>CBDATT010000006.1:0-623824 GCA_965199885.1 Isosphaeraceae bacterium | reverse complement strand
GCGGCTGGACCGTCGAGGCCGACTTCGTCGCCGCAGTCCGCGGCGAGCGCCCCGTCGTTCGGACAACCTTCGTCGCTGGCGTACGAGCCATGCAGTTCACCGAGGCGGTGGCACGGTCGTCGCGCCACGGTCAGCCGGTTGATCTTCCCTTGCAAGAGTTCTCGAACCCCAGTCTATGAGGGTTCGCCACCCGATCGGTGGTCGAGCCGGGGTGCGGCCCATGCAGCGGTCGAACGTGCGGACGGTGGCCTCGAACAAGAGCAAGGCCGCTGCGCCATAGACGGCAACCCAGAGGACAACGAGCATCAACATCCCTTCGAGACTGAATGTGGTCCCGTAGGAGAATTGCTGCATCAGCGAGTAAGACAGCGGCTGGGTGATGCCGACGATCGGGCAGCCCATCATCATTCCATAATTGCGAATAACGTTCTCAAACGGTTCACTGATCCCATCGGCAACATAGGGGACGACTACCGCGACGAGGACGATCCCGGCCGTCAGTCCGAGTAGAGTCAGTGCTTGCCCCGTGAACCCTTTCCGAGCCGAAAGAAAAGCGAGCGTCAGGCAGAGGCAGACAGCGAGCGGTATCAACAACCCGATCGAGGACGTTAGCCACGAACGGCCAACCAGCCAGCAAGAATACCATTACGCCGATCGTGCTTGTTGTCGCCTGCTCAGGCTTCTTGAGCCAGGTCGCCAGCGCCAGGCCCAGACTGACAAGCGCCGCTCCTTGAACCAGAATCAGGAGCATGACGCCGGTCGTGATCAAGATCTGAGTTGCATCGACCAGGTGAAACGACGAGCAGAGTATCCCCACGACAACCGGCCAGAAAATCAGCCACGGCACGCGGCGGAACGACCCCCGCCACTTGGCCCAGAGAATCGACCGCGTCGATAACGGCGTACAGAGCAAGACGTCCAGACTTCCCCGCGCTCGTTCCTCGGTCAGGATCGACGCGACGCTCGTGCTCAGCAAGATCAGGCCGATGGTCGTGAGCAACCCGAAGGTCCCGGCCACCACCGGGCCGACCCAGCCGGGTCGTGACCCGTGAATTACCGCTGAGGCGAGACCCAGGACCCGCCCCGGTGCTGATGAGCGCATAGGTCCCCCAGATGACCCGCGACCAGCGCGACGGGCGGTTCCGGTGCCACTCACGCCAGTAGACTGGATCGGCGTCGAGCTTCGGGACCATAAATCGACGCGACTGCCCCCGCGACCACTCCACCCCCCGCTCGATCCAACCGACCCGCCGGACAGCCACCCCCGCCGACCGGCAACCCACGACCCGGACCCGCATCCACGCGACCAGCGTGCAGACTACGCTCAAGACCCCGCACGTCAGGCAAAACAAACTCGGCTCGACCAGCGAGACCGTCCCACGCCGCCCACCCGCCGCCAGCACCAGATAAAACGGATTCGTCCATTCGAGCCAGTTGGGGACCGATCCAAACAGCTGATAAAGAAGGAGGTAGGCCGGGCCCGACAGGAGCCAGATGAGCCAGATTCCATAAATGACCGTCAATACTTCGTGCGGTTTGTTCGCCCAGACCGAGAGCATCAGCGCCAGCGAGCATCCCAGCCCCGCCAACCCCGCCGCGACCAGAAACAGCGTCGTCAACGCCATCGGGTCGATCCCACCCAGGAGGGTCATCACCGCCGCCACCGGCAACACGCTGGCAAGCAAGGCCCAAACCGGGAACAAGCGTGCGGCGAGTTTGCCGAGGATGATCTCGCGATTCGTCAGGTCGGTGACAAACATGTGCGCCAGCATCCCACGCGACTTGTCCAGGCAGACCGCGCCCGCCGTCGCCGCTGGTGCGATCAAGAATACGGCAACCAGGACGACACTCATCAGGCCCGCAAAAAAGCTCTCACCAATGTGGGCGGCTTCGGACACCGTCAACGGTTCGTACTGGTTCAGCCGCGAAGACCAGTTCAGGACGAAGAGGACCAGAAACGGCAAGACAAAGAGCATCCGAACCGCATATCCCTGCCACCTCCGGGCGCGACTGGTCCGGTCGGCCTCGAACAGCGGCCCCCACCACCGAGTCATACCAGCGCTGCTCATGGGGACTGTCTCTCAGGATACAGGTTCGTGGGGTAGGACCACCGTTGGGGTCGTTCTAAGCTCACCTGCGACCGATCGGGCCGCTCTGAGGTTCGACCGAGGCAACGGTCGAACGTCCGGACGGTGGCCTCGAACAGCACCCAGGCCAGGCCGCCGTAGAAAAAGATCCAGGTCGCGAGCAAGACGAGGATTCCCTCCTGGTCGCCGTGCATCATCTGAGCATCTCCGCCGGCGACCACCAGTGCGAGTGTGGTGTTGAAAAACGGGCTGCCCATCCCCACGATCCAGAACAGGATCATCCCGATGAAGTCGTTGCGAGCTTGGAGCCTGGCCGGGGTGTCGAGCGGCAGGTAGATGCCCACGATCGGCCAGCCGACCACCGCGATCACATAAGCCGCGACGGTCCAGGCGGTGGCCTGACCGGTCCGCTTGATCCAGGTCGCCAACGCCAGGCCCAGACTGACGAGCGCCGCGCCTTGAGCCAGAATCACGATCGACACCAACAGGACGATATCGATTCGAGCGATCGCGAACTCATGCCTGGTGAGCCCGGCCAGACCCACGATCAGGGGCCAGACCGTCAGTCGGGTGACGGGTCGCCAGGCGCCACGCCATTTGGCCTTCAAGATGGCACGGGTCGAGATTGGTGTGCACAGCAAGACGTCCAGACTTCCACGGGTGCGCTCTTCGGCCAGGACCGACGCCGTCCCAGTGCTGACCAGGAGCAACCCGAGCGTGGCCAGCGCGCCGAGCGCCAGACTGGGAAGCTCTGATTGCGGTCCGGCGATCTGTCCGCACAGGATCAAGAGGACCAGCGTGACCCCCGACCCGGCGCTGAACAACCGGAAGCCGACCCAGACCCACCGCGACCACCGCGCCGGGCGGTTCCGGTGCCACTCGCGCCAGTAGATCGGGTCGGGGTCGAGTCGTGGTCCCCTAGGCTGGGGGAGTTGGTCGAGTCGCCTGTTGACCTGCGTGGCGATCGCGTGCCGGATTGAGCGTGGTCGAGGTTTCTTGACCCGGTCACCAACCACGCGGACCTGGCGAATGGCCACCCAGGTGCAAATCGTCCCGATCCCCAGGCAAGCAAGGCAAAATTGGACCGGCTCGACGAGTGAGGATTGGCCCGGTCGAGTGTAGGGCAGCATCGTGAGCGTGAATGGATTGCTCACGATCAGGCCAGCCGGCACAACGCCCCCAAGATTCAAGGTGATGTCGATCATGGGGTAAGCCAGCAACCAGATTGCCCAGATGCTAAAGACGACCGTCAAGACCTCCTGCGGCCGGCTTGCCCGGACCGAGAGCAGCAGCGCCAGAGTGCAGCCCAGAAATGCCAGACCGATCGTCACCAGGAACGACCCGATCAAGGCTTGCGGGTCAATCCCGCCGAGCCAGGTGGCCAGCATTGCCACGGGAAGCGTGCAAGCGATCAGAGCCCAGACCGGCCCGAGCCGCGCGGCAAGTTTGCCGAGGATGATCTCGCGGTTACTTAAATCCGTCGTGAAGACATGATCGAGCGTTCCGCGGGACCGGTCGAGGCAGATAGCCCCCGCAGTTGCCGCCGGGGCGATCGCCAACACGGCGACGATCTGGAGGAGGTTCAGGATGAAGAAGGCCGACTGCCCGGCCTCAGCCATCTGTCGAACGGAGACCGGCCCGGAATGTGTCTGACTCGACCAGACCAGAACGAGGCCGGCCAGCAACGCCGCCACGAAGCTCGACCGGACCGCGTACTCTTGCCAACGCCGGGCGCGGGTGGTCCGCTCGGCGGCAAAAACTGGACCCCACCACCGATCCCCCGGATCTCGGATCAATGCTCGCCCCCGCTTCCGCGTTGGACATCCTCAACTCTGTCGGATGTCAGAGGGTCGCCGATCCGTTGGCCCATTGCAAGGGGTTTGATTCACCGCTCACTTCGGAGTGGCGATGGTTTTGGGGGCGGAGAGGGAACGTCCCGGGAGTCGAGGGACCGGCCAATTCCAGCTTCGGAGGCCCGACCGGTGAGTCGGTGGTTGCCGTTGCGGTCGGATCGGCCGTTCGGGGCTCCGACCGAGGCAGCGGTCGAACGTCCGGACGGTGGCCTCGAACAGGATCAATGCAAGCAGGCTGTAGGCGACGGTCCAGCCGACCAGCAGGATCACAAACGCCTGGGGCTGGAACTGGTTGCGGATTAGGCCGGGCTGAGAGTCCATCGAGGCGGATATCAGCGGTAGTGCGGTGTTGTAGAACGGGCTTCCCAGCGAGAGCAACCAGTCAAGGACGACCGTCCTGGTGGTGTAGACGGGTTGGTTGGTGACGACGACATTGCCGGCTGGTCCCAACGTATACTCCATCTGCGGAGTCAGTGGCAGGAACGAGCCCACGATCGGCCAGCCGACCACCGACGCCATCAACAGGGCAACCGTCCAGGCGGTGGCCTGACCGGTCCGCTTGATCCAAGTCGCCAGCGCCAGGCCCAGACTGACCAGAGCCGCCCCCTGCGCCACGATCAGGACGGGCATCAGGTAGATGATCGCAAGTTGTGTTGGGCTTGGCTGGCGGGCGATTGAGTCGCTCAGACCCAGAATGAGCGGCCAGAGGCCGAGCCAGGGGACCCGGCGGAAACTCCCCCACCACTTGGCCTGGAGGATCGTCCGGGTGGAGACCGGCGTACTCATCAGGACGTCCAGGCTCCCACGCGTTCGCTCGTCGGCAAGAACCGACGCGGTACTCGTGCTGACCAGCAAGAGCCCGACCGTCGCCAGGAATCCGAGGGCAATGGGGGGAATCTCGCTATCATTGAGGTTGGTCCAGTCGGCCAACCTGCCGATAATCAAGGTCGCCGAGATCACGGTCGTCAGGAGGTAGTAACCCATCCAGACCCACCGCGACCACCGCGACGGGCGATTTCGGTGCCACTCACGCCAGTAAACCGGGTTGGCGTCGAGCCGCGGCCCCTGACTCCACCGGACCTGACCCCGGAACGCGGCGACCCCCCGCCCGATCAGGCCGACCTTGCGCGTCCCGACATGCGCTGAGCGACACCCGACCACGCGAACCCGTGCCACCGCCACCCCCGCGCAGATCGCGCTGATCATGCCACACGTAAGCGCGAACAGGATCGGTTCGAGCAAGGTCGTTTCGCCCGGGTACTGATAAGGGAACATGATCAGGTAGAACGGATTGCTGATCTCTGCCCAGTAAGGCGGTCGGGGAGCCGTCGAGAAGATCTCGAGAACGGGGCAAACCAGGATCCAGAGTGTCCAGATGCCAAACACCGCCGAGATGACCTCGTGCGGCTTGTTCGCCCAGACCGAAAGCATGAGGGCGAGCGAGCAACCCAGGACCGCCACCCCGGCCACGATGATCAACGAACCCGTCAATGCCACCGGGTCGATCCCCCCCATCCAGGTCGCCACCGCTGCCACCGGCAAGGCGCACGCCAGCAGGTTCCAGACCGGGAACAACCGCGCGGCGAGCTTGCCCAGGATGATTTCGCGGTTCGACAGGTCGGTGACGAACACATGCGCGAGCATCCCGCGCGACTTATCAAGGCAGATCGCCCCCGCCGTCGCCGCCGGCGCGATCAGGAGTGCGGCCAGCAATTCAAGGCTCGTCAACGTCGAGTAGGCCGTTTGTCCCATGGTCGCCATTTGCTGGACCGAAACCGGCCCAACGCGCGACGTCTGATCCCACCAGACCAGGATCAGACTTCCGAGCAGTCCGAGCACAAACAAAGCTCGGACGGCATATTCCTGCCATCGCCGCGCGCGAGTGACCCGCTCGGCATCGAAAACCGGACCCCACCACCGACTCATCCCCGCGCTGCTCATCGTTAGTTGCTCCCTCCGTGTCGCCTGGACTGACCCGATCCGTGCGCCAAACGATCCTCGATCCGAGCGCTGAGTGCAAGCGTGAACGGACGAGTATCCGCCCTGACTTCAAGACTTCGCCACTGGATCTACTGGCTGCAATTTCCTTCAGGGAAGGCTGCTGGTTATGGGCTTCGAGAGCGTATGATAAAATCTCGGAGCATGGTTGACGACGTGCCGGAGGTCGATTATCATCCACCCACACGAAGGCTGACCCCCAGAAGTCGCCTTCGGACCGCTCGCCGGGGGATTAGCTCAGCTGGGAGAGCGCTTGCATGGCATGCAAGAGGTCAGGGGTTCAAATCCCCTATCCTCCACTATTACTGGATAACGACTTACGGCAACTGTAGAATGACCCCCAAGACGGGTTGGCAGAGTTGCCTGGCAGAGTGTTATTGCATAATGCCCCGTCCGGGGCTTTTTTCATGCGCCCCCGCTCAAGCATGGAGTAATCGTGCGGGGATACGCAGATGCCGAGGAAACGCAGACCCGAGCCGTTCTGGCGGGCAGAGCGAAAGTGCTTCTTCGTCTAGATCGGCAAGAAGCAGATGAGACTGAGCCCGGATGAGACCGAAGCGTGGCGGCTCTATCATGAGTTAATGGCCCGGCCGCCCGAGCAGCACACTGCCGCGTTCGTCCTGCCGCCGAACATGCAAACTGTCGAGATTCTCGACCTGTTTCTCGACTGGACCCCACAAAAATCTCGCTGCAGCGACCTACAACTGGCAGCGTCACTTCTGCCAGAAGCTGTCGAACACCTTGCCGGCGTCACTCCCCCTCGTCGACTTGAAGCCATACCACCTCACCCGCGTTATGGACGCGAACGACGGGTGGTCGAACAACACCAAGCGAGATTTCGTCACTGCGATTTAACGAGCACTCAACTGGGGAGTGGACGAGGGCTTGATCGAAAAGTCACCCACCGCCCGAATGAAAAAGGCCCCCCCGAGGCGAGGGAAGATACGGTCACTGCCGCCGGATTTAGTGAGGTAATGGCGGCTGTCAAGCAACCCACCTTGCGTGACCTGATCGAGCTGGCATGGGAGTGCGGGGCCCGCGTCCAGGAGTTGTGCAAGATCGAGGCCCGCTACGTGGACCTAACGACCAACCGCATCGTGTTCCCGCCCAAGGAGGCCAAGGGTAAGCGGCATTTCCGGGTCATCTACCTCGGCAGTGAAAGTGCACAGGAGATTGTTACGCGACTATGCGTGCAGAATCCAACTGGGCCGATCCTGCTCAACTCCGAAGGATGGCCCTGGAACAAAGATTCGATCAACTCTGCCTTCTGTAGGATGGAAAAGAAGATCGGCAAAAAAATGCACCTGGGGCGATGCGAAAGGGGTTTACGACCGAAGCACTCAAGGCCGGAGTGGACACGCTGACCGTCGCCCACTTACTCGGCCATCGCGACGGGACGATGATCAGCAAAATCTACGGCAAAGTTCAGCAGGACCCCACCCACATGCTGGACGCCGCCAGAAAAGCGAAGAGTAACTTTAATGACAAAACCAAGCCGGTTTAAACTGTTCGAGGGCTCAATATACATATCTCTCCGCTCCCGGGTTAATCACCAGGAGATATCCCGGCCGATGTGCTTTCCAGATGCCATCCAACCGTAACCATCCCGGGGTTTGTAGCTTGCGCTCAGCGGCTTGAGCGGTTCCTGAATAAGATCGACCTGCTCGCCATGGCTGAACCGCTCCGCGAGGCTTACGCCTGGATCAAGCTAAAGAAGCGGGCCGACGCCAAGGGACGTAAGAAGGCCGATCCGGTCACGGCGAAGTGAGGCGACGGGGCGGCTCAATTGCGTCGCCCCGCATCACCGACCCATTGAGTCGACAAACCGGGCCACTTACGATCTTGAGGCGAATCACCACCTCGGATTGGCCCCATGCCCCTATTCATCACGAAGGGTCTTAAAGCAGAGCATGTACTGCTCGCCCTGGCCGACCTCGATGCGGGGACCGGCCACCCTTTCGGCTCGTCCACCGGTTATGAGGTCGTACACGAGGGCAAACGATACGCCCTCGAGGCCGTGGTCGGGATCGCCTTCCGCTATCTCGACGGGGATCTCCTCCCACCGGAGGCAGTCAGCGGCGGCGAAGCGCCCGGGCAGGCGAACCATGTCCTGCGCGGGTTGGGATTCACCATCGAGAAGCAGGGCGATGGTGCCGAGCCCGAGGGGCGGACCGACTGGTCGGAAGAAGAAGTCAGTCTGATCGTCGCCGACTATTTCAACATGCTCCGTCTCGACCTGGCCGATCGCCCTTTTAGCAAGGCCGAGCATAATCGGTTGCTCAGGGAATCGCTCAGAGTTCGAAGCAAGGGATCCGTCGAGTTCAAGCACCAGAACATCAGCGCCGTTCTGCTCGAACGAGGCATGCCTTACCTCGACGGCTACAAGCCAGCCCGCAATTACCAGCGGCGGATCTTGCCCGAGGCGATCGACGACTACCTGGCCGCCCATCCCGAGATCCACAAGCTGATCGAGTCGTCGCCCGTACTGAACCCGACCGCCACGCCTGAGCTAACCAGTAGCGATGTGCTCGGGTACTTCGATGCCCCTCCCGACCGAATGACATCATCGGTGGGAGACTCCAAGCCCTGGCTCTCGCGAAAGGGTCGCAAGATCGACTACACGCGGCGGGACGCGGTGAACCGGGAGTTGGGCAGGCTCGGCGAGCAGTTCACCATGCAGATCGAAAAGCGGCGTTTGATGGAAGCGGGGCGTGACGACCTGGCCGCCAAGGTTGAATGGGTGTCCGACACCTGCGGCGATGGGGTTGGGTTCGACGTGCTTTCGTTCGACCACCGGGATGACAGCGAACTTTACCTCGAGGTCAAGACGACGGGGCTCGGAAAGTATTTCCCCTTCGTTGTCACGGGCAACGAGTTGCGCTGTTCGGAGGATCTTGGCGAGCAGTTCCACCTTTACCGGGTGTTCGATTTCGCCAGGAGACCGCGGGTCTACGTGCTGCCGGGGCCGTTGACGAGATCGTGCATGGTGGAGCCGTTGACCTATAGGGCGTGGGTGATGGGGGAATAAAGGGGACCTTGATGGGGATCGTTTATGTGCTCGCTAACGCCGCTATGCCCGGGTTGGTGAAGATCGGCAGGACGGACGAGCAGGACGCCAACGCGCGCATCGGCCAACTCTATTACACCGGCGTCCCGCTGCCCTTCGAGATCCTCTACGCTTGCCGGGTGGATAATCCAAAAGAGGTCGAGGATGCCCTCCATGTCGCCTTCGCGCCGCAACGGCTTAATCCGAAGCGGGAGTTCTTCCGCATCGACCGAACTCAAGCCATCGCGATCTTGAAGCTGCTCCACAAGCCGGACGCGACCGCGGAGGTCGTGAGTCAGCCTACTGACGTGGACGAAGCGTCGATCGCCGCTGCTGACCAGGCCAAGGCCCGCAGGCCGAACCTCGATTTTTACGAGATGGGCATTCAGGACGGCTCCGTCCTCGAAGCCGTCACCAGGCCCGATATCACCGTCGTCGTCACTTCGGCCAAGAAGGTCAAGCTAGGAGATGAGGAGCTTTCGCTGACTTCGGCGACACAGCAGGCACTTCAGATTGCGTACGCCGTTAGGCCCGCTCCGCACTGGCGGTATCAGGGAAGGCTCCTGAGCGAAATCTACGAAGAGACATACAGCGTGGCGGATTGACGGTCGTCAGTCACTTCGCAGCTCCGGAATTCTTCGCCAGCAACTTGTTAACCCGGAGCCACTCCTCGAGGCGGTCCATGAACTGGTCCGCGCCGCCCCCTTTGTTTACGAAGCCGTGCGCGCCGGTCTGGAAGACGTGCAGCTCGGCCTGGCCTTTCGCCTTGCGGTAGGCGGTGAACAGATCGACCGATTGAGCGACGAACCCGGCGTCATCGGCGGCCACGGCCAGGAAGAGCGGCGGTGCAGGGTCCGGTATCTCCTTGATGTCGCGGATCCCGTAGATCAGAGCCACGAAGTCCGGCCGCGTCTCCTTCGGGCCGAAGAGCGCTTCCGACGTGACCATGCCGCCCGCCGAGAAGCCGATCATGCCGACCCGGTCGGACCGGTAGCCGAACTCGTCGGCCTTCTCCCGCACGAGCCGAACGGCCTGACGCCCGTCGTCGCCCGCCATCTTGACGACGTCCTCACGAGCCGGGGCGCCTGGGCCATTGTGGATGAGCCGGTACTTCAGGACAAAGGCATCGACCCCCATCGCGTTGAGTCGTTGGGCGATGTCCGCCCCCTCGTAGCTCATCATCAGGGCGCGAAACCCGCCGCCAGGCGCGACGACCATCGCCGAGCCAACGGCTTTGTCCTTATCGGCCGGGTAGTGGATGAGCACGGGCTTCACGACGTCGCTCACGACCGGCATGCCGTTCGGCCGCGTGACGGTTTTCTCCTCCCAATCCCATTTCTCCGAGCCTGGGGCTACCCCTTGGTAGAGCGGGATCTGGGAGGGTGCCTGGGCATGTACCGCCGAGGCCCATGCGATGGCGATCAGGTAAATGGTTCTGTTCATCGTCGGCTCCGTGTTCGACCCAGTATATGGCCTGACCCGGATCTTATCAGAGCGGACAGCCAAGGGAACCGGTACGGCGGTCCATGACGGATTTCGTAGTCGATGGTCATACCGGTTCGGGTAAAATGGGACCTTACCGCGATGAACCACTGCTACCCGCGAGCGACACCCCCAGATGCCACGCAAGCCCGGACGCCCCACACCTCCCGAAAGAAAGGCGAAGCGTGCTCGACCACGGCCAAGGTTCAGCGAGGAGCCGGCCGTCACTCGGGCTCGGATAGCGGCGGCCGAAAAGTCGCTGAGTATCCTGTCAGAACCGGCTCCCAGCACGATCGAGCTGGCGCGAAGCATTCACGAGTTGACCGACCGGTCGATCTCGCAGGTCCACGCGGCTTGCCATGACGGGCGCCGGGTCGCGTGCCGGAGCGGTTGCACCTATTGCTGCATGTTCCCGGTCGCGGCCTCGGCCCCAGAGATCCTGGCCATCGCCGCATTCGTTCGCGAGCGGTTCGACGAAGAACGCCGAGCGTCGCTCGACGCCCGGGTAGAGGCCAACATCGCGATGACCCAAGGCATTAAAATGGAACAGCGGGACCGCGTCAGGCTTGATTGCCCCTTCCTTGAGGCGGGCAAATGCTCGGTCTACGAGGTCAGGCCGGTCGCGTGCCGGGGAGTTTCATCGTATAGCGTCGAGGATTGTCGGGAGGACTACGAGCATCCAGGAGCCGGGGTTGAGATGCACACCAATGGCCTGCGGGAGCTGGTCTTTGGGGCGATCCGCGAAGGGCTGGCCGTCGCGTGCAGGTCGGTTTCGGTGGAGCATCGCCTGCTCGAACTGGTCAGGGCCTACAAGATCGCCTCGGAGGATCTGACGCTGGCGGAGACCTGGCGTGGCCGTCCCGAAGCATTCGAAGCCGTGACCGGGGCGAGCGTCTTCCCCGGCCCATGGTCGGACGAGCTCGACCAGGAGTTCGAGGATGTGTACCGGGATACTGTCGGTGATCTCGAAAGGTGGGAATCAACGTAAGCGGGGTATTTCGTTTTGGGCGATGCCTACGGTCCGGGCTATTCGGGGCCATGCCGACGAAGGCGTCGGCTGCCATACGCCTCCCCTCCTATCCCTATCGCAGTTCCGCCGAACGCCACGCGTCCAAGGGGCATACAGGCGTGAGCCTCGACTCACTACCGGCCACACCCCAACCAGCGAACTCGGCCTAGGTTGCATTAGAATGTTTGCGATATTTAGTGTTGACTATGGCGATTGCCCGGCCTAATGTCGGATTACTCGCTGGCAATGAAGCCAGGAGAAAGCTCATGCTGGGTTTTGGGTGGTAGTTCTGCGGCGATGACCCATCGGCTATCATGACCCGATCGTTATCGAAATCCACCTCTTGACCGGCTCCTCGATGCGTTGGGCCGTGAGGCCCAATCATGGTCAATCGTCGTGACCTCATCGACGACGCCAAGTGCTATCAGACTATTCGAGACATGCGTTAGCCTGATGGCGTTTCTTGTCCCCATTATTCGTCCCGATCGATTGTCAATGATGGCAAGGACGACACACAACCTCATCGGCAACGCTATCTCTGTCATGGCTGCCGAATACGCGTCGATGACCTCACCGACACCATCTTCGCTGGCCACCAACCGCCTCGGATCTGTATCATTTGCCTCTACCTCATGGGCCTGAACTTGTCTTCACTGCAGATGGGCCAGGAGCTCGGCATCCATCGCCAGCGATGAACAGGAGATGCTCCAACTACTCCGTCAAGGGGTCGTTGATCGCCGTCCCGTCGTGGCACTCTAAGGCGAGGTCGAGTGCGTCGAAATGTACGTCGTGGCCGGACATAAGGGCCATCCGGCGTCGGTCGAAAAAAGGTCGCAGCGGGGGATGTCGTCGGCTGAAGCGGGAGAAGATTCGTGGGACGCTAGCCAAGAAGAAGCCGCCAATCTTCGGCATGCTGAAGCGGGCCTAGCAGGTAGCCATTCGGATGCTTGCCGAAGTTCAGCGGGCGACAATTGGACTTCCCCACGAATGGCGAGCGCTCCGATAAGAGTGTAAGCTCACCGTGAGGAGACCCGCAGATGGCCAAGCAGAGACGCAACTACACCCCCGAGTTCAAAGCCGAGGCGGTCGGCCGGATCGCGGCTCAGGGCAAGAGCCTCGCCGAGGTCGCTCGCGAACTCGGTCTGGGCGAAAGCCTCTTGAGGAGCTGGAAAGTGGCCCTCGCCGCCCAGGGTGAGCAGGCCTTCCCCGGCAAAGGCAATCCCTCCGCCGGTGACGAGGAACTGCGTCGGCTACGCACCGAGAACCACCAGCTCCGCATGGAACGCGACATCTTAAAAAAACTAGGACGGCAGAGCCAGCTTGATCCGTGGGTCGCTATCTGTTCTCCTGGGGGAAGTCCATCCCAGGAGACGACCGATGCCCAGGCCCAAGCGGACCCCACGACCAGCCCCCACACGCCAGGTCGAGCTGACCAACGCCATCCGCACCTGCCCCGGCTGTGAGCGGCCCCTCTGGGCCGCCTACAAGGGCTACCGCGTCGTCGCTACCCTCGATGGCCTCACCCGGTTCGCCGTCCAGGTCCGACGATGCCGCAACGCCGACTGCCCACGGCACAACGTCTCGCTCCGCGCCGAACGCGAGGGGGTCATCGCCCTGCCGCAGCAGGAGTTCGGCCTTGATGTCATCGCCCTCATCGGTCGCCTCCGCCACGTCGAGCACCGCAGCACCACGGAGATCCACGCCGAGCTGACCCGACGCGGCGTGGCCATCTGCGTCCGCAGCGTCGGGAGCCTCCTGGACCGCTACGATGAGTTGCTCGCCCTGTCTCTGTCCGACCCCACGCGTCTGCGCCGCATCGCCGGCGAGGCCGGTCGCGTCATCCTGGCCATCGACGGCTTGCAGCCCGACATCAGCCACGAGGTCCTCTGGGTCGTCCGCGACGTGCTCAGCGGCGAGATCCTCCTGGCCCGCAGCCTCCTCTCCTCGACCCAGGGCGACCTGGCCGGGCTCCTCCGCGAGGTACAGCAAGCCCTCCGTGGCGAAGGCGTCGCCGCCGAGATCCCCATCGCCGGCGTCGTCTCCGACGGCCAGCACTCGATCCGCAACGCCGTCGCCGAGGTTCTGCCCGGCGTACCGCATCAGCTCTGCCAGTTCCACTACCTCCGCGAGGCGGCCCGGCCGATTTACGAGGCCGACCGCCACGCCAAGGTCGGCCTGAAGAAGCAAGCTCGCGGCATCCGGCCGATCGAACGCCAGGTCGAGGGCCGCGACGACGCCGAGGCCGAAGCGATCCGGGGCTACTGCGCCGCGGTCCGCTCGGCGTTGACCGACGACGGCCGGCCGCCGCTGGAGGCGTCGGGGCTGAAGCTCCGCGACCGGCTGGCCGAGATCGCCGCCAGCCTGGACCACGCCGGCCTCGGCCGAAAAGGGGGCTCCCCAGGGAGCTGACACGATTGCGTGCGATCCTGGGCAAGGCCCTGGCGACGACGGAGTCGGCCTGGCCCGAGGTGCGACGCGCCTTCGGCTGGGTGCATCAGGCGGCGGCGATCCTCGGCAACGAGCAGGGCCTGGACGGCGTCGGGGTCCGTCGTCGCTTGCGGGGCCTGCTCGGAGCGATCGCCCGTCATGGCCGTTGCGTCGGGTCGCTGGATGGGGCGATCGGCCACCTGCTGAAGGTGACGCGGAGCTACTGGGCGGGGTTGTTCGCCTGCTATGACACCAAGGACCTACCGCGGACCAACAACGACCTGGAGCAGCTTTTTGGGTCGTACCGCTACCACGAGCGGCGTGCCAGCGGCCGGAGGGTGGCGTCGCCGGGGATGGTGGTGCGTGGGTCGGTGCGTTTGGTCTCGGCGACGGCGAGCCGCCTGCATGTGATCGAGGCGGCGGATCTGGCCCCCGCGGATCTGGCGAGCTGGCGTTGCCTACGTGCGGCCCTGGACCGTCGCGCGTTAAGTCGGACCTGGGGTCGCCGCTTCCGGCAATCCCCGAAGGCTTATCTCCAATCGCTTGAAGCGACCTTGATCAAGTCGGCTCTACCGTCCTAGAAAAAAAGCGACGGCCTTCTTCGCCAGGGAGTCGTCATGAGGTACCAATTCATCCAGGACCATTCTCAGCAGTGGCCGATCCGGCTCATGTGTCGGACCCTGGAAGTCTCTACCGGCGGCTACTACGAGTGGCGACATCGGCCCGCTAGTCCCACGCAGGAGCGACGCGACGCCTTGGTCGCCGAGATCAAGACCATCCATCACGACGTCAAGGCTCGCTACGGCAGCCCTCGGATCCACGCCGAGTTGGTCGCCCGAGGTCGCCCATGCAGCCTCCACACCGTGGCCAAGCTGATGAGCCGGGCCGGCGTGGCGGCCAAGACGAAGCGGAAGTTCCGCTGCACGACCGACTCCAATCACGAACTCCCCGTCGCCGAGAACATCGTCGACCGCCAGTTCGAACCACCGGCACCGAATCAGACCTGGACGGCTGATATCACGTACATCCCGACACGCGAGGGCTGGCTCTATCTGGCGGTTGTGGAAGACCTACATTCACGGCAGATCGTCGGCTGGTCGATGAGCGAGCGGATCGACAGCCGGCTGGTGGTCGATGCATTGGCGATGGCGGTGGCGCGTCGCCTGCCCGGGGAGGACCTGGTCTCGCATTCGGATCGCGGCAGCCAGTACGCCAGCGAGCACTACCGCCGGCTGCTCTCGGGGCACGGCATCACGTGCAGCATGAGCCGTCGGGCGAACTGCTGGGATAACGCGCCGATGGAGAGCTTCTTCGCTTCGCTGAAGAAGGAGTTGGTGCACGACGAAGACTACCAGACGAGGGCCGAGACCCGGGCCAGCTTGTTTGAGTACATCGAGGTGTTTTACAACCGGATCCGGCGGCACTCGTCGCTGGGCTACCGATCCCCCGTCGAGTTCGAGCGAGCCGAATAACCGTTAACTCCGCGCTCGTTTTTCGTGGGGAAGTCCAGCGCGTGCATCGGCCCAGGCCGCGAGCCAGAGGGATTGCGGGCCGCCGCACTCGTCGTTGGGCAGCGTCATGACGAGGACCAACAGGCCCTTCGGGTCCACGGCGTCGCCCGAAGGATCACTGTGATAGTCTGCCACCAGGCTGTCCAGGATCAGCGGCCCGAGATGATACCCGCAGGACTTCCAGACCGCCTCAATGTCCATCGCCCCATCCGAGATGTGGATCCACGGCGTCTTGATGATTGCCATCACCCAGTCGGCGGCACCGAGCCGGCTCCGGACGTCGAAGCAGATCGTTCCGTAGGCTGCAACGGCCGCGATCGAGATCCCGACTGCGGCGGCGATGGAGGCATCGTCCTGTGCGGCCAGGAGCCGAGCCTCAACCTCCCACCGCCGCGGCCCCTCCCCGCGGGAGAGCATGATGGCGTCCCGGAGCGCTGGATCACAGCAGCGGACCCTCGAGTGGTTCTCATCCCCGCCGGACCGGCGGACGGCTCCGAGGAACCGCCACGTGCGCCGGACCTCGGGGTCTTCGCGACGGATGAGGCGACGCGGAACATCCCCGAGTGCCTGGGCCCGGAACCACCGTCACGCCGGCGGTCGCAGAGGGTTCCGGGGGTCGAAGTCGATCGCGTCCATGCGGGTACTTCCAGGAAAGGGGTCAAGGGGTCCCAGGGATTCAGCCGGGCGGGAACGACGTCGCGAGACATCCAAGGTAGCAGAGCGACTGGGAGAGTTACTCCAGGGACCACGATCCCTGCGACCGTGTTCGGCGGGCAGCCGGATCGTGCACGCGCCGGCGCTCGAAAGAACGCTCGATGTACTCCTGCGCCGGCACTCCTCCCGCGTAGGGCCGCCACGGGAACGCGGGCGGGTACCCGTCGCGGATCTGGTACACGAGCGGACCAAAGGTCGGAACCGGCAACGGCCGGTCACCGCGACAATGGGCCTGAACGCGGTCGAGGTAGGCGAACGGCTGACCGTACTGGCCCATGCGGTACTGGATCGTCACCAGCGCGACGCCCCCCGCGAGGGTCTCGAGCGGGATTGGTCCAGCCTCAACGAAAAACGACCCACGCCATCCGGTCAGCATCCTGATCAGAGGGGATCGGGGATGCCGCGACACCGGGTACATGGCGCTGACGACATGATGGGCACCGTTGGGACGGCACACACCCGTTTCCCAGCAGAACAGGTGCTGGCGGACCGTCTTGCCGAGACCGAGCCAGGAGGCCTCGTGGGTTCTCAGGTCGATCGACGCGATCAGGACCGCGGGGTGGCGGCTTTCGGAGAGTAGCGAGACTCCCGGGGGTTGTGCGCGATGCATCAGAAGACGCCTCATGATGGTAACGGCGATGTCCCGAGTGCCGTCGGAAGATCGATACTCGGGGCAGCATGGTTCGGTCGCGGGATCAGCCCCGAAACACCCCCCACGCTCGCCACCACCACACATCACGCAGCGCAGCAGAACAATCCCAGGTTTTCTACACAACCGCCGCATCACACCGCTCGACTACCACTCGAGCGGGCACATCAAGGGTCAGTCGGACCAGAAAACAAACCAAAAGCGTGCAGGTGGCGTGCAACCAGCGCGTAGGCAAGCACCAGTTCAGGGACCATTTCGGTCCAAAAACAGAAGTGTTGGGATTCAAATCGAGCGTAAGTCGACGAATTCAGGGTCATGACCGAGCCCAACAAGGCGATCCTGACCCCCGGAACGAACGTTCCCACGACCTTGAGGGGTCCGGGGGTGAACCACCGACGGGGAAGGCCACCGCCGCCATGACAAAATTCATCCACCGCAATGAACCACGAGTTTCAGACCAGCCGTGGCTGGCAAGCGACGCGACACAGCATTCGCCCGACAACACACACCTCTGGAGAACGATCAACACACAGCCTCCAAGGGGTATTGGCTGCAATACCCCCCCAGGGAAGACACTCGTAACCCAGAACCGTTTCCAGGGGTTCATTATTGCCCCGAAGTGGGTGATCGTTGAGAACGGTGCCTTCCCCCATCATCCCTATCCCTAGCGAGTGTCTCAACGCGACCAACACAGGGCTGACGGCGGCTCAAACGCCGTGAACCAGGAGGCAAAACGAAACGATTGAAACCGGAGAAGCGCTCACTCAAGATCGACAGGCGACCCGAAATTCGCTTCCACGAGAGCCTAAAAAGTGGCACCCACGCCATTTTGGGACCACGGCTCAGTGCCAGATCTCGTGGGTTGACTTGACCTTCTTGGCGGTCGCGTCGAGCGTTTGCTTCAGTTCCAGCCTCCAACCCTCATCCTCAAGTTTGAGCAGGAATCGGAGCCGGGCACCTTCACCCTGCCGGCAAACGACGAAGGCTGACTGGGTGTCGCGGCTCCAGACCTTGCCGAGCTTGAACTCCTCGGAGTTGTATTTGTCCCACCGGCTGACCAGGAGCGACGATCGACGAGCCCGGGTACGCACGCGGGTCGTCCCGAAGCGGTCGAGGATCGCGTCGTACTCGTCGCGCGCGGTCCTCGCCAGGCCAGTGACCGTCAGCGACCGGTAGAACTCCGCCCGCTTGACGGGGTCAAGCGACGCTTTGGAAGACACAAACCGGGCCGATTCGGGAACGGGGGTCCCTTGCTTCGCGAACTCATCCAGGGGCAGAGCTGCGGCGCGGAACTCGCCCGACTCCGCCACGCTGGCGGACTGGAATCCCAACTCGTCGAGCTGGAAAAGCCGCCGCCAGCGCACCTGATGGGCATGATACTCCGCCAGAAACCCGGCGACCACGGCCCGGCAAGCCGTCGCGGTGGCGTTGTCCGCGGCGACCAGTTGGGGAAGCGACGCCGCTGTGATCGCCTGGAACTCGGCGGGTAGTTTGGCCTGCGACCAGTGATCGTCGCGAAAACCTTGGGTCTCGCCCGAGTGGGCCTTGAGCGCAAAAACCCGGCTTCCCTGGCTGTGTTCCGAGCCGGGTTCTTCCGCAACGAAGGTGACGTGCCCCACCTCCAGTTCGTCGGCATAGTCTTCGAGGAACTGCCCCCAGCTCAGGGCCAAAACGTATTTCGCATAGTCGCGACTACCGAAGGTGATCACCTGGCCAACGGTTCCGGTCGGGCCGGGGTCGAGGTCCACCCCGATGTGGCTGTCCTGGTTGCCGGCGCTCGCGGTGAGCGGAATCCAGCCCCGGCTGGAGTCGCGGAGCCGGATCGCCCCGATGGGGAACGACTTGCAATGACCGTACGTGTCTTGCAAGCTATCCTCGCGCCCCTCGTCCTGCCCGCCACCGCCCGGTCTGTTCCACTGCTGGAGAACCTGGTTGCGTCGCTTGCCGGGACCGATCGAGTTCAGCTTGACCCAGAAGAAGAACATCTCGGCGAACATGGGGTACGGGGCATCCTCGTCCGCGCGAAACAGGTTGGCGAGATCGGTGGGGAGGTAGTCCAGCATGCCATCGTGGATCTGGTACGACTCGCGGACGTCAGCGGGTAGCGTCTGGCCGATGGCGGCCTCGAACTGGGCGATCTCCGCGGCCGACGCCCCCGGCAGGAGGAAAGCGAGCAGTTCGGGGCAGTGCTCGAACGCCCATGCCTCGATCCGCCGCCAGGATTCGGCCACCGGCGCGGGCGAGCGAGAACCCCGACGAATTAACCCCTCGGCAGTCAGTTCGCGCGGCTCCTGGTCTCGTCGCGATGGCCGAGCGGGCGGAGCGGTGGGTCGGGTCCAGACTGCCGGGCGGGCCTCGGTGCTGACGACTTCGTGGACCTGGCCGTCGCTCCAGTCGATGGCCTGGCACCGGTCCCAGAACGCGTCCCGGCGCGCTTCGTCGGCGGCGTCGGTCGCCATCCAGACCTGCATCGAGACCGTGTCGTCAGGCAAAACCTCCTGGAAGAAGACCTCGCGGCCTGGCCCCCGGGTGGGGGCCAAGATGATCCGCCGGGTCACGTCGACCGCATCCCCAGCCGGATCTCCCGACCTGGTGACGGGCTCGGCTTCGAGTCGGATGTCACCCGGTTCGACGGTGTCGGCGAAGAACAGGATCGGCGAGCCAACCGAGGGGTCCGTCCTCGGCTTGCCATGATTCGGTAAGTCGGCGTCGGAAGGCCGCCCCGAGGCGACCCAGGCCGTCAGGAGCGGTCCGAGATGATACTCCAGGAAAAATTCCTGGAAGCTCGATGCCACCCGCTCCGGCGTCTTCTCGGGGCCGACGCGATAGATCGCGTATTCGCGGGCGCTCGGATCGGTGATCTCATCCGGATTCCAGCCGTAGGCGGAGTGAGTCTGACCGGGTATGGGGATTCCGCCCCACTGGACATCACTGGCGAAGAGGACCAGGCGTTGCCGCGCTGGCGGCCTCTGCCGCCGACGAGTGCCCTGATTCCCGGCGAGAAGGTTCCGCACGGATCGCAGGATGTTCGTTCGGCCGGGCCGAGCGCCGGTCGTCGTGAGATCAGTGGTGCTCGAATCGCCTGGCGGGGACGAAAGCCCGAGATTCTGCACATCTTGATCCTGGTTCAGATCGTCGAGTTCCTGCCGTCTGCGGCGCGGGGAGTTCGGTCCCACTGGGATAAAAAGCCAGACCTGCCGCTCTGATCCCCATTCTCCCTGACGGTACGGGCTGAGCAAGAACGATCCTGCGCCGTAGGTCAGGGCGAACTCAAGATACCGATCGGGAAACCGGAACCCGGTGCGCTCCTGAAATGCGTCGAGGGTGGCAAGAGTCGCCGTCCTGACCCCCGACCCGATCACGCGGGTGGCAACCCGAAAATCCTCCCAGGTGACCATCGTCAATCATCTCCGAGTCGCGTCTGCTCGTTGAGAAAAGTCGGATGAGAGATTCGCACGCTGGTCGCCACTCCTCTCACAATACCTCGGACCCGCTGAGGAGGGAAAGCTCGGCATCGCCGAGGGAAATTCACTGAGGTCGCCGGCAGATCTCCTGGACCTCCATTGAGTGCTACACTTTCCGGGACTTCATGTATATCGAGGGCTCGGAGTTCGCCTGGCATCAAGGGTCCCCCGCGGCGAACCCCATTCCTCGCGTCGAGTTCCAAAGGCTTCCATAGCCGCGGAGTAGGCATCCGGGAGCATCTCGTGCCAGGTGTCTGCCGAGTAGACCCGATCCATCGTCTAAAAGACCAGGTGGTACCCGTCGGCCTCATCACCGATGATATCGAACCCCGAATACCATGGGCGTTACCGCTGGGGATGGGGCATCACCAACCCCCCAAGAGGAGTAGTTTTTACCCTTGCGGGACCGGCCGTTCAGCCAGGCCAACCGATCACGGATCGAGGCGAAAGTCTGAACCATCATCTCCGCTCGCGACGGTCAGGGGGCGATGAATAGACGGGGGTGCCGACCCGAGCGGGACGATGGCGGTCACCAAACTGCCTGACGACTCGAGCGGAATTAGCTCTCGATGAAATCTTCTCACGCGATAACGACCCCATTCCAGTGGTTCACCCGGATCGCCACATTCCCTCGACCGACGATCTGCCCCAGGCTCGCCCACCTCTTCCTCATTCACGAACCCGCTGATGCTTTCGGTTCGTAGAAGGGAAAATTGACCCCGATTCTTTGCCCGAACCCCCGTACCCTCATGATCCGTATCCACTTGACCGACGACCAAATCCGACGCCTCGAACAGGCCTTCCTCCAGGCCACCGACCGCAAGCTCCGGGACCGCTTGCAAACCGTCCGGCTGGCCCACCGGGGCCGACCCCACCTTCGCATCGCCGACGACCTGGGCGTCTCCACCCGCACCGTCCAGAACTGGCTCAACCCCTACCTGCGGGGCGGCCTGGCCGCCCTGAGGCCCCGCAAGGCCAAGGGGCAACCCCCGGCCATCCCGGCCCACCTAGCCCGGGTCATCCGGCGTTGGGTCATCGACGGCCCGGCCAGTCAAGGGCTCGACAGGACAACTGGACCCATGCCGAGCTGGCCAACCACCTCCGCAAGACCCACGGCGTCGTGGCCAGTCGCTCGGCCATGCAACGCTTCTGCCGCAAGCTCGGCATCCGGCTGTACCGCCCGACCTATCGCCCGCTCTGAGGTGATCCGGAGAAGCAGGCCGTGGCCCGGAAGGAGTTGGCCGACCTCCGCATGAAGGCCGAGGCGGGGAATGGGTGTTGCTCAGCCAGGACGAGGCCCGCTTCCCGATGGTGGCCATGCTGGCGGCGGCCCTGGGCGTCCAGGGGTTTCGACTGGCCGTCGGCACGAGGGACTGCAAGGACCTGCTGTACGTCTTGGCGGGGGTCAACGTGGTGACGTCGGCGGTCCGCAGCACCACGTTGGAAAGCCCGGCCCGAGCCAAGCAGATGACCGGCCTGAGCAAGACGAGGCGCATGCAGGAGGCGTTTGCCGCCTTCCTGCGTCATGTGGAACGGCTCTAACCGTCCGACAGGCTTAGGCGGGTGGTGATGGTCATCGACAAAACCCCGTGGCACCGGGGCAAGCCGATCGATGAGGCATTGGCCGACAACCCGCACCTGGAGTTCAAGCGGCTGCCGAGCTACAGCCCGCAACTCAACGTGATTGAGCACTTCTGGAAGGGAGTGCGGCGGCGGGCGACGCACAACCGGTTCTTCGAGGGGCTGTCGGACCTGAAGCACTCGATCCGGGCGAGCCTGTGCTACTTCCAGACTGTGAAGCGGAGAATCCGTCGTCTGGTCGCCAGGTGTTACCTGACCCCTAGCAACCGGTCAGCATCAGCGGGTTTGTGAGATAGGGGAACGTCCGAAGCGGCTGGTGCCGGCTCAGTCAACCGAAGCGCCGAAGGCTACTACCTCGCGGAAAGTGGCCCTGGCAGGTTGATCTGAACTGGCTGCCGCTTCAGTCTGCCTCGCAGGACGTCATGAGCGTTCTGGAAGAGTCGAAGGACCATCTGCCGCAATCACTCGCTCATAGATCCAAGTCATCTGCCAGGTTGCTCTTGGCCGAACCACCGACGACAATGGCGTCCAATTCACCCCCGGAGCGAACGTCGATGAGCATCGCCTACCAGTTGCTGAAGCTGGCCTTCGATCGATCTGATGGATGATCAGTGCTTAACAATTAGGACAGACCAAGGTGACGTATGTTGCCACCACCCGTTCCGGCGATAAAGTTTCGGTCCCAAAACGAGTGGGCATCCGCCAAGATTCTGGAGTATCCGGCAGGCTTCACCATGGAACGCCATCGTCATGATGACGCTTGCATACAAGTGGTCCTTCAGGGCAAGTTCCACGAGGATGGCTGGCGGCACGATCCGATCTTCACCGCAGGCGAGGTCTTATTTCGACCTGCGGGATTCGAGCATGCCAACGCGGCGACCGACGAGATTTCCATCGGTCTCTCTCTGCAGTTGGATGCCGCTTCGGCACCGGAACCGATCGCGGATTGGATCAAGCGATCAGCCCCGATGCTGGGACGTGACCCGCACATCGGCGTGTTGGCGTCGCGAATCAGCCGCGAACTAGCCACACCGGATGGCTTCTCCCCCACGATCATCGACGCGCTGTGCGTGGAACTGCTGGTGCAGTTGTTCCGGATCGCCGGCCGCGATTCGGATGACCCGATGCCCCGCCTAGCGAACGAGGCGGCAGATCTCATCCGCGATCGGCTCGACGTCCCGCTCTCGATCGAATCGGTGGCGAAGGCTTTGGGAACCGACCGATTCCGACTGAACCGCGCGTTCTCGAGGCACAAAGGGATGTCCCCCGCAGAGTTCCTACGCCTGCTCCGCATCGAGAAGGCAAAACGACTCCTGCTCGAAACGCGGGAGCCGCTCTCGGCCATTGCTTTGATGTGCGGCTTCGCGGACCAAAGCCACATGACCAAGTCTTTTCGGGCGATCGTCGGAGTTCCCCCCGCGCGCTTTCGCCAACAGCGGCCCTAATGATCTTGGCACGCCGTGACAATTCTGCTCACGGAGACAAGAAGGACGAGTCGCTGAGGCCTAGAGTGTCTGGACGTTAGACGTACGCCGCCCACCATCCAGACCCGGGACCGATCATGAAGCCACAACCGCCTCAACCTCCTGCATCGGCCGTAACGGTAACGCCGTTTAAAGTCTCGTACGATCGCTTGATGGTCGACGGCATCGGTGTGGCGTATCGTGAGATGGGCAGCCCGGACAACCCGAAGCTGGTGCTCCTCCACGGATTCCCGGCCTCGTCGCACCAATACCGGAACCTCGTCGTCGCGCTGGCGGATCGCTTTCATGTCATCGCACCGGATTACCCGGGATTCGGCAACAGCGACGTGCCCGACCCCAAGTCATTCGCCTACACGTTCGACAAGCTGTCGGAGGTGATCGAGGGGTTCCTGGAGCGGAAGGGATTCGACCGCTACGGGCTGTACGTCCAGGATTACGGAGGACCGGTGGGTTTTCGGGTCGTGGGTCGCAAACCCGAATCGC
Organism: Isosphaeraceae bacterium; assembly: GCA_965199885.1. Classification (GTDB taxonomy): domain Bacteria; phylum Planctomycetota; class Planctomycetia; order Isosphaerales; family Isosphaeraceae; genus Tundrisphaera. The sequence continues at coordinate 600,036 of CBDATT010000006.1, read as the reverse complement.
TCGAGTGGCTGATCATCCAGAACTCGAACGCTTATGAGGTCGGATTCACCGTGGCTTGGGACGGGTTTCGCAAGGCGCTCTGGCTTAATCGATCGAAGGAGAACGAGCAGGCACTGGCGGCGTTCCTCACCCACGACGCGATCAAGGACATCTACCTCCACGGCGCGAAAGATTCCCGTCGCATCAGCCCGGACAACTGGGAGATGGACTGGGCGTGCATGCAGCACCCGCACGCGGCGCGACTGAACCTGGACCTCTTCTACGACTATCGCATGAATGTCACGCACTACCCCGCCTGGCAGGAGTTCCTGCGCACGCGGAAACCGAAGACGATCATCTTCTGGGGGCAAGACGACGTCTTCTTCTCCAAGGAAGGTGGGGAAGCGTATCTCGAGGACCTCCCGGACGCCGAGATACACCGCCTGGAGGCCGGGCATTTTGCGGTCGAGGACCATCTGGACTACATCGCGGATCGGATCCATCGATTCTACGAAGCGAATGTTCGCTCGTAGGCCTCAGCAGATTGGCAGCGAGCCGTCCGGTAGGGGCAAGAAGCTCAGGTCGTTGGAGCGCATGACGGGCGAGCAGCGAAAGGCTTGCACCGAAGGCCGCGCGTCTCACGCTTGTTCATTCGGACCAGTTCCCCGAAGTTGATGGGGAATCGATTGAGCATGCAATACGACTTCATGGCGATCCCCGACCCTGAAATCCCCCGGGCGGCCGATCCAACCTTCCGGCACATCCTTACGACCTACACCAGCGAGGCGATCAAGACGGTGAGCTTGTGGCGGGCGGTGCGGGTGGTCTCCTGAATTTCCGGATCGACCAGCTCCATCGCCTGGGTCCTCGCGGTCTCTCAAGATGCGACTATCAGGAGCGGTTCATGTCTCAACCCGAAAATTTCGATGTGGTCGTCCTTGGAAGCGGTGCACCCGGCAAATTGATCTCCTGGGCTCTGGCCACGCGTGGCCAGCGGGTGGCGGTCGTCGAGCGTCGCTACGTGGGCGGCTCCTGCCCGAACATCGCGTGCTTGCCGAGCAAGAACGTGGTTCACAGCGCCAAGGTCGCTCAATATGTTCGGAGAGGGGCCGAGTTTGGGATCGGCGGCGGAGAGCGGAAGGTCGACATGGCTGCCGTCCGCGACCGCAAGCGGAAGATGGTGGACGGGCTGGTCGAAATGCACCTCGAGAACTACCGGAGCAGCGGGGCGGAGCTGATTATGGGCAGCGGCCGGTTTGTGGCACCCAGGACCATCGAGGTCGCGTTGAACGCCGGGGGGACGCGGACGCTGCGAGGGCAGAACGTGGTGATCGATACCGGATCGCGGGCCCGGCTCGACGACACCCCCGGCCTTGCGGAGTCCGGCCCCCTCACGCATGTCGAAATCCTAGAGCTGGATCAGTTGCCCGAGCACCTGCTCATCCTGGGCGGAGGGTATGTCGGGCTTGAGCTGGCGCAGGCGTTCCGACGCCTCGGCAGTCGCGTGACCGTCGTCGAGCGCAACGGTGCCCTGATCCATCGCGAGGACCCCGACGTCATCGAGGCCATCGAGGAGCTTCTCCGCGATGAGGGGGTCGAGATCCGGACCGGCACGGCCGTGGCTCGTGTCGATGGTGTTTCCGGCGAGTTTGTCCGCCTGCATACGGCGGCCGGCCCCATCGAGGGGACGCACCTGCTCGTCGCCAGCGGTCGGATCCCCAACACCGATGGCATCGGTCTGGACCTGGCGGGGGTGGAGAGGGACGAGCGGGGCCACGTTCGGGTCGACGAGTGCCTGCGAACAACGGCGGCGGGCGTGTGGGCGGCGGGCGACTGCGCCGGAAGTCCTTACTTCACGCACATCGGCGAGGATGACTTCCGGGTGCTCCTGGCCAACCTCACCGGTGGCGACCGCTCGACAACCGGGCGGCAAGTGCCCTACTGCCTGTTCACCGACCCCGAACTGGCCCGGGTCGGCCTGAGCGAACGGGAGGCCCGCGAGCGTGGCGTGCGCTACCGCCTGGCCAAGGTGCCGACGCGATCCGTACTGCGGGCCTGGACGATCTCCGAGACGCGGGGCTTCTTCAAGGCGCTCGTCGAGGCGGACGGCGACCGCATCCTGGGCTTTACCGCCTTCAGTCCGGAGGCGGGCGAGGTCATGGCCGTCGTTCAGGTCGCGATGCTGGCGGGCCTGCCATATACGGCCTTGCGGGACGCGGTCCTGACCCACCCGACGATGGCCGAGGGGCTTGTTGGCCTGTTCTCGGCCGTACCGAATGGCTGAAGCGGTAGCTTAATGTCATCCGCAATGGTTCGTTGGAGGAGCGACAAGCGATGAAGAGAACCGGCCTCATTGGCCTGCTGACGCTGCTGGCGACGGGTGTCGCGCGGGGCCAGACCTCGCCTTCGACCTCGGCCACGATGACCTACCACACCATTGCCGTCGATGGCGTGGAGGTGTTCTACCGCGAGGCCGGCCCGAAGGACGCGCCGACGCTGCTCCTGCTGCACGGTTACCCCTCCTCGTCGCGCATGTTCGCGACCCTGATGCCGCTGCTGGCCGACCGCTATCACCTGATCGCCCCCGACTACCCCGGCTTCGGCCGGAGCGAGGCGCCGGACCCGACGCGATTCTCCTACACCTTCGACCACCTCGCCGCAGTGATGATTAGGTTCACCGAGGCGATCGGCCTGAAGCGGTTCGCGCTGTATCAGCAGGATTACGGCGGCCCGATCGGCTTCCGCCTGGCGATGGCCCACCCCGAGCAAGTTCGGGCGATCATCGTCCAGAATGCCGTCGCGCACGAGGATGGCCTCGGCCCCGCCTGGGACGTCCGCCGCGCGTTCTGGGCCGACCGCGCCGCCCACGAAGCCGCCGTGATTCCGCCGTTCCTCTCGCTCGAAGGAACTCGCAAGCGGCACGTCGGGTCGAGCCCGCACCCGGAGCGCTACGACCCCGACGCCTGGCTCGACGAGCATGCCCTACTGTCTCGGCCGGGCCAGGAGCGGATCCAGTCCGACCTCTTCTACGACTACCGGACCAACATCGCCGCCTACCCTGCCTGGCAGGCCTGGCTGCGGCAGCATCAGCCTCCTCTGCTCGTCCTCTGGGGCAAGTACGACCCGTCGTTCGACATCGGTGGCGCGAATGTCTACCGGCGCGACGTCCCTGGAGCCGTGGTCCACATCCTTGACGCCGGCCACTTCGCGCTCGACGAGCGCTTGGACGAGTGCACCGCGTTAATCCGAAACTTCCTCGCCAAGCTCGAGTGATGCGGATCTCGAAGAGCCCAAAGGCCGCACGAGGTGCGATACGGCCCGATACCCCTCGGAGTTCTCCTTCGCAAACCCGCTGATGTTGTCCGACCGGGAAAGGGGGAAGTTCGGCCGGACTTCCCTCAAATTTTGGCATCATGATTCACATCCCACTCGACGACGCTCAGGCCCGCCGCCTCGAACAGGCGTTCCTCCAGATCCATCAAACAGCGAGTATCCAATGCGACCGCCCTTCCTTGTTGTCATCATGCTGTTGGCGACAATACTCCACTTTTTGCCGGGAGTCGCCATTGAGGATCTATTGCCGACGCAGCAGGGCGTATCCGATCCCGGGCTGGAGATCGGCCCCGTCATGCCCTTGAGCGAGCGGGTGACGGCAACCCGCCGGACGTCCTCAGGATGTTCGCCGACGAAGGTTTCGCCGGGGCGAAGGAGCACGTCTTAACACCCCAGGAGCAGCGCCAACTGTCCGCTGCTCTCGCAGCGCTACCGCCCCTGCATGGCAGGATCCTCCGAGATCGCTTGGCGGGCCTGAGCTTTGTCGATGGGATGCCGAACACGGCGCTCACCTCGACGGTTGCTTCCGACGACTCGCCCCGAGGCCGATCATTCCACATCACGGTCCGGGCCGGCATCTTCCGGGAGAACGCATCAGAGTGGGCCACCAAGAAGGAGCGGACCTGCTTCGATCTTTCGGGTTCACCGTTGAGCGTCTCCATCGACGCCGGGGCGATGGATGCGCTCGCCTATGTGATGCTCCATGAATCGACCCACATCGTGGACGCCTCGCTGAGGATCACCCCAGACCCTCTGCCGGAGGGACGAGGCCCCGACGAGGTCCCGCCAACGGAATTTACGAGGGCATCTGGAGTCGGCTCACGCTGCCATCCCCGCGGCACCGCGACCCGCTGCTGCAGGGGACCGTTTTCAACGCCGGGGGCAAGGTCCTCCCCATCGCCAAGGCGAAGGCCCTCTACGCTTCCTTGCAGAGGATCCCCTTCGCCTCGCTCTACGCCAGCCATGCATGGACCGACGACCTCGCGGAGTACCTCGCGATCTATCACTGGACGCAGGTGCTCAAGCAGCCCTACCGGATCATCATCCGGGACGAGGTTGGGGTAGTCTTCGAATACGAGCCGATGAAGTCGGACCTGGTGCGCGGCCGTTTCGATCAGATGGCGTCGTTCTACACGAGATCCGAGTGACCGGTTTGGCTCATGACGGGTCGCGGGGTGATGCGAGCAGGAGGCCCATCAAGGCTCCCAGGACGCTCGCCCCGTGCCCGAGCGTTGTGGATGAACTTGAAGAACCCGAGGTAGAGCGTCAGCTTCTCCTGCGAGATCCCTCAGTGGGGACGCAACCATCTGCGGAGCAGGATCAGAAGCCTTCCATCGTCTTGATGTGAACCTCCCAGAAGCCATCGCCGCCCTCATCACGAGCGTACTCCCCATCGGCATGGCACACCGTCCGGTGAGTATAGCTCCACGCCACCAACTTGTAGTAGATCGCAAACTAATCGGTATGCACCACGCTCCCGACGGCGATCGCTCCCCCTGATGATCGGCTCGATCGTCGATTGTCGGACGTCGGCCAGTATCCGGATCGCCACCTCGCCAACGAACTGCAGCATGCCGAAGATCGGCGGCTTCTCCTTGGCGAGCGTTTCCCGGCCCCGCTCCCCCTTCAGCCGACGACGACGCCCGGCCCGACCTTTTTTTCGACGGCCTCGGGGCTGTCTTTATGTCCGGCCACGACATGGACTTCGTCGCACTCGACCTCGCCTTCGAGGGCTACGGCGGGTTGCCGGTCGATGACCCCCTGGTGTAACAATTGGACCATCGCCTGGGCATCGCTGCGGTGGATCTCGAGTTTCGTTGGCGATCTGCAGGGTCGAGAGGTTCAGGCCCATGGAGTAGCGGCAGATGACCCAAGTCCGGAACGGCTGGTGGTGGCCGGCGAAGATGGTCCCGGTCAGATCGTCGAACCGCTTGTGGCAGCTGGCAGGGGTAACGTTGCCGCTGAGGCTGGGTGTCGTCCGTGCCGTCCTTGATGACCGTTGAGGATGAACAATGTGGGCAGGAGACACCGTGGGGCCAGCGTAGGCCCCGGAGGGTCTGATAGCACTTGGCGTCGTCGATGATATCACGGATGTTGAGCATGCTCGGGCCTCCCGGTCCGACGCATCGAAGAGCCGGTCCGGGGTGAGATCTCAGGGCGACCGAGGCATCATAGCTGACCAGTCGCCCGAGCGGAACCACCACCTCGCAACCCGTCATGAGCCTTCGGTTCAATGACATAGGAGTTACGCAGTCGGTTGAATTTTGTCCACGTTTCGCGAACTGGGGTAACTCCCTACGATTCTTCCATGAGTCATCCGAAGTGTAGCGAGCTCGACTACATCGACTTCTTGATCGCTTCGCCACGCTCGGCGTCGTGCTGCGAGGCCGCTCGCAGCCAGCCAGCGAGGCTTGTACCGCCTACCCATGACGCTTACACCCGCCTGCTTCAGCGTGGCGAACCCGACCCAGGAACCCTCTACGATGAGGTCGAGCCGCTCGTCCACAAGCGTGATGGCGTCCTGATCGTCGACGACTCCACCCTCGACCACTTCTATTCCCGCAAGATCCAGCCGGTGCATCGCCACTGGTCGGGCAAGCACAAACGCGTCGTCTGGGGCATCAACCTCATCAGCCTCCTCTGGTCCGATGGCGATCGCACCTTGCCGGTCGACTACCGGGTCTCCGACAAGCCGGTCGATGGACTGACCAAGAACGACCACTTCCTAGCCATGCTTTACGCCGCCAAGCGACGCGGCTTCTGCCCCCATGCGGTGCTCTTCTATAGCTGGTATTCGAGCCTGAATAACCTCAAGGCGGTCCGTGAGTGCGGTTGGACTTTCCTGACCCAGTTGAAGGTCAACCGCAAGGTGGACCTCGACCGTCAGGGTTATCGAGCGGTGAGCGATCTGGCGTTTGCCACGTCGTCGCTGGTTGTCCATCTCCAGGGTTTTGGTTCGGTGCGGGTCTTCAAGGTGGTCTCCCGAGACGGGGACATTGAATACTGGGCGACGAACGACCTGGCGATGAGCGATCTGAGACGTCTGGAACTGGCCGAGCGGAGTTGGGCGATCGAGGAATATCACCGGGCGGTGAAGCAGTGTTGCAACATCGAGCGTTGCCAGGCCCGCTCCAGCCGGGCCCAACGTAACCACATCGGCATGGCGATCCGGGCGTTCGTCCGCTTGTCGTGGCACTTCTATACCACCGGGGTCAGTTGGTACGAATCCAAGGCCCAGATTATCCGAGAAGCGATCCGAGCCTACCGATCTCAATCACTGATAAAAATGCCATCATATGCGTAACTCCTATGAGTTTCACGAATTGCCTCAAGGTTCGAGAATGACCAAAAATAATCACCTCACCATCGCCGAACTTCAGGAACAGATCCGGCTTCTCTACGGGTCGAAAGACGCTGCTCGGGGCGACTCGGCGACGTTTCTTTGGTTTGCCGAGGAGGTGGGCGAACTCGCCTCGGCGCTCCGGTCGGGGACGGACGAGGAACTAGCTTTCGAGATGGCCGATGTGTTAGCCTGGCTGGTCACTCTGGCAAATGTCCGGGGAATTGACCTCGAAGCCGCGGTCATGGCCAAATATGGGCAGACTTGCCCGGGGTGTGCGCAGGTGCCGTGCCGGTGTGCTCCGAGTGCAAAGCCTTGAACTTGACGGCAAAATCGAACTTCCCCAACCGGTTTTGGGCTGACCCGAGGAAATTCAGAGCGTGATCCACCAAGTTGAGTCGAGCCGAACCGGCGGCCAATCCGGGTCGTGGCGGCGTTGTCTTGTTCTGATCCTGATCGGACTGGTTGGGGTGGTGGCACTGCCACGAGTCAGTCAGGCCGCGGCGCCTCGGGCGGTGACGGTCGAGGATGTTCGGGTTGGGTTTGATGGCCGTTATAAGGTTGGGACGTGGACTCCAATCTACCTGCTGCTCCGAGGTGGGCCGGATGGGTTCGTGGGAGAGATGCATGCCGTCGTCGAAGACGAGAACGGCACGCCGACAACCGTTCGTCAGGCCGTTCAGGTCTTGCCGGGGGCCACTTACCGGACCACGGTTTATGTGCGCGCGGGGTCGATCGACTCCGACTTCGCCACGCTCCGGTTTCTGGACGCGAAGACGGGCCGCCAGGCCGTGCCGCCGTTCAGCGTCGGTCAGGCCCTCAATGATCCCAACACAGCGGGCAAGCTCGAATTTCTGGGCAAAGATGACTATCAACTGATCACGCTGGGCCACGCTCAGGGGGTCGAGGGTATCCCGAAGATGCCGGGGTACAACGCCAGCCCCGGCAGCCGGGCGACCAACGGCGGGGCCCGCGAGGTTGCCGTCACCCAGATCGAAGCCCTGGGAGTTGCGGATAGGTTGCCGGGTCGGTGGTATGGGTACGACTCGGCCGATGCCTTGATCCTTGATACCGCTGACGCCGAGATCCTCGCTGCACTCAACAGTAATCGGCTCGAAGCGGTTCGCCAGTGGGTTGAGCGGGGTGGGCACCTCGTCGTCGCCGTATCGAGCCAGTGGCAGGCTGTCAACGATGGTCCGCTCGCCGCGATGCTGCCGGCCCGGCTCGTCGGTCAAACTCAGGTCAGCCCGTTCGACTCGTTGGAGTCGTTCACCGGCGGGAGCCAGCAACTCCAATTTGAAAACGAACCCGTCCAGGTGGTCAAACTGGAAGACGTCGAGAGTCGAGGCGGTCGAGTCATCGCCTCGACTCTCTCGACTCCCCTGGTGGTCCGCGGTGCCTATGGATTCGGCCGGGTGACGCTGGTCGGGTTCGACGTCAATGCCAAGCCGTTCGCCGCCTGGCCGGACCGGACCCTGTTCTGGGTCAAGGCGCTTGACCTGAGGAAGATTGCCACCGACACCGACTCGCAGGCTGCGGCGTCGCAACGAATCTTCAGCCAGAACCTGTCCGACATGAGCACGCTCCTCCGGCGCTCGCTCGACCAGTTTGGCGGGATGATGGTCGTCCCCTTCGGCTGGGTGGCCGCGTTCATCGCGATCTACATCCTGTTGATCGGTCCCGGCGATTACTTCTTCCTCAAGAAGGTCGTCAAGCGGATGGAGTTGACCTGGATCACCTTTCCGACCATCGTCGTCGCCGTCAGTCTGCTGGCCTATTACGCCGCGTACAAGATCAAGGGGACCAACATCCGCGTCAACCAGATCGACGCCGTGGATGTCGATATGGTCAACCGGATCACGCGGGGGACGACCTGGCTCAACCTGTTCAGCCCACAGAACCGCGATTACACCATCGAGGTCGATCCCCAGTCCTTGACCACAGGCCCTGCCGGCGCGGCACCAGCCGGGACAGAGGTTGTTACGACCTGGTTCGCCGCTCCTGAACCGGGGCTCGGCGGGATGAATCGGCGTGGTCAGGGGGTTGGCTTCGCCGGGGCCGGCTATTCCTACGGGCCACCGGGTCGCGCCGAGCGGCTCGAAGACGTGCGGATCGGCATCTGGAGCACGAAGGGGATCGTCTCGCGTTGGTTCGGTCCCGCGCCGCAAGCGGGATCACTCCTTGATGTAGACCTGAGCCCCGTCGGGACCGACCGGCTGGTCGGCACGGTGACGAACCGGATGGACGTTCCGCTCAAAAACGCGATGATCGCCTTTGGCAAACAGCTTTACTACCGGTTGGGTGACATTCAACCCGGCGGCGTGGTGCAGCTTGACACCGCCGAGAATCGGGCGCTCGCGAACCAGTTGCAGGATGCCCGAAAGGTCCTGATCCCGCCCAACGGTTATGTTTCCGATGCCAAACTGATCAACCGGGCCGATCTTGTCCGCGAGATCATGTTTCATGACGCCGATGCCTCGGGGCTGGAGACGGTCCCGAGTCGAACTCACCACGATATGGACCTCACCGGGCAACTGACACTGGACCGACCGATGCTGATTGCCGAGGTCAACCGCCCCGGCGCGGTACTTAATCTCAACGAGACCGCCACCGACATCAAAGCCGAACATACGACGGTCCTCCGGATCATCCTGCCGCTGAAACAAGACACCGCCACACCTGCTCCCGCACCAACGCAGCCCAAGGGATCGCAACCATGATCGAGACGCACGACCTGACCAAGATGTACGGCGATCTGTACGCCCTGAACCGCCTGAACCTGACCCTGAACCAGGGAGACGTTTACGGGTTCATCGGACCCAACGGCGCGGGCAAGACCACCACGATGCGCATCCTGGCCACGCTTCTGAATCCGACCTGGGGCGAGGCGACCGTCTGCGGTTACTCAATCTATACGGGCTCAAAAGATATTCGCCGCGCTATCGGGTACATGCCCGACTTCTTCGGCGTTTATGACGATATGAAAGTCATCGAGTACCTCGAATTCTTTGCCGCCGCCTACCGGATTCAAGGTCCAGCGCGGAAGAAGATTTGCGAAGAAGTTCTCGAACTGGTTGACCTGACTTACAAACGCGATGCGCTGGTGACCAGTCTCTCGCGCGGGATGACCCAGCGTCTCGGCCTGGCGCGTGTCCTGCTCCATGACCCCCAGGTTTTGCTCCTCGACGAACCGGCGTCGGGACTCGACCCGCGTGCCCGGATCGAGATCCGCGCGTTGCTCAAAGAGCTGCGGTCGATGGGTAAGACGATTCTGGTGTCCAGTCACATCCTGCCCGAACTGGCCGACATCTGCAACAAGATTGGGATCATCGAGCAAGGCGTCCTGCACGTCAACGGCTCGGTCGTTGACGTGATGAAGCAGGTTCGGACCGACATCGTCCTGAACATCACCGTCAGCGACCGGATGACCGACGCCGCCAATTATCTCGAAGGTCAGCCCGAAGTCGAAACGGTCCAGGACAAAAACGGCGTCCTTGTCGTGAAGATGCGGGAAGGCGTGCACAAGTACAGTTTCCTGGTTCCCAAGCTGCTCGAACAGGGATTTGATATCACCCTCTTCAAGGAAGACGAGATCAACCTGGAAACTGCGTTCATGCACTTGACCAAAGGCATCACGAGCTAACCCGGAAATCGGGTTTTAACAACGATTCGCACGAAACTTCGACCGCAGGCGGGGTTAAGACCCGCCGTGGTCGTGGTCGCAATGAGGATCGAAGATCAGGCCGTGATGGAACCATACACAGCGACATTAAAGAAGTTGTAAGTGGGTGATGGTGCGGCGGGGGTAAAGCCACCGACCGAGAACCTCGTCGCTCCCGTAAAATTGCCGTTGATCAAGACTCCCGCGTTGTAAGGAATATTGCGAGTCACGACAAGGTTACTCGTTTGATCAATGCTGAGGTTGCCGCCCACATACGCTCCTTCTCCCGCGTTCCCCGAGCCCTTGGCAGGCTGGAACACCCCGCCGAGGTCGCGACCGACGGTGAAACTGGAATTATTGGTCAGGGACAGATTACCGAAGACCTGAAACCAGTTGAGGTCACGACCAATGGAGATATTCGTATTATTAAGCGTCACATTATTGTAAATATCGAGGGTATTGACATCCCCTGAGGTGGTGATCGAGCCTCCGGGAAGAATCGAACCCAACGCGATCCGGTCGACGCGGGTCGAGCCCGTAATATTGAGTGGGCCAGAAAGGTTGGCGGTCTGATACCCCTCAACGGCGCCGATCATCCCTGAACTGATCGTGACCGAGGCAAGATTCAGACGTGAGTTTGACCCACCGTTCGCCATGAAGGTATGGGATTTTCCCGTCAAGGTTTTGGGGACCACCCGGTTGATTTCCAAGAGCGTGGAAGAGGTTGAGCCATCAACAATGATGTTGGCTCGACCATTCGAGGCGGGCGTCGCGCGGACCGTGCCGCCATTGATGACGGACACAAAAAACTTGGCGCCGTCGGTGCCGGTGATGACGACCGCTTGCCCACCGGCGGCTGTCTGGCTATGGATGGCCGAGGTGGCCATCAAGACTCGCGTCTCCAGTTTGCCGTCGAGCGTCGGCCGGAAAGATCGAAGATTGTCCCGGCGTCCCGTCCGTTGGTCTGGCATGATTCACACTCTCTTGGATGGATTTTTGACCGATCGACTGGCGATGAGCCTCGAATTCTAAAAAATTTATCGACGGGTCGAACTCCCCATGATTGAGCCATTCGTGGGAACCATCGCCCGGACTTGCCGCCTGAACGGGTTTGTTCGGCTGCGCGGGGTCAAACGAGAGTTGCGATCGATTGCCGCTTGAATCAAAATACTCGACGGGTCGCCAATCCCACCGCCCCGTTCTTAACCAGCCGCTTCCTCTGCATCGAGACCCGCCGTCATGATCGGTCCTTTATTGTCCCGGAAAGCCGAACGGTTCACCGAAAGCGTGATCCGTGGAATGTCGATCGAGGCCGCCAAGCACGGTGCGGTGAATCTGGCTCAGGGGATGCCCGACTTCGCCGCGCCCGCCGCGATCAAGGATGCCGCCTGCGCCGCGATCCAGAACGACATCAACCAGTACGCGGTGACATGGGGTGCCGCCGACCTCCGTGCCGCGATCGCCGAGCATGCCGCCTGGCACCTTGATCTGACCGTCGATCCCGACCGCGAGATCACCGTGACCTGCGGTAGTACCGAAGCGATGCTGGTCGCGCTGCTCGCGACGATCAACCCCGGAGATGAGGTGATCCTGACGCAACCCTACTACGAAAACTACTGGCCCGACTGCGTCCTCGCCGGTGCGACTCCTCGGTTCGTGCCGCTCCGAGCCCCGGACTGGACCTTCGACCCAGCCGAACTGGCCGCCGCTTTCAACGACAAGACCAAGGCCATCATCCTTTGCAACCCGAACAACCCGACCGGCACCGTCTTCACCCGCGATGAACTCGAACAGGTCGCGGCATTGTGCCGTGAGTGGGATGTCATGGCAATTACTGACGAAATTTATGAACACATTCTCTACGATGGTCGCCAGCATCTTGCTCTGGCTTCTCTCGAAGGGATGCAAGAGCGATCGGTCACGGTCGGCGGGATGTCGAAGACCTACTCGGTCACCGGCTGGCGGATCGGGACGATTCTGGCGCCGCCTCACCTGACGCACGCCTTCCGCCAGGTTCACGACTACGTGAGCATCGGCGCTGCGGCCCCGCTCCAGAGTGCGGGGGCGGTGGCTTATCGCCTCCCTCAGAGTTACTACGATGGGCTGACCGCCGGCTACCAGGCGCGGCGCGACCATTTTTGCTCGGCCCTGACGAATCTCGGATTCGGTCTCAAACCGCCCCAAGGGGCCTATTACGTCATGGCCCGCTTCGACGCTTTCGGCGAATCCGATGATATCCAGTTCGCCGAGCACCTGGTCCGCAAGATCGGTGTCGCCACCGTGCCTGGCTCCAGCTTCTTCCGCGACAAGGAACTCGGTCAAGGCTTCGTGCGCTTCTGCTTTTGCAAGCGGGACGACACCTTGAACGAGGCGATCCACCGCCTGGAAAAACTCCAGGTCGTTGTCTGATCCGGGTTACTCGCGCTGCTTGAGGTGCTTTTCCTTCCGACTAACAGCTCGGGCTTCGTTCTGGAGGGCTTCGAGGTCAACCGGGTACGGGTTGGCTTTGAGAAGGCGGGCAAGATAGGTCAGATTCGCGGCCATCCAGCGAACCCGCTCATTGACGAAAAAACAAGTGTCGCCGTGTGACTCCAGGTAAGGACCACCCAGACCGGCCTCATTGACCCAGTAGACGTCGGCGTTGGGGGGGATGGTCAACCCAGCAATCGACATATCGTAGAGGATGCTTTTAATGACACCCTGACCACCATCGGACTCGCCGACGGCGATGGCGCCACCGACCTTGCCGTACATCTCGTGCTGGTTGCGATCGTCGAGCTGGTAGGTGGACGCATCAAGTCGTTCGGCAACCATCTTGGCAACCGACGATCGTTCGCCGATCCAGACGGGGGAGGCGATAATCAGAATATCGCAAGCACGAATCCGGTCGAGGATAATCGGCCACTCATCGCCGTTGCCCTCATCCATCGCGGCGCCAAACTGGACCTTGTGGTCAACAACCCGGATCGACTCGGTCTCAACCCCAAGCTTCACAAATTGCTCGGCAACCTTCGCAATCAACGCGTCGGTATTCGACTCTTTGGGGGACGGCTTGAGCGTGCAATTGAGGAACAGGGCTTGGAGAGTCACGCAGAATTCATCCTCATCAGAACGTTAGTCGGGGGGCAAAATCTGGTAGTCGATCGGCTTGAAGCGATAGTTGTTCGACATCTCGGCGGAACAAGCCGTTAAACCCACGATCAAGTCCCGTTCAGCCCGGAGCACAATCGCGTCACCTGGCTTAGATCGGGGCGGGCCGATCGTCAACTCGCCCGACTCGGCCACCATGACGTTCATGAACAGGTTGAGCGTCGTCGGAATCTGGTCCGGCTCGATCCCAAATTGGGCCAAATTCGCGACGAGATTGCCGAAGCAACTGGGATGATCGCCCTGGTGGTCGTAGATGATCCGAAACGTGTCGATACTGCACGGGGTTAACAGGAAGTCATGCCGGCCCACGTCGTCGCTCACGATCGTGAACATCGGCCGGCTCCGGTTCGAATAGAGCGTGTGCCCCGACGTTAAATAGATCGTATTCGCATAGTCAATACTTCGACCCGATGAAAGCCATTCCGATGGGTCATCCGCTGTAAAGGCGATCAGGTCGGACACCTGCTCGCCCATCGGGTCGATGACGCGCAACCGTTCGCCTTGACGGAGCCTAAAGCCCGCACCTGTTTGCGGCGGCATCCGATGCATTTCGCCGATCGGAGAGTCACTCATGAGGGGATCATCCCACCGCTCGCCAGGAACGGACAAGAACCCACCGAACCAGGAATCCGGGCAAACGGCGCATGCCACTCAGGTTCCACCGCGCGACCGGAATACTGCCGGGCTTCGGTGGCGGACCCGTAGTCGGCCAAGTTAGGATTGAGAGACCCTTGCAGGTGTTCTTCTCGCTGGCGGATCACCTGCTTGAGCCGATCCCAACGCCCCTCGACGCGGAGGTTCTCGAACTGGGCATGGGGGTTGAACACCAACGTCGGCCAGAGAAACCGGCGAGCCTCCCGCGAACTATGCGGGTGTAGACCGACGATAAACATGGCGGTCTGGGCAAAGCTGAAGCCGAAGTGAGGATTTTCTGGATCATCGCTCACCAGTGGGTCCCAGGCATGATAAGCCGAGTCAAGCCCGTGCAAGCGGCGCAGCTGATCCCAGAGTCGCTGTTCGAAGTCCGCCTCGGTGCTCTCACCCGGCCCCTCGAAGATGGCAACAAACGTACGGAACTCGCCATCATCGGCGTTGGCAGCCACTTCTTGCGAGAAGGTGAAGAGGTCTCGGGCTAGACCCGACGTCGCCCCATCGCCACCCATCTGGTCATAAATGCCGAGCCGGCAGGACTCGTGCATAACAGCGCTCTTGGCTCCCACGCAGGAGAAAGCCGGGTTGAGGACAAAGCCGCGAAAGGCCCCGACCATGGCCGAGGCAAACAGGTCTGGTGCGGCCTTGGGATCATTCACCAGGACCGCTCGGCCAGCTTTGATGCCAAAATAGTTGCTATTCTCGATGGCTAGATCGCTGCTAAATGGGTTGACTGACGGACTTGTCGAAGCTGGGGCGACGACGAGTTCTGGGATCAAAGGAGATGACATAACGATTCCATTCCGTACACAAGCCAGGGGAACTGGTAAGGGCTGGCGTTGAACCAACAATGACCAGCGACGATGACTCACCTGGCGAACCTGTTTACGGGGCGGTCCGTGATTGGCCAGGAGTGCTTGACGGTCGCAACACGATTTTTCGATTGTGGGATAGGAGCCAGGGAGCAAACCTTGTTCCAAATGTGGTCCAATGAGAGTTCCTTCATGATTCCTACGGTCCCCCGTCGGTTTCGTCCGCCTGGTTGGCTCAAACGATGGTTGGTGCCGCTCTGGAACGGTGGCCATTACCTGGCGTGGTGGGTCGGGGATCGCGCACGGGCAGTCATGACCGGCCAGGTCCGGCGCTGCGAGGTCTGTGGCCGGATCGGTTTGATGTACTACCGGCGACGTGTGATCCCGCCTGAACTGGCACGGCGGTGGGGCTTGACCGAACCGTTGGCCCGGGCCATCGCCCGCAAGGAGTCCCTCGAATGCTCGCGGTGCGGAGCCAAGCTCAGGGGTCGACGTCTCGCGCGAGTTGTGCTCGACCTCTACCCGGTCCAACCTCCGGCCCGATCGCTCGCTGGCTGGGCTCGATCCAGCGGAGTGCAACACCTGCGGGTCGCCGAGATCAACCGGGTCGAGGGGGTTCATGACGCCCTGGCGGCTCTAACCCACTTCAGCGGGTCGGATCACACCGAAGGAGCCGATCCCGGCGCGATCATGGCCGGGACCCGGCACGAGGACCTGACCCGGCTGACATACGCTGACGCCGTGTTCGACCTGATCCTGACCTCGGAAACTCTCGAACACGTCCCCGACCTGCACCGGGCGCTCGCCGAGATTCATCGGGTCCTGGTTCCCGGTGGCCGGCACCTCTTCACGGTCCCGCTCCTGCCCCATGTGCCGACAACTTTTCCGCGAACTCGGCTGGGTGCCGATGGCGCGATCATCGACCTCGTCCCGCCGATCCGCCACCCTGGCGGCGACACCGGATGGCCCGTCCACACCGAATTTGGCGCCGATTTTCCGAAGATCCTGCGGAACGCCGGCTTCGAGGTCGAGGTCCGCTTCGGCCCAATTACGCAGGCCGATGTAGCCCAGGTCTTCGTCACCCTCAAGCCCGCAAACCTTTGAGCGAAGCAGGTCGATCTGCAATTCTTGACCTTGGAGAAAATCGATATTCAAAAGCTCTACCCATCTGAGTCAGAGAGGAGGCAGTCGCGGCGATCATCCGTTATAATATCCGGCTTGGCTGGTTGCCGACTCCAGGGAGGGATCATCGATGCGGTGGACTCACTTCACGACCCGACGGCTGATGGGCCTGATCGGCTTGCTTGCTGGCACTGGGGCTCGGGTTCGTTGTACGGGCGGATGCGACCCGGAGAAACCTGTGATTACAACGACTCCGGAGCCATGGCCGGTGGCGAGATCGTCCCGGTCCAGTTGCGGCCGAGTGCTGCCGTGCTTGTGCTCCTGACGCAAGCCGAGCCATCTTTAGCGCTGCGGGACTTGATGTCGATTCCGTCTTGATCCCTTCTCTTCCCGAGGCCCGCCGATGCCACCGCCTTCGAACTCGAACCTTCGCATCCCGGTCAAGCTCCACAAGCAGGTGGCCTTGATCCGGACGGCCGACCCGATCCTGGCCGAGGAGTTGCTGGCGCGGAAGACCCTGGCAAAGCTGGTCGCCGGTCGGCTCTCGGACACGGTATTACTGGTCCGGGTTGAAGAAGAGGACGCGATTCTGGATGAGCTGCGGCGGATGGGGCACACCCCCCGGGTGGTCCGGTAACCGATATTCCCTGCGAGGCGACGCCGTTCCACCCCATGAGCACTGATCAACCCGACGACCTCGATTTTGAACCGACCACACCCGGCGAACCGATCGCCCCACCCGACCCGCCGCTGGTCGCCTACCGGACCGCGCTCAAGCGGTACGATGGTGCCCGCCTGGTTGAGATCCACGCGGCGACCGGCGGCGCTGACCTCGGGGGCAAGGCCGCGCGCTTGCCCGACGCCATCGCCGACCGGTTGGCTGAACTCCGGGCTTCCGACCGGATGGTGGCTGGCCTGCCGTTCGGCCCACGCGTGACGCTCGGTCTCTTTGCGCTCACCGAGATGACCACCTGGCCCGCCGCCGGGATGACTCTGAGCCTGCGGTGCATGGGGATTGATCCCCTCCCCGCAATCCGTCGGTTGATCGAGGTCGGCCTGGTTGCCGTTCGGGTTGGCGACGGGTTCGACATGGTCCACGACTTCGAGGATGCCCTCGGCCCGAGGCGGTCGCAGACGACCTTGCTGGCCCACCCCTCGGCCCTGAACGCCGCGCGGACCTTGCTCCCCGAATCGCGCCGCCGGATCGACCCCGAACCCGAGCCAGTGATCGAGGCCGAGGTCGATCCCTCCATCGAGCCGACGTTGCCAGTCATCTTCGAAGATCAAGCCGAGGGCGAGGAACCGACCGAGCCAGCCGAGCCGATCGAGTTGCCCCCGCCACCCGAGCCGATCTACGAGGAGCTCTTGCCTGAGGTGGGCGCCGTCCGGCAGATCCGCGAGAGTGACGGGCTGGAACCGATCCTGCGCCTGGCGGCCGCCTGGCAGCGGATCGACGAAGGGGCGATTCGTCAGACCCAGCAAGGGACCTTCTTCAAGCGCGACCGCGAACGGCTCGAAGACGACCTCGTCCTTGCCGGACCGATCGCCGACGCGATCGAGCCGCTGCCCGACATGCCGCTCTTGTGGGTCGCGATGGCGCGGTCGGTCGGCCTCGTGATCGCCGAGGCTGGGTCGGATCGCCTCGTCGCCGCCGACGCCGAGTTCTGGGGCGATAATGCGGTCCACATGCCGCAGATGATCGCCACCCGCTGGCTGGCGCTCCGCGAGTGGCACGAACAGCTCGGGATGAAGCAGGATACCAGCCCGAACGACCTGAGTATAGCCTTTCTGCGTGCCCCTGCCCTGCTCTGGCTCGCGACTCGACCCGAGGAAGAATGGGTCGCGCTTGAAGACCTCGCGGCGCTCTGGGATACCCTGGCTCCCGGTTGGGATCGGGCCTTGCTGACCGATTCCGCCCCACTCCAGACGCCGCGTGGCGTCGAAACGCTGGCCGCGATCCTGCTCGGCCCGGCATACCAGCTCGGCCTGGTCCGGACGGCCGAGGAGACCGCGACGAGCCGGCGCGTCGCGCAATTGACCCCGCTCGGTCGGTATGCGCTGGCACTCGGCTCGCCGCCAGCGCCCCGGCAGACGTTCGACCACTTTCTCCTGGCGCAGCCAAACTTCGAGATGATCGCCTACCGGCAAGGTTTGACGCCGCAATTGATCGGCCAGTTCAGCCGGTTCGCGCGCTGGACCCAGGTTGGTGCCGCGCTCGAACTCAAACTGACGCCCGACTCGGTGTATCGCGGGCTCGAAGGCGGCCTGACCACGCAGGCCATGCTCGACCGGATGACCAGGCACAGCGCCCGCCCCTTGCCCGCCGGTGTGGCCGAGGCGATCCGGACCTGGGCCGACCGCCGCGACCGCGTGACCTACTTCGCGTCAACCACGCTCGTCGAGTTCGCCACCGGCGCTGAGCTGGAAGCGGCTCTGAAACTCTTCCCGACCCCACCAGCGGGCCGGGTCGCGCCGACGCGGATCTCCGACCGGCTTTTGCTGGTCGAGGACGAGGGGAGCATCCCGTTCACCCGGTTCCGGATGGTGGGTGCCCGCGACTACCGCCGTCCCCCCGAGGTTTGCGTCGACGTCGATGGCGACGGTGTGACCCTGGCGCTTGACCTCGGCCGGTCGGATCTCCTCGTCGATGCCGAACTGGCTCGCTTCGCCGACGAGATTCCGGCCCCAGCGCGGACCCACGGCGACACCACTTCCAGTCCCCGCCGGTGGTTCGAGGTCTCGCCGCAGTCACTGGCCCGCGCCGCCGGGAATGGCATGACCATCACCGCGATGGCCCGCTGGTTCGAACAACGGACTGGAGAACCCGTCCCCGCCGCCGTCCGCCTCTTGCTCCACGCCGCCGACCCCAAGGTCGCCCCGCTCGCGACCGCCCGGCCCGTCGTGATGACAACGCCGACGCCCGAACTCCTCGACGGCCTCCTCCAGCATCCCGCCACCGGAGCCTATCTCGAAGAACGGCTCGGCCCAACGACCGTCATCATCCCCGACGACGCTGTCGCCGACCTCCGATCCGCGCTATCCACCCTCGGACTGACCCTGGGCGAGATCGGCGCCCTTCCTCCGAAACCACTTCCTGCGCCTCGACCCCTGTCAGCCCCGACTCCCCCGCCGGCCACCAAGCCGACCAAGTCATCACCTCGGACGAAGCGGAGTTGAACAGTAAAATGGTCCCAGATTTCGACCATGCAGACACGATTTCAATCTTCAGAGTTGGTGGAACCTGCCAATTTCGCTGAGACCAGCCCTCCCAGGCTTGCTGGAGCAGCCCGACGGATGAGCCAGAACCGAATCCGAACAGTATCGGGCCACCACTACGATGGGACGATCCGAATCATCCACGCCAATGGCCGACCATCGTGTCGGTGGTGTCAGGGCTCGGTGCCGAAGCCGCGCCGGACGTTTTGCGGTGCGGAGTGCGTTCATCAGTGGAAGTTGCGGACAAGGCCCAGTTACCTTCGAGCTCGAGTTTGGGCTCGCGACCGCGGAATCTGCGCCGAGTGTGGGGTCGATGCGAAGTCGTGGGCGCGGTCGGTCAAAAGCAAGATCACGAGGGGGATGAAAGCGGCTGGGCTGGTCCGGGGTGGGTCAGGGGATGCCGCCGCTCTGGTCCGGAAAATCGAGCAGGCCGCGCTTCGGGCATACGGCCTGACATCAAGTCGATCCAGCTTCTGGGACGCCGACCACATCGTGCCGGTCGCCGAGGGG
Source organism: Isosphaeraceae bacterium (assembly GCA_965199885.1). Classification (GTDB taxonomy): domain Bacteria; phylum Planctomycetota; class Planctomycetia; order Isosphaerales; family Isosphaeraceae; genus Tundrisphaera. Next base: position 580,262 of record CBDATT010000006.1, on the reverse strand, counting down.
GGCGGCGAGTGCGACCTCGCCAACCTTCGCACGCTTTGCCTGAAGTGCCACAAGGCCGCCAGCAAACAACTCGCGGCGCGGCTGGCTGAAGCCCGTCGTGCTGCGTCTCGTCAAGCGGAAGCGGTCGGCGTAGAAGGCTGATGCATCAGGAAGTTGACCAGATCTGCCACGGTCTGGACTTGACCGAACAAAGGGTTGCTCGCGCAATCATCCAGCGATCTCTCTGCTCGGAAGGCAATGTCTTCGGTCAGGAATTCCAACTCCTCGTCGTCGATCCCGAGCATAGCCTCCAGTTTGTCCGAGCGCCGCAGGGGAAGCACCTGGCGGCGAAACTTGCAGTAGGGTTGCAATTCCTCGTAGACGGCCCGGAGGATCCAGGTATCGACCCGGCGGCAGTCGAAGGAGCGCACGAACGTGCAGATCGACTCGCCGGAGCGATCGGCCGCAAGGCGAGCCAGCCTGTCATTCTGGACGTGGCCAAGGATCAGACTCACAACCAGGATAACACTCAGAACGATCCCGACGACGGGTTGATAGAACAGGAGCCCAACAAACCCGACCACAAGGGCCGCCAGGAGCAGACCGCTCGACCAGGTGAGTGGTTTCGAGCCCGGCGAGGCCGACATGGTTCGCGAAGGTGGGCGCATCGGGAATACCTCCAGGTTGGTCAGGCGTGCTCGTCGCTGATGGGATCGAGGAAGGTGGCGTCGGCGGATGGCTCGAATCCTTCGTCATCCTCACCCGAGGCGAGTTCGTGATCGGTCGTCCAGCGGAGGACTTCCATCGCGAAGGCGAGTTGCTCGGCCTCGGGTAGCCGGGTGAAGGCGTCGAAGAGTTCGCGGGTGGCTGGGTTCATGGGACTGCTCGGGTCGATGGGTCGCTGCCTGCTTCTGCTTGCACGGTCACGACCGATCGTATCTCGGAGCCGGTCGCGGCTCAAGCCAGGTCGAACAGCATCACCTCGGCGGGACCGTTGGCGTGGATCGTCAGGGCCGATTCGTCGCTCAGGGCTGCCGCGTCGCCGGCTGCAAGCGAGTGCTCTCCCAGCGTGAGTGACCCTCGCAAGACCTGCAACCAGGCGTGGCGGCCAGGGGCAAGATTATGAGACACACTACCGCTGGGGTCGAGCGTGGCCAGATAGATCCGGGCATCCTGCCGGATGGCGAGAGCTCCGTCCGTGGCGTCGGGGTCTGCGACAAGGCGGAGTCGGTCGTGCTTCCCATCGGCCGGGAATGCGGTCTGCTCGTAAGTCGGAGTCAAACCCTTGCGTTCGGGGAGGAGCCAGATCTGGTAGAGGTGGACCGGCTCCGTGGCCGAGGGGTTGAACTCGGAGTGGGTGATCCCGGTCCCGGCGGTCATCCGCTGAAACTCGCCGGGGCGGAGCGTTTCGCCGGTGCCGAGGCTGTCCTTGTGGCTCAAGGCACCTTCGAGAACATAAGTCACGATCTCCATGTCGGCGTGGCCATGCGTCCCGAACCCGCGGCCGGGGGCGACCCAGTCCTCGTTGATCACGCGGAGAGCGCGAAAGCCCATCTGAGACGGGTCGTAATAGTCGCCGAACGAGAAGGTGTGATAGGTGTCGAGCCAGCCGTGGTTCAGGTGGCCTCGGTCGGCGGACTTGCGGACGCGGATCATCGTCGGGTCTCCGTAATCGAGTCAGAGCAGATTGTCGGGGCGTTGTTCCCTCAACTCAAGGATAAGCCAGGCGAATAGTGGTACAAAAAGCTCGAAACCTCGACCGGATCGGTACGGCTCGATAGACTGGCAACCATTACTTGAAAATGCCCAGAAAGGAGGATGCCGTGATCGGACGTTCGGGGTGGATGGCAGGTTTGATCGCGCTGGGAAACGCTTTGGGGTCAGGGGCGGCGGACCCGTTGCCCGCGCCACTCGGTTATGTCTGCGGTCGAGCAGGCGCTGCGGTCACCGTCGATGGCTCGCTCGATGATCCCGCCTGGAAGAACGCTCCATGGACGGCTGACTTTGTCGATATCGAGGGCTCGAAGAAGCCACTCCCCCGGTTTCGGACTCGCGCCAAAATGGTCTGGGATGCCGACTTCCTGTACGTCGCCGCCGAACTGACTGACCCGCACGTCTGGGGCAACCTGACCGAGCATGATGCCGTCATCTTCTATGACAACGACTTCGAGGTCTTCCTCGACCCCGACGGTGACAACCACAAGTACTTTGAATTGGAAATCAACGCCCTGAACACCGAGTGGGACCTCTTCCTCCCCAAGCCCTACCGCGACAGCGGCAAGGCCGACAACTCGTGGGAGATCGCCGGGCTCCAGAAGGCGGTCCGAATTCAGGGGACGATCAACAACCCGAGCGATACCGACACCGGCTGGACGGTCGAACTGGCCATCCCCTGGCGGGCACTCGCCGAGTATGCGGGCAAGCCGACTCCGCCCGGCGACGGCGATCAGTGGCGGATCAACTTTTCCCGGGTCGAGTGGGATACGACGATCGAGGATGGTAGATACGTCAAGGTTAAGGGCAAGCCCGAGAACAACTGGGTCTGGTCGCCGCAAGGCGTCATCGACATGCACCAGCCCGAGCGCTGGGGGTACCTCCAGTTTTCGACCGATGCGCCTGGTGTGGCCGCTTACAAACCCGACCCTGCCGACGCGGTCCGCGCCAAACTGATGGCGATTTACCACGCCGAGCGGGATTTCACCAAAACCGGGAAGCGTTGGACCGGCACGCTCGTGGACCTTGGCCTGCCGGCTGACGCCACCCAGATTCCCGGCGGTTCGCCTCCCGTCGCGCGCTTTGTCCCGGGTGGTTATGAGATCACGACCACGATGGAACCTTCCCCCGGCCAACCCGCGCGAACCTGGGTAGTTGATCAGGACTCCAGGATTACCAGCCGACCATGAGCGGATCTGACCGCGGCCTCAACGCGTCGGGACGAGATCGAGCGCGTCGAGAGCAATCTCCACATACTCATAGATGCCCGACCGATCCTCGCTGGTAAACCAGGAGTAGCCGGCAACCCAGCACCCGTCATCATCCCAGATCGCCTCGACGACCATGAGCGGACCACCACCTTTGTGGCAAACCTGAGTTCCAGCCTCGATCTTATTAGCAGCACCGAACATGAAGTCACCTCCCAGATCTTGGCTCGCAGTCGTCGAAGACTATCTATCTTGCAATCGTCAGAGTAGGCGTCAAGAGATCTGGGTTCGGCCCTTTCCGGAGCACGAGGTTCTGGGTGAAGGTCGACCGAACCTGATCTCGTTCCCGGTCGTGAGCCAATCCTCGGAGAGATGACCAGCATGGATATGACCCGTCGCGATGCCTTGATGACTGCCACGGCAAGCAGCCTGGCCGGGCTGACTCCCTCGGGTTCAGCCCCGCAAGTCCAGGCTGGTCTGGGCGGGATTCCCGGCTCGCCTGGGGCGACGCTGGTCGTCCAGACGCGGGGCCGGTCGCTGGCCAACCCGATCGTCCTCGGCGACTTCCATTTTGAGACACAAGGCAGTCGCCTCTTTCTCGTCGGCGTCCGCCAGCCCTGCTCGCGCCATCAACCCTGCTGGACCGACGTCGCCCGCTGCTGCATTGCGTGGGACGCCGTCGAGGAGTACATGATCTTCGACTCACTCACCGACTACCATGATCGTCTCGCCTTGCCGGATACCGCCGAGCCCGAGGCTGATCCGGAAGACGACGGCTGGCCCGACGACTGACCAGGCCAGCCTCCAGAGAGTTTATTCTTCTCAGGCGTAAAGCCATCTTTACTTTCGCTGGTCTGCTAAAAATTGAATGCCTGTTGATGCTGGTATATCAGGTGGTCAGCCTCGTTCAGGTACGTTTCCAGCAGCAAGTCTCGATTGACCGGGATCACGAGAGCCGGACCCGACGTTCCGCCCATCACCACCGGCGCAAAGCGATCTCGAACGCCAGTCTGGCCCTGACCACCACTGGCGACCGCGCTCGGAGATACCACCGGAGCCGCGAGGCCCAGTTCGCTCGCGAAGCGGATCGACTCGAAACCAAAGCAACCTGGTATGCCAGCCGAGCCCAGATTTTTGACTTCCTCCAACGCTGAACTCATTTCGGTTCCGGCAAGTCGGGCTCGAACGGAAGCCAGGGCTGACAGGCCGCCTGGCGCCACTTGGACTCCATAGCGAGGTGATAGTCGGCAAATTTCCGCATTGGTGCCCAGTCTTCGCCATCGGCTGGCGGCTGCATCGCATCAAAGAAGTAAGCCCGATGCTGGGCCTCCATCCCCTCGGCATACACTCGACGACGACGGATCGTCTCGGACCCGCCGAGTCCGAGAGCAACCAGCGTTACCAGGATCATCAAGCGGCGGACGGTGAACCGCGGCTTGGGCCAGAGCATCAGGGACGACTCCATCCTGCTTCGTTCGGATCAAGGATACCCAGGGTACGGTCTCGGTGGAAGATTTCGAGCATTCCGGCACAAACTTGTATGGCCAGGCCCATCCCGCGGCATTAATCCCAGGGAAGGCGGTTCGAAGCTCGGAGAAGTTGAACACATGGCGCGGGCACAAAGGCACGACGGACAGGCTGAGTTCGACCGCGTGGTCGGGGCGGGGAGCGTCGTCGGCCTGGATGATGCCGACCTGCTCGACCGATTTGTGGTGGGACGAGGGCGGGATGCGGAGGCTGCCTTCGAGGCGATCGTCACCAAGCATGGACCGATGGTCCTGGGGGTCTGCCGGAGTTTGCTCCACGACCCGGCCGATACCGATGATGCCTTTCAGGGGACCTTCCTGGTGCTCGTCCGCAAGGCTGGCTCGGTCCGCGTGGTCGGCTCGCTCGGACCCTGGCTCCATGCCGTTGCGCGACGGGTCGCAACCCGTGCTCGGACCAGGAGCCAGCGAGCGAGGTCTCATCTGGTGACCCGACGAGAGGCGATCGAACCCACCGAAGTCTCCCGCCGCGAGGTCCAGGCCGTCGTGATCGCGGAGGTTGACCGGCTCCCCGCGAAGTATCGGTCGCCAGTCATCCTCTGCCACCTCGAGGGGCTCTCGCACGCCGAGGCTGCTGAGCGCCTGGGATGGCCGGTCGGCACAGTCAGCGGTCGGCTCTCCCGCGCCCGCGACCTCCTTCGCGCTCGCTTCCAGCGGCAGGGGCTGGCCATCCCGGCCACCGTGCTCGCCGGGAACCTCGCCCCAGTCGTTCCCGTGGCCTTGCTCCAATCCACGGTCCACCTCGGCCGGTCCGGGGCGGTCGCCGCTGTTTCGCTCAAATCCCTGATCAAAGGAACCTCGCTCGCCATGTTCATCACGCGCCTGAAGGTCGCCAGCCTGCTCGGTGTGACCCTTGTTTCGCTCACCATTGCCGCCGGTTATGTCGCCGGGCAAGTGGGCACCACCTCGCTGGTCGTTCCGCCCAAACCCCAACCCCCAAATACGACGGGTCTGGTGCGTGCCGATCTGAAAGCCCTGATTCAGGCTCGCATCGACCTTGCGAGTCAGACCTACGCGGAATTGGAAGATTCGATCCTGCACCCAACCCCACCGTTCGGGACGAATGCGACGGTTTTTGATCAACTGGCACTCTGGTCGAGCCGCTGGATGGAGGCGAGCCGCGATCTCGACGGCAGCAAGGCCGGCCGGATCGCCGCGCTGGAGGCGCACCTCGCCCGTTTGACCCACTGGGATCAGCTCAGCTCCGAGGTGATCGAGGGCTCAAGTGGTAAAATGACGACCCGATCCCAGGCTACGATCAAGTATGATCGGCTTCAGGCCGAGTTTTGGCTCGCCGAGGAAAAGAAGCCCTGAGGTCCTGATCCTGGCTAATTCGGGTTCTGAAGTCTTGCCACCCCGGAGATCCGCCATGTCAGATGTCATTGCCAAACTCGTGATCTGGACTCTCGTGGGAGTTGGCCTGACGCCAGTGGTGGTCCTTGGTCTGCTCACCTTGATGGTATTAACAATCGATGCCGCGACTCTGCCGCAACCATCTGCGAATGGGGCGATCTTGCGTGAACACCGGGATCTCAACGTGGGCATGATTGGGGGCGGCTCGATCGGGCTCGATTCCTGGCATCCGCGGCTCTGGGTCGGGCTCACGCTCCTGGCTGGGGCGGCCCTGGTTGTTGTGGGTTTGTTTTTCCTTCTTCATATCCCACCGCGACGGTGATCAGGCGTCCTTGTCTTGGATTCTTGACAGTCGACCTGGTGTGGAAACTTTTCGGGCGAAAATGCCTCGACCGACCTACAATAGCATCCAGACCTTTCCTCGGGTGAACCTGGGAGGGATCAGGCGTGTCGCTGGAGGGATCGGGTCGCCTGGACTCGGTTGCCGGTTCAAGTCAGTAGGTGGGTCGCCGCGAGGGGTCATGGACAAGCATACGCTCGATTTGCTCGAATTCGACAAGGTCCGGGCCCTCGTCGCGGCTCAGGCGGCCTGCTCGCTGGGCAAGGATGCAGCGCGACTGATGGAGCCGAGTCTCGATATCGGCATCGTCCGCTCGTGGCAGAACCTGACGACCGAGATGGCCGATGCGCTCGCTTCGGGCCTTTATCCACCCTTCGGCGGCCTCCGCGATATCCGGGCGCTCGTCCGTCGGGCTCAGGTGGGCAGCCTTCTGGACGCCGAGGAACTGGCCAGTGTTGTCGAGTCGGTCAAGGCGATCGCCAACCTCGGCGACTGGCTCGACAAGGTCGGCAACGAGTTCCCGCGCCTGGGTGGGATGAAGGCGAGCGTCGCGCGGTTTGATGCGCTCAGTAACAGCATCGAATCGTGCATTGACGAGCGCGGCAAGATTCTCGACACGGCGAGCCGACGACTATCGGTGATCCGGGGCGAGATTGGTCAGGTCGAGGACCGGATCAAGGAGACGCTGAATCGGCTCCTGCGGTCGACCGAGATCAAGCGCATCCTCCGGTTCCCGAATTACTCGATGGTTGGCCACCACTACGTCTTACCGATCGCCAAGGAGCACCGCGGCGAAATCCAGGGGTCGGTCCACCGGACCAGTGCCACCAACGAGACGGTCTACATCGAGCCGCAGGCCATCGCCGAAAAGTCGGCCCAACTTTCGTTCCTCCGAGCTAAGGAAGCCAAGGAGATCCGCCGGATCTTGCGCTGGCTCTCGGCGCAGGTCGGGCAGGTCGCCGACTCGTTGCTCGGTACGCTCGAAACCCTGGCCGAACTCGATCTGATCTTCGCCCGGGGCCGGTATTCGCTCGACTTCGGCCACACGCCGCCCGACCTCAACGCCGAGGGCAGGCTTCATCTCCGCGGTGCCCGGCACCCCTTGCTGGAAGCCATGTTCCGCGCCGAGAAGCGACAGGCGACGGCCCGCGTTGCCGTGCCTGAAACGAGTGAAGGTGCCATTCTGGACCAGACCGACCCCGACGCCGAGACGCTCGAAACGAACGTCATCCCGGCCCCTGCCGCGCCGGTTGAGCCTCGGCAGGTGGTGCCGATCGACATCAACCTTGGCTTCCAGTTCCGGACGCTGGTCATCACCGGGCCGAACACGGGGGGCAAGACGGTCGCGATCAAAACCGTCGGCCTACTGGCGATGATGGCGCAATCCGGGCTGCACATTCCGGCGCACCAGGGGTCGCAACTTCCTGTCTTCGACGACATCCTCGCCGACATCGGCGATGAGCAAAGCCTCGAACAATCGCTGTCCACCTTCTCATCGCACATCCGCCGCGTCTCGGCCATCTTCGCGAAAGCTACCGAGCGCTCGCTGGTCATGATGGACGAACTCGGCGCCGGGACTGACCCCGCCGAGGGGGCCGCGCTCGGGCGGTCGATCCTCGACGAGATCGACTCGATCGGTAGTCTGGCGATCGTCACCACTCACATCGGCGACCTTAAGACCTACGCCTTCTCGAACCCGAGAGCCGAAAACGCCGCCGTCGAGTTCGACCTGGAAACTCTCCGGCCCCGCTACCGCCTCCACATCGGCGACATCGGCCAGTCGAACGCGATGCAGATTGCCCGTCGCCTCAACCTGCCCGAACACCTCGTCGCGCGGGCCTCGCGCTACCTCGAATCGGGCCAGGGGGCGACCAACCCCGACCTCGCTATCGTCCAGAAGCTGCGCAAGGACGCCGAGGACGCTCGGCAGGCCGCTCTCGTTGCTCAAGCCGAGGCCGAGCGGAGCCGCGAAGCGCTCAACCAGCGCCTCGGCGACCTCCAGCGCCAGGCCGAGTCCGACAGCCGGATCGCCGAGGCCCGCGCCCGCCTCCAGGCTGGCGACCGCGTCGTCGTTCCCCGCTTCGGCTACGATCGCCCCGGCCGCGTCGTCAAGATCGACCCCCGCAAGAAGACCGCCCAGATCGCCATCGGCGTCATGAAGTGGGACGTCGCCATCGACGAGCTCATCCCCCAGATGATCCGCCAGCCCGAAGTTCCCGCCGACCCCCGCGACAAGGACAAGGGCAAGTCTCCCCTCGTCACCACCAAGCCCGGCACCCGGCTCGAAGATTTCGAGGAGTGAGGCCGTGAGTGACCCAGCGGCCTATGCGATCGTTGAGGGTGGGCAGACGACCTTTTACTACTACAGGTCCGGTGCCCTGAGCATCGTACCGGTTCTCTTCTTCGGGCCAGAGCTGGCGATTCGATACATCCAATCTCAAAACAAAGAGGTGTGCTTTCAGAGTGGAATTGCGGAGGGGGATAGCTTTCTCGACATCAATGCCGGGAAACTGGCGTTTTTCGGGAATGACTACGCTTTTCATGCCGAACTGCTGGCGACCCTCCTGCCGCTGATGCAGATCAATTGGCCCGGGTGGGACATACGATATGCCCTCGATGAGCTCTTTGAGATTGCCGAACTTCTGAAGCTGGATTTCCCTTCGCGGCGGGAGTGTTCATCGTTCAGAGCTCACGAATATCCATTCAACCCGCCCCGGATGTCGAATCCGCCTGAGTACTACACTTGCCTGTTGACGATTCGGGACGTTTATGGCGTTCGAGACCTAGATTTCGAAGACGGGGGCACCAACTTACTCGCGCTCGGCCCTAAACTCATCAATCAGATCAAGAATTGACCCACTGCTGACGTTGCAAACCACGAAAAGCGATCGGAACTGCCAATCCTGTTCGGCACGGGGTTTGCGCAAGCGACGAGGTTTCTTTTTACGTAAGTTCCCAGTTGCGCATGGAGCATTCATCGGTCATTCTTGATCATGAATGCTCCAGCTCTCACTGATCCGACGCCGACCGTCTCTCGACGTACGCTCAACCTCTTGACGGGCGTGCGATCGCTCTTCGCTCACCTCCATCATCACGGCTGTGAGCGTGACAAGGCCGACAATCGCACGCTGCATTTTGATCAACTGCTCACTCTGGTCATGATCGCTCTTTTCCAGCCGCTGGCTCGCAGCCATCGCGCTATGATGCGCATCAGTGATCTGAAGCAGGTCCGCAAACGATTTGACGTCTCCCACGCCTCCCTCGGCTCGATCTCCGAGGCGGCCCGCGTCTTTAATCCCCAACCCCTTCGCAACGTCCTGGCCGAGTTGATTCGTCACCAGCCCTCAATGCCACGCGACCCGCGTCTGGCGGCGTTGAATCACCGCCTCACCGCCGTCGACAGCACCTTGCTCGACGCCTTGCCTCGGCTCGTCGAGTCGGCCTGGGGCCATCACCGCGACGGGTCGCCCCGACACAAGTGGCGGCTGCACGCCCAGTTGGACATCGACGACTCGATCCCCGACTGGCTCGACCTGACCGGACCGAAGAACTCCGGCGTCACCGACGAGAAGGCCGTGCTGAAGGCCCATCTCCGCCCGGATCGAACCTATGTTGGCGACCGCTGGTTTGGCCACGCGGGGCTGCTCGATGAGATCGTGGCGGCTCGAAGCGACTACGTCTTTCGGCTCCGCAACAACACCCACCTGGAGGTCGTGGAGGATCGTCCGCTGACGGCCGAGGCGAAGGCTGCTGGCGTCGTCAGCGATGCGGTGGTCCGTGTGGGAACGCGCACCCAGGCCAATCACGTCACGCGGGTTGTCATCTTGCACGTCGCCCCCCATCCCAAACGGCGACTGGCACCCAAGGTCGCCGCCAAGCCCACCGAGGTCCGTCTGGTGACCAACCTGCTGGACGTGCCGGCGGAGTTGATTGGGCTGATCTACCAGTACCGCTGGACGATCGAGACCTTCTTCCGCTTCTTCAAGCAGACGTTGGGATGTGCGCACCTGCTCTGGGACCACCCCCAGGGCATCCGCCTGCAGACGTATTGCGCCTTGATCGCCTGCCTGCTGATGCAGCAGTCGTCGGGTCAGAAGCCGACGAAGGCGATGTTCGAGATGGTCAGCTACTACCTGATGGGACTAGCCGACCTGGAAGAGTTGGAGGCGTTCATCGCCAAGCAAGCAGCGTCGAAGGCATCAAAAACAACGAGTCGTTGAGTCCACCGCCCCCTCGTTTGCTGGGGTCGCGTGGCCGTTGACGCTGCGCAGTGAACGTCACCAAAGACCGGCTAGCCACGCCCCCCACGACCAAAAAGAACTCGGCACCCGTTGGGTTCACTCAAAGTGGCCAAGCCGGTGAGATCGCTCAGATATGCCAAATCCCGTGCCGAACAGGATTGCGGAACTGCATAATGGCGTCTATATTGATTGCCTCAATCACCAGATCTCGATGTTCGAAGGCGGCGAAATTGATTTGACGGCTTGCCGCGACGTGATCCAATCCCGCTGGCCCGGCTGGCCGATCGAGATCCATCACGAAGGGTTGCCGGGCCAGTGGCTGAGGTCGGGGCGTGATCCGGCCTCCGTAATGCTGGGTGAGGACCTCGTCCTTCAGCAGATCATCCAGCTCTGGCAATACTCCGCACACTACAACCCCGAGCGAGTTCTTCACCTGCTTCGCGAGCAAGGTGTGGAGTTCGCCCGTATACTGCCCGACCTGTTGAAATCCGATCCCCCCGACCCGTCCCAGGATCGGGCCGCCATGCTCGCCCGGACGATCGCCGAGTACTGCCGCAACCGACCGACATCCACCGAGACCACCGCATGACCTCGCCCCGCTGGCTTTCTTGCTGCCTGATCGCAACCTCGATTGCCGGGTGTGCCGACCCGGTTCTGAACCCCGAGCACTCGTCGCCGGTGTTGAATCGGGGACCGCACCAGGGGGCGTTGCGGCGGATCGAGGGGGCGGAGGGGTTCGTCGAGGTCGTCACCGAGCCGGTCCGCGATGCGCCGAGCGGATCGCCGAAGTTCCGGGTGGCGATCTACTTCCTCAATCAAGATCGGACAGGACCGCTGGTGCCAGCGCCGACAGAGGTCGAAATGACGGCAACCTGGCCCGATGCCCCGACATCGCAAACCACCCACCTGACGATCGACCCGGTGCCCGGTGATCCGGCCGGCAACGCGAAGTTCGCGGCACCGGCGGCCGAGCATCAGGGAGAACCGAGCGGGACCGTGCGGGCGATGCTCAGGGAAACACCGATCACCGCGCCGCTCTGAGCGGGGCTGGTGAGTCGGCGTCTTTCGTCAAACTCGTGCGGCGAGGTTCTTTTGCCCGAGCCAGGCAAACTGGACGGTCGGCTGCTTGGCCAGGTTGGCGGCGATCTCATCAGCGAAGCGTTCGAATTTCTCGGCCTGCTGGCAGAGGTAATCCTGCGCTTTGGCTGCCTTGCCCGACACCGAGAGGTCGGCGACCTTCCAGACCTTGACAAGGTGGTCGATGATCTGGGCATAGTCGCGGGCGGTGTAGGTCCCAACCTTTTGGGCGACCGCCGCGAAGTTATCGTAGAGGTTGGGCGTCTGGCCGTCGGCCATGAGCCGACCCGGCATGCTGATCTTGTCCCGCAAGAGCGACCGGAACGCGAGCAGCGCTCCTTCGGGATCTTGCTCCATGATCTGCCCAACAACCTTGGTGTAGAACGTCTCATGCCGCGACTCGTCACCGGCGATCCGGCGGCAGATCCGCGCGAGCGCATCATCCCCCTGCGCCATGGCCAGCTTGGCCACGTTGCCGTGGCTGACGCGGGTGGCTCGTTCCTGGAACGAGGTGTACATCAGGCCGCCGTAGCAATCGGCCTCGCTGTTGGGGTCCATTCCCCCCTTGAGCGCACTGAAGCCCCGCGAAATCAGGGTGTGGATCGTCTGCTCGACCGTTCGCATGTTGACCCGACCGGTCAGGCGGAGGTAGCTGTTGAGCAAGTCGCCGTGGCGGTTCTCCTCGGCCGACCAGCCGCGGAGCCACTGCGCCCAGGGGGCGTCACCCAGCCCCGACATATCCTTGACGATCCGGTTCAAGGAGATCGAATAGTTCGGCAACGCCTCCTCGGTCACCATGTTACCGACCAGGATGACGAGAAGGTCATCCGAGATCGCCGTGGCCGACTCGCGGAACCGGGTCACCTGCTCGACCCAGTCCTCACCTTCCAGGTTGGGAAGGTAGTCGGTCGGCTGCCAGGCCTGGTCGGGCGACAGCAGCAGGTTCAGGTTCTCGCCCACAAAATCCGAGAGACCCGTGATTACATCCATACAAAACAAGCCCTTGATCTGTCTCGGACAGTCTGGTGATGGCGATCCTTCACTTCACCCCATCGTCCTTCCTGAGATCGTCGGAGGTCGGTGGTGGGCTTGAGTGAAAGGAAGGTTCGTCAGGGTTTTCCTGATCTCCAGTTTAACCGGTCTTCGCCCGCAAGACCAGAACAGCTGGTGGACCCAGTATTTCGCTCCGAGCAGACCGACAAGAAATCGGAACGAGCTCGAAATCATGGCTTCAAAATGAGAACCCCGAGAGGCGGGATCGTCAGGCTGAGATGGAACGGTCGATTCGCCCAGTCGCCGGGGTGAGCCTCGGTTCCGCCGCTGTTGCCGACGTTCGAGCCACCGTACATCCCAGCGTCGGTGTTAAAGATCTCGCGGTACAGGCCACCTTGCGGGACGCCGACGCGGTAGTCGTGGCGCACGACGGGGGTGAAGTTGCAGATGACGACCGTGAAGTCGGCGGGGTCCTTGCCGCGACGGAGGAACGAGAGGACGCTGTTTTCCGAGTCGTTCAGTTCGAGCCACTCGAAGCCCCGCCAGTCGAAGTCGACTTGGTGGAGCGACGGCTCGGCCTTGTAGACCGCGTTCAGGTCGGTAATCAACCGCTTGATCCCCGCGTGCTGGTCGTTCCAGAGCAGGTGCCAGTCGATCGACTGGTCGTGCTTCCACTCGCGTCCCTGCGCCAGTTCGTCTCCCATGAACAGGAGCTTTTTGCCCGGGTGGGCAAACATATAGGCGTAGAGCAAGCGGAGGTTGGCAAACTTCTGCCAGTCGTCGCCGGGCATCTTGTCGAGGAGCGACCCCTTGCCGTGAACGACCTCATCGTGCGAGAGCGGCAGGATGAAGTTCTCGGTGAAGGCGTAGACCATGCTGAAACCGAGCGACCCGTGGCTATAGCGGCGGTGGATCGGGTTTTCGTGGAAATAGCGCAAGGTGTCGTTCATCCACCCCATGTTCCACTTCATGCTGAACCCGAGCCCACCCAGATACGTGGGTCGCGAGACGCCGGTGAAACTGGTTGACTCCTCGGCGGCGGTGATGATCCCCGGGTGCTCGCGATGGCAAACCTCGTTGAGTTTCTTGAGGAACTCGATCGCTTCGAGGTTGTGGTTGCCACCGAAGACGTTGGGCAACCACTCCCCGTCTTTCCGCGAATAGTCGAGGTAAAGCATCGACGCCACGGCATCGACCCGGAGACCGTCGATGTGGTACCGCTCCAGCCAGAACAGGGCATTGCCGAGCAGGAAGTTGCGGACCTCAGCGCGGCCGTAGTTGAAGATCTTCGTGCCCCAGTCCATGTGCTCGCCGAGCCGGGGGTCTTCGTGCTCGTAAAGGTGCGTCCCATCGAAGAGGCCGAGCCCGTGAATGTCCTTCGGAAAGTGCGCGGGGACCCAATCGATCAGGACGCCATAGCCGTGGGTGTGGAGCGTATCGACAAAGTAGGCGAAATCGTCGGGCGAGCCGTGCCGCGCGGTCGGGGCGAAGTAGCCCACGGGCTGGTACCCCCAGCTCCCGTCGAACGGGTGCTCGTTGATCGGCATCAGCTCAACATGGGTAAACCCGGTTTCGGCCAGGTAGTTGACCAAGGCATCGGCCAGTTCACGATACGAGAGAAAGCGGTCGCCCTCCTCGACCTTGCGCTGCCACGATCCCAGGTGAAGTTCGTAGATCGAGATCGGGGCTTCAAAGCCCTGTCTGGTGGCCCGATCCGCCATCCAGTCCTGGTCGGACCACTCAAATTTGGTCACGTCCCAAACGACCGAGGCGGTCTTGGGGCGATACTCGGCCGCGAAGCCGTAGGGATCGGCCTTCTCGACCATGTAGTCGTTGTGGCGGCTCTTGATTTCGAATTTGTAGACCTCGCCCTGCCCGAGGTCGGGCATGAAGATCTCCCAGAAGCCACCCGAACAGGCCCGGAGCGGGTGCCGCCGCCCGTCCCAGTGGTTGAAGTTGCCAACCACGCTCACCCGAGCCGCATTGGGTGCCCAGACCGCAAAGTGGGTCCCGCGTATCCCCTCGTGCGTCAGAACGTGGGCGCCCAGCTTCTCGTAGCTCTTATAGTGCGTCCCCTCGCTGAGCAGGTGGAGGTCAAAACTGGTCAGGACCGGGCCGAACCGGTACGGATCCACGAATTCCCAGTTGTGCCCTTCGGGGTTCTCAACGGCAAGGCGATAGTTGGGCCGACCCCCGCGATCGGGCAGAATCGCCTCGAACAGGCCGGTCGGATGAATTCGGTTCATCACCACGCGGCTACCAGGCTCGCCCTTGGCCAGATCGACCACCCAGGCCAGCTTCGCCTGGGGCAAAAACGCCCGGACCGCCCACGCCGCCTTGCTATTGGACGTGACCTCGTGAACCCCGAGCACGGCAAACGGGTCCCAGAAGTTGCCGTGGACCAGATGCTCTGCCAGGTCATGCGACACGGTCGGACTGGCAACGGCAGGCGCGGAGGTCGAGGTGGGCATCAGCGTTTGACTCGATCAAAGGAAGACCTGGCGAGGTCGGCAGTCTGGGACAGGTCCAGGATCTCAAATCCCCCCAACTTAACGCAAGCCTCATGCCTTCGAGGCTCGACTCGTGACAAGATTGTCACGTGGTCGAGGTCGCGGCGGCTGAGTCGTTTTGGTAGCCTGCAATGACCGCGGCCCAACCTGATCACGCCTCAATCACGCCTTGGCCTCATCCCCCACAATTGTGTGGGAGGAGCTTGCGGAATGGCGACGGCCTTGCTGATTGACGACAACCCGAGGCGGTCCGCCACGATCCGGGCTCTACTCGAAGCCGCCGGCTTGACCGTGCATTGCGGCTGGGAGGATGGCGAGATCCTGTCCCAGGTGCAGGCACGCCGGCCGAATCTGATCGCGCTGGCGCTCGACCTCGCTGGGGTCAACGTCCCCGAGTTGTGCCGGACCCTGCGTGTCGATGTGGTCGGGACCGGGATGGCGCTAATTGTGGTCACCGACCATTGCGTCGGGACCGAAGCCGACCAGGCGGGACTGATCAACGCCGCGCTGGCGAGCGGTGCCGATGACATCCTGGCCGCCGACGAGGTCCCTGGTCTGGCGGTGGCTCGACTCCAGCGCTTGATCCGGTTCCATCAGTTGACGGCGCTGGCGATCCTCAACGAGCAACTCGCGCAGGTTGGCCGGTTGGTCGCTGGGATCGTCCACGAGATCCGGGCCCCTTTGACCGTGATCCGAGGAAACGCCGAGCTGATGGCAATGGAACTGGGGCAAGATCATCCGGCCGGGATCTGGTTCCGACCGATCTTGCGCAACGCTCAGACGCTGCAGGTCCGGCTTGAACACTTGATGGCCGCCGTTCGGCTCGGCCCGTGCGACCCGCGGCCCCACGACGTCGTCCCGATCCTGCACGAGTCGATCAACCTGTTCGAAAAGGGGGTCGACACGTGCCGCGGGCATGTCGCGATCGAACTGAAACTCGATCCTCCGGCGGGGCTGATCCCTCTGGTCCTCGTCGATGCCGGTCGGTTGATTCAGGTCGTCTTGAACCTGCTCTCGAACGCGTGCGACGCGATCCTGGCCGAGCGCCCCGACGGCCGGATTGAGGTTCAGGTCAGATCCCGGCCCGATGACGGCACGGTCGAGATCGACGTCCAGGACGACGGCCCCGGCATCAGCCCTGGGTTCATTGAGCGCGTCTTCGAGCCCTTCTTCACAACCAAGGCGAACGGGACCGGCTATGGTCTTTACCTCGCCGCAGAGATCCTCCGTGAACACGGCGGCCGGCTGACCGTCTGCACCCCTGAGAACGGCGGCGCCTGCTTTTCGATCCATCTGCCGATCGCCCCGGGGCCGGTCGGATGAAACTGCCCCGCCCTCGGTTCACCCACCGGTCGCTGATGATCAGCGTGTTCGGGCTGGGAGGCTGGGTCGAAGTCGGGCGTCTCTACCGCCTGGCCGCCTACTACGCGGATCAAGCCGAGGAGAACCGGGAATGGGCTGGCAGCGAACGCCAACACATGGTGCCCTATGACCAATGGCTGGCCTAATGTCGATGGGTTGAGGAGCAAAACGGCAAGCAGAACCGGCTTTTCTACGCGTCCATGCCGCCGCCCGCGGTCTGCCAGATCCTCGCGGACTACTATGACCGCCTGGCGGCGAAGTATGATTGGGCGAGTCGTTATCCCTGGCTCCCCGTTGCTCCCGACGCGACCATGCCGAACTTGCCCTGGGCAGTCCCCGCACCATGACCACCGACCGCCTGATCAGCCGCCACCCCGTGCTGTACCACATGGCCGACGCCCGGAACTGGGCGAGCATCGAGCGGTTTGGCCTGCTCAGTACCTCGGCCTTGCTCGACCGGTATGCGTTGGCGGGTGCCGAGCGGGCGGCGATCGAGTCGACCCACCGACCCGCCACGGTCCCGATCCATCATCCCGACCTCGGACCCGCGTTCGTCCGCGATCAGGCCCCGCTCCACCCCAACGTCTTGCCGCTCTGCCTGACCGACATGACGCCCGCCGACTGGCTCGCGACTCTGAACGCCCGCGCCTTCCTCTGGCCGACCGAAGACCGGTTGAGTCGGATGCTCAAGGCATACCTCAAGTCCGAACAGGCCGTCTTCGAGGTTGATACCGCGCGGTTCCTGGCTCGGTATGCCGACCAGGTTGAGCTGTCGCACATCAATTCGGGCTTCGCCAACCCGGCATATAAGTCGGCCATGCGCGGATCGACCACCTTTCAGACGCTGGCCGCCTACTCCGAGAAGGCCAGCAACGCCATCGCCGAGGTCACGGTGCCTGGTGGCGTCCCCGACATCTTCGACCTGACGATTCGCGTCACCGGCCGAGTCCGAGGCCGTGACGATCGCCTCATCTGGGGCGAACCGCTGGCCTGAGTGGATCGGGTCTGAGGGGACGGCTGTGCTCGGGTTCCCATCGCTCACTTCAAGGAATTTTCCATGCGTCTCGACCGCCTCGCCGCTTGCTTCGGCTTGCTCTTGATCTACCCAATCGTCCGGGCCGACGACCCGCCCGTGACTCGCACAGCCGACTGTCGATGGGCTGCGGTCGCCCCGACGATCGACGGCAAGCTGGATGATCCCGCCTGGAAAGAGGCCGCCGTCATCGAGCATTTTCCCGCATTCTGGAGCAAGACGGACCTTGGCCCGCAGCACGCCATGAAAGTTCGGATCGTCTGGGATCGCGACGCCCTCTACTTCGCCGCCACCATGACCGACGCCGATGTCCGGGCTTACGGCACCAGGCACAACGACTTTCTCTGGAACGGCGACGTCTTCGAGATGTTCTTCAAGCCGAGCCGCGACCGCCCCGAGTACTTCGAGTTCCAGGTCAACCCGCGCTCGACTTTGTTCGAGGCCGCCTTTCTCGCCCGGAACAAGGCCACCGAACCGTTCGAGACCAGCAAGCCAATGGGGATGACGGCCGTTGCCGTGGTCGATGGCAGCATGGATCAGACCGGCGACACCGACAAGGGGTGGAGCGTCGAGGGCAAGATCCCCTGGACCGCTTTCGGGCCGAAGTTCACCCGACCCGAGCCCGGCACCGCCTGGTCGTTCGCCCTGTGCCGCTACGACTACTTCGGCCCCGCCCAGACGCCGCCCGTGCTGATGAGTTCCGCCCCGCTGCTGGAACCGAAGTTCCACCGGTTCGAGGACTTCGGCCTGCTCCACTTTATGGGGCCAACCAAACCCTGAGTCGGGCACCCGTTTTGCCTGGGATTCACTGAAATTCTTGTTTTGATCCGTGGATAAATCTGAGGTTGGCCCCCACCCCTGCCGTTGCACCCGACCGTCAGCACCAGCTGGTTGACTCTTGCCTTGATCCTGGCCCCCCTGACGACCCTGGCCGCCGACCCGCCCGCGCGCGTTTCGCCGCTCCATACCGAGCGCGACATCCCGAGCGAAGCGACGGTACGTGAACCACGAGGAGTTGACCCACGGGTTCATCCAGGTCACCGAGAAGTCAAAAAAGTGTCTGGCGGCGACCCGCGAGATCGGTCGCGACGTCGGCGCGATCCTCCGCGGTCAGGTCATCACGGCTCGTTGATCAGACCCGGCCACGCCGGACAGGATCAGGTTGTACGCGATGCCGTCTTCTTCCTGGTTGCATTCGAGCCGTTGAGCAGGACAAGATTCTCCTCGGTCAGCGGAAAATAAGCCTCCACCTGGCTCGAAGCACCCACCGATCGGGCGCTGGTCCCACCGGCGCTGGTCGGCGGCTGCGCTGCGGGGATCGATGCCGTCGGCACCGTCGCCCCGTACCCCGGCTGGCCGAACGCCTGGACCGAATCGGTGCCACCGCCGCTGGGCCGGGAGGCGAACTTGCCGAGAGTCGGCAGGTAGACCGCCGCGTCGGTCTTGCCATCACCGTCATAGTCACCCGGAGCCGGCACCGAATGGAATCGTCCCGACATGCCGAAGGGGATCAGGTAGTTGGCCGCGCCCGAGGACGGGTGGATCGCAAAGGTCCCCAGCGCAGGAATGTAGATGGCGATGTCGGACTTCCCATCGCCGTCGTAGTCGCCGGGGGCGGGGATCGAGGCACCCTGACCGGCTGGGCCGAACTGGAGCGAAGCATCCGGGCCACCGCCGGAGGGGCGAAAGGCCATCGTGCCGGAACTGGGGATGTAGACGGCCAGGTCGGTGACGCCGTCGCCATCGTAGTCGCCGGGTGCGGGGATCGAGTTGCTCGGACCGAACGGGGCCAGGACGTTCCCGGCGCCGGTGATGCTCCGGATCGCAAAGGCACCCTGAGCGGGGAGGTAAACAGTGGTCAGGGTCTGCCCGGTCCCCAGGTAGTCGCCGGGCGTGGGGATCGAGGCGCCCGTGCCGGTGGGACCGAAGACGTTCTGGACATCCCTGCCGAAGGTCGAAGCCCGATAGACCAGGGTGCCAGAGGCGGGCAGGTAAACGGCGACGTCGGGTTTGCCGTCGCCGTCGAAGTCACCCGACGCGGGAATCGCAGCGCCGAAGCCGGTCGGCCCGAACCCCTGGACGACGTCGCCGGTGCCGCTGGACTTGCGGTAAGCGTACAGGCCGAGGTTCGTCAACTCGGCGGCGATGTCGGACTTGCCGTCGCCGTCGAAGTCGTTCGTGGCGGGATTGAAGACGCGGACCGGCAAGAGTTGCGCCAGGAGGCTCTGCTTGATCGTGCCACTCGAACCGCTCTCGACGCCGACGAGGACCACCTTGTTCGCGGGTGTGAGCGCGATCCCCGTGATGCTGGCGGTGGTCGAGGTAGCGCCCGGAATCGCGGCGGAAGCGAAGGCAAACCGCCCATGCTGACCGAACGAGACGTCCATCCCGCCGCTGGCAGTGAACTGCTCGACGAGGATCTGGCCCACGTTGCTCTGGCCAGCCACGGTGACCCGGTCGTCGGCCCCCACGGTGATCGCGGTCAAGCTGCCGTAGGAGACCGTCGGCGAGCCGGTTGGCGCGACAACATTGGGGTCGATCGGCAGGCCGCGGAAGGTCGGATCAATCACGCCGGTCGGCAGCACGCGGACCACGAAGGGGAGGCCCTCCCCGAAGTTTGACCCATACCTGCCCGCGACGATCAGGTTCCCGGTACTCTGGACCGCAATCCCGCCCAGGGTGATTCGCGCGGCCGAGTCCAGGGCCAGGAGTCCACCCGACCCATAGGTGGTATCCAGTGTACCGTTGGTGTTGACGCGCGCGATGTAGGCGGTGTCGGTTGTGATGGTATAGTCTGGAAAGACGCGATCGGTGACGCCTAAGTAGATCGACCCGTTCGGGGCGATGGCGATTCCCCCCGTGGTGTAAGCGATGGGCACAACGCCCTGCTTCGCGGGCAAACTCACGACCAGAGTTCCAGTCGTGTTGAACGAGGTGTCGAGCGCCCCGGCCGTCGTGAGCCGAATCGCGATCTCCTGGTCCGCCACGCTGGCCGAACTCGAGTAGCGCAACCCCACGCCCACCACCTGGCCGTTGCGCTGCACGCCCAGGGTGGTGATCAGGTCGTCGGCCGTCGCGAGCTTGAACTCGCCGCCGGTCCCGAATGTGGTGTCGAGTTGACCGGCCGCCGTAAGCTGCGCCACCACGGTGTTGCGGACCAGGAGTGTCCCCGATCTGGAGGCGAGGGTGAACGCCAGGTCGATCTTGCCGCCCGCCTGAATGACCAGGCTGTCCGGGCCGTTCAAGGCATAAACGCCCGAGGTTGGGAACGGGACGGTGAACTGACCACCCGTCCCAAAGCTGGTGTCGAGCGATCCGTCGGAGTTGGTCCGCTGGATGGCCACCACCGCACCATTGGAACTCTTGAAGGTGCCGGCCGAGAGGATCTTGCTGTCAGCCTGGACCGCTGTGGCGGTGACGCTGCTCAGGTTCGGCCCCGACCCGGTGTCGACGGTGCCCAGAACGATCCCACCGGTCCCGAACGTCGGGTCGAACGCCGAGGTCGCGAGCAAAGCCCGCCCTTCAAGGGCTTCGAGCCGCGGTCGGACGGACCGCCGTGCTCGATTCGCCGTCGGGGCGTGCTGGACAATTGCTGAGCTTTGAGGCTTCCAGGTTCGAATTTTCATCAGGTGTTGCCCTTGGTTCCACCGCGCGCAGGAAGCTTCCAAGGGTACAGGGGACAATCAGCCCACGGTCGGGACCGACTTCTTCTTGGTTTGTCCGGCGGGGTTGATCAGGTCGAGCAGGTCGGCCGTCAACGGGATGTCAACGGCGGGCTGGGCCGGGCCCGTCACAACTCGGGCACCTGTCCCGCCGGAACTGGTGAGCGGTTGGGCATAGGCAATCGAGGCCGCCGGGACGGTGGCCCCGTACCCCTGCTGGCCAAACCCTTGAACCACGTCGTTGCCGCCCGAGGTGGGACGATAGGCGTACAAACCCAGCGTCGGCAGATACACCGCCGTGTCGGTCTTGCCATCCCCGTCATAGTCCCCCGGTGCCGGGATCGAGTTGTATGATCCCTTCATCCCGAACGGGATCAGGTAGTTGGCCACGCCGGATGAGGGGTGGATGGCGAAGGAGGCTGAGGCGGGCAGGTAGACGGCGACGTCGGTCTTGCCGTCGCCGTCGTAGTCACCCGGGGTGGGGATTGTTGCACCCTGCCCGACCGAGCCGAAGGAGGTCGAGACGTCCTTGCCAGTGGCGGAGGAGCGGTAGGCCAGGACGCCTTGCGAGGGGATGTAGACGGCCAGATCGGTCTTGCCGTCACCGTCGTAGTCACCGGGGGCGGGGATCGACTGCCCAGCCCCCTTGATGCCGAAGGGGATCAGGACATTGCCGTAGCCGTTGGGTCCCCGGATGGCGAAGGCGGCCTGAGCGGGGAGGTACACGGCCATATCGGTGATGCCGGTGCCGAAGTAGTCACCGGGAGCGGGGATCGAGGCACCAGTCCCCTTGGGTCCATACTGGACCAGGACATCGTCACCACCGCTGCTGGGCCGATAGGCACAATCACCCAGCGCCGGGAGGTAAACGGCGATGTCGGGCTTGCCGTCGCCGTCGAAGTCGCCGATGACGGGGATCGAGGCCCCGAAGCCCTTCGAGCCGAAGGTCTGGAGGCTGTCGCCAGCGCCGTTGGCCTTGCGGTAGGCGTAGATGCCGAGGTTGGTCAACTCGGCGGCAACGTCGGACTTGCCGACCCCTTCAAAGTCGTTGGTTGCGGTAATGAAAATATGAACAGATACTATTTGCGCCAGCATGGTCTGTGAGGACGCGTTGCCCGAGGAACCAGTTGCAATCTGGGACGTGGCAATCGCGATCTTGTTCGCCGGTGTCAGCAACACATCCGGGCTGGAGAGGACGGGGTAAGTGGTGCCGCTGGGCGTGGGAACCGAGACGGTGACCCGACCATACTGGCCGAACGTCGTGTCCACCGCACCATTGGTCGTGAACCGCTCGACGAGAAGTTGCCTGGAACCGGTCTTGCTCGTGATCCCCGACGTTCCGCCGACGGTGATCGTGCCATCGGTGCCGACGGCGACGGAGTCAAATTCCGGTTCCGGGTTCGCGGAGTAGGACTGCGTGGTCGCGAGGGGAACTCCCTGGAACAAGGTATCCGAGGCGCCGGTCGGCAGCAAACGGAGCAGGAAGGGTACGTTGGCGCTGGAGGAACTGGCCGTGTTCATGCCCACGACGACCAGGTTGCCGCTCGCTTGGAGTGTGATCCCGCGAATCTCGGTGCTGCCACCGGCAGGCAAGGAGACAAATCCACTCGACCCGTAGGTCGTATCGAGCATCCCATCGCTCGTGATGTCGGCCAGGATACCCGTCCCGGTCGAGATCAGACCGAGGGCACCGAAGACAAATTGCTGGAACGCCACCGTGATCTCGCCGCTCGGCGCGATGACGATGGCCGCTGGTGTGTAGCTATTCTGGGCGCTTTTGGATGGGTCCAACGTCACCTGGCCAGTGGAATTGAATGTGGTATCGAGACCACCCGCCGCCGTCAGGCGGATCGCCAGTACCTGGTTCAACGATGTGCCGGATGATCCCGGGGTCGACCCGAGTGCCACGATTCTGCCGTTGGTCCCGACCGCCACGGCAGTAAGCGAACTGCCAGCCGTGGCGACTTCGTACTGGCCATTGGTGCCGAAGGTCGAATCAAGCTGGCCGGTGGCCGTCAGTTGGGCCACCACACCATTGTGGATGTCGCCGTTCGGGGTGGTCGTTGAGGCAGTATAGGCCAGGTCGATCGTGCCGTTGCTCTGCACGACGATGTTGGTCGGAGTGATTCCTACCATGGTTGTCATCGTGGGTGCCGGGAGGTTGAGCAATCCACCCGACCCGAAGCTGGAGTCCACCGATCCATTCGCGTTGTACCGCCGCACGTAGATCGACGAAGTCTTACTACCGGTCGAGGTCGCCACAAAGCTGCCGGTTGTCACAATCTTGCCATCACTCTGGATCGTCGAGGCGGAAGCGGAGTAGAAGTCGGCTGACGTACCAACCACCAGACCACCCGTGCCGAAGGTCGGATCGAGCGCCGATGTTGCGAGCAAGGCCCGCCCTTCGAGCGGTTCAACCCGAGGCTGAACCAACCGCAGACGTCGTCCGTTGCCGATCAGCTTACTGAGACGAGATCGCCGACGTGGAAACAAGGGCATGAGGGACCTCGGGTGTGCATTCAGGTCGTTACGCCAGGACGGAGCGGCCAGGCCAACCGACGTGACAACGTGCAGAGGATCGTCGGATTTCAGCGGTCAAACCGGGCAATTATGACCTCGAACATGACGATTTTGTCAGATGGCCCTGTCGTCGGCAGCGTTCGGCTCAACCCCTGAAACGGAGCGGGCCCCGGACGGCCGACCCGAGGGGAACGGGTCGGCGCCGGGGCTGAGGATCGGACAGCGTTTGGCTATCGAGAATCAGGCCGTGGTCGCCGTGGCCTTCTTCTTGGTCGGTGTGGTCCCGTTGATCAGGTCGAGCAGGTCACTGGTCAACGGGATAACGGCGGCGGGCTGGGCCGAGGTGCCGACCAGGCGAACGCTGGTGCCGCCGGTTCCGCCAGGTTGGGCGTAGGGGATCGACAGGGTCGGGAAGATCGCGTTGGTTCCGGTCGGGCCGAACGCCTGGAGCGAGTCGCCCCCGCCGGCGGATGGCCGATAGGCGAAGAAGCCTTGAGCGACCAGGTAGATGGCTGGGTCGGTCTTGCCGTCGCCGTCGTAGTCGCCGGGGATTGGGATCGAAGCACCGGTCCCCTTGGTGCCAAAGGAGATGAGCTGGTTGGCCACGCCACTGGACGGGTGGATGGCGAAGGCGGCCTGCGCGGGGATGTAGACGGCGATATCGGTCTTGCCGTCGCCGTCGTAGTCGCCGGGCGCGGGGATCGAGGCACCAACGCCGCTGGGGCCGAACTGCATCAGGAAGTCGTTGCCACCGCTCGACGGTCGGTAGGCGAGCCTGCCCTGCGCGGGGATGTAGACGGCGATATCGGTCTTACCGTCGCCGTCGTAGTCGCCGGGGGCGGGGATCGATCCGTTGGTTCCGGTCGGGCCAAACGCCTGGAGCAGGTCGACGCCGGGGTTCGACGACGGGCGGTAGGCATAAGTGCCACTTGAGGGGATATAGACGGCGAAGTCGGTTTTGCCGTCGCCGTCGTAGTCGGCCGGACAGGGAATCGACGCCCCTGCCCCCTTGGGACCGAACGGCACGATCACGTCACCGCCGCCCGACGAAGGGCGATACGCGAACGCGCCGAGGACGGGCAGATAGACGGCCACATCGCTGATCCCGTCGCCGTCGAAGTCACCGGCGACGGGGATGCTGGCCCCGACGCCCGAGGAACCAAACGCCTGGAGGGTGTCACCGGTCCCGTTCGACTTCCGGTAGGCGAAGACGCCTTGCGCGGTCAGCTCAGCGCTGATGTCGGACTTGCCGTCGTTGTCGTAGTCGGCGTTGGTCTGGTTGGGAGTAAAGAGCGGCAAGACCTGGGCGAGGACGCTCTGGTAAGTGAAGGCGTTGCTGGCGGAGTTGTAGGCGATCGTGCCGACGATGTCGATTTTGTTCGATGCCCCGAGAGCGACCCCATAACTGGCCCCCGAGAACGACGATGATCCACTCGGCGGCGAGACGGTGACGAGGGTGCGACCCTTGGCGCCGAAGGTCGGGTCGATCTGGCCGGTGGTCTGAAACCGCTCGACGATGAACTGCCCCTGAGTGAGGGTGGACCCGGTGGTCGTGATCTTGCCGTCGGTGCCGATGACGACGGAGTTGAATCCGCCGGCTGGGGTGATGCTGTTGACCATCACCGGTAGACCTTTGAAGGTGGTGTCGGCCACGCCGGCGGTGCTGTAACGCATGAGGAACGGCGTGACGGGGTTCGCATTGGCGAAGTTAGATCCCGCCACCACGATCTTGTTGTCGGACTGAACGGCGATCCCGCCGATCTGGTTCGACGAGGACGCCAGCGTCAGCACGCCCGACGACCCGAACCCGGTGTTCAGAGTCCCGTTGGTGTTGATGCTCGCCACCATCCCGGACAGCGTCCCCAGATTGCTGGACGGCGTGTTCTCGGTCGTGGCGACATAGATCTGGCCGCTCGGGGCGACGGCGACAGCAGGGTTGGCCAGCGAGACGCCGCTCGTGCTTGTGCCCGGCACGCTGATTGCCAGCTCGCCGTTGCCGTTGAAGCTGGTATCCAGGACGCCCGCCGTCGTCAGGCGGATCGCGAGGAGCTGCGGGGTCGAACTGCTGCCGCTGGTCGTGGTGCGGACCCCCGTCGCAACGATCGCGCCGCTGCTTTGCAAGGCCACGGCGCTCAGGTTGCCGTCAGCGGTGGGCAAGGTGTACTCACCACCAGTCGCGAACGTCGAGTCGAGCACGCCGGCCGTCGTCAACTGAACGACGATGCCGTTTGTCGCGGAGCTTCCCGACTCCGTCGCTGCCAGGATGATCGACCCGTTCGCATTGATCACGACCGACCGCGGTGCCATCGAGACACTTGTGGCCGAGTTGGTCAGCGGGATATTCGTCTGGCCGTTGGTCCCGAACGTGGTATCCACCGAGCCATCGGTGTTGTACCGCCGGACGGCCAGTTGCGGCGAACTGCTGGGCGTCTGATACGTCCCGACGGTGACGATCTTGCCGTTGCTCTGGACTGCCAGGGCCGTCTGGTTGCTGATCGCGCTGCCGGTCCCCGTATCGACAGCCCCGCGGACGAGCCCCGCCGTGCCGAACGTCGGGTCGAGCGTCGAGGCCGTCATCAACGCCCGTCCCTCCAGCGCTTCCAGGTTCGGGCGGCTCGGCCGGCCCCGGCGACTGGCCATGGCTTGCCTGGTTTGCCGGGAGGCCACCGGGATAGAACGCTGGGAGAAGAACAAGCTCATATCGAGTGACTCGCGGGTCGGAGAGGTTCGAAGCAAGGTGATTGATCAGGGTAATGGAACAGGACGGGCCGTTTCAACCGGATCGTGCTTGGATGATGCAATTTTGCCCAGACCACGGTTGATCTGACCGGAATTCCGCCTACCGCCGCTGGCCAACGACCGATTTTGTTCCTTCCACTCGCACGTCACCCAGAACTCGAACCTCGCCAGGTCGAAGGGTCAGGTTCTGAAGTTGGGCGGATGCTCGGTATTCGGGTATCCCGAACGTCTGAGCGGGGTCGGCCGGTGCTTCAAACCAGACCGAACAAGTCTGGTCGGCGAACAGGCCGGGGACGCTGAACTGTCCATCCGCGGCGGTCGTGGGCTGGTTTTGCGGGTGGGGCAAGGGGACGCTGCCATCCCCATACCGGAACGCCACCGTATACCCGGCCAGCGGTCGGCCCGTCGCGTCGTCCACCAGGCGTCCCTTGATCCCGCCGATCGGATCGAGCTGGATCGTCTGAGGAGTGGGCGGATGGGTCGCCCGGACGACAGCCCGCGCGGCGAACCGCCCGTCGTGGCTCAATGCGAGGATCGACCGGGGCCGGGCTGGGTCGATCCCGATCGCCTCGACCTCGGCGCCGGCGACTTCGACCATCGGCAACGGCGCCGGGAGCAGACCCGTTACCGTCACCCCCGCCACGGGCAGACCATCAGGCCCGACAAACCGAACGACGTGGACCGCCGGGCGCGGGATCGCGAAATCGACCGTCATGGTTGGGGTATCAGCGACCGGGTTGATGATCGCATACGCATGATACAGCGCAACCGGGATCGAATCGGCGAATCCATCGAAGCTCGCTCGATCGCCGCCGGGGGCACCATCATCGGGCCGACGCTGAACCAGCGGAGCATACGGGAACAGGCTGTAAAGTTCGTCCGTGGCAAGCCAGGGGCGCTGCACTCCCATGAACATCGGCAACCCTGGTTGAGCGCGAACCAACAGGACGCCGGGTCCGGGCGGGACGAGCAACCGGAACGATCCATCCTGCTCGATCCAGGCGGTGTGCTCGCGGTTCGGTCGCCCTTCGCGGTTGATGAAAGCCTGTCCGGTGGGCGTCGCGCGGAGCGTGGTGTTGCTGCTCAGCGGGAAGTACTCGACCATCCCCGCAACGACCGGAAACGGCGGCGTGCTACAGATCCAACGCTCGTGGGCCACGATCGGCCGGCCGGTTTCGGCTTCAACCACGCGGCCCGTCAGCGTGATCCCCGCCTCCAGCGCGAAGTCGGCCACGATCTCACCGGGCTTGTCAACGTTGGTGAACTCGCGGGCAGCGTTGAGCCAGCGGTGCTCGTCGGGCGACTGTGCGAAGATCTGGATTGAGGCGTTGTGATCGTCGCGGACGCCCCGATACCAGCCCTGAGCATTGGAATTTGCCGAGATCCCCAGGCACAACCGAGCATCCGGGATCGGCGCTCCCGTCCGGGCGTCGCGAACGGTCCCGCTCACGGTCTGCCCACGCTCGGCCACGAAGGTCGGTGCCGCGTCGTAGAGGAGGACCGCGTGTTCGACCTCGCGGGGCGTGTTGTAGCTGGTATAGAAGGAGCCGTCGGGCTGCCGCTGACGGGGGAACCGGTCGCGGATCGTCCGCGTCAGACCGGCGATGTTGGCAACCGTCAGGATCTGGATCTCAGCGGCCCGGAGACCAGGACCTGTGATTCGAAGATGGATCAGCCGATCGCGACCGACGCCGGGCAGGTGGAACCGGCCATCAACGCCGGTTGTGGCTGCGGGAAACAACTCCCAGGCACCGTGGTTGATCGACCCCTCGAACCTGTCATAAAGGGGGTTCGGATCAAGCAAGCGGATAGCGTCCAGGACCGACGCCCGGCTGTCAGTCGCGGGAATCGTGTGGAGGGCATCAAGGACCGGTATTCCCGGGCGGTTCGCTTTGAATGCCTCGACCCGAAAGACCTCGGCTCTGGCCCCGGCGATCGGCTGTCCCGCATCATCGACCACGCGGCCGTCGATCGGTTGGTCGTCGACGAGATGGAAGTCGTAACGGTACTCGGGCTTCATGGCCTTGCATCCGGTCGCCGGGTCGGCTTCTGGCAATTCCCACGCGGCACCGAAGCCAGGGGCGGTGGCGATCAGGGTGATCCGGACGGGCGGCGAGGACGTTGTCGGGCCGAAGTTCTTCCGGAAGGTCCGCGCCGGGAGGTCGAGCCGGTACGACCCATCAGCCCCACTCGACCCTTGCTCGATCGCGCTGGCCCAGGGGTCGGTCGTCAGAAAGAGGCGCGCTCCTGGCACGGCTCGCCCTTCAGGATCGAGCACCTGACCGCGAAAGACGATCGTCCGATCATCCACCGGCGTCGAGGGTTGGGTCACGGCGAGAACCTGTCGGGGGGGCGGGTCGACGCGGGGCGGGGCGAGGGGTGCGCTGGGCGATCGAGGCGGTGGGTTCGTTCTGGCCGATTGCCACAATTGACCCGCACCGGCCAGAGCACCAACCAGAACGAGGACGACCGTCGTGGCCCTGGCGATCAGGCCGATTGGCCCGGTGATCGCCCAGCGGGGTTGAGCGCCGAGGCGGGCGGCCATCAACGTCGCGCGGACCCAGGCGGCCGGGACGACCGGGATGGTGGGGGTGATCCCCCGGCGGGTCAGGCGGTCGCGGAGCAGGACGCGAGCGCGGGTGATCTGGCCCCGGATGACCCCTTCGGAGACGCCCAGGCGCCGGGCTGCCTCGCGTTGGGGGTGGCCCTCGACGAGGCAGAGTCGGACCGGGTGCTGGTACGACTCGGGCAGACGGTCGATCTCGGCCTGAATCAGATTCTGACGCTCGGTCGCGATCAGCGGATCAGCGCCGATCGGGTCGATGGCGTTCAGTCGGGCAGCGCCGATCGCGTCGCGGCGGAGTCGGCGTCGGCGGTCGGCATTGGCGGCCCTCGCAACGCGGCGGGCGACCCGG
Organism: Isosphaeraceae bacterium; assembly: GCA_965199885.1. Taxonomy (GTDB): domain Bacteria; phylum Planctomycetota; class Planctomycetia; order Isosphaerales; family Isosphaeraceae; genus Tundrisphaera. The sequence goes on along the minus strand of CBDATT010000006.1, from coordinate 551,073 downwards.
CGGAGCCAGCCGCCGACGCATTCCCCCCCTCGGATCGACCGGCCCCGGCGGATCAAGGTCAGGAAGGTGGCCTGAAAGGTGTCCTCGGCGTCGGCTGGGTCATGGAGGACGTCGAGGCAAGTTCGCAGGACCATCGAGCCATGCCGCGCGATCATCACGTCGAAGGCGTCGTCGTCCCCCTCGTCAAGGTAGCGACCGAGCAGGAGATCATCCCCCATCCCGGCCAGCGTTCCTTCATCGAGCAGCCGTGCCACCTGCCGCAAGGCGGCCGTCATCGTTGCGCTGGCCATGACTTTGAACTCCCTTCGATCATCGGTCTAGATCGTTTGTACCTCAGTCTCTCCTTATTGAGGGAGCAGCACGAGAGGTCCGCGCGCACTCTTTCCGGAAGATCGAGGGGTTGACGGGTCAACCTCCTGAACGGATGAGTCAGAGAAAGAGCGTAAAATGGACGTAAGCGAAGATTTTTTCGCACAGATACACGATTATCGAGCGAAGACAGCGCCCCCTGCCCGGATGGATTCAACTCCCGATGCGGGAATTGGACCTCAGCCAGGTCAAAGTGGCGTGGCCATCGGGAATCGACCTTGTGGGATGCAACGGCAAGTGCTGGATTTCGAGGTCCGGCTTATCGTTTTTGCGTCTTCGGACGCTTGTCGGTGCGAGTTTGCGAGGGTCGAGCAGCGGTTATATTGAGTGCGGTCGTTCCTTCAAACTGAGCAAACAGATCCCGGTTCCGGTCGGGTGTCGCTGCGCGGAACGAACCCAATGGCGGGATTGTCGCGGGCTGGCGTGAGGGCGGATTGGTTGGTGGCCTGGTGGGTTCGTTCGGAGCCAGAGCCGGAGCCAGAACTGGAGGCAGAGCCGCAGCCGGAGCGACGCTGGCGGCGCGATCGGCGGTCTGTGGGGGGCGGTCGCTGCCTCGGGCGCGGTTCATGTCGGCAATGGTTCGGAAGGCGTGATAGATCCCGCGTTCGGCGGTGGCTTCGTGGCGGCGGGCGAGAGTCAACTCGGGCGACGGCTGGAGTCGAGCCAGGATTCCCGCCTCGGTCCGGGCCTGGCCGATCCGCGCGATCATGGGACCCATCGACCCGAGCAGGACCGCGAGTCGGGCTAACTCCGCAGCGATCCGCTCCGACCAGGCGGCGGGCAGCAGGGTTCCGGCCTCGGCGGTGGGGATACCGAGCCAGAGCGCGGCGCGGTCGGTGGCGATTGCCGCCTGAGTCGGGTTGGCACCGCGGATGTCGTGGCCCACCGCTTCCCAGGCGTCGATCAGGGCGGCAATGCCTTCGGGCGATCGTTCCAGCCAGAGGATCGCGGCGGCAACCTCGTCGCCGCCGGCCTGCAACGTGGCGACTTGCTCGGCGAGCTCGTCGTGGCGGATCTGATCAAACTCGTTCTCGGCATCCTCAGCGGCGATCCGGAGGGCGAGCCGCTCGGTGCTGGCCGACTGATCGAGTCGGACCGAGAGAACCGCCGCACGGCGGGCGAGGATGTGTCCCGTCTCGCCGGTGGCGCCGAGGTCGCGGACAAACGCCGCCGTGCGTCGGTCGATCTGAGCCTCATCTTCCCCCGGCGCGAGCAGATCCCCTGCCCCGGCAAGCCCATGCTGAAACGCATTCAGCCGCGCGACCGCCTTCCCCGCCGCCGTCCTGGGCCCCGTCGAAAGCTGGGCATTTTTCTGATTCGCAACAATGCGAGCCGCGCTGGTGGCCATCAGTCGGTCCTCTTTGGTTATGCCCAGATCGGCTCAGTCCCGAAAAAGGGCAAAATTTTGCGTTTATCTTGCCGAAACATACGCCGCGGCCATCTAAGAGTAAAGGGTCTCGAGGCTCAAACGGCCAATATTATTCTGTATTCAGGAAATATTTCCCAATTTTAGGTTCTTCCGCGCCATTGCTGTTCCTGCCGTGGCCCGTTCGTCCGCGCGATGCGATCCAGGTTCGGACCTTCCTTGTCCTGGAGACGCCCGAGCCATCCGATGGCGACGGCTGATCCGATGCGGTATCATGGACTCAGATCGGCAAGACTCTTGGAGGCAGATCATGGCTGCGAAACCCAGATCCGGGGTTGATCCATTCAATCTCGATCGCTTCGTCCAGGCTCAGACCGGCGACTATGACCAGGCGTTGAGCGAAGTCCGAGCAGGGCGCAAGCGGTCACACTGGATGTGGTACATCTTCCCGCAGTTCGCCGGGCTTGGGTCCAGTTCCATGGCGCAGCAGTACGCGATTCAGTCCGTCGCCGAGGCGCACGCGTATCTCGATCACCCCATCCTCGGCCCTCGCCTGATCGCGTGTTGTGAGGCGGCGGTGGCGGTCGAGGGCCGCTCCGCCACCGAGGTTTTCGGCTCGCCCGACGACATGAAGCTCAGATCCTGCGCGACTTTGTTCGCCAGCATCACGCCGGCTGACTCAATCTTCGAACGCTTGCTGGCCAGGTATTATGGTGGGGAGCGCGACGCGAAGACCCTCCAGTTGATCGCCCCGGCGACCTGAACCTCGGAGCCACTGATGGACCGCTCACGCCGCGAATTCCTCCAGACGATCGCCGCCGGTGCCGCGCTCCTTCCAGCACTCGGGGCCGGTCGCGTCGCTCCGAAACTACCGACCCGCACCCTGGGCCGGACCGGGATCGAGGTTTCGATCATCGGGTTCGGTTCGGGGAGCCGGTTTCTGATGTACGAGGCCGAGGACAAGGCGCTGGAGGCCCTGACGCGGGCACTCGATGGGGGGATTACCTACGTCGATACCGCGCATTCGTACGGCAACGGCCGGAGCGAGGAGCGGGTCGGCCGGCTCATGCCTGAGCGGCGGGGGCAAATCACCCTGGCGACGAAACTCGCCGCGCGCACGGCCGACGACGCCCGCCGTCAGATCGAGATCAGCCTGAAACGGCTCCAGACCGACCATTTCGACGTCCTGCACATCCACGCGCTCCAGGGACCGGACGACCTCGCCGCGATCGAGCGTCCCGACGGGATCTTGAAGGCCATGTACGAGGCCCGCGACCAGAAGATCACCCGAGCCATCGGGATTACCTGCCACGCCGCGCCGGAGACCCTGAAAACAGCCTTGGAACGCCACGACTTCGACTGCACGCAGATGGCACTCAACGCGGCTCTGGCCCGGATGGCCGACATCAAAGGGGGGATGAAGGCGACCCTGATGCCTACCGGCAGCTTCGAGGAACTGGCCTTGCCCGTGGCCGTGCGCAAGGGGATGGGTGTGATCGCCATGAAGGTCTTCGGGCAGGAGCAGATCGTTGGCGCGGCCCCGATCCCCAAACTGCTGGCCTATGCCCTCTCGCTCCCCGTCAGCCTGGCCAGTCTCGGCATGCCGAGGCTCGAACTCATCGATCAGAACATCGGCCTCGCCCGCACGTTCACCCCACTCTCGACCGACGAGCGCCACCAGTTGAACGACTCGATCGCCACCAACCTCAAGGTCAAACTCACTCAATTCTTCCACAACCACCACGACGCATAAGTGTATGGTTTAAAAAAAATCTCTCCCCAGTAATCCGTGTTTTATCCGTGGCTCTTTGTCTCTTCAACTCCTCAAAGCAAGGGCCGCAACCCCCGATTGGCCCGGTCGCGATTGACTGCGGTGAAGACCTTGGGTTCGAGCTTGAACAGTTTGACCAGTTGGGTCGGTGAACAGCCCAGGACGTCGCCGGCCGCCTTGAGGTCGCCGTCGCGGTCCGCCCAGACGTCGATGGCTTCGGCCAGGATCGCTGGAACGTCGTCGTGCTCGGCGTTCAGGGCGAGCCGGCCTCCCTTGAGCCGCGACCGCCAGAGGGGACTGGGTGGGTCGAGCGGGAGGACCGGCCGCCGGACGGTGATGGCCAGGTCGATCCGGAGCCGCCGGAGCGCCTGCAAGCGGTTCTCGCTCTGGCTCCGCCGCTCGTTGGCCTCGGCCACCAGGCCCGACGGCCGATGGGTGAGCACAACCGCCGTTTCAACCTTGTTCCGGTTCTGACCGCCCGGACCTGACCGACGCAGGAACTTCTGATCACACTCGGCCAGCAGGCGGTCATCATCCAGCGCGGCCGGGTGGTCGCGCGGGGTCGGTCGATCGATCACCGGCCACCTTCCTGTTTGCGCTCAGGAACTGCAATTTGCTGCTGCTGAAAATGAAAACCACGACACGCGACGATCAGTTCGATCCCGCTCGAAAACAGGAGGCGATGCTCGTAGATCTCACCTGGCCGCAGAGCCACTTCGGTATAACCCAGATCGCCAAAACCAGCCGGTCCCCGCAGCCCAACCGCCGGGTCGGCCGTGCTGGCGAAATGCTCAACCCCAGCATATCGCAGAGTCAACCCGGCGTCGCCCGCGTGGTTGATCAAATCCAGGATCAGGTTCGACTCCGCAATGTTCAGGCGGATGGCAAGCAACCGGGAGTCGTGGAGCGAGATCGACTCCTCGACCGCGCGCAGGTCCGGCGGCAAGCGGTCGGCGATGCCAGCCAGGTACACTTGATAATCAGCCACCGGGTCGGGATCGACTTCCTCTCCCGCACCCGACCACCAGGACATCGTGAAAAATCGCATGCTGTAATCCTGATTCAAATCCGTGGACTGGCAGCCGAGGGTTCGATCAGGATTGACCGCGCGAAGTCCTCCTGCTCCGAGCCGATCAAGCGAGCAGATCCATCGATTCCGGAGCGGGCTCGAAACTATCCTTGGCGTCAATATCGACACCGCAGAACGGGCAGAAGCGAATCCTGGGGTCGAGCCGGAGCATCGACCTGCTGTTCTGCATGGCCAGCCCCCGCCACGGACCGCCACACCGTGGGCAACGAAAACTGTAATCAAAACCATAAGCCAGCGTCACGGCGAAGATGACGAAGCAGGGAACAGTCAGAAGCAAGGCGTACGATCCCACCACCACCGTCAGGCCGATTCCGCCCGCGAAGCCGGCCCAACCGGTGAACGCGACGATCACGAGCCGACGCTTCTTGCGGTCAAAATAGTCGCGGATCGTCATGAGTCGTTCATTTCAGGTTGCCTGAGACTGGTTGCGTCGATCGCCGCGAGGATTTCCGACCAGAGGGTCGGCGAGACGTCGACCGGACCCGATTGCGTCACCAACGTCAGACCATCATTCAGGGAGCATCCTCGGACCTAGGCGAGCGCCGCACCCGCGATGGCCGGGGTCCGGCTCATCCCTGCTCCACAGAAAACCAGCGTCGGGATCTGGTCCCGGATCAGGTTCGCCACGGTCCCGACCGCCAACCGCAAGAGCCAGGGGGGATTGCCGCCACCGTCCTTGAGCGGGAGCCGACACGAGATCAGGTCGCGACTCAGCATGATCGGCGACTCGTTGCCCGCCAGATCCACTACGGCCATGATGCCCCGGTCCAGCAGACCGACGAGGTCACGGGCCGCGCCCAGGTGCCCGAGCCAGAGGGAATGATCTGCCACGCGCCGCACGATCCGTCCTCCTGTTCAGGATCAGATCTGGATTTCACCAATGATGATCAAGCGGATATCACGGTTTGATCGAGCGGTCGCGATGCCGACCAGAACCAGGCCAGAGCTCCTCCAGGTCTGATCCCGTCCATCAGACTAGAACAGGCGCTTCAGGTCGATAGGACAGCGGTCAGATTGTGGCGGTCCGATCGATCCAGCTCTGCCACAGTCGGCGAGCCAGAAACAGGGTTGCCAGCATCAGGACCGCAATAATCCCCAGATGCGAACCCAAAGTCCACAAGTTCGACGCATTGCCAGCGACGTTGCTCCCTCGGAGCCACTCGGGGATCGTGAACCGAACCAGGAGGAAGCCAGCAAACCCCAGCGCGACCAGGACCGAGTTCAGTACCAGGACTCTGACCAGGCCATCACGCCACGGACCCCGTCGGACCAAAATCTGCACCAGAGCCACCCAGACCAGGGGAACCAGCACGCCTTCGAAGATCGCCACCATCCAGAGACCTTCCATCGTTCCACCAGCCACGGCCCCAGCCTGCCAGAGCCGGAGCAACGGAGCGATGCAGCCAAACGCGACCGCGCAGCCGACAATCAACTTGCTTGCCTGCAACAGCGTTATCTTTATGGGTAGGACTGAACTCGATGGCATCCCGTGACTCGCCTGGATTGAGGGGGTGGCCAACTCCACCGTCATGACACGCGCTGATCGTCCCTCGTGTCTGAATCAAATCCCGTCCATTGCCATTCAGCGGACGGGGCAGTTGGAATAGGCGGCCATCTCGGAAAACTTCTTGCTTTGCAGGTAGCGGGCACGGCCACGCCCCAGCTCGTACTGGCTCAGCGACGACGTCTGGATGTACTGGATGAGCCAGTCGAAGTTGTTCGCCATGCAGAAGTGCAGCGGCTTGCCGTAGCCGCTCTGCTGCTTGCCGAACCCCTGATAGACTAGATCGATGGCGATCACGCGGATCGCCGGGTACATATATTGCCAATCGAAAAAGATGGCTCCCTTGTACAGGGCACCATACGTTGGCATCGCCGTCGCGAACGTGTTGGCGTGAAAGTCAAAGCACTGATGCGCCCGCGCGACATAGTCAGGATAGATGTTGGCGAACAGCGTCTTGAGCGGGGTGATATCGGTCACGACCAGCGAAGCGCGATTCGCCGTGACGAACGTCTCCGCCGCCGCCCCGGTCTTACCCGCTCCCTTGGCCAATTTCGCCGCCAGGTCGGTCCCAACGCCCGCGGCGACCAGGTCGGCGCGGACCTGCGCTTCCGAGCGGCCTCCCATGTCATACCCGGCGCCAATTGTCACGCCCGATTGCGCACTCGGGTGCGACAACTTGCCGTAAAAGAACGGGCTGCCAGGGTCTGAACTGCCCTCGGCGGCGAAGGTGAAGCTTCCGGTCCGCTCTTCATCGTTCGTGTACATGAAGGCATCCTCCCCCGAAACCTGGCCGCTCGGCCCGACTCAGCCTGCTGGGCGTCGCGCTGATCAGATCGCCCGGCTGACACATCTTGACCAGCCAAAGACTCTGAAGCAAGTGCCGGCCCAACACAACCCGAAGGACCGGCGATCAGTGGTCACGTAGATAACCCGGTGGTACTTCTTAGTACTACTCCGTTAGACCCTACGAACGGTCCTACCGGGCGCTTCGTACTCAGAGGCTATCCGGTAACTGAGAGCTGTTTTTTCGGGTAGCGGAACGGGTTCACCTTGCCCGGATTCGGATCTAGCCGCCTGAGCATGTTCTGGATCGACCCGATCTTGATCATCGACTCCGCCGATGTGGTGAACCACTCGTAGTGCCGGCTCTGGCGACGGTAACGCCCATGCCACGCGTGCGATCGCTCCACCACCCAACGCTTCGGCAGCAGCACGAACCCCTTCGCGTCTACCGGCCGCTGGATCACCTCGATCCGGTACTTCACCTCTGGCCGGGCCAAGTAGCGGTCCAGGTTCTTGTTGCGATACTTGCTGTCACCACGCACCAACTCCAAGCGACGCAAGTGATCCGCCGACAAGCGACGCAGGACCTGCGGGGCGATCGTCCCGTCATCGAACGCCGCCGACGTGACGACCACGACCAGCAGCAAGCCCAGGCTGTCAACGATGATGTGACGCTTGACGCCCGTGATCTTCTTGCCACCGTCGTAGCCCCGGGGGCCGCCGACCTCGCTCCCCTTGATCGTCTGGCTGTCGATCGAGGCGATCCGTGGGGCGGGGTCATGGCCGGCGGCCACCCGAACCTTCTGAATCAAGGCGTCCTTGATTTGGTCCCAGGTGCCGTCGTCCCGCCAGTGGGCGAAGTAGTCGTAGACAGTGCTTTTGGCGGGCAGGTCGTGGGGGAGCATGTCCCACTGGCAGCCAGCCCGGTCGATGTAGAAGATGGCGTTGAGGACCTCTCTCATGTCGACCTGTCGGGGCCGCCCGGTCTTCTTGATGGGGATGAGCGGCTCGATGATGGCCCACTGGGCGTCGGTGAGGTCGGACGGGTAGGGCTTGCGCATCGAAGGGTGCCGATCCGGTGGTGCGTCGGGCTAAGCTCATTGCAAGGCCCTATTTTAAAGCGAAAATTCGTTCCCGGATAGCCTCTTACCCTGATGGGCAAGAAGTAAACCACAAGGACTCGAACAGAAAAAACCCACGGGCAAGCAATCTGGAATACATGACCCATGGCGACAACCTTATTCATGGCCGAGATCGCTTGCAGCGAGAGAAAGGCTGTCGATCGCACACCTGTCTTCTCACACTGGAGAAGGTGCTGGCGATTTACTCGCTACGCGATCAATTGTCGTGCGCGGAAATCGGGCAGCGATTCAATGTCCCACGACAAACAATAAGCTCTATCATGTTTGGTCGCGAATGGGCATGGGCCACAGGCGCTACCGGAGACTATTCACCGCCTAGAAAAGGGGCTAAGGAGAGGGAGGATATGCTGCAGAAAATCCTGGCAATAGATCTAAGGGTATCGAGCCGGGCCGCAGGCAAAATTTTGGGAGTCAGTCACTCATATATACAAGAAGTGCGGCGAATGTTACGTGAATCACTGATTCAAGCCAGCCCCTTGCTCCTCGCCCGCGCCGCCCGACCGCTCTGTCAGGATGGCGCTCGTGATTAGATGAGAGAGATGATCCGCCCGTGGGGCGAACGAGGCCTGGCCGACGAGCCAGCCGAGCGCCGACACCAGGGCGAACAGGTCGTCGCCATCCATGTCGGCTCGCGCCGTCCCCTCGGTCTGGGCACGGAGCAGTAGTCGCGCGCCCGCCGAGTGCACCGCCGCGCATGTCGCGTAGAGCGGGGAATCCGGGTCTTCGTGTGCTTTCGCCATCAACGCGACGACGCCGCCATAGCTTTGGACGAAGGCCACCATCTCGCGAAACCAGGACACGAGCGCTTCGTCGGGCGGATCCGACGTTTCAAGATCAGCAGCTCTTTGCGTCAAGGCGTCCAGGTCCGTACGCAGCAACGCTTCGAACAAGCCTTCTCGCGTCGGGAAATGGCGGAGCAGCGTGGTAAACCCGACGCCGGCCCGGCGGGCGATGTCCCTCATTGACGTATCGCCGCCATGCTCGGTGACGACGTCACGAGCGACCGCGAGGAGGCGGTCGTAATTTTTTCGGGCGTCGGCTCGCATGGGGCGCCTTGCCAAATGGACCACTGGTCCGTATATTCGGGTCAGTGGTCCGGATGTCTAGAGTTTGGATTCGGACCGGTGATCCGTATTTTAGGGCGTCCTCCTCTCGATGGGAACAGGGACGCCTTCCGACACGACGGGAGCCGAGATGTCATGGGAAAGCTCGAAGGCAAGGTCGCGGTCATCACGGGTGGCGCCACCGGCATCGGCCGCGCCGCGGCGAAGCGTTTCATCGAGGAGGGAGTCTTCGTCTTCATCTTCGGCCGCCGGCAGGAAGCGCTGGACGCCGCCGTGGCCGACCTCGGACCCAATGCCCGCGCGGTGAAGGGTTCGGTCTCGGATGAGGCTGACCTCGACCGGCTCTACGCGGCGGTCAAGGCCGAGCGCGGAACCCTCGACATCGTCTTCGCCAATGCCGGGGCGGGAAGCCAGCTTGCTCTCGGCAAGATCACCGCCGAGCACATTGACGAGACCTTTGACACCAACGTGAAGGGGACGATCTTCACGGTCCAGAAGGCGCTGCCGCTGATGGGACGGGGCGGTTCGATCATCTTGACCGGATCGAGCGCCGGCACCACGGGCGCTCCGGGTATGACCGCCTACAGCGCGAGCAAGGCGGCGGTGCGTAACCTCGCTCGCACTTGGGCGGAGGACCTCAAGGGCACCGGCATCCGGGTCAACGTGCTATCGCCCGGGGCCACTGCGACCGAACTCGCCAAGGCGGCGCTCGGCGAGGAGGGCCAAAAGGTCTACGCGTCGATGACTCCGCTCCAGCGCATGGCCGATCCGGCGGAGATCGGGGCCGTGGCTGCCTTCCTCGCGTCGTCGGACAGCAGTTTTATGACCGCCAGCGAGGTCGCCGTCGACGGCGGCCTGGCGCAACTCTGATTCGCCACGCCCGGCGATCCCTTGCAGCATTCGGAGCCTGTAATGCGGTCCGATCCTACAGAAATGGAGAAATCCCCATGAGTACCGAGAAGAACGTCCAGACCGTGAAGGACTTCTTCGCTGCGATCGGCCGCGGCGACCGGGAGTCTGTGCTGACGCTGGTCGCCGAAGACATCGAGTGGATCATTCCGGGCGAGGACTGGCCGCTGGCCGGCACGCACCGGGGGCACGCGGGATTGGCGGATTTGTTCCGGAAAGTTTTCGAACTCGAAATTACGCACCCAGAGCCCCCCGAATTCGTGGCGCAGGGCGACCGCGTCTTGGTCGTTGGCTTCGCTCGGGGAATAATCAAGGCCACGAATAAGACGTTCGAGGACCATTGGGTCTTCGCCTTTACCGTTCGAGACGGCAAACTGACAAAGATCCGGGAGTACATCGACACCCAAGCTCTGGCGCGGGCCTCCGAGATGGACGCGAGCACCAATCCCTGAGCCATCCGGTTATTGGACTCGGCGGCCCAGTCCGGAAGGCGTTGGGGCTAGCTGCGTAAGATGGCAAGGCTGATGGCGAGTGGGGTTCGAAACACCGAAGGCCGGGCAGGTTTCCCTACCCGGCCTTCGATTGTGGTTGCTTCGCCTGCCGCTCGAGGCGGGTGCAATCCTGGGCGGGCGAACCGCCGAGGAACATAAGTGTTTGGCTCGGAGCACGGGCAAAGAACATAGGTCTTATCGGCTCAGGGGCGGCGGGTCTTGAGGCCGCCCCCTCCGAGCGGCGGATGGAGCCGCTTGGGTTTGGCACACCCGGTTTGGTAGAATCGGGCCGAACCCGATCGACTCAAGCGAGCGGCAACCATGAGTTGACCGCCCAACCACTGGAGCTGTTCCTGCAGGCGTTCGAGCAGGCGCGTGAGGCGGTGGTAGCTGGAGAGGCGTGCGGATGATTCGGGGGCGGTGAACCGGGAGTTAAGGGTGAAAATTTGGTCGAACGCAAAATCTCGATAAAAAAAGTCAGATGACGACGAATTAAAGGCAAAAATATATGAGCGACCTCAAAGTCCACTCGATGTCTTTCAGCGGATCGTTGCTAAATCGGGGATTTTGGTTGTACGTCTGGGACATGTCAGGGCCAACCGGTCGGCATGTTTACGTTGGCCAGACTGGTGACAGTTCTTCCATTCATGCTGCCTCACCATTCAGTCGTGTTGGAGCCCACTTGAATCTAAGCAAAAAAGCAAAAGCGAACTCGCTTGCGCGGCAGTCAAAAACAGCTTGCGACGGGAATTTGCCCAGATTTAGATGCACCGGCCCTGAGTAAGACGGAGTCTTTGGTTATTAAACTCCGTCCTATAATAGTTACCCCTTGATCACCCCGACGGGCCGCAGTCGGGCGACCTTCTTGGAGATTCCGGCCTTGTCGACGACCTCGACCACCTGGTCGACGTCCTTGTAGGCGGCGGGTTGCTCCTCGGCCAAACCTTTGAAACCGCGAGCCTTGGCGATGATCCCGATGGCGTCGAGTTCCCGGTCGATCCGCCGCCCGGCGGCCAGCTTCACGGCGGCGGTTCGGCTCATCACGCGCCCAGCGCCGTGGCAGGTCGTACCGAACGACTCAGTCATGCTGCCGGGCAGGCCGGCGAGGACCCAGGACGCCGTGCCCATGCTGCCCGGGATAATCACCGGCTGGCCGATGAACTGGTACGCCTCGGGGATCTCGGGGTGGCCAGGGGGGAAGGCACGCGTGGCCCCCTTACGGTGGACGCAGACGTTGCGGGTGTCGCCTGGGGCGACCTGGTGATCCTCAAACTTGGCGATGTTGTGCGCGACGTCATAGACCATCTCCAGCCCGAGGGCTTCCCACGACTTGCCGAAGACCTTGGCGAACACCGTGCGGGCCTGGTGCGCGAGCAGTTGCCGGTTGCACCAGGCGTAGTTGGCCGCTGACCGCATCGCGGCGAGGTATGCGCCCCCTTCGGGACTCCGGACCGGAGCGCAGGCGAGTTGCGGGTCGGGCAAGGTGAACCCATACCGCTGGGGTGCCCCCTTGAACATGGCAAGGTGGTCATCACAGACTTGATACCCCAGGCCACGCGACCCCGAGTGGATCAGGACGGTGATCTGACCCTCGCGGAGCCCCATCACCCCGGCGGCGATCGGGTCCAGCACGCGGTCGACGACCTGGACTTCAAGGAAGTGGTTCCCCGAGCCGAGCGTGCCGCACTGGTCGTAGCCCCGGGTGTAAGCGCGGTCGCTCACCCGGTCGGGATCGGCACCCGCGAGGACGCCGCCCGCCTCGGTGAAAGTGAGGTCACGCGCCGATCCATAACCCTGATCAACGACGTAGGAAGCTCCCCGGGCCATCAACTCGGCGAGTTGCGGCTTGGCGAACTTGTACAGGCCCGACTGGCCGACGCCGGTCGGGATATCGCGAAAGAGCTGGTCGACGAGCTGGCGGATCAGCGGCTTGGCGTCGGTCCACTCGATGTCGGACCGGAGCAGTCGGACCCCGCAGTTGATGTCGTAGCCCACGCCGCCGGGCGAGATGACGCCCCCCTCTTCGGGGTCGGTGGCCGCCACGCCGCCGATGGCGAACCCGTATCCCCAGTGGATGTCGGGCATCGCCAAACTGGCGCGTTGGATGCCGGGCAAGGTCGCGACATTGGCGACCTGCTCGGGGCCGTTGTCGAGCTTGATCGAGCGCATCAAGGTTTCATCGGCGAAGATCAAACCGTCCACGCGCATGTCGGACCGATATTCCTTGGGAATCCGGTACTGGCATGGTCCCACCTGTTCGAGCGGTCCCTGAAATCCACCTGGCTTGCCCATGACTCATTCCTTGGTATGTGCAAAAACGGAACTTGCCGCGTGATCTTGATTTGTTCTGGTCACGATCTGACACCGTCGGCCTCCAAATGTTCGCTCCATTGCGAGATCCGTGGATTACGGTGTCACGATTCGCGGGTGGGACCGTAAACCGATCGCACAATGGTCGGATGTTGGCGTGAATCAACGCACTCATGCTGTCGATGCCTAATGTCAAAAATTCTTTGACGGCGTTGGTTCACCCGCTGTAATGTTGATCAGATCCAGAATCGTCTCGCAAGTCTTCTGGAACTTTGCTTCTCATCTCGCTTGCCGCCCGTCCAATCTCTCAGCACGTTTCTGGTCAAGGAGTAGGGTCATGCTGCCGACTCGTCTTCGACGGTCGCCCGGTTGGTTCGCCCTCATGGGACCGGTCTTGCTTGCGCTCATCACGACGTCTGGTCAGGCAGCGGATGACCCCACCCCTGCCCCGAAGCCTGGTACCTCGACCGGGGCCAAGCTCGACTACCTCGACTCCATGCTCAAGGAGTCGTGGACCCAAAATAGCATCAAACCGTCGCCCAAAAGCACGGATGAAGAGTTTCTCCGGCGGGCCTATCTCGACGTGCTCGGTCGGATTCCCAACATTCGCGAGGCGGGCGACTTCCTCCGCGGTAAGGACGCGGGCAAACGAGCCAAGCTGGTTGAATACCTGCTCGCCAGCCCCGACTACCCGAAGAACTTCGCCACCCAGTGGAAAGTGATCCTGCTCGGTCGCAAGGCGCAACCCCGCGAGGTTGACGCCGATGCCCTGACGGCCTGGCTCCGCCGCCAGTTTGGCGCGAATCGACCCTGGAACGAGCTGGCTCATGACCTCCTGACGGCCAAGGGGTCGAACAAGGAGTTCGGTCAGGTTAACTACACGCTGGCCCACATGCCCGATGGCGCCGTGAACCTGACGTCGGTGACGACCCGCGTTTTCCTCGGCCAGCAGATTCAGTGCACGCAGTGCCACGATCACCCGTCGAACGACTGGAAACAGGCGGATTTCTGGGGGATCAACGCCTTTTATCAAGGTCTCAAGAAGATGGACGTCCGCACGGCCGACGCCGCCGGGACCGAAATCTATGACCACACCGACCTGAGCGACGTGCCGACCGACAAGTTTTCCAAGTACGAACGCCGCGATGCCCGGCTCGGGATCGCCTTCCCGACGTTCCTTGATGGGCGCAAGATCTCTCAGAACAAGGATGTCGAGCGACGCGGGGCTCTGGCTGGGATGATCACCGAGCCGAAGAACGAAAACTTCTCGAAGGCGTTCGTCAACCGGATTTGGGGTCACTTCTTCGGCCGAGGGTTTGTCAACCCGGTCGATGACTTCGGCACGCACAACCCCGCCAGCCACCCCGAGTTGCTGGCTCGAATGGCCGATGACTTTCGCGACAGCGGGTACGACATCAAGAGCCTGATCCGCTGGATCATGAACAGCGACGCTTACCAGTTGACCAGCGCCGCGACAAAGGACAACCACAAAGACGAAACCCTGTTCAGCCACATGAACATGAAGCCGATGACCCCCGAGCAGTTGTTCGACTCGCTCATCGTCGCCACCGCCGCGCACAAGGCGGGCGGCGAAGACACGACCAAGAATCGTGATCAGTGGCTCAAACAATTCGTCTTTGCCTTCGCCAATGACGAAGGTGAGGAAGGGTCGAGCTTTCAGGGCACGATCCCGCAGGCCCTGATGATGATGAACGGTGAGTTGATGGAGAAGGCGGTCGGTGGTCGCTCGGGGAGCTTCCTTGCGGACCTGCTCGAACAGGCGCAACTGCAAAGCAAAGGATCATCGGAAGGTTTTGTCGTCAATCGCCTTTACCTGGCCGCCCTCAGTCGGGCGCCCAGTTCGACCGAGTTGAACGCCGCCAAGAAATATTTAACCAACTACCCGGACACCATCTGCGTGATGGAAGATATGTTCTGGGCGTTGCTCAACTCGAACGAGTTTGTCCTGAACCGCTGATTTGTTGATCGAAAGTGACCGGGGGGCCGGATCAACGCGTGTTGTCGTTGATCCGCGATGCGCCTCGCGCCAGGCCCAGAGCTAGGGAGGTTGTCGACCGATGTCAGATCACCTGATCGTTCCCCGAGGCATGTCGCGCCGCCACTTTCTGGGGCACATGGCGACGACGGCTTTAGCCGTACCGGCGTTCCACTTCGCCAGTTCGCTCGAAGCCAATGCGCAGCAGCTTCGCAAGGAAAACAAGAGCATGATCTTGCTGTGGATGGGTGGCGGCCCGAGCCACATCGATACCTGGGACCTGAAGCCCGAGTCGGAAAAGAACGGTGGCCCATTCAAGCCGATCGCCACGTCGGCTCAGGGGGTCCAAATCAGCGAGCATCTGCCGACCGTCGCCAAGCAGATGCACCACCTGAACGTCATCCGCTCGCTCAACTCGAAAGAGGGGAACCACGAGCGCGGGACGTACATGATGCACACGGGCTACTCGCCCAACCCGACCGTGGTGCATCCGTCGTTCGGGTCGGTCCTGTCGTACGAACTGGGTGAAAAGCTCGAAAACTTTGACCTGCCGCATTGCATCGCGATCAACTCGGCGGGCGAAGGCGCGGGCTTCCTGGGCATGGCGCACTCGCCGTTCGTGGTGAACAACCCCAACGGCAAGATCGCCAACCTTGAACCGCCCAAGGATATTAACGAGATGCGAATGAAGCGCCGGGTTCAGATGCTCGGCCTGACCGAAAACAACTTCGTCGCCCAGAAGCGGGGCCAGGGTTCGGTCGATCACAAAGACGTCTACGCCAAGACGCTCCGGATGATGAACTCGCGCTACACCGACGCCTTCAAGGTCGACAAGGAACCCGCCGCCGTTCGCGACGCCTACGGACGAAGTTCGTTCGGTCAGGGCTGCCTGATGGCGCGACGGCTGGTCGAGGCAGGTGTGACCTATGTTGAGGTTTCGCTGGGTGGTTGGGACACGCACGCGAACGCCTTCGACACGCTCTCCAAAAACCTTTTGCCGACCCTCGACAAGGGGATGGGCAGCCTGATGGCCGACCTTGAGCGCAAGGGTTTGCTCGACAACACGATGGTCGTCTGGATGGGTGAGTTTGGTCGGACCCCTCGGATCAACCAGAACGCCGGGCGCGACCACTGGCCGCGGAGCTGGTCGGTCGTCATGGGTGGTGGCGGGATGAAGGGTGGCCAGGCCATCGGCGCCACCGACAAGGACGGTGTCGATATTATCGATCAACCCGTCGGTGTCATGGACCTTGTCGCCTCGATGTCCAAGGGGATGGGAATCGACGTCGCCACCGAGTACACGACCCCTCGCGGTCGCCCGATCAAGGTTGTCGACGGTGGGCACCCGATCCCGCAACTCTTCGCCTGATCGATCTTCCTGAACTGATCCATCCCAGCCGACCCAGCCTTCAACCGAGGTTGGGTCGGCTCTTTTGATGAGCTATTGCTCCTCACCACGAATCAAGACCGGGGGCTGGTCGCCCGAAGTCGTTCCCGCGAAGGACTCAACTCTCCCGAGCCGACGGATCTGGAACGGGTCGGGAACGTCTTCGGGGGGAGCAACACGGGTCGGGTCCAGTTCGGTGGGTGCCAGACCCGCCCGTTGCTGGGCTTCGTTGACGAGCGAACTGAGTCCCGCCGCGAGCATGGCGGTCTGGACTCGTTCTTGCACAACCAGCCAGGCGGCCAGGTCGGGTCGCGGCGCGTCATCGGGTTCCCGCGCTCCCCGAGCGGCGGCGCGCAGGTCGAGTTTTAGCGTGACAAGGCCATCGAGGATCGCGGTCGAGTCGTTGGTTGTGGCGCGGTCGGTCCGCATGGCCGCCGCGATCAGATCGACCGCGAGCCGCTCGAACCGACCAAACCTGGCCTGGGACGGCGTCAACCGCTCCCAGGTGCCCCCGGTCAGGGACAACGTGTTTTTCTCGTCGGTCGAGGCGACCTGGAGCGTCGTTAGAATCGCGGCTTGCTGGAATGAGGGGAGTTGTCCGATCGTGGCCGCCGAAGTACCAGCGGCCTGGACCCAGCCAAACGCCACACGCCGCCCGCCCCGGTCACCGAGCGGGATGAGCCAGCGACTCGGGGCGGCCTCGCTGGATCGGATGGGTGTCACGGGACGCCCCTCGACCGAGGCGCCGACCATCGCGGCCTCATCCGCCAGGTGGACCGCCAGGAACGCGGCTCCAGGCTTGATCAGGCAGTCTGCCCGCCCTTGCAATCGGGCCGAGGTATCCAGCGTCGTCTGGAAGTCGCAGCGTTCCACCCAGGCCAGAGATCGGCCGGTGTCGAAGCGGGTCGCGAGCGTGGGTTCGACCGGTGGTTCTCGTCGAATCAGCAGCCCCAGCGACCAGGGTTCCGTCTGCACGCGAAACGCACGACTGACAACGCCACCGGGGACCGCCGAGGATTCCGACTGAGCCCGGGAGTGGTTCAGGGGAATGACTCCACCTGGGTTGATCAACGTCAGCGGCGCACCCGCCAGGTTGGTGATTGTCAGGTCGTGGCGGATCACCGACCCCCGCCCGGGGACCGACAACGGAACCAGTTCCGGGTAAGCCAGTGCCAGTCCAGGAGGCATGGCTCGGGTGGATTCGATGGTCAGTGTGCGTCGGCTCCAGACGGGCTCGGCGAAGGTGATCGCCCAGACGGTCGCGTCGCCCCGTTGCTCGACCTCGACGACCGGCATGGTTCCGGCAACCGGCCGGAGCCGAGCCTGTTCGGCCCAACCCTGGGGTAACTGCCAGTAGAGAGTCCCGACCGAGCCGGCCGTGATCTCACACTCGACATCGGCCGACCAGACGGCCCTTCCCTCGTCGAGCCGGACGTCGCTCGCGATGGTTACATTCACTCGGGCCGGCATGCTGGTCCCAGTCAATCGGAAGACGCCGTCTTCTTTCAGGACCGCGTGGCGGATCGTTCGGGTCGCTGATGGGCCGGACGGATCTTTGAATGCGGATTCCTCGCTGATCGTCCTATCGCCCGTTCGAACGGTCCACCCCGCGGGTGCCTCGACCGTCAGTTTGCCGGGATTGGTGCTCGCACCTCGCCACCTAGGCCAGGGGAGCGCGGCGCTGATGGTCGATTCGGGACCAGTGGGGACGACCGCGACTCTGCCTTCCAGGTGAACAGCGAGGTCGCGGCTCGGTCCAGCGGCGGTGAAGATCAGGCGGAGCCGATCGGGGGTTGGCTGACTCCAGCTAGCCAGGCCGGCGGCTTCGACCCGATCGAGCCGGACAGGACCGTCGAAGATGGCCTCGGCCGCCAGGATCGGGCCGAGTCGTCCGGTCAGGAACGAGTCCACCTGTATCTGGATTTCGCCCGGGACAACCTGCGCCGCGAGTCGATCGCGCACCTCAAACCTGGCCAGGCCCCGGGCCACCTCGGCCACGACGGGCCGCGTCAGGTCGCTGCGCCGCAGACTGGAAAACGTGAATCCGTCGGGCGGCGCTGGCCCCCAGGCGCGCATGAACTCGGACTCGCCCGGCGTGATCTCGCCCGGTGGAGTTATCAGGCGTGCTGCCCAGCCCTCGGGCTTCCGGAGCCCGATCAGCGCCGTGATCTCGGCGTCCGGGATCGTCCAGCGTGGGCAAGTTCGCGTCGGCCCCGTTTCGGTCCGAGGTCGCCAGAGAGCGAGTTCGATGCTCGATCCTGCTCGGAGCGGCGGGTCGACGTGTGCGACCCATCCCGGTTGGTCGCCACCATCGACCAGCGTGATCCCGACGAGGCCGGGGATCGTCTGACCGATCACCGCAAGTCCTGGCTCCAGGTCAACGCGGAGTGATCGGACCGCTTCTGGACCCGTTACGGTCAGTCGCGCGGTCAAGAGGTCTCCCGCCCGTGCCGCATCCCACCGAACCAGGGCGTTCCAGGCCGATCGCGGCCGACGGTCGGGGCTTACCTGGTTCCAGCCGACAACCAACCGGGTCGCCGGGCCGAGTTCACCCGCGACAAACCCTGGTCCAACGGTCCGACGACCTGTGAGATCCGGCAACGCGACCGTAGCGGGGTCGGTGGTCGGGGCGACTTCAACTTCAACCCGAGCCAGCGCCGAACGCGTGACGGGAAGGTCGATCGAGCCACCGTCACGTCCGGGATCGGACCGGATCGGCACCGACCGCTGAACGACCAGGGCGCTCTGCCCGCCGGGAATCCTCACGATCGTCGCTGTGGTCCCATCCGGGCTGATGACCAGGGGTACGGCCTGGCCCCCGACCGTCGCCGTCAGGTCGAATGACTTGCCGATCGGCAGTCGGAATGGACCACCGAGGGAGGAGCCAGCCAGATCGAGCTGATATTCGCTGCGAACCACGGCCGAGCCGTCGCCAACTCCCCGGCTGATTCGGTGTGTCACGGCGGCCACCGAGGCGAAGATCGAATGCTCAGGGACGACCGGCCGCGCCAGTCGGGTCAGGCGGTCGTGATCCGTCGCCAGCAGGACGACCCGAGCCGCCGGAGCGTCGATCTGGCTCAGGTCGTTGTAGGGTAAGGCCACCAGGATCGGTTCGTCCCGGTCGAGCCGGGCCAGCGCTGGGGTGGCCAGAGCAAGGATCAAGAGCAAACCAAGCGCCAGCCGAGGTCGCTGGCGCTGCAAGGCCAGCCTGACGGACCCGAGCAAAAGTCCAACCAGACCGGCACCAACCGCGATCCACCCCAACGAGCGCTGGTTGGAGTGGGCATCAACGAGTCGGATTGCCAGCGACGAGGCGGGCCAGGTCGAGGCGGCGAACCGATGAGTCCGCCAACCCAGCGCGACCAGACCGCGGTCTGGGGTTTCCGATGCGAGCCAGGCGCGGGGTGTGGTCTCGCTCCGCCAGCGACTCGGAGATTGGAACCGATCCGACCGATCCGACCCGGCGACCGAGGCGTCCAGGAGCACTTGCCCCGCCGCCCGCTGGCGGGTCGTGCCCAGGGTCCGGCCGCCATCGGGGCGTTGGTCCGCCTGGGTCGTCACAAGGAAGGTTGCCCCCATCGGCTCGACCGCCAGCCCGAGCAAACCAAACACCGCCCGAGCCGACCCGGATCGACTGGCAGCCGGCTCCAACCCCGCGGCGTTGATCCGCGACCTCGGTCCGAGTCCCACGCTCAGCAGCGTGAGACGGTCAATCACCAGGGGCCAGGGTCCCGCGTCGAGCTTGACCAGCCAGTCGCCCAGCGTCGTCTCGGCGGCGGGAACACTCGCCACGACCCGATCGAGGTCAGTCCACATCGTTTCAGCCGCTGATGCCGTACCGGGGTCGAACCCGGTCCGATCCGCGACCTCGGCGGTCAGGTCGGTCGGGATCAGGTCGGGTGACTCGCTGATGACGGCGAACCGGTCAGGAGCGTTGACCTGCCAGGTAAACGACAGGCAAGCGAGCGAGGTGATCGGCAAGAGCGCTGCGGGTTGGACGCGACCCGTCGGTGATGGGTCGGCCCCGGTCCGGTAATCGAGGGTCATGGTCGATGCGAGCCGGTTGGGTTCGGCACGCGCCAGGTTGATCTGGAGGGTCGAGCCATCGGTGGTCACAACGGCGGGTTGCCCGTCACACCGGACCCGGTCGACGAGTGCTCCTGATGGCAGCTTCATCTCCAGAGTTCGCGTTGAGCCAGGGGCGAGCCGGAGGACCAGGCGGTGTCGACCCGGAGACCCCGGGGCGAGCCGCGAGGTCAGCGACGCCTCGGTGATCAAGCCGGCGACGCCCGGAGTTCTTGGTGCGTCCAGAGTGGTCAATTCCAGGTGGTCCGCGTCGCCAACTCCCAGCCAGGCCCCCGCGACCCGCCAGCCTGGTTCGTCTTCGCCGATCATCGCGCGGTACGGTGAGGATTCCGAATCGGGAGTGACGGTCGGGTCACCGACTTCGCCCCGGCCCACAGCGACCAGTTCCTCGACCCGGTCGACCCGGCACTGGGTCGCATCCTCCACGCGCACCACGACGGAGCGCCGGACTCGGACCGACCCCGCGAACCGGGTCAGCGGGATGGTCCCCGATCCCGACCAGGGGAGGTCGGTTTCGCCCCGGACCTTGATGGAGGCGGTGGTGTCGGGACGGATCACAAGTTCCGCCGCGAGACCCGATTCCGGCCAGCCGAGCGCCGCCCGGCGATCATGGGTGAGCGGCGGGGCGGCGACGACTGGCCCGGTGGCTTGGTCATGACGCCGCCAGCGAGGGGCATTCGTCGGGTCGAGATCCAACCGGAACGGGAGCGATTCGGGTCGGCCGCCGCCGGTGATGGTCCAGTACCAGACCAGATGCAACCGCCCGCCGCCGATGGCGGCTTCGAGTCGCTCATCAACCTGTGTCTCGCTTCGGTCCAGCCGGCGGTCGATCGTCGCCCGAGCATCCACCTCCAGCCAACGCCAGGCGAGTTGTTGCCAGGCAGACTCCGCCGGAGCCGACGCCGGGGGATCGTCCCAGACCAGGCCACGGCTCGACTGCGGGACCACCTGATATCCCGGTTCGATCAAGGCGACCCAACGCTCCTCGGCGACCTGGATCGGACCCGCACCCGGGCGAACCCGAGGCAGGTCGAGCGGACCAACCCCCGTTGGCTCGGTGGTGGCTCCGGGTCTGATGGCCGTGACCCGGACCGAGGTCGACTGCGGCAACGTCGGGTCGCTCGACCAGCTCGCGCCGTCGAGATGAACGCGGCTAACCCCGAGAGCCAGCGGCTCGACCGACCAGAAGAATCTGCCGCGGCGTTCGTCACCGATGAGTGCCACGCCATCGACGACCCATCCGGCCGGCAGGTCGAGGGTCGGATCGAGCAATCGGCCGGCGCTGACGGTCCAGGTGGCAACCAGGTCGATCCGGGGTGCCCGCGAACCCAGCCGGAGCGTGCCATCGATCGCCACCGAGGCATCGGGCGTCGGGGGTGCCAGGCGGAGGTCGGCGACCGGACCGGGGCGACCATCGGACTCGAACACCCAGAGGGTGGGCGTGCTGGAGTTGCCAGTTCGAGGCGCGACCCGCCAGCCGGACCGCTCGGTGATCGCCACCACCGCCCGCGCCGGGTCGAGCCCGACCTCGGTTCGTCCGCCCAACCAGCCCGAACCAGCAACCGGTCGGACCGTGGGGATCGACCAGAGACCAGCCAGTGGGACGGTCGCATGAGCGCGGATCGCGATCGGTGCTCGATGCGAATAGCCCGGCTCGGGCTCGCGGAGTGTCACCTCGACCTCCGAGCGGTCGGCAACAACTCGGTGGAACTCCTGAACCTCAGCCCCGGTCACGTCGATCAGCTCCAGCCCCGGGTCGAGGGCAAAGCGAGCGACCATCGGCCCGCCGGAACTGGCCTCGACGCGCCAGTCGGCCACGAAGTTGGCCCCGGTCGCGTTCAGGTCGATGCGCGTCGGACCGCCGAACCAGGGGCCGGGTCCGCTGGTCTGACTCGGGCCACCGGGGTGGATCTGGATCGGCCAGCGGCCCGAGGCTCCCGCGAACTTCCAGACGGCCCGATCCGCGGTCGGTGCGCGGAGATTGCTCGGGGCGACCGTGGTCACGGTGGCGTCGGTGGGGAGGTCAAGATCAAACGTCGCCAGGTCGGCATCGGGCAGCGCGAGCGCGAAGACGGCGCCGCCGGAATTGGCCTGGGCCGCTTGACTCCAGAGGATCTCGACGGATCGCGCGGGTTGACCACTTGGTTGGACGAGAACCAGTCGACCCGCCTCGTCGGATCGGATGAACGCAGCGCGGTCGGGTGATTCGAGCACGGCGGGCGACCAGGGGTCGCAGGTGATGATGGCCGCGCGCTCCGACCCGAGCGTCGCCGGCAAGCTGACGCGCGACCGACCGGTCAGGATCGAGCCGTCCCACCTCGCCGTATGCTCGACCCGGATCGGGCGGCCCGTCGCGAGCACCGAAGTCTTGCTCGCCGCGCTCTCCGCCTGGGCGACGAGCGCATCGAACTCGGTTGTCGGCATGGTCCGGAGGCTCGCCCCGGCAGGGAAGCAAGCGGAAACCCGGTTCGCCGGGGTCCGGACCCGCACGATCTCGATCGGTCCCTCCGCCCGGACCGGCGTCTTGCTGGTCGTCAGGAGGATGAACAGGCTCAAGGCCACGAGCGGCAACCGGCTACTCATTCGTTTCCTCCGCGGGAAAGCTCAGAGGTGGCGAGTGCAGGTCGGGCGTCGGGTACGTGGAGGTCGACCCACCGATCTGATCCAGTGGGGGCCGGATCACGGTGGGGTCGTTGGATTCAACAGGGGTGAGCGGGCTGACCGACAACCCACTGGGCGAGCCGGACATGACCACCATCGTGCCCGTTGGCAGCGCATCGGGCAGGCGATTGCGCCGGTCGAGCACGGTCTGGATGAGAGCCGCGACAACGGCCAGGGCCAGACCAAGGGCCGAGGACTCGACGATCAGGAACGCGGTGTTGATCTCGACCAGAGCTACCACCCCCAGAGTCAGCATCAGCAGACTGGCGAGCAGCCAGCGCGGCGGGGGACGACGAGTCAGGATCAAGAGGCCCACCAGCAGGATCGGTCCCGAGCAAAGCAGCACCAGGGTCGCGCGAGCGAACGAAGTAAACCGCAACACGGTCGGGGGACCAGGTCGCGAAAACAGGTAGCTATGCCGCCCGCTCGCCAGATCCTCTGGCCCCAGGACGGGACCATGATCGGGACGACTACCGAGGCGGCCAGCGGTGGCTTCGGGACCATCTTGCCGGGGCAAGCCATCGGCGAGCCAGCGGGCCAGGTCGGTCTCGCTGCGTCGGGGTTCGCGCTTCCAGAGCAACCCGGACCAGTACCAGTGGTTCTCATCGTTCCAGCCGGCGGGGACACCAACCCCGGCGCGCGTGCCGAGCAAACTCAGTTCCCAGACCGATTGCTGGACCACGCCGTTGACGAGTTCGGGGGCGGGCCAGATGTCGGCCGTCAGGCCCGCGTCGAGTGTCGAGTCGACCCGGATCGGGATCGGTCCCAGACCCGCCGCCGCGGGCAGGGTGATCCGGTACAGATCGGGCTCGACCTGCTCGACGTCGGCTGGTCCTAACTCGACCAGCCCCACGCTCCCCCGGACCCAACGTGACCCGGCCGGCAGGCGCACGGCGAATGTCCGAGGGTGGGATTCGAGGCGGTACTGGACCGATGACGCCAGCGATCCGCCCGGCAGTTCAATCGACCGGAGCCAGAGTCGCGACGCCACCAGCGTGGGAAGATTGGCCAACTTGCCGGGAGTCGCCGTTGCCTCGATCGGACCGGGATCGGTGCTGCCGGGGTGCTCGAACGATTGACGGACCTGCTGCACCGAATCGGTCGGGGACCGGGTTTCCACCGGGCGTTCGAGCCAGCCCGGAGCAATGACCCGCAGGCCGACGTCCGACTCAGCGAGCAGGCGGATGGATTGCCCCGTGGAGACACCATCGCAGATCCGGATCGGTTGCAGGTGGAAGGGATACCCGCCCTCGGCGTTCGTGGTTCCTGCGGCGGCCTGCGAAAAGTCGAGTCGATAACGGCAGCGGACCTGGAAGGAGTCGGTCGGTTCGCCGAGTTTGATCCGGTACCGTCGCCAGCCGGTCGCGGGGTCGGGGTCAAGCGGTTCGCGTTCGAGGGTCTCACCCGCCTCGGCGACCCAGCGGTCGGGCACCTCGGGGGGCAAGGCAACGTCGAGCGTGGTCAGAGCGCCGTGGGCCACATCGCCCGCAATCTCATCCACCACGTCGGCGCCCTGACGGTCGGTCGCGACATTCAAACTGGATCGGTGGCGAACCGTGCGTGGGTGAGTTGATAACTTGACCGGGACGGTTTCTTCCGCCCTATCGGAGCGGAGCCAGACGACCGCCGCACCATGGTTGGGGTCGAATCCCCCCGGCCAGTTCCAGTCGAGCGGAGGGTTGATGGTGTCGGATCGGGTGGAGTGGAGCGACGATCCGCTCCCCAGATCCAACACGCGATTCGGACCCGACACCAGCGCGACGTCGGTCGCGGCGACCGTCGCGCCCAGAGGAGTAAACATCGGGACGGGGGCCAATCCGTCCCCAGGACGGGTCATTGCCCCGCGCAATGGGACCGAGAAGGTGTCGCCAGGCCCGATCGGCCGCGCGAAGGTCACGACCAGTGGTCCTGGTTTCGCTTTGTACTGCACGGTCGGACCATCGGCGGTCGGGGCGGTCGGGCGAAACTCCAGGCCGGCGGGAACCGCGACTTGCAAGTCGAACAGCCGCCCCTGCCAGACGCGACCGGTCAGGGTTGTGCTCACCTCGACGCCCTCGGCGCTCGGGCTGAGGGTGGATCGAGTCGTGACCTCGAACCGGGGGACGACCGGAGCGACATCGAGTTCCAGCGCGAACGGCTGCCCGGCAAACTCGAAGCCCAGCCAGCCGTCGGGCTGACCTCGAAAGGCGTCGGGGAGGTCGGTCCGGGGATCAACCTGCCGGATGGCCGACCCGATCCTGGACGTGATCTCGGCGGCGGCCGACCGGGCCACACCGATGACCCCGGTCTGCGACCGAGCCCCCTGGATCGGATGACCCTCCAGGCTGAACCGCGTCGGACCGTCGGGCGGCGCGCCCGCTGATCCTGCTCGACCACGACGGGTCACCAGCACGATCGTCGCCGGTCGGGCGGGCGTGATCGGCTCGGAGAGCGGGACAATCAAGTCGTCCTGGGTATGGTCGACCTTGCGGCGCGTGGCTGCCACGGTCCGGCGGTCCGACTCGACAGTCAGCACTTCTTCCGCGTTTTTGAGGCGAAAGCGGACCTCGCGAGCCTGGCCTCGGATGGCGGCCACCGACCAGGTCTCACGTGCTTCGAGGCTGTCGGGATTCACCACGATCGCCACTTCGCCGCGGGCCGCGAGCACCGTCGGGAGGGTTTCACCGGGGGGATCGGCTTCTTGCCAGGTAATTTCGAGGCGTCCCCGCGGGCTCAGATGGC
The DNA here is from genome assembly GCA_965199885.1 of Isosphaeraceae bacterium. GTDB lineage: Bacteria > Planctomycetota > Planctomycetia > Isosphaerales > Isosphaeraceae > Tundrisphaera. The sequence goes on along the minus strand of CBDATT010000006.1, from coordinate 525,423 downwards.
CGCGGGCTCGTGCTCGATCCGGTTCGGGATCGATCACCAGTGGTTCGTCGGTTCCCGCCCGCGCTGCAACCAGCGGTCGGCTCACCGCCAGATCGACCTCGGTCGACGCGGCCGGCGGAATGGCCAGTTCGAGGGTCTGCCCTGATCCGGTCGAACGGACCAGAACGCTGGTCTCGACCTCAAGGGCGTGCTCGCCGCGTCCGTTCAGTTCGACTCCCCACCCGCGCCGCTCGCCCAGGATCGCCACCGGGCGATCAACCCCGGCCTCGGTGACGCGGCCAAGCAACAAGCCATCCAGGGCGATCGGCACCAGGACCGGTTCATCGCCCTCAATCAAGATCTTGAGCCGGACCGTCAACGCCGCTCTGGTGACGGCGGGCCGAACCGCGACCGCGACCGAGCCGACGACACTGGTGCCGATCCGGACCGGGCCAACCGAGCGATCTGGCCCAAGCCAACGCTGGTCGAAGCTGGTCGCATCCCAGAGGATTAGGTCGGGACGTCGGAGCCGGGCCAGCAGCGCATCCCGGTCGGCGGGCGGTTCCAGGATGATCGCCGACGGCCAGAGGCGACTCGCGGGCTTTGCCGGCTGAACCGCTGGGGTTGGATCGTCGCCACGAGCAGGGCCGCACCAGATTCCCAGCCAGACCAACAACGCCAGCCGACCCGCGCGGTACCCTGACCTGGAGCGGCGAACGACTGCGATTACCATGATGACGGAGTCGCTCCGAGCGGTCGGATACGCCTGAAAACCTGGACGAGCGCGTGGTCACATTCAGAAGTCAAGCTCAGGCTAGACTATCCATCTTACCAGCCCGATCTGTTTTGGTCAGGTGGGGGACGAGCGGATTCAGGAATTCTCGATCTGGGGCCAGGCTTCGAGGCAAGCACGAACGGCTTCGTCGTGGATGTTCCCGTTGGTGGCGAGCAGGCTCCCGTTGTCGAGATCATGCTTACGGCCATCGAGCGACGAGACCTGGCCGCCCGCCTCGGTCACGAGAACCACGCCGGCAGCAACGTCCCAGGCGCGGATCGAGGTTGCGTAGAAGACCTCGAAGTGCCCGGCGGCGATGTGGGCCAGGTTGAGCGCGGCCGAACCCGTGCGCCGGACCGAGTGGGTCCCCGTCGCAAATCGGTTCAACAACGCAAGTTGGCGGGCGGAATCGGCCGCGAACGCCGTCGGCCAGCCGGTCGAGATCAACGAAGCACCGAGCGAACTGGTCCGTGAGACTTGGATCGGCCGCCCATCGCACGTGGCCCCGTTCCCTCGGCTGGCCGCGAACATCTGGCGGGTCATCGGGTTGTACACGACCCCGACGACGAGTTTGCCGGCATGTTCGAGCGCGATCGAGACGCTCCAGAACGGGAAACCATGCGCAAAGTTCACGGTCCCGTCGAGGGGATCGACGATCCAGCGCCAGGGATTGTCTGGATCAGCGACGACGCCGTCTTCCTCGGCGAGCAGGGTGTGGTCGGGGAACTCCGCCTGGATTGTCGCGGCGATCGACCGCTGGCTGGCCGAGTCGGCATCGGTGACGAGGTCTCCCGGCCCTTTCTCGCGGGCGGAAACCTTGCCGTAATAGTCGAGGAGGATTTGCCCCGCGGTGATCGCCGCTTGCTCGGCGACCACGCGGGCCTGGTTGTAGTCGGGCTGGTTCATGGTTGCACTCCGTTGCAGGGCTGTACCGGTTTAACGGTTCGACGCGGGAACATCCCGGGTCAGTTCTTTCCGCCGGTTGAGGTCTTGCCATGCACGCAAGCCCTTGCCCTCGGTGGGGTTATCGGGGTCGTATTCGAGACTATCTCGACCCGTCAGAGCACGCAGGTTGTCGAGTGCCAGAGCGCGAATCCCGCGTGATGGTCCGTTGGCCAGGTCCTCGACCAGGCGGGAGAGCGCAGCCTCATCGCGGGCGGCGGTAGGTGGGAGGCCGATGATCAGGTTTTCGGTCAGCTTGGGCCAGGGCTCTTCGTACTGCCGGGCGAGGGCGTCGCGAACGGCCTTGGCGGAGTCACCCCCCGAGGCCAGACCGTTCCGGAGGACATCGACGACCGCTCGGTGGAAGGCGGGGTGATCCTTGCGATCAAGCCCGGTCACGACCGACTCCATGTCTCCGAGCGTACCCAGGCCGGCGGCGGCCAGTTCCTTGACCTTGGGTTGCGGGTCATCCATCGCCTCGACAAGATTCGAGAGGATCGGCCGCCCCGGACGGAAGTACTGGCCAAACTGGCTGGCGACTTCCTTGTCGAAGGCCGACTGCGGTGCGTCGGCGACCCACGATGGCGCTGGTTTGTCGGTCTTGTCGGTGAAGTTGCCCGCAACCTGGAGTGAGATCTGGCCCGGCCCCTCGACGGTCTCCGCCGTGTCGCCAACCTTCAGCGTGGCGGTTCCCTCGGGAACATACACCCTGAGTCGCGCCGTCGGCGGTTCGTTGGTCGTCGGATCGGCCGCATAGACTCGTTCGAGGCCGACCGACCGGCCGAGCGCGGGCGTCACCGATAGCATGTGCCCTTCAAACCGCACGTTGTAGGCGAGGGGCTGGGCCGAGACGCCGAGCAAGACGACCTTGCCCCGCCGGAGGTCGAACCGGGCGGCCTCGTCGCGGTCGGCGGGGTCAAAGACCACCTCAGCCGAGTCAACCAGAGTCACGTCGCTGCTCACGGTCTTGATGCTGTTGCGGAACGGAGCGAGGTTGATCAAGCGGACCTGAGGTTTGATCGACGCTTTGGGCTCGATGGGCTCCCAGCTCGCCGCGTCGAGTGGGGACCGGAGGATCACACCATTGATTGGGTCCACCGACCCCACTTCCTCACGGGCTGGGGTTAGGGCGGTTGGCTCCGCCTTGGGGGCAGGGTTCACGGGCGCGGTTGCCACGACGGGCGCGACGGGCGGGGCTGCGACGGGAACGGGGGCGGGGTTGACCGCGGCAGGCTTGGGAGCTTGAATGACCTCGTTGGCCGGTCGCCCCGGTTCGGGCTGCAAGCTTCGCGAGGCCATGTAGCCCAGAACACCGATCAACGCCAGCACTCCGGCAAGCGGTCCGAACCGCTCGATCACCCGCGGTGTGGTCCTGACCGGAGCCGACCAGCGGACCGACGGATGCGTGGGCGGGTCGGATCGATCCACCGCACCCGCAACCCGCGCTGGTCGTGGGTTCGGCTTGGTGGAGGCTTCACGGCCCCGAACGAGCCGATACATCCGGTTCTTGGCGTCGACGGGAACCTTGGCCTTGTGCCCAATCATGCTGAGGATCTGGTGCACGCTGGCCACCTCGGCCAGATGCACGTCGGAGGTCAAGCAGCGCTTCTCGAAATCATTCACCCGCTCGTCGTGGAGTTGGTTGTCGAGGTAACTCGCCACGGTATTCGAGTCGGTCGCATCGGCCCCCGACTCGGACGGCACCGTGAGCCGTCGCTGCCGGGTGACCCGGTGAATCCGCTCGATCAGTTCCTTGGCAAAGGGACTTTCCGAAACCTGATGGCCGATCGCCTTGACCTCTGCCGGGGTCAAGGTGTCGTCCAGCCAGGCGATCAACGTCCGCAAGGTAAGCCGCATAACGGTGACTTCTCTCAGGAAAACGTCGCTTCGACCCAAATTCGATCGCAGCGGAGCAGGACACTTTCTCTAATAGTGCGATCTCGGCGGGTGATCCGTCGAATTTTGGGCGAAAGTTTTTCAGATTCCGGGTTTGACCTGAAAAATCTTGAACCGGGGATCGTTCTCGACCACACCATAGATGGGCCGGAAGGCTTCGGGATGACTTTCGGCCCAGACCCGTTCGATCGGAAAGAGATCGCGATCGGCGACGTTCTCGACCCCTTCCTCGACGTTGACGCGCGTGACGACCAGCAGGTCGATCCGCGCCGCGCGCAGGTTGGCCAGCCAGGCGGTGTAATCCGGGTGGAGCCGTCCCCAGGCGGGGAACGGATTCGGCCAGAGAGTGGGGTCTCCCGAGCTGGCGGCGTGCTGGAAATAATCATGCAGGAGCCAGTCGCGGTGCTGGTCGATGTTCACGTACTGGACGTCGTTTTGCAGATTCGATCCCATCAGGTAGTACGGAATCTTGTGGCCGGCGTAGGCGATCCGCGCCCCTTGTCGGCCGGCCCGGGCTTCCAGAACGGTCCAGCCGACGATGTAATCGGCGAAGTACGGGAACGCAATCCCGGCCCGAGCGTTGATCAACTCGGCGCTCCCCACCACGCACGGCAAGAGCCAGACCACGGCGACCCACCGGCGGACTCGCCACCAGGCCACGGTTCCCAACGCACCAACTCCAAGCAGGCCGGTGGCCCAGAAGCCGGGTCGCTGGATCTGCTGCCGCCAGTCCGCCTGAGTTGTCGGGAAGTCGATCGCCCCGGGCACCGCGTTGGGGATCATGGCCTGACCATCCCACGGGATCTCGGCCTCGCGCGCCGCGATCGGCCAGGTTTGCGGCGTGATCAGATGCCCCGCCAGCAAAACGACGGCCAGCCCGCGGACCCAACCCGCGCGATCGAACAACCGAGCCAGCGGGATCGCCAGGAGCGCCAGCGCGGGGAACGAAAAGCGTTGCTGCGACCGGTACGGGATCACCAGCCAGTACGCCGCCAGGTTGAACAAGGCCAGCCCTGCGAATCCCCAGACCCAGCGGTCGGTGACTCGATCGTCGGTCGTCCTGGGCCGACGGATCGCCCAGACCCCGACCAGCGATGCCAGCCAGACCGGCAACTCGCGGGGGTCGCAGACCGAGAGGATGATATCCCAGCAGGCGCGCCAGTTTTGCCAGGGGATGTAATAAGGGCTTTGGTGCATCGCCCCGGGTGCGAACCAACCGGCGAACCAGACTCGGCCCATGGCTTCGATCTGGATCGGATAGAGTGGGTTGCCAGTCAAAAGCGCATTGCGGATCGGCCAGTAACCCATCATCGCCAGCGCGGGGAGCACGGCGGCGATAACGGACAGCAGACCGCTCCGCCAGTGGCCCCACCAGCGCCAGACCAGACCGACGACGACCAGAGCCAGGACCGGCGGGAAGAAGACGATCCCGGTCGGTTTCGTCCCCATCCCCAGTCCCGCCGCGAGCGAACCGAGGATCAAAGCCCGAACGCTGAGCGGCTCCGAACTGGTGAATGCCCTGAGGAAAAAGTAAACCCCCAGCAGGTAACCCGCGATCAGGATCGAGTCGACGTTCGGCTCGAAGGCGAAGATCAACTCGGGGGTAATCGCCACGAACCAGCACGCCGCCAGCCGGGCGGCGCTCGCTCGGGTGCCGAGGTGGCGGGCAATCGCCTCGATGGCCATCCCGCCGAGAATCAGGAACGGAACCTGCCCGATCCGCGCCACCCGATCGCCACCGCTGAGCGTCAGCAGCCAGGAGTACCAGAGTTCGCCGTTCGCCCAGAAGTAGGTGGCTCCTAGCTCGCCGAACGGGGTCGCAACCAGGAACAATCGCCCCGCCTTCCACCAGCGAGCCGCCATGTACAGGTGATAGATCGGGCCGTCGCTGACGACCTTGACTGGGAAGACCACCGAGATCAGCCCCAATCGCAGCGCGGCCCAACCGACCAACCCCGTCGCCAGGATGGCCCACGGTCCCATGGCTTCGCGCGGCGGGGCGATGTCTGCCGCGGCGGGACGAACGAACGCGACCAGACCCGCCACCACCAGGCCAGCCACCGACCAGCCGACCAGAGTGGGCGGGTCAAGCTGGCCGAGATTGCCCACGACCTCGACCCCAACCGTCACCCAGCCCCAGGCCAGCACGCTCGCCGCCAGCACCCGCGGCGGCCCAGCCTCGACCCGGAATGCGTGCCTGGCCCCGAGGTGGGCCGCAACCAGCAGGGGAACCAGCCCCAGAAGCAACCAGACCGCTCCCATGAAATGCCTCGTCGTGCAAGGTGGAAACCAGAGCGGAAGTCGTGTCGGTGACGGGCCACTGGTCGGGCTATAACAAAAAGGGCCGGGTCGTTACAATCCCGTCGCGTGGGAGGAGCGGACGACACCAGGGATCGAGCAACAAGGGAGGCTGGTCAGATGCTCGGAAGCTTGATGGGTGCCAGAGACTATCTGGACCGGGTCTGCCAGGAGATCCAGAATCTCGACCTTGCGCAGGTGGAGAACATCTCGGCCATCATTGAGGTCGCTTACCATGCCGGTCGGTTCGTCTTCATCATCGGGAACGGCGGGTCGGGAGCCACCGCGTCGCACCTGAGCGAGGATCTGGCCAAGTGCACGCTGCGCGACTTCGAGAATCAAAAACGCCTCAAGGTGCTCAGTCTCACCGATAATACGGCCGGGATCATGGCCTGGGGCAACGACGAGGGCTACGACCGGATCTTTCTGGAACAACTCAAAAACCTGGCCTCGCCCGGTGATGTCTTGCTGGCCATCTCGGGGTCGGGCAACAGCCCCAACATCCTCAAGGCGGTCGCCTGGGCGAATCAACATGGTCTGACGACGGTGGGCCTGACCGGCTTCAACGGGGGGGCGCTCCGGATCGAGGCCCACCACAACTTCCATGTCGGGATCGATGACATGGGAATTGTCGAGTCGGTTCATCTCGTCGCGTTCCACTGGATCATTGATGACCTGAACCGGCGGTTTGCCACTCCAGCCATCGAGCCAGCCGCCATCTGAGCAAGGATCATTCCCCGGGCGGACTCCCTTCAAGCACCGGCTCGCAGCCCGAAGTTTGGACGAGTCTGCCCAAACTTGTAACATGGAGCCAATCAGGCAAAGGGGAACTTGAAGAAAAGTGATCAGCCTCTCGGATTTCGAGCCGCAAAATTTGACCAAAATCATCAATAATCGACCATCTTGCCGCGAGATCAGGCGAGTTTATCGTGGAGTTGAGCATTTTGGCATGGGCCTTGCCAATGTCCTCGGCGATTCTTGAGGTTCGCAAGATGCGGGTCAATGACGAGCGGTTGTCTGTGAGGATCGGAATTGGATCATTCGCAAGGTTGATTGATGTGAGTTTGCAACACAATTCCCAACAAACATCCATCAAATCTTGCAAAAAGCCAGAATCCGGTGGCAATCGAACCATGTTGACTGTTCTGACGTCTAGAATAGAGTTCGAACGAGACTTGATCGGTCGGTCACCTTCGCCAAGGGCCGGGAAAAAGCATCTTCACTCTTGAACTCAGGGGCTCGCCATGCAAACGAAATTGGCTGAAACCCAGCTCTGGCAGCAGAACCTCGCTTCGCTGATCCGGTCTGGGCTATTCCTGCGAGCCGACACGGGTGAGTTTCATGGTTTGCACACGGTGATCGGCGTCTACGGCGACGGGTCGCACTCTGCCCCGCTTGCCAAATATGCAGACTATCGACGAGCGTTGGACGCCGCCAATCTGGCCAATACAGTGGCCAGAGCGACCATCTCGACGGAATCGAACTGATCAACCATCCCTTTCATCAACAAACCCGCCCCCGGAAACGCTCCGGGTGCGGGTTTTTTCGTTTCGAACCAGCCAGCCAATCTCCCGAGCTGTCAGCCGCCCGACCCGGAGTCGATCGAGTCGGCTCTCGTCGAGGCGCATGATGTCGCGATGGGACACCTGGTCAGCCGCGAAGCGATCGAGCGCGACGCCGTACTTGTCCAACGCTCCGAACAGGTGCATCAACTCGTGGGCGACCGTGACGGGGTCGACCCGAGCCGGACCCGTCAAAAGTTCGCGGAAACTCGACTCGCGGGCGAAGCAGATCGCCAGGCCGACACCTGCGACCACACGGTCGCCGACCGGCACCGCGTGCGACCGCCCCCGCTCCTTGAGATGCCAGAGCCAGACGTGCGCATCGGCCGCCACCAACGGGTTGATCCGGCCCATCAGATCGGCGATGTCGCGAAACCCGAGCGCAGCCGCCCCCCGACTGGCCCCGGCGACCGACCGGGTGGTCGCGTGCGCTTCGAGCGGGCCGAAGTCATCCCCTTCGGGCACGAACTCGATCTCGACCGCACCGGGATCGGTGTCATCAAGCTGGAAGAAGGTATCCGCCAGACCGATATTCACCGGCGCCGCCCAGCGGATCGCCTCGCGCTCGATCCACCGGCCGACCGAGGATAACGACTCGTGCGCCGCGCGGATCTCAGGATCGGTCCAGGATCGCCCATTGCGTCCCACGAAGACCGAGATCAGGGCGATCCGCCCCAGGAGCGGACGATTGCCCGCCCAGTCGAGCAGGCTCGGCGTGGCACCGGCATGGATCCCCCGCCAGCGCTTCCAGGGGGTGGCCGCGATCGGGTCGGCCGTGGCCACTCCGGCCATTGTCCAGACGTGAACCTCGCCATCCGCCGGTCTTGCTCCGACGGGGCAGATCGGACCCGCTCGCAACGCCTTGGTCAGCCCGGCCGCGAGCCAGACCGCCTCCACCATCAGGCCAGCGGCGATCCCGAGCCCGACCGCCAGCCCCGCCGCTGATCGATCCCAAACGAACCCAACGCTTCCCGCTGCCAGCCCGATCAACCCACAGCCCACGACCCGCGACCACGCGGCACGAGTCATGTTCCCAAGTCCTGATTCTCAGTCGTCCCGCTGGGTTCGATTCGCAGGTGCGCCAGTCCTCGCCCGATCGCCGCGTGCCAGTCCGGGGTGTCCAGCACCGAGGCCACGTCGAGCGGCGGTCGCGGGTCCGTCATCCGTCCCCGGAGCGAAACCTGCCACCAGGCGGTATCAAGCCACTGGCCGTCCAGATAACCGACGTCGCGATAGACCCCGACCGCCTGATATCCCATCGCCTGGTGCAGACCGATGCTGGCCGGGTTCGGCAACGTCGTGCCCGCGTAAGCACTCGCAAAGCCTTGGAGCTTCAGGATATCCAGCAAGGTGGTATAGAGAGCCCGGCCCACGCCCGACCCGCGTCGGCCCGCCTTGATGTAGATCGCCGTCGAGACCGACCAGCGATACCCAGCCCGTTCGGCGTGCTGACTGGCATAAGCATATCCCAGGATCTCGCCGGCGTGATCGCAAACCAACCACGGATAGGCAGCGGCGATCCGGGTCATCCGCCCTGCCATCTCCGCAACGGTGGGCGGCACAATCTCGAAGGAGACCAGCGACTCCTCGGCACAGAACGGCGCATAGATGGCCTGGATCTGGGCCGCGTCGTCCGGCGTTGCCAGTCTTATCTGCGTCGCCATACCACGGGTCACTTCCAGAAACATGGAGCACGTCGGGTTTGCTCAGAACCGCCAAATGTACCGCAACCTTCGTCCTGAACAAAGCATTTTCAGTGCTTCCTCGTCCTGTTGCAGCGCCATTCTGGACGCCTCACTTGACCGTGGTTTAGAATAGAAGACGCTGACCTCAGGGCTGGCATTCGCCCCCCGTTGATGAGGACAGCGTTGTTTTTGGTAACGTATCAAGATTGGATTGAACATGCCTTCGCAGCGTCCCCCAGGTCGGGGGAAGTCTCCGTCTCGCGGCCCTCGCACCTCCTCGGGCCACGCGGATACGCGTCGCCCCCGGCCTGCATCGAGTGGCCCCACCGAACGTCAAGGTCCGCAAGCCCGCCGTGAAGGCGCGCCAGCCCGCCGTGAAGGCGCGCCACCCCGTCCTCGCCCGAGTGGTTCATCGTCCAGGCCAAGGGCAAGCCAGGGTGATGTCGGAGCCGATCGCCTTCAGAAGATCCTCGCTCATGCCGGGATCGCGTCCCGTCGCGCCTGCGAGGAGTTGATTCTCCAGGGTCGAGTCACCGTGGGCGGCCAGATCGTCAAGGAACTGGGCACGAAGGTCGATCTGGCGAAGATCTCGGTCGCGGTTGACGGCCAGAAGATCCATCAGGAACGCCTGGTTTATTTCGCGGTGAACAAGCCGAAGGGTCACGTCTCGACGAACAACGACCCATCCGGCCGCCCGCGTGTCCTGGACCTGATGCCCCAGATCAGCCAACGAGTTTACACGGTCGGCCGGCTCGACGAGATGAGCGTCGGGCTGATGTTGCTCACCAACGACGGCGAACTGGCCAACAAGCTGGCACACCCCAAGTTCGGTGTCGAGAAGCTCTACCGCGTCATCGTCGCCGGTTCCCCCGAGCGCGAGACCTTGAACCAGTTGACCGAGGGGATCTGGTTGGCCGAGGGGAAGGTTCGCGCCAAGCGGGTTCGCGTCGTGGCGAAGAAGGGCGACGCCACGGTCCTGGAGATGGTTCTGGCCGAAGGCAAGAACCGTGAGGTCCGGCGGATGCTGGCCAAACTCGGCCACAAGGTGATGATGCTGACCCGGGTTGCCGTGGGTCCGATCACCTTGAAAGGTCTGGCCGTCGGGCAATCCCGCCCCTTGACCGGTAAGGAAGTCGACCTGCTCCGCCGCGTCGCCGCCGGTGAGCCGGTGCCGATGCCCTGGGATATCGACCACCGACCCCGCCCCGACGCCGATCGCCCCCGGCGGCCCCTCGGGACAAGTGGAGCAGCCGACCGGCGCCCGTCGCGTGACTCGCGTGATCAGCCCCGAAGTTTCGGCAGCCAACCGTCGCGCACCGATGGCCCGCCGCGTGACGCGCGTGGTCCGAGCCGACCGCACGGCCCCGGCTATCGCGGCAACGACGCGCCCCAGGATCGGCGCCCCGGTCCGGGCGAAGATCGATTCGCACGCGGCCCGGCCGACCGTCGCCCCGCTGGTGGGCCACCCCGACGGCCGGGGATGTTTCAGGCGACCCCCGACGACCGCGATCGCCAGTTCCAGCAGGATCGTCGCCCGCCGCAACCGCGTCCCGATGGGCCGCGACCTTATTCCAACAACGGTCCGCCATCTGGTCCGCGTGGTGCGGGACGGCCGGGAAGTGGACCGCAGGGTCGCCCCCCCTACCAGGCTGGCGGCGACTCGCGCCCGCCTCGCCCCGGGTCGCGGCCAGGTGGCGACCGGCCCTATCAGAACAATGACCGCCGTCCCTCTGGTCCGGGAGGCCCTCGGCCTTCGTTCCAAAATGATGACCGTCGCCCCTCCGGTCCGGGTGGCCCTCGCCCCCCGTTCCAGAACCAGGATCGCCGTCCGTCCGGTCCGGGTGGGCCACGTTCACCTCAGGGTGATGATCGGCGGCCGTCGGGTCCGGGTGGGCCGCGTTCGTTCCAAAACAACGATCGCCGACCCGGTGGCTCGGATGGTCCTCGATCATTCCAGGATCATGATCGTCGGCCGGGTGGACCTGGTGGCCCTCGCCCAGGACGGGACGACGACCGCCGCAACCAGCAGTCCGGCGGGCCGCGCCGGTCTGGCAACGACGACCGGCGCGATCAGCGACCACCAGCCGGGGGTGATCGCCGCCCACTCACCAACCGCCGCTTGCCGATCCCGGGATCGTCCGAGCCGACTCGCAAGGTGATCGGACTCAACACTGGACCGGCGCCGACGCCCGAGCCGAGCGACGACCGACCCAAATCTCGGTTGAAGCGACCGGCACCCCGCGGCGCTGCTCCCGGTGGGTCGCGACCGATGCCGAAGCGTCGTCCTGGGGCACGCGACGACGATTGATCCTGTCCCCGACCTGTTCGCTGCTTGAGGATCTGGCTTGGAACCAATCAACACCAGCACTGCCCGGCAGCGTACAGTCGTGGTCGCCGCGAACATTCCCGTCGCCCGCGACACGTTCCGGTTGCGACTCACCGACCCGGCGATGGCGCAGGTCATCCGCCCGGGTCAATTCTTGATGGTCCGACCAACCGGTGGATCAGCGCCGCTGCTGGGTCGACCGTTCGCCGTTTATGATGTGATCCGCTCGGAGTCGGGCGCGGCCGAGGCGCTCGATCTTGTTTATCTGGTCGTGGGGCCTGGGACCGAGGCACTCGCCCGGCTCCGCGTGGGCGATCAGGCCACGATCTGGGGGCCATTGGGCAACGGTTTCGGTCCCGGTCCCGGGGCCGACCAACCGGTCGTCTTCGTCGCCGGCGGGATCGGGCAAACGCCATTCCTGGCCCTTGGCAAGTGGTGGTTGGGGCAGGCTCGATATGGTGACTCTTCGGCCCCGTCGCAGCCCACAGCCGCCAGTGCCGCCTTGCTCTACGGAGTCCGGTCGGTCGACCTGGCAGCGGGGCTGGACGACTTTCTCGCCGCAGGCATTGAAGTCGATCTGGCGACCGACGACGGGTCGGCGGGGCACCACGGCTTCGTGACGGATCTCCTTGCCCGGCGGATCGAGCGCGGTGACCGACCAGCGCTGGTGGTCGGGTGTGGTCCACCGGCGATGCTTGCCAGCCTGGCTCGCTTGACGGCCCAGCACGGGATCCAATGTCTCGTTTCGCTCGAAAACCACATGGCCTGTGGGTTTGGCGTTTGCTTCAGTTGCGTTGCGCCGATCCGGCAAGCCGACGGCACGACCGACCTCCGACGCGTCTGCATTGAGGGGCCGATCTTTGCCGCCGATGCGGTCGCCTGGCCGGGATCGGGAGCCGAGGCAGAGCTGGCCTGATGCCCACTTACCGACCGGCCCGGTCGCGAATCTGATCACGGATGCGCGCGGCTCGCTCATAATCCTCGTCGGCAACCGCTTCATCGAGTTGCTCGCGGAGGGTCTTCTCGACCTCGAAGTTCTTGCGGATCTCGTGTTCGAGTTCGCGGAGTTGAGCGATCAAGGATTCGTTCGGTGTGTCGTCACGCTCGGTCTCGGCCGTCCATTCTCGTTGGTGATCCGCCAGACTTTCGACCCCTTCGCGGACCGAGTCGATCGCCTCGTCGGGTTTGCGTCGTTCGAGCGCCAACGCGGCGGCGGCCTGGGTCCGGTGGAACAGGACCAGACCTCGGAGTCGCTCGTGCGACTCGATGTACTCGTGGTTCGTACTGTTTTGCTGCAAAAAGTTCATCAGCGCGATCGAGTGATCAGCGTCGAGCAAGGCCTTGTCATAGCGTTGCAGTGTCAGCCAGGCAATCCGGCGGTGGTTGAACTGCGATAACTCGCGATCCACCTCGACCGCCTGATCGGGCGAGACCTTCCAGTCGGTCCCCTTGTTCGAGCGGGCTGCAGCTCGATTTTTGAGATAATCAAAGTAGGTAGGAAAACCATGGGGGCGGACGCCGTCGGGCCGACCTTCGACTTCCATCTGGAGCAAACCGAGTTCAACGCGGATCTGGACAACCTTGCGTCCATCTCGCGTGGTGATCTCGCGCGCGACCACATCACCGGGTTCGGAGTTGCCGGGCCAACCGTGTAACGCTTCGTCGATGTCGCGACGCATCATCTCTCCTCGAACGGCACCGAGTCGGCCCGAGATCGCAGCGACGAATCCTGGCAAATTCAAACGTCCATTATAGCCAAGTTTTTCGGAACGCAACGACCATGCCTGAAACATTGCCACGGGGATCAGTCGCGTCGAATTCTGACCACGCTCTTTGTCGAGCGCGACCCGCCTGATACGCTGGACACCGGTTCCCTGACGACCTCGCCAACCTCCGCCCCGGTGTCCCTGGCCATGCTTGCCAAACTGTCCTCGTACACCCTGGTCGGCATCGACGCGGCCCCGGTGGAGGTCGAGGTTGACGTTTCCTCGGCGTCAATGCCCAAGATCGTCCTTGTCGGTCTGGCCGAGGCCGCCGTCCGCGAGTCGACCCATCGAGTCGAACGAGCGCTGGTCAACTCGGGCTATCGCCGACCGATCGACCGGATCGTCATCAACCTGGCCCCGGCCGACCTCAAAAAAGATGCCGGTGGGTTTGATTTGCCGATCGCGCTGGGGATGCTCCTTGGCAGCGGTCAGGTCGCCTTCGAGCGGCCGGGTGATTTCGCCATCCTGGGCGAACTGGCGCTCGACGGCGAGACCCGACCGATCAAGGGGGTACTGGCGATGGCACTTGCCGCCGCGCAGGGCGGCAAGACCGGCTTGCTCGTTCCCGCCGCGAACGCCGCCGAGGCCGCCGTCGTGGAAGGGATCGACGTCTATCCGGTCGGGAGTCTGGCCGAGGCGGTCGGCTTTCTGTCGGGTCAGGTCGACTTCGAGCCCAAGGCGGTCGATCTCACCCAGGTGTTCGAGCAACACGCCCACTATGAGGAAGACTTCTCCGACGTCAAGGGCCAGGACTACGCCAAACGAGCGCTGGTGATCGCGGCGGCAGGCGCCCATAACGTGCTGATGATCGGTCCCCCAGGGACGGGCAAAACGTTGCTCGCCCGGCGGTTGGCGACGATCATGCCCGCCCTGACGCCGAGCGAGAGTTTGGAGACGACGCGGATCTACAGCGCGATGGGTTTACTGCGCGCCGGGCAACCGTTGATGGCCGTCCGGCCGTTTCGCCACCCGCATCACTCGGTCTCCGACGCGGGTCTGGTCGGGGGTGGCAGCACGCCGCAACCGGGCGAGATCTCGCTCGCTCACAAGGGAATTTTATTCCTGGATGAACTGCCCGAGTTCAACCGCAAGACGCTGGAGGTGCTCCGCCAACCGCTCGAAGAGGGGCAAGTGACGATCAGCCGGGCGCTCCGAAGCGTCACGTTCCCCGCCGAGTTTGTGCTGGTCGCGGCGATGAACCCGTGCCCGTGCGGGTACCGATCTGACCCGAGGCGCGCCTGTACCTGCTCGCCGCCGCAGGTGGAAAAGTATCTGAGCCGGATCTCGGGGCCGCTGCTGGACCGGATCGACCTGCATGTCGAGGTGCCCGCCGTCCCGTTCACGCAGCTTGCCGAAGCGCCGCCGGGGCCGACCTCGGCCGACCTCCTGCAACTGGTCCTGGCGGCACGCGCTCGTCAGTCGGAGCGGTTCAAGGGCAAGGGGGCGGCCGTCAACGGGCGGATGACGCCCCGCGAGGTCCGGAAATTTTGCCCGCTCAAGCCGGAGAGTGCGAGTCTGCTCAAAGCCGCCATGGAGGAACTGGGGCTCTCGGCCCGAGCCCACGACAAGGTTCTCCGTGTGGCGCGGACGATGGCCGACCTCGACGGTTCGGACTCGATCCAGCCCCAGAACATCGCCGAGGCCGTCGGCTTTCGCTCGCTCGACCGGGGAGTCTGGGCATGACCGCATTGCGCAGGTACTGGAGCGCGACGACGGGCCTCTTCCTGGGGATCTGGCTTGCCTTGCTGGTCCTCGGTCGGACCCAGTTGTTTCGCGATCCCGGTACGTTCTGGCATACCGCGATGGGCGAGCGGACGCTCGCGGCGGGACATCTTTTCGACACCGACCCGTTCAGCTTCACCTTCGGCGGAAAAACCTGGATTCCGCACGAATGGCTTGCCGAGTGCCTCATGGCCGCGATCCATCGCGTGAGCGGACTCGATGGCCTCCTGTTCGTCAGTGCGACGACGCTGGCCCTGGTTTATGCCTGGCTCGGCCACCGCCTGATCCGGGCTGGGCTCCACTGGCTCCCAACCGTGATGATCCTGATCGTGGCCATTGCTGCCAGCAGCACCAACTTCCACGCCCGACCGCACGTCGCCTCGCTCGCGTTCTTCGCCTTGACCTATGGCCTGCTCGCGGATGCCGAGGCGCGGCGGCTCAAACTCGTTCACCTCGCCTGGCTGATCCCGCTCGACATTCTCTGGACCAACATCCACGGCGCGGTCCTGGGGGGGATGGCCACGCTGGGCCTGGCCGTCGGCTGGTGGACCTGCTCGTGGATCATCGGTCGTGATTCGCCGATCACCCGGAGCCGAGAAGCGGTCTGGCTCTGGCTGCTGGTCGTCGCGTGCGGGCTGACGATGGTCGTGAACCCGTACGGAACACGCTTACCGGCGACCTGGATGGAGATCATGACCTCGCCCGCCTTGCCGAAATTCATCCAGGAACATGCTCCACCCCAATCCTGTTCGGCACGGGGTTTGCGCAAGCGACGAGGTTTCTTTTTACGTAAGTTCCCAGTTGCGCATGGAGCATTCATCGGTCATTCTTGATCATGAATGCTCCAGCTCTCACTGATCCGACGCCGACCGTCTCTCGACGTACGCTCAACCTCTTGACGGGCGTGCGATCGCTCTTCGCTCACCTCCATCATCACGGCTGTGAGCGTGACAAGGCCGACAATCGCACGCTGCATTTTGATCAACTGCTCACTCTGGTCATGATCGCTCTTTTCCAGCCGCTGGCTCGCAGCCATCGCGCTATGATGCGCATCAGTGATCTGAAGCAGGTCCGCAAACGATTTGACGTCTCCCACGCCTCCCTCGGCTCGATCTCCGAGGCGGCCCGCGTCTTTAATCCCCAACCCCTTCGCAACGTCCTGGCCGAGTTGATTCGTCACCAGCCCTCAATGCCACGCGACCCGCGTCTGGCGGCGTTGAATCACCGCCTCACCGCCGTCGACAGCACCTTGCTCGACGCCTTGCCTCGGCTCGTCGAGTCGGCCTGGGGCCATCACCGCGACGGGTCGCCCCGACACAAGTGGCGGCTGCACGCCCAGTTGGACATCGACGACTCGATCCCCGACTGGCTCGACCTGACCGGACCGAAGAACTCCGGCGTCACCGACGAGAAGGCCGTGCTGAAGGCCCATCTCCGCCCGGATCGAACCTATGTTGGCGACCGCTGGTTTGGCCACGCGGGGCTGCTCGATGAGATCGTGGCGGCTCGAAGCGACTACGTCTTTCGGCTCCGCAACAACACCCACCTGGAGGTCGTGGAGGATCGTCCGCTGACGGCCGAGGCGAAGGCTGCTGGCGTCGTCAGCGATGCGGTGGTCCGTGTGGGAACGCGCACCCAGGCCAATCACGTCACGCGGGTTGTCATCTTGCACGTCGCCCCCCATCCCAAACGGCGACTGGCACCCAAGGTCGCCGCCAAGCCCACCGAGGTCCGTCTGGTGACCAACCTGCTGGACGTGCCGGCGGAGTTGATTGGGCTGATCTACCAGTACCGCTGGACGATCGAGACCTTCTTCCGCTTCTTCAAGCAGACGTTGGGATGTGCGCACCTGCTCTGGGACCACCCCCAGGGCATCCGCCTGCAGACGTATTGCGCCTTGATCGCCTGCCTGCTGATGCAGCAGTCGTCGGGTCAGAAGCCGACGAAGGCGATGTTCGAGATGGTCAGCTACTACCTGATGGGACTAGCCGACCTGGAAGAGTTGGAGGCGTTCATCGCCAAGCAAGCAGCGTCGAAGGCATCAAAAACAACGAGTCGTTGAGTCCACCGCCCCCTCGTTTGCTGGGGTCGCGTGGCCGTTGACGCTGCGCAGTGAACGTCACCAAAGACCGGCTAGCCACGCCCCCCACGACCAAAAAGAACTCGGCACCCGTTGGGTTCACTCAAAGTGGCCAAGCCGGTGAAATCGCTCAGATATGCCAAATCCCGTGCCGAACAGGATTGGCTCCACCCAGTCCGCGCAGTCCGGTGTTTTGGGCCATTCTCTTGCTCGGCGCGATCTATACGGGGGCACTGGTCGGCACGCTGCCACGCTGGCCCCGCGCGACATGGCTCATTCCGTTCGCCTGGTTGCTGCTGGGTTTATCCCGCATCCGCCACGCGCCGCTGTTCGGGATCTCGGCCGTGGTGGCGCTGGCAGCGGTCCTGCCCCACTCGCGCCTGGCGGTCTGGCTCGCGCGACCGGGGCGTGACCTGTTCCAGCGCCCGGCCGAACCCGCGGTCTGGTTCGACTGGCGGCCCGCACTGTTGCCGCTGGTTCTGGTTGGCGGCGCGGTGATGATGCAGGTTGCCAACGTCCGTGCGCCGGTGGTCGGTCGTGGTTGGGCTGGTCTCGACCCGACGGTCTGGCCGGTCGAGTTGTTGCCCGCGCTCCGGGAAGCCGAACGAGAACACCCCAACGGGGCTCGCGTCCTGAACGACTATACCCTCGGTGGCTACCTGATCTACCATACCCCCAGGCTCAAGGTTTTCATCGACGATCGGTGCGAACTGTACGGTGACGCCTGGCTCGAAGATTACGACCGCGCCAGCATGACCGACCCGGCTCTGATGGACGGCTGGCTCGCCAGGTATGCGATCGACTACGTCCTGGTCGCTCCTGGCTCACCGTTCGACACGCACATCAGCACACAACCCGGCTGGTCGATTCAGGGGCGGTGCCCAGTGGCGAACTTCTATGGTCGTGACTCGAGAGTCATGAAGGTCAACTCAACTAAAGGGTGAGACGTGCCTCCGCGCGAGCATTCCTGGTGGGCAACCCGCGTTGACTCGCCCCAACCGGAACGAATCTGTTCCAGGAGCCAATATGGCCACCGCAACCCAGATCGAGACCATGGAGGACCTGGGCTTGATCTTCGAGCGCCTGGGTGGGATCGCGCCATCGCGTGTTCTTCTCTTGAAGCCGATACGACCGGCGACTGAGAACGACCTGATCGCGATCAACGGTCTCAAAAAATCCATCTTTGAGATGGTCGATGGGTTCCTGGTCGAGAAGGCGATGGGCTACACCGAGTCTGACCTGACATTGGTCCTCGCCGGCTATCTCCGGGCCTTCGTCATTCCTCGTAACCTCGGTCTGGTGAGTGGTGCGGATGGGATGATGCGACTGTTGGCTGGTCAAGTCCGGGTCCCGGATCTGGCGTTCGCCTCATGGGAGCGTATCCCCGGTCGGCGACGACCGATCGGTCCGATCGCCAACTTTGCTCCCGACCTCGCGATCGAAGTGCTCAGCCAGAGCAATATTCGAGCTGAGATGGTACGAAAACGGCAGGATTACTTTGGAGCTGGGGTCCGGACGGTCTGGGAAGTCGACTCTGTGGCCCGGACGGTCCTGGTTTATGATGCCGTGGAGACGTTCAGGACGCTGAGCAGTGGTGAGATCCTCGATGGCGGCACCGTCCTCCCGGGGTTTCAACTCCCCCTGGCTGACCTTTTTGGCGAACTCGACCGCCAGGGTAATTGATCGAGCCAAGCCGATCACCGACAACTGAGATGTGATTGGAACAACCGACTGCATCGCCTTGTCATCCCTCAGCCGGAGTCTGCTACCCATGCCCCCCCTGGCGTTCCTATCCGTGCTCGCGGTCTCCTTTGCCGGCTCTGCCCAGGACCCCGCGCTCGCCCCGACCCCGGCAATGGTCCTCGACGTCAGTCGGCCGGATTTGCGCGCACAGCGTGGCCGCGAATTGGCCAATCTAGAGGCCGAGATCGGCGCGGTGCGCAAGTCGGTCCGCGAAGAACTCACCGACACCATCGCCAACCAGCAGTTAGCCGTCCTGACAGCGCAACTCGCATGGAAAAAGGCGATGTTCGACCGCGAAGTTCGCCAGTATGCGGTCAAGGAGTATGCCGAGGGGATCTTCAAGCAAGATTATGAAACCCTCAAGGGAGAAGTGAATCTCGCCCAGGATGTTCTCGATCGCCTCAAGGAGCAGGGTCAGGCGGCGGAAAATGCCCGACCCGATGGAGCCCGAGCGAACCCTCTCGCGGCGATGAGCCAGACCCTCGCCGTTGAGAAGGCAGGGTTTGAGCTGGAGCAGGCGCAAACGGAGATGGATGTCTTGCTCCGCTATACGAAGGATCATACGATTCGGAAACTGGACCTTCAGGTCAGCGAGGCCGAAGCGGTGGAAGCCGTCAAGAAGGCCGATTTCGATACGCAAAGCGCTCGGCTGGAACGACGGCAGGGACAAAGCAAACGACTGCAAGTCCGGGCACCTGAAGACCTTGTGGTCGCCCTGCTCGACGAGGTGGTGCAGCAGGAGGCGGAGGTCGTCAAGCTGGTGCGTGAAATTGCCGTTCTCAACGGCAAGATGGTCGCCGAGCCGGATCAGGCAGACAGGTTTGTCGCGGATATCGGGGCGAAACGCGAGGCGGTTCGAGCCCTGGCGGAAACGATGAAAGTGTCCATGCTTGACGCGACCGAGGTTGCCGACAAGGTTCGTCAGGCTCGGCAACGATATTTGCGGCACGAACAAAACCTGATCGAGGCGCGGTCGCGGTTGGGGTTGCAGCCGAATTGAGGGAACGGACCTCTCCAGGGATGAATTCGTCGTCCGAGCGTGTCATGATGAGGCCCAGGCCGATTCGCAAGTCGGTCTTGTCGAAGCGAATTCGACTTTTCCGGAGTGGAGGATCGTGGCGCAGCCCGGTCGGTGCGGATCTGGTGGGGAGTCTCAGGCGTGGCGGGAACTCGGATCGCGAGCGTGTCGGGAATCCGAGGAGTGGTCGGCGATGGGTTTGATCCGTCGGTCGCGGCGGACTTCGTGGCTGCCTATGCGGCCGGTCAGGGGATTGGACCGATCGTCGTGGGCCACGATGCTCGGGTCTCGGCCCCGATCTTCGAGGGGGCGGTCGTGGCCGCGCTCCGCGCTGCGGGACGAGACGTTTTGCTCGCGGGCGCCGTGGCGACTCCGACCCTCGGTCGGCTGGTGGTGGATCATCAGGCGGCCGGGGGAGTGCAGATCTCGGCATCGCATAACCCGCCCCAGTACAACGGGTTAAAGTTCTTTCAGCCAGGGGGAATGGTGCTCGGCCCCGCGGAGGGAAAGGCCATGCTGGCGCGGTGGGAAGCCCATGACCTCGGCTGGGCGGCCTGGGATCGGCTGGGATCAGTCGCGCCGATCGCTCACCCCGACGCCCGGCATCTGGAGCGAATCCTGACGACGGTCGATCGGGAGGCAATCCGCCGCGCGCAGTTCACCGTCGCGCTTGACGCATGTCATGGCGCTGGGGGTCGTCTGGCCGATGCGCTGTTCCGTGCTCTGGGAGTCGAGGCGGTCATCTTGGGAAGTCAGCCCGACGGCCGCTACGACCACCCGCCCGAGCCGACCGCCGCCAACCTGGCACAGTTCGGGCGGATCATCCCGGCGATCGGCGCAGCGGTCGGGTTCGCGCAGGACCCTGACGCCGACCGGTTGGCGATCATCGACGAGACCGGCGATTACATCGGCGAGGAGTTGACTCTGGCCCTCGCGGCTTCGCACCGGTTGACGCAGGCGATCGGCCCGGTGGCCCTGAACCTGTCCACCTCGCGGACGACCGAGGACCTGGCCGGTCGGTTCGGTGCGCCGGTCGTCCGCACGCCGGTTGGTGAGATCCATGTGGTCCAGGCGATGCAGGCCCATCAGGCCTTGCTGGGGGGCGAGGGCAATGGCGGAGTGATCGACCCGCGCGTTGGCTTTGTGCGGGATAGTTTCGTCGGGATGGCACTGGTGCTCGACCTGCTGGCGGCGACCAAAATGCCGCTCTCGGCGCTGGTGGCCGCTCTGCCCCAGTTCTCGATGGTCAAGGATCAGTACCCCCGGCCCGTGGCGGCGAGTGGCGTACCGACGAATCCTGTGGAGCTGTTCGACCGGATCGCCGATCGTTACCCCACGGTGGCAACCGACCGCCGCGACGGGCTTCGGCTCGATTGGGGCGACCGCTGGGTCCACGTCCGGGTCAGCAACACCGAGCCGATTGTCCGGGTGATCGCCGAGGCCCGGGACGCGGCCACGGCGCGCGGTCTCGCCGCCGACATCGGTCGCACTCTGGCCGGAGGATCGGCCTGATGGCGAGCGAATGGCCCACGTTCGAGCGTCCCCCCGCCGTCGCCTTCATCGACGTCGATGGGACGCTGCTCGCCGAGACTACAACCTATCTGTTCGCGCGGATCTTGCGGCGGCGGGGCCTGATCCGGCGGTCATTTTTCCTCCGGGCACTCTACCACGGCTTCCAGCACCGTCTGGGTCGCCTCGATTACGGGCGGCTGGTCAACTTCGGGTTGGAGAACATCGCCTGCATCCCGGTCGATGAGCTGGAACGGATCGCCTACGAGAATTTTGTCGAATATGTTCGGCCCCGCCTGTATGTCGGCGTGGTCGATCACCTGAACGAACTCCGAATGCGGGGAACGGCCGTCGTGCTGGTCTCGTCCTCGCCGCGGATCGTCCTGGAACCGCTCTCGATCTACCTCGGGTGTACCGATACGCTAACAACTCCGGTCCGGATTGAGCGGGGGCGGCTAGTTGGAATTGCCGACGGGCCACCATGTTATGGCGAAGGAAAGTTGCACTGGGCCTTGCAGTGGGCACAAACTCGGCAGATCACGATGGACGACGCGACGGCGTACGCGGATAATTGGTCGGATCGAGCCCTGTTGGGGCGAGTTGGCCGTGCCGTCGTTGTCCACCCACACCGCAAGCTCCGCCGGCTGGCGGTGGAACATGACTGGACGATCGTCGAACCACGCCGGCCAGACTATCCACCGGCGCGCAACTTGCCCCGCCAACGTTGAAACTCTCGACGAGCGAACCATTCAGGATTGGTTGTCCTATGCTGAAGGAAGAGAACGCTGGCAAAATCACGGCAAACGAGCCGTCCGCCGTTCATTCTCCAGCCGGGAGGCGACCCCAGGTGATTCACGACCCGAAACAGCTCGCCATCAGTCTCAGGACCGGTCGGGCTGGTGCCATGGCGCTGGTCATGGGACTGGCCGCGCTTACCGCGCAGGCGACCGAGTCGGAACTGGTGCACGACATCCAACGCTACTGCGCGGTCTGCTGGCGCAATGCCCGTCTCGACCCCGGTTTGTGGGACGATTGCACGCAAGAGGTTTGCTGCCGCCTACTTGGCAAGGCCCGCGCCGGTGAGCTTGACCTCAACCTCGTGCTGGCCGAAGACACCCTGGAACGCCGCGAACTCGTTCGTGCCATCGACATGGTTCGCAAGCGGGTCCAGCGGGCTCGGAAGTACCAACCGCTCGACGATCAGCTCACCCCCAGCCCCGACCACGACCGCCGCCACCGCGAACGTCAGGAACTGGGCGAAGTTCTCGAAGCGGCCCGCCGCGACGTACTGACCCCTCGGCAAGACCAGATCGTCGAACTCTGGACCCGAGGTTGGACCGTCCCCGACATCAGCACCAAACTCGGTCTGGCGCCGGCCCGCGTCTCCGACGAAAAGTACAAGGCGCTCCGGAAGCTCGAACGTCA
This sequence comes from Isosphaeraceae bacterium, assembly GCA_965199885.1. Classification (GTDB taxonomy): domain Bacteria; phylum Planctomycetota; class Planctomycetia; order Isosphaerales; family Isosphaeraceae; genus Tundrisphaera. The sequence continues at coordinate 502,697 of CBDATT010000006.1, read as the reverse complement.
CCTCGCCGACCGTCGCGACGACCTCGACTTTCCCGCCGATCCGGCCGAGGCGTCGCTGAACGATCGTCAGGTTGGTTGATCGACCTGGTGCGGGCGGTCTGGTGACTTTGCTCTGGTCCAGGCTCTGACCAAGAAATGGTTCGCCGATGGCCTGGATTCCGCACCTCATGGTCCTGGACGACGACCCGCGTGTTCTGGAGTCGTTGATCCCGAGCTTTGCCAGTGACCTGGCCGCCGCCCTGACCCGGACGCCCGCCGCCGCCGAGCCTATCCGCCGGGGTGATGTGTCGAGCAGGCCCATCGCGGTGAAAATCTCGGCTTATGGCTATGAGAGTGCCCGGCTCGCGTCGTACCGCTATCGCGAGCCGCACCAGATCCATCTGCATCTCGTCCGCGAGCGTGGAGGTCGTTTTGACCTCGCTCGCAAGCTGCTCAACGAGCAGCTTTTCGGTGTGGTCGTGTCGGATCTGCGGTTTTCGGACGACGCCGGCGGACTCCGCGCCGGGCAGCTGTTCGTCGATGAAGCGACGCGGGTTCACCCCGAGGTCATGGGCTTGTTGTACTCGGCTTATCCCCGTCCCGAGGGGTTCCCGGCCGATCGGTTCCTGCGCAAGGGGGGCGATGGGTCTGGGTCGGCGCCGCTGGCCGAGGCCGTGGTTCGGGCCCTGGCGCAGTTTCTGGCCGCGCCGGCGGTGGCGGCCTTCTCGGCATCGCTGGCTGAACATGGTCTGATCTATCAGTCGGAGGCGTTCGGCTCCACCCTGGCACAGTTGTTCGACCTGGCCCGGTTGTTCGGCACGGATGCGGTCGGGGCCCGCCAGGGGCGAGGCCGTCGCCCGCTGCCGAGTTTGCTCCTCGACGGCGCTAGCGGGACCGGTAAACGGGGTCTGGCCGAGGTCTTCCGCGCTGTCTCGGATCGCCGGCAAGCACCGATGTCGATCGCCTCGTGCAACGAACTGACCAACGAGACCTTGCTCCGGAGCATCCTCTTCGGTCACAAGCGTGGGGCGTTCACCGACGCGCGTGAGGATCGGCCCGGACTCGTGGCAGCAGCGGGTAAGGGATTTGTGCTCCTGGATGACTTTCACCGGTTGCCCGACGCCTGTTCGAGCATCCTCCACTCGTTCCTCGAAGACGGCGAGTACAGCCGACTCGGCGAGGAAGAAACTCGCCGCCATGCCGATGCCGCGGTGATCCTGACGGTCGAGACAGAACCATGGGCCGAGCGGCGTCGCGCTGGGCAACTGCCGCTCGCCTTCCTCGCGCGGGTTGAACGGCTCCCGCTCCTGATCCCGCCGCTCGGGGATCGCCCCGACGACATCGAGGCGCAGGCCCGCTGGCTGACTCGTGCGGTCGCGTCTGAACTCGGGGTGGAGCTGGAACTGAGCGACGATGCGATCAGCCACCTCCGCACCCAGCGCTTCAACGAGAGCAACAGCCGCGAACTCCGGAACCTGATCGAACGAGCCATCTTGCGCCACGGTCGCGAGGTCGATCTGCTGGAGTGGTCGCATCTGGAACCATTCGTCCTCAAAACGCCACCAAGCCGGTCGGTGCCGACCACATCGGCTCCGGTCGCTGCTCCAGCCGTCCCGCAGGTGCCCGGATCGCTCGACTGGCAGCGGCGACTCCGGACCCTGGCGACCAAGATGCTCGCCAGGGCTCACGACCAGCCCATCGAGGTCGCCGAAGGGCAGATCAACCATCTGTTCGACGCAGCGATGCCGGCCGTCTGGGATGCGGTGGAGGCGGGTCGGACCGGCGCTGGTGGCGGCCCGATCGACCGGACCATCTCTCTCCCCTTGTGGGAAGACCTCTGGCGCTGCTTCGCGGTCTCAAGGCTCGGTGGCCCGACCCCCGCCGAGCGAACACTCGGCATTCCAGCCAACACCCTTCGCCAGTGGATCAACGACCGCGAGTCACGCTAGGCAAGCACCGACCGGTTGCGCTTCTTGCTCGACCGGGACGGTCTGCTCGACGCCAGCGTCGGCTTCGACGGCGTCCTCAGCCTCTTTTTGAACCGGGACAGGGACAGCCTCGACCAGCGTTTGCTGCGTGGGATCACCCATTGCCACGGGCCAGATGTGGAAGCCACCGCGCCAGTTGCTTTGATATTCCCAGATACCCCAGATTCCCTTGCCCTCGTTGTAGCCCGAGTAGGCAATGGAATGCTCAGCGACGTAGGTCTTCGTCCAGTGGGCTCGACCGTTGTCGAGATAATATCGACCGGAGATCGTGAATCGCCCGACGCGATCGCGCCCAGCGCCTGCCATGATCGCGTCGCGGAAGACGAGATCCAGTTCCATCCAGTGCCGCTCAGGCGTGCCGGGCTGGAGGAAGAAGCCGGTCCAGGGACCGGACGGAAACCGGGGGTCGGTTTCGACGACTAGACCTTCACCGCTCTTGATGTCGGTTGGTTCCATCGTCGCGACCTCTCCACTGCGAACCAACTCGAACGCCTCACGTCTGAATCGTCGTGAGCCCAAAATCTTGCCAGGCAAACACGAACCCCGCCGACCCATGATAACACGGATCGGCGGGGCCGGATAATGAAAACACGGCGATGATCAAAGCAAAGCTTTGGTCAGCGGATGAAAGGTTGCGGACCCTTATCACGACCGACGTTGAGATTCTAGTGGTTCGAGTCGATTCGTCAATAAATTGATGACTTTTTGCCACGGCTGCGTCGGCAACGTCGCGACGTATCAGCGGACGATCTGCGCGATTGTGAATGTATGGGGACCGGGACTGGTCGTTGCGGGGAACTGGTAATAGCGAGCGACTGAGTCTTTACCTTCAAGGACGAAGCCAGGTTCTTCGCGGACGTGGAGTCGGGTCCGGTGGTCGGCGAGTGGTTCGACGCGCTGGATCGTCCAGCCGTGGGTGGTCGCGTCGCCGTGGCGAATGATCAGGGTCCGACCCATCACGCTGGTCGGGTCCGCGAAGGTGGCGTCGGTATCGAACCAGCCGCGACTTTCGGACGACGCGTACCGGGTGGCGGCGAGAATCTTCCCGCTCACGACAGGCTGGCGGACCGCCACCTGAGCCAGTGAGGCAACCGTGCCGCCCGCCATCATCAACTCATCGCGTCGGGAGCGGATGACCCGGCCATCGGTAGTCAGTTCGCGTCCGTCCGCCAGCCGGGTTTTGCCGACGGTGCCGGGTCGAAGGTTGATGACGAGGTGCTCGGGACCGTCGCGCGTTTCGAGGTAGAGGACGATGAAACCAGGGCTATCCGTCATCCGGCCCACCTTTGTCAGGTTGGTGGCCTTGCCGCCGGGTTGCGTGGGGTCGAAGACGGTGACGAACGTCGAATTCAGGGTTTGGTTCTGGTCGGTCCGCCGGCGGACAACGAGCGCGGCCTGCGTCGGCTCGTCGTCGTCGGGCGCTTGCGGGGTCGAACCAGTGATGACCTCATAGGGCGCATCGCCCAGGATGTGGAGGCGGATCGGCACCTGGCCCGCGTCGCGGTAGTCGGCCACGGCGGGCTGATCGGATAAACCATGTCGGAGCCCGGCGAAGGCGCCAAGCGCCTGCACAAACCAGCGACCATCCGCCGCCTTGGCGGTCGTCAGGTACGGGATCGACCCGGCGAGGAGCGACTTCGGCCCGGGGGTGAGCGGGACGGACGTCTGCCATGCTCCATCCAGGGCCGGAATGGCATGGAAGATCTGGTCGTGCTGGGTGCCGCCCCGGGCCTCGAAGATCGAGACGGCGTACCGGGTCCGGGCATCCGAGCAGACGACGACCGTTTGCCGGTAACCGCCCGGCGTGGTGGTTCGCGGGTAGGCCCAGGGGTCGTCGAGCGTGACGACCTGAAAATCTGGGTCAGCGGCGAAGAAGGCGAAGTTGCCGCCGGGAGCGGGCTCGCGCATCACCCGCGGCGTCTCGCGCTGGTTCAGTTCGTTGATGATGACGGTGTTGTGGCTGGCCGATGCGCGGTCCCAGCCGTCATCGCGCGGCGGGGAGTCGTCGAGGTCACCGAGCACCGTCCGACCACCAACCGCCACCCGGAGCGCCTGCCGCCGGGATCGGGTCGGTCCAAACGAACCCATGCCGCGCAGTTCGATCTCTAGAGCATCATCCCCCTGCCCCACCCCGAGCCGTGCCAGACCGGCTCCGCCCAGGAGGGCTGGTCCCGTCGCCGCGCTCGCCCCGGCGACTGGCGGCCAGGCCACGCGTTGAATTTCTCCCTTGGCTCCTTCCAACCGAGCCGTGGCACCCGCCGCTTTGGCCAGGCGGACGATCGGCAGCAGGTCCGCGCCTGCTCGACCCGACAGGGATTTTGGAGTTGCTTCAGGACCCGACCCGCCCGACAACAGCGGGCCGATCCAGCCATCGAGCAGACCCAGCACCCGCGCATGCGTCGGCGCATCGCCGCCGCGCCAGAGGCCGTCGAAGAAAAAGCCCTTCTCGGCGAGCGCATCGAGGCGGCGGCGAGCTTCGGTCAGCATGTTGGCATCCGCCAAAAGCCGGCCGACCGCCAGTAACCCGCGGTCCACCTGCACGGCTTGCTCGGCCAGCTCCTCGGCCTGATTCTGGCTGAACGTGGCTGAGGCGCGGAAAAAGCGCTCCTCGATCGTCCGCTGGGGCCTGAGATCGTGGAGCAGCCGACCCGCTTCCCCCAGCGCGGGTTCGTTGCGGATCAGGGCATAAGCCAGCACGAGGTTTAACGGCACGTCGAGACTGCCGGTCCAATCCCACTTCGCCGTCATGTAGCCCCGGCGATAGGGGGGCGGCTGGTTGGCGGGTTCAAGAAACTTCGGCCGGCCGGGTTGGTCGAGGTGCAAAGCGTACAGCGGGTAAACCTGAGCGAACCGGAGCATCAGAACGCTGGCGATGCGAGCGTCCTGGGGATCTTTGGAAGCGGTTGGGCTTGAATGCCAGCGGGCAGCGGCGTAAAAGGCGGCCTTGGAGAGAAACTCGCGGGCCTCGTAGTCGCGCCGGGCCTGGATGTAGAGGTGCTCGTCGGGGATCTGCTGGGCTTCGGGTTCGGGAATGTGATAGGGATATTTGTGGATGATCCCGGGCGCGACCTCGATCGTGTCTTCGGGGATCTTCTTGTCCTTGTCCTTCACCGGGACGGAGTCGTTGGGAAAGCTGGCCTGGCACTTCACGCAGGTGATGACGTCGGGCTTGCGGATCGACCAACCGAGCGGGTCGGTGGTCTCGGCGGCGCCGCACGCCGGGCAGCGGCAATAGCGGAACCCCGCCTGCGTCGGGACGAGATCCGCCAGCACCTTCATGTCCAGCTTGCGGAGCGCCTGCGCGTCGGGACTGTTCCAGAACCGGGTCTGCCACTCCTCGGGCGGCAAGAACCGCTCGAACCAGGGCTTGTCCGCGCCCAGACTCGGCCCGGCCAGGTTCGCGACCAGCGCCCCGACAATCAAGACCGCCGCGACCTTGCTCGGGGCATACCACGATCGCACCACCGGTTGAGCTGACATGCGGGGTCCATCCCGAGGAAGAAGATCTGGGCGGATGCCAGGGATCAAGCACGAAGTCTCAGGTGCGGTGGTCGATCCGGGCGACGACTCCGACAAACGGAACGGCCTCGACCGGTCCCACCTGCTCATCATCACTAACAGCCAAACCGCGCCGTCGCTCGCGGGCCTGAGCGAGCAAGTGATCGCGATGCCCCACGCAGGCCAGGCCATAGTTTTTGAACTCAGAGAGTGGACCGTGGCTCCAGTTCGCCGCGATCTTGACCATCGGTGGCTGGTCGCAGCCCGCGACGGTGCAAGTCGGCGCGTAATGGAACAGATCATCCGCGTCAAGCACCACTCGCTCCGTTGGCAATCAGGCTGAACCCAATATCCTCTCAGGCCGAGCCGAATGGTACTCCAATCGGTTGTCGTCGGGAAGCGGAGTCGAGACCTGGGTAGGGTACGACGCGGGCGTGGTAAACTGATCCGTTTGAAGTCCGTATTCTTTGGAATTCATTGACCTACCGCCCGACTTCGAGCCGTCCTGGACCAAGCCGCGACCTCCGAGGAGCTTTGCCCGATGTCGACTCATTTCGTGATCCTCGGCGCGACCGGCGACCTGACGGCCCGGTACCTGGCCCCTGCCCTCGCCGCGCTCCGGGCTCAGAACCTCGTCGAGTTCGCGTCGTCGATCCTCTGCGTGGGCTACGATGATTGGACGCAGGTCCAGTTTCAGGACCACATTCGCGCGGCACTCGCCCAGCATGCTCCGAAGATTGCCGAAAAAGACCGCGAAGCCACCGTTGCCGCCCTCGAATATCACGCCGCCGACGTCACGAAGCCCGACCAACTTGGCGCTGCGCTCGGTCGCCACTCCGAGCCGGTCGCCGTCTATCTGGCCTTGCCGCCGACCATCACCGCGCAGGTCTTGAAAGGGCTGGCGGAGGTTAAACTTCCCTCTGACAGCCGGATCGTGATCGAAAAGCCGTTCGGCCACGACCTCGCCTCAGCCGAGGCGCTCAATGCACTCCTGGCCCCGACGTTTGCCGAGAAGTCGATCTTTCGGATCGACCACTTCCTGGGTAAACAGACGGCGCAGAACATCCTCGGGCTGCGCTTCGCCAACCGCGTGTTCGAATCGCTCTGGAACCGCGACCACATCGAGCGCGTCGAGATTACCTGGGATGAGTCCGTCGCGCTCGAAGGCCGCGCGGGTTACTACGACAAGGCCGGCGCGCTCAAGGACATGGTGCAAAACCACTTGCTCCAGCTCCTCTGCCTCGTCGCGATGGAAGCGCCGCTGTCGTTCGACCAGCGGGATTTCCGCGACCGGAAGGTCGATGTCCTCCGCGCGGTCCGCCGCTCCACTCCCGAGCAAGCCGCCGAGCACACGATCCGCGCCCGGTACTCGGCCGGTCAGATCGGTGATCGCGCGATCCCCAACTATGTGGACGAGCCGGGGGTCGATCCCACCCGGATGACCGAGACGTACGCCGAAGTGACCCTGTTCATCCGCAATTACCGCTGGGCGGGAGTGCCGTTTGTCCTCCGGACCGGCAAGGCGCTGTCGCGCCCGTTCAACGAGATCGCGATCCACTTTCGACCCGTCCCGCACCTGCCGTTCGAGGACAAGGGGGCTCCGACGCCCAACGTCCTCCGCCTGCGCCTCAACCCCGACGTGATGGAACTGGAAGTCAACATCAACGGCGAAGGTGACCCGTTCGACCTCGAACGGATCAACCTGGCCAGCGTCCTCGCCCCGCAGGAGCTGTCGGCCTACGGGCGCCTGATCATCGACATCCTCGAAGGCAACGCCGTCCTCTCGATCCGTGGCGATGAGGCCGAAGAATCCTGGCGGATCGTCGAGCCGATCCTCGCCGCCTGGTCCAACCCCGACTTCCCGATGAGCGAGTATCCCGCCGGCTCGACCGGTCCAATCCATTCGAAAACGTAACTCTTTATAATTACGAATCTTGCAAGCGTAAAACTGCACGGATAATAAGGCTGGATTGGCGGGAATGTTCCACCTTTTGCTAGGTCTTGACCCCGCCCACCCATTTTCTGCGATCCGAGGTGAAGCGCTTGGTCACCGCTGTTTCCTTGGACTCCAGGCCGCGATTGCCGGATCTGTGATCTTCTGCTAGGCTCTCGCGCCGTCGGGTAATCCGATCCGCCCATGGAGGGGCGAGCGGGGTTGTCCGAGCCTGTCCCAATCGAGCGGCCGCGAACGCATGAGTGGTGCCGACCGACCGATCTGGTTCGCCGGTGACCTGGGTGACCCCCTGGCGGCCGAGATCGCTCGCGCACTTCCTGTCGCCCGGACGCGGCGGCTCGATTGCCCGCTCAACCTGCCGAAACCGTGGCCGGCGGTCGGCGATCAGGCGCCTCGTGTGGTGATCGTGCATCGTGCCCACCTCGGCGAGACCGACGCGGGGCGGCTGGCCCGGCTCCGGCGTCGGCTCGGACCAGAGCGCCGGGTGATCCTGTGCGTGGGTCCACACGTCCGGTATGCCGACATCGAGCGCTGGTCGCCGTGGATCGATCTGGTCCTGCCCGAAGCCACCGCCGCCGAAACGATCGGCCGCCATGTGGGTGGGTTCGAACTCGTTGCTGGTGCCCGGTCGCCGCAGCCCAACGGGCGGACGATTGCCGTCGTCAGCACGAACACCGAGTTGCGCGCCACCTGGGACGCGATCCTCCGCCTGGCAGGATTTGAGGTGGTCGAGGCCGAAAATCTGGCCGGGCTGTCGCCCCGATTGCCCGCCGTCTGGGATGTGCCGGTTCTCGAAGCCGACTGGCCCGATCGACTCGCGGCCCGCTGCCTGGTTGGTCCAACCATCGCCGCCATCGGCTTCCTTGACCGGACGACCCGCGCTCTGGCCCGATCAGCGGGAGCCGGCGCCTGCCTCGACATGCCCTGCGACCTGGCCGACCTCACCCGCGCCGTCGACCGGATCACCGGGCTCCGCCGCGACCCCGCGCACCCCGCGATCCGACCGCCCACCGCTCGCCCCCAGCCATCCGAGCGTCGGCAGAACAAGGATCGGCGCGATTAAGTGTTCCGAAGGTCCTGTCATGCAGAGCTTTAGGAAGACGATGAGGTTGGTGTGAGACGGTGTCTGGCCAATTTTGGCGAGATTCGCCGCAATGCCTCGTCAATTCACGATAATAAACGGAGTAGGTTCGTCGGACCATTTCGGCCAAGGTGGGTCTGAGCCTCACCTGCCGGGTCTTGCTGAGTATTGAAGAGTGGTAGCACCTGCCACTCAACAATTCAAGTTGGAAGACCCGCGGTTTGAGCGTTGACTGGATTTCGATGATCCTCGGTGCGATTTGACGAAACGAACCCATTCAACCATCAGGTAGACCCGATCCTGCCGAACGAACCCATTGCGAGCCAGGGAATCTTGCGGTTGACAGAACGAAGCCAATTTCGTGATTGCCCAACCTGAACTCGTCAAAACGAACCCATTGGGCCGTCCTTTTGGAGTCAAATGCGCCGAACGAAGCCATTTTTGTCCGAGATTCGAGATAAAACCCACATCCTGTCAAAATCCGGAGTTTTGTAGGGTGGGTAAAACCCACCGTGGGTTTGACCCAGTTCAGCCAGGAGGCTTGATCTAACGGATTGATGGTTCCATCCCACGGCGCACGGTGGGTTGCACCCACCCTACAAAACTCCGGGTTACTGGGAAATCGGGGTTAGAACGATGAAACGAACCCATTTCCACCCCACTCGGGCTTGACCGAACGAACCCACTTTCGCCAGGCGTTGCCTCCTTGACCTGACCTCGGTCGGGCGAGTTGCGAACCTGGCACGGGATTTGGTCCAATCAGGCAGCGACCCCTTCCGCTCTGTTTGTCCCCTCGGTGATCGGTTCCTCATGGCCAAGTCCGCGACGACCTCGAATGACCCGGTTGCTGGTGGTGGTGCCGCTCCTGGAGTTGCCGGTGCCGACGGGAAGGAACTCAAGGACCTGACCCGGCAGATCCAGCGGGCGCCGGGGTTGCCCGAGGTGCTGGCGGCGCTCAAGACCGGCCACAGCGCCACGATCGACGGCGCCTGGGGGTCGGCGGGTCCGCTCACGGCGGCGGCTCTGGGGCTGCACGCCCCGCAGACCTTGCTGGTCGTCATGGCGCATGTCAATGATGTGGACGACTTTCGGGACGATATCGCCACCTTCGCCGGGGTTATGCCCGAGGTCTTTCCCGCCTGGGAGAAGCTGCCCGAGGAAGCCGGGCCGGGGGACGAAATCTTTGCCCGGCGGCTCCGGGTCGTCAAGGCGCTCCGGGGGCCGAACCCTCCTCGATTTGTCGTCGCGCCGATCCAGGCGTTCTTACAGCCGGTCCCGACCGCCGAAGCTCTGGCCCGAGCTTCGAAGACGATCCGGGTCGGCGACACGATCCAGGTGGAAGACCTGGCAGGCTGGCTGGTCGCCAAGGGGATGAACCGGGTCGAGGTGGTCGAGGTCGCGGGCGAGTTTAGCCTCCGAGGGGGCATCCTCGACGTCTTCCCGCCCGACTCGACCGACCCGATCCGCGTCGAGTTTTTCGGCGACGAGGTCGAGTCGATCCGCGCCTTCGACGCCGATAGCCAGCGCTCGCTCGGCAAACTCGACCGGGTCGATCTGACGGTCGTCCCCGCCTTGAATGAGGACGGCGCTGCCTTTGGCCATGCCGCCGACGCCTTCCCGACCGGGACCTGGGTGGCGCTTGTCGAGATCGGCGACCTGAAGGAAGAGGCCAAGCATTACCTCGGGCGGGCCGACGACCGGAAGGGCCTGTACACGATCGAGTCGACGTTCGCCCGGCTCGTCAGTCGGCCGTCGATCACGCTGTCAACCCTCGCGGCCGACTCGCTCGAAGCGACGTGCCACCTCCGGATCGAGAGCATCGAGCGGTTCTCGGGCGAGTTGGGCAAGGTCAAGGCTGAACTCGAAGCGGCCTCGGGGGGCGACCAGGTCATCATCGCCTGCCACAACGCCGCCGAGGTGGAACGCCTCCGCGAGGTCTTCGCCGCCACGACCCTGGCCGAAAAGGGGCGACTCGCGCTAACGGTCGGCCGGATCAGGGCGGGCTTCCACCTGATCGACGCTCAGACGCTGGTCATCGGTGACCACGAACTCTTCGCCCGGACCGACGTGCGCCGCCCGACCCCGCGGCGGCGGTATGAGTCGCGCGCGATCGATAGCTTTCTGGACCTGAACGAGGGAGATCTGGTCGTCCACGTCAACCACGGGATCGCCCGTTATCGCGGGCTCCAACTGGTCAAACGCGGCGAAGAACACGACGAGGAGACCTTGCTGCTGGAGTTCGCCGAGGGGACCAAGATGTTCATCCCGATCGCCAAGGTCGACCTTGTTCAGAAGTACGTCGGCGGCGGCAAGGGTGATCCCCCCCTCTCGAAGATCGGCGGCACGAGCTGGGAGAAGCGGAAGAAGCGGGTCGCCGAGGCGGTCATGGACCTCGCCTCCGAGCTGATCGACATCCAGGCCACGCGGGCCAGTCAGCCGGGGATCGCCTACCCCGCCGAGGATAGCCACTACATGGCCGAGTTCGAGGCGGCCTTCCCCTACCAGGAGACCCCCGACCAGCTCAGCGCGATCGAAGCGCTCAAGCTCGACATGGCCAAACCGCAACCGATGGACCGCCTGATCTGCGGCGACGTCGGCTACGGCAAGACCGAGGTCGCCATCCGCGCGGCATTCAAGGCGGTCGATGCCGGCAAACAGGTCGCCGTGCTCGTCCCGACGACGATCCTCGCCGAACAGCACGGCCGGAGCTTCGCCGCGCGGATGGCAGAGTTCCCCTTCATCGTCGAGGCGATCAGCCGGTTCCGACCCCGCCCCGAGATCCGCAAGGTCCTCAAGGCCACCGCCATCGGCGCGGTCGATGTCCTGATCGGCACGCACCGGATCGTTCAGAAGGACGTGAAGTTCAAGGATTTAGGGCTCGTCATCATCGACGAGGAGCAGCGGTTCGGCGTCGAGGATAAGGAGTGGCTCAAGTCGCTCAAGGCAACGGTCGACGTCCTGACGCTCTCGGCCACGCCGATCCCCCGGACCTTGCACATGAGCCTGCTCGGCATCCGCGACATCTCGAACCTCGAAACCCCACCCCCCGACCGCAAGGCGATCGAGACCCGGATTACCCGCTTCGACCCTGACACCGTCAAGCGTGCCATCCAGCGCGAGATGAACCGCGGTGGCCAGGTTTACTTTGTCCATAATCGCATCCACGACATGGACTCGATCAAGAACAAGCTCCAAAGCATCGTCCCCGAGGCCCGGATCGTCGTGGGGCACGGCCAGATGGGGGCCGAACCGCTCGAACGGACGATGCTCGCCTTCCTCCGCCACGAGGCGGATATCCTCCTGGCGACGACGATTATCGAGTCGGGGCTGGATATCCCCAACGTGAACACCATTTTCATCGACGAGGCGGATAAATATGGCCTGGCCGACCTCCATCAGTTGCGCGGGCGGGTCGGCCGGTACAAGCATCGAGCTTATGCGTACCTGTTGCTGGAGTCGGACCGACCAGTGACGCCGAACGCGGTCAAGCGGCTCAAGGCGATCGAGGAGTTCACCGAACTTGGGGCTGGATTCAAGATCGCCCTGCGCGACCTGGAGATCCGGGGAGCGGGCAATATCCTGGGTTCGGAGCAGTCGGGACATATCGAGAGTGTCGGCTATGAGCTGTACTGTTCGCTGCTCGAATCGGCTGTCCGGTCGTTGACCGACAAGCCCGACCCGGCCAAGTTTGACGCCTTGATCGAACTGTCCTGGCGCGCTTACTTCCCGAAGGATTATGTGGCGGGGCCGAAGATCAAGGTGGAACTGTACCGACGGCTCGGGCGCATCCGGAGCCTGGACCGGCTGGAGGATTTCCGGAAGGAGCTGGTGGATCGGTTCGGAACTTTGCCCCAGCCCGCCGAGAACCTGCTGGCCGAGGCGGAGTTGCGGATCATGGCCGAATTCTGGCAGGTGGCGCGGTTGTATGTGGAGCACGAGTACGCCGTCCTGATCTACCGGAGTGCGCGGCGGATCGAGGCGCTGGCGAAGCACAACAAACCGGGGCGAATCCGGGTGGTGGATGATCGGTCGGTGTACATCCCGCTCGACCTCGACGAAAAGTTTCCCAAGGGGAGGGCCGTGTATGACGTGGTCAAACCGCTCTTGCGGCCCCGCTAGATCGAGGTTAAGGTGCGCGACGATCGGACTCGGGAATGGACTCCCGGCCGAGGAGCGGTCTGAGCAGGGAGGATTGCCGATGGATCGTCGCATCGTGGCCGGTATGGTGGGCCTGGCCTTGGTCGGTTCGTCGTCAACCGCGTCGGCCCAGATCCGGGACCCCAACTCCACCGGCACGGTCGGTTATTCGTTTGTCGAACCGCCGTCCAACCGGCTCAATAGCACGAACCCGCGTGCTGCCGTCGCTCCAGCCCGCGTGCCGACCGACCCGACCACGAGCGGCCCGGCGGCTCGGGTGCCGACTCCGCCGGTCGGCCCGAACCCGGTTGGGCTGACCACGCAACCGGCGCTGGCGGAATCGCTCGACCAGGGGTATCCGACCACCGGCTTCGGTTGGTTCGGGCGCCGGTCGCGCGCTGCCGCCAGCCGGAAAGCGGCCCGGACCAATGCTCCCGCCACTTCCAAGTATGATCCCGCCACGGTCCCGGCCGGGATGGCCTGGGACGAGGCCGGGCAGAACCCGACCGCACTTACCCCCGCTGACGCCCCCGCCGGTCGCCCCGCGCCGTTCGTTGACGAGGTTCCCGACCAGCCAAGACCGCAGGCTCCCGTTCGGGTCAATCCGGCCAGCCTGACGGGAGACGGTTCGGCAACGCTCGGTCGCCCCGCGCCCTTCGCCGCCGAGAAGCCCGATCGCGGTCGCCCTCGCCTGGGCGTGGCAGGTCAGACCCAGCCGCGACCGCGCCTCCAGAGCACCGGGGCGAATAACGGCCGACCCGTGGCTCCGACCGCGACCCCTGACCCAGCGCCGTTGATCCCGGCGAACTTGCCCGACCTCGATTCCATCCCTGCTCCGGCTCCCGAACCGGTCGCGGCACCCCGGATCGAAGCGGACCCGATGATGCCGCCTGTGCCGGCGGCGCCGATTGACCGGAGCCCGATCCCCCCGGCCGCGCCCGAGAATGGCCTGCTCCCCTTGCCCGAACCACCCGGAGCCGCGCCGGCGGCGCTCCCGGATCTCACCGCAACTCCGGCAGCCGAAATACCAGCACTCACACCGGCCACCACTCTCGAATCCTTGCCCGATCCTGCTTCTGCCCCGCTGCCCGATCTGGTCCCAGGTTCCGCTGCGGTCCCGGTTGATCCACCTCCCGTCAACGCCGCCAGCGCCGGGGGGCAAACGCCGGTCCCGGTTGATCCGGCGCTCCAACGGACCTCGCTGGACGAGCCCGCCGCGCTCCGAATCGACAAGAAGCCCGAGCAGGATTTCGCCCCCGCCTCGGCTCGGGCGGCGGCCGTGGGCGATGCGGTGATCACCGTGCACGAGGTCGAAACGCTGGTGGCCGAGAAGTACAAGGACATGACCAAGGGCGATCAGGTCCCCGAGCAAGAACGCCGCGAGCTGATCAACGCCCTGGGAGTGATGGCACTCGACCACCTGATCGATCAGACGCTCATCCTGCAAGCCGCCCGAGTTAAGCTGAAGAACCCAAAGCAGAAGCAGCAATTCGACGAGTTTCTGGATAAACGATGGCGGGATGAAAAGCTGCCCGGATTGCTCCAGCAACACAACGTCACCAACGAATACGAGCTGCGGAAGAAGCTGACGGCGGATGGAAAGTCGTATGCTGAAATGCAGGAGAACTACCGCCGAGCCATGCTCGAACATGAGTTCCTCTATAATGAAATTCGGAACAAGATTAATGTCGATTTGGTTCATCTGAAAGCTTATTATAACCAGCACCGGCAAGAATACGATCAGCCCGCCCGGATCAGCTGGCGAGAGATCGAGATCAGCGTGATCAAGTACCCCGACCGGGCTGCCGCCCGTCGCCAGGCGGACGCGATCGCGGCCCGGCTCCGCAAGGAAGACTTCGCCGCCGTCGCGACCGCCACCAGCGACGGACCGACCCGGGGTCAGGGGGGGCTTTATGCCGACATGACCCCCGGGGCGTACGGGATCGAGCCGGTCAACGCGGTCCTGACCGAGATCGCCGAGGGGACCATTAGCCCGGTGATCGATGCCCCCAACTCGTTCCACATCGTCCGGGTCGAAGCGCGCCGCGCAGCGGGTCCGCTCCGCTTCGATGAGGTCCAGAAGAAGGTCCAGGAAGCGGTCTTCGAGGAAGGTTTCTTGAAGGCTCGGACCGAGTATCTGGCGAAGCTCCGCTCGACCACGCTGGTTCGGGTCATGCCGATGTTCGAGCGTGCCAAGGCCCGCGAAGAACAGCGCCAGCGCCGCGATGAAGGGCGAGTGGTGCCCGCCAGCAACCGCTAATCCGTCAAGGCCGGGATCATTGCTGGCTCAGCGATTACCCCGGCGGCGGTTGGCAGCGACGATCGACTGGACCACGAACAGGACGAACAGGCCGAGGAAGGAACTTGCCCAGATCCAGGGGGAATCCATCAAGCCGGCTCCGCGGTAGATCATCCAGGCGGGTGCCCCGGCATAAACGCCGACGGCCAGGATGCCCCAAAGGAACGGGTTCAGGTCCTGCATGTCGGCGAACTTGGCGAAGATCACCCCGGCCGACGCGGCCATGACGGCAAGGCATTCCATCAATCCGACTCCCTATGGTTCGAGTCAAGTCGCCGTCAGCGGCGGGCCACGACCAGCGGCCGGTCGAGTCGGAGTGGGCGGAACCCGATCGAGTCGGCCGCGACGCAGTGGTAGCGGACACCTCGGACTTCCCCCTGCACCGCCATCGACCACTGTCCCTCGATGTGGAGGTGGCCGTAGACGCAGGTCGTGACCCCGGCATCCTCGAACCGGTCGACGCATAAGCCGGGGCGGCGGTGCTGGTCAAACGGTGGGTAATGCCAGAGGACGTAGAGCGGTTCGTTGTTGTGCCGGATCGCTGCCGCGCTGGCCAGAGCCCGGTCGAGGGCGTCTAGTTCGCGGTCCTCGGTGGCAAGTCGGCTCGGGTTCGCCTCGTCGTCGTCGAGGACCGCGCAGCCGAGGGTCCCGCAGACGATCACGCCATGGGTCGCGACCGCATCGCCCCCGACGGCCAGCATCGACGGGCGGAGCATGGGCCGGATCGACTCGACGTGGTTCCACCAGCCGTCGTGGTTGCCGGCCGCGAGCACCTTGGTTCCGGGCAGCCGGTCGATCCAGGCCAGGTCGGGCTGGACATCGCGGTGGTTCCGCGCCATAGACAGGTCACCCGGCAGGAGGACGAGGTCGTCGGGGCTCACGGTCGCCCGCCATTGCCGCTCGATCTGGTCGGCGTGGTCCCGCCACCGAGCGGCGAACCGTTCGCGGCGGTCGGGCCGGGCCAGCGATAGGTGCAGGTCGGCGATTGCCCAGATGGCCATGGCAGGATGCAACTCCTCGATGTGACCGATCCGCGGATCAGTCGAGCCGGTAGGTTCCGGGGTTTGCGCCGACAAACGGGTTACTTTGACGCTCGCGGCCAATGGTTGTGGGCGGACCATGCCCCGGCCAGACCTCGGTCGAGTCGGGCAGGTCGAACAGTTTGGTCTTGATGCCTTGCAGCAGGAGCGGGCCGTCGCCGTAAGCCAGATCCGTCCGACCCACCGACCCCGCGAACAGGACGTCACCGCCGATGACGAAGAAAGGGTCGAAGTCGCGGCAGATGAAGACGACCGAACCGGGACTATGGCCAGGAATCTCACGGACCTCGAACGTAAATCCAGCCAGTTCCAGGGTCTCGCCGTGGTCGAGCAGTCGGTTCGCCTCGGGGCTGATCACGGGGAACCCGAACGCAGCGCTTAGGTTGGCGTCGGGGTCAATCAGGAGTTGAGCGTCGTGCCGGCCGATGAGCAGCGGAGCCGAGGGGAACGCCTCCAGCATCCTGCCATTGCCCGCGATGTGGTCGGAGTGGCCGTGGGTGTTCAGGATTGCAATGACGTTCAACCCCTCACTGGCGATCCCATTCAGGACCGACCGGACGTCGAAGCTGGGGTCAACCACGATGGTTTCGATCGATCCCGCGCGTCTCAAGAGGTAGGCATTTTCGGCAAAGGGGGCCGATTCGATGACCTCGACTCGATACCCCTGAGAGTTGGACTCCATGCGATCCCTTCGACTGTCAACATCAGGCCTGTCATCAGTAGTGATTCATCGTGACGATCCAGCCCGATTTCGACAAGTCGCGCAAATTTCATTTCAGTTCGCTAAAAGTCCGGCCGATCTTGAAATTGATCGTTTCAAGTTCTCTACCAAGTCAAAGGCAAGTTGGTTATGAAGTGGGCCGATCAGGGGACATTGCCTCATACCTCTGTTTAGCATTGATCCTGGCGGTGCATCCACTCCAAATCCACTCGGCTCTGATCGATCGAGTTGAATCCGCAACCTGGAATTTCAATCGGCTCCGGCTGGCCCTAATGGTTGGCCGACGGTCGCATTGGAATCTCTCGATTACTGTCACCGCCTTCCCCATCGGTAGGAAAGGACGACCCCTCGATGAAACTTGCACTTGATCGACCGATCACCCTGGGGGTTAGCTCTGACTTCCACCTGTTAAAAGTTCCTTCCCACTGGGTTTGGATCTCCGCACTCTGTTTGATCGCTCTGGGGCTAGGATTCACGGTCAAACTGACGGCAGCGGCAGACGAGCCCCAATCCGCCGATACTCCGCGGGCTCAGGTTGCGGTCTTACCGCACGAGGCGGGATCGAAACGGGTTGCCAATCTGGATACCTCGGCATCGGCAGCCGACATCGCGGCGGTGAATCGAGCCAAGCAGATGATGACCGCCTGTCGAGCCAGCTACGACGCGGTCAAGGATTATACCTGCACTTTCTACAAGCGCGAGCAGATCGGCGGGGTGCTCTCCGACACTCAGGTGATGGCCCTGAAAGCCCGGACCCACCCGTTGAGCTTTTACATTCGGTGCGTCAACCCACGCAAGGGACGCGAGGCGATCTGGATCAAGGGCCGGAACGATGGCAAGGTGGTCGCACATGATGCTGGGTTCGTGAAGGTCCTAGCAGGGACGATGCGACTCGACCCCAAAAGTGGCGTGGCGATGGAAGACAATCGCCATCCAATCTCCGAGGCTGGGCTGGGCAACATGATTGATAGTGTCCGCCACCACTGGGAGATTGAACTGAAGCCGGGCATCACCCGCGTCGCGTTCCATCCTCATATGAAGGTTGGTGACCGGGTTTGCACGATGATCGAGACCACCCACCCCGACCGCGATGGAGCCTATGTGTTCCACCGGGTCCGACTCTATATTGATGATCAACTCCATTTGCCGATTCGGATTGAAGGTTACGACTGGCCCAAACATGTCGGCGGTGACCCCGAACTCGTCGAGGAATACACCTACGCCAACCTGAAAATCAATCCTGGCCTGTCGGAGAAGGATTTCGATCCCGCTAACCCCACCTACTCGTACGGGCGATTCTAAGCAGATTCCGGCATCGTTATATCTTCCAAGATCCACGGTACTCGTTCCGAGCCTCGTGGATCTTCTTGTTACGTCGTCAGCTCTTTAGTGCCGTGATGGCTCGTGGAAATTGCTCCCGCTTTCTCGGCGAAAAGGCGGCTTCATTTCTCACGACCCTGCCCGTCGAGGCCGATAATGAGCATGTCAGGTCGAACTCAATCACCGCAGATTGAAGACATGTTCGTGCCAAACAATACTAACGCTCGCTTAGTTAAGTTTTTGAAGCGATCTTGGCACGATCCGGTGGCTTCGCTAGAATCCGCCTCGCTTCGACTCGGAGATGGAAAGGCTGGTTACTGCTGACGGATGAAGCAAGTCTTCATTCGGCAACGGATATCGAAGCTATTTTCGTTCGACTCTGCCCATTCATGCGATGTCGTATCACCGCACAGGAAGTTGCGGTCCGAGTGAACCTGATCGATCACGCTGACGATCCGATCGGGCGTCGGGATCTCCCTTGCCACGGCGGCCCTGGTTGGGCGTCGCAGCGGTTCAGTCATTTCCATGGAAGGAAGCTCGATGAGCACGATCCCCACCAGCCAGACTCAGGTTCGCGTTCATATCCGCTGGATGATCCGCCGCGATATGCCTGAAGTCCTGGCCATCGAGCATGCTGGCTTCGAGTTCCCCTGGTGCGAAGAGGATTTCCTCCGTGTGCTCCGCCAGCGTAATTGCATCGGGATGGTGGCCGAACTAGGTGAGCGCGTCGTCGGCTTCATGATCTACGAGTTGCACAAGAGCAAGCTCAACATCCTCGACTTCGCTGTCCACCCCGAATACCGTCGTCAGGGTGTGGCTGCTCAGATGGTCGATAAGTTGGTGGGTAAGCTGTCGTCGCACCGTCGGACCCGGATCGTCCTTCATGTTCGTGAGACGAACCTCGCAGCGCAGGTCTTCTTCCGCACCCAAGGCTTCAAGGCGACCGAAGTGGTTCGCGAGCATTTCGGCGATACGTCGGAAGATGCTT
This sequence comes from Isosphaeraceae bacterium, assembly GCA_965199885.1. Classification (GTDB taxonomy): domain Bacteria; phylum Planctomycetota; class Planctomycetia; order Isosphaerales; family Isosphaeraceae; genus Tundrisphaera. The sequence continues at coordinate 483,692 of CBDATT010000006.1, read as the reverse complement.
ACTTGCTGAACTACCTCTTTGATGAGTCTGCCGTGGAGGAATCCGTTCCTTCGAACCGAATAGCCAAGCAGTTCGGGCACTAATCTTCGCTCGTCATCTGAGCCATCGTATTTCTTCTCAAAGGGCCACGGTCAGGGTTCATAATGAACCAGGACCGCTGGCCGTTTGCCAGTTCTCGACCAATCCCCTGGTTTGTCCGCGAGTCCGATCGTTGCCTCTGGTGGATTTCTCGCGTGCGCTCCGCCATAATCAATCTGGCCGATATGCTTCCGCATGAGCCGTATCATTGACTACCTCCGCCGTTCCGGACTCAGTCCATGAGTGATCAACTTCCGAGTGCCCACCCAGGAACCACCCCCGATCTCGACCCCCTGCCCCGGCTGGTGCAAGCTCTGGTGGATCAGGTCGCCGATGCTCGCGCGGTTTGGGAGCGAGTCGAACGGCAGGCGATTCCTCTGCTTGAGCGAATCGCGTTAGCCCTGGAACACGGTAGCCTCGGGGCCGTTGCTGGCGGCAGCGATTCCCGCGATGCTCCGGTGGATCGGGGTGCTGTCGCGGAGTTCAGGTCGGCGCTTGCCGACGGTCGCTGGGATCAGGCCGAGGCCATCCTGGTCAACCTGACTCGTCTCCCCGATCAAGCTGAACTGGTCGCGACGCTCACGATTGAGCGTGACCTGGGCCGCGATCGTGCTCTGGCAACCTGGACCGAACGGATCGAGGCTGCGCGGGTAGCCAACGACGCCGCGGGCGCTCTTGATGCTCGCGACCAAATCGCGGCAATCCTGCCGATGGAAGACCTTCGAGTCATCGACCGTGCGATGATTGGCTGGCTGATGAAACTGATCCAGCGTCGTCTGCGGATCATCCCGATCGGGACCGATCTCGCCCTGCTGGTCGCGCGGGTGGCGGATCGGTTCGGGGCCACGCCGGAAGGGGCCAGTCTGCGAGCCGCCTTGCCGACCTTGCGCCGGAGTGCCGGTCTTTGCCCCAGGTGCGCGGAACCCTATCTTGGGGTTGATGACGCTTGCCCGAAGTGCCTGGCACAAGCGGGCCAGGAGCCAAGCCTCGCGCCGACTCTGACGTTTGTTTCCGCCGAAGACGATCTGGACGACGTGGCAAGCGATCGGATACCCCTCGACCTGAACAAGGTCGAGACCTGGCAATTCCCCTGAAGTCCTGGCTCGCCCCAACTTGACTAACCTCACTGTGTCGGCAAGGATATCAGATCGCCATGACAGTTTGATTCAATTCAACTGTTGAGCAACTTCCCTGATCCCATTTGTCCTCGGTTTTAGCTTTCTCGCCATCGAGAAAGGGATCTTATGACTCGTCGCATTGCCCTGGCTTGCTTTGCGTATTGGCTGGCGGCTGGGATGACTCAAGCCCAGGTCGGGTATGGTCGGGGTGCGATTCCGGCCCGTCCAGCGCTGGCTCGGGTCAACCTCGATATGCAATGGTATGGAGTCGTCCCACTTCAAGGGGCCGAAAAGCTGACCGAGTTAAGCATTGACGCCGGAATGCTGTTCGCACAGACGAACCACGCGAATTTTTACGCGTTCGATGCCGAGACAGGTCGGCAGCTTTGGCTTGCCCATCTGGGGCGGGTTACCAGTAACTCGCAACCGGCATCGGTGAATAGCTATGCGGTTTACGTCTCAAACTCGAACCAGATCTTCGCGCTGGATCGTCGTACGGGTCGGCAGATGTGGACCCAGCGTTTGACCGATTTTGCTTCGAGCACAACCAACGCGGACGACACGATCGTCACTGTTGGGCTCAACTCGGGCAAATTTGTGACTTTTGACGCGAAGACCGGCGAAGAGAAATGGAACATCCATCAGTCGAATTTAAAAATTTCCTCGCGTGCGCTGGTCTCAAGCCGAGTCATTGCGTTCGCGTCCGAAGATCAAAAGCTCTACGTCACGAAGTCGGAACAACCCAAACTTCTCTGGCGTTTTGCCGCGTCGGGACCGATCGTAGCACCGCTCGCAACGCATGGATTGCGGACAATCCTGATGGCTTCCATGGATAAGAATGTTTACGCGGTGGATCTTTTCAGCGGTGAAAGTCGCTGGGTCTACGCGACCGGCGCCCCAATCTCGCAGGAACCGCTTGTTGCCGACGACGATGCTTATGTGGTCAACGATGAAGGTTATCTTTCTGAGATCGACGCATTGACCGGTCATTCACGCTGGACAATCTCGACGCTTGGCGGGCGGTTGTTAGCGGTTAGCAAGAGCCGCGTCTATCTCGAATCGCACGATGACGATCTGTTCGTTGTGGACCGCCAATCCGGCAAGATTATCTATGATCCGCTCACGACCTTTCAGCGATCAGGAATCAACTTACGCCAATATACCCTTGGTCCAACGAATCGGCTCGATGATCGGCTCTATTTTGGTACGGAACACGGCTTGCTTCTCTGCCTCCGAGAGATCAATCAGGTGACACCCCGGATGGTTCGGAACCCCAGCATTAAACCATTTGGCTATATTCCGCCCGAAGGTTATCCTGAAATCAACGCGGCCCCCGCTCCAGCCACGACCCCAACTCCAGTGGAACCACCCACGGCCCCGCAATAAAGACGTGGTTAGGATTTGTTGATTTGTGAATCGAACTCTGGAGGTCGCCGCTTGGCGACCTTCAGCCATTTTAGGATGATGGGGGTCGCCGATCCCTGGGTCTGTTTCTCCTGGTCCTGAGTCAACCTCCGACGCCATGAACGACTTCGTCTCCATTCGTCGTGCCCTTCTCAGCGTTTCCGATAAGCAAGGGTTGCTTGTACTGGCCAGGGCTCTCGCTGGTCGGGGAGTTCATCTCCTCGCCAGCGGCGGCACGCGAACGACGCTCGCGGACGCTGGATTTGAAGTCACGGAGGTCTCCGCTCACACGGGCCAGGCGGAGATCCTCGGGGGCCGCCTCAAAACGCTGCATCCCAAGCTGCATGGCGGTATTCTTGCCCGCCGCGATCAGCCATCAGACCTCGCGGCGCTTGCAGCTCAGGGAATCGACCCGATTGATCTGGTCGTCGTCAACCTTTATCCGTTCGAGGCCACGGTGGCCCGCTCTGGTGTGACCTTTGACGAGGCGGTTGAGAATATCGATATTGGCGGCCCTAGTTTGATCCGAGGCGGTGCCAAAAATCATGCGTCTGTCGCCGTTGCGACTTCGCCCGACCAATACCCTGAGTTGATCGCTGCCATTGAGGGCGAAGGCGGTACCCGGCTGGAGTTTCGCCGCCGCCTCGCGCTGGCTGTTTTCGACCAAACCGCAACCTATGATCGCGCGATCGCCGACTATCTCCGTCAACAGGTTGCCGCTCCCATCGCCCCCGCCTCGCCCGCCGAACCCGACTCGCCATTTGCTGAGCAACTGGCCCTCCGATTCGAGCGGCGGTCGCTCCTGCGATATGGGGAAAACCCTCACCAGCGCGCGGCCTTCTACATTGAGCCGACCGCGACCGGGCCATCGCTTGCCACTGCTCAGATTCTCCACGGCAAGGAGTTGTCCTATAACAACTTGCTCGATCTTGATAGTGCCCTTCGCCTGATCCGTCAGTTCGCTGGACCCGCCGCGACGATCCTCAAGCATAATAACCCCTGCGGCGCCGCGGAGGCTGAGATCCTGGCCGACGCGTTCGACCTGGCCTACGATGGCGACCCCATCAGTGCGTTCGGCGGGATCGTCGGGGTCAACCGACCTCTCGATCAAGCGACCGCTGAGCGGCTCTGCCATCCTGGGCGCTTTATCGAGGCGATCATTGCTCCGGCTTTCGATGAGGATGCCTTGCGGATCTTGACGACCCAGCCGACCTGGAAGAACAGCGTCCGCCTGGTGGCGACGGGTGCTTCGCTGGTTCCTGATCCGTCGATCGCGTCTGGGTTCGATCTCCGACGGATCGAAGGTGGGCTCCTGGTTCAGGATTGGGATACGATGGAGCCTGATCCCGCCACCGGAACCGTGGCGACCGAACGGGCTCCCACCGAGGCGGAACGGGAGTCACTCGGTTTTGCCTGGAAAGTCTGCCAGGCGGTGAAATCCAACGCGATTGTGCTGGTTCAGGGTCGGCAACTCGTCGGCGTGGGAGCCGGTCAGATGAGCCGGCTCGATTCGGTCCGGATTGCGGTCGAAAAGGCAGGTGCCAGGGCTCAGGGGGCGGTTCTCGCTTCGGATGCGTTCTTTCCGTTTCGCGATGGCCCCGATCTCGCCGCCAGCGCCGGTGTGACCGCCCTGATCCAGCCGGGTGGATCGAAACGTGACGCCGAGACCGTCACCGCTTGCAACCAGGCGGGGATGGCCATGGTATTGACGGGACGTCGTCACTTCCGCCATTGATCGACCGTTCGATTGGCCGCTGATGGAAGGCCCGATCAAAAAGCGACGACCGACATCGAAGATTTGCTTCGAGGTCGGTCGTTTTTTCGCTCGATCTACGATCGCTTGCCGGTGGAACGGGGATCAGTGGTGACCACCACCCCCACCGCCGGAGTGGCCGCCGCCCGCATGACCGCCTCCACCGCTGAACCCGCCGCCCGCATGACCTCCCGAGTATCCACCCATGTGACCGCCGCTGGAGAAGCCACCAGCATGACCCCCCGATAGCCCACCCACGTGGCCTCCTGTGTAGCCACCAGCATGACCTCCCGAGAGTCCACCCTCGTGGCCTCCCGTATAGCCTCCCACATGACCGGCCCCGCCACTGAAGCCTGAATAACCTCCGCCGCCGCCAAACTGACCACCCATCGCGCCAGCTCCCAGTGACCCGCCGCCCGGCCGTCCCCCCGCTAGACCAGGATGGGCACCACCAAGATTTCCCGCGCCACCAACTCCACCCATGTGGGGCGTCGCGTAATGTCCACCCGCGCTGCCCATACCCAGATTCCCTTGATGGCCAGCGAGCGCATTACCCCCAAGGTGATTCCCCGCGCCCGGCAGGGCAAAATTCCCTTGATGGCCAGCAAAGTTGTTCCCCGCAACTGCGTTTCCGCCGAGATGATTCACTCCGCCGGCTGCTACCGCATGGTTGGGACCATTCCCTTGATGGCCAGCAAGGTTGTTCCCCGCAATCGCGTTTCCACCGAGGTGATTGGCACCGCCGGCCGTTCCCACATGGTTGGGACCGGAGTTAATCCCCCGCAGGGCATTGGCTCCACCATTGCCAATGGCTTGATTTCCGAGGTGGTTCGCTCCGTGGTTGGCCCCGCTGGCGTTGAATCCATTCAGATGCTGACCACCCGTGACATTGTTGCTACCCAGGTGATTTGCGCTATTGCTGCCGCGGAGCACGTTCGCGTTCCCCGAGTTTGATGCAAACGAGGGCCGAGCTACGGAATGCGTTTGGTTGCCTTGATGCACCCCATTGTAGCTCGATGCCCAGTGGTTGCCTCCGTTCGCGACACCAGATCCATGACCGACACTTCCGCTAGTGGAATTTGATCGGAACGGATTTGCATAAGCGTGCGAGGACGCCGGAGCAATGGCACTGTGGCCATGCCCATTCGAGGCAAAATTTCCCCGAGGATTTGAATTTCTGAAGTTGTTGTATGAGTTGCGGTTGTTGACGATCGTCGTGTTATTGCCGATCCGGTTGATGGAGTTATTGCCTTGAATGCCTCGACCATTAGATGATTGAGCATGTCCCGGATAGTGGGAGTAAAGGTTGCGACCTTCTGCCCGTTCTCCGGCCCGAAAACCTTGGCGATAACCCTGGTTGTAACCACCGTATCCGCCATATCCGCCGAGACCGTAGCCACCCAGACCGTACCCTCCAAAGCCAAGACCCAGGCCCAACCCAAGTCCGCCAAGACCTAGTCCAAGCCCTCCAAATCCACCGCCGAATCCACCATAACCACCCCCAAATCCGCCGAACCCACCACCCAGGCCACCAAAGCCCAGTCCAGCCCCACCAAAGTTACCGCCGTAGTACCCAGGATAAAATCCCAGGCCATAGCCATAGTAAGGATTGAAACTCGTCCCATAAAAGGAGGAGGAGAAAAGGCCACCAAGATAGCCACCACCTAAACCACCGTAGCCGCCGTAGCCACCGCCCAGACCACCATAGCCTCCGAAACCACCATATCCCCCACCGTAGCCACCATAACCCCCGCCGAACCCGCTCAGAGCACCTCCATAACCACCGTATCCGCCAAAGCCGCCGAAACCACCGCCATAGCCGTAGTTGCTATAAGCCACGGGTTGCGCGAGGTAAGGATAGCCGTAGGAACTGGTATACGGATAATCCAGGTAGCCATAGTAGGACGACATGTTGCCGTAGTTGGCGTAGCCGTAATAGCGACCCGTGTTGTCATAGTAGCATCCCGGATAGCCGTCATAGTATGAGTTGGGCCGGCCAAAAGCTCCGTAGATCTGACCATATTGTTCAGGAGCAATTTGTGAGAGGGGAGTATAAGTGACCTCCGCTGTGCCAGTCGCGTTCGGGTTGATTGAACCCCCCTCTACGGGCGCGAAAAGGGTGCCACGATCTTCGAGGGTCCGATCCCAGTAACCTTCCTGGAAAGTCCAACCTTCGGGCTGATGGACCCACTGCGCAGGAACCCATGACCAGCCGGGTTGAGCTTTGGCCCAGTAGCCTTTCTTCCAGCTCACGCCATCACCATCAGGGGCATAATGCCCAGGGATGTAGAAATGATCGGCGCCAGGTGAAGCCGGAATCGTCTCAGCGGGCTGATCGGCAGGCGGACCATTCTTCTTCCAGTCGATCCGGTCCGTTTGCCGGTCGCTCCAGAAACCTGGAACCCGATACCACCCCTTTTCGTCACGCTTCCAGTAGCCATTGACCCAGAACCGGCCGGGAGGCGGGTTGCGATAAGTGCCGGTCGCCCAGACATAATCCTTCGAGCCTGGGTTCCACTCCCAGTAGCCAGGAATCCAGACGGTCGACTCGGAAGGTGGGTCAATGCCTGGCCGCTCGTTGATGGGCGACGGCGGCGCCTTGTCTGCATAAACGGGATCACGGTCCTTGGCCGGAGAGAGGAAAGCCTCGTGCAAAGGGCCTTCGGTCGTGGGGCGAACCGCGGTGGTCTCGGTCGGAGTGGCGTTCGCGTTATACTGAGGGATTGCATCGAGTGCTGGTACCGAATCCATCGCCGGAGCGGTGTTCGATGCCGCGAGCGAACTCTCTCCTGTCACGACGTTCGTCACTGACGGAGTGGATAATGAGGGGAGCTCAAGGGGAGGGACGTCCTGAGCCACAGCCCAGAGAGGGAGCAAACCCCCGCAGAGCGCAACGAATTGCCAACCACGCGAGAGGGATCGAAAGCCATTCATGGGGTCTAACTCCGCCGGGCGAAGCCTGAGATCTTAAGGAGCAATGTCTCAATTCAACAATCTTAGTACGAATCGTGTACCACAGTCGGTCGAGAAAAGGTGGCCGAATGTGAAAACGATTCACGAGGCGATAAATTTCTATTTTTGAAGGTCTGATGTGGCGTGGACACAACACGGCCACCAGTTTTCTGACGATCCAACGTGAAAATCGCCAGGTTTCTGTCGCTCAGAATGGAGATTATTGAACGCATGCAAGCATCCGGGTTCACGCCGGCGTTTGCTGAGTTAAGATGGAAGAGTTGGAGTGGCTCGAGTATGCCGGGACAGGCATCGATCTATTGCGAGGTTCGGATGCGAGCGGAACTGGTGCCAATCGACGGTGGTTCACCCATCCCGATCGTGAAAGATATCACGGTGATTGGACGTCGCGAGTTCTGCGACGTCCAGCTCGACGACCCGAGCCTCTCGAAACGCCATTGCGTCGTGATCAAGACGGACGGCCTCTTGATGATACGCGATCTTGCTTCAACCAATGGTACGCGGGTCAAGGGCCAGTTGATCCGGTGGGCCGCGCTCTTGCCGAATGATCGGATCGCGATTGGCAAGCTCAAGTTTCGAGTGTTTCTCGGTCCAGCCGAGTCGCAAATCCCAATCGAGTCGAAATCGACCCCAACGCAACGTGACCGCCCCGTCCCAGTCGGCGCGAGAGTACCACACGCCCCGGGACCGAAATCCTCAATTCCGATGACCACCGTGGCCCGGCCGGTATCTGTTGCCAGGGATCATGAGATTCCGGATCTGGACGATGATCGCTGGTTCGATCGAGTCGCGCGAGTCGCCCGCGATGATGACGAGATCATCGACCTCGACTGAGGATGGTCAAGCCACCAAGGTCAAAAACTTCGGTCGATCCACCGACGAGCCATGCCCGGAGTGATTCGACCGAAGTCCAAATGGGTTTAATGATCAAATCAGCGATGGGTGCTGATCGGGAAGCAAGCCCGAGATCAGCACCCAATGCATCGGGAATGGCAAGTAAACAGTTCCACCAGTCCTGGTTCGGTTTCGTGAGGAAGTCGCTAGCGGGAAAATGAACAAATCTCGCCGGGGCGGTGATCGTCACGAAAACGAGCAAGGTCCTGGGTTCGCGGTCGATCTGGCAATCAGACTCCTTCCGGTCGGGTGCGACGGAGATCGCGCCGGAGCGGAGGAGTCAGGGCATCAAGTTGCCGCGCATCTTGAGGTTCCAGACGGCTCGCCTGACGATTTTCGCGTTGAATGGCCTCATAGACCTCTTGGCGATGCACGGAGATCTCGATCGGGGCCGCGATCCCCAACCGGACTTTATCGCCCCGGATATCGACGACGGTGATGACGATATCATCACCGATGATGATGCTTTCGTCGCGGTGTCGGGACAAGACCAGCATTTTGGGCTCCTTCCTCCTGCCAACGAGATCCGTGACCGTCCATGGTCACATTGCCCGGGCTCTCGGTTACCACGACGGGGCGTGAGAGATGGAAACGTCGCCGGCCCTCGGGCCGACGACCGCCGATCAAGCCGTAGCTCGAAGGGCGGACGACGGGCCGGGAAGCAAGGTGGGGGCGTTGGCCTGCCCTTGCCCGGTCAATGGGAACCGCACCGCGTAACGACTGGAGGTGAGCACCAGTTGCCGGCCGAGCCGACGAGCCAGATTGAACACCAACGGGCCCTGAAGGTTCACCGTCAGGATGCCATCCACGCGGTTAAGGATCACGTAGGTAAGCGCCGAACGCTCTTCATCCAGCTCCAACGATGACCGATCGCCCGGTCGGAGCTCGACCCGGTAATCGCCCACCGCCATCGGCGGAGCGATCAGGCCAAACGCCAGGTCCGCACAGGTTGCCGACTGCAACCAGAGCAAGCCTGTCGAAACCGGGTCGTTGAGCAAGACGAACTGCGTGAAAGAACGGAACCCGACCAGGCCATCAGGAATCCGGATGATCTCCGACTCCTGAACCGGGATCAGGCCGAAGCGGGTCGTGACAATGTTCACTTCCTGTTACCCTCCTTGTCTGCAGCAACTCGACTTGACTTGCCGCCTAGCAAGAAGCGGGCAAGTCATTCCCCTCGATGCCGTTAAGCACCGAACCGGAGAGTCTGAGACCTCGGCGTCGAGGTTCGGACTCGTCATATCGGTCCGGCCGACCTTGGCCACGACGGATTCATCGGGAACAAGCCTGACTTTGCCTCGATCGGCTCCAGCCGAACCAGCAAAGGTGAGCTTAACCGAGCGTTATATCGTCGCGATCCAGGAGTGGATCGCACCTGCTGCCGCTGGAAAACAGGGTTAACCGGCCACCTGGACCACCTGCGACGGTCGGTCCGGTCGTACCGTCCGTGCCGAGAGAATGAGTCGTCCGAAATCTCCCCAAGTGGCCATTTGGAATCGACTTCAATTTTCGTTCAACTCGACGGTCGGTGGCTCGGCAAAGTCAGCGGCGATCCGGTCATTTAATGCGGGATCCGGATGCCCATCATGGAGCATGATGCGATATCGGAACCGCGTGGGTTGATCGGTGGCAATGGTCAGTGATTTGTCGTGGGCGGGAACATAGCTGAAGAATGGCAGCGTGATCGGATGAATCCTGACCACAGTGGGATATCCTGAGTTGGTCGGATGATCGGCGATCAAAACTCCTGCATACTTAGGCGAACCGGGAGCGGTTGGCCCGGTGAGATCCACCCAGCGAGTCGGTTTCTGATCACCTTCCAAGCGGTGCCGCCCTTCCGCCGTCAGGACGTCGATCGGGCCCACCACCGACGGCTCAGCGCTCCGGAACGCCATCCCCCCGTACCGGTGCGGCAAAATTTCCAGTGGGTGCCCCTCCGCCTGCTGGGTCGAGGTCAAATCGAAGAGGTAGTAGGGTGAACCGGGCACTGCATAAATCTCTACCTCCCATCGTTCACGCAGAGCCACTTCGGAGTTGACCCCCGTGGCGGTCTTCCGAAGGGCTTCCCAGCGGTGGCGGGTCGAGAATCGGCACACAACCGTTCCGGTCGTCGGCGGCTCGAGCCCATCGGCAATGATCCTGCCGGTTCCCAGTTGGATGTTCCAGAAATCCGGTTCCAAATCGGCCCACTTCGTATGGACATACGCCAGGAAGATTCCCCGATGATGCGGGTGAAACGATGAGAAATCACCCGTGACCAGCGCCCCCGAAGGGGCGTATGCCGGGTGGATATAGGCGTCGCGGAGGAGGTTCGGGTCGGATTGCATGGGTGGTGGTTTGGTCGGACCCGCGTTGTAGATGAGCACTGGCCGGGTTTCTTGAGGAGAAACTCGTCGATCAACCAAAATCCGCCGGTCGGTTGTCACTTCCGTCACGCAGGTGGTATCAAACCCGGCAGCCCACGTCTTGGCGAAAACCGCCAGGTGGGCCTCCTGTCCAGCAGCCAGGGGGGTCCGCAAGAACCAGAGAATCTGAACCATCCCGTTGTCGAGCCGGCGTAGCTCGGCCTTCGCCGCTCGAGGGATGGCACCAACCGGCGGGTCCAGATCGGTGACGGCCAGATCGATGTCGCAATCTCGCGTCGTCCTGAGCAGATCGCGGACGGCTGGGCCAAGGCGGTCCAAAGGGACCACACACTTGATTAAAGAGTCGCGCCGATCATGCGCACCCGCCCGCACCGTGAAGGTCAAAACCTGGGTTTCCGCCGCACCCGCCGCTCCCAGCATGATCCAGCCGAACCAGACGAGGAAGAAGAATCTGCAGCGTTTCGTCATGATGAACCTCGCGGTGAGTCGTGGTCCGGTCGTCGGTCAGGATCGGTAGTTTTCTTCGAGCCCCCAGAGGCGTTGCAACTGGCGATCTCGCTTGCCTTGCTCGTAGCGGTAAATACCCATTTCTTCAATCGTTTCGCCCGGGGTCGGCACGTAGGCCTCGCGGCGTTGCTCGGCTTCGCGAAAGACGGACCCGAGATGGTCGGGGCAGGCATGACCGTAGGTCTTCAACTCGGTAAAAGCACCGTCGCTCCAGGGGGCCGCGATCTTGTAGGAGGCCGGTTGATCGCACCCCACGACGCCGCATCGAACCATCTTCAGAGTCATCGGCTCAGACCCTCCCCGCTCGACTCGCTCAGTCACCAGCGCGCCGGAGTCCATGCCCGAGACCCGGTTGGCATTGTGCGCTGGTTGGCTGACATGATACTCGTCGGTCGATTCCAGAACTAATTAAAAGCGCATGAAGGCGTAATCGGGATTCGCTGGATCAAAGTCGATCGCGGTGAGTGGGGCGTTGAGTTTGAGATTCTCATAGGTGTAGCGTTCGGCGAGGTCGAGTTCGCCGGTGTGGTCAGGTTTGGGCCAGTCATAACTTTTGATCTGGAAAGGGATCTGGGTGTCCAGATCGTAAAGAATCTCGACCTGGCAGAATGGGCGGCCGTCATTGGGTTTCGCGTGCGCATGGAAGGATCGGAGGACTTGTCGACCATCAGGCAGGTTGGTCCGGTCGAGGATTGTGGTGGCGTCATTGTCGCCCATGTCCATGATCCGAAAACGGAGGAGTTTCCGGCTCAAGTTCAAGAGACCCGCGTCGGTGACGGGGTGCCGACTATCCGCCAGGGCGAGCGCTGACCCGGGATCGACAGCCAGTCGCGGGATCAACCGCCGCGTCCAATCCCCGTTGTGGGCGATGACCTTGTTGTCGTGGTGTCCCTCGGCATAGACAACCTCTTTGCCCGGTTTGGGCGAGACATATTTGATGTAAACCGCGAACGGTCGATTGCGGATCTTCAAGTTAGCCACGATCTCGGGTCCGAGCACGCCATTAACCCGCTCCTGGCGGCGAAACAGCGCGGTGTAGGCCTCGACCGTTTCGAGCGTGGCGAAAGACCGCCGGGCGGATTCCAGGAGAATCTGCTTGGCCTCATCTCCCTCGGTCCGAACGTCAGGCCAGACCACGGGCTTCTTGACCACCGGGGGAGCGGCAACCAGGGGAGGATCTCCATCCACGCTCGGAGCCGGTGGAGCGACTGGATGATCGCTCAGCGACGCGGTGAAATACCACGAGAGGGCAAATGGAATCATGACCAGGACGATGGAGATGAGCCACCACCATCGCTTCTTGCGCCAGCGGTTGGTCCGACCACGCGTCGGTTCAGAGGCTGTCATAACGAACCATGCTCCGCGAGAAATCCAGACGACAGGGATAACCAGAAAAGGTGTTGGGCGAGGACCACTCTACCGAGGTGTCCATTTGCCGATGCAAGACCGGATTGTCGGCGAAGCGGTCTGCTTTTTCCACGGCAAATCGGTTAATCACCTGGACCGCGATGATTTGATCGGGCGCTGGATCGCGGCGGAGTTTGACCGACATGGGGTGGAATGACTAGGATGGGAACTGGGTCGTTGGCCGGCCTCGGTTTCGCCTGCGCCGCCGGTATCGCCAGTGCCATGAGATTGTTTTTCAGGTTTGCTCGTCGACGGAGGTCGCTCGCGCCATGACGCAGATCGAAGAGGCTCGCCGCGGAAATATCACGCCCGAGATGGAGTACGTCGCTCACCGCGAAAAGATCGAGCCGACTCTGGTGCGTGACGAAGTCGCCCGCGGTCGGATGGTCATTCCCGCCAACCGCGAGCACCTCAAGCAAGGGCTCGAACCGATGGGCATCGGGATCGCCACCTGCTGCAAGATCAACGCCAACATCGGCAACTCTGCCGTGACCTCGGATATCGACAACGAGTTGGCCAAGCTCAAGATGGCTGTTGGGCTCGGTGCCGACACGGTGATGGACCTGTCAACCGGTGGCAACATTGACGCCATCCGGCGTTCGATTATTGCCGCTAGCCCGGTCCCGATCGGGACCGTGCCGATGTATCAGGCGATCCAGCAGGTCAAGAAGGTCGAAGACCTGACCGAGCAAGGTTTGCTCGACATGGTCGAGCATCAGGCCAGGCAAGGCGTCGATTACATGACGCTGCATGCCGGGATCTTGATGGACTACATCCCGCTGACCGCTCACCGAGTGACCGGGATCGTCTCGCGGGGGGGGAGCCTGATCGCCTCGTGGATGTTTGCTCACAAGAAAGAAAATCCGCTCTACACCCGGTTCGATGATCTCTGCGACATCATGCGTGAGTACGACGTGACCTGGTCGCTGGGCGATAGCTTGCGGCCGGGGTCAATCGCCGACGCCTCCGACGCCGCGCAGTTCGCCGAACTCAAGACTCTGGGTGAACTGACCTTGCGAGCCCGCGAACGGGGCTGCCAGGTCATGGTTGAAGGTCCCGGGCACGTGCCGATGGATCAGATCGCCATGAACATGCAGAAGCAGGCGATTGAGTGCGATGAGGCCCCGTTCTACGTCCTCGGCCCGCTCGTCACCGACATCGCCCCCGGCTACGACCACATCACGTCGGCCATCGGCGCGGCTCTTGCCGGCTGGAATGGCGCAAGCATGCTCTGCTACGTTACCCCCAAGGAACACCTGGGCTTGCCCGAAGTGGAAGACGTTCGCCAGGGGGTCGTGGCCTACAAGATCGCTGCGCATGCTGCCGATCTCGCCCGGCACCGCCCCGGTGCCCGAGACCGCGACGACGCCTTGAGCCGCGCCCGCTACTCGTTCGACTGGGAGACTCAGTTCAAACTCTCGCTCGACCCCGAAACTGCGCGCCGAATGCATGACGAGACGCTTCCCCAGGAAGCTTTCAAGTCGGCCGCTTTCTGCTCAATGTGCGGTCCCAAGTTCTGCTCGATGCGGATCACCGAAGACCTTCGTCGCCACGCTGCCGAGGCAGCCGGTCTGGTCCTGGTCGATCTGGAACCGGTCGGCAGCCACTGATCGAGATTTTGAGAGCAAGGCACCGAAGCCCGGCGTGCCGACGCCGGTGCTTCGGTGCTGAATTCTTGTTTCAGAGCGACTCTTGCCAGCTTTGAACGGTCGTTCCACCAAAGATCCCTTTGCGAATCTGGGGTGAGAAGATCGGGTACGGGAAGGCTGGGTCGAGGGCGGAACCCGCGTCGAGAGTCTGGAGTTGCTCGGGGGTGAACTCGATCGCAAGTGCTGCCAGGTTATCGCGGAGTTGATCAAGTTTGCTAGCGCCAATGATCGTCGAGGTCACCCCCGGTTGATGAACCGCCCACGCCAGCGCGACCTGAGCGAGCGGGCGGTCAAGCTGATTGGCGACCGTGCTGAGGATTTCCAGGATTTGCCAGTTCCGGTCGGTGAACTTCGAGTTGCCAAACGGGTTCGGACCGGTGAGTCGGCCTTCGCCGATCGCCCCCTGCTCGGCTCGCTGATACTTGCCCGCGAGGAAGCCGGCGGCAAGCGGACTCCAGGGGCAGATGCCGAGGCCGCATTCACGAGCGGCGGGTAAGTGCTCGCGTTCGATACTGCGCGAGACGAGCGAGTATTCGAGTTGCATGGCGATCGGCCCAGGGATTTGCTGAGTTTGGGCCAGAACCGTGGCCTTCGTGGCATACCAGGCAGGCAGGTCCGAGAAGCCGAAATAGCGGATCTTGCCAGCGCGAACGAGATCCCCGAGCGACTGCAAGACCTCCTCGACCGGCGTGATCATGTCCCAGACGTGCATGTAGTAAAGGTCGATGTAATCGGTCTGGAGGCGGCGCAATGATCCTTCGAGTGCTTGATGGATGTGCTTTCGACCATTGCCGCCGTCGTGCGGGTTGCCAGCTTTACCGCTGTGGAAGCCACATTTTGTCGCCAGCACGAGTTGGTTGCGCAGCTTTCGTTCGGCGACGTAGCGGCCAACCAGTTCCTCGCTCCGCCCTTTGGAGTAAACGTCGGCAGTGTCGATGAAGTTACCCCCGGACTCGACATAAGCCGTGAAGATCGCGTCGGAAACCTCGTCGGGGGATCCCCAGCGATCGGTCCCGAAAGTCATCGTTCCCAGGCAGAGTGGGCTGACAACCAGGCCAGAGCGGCCCAGGCTGCGATAATCGGTCAGTGTCATGGTGTGTGGCATCCAGAAGTTTGGGCAAATAACCAATCCTGTTCGGCACGGGATTTGGCATATCTGAGCGATTTCACCGGCTTGGCCACTTTGAGTGAACCCAACGGGTGCCGAGTTCTTTTTGGTCGTGGGGGGCGTGGCTAGCCGGTCTTTGGTGACGTTCACTGCGCAGCGTCAACGGCCACGCGACCCCAGCAAACGAGGGGGCGGTGGACTCAACGACTCGTTGTTTTTGATGCCTTCGACGCTGCTTGCTTGGCGATGAACGCCTCCAACTCTTCCAGGTCGGCTAGTCCCATCAGGTAGTAGCTGACCATCTCGAACATCGCCTTCGTCGGCTTCTGACCCGACGACTGCTGCATCAGCAGGCAGGCGATCAAGGCGCAATACGTCTGCAGGCGGATGCCCTGGGGGTGGTCCCAGAGCAGGTGCGCACATCCCAACGTCTGCTTGAAGAAGCGGAAGAAGGTCTCGATCGTCCAGCGGTACTGGTAGATCAGCCCAATCAACTCCGCCGGCACGTCCAGCAGGTTGGTCACCAGACGGACCTCGGTGGGCTTGGCGGCGACCTTGGGTGCCAGTCGCCGTTTGGGATGGGGGGCGACGTGCAAGATGACAACCCGCGTGACGTGATTGGCCTGGGTGCGCGTTCCCACACGGACCACCGCATCGCTGACGACGCCAGCAGCCTTCGCCTCGGCCGTCAGCGGACGATCCTCCACGACCTCCAGGTGGGTGTTGTTGCGGAGCCGAAAGACGTAGTCGCTTCGAGCCGCCACGATCTCATCGAGCAGCCCCGCGTGGCCAAACCAGCGGTCGCCAACATAGGTTCGATCCGGGCGGAGATGGGCCTTCAGCACGGCCTTCTCGTCGGTGACGCCGGAGTTCTTCGGTCCGGTCAGGTCGAGCCAGTCGGGGATCGAGTCGTCGATGTCCAACTGGGCGTGCAGCCGCCACTTGTGTCGGGGCGACCCGTCGCGGTGATGGCCCCAGGCCGACTCGACGAGCCGAGGCAAGGCGTCGAGCAAGGTGCTGTCGACGGCGGTGAGGCGGTGATTCAACGCCGCCAGACGCGGGTCGCGTGGCATTGAGGGCTGGTGACGAATCAACTCGGCCAGGACGTTGCGAAGGGGTTGGGGATTAAAGACGCGGGCCGCCTCGGAGATCGAGCCGAGGGAGGCGTGGGAGACGTCAAATCGTTTGCGGACCTGCTTCAGATCACTGATGCGCATCATAGCGCGATGGCTGCGAGCCAGCGGCTGGAAAAGAGCGATCATGACCAGAGTGAGCAGTTGATCAAAATGCAGCGTGCGATTGTCGGCCTTGTCACGCTCACAGCCGTGATGATGGAGGTGAGCGAAGAGCGATCGCACGCCCGTCAAGAGGTTGAGCGTACGTCGAGAGACGGTCGGCGTCGGATCAGTGAGAGCTGGAGCATTCATGATCAAGAATGACCGATGAATGCTCCATGCGCAACTGGGAACTTACGTAAAAAGAAACCTCGTCGCTTGCGCAAACCCCGTGCCGAACAGGATTGGCAAATAACACTCCAGCCCAACCATCATAGGAAGACCGACCAGGGGAGTTCGTGAAGCGGGATGTTCATAGGAGCCAATCAAGCGGCTTGACTCAACCGACGTACGATCATGTCGTGTCGGATCGCGCGCTCATCCTGAGAAGTGATCCGCCGATCCTCTCCTCTCGGCTCCGGCTGTAATGCCAGCGACCGACTTTCAGGGCAAATTTTTGCAGCGGGAAGTTCTGCGGATGCGTTTCGATCAGGCGGAGCGACTCATGATAGACCAGAGCCGTCAAAATTTTGAGGCCATGAGCATCGACTGATGCACGTCGAACGAGCATTGCAACAAGGTCGAAATCTCGTACTGAACGTTGTGGTTTGTCGGCTCGGAACTCAAAGCATTGAGGCGATCCCGCAGCAACTCCGCCGCGCTATGAACATGACTCTGTTCGGAGCGGACCAACCAGAAAGCGGGGCCTACGACGATCATCGACGAGATGATTCACATGGGAATGACTCGAAGAGAGGGAAGATATCGGCAGGTGAGTTGCCTCGGCCAAGGGAAGGATATGTCACGATCGACGCTCCCGTGATCTTTGAGCAGGCTTTGTCCGGGCCACGAAAAAGCCCGGACCAGGCATTGCTGCCAGGGCCGGGCTGATGCTCTTCGGGGGGATGAAGAACGGAGGAAGGGGAAGGGTCCAACACACCAGGCGCGTCGATCATCGACGCACGTCCTGTTCATCCATGAACGGGACAACCTGGGGATGGCGACCGGGAAATCCTGGTCGTCCCAATCCCCATCCCTTTTTTCCTGGGATCGAGCCGATCAGCCCACCTTGGCCAGGGCCGGAACGGCCCGGAAGCAGGCGGCGGCTTCAGTGAAGGCTTCAATGAGCTGGGTGTCGAGGGAGATGCTCCCCTCGTTTTCCGGGTGCCACTGCACGCCGGTGACCCACCACGAATGATCCTTGCCTTCAAATGCTTCGATCAAGCCATCCGGAGCCAGGGCGCTGACCCGGAAGATCGGAGCGAGCTTGCGGATACCCTGGTGGTGATAGCTGTTGACGCGGATCTCGCCCGGGCCATAGATCTCTTCCATCCGGGTGCCCGGCTCCATCACGACGATGTGGCGGTGAACGCCACCCTGCGGGTCGCGGTGGGGGATCGACCGGGGCATGTCTTCGGGGAGGTGGATATAGAGACCACCGCCGTTGAGGACGTTGAGTTGTTGCATGCCCAGCCCGACTCCGAGGACCGGCATCTTGCGTTGCTGAACCAGCTTGATAAGCATCCGGTCGGCGGTTTCACGCCGTTCGTTCATGACCGTGATCGAGGGGTGGGGTGCCAAACCCATCTTCTTGGGATCGAGGTCGTCGCCCCCGGTGAGGAGGACGCCATCAAGTCGATCCAGGATCGGGGTCAGGTCCACCTCTTTGGTCAGCGGCGGGATCACCACGGGGACGGCTCCGGCCGCCAGCAAGCAGTCGTAGTAACCGCTTTGCAAGGAGGTTTGCGGGGCGCGACCCTTGGCGGTGGCGCGGTAGTCCGAGTTGATGCCGATCAGAGGACGGTTCTTCATGGTGGCTTCCTTTCCTGGCGTTGGCTTCAACGAAATCCGTTCGATGACCATTTCACGCGACAACCTCCGGACCACGCCGCAAGGTTCAACTTGTCGCTCAGCGGGAAATGGTGGCCAAATCACAACACGGCACGTCATGGCCGCGATCAGAGGACAACCGGGGGGATTCTGCCCGAACGCCGTGGCATCCTGCCAGCGTCATGTGATTGCCAGTACGCTAAACCGCTAACGGCTTCGCGTCCGTGCAAACCGGTCAGACATCCAGATTCGTGCTTCGTTAGAAAGCGGACGCAGCGGAATCAAGCTCAGGTTCAGTCTTGGGCCGCGTCGCTCTCGTCGTCTCAGGTGGGTGAAGTCTACCGGTCGCTACGGGACAACTCAAGAAAAAATGTCGTTTGTCCCGGCGCTTTTCTGATGAATTTTGCTCCCGTTTTTGGGGAAGCTGAGTTGCCATTTCCGCACAAAACCGCTCGCTTATCACCTGTTCAGCGTGATCGAGCGGATGCGCCGTTGGCCTGTCCCTTGATGTACTGCACGAGAACTCCCAGGTCGCTCGTCGTGAGTTGAGTCGCAAAGGAAGGCATCTTTTGCTCGGTTTCCAGATAGCCATAGAGTGAGGCGTGGCTCGGTTCCCGGAGCATCCGCTCGGTCCAGCGATCCGATCCCCAGGCGAACAGATCAGGCGCCGGTTGCAGCTTTTTGGCTCGGAGCGCTGGATCACCGAACGTATGGCACTCGGCGCATTCCGCTTTGTAGGGGGCCACTCCCGGATGCTGCTGATGCTCGGGCAAAGAAAGCCACTCGCCCGGAGTCATATTCGGCGGAGTTTGAGCCATGAGAGTGAGATAGTCGGCCACCGCGTCGAGTTCGTGGGGGCTTAGTTTCGACGACTCCTTCCATTCGGTCATTCCGCCGCAGTTCGGGGCCAGGCCGAAATAATGGGGAGAGTCGGGTTTTTCTAGCAGACCACGAATCCACCCGCGTGACCCATAGTGGGCCAGCGCGGGAGCCCACTGGCCCGAAACCTTCTCACCTCCCATGTTGTGGCATCCCTGGCACTTTCTGGTAAACAGGTCGGCCCCTTGCGTCAGTGGGTCGAGCTTGAGGAGGTAACTCGATCCTTCGGGGGGCACGCCGTCGCGATCAGCCAGCAACGTAGCCCGTTGCGCTAACTGATCCGCCTTCGTTCTCGCCTGATGAAACTCAGGACTATGCGCGTCTTTCGCCACTGATTGATAGGTCAGGTAGATCGAGGCAACGGCCAGGGTCAGGAAGAAGCTACTTGCCGCGATCCGAGTCAACCGCGGTGAGAGGAACCGGTCGAGCAAGGGTAAGCCCAGCAAACCAACTATCGTCACGCCTGGCAAAACAAGGGTGGCGATCCACTCGCGCCCCTCGAAGACGCGGAGCAGTCGATAGAGCGGCAAGAAATACCACTCGGGCCGAGCGGGGTAATCCGCGCTCGATGCGTCGGCGGGGGCGTCGAGACTGTAACCGTGCTGAACCACGT
This sequence comes from Isosphaeraceae bacterium, assembly GCA_965199885.1. Lineage (GTDB taxonomy): Bacteria > Planctomycetota > Planctomycetia > Isosphaerales > Isosphaeraceae > Tundrisphaera. The sequence goes on along the minus strand of CBDATT010000006.1, from coordinate 463,839 downwards.
TAATGGCGATGATCCCGAGCAAGACCACAAGTGCGACCGCGAGGTTGCTGAAAGCACCGCGGGGCCAGAACGGTTCGACGGCTCGGTCGGTGGCCTCAATCCGGTCCTCGATCCGATGAACCAGTCGAAACCGGAGCCAGCCCATCACAATGAGCAGACCCGGCAGTACCACGACATGAAGCACATGGATTCGAGTCAGAGTCGCGTTGCCCAGTTCCGACCCACCCAGGATCAGGCGTTTCAGGGTGGACCCGACGACCGGGAGACCACCCGTGATCGTCGTTTCCACCACCGCTGCCCAGTAACCGCGTTGATCCCACGGCAGGATGTTCCCGGTGACGCCCAGAACCAGGATCAATCCCACCACGGCGAGGGCGAGCCACCAGGTGAACTCGCGGGGGCGACGATACAACCCAGCCACCACCAACCGGCCCAACCAGAGCCCACCAAGCAGGACAGAGGCATACGCCCCGAACCGGTGAACACCACGGATCAGCCACCCGAGTTCGACATGATTATTGAGATAATAGACGCTCCCCCAGGCGGCTGCCGTCGAGGGGCTGTAGACGAGCGAAACCAGAACCCCGGTGATGAACTCCACCGCCAGGCTTGAGAAGAGCGCAAATCCCAGGGATTGCCAGAGCCTGCCTCGCATCGAGACCGGGCGGTTTTTCCAGCGACGAGCGGATGCCTTCCACCCGGTCCTGTCATCGAACCAGCGATTGACGCGGTTAAACAAGGGGCTTCTTCTCCCGTGTTTGGGGCTGAAACCGCTCAAATTTCACGGCGATCTCGGGGTCCGTACCTTCACCCATCTTGACCTCAAGGGTGTCCATCGCCCGCGGTGAGACGGAATTGAGCGGATGGCCATCGAACCGAAAACTGGCCTGATGGCAGGGGCAGAGAAATGTCTGGTGGTCGGGGGCGAGGTTGATCGGGCAACTCAGATGTGGGCACTCGGCCGAGAGCGCCACCACCTCCGAGTCGGGATACTCGGTCTTGCGGATCAACCAGACCGAACCGACCGGCTCGGGTGGGTAACGCACCCACCCATCCTGTCGCGTCGCGATCACCGAAAAGGCTTGCGGTTCGCCGGCCTTGAGCTGGCTCAACCGGGTCATCGGCCGAAATGTACCGGTGTCCGATTTTTTGCCGAGCGGGTCGAGAAGGTACTTCAAGCCCGGAATCGCGACGGTGAGCGCAAAAGCGTTCCCGAGCGCGAGGACGCCCCAGCGGTAGATGGCGCGGCGGTTGAGCATTCCTGGTCCCTTGCAGCCAACGGGCCGGGATCGGACAACTGGCCACCCCATCTCCACCGATCCCGGCTTGGACTTCTACTGTACACCACGTCAGCATCATCGCAAAGACGCCCGGATCTCGCGGGGAGGCAAAATCTGAGCGTAGAGCAACGACCCGGTCGCGAGCCTGGACGGGTTGGCACCCAGAACCTACCGGGTGTTGGGGTTTGTGGGAGCCGGTTTATCGGCTTTCGGATCTTTGACCACCAGCGACGGAGCCTGAGGCGGAGCGATGAAGGGAAGAACCTCTTTGCGGCGACCTCCCGTTAGTTTCACGGTGATGGGGACGGGTTTTTTCAGGTCAATCGGTTTCTCTTGTTTGGCTTCGTTCGGCCCGCCCTCGTGGGTGATGATGGTCATCACCACATCTCTGACTGGCTTGGCGTCGTCGTTGTAGATTGTGTCGATCCGGACCGTGTAGTCGCCGTCAAACCCGCGCGGGCAAACATAAACTTCCTCGGGGTGCTTGCCGTAGCCATTCTTGATCAGGGACCCGCCAAAGACCGTACGCGGATTGGCATATTTAGCAGTCGCGCCGAGCGGTTCATCAACGACCAGATCCAGGTCGCCCTCGCCCGCCCATTTGAGGCTGATGTAGACGTCGCGGATTTCGGACTCGGCGACATTCTTGACCAGGAGTTCGGCCTCGTCGTTTCGCCCTTCAGTTCGGAGCGACTCTTCGAGGGGTCTAACTTGCTCTTTCAGATCTGACCGCATCTTGTCATCAAATCCCGGCCAACCGAGAGCCAGCAAACGCTCGGCGGCGTCGGCCATTCGCTTCGGGTCGTTGGTTTTCGCGGCGAGGTTGACCGACATCATCGGCGGGATCGCGTTGGCGGGTATTTTCTCGGCCGCGATATCGATCAGTTCACCGATATTCGTCTCATACTTTAAATCACCTACCTGACCGTACAGATTCCGCATCACCATCATGTCGGCGACGCGGATCAGGTCGTTGGGATTTTTGTTGCGCTTGGCAAGTGATGCCGCGTAGCCGATTGCCTGTCGTACTTCGGACTCATAGTCTGAACCTTTGCGCAGCTCGATGGTCTTGATCAGCCACTCATACATCCAGGGTTCAGCCTGCTTCGAGTTGTATCGGAGATAACTTTTGATGGCCGCCTCGACGTCGCGATACTTCTTCTCCTTGAGAAGCTGCGCGATGATGGCATAGACCTGAGCCGGCTTATCTTTGCTGACCTTGAAGTGCTTGTCCCAAAATTCAAATTCATCGACCTGCTGACCCAGGTTGGTCACACTCGTTTTCGGAAGGCCCTTGGCGACAGCTCCGGCAGGCTTGGCCTTGATGGTTGGCTCATCGTCGAGCTTGCTCTTCTTTTGCGAAACGCCACCAGGACCGGCCGCCGGATTGGCGACTCGGCCCTGGGAGTTTGCATTCGGGTTGGTGGAATGCGGGGTCTGGCTAAGAGCGTTCAGTTGCTTTTTTTTTCATCGAAACCAGCGCCAGTCCCGGGGAAAAGCGACGGGTCCTGGGGGGGTAACGACATCATGCCGCCCATGCCGCCCATACCACCGCCACCCATGCCACCCATCCCGCCACCGCCCATACCACCGCCACCCATGCCACCCATACCGCCACCGCCCATACCACCGCCACCCATGCCGCCACCACCGCCACCGCCACCGAGAAGTGAGAGCGGAATGATCGCGAGGTCAGCAACCTGATAGACGCGGATCTCAGTTGGCTGGTCTTCTGATGACGAGGAGGTGATCGTCAGCAAACCATCCTTGACCGTGTATGTGAGGTTCAACTGCCGGAGCAACAGGCGAAGTGTTGTCCGTAGGGGAATCCCTTCCAGGTTGATCGCGACCGTCGATGCCATCGTCTTGTCAGCGTCTTGCAAACCCTGGGGATCGACGTAGATCGGGATACCGGTCGGCAACCCAGCAGCTTCATCCTGGGTCGATTGCTCGATGTACTTCTGAACATCCGAAAGTGGGGTGTCGTTCGGGAAGTTCATCGAGATTCGTTCGTTCAGCTTCGAGAGAATCGCCTTGGTCTTCTCGTCGCGATCGAAAAGGTATTCGGCGTCGCCATATCGCTTGATCCGGCGCTCGGAGAGAGCTTGCCAGGCGGCCCGTTCGGGATACTCGATAGCTCGGGTGTCGGGGAACGGCACACCGGTCCGTTCGACGTCGGCCCAGGTGAGCATCGCCCGGTATTCCTTGAGCAGGTCATACGAGTGCGACATGACCAGGAAGCCCGTCGAGTCCGCCACCGTCACACCCGCATAGGGGGTTGGGTTGCCTGGTGCCTTGGCACGCGCGGCGGATGCCATGAAGCGGGCATCGACGAACGGTTGCCGGATCGTGTCGATGTCGCCGAGTCCAGCGCTCTCAAGGTTCCGGCGGTTGCCCTCGATCATCAGACTGTCGAACTCGGTCATCATGTTGTTGACGACTTCCTGGTCGGCGACCAAGCGATCAACAGCAGCGCTCCGAGCTGACTGCGAAGCGGAAATCCGGTATTGCTCGGCACGCTCCAGGTTGGTCCGCTCCTCGAGCCGTTCGGTCGCTCCAATTGTGTTGCGAACCTCGTTCTCCAACCGACGACGGGTGTCTTCTGGCAGAGCGGTTCCTGATTGCACAATCGTGAGCACGTTCCGAAGTCCCGCCAGGGCAGCGTCCGGGTTGCCGGCGTTGCTCATGTTGCGGGCCGCTTGCAACCGCTGGCGGACGTCGGTGACGAACGCTTCACGTGCCACAGTGTTCAGTTGAGCCTGACGATCGAGCGGCGAAAGCTCGGGGACACCCGCCGGATTACCCGGGGTGATCGGGATCGCAGCACCATCAGAGATGGATGGAGCCATATCCGCCGGGCTGGGCGAAGCTGGAGCGGTACCTGGGGCCGGGGCTGCCATGTCGGTTGGTGGATCTTGATAGTTGAACGAAACCCGGCGAACAATCCCTAACCGGGCCATTCCTTCGTTGGCTTCCTTGTTGCTCGGGTCAAGCTTCAAGGCGTTGCGATAAAACGACTTGGCTTGCTCGGCATTACCCTGAGCCGCAGCCTGGCGACCGAGTTCAACCAGTTGCTTGGGAAGCGTGGGAGCGTCGGCATGGGCCGCAATCCCGCCGGACAGCAACAAGCCGCCCAACATCAAGGGCCCGAGGCCTTTCCACAACCGCGAGGTTCGGGACATGATCGGAAATCTCCAGGTTACGGAACCAACCGAACCGTTGCGACGGCTCGGGCACAGGACGTTCTCTTGACTCTAGTGAACAGGCAAGTTGGGGGCAAGCATCCGATTTCAAGATCAATCGGCAGGGCGATGTCGGCGCGAGAGTCGGGAGACTCCAATGATTATGCCACACGCTGGCCGATCAGGAACCAAACCGCATTGAGAAGTGGGTTATCAAGAGCGCGTTTTTGACAGAAGCCTCGAAGTGAACTAAGGATTGGAGATCAGGACATCACCAAACCGTGCTGGTGATTTTTGTTCTTTTGGTCCGTTTAGCTTCACCACCACGACAAGAACTGGTTGGAAGAACAGATCAAATTCTAGCCATCCCGGTGTCGTCGAGGAGGTTGCCTTGAACCCTCATCCAAAAAAGACGCAACTCGAAGTCCAAACATTCGATTTTTCCGCTTTTCCCGCCGACACTCTTTTTCTCGACCGGCGGACCTTGCCTGGCCCGGACGGACTCCCCCCCCGCCCCGCTCCCCCGACTACCCCTCGTCCTCGCAAGGAACGGCGGCGCCGCGTCGATCCGACGACGTTCGAGAAACAATATAATGAAGAAGAAATCGCTTTCATGAACGCGATCCAGAGTTTCAAAAGTCGGTCGGGCAAGATGTTTCCTTCACACGGCGACATTCTCCGAGTCGCGCTGGACCTTGGTTATCGCAAACTTGTTCCCATTGGTAATGACCTGGGAGAAGAAACTGCCAGTTCAGTAATATCTGGCGAAGTGGCGGTGTGACCGTTTTGGTAGGCACAGGCCATCCCCCAAATGAATGGATTCGAAACACAACCGGCCCACCCAATCCATTCCAGAGGGAACGGATCAGGCGGGCCAGCCGCATTTCCAGGCTCAGACCGACTAGCTAATGTCAGCGGGTCGGCACAAGGTCGTCGCCAACCGACTGAACCAGCGAGGCCCAGGCCTGAACCGCTTCGCGAGTGAGCCGAACTGCTGAAGTCAGGCGGGCGGCGGAATCGGTCGTCACCGATTCCTCCTCCTCGACTCCCATTTCAGTGTCGGCACAATCGGTCTCGGCTTCAGCCAGAGCGAGGGTCATCGACTCGATCTCGGGGTTGGTGTCCCCTCCGATTTCGGGTTGATAGTCCGCCTCAGTGGTCGTCGCGACAACGACTGGCATGGAAACAACAGGGGTAGCGGTCGGTTCGTTGGCCACGATCGTCTCGTAGTCATGGTTGAAGTCAACCGCCATCGATTCGTTGATTGATTCAAACACCAGCTCCGCTGATGTTGCGGGCGTGACCATCTCGGTCACTGTCGTCGGCGTGGTCTCGACGGCGGCCAGTTCGACCATCCGCTTGACCGTTGGGTCGTTCAGACCGAGCCAGCCCGAGGCTTCCGCCTGCATGGCTGACAGATCCACGACCCGGGCCGACACCCAACCCCGCCCTGACATCGTCCATGACGTCACATCTTGGCCATTCGGCAGCTCGAAACCAAGGCTCGCTACCAGGCTGACCAACAAGCAACGTAGGGCCATAAATCAATCCTCGATAAGATGGTGCCGACGAGCGGCGAATGATCTTCCTCTCCCCAGATTGAGCAAGCGTGGTTGGCCTACTCTTGATAGCAATCGTTATCGACCTGAAGGGCTTGCACCTTGAATCGGTCTGGGAAATATTGTCCGGTGACGGGCTTCTTGACGGCTGGCATCTTTGATCTGATTGCGGTCGATCTTGTTGTTGAGCTGGTAAATCTTGTTGTCCCGAGCACGAAAACTCGTACGATGGTCACGGTTCGCATGGACGTCATCCGGCGGCGCTGCATTTCGAGGCGGTGATGATGGGTAAGTCGGTGCTGGTGACAGGTGCGGGCGGTTTCATCGGCAGCCACCTCGTCGAACTTTTGGTGCGTGAAGGCCATCAGGTGCGTGCCCTGGTCCGTTACAACGGACGCGATGATCGTGGCCAACTTGATCATTTGCCCCGCGAGGTCCGCGCCGCGATTGAGGTCCACCGGGGCGACCTGAAAGATCCGGAAGCCGTCCGCAAGGCGGTGAAAGGCCAGGCGTGGGTTTTTCACCTCGGCGCCCTGATCGCCATCCCTTACTCGTACCAGAACCCGCTCGACGTCGTGCAAACGAACGTTGTTGGGACTGCGCACGTTCTCGACGCCTGCCGCGATAATCCGGCTCTCGACCGAGTCGTCCTGACCTCGACCTCCGAGGTCTACGGGACCGCGCAGTTCGTGCCGATTACCGAGTCGCATCCGCTCCGGGGTCAATCTCCCTACGCCGCCTCGAAGATCGGCTCCGACGCGCTCGGCGAAAGCTATCACAGGTCGTTCGAGTTGCCGGTGAGCATCCTCCGCCCCTTCAACACGTTCGGCCCCCGGCAGTCGGCCCGCGCGATCATCCCGACGATTATCAGTCAGGCTCTTTCGCGACCAGTCGTCCGCCTCGGGAGCCTCGACCCCCGGCGCGATCTGACCTACGTCAAGGACACCGCGCGTGGGTTCCTGGCAATCGCCTCATCACCGGCGACGATCGGTCGGACGGTCAATATTGGCCGCGGCGATGACCTGACGATCGGTGAACTTGTCACCAAGATCGGTGAGAGGATCGGCAAGCCGATCATCGTCGAGACTGACTCGCACCGGGTCCGCCCCGCCGCCAGTGAAGTTGGTCGGCTCCTCGCCGGCACCAACCTGGCGCACGAGCTGTTCGGCTGGACGTCGCACTACACGCTGGATCAAGCTCTTGACGAGACGATTGCCTGGGTCCGTGACAACCTCGATCTGTTTCGCGTGGACACTTATACAACCTGAGGATTGCTGGCATCGACCAGGCAACGCGTACACCTCCTTGTCTCACGATGGGTCGGGCGTTACAGTGGTCGGATCTCCTTTCCGCATTGCTCCATTGCATGTCCATCGACGCGGGGCCATGACTCACGACGATCGTCGTCGGGTCGTTTCCCCCGGAGTCAGTCACCATGACTCGCAGGATCGTGCTGGTTGTCGGTCTGGTCGGCTGTCTGGACTTCAGCTCGGCCCGACTGGCCCGAGCCGAAGATCCGGCGGCGATTACGCGGTTCATCAATTTGTACTGTGTGGCTTGTCACAACGCTGACGACAAGGCGGCGGACCTGGATCTCGAAGCCGCCAACCCGGCAGACATTCTGCGGCAGCCGGCACTTTGGGAGCAGGTGGTCCGACGCCTCGAAGCACGGCAGATGCCACCCGCCGACGCCCCCCGACCTCGCGATCGGGCGTTTGAGCCGGTCCTCGCGTTTCTGACCGATACCCTCGACCGCGCCGCTGCCGAGCATCCCACGCCGGGTCGGACCGATACGCTCCGGCGGTTGAACCGGACCGAATACCAGAACGCGATCCGGGATCTGCTGGCGCTGGAGATCGACTCGTCGGCCTTTCTGCCCGCTGACGAGTCGAGTCATGGCTTCGATAACGTGACCGTCGGCGACCTCTCGCCGACCTTGCTTGATCGGTACATCACCGCCGCTGGCAAGATTAGTCGCCTGGCGCTCGGTGGTCCGGGACGAACACCCGGCGGCGACACGATCCGGGTCCGGGCGGATCTCACACAAGAGGAGCACGTCGAAGGGCTCCCGCTGGGCACCCGGGGCGGGACCATCGTGCCGTATCACTTCCCCATGGATGGCGAGTATGAGGTGCAACTTCGCCTGGCACGCGACCGGAACGAGCAGATCGAAGGTTTGCGCGAGCCGGCCGAGGTGGATATTCTCCTCGACCGCGAGCGCGTGGCTCGCTTGACCGTCCAGCCGCCCAGGTCGGAACGCGATCATCAGACCGCCGACGAGCATCTGAAAGTCCGAGTGCACGCAACGGCTGGCCCGCACCAACTGGGCGCGACCTTCGTCAAGCAACCGTCGTCGTTGCTGGAAACCAAGCGGCAGCCGTACCAGGCCCACTACAACATGCACCGGCATCCCCGCTTGACGCCGGCGCTGTATCAGGTCTCGATCACCGGCCCATACCTTCCTACCGGCCCTGGCGAGCCACCCAGTCGCCGCCAAATTTTCGGCACCGAACCCCGTTCGAGCGATGAGGAAGCCGATGCCCGCCGCATCCTGGGAACCTTGATTCGTCGCGCTTACCGCCGTCCGGCGGCCGATGCCGACCTCCGCAAGCCGCTGGCCTTCTTCCACGCGGCGCGGGCGGAAGGATCGTTCGATGACGGGATCGAACTGGCCTTGAGCGCGATCCTGGTGAACCCGAACTTCCTGTTTCGGATCGAACGTGACCCGGCCGGGACCGCCTCGGGTTCCGCTTACCGGGTGCCCGACCTGGCCCTGGCGTCTCGGCTCTCGTTCTTCCTCTGGAGCAGCATCCCGGACGATGAACTGCTTGGTCTCGCCGAGCGCAACGAGTTGCACGAGCCCGGCACGCTGGAGCGGCAAGTCCGTCGCCTCCTGGCCGACCCGAGGGCGAACAACCTCGAGACCAACTTCGCCAGTCAGTGGCTCCACCTCCGTAATCTCGACTCGATCACCCCCGACCTCCGCCTCTTTCCCGACTTCGACGACAACCTTCGCCAGAGTTTTCGCCGCGAGACGGAGCTCCTCTTTGGTGAGGTTGTCCACGACGACCGGAGCGTCCTCGACTTGATCCGGTCCGACCATACGTTCCTGAATGAGCGACTGGCCCGGCACTACGGGATTCCCCACGTTCAGGGAAGCCACTTCCGCCGGGTCTCGATCGCTGCCGGCGTCCCTCGTGGTGGCTTGCTCCGCCAGGGGAGCATCTTGACGGTCACGTCGTACGCGACCCGGACCTCGCCCGTCGTGCGGGGGAAATGGGTGCTCGATAACCTGCTTGGGACGCCACCCCCACCCCAACCCGCGAACATCCCGGCCTTGAAGGACAACACGGTCTCATCCTCGCTTTCGGTTCGCGAACGTCTGGCCGAACACCGGCAGAACATCGCCTGCGTGGGCTGCCACAAGCTGATGGACCCGCCGGGGTTCACGCTCGAAAACTTTGATGCCGTGGGTCGCTGGCGATCCGCCGAGGAAGGTCAGCCAGTCGACACGTCGGGGGGCTTGCCTGACGGGTCCGAGTTTGCTGGGGTCGCCGGCCTGGAAGCGGGCTTGCTCAGGCGGCCTGAGGTGGTTGTCGGGACCATCACCGCCAAACTTCTGACGTTTGCCCTCGGCCGCGGCGTCGACTCAACCGATGCCCCCGCGATCCGAGAAGTCGTCCGCCAGGCTCGCGCCCACGACTGGCGGTTCTCGGCGATCATCGTGGGGGTTGCCTCCAGTCCGCCGTTCCAGATGAGGACCGCCGAATGATCGTCACGAAGAAGGCTTTGCCCCGCCGGACGTTCTTGCGTGGGGTCGGGACGCTCCTCTCGCTCCCGTTGCTCGACGCGATGGTGCCGTCGCTGACCGCGCTGGCGACTACGGTGGCAGCGCCAGCTCAGCTCCGGCGGCTCGGCTTCGTGTACATCCCGATGGGGTGCGACATTGCCCGGTGGACGCCGACCGGGGCGACCCTCGACGAACTTTCGCCGATCCTGAGCCCGCTCGCGCCGGTCCGGCAGCACGTCACGGCGATCACGAACCTTGACCTCCGGAATGCTTACCCCGGCACGCACGCCACGTCGAACGCCTCGTTCCTGAGCGCCGCGACGGCCAAACTGACCGAAAGCACCGACTACCACCTGGGCACGACGGTTGACCAGATCGCCGCTCAGCGAATCGGTCAGGGGACGCCGCTCCCGTCGCTCGAGATGGCAATGGACCTGCTCTCGACTGTCGGCCAGTGCGACAACGGTTACGCCTGCGTTTACCAGAACAACCTCTCGTGGAGTTCGCCGACGACCCCCCTGCCCGCCGAGGCCCACCCCCGCATCCTCTTCGAGCGTCTCTTCGGTGAAGGTGGCACCCCCGCCGACCGCCGCGCCGCGCTCCGCAAGCGGGCGAGCCTGCTCGACTCAGTCACCGAGGAGATCGCTGATCTCGGTCGTCAGCTGGGGCCGGCGGACAAAGCCCGCGTCGGCCACTACCTCGAAACCGTCCGCGAGGTGGAACGCCGGATTCAGCAAGCCGAGGCCGGCGTCCGCGACAATCCCCTGCCCGACCTGGATCGGCCCGTCGGCGTTCCTGCCTCGTATGCGGACCACGCTCGGTTGATGTTCGACCTTCAGGTGCTGGCCCTGCAAGGCGACGTCACGCGCGTCATCACCTTCCAGCTTGCCCGCGAAACGAGCGGTCGGACCTATCCCGAGATCGGCGTGCCCGATGCGCACCACCCGCTGACCCACCACGGCAACGACCCGGCCAAGGTGGCCAAAATGGCCAAAATCAACCAGTTCCACGTCTCATTGTTTGCCGAGTTTCTCGCCAAGTTGCAGGCAACGCCCGAAGGAAACGGCACCCTCCTGGACCACTCGCTTTACCTCTATGGAAGCGGGATGGGCAACCCGAACGTCCACGACCACACGAATCTGCCGATCCTGGTCGCGGGCGGGGCCGCCGGGAAGATGCGCGGCGGTCGCCATATCCGCTACGAGCAGCCGACCCCGCTGGCCAACCTCCACCTGACCTTGCTCGACAAGGTGGGGGTCCGGTTAGATCACTTCGCCGACAGCCAAGGTCAGGTCGAGGAATTGTTCGAGCCGTTGCCGGTCTAATCGAGGATCTAGACCATGGGAACAGGTTTCGTCTTGATGCTGGGCCTCTTCGCCTTCCCCCCGGTGCTTCTGGTCGATACGCCGGTGGCTGATGCCGCCGAACGGGTCGATCGCCTCGGTTTGGCAATGCTGCTTGAGCGTCACGCCGACGTCAATCAGGCACAACCTGATGGGATGAGGGCGCTCCACTGGGCGAGCCAGCAGGGCGACATCGAGTCGGTCCGGCTCTTGATTCAAGCGGGAGCACACGTTCAGATCGCCAATCGGTACGGTGTCACGCCGCTCGCGCTGGCTTGCACGGCCGGGAGTGAGGCGGTCGTCGTGGCCCTCCTCGACGCCGGGGCCGACCCGAACTCCAGGCTCCAGGGTGGTGAGACGGGCTTGATGACCGCTGCGCGGACCGGGGTGCTCGGCCCGGTCGAAGCTCTCCTTAAACACGGTGCCGAGGTCGACGCGCGAGAACGTCGCGGCCAGACCGCGCTGATGTGGGCAGCGGCCGAAGGGCAGGCGGCGGTCGTGACCCGCTTGATCCAGGCTGGGGCGGACTGGAAAACTCCGCTCGAATCGGGATTCACGCCGCTGTTCTTCGCGGTCCGAGAAGGCAAAATCGACACGGTTCGCGTTCTCCTTCAGGCTGGCGCTGATGTCAACGCGACGTTCGAGCCGCACAAGAAGACGGTCGCCAAGGGACCACTCCGAGGGACGAGTCCCCTCGTGCTCGCTGTTGAGAACGGCCACTTCGATCTCGCCGTCGTCCTCCTCGAAGCGGGGGCCGACGCGAACGACCAGCGCTCGGGGTTCACTCCCTTGCACACCTTGACCTGGGTCCGTAAGCCCAATCGCGGCGACGACGAGAGCGGCGACCCCGCGCCGATTGGGTCGGGTACCATGACGAGCTTGCAACTCGTCGATGCTCTTGTCCGTCACCACGCCGATGTGAATGCCCGGCTTGTCCGTGGGGCATCGGGTCGCGGCGTACTGAGCCGGGTCGGCACCACTCCCTTTCTGCTCGCCGCGCAGACCGCCGACATCCCGCTGATGCGGACGTTGCTCAGGCTCGGCGCTGATCCGCTCTTGCCCAATGCCACGGGTTCAACCCCGCTCCTGGCTGCCGCCGGACTCGGCACGCTCGCGCCCAGCGAGGAGGCAGGGACCGAGGATGAGGCGCTCGAAGCCGTGCAGATTCTGCTTGCCCTGGGAGCCGACATCCATACCGTCGATGCCAACGGCGAGACAGCCATGCACGGCGCGGCCTACAAGAGTTTTCCCCGGATGGTCCAGTTTCTGGCCGACCATGGCGCAAAGGTCGAGGTCTGGAACCGCCCGGACAAATACGGCTGGACCCCGCTGAACATCGCCGATGGGCACCGACCCGGCAACTTCAAGCCGTCGGTCGCGACTCTCGCAGCGCTCCAAAAGGTTCTGCGGGATGCCGGATCGGTCAATCAGGCTTTGGGTCCATAACGAAACAACTCCGCCAGCGAAATCTGAAAGCCGGGTAGGATGTCAACGCCATCGAGTTGCCCATCTGGATTGATCACTTGGCAGTTATTGGCCGCGTTGAAAATGACGACCCGCCGGTTTCTCGGGTAGATGACCCAGACCAGACTGACACCGGCCGCAAGATACTCAAAAACCTTGGTCATCACCTCGTCGGCGATATCTGTTGGACTGACGATTTCGACCGTCAGGTCGGGAACAACCCGCCAGCCGTTGCCGGCCGGGATCGCCTGGTCCTGACTCCACCGCTCAAATGACACGAAGGCCACATCGGGCCGCCGCATCGTGGTCTTCTCGGGGTCGAGCCGGAAGAGAACCTCCGTCACCACATGACCAAGATTCTGATCCTCGGCGAAGTTGCCGACTTTGCGGTTCAGTCGGGATGCGATCAATCCTTCGTAAACGCCCATGATCGGTAACTCGACCTCCTGATCATTGATGACCTCCCAGAGGCGTTCGCTGTCAAGAGGGAAGTCCAGCGGGGGGATCGTGTGACTGCTAGGTGACTGGGCGAGCGACATCGGACTGACTCCAGGCTATTCGAAGTGATTGGCTTGGGTGGGCTGATTTTACCAGAACAGAGGCCATCCGCGGACTCGGAAGGCCCTGAGCGGATCTCAACTTCAAGCCCACCTTGGGAATTCCGAGCGATTTTTGCTAGATTAATGTTTTGGCCGCGCTTCGTCTGCCTGAGGTTGCATTGATGAGCATTGATTGGTCGCCTCTATCCCAGGCTATCGCCCAGAATGACCGCTTCCTGGTCACCGCGCACGTTCGGCCGGACGGCGACGCGCTCGGGTCCGAGGTCGGGATGGCCGGCCTGCTCCGGCAAATGGGGAAGGATGTTCGGGTTGTCAACGCCAGCCGGACGCCGCCGCGGTATGACTACCTCGACCCCGATGGCACGCTGTTCGAGCACTACGGCACGCAGGTCTGCGCCGAGGATCTGAAGGACCGCCAGGTCGTGATCATCCTCGACCTCTCGGCCTGGAGCCAACTCGGCGAGGTGGCCGACTTCGTTCGGCCCTTCCCTGGTCTTCGCCTGGTGATCGATCATCACGTCAGCCAGGATGACCTGGGCGCCACCTATCTCAAGGACACGAAGGCCGAAGCGACCGGCACCCTGGTCTTTCAGGCCGTCGAAGCGCTCGGCGGGACCTGTACCCCGGCGATGGCGAACGGGCTCCTGACCGCGATCGCCATGGACACCGGCTGGTTCCGGCACCCGAACACCCGCCCCGAGACGATGCGGACGGCCGCACGCCTGATCGAGGCGGGCGCATCGGTCGCCGAGATCAACCGGCTCCTCTTCGAGCGGTCGTCGCTCGGTCGTCTCAAGATGCTCGGCGAAAGCCTGGCCAGCTTGCAAACCGACCTCGGCGGCCGTGTCGCCTATGCCACCGTCACCCGCGACGATTTCGACCGGACCGGTGCCATCCCACAGGATACCGAGGACCTGGTCGATTACACCGTCAGCGTGGCGGGCGTCGACGTCGGCTTGCTGTTCATCGAGCAGGCTCGGGGCGGAATCAAGCTCTCGGTCCGGTCGCGCAACGGCCTTGATTGCGCTCAACTCGCCGGGCAGTTCGGCGGCGGTGGGCACAAGGCGGCGGCGGGGGCGATGCTTCCCGACCCGATGGCTGATAGCCTGCCGCGCGTCCTCGACGCCGTTCGGATCGCGCTCGGCGAGTGAACCGGCTGGGCGACCTCTTGATCTGGGGACTCTGGGGAAGTTATCTTTGAATGCTGTCAGACCCGCCGGGACGATCGCCACGCGGGCTGACTGGAGTTGGAAGGAGTCGCTGCATGCCGGATCGAGCTTGGCAACGGGTCGGATCTGCCTGCGTACTCGCCCTGATCCATGGGGCGTGCTGGGTTGGTGCCACCGCAGCGCAACCGACCGCCGAGGCGCTATCGAGCCGGTTTCGCGACGCGGCCCGGCAGACTCTGCCCGCCGTGGTCACGGTTCGACCCCAGAGTGCGACCGGACCGCTCGGCGGTAAGCAGGTGACCCGGGCGATCCGCGACGGTGGGTCGGGCGTGGTCGTCGATGCGGCTCGGGGGCTGGTCGTCACCAACGACCATGTCATCGCCGGTGCTGCACGAGGAGTCATCGTCATCCTGGGCAACGGGCGCGAGCGGCCGGCAAGTCAGGTCTGGCGCGATCCCAAGTCGGACTTGGCATTACTGGCGATTGATCCGACCGACCTTGTCGCGGCTCCCTGGGGAGACTCGAACCGGCTTGATATCGGCGACTGGGTGCTGGCCATCGGTGGTCCCTTTGGTCTTTCGGGTACGGTGACGGCGGGGATTATCAGCGGCAAGGGCCGCGTGATTGGGATGGCCCTTTACGAGGACTTGATCCAGACCGACGCTGCCATCAACCCGGGAAACTCGGGCGGTCCGCTGATCAACCTGCAAGGCGAGGTGGTCGGGATCAACACCGCGCTCAAGTCGAACGGGGGTGGGTATGAAGGGGTGGGATTTGCCGTGCCGGCGAGTCGTGCCCGCCGGGTTGTCGCCGAACTCGCCGAGTTCGGTCGGGTCCGTCGGGCTTACCTCGGGATCACCATCCGCCCACTCGATGCCGACACGGCGACCCGGCTGAACCTGACCGAGGGGGCCGTCGTTTCCAGCGTGGTCGTCGGCGGTCCAGCCGCGGCGGCGGGAATGCAACCCGGTGACGTGATTCTGACCGTGGCCGGTCAGCCAACCGGCGGCGCGGGCAGTTTGCAGGGGATGATCGAGATCGCTCGCGTCGGCGAACCGCTCGACCTCACGCTTGATCGCCGGGGGCAGGTCTTCGCGGTTCAGGTTCGCCCCGAACCGCAGCCCGAGAGCTTCGGCCTGCCGACCAACCAGATCACAACCGCCGTCGCGCCGACGACCGCCATCATGCCGGGTGAAGTCGTTGTGCCAAATCCCCGGCGCGGCCTGCACATCAACGTCCCCGGCGTCAACATGCGGTTGCCTGGTCCGAATCTCGACATCACGCCGTTCGGCGTGGCCCGCCGACCTCGGAGTGTGGTCGTCGCTCCCGGCCAGGTTGGCGAGTACGTCGTGGCTGGTCCGCTCGGTCCCGTCACGGTCCCGAATCCATCCGGTCCGACCGTCGTGACGACGCCCGGCTCCGTTCCGGTCCTCGAAGCCGAACCGGACCTCCATCCGGTTGACCCCGTACCGACACCGACCACGGTACCGTCCAGTATCCCGCCCGCGCTGCCGGTACCACTCGAAACGTCGAGTCGCTCGGCGAACTTTGCCGCGCTCGGGCTCAACCTGTCTGAACCGACTCCTGCCCTGATGGATCGCTACCATCTGGATCGCACCGTCTCGGGTCTGGTCGTGACCGACGTGACGCCCAACACGGCCGCCGATCGGGGCGGGCTCGAACCGGGGATGGTTGTGACCGACGCCGGGGGGAAATTGGTGGGTAACCTGGCCGACTTCCGGCAGGTCCTGGCGGTTCGTGTCCCGGGACGCGACCTGCTGGTCCGGATCAAGAAAGGCTCGAAGTCCGAGTTCCGCGTCGTGGTTGCTCCCGACCAGGCTACCGCGACCGAACCAACGCTCGACCCGCTGCCGCCCCCGGTTCCTCGACCGCTCTGATCGACTCCCTAGAGCCATTTCAGGCCACGGAAAGGCCCCACCATGAAGCCACGAATTCTGGTCATCGACGACACGATCCTGACCCGCGAGACAACCCGGGCCTTCCTCGCGGCCGAGGGATTTGAAGTCGAAGCCGTCGGCAATGCTCGGGCCGGGCTCGACCGGCTCCATGCCGCCCCGTTTCAACTCGTGGTGAGCGATCACAAGTTGCCGGCGGTCGATGGGATCGAATTGCTCAACCTGGTCCGGGCCGAGAAGATCCCGGTCGGCGTGATCGTCCTGACCGCTCATGGCGACCCGCAACTGGCTCTTGAGGCGATGAAGGCCGGCGCTGATGACTTTGTGGCTCAGCCATGCGACCCGGCCCGCCTGGTCCTCTTGATCCGGCGGACGATCGAGCAGCGTGGCCTGATCGACGAGTTGGAACAGCTTCGCCTCCAACTCCGCGAGGACTACAAGTTCCACAACATCGTCTCGAAAAGTCCGAAGATGCGGCGGCTCTTCGACCTGATCAAGCATGTTGGCCCGCTTGGTTCGACCGTCCTGATCTGGGGCGAGACCGGGACCGGCAAGGAACTCATCGCGCAGGCGATCCACGCTTCCGATACGCGCCGCGATGGTCCGTTCGTGGCTCTGAACTGCGCCGCGCTCAACGACTCGCTCCTCGAAAGCGAGTTGTTCGGCCACGAACGGGGCGCGTTCACCGGTGCGGATCGGCGAAAGAAAGGGCGGTTCGAGGCGGCCGATGGTGGAACCTTATTTCTCGACGAGATCGGTGAGATCTCGCCGAGCATGCAGGCCAAGCTGCTCCGTGTCCTGGCGACGGGTGCCTTCGAGCGTGTCGGGGGGTCGGAGACGGTTTATGTGGATGTTCGGATCGTGGCCGCATCGAACAAGCGGCTCGAAGACGAGGTCAAGGCCGGTCGATTCCGGTCGGACCTCTTCTACCGGCTCGCGGTGGTCCGGATCGATGTCCCGCCGCTCCGCGATCGGGTCGAGGATATCCCGCTGCTCGCCCTCCACTTCCTGGAGAAGTTGACGGCCAAGAGCACTCCGCCGGTGACGGAGATCGACTCGGCGGCCATGCAGGCCCTGCTTGAGCACCCCTGGCCGGGGCATGTCCGCGAACTCGAAAACGCGATCAAGGCCGCCGTGGCGATGGCTGACGGCACGGTGATTCACCGCGAAGCCCTGCCGGCCACGATCGCCCCTCGCCGGGGTCAAGCGGGTCGTCCCGGTGGCTCGTCAGCGACCAATTTGATCGACATCGAACGTCCTCTGCCCGACCTGACGGCCGACCTCGTCGCGCAGGTTGAACGCGACTACTTTACGCGACTCCTCGCCTACCATAAAGGCAACGTCGCAAGCTGCGCCCGGCACAGCGGTCTCTCGCGACGCAGCGTGACCCAAAAACTTCAGAAATATGATCTCGATCGCATCCGGTTCAAGGATGCCGCGCGTTCAACGTCCGATTGAATTCTATGAGTCGAGTTCTCAGGGAACACTCGATTCCTCAACCTAGCGTGATGCATTCGTACTGAGAGACGAAAAAGCTCGAAAACCTGCTGAATCTGGGGCACAATTGGGTTACCTTACCACCTCAATCGCCTCCCACCCAAGAGGTTTTCGAGTGAGCCCTACTATTCGCCGCATCCTCCTGCAACACAAGCGCAGAATCGACCAACGCATCCTGTTATCCAGCCCAATCCCGGTGTCGAGCGACCCACGCTGATGATGGCCGTCGCTATTCCTGGAGAAGTCCAATCGGGCCCCCCATGTCGGCGACGCTTCGTGGCCCGGTGGTTCGTTAATCACCATCAATCGTGGCCGATCGCCCCGTAGATCTGTCATCCCGAATGGCCAAAGTCCAGGATCAGGAAATCATCCTCAAGTGCAAGTGATCGACCTAAGCTTGCCCGAGCAGCCCTTGCGCACTACCCAGAACCGGCGTCGACGGGATCGCATAATCTGGATTGGGCTGGGTCGGATGCCGAAGTTGACCAACGATTTTCCGGCGATCGTCATCGAGTATGTGTCGCGATCTAGGTGAGATTTTCTCCGCAATTATGAGGGCGAACGGGACGAGTACCGGCAAGCTGGCGCTCTTGAATACTGGATCATCGATCGATTTCGGCGTATCATGACAGTTCATTGGTTTGTCAGGGGTGAGGGCACGGTCGAGACGGTTGCCATCGTGGTCGAGGCCGAGATCTACCAGTCTGATCTTCTCGCCGGGTTCGTTTTGCCGCTAGCTCGACTCCTGAGCCGAGCCGATCGCGGGCAACGACCACCCCGAAATTCCGAATCAGATTGCCGAAACCCAGAACCCCCCGAGGGAGACCCACGCTGATGGTGAAAGTTCGCCGAGCCTATGAGGTTCTCTTCCTCGGGCTCTTCCTCTTCTTCCTGTTCATCACCGACCTCCGCTACCTTGAAGGTTGGCCGGTTTCGCTCTTTCTTGAAGCGACCCCCCTGGTGGCACTTGCCACGGCTCTGACGACGCACACCATCTACCGGAACCTGGTCTGGGGGCTGGTCGTGATCGCCATCACGATGATGCTCGGGCGGGTCTGGTGCAACTGGATGTGCCCGTTCGGGATCATGCACCACTTCTTCGGCTGGATCGGCAACCAGAAGACGACCAAGCAACTGATCGAGGTCAACCGCTACCGCAAGATCTACGCGATCAAGTACTACATCCTGGCCGCGATGCTCGCGATGGCCAGCTTGTGGATGATCCCAGCCACGCTCGATGCCCCCGGTCAGATCGCCAAGGCCTATGCAGGACGGGCGAAGCTAGAAGATCCGTGGTTCCGCGTTGGTGATGCCACTTTAGGTTTGTTCGCGATCGCGGCAATCGTCTTTGGCCTTGGGCAGTTGTATCGCTGGGCGTCGGTCAAGTATAAACTCGGGGTCGTCCGGGATCAGGTCCGGAAGGCCGTGATGCTTGGGTTGGGACTGGCTCTGTTCGGCGGCCTGATCGCCGCAGGACCGACCCGGACCGTCTCGGCCGTCAAGACCGGGCTGGCAACTGCAGCCGAAGGGCACAAGATCGGGACGAGTACGCTGCAAATCGGCCTGCTCGACCCGATCGCGCTCACCGTCCGGTCGATGACAACGTCGGTCTTGCCGACCGTCCATATGGCGTCGGAAGGGGTCTACACCGAGCCTCGCGAATACTGGCAAGCCTGGCTTGTGGGGCTGGTCTTCTTTGGCTTCCTGGTCGCCAACTGGTACATCCCGCGCTTCTTTTGTCGGGCGATCTGTCCGCTCGGTGCCTTGCTCGGGATATTCAGTCGGTTCTCGCTCTGGCGGATCGACCGCGACCCCGTCCGCTGCACCGACTGCGACCTCTGCATCAAGAACTGCGAGGGAGCCTCTGACCCGCATGCTGACCTCCGCAAGAGCGAGTGCTTTGTCTGCCTGAACTGCATCGAGGACTGTCCGCACGACGCCCTCCAGTACCGCTTCCTCCCCCGGAAGGCGAGCGAGGTCACGTACCCGCAGGTCGGTCGCCGGCAGATGCTGCTTGCCGGTGGGTTTGGTCTCCTGTTCTTTCCAATGGCGCGACTCTCGGGCGGGGTCCGCAAAAACTTCAATCGCGCCGTGATCCGGCCACCCGGTTCGGTCGCCGAGGATGAGTTCCTCCGCCGCTGCATCAAATGCGACCAGTGCATCCGGGTTTGCCCGACCAACGTCCTTCAGCCCGCGCTCTTTGAAGGTGGGATCGAAGGGCTCTGGACGCCAATTATGATTTCGAAAATGGGCTGGTGCGAACTTAACTGCACCCTGTGCAGCCAGGTTTGTCCGACCGGTGCCATCCGCGAGATCTCGATTGCCGAGAAACTGGGTGCTGGGCCGTTCGAGTCGAAGGGGCCGATCAAAACCGGGACCGCGTTCTACAACCAGGGACGCTGCCTCCCCTGGGCGATGGATGTTAGTTGCGTGGTCTGCGAGGAGGTTTGCCCGGTGAGTCCGAAGGCGATCTTCACCCGCAATGTTGACGTCACCGACCGCTGGGGCGCGACCTTGCAGCTCAAACGACCGTTCATCGACGCCGAGAAGTGCATCGGCTGCGGGATCTGCGAACACGAGTGCCCGGTAAAGGACGACCCCGCCGTGTACGTCACCGCGATCGGCGAAACCCGGGATAAATCACGATCACTGCTGCTCTCTTTGGTCGAAGACGACGTGCAGGATTGGGTGTCGGTCTGAGTCGGTCAAAGCTTGATTCTGATTATCGAATGACGGGGTTTGATCCGCTCGAGGGGTCAAACCCCGTTTTTCGTTCGAGATTGTCAAAAAGCGACCTGGCTTTAGCCGACAATCATCATCAAATGATGCCGGTTGTGAGGATCAGTCGCGTTGCAAGGATGCTACGCCATGATTGTATTGAAATCGGCTCGGGTTCCGTGGGGATTGCTAGGGTTTCTTGTCCTGATCTGCCTCGGGGAAGTTGCAACCCGCGAGTTCGAGCCCGGTTTAATCGGGATCGAGCCCTGGGATTGGCGGCTCACAAGTCAGGCTGCAGTGAGTGCTGAGGTCAAGTCGGCATCGGTCCTTTGCCTGGGTGATAGCCTTATCAAGCTCGGGGTCCAGCCTCAAATCTTGGCGGATCGGCTGGGTGGTGGACGGCGGGTGTATAACCTTGCCGTCTGCGCGGGGCGGGCACCAACCAGCTACTTCCTCCTCCGGCGGGCGCTGGCGGCCGGGTCAAAGCCGACCGCGTTGATCGTCGACTTCGACGAGACGGTCCTGGCCCAGGCTCCCGACCAGACAACTCGGCTGTACGCCGAATTGTTACAGTCTCAGGAAGTTTGCGAACTGGCGGCAACGATGCGCCGCCCCGACTTTGCCGGGGCGGTGCTCACTTCGGCGGTCAGTCAGGTGGCCCGCAACCGGTTCGAGATCCGGCAAGCAATCCTCGACGCGCTCACCGGTCGCCGCGATCCCACACAGGCTGGGGCCAGATCGACCCGGTCGGCGGCGATGATGGCGCACTGGCGGGACAACCGCGGCGCGCAAGTGACGCCCGAGGCGAGCGTTACCCTGTCGAGTAACCCCGCCGATTGGGGTTGGGTCCACCCATATGGGTGGCGGCCCGACCCAACGAACGCGGCTTATGTGGCCGCGTTTCTGGATCTGGCGCGAAATCATCAAATCCAGGTATTCTGGCTGCTCCCGCCGCTGCATCCCGGTCTGACCGCCCGGCAGATTGAGGTCGGGATGCATGCGCCGTTCGACGCCTGGCTGGCCGCCACTATAGCGCGGTTCCCCGAGGTGACGGTGGTGGACGGTCGCCGGTTGGGTTACGATGCCTCGCGGTTCATCGACATGGCGCACCTCGACGGCGTTGGGGCCACTCGGTTGAGCCGCGTCCTCGGTTCGTTGCTGGCCGATCGCCTGGCACACGCGGGACCGCAAGTCGTGATGCTTGCGCCGAACCCGGTCCAGCAGGTCTCCTTCGAGACGTCTTCGACCCTTCGTTGAGTCGCACACTCATGAAACGGCTGTTCAACCGCGTGGATCGGGTGGTGGAAGAACTCCTCCTCGGCCTCGTCGCGGTCCATCCTGGGCTCCGCAAACTCCCCGAGCATCCGGTGATCGTCCGGGCCGACCTGGATGAGTTCCGCCAGTTGGGTCGGGTCGCGCTGATCTCGGGGGGCGGGTCCGGGCACGAACCAGCGCACGCGGGCTACGTCGGCCGGGGGATGCTGACCGCCGCCGTGGCGGGTGATGTCTTCACCTCGCCGCCCGTGGATGACGTGATTGCCGCCATTCGCGCGGTCGCCGCTCCTGGCTCGCCGGGCGTGGTCCTGCTGGTCAAGAACTACACCGGCGACCGGCTCAACTTCGGCCTTGCCGCAGAGATGGCCCGCGTCGAAGGGATCGCCGTTGCGATGGTCTTGATTGCCGACGACGTCGCCATCGCTCCATCGGACCAGACCGCCGGCCCGCGTGGGGTTGCCGGAACGGTCCTGGTGCACAAGGTTGCCGGGGCCGCTGCCGAGGCCGGCGCGACCCTTACCGCCGTCGCCGCCGAGGCTCGCGCGGCGGCGTCGAGCGTGGCCACGATGGGGGTCGCGCTCACCCCCTGCACCGTTCCGGCCGCCGGGGTGCCGGGGTTCACCTTGGCCGAGGATGAGGTCGAGATCGGCCTGGGCATCCACGGCGAGCCCGGCATCCGCCGCGCCCCGATCGAGCCCGCCGACGCCCTGATTGCCCACCTCCTGGAGCCAATCCTCGCCGCTCGATTGGGGGCTGAGTCCCGCGTCGCCCTCCTTGTCAACGGCCTCGGCGGTACGACCCCGATGGAACTGGCGATCGTCGCCCGGAGCGCCTTGAGCCAGCTTGCCGCCGCTGGCCTGACGGTCGAGCGGACCTACGTCGGCACCTTCCTCTCGGCGCTGGAGATGGGCGGCGTCTCGCTGTCGGTCCTCGGGCTCGACGACGCCCGGCTGGCCCGGCTCGACGCCCCGACCCTTGCCCCCGCCTGGCCCAACGCCGCGCCCCAGGTCCGGATCGAACCCACGGCAACGGCGCGGATCGAACCCAATGTGAGCCCAGCCCAAACGAACCCAATCGAGCCGCAAACCTCGTCTGGGCAACAACTTCGAGCTATTCTTGTCCGTGCGGCCCACGCCCTGATCGCCCAGGCCGATCACCTGACGACCCTCGATCAGGCGGTGGGCGACGGCGACCTCGGGATCAGCCTGACCCGCGGTGCCCGGGCGGTCCTGGCCGCGCTCCCGACCTGGCCGACCGATGACCCCGCCGCCACCCTCCGACTTCTGGCCGATACCCTCCAGCGCTCGATCGCCGGCTCGTCGGGTCCCTTTTATGCCGTCGCTTGCCTCCGCGCCGCCGTTGTCTTCGACGATCCGAGTCCAAACGAACCCAATCCCGATCGATGGATCGCGGCCTTGAGCGCCGCCATTGCCGGGATCGAGCAACTGGGCGGTGCCCAGGCCGGCGACCGGACGATGCTGGATGCCCTGATCCCTGCTCTTGATGCCGCTGCCAAAACGAACCCATCGCTTGCCGCGATCGCCCGCGCCGCTCGGCTGGGGGCCGACGCCACGGCGACGATGATGCCCCGCCGGGGTCGGTCGTCCTACCTCGGAGACCGTGCCCTTGGCCACCCCGACCCTGGAGCGGTGGCCGTGGCGGTCTGGCTCGGGGCTCTGGCCGATCCCGAATAAAGCCATCGAGTCTTTATCCCCAAGGTTTGCCCTCATGGGTCTTGTGATCGCCGTCGGTTATGAAATGGCCCGCTCGGATGCCGACCCCGAAGGACGGGAATGGGCGCTGGCCGATCTGGAGGAGGTGAACCGGGTACTGGTCGGTTATGATCTGCCGCCGCACCACGAACCCGACTCGCTGCCCGAACTCCGTGATCGCGGGCAGTCGCACAGTTTTCCCTACTCGTACCTGCATTATCTCCGGCGCGCGGTCGCTTATGCTCGCCAGGATCCCGCCAAATTCGGCCCGGCTCCGGACGACTACGACCCGAGCACCGACGACCGGATCGACCACGAACTGACGGTCCGGATGGATTCGCACCTGATCTGCCACTCGGACGCCGACGGATTTTACGTCCCGATCGACTTCCCCGACCCACTCTACGACGCCGACGACGAGGAAGCGCTTCCCGGCGGAGTTTTGGGGTCAAGCCAGCAAGGCCTGGAGGAACTGATCGCGACCGCCCCCTTGATCGGGATCACGTTGGTCGATGGCGTCCTGACCGACGAGCAGGCGCGGCGGGTTGCCACCGAATCCGAGGATGCCAGCCCCTTTTACCGCGAGCGGACCGTCTGGTTGTCGCTGTTCGAAGCGTTCACGCACAGCATCGAGCACCGCTGCCTGGTGGTCTTCCAGTGATCTGGGCCATCCGCAGTGAACGGGTGGTCAACGGCCACAACGTCGAAGTGATCCTCACCGAATCAGGATCAGGGCGGATCTGGGCGATCAAGCTCGTTCGCGGTCAGTCGCGGTACGACCGGTCGCCGCATTGCTCGGGGAAGTGACTTCCTGAGCGATCCCAAGGCGACTTCCTTGGCCTGGCTTGCGGAGTCCCAGTGTCCGTTAGCGCACCCAATGTTAGCGACACCGTCGCTATTTGCCGATCTTGCCTCTTGGCGATCAGGGTCGACTCCGGCATGATGGGAGACCCGCATCATCCCCGGTCGGTTGGCCGGGTTCCGCCTTATCGGAGAGCCCGAGCGCTGTGGAAATTTTGATCACCGAGGCCGAAATTCAGGCGCGGATTCAGGTGCTTGGCAAGCAAATCGAAGCCGATTATGCGGGTCGGCCGCTGACGATCGTGGCGATCCTGACCGGCAGTCTGATCGTCCTCGCCGATTTGATCCGCCAGATCGAGATCCCGCTGCGCGTGGCGCTATTGCAAGCCAGCAGCTACAAGGGAGCGACCACGGCGGCCGGCGCCTTGATCATCAACGAGTCGTTCGCCCCCGACGTCGCCGGGCGTGATGTCTTGCTCCTTGATGACATCCTCGACACCGGCCATACGCTGTCGACGCTGGTCCACCGGATGTCCGACCGCGGCGCGCTCCGGGTCCGGACGGCCGTCCTGCTCCACAAGGTTGGCCGCCAGGAAGTCGCGATCACGCCCGACTACACGGGGTTTGAGATCCCCAACGCCTTCGTGGTCGGCTATGGACTCGACTATGACGATGATTATCGCCATCTCCCGTATGTCGCCGTATTGCCGCCGCACGGTCCAGGCCCCGATCAGGCCAACTTCTTTCCGTCGTTTCGCGACGGATCTTGAATCGTGCGGATCGCGCTGGTGACCCGACGTTATCCTCCCTTGATCGGCGGCGCCGAGCGTGTGCTCAGTTACCTCGGCCCGGCGCTGGCGGCTGAAGGGCATGACGTGACCGTCCTGACCGCCCGGATCGATCCGAGTTTGCCACGAGTAACCCAGACGGACATCGGTGGTTTGGGTTCGTTTTGTGTCGAGCGACTGACGACATCGCGGCTCCGGTTCGTCGGAACCTGGCTCTACATCCGCGCACTGGCTGACTGGTTCGCCCGGACCCAGGTGGATCTGGCGTATGTGTCGATGCTCAAGCATGATGCGTTTGCCGTCTTGGGCGTTGCGGCTCGGCTCAAGTTTCCGGTCGTCCTTCGCCCCGAAGGTGCTGGGGCCACCGGCGACATTGCCTGGCAAAAATGGGGACGAGGCGGCCGGTCAATCGCCCGCCGGTGCCACCACGCGAGTGCCCTCGTGGCGATCTCGCCCGCCGTTCGCGCCGAACTGGAAGCCGATGGTTACGCTCCCCACCTAATTCACGACCTGCCCAACGGTGTGCCGGTCCCGCCCGAGCGCTGGACCTGTCCCCCCGCGCTCGGTGACTCGCTCCGAGCCGCCTACGTTGGCCGCCTGGCGCCCGAAAAGGGGGCGGATCTGCTGGTCAGGGCGTGGCCAGACGTGCTGGCCCAGATCCCCGGAGCCCGCCTCGTCCTGATCGGCGATGGCCCCGAGCGGCCCCGACTGGAAGCACTGATTGGCGACCTTGGCCTGAACGGTTCGGTCACACTTGTTGGCTCGATGGCCGATCCCTCGGCAGAATTACGGCGTGCTAACCTGTTTGTCTTGCCCTCGCTCGAGGAAGGGATGAGCATCGCGCTGCTGGAAGCGATGGCGCTCGGGATGCCGATCGTCGCGTCGGCCATTCCCGGAAATCGAGCGTTGATCGACTCCGGAACGCACGGTCGCCTTGCCCCGCCTGGTGATCCCCCGAGTCTGGCAGCGGCGATGATTGCCCAGCACCACGACCCAACCGCGCCGGCGCAGGCAGCAGCGGCTCGCGTCCGGGTTGAGGTCGATTTTTCGATCACCGCCGTGGCCCTTCGCCACCTCATCCTGTTCAGTTCCCTGATAGGAGATCGAGGCTAATTCCGCTTTTATAAATGCTAGGTGTCGCCTGATTTCCGCCTGAAAGTTATTGTCTATGTCTAATCGCTTTAGCTATGCCATAATGTCTGGTAGTGGTCGCCCGAGGTAGTTCCCCCTGTGCTCAATGTTTTGCAACTGATCCCGACGCTCGACCGGTCGGGGGCTGAGAAGCAGATGGTCCTCCTGGCCAAAGGTCTCCCGCGTGACCGATTTCGGGTCGAGGTTGCCGCGCTCACGCGGTTGGGTCCGCTCGAAGCCGAATTAATCGAGGCGGGCATCCCGGTGACCGCGATCAGCAAGCGACACCGGGTCGATCCTCTCGCGCTGGGTCGGCTGACGCGGTTTCTCCGCCAGAAGCGCTTCGATGTGGTCCAGACCTGGATCTATGCGGCCGACACCTACGGCCGGGTTGCCGCCCATCGCGCGCGGGTGCCGGTTGTAGTGACGGCCGAGATGGCCGTTGACCTCTGGAAAGGGCGGGCGGAAAAGTTCGTGGACCGGTACCTCGCCCGGTGGACCGACCGGGTGGTTGGAAACTCGCAGGCGGTGGTCGACTTCTACCGCGACGTGATCGGTATCTCCCCCGGCAAGCTGACCATGATCGCGTCGGGGATCGCCGCCGATGAGCCGCCCGCCGTCGATCCGGCGGCCGTCCGCGACGAGCTTGGCTTGCCTCCCGGCTGTCCGCTGGCGATCTTCGTCGGTCGGCTGGCACATCAAAAAGGGGTGGTCGACCTCCTCTCGGCTTGCGATCTTTTGCAGCACGTCGTTCCCGACCTCCGGACCCTGATCGTTGGGGCTGGACCGCTCCAACGACGGCTCGAAGCGACGGCGCGCGCGTTCGAGCTGACGGGATCGCGGCGGGTCCTGTTCCTTGGGCACCGCAACGACGTCCCCAAACTCCTCGCGGCGAGTGATGTGCTCGTCCTGCCGAGCCTGTACGAGGGGATGCCCAACGTCGTTCTGGAAGCGATGCGCTTTCGCAAGCCGGTGGTCGCAACCGCCGCTCCGGGTACGACTGAGGTGGTGCTGCCCGACCGCACCGGCCTGCTCGTTCCCCTCCAGAATCCCCCAGCGTTGGCACAAGCGATCCGCCGGGTCGTGGCCGACCCCGACCTTGCCCAACGCCTCGGCGCGGCGGGTCGGGCACGCGTCGAGGCCGAGTTTGGTGTCGACCTCATGATCAACCGCTTCGCCGACCTGTACGAAAGCCTCGCCCGCGACAAGGGGATCATCCCCTGACGCCTCAAGCGGGCTGCCCGGGTGCTCGGGGCTGTGTTAGGCTGGGATGGGAAGCTCTGATCACCCCGTGCCGAGCGAGGTCCGACGCGCATGTGCGGTATCTGCGGTTCAGCCTGGCTCGACAGTGACCCCACCGGCGGCCTGCCCGCGGCAGCGCTGGACCGGATGGTCGCGCGGCTGGTTCATCGCGGTCCTGATGATGCCGGGACGCACCGCGATGGCAACGTCGCGCTCGGGTTCCGGCGGCTGGCGATCGTGGACCTGCCGGGGGGACATCAGCCGCTCTCGAACGAGGACGGCACCATCTGGACCGTCTTCAACGGCGAGATCTACAACTTCACCCAGCTCCGCCACCGCCTCGAAGCACGCGGGCACACGCTCCGGTCGACCGGCGATACCGAGGTGCTGGTCCACCTTTATGAAGACGAAGGCCCCGACTTCTTTCATCTGTTGCGAGGGATGTTCGCGCTGGCGATCTGGGACGCGCCGCGCCAGCGG
This sequence comes from Isosphaeraceae bacterium, assembly GCA_965199885.1. Classification (GTDB taxonomy): domain Bacteria; phylum Planctomycetota; class Planctomycetia; order Isosphaerales; family Isosphaeraceae; genus Tundrisphaera. The sequence goes on along the minus strand of CBDATT010000006.1, from coordinate 435,932 downwards.
CTCGTCATCGGCCGCGACCGGCTCGGGCAAAAGCCCCTGGTCTACCGGCTCGACCCCGCATCGGGCCGGATCACGTTTGCGAGCGAACTGAAGGCATTGCTTGCACTGGACGCAGCTGAAGTCCCTCGGGACGTAGACGCAGCCGCGATCGACGAATACCTGACGTATGGTTACATTCCCTATCCGTCCACGATCCTGAAGGCGGTCCGCAAACTTCCTCCCGCCCACTATGCGGTTTGGGACGAGGGCAAGCTCGCCCTTCACCGTTACTGGAACCCCGACTTCAACCACGAAGTCGACCGCCCGATCGCCGAGGCCGCCGAGGACCTGCGTGCGACCCTTGACGATGCCGTCCGCGAGCAGATGGTCGCCGACGTTCCCCTGGGCGCCTTCCTCTCGGGCGGAGTCGACTCGTCGATCGTTGTCGCCCTGATGCAACGGGCCGCAAACCGGCCGGTCCAGACCTTCTCGATCGGCTTCGGTGATCCCAAATTCGACGAGACCGGGTACGCGGAACTCGTCGCTCGCCAACTGGGAACCGAGCACCAGACGTTTCGCGTCGAGCCCGACGCCTGGGCAACTTTACCTGCGCTCGCCGAGCAGTTCGACGAGCCGTTCGCCGATAGTTCGAGCCTGCCCACCTGGTTCGTCGCCCGCGAGACTCGCCGCCACGTCACGGTTGCCTTGACGGGCGATGCCGGCGACGAACTCTTCGGCGGCTACGACCGTTATCGAGCCGTTGCGCTGGCGAGTCAGACCGATCGTCTCCCGCCCGGCCTCCGACGCTGGCTCGGCGGTCCCGTCGCGCGGCTGATCCCGGCGTCATCCCAGGCCAAGACCCGGCTCCGGTCGGTCCAACGGTTCCTGCGCCAGGTCAATCAAGCACCCGACCGCCGCTACCTCGGCTGGGTCACGCTGTTCGACGAGCCGACCCGGACTGCACTTTATGCGCCCGCGTTTCTCGACCAACTCGCCGAAACCGGCGCCGACCCCGCGACGATCATGATCGAAGCGCTGGGAGCCGCCCCTCGTCGCGATCCCGTCACCCGCGCGACGGTGGCCGATCTGCTCACCTACCTGCCGGGCGACTTGCTGGTCAAGGTGGATCTCGCCAGCATGGCGCACTCGCTGGAGTGCCGGAGCCCGTTTCTCGATCACCGTGTCGTCGAGCTGGCGCTGGCGCTGCCGGTCAAGCATAAACTCCGCCTCCGGGGCGGCCGGTCAAAGGTTGTCCTGAAAACCGCCTGCGCCGACCTGATCCCTGCCGCGATCTTGACTCGACCCAAGATGGGCTTCGGCGTCCCGCTCGACCGCTGGTTCCGTGGTCCCCTGCGCGACCACCTCGCCGATGTGCTCCTTGATCCCCGGACCCAGGCGCGCGGCCTTTTTCGCCCCGAAGCGGTGCGCCAACTGCTCAACGACCACACCACCGGCCACCGCGATCACGCCTATCGACTCTGGGCCTTGCTGATGCTCGAACTCTGGTTTCGCCATCACCTTGATCCGCCCGCGTCCCGGTCCGATCAGGATTCCCAGTGACGACGAAGCCTCCGGGTGCGGGCGCAAAGAATGTCCCACTGCCGTGCATCTGTTTTGAAGCGGCGATGAAGAGCCCGTCGGTCATCATCCGCGCTTAAATTTGGTCAACCTCGTCGTAACCGTTCACGATCGAGGGCTGGTGCCAAGTCGGTGGCATAAAATCCGTTGAGCAACGCGAGGGCGGGCTGGCCTTCGAGTAAGGGGCTTGAAAGGACAAAAATCATCCGTATCGGAAAGGTTTCGCACCGGGCGACCCAGGAGAGCGGGCGAAGCGACCCGGACCCAAGATGATTTTCGTTCTCATTGCTCCGGCCAAGACACTGAGGAACAGCCAGAAGCGACTCTTCACTGCCAAAACCGTCGCTGCGATGGGACGGGGTGGGTAACGATGGGCCCTGAAGCAACTCGGTTGGTGTCGGAAGACCATCCGCAAGGGAACGCACGAACTCCGCTCGGGCATGACCTGCGTTGAGGCCATCTCCTCCCGACGCCGCAAGCCCGCTGAGGAGCATCTGCCCCAACTCCTCGCTGACATCAAGAGCATGGCCGATGGTCAGAGTCAGGACGGATTCGTAGATCTGCCTGAAAAGTGCGAAAATTCAAGTCGATCTGAGCGGCACTCGCGTGGTTGATGCACCACTCAACGAGCATGCACCGAGCATCCGTTATCGCTATCGCGGGCTGGCTCGGTCGCATGGTTTGATCGGGGCCCCAGAGCACAGTTTACGGGTCTGGCTCTGGCAGTGCGTCATCAGGACATCGGGATGAGTGCGGATTGGGTCAACTTCGAGCCAACACGCGGCATCACTTCGGTCATCAAAAGGCGAAGGCTGTCGCAAACCGCTTCGTGACTCAGGCCAGGCCAGCGGAGCTCGACATTCGCGACGTTGAACGGAAATTCATCGTGCAACGAGCGAAGTTGCCGAGCCACGGATTCGGGACCGCCAACGATAAAGTTGATCGGGTGCCCGACCATATTTTCCACCCGAGTGGGTTCAGGGGTCGATGAGGGAATCTTGCCCTCAACGCGAAAACGCCGCCAGAGGGTCCGAATCGCAGGTTCAACGCCTGCCCAGGCGGTCGCGTCATCCGGTCCAACGTAGACGGGTCGGTTGGCGGCAATCTGACCCGCTCCCCCCGCGCTCTCATACTCCAAACCATACTGGCGATACTGGTCAGGCGTCCGCAGATGCGAGAACAGGACGTTGAACCCCATAATCCCGGCGATCCGCGCCGAGGCCGGACTGTTGACCGCCAGCCAGGTTCGATCGATCAGATCGGCAGCGGGGATCGGGAGGAGTCGCGGGGTTGAGCGGCCGGCCCAGGCATCCTTGATCGTACCAAGAGCTTGCTGAAATCGATCATGGCGTGCGGCATCGTCGGTCACCGCCAGGCCAAAGATTGCAAACTCCTCAGGCGTGCTGCCGCTCCCGAAGCCAACCGCTAACCGGCCACCTGTCAGGATATCGGCGACCGCGACTTGCTCGGCCACATCCACCGCATGCTTGAGATTCAGGCAGAGAACCGCGGTTCCCAACTGGATCTGTCGAGTCTGGCCTGCGATCCGCAACGCCAGGAGCAAAGGGGCTGGCAAGTGACCTTGATGGGCGTGTGCGTGGTGCTCGGCAAACCAGGCATGACTGACCCCGAGCGAGTCGGCAATCTGAACAAGTTCAGTGACCTCGGCAAAAATCTCCGCTGAAAGGCGGTCGCAAGGCCCCTCAAGATGGTCGGTCAAGCCGATCGTGAACATCGCCCACAGTCCTTTCCATCATTCGGCGGCCACGGCAGATGTGTCGCTGACTCGTTTGGGAGACTCGGGGGTGGTTTCAATCCCGGATTCGTGCGGGCGAAAGAAGACGGCCAGGAAGAGGGCCGTGAAGAGCGAAAGGGCGAACGGGATCAAGAATATCTGCTGAAAGTTGATGACGTCGACGACTTTCCCTGCCACAAGTTGTTTGGTTGAGAAGACGCCACGCAGCCAACCCCAGAGAAAACTCCCCACGAATTGCGAGAGGCCAAACATCATCAAGTTGAACAGACCCTGGGCACTGGCCCGGATGTCTTTGGGAAACTCCTGATCAACGATGATGTAGACCGTGGCAAAGAAACAGGCATAGGCCAGGCCGTGGATCAGATTTACGGCGATGACCAGCGGCAGCGTGGTTGTGCTGCCGAGCGCATAGACGCCGAACCGGATCGCCTGCGCCAGCACACCGACGATCAAGGTGTTTCGCCAGCCGAGCCGCGCGATGATTCGTCCCAGAAAAATCATCGTGACGACCTCCATTGCCTGGCCGATGCTCATCGCTGGTGCGATCCAGTTGACTGGGAGACCAATTGTCGGGAAAAACTGCGAGGTCCAGAAGTAGTAGCCGTTATGGATCACCGAGTCGAGAAAGGTGGCGATGAACAAAACCAGCACCACCGGCCGAGCCAGCAACTGAATCGCCTTCCAGGGGGCGAACGATTCACTTTCCTTGACGGGAGGCTCAGACTCGGGAAGCCCGACCAGGCACAGAATCGCGAGGGCGAACGAGGCGATCGCGGCGACGATGTAAGTGTCCGCAAGCGCGGCCTCCATCGCCGGGCCGGTCTTCAAGGTTTTGAGCGCGACTCCGAGCCACGAGATGAATCCTCCTGGTTCGCCGATCGCCGGCACCTTTGCCCAGTCGATCGGGATGAAGATCAAGGGCCAGGCAGCCGCGATCCACCCGACACTGCCCCACAACCGGACAATGCCGAAGTCGCGTTTCGGGTTTTCCACATGGGCAAAGACTAAGGCGTTCGACACCGACATCGTCGGGACATAAAAAAAACAGTGCAACAGCATGAAGCCAAAAAAGGGCCAGAAGGTCTTCACATAGGCCAGAGCCAGAACCGCCAGCCCGCTGATCAGGTGACTGAGAGCCATGAACCGGCGTCGAGAGATGATTCGATCCGCCAACTGGCCGCCAAAAAACATGCCAGTAATCATGGCAATGGCGAAGGCGTTGAAGATCCAGGCCTGCTGAAAGCCCGAAAAATTCAGGAACTTGGTTCCGGTGTACAACGCAAGGACCGGCTGCCACGCCCCTCGGATCAGATATTCCAGAAAGTAGATCGCACAGAGCCGAGAGCGGAGGGAAGGGAGCATCGGCAAGGCTTTCTAGATCTGGGGGAGCCGACGCGTGGGGAGAAGTCTGGACATGGTCGAAGGGTGGGTAGCCACCGGCGAGTCTGCCAACCAGCGTATCGTGAGGGAGCGAGTTGTCCAGCAAATTTGAAAAACTCGCGCGAGTTTGCGGTTGGGTAAATCCGCAACCTTTCGAGTCTCGATCACTTCGTGTCCCGAGTCAACACATGGTGACCAGCGAACACCTGGTGCGGTGCATGATGCACGGTCCGACGCCGGAGTGTTGGCGATTTTCCCTTATCAACGCCCACAGCCTGGCAAATCACCGCCACACCGACGTGTTTTGTCAGATTCAAGCCAACCAGACCATACAAGATTCCGTAGCGGAAAACCCAGACGTTGAGCAGTGCGCAAGCGACCAGCCCGAGCACACCGACGCCGAGGTTCCATCGCTCGCCTGGTTTCATGGCTTCATTATGGTCGGCGGGCGGACGGTCGGCCAGATGACGGTCCGGCCCCTTGGCGATACGAGTCCGAAGCCTTACCATGAAGGATACGGAATTGGTTCCAGTCCGCCGACGGCCGACGGGGTTTGTTCCGCCCTCGACGCCTTCCGAGCGAGTTCGGGCCGGGGTCCCCTACCCCTTGAATCACCTGCACCATGCCGATCACCCAACCTCCCGCGCGTTCGCAACCGACCGTCCGTCCTGAGTGGAGCACGATTGTTGATCCTGTGCTTCGTCAGGAGCTGGAGCGGCATATCCTGGTGACCGACTGGGAAAACCTCCTGAAGTTAGTGGATCAGGTCTACAACTGGGGTCGGCGGTCGAGCCTCTGGCCGCTCGGGTTTGGACTTGCTTGCTGCGGGATTGAAATGATCTGCGCGGCGTCGTCACGCTTCGACCTGGCGCGGTTCGGCGCCGAGGTTTTTCGCGGGTCACCGCGTCAAGCCGACGTCATGATCGTCTCCGGGACCGTCACCAAGACGATGATGCCGACCATCGCCCGCCTTTATGACCAGATGCCCGAGCCCAAATATGTCATCGCGATGGGTGCCTGCGCATCCGGAGGGGGACCGTTCAAGGAGGGTTACAACGTCGTCCCGGGAATCGATAAGTTCTTGCCGGTCGACGTTTATGTTCCCGGCTGCCCCCCCTCGCCGCAAGCTCTCTTGCACGGGATCATCACGCTGCAGAAGCAGATCGACAACGAGAAGATCACCCGGTCGCCGTGGTATCGCGGCGATGCGGTGCGCGAGATACCGGTTCCGGTCCTTGGACCCGACTTGATCGACCTTCGCCTGGTCGAGATCACCGCCGAGCGTGCCGCCGCTGGTCTCGGCGAAGCCCATGAAGCGGGTCTGGCTCAACCCCCGATCATCCCCGCGCCCCTGGCTGTCGATGAGCATCCCCCGGAGCCGGAAGCGATTGATCCGGCCGCGAAGCCCAAGCACGTCAAGAAGGGCAAACCGGTCGAGATCCGGCCCGCCACCCACTGGATCGGCAACGACGGCCTGAAAACCGTTCGCGACCAGATCGTAAGCGAGTGCGGCCCCGGATCAGCCACGATCGTTCGCGGTGCCTTGCTCGTTCCTGGCAACCGCTGGCTCGCGGTGGCTGGATTGCTGCGGAGGACCTATGACTATCTCGCCAATTTAACTGCCGTCCATTACACCGATGCGATTGAAGTCGTTTATCACTTCGATCGGATTCACCAACCGAACAGTCTGCTTGCCATTCGGGTCCGAGCGGCCGAGGCCGATGGTCAAGGTGAGATCCCGTCGGTCGTGGCTTTCTGGCCCGGGGCGGATTTTCAGGAGCGTGAAGTTTTCGACCTCTTCGGCGTTCGGTTCGTCGGTCACCCCGACCTCCGCAGGATCATGATGTGGGAGGGGTTTGTTGGTCACCCCCTTCGGAAGGATTATCTCGAAGCCTTCTATGAGGGGCCGACCAAGGCGCTCGACAGCCGGATCGACGACGGCCGCCACTTCCGAGCCGAGGAGCGCAGTCCGTTCCGCGGGAACGTCAAGGTCAGCCGTGACTTTGCCGGGTGGGACCAGATCGCCGAGACCAACCCCGATGCCAAAGGGACGAGTTTGCCGACCCTGAGCCCTGGAGTGGCGCTCGACGAGATCGACTCCGATCAGTTCGTCATCAGCATGGGCCCGCAGCACCCGAGCACGCATGGCGTCTTCCGTATGAATCTGCGGGTGGATGGTGAGACCATCGTCGCACTCAAGCCGGTCATGGGCTACATGCACCGGAACCATGAAAAGATCGGCGAGCGCAACACCTGGTTGATGAACATGCCGTTCACCGACCGACTCGACTATCTGACCTCGCTCGGGAACAATTTCGGCTATGCCCTGGCTGTCGAGCAATTGCTCGGCGATGACTCGAAACCCCCTGAGCGTGCCGAATACATCCGCGTCATCATGGCCGAGTTGACGCGGATCGTCAGTCATCTCTGGTCGATTGGTTTTCTGCTCAACGACCTTGGTGCCTTCTTCACGCCGGCACTCTACGCGATCGAGGAGCGCGAGCTGATCCTTGACCTCTTCGAGTGGGCGACCGGCAGCCGGATGATGTGCAACTACTTCCGGTTCGGTGGTGTCGCCTTTGATCTTCCTCAGGGCTGGGCCGAACGGGCCCGCACCCTGGTCGAAGATCGCTTGCCAGGCAAGATCGACGAGCTGGACCGGTTGCTCTCGAAGAATGAGATTCTCCTCGATCGCTGCGTCGGAATTGGCGTGATCAGCGCTGCACAAGCGATTGCCTTCTCCACTGCTGGGCCTGTATTGCGTGCCTCGGGAGTGGACTTTGACATTCGCCGAGCCGCTCCTTACGGGATCTACGATCGGTTTCAGTTCGATGTCGTGATCGGGCAACATGGCGATGTTTATGATCGTTATCTGGTCCGGCTCAACGAGATTCGCCAGAGCTTGCGTATCCTCCAGCAGGCACTCCGCGATCTGCCGACCGGGCCGATTCTCCCCGGTAAGAAAGCGTATCTGATCAAGCCCCCGGCGGGTGAAGCTTATTCTCGCGTGGAAAATCCCAAGGGGGAGCTTGGCTTCTATGTCGTCTCGGACGGCACCGGTACGGCCTATCGCTACCACATCCGCAGCCCAAGTTTCCTCAATCTGACTGCGCTCGAAGCCATGTGCCTCGGCCACACGATTGCCGACTCGGTGGCGATCCTCGGCAGCCTTGATATTGTCCTGGGCGAGGTGGACCGGTGACGACAACCGCGAGCCTCATCGGAGAGGAACGTCATGGCCTATAGCGATTTCACACTAGCGTCTGCTATCCGCAAACTCGATCTAACCATGACCTCACCGGTCGACCTGTTTCGGTCGATCGAGCCAGTCGAGGTTCGCCCCTCGTTCGCCGAACTCCTGGCCGATCAAATTCCGGTGGCGACGGCGGTGCACACGGAGAAGGCCCGCTCAGAACTCATCGTTGTCCCGATTCTGATGGAGGCCCGTAGGCAGAGCAAGAACCGTGGAAGCTTTTTTTCCGGCGTTGCCTTCGACGTCAGTCCCGAACTTGGCTTGAACGGCATCTGTGACTATTTGTTGTCGCGATCTCCGAATCAGTTTATCGTCGGGCCGCCGGTCCTCGCCCTGGTCGAGGCCAAGAACGACAGTATCCAGGGCGGACTCGGCCAGTGCGTCGCCGAGATGGTCGCGGCGCAAGTTTTCAACTCTCGACAGGCGGATGAACCCGGGACCGATCTCTCTTTAACTCCCATCTACGGCGCGGTGACGACCGGCAGTTTGTGGCGGTTCCTGCGCCTTCGAGGTTCCGAACTCGAAATTGACAGCACGGAATATGGACTGCAATCGGTGGGAAAAATTCTCGCGATTGTGCTTGAGTGCCTGGCGGAACCGTCCGTCCGGCCTCGCTTGCTCATCGCAGGTGACTTAACCCTCTAAGCACCTCGAAAGGACAGCAATGAGTTTCGGTCGAGGGTTGCTTGTTGGACATTGGGTCACTCTTCGGCGGTTCATCCGGACGTTCACGGTCGGGCATGGCCGGACGTGGCTTCGGCGTGGGGGCGGATACCAGCTCGTTGACCTCTGGTTTGGACGCAAGCCGCGAGGCGAACAGCCGACGATTCGCCAGGATGCAACGACCGAGGGGTTGTTCACGGTGGAATATCCCGACGAGCGGTTGCCTGTCCACGAGCGTGGGCGAGTTTTGCCAGTTTTGATCTATGACTCGGACGATGGTCACATCCGCTGCGTCTCGTGCAACATTTGCGCGAAGGTTTGCCCGCCCCAGTGCATCTGGATCAAACAGGCCAAGAAGCCCGACGGCAAGCCGATCGCACAGCCGAGCGATTTTTATGTGGACATGGACGTCTGCATGAACTGTGGCCTCTGCGCTGAGTACTGCCCGTTCGACGCCATCAAGATGGATCATCACTTCGAACTGGCGAATCATGAACGGCACCAGTCGCATATCTTCACGATGCAAGATCTACTTGTGTCGAGCGACTACTACGCTCAGACCCACCCCGAGGCTTACAACGACGCCGACGAGGTGGCCGAGCGTGCCAAGGTCGCCAAGAAGAAGACCCAACGGCTCGACAAGGTGAAGGCGGCGACGGTGGATCGGTCCCTTGCCGATGAGGGCGACCCAGCGATATAATCCGGCTTCATTTGATCCGCCTGCTAGCCATTGATCTGGGAAGCAATTCGCAATGATCCCCACGCCACCCAAGCCCCGATTTGAGCCGGGAACCCGAGTCCAGGCCACTCAGAGGGTCCGGGTTGGGCATCGCGTCTGGACCACCACCGTCGTCGGCAATGTCGAACGCGAAACCGTTCGGCCGATCGGGGGCATGGAGATGGGCGGCAAAGGACTTTACTGCCGCCAGCCGGTCATTCGCCTCCGGCGCGATGATGGCGAGATCACCGATGTCGCCGTCGATGAATGGACCAAGTTCGAGGTGGTTCCCACCACCGTCTGATCTCGCCTCGAACCTTTGAGTCTCTGAAAGATCCAGTCGCAATGACGGTTACCAATTACGGGTTCATCGGCTTGCTCATGCTCGGCGCGATCGGGTTCGCTTTGGCACCGATCCTGATCGTCGCCATCATCGCGCCGCGCCAGCGGTCTTTGATCAAAGAAGAGACATACGAGTGCGGTGTGCCGACCACTGGTGAGACCTGGATCCGGTTTCGTATTCAATATTATATTTATGCTTTGATGTTCGTGGTCTTCGATGTCGAGACGGTCTTCCTCTACCCCTGGGCGGTCAGTTACGGTGGTCTGGGAATCTTCGCGCTGGTCGAGATGGCAATTTTTCTGCTCATCCTGACAATTGGGCTGGCCTATGCCTGGGCGAAGGGCGTGCTCCGGTGGGCCTAGCCGATCTTGTCGGGATCTGTGCTGCGGCGACACCTTACTACTCGCCCCAGCCAACCGCGATCGAGGGTATTCCCTGGCTGCGGTGGGCGGGCTGGTTCGCCGTCTTTTTCGGACTCTTGCCCGGAATCATGGCTTATTTCGTCTGGGGTGAACGCAAGGTCGCCGCGCGATTTCAGGATCGGATTGGCCCGAACCGGGTTGGACCGCTGGGCTTACTTCAGTCGATTGCTGACGCGGTCAAGCTGTTGACGAAGGAAAACATTGTCCCGAGGACGGCCGATTCGTTCATTCATCTGCTGGCGCCGGTGATCTTACTCCTTTCGGCGTTTTTGACGTTGACCGTCATCCCTTTCGGCGCGGGTCTGGCAGCGGTCAACCCGCCATCGGGATTGTTGTTTCTGGTGGCTGTCAGCAGTCTCTCGCCGCTGAGCATTTTTCTCGCAGGCTGGTCGAGCCGCAACAAGTTTTCGCTCCTCGGCGCGATGCGAGCCGTCGCGCAGTTGGTGTCTTACGAAGTTCCCCAGGTTCTGGCCACGGTCCCGGTCGTGCTCTGGTCGGGAAGTCTGAGCCTGGTCACCATCTTCGATCGCCAGGTTGATCAAGGTTGGTTTGTCTTTTCACCGCCAGGTTTGCTTGCGTTCGGAATTTTGACGATCGCCAATATCGCCGAGGTGAACCGAGCCCCCTTCGACTTGCCTGAAGCCGAGTCCGAAATCGTCGCCGGTTATCACACCGAATACTCTGGAATGCGGTTCGCGCTGTTCTTCCTGGCGGAGTACCTGGGGATATTTGGCGTCAGTTGCCTGGGGACTGCCTTGTTCTTGGGTGGGGGGACGCTTCCGTTCGTGGGGAACTGGCAGATGCGTATTCTGGGGACGGCCACCTGGTCGGGGTTCGTGCTCACGAACCTGGGCGTCGTCGCGGTCTTCTCGATCAAGGTGCTGGCCTACGTATTCGTCATCTTCTGGATTCGCGCCACGGTGCCACGCCTCCGGGTCGACCGCTTGATGGACTTCGCCTGGAAGACCCTGGTCCCGCTGGCACTCGTGAACGTCACCAGCGCTGCCGTCTGGTATGAGTTGACGATCCGCCCGCCGACCCCCCACTTATTCGCGGGCTGGTTGATCACGGGGTTGATGGTCGTCGGTTCGATTCTGGCATTACGCGCGATCCATCAGGCTGACCGACCGAGCGAGGTTGCCGCATGACATCAATCCTCTTCTTGATTCTGGCCAGTCTGGGGATCGCGGCGGCACTCGGGACCGTCCTGGCTCGTAACCTGGTTCATGCAGCGCTTTATCTGGTCGCCTTCTTTTTCCTAGTCGCCTGCCAGTTCATCCTGCTCGAAGCTGAATTCTTAGCAGCGGTTCAGGTTCTGGTCTATATCGGGGCTGTGGCCATCCTGCTCGTCTTCGGAATCATGCTGACTCGTGACGTTCAGGATGATGAGACGACGGTGGTTCCCCGATCGTGGTCGGTTTCGGCCGCGTTGGTGGCGGCTGGCTTCCTGGCCGTGCTCGTCGCTGGGATCGAGGGCGACTCGGGTTTGAACCGTCGTGGCCCCTGGCGTGCGGTCCAGACTCGACCCGCCATTGGCCCAGGTGTCCGCGAACGCGCGAGCAAGCAGGCCCACGCTGTGGATGAGATGGCGCGGACGCTGGGTGATGAGTTGATGGGCCGATATGCCGTGCCGTTCGAGGTCGCTGGCTTGCTCTTAACCGCCGCGTTGGTCGGCTCAATCGCGTTGGCTCGCCAGGAAGGAATGGAAGAAACCGACCCGACCCGGCACCGGACCGAGCGCCGACCTGGCACCCGCCGGCGTTATCGAGCCGTCGGAACCAATCGCGCCTCACCCGACTCGACAGCTGAGGTTCGATCATGACGACTCAACCTGACATCCCGCTGGTCTGGTTCCTTTACTTCGCCGCTGCTTGCTTCACCATCGGTTTGCTGGGTGTGGTCATCCGGCGGAACGCGATCGCGGTGCTGATGGCGATCGAGATCATGCTCAACGCCGCGAACATCAACCTCGTCGCTTTTTGGCGCTATGGCGTGCCCGATGGTGGCGACGGACCGATGCCGGGTGTGGTGCTGGCTGTGTTCGTGATCACGATTGCCGCCGCCGAGGTTGCGGTCGGGATCGGCCTGATTTTGCTCTGCTACCGCCGGCGCCGGAGTGCCGACGTCGACCAGTTCGCCGTCCTACGAGGTTGAGCTTCACGCATACGTCCGCCGCGAGATGACCGCCATCATGCCACCTGAATCCACCATATCCCTCGCTCCTCTGGCCCACGACCTGATCCACCTTGGTCCCGAGATGGTTCTGAGTGTCTGGGGTCTGCTCGTCTTGATCCTCGACTTCACTCTGCTCAGACGGTCCACCGTCGATCGCCGTGCCCGCGTCCTTGGTCTGGTCAGCCTCGTCGGTGTGTTGCTGGCGCTGGTCAGTGCGTTTTTGCCGGAGTTCAACGGCCGAGCGATTGGGGCTCCGATTGAGCCCTCGCTCTTCCTCGGGACGATTGCGGGCGGCCCGTTGATTGAGCGGCTCAACGCGGTCACCCTGGTCTTGCTCGGTTTGGTTGTGGCGGTGTCGACCGTCTGGTGTTTCACCGAGCACTGGGGCGAGTACTACGCCCTGACCCTCTGGGCGGGGGTGGGAATGCTCTTGCTGATGGCCGCCGAGGAGTTGCTGACACTCTTCCTGAGCCTGGAACTGATGACGATCTGCTTTTACCTTCTCGCTGCATTCGAGAAGGATCGTCCGCGGTCGCCCGAGGCTGGCCTCAAGTATTTTGTTTACGGCTCTGTCTCGTCGGCTTTCTTCCTTTTTGGTCTGAGTCTGCTCTATGGTCTGACGGGGACAACACGCCTGGCGGGGATTGGTCAGGCGTTGCTGGGTGGAGGCAACGCCGCGCAGGGACTGGGCGGGAACCTCGCCGGGGCGACGGCGGTCGGCCTGGTCCTGGTTGGGTTCGGCTTCAAGATCGCCGCGGCACCGTTCCATCAATGGGCGCCCGACGTTTACGAAGGAGCCCCATCACCCGTCGCGGCGTGGGTGGCGACTGGATCGAAGCTGGCCAGTGTGGTCGCGTTGCTCAAAGTTTTGATCCAGGCACTCGGCCCGTATGCCAGTGGTCCCGGTGGTTTAACTGGACCAGGCTATGTGGGGATCGTCGCTGTCCTGGCCTCGATCTCAATGTGCTACGGTAACTTTGCCGCTCTGGCTCAGCGCAACCTTAAGCGGATGCTGGCTTACTCGTCGATCGGTCATGCAGGATATTTGCTTGTCGGCATCCTGGCGGCGAGTGTGTCGCAAGACCCAGCAGCGTCGGCGGGCGCCATCCTGTTCTATCTGGTAATTTACACCACGGCGACCATCGGCGCATTCGCCGTTGTTACCTGGATGAGTCGAACAGGAGGAACCGAGAACATCGACGATCTTGATGGACTCGGTGCACGGTCGCCATTCCTCGCCGCGTGCGTGGTGGTTTTGATGCTGTCCTTGATCGGGCTGCCGCCGCTGGCTGGCTTCTTCGGGAAGCTGTTCATGTTCATGCAAGCGTTGAATGCTGCCCCTCGATATCGCCTGACATTTCTGGGGTTGGTGATGCTCGGTTTGCTCAATAGCGTGGTATCGGCTTTCTACTATGCCCGTGTTCTGAGAGCCCTTTTCCTTCGGCCGCCACGAGCCGACGCCCCCCAGTACACCGCGCCGTTTCCCATCGCTGCGACGATCATCTTCGCAGCGCTGGTGGCGGTGGGTTGCGGCATTGGTGCGGAGCCCCTCACCCGCGAAGCCGTCAGGATCGCAAATTCGCGGTTGTTTCGGACCGGGGGAGTGATCGAGCCCGCCGCGGTCGTCCCGGGTATCGCGGTGCAGGAACAGAACAACCGGAACTGATCTCTAGCTCTGAGGTTGGCCATGGCGATCATCAATACCCTTGAGAAGTGCCTCGATAGTCCGTATCTCTTCCGCGACCCGACAGCCCCAACGCGGGTGCCAGGTCTCCTCTCACAGGCAAGCGATGCGCTCGGGGCGGCTCGGCTGTTACTCGCCAATGCCAAGCCCGATGCAACCGATATTGGCACTCTGGCATATCAGGCGATGTTCGCCGGTGTTCGAGCTTTGGTCTACGACCAAGGCTTTCGGGAGGGAGGACTCAAATGTCTGATCGTCGCTTGTGAGGCGTTGTATGTTCGTCCGGGAAAGCTCGACTCCGGCCATCTGATCGCCTTTGAACGTGTTCAAGGATTCAAACTCCAGCCGGGCGAGGCGGTGGTGGCAGCGGCGGACCTGCTCGGTCGGGTCAATGCTCTGGTCGGCCCGGATGGCGGCCTTGACCGAACCGTCGGATTATGACAAAACTCTGCCGCCCGAAGTGCCGAACATCAAAGGAGTGATGTGCACACTTCGCGTTCTGGTGTGTCTCCGGCCGATGTGGATGCACTGATCGACCGACGGCACCCAGCTAGCCAATGCCACGGAGGGCCCGGATGGGCACCGACACGCCAGCACCGCGATCCGATCGAGCTCGAGTCGGCCTGCCGCCGCATCGTTGGACCCGGGTCGATAGCCCGGAAACCGAGGCTGTGGTCGCGTCATACCGCACCGTCATCGCCGGCGCCGGTCCCGCTGGGCTTACGGCCGCCTATGAATTGACCCGGCATGGGTCTTCCTGCGTGGTTCTCGAAAGTGAGTCCGCTCTGGTCGGTGGGATCAGCCGGACCGATCAGTATCGCGGCTACCGTTTTGACATCGGTGGGCACCGATTCTTCTCGAAGTCCGCCGAGATTAATCTCTTGTGGCGTGAAATCCTCGGCGACGATCAGTTTATTACCCGTAAGCGACTGAGCCGAATTTATTACAATCGCAAGTTTTTCCACTACCCGCTCAAGCCGGTTGATGCTTTTTGCAAACTCGGCCCGGTCAAGGCGGTCCGCATTCTGGCAAGTTACGTTGCCAGTCGGGTCCGGCCAATCCAACCTGAGCGGAGTTTCGAGGACTGGACCGTCAATCGGTTTGGTCGCGTGCTCTTTGACATGTTCTTCAAGACCTACACCGAGAAGGTCTGGGGAATGTCAACCAAGGAAATCTCGGCTGACTGGGCCGCTCAGCGGATCAAGGGGCTTGACCTCACCAAGACGGTGCTAAACGCGCTCTTCAGCGGCTGGGGCAAAAAAATTTCCGGTCAAACGAAGGGCGAGGTCATCAAGACCCTGATTGATACTTTTCAGTATCCCCGTCTGGGACCCGGGCAGATGTGGGAAGCAGCACGCGACAAGGTTCGAGCCGGCGGGAACGCCGTTCACCTCGATCGAAAAGTGACCCGGATCGAGCATGATGGAGCAAGCGTTAAGGCTCTCATCACGACCGACAGCCAGGGCCGGACAAGCCGGTATGTTGGTGATCACTTTGTCTCGACCCTCCCAATCCGTGCGTTGATTGCCGCGATGATACCGGCGGCCCCTCCCGAAGTGGTCAAGGCCGCTGAGTCGCTCCGGTATCGCGACTTTTTGACTGTCGTTTTGATCCTCGACCGGCCTGAGACATTCCCAGATAATTGGATTTATATCCATGAGCCCGACGTTCGGGTTGGCCGGATTCAGAATTTCAAAAACTGGTCACCCGATCTTGTCCCCGACCCAAGTAAAAGTAGTCTTGGACTCGAATACTTCTGTTTCGAGGGGGACGACCTCTGGACGATGAGCGATGCGGATCTCATTGCCCTCGGGCGCCGAGAGGTCGATGCAATTGGTCTGGGCAAGAGCGCTGATGTCGTTGATGGCTGCGTCGTTCGGATGCCCAAAGCGTATCCAGTGTACGACGACGTTTATCAGGATCATCTCCAGGTGATCCGAGGTTGGCTCGGCAACTTCGCCAACCTCGAACTCGCTGGGAGGAACGGGATGCACAAATACAATAATCAAGATCATTCAATGATGACCGCGTTGCTCGCGGCTCGGAACATTCTTGGGATCGGTCAATTTGACACCTGGAAGGTCAATACCGATGCGCAATACCATGAAGGTGCTGGTGATGCGGGGGAGGATGCACGGATCGTTCCCCGTCGGTTGGTGAAGTCTGGTGCTCAGGTCTGATAGACTTCCTCGGCGATACTTGGTCTCACCGAGGGGTTTTGATAAAATAGTAAGATCGGTTGCGGGCGAGTAAGCCACGATCGCAACCGCAGTCGATCTTGTTGTCTTCTCCGGAGTCTGCCGCATTGCGTGAGCTGGGGACGATTCCCGATCAGATTCAGGTCCGAGTTTTGGCGGATTATCTTCTGACTCATGGCGTCGCTACAAAGACGCTGGGCAGTGTTGATGGTCCGTACACAATCTGGGTTCAGAGCGAGGATCAGGTCGAACTAGCCCGCCAGGTTTATGCAGACTTTCTCGCCACTCCCGATCACCCACAGTTTTTAGCCGCAACACATTCAGCTCGCGAGATCCGGAAGAGCGTCGAGAAGATTGAGACGGAGCACCGAAAGCAAACGCGTGATCTTCTTGGCCGGTGGGGAGGTCCGCTTCATCGCCGGGCTCCGCTTACCTTCGGGTTGATCGTGTTAAGTATCTCGGCATTCGCGGGTGAGGAGTTTTACGGAGAAGTCTATTTTTGGCTTGCCTTCTCGCTCAAATTGATCACGCCCGATGGTCCTGCCCGTGATCTTGGGTTTGCCTTGATTCGCGAAGGGCAGGTATGGCGGTTAATCACGCCGATCTTCGTGCATTTTGGTGTGTGGCACATCGCCTTCAATATGATGGCATTGAGCATTTTTGGTCAGCGAATCGAGATGGCTAAAGGGTGGTCGAAATATCTCGCGCTGATCGTCGTCTCGGCCGTTACCAGTAATGTTGCGCAGTCGTTTGTTTCGGGCGGCAGTTTCGGCGGGATGTCGGGAGTCGTCTTTTCCTTGGCGGGCTATCTCTGGATGAAGGGGCAAGTTCATCCTGAGCAAGGTCTTGGACTGGACACCCAGAATGCGCAATGGATGTTTGGCTGGTTTTTACTGGGGATCATTGCTCCCTTGCTCTTCCCTGATCAACATGGTTTTCCATTCAACATGGCGAATCTAGCTCATGGTATTGGCCTCGCGACGGGTTTATTGTTCGGTTTGCTGAAATTATGATCCGTCAGCGGAGGAATCCCCCGTGGCGATGACCAACGGATCAATCGAAATCAGTTCGCTCGACCTGTCGATTTTGATACCAGTTTACAACGAAGTTGGTAATGTCGATTTGCTCCACCGCGAGTTGGATAATGTCCTCCAGCCACTCGCCTTGACTTATGAATTGATCTTCGTCGACGACGGCTCGACCGATGGGACATCCGCCCGACTCGCCGAGATCCAGGAGAACGACCCAATCCATGTGCGGGTCGCGTTCCTCCGGCGCAACTGTGGTCAGACCGCGGCACTCTCTGCGGCTCTCGACCTCTCGCGTGGGAGGATCTTGATCCCGATGGATGGCGACCGCCAGAATGATCCAGCCGATATCCCTCACTTGCTGGCGAAACTCAGCGAGGGCTTCGACGTTGTTTCTGGTTGGCGGAAGAACCGGCAAGATACGCTCGTCACCCGAAAGATACCTTCGCGCATTGCCAATCGCCTGGTGGCTCAGATCTCGGGCGTCCCACTCCATGACTTTGGCTGTACGATGAAGGCATATCGTCGCAAAGTCCTTGAAGGGGTGCGTCTTTACGGCGAGATGCATCGATTCATCCCGATCTTTGCTTTCTGGCAAGGTGCTCGGGTGGCCGAACTTGAGGTCCATCATCGCCCCAGGACCGCCGGCAAAACCAAATATGGTTTAGGTCGCACCTTTAACGTCGTTCTCGACTTGATTCTGATTCGCTTCTTTCAGAAATATGCTCAACGGCCGATCCACCTGTTCGGGCGGATCGGTCTGTTGGCAATGACGCTCAGCCTGGTGTCGTTTGCTCTGATGCTCTATTTCAAATACCTGCATAACGCCGTAACTGGAGGTTACGACAAGTCGTTCGTCGAGACCCCGATGCCGCTCTTGACCGTCATGTTTTTCCTGGCGGGAGTCATCAGCATTCAGATGGGTTTATTAGCAGAAATGGTGATGCGGACCTATTACGAGTCTCAGCATAAGACCACTTACTTGCTCGGCGAGGTCCGACAGGGCTCGAACCGATCGACCAGTGGTGATCAGTTTCAATCGTTGGATCGCTCAGCGGTTTAAAAGACAACGCTCATCGCTACTTTCTAAACTTCGCACCCAGAGTTTCCAATGAGACGGCGATGCGGCCCGAACCCAAATTGATTTCCGTTCGCATCGCCGCCGCTGCCATGGGGCGAAGCGCCTAAAGACGATATCAAGTCAACCCGCCAGCGCGTTCTGACACATCCTGCCCAACGAGCCGATATCGATCGGCTTGCAGAGGAGGAGTTCGGGGCGGAGACTCTGGACCGTAGCAATCTGGTGAGCGTTGACCGAGGCCGAGCAAACGGCCACCATCGTTCGTAAGGCTCGGCGGCGCCCTTCAAGCAAAACTTTTTTGCCACCGCCATCAGGAAGATTCAGGTCGAGAATCAAGGCGAGATGCGACTCATCATAAACCGCCAGACCCTCGGCTACCCTCGTCGCGAAGTCCACTTGCCAGCCACGCCGGGTAAAAAGGTTGCGGAGAGCAATTCGAGTGTAACTAGCGTCGTCCACGATCAACAGGCGGGCGGAGTTCATCGGAAAGCCTGTGAGAGGGCACCATCGACAAAAGACAAACAAAGCCGGCCCGCCAGCATCGACGGCATTGATCTCGCGTTCATCCTACTCTGCACTTTCCGTGTTTTAATTATTTAGGACGAGCGGCCTGTGAGCCTGCTTTCTTGGCGCTCCGAGTCAGGGAGGCGTCCACTCCCACTCCCGAAGTAGCTCCCCGTCGGCGTCGTAGCCCTCCGCTTTGTACCCGATCCCGGCGGCTCGCAACGCGGCGAGGATTCGATCGGCATTTGCCTCGACCTCGGCCACCGGTCCGTGCAACAACGTGGGCGAATCGGCCTCGATGACCAACTCGGCGAAGGGGCTGCTCACCTCGTAGTTGGTCCAATCGCATCTACGCACCACCCAAAGCGGCGGCGTGAACAACTCCGCGATCCGGCGGCGTGGGAGTGCCGTGTTCAGTGCTGCGAAGAAGCTGGAGGACTCCGGGATCACACTGAGCCCTCGATGACTTGATAGACGGGGGCCAGCCCAGTCGGGACGATGGCGGTTACCACACTACCTGACACCCCGAGCGGAGCCGGCCCCCAATGTCATCCTCGCATCCCACACCCGCCCCATGCCAGTGGTTTTCCTACCTTGCCGCGGCCCTCGACCGCCGCTCCGCCCCGCGGCTCGCGTTGTTGCTCCTCGGCGCCATCCTGGCCCAGGGCCGCCGCACCATCACCAGTTGGATTCGCGCCGCCAAACTCGGCGATCAGTTTCAGTCCTGCTACCTGGCCGTCGCCGCCGTCGGCAAGCATGCCGACCACATCGCCTGGCGCCTCTTTGTGGAGGTGGTCCGGCCGCTCCTGGCCGGGGCCACACGGCTGACCCTGGCCCTGGACGACACCCCCACCAAGCGGTTTGGCTCGCACGTTCAGGGGGCTGGCGTGCATCATAACCCCACCCCCGGCCCGGCCGGCTCGTCGTTCGTGTATGGGCATGTCTTCGTCGTCTTGGGGTTGCTCGTCAGGCACAAGACCTGGGGCACGATCGCCCTGCCGCTGCTGGCTCGGCTCTACATCCGCAGAAAAGACCTACCGACGATCGCCGAGAAGCATCGGCCAGCCTTCCGCACGAAGTTGGACATGGCCGTGGAGATGCTTCGCCGGGTCCAGCCGTGGCTGACCCGGCTCAAACTGCCGATCTGGGTGGTGGCCGACGGCGCCTATGCCAAGAAGGAAGTCCTCAAGCCGGCCCAGGCGTTGGGTATGACCGTCGTCAGCCGGCTTCGCAAGGAT
This sequence comes from Isosphaeraceae bacterium, assembly GCA_965199885.1. Classification (GTDB taxonomy): domain Bacteria; phylum Planctomycetota; class Planctomycetia; order Isosphaerales; family Isosphaeraceae; genus Tundrisphaera. The sequence continues at coordinate 415,932 of CBDATT010000006.1, read as the reverse complement.
GCGGCGTTGTGGAGCTTACCCAAGCCCAAGCCGCCGGGGCGACGTGGCCCGGCACCGACCTATGGCAAGGACGTGATCGATCTGGGCAAGCGAGCCGGTTAGCGGCGGGGCTGGTCGACCGCCACGTTCAAGTTGTATGGGCAAGACGCGGTCAAGCAGTACAAGACGTTTGTGGCGACCTGGAAGCCGGCGGGCGGGATGATCCGAGTGGTCATCGTCGATGAGCCGACGGGGTGGCGGGCGTACTTCTGCACCGATCCGTCGGCGAGCGTGGCCGACATCTTGGAGATGGTGGCCGACCGGTTCGCTCTGGAGATTAGCTTCCGCGAGGTCAAACAGGTCGTGGGTGCGGGTCAGCAGCAGGTGCGGTTCTTGTGGTCGAACCTCGGGGCGTTCCACATCTGCCTGTGGACTTACACGATGACCGAAGCATGGGCGTGGGCTCGGGACGACAAGGAGTTGGTAGACCGCTCGGGCTCGCCATGGGACAGTTCGCTACGCCGGCCGAGCCACGCCGATAAGCGGCGGGCATGGCGTCGTGAAATACTGGGCGAGGAAATCCGTGCGACTCTCCGTCTCGGGGTAACTGAGGCGGAGATTCAGGCCACCGCCGACCGGCTGCTTAGCCTGGCCGCATGACATATAGCATTCTCACGGAAAGTACAGTCCTACTCCCAGCCTGGACGATATCGAATGAGTCAACCACCGAGGTTAAATCTCAGCCTTCATCCGCACTCCCAATTGGCTTTATTGATAGTAACAACCGATCTTGCTATGACTAAATCCGTGTGAAAATGCCAATATGAGAATGACCTCTCGAGATCAAAGTAGGATTGAGCTTGATTGATTTATTGTTGAACGCCTCTCAGTGACCGACTGGCGTCAGATTAGGTCGATCGGCCAGACCGATGCCATCACTGGGACGAGGCAAACGGCGATTTGTCCGCCAAAGCAAACGGCGACATCGGCGCCGGGATCACGGGCGCGAGATTGGTATTCGGCGAAGTAGCGTAGCCCAGCAGGATCGTCGCGGAAGCCAAGCGGCAGCGGGTGGGGATCGAGTGGGCAGAAAACCAGATCCGGCTCGGGAGCATCAGGGGCCGGGTGAGGAAGATTGACCGTCCAGAAGGTGCCGGGCCGGTGGGTCCGAGCCATCAAGGTCGTCAGGACTCGGATCGTCCAGCGTGCGGCCTGATCCCAATCCAGAGTTCGACCACGGGCGATGTAGTGCGAGATGGCAATTCCCGGCAGACCACGCAAGGCACCTTCTCGGACAGCAGCCACGGTACCCGAATGGTAGACGTCGGACCCGAGGTTCCCGCCGGCATTGATCCCTGACAGGATCCAGGCGATCGGCTCAATACCTTGCCGGTGGATTGCCACTCGGACGCAGTCGGCGGGAGTCCCAGCAACAGCGACTTCACCAACCGAAATCTCCTGGACATCGATCGCCGCGTGGGTCGTCACCTGGTGACCGCATCCCGATTGCGGACCACGAGGAGCGTACACGATCCGGTCAGGCAAGTGGCTGGTTGCAACCCTGAGCGCGGCAAGTCCAGGCGCGTCGATCCCATCGTCGTTTGTCAGAATGATCCGGCCGGGTCGAGGGTTCACAACCTGGCTCCAATTTTTGATTCAGTCCAACAGTGACTTGCCGTCAAAAAACCACTCAGAAGACGCATGCAAACCAACAAAAAAACGACCCACGCCTTGGGGCGGTGGTCGTCGGGTGAAATCAGTACCCCCACGGGGACTCGAACCCCGGTCCCCAGGCTGAGAACCTGGTATCCTGGGCCACTAGACGATGGGGGCCTTGAGGACGAACTTATGATGGCCTCGAAGCGAGTTGAAGTCAAGCCGTCATGGTAAAGTGCAGGCTTTCACGAAATGACCATTCAGCATGGTAGAGGATCGTGGCGATGCCAGAAGTCGTGGTCGCGGGACGGCGGATCTATTACGACGAGCAAGGGTCAAAGGATGCCGAACCGCTGGTCTTTCTCAGCGGTCTGGGAGGCGACCATCGCGCTTTTGGCGTGGCGACCCGATATTTCGCCAACCATTTTCGTTCATTCGCGCTCGACTCGCGCGACTCGGGGCGGTCGGATCGAGTCGAGGCGACTTATACCTCGGCGGACCTGGCCGACGACGTCGCGGGCTGGATCGACGCTGTTGGCCTCACTACGCCAGCACGAGTGGTCGGCCATTCTCTCGGCGGCCTAGTTGCCCAAGAACTGGCGATCCGACACCCTCGGAAGGTCCGGTCGCTGGTCCTGGCGTCCACCCATGCTGGGGCCTCGACGTGGCGCAAGGCCGTGATCGAGTCATGGATTGCGATGCGACGGATCATGGGTCCCGGTGAGTTCTCGGCGGCGACTTTGCCCTGGCTGGCCGCGCCACCATTTTTTGGCGTGACGATGCAGGTGGAAGGTCTGGTCCGATTCGCCGAACGGAACGAGTGGCCGCAAAACGCCGAGGCGTTCGCCCGTCTTGCCAGGGTTGCGATCGACCACGACGCCCGTTCTCGCCTGAATGCGATCACGGTGCCGACTCTGGTGCTTGTGGGCGCGCTCGACATTGTCAACCCACCCAACATCGCCCGCGAACTCGCCGAGTTGATCCCCGATTCCCGCCTGGTCGTCGTGCCCGGAGTGGGCCACCTCCCGCACATCGAAGACGGCATCCGGTTTCGCGAAATTCTCAGCGGCTTCTTCGGTGCGGCCGGCTAAGGCTTGCACGGCGGATCGAGCGGGTTTACGCTGACTCGATTGGTTGCCGCAGTGATGTGAAGGAGACGAGGATGGCCACGGACGAAGAACTCAAGCGAGCTTACAAGGCGTTCAAAAAGCGGCTCAAACTCGCGCGCCTCGACGATGAGTCGGGCCTCAGCCCCGGCAGCAAACGTTCGGCCATCCAGGGGATCACCCCACCGACCGGCCACCCGTTGGGAATCTGGGAAGAATTGGTTGTTGCCGGGAAGCTTCGTCGTGAGGGAAGTGGCACCTACTCGATGACAAACCCATCTTGAACCAGGGCCGATCCCCCTCAAGTCGTGACGCCTCACTTACGGCATTCCAGACGACGCTGGCTGGGGCAACATTGCTCATGCTTGGCCTGTCGTGGCCGCTCTGGATGAATGGCAACAACTGGCCACGCATACCCTGGATCGCCGCCTGGCCCGAAGCTGGTCCATTATTGTCAAGTACCCGGTTGGTGGTCCTCGTCGGCTCACTATGTTGGGTCGCGAGTGGTCATGGCGGTCGTGGGGGTTGGCTGACGAGTTGCGCGACATTCTGCTGGAGCCTGCTGGAAGACCAGAACCGACTGCAACCCTGGGTCCAGCAGTATCTCGTGATCGCCTGCGGGATGATCGTCCTTCGCCCCGGTCGGGCACTGGATCTGGCCCGGTGGGACGCCGTCGTCGTCTACGCGGCGTCGGGTCTATCGAAGGTGGATGTGGCCTTTGTGGATGAACTTGGCGACATCTTTCTCGTGACGCTTGGCCATCTGCTGGGGCTGACTCCCGAATCCTGGCCCTCTACCGTCCGGTTGCTTGCCATCTTGGCCATGCCGGTCGGCGAGGTAATCCTGGCGATAGCCATGATCGTTCCGGGAACCCGAAAGCTGGGCCTGGCCGGTTCCGTTGTTCAACATCTGACGACGATCGCGATTCTTGGCCCCTGGGCCCTGGATCACAGCACGATTGTGCTCGTCTGGAATGCCGCGATGATCCGCGAAAATTGGATTCTGTTTCGCCAAGACTGGCAGGTCGAGGGCGGCTCGATCCTGGCCGCTGGGGTGGTCGTGATGGTCCTTGTGATCGGTGAACGATGGGGTCTGATCGATTCCTGGCCGGCTCATGCACTCTATGCGAGTCATGCCGAGCGTGGGATCATCCGCTGGCCAGAGACCGCGGTTTTGCCAGCACGAATCGTGAGCTGGGTGGGGCCGCCTGATGGAACCGGCTGGCGTCGACTCGATCTGACTGGCTGGAGTCGGGCCGAATGTGGAGTACCCGTTTACCCGCAAAATCGGATGGTTTGTGGCTTGGCCGAGGCGTTGGTGACGCGCTATCGCCCCCTGGCCGGGTTGCCATTTCAGGTCATCTTTTATGGTCGATCTGGGATCGCCCGCCAATCGATTCGGTCTCGGGTTGAGTGTGTCGACCTCCCAAGTCTCCAGCACCGCGGCGATCGTTTCTGGATCAACGCCCACCCAACTCGTGGATATGGTCGTGGTTCAGGATGATCGACTCTAAAAAATCCGATACAATCCCAAAGATTTTGTGTCAAAGTCCGATCTCACCGGAGTTGATTTCTTGATTTCTCCCGAAGAACCCTCCGCCCCCCTCGTACCTGCGTCACCTCCACCCCTGGCGAACTTTCTCGAACGACTCGAGGTCGTGCGGGACGACTCGGGACGACTGGTTGTCGAACTTGGGCCGATGCACTTGCGATCACTCGGGATCGCTCACGGCGGGTTCATCGCCACGCTGCTCGACTCGGTCATGGGTCGCGACGCCGGAAAATTGGCTCCCCATGATCATTACGTCGTCACTGCTCAGCTCAATGTCAATTTCATTCGTCCCGGCTGGGAAGGCGAAACCTTGCTCGCCTCAGCGCAGATCCGCCACCGCGGTCGGAAAACGGCGGTGGCTCAGGGCGAGGTCAAAACCAAGGCGGGAGCCTTGGTCGCAACCGGCTCAGCCACCTTTCTTTACGTCGAGCACACCGACGCCACCCGCTCGAATCCTGACCGGCTTGACCCGGGATTGACCACGGCCATCACCACCGAAAGCTGAGCAAGACTCGGGAGACTTCAAGGACGCTTCAACGGTTTGACCAGCGTGTCGTCGTGGCGGATCGCTGTCTCGACCCGTCGCAGCTCCGCTCGCAGGTCGGCGACGCCAGGCGCGGTCGGGTGGACGCGGATCTCGGCGCGAAGCGCATCAGCCCACTCGGATCGCCGGTCAGGATCGTTCGCTGCAAGACCCACGCGGCCAGTCAGGATGCGGCGGGTATCGGGTGCCATGTCGTCCGACGCGATCAGCCGCTTCCAGGCTGCGATGATCCGAGTCAAATCATCACCAGCAAGCACCCACGCGAATTCTCCCGCGCGAATCGCGTCGAGCCAGCGCGACAATCCGGGCGAGCGATCAGCCGGGACGATCGACTCGATCCGTGCTCGCAGCTCGCGCCGCCGATGAGAGTCAAAGAGCAGGTCGGCCAGAATGAGATCATATTGAGTTCGAAGCGCGGGATTCAATGATTCTCGGTCGAGATCCTCCAGCCGAGAGATGACGGAGCTGAACGCTGGATCGGTCGGCCCAGTTCGAGCTTTGCTGACCACCACGAGCGCGGCATCAAGCGCGGCGCGGCAGATGGCATCGGGTGAGGTGTCGGCCGCTGGAGTTGAGATATCAAGAACCAGGCCGGGTGGGGTGAGGTTCGCGACGGCGATTCGAGTTGGGGGCGACTCGCCGGCATGTCGATCGCCCGAGGCCTTGCGTGGATCGCCGACCCGGAGCGGTTTGAGTCGAAAGAGCGGATCTCCGAGGTATTCGAGCCGCCACGGTCCCCCGTAAGGCTCGATCGTGGTATTGCGGAGTGCAGCGGCCAGCGGCAAATGCTCGGCAATCAGGTTGGCAACGAGCGTTGGCGTGCGGAACGATTGCAGGTAAGGCTCGTGGACCGACCCAAAGTAAATGAAGGCCCCATTCGCCAGCCACCGGCCAGCAATTGTGGCTGCATCCGTTGGGTCAGCAGCCGAGAAGCTGTGAACCATCATCACCGCGGCGGGTACCGTCTGGGGGATATCTGTGGTCGAGGCTTCGACATTCTGCAGGTGGAAGACGGTCGGCGAGCCATGCGAATTGATCCAGACCAGGCCAGACAGGTTTGCGGGGTCAAACGCTTCAAACCAACCGGCGACCGTGCCGTTGCGCGGACCAGCATGGTTGGTGACCAACATCGAGTTGGCCAGTTGGGTCGCGGCTCCTCGCGTCGCAAAGTCCGACCAGGGCGGATGCGTATCGTCGTACCCATCAATCAAAGTGACCGCGGTGGGCTGAAGAAACAGAGCACACATTGCTTGATACAGACTCACCGCCTCGTTACCCAGAATCCGGCCGGCGTAGGCCCACCGGACACTCCCTTCGCCTCGCCCCAGGCCATCATCGACTGCCTCGATCTCCCCTTTATCGTCGAGGTAGCGGTAAGGATAGTTCCCCGCAATCGTCAAAAAGTCGCAATCGTCGCCAAGACCAGCATACCAGGGTGCTACCCGCGTCACGGCGGTTGCGACGGATTGACTGAAGGTCTGGAACTCATCGAACGACAATGTCTGATCGTATCCCTTCGCGGCATCGAGGTGAACGAGCGGCTGGAACCGACCCGCTGCGAGCGCGATCGCGCCGGCAAGCATTGGCGCGGTCGGGGCTGAGAGCACCACCCCGGGCGGAGTCGCGGCGAGTGTGGGCGGTAGGTGGGCGTCCTGATCGAAGGTTTCCTCGGGAAGTCTGGAGCCAGACTCGCGCCATGATGCTCGAACGCATCGGACAGCGTTCGCCCAGGTCTGGCCGGGTCTGATCGGTGTTTTGGTCGGGGGAACCCGGACAACTCGGGCAGGGTGGAAGGCACGGAGGAAGCGGGGAGTTGATTCCGCGTCTTCGATCAAGATCGGAAAATAGTGGCCTCGATCCCATTCCGCCAAGCTGGCGCAGAATGTTGCGAAATCGGGGACCAGATAGACCTGGTCGAGCACCTGCCGATCGGGTCCCTGGCGAATCTCCCACCGCGCTGCAGCCTGTCTGAGCGGGGAGAGCCGAGGATCGAACAAAGAAACGGGCGGCGGGCCAACCGTCATCAACTTGGGGATTGGCTCCGAGCCGATGGCAAGGAAACTGGCCAGGCAGACCAGCCATAACCGTTTACGCCCGCGAATCCGCCGCTTCCCTGAGGACTCTCCCATACGTTGGTGTACTCCGTAGCGATGGGGACGAAGTCAGAGCCAGAGTGGGAACCGAACGGTGGATCTGGGGGATGGAGCCAGGGATCTAATCTGGCTATACTACCAATAATGATGCCGCCAGGCTCGTTGTCATGTTGAGAAAAGCGCCGAGGCCGCTGGCGGCTTCGGCTTGCCGCAAGGGATCAGGTCCGATGAAAAAAGGTGGCATTCTCAACCCCGCGATCTGCTCCTTGCTGGCCGAACTCGGACATCTGGATGAGCTTTTGATCGTCGACGCCGGTTATCCCCTCCCGCCGGACGGGCACGTGATCGACTTGACTCTGACACCAGGCATCCCCCGGTTCCTCGACGTTCTCCGCGCGGTGGCCAAGGAACTAGTCATCGAATCCATCGCGCTTGCCAGCGAGATCAACGAATACAGTCCAGAGCTGTATCAGGAAATTCTCAAAATGGTCGGCGACGTTGACGTCGATGAAGTACCGCATCACGAATTTAAAGAGCAATCTCTGGGCGTCAAGGGGATCATTCGGACCGCCGAGTTCACTCCGTATGCCAACGTCCGGATTCTCTGCGGCAGCGCTTTTTGATCAAGATCGATTGGGTCAAGATCTCTTTGCAGACGATGACATCTGAATTCTAGGTCATGATTGCGGCGTCGTCATTCGCGTCAGCTGGAAATCTTGCTCCTCATCAAATCAATTGGAAGTGGCATGATTTTGATCCTCGAAGATGACGAGGATCGAGTTAATCGCTTCCGTGGTGCGCTGCGCCGAATCCGATGCTCACACCAACTGATTGTCTGGCGTGATGCTCACCAGATGGCTATCGAGGTCGGTCAACACCTCAGCGCGGCTCGACTGATCTCACTTGACCATGACCTGGAACCTGAAACACGGACGAGCCCCGATCCGGGGGACGGCAGGGTCGTCGTTCAGACACTCACCGAGCATCAACAACTGTGCCCGTTGATCATCCATTCGAGCAACGGGACGCGATCGGACTGGATGGCGGGGGACCTGGAACTTGCGGGTTGGACCTACCGTCGGGTCGCCCCGATTGGCGTGCGCTGGATCGAAGAGTACTGGCAACACGTCGTCCGTGACCTCCTCGATGGCCGGAAAACCTGATCTGAATTCATCATGGCTTTGGGCGGCAGACCATGCCGATGGCGCTCAGGTAATCGCCGCTTCTTCCCTGGAACCCGCAGATTTCCTGATCCTTGGGAGCGTCGAGCGTAAACTTGGGGCCGTCGACTGTCCTACCGACCGGGCCAATGGTCCGCTTGGTTGTCTTCAAGGACAGCGAGCCAAGAACGACCGAGTCGCCTCGCTGGAGCAAAACGCCCGAGATCCCGATCAAAGCTTCGCCAGATTCCAGCTTAAGCAGGGTCTCGTCGCCACCGTCTCCACCGTGAGTTTCGCCTTTCTCCAGTTCGCCCTCATCGTCCCAGGTGCAGCGGACCGAGTCTAACCAGGAACCGCCCGGATCGAGACCTGAGCCAGTCGTCCGCGCGCTTTGTCCTTGAAAGGGGTTCCGTCGAGCCCACCGTGGATCGCGCCCGTTGGGGTTCCCTTGACCTTCCAGAGTGGTTTACCATCGGCGGTGGCCTGGTGGGCGGACAATGAGTTCGCATTCACCCAGCCAAAAAGAGCAGTCAAGCTCAAGAGCAAACGGAGCGAAAGCTGGGCAAAGTTCGCTTGGAAACGCTGAGGCATCAGGGCAATCTCCTATTTCTTCAACCAACGATCGCCAGCAAAACAACCAGTCAAAATGCTGCAACCGCTGTTCCAGGTCCCTGGGATTGAGATCGGCTGGCAACATCTGAGCCGAGCTTCCCGATCAGCAACCTACTTTTGCCCGCTCCCAGCAGGGTTGCTCCGACCGTTCGAGGAATGATCATGCCAACGATCGACGATTGGACCGAAACCTGGAACTGGCTCGGGATCTCGTCGCCTGCATCGGAAATTGATCGCCTTGCTGCCGCTTACAGCGAATCGAACCGTGCCTATCAGAACCGCCGACATCTCGATGAGTGCTGCAGGGTTTTCCACTCCATGCGTGACCACCTCGATCACCCCGCAGCGGTGAGTTTGGCGATCTGGTTTCACAGTGCCGTCTACCACTCGCGTGGGGCGGACAACGAAGCCAGTAGTGCGATCTGGGCCGAGAATGGTCTCGATCAGGCCGGATGGGCGGTGATTCAGGAATCGTTGACCGAGCGGTTCGGTTTTGACGCGACCGTGAGCACGTGCGGCGCCGGAATGCCGTTCGAGAGACTCGCGGATGACAGACGGTCTGACATGACCTCGGCGAGATAGCCAAGGAGTCGGCGGCGAAAGACCGGTAAACTCAGTGCCTCTGCGCGACTCCGAGCGAGCAGTCGATCGTGGGGACACCCCTCAGCTTCCCAGGCATCGAGCGTCGAACGGAGATCATCGGCGGTCGGATTCGGATAAACCCGACCGACGGCGTCATCGACGGTCTCGGCCACTCCACCGCGATCCAGAGCGATCACAGGACACCCGCAAGCAAGTGCCTCGATCGGCACGATCCCGAAGTCTTCCTCGCCAGGAAATAGGAGCGCACGGGCGCGTTGATAGTGGTCGCGGATGACGTCATCGGGTTGCCAGCCCAGGAACGTGACGGTCGGACCCGCCATCGCTTCGAGACGAACTCGCTCGGGTCCCGAACCAATGATGATAAGCCGACGACCGGATGCGGTTGCCGTCTGGACCGCGTGATCGATCCGCTTGTAAGGCACCAGTGCCGAAACACAAAGATAAAAGTCGTCTCGGGTCCGATCGCTCGCCACCGGTGCATAAAAATCGACATCGACCGGTGGTTGAATGACCCGACTGTCGCGGTCGTAGCAGCGGTTGATTCGGTCGTGGATCGTCTCGGAGATCGCCACGAAATGCGAGACCCGACTCGAACTCGCTCGGTCGATTTGCCGGAGTCGGTTCAAGATCTTGCTCGCGATGGCGCGACGGACGGGTCGATCAGACCACGACGCCAGGTAGCTATCGCGCCCATTCCAGGCATACCGCATTGGGGTGAAACAATAGCAAATATGCGGAACCCCGCAGGGAACCCGAACCATCTTGGCCACACAATGGCTTAGACTGATCACAAGGTCGGCATCCCCGACATCCCAGGTTTGCGCAGCCCAGGGCATGAACGGCAGCAAGTGGCGATAATGTTGCATGACGCCCGGCACTCGTTGGAGCGGCGATGGTCGAATTTGCATCGCCTCGATCGCCGGACTCAGCTTGCCTCGATCATGAATCAAAGTGTGCAGTGTGGCATCGGGGAAGGCCCGGCAGAGCACTTCCAGACACTTCTCACCACCACGCATCCCGGTCAGCCAGTCGTGGACGAGCGCAATCTTCATCCCGGCAAGAGAAGAAACACTCGGTAAACCCGGCTGCCGAGTTAGTGCGATCTCGCTTCGAGTGCTGGCGTCCATGCCGGCCTCCTGGTGTATCGGTCGAGTCGTCGGTCAAGCGATTGCGATCAAGCTCTCTGCAACTGGAGCAACCTAACCCACTTCCTCAAAAACAACAAGGCGGGGTCCAGGGCATCGAGCGCCGCGGAACCCGCCTGATGGCCGAAACTTGTGTGAACCGAGCGCTTACTTCACTCCGAGGAGTTCCACGACAAAGATCAGCGTTGAATTCGGTGGGATCGACTTCTTAGTTTGATTTCCATAAGCCAGTCCTGGGGGAATGATCAACTTGCGTTGCTCACCCACTTTCATCCCTGGAACACCTTCGTCCCAACCTGGGATAACCGCCCCAACCCCAATCTGGGTCTCGAATGGCTTACCCTTGTCGCGGGAACTGTCGAATTTATTCCCATTTTCGAGCGTACCGACATAGTGAATGGTGACAGTCTGGCCCGACTTGGCGGGTACGCCTTCGCCGTCCTTGATCGTCACATATTCCAGACCTGAAGCGGTCTTGGTCGATTGGCCAACAGGCGTGGGCGGTGAGGACATCCCCGATCCACCCACGTTGACTGTGGCCTGCTGTGCCGTTGCCACTCCCTGCTCACCGATTGCTTGCGCTTCGGTCTGGGGACCAGTCGGCGTCCGTGGGACCTCCAGGCCAGGTGGAGCGATCCGGACGATATTCTTCGGCTCGTGGCAGCCCGCAATGCCGATCAGAACCGAGGCACACCCGACCAACCACCGAGTCTTGATCCGCAATGCCATGCTCGGAAATCTCCCCGACGCCTTGCCGCTGCATTCGCTTCCCAGGTCAAGACGTCGTAATTTGGCAGAAGGGACAGGGGCAAGCCTTGCTGTCGATACAATGAAACGGCTGAGTTTGGGCGATCAAAAAAAAGCGCAACCGAAAAGCAGAAACTTGCGTTGCCAGCTCGTCGGTCGATCACAACTTATCAGCCCCAAGTAACACTCTCGCAAAACATTGCGTGCCACACAAGTCAACTTCGCATCACTCGGCCACCGCTCGCTGAGCGTATGACCTTGAGATGGCGGGAGTGCATGGGAATCGAACCCACCAGCCGCCTGTTTCCAGACCGCTCACCGGTTTTGAAGACCGGGGCCGGCACCAGCCGCACACGCACTCCCTGGATTTGACCGTGAAAGTGACATCGTAGCCGAGCGGATCGCAAGGCAAAAGAGATGTCAGAATTTCTCTGGCTTACGACGACTCTTCGATCGATGAACCTGGGTCCCGCTGTGTCCGAATTTCTCCTTTGATCCAGGCGGCGACTCGGGCCAACTCGCGATGACCAGGTGGTCTACCCTCCTGGTCAATTTCATTCAAACCAAACAACGCGTTGAGCACCCGGTCAAGGACCGGCAGCGCCGGACACCGCCAGATCCCCGAGATATCAAGGATTGCCTCGGCAATCTCTCCCCGGTGCGTGCGAAACTCGACGATCCCGAGGATCGCCAAGGGCTCAGGACGAGACGCAGACCACGAATCCGCTCGATCAACTTCACTCCGAATGACGCCGGTACGCATGAACCTGGGTCGGGAGTTCGAGATCAACATAACGATTCCTCGCGGTCGGAGGCCAAAAAGAAACCCACGACGAGGAATCTAACATACTGAACTTTCGTACACAACAAGAAAATGCCGATCGTTTTGGCTCGCGCCTGGTCGAACATGGCGAGCCAAAACGAGGCAATGAATACTTACTCGCCAACAGCGGCCTTCAGAGCGGCCAGGGTCGCGTCGTAGTTGGGTTCGCTGGCGATTTCCGGAACAATTTCGACGTAAGTCAGTTTGTCGCTCGGATCCACAACGAAGATCGCGCGGGCCAATAGCGGGATTGGCAGGCTGCTGATCAGGACGCCATAGTGCTCGCCAAAGCTCTTGTTGTGCGCATCGGACAGACTGACCAGGTTGCCGATCTTGTTATCCGAGCAAAACCGGTTCATGGCGAACGGGAGGTCAAGGCTAATGGTGAACGCGGTGATCTTGTCACCAAGTTCATTCACATGCTCGGAGAAGTGTTTCGTTTGCAAGCCGCAAACCGGCGTATCAAGTGATGGCACAACGCTGAAAAGACGGACCTTCCCCGTTGTATCCTTGAGCGTGACCGGCTTCATGTTCGTATCGACGCAGGTAAAATCAGGTGCGTCGTTGCCGACTTCAAGCTTGGGGCCAACCAGGTCGATTGGATTCCCTCTCATCGTCACTTCGCCCTTGCGTGCTTCGGCCATCGAGATCCACCCTGGGATGAGTTGCGTATCATTGCGACAATCCTATCAGTCGACTGCTCAACGACTGATCCGACCGTCATCCTGTAGTCGCTCCCAGGTTAGCCGAGTCGGTGGGTCGCTCGCAAGTTGGTGACAGTCACCGGCCTGAGTTCTTATAACATATTTATAAGAATACTATCATAAAATTAGTCGGTTACTGGAAAATTGATTGATGAGTCGGTGCTGGGCTTGGACTGGACTATTCCTTAAAATGGGGATGAACGAATTGCAACAGACTGACACCGGCGCCCTCACGCCGTGATTGGATTGTGAATCATGAGTGCTCCACAACTCAGCCCGTATCAGTTCGATGTCATTGTGATCGGCGCTGGGCATGCCGGGATCGAGGCGGCGCTGGCAAGTGCTCGCCTGGGAGTCCGTACGGCCCTGCTGACCATCAACGCGGATGCCGTCGGCCAGATGAGTTGCAACCCGGCCATCGGTGGCGTGGCCAAGGGGCAGATCGTCCGCGAGGTTGATGCGCTGGGCGGAGCGATGGGTCTGTTGGCGGATGCTGCCGGAATTCAGTTCCGGATGCTCAACCGCGGCAAGGGGCCAGCCATGTACAGCCCGCGTGCCCAGTGTGATAAGAAGCTGTACCAGAGCCTCGCCAAATGGACCGTCGAACGTCAGGCGAACCTCACGCTCCGGCAGGAAACCATCGAGGGCCTGGTCGTCACGGGTGATCGGATCAGCGGCGTGCGCGTGCGAGGTGGGGCCGTTTATCAATCTCGTTGCGTGGTCGTCACCACCGGAACTTTTCTGCGTGGCTTGATGCACACGGGCGAGGTCAGAACCACGGGAGGTCGCGCAGGGGACGCCAGCAGCGAGGGGATGTCGGCGAGCCTCCGAGAGCTTGGATTCGAGTTGCGTCGCTTCAAGACCGGCACTCCGGCACGCTTGAACGGGCGGACGATCAATTTCGACCGCCTCCAGGCCCAGCCGGGTGACTCCGAACCCGCGCCATTCTCCTACTTGAATGACCGGATCGACCAGCCTCAGATGAATTGCCATGTGACCCACACCAACTCTGAAGTTCACGACTTGATCCGTGCTAATCTCGACCGGGCGCCCATGTACTCGGGGCAAATTGAGTCAACCGGCCCGCGTTATTGCCCGTCCATCGAGGACAAGGTCGTCCGGTTTGCCGATCGCGCTGCGCACCAGATCTTTCTGGAACCCGAAGGGAGATCAACTCTTGAATACTACTGCAATGGAATCTCGACCAGTCTTCCCCGTGATGTCCAGGACCGGATCATTCCATTGATCGCCGGACTTGAACATGCAGAGATCATGCGCTACGGCTACGCTGTCGAATATGATTTTGCCCCTCCGACGCAACTCGACTCGACACTGGCGACGAAGGCAATCGCCGGTCTCTTCTTCGCCGGGCAGATCAATGGGACGACAGGATATGAAGAAGCCGCGGCGCAAGGGCTCGTGGCAGGTATCAATGCCGCGCGGCAGGTCATCGAGGAACCGCCGTTCGTCCTGGATCGCTCGACCAGTTATATCGGTGTCCTGATCGACGATCTGGTGACGCGAGGCGTCGATGAGCCATACCGAATGTTCACCAGCCGGGCTGAGTACCGCTTGCTTTTACGTACCGATAACGCCGATCTACGGTTAACCGAGATCGGTCGATCGCTCAACCTGGTTGATGATCACCGGTGGGCACGATTCGAGGCCCGGAGAGACCGAATCGAGGCTCTGGGGTCGTACTTGAAGTCAACCCGGGTCCCCGGCGGCGACACCTTGGAACAGGTTCTCCGCCGACCGCCAACCACCTGGGACGAACTCATCGCTTTGGATCCAACCTTGATCGACTTCACCGATGATGCTTCGGTCATTGAACAGGTCACGATTACCACGAAGTACGGCGGTTACATCAATCGGCAAGCAGCGGAGGTGGCCAAGTTTCACCGACTTGAGGAGAAGGCTCTTCCGAAAGATTTCGACTACCTGTCGATCATGCAACTCCGCGTGGAGGCTCGCGAGAAATTTGCTCGCGTCCGTCCCCGGTCGATCGGCCAGGCGGGTCGGATCAGCGGGATCAATCCGACCGATATCGCAACTCTCCTCGTCCATATGAAACGGCCGGGGATCAGGGGGCAACCGGCCTGACCTGTGGATTTCAGGACAATCGGCTCAGTCTTCGAGACCCAGCCGGCGATCCCAGTCCTTCGAAAACACGACGACCCGAGAGGTCGCCTCGGGTCGTCGCGCCAGCCGCGAGGATTTGCATCCGTCGCGGTTTGCTTGATAATTGATGACGGCCAAGTCATCAACAAATATAGGATCTTTGAATCGCGATCGTGGCAAGTTGGAGCATCGCTGGGGGGTTGCTGGGTTGCAGCAATGACCGTGGATTGCGGAGAAAGCGTCTCTCAAAAATGAAGGAGCCAGAAAAAGGCACACCCACGCCGAGATAAACCGTGAGTGCGCCAGCATCCTTTGCCAATTGGCGATGAATGATCAGTCTCACTGAATCAACGACCTCGGTAATGATTCGGTCCCAGGCGATGATCAAGGCAAGGACGGCGATGATAGATAAGAGGCAGATCACAGGAAAGTCTCCGTATCAGCCACTCGCGGGCTCGATGAAGAAAAGCACAACAATGTTGTGACTCTTCCCTTGCACCGGGCCAAAGCATCGTTTTCATGGGCGGGTATGAGAGATGGATAAATTGAGCCAGCTAGGCTGTTCTGGAAGATTGCTCTTCCAAATCTCCCGCCGGGAGAAACGATGTTGAGCACTTGCGTGATGCTCAGGTCAAAAGAAATCGGGAAATCAGGGTGGTAAAGGAAGGTCAGGATGGAACCACAGATCTCATTCGAAAACCGCAGGCAGCCCACATAAGGACTTGGATTTGATTCACGATCTGCGGGGTCAAATGAGCAAAATCACTGAAAGATCAGCCTAGATTCATAAACAATAAACTCCTTGATGTGAAACAAAGGAACGGGCAGATATGAAATTTCATCACGGATTGATCTGGCAATCATTATCGAGCAGCTTGGTCAGCCGCGCTGTGGCCGAATTTGCCATCAATCTTTCATTGGCCATGCGCGCTACAACCGCGACGCTGCCGCAACTGACCACGAGCAGGCTGAGAATCAAGGCGATGAAGTTTCCACGGGAGACTGCCCAACGGGCCACGCATCCAGAATTGACCAGTCTCCACGCGGCGGGGTATTGATCGCGGACGGCATCAAGATCACCAGACGCCACCCATCGCATTGCCTCGACGGTTGATTCGGTGGATAGTTCGGCTGCTGACGTCGTGGCAGGACGCCGGAGCAAGAGCAACAACAGCCCCAGGCTCAAACTCACCCCACGACGGTCGAGGCGATCGCGGAGCCGACGTCGTGCCCGGACCAGGCGTGCCTTGATTGTTCCCACGGGACAACCGATCCGCCGAGCGGCTTCCTCATGGGTCAGACCGTCGATGTAACAAAGCGTGAGCGGTTGCCGATCTGCGTCCGGGAGTTGGCCCAGTTCTTCACGAAGGGTCCGTCTGAGTTCAATTTGGAGCGGCTTGGCGTGCTCGGTGCTAGCTTCGGGACGTGTCTCCGCCCATCGCTGTTCGCGTTCCGAGCGGCGGAGTTCGCGGCGACGTGCTCTTGCGGCAACCCGGCGAGCCACGCCCGCCAGCCAGCGGTCGAGTTGATCAGGTTGCTGAATCGACGGGGCACGCTGCACCAGGATCAGAAAAGTCGCTTGCATTGCGTCTTCGGCGGCATGCGGATCGTGGACGAACCGGCGGCACACCCGAAGTACGGCGGGACTATGACGAGCGACCAAGTCGCCAAACGCCAGAGTATCGTGGCCACCGACGTACCGACTCATCAGTTGGCTATCGATCATCCCATCGATCCTCGATTGCACTATTTGGTCAGGGGAGGCGAAGCCATGGACGCAATTCCCAGATCCGCTCGATCAACCCAGGCCGAACATAACTGAACTGCACTTGCTCGCCGAGAAAGGTGCATCTTTTTTATCTTTTTTTCCAGGACTGTCCCAAATCCGGAAATTTACAAGACTTAGGTAAGGGGATTGACTTTACTTTTCGCCAAGCGACATTAGGGTAAAGTCTACCATTTTCGAAACATTTACGCGTTCCCCCGGTTGAGCGTGACCCCTCCTCAATGATCTTCAGGGAATCTCTGAACCATGAAATCCCCACGATCCGGGTTCACCTTGATCGAGTTGCTGGTGGTGATCATGATCATCGCCATCCTCGTCGCTTTGTTGCTGCCAGCGGTCCAGGCGGCCCGAGAGTCCGCGCGTCGAACTCTCTGCATCGCGAATTTGAAACAAATCGGTCTGGCGATGCACCAGTATCATGACATCCACGGGACCTTACCTCCCGGTAAAAAGGGGTGTTGCTGGGGTACATGGCTTGTCTTTGTGCTTCCTCAAGTCGAACAGCAAGCACTGTTCAACGCGTATAACTACGCGGGAAACAACCGCCCCGGGCAGCCGGTCGGCTTTGATATCGATCTCCGCTACTTCGGGGTGGCGAACCGAACGGTGACTTCCACTCGCCTCGCGGTTTACCTCTGCCCGAGTGATGGAACCAACGCTCCTCTCGAAGTCGTCACCGGGTCGCAGACGCTGGCATGTACCTCGCAAAACTATGCCGCTAACTTTGGAAATACGCTCCAAATCCAGGATGATCTGCCCACCATCCACTTCGGGGGAGCACCATTCGCCGATGCCGGCTCACCCCTGGCTGATCAGTCGCGACCAGCGCAACGTACGGTCAGCTTGCGCGACCTGACCGACGGTTTGAGCTCAACTCTGTTACTTTCCGAAGTCATCGTCGGCCAGGGCGCAGACCTGCGCGGGTTTTCGTGGTGGGGCGACGCGGCCGGCTTCGAGACATTCCGGTCTCCCAACAGCCAAGATCCTGACGTGCTTGCGAGTCCCGACTATTGCCAGAATCGGTCCCCCAACCCTCCTTGTTTGGCTTCGAGCCCTGCCTTGACCGATGTATACGCCGCCAGGAGCCGACATCCGGGTGGAGTGAATGTCACACTTGCGGACGGCTCGGTTCGTTTCGTCAAAAACTCGATACAACCCTGGACCTGGCGAAGCTTGAGCACCATCCGCGGCAATGAGGTTGTGGCGGCGGACTCTTACTGAATGGCATCCCATCTTTAGTGAAATCATCGGCCCGGTAAAATCAGTTTGGGTTTATCTCCGGGAGGTGCGGTACCCGGAGACGCGGCACCGGACCCGGGTGTCCAGAACCCGTCACCACCTGATCCCGTGGCCGCGCCACCTGGAGTCCAGAGTTCGGGTTTGGTCGCCGAGACTCCGAGTCGGCCCGATGCGGTCGTGACCCTGGGTCCGAACTGAGCGAGAATCATCTGGAGCGGGCGGCTGTCAAGCAAGATGTCGTTCGGATTGTCCGGATTTGGGGCCATGTCAACCAGGCCCATCTCGACCAGGTTCGAGAGGATCACCTGATTCGCGGAAGAATCGCGGCTATAGCGTTCGAGCACAATCGCCAGTTGAGGCACCCAGACTTCGGGCGGATCCATTCGCGCCTGGTATCGAACCTCGATGATATCCCAGATCGGTTCGTTGTGAGTTTTATGGGCTGAGCGATCTGCCTGGCGTCCCGCAGCCATCCAGTGTCGCATGCCATCGCCGTCAAGGTTAGCGACAGCAAAGCTTGCGAGGTCAGTATAAACCGCAATGGGTTCGATCTTGCCGCTCTGGAAGAGGTGCGGCCGACCAACGAGTGCTAAAGATGCAGTCTCCAGGATTTGCCGTGAGGGGGACCGGCGAACCCGGCGATAAAGCATGATGAGACGATCATCATCGAGGTCCTCAAGCACAAGGCTGTGGAGTCGCCCGAGCGGCACCTTGGCGATATCAGTCTGGTTAGGGTCAAGTGTTGGTTCGGGCTTGATGCCGAGCCGACCTCGGAGCGGAAGCGACTCCTTGTTCTCGCTGACGGAATGATCGTATTCCAGTTGGCAGAGCGTAGCACGCAAAGGCACTTCGGCATCGCCATCGCGGGCGGCGCGTTCCGGGGTCCGAAACCCAAGGTAGGCCATTGGCGTCACCGGCCAGACATCGCGAAGCAGCCGCAGTCGCTCCTGGCGCTCGACTCGTTCGGTCTCGGTCGGATCGCTATTGACCGGATACATCCATTCCCAGGTCAGAGCCAGAGCCGACCGTGAGAGGACCGCGATGACCGTCGTTCGCGGATGCGCCGCGACGATGGACGACCCCGCCAGGATGGTGAACCGATCCCCCAGGAGATCGACGCGACCGTCATCAAAGGTTTCGAGGAAAGCGATCTCGTCGGTCAAACCAACTCGGCCAAGAATCCGGGGGATCGTATCGGGATCTAACGCAGCCCCGGGCGAGAGTTCAGACTCAGGTCGATCAAGGAACACAAATTGGTCGATGAGTGGCGACTCGGGATCTTTGGGATCATCCGAGACCGCTCCGTCGAACACAACATCGGCCGCAGCTACCAACGCGTCATGGAGTGCCTGCCGGTTCCGGAGCGGCCAGGTCAGACGAACCTGCTCGACCCGGTCATCGGGTTCGACCGGGGCGATCTGCTGACATAGAACTTCCAGGTCGACCGCAGCGGTCGTAGCGCCCAGGTGCCGCACTCGCCTGCGTAACGGGACGACAGCCCCATCCTCGTCGCCCAGCCAGAGCCGGCAGAGACCCAGGTTATGGTCGGCCTCGCCACCGGGTTCACCCCCGGAAACGAGATCAAACTCGGCCGCTGCCGCTGCCCAGAAACCTTGCCTCGCCAGGCTGAGGGCCTGTTCAAAGCGGTCGCGACCTTCGCCGGTCCAGTGGCTCGGTGTGGGAGCCAGGTCATAAGTGTCTTTTAACCAGGGAGAGATCGCTGGAGCTGACTCGACATTTTGGATCGTCACTGCCGCCGTACCGTCTGGATCGCCCAGACTTTGCGCCAGTTCAAGATGCTTCAAGGCGGCGGGAATGCGGCGGTCTTCAATGAAGAGGTAGGAGACAATCTTTGCCAGGCTACCGACGCTGGCGCGGTGCTGGGCCTCGGCCACGGCAAGCACTCGCTGGAACATCCCAGCGCCGTTGATCGGGTTCTCGGTTTCCAGAACGCATCGGGTCAACAAGACCAGCGATCCGAAGTGTTTCGGATTTCGCATGAGTGCGAGCCGAAGCGTGATCTTGGCGTCTTCCGGCCGATCATTTCTGACCTGCATGACCGCCTTGCGAGTCGACAACCAGGGATTGCCCGGCTCTTTGAGCAAGCCGTCATCAAGGATCTTGATCGCGGCGTCGACCTGACCTGTATCGAAGAGCCTCTGAGCCTTGTCGGCGTAGGATTCGACCTTTTGGCAACACCACTTGAACTTCTGGCCGCTGCCGCACGGGCACGGGCTGTAGGACTCGACGGCGGCCATCTCTTGCCTTCCTGCCTGACGTTCCGATGAGATCTGAAGGAGGGTGCAACCCACAGCTCGCGACCATGCCCACGAGCCCTCCGGACGGTCCACAGTAGCAAAGCTGGACTGGCCGCGTCTATGCTGGATTATCGTCGCCGTGTCGCTCTCAATTCTCAAGGGTGCGACCGCGAAGCAAAGACATTCCAAATGGATCGGGTTGTCTGGGATCGGCGATCCTGCGATTTGCAATTCTGATCTCCCAACTTTTGAGCGACACTTAGCTCGGTCACGATGCGATCCAGGTCGAGACCGGAAACACGACTCAAATTATCTTCAAGGACCGCCCGAGCATGTTTGCCGCCCCTGCCCGCCGTATCGCGTCTCATTGGCTTTCCGCAATCTGCTCCGTCCAGCGCCGCTTGGTAGTGACCCTGGTTTCAGCGCTGATTGCGTTTGGTTTCCTGGCCGGGTGGAATCCGGCTCCCGCGTGGGCATGGGGGTTTCTCGGCCACAAAATCGCAGGGCAGATCGCCTGGGATCGGCTCAACCCGAATGCTCGCAAGGCGGTTCAAGAACTGCTCGACCCTGGCCAGACCTTGTCAAGCGCTTCGACCTGGGCGGATGAGGTTCGGAAAGACCACCCCGAGGCGGCCACCTGGCACTATGTCAACGTGCCGATCACCGAGGAAAAATATCTGCCGAAGTTCGAAGATCCGAAGGGGGGCGTTGTTTCCCGGATCATCCATTTTCAAAAAGTCCTGGCCGATCCGTCTACTCCTCGACTGCAACGTCAAGAAGCCCTCAAATTTCTGGTCCACTTTGTCCAGGACATGCACCAACCCGTTCACGTGGGACACCGCTCTGATCGTGGTGGCAACCAGTTACAGGTCCAGTTCTTCGACAAGGGCTCGAACCTGCACCGGGTCTGGGATTCCGACCTCCTCGAACATTCGAAGCGATCGCAGGCTGACTACGTCCGCACTCTCGAAGCACGGATCACCCCCGCTCTGGCCGCCGACTGGTCGCAAGGGACGATCGAGGATTGGGCTAACGAGAGTCTCAAGATTGCCCGTGGAGCATATACGCAACCAGAAGTTGCCGGCGAACTCCGTTCAGGTGCCAAACTTTCGCAGCCCTACTATGAAGCGAACCTTCCCATCGCCGAGCAACGGATCGAGCAGGCTGGCGTCCGGTTGGCAGTTGTTTTGAATGCGATTTTTCCCTGAATCTCACAGTCTCGCGATCAAAGAGCGGCATTGTTCAGGATTCACCCCGATTTGACCAGCGCTCGTACCTGATCGGTACCGAGAGCCAAAACGAGTCCAGATTCGCAAGGCCGATCGGAGGGTCAAGACTTGTGAACATCGACTCCGCGCTCCGCGCGCAACTTCGCGATCTCATTCTCAAGGGAAATGCCCACCTGGATTTCGATAAGGCCGTGGCCGGTTTGCCAGTGGACCTGCGGGGAGCCAGACCCGCTCTCGTCCCGCACAGTCCTTGGCGGCTGGTCGAGCATCTCCGGATTACTCAGTGGGATATCCTCGAATTTTGCCGCAACCCACGGCATCAGTCGCCTCACTTCCCCGAAGGTTACTGGCCCCAGGGGGATTCCCCTCCCGACGACCTGGCGTGGGATCAAACCCTGGCTCGATTTCGCGCTGACCGTCAAGCCGTGGTTGATCTCGTCCTGGACCCCGCCATCGATCTGTTCGCTCGAATCGTCGGTGGTGATGGCCAGAACGTACTTCAAGAAGCATTGTTGATCGCGGACCACAACGCCTACCACCTGGGAGAACTTGTGGTGGTCCGCCGAGCTTTGGGCGCATGGCAGGAATGACCTGAGGGTATGCGTCTCAGTTCCTCACTAAACCCCGCATTCAAGTTTGGGGAAATCGCCGACCGATCTGGAAAGGTGGGGTGTTACGAGTTGAACTGATCTTCCCGCCTGGGAACTCGGTTCGAGGCTCTGCCCTGGTCAGGATGACCAGATTCGATTCAAACGAGAGCGATCGCCGATTGACCGCATCAGTACCGGAATAGCGGGACAGGCACCGCGACGACGTCGCATCAGCCAGTCCCCGCTTCATCCGGCACACGGTCTAAGGCAAAACGCCCTTGGCAAGTTGGTTCGATTCGTGCTGGGGCAGGAGGCCCGATCAACGATGATGCGACGTAAATCGGGGGTCGGAGTCGAGCTGGCTTCGTTGATCCTGATCCTGGCGTGTTTGGCTGGGTCGTTTCTTTCAATCATCGCGGTCTATCGGCGGGTCAACGCCCCTCGATCGGTCCCTACCCGAGTGCCGGTAGCGTCGGTCGTCCCGCCGACAGTAACGCCACCTGCTCCCGTCCGCCGACCCGTCGTCCCCCCCAGCTCGAAGGCAACTGTATCGGTTCCTGCGGTCACGCCCGCATTACCACCTGAAGATCCGACGCCCAAAGTGCTGGCGCCGATTCTGGCGGCGGAGGCCGAGCAGTTGCTCGAAGCATCGCAGGCCAACCGGAAGGCGCAGGCACTTGAGTCAGCCCGGCAGGCTGCCGAGGTCGAGTCAGAGCGTTGGCGACGGCGCCAGTCCTTGATCCACTCGCAGCTCAGCACCCTCGAATCCAAGGTTCGCAAAGTAGAGGTTGGCCTGGATCAGTTGGCTCTGGAACGCGACGCGCTGGAACGAGAACTCGACGAGTGGAGGGCTGCCTCGGCGCGGGCGAAGTCGCGACCTGGGCAGGCCATCTTGCCGCACAGAGGACCCAACGGGACCTGGCGACGGCCGATTATTGTCGAATGTCGCAACGGTGCCGCCGTGATTCAGCCGCAAGGTCTGGAGTTTGGCCTGCTCGACCTGGAGTCAGGATTCGGCCCCAGTTCCAACCGGTTCGTCAACGCGATTGCTCGCGAGGCCGTCCGCGTGCAGCGGTTGGCAAGCCCCGATGGTGCGCTGGTGGTCCCGTATATCTTCTTCCTGGTCCGACCTGATGGGATACGCCCTTACTATGAGGCGAGGGGCCGGTTGGAGCCGCTCGGAATCACCTTTGGTTATGAACTCGCCGATGCCGACTGGCAGGTCGAGTTCCCGAATCTCGACGACGTTGCGACCTGGGACGGCTCGACCCCCGCCTCAAGCGTGAACCCTGTCGGACGCGGGCTTGCCGGTCGCGAAGCCGAGGACACCGATCTGCCCACCTGGCCCGGCTTCCATGCCGCAGGCTCGGGCTCCGGCGGACCGGATTCGCACGACGCGTTCACCTTCGGTCCCGCCACGATGCCCGGCGGTGCCAACTCGCGGTTCGCGTCGTTCCTGGGACGACCGCTGAACTCATCGAACGTCGCCGGGTCCGGCGTCACCGCAAGCTCTGGCTCGGCGACCGGTGGCAGCGGCACAACTCAGGCCGGTGGGCGAGCCGATTTGGCTCCTGGACCGCTCGACGGCCTCGGCACCGGTGGGTCGGAACCTTCTGGGGCAGGCGGAACGAAACCGGGTCATGCGGATCTGGCACGATTGCGCGGCAGTGGCGGCGGATCGCGGGTCACGGCGGCGGGACGAATTATTTCCGGTTCGGCGGGGACCCATCCTGGTGGAACCGGCGACTCCGACGCGGCCAGTCTGCCCGATCCGGCTGCGCCTGTGGCGGGAAGTTCCACCCGGCACGAATCCAAACCTGGCTTCGAATTGGCTCTCGATGGGCTTACCGCCGACAATCCGACCAGCCACCCCGACGTGCGCCGCGAGATCATGAACGGCTCGGGAAACTCAAGCACAACGCAGCCCAGTGAACCAACGATGCACGGATCGGTCGCGAATCCGACCGGGGCGGAACCCGGGAAGCCAGATGCAGCTGACCCGGCGGATACCTTCGTCTGGTCGGGGCAGCGTGGGCCGAAGTCTCAGCAGGACGGAAAAACGAGGGATCTACCCCAACGCGACGAGTCATGGCCTGACTTGCCGAAGTTGAACGCTGACAACTTGACTCAGGCCAACGAGACCGACCCGGCCTCGGTGGCTCCTGGACCAGCAACCGGTACTGCCAGCGGTGGAACTCACCCTGGCAACTCGGGGGCGTCAGGAGGTACCCAGGCCGCGAAGCGGATGCTCGGTCAACGCTCAGCAGCCAGCGCTCAACCGACTCAAACTGCTCCCGGGGGTCCGCCACCGCCGGACTCGGGACCGCTCGGGGTGGGACTCCCGTCGAGCCCGATGCCGCTGGCGTCGCCCTCGTCGCTGCCGAATCTGGCCGTCACGCCACCGTCGATGAATGCGGTACCACCACTGCCGATCCGGTTGGAGACCCCGCCGCATCTGCCGACTCCGACCGAGATCAGCGAGTCGGTGCGCCGCCAGACCAACCCGAATGCTCCGCCTCCGCCCATGCCGATAGAGCGACCGGGATCGTTTATTGATCGGACCTTCGAGGTCGTGGTCGTCTGCAACCCGCAAGGGGTAATCCTTCAACCGGGTACTTACCGGATCACGGCCGAGGCGCTCAAGGATCGCGAAGGCTTGTTCAAAAAAGAGGTTGTCGCGCTCGTCAAAGCTCGTCGGCTCGCTGATCCGACCACCCAGGTCGAGCCCCGGATTCGGTTCCTGATCCAGCCACGCGGCTATGAAACGTATCGCCTGGCGCGGAGCCAGTTCTTTCTGTCGGGCCTGACCTGGCCGACGATTACCGAGCTCGCCAACCCAGACCCTCTCGCCATCACCACCAGCGGAGCAAGGTGATGATCGACGCACATTCGCCGAAAAATCAGGATTCGACCGCCCATGCTGACGCGCCGGAGCCGTATCTCCGAATCGTCGGTCGACCGTTCGTGGTCCTCGGGCTCCTGGCAGGTCTGGCCATCTACCATGCCTGGCCCCGCTCGATCCCGCCCAGGCCCGACCCAGTCGCGCCGCGCGTCGTTGCCCGATCAACCCTTCCTGCGGAGCCAGTGGCAACCCCGCCGACCCTGGAAGCAACCCCGCCACCCGCACCGGCCCCGCCCCCAGTTGTGATCGCGCCCCCTGCCCCCAAGCTCGATCAAGCGGCGGTGGCAAAGGCCGAGGGAGCACTCGACGCCGCGAGTCGCGAGCGGGCTCATGCGGAAGCGCGGCTGGCCGATGCTCAGCGGGCTCTCGAAGCCGCGACTCTGCGTTCCGCCAAGGAACTTGCCGATGGCAAGTCGATCGCCTCGAAGGTCCGCGACCCGAGCGCCCGGATCGCCGCCGCATCGACTCGGGGCGGATTCTTAAGAGGCGAGCGTGACCGGCTCAAAACAGAGCTGGCCGCGCTGGCAGCCGTCCCCCAAAGTAAGCCGCAGGCCATCATGGCCAAGAACGCCGTGGCCAAACCGACCGAAGGAACCGAATATCACTTCGAGATCCGCCGGGGTCGAGTGAGCTTCGTGGATATCGACCATCTGGTCGAACTGGTCAAGGCGGATGCTCGGATTCGGATTCGGGCGGGTGGGAGCCGAAGTCGCCTGGCATCCACCGTCGGCCCGCTCGGTTCGTTCAGCCTCAAGTATGAACTGGGACGGTCGGTCCCCGAAGCCCTGGCCGAGATGCTCGGCAACAGTTCCGAGATCACCTATAACCTTGTCGGCTGGGAGGTCGTCTCCGAGAGCCCCAACCGTGGCGAAGCATATCCGACTACCAAGTCGGCCTCTTCCAACTACGCTCGGGCGATCCACCGCCTCAACCCTGATCGCGACACGATCACGATGTGGATCTACCCCGATGGATTCGCACTCTATCGGCAACTCCGCGACGACCTGCATGCCCAGGGCTTCATGGTCGCCGCGCGGCCTCTGCCCGAAGGAACGAGCATCAAGGGGAGTCCGGGCGGGTCGTTATCTGCTGGGCAATAACAGCGACCGGGTGAACCGGCCCGCCTCTACCGATCACCGACCGCGCTCAGAGTATTGACCACCGGAGTCACGGGCGATGATCTTGAGGTCATCTCCCCCGGCCCCACCGGCCAGGTCCACGCAGTGGATCGGAATCTTGTGCGGGTTCATCCCGGTCACCGCCGCCGTGGTTCCGGTAGGGAAAGCGCCGTCGGAGAGCAAGAAGACGGCGTCTGGGCGCATTCCGAGCGCTAGGCCGAGCGCGGATCGGGGGTCGGTGTCACCGTCCGCTTCGATCCGGTTGAGCCAGCGGGCAAGCTGGTTCCGCGACGGATAATCGGCGGGTTTCGGCAGATCACCGAGCGTCGTGGGCCGATCGTTGTAAAAGATGACCTGGAATCGCTGCGGCGGTTGCATCGCCCCGATCGACCGAACCAACTCGCGCTTGGCGCGGTCAAGGCGGTCGCCGTCGTCCATGCTGCCCGAGCGATCCACCACGAAGATAAAGACTTTCCCCTCGGCACGCAGTCCAAAGAAGGACGCTTGCCGCCACGCGGGAACATCTCGCCAGTCGCCTGGCCCCCCATACCGATCATCACGCGCGTTCTTTTTCCGGCTCGCGGCCGCCGCGTCCGCCGACATCACGGTTGGCTCGGCGTCGCGTGCTTCCTTGCGAGGAACGGCGGGTTTGGTTGTCCTGGTCGGAGCTGGAGGGATCGTGGCTGCTGGCGCTGGTTTGGGCGGTTCCTGTCCCCTGGTTGGAGAGACCAGGCCGAGCAGAGCCCCGAACGCCAGGATGAGGGACCGGGAGGTCGATTGCACGTGGGCCTCGCTGGTTGTTGCTGATCCACCGCGAATCGGCGCCAGCCGCAAGTGAGGAATTGGATTTCAGTTTAGCGGCTCAGAACCACGACCGCCAGCGTTGGGTGGGTCAGTGTCGCTGGTCGGCTCGGGGTCGCCGAGGCGGTGTCAGTGTGATAGCCTATTGGCGCTAAGCGGGGAATCTGGGCGCCTTCACGTCCGTTGCCGCTACAGTTCGATCACTTTTCGCCCGTCCCACTCGCTCAAGGAACCACACGGCCATGTGGGGCATCGACGCTGCTGACTTTCTCGAACTGACGTCGGTCGTGGCTGTCCTGGTCCTGCTCGAAGGGCTTCTGAGCGCTGACAATGCGCTCGTGCTGGCCGTGATGGTGCGCCACCTGCCCAAGGAACAGCAAAAACGCGCGTTGCGCTATGGCGTGTTCGGGGCGTTCGGCTTTCGACTGATCGCCGTCCTGTTCGCTTCGATTTTGCTGCGGTACTGGATCGTCAAGGCGGCGGGCGGAGTCTATCTGCTCTGGATCGCCGGTTCGCACCTGCTGTTCGGCGATGACGACGACTCGCAGCGCAAACCGCGATTTGGCAGTGGTTTCTGGGCCACGGTCATCGGTGTGGAGCTGACGGACATCATCTTCTCGGTCGATTCGATCCTGGCGGCGATCGCCAGCGCTGAGGGGCTCGAAGATGAGCTGGGGGCCAAGGTCCTGCTGACCTTGCCCGCCCTGGATCTGGTGATCGACGTGAAACTGCTGGTCATCTATATCGGCGGCGTCCTCGGGATCATCGCCATGCGGTTTGTTGCTGGCTACTTCCTGATCCTGCTCGACAGGTTCCATGGGTTGGCCATCGGGGCGTATTTCCTGGTGGGTTGGATCGGGATCAAGCTGCTCGGTGGTGGGTTTTATGACGCCCTGCACCCAAATCCCAAATACTTCGTGCCCGCTCCCGGTAACTGGCGTGAGCAACTCCCCGCGTGGATCTTTCGCCTGCCGCTCGACATGAGTGATATCGTCTTCTGGACCGGGATGGGGTTGCTCGTCCTGATCAGCCTGCTTTACAAGCCGAAACCGGGACCGAGTCCGGTCGAAGGCTCCGTCGTTCAAACCGAAGCGATTCCAGGTCTGGGGGCGAGTCCGTCCGCGGAGTCCGAGGTCACCCCGACCACCAGTGACATCCTCTGAGTGGTGTCGATCTGGCGAGTCCTGAACCATCCTGCTGCTAAGTTATCCTCGGGTGGCTTCGATTTGAAGGTCCGCAACGGATTTGTGCGGTGAATGAGTTGCCGACGGGCAGAGGGAGATTTACCATGCGACGATCGGTCGGTCCGCTCCGAGCGGCGCCGACGGGTCGAACCGAGCAATCATAGCAGTGATCTTCCGGAGCGGGCCAACACACCCACGTCGGTTGCGTCACTCCTCGAAAGGGCACCATCTTGCGTCATTCATGGCTTGGGCTTGTCGGTCGAGTGGTCCTTCCGCGCTTTCTGGTGGCTGCCTGGGTCGGCGGCGGCTCGCTGGCACTGGCGCAGACGCCCTCGACCGATGCCTATGAACCCGCCAAACTTGTTGCCGCGCAAAACCTGATCTACTACGTCGAGTTCGACGGCCTCGATGCCCATGCGGACGGCTGGCGCAAGACCGCCGCAGCTCGCATCCTGAACGAGACCTCGACGGGGGCAATGCTCGAAGACCTGTTCGTCCAGGGCTTCCCCAAAAATCTGCTCGAAAACGTCACATCCGCGGAAAAGTGGAAACTGGTCCAGCATGTCGCCCATGCCGGCTTCACGATGGCTCTCAACATGGGTCCCGACGCCGATAACAAACCCAACGGCGCAGCAGTTTTCGTCGTTCGCAAAGCATTCTCGAACAAGGAGTTGCGTCCGGTTGTCGCGCGCATCCTCCAGGGACTCTCGAAGACCGGCGTCAAACCGCAAGGGATGATCAAATCTGGTCACAAGATCGTCACGGGTCAAATGTCTCAGGGACCTTATGCCTGGTGGGTTGAAGAGACGAAGCAAGAAGACCTGATCTTTGTCAGCGGTCCCCCTCAGGCCGCCGAGTTTGTGCTGGATGTCCTCGACGGCAAAAAGCCCTCGGTTCTCACCCACCCCGACCGGGTTGAACTTCTCGCCCAGCAACCCGGGATCGAGCGGACCGGCCTGGCCATGATCGGCCAACTTGATCCTCGGACCACGATCGGAGCCGTGCTCAGCCAGATGAAGATCGAGCGCGTCACGTTTGTCGGTGGTTTTCAGGACGACGCTCTCGCGACCATCACGCGGCTCCATCCAAATGCCGAGGCGAAGGCGTCTGGTCAATCCAAAGCCGTTTTTGATCCCAAGGGCATCCCCAATATCCCCGCCACGAACCTGGGGATGATGGTGCTCGGCTTCCAGTCCAAAGAGATCCTTGATCAGATCAACAAGGACCCTGCCAGTCCCGCTGCCAAGTTCCTTGACTCGCTGACGACCACCCTCAAGGACAAAACGAAGCTGCGACTGGATGAGGACGTTCTGGCCCGGTTGGGTCCGAAGATCACAGCCTTTATCCTCCCCACGAAGGGCGGAGCCGCGACGACCTCGGCTCCCCTCAATGCGTTGACCTCGCTGCTCAAGGCCACGACGATGGGGATCGATAACCTGCCCAAGGTTGCGTTCCTGATCGACATCACTGACTCGGCCGCGTTTGGCAAGACCCTTGATGAGTTGATGGGGCTGGCCAACCGAACCTTGAAGGCCAGTTTTGCCCCGCCCGGTGAAGCCCCCCCCGACCCCCCGCCGGGAGGTCGCAACCGGATGCGAGGGCCGGGTGGTCCATCGCCCGAGTTCCGGGTGATGGCGGGCGAAACCAAGTCGTACGTCTTCACGGTGCCGCCCGAGTTGTCGAGCGCATTCCCGTCCAGTTTCCGCCCGACGATCCGCCTCGGATCGAAACAACTGGCAATCGCGTTGTCGGCCGATCTCGCGCGGCAGGCTCTGGAAGCGAAAGGAAGCTATACGCCCCCCGCCGAGGTCGCGGCGGCGTTCGGCAAACTCCCGGCGAAATTGAACTGGCTCATGATGGCCGATCTCCGCGGCTCCACGCCCGAGATCCTGGCGGCCCTGCCCGGTAAATTGCAATCGGGGATCAACATCATGATGACTCCAACGACCGCAAGCCCGACCGAGACAGCCTCCGCCAATACCCCCGCGGCCCGTCGGGCGGGCGCGTTTGCCCCGATGGAAGGTGCCACAGCAGCACCAGGCGCGGCGGGAGCAGCCCCCACGGCAGCCAATCCGGGCGGGGCCAGGCCGGCGACCCCGGGGACGATCATCCTGCAAGTCGACGCGGCCAAACTCCCCTCCGCCGAGGCGATCCGCAAGCTCATGTTTCCGGCGATCTACACGATCGACGAAGAGGGCGACACCATCCGGATCATGACCCGCGAAGCCTTTCCGCCCATCCCCGACCCGTCGATCATCGGCCTGATCGCTCGAAGCTATCTGCCCCAACTCAAGCCCGCCGGACCCACTGGCAATGCTGACGTCACTCCTCAATCGGCGACGGGAACCGCCCCAAAACCGCCGGCGGCGCCAGGTGTGCCGACAGGTGCATCGGCGAAGCCCGTGGACTGACCGTCGGAGCGCTGTCTTGAAGGTGAGCTGGCATGGTGACGATGGCAGATCAGGAACGAATGCACGTGATTTTATGCGAGCCCGAGATCGCCGGCAACACCGGCGCGATCGGGCGGACCTGCGTTGCGCTGGGTGCCAAGCTCTGGCTCGTCCGTCCGCTCGGGTTTCAGCTCACGGATCGCCACATCAAGCGTGCTGGACTCGATTACTGGCCTCACCTCGACTATCAGGTCATCGACCATCTTGACGAGGTAAGCGCCATCCTCGGGCGTGACCGACTCTGGTCCTTCAGCACCAAGGCCGAGATGGTCTACACGGCGGCGGCGTTCGCGCTCGGTGATGGCCTGGTCTTTGGCCCTGAGAGCCGAGGGCTGGCCGCCACCTGGCTCGCCGCCCGGCCCGACCGCGCGGTAAGAATCCCGATCCGTCCCGAAGCCCGGAGCCTGAACCTGTCCACATCGGTCGCGATCGGCCTTGCGGAAGCAATTCGCCGCTCGGCCCGACGGGACTGATCGGGTATGATCCGACGGACGATTGCCCGACCGCCCTGGCCGAGAGATGCGCCCTCATGAGGATCTCACGTACTCAGATCGCCTGGCTCTGGACCTTGCTGGTCTTCGGCGCCTGCTGGACTCCGCGTCAGATGATGCCTGGTGGTGAAGGAGAGGCCATTATCTTTCCCAAGTCCAACCTGGACAAGTTCATCCACTTCGCGCTCTTCTTCGGGTTCGCCTGGTGCTGGATTCAAACCCGGTCCATCCGCACACGCTGGGTCCTGGCGGCCGGAATCGCAGCCACGGCGGCGACCGAGATCGGTCAACTTGCACCCATCATCAACCGCGACGCCACCTGGCCCGACGCGGCGGCGGATCTGCTCGGTCTGGTGAGCGGCCTGATGGTCTTTGCCCTGGTCCAGGCCGTCTGGCTAAACCGCGCTAAAGCTCCATCCGCTGAAACGCCTTGATCCCGATCCGCAGCGGGAGGATGGTCCCGACGATTCCCACGACCATGCTCGTCACGATCGCCACGCTGATCCAGAAGCGGAACTGAACCTCGGACAGTGGCGAGCCCACAAACTCGGGGTTGTCGCTGGCATAGTACAGGTGGCACGGCACCGCCAGGGCGAGCACGATGGCGCAAATGAAGACCAGGCTGACAAGCAGGTTCAAGGTGCCGCCGAAGCCGGCCGCGATCTTCGATGGGTCGTCTTCCTTGAGGTTGGGCATCCGGGCACCCAGACCAACGCTGATCCCCGAGAGGCCCAGGCACAGAATTGCGACCATCCCCATGTGGAGCACAATCATTGCTGGCCCCATCCGGAGCATCAGGTCGCTCAGGATGACGAGAATCTCCGTCGCCACCAGCGAGATTCCCGCCGAGAACGCGAACTTACCCCAAAGGATCGACGCACGTTTGAGCGGCAAAAGTCCCAGGACCCAGAAGTTCCGACCTTCGAGCGAAAGCAGCGGAAAAATGAACCGACTGGTGAAGGTCGAGAGGATCAAAGCTGTCACCGAGAGGTTCAAAAAGCTGATCATGTTCCGCCAGTAAGGCTTCTGGACATCGTAGCTCAACCGGCGGATATTCACGAAGTAGAACGCGAGCAGCCCGAAGAAGATCAGGAACTGCGACCACTGCGCGGGATCACGACGGAAGGTCCGGAGATCTTTCAGGATCAGGAGTCGGATCGGCTTCGGCAGCCAGAAGAAGACCCGATGAAAGATGGCGTCGAGACCGTAAAAGCCGATCCGTCGGCGGGAGTTTCGTCCGCCCTGGACCCGGCTGTACCCCAGCCGGTAGAGATCGCGCGCGACCACCGCCGCGACCAGATAGGCGAGCGCGGCGTGAGCGCTGACGATGCCCAGGTAGAAGAGGCCCGTCTCCCAGTCACCCCGAGCTGAGGCGACCAGACCGGCCGACATCCATCGGCTCGGCCAGAGCGGATGCCGGCTAAATTCCAGGCGGGAAAGCAGACCCGCTAGCCAGTCGTTCGACAGTTCGTGCGGCATCCGCCAGATCCGCCAGCCGAACAAAAACAGCAGCGAGAGCAGGATCAGTCCCGCGACGACCAGAACCGTCTTCTGCCGCCGAGGTAAGAACGCGGCGACCAGCATGGCCCCGACTGCTCCGAGGCCACCGGGGATCAGGACAAACGCGAGGAAGTAGATCGGAAAGATGGCGTAGAACTTCCAGTCGGCGTTCTCGACGATCCCGAACGCGACCATGAGTGGACTGCCGAGCAAAAGGAATGCCCAGCTTGAGAACGCGATCGCTTCGAGAAACTTGTGCGCGAAGATCCGGTCGGGCGCTGCCGGTGTGGTCAAGAGGTAGTTGGCCTCCTTCGACTGAAACATCCCGGTATAGAGAATGATCCCGGTCGAGAAGATCAGCATGGTCAACAACGACAGGAAGAACATGCTGAAGACGTACTCGACGAACTCCCCCGCCAGTTGCGTAAAGAACTTTTCGATGAACTGAAATCCACCGAAGAAGAGAAAAAACAAACCCGCCCAGAAGATGGTCGAGCACAGCACGATCATCACGACGCGGAGCCTGGACCCGTGCAAAAGCGTGTGCAGGCCGTTGCTTGCCAGATGCCAGCGGAGGCCGCGAAACGCCGATCGCGTCTCGGCTGCCGTGGTCAACTTCGACCTACCGATCATCCTGTTCGGTCGCGGTTGCCCGTTAGACCCGTGGGCGGGATCGAAGGAGGTGGTCGTCATCGGGCGCCTCCTTCGGGGGTTTCGGCCAGGCGAGTCATCTGGCTCTGGATCGGACGGTCGCCGCCGGTCACTTTCAGAAACAGGTCTTCCAGCGGTCCCTGCATCTGCACCTGGTCACGAAGCTCAGCCAAGGTGCCGCGTGCGAGCATCCGCCCGCGATCGACGATCCCGATCGTGTCGGCCAGTTCCTCGGCGATCGACAGGAGGTGCGTCGACATCAGCACGGCGACGCCCGCCCGTGCCTGAGCCACAAACAGATCCTTGACGATCCGGGCCGATCGGGGGTCGAGGCCAACCAGCGGTTCATCGACGATCAAGACCTTGGGGTCGTGCACGAGCGCCGACGCGAAGACGACCCGCTGCTTCATCCCGTGCGAGTAATTCTCGGAGAGTTCGTCGACGTAGTCGCTCATCTCGAAGATCTCGATCAACTCACCGATCCGCCGGGTCGCGACCTTCGGTTCCAGGCCGTACATCTCGACGACGAATCGGAGGAATTCACGACCGGTCAGCTTCTCGTAGAGATACGGTTGATCGGGCACGTAGGCGATCAACTGCCGAGCCTGAGGGCTATCGGCGGGATGACCGCCGACGCGAACCGTGCCGGAACTGGGTCGGAGCAGGCCGCAGACCATCTTGATCGTCGTCGTCTTCCCTGCGCCGTTGGGGCCGAGGAAGGCGAACAGTTCCCCGGCGCGGACGTGCAGGTCGAGGTGATCGACGGCTCGCTTCGAGCCAAATGTTTTCGAGACGCCTTGCAACTCGATCATGGGTTATATTTCCCGGCTAGCGTGCCGTCACTGACGGCATCGGGCACTCGGTCGAGAATCAGGCGGACCATTGGCAGCGGGACTTCCTGCCGCAAAACCAGGCCATCGCGGCGGACCCAGGTCCGCGCCTTGACCGGTGAGAGGCTCTGAACGACTTCGAGCGTCTCGACGATCTGCTTGTTCCAGTCGATCGAGCGTTTGCCGGTCACCTCGGTGACGACTTGCTCGGCCATGCCGGTGATTGGGCTGACGACTTCGGTCTTCCAGCGCTGACCGACCTGCAACCCGGGCAAGCGATCGATCGGGCCGATCCCATTCTGAATCATCCCACGCGGCTCGTAGGCAATCGTGCGCTTCATGTTCAGGAACGGAATCGGGCCATTCGGCACGATCTCGATCGTCCGACCGACGACGTGCGCGTCGATCGTCATCAACGGGGTTGAATCGTCCTGGCTACGGATCACGATCCGAAACTGGCGGAGGTTACCCTTGGGGTCGATCTCGCAGTTGTTGACGATCGTCAGGTGCCCTTCCCCCCGACCGGCCCCGTGGTTCGACGCGAACGGAGTCCCCCTCAACATCTCGTTGGACTCGAACGAGACTTCGCTGATCAGGTTCGTGCTGCCGTCAGGCTGCCGCTCGGTCCGAGTGGTTGCCTGGCCAACCGGTCGGAGGGTCCGGATCGCGGCGTCATCGGCCACCGACAGATTCCACTTCGTTGGCAGGGCGGTTTCCCCAGCAACGGCAACCGACCGGAGGTCGGGCGGTGGTGTGGTCAGGAAGTCGGGCAGGATGTCACGGCGGAAGAGGCCCGTCGCGGCGATCACCCAGCCCAGCAAGATCAGCACGATGGCGGGTCGCGTCGGCATGGGGCTTGGGGTCCGGTGGGGCGTGAGGAGTTGAGTCCGTAACCTTTACTATACGAGAGTGGGACGATCCGACACGAGAGCCCAATCCCCCCGATTAGTCCGCTTTGTCGGTCCCGTTCGGGTTGACGCGCGTGTGGAGCCGCCGTATGCTCCGACTCCATCGTGGATCACCACGCCGATGCCTTGCCCGCGCTGCGCACCTCACCCCGTCATCGGCCGCCGATCCGCCTGACCCGGGCCATCCAATCCTGGCAGATAGGCCGATCCCATGCGAAAAACCGGCTGGCGTAAGCGCTGGATCATTGCCGCCTCGGTGCTGGCGATTTTGATCCTGATCCCGGTGGCAGGCTGGCTTTCGCTGACCCACCAGCCCAGGTTCTATCGAGTCATGAAGTCGCTCCCACGAGCCCAGCGCGAGGCGAAGGCGAAGCACTTTGTCGCCAACAGCCTGCAACTCCGCAACGACATCACTAATGAGAAAGCCTGGCAGGCGGTCTTCACCGACCAGGAAGTCAACGCCTGGCTGGCCGAAGACCTGATGACGCACTTCGCCGACCAGATCCCCGGCGAGGTCCACGAACCCCGCATCGCCTTCGAGCATGACCGGGTGACGTTCGCGTTTGGGCTCGACAAGGGGCCGATCCGCTCGGTGATCTGGGTCGTCGCCCGGATCAGTGTGCCGGAGGATAATGTCCTGGCACTGACGATCGAAAAAGTCCGAGCTGGGATGATCCCGATCTCGGTCGATCGCGTCATCGGCCCGCTGACCGCCGGCGCGCGTGACCGGGGGCTCGACGTCCGCTGGCAAGCCGATCAGGACCCGCCCGTCGCCCTGATCCGGTACAAACCCGACGGCGGCCGATCCGACGTCGTGCTTCAAAAACTGACCGTTACTCAGGGACGGATCCACTTTTCGGGTCGATCCGACCGCCTCCAGGGGACGTTTCGCGGGCCGATCCTGCCCGATCGCCGCCTGCTTCAACTCAACTTCCCGAAGCGTGCGAGCCAGCGCCGGGGTTCGGTCAGCGTCCGACCATCGACGGCCCAGAAGTCAGCCACTCCCACCAGTTGAGCCCCCTGAAGTCGCAATCGGACCCGCTCGTCGGTCCAGACTTCGACCCAGGCCGTGCCGTGGTCCCACCGGACCACGCTCCCGCGACCGCCGCCGACGGGGCCCTCATAGTCGAGATAGAGCACGCGATGCGGCGGCAGTGCCCTTGCCGGGAGGTCGACGTCGGCCCGGATCGGCGCGTCGATCGCCCAGGTCCGAAGCATCGAGCCGTCTTCCACCAGAAAATCCCAGTGGGTGCCGTTCCAGTCGTGAGTCAGCACGGCAAAGCGGCGTGACGAGTCAAGCATGGCTGGACTCCGCGAATTGCCCCGGCAAATTTAGGGATCAAACTCTGGCACGCGGTCGCCTCGATTCGGTAGTCTAGTGAAGCTCGACGCGATCGGGCAAGATTGCAACTCATTTCTTTGACCGGATTTGCTGCCGGTCGCGCCCGGTTCCGGTTGGCAGGAAGGATGCTTCGCGGTGACACCGAAAGAGGTCCTCGCCCAGATCCGTCAGAGCGAGGTCAAGACCGTGGACCTCCGGTTCATGGACTTTCCCGGCGTCTGGCAGCACTTCGCCATCCCGGCCGAGACCTTGACCGAGGAGACCTTCGAGGACGGGATCAGCTTCGATGGGT
This sequence comes from Isosphaeraceae bacterium, assembly GCA_965199885.1. Taxonomy (GTDB): domain Bacteria; phylum Planctomycetota; class Planctomycetia; order Isosphaerales; family Isosphaeraceae; genus Tundrisphaera. The sequence goes on along the minus strand of CBDATT010000006.1, from coordinate 379,516 downwards.
CGAGCGTCGTCGGCTGGCGCGCGATCAACGAGGCGGATCTGCTCGTCGTCCCGCAGTCGGAAACCGCGCTCATCGACCCGTTCACCGCGCGGCCGACCCTGACGATGATCTGCAACATCCAGGACCCGATCACCCAGCAAGATTACTCACGCGACCCCCGTAACATCGCCCGCAAGGCCGCCTCGTACATGCGGAGCACCGGCCTGGCCGATACCTGCCGGTTGGCCCCGGAACTTGAATTCTTCATCTTCGACGACGTTCGATTCGACAGCAACGGCCACGAAGCCTACCACCACGTTGATTCGGTCGAAGGGTCGTGGAATCGTGGTCGGCGGGAAAACCCGAATCTCGGCTACAAGGCGGGGTCGGGTCTGGGTTACTTCCCCTGTCCGCCCACCGACAGTCTGGCTGACCTCCGGACCGCAATGGCTCAGATCATGAGCGATTGCGGGATCGCCACCTCAGCGCACTACCACGAGGTCGCCACCGGCGGCCAGTGCGAGATCGACCTCGTCGCGCAGCCGTTGGTCGAAGGGGCCGATCAGGTGATGCTGGCCCGGTACATCATCCGGAATGTCGCCCGCCAGCACGGCAAGTCGGCCACCTTCATGCCCAAGCCGCTCCACGGCGACAACGGGTCGGGCATGCACACCCACTTCTCGCTCTGGAAGGAAGGTCAGCCGCTCCTGGCCGGCAACGGCTATGCGGGCTTGAGCGACCTGGGGATCTACGCCATTGGCGGCCTGCTCAAGCACGCCCCTGCCCTCTGTGCGTTCGGCAACCCGACGACCAACAGTTACAAGCGGTTGGTGCCGGGATTTGAAGCGCCGACGAAACTCTCGTACAGTCGGCGGAACCGGACGGCGGTGGTCCGCATCCCGGTACACAGTCCGAGTCCGACCAGTCGGCGGATCGAGTTCCGGGCACCCGACGCGGCAGCGAACCCCTATCTACTCTATTCCGCCATGCTGATGGCCGCGCTCGACGGCATCCAGACCAAGACCCGACCGGGCGACCCGATCGACAAGGATGTTTACGACCTCCAACCCGAAGAACTCGACGGGGTCCCGTGCACCCCTCGGTCGCTCGAAGAGTCGCTCGCCGCGCTCCGGAACGACCACGAATTCTTGCTCCGGGGCGACGTCTTCACCTCAGACATCATCGACACCTGGATCTGGTACAAGCAAACGCACGAGGTCGAGGCACTCCGCGTCCGGCCGCACCCGTTCGAGTTCACACTTTATTACGACATTTGAACACGATCAGGTCAAAACCACCGACTCGACGGTTTCGGTTTCGGTCCTGGACTTGTTGTTCACTGTGGGATCGGGTCGGAGCGCGAGCAAGACCAGCACCGCGGCGCCGATGACGAGCATGTTGTCGGCGAAGTTGAAGATCGCGCAGTCAAAGTTCACCGGATCGACGTGGAAGTGGACGAAGTCGCGGACCTGGCCCAGCACCAATCGGTCGTAGCAGTTGCCGAGCGCCCCGGCCATGATCAGAGCAAGCGCCACGGTCAGGCCACGATCCACGGCCGCGCGGAGCCAGAACAACCAGACGCAGATGCCGATGGCCGCGATGATCGAGAGCAAGGCGAACATCAAGCTGCTGTGCGGCATCCCGCGCATGAAGCCCCAGAGCGCCCCCCGGTTGTAACTGGTCTGCAGTTCGAGGATGTTCGGCACGATCTGGTACGGCACCCGCATCCCGGGCTCGCCAAGCCAGCGGAAGATATACGACTTGGTTCCCAGGTCGAATCCAGCCCCGACCAGCGCGATGACCCAGAACAGCGCGATGCGCCCCATGCTGATTGGTGCGCTAGTTGCGGACGATCCCCCCAGTTCGGCTCGATTCATCCGCGGCTCTCCATGGCTCGGGCGCAGTCGATGCAGAGCGGTGTGTAAGGGAGAGCCTGGAGCCGAGGTTTGGCGATCATCGTGCCGCATTCCGAGCACTTGCCGTAGGTTCCAGCCTCGATCCGGCCCAAGGCTTCATCGATCATCAGCAACGTCCCCTGCTCGTTCTCGATCATGCTCAGGTCAAATTCCTGATCGAAGTTGTCGGTTGCGGCGTCGGCTGGATGAATCGGCGTGTTCGAGAGGTTGCCCGAGTTCTCGGCTTGCCCCGTCCGCAATGCCTCATTGGTCATCTGCGACAGATCACCTTTGAGCCGCGCTTGCAATGTCATGAGCGCTGAGCGGTAGGACTTGAGGTCTTCGGATTTCAACGAGTTGGGCATGACTCTTACTTCCTTCCGCAAAGAACGTCAACCGCCGATGGACCAACCAGCCTACCCGCCTCCCCCCTGCCTCGGCCACCCCGAACCCTTCCGGAATCGCCCGACTCGGGTCCGGCGTTGAGTCCCTCCCCGATCTGCCTATAATCTCGTGGTAGGTGCCGAGCGGCCGACACGGGTCAGCAATCAGCGTTGTCTTGCGGAGTCGTCCACCCTTGGGACGAAAGTCAATTATGTCACGCGCGATCCAGGTTGGTGCCGTCAGCTATCTGAACGCCAAGCCGCTCTATTACGGTCTGGACGCGCACGAGCCATCGGTCCGGCTGGAGATGGATCTACCGAGCCGCCTGGCCAGTCGCCTGGCAGCGGGTGATCTTGACGTCGCCCTGATCCCGTCGGTCGAGTATTTTCGCGGCGTTGCTTCGGGATATGAGATCCTCCCCGGCTTCGCGATCGCCGCGCGAGGGCCGGTCCTGAGCGTCAAGCTGTTCAGCCGGGTGCCGTTCGAGCAAATCCGGCGGCTGGCACTCGATGAGGGATCACGGACCAGTCAGGCGCTGACCCGCGTCTGGCTCGACGCCGTGCATGGGGTCCGCCCCGAGGTCATCGAGCCGTTGCCGATGGGTGTTTCAGCGCTGGAAAGCACCGCTGATGCCGTGCTCGTCATCGGCGACCGCGCCATGAAGGTCCCGGATCAACCCTTCCATGCCGTGGTCGATCTCGCCGATGCCTGGCGGAGCATGACGGGTCTGCCGTTCGTCTTCGCGCTCTGGGTGGTCCGCCCGCGTGTTAATCTTGGCGATCTGCCCGCGGTTCTGGATCAGTGCCGCCGCGAGGGCCTGGCTCATGCCGCCGACCTCGCCGCCGAGTTTGGGCCGAAGTTGGGCCTGGATGTGGCTGTTTGCTTTGATTACCTGACCCGCGTCCTGTCCTATGATCTGGGCGAGCCCGAACTGGCCGGCCTCCGACTGTTTGGTCGGCTCGCCGCGGATCTGGGACTTGCCCCCCGAGGAGCTGACCTTGTCTTTCACGCCCGCCGTCGCCTCGATCTTGCAACGCGCTGTTGATGGGTCCCGGCTCAGCCGCGAGGACGGGGTCAAGCTGCTCGAATCGGCCGACCTGCTCGCGCTCGGAGCCGCTGCCGATGCGGTCTGCCGCCGCCTCCACCCCGAGCCATACCGCACGTACAACATCGACCGGAACATCAACTACACCAACGTCTGCGCCGCCGTCTGTGACTTCTGCGCCTTCTATCGCAAGGTCGGCGACTCCGAGGCGTACGTCCTCGACCGACCCGTCCTGCTCGACAAGATCCGCGAAACGGTCGAGCTGGGTGGCGACCAGATCCTGATGCAAGGTGGTTTGAATCCGGAGCTGCCGTTCGCCTGGTATCTTGACCTGCTCCGGGACATCAAGACGCAGTTTCCCGAGGTGAACGTTCACGGGTTCAGCCCGCCGGAAATCTACTTCTTCGCCAAGAAGTTCCGGATGACGCTGCACGAGGTCCTGAGCCAGCTCAAGGACGCCGGCCTCGGGAGCCTGCCCGGTGGCGGTGGTGAGATCCTGGTCGACCGCGTCCGCAAGGAAATCACGCGCGGCAAGGTCCTGACCGACGGCTGGCTCGACGTCCACCGCGTCTGGCACCAGCTTGGTGGCAAGTCGACCGCAACCATGATGTTTGGCCACGTTGAGACGCTGGCCGAGCGGATCGAGCACCTGGACCGTATCCGCCAGCTCCAGGACGAGACCGGTGGTCTGACCGCGTTCATCGCGTGGACCTTCCAGCCCGACCACACCAATATGGCCCACGTCCCAGCCGCCGGGGCTTTTGAGTACCTTCGGACCCAGGCTGTGGCGCGGCTCTACCTCGACAACATCCCTAACATCCAGTCGTCATGGGTGACGCAGGGGGCCAAGATCGGCCAACTTGCCCTGATGTTCGGCGCCAACGATATGGGGAGTCTGATGATCGAGGAGAACGTCGTCGCCTCGGCCGGCACGGTCCACCACCTCACGCTGAACCAGATCAAGCGCGCCATCCGCGAGTCGGGCTACATCCCCCGCCAGCGGAATGTGTTTTACGAATACATCGACACCGAGCCGACCCCCGCCGACCTGGCGTTAGTTTTGGTCTGACCGATCAGCAGATCCGGCGACCGCCCGTTTCCCGAGTCATGTTGACACAACACCATGCAGCGTCGGTAGCTAACTTGACGCGACTCCGTGTGGTATCATATTCTGGTCTTAGACTCTTCGGGGCCAGAGCAATCGCCAGGCCGGGTCGTGAATCGGTGTCCTACCGGTCATGTGCGGCCTGTCTCCGGACCATCCGTTGTTCTGGCCAGGGTTCTCGGCCCCATCCCAGGATCTTGTTCCGGTGCAGGCTGCGAACAGGCAGGTCAATCTAGCCCCCTTTCCTCCCGCTCGTTGTTTCCCTCCGCTTCCAGCAAATCCGGCTCATCCAGTTTCCATCGTGATCATGATGGCGTCCATTCATTCCATCCCTGATTACCTCCACTTTCAATTTGCAGAGGGCCGCTCCATGGGATTGTCTTCGATCCGGCAGTTTTCGTTGGCGTCGCTGTTGCTTGCCTCGGGTGGGATCACTCAAGCGGACGACGCGGTTAAACCTCCTGTGACGTCTCAACCCGAGACTCCCACGCTCGACCTGCTCGAAGCAACTCGCTCGGGTCAGGTATCCGTGCAGGCGCAAGGGCTCGGGAACGACCAGATCACGATCCGGGTCACCAATCAAACCCGAAGTAAACTCAAGGTCGTCCTGCCTCCCGGTTTGATCGCGTCCAACGCCACTGGCCAGTTTGGCGGTATGGGCGGTGGGATGGGTGGCGGCGGCATGGGCGGTGGGATGGGTGGCGGCGGCATGGGCGGCGGCATGGGCGGTGGTATGGGCGGTGGTATGGGTGGCGGTGGGATGGGTGGCGGCGGCATGGGCGGCGGGATGGGAGGTGGCGGTGGTGGTGGATCGCTCACGATCCCGGCCACCATGGGAATGATGATGCTTGGCCGGTTGATCATGACCCTGGTCGAGCCCACCGAAAGCTGGAACCCTGCCTCGCTCATGTCAGGCATGATGGGCATGGGTGGTGGCGGCATGGGCGGCATGGGTGGCGGCGGGATGGGTGGGATGGGTGGCGGCGGAATGGGCGGTGGTGGCATGGGCGGTGGTGGCATGGGCGGTGGTTTCCGATCGGTTCCGCCCACCGCGTTGCCCAACGCCACGCTGGAGCCGAACCAGACCCGCGACCTCAAGACCCGGATTATCAGCCTGCAACCACCCGGTGACGATGGCCAGACCGCTTATCCTGAGGACGGCGAAGCCCTTGCGGTCAGCAGCGTCACGCAGACCAACACGAACCCGCGCATTCAGGCCGCGTTGCAACGGCTGGCCCGCGACAAGGCGCCCAGCGCTGTGGCTCAGCTTGTCCTGTGGGCGGCCGCAGGCATGGAATGGTCGGAAGTCGTGCAGCGGTCCGAGGGGGTGGCGAACCGCTACGAGATCGCGCTGGCCAAACAACTGGTGGACAGCCTGGACGCCAATCAAGCGGGTGAGCTGGGTCGGCTCATGATCGAGGTCACGGCCCAGGAACCGACCCACGCCGCAAGTGCGACCGCCCTGCAAGCTGGTTTCCAGCACAAGGTTGTCCTGGGCCTGGCGGTCGACTCTGCTGTTCCCGCCCGGCCGACCGGACCCGCCGTCGCGTGCAAGGTGCAAATCCAGGGGCCAACCGACCAGCCCGAAGCAGTGGTGCAACTTGCCTCGACCGACTCAACGGGTCTCCGCTGGGGAACCGCGAGCAAGTTCAACCTGCCGGTCCCACGCAACGAAACCGGCACGATCAACCCGGAAGCCTTTGGAGACGCCCTGGCCGACGCCCTCCTCAAGCGACTCGTGAAGGTGACCGTGGCGCGGACGGTGAACGCGGATCTGATCCCGCGGTCGCAGAAGGAACGAGACAAGGACGCCTACCAGGTTCGGATCGTGAACGACTCTCCCCTCCTCCTCAACGGCATCGCGCTGGTGGGCGGCGAGGCCAAGGCGAGCGACCCGCTCAAGGTGCTGGCCGGGGTGGCGTTGCCGCCGCACAAGAGCATGGCGGTGCCGGTCTCAGCGCAGGCCGCGAAGGACTTCGGACTCAAGAGTGGCGTCAAGGTGCTTGCCCTCGACCTCTCGGGGCTCTAAGGGTCCGCGGATCGATCAGGTTTGTTTTCCACCAGGCCGGCACGTCACCTCATTAACGGGTGACGTACCGGCCTTTTTGCGTTGGTTCGCATTCTGGATGATGCTTCCTGATCCGGGGTCGGACAGACCCGACTCTGCACGGCCTGTCGTTCAGTCCAAGGTGATCCACAGAGGAACCATCGCAGTATGAGCTGCGAAGTTTTTGATTGATCAAGCCACGAACTCAGGAATTTGGATCTCGTCAAAGAGGATTTGCTGACCTGACCCGGTCACGCTCTGCTCTATATTCAAATGCCATGACGTCTATAGAATAGCGCTCTATTTCGTTGCCAGGATCGGCGCCGCGAGCGTGGGCTTATTCGTGCTGCAAGCGATCGTCGGTCGGTAGGGATCTTGATATGGATCGATCATTTGGCACGGATCTCAACTCAACGTCTTGCCAAACTGAATGAGTCCGCCGATCCAGCGCGGGATTTTGTGGCACCGCAACCCATGGTTGGACCCTTCCCAGCTTGACTCTTGAAGGACAAAGTTATGTGCAATTTCGTGTGGAAGTAATCGGTTGTTGGAGCGTTGCTGATCGTACCCACGGGTTCTGAGTGGAGTGATGACTCTAATCGAGCGTCGGTGCCGCCTGCGGCAACCGCGCCGGCGAGCGCTGATCTTCTGGCTGCGACCCGTGCCGGCCACGTGGCCGTCGAGGCGATCGGCACCGGCTCCGACCAGATGACGATGAAGGTGACCAACCAGACCAACCAGAAACTCAAGATCGTGCTGCCGCCCGGCCTGATTGCCACGGGAGCCACAGGGCAGTTCGGTGGGGTTGGAGGGGTAGGCAGTGATGGCAGGATGGGCGGTTTCGGTGGCGGTGGCGGTGGTTGTGGGATGGGTGGCGTCGGCGGTGGTGGCGGAGGGATGGCAGGAGGTGGTGGAGCTGGGGTGGTGTGGGGAGCCGGATGCTAACCATGCCCGCCACGACGGGGATGATGATGCTGGGTTGGATGATCATCACGCTGGTCGAGCCGACGGAAAGCTGGAACCCTGCCTCGTTGATGTCTGGGATAGCGGGTATGATGGGCGGTGGCATGGGTAGCATGGGAGGTGGTGGGATGGGCGGTATGGGTGGTGGGGGCATGGGTGGCGGCTTTCGCTCCGTGCCACCGACAGACCTGCCCAGCACCACGTTGGCGTCCAACCAGTCGCGGGACCTGAAGACCCGGATCGTTAGCTTGCGGACTCCCGGGCTGGATGGTCAGATCACCTATCCTGCCGCGGGCGAACGGCTCGATGTCGGCGATGTCGCTCAGGTGGAAGCTGATCCGCGGATGCAGGCTGCGCTCCGTCGGCTGGCGCGCGACAAGGCGTCAAGCACGGTCGCCCAACTGGTGCTCTGGGGCACCGCCGGCATGCCATGGGCCGAAGTGGCCCGGATGTCGCGCGGCTGGGTGAATGGTTATGAGGTCGCGCTGGCCCAGCAGATGGTGGCGAGCCTCGACCTTCAGCAGCCCACCGATCCAGGTCGGCTGCTGGTCGAGATTACCGCGCAGGATGAGTCGCAAGCGGCGACCTCGACGACCCTCCAGGGGATCTTTCGGAATCGCCTGATGCTGGGCCTGGCGGTCGAATCCACGGTCCCGACCAACCCGACCGGTCCATCGGTGGCGTGCAAGCTTCAGGTCCAGGGGTCGGTGGCCCATCCCGAAGTGCTGGTCCAACTGGCGACAACCGACGAGACCGGCGCTCGCTGGCAGCCGACCGGCAAGTTTACCCTGCCCCAGTCCCTCGACGCCGATGGCAAGCTCAAGGACGCCGAGTTTGGCGACGCTCTGGCCGAAGGGTTGATCAATCGCCTGGTCAAGGTCACGGTCACCCATCCGTCGGCGGCCTCCGCTGGCTTGATTCCGCTGGCACCCAAGGAACGCGAGCGGGAAGCCTACCGGGTTCGGATCGACAACTGTTCCCCCCTGCTGCTCAACGGCGTGGCCCTGGTCGGCACCGAGGCCAAGCCGAGCGACCCGCTCAAGGTGCTGGCTGGGATCTCGCTCGCCCCCCGCAAAATCATCATCCTCCCCGTCTCGGGGCACTCGGCGCAGGATTACGGGTTAAAGCACGGCGTCCGAGTCATGGCGCTCGATCTCTCGGGGCTCTGAGCGGATCAACCTGGGGCTGGAAGCTAATCTGGCCCGCAGGCTCCTTGATCGGGGGGCCTGCGGGCCTTCCTGGTTTCTTCAGTCCAGGTTGGTACCGAAGCGTGCTTTCCACCGCCGACGACTTGCGTGCGGCCCGTGTGCGACACAAGATGGAGTGCATCCCTCGGTCCTTATTCCTCCAGTGGCGCCTGGTCGCCGACGAGCCGCGCGTGATCCAGGTTGAACACCTTTCCAAACAATTTCACGACCCTCGCCGAGGCTGGATTCCGGCCGTTGCCGACGTCAGCTTCACGTGCGAGCCGGGGTCGATCTTCGGCCTCCTCGGACCCAACGGCGCCGGGAAGACGACCACGCTCCGGATGCTCAGCACCGTGCTCCGGCCGACCGGCGGCCGCGCCTTCGTCGCTGGGCACGACGTCGCCCGCGAGCCTGAGGCCGTCCGCGCCCGGATCGGCTACCTGTCGGCAAGCACCGGTCTTTACGATCGGATGACGGCCTGGGAGCTGGTCCACTACTTCGGTCGGCTCTACGGGATGACCCACGCCCAGCTTGCCGAACGGATGGACGGGCTGTTCACCTGGCTCCAGATGAACGACTTTCGCGATGTTCTGGTGGCCAAGATGTCGACCGGGATGCGGCAAAAGGTGTCGATCGCGCGGACGATCGTCCACGACCCACCCGTTCTGATCTTCGATGAACCGACGTCGGGGCTCGACGTGCTGGTGGCACGCGTCGTCTTGCAACGGATCGCCGAACTACGGGATTCTGGCAAGACGATCCTCTTCTCCACCCACGCGATGCACGAGGTCGCCAAGCTCTGCAACCGGGTCGCCGTGATCCACAAGGGGCGGGTTCAGGCCGAGGGGGAACCGACCGAACTCCTCGACCGCTTCGACCAGCCCGACCTCGAAGAACTGTTTTTCCACCTGGTTGAGCGCGCCGAGGCCGACCGACCGCTTGACGAATGGATTCAACCCCCCGCGCCGCTCCGAGGATCGCCCCGATGAACCCCCGCCGGACCCGCTGGCGCAACGTCGCCACCATCTTCGGTCGCGAGGTTCGCGACCAGATCCGCGACCGTCGGACGCTGTTCATGGTGTTCGTCCTGCCGCTCTTGCTCTACCCGATCCTCGGGATCGGCGTCCTGCAACTTTCGGCCGCGTTCGAGGCCAAACCACGCACCGTCGTCGTCGTTGGCGCTGTGAACCTGCCCGCCTTGCCGGCCCTGCTTAATGACACTCGCGACGGCTTCGCCGCGTCGCTTTTCACCCGTCCCCAAGATGCCGAGCGGCTCAAGGTCCGTGTCGAGGACGCTGATTCCCCCTGGCTGAAACCGGGCGCGATCCGCATGGGCATCCACGGCGGTCTGGCCGACGCCGTCGTGACGATCCCCGCCGACATCAAGGACAGGATCGCCGCCACCGGGTCGGTCCCACTGCCGATCCAGTACGACAGCACCGACGAGGCGAGCCAGATCACGTATCTTCGCGTCCGCGAGGTGGTCGAGCGCTGGCGTGACGCGATCGTCCAGGCTCGGCTCGTCCGCGACAACAAGCCCGCCGCCTACACCGAACCCGTCGAGGTCAACGGCGAGGATGTCGCCCCCGAAGGCGAAGCCGGCGGCAGTATCTGGGGGCGGTTGTTTCCCTTCCTGCTCGTCATCATGGCCCTGACCGGGGCGTTTTATCCGGCAATCGACCTTTGTGCCGGCGAAAAAGAGCGCGGGACGATGGAAACCTTGCTCCTGAGCCCCGCAACCCGGACCGAGGTCGTGCTCGGCAAGTTCCTGACGGTCATGCTCGCCAGCATCACCACGGCCCTGCTCAACCTGGTCAGCATGGGTTTAACTGGCGTCCAGATCGCGGCGCAGGTGGCCAGCCTGGGACCGACCAGGTCGGGTGCCCGGATGGCCGCCGTTCTGTCGCCGCCGCACCCGTCGTCGTACTTCTGGATGATGCTCCTTTTGATCCCGCTCGCCGCCTTCTTCAGCGCCCTCTGCGTCGCGCTTGCTGTGCTGGCGCGGAGCATGAAGGAGGGGCAATACTACATGACGCCGCTCTACCTCGTCAGTTTGCCTCTGATCCTGGTGACGATGGCCCCCGAGATCAAGCTCGACATGTTCTTCAGCCTCGTGCCGATCACCGGGGCCTCGCTCTTGCTCAAAAGCCTGATCGTCGGCGAGTACGCGACCGCACGCACCTTTTTCGTTCCTGTTCTCGTTCCGACGTTGGTTTACGCGGCGATTGCTCTCCGCTGGGCGGTCGATCTGTTCCAGCGTGAAGACGTCATCTTCCGCGAGTCCGAGGTTTTCGACCTCCGCCTCTGGCTCCGCAACCTGATCCGCGACAAGGAGCCGACCCCAACCGCCGGCGCCGCGCTCTTTTGCTTTACGCTCATGATCAGCCTGGCCTGGTTCGTGGCTCAGGCCACGGCGGGCCTGACGTCGGTTCTGGGCGGGATGGTCCTTGGCCACGCGCTGTTCGTGTTCGCGCCGCCGGTGGTGTTCGCGGTTCTCTTCACGTCCGACCCCGTCCGGACCTTGCGATTACGCTGGCCGCGCGGGACGGATCTGCTGCTGGCCGCGCTCCTGGCCATGGCGGTCAACCCGGCCGTCCGCGAGTTGGGCGTCGCCGTCGGCCACTGGTTCCCGGCCTCCGACACCGTGAAGGCGAAGCTCGCCGAGCTGATGAGCCAGACGCCCAGCCTCTGGATCAGTGTGCTGGTTTTCGCCCTGATGCCCGCCATCACCGAGGAGATCGCCTTCCGGGGCTACATCCTCTCGGGACTGGAGCGGAGCTACCGACCGCGCACGGCGATCATAATCTCAGCGCTCCTGTTTGCTGGGCTCCATGTCCTGCTCAGCTTATTTCAGCAGTTCTTCGGCGCGGCGATCCTGGGTTTGCTCCTCGGCGCGATCGCCTACCGGACGGGCAGCCTCTGGCCGGGCGTCATGTTCCACTTCGTCAACAACGCCCTCGGCGTCACCACGACCGAGATCGCGCGCCACCCCTGGGTTGCCCCCTGGTCGGGCTGGGTCCTCCGAGATTCAACCGAAGGTCTCTACCGGATTCCGGTCGAGATAGGCGGGTTACTTGCCGGAGCCGTGCTGTTCGGCCTGATCTGGCGAGGTCATCCTGCCGATAAGACCGCAACGATGGATATTTCCCGACCGCTCCTGGTTTGATCACGGAAGAGTGACCGATGCGGACGCTGCGCGCTGACTGGATCTTTCCTGCAACCAGTCCCCCGATCGCCGACGGGCGGATCTCGATCGAAGGGTCGCAGATCGTCCGCGTCGGCGGGGCTGATCCCGCCTATCCCGTCGATCAGGACCTGGGCGCCGTGGCGATCGTCCCAGGGTTCGTCAACGCGCACACGCATCTCGAACTCGCCCCGATCCCGCGTGCCATCGAAGGGTATCCCGACCACCAGTTGCTCTGGCTTTCGCGGGTCATGATCTCGCGCCACGAACGCTCCGCCGCGTCGGTGGCCGCCGGGATTGACCAGAACATCCGCGACGCCATCGCCGCCGGCACGACGGCCCTTGCCGACATCACCACCGAAGGCAAAAGCTGGGAGGCCGTTGCCGGTGCGCCCGTCCGAGCGATTGTCTACACCGAAGTTTTGGGCCTCAAGCAGTTGCGTGGCCTCCACACCTGGAAAGCCGCGCTCGAATGGCTCCAGCGGATCACCAACCGCAACCATGACTGGCAGAAGACCCGCCCGGGGATCAGCCCGCACGCTCCCTACAGCACAGCGGGCTGGATGTACTGGGAGGCGACCGAGTCGAGCCTGCCGTTGTCGTCGCACCTCGGCGAGATGCCCGAGGAGCGCGAGTTCCTCCGCGACCGGACCGGGCCGATCCGCGAGTTCGTCGACGCCATCGACGCCTACACCGACGACTGGAAGCCGATCGGCCCCTCACCGATCAACTACGTCCTGCCGCTGACGAGCGAGAACCGGTTCGGCGGGAAGTCGGGCTGGATCATCGCGCACGGCAACATCTTCGAGCCGCACGAGTTCGCGCGGCTCGTCACGCCCCCCAACGCCGCGGCGAACGAACGGATTGCCGTCGCCTACTGCCCCCGGACCCACGACCGGTTCGCCCACCCCCCGCACCCGTTCCGCGCCATGCTCGGAGCCGGCGTGGTCGTCTGCCTCGGGACCGACAGCCTCGCATCAACGCCCAGTTTAAGCATCCTCGACGAGGTCCGCTTCCTCCACCGCCACCACCCCGACGTCCCCGGCGCAACGTTGCTCAGGATGGCCACGATCTCGGGCGCCTGGGCGATGAACATCGACGATCAGACCGGAAGTTTGGAACCCGGCAAGTCGGCCGACCTGGCAGTTTTACCTCTGGGCAAGACTGGCAGCGACCCGCACTCGGGCTGGCTCGATGACACTCGCCCCCCGCTGGCAACGATGTTCATGGGCGAGGTCGTGGCGGGTGCGCTCAAGCCGGTTCGCTGATCCCGATCGCCTCGACGGGGCATTCTTCAAGCGCCGCGTGGCAGGCGGCTTCTTGCTCGGGCGTCGCTGGCTGGTTGCGGACGAAACTGTAGCCGGCATCGTCTTGCCGGACGAAGTGGTCGCCCGCGACCTCGCGGCAGAGGTCGCAGTCGATGCAGGTGGCGTCGACGAAGTAGCGACCGGGGACGTTCTCGGCGACTTTCTGATCAAGCTCGGCCATTGCTGCTCGGTGAATGGAGGATCAGACCAGCGGGATGGGTTCCAGGCATCTGACCCACCCCGTCAGAGCGGTTGGCGATTGACCGTATCCGTGCCGGAAAAGAGGGACAGGCACCGCTCGCAAGCTCGCTTGAGCCAGTCCCCTTTTCCTCGACCACGACGTTCAAAAGATCATAGCTCTAGCGACCACTGTATCAAACCGTCTTCGAGTCGATCCAGGTCATCAGGCCGCGGAGCCGCTTGCCGACCACTTCGACCGGGTGCTCGCGTTCGCGGCGCTTGGTGGCGAGGAAACCGGGCTTGCCCGCCTTGTTTTCGAGGATGAACTCGCGGGCGAACTGGCCCGTCTGGATCTCCTTGAGGATCTTCCGCATCTCGTCGCGGGTCTGCTCGGTGATGATCCGCGGTCCGCGAGTATAGTCGCCATATTCGGCGGTGTTCGAGATGCTGTACCGCATGTAATTCAAGCCGCCCTGATACATCAGGTCGACGATCAGCTTCAACTCGTGCAGGCACTCGAAGTAGGCGGATTCGGGCTGATAACCGGCCTCAACCAGCGTCTCGAACCCCATCTTGACCAGGGCGCTGATGCCGCCGCAGAGGACAACCTGCTCGCCGAACAGGTCGGTTTCGGTCTCTTCCGCGAACGTGGTGGCGAGCACCCCGCCGCGCGTGCCGCCGATCCCCTTGGCGTAGGCCAGGGCCATCCCCTTGCCCGCGTCGGAGCAACCGTCGCCGAGCGCGATCAGGCAAGGGACGCCGCCCCCCTTGACGTACTCGCTCCGGACCAGGTGGCCGGGCCCTTTCGGGGCGACCAGGGCGCTATCGACTCCCTTGGGTGCCACGATCTGACCGAAGTGGATGTTGAACCCGTGCGAGACCAGCAGCAGGTTGCCCGGCTGCAGGTTGGGCAGGATGTCGGCCTTGTAGACGTCGGCGGCGACCTCGTCGGGCAGGAGGATGTTGATCAGGTCCCCTCGGGTTGCGGCCTCGGCAGCGGAAACCGGGGTAAAGCCATCCTTGACCGCCAGGTCATGGTTCGGGCCACCGGGGCGCTGGCCGACGACGACCTCGCACCCGGAATCGCGGAGGTTCTGAGCCTGGGCGTGCCCCTGGCTGCCGTACCCAATGATGGCGACGGTCTTTCCCTTGAGCAGCCCCAGGTCGGCGTCCTGGTCATAATACATCGTGGCCGGCATCAGCAAATTCCTTCCCAAACCCATCGCAAAAGAAAAGTCGCGGAGAAAAGGAGCTACAGATGGAACACGGATCAGAAATGGATTTTATGTTCTCTATCCGTGGTTCATCCGTGGCCAGTTTGGTTTTTTCTGGCTCACAGATTCGAGTGGCCGACGACGGCGGGGGCCTCGGGGGCTGGCAGGTCGATCGAGTTGTCTTCCTCGACGTAGCCTTCGCCCCGGACCAGCGCGATCCGGCCGGTCCGTGCTAGCTCCCTGATCCCATAGGGGCGGACGGCGTCGATGAAGGCTTCGATCTTGCGTTCCTGGCCCGAGATTTCGACCATGATCTGGTCGTGGCTGACGTCGACGATCCGCGCGCGAAAGATCTGGACCAGCCCTTGCAGCTCGGCCCGGAGCGCGGGGGGCGCGTCGATCTTGATCAGCATCAGGTCGCGCTCGACGAAGTCCGCCCGCGAGATGTCGAGCACCTTGACGACGGTGACGATCTTCTCCAACTGCTTGCGGATCTGTTCCAGCATCTGATCATCGCCATTGACGACGACCGTGATCCGCGACAGGTGCGCATCTTCGGTCTCGCCGACCGCGAGGCTTTCGATGTTGAACCCCCGCGACGCGAACATCCCCGAAACGTGCGCCAGGACCCCCGGCCGATTCTGTACCAGGGCCGACAAAACATGCCTCATCCGACTCGAAGCACTACCCGACGCTGACCCCATCGCGGCACTCACCTTATCTCGGACTCGCCCCAGACCCACTCGCAAACAAGTTAGGAATTGTGGCATCCTCGCGCTCGATCGACAAGGGGGCGCCCGGAATGGACGATGAATGAGGTAATTACCTCTTGGTAGGGTGGGTGCAACCCACCGTGCGCCGTGGTTGCCAAACCTACCTGAAGCGAATCATCGCGGTCTGGTTCAATCCGATCGAACCCACGGTGGGTTGCACCCACCCTGCGAGCCGATCTTCACGAATTTTGAAAATATAGGAGCTTTGGACCGAATAGCCGGTTTAAAACTCGGCGAAATTACGATCTTATTGAATGATCGCGGCAACCTCTGGCGTGATCAGGCTCGATCGAAGATCCGCATCTTGATCATTCACCGGAGAGAACCGCCATGTCGTCCACCACCAGAAAAGCCCCGACCAGCGCCGCCCGGATCGCCGCGAACCGGCTCAATGCCCGGCTCTCCACCGGGCCAAAAACGGTCGAGGGAAAGGCCCGCTCGCGGGCGAACGCGCTCAAGCATGGTCTGACGGGGGCGGGGATCGCACTACCAATGGAAGCCCAGGTTGAGATCGAGGCCCGGTTCAGCACGGTCCAGGAAGAGTTGATGCCGCAAACGTTCCTCGGGACCTTCTTCGCGCACCAGATCGCGCTCAATACCGTGCGGTGTCAGCGGTCGGCCCGGCTGGAAGCCGCCTTGCTGACAACCCGGATTCAGGAGGCCGAGGCCGCCTTCGACCAGGCCCGGCGCGACGAGGCAGCGCAGCTTTATGCGCGGCTCTACCAGAATCCCGCCAAACTTCGCGCTCAGTTGCTCAGCACGCCCGAGGGGATCGAACGCCTCATCGGTGGGCTCCAGACGGTCCGGGCCGACCTGACCAGCCCGAACTTTTTCTGGAATCCGGGGCAGACGAACAACCTGGCCATTCTGCTCGGCATCCAGCCCGAGGCCCAACCGCAGGCCCTCGCGGTGGCTCTCTCCAACGCCATCCTGGGTAATTTCGCCGGGATCAAGCCCGACCTGATCTCGCATCTGCCGACCGATGCCGACCGCCAGCTCTGGGCACGCCAGGCACTCGTCGCCGAGATCCAGGCTCAGATGCAAAAGCTGATCGTCCACTGCGAGTCGCTCGACCTCGACTCATTGAGCCGCGAGCGCGAACTCGTCGCCGACCAAGCCGTCATCGCCGCGCTGCCGCAAGCCGCCCAGATCCGGAAGTACGAATCCGCCGCGACCCGCGAGATCTATCGCGCGCTCCGCGAGTTTCAGGTCGTCGAGGCCGATCCCACCTCCGAGGTCATCCCCCCCACGGCGGAGCAAAGCGAACCTAACCCACCATCCGCCAACGACTTCGAGCCGCCATTGGCTTCGTTTGAGCCGGTAGTCGAGCCTGCGACTGCTCCGGTTCCGCCACCGACCCCGAGTCCGATCCCAGCGGCGAAGTTGGCCCCAACCGCGCCCAAAACGCCCCCGGGCCGGGCCCATGTGCGGTCGAGCAGACCCGGGGAGGTCTTGAACTTCGCGGTTGGTCGAGCGCCTGGTTCGGTCTGACCGTTCGTGCCGGCCGCGGCAATGGATTCTGGTATGTCGATCGGAAAAGAGGGACAGGCACCGCTCGCAAGCTCGCTTGAGCCAGTCCCCTTTTCCTGGCTTACTGTGGAGGGACAGGCACCGCTCGCAAGCTCGCTTGAGCCAGTCCCCGTTTCCTGGTTTGCTGAAGAATGCCAAAAGCCATTGGCGCATCCGCTCGCGATTACTGACCCGCCGGATCGAACTGACCGAGACCAGGGATGTTGGGCATCCCGGGTATCCCCCCGCGCCCCGGGGGTGGGGTGGTTGGCTTAGAGCCTTTATCGCGGATCAGGTTCGGGCGGTCGAGCACGATCGTCCGGTAGCTATCGCCCGGCGTGACGTAGTACCAGGCGGCAAACCGGTCGCTCAGGTCCCTGGCGAGCTTTTGCCCCTCGGCGACCTTCTTGTCCTGATCTGCCTGCAACTTGGCGGCTTGCTCGACGGCTCGCGGGCTCGGTTCGGTGAGCTTGGCCACCGAGCCGTCCTCGGGGTAGGCGAACGGATCGTCGGGGAAGCGGTCATCACCAGTCGTCGCTGGTTTGGGAGGCGGGATCAGGCTCGGGTCGAAGCTCGCGGTGGCGAACAGGTAGCGACCCTCGGACGTTTCCTGCTGCCCCTTGAGGGGGTTCTTCTTGGCGGCTTCCCTGTCGGCCTCGGACTGGTTATCGGTCCCGGCCGAGAGTTCGTTGCCCGCCGCGACGACCACCTCACCATAGCGGAGGGTGTAGACGACCCCCTCATCGGTGCGGATCGTGACCTCCCCCTTGTTCGAGTAGAGCCCTTCGCGGGTCGGATAAAACCCCTTCTGGACGAGCGACATCATGGCCGTGCGGGTGGTCGGTTTGATCTCGCCGGCGGTTTGCTTGAGGTCGGCGGTCAGGCCCTCGGGCTTGGGCCGGATGCCGGCAATCTTGACGTCGCCGAGCGCGGTGGTCAGCTTTGTCAGGGTCTCGGTGTTGACCTCCTTGCCGGGGGGCAACTCGTCGATCGACCAGGCGGCGGCGGCATCGGGCCGGGTCAAGGTCACAACCTCACCGGGGACGATCCGCCCGGTCGAGGGGTCGAAGGTCTTGTGGTCGATGACGATCTTGCGGGCCTTGGTGGCGTCGAGCTTGAGGAGGTTCGTTTCGATCCAGTCGGCAAATCGGGTCGAGAGGTCAACCTTGACGTTGACGCCGTAGGTTCGCTTCTGCCCCGGGACGCGAACATAGCGCTGGTCGGGGTGATCCTTGACCTCGTTGCCGATCAGGAAGTCGGCCAGAACCTTGTCGGAGCTGTCCTTGAGCGTCACCCGCTTGCCGAACCCCTTCAGCCCGGTGGCCTTGGTGTCGAGCGGGTCGACGACGCCGAAGCCTTCCTGATCCTCGGTCCGGTTCGACCGGATCGAATCCTTGGTCAGACCGACGATCCCGGTGGCGGTATCGACGAGTCGTTTCTTGGCATCGGCGGGGTAGTCATAGTGCGACGGGATCACCCACTGACCGTTCTTGAAAGTGACCTTGAACGGCATCGGCGTCAGGGTCGCTGGGTCGATCTCGATCACCTCCAGCGTGGTGGCGGCGTCGGGGTTGAAGTCGTCGAAGAACTTCTGGCCTTGGTCGTTGAAGTCGGTCGACCGGATCGTCCGATCGACGCTCGAAAAGTAAGCAGCCCCGGTCATCACGATCGCCGCGACGACAAAGGCAAGGGTCTTATTCTGGTCCGGTGTCATGCGGGAATGGTCCTGGATGATGACTTAGATAAGAGCAAACTGGCCGCGGATGGAACACGGACGGAACACGGATGGGAGGAGAAATTAATCAGAGTTCTCCTGTCTGATCCGTGTTCGATCCGTGTTCCATCCGCGGCTCCTTTCGTGTTCGCTGGCTCAGGCGATCCGGTTCGGGTTGGCGCCGCGGTTCTCGCGGCTCGATCGGATGCCGAAGATCAGGCCGGCAAGGAGGATGGCCGGCAGGGGCGCGGCGATGATCGCGGCGAGGCGGACCTGGCTTTCGATCTGGCGGATGGCCTGCTCGCGGTTGGCCTTGCTGTCCTGGATCTTCCGGCGCTTCTCGTCGTCGATGGCGGCCTTCTCGACGTCAAGGCGGCGGTTTTCGACCTTCTCCAGCGTCAGGAGCTTGACCTCACGCGACCGATCGTCGAGTTCCTTGTCGTCGCGGATCTTGGCCACCTTGGTGTCGAGCGAGCGCTGCGCGGTGTCGAGCGCGGTCTTGGCCTCGTCCTCAGCCTGCTTGGCTTCCTGGCTGCTCTGCTCGACGAACCGCCGCGACTGATCTTCGAGCCGGGTCAGGGTCCGGTGCATCGGCCGCCGCTTCCGGAGGCTGATGTAATCCGGGTCGCCCGCCAGGACGTCGACGCAGTTGAGTACAAAGGTGATGTTGTCGAAGTCGAGGGTCTCGGTCTTCTGGCGGCGGATGGCGAAGAACTGCTCGGAGATCAGGTCGAGGTCGCCGATCACGATCGCCTGCACGACCGGGGGTTTCTCGGCCGGCTTGTCGCCCGGCTTTTTGAGGTCGGTGGGCGGAGTCGGAGTCGCCGGTGCCTTGCCCTGGATGCGGGCGGCGAGGGTGTATTCCTCGCCGCTCGGCAGGTGCCGCCGGTTCTGGTTCAGGCCGGTGATCCCCATGAAGCTCTGCTGGACGATCTGCGCGAACGGCAGCGTCCCGCCCGTCTTGGTCACGCGAAGGAGCGGGGTGACGTCGGTGGTGGTGCCGACCTTGCTCCGGATCAGTCCGGGGAACATCATGACGACCTGTTGCAGCCCCGAGGTCGCCGGCTCCTGCGGGTTGAAGGCGTCATCGCCCCCCGACCCGCTGGCGACGAAGACATATTCGGGCGGGATCTCGGGGATGTTGACCAGCGGGTTGTAGGCGTTCCAGACCACCTCATTCCCGGGGCATTCGATCCCGAGCGCGTCGAGGATCGGGCTGATGTCCCCCTTCGGCTCGGGCGGTGCTCCGCCCCCAAACGGCCCGCCGGGCGCTTGCTTGGGTACCTCGGGGGCGAGGCTCGGGTTGACCTGCGGCAGCGGGTCGCGGAAGACCAGCGTGGGGTGGCCCGAGCGGATGTACTCGGCGACCGACTCGATCTGCTTCTGGTTGAGCGTGCTCGGCTCGGCCACGAGCATGACGGCGAGGTCGGTCGGGTACGGCCCATCGGCGGCGACCGACGAGACGTCGTACTGCTTCTTCAGCTCGGTCACGAAGGCCCACTCGTTCTCTTGCCCCATCGACTTGAAGTCGAACCCGCCGAGCATCTTGGCGTCGGTCGCCAGCACGCCGACCTTCTTCCGACCCGTCTTCGACGCGACGCGGATCGACCGGGTGATCTCGTACTCGACCGGCAAGCCGGGGTCGAAGAACGGGATGACCACCTCCTCCAGCCCCGACGTGAAGGCGACGCCGAGGAAGATCTCCGACGCCGACTGCCGCGCCTCCTCGACCGTCGTCACCCGGCGGGGTTCGATCCCGAACCGCTTCTGGGCATCGCGGGCGGCCGTGGAGTAGAGGTCCGTCTGGACCATGTTCAGGCGGATCTTCTCGCCGCCGAGCGCGGCGTACTCGCGAAGCTTGTTGAGCAAGGTGGACTTGACGGCCACGAACTCGCGGGGGACATCGGCGCTGTAGTAAGCCTGGATGTAGACCGGCCGGTCCGACGGGATCGCGGCGATAGCCGCCTTCGACTCGGCGCCGAGGGTCGAGATCTGCTCGACGCTCGTGTCCAGCCGCCAGCCAGCCCGCGTGATGACGACGTTCAGGCCGATCAGGGCGATCACCAGGCAGAGGACCCGCGCCAGCGAGTGGCCGATCAACCCTTGACTCCGCTCACCCCCTGCCCAGTGGCGGCGGCCCAGCAGGACCATGTTCAGGTAAAGCATCGCGGCAGCGAGCGAGAGGAAGTAGAAGACGTTCGACCACGAGATGACCCCCTCGCCGAAGTCGCGGAACTGCTCGGGGATCGACAGGTCCTCGACCGCGCGCCGGGTCGCGGGCGGGAAGATCTGGCCGATCAGGCCGGCAAAGACCGGGATGGCGTTGAACAGGGCACCCAGGATGAAGCCGACCGTGACGTTGTTCGACAGCAGCGACGCCACCAGGCCGACGGCGATCATCAAGGCCCCCATCAGCCAGTAGCCGACGTAGGTGCTGAACATGATCCCGAAGTCGGGGTAGCCCAGGTACCGGAGGATCAGGACGTGCGTCAGCGAGAAGCCGAGCGCGACCGTGTAGATCCCCAGCGCCGCCAGATACTTGCCCAGGACGACCTCAAGGTCGTGCGCGGGCAGAGTCAGCAGCAGTTCATCCGTCCCTTGCCGGCGTTCTTCAGCCCAGGCCGACATGGTGATGGCCGGAATGAAGAACAGCAGCAGGTACGGCATCCACTGGTTCAAGGTCCCGAGGTTGGCCAGGTTGTTGGCAAAGAACTCGGGCCGCCAGAACGCGGCATAGGCCCCGACCAGGACGAACAGCGTGATGAACACGTAGCCGGCCGGGTTGCTGAAATAAGCCTGAAAGTTCCGGTTGAAAACCGCACCAATGACATGCGGGCGGATCTGCCAGTCGAACGGGCGAGACGACCGCGAGCCCGGATTCCGGGAGGCGGTCGGATGAGTCGCGAGCGTGGTCACCGTTGGTCCTCGATAAGCAAGACAGATTCGGAAGGAGCCACGGCTGGAACACGGCTGGAACACGGATTGGAAAGGAAATCGAGCTGGTCTGATCCGTGTTTCACCCCTGGTCCAGCCAAGGCCGACTTGGCTTTAGACGGGTTGGGCGGTCAGCTTGTGGAACTGGTCTTCGAGGGTCTTGCCGCCCTTGATCATCTCGGCGGGCTTGCCGTCGAAGACGATCCGGCCATCATGGATGAACAGGACCCGGCTGGCGATCGGCTCGACTTCCTGCAAGATGTGGGTCGAGACCAGCACCGTCTTCGACTTGCCCAGCTCGCGGATCAACGTCCGGACGCCGCGGATCTGGTTCGGGTCGAGGCCCGAGGTCGGCTCGTCGAGGATCAGGACCTCGGGGTCATGAAGGATCGCCTGCGCCATCGAGACCCGCTGGCGATACCCCTTGCTCAACTTGCCGATCGGCTTGTGCGCCACCGACTCGAGCGCACACTGCGACAGGACGGCGTCGAGCCGCGTTGCCAGGCTTGCCCGGGTCATCCCCCGCGCGGAGCCGAAGAACTTGAGCAGGCTGATCGGGGTCATGTCGGGGTAGAGCGGGCCGTTCTCGGGCAGGTAACCGACGCTTTCGGCCACGCCGATCCGGTCATCCTGGACGTTGATCCCGTTGATCTTCGCCGTGCCACTCGTTGGGGCGATGAAGCCGGTCAGGAGCCGCATCGTCGTCGACTTCCCCGCGCCGTTGGGGCCGAGGAAGGCCACGACCTGCCCTTTCGGGACCGTGAACGAGACGTCGCGGACGGCGAGAAACGAGCCGAACTGCTTGTTGAGGTTCTGGGCCTCGATCATCAAGGGCGTTGCCATGCCGTCGCGGTCCCTCACAATATTGGATGGGTGTCCCATCGAGACGCGTCGATTGATTACCGAGCGGATGGGAAAACCGTCATTATGCCGCCCCATCCAGGTCGATGCAACCGGCTAAGTCCGTGGTCAAGCACTCGCCTCTCGGCCTTCGGCGTTGTACACTCCTTTGAGCCGGACCAGTGTCCGGCCCTGCCCCGCCACTGGTCCCGACCCGTCGCCCTCTCGTTGAAAGCATCATGGCAACCGCGACTCGCACCCAGATCGTTGACGTCGGCGGGGTCAAACTCCACCTCGGCCAGCCGGATTCCACCGACCTCGGCTGGATCGGCCAGGACGAGATCCTCCGCCAACTCCTCGCCTGCTGGCTCGTCGTCGACCCGCGCGACCGGCCGCTTTCGCCCCGCCTCGTCGGTCCGCCCGGGATCGGCAAGACGACGCTGGCAATGGCCGCCGCCAAACTGCGCAAGCAACCGCTCTACATCAACCAGTGCACCGCCGACACCCGCCCCGAAGACCTGCTCGTCACCCCCGTACTTGCCGAGTCGGGCAAGATCGCGTACCACGCCTCCCCCCTGGTCGCCGCGATGCTGACCGGCGGCGTCTGCGTGCTCGACGAGGGCAACCGGATGAACGAGAAAAGCTGGGCCAGCCTGGCCCCCCTGCTCGACCACCGCCGCTACGTTGAGTCGGTCGTCGCCGGCGTCAGCATCCCCGCGCACCCGGATTTCCGCTGCTGCGTGACGATGAACGAGGACGAGTCGACCTACGAGGTCCCCGACTACATCCTCTCCCGCCTCCAGCCGACCTTGACCCTGGGCTTCCCCGCCCGCGACGACGAACTGGCCATCCTCAAGTACCACCTCCCGTTCGCGGCCCCCGACCTGCTAGCCTTGACGGTCGACTTCCTCCAGCAAGCCCACGAGTTGAAGCTCGACTTCTCACCCCGCGACGGGATCAACCTCCTCCGGTTCGCGATCAAACGGATGGCCCAGGACCCCGAGCATCCCCTGAGCCGCGACGCCGCCTGGCAAGAGTCCCTGATGTGCGTCCTCGGCGACGAGGCTGCCGACCTCGCTGAACTCGCCCGTCGCAAGCGCCGCGCGATGGGAAGTTCGCAGTCCCCGATGGGCCTCGGCGACCTCTTCTTCGATCCCGGCGACCCGCTCCACCCCGACGCGGAGGATGAGGATGACGACGATTGATTCTCTATCATTACACGGATCAATCGGGTCTGACTGGCATCCTACGGTCGATGATCTTGATCCCGTCCACCTCGGTTCGCAACCCGCAAGATGTACGGTACGGCGATGGCCAATATCTGTCCGACATCGTCCCTGGTATCAAGACACCATCGCAGTTGTCCCGGCTCTTTTTGAACCTGCCGTTCCTGGGCCACCGATTCACCCACTTCGTCGCGATCGAGGTCGATGGTTTACTTTGGATCGAGGGGCGGCCGGGTGTTTTCGTCATCCCTAACGATCAACCACTTGACCTGAACGGGCGAGTCGCGGGCACTGGTGTCGTCGTGGTTCCCTAAGCGAGCGAAAGGGCGAACTGATGCGTTATCTCCGAGTGCTCTGGCACCACGATCACGCCGAGGAGCCGACCGAACTCTGGAGCGAGATCGACGACAACTCTCGGGAGATACGCAAGCTCGAGAAGTTCCGCGATGGCTCCGTCGGGTGGGCTGATGGCGACGAGACATCGGCCGGGACACGACTTGGGATCGAACCCCTACCTCCTCTCGACCTGATCAGCTGCGATCCAGAATTTCGAGTTGTAGTGATCACTTATGACGAGTTTGAGCAGGAATGGATCTCGGCGCGTGCTGTGATCATCTCGCGGGCCTGAAACGGTTGATCGGCTCACTCCACCCCGACGCGGAGGATGAGGATGACGACGATTGAGATCCCGGTCGGGACTGTGGAGCAAGGCTCGGGTGGCCGTCGCTTGAGTGTGGGAGATCTGGCGATCATCGTCGGTGCCGCGGCCGTGTTCTTTGGTGGCCTTCGTTGGAGTTTGGTGCAGCCGGTTAACAGTGGCTGGACGTTTCATTCCCCAAACTCAGCGTTCAACCTCAACCAGCAAGTGCTCGCCTGGCCGATCCAGACGGCAGGTTTTTTGCTCGTCGTCCTGAGCTGGATGATGGTTGGCTTGCGGCTCCGGAGCCCTCGGCCGAATCGCCTGATCTTGATGCGGCAACCCGGTTGGGTCGCCTGTTTCTCGGCTGCACTCGCGAGCTTGATCCCCATCGCTCTTGACTGGAGCACCGCATGGATCTTGCACCGGAATGCTCGCGTCACCTGGAGCAGTATTGATCTGGCACCCTTGCATCTCGTCCTGGTCCCGCAGCAAACCGTCCTCGTCGCTGGAGTGGTGGTAGTCGTCTCATGGCTCAATCTTGGTCTTGGCAGTCAGTGGCGTGGCGAGCCCCACTGGATCGACCGCCTTGGGCGGCTGGTGGGAGTGGCCTGGCTGATTTTGCTCGTTGTTTATGCTGCTTCGCTGGTCGTGTCCCCGCTCCTCTAATCTGGCTCGCGTCTCTGGTAACCTTATGAGCAAGCAACCCGCCGCCGACGACTTCCTCCGGATCAGCCCCCGGATCCGCGTTTTGCCGATCGTCCACGGCTCGGGCGATTGCGCGATCCGGGTCCGTGAGGAGTTGCTGGCCCGGTCGTATGACTGTCTGGCTGTCCCCTTGCCCGGCTCGTTTCAGGAGGAGGTCGAGGCGGCGATCGAGCAGTTGCCGACGATCTCGGTCGTGGCTCAGTTAGATGTCGACTCGGAAGACAGTGAGGACACCGACTCGGCGCTGGGCTTCTCGTACGTGCCGATCGACCCTTGCCAGCCGGTGATCGCGGGCTTGCGGACAGCGCTCGGTGAGCGGATGGCCCGGGCATTCATCGACATGGAAACGCCACGCTTCCAGGCTTCGAGCCATCACTTCCCCGACCCTTATGCCCTGAAACTGGTCAAGCCGGAGGCGTTCGCCGCAGCACTCCTGCCCGCGATCCCCCGGCCGATGGCGGGCCAGCATGAGCGGCGGATCGCCTACATGGCCGATCAACTCCGCCAGCTTGAGGGGCGGTACAAATCGATCCTGCTCGTCTGCTCGCTCTCCGACTGGATCTGGATCCGGGATGCGTACCACCAGCAGGCTGCGGTCGAGGAGCCGGCCGCGTTCTTTGCGCCGATGCAGACGTTCGGCGTTGACCCGAAGACCCTGATCTTCCTGACGGGCGAGATCCCGTTCCTGACCAGCCTCTACGAGCGCGGGCGGAGCGAGTTGACGCCCGACGACAACCTGTCGGTCGATGGCGTCAAGGAGATGGTCCTCCGGGCCCGCGACATCCTCAAGGAGCGGTTGCCCAAAGTCGCGCAGCGGATCACCCCGCAGTTGCTCTCGGTTTACTTCCGGTACGTCCGCAACTTGAGCCTGATCGAGCGGCGATTGACACCCGACCTCTATACGCTGGTCGTCGCCGCGCAGCAGACGGCGGGGGACGACCTGGCGATCGCCATCGGCGAGGCTGCCCGCGAGTACCCGTACTCCGACGTCGGCGAGTTCGACGCATCGCTCCGGATGGGAGTCGGTCGCGCCGAGGTCCCCGGCTGGGGCACTGCGCGGATGGTCAGCCGGTTGCCCGGTCAAGCGATGAGCTGGCGGAGTTGCCAGTTGCGGACCCGGCCGGCGGAGAAGGACAAGAAGGAGTGGAAGCAACGCTGGGACCCGTTCGGGATGTGCTCGTGGCCGCCCGAGGACGACCGGATCGAGAGCTTTCAACAGCACGTCCGCGACCAGGCAAAGTCCATCCTGGGGGCCGATCTGGCGCGGTCGGAGAAGTTCAACTCGTCGATCATGGATGGGCTCGACATCCGCGAGACCCTGCGGAACTGGCACACCGGCGACCTGTACGTCAAGATCCTCCCGCCCAGTCGGGGGTCGATCGAGGTGGTCGTCTTCCTTTTCGACGTCCCCGCCGACCCTCAGGTCTACAAGAACCGCGCGACCTGGTACGCCGAGCACAAGGAAGAATCCACCCTGGCCTTCTTCGGCACCGACCCGTTCCAGAACTTCGTCGGCCCCGGGATCGCACAGGCGGAGTACGGCGGGGCGATGTTCCTCTTCCCCCCGCGACCGATCCCCGACATCTGGGATGACTCGCGACTCGACATCTTTGACACTCTGGAAACCCGGCTGATCGGGGCGGCCTGCCTCCACAGCCGCGAGCGCCATGTCGCGCTGGTCAGCCCGAAGGTCCCGTCGGCCGAGTGGCGGCGGATCGCGCGCAAGTACGGCAAGAAGATCGTCCATATGCCGCTCGGTCGATTCGGCGGGCAGATGATCGAACGTCTCCGCCGGTTCCACATCCTCAACGGCAAGAAGATCCGGTCGTATGCGGCCGACTTCATCCGGGATGCTTGACCAGTGGCATAAGGGTTGCTCCCTTGATGGGGACCGCTCCACCTTTCGGGCAGGATGCTCCATGGCCAGCCAACCTCAGTCGTCGTCCGTTCCCGTCCTGACTGGCCCGGTCCTCGACTGGTTCGCGGCGGCGTTTCCAGGCGGACCGACCCCAGCGCAAGCTCAGGCCTGGCCGATCATCGCGGCCCGCGAAAACCTGCTTTTGATTTCGCCCACCGGGACCGGCAAGACGCTGGCGGCGTTCCTGGCGATCCTCCAGGGGCTCTACGCCGAACATGCAGCGGGAGCCTTAACCCCTGGCCTACGATGCGTCTATGTATCGCCCCTCCGAAGCCTCGGTTATGACATCGAGCGGAACCTGGCGACGCCGCTCGAAGCGATCCGCCAGACGCTGGGACTCGACGCCAGCCCGATCCGGGTGGGGGTCCGGACGGGCGATACCACCCCGTACCAGCGGCGGAAGCTGCGTGATGAGCCGCCGCATCTGCTGATCACGACCCCGGAAAGCCTGTCACTCTTGCTGAGCCAGAAGGCGTGGGCTCCGCAGTGGCGGCAGGTTCAGTCGCTGGTCGTGGACGAGATTCACGCGCTAGTCCCGTCGAAGCGTGGGGCCGACCTGATGGTCTCACTCGAACGCCTGGCGAATCTGGCGGGGTCTGATCCCGTCCGCGTTGGTCTGTCGGCCACCTGCCGACCACCCGATCCGGTCGCGCGGTTCCTCGTCGGTCCCGACCGAACGTGCCAGGTGGTCGAAGCCGCGACCCCCGCCGGTACGCCCCCCCTGCTCCTCGAAGTCGAGTCATTGCTCCAGCCCGATGAGGCCGCCGACCGCGGTCTCACCTATCGCCGCCTGATCCGGCGCCTGAAAGACGCCACGACTGAAGCTCAGACCACCGTCGTCTTCGCCAACACCCGGGCCTTGACCGAGAAGATCACCCATGACCTCCGCCGCGAACTGGGCGAGGCTGGTGGCGAACTCGTCGCAGCGCACCACTCGGCGCTTGATGCCGACCGGCGTCGCACGGTCGAAGCTCAGCTTCAGGCGGGTCAGTTGCGAACCGTCGTTACCAGCACGAGCCTCGAACTCGGCGTCGACATCAGCCAGGTGGATCTCTCGATCCTGGTCGGTCTGCCGGGATCAACGGCCCGCTGCCTCCAGCGCGTCGGCCGCGCCGGGCACCGGGTCGGAGCCCAGACGCGCGGGATCTTGCTGGCGGCGACGGCGGCCGAACTCGCCGGGGGGATCGTCACGGCCGCCGCTGCTCGGGCGAACCGCGTGGAACCGCTCCAGCCGTGCGAGAACCCGCTCGACATCGCTTGCCAGCAGCTGATCGGCATGGCCTGCGCCCGTGAATGGGCAAGTGATGATGCGTATGCCCTGCTCCGCAAGTCAGCACCGCTGGCCAACCTCGCCCGCACCGACTTCGATGCCTGCCTTGCCTTCCTGGCGGGTGAACTCGCAGCCCCACCCGGTGCATACGAGCCAGAACCGGGTTCCACCCCGAAGTGGACGGCCCCCCGGATCTGGAAGCGTAATGGACTCTTTGGCATCAAGAACAGCCGGATCATCCGTTGGTTTTGGTCAAACGTCGGCACGATCACGTCTGAAGAGTCGATCCGTGTGCTGGTGGACGGCCAGACGGTCGGGTCGCTCGAAGGAGCGTATGCCGAGCGGTTGCAGGTGGGCGATCGCTTCGTGCTGGATGGTCGATCGCTCGAATTCCAGCGAATCGAGGATCTGGTCGTCCATGCCAACCGGTCGCGCGAGGAAGCCAAACTGCCGCGCTGGTCGAGCGATCGTCAGGGACTATCCGCCGATCTGGCGCGGGATCTCGCCCGGTTTCGGGTTGAAGCGGGTTTGATCTTACATGAAGGCCCCTCGGCGTTCCGGTCCTGGTTGACGACCGCGCATGAGATCGAACCGCAAGCAGGTGCCGTCCTGGAAAATCTGCTCAGGGCTCAGGATCAATTGAGCGAGATCCCCGGCGGCGACGTGGTCCTCATCGAAGAGTTTCCCGCCGAGAACGGTCTAGATTTTAGCTATGCGTTCCATGCTCCCCTCGGTCGGCCCGCGTGCGAAGCTCTGGGTCGAGCGATCGCCGCTCGGCTGGGCCGGAAGTTCGGCAAGGACCTCCATCTGGTTGTCGCCGACCTCGGGTGGATGTTGACCCTTCCCGACGGACAGCGGATTGACCGGACGGATCTTGCCGGCTTGTTTCAGGTTGATCAGCTTGAAGCCGACGTGCTCGAAGGTCTGGACCGGGGCGAGTTGCTCGCGCGGCGGTTCCGCCACGTCGCGGCAACCGCGCTGATGGTCCTCCGGCGACCCGAGGGAAAACGGACCAGGGTCGGCGGTCTCCTCTGGGTGAGTCAGCGGTTATTCCCGTTGGTACAAGCGGCTTGCCCGGACCACCCGTTACTGCGCGAGACGCGCCGCGAAGTTCTCAACGAGATTCTTGATCTCAAGACGGCAACAATTTGGCTCGAATCAGAACCCGAAGTTCATCTGCGGGCCCTGGACGGACCCTCGCCGTTTGCGGTCGCATGGATCGACCCTGCCGGACCGGAGGCGATCAAGTTCGAGGCTCCCGTCGATGCACTCCGACGCCTGCATCAGCGCCTGGTGGCACCATGATAGCGGGGCCGGACGGGTGGATTTTGACCCCCGAAGGAGCGGCGTTCCACGTGGAACACCGGGCGGCGGTGATCGCCGACGTCCACCTGGGGTACGAGTGGGCACGAGCGCGCGGTGGTGATTGTCTCCCACCGCATTCTCTGCGGGAGACGATCGCCAAACTGACTCCCCTGCTCGAACGTTATCCTGTAGAGCGTCTGGTTGTGGCGGGCGATCTGGTCGAGTCCGCCCGTCGCTGCACTCGGACCGAAGCGGATCTGCGATCGCTTTATCAGTGGCTGGCTGGTCGGGGGACCGTGCTGGTGCCGGTCCTCGGTAATCACGACCCGCAAGGGTCCAAACTCGTCCCGCGCTTTCTGCTAGTCGGTGGCTGGACGATCCATCACGGCCATCTCGGCATCAAGGCCAGGAGGACCATCTCGGGCCATCATCACCCGGTCCTCCGATCGGGGAGTGTCACGGCCCCCTGTTTCCTCGTTGGTCCCAACCAGATAGTGCTTCCCGCCTTCACGCCGAACGCCGCGGGGTTACCGGTGGCCACCGAAGGTAACCCGGCGGAATGGTTCGAGCAAAATCTTCGTTGCGTTGCGGGTCTCGATGGCACCTTGCTCGACTTTGGTCCGGTGCAAAGTCTGCTGGGACGGCTCTGATGTGACAAATCTCGAATTTGGCAGATGGCTGCAATCTGCGGGATTTTGCAAATTGAAAGAGAAGTTGAGTTGCCTTTTGTTCCCTCACCAAACCATAATACTCAGTGATCGAAACGAGTATGAGCCCAGATTCTTGCTGGGCTTCACCGACGAAGTCGTCTCCAACTTGCTGCATGGAGTTTGGCGAAAGGCCAGTATGCCCGAAGTTACGATCACCCTGGACAACCACGACGAAGAACTGGCGGTTTTTGGGAGCCGGGACCAGTTTCTCCGCCAGGTCCGCGATGCTTTCGGTGTGAAACTTGTCGCTCGTCATGGCGAGGTCCGGGTGGAGGGGGAGACAACGCGCGTCGAGCTTGCCCGTCAGGTTCTCGAAGAGTTGAAGACCTGGCATCGGAGGCGACGAACCGCCTCGGCGGGTGATGTCGCTGATCTGATCGAGAATCGTTCACGCGTCTCGTCGGAAGAAAGAAGCGACTTCGTTGCCGAGATCCGTGAAGGCAACAAGGTCGTTCGAGCCCGGACCGAGGGGCAAGGCCGATACATGGCCACCCTGCGTGACCACGAACTCGTCTTTTGCATCGGACCCGCTGGGACAGGCAAAACGTATCTCGCCGTAGCGATGGCTGTCGCGGAACTTCGCAAGGGTAAGATCAAAAAGATTATCCTCGTCCGCCCTGCCGTCGAAGCGGGTGAACATCTGGGCTTTTTACCCGGCGACCTCGAAGCGAAGATCAATCCCTATCTGCGGCCGCTGCTCGACGCGCTGCACGACCTGATGGACTACGACCAGATCCGCCGGTACATGGGCAACGACCTGATCGAGATCGCGCCGCTGGCTTATATGCGAGGCCGGACTTTGAATGATGCGGCGATCATCCTCGATGAGGGTCAGAATGCCACGGTGCCGCAGATGAAGATGTTCTTGACACGAATGGGCCAGAATGCGCGGATCGTGGTGACTGGTGATACCACCCAGGTCGATTTGCCAAGCGCAACCGTGAGTGGTCTGGCCGACGCGGTGGAGCGGCTCCAGGGTGTTCCCGGAATTGGTGTGGCCCGGCTCGAAAACTCAGACATTGTCCGGCACCCACTCGTGCAGGCGATTGTGACGGCTTACGAAGATTATGATCAGCGGCATGAGCAGGTCTGGTCGGACCCGCGGGGTCGCTCGCGTCTTGAAGGTTCGGGTCACTCTCCTGACCTTCGGCCCGATTGAGCTGGTCTTGATGGAATCGCTGATGATTTGCGTCGTTGGGTTGGGGAGCGACCGACTTTCCGAGCTTCGCCCGTGTGGGTAAGCGGCGGCAAGTCGTTGCCTGAGTTGACCCTGTTGGGGTCGAGAAATCCATGAGTCTCGGTAAACGTAAATCGAAGCACGTCAGAGCCCATCTCCGACCCTCGCACCTGATTGTCCACCAGCAAACTCGGTCAGCTCGCCAGCGTGACCGCTGGGCGCGTCTGGCCGTGGTCGCGGTTGCCATCGTCGCGACGGCGGCGATTGTGCACGGACCTGGGCCCTTTTTCACGTTCCGCCTGGGAGAACGACCCGATCGCGAAGTCCGCGTCAACGTCGAGCAGTTCCAGCGGCGGAACATGATCCGGACCAACATCGAGCGGCAAGCCAAGGCGGACCAGGTCCCACCGGCAATGGAAAACAACCCGACGCCGATCGAGGATCTTGAAAAAAGTCTCCTAGAGCTGGTCACGACCGTTGCGCGATCAGCGACCTTTGATAATGTGCCCGAGTCACTCCGGACTCAGTGGAACCTCCGCCGCGACCTGTACGACGATATCCGCGAGGCGAGCGACACGCCGGAACGCCTCGACGACATGAAGCGCAAGATCGACAAGGCCTTTCAGCCCATCCTCCGCGACGGCGTGCTGGGGCCGGACGTCTTGCCTCGGAACGAGGAGATGAGCCGCAACCTCTCCGTCCACCTGCCGAACGAGACCCATGAGCAAAGCCACCTGATCCCCCGGGACCGGGTCGTTCGGGTCCAGACGGATGACGGGATCGTGGCCAAGGATTTTGCCGCTGCATTCAACCCGCCAAGCCTCGGGCAAAACCTGTTTCGCTTGATCGCGGACCGGCTCGCGGCGTTCCCCACCCTGCGGTACGAAGAGGCCTACACAACGCATCTCCGCGACGTGGCTCGCGCTTCCGTGACCGATAAGTACGACACCTTTCGGCAGAATGAACTGATCGTGCCCAGGGATCAGGAGATTGGCGAGGAGCAACTCTTGCTTCTGAAAGAAGAACAAAGAGTCGCCAATGCCGCCCGCCCCTGGTCCAGCCGGGTCCGACGCGTCGGAGCCGTGCTCGTCCTGTCGGCAGCGATGTTTGCCCTGATCGGTTACTACATCGCGCGGCACGAACCGAAGATCGCCAATGACCTGGGACGGATCACCTCGATCTGCTCGCTCGCCGTCTCTGCCTTGTTGGTGGCCCGACTCGCGGCAATTCAACCCTGGAATGCCGAGCTTGCCCCACTCGCCATTGCGGCCATGATTCTGGCGATTGCCTATAATCCCCACTTCGCGTTGATGGTCCTTTTCGGCCTGAGTCTGCTCACCACTGTCGCCATGAATGCCGGGATCGGCCACTTCGTGGTCCTGATGGGTGGAACCTCCGTCGGGGTCCTCTGCCTGCACGAAGTCCGGTCCCGCACGAAAATGATCAAGGTTGGCGCATTGTGCGCGATCGGGTCGAGCGTGTTGACCTGGGCCGTTGGTCTCTGGCACGACCAGCCGATCAACTTGATCGCGGTCGACAGCCTCTGGCGCGCGGGCTGGGGCTTGATGGCCGGATTTGCGCTCGGGGGGATGTTGCCCTTCGTCGAAACGGGGTTTGGGATCGTCACCGGGATCAGCTTGCTGGAACTCGGCGACATCGCCCATCCGCTGCTCCAGGAACTCGTCCGTCGCGCTCCCGGAACGCACAACCATTCGATCGCCGTCGGCACGATTGCCGAGGCGGCCTCGGAGCGGATTGGCGCCAATGCCCTGCTGGTTCGGATCGGGGCCTACTTCCACGACATTGGCAAGATGCTCAAACCGCATTACTTTGTCGAGAATCAGGCGGGAGCCACCAATCGGCACGCCAACCTCGCGCCGGCGATGAGCACCTTGATCATCATCGGCCACGTCAAGGATGGCGTCGACCTGGGTCGCCAGCACCACCTGCCTGAGCCAATCATCGACCTGATCGAGCAGCATCATGGGACGACGTTGGTCGAATACTTCTTCAACGAAGCGACCAAGCGGAGCGAGGCCAACCCCGATGGCGCGACGGTTCTGGAAGGGGCGTTTCGCTACCCGGGACCAAAACCGCAGTCGAAAGAGGCGGCTATTCTGATGATCTCCGACGCGGTCGAGAGCGCGAGCCGGACCCTCTCCGAACCAACTCCATCGCGGATCGAGGGCCTCTGTCGCGACCTGATCAACAAGCGGCTCCACGATGGACAATTCGACGAGTGTGGTCTGACGCTCCGCGAGATTTCTGAAGTCCGTGAAAGTTTGATTAAATCGCTCATCGGGATCTATCACGGACGTGTTAAATACCCGGAACAAAGAACAGCTTGATGATGACTCGCCCCCCGTCCGACACCTCGGGTTTGCAATGCATGGTCGAGGTTAGCAACACCCAACCCTTCCTGGCCCTGGATCAGATCTGGATTGAACGGATTGTGCGGACCGTCTGCAATGCTGAGCACCGAGACTCTGCCGAGATTTCGATCGCCATCGTGGATAATGCTGCAATCCGCATCATCAATGCCCAATATCTCAACCACGATAGGCCCACGGATGTAATCAGTTTTCCGGACCTTGCGTCGTCCGATCAGAATTTGGCGGGCGAACTCATCGTTTCGGCGGAAATGGCCCAGGAAACAGCCGCGCAAGGTGGCAATTCACCGCTTGATGAGCTGGCATTATATCTGGTCCACGGTTTGCTTCACCTTTGTGGATACAATGATCAAAATCCGACCGACATTGCAGTGATCCGCAGTCGGGAAGACGAAATTTTGCGTCAGCTTGATATTTCCAATCCGTTCGATTTGCCCGATGTGGCCTCTTCGAAAATCATAAATCCAGAACGGGAGAGTGTGCGTTGGCCGCGCTGAGTTTGGGCGGGGCGTTGGGCGTGGGTTGTCTCCTGTTTTTTGTCCAGGCTATCTCGGTTGCCTTTGGCCGGGCTTTGCGCACTTACTCACGAAGTCGCCTTGAGTTCGTCTGCGATGCTAGACGAAAACCTGATCGGGTACGGGCGATCGAACTAGCGGATGAAGCGACGGAGCGAGCCACCGAAGGGATCGCTGTCGTTGTCGAAATGACGGCCGCGGCCTGGTTGGCGCGAGTCGTTTATGCCGATTTTCCCTCGGTTGCAATCGCGATTGCGGTTCTCGTCACCGTCATGGTGCATTTCGCCGCCAGTGTGGTGGGTCGCGTTTGGGCCGAGACTTTGCTCGCAACGGTTTGGCCGGTGGCCGGATTGGTACGCAAAATCGCGTTGCCTCTGACGGCCATTGCTCAGGGTGTCGAGTGGCTGGCCTATCGATTGGCCGGGACGGCGGACACACCACCGCGGCCGGCGAGTGTCGAGGTCGAGATTCTTCCCGACGTGGATCATCCGACCGACGTCGAGAGTGACGTGTCGGCAACCACGCGCGAGTTGCTCGAACATGTGGTTGGTTTGACCCGGCTCGATGTCTCCGAGATCATGACGCCGCGGTCGCAGTTGACCTTGTTGCCGTCGACCGTCAGCGCTCGATCCGCCGCTCAAACGTTCCGCGAGACAGGTCTCAGTCGGATTCCGATCTTTGGTGAGAACCGCGATGATATTCTCGGAATTCTCTATGCCAAGGATCTCTTCCCGCAGATGGTCGATCGGCAGGAACTGCACGAACCACTCATCCCTAGCAAAATCGTCCGGCCTGCCTATTTTGTGCCGGAGACCAAAAACGCGAACGATCTCCTCGCCGAACTCCGGGCCAGGCGGAGTCAAATCGCCGTCGTTCTCGACGAATATGGTGGGCTGGCGGGTGTCGCAACACTGGAAGATTTGTTCGAGGAGATCGTCGGTCCCATCGACGACGAGCACGACGTTCCAACCCCCGACGACCAGATCAAACCTGTCGATGAGACCAAATTCGAGGTTGATGCCGGAGTGACGATCGGCCAACTCAACCACCGGTTTCGGCTCCACTTACCCACAGACGAAAATTTCCAGACGGTTGGCGGCTATGCGTTCAACGCAATGGGTCGTCTACCAACCCCGGGCGAGATGTTCCAGGCGGATGGAGTCCAGATCACGATTCTGGAAGTGGTCGAGCGCTCAATCCGCCGAGTCCTGATGGAACTACGGTCGTAATCATCGCGTACCGCTGAATCGTCTTCCCAACAAAAAACGTTTGATCCATTGCTCAGGAGCATTGGATCAAACGTCGGGAGTGAATCGGGTGCAAGACGCAGCGGTTCATCGCCGCCGAGGTGCTCGCTCGACCGGCACTGGGATCGGGCAAAGTTTGCGCCGCGGACCGGAACGGGAAGGCTTCGACCAGCGATCAATCGCTGCGGATGCCCTATCAACCAGGTCGTTAAAGAACTTGACGATAGCCCCAGGATTCGACATAACTCGTACTCCCCTGCTCACGACGAGCCAGAATCAGGCCAGAGCAAGAAATGAAGGGGCCGAAATGAAGGCGAAGTGAAGGTCTGCCTAGAGATTCTAAGCGGTATTGACCACGAGACAACCTGTTTCTTGATCGAGGCTGGAAACTCCCATTTTTACGCGGCTGAGAGCCGAGTGGTTCGCTCCGGCCAGGAAGTCAGTCATTTGTGTATCGGCACAGAGCCCCGGGACAATGGAGAGAAATGATCAACAGGTCTGACGCGTGTGATCAGACCAATCCCCGAGCGCTGGAAGGCGGATATCGATGCCGGCGGTTCGATCTCTCGCTTTGACGATCCGCGCCAGCGACGTCTTCGAGACGAGCACGGTGGCAACCCTCTTCACCCGCGAACTTGGCAAGGTTTCCGGGTTGGCCAAGGGGGCGCGGCGGCTTAAGTCACCCATGCAAGGTGGACTTGACCTCTTGACGGTTTCGGATATCGTGCTGCTGCACAAGGGGACCGAAGCACTCGACCTGATCATCGAGGCTGCCGGCACGGAGCGATTCGACGCTTTGAGACGCGACTTGCCCGCACTGTTCGCCGGGTACTACATTGCCGAGTTGTTGACCGAGTTGACGGACTTCCATGATCCGCATCCGAAACTCTTCGACGCGGCGATTGTCACCTTGCGACATCTGGGGGAAGCTTCGTTGCGTGCCAGTCGGGTGTTTCGGTTCGAACTTGCTTGTCTGCGTGAACTCGGGTTGATGCCTTTGCTGGACGAATGCGCGGGATGCGGCCAGTCGGTAGATGCGAGCGGTGAGTCGTTTGCGTTTGGTCTGGCGACGGGCGGCGTGCTCTGCCCCGCGTGCCGGCCGGGTCAGCCGCACGTGGCGACTCTCTCGGGTCAAACTCTGGCTGCGCTCCGAACGCTCGGATCGCCTGGTCCCAACTGGAAATCGTTGGCACTCTCGACGACGGCAACCAGTACGATCCGAGCCACGCTGGGGGCCATCCTCAGTCACGCGATCGGCCGACGTCCTCGACTCCTCCATTATCTCGGAGCTTAAGGATGAGCGACGACAACATTTCTCTCAGCATCCGCCGCCGGTTGCTCCGAGCCGCCCGGCGTGGTGCCGCGATCAGCTTGCTGATCACCCTCGTCGGCACGCCCGCCGACGCCGGTTCCATCTCCGATTGGTTTTCATCACTCAAGGCTCCCGCGCCCGATACCGCCACTCCCGAAGCGGATACGCGGACCAACGGGCGATTGATGAACCGCTGGATGACGAAGGACAAGTCCCCCTTCAGTTCGGGACTCCTGGGAGAATCCTCCACCTTCTTTGGCGACAAGGGGTGGGAGAAAACCAAGGTCATCGCCGACCCCGTCTCGGAAGCTGAGTTCGAAGCCGCCAAAAAATTGTTCGACGCAGGACAGTTGGATAAGGCAGAACCCCTCTTCGCCAAGCTGGCCAAGCGTGAGGTCAAGAAGGGGACGATGTGGGGGGCCAAGGCCCAGTTCTATCTCGCCGAGAGTCAATTTCGTCGCCAACGCTATACTGCCGCGAACGACAACTATCAATTCCTTCTGAAGAAGTACACCGGCGAGACCGAATATGTGGACCGCGTGATCGCCCGGGAATATCAGATCGCGCAGATCTGGCTAGCCGAGGACGGGAGCGACCCCAAAAACAAGCCCCTGCCCTTCAAAGCTCGATTCGACGGTCGCCAGCCCATGCTCGACCCAAAGGGATACGCGATCAAAACCCTCGAAAGTGTCCGGATGCACGACACAAAGAATGGTCCGCTCGCGGATTATGCCGTGCTCCAGACCGCCGACTATTACCACCGGACCGGCGACTACGAACAGGCCGCCATCTACTATGATCAGCTCCTGAACGACCACGCCAAGAGTCCGCTCCGCGAACGCGCCCAGCTCTCGGCCATCGACGCCCGGGTCAAGGGCTACATCGGCCCCGCTTATGACAGCACGGGTTTGGATGGTGCGCGGGATCTGGTCAAACGAACGATGGAAGAGTTTCCCGAACACCAGGCCACCAACGAACAGCTTTACCACACGCTCGACCTGATCAACGATCAGGCCGCCGAGAAAGAATACGAAAACGGTCTCTACTACATTCGTGCCCTGAAGCCAGCCTCGGCCGAATACCAGTTCGGGCTCGTGATCGCCAAGTGGCCCAAAAGCAAGTGGGCCGAGTTCTCGAAAGTCCAGTTGAAAAAGACGGCCAAGATGCCGCGCAAAGCCAGCGTACCCAGCAAGATCATGACCCTTCCTGGTGCTCCCGACCCGAACTCGATGGGGCAAGGCCAGGGGAGCGGCAGTGGCGGCGGAGGGTTTGGAAGTTCGGGTGGTGGCATGGGGGGAGCGCCATTTTGATCCGCGTGTCCGAGAGTGTCCCCCTGCCCGGCTCTAATCTGACTCACTCGACGGCTTTCAGGGAGGAAGATCATGACGGCAACGAAACGTGAGCCGACAAGCGATCAGGATGACACCGATCCCGCGATCTCGCGGCGCGACGCTTTGACGATTGGTCTCATCTCCATTCTGGGGGTGTCGGGTTGCCGCGCAACCGGCTACAGCATCCGGGCGCCGTATGACCCGAATGTGAAGACGGTCTACGTCCCCACGTTCCAATCCGTCACCTTCCGCCGTGACATCAACTTCCAGCTCACCGAGCTTGTGATCAAGGAGATTGAACGTCGGACGCCGTACAAGGTCGTCGGCAAACCGGACGACGCCGACACCACTCTGAGCGGCACCATCAACTACGCCGAGAAGAACGTCGTGGTCGAGAACCCCAACAACCTGCCCCGCCAGTTGACCGCGACGATCGTCATCGCCGTCACCTGGACGGACAACAAGGCTGTTGAGAAGAAAGATACCAACCCCGCCGTGGTGGCCAACACCTTCAATTTCTATCCAGAAATCGGCGAACCCGTGGAAGCGGCCTTCTATCGGGACTCGGAAAAGATGGCGACGCAGATCGTCAACATGATGGAGCAGACCTGGTAAGGGGAATCGATCCCCCTGCTCACCAGTCCGAGGACTCATGCACCATGATGCGTTGGACGGTCGGCGGAGAACCCATCGGACCCGGGGATCGGCCGCTCCTGATGGGCATCGTCAACGTCACGCCCGATAGTTTCTCGGATGGTGGCCGACTCCGATCGGTAGCCGATGCGGTCGCTGGTGCTCAGGAGTTGGTTGCTGCGGGGGCGGACATCCTCGACATCGGTGGCGAATCGAGCCGTCCTGGAGCCGAGCCTGTCGCGCTTGAAGTCGAGTTGAGTCGCGTGCTGCCGTTGATCGACATGTTGCGACCCCTCGTCAAGGTGCCGCTTTCCGTGGATACGACCAAGCCCGATGTGGCTCGCGCGGCGATCGCAGCGGGAGTCGACATCGTCAACGATATCATGGGTCTGGCCGACCCTGAGATGCTCCGGGTCGCCGCTGCCAGCCGGGCTGGAGTTGTGATCATGCACATGCGCGGGACGCCTCCGACGATGCAACTTGCCCCGACTTATGTTGACGTTGTCGGTGAAGTTCACGCCTACCTGGCGGATCGGGTCGAGGCGGCTCGGTCGGCGGGAATTGGACTCGATCGGATCGCGGTCGATCCCGGGATTGGTTTTGGCAAGTCGTTTGATCATAATCGGGAGTTGTTGCGGAACCTCGGGCGCTTCCAGGATCTGGGTTGTCCGATCCTGGTGGGAACCTCGCGCAAAGGGTTTCTCGGCACGATCACTGGGCGACCGATCGCGGAGCGGCAGGCGGCGTCGGTCGGCTCCGCTCTGGCTTGCGCCGCGAGTGGTGCATCTGTGCTCCGGGTTCATGACGTCGCGGCGACTCGTGACGCCCTCCTGGTCTGGCAAGCTCAACGCGGCTGGGAATCACCGGCGGGTCCTGGTGGACCTGGCACTTGATAGATTGCTAATGTCACTTGGACCGGCCGCCGTCCATTCGTACCGGGAGTGGAGTCGCGAGCT
The DNA here is from genome assembly GCA_965199885.1 of Isosphaeraceae bacterium. GTDB lineage: Bacteria > Planctomycetota > Planctomycetia > Isosphaerales > Isosphaeraceae > Tundrisphaera. Next base: position 339,921 of record CBDATT010000006.1, on the reverse strand, counting down.
GTTTGAGCTGGGTCCGCTTCCTTAAACGACACTCCAGAAAAACTGCTCCTGGGATCGCCATCATGCGGAATGTCGTCAACGAGAGAACTCTCGATGAACAGTGCGAGGTCTGGGCGCGGCAGGCCAAGCAGGCGTCTCGACCACTAGCGATCGCCTCGGGAGCGAGCAAGAACGAATGGCTCATCCGGTCGGCGGCGGCGATCGAAACGCGACAGCCGGAGATCCTTGCCGCCAACGCCGAGGATGTCGCTGCGGGTCCCAGCCTCGGTTTGAATGCGGCGGCCATTGATCGCCTCACCTTGAACCCTGCGCGGCTCGGTCAGATCGCCCGGAGCCTGCGCGAGGTTGCCGCCCTGCCCGACCCGGTCGGCGAACTGATCACAGCGAGCCGGCGCCCCAATGGTCTCGACGTTTCGCAGATCCGGGTGCCGTTGGGTGTCATCTTCATGATCTACGAAAGTCGCCCGAACGTGACGGTTGATGCCGCCGCGCTGTGCGTTAAGAGTGGCAACGCGGCCATCCTGCGCGGAGGCAAGGAGGCTGCTCACTCCAATCTAGCTCTCGCCCAGATTTTGATCAACGAGCTGGAGCAGAGCGGCCTCCCGTCCAACTCAGTTCAACTCGTCACGACGACCGATCGGGCGGCCGTGGGGTATCTGCTGGCTCTGCCCGAGTGGATTGATCTGGCGATTCCGCGTGGGGGTGCCAGTCTGATCCGCCGAGTGGTCGCCGAGGCCAGGATGCCGGTCCTGAAACATTACGACGGCATCTGCCACCTCTACATTGATGAGTTTGCCGACCTCACCATGGCGATGCCGATCATCATCAACTCCAAAGTCCAACGACCGGGAGTCTGCAACGCCGTCGAGACGGTCCTCGTGCATGAAGGCATCGCTCCCACCTTCTTGCCGGGCCTGGGCGATGAGTTGCACCGGCATGGAGTGGAGATCCGCGGCGATGACACCACGGTTCGATTCCTCCCCGGAGCAATACCGGCGAGTCCAACCGACTGGGATACCGAGTACCTCGATCTGATCGTGTCGATCCGGGTTGTACCTGATATTGAGTCCGCGCTCGCCCACATCGCGCAACATGGCTCGAAGCATACCGATGGGATCGTCACGAACGACATCGTTCGCGCCCATCGGTTTGTGCGCGAGGTCGACACGGCGGCGGTCGTGGTGAACGCAAGCACGCGATTTAACGACGGCAGTCAACTGGGACTGGGCGCGGAGATCGGGATCAGCACCGACAAGTACCACGCGCGTGGTCCTTGCGGCCTCCGCGAATTGACCACGACGCAATGGGTTGTCATCGGGTCGGGTCAGATCCGCGAAGGATAAAGGGGTTGCCGATTCAGCGAATCTATTGATCGTCAACAAACCCTGGGTCGACGTTCCACGTGAAACGCGATGCTCGCTGAGGTCGAATCAGTTGACCCGGCCGAGATACTCGCCGGTATCCGTCTTGACCTTGACCAGAATACCCGAGTCAAGATGCTCGGGAACCTGGATGACGTGACCTGTCGCCAGGGTTGCCGGTTTGGTTCGGCCTGTGGCCGAGTTGCCTTTGACTCCCGGAGCCGTCTCGATGATCTTCAAGTCGACGGTATCGGGGATCTCGATCCCGATCACTTCCTCGTCGACAACCAGAGCCTGGACGCCGACCATGTTTTCGGTCATGTACGGGATAAATTCCTCGACGTCGGTCGGCTTGAGCGAGAACTGGTTGTAGTCGGTGGAATCCATGAAGTGGAACCCGTCCGGATCGCGGTAGAGATATTCAACGGGTCGGCGTTCAAAGCTCGATTCAACGAGAGTATCCGTCCCCTTGAACGACTTATCGACCTTGGTCCGCGTTCTGAGATTCCGGGCTTTGACCTTGTAGAGCGTCGCCGCACCCCGCGCCGAGGGGGATTGCACTTGAATGTGCTCGATCATGTGCGGAATCCCATCAATCTCGATAACCATCCGACGCTTGAAATCCTTGGCAGGGACCACGGCTCGAAATCCTCCAAATGGTGACAACGCCTCGTTTCTTACTCGATTCTAGCGGCCCAATGCTCCCAGGTCGATCCCGCCTCGGGCCTCATCGTGGGAGTGGTGGCAACGCCTTGTAGTTCGCCCCTCGATCTTTATGGACGGCTGGATCAAGCTCCAGTTGAGCGAGCGATGGACGAGTCGACTTGGGGCGATCTCGCTCGCGGTAGGTGAGAATGTGCTCGATTTTCTGCGAGTCCGGACCCCGATCTCCTCGGGTGTGGTTGATCCCCCAGAGGTCGATCCAGTTCCGTTTCAGGTCATTTGACTGCGTCCCGTTGGATTCTGCTCCCTCGATGGGCCGCAAGAATCGACTGACTTCGTACAGGTCATACGACGATTGCCAGAATAACGATCCCTGCGTGAAGATTCGCGGGTCGACTTCAAGCAATGCTCCACCACGACGCCAGGCTCGCGGGAAAGCCGAGGCTCGGGAAAAGATGACCCAGGGACGCCCAGCAAATTCACCTTCAGCCCGACTCGGATCGAGCACGACTCCCGATCGATCGGTGGCAATCGTGCAGTTTTCGAGGACGAGATCCGCCTCCAACTTGCTCCCCGGGTGGATCTCTGGCTGAAGTCTAATTGCCAGGTCGCCCGCCTCGATCAAGCTGTTCTCGACTCGAACGACCCCGCGCAGGATCACCGCTTGCACGAATTCTTTGCTTGAGTTGATCCAGCAATCTTTCATGCCCAGGAGCGGCAGGTTGGGCACCGAGGCAAACCCGCCGGCCCGCTTCCCAGCTGTCTGCGCGGATCGGGCAGAAAAGACAATCGCAGCTCCCGCGGTGTCTTCACCCGGTCCGAGGTCACGATACCGGCACCGCTGGAGTGCAAGCAGGCCATCTTCCAGATAGATCCAATGCCTGGTCCGGTCGATGCCTTCGTTGGCGAATCCGACGTTGCTGATCGCCAGATCCCCTTGATGGAGTTCGAAGATCGCCAGCCCCGTCGTTTTGGGGATCAACACCGGGATGAGCTGATTCGATGCGATGCCGCGTGGTCCGGCCAGCACCAACGAGGTTCCATCGGGTAATCGTACCGGAGTGATCGGATAGACCCCCGTCCCACTGACACGCACCACGTAGCGTTTTGCGACGTCGGTGACGTTTGCACTCAGAAATTGTCCGAGATCGCGCGAACCACTTCGGTCCAGTTCGAACGACAACGAGATTGTTGGTCGAACTGGGTCGGGCTGCGCTTCGACCGTCAGATCATCCAGCAACGCGGGGGTGGCTAGCCGCGAGAATTGATCGACGGTCAGCTCACCAATCTGCTGGTGCGGTGTGGCAACCATCGCCAGGGTTGGGGCAAGGTTCTCCAATATCGGCTTGAAGCTGTCAGCGGTCACGGTCTCCGCGACGGATGCGACTGCCCAGGACGACTTGATTTCTTGACTGGACTGATCCGATCCAGCCCAGGTTGCTCGAATCTCATCGAGCACGTTGCTCTTGGACACTGCGGTCGATCCCCACTGAGCCATGGTCACCCAGCCGATCCACTGATTGTTTTCCCCCTCGTAGTCAACCTTAGACTTCAGGTCACTCGTGGTGGAACTGCGTGCGCTCAGCCAGGTGGAACTCGTCGCGGGATCGACATGGACAAAGGACGTTCCGAGTGCCCGGATTTTTGTCGGGCATGGTTTTCCATCCCAGGCGAAGACAGGCTCACGCGTCAACAACAGACTTCGGTGCAGTTGGATAGACCGTCCTTCTAGCTCTGGACCGGCAAATCGAAACAGCGGCCCCGATGAGCCAACGATGACCGAGCGGTCCAGGACAATCTTCGAGCTTTGAGTCTCGGCCTCAACCAAAGTCCGAATCGGGCCTCGAATCAACGATCGATCGATGGTCAGGAGATTAGGTCGGGGTCCCGAGGTCAGCCGAAACACGCTAAAGCCGCTCCGTCGGTCCTCGGCGTTGATGATCGAGATCGTGCAATCTCGCACCGTCAACTCAACTCCCTGGCACAGAAACAAGGTCGATTGACTCAACGGTAGGTCGCGGAGGTCGACCACCAGATCGATCCCCTCGATGGTCAATCGTTCGATCCCGTTCATCCCCAAGAAAAATTTGGCTGGCTGCTCGCGGACCAGAGATTGAGTTGTCGCCTCGATCTTGACGATCGGCCTGAGCCCCCCCCTACCCCGGATGACCTTGGATTTGCCCGCCATCTGAAAGTCATCTTCGTGCAGCGGTCCCGTATCGGCGATTTCCACCAGATCACTGGCGCGGTCCAGAGCCCCCGCTAGAGTTGTGAGCTGCGTCACCTCTTCGCCATCGGCAAGTCGTTTGACCACGATCTTGGAGGCGGATTCAATGAGGGGTTGACTGGAAAGCTCCTTGATCCCAAGTCGTTCTTTCAGAGAGTCTGGATAAATAATCTCGGTCGTCAACGGAACCCGGGGCGTTGGCTTGATCGGCTCGATCGGAACCACTGAGACCGAACCAGGATTCGGTCGGGGATTTCTGGGAGTCGGTGCATTTGGTCGGGTTGGAAGCGCTGGACTGCCTTCACGCTCGATCGAAGGTTGCGCGATCGTTTCAGGAGCCGAACGGCCTTCAGCCTCCTGCCCTGGTTTCGCCGTGACTTCGACTTCCGGTTTCAGAAGCGAGATTGCAATCTGGACCCCGAAGACCAGCACTGCGACCAGGAGCCCTACCATCACCCCTGCCGCAATCCAGGTCTGCAACGGCAGTTCGTCACTTCGGCGTCGGAGTGACTGAGTCGTCCCGGCCGGTTCCTCATCTTCTTCAAGGAGTGCATCAACGATCGCCGAAGCCTGAGGGTTCGCAGGTTCGGCCAGTCGCTTGCTTTTGGTCCGGGGCGACTTCGAGGGAGTCGGGGCATCCAACGCCGCCAGATCCGCCAACGAAACAACCGGAAGACTACTGCTTGCGGAGGGGTCGCGCGAGCCGTCGACGCGTGGTTTCTTGGAGTTGGCTCGTGCACGTGCCGGAACTGGATCAGACTCAGGTACGGCAATCGTCAGCTCGATCACGTCATCGTCAACGTCGTCATCAACAATCAGCACGTCATCCAGTTGTCTAATGGAGGCGACTGGCGGGCCCTGGCCGATCTGATCTAACCCGCCGATAAGTTCTCCATAATTCGCAAATCGCTGCTCCGGTTTCTTGGCCATCATCTTCTGGATGAGCAACGCAAGATCGGCAGGAATCGCGGGAAGCATCGTGCGGACATCGGGAACCGCGGCGGAATGGTGGCGAGCAAGCTTGTCCGCCAGGTTGCCCCCCGGAAATGGTGGTGACCCGGTCAACAGATAATAGAACGTGCAGCCGAGCGAGTAGATATCACTCCGTTCATTGAGCTTGCGGCTATCTCTTGCTTGCTCCGGCGACATGTAGTCGACGGTCCCGACCGTCGTGCCATCGCGGGTGACCCGCTCATCTTCTTCGTCCGTCTGGAAGGCCAGTCCCAGGTCGATGATTTTTGCCCGGTGATCTGGTGTCATTAACAGGTTGGCAGGTTTTACATCGCGGTGGATCATGCCGAGTCGAGCGGCATAATCGAGACCCTCCGCGACTTGCCGTACAAATTGAACCGCTTCCAGTGGCTCAAGTGGACCATCGGCTCGAACGCGATCAAAAAGGTCACGGCCCTCGACATACTCCAGCACTAGATAATGGCGACCGAGGTCAAAACCTCGGTCATAAATGGCCACGATCTGGGGATGATCGAGACTTTCCGCACTTTTCGCTTCCCGCAGGAATCGTTGCAGGAGCACCGCATTCTGAGCAAGTTTTCGAGGTAATACCTTGAGTGCGACGATACTGCCAGTGTCGGCGTGGACCGCCTGAAAAACCTGGCTCATCCCCCCCGAACCGAGAGCCCGGATAATCTGGTAACTGCCCAGTCGAGGCAGCGACGGGTTTTCAGCGGCTGAGATTGAATCGTCCATACAAGGATTTTCTCATCGAATGACAATTCAATGACACAAATGATGAGCACGTGAATCAAAAGCTTGATGATTCTGACTGCGGAAGTTCATTAGTCCTCGCCCTTTCGATGGTATCAACCGGCACTCTCAGCAACAACTCAGCACTCCATACTTCTGATCCAATCAACATCATGACCTGGCCCACACGAAACGCCTTGCTCGATTCTATTGGAGGATCGCGATTGCTGTCGCAACGTCTGGTTGTCACGATGGGTGAGACAGTGATCGAGAGGCGGATCTTCTGCCGTGGGTCGTGAGGAGAAATGTTGACAATATGCAGCAGCACGTCCACAATCGAAACCCACAAGCGCCCGTAGCTCAGGTGGATAGAGCGGCGGTTTCCTAAACCGCAGGCCGCAGGTTCGAATCCTGCCGGGCGCATCCGATTCAGGACGACTCATGCGCTCGTAGCTCAGCTGGATAGAGCAACGGTTTTCTAAACCGTCGGTCGCAGGTTCGAGTCCTGCCGGGCGTAGTATTTCAAGCTGACTTTGCGCAACCTTCAAACGCCGAAAACTGATTTGAAGGATGCTGGGCATACAAGCAAGAGGTTGGCTTCAGGGATATCTGAGAAACGGACCCGTTTGGAGATATCTGTTAAAAACATGTTCCCGTCTGCTGGGTTCCACGTGAAACTTATGGTTTTCTGGTCATCACCAGTTATTTAATCCACGATTTAAATTCCCAGACGGTCGAGTGAAGGTGAGCCCGCATCATGGATCGTTCTCAAGCCGACCCAAACTCGCCGAACTCCCATCTGACTCAGGTCGAAACAAGTTGGACGACAATCCGTTCGGCGCACTTGCCCGGCCCTGAAGGACAGGCTGCCATGGCGGAGCTTATCGGCCGTTACCACGATGCCGTTCATCGCTATTTGCGGCTGAAACTACGCGATACGAATCTTGCTGACGAGGTCTTTCAGGAGTTCTGGACCAAGCTTCTGACGCACAAACTTGCGGGTGCGGATCACAACAAAGGACGGTTTCGAGACTATTTGCGGACAGTATTGCAGCGGCTCATCATCGACCACTTCAGATCGCGCAAGATTCAGTCGCTGCCTCCCGGAGACTTGATTGATCCCAGCGAGCCCGATGCCGACTATGATCGAGTTTGGCGTGAGGCGCTACTCAAACGGGCTTTAACGCGACTCGAAACCTACGAAGCCAGTACACCTAAAAACCGTTATGCAACGGTCTTAAACCTCCGCCGCGATAACCCCAAATTGCCGATCGAGGAGATTTCTCATCAGTTGGAGGTTCAGACTGGTCAGAAAATCACCCCCGAATCGTTCCGGAAGACGCTTCAGCGCGCTCGCGCCAAGTTTTTTGAGTTGCTGATCGTTGAACTCAAAGAGACTATTCATCCTGCAACCGACACTGATATCGAAGAAGAAATCCACGCGCTTGGTCTGGGCCACCTGTATCGGAAGTCGCAGTAACGGCGAAAAGGCAATTGCCTTATTTCCATAAATTTTTGCCGATATTGTAAAAAAATCCTTGACAGCCTTGTGTCGGACTCTACAGTTGATTAACTGTCCACTACAAGGGCAGGGTCGGAATTTCTGGCCCCGAATTTTGAGGACGTTCACAAAGGAGGGAGGTTGTGCTTGTACTCTCACGCAAATTGAATGAATCTATTATCATTGATGATCAAATCAAAATCACGATTGTGGAGATTCGTGGGGATAAAATCCGCATCGGGATTGAGGCCCCCAAAAATGTGGCCGTTCATCGCCGGGAGATTTACGACGCAATCCAGCGCCAGATCTCCATTGAGGAAGAAACGGCAATGAACCCTTCCAGTGAAGTCGACACCCCATCGTCATGATGGCTTACCATCATTGAGGCATTGGCCTTTATGACCCGTGATTGTGGAAGTCCTCTTGACGAGTCATTTCCCATCCGGTAATTTGTGATCACTGAACGACTGGCCCCGTCGTCTAGCCTGGTCTAGGACACATGCTTTTCACGCATGCAACGCGGGTTCAAATCCCGCCGGGGTCACTTTTGCGGTTCCGTTAATATTCGGTAATGTTCGGCTACACAGTTTGCTAGTATTGAATTGTTATACCCACCTTCCAGCACGCTAACGAATCTTCCGTTGGCGTGAGTCGTCGCTACTTGCTGCACGGTTCGCAGCATCGTTTCAAAATCCTCAACTTCAAGACCTAGGTCGCCAACTGGGTCTTCCGCATGAGCATCGAAGCCCGCGCTCAAGAGAATCAACTCGGGTTTCATGGCGTCGGCAAACTCTTGCACAGTCGTTTCGAAAGCGGTCAGATAATCTTGTCGACTCGTACCGTAAGCAATCGGAACATTTTTGGTGCGACCTAACCCTCGACCAGAACCGTTCTCAATTTTTGCTCCACTGCCAGGATAGAACGGATAGCGGTGGATCGAATAAAAGCCAATTTGTTCATTCTCGTAAAACATCTCCTGCGTGCCATTTCCATGATGGACATCCCAGTCGATAATTAAGATTCGATTCACATCAAGTCTCTTGACCGCAACCGCTGCTGCGATTGCCACACTCCCATAGAGGCAAAATCCCATGGGGTTTTCTGCTCGCGCATGGTGTCCAGGCGGTCGGACCACGCAGAACGCCTGGGGATCATTGCCGGCGATGACCTGGGTCACGGCTTCCACGACCGTACCTGCTGCGAGACGAGCGGCGGTTTCGGAACCGGATGACAACCAGGTATCCGCTTCGACCTGACCTCCACCCTGAGCAGCCTGTTCCGTCATCGTCTGAATATGCGCCGCCGTATGAACCGTGAGCAGTTCGGCGTCGGTCGCAGGCCGGCAAGTCCCGCGGATCGCCTGGTCAAGTTGCCCCGTTCGCCTCAGATGGCGAAGCACAGTCGCCAGTCGTGCGGGTTGTTCGGGGTGACCGGATTTCGGTTGGTGATCGAGCATACGCTCGTCGGTATAAAGTTTGACCACGCTCTGAACTCGCATAAGAAACGTTGGGCAGTGGACGTTCATCGTGCCACCACCCATTCGAAGTCTCAAGTCGTTTCACGTGGAACCAACGATAATTTCAAGTCCCATGCAGTTTTCATGGCTCAAAACAGCTAAGATCGCCCGCCATGAATCATTCGTCAGTTTCCCCAATTCGCAGAGCCCAACTCCTGGTGATGATCGCCACCCTGGTCGGATTCTGCCTCCGGATATGGCCAATCGGTCGCCTGGGGCTCAATCAGTTTGATGAGGGGATTTACTGGATCTCAGCGCAATGGGTCTACCGACCCGCCGGCATCTGGTCGCTCGATCCCATTTTGATTGCGTATGCTCCGCCGGGTTACTCCATCCTGATCGGGCTCCTGGCCAGCCTGACGGGGCTCTCAGAACAGACGGGAATCCTAGTTTCCGCAATATTTGGGTCGTTGACGATCCCGATTGTTGCTCGATTCGGCCGCCAGATCTTTGGGTTAGAAGCGGGCGTTATCACGGCCTGGTGCGTCTGTTTTGCCGGACCTCATATTGCGTTCTCGCGAACCGGACTGACTGATGCGACTTTTTTGTGGGTCTGGTCGATCGGTTGCCTGACTTGTCTCATCTTCCTCAGAACCCCCAACCTGGGGCGTGGGCTGGTGATGGGGTTATTAGTCGGTTTGACCCAGCAGACCAAGTATTACGGCTGGCTCCTGGGGGCGTTCGTCGTGTTAACCTGGGTTGCGGGGCCAGGATGGTCCAGGTCAGAACGCCGACCAGAGCGCTGGCTAAAGACAGGTGCCTGCGGGTTGGTAGGAGCGTTCGTCGCCGCACTGGTCGTTTGGCCCTGGTTTCGGTTTGTCGAGAACCATGGCGGGTACGACGCCTTGCTCCGTCATCAACGGAGTTATCTTGGAGGATATTCAGTCTGGTGGTCTCATCTCCGCTCGCAGGCTCAACAAGCAAGCGAGTTGTCAGGTCCCACTTGGTTGCCATTCGTTAATATTTTGGCAATCCTCTGGTCCTTAGCTTGGCTCCGATCGACCGGCGAACGCTCGATTCGAGAGATCATTCTACGGTCGATCGTGATCGCGATCGTGGTCTGGCCCTTGCTTGCAGCTCCCGCAACCACCGGGATTTTGTTTTTGTTGACTCTGAAACGGAATTCAGCTGCCGAGATTCGGTTCCTGGCGATCAGTTGGATCACTCTCTTTCTGCTCTCACCGTTCTATCATCCTTATGCCCGACTCTGGCTGCCGCTGGAACAACTCCACTGGGTCATCCTGGGAGGGCTGGTAATCCAGTTGTCTCATCAGTTGGATGGGTTTCGAGGACACAAATTGTGGCCGCTACACAACCACCCGGGTTGGTTCGCCGGGTATAGTGCAATCTTCATCAGCTTTTTGATCTTCGGGCCAGGAGCACCGCTGGCAGGGCGAAACTCGTTCCATCATTCCGGGTTATTTGATCCTTCAGATTCGCTCCGGTTGCTCACAGGGCCGATCGCGGATCGGTTGACTCCGGATGTTCCTTATCTACGAACGTTGGTTCGTCCCGCCTTGTCGAACTCTCTGAGCGGTTTGATCCGAATTTTGCCTCAGAGAGATCTTGCACAGTTCCGCCTCGTCGGGAATTCAAACTCCTGGGCACTGGTGGATTCGACTCTGCTCACGGGCGAACTGACGAGTCAGACTTCCCAAAAGCTGCGGTTTTTGCTCACTCCTTTACTCGAAGATTGGGAGATCGTGGGCGAGTTCCCGACGGCCACGACACTCCCAACAGCGCTCGACCTGGACCCGAATCGACGTCAATACTCGCGAAGCACGTCGATGGCATGCGTCTGGCTGCTCAAACCCCGATCTCGGACCTTGCTCCCATGAATCATCAACCTCCGGTGGATCTCAACCTTAGCTCGCATGGGCAGGGGTGTGTGACGGACCTGTATCAACTCACGATGATGGCGGGTTACGACGCGGCTGGGATGAGTGAGGATCACGCGGTTTTCGAGGTGTTTGTCCGCAAGCTACCTGCTCATCGTTCCTATTTGATCTTTGCGGGTTTGGAACAGGCCATCGGTACGCTCCGATCTCTGAGCTTCGACCGTGATCAAGTCGCCGAGATCCGCCAGTGGCCGGTTTTTGCTGCGGTTGATCCCGAATGGTTTGAGCGCCTCCTCACCTGGCGATTTACCGGGAACCTCTGGGCGGTCCCGGAAGGGACGGTCGTTTTCCCCAACGAACCATTGGTCCGGATCGAAGCACCACTGCCTCAAGCCCAGTTAGTGGAGACGATGCTGCTGGCATCGCTCGGCTATCCGACCCTGGTGGCGAGCAAGGCGGCACGGATTGTTGCCGCGGCCCAGGGCAGGGGAGTCATCGACTTTGGAGCTCGGCGGGGTCACGGAATTCAGGCGAGCTTCCTCGCGGCCCGCGCCGCCTACATCGCGGGCTTCCTGGGAACGAGTCAGGTCGAAGCGGCTCGACGGCTCGGGATACCTGCCATCGGCACCATGGCACATGCCTGGGTTCAGGCATTTCCCGATGAAACGGCGGCGTTTCGCGCCTTTGCTCACCAGTTTCCGCATTCCACACTGTTGATTGATACGTATGAGACGCGGGCGGGAGCCCAACGGGCCGCGGCGATCGAGCCTCCCATCCGGGCGGTCCGAATAGATAGCGGTGATCTGCTGGCCGAGTCGATCCAGGCTCGCGAGATTCTTGATGATGCGGATCGCAAATCTGTTGAGATCGTCGCGAGCGGCGATCTCGATGAGAATTCTATCGCGGCGCTCGTGGCCGCCAGAGCACCGATCAACCAATTTGGTGTCGGTACCGAACTGATTACCAGCGGTGGTGCCCCGGCAATCTCGATGGTTTACAAACTGGTCGAGAGCAACGGAGTTGGTCGGATCAAAAAAAGTCCGGGCAAACGCACCTATCCGCTCGCCAAGCAGATCCGCCGCGAATTCGATCAAACGGGCAATATGACTAGCGACCACGTCCTGCGTGCCGATCATGCCGACCCCGCCGACTCGCTGCTCGTGCAATATCTGGCTGCTGGGAATTTGGTTCGAACTCTCCCCGAACTGAAGTCGATTCAGGCGTATTGCGCGGCTCAAGTTCGTCAACTCCCAGACCATCTTCTTACATTTGACGAGGTAGGCGACTACCGGATCAGTTACAGCGACGAACTGGAAATCGCGGCAAAGCAACTCGGTCTGTGACAGATCATTCAGGTGTGAACCGCTTTGAGCTTTACACCACCAGACCCGGTCGTTACGATCCGCACCCGATCATTGAAGGGATTTTGACTGATTCATTTCTGCGACGAGCGTACTAATGAAGATCGATCCGTTGCAAAGTCGCATCGAAAGTCGCTCAACTGAGCGATGGTTCTCTCCGTTTGAAGGCTCGTAAAGGCAGATCAGTCGGGATCGCTCGCAATCGAACAGCCCGGGCGGAGCCTGGGTAAGTCTCGATCAATAAGCACGTTGCACCGGATCGTTTCACGCACTTGTCATGGAGGTCGATCGTCGTGAACAAGCGTCGCTTGGGTCGAGGTTTAGATTCGCTGCTGGGTACCGAGGAAGGTGGCTCGGAGGCGGCTTCGCTCGAAAACGCCGACCTGCAGCATCTTCCAGTGGGCAAGATCGACGCCAATCCATTTCAGCCGAGGCGTGTCTTTGAACCCGCTGAGGTCGCTTCACTCGCGGATTCGATCCGGCAGCACGGCGTGCTTCAACCCATCATCGTCCGGGCCGTTGACGACCGCTATCAACTCATTGCGGGTGAGCGACGGCTCCGAGCGTGCATCGAGGCCAAACTCAGTGATATTCCCGCGCGGGTGATGGTTCTCGACGATCGCCGGGTCAGCGAACTCGCGATGGTTGAGAATTTGCAGCGGGAAGATCTCAACGCCATCGAGAAGGCCATTGCGTTCCGCGACTATCTCGGTCGTTATGCCGGCACGCAGGAAGAACTGGCTGGTCGGTTGGGTGTCGACCGCTCGACACTGTCCAATTTGATCCGCCTCCTGGACCTTCCCGAGGCGGTTCAGAATGCGGTCATGGACAAAACGATCTCGCAAGGTCACGCCCGAGCCTTGCTCGGACTTGCCGATGCGGACAGTATTCTGGCCGGTCTGAAGCGAGTGACCGACGAACATCTGAGCGTCAGGCAGACGGAAGCTCTCGTCGCCACCGGGGTTCCTACTGCCTCGCGATCACGCATTCGCAAAGATGAGGGCGAACCAACGGGAACAGCCAAAGCGCCTCACTTTGTGGAACTGGAAGATCATCTCAAGGACCGATTTGGAACGTCCGTGATGATCCGACCGAAAACCAAAGGTCGGGGCCAGATCGTGATCGACTACCATTCGATTGAAGACTTCGAGCGGCTGGCGAGCTTGATCCGGGGCTAATTGCACTAATCCGGCCGCCGTGGGAACTCTGCGTACTCCCACGGCGCTCGGCTCACGGATCGTATGAACCAAACGAAACGCCACGACGACTCGAGGTTGGATCATGACTCCCAATCACGCAGTGATCCCTCTATCGCAATCACTCATCGCCCTTGCGGCAAACCCACCTCTCCGCAGCGATTTGGAGCATACACTCGGCGACTACTGCCACCAGAGCCGCAATCGTCTGAACAGTTTGAAACTCAGCATTTACCTTGCGCGACGGCAAGCGACGGCCAACAAAGATCTTGCTGCCAAATGGGATCTTCTCGAACGAGATTATCAGGAATTAGAAACCCAGATTGATCGAGTTCAGTCCGTATGCCGGCCAATGAGCCTCTCGGTGGTCACCATTTGCCTGAATTTGCTTTTTCTCGACCGCCGTGAGCGCTGGACCGAGGTAATGAGCGCTCAGGGTCACAAGTTGCGATTCGAACCTTCGGCTCCCTCAAACTTGGCCTCGTTTGATGTTGCCCGCCTTGGGGTGGCACTCGATGCCCTGGTTGACTGGCGAGCGGAGCAGGGGGGAGCAGCGAACTCAATCTCGGTTCAATGGTGGGTTGATGCAACTCACGCCCAGATCCGCTGGTCTGAGGCCTTCGCGGTTGCTCAACCAACCGAAACGGAAGGAGTGCAATCGAGCTCTACCTGGACGTTACCACTCTTGATTCGCATCATAATCGAGCATGGTGGGCAGGTCTCGGTGGACGAATCCAACGGATGGAAGCTGATAATTCAATGGCCAGCAATTCCGCCCGAGCGGGAAGATTGCGACCTTCGACAGGTGCGTAATAACCTGCGAGCATTGTCTTGATCTTTTTTTTCTTTTCGATTAAAGTGCATCGGCAGAAATGACGGGGTGTAGCGCAGCTTGGTAGCGCGCCTGCCTTGGGAGCAGGAGGTCGCCAGTTCGAATCTGGTCGCCCCGATTTAGTATTTGTCCTCGATTGGATAAGCTACGTGTTTTGTTTCACGGGAAACATCCCGTTGAGGCAACCCGAGCCGGCTGCTCAGTTCATCGAGAATTGCAGACGTTCGGCTCAAGCCTAATCGAGATGAACCGAGCTCGACAAATCGGATTGCCGTTTCCAGGTCCTTGATCCCGCCGGAAGCTTTGAGTCGCATTGTGGTCGGGCTGTGCGCTTTCATTAATTCCAGATCCGCCACCGTTGCGCCGTCGGTCCCAAATCCGGTCGAAGTTTTGATGTAGTCGGCCTTGGCTTCGCTACAGATCTGGCAGAGGCGAATTTTTTGCTCGGTATTTAGATAGCAGTTTTCAAAGATCACCTTGATCAATACCTGCTGATCATGAGCCGCCTGGGTCAGATTCTGAATCTCCGCCGCGACCATGTCCCATTGTCCGCTAATGACAGCGCCGATATTTACCACGATGTCGATCTCGGTGGCCCCGGCGGCAATTGCGGTTCGAGCTTCCGCCAGTTTAGTCGATGAAGCCTGGCCGCCGTGGGGAAAGCCTATTACGGTCCCGACTCCAACTTGTGTGCCTTTTAGAATACCTGAGGCGAGCTGAACAGCATAAGGCTTGATACACACTGTCGCGACGTTGTAGGCCCGAGCCAGTTCACATCCCGCGATCATCTCCGCTTCGGTCATTGTCGGGGTGAGGAGGGCGTGGTCGATCTTCCGCGCGATCAGGTCGTAAGTCAGGATCATAGATCAGATGGCTCGCTCGAGGTGATGTCGTCAAGTCATTTTGAGAAACCTGGTCGACGATTAAACGGTTTGCTTGAGATGACGAGAGTGATTCGTCTTGTTGACGAGGCTGGGCCGAAACATCATCAGGATGACGAGTGGCAAGTAAAGAATCACCAGAGTTCCGCCCGCCTCCAGATACCAGAACTGACCAGCGGCCAGTAGGGCCGCCGACAGGGCGATCAACTCGCCCAGGTTTTTACGAAGGGGCAAGATTGTGGTAACGACGACCAGAATCAGGTAAGCCACCTGAACTGGAAGCCGATAACTGGCGTCCAGGCCCGACCAGAAACTGTGCGCCACGGGCGCTTCGACACCTGGCCAGAGACCCGACTCGGTGAGAGGACGCGCCCCGAGTGCCCGCGACCAGACGGTAAAACTCGGCAGAACCATCGCCAAAGTCCCAGAGCAGCTCATCACTCCCAGGCTCGCAGCGAGGAACCGCCAGAAACCGCGACGGCGGTAAAACCCGGCCCAGAGTGGCAACAAGCCGAGACAGGCCGGCATCCAGCCAGCGGCAATCCCGATCAACGCCCCGGCCACGATCGGCCGGTAGTAAAACACGAGCGCCGCGACGATCAATGCGGATGGGATCAACTGGCCACTATCCACCAGAGCGAAGCGAGCGTAGGGGAGCAGGAGGTAGCAAGTGGCTGCCGCCAACCCCGCGATTGGTCGTTCAAAGTGGCGCCACCCCACGACAATGAGCGCCACCACCAATCCCACATGCGCTAACATGGCTAACACACGTTTGAAGATCACCTTCGGCGTTTCGTCGGGATAGATCGTCAATGCGACTGGCGTCTGTTGCAAGACCTCGGTGACAAAAGGTTCTCCAGGGGGTTGCTCCCACTGACGGTTCGTCAATGGGTCTGCCGGGTTCCGGTTAACCCCCTCGTGGACCGGCAGATTGATCATCTCGATCACGAATAGACCCACAAGGCCGATCGTCACGCAGGCCAGACCAGCGGCGTTGAGGTTAGGTTCCAGGAGCGGGCGACGGGCAAGCCCCAGGTCTACCAGGCAGCGGATCATCCAGAGGAACGACCCGACAAAGAGGGCCAGATATCCCCACCAGGAACCAGCGACTCGGGAACTCACCAGCAGCATCATCCCAGGAGCCAACGCGAAGAGGAGCAGGAGATCGAGGTTGCGGATACTCCAGAAGCGTCCAAATTTGAAGAACAACGTCACACAAGAAAGCAGCGACAGAAACAACCAAACTTCAGGGCCGATCCCTAGATCAGCCACGAGGGAACCACTCACGACGACCTCTCGATCCCGTTCCGGGCCGAACCGGACGCTTGACGATCTGGCGAGAAAGATACCGATCAGGACCGCGGCGTCGATCATCTTAAGGAATCAAGCCGAGAGTTCGCAAGAATGGAGAGCAATCGTCCGGCGGATCAATCAATCGGGTGCGAATGGGATCGGCTCTCCCACGATCTCGCACAGGGCATTCATCGCAGCCCGCTGTTCGGCGTCTTTTTTGTTTCGTCCCCAGGCAGGCGAGTAACGATGCCCCTGGAGCTGCGCTGCAATCTTGAAGCACTTCGAGTGGTCAGGGCCTTTTTCATCGAGCAACAGATACGTCGGTGTTTCGCCAAACTGGCGCTGGGCGACATGCTGCAGGTTGCTCTTGTAGTTGTTGCCCATCTGGCCATCGACGGTTTCGTCAATTTCCGCCTCGATGTGGGTAACGATGAAGCGCTTGGCCGCTTCCATTCCTCCGTCCAGGTAGATGGCCCCGACCAAACTCTCGAAGACATCCGCCAGGATGGAAGATGGGGTCTGATCTTGCGACCCCATGCCTTTACCCAGGATGAGAAATTCTTCAAACCCGAGTCGTTGCGAGATTTTCGCACAGGTCCGACGCGACACGACCACGGATTTGATCCGAGTTAATTCACCTTCCAGATATTCAGGGAACTTCAGATAGAGCCGCTCGCAAACGATCGCTCCGAGGATGGAATCGCCCAGGAATTCCAACCGCTCGTTCGAGCCCAGCCGATGGTCGGCACCCGAAGCATGCGTCAGAGCCGATCGGAGCAGGGGCAAGTTCTTGAATCGGTAATCGAGGATTGCCTGGCAATGATTCAGCAACGTCTGGTCATCGCGGGCAACCAAATCAGCCATGATGGATACGCTGGATCGTTGGGTATGGAATCTGTCAAATCACAACTCAATCGGCGAGGCTAACGGCCATCACGCAGGAAGTCAACGACTTGAGATTGAGGCTCGGACAACGTTCGCTCCAATCACCAACCAATTGCCTTCAGCGGACGCTTAAGGAATAATTTGGAGAGCCCAAGATGCGTTGATCAGTCCGGAAGCAGGACCCACCCATGCCGCCATGGTTCCGAACATTCGCGGCCGCATTTGTCCTGACCAACGCAATCTCCCCGGCCAGCGGCCAATCCTTCCGGGAGCAATACCAGGTCGGTGGACCTGGTATGGGCGGCTATCGACACGGCACTGGCTCAATCCCATTTGGAAGCGTGGGAGGCGGATTTTATCTCCCCAATAGCCCGTACATTCCCAATCAGTTCAGTGCCTGGAATCCTTATCTGCCCTCCGAGCTAGGTATGCGGCGGCTGCCAGGTCAAGAAGGACCAGGTGGCATGAGACTTCCTGCTCCGAATCACGCCCGACCGTCGAACTCAACGACACCACCCCGACAAATCAACTCCACGCGTTCCGAAGAGTTGGTGGAGTTGGGTGATCGGGCCTTCCGCGGTGGCAATTACAAGCGGGCCGCGGAGCGCTACCGCTTGGCGACCAAATCGGACATCGAGTCGCCGATCCCCCATATCCACCTCGCGCAAATTGCAATCTTCCACGGCGATTATGGCGAAGCTGCGGACCGCCTTCGCGATGCGATGACCGCGCCTCAGAACGCCCGATGGCTCTCGAACGCTCCCGACATTCAGGCGATGTACGGCGAACCAGGCGAGTTCGCCAGCCAGGTTGCCAGGCTCGAATCGTATTTGCAGACCCACCCCGATGATCGGAACGCCTGGTTTGTCCTGGGGGCGCAGAATTACTTCTCGGGACATCCACAACTCGCCTCCGACGCATTCCTTCGGCTGACCGACCGCCGACCCGATCAAGCACTGTCGGCATTCATGGATGCCACCTCGTTGGCGTTGAATCGCTCACGGCCACCAGAATAGCAAAGTGCTTGGTTGAAGATCCTCGGGCATTGCATTGATACACTCCCTGTCTTTCCCGCATCGCAGAAAGTCGCCGATGAAGCTGCATGCCCGCCAAACCTCATTTCTGATTCTGTGGTTGGGCCTGGTGCATTTGGGATGCGGCGAGCGCGAGGCAGTTGTTCAACCCCAGCAAACTCCTCGGGCTGGAAGTTCAGCCCCTCGTCCTGTCGACCCGACACGTGACGAGATTCCCCCCGATCAGCTCATCGCGGTCATCGATGCTCATTACCGTGGTGTGGGTGCCATGGAACGCTATGAGTACAAGGCCGCTGCCGCCGCCTTCCGTGAGATCCAGTCGCGGGCCCCAGGTTGGATCACCGGTACCGTCAACCTGAGCATTGCACTCCTGAATCAGGGAGGAGAAGCCGCCGAGAAGGCCAAGAAATCAGGGCAGGGGGAACCCGACGAGGAGGCGGTCCAGAACATCGACGCGGCTCGAATCTTGCTCGATGGCGTGATCGCTCGCGAGCCCGGCAATCCTCATGCCCTGTTCTCGCGCGGCATCATCTTGCAGTCTCAAGGCGACTCGATCAGCGCACATCGCGACTTCACCAGAGTGACCGAGATTGACCCCGGCGATGCCAATGCCTGGTTCGAATTCGCCGAGAGTTTTACCGACCCAACCCGTGAGGGAATGCCTCCGGGTCGAGCCCAGGCTCCAGAACTCATCTCAGCGTATTCGAAAGCTCTGGAAGCCAACCCTTACCTGGTCACCGCCATGTACGGATTGCAGCGAGCATATAGCCTGGCTGGGGATCGGGACCGGGCCACCAAGACGTTTGCGCTGTTCAAGAAACTAAACACCCAGTTTGATCCAGCCGCATCGGGGGAAAAGTTTGCACTCGTCTACGGCGAGATGGGCCGATATGCCCAGATCATTGATCCGTTCCGTCGGTCCGAACCGCCCCGACCGAACCCGCCTCTGCCCCGATTCGGGATCGCCGAGGAGATCAAGATCACCCTTCAGCCCGGTGAGCGCTGGGTCACAGCGACCGATCTGAAGGGTTCACTGGCAATCTTCCGTCGTGTTCAGGACCGCTTCGGCGCCGGGTTCGTGACATGCGACGTGAACCGCGATGGCCTGCTCGACCTTTATCTCACGGCAGCGATCATCGGTCCGGCTGGCGTGCGCGACGCTCTGCTCCTCAACCAGGGGAATGCTCGCTTCACCGACGCAACCAGCGCTTACGGGTTGCCACTGGATCGCGCGAGTCTCGGCGTGGCCGCTGCCGACTTCGATGCCGACCTGCAAGTGGACCTATACCTGACCGGAGTGAACGATAACCGGCTGTTTCGCCAGGAACATCAGAAGTTCGTCGACAGCACTCAGGCGGCCAGGGTGGCCGTTCCGGGTATGATCAGCCTGACCGCTCGCTGGCTCGACATCGATCAGGATGGAGATCTCGACCTCTACGTCATCAACCATGCTGCGGTCACTGACCACGAAACCGCTTTGACCAATCATCCCACGGGTCGAGGGGTGGCCAACTCGGTCTTCCGGAATGATGGGAAGCCGGCCATGATTGGGTTTCGCCCCGACGACAACCTGGCTCCGATCGCGGCGGCGCCGGCTGACCTCGCGGCCCGCGAGGGCCTCAGCATTGCCTTCTCCACGGCCTGGCCGGCGGCTGAAACTCTCCAGGCGGGTATTAACCGCCACACCGCTCTGGCCGCACTCGATATCGACGGCGACCGCGATACAGACCTGGTGGTTGCCGCCGATGATGCTCCACCCAGTGTCCTGCTCAATGATCGCGCTGGGCAGTTCCACGCCACGCCGTTGGCAGGTTGGGCCGGGTCAGCAGCCGTCTCGGGGTTGCTGATCAATGACGTGGACAAAAACGGCTTGCCCGACCTCATCGCAACCTCGACGTCGGCACCCGTCTTCGTCTGGCAAAACACGACCGAGCGGAGTGGGTCGGTCGCTTCGATCCGAGGCCAGTCATTTCCGATCAACGCCAGTCGGTGGCGGACCGGTATTACCATCGACGCCGATCTCGACACCTGGTTTGATCTTGTCGGGCTTCCCATGCGCGGGGCCACGACTGGTCTCGAATGGTCCCGCGATACCGGCACCCGGTTCCAGAACCATCCCATTCCCCTGGGACCAGTGGGCGTTGATAATGTTCCCTGGGCGGGGATGACCGCCGCCAGCGTCGTCGGGAATCCGCTTCCCGACCTCATTTTCCGCCGTGATGGCGAACCGCCGCGGGTCGCCGAAAATCGCGGGAACGGCCAGCACTGGTTGGCCGTCGACCTGGCTGGACGATGGAAAAGCAGTCACGACCAGATGCGGACCAACTCGGAGGGGCTGGGCGCCAAGGTCTCGGTGGAAGGGCAGGGGCTTTATATCCCTTTCAACTACACAACTCCCTCGGCGGGTCTGGGTCAATCCGTTGGCCCCTTCGTGTTCGGTCTGGCCGAGCATGTTGGGGCTCCGCTCCTGCGGACCCGCTGGCCTGATGGCGTCTTGCAATCAGAGTTGAACGTCGCGGGGGATAAATTGCTTCGCCTGGTGGAACTCAACCGCAAGACGGGCAGTTGCCCGATACTTTTCACGTGGAACAATCAACGGTTCGTCTGCATCGGCGACTTTGCGGGGGCCGCTGGTCTCGGGTTTTTCGAAGCTCCCGGCGATTATCATTCCCCCGACCGCGATGAGGCGGTGGCGATCGGGGCGGATCAGCTCCGACCTGTTGACTCCCGGTATCGCCTCAGCATTGTCGAGCCAATGGACGAAGTGGCTTATCTCGATCAACTCCAACTGGAAGTCGTTGATCGACTACCCGGCCTGAATATAGGGCTGGATGAACGCTTTGCGTTCGGGACGGATAAACCATCCGGCAACCTGCTGTCATGGTCGCAGAGCATCTCGTTGCGTGCGGCCCGCGATAATCATGGGTGCAACGTCGCCGAGCAACTTCGTCTTGCGGACCGTCTGACGGTGAATCACTTTCAGCGGCTGCAAGGGTGGGTCGGCTACACCGAAGATCATGCCGTCGATCTCGATTTCGGCCCGCCCCCGGCACCCCTCCGACCCGATCAGTGCCTGACCCTCTGTTTGACCGGCTGGGTGGAATATCCCTACTCGCAAACCAATTACGCGGCGAGCGGTGCCGGAATTGCCTTGAAGCCTCCGGTCCTGGAGCAACGCCTGCCCGATGGCCAGTGGCGATTGATTGATGCCACGATGGGCCATCCCGCTGGTCTACCCCGGATGATGACAGTGAGTCTGCGCGACAAGCTGCTGCCGGGGGCGGATATTGTTTTGCGGATCTCGACCAACATGGAATGCTACTGGGACCAGGCATTCCTGGCCGTTGTCGAACCGCCGTCGCTTAACTCGGTGCGTTCGGTCAACTTGCCCGTAGCTCAAGCTCGGCTCCGTGATCGCGGCTACCTCCGCGAGTATTCCGCCGATGGCCATCAGCCGCCGCTGCCCGATTATCATCTCGTTGACCCGATGCCGCTGGCCCGCTTTCGCGGCGAACTGACCCTACATGGCGATGTAGCGGAGTTGCTCCAGCGCGATGATGACCAACTTTGCGTCATGGGGCCAGGCGACGAGGTGGAACTGGAATTCGATGGGTCGCACTTGCCCCCGCTCGAATTCGGCTGGACCCGCTCGTTCGTGTTTCGGTCCGTGGCCTACTGCAAGGACGCCGACCCGTTCACGGCAACCAGCGACACGGTCGGCCCGCTCCCCTGGCGGGGCATGGCCGGTTTCCCGCTGCCTCCTGGGAGAGAGCGACCGCTGGATGCGGCTTACTCGGAGTATCTCCGAGCCTATCAGACCCGACCCGCCGGGGAACGCTGAATCGCCTCGATTATCGCTCGAGGAGCAGGTTCGACATGGACGAGGACATCGCGGATCGGCAAGATCTGGTTGATGATCCGGTCCTTGACGGCATGGGCGATCGAGTGGCCGTCGCGAACCGATCGTTCCGGGTCCACCTCGATATGGATATCGGCGAGGTATTCCAGTCCCACCTTGCGGACCCGAAGCGTCTCAACTCCGAGCACGCCGGCAACGCTTCCAGCCAGGTGGGCAACTTGCTCGATGATGGCCGGGTCCGCCTGTCGATCCATCAGGTCCTGGACGTTCGACCAGAGCAGGTGCCCACCCACCCAGAGGACGGCTCCCGCCACGAATAATGCTGCTGCCTGGTCCGACCAGGCCCAGGCCGGACCACCCCACCGCGACAAGGCAACCCCGGCCACCACCGCGATCCCGCCTAACGAATCCAGCCGATAATCCCAGGCGGTAGCCATCAGAGCTGTGGATCTGGTCCGCTCGGCCACCCGGCGGGCATAGCGGAACAAACACTCCTGGAGCAGACTCCCACCCAGCGCGATGACCAGAGTAAACGCCTTGGGAGCCACCCAGGGATGATTTAAACTGAGAATCGCTTCGCGGGCGATCCCGAGCGCCAGGAGGATCAGCATCAGGGCCACCCCTGCGCCCGCGACGGCTTCAAACCGGGCATGACCGTAAGGATGCTCGCGATCGGCGGGACGCTGGGCGAAGACGAGGGCTCCCACGAGGGCAGTGGAGATGGTGGCATCGATCAACGAGTGCGCAGCATCGGAGACAAGAGCAAGCGAGCTTCCAAAGATCCCACCGAGGAGCTTGACGAGACCGAGCGACAAGCTGACGACGATCCCCCACGTCGCAGCCTGCCGGGCCTGGCGGTAGAGTTCGCGCCGGCTCGAGACTTGGGGTCCAGGCGGAAGTTTCATCATCCATCGGTTCCCGTGCTTGGGGCCGCGAAACTGAAGTCATCGACCCAGGGAGGTCGGAACCGGTGCCTTCGCTTGCTCCTGCCAGCCGACGATCTGCTGTTGCAGGTCCGACCGTTGCCGAGGCGTCAGGTTACGTTCCTTGTGGGGCATCAGGTCATCAAGCTGGATCGCGACCCGAGCCTCGGCGATGGCGTCGGGGTAGAGGCCCAACTGGGCGCTCGCATCGGCAAGTTCGATCCGAAAGGGCGCTGAGGTCGGGTAGAGCCGAACCGACTGGCGGGCTGCCTTTGCGATGGTACTTTTCAAGCCGAGATACTCCATCGGCTGGGCGTCGTCGGGCAACTGACTGAGGATCAACCGGGCATAGCCGAGTTGCCGACGGCGGATCGTGAGGTTATCCGGGTTACGGTAGTTTTCTTCAAGCGCCTTGTCGAGGGTTAGAAGTACCCGGGTCCAGGCGGTTTTCCGCTGGTTGGACGCCTCGGGAGACCGCCAGAACTGATACTCGGTATCGGCGAGGGCCAGCCAGGGTCGCACGGCATAACGGTCTTGGTCGATTGCGGTCCGGAACGCCGCTTCGGCCTCCTCGAACCGGGGCGGCTTGCTGGCGAGGGCCGCCTCGCCCAGGTTTGTGGTTGCTTCCGATCGCCACGCTGGCAGGACCGCTCCATAGAAGGTCCCCGCGAGGATGGCCCATCCACACGCGAGCAGCACTCCCGCACCCATCCCCCCGACGATTCGGAGCCGGCTGCCGGAGCGATCTTCGTGCAGATTCAGGCCCAAAGCAAGTAACACCCAGAGGATCATCGCCACGCTCGGGATGCCGATCCCGCCCGCCGCCTGAAGTTCGACCGCCATTGCGACGACCGCCGCGCCCAGTCCAGCGGCGGGGATCGACCGGCGCGTGCTTATCGGCCGGATGAGCAAGACCGAGGCCAGCCAGGCCACTCCCAGGATGAGCCAGCGATACGTCATATCAGGCTGGCGGATCGGGTCGAGTTGCCCAATCATCCAGACGCCAAACCAGCCCAAACCGCCTGTCACCAGCAACCAAACCGAGCTCGTCGGCGGCAAGCCAGGTTCGTGACGATCCAGCTTCGGCTCGGCTGGAAGCGGCTCCTTGCTCTGAATCCGCCGATCGGGGATCAGGATCTGATAGACTCCCAGCCCGAGACTGCTCAAGAAGGCAAGCGTTGCGAAGATCCCCGCATCGGCCCAGACTTCCAGAACCGCGTTGTGCGGATCCTTGATCGTCTCGCTCGCTTCGGGCAATTTATGGCGGAGGTAAGGCCCCGCGAAGTTACCCGGCCCCAATCCCCACCAGAAGGGTCGCGCGGATCGGGAGGTGGGCTCGTCCAAGCCTGAACCAGGCAAGCTGGTCGCTGCCGCCGTTGGGGCAAATGCCGGAACGGCGTCGGTGATGATCCCCCAGGTTGCTCGCCAGTACTCCAGGCGATATCCAAGCGATTTCGGGGCTTCGGTGAGGACCTGCCTGTCGAGTTTGCCGGTGGCCAGACCCAACCCCACAAGGCCAGCGAGGACTAACGAAAAGCCCACCGCCATCCCCACCAACCAGCGACGCGGAACCACACTCCGATACCACCACGCCAGGACCAGACCCGCCGCGATCCCGCCGACCCAGGCGCTCCGACTTTTGGTCAGGAGCAGGCAGATCAGCAAAGCCAGGCTCGGCACGGACGCCAGGGTAAGGCCCCACCAGCGCCGGCCGTCGCCGTCTCGTTTGAGGTTTTCGAGACCGATCGCGATCAGGATCACGAGTGGGCCGACGATGAACCCAGCAAGCGAATTGGCCAACGCGAAGGTCGAAAACGGCTCGTTGGAATCGAGCAGACGATGCGCGAACGAGATCGCCTCTGGGGTCTTCGGCTCGATCCCCAGTTGCAAGAGGACTTGATCTGGGTTGCGCTCGAACTGCCGCCGAATCAAGGGAAACTCGACCCCAGCCTGATACAGCCCGTAAGTCGCCACCGCCACCGCCGTTGCGATCAGGATGAGGGTCAAAGCGACCGATTCGGCACGGGTCCGGGGCAGGTTTCGGACCAGCAGATAGAGCAGCCCAAGGCCACCCCACTCCCAAGCCATCGTGATCGCGGCCCGGCGGTCGGCCCCATGACCAGCGCTGAATGCGACGAGCAGGATCAAAGCAACGACCGCCGCGTCCACCCACGACCAGCGGACCCGGGTCACCCCCGAAACCAGGTTGGCCACGACGGCAAACCCGCTGGTCATCAGGATCAAAAGGACCCAGACCAGGCCTGATCCGGTGTCGGCGTCTTCGCTCGGGAAGTAGGCCCGGGTGACGATCAGGAGCGCGGTCGCCCCAAGAGCAAACCGCCGGAGGAACTCGCCGAGACCAGGGAAAAGGAACTCGTCCTGACCCTGGGCCAGTTCGGGGTCATGGAAGGGGTTAGCCTTCGATCGGGGGGACGACACCGACGGGCGAGTGGTGCTCGGACCGCCGTTCGGTTGCATGCTTCGCCTCGCCATCGGGACGCTCCGACCGGTCCGGGGACCATTCCAGGGAGGCTATCAGACCCAGGAGACAACATGCCTGAGCCACCACGATCCCCGCGCCCCAGGCGCCAAGGTTGGGGAGTAATAACGCACCGAGACCCCCTGTCAGGGTCACCAGATAAATCGTCCCGACCGCCCGGGGTGGCGTCAACCCACGATCGACCAGCCGGTGCGAAAAGTGACACCGATCGGCCTGAAAGGGGGATCGACCTTCACGGAGGCGGATCAAGATCACCGACGTCGTATCATAAAGCGGCACGGCCATGACAAGTAACGGGGTCAGAACGCCAAACGGCGAATCACCACGATCCGGCCGCGTGAAGGTGCCGACGACGGTCAAACTCCCGAGCAAGAAGCCAAGGAAGTTGCTGCCCGCATCCCCCATGAACAGCCGAGCCGGGTAGCGGTTGAAGACCAAGAATCCGGCCAGGGCACCGATCAGGATCATCAGCACGGTGGGCACGAACAGACCACCAACCTGCACCTGAGCAGCGGCAAACAGGGCCGCCGCGATCAGGCCAACGCCGCCCGCCAACCCATCCATGTTATCGAGAAAGTTGAATGAGTTGGTCAGCCCCACGACCCAGAGAACGGTGATGACGCACGAGATCCAGTAAGCGTCAACCGGCCAAAATAAGGTGACTCGGGCACCGGAACCGACCAGGATGGATGCCAGGAGCGTCTGGACGCCCAGCCGGAGCTTCCAGCTCAGCCCGACGCGGTCATCCGCCAGGCCCATCAGCATCACGAGCGAAGCCAGGCCGAAGATCAACGCCATCTCGCCGCCCCGCTCGCGGAGCCCACTGGCGTGGCGGGCCAGCTCCGCGGGCAACCACGCACCGCCGAGCAGCAGCACCAATGACCCGACCACCAGCATCAGGGCCATCGTGCCCCAGATGGCGACACCGCCCCCGAGCGGGGTCGGCTGGCGGTGGGCTTTCCGACCGCCGGGCTTGTCGACGAAGCCGAACCGGGGAGCCACCACGCGGACGACCGCCGCGAGCACGACCCCGACGGTGAACGAGGCGGCCACCAGTCCCGCCCCGCCCCAAAGCCACGCTTGCGGGAGGTCCGTCACGGGTTGACCCCAGTCGAACTCTCGACGGTTGCCGGCCGGGATCGAGGCTGCCGATTGGTCCAGATGAGCGAAAGGCAGACCACCATCAAGGCCAGGACTGCGCCCGACGTCCCGAGCAACGTCACCCACTCGACGGGTCGGTCGGGGGGCCACTGGGCGCTGGCTCCTCCGCTCAGAACCCAGCCGATCAGGATCGGGCCGAGGATCGTCAGGGTCGTCATCAGGCCGATCACGACGAACGGCCAGCGGGGGAGTCGGGCAGGGGGGGCCGGGTTCATGCGGTCCCCCGGGCGGTCTGGCGAGCGGCCTGCCGGTCGGTCGCGGTGGTCCGGGCGGTTTGGATGGCGGCGTCGAGTTCGGCCTGGATCGCCTCGGCGGCCGACGCGGCGGGGACGGTGTGGGCGGTGGTCTCGTGCCGCCACTTGACCTCGATGTTGCCTTCCTTCAGGCCGCGATCGCCGATGACGATCCGGAGCGGGATGCCGATCAGGTCGGCGTCCTTGAACTTGACCCCCGGGCGCTGCTCGCGGTCATCGACGAGAACGTCGTAGCCCGCCGCTTGTAGCTTGGTCTCGATCGCGGCAGCAGCCTCGACCACGGCCGGGTTGTTCAGTTGCAGCGGTGTGATCAAGACGTGATAGGGTGCCAGCGCGAGCGGCCAGAGGATGCCGTTGGCGTCGTGCCCGGCCTCGACGGCGGCGGCGACGATCCGGTTCACACCGATCCCGTAGCAGCCCATGATGACGGGAATCTCTTGCCCCTTGTCGTCGAGGAAGCTCGCCCCCATCGCCTTCGAGTACTTGGTCCCGAGCTTGAAAACGTGGCCTACCTCGATCCCCTGATTGACGACCATTGCCGCGCCGCAACGGGGGCAGGGGTCGCCCGCCACGGCGTCGCGGAGGTCGAGCACCTGATCGAGCGGGAAGTCGCGGCCCGGGACCACGCCCGTCAGGTGGACGTCGACCGCGTTGCCACCGACCACAACGGTCGTCATCGCGGCGACGGACCGGTCGACCACGA
The DNA here is from genome assembly GCA_965199885.1 of Isosphaeraceae bacterium. Classification (GTDB taxonomy): domain Bacteria; phylum Planctomycetota; class Planctomycetia; order Isosphaerales; family Isosphaeraceae; genus Tundrisphaera. The sequence goes on along the minus strand of CBDATT010000006.1, from coordinate 312,229 downwards.
GCGGAATCTTGATCCCGACCGGCCCGAGGAAGCCGAGCGGCACCCCGGTGGCCTTCTCGACGGTCGCGGCGTCGGCGGGGGCGATCGACGTGCCGCCGAAAGCGCGGCGGACCTTGGCCTCGTTCGCCTCGTGGTCGCCCCGGATCAAGGCGGCGACCGGCTTCTCATCGACAGCGAAGACGAGGAGTTTGGCCGTCTCGGCCTCGGCGGTCTTGAGGAAGTCGCAGACCTCGGCGATCGTCCGCCGGTTGGGGGTCGCCACGGTGGAGTAGGGGGGGGCTTCGGTCGGGATGGATGGCGGAGTCGCGGTCGCGGTCGCCTGGCCGACCTCAGCGCGTTCCTTGTTGGCGGCGTAATGGCAGGCGGGGCACTGGACGATGGTATCCTCGCCGGTGGACGACGGGACCATGAACTCGTGCGAGCTGTCGCCGCCGATCGGGCCGGATTCCGCCTCGACGATCGCGTAGGGGATGCCGCACCGGTCGAAGATCCGGCAGTAGGCTTCGTACATCGCGTCGTAGCTGGTGCTCAACTGGTCGACGTCAGCGTCGAAGCTGTAGGCGTCCTTCATCAAGAATTCGCGGGTCCGCAAGATCCCGAACCGGGGGCGGGGCTCGTCGCGGAACTTGGTCTGGATCTGGTAGAGCGTGATCGGCAGTTGCTTGTACGACCGGACGAGGTCGCGGACGATATCGGTGCAGACTTCCTCGTGCGTCGGCCCGAGGGCGAAGTGCTGCTTGGAGCTGGTCGTCAACTGCATCAGGAGGTCGCCGAAGGTCTCGTAGCGGCCCGATTCCTTCCAGAGTTCGATCGGCTGGAGCGCGGGCATCAGCAGTTCGAGCGCCCCGGCGGCGTCCATCTCCTCGCGGACGATCCGGACCACCTTGTTGAGAACGCGGTGACCGAGCGGGAGATAGGTGTAAGCCCCCGCGCCCAGTTGCCGGACCATCCCCGCGCGAAGCAAAAGCTGGTGGCTCGGGGCGACGGCATCGGCCGGCGTTTCCTTCAAGGTCGGTATCAAGGCTTTCGACCAGCGCAAGAATCGGCTCCCGCCTCGGAGGCGAACGAGAAATAAGAAGGCTCGACAACGAGCTCAGAGGGCAAGCGACCTCCGGTTCCGTGCCGGTTTGGTCGCTCATTCTAACAGATGAACCGGTTGGAACGGAGTCCCAACCTTGCGAATCGCTTCCACCGCTTCGAGCCCGAGAATCGCGAACCGCCTCAGGACACAAACAATGGTTTTCCCGCGACTTCGGGGAGATTGGATTGGCCAGATCGTCTGACTTCGCTGGGCGGTCGCGACGAAATATGGACGGTATGACGGTCGATCACCGGCCGGTCGACCGTGGTCCGGGTGAGCGAACAATTTGGACCCGTTGGCTCCGCGGACAGGTGCCTCGCCGGCTCGGTCGCGGGCGAGATCCAACTTGGTTCGGGCTTCAAGGAGGTGCTGAGGTGTTCTGGAACAAGCAACGACCCGACCGCTCGACTCGGCGGCCCCGGAGCGACGCCGAGGCGTCCCGACTGACGCTCGAAACCCTCGAAACTCGGCAGTTGATGGCCTACTCGGCTTTCGGCTACTCGCTGCCCGACCTGGCCGTGACCGGGTTTACCGCCCCAAAAGCGGCCCTGGGTAGTTATCTCGCGGTGGATATCAACGTCGAGAATCGCGGGGCCAGCTCGCTGATCGAGCCGACGGCGATCGCCCCCGGCTCGCTCAGCTCGGCCGACGTGATCAATACGTCGGTCCAGATCTACGGGTCGGCCACGCCGAGCGGGAGTACCGGGCGAATCCTGCTGGGGACCCTGACGATCCCCGCCATCCGCCAGAACAGCGACTTCGAGACGAGTGTCCCCGTCATCCTGCCGGCCAGCAACGCGGCGCTGGCGAGCTTGAAGAAGTTCTACGTCACGCTCGTCGTGAACAGCAATCGAGCCGCGGTCGAGACCAACTACACCAACGATATCTACCGGATTCCCACGCCGGTGACGTTGATCAAGAACCCGCTGCCCAACCTTGAGGTGGTGGGCTTCGACATCCCGGCGACGCTGCAACCGGGTGACGTGATTACGCCGACGATCCGGATCGCCAACTTCGGCTATGGCGACCCCGGCACGCAGGGGACGACCACGGTCGACATCGTCGCTTCGCTCGACAAGAACTTCTCGGCGGGCGACGTGATCGTCGGCAGCTACACGATCGCCAGTCTGCCGGGTCTGAATGCGGTTCCGACCCAGACCTCGATCGCGGCGGCTCAGAACCTGTTCCAGACGCCGAATGAGAACACGACCACCCTGCCGGCGATCAAGTTGCCCTCCACGCCGGGCTTCTATTACCTCGGGATCAAGATCGACCCGACGCACCAGATCAACCAGACGTATGGTCCGACGGCCGCGCTCAGTGATCCGGTGCCAGTGGGTCCGGCCGATGCCTTCCTTGCCCCGGGAAGTGCGCTGACGACCATCAACACCGCCGCCGTCTTCCCGAACTTGCCGGTCACCACCGTCAACCCCTTCGGGCTTGGTCAGGTGCCGTTGCTCACCACGGTCACGCCCGTGACTACCGTCACGACCCCTTCCTCTGGGACTTCGCCCGTCACCGGTTTGCCCGTGGCGAGCCTGTCGCTGAACACCAAGGCGACCAAGGTCAAGCATCACAAGTGATCTTGAAGCAGCTTCGACTTCCGGGAGCAGCCCACCGTTCTGGTCGGTTGCTCTCGAATCGTTGATCTGCCATCGACCCGGATTCGATTGGCGCGGACCGCGATCCCTGGTCGCGTCGGCTCGGTCATTTCGTGCCCTGCGCGGCAGGTCGATGAACCTTATTGTCAATGAGCACCAGCCATCGTTCTGGTCAACGTGCGGGCAAAATTGGGTTCGTTCTGTCATCAGGCGGATGATCCAGGCTCAAAATTGGCTTCGTTCTGTGACGAACCAAGGCTTCTGGGTCCGAAATTGGGTTCGTTCTGTCACAATCGGGCGTCGATCCGGCGGCGAATGGGTTCGTTTGAGGTTCCGCAGCGGGTGCGCACTCAATCTCGGAAATTGGGTTCGTTCTGGGATTGTCGTCAGATGCTTCGGGTTGAGCTGCGGGGGTGAAGAAGGTCGGGTAGTATTTCAGGTTCTCGACACGCTTCGGTGGTTCGATTCGGAGTTGCGTCACGTACCACCTGAGTTGCCGGTGCAACCATCGCGTGTACTTGCGGGCCTCGGCCAGCAACCGCGACGGGGCGGGGCTGAGGTCGGATTGCGTCAACCTGCCGAGCGCTTCGTCGCTCGCCTTGAGGCGGTCACGCTTGACGACCAGATTCAGGATTCGCATCTGGGCATAGCCGGGCGTCGCGTAGAAGTGAACCGGCATCGGGTCGATCCGCTGCGCCAGTTCGAGCTGCGCCGCGGTCCATTCCGTGGCGGGGACGGCGGCCAGGCTCTCCCACTTCTCGATCATCCAGTTGCACCCAGCGGCGGTACACCACAACTCGGCGACGACCCGTTGCGGGTCTGATGCCAGGTCCGCCCCCAGCTCCGCCGCGGCCTGGACCTGATCGAGTTCCCAGCAGTCGATCGCGCGGAGCGCCTGGAGGTCGCGGAGTCGGCGTTCGATCCGCTCGGCGCGGTCGATCCGCATCATGTGCAGGGCGACCCGGTGCGTCAGCCACTCATACCAGCCATTTTGCGGCTTGAACGCATGGAAGGTGCCGACGCTGCACACCTGCATCGTCTCGGCATCCTCGGCAACAAAGCCGACACTCTCCAGCCGACCCAGGATCTCGGCCCGCTCCTGGGCGATCTTCGGCGAGCGCGGGACTCCCGGAATGGCCAGCACATCAGCCGTGTCCGTGATGACACTTGCGGAGGAAAGTTGCATCGTGGTTGTCTCTAAATGGATGCTTCAGGCAAGCGAGCGAAAATTTCTCCTCAATAAGATCGGAAGTGCGCCGAGTTTTTAGTCAGGTCAGCGGTTCAGTTGGACTTTTTTGTCAAGATATTCCGTTAACCGGCTTGTGTCCTCGTTTCGTGGCAAACAGCATTTGAAGTCGACGAGACGCAAAATTGGTGTTAGTTTTCAATGAATTTGCCTTGTGCGGCTCCGTCTTTTGACTCTGATCAAACATCAGTTTGTATTGAGGGTTGTACATCCAAAATCGTCGAGCGAGACAATTGGTTCCGAGGGCTGCGCCAACGGATTCTGGCATGGCGATCGACAAAGAGGGACAGGCACGCTCGCAAGCTCTTTTGAAGCAGTCCTTTTTCCCGGTCAGCGGTCGTTTGCCAGAATCCGTTGGCGCACCCGTTCCGAGTTCCAAGACGTGTTTGGCTCGATCCCTTGACCGGTTTGGAGTCGTCCACCTACAATCGGGCCTCGTGGGCCGACCCGCCCGGGAAACTCCGACCAGCCAGTACCTCGCAGCGATCGAACCCACGCATGACCCGTCGTTTCGTCAATCAGCTTGCCAACGGCGACTCCATCGACGAGGTCTTTCTCGTCGCCGACAAGCAACTTCGAGCCAACCGCCAGGGCAACCTTTACCTCCACCTTGAACTCCGCGACAAGACCGGGAGCGTTGGCGCCCGCCTCTGGAACGCGACCGAGAACCTGGCCCGGACGTTTGACCCGGGGGATTTTCTCCAGGTCCGGGGCAAGATCCAGGTTTTCCAGGGGGCCTTGCAGATCATCCTCTCGCACATCGAGGGGGTGCCACGCGACCAGGTCGAGCCCGAGGATTTCATCCCGCAAAGCTCGCAGAACGTCGCCAAGCTCACGGCCAAACTCCGCGAACTGCTGTTCGGGATGAAGAACCCGTACCTCCGCGCCCTCGCCGAGTGTTTCGTGATCGACGAACCGTTCCTGATGCGGTTCACGATGGCGCCTGCCGGGATCAAGAATCACCACGCCTACCAGGCGGGGCTGCTCGAACACGTCGTGACGATGATGACCGTCGCCGACCGGATCAGCGACCTTTACCCTGAAGTCGACCGCGACCTGTTGATGATGGGGATCTTCCTGCACGACGTCGGCAAGGTGGTCGAACTGTCCTACGATCGCGCCTACGGCTACACCGATGAAGGGCAACTCGTCGGCCACCTGGTGATGGGCGTGGAGATGCTCCGCGACAAGGTCGAGCAGACCGCCGACCTGACCGGCGACCCGTTCCCGAGCGAGTTGCTCTTGCGGCTCAAGCACATGATCGTCAGCCACCACGGGACCCCCGAGTTCGGCAGTATCAAGTTGCCGATGACCCCCGAGGCCGTGGCGCTCCACTATCTCGACAACCTCGACGCCAAGATCCACGCCTTCACCCGCGAGATCCGCGAGGACCCCTGCAAAGATACGAACTGGACGCCGTTTCACCCCAACATGAACCGACGCCTGTTCAAGGGGATGGCAGGCGTCGAGGCCCCGACCGGCGCTGAGTCTGAAGACTGACCCGATACCCCGCGTGGTCGTCCGCCCCCGACTCAGCTTTTCTCTGGCTCTCATCCCGAGGACGTAATGGACGATCACGCGGCCCGAGTCTTGGCGTTGGTAGAAGGGGCAGACTATCAGCCGCTGACCTTGAAAGGGATGGCGCGCCGGTTTGAGATCGACGATGAGGCGTACCCTGGCTTCCGGAACATCGTCAAGCGGATGATCAAGGACGGCAAACTCGACCTGGGCAAGGACAAGTCGCTCCGGAAAGCCGAGGTCGCGGCGGGCCAGATTGTCCAGGGGACGTTTCGCCGGAGCGCCAAGGGGTTTGGCTTCGTTCGGCCGGACAAGTCGACGGCCAAGACCGACCAGATTTACATCCCGATCGACGCCGGGCGCGATGCCTCCACGGGAGACGAGGTTCAGGTCAAGATCGTCAAGCGAGCGAAGGGACCGGGGTTCAACCCTGAGGGGCGGATCGTCCAGGTTGTTGCCCGCGCCTCGGGTCTGTTCGTCGGCAACTACTTCGAGGAAGGTGGCTCGGGGTACGTTCGGGTCGATGGGAAGGACTTTCAGGAGCCGCTGTCGGTGGGCGACCCAGGAGCGAAGGGAGCTCAGCCGGGCGACAAGGTGGCGGTCGAGATCGCGCGCTATCCGACCCCGTTCCGCGCGGGGGAAGGGGTGATCACCGAGGTCTTTGGCCCTCGGGGTGAGCCGAAGGTCGAGACGGTCGCCATCATCCGGGCGCTCGGGATTCCCGACGTGTTTGACGACGACACGCTCGACGATGCCCGCCGTCAAGCGAAAGGGTTCAACGAGGACGACGTCGCCGACCGGCTCGACCTCCGGAACCAACTGACGATCACGATCGACCCGGCATCGGCCCGCGACTTCGACGACGCGATCACCTTGACGCGCGACGATAAGGGGTACTGGACCCTGGGTGTCCACATCGCCGACGTCTCGCACTTCGTCCGGCCGGGATCACCGCTCGACCAGACCGCACGAAAGCGCGGGACCAGCGTCTACCTGCCCGACCGCGTCATCCCGATGCTGCCCGAAATCCTCTCGAACAGCCTGGCGAGTCTGCAAGCGGGCCACAACCGCTACACGATGAGCGCGATCCTCGAATTTGACCCGAGCGGGGTTCGGACCAACCGGAGCTTTGCGCGGTCGGTCATCCGGGTCGATCACCGGTTCGCCTACGAGGAAGTGTTCGAGATCCTCGAACATCCCGACGGCGAGGCGGCCCGCCAACTTGATCCGGCGATCAAAGCGATGCTCGACGGGATGCTTGAGCTGGCAATGATCCTCCGGAAGCGCCGGTTCGCGCGGGGGGGACTGGAACTGAGCATGCCGGAGGTCGAGATTGACCTGGGCCAGCAGGGGGAAGTGGTCGGGGCACACCTGGCGTCGAACGACGTGAGCCACCAGATTATCGAGGACTTCATGCTCGCCGCCAACGAGGCGGTGGCTTCGCATCTCACCGAGGCGAAGGCGGCGTTCCTCCGCCGGATTCACGCTGATCCCGAGCCGAAGAAACTCAAGGAGTTTGCCGAGTTCGCGAGGAGCCTGGGGTTCACGATCGAGGACGCTCTGAGCCGGTTCGAACTTCAGAAACTCCTGACCGCCGCCGCCGACAAGCCCGAAGCCTACGCGGTCCATTTCGGGATGCTCCGGAGTTTGAAGCAGGCGATCTATTCGCCCGAGGTCGAGGGGCACTTCGCGCTCGCCAGCGACGATTACTGCCACTTCACGTCGCCGATCCGCCGTTACCCCGACTTGCAGGTCCACCGGCAAGTGGCGGCCCTGCTCGCGGGTCGGTCACCCAAGGGGAACTTCGACGAGCTGGCCGCGCTCGCCGAGCACTGCACCAAGACCGAGCGCCGCGCCGAACTGGCCGAGCGCGAGCTGATCAAGATCAAGCTCCTGACGTACCTCTCCACCAAGATCGGCGAGACATTCCGCGCCGTCATCATCGCGGTTGAGGATTTCGGCTTCTTCTGCCGCCTCGTTGAAGTGCCGGCCGAGGGCCTGGTTCACATCACTGCGCTCTCGGAAGACTATTACTATCTCGAAGGCGGCACCCACACCCTGATCGGCCGCCGGGGTGGTTCGCGGTATCGGCTCGGCGACCGCGTCGAGGTGGTCGTCGTCCGGGTTGATATCGACCGGCGCGAGTTGGACTTGCGCATTGCAGGGCAAGAGCGGGAGATCGGCGGATCATCGGGCACAACTCCGTCGAGTATCGAGGCGCATCTGCCCCGGTCCCGCTCGACCCCTCGATCTAGGCCGACCAAGGCTGCCCGACCGAAGCCCAAGGGCAAGTCAGGCAAGAAACGGAACCGGTCGTGATTCCTAATTAGGTCCGCTCGCCGCTCCACAGATGGACCGGTTTCAGACGGTCTGGCTTGGGACTGCTTCCTCGTTTGGTAAGAGCGGAGCGGTTTCCGGCAGGCTTACCATCACTCCCAGGGTGTTGCCCACACGCGTTTCCAGGCGAAACCAAGCTCCACAATGAGAGCAAGTCGCCAGGAACTGATTGGGGGTGGCGCTGTTGGGCTGATGGATCTCAAGCAAGGTACGACACTTACGGCAAGGTATATTGGTCAAGCGGCTGGCTCGAACAAAATGACAGAGGAGACTTGCGGTGGTAGACCAAACCGGTTGATGACGCACGGGGAATTCTCCCAAACTCTTGGCTCAGATCTGGCCAGACATCGTCGAGATCGTGAATAACCGTTCGAGACCGAGCGTGCTGGGCTGTTTTTGAGCGAAGATGCAAAGAATCAGATCCCGCCTGATCCGCTAAATTAAAAATATTTGATTCTGCGGCTGATTTGTCAATCCCAATTATGGTTGACAACCCATTCGGCGGGTGGCGCGCGGTCACTTTGCCCTTCCCAGAAAGTCGCAGATCGACCAAGATCCGCCCGTTCAGACGGTGAAGTTCCGGTGCAAGCGGGGTCCGGAGTTTTCATCCGCGAGTCGTGCGGCTTTGTGCAAGGAGATGGGTGGATGGCCGATTGGTTCCGGTCGAGTGGGGCAATCGCTGTGCTCGGTTGCCTCGTGGCAACGGCGCCGGCACCTGGTCAGGTCGTCGAACGCGACACCACGTTAACGGGTCCGAAGGGCCGGACCATCGAGCGCTCGATCCGGACCGAGCGTCGCCCAGGCTTCGTGGAACGTGAGATTGAGATCAAGCGACCGGGCGGAACTCTCACACGCGACACGCGTGTCATCCAACCCGGAGGCCACGGACCTCGACCTGGACCAGGGCACGGCTGGTCGGGTGGTCCCCCGCGGCCGCAGTTCGTGGAACGGGATGTCGTGGTGGAACGCGACGTTGTGATCGAACGCGCGCCACTATTCGCTCCGTTCGTGGCGCCATTTTTGAGCTTTTCGTTCGGCTCACCACCACCGCCACCGCCACCGCCTCCTCCCGCCGTCGTCTATGTCCCCGAGCCAGTGTTCGTCCCCGGCCCGGCTCTGATGGCCACGCCGCCGGTGGTCGTTGCCGCGCCCGCGTATGTTCCGGCCCCCCGCCTGGTGGAACCGCCGCTGCCACCCAATGTCGCCGATGCGATCGGGCGGCTGGCAAGTCTGCACCATCAGAGCCGGCGCGATGGTGCCTTGACGCTGGGGAACCTCGGCGACGATCGCGCGGTCGTGCCGCTGATCGAACGTCTTGACCACGACTTCGACCGCGAGGTCCGCACGGCCGCCGCCTGGGCGCTCGGCGAGATCGGCGACCCCCGCGCTGCCGTCCCGCTCCAGCGGGCTTCGCTTTATGACAAGCGGCAAGAGGTCCGAACCGCCGCCACCACGGCTTACACGAAGTTGCCCAAGCCGGGTCAGGAGTTCAGCGGATCGGAGCCCGAGCCTTCCGCCACAATCACCAGCCAGCCGGCCCCGACGACCGTGATCCGCTCGACCCCGCGCCGGACCTCGCCCACGGTGATTGACCCTGGTCCCGCGCCCGTCTCGTCAGGTGATGTGCCGCCGCCGTTCCCGACTCCGGCGGGGCCGCAACAATAAGCCCCACGGCTCCCAAAATTCGATGCGGTCTAAGCAGCGTGTCCAGGCCTCCTGGACCGCTGCGTTTTCGTTTGATGTCATAGATTGAGAAATTTTCCAAACTAACGGATCTGATGGCTCGTCCGATCTTGCCGGCTGGCGGATTCAAAAATTCAGAATGAACGATTTTCCGCTTAAGACTGGGGTTCTCACGAGGATGAGCAGAGAAGCGATTGAGGTCGGGCTGATCCGGCATCATGCTTGCTTTCACAAATTGGACAAAATGAAGCTTCTGTCGGTCAGACTGGCGGAATTCTTTGGAGAATTTTTTATCGGTTCCTGATTTCCCAGATTACCTATGTTATATTTAAGGGACACAACGATGGGATTGTTTGTCCCGTACGCGTCAGTCCTGTGGTTTGGCCGGATTACTCCTTGTAAGCCGGGCAGCCGCCGGGGTTGGGCTTGCGGTTTTGGATGCGATCTCATGATTCAGGCGAATACACCGGGGCGGTCACACTTGCTCTCGAAGGGGAATCGAATGGCGCAGTTTCTGAAGGGGGCACGACTGGCCGCGGGTGTCGTGGTGACCTCGCTGGGGTGGATCGCGCCCACATGGGCCACTTACGGGGGCGGAGCCTGCAACACCTGCGCACCCGCCCCGGTCGTCCAGACCACGACCGTCGCTCTGGCCCCGCAGTGCCAGACAGTCAATCAGACCGTCTACGAAACGGTTTACCAGAACAAAGCCGTCACCGTGCTGGAGACGCGCTACCGGACCGAGATGCGGGCCGAGCAGTACACCGTCATGCGGCCGGTCACCGAAACCTCGACCGTTCAGCGCAAGTTCACGACGATGAAACCGGTCTACACGACCAGCACCGTCCAGCGCAAGTACACCGTGGCCAAGCCGGTCTACCAGACCCAACGCCTCGAAAAGAAGTATACGGTCATGCGGCCCGTCTACTCCACCAGCAATGTCCAGCGCAAGTACACCGTGGCCAAGCCGGTCTACCAGACCCAACGCCTCGAACGCAAATACACGGTCATGCGGCCCGTCTACTCCACTAGCAACGTCCAGCGCAAGTACACCGTGGCCAAGCCGGTCTATCAGACCCAACGCCTTGAACGCAAATACACGGTGATGCGGCCGGTCTACACGACCAGCACCGTCCAGCGCAAGTACACGGTGATGAAGCCGGTCGTCGAGACCCAGATGATCACGCAGCCTTATACCGTCTGCAAGCCGATCACGACGGTCAGCGAAGTGACCCGCGAGTGTGGTGCCTACGAAACACAATTCACGACCACGCCCGGCCCGATCGTCGAGCGGCAGGTCAAGGTCAAGGTGGACGAGTGCGGCTGCGTTCCCGCCCGCTGCGGTCACAAGAAGAAGGTGTTGACGACTGTCGCTGTCCAGTGTCCGCCCCGGACCGTCCGCGAGCGCGTCTTCGTTTCGCGACCCGTCGTCCAGCAGGTCAGCCAGACCCGCTACGTCAGCGAAACCCAGTATCGCCAGGTTCCCGTCCAGACCTGCCGGATGGTCGCCGAGGAACAGGTTGAGAACGTCCCGACGACCACCTGCTCGATGGTTGCCGAGGAGCGAGTTCAGCCCTACGATGTCCGGACCTGCACCATCGTCAACGAGGAGCATGTCGAGAACATCCCGACGACCACCTGCTCGATGGTTGCCGAGGAGCGAGTTCAACCCTACGACGTTCGGACCTGCACGATGGTCAATGAGGAGCATGTTGAAAACGTCCCCGTGACGACCTGCTCGATGGTTGCCGAGGAGCGAGTTCAACCCTACGACGTTCGGACCTGCACGATGGTCAATGAGGAGCACGTCGAAAACGTCCCGACAACTACCTGCTCGATGGTCGCCGAGGAGCACGTTGAAAACGTCCCCGTGACCACCTGCCGGATGGTCGCTGAGACCGCGACCCGCCAGGTCCCGGTGACCGTCGCTGAACAGGTTCCCGTTACGGTGAATCAGACCGTCTCGCAGGTTGTCCCACGCTCGGTCGCCGTCCAGCAGTGCACCATGGTTCCGGTCGTTGTTCCCTCCTGCATGACGTGCAACTGAGCGATCGCATTGAAATATCGCTCCACCCCGCGCCGGGTCGACTTCATAGTCGGCCCGGTTTTTTTGTTGGTCGAGCCAGGAACTCGGCAAACTGGCTCAGGCGATGACCGGGCGGTTGCTCTCCCAATATGCTGGCAAAAGATCGCCGTTTGAGAACCGGCTTTGCTTGCGTGGATCAAAGCGAGCCACGTAAATCTGACAATCCATGACAATGTCAAGCGATGAGGTCTTGACGCACCATCAGGATTGGCGTCGTCGGTACGATCGTCTTTTCGACTTGAGAGTTTTTCGCCGTTTCCGCCTTGCGGCAAAACAGGGTTCGGGATAATGTTCCGCCACGGGCAACGAAGCGAAAGGAATCGTCCCAAACTGGCCTCCAAGATGGGAGCCAGAGCGGGCGTTGCGGGAGTGAAACGATGAGTCTGGTCGTGTCAGACATCAAGACCAAAGCACGGCTCGGGTTGACGTCAACCGGTCGCCAGGAAGCGACTGGAAGATGATCGAACGGATCGATGCGGGTCGGGTGATTGTTCTGGCGCCCGCCAAACTCAACTTGTTTCTGGAAGTCCTGCAACGACGGGCCGACGGCTATCACGACATCGAGTCGTTGATGGTGACGGTTGACCTGTGTGATACCTTGACGTTTGAGAATGCCCCGTCAGGACGGATCGAGTTGGTCTGCGATGATCCGAGCTTGCCCACCGGGAGTGATAACCTGGTGGTCCGAGCTGCGGAACTTCTTCAGGCGAACTCGCCCGCTGGCTCGAATCTGGGAGCACGGATCACCCTGACCAAGGTCATCCCGGCGCAAGCTGGTCTGGCCGGTGGGTCATCCGATGCCGCCGCGACGCTCGCGGGTCTGAGTCGGTTGTGGGGCCTGAACTTGCCCCCCGATCAGCTTGACGCCCTCGCCGCCGCGATCGGCAGCGACGTGACCTTCTTTCGCCACGGGCCTTGCGCTCTGTGTCGAGGGCGGGGGGAGCGGGTTGAGCCTTTGGCTCTGCCCGGCGTGTTCCACTTCGTGCTGGTCTGTCCGCCGGTCGGTGTCGCCACCGCCCGGGTGTATCGCGAGGTGGTTGTCCCGGATCGACCTCGGTCGATCGAGCCAATCACCGCGGCTCTGGCCTCGGGTGACCCCGAAGCTCTGGGTCGTGCCTTCTTCAACCGGCTCCAACCGGTCGCGGAGTCTCTGGTTCCACCCCTCGGGGCGGTCAGAGACGCCTTGACCAACCTGAGACCGCCCCTGGTCGGGCACTTGATGAGCGGGAGCGGGTCAAGCTATTTCGGCCTGGCACGCGACCGCCAAGCGGCAGAGGACGCCGCGAGAAGTCTTGGTTTGCTCGGACTCGGACGTGTCCAGGTCGTGACTTGCGGCCCTTGAGCAAAGAGCAGAGAACGCCACGTAAAGGAGTACTGGCTATGGAAATCACCGAAGTCCGCATCAAGCTCATGGAAGACAACTCGGGCAGCAACGAGCGCCTGCAGGCCTTTTGCAGCATCACCTTTGACGACTCGTACGTCATCCGTGATCTCAAGATCATCGAGGGAGCCAAGGGCTTCTTTGTGGCCATGCCCAGCCGCAAGCTGACCGACCGATGCGGTCATTGCGGCACCAAGAATCACCTCCGGAGCCGGTTTTGCAACCAGTGCGGCAGCCGCCTGGATGAGAACCGCGCCATCCGCGATGCCGACGGCCGGGCCAAGCTGCACGCCGACATCGCCCACCCGATCAACTCGACCTGCCGCGAGAAGATCCAGGGTGCTGTGCTCGCCTCGTACGCCGATGAACTGGAACGCTCCAAGTTGCCGGGCTACGTGTCGCGCTACGACGACCTGGACGGCGGCGAGTTCGATATCGCGTTGCCCGAAGGGGCCGGCGTGATGGCTGGCGGCGAACAGCCCCCGTTGCGTCGTGGTGGTCCGCTCCGCGGCCACACCCAGCATAACCGCGGCGGGATCTACCGCGGCCCGCACGTCGCTGCCCGTCGCGAGATGCCCAGCGAAGGCATGGCCGCCGCGGATCGCGAGTCCAATGGGTTCGGCGGCGGACTGTAAACGACTGGACAGATCAGATTCGCGGCAACTCGGCGACCACGGCAATCTTGCCGTGGTCGCCACGTTTGACGACATCCGTCAAAATGGCTCACGAATCCAGGGTTTCGGATCGAGCCATGATCGCGTTCAAACTCGCGCGAAACGGAAGTTCCGTTACGGGTTCGGGGCGGATCTCACGCCCGATTCGTTAATCGTTCGAGCACTTGAACCACAATCGTGCGGAGCTTGCCTTCCGCCTGACCGGCTACAGCGAGGATATCTTCGAGCTTCGCTGGTTCCAGGGCGTCAGGCAAGCAAAGGTCCGTAACGATCGAGAAGCCAAGAACCTTCATCCCGGCGTGGACCGCAACGATTACCTCGGGAACTGTCGACATGCCGACGACATCCGCCCCGATGGCGCGCAGGAAGCGATACTCAGCGCGGGTTTCGAGGTTGGGGCCGGCGATCCCCACGTAGACCCCACGGTGGGCCGTGATGTTCGCTTCCAGTGCGACATCGAGAGCGAGCTTTTGGAGTTCGCGATCATACGGTTCGATCATGTCGGGGAACCGGACCCCGAGCCGATCGTCGTTGGGCCCGATCAAGGGGTTGACGCCCATCAGGTTGATGTGGTCGTCGATGACGATGAGGTCACCCTTGGAGTGCAGCGGGTTGAGGCCACCGGCGGCATTCGAGACGATCAAGGTCTGACAGCCAAGCTGCCGCATGACGCGGATCGGGAACGTAATCTGCGCTGGGGTGTAGCCTTCGTAAAGGTGAAACCGACCTTCCATGGCCATGACCGTCTGGCCGGCAAGGGTTCCGCACCGCAACTGACCCGCATGACTCTGGACGGTGGAACTGGGAAAGTGCGGGATCTCACCATACGGGATGGTCCCCTCGACCGCGATTTCCTGGGCGAGGCCACCAAGACCTGTCCCCAGGACGATTCCGACGGCGGGCTGACCAGACCAGCGCGAGCGAACGGCATCGGCGGCTTCCGCAACCTGATCCCAGCGATGATGTTGCATCGAAGCGACGACTCACGATCGAGGAAAGAGGCGGACGAATCGAGGATCGCGACGCAACGGCTTCAGGTCCGGGTCGCGTCTGAGATGATGCCAGTCATCAAAACCGAGGCTAATCGATCGTTCCAGCGAATCGAAGGCGTGGTTGATCATTCCCAGCACGGCATACGAACATGCCAGATTGAACCAGGGGATGGGACGCTCGGGTCGAAGCCGGATCAACTGCTGGTCCGCCTGCAAGGCTCGATTGGCATAGCCCTTGGCGGCGAGGTTGTCGGCGTGCACCTTCAAAGCGTCGGCATAGAGCGGATCGCGGGTCAGGATCCGGCTCAAGAAATCCAGCTCGAAGTCGAGTTGGCTTTGTTTCCGCAGCCGTCGTTTCGAGATTTCGGATGCTGGGAGGTCGGAGTCATCGGGCCGATCGAAGGCAGAAGACATTTCGAGGCCGCTCCCTTCCACCAAAGGCCCGGGTAAAATCCAACCCACCGAGGTACTGGGAGGCCCAGCGGCATACCACGGCACACACGTCGAGAACACTTTCAACATAACCGGAAAAGCGCGCAAAGCCAAGCAGTCGTTGCGGAAATTACGCAGGCTATCGAGAATCGAACAGCCCAGCCAAAGGTTAAGGACAACCCTTGCTGGGCAACGCGAATCCAGGTAGGCAACTGACCCGTTCAGGCGACAGCTTGACAGAACTTAGACGTCCTCGAGTTCGTCATCCTCGTCATCGAGGTCGTCAAGATCGTCGTCATCTTCGTCATCATCGAGGTCGTCTTCGTCTTCATCGATGTCGATCTCGTCGAGCTCCATGTCTTCCTCGTCGAGGTCTTCTTCATCAATGTCGTCCTCGTCGTCATCCAGGTCATCGTCATCATCTTCAAGATCATCGTCGTCGTCGAGGTCATCCTCTTCGAGGTCGTCTTCTTCCTCGTCGCCGGGATATCGGTCAAAGAGCGGCGGCACGAGTTCGTCAAAGTCGACGGATTCCCCGAGAGCCGGGAGGTCAGCGATCACAGCCAAAGCACCACGGTCCCACATCGTTCGGTCCTCAGGAGAAGGGGCCAAGAGTCGTGTACCCCCCGAGTCAAAAAAACGGTTCTCTGGCTCAACCCCCTGGCGTCGGTTGGCGTTGTTCCCGAGGGCGGAGCCCTATTGGTAGGAGAGACATAAGGCTTTGTCAAGCCGCTCGACAGCCAGAAAATTGAACAGGGAGCCAGATCAGGTTGGAAGCCAACGCTTACACGGAGTTAGATACTGGAAATCCTGACAAGATCTTCGATCAAATTGAGTCAAGGAACCACCGGCTCAGTGATCGCCAGTCCTTGCCTTCAGTCCAGTCAATCGTGATCTCAAAGCGGTCAAATTGAGCCAATCATGGGCTGGAAGGTCGAGTCGAATCTTAGCTTATCATGCGATTCCCATGAGCCAAGACAACATCGAAAATTTCGAGTTGAGACGCAAAGCGTACTGGCGGCTTGACGCTCCGCGGTCGTCGCCTTAATATGGAACTGCTGATTGATGGTGGCTGTGGCCTAGCGGTTAAGGCACTAGATTGTGGATCTAGATATCGCGGGTTCGAATCCCGTCAGCCACCCTTGCTATCATGACAAACGACCGACATCCTGATCATGGGTTGTCGGTCGTTTCGTTTTGCTATCAGCTTGCCGACTCGACCAGAAGAACTTCCAGCGTCCGGGGGCCATGAACCCCTTCGACCCGATTGAGTTCAATGTCCGAAGTGGCGGAAGGCCCCGAGATCCAGGTGATGGGGCGGTCGGGTCGATTAGCCACGGCTTGCAGGTGCGTGACGGCTTCGGGAACGAGCCCGACTACCTGATCCGCCCGGACGACGCAGAGGTGATAGTCGGGCAAGAGGGTCAAGAGCCGTCGCCCCTGCAACGGACCCGAGTCAAGGACGATCGTCCCGGTCTGGGCGATCCCCAGAGCGCAACCGGTCAAGACGCCATCGCCCGGGTCAAATGAGCCCGAGACCGGCAGGGTGGGGTCGTCGCGCAACAACACGATGCCGTCGGGTATCCAATCAGGCGGAATGTCGTCGGGGACGACCAGGCGGTGAACGCCTCGCCTCGCGCATGCGGCGGCGATCGCCCCCGGCAGGTCGGCGGACTGAACGCGCTGGACGGTGGCCCGATACTCGGCGACTCGCTCAGCGAAGGCGTCGATCCGCTCGGCGGCGGAATCGGTATCGACCCGGCGATAGTCGCGCGGGATGGGTGTGTCGGTGGGGACCTCGGAGGTAGGAACGTCGCGGATCGCCACCCGGACGCGGCGGAGGATCTCGGCGCGGCTGTCGGTCATGATCGAGTTTTCCACCACTCGCGGAAGGTCTGCGGGGCTACGGGGTACACGTCGCGCATCGTGGTCCAACCGGCGAAGGGGCCGGGCAGAGCCTCGATGAAGCCGCTTTTGACGACCGCTTTCTGCCCCAACCGGCCCATCTGCTGCGACTTTCGGAACAGGCTGGGACTTGCAAACACCCGCGCCAGCAATTTCATCGCCAGATTTTCGGGGTCGGGCAGCCCCCAGGAGGCTTGCTTGTGCCGGACGACCTCGCCGCGCAGGTGAATCAGGATCTCGGGGATATTGATCTTCACTGGGCAGACGTCGTAGCAGGCCCCGCAGAGCGACGAGGCATAAGGAAGCGATCCGGCGTTTTCGACCCCGGCAAGCTGCGGTGTCAGGATCGCGCCGATCGGTCCCGGATAAACCGAGTTGTAGGCGTGGCCCCCGGTTCGTTCATAGACCGGACAAACATTGAGGCAGGCGGAACAGCGGATGCAGTGGAGCGCGGACCGGCCCATCGGGTCGGCGAGGACCTTGGTCCGGCCGTTATCGAGCAGGATCAGGTGGAACTCACGCGGGCCGTTCTCGGTGGTCGATGCCCCGGTCCAGAACGAGTTATACGGATTCATCCGCTCGCCGGTGGACGACCGGGGAAGGAGCTGCATGAAAACTTCGAGGTCACCCCAGGTTGGGATGATCTTTTCCAGACCCATGACCGAGATAAGGACCTCGGGCAGGGTTAGACACATCCGGCCGTTCCCTTCGGACTCGACGACGGCGATCGACCCGGTCTCGGCGACCCCGAAGTTGACCCCACTGACGGCCACCTTGGCCTTGAGGAACTTGTCGCGCAGGTGCGCCCGAGCCGCACCCGCGAGTTCTTTCGGCTCGTCGGTCAGGTCGGGAAGCCCGAGCTTCTGGCGGAACAGGTCGCGGATCTCGGCGCGGTTCTTGTGGATCGCCGGCACGAGGATGTGCGACGACCGATCTCCCGCGAGTTGGACAATCAGCTCGGCGAGGTCGGTCTCGATCGCCTCGATCCCCTCGGCGGCGAGCGCATCATTCAGGCCAATCTCGTCGGTCGTCAGCGACTTGACCTTCACGACCTCGCGGGCGTTGTGCGATCTGGCCACGCGCGCGATGATCGCGTTGGCCTCGGCGGCATCACGTGCCCAGTGGACTTTTCCCCCCGCGCGGGTGACGGACTCTTCAAGCTGGATCAGGTAGTCGTCGAGGTGGCGGAGCACCCGGTTCTTGATCGCGCTTCCCGCGTCGCGGAGGGCTTCCCAATCGGGCATCTCATCAACCACCGAGGCCCGCTTGCCGCGGATGGTCTGGGTGGCCTTGCCCATGTTCCGGCGGAGCTGCGAGTTGGCCAGCGCGACCTTCGCCGCGTCGGGGAACGGAACGGCGGGCCGGGTCGGGATCGCTTCGACGTGGGCTGTGCTCATGGGTCGGTCAGTTCCCTGCGGTCGAGTTGAGGATTTCGGCCAGATGGATCGTCCCAACCCCAGCCCGCTGGCGGTGAAGGGCGCCTCCAATGTGCATCAAGCAAGAGTTGTCGGCCATCGCGCAGACCTCGGCGCGCGTGTCGAGGACACAGCGGATCTTGTCGCCGAGCATCGCCATCGACGTATCCGCGTTCTTGACCGCGAATGTCCCGCCGAAGCCGCAGCACTCCTCGGCACGAGGCAACTCGACCAGGTCGATCCCTCGGACGGCCCGCAAGAGTTTGAGCGGGGCATCGCCGACGCGGAGCGCCCGGAGCGAGTGGCAGGTTGGGTGGTAGGTGACCCGGTGCGGATAGTACGCCCCAACGTCCACCACGCCGAGCCGGTTGACCAGAAACTCGGTGAACTCATAAACCGTCGGCTCGATCTGCGCGATTGCTTCGGCCAGCTTGCTGTCTTTTGCCAGTTCGGCGGCGCGGGGGTAGACGTGCCGGACCATGCCGACACACGACGCCGACGGGGAAACCACCGCGTCGAACCCGCTGAAGATCTCCACAAACCGCCGGATCAACGGGATGGCTTCCAACTGATATCCCGTGTTGTAGTGCATCTGGCCACAGCAGGTCTGGTCGAGCGGAAACTCGACCTGATGCCCCAACCGTTCGAGAATTTCGACCACCGCGCGACCGGTTTGCGGGAAGATCGAGTCGTTAAAGCAGGTGATGAAGAGCGCAACCCGCATGCATCGCCCCCGGAGATGACCGGCCGATCACGGTCAGAGTGAGATAAGACCCGACCGCTCCCGATCCATGATAGGCAGATCGCAGGAAGTCGGCCAATCGCTCAATCTAGCAGAAGCCAGCACTGAAAACAGGAGACTGCTCAACCGTTCGAAAACTCCCTCACGGCATGACCCTCTTGGTGATCGAAATCGACTGAAACTGCCTGATCCATAATTCCCGCGAAAAGCTTCAAGTTTGCCATTGGGTGTGCCGATGACCTTGAATATCAAGATATCGAGCAATGACGGTTGCTCGCGATTTTGGTGGCTGCACAACGGGGAATTACCGCACCGCTTGCTGAGACAGCCGATCGACTTGCGGTTCCAACGATCCATTGGGTTCGTTCGGGGTTTTCGCAACCGATCAAGCCAGGAATTGACTTCGATGCTCGGACATCTTTGGAAACTTGCGCTTGTCGTGGCGTTGAGTCATGGTTATCGGGTCGTGGGCCGGACCATCGGTCCTCGGTGGGCGGGTTTGATCACCGCCTTGCCATGCTCAACCGCCATTGCCCTGCTGGGGGGCGGCAGTGATCTTGGGCTGGATTATGCGGTGGCGATGGCCTCCGCGTGCTGGGTGGGCCTGGCCGGCGCATCGGCCCTGTCACTGGCGTTCGCGTCGGCGATCGTCGCGGAATGGGGTCTGGTTCGTTCGATCGCGCTGGGGGTTGTGTCGTATTTCGCCGTGATGGCGGGGATCTTGCTGCTCGGCCAGTTCCTGGGGGGGAACTGCCCCGCGTCGCTGCTGTTCCTGGCCCTTGCCACCTGGTTAGCCACGCGTGTGGGAGACCCGGTCGCGACTCCGAATTGTCCCAACGTCAAACTGACCAATCGCGAGGTCTTCTGGCTCCGGACGGCGGTCCCGGCCGCGTGTGTCGGGACGGCGATCAGCCTGGGGGAACAGCTTGGACCGAGCGTCGCGGGTTGTCTGGGAGCTTTTCCCGGCGTCACTCTGACGAGTCTAGTGCTGACTCGACTCGAAGCGGGACCGGTCCCGGCGGTCCGGATGGCGCGTGCCTTGCCGCCCGGGAACTGGGCAATGGCGGCCTTTCTGCTAACGTTTATCCAGACTGCACCGACGATCGGCCTGATCCCCAGCATCGCGTTTGGCTATGCGGCGGCTTTGACCTGCCTGGGCACGGTGGCCCACCTGACCCGTCCACCCACCCGGGCACAGATCCGGATCCAGATTCTGGCCCGGCGGGACCATCTCCGCCTGGACCCCTCCGGAACAGTGCCACCGCCTCCTAACTGGCCCCGGACCCCACGGCACTTCGCGCCGCTGGTCGAATCAGTCGCCGCCTGAGGCATCCGACCGCAAAGCAGCATCGATCGCCTGGAGAGTCGCCAGCGCGGGGCTCGCCAGGCCGATCTGCAATCGCGGGACGTCCGGTTCGCGGACGTTGATCCGAATCAAGCTGGCTCCCGCTTCCTGGATCAATTGCTCGGAGAGCCGCCGGACCGTCGGGATAGCACGACCCGCTCCCATCTCGATCACAACCAGCCGAGCACCGTTGAGCGAGTTGAGCCATTCGTTCAGCCGGTGCAACTGCTGATCCGTCCGATCACCGGTGTAACTCCAATCACCGAACATCATAATGTTTGGTCGAGCCAGACCGCCGCAACGCGGACAATCGGGAAAAGGGATCGCGGCTCGAAAGGTGGCTGGATGCACCTCGATTGGCGTGGAATCCGCGGGAAACACCGGTTGACCACACCCAGCCTGGCATTGCCGCCACTCGATCGACCCATGGATCTCGACGATCCGCTGCCGATCAAACCCGGCTCGACCGAAGTGATCGTCGACGTTCGACGTGAAGACAAAACCACCCTGGGCCTTGGAGACCATCCACCGCCGCAAGATGCCAAACCCAGCGTGCGGAATCGTAGTCCGATAGAGGTTCGTGCGGTGGCCATAGAACCCCCACCCCAGAGCCGGGTCGCTCGCGAAATGGCCGGGATCGGCCATCTCCTCGAACTGAAGACCCAGCTTTTGATAAGCGGGATATGCCCGCCAGAATCCCTCGGAGCCGCGAAAGTCGGGCAGACCCGAATCAACCCCCATGCCTGCCCCGGCGGCGATGACAAGCGCATCCGCCTCGGCAATCCAGACCGCGGCCCGCTGGATGGCATCTTCGTTCATGGCAGTTGCTCCTCGATCTGGGCCATTTGTGCCACGGGCCTGTTGTCGATTAAATCGACCAGGACGATCGAGCCCTCGGGCGTCGGCCCCACGTTGAGGACGCGGCGACCATCCCGCAAGGTTCGCTCCTGAGCCTGATGGAGGTGGCCGCACAGGTGAATCGTCGGGTTGATGACCTGATTGGCCAACAAAAAGCAACGCTGACCGCCACGCTTGCCGCTGGGTGTCTGATCCGCCAGACCGATCGGGCAACCGTGAGTCAGCAGGATTTCAATCGGGCCACTGGCAGCAATTCGCGTCGCCTGTTCCGCGACATCCTCGTCGGTGACGTAGTACGGTTGCCGGTGCGACTTTGCCCAGATTCCGCTGATTCCCGCAATCTTGAGCCCGCCCAGAGACCGGACAGTACCCGGCTCGATCAGGATCGATTGACTGTCGCGATCGATCACCCGCCCCAGCCAGCCCAGCGGGTCGTGGTTGCCGAAGATGGTCAGGGTTGGGAGTCGGGCGACCACCCGCGCGAGTTCCGTTTCGATCAGTTGATTGGCGTCGCCCCAATCACCGACACAGAGCAGGGCGTCGGGATCGAACCGGTCGATGGCTCGATCCACGACGCCCAGATCACCATGCAGGTCACCCACGGCGAGGATGCGCATGGGGAATTAACCAACCGCAACCGGTTCAGGCATCGGGCTGACCTCGAAGACTGGCGACAGCGTTTCGACCGCCGCAGTCTCCTCGGCGACGACAGCCTCAACGATAATCGGCCGCGAGGGAATCGGGATGGGCGGGGCAAACTCCGAAGCCGCAGAGAGGACGAGTTCGGTAAACACCCCATTCATCCGGACGAGTTCGTCATATTTGCCCGTCTCCACAACGCGGCCTTCATCAAAAACGAAGATCCGATCGGTATCGAGGAGCGTCGACAGCCGGTGGGCGACCAGGATCACGGTCCGATCCGCCCGGGCGGCGTGGATCGCCCGCTGGACGCGCCGTTCGCTGATGTTGTCGAGCGCCGAGGTCCCCTCGTCGAGGATCAAAATCGGCGGGTTTTTGAGGAAGACCCGTGCCAGGGCGATCCGCTGCCGCTGACCACCCGAGAGGTTTTGACCACGCTCAGAGACTCGCGCCTGGAAGTCTCCTTCCATCGCCAGGATCTCCTTGTCGATGCAGGCCATCCGGGCGGCTTCGCGGATCTCGTCCATCGTGGCATGTTCGCAGCCATAGGCGATGTTGTCGGCGATCGTCCCCGAGAAGACGAACGGGTTTTGCCCGACATAGCCGATCAGGTCGCCGATCGACTCGCGGGAAACCGAGTCGATCGGCACCCCACCGAGGCTGAGATTACCGCCCGACGGGTGAATCAAGCGCATCATGATCTTGAGCCAGGTAGACTTACCGCACCCGGATCGACCCGCCACCCCGATCGTTTCCCCCGCGTTGATCTGGAGGTTGACTCCGTTCAGAACCTTCTTCCGCTTCTTATCGCTGGTGCGGTACTCGACCTGGAGGTCTTCTGCCACCACCAGCGGCACCGAGCCATCAAGGACCGGCTCGCCGACCTCCACCGGATTGAACGACCGGTCGATCGGCTCGTTGAGCAACTTGAGCAGGTCGGCCACCTTGAGCGAGCATTCGTGCCCGACGTCGATGATCCGATGGACCTCGCTCAGCGGAGCCATGACCTGCAGGAACAAGAGCGGCAGAGCAATCATCTCCTTGGTCGTGATGTGCCCGTTCACAAAGAGGTAGACCGACACCGAGATCACGAGCAGGTTGAAGAACCCCTCGTTGATCGCCTTGGCACTGCCGAACAGCGACATCTCGAAGTGATGCCGGAGTTCCTGGCTCCGGCGCCGCTCGGCGGTCCCTTCGACGCGGAGGATCTCCTGCCGGTGCGTGTGCGAAGCGCGGATGTAGTCGATCCCCGACAGGAGTTCGACAACCGTGCCGTCCATCGCCTCACGCAGCCGAAGCAAACCAAGGCGGATTCCGTTTTGGGTCGCGATCTGCCAGAGGGTGATCCCGAGCGACAGCGGCGCGACGCAGGCCATCACCAGCGCGGCTTTCGGGTTGGCGCTGAAGACGACGATCAGGGCGATGGTCCCGGTGAAGATCGCCGGGATGAAGTCGTGAAAGCTGATCCGGAGGAACTGGATGAACCCCTCAACGCTGCGCGTGATCCGGCCGTGGATGGCACCTACTTGCTCGAACGAAAGCGTGGACAGGTCGACTTCCATCAGGTGACCGACCAGGCGGACGCAAAGGTTCTTGTCGATCCGTGTGCAGGCCCGTTCCACCAGGAAACGGCGGACGACGTTCGCGGTTTCTCGGACCAGATAACTCAGACCCATCAAGCCCAGAAACAGGAAGCATGACTGGAAGATCGCGGAGCGTGGTAGATGGTCCGTCACCCCGGTGAGGGCCTTGTCCGTCACCGCCCCGAGCAACCGTGGGATGGTTGAGTTGGCGGCGGAATAAAGGATCATCACCGCGACGGCGGCGAACAGGGTGCGTTTCTGTGCCGCCGGAATCAACTTCCAGACCTCGCGCCCGATCTGGGCTGCGCCTCGGATCTCATGCCAGAGTCGTGATGATGCCCTGACCAGCTTCGGGAACATTCGGGTCCCTTTTCGGAAAACGAGGTGGCGCTGAGGATGGAAATAGGTGCGGAGATCGAATCAAGGGGAGCAAACAAGTGGTGCGGAGCCAAGAAAAGTCGGCGTCGAAGTCGGGGCTGGTGGCTAATTATTTCATGCCATCAACCTCGATCCACGAATCAAGGTTGCCAAGAGGCATTTCCATACGATCAAGATTCACTTATTCGAACCACGATCAGCACAGACCTCTGCGAATTCTACGATGGTTTTGCTCGCCACCGTTGGGACAGCTCGCTGGTTTTCGAGATTTCATCCGGACAATAAGGAATGAGGGCAGGGTCATACCCAAAAAATTCGTGAGTGAAGTGCAAGTTCGCCAAAATGTTGTTCGACGTCATCGCTCGCAATGTCGTATGAACTACTGCATCGACGGTCAAGCCCGAGAAATGTCTCGGCTATTGACAAAGTGGAATCACACTGGCCAAGATCAAACCGTTCGGTATGACCTTTGCCTCAGATCCGAGTCTGGCGTGTGGCCTGATTCGGTCCAACTGCAAGGGAGACCTGAATGAAAGACGAATTTCTGATGAAAACCTCCGTTCCGTCCCTCGACGGTTCGCGTTTCGCCTCCAGTTCTTCCCTGCTGAACCCCGTCGTGGCCCCGGTCGCGGCTCCCGCCTCCATCGCCGCCCGTTCTCTGGCCTCGCGGTTCGCTTCAGCTTTGCCGGAAGAGTCGCTGGTGATCGACGATCGCTCGCAGATCTCCCCCGCCCAGATGGTGGAGAATAAGCTTGTCAACCGTCTCAAGGAATTGTCGATGTCGGTCAGCCACTTGCAAATGCGTGGTCTCGTCCGTAACCGCTTTGAAGCCTGATTGATTTGCCTTCAACAACCCTCCTTTGCCTGCTCTGCCAGTGATAACCTGCCTCCTTCTCCTTCCTTTGGTTGCGAACCGCCCCCTGTTCGGCTCCCCGCCGCAACATGGCGATTACCGGAAACGGCACTCGACCATCTCCCTGGCCGAACGTGGAAGATTGCGCCGATCAGTCTTCCACCCTGGCTTCCGGGTCCACGCAACATTTCCCAACCTGCCTGAGGCCGGACGGATTCGGCCACTCAGTTCCCGATGATGATCTCTGCCGCGACCTCGTCCTTTGATCCGCCCGGATCTGAACGTCCCAACCGGCCTGGTCTGCTTCAGTCGTTTCCAGGAAACAGCACCGCCGACCGAAGCTGACAGTATCGTCACCTTTGATCGGCGGTTTTTGCTGGGACTGCAATCCAACTCGTTCGGCTTGCCTGATCAAGTCTGCCGACCCATCACCACGGCGATGACGTGCGAGCCGCCGTTGTCGGTCAAGGGAATCGCGTTGGGATCGACCGACTGGTCGTTGAGCGTCGCCGAGCGCACACCATGCTCAACGCCGTCGGGGTTGGCGACTTCGATTCGATATGTGCTCGTCTTGTACCGGAACCGGATCGCGAATCCCGGCCAGTTGGCGGCGATCTTGGGATCGATCGCCAGGTGATCCGCATGAAGGTGGAAGCCAAGGATCGCTTCCAGACCAACCCGATAGAGCCAGGACGCCGACCCCGTATACCAGGTCCAGCCACCTCGACCCGTGTGCGGACTTCGGCCATAAACGTCGGCCGCAACGACGTAGGGTTCGACCACGTAGCGGGCAACCGCCTCGGCATCAAGCGCGTGGCGGACCGGGTTGAGGATATCGAACAACTCGACGGCGCGACCACCGCGATTGGCGATCGCGTTGGCCAGCACGAGCCAGGTGGCGGCGTGGGTGTACTGCCCACCGTTCTCGCGGACGCCCGGTACATAGCCCCGGACATAGCCCGGTTGCAGTTTGCCCTGATCAAACGGCGGTGTGAACAGCAAGACGACCCCGTCATCACCCTGCACGAGCTTCGAATCCACCGACTCCAGCGCCTGGCGTGAACGGGCGGGGTCAGCCACGCCGGCGATCGTCGCCCAAGACTGCGGGATCGAGTCGATCTGGCACTCGTCATTCTTTGCCGAGCCGAGCGGCGTGCCATCGTCGAAAAAGGCCCGGAGATACCAGGCACCATCCCAGGCCTTGGCCTCGGTCGCCGCGCGAATTGCCTCTGCGCGGGTCCGGCAGGTTGCCGCGCGGTCGGCGTCGCCCCGGGCGTCGGCCACCAGCGCGAACTGGTTGTATGTCGCCACGAAGAACCAGGCGTTCCAGACGCTTTCGCCCCGGCCATGCTGGCCAACCCGGTTCATCCCGTCGTTCCAATCACCCGTCCCCATCAACGGCAGGCCATGCGAGCCGAGGTGATAAGCGCGGTCGAGCGCCCGGACACAGTGCTCGAAGATGGAACCGGTCTGCTGGCTCGTTGTCGGCAGGCCATAATCATCCTCCTGGCCCGGCTTGAGCAACGGTGCCTCGATGAACGGCACCACCTCATCAAGGATCGCCCGATCTCCCGTGGTCGTCACATAATGCGCCACGACATACGGCAACCAGACGAGGTCGTCGGTGATCCGGGTCCGGATGCCCTTGCCCTGCGGCGGATGCCACCAGTGCTGCACATCTCCCTCGATGAACTGACGGCCCGCTGCGCGAAGGATCTGGGCGCGAGCCTCACCCGGGGCGCCGTAGACCAGAGCCATCGAGTCCTGCAACTGGTCGCGGTAGCCGTAAGCTCCTCCCGACTGGTAGGTCGCCGATCGCCCCCAGAATCGGCAACTTAATGCCTGGTATAGCAGCCAGTGGTTCAAAATCATGTTCATCGCTGGGTCGGGCGTTTCGACCTGCACGGTGCCGAGGATCTGATCCCACTCGGCGCGGACCTCGGCAAGTGTCGTCTCGAACCGAGCCGGATCGCGGTGAAGGCGGGCAAGTCGTTGTACTTCGTCCGGGTTGGCCGCCTGGCCGAGCACAAAGACGACGGTCTCGGTGGCGCCCGGCTCGATCGTCAACTTGACCTGGATCGCGCCGCAGGGGTCGAAGCCCGCGCCGGTGGTTCCGCTCAGGCCGACCCGGGCCAGCGCTGCGGGATGCGCGACCGACCCGTTGCGACCGAGGAACTCAGCGCGGTCGGCAGTCA
Source organism: Isosphaeraceae bacterium (assembly GCA_965199885.1). GTDB lineage: Bacteria > Planctomycetota > Planctomycetia > Isosphaerales > Isosphaeraceae > Tundrisphaera. Next base: position 285,285 of record CBDATT010000006.1, on the reverse strand, counting down.
CGGTCCGCTCGGCAATGCTGGTGTCGAGGAACGCCAGGTCGGTCGAGTAGTCGGGATGCGTCGGGTTCCGCGCCAGCAGTAAGCCATCGGCCCCTTGCTCGGTGATGACCTGCATCGCCGCCGGCTCGCAGTTACCGCCAAGCACCCACTCGGCGAAGTAGGTCGCCGTGAGGTAGCGGGTCTCGCTGGCTGTGTTCGTGATCGTCAGGTGGATGAGCTTGACCGGATCGCGCGGCGGCACCAGGAGCGTGAGCGTGTGCCGCAGTTTATCGACCGTCCGCTCGTAGGTCGTGTACCCCTGCGCGTGGCGGACCACGGTCGCTTCGGCGGAGTGGATCGGTCCGGGGGTCGGGCACCAGACGTCGCCGGTCGTCTCGTCGCGGAGGTACAGGACCTCGCTCGGCGGGTCGGTAACGGGGTCGTTTGCCCAGGGCGTCAACCGGTTCGATTGGCTGTTCGAGGCCCAGGTATAACCGCCACCGGTCTCCGACGCGATGAACCCGAAGTTCGGATTGGCGATGACGTTGACCCAGGGAGCGGGCGGCAAGGTTGGCCGCGCGATGTTTTGCTGATCCGCCCGCCCGTTCCGGAGGATATCAGGTTGAGGGCTCGACGGCACCCGGATCACATACTGAGCACCACCCCCCGCGAACCCACCGGTGCCATTATCAAACAGGAGTTCTTCCGTCTCGGGGGCCACAGCTTCGACCGGGCGATGGCTGCGGATCTCGGCCGTCGGCACGAAGGCGTCGGGGGTCGAATGGGTTCGCTCGGGTCGATCGAGTTGGGCCGCGAGCGACCCCTGATCGCCGTACAGCACGACCCGGGCATACGCCTGGAGCAGGAGACGATCATCGGCGGGGATCGGTGCCAGTTTCCGAACGTAGATCCCGCCTCGCGCATCGACCAGGTCGCGGGCGTCGCTGCCTCGGACGAGATCAAGGATCATGCCCGGCAGATCGTCGAGATCCCCCTCGGCGGGTCCAGTCAGGATCACGAGGTCGGTTTCGAGCCCCTTCAACCGCAGATAGGTATGCGCCGTGAGGAGTTGCGACACCAGACTCGTTTGATCAAACTCGGCCACGAAGGCGACGATGATCGGCTTGTCACCCGAGATCCCGTAAGCCCACAAACCGGGTTGGCCCTTGGTATTGGCGGTCAGGATCGACGGCTCAGCGCGGAGAGCGGTCCCGGCGTAGAGGATGCTCGACGCCAGCCGCTGGTAGATGTGGGCATCGTGCGCCGACCAGTTCCGCGACCGGTGCTCGACCTGCGAATGGGCCCAGGCCAGCTCGAACGCGCGGGCGACGGCGGCGATCTCGCGGTAGTGGTCGGCGAGGGTGAGAGCCTCGTCGCGTGAGTCGGCCACGGCGGTCGTGAAGGCGACCGAGGCGGTCATCCCGGCTTCGATCCGGACGCGACGGCGGATGCTGACGATCGGGTCGAGCACGGCGCCGACGGTCCCGCTCAGGTTGGCTCCCGGATCGAGCGCGGCGGGCGCGGCGGTGGTCCGACCGCGACCGAGGAACCGCGCCCGGTCGGTCTCGAACTGTGCCGGGCTGGTGGGGGCGTTCGGGTTGTCGACCGCCGCGACGTGGACGGCCCAGATCGGCTGCTGCTCGGCGGAGCGTGGGCGCCGGCGGCACAAAATGGCTTCGGAGGCCGATGCCCACTCGGTTTCGAGGAACAGCTTGCCGAATGCCGGGTGGCTGGCATCGCCGCCGTGCGTGAGCAGGACAACCTCGGCATAGCTGGTCAGTTCCAGCTCGCGCGGGCGGGTGTCGTGGTTGGTGATCGTGACCCGGCGGATCTCAGCGCGGGCTTCGGGCGAGACGGTGATCTCGGTCAGGCACTCGATCTGGCCGTCGAGCCGGCGGAACGCCACCTTGTCGGCCGAGAAGATCGCCTCGTAGTGGTCGGCGGTCCGGCAGGTCGGCTGGAAGCCGGCCGACCAGACGGCGTTGCTCGCCACGTCGCGGATGTAGACGTACTGCCCGGTGTTGTCGAGCGTCGAATCCTCGCGCCATCGGGTGACGTCGAGACCCCGGCACACACTCGACCCCGACCCGGCGTTGGTCAGCATCACGTTGTACTGGCCGTTAGCCAGCAGGTGCGTCCGGGGCAGGGGGGACGTCGGCGTGCTCAGGCGGCGACTCATCAGCGGCACGCTGGCACGCTCGGCGGCCTTGCCCCCCTCGGTGGTCGCGGCGGCCCCTTCGGCGGCGCCGGCTTCCGACGGCTCGATGATCGGCGCGTCGCGGGGAACGCGTTCCTGCAAGAGGAGGTCGACCGCCTTGATCATCGGCTCGGCATGGAACCGGCGCGGCATCGGTTCGTCGAGCAGGGCGTTGGCCATCGCCACCAGGCTCATCCCGTGGTGGTGTGCCATGTACTCGCGGACGACGACCGACTTCTTCCCTTTCGGCAGGCGTTCGGGGGTGAAGTCGACCGCCTCGTAGAACCCGTACCGTCCCTCGCCCCCCTCGGCGGCGAGCTTGCGGAAGTTTTCGAGTGCGGCCCGAGGCTCGACCGCGACGGCCAGTGCCGTGGCATACGGCGCGATCACCAGATCGGACCCAATGTCGCGTTTCAGGCCCAGGCCCGGCGTGCCGAACGACTGGTAGTGGTAGTCGCCTTCGACCGAGAACGCGGCATAGGCCGACTCGGAGATCCCCCACGGCACGCCCATCTGGCGACCATATTCCATCTGGCGGGCGACGGCCGTCCGGTGCGCTGTGTCGAGCAGCGTCCCCTTGAGCGGGAGCATCATCAACCGGGGCATCAGATACTCAAAGCACGAACCGCCCCATGACATCAGGCCGATCCGGTCCGCCGCCTCAATATAAGGGCGCCCCAACTGGAACCAGTGCCGCCGCGGCGCATCCCCCCGGGCCACGGCCAGAAAGCTCGACAGGCACGCTTCCGACGCCATCAGGTCATAGCAACTCGCGTCGAGCCGCCCCGTCGCCATGTTCAGGCCGATCGTGAACAGGTGGCGGTCTTCCTTGTAGAGGAAGCCAAACTTCATCTCGTCCGCCATCCGACCCGCGCGCTCGGCGAGGCGTTCGCACTCGGCGACGATCTCGGCGGCTTTGGATGCCCGGGCCAGCCCCGCAAGGTCGGAGAAGGCCGAACGGGTCGATTCGTCCGGGGCGTCTTTGGCTTGTTGAGTGGACCCTGCAATCAAGTCCGAAGCGCGAGCGGCGAGTTCCGTCAAAGTGCCCGGCGTGTTTGCGAATGTCAGATAGCCGACCACGCGGCGATAATGCTCATCCGATCGCTTCGTTTCGATCATCGAAGCCCAGGGAGCCACATCGGCCAACTCCTGCAAACGCTCGGACACAAGCATCACGAAGCGTTGAGCATAGCCCGACCATCGCTCTACCTGACCCGAACCAACGCCCGAGAGGCTTTCCACGACCGTGAGTAACTCGGTGGCTTTCGGTGCCAACCAGTTAAGCCACTCTGCCCACTTCGCCAGATGGTCCGCCGGTTCGCGGAGGATCAACCCGATGTCGCGCGTCAGTTTATCGAAAGAGGCGTACTCGCCACCGACGTTCGCCGGTCGCCCGATCCGCACATCCTCCACCAGCACCGCTAGCGTATCGACCAAGCCGTTGACACACGCCTGGCTCGGGATCACCTCGTTCAACTTCTCACGCATCCCCTGTTTGAGCGTCACCAGGCAGCCGAGCAAGTTGCCCGAGTCGACCGTCGAGACATAGTTCGGCGGCAGGGTCCGCAGGGTCTGAGTGTTGTACCAGTTGTAGATGTGGCCCTGGTGCTTTTCGAGACGGTCGAAGGTGTCGAACGTCTTGTGGAGGCGTTCGGTCAGCGTTTTCAAACTGAGGTAACCGAAGTCGTGCGCGGCCAGGGTCGACAACAAGAGCATCCCCTTGTTGGTCGGGGAGGTCCGGTGCGCCACGCGACCGCCCGAGCCGATCGTGTCTTCCTGATAGTTGTCGGGCGGGAGCCAGTTGTCGTCGTCGCCGACGAAGGTCTCGAAGAAGTGCCAGGTCTTCCGCGCAATCCGGCGGATCTCGGCCCGCTCGGCCTCGTTGAGCGGCAGTTCCTTGACCCGCTTGGGCCGACTGATCCAGTAAGCGACGATGGGGGCAACAAACCAGGCAAGCAGGACCGGCGAGGCCGCCAGCAACGACGACGGATGCACGGCATAGATCAGACCCGCCACCGCGAGCGCAAACGCGGGCGAAAACCACATCGCGCGGATGAAGTTGCCGATCCCGGTGCCGAGGCGATGCTCGGTCGCCGCCGCCGTCTCCCACTCCAGCAGGTTTTGGTGTGAGACGAACAGGCGGGACAGCGTCCGGATGATCGCGTCGAGCAAGCGTCGCGCCTGGTCGGCCAGAAAGGCGATCCAGAGGAGCGACTGACCCGCCGTCGCCGGGATGCTGTGCCCGGTCCCGAGCAGAGCATCGAACGACCGCGCCTTGAACGAGCTATACCCGCCGCCAAGAATCGTCTGCACGACCGGCAGGAACGAGACCGCCAGGGCAAAGAACGTCCACAACCAGGGCGAACCCGGCAAGACCGTCCAGCCCAGCACCAGCAAAAACACCAAGGCGGGCGGCACCACGCTCCGGCGCAGGTTATCAAAAATCTTCCAGCGCTCGACGAGCGGGAGCGGGTTCGCCTCCGACCCATGATCGGTCGGCACCTTCGCGCCGAGCCAGGGCAAGAGCTGCCAGTCACCCCGCGCCCAGCGGTGCTCGCGCATCGCGTAGGCGTGGTAGCGGGGGGGGAAGTCGTCGAACAACTCGACGTCGGTGACGAGGCCGCAGCGGGCGAAGTTCCCCTCGATCAGGTCATGGCTCAGGATCGCGTTGTCGGGAAAGGCGTGACCGACGGCCGCCTCGAAGGCGTCAACGTCGTAAATCCCCTTGCCGGTGAACGTGCCGAGGCCGAACAGGTCCATGTACGTGTCGGACACGGCGTTCGAGTACGGGTCGATCCCCCCCGACGCCGCGAGCAAGCCCGCGAACCGCGATCGCGTGGCGGCATACAGGTGATAGCTGACCCGTGGTTGCAAGACGCCGTAGCCCTCGACGACCCGCTGCGCTTGCGGATCGAAAACGGGAGCGTTGAGCGGGTGCGCGATCGTCCCGACCAGACGCCGGGCCGACTCGCGCGGCAGGATCGTGTCGGCGTCGAGCGTGATGATGTACTTGACGTCGGTGAGCAGGCCAATATCGCCGCTCAGCACGTAATAGTTCGTATCCTGGGCGCCGCGGATCAAACGGTTGAACTCGCTCAGCTTGCCACGCTTCCGCTCCCAGCCCATCCAGCGGTTCTGCCGGGCGTTCCAGGTCCGGCGCCGGTGGAAGAGGAAGAATTTGTCGGGACCGTTCGGCGCGTAGCGGGCATTGAGTGCGGCCACACCATCAAGTGCGTTTCGGACGTAGGTATCGTCCTCGGGGCGGTGTTCTTCGGGAGCGTCGGCGAAGTCGGTCAGGAGTGCGAACCGAAGGACGGGGTCGGGGTTGGCGAGGTAGGTGATCTCCAACCGTTCGAGCAGGTGCGTGGCACTATCGGGGCGGACGAGCATCGACGGGACGACGATCATGCTCGACACGTCGTCCGGGATGCCCGCCTTGAAGTCGAGTCGCGCCAGCTTCTTGGGCGGCAGCAACAGCGTCGTGACGTTGTTGATCATCCCGACGGCAATGTCCGACGCTGGGATCAGCAAGGCCAGCACGACGATGGCCAGCAGCCAGAGGGGAGACGCAACCGGCGAGGTCGCCGCCTCGGCCCCGAGCGCAACCGCCAGCAAGGCCGTCATCAGGAGCAGAATGGCGCCGAAGTAAACGAACTTCGGATGCGTCATGACGAAGTCGTGCAACCGCTCGGTGCCGGTGGCGCGGTAGCGGAACGCCGACCGGAGCGTGCCGAGGCCGCGATCATCGAGGTAATAGCCGACATGCCCGCGCCGGGCGTTCGTCGCGGCTCCGGCCATCGCGAGCGTGATGGCCTGGCGCGCGACCTCTTCCTCGGCGACATCGGATCGCCTGGCGATCTTCTCGACGGCGCGGCGGTAGCGGTCGCGGGTGGCGAAGTCCTGCTTGCTGTAGACGCCCGAGGGGTCGTCCTGGAGGATCACCTCGACGGTGCTCTGCTTCTCGAAAAAGACGTTCCACTCGATCACCGAGAGGAGCCGCAAGCTGATGACGCAGTTGCCGACCGACACCTGATTGGCGGCCTGGCGGCGGTGCTCATCACGCAGGACTCGGTTGGCGTCGCGGCCGTCCCGGGTCAGTTCGGCTTCGAGGCGTTGCAACATCGGGGCGGCGGCAGGTCCGCGATCGCGGAGGAGCTGGACCAGGCGGACGACGGTCGGATCATTAAGCGGCGGAAACGGAACCTGGGCGGCGGGCGCTGTTCCGGTCGATTCGACCTCGTCGTCCTCGTCGTTGACCGGAGCGTCGGGGAACTGGGCCTTGATCCAGGCATCGGCCACCTGCGCGGCGTCCCAACCGCGGACCATCCGGTCGGCCAGACGGCGGAGGTTCTCGACCAGGACCAGGCGGAGCATCGTCGGCACGGCCCAGACCTCGCCGATCCGGAGCGGTGACGCCGACTGGAACGCCTGGACGAACCGGCTGATCCGGGTCTCGTCGAGTTCGCTGTCGGTGTGCGCGACCAGAGCCAGCGCCAGGGCATAGACCTGCGGGTAGCCGCGTGCCGGCTCGACGGTCAGCTTGGGCAGCTCACTGTAGTAGCCGCTCGGAAGGTCCTGTTTGATCTCGCGGAGCGCTTCCTCAATGATGTGGAAGTTGTCGGCGAACCAGTCCGCGTCGATCCCGCGCCCTTCGGGGCGGTCGGTTTCGCTGTTGATCCGCCGGAACGTCCGGACGAGCACCTGCCCGTTCTCGGCGAACCGCTTCAGCAGCAAGTCACCCGCCTTGAGCTTCGGGTCCACCTGGCCAATGGACGCCAACTGCCGGGCCAGCGTTTCGAGCCGGTCGAGCCCGAACAGCTCGGCCCGGATTGGCCCGTCCCCTTTCGGATTCAAGAACGGTGAAGCGGTCTGGTCCGAGGCGAGCGACTGAGGGGCGCTTGAGGCTGCGATGGAAGAACTCATCCCGCTGACTATCCCCCTGATAGGTCTCACCCACGAGCCGCACCTGATCCACCTCGCCGGTCAGGAACAGCTCCCCACCTCCGCAACCGCCGCTCTCGACTCGAGAAGTGGCGTGGTCGCTCGAAGGGCGCCGGACCGATGGCGGAAGCAAGTTCGCAAAGCGATGAGAACGACCGCACGACTCGTCGGCTGCAACTCGGCTTCGTGCGAGCGAGCCAGCGCATTGCCTGACTATACCAGACAAAGCCGACCGAAAACACCGCAAGGACTCATCGACGATGGTTGTCAGGCTTATCGGCAGTCCCGACGTGGTCGTGTCCCTCACCTGCCCAGCAAACCCGATGGAACCACTGGAAGATAGGAACTTTGGGCGAAATAGTCGATAATTCCCCCAGATTTCTAGACGTTCAGGATTGGGAAATCAGGTAATAAATCGGTAAGATGCCTGGCCCGGTGGGGCTATCTTGGCCAAGTTCGTGTCCGTTTCGTATGATGAGGGACGAGCGCCTCGAACCCGAGGACCTTTGCCCCGCCCCGGGTGGTCTGGTCGGACCACAGACCCGGGCCCACGTCAGTCCTCCGAGGAGTCGAGCGGTGCTTTCCACGACGGTCGGAACTCAACTGGACCAGGCCCTGGGTCGGGTCGGCGTCCCCTTCCTCCTCGTGGACCGAGGCGACGGCGAGCGCGAACTGGTCCCCGTCGGCGAGACCGACGGTCCCGCCGTGGTCGGCTATCTGCCCGCCTGCCGTCCCGAAACCCTGGGCAGCGCCGCGTTTCGGGCCGAACATCGCCTCAAGTACGCTTACGTCTCGGGAGCCATGGCCAACGGGATCGGCTCGGCCGAGATCGTCGAGGCGATGGCGGGCGCCGGGATGCTCGGCATCTTCGGCGCGGCGGGGTTGCCGCTGATCCGGGTTGAGGCGGCGATTGATCGCCTCCAGAACTCGCTCGGCGCGGCCCGCTCGTTCGGCTTCAACCTGATCCATAGTCCCAACGACCCCGCGCTCGAAGCCGCCGTCGTTGAGCTTTACCTCCGCCGCGGGGTCCGTCTGGTCGAAGCCTCCGCGTATCTCGACCTGACCTTGCCCGTCGTTCGGTTCCGGGTTCGAGGGATTTATCGCGACGAGTCAGGCCGGGTCGTCGCGCCCAACAAAGTCATCGCCAAGGTCTCGCGGGTCGAGGTCGCGTCAAAATTCCTCGCGCCGCCGCCCGAGCGGTTCCTCCGCGAACTCTTGGCGCTGGGCGAGATCACCGCCGAGCAGGCCACAATGGCCGCCGAGATCCCGATGGCGGGCGACCTGACAGCCGAGGCTGACTCGGGCGGTCACACCGATAACCAACCGGCGATCATCTTGACGCCGACGATGGTCGCGCTCCGCGATCGTCTCCAGAAGCAGTATGGCTTCGATCAACCGCCCCGAATTGGCGCAGCGGGGGGAATCTCGACCCCGTGGTCGGCCGCCGGTGCGTTCGCGATGGGGGCCGATTACGTGGTCGCGGGCTCGGCCAGCCAGAGCTGCGTCGAATCGGGCACGTCGGACACCGTGCGGAAGATGCTCGCGCAGGCACAGCAGGCCGACATCGCGATGGCCCCCGCCGCCGATATGTTCGAGATGGGCGTCAAGGTCCAGGTGTTGAAGCGCGGGACCATGTTCGCCATGCGGGCTGCCAAGCTCTACGAATATTATCGCGCGTACGACTCGATCGAAGCCATCCCGCCCGCCGAGCGGCTGACCCTCGAAAAAACCTACTTCAAGGCGCCGCTCGACACGATCTGGGATCAGACGCGGACTTATTTCCGCGACCGCGACCCCGAGCAGGTCGAGCGCGCGGGTCGGGACCCGAAGCACCTGATGGCGCTCGTCTTCCGCTGGTACCTTGGCAAGGCGTCGCACTGGGCCAACGCCGGCGACCCGACCCGCGCCGTCGATTACCAGGTCTGGTGCGGCCCGGCCATGGCCGCGTTCAACGAGTGGGTTCGCGGCACCTTCCTGGAACAGCCCGAGGCTCGCCGCGTGGCTCTGGTCGCGCGCAACATCCTCTATCAAGCCTCGGTTCTGACCCGCGCCCGCCTGGCCGCGTCGCAAGGAATCACCATGCCGCCGGGAGTTCCCGACCTGGCCCCGCTCTCGCTGGCGGAAATCGACGAGCGATCTGTCCTATCTCAGTAACATTCAGATCGAACCCCAATCAGTCGCCGCCGGACTGATCGATCGCCTGCCGGTTACCGCTTCACCTGAGGACCGTCCCCTTGAACCCTGCCGAGCCAACGTCGGTTCCCGTGGCCATCATCGGGATGGGCTGCCTGTTCCCCAGGGCGGAGAGCCTCGACCGCTACTGGATCAACATCCGCGACGGCATTGACGCCATCCGCGAGATCCCGGCATCGCACTGGAACCCCGACGACCTCTTCGACGCCGACCCCAAGGCCCCCGACAAGACCTACGCCCGGCGCGGCGGCTTCCTCGACCCCGTCGCCTTCCCCGCGCTCGACTTCGGGATCGCCCCGAACAACCTGGAAGCCACCGACACCACGCAGCTTCTGGGCCTGATGGTGGCCAAAGCCGCGCTGGAAGACGCGGGCTACGGCACCGGGACCGCCGACCAACCGGCCAAACCACTCGACCGCGACCGCGTCAGCGTGATGCTCGGCGTGACCGGAGCGCTCGAACTCGTGATCCCGCTCGGTGCCCGGCTCGGTCACCCGATCTGGCGGCGAGCGCTCAAGGATGCGGGCGTGGCCGAGCCGATTGCGGCCGACGTCGTCCAGCGGATCAGCGACTCCTACGTCGGCTGGCAGGAAAACTCGTTCCCGGGGCTGCTTGGCAACGTCGCCGCCGGGCGGATTGCCAACCGCCTCGACCTCGGTGGGACGAATTGCGTCGTCGACGCCGCCTGTGCCAGTTCGCTCGGTGCCGTCCACCTGGCCCTGATGGAACTGGCGGCGGGGCGGTCGGATGTCTGCCTGACAGGTGGACTCGACACGTTCAATGACATTTTCATGTATATGTGTTTCAGCAAAACCCCCGCGTTGTCGCCCACGGGCGACGCCAAGCCGTTCTCGATGGCAAGCGACGGCACAGCGCTCGGCGAAGGGCTCGGCGTCCTGACTCTAAAGCGGCTCGACGATGCCCGCCGCGACGGCGACCGGATTTATGCTGTCATCCGTGGTGTGGGCTCGTCGAGTGACGGCAAGGGGAATGCCGTCTATGCACCCGCCGCGTCGGGCCAGGCCAAGTGCTTGAACCGCGCCTATCAGGCGGCCGGGATCTCACCCGCGACGGTGGAGCTTGTCGAGGCGCACGGCACCGGCACCAAGGTCGGCGACGCGGTCGAACTCTCAGCGCTCGCCAGCGTCTACCGGGCCGCGCAGCCCGAGGGGACCTGGTGCGCCCTTGGGTCGGTGAAGTCGCAGATCGGCCACACCAAGGCCGCCGCCGGCGCTGCGGGGCTGATCAAGGCAGCGCTGGCGCTCTACCACAAGGTGTTGCCACCGACGATCAAGGTCGACCAGCCCGCCGAGGTTGTCGCCCCGGGGACTTCACCTTTTTACGTCAATACCGAGGCCCGCCCCTGGCTGCCGCACCCCGACCACCCGCGCCGGGCGGCGGTGAGTGCGTTTGGCTTCGGCGGGAGCAACTTCCACTGCGTCCTCGAAGAAGCCGACCCCACGCCGACCGCCAGCCCCTGGGACGGCGACGATCAGATCATCGCCTTCTCGGGTCCGACCCCCGCCGCGGTTCAGGCCGAGTTGGACGCCTGGCCGGTTGATCTTGCCTGGGATGCCTTCCGAGTCCGGGCCGCCGAGTCGCGTGTGAAGTTTCGCGCTGAGCATTCTCACCGCTTGACGATCGTTCTCGACCGGACCGAGGGAGCCTGGGCCAAACGTGTCGAGCGGGCGCGAGCCTTGCTCGCCGGCGGCAAGCCCGGTATCGCTCCCGAAGGCGTTTTCTACGCAACCCCCGCCACTGAGCCCGGCAAGCTGGCGATCCTCTTCCCGGGGCAAGGGTCGCAGTACGTCGGGATGCTCCGGGGCCTGGCCTGCCGGTTCCCGGCGTTTCAGGGCGCACTCGCCGAGGTGGCCGAATCGAGCCGGGCGGCGATCGAGGCCGCTTATCCGCATCCCGTGTTCAGCGAGGAAGCTCGGGCCGAGGGAGAACAAACCCTCCGCGCCACTGACCGGGCGCAACCCGCCATCGGCGCCGTGAGTCTGGGTGCGCTCCGCATCCTTGCCGACTTCGGGATCAAGGCCGACGCGTTTGCCGGGCACAGTTTCGGCGAGTTGACCGCGCTTCATGCCGCCGGCCGGATCGATGCCGCCGCGTTTGCCCGCCTGGCACAGCTCCGGGGCGATCTGATGGCCCAGGCGGGGGCAGCGGCCGATCGCGGCGGAATGCTGGCGGTGATGGCCGCGCCGGAGCCGATCGAAGATATTCTGCGGGACGACAAGCTCGACCTCGTCGTCGCCAACCGAAACACGCCCACCCAGACCGTCCTGTCGGGATCATCGGCCGAGATCCGCCGCGCTGACCAGATCTTCGCCGCCCGCCAGATCCGGACCAAGGTCCTCGACGTTGCGGCCGCCTTTCACAGCCCGCTCGTCGCCGCCGCCGCCGAACCTCTGGCCGAGGCCCTGCGAAGTGTCGAGATCGCGCCGGCGACCGGGCCAGTTTACGGCAACACGACGGCCGACGTTTACCCGGATGATGCCGACGCCGTCCGGGCCACGCTCGTCGGGCAACTCGCAGCGCCGGTTCGATTCGTCGAGCAGATCGAGGCGATGGCGCGATCGGGCGTCAAGACCTTCCTCGAAGTCGGTCCGGGGGCGACTCTGACGGGGATGGTGGGCTCGATCCTGGCGTCCCACCCTGGGGTCCACCCCCTCGCGCTCGACGCCTCGAAGGGGCGGCACGGCAACGTCGCCGACCTCGGTCGGACACTGGCCCTGCTGGCGGCCCTGGGCCACTCGGTCCGGCTGGACGCCTGGGATGGCGGCCTCGACGAAGTGCCGAAGATCCGCAAGGCCGGGCTGACCGTCCCGGTCTCGGGTGCCAACTTCACCCCCAAGCCGGTCGTCCGTCCGGCGCTCGCCCAGCCGGTGGCGGTCGTGCCGCCCCAGCCTCGTCCAGCCACAGCCAGAGTCGCAGCCGCAACCACGATCACCGCGCCCTCCAAATCGGACCCAGCGATGCCGCTTCCGCCCGCGCCTCAACCCGCTCCGAGTCGGAACGGCTCGACCCCTCGGCCGTTGGCCGCGCTGCCGCCAATCACGCCGCCGTCGATCGCCCGGCCGGTCCCGCCGCCCCCTTTGCCGGCTCCCCTGATCGAGTCGGCGTCACTCGCGGCGGCTCCCGTTTCGGCCCTGGCCGAAGCGCTGCGGGCCTCGCAGGCCAATCTCGTTGCGCTCCAGCGGATGAGTGAGCAGACGGCCAGCCTCCACCGGCAGTTCCTCGACGGGCAAGACCGAGCGACCCAGACTTTCGGTTCCCTCCTGGAATACCAGCAGCAGTTGACCCTGGGAACCGTCGGCCGGGTGCCGACCCTGGCCCCGGCACCAGTTCCGCTCGCGGCCCCGGCTTCCGCGGCTCCGCCTGCACCGGCTCGCGTTCAATTCAACGCCGCTCCGACCCCACGCCCGTCCGCGCCGCCAGCTGCTGCCCGGCAAGCCCACTCGTCGCCCCCGGCGATTCGACCGGCACCAGCGCCCACACCGGTTCAGCCCAGCGCCCCGGTCCAGCCGCAACGGACGAACAGTGCTGCCGTTCATGCCGCACTGGCCGAGGTTGTGAGCGAGAAAACCGGCTACCCGGCCGACGTTCTGGAACCGTCGATGCAGTTGGATGCTGATCTGGGCATCGACTCGATCAAACGGGTCGAGATCCTCGCGGCGATCCAGGAAAAACTCCCCACAGCGCCGATCATCGGTCCCGAGCATCTGGGCACGATCCGCACGCTGGGCCAGATTGTCGAGTTTCTGGCCGGTTCCTCGGTCGAAGCATTGCCAATCGTCACCGCACCAGCACCCAGGACCGATACCGCCGCCGTCCATGCAGCGCTGGCCGAGGTCGTGAGCGAGAAGACTGGCTATCCGGCCGACGTCCTCGAACCGTCAATGCAGCTTGACGCCGATCTCGGCATCGACTCGATCAAACGGGTCGAGATCCTCGCGGCGATTCAAGAAAAACTACCCACGGCGCCGATCATCGGTCCCGAACACCTCGGCACGATCCGCACGCTGGGCCAGATCGTCGAGTTCTTGGCCGGGGGATCAGAATTCGCCAGCCGCCCCGTTGCCTTTGCCGCCCCGAAGACCGATACCAGCGCCGTGCAAGCGGCTCTGGCCGAGGTCGTCAGCGAGAAGACCGGCTATCCGGCCGACGTTCTCGAACCATCAATGCAGCTTGACGCCGATCTCGGCATCGACTCGATCAAACGCGTCGAGATCCTCGCGGCCATCCAGGAACGCTTGCCCGACGCGCCGATCATCGGTCCCGAGCATTTGGGCACGATCCGCACGCTGGGCCAGATCGTCGACTTCCTCGCCGGCGGTGTCAGCAATTCCATCATGGTTGAACCCACCACCACGACCGAGCCGCCACCAGTACTTGATCCGGTGGAATCTCCGCTCCGGAGGTTGATCCCAACGCCGGTCCCGCTGCTCGACGCTGGTCGGGTCGCGGGCGAGTTGCCCGTCGATGGCGATATCTGGGTGGCGGACGACGGCTCAGCGCTCGCGGCGGCCCTCATGGAGCAGTTGAGTGCTCGCGGGCATCGAGTCGTGCCCATGACCGCGACGGCGAACGCTCGCCCCGACGCTCCCAATGGGATCGCGGCGTTGGTTCTCTTTGCCGGCTCGAAACCGGGGGCTGGGGCCAACCTGGACGCCTTCCGCCTGCTCCGCGCGGCGGGTCCCGAGTTGCGCAAAGCCGGTCGCTTCGGCGCGGCGTGCGTCGCGGTGACGCGGCTCGGCGGGACGTTTGGGCTCGATGGCATACCCGATCCAACCACGTTCGACTCCGAGTCGGGCGGCCTGGCCGGCCTGGTCAAGACCGCCGGGCACGAGTGGCCCGAGGTCCATTGCAAGGCGATCGACGTCGACCCAACCTGGGACGTCGCCGCTGCCGCCATCGCGATCTGCACCGAGATGACGATTCGCGGCCCTGCCGAGGTTGGTCTGACGGCCCAGGGCAAGGTCAAGATTGCCCTCAAGGCCACACGGGTTGACCACGCTGAGAGCGTGGCACCGCTTGGGCCGAACGATGTCGTCGTGGTGTCGGGTGGTGCCCGAGGGGTGACGGCCGAGGTGGCCGTCGCGCTCGCCGGTGCCTTCAAGCCGACGATCGTCCTGCTCGGTCGGAGCGCGAACCCCGAGCCCGAAGGCGAATGGTTGCGGCCGCTGACCGACGAGTCCGCGATCAAGCGGGCCTTGCATGGCCGAGCCACCGGCAAGGTCAGCCCGCAAGCTCTGAACGAAGATTACCGCCGGATCGCCGCCAACCGCGAGGTTCTGGCCAACCTCCGCCGGATCGAGGCCGCCGGGGCTCGGGTGTTGTATCGCTCGGTTGACGTCCGGAACAAGGCTGCTGTTGGTACGGTCATCGGTTCGATCCGGAGCGAACTCGGGCCGATCCGTGGCCTGATCCATGGCGCAGGGGTGCTGGCCGACCGCAAAATCGACGACCAGACCGATGACCAGTTCGCCGAGGTTTTTGGCACCAAGGTCGGCGGGCTCGATGCTTTGCTCGCCGCGATCGGCGCCGATGACCTCCGCGCCCTGGTCCTGTTCTCATCCTCCACCGCGCGGTTTGGCCGGACCGGCCAGGTGGCCTACGCCGCCGCGAACGAGGTTCTGAACAAGCGGGCCGCACTCGAAGCGGCCAACCGGCCTCGGTGTCGCGTCGTCGCGGTGAACTGGGGACCGTGGGCGGGGGGGATGGTGACGCCGGGTCTGAAGGCATTGTTTGAGTCGGAAGGGATCGCGACGATCCCGCTCCAGGCAGGCGCCACGTATCTGGTCGATGAATTGCGGGCAACGGCGGCACGTCCAACCGAGGTAGTCATCCTCGGCGGCGGTGGCCCCGACCCTGACTTCCTCGCCGCCGACGCCGACGGCGACGCGACCGAGCCGGCACGACTCGCCGTCGCCCCCGAACCAGCCCCCGACCTGGCGCCGTCGGCGAGCTTGACCACCGTTTTCGAGCGGTTGCTGGATCTGGAATCGACGCCGATCCTCCGGTCGCACGTCATGGATGGCCGCCCCGTCTTGCCGATGGCCCTGATCCTCGAATGGCTCGGGCAAGCAGCGATGACGCGGCACCCCGGGATGACCTTCGCTGGGGTCGATGACCTCCGCGTCCTCAAGGGCGTCGTACTCCGGGGTGCGACCCCCGAGACGATCCGGGTCCTCGCGGGTAAGGCGGAACGGTTTGATGATCGGACGGTCGTACCGGTCGAACTCCGGGGCACGCTGGGCGACGGCCGCGACATCCTCCATGCCCGTGGGTCGGTCGTCCTCACAGATAGCCCGGCCTCGCCACCCGAAACGACGGGATCACTCGACATCCAGACGCTTTTACCCCTCACGCAGTCGGTCCGGGCCATCTACCGCGACATCCTCTTCCACGGCCCGGCGCTCCACGGCATTCAGGCCGTGGAAGGGTGCGGCGACGCCGGGATCATCGCCGAGGTCGCCGCCGCCCCGGCCCCATCGACCTGGCTTGCCCGCCCGCTCCGGAACCAGTGGTTGACCGACCCGCTGGCGCTCGACTCGGCCTTTCAACTCATGATCGTCTGGAGCGTGGAGCGCCTGGGCGCTGGTTCACTGCCGACTTTCGTCGGTCAGTACCGCCAGTTCCGGCGGAGCTTCCCGAAGGACGGCACGCGGGTCGAGATTCAGGTCAGCGAGTCGAGCCCGCACAAGGCCCGCGCCACCGTCGAGTTCCGCGACGCCGCCGGCGTTCTTGTTGCCCGGATCGAAAACTACGAGTGTGTCATCGACGCCTCGCTCCAGACTGCCTTTCGCCGGAACGGCCACGCCACCCAGCAAGTTGGTTCCAAGTAGAAGAGGAAAAAGTAGCCACAGATGAAACGCCGATCAAAATACGAGATTTCTTGTTGTTCTGATCCGTATTCCCAGCGTGGCTCGCTCCTCTTCTTCCTCTTTCCTCGCCCTTGAGCAAGATACACAACCATGAGTCGGGACAACCGGGTGGCGATCGTCGGGATGGGGGGGATCTTCCCCGACTCCCCCGACCTCGCCCGCTTCTGGGCCAACATCGTCGGCGGGGTCGCCACATCGCGCGAGGTCCCGCCCGGGCGCTGGCGGCTCGACCCGGCCGACGCCTATGACCCTGGCGTGGCCGTGCCGGATCATGTCTACTCGACCCGGGGTTGCTTCATCACCGGCTTTCAGTTCGACCCGGCAGGGCTGAACCTTGATCCCGAGTTTGTTGCCGGGCTGGACCCAGTGTTTCACCTCAGCCTCCATGCCGCCCGCGCCGCGTGGGAGGATGCCCGGACCAAAGCGGTAAATCGGGACCGGGTCGGCGTCGTGTTCGGGAATCTGGTCCTGCCGACCGAGACGGCATCGGACCTGGCGACGGCGGTCCTCGGGCGGGCCTTCGCCATCCAGGCCGGATTCGAGGCCGATGAAACGCAGATCGAGCCGCTCAACGCTCGACCGGCCGGAGCCCCGGCGGGTCTGGTGGCTCAGGGGCTCGGGCTGGGGGGGGGAGCCTACACGATCGACGCGGCGTGTGCGTCGTCGCTGTATGCGGTCAAGCTCGCGGCCGACTCGTTGATCGAGGGTCGGCTCGACGCCGTGGTCTGCGGCGGGGTCTCGCGGCCAGACCCGCTCTATACCCAGATGGGGTTTGCGCAGTTGCGGGCGCTGTCGCCGTCGGGGGTGGCGTCGCCGTTCGGGGCGGCGGCGGATGGGCTGGTCGTCGGTGAGGGGGCGGGGATGTTCGTCCTCAAGCGGCTGGCCGATGCCGTCACGCAGGGGGACCGGATCTATGGTGTGCTCGTCGGGGCGGGGGTCTCGAACGACGTCGATGGGGGTCTGCTTGCCCCCAGTTCGGAAGGGCAACTCCGCGCGATGCGGGCGGCCTACGATCAGGCGGGGTGGCAGCCGACCGACGTGGACCTGATCGAGTGCCACGCCACCGGGACTCCTGTGGGCGACGCGGTCGAGTTCGCCAGCTTGCGGCAACTTTGGGGCTTGTCCCGGACCGACCGCCGGTGCGTGCTCGGCTCGATCAAGTCCAACATCGGCCACTGCCTGACGGCCGCCGGGGCGTCGGGATTGCTCAAGGTCTTGCTCGGCTTCGAGCATGAAGTTTTGCCCCCAACCGCCGGGTTTGCTGGTCCATCCCCCAAGATTGATCTGGATCAAAGCCCGTTCCAGATCCTGAGTCGGGCGCAGCCCTGGACCCGCCGCGACGACCAGATCCCGCGCCGCGCCGCGATCAGTGGGTTTGGTTTCGGCGGGATCAACGCCCACCTCCTGATCGAGGAGTGGGTGCCGGGCTCGCCGGTCGATCGTCCGGAATCCGTCGCTGGCGAGCCGATCGCCGTGGTCGCCCTCGCCTCGCGGTTTGGTCCGTTCGCCACCACCGAGGCCGTCCGGCAGCGCTTGCTCGGCGGTCGGGCCGATATCCGCCCCGAGCCCGTCCCGGTCGCCACCAACTGGGGGATCGACTCGACCCCGGACGCCTACCGGATCAGCGCGGTCGAGGTACCCACCGACCGCTTCCGGATTCCTCCGAAAGAGCTGGCCGAAGCCTTGCCGCAACAGTTATTAATGCTCAACCTGGCGAGCGAGGCAACAGAGCAGGCCGGCTGGTCGGGCGACGAGCCCCGGCTCCGGACCGGTGTGTTCGTCGGGCTCGGGCTGGACCTGAACGCGACCAACTTCCACGTCCGCTGGATGCTCCTCAACCAGGCGCGGATCTGGAACGATCAGCATGGGCTCGGTCTGGACGCCGCCGGGCTCGAATCCTGGGTTGATGCGTTGCGAGAGTCGTGCGGCCCCGCACTCAACGCCAACCGGACGATGGGGGCGCTCGGCAGCATCGTGGCATCGCGCCTGGCCCGCGAATTCCGCCTCGGCGGCCCGAGTTTCACGGTATCGAGCGAGGAGACTTCGGGCCCGCGTGCGCTCGACGTCGCGTGCGGCCTGCTCCGCCGGGGCGAATTGGACGAGGCCATCGTCGGCGCGGTCGACCTGGCCACCGACCCGCGTCTGGCCTGGGCAAACTGGTGCCTCCAGCCCGAGGTGGATCTGCCTCCCGGCGACGGCGGTGCCGTGCTGATCCTGAAACGGCTGGCCGATGCCGAGGCGGCGGGCGACTCGATCCACGCCGTCATCCGCGCCAGCGAGTTTGCGACCGGGTACACGTCTGGCAGTGAGGTAATCCGGTGCGGCGGCGGCTCGCCACGCGACACCGTTGAAGCCGGCAGCGACGGACCGACAGCGATCGAGCGAGCTGTGGGCGCCGTGGGCGCTGCGGGCGGGATGGCGGCACTGATCCGGGCGATCGCTGCCGTCGCAACCGCGACCAAACCCGCCAAGCTCACCAGCCCCAGCGACCGATCGGCAAAGTTCTGGCTGCGCGATCGCGTCAATGGCCCACGGCAGGCAATGGTTCGGGCCGTCGGAGTTGATGAGACGATTGCTCAGCTGCTGGTTGAAGGATACGAACCGACAGCGACCGTCGCGGGTGCTCCCGCTGCTGCGTCGCCGTTAGGGAATCGACCGGCGGCGCTGTTCGCCTGGTCGGGAGGCTTCCCGGCGGACCTGCTCGACGAGCTTGTTCGAATGGAAGCCTTGATTGCAACACAGCCGGACCTGGAAATCGAACCGCTGGCCCGCGTTTATGCCGCAAGCTACTCGTATGATCCCGATCAATCAGTGGCGATGGCGCTCGTGGCGAGCGATCGGGATGATCTGACTCGCCAGATCAAGGCCGCCCGGCGTCGTCTCCGGGCTGAACCCGGCTCGCCCGAATCGCAGGAGTGGCCGGGGGAGATGGTCGCCCTGAACCTTGACCCGATCGAGCGGGGCACAGGGCTGGCGTTCGTTTTTCCGGCGATGGGGAACCAGTTCGCGGGGATGGGACGCGATTTGGCCGTGCACTGGCCGCACGTTGTCCGGCGTCAGGATGGAGAGAATGAACGTCTGCGGAGTCAGATGGAAGTCAGGACGTTCTGGGACGCTCAGCTGCCCGCGTCGTTCGATGACCATCGGGTGCCGATCTTCGGCCAGGTGACGCTCGGGACCGTCGTGGCCGATCTGTTGCGCAGCCTCGGCGTCGAGCCAACGGCGTCGATCGGCTACAGCCTGGGTGAGTCGACCGCCCTGTTCGGCCTCCGGGCCTGGACCGACCGCGACGCGATGTATCGCAAGTTTGCCGGGTCAAGCCTGTTCGGCACGGATCTGGCCGGACCATGCAACGCGGCCCGGCAAACGTGGGGCTTGAAGGACGATGAGCCGGTCGACTGGGTCGCGGCGATCGTGGCGGCCTCGGTCGATCAGGTCCGCGCGGCGATTGGAAGCGAAAAGCGAGCCTATCTGTTGCTGATCAACACCGACGACGAATGCGTCATCGGCGGTCAACGAAGTACAATCGAGGCCGTGGTCGCCCGGCTCGGCAGCAAGAGTTGGCCGCTACCGACGGTCAGCACCGTGCACTGTGAAGTGGTTGAAGCCGTCGAGGACGCCTACCGTGACCTGCACGTCTTGCCGACAATCGCTCCCGACGGGGTGACGTTCTACAGCGGAGCATCAGGCCATTCTTACCCCTTGACCACGGATGCAGCGGCTGACGCGATTCTGGCCCAGGCACGCGACACGGTCGACTTCCCCCGGTTGATCCGCCGGGCGTATGCCGATGGTGTCCGGGCATTCGTCGAGGTTGGCCCGGGGGCGTCATGTACCCGGATGATCGGGTCGATCCTGGGCGACCTGCCGCATCTGGTCGTCGCCGCTTGCCCGAGTGACCGCGAACCGGTGGCCGCCGTGCTCTGGACCCTCGCCCGCCTGATCGCCGAGCGGTTCCCGGTCGACCTCGGGAAACTTTACGGTCCCGAGCCCGTTTCCAAGTCGCCCCCGGTCGATCCCCGGCGTATGGTTCGGGTACCTGTCGGCGGTCCGCCGTTCCGTCCCCCCGCGCCTCCGGTTTCCGCTCCCTTGCCCGACCTCGAACCGGCGTGGATTCCCTTTGAGCCCACCGTTGATGACCGAACGAACCCATTTTTCGCCCCGGAGCCTGTCGCGATGCCCGACCCTGTTGCCACGCTCGAACCGGTCGGGGCGAACCCAGTCGTGCTGACCGACCCGGTCCGCCACCAGTGGATGGCCACCGACGCGGCGCGGGCGGGAGCCCACTCGGCCTTCTTGCAGACCTCGGGCGGGATCAGCGACCTGATGGCCCGCCAGATCGCCGGGCAGATGGGTCTGATCGCTCAGCTTACCGCTGCCGGATGGGATGGCACCGCTCCAATACCAAACGAACCCATTGCCTGGCTCGATGCGCCGAACGAACCCATTTGGGGTGGACCAACTCAACCAAACGAACCCATCTGGGATCGTGCAACGCGACAGAACGAACCCAATTCGAACGCGACGACTCGACAGAACGAACCCAATCCGAACGCGACGACTCGACAGAACGAACCCAATTTTGCCGCCGGTATGCCTCCCCGGGTGCTCGACCGCGCGGCCTGCCTGCGGTTCGCCGTTGGGGCGATCGGCGACGTCCTCGGGCCAGATTTTGCCGCGATCGACGCCTACCCGACGCGGGTCCGGTTGCCCGATGAGCCGTTGATGCTGGTCGACCGGATCACCGCCATCGAGGGGGAACCCCTGTCGATGGGGTCAGGCCGGGTCGTCACTGAGCACGACATTCACCCGGGGGCCTGGTACCTCGACGCCGGGGTGATCCCGACCTGCATCGCCGTCGAGTCGGGGCAAGCAGACCTCTTCCTCTCGGCTTTCCTCGGGGTCGACTTTGAGACCCAGGGGAAGGCGGTCTATCGCCTACTCGACGCCGTCGTCAGTTTCAACCGCCCGCTGCCCGGTCCCGGCCAGGTCATCATCTATGACATCCACATCGACCGCTTCTTCCGCCAGGGAGAGTCGCGGCTGTTCCGGTTCCGGTTCACCGCGACGGTCGACGGCGAACCCCTCATGACGATGAGCGACGGCATCGCCGGCTTCTTCACCGAACAGGCACTGGCAGCCGGTCAAGGGGTAATCAAGACCGCGCTTGACCTCCGCCCGATGGCCGGGGTCCGCCCCGACGACTGGCAACCACTGGTCCCGATGCGGCGCGAAGCTCTGAGCGATGATCAGGTCGAAGCGCTCCGCCAGGGGAATCTGGTCGCGGCCTTTGGCGAGCCGTTCCGTCGGGTCAACCTCTCCCAGCCCGCGCCGTTGCCCGGCGGCCTGATGCGGCTGGTCGACCGTGTGCTCGCGATCGAGCCCGACGGCGGCCGCTATGGCATCGGCCTGATTCGCGCCGAGGCCGACATCGACCCCGCCGCCTGGTTCATGACCTGCCACTTCGTCGACGATCAGGTGATGCCCGGCACCCTGATGTTCGAGTGCTGCCTGCATACCCTCCGGATCTTCCTGATGCGGATGGGTTGGATTGGCGAAGCTGGGCAAGTTGTCTGCCATCCCGTCCCGGGGGTCAACAGTCGGCTCAAATGTCGCGGGCAGGTCGTCGCCTCGACCCAGAAGGTGACGTACGAGGTTGAGATCAAGGAGATGGGCTATCGCCCCGAACCCTATGCGATCGTCGATGCCTTGATGTACGCCGACGGCAAGCCGATCGTCGAGATCACGTCGATGTCGCTCCGGATGGACGGCCTGGATCGCGAGAAACTTGCCGCGATCTGGGCTGGGGCCGACAGCCAGGTTCCTCCGCTCTACGACGCCGCGTCGATCCGGGCGTTCGCCGTCGGCAAGCCGTCCGAGGCGTTCGGCGCACCTTACCGCGTCTTCGATCACGACCGGATCATCGCTCGGCTCCCCGGCCCGCCCTATCAGTTCCTCGACCGGGTGATCGAGACGGGCGGCGCCCCCTGGGTGATGGCTCCGGGGGCGCGGGCCGTCGCCGAATATGACGTGCCGCCCGATGCCTGGTACTTCGAGGCCGACCGGCAAGTGACCATGCCGTTCGCCGTCCTCCTCGAAGCCGCCTTGCAACCGTGCGGCTGGCTCGCGGCCTACATGGGGTCGGCCCTGACGAGCGATATCGACCTGTCGTTCCGCAACCTCGGCGGATCGGCCACCCAGTTCGAGCCGATCCCGCGCACCATTGGCACCTTGCGGACCGAGGTGACCACGACCAAGGTGTCGAAGTCGGGCGGGATGATTATTCAGGGCTACAGCATCGAGCTGACGGCCGGTGGTCGTCCCATCTACCAGGGCGAGACGACGTTCGGCTTCTTCTCGAAGGCTGCTTTGAGTAATCAGGTCGGCATCCGCGAGGCCGTGCTCTATCAACCGACCACCGACGAACTGGCTCGGGCGACCGCCTTCGCTTATCCGACCGCAGCGCCCTATCCCGACGACCGCTGGCGGATGATCGACCACGTCGCCGAGTTCATCCCCGACGGTGGTCCGCACGGACTTGGATTTGTGCGAGGGACCCTTCAGGTGGACCCCTCGGCCTGGTTCTTCGCGGCCCATTTCTACCAAGATCCGGTGGTTCCGGGGTCGTTGGGTTTGGAATCGTTCCAGCAACTCCTTAAAGTGGTAGCATCGGAGCGCTGGGGACTCGGGCCAGATGCCCGGTTCGAGTCGGTGGGGTTGAACGACCAGCACCGCTGGACCTACCGCGGGCAGATCCTCCCGACCGACTCCACGGTGACGACCCGCGTGGTTGTGACCGGGGTGGATGACGCCCAGGGATGGATCCGGGCCGACGGCTTCCTCGACGTCGATGGTCGGGTGATCTACGGGATGAACGACTTCACGCTCCGCGCCTCTCCAGGACACACTGACTGATGAAATATTCGCGGGTGTTTATCGAGGCGATCGGCTACGAGCTGCCGCCGGTGGTCGTGACGTCGGACGAGATCGAGGAGCGCCTCTCGGGGCTTTATTCGACCCTCAAGATTCCCCTCGGCCAGATCGAATCCCTCACCGGGATCGTCGAGCGCCGCTGGTGGGATGCCGGCTATCCCCTCTCCGAAGGAGCCGTCGGCGCGGCCAAGCATGCCCTCCTCGGGTCGAGCGTCAACCCGAAAGATCTCGACGTCCTGATCTATGCCGGCGTTTGCCGCGAACTGTTCGAACCGGCGACCGCGTGCCGGGTGGCGTCGCGGGTCGGCGTCAGTTCGGGGGCGGCGGTCTATGACCTCTCGAACGCCTGCCTCGGTGTCTTGAACGGGATGGTCGACATCGCCAACCGGATCGAGCTGGGGCAGATCCGCGCGGGGATGGTGGTGTCGTGCGAGACCTCGCGCGAGATCGTCGAGATCGCCATCGAGAAGATGCTCAAAGAGCGGAACATGCAGGCGTTCAAGGACTCGCTCGCTACCCTGACCGGCGGGTCGGGGGCGGTCGCGGTGATCCTCACGGATGGGTCGTTCACCGGTCCGAAGCGGCGGCGGCTGGTCGGTGGCGTGACGCAAACGGCGCCGCAGTTCCACTCGCTCTGCCGGTGGGGGATGGAGGCGCTCGGGAGTCTGGCACCCTCGCAGTTCCACCAGTTCATGGCGACCGACTCGATCGCCGTTTTGAAGCATGGCGTTGAACTCGGCCTCAAGACCTGGAAGGGGTTCACCCGCAAGCTCGGCTGGAAGGAAGAACAGGTCGACAAGGTGATCTGCCACCAGGTAGGGATCAGCCACCGCCAGACGATCTTGCAGGAGCTGGGGATCGACACCCGCAAGGAGTTTTCGACGTTCGCCCACCTGGGCAACATCGGCACGGTCTCCTTGCCGCTCACGGCGGCGGTGGCCGAGGAGCGCAACTTCCTCAAGCCGGGCGACCGCGTCGGTCTGCTCGGGATCGGTTCGGGCCTGAACTGCCTGATGCTCGGGGTGGAGTGGTAATACGCTAACATGCTTTTGCTCGACCACCCCAGCGCCAGCCTGAAAGTTTTTCTGGTCCGCCACCCCGGCCGCGACTTCGATCGCGGCAACGGGATCAAGCTGCACTACCTCGACGAGGGGGCCGGCGACCCCGTCGTCATGGTCCACGGCAACCCAACCTGGTCGTTCTACTACCGCAACCTGGCGGCCAAGCTCGCCGAGACCGGCCAGTATCGCGTCATCGTGCCCGACCACATCGGCTGCGGGCGGTCGGACAAACCGGGTGATGATCGCTACAAGTACACGTTGGAGAACCGGGTCGATGACCTGGAGAAGCTGCTCGACCATCTCGACCTGAAGCGCAACATCACCCTCGTCCTCCACGACTGGGGCGGGATGATCGGAATGACGTACGCCGTCCGGCATCCCAAGCGGATCGCGCGGCTGGTGATCCTCAACACGAGTGCCTTCCCGCTCCCGGCGTCGAAGCTGTTCCCCTGGCCGCTCTGGATCTGCCGGAACACGCCGCTCGGGTCGGTCCTGGTCCGAGGCGGCAACGCCTTCGCCGCGATCGCCGCCCGCGAGTGCTGCAAGCGGCATCCGATGAGCCACGACCTCCGCTCGGCCTACACCGCCCCTTATGATAGCTGGGATCACCGGATCGCCACCCTCCGGTTCGTCCAGGATATCCCCCTCCGTCGGAGCGACCCTGGGTTCAACACGATCCAGCACACCGCCGACGGCCTGGCGCAGTTCCAGGATCGGCCGATGATGATCGCCTGGGGCCTGAAGGATTTCGTCTTCGACCACCACTTCCTGACCGAGTGGACCCGCCGCTTCCCCAACGCCGAGCTGCACCGGTTCGCGGATTGCGGGCACTACATCCTCGAAGACGCGCGCGATGAGGTGATCCCGCTCGTCGAGTCGTTCCTCCAGCGCCACCCGATCGCCGTCGGGCAGGGGGTTGGATGAGTCTGGCGGCCCCGCCCGACAAATCGGACTTGACTCCTGTCGTTGGCAACATCGCCGACGGTCTGACGGCGATGGCCCGCGCCCGACCCGACGCCATCGCCGTGTTTGCCCCTGCCGGTCGAGATGATGCCGGGCGGGTCCGACACACGCACCTGACGTTTCAACAACTGGACGAGTTGAGCAACCTCGTCGCCGTGGGACTGGCCGCCGACGGAATCTGCGCTGGTGCGCGCACGGTCCTGATGGTCCGGCCCAGCTTGGCCTTCTTTGCCTTGACGTTCGGCCTGTTCAAGGTCGGAGCGGTGCCGGTCCTTGTCGACCCGGGACTGGGGATCAAGAACATCGGCCCGGCCCTGGCCGAGGCGTCGCCCACAGCCTTCGTCGGGAGTCGTTCCGCCCAGTGGGCGCGACGTCTATTCGGTTGGGGGAAAGGGTCGATCCGGTCGACCCTAACCGTCACCCACTACTGGCATCTCGACTGGCTCGACCCCAAATGGATCGACTCGATCGACCCGCAGGGTCAGGACCGTGTGACTGCCCGCTTGCCCGACGAGACCGCCGCCATCCTCTTTACCAGCGGCTCGACCGGAGTACCCAAGGGGGTCATCTACACTCACGCTATCTTCCGGGCTCAAGTAGATCTGCTCCGCTCGACCTACGGCATCGAGCCGGGTGAAGTTGACCTCTGCACCTTCCCGCTGTTCGCCCTGTTCGCCCCGGCGCTGGGGATGACGTCGGTGATCCCCGAGATGGACTTCACCCGCCCTGGCCGCGTCGCCCCGACGCGGATCATCGAGGCCGTCCGCGACTTTGGCGTCACGAACCTGTTTGGCTCGCCGGCGTTGATCCGGCGTGTCGGTGAGCACGGTGCCAAGCAGAAGATCAAGCTGCCGAGCCTCCGCCGCGTGATCTCGGCAGGGGCACCCGTCCCGGCCTCGGTCCTGGCCGACTTCAGCACCATGCTCCGGCCCGAGGTCGAGATCTTCACCCCCTACGGCGCGACCGAGAGCCTGCCCGTCGCGTCGATAGGCTCGCACACGATCCTGGGCGAAACTCGCTTCCAGACCGAGCAAGGGCAGGGGGTCTGCGTCGGAAAGCCCGTCGAGGGGATGGAGGCTGCCATCATCCGAATCGACGACGGGCCGATCGCCGTGTGGTCCGACTCGCTGCGACTTCCCGACGGCACGATCGGCGAGATTGCCGTTAGAGGCCCGGTCGTCACTCGCGGCTACTTCGGCCGCCCCGAGGCCACGGCGTTGGCCAAGATCCGCGACGGCGATCAGGTCTGGCACCGGATGGGCGACGTTGGCTACCGGGACGAACAGGGCCGGATCTGGTTTTGCGGGCGGAAGGCCCACCGGGTCGTCACCCCCGACCGAACCCTGTTCACGATTCCGGTCGAAGGTGTCTTCAACACCCACCCCGCCGTCGCACGCACGGCGCTGGTCGGGGTTGGTGCACCGGGGCAGGTCCGCCCGGTCATCTGTGTGGAATTGAAGGAGAAGGCTGGCCGCAAGGGGTGGGAGCGCATCCGACTCGACCTCGTCGAGATCGGCCGGAACAACCCGGTCACGCGTGGGATCAACGCTTTTCTGCCGCATCCGAGCTTTCCGGTCGACATCCGCCACAACGCCAAGATCTTCCGCGAAAAGCTCGCCGTCTGGGCCAGCAAGGAACTGAGCTGATGCGTGCCCTCGTCACCGGCGGCGGCGGCTTCCTCGGCCAGGCAATCGCCCGGCAACTGATCGAGCGCGGCGACCAGGTCCGGAGTCTTGCCAGGGGCGATTATCCTGAACTCAGGGCAGCAGGCATCGCGACGATCCGAGGCAACATCACCGACCTGTCCGTCGTCACCCAGGCTGCATCGGGATGCGACGTTGTCTTCCACGTTGCCGCCAAAGCGGGGGTCTGGGGCCCCTATCAGCATTACTATCAGGCCAACGTGGCTGGGACCCGAGCGGTCCTCGCGGCGTGCCGGGCCAGCAACGTCGGTCGGCTGGTCTACACCAGTTCGCCGAGCGTCGTGGCCGGGCTTGGCTCGGGAGATATCGAGGGAGCCGACGAGTCACTTCCCTATCCCGCTCACTATGCCACCGCCTACCCCCAGACCAAGGCCGAGGCCGAACGCCTTGTCCTGGCCGCGAATAGTCCCGATCTGCGGACCGTCTCGCTCCGCCCCCACCTGATCTGGGGACCCGGCGACAACCACCTGATCCCCCGGATCATCGCCCGCGCCCGGTCGGGTCGCCTCCGCCGCGTCGGCGACGGCTCAAACCGCGTCGACTCGATCTATATCAGCAACGCCGCCCAGGCCCATCTTCTCGCCGCCGATCGCCTGGCGAGTTGCCCGCCCGACTCACCCCCCGCCGGTCGAGCTTACTTCATCTCCAACAACGACCCCCGGCCGCTCTGGGACCTGGTCAACGGCATCCTCGCCGCGGCCCATCTACCCCCCGTGACCCGGTCAGTCTCCCCCCGGGTCGCCCACCTCGCCGGCGCCGCGTTGGAGGCCATCTTCCGAATCGCCCACCTCTCAGGCGAGCCCCCGATGACCCGGTTCGTCGCCCACCAACTCAGCACCGCCCACTGGTTCGACACTACCGCCGCGACCCGCGACCTCGGCTACATTCCCGCCGTCAGCATCGACGAAGGGTTGAGCCGGCTCGAAGCCTGGTTTGCTCAAAATCCGCCCTGATTAGACGAGAAAGTCCGCCGCTTTCCCGCCTCGATTGCAACGGGAATGATTGACGAGGCATCAAGGCTTCCATCGGACTCAAAGCGTGGCAGGATCGCACCCTGGCAATTCGGTGGTTCACTCGACCGTCACGCTTTTGGCCAGATTGCGGGGCTTGTCGATGTCGCAACCACGCAGACGGGCAACGTGGTATGCCAGCAACTGGAGCGGGACGGCGGCGACGAGGGGTTGGACGACCTCGGGAACGTCGGGGATCGGGATGAACAGGTCGGCCAGGGCCATCAGGCGGTCGTCGCCTTCGGTCCCGACGGCGATGACGGGGCCGAGGCGGGCGCGAACTTCCTCGACGTTGCTCAGGGTCTTGGCGTGCAAGGGGCCGCGCGGGGCGACGAAGACGGTCGGCGTCTGGGGGTCGATCAGGGCCAGCGGCCCGTGCTTCATCTCGGCCGTCGGGTACCCTTCGGCGTGGAGGTAGCTGATCTCCTTGAGCTTCAACGCTCCTTCCAGCGCGACCGGGAAGTGGATGTCGCGGCCGAGGTAGAGGACGCTTTTGGCTTCGGCCAGGCGCTCGGCGGCAGCGATGATCGCGGGTTCGGCCGTGGCCAGGACGTGGGCGATGGCGTCGGGAACGGCCTCGATCGCATCCACGACCGCCAGGCCCGCCGGGAAGGAGAGGTTGTGGAGCCGCCCGAGGTGAAGGGCGAGCAGGGTCAAAACCGTCACCTGAGCCAGAAACGCCTTGGTGCTGGCGACGCCGACCTCGGGGCCGGCGTGGAGGTAGATCCCGCCCTCGGCCTCGCGGGCGATCGTGCTGCCGACGACGTTGCAGATGGCCAAACTGGGATGGCCACGGCGGCGGGCCTCGCGGAGCGCCCCGAGCGTGTCGGCGGTCTCGCCCGACTGGCTCAGGACAAAGACCAGTGTCCGGTCGTCAAGCGGGGCGTTTCGGTAGCGGAACTCGCCGGCGTATTCGACCTCGACGGGCAGGTTGGCCAGCCGCTCGATCAGGTACTCGCCCACGAGCGCGGCGTGCCACGAGGTCCCGCACGCGGCGAAGACGATCCGCCGGACCTGGCGAAGCTGACGCGGGGTCCGGTTCAGGCCGCCGAAGATCGCGGTGGCCTCGCCGCGCCGGAGTCGACCTCGGCAGGCGTCGCGAACGGTGTCGGGCTGCTGGCGGATCTCCTTGAGCATGTAGTGGGCATGGTCGCCCAGCTCGGCGAGGTCGGGCGACCAGTCGATCCGGTCGATCCGCGGCGTGATCGACCCTCGGTCGCGGTGGCGGATCATGAAGTCGCGAGCCGTCAGGGCGACGGCCTCACCGTCCTGCAGGTAGGCGACCCGGGCCGTATGCGGCGCGATCGCGGCGGGGTCGCTGGCCAGGAAATGTTCACCATCACCGAGCCCCACGACCAGCGGCGAGCCCAGCTTCGCCCCGACCACCAGACCCGGGCAGCGCGGGCTGACGGCGGCCAGCCCGTAAGTGCCCTCAAGCCGGAGCAAAACGCGTTGCAAGGCCCCGAAGAGGTCATCCCCCGCACCCAACTCCTCGGCCAGCAGGTGTGCGACGACCTCGGTATCAGTCTGGCTCCGAAACTCGACTCCCGCCGCTTCAAGACCCGCCCGGAGGCTGGCATGGTTCTCGATCACCCCGTTGTGGACGACGGCCACCGTCCCATCCCCCGCGCCGCCGATGTGAGGATGTGCGTTCCGATCCGTGGCCGGGCCATGCGTCGCCCAGCGTGTGTGGCTGATCCCGCACTGGCCCGGCGCAGGCTCATCTCGCAGGGCATCTTCCAGTGCCTGGACCCGCCCGGCCCGCTTCCTCAGGTTAAGGCGACCATCGTCCGTTGTGGCCAGACCCGCGCTGTCGTACCCGCGATATTCCAGCCGACGAAGCCCCGCCAGGAGGATCGGGGGCGCGTCTTGACCCCCGGTATAACCAATGATGCCGCACACTGGGGGTCGTTCCTCCCTGATCGGGTCCCGCTCGTCAGTCCGCTATCGATCCACCCGGTACAGCGCCTCCCCATGCCGGGCCAGGCAAACCAGGTACAGATTCAACCAGTAAACGTCGGCCCCAAACAAGACCATCGGCGGGAAGATATATCCTTCGACCCGCAAGATCGCCGCCACCCCGAGCACCACAAGGTTCCCCGCGAACACGACGCCCAGCCCACGCTGGCCCACGCGCCAGAACCAGAGCCCGAGCAGAAGACTGGATGTGAGCAGGCTCAGGTCGATGGTATGTACGAGTCCATCCCACGTCGGGCGGATCGAGTCGAGGTCACGTACGGTCGCGGCGATCAAGAGGACCGCGTTCAACGCCAGGATCAAGACGACCGAGGAGATCAGGCTGGCCCACCGCATGCGATTGCGCTCCTTGTCCCGTTGGCTCGCTCACCGCGAACTAGACAGGGAAGAAACCTTGGCGGTTCGCTGCTTGCTCCGGAAGCGAAGCTCACCGATGACGAGCCCCACCGTGCCGCCCAGCAACGCACCGATTTGATCACCGTAGGCAAAGCAGCGCTGCAACCGCTCTGTCTCTGCCACGAAGTGCGACTTCAGCTCGCTCAAGTTCATGACACCGAACGGGTTAATCTCCGTCCAGTGAAAATAGGCCCCTCCAACAACCAGTCCCAGCAAGACGCCAGCCGTGATCCCGACGGTCAGCCAAAAAGACAGCCGCAGCGGGATGAAGCAAGCAACGATCAACACTTCCGGGATGAGACAGACGCAGCAGGCGATGAGAGGCAGTCGCGCCTGACCCAGAGCAATGCCAACGCATGCGACATAGATCAGCAACGTCCGAACCGTGATCCGCACGCTTGGTTCTCCCGGTCTTCTGGTGTCGATCAGGTCTGGATCGAGAACGGCGTGAAGTCCGTCCCGACGTCGTAATAATCTTCCCCTTCGGCCCGCTTCAGGTAAGCGACAACTCCATAAGTGAGCGGCGTGGCGACCACTTCCCAGCCCACCTTGAGGGCATAATTCGTCCCCATCACCGTCACGAGACTTGCGTTGTCCCAGATGCCGTAGAACGCGACCGGGTAAAAAATCAGCGAGTCGGCCGCCTCGCCAACGACCGTGGAGCCGATCGTCCGGAGCCAGAGGAAGCGCCCCTGGGTCTGGACCTTGAGGCGCGCCAGGACGAACGAGTTGACGATCTCGCCGACGAAGAAGGCCAGCATCGACGCCACGACAACCCGGGGAGCGCCGGCGAACACGGTCTCGTAAGCCGCCTGGTTCGGCCAGCTCGGCGAAGGGGGCAGGTGCAAGACCACCCAGCTTACCAGCGAGGTGAACGCCAGCGCCCCGAATCCAGCCCAGACGACCTTGCGACTCCGGGCGTAGCCATAAACCTCGGTGAGGATGTCGCCGAAGAGGTAGCTGATCGGGAAGAAGAGGACGCCGGCACCAAACGTCAAGCCGCCGAGCGTGACCCGCTTCGGCGCCGAGATGAAGTTCGAGCAAATCAGGACCGTCACGAACGCGGCCATGATCAAATCATAATAGCGGTATGATCGAGCACCGCCAGCGTGAGGTGGACTCAAGGTCGGTCGCTCGATCCGGCAGGGCGGGACCGAAACCAGGTCAGGCCCAGCACGACCAGGATGAAGCCGACCGCCAGGCCGGCATAGAGCGGATACTCGATCGGCAAGCCCGCAATCGTCCGCTCTTGCCCGCCCCACTTCTGGAGCAGGATCAGGCAGAGACCCTCGATCAACGGGCCGATGAGCCGCAGCGCCAGACCGACCGGGGACGACGACATAAAGAAGTACCACTGCGAAAAGAGCCAGCCGGAACCAATGAAGGCGATCGTACCGGCTCCAGGATTAGCTCGCCAGTCCGACGGCAATTTAGTGGAAATTTGAAAACTGTTCTTGTGTTCACAGTGAGCGCCTTGCATAATCAACCCCGACGGCCCGGTCGGACGTCGATCCCCTGATGGGTCGAGTTGTCCGAACATCCGGTCGCTTTGATGGACAAACCTTGATGTCAATTGTCGCGTCTGCCAGGCTATCCCCCCCTCCCCGGAAGTCGGTCCGTCAGGACTTCGGCGACTGGCAGACCCCTCGGGCTCTGGTCGTCGCTGTCCTGGACCGGCTCCGGGCGGACGGCCATCGGTGGGACCGCGTGCTCGAACCGACCTGCGGGCAAGGCCACTGGCTCGAAGTTCTCGGTCAGGAACCGAACCCTCCGACCGAACTGATGGGAGTGGAGATTCAAGCCGCCCACGCCGCGATCGCCCGGGACATCGTGGGCACTCACGGCCAGATCTTGACCGCCGACCTGTTCCAACTTGACCTCGGCCGTGACCTTCCCTGGCGGACGGATGGCAAGCTTTTGGTGGTGGGTAATCCTCCCTGGGTGACGGTCGCAGCGCTCGGCAAGTCGGGCGGAACCGAGCACAACCCCGGTCCTGAGCGGATCAGCACCGGGCGGATGTCTGGTCTCGATGCGTTAACCGGCAAATCGAACTTTGACCTGGCTGAAGCGGTCTGGCGCAAGCTGATTCACGAACTGGCCAGCCAGGAACCGACCATCGCCTTGTTGTGCAAGGCGTCGGTAGCTCGTGCCTTGCTCCGGGCGGTCGCGACCGAAGATTTACCGATCCGAGCCGCGACTTTCCATCAGATCAACTCCGCCCGCTGGTTCGACGCGGCGGTCAGCGCCGGACTGCTTCAGATCGAGGTCGGACTAGGTCCGAAAGTGACTTCGATCCCCATCTATGAGGATCTCGCCGCCCGCGAACCAAGCACAACCTGGGCGCTGCGTGCGGGATCGATCCTGGCCGATCAGGCCGCTTACGACCGATCAAACTGGGCCGACGGGGTGAGCCCGATCGCCTGGCGGCAGGGAGTCAAACACGACGCGGCGGCGGTCATGGAATTGATCCCTCAGACCGACGGCGGCTGGCGGAATGGCCTCAACGAGCCGGTCGAGGTTGAGGCCGATCGGGTCTACCCCTGGTTCAAGGCCACGGACCTCGCCCGTGGTATCAGCCCGGAACCGCGCCGCGCCGTGGTGATCTCGCAGCGGGCGCTGGGAGATGACCCCGCCGAACTGGCTCGCACGCACCCGCGGCTTTGGGCCTATCTTCAAAACCATGCCGCCCACTTCGCTCGCCGGAAGTCATCGATCTATCGCGGTCGCCCGCCGTTCGCCCTGTTCGGGATCGGTCCTTATACCTTCAGCCCGTACAAGGTGGCAATCTCGGGGCTGCACAAAGCATTTCGGTTTCGGGCGCTTGGGCCAGTCGATGGTCGGCCGCCGCTGGTGGATGACACCGGCTATTTCATCCCCTGTCCGACGGCCGAGGCGGCTTGCACGCTGGCGGCGGCCCTGAACGGTCCCGAGACGGCCGACCTGCTGCGCTCTCTGACCTTCGCCGACAGCAAACGACCGATCACCCAGGCGGTCCTGAAGCGGATCGACGTGCGGGCCTTGCTCGACCGGGCCGACCCGGCGGGACTACGCCAGCGAGCCGAGGCCGCATGTCGGGATTTGGCCACTTCGTCCAATGAAAAGCCTGCATCGTGGCGGCTCGTCTGGCAAGATGACTGGACCCAGTCCGCCTGACCCCGCACCCGAGCCGGAGCAACCGCATGGCCTTCGCCACGATCCAGTATCAGAGTCGATCGCTGCAAAAAGCGTCGGCCTTCAACATCATCTTCCCCGAGGATGCCGCCCTCCCGCGTCCCTGGGCGACGTTCTACCTGCTGCATGGCCTGTCCGATGACCACACGATCTGGGAGCGGCGGACGAGTATCGAACGGTACGTCGGGGGGATGCCGCTGGTCGTCGTGATGCCCGATGGTGGCCGTGGCTGGTACTCGAACGCCGCCGAGGGATTTGCCTACGAAGATGATCTCCTCAAGGACATCATGGGCATGGTCGAGCGAACCTTCCCGGTCCGGGCCGAGCGGTCGGGGCGCGCCATCGGTGGGCTCTCGATGGGCGGTTACGGCGCGGTCAAGCTGGCTCTCAAGCACCCCGAGCTGTTCTGCTCGGCCAACTCGCACTCGGGGGCGCTCGGCTTCCTCCGGATGGAAGGGGGCCAGGCGCGTGGGCTCAGTCCCGAGTTCGAGCGGATCTTTGGCAAGACACCCAAGGATGGTCCCGACGACCCCTTCGGCATCATCGAGAAGATGGACCACGGCCGGATACCCGCGCTCCGGATCGACTGCGGAACCGACGACTTCCTCCTCGGCCAAAACCGGGCCTTCCATGCCTACCTCGACAAGATGAAGGTCGAGCACGAGTACGAAGAATTCCCCGGCAATCACAACTGGGCGTACTGGGATCTCCACGTCCAGCAGGCGATCGCGTTCCACAAAAAGAACCTAAAGTTGGGTTAATTCCGCGTCCTTCTGAACCCCTCACCCCCGAGGATCAGGCGCCGTGCTTCGCGAACTCTCCGTGCAAAACCTGGCCTTGATCGAGGATGCCCGGATCGACCTCCGGGCCGGCTACTGCTCGTGGACCGGCGAGACGGGCGCGGGCAAGAGTCTCCTCCTGACCGCGCTCGGCCTGGTCCTCGGCGGCAAGGCGTCAAGCGACCTGATTCGGACGGGTAAGGATGAGGCCCGCGTCGCCGTCGCGGTCGACCTGACCGACCCCGACCTCCGCGCCGACCTGGAAGCGATCCTCGGCGGCCCGATCGACGACGATCATCTGATCTTGACCCGGCGCGTCGCCGCATCAGGTCGAACTTCGGCCCATGCCAACGGCCTGCCGGTGCCCGTCAGCACCTTGAAAGCCCTCGGCGAACGCCTCATCGATATCCACGGCCAGCACGAGACGCGTGCGCTGCTCGATCCCGATCGCCAGCGAAACTTACTCGACGCCTTCGGCGGAATCCAGCTGGCCCTGACCGCGTTTCAGGAGGCTAGAGCCACCCACAAGACGTTGCTCGACCGCCGGCAGAGCTTGATCCGCGCGGCTGCGGACCGCGAACGCGACCGTGCGCTCCTGGTCTTCGAAGCCGAGGAGTTGACCGCCGCCGCGCCCGTCGTGGGCGAGCATGACGACCTCGCCCGCGAGGCCCACCGCCTCGGCAATGCCGAGCAGGTCCGGACCGCCGCGCAAACCGGGTTTACCTTGCTCTATGAGTCCGAGCGATCGGCTCAGGGCTTGCTGGCCAAGGTCGCCCGGTCGCTGGCCCCGCTCGCGGATTCCATCCCCGAGTTCGCCGACGCGAGCGCCGATCTGGAGCGGATCGCCGACGAAACCCGCGAGATCGCCTACGCCCTGCGCCGGTTCGGCCAGGATTGGGACGACGACCCCGACCGCCTCGAAGACGTCGAAACTCGCCTCGCCACCTACCGCCGCCTCGCCACTCGGTACCGCTGCCAGCCCGACGAGCTGGCCGCGCGGCTGGCCGAATCCGCCACCAAGCTCGCCGCTCTGGAGACGGCTTCGGCCGACCTGGCCGCACTCGACGCTCCCATCGCGCTGGCCTGGGACGAGGTCGCGCGGACGGGTGTCCTGCTCTCAACGGCGCGACAAAAGGTCTGCGAGCGGTTCGCCCGCGCCGTGGGGGGGCACTTGAAGGCGCTCGGCCTGGGAGATGCCCATTTCCACGTGGATCTGACCTCGACCCCTCCCGGTGCCGATCCGGGCCTCGCCGCCGCACCCGACTCGGGGTTCGATCGGGTCGAGATCCAGTTCGCCCCCAACGTCGGCGAGCTCAGCAAACCGCTCCGGAAGGTCGCGTCGGGGGGTGAGTTGTCGCGGGTTATGCTCGCCGTCAAGCTCGCGCTCGCCACCGCCGACCGCGTCCCAACCCTGATCTTCGACGAGATCGACACCGGCGTCGGCGGCCGCCTCGGCGCGGCGATCGGGCGGAAGCTCGCGGAACTGGCTCAGCATCACCAGGTCATCTGCGTCACCCACTTGCCGCAGGTTGCCAGCTATGCCGACCACCAGTGGATCATTCGCAAAACGACCGACCGAGGCCGGACCAAAACAACCATCACATCGCTGGATGAGTCGGGCCGGGTCGATGAGATCGCCGCCATGCTCCGTGGCGACTCGGCGACCGATGGCACCCGGCAAGAAGCCGTGCTGATGCTGGCCGAGGGTCGAGTGACGCGCTGATCAGGGGATATCGATGTATGTCGCGCATTCCAACCGCTTTCTCATCGCCCAGCCAGGCAAGGGTTTCGGCTCCATCGACCGCACCGGCACCGTCGTCATCAAGCCCCGGTTCGCCTTTCTGGGCGAGTTCTGCGAGGGCCTTGCCTATTTTGAACGGGAGGGCCGGCGAGGCCTGATCGACCTGGATGGCAGGGAAGTCTTCAGCTTTGGACCCGCCATCGAAGAGGTCAAGACTTTCGGTGAAGGACTTATGCCGTTTCGGCGCGGCGAACTCTGGGGTTACCTCGATCACAACTGCCAGGTCGCC
Source organism: Isosphaeraceae bacterium (assembly GCA_965199885.1). GTDB lineage: Bacteria > Planctomycetota > Planctomycetia > Isosphaerales > Isosphaeraceae > Tundrisphaera. Next base: position 249,062 of record CBDATT010000006.1, on the reverse strand, counting down.
ATCGAGCCGCAATTCGACAGTGCCTGGGGCTTCGAAGGAGGGATGGCATGCACCGAGACCCGACGCCGCCGCGTCTTCATCGACCGATCGGGCGCTCCTCTCCTTGACCGGCCGGGGACGTTTATCGGCGGAACATTTTGCGAGGGTCTGGCCGCCATCATGCACCGCAAAAAGATGGGTTACATCGACCGAACCGGCCGCCGGGTGATCTTGTTTCGCTACCTACTTGCCCTCGACTTCGCCGAAGGGCTTGCCGCCGTGAAGTACAGCCATCCAACCGTTGAACTGGGCCACCTGCCCGGCGTCGCCTACAGTGACACGATGAGCTGGGTTGCGGGGTATATCGACCATCAGGGCAAGCACCAATTCGACACTTATTACCATGACACGGACAGTTTCTCAGAGGGGTTGGCCGCCGTGCAGGTCACGCCTGATGACCTGAACGAGAACGGAACTCTGGGCCTCCACGGTTACATCGACCGAACGGGATCGCTGGTGATCGAGCCCCAATTCAGCTCAGCCGGCAAGTTTTCCGAGGGATTGGCCGGCGTCTCGACACGCAAAAAAGCCACCGCCGGTTTCACCCAGGGGTTCATCAACCGGCGGGGCGAGCTCGTCATCTCGCCCCGCTTCGGCCGGGTCAGCCCGTTCTGTGGCGGTCTGGCCGCAGTCGTTTATAAGCGACAAGATGCCTACGTGAATCCGGCGGGTGACCTCGTCTGGGTCGAGGGTCACAGCAGCGAGTAAGTTGGAATCTGGCTCTGGTCAGCCCAGGCGGATCGTTTGCGCGGTCGCAGCGGAGCGGCGGGCGGCGTCGAGGATCTCGACGACGATCAGGTTGTTGGCGAGCGACGACAGCCCAGACGGCTGAATCTGCTTGCGGACAACAGCGGTGAAGTAGGCGAGAAAGTCGTCCTCGGGGGCGGGCAAGGGAGGTGCCTCGCGCGTCTCCTCGGGTTTGCCGGGGAGGCGAACCTTCAGCCCCTTGGTTCCGACCGTGATCGCCTGACCGGTCCGGCCGTAGATTTCCATGTCCTTGCGGTCGATCGGCCAGTTCCACGACGCTTGCAAGATTGCCTGTGCCTGGGGGTAAGTCAGGATGATGGTCGCCTCATCGTCCACCTTCGGATAAATGTCGGGCTTGATCTGCTGGGTCACGGCGGTGACGGTGGTGGGTCGGGCGTTGTCCATCAGCCACGTCATGAGGTTCGCCCCATAGCAGCCGAAGTCGAACAAGGCCCCAGCGCCGTTTTGCGCGGGGTCGGTGAGCCAGCCGAGGAACTCGGGACCGCAGCCGATCTCCTTGGGACCTCGGTGGCCATCGTGGACGACCACCTTGCGGATCGGCCCGAGAGTTTTCTCCTGCACGAGTTTGTAGGCGGCGAGGTTGGACGGATACCAGGTCGTTTCGTAGTTGACCAGGACCGGAATGCCCGACTCGGCGGCGGCTCGCTCGATGGCGCGCGCCTGCTCGATGCTGATGGCAAGCGGCTTCTCCATCATGACCGGGATCTTGCGCGCTGCGCATGCCTGGACGACCGCGAGGTGATCGACCGTCGCGGTAAAAACGACCACCGCTTCGGGCTTCGCGGCGTCGAGCATCGCTTCGAGCGTGGGAAAGACCCTGGCCGGGTCGAGCTTGGAGCGGCGGATGTAGCGAGCGGCGACCTCCTGATCCGGCTCGGAAACGCCGACGAGCTCAATCTCGGGCGAATTCCGATAACTGCCGAAGAATCCCCCCGCGTGCCCATGCACCAGGCCCGCCATCCCAAGCCGGAGCGGTGCCTGAGTCGGGGCTGGCGCTGCCCCGATGAGTGTGCCCGCTGCCATCGCACCCAGGAATGTCCGTCGTTGCATCCGCTGCTCCTCTCGTGGACTTGACCCAATGCTCAATCGGCATCATACCGGAACTTGAATCGCCCTTCGGGGGCGACATCTCCCATCGAGTAAAAATCGAGGATCGAGCCCGGCTCGGGAAGATTATCGGCCCACTTGAAGTCGATCCGAACTGGACCGTCCTGAGTTAGACCGAGCGCGGCTCGTGGAAGCATGAGGTGCAGCCGATTTTCGTCAATCCGGGCGGAAACTGCGACGGGCTGACCCCAGTTCCAACCACCGATGTTGCGGGCGAGACTGGCGGTTGTGGGCGATGTGACCCGGATGAGGTGATCAAAGCCTTCCCAACCGGTCGCTGGGTTCTGATCGCCGTCGATGAGCAGCCAGAGGCCAGTCGGCTCGCTAATCGGTGCTGTGGATTCGGCGAGAAAGGACAGATGCGTGGCGTCGCGCGCGACCTGGAACCGGATCAGGTCGTGGCGGCCCGACCGGTTGACATAGTGGTTCCCACCAATCCCAGGATGGCCGCGGGGCAAGGTATCACCAGCAGAGTCGGTGAAGACGGGAGTTACGTCCTGCCACGCCTCGCTTCCAGCTCCGAGCAGGATCGACTTCGGCTTTGAAGCTTTGGGGATAGCCGCAACCCCCTTGTAGCGTCGGACATTGGCGACGAGTTGGTAGTAATAGGCGTCGCCGTGACCTCCCTTCATGGGTTCGATGTCGCGGCTGTACTCGCGGTCGAATTGATCAACGAAGGCCACCGGCTCACCGGGGCGCTCGAACCGGCCGGCGATCCACTCGTTCCAGCCGGTGACGAGGATGAATGGGGGATCGAGTTCAATCGCCCGCCGCCACTGCTCGGCGAAGTTCCCGCCACGATCGAGCGCTCCGGGCGAAGTGTCGCGAGCGCCGTCGTGAAAGCTCCGGCCGCGAGCGTTGCCGCTGGTCATGGTTGTCGGTTTGCCGTCGCGAATCTGCAGGTTCTGCGCGACGGCGACGTCCACCTGTTCGGGCTGGGTGGGGTCGGTATCATAGCCGAACGGTTGCGGATAGGTTGCCTCCCAGTGCCAGGCCCGGCGGGTGTTTTCCATGATCGTCGGCCAGTGGGCACGACGGAGGGTGAAGAAAGCGGTAATCTCGGGGTCGGCCTCGGCGGGGTCGCAGATCAGGAGCGGCTTGCCTTGCCAGAGGAACCAAAGGTCGCGAAATCGGCCGGGCTGGTAGAGATCATGGTAGAGCTGGCGAGCGGTCTTGCGGGCCTCGGTGTTGACCATGAAGGCCATCTGGGGCGTCCGGCCACCCGAGGCGCGGATGGCGGTGAAGACCTCGCCGAGCGCCGAGTAGACGTGCGGGTAGGTCTCGGCGTTGGTCGCGTCGAAGATCAGGACGTCGACCCCGGCATCGGTCAAAAGCTGGGCGTGGCGACGGATGACCCAGCGATCGTCACCGCGATAATAGCCGAACAGCGGCTCGCTCCAGTAGTGCGGAAAGCCCATCGGACCCCACGGCGGCGAGGTCGGTTGGTGAAGGGCGTCGGGAGCGGCGGCGAGGATCTGGGAAACATCAAAGAGGCTCCTGGGACCACCGCGCGGCTCATGCCAGAGGAAGTAAAACATCCCGACGAACCGGCCTGGTCGCGGGGTCGGCACCTCACCCGCGATTGGGAGCGATCGGTTCAACCCATCGGTCGCGGGCCAGGGAACCGGCGCCATGGTTGCGGGTTCGTCCGCCCGGATTGAGCCAGTCGTGGTCAGGACGAGCAACCCGAGGCAGATCCATCGGTCCGTTCGCTTCATCATGCGTGGTCGCTCCAGGGTGAGGGTCGCGGAGGCGGTCGAGCCGATCCTATCAAGCAGACCTGATTGATCGCAACCTGTGAGCACTCAGGCAGATCGAGCTTGACCCACTCGATCCCCGGCGTTTAGCCTGGTCGGGCCGCGGTCACGTCGCTCCGGTATTCGCATCCTTTGATCAGGTGGTATTGATGAGTCAGGGCAACTCCTCGCCAGACCCCACCGGAACCGGGGCAGGCCCGGGTGATGGTACCGACACGACCAGCACGACCAGCCTGGGCCATGTGCTGGTTGTCTCGACCGTGATGCTGACGTTCATCTCGTACTGGCGGACGGCCGCCGTGGTGCTCTGCGACCTGGCTAGCACGGCCTACTACATCGGCGGGATCGTCGAGTCGCAGATCGGCAAGGCCGCCCCGTGGTTCATCCTGGCCGTGATGCTGTTCAGCTATGCCGTCCGGAGCGTCTACATCGAGTCGTGCACGATGTTCGTCCGGGGAGGAGTCTACCGCGTCGTCAAGCAAGCAATGGGCCGGATTCCGGCGAAACTCGCGGTCTCGGCGCTCCTATTCGACTACGTCCTGACCGGGCCGATCAGCGGCGTCTCGGCGGGGCAATACTTGATGGGTCTGGCGAACGAGGCGATCCATTACCTCGGCGTCAAGCATGACCTGCCCGTCAACGAGGGCGCGGCCTTGATCGCCGCTCTGACGACGTTCTACTTCTACCGGGCGAACGTCCGGGGGCTCCGCGAGTCAACCGACAAGGCGCTCAAGATCATGGGGATCACCACGGTCATGGGCATTGTGATGATCGTCTGGTGCGGGATCACCCTGGTCGCACGCCCAGAAACCCGCCAGTTGCCCCCGACCGCCCCCAACCTCTCCAAGAAGGTCGATGCCGACGGCAAGCCATCCATCAACGAGATCACCGGCAAGCAGAATGATCCGCTCGGCTGGCTCGGCGACACCAGGGTTGCCGACTCCCTCCGCAACCCGGGCAAGATCCACTGGACCAGCCTGCTGGGGGTTCTCGGCATCCTGATTGCCTTCGGCCATTCGGTTCTGGCGATGAGTGGCGAGGAAACCCTGGCGCAGGTCTACCGCGAGGTCGAAAGTCCCAAACTGGCCAACTTCAAGAAGGCGGCGTTCATCGTCTTCGTCTACAGCCTGGTCCTGACGTCGCTCATCAGCTTCTTCGCCGTCATGATCATCCCGGACAACGAGAGGACCGGCGCTTTCCAGGACAACCTGATCGGCGGTCTGGCGATGAGTGTCGTCGGCCCGCACTGGGCTCGGCTCTTGCTCCACGGCCTGGTTGTATTCGTGGGCTTCCTGATCCTCTCGGGTGGGGTCAACACAGCGCTCGTCGGGTCCAACGGCGTGCTCGAACGGGTCGCCGAGGACGGTGTGTTGCCGCAGTGGTTCCTCAAGCCGCACCCCAGGTACGGAACGACCTCGCGGATCTTGAACCTGATCTTTCTGCTCCAACTCGCGACGATCATCATCAGCCGGGGGAACGTCTTGCTGCTGGGAGAGGCTTATGCGTTCGGCGTGATCTGGAGCTTCGTCTTCATGACGGCGTCGATGCTGATGCTGCGCTTCCGGCAACCCGGCGAACGAGCCTTCATGGTGCCGGGCAACATCAAGGCGGGGCCGTACGAGATCCCGGTCGGCCTGGCTCTCATCTTTTTGATCCTGACGGCAGCGGCGATCGTCAATCTTGGCACCAAGCCGGTGGCGACGATCAGCGGTGGCGCATTCTCGCTGGTCCTGTTCGCCTGCTTTGTTGGTCTCGAACGGTACAATACGTCGAAGGGAGTTCAGGTCAAGGAGGGAGACGACCACCCCGAGGAATTCAATATCGAATCCGTCGAGAAGTTTGCGGTCGACCACCTCAAACTTACCAAACCCGACCGCGTGCTGATCGGCATCCGGTCGAGCGAAAGCCTCGACATGCTCAAGACATACCTGGGCGAGGTTGATCCCGAAAAGACCGACGTCGTGGTGGTCGCCGCCGACGTGATCCGGCGTCGGATGTCATTGCCCGCTCAAGAGCTGTCCGATGAGGACCGGACCCTGCTGACCAGGGTCGTGCACACGGCCGAGTTGATTGGCAAGCCGGTTATCCCACTCGTCGTCGCGACCGATAACCCGTTCGCAGCCTTGACCCGGATCGCTCGTGAGATTCACGCCCGGGAACTCGTCGTCGGCCCGTCGCATCGGCAGTCCACCGACCAGTTGTTTCAGCAGATCAGCCATCCCTGGCAAGCCAGGCCAGGCGATGAAGGTGGCAAGCCTCCACAAATCACCATCCGGATCCTTGGTCCGGGCGAGGACAACCGGCGGACGTTGGGCTAATCAGAGATCGACGCATCAGCCCAGCGCTTACCAGCAGTGAACAACGGATCGATTCGCCGTGAATCGCCTGGTGGAATGAACAGAGCAAAGCGAGCCAGCTATTTCTTGATCAGGGCCCCGTGTTCCAAAAAGATCGACCCACAACGGGAGGGGGTCGGCACCACCCTGAGGAGCGCGAGAAAATATTGCGGCCCTGCTCCCTCAGTTGAGCAGGGCCGGCTCCTCGATCAGCAGTCCATACTTTTTCATCTTCTTGTAGAGCGTGGTCCGGTTGATGTCGAGCACCCGAGCCGTATCCTGGCGGTTCCAGTTGAGGGCCCGGAGTGCCTGGATGATGATCTGCTTTTCAGGTTCTTCGAGAGCTTCCTTGAGTGGTCGGAGCCCAGCGCTCGGCGGCGAGTAGGTCCGCGAGGGGTAGCCGTTGGCGGGTCGAGGTGAGCGGGTCGGCGTGATCCCGACAGCGAGATTGGCCGAGTTAACCTTCGGACCCTGGCTGAGGGCAACCCCACGCTGAATGACGCTCTCCAGTTCACGAACATTGCCGGGCCAGGAGTGACGCGTCAAAAGTTCGATTGCGTCCGGGGTAAAACCGCTGACGAGTTTACTGAACTCGTTGGCTGACTTGTCACGAAAGAATTCGGCAAGGCTGAGAATATCCTCGCCTCGCTGAGCCAAGGGCGGCAACTTCAGACAGATATCGTTGATCCGCTCGTAGAGGTCGCGCCGGAGTTTGCCCTGCTCAACCAGTGCGGGCAGATTTTCGCGGGTGGACAGGATGAATCGGACGTCGACCGGAACCGGGTGGGTCGAGCCAATGGGTTCGATTTCTCCATCGCGGAGAACCTGCAAAAGCCGAGCTTGCAAGGTGGGCGAGAGCGCACTGACTTCATCCAGCAATACCGTGCCGCCGTCGGCCCGGACCAGACGACCAGGCCGTTCCGAGGTTGGCTCGTCTTCAAACTTTTGCCCGAACAACTCACGTTCAAGTCCGAGTTCGTCGATCCCGCTACAGGAAATTTCGACAAACGGTTGGTCGCCACGCCCACTCTGCTGGTGAATCATCCGGGCGATCAACGACTTGCCCGTGCCTTGCTCGCCGACGATCAGGATTGGGGTTTTCGAGAGAGCGACCGTCGATGCCAGACTCATCGCTTGCCGGAACGTGGGATCGTCGCCAATGAACTGAAGGGCCGATACAGGCGGGGAACTCAGCTCGGACCGTGCGGCGGTTTCGGTGGTTCGACCTGACATCGCCATTAACGATTTCGAGCCACCAGGCCCTTTCAGTTCGTCATCCGCTCGGCGGGGACTCGCCGAACTGGGTGTGCCGTTCGAGAACGGTTTGGGAGCGAACATCGTCCGTTCACACGCCTGAGTCACCGCAGCGCGGAGTTCGGTGGCTGGCATCGGGAACTTCAGAACGGTGGTCGCTCCGAGCCGGATCGCCTCACGGGCCCGTTCCGGATTTGGCCCAGGGAACAGGAGCACCAGAGGGGTCTGGGCATACTTGCGCCGGGTATAACTGACGAGTTCCATGGCTTCGGGATCGGCAGGGTTGACGCCGGCGATCACGAGGTCGATTCCGCCGCGTTCCAGGCGTCGGACCGCGGCGCGATCGTTGGCGGCTTCGTCAATCTGGTGGCCCAACGATTGCAACATCGAGCCGAGCAAGGCCAGGATCGAGGGTTCGGGGTGGACAATCAGGACTCGAGCTTGGGTCATGGAGCCATTCTCTCGCGAAAAGTGCCCGCCGGGGCGGCCGAAGGTCGGGGGTCTTCCTTGAGAAAGTGGGAGGCTTTCACGAGTGGCCTCCTCCAAGATCCAGCCTCGATGCCAGGTGGCAAGGAGCCGGTTGGGTCATCAGCACAGGTACGTCTGGACAAGGTTTCATTCGGGGACCGGGAAGGAATGCGGGGGGCAGGTGCGACCGACGAGCGGGTCTCGGTGGCCTCGGACTGAAAGATCAACCCAGTGGATCGGGCATGACGTGGGGTGGAGCGGAGTCGACAGTCCGATCCGCTCCGGATGTCAGGCTCGGGGGTGAGCTTCGTTGTAGGCATCAATCAAACGCTCTTGGGTCACATGCGTGTAAATCTGGGTGGTTGTCAAACTGCGGTGTCCCAGAAGGTCTTGAACACTCCGGAGGTCCGCACCTCGGTCAAGCAGGTGGGTTGCGAAGCTATGGCGGAGGGTATGAGGGCTGGCGGTCAGGTCAAGCCCGACCCGAAGCAGATGCGTTTCCAGCAAACGCCCAACGCTCCGCGAAGTCAACCGGCTACCCCGCTGATTGAGAAATAAAGCAGGTTCTCCCCCAGTTTCCGGGACGCGAACGGCCTGATAACGGCGGATCCAATCCAGGGCGGCTGGGCCGACCGGGCAAAGCCGTTCACGTTTTCGCTTACCGCGAACTCGAATCAAACCTGATTCGCCTTCGAGGTCGAGCAGGTTGATGCCAACCAGTTCACCGACCCGAAGCCCGCCCCCGTAGAGGGTTTCCAGGATCGCTCGATCACGGATTCCAGCCTGCGTCGCCACCGGGATCGAATCCAGCAACGTGATCACCGTATCGATCGCCATGAATTTCGGCAGTCGTTTGGGCTGTTTTGGATTGCGGAGCCCACCAACCGGGTCGGCCTCCATCAATCCGCCACGACGGAGATAGCGATAAAACGAGCGGAGGCACGCAAGACGCCGAGCCACTGTACTGGGAGCGTAATTTTGACCGCTCAACCAGGCAGAGTAGCTCCGTACCCGTTTCGAATCTGTGGTGGTCGGATCAGCATGTTCCCCGACGGTGGTCACAAGATAATGATGATACTGGGTAAGATCAGCCTCGTAACTCCGGACTGTATGGTTCGAACTGTTGCGCTCGGTCCGAAGGTGATCGAGATACTGGCTGATCGTGGAGTGCACAAGGATGTCTCCCGCGGATATAGAAATGGGTCGTCGGTCATCGACGACGAAACGAATCTCGGATATCCCACTGTTCGGCACACGATTGAATCGCGATCGGCTTGAGAACAGAGAATGGGACATCTAAGGAGAGTGTTCGATCACTGGTAGTGAGTTTGACACATATTGACTGTTCTGGTCGGTTGTCAAACTCCCTCGCAAAAATATTAGGGTCGGGCTTCCCAAGGAGACGAAGCCGGGGTATATTTCTGGTGCGCCGTGGAGCAGCGGTTAGCTCGCCAGGCTCATAACCTGGAGGTCGTAGGTTCGATTCCTGCCGGCGTAAATCGTCTTCTTCTCAAGCCCCTTTGAGGGGCTTTTTTTGTTTCCGCGACAAGACTTCAATACGGTCATGTTGAGATTTTGGGACACTCGCCTCGAAATTTTTCATCGAATCATCCATGCAGAACCGAGTGGTCTGGTTTTGATTCATGGCATGCTCAAAGATGGCTGCTCGGAAAAACATAAAGAACCCTCCTTCTCGCTAATATCTTGGAAATACGGCTTTCTTGTACCGCTTGGTCGCATTGGCTAGCGGCTCAATCAGAGGAGACTCTCTTTTTATTGATCCTGGGAGGAAGACCAGGATATCGATGTTTTCCAGATATTTTTTTGGAATAAAGTTGTCTACTGCATCGAAACGTATTTGATCTCGGTGAAACCTCGGTCGTTGCCGAGTCGGATCGGACCTGTTAGTTTTTAGATTCACAATCCCAAATTTTCATTAATACCGCATTCGCTCGGGCTACATTCATGCCCCCGGATTCCGCCGAAACTTTGACGCATCGTTTGATCTTGCCGCGTGACGCCAACCATCACGGCACTTTATACGCAGGGTCACTGATGTCCCTCGTGCTGGAGGCAGGGTACGCGACGGCTTACCGCTCCGCGGGACTTTCGGCCAACCTGGTTTTGAAACGAGTGCTCGACCTCCGTTGTTATGAGCCAGTCCCGATTGGCTATGTGGTCGAGATCCGGGGACGAGAGGTTCACCGGGCTCGTGCTCAGATTGTCGTTGCGATCCATGGCAGTCCACTGGCGGGCCGGCACCGGCCCTGGGTCGATGGTCTGATGCAGTTCGTCCAGGTGGACGAGCAAGGGAGACCCGAGCCGCTGACCGATGAGCCCGATGACGCGCTCTTTCAGCAACTTTCCACCCATTGGATGCCACTGCGTGATCGGGCTCGCAAGTTGCTTGCGGTCCGGTTTTAAAATCGGGACTACCCCAAGATTATCGATTCGCGGAGATTTGCGAATCCATCTGATGCGGTGCCGATCAGTGGCGATTGCCCGGTTGCGTGTTCAAGTACACGAGATCAGGAGGTGGTTGCCTGCGCAAGGCGGATTGAATGGTGGCGGATAAGTATCGCATGGGGTTGACTGGTCTACTTCGAAATTGGTCGACGGTCAACGATCTGGAGCAAGAATTCCTGAAGAGGCCCTCAACTCCCGACATTCCGTCATTTTGCTGCTCGACACGCGTCGTGTTCAACCCGGGATCAGATTGGCCACTGAGACGTTGGCTGACTCGATGGCACGATGGCTGGAAAAAACAATCTCTCCCCGGTCGAAGACGATCAGTTCCCCCCGGTGGAACGAATGCCAGCCGTGCGGACTCATCGGGTATGTCGCGACGACAAACCCAGCGTTCGGGTGGGAGTCAGGACCAAGTCCGAGGTCAACCAAAAGATCTTCATCGCCGAAGTGGCGTGGATGGCCCTCACGAATCTGGAGGTGGCGAAAGTTGAGCCCCTTCCAGCCGTTCAAGTCATGGTAAACACAGAGTCGGGCTCCGTCCGAAAGCAGGATGTTCAGCTTACCCATCGCGTTGACTGCGCTGAGTTTTTGGTGCAGCCAACTCCAGCTCACTTGATTACTCAACGGGTCGGCGAAACCTTGTGATTCCAGATCATGGAGGAGGTGGCAGAAGAACCGCTCGGAGTCGGTCCCACCGACGGGTCGGTGACGGCCAAGCGGTAAATCCCACGCGGGACCACTCAACGTCCCGTTGTGCCCGAGCACGTAGTCACGCCCGCCTTGCTCGCGGGTGAACGGGTGAGTATCCGCATAATTCGGCGGACCCCCCACGGTTCCCTCGCGGACATGAGCCAGGTAGATCCGGCTCAAGAGGGTTGGCTGATCGGCGAGAAAATCGGCAGTCCGGCTTGTGGTCCACTTCACTGGTTCCTTGGCGACCGCGACCGCTCGTCCCCCATCAGGATACCAGGCCAAGCCCCAGCCGTCTGGGTTAACTTCCCCGCGTGCAGCAAACTCTCGAAGCGAAAAGTCAGCCGAGACTGGCTGCATGAATGACATCGCCATCAGCTCGCACATGAATTCTGTCGGACCTTTCATTTCTGCCGGCCTGAAAATCTTCTTCCTGAACATCATTCATGACAACGATCACAGCAGGCTGTTGGCCGATCGAACTTCCGCCGAACCCACGGGAACCACCCGATGACCTGTTCTGATCAGGATGGCGGGTGGACTGGCCTTTTGGAGTTTGAGTCCACCGCTTTCAACCGCGAAGATTCGCGCCACCGGCCGTCCAGGTTCGCCGGAGGGATTGGTCTCGCACAAGACACAGCACGAACACCGTGCGGCTTGCAAACCTTCTCTGACGACAGCTCAGGGATGGAAACGAAAAAGGGGTCACGCCTTGCGACGCAACCCCTCAATTCTGCTCGTGTTGGATTGAGCAAAAAACTCCCCGACTAGGACTCGAACCTAGAACCTAGCGATTAACAGTCGCTCGCTCTACCGATTGAGCTATCGGGGAATCGTCGGGGGTGAAGATACCGAATCAGGGGTTGTCACTCAAGACCGAAATTCAAAAACTCAGAAGTGGGGGGAATCGGACGTCGTCGGGCCAAGTTGGAGTTTCAGGTCGATTATTCTTTGACGACCGGAGTTTTGGTTTCGTGCTGAGCAATCGCTCGTTCGAGAATGCCAACAATGAGGGCATTCAGCGAAGCTTTGTCTTCCTTGGCCCAGCTCGCCAGTTGCTCATGCAAAACCGGTGGCATTCGAATTTGGAAGTGAACAACGGTTTCAGGCATGCGTCAGGGTCTCCGCGATCCCGAAAGCTAGAGGGAGGTCAAAAGGGGGAACAGGTGATTCAGCAAATCTTGCTGAACGTGATCGGAGAGGAAAGTTAAACGAGAAAAACAGTTTCTCGAATTTTTTCCTCGGATCAACAACATTACCTCATTGTACCATGGATTTAACGCCCGCAACTTGATCTTATTCCGCTTTGGTGATGTCATTCCCACTTGAAATGACGTTTGATCGGTGGATTGAACCATTTCAAAGCCAACCGCTCCACTCTCTCGGCAAAACGCCATTTTCTGAATTCGGTCCATTTGACCACGTCGGCTCGCCCCGCAGGTTCCAGCAGTCCACGATTTCCGAAGGGCCGGAGAGGATCGCTCGCCTGGAGGTATGCACGGAGGAAAGTTAATAAAGGTAAGAATGATTGACTCGAAATTGAGGAGTATGAGCCAACACGAATTTTGGAGGTGAAAGATCTAATAGTACCCGTGCTTGATAGTTACTCAAACAGAATAATATATATATGTATTAATATAATTATCACTTATTGAAATACTGGGTCGTGGCGGAGCAGTGTTGCAATGCATAGTCCGATCGGCGATCCTCCGGGAACGACCTAACCTTCAGCACTCGTTGGTGATCGCATCTCGGGATTGCACCATGGACGACCTGTCACACTTCGCTTGCCTCCATTCGGCTTGTCCTGACCACGGCAAGCGGGATGCGAAAAACCTCACCGTCACCGCTCGCTATGGCCCCAACAAGGCCAAACGCATGCTTCGCTGCCGCACCTGCAAGAGCCGCTTCTCCGAACGCAAGGGGACGCCGCTCTTCGACGCACGGCTCCCCTCGACCACCGTCGAGTCGGTCCTGGAGCATGTCGCCGAGGGGTGCGGCGTCCGCCAGACTGGCCGACTCTGCAAGGTCGACCGAGCCACGGTCGCTCGTTACAGCCGACTCGCTGGCGACCACGCCCACAAGCTCCACGATGACCTCGTGGCTCTTTCCCCCCCGGACGACCGAGGTCCAGTTCGATGAGATGTGGAGCTTTGTCGCCAAGAAAGAGGCTCCCTGCGACCGATCCAACCCCGACGACGACCACAAGGGCGACTGCTGGGACCACGTCGCTTATGACCCCGAGCATCGGCTGATCGTCTCGGTCGTCCCGGGTTGCCGCACCATCGAGAACACCGAAGCGTTGGTCGAGGACTTCCACCAGCGGACTGATGGTCGGTTGATGAACCTGATAACCAGCGACAGCTACCCCGCCTACGAGACGGCCATCCTCCACGTCTATGGCGAGACCGTCACACCGCCACGAACCGGCCAACCGGGCCGGCCCAGGTCGTCCTATCAAGCCGCTCCGGCGGGACTGACGTACGCCGTGGTGGAAAAGGTGCTGAAGAAGGGACGAGTCGTCCAGGTCAACCGCCGCGTCGTCTTTGGCACCATGGCGGCAGTGGTTTCAGCGTTGGGGATGTCGAAGGTGAGCCGGACGATCAATACCGCATTCATCGAGCGGGAGAATGGGACAGCCCGCCATCGCAACGCTCGGAAAGTCCGGAAAAGCTATCGGTTCAGCAAGGAGTGGCGATTGCGCGAGGCGGTGACGTTCTTCACGATGTATTCATACAATTTCTGCTGGGCGGTACGGACGCTGGACGACAAGGACGACCACGGCCACTGGCAATCACGAAGCCCGGCGATGGCAGCGGGACTGACCGATCATGTGTGGTCGATGGCTGAATGGCTAGCTATGCCAGCCATGCAACGATGATCAGCCACGACCAAATACTGGATTTCACTGAATTTAACAAAATACTCAAATTTGATTATTCAAATACGTCTCAGCGCTCAGTTTAGACTGGATGGAGAAATTTCTCGTCTTGCTCGGGGGTAAGGGTGCAGGCAAGTACGGCGAAAAAAGTTGCAAAAAATTCTCCTGGACCATCTTTGCGGTTGCCTTCTCGCGACTAAAACAGGTTCACGAGAAGAATGCACATCTGGCCGGATCGCTCTGCCGGCCTCCGAGCATCTCTTCCGCGAACCACGAGCGAGCGACCCAGCAGACCGTTCACGCAATCTGGGCGGAAGGCGTGAACAACTCACCTTGGTGGTGGGAGTCTGCTGGGAAGTACTGATCAGGGGGTCCAACCTGCTTCATGCGGGTTGAGACCCCCTTCAGGCATTCCCCAGACGGATCATCCTGGGTCGAAAGTTGTCTGCAGATCAGATGATCAAAAAAACTTGGAAACCATGTCGGATCGGTTTCCAGTTTCGCTTAGAATCTTCGAAACCGTGTTGATGGTTTGCAACCCACGCCGGTTCCCAAAAATTAGGCACCGTCGCAATCGCTTCTTTTGACCGAAGGTGGGGAGTCGGTTAGTGTTGGCTGAGTCAAATGAACCGCAGCCGGTCTCGCCCCGCGAATGATGTTCACTCGCTCATCAAATCAGTCGTGTTCGGGGCGGATCGTGGATTGGCTCTCGACCCCACCGATCTCAGCTTCTATTGTCCTCGCTTGGAGCGAAGTCCGCCATGAGCACTGCGTCAACCGAACAGTATTACCCGGGCTTGGAGGGCGTCATCGCCAATGAAACGGCGATCTCCAATGTGGAAGGAAAGCAAGGCAGCGGTGGGCTTGAATATCGCGGTTATACCATCGAAGAACTCGCAGACAGCGTATCCTACCTAGAAGCTGCTTTTTTACTGCTTCACGGTGAGCTTCCCTCGACCACTCAGCTGAAGGAATTCCAGACTCGGATCGCTACCGAAAGTGATTTACCTTCACCTTTGCTGGATTTACTGCACGGCATCCCAGCGGGGAACCACCCGATGGATGTGCTGCGATCGTCGGTCAGCATTCTGGCGCACTTCGACCCCGAAGTGAACGCCAGCCCAACCGACCACGCTGCCAACGTCCGGAAGGCCGAGCGGATGCTTGCCCGCATACCGGCCGCCATCGCCGCGCGCGAGCGGATCAGTCAAGGCAAAACGCCCTTGGCCCCTCGATCGGATCTCGACTTCGCCGCCAACTTCCTCTACATGATCCACGATCAGGTACCCACCGAGGCCTCACGCAAAGCGTTTGACCTGTCTCTCGTCCTTTATGCTGAACATGAGCTGAACGCTTCGACTTTTTCAGGCCGCGTTACGGTCAGCACCCTATCCGACATCTATTCAGGGATTGTTGCGGCCATCGGTACCTTGAAAGGCTCACTCCACGGCGGCGCCAACGAAGAAGCCTGGAAAGTGCTCGAACAGGTGGGTTCTCCCGAGAACGCGGAAACCTGGATTCAAAACGCCCTCGCACGAAAAGAGCGGATCATGGGGTTTGGTCACCGAGTCTACAAGACGGGCGATCCCCGGGCACGAATCCTGAAAACCCACTGCGCAACACTCGCCGCTGAGATCGGCGACGATCGCTGGGAACGTATGGCCGAGCCGATCGAGCAGGCAGTAACAACCCAAAAGCAACTGCCACCAAACGTCGACTGGCCGTCCGCCAGACTCTATCATTACATGGGCCTCCAAATTCATTTGTACACACCAATTTTCGCCATGGCGCGCCTTGCGGGTTGGGCAGCGCATATTATCGAGCAGCTCGACCACAATCGCCTGATGCGTCCCCGAGCGCGTTATGTCGGTCCGCCGACGAGGTCCGTGACAAGCATCCAGCAGCGAAGCTGAGTGATTGATCTCGAGTCAAACGAAATCGCCCCGCACCGAACACATTCGCTTCGAGGCGGGGCGATTGTGGGTTGACCACAATGGGTCAGCCCTGATTTCAAGATGACTGAGCGAACTGATTACTGCGGTGTAGCCGGAGCTGCCGTGGCAGGCGCCGCCTGAGTCGGCCTCGGTTTGAGCAATTCACGGATCGAACCGCGATCGACTGCTTCGCGACGACCTTCGATTGGCATCGAATAATCGTAGCCAAGCATATTGAGCAACTTCTCCAGCGGCAGCGGGCGAACAGCTTGATCGGTCGCTTCTCGGATCGCTTTCGATTCTTCTTCAAGGAACGCTGTATCGTCTTTCGTCGGCTCGGAGTCTTTCTTCTGATTTAGCACCAAAGTTTGACGTCGATCGACCACATAAGCGAACGAAAGACCCGAGATTTTCCCCGACGATCGACCCGTGCTGGCCGGAACTGTCTCACCAAGGCGAGCATATCCACGAGCAACAGCCGCCTGACCAATCGTCCGGTCGACGTTCGGGGGAGGGAGGTCAAACTCAATGACCCCTCCAGACGCTTCGATCATCCGAATCAGATCCGCACGGTCGTCACGACCGTCGCGATTCACATCGATTTTCCCGATCAGGTCGAAACGTTGCGGGTGATCATAGCTCCAGCCCACGGAGAAAATGAAATCGTTATAGCGAATTGGATCATTCGTTTCATAAGTTTTGACGATCCGCGCTTCGCTATCTTGATCGCCCCGACTGGGATCGCCCACCTTGATAAGTTCGATGATCCCCTTGGGCTTGTCGGAGACAATCCCGGCAGCATTTTTGTCAAAGATCGTGAATTGCATCAAGGGGCGAACGCCTTGGTTGCGGTTCACGTTGACACGAACCGTACGTGACCCGTAATCCACAAAAGTCACTCGACCGCCTGGCTTGCTCATCACCTCAGCGGAGAGTGCTTCTTTGTTCCGAATATCACGGATCACGTTCCGCATATCGTTTCTAGCTTTTTCCAGATTGGAATTTTTCGAGGTCATCTCATTTGTGATGTTTGTGATCCGGATTTCGGCATCACTCAACTCTTGCGCCTTGACCCGGTTGCTCTCGACCAGTTCCTGCCGTGACGCTTCATCGGTCTTGATCGTTGCATCAAGCTCAGCGCGTGCCGAAGCCAGTCCTTTTTCGACAACATTCTTGGCATCGGCGTTGACCTTGTTGGCCTGATCAAGATTCCGCTTGAGGTCGGCATAATTCGTTGCCAATTCCGCGGAAAGTTTCACCTGATTGGCGAGCAAATCCTTCATCCGAATCACGACCGCTTTTTTGCTTTGATCCGGATTATTGAGAAAACTATCCACCAGCTCACGGGTCCGTTCCTTGATCTGATCGAACTGGGCGTTGTCGATATTTTTGCCACCAGCCTTCTTTTGAAAGTCAGTGATGATCGAGTTGACGTCAGTATTAAAACCCTGAACGTCAGCTTTGATCTGGTCGTCATCCTTTTTGAGGGCGGCGTTGTACAGATCGTAATCTTCGATTGGGCCGTAACCGATCGCGGTCCGGATGGTATTCGCTTGATCGGTGATGGTCCGGACTGAGTTTTGCAGGTCGCTCGCTTTTTTGTCAGCAGCGACACGCTTCTCAAACTCAGCGTTGAGATTCGAATTGAGGAAGTAGACGCTGATTAGCAAAACCACCGTAAGCGCAATGCTCAGGGCGGTGGCAATTTTTAACCCAAACGATTCGTTCGACGCAGCGGCCATGGTGGAAGCTCCCGCCGACGGATCAGACCGCACAGTAAAGCGACGCGATTTGATCCGGCGGATTGCTAGTAATATGTCACACGCAAACGGCGGGCGACGCGGCCATCAACCCCAGAGCGTGGCAGGTTCCGCAGGAGGTATCAGTATCGAAACAACAGCAACTGGAAGAGTCATCGAGAACCAACCCAAACGCCACCCAGAGGTGATGACGAGTTAGTTTCGAGGAAACTCAGATCCAACTGAATCGTCCCGCAATACTATACCCCCCGCCACGAGCCGACTTGACACTTTGACGAAAATCGTGGTGAAAAAGTTCCAGCTTTGTTGAGAGTATTCCGGTCGCAACTTTGTCTATTGCGGTCGATCTCTTGCTGAGGATGGTCAAGGCGGATCAGAATGGACTCATCGACCAACTGCGTGACTGAGCGGAAAGGTGTGGCCCGTATGTTTTCTGGTGTATTCCGCTCTTCAATGGAACGTTCGGAAGGTCCGCTCCATTACCCGGTGGGAGTCGAACCGACCTTTTGCCCTCAATGTTGTGAGGTTGGTGGAGCTGACGAGGACCTATGTCGGCACTGCGGTGCAAGTCTGCAAACTTGCGGATTTTGTGCCACGTGCGAAGCGTTCTGGAAGCGGCCAAGTGGGATGGTGTGCCCGAAGCACGATGTCGAACTTGAGGACGCACCCCCACTGCCCGAACCGATCGGCATGTCTGGCCCGTCCGCCGAGCGTTGGGTTACGGTAGCCACGTATAATCACCCGAATGAAGCCAACGCACCCCGGATTCGCCTGGAAGCCGAGGGGGTGACCACCTTTCTCGATGGTGCCCGGGTGGCGGGCTCGACCTTGTATCAAGTTGCGACCGGCGGAGTTCGGTTGCAGGTTCCCGAGTCGCTCGCACCCTCCGCGCGTGTTCTGCTCGCACAAACGTGGACAGTGAGGCTCGACCCTGACGAAGACGGGGGTCTAGAAGAAGTTGACGACCCGTGGGTTGGTCTCGCCCCCGAGCCCGGCACCCGTCGTCGAGCGTTCATGCGGGTGGCCATCCTCATTTTCTTGTTCGGTCCCGCTCTGATCGCCGTGCTGAATGCACTGGGGCGCGCGCTTGGCCTGATCCGCTGAGCCGGGTCACTTGCCGTCGCGTTGGCCGTCCTTCATCACCTCGGGCTGATAAGCCACCCAGAGAGTTTTGAAGTAGCTCAACACGCGCTCAGGGTCTGCACTGGAGGGAATCTCAGCCAGAGTATAACCGGTGAAACCAACCCGGACGAGGCGATCAAAGAGGTCTTTCCAGGGGTAGGTCGTGTCGGTGAGGTCGCGCAGGTGAACCTCGCGGATCTTCGGTCCCACCAGATCAAATCCGGTTGCAATCGACCCGTTGACGACGTCGGTTGGGTTTGAGTTCCAGCAGACGTAAACGTTGGGATGGTCCGCATGGCGGATGATTTTGGCGAAATTCGGCAAAAGTTGAGTGACATCGCCGTGGACTTCCACACGGATCTCAACACCAAAATCGCTGGCATCCTTCGCAACCTCACGAAGCGACCGGCCGATCTGTTCGTAAGTGCGTTCGGGATCCACACCCGCAGCCAGGCCGTTCGGGCGAACCTTCACGCCAGGAGCGCCAATATCATGAGCCAGTCGAACATACTCCTTGGTGCCGTTGATGTTGGCCAGCACCTTGGCTGGATCATTGGATTGGTACTCGAAGGCGCTCCCGAGTCCAGCCAGCTCAACAGGAGAGTCCTCGAACCGCTTGCGGATCGCCAGACGCTCGTCCCTGTTCAGCGAGACCTCAACACCGTGAGCGTGACCAGTCCGCAACTCGACACCGGGGATACCCAGCGCTTCCAGTCGCGCGAAGATCGTGTCGAGGGTCCAATCTTTGGCGATCTGGTAAGTGACGATCCCGAGTTGGAGCATCAGGCGACCTCTCGTTGGTTCCGACAGGCAAAGTCAAGGTCAGTGGGCTCGATACGCTGATTAAACGCGTCCAGGAAGGGTGATTCCCTTGCCGTCCGCAATTTTCTGAAGATCGCCGCGGTCGGGAAGCGAGTCCCGAGGCGCAACCACCGCTGACTCGACAGCTTTCGAGCCATTAAACTGAGTGTAACGAGCCCACCGGACGTCGTTTTTTGCTGAAACGCGATTCGGTGGCGGCAAAAATCGACTCAATTCCTTGATTGTTCTGAGCAGGCTCCGGTGCGTTTCCATTTCATAATCTCCGGCGACCGCCAGGTTGGGGCTATGACCCCTACCAGACGATTTCAACGCGGATTCATACACAGCGAGGCGCTCAAGCCGGACGGATAGTTGAGCAATCCGTCGTGCGAGGATTCGCGTCAACTGGCCTGTGAGACCGAACTCGGCCATGATCTCTTCAAGCCGACGTTCAATTTCCGCAGGTTCGAGTGCCACATCATATGGAAGCGAGAGAGCCTTACGGGCAAGTGGTCCGTTCTGTTCCTCGCCAGGTAATCGTTGATCGGGCGTCGAGCTACGATCGGAGGGTGAAGGGTGGGATATCATGTGCGGAAAACCTCCAGAAAGCGGAGCAGACCGGGACAAACTTGTTCTCAACAAGTCGGTTCTTACTTAATCTTACAACGACAAGATCAATAAATCTGCCAGCACGAGGATTTTCGCCACAGATCACGGAAGATTTTCGAGCAACATCTATCGCCTGGCATCATTTCAAAGATTTCCCCAAGAATCTGCGATACCTAAAACCTGAAATTTCCGATAAAACCCGAACCATCATTGCCCCTCACAGATCTGCACGACTGCGCGCAGAGCAGCGGTCTCTACTCTTCAGCCAAGGAAGGCTGCTATGGCTCTCCAGACACCAATCACCAGATCCGACCTGATCGGTGTGGCTGACCCGCCCGTCGGTCTCACCCCGGGTTGGCGCTGGTTTGTCGGATCAGCCATCTTCTACCTATTTTGCTTGACGGTCGCAACCTGGCCGGCAATTCCCCGGATGGGATCGACGTTGCCATCGCGGGTCGATCCCCTGGCGCATATCTGGACGATGCGGTGGTACAAGTCGTGTCTTCTCGAAGGCAAACTGCCATTCCATTGTCCTGAGATTCAGTATCCGGTCGGTGCGGCGCTTGGCACCTTACCACCGATGCACTTTCAGACGCTCCTGTTCATCCCGCTTTCGTTTTTGTTCGCCAACGACGTTCTCTGCTACAACATAATCCGGGTCATCGCGTTTTTGCTCACGGGTCTCGGCACCTTGACGCTGATCTGGCAGATCATCCGCGACAAATGGGTGGCCACCCTCGGTGGGATGCTCGCGATGATCAGCCAGCCAATGCTTTTCTTCTCGCAAGCCGAGTTGGAGCAGATCACCGTTGGCTGGTATCCGTTGTTCCTGATCGCCTGGATTCGTTGGGTTGACCGCCCCAGTGGACGCGGTCTGGCGGCGGTGGTCCTGCTTTATCTCCTGGTCGCCATGAGTGCCCCATACTTTGGAGTCTTCGCGGTTTTCCCCGCCACTTTGTACGTCATCTGGCGATGGGTGGCATCGGCTCGGACCGGGGCAGGGGTTTGGAACTGGGTCTGGCAGCGGTCCGGCTGGTTCGCAACGTTTGCGATCATGACAGCACCCGTAATGATCTTGCTCTTCGCCAACCAGATCTGGGCACTACAGCATGGATTTACCTTACAGCGACCGGACGAAGAATTTTACAAATGCCGGGCTCCACTCTGGGGTTATCTGGTCCCGACACCCTTGAACCGGTTGAGCTGGTTCCTGCCGTTCAACACCTACTTGATGAATGATGTCGGCTCGATCCCGTCTTATCTGGGCATCGTCACCATCGGTCTGATCATCTACGCGGCCGTGGCCCGGGTCAGATTCGTGCGCGGGGCATACTGGTGGACCGTCTTCCTGTTCCTGCTCGTGCTCTCGCTCGGCGCACACATGCGGTTCAACGGCTACGACATCAGCTTGCCCGCTGCCTGGCTTAAAAAATATTTTATCGGTTTCCGGATGATCCGGGTACCCGCTCGGTTCAGCCTGTTCGTTGCGGTCGGCGCTGCGGTCGTTGCCTCGGCGGGTCTCCACCACCTGCTGGCTCGATGCCGGACGAACCGGACGCGAGGACTGATCCTTGGTGGGCTCGGATTGGTGGCCTTGCTCGATCTGAGCGATACCCCCTATGCGACGGTGAGTGTGCCGCCGATCCCACCCGCCTATGCCACCATCCTCAAGACCGACCCGACCGCCACCTTCATTGATGTGCCCCACTTCAATGCTGGTGCGTTCAACCTGCCCTCGCTGGCAACCTACTGGCAGTCAATCCACCGCGCTCGGACAACCGCCGGCTACACCGCGTTCGCGAACACCCAGGCCGATAATCTGGTCTACTACAACTCGCCATTTGATGCCTTCCGACTTTCGCTCCCCAAGTATCTCGCGGAGTCCGCCGCCGAGCACTTCGAACTTGTTCAGGATAGCGACTTTCGATCCTACGTCTGGCTTTACCTGACCGCATTCAACATCCGCTACGTGGTCTTCCACCACGGCCCCGACATTTTTCCCGAACGGCCGATCTACCCTGAGCGGACCGAAGCTTTGTTGCATGAAGCGCTTATCTATAATGATGAACAGACCGCCGTCTTCGACCGGGAGAAGCTGGGCAAACCAACCAGCCCGGTCTATCTCTATGACCAGGGTTGGGGCCATCGGGTGAAGCGCGCCGGCGATATCGCCATCATGGTTGGCCCCGTCGGTCGCGTTCTGGTCTACAACCCGAACCCTGAGCAGCCGCTGACGTTGACGCTGGACGCGGCTGGTCACAAGACGGCCAAACACGTCACACTCGAGGCGGATGGCGTTGCGATTAATCAGTGGACAATCGAGCCGACCACGACTGAACTTTATGTTTCGCGGCCGTTCAAGTTGACGACCGGGCTGCATGAACTAACCATCAACAGCGATGGTGTCGCCAAACCCTCTCGGACCGACTCGCACATCCCCGGCGACAAGACTCCATTTAGCCTCTGGGTGAGTGGGCTCGGCCTGAAACCGGCCAATTGGGAAGCCTATGCCGGCCGAACCATGGGCGAACGAATCGTCCGATAAGTGAACCTCGGCCCGGTCGAGCCCAGGAAACTCGATTTAATTCAAATCGTTGCTTCGTGGGCTCGGCCGGGAATTTTCACTTGCTCAATGACGGACCGACAGTGGTTCATCGCGGATCGACTTGCCATTGATCCGCGCCGAGTTGATCCAGACTGCATCGCTTGCCGCCCCCTCGACCCGGGTGCCAGACTCGGTGACGATCAGCTCTGAAGGGTCGAGCGACGGCGCATAGCCGATCGCGACCCGGGGAGATCGGGACCCCGAGGGAGCAATCGCGGCCCGCTGGCTCAGTCCGGCGTCGGTCCAGCGAAAGGTGTTGTCCTTGAAGTCGAGGCTCATGTAAGTCCGCCCCTTGTTGGCCTGGATGGCGGGGCCGTGCTCGACGCCGAGGCCGGTCGAGCCAATCCCCAGCGAGTCTTCGACCAGGTTGTTGGCGATCGTCCCGCCCAGGAACGGCGCGTGCGACCAGCCCCATGTCACGGGGGCTTCGGTGGGCGAGGCATGGAGCCGGATCGTCTCGGCGCCGCCATACAACTGATTTCCGGTGACCTGGACACCGAAGACGTTGCCGGCGAGCACGAGATTCGCCGCGATCGCGCTGCCACGGCAGTCGACCGTATTGTCGGCGAAGGTCTCGCGAACGAACCCGGTTGCGAGCGAGACCACGGTCGTATCGGCCGCGATCGGTTCGTCGAGCAGGTAAAGCTGCGGGCCGAGCGGCTGGGCGATTGTCCGCCATTGACCGGCTTGCGGACCGGCCAGGATCGCCACCGCGTCGCCGGTGGATGCGGGGCCACCAACTGGGTGATAGATTGCCAGGATGCGGCCATCGGGCGAGATTGCGGCGGGTTTACCCTCATAATGGAGCCGGTAGGCTTCGGTCAGGATCACTTCCGGAGAGTTATGGTGCGGGTGCGGATCATCCTGCCGCGGACCGATCCCACCGTCGACGACGTTGGCGATGATCCGGTCGTGTGCCCCACGCTGGGCGAGAAAGAGGAACCGCCAGGTTTTGCCCGACGGACCCACATCATGCGCCCGGTTCCGCGCGACGACCACATCGTGACCCCATAATACGGCGAACGCGCCATGGCTGTAAGTGTGGGGCAGGGTGCCGAGGTATTCGTTGTCGGTGACCGACCAGGGGCCGCCGCCCAGGTGGACCGTTCCCCCCTTGAGCCGACACCTTTCGATCTGGCCACTCCCGACATTCCGGAACCGGATCAATTGCGTGGCTTCTTCCCAGTCGCTGGCTGCGGGAGGACCTTCGAGGTCGAGCCCGAGCAGGGCAACCGAGTGCCGACCGTCTCCTTCAGTTCGGCCGTCGCGGTTGTCGGTCGCCGCGACCACGGCGGGGCCGTGCTCCACCTCGCGATCCCACCGGACTGGGCCGGCGAACCGGACCGCGAACCCTTCAAGGGTTGTCCCGCCCGTGTGAATCTTGATCGCCGCCGTCCAGGGCTTACCATCTGCCTGGGCGAACTTCAGCGTCGCTCCCGCGCCCACGATCCGGATAGGTCGACTCAACACGAGGGGACGATTCAGCGGATAGATGCCGGGAGCCAACTGGACGGTACCCGCCCGATCCACCAACACCTGGAGATCTTGCCCCGGCCTGGCCTGAATGGTTCCGACGGGTAGGGGAGGTGCCAGTCGGGCAAAATCGACCGGTCCGCCGGGGAACCGCAAGACCTCCTCATGCCCGGCAGGGTCGAGGAGCCGGAGCGTCAAGACCGTGTCGGTCTCGTCGCGCGTGGGCAGGAACTCGAGCTCGACCTTGCCGGGACTGACACGATTGAGGAGTAACCGATGCGGGTCGGGACCGGCGTCAAACTTAACCCCGTCATCGCGGCGGTAAACCCAGGTTGAGACCACGCCGTCACTCAGAGCCGCGGCGACGATCGCCCGACCGGCGACGATCCCGTCCACCTCGACCCGGACCGCTCCGTGATTGGGCTGCGTGCCACCGGCCGGTCGCTGACCAACCCAGCGGGCATGGGCTGCCGATTCCGGCAGATTCATCAGCCTTGGTCCGGGGAGTGCCCGGGTCGAAGGCAGCTTGCCAACGGTCAAGGTGGTCGAGTCGGTCCGGTCGTCGGCGTAGGTGACCGTCAGTTTCAGCGGCTTCTGAGCGGTCAGATCACTCGCCGGACCGAAGAAAAAGTCGCCGCGCGTTCGGTCGGTGGCGTGCCGCTGAAACTCAGCGCTCCGGTCTCCCGTTGCGTTCACCCCCGACCGCCAGCTCGCCGCGCCTGAGCCCGCCGCAATGATGTGAACCTCCTTGACCTCGGCTTTCGGGTTCAATTTCGCAACAACAACGTGTGCATCTTCCATCCCATCGGGACCGACCCCGACGTCTGGTCCCGTCCGATCGGGCATCGGCTTCGCGGGATCACCGGGATTGACCCACTTCGCCTCGATGCCGAGACCTGGAACGCGGAGGTTGGGGTCGGCTTTGCCTCCCGCAAAGTAGACGTTGCCCGACTGCCCATTGTCGAGTTTCCATTTCAGCTCAAAGTCGCGGCCCGTCTCCCGCTGATACGGCTCAAGGTAGAGGTCAAAAGTTCCCGGACGTGGTCCCGAGACCACCTTCACAACATATTTGTTCGTGACCTGATTATTCCAGAGGCCATGACCCTGACCAGTCAGTGCCACTTCGGCGAGATTCCGACCCGCAGGCAAGCCCACAAACGCGATGTGGACATCCTGATAACCATTGGGGGCCGGGCCAGGTTCGCCGCCCACCAGATCCTTGCCATCCTGACCGATCCACTTCGCCGCTGGCCCGGCCGCATCGACGTCGTGCGCCCTCGACCCAAGGCAAACACCAAGCAGGATCAGACCTGGACGCCAGGATGGCTTGAAATACGGCATGGTCGATCGTCCCGGAGGCTGAAGCTGGAAAGGATCGGAGTGTATTCCAATCAGTCGCAACCCGAGCGATAACGACGACGCTCGCTCTCTCAATTCTCGGGACAGGCTGACTCGATGGAGCAGCAGTCCGAGGGTCAATTCAAGTCAGATCCGCATTCCGAGCCACTATTCGAACGGATTGAACGGTTAGGGTGGGCTCTGATTTGCTGGGGTTGCTGACTCAGCCGTGCGTAGAACGAAGCAAGTTGCTCGGAGTCACGCTGAAACCAGGCGTGGATGTCATCATTGTAACGATCGATGGCCTGAATCGTGGTCACTTTGAGCTCACATTGCAGCGCGATCAGATTCGCGGCGAGCAAGCCCGACATCAGGGCCTGGACCATGCCGTGTTGTGCAGCGGGATCGAGCATCGCCGCCGCATCACCGACCAGGAAATAACCAGGGCCAGCGGGCCTTGAGGCTAATCGCCAGGTCACGTCGTGCTTGCGAATCCGGCCGATCGGCATTGCCCCCGCGAGTTCTTCGGGTAGCCAACCTCGTCGAGGACTCTGATTTTGCAGGTTCAAGTGCGTCCAGGTATAAGTCGAATCGCGAACCCGAGCAACCCAGGTCCAGCCTTGCCCCTCGGCTCGAAGGGCCGGATATTCGTCGCGGGCCGGACACGAACCTTCGGCAAGACCCGACCATGCAGTCCGTGGAGGCCCGACGCGTTTGTCGGGAATCGACATCCAGTCGCCCAACACCCGCCGAGACCCAGTGGCGTCGATCGTGAACCGTGACAGGACGCGGCCAAGCGTGGTCTTCACGCCGACCACCCGGTTGCCACTTTTCATCAGACCCGTGGCCTCGGCGGGTTGCCAAACCCTCACTCCTTGCTCCCGAGCGAGGTTGAGCAGAATCGTATCGAGATCGGCGCGCCAGACCTGCAATCCAAGCGCTGGGCCGGAACACACACTGACGAACGGATCGAAAAACTCGGGGCCGTCCCAGGCCACCACCGCACCAGGAAAACGCTGGAAACCAGCATTCAGGACCGGCTGCAATGCGCCGATCTGTTCGAGCAGCGGCTCAGCCAGCGGATGCAACGATTCGCTGACCGCGTGTCTTGGGGACCGAGCGCGATCCAGAAGTGTCACCTTGAGACCCTTCAAGGCACAAGTGATCGCCGCCGCTGATGCCGCTGGTCCACCTCCCAGGATCACAACATCGGTTTCCGCCAAATCCCACCTCCCGCAACTCGAATGGACTCTCGCTTGATGGGGTTCACATGTCACAACTAAATCGCAAGATCGCTGGACCTCGCCACGATCATCGTCGCCAACGTGATTTTGCCAAATCAGGCCACCAGCCGAGGTGCTCCTCTGTGATCAATCCGTCTTCGTCACGGAGATAGGGTCAAAAATCTCGCCCGAGCGGACAACATTTGTCAAAATTTTCTTGGCCGACCGGATTGTTCTCGGACCCGGCCACATCGATCCTCTGAACCGACCATGGCGTTGCTAGCGGGGCGCGTCAACGGATCCTGGCATGGCGATCGGAAAAGAGGGACAGGCACGCTCGCAAGCTCGCTTGAGCCAGTCCCCTTTTCCTGGTCAGCGGTCGTTTGCCAGAATCCGTTGACCCACCCTTTCAAGCGAACGCCTTCCTCCTCAACTGGGCTCGCGCTTGCTTTTTGGGTGCTGATGCCGGACGATCTTCGGCAGTCCCCGCAGATCGCTCACGCCTGATTCCTGGCCCATATTCACCCTCCGCGGGAGATCATCCACCGGTGTCCAGCAGCACCCTCCAGCCGACCTCGCCACCGCTCCCGATCACTTATGTCTGGGCTCGGCGTGGTGATGTGAACGCGTTTTTTGGTTTGATGCTCGATAATATCGGCGACATGATCTTGATGGCTGGCTTGTTGATCGGGCTGTTTGAGTTCCCGCGAGAGTTTGTGTTGACGCGGATGATTCCCGGCACTGCGGTCGGTGTCCTGGTGGGCGACCTGATATTTACCCTGATGGCGTTCCGGCTTTCGCGACGGACCGGGCGGAGCGACGTCACTGCGATGCCGCTTGGGTTGGACACGCCGAGCACGTTCGGCTCGGTCTTCTTGATCCTCGGACCCGCTTATGCCATGGCTCGGGGCCGCGGTTTGAATCCACTCGCGGCGGCGGAGCATGCCTGGTTCATCGGGATTGCGATGATCTTGGCCTCGGGTGTCTTCAAGCTGGCAAGTTCCTTGGGCGCGCAAGCGATCCGCCGGGTTGTCCCGCGTGCCGGGTTGCTCGGCTCACTTTCCGCCATTGCCCTGGTCCTGATCAGCTTCTTGCCGCTGCTGGATATCGCGCGGGCGCCCGTTGCGGGGATGGCCGCGCTCGGCGTCATCCTGGTGACCTTGACCGCGCGCTGGCGCTTGCCGGGCAACGTCCCCGGTGCGCTAGCGGCGGTTGTCCTGGGATCATTGGTTTATTATTTGATGTATGCGTTGGGTCTGGGGCCGGGTCCAGGCGGTGATGAGATGCCGCGACCCGCGCTCGGTTTTCGGCCCGCGTTGCCGGTGCCGATGGCGCCGTGGTGGGCCTGGTTGCAAGGGAACTGGCGCGAGGCGGCGGAGTATCTGCCGGTGGCAATCCCTCTGGCCCTGGGTACGATCATCGGGGGCATCGACTGCACCGAGAGCGCGGCGACCGTCGGTGACGATTACTCGACCGGCCAGATCATTGCCGCCGAAGGGGTGGCGACCCTGGTGGGCGGAATCTTCGGCGGCGTGATCCAGTCGACTCCGTATATTGGTCACCCTGCTTACAAAGCGATGGGGGCGGGCGCTGCGTACACACTGGCAACCGCTCTTTTCGTGGGAGCCGCCGGGGTGTTTGGCTATTTCGACTGGATTTTTTATCTCCTACCAAAGGCTGTCGTCTTCCCGATCTTGATCTTCGTCGGTCTTGAAATCACAGCACAATCCTTTCGGGCGACCCCAACCCGCCATTACCCGGCGGTCGTGCTGGCCTGTGTCCCAGCGCTGGCTTACCTGGCTTCGCTCGTGCTCAAAAATTTCGTCCCGCCCACCCCCGAGGCCTTCAGCAGTCTGGCGGTCCCGACCCGACACTACGTGCAAACGGTCACGATGCTCTCGGGTGGTTTCATCGTCTCGAGTTTGCTCTGGGGAACAACCCTGGCCCACATCATCGATGGTCGGCTCCGACCAGCGGTGATCGCCTTGCTGCTGGCAAGCGTTTGCGCCCTCTTTGGGGTGATCCATTCGGGACTTCCTGCTGGGCCGATCCTGACGCCAACCGCAGCAATCGCTCAGTTGCGTGCGGCCGGGCGGTTGGAAGCCTCCGCCGCGCAGACACCCTATCACTGGGCCGCCGCGTACGCGATGGCCGCCGGGCTCCTGGTGGGACTGGGCATCTGGGGACGAAGCCCTGATCCGACCGTCTCGCGAGAGCTGGTCCGCTCGGATTGAGTCCAGACGGACTTCAGGGTATGAAAGTTGCCTGGTTCATGGCGTCTTTGCATGTCTTGCCATCCGGAAATCTGAGTCTCTTATGTACAAGGGTGTGGCGGTCAGTCCGGGTGTTGTCGTGGGAGTGGCTCACCGGATCGATCCGGTGCTTGGAGCTACGGAACGGCAACCTCTGGATGATCCGTCGGCCGTGGCAGGAGAGATCGAGCGGTTTCAGGCGGCAGTCACCGCCTCGGCGACCGAGCTTGTGGCCATCGTCCAGAAAGTGGGCGAACAGCTCGGTCCCGATGCTGCCAACATCTTTCGGACGCATCTCCAGATCCTGAGCGATGAGTCGATGCTGGCCCGGGTCCGAGAGGCGATTCGGACCCAACTCATCACGGCTCTGTCGGCCGTCCAGGTGGTGTTTCAAGGTTACGCTGCCAGTTTTGCCCGGATAGAGCAGGATTTTTTCCGCGAACGAGTTTCTGACCTCCGCGACGTCGTCTCACGGATTGGCTCGCACCTGGCCCCCCAGGCGGGTGCCGAGATCGGCGCCACGCCGCCGGGCGATCTTCTCAATGCCGATCCGGTCATCCTGGTCGCACATGAGATTCTCCCCAGTCAGGCAATGAGTCTGGGCACCATGCCGATCGCCGGGGTCGTTACCGAGGCGGGGGGTGGGACCAGCCACTCGGCAATCCTGGCGCGAAGTCGAGGCATCCCCGCCGTCTCGGGGATCGCCGACATCTCGACCCTCGTCCGGTCAGGAGACCCGATCATCGTTGATGGTCGCGAAGGTCTGGTGATCGTCCGACCAAACGCCGAGACGATCACCGCCTATCGCAAGATTCAACGCGAGTTTTTCGATCTCAAGGATCGTCTTGTTCTCAACCGTGATCAGCCCGCAGTCAGCGCGGACGGTGTCCGGATCGAACTTCTCGCCAACATCAACAACACCGCCGATGCTCAGGCTGCAGGGAAAGTCGGCGCTTCTGGCGTTGGCCTGTTTCGGACCGAATACCTGTTTCTGACCCACCAGGATGTGCCCGACGAGGACGAGCAGTACCAGTATTATCGCCAGATCATCGAGGACTCGCCGAACCGGGTCGTGACGATCCGAACCCTCGATCTGGGCGGCGACAAGACCGTACCCTACCTGGGGAATCGCCATGAGGCCAACCCATTCATGGGCTGGCGATCCATCCGTCTGTCATTTGAGCACCCCCGCCTGTTTGAGCGGCAGATCCGCGCGATTTTGCGGGCGGGGCGGCATGGTCGGGTGCAGATGTTGTTCCCGATGATCACGACTCTCGAAGAACTCCGCCACGTGAACCGGCTCGTCGATGAGACGCGACGGAATCTCCGCCGCGAGGGGATCGCCTTTGGGGAGGACGTCAAGGTTGGCGTTATGGTTGAAGTTCCAGCAGCTGCGATCTGCATCGACGCCATCCTCCGCGAAACCGATTTTGTGTCGATCGGGTCGAATGACCTGATTCAGTATCTTGTCGCTGCCGACCGCGACAACCCGAAGGTTGCCCACCTCTGTGAACCACTCAGCCCGGCAATCTTTCGAGTGTTGCAGATGGTCCTCGACGCCTGCCAGCGGACGGGCACCCCGGTCACGGTTTGCGGTGAAATGGCCGGGCAGCCACGCTCGGTCCTGGCTCTCTATGGCATGGGGCTGCGAAAGTTTTCGATGAGTCCAGCGTTCATCCCGACGATCAAGGCACTGCTGGCCTCGGTAACAACCACCCAGGCCGAACGATTTGCGCATCAGATCTTGCAACTCAAAACCAGTGAAGAGATCCGATCCTACCTGACCGCTCGACTTCATGAAGTTTCCAGCGATCTTGAAGTGTTCGATATTGGTTAAACCCACCGACCTGCCTTATCAACTTCCTCCCAAAGGAAAAACACCCATGCTGGCTCGATCGCGATTTCTCAGTCTCACGATCGTAAGTCTTGCCCTTCTACTCGGCGTGATCGCTGGGCCAGGCTGCTCGTCCAAATCGGCCGACCCCGACACGGCTGAGGTTGTACCCGATCCCGTCATCAAACCCGCTCCCATCCCAACGCCCCCCGCTGAACCGGCCTCCAAGAACGAACCGACCGCGACGCCACCCACTGCCGATCCCAAGCCCTGATCCGGATCGAGCTAATTTCTTCTTCACCTCAATCTTGGTAAACTGGGCGTTTGCCGGATTGATGCTTAAGCTATTGCTGCTGAGTCCCCCCTTCAATTGGTCGGCTTCCACGCAGACTTGATCCACCCTTCGAGACTTTTCCAGGACCGACACCGGATGAATCACACGCAACCTCACAGTCGATTGCAAACGATGACCCGCGTTGGTGCTTTGGTCGCCACCGCGATGCTGGTGATTACTCCCACGCTGCGGGCTGCTGGCCCTGACGCTGGAGCGACCGGAACAATCAAGGGCCGGTTGGTCTATACGGGGCCTGTCCCTGAGAGGAAAGTGGAAGTTGCGAAAGATGCTCCCAACGTCCGAGATGCCGTCTGCAAGGTTGAAGAACACCTGTCGAAAGATCTCATCGTTGATCCTACCACCAAAGGGGTGGTTGACGGCTTTGCCTACCTGATCAAGCCCGCTGGTGACTATACGAAGACGGAAGAAGAGTTCCTCGCCAAGAATCCTCAGGTCGTCGTGGATCAGGTCAAATGTGAATTTGTGCCTTATGCCTCAGTTGTCCATAAAGATCAGAAACTGATCTTCAAATCAAGCGACCCCGTCGGGCACAACGTCGATATCAAGTCGTTCGTCAACCCAGGCATGAATACCATGCTTAACGCGAACGGCTCGGTCGAATACAAGATCAAAAAAGAAGACAAGCGGCCGACCCCCGTTATCTGTGATATCCATCCCTGGATGAAGGGTTTCTTTCTCGTCGCCGATAGCCCGTTCGCTGTCGTCACTAAAAAGGACGGCTCCTTCGAGATCCCCAACGTGCCAGCCGGTCCCCAACAACTCGTCGTCTGGCAGAGCACCAAGGGATTTGTCACTTCAGGGTCCACAAAGGGAATGACGGTTGAAGTGAAGCCCGGGGGGATCACGGATGTGGGTGAATTGAAGTTCGGCAAGTAAACCGTCTGAATTCTCTAAATCCCTCGTCGAAGCCGTAAACTTTATGGGGGATTTATGACCATCTATGTTGTTATTTTCAGCATCGAAGCTCCAGAATGATTAATTTGGTGGTCGGTAAATTCTGAGAGTTCATCCTGATCAGGCATTGCCTAAAAAAATGCTGGAAAAATGGGCGATGATGCTCAAATTTGGACGCACCATCGAAGGTTTTCCAGTGTTCTGAGCCCTGGAATAGGATTTGCCCCTCTCGAAGTTTACTCCTGCCGGTGCTGGCGTCATCTTTTGGTTTTCTCCAATCCTCGTAAACCTCACCTACGTCGTGGAGCAGGTTTGCTCGGGGTCATCATCCATGGTGCGGTTCAACACTGGTGAAGCTCGCTGGGCCGAAGATTCCAGGCGAGTCGCGATCCTGCCGGTGGTGCTGGGCTGGTTAATCTTGCTTGTCGCCAACCCTCCAGTACTGGGTTTTTATCAGCTTCCGCCGACCGTCAAGGTCTATTTTGATTCGAGTCATAGTGCGGATGCTTTGCTTCGGAGCGCTGAGAATCATGTCCGCGCGGGCGATTATGCCGAAGCGATAGGCATCTATGAACGGATCTCACAGCTCTACGGTGATAAGGTCGTCGAGATTCAGAGTGACGCGGGTGGGCCGGAGACCCGCCTGTCGATCAACGCCCGGCGCGAGTCCCAGCGGCGGATCGCCGCATTACCTCCCGAAGCACGAGCACTTTACCGGGCTCGTACCGATGCTCAAGCCGAGCTTTTGTATCGTCAGGGACTGGAAAATCGGGATCGAGGTGCACTCCGGCGAGTGGTGGATCAGGCGTTCTGTTCGTCCTGGGGAGATGATGCCCTCGACCTCCTGGGAGATCTGGCGTTTCAGAGCGGACAGTTCACCGAAGCGCTTGAGGCTTATGAACAACTGATCCCCGACCGCCCTCTGGGAGGAGCCGGGTTGGTGCACCCTGACCCGAGTATTGATCGGACCCGAGTGGAGGCCAAGAAATTGCTCTGCCGGGCCGCGATTGGTGAGCATTCGCCGACCACCGACGAACTTGCGGCGTTCGCCAGATCGCATCCAGCCGAGATAACGACGTTCGCCGGGCGGCGGGGACCAATCGCCAGTGACCTGGTCGCTGCCGTTCGCGACGATCACCTTGGGCCTCCCGCTCAGGAAGATGGCCGCTGGCCCACTTTTGCCGGGTCGTTCACCCGCAGCCGAATCGCTCCTGGCCCTATCGACGTCGGGTCGCTCCAGTGGCGGGTTAGCCTCACTCCAGTGGAAATTTCGCGAAACCAGTTTCGCCAGCGTTCGAGTGGTTTGAACCCATCCTCGGATCGGCTTTTAGCTTATCATCCAATCATCATCGGTGATCAGGTTCTGGTCGCGAACGACCGAGGGATCACGGCTTATGACCTGAATGTGCGTCCGGGTGACCCATCCCTGGCGGGAGTCGCGCACGGTGAGATTGCCTGGCAGACTACCCCGGATCAGGCCATCGCCCAGACGGCGAGTCGGGTGATCACCGGCTTGCCACGCTACACTTTAACAGCGGTTGGTCACCGGGTTTACGCCCGGTTGGGTCCTCCCGCTGGTTCCAACCTGTCGTTCAACCGGATGGGGGCCCCCACCCCGGCCCGAACGCCGAGTCTTGTGGTTGCGGTGGATCGGTCGAGCGAAGGCAAATTGCTCTGGAAAAGTATCGCCACCGAAATCCCCCTGCCGAAGCGGCCCCACAATGATAAAAGCCCGGCAGCGGTCTTCGAAGGTTCGCCAGTGGCCGATGCTCACTCGGTTTACGTTGCGGTGACCGACCGGGTGGAAATGACGGCGAGTTATGTGGTTTGCCTTGATGCCAACACCGGGGACACGCGCTGGATTCGCTATATCTGCGAGGCGAACGCCAACAATGATCCAATCTCGCCGACATTTGAGATTGCGCACCGGCTGCTCACTCTCGCCGGTTCGACGCTCTACTACCAGACAAATCTGGGCGCTCTGGCCGCACTCGATACCGAAACCGGCAGTGTTCGCTGGCTCGCGACTTACCCCTGGGCGGGCCGCGGTGGGATTGGTGGCTTCAACGGCTTCGGCATGATGGGGGGTGGAGGGGCGACACCCACCCAGCAACGCGACTTGAACCCAGCCATCGCGCACGAGGGGCTGGTCATCATCGCCCCCGACGAAACGCCCAGGATCTTCGCGTTCAACTCAACGACTGGTGAACTCGTCTGGAAAAGCGAGGTCATCCCCGACGAAGTCAAGCTTTCGCACCTGTTGGGAGTCGCGAAGGGGCAACTGATCGCCACGGGTGATCGAGTCCACTGGTTCGACGTCAAAACCGGTCAGCAAACGCACGTCTTTCCCGACAAGCCCCAGGTGGCCACGGGTTACGGGCGTGGTCTCCTGGCGGGAGATCGCATCTACTGGCCGACGAAGACCGAGATCCACATCCTGGATCAAGCCAGCGGCCTCCGTGCTGATGCCCCGATCCGACTTGATCAAGCTTATGGAGTCGAGGGCGGCAACCTGGCCGTGGGCGACGGCTATCTAGTTGTGGCGCAGGCGAACTCGATGGTCGTCTTCTGCCAGAACAGTCGGTTGATCGAACGCTACCGTGACGAGATCGCGCGAGATCCCGAAGATGCTCTCAATTACTTTCGACTGGCTCAGGCCGCCGAGGCAACCGGCCGTGACGACCTGGCACTGGAAAGCCTCGACCTGGCTTTGCCGCGAGCACGGACGTCAGAAACAATTGACGGCACTCCACTGGTTGAGGCGACCCGCGAGCATCGCTGCCGACTTTTGATGAAGCTGGGGGAGAAGGCCAAACTTGCCAAAAACTGGCCTGAAGCGACCCGGCGGTATGATGAAGTGGGGCAAACCGCCCCCATGGATCGGGAACGCCTCGCGGCTCGGCTCGAACTGGCAGAAATTCAGCTCGCCAGTGGCGACTGGCTTGGGTCGGTTCGGACCTGGCAGGCGCTGCTGGGAGATGAGTCGCTCCGGGCGTTGACCGTGGATGCACCCGATGGTCACCGGACTGTGCGGGCGGAATTGTTGATCATCGACCGGCTGAATGCTCTGCTCCAGGCTCATGGACAAGAGCTTTATGCGGAGTTCGATGCGGCAGCTAACGACCTGCTGACCCGAGGTAAAGCTCGGCAAGAACCTCGGCTGCTCGAAGATCTCGGGCGTCATTATCCGTCGGCTCGCGTCGTACCCGAAGCGCTTCAGAGCTTGGGAGCGTTGTACGACCGACTTAATCGGCCGGCGGATGCCGCGCGAACTTACAAGCGACAACTGGCAATTGCGACCGACGACGCGACCCGTGCCCGCGCATTGTGGGGGCTGGCCCGGGCGTACGAAGCTCAAAAACTCTGGGTCTCCGCACGCGAGACCTATCTCCAAGCGTCAGCTCGTCAGCCGTCAATCGTCCTTGATGATCCACCAGGACCACTCGCCGCGGCAGTTGCGGCTCGGCTCGGTCAAAGCCCATTCCACAAGATGGGCGGCGATCACGGCGAGCCGAGCGTGGCGGTCCCGCTCTGGAGGCTCTGGGATCATCGCTGGCAAGGAGCCTCCAAGCTGATCACCGCCGACGGCACTCCTCCATCGGCGGAATCCGCCCGAATCTTTCTGGCACAGGCTGGCTCCATCCGACCGGTTGACCAGCGTACTGGCGAATCGCGATGGAGTCGTGATCTGCAAGGGGATGCGACCTGGGTCGGGTATCTGGCCGACCGGGTGATTGCCGCGACTCCATCTCGCATCGTCGCGCTCAATCTGCTCGATGGCACGGTCGACTGGCAGTTCAATATCGCCGACGATGCTGTGGCGCGAGGCGATGCCGACCCGTTTCCGCACGAGCCGGTCGATCGCGCTCATGACTCGCTTGGGGCTGGTAGTCTCGCTGGTTTTCGGCTGGTCGGTAACCGCGTCTTCTGTCTCCGTGGCAATCAGACGTTACTCGCTTTTGATGGTGATACAGGCCAGATCGACTGGTCTTACACCACGCCCACCGGGCGAATCAACCCGCGTCTCCATATCGGTACCGGTCGGATCGCCCTTCAACTGCGCGACCCGAACAGTGTGCTGATTCTCGAAACTCCCACTGGACGCCGCCACGCCGAGTTCGTGCGAGCGGACGCTGAGAAGTGGTTACGCGATCCGATCAGCGTGGATGATGACCATATCGCGGTGGTTGTCGATCGCCTGTCCGTGGCGTTGTTCAATCTGGACCGCGGCACCTCGTCCTGGGTCTTCAAGGAAAGTTCGCAGTTGCCGGTCAACGGTCCACCCCGTCTTTTCGGTGATGGCAACCGGCTGTTTGTCCTCCAGGATGGTCAGGAGTTGATTCGCCTCGACCCAATCACGGGAGCCAAGCTCTGGGCTCGTCCACTTGGGTCGGAAGACCTGAGCGAGCGTCCCGAAGCTTTTGCCTTCGGCGAGGATCGCGTCTTCATCGCCAGCGAGCCCAGCCTCTCAGCGATCCGGATCAACGACGGCACCACAGCCTGGAAACGGCCACTGAATGGCCCAGCCAAGGGATGGGCCGTGGTCTTGACCGACCGGAGCGTGGCTGCCTATCCCGCTCCCGAGCGGATGGACAAGCATGAAGGAGCCACGTTTCCCCTGCTCATCCGCCGACGCGATGATGGTGATCTGATCCAGCGGCTCCAATT
This sequence comes from Isosphaeraceae bacterium, assembly GCA_965199885.1. Taxonomy (GTDB): domain Bacteria; phylum Planctomycetota; class Planctomycetia; order Isosphaerales; family Isosphaeraceae; genus Tundrisphaera. The sequence goes on along the minus strand of CBDATT010000006.1, from coordinate 212,425 downwards.
TCCGACCAGCTCCGCGGATCTTGCGGTTCGGTTCTCGCCCCGGGGGGTACTAATCGCGACTTCGACCGCCGCCTGGGGTCTGGGAGATCGCCCAGGCATGGACGACGCCCGCCCAGATCGTTAACCTGCATCGAGAGAATCACGCAGCGAAGGTCGTGGCTTGATTGATCGACCGATCCTCTGGAGCATCCTCGTGGCAGACGAAACACCACCTGGCGACGGCACCATGCGGCACGATGACCTCGTGGCCGTGGACCGCCTCAAGACCGCCTTCGCCAACCTCAAGAACGAGATGGGCAAGGTGATCGTCGGTCAGCAAGAGGTTCTCGAAGAACTTCTCATCGCCATCTTCGCCCGTGGGCATTGCCTCTTGATCGGGGTGCCCGGCCTGGCGAAGACGCTGATGATTCACACCCTCGCTGACGCACTGAACCTGACCTATAACCGGGTCCAGTTCACCCCCGACCTGATGCCGTCGGACATCACCGGGACCGAGGTCATTCAGGAAGACAAGGCCACCGGCGTCCGGGCGTTCAAGTTCCTGCGCGGGCCGATCTTCGCCAATATCGTCCTCGCCGATGAGGTCAACCGGACCCCACCCAAGACGCAGGCCGCGCTCCTCGAATCCATGCAAGAGCGGCAGGTGACCGTCGGCGGTGAGCGGCATCGACTCCCGGACCCTTTCTTCGTCCTGGCGACGCAAAACCCGATCGAGCAGGAAGGGACCTATCCACTCCCTGAGGCTCAACTCGACCGGTTCATGCTGAACATCCTTGTCGGGTATCCCAACGAGGAAGAAGAGTTCAACATTGTCCGACTGACCACCTCGACGATGAAGACCAACGTCACCAAGATCCTTTCGGGGACCGACATCCTCGAACTCCAGGAGGTGGTCCGTAAGGTTCCCGTCGCCGATCACGTCACGCGATACGCCGTTCGGTTGGCACGAGCCACCCGCCGCGGTCAGGCCGAAGCCCCCGAGTTCGTTCGTGATTATGTTAGCTGGGGTGCCGGACCCCGGGCCAGCCAGTATCTGGTCCTGGCCGCCAAAGCCCGTGCGGTTCTGTATGGTCGGACCTACGTGGCGACCGAGGATGTCCGGGCCGTGGCCGGGCCAGTCCTGAGGCATCGGATCGTTACCAACTTCAACGCCGAGGCCGAAGGGCTCAAGCCCGACGACATCGTCGCCCGCCTGATCAAGCACGTTCCGGTCGATGAGCGCGAGGCCGAGCACAGTGGAAAACTACCAAAGATTTTTAAATCCGCAAACCTTGGCTAACCTCGAAGGGTTAGACCTCCAGGCGCGGATGATCGTCGAAGGCTACGTCGCCGGGCAGCACGCCAGCCCATACCACGGCTTCTCGGTCGAATTCGCGCAGCACCGCGAATATGTGGCGGGAGACGATATCCGCCACGTCGACTGGAAGGTCTGGTCGAAGACTGACAAGTACTACCTCAAGCAGTACGAGGAGGAGACGAACCTCCTGACGTACCTCTTGCTCGACACGAGCGAGTCGATGGGGTACGCATCGGAGGGCAACGTCTCGAAGCTCCAGTACGCGCAATTCGTCGCCGCGGCGCTCGGCTACATGGTCCTTCGCCAGCAGGATTCGGTCGGGATTGCCCTGTTCGACGACGCGGTCCGCCGCCTCGTCCGGCCATCAGGGCAAGCATCGCACCTCAAAGAACTCCTCAAGGTGATGGACGTCACCCCGGCGCGGGAAAAGTCCGACATGGGTGTGGTCTTCCACGACCTCGCCGAACGCTTCAAAAAACGCGGGGTTGTGGTCGTCCTCTCCGACCTGCTCGACGATGTTCCCCGGATCTTGACCGGCCTGAAACACCTGCGCCACCGCCGCCACGAGGTCATCGTCTTCCACATCCTTGACCCCGCCGAGGTCGACTTCCCGTTCCGCGACGTGACTCTGTTCCAAGGGATGGAAGGGATGCCCGACCTGATCGCCGACCCGCACGGACTCCGGCGAGCTTATCAGAACGAGTTGCGGACCTTCCTCGACGATCTCAAGCGTGGTTGTCAGGCGATGGACGTCGATTACGTCCCGTTGCAGACGAATCAGGATCTCGACGGGCCATTGTCGAGCTACCTCGCCTCGCGCGGCCTGCGGATTCGTTGATCAGGTCACTCATTGCAAAGACGCATCCTGGGAGACTTTTGAGTGATCGCTCCGGTGTTCTGGGCTTTTGGCTTCGCCAACTTACCGCTGTTGCAGTTCGGGATCGCGGCGGCGAGTTTGCCAATCTTGATCCACCTGCTCAACCGCCGGAAGTATCGCGAGATGCGGTGGGCAGCGATGCGCTTCCTGGTCGCGGCGCTGCAAAAGAACCAGCGCCGGGTCAAGGTCGAGCAGTGGCTCTTGCTGGCCGCGCGGACGCTCGTGATCCTGCTCGCGGTGTCGGCGATGGCCAAGCCGTTCCTGGAAAGTCTCGGGGCTGTCGTTCTGCCGGGGCAGCGGACGCACCGGGTGATTGTGCTCGATGGGTCGATGAGCATGGCGTTCGTCTCGGGAGATCAGCCGCGATTCGAGCAGGCCAAGACGCTCGCCGGACAACTCGTTCGCGACGCCCGCCGGGGTGACGTTTTAAGTGTCGTCCTGATGGGTGAGCCGCCGCGTGTGGTGGTCGGTGATGCGTCCCCGTCGGCCAACGGGAGCGAGGTCGTCAAGGAGATCGACGCCCTGCACCGACCCGACGGCGCCACCGACCTCGTCGCCAGTTTCGAGGCGGTCGATCGTGTCCTCGGTGTCTCGCCGATCCCACGCAAGGAAGTCATCTTCATCACCGATTTGCAGGTTGCGAGCTGGCGGGGCCGTGGTGGGGCGAACACCGAACCGCTCAAGCGAGCGGTGGCCAAGCTCGATGCGCGGCAGGTCGTTTCGGTCGTGATCGACCTCGGCAAGGAAGGCGGCGAGAACCGCGCGGTGGTCGATTTCCGGCTCGATGCACCCCTGGTCACGGTCGGCGGGCCGGCTCCGAAAGTCCTCGCGACGGTCCGCAACTTCAGCACAAAATCGGCTTATGACGTCAAAGCGCGGCTCTCGATTGATGGGCAGGTCGGTCCTGACCAGTCGATCCCCGAGATTGGCGCCGGGGCCGAGGAATCGTTCGCCTTCCTCCCTGGGTTCACCACGCCGGGCGATCATCTGGTTGAGGTCCGGATCGACGATGACTCGCTGCTCACCGATAATACCCGGGCTCTGGTGGTGCCGGTTCGTGATGCCCTGAACGTCCTCTTGGTCGATGGGAGCCCCAAACCAGAACCCTTCAAGGGGGAGACCGACTACCTCAAGCAAGCACTTAGCCCCGAGGAGAAGTCGGCCGACCCCAACGCAGGTGGCCTGGGCGGACCGGTCGGCTCGACGATCCGGACCGAGGTCGTCCCCGAGTCGCAACTGAGCGCCCGCGACCTGTCGAGTTTCGACGCCGTCGTCCTCTGCAACGTTGCCGAGTTTGGCACCGCCGAGGTCACAGCGCTCGACGCCTACCTTAAGCAGGGGGGCGGTGTGGTCGTCTTCGGGGGCGATGTGGTCGATGCTGCGAGCTACAACCGGCTGCTCTATCGCGACGGCGAGGGAATCTTGCCCGCATCGGTCGGCGAAACGATCGGCGACGCGACCGCCAGGCAAGGCGGGTTTGAGTTCGACGCCAAGGACTTCAAGCACCCGATCGTCGCGCTCTTTCAGGGCGCCCCCGCCAACGTCCTCGCCGGGTTGACCGGCGCCAAAACGTGGCAATATCAGAAGCTGAAACTCCCGACCAACGGCCAGTCGCAGGCTCGGGTCGCGCTCTACTTCAACAGCGGTGATCCCGCGATCATCGAGGTTCCGCGGTTCCGTGGCCGGGTCATCCAGGTGGCCACATCGGCCGATGTGGGTTGGACCACCTGGCCGCTCCACCAGAGCTACCCGCCTATCATGGAACAGATCGTCCTCGAAGCTGCCGCCGGTCGGCTCTCCGAACGCAACGTCCGGGTGGGTCAGCCGATCGACCGCGCCTTGCCCGCGACCGCCGGTGGCGCTGAGGTCGAGGTGACCCGACCCGACGCCGCCCGCGTCGCCACCAAACTGCAACCCAGCGGCGACGTCAGCCTGTTCCACTTCGAGGACACCGACCTTGCCGGGTTGTATCGCGCCAGGTTCACGGCGCCGGTTAACGCCGAATCGCTGTTCGTCGCCAATATCGACCCACTCGAATCGGACCCCGCCAAACTCGACCGGTCGGGGCTGGGCGACGCTGTCCCCGGCTGGAAACCGACGTACCTGACCAACTGGAAAGACCTGAGCCAGAGCGCCACCTCGGTCGGCCGCCGGGGTGAGTTGCACCGGCCCTTGCTCTATGGTCTGCTGGCAATGCTGCTGGTCGAGTCGATGATGGCCTGGTGGTTCGGGAACCATCGGCGCTGATTCGTGGCTTGGCACCACCCGACCAACCGACCGTGTGACCTGAAACGAGACGACATTGATGGACTGGCTGCTGAGACGGTTGGCGGAACGATTGGGAGTGACGCCGGCGGGCGTGGGCGAGTCGTTCCAGCCCCACATCCGGGCCGAACAGCCCCTCTCACAAGGGCCAACCTTGCTGGTCCTCGTCTTCTCATTCACCTTGATTTTCTGGCTCTACCGTCGCGAAAGCTCGGGGCGACCGGTCACCAAACTCTTTCTCGCCGGCCTCCGGTGTTGCCTGGTCCTCCTGACCTTGTTCTTGCTCAGCGAGGCGGTCCTGTCGATTGACCGGACGGGGCTGCCTTACTTCGTCGTCATGGTCGATGACTCGGCGAGTCAGGGGGTGGTCGATCAGTACCCCGACTCGAAGACGAAAAACGCCGCCGCCGAACTGGCCAAAATCGCCGGTCGGACCGAACCGAGTCGCCTGGCTCAGGCGCAAGGGTGGCTGGCCCGCGACGATGGCAAATTTCTCCGCGAACTTCAGAAGAAGCACCGGGTCCGGCTCTATCTCGTGTCGAACACCGCGCGGCCGCTTGCGCCCGAGATCGACAAGCCCGAGCAGGTGAGCCCTCTCCTTGCCCAGCTCAAAAAGGCCGAGCCAAGGGGTGATCAATCGCGCCTTGGCAGTGGTATCCGGCAGGTTCTGACCGAACTCCGAGGTGTGCCACCGACGGCCATTGTCCTGCTCTCCGACGGCCAGACCACCGAAGGCGAGACGATTGCCAAGGCGGCGGAATTCGCCGCGCGGAAGGATGTGCCGCTGTTTCTGATCGGTCTGGGTGATCCTGACCCGCCACGCGATATTGAGATCTCCGAACTGCTGGTGGATGATGTCGTCTTCGTCGAGGATCTGATCCGGTTCCAGCCCAAACTGACAACGCGAGGGTTTGCGGGCCAGGATCTGACGGTGCGCCTCAAGCGGCGGCTCGCCTCGGCTGGCAACCCCGACGCGACCGAGGAACTCGCGTCGATCCGCGTCAAGGCTCCCGCCGATGGGCAGGCGACCCGACTGGAACTACAGCACCGCCCCCGCGAGACCGGCCAGGTCACTTACATCGTGGAGGTGGACCCCCAACCCCGCGAGCAACAGCCCGGCAACAACCGGATCGAAAAGACGATCAACGTCCGCGAAGAGAAGCTCAAAGTTCTCTATGTGGACAGCGAACCGCGCTACGAGTTTCGCTATCTCAAGAACTTCCTCGACCGCGAGAAGACGATCGAACTCAGTGTCGTCCTCCAGTCGTCCGACCCGCAGTACAGCAACCAGGATCGTGCGGCGCTGGCGACCTTCCCCTCGTCGAAGGAAGAACTCGGTGAGTACGACGCCATCATCTTTGGCGACGTCGACCCCGCCTTCCTGAGCAACTCGCAGATGAGCCACCTCGCCGAGTTCGTGACGGACAAGGGGGGCGGAATCCTGTTTGTCGCGGGTGAGAACTACAACCCGCTCGCCTATCGCGGGACACCGCTCGAATCGCTCCTGCCGATCGACCTCAGTGGCGCCCGGAACCCGACGGCCATTGCGGGGGGAGCAACCACCAGCTTCCGACCCCGATTGACGGTCGAAGGGCGCTCAAATCCGATCTTTCGATTCACCGATGACGACGCCACCAGCGCCCAGATCTGGGCGGGTCTGCCCGAACTCTTCTGGTACTTCGAGGCACCCAAGCGCAAGCCGGCCGCCGTGGTTCTGGCCGAGCACCCGACGCAAACCGGCTCCGATGGGCCGATCCCAATCATGGCCTACCAGATCGCCGGGTCGGGCAAGGCGATGTTCCATGCGGTGGATGATACCTGGCGGTGGCGCTGGAGGGCGGGAGACCGCTATTTCGGTCGGTTCTGGACGCAGACGATCCGCTTCCTGGCCCGGTCCAAGCTCCTTGGCCAGAAGAAGGCCGAAATCCGGACCGAGCGCCGGCGGTATCTCCGCAACCAACCCGTCGAGGTCAAGGTTCGCTTCCCGAACCCCGGTGATGCCCCCCCGGGCGGCGAGGTCGCGGTTGAGGTTGAGCATCAGGGGCACGGGTCGCGACGGTTGACGCTCCGGAATGCGGCCGGGTCGAAAAACCTATTCGAAGGGGTAATCGCTCAGGTGGTCGAGGGAGAATATGAGGTTCGTCTTCTGCCGCCGCCGGTCCTCGAAGGGGGTCTACCAACCACCCGGTTCAGCGTCGATCCACCGGCCGGTGAAACCGAGCGGACCGAGATGAACCAGCCCGAACTCGTCCGCGCAGCGCGGGAGTCAGGCGGCAAATTCTACGTGCCGACCGACACGGAGACGCTGCTCGCCGACCTCCCCGTGCCACAGCAGGTTCCGCTCGATACCGACCCGCCGATCGCCTTGTGGAACACCTGGCCAGTCCTGACCTTGTTCCTCACGCTGCTCGTTGCGGAGTGGGTTCTCAGGAAACGCGCCAAAATGATATGATTGGGTTCATCCAACTGTCGGCAGGATAGTTAGAAACCATTGCCCGTTCGCCATTCTGGGTCGGCCAGTTTCAAGGGGGAAGCCGGATGCAAGGTCCCATCGAAGCCCGGATCGCCGCGCTCCGGAACCAGGTCCGCCGCGTGCTGGCCCTCCATGGCGCCAGTTTGGTTGTCATTGGGGTCGTGGTGGCGATCTTTGCCGCCACCCTGGCCGACCGTCTCGCCAATCTCGTTCCCGAGGTCCGGCTTGTCCTCTTGATTGGCCTGATCGGGCTGGCGATCTACCTGACGGTCCGCCGCGTGATCGTCCCGCTGGTCGTCCGGTTCGCCGACCTCGATATCGCGCTCCGGATCGAGGAGCGCTGGCCGGGTCTCAATGACCGACTCGCCAGCACGATCCAGTTCCTCAAGGTGGATCGGAACCCGACGACGTCCGGCGACGCCAGCGGCCAGGGCTCGCAGGCCCTCCGCGTGGCGACCGTCGCGGGTACTCTGACCGAGGTGGCGGGAATCGACTTTCGCCAGGCGATCGACCCCGGACCAACCCGTCGCGCTCTGGGCTGGGCCGCGTTGGTGCTGCTGGTCGGTGCCGGGGTGATCGTTGCCGAGCCATCGATGAGCCGGATTGCCCTGAGCCGGCTGTTCAACCCGTACGGGGGCACCGCCTGGCCTCGAATGACGCACCTGGCGATCCTCGAAGCAACCCCGCGCAAGCTGGCGCGGGGTATGGCGTTTCCACTTGTTGTCGGGATCGGCAAGAATGAGCGGATGCCCTCGTCGGCCCGGGTCACCTATCGGTTCAGCGACGGCGAGACCCGGACCGAACCGCTTCGGGTGGCCGATGATCGGACCTTTCGAGGCCGGATCGAAGCGGTCGGGGTTCCCTTCACATTTCAGGTGGAAGCGGGCGACGACCGGACCACCGAAACCGGCGTGACCGTCGTCCCACCGCCGACGCTTGACCAGATCACCGTTCGCCTGACCCCTCCCGAGTACACCCGGCTCAAACCTCAGACCCTGGCGGCGGGCAATACCCAGATCCGCGCGGTGGAAGGGACGAAGGTGGAGGTCGAGGGGCACACCAACAAGGCGATCGCCACGGCCCAGTTGCGGCGGGGTGACAAACTCGGCGTCGATCCGGTGACGATCACTGCCAATGGTCGCCAGGTGGCGTCGAGTTTCCTCGTCAAGACCTCGCAGACATTCGCGGTCGAACTCAAGGACGCGGAAGGGTTCGTCAGTCAGGAGTCCGTCCGGTTCGACGTTCGCGCCTTGCCCGACGAGCCGCCCCGGGTCAGCCTGAACAACCCGAGCCACGACCGCGACGTCCCGGCGCAGGCGACAATTCCGATCGAGATCGGCGTCGAGGATGATTACGGGATCCAGCTCGTGCGCCTCGTTTACAAGGTTGCCGCCGGCGGTTCCGAGCAGACCCAGGATGGTGTCATCCCGCTCTGGGCACCCACGGACCCGGCAGCGGGGACCGAGCCCGAACCGCCGAGCCGGCAACGAGATGTGACATACCGGTGGGATCTCGGCACCTTCGGCGACCTCCCGCCCGGTACGGTTGTGACGATCTACGGCGAAGCGCGTGACTTTGACTCGATCAAAGGTCCGAATCTGGGCAAGAGCCGCGAGGTCCGCCTCCGGATCGTGGCCAAGGAAGAAGTCGACCGCCAGCTTGAAGAACAGCAGCGAGCCATCCGCGACGAGGTGGATCGCATCTTGGCCATCCAGAAGCAGGCCAAGGCACCCGTCGATGACGCGCTCCGGACCTTCTCGAAGACCGAGAAACTGCCCACGCCGCTCCGCGATCAGGTCAAGAACGCCGAGATCATCCAACGTCAGGTCAACAACCGGATCAGCAACAAGACCGATGGCCTCGACCAGAAGCTCCGCCAGTTCGCCGAGGATTCGAAGGACTTCAAGGCCGACAATGCCGATGCCCTCCGTCAGATGGCCGAACTTCGCGACGGGGTCCAGAAGATCCAGGACCGCAACCTCGCCCCTGCCGAGCAAGCCTTGACCCGCGCGAACAAGCAACTCGACCGGCCCGGCGAACCAGACGGCGACAAAACGAAGCCAACCGGTGATGCCCAGGCCGACAAAACGAAGCCAACGGGTGGCACCGGCAAGGCAAACGAAACGAAGCCATCGGCTGAGGATTCGAAAGCGAGCGAAACGAAGCCAACGGATGCCGGTGGCAAGGCAGACGAAACGAAGCCAATTGCTGGTGAGGCCAAGGCAAACGAAACGAAGCCAACCGGGGCCGATGCCAGGAATGGCGAAACGAAGCCAACTGGTGCCGATGGAAAGTCTGGACAACCCGAGGCGAAGCCCGCGCTGGCCGAAGCCGAAAAAAACCAGAAGGCGATCGTTGATGAGTTAGAGAAGATGCTCAACGGCCTGAGCCAGTTCGACACCGTGCGGACGGCCGTCAAGGAAGCCAAGGGGTTGCTTGAACAGCAAGAAGCGGCGATCAAACAGGCGGCCGAAGCGGCTCAGAACCAGGACATGGCGGGCAAGGAGGCTGGCAAGCTCTCCCCCGAGCAGAAGGCGGATCTGGGCAACATGGCCGCCAAGCAGTCTGAGATTGCCAAGGGGTTGCAAAACCTCGAAAGCAAGATGGACGAGATGGCGCAAAAGCTCGAAGCAACCGACCCGACCGCGGCGGCTGGCCTCCGCGAGGCCGCCGCGCAGAGCCGGAAACAGGCCACGGCCGCCAAGATGGGTCAGACCGCCGATCAACTCGACAAGAACCAGATGGGCAAGGCCCAGTCTGGCCAGGCGCAGGCCAAGCGTGACCTCAAGAACCTCGTCGACTCGATCCAGGACCGCCGGAGCCGCGAGCTTTCGCGGCTCGTCGCTGAGTTGAAGGCCGCTGAGGCCGACCTCAAAAAGCTCCGCGACAAGCAGGCTGCCAACCTCAAGAAGACCCAGGCCGCGCGGTCCAACCCTGACCCGAAGCAGCGAGCCGATGAGTTAAAGAAACTCGCCAAGGAACAACAGCAGATCCAGGAAGATCTCAAAAAGCAGGTCCAGAAGCTCGCCAAACTCAACCAGCAGGGGGGAGCCAAGGCGGGCGAGCAAGCCGCCGGCGCCATGGCCAAAGCGCAGGCTGGGATGGAAGGTGACCAGGGTGAGCAAGCGGAGGAAGGGGAAGAAGACGCCCTCAAGAATCTCCGCGAAGCTCAGGAAGAGGTTGCCGAAGCCCGCAAAGACGCCGAGGACCAACTGGCGATGGAGCAGATCGCCAAAATGGCCGATGCGCTCAAGTCGATCGGCGAGCGGCAAGACAAGATGGTCGAGGAAACCGTTACCTACGAGAAAACCCGGGTCGACGCGGGGGGCAAACTGACCCTCGCCCAGCGGAACAGCATCCGCGAAGCAGGCCGGGTCGAGTCGGGGATCAAGGACGAGGTGACCGAACTGGTCGACCGCCTCGGCGAAGGGGCTCCCGTGTTCGGTCTGACCTTGAAGCGGGCCGGTGAGGCCCTTGATACCGCCGCTGGACGACTTGGCGCAGGCAAGACCGACGACCCGACCGTCCGCGCTGAGAAGTCCGCCGCCGCACGGTTGAAGCAACTCATCGAGTCGCTCAAACCCGACAAACCCAAGGGTGGGGGCAACGGTGGTGGAGGCGGTGGTGGGGGTGGCGGCGGAGCCAAGGGGGGTGGCGATGGCATCCCGGCCTCCGCGCAGATCAAGGTGCTCAAATCCCTTCAGGAAGAACTCAACGAGCGGACCGACTTCTTCGACGAAGCCCGCCGTCGCCAGCCCGAACTTACCCCCGAGCAGACCGCCGAACTCGACAAACTTCATGAAGATCAAGGCAGCCTGGCCGACCTCGTTCGCGACCTGACACGGCCCAAAAAAGACGATGGGGACAACTGATCATGAGCCAATTTCGCTGCGGATTAATCGCCAGCTGGCTGGTCGCGGTCGCGGTCGCGGTTGGATCTGGGCCTGGTCTGAGTCAGGCGCAAGAGCCCGCCGCGAAAAAGGACGATGCGCTCGAAAAGCTGCTTGAAAAACTCGACGACCCCAAGCCGGCCCTTCCAGGCACGACCGATCCTGTCAAAAAGCCCGATCCCAAGTCCGACCCTACAGGAGGATCGGCCAAGAAGGACGATGCGCTCGAAAAGTTGCTTGAAAAGCTCGACGGCCCCAAGCCGACCGAGCCGGGCAAGGCTGACACCAAAAAGCCGGGCGAGGTGGCGACTCCCGACCAGTCGCTCGACAAACTCCTTGAAGGGCTCGGAGGCGTAAACGACAAGCCGGCCCCCGATGACAAGAAGCAAGGCGGAGGCGGCGGAACCCCGCCGACCGAACCGCCCCCGCCAGGCCCCGAGGGTGAAGCGGCCAAGTCAGATCCGCTCGATCCCAGCTCGAAAAAGCTCGACGACCTCCTCGAAGAAAAGACAGGCCGCAAGCCCAAGAAGAAGCCCAATCAGGGCCAGGGACAAGGGCAGGGCCAGGGAGGGGGTGAGGGGAACGCCCAGGGCGAAGGGGACGGTCCGCTCGGCGATCTGATCAAGCAGATGCGCGAGGTTGAAGATCGCCTCGGGAAGCCCGACACCGGTGCTGAGACCCGCCAAAAGCAGACCGAGATCGTCAAAAAACTCGACACCATGCTTGAACAGATGCGGAACTCGTCGGGACAATCGCAGGGGATGAAGATGATCCGAGCCGGGCAAAAGCCGGGCGGACCGCCGCAACCAGGTCAGGGCAATCAGCCCGGCGCCACCGCTCAAGGGGTGGGAGTCAGCAAGCCAACAGCGCCGAAAACGCCGCCGGCACCAGTCGAGGTCGCCAAAGCGGTTTGGGGCCAACTCCCCGATCAGTTCCGCGACGACATGAGCAACGTCCTCAATGAGGTCGCTCTGCCGGCCAAGGCCAACATGATTCGGTTGTATTACCTCTCGCTCGGCAAGAAGTCGTTGGCCAAGGAGGAATGATTCCATGTCGATCCGACATCTTCGTGGCCTTTTCTGGGGTCTGGTCGCGGCTCTGCTAAGCCCCTCGCTGGGCATGGCTCAAGATCCTCCCACATCCGCGCCCGCTCAAGCTCCCGCCGACAAGCCTGGTGCTCCGGTCAAGGAGGGCGGAGGGTTCATCGAGGCCCGCAAGGGGGATATCCCGGAAGGGGCGGCGGAGCAGGTGACGCCGGAGACCGATCGCGCCATCGAGGCGGGTCTCGCATGGCTCGCCAAGTCGCAGAACGCCAACGGGTCCTTTGGATCAGGTGGTTACCGCGATAACATCGCGGTCACGAGTCTGGCGGGGCTCGCGTTCATGGCTAACGGGTCGAGCCCCGGACGTGGCCCGTATGGGATGCACATCGACCGGGCGCTCCAGTACGTGATGGATAACACGGCACCATCGGGCTTCATCGCCGTCCCGAACGCCGGCACGCACGGGCCGATGTACTCGCACGGGTTTGGTGCCCTGTTCCTGGCGGAAGCCTACGGGATGTCGCGGCGCCCGGAACTCCGCGAGAAGCTAACCAATGCGATCCGCCTGATCATCGACACCCAGAACGGCGAGGGGGGCTGGCGGTACCAGCCGGTCCGCGCGGATGCCGATATCTCGGTGACGATCTGCCAGATCAATGCGCTTCGGGCTGCCCGCAATGCCGGGCTGTTCGTGCCCAAGGAGACGGTCGAGAACTGCATCAAGTATGTCAAGCAAACGCAAAACGCCGATGGTGGCTTTCGCTACATGACGCAGACCGGGGCAAGTGCCTTCCCAAGGTCGGCCGCGGGTGTGGTGGCGCTCTATAGTGCCTCGGTGTACGACTCCAAGGAGGTCGAGCGCGGCGTGACTTACCTCAAGCAGTTCATGCCAGAAATGAAGCTGGGGCAGCGGTTCAGCCACTACTTCTACGGCCATTATTACGCCGCGCAGGCCATGTGGATTCGGGGTGGGTCAGACTGGACCGTCTGGTACCCCGCGATCCGCGACGAGTTGATCCACCGCCAGAACGTCACCTCGGGGTCGTGGCCCGATCCGATCTGCTCCGAATATGGCACCGCGATGGCCCTGATTATCCTCCAGATGCCTAACAACTACCTCCCGATCTTCCAGCGATAGACCCATCGTCCCGAGAAGGTATCTCCGCGTGCTCACTCATCGAACCCGATGTTCGGCATCCTGGAACCACCCCATCCTCAGCGGCCTGATCCTGCTGGTGTCTGCCGGTTTGGGGCACGCGGATGACCCCCCAGCGCGGGCAACTCAAGCGCTCCGGATGGCCGCCGTGCCATCGGACCCGATCTTCAGCGCGCTGCTCGTGGATGGGTCGGTCGTGGCCGGTCGCTTGCTTCAGATCGACGCGACGAAGGGCGTTGTCCTGGCTGGTCCGGCAGGTGAGGAGCAGACCGTCGCGACGGACCGACTCGTCCGGCTGACGCGTGATGGGGCATCGTCGCCGACGAGCGTGGGGCGCGAGATCGTCTTGCTGCCGCAGGGAGACCGGTTGGCCCGGTGCGTGGTTGGCGTCGCGGGCGAAACCACCCTTGATGTCCGGTCGGACTCGCTCGGCAAGGTCACGGTGCCGCTCGACGCGATGGTCGGCGTGATCTTACTGCCGCCGAGCGATGTGGATGCCGCCGCGGCACTCGAGGCCAAGGTCCGGACTGAACCGCACACGGATGAGCGGCTCTGGCTCAGCAATGGTGATCGGCTCGACGGCCTGTTTGCGGGACTCACCGAAAAACAAATCCTCTGGCAGCCCTCGACTGGCCCGATCACTCTGGCACGATCGGGCGTCGTCGCACTCGGGTTCAATCCGGCGAATGTGACCGATCAGCCGCCGCGTGGTGCTTTCTTCGAGTGGCTCCTCCTTGATGGGTCGCGAGTCGGACTCAACCCGAGCCGGGTGGAGCAAGGTCAGGTGATCGGTCAGACGCGGTTTGGCGTCGAGGTTCGCTTCCCGATAGGTGAAGTCGCGCGGGTCCGGACTCTGGGCTCCAGTGTCGACTATCTCGCCGATCGCGATGCGGACCGGGTGGGCTATGAATCTTACCTGGGGCCGACACGCCCCTATCGGCGGAATACCAGCATCCTGGGCACCTCGCTCCGGCTTGGTGGTCAAGTCTACGACCGTGGTCTCGGGACGCAGAGTCGCACCCTTCTCGCCTATCGGCTGGACCCACGGACCAAACGTTTCCAGGCCACTGTCGGGCTCGACGATGGGGCGGGGCCACTCGGCAACGTGGTCTTTACGGTGATGGTCGATGGCAAGGTCCGAGCTGTCTCGCCGACAATGGGGGCGGGGGACACCCCAAAAACGATGGACATCGACATCGCGGGTGGTAAGGTGTTGGTCCTCATCACCGAATTCGGTCAACGAGGCGACGTGCAAGACAGCGGCGATTGGGTGGAGGCGCGAATCGTCCGTTGATCGCGACAAGATGCCAACGCGGCGGGTTACGGTTGGCTGGTCTCCACTTAGCAATCCGCATTCTCAGCAGGAACAAAGGGCGGTCATGGTCGAGAACGAACCGGACGCATCCGCGGAACCCCTGAACAACCTGGGACATCTCTCCTCGGCGGTGGGGCATCACGTTATCAATGCGTTCAGCGCCGTGGTCAGTAGTGCCGAGATCCTCCGGATCAAGATGACATCGCCGACTCCCATCGATCCGACGGCCCTCGCCGATATGATCGTGAATACCGCACTCGAGGCCGCCTCGGTCGCCCGTCGGCTCATCGATTACACCCGACCGATCACCAACACGGGTGAATCCGCCCTCCTCCTGCATGAGTTGATCGCGGACCATGTCGCGGTCGAGCAGACCAAGTCCCCCGCCAGTCGGATCGAGTGGATCAAGGACCTGACACCAGTGCCGCCCATCCGGGGGAACGCAGTCCACCTCCGGACCATGCTTACTCTCCTGCTCGACAACTCCCGCGAGGCAATGGCCGCAACGGCGACGAAGGTAATCGCTCTGTCGACAGCGGTTGACGCCCGTGGTTGGGTCGTCTTCGAGATCCGCGATTCAGGCCAGGGGATGGACGCGCAAACGCTGGAGCGCGCGGTGGAACCGTTCTTCACAACGAAGCCGGGTCAGATGGGCGTCGGATTGAGCATCGCCAACGGGATCTGGCGCCGGCACAAGGGAACCCTTTCGCTCCGAAGTGTCCCTCGCGAAGGGACCACCTTGCGTCTTTGCGTTGAGCCGATCGAAGGCTGAGCCTTCTTGAAATGCTCCGACTCGAGTTCAGGTCGACTCGGAGCAATTTGAACGCGGATCGAGCACCGATCAGGACGATCCAGGAACGTGAGCGGCTTGCTCGTCGCCAGCCTGTTGAGCATCTCCCAGGCAGTTGAGAGTCAAACGTCTGAGATCCTCGCAAAGTTCCAGCATGGTCGCTGCGTGCTCGCGCTCACAGGGTGTCGGCAACCGGTCAGGTTGCGCCAGCAGTCGATTCAAGTTGTTCTGAAGATTGTCCAGTGGCCGGCAGATCTCGCGACTCAACAGCAGAGATATTGCCTGTAAGTCAGACGAATCAAGCTGAGGGTTCATGAAGCCATCCTTGAAATCAGAACAAGCAGATCTGCTCCACACAATCACTCACGCGGCACGTCTCTTACCCCGAAGAAGTCAGCAGTACATCAGGATGAGTCAGATCACCTTCGTTCCCATCAACATGTGACGGTTGTGGTCAGAAAGTCGAGAACAGATCTCGACTCGCCCCCCCTTCTTACCATCACCAAACTCGTCGGGTCAAAGCTTAAGCATCAAAGGTTCACAATGGTCTCGCCTGTGGCGGTGAACGTTCAACAAGAAAGTCGAAGAGGTTCCGAACGAGCAACCACGGGGTGACTCAGGTTACTGCGGGGCTGGGGGCGGTTCAAGAAGCTCGTCTGCCTGCACGATCGACTCGGCGAGTTTAGCCATGGGCATCCGGCGATCCTGGCTCTGCCGCTGGAGGAACCGGAACGCTTCGGGTTCGGTCATCGTCCGCCGGGTCATCAAGATCCCCTTGGCCCGCTCGATCACCTTGCGTTCACGCAGGGTCAACTCCAGCGTGTTGACGTTCTCACGCAGAGTTTTTACCTCGCGGGATCGTGCCACAGCGACCTGGATGGCAGCGTGTAAGCTGGGGCTGGTAACCGGCTTGAGCAGGTAGTGGACGACGCCCCCCTCGACCGCCTGATCGATCAGATTGGGGTGTCCGTGAGCGGTCAAGATGATGACCGGAGTCCCGGGATCGCGGGCAATCTGGCGGGCCGCGGAAAGCCCGTCGAGACCGGGCATCTCGATGTCCATCATGACGAGATCGGGCAACGTCCGGCGGCAAACCTCGATGGCGTGGTGCCCGTCGTGGACCACGGCGACGACATCATAGCCCAAGGCATCAAGTTGCCCCTGGAGGCCGGCGGCTACCGGCTTTTCGTCGTCGGCGACGAGAATTCTGAAAGGTCGATTCATGCGACCCTACTCCCAAAGGGCGAGACTGGCTTCGCTCAAGGAGGACCGGCGACCTTCACCGGACTATTGAGGCGACATCAACGAAGCCCAAAAACCATTGTCGAAGCCAGCCATACCCAGAGTTACGCGGTGAAAATGTCCGGGCCAGCTTTGACTTGACGTCTCCACTGTAACCCAGCACAATTCATTCCTGAAAGGCATCTGCCTTCCGAGGTTGCCGAAAAACGTCGCGAAACTTTTTTTTCTTGGTCCGAGGTGGTGTCCGTTGGCCTTGCATCGCAATGACCCGCTCGTCTGGGATGACCTTATCGTCGGCGATGAATGGGTCAGTCCCGCGCGAACCGTCACCGAGGCGGATGTCGTTGGCTTTGCTGGCTTGTCGGGAGACTTCAACCCGATCCACACCGATCACGAAACGGCTCAAGCCGGTGCCTTTGGTCAACCGGTTGCGCATGGTTTGCTCGGGCTGGCAATCGTCAGTGGTCTGGCGTCGCACTCACCCCTGGTCGCGACCCTGGCCTTCTTGATGATCGAGCGCTGGAGTTTCCTCAAGCCGATCGCCTTTGGCGACACGGTCCACGTCTTGACCCGCATCGAGTCGATCACCCCGAAGGCTCGAGGTCGACGGGCCGAGGTTGTCTGGAAGCGGCGTCTGGTCAACCAGAAGGGGGACACGGTCCAGGAGGGGTTGACCCGGACTCTGGTCCGGGGCCGAGCCGCCGAGATTGGTAGCTCCGAGGTTTGAAAGGTCGGCAGCGTTCATGCAATATCGGACCGAGATCGAGATCACCGCCGACCGCTATGTCTGCCTCCAGCTCCCTGACTTCATCCCCCCTGGACGGGCGGTCGTGACGGTCCGGGTGACGGCGATCGACGAGCGGGACGATGCTGATGTCCGAGTCGAACGCGAACCCGACGATCTCCGCCACGACATCGAGTGGTGGGACGAGTTTGCCGAGGATGACAAACCCGGGCACGACTAACTTATTGCCGCCGGGCAGGTGGTTGCAAGGCGGTAAACGCCTGGACCTGAGCCACGATGGCGGGCTCGGTCGGCAAGCGCTCGATGCTGCTGGCACCGAAGAAGCCGGCGATCCCATGGGTGGTCCGAAAGATCTCGGCAACATCGCTGGGCTCGGCGATCGGACCGCCATGACAAAGGACGATCACATCATTCCGCACGGCGAAGGCGGCGTCGGCCATCGCTTGCACACGCCGGGCGGCGGTCGCGAGGTCGGGCGCCGTCGTCCTCGCGCCGATCATCCCCTTGGTCGTCAGACCGACGTGCGGGACCAGGATATCGGCCCCCGCCTCGGCCATCAACCGAGCTTCCTCCTCGTTGTGGACGTAGGGGCAAGTCAACAGATCCATCGAGCGGGCCAGGGCGATCATCTCCACCTCGCAGCCGTACCCCATCCCAGTCTCTTCGAGCCCTTGCCGAAGGACGCCATCGACCAGACCAACGGTCGGGAAGTTCTGGACGCCAGCAAACCCCGCGTCACGGACGTCTACCAGAAACTTGCTCATGATCCGGAACGGGTCGGTCGCGCAAACTCCGGCCAGAACGGGCGTGTGCTCGACGACGGGCAAGACCTCGCGAGCCATGTCCATGACGATCGCGTTGGCGTCGCCATAAGGCATCAGGCCCGCCAGGCTCCCGCGCCCCGCCATCCGGAACCGACCCGAGTTGTAGATGATGATCAGGTCAATCCCGCCCACCTCGGCGCACTTGGCACTTAGGCCCGTACCTGCTCCACCCCCGATGATCGGCCGACCTTCAGCCACTTTTCGCCGGAACCCGGCCAGCAACTCCGCGCGTGTCTTCGTGTTCATCGTTCGATCATTCCGATCCGGTTCTGGGCTCAACGGAAGAGAAGCGAGTGTAACCGCCGGGCCGCCTCATCGGCAAAGGCGGGGTCGTTGATCGCCTCGGATCGTTCAACCAACCGCACGACGGGATGCCCCGCCAGCCCCGACCGGATCGCCGCGAAGAGAGCGCTGTTGGCGGCGGGATCATGCCAGAACGTGCCCGGAATGTCGATTGCCGACAGGCCGCCGAGCGGCAGCATGACGACCGTCGGCGCGGTGGCCGCACGCAAGATCGACGCCAGCCGCGACCCCAGTTCAGCATTCTCGGCGGGCGTCGTCCGCATCAAGGTGACGGACGGGTTGTGAATGTGAAATGTCCGGCCGTCGAACCGGTTGGGGACGGTGGGTCGGGGGCCGAAGTTGACCATATCGAGCGCACCGACGCTGACGACCTGCGGAAGTCCCAGAGCCACGGCCGCCTTGAGCCGGTCAGGGCCACTCGACAAGATCCCGCCGACCAACTCATCGGCCAGTTCGGTGGTCGTCAGGTCGAGCACGGCGTCGATCTGACCATCGCGGATCAAAGTTTCCATCGCCTGGCCCCCAACCCCGGTCGCGTGGAAGACGAGAACTTCCACGCTTTGGCCCTGGTCCCGTGCCAGCGCTTCCAAATTCAGGCGGGCACGATCGACGCAGCGGGTGGTCACGCCGAACATCGTGGCGGCAATCACCTTCGTGCCGATTTGCTCGGGACAGGGTGGCGAGCTTGCTCGACCGGCGATCATCCCCGCCAGCGCGTGCGCGGCGTTGCCGAGGGCCACCCGGGTCAGGCGGTTCAACCCGGCCAGATCGGCGACCGGATAGAACAGGGCGATGTCGCTCCCTTCGATGAAGGGCCGGGTCTGACCGCTCGCCAGGGTGCTGACCAGAACCTTGGGAACGCCGAACGGCAGCGCCCGCATCGCGCTTGACCCAATCACCGTGCCCGCCGATCCGCCCAGACCGAAGATGCCTGCAACCCTGTCCTCGCTGGGCCATTCAGCCATCAGCCGGGCCACACCACGCGCCATCGACGCGACCGAATCCCCCCGATCGGTCGAGGGTCCGGCACCGGCCAGTCGCAAAACCTCAGCGCGGGGGATGTCGGGCATGATGGTCGGCGGACCGAGCGAGCCCACATCGACCACGATCGTGGTCAAGCCATGCGCCCGGAGCAGGTCGCGCACGTAGCCGACTTCAAGCCCCTTCGTGTCGAGGGTGCCAATCAGCACAACGGTCATCAGGCGATCCTTTCCGGTCGGGGGCGTGGGGAGGTCGCATCGTAGCGAACCGAGGGATCGGCGGGAACTCAGGACCGAGTGGCGGCACTTCCTTCGGTGAGAACCTGGACATATCCAGACGACCAGGATGAGGACGATTCGCAATGAGGACGACTCCCGCGCGGAGGCAACGGATCGGCCTTGGGATCAGTTCCGGGCTGCGCCGCCATGCGGAGTTGCTGATGGACCAGCAGATGTGGTGCTTTGGCCGCGATATCCGCCACCCTGAAGGCAATGCCTTGCTCCGGTCCGGCTTCCAGGCCGGCGACCACCCCCCAACGAGGTCGGCGGCACGGGCTACACCTGGTCGAGTCCGAGCGGCGGGGAATGGACCCTCTGGGCGTTCGAGCTCTGTTACGCGGCCGATCGCGAGTCGGGGTTGCTCTACCTCGGTCGGTTCCAGTTCATACCCAACTGGCGTGCCGCCGCCGACCTCCCCGGCGCGGTCCGGGACACGACTCGACTGCCCCGATTCCAGGCCTCTCGGACCGCAGATGATTGGCTTCGGGTCCGCCGCCTGACGGCTGGCGCGCTCGACGCGATCGCGGACTACGAGGAGTGGGTCGCCACCAGTCTGGGGCTTGATCACCGGCGCGAGTCGGTTGCCTCCTGGTTCAAAACCCGATTCGCCGCCGAGCGGGTCGCTCCCTCATGGCGAGCCCTGGCACGGCGGATCGGGTATCAGGCTGCCTGACTCAACCCCTCACGACTTATTTCCTGACCTGAGGAAGATTCCATTTCACTGGGGCGCCGATGAATCCACCGAATCGCTTCGGTCCTTGCGAGAATCTGGTCAATCTTGGACCGAACTTCGCGAAAACTTGATCGAGGCCACACGATTTTCGGTGGGTTCCTCGGTCAGAATGACCAAGCTACCCGAGTTCGCCATCCAGTCCGATCCGAAAGGGTTGTCCATGCGTCTTACCCTGGTCACCGAAACGTTTGCTCCTCAGGTGAACGGGGTCTCGCGGACGTTGGGGCAACTGGTTCGCTACCTCGAAGCCGTGGGCGATCAGGTCCAGGTGGTTCATCCGGATTACCGCGATGGTCCCACGGAACCCGGCCGATGCAAGGTGGCGACGGTCGGATTTCCACTCTATCGCGAGGTCAGAATCCCGTTGCCCCCGTTCGGTCGGGTCTCGCGGCAGATCGACGCCTTCGAGCCCGACCTGATCCACATTGCCACCGAGGGTACCCTGGGCTGGCATGCGCTCCGCCATGCCACTAAGCGGCGGATT
The DNA here is from genome assembly GCA_965199885.1 of Isosphaeraceae bacterium. GTDB lineage: Bacteria > Planctomycetota > Planctomycetia > Isosphaerales > Isosphaeraceae > Tundrisphaera. The sequence continues at coordinate 191,729 of CBDATT010000006.1, read as the reverse complement.
CCGGTCGTGTCGAGCTTCCACACGAACTTCGACCAGTACTGCAACCACTACCATGTCGGCTGGGTCAGAGGGTTGGCCTGGCGTTATCTCCGCTGGTTCCACAACCAGACGAGCGAGACCTATGTGCCGTCCGACGTGACGATCGACGACCTTGCCGCTCGCGGTTTCGAGCGCCTGGTCCTCTGGCCGCGTGGTGTCGATGGTCAGCTCTTTCGACCCGATCGACCGGGGCGGCACGCGGTCCGGCACGCCCTTGGGTTCGCTCCTGATGACATCGTGATCGGCCATATCAGCCGGCTCGCGGCCGAGAAGAACGCGCCGTTTCTGGCCGAGGCGTTGCGGGGCGTCGCCGAGGTCTGTCCCCAGGTTAAATTCTTGATCGTCGGCGATGGCCCCGAACGCGCCGGCTTCGAGCGGACGATGGGACCGACCGCCCGGTTCGTCGGCTACCGCTCGGGGACGGACCTTGCCGACCACTACGCCGCCGCCGACCTCTTTGCCTTCGCGAGCGTGACCGAGACGTTTGGCAATGTCGTGCTCGAAGCGCTCGCCACCGGTTTGCCGGTCGTGGCGTTGCGGGCAGGCGGAGTCGGCTCGATCGTTGAGAACGGGGTGACCGGCACCCTCGTCGCGCCCGAGCAACCCCCTCAGGCTCTCGCCGAAGCCCTGATCACGTTAGTCAATGATCCCGCTCGGCGCTCCGACTTCGCGCTCGCAGCGCGAGAATACGCGGTCGAGCAGACCTGGGATTCGATCATGAGCCGGCTCAGGGGCAACTATCTCGACGTCATCGACCGCGTCGGTAGTCCGCTCGAACTGGCCGGCCTGGCCGTCACGTCGGCTTATTGACGCCGACCCAGGCGTTCGAACGCGGCGAAGTGGTCGCGGTCGACGTAAAGACCCAGACCATCGGGCGAGGTCACGCTCATCCCCGTCAGGGCCGACCGCCGGTAGCCGCGGTCGGCCAGAAACTGGCGGAGGTCTTCAAACGGCGGCCGGGCCACCAGGACCAGGCCCGGCGGGTTCGCCGCGAGGTCGCGAGCAATCCGATCGACGCGTGGGCGGACGCGGGGGTCGGTCTGGTGAAAACCACGGGAATAGTCTTCCAGGAGCGGGTCACCGAAGAAGTGTCGCGTCGGGCTCCGGAGCCCCGAGTAGAAGTGGAGCGGGCTTTGCCAGCCCCAGATGTAGAGGCTGGGCGGTTGATCCCAGACCCGTTCCGAGCGCCGCCCGATTTCGCGGCCCATATCGCGGAGGACGACCCACTGACCGCCCCCCTTGAACCGCTCGGTCAGGCTCTCGGGCGGCACGAGCAGGTAATCGCGCACCTGAATGCGGATCGTCCACCCGATGGCGGCGACGCAGATCGTTCCCATCAGACTGCACAGGACGAACCGACCCAGGCTTCGCGACCGGACCGCCTGAATCCCTCCCCGCGACGTATCCCACGCAGCCAGACCCACGACCAAGGCCAGGCCCGGGGTCGGCAACAGGTAATAGTGTTGCCAGAAGAGGCCGGGCAAGATTACTTGGACCGCCGCCGCGATCGTCCAGAGGGCGATGATCCGCTCACGCGCCGACCGACCGCGAGCGAGAGCAAGTCCGATCGCGGGCACGGCGACCAGCCAGATCGGCCAGGACCCGGTCCCCCACCAGACCAGGTAGTTGGTCCGGCCAAATGGCGGCGGCAGGTGGCCCGTCGGGTCGGCATTCCCCGTCAGCCAGCGGACCCAGAGCGACGGCGCGCCGGGGTCGGGTACCTTGATCGTCGCCAGCGCTGAGCCGTACCCAACCACGTCGGCAATCGCGTCGCGACCCGCTCCCTGCGCGACCAGGACTAGACCCACGACCAGACAGGGAGCGGCGAAGCCGACAACCAGCGCGAGCCAGTCACCCGCGATCGTCCGCCACCGCCGCCAGCCGATCGGCGGGGTGGCCAACGCCAGCGCCACCGCGAAGATCGGGCCGTCGAGTGCCGCCACCTGTTTGACCAAAGTTCCGAGCGCCACGCAGACCCCGGTCGCCGCGATCCAGCCGCGGCGCGACCTTGGGTTGGTATCGCCCCAGGCTCGGAGCAGGGCGGCCAGCCCGGCGACCTTGAACAGGCCGAGAAAGTGCTCCATGTTTGCGCCGTTGCCGTACAGATACGGGTCAGTGCTGAGGAGGACAAACAGGAGCCCCACGCCCAGCGCCGCCAACTCGCCCCGGAAGCGGCGGGCGATGCTCCAGAGCAGGAGGATCGTTAGCGTGACCGGCACCAGCGGCATCAGGCGGACGGTCAGTTCGTTCGCCCCGCCGATGGCGACGGTCAAGGCGTAAAGCCAGTAGCCGAGCGGCGGTTTGTTCTCCGAGAGATCGCGGTACATCACCGCCCCGTGGGCGATCCCGTCGCCGATGTAAGCGTAGGCGGCCTCGTCGCAGTCGAGTGGCTCGGCTCGCCCCAGCACGACGGGATAGGGTGCGAAGCCGATCCGGTCGCGAATCGTCGGCCCGATCGTGTGCCCGCGCCACCAAACTGCGACCAGGCAGACCAGGACCAGACCTAGCCAGGGCGACCAGCGGCGGGAGGATTGAGCAGCGATTGGTTCGCTCATCGGAGCGCAGGCTCGGTGTTGAGGGTTGCGGGCGGATGCTCACCCCGGAAGGTCCCATTAGGGTACAGAACCCCATATTGTAACGTGGCGAGCCAGGGGTTCGTCCGCGCCCGGACCTCGACTCGGCTCCAGGGGTCGATTGCGCCGATGACGGCATAGATCCCCCCGACCAGCATCGCGGCGGCGAAGATCGGCACCAGGATGCGCTGGAACCGAAATCGGCTCAGGCCGACGAGCGCGAACAGATAGATCATCGGGGTAATCGCCAGAAGGTGGCGGGCGCCATACGAACTCCCCGCGTAGTCGGTCCGCCGGACCCCCCAGATATAGTAACCAGCCAGGACCAGAAACGACCCTCCCACCAACACGGCGACCGGCCGAATCACCGCACCACGCGGTCGCGCGAAGGTCGCGCTGATCAGACCCGCCAGACCGAACCAGAGCGCCGGGAATACGGTGAACGCCCCTTGCCGCCCAACCAGGAAGTCAAGACCAAACAGCCATCTCGGGCGAGGGTCTTGCCATTTGCCTTCGGCCGTCGTCCAGTAGGAGCCGGGATACTCGAATGCCTGCGGATACATCTCGACCGGCAGCGGCGAGCCAGTGACCAGCGATTGCAGACCGATGTGGAGCACCAGCGGCCCGGTCGCCCCAGCCGCATAGGCGACGAGAGGCCGAGATCCGCGCGCCAGCATCACCACCCCCACGCCCGTCAGGGTGAGACCACCGACCGGCAAGTCAATGGTCGCCGCCAGCCCAGCCAGTAAGCCTGCGGCAAACCGAAACGAACCCAACCACCGGCCCGGTCGCTCCAGGATCGCGAGCGCCCAGGCGACAGTGACGCACCCGGCGGCGACCGAGTGGTTATTAAACGTCACGGCATACGTCAAGAGGGGCGATGCCAGGCCGAAGGCCACAGTCGCGATGTCGGCAAGTCGGGGGGAAATCGCGACTCCCTGGAGCATCGCCCGGAGCGCCACCAGGCAGAGGCCCGACGCGAGCGTGGTCGTCAGCCAGGTCAGCGCGAAGTTGCAGATCAGGAACTGGTTCAACGAGCCGGTCATCTGGACGCCGCCCACTAGCAGCGCGAAGTAGATTGGCGCGGCCAGCGTCGGCAGGACCGGCGGCTTGTCGGAAAACGAGTGCCCGTGAAAGTGGACCACATCGGGCGACCCACTCTGGCGCAAGATGCTTGACCGCTCGACCGCCAGCGTTCCCCGCTCGGCGACCGACTGGATCGTGGCATACCGCGACGCCACATTGCCACTCATCCGCGGGAACAACCCAACCACGGGAGCCAGGATCAAGCAGTACACGACCCCCCAAACCCAGATCCGTCCGACCGAGACCGGACGAATCCGCGGCCAGCCGCCCCAGGTGACGACATGGCGCCGATCAGGATCAGGAGTTGAAGGGGGTTGGGCCGACCTCATCGGGACTGGAACGCCTTGAGCCGCTCCAGGCGGATCGCCTGGAACTCGGTCCCCGGCTTCCACTCGGGGAACCGCGCGGTGGTGGCGACCTGATAGCCGACCGTCATCAGGAGTTGCAGGTCCTCGACCGCGCCGGCGAGGTTCCAGCCGGGTTTGACCTCGTCGGACGGCTTGTGATAGTCGTTCTTGGTGTACTCGTCGCGCTTGGTCTTGCCGTAGTCGGCCGACTGGTTGAGGTAGTCGACTCCCCCCTTGGCGTTGAGCGCGGGGACGCCTTGCTTGGCGAACTCGAAGTGATCCGAGCGATAGAACGAGCCCTTTTCGGCCTCGGGATCACCACCAACCGTCCGCTCCTGCGCTTTGGCCGCGTCGATCAGGACGTCGTCGAGCGTCGTGTTGCCGAGACCAACGCTGACGATGTCGCGGGTCCGCCCCCAGAGGTTGATCACGTCCATGTTGATGTCGGCAAGGGTCGTTTCGAGCGGGTACAAGGGACGCTCGGCGTAGTACTTGGCGCCAAGCAGACCCTTTTCCTCGGCCGTCACTGCCAGAAACAGCACTGACCGGGCGGGTTTGGGCTCGATCGTGTTGAACCCGCGTGCCAGTTCAAGCAAGGCCGCCGACCCCGAGGCGTTGTCGGCGGCGCCGTTATAGATCTGGTCACCGCTCAGGTTCGGATCGCGACCAAGATGGTCCCAGTGTGCGGTGTAGACGACGTGCTCGGTCTTGAGTTTGGGGTCCGAGCCCTCGATCCGCGCGACGACGTTCTTCGAGTCGATCCGGCGGATTGTGTTCTCGACCTTGAAGTTCGCCTTGGCGTTGAGCGAGACCGGGCGGAACTCACGACGCCGAGCTTCTCGGCTCAGGGTGTCGAACTCCAGACCCGCCGCCTGGCACATCGCCCGGGCGGTGTCGAGCGCGATCCAGGCTTCAACCGCCGTCCGAGCGGCGTTGTCGTTCGGCTGCGGGAGGTCGAAGTTTTCGCGACCCCAACTGCCGACCACCACCTGCCACGGGTAAGCCGCCGGGATCGTGTCGTGAACGATCAGGCAGGCGGCGGCCCCCTTCTTCGAGGCAATCTCGTACTTGTAAGTCCAGCGCCCGTAGTACGTCATCGCCTTGCCGCCGAAAACCTTCGGGTCGAGCTGGTCAGAATGCTCGGGGTCAGCCACGGCGGGGTCGTTGATCAGCATGACCACCGTCTTGCCCCGAACATCAACCCCCTTGTAGTCGTCCCAGCCAAACTCGGGGGCTTCCACGCCATAGCCAACGAACACGACGTCGGAATCCCGGACCGTCGTCTCGGGCACGAACCGGCGCGAGACCGCCATCCATTTCGTGCTTGAATCGAGGTCGATCGTGCTGCCGGCAAAGCGCAAAGTGCCCGACGTCGCCTTCGCCTGGAACCCAACCAGCGGCACATCCTGCACGAAGGTCCCGTCGGGGTTGCCGGGTTTGAGTCCCGCCTTGCGAAACTGCTCGACCAGGTAACCGACCGTCTTCAGTTCGCCCGGGGTGCCCGGCCCGCGGCCTTCAAACTCGTCCGAGGCCAGCACCTTGATATGGTCGAGGATCGCCTCGCCGCTCAGCGAACTTCGCGCTGCGGCCAGATCGCCCGCATGGCCGACCGAGGGCATGACCGCGCCGAGGCCGAGCCCGACCAGTCCCAAACGAACCCAACGACTTCCGATCAAACGCATCCGCCGCTCCTGAAAGTTTCCGCGTCGCAGTCCGCGTCCGGGTGAGCCAGTTCGGGCTATGATACGCGGGAAACCAGACCGGTGCGAGAGGTCGAACCACCTTAACGGTTCGGTTCAAGCTGCATCGTCAGAGCCCCGACGTCGGTCGCCGCTCCGGCCTGGACCACCACGGCCTGCCCCTTGACGCTTCCCGCCGTGACGTAACCCCGCTGCGGATGCCAGACAATCAGTCGCTGCTCACCGGCGGGAACGTGGGGGATCTCGAACGAGCCATCCACCTGAGTCAACGCCGCAAAGGGGTGATCGATCGGCAACACGTCGCCGTCCATCCAGGGATGAATATCACACACGATGTGGTCTGGGCGGCCCATCTTTGACGACCTGACATCTCGACTCAGGACCGCAGAGTGTTGGGCAGGAACAGCGGGAGGCATCATCTTGCCGACCAGCGAATCATTTTTAACATCAAGCGAATGGCCTTCCAACTGATCCATCTTGAAGCGCAAGTTTTGTTGTCGATGGACGATCGCCAGGAAGGGCACGATCTCGCAATTCGTTTGACCGATCGTGACCTCGGGATTGCGAGCCAACCAGGCTGTTTCGTACTCGGCAAAGTCCTCCTGAGGGCGGATCAGATAGGCAACGCCACCAGCAATCCCCTTGGTTGCTGGGTCGATAATCCACCGCCGCCGCAGCGATCGAGGTTTGGGCTCGCAGCGGAACAAGGCAGAGGCAGAGGGTAGGTACGTCTCCGCAACCGGGATTGACTCGCCAGCCCAACTCAGACGCCCCCGGATCGTTCCCGTGGTCGGCTTGTCTGGGGGCCGATCATCGGCTTTTGCGGATGTGGTCAGGACCATTACAGCAATGGCCACGCGTAGGGTGATTCCAGGCATCGGCGGTCCGATCAGTCGAAATGACGGCGAGCGAACGAGTCTCGACTCGTTTGTCGCGTGGTTCGGGACATGACTCCAACAAAAAACCGGATCGGCCGGTCCCAAAATGGGAGAGGCCGATCCGGCTATAATTGGATCAGGGTTGGACGATCGGGTCGATCAATAGAACCCGCCGTAGGCGGCCGGGCCGTAGATCGGCGGGTTGATCAACGGGACGCCGAAACCGTTGCCGTACCCACCATAACCCCGGTTGTAGAAGCCGTTGCCGTAACCGCCATAACCGCGGTTGTAAAAGCCGTTTCCAAAGCCACCACCGTAACCATAGCCGCGATTAAAACCACCGAAGCCACGGTTGAAACCACCGAAGCCGCGATTGAAGCCACCGTAACCGCGGTTATAAAACCCGCCGCCGAAGCCAATACCGATCTGGGCCGAGGCCGGCGGGGCGGCCATGAAGATGGTGCCCAGGGTCAGACCGACGAGGGCGAGAAGGGCGAATCGCGACCGACGCTTCGGGGATGTCATGCTGCTCATCTTTGGTACCTTTCAGCGCCCGGGCCGACTTGTTGAGGCCGGGCGAAAGGGGGTTGATCAAGGGCGACCGCTAGGGCGGTCTTCTATCTAACTTACGACGGCAATTGCCAGGCCGGGCGGCTTTCTTTTGGCTATACTGAAAAAATCTTGGTGCGACGTGACCGATTCAATGTCCAGTCCGGAGGCGAAATGGCAACGAGCGAGGGCGGCGCGGATCGCCTGGGCTGGGAACTGGCCACCGAGTCGATTGTGGTCAAGATCCGCTGGTTCGGGATCGTCATGGGAATCACCCTCGTGGGCGTTCGATCGGGTCTGCATGATCCGCGCGCGGTCCGGGCGTGCCTGGCGCTGGGCGCGGGATATGCCGCGCTCGATACCTACGCCTACCGCCGGGGATCGGTGTTTCTGCGCCGTTGGCCGCTGTTCGTCTCGGGAATGGAAGCGACGTTTATCGCCCTCCTCTGCTTTAATGATGCCCGGTTGGAGAGTCCGTTCCGCTGGTATTACCTGCTCTCGATCATCTGCGCCGCGATCCGGTATGACCGGGTGGTCGCCTGGATGACGTGCGGGTTCCATTGCCTCAGCTTCACGGTTCTGGCCGGTATCCTCGGGGCCTCGTATCGGTCGGCGCTGTCGGTCGAGGAGTTCGTCATCATTCTGGCCTGCGTGACGTGGGCCAGTTCATCGCTGGCGTCGGTCCTCCGCGCCACCGGAGCGCGGCTCGAACGGCTCAATACCGACCTCGAAACCCACCGGCACGACCTCGAAGAACGCGTCGCCGAAAGAACCCAGGCGCTCCGGGCCTCGCAGGCACGCGTGATCCACCAGGAGAAGATGGCCGCGTTTGGCTTACTGGCTGCGGGGATTGCGCACGAGGTCGGTAACCCGCTCGCCGGTGTCAGCGCCCTGATCCAGATGATCCGCCGCCGCGACCCATCGCCGTACACCTCGGAAAAGCTCTCGCTCGCCGAGTCGCAACTGGCACGCATTCAGCGCACGATCCGCGACCTGATCGACTTCTCGCGCCCAGCCTCGACGACGCGTGGGCGCGTCCGGGTCGGCGAGGTCGTCGAGGAAGCGCTCGGGATCGCCAAGTATTATCAGCGGACCAAGGAACGCGCCATCACCACCGACCTCCCGCCGAGTCTACCGGCAATCCGGGGGGTGCGCGATCACCTGACGCAGGTGATCTTGAACCTCGTCCTGAACGCGATCGACGCCACGGGGAAGGGGGGACGAATCGCGATCCAGGCCACCGATGAGGGCAAATTCCTCATGATCAGTGTCGCCGACGATGGCCGGGGGATCGCGCTCGAAGATCAACCGCGCCTGTTTCAGCCCTACTTCACGACCAAGCCGCAGGGGACCGGCCTGGGCCTGTTCGTCTGCCGCCAGATCGTCGAGGAGATGGGGGGAACGCTCGGGTTCGAGTCAGCGCCCGAGGTCGGGACCACCTTTCGCGTCCAACTCCCCGTCGACCGCGCCGCCCGACCCATCTGCCCCGTCTTCGCCAGCGCCTTTGCCGGTCACCTGACCTCCGAGGTGACACCGTGACCCGCGCCGCCGCCACCGGACCCGAACTGAGCCGCCACCTCGGGCGAGTTCTGGTCGTCGATGATGAGGAGATCATCGCCTCGACCTTGCAGGAGTTTTTGGTCGGTGAGGGCTACGAGGTTGCCGTCGCGGGCGATGGCCCCACCGCGCTAGCGCTCGTGACCGGGTTCGAGCCCGACGTGGCGCTCTGTGATATTCAGCTTCCCGGAATCGACGGCCTCGAACTGCTTGACCGCCTGCTCCTGGTCCGGCCCGAGTTGATGGTTCTGATCATCACGGCTTACGCCACCGTTGAGACCGCCGTCGCCGCGTTTCGGCGGGGGGCGCACGACTATTTGATGAAGCCGGTGATCTTCGACGAGTTACTGACCAAACTCGACCGCCTGATCCGGTTCCGCCGCCTGACCCGCGAGAACCAGGCGATGCGTCGCCAACTGCACGCGGCGGTCGATGTCGAAACCTTGATCGGCGCGAGCGAGCCGATGCGTCAGGTGAAGACCTTGATTCGCAAGCTCGGGCCGACCCGGAGCAACGTCCTGATCACCGGCGAGTCGGGCACCGGCAAGGAACTGGTCGCCCGCGCGCTCCACGCACAGGGTCGCCAGCCCGACTCTCCTTTCCTGGCGATCAACTGCGCCGCGATCCCGCATGATCTCCTCGAAAGCCAGCTTTTCGGCCATGTTCGCGGCGCCTTCACCGGAGCCGACCGCGACAAGGTCGGCCTGTTCGTGGCGGCTGGTCGCGGCACGGTCTTCCTCGACGAGATCGGCGAGCTTCCCCTCGTCACGCAGGCCAAGCTGCTCCGCGTGATCGAGGCCAAGGAGGTCTTGCCCGTCGGAGCCACTCGCCCCGAAGCCGTCGCGGCGCGGGTCGTCGCGGCGACCAACAAGGATCTCGCCGCCGAATCCGCCGCTGGTCGCTTTCGACCCGACCTCTTCTATCGCCTCAACGTCGTCGCGATCAAACTTCCGCCGCTCCGCGACCGCCGCGATGATATTCCCGAGTTGATCGCTGTGCTGCTCCACCGCCACGCCCGGTCGCAGGGTCGGCGGATCGACGGGGTCGATAACGCGGCCGTCCGGCGGCTCTCGTCGGCCCCCTGGAAAGGCAACGTCCGCGAACTGGGCAACGCGCTCGAACGCGCGGTGATCCTCGGCGACGGCCCGATCTTGACGGTCGATGATTTTCCCGCCGATCTCGTCTCGCCGGTCGCGGGCGAAATCACCGAAACCGACGACCTCCGCTCGGCGCTTGACCGCTTCGAGCGCGACCACATCCGTCGCGTTCTCGATCAGGTCGGCGGTGACAAGCGCGAGGCCGCCCGGCGCCTCGGCCTCGGGTTATCCTCGCTCTACCGCAAACTCGAAGGGAATCTCGATCCCTGAGCTGCGATTGGAACCACTCGGTCAGTACTGTTCCAGGGGACAGAAGTGATGCATCAGCAAAACAGGCGCGGGGGCTGGCGGTCGCCTAAAATGTTCGTAAGCCTGGCCTCAACCATCCTGCTTGTGGGATGGGCAGTATCGGACGGTCAGGTTCGAGGCACGGCACCTAATCCCCCGACCGTGGCGATCCGGGTTCAGGACCCGGCAGAAGGTCATCCCAACGTGGCAAGCAAGAAGGAGCATTGTGCCGTGTCTGCCGCCACGCTGGCCGCGATTGGCTCGGCGGTCGGTCAGCAGGTCCGGATCAACCGGAGCGACAATGAGTTCGCGATCTTCACCGTCGTCGAGACCCAGGACGCGGCAGCCGGTGATCCGGTGGCGGTGAGCAAGCTCGGTCGCGGGCGGATCGGCTCCAGCGAGGTTTTTGACGGGCGGATGAGCAACCAGCTCCCTCGCTCGGATCTGACCGATGACGAAGCGAAGACACGCGGCGAACTGGTCGAACGGCTCGATGATGATGGCCTGAACACGGGCTTGCTGATCATGGCCCCGCACGGCGGCCAGCTTGAGCCACCCACCGATTTGCAGGCGGAGCGGGTTGCCCAGCAGATTGGCGGTCCCAGGGTCTCGACCTGGCGGTGTCGGGGTTACCAGACACCGGGAGGTAAGTCGGCGTTTGACCGCTGGCACATCACCTCGACCGATATCAGCCCGATCAGTTACCCACTGCTCGGCCGGGTGGCGTCGCGGCGGTTCGCGTATGCGGTTTCGTTCCACGGCATGGTCGAGGACCGGATCTTGATCGGCGGTTCGGGGCCATCCCGACTCAAGGTCGAGATCCGCGACGCCATCCGCGAAGCCCTGGCGGCCACGACGATCAAGGTCGACATCGCCTTGCCGGGCGACGCCAACGGGGGCCGCGACCCGAAAAACATCGTCAATCGCTACGTGGATGCCGGTGGCATCCAGATCGAGCAATCCTTGCGAGCCCGGCGTGATCACTGGAAGGAGATCGCCGACGCCGTGGCTCAGGTCTACGCCAACAATCTCTGACCCGACGGATTGAGACTCTGACTTGCAGGACGATCGCCGCTCCGCCGCTGCATTCATGCGGTCAGTTGACCCGGAAGAAGGAGATCGCGGCGGCAGCCGACGCCGGCGTCACCGAGTCGTGGCCACCCGGCAACTCGACCGCCCGGACGTCGAGACCCGCCCCTTGGGCCAGGGCGACCGTCCGGAGCGTGGGGCTGTGGAGCCAGAACTCGTCCTCGCCGTAAAACATGCGGAGTGGGCAGCGAAACCCGGTCGCAAAGGCGACGGCCGAGCGCATCCGGAACTCGTCGATCTGGTCGGGGTCGAATGGGTTGCGATCGGTCCGGCCCCTGGTGAATTCGATCACGTCGGGGGACGCCGAAAACGAAGCCGCCGCCCGAAACTGACCCGAGACGAGCGCAGCGAGCAGCGTCAAGGTTCCGCCCACGCTGTGCCCAGCAAGGAAGATTTGGGTGGGGTCGACGTCCGGCCGCGCGGCGAGTGCCGTACCGGCGGCAAGGACGTCATCGACCTCGTCGTAGAACAGCGAGCAGGCGCCCTGTTGGCCGTTCTCGCCCCGGAGGGTCGGCATCAGGACCACAAACCCGGCATCCCGGAACGACCGGGCAAGATTCCAGTGCCCTTCGCCCCAGGTGAAGCCGCCATGCAGGAACAAAACCGCAGGCTGCCGCTGCGCCGTGGCTACGATCGGACTGGCGAACGCCTGCAGGGTCCGCCCGTCCGACTGGTAGGCAACCCGAACCGCGTTGGCGGGCGTCACCAGCGGCTCATGAAGCTGGTTGGCTGGCCCTTCGCGAATCAGGGTCGTCTGGAAGTGGCTGCGGGCGGTTGCATACGATTCGCGGCTCGGTTCGAGCCCCGGCGTGGCGGGCGGGATGAACGCGGGGGGGCTGGCATCGTGGCACCCGGCGACCAACCCAAGCAGCACCAGCCCCGCACGAGCCAGTAGATTCAGCCGACTTCGAGGATCTCGGCCGACTTTTTCTCGGCCATGTCGTTGACCTTGCCCTCGAAGCGTTTGGTTAAGCCCTGGATCTCTTCCTTGCATTTTTCGAGGTCATCCTCGGTCATGAGCTTGTCGGTCAGCTCTTTATCGCCCGACTTGTTGGCGTCGCGGCGGATGTTCCGGATCGAGACGCGGGCTTCCTCGGCGAGATCCTTGACGCGGTTGACCAGCTTTTTGCGCTGTTCGACGGAGAGGGAAGGGACGTTGAGGCGGATCACCTTGTTGTCCGAGTTGGGCGTCAGGCCGATATCGCTGGCCTGGATCGCCTTGACGATGTCGCCAATGGCGGTCTGATCGAACGGGCGGATGAGGATCTGCGACGGTTCAGGCGTGCTGAGGTTGGCCAGTTGCTTGAGCGGGGTTGGCGAGCCGTAATACTCGACCCGGATCGAGTCGACCAGACCGGTATTGGCTCGGCCGGTCCGGACCCCTTTAAGCTGGTCGGCCAGCAGCGCGATGCTCTTTTCCATCCGCTCCTCGGCCTCGAACGCGATCTCTTCGGTACTCATGGCGGCAGACCCTCACGTCACATCACGGTCGGTCGATCGAAGCGAGACACGCTTAAACGATAGTGCTCGGTTTCGGGCGCGGTTTGTCGGCAAGCCAGGTGCCGATCGGCTCGCCGGCGATGGCTCGTTCGATGTTCCCTTCCTTTTTGAAGTTGAACACGAGGATCGGCAGCGAGTTGTCGAGGCACATCCCGATGGCGGTCATGTCCATGACCTTGAGTTCGTCGCGCAGGACCTGGTCGGGCGTCAGATGCTCGTAGCGGATCGCGTGCGGATTTTTCTCGGGGTCGGCTGAGTAGATCCCATCGACGCGGGTCGCCTTGAGCAGAACCTCGACGCCCAGTTCCTTGCCCCGGAGCGCAGCGGCGGTGTCGGTCGTGACGAACGGACTGCCCGTCCCGGTGGCGAGGATGATGACGCGACCGCGATTCAGATGGGTCAGTGCTCGGCGGCGGATGAAGGGCTCGGCCACCTCGTCCATCCGGATCGTGGTCATCAGGCGAGTTTCGCAGCCCATCCCTTCAAGCGCGTCTTGCAGGGCGAGGCCGTTGATGACCGTGGCGGTCATGCCCATGTAGTGCGCAGTGGCTTCCTGGATCACGTCGGACCCTTTGAGCGAGCCACCACGGAGGATGTTGCCGCCGCCGACGACGATGGCGACTTGCACGCCACGAGCCGCCACGCGGGCAGCCTGGCGCGCGATCCTGCTGACCTCATCGACACTGATTCCGCCTTCACCCGGTCGTCCAAAGCTTTCGCCCGACAGTTTCAGCAAGATCCGCCGAAAGACGGGAGATCCATACGGGTAGGCGACATCCATGAACAGGCTCCAGGCGGCGGTCAGACGGAAATGCGATCAGGGAGAGGAGCAAGGCGACTTGCTGAGTCAGCTCAGATTGGCAAGGCTTACGGGCCGGGAACGGCACGTTCGCGACCCGAAAGCTTTACGGATGATTACTCGACTTCGGCGGTCACCGGCGGAGTATTTTCACCCACGATGAAGCGAGCGAAGCGAGATACCGAGATGTTTTCGCCGCACCGAGCATTCACCTCGGTCATCACCTCGCGGACGCTCTTGGCAGGGTCCTTGACGAACGGTTGGTCGAGCAAGACGCTCTCGCCATACCACGAGTTGATCTTGCCGTCGGTGATCTTCTCGCGGATCTGTTCGGGCTTGTCTTCCACCTGCTTGAGGAAGATCCGCCGCTGCTCTTCAACCAGCGTCGGGTCCATCTCCTCGCGGCGGACGCAGAGCGGATTGCTCGCGACGACGTGCAGCGCCAGATCCTTGGCGAACTGGCGGAACTCCTCGTTCCGCGCGACGAAGTCGGTCTCGCAGTTGACCTCAACCAGCGCCCCGGACTTACCGTCGTGGTGGATGTAAACTTCCACCCGGCCTGCCGACGCCGCGCGGTCGGCCCGCTTGGCGGCGTTGGCCTTGCCGCGCTCTTGCGCAAGCGTCATGGCCTTCTTGAGGTCGCCGTCCGCTTCTTTCAAGAGCGCCTTGCACTCCATCAAGCCCAAGCCGGTCGTCTTCCGAAACTCGTTGACAGCCTTAGCCGTGATTTCGGCCATCGGCGTTCTCCTTAAATCTTCGCAGTGCGCTGCGAGCCAATCAAAGCAAAAATGCGACGTGAAGCGAGAAACACGATTCTGGACACGAACCCCGGAGCGCTCGGGGCGACCCGGGGTTCAAGCATGCGGGATGATGGCTCTTGATCAGACCGCGAGGACGATCAATGATGCAACTGGTTCAGCTCGGGCCCGGCACGTCGGTCGGGGTTTCGCTGGCGGCCGGGTTCGGTTCCGGGGTTGGGTCCTGCAGCCCATCGCCGACGGTGTCGTTAGTGATCGGTGCCGCGTTGCCGCTGCTTTCCGTGGCGATCTCGGGGGTCGGGCTCGGCGCCGGGGCGTCTTGCTTGCGGGCGATGCTCCGGGTCACGTTGGCACCACCGGGGTTGCCCGGACCCTTGCCAGGGCCACCCGGTCCACCGCTCTGGCGGGGGTGATCCATCGCACCACCACGCCGACCACGGTCGCGATCACGCTCGCCGCGCGATCGGCTGTCGCGGTCATCGCCTTCGCGAACCGGAATCTCGGCGGGAGCCGTGGCCTTGCCCTGAATGATCGACTCGATCAGCCGCTTGACGACCAGTTCGATCGACCGCATGCTGTCGTCGTTGCCCGGGATCGGCAGGTCAACCGTATCAGGATCGCAGTCGGTGTCGAGGAGGGCGACAACCTTGATGCCCAGCTTCTTCGCCTCGGAGACCGCGATATCTTCGCGGTGCGGGTCGATCACAAGGAGCGCTTCGGGCAGGCGGGTCATGTTGCGGATGCCCGACAGGTTCCGCTCGATCTTCTTCCGCTCGCGGGTCAGCGTTGAGATCATCTTTTTGCCGTAGGACAGCGCCTGCTCGCCATCCAGGATGGTTTCGAGTTCTTCCAGGCGTTCGAGCCGGCTCCGGATGGTCCGGAAGTTGGTTAGGGTGCCACCCAGCCACCGCTCGGTCACGTAGGGCATCCCAGCGCGGGTGCATTCTTCGACGATGGTTTCCGCCGCTTGCCGCTTGGTCCCGACAAACAGGATCAAACCGTTCTGCGAAGCGACCCGATTGAAGTACTTCGAAGCCCGGAGCAAACCCCGGACCGTTTCCTTCAAGTCGATGATGTGAATCATGTTGCGCTTGCCGTAAATATACGGCTTCATCTTCGGGTTCCACCGGCTCGCCCGGTGACCAAAGTGGACGCCCGCATCGATCAGATCCTTAACGGCAAGTGCCACGCCAGATTCCTTTGCCAACCAAAATCATTCGAGCCGCACTCCCCGAGGCAAAGCACCTCCGGGCGGCTGTCTAAAAACCACAAATCTCGCGGAAAAACGAATCGTGATCATACCGCGATGTCGCGGTAGCGTCAAACCCCGCGGAATTCGGTCCATGCCAACGGTCAATGATACATCCGAAATAACCGGATGACTTGACCTGAAACAACTTGCCGGATCAATTTGCCCAAACTTCCTAAAGGGACTATATTCAATCCATACGCACCCCAGGCGGAGGCATCCTGCGATGACGATCCGATCCTATCTGCAAAGCCGCTCCGTGGACTTCGACTTCCTGTTGCACCGGCCAACACACTCGGCGACCGACCTTGCCGGCAGTCTGCACACGCCGGGTCGATCCGTGGCGAAAGGTGTCCTCGTTAGAGCAGGGGATGCCTATGTGCTGGCGGTGCTGCCCGCGACCCGCCGCGTGGACACCGCCCAGCTATCCCAAATTCTGGGTGTCGCCGACGTCCGGATCGCTACTGAACCCGAAGTCGAGACCGTGTTCACCGACTGCGAACCTGGCGCATTGCCACCATTCGGTCGCCTGTACGGGTTAACAACCGTGCTCGACCTGAGTTTGGCAGGTGATCCGAACATGACCTTCGTGGCCAACATGCGGCATGAAGGAGTCCGGATGCGGTTTTTGGATTACGAGGCGATCGAGGCTCCACTGGAAGCCAGTTTCTCCGTCGAGGTTCGATCGGACCATAACCTGGACCAGCGGATCGCTAGCTGACATAGGACATTCAGGCATGCAAGAGGTGGCGTTTGGCACCACCCCTTGCTCATCTTTCGGCCGGGCGACAACCGGGATCTCAAACCCCTGCGTGCGCGACGCTGGACTCGCCCACCACAGCCGAGTCGGGGGCGAAGCCGCGCCGGAGGGTGTTCTCGGTCACAGCCCGAGTGAGGAGGAACTCGCCCAGGTATTCGGTCCCGCCGGCCTTGGCGCCGCCGATCCCGGACAGTTTGAAGCCGCCGAACGGCTGCCGGTCAACCAGAGCACCCGTGATCGGTCGGTTGATGTAGATGTTGCCGACCCGCAAGCGCCGCTTGACCTTATCGATGTTGGCGGGACTTCGCGAGTACAGACCACCGGTCAGGGCGTAGGGCGTGGCCTCGGCAATCCGGATCGCGTCGTCGAGGTCGGTAGCGCGGAGGACGGCGAGGATCGGCCCAAAAATTTCTTCCTGAGCGACCCGGGCCTCGGGGGCGACGTCGGCGACGATCAGGGGGGCCGCGTAGTGGCCGCGATCGCGGTACTGGCTGGCGTCCCCCTCGAAGATGATCCGGCCCTCGGTCGTGGCGATCCGGGCGTACCGTTCGACGCGGTCGCGAGCATCGGCGTCGATCAGGGGACAGACGACGGTCTCGGGATCTTGCGGCGGGCCGACCGGGATGGCTCGCGCAGCCTCGGCCAGTCGAGCCACGAACGCATCGTATGCGCCGTCGAGGACGATCACCCGCGAGCAAGCCGAGCACTTCTGGCCCGAGTAGCCGAACGCCGACTGGAGGACACCAACGACCGCCTCATCGAGGTCGGCATCGGAATCGACGATCAAGGCATTCTTACCCCCCATCTCGGCGATCACTCGCTTGACGTGGTACTGACCCGGCTTGACCTCGCTCGACCGGCGGTTAATCTCCAGCCCAACCTGCTTCGAGCCGGTGAACGCGATCACATCCACCCGAAGATCGTCCACCAGCGCCTGGCCCACATCCTCGCCGCGACCGGGAACGAAGTGGAGCACGCCCGGGGGCAAGCCCGCCTCGCGGAACGCTTCAAAGAGCCGATAGCCCATGACGGGCGACTGCTCGGCAGGTTTCAGGACCACCGTGTTGCCGGCGACCAGAGCGGCGGCAACCATGCCGGTCGGGATGGCGAGCGGAAAGTTCCAGGGCGGGATGACGACGACCACGCCTCGACTGATCCGCTCTATGGCGTTGGTCTCGCCCGGGACGTCGCGGTGGGTCGGGTCGGCAAGGCGGACCATCTCGCGAGCGTAGAACTCGCAGAAGTCGATGGCCTCGGCGACGTCGCCATCGGCTTCGTGCCAGGGCTTGCCGCACTCGAAACCCTGGACCGCCGCCAGCTTGAAGCGGTCGCGGCGGAAGATCGCGGCGACTCGGACTAGGATGGCGGCCCGCTCGCGTGCTGGGGTGCTCGACCAGGAATCAAACGCTTTCCGAGCCGCCGTGATGGCGCGGTCCGCTTCCCTGGGACCCGAGGCACCCGTCCGACTGACCCGGATCGACGTATCACCGGGGCTGGCGACCTCGACCGTGGGGAGGTCGGTCAGTTCCGCGCCGTCGATGACGATCGGGCAGCGGTAAGGACCCGCCTTGAGATCGTCGCGAACGGAGTCGATCGCCTTGCGGATCGCCGCCTGAGCCGGAGGTCGGGTGAAGTCGGTGATGGGTTCGTTTTGGAACGGCGTCAGTGGGCCGGTCGGCTCGGGCTTGCGCTTGGCGGGCCACATGGGTTGAAGGTCCTCGGGATTCTGAAGAAGGGCATCGACCTCGGCGCGACCAGCGGAACTCGCCTTGAGGAACGACTCGTTGGAGGTGTTTTCGAGGAGACGGCGGACCAGGTAGGCCATCCCCGGCAGCATTGCGCCGTAGGGGGTATAAACTCGGACCCGACGGCCGCGACGATTCAGGGCACGCTCGATCGGCGTGCCCATCCCGTGGAGCATCTGGATCTCGTAGGCATCATCGGGCACCCGGAGGGCTTTGCCCACGGCCATCGCGTACGAGAGACTCCGGATATTGTGGCTGCCGAGCGCGGGGTGGAGGTGTTGGTAATTCTCCATCAGGAACAATGCGCAGCGCTCGAAGCAGGCATCACTCTGCGACTTGTGCAAGTACACCGGTTCAGGCCAGCCGAGCTGCCGAGCATGCAGCACCTCATAGTCCCAGTAAGCCCCTTTGACGAGTCGGATCGTGATCGGCGTGCCGCGTTCGACTGCCCAGTCACGAAGCTGGACGAGGTCTCCCTCGGCCTCGGGGGTGTAGGCTTGAACCACGATCCCGACGTCGGTCCAGTCACGGAACTCGGGCTCGGTCAGAACCTCGCGGAAGATGGCGAAGGTCAGATCCTTGTGAGCGTACTGCTCCATATCAACGTTGACGAACGCGCCCTGTTCGCGGGCGACGCGGAGGATCGGGCGCAGCCGATCAAGGACGCGCCGGGTGGTCGAAGTTCCGAACGAGGCGTCGAACCGAGGGGTCAAGCTCGTCAGTTTGAGCGAGAGGTTGACTCTTGGGACGACTCCAAACGGGCTCCGGTCCAGGTGGGGAATCTCGGGCTCGCGAGCCAGCCGCGGCCCCAACCCTTGCAGCAGTTCGGTGCAGGTCTGGGCGTAGGCTTCGGCCTCAACGTCGCTCGTCACGGCTTCGCCGAGGAGGTCGGCGGTGAAGCCGACACCTCGCTTGCGGAGCTTCTTGACGGTCTCGAATGCCTCGGCCGGGGTTGAACCGGCGATAAACTTGCGGGCCATGTGCGTGGCCGAGGTCCGCGCGACCGTGGCGAGGATGTCGCCCGTCACCGATCCGACGGGGCAGAGCGCGACGCCCAGGTTCATGAACCAGGGCACCTTGTCGCCGGCCTGATCGAGATATTCGCGGAGGTGACGGCCCACGTCCTCGGAGGTTGTCAGCGAGGGTAGGGCGTCGATAAATCGGAACAGTTGGACCTTGACCTCGGAGTCGCCCATCGTCAAATCCATCAGGCGGTCGTCCCACCACCCACGCTCACGCATGGATGGACCACGACCAACCTCGGCAAACAAGGCCCGCCCGATCTCGCGAGCCTCGCGTTCAACGGTGGCGGCAGCGAAGCTCGTGGTCCGGTCAGCCAGGGTCATCGTCATCGGTCCGCTCCGCCTCTGCCGCAGATCTTACGTCGAGGTTGCCACAAGGCTCGGTCAGGTTTGCAAACCTCCGCTGAATTCCATTTGGGATTATAGGCGAACTCACTCATCAAATCCGGCCCTCTGCGCTATTTTCCTGGGCAGGCGCATCGGATTTCCCGGAGTTTGCTGTCCGGGCGGGATTTAGTGTTCGATTTTCGGCACTTCTTCGGCGAAGATCCGATCGTACGCCCCGCCAATTCGGACCAGGGCCGCCTCGACCTTCTTTCAGGAACTTTCGCCATGACCCAGACACGCCGCTCACTGCTCACCTCGTTTTTCGCCCTCACTGTAACCCTGGCCCTGACGGTCGGCACGGCACTGGCCGCCGAGTTGATGGGCACGATCAAGTCGATCGACATCGACGCCAAGAAGATCGTCGTCACCGAAAAGGACACCGACAAGGACGTCGAGGTGACCGTCACCGACGACACCGAGTGGGTCACCAAGAAGAAGTCGGGCAAGATCGACCTGGCCAAGGTCAAAAAGGGCACCATGGTTCTCGTGACTCACGAAGATGCCAAGGCCTCCAAGATCGAGGTCAAGAAGGGCGCCCCCAAGAAAGAGCTCAAGTAAGACCATCGCATTCGATCCGGTTCAATCGGGCGAACTGTTGGGATTGACTCCGGCCATTTGCTTGACTTGAACTCTCCAGAGCGTTATCTTTTGGCATCACAATTCGGTGCGCATCTTATCCAGAGTGGCTGAGGGACGGGCCCTGCGACGCCACAGCAACCGGTTTACCAATCTTGGTGAACGCTGGTGCTAACTCCTGCCCTGTTGTGCTTGCGATCCGCTTCCGAGCGTGGTCCACGAGCCTGATGGGACAGATAAGATGGACTGGGACGAAAGTCCCTCGGTTGGATCATCGACCGGGGGATTTGAGCCCAGACCTTCCTTTGCCGTTCTGGCGCTCCATCCCCTTTGTTCACTCCCGATAAGAACTGCCGCATCGGCAATAACCTCGTCACCATGCGAGTCGTTGCTTCGCGAAGTTCGTTATTCGCCTCGGTTGCATCCGGTCGCTCTCATGCGACCTGCGACGCCGAGCGGAGTCGAGGAGAGTGTCACGGTGTCGGCAGAACTCACGCTCGGTTTGAAGTGTCGCCTGTGCGGCAAGATGTATCCGAAGGAAGCCCTGAATTTCTGCACCGAGGATTTCGGTCCGCTCGAAGTCGTTTATGACTACGACGCTGTTGGCCGGGTTCTCAATCGCGAGGTGATCGAGTCGCGCCGTCATAATATGTGGCGTTACCGCGAACTCTTGCCCGTGGATGGTCCCCCAACCGTCGGCCTGCACGTCGGCGGAACTCCCCTCATTAAAGCAGACCGGCTGGCGAAAGTTCTTGGTGTAGCCGAGCTTTATATCAAGAACGACGCCGTGAACCACCCGAGCCTGTCGTTCAAGGACCGTGTGGTCGGCGTCGCCCTCTCGAAGGCGGTCGAACTCGGTTACAAGACGGTCGGCTGTGCCTCGACCGGCAACCTGGCCGGCAGCGTCGCGGCGAACGCGGCGGCGGCGGGTCTCGAAGCCTACGTTCTGATTCCTGACGACCTTGAAGCTGGCAAGGTGCTCGGCGCGAGTATCTATGGCGCGAAGGTCATAGCCATCCGGGGCAACTACGACCACGTGAACCGGCTCTGCTCGCAGATCGCCTTCAAATTCGGCTGGGGCTTCGTCAACGTCAACCTCCGGCCGTTCTATGCCGAAGGGTCGAAGACGATGGGTTTCGAAATCGCCGAGGACCTCGGCTGGCGCTTCCCCGACCATGTCGTCGCGCCGATGGCGGGTGGCAGCCTGATCGGCAAGATCCACAAGGCGTTCACCGAGTTCAGCACGCTCGGGATCGTGAACGAACTCAACCGGACCAAAATGTTCGGCGCCCAGGCAACCGGTTGCAACCCGATTGCCAGTTTGGTCAAGACCGAAGGAACCAAGATTCGCCCGGTCCGCGACCCGAAGACGATCGCCAAGAGTCTGGCCATCGGCGACCCCGCCGACGGTTACTTCGCCTCGAAGCTGATCCGCGAGACCGGCGGCTGGTCGGAAGATGTCTGCGACGACGAAATTGTGGACGGTATGAAGTTACTCGGCGAGACCGAAGGCGTCTTCGCCGAGACCGCCGGCGGTGTCACACTGGCGGTCTTCAAGAAGTTGCTCGCTCAAGGGAAGATCGACCGCGACGGCTCGACCGTGCTGTGCGTCACCGGCAACGGCCTGAAAACGGCCGAAGCCCTGCACGGCAAGTTGGCCAAGCCCGAGGTCATCAAACCGAGTCTGGCCGAGTTCGAGGCGCTGGTCGGTGCCGGGGCCGAGGTGGGTGCGGGCGAGCTGGTCGGCGTCTGAGCCGAAAACTGGAATGATCCCGACGAGGACGGTGCAGGGGGACCCGATGCAACGCTTCCGGTGGGGCTTCGTGGTCTACCTGATCGCCATCGCGGGCAGTGCGGCGGTCCTCCTCGCCGCGCGTCATGCCAGCCACCGCCTCGTCCACGACTTCCTCTGTGCAGATTTTTTTGACGCGAAAAATGCTTATCTGGTCGTCCACCCGTGGGCCTTTACCGATGTTGCCGAACCGTTGCGACCGACTCTGGCCGAGGTCCGCGATCACTTCGCCCAGTTAACCGAGCGTCTGCCGATCAACCGCCCTCCTCCGCTGCTCTATCCGCTGGCGTGTGTCGCGGGCCTGATGGAGATTCGGGCCATCCTGCTGGCCAGCCTCGCCGTAGCCATGATCCCCTCGTGCTGGAGTCGACGCCGGCGCAGCATTGACCGACCGAAACCAAGAAACCCTTTGCCGAGAATGGATTGAGATCATGCCCGTCGTCCGCATCCCGACCCCACTCCGTCCCCATGCCGAAGGGCTCGACAGCGTCGAAGCTGCTGGTGCCACCGTCGGCGAGGTCCTCGGCCAGGTGTTCGAGCAACACCCAGCCCTGAAAGAACGCCTCTTCGATGGGGCCGAATTGCGTCGGTTCGTCAACGTCTACGTCAACAACGAAGACATCCGCTACCTCGAAGATCTCGACACCAAGGTGGAGGCGAAGGACGAGGTCAGCATCATTCCGGCCGTCGCCGGGGGTTGAACGCGGTGGAGTAGAGCAACCGGAACTGGGGAATTTGGGCTTTTCATTAGGGAAGTGGCAGCGTCATGGCGACTGAGAACGGCTCGACCGAGCCCAGCACCGACCCCCTGGATCGCTATAGCCGCCAGGTCCGTTATCCTGCGCTCGGAGCCGATGGCCAACGGAAACTGATGGGTTCGCGGGTGACGATCTGCGGTTGTGGAGCGCTCGGGACGGTGCTGGCGAACCACCTTGTCCGCGCTGGGGTTGGCCACGTGCGGATCGTGGATCGGGATTTCATCGAGACCCACAACCTCCAGCGCCAGATCCTGTTTGACGAAGCCGACGTCGCCAGCAACCTGCCCAAGGCCGAAGCGGCGGCTCGGAAGCTGCGCGCGATAAACTCGCAGGTGACGATCGAGCCGGTCGTGACCGACATCGACCACACGAATATTCTGGAACTCGTCGCCGACGCCGACCTGATCCTCGACGGGACCGACAACTTCGAGACCCGCTACCTGATCAACGACGCGGCGGTGAAGCTGAACAAGCCCTGGATCTTCGGCGGGGTGCTGGGCTCCGAAGGGCAGACGATGACGATCCGGCCGGGGATCACCCCTTGCCTCCGGTGCTTGATCGAAGACTCACCCCCACCTGGAATGACGCCAACCTGCGAGACGGCGGGCGTGCTCGGGCCGGCGGTTGCGGTGATCGCGTCGTTCGAGGCGGTCGAGGCCATCAAGCTGTTGGCCGGCAAGTTCGATGCGCTCAACACCGAGCTGATCATGGTCGACCTCTGGGACTGGCAGTTTCGGCGGCTCAAGGTGGCCGGTTTGCTGGGTAAGGTCGACTGCCCTTGCTGCAAGCACCACAAGTACGAGTGGCTCGACGGCGACCTCGGCTCGCATACGACCACGCTCTGCGGCCGGAACGCCGTCCAGGTGGCGGCTCGCCGCCCCGAACCGCTCGACTTCATCGAAATGGCCCGCCGCCTGACAAGCCTCGGTGACGTCAAGCACAACGCCTTCATGCTCCGATTCACTGCCGAAGGGCATGACTTTACCGTATTTCCCGACGGTCGCGCGATCATCAAGGGGACCAACGATATTGCCAAGGCGCGGTCGCTGTATGCCCAGTTCGTGGGGAGTTGAGAATTGCCAATTGAGGGATTGCCAATTGCACACGCCAAATTCATGCGAATATTTATTAGGGTTGAATCGAGGATCGCATGATTTTCGGCGCTTCGAGGAACTTCCGGTAAGGAACTCCGCGATCGATCTGGCGATTCGAATTTTCGACCTGGCCAAAGCGGGTCATCTCGGGCAATTCTCGGGTTTGCGGGATCAGATCGAACGAGCTGTGCTCTCAATCTCCAAAAATATCGCTGAGGGGTTCGAGCGTGGGACCATGGCCGAGTGACTGCATACCTTTACATTGCTCGCGGGTCGGCGGGCGAAGTCCGTTCGATGATTTCACTACTCAAACGGTTAAACCCTGAACTGGAAGAAACCTTCACAGAATTGAGTGATCACGCCAGCGACATCTCTCGCCACATTGCGGCCTGGATTGGATCTTTGGAGAACTCCTCAATCAAAGGTTCGCGTAAGCTGACCGATGAGGTCAGGGATGAACGTGCCAAAACCAAGCGCCGCGAGGGTTTTCTCGATCAACTCCGCCAGATCCAATCTGGGCCCGATACTCCCAAAGTTTGATCCTCTTTCGCCTTCATTGGATCTAAAAGTTGTGGACGATTTCGTCTTTGACAGTACTGCAACCTGAAATGAGTCTCCTTTCGCTCTAGTCTGCAATTTGCAATCCGGCAATTTGCAATAATTTCCTGCCTCGCTGATCCAGGACCCTTGCCGATGATCTACCTCGACAACGCCGCCACCAGCTTTCCCAAACCTGAGCCGGTCTACCTGGCGATGGATACCTTCGCCCGGACCAAACTGGCCAATCCGGGCCGCGCCGGGCACCGGATGGCGGTGGCGGCCGAGCGGACCCTGGATGAAGCGCGGCATGCGCTCAACCAGTTCTTTCGGGGCGAAGGCGTCGAGCGGTGGATCTTTGGCCCGAACTGCACCGATGCCTTGAACCTGGCAATCAAGGGCACCGTGCAGCCGGGCGACCATGTGGTCACGTCGGACCTGGAGCACAATTCGGTCAGCCGGCCGCTCCGGAGGCTCGAAAAAGAAGGCGTAATTTCGCTGACCCGCGTGGCCTCGCACGACGGGTATCTCGACCCGAGTGAGATTCAGGAGGCGATCGTCCCCGGCAAGACGTCGCTGGTGGCGATCACGCACGCATCGAACGTGCTGGGAACCGTGCAGCCGATCGAGGCGATCGCGCCCATGGTTCGCGCGGCGGGAGCCTTGTTCCTGGTCGATGCGGCGCAGTCTGCCGGGATCGTGCCGATCGACCTCAAAGCGACGGCAATCGACTACCTCGCCTTCCCCGGTCACAAGGCACTCTATGGTCCGACCGGGACAGGGGCGCTTTATGTCGGTCCGCGGGCCAACCCGCGGTCGTGGCGCGAAGGGGGAACGGGCGGGGACTCGGCGAGCGAAGTGATGCCGCTTGACCTCCCATTCCGACTCGAAGGTGGCACGCCCAACGTCCTCGGGCTTGCTGGCCTGATCGCCGGCGTCGCCTGGGTCGCCGAGCGCGGCGTCGATGCCAGCCGCGAGCACGAGGTCGGTTTGCTCCAGCAGGTGGTGGATTGGGTGGAAGCCGCCGATGGTTGGGACTACGCCGGGCGCTGGGAGCCAGCCACCCACGTCGGTGCGCTGTCGCTGATTGTGCCCGACGGACTGACCCCACAGGAGATGGGCGCGATCCTCGACTCGTCGTTCGACATCGCCCTGCGGCCGGGTCTGCACTGCTCACCCTACGCACACAAGGCGATCGGCACCTTCCCCGACGGCACTTTGCGCGTCAGCCCCGGTCCCTTCACGACCGAGGCCGACATCGCCACCTTGCTGACGGCGTTGACCGAGATCACCGCCGGCGTGATGTAATCAAGCAAGCCGGTCATTCAAAGGTCGCGTTCTTCAAGCGCGGCCGGCGCGTCGATGACGTGGTGCTCGGCCACCTCGTGCTCCGGGGAAACGCCGGGCACCATGACCGGCCCCCGCAGCAGGCTGGTCATCGCGGGTGACACTCGGATGAGCTTCAGCACATTGGTTGTGCTGGTCTCGGTCTTCCCCTTCTTCAACTTCGTCTCGTGGGTTTCAATGTCGGCGAAGCTCTGGTCACAATCACTGCACGAATGCAAATTCGTCCGGATCCGGTGCATGTCCAGCGCTTCGGTGTCGGTCGGCTGGTCGATCAGGTTCGCCACCGCGTTCTGATCATCCGCCTGCAACGCCGCCGCGAACGGACCGGCGGCAGCGCCGGCCAGCACGACGGGCGAGAGCGTCTTTGAGCACCAGGTGCCACAATCCTCGCAATAGGGCGTCGCCGCGCGACCGTGAGCCAGCAGGGAGGCAACTCCCGCGACCATCAGAGCCTCGACGCCCCACAAGATCCACAAGCCCCAGCCGCTGACGCTCATCCGCTTGATCTGGACCCCTTGATCGGCCCGGAGCAGCATCGAACCGAGAAAACCGCTTCGCCCGGTGTTCTTCACCAGCACCAAATCCGCCAGCTTAGCGCTCCCCTGGGCCTTGTTGGCCAGCAACTCGGCTTTCTGCGCGGGTGCCAGGTCATCATCGGCCGCGATCATCGCTTCGTACTGCGTGCCCGCCTGGTCCAGGAAGTGGAGATAATGCGCGTAGTGGACAAGCCCAACACTGCCCAGCCCGCACAGGAACCCCACCGTCGTCATCAACTTCGGGTGCCGGAGTTTGAGCCGGCCAATCAACCAGGCCAGCACCAGCCCGATCCCCACTCCCTGAATCAGCGGAGTCAGAATCACCAGCGTCGGGATCGGGCTGAGTTCCCAGAACCAGACGGCGAACGCCGCGCCGATCGCGGTCATCACTCCCAGGATGGTGGCGGAAAGAATCGAACGTAGGTTGATTGTGCCCTCGGGGCGGTACATCTGGCCAACGGGAACCATGCATTCATCCTACCGAATGGATTGGGGGGAAAAGGTCAGCCGCATCACGTCGCTCTGACGAAAGTACCCTATGGGATTCGCGGCTCTGGTGCAACCAACCGCCGATCAACGTCACGAAAACGAATAGTCAACCATAAAAAATGAACATTATTTCCACCTAGGCGCACCAACGTGAATTACTTCTTAGCTTGAGGGGCGATGCGCAGATCTGGGACCAAGCCGCCGCCTTGCACGGCGCACACTTCTGCTATGACGGGCAGACGACAAACCAGATGCTCTGCTGCCTAACGACCCAGTTCAGCGGACCCGGCCGTCATGAAAAACAGATGACGGATCAACATGCCACACGGCCAGGGTCCTATTCGGTAGTATCGCCGCAATCCAAGGTATCAAGCATCTGTTCCAGGATACTCACAAGCTCGTATTCTGGTAGCTCCGCGACGAAGACCTGGCCGCGTTCATACGCGGGCTCGTGTGTCTGTCGCCAGAATTCCAACGTGATTGCCAACCGCTCGCCGTCCCGGAATACGTGCCCGCTGACATTATCGGTCGTTGGCCGCCATAGAGGGAACCAGAACTGCTCCCGCGACCCGTCATCCACGTCCAGCAATCGCCGGTGTATCTCCGCAGGCGACCCGCCCGGGTGTGGTAGCGATACATCGCAATCCGAACGGAGCCAGTTGAGCGTATCTCGGACGCTCATGCAAAACTGAGGCACGTAAGCCGTGTTGTCGTCACAGGTCAGCCATCGGCCAGCGGCCCAGAGATCGCCGCGGCGCATCTGGTCGCTGCCGTCCCAAAACTCGCCGACCTCGGCGGCGAATCGCTGCTTATCCCCGAACAGCTCGGCCAGCTGGTGTTCCCCCTGCCGCCTAACGATCAAGCTCAGCGGGCCCGGCCGCTACTGATTCATAATTGACCGTAAGCTGTGATCGGGGTCCGCTGCAATGTTGGGTTAGGTCCGGACAAGCTGAGCCTCATATTGAGACTGATTGAACACGAATGGTCCCAAATCGTACTGCCAATCCCGATGAAATTGGCAGAAATCCGACCAAATGACCGTTTCATTCGATACGGTAATTGAGGCTGAGAAAAACCAGCAATCGGTAATTCCACACGTGCATTGAAGTAGAAGTGACTTTTGGTTCCGCGGATCATCCGCTTCTATAGCAATCCCATGATGGTGCGGCTCACCGAGCAGATTCTGTGACGGAAAAGAACGTTTCTTTCGTCAGGGTAAATGTAATCTCCAGCTAAAGCGCCTCTCAGCCCAAGATCTGCGGGTGTTTCACCGGCAGCCAGGCGCGCGTCATATTCTTTGAACGCTTGGGGCAACTCTGCTTCTCGAACGATAGTAATGAGCGCGACGCCATTGACTTGCAGTTCAATTGGTTGAAATCCTCCGCCACCAGGCCAGTGGATATATTGCGAGGGATTGATGAGGACCTCGAATCGGTCGAGTGCCATGCCGTCTTGCCTCCCAAACGCCTAACTTTAGCTTATCCGACCCGATGGGCGAGCTACAATTGGTGTCCATTCTCGTTGATCACACCCAGAGTAGCCAGGGGATTGAGGACGATTCCGAGCGACGATGGAGTGAGTGATGCCAATTGGTCCGTTGTGGTCAGCGCACCAGCCGACCTTGGCCAGGCCCGCTGGTCATAGGGGTGGGGCGACCAGCTCTTGATGCCTCGGGCTCCGTCGTCATAAGATGAATCCATGTCCAAACCGCTCAGCAAATCGCGGCCGATCTTGCGTTGGTGGTCCCGGCTGGCCCGGGGTCTGTTGATCGTGGTGGCGATCCCGGTGGGGTTGCGGTTCGCCACGGCGAGTCGGGCGACCACCAGCCGGCCCGCGGCCTGGCCTCAACTGATGGTTGATCCCAATCGCGTGCCCGCTCCCGTGCTTGAAGCCTTGCCTGGACTTGGCCCCGCGCTTGCCGGGCGGATCGTGGCGGCTCGGTCGGAGCGGCCGTTCACTTCAATGCAGGATCTCGATCGGCGGGTCAAGGGGATCGGTCCCGCCAAGTCCGCGCTCCTGGCTCCGTTCTTTCGCTTCACCGGTCGGTAGGTGCCGCCCAGATCCGGCCACGGCTGGCCGGATTGCCTTGAACTCGACTCGACCCGCGCTGGTGACTTGCCCGATGCCCGACTTTCAGTTGGTTGCTCCCTACGAACCGGCCGGCGACCAGCCCAAGGCGATCGACCAGTTGGTGCAAGGGCTGGGGGAACGAAAGCCGCACCAGACCTTACTCGGCGTCACCGGGTCGGGCAAAACCTTCACGATGGCCAACGTCATCGCGCGGACCGGCAAGCCCGCGCTCGTCATGTCGCACAACAAGACGCTCGCCGCGCAGCTTTACGGCGAGTTCAAGGAGTTCTTCCCCCACAACGCCGTCCGCTACTTCGTCTCGTACTACGATTATTATCAGCCTGAAGCTTACATCCCCCAACGCGACATCTACATCGAAAAAGACTCGTCGATCAACGACGAGATCGAGCGTCTCCGCCTGGCCTGCACCTCGGCGCTCGTCAGCCGGAACGACGTCATCGTCATCGCCTCCGTCTCGTGCATCTACGGGCTCGGTTCGCCCGAAGACTACAAGAAGATGACGGTCCGGCTGCAAGTTGGCCAGACGATCGACCGCGACGAGATGCTCCTCCGGTTCGTCGAGATCCAGTACGACCGCAACGACGTCGAGTTCAGCCGGGGCAAGTTCCGCGTCCGGGGTGACGTTGTCGAACTCTGGCCTGCCTACGAGGAGATCGGCTTCCGGATCGAACTGTTCGGCGACGAGATCGAAACCCTGGCCGTGATCGACCCGACGTCGGGTTCGGTCATCGAAAAGAAGGAGGAGATGTACGTCTACCCGGCCAAGCAATTCGTGCTCCCCGAGTCGCGGATCAAGGGGGCGGTCGAGGCGATCGGCGACGAACTCGAACAACGGTTGCAGCAACTCAAGGAGCAAGGCAAACTCCTTGAAGCACAGCGACTCGCCGCCCGGACGCGGTACGACATGGAGATGCTGCTGGAGGCGGGAATCTGCTCGGGGATCGAAAACTACTCGCGCCACCTGTCGGGCCGCAAGACCGGCGAAACGCCAAACACCCTGCTCGACTTCTTCCCGCCCGACTCGCTCCTGTTCATCGACGAGAGCCACGTGAGTTTGCCGCAGATCCGCGGCATGTTCGCCGGTGACTTCAGCCGAAAGTCGACGCTGGTCGAGCACGGCTTTCGCCTACCGAGCGCCCTCGATAACCGCCCCTTACGGTTCGACGAGTGGGAAAAAAAGCTCGGCCAGCGCGTCTACGTCTCGGCGACCCCGTCGGACTACGAGACCACCATGTCGGGCGGTGAGATCGTCGAGCAGGTAATCCGCCCGACCGGTCTGCTCGACCCGGTCATCCGCGTCGAACCCGCGCGGGGTCAGGTGCCCGCCTTGCTGGCCGAGGCGCGCATCCGGATCGCGCGCGGTGAGCGCGTCCTGATCACCACTTTGACCAAACGACTCGCCGAGGATCTAGCGCGGTATCTCGTCGAGCAGGGGCTCAAATGCAAGTGGCTCCACTCCGAACTCGACGCCTTCGAGCGGGTGACGATCCTCCGCGAGCTGCGCGAAGGGGCGTTTGATGCCCTGGTCGGGGTGAATTTGTTGCGGGAAGGGCTCGACCTGCCCGAGGTCTCGATGGTCTGCATCCTCGACGCCGACAAGGAGGGCTTTCTCCGGTCGGAGTCGAGCTTGATCCAGACGATCGGCCGAGCTGCCCGGCACGTCAACGCCGAGGTCGTGCTGTATGCCGACACCGTGACGAAGTCGATGCAGCGGGCGATCGACGAGACGACCCGCCGCCGGGCGCTCCAGCTTGCCTACAACGAGGAGCACGGGATCACCCCCGAGTCGATCAAGAAGGCAATCAAGCGGGGGATCGAGGAAGAGATCCAGGCCAAGAACGAGGTCCGCAAGGCGGTCGGCCGCGACGAGACGACCGAAGCGACCGAGGAATACGTCCAGGCGCTCGAAGCCGAGATGCTGCAAGCCGCCGAGAACCTCGAATTCGAGCGGGCCGCCGCCATCCGCGATCGGATCATGCAGGTCAAGGCGCAGCAGACCGGCGGCAAGGCCCGCCCATCGGCCTCGGTCCAGGCCACGAGCGCCCGGGCCAAGGCCAAGGCAAACGGACCCAAACGCCACTCCCGACCCAAACCCCGACCCCAATGAACGAACCCAACACCTTCGGCCCGCCCGAAGCCCAGAACGCCGCCACGCTGGTTGCCCTGGCGCTGGCCGAAGACCTCGGCACCGTGGGCGACTTGACCGGCAAGGCCACGATTCCCCCCGGCGAACTCGGCTCGGCCCGGTTCGTCGCGCGTCGTCCCGGCGTGGTCGCGGGCTTGCCGGTGGCAGCGCTGGTGGTCGAGCTGTTCGGCAGCGATCTACGCTTCGAGGCGCTCCGACGCGATGGCGAGCGGATCGAGAGTGGCGACGTCCTGGCTCGAATCCAGGGGCGGATGCAGGCGATCCTCGCGGTCGAGCGGACGGCGTTGAACTTCCTCCAACGCCTGAGCGGGGTCGCCACGTTGACCGCCCGGTTCATTGCCGAGGTGGCCGGAACCAGCGCCCAGATCCTCGACACCCGCAAGACAACCCCCGGTTGGCGGTCGTTGGAAAAGTACGCCGTCCGTTGTGGTGGGGGGACCAACCACCGGATCGGCCTGTATGATGCCATCCTCATCAAGGACAACCACCTCGCGCACCTGCGGAACTCGGGGGATGATCCGATCGGGGTCGCCCTCCAAGCTGCGCGAGCCAACGGCGGCCCCCACCTCAAGTTCATCGAGGTCGAAGTCGACAACCTCGATCAGTTCGACCGCGCCCTCGAATGCCGCCCGGATATTATCCTGATCGACAACCTCGGCCCCGATGTGCTGGTTGAAGCTGTCCACCGCCGCGACGAGCGGGCGCCCGGCGTTCTGCTCGAAGCTTCGGGCGGAATCACCCTCAACACCGTTGCCGCCCTGGCCCGGTCGGGGGTCGATCGGATCAGCGTCGGCGCTTTGACGCACTCGGCCCCGGCGCTCGACATCGGGCTCGATTACGGCAACATTGTCGAGACATGATCATGCTTTTGATACTCTTTGATTCATTCCCTGGCCCGCACCTTGAGAGTCTTCGTCCATGCAATTGAGCCGGCTCCGGTGCCTTGCAATCATCCTGGGGGTTCTGGTGGCGGGACGCTTTCGATCAGCGGCGGGGCAGGGGGTGCCGGCACCCGGCAAGACGCCGATCGACGCGGCGGCCGTGGCCAGGCTGCCGGCACCGGGAACGGTTGTTCCTGGCGCGGTTGCTTTTGCCGCCGACGGGAAGTCGGTCACCTATCTGAAAGCTGAAACCGCCAGTTTCAGTCGCGTCCTCTGGCGGGCCGACGTCGCGACTGGCCAGGTACGCGTCATTGCCCGCCCGCCGGGATCGGGCGACACCGATGCCAGCGTCTCGCGTGAGGAAGCCCTCCGGCGCGAGCGGCAACGGCTCCGCGAGACCGGCATCACCCAGGTTGCGCGGGCCAGGAATGCGGACGTGGCTGTCGTCCCGATCGGCGGCGATCTGTATCTCTTCAAGGGGGATGGACCGCTCGAACGGCTGACGCAGACCCCGCTCCCCGAGATCGACCCCAAGCTCGCGCCCGATGGCTCGCAGGTCGCCTTCGTCCGGGGGAACGAACTGTTTCGGATCGACCTCGCCACCCGAGCGGAAGTGCAACTAACTCAGGGCGCGGCCGAAGGCTTGACGCATGGGCTGGCCGAGTTCATGGCTCAGGAAGAGATGGACCGCTCGACCGGGTTCTGGTGGAGTCCCGATGGCGCAACGATCGCCTATCAGGAGACCGACGAACGGCAGATCCCCCTCTACTCGATCGTCCATCAAGGGGGCGCCGAGCCGAGCATCGAGACGCATCGCTACCCGTTCCCCGGGGCAAAAAACGCCCTGGTTCGGCTCGGAGTCGTGCCCAGCGGCGGAGGGGAAACGACCTGGCTCAACCTGCCCGTCCCGGAGTCGGGGGACTTCTACCTAGCGCGGGTAGACTGGGCGGATCGTGAGAATCTCCTCGTCCAGATCCTCGATCGCGACCAGAAGCGGCTGACGCTGAACCGAATACACATCCGCACCAATCAGAGCACCCGACTGATCGAGGAGACCGCGACTACCTGGGTCAACCTGCACCATGATCTCCGGGTTGTCGATGGGACGGGGCAGATGGTCTGGTCGACCGAGCGGTCGGGGAACCGGCAACTGGTTTTGCTCGACCCGAACGGCCAGTTGATCCGCGAGTTGACACCCCGCGACTGGCCGGTGGATGGGGTCGACCAGCTCGATCACGCCCGGCGCGAGGTCTGGTTCGAGTCCGGCACGACCCGACCACTGGGTCGGCAGGTCTGGCGGGTCTCGCTCGATGGCGGTGATCCGGTCGCGGTCACGACCGAACCAGGCACGCACCGGGCGACGGTCGCGGCCGACGGCAACTCGTACGTGGACGTCTTTTCGAGTCGGACCCAACCACCGATCACCCAACTTTTGACCCGCGCCGGGCAAGTTGTCGCCGAACTCGACGCAGCGGCGAAAAATGACCCCCGGGTGGCCGCGTTCACTCTGACGCCGCCCGAGTTTTCAACCTTTCGGAGCCGCGACGGCGTGGAGTTGTTCGGGGCCTTCTATCCCCCGAGGTCGGCCAGGCTTGGGGCCAAGGCGCCGCTGATCGTCATGCTTTACGGCGGTCCGCATGTGCAGTACGTGGCGGATTCGTGGGCGATGACGGCCGACCTGACGGCTCAGTCGCTGACCGAGCGCGGGTTCGCCGTCTGGAAGATGGACAACCGAGGGTCGGCGCGACGCGGGCAGCGGTTTGAGGCCGCGATCCACCGGGCGATGGGAACGGTCGAGGTTCGCGACCAGGAAGATGGGGTCCGGTTCGTGGCCCAGAAATACCCCGACCAGGTCGATCCAGCACGGGTTGGGGTGACCGGATCAAGCTACGGTGGCTACATGACGCTCCGCTGCTTGACCGAAGCACCGCAGACATTCCGCGCCGGGATCGCCGTCGCGCCCGTGACCGACTGGGATGGCTACGATACCTGCTATACCGAACGCTACATGGAAACGCCCCGGACCAATCCCGAGGGATATCGCCAATCCTCGGTCCTGACTCATGCTGGTCAACTGACCGGTGATCTCCTCATTGTTCATGGGATGATCGACGAAAACGTTCACTTCCGCCACTCGGCTCGACTGGCCGCGGCTCTGATCGCCGGCAACCGACCCTTTCATCTCCTGCCCCTTCCCGAAGAACGTCACTCGTCGCGACAGGAAGCTGGTCGCCGCTACGTGGCGGAACGATCGGCGGAATTTTTTCTCAGGACGCTTGTTCCGCGTACCACGGCTGGATCGTGAAGGATAAGGGGGCATCAATCCCCAAAACGATTCGGATTGAGTCAAATTCAAATCTGTTTCAAGTTTTTTGAAACAAGTTCGACTTTTTGTCAAATTTGTGCATAAAATCCATTCGAGTCAGAAATATGAGGATGGTGAGTCTTCTCACCTGACTCAACCTTTGACTGAAGGTTTTAGTCGAGACGAACTTCAAGCCAAATTTTTCAAGCCGAGGCCAAGCCCATGGCAGATCAATCGCTGGGTCCGCCCGTCAAGATCGTGGGGAGTCGAGAACTCCATCAGAATTTACCGTCAATCATGCGTGAGCTTGAAAATCAAGATGCTCGGTACGTCTTGACCGTCCATGGCCGCCCCAAAGCCGTGTTACTCGGTGCTTCAACGTATCTTGATCTGGTTCACGGCAAGCACCATCCCAGCGAAACGGTCGTTGGGCTTCAACTGAGTGCCATGCTTGGCACCCCTTTGGACTATCAAGCCCTGGATTCGCTGCCGCCAACCTCCGATCCAGCTTCTGAGCTCAACCTGCATGGTTGAATCACTCTCCGATCGAGAGGATTCAGTGGAATAGACAGAATTGTCGTATAGGGGAGAAATCAGCCCCGGACATCGACCCGCGTATCTTCAAAATATTTTCGGTTTTTTTGCGGTTTTTTCGATGTCCGGCCGTTCGGGTTGTAGACTTGAGGCGAATCGAGCCAAATTGCTCCGAATCATCCCGGGAATCGGTTGAGTTTTGGCATTCCGAATGCACTGATTTTGCTCACGCACCTCGGACCAGCACCTGCCCGTTCCCCTCAAGTAATCCCGATCGAGGAGTTTCCGATGGTCTCATCCATCCATTCGGTCCCGGCTGCGGTGCGCGCTTGCCGTCGAATTGTGATTAGTACCCTGGCTCTTGGGTTCCTGGCTGGCGCGCCTGGTTGTGGTCACCGCCGCGTGGCAATGCGACCGGTTTTTGGAACTCCGGTCACAGCGTCTCCGGTCACCGTGATCCCGGAACAGTCGTGTCCGACCAGTTCCACGATGACGACGTCGCCGGTGTCCTCGGAGCCGTTCCTCAACTCGACCTCGGCGACTCCTTCGACTCCGAGTTCAGGGGTCGGGGTGATCCGAGCCGGTGGAGGCTCGCCGCCCGCTCCTGACGCGGCTCCCGGGGAACCGCCCCTCGACCCTCAAGAACTGGCTCCGATCAAACCAACATCGACGTCGAGGAGCAGTGGGGCAACCAGCTTGACTCGTCCGAGCAGTCTCGGTCG
Source organism: Isosphaeraceae bacterium (assembly GCA_965199885.1). Classification (GTDB taxonomy): domain Bacteria; phylum Planctomycetota; class Planctomycetia; order Isosphaerales; family Isosphaeraceae; genus Tundrisphaera. The sequence continues at coordinate 156,498 of CBDATT010000006.1, read as the reverse complement.
CCAGTCGCGCACGACGAGCCGGACCACACGGGTTTCGCTCCGTGATCAGGTCAAGCCGTATGTCGAGAACCCCGAAGACCTCTTCGCTCCGCCCAGGGCCGATCGACCCTGGAAGTATGTCGTCCTGCACCACAGCGCCAACGCCGAAGGAAGTTACGACCAGATCGACCGCGACCATCGCAAGCTCCTCGGCTTTGAAGGCTGCGGTTACCATTTCGTGATCGGCAACGGGACTGGTAGCCCCGACGGTCAGATCGAGGTCGCCGATCGCTGGCTGAATCAGAAAAACGGAGTGCACTGCCGCAACGGGAAGACGCCCGAGGTGAACGAGTATGGGATCGGCATTTGCCTGGTTGGCAACTTCGATCAGTCGGCACCAACCGCTCGCCAGGTGGCCGCCGCGCGGGCTTTGGTGGCTTATCTCGGTGACCGCTATGTGATCCCGGCGGATCACCTCGGGACTCACGACCAGTTCGCAACTGGTGCGACCGACTGCCCCGGTAAAAACTTCCCGACCGACACAATCCTCGGCACGGCACCGCTGGCCCAGCGCTGAGTTGACCTGACCCGCCGCTTCAACCCACCTCAGTTCCGCTCAGCTTCGCCCCTCGCCTGACCGCTTCGTGCAAGAGTGCCACCACACTCATCGCATCGGTGATCTTCCCGCCTCGCATCATCTCCCAGACGGTTTCCCAGGCAAATCTGCGAGTCAGGAGTTGCTCGGTCCCTTCGGGCTCACTCGCCCCCAGCGTCAGCTCGGTGGCCCGATAAAGATAGGCGACCTCATCGCTCACTGAGTTGGATAGGTGAGTCACGCTAATCATTTCAAGCCGACCCGCCGTCAGGCCGGTTTCTTCGCGCAGTTCGCGGCGAGCGGTTGCTTCGGGGTCTTCATCCGGTGGTCCGCCACCTTCGGGGATTTCCCACGAATAAGCTCCGAGCGGGTAGCGGTGCTGACCCACAAGCCAGACCGACCCATCATCCGCCACGGGCAGGACGCCGACAGCCTTGTTCTTGAAGTGGACCACGCCATAGATCCCCGGCTGGCCATCGGGGCGGACGACCTGATCCTCGCGGACGGCGATCCAGGGGTTCTCGTAGATCGGGCGCGAGGCCAGCGTGGTCCAGGGGTTGCTCGGTTCGTCGGGGTCGATCAAGGTTGAACTTGCTCAGCTTTTAAGGGCCGCTTGCAGCGTCACGCCCATATCCGCCGGGCTTTTGGCAACCCTGATCCCGGCTCCTTCGAGCGCGGCAATCTTGTCCTCGGCCTTGCCCGACCCACCCGAGATGATCGCGCCCGCATGGCCCATCCGCTTGCCGGGCGGTGCTGTCTGGCCCGCGATGAATGCCGCCATCGGCTTGGTGAACTGGCCCGTCTGCTTGAGTTCGGCTGCTTTTTCCTCGGCGTTGCCGCCGATTTCACCCATCATCAACACGGCGTCGGTGTCGGGGTCGGCCTCGAACATCCGGAGGGCATCGACGAAACTGGTGCCGTTGACCGGGTCGCCGCCGATCCCGACGCAGGTGCTTTGACCGATCCCGAGGTTGGTCAACTGCCAGACAGCTTCATAAGTCAAAGTGCCCGACCGACTGACGACGCCAACGCGACCCGGTTTGTGAATATAACCGGGCATGATGCCGATCTTGCACGCGGCCGGGGTGATGACGCCGGGGCAGTTGGGACCGATCAACCGGACGGTCGGATGGTGCGCCTTGAGATAGGCGACCGCCCGCGCCATGTCGAGCACGGGAATCCCCTCGGTGATGGCGATGATCAGGGCAATCCCGGCGTCGGCGGCTTCCAGGATCGAGTCGGCGGCGAAGGGGGGCGGGACGAAGATCATCGTCGCGTTCGCCCCGGTCTGCTTGACGGCTTCCGAGCATGAGTCGAACACGGGAACGCCCAGGGTCGACGACCCACCCTTGCCCGGAGTCACGCCGCCGACCAGATTCGTGCCATAGTCGCGACACTGCTCGGAGTGGAACGCCCCCGCCTTGCCGGTGATCCCCTGGCAAATCAGCTTCGTGTTCTTGTCGACCAGGATGCTCATGCGATGATTCTCAAGAAAGAAGACAAGCGGGGCAGGGGGAACATCTCAACAGGGCAGATTCAGCGAAAAATGGCCGCAACCGGCAGTCGCCAACCGGGCAAAGCCGGCTCCGTATCAGCAGTATCACCCGGTCGATAAACGAGAGTAGGAGTCGCCGGATCACCGCGATAAACGGCGATGGTCCGCGCTTCGGGATCAACATCCCAGACGACTTGCGTGCCCGACTCGAAATAGTCGGCCCGCTTCGCTTCCATCTCAGTCTCGGCCTTCGGCCCGTAGTCGTTTTCGCTTCGGACCTCGACCGCGAAGATCGGCGTTCCCTCGATATAACGCATCTCGTTGGCCGGGAGCGGACCGAGATAATAGGAAGCATCCGGCGAGAACGACTGACGACCATTCGATAGTGGCGGGATCATCGCGAAGCCGATCCCATCGCAGTAGGCAATACCAACCCCGACTTCATCAGAATACAGCTCAAGTCGGATCGCGATCTTGAAAGCGACACGGCAAGGCGTATGACCACTTCCCACAGTCTGGATAATCCTTCCCGCGACAAGTTCGGCCTTCCCTTCGACGCGCATTAGGTCGTCGAGGGTTGCCGGGCCGAAAATCACGGGTGCGGATGTGGAAGCAGCGGACATCGGGGCAACCCTCAATGGATCAGGACTGACCGCTCGCGGCGGCGACCACCTTTTGCGCGGCATCGGTCAGACCGGTCGCGGTGATGATCTTCCGGCCCGACTCGTCGAGGAGCTTCTTGCCAAGATCCACGTTCGTCCCTTCGAGGCGAACGACCAGCGGGACCGTGAAGTCGATCTCGTCATAGGCCGCCAGCAGGGCCGAGGCGATGATGTCGCACTGCATGATCCCGCCGAAGATGTTGACGAGCACGCCCTTGACGTTCGGGTCGCCGAGCAAGATCCGGAAGGCCTCCAGAACCGCCGCCTTCTGAGCGCCACCGCCGACGTCGAGGAAGTTGGCAGGCTCGCCGCCGTGATATTTGATCAGGTCCATCGTGCTCATCGCCAGCCCGGCACCATTGACCAGGCAGGCGATGTTGCCATCGAGGCTGACGTAGCTCAGGCCACTCTTGCCGGCCCGCAACTCGTTCGGGTCTTCCTCATCCACATCCACGAGTTCGGCGATGTCCTTGTGACGGAACATCGCGTTGTCGTCGAAGTTGAGTTTGGCGTCGAGCGCGAGCACCTCCCCCTTGTCGGTCACGATCAGGGGGTTGATCTCGGCGAGCGAAGCGTCGGTTTTCAGGAAGAACTGGACGAACGACTTCAAGAACTTCTCGCCATTCCGCGCCGCTGGCCCCTTGAGGCCGAGCGCCTGGCAGACCTTGCGGGCCTGGAAATCGGCCAGACCCACGCCAACGTCGATCGGTTCGCGGTGGATCTTTTCGGGCGTCTCGTGCGCCACGATCTCGATATCGACGCCGCCCTCGGTCGTCGCCATCAGGACCGGGCACTGCAACTCGCGGTCGACCGCCAGACCCAGATAAAGTTCCTGGGCGATCTCGTGGCCAACGGTCACCAGCACCTTCTTGATCATCTGGCCGGCAGCGCCGGTCTGATACGTCACCAGCGTTTTGCCGAGTAGTTCGCCCGCCGCCCGCTGGGCATCTTCCTTGCTCCGGACGAGCTGGACGCCCTTGGCCATGCCCTCTTTGCGGGGCTTGAGGCCACTGGCGATTTCGAGCGCCTCACCCCGGTCATCGTCGGGGCCCACGGCGATCCCCTTGCCGCGGCCACCGGCATGGACCTGCGCCTTGACGACGATCAGGCCGCCGCCGAGTTGATCGTAGGCCGCCGCGGCTTCGGCGGGGGTCGAGGCGACGATCCCCTCGGGAACGGCCACGCCCGCGGCCTTGAGCAGATCCTTGGCCTGATACTCGTGGACTTTCATGGAACTTCGGACCTTGCCTTGCGTACCAGGAGGGGAGCCGGCGACGTCCCGAGCCGCGACCATCGAGGCCGTTCTACCACACCTTACCGGCCTTCACCAGAGCCTAGCCCCGGTCCGCCCATGCCGAACCGTACTTAGTTATGGTTGACGAATCGGGACATCCGGATCGCAGATCGCGAACTAGCAAATAGCAAAGCGAGGAAATGCGGACGTTTTCTGGCTGAACAATCTGCAATTTCTTCTGGACAATGTGCCGGGTTGCGATCACCGGCGGAACTCGGCCTCGACCTCGCGGGCGATTTGAGCCAGTTCGGCGTCGGTCACAAAGCTGGGGTCGGGGCCAAACAACTCGCGAGCATCGTCGGTCGCCTCGACATCCGCGAATTGACCCGCCCAGTAGGCGGATTCGCGGTCGGACGGGACGGCGGAGCGGTCAGCCTGATCGGTTACGGCAAGTGGTGGCGACAGCTTTTTGCGAGTTTTGCGTGCGTCCATGGCGGTCCAAAAATCATCAGCCGTCATGACCTTCGACCGGCGTCGGAGGGCCGCCCTTTGAATCCGGTGATCGGACGAGACCACGGTCAAGGTCTTCGGGCTGGAATGGTGGGCGATCAATTCCTCGATCCTGGTATCGGCATCGTCGCTATCGACGGCGTACAGGATCGTGATCCCCTTGTGATGTGCCACGCTCGCGCGATCCGGTGGCGCAGCTGACCTGGCGGCATCAAAGACCACCGTCGTCAGGTGTGCCTCTGTAGCATCCATCCCCTCGGCCAGCTTGTTGAGGAACCGATGCCGGACCTGGCGGAACCCGTCGGGGCCGAACTTGCGCCCGAGCAGGCCGTCGGCATACATCAAGTTGTAACCATCAATCAAGGTGCGCATCGTGTCAGCCCTTTCGGGGCAGGTCCGGTGGCGGCAAACCGGCTCATTTCTACTCAGATTATAGCACCGATTTCACTTTGATAAGCAACCCTCGCGCCGTCATCTCCAGAAGTCAACCAGGATATGCCAGGATTTTGGCCGAAATCTGGTGATCATTCGCCCAAATTTACGATACTAATCGGGAAGAAGTTCAAGACAGGATCCCGCACCCAGAAATCTCATCCCGAAAGGCCGAGTCATGCTCAGCACCACCAGCCCCGCGCGGATCGCGGCCAACCAGGCCAATGCCTTACGCTCGACAGGACCGACGACCGAGGCAGGGAAGGCGCGGTCGCGGACCAATGCCCTCAAGCATGGTCTGACGGCTCAGGTCATCGAGGTTGATGGGATCGGAACCAGCACACCGGCGATTTTCGACGTCTCGGGTCAGCTCGACCCCGGTTGGAGGGATGCCGAGATCCAGCGCCTGATGGGACAGATCGCCCGCTTGCACCGGATCGAGCACAACCTTCGTGCCGAAGCAAAATTTCGTGCTGACACTCACTGGAGCGACGACCGAACGACCGATGCCCAGACGCTGGGCACGAAGTTGAGCCAAAACCCAGCACTCATCGTCGGGATGCTCCGGCGCTGCCCGTTCGGGTGCTCGTGGTTGATCACGCAGTGGGAGTTCCTGAAACTGGGGGCAACAAATCCCGGTGGCTGGAACGAGATTCAAATCAATCATGCCTTCGACCTGCTCAGCATCCCGATTGTGGGACGCGACCGGTCGGTCGTCGCAGCCGTCGCCGCGCGCGTGCAGCCTCCGCCCCCGGATCTGACCCAACTTGCCATCGCCGAGATGATGATCGCCGACCTGTTCAACCAGCTGGAAGCCGTCGAAGAGGCCGACGAGATCGCGCAGCGTCTGGCACAGCATGACCTGGTTGACCTCCCGACGCCCGAACTCGCCCGCATCCGCCGCTACGAAACCGCCCTCAACAAGCGCTTAAACTCGCTCGTCGAGCAACGACAGGCTGCCCGTGCGGTAGCAGCGCCCGTGATCCCGTCGGTACCTGCCGCGCCCAGACCAACGCCGCTCCAGAACGAAGCCAATTTTTCCCAAACAAACCCAACCTCGACCCGGGCGCACGTCGAGCCGCCGCTTGCCAACCCGGCATCAGTCCCCATGAATAACCCCAAACCGACCGAAACCACGCGCAACCTCCCGCCGACGACGACCAATCCGCACCCCCGACGCTGACCCAGCGCCGATCGGGGGGCATGCTGTTTGGAAAAAACCACGCCTCAACCTGGCGTCCAGCCCCCTCATGCCCTGACAGGATCAGATTCGCATCAAGATCCCGAGTTCTCATGCAGTTGATAGCGAATTTCACCCGCGACGATCGTCATGTGGGCTCGGGCTCGGACCGTCCAGCCGCCGTAGGGGCTGTTCTTGCTCTTGGACAGGAATTGCGCGGGGTCGATCGTCCATTCGAGGTCGGGGTTGATGATCGTGACGTCGGCGTCGGCCCCCGCTTGAAGCGTCCCCTTGGGGATATTGATCAGGGCGGCGGGTTCGACGGTCAGCTTGCGGATGACCTCGGGCCAGGTCAGGTGGCCCGGCTCGATCAGCGCCAGGGCGGTGATCGGGATCAGGGTTTCGAGGCCGACGATCCCGAACGGGGCCTGGTCCAACTCGCGCATCTTCTTTTCGCGGGCGTGCGGGGCGTGGTCGGTGGCAAGGAGGTCGATCGTCCCGTCGCGCAGGCCGCCGATCACGGCGTCGATATCCTCTTTGGTCCGCAGCGGGGGGTTCATCTTGAAGTTCGAGTCAAACGTCCGGAGCCGGTCATCGGTCAGCGTGAAGTGGTGCGGGCAGGCTTCGGCCGTGACCCGGATGCCGCGCTTTTTCCCTTCGGCGACCAACTCCACCGCGCGGGCGGTCGAGATGTGCTGGATGTGGAGTCGCCCGCCAGTGATCTCGGCCAGGCGGATGTCGCGGGCGACCATGATGTCCTCGGCGGCGGCGGGCATCCCCCCCAGGCCCAGTTTCATCGACTCGAACCCCTCGTTCATGACCCCGCCGGCCGTCAGTTCCATGACCTGGCAGTGTTGCATGATGCACCGATCAAACATCTTCGCGTACTGCAACGCGCGACGCATCAGGGCTGCCGACTCGACCGGAGCCCCGTCATCGGTGAACGCCACTGCCCCCCCGGCCACCAGTTGGCCCAGTTCGGCCAGTTCCTCGCCGTTCCGCCCCTTGCTCACCGCGCCAACGGGGTACACGTTGGCCGCCCGCGCCCGCTGCGCCTGGAGGATGACGAACTCGGCGGCGGCCTGGCTATCGAGCGCGGGTCGGGTATTGGGCATGCAGGCGACCGACGTCAGCCCCCCAGCCAGCGCCGAGCGCGCCCCGGTGGCGATCGTCTCGTCCTCTTCGTTCCCCGGTTCGCGCAGGTGGACATGGACGTCGATCAGCCCCGGGCAAACGATCATCCCCCGCGCATCGATCACGACGTCGGCATCCGCCGGGCCGTCGCCGATCCCGAGCACGCGCTCCCCCTGGAGAAACAGGTCGGCGACGCGGTCAATGTTCTGGCTCGGGTCGATGATGCGCCCGCCTTCAATCCTGGTCGTTTGCACGGCGCTGACCCTCAAAGAAGCAAAGGAGCCACGGATCAAACACGGATAAAACAAAGAATTTTTATTTGATAATGCCAACCAGGTCCCAACGACAGGATTTTCTCTTATCCGTGTTCGATGCGTGTTCCATCCGTGGCTCCTCGACTCATCTCTTGAGTTGGAATTCCACTCCGACCGCTGACCAGGTACAGAACCGCCATCCGGACGGCGAGGCCGTTGGTGACCTGGTCGAGGATGGCCGACTGCGGCCCGTCGGCGACCTCGGGCGTCAGTTCGACACCGCGGTTGATCGGGCCGGGGGCCAGGACGAGGAGGTCGGGTTTGGCCCGAAGGAGTCGTTCCTGGGTGATCCCGTAGAACTGAAAATACTCGTTGAGCGACGGGAACAGGCCGCGCTCTTGCCGCTCCTTCTGGATCCGGAGGGCGTTGACGACGTCGCACCGGGGCAAGATGTCGTCGAGGTGGTCGGCAATCTCGCAGCCGAGGTCGGCGAACCCGCGAGGGACGAGTGTCGGCGGTCCGCACAGAATGACCTTGGCCCCGAGCTTGAGCAGGCCCCAGATGTTCGACCGGGCCACCCGCGAGTGGCCGATATCGCCGATCAGGCCGACCGTCAGACCGGCGAGCGTTCCCTTCCGCTGGCGGATCGTCATCAGGTCCAGCAGGGCCTGCGTCGGGTGCTCGTGGGCGCCGTCGCCGGCGTTGATGATCGAAGCCCGAACGTGTTGCGCCAGGAGATGAGGCGCGCCGGGCGTCGGGTGGCGGACGACCAGGATGTCGGCCCCCATCGCCTCGATGTTCCGCGCGGTGTCGATGAATGTTTCGCCCTTGGTCAGGCTCGATACGCTCGCCGAGAAGTCCTGGACGTCGGCCGAGAGACGTTTGGCCGACAAACTGAAGCTGGTCCGCGTCCTGGTCGAGTTCTCGAAGAAGAGGTTGAAGACGATCCGCCCCTGCAGCGCCGGGACCTTCTTGCGACTCCGGTGCGAAACCTCGGCGAACGAGTCGGCGGTGTCGAGGATGGCAGTGATCTCGGCGGCGGACAGGTCTTCGAGACCAAGCAGATGCTTACGCGTCCAGGCGGCGGGCGGTGTGCCGGGTGTCATCGCGAGGATTCCTCGGCAGGGGTCCGGACGGTCCGAACGATCTCATCGACGGGGTCGAGTGGTCGTAACCGAACTTTGATGTTCTCAGCCCAGGTCGTCTCGATCGCGATCCCGACCGCATCGGCCTGGATCGGCAATTCGCGATGCCCGCGGTCGACCAGCGCGACGAACCGGATCTGCGCGGGTCGGCCCAGGTCGCAGATCGAGTTCAAGGCGGCTCGGACCGTCCGACCGGTGAACAGGACGTCATCGACCAGGACCAGATCGACTCCATCGACGCTGAACGGGATCTCGGTTCCATGGAGGACCGGCCAGTGGTCGATCTCGCCGAGATCGTCGCGGTACAGGGTGATGTCCACGGCACCGACGGGCGGCGCCCCGTCGATCCGGCTCGCCAGCCGCTCGGCGATCGGCACCCCGCGCGTCCGGATACCCACCAGCGCCAGCGGGGCACCGGCCCGCCGTCCCGCCGTGATCCGCCGAGCGAGGTCATCCAGCAAGGCTTCCAGCCCAACCGCATCGCACACCAGCACTTCAGTCGGTCCCATCGCGACCTGGCCCTCGGTTCCGGTGGTGAGAATGCCGAATGGTAGCAAGTGCCGCGGTCCCGTTCAATCAGGCAACCCATACGGACGGGAACGACTCAAACTCAACCGCTCCAGCTTGCGGGAAGCACGGTCCATAGATTACTTTTGTCCGATACAATTGGGACATGACGCGACCACAGTCCGCACTGGTGACCCTGGCCCGTCGTGTTCCAGTCTGCCGACAAGCCACTTTCCAAGCCACGCTTGCCAACTTCCCAGGGTAAATCGGGTCATGACCAGATCAACAATCGCTTTGTGCCTGATGATTCCGAGCGTCGTCGGGTTCGCCCCGGCGCTGGGTGCTGACTCCCCCCGGCTGCCGGTCACCTTCAACAAGGATGTCGCGCCGATCCTGTTCGAGCGGTGCGCTGCGTGTCACCGACCGGGCGAAGTTGCTCCGTTCGCGTTATTGAACTATCGCGACGCCGCGAAGCGCGCCGGGCAGATTGCCGACATTACATCGAGCCGGGAAATGCCGCCGTGGAAGGCCGAACCGGGCGCGGGGCACTTCGCCGACGAGCGCCGGCTACCTGATGCCGAGGTCGCCACGATCCGCCAGTGGGCCGACTCGGGCGCCGTCGAGGGGGACGCCGCCGACCTGCCCGCCGCTCCCAAGTTTACCTCGGGCTGGCAACTCGGCGAGCCTGACCTCGTGGTGAAAATGCCCGAGCCGTACACCCTGACGGCGACCGGCCCCGACGAGTACCGCTGCTTCGTCCTGCCGGTCCAGATTCCGGCGGGCAAATACATCCGGGCGATGGAGTATCGGCCGGGCAACCGGAAGATAGTCCACCACGCCGTTCTGACCTCGATGCCGCACGACCAGGCACTCGCCAAACTGGCAGCGGGCGACGGCAAAAGTTTTCTGTCGGGTCTGGCCCCTCCCGGCCGGATGCTGTCCGGTCCGCTCTCGATCTGGACCCCCGGGATGGAGCCGCACCTGTTGCCCAGCGACCTGGCGTCATCCTGGACGGCGGGCTCGGACCTAGTCCTCCAACTCCACCTGCACCCGAGCGGTCGCGCTGAAGAGGAACAGTCGGTCGTCGGCATCCACCTGACCGACGCCAAGCCGTCGTCGCGGTTGCAGATGAACGTCTTCTCGAACAACCGGATCAACATCGAGCCCGGCAAGGCTGACTATGAGGTCCGGACCTCGCGGACCTTGACCGCCGAGACCAAGATCTTTGGCGTCTTCCCGCACATGCACCTGATCGGCCGATCGGTCTGGGCCGAAGCCACGCTGCCCGACGCCTCGAAGGTGCCGTTGATCACCATCAACGACTGGGACTTCAACTGGCAGTATTATTATCAGTATGTCCAACCGCTCGTTCTGCCCGCCGGGTCAAAGATCGACGTCCGCTGGACCTACGACAACTCGGCGAGCAACGCCTCGAATCCGAGCAACCCCCCCCAGCGGGTGACATTCGGCGAACAGACGGCCGACGAGATGGCGTTCCTGATATTCGACATGATCGCGACCGGCCCCCCGCCGGCCAACCGGCCACCCACGGCCGAGCAACTCGCCCGTCGCGCCGCCACCGCGATGACGATGCTTGACAAGAACGCCGACGGTACCCTCGACGAGGCCGAACTCGCGGCATCGCCGCTCGGTGGGATGGCCAGCGGTGATATGCTCAAAAAGCGGATCACCGAGGCTGACAAGGACGGCGACGGCAAGCTCAACACCGCCGAGTTGATCGAAACGATGAAGGCGATGAGCCGACCGTGAAACCCGGCGGATCACTCTCCAGATCAGCATTTTGATCTGGAGAGCGAGAAGATCAATACTGGTCAGAGCTGATCACTTCGCCACCCGCCTTGGTGGATAATCCCCACCAGGTGGCCTGGTTGACCGTATTCTTGATGAACTTGACCGAACCGTCGAGGAAGGCGCAATTGACGCCACCCGGGTGGAACGAGCTGGCGCCGATGGATGTTTCGCCGGGTGCCATGTCGCCATCCGAGGTGAACTGGCAAGCATTTAGGTTCGGCGTCATGATGTGCGAGTAACCCCCACCTTGACCGCATTTATGATTGTACCAGTAGCCACCCTTGATCACCGCTGATCCGAGCGTGTTCAGCTTCTGCGAGTCACGGCAGGGTTGCAGGTACATGATGAGAGGAACGAAACCATTGGTTCCCGGGAACGACGTATTATTCGAGTAGACCTGAGCCAGACCCGTGGTGACGGTTCCCTTGCCCTTGACCCACTCGCTGAACATCACGGTGTTGGACGTCCCGTCGGTAATGGCGGACAGGGTGACTACTCCCCCCTGGGCGGAGTTGGGGAAGGTGGTCGTCGTCACACCGAGGATGTACGCAGGGCCGTCAAATGAGCCGCCGTTGTTGCGATAGATCGTCCCGATGTTGTTGGGGTAGTTGGTGAACCCCACCTGCTTGCTTCCCGAACCATTGACCATCGTGTAGTTGACGATCGGAATATTGGCGTCCGACGGGCAGATGAAGGAGTTGATCTGAGTGGTCAACACCGTATCGTTCTGTCCGCCGGTCGATGCTCCGTTGAAGGAAACGTTGATTGCGCTGTAGAGGATGCTTTGTTCGATGAACGGCAATAACCGCGTCTTCATCCCGAAGTCGCCCAGAGTCCCCTGCGGGCTGGGAGTTGGATTCAAGGCGGCGGTGGGGGGCAAGGCTTCGCCGTTGCTCGAAGCGTAGTTTTGCAAGGCCAGGCCCAGTTGCTTCATATTGTTGACACACTGCATGCGTCGAGCGGCCTCGCGAGCGGATTGAACGGCCGGCAGCAGCAAGGCAATAAGGACCGCAATGATGGCGATGACGACCAATAGTTCGATCAAAGTGAACGCGCGGCGACGCATCGAAAAGGCTCCAGAATTGGGAGAGGGGTGGCTGATCCACGAGGCAGAAGCTCGGTGGATACTGGACAGATCTTAGAGTGAGTTAAGGAATTAGGCAAGATTTCGTGAAGTGTGACGCCATATCAAAAATGCCTGATACCTGGGCGTTCCCTGCTGCTGGATCTGACCGCATTCCTCCCAGGTACAGACCGCGTGGCGATTAGTGACTCAGGCCGTTCATTTCCTCGAGATAGCCCTTCCCGGTCTTCTCGCGGATCAAATCGGCTACATGGCGATCGGCGGCGGGGCGATCCGGCCAGGTCTTTGGTTTGGTCTGCCCCTCAGTCCCGATCCGACCGTAGTGGACCGTGACCTGATTTCCCTCCTGGGTGATCTCCCAGAATTTCGCGGCCTTGCCTTCCACCAGAGTAAACCGCCGTGTTTCCTGACCCGATGGCAAGGCGACCACGGGTGCGGATTCCTTGGACGTTGCCACGTCTCGACCGAGCACAGACGGCCCGGCGGCGTCGATCCGGACACCAATATAGGACGGAAAGCGCGGCACTCCGCCTTGAGACAACTCTTGATACCGAAAAGTCACCAGCGAACCAGCCGCCGGGGGTGCTTCGCGTTCAGCGTCCGACAGACCCGTGCCGACGGCGAACTGGGTCCCGTCAGCCAGTTCGACCAGCAAGGCCCCCAGCCGCCCCTTGTGCCGCCCAGCGCCCGGGAGGTGCCCCACCACCCGCGCTTCGGCGTCCTGAAACGTCTTCACCTTCAGAAGGGTCAATGACCGACCGGCCTCGTACTTTGATCTGGGTTGCCGCAACATCAAGCCCTCACCGCCGAGCGCTTCGACCCGCGCCAGTTCGGCCCTCAGGTGCTCCACTCCCGTGCAGGCGACTTGTTCCAGAACGCGGGCATGCGGCATCGGGGATCGGCTCATCTGCTCATGAAGCACCACGAGGCGCGCTTCGAACGGTCCGGCGACGTCAGGAGCATCGAAGACCACGAAGGTCACGTCTTTCCAGTGGTCGGATCGATCCTGGCGCCGGACGACACCGACGGTCCGCTGAAACTCCTTGCGGCCGATCCAGAGTTCGCCATCAAGCGGCGTCGTGGGCAGGTCCGCCACGAACCAGTCCGGGGCATGGAACGCGTTGCCGAGTCGCGAGATCAAGGACCGGCCGTCCCAGTAAGCGCGGACTCCGTCGAGCTTTTCGCTGAGCCACCACCCCGTCAGGTCCTGGACGTTGTCCCACCGCTCGGCAAGCAACAATGGCGGCACATCCCGGGCAGGTGCCTCGTCACCAGGCGTTGCGGGAGCGACAACGGCGGGCTGGCCAACCCGCGCCGCCTCGGCTTCCTCACTGCGGAGTTTGCGGAGGTGCTTGCACGACCGCCGCTCGATCGCGACCGATTGGTTCCGCCACGCTGGGCACGAGCATGAGTAGACCCCTCCTGAGTTTTTGAGGATATAAGGTCGAGCCCCAGACCCTTTCATCTCGACCGTCTCACCGTCAATCAGGTCGGGCATTGGTGTCTCCGCTACCGATTTGGTGGGGGAAGTCAGCCGCAATCACCTGAACGTTTTACCAGTGAAATGACCGTCGCACAAGTCGGTACGGTGATCCTTCGCTGGGAGTCGATCAATCGAAGTTGACCACCGGGACCAGGCTGGCGGAGTCTGGCTGGTCGGCGGCGGGGCAATCGCTTAAAGTAGTCGCGGGGCAACGACCCGGCCTGCGGCTGGGGTACTCGACTTGTGGGAGCTAGACCTGGCGATGGAGATTATCCTGGCGAATCCCCGAGGCTTCTGCGCCGGGGTGAACATGGCGATCGAGAGCCTGGAACGGTCGTTGGATTTCTTCGGTGCACCGGTCTACGTCTACCACGAGATCGTTCACAACAAATACGTCGTCGAGCGGTTCCGGAGCCGGGGTGTTGTGTTCGTTGAGTCGCTCGACGAGGTGCCGGTGGGCTCGCCGCTCCTTTACAGTGCCCACGGCGTGTCGCCGCAGGTCCGCGACGAGGCCAAAGGTCGCAACCTCCGCGCGATCGACGCAACCTGCCCACTGGTGACCAAGGTGCACCTGGAAGCCGTCAAGTACGCGAAAGAGGGCTACACGATCATTCTGATCGGCCACGAAGGGCACGACGAGGTGATCGGGACGATGGGCGAGGCCCCCGAGCGGATGATCCTCGTCGAAAACGCCGCCGACGTCGATGCGCTCGACCTGCCCACCGATACCAAGGTCGCCTATCTGACCCAGACGACTTTGAGCGTCGATGACGCCAACCTGGTGATTGCCGCCCTCCGCCGCAAGTTTCCCCAGATCAACAACCCGCCCAAGGACGACATCTGCTACGCCACCCAGAACCGCCAGGAAGCCGTCCGCGAGCTGGCGACCCGGGCCGACGTCGTTCTCGTCCTGGGTAGTCAGAACAGTTCGAACAGCAAGCGGTTGGCCGAGATCGCCCAGTCGCTCGGGCCGCGCGGCCACCTGATCGACGGCGTCTCCGACCTTTGCGACGACTGGTTCGACGACGCCCGGACCGTCTTGATCACCGCCGGCGCGAGCGCCCCCGAAGACGTGGTTCAGGAGGCAATCGCTTACCTGCAAGAGCGGTTCGGCGCAACGATTCGCGAGGAGTGGGTCCGCGAGGAAAGCGTCCACTTCCCCCTGCCCAAATCGCTCCGCGAACTGCTGCCACCCACGCCCCTAGGGGTTTGAGCCTGGCGACTTATTCCAGGGGTTGAAGTCGTCGCCCGACCGCCCCTTGAGTTCGCTCCAACCCTGTTCCGACGGCAGATGGACCGCCTCGTTCGCTCGATCCTCGGCCGCCATCTTGCGAACGGATTGGCCGCACGATCGCGCCGCGCCGAGGCAAAGCAGGGTCACCTGGACGAGCAAGATGGTATGAAACAGACTCCAGCACCGGTAGAGATTGCCGGTCAGGTCGTCCATGGGGAACTGGCGGAGCGGCCAAACGGGTGCGTTCCAGTTGGTGATCAGCAGGAAGAAGAGGAGCCAGATCGTCGCCGTCAGGGTCGTCAACGACCGCGCCGCCTTGCCCAGCTCGAAGGCGCGATGGTCGCCCAGCAGGCCGGCCATCTCGGCCGCCATGCTGGAGATCAGGGCGAACTCCGACCAGCCGATCGCCACGCCGAGCGAGTAGCGAAAGTAGTCATGCCCGATGTCCACTTCCGAGAAGCCGAGTCGGATGGCATGGTCCGCCGTCCACGACACGAGGTCGGCCAGGCAGAGCAGGAGCAGCAAGCCCGAGCGTCGCTGCCAGTGCAGATCCGGCCATCGTCCCCAGAGCAGGGCCACTCCGGTCAGTGACCCGAGCACGACCAGGCTACTTTCGGGGAACTCCCACTGCCTGAGCCAGATCAGGAACGGGATCAATTTCAGTTGCTGGGCCAGCAAGCGACCCACGTTCGTCATGCAAGCGAATACAAGTGCCACCCCAAGGACCAGGAAGCCAGCTTGATACCGGATGAGCCGGCGCCTGAGCTGGACCCGTTGATCAGCGTGATCACCCCAAAGGTCGCCAAATCCTTCGTCCTGAAGAAATAAGGTCGAATCCATACCATTCGGAGGTCGTGAAGTGGATGGGTGGTCGCCCATGAATGATCGATATTCCTGAAGAAAACCCAACGCTCGGGCAGACGGACGAACACGATCTGGAACCATCTTAAACCAACCGGTCTGGTGCTGTCACGTCCTCAAGTCTCAGGCGAAGTTTGCTCCGTCGAGCGAGCGGCCTGGTCGTCTCCCTTCGTTCTCGATCCGAATTCTCTGGAGCAACTCGGGCCGGTTGCCGTATCGTGGCAAAGTGGTCGCCACGGGACCAGAGCTGGAACGATTTCGAATCGGTGAGGTGCCGCCGTTGGATCTGGTTCAATTCGCCGAGCCATCCTGGTTTCTGCTGCTGGGTTTCGCCGCGGTCCCCTGGATCGCCTACCGGCGTCGTGCCCGCCTCACCTGGCCCACGCTCGACGGCTTTCGCGCCGAGAATGCGGGCGGTGGCCTGGACCGACTCGGGTTTGTGCCGCCGTTGCTCCGAGGCCTGACGATCATTTGCCTGGTGATCGGCCTCGCCCGGCCCCAATCAGCAGGTGAGCAGATCCGGATCTCGGGGCGAGGGGTGGCGATCGCTCTGGTCCTGGACCGAAGTTCGAGCATGAACACCGCCGATTTTCCGGTCCCTGGCAGTAAGATCAAGGTCCGCCGCCTGGATGCCGCCAAGCAGACGCTCGAACGCTTCCTCGCGGCCCGGACCGATGACTTGATCGGCGTGGTGGCGTTTGCCAACTTGCCCGACACCATCGCCGAGCCGAGCCTTGATCGCCAGTTCACCTGGGACGCCATCCGCCTGGTCCGACCAGCGGGAGCCGGCGACGATGGGACCGACATCGGCGGGGCGATCGCCTGGGGGCTCGGCCTGATCCGGCCGACCTCGCCACAGCACAAGGTCCTGATCCTGCTCACCGATGGCCGCCATGCTCCGGGCTCGACCGGTGCTCTCGATCCGATCGTCGCGGCCGAGGTTGCGCACGGGCTGGGCATCACCTTGCATACCGTCGCCATTGGTGCTCCGCCGCAGCCAGACCCGCCGCGGGATCAGACCAAAATACCGCCGGGGCCTCCGTCTGATCCAATCAAGACTGCCACACCGCCGCCACCGACCGCCGAGGGGGATGGGCCGGATCTCGACCTACTCCGGAGACTGGCTGAACGCGGCCAGGGCCGGTCCTTCGTGGCGACCGATCTCGACACGCTCGCTGCGATCTTCGAGGCGATCGACGCGTTGGAATCGTCCTCAATCCAGGGTACGATTCGAACGGTCTACAGCGAGCGCTTCGGCCCCTGGGTCCTCGCCGCGATCTTGCTGATCGGCGCGGATCTCGCCTTGAGTTCCGGTCGGCTCCGGCGCGTCCCTTGAACACGGGAGGAGGATGCGGGTGCCCCAGATCTTTGCCGAACCCGGCCGGCTCTGGCTGCTTGTCGGCCTCGGGATCGCGGCTCTCGTCGTCGCGCGGGGGACTTCCCGGCGCCGGTCGGAGTGGCACGGCCTCGGGCTGGCCGGTGCGTTGGTCCCCAGTGGGGTCTGGCTGTGGTGGGTCGCGGCGGGGTGCTTGATTGTGGCTTACGCCGCTCCTCGGTGGGGTCGCGAACTCGGGACCGAACCGCTCCCTGGGCATGACCTCGTATTTCTGATCGACGTCAGCCGGAGTATGGGGGCGGAAGATGCTGTGCCAGACCGGCTCGGGGTGGCGATCGCCGCTTCCCTGAGCCTGATCGGTCAACTCCGCTCCGAGCCGGGCGACCGCGTCGCGGTGGTTGCGTTCGCGGGGCGGGCCGTCGTCCGCTGCCCGCTGACCGAGAATCTCGACGCCGTGACCGATCGGCTGACCGAACTCCGACCCGGCACGATCGAGCCGGGTGGAACCGACCTCGGCTCGGGCCTTGCTGCGGCGCTCGGAGTCTTCGATCCCGTCGAACATACCGATGGTCGGTCGATCGTCGTCTTTTCCGACGGTGAGGACCACGCCGGGAGCTGGCCAGCAACCATCGCCAGCCTGGTTGAGGCCTCCATCCCCGTCCACGTCGTGGCGGTCGGCGACGCCGAGAAGTCATCTCCCGTGCCGACAGCGGTTGCCGTCGGACAACCGGCGACCTCACCCATGACTCGACGGGTCGACACGGCTCTGACCCAGTTGGCTCATGCGACCGGCGGCGTGACGGTCCCGCTGGGCGTGACGCGGGGCGATCTCGGGTCGCTCTACCGCGACTCGATCCGACCGACGGCCCGCGATCGACGGCCCTCGCCGCGCTTTGCCGAGCGTGCCGAGCGGTACTCGGTCTTCGTTTCGGCCGCGCTGGCGGCTGGCGTCTGGGGAGCCTGGCCACAGTCCCGGCGACGCTTCCCCCAGGGTTGGACGCGCGGTCGCTGGACTCAATCATGGGGCCGGCTTTTGACGGCGGGCTTGATCCTCTTGGGTCTGATCGTGGCGGCACTCGCGGCGGGTCCCGCTCCACCAACCACCGAGGCGCCGGGAGCCACACTCCGGGGCTTGCAGGCTTTCCGCGAGGCCCGGTATGCCGCGGCCGTGACGCAGTTCGAGGCCACGATCGAGCAAGCACCCACCAATCCTGTGGGACCATTCAACACAGGGTCCGCCCTCTTCGCCCTTGGTCGCTACCCCGAGGCCACCGCCCGATATGAACTGGCGCGGACCCTGGCGCTCGCCGACCGAAACGAGGTGCTCGTTGCCAAGATCGACTACGCTCTCGGCAACAGCTCGGCCATGGCTCGAGACTTCGTCGGAGCGGTTCGCGCTTATGATGCTTGCATCGCCCACACAGCGGAACGGGACGATCTGGTGACCGTCCGCGCTGATGCAACGATCAACCGGGCGTTCGTGCTGAGCCAGATAATACCCCCCGAGACTACTCCCGACGATGACGCTGATGGTCCCGATCCACGCGAGTCAGGGTCGAAACCCCGGCAGCCAGATCCCAATCGGCGCGGGCCGAACTCGAAGTCGCCGGCCGATCCCGACTCACCGCCGTCGTCCGGGCCCGAGGGAGATTCCACGGGGACCCGCGGGAAGGGGGGAGCAGGAGGGTCTGGAGCAGCCGTTCCCGAGTCGGGCTCACCCGAGGGTCGATTGAACGCTGCCTTGCAACGCATCCGTGCTGCCAAGGAAAAACGCCCCAGGACCGACCCACCGCCCCAGGTAACTCAGCCCAAGGGTTCGGCGAAAGATTGGTGACCGATCAGGGCCGGCGTGCCGGCGGAGTGATTGGCTGACTCGGTGGTTTGGGCTGAGTGAAATTGAGTGCGTCTCCCTGGCCGGGAGGTTTTTGACCAGGGATGGGGGTGACGCGGGTGCGGGTCTTGGTCGCTTCCTCGGGTCGGCCCATCTTGTCAAGCAGACTGGCATAATGTTTGAGGGCGTC
The DNA here is from genome assembly GCA_965199885.1 of Isosphaeraceae bacterium. Classification (GTDB taxonomy): domain Bacteria; phylum Planctomycetota; class Planctomycetia; order Isosphaerales; family Isosphaeraceae; genus Tundrisphaera. The sequence continues at coordinate 137,540 of CBDATT010000006.1, read as the reverse complement.
GTTGGTGCGATCCCGCTGGGCGTCGCCGTTCCGCTCGTAGATTGAGATGACGCGCTGGTATTTGGCTTCGGCATCTGCCAGCTTATTTTCTTCGGAATCGATCCGGGCCAGCCCATCGAGCGCCCGGGCGATCGTCGCGTCGGCATCGCCTCGGTTCTGGCGGAGGATCTTGAGCGACTCCTTCATGGTCTCGCGTGCTTCGACCAGTTTTCCCTGCTCGATCTGAGCCCAGGCGAGGTTGTTGAGTTCGTCACCCAGTTCGGGGTGGCGGAAGCCCTGAAGGCTGCGCCTCATCCGCACGGCGCGGTCGAAGGCGGCCTCGGCCTCGGCGTAGCGTCGCTGGGGCACGAGGCCCAGGCCCAGCAAACTTTCACTTTGTGCTTGCTCTTGCTCGATCACCTGAGATGTTTCTTCATCCATCGCCAGCACTCGCCGGAGCAAGGGTTCGGCGGCATTGAACCGATTCGTGGCCAGGTAGATCATGGCCATCTGGTTCAAGCTCCGGGCGACGGGTTCGCCGTTCGGACCGAACTGAGCCTCACGCGTGTCGAGAGCCCACCTGGCCAGGGGCTCGGCTTCGGCAAGTCGACCCTGTTGCTGCATGGCCCAGGCGATGGCCGAATAGGTACGGGCGAGCAACCTCGGGTCGGTCAACGCCGGTCGTTTGGCGACGGCCAGAGCGGTGCCAAACTCGCGTTCGGCCAGGGTGTATTTTCCCTTCGCCATCATCCGCCAGCCCGACTCGTAGTAGGCTGAGAAATCATGGATGTCGTGGATGGTCGATGACATCCCCGGATGCGACGAGGGACGCGAGGCGTCCTGAGCCACGCTGTCGTGGGGACTGCCCGAGAGGCAAAAGGCCAGGGACAGGGTGACGGAACCAAAAGTTGCTCGGCCCAGGAACATGACCACCTCTAATCTGGCGATCGAGACGCTTGAACTTTAGGAGCCGTCCACCAGTTCGGCGTCTTCCACCTGTTCGTCTCGACCTCCCAGCAACCGAAAATCATGGCGGGTCGATCCCGAGATCAGATCGATTTGCCGTGAATCGCTGACGGTCGAACCGGAAGGGTAAATATCTCCCGGTGCATCACCAGGATTATACTGGGTTGGTTGGAACGGAGGGAGGGGGAGCTTGGTCGTCGATCCCAAGGCCTGCGAACTGAGACGATCCGCCGGGGCCGTGATCTCGCGGGCGAGTTCCCAGGTCATCGTGGAGGCTTCGGTAAAAGCTTCCTGGAACAGCGGGGAGAGGGTCGCAGGTTGAGTCTCCACGAGCGGTGCCACCTCGACTGGCCAGAAGACCGGCAGCAAGGCCCGCGCGGTCAACACCATCGAGGCGGCGACCGCCAGGGTGCTGCCCCACCGGGCCACGATCCGGACCCGCTGACGCCTGGCGGCTCGAAGGCGGCGACTCGCGAGTCCAGCGTTGGCGGCGGTCTGCCAGCGGGCGATGGCCTCGGGCGTGGGCATGGGTAATCGAGACCGGACCGGGATCAGGAGCGTCTCGAACTCAGCAAAGACATGATCGCGGTTGCGGCAAGCCTCGCAGGTCGCGGCATGATCCATCAGAGCCGGATCACGACCAGGGGACTCGGCAGAACGCTGGTCAAGACGCTCATTCCAGCGTTGATTGAACTCCGCACAGGTCTGGACCACGTTCATCCCGTTTCCCCGATTTGCGGCAATGAGGCGATGATCACCCTGGAACGGATTCATGGCGAAGATGGGTCCTGGATAAAATGAATCTTCAACAATGGATTCCGCGTCGTCCCAGATCATCTGCAAGTTCGAGTCGGGCTCGGTGCAGCCAGGTTTTGATCGTCCCGGGGGGGCGCTCCATGATTTCGGCAATTTCTTCGTAGAGCAGACCCTGTTCATGAAACAAGGTGAAGACCAACTGGTAATCGGGGCGGAGACGGGCAATCGCTCGATCAACCTCGCCCGCCAGATCGTCCGGGTCGTGCAGACCAGGTCGGTGGTCAGGTGTGTCCTGGCTGATCTCGGCAACGGGAAGACGCTGCGATCGGGACGAGAGGAGCGACCGACACCGATTGGCGGCGATCCGCAGCAACCAGGGACGGATCGGCCGATTAACATCGAAGCGATCGATTGCTTGAAAGGCGCGAAAGAACGTTTCCTGGGTCACGTCCTCGGCGTCCTCTCGTTGCCGCAGCATTCGGTAGCAAAGGCCTTGAACCATTGCACCAAATCCAGCAACGAAGAGGCTATCTGCCTGGGGATGACCGGACCGAATCGCCTCGATCAATGTCCGATCGTCCATCGTTTCAACAGGGCCTTGGCCATGGAAACAGGACGCCCGGTTGACCGAGTCATCCTAAAATACCTGTGAGTCCACGACCGCGTTTCATATTTTCGAGGAGATCGACCAATTATCCTCGACGAGCGACAGAGAAGATAGCCCAGACTTTTCAATCCACACTTGCATTTGCAGCCACATGCTCTTTCCATAAAAAAACGACGATCAACAATGCGTTGATCGCCGCATCAAGTTTGCTGATGGGTCAGTACGAGCTGGACCGAGCGGAGTATTCGGTGAGCTCCTCGGCGGAGGATTCATGGAACGACCGACCTCGCCGGTGGAGTTCCTGGTCCATGTGCAGCGCGATCTGATGGAGTTCGGGAGAGTCGATCCGCCAGGCGATTTCCGCCAGTTGATCGGGGGTCACGTCGGCGAGGTTCTGGTTGAGTCGCTCAAGTTCGGATTCGAGCCTGAGCATGATCTCCAGCATCTCGGCATGAGTTTCTGCCGAGCCGCCCACCAGCAGACATTCCTCGCCGGTGCTTAAACGCTGGGGATGGTCGCCACCGTCGAGGCCAAACCCGATGATCGCTGCTCGGAGCCTGCGGGGACCGGCTTCGGGTTGGGTCATCATTGCGAGGAAGCCCTTTCGCATCGGGTGAGTCGATCTTTTCGAGCGAGAGAGGCAGGCGATTTCCAGTCTAAACCAGGTTTGGACCCGACTCGCCGACCCCCTTGCCACGCGATTCTTATCGGCTGAACCACCGACGTTGGCTAGGGTCTCGTCCGGCTTTTCGGCAGAGGCCTCCACGCGTTTCCGGTACGTTGCTCACGACCCGCCCAGGCATTCCTTCGCTGTCGTTCGAGCCACGCGATAAGCGGCTTTGAGGGTCATTGCCCGCGCTTCGATCTGTTCTTCACTGTAGAGTCGGGTCTCGCTGGTCGGCAAACCCGCCAGAGCCACTGTGAGCGGCATCAGATCCAGAAACTGACGGTATTTTTGCTGGAGATCGGCGGCATTCGCACTGGTATCGGCCATCAGACAATTCCTCTCGGATCGGTGTCAAGCGGGTGGATGCAATCAAATCATGGGGGAGGGTTGGACAGGCGAGCAACTTGTCGCCTGATCGCGCCTTTTCTCGATTTCGAGACTAGCGGAGCCGACTGGCCCGAAGCAAGCATTGGCTCCATCGTCGTCGCCGAATTGGTTGCGAGAACCGACGGTTGTCGGCATCAGTCAGGGGTGGCTTTGACGAACAGGTGAAGTTGGGGTATATTGGCGGTGAGATCGACCGCATGCGTCAGAGAGACGCAATCGAACTCAAGTCGAGGACCCATCGAAAATTACGCGGAGGTTTGTTTGATTCAAAGCGCGGTGGAGGAATCCCCGCGGGGATTCCATGAGATGGGCCTGAGCCGTGGGATGCTCGATGCCCTTCGCAAGATTCGCTACAACGTCCCTTCGCCAATTCAGGCCGCCTTGATTCCCGAAGCTCTGGAAGGGCGGGATGTGATCGGCCAGGCGAAGACGGGCACCGGCAAGACCGCCTCGTTCGCCATTCCGTTGATCGAGATGCTGGAAGCACGCGGTCGAGGACCGCAGGCAATCATCCTCGCGCCAACCCGCGAACTTGTCCAGCAGATCGTGGTCGAGATGCAAAAAATCGCCCACGGTCAGAACGTGGCGATCTGCGGTCTCTATGGCGGCGAGCCGATCGAAAAGCAGCTTCGGGCTCTGGAACGCGGCGTCGATATTGTCGTCGGGACGCCAGGCCGGGTGCTGGATCACATCGAGCGGCGGACGCTTTATCTCGGCGACATCTTTCATGTCGTGCTCGATGAGGCCGACCGAATGCTCGACATTGGGTTTCGCCCCGACATCGAACGGATTTTGCGGCAGACGCCCGACCCGCACCAGACTCTTTTGCTCTCGGCGACGATCAGCGACGAGATCCGGACTCTTGCCCGGCGTTACATGTTTGAGCCGGTCGAGATGAACCTGTCGAAGGATGAGCCTTCGGTCGAGTCGATCAAGCAGTATTACATCACCGTGGAGCACGACCGCAAGTTTGACTTGCTCGTTCACCTCCTCGACCGCGACAGCCCGAGCCAGTGCATCGTCTTCACCCGGACCAAACGGGGCGCGGACAAGTTGGCCGATCGCCTCCGGGGCCGTGTGGCCGGTGTTGCTACTATCCACGGCGACCTGACGCAGTCGGTCCGCAACAAGGTCATGCAAGGGTTCCGCAGCGGGAGTATTCCCGTCCTGGTCGCCACCGACGTGGTCGGCCGCGGGATCGACGTCAACGACATCAGCCACGTCATCAACTTCGACATCCCCGACGATCCCGAAAACTACGTGCACCGGATCGGTCGCACGGGACGGATGGGTAAGGACGGGATTGCGTATCTGTTTGTGTGTGCCGACCAGGGAGAGCCCCTGACGGCGATCGAGAACCTGATTAACAAGTCGATCCCCACGCTGCCGCTCGATGGTTTCGTGGCCTACCGCAAAGATCAGCACCGCCGCGAGTCGTCGTTCCGCGAATTGTTCAGCACGACCCGGACGCCGATCAGCGAGTTTGCCCGCAGGTAAATGAATTGCAACGCGATCGCTCGCTTTTGTCAGTCACGATGGCTCTGGGGATGTTGGCCTCTGACGACGGCATGACGCCCGATAGTTTGTAAGATCGCGACCGCCTCGGCGACCACCTCTTCCAGGTCGCCGACGGTCGCGTTGGCATTCTGGTCGAACCGTAAGCGGTCGCACCAGGCAACCAGATCTTTCGTTCGGTTGGCAACCTGGCTCGACCCTGTCAACGCTACCACAACGACCTCGGCATCGCTCGGGGTCAAGACGGCCAAAGTCTGGCCCGAGGCATGGGCGATCGCGCACGCCAACCGGGCGACGATTTCGGCTCCCACGGTTTCGGGATCGCGAGTTTGCGTGCTGGCCCAGCGACTCAGCATCAGCGCTTGCCGATTCCAGTTGACGGGTCGCCCGCGCTGCCAATCCTGGAACCATCGGCGAATGACTCGCTGCTTCCAGACCAGTCCAACCCCGAGCAAAAGGCTCAGACTACCCAGGGTGATCTCGGCCCAGCGGCGGCGGGACGATCGGGAACGGCCTTTGACCGGCCCGAGGTCGACCGTCGCCGGATCGAACGCGGGGGGAGCCACGACGATCACCACCTGGCTCGATGTCGAACGGGTCAAGAAGCGACCCGAGCGGGGATCAAACGCCGCGACCGATACGGGCGGGAGGACCAGGCGACCCGGCTCGATCGCGCGAAGGTGGTAGCGGTTCGAGCGCTCGGGGACCTCGCCGGGAACGAGTTCCGCCGCCGCCTGGCGAACCTGCAACCCGGTCGGGAGCCCCGCGAGCGGCACGTTTTGAAAACTCCCCCACGCCGCCGGACCGGTGATCGTGATCCGGTACTCGACGGACTGCCCCACCTTGATACTTGCGGGTTTAACCTGACTGGCCACCTGAAAGTCGCCGACTCCACCCAGAAACGCAGCAGTTCGCCCGCCCGCCGGAATGGTGGCGACCTCAATCCGGGTCGGCTTCGACCCCACCAGACGCTCACCCACGAGCACCCGGAACGAGCCAATCTCCAGCATGCCCGCCCGCCGAGGGACGAGCACGAACCGAGCCTCGCCGGGGCGGAGCGTTGGGATCGGCAGCAGGTCACCCCCCACCACCGCTGGCGGTTTCAGGGTCCCCTCGGGTACCTTGACCGCGACGTGGACCCCCTGGCCGACGCAGTACGGGCCGGGATCAAGCTGGACGGTGACCGCCGAGTTTCCCGGTTCCGGTTGAGTTCCGATGGCTTGATCCGCGCGAAAAACGACGGCACCAGTCGCCAGGATCGCGAGCAAAAGCATCCGGGCCATTGATCCCCGCCGAGGTCGAATCGAGAAGTCCTCGCCAAGAAAGTCCCGGGCGGTCTCCAATCCGTCCAACCTGACCACAGCGGCAGCACTCATGTCAAATCCCGAGAAAGCGGACCACGGGCCGACGGACCGTTGACCCGTCCCGGATCGAGGCGGATAATGATAGGACATGCGTCGGCGACCATGCTGCCAGCGGTTGAGACCGAACCCTGATATGGAATCCAACGGGCGGGACTTCTTTTGGGAATGCTGGGTCGCGCCAAAACGCTGATGCAAGGGTGGGTGGCTCCCGCGCCGCCGGTTGCCACTCAGTACAACGTGGCCTGTGCGAACGGGCACCGGTTGCGTGGTAACCGGACCGAGGGATACCAGGCGCTCCGCTGCCCAACCTGCGCGGAAGCGGTCTTTATCCTGCCGCAAAGTCCCCTGCCGGAACCACCCGTCCCGACCGTGGCCAGAAGTCCAACCCGGTCGAGATCGACCCACCAGACCAATCTCGATACACTCGCCTCCGACGACGCACCGCATGTGCTTGTGGACCCGCCCGCCTGGTCCGAACCAGCGGTCACCCCAGGGACGAGAGCCGCTGCCACAGCCAGCGACGACGAGGTTGTCGACATCGACTGGGTCGATGGGGTCGAGGAGCCAGCCGCGTCCGCGACGGCTCCCGCCGGTCGGCCCAACGTGGTCCCGCCAGCCAGTTCGCCTCCAGCGGCTCGACCGGCGACCCCGCGACCAAAACCGGCTCGACCGGTTCCCCCGGCCGCTGCGTTGCTGGCTCCCGCTCCGCTGGCGATCCCTGCGCCTCGGCCCACCTTCCGGGAATGGACCTGGTCGCATCGCAACCCGCTGCTCGCTGTCGGGTTTGTCCTGCTCGTGCTGGGGGCGGTCGGCGTGAAGCGGTGGAAACAACGCCAGGAAGAGCTACCTCGGATCGCCGAGATCGGCCGGACCGAGGGTCTGAAGAAGCTCGACTCGGGTGACTTCTTCGCCGCGAAAAAGATTCTGGCCGATGCCGCCGCCGCCGTCGACGCGATGGGAGGTCGATTCGCAGGGGGCGACGCCATTCGCCACGCGGCGCAGGAGGCGGCAATCTTCACTGATCTCGTTCCCCAGACCCTCGAAGACCTGGTTGAGGAGGCTGCGACCTACGACGTCAACGCCTGGTCCGCGCACTTCGCGGCGATCTACCAGGGGCGCTCGATCATCATCGAAACGACCATCACCGCCATCCCCGACCCGGCCAAGCCAGAATCACGCTACACCGATGCCTACCGGATCGCCGTGGGACGAGGTCCGACCCCCCAGTTCAGCGGTCGGATCGACTACACCGGTTTCGAGTTGTTCACCCTCACCGAGCCCAATGTTGGCGACACGAAGTTGTTCGGCGCCCGCCTGGCAGCGCTCGAATGTGACCTGACAACCAACATCTGGGTGCTCAAACTCGAACCACGGAGCGGCGTCTTCATGACGCATCCCGAGGCCCTGCAAGCCATCAACTGGCCAGCCGGCGAACCCGTCGAGGAGTCACAACCATGAACCAAACCCAGATTCGCCAGCGAATGGTGCTTCTAGCTTGCTGGCTTGTCGCCGGGGTGCGGGTTGCCAGCAGCCATGCCGATGAATCGGCGGTTGTCGTAGAACCCGCCGAACTGGCTCGGCGCGGGGATCTGGTTGGTCGTGAGATCGTCGTGGACGATCGGATTCGCTACTTCCTCGAAACCAAACGGGGTCAGGGGTTCGACGAGTTGGTCCTGAAACGGACCGAGGTCCCATTCCGGCTCCTGGCCGGTTCGCGGTTCGCCCGACCCCCCTCGGAACCCAACGCGGTGGTGCGGGCCACCCTCAAGCTGGTGGATGGTCGCCTGATCGGCGAAGTGATCACCCTGGATCTCCAACCGAACGACATCGAGCGGCTGGATCGCGAGATTAGTCGGGTTCGCCCCGACAACTTCGCCGTGATCCGGGGTTGGGCCAGCTGGGCTGAGCGACGTGGGCACGAACTGAACGATCCCAAGCTGGCGGCCCGAGGGGTTACGCTGGAGACAGATACGCTCTGGAACGAGTCCGCGCGCGCGGGTGCCGATCCGATCGCCCTGGCCGACGCGGCGGCGAATCGACCGATCCCGCGTGAGATCCGCGAGGCCCTCTATTTCCGAGGGTTCCGCAGGGCGGCCGAGCAGGCCACCAATCCGACCGCGCTCGCCGATCTCGCCCGCCGGGTTCAGGAGCAGTTTCCGCGATCGGTCGAACCCAAGCCGGGGCTTGTCTCGATCCTGAAACCGGGCGAAGATCCAGGCAGTCTCTACCGAGCCGCGTCGGACGAGGACCGCTTGCGGTTGAACCGTCAGCTCTACGCGGATCTCGTCGAAAAGTCGATCACGGCTCAGCTCGCGGCCGATCCGACTCGGGCGATGGGGTTGGTCGAGGAAGCGACCAAACGGCTCCCCGACCGGCCGGCTCTGACGGATGAACTCCGGCAACGTGGTCTCGCCGAAGCCGAGCGCGGTGTCGCCTCGATGCGTCAATCTCAGGTTGAGGCGCTGGCCCGGACCTTCCGCGAGGCAGGTCAGCCCGAGCGGGCTCGGCAGGCGCTCGAGGACTGGCTCGAAGATCGCCGCAAGCATCGACTGTCGCCCAGCGACGCCGAGGGGCGAGTTCTCCTGGCCGCCAACTACGAAAAGTTGCTCGGCGATCGAACCGCTGCCGGCAACCTCCTGATCGAGGCGGAGCGGATCGACCCCCAATCGCGCTCGGTGGCGGATGCGTTCCTGCGCCTCGGCTTCCGGAAAGGGGATGCGGGCTGGTACGACCCCACGAGCACCACCGACCCGAGCCGCACCAACCCCGACTCGGTCACCGCGACGCCTCCCCGAGCCGGCGCTGACAATGATTCCCTCCGGGGAAAAACTCGATCGCAGGCTCGATCCCAGATGGGCGGCAAGCCGGACCTTATCGTGCGATCGGTCAGTCAGGGAATGATTGTTGAACAGTGGATCTACCGGACCGGTGGCAACGAGCAAGTTTTGATCTTTCGGATCGACCCGACATCCACCGAACCTCGGGTGGCTGCGAATTACGTATTCTCGCATTCCAAACCCCGACCCTGATTGGCGGTTCGCCAGCATATCGCGAACTTGATTTGTCGAAATGTGATCAAGTTCGTGCAACGGGTGTTCGAGTCCAGCAAAAAATTCGCGGGGCTCGAAAACTTTCTTGCCTTGCGAGCGTACTATGCTTGTCTTGAGCGATTTTGCCGAAATCTCCCGGTTTCATGGCGCATAATGTGCATCAAGGCGGGAGCGTCACCCAGAACTTACCTTGCTCCATTGATGAGTGGGTGCAGTTTTGACCGGACCGTGCCAGCTTCATGTGAGTCCCTGGTTTGCTGAGCGAGGTCGGTTCGCTTGCGATCCTTTGACGCTCCAACCAACTTATCGAGCGGCCGTTCGGACCATGGCTCCGTGGCCTGGCCGCGACGCACACCAGGAGGTGTATAATGGTTCGCAAAGACTCTCTGCTTCGTCTCCATTCTCGGTTGGTCGCCCGTCGTGATGCTCTCCGCAAGGCACTCGCCGGTGACCTTGATGCCTACCGCGAATTCGCCGCGCTCAACGTGGTTGGGGATAGCGTCGATGCCGCGGTGGATACCGCCAACGACGAGATCAGCTCGCAGATCGTCGAGATCGAAAGCCGCGAACTTGGGCAGATCGAGCACGCTTTGCAGCGGATCGTCGAAGGTGTCTATGGTCGATGCGAATTTTGCTCGGGCAAGATTGCTGAAGCCCGCCTGAACGCACTTCCCTATACCAGCACCTGCATCGACTGTCAGCGTGAGAACGAACGGCAGGGTCAGGCGTTCGGCCGGACCGCCGAGGATCAGCGCTGGGCGAAGATGTATGACAAGCCCATGGCGGATGGTGATGGCGAAGCCGACATCAAGCTCAGCGACTTCGAAATGGACCTGAGCGAGTCGCGTTGATTGCTGTTTGAACATTCCGTGACAAACGAGCCGGTCAACGCATGTCGCGTTGACCGGCTTTCTTGCGTTGCCTGCCTCAGTTGAGCAAACTTCGTTGGAGAACTGCGGTCGCCGGACCAAACTCTGGTTGCCAGTGGATCTCGGGGCCACCGGTTTTCAGGCAATCGCGGAGGGTCTCCAGCGTGTTCCGCGCCATGTGCGGGCACTTGTTACAGGCGCAGGTGATTCCAGGCACCGGGTGGTAGCGGTGGCGAGGAACCTTGTTTTCCAGTTGCCAGAGCATGTTGGCTTCGGTGGCGACCAGGAAATCGGTCGGTTCGACCTGTGCCTCGACGTAGCGGAGCATGGCCTCGGTCCCACCGACGAAGTCGCTTTGCTCGCGGATATTCAGCGGGCATTCGGGGTGAGCGAGCGTCAGGGCCGCGGGCATCCGGCGCTTGGCTCGGATCAGGTCGATCACGCTGAAAACCTCATGGACCATGCATGAGCCGTCCCAGAGGATCATCGGCCGTCCCGTCACTCCCTGCAAGTACGACCCGAGGTGGCGGTCGGGGGCGAACAGGATCTCGGTGTCGTCAGGGACACGGCGGATGATTTGCTCGGCATTGCCCGACGTCACGATCCAGTCGGAGATCGCCTTCACAGCCGCCGTGCTGTTGATGTAGGTCACGGTCTGGAACCGCCGGCCCTCGGCCCGGAGTTTTGCTTGCAGGTTTGCCAGTGCCGGGGCAGGGCAGCTATCGGCGAGCGAGCAACCCGCACGCAGGTCCGGGAGCAAAACACGCTTGGTCGGGTTGAGCATCTTGGCCGTTTCGGCCATGAAGTGAACACCGCAAAAGACGATGGTCCCGGTATCGACCTCGGTCGCAGCACGAGCCAGTTTCAGGCTATCACCGGTGACGTCGGCCAACTCCTGAATTTCTCCTTCCTGGTAATAATGGGCCAGGATGGTGGCGTTTTCCCGCTCCTTCAAAGCGAGAATCTCGTCATAAATGTCGGTCAATGTCCGGTTCCTTGTTTTTTAAGTGGCGAGGAAAAACCCACAGCATTTCCATCGTTGCCCGCGACCAGCCCAGCGACAAACCCTTGAGAGCGAGCCGAGATCCGGCGAGTGGTGCCCTTCTCAAGAATAGCCTTCCCGAGTCACTCAGAACAGGCTCAACGCGGACAGAATCCCCTCAACCCGAGTCCCCGGCGCTGAAGTTGCCCTACGGTCCAGCGTTGCCTGATCAGGACGAGACGTGCGAGCAATCGACTCTGGATTGGTCAGGTTCCAGGTGTCGCTTTGACTTGACGGTCAAATCTGGGCTATATTCTGATACGCCCGCGCCGGATCATCCGCGGCAATTCTTTTGCCCATGATTCCCCACCTTGACCAGCTTCTCGGATTCGGGCCCGGCTTGGAGATCGGCGGACCATGGTGCGCTTGACGACGCCGTTGCTCTTGCTCACAACCCTTGGCTCTGGTGTTTTGATTGGCCTGAACTGGGATCGGGGCCGCCGAGCCTCCGCTCAGCAGGCCCACCTCGGGTCGCCGGTTGCCGCAAGTGGCGATCTGGCGGGAACCGGACCCGCACCCACATCGATCCGGGGTCAGTCTGATGATGGTCTTTATGCCCAACTTGCCCGCCAATATTCCCAATTCGAGCATGTCAACCGTACCTTCGAGCTCGTGTCCAGGGCGGTCTCGCCGAGTGTCGTTCATCTGATCGCCCACAAGGTTGGCACTCGCGAGGACGAGACGCAACCGCGTGAGTTCGAGGAAACCGGGTCGGGCGTGATCGTCCGGGCCGATGGTTCGCGGGGGTTGTTTGTGCTCACCAACAACCACGTCGTGACCGGTTCCTCAACGGCTCAGATCGACATTTGCTTGAGTGACGGTCGTTCTTTTCACCCCTATCGGATCTGGACGGACAGCAAGGCGGATATCGCGGTCCTGAAACTCGACCGGACCGACCTGCCCGCCGCTCGGTTGGGAAATAGCGACGACACGCCGGTCGGCTCCTGGGTGCTGGCGATGGGGAGTCCGTTCGGGTTGCACCACTCGGTCAGTCAGGGGATCATCAGTGGCCGAGGTCGCCATGAGACTGACCTGGAACAAGCTGGGGTTGAAAATCAAGATTTCCTCCAGACCGACGCCGCGATCAATCCCGGCAACTCGGGTGGCCCACTTGTGAACATGAAAGGAGAAGTTATCGGGATCAACATCGCGATCCTCTCCAACGGTGGCGGGAACGAGGGGGTTGGATTCAGCATCCCAAGCAATCTCGCCCGGTGGATCATGGGTCAGTTACTGGTGAATGGCCGAGTCAATCGAGGGGCGCTGGGGGTCAAGCTCAACCCGGAGTTCGAGGCGGACAAAGCTCTGGCGCTGGGGCTCGAACGCCCCCGAGGCGCCTGGATCAAGTCGGTCGATCAGCAATCGCCCGCCGCTGCCAGCGGGGTCCGCGTCGGCGATGTGGTGGTTCGGTTCAACGGGGTCGAGGTCAATGACCTGAACCACCTGATTAATCTCGTCTCGATGTCGCCGATCGGTCAAGCGGCCGACGTGGTGATCTGGCGGGACCGACAGGAATTTGCCTTGAAGGTCGTCGTGGGCGACAAGGACCGGATCTCTGGGCAGGAATCGCAACCAAAACGATCCGTGCCCCGCTCGGTACTCGGGATCGAACTGGTCACGCTGGAACCGACATCCGCGCGGAGTCTAGGACTGCCCGAGTCATTGCACGGGGTCGCGGTTACCAAGCTCGAACCCGACAGCCCGTTGACAGGCTATTTGCATCAACTCGACGTGATCGAGACCGTGGCGGGTCGTCCGGTCGTCTCCGCCGAGGAAGCCGTTCAGGCTCTTGGGGCGCGCCGGACCGTGGCAGGGGTCGATGTGATCCTCCAACGCTCGGTTGAGGGAGGTTTTCAACGCTCCCGGGTCCGGGTTCCGTGAGTGCCTCGGCCCCGGTGACCGCTGCCCTGGAAGTTCTGGTCGGAGGTTGTCACCTCTCGGTCACGCAAACCCACGACGCCGTCGCGGCCATCATGAGCGGGGAAGTCGCTGATGGGCTGATCATGGCCTTGCTGACGGCCATCCGGATTCGCGGCGAATCCGCCGACGAACTGGCGGGAGCCGTCGCCGCGGTCCGCGATCATGCCGTCGCCTGGCCGTCAGTCGGGGCGTCGAGATCCGAGCCGATTCTGGACACCTGCGGGACTGGTGGTGATGGAGCTTGCACGGTCAACATCTCCACAGCCACCGCGATTGTGGTGGCCGCGAGTGGGGTAACCGTGGCCAAACACGGCAACCGGTCGGCGTCGGGAAATTCGGGGAGCGCCGAAGTTCTGGCGGAACTTGGCGTCGTCGTGGAACCGCCCGTCGATGTCCTGCAACGGTGCCTCCGCGAGCTTCGACTGACCTTCCTGTTTGCTCCGAAGTTCCACCCATCGCTGCGGTTTGCTGCTCCTGCTCGGCGTCAGTTGCCGTTCCGGACATTGTTCAACTTGGTCGGGCCACTCGCCAACCCCGCTCGACCCACCCACCAGTTGATCGGCGTCCCTGACCCCCGCCTGGCCGACCTTATGGCAGAGGCTCTGGTCCGGCTCGGCATCCACCGCGCCGCGGTTGTGACCGGCGGAGATGGGCTGGACGAGGTGAGTCTCGGCGGTGATACCGAGGTCCGGTGGGTCGAGGACGGCCAGATCAGGATTCAGCACTGGCCGCGTGATGCGTTCGACTTACCTCTCGTCCGACCGGATCAACTGCGTGTCACGGGGCCAGCCGCCAGTGCCGAGTCGATCCGGGCGCTGCTGGCCGGCGAGCATGGGCCGGTCCGCGATACGGTCCTGGCCAACTCCGCCGCGGCTCTGCTGGTGGCCGGCTCGGTGCCAAACCTGGCCGAAGGAGTCACGCGAGCCGCTGCGACGGTTGATGCGGGGCTGGCAGCAAGGTTACTGGACCGCTGGATCGTGCTAAGCCGGTCCAGCGAGCCGCCGGCTCAGTGAGCTTCAATCCAGAGGTCTTCGTAGACATCATAGCCACCTGGTTTCATTCCCAGCGCCTGGTAGACACGCTGGGCCTGCTCGTTGGCGACCTCAACGTAGAGCCGAAGGCCGATCACGTCCTTGGTCGCTTTGGCGAGGGTCCGAACGTGCGAGTAGACCAGCCGGAAAGCCCCCTGACTCCGATAGTTGGGATGGACGTAAACGCTCTGGAACCACCAAATCCAGCCGGCTCGCCAGTCGCTCCACTCGCGGGTCACGGCGGCCTGCCCGACGACGAAGGCGGGTTCGGAGTTGGCTGGGTCGGTTGCTTCGACGACCCAATAGCTCAGCAGGTTGCGATCGTTCAGGGCTGCGCTGACACCACGAGTCAAAGTGCGTCGGGGTAGCGTCTTACCCTCGGTTTCGTGGGCCAGCCGAGCATTAAATTCGATGATAGTGTCGAGGTCCGCCGGCGTCGCCTCGCGGACCTGGAAGGAAAGTCGACTCAAATTCGCTCACTCCGCCGGTTCCGGGCACGCCGGCTCGCTTCGTCCAGAATCCGATTATCTTCCTCGTTCAGAGAGGCACGCCCATCGCGAGCAATCTTGACGAGAATCTCGTCGAGCTTTTCGTCGATCTGTTCTTCGGGGATCACGAAGACGGGGGCTGGTCGAGCCGTCGCCGTCGACGCCGCGCTGGGGGTCCAGGAGGGACCGACAGTCGGTCGAACGGTGGCGCTCGTGGGTGATGCCTCGCGGGGATCAGGTGAGACGATCCGGAGTTTGGGACGCCGACTCTGGCGGATCCATTTCTCCAGAGTCGAAAGCCGGAGGTCGGCTGTCTTGAAGAGATAACCAAACGCCGCTCCGCCCAAGTGTGAGGCGTACGCGACGGGCTCGGAGGAAGCACTAAGCAACTGGAGCATGTCCGAGCCAAGGTAAAGGACGAGCAAGAACCACATCTCGACCGGGAAGATGAACAGGATCACCTCACGGCGTGGATAGTAAAGCGTGTAGAGAACAACGGTCGCCATGACCGCGCCCGAGGCGCCAATCATCGGGTAGTGATTGCCAACCTGGAACCGATCCACGACTGCCCAGGTCAGTGTGCTGACAATGGCGGCCGAGATGTAGAAGGCCACGAAGTCGCGCGAGCCGTAAAACGACTCCATCTCGCGGCCGACCATCCAGAGGAAAAGCATGTTCATCACGATATGCCAGATCACCCGGCCATCGTGCAGGAAGGTTGCCGTCAGGAGTCGCCAGAGCTGAAATTTATCGAAAATCTGGTCGCTGGTCACGCTGAAGTAACGGTCGACATACGGATAAAACAGCTTTTGCAGGATGAACGCAGCCACGTTGATCAGGATAATGGCTTTCCAGGCTGGCATTGAGCCCGAAAACCAATCCGACCCCCGCGATTTGTCGCGATAATATTCGCGGTCATAGATGCCCATGATGGCTCCGCCGGACAGGCCCCTCGACACGCCGGGGTGATGGCCCGGCTGCAAGAGAATCTTGATTTATCATCGGATACATTATCCGAACTGTCAACGACCGAAACCGGCGAAGCATTGTGCTGTATCTCGACCCCGCGTCAATCAGTCCGAGAGCAAAGCCTCGACCGCTTCGCGCCGGCTGGCATAGATCGGCCAGACAAAGTCGAGCGAGGTCAGGTGCAACAACTCTCGGGCTCGCGCCGAAACGCCCGCCAGCGCCATCGTGCCGCCCTTGGCCTGGACCATTTTCCAGCAGCGGAGCAACACGCCCAGAAAGACCGACCCGAAGTAATCGACCTGACTGAGGTCGAAGACGAGCAGCGGCTCGCGGTCGCGGCGGAGCGGCTCGAAGATCAGGTCAGCGGCGTGTTCTTCCAGGCCGACCGCGATCGACTCCAGCGCGGGGGTAGCCGAGATCACCATCAGGTCACCCCGACGCTCTATAGTGAACACATCTTGAGAATCCGATGTAGTCATGATGGCGTCGGACCTTAACAGGGGTGAACGACCAGAGCCCATTCGGGAGCGGGGAATTGATCTCTTAGACTAGAAGTTGCCGGGCGGCTCGGCAAGGGGAATCCGACGACCCCGTCGCGATTGCCGCGAACAAGCGGGCAAGCGCCCTCGATCGTCGCGAAATCTCACCGCAGCAGGATCTGCCGGATCAAGGCGATTGGGAAGCCACCCTGCCGGACAAAGGCGTCGTGGAAGTCGCGGAGGTTACCCCCCTTGACCCGGCGGTACTCATCGCGGAGATCCTGGATCTGAAGTTTACCGAGGGTGTAGTACAGGTACGTCGGGTTATATGCGCCCCGACGCGCTTCCTCGAAGGCGTTGGCTGGCTCCTGAAAACCTTTCTCCTCAAACAGTTTGGCCCCTTGCTCGACCGTCCAGCCGGCGGTGTGCAGTTTGATGCCGACCACGTAGCGGCAGTCGCGAAGCAAGGCTTCCTGCAGTTGAGCCAGCCGGACCTTGGGGTCGTTGTTGCCGAACCCTTCATCGACCATCATCTGCTCGCAGTAGTGCGCCCAGCCTTCGACGTTGGTCCCCGATGCCACCAGTTTGCGGGTGACGGTCGGAAATTTGCCCACGTACAGGAACTGCAAGAAGTGGCCGGGGTAGGCTTCGTGAACGTTGATCATCGCGACGACGGGCGGGTTGTAGAGCCGGAGATGCTCCTCGGCGTGCTCCTTGGTCCAGTCGGCCTCGACCGGGGTGACATAATAAAAGGCTTCGGTGGCCTTGGTCTCGAATGGCCCGGGCGTGCTCATCGACGCGAAGCTGCCCGAGCGGGCGTAAGGGGGAGTTTCCTCGATGCTCGGCCGGACGTCGGATGGGATCGTCACGATCTTGTGGTCGATCAGATACTGTCGCGCCTCGTCGATCGACTTTCGAACCGAAGGGATAAGGCTCGCGGCGGTCGGGTGGTCCTGGGAAAGGTCTTGCATCACCGCGAGCGGCGTCTTGTTCGGGTCGATCTGGTGGGCGGTTGCGACGAACGCGGCGTAATCCTTCGCAAGTTGGGCCTCGCCCTTGGCCAGGAGGTCGGGCAGGGGGAGTTCCACCATCTCCTCGAACCGCATCTTGGCCAGAAAGTTCGCGGCACCGATGGCGTACTGGCCGGTCGACCGTGGCTTGAGGTCGATTTCGAGCCACCTGGCAAACTCACGCACAGCGGCGATGGTCGCCGTGTTGGCAGTGGTGAACTCATCCAGCAGACCAGCGTCCGCTCCCGCTGCCGTCTTCGCCCAGGTGGCGACCGACCCCTCGAAAAAGCCGACCGACCCCTTGGCCATCCGGATCGCGAGATCGGTGAACTCCTTCGGCGGTGTCTTGAGGTTTGCCCGACCGGCAGCGAAGACGGCCGGAATCTCGCGCTCGCGACCGATCACCAGTCGGAGCCGGTCGGCAACCGGCGCGAAGTCGCGTTTGATCAGCCCGTCGATCGCGCCGCCGGGCAGACCGGCGTAGAGCATCGGGTTGATCTCCCAGTACCGGATCGTGTCGAGATCGAGAATCTCAGCCTGGATCTGCGCTGCGAGCGCCTGGGCGTCGATCTTGTCGTCGGCCGTCACCTTGTCAACCTTGGCCAGCTCGGCGAGTTGATCCTTGAGCACACTCAACCGGATGTTGATCCGCCCGCTTGACAGGTCTTCGAGCTGGCTATCGCGGTTGTGGATGCCTGCGCTGGTGGCCTCGGTCGGATACATCGAAAACCGGGCGGCGAAGTAGCGGTTGGCAAACTCCTCGAACGAGTTCGGGTCCGCCGCGCTGGCGTGGTCGCAACCGAACTTCACAGCCAGGGCGAGCCCGAGGAACAACCAACGGTGGCTTCGACTTCCGGATAGCGTGCTCAACTTCGGTCTCCAGACGGGATCGCGGGTGTCGGTCGGTACCAAACGGTCGGTTGACGATTCGGGTCAAAGGGTTCGAAAGAACCAGAATGCTTCGCGACTCGTAATCAAGAGATCAGGATAATTCTTGCCTGACTGGTCAGGCAGGCTAACAATGGATCGTCCTCTTATATCGTGGCGATCCTGGTCTGGACAGTGTTCGCAGGTTGGGGTCGGTTCGGGCAAGTCTCTTCCTTGCTGGTAGGAGTGTTCATCATGCCTCGATCGTTCTGGAAGTTGTTTTCTGGTTTGATGCCGATCGGCCTTGGTCTCGCGGTGGGGTCGGGTCTGGCCTGCGCGGATGACCCGCTCACCCAGCCGTCCAAAAAGGTCATCAAGTCCGATGCCGAGTGGCGGAAGCAGTTGACCCCGATGCAATACGCCGTCACGCGGCTGGCGGACACCGAGCCGGCGGGGTCGGGCAAGTTGTTGCACAACCACGCTCGCGGAATCTATGAGTGCGTTTGCTGCGACACCCCGCTGTTCAACTCGCGGACGAAGTTCGATTCGGGCACCGGCTGGCCTAGCTTCTTCGCCCCAGTCTCGACGAGTAACGTCGCCACGGCGACCGACTACAAACTTGGTTACCCGCGCACCGAAGTGACCTGCAATACCTGTGGTGCCCACCTCGGGCACGTCTTCGGCGACGGCCCCGCCCCCACCGGGATGCGCTTTTGCATGAACTCCGCCGCGCTCAAGTTTGCCAAGGATGCGCCGCCCATTGCCACCGACTCTGCCCCCAAGACTCCGAGTTCCAGGTCGGATTCCAGCCGGACTGCTCCCAAGTAAGTCTTGCTGCACCCACCTTACGATGTACAACCAAAAAAGCCGCCTTGCTCTCGAATATTTCCGAGAGCAAGGCGGCTTTGTTTCATTTGAGATCAGGCAGGGTCGCTTACTTCGACTTGTGCTCTTTCTCTTTCTTTTCCATCTTCATCTTCTCGTAGTGCATGGCGATCGGCTTGATCTCGTGCAGGTGCTCCTTGAGTTCCGGCAGGGTCTTGGCAGCCCACGCCTTCATCTCGGGGTCCTGGCCCCGTTCGGCTTCGGTCTCAAAGGCGGCGACGGTCGCCATGTGGGCGATGAGTTGAGCATGCGAGTAGGCACAATCAAACTCTTCGCCCGAGAGACCTTCCAGGCTCTGGGCGCAGAACTGGTGGCCGACGCCAATGGTGGTCGGCAGGGCGATGCCCTTCTGGCCGGCCAACTCCTTGAGTTCCGCGTTCGCCTTGGTGTGCGCGGCGATCATGTGCTCGCTGTACTGCTTCAGTTTGGAGTCGGTCGCCTTCTTGACGCCGATCTCGCTGAAAACGACTTCGGTCATCCCACCGTCGGCGGCGGTGGCGGCGAACAGGGCATCGCTGACGCCCATCTTCTCGGAAGTGCCCTGGGCGGAAGCGCCCGAGGCGGCCAGAGCGGCGGTGGCAAACGCAGCGGCAAACTTGAGGTGGCGCAGCATCGATCAACTCCTGGTGAATCACGGCAATTCGGGCAATCTTCGACGGCGGGAGAGGCCAAACGACGAAGTTGCCAGGATGAAAAGCAAACACCGCGCCACGCACCAGGATTCAAGCGAATCTGAACTCATTCATGACAAAAAATTTACATCTCATCGACCACGCCAATCCCGAGCAAGTTCAGCCCGGCCTGGATCGTCCGCGCCGTCAGGTCGATCAGGGCCAGCCGGCTATCGCGACGTTCGGGCGACTCAGCCTTCAGGACCGGGCATTCCTGATAGAAGGTGCTGTAAGCACTGGCCAGTTCATACAGGTAGTCGGTCAGGATGTTCGGCTTGAACTCGGTGGCCGCCAGTTCGAGGATCTCGGGAAACCGGAGGATACGGATTCCCAGGTCACGCTCGGCCGGGTTAGACAGCGCGATCGGGGGTCGAGCAGCGCGGATCGCCTCGGGGGTGAATCCCCCTTTGCGGAAAATACTCTGAATCCGGGCATAGGCGTACTGCATGTAGGTGCCGGTGTTGCCGGTCGTCGCGACCATCTTTTCCATGTCGAAGACGTAGTCGGAGAGCCGATTCTGTGCGAGGTCGGCGTACTTGATCGCCCCGAGCCCGACGATCTCGGCGACTTCGGCCCGCCGCGACTCGGGCAGGTGGCTGCTGTTCTCATCGACAACCCGCCGGGCGGCGGCCACAGCCTCGTCCAGCAGGGATTCGAGCCCGACCACGTCGCCGTCACGCGTCTTGTAGGGGCGCTTGTTGGCGCCGAGGATCGTGCCGAACGCGACGTGGTTGAACTCGATATTTGCGTAGTCCCACTTCCGCGCGGCGGCGAAAACTTGCTCGAAGTGGTCGCTCTGCCGGTGGTCGACCACATAGAGGAGCAGGTCGGCGTTAAACTCGTCGCGGCAGTATTTGACCTTCGCCATGTCGGTCGTGCCGTAGTTGTAGGCGCCGTCCGACTTCCGGATCATCAGAGGAGAGTTGAATCCCTCATTGTAGATGACCAGGGCGCCTTCACTCGGAACCGCGATCCCCTTCGCTTCGAGGTCAGCCACGACGTCCTTGAGCATCGGGTCGTAAAACGACTCGCCGAGGTGAACGTCGTGCTTGATGTCGAGCCGGTCGTACATGGTCTGGATTGCCGCCATGCAGTGCGGCATGAACTGATCCCAGAGGACCCGGTTCTCGAAGTCGCCCGCATGCAGTTTGGCCGTCTCGGTCCGGGTGGCGTCCACCACGTCACGCCCCTCGGCGATCTGGCGGGCGACGGTCTCGAAGGTGTCGTCGGTCCCCTCAGCAAGTTGGGCGAACAGGGTCCGCGCCTCGTCAGCCTTGCCTTGCTCGTCGAGGGCGATCGCCTTGCCGTACCGCTTCCGCGCATCGTCGCCGGGCTTGATCTTGCTCTGAGCCAGCCGATAAAGCCGCGCGAGTTCGCCAACCGGGTACTCGGCATAGGCGGCGTCGTCGCGGTGGTTCTTCCAGCCCCAGAGGATCATCCCGAACTGCGAGCCCCAGTCTCCCAGGTGATTATCCCGGACGACCTTGTGCCCGAGCGCAACCAGGATGCGCGAGATTGCCTCGCCGATCACAGTCGACCGGAGGTGGCCGACGTGCATCGGTTTGGCGACGTTGGGCGACGAGTAGTCGATGACGACCGACCGGACCCGCTTCGGCTCGGTCAGACCAAGCTGCGGGTCGTCGATCAGTTTGGCCAGTTCGGCGGCGATGAATTCCGACCGGACGCGGACGTTGAGGAAGCCCGGACCGGCGATCTCGGGGGCGTCGGCGATCGGCTCCAGATCCACCGTTTTGGCGACCGATTCAGCCACGACACGCGGGGTCTGCTTGAGCGTCTTGGCGATCGGCATGCAACCGTTGGCCTGGTAGTCGCCAAACTTCGGGTCAGCGCTCGCGCGGACGGCGTTGGCAAACGTCGCCGCCTTGCCTCCCTCGGGGGTCGCGGCGGCAAACCGGGCTCGAAGCTGTTCCAGGACGTTCATGCGCATCTCATCGAGAAAAACGAAGCCAATCACCTGTCGGACAGCGGCAACTCCGCCAGACACTGCGGTTGGAAGCAAAGGCAAACATCAATGCAAAAGTTTTGTAGGGTGGGTGCAACCCACCGTGGGTTTGATGCAGTCATACCAGGGAAGTTCCGTATCGCCAGATGATCGTCTGGGCACTGAGGCGCACGCCGGGTTGCACCCACCCTACAAATCTGTTGAATGGTGCAACGAGCGAAATGAATCCCGGCGATGAGGATCAATCCTGGTCCGACTCGTCGAGATTTTCTTCAATATCCGGTGCGATCGGCGCGTCTTCTTCCTCGACAACGGCAGCGCGAATCTCGCTCGGGCGGGGCTTGCGGTTCGGGTCTTGCCAATCCACGCGGGGAGCGTCGCCCCAGATCTCTTCGAGGGCGTAGTAAGTCCGCGCGTCCTCGGCAAAGACGTGGACAACGAAGTCGCCGTAGTCGGTCAAAATCCAGCGGCCTTCCTCGGCCCCTTCGATCCCGAGTTTGACCTCGCCGAGCTTCTTCAGTTCCTGGTCGATCTCCGACGAGATGGCGTAAGCCTGGCGCCGGGAGTTGGCCGAGATGATCAGGAAGAAGTCGATCAACGGGGTGGCGGCGCGAAGGTCGAGGAGGAGGATGTCCTTGCCTCGATTGTCGTCGGCCAGTCGGGCGCCCAGTTTGGCGTGTTCGAGCGCCTTGGCGACCCGAGCGGGCATTGTGCGCGACGCCGCCGAATAGGCCACATCATCCTGCGGGAGCGGCTGAACCTTCCGCCGGCGCCGAGGAGGCAGCTCGGAAGTGGTGGTGATGGAAGTGGGGGTCACGTCAGAATGCGTGTTATGAAGTTCGGCCATCTCACCGGGGTCCGAAGAAGCAAAGCGCCAGGCCGATCAAGAACGCCAGGATCTCCGCGGAAGTCCCAGCCGGATCGGGGCGGCCGGACGATCCCGCCGCCATGGTATTGAGAACCTGAGTCGAAATCGTCGGGTCGAAGAAACAGACACGAGCTGGATCTATCAGGTTCAACGAGGCGTCAACAACTCATTGTAATCTGCCTCCTTCGCTTTGACCATGAGGCTGTTCAAGCAGGGATCAAGACGTCCCGGAAAAGTATTTTTCACAAAATTGCCATTTATTGCCTGACGACATGCTTAAACTCGCGCGCCATTACGATTATGTCAGAAGGAAAAAGCTTGCTCGCGTCGTTCGATCCCCAAGGCTGGATGCAACCAGACCAGGATCGAATGCGGGACGAGCCGAGTAGTCACGACATCAATCTGAACTGGCACCGAGGTTTTTTTCCGTTATGCTCAATCCATTGCGTTCTCATCTGGCGCGGTCGGGTCACGAGGCCCTCACCCGCGCCACACCGTTCGCCCAGCGGACCGAAGCCGAGATTGCCAATTTTCGCGTCCTGCGGACCGACCTGGAACGGCAGGTCCGGCGTGGTGATCTCACCGTCAAGGTGGCTCGCGAACGGGCGGTTGCCGCCGCCGATGGGGCGAAAGCCACTCTGAAACGCGAGGCGGACGGGTTCAGTCCCACACCTCGGGCCTTCCTCGATCGGTTGATCGAGGCCACCGACGCCCGGCACCATGCCCGCGTTAATGCCTCGCTCGAAGCACTCCAGCGCGAGACGAACCGGTTGCTCCAGGAGTCGGTCGTCGAGATGCGGCTGGTCGCGCGGGCTCCCGAGTTCGAGGCGCGGACGTTCGTCCGGCCGATGACCGGTGGTGTGCCCGCACCGACGCTCGATACTTTGCTCGCGCTGGCCCGGTCGAGTGGCAATGCGGGTGACGATGTCGCGCTGGAGTGGTCAAGGCGGCAACTCGAAGCGATCCGCTCGCAGTGTGTCGAGCCGGCCGACCAGCGGCGGATCGACCTGGCCAACGACCGACCCGACGTGGTCAACACGCGGCTGGTTGAAACCTATGTGGCCGCGCTCGATGGTCAACCGGCCGATGCGGTCAACACCTTTATTGAGCGGTCGATCGAATCGGGCGACGCCAACGCCTGCGTCGCGGCGTTCGTCCTGGCCCGGCAGATCCCGGTCGACACCGACGACCCGATCGCCGCTCGTGCCCCACGTCAAGTTTTGTCGAATCTGAACCGCTTCCCCGAGGCGGCCCTGACGACCCTCCGAGGTTGGGAAGCCGATGCCCGCCGGCTCGATGCCGAGGCCGCCGAGGCGCAGGTGACATTTGCCGCGGCGCGACTCGACACCGAAAGCCGCCTGCCCGGCCTGGAAACTCCGACCGCTGCCGAGCTTGACCGCCGCTCGCGAGTTGAATCCCGCCCCGTCGCCGGTCCCGGTGAGACCATCGGTCTGACGCTCACCCGCCGGGGCCGGATGGAGGGCGATCCCCTCCCGATCGACGACCCCGAAGCCGCCGAATAACACGGCTCTTGAAAGATCATCCGAAGCAGATCGCGGATCACGGATCGTGAATCGAATTCTGTTTGCGATCTGCGATCTGCTATCGCTTGTCAGCTCTCTATGTACGGCTTAAGACCTGGTTCAACGCAGCATGTTCCCGCTCTTGGTTTACTTAACATCCACGCATTTGTTCTTCAGAATTGGTAAGTCACACCTGGCAAATCGCCTCGCTGCGCGGGGCTGGAGGGGACCATGAATCAGGAACTTTCGGCAATGGGCCGGCGGATCGTCGATGCTGTGATCGAGGCACCGGTCGCGTGGCGCTCGCCGGGCGAACTGGCCACGCGGTTGGGGTGGAGTCTGGAGCAGACGCTCGACGAGATTGCCTTGCTCGACGCGTCGGGGTGGCTAGAAGCCTGGGAGTTGGTCGATGGGCCGGTCGTCACTCTCTCGGTCGCGGCGACGGCGAGTTACGGCGTCCGACTGGTCGAGGTTGGCCACGACGAGACCCCCCGCTGGGTTCGATCGGGTGATCCTGATCCGCCCACCCTCTGGGCCACCGGGGTCTTCCGGAGCGAGCAGGCGGCGGCGCTCAACCTGGTCGCCGACTCACGACCGGGGGCAGAGCTTGCCGCGATGATGGCCGAGGAAGCCGCCAACCTGGCGGCCGACCCCGCCAACGCCGCGGCAGGAGCGGTCGAACGGTTCCCCCGCCCAACGCTCCTGATCGGCGCTGGTCTGTCTCCCTGGCCGGGACCGCTGCAAGGCAACGGCCAGGCTTGCCCGGCCTGTCGGCTCGCGCACCTACACACGCAAGCCTATTGCCTGTTGTGTGACCGCTGGGGATTTGATCTTCAAGTGGAAGCGAACCAGGCTACCCGGCCCCGGTCGCGGCGGTCGGAGATTCGGTTTCCCGAGAGCAAAGCGAACGAACAGAAAAACGAAAGCGAACGTCGAAAACGTCGGTACAAGCGAAAGAAGCGGCGACAACTTCAGGCCAATCGGCTCAAGTCCGGAGCGAGCGGCTCTAGCGATCGGTGGTTGCTGGCTGTCCCGTCGCCAGGTCTGCTGTCGTGATCCGCTGCGGGGATCGAATTCTTGATTGGAGGTCGCTCGATGAAGATTCTGATCGCCGAAGATCAACCGACGTCAGCGTTGCTCCTGCAACGCCTCCTGGAACGCCTCGGCCACGACGTGATCGTGGCCACCGATGGCCTCGCCGCCTGGCACGCGGTTGAGGCGAGCCGGTTTCCGATCGTGATCTCGGACTGGGTGATGCCCGGCCTCGACGGGCTCGACCTGTGCCGACGTGTCCGGGGCCAAGCGCACCGACCCTACAGCTACCTGATCCTATTGACCTCGAAGCAAGGCCAGGAAGAACGGCTCGAAGGACTTCGCGCCGGCGCCGACGACTTTCTGGTCAAACCCCCCCACGCCGACGAACTGGCGGTCCGGCTCGAAATTGCGCACCGGATTCTGGCCGTTCAGGACGAACTCGAACGGCGGAACCGCCTCCTGATCGACCTGGCTCATTCCGACGAGCTGACCGGGGTGGCGAACCGGCGGCGGTTCCGCGAGTTGCTCGAAGTCGACTTCGCCGTGGCCACCGAGAGCAGCTTGCCCTTATCCCTCTTGATGATCGACGTGGATCGGTTCAAGGATTACAACGACTCCTTTGGTCACCCGAGCGGTGACGACTTGCTCAAGCAAGTGGCGGGCTTGCTCCGCGACGAAGTTGGCAAGCGGGGATCGGTCGCCCGGTACGGTGGTGAGGAGTTCGTGGTGTTGCTGCCGGACTCCGGCCAGGACGCGGCTACCCGTCTGGCCGATGCCATTCGCGCCAGGATCGCGGACCACCCGTGGCCGCTCCGTTCAGTCACCGCCAGCTTCGGCATCGCCACGACCGGCGCTGCAACGACCCGGCCCGATTTGCTGGTCGGTCAGGCCGATCAGGCTCTGTACCGATCCAAGAGGGCCGGGCGCGATCGGGTCACGCATTATTTGAGCGCGAAGGGTGTGGCTTGATGCAGAACTGGAAAATCGTCAAAACGATCTGGTTTCGGATCGTTTTGGCTTGACCGTGAGGGAAGGAAGTCATATTGTCCCGGTCGGAATGCACCAAAACTTGAGCCGGAGTTCCGCCGGCCCGATGGTTTACGGAGAAACCTCGCGATGTTTGTCATGGATCGTGGTCGGATCGCGCACACATTGATCGTCTCGGCCGTTATCGGCGTGGTTGCCTCGCAGGGCGCCTCGGCTCAACTCAGCAACCTGCTGCACAAGAAGACTGCCGCTCCGGAAGCCGCGAAGGCGGAAACGAAGCCCGTCGAGCAACCGCACCTGGAAACGGTCCGCCTGCCGACCAACACGACGGACCCGATCGCGGTCATCAACGGTGAGGTGATCACCCGGCAGCAGCTTGCCGACGAGTGCGTCGCCCGCAAGGGTTCCGAGATCCTCGATACGATGATCGCCCGGCGCCTGATCGAGCAGGAGATGCGGAAGAAGAAGATGGAGATCACAGCCGCCGACATCGACGCCGAGATCGACCGCGTGGCGCAGAATGTCGGCCACGTCAGCCGCGAGGTTTGGCTCAGGACGCTCGACAAGGAGCGCGGGATCAGCCCGGCGACGTACGCCCGCGACATCATCTATCCGTCGCTGGCGCTGCGGAAGTTGGCCGTCCCGCGAGTTCAGGTCACCGAGCAGGACATCGCCGACGCCTTCGAGGCCAACTTCGGGCCGCGCCTGCGCTGCCGAATCATCATGACCAACGATATCCGCAAGGCGACCGAGATCTGGGAAGAACTCCGCAAGAACCCGGGCGGCTTCGAGAAACTGGCCCAGGAGAAGTCGCTCGACAGCGCCACGCGATCGTTCGGCGGGTTGCTGCCCGACCCGATCTCGCGGCACGCCAACCCCCGGAACGTCTCCGACCCCGCATTCCGCCAGTTGGTTGACGGCGACCCCGCCGACAAAAACCCGGCCCACAAGCCAAAAGACGGCGACATCACCGGCCCGATCCAGGTCAACGACGATGCCTGGCTGGTCATGAAGCGCGAAGCTTTGGCTCCCGGCAAGACGGGCAGTCCCAACGACAAGACGATCCACGACATGCTGACCGCTCAGATGTTCGACGTTAAGTTGCAGGACGCCGTCAACTCGATCTATGGCGAACTCATGAACGCCTCGTCGATCGACAACAAGCTGACCGGCCAGGTCAAGGAAGCCCACGAGGAGAAGCATCCCGAGTACCAGGCCGGAATGGGCACGGCTCCCAAACTCAAGAGCGACGCCGGCGTGACCCCGTCGAGCTTCACACCCAAGACCCGCGAAGTTTCGCCCGAGCGGACCTCTGCCGCCGGTGCCAGTGGTAGTGCTCCGGCGGGTGTTCCCACCAGCGCCGCCGAGACCGCCAACGCGCTGAAGAACACAATTCAGACCGCCCCACGATCGGCCCCGCGCTGATCTGCGATCTGATCCAG
This sequence comes from Isosphaeraceae bacterium, assembly GCA_965199885.1. Taxonomy (GTDB): domain Bacteria; phylum Planctomycetota; class Planctomycetia; order Isosphaerales; family Isosphaeraceae; genus Tundrisphaera. Next base: position 110,200 of record CBDATT010000006.1, on the reverse strand, counting down.
TCTGTGTTCAACGACAAAGGGGACCAATGCCGGATCAATCCGGCTTTGGTCCCCTTCGTGTCGTTCTATACATAATCCGGCAGAAGTCCGGTCATGGTGGGATCGCGTGGAGGTCGTCGCCGGTTCGGCCCGGTGGCAAAGACAATTATCGACAGTATCGGAGGCAAAGTTGCCCATTTATTGGCGCTCGGTCGCGTCAAGGTGCAAGCCAGGCAGCCGGGCGTTATATTGGAGGTGATCCCGACCACGCCGCAAAACGACGCTGTGTTCCGAACCAAGGCCCGCGATGATCGACCACACGACCGCACCCGACCCGATGCCGCTCGAAATCTCCACCCGGGTCCGGAATTTGCCGCCCTACCTGTTCGGCAAGATCAACGAGCTTAAATACAAGAAGCGGCGCGACGGGGTTGACGTCCTTGACCTCGGGATGGGCAACCCGACCGACCCACCCGAGCAATGGGTCATCGACAAACTTTGCGAGGCTGCGCAGGACTCGCGGAACCACCGCTACAGCGTCGCCTCGGGCGTGTACAACCTCCGGCGCGAGGTCGCCAACCGCTACGCGAGCCGGTTCGACGTCCAGCTCGATCCCGATCAAGAAGTCGTCACGACGATCGGGTCCAAAGAAGGGTTCAGCCACATGTGCCTGGCCCTCCTCGGTCCCGGCGACACCGCGCTCGTCCCCGCCCCGAGCTTCCCGATCCACGTTCACGCCATCGCGCTCGCCTCGGCCAACGCCATCGCGCTTGATGTCCGCGACTCGTCAGCCTTCCTCGCCAACATCGCCCGCGTCTGCGAGAGCTTGACCCCGCGCCCCAAGATCCTCGTTCTCAACTATCCCCACAACCCGACCGGCACCGTGGTCGACCGCGACTTCTTCGCCGAGATCGTGAAGCTTGCCAAACGCTACAAGTTCTTCGTTATCCACGACTTCGCCTATGGCGACGTCTCGTTCGATGGGGAGCAGGTGCCCAGCTTCCTGTCGGCCCCCGGCGCCCTCGACGTCGGCTGCGAGTTCACGACGATGTCGAAGGGCTACAACATGGCCGGCTGGCGCGTCGGCTTCGCCGCCGGCAACCGCGACATGCTCAACGCCCTGAAGGCCATCAAGGGTTACTACGATTACGGCCTCTTTCAGGCTGTCCAGATCGCGGCGATCGTTGCCCTCCGCCACGGCGAGCCCGGCCGACTCGCCCAGGTGGCCGAATACCAGATGCGGCGAGATGTGCTGGTCGACGGCCTCCGGCGGCTCGGCTGGACCGTCCCGACCCCGAAGGCTGGCATGTTCGTCTGGGCCGAGATCCCCGAACCCTGGCGCTCCAAGTTTGGCTCGATCGACTTCGCCATGAAGCTGCTCGAAGAGGCCGAGGTCGCCGTCAGCCCCGGCCGCGGCTTCGGCGAGACCGGCGAAGGCTTCCTCCGGCTCGCCTTGATCGAGAACGACCAGCGCCTCCGGCAAGCGGTCCGCCAGATCGGCCGCGTCCTCAAGACCGACGGCGGGCTCGACTGATGCACTGCGTCTACTGCGACCGGCCCCTCGACTGTTTAGCCTGCGGCGAAACCTACAACCCGCCCGGCCTGGCCGAATACCAGGCCCTCTCACGCCCCGAGGTGCCGGTCGTCTGCCCATCTTGCGGCGCGACCCTAACCTGCAAGTGGTGCCGGACCTTTTACGATGGCATGGGCGGGGAGGAATCCGACGTTGATTCTTTTTGATCTTCGTATCGAGGACAAAGATCACGGCATGGTCAGTATGATCAACGAAGGATTAAGTCTTGATTCTGAAGGTTTTTATCGAAAAAATTTGGTCTGGTCTGCACTCCCCAATGGTGGTCATGCTTTGATAGCGGGGAAATACCAGTCGAGATCCTCTCAGGGCAGGTGACTCATCTTGGCACTCGCTCAGACTGTTGGGACGAAGAAGAGGATGTCATCGAGTTTTCTAGCGGTGTTGACAACATCGCTTACGACCGGCTTGGGTACTGGTCAGCCTCTCCCATTCGAGTTGGTGATCGGATCTGTATTCTGCGGACCGTTGTCGAGATTCCGCATTGGACGGGTTCGACGATGTATCTCCTCGATATTCGAGTTGAGTGGATTTCGCAGTGATCAGTCCTGGTCGTTATTGCTTAGTGGCGGACGGTTAAGTCGTGGCATGACTGTCCAGCAACGCGATAGAATAATCCGAGAGATTATGAGAAGTCGTCTTCGAGTGGCGACCCCAATCCTGGACAATCAGAGAAGCAGGCGATGGTCTTATGACTTATCTAGCTGATCGGATCACGGTCAACCCTCAGCAATGCGGTGGCCGCCCGTGTGTTAGGGGAATGCGGATTCGCGTGAGTGACGTGCTTGATCTGCTGGCCAATGGACTCACTGCCGAAGACGTTGTGGCAGATTTACCCGATCTCGAACTCGAAGATGTTCGAGCTTGCCTGCGATTTGCAAGCGGACGGTTCGATCATCCGGTCCTGGTCGGATGATCCTCTGGCTCGATGCTCAGTTGCCGCCAGTACTTGCATCTTGGATTCTAACGACGTTTGGAATCGAATGTCTTTGCCTCCGTGATTTGGGACTGCGCGATGCGGAAGATCTGGCGATCTTCGAGGCGGCTCGCGATGCAGCAGTGGTTGTCATGACCAAGGACAGAGACTTTGTCGAGTTGCTCAAGCGGTTGGGACCACCACCCCAAGTTCTCTGGCTGACCTGCGGCAACACGTCGAATTCCCGCCTTCGAACAATTTTGTCCGCAACGATCCCGGCGGCAATGGTCTTGTTAGCACGAGGCGAGAGGTTGGTCGAGATCAGCGATCCTGGCCCTGATCGGAATGGTACCGAGACGTCGCCGAGTTAATTTTTTCAACGGCATCTGATCCGTAAAGACCATTGGGAGCTATCGACGTGAGCGACGCCTTGAAGCGGGTGTACGGGATCGACCTGGGGACAACCTACTCGGCGATCGCCTATGTTGACGAGCATGGCAAGCCGGTCGTCGTGCCGAATGCCGAGAGTGAGCGGATCACGCCATCAGTCGTGCTGTTTGATGGCGAGAACGTCATCGTTGGCAACACCGCCAAGGAGGCGGCGAAGGTTGAGCCCGACCGCGTCGTCTCGCGGGTCAAGCAGCAGATGGGCGACCCGAACTTTGTCTTTGCGCACGATGGGCTGAGCTATGGCCCCGAGGATATCAGCTCGTTCATCCTGCGCAAGGTCGTCGGCGATGCCGAGCAGGCGCTCGGCGGTGAGGAGAAGATCACCGACGTCGTCATCACCTGCCCGGCCTACTTCGGGACCGACGAGCGCGAGGCGACCGCCAACGCGGGACGACTCGCGGGCCTGAACGTCCGCGCGATCCTCAACGAGCCGACGGCCGCCGCCGTGGCTTATGGTCTCGAGCAGGGGGAAGATCAGACCGTCCTGGTCTATGACCTCGGCGGTGGGACGTTCGACATCACCATGATCGAGATCAAGGATCGCCTGATCCGCGTCATCTGCACCGGCGGCGACCACCGCCTCGGCGGGGCGCTCTGGGACGAAGCGCTGGTCCTGGATCTGGCGGAATCGTTCCGATCACAGACCGGCGAAGCGTCGGACCCGATGGACGATCCCGAGGTTCTTAACGACCTCTTTCTCCAAGCCGAGCGCGGCAAGAAGACGCTCACCCAGCGCGACAAGGCGCCGTTCCGGGTGACGCACGCCGGGCAGCAGGCTCGGGTGGAGATCGACCGCCCGCGGTTTGAATCGATCACCAAGCACCTGCTTGACCGGACGATCGAGTTGACGCGCGAGATGCTGGCCGACGCCAAGGCGAAGGGGTACTCCCGGTTCGACAAGATCATCCTCGTCGGCGGGTCGACGCGGATGCCGCAGGTCCGCGACCGGATCGTCAGCGAGTTCCACGTCGAGCCCGAAAGCTATGACCCTGACGAGGCCGTCGCCAAGGGCGCTGCACTTTATGGCCTCAAGGAGTCGCTGCAAGACGAGGTCCGCGACATCCTGACGCCAAGCAATCCCAAAGTCGAATCGAAGGGGGGCGAACTTGACCTCGCGGCGGTTTCCGACGAGGAGATGGCCGCCGCGCTCGACAAGATCGAGCGGGAACTCGGCTACACCCTGACCGGCCCGGTCCGCGAGTTGGTCAACACGCAAATCGTCAACGTCCTGTCGAAAAACCTCGGCGTCGTGGCCCGCGACGAATCGGGGAAAGAGATCGTCGTCACCATCTTGCCCCGCAACGGCGAGGTTCCCGCCGAGCACGCCGCCGACTTCGGGACCGACTCCGCCAACCAGGCGGGCGTCGACATCAAGGTCATGGCGGGCGAGCGCGACAGTACCGAGCCTGACGACTGCAAGGATGTCGGCACGGCAACGCTGAACCTGCCCGGCAACCTCCCCGCCCGGAGCCCGATCCGCGTCCGGTTCGCGATCAACCGCGATGGCCGGTTGACCGTGACCGCCACCGACCTGACCGGCGGCGCGTCGATCGACGTCGAGTTCGAGACCGAGGCCGTCATGGGCGCTGAGGACGTCGCCGAACGGTCGTCGGCGCTCCGGCTCCTGAACGTCTCCTGATCTATTCGAGGCCATCCATGACCACCGCCATCAGTGCCCGTGAACCCATCGCCACGCCGTCTGCCCTACCGGTTGGGGGCGAGTCGCGGTTCTTGCTCAAGCCGATCTCATGGGCGGGCTACCTCCAGCTTCTCGACGAGGTTGGCAATGATGGCCCACGCATGGCGTATCTCGATGGGATGGTGAAACTGATAGCGCCAGATTTTTTGCACGAGGACTGGACCTTCACGATCGGCCGGATGATCAGCGACCTGCTCGTCGGCCTGGGTATCCCAGCGCGAGCCCTGCGCTCCTCCACCTTCACCAGGGCGAGCGTCGCGAAGGGGATCGAGGCGGACGAGTGCTTTTATCTCACAAAACTGGAGCAACTGCGTGGGCACAAGAAAGGGAATCTCGACATCTTGCCACCGCCGGATCTGATGCTGGAAGTGGAGATCACGTCCCCCTTGATCAACAAGCTGAAGCTCTATAGTGGCCTCGGTGTGCCCGAACTCTGGCGGCACGACGGACGGCAACTGACGATTCTGCTCCTGCAAACTGACGGCTCCTATCAGCCTTCAGAACAGAGTCGAGCTTTTCCATTCCTGCCCATCGCCGCCTTTCACGACCAGCTTGCCCGCTTCGACCCGGATGAGGTGATCGAGTCGACCATCGCCTACCGTGAATGGGTCCGCGACGTCGTTTTACCGCTCTATCAAGCTTGAAGCGGCTCATCCCACCGGAGTGAGACCCAGTCATGACATCCTTGATCGCCCCGGCCGCACCGATCGCGCCGCCTGAAGCAGCCACGACTCCGGGGGAGGATCGCTTCCTGATCCATGCCGTCGGTTACGCGCAGTACCTCAAACTGCTCGAAATCTTCGGCGATGATGGCCCGCGGATCACTTACTCGGATGGGATGATCGAATTCATGTCACCGGGGCGACAACATGAGCGCGTTGGTAATTTGCTGGGGCGAATGGTGGAGGCGATCACCGAGGAGCTTGATATTCCCCTCGTGGCCCTGAGCCAGGTCACGCTCCGGCGTGATGATATCGAAAAAGGGCTCGAAGGGGACCGATCGTTCTACCTGGCGAATGCAGCGCGACTCGATCAGTCCGACCATCTTGACCTGCACACGACTCCACCTCCGGACCTGATCATCGAGGTCGAGATCACCGCCAGCATTCTCAAGCGGCTCAGCATCTATGCCCAGCTTGGCGTGCCGGAAATCTGGCGGCACGATGGGAGGACGCTCCGGGTCTGCTTGCTCCAGCCCGACGGGAACTACGCCGAATCACCGCAAAGCCGCTGTCTCCCATTCGTGCCGATCGCCGCGTTGAATCTTCAACTCCAGAAGATCGACCCGACCAACGACACTCGCTGGGCGCGGGCGTTCCGGGTCTGGGTCCGCGAGGTCGTCGCACCACTCTATCAGCCCTGAACCGAGCCCGTGGCAATCGTTCCTGGGAGTCAAACCGGCCATGCTCACCTCGAAGACCTTGCCCGCACCGATCCCGCAGTCGCCCACCACCCCCACCGGGGGCGAAGATCGGCTCTTGATCCACTGCCTCGACTGGCGGGGATATAGCCGGCTGCTCAAGCTGTTCGGCGACGACGGGCCGCGCGTCTCCTATCTTGATGGAGTGGTCGAACTCATGTCGCCCGGACCACTCCATGAAGGAATGAGCGAGGTTCTGGGCCGAATGGTCTCGGACCTGATCGTGGAACTGGGCATCCCCGCGCGGGCTCAGGGCTCAACCACGTTCCGGCGACGCCAGCGGCAACGAGGGCTGGAGCCCGACAAGTGCTTTTATCTGGCGAGCGTCAAACTCCTCCGCGGCCAGGATCTGCAAACGCTCAAACCCCTACCACGACCCGACCTGGCGATTGAGGTCGAGGTGACGTCGCCTCTGCTCGACAAACTGGCCATCTATGCCGGTCTGGGCGTTCCGGAAGTCTGGCGCCACAACCCCGATGGGCTGGCAATCTTGCTGCTCGGACCCGAAGGCGACTATCATCCGGCATCCCAGAGCCGCGCCTTTCCGTTCTTGCCGATCGATGGGGTTCGCCAGCAACTCGCATCGTATGACCCGGACAACGAAACGGCCTGGTTTCGCGCGTATCGAGACTGGGTCCGCGAGGTTGTCGCTCCGCTGTATCAGCCCTGAACCGAGCCAGTGGCGATCGTTCCTGGAAGACCAAACAACCATGCTCACCTCGAAGACCTTGCCAGCACCGATCCTGCAGTCGCTTACCATCCCCGCCGGGGGAGAAGAACGACTCTTGATCCATTGTCTCGACTGGCAGGGATACAGCCGACTGCTCAAGCTGTTCGGCGACGACGGGCCGCGCGTCTCGTATCTTGATGGAGTGGTCGAACTCATGTCGCCCGGACCACTGCACGAGCAGTCAAGCCACGTTTTAGGGCTGATGGTCAAGTTGCTGACTGTTGAATTGAACATCCCTTGCAAGGGTCAGGGTTCAACCACAATCCGCCGGCGGAGTCGTCAAAAAGGACTGGAGCCCGATGATTGCTTCTACTTCGAGAGCCTGAACTTGCTTCGAGGGCAAGATCTCAACACTCTGAATCCCTTTCCACGACCCGACCTAGCGATCGAAGTCGAAGTGACGTCGCCCCTGCTCGACAAGCTGGCCATCTATGCCGGCCTGGGTGTGCCAGAAGTATGGCGGCACAATCGGGACGGACTGACGATTCTCTGCCTCGGACCGGATGGGCTTTACAGCGTCACAGAGCAAAGCCACGCCTTCCCGTTCTTGCCAATGGACGGATTTCGCCGACAATTGGCCGCCTACGATCCGGACGAGGAAACCGCCTGGAGCCGAGCCTACTGGGCCTGGGTCCGCGAGGTCGTCGCCCCGCTCTATCAACCCAGATTGTCCTGACACCAGCGTGTGACCCAACTTCATCATGCCCAAACCACAGACCAGCGCCACCGTCGGGATTGACCTGGGGACGACCAACTCGGTCGTTGCCAGCCTGGATGCCTACGGCCGGCCCGTGGTCCTGGCGAACCGCGATGGACGGAACATCACGCCGTCGGTCATCTATTTCGGCTCCGACCCGCCCGCCGTCGGTGATGAGGCCAAGGAGTGGGCGCGGCTGGGCAACGACGAGATCGCCAGCTTCTTCAAGCCGCACATGGGCAGCGCCTCGTACCGGCTCCATTTTCACGGCCGCGATTACGATGCTTCCGAGTTGTCGAGCCTCGTCCTCCGCCGACTCAAGGAAGATGCCGAGACCGCACTCGGCTGCCCGGTCGAGCGTGCCGTCATCACCGTGCCGGCCTACTTCGCCGATGCCCAGCGCAAGGCGACGATCGAAGCCGGCCGCCGGGCGGGGCTGGAGGTGGCGCGGATCATCAACGAACCGACCGCCGCCGCGCTCGCGTATGGGGTCGGCAAGACGGGCGGGCTTACCACGGCGACGGCTCCGGCACCGACCCCGCCGGCCGAGGAATCGGTCCTGATCTATGATCTGGGCGGGGGAACATTCGACGTGACGGTGGCGCAAATCTCGGCCGGAGGCGTCACCGTGCTGGCGACGGCGGGCGACCATGACCTCGGCGGCAAGAACTGGGATGACCGGATCGCCACGTTTCTCGCCGAGAAGTTCCACGCGGCCACCGGGGTCGACCCCCTCGACGACGCCGTGATGCTCAACGAGGTCTTGACGCTGGCCGAGCAGGCAAAGTGGTCGCTCTCGGAGCGGACGTCGACCCGCGTCGCCATCCAGCTCGGCCGGAACCGGCAAAGTTTTGAACTGACCCGCGACGAGTTCGACGCCATGACGGCGCCGCTCATGGACCGGACCCGGCGGTTGACCGAGGAAGCACTCGGCGAGTCGGGCCTGACGTGGCAAAGTCTGGCGGGCGTCCTGCTCGTGGGCGGCTCAACCCGGATGCCGATGGTCCGGTCGTTCGTCCGTGATCTGGCCGGGCAGGAACCGAGATCGGGCGTCAACGTCGATGAGGTCGTCGCCCTCGGCGCCGCGATCAGCGCGGCGGTCGAGGAAGGTTCGCGCAGCCTTCGGATCGGGGCGCCAGCCGCCTCCAAACCGCAGTACACCCTGACCGGTGGTGGCCCCCAGATCGCCGACGTGATGGCGCACAGTCTGGGAGCGGTCGCCGTCAGCCCTGATGGATCACGCTACTGCAACGACATCATCTTGCCCCGGAACCAGCCGATCCCCGCCAGTCAGGGCAAACCGTACGTCCACGCGACGATGGGGGGCCGCAACGACACCCTGGAAGTTTATCTGACCCAGGGAGAAAGCGACCGCCCGCTCGATTGCTCGATCCTCGGCAAATACGTCTTCTCAGGGATCAAGACGACCGACGTCGAGGTCACGGTCGACGTCAACCTCTCGTACGACCGCGACGGCGTGGTCCAGGTTGAAGCGATCCAGCGCGACACCCGCCACCGCTTATCACTCAAAGTTGAACCGGTCCCCGACGACCTGACCTGGCTCGGTCTGCCGCCCCGCTTCGATGCCGTCGCGGCTCCACTCGACCCGATCCGGATCTTTTTGCTGATCGACGTGTCGGCCAGCATGGCGGGCGTGCCGCTCGTCGGGGCGCAGTCGGCGGCCCGCGAGTTCCTCGACAAGTGCGACTTCACCCGGACCGAGGTCGGCCTGATCTCGTTCTCCGACCAGGTGATCTTGCAGACCGAGGCGACCGACAACGCCCGAAAGGTCCGCGCCGCGATCGACCGCCTCGAAGCCGACGGGACCACCGACCTCGGCGCGGCGATCGAACTCGCGCGGCTCCGGCTCAACCGGCTCGACCGCCTCCGCTACATGGTGATCCTGACCGACGGCTACCCCGACGCCCCCGAGTCGACCGTGGCCGAGGCTGTCAAGGCTCGCAACGAGGGGATCGAGATCGTCGCCATCGGCACCGGCGCGGCCGACCTGGCCTACCTCCAACGTCTGGCCAGCACCGAGGCCGGGTCGATCTTCGCCGGTGGCGGTGAACTGATCGGCACTTTCGGCCACATCGCCCGGATGATCGCGCAGGGAGGCCGCTCGCTGCGGAAACTGTCATGACCGAGACTCCCGTGGGCGAACCTGCTCGACTCCCAGGCTCGATCGACCTCCAGCGCGCGATCGACCTTAGCCTCGCCGGCGCGATCGGGGCTTTAATCGGCCTTTATCTCGACGTCGAACTCGTCCGGGCGGAATCCGTTTGGGTCCGCGACGCCGGCGCCGGGCTCTGGATCGGCGGGGCGAGCGGGTATTGCCTGGCCGCCGCCGCTGCGGCGCGTGATGGTGCCTGGCTCCGAGCCGCCCGCGCGGCGGGTCGAGGGGCGATCGCGGGCGCCCTCGGTGGGGCGATCGGCCTGGTCGTGGGTGAGGTTGTCATCGGCTTCTTTCAAGGTGGTTTGATCGGTCGGGCGGTGTCGTGGGGCATCCTCGGCTGCGGGATCGGGCTGGGGCTTGGCGTCGTGAGTCGGTCGCGGCAAGGTTTAATCTTCGGCATCCTCGGCGGGTCGATCGGTGGGACGCTGGGCGGATTTTCGTTCGAGGCGATGCGCTTGGGCATGGGGAACCGGTATGATTGGGGGCAGGGGGTCGGGATCGTCCTGCTGGGCTCGGGCCTGGGACTGGCGTTGTCGCTGGTCGAGCAGACCTTGCGGCGGGCCTGGGTCCGGGTGGTCCGAGGGCGGCAAGAAGGGCGCGACTACACCCTGACCCGACCGCGATCGGCGCTCGGGCTCGACGAAAAGGCCGAGGTTGGGCTGTTTGGCGACCCGACCGTGGCGCGCCAGCATGCCGAGATCCTCGTCGATGGCCGCGACTATGTGCTCGTGAATCTCGACCCCCGCAACCGAACCCTGGTCAACGGGCAGGCCGTCGCCACCCGCCAGATCCTCCGCGACGGCGACGCGATCGACCTCGGGCAAACCGCGCTCCGGTTCCGACGCCGCTGAGATCCGACCGATGCCACCAACCACCCCCACCCCTCACCCACTGGCACCCGCCTGGACCCTCGAAGTGGTCCGAGGCGTGCGTGTCGGCCAGCGCTACCCGCTTGGATTGGGTTCGTTCGTGCTCGGCAGTGCCAGCGCGGCGCTGAACGGTGAGACGGTCGTCTGCCTCGCCGATCAGGAGGGGGCATCGCCCCGGAAAATGGCCGCTCGCCATGTCGCGATCGCCCCGAAGAACGGCTCGCTTCACCTGACCGACCTCGATGCTCCCGGCGGGACGTTCGTCAACAACCGCCGCTGGCTCTCTGGCACATCCGGCCCGCTGGCCGAGGGGGACATCCTCCAGCTCGGCGCGGTCCAGTTGAAGCTGGTCCAGATCATGGCGGGAACCCAGGCAGCCGCGCCGGTGGCGCCGGTGGTGGCTTCGTTCCGGTACGTCACCTCGGGAAGTGGCGCCGTGTGCCGGACCTGGGACGACTTCTTAACTCTCTCGGCGCAGAAGTGGGACGAGTTGCGGGCTGATCTGCTGGCCGGGAAACTCGCCGAGTTTGTCGCGTCGGTGGGTCGCCCCGACCTGGCTCCCGCCGCCGTCCGGGGGAGTTTGCCAAGCGACGAGGCCGACGAACGGCTCAACACCTGGCTCGGGCGGTTGCCGACCCGGACGGCGGCGACTCCCGAACTGGATGTCCACCCGCTCCGCCTGGTCGTCGGCGTGCCCTCGGGCGGGGTGACGGTCATCAAAAAGGTCCGCGTGGCCAACGTCGGTTATGGTTTGCTCCGCGTCCGGGTCCGGGTCGACAGCCCAACGGGAGCGAGTTTCCGGATCGGAAACGGCCTGGACAACCGCGAGTTCGTCGTCCGCGACTCGGCCGAGATTCCGGTCGAGATTAACGTTCCTGACCAGTTCACCGTTCCTGGCTCGGCCCAACTGGTCATCACCGGCGCCGGGCTCGTTCAGCGGGTTGCCGTCGTCGTTGAGCACAGGGCCGCCACCCCGAACGAACCGAGCGACATTGTTGGACCAGACCCAACCACGGTTCCCGGTCCGCTCGCGCGGTTCCGCGAGTTGTCGGTGGCGAAACGGGTGACGATCGCCGCTCTGATCGGTCTGGCGAGTCGGTTGCTTGTCGGGGTCGCGGGCGGTTCGATCGGCGAAGATGTCTTGCTGGGATCAGGACCCGAGACGCCTCATCTGGGAGGAGTCGTCCTGGCCTTCGCCGTGACGGGTGCGGGGCTGGGCGGCTGGTGGCTGGCGCGGCGGGGTGGCCAGTCGGATCTCGGAGTCGGGGTCGGCGCGGGAGCGGGGCTGGGAGTCTTGCTGGCGGCGGCGGCGGTGGCGCTCTGTCGAGTCGTCGAACCTGCTGTCGGGGCCGCGCCGCTAGTCGCCATCGGGTTTTGGGGGCTGATCGGGGGAATCTCTGGTCTGCTTGTGCCGCCGACCGTCGCCAGGATCGAGGAGCCGGCCCAATGATCCTTCGATCCGCCGCCGTTTTCGCAGCAGTCGGCCTGATCCTGAACAGCCTGGCCGGCGCCGATGACCTCGCGCCCCAAACGAACCCAACCGCTGCCACGCCTCCCGAGGTCGTCGTCACGCAGACCGACGAGACGAGGTTCCCGACGATCGCGGTCTACTACGAATTGAAGCGGCCTGATGGGTCGTTCGTGCTTGATGCCGGTCGGGATTCGTTCCGGGTCAAAGAGGATGGGCAAGACCGGCCGATCGTCGAGTTTGACGCGCCGATCAGCGTCAGGAAGGAGCCGGCCACGATCGTTTTGGTTCTCGACCAGAGCGGGAGCATGCTCGAAGACGACCGGATCAGCGCCCTGAAACGGGCCGTCGGGACCTTCCTGACGGCCATGCCCGCCGGGTCCGAGGTTGCCGTGATCGCGTTCAGCTCACAGGTCCGCTTGATCTGCCCGTTCACGACCGATCGGACCAGGGTCGCGGCCGCCGTCAGCGAGTTGGAAGCGGTCGGATCTACACGCTATTACGACGCGGTGGCCGCCGCGCTCGCGCTCCTGGCCGAGAAGTCAGGCCGCCGCGCTGTGCTGGCGATGACCGACGGCAAGGACACCGAAAGCCGGACGGCGAACCTCGATTCGGTCATCAATGCGGCTCGGCGGCTCAACTTGCCGGTGCATACGCTCGGGCTTGGGAACGAGATCGACGAGGCGGGGCTGGCGCTTCGCCGCCTGGCCGCCGAGACGCGCGGGCAGCACTACACCGCCGCCGATGCCAGGGGGCTCGGGCGGATCTACGAGGAGATCGCCCGTCGCCTCGGCTCTGCCTACCGCCTGACCTACAGCACCGACCGGCACATCCCCGACGGCACGCTCCGACCCATCGAGATCTTCTATGCCCAGGCCAAAAAGGCGGGCCAGGCCGCCGTCTTCATCCGGGGGATGGTCGTCCCCGCGCGCGGTTGGTCGGGGCTGTTCCTGGTCCTGCTCGCCGGCCTGATCGGTCTGGCGGTCGTCCCGACCTGGGTCCGCCAGCGAGGCCAGAATCGAACCCAAACACCCACCCCGTTGCTCTGACCCGAGCGGATCACCCCCCCGATGCCCCCACCGATCCGCTACCCATTACCGACCATGATCGCCTTGCTGCTGGCTGGCTTGATCGCCTGGCGCGGCGAGGTCTGGACCCGATCCTGGCGGGCCGAGATCGCGACGCGGGTCGAGCGGGTCGTCCATGGTCCCCCGGTCCCTCGCTCCACGCGACCGCAGGTCGTCGCCGGCCCGATCGTGCGACGGGGCTTGCTTTTACGCGATGGAGTCCCGCTCGCCGACCGTCCCCGAGGGGCGACGACCGGGACCATCGACCGGCGCATGTTTGTCGACATCTACGACGAGTGGCCCGACGCCACCAAACCGACCTTTTTTCGAGTCGGCAACCGGCAACCACTCGGTTGGATCGCCGCCGCCGATCTCTTGCCGTGGAACACCCGACTCGTCGTCCGGCCCACTTCGGGCAAGCTCACGATCGACGGTGCCGAGGTCACGACTGGATCAACGGCCTGCCCCGTTCTGAACTGGCGGAGCGACGCCGTTGAGGTGGTCACCTGGGCCACTGACCACCCGTGGGAGACGATCGGCCGACGCGGTTGGGTTCGTTTTGACAGTCTCGCCGCCGATCCCTGGGGAGTCTGGATCAGCCAGGTCGAACTGCCGAATTTGCTTCGGCTGGCACTTGATGGCGACCCCGACTTCGTCCGCCTCGTCGCGGTGCTGGGCCGGGTTACAGCGACGGAACCGCTGACCGAGAACGATGTTCCGACAGCGCGGTCAGCACTTCCGGCGTTCCTCTTCAACCCGGCCAGCCGCCAGCCGGGGGCGACCGACCGCCTGGCCGAGGCCAACGCTCGGCCCCGGACCGATGCCCACTGGTCGGGGCTCTCGTTCCGGTTCTTGCCGCTGACGGATCTCCCCTGAGGCACGACTCGCCGACGGCTTCGGAGGCGAAGCCGCGACGAACCAGCCAGGACTTACCAGCAAACGCTTACTTGATGCCGACGAGTTCGATCTCGAAGACCAGAGCCGAGTTGGGCGCGATGGTCGGGCCGCGCTGGGCCGCGCCGTAGGCCAGATCTGCGGGGATGAAGACCTGGTACTTGTCGCCGACCTTCATCTTCTGGAGGATCTCTGTCCACCCCTTGATGACGCCACTGACCGGGAATTCGGCCGGTTCGCCCCGCTTGTAGGAGCTGTCGAACTCGGTCCCATCGATCAAGGTGCCGCGGTAGTTGGCCACGACGGTGTCGTTCAGCTTGGGGGTGGCGCCCGACCCCTGCTTGAGGACCTTGTACTGAACGCCACTTGGCAGCGTCATAACGCCCGGTTCGGTCTTGTTCTTGGCGAGATAGGCCTGGCCGGCCTTCAGGTTCTTCTCGGCCTCGGGGCTGCTCGCAGCGCCCGCTTGCTGGGCATCCATCTGTTGCTTTTGCTTGGCCATCATCTGCTGTTTGAACACCTGCATCACCTCGCCCATCTGGGCGTCGGTGAGAACGGATTTGTCGGCCAGCGCGTCTCGAAGGCCCTGAGCCATCGCCATCGGGTCGAGCTCAACGCCCGACTTTTTCATGTCACGCCCGAGGCTCATCCCGATCGTGTAGGCAATCTTTTGTTCGGTCGTCTTGAGTTCGGGTGCCGTCCCGGGGGTCGGCGTTTGAGCCTGGGCGGTCGTGGCGCTAACCACCATTCCGAGCCCGATCGTGGCGAGCTGCGCGTACTTCATCACATGTCCTAGCGAAGATGGAAATCTCAGATGCCAATCGGCCTCCCGCTATCTAACCCGATCATCTTACTCGATCAACGCCAGGAGCCTAGCCCCCGAAGTCACCTATCCCGAAGGATTTATGCCACTTGGTCGTCAATCTTGTCCCGGTTTGCGGAACGGTGTGCTATGTTGCTTGTAACTTGGAGACTCTTGGAAAGATAGGAGTTTGAGAATCACCCAAAGTCAAGCATCGAGGTCGTGACGGTTCTTCCTTTGGGGTGGGACCAGGTATCGTGCAATTTCCCAGTCTGCTTCGAGCATACGATATGGGGCACGGGTCATGAAACGAGTGCAACAGAACCGGATCAACACCAAATCCGCTCGGCTGCAACGCCATCTTGAGATCGCCGCCGACGAGTCGCGGCCCCGGCGGATTCGGACGCGATCCGCGCGCTATGCCGCAGCGCTTGCCGAACAACTCGGGCTGATCGACCGCCCGTTTTGCTGCGAGTGGTGCCGCCGCCGTCGTTCGCTGGAACGGCATCACTGGGATTATGACCAGCCGTTACACGTGACTTATCTCTGTCGAGACTGTCATCCGATCGCGGATTCGATGAATCTGCAACCGATCGCCGTGTCGGCCTGACCGTCCAACCCTTGGTTATCAATTCTCGTTAGTTCGCTTCCGGTTTGCCTGTGGGAATCGGTGCGGGAATCTCCTCGACAGGGAGGGTGACTTGCCACGTCGCCCCCTGACCCGGGGTCGAGTACCAGCGGATGTCACCACCCACGTTGTCGATGATTCGGGCTGCGCGTGAGAGGCCCAGACCAAGCCCCCGCCCAGCGGCGCGGCCGCAGTAGAAGGGGTCGAAGAGGTGGGCGCCGTCGGCGGCTGACATCCCTCGACCGGTGTCATGGACAAGCCATTTGAGGTGACGCGAATCGCCGCTGGTGGAGAATCGGACCGTCGCGCCGGTCGGACTGGCTTCCAGGGCATTTCGGGTCAGGATATCGGCGACCTGACGGAGGGGTTCGGGGTCAGCCCAGACCTTGACCGGAGTTTCGCTGGCTTCGAGGACGAGCCGGACCCCTTGCGCTTCGGCTTCGTGCTGGAGGTCGCGGAGGCTGGCACGCACGATCTCGTCGGGCTGGCAAGCGCGAGGCCGGAACTCGGGCGGTCGGGCCACAAACATCAGATCACGCAGAATCCTGTGGGCACGCTGGGCCTGAGTGATGATTGCCCGGAGGGATCGAGTCGTCTCGGCGTCGCCGCTTTTGGCGAGCAACAGTTGCGCTCGACCCATGACCACGGCCAGGGGGTTGTTGATCTCGTGCCCGGCACCCGCGGCGAACTCGGCGAGGGCTGCGAGGGCGCTCCGACGCCGGGTCAACTCCTCCCGCGCGACGTGGCCGCGATGGCCACCGATGGCCAGGTCGAGCAACTGGCCGAGACGTTCGCGCTCGGCGATCAGGCGTGCCCAGCCGTTCCAGGCGGCCAGGATGGCGGGGTCCGGGGCGAACGCGACGGTCGCTTGCGGGCCGGTCCAGACCAGCAGATCCGCCACGGCTTGATCGGGGCTGCCGAGCGGAATCGTCACCGTCGGGGGCCGCCCCGAAGCTGGCTCGGTCGCCACCGCATCTGGGTCGAGATCAGTTCGCCAGACAACCCGTACCGAGCCGATCTCAGGCTCCCCGCACCAGGCGAGCGCAGCGCGATCCGCCCAGGATTCAGGGCTTTCGACGGGTGAGGACTCCGCCAGGCTCGCCACCAGACGCTTGGCGGAGCTAGCCGCCGCGGCGGTCTGGGTCAGCTCGCGGCGGAGCCGCACATTATCGCGGGTCAGCCATTCTTCCCGACTTGATGCGTCGGGCTCGATGAAGGTGGACCCACACCGCGACTGAACCTCGGCGGACACGATCCGGACCCGGGGGTCGATCGGCCCGCAGTCGCGCGCCTGCGCCGAATCCAGCGCCCAGGGAGTTGCGTTCGCCAACTCGCAGGCCTGCTGGATGAGGGTCAGCCGCGTGGGTGATGAAGCACAAGCATTCAAATTGCCATCGCGGTCCGCATGGAGCCAGACCGCATCAATCACCAGGGATTCGGTGCCCCAGCGCTCGGCGAGGCGGCGGCCGAATGCCGACAACCCCGTCCCGAACCAGCGAGTTTCGAGGGCCAGCCGCGACTGTGAATCAGCCGCGAGCCAGAGCACCAGGCGTTCGGGATCGACCGCCGCCAGGGCCCAGAGGCCAAGGTGATGCAACATGCCCGCGCGGCCGACCAGTTCCGGGTTGGAGTCGTTTGCTTCCCGGGCCAACCGGCGGGCCGCCAGAGCGACTGCGGCCGAATGCCGCCAGAGTCGAATCAACGCGGCCTGAGCGGGTTGAGATAGGGTCGCCGACCACCAGCAATGATCGACCAGGACCGCCGCTGGGTCAAGCATCTCGGTCGAGGACAGCCGCGACCGCGCCAGGGTCCAGCCGGGGTCGGTCTCGACGGTCGCCGGTAAGGCCAACGCCGGGGTCGCGATTAGTCCCGCTGAATCGCCATCGTCGATCCAACCGGCGAAAACCTGGCGCGCGACGGTCGGGCGAATCGGGAGGCCATCCAAGCGCTCGACCGATCGCCGGAAGTCATGATCATCCATAACAGCAGTGATCGTACCCACCGAGCCGGGCTCCTTCCCGTCGGCGACCCCGCAGCGGCGATCAATCCCAGGGGGATCAACCCGTCGGGCCGGTCTCTATGTCCAAAAGTCGGCAGACACGGCGGATCAGTTCATCAATATCGAGCGGTTTGTGCAAGAAGTCGTTCGCACCCGATGCCCGGAGTTCGGCGATCTTGTCTTCCTCAATCATCCCCGAGATACAAATGATCCTGATTTCGGCCATCGTCGGATCTTGCCGGATCAGTTCGCAGACCGCCTGTCCGTTGATGTCGGGCAGCATGACGTCGAGGATGATCAGGTCAGGATGATATTCCTTGGCCAGCATCCCGGCACCGAAGCCGTTGTTGACAATTCGCGTCTCAAATCGAGCATCCGCTGATAGGACATCCGCGATCAGGTCAACCACCGCTTGATCGTCATCGACGATCAGGATGCGCCGGCGCCCACTTTCGAGGGCATCGGTCGGGATGTTGTTATCCTTCATGAAACGGAAGAGCGCTTCACGGGGAATCCGCCGGAACCGCGAGCCAGGAACCCGGAAGCCCTTGAGCTGTCCTGAGTCAAAGCACCGGATGATCGTCTGCTGGCTCACCTTGCAGATCTTGGCGGCCTCTCCGGTCGTGAAAACGGTTTTCATAGTCAGGTCGGCCCCATCCCATCAGTGCGAGCGTCCGAGCTCAGCGACGCTCTCCTCCCATTCTCCGACGAGTCCCGGTCCCTGGGAAACCACTCGTCGGCTGCCGAGGCTCTACCACCAACCCCTAAACCCGAAATGAGGGCTGATCTTCCAGGACATTTCATCTCGCCCGCAGGCAGATAAAAATCCTAGACGGTAGAGTCTGCGAAGACTATCGATTTTACCAAGTTTGCCAACAATGCCAATTATAGGATAGCTGCCTATCCTGTCAACCCAAAAGCCTTCGCAGTTCGCAACCTAGAGTCCGGCCTCTTCGGAAAATACCAGAACGCCCCAAACCGCGAAGGCCACACAATTAGCGACGACCCAACCATTTGATTTGAAGTGAATCATCACGAGTCGTCGGTGGCAAACCCGAGAATTTTCAGGGGATTTTACTCGACCGCGTCCGTCCTTGATTGCTCATTGAATTCGCCAAGCCGGTACCAGTCTGTTGGCGAGGTTGAGAACAAAGCGGTAAGCAGCGGCGGGAGTTCGTCTTCCTCGAAGAAGCCGCTCGCGACCGCCTGAGATAAGGCAGCGGCGGTTGCCTTGCGTGTCGCCTGCAAGGCTCCGTAAACCCATTCGGCGGTCGCAGCGCCGCTCGCGAACCCACCAATTTTGCCGATCCCAGCCTGTTCGATCCGCGTTGCGACGTTGGCGGTGATGGTCGCGGGCCAGGCTCCGTGGCCGGCATAACCTTCGGCAAAAACGTTGGCGAACCGCGCCGCGAGTTGTGTCACGCTGGGGGCAAGTTCGGGGCTGCTGGTCAACAGAGCCAACCGTGCGTGGGGATACTGGCGAATTGCATCGCGGATCGATTCCAGGGCCGATGCCGTTGGAGTGGAATCGAGCAAAATCTGGACGGGAAGCTCGTGGAGATGGTGCCACTGGAGCACCGCAGCATGGACAGGGTCAGCGACGACCGGCGGCTCGGCGAACGCCACGAATCGGGTCCGGCCGACGATCCGCTCATCCAGGAGGGTCGAAACCTGAACCCGGATCGACTCGGGCGTCTGATCCTGAACCGCGACCGGCGCGACTTCCAGTCGATACAGCACGAAGTCAGCGGGTGGCTCAGCAACCGGATGGGGCGGGGCGGGAACTACGACGGTCCGGATCTTGGCGCGATTCTGAATGACCGTGTGGGGCCAGT
This sequence comes from Isosphaeraceae bacterium, assembly GCA_965199885.1. Classification (GTDB taxonomy): domain Bacteria; phylum Planctomycetota; class Planctomycetia; order Isosphaerales; family Isosphaeraceae; genus Tundrisphaera. Next base: position 90,980 of record CBDATT010000006.1, on the reverse strand, counting down.
CCCCCTCGGTGGCGCACCGAGCGACCCGATCGATGAGTGCGGGCGCGTTCGCGGGGGTGAGATGAGGCTCGTCGAAGTCGTACAAATCGCGGAAGATCCGGAACAAGCACCAGCTGGCGGCTGTGGTGCGGATCTGCGCGAGCCAGGGAATTACCTCAGCCACGCGCTGCTCAACGGTTCGAGTTGGGTCCAGCACCCCGGCGGGCATCCCGACCCCTTGCAGGGCAATCCGCACGGGGAGTTCAGCAATCAGGGTGGCGAGGTCGGGTGCTCCCAACTGATCGGCACTGAGGTCGGCTCGGGTATCGACGATCGGCACGTTGCTGATCATTCGTTCTATCCGCTGAGCTAAACTTGGTTCGCTGGTAAACATACAAGATCTCAAATTGCAATAGGTCGGACCAAAAGCCGGCGAGCAAGACCAGCAATCGCCTCGATTATCGACGCGAGTGGGCGGCGATACCAGCTTCGGCAAACACGAGTTGTCTCAAAATCGGTTTTGACGACTCACGGCAATTCGGGCCGCCCATCAATGCACTTTCGCACCGGCACCGACGAGTTCACGCGGCACACGTTCGGAATCGGCGACGGAAAGCACTTCGAGGATCGTCGGCCGAGCACCGGAGTTGTGGAATGTTCCCTCACACTCGACGACCTGATCGGCATATTCGGCGTGTTCGTGCTTCAGGACCCGATGCAATTCCGGCAGATGATAGTGCGGGATCGTCGGGAACAGGTGGTGAGGCACATGCATATCCTGGCCGTAAACAAATACCGCCCACCGCGTGAAGGGATCGGTCAAAAAGACCCGCGAGTTGGTCAAGCGTCCCTGGTCGGCATTAGTGTGCTGATAGGTATCACGCAAAAGCATAAAATAGGGAAATGTCGTCACTAAGGGCACGATCCAGAGCAACCAGACATAAACGGCCGCTCGCCCGCCTGTCCACTCGCGAAGCAAACCCAGGCCGACCAGAAAACTCGTGTAATAGCAGAGCCGGATGATGCTGGCGGTCCGGGGCGAGAGGGGCTGACGCAGGGGGGCCTGGAACAGAAAACGATCGGGCACGCAGAGCACGCCCAGCAAGGCCGAGCCCATGCCGAACAGACCCGCCGGAATCAGCCAGGATGCCAAGCCAGCACGGTTCAGAGAGTTTTGAACCACGGCGAAAATGACCAGATAACCGAACCCCAGGATCGTCCCCAACCGTGGCCAGGGGGTGCCAGCATCGCCGCCCACCAGCCGTCGCATGTAGACGTTATTTCCCTTGCCCAACGTGTTCAGGTAGGCGTATTCCCACTGAAACTGACTGAACGAGACCGGCGAGGTCAACGGTGCCAGCATTCGGGTCAGGACGATCATCCAGCGGGGCATCGGGAAATCTTTGACCCGCTTCCCAGTGCCGAGGTTGATCAGGTCGGGGTCGTGGTTGGGATCGTTGGTGAACTGGTGGTGCGCCAGGTGAAACAGCCGGTAGAAGTGGATCGTCGCCAGGATCGGGAAGAAGCAAAACAGATCGCCGACGAGGTCGTTGGCTCGCTTGTTCCTGAGCAACGAATAATGCGACGCCTCGTGACCCAAACCCGCAAGCCGGTGCTGCAACGCACCCATCAGCACAATCGCCACCGCAAAGACGAGAATGTTAGTCCAGAACGGGAACCCCCACCCAGCACGACTCTCGACGAAGCCAACCGTCAACCCGACCACAGCGCAAATGGTGGCATACTCACCCGCCAGATAACGAAGGTTCGTCGCGTTATCCGACTTGCGTAACCGAGTCAGCACCGCCCGGATCGCCGGGGAATTGAAGGTCAGTTCCAACCCATCATTGCTTGCAGACATGAACCACTGCCTTTTGTTGGGCGGTGCCGAATGCGTCAGGTTGAGCCTCGCAACCAGATCGCGACGAACTATGCAATGATAACAATACACCCCCGAAAAACTAGGGGGTCTGGGTTACTTGTCGAGACAAGGCGTGTATTGCAACATAGGAGACTTACGTCGTCTGTCAAATCACCCAAATCGTTATCGGCGAGCGGCGCGCAAAAAAACCGGAATGAGCCACAATTTGGCCATTCCGGTTTCGTGCTAGCACTCAGATTTCATCCAACCGTCAGGGGCGATTCCGCCGCGAGTTATGGGGTTGGCTGAAGGATGCGGTCCCACTGAAACGCCGGGCCCGGGTCGGTTTTGTTGAGTTGCACGTGGTAATGTCCGAGAATCCCTTGATACTTGTCATAAACGGCCGGTTCGAGGTTGCGGTCGACCACCTTGCCGGCAGAATCGCGCGGGACATCGCGACGGATTTTGGGGAAGGTGGCACAGAGTCCCGTGGTCAACTTGGCGAGCGCGGTGTACTGCTGAGGGGTCAGGTCATACTGGGTTAGCTCCTGCCCCTGAATCGTGCCGACGACGGGGTCGGACCGACTCGGTTGCAGGGGTGGAGCACCGGCGGGGAGTGTGGGCACGGTCGCGCCGGCGGGAAGTTGGATCTGGGTCTGACCGTTGACCACCTTGTACCAGCGGTCAAGGTGGGCCCCCGCGAGGTCGGCCTTGGGGTAAGCTCCCATGTTGGCGATCTCAATCCCAACCGACCGGTCATTGGCCTTGGTGGCGTGGAAAGCGCATTCCTTGAGGTCGGTCGTCTGGTAGATGGTACCGTCGAGATCGAGCATGAACTGGACGGCGAGGTTGCGGTCGCGTAGGACATTGAAGCACTTACCACTGGTCCCGCAGACGTCATAGTGGATGACGAACTGGTCGACCACAGCCTGGACATCGGGTAAGGTCCAGCCATTCTTCTCGACGCTTGCCGCCTGCGCTGGTGGCAGCGTGGTGGTCCGTCGGGGCCGCCAGCCAAGGGCACCGGGCTTGTCCTCGACTCCGGCCTTGGGGGTGTAGGCGTTGTGGCCGCCCGGGTCGGACCAGAGGATAACGCGGGTGCCGATCGGGAACTTCTGGCCGCAGACGACGATCGAATCGCCCGATGCATCAGCCACCGGCGGAGCGACTACTGGCGACTCAGCCGCGCCAACGCCGACCGAAAGCCCTCCGATCAGGAATAAACCAGCAAACGACGCGATCCAGCGCATAAGCACCTCGGGTTTCAAGGAACAGACGGACTCAATCTGCTCAAACTACCCGGGAAGTTGCCCTGGTCCAAGACGGTTGCGGTGAACATGCCAGGTTGGAACCGGGTCTATCATAGAGCGATTCCACACGACAAAGAGGGAATATCCGATGGGTTCCACCGAAATCTTTGACCACACCGCCGACGTTGGCTTCCGGATTCGCGGTGATTCGCTCAATGACCTCTTCGCCACGGCCGCCGAGGCGATGTTCGACTACATCGTTGCCAACCGGGCTGCGGTTCGCGCAACCGTGGCTGACCCGGTTGCCCTTCAGGCCGACTCGGCGGCCGATCTTCTTGCCACCTGGCTTGACGAACTGCTGTTCCGATCCGAAACGCGGCACTTCTTGTATGCTCGTTTTGAGATTAACGTCGCCAACGACGGCCTCTCGCTTACTGCAACCGGGCATGGCGAGCCGATCGACCGTGACCGGCACATTCTCGACCACGAGGTCAAGGCGGTCACCCGACACGGCTTTTTCCTCGAACCCGACGGCACCGGTTGGCTGGCCGAGATGATCCTGGACATCTAATTCTGCCCGAGCCCACGGTTCAGAACGGGTCGATTGGCAGGTCACGGGCCGCGATGAACTCGTCGGCCTCGACGCGGGTGAAGATGCCGGCGGTCGTGCCGACAGCGCGAACGCAACTGGCTCCCATCGCGCTGGCGAGGTGGAGGCAATCAAGTTCGGAGCGACCTTCGACCAACCCGGCAATATAGCCGGAGTCAAAAGCATCGCCGCCACCCGTCCCGTCGACGAAGGGGACGGAGTACGTCCCGACCCGGACCCGGATCGCGTCCGAGACGGCGATCGCCCCTTGATCACCGCGGGTCACGACGACGCGCTTCGCGCCCATCTCGCGAAAGAGGAGCGCCTGGCGGAGCGGGTCGGGAGTGCCCAGGATCAAGGTGGACTCGTCGGTGTTGGGCAAAAAGACATCGACGTGCGGCAAGACACGCCGGAGCGCGGGGGCGTAATCGCCAGGGCCAGGGGTCACGACATCGAGGACCACCGTCGTGCCGAGCTTACGGGCACGCTCGAATCGCTCGGCGAGCGCGTCGGGATCAAGGCCAGGCAAGACGAAGAACCCGCCCAGATAAAGGACCCGAGGGGGAGGCGAACCAGTCTGAAAGCTGATGTCGAGATCGGCGGCCTCGAAGCCATGATTCGCGCCGAACGAATGGACGAACCGCCGGTCTTGCCCACGAACGTTGATGACGAGACTTTGGCTGGTCGAACGCGTGGGATCAACCTTGAGTGCCCCGGTATCGACGCGGTGTTCACGCAAGGTATCGGCGATGAACCGACCGAATGCATCATCGCCCACCCGCCCGCAGACGCGCGATCGGACGCCCAACTTGGCCAGGACCACGGCGGCATTGGTGGCGCACCCACCGATGTTCAGGATCAGATCATCCGCTTGGACCAGTTCACCAGGCTCGGGAAGATGCGAGATCGGCGTGCTCAGGTGGTCGGCCACCACCACTCCCGCGCAAACGACCGGAACCAGAGAAAGCGGGGACGTGGGATCGCTGGGTTGGCTCACGGCGGGATCGCCTCGTTCGGGTTCGAAATGAAGACGGGTGGAGCGGACGACCGGAGCGGTCTATCCTTCCACCCGAACGACCCGGAATCAAGCGGCAACCGCCGATCGAACTGCCAACTTTAACCGGGAATCATGCCGTTTAGCGCTTCGCCTGGATTGTCGAGCGACGCCACAATCTCGTCTTCCTGAAGGACCACGGCAGCGCCGCCTGGCCGCTTCCCGATCAGGGCTTCAATCTCATGGACCGACAAAACCTCGCGCTCCAGCAGAGCTTCGGTCAGGCGTTCGAGTTCGTCGCGGTGCTCGGACAGGACACGATACGCGCGGTCATCTTCCTCGCGGAGAATCCGGGCCACTTCCTCGTCGATGAGCTGCATCGTGTGCTCGGAATGGTCGCGGGTCTCGCCCATCTCGCGCCCAACGAACGGATGTTCGTCGGAGTCACGAAACGAAACCGGACCAACCCGCTGGCTCATCCCAAACTGCGAAACCATCATCCGCGCCAGGCGAGTCGTGCGTTTCAGGTCGTCGGCAACCCCGGCGGATAGATCATCAAACATCAACCGTTCGGCTGCTCGACCGCCAAGCCCAACCGCCAACATCGCGCGGATGTCGCGCTCGTAAAAGCTCATTCGCTCCTCGGTTGGGAGGAACTGAGTCACACCCAGCGCTCGCCCGCGGGGGATAATCGTCACCTTGTGGACCGGGTCGGCCTCGGGGATCAACCAGGCGACCAGAGCGTGGCCAACTTCGTGATACGCCGTGAGCCGCTTTTCCTTTTCGGTGATGATCTCTTCCCGCTTGGCTCCCATGATGACCTTGTCGCGAGCCGCGTCAAAGTCGGACATATCGAGCTTGTCTTTCTCAGCGCGGGTGGCTAGCAAGGCGGCCTCGTTGACGAGGTTGGCCAGGTCGGCGCCACTCATCCCGACGGTCCCACGGGCGATCCCGTCGAGGTCGACGTCGTCGTCCAACGGGTTATTGCGGGTGTGAACCTTGAGGATTTCCAGCCGACCCTTCTTGGTCGGGCGATCGACGGTCACATGGCGGTCGAACCGACCTGGACGGAGCAGGGCGGGGTCGAGGACGTCCGGTCGGTTGGTGGCAGCCAGCACGATGACGGTCTCGCTCGGCGAAAAACCATCCATCTCGGTCAAGATCTGGTTCAGGGTCTGTTCCCGCTCGTCGTGACCACCACCCAGGCCGGCACCACGGACGCGCCCAACGGCGTCGATCTCATCGACAAAGAGGATGCAGGGACTGTTTTCGCGGGCCGTCTTGAACATGTCGCGGACGCGGCTAGCACCGACACCAACGAACATCTGGATAAACTCGGAACCCGAGATCGAGAAGAAAGGGACTCCCGCCTCACCGGCCACGGCCCGAGCAAGCAACGTTTTGCCCGTGCCGGGAGGACCATTCAGCAGCACCCCTTTGGGGATGCGACCCCCGAGCCGCTGGAACTTCTCCGGGTTTTTGAGGAACTCAACGATCTCTTGTAGTTCGCTTTTGGCGTTCTCAAGTCCGGCGACTTCCTCGAACGTGGTTCGCTGCTTCGACTTATCGTGCCGCTTGGCAGGGTTACGGGTGAAGTTGCCCAGAATGCCACCATCAAACTGGTCGCGGGCACGCCGCATCATCAAGAAGACGAACAGGAGGAGACCCAGGGTCGGCAACAGGAGTGAGAGCCAGACCAGACCTGTTGCCGCCTGGGGCGGGTCAACCTGAATCCGGGGCGCCTCGATATCCGACTTGAGGATTTCCTTTTTCTCTTTGCCCACCATCCGAGAAACAGTACCGGTGCGAGTTTCAAGCACATTGATGACCGGCAGAATCAGATCTTCCGATGGAAATGCGGTGATAAACTTCTCGACCTTGTCGATTGGTTTTTCACCGGCGACGGAGGAAGGATATGAGACGGTGTGCCGAAGTTTGCCATGGATGATCAGGCCTTCGATCACCATGGATTCGATATTGTCGTTATTGACCTGCTCTTTGAACCAGGGACTGTAGTTGACAGGTGTTTCGTTCTTGCCCGACAGCATGTAGGTGATCAGGACCACGACGGTGATCAAGAATACCCAGATCCAGGGAGGAGTCGACGAGCCACCCGCCCCGCTAGGCTTGCGCCCATTGACCGGGGGACGACGCGACGGCTCCTGGGGTGATCGACTCTCCATGACAGTGTAGTTCCCTCAAAACCCAGCTTCAAAGGGCGCAAAGTGGACAGGACGCCGCGGTCGGGTCAAAATCCGACCGCGCGCGATTTTTCGTATTGTAGTCGATCGCGATGCAAATGTCAGCGAGCCAGGTTGCAGCCCCACGACGATTATGCCTCGTGCGCAATGTGGTCAATGGGTGCTTCACCCCTAACGACACAACAATTCAACGAACGATAATCCCTTTTGTTGAATTACTCATGCTGACTTTCGAGCCAGCGCTCGCAGTCGATCGCGGCGGAACACCCTGCCCCGGCAGCCGTGATCGCCTGACGGTAATGGGTGTCTACCACGTCGCCCGCCGCGAATACTCCCTCGACGTTCGTCGATGTCCCGTAGTTGGGCAGCGTGTCGAGCAGATCAGCGGGAACCTCGATCCCCTTCCAGGCCAGCGCGGTCCGGTTGATCAGATAGCCTTCGGGCGTCATTACCAGCTGATCCTTGAAAATCTCGGTATTGGGCTTGTGGCCAATCGCCAGAAAAACTCCGTCGAATTCAAGGTCACGCGAGCCGTCACCGTTGGGTCCCTGAACCTTGATCCCCTTGAGCGCCTTGTAAGGCTCTTTCTCGCCGAGGTAGGCAACCGGCGTCGAGTTCCAGGCGTAGTCAATCTTCTTGTTTGAGAAAAGACGATCCTGCATGATTTTCGACGCGCGAAGTTCGTTGCGGCGATGGACCAAGGTAACCTGGCTGGCGTGGCGGGTCAGAAACGTGGCTTCCTCGACGGCGGTATCGCCACCACCGACTACCGCGACCTTCTTCCCTTTATAAAGCGCGCCATCGCAGGTGGCGCAGGTGCCGAGGCCATAACCCATGTACTCCATCTCCTCGGGTAGACCGAGCGTCCGGGCCGTGGCGCCGGTGGCAATGATGACGGCGTCGGCAGTGTACTCGGTGTCCTTGCCTTCGAGGAAGTTGGCGTCGTCGTTGGCGGTGACCTTGAACGGGCGCTGCGAGAAGTCAACCTTGGTGACCTTCTCGAACCGGCAATCCGCGCCGAAACGCTTGGCCTGATCGCGGATGTTATCCATCAGCTTCGGCCCCATGACTCCTTCGGGGAACCCGGGGAAATTTTCGACCTCGGTGGTCCAGGTCAACTGCCCGCCGGGTTCCTTGCCCTCAAAGACGATGGGCTGCAAATTGGCTCGCGCAGCATAAACCGCGGCCGTGAGACCTGCCGAACCCGAACCAATAATGATGACCTGAGCGTGCGACATGATGACCTCGCGAGGGCGGGTTGGCTCATCCACGAATGCGATGGGGTGGCGAGCCAGGCCGCGACCGACTGGTGACAGGGCGACCGACCATGCTGCCAGAAATCACCGCTTTTGTCCAAGATCGAGATCCGATTTCACTCGACCGTATTCATGCGGCGACCACTGATCCACAATCGAGCGGTTGAGGTCGTTCACCTGTCACAAACTGTGACCATGCGACTAATACGTTGCGACGTTGTGAATGGTGCGACTTCGATCCAGTCGGGTCAGTTGGATCCGACAGGGCAAGGCAGGAAGCCCACGAAAATTCTGCCGCAATCGTCCCGCTTTCTTTGTCCATAACCTAGAGTTCGGACAGATCGATGACGACCTGCCGCAAGCGGTGCTAGGCGGAATTGTTCCCTTTGCCCGTTTGTTCGCCACGCTTCAAGGACTGGACACCATGTTGGTATTGACGCGCAAGCTCATGGAAAAGCTCTACATCGGCGCCGACGTGTGCGTCACCGTGGTCCGGCTCGAAGGGGGCCAGGTCCGGCTCGGGATCGAGGCGCCCCGGGAAATCTCCGTGGTCCGCGCTGAGTTGATTGACGGCAAACCCGTCGAACCGCCCACAGCCGTGACCGCCCAATGGCCAGCAGTGGTCCCGGCCCCGAAGTCAGCGCCGCTCAGGATTCGATCAACCGAGGCTCGTGGAAGCGATACCCGACACCCCGAACCGTCTCGATAAGGTCGGCGGCATCACCCAGCTTTTTGCGGAGACTCTTGACATGGACGTCGATGGTCCGTTCCAGGACCACCGCATCTTCGCCGATCGCCGAATCCATCAGTTCATGGCGGGTAAAAGCCCGCCCCGCCTGGCGGAGCAACGTTTCGAGCAAGCGAAACTCGGTTGGAGTTAGCGGTAGTTCCTCGTTCTGAAACAGGGCCCGGTGCCGGTGGCGGTCGATGACGACCCCCTGGCTTTCATAAACGCTGGCCGGGTTGGTGTCATCGACGAGTTGCCCACGCCGAAGTTCTTTTTTGATCCGCTGGATCAGGACCTTCATCGAGTACGGCTTGGTCACATAATCATCCGCCCCGGTGGCGAACCCGACCAACTGGTCGGATTCCTCCGCCTTGGCCGTAACCATGATGATCGGGATGTCGCGCGTCCGCGTCCCCTGGCGCAACTCGCGGCAGACCTCCAAACCCCCTTTAACCGGCAGCATCAGGTCCAGCACGATCAGGTCAGGGAGCTTGATCTGAGCCTGCCGCAATCCATCCTGACCATCATGCGCGAGCAAGGCTTCAAACCCCTCGCGCTCCAGGTTGTAAGCCAGGACTTCGGTCAGGGCCCGCTCGTCCTCAATGACCAGGATTTTCGGCTTCGACATGGAAGGTCAATCACTCGGAAGAGAAAGCCGCCAGAGAATTTCACACGCAGGAATTGCAACCAATCTACCGCTTGATTGTGAAGATCGCGTGTGGGTTTCGGGAAGTTCGACGGCTGCAATTGCTTGCGTCAGTGATGCTTGAATTCAGATGACTGGCGTCTCTCTCTCTTGCCAGCATACCACGCCACGAGGATTGCACCTCCCAGGCCGACAACCAAGCTGAACAAAGCCCGAGCCATTCCGTAGCGGCAGATCCAACGCTGAATACCGGGAGAGTCATCAAGAAAATACGTGGGTTCCACCAGGACCATGAGCCAGCCAAAGATTTTCGTCGTGCTGAGGTTGGCTTCCGAGCAAAGAAGTGCTACCCAACCGAAGAGGGCGAAGCCAAACCACCAGGCTGCGGTCGAACCTTGCGAAAACTTCGCTTCCACAGTCGCATAAATCAGGATCAACACGACCCCATTGATCACGACCGTCAACGCGGCGTCGGTTGCCGTTTGAAACGCGACAATCCCGACGGCGGCAACCGCCACGATTCCAAGCATCGAGGCGATCGTTAGTTGCGGTCGTCGCATCGTAGATTCCGGATAGAATTTAGCCGATCCGCCCCGTGATGTACGCTTCGGTCCGGGGGTCGGTCGGGTTGGTGAAGAGGCGGTCAGTGGGGCTAAACTCGGCGATGATGCCGGTCCGGTGGCCGCTGGTCGCAGCGCCGTCGTCGAGCATCAGGCACGCGGTCATGTCGCTGACACGGCGGGCTTGCTGCATGTTGTGGGTGACGATCACGATCGTGTAGTCGGCCTTCAGGTCGTCCATCAGGTCCTCGACGCGGGCCGTCGAGATCGGGTCGAGCGCCGAGCAGGGCTCATCCATCAAGATCACTTCGGGCTCCACCGCCAGCGTGCGGGCGATGCAAAGCCGCTGTTGCTGGCCGCCCGAAAGTTCCATGCCCGAGCGGTTGAGCTTGGATTTGACCTCGTCCCAGAGTGCGGCGCGGCGGAGCGACTTCTCGACCAGTTCGTCGAGGTCGCCGCGATAGCCGTTGATCTTCGCGCCCCAGGCGATGTTCTGGTAGATGCTTTTCGGGAACGGGTTCGGCTTCTGAAAAACCATCCCGATCCGACGCCGGAGGGCGACGGGGTCGACGTCGGGAGCGGCGAGATCTTGACCCTCGAAGGTGATCGCCCCTTCCATCCGGGCGCCGGGGATCAGGTCGTTCATCCGGTTGAAGCAGCGGAGAAGGCTGCTCTTGCCGCACCCTGAGGGTCCGATCAGCGCCGTGATCCGGTTCTGCGGGATCGCGATTGTGATGTCGCGCAGCGCGAGCGACGTGCCGTACCAGACGCGCAAGTTCTCGGTGGTCAGCGCGGCGGGGGGCATCGGCTCGGCCCGGTTGGCACCGTGGTGGAGCGGGGCGGACGTCAGGGGCGGTGGTGGGGGCGTGGTCGGTTGGGTGTTCGAGACGCTCATGCTCGGCTAGCCTCGCGAGGATCGGGCATAACGATTCCGGATCACGATGGCCGTCGCGTTCATCGTGAGGAGCAAGGCCAACAACAACAGGATACCGCCCGCGGCCACCGCTTGAAACTTCACGTCGGGATCTTTGGCATAGTTGTAGATCTCGACCGGCAACGCGGTGTACCGACTCGACGGTCCTTTCGGGATGCGGAGGATCGACCCGGCGGCCCCGACCATCAGCAACGGCGCGGTCTCGCCGATCGCCCGAGAAAGAGCCAGGATCACACCCGTCAAGATCCCTGGCATGGCCGAGGGTAAGATGTGGTCGCGCACGACCTGCCACCGCCGGGCCCCGAGCGCCATCGCCGCCTGCCGGAGCGAGCCGGGGACGGTCCGGAGCGCTTCCTGAGTGGCGATGACGATGACCGGCAAGATCAGGAGGCCGAGCGTCAACGCTCCCGACCACAACGTTGGCCCAAGCGCGAGCGAGCGGGCACCGAAGGCCCGCACAAAGACCGCTAGGCCAAGGATGCCGTAGACGATCGACGGCACGCCCGCGAGGTTGGCGATGTTGAGCTGGATGATCCGCCGGATTCGGCCGGGCGGGACGTACTCTTCGAGAAAGACCGCCGCGCCAACGCCAACCGGGATGGCGAACACCGCGACGAGGCCGAGCAACCACAAGCTGCCATAGACCCCGGCGCGAAAGCCAGCAATCTCGGGATCACTCGACTGCAAGTGCGTGATCAGGTGGGCGATCGTCGCCCAGATCGGGCGGTGCGAGTCGCGGACGACGGCGCCGATGACCGCGCCGAGCATCACCGACAGGATGACCACGCCCGACGATGTGGCGATCAGGCAGGCCAGTCCAAAGATGGGGCCAACGATCCGCCGCGACCGGCGGTCAGGTTCGTATGCTTCGGGGGGTTCGACCAGCGCGGCCATCAGTGGTAGACCTCGCGGTAACGCCGCAAAACGAAGCCCGACGCGATGTTCAGCGTCAGCGTGATCAAGAACAGGGCCATCCCGACCCCAAACAATGATAACGCTTCGGGCGAGCCCGCCCCCGCCTCGCCGCTAGCCACACCGACGATATAGGCAGTCATCGTCTCGACCGACGAGAGGGGGTTCAGGCTGATCTGCGGCCGAGCCCCGGCGGCCAGGACCACCGCCATCGTTTCGCCGATCGCCCGGCTGATCGCCAGGATAAACGATGCCGCCACCCCCGATAAACCGGCTGGCAGGACGATCCGCGTCGAGACCTCGAACTTCGTCGCACCCAGCCCGTATCCCGCCTCGCGGAGCCCGCGGGGGACCGCCGAGAGCACGTCCTCGCTCAGCGACGAGACGAGCGGAATGATCATGATCCCGACCACGATGCAGGCGCTGAGAGCATTGAACGTCTCCACCGCAACGCCAAACGGCTCGAAGATCGCCTTCAGGACCGGCGTGACGAGCAAGATCGCCAGGTAGCCGTAGACGATCGTTGGTATCCCTGCTAGGAGTTCGAGCGTCGGTTTCAGGACCGCGCGGACCGGTCGGGGGGCATATTCGCTCAGATAGATGGCGCTCAGGAGACCGATCGGCAGCGCGATCACCGACGAACCGAGCGCGATCACCATTGTCCCCCAGATCAACGGCAAGATCCCGAACCGAGGGGGCGAGCCGCCCGGTTCCAGGTCGGTGCCCAGCAGGAAGGCGATCGGAGATTCGTGGGACACCTGGAAGAAGTGGAGCGTCTCAAATCCAAGGATCACGACGATCCCGACCGTCGTCAAGACCGTGACGACGGCGCAGAGAAAGAGAAACACGTAAACGACCTTTTCCCCGATCCGCTGCAACGGTGAGGGCCCGGCCCACCGCTCCGAGGCTAAACCGGAGGAGGCGGACGGCAAGCCGAACGGGTTCGATGTCGAGGCAGGCGTCAAGGGGCACTCTCGGGGAAAAGTCGCGCCAGCGGTCGGAGCGATCAGGCCGAAGGGGTCACGACCTTGGCCGCATCGAGGGTCGCCTTGTTCGCGGCGCGGTCCTCTGCGGTTGGGGCGACGTACTTGGCCCGGGTCGCGAGATCCTCAATCTTGTCGAGGTAGAAGTCCACGAACGCCGCGACCGATGGCTGACGGTAGGCTGACTTCTTGACATAGATAAACAGCGGGCGTGACAACGGAGCGTAGGTCTTGGCCAGGATCGTCGTCGGGTTCGGCGCCACGGCGGGACTCTCGGAGGTTGCCTTGAGCGCGACGACCTTGAGCTTTTCGGCGTTGGCCTGAAAGTAAGCGTACCCAAGATAGCCGATTCCATCCAGATCACCCGCAACCCCACGGACCAGGATATTGTCATCTGAGCTCGCTTGAACGTCCTTGCGCTGGCTTTTGCTCTTGGCGACGATCGCCTCGGTAAAGAACTCGAACGTGCCGGACTTGTCGTCGGGCGAATAGAGCTTGATCTCGCGGTCGGGCCAGCTCGGGTCGAGGTCTTTCCAGGTCTTGACCTTGCTGTCGGGTTCCCAGAGCCGTTTGAGCTGGGCGACCGTCAGCTCCTGGACGAAGTTGTTCTTGCTGTTGACGATGACGCTGATCCCGTCGTACCCGACCAGGAACCGGTGCCAGTCAAGCCCTTGAGCCTTCGCCTTGGATTCTTCCTCGGGCTTGGCCTGCCGCGACGCATCGACGATATCGATCTCGCTGTTCAGGTACTTGGTAAACCCGCCGCCGGTCCCCGACGAGTTCACGATCACATCGACCTTGGTGTTGACCGCGAGAAATGCTTCCTGCGCTGCCTTGCTGATCCGGAAGACGGTGCTCGACCCATCGACCGTCACCGGGTTGGCCTCGGAGTCGGTCGCCGATTCACCACCGCAACCGGCCAGCGATGCGGCAAGGCCCATCAGAGCAAACCAACCAAGGGTATGGATCGACAAGCGTCGCGAGAAGATGCGCATGATGGTCTCGGAGAACAATTCGGCCCGGATCGAAGCCAGATCAAACCAGCCTTGCGACCGCTGTGCGGGTTCACAAGGACCAACATCTTACCACCCCGGCAAGTAAATTTGATGAAGCTGTTCGATTTGTCAATTTACGTCCGGGGAGCGGTCCAGGTGGCAAAGAGACAAAGACCGACCAGAATCACGATTGCGACCAGGCTCCGCTCGGCGTTCAGGATCTCGAACCACGTAGGCGGATGGACGCCAGGCAGGGCGTTGAGCCGCTCGCGGGCCACGGCGATGACCCACTGATCATTGATCCGGGTTCCGGTCGCCCGGACGAACGACCGGACCCAGTTCATGTCGAGATCGGCGGGAACTCCGTAGGTCTGCATCAGTTCGAGCGCGTACTCGGTCGCATCATTGGAACCAGTCGTTTGCTTTGCGAACGACTTGAACCCGCCCGCGACCTGGAACCCACCTCCCTGTTTACTGAGCAGTGCCCGGAGCAATCCATGGATGCGGGCTCGATACCGGTTGGGATTGACGGGTCGATCGATCACCGCCAGCAGTTGGGTAACCTGGACCGCATCGGCCAGTACCTCGTAAGTTTCGGGATCGAGCCCGTCCAACGTGGCATGCAAGCGATCGGCCAGATAGTCGCGCTCGGCAACGGTCAAGCGACCGTTCATCACCGAGCCTCGGATGATCCATTCCTGGTGGTTGAGATTCCGGAGTGGTTGAGTCCGGTTCGATCCGTGCGGATCATCAAAAATCCGCTTCCGCTCGTTTGCATAGTCGGGCAACCAGGCAAACTCCTCGGCTCGGATCAGGCCAATCCGGCTGGCGTACGTCAAAATGAAAACATAGACCGGATCGGTCGGGCTGGTCTGGACGAACAGGCGGCGCGGACCACTGAGGTCGGGCTTCAGACCCGCCTCAATAGTCCAGCGGGCGACGATCTCCCAGTCGTGCCAGCTTGAGGACGAGAATGGCGCTTCCTGGAATGACTCGACATGGTCCTTCAGATCGGCGCGGGTCACCGGCTGGAGCGTTGGTCGGAGGAAGGTCCAGCCGAGCGGTCCCAGGATGACGAGCATGACGCCCAGGACCGCCCAGGGCAAAAACCGATTTCGCCGCCACCCGATCAGCCCAAATCGATCACCTACCAGGGTAGGCCCGATCAAGACGATGCCCAGGAAACAAACGACCGGCAGAAACTTCTGGTCGATGAAGTGCAACTCGCTGTCGCCGAGGCCGACGAAGGCGGTCACCTGCCCGAGCGCCATCAGGGCCATCAGGCACATCTGCCCGATGAGCTGCCGAGTGCCCAGCCCCCGTCGTGCCAGCGAGTTCAGCATGACCAGCAACACTCCAAACGAGCCGATCAGGCCCAGAAAGAGGAGCCAGGTCGCCCCGTAAAACATCATGGCCAGACTGATCCCGAAAATCGCCCAGTAGATCGGTTGCGACCGCCGCCACCAGGTTTTGAAAGCGTTCTGAACCGCCGCTTCATCACCGAACATGGGTTGGTGCTGACCGTGGATGTCGTTGATCCGCGTGACGCTGCCGATTGCCGCGGCGAACAGTACGAACAGGCTGATTGCAGGCAAGGTGAGGTAGCTCACAATCTTGAACCCTCCTGTCATCTTGGTCACCGCACCCGTCACCGTGCCGCCTGCCACCAGCGGCAACGGCAAGAACGCCGCCGCGCTGCGGAGCCACGGTGAGGCGCCCGCCAAGGGGTCGGCTGGCTGCGCATCGGTTGCCTCGATGCGCAGCCGGACATCCGCATTGAACTGGTCGGGGTCCGCTCGATAACTCCGCAACGCCGCGCGGATTGCGTCGGGGGTCGGGTTCAGAGCCAAAGGAATAACCCTCCGATCTTTGATGCTGGTCGCGGATCGTCCAGCAGTCTCCTCAAGTTCCGCCGCGCCTGGTAGAGGCGGCCCTCGACCGCTTTGGAAGTGATCCCGAGCAGCGTCGCCACCTCGATGACGGTCGACTCTTCGAGATAGTGCATCCAGATGACTTGCCGCTGCGGCGCTGGTAACCGCTCGATCGCCCGCCGGATCAGCTCGGCCTCATCGGTCGACGGGTCGGCGGCTGGACCGACTGCCCTCGCCCCCAGCGTCGCGGAGTTGAGCGTGACGAACCGGGCGCGGTGCCGGCCGCGACTCCGTGCCCAGTTTCGGTAGTGATTCCGCGCAACTCCTCGGAGCCACGGGCCGAAGACGGCGGGGTCGGTCCAGTCGCCCCGGCATGAGGCGCGGTTGAGCCAGGCGGTCGCGAAGCTTTCCTGAGCCAGGTCGACCGCCTCGCCCCAGGGCGCTCCCCACGAGGCGATCAGGCCGATCAACGGTCCTCGGTAGAGGTTCATGAGGTCGGTCAGATCCATAACGCTCCCTTGTTCTAGTCAGGGAGTGTCGTCGATCCGCGTGGATCACTCAAGAATCGTGAACAATCTCAGCTCTCAGCGATTCGGTACTTTGGGAAGTTTAACCCGAAACCGTGTCCCTTCACCGATCCGCGATTCGACGGTGACCTGCCCACCGATCGACCCGACGACATGCTTGACGATCGACAGGCCCAGGCCGGTCCCGCCGAGTTCGCGGCTCCGTGCCTTGTCGACCCGGTAGAACCGCTCGAAGACGCGGGGGAGATCGTCGCGGGGGATGCCGATCCCGGAATCGACGACGCAGATCTCAACCATCTCTCCCTCAATGGCTCCCTGGACGCGGACCCAACCGCCTGTGGGCGTGTACTTGATCGCGTTGTCGATCAGGTTGTCGAAGACCTGATGAAACGCTTCCTCGTCGGCGACGACGCGGACCATCGGGTCGATCGGTCCCGGTTCCCAGGTCAAGGTCAGCCCGTTCGCCTCGGCACGGTCGCGGTAAGTCTCGACGCAGGTCTCCAGCAGGTCGGCGACTTCAAGCGGTTCGTGGTGAAAGACTTCCTGCCCCGATTCAAGCCGAGCCAGCCGGAGGAGGTCGAGGATCAACTGGTTCAGACGCTCGGCTTGCTCCTCGATCCGGTGGAGAAACCGGACGTTGACCTCCTCATCATGCAGCGCCGAGTCGAGTAAGGTCTCGGTATAAGCTTTGATGGCAGCCAGCGGCGTTTTCAACTCGTGCGAGACGTTGGCGACGAAGTCCTGGCGCATCCGTTCGAGCCGGCGGAGGTCGGTCACATCGTGGAAGACCAGGACCGCGCCGGCGGGTGTCGCTCCAGGCAAGATCGCCCCCTGAATGGCCAGGACGCGTGGGGCCGAGCGTGCCGGGTTCTCGCGGCTCGGCAAGGTGATCTCGCCGCGAAAGGCGTCGCGAGTCGTGAGGGTGGCATCGACCGCTTCTTGAAATTGCGGACTTCGAATCAGTTCCAGGACCAGGCGACCGACCGCCTGCGGCCCGAGGCCAAACATTCGGTCCGCGCTCCCGTTGGCGAACAGCAACCGCCGTCGTGGGTCGATCGCGATCACCCCTTCGCTCATCCCCCCCAGGACGACCCGCAACTGCTCAACATCACGCTCCAGCCCAGTCCGAAGACTTTCTCCCTCGGCAAGCGTCGCCTGCATCGAGGCCGCGAATCGACGGATCGACCGGTTGAGTTGACGCCGTCGCGCCCGGAACGGCCGCCCCGAGTTGAACGCGTCCCAGGCTCGTTCCAGCTCCGCCACCGAGCGGCGCCACGACCACCAGATCCAGCCGATCCAGGCCACCAGCCCAACCAGAACCACGGTAACCAGAGCCAGCCAGAGTCGACCAACAACCATCCGGCATGACACCTTCGGACCATTCGCGTTGATCGCTTCGTCAAAGATGACGAGTCGATCAAACCAGTATCAACGCGAGGTCGAAATTGAGTCAAGCCGCCGATCAGAATCGGACCAGATCGCTAGTTTTCGGCGTCGGATCCAAGGTCAAGGAGAGAGTTTTCGTCGATTTTTCATCAGATCACACGGGCGGTAAGATTGAGCAAGCGCCTCAGACTCACTATCAAATTCCTCTCGTCTTTTTTTCATGTATTTGAGGTGGGGGCAATCAGGGGCATGATAAACATGAGTTTCAGAGTTGCCAATCACCCGAAATGCTGGTGCCGGGGTTGCGGCAAGTTGGAATGGTTCGAGACCTTGGGACGGAATTGGGGTAATCTCGACTGGATCATCAAACACGAATTCCGCGATCTGATCGGATAATGCGGGAGCAACCGTGATTGCCGGAAGCGCGGGGGTGCTCAATGGTCGCTTGACGCTCTGAACCAATAATTTGCCATCCTCTTTTGAACCAAGATCCGTCGGAGACACGACCATACCAAGTCCAGCAGTAATCGCCACAAGGCACGTAACCAAGCCAATGGCCAATTTGCCCTTGAAGTTGAGACGAGGCCAACCGATCCGCTCGATCGTCTTGACCGACCGCTTTGACCGGGGTGGGCGATAGTTGTCGATCGCTTCGGTCAACGCGGTGGCCAGCAGGCCGGCGTTGGCGTGGCGGTCGCAGGGGTTGAGGGCGAGCGCTTTCATGCAAATCCGGTCGAGAGCGGAGGGAATGCCCCGGTCAACGCTTCGAGGCGTGGCGGGGACGACATGGTGCGTGGAGCGCCAGAGCGGGCTGCCGCTCGGGAGGTCACAGGGACGTCGACCGCAGAGCAGTTCGTAAAGGATGACACCGAGACTGTAGACATCGCTCCGAGCGTCAGCCTCGTGAGCGCGACCGGCGGCGGCCTCGGGGCTCATGTACTGCGGCGTGCCAAGCACGGTCCCCTCGACGGTCAGGTCAGAAACAATGTCGTCGCGGCGGGCGAGCCCGAAGTCGGTCAGGCGCGGGCGTCCGGCGTCGTCGATCATGACGTTGGCGGGCTTCAGGTCGCGGTGGAAGACCCCACGACCATGCGCATGGTCGAGCGCCAGCGCCAGGTCGCGGACGATCCGAATCGAATCCAGAACCGAGGGCCGCGTCATGTCACGCAGCGCCGAGAGCGTTTGACCGGACACAAGTTGATAGGCGATCCAGCACCGTCCCTCATCGCGGCCGGCATCATGCAGCGCGACGATGTTCGGGTGATCGAGCCGCGCGGCGGCACGGGCCTCGCGATAGAACCGTTCGAGTGCTTTTTCGCCGAGCCGGTTCGGCTTCAAAACCTTGAGCGCGACCTCGCGTTCGAGGTGGGGATCGTAAGCGCGGAAGACCTGCCCATAGCCTCCCTCACCGAGCACGAGTCGGATCTGAAACCGCCCGACCTGACGGAGCACCGGCGCGGCGGGCTGTTCGCTCCGAAGCGTCGCCGCCTCGGACATGCTGATCGTCAGGGGCGAATCAAAATCCAATTCAACCCGCGAGTGAATCCCTTGCTCGAACGGGTCGAGATAGCAACCACATCGCGGGCAAGCGGACGGCTCACTCGTCGAGCCACTGCACGAAACCTCGATACTCTCCAAGCACTCAATGCACACCAAGCGGACCGGAAGTCCCATCGTGCCGCTCCCTGGATGTTCAGTCGTCGGGTCCACCCTGGGGATGTCCGACTTAAACTAGAACAGCCAGCGCGGTTGTCAAATCGGTCTGAGAATGTGGCGGGCGCTTAGATCACCTGATCCCACCACCGAGCATCCACCCCGGGGAACCAGGCCAGATGCCGCTGGTTCGTCGTGGCGATTGTGACCAGATCCCCCTTGGTGGTCAAAGTCACAGCCAACGCCGCGAGAATCGCATCGCCATCAAGCGCTTCGGGGGAGCGGTGGGTTTGCCAGCCTGACGAACGACGGCCCAAAATTCGGCGGCCTGGAACCAGGTGCGTTCTTCAATCTGCAACACACCACGCGAACGACGAGCCGACTCAAGCCTTAGAAGTTTGCTGGTTGCCTGAAGTCGTGTTAGCTCACGCCGAACTTCATAGCAGGTGATCTCGGGAATGACCACTCTGGCTCCAGCCGCTTCGCGTTGGCCGATCCAGTGAAAGCATTTTTGAACTTCAGGCAAGCCGGGGAACAACAGATGAGGCCGATAAATCCAGCGTCCAGCAGGATCAAACGGGCCACGTCAATACATATCTTCGAACAAAGGGAACTCGCGCCCCGCGTCCATCGCCCTGAAGAAGTCGCGGTCGTCCTCGTCCGGATCGTCGGGGATACTCTTCATCTCTTTAACCCACCGATTATGAGCCACAAACCTTGCCGCTTGTTCTTCAAGAGTCAGCGGCGTGGCCCAGCGGGGGTCCTTGAAGCAGATACATTGATCCTCGGAAATCGTTGCCCCCGTCGGATCCAGATCATTGGTCGAAGCCGTTGCCAGTTGCCGGCTCGGGCCGGAATGGGGGCGACCAGCGACGAAGGGGGGTCGCTCGACGATCTTCCGCAAGAAAGTCGGGTGCATGAAACAGTCTTCCTTCAGGTTCAGGCTGACTTGCCTGGTTGGGCTTGATCGTATTATAAACCGTGGGACGCATCCCAGCCGCTTCGAAACGCGACAAGGCTTCCAGATTGGAAGCCTTGCAAATCACGCAGCAAGTTCGACTTGCGGTGGCGATCAGGGACGATAGCGGCGGAGCGGGGCTTCGGCAATGGCTCCGGCGCGGGCCTTGCGGGCGCGAGGTTCTCGGCCTCGGCGGGCAGCGGGCTGGGCGAAGACAAATTCGCCATCGTCGTCGGCTTCATCCGACTCTTCGGGCCGGGCCAGGGTGTCGCCGTCGAAGATCTCGGCGAAGTCGTCGAAAGACCCGTTGAACTGACCCATCTGGGCGTGGCGGAGTCGTTTCGCAGCCACAGCCAGGTTCATTGCCTTGCGGTAATCCTCGGGGATGATCAGATCCTTGAAGTCGACCTGAAGCACCTCGACACCATACTGCCGGGCAGATTCGACCAGAAGGCGGAGCAGTTCGTCGCCGATCTCGTCGCGGGCGCTGAGGATCTCTTCCAGGCTCATACCCCGGATGGTCCGGCGGACGATCGCCTGCGCCTCAGCGCAGATCCGCTCCTCAAAGTTCTTGACCTGGTGTGTTGCGGCGCGGGCATCAGCCACACGAAAGCGAACCGAAAAGCTGGCCGAGATCGAGGCCCCTTCGGCCGTCAGAAAATCCTGGAGCAAGACAACTCGGTCGCGGCACCGGATGTCGATCAACGCGACATCGACGGTGGGCCGACGGCGGCCGAACAGACGAGACAACCCGGTCCGGGGCCGAGGAATTTGGTAGCGGCCGGCGGGAAGGACGTCCTTCAGGACCCCGTCTTCGTAGAGAAGGCCGCGGTGGGTGTCCTTGATGATCACGACGTTGTGACGGCTCATGGGAATCCTTTCCAGAGTTTGTCGCGAATCGAACGGGCAGGCACCGGGCCATGCAATAGCGCCGGGGTAGACCCATTCATTGGGCGACCTCAATGATGTGATTCGTGGAAGAATCCTTCTTGATTCACCAAATCACGTCATGCTAGCAGGCGACATCGCCTGATCGAGGACGTGGCTCCCACTTGGATCAGCGAGGAACAGAGTCTAACTGAACTCGTCGCGGACCGGCAAGCCACGGCGACAGCTTTAATCAAAAATTTGCAAAGTGTCAACGTCATGTTCCGGAAGCCATCACTTGTGTCCAAAATGCCGTCCCCCGGCGGCCGGATCTTGACCGCGCTGGCACTGCTCGCCTCGGTCACTCCGGGAAATGAGGGCTCAACCGTCGCCAAGTCGGCTCGGGCGGGATATTTTGGAAGCAGAGAAGGTTTCCGTCGGCAAGTGGCTTCAGGAGCCCATGATGATCGAGCGCACAGGGGGAAATCGCGACGACCGGCCACCGGCTCAGAACCGGGGCGGCCGGCCGGCGGCACCGGGGCGAGCTTCGGGAGCGAACGGGTCGCGCGGGGGAGTCTCGCGGCGGGGGGGTCTGGGTTTGAAGCAGTTGGGCGGCGATGAATTTGTCCTGGTGCATCCCAAGTGCATCCACGAGATGGAACTCGACTACGAGGAAGGGATCGAACTGCGCAAGGCGGGCGACCCCGAGGCGGCCCGCGATGCCTTGCGGTATGCCCTTCAGGGCTGCGGCGACAACGTCTGGGTCCACGTCGCGCTCGGCCAGATCGCGCTCGAGGATTTCCGCGACCCCGCGCTGGCCAAAGGCCACTTCGGCTATGCCTACGAACTCGCCGATAACACCATGCCCCGTGACTTCGACGGCCGGCTCCCGCGTGATCATCCCATGAACCGGCCATTGTATGACGCCGTTGATGGGCTGATCGCGTGCCATGACGCGCTCGGCGCTGCGGATCTCGCCCGCGAACTTCGGGTGCGGCGCGATCGCTGGTCGCGCCCCAACTCGGGCCGGCGCGGGCCTTGATCCGTCCGAGCCTCGCCCCCAACCGCCCCCTGCATGAGACTGAGGTCCGCGACTGATGAGCTGGAAGCGACGGATTCCCTTTCGGGTCGACATTGCCGGTGTGATCGAGATATTGGGCACTGCCCTCTACAGTCGGCCCGAGTCGGCGATCCGCGAGTTGATCCAGAACGCCCACGACGCCGTGGCCCGGCGTCGGCGCGCTGTTCTCGACTATGCCGGGCGGATCGACGTCGAGCAACTGCCCGAGCAACACGCGATCCGGTTCACCGACGATGGAATCGGGATTACCGCCGAGGAGGCGGAAACCTATCTCAGCACGCTTGGGATCGGCATCACCGGCCAGATCCGCGGGCGTGGCGACCTCGTCGCGGCCGGGCACGCCGATGGTGATGACAGCGCACTGATCGGGATGTTCGGCGTCGGCCTGTTCAGTGCTTTCATGCTTGCCGATCGCGTGGTCATCGAAAGTCGCCAGGCCGAGGACGCCGAGGGGGTCCGCTGGGAAGCCGGCGCCGGCAGCGAGGTTGAGCTGTCCAGCCACGCCCGCGCAGCGTCAGGCACGTCGGTCACGCTCTTCCTCAAACCACAACATCAAAAGCTCGCCGAGCAGCCCGACCTCCTCGAAGGTATCCTCAAGGAGTATGCCGACTTCGTCCAGGTGCCGATCCATCTCAACGACGGCAAGGCCCGCGTCAACCTGATCCACCCAAGCTGGTTCGACCCAACACCCGATGGCGAAGCCATTGAACTCGAACTCGCCAGCTACTTCGGTGAGACCCCACTCGACGTCATCTCGGTCCGAAGTTCGCGGCCCCCCGCGCTTGCGGGTGCCCTCTACGTCACTTCGCGGCGGACCCCGGGCTTCGCGGGCGAGTCGGTCGTCACCGCCACCGTCCGCCGGATGGTGATCTCGCGGCGCATCCAGGGGCTCTTGCCCGAGTGGGCGCCCTTCCTCCGGGGTGTCCTGGAACTTAACGATTGCACGCCGACCTTGAGCCGCGAGGATCTGGTCCGCGACACCGCCTTCGACCGGACCCGCGCCAACCTGGAAACCTTGATCTTCGAGCATCTCGAACGCCTGGCGAGCGACGACCGCGTCCGGTTTGATTCGGTCCTCAACTGGCACCGGTACACCCTGGCCGGCTCGGCGCTTTCGGTCCGGCGGCTTCGCGACCTGCTCCGGCGGACCTATCCGTTCGCGACGTCGCAAGGGCCGCTTACCTTTGAGGCAATCCTGGATCTGAGCGAGGCTGACCCACTCTTCGAGACCAACGCCGACCGCGTCGTCTGGTACAACACCGACCGCCGTCAGGAAGGCTGGGCCAACACCCTGTTCGCGGGTCACCCCGTCCCCTGCGTCCACGCGCTCCGGAGCTTCGAGGAATCGTTGCTCGCGACGATGGCAGCCGACTCGACCGCGACCGGGCTGACGACCGACCTCTGCCTGGCCAGCCCCGGCTCGCCCGGGTTTGCGATGGCGATCCTGGGAGTCAGCGACCTGGAAGACGCGCCCGGCACCTGGCAAGACTTCCTCGGCGCCGATGCCAAGATCCTCTGCGCCTCGTTCCGCGAGGACCGGCCGGTGATGGCTTTTCTCAACGAACGCTCCGAACTCCTGAAGACGCTGGAGGATCTGAAGCAGCAAGGCACGATCCCGAGCGGCTTCCAGCGGATGATCGACGCCCACGTTGGTGATCATCCCTCGGGCCGCAACGAGGTCGTCC
This sequence comes from Isosphaeraceae bacterium, assembly GCA_965199885.1. Classification (GTDB taxonomy): domain Bacteria; phylum Planctomycetota; class Planctomycetia; order Isosphaerales; family Isosphaeraceae; genus Tundrisphaera. The sequence goes on along the minus strand of CBDATT010000006.1, from coordinate 67,065 downwards.
TGAACCGGAATCACCGCCTCGTCGCGCGAGCGCTCGCCAAGTCGACGTCGGTCCCGCTGGCCAGTGCGCTCCGCTTGCTGGTTGGCCAGGCGCTCTCGTCGGCAGGAGCCTCACCCACCCGGACCGCGCTCCGACAGCAGGGTGAAGACCTCGACTGGATCGCCGACGCTCTCTGGGGTCGGGATACCTGATCTGAACGGCAAAGAGTGGACAATTGGTATCAATCCCGGGTTTTCATAGGGCGAGGCGTTGATGAGCACCGATGGTCCCGAACTCGACGACGATCTCGACACCCGGCTCGCCGAACTGGAGCGGGCCAAGAACGAGGCGATCGAGCGCTGTCATTATCGGACGGCGATCCGGCTGGCGACCGAGTTGAAGCGCACGGCTCGGACAGCGCGGCGGCTGGAGCCGTACGTCTGGGCGTTACACACGATGATGAACAACGCTCCGTCGGTCCTCGAACCCGAGGCGGGGCAGGAGGCGGCGGTCGAGTTGATCGCGGTCCTCGAAAGCGAGGAGCGGGCGCGGCAAATCCAGCCCGACGTTGATTCGGGAAGTTACGACTGGCTGGTCTCGCGCGTATCGTCGTGTGCTTACGACGGGATGGGACGATCGACGGCGCTGGCGCGCGGCTACAACTCCGAAGGGGTCCACGAGACCGTCGCCGAGGGGATTCAGGTCTGCCGCCGGACGGGGAAGCTCGAATGCGTCAACTGCTTTCGCGAGTACGCCGCCGACGTCGACCGCGCGGCGGATGACCTCGACATGGCGATCCACCATGCGCGACAGGTGGTGACGCATGGAAACGTCAACAAGAACTTCGATCGTCGCTGGTCAGGCGCGGCCGATGAAGCGTCGCTCCATCTGATCGCCGGTCGGCTCGATGCGGCCGAGGCCGCCGTCCGTCAGGCCTGGGAATTTGTCCCGACCTCGCACAACCCGATCAGCGCCCGATTATCCACCGCCATCACCGACGAGACGATCCGCCTCCTGATCGACGGTACAGCCGGAGGGACCAGGGATGATATCGGGGCCGACCTGGGCGTCGTTCCGCCCGAGGACGAGTGGCCCGAACATCACAAGGAACTGGCGCTCGTCCGGGCGCTCCGGGCGACTCTCGACGGCGACCATGCCACGGCGATCAAGACACTGACCTCCTGGGATCAGCGGTTGCTCCGGCAGAAATGCCTCGACCTCTGGTTCGTCGTTCGCCTCCGGCTGATCGCCGCCTACCACCTTGCCGGGCAAGCCGACCGCGCCTCGGGGCTGGTCCGCCAACTGGAGACAAAGGCCCGCGAGGCCCGCGACTGGCTGACGCTCCGCCGCCTCAAGGTCTTGCTCGATCCTGAGCTACCAACCTCACCGATCGCGCCGGCAGGGCCGATCGTGCATGACTCGGCGACACCAACGGAACTTGAGTCAACACCAGCCACGGAGGCCGAGGCCGAGGTTGCCGATCCCGACGCCGAGGCCGCGACTCCGCTCGGTGAGTCGATCCAGTCCCTGGTCATCGCCATGATCCAGGCTGGCGAAGACCTGGCGGCACGGGCCAAGGTTCTCGAAGCCGTGACGGCGCTTCAACCGTGGCTGGCAACCAACCCGGTCGACGTCAGCCAGTTGCTCTTGCTGGCTCGCGTCCTGGCGGATGATCCCGCGACGGGTCCCGCCGTCTGGGACTGGGCCGAAGCGATCGCGGGACCGTTCCCTCGCGCTGCCGACGTCTTGAACGCTCTGGCGGCGCTTGGTGAGTCGCTCCGCGGTGCCGAGGAGTCGATCATCGCCGAGCGAATCAGCCCCGAGCGGATCGAACAGTTGTTCCGGTCGTCGCTCGACCTCGACCCCAACAACGCCGGCAACTTCAACCGGGCCGCGGTCCACCACGCCAGCGCGGGTCGAGGGAGCGAGGCCGAGCGATGCCTCGCGCGGGTGCTCCGACTCGACCGGACCAACAGCCGCGCCGCGCTCTGGCTGGCGAAGATTTACAGCTCATCCGACCGTCTGGCCGACGCGCTCGCGGTGCTCGACATGGCCCTGCGTGCCGGGTCGGCCGACCCCGATATCGCCTGGGAAGCCGTTGGCATAGCGCATTCGCTCAACCAGAACGAGGCGTTGCTGACCTACCTCGACCGCTTCGAGGCCGCCCGGACCGACGCCCCCTGGGCCAGCTACTACCGCGCCAGCGGCCTCCTTCGCCTGGGTCGACCGACCGAAGCCGTCGCCGCGCTCGACGAGGAAACCCGACGCAACCCAGCTTGCCCGCTGCCGGTCCTGATCCTCCGCGTCTGCGCGGCGGCCTCGCTTGCCGATCACGCAGCCCTCCGCACTCACCTGGCGGCGATCCTCGACGTTCCGCTCAACGCGGTCGATTACCTCACGCACTCGGGGCTGATCAGCCTGTTCGAGCGCCTTTGGGATGTCGTGGTGCCCGCCTTGCCCGCCCGCGACCGGCTGATCCGGCTGCTGGGCGACCGCCTGCTGGCGACCGGTCTGGCTCCCAACAGCTTCTTCCAACCCGATCGCAAGAGCCATCCTCAGGTCGAGAACTTGACCCTCTACGTTTGCATCATCGACCAACCGCTCGACGCCCGCTGGGCCGAATCACCAGGCTGCTTGAACGGCGAAGGAGACTGGACCTGTTATCGAACAGCCTGGGGTCTCCTCGCCGCGGACGAGGCCACGGCCGCCACCATGGTGCTCGCCTGGCAAGCCCGGTGCGCCCCGTTGCCGGCCACGGTCCGCACCGTCGAGGTCCGCAACGAAGGATTCACTGACCACCCAGGGATCATCTGGCAGGGCATCCGTGGGCAAGGCACCGACCCGGAGTGATCGGAGAGAATTATCACACCTTCACGGGCTGAACCAGACCCAGTAACCATACGCCACCGGGGCCGCGAAAAGGAGCGAATCGAGAACGTCAAGCAGACCGCCGAAGCCCGGGACGGCGGATGAGGCGTCTTTCCGCTCGCAGTCACGCTTGATCATCGACTCCATCAGGTCGCCGAGTTGTGCTGTCAAGGCCACGAGGAGGCCAAAGCCAACCGTCTCTGTCCAGGCGAGGCAAGGGGCATGAAGGACGAACCGCGCGAAGGCCGCGGCGCCCAGCGCCGCAGCCACGCCGAAGGTCAGGCCGCCGAGGGCACCCTCGATGGTCTTGTTCGGGCTCAGGCTAGGCCAGAGTTTGTGCCGGCCGGCGATCCGGCCGACGGTGTAAGCCCCGATGTCGGAACCCTTTGCGGTGGCAAACAGGAGGGCCAGCGGGATCAGGCCGTGGTAGGGTCCATCAAGCCAGCGCATCTGGATGATGAAGCCGCCGAGGAGACCGACGTAGGCCAGCGTCAAGTTAGTCGCGGCGATCGTCGTCATCGTCGCGCCGGGGCGGCGAAACTGGATCGACTGCGACAGGAATGTGCCCATCAGGATCGCGACGAAGGTCCAGAGCGGCCAGGCCATGACGTCGACCGCCGCCGCCGGGTTGTTGGGCACGGTCACGTATCGCCCCGCTTCACCCATCATGGGCGCCACGAGGTGCGGCACCCAGTTGGCCACGACCAGGGCCAGAATCCCACCCACCACCGTGCTGCTGGCGGCCCGGTTGCCCGACGCCGCGAGCAAGCCCACCACCTCCACGGCGCAAAGCGTCATCACGATGATCGAGGCCACAAACCAGAGCGGATACCAGGGGGCGAGCCACTCGTCGCCAATCAAGATACCGATCAACACGGCGACCAGCGTCAGGCCGGTCGCCAACCGAGTGGCGAGCATGAATTCAAGGTCTCGACATGGAGAGAGGTAAATCAGTTAGGGACATTCAGGACCGGAGCGACGGGTCAGGAAGACCGCCGAACTTGCGCTTGCGGCCCGAATAGGCGACGCAGGCGGCCAGGAGATGATCCCCCCGGAAGTCGGGCCAGAGGACTTCGGTGACCCAGAGTTCGGCGTAGGAAACTTGCCAGAGCAAGTAGTTGCTCAAGCGCATCTCGCCCGCCGTCCGGATCAGGAGGTCGGGGTCGGGCATCCCAGCGGTCGACAGGTAGCGGGCGAAGGTGGCCTCATCGACCGACTCGGGGTCGAGCTGACCCGAGCGGGCATCAGCGGCGATCTGGCGCGCTGCATCGGCGATCTCGGTCCGGCCGCCGTAGTTGATTGCCAGACAGAGCGTCATTCCGGTGTTGTTGGCGGTCGCAGCGGTCGCGCGGTCGATCTCGCGAAGGACTTTTGGTGGCAAACCGTCGCGGCGGCCGATCGTGGTCAGCCGGACCTTCTGCTCCATCAACTCGTTGGTCTCGGCCACGAGAAAGTGGCGGAGGAGTCGGAGCAAAAACTGCAACTCACGTGGAGGCCGCTTCCAGTTCTCGATCGAAAGGCAGTACAAGGTCAACTGATCGAGGCCGAGCCGACACCCTTCCTCGACGACCGACCGAACACTCCGGATGCCCTGGCGATGGCCGAAGATCCGCGGCTGCCCACGCTCGACGGCCCACCGGCCGTTGCCATCCATGATGATCGCGACGTGCCGGGGCAATTGGTCGGGCACGAGGCCCAGCGGGGCCAGGCGCGCCAGTCCTTCGGGGCCAATCGACGGACCGTGGAGGTGGTCTCCGGGATTCAGGCTGCCCAGGGCACCTGGCCCGGGGGGGCTGGACGGCAAGGTCGTCATCGCGGCTCTCCGGTCGAGGGGTGATTGGGTCTAGGTTGCTGGTTCATCTCAATTGGGAATCGGCATCAGTCGGCGCCCAGGGGGTCGTGATCGTTTGCGACCGTTCCGGCCCGACCGAGACGATCGAGACCGGGACGCCGACCTGCCGGCTCAAAAACTCGACATAGAGCTGAGCAGCAGGCGGGAGGTCATCCCAGGTCCGGGCGGCGGTGATATCTTCGGTCCAGCCAGGCAAAGATTCGTAAACCGGCCGGCACCGCTCCAGATCGGCCAGGTGCGCGGGAAAATCCTCAACCCGCGTTCCTGTCTCATCCTGGTACGCCACGGCAACTTGCAGCGTGTCGATTCCGCTCAGAACGTCGAGCAGCATCACCGCCACGTCGGTTGTCCCGCTCACCCGCGCCGAGTGGCGAACGGCGACCGCATCAAACCAGCCGCACCGCCGAGGACGCCCGGTCACGGTCCCGTACTCGCGGCCGACCCGGCGAATCCGCTCGCCGACCTCGTTGTCCTGCTCGGTCGGGAACGGCCCGCCACCCACTCGCGTCGTGTACGCCTTGATGATCCCGAGCCAGCGGCGGATCTGCCGGGTCGGCACTCCCGAACCCGCCGCGATCCCCGCCGCGCTGCTGTTCGAGCTGGTCACATACGGATAGGTGCCATGATCGACGTCGAGCAAGCTGCCCTGTGCTCCCTCGAACAGAAGCCGCTTCCCAGCACCGATCGACCGATGCAGCCAGGCGGTGGTATCGGTGACGTAGGGACGCAAGCGCTCGGCATAGCCCAGATAGTCACGCACGACGGCGCCCGCGTCGATCGGGGTGAAGTCGGGGAGCATCGCCGCGAGCAGTCGGTTCTTGTAGGCGACGATCCGCCCCACATGCTCGGCGAACCGCTCGGGATGGTAGAGATCACCGACGCGAACACCGTGGACCCGGCCGACCTTGTCCTTGTAGCAGGGACCAATCCCGCGCCGGGTGGTCCCTAGGTGGTCGGCGGCCGAGACGGATTCCTCGGTCAAGCGTTCCTCGACCAGGTGATATGGCATGATCAGGTGCGCCCGGTCGCTGACGTGCAAGCGTCCCTCGGGCTTGATCCCCTGCCGGACCAGCGTTTCGACCTCGTCCAGCAGCGCCGGGGGATGAACGACCAGCCCGTTGCCGATCACGCAGTCGATCCCCGCGCGGAGGAGACCCGTCGGCACCAGCGAGAGCTTGTACGTCACCCCATCGACGACGACCGTGTGCCCGGCATTGGCCCCCCCTTGATACCGGACGACGACGTCGTGCCGGTCGCAGAGCCAGTCCACGATCTTCCCCTTGGCTTCATCCCCCCACTGGAGCCCGACAACACAGGTCGATGACACGCGCTTTAGTCTCCCACAGGGCGAAAATCGGCTTGGCGTGGCAAAGGCCCAAGAATACCGATCTCACCCAAATTCGTCAAACACCCATAATGGCAAAGTGGATCTTGATCGCGACTCAGGATCGAACGCCAAGCTGGGCGTCGATCTGGGCACGAAACTCAGCGAATAGATAGCCGCTATCGTGCGGGCCGGCGGCGGCTTCAGGGTGATACTGGACGCTCGACACCGGGAGATGGCGGTGGCGGAGCCCTTCGAGGGTGTCGTCGTTGAGGTTCAGGTGGGTCGCCTCGACGTGGTCGGGCAGGGTGGATCGATCCACCGCGAAGCCGTGGTTCTGCGTCGTGATCTCGACCCGCCCCGAGCGTTCGTCGCGGACGGGGTGGTTGGCCCCTCGGTGGCCGAACTTGAGCTTGAACGTCTGCCCGCCGAGCGCCTGGCCGAGCAGTTGATGCCCGAGGCAGATCCCGAAGATGGGCACGCCACGCGCCTCGCTGGCCCCTTCGATCAAGGTTTTCAGGGTCTGGACCGCCGTGCCGAGCGCGGCGGGATCGCCGGGGCCGTTCGAGAGGAAGATCCCGTCGGGGTTGAGCCCGAGGACGGCCTCGGCTGTGATCGACCCTGGAACCACCGTCACCCGGCAGCCGGTTTCGACCAGGTGGCGGGGGATGTTCCACTTCATCCCGAAATCGAGCGCGACGACATGCGGCCGGTTCGCCGCGCTGGTTCCGGTCGTGTAGGGATCAGGCCCAAGGCCGCCAACGAAACCCGGTTCCCAGGTCTGGTTCCCCACCGGCATCACTTCCAGCGTCAGGTCACGCCCGACGAGGCCGGGGCTCTGCTGAGCCTTGGCGATCAGGCTCGCGTCGTCGAGGTCGATTGCCGAGACAACGCCCTTCATGGCCCCACGCGACCGGGTCAGCCGGACCAAGGCGCGGGTGTCGATCCCCTCGATCCCGACGACGCCATGCTCAGCGAGATAGGCGTCGAGGGTACCACCGGCTCGGTGGTTGCTGGCGACCCGGCTCAGTTCGCGAACGACGAAGGCGCGGACCCAGGGGCGGGCGCTTTCGGCGTCCTCGGCGTTGACTCCGTAGTTGCCGATCATCGGGTACGTCATCGCCACGATCTGGCCGTGGTACGACGGGTCGGTCAGGATCTCCTGGTATCCGGTCATGCTGGTGTTGAAGACGACCTCGCCGTCAACCTCGCCGCGATACCCGAAGGCCCGACCCGTGAACACCGTCCCATCTTCGAGCGCGAGCTTGGCAGTACTCATGGAGCCCATCATGGAGGAGAGAAGAACAGATCCACCATTACCTATTATCCAGCCGGACCAATCTTTGATTAGTTTATCGTGGCGCGGGAGTCGGCGACCAGTCGAATCGGTTCCGCTCCGCGCCGGTGGCCCCGGATTGCGGTCAGGAGACAGCCCAGACCGATCAGGCGTACGCCCAGAGTGACTAGCCCGATCCCAAGCAACCGCGGGTCGAGCGGGTCCGAACCGTGGCCGATCAGTTCGAGCGCGGCCGGGGCCAACGTCCGACGTTCGGGAAGCGTCGTCAGGAGCCAGGCGGTGGCCAGGTCGGTGCTCGCCCAGCTCCAGGCAAACAGCGTGATTCCCCAGAGTCCTCGGCCACCGGTCCGGCGCACCGATCGCCGGGCTGCGCGCTCCGTGCCCCCCATCAGGATCGCAGCGTCGATCAGGGCGGGGGACTGATCCCCCCCGGGGCGACCGATCCCGCCAGCGAGGATCGGCAGCACCGCTGCCGCCAGGGCCAAGATGAGCAAGACTCCGGGGAATCGGCCCGGCGAGAGCTCGATCCCGACCGCGTTGAGGCTGGCGACCAGCATCGGCTGCTGAGTCGCGTTTGCCCAGGCCGCCAGCAAGCTCGGGATCGCCAGTGAACCCACCCCGACCACCAACGACGGCACGGTGGCGAAGGGCCGGACCCACCAGAGCCGATCTCGCCCACCAAGAAGGGCCAGGACCAGCCGGGCCAACCCGACGGCCAGCGTCGCCGTCAGCACCGAGTTAAGTGCCCAGGTGGTCACCTCGGGAGCGGCCCAGCTTCGCAAGATCGACCGGAGCGTCGCCAAATCGAACGAACGCCCATCAAGGGTCGTTGTGGCCAACCGACGGGCAAAGTTGACGACTGGTCCCAACGTCAGGCCAACCCAAACGATCAAACTGGCCACCGCCAGGCCGCCGAGCCGCGTTCCGGCCCGGGGTGGGGTGGGTGATCGGGTCGAGTTTGCCAGAGTGGAGAAGTCGGGACCGCCCCAACGGAGGCAAACCGACTGACCGAGGGCGGACAGGGCGACGGCGATCGCGGCCAGCGTGGCGGCCCGGTTGGGCTCGGCGAACCGGAGCGCGGCGTCGGCCATCTCGACGACCAGAGTCCGGCGGAGGTCGAGAAGGATCGGCCCGGCGGGTTCGACCAGAGTCAAGGTAAAGATCCAGCCGGCCACCCGCGCCAGACCGGGGCGGACCGTCGGCCAGGTAACGTCGAGCCAGACCCGCAGTCGCCCCGCGCCGACCACCCGCGCGGCGTCGGCCCAGGTGGGGTCGATCCGATTCAGACCACGCCGGGTCGCCAGGATCGCCAGCGGCGCCAGGCTGGCGACCTCGACCCAGACCAGGGCCAGCCACCGCCCCCACTCGTCCCCCGGCTGCCCGAGAAACGACCGCGCCGCGAGCCAGTCCCAACCCGACTCGCCGCCAATCCAGGCCACGACCCCGGGCGCGACCCAGATCGGGCTGATCGCCAGCGGGACGACCGATAGCAACCCGAGCGGCCATCGACCCCAGAAGCGACGTCGCCCCAGAATCAAGCCGAGCCCGGTCCCAATCGCGACCGACCCCACCGTGACCACCACCGCCACGGTTAGGCTGTTCCGCACACACCGCCAGACCAGCGGGTCCAAAATGACCAGAGCCGGGGGCAAAGCTGAGACCCGAGTCAGGCCATTCCACCCGTGATCCACCACCATCGCCGGTCCCAGAGCAACGACCGGGGCGATCAGAACGAGCAGGAGCACCAGACCCAGGAATCGACCTAAACCCCCGAGCCCTCGCCGCATACCAGAACCATCCCGCCTCAAATAGATGCTCCCTCAACCAAGGCAAGGGAGCATCCTGCCAGATCAGCGGCTCAGGATCTCACCGTCTGATCGAGTGGAAGTTACTGGGCCACCCGGACGGCGGGCTCACGATGGGGAGCGTTGACGTGGTTGGCGGCGCGGTCGGATTCGGACCGACGATTAAGGAGCCACTGGCCGCAAGGCACGAGTAAAGGTCGAACCAGCACCGCGTCGACCGTGATCCCGACCACCAGCGCGAAACCAAGCTCCTTGAGCGAGCTGAGCGGGCTGAATAGCAGCGAGGCGAACGAGATCGCCGTGATTGCCGCCGCCGACGAGATCAGGCCGCCCGTCTGAGCCACAGCACGCCCGATCCCCGCTTTCAGGCCCAACGTCCCGGTCTCTTCGTGCAGGCGAGCCATCAGGAAAACGTTGTAGTCGACCCCGACCGCCACCAGCAGGACGAACAGGAAGTAGGGAACCTTCCAGTCGAGCCCCGGATTGCCGAGGCAGGTGATGAAGACGAAGTGCGTGGCACCAAGGGCGAACAGGTACGTCAAGAGCATCGTCACGACGAGGTTGACGCAGGCCAGCGGGTCGCGAAGTGCGATCAACAGGACGATAAACACGCCGAGCGGCACGACGAACCAGCTTTTCACCTGATCGTTGCGGGTCATGGTCCGGATGTCGGACCAATCGGCGTTCGGGCCAGTGACGTAGGTGGTGACGTTGGCGGGTCGATCTTCCTCGTCGAGGCGGTCGGCCAGCTTGCGGCGGATCGTGATGACGTCGTCCATCGACTCGGCCGAGAAGATCCGCGAACTCTGGATCAGGTCGAGCCGGGCGAGCTTGCCATCGGCGGTGATGTAGGTATCAAAGCTCCGCTTCAGGTCGGGATGATCCGCGACCGTCTGCGGGGTAATCAGCAGATGATCGAGCGCCCGCCGCCCGACCGGGTCGTTGAGGATCGTGGTTAGCTCGGACTCGGCCCGCTTCACGCCCTCTACGATCTGCCCCGCCCCCGAAACGGCCTGACCCAACTGCTCGACCATCGGGTCGGGGCCGGTCTTGGGCAGCGGGACGGCGGCGGGTGCGACCGGGTGCGCGGGGGATGGCGGCGTGCCTGAGCCGGTGGCCTTGCCGGCCAGGAAGCCGAGCGGGTTGGTGACGAGCGACCCCGCCTGCGCCAGGTCGTTGGCGATCTCGGAGCTGGCCGGCTTGCCGGTCGCGGCGGGAGCCCCACCCGGACCAACACCGAGCCGGAGCCCGGTCGAGTCTTCGAGCCAGCGCGCGGCGCGGAGCTTGTTCAGGCCCTGGGTCAGGCCGTTGCGGAGTTGCTCGGTCCCATCCTCGATCTTGTGGAAACCGTCGTTGACCGCCGCGAGTCGCTTCGAGAGGCGCGCGGGGTCGAGGGGTACGGTTGAGCCGAGCGGTTGCGTGGCCGAGCGGACCTCTTTGAGGTACGGCTGCCGATCAAGCATCCGGCTCACCTCGTCGATCCAGGCCAGCCCGGACGACTGGCGAAGATCCTCGTTCGCCGCGATCACGACCGTCAACGGCGCCACGGCTCCATCACCAAACTTGCTGGCGACCAGCCGCAAGTTATTGGCCGAGGCGGTGTCGCCGGGCATCTCCAGCAAGGTGTCGTTGGTAAAGGTGGTTTGCGTCCCGAGGTAAGCAAAGGGGAGCATAACGAGCAGCCCACCCATCCAGCTCAACAGCGGGCGCCGCAAGATCCGGTGCGCGAACCGATCCCAGAATCCCGAGGACGGCCGGGTAATTCCTCGGAACGATTTTGGCGTCCAGCGGGCAAGCAAGACCAGTAGCGCAGGGGTTAGCGAGAGCGATGCCAGCACCGTGATGACCAGCCCAAGCGCGACGCTCGGCCCGGTGCTCGAAAACAGTTTGAACCGGGTCGTGCCCATCAGCATCAGGCCGACCCAGACCGTCCCGGCGCTGGTCAAAAGTGCCCGGGCCGCGCGGCGGAGCGTGACCCGCATCGCGCCGACGGTGTTCTTTGGATCCCAGTGCTCGGCGTACCGCCACGAGATGAAGAGGCAGAAGTCGGTCCCGCTGCCGAAGAGGAGGACGGTCAGAAACAACTCGACGAGCGGTGAGATTTCCCAGCCGAGCAGGTTCAACCAGGCCAGCACGCCCCGCGAGATGATCAGGCTGACGCCGATCGTGACCAGTGGGACCAGAGCCAGCCGAAGCGACCGATAGACCGCGAGCAAGACTCCCAGCAGCAGCACGACCGTCGCCATCGCGGCGCGATCGAGCGACGTCTGGACGTTGCGCATGTAGTCGCGGCCGATCACCCCGTCACCAGTCCAGCGAACCGACAGGCCGGCGGGTGGGGCCAGATCATCGGCAGTCGCGAGTTTCTGCAAGAAGGCGACGGCCGTCTCCGACGAGGGAGCAACGAACGAGGTTGAGAGCGGGATCAGGATCAGTTCAAGCGTCTTGTCGGCACTGATCAGGCGGGCGGCGATGTTGGGGTCAGCCTGCGGACCGACGACACGAAGCATGTTGGCGGGGCGGTTGGGAGCGTTCGTGAACCGATCGGCCAGGCGGCGGGCGAAGTCGTGGTCGGGTGGGGTCAGTCCGGAGTCGCGAGCAAGCGCCACGACGACCTCGGACTCGTACGCCTGGTCGGGCCATGCCTCGCGGACGATCTTGGCGCCAATCGTGCTCTCGGCCTTATCGTCGATCAGGTGCGCTTGCCCTTCGGCGGCGAGTCGGGTCAAGTTGGGGGCGAAGATGCCCACGCCCGCCGCGAGGACGAGCCAGCCCGACACCACCCAGACCGGGTTCTGGGTCACGAACTTTCTCAGGAAGTCATATCCCATCGTCAGATCCGCTCCGTCCGACCCGATCGCCAGCACCTACCGGGCAGTAAACCGATATTATTAACGAATGATTGCCAGATTTGGCAAACCAAGTGCCAGAACGCATATTGTAGCGTCCGAGTCAACGTGGTGCGAACCGATCGGCATAACGGAGTGGTTGCCCAGCGGCCCAGGGGCGGTACGTGTTGCAGAACGCGATCCGGTCGCCGATCGCCGGGTGCGACGACCGCCAGACCCGCGTGAACAGGTTGGGGTAGGGGATCGCCAGGTTATCCTGCTGCAGCTTGGCGAAGCCGGTCGCCGCCGCGTGGTTGTCGCGCGTCAACTCCAGCGCGAACCGGTCGGCCTCGTGCTCCATCCAGCGCGAGGTCGCATGACTGACCGGACTCGTCACCAGGACCATCGCCTCGACCAGCAGCAACAGGAGCGGGATTGCCGCCGCCCGGTCGATCCGGTCAAACCCAAACCGACCCGACCACCGCGCGATCATTCTTCCGGCCAGGCTGTGGACGAAGTAGAGACCAACCAGAGTCCCCAACGACCCGAGCGTGAGCCCAAGCGCAACGTGGTTCAGCACGTAATGCCCCATCTCGTGCCCCATCACCGTCAGCAGTTCGTCCGGGTTGAGCTTGGCAATGATGGTATCCCAAAGGACGATCCGCTTCGTACCTAGCAGGCCGGTGACGTAGGCGTTGACGGTGGTCGTGTCGCGCGACTTGTTGACCTCGTAGATCTTGCTTCCCTGGATGCCGGCTCGCTCGGCCAGATCGACGATCCGGGCCTCGACGGCTTCGTCCTTCATCGGGCCGAAGGTATTGAACAGCGGGTCGATCACGACCGGCGCGACCAACGCCGAGCCCGCCGAGAACGGCAGGATCAAGAGCCCGGTCCAGAGCCACCACCGCCTTGGACTCCACGCCATGAGCGCGAACGGTACCCAGGCAAAGAACGCAGCACCGCCGATCTCAACGCCGAGGCGCTTCCCCTCGTCCCCCACCCACCGCGCGAAGGTTTGCGTCGAAAGGCCGTACTCGTGCATCCGGACGAACCCGGCATAGTAGTGGAGCGGGAACTTGGCGACGAACTCGATCAGCAAGAAGATCGCCGCCGCGATCGCTACCGCCACGACTCTGGGCCGGTTAGCCCCCTCGGCAAACCGGCCGACCCGACCGGCGAGGCCCGACCAGAGCACGGCGACCGGAATGGCCAGCGACCAGACCCGCGCCACGCCCCAGAGGATCAGGCCGCTCGCTTGATAGCGGATCGCCGCGGGTGAGGGCTCGGGGATCGTCACCATCCCGGGCTCGGGCGGCGGGGGCGACGGCTGGATCTCGTTCAGAGTAATGGCCCCGATCATCAGGACCAGCCCCAGGATCAGGGCGAGCCGGATCACGAGATCGAGCCTGTCGGCGGAATCGGTCGGGGCGAGCGGGCAGGTTGATCCAGTTCGTCGCCGTCGCGGAACAGGGTGAGCACCCAGGCCGTGGTTGCCGCCAGCGCCAAGGCCCAGCCAGCGATGGCCGCGTAAAAGGCGTAGCCATACTTGCGGGCGGCCGAGCCGGCGTCCGTCGCGAGCCACTGCTTTTGCTCGGCTTCGAGATCGTCGAGCCGATCGGTCTTTTGCTTGTTCTCCGCTTCAAGATCCTTGACGATCTCCTTGGCCTCGTGCTCGCTGCTCCGGCTCTTGTCGAGTTCGGCGTAGATCCGGCGGTACTCGGCAGCGGCTGTCGCGGCGAGCGCCTGCTGCGTCTTGACCGCCTCGTTCGACTCGGCCAGTTCGCTCCGGGTGCGGGTCAGATCCTCGACGAACTTTTTGGGATCGGCGGTCGAGCCCGACCGCGCGAGCAGGGTGGCGATGGTGGCCTGGCTGGCTTCCTGCGACTTGCTCAATTGGTCCCGCATCTCGGCCAGGGTCGCCGACTGGTGCTGGACCTGGTTGGCGACGTTGGCCAGCCAGCCCCCCGCCGCGACGACGAGACCACCGACGAGCAACCCGAGGCTGCCAAAAACCACGGCTTGCAGCGCCCGGTCGGCGGGTGCGACCGAACTGTGAACGGTCTGCGGGCGGGATAACATGGCGATCAGCTCGGCCTCCAGGCGGGGGGACAGTCCGGAAGAAACGGCTTCCGTGCTAGCGATCGACTCCAGATCATTGACCTGCCGTGCCAGCGCCACGCGGTCGGCGCGATCGGCCGTCAGGTAGAACCCGCCGACCTGCTCCAGACCATCCGCCCGCCACCGAAAGAACCCCCGCGTCTGGCGGATCGGGTCGATGACGTAGGCGACCTGAAGCGGCTGCGGGAAGAAGTTGCGGTGCAGGAACAGGTCGTGGCCCGAGAGAAAGATGCCGAAGTCGGGGTGCGTGTGGTACCAGCCGACGATATCGAGCGTCGGGTGCAGCTTGTCGCGCTCGCGGGTCAGTTCTTCCCACGAGTCATGCGTGTAGGTAAAACTCGCCTGCGTGTTCTCGTAGTGCTTGGCTTCGAGACTTTCGGTGACCCAGACAAACGGCTCGCCGGTCTGCTCGTCGAGACATTCACGACCGAGCAAGACACCGCCCAGCTCGACCGACGTGTCGCGCAGGGCGTGCCGCTCAATCGCGTCGGCCGACTTCCGGTCGAGGAAGATCGGCAGGTCGCCCACCTGCGGGACCTGATAGGCCAGGCAGGCGAGCGTCTGGTCGCGGTCGGGGCGGCGGGCGCGGACCGGCTCGCGGTACTGGACCTCATCAAAAACGATGTCGTCAGCGCTCACGAGCGATCCACCGCGAGGTAAGCAGGATCAGACGGCGACCGATCCCCATCGAGTAGATAAAAGCCCGACCCGGTCGGACCATCGACGCGGACAATATCGTAGGCGGGAATTCCCAGCTTCGCCAGCGGCAAGTCCGCCTCGCGCGATCCTTGCTCGACCGCGTTGATCACCTCGACCCGTCCCGCTTGGTGGCAGGCGGGGCAATCCGCGTCCGCCTGCTTGAGCGTGGCGCGCGGTCGGTAAATCTCCCGAACGGTCGCGCACATCGGACAGGTGATGGTCGTGACCAGATCTCGCTCCAGCGCCAGGGTCAACGGCCCGTCGAGCGTCGATCCGGCCAGCTCGAATAACCGGTATGCGGTGGCGTCGTGGCCGATCGGTATTGGATCAGCGGGTGGGTAGGTCTCGTGGCTCAGGCACTCGTCGCGGCGCGGGAGTTGGGTCGAGTAAAACTGGTTCGTGACGCCGTTGAAGACCAAGGCCGAGCCGGCGGCGACGGGCATGTCGTGGATCAGCTTGAGCGCTTCCTGCACCTCAAGCGCTGCCATCATCGACGCGATCGTGGGTGCCGTGGGCACCTTACCTTCGAGGATCTGGTCGCGGCGGAGCAGGGGGCACGAGTAGCGGACGTTGAGGAGCTGATAATCTCGCGCTGTCATTGCGCATTCATAACAGGCCGAGTCCGGCGGGACGAAGACCTTGACGACGCCTTGAATCTCCTGGATGCCCGAGTCGACCCAGGGGGTGCCGACCTTCCAGCACTGGCGGTTGACCCAGAGCCGCGCCTCGCGGTTGTCGAGGCAGCCGATCACGACGTCGGCGTCGGCGAAGACTCCCAGGCCCAGGTCATGGATCACGTCACCGACGATCGGCACGAACCGGACCTCGGGGTTGATCTCACCCGCCCGCAGCGCGGCGACGTCGGCCTTGGCCTTGCCCCCGTCATCGAGGCGAAACAACACTGACCGCGAGAGGTTCGCCGGCTCGACTGTATCCAGATCAATGACGACGACGGTGCCGACCCCGATCAGCGCCAGGTTCTTCAAGACCTCGTTGCCCAGCGCCCCCGCGCCGACGACCAGCACCGTGGCCGCTCGCAACCGATCCTGCCGCCACCAGGGGATCAGGCGCAGGCTGGCATAGCGATCCTCATCGTCGATCCGGTGGACGTCGGGTTCCTCGACGAACTGAAGCGAATCGTCCATCAGATTCTCGTCCCCACTAAACCTCTGCCTGAACGTGCCTCCAGAGTGGCAAAACAGCCATCGGTTCCGCAAGGCCGTTGCTCGTCTCCACACGGATTAGCTAACTTGTGGTGCGAGCCTGGAGATCGGCGGTGATCGACTCGATCAAGTGGCGGTTGTCAACGACCAGCCCATCAAGAAGGCGTCGTACTTCTACTCAGTCTGAACAGTTCTTATTCCTCTGAAGAGAATAAACCGAATTATCGGACATAGACCGCTATGCTAGTTCACGGAATCACCTAATTTGACGCGAGAAGTCGACTCAAGTCGTAGGGCGAGCAAGGGTTTAAGATAGAATCGGGGAAGTTCAGCGAACCTTTGAGTCGGTCCAAAGCTCTAAACTCCAAGCTGTCACCGATTTAACGGATTTTACACATGCACAATCCTATTATAAGTAAGAAAACCCTTTACGATTTTGAAGAGCATCTGGTTAAGAATTCTGTGATTCGTAAGATCGAAATACTTTTCGAGTCGGCCGACATTATTTGCGATGAGAACTACGAACCAACCACGACAAGTTCTCGGCGTCGCTTAATCGAAAAATACTATCACTCCGTTGATTTATCGCATCCGACAGACGTTAAAAAACTGGTGAACGTATTTGAAGAAGTTCTAAACGGTCTCGAAGCACAAATAAAAGACACATCAAAGCATCATCTAGAAAACTACCGACTTGAATACCAAAAGGAGTTGGACCGGCTGAAGCTTCGCCTGAAGCACGACGGGTTTAGTTTTCAAGATGGCCGAGTAGTAGTAATTGGCCAACATCCATCGCTTACTCACTTGGAATCAATCGCTGCAACGGCTGATTTCACTTATCTACTTCGCCAACTCGAACGCATCGAAGACTCTATTGATACAGACCCTTGGCTGGCGATCGGAACAGCAAAGGAGCTTGTTGAAACTATCTGTAAAACAATCCTGGTTGAACTTGGGAAGGAGGCGGAAGAGAGTTGGGACTTGATGGAACTTTGTAAAGAGGTTCGCAAGGCACTCAAACTTACTCCGGATGACATTCCCAAGGCGAATCGAGCGGCAGATACGGTCAAACGGATCGTGAGCAACTTGGCGACGATTGTCCAAGGTTTAGCAGAGCTGAGAAACCCCTACGGCACCGGTCACGGGCATGAAGGTAGGGCGAAAGGTCTTAGACCTCGCCATGCCCGTTTGGCCGCAGGGGCGGCTTCGACGCTCGCTCTTTTCCTATTTGAAACTCACCAAGATCTTAAGCGTTCGGCAGAAATGGTTAGAAGCGAACAAGAGGAACATCCTAATGAATAACAGTGAAGAACCGTTATATGCCGGTTTCTCGCTAGTCTCGCTTGAGCCTGAATCATACGATTTGGGGAGGGGGGTCATTTTATCCAGAACTTACGCTCACCTCATGGCACCTTTTATCATGGCATTTGCCCCGGCTCCGCCGGGCCGGCATCACCCTGCACCCTGGAATACCGCCAAAGGTGGCTTGGGCTTGGATATCCAAGTGCAACTCGCCACCTCAGCCGAATTTGTTCCGCCTGGCAACTTTGATTCCTTGAACACCGTTTGGCTCATCGCGGCTCTCATTCGCTTAGCTGCCACGCCACTTGTTCAAGTTGCGGTCATTTCGGACCAAGCGTTTGAGCATATTCCCAAATCCGGTAAAGAACCTTATCTTTTACCAATTGAAGTGAGTCGAAGGCGGTTGATGCCGCTTGAAACCCCGACGACGGTCCTTGAAGTCGTTCAACTCGAATGGGTCAAACAACATTGGTTTGAAACTGGCTGCTTGCTCAGCCAGAACAAAGACTTCTCTACTGCCTTTCAAGCCTTCGACGCCACGACGATGGCGACAAGCATTCCAGTAGCGATGATGACACTATGGGGAGCCATCGAACAACTCTTTTCGCCGGCGAAACAAGAGTTGAGGTTTCGAGTATCGGCAACCCTTGCATCATGGTTAGAACCGCCTGGGGCTTCTCGATTGGCACTGCATAAAAGAATCGTCAAACTTTATGACAAGCGGTCTGAGGTAGCTCACGGTGCTGGAGGCGGCAACGCACAAGCGTTCATTGACACACATGCTCTAATGTCCAGAGCGTTAAAGAAGATGATTGAAAAGGACCAGGTTCCAATCCGGGATGAGCTTGAAGGTAATCTGTTTGGGTGCTGAGTCGAGAAAATCAATTCCTGCTTGTACCCTGCCCGTTCGTAGGTCATGAAGGGCGCGATGACTTACGAACGAACCAGTCTCCTTCTGAGAGTGCTCGTCGTCGCGGCGAGAGAATACCTGATTGCCACTCGTTGGTTCCGCGAGACGCTTGCTCGCAAACCTGAAGAGTCAGGACAACAGGTGAGTAATCAACGAAAGAGCGAGGTGCCGGTGGACCACATCAGTTCTCAGAATACCGCATGGCTTCGAGGTCGGCGAGCAGGCCGGGGCCGGTCGGGTGCCAGTTGAGCCGGGCCTGGGTCCGAGTACCGGAGGCGGCGAGGTCCATGTCGGCGAACATCGCCAGCCAGCCGAAGTGGGCGGTGGCTTCCTCGGGGGTGAGGGAGACGACCGGGATCTTCATACCTCGGCCGATGACTGCGGCGATCTCGCGAATCGGGACGCCTTCCTCGGCAACGGCGTTGTAGCGGGCGCCTGGTTCCCGCTTCTCCAGGGCCAGGACGTAGAGGCGGGCGACATCGAGAACATGCGCCGCCGCGAAGCGGTTGCGGCCCTCGCCCAGATAGGCGAAGACACCCCTGGCACGGGCAAGCTCGATCAGGGGGGTGATCAAACCTTGCTTGACCGGGTCATGGACCTGCGGCAGGCGAACCACCGCCACGTTGACGCCGGCCGCCGAGAGCGCTGCGCCGGCTTCCTCGGAGGCTTTGCGGGGGTTTGGGTGGTCGGTATCGTAATGATCCTCGGTCGCGAGTTGACCCGGCCCGTGACTTCCCAGGCCGACGCCGGAGGTGATCACCAGCGGGCGATCCGACCCGGCGAGTGCGGCGCCGAGGGTCTCGATGACTCGCCGGTCCTTCTCGCAGTTCGCCACGAAGTTGGTGAAGTCGTGATCGAAGGCGCAGTGGATCACTCCGTCGGCCTGCGCTGCCCCGCTCCGGATGCTTTCCAGGTCGGTGATATCGCCGCGATGCGGTTCGGCGCCGGCGGCGGTAAGCCGGGCAGCGCCCGCTTCGGACCGAGTCAGACCGAGGACCTGGTGGCCCGCCCGGATCAGTTCTGGGACAATCGCTGAGCCGATGAAGCCGGTGGCGCCGGTGAGGAAAACGCGCATAGATCGGATCTCCCTGAATGGTCGGAGGAGTGGGCGGCGGTGACTCGATCATTATCAGTCCGGCGCGACCTTCGTGAAGTGGAAAGGTGATACCGGTATGGCAACTAACAGGCTGAGCATGACCGCGACCGCCACCTCAATCGAACCGGACACCAACCGGCTTGGCGTTTACCTCAAGGACCGCCGCGCCCGGCTCAACCCGACGGATTTCGGGTTCGGAGCGACCCGGCGACGGACGCCGGGCCTGAGGCGCGAAGAGGTGGCTCAACTCGCCGACGTCAGCGTGACCTGGTACACCTGGCTGGAGCAAGGGCGTGGCGGCGCTCCGTCGGCCGAAGTGCTCGACCGCCTCGCCGCCGCTCTGACGCTGACGGCGGTGGAGCGCGAACACCTGTTCTTGCTCGCGCAGGGCCGACCGCCCGAGGTCCGCTACGAGCCGAACGAGACCATCTCGCCCCGACTCCGCCGCGTGCTCGACTCGCTGGAGCTGAGCCCCGCCTATGTGATGACGTCCACCTGGGACATCGTCGCCTGGAATCGCACGGCGGCGGCGGTTCTGACCGACTACAGCAAGCTCGCGCCTGACCAGCGCAACCTCGTCCGGCTCATCTTCACGAGTCCGCACGCTCGCGCGGGCAATGTCCACTGGGAGAGCGTGGCGCGCTTTGTCGTCGCAGCGTTCCGGGCTGATACGGAACGCACGGGCGCCTCCAGCCGCGTGGCCGAACTGGTCGCCGACCTCAGCCGGGTCAGCCCCGAGTTCGCGACCTTCTGGAACGAGCACGACGTCGAACGCCACAGCGAGGGGACGAAACTGCTCAACCGACCCGGGGTCGGCACGATCGCCCTGGACTATTCCGCCTTCGTCGTCGAGGGCCAGCCCAACCTGACTCTCGTCATCTACACGCCAGGATCGCCAACCGATTTGGAGCGAATCAGGACTCTGGTCCAGGCTCTGCCGGCAGCAACCACCACGCTGGAAGCTTGCCCTCACGCGCCGCAAGAAACCCGCGATCGACTCCCATCGCCGCGCGAATCCGATTAAGATGGTCCACCTTCCGGGCCTGGTCTCCTGGCCCGAGCAAGTGCAATCCACCACCGCGAGCGAACCATGCAGTTTGAACGTGCGATCACCCCGAAGATCACGATTGGCGACCAGCCGACCGAGGCCGACCTCGTCCGCCTCAAGGGCGAGGGATACACCGGGATCGTCAACCTCCGGAACGACGGCGAGCCCGAACAACCGCTCAGCACAACCGCCGAAGGGACGCAGGTCCGCGACCTCGGGATGAGTTACGTCCACCTCGGCGTCGGGGCCAGTCCGTTGACTCAACCGGGCGTGCAGTCGGTTTGCGACTTCATCAACGGACAAGAGAAGGTCATGGTCCACTGCCGCAAGGGGGGCCGAGCCGCCGCGCTCGTCCTGATCCAGCAGGCTCAGGAGCAGGGCTGGCCCGCCAGCGAGGCCGCCGCGCGCGGGCGCGGGATTGGCCTCGAAGTCGACGGCGGAGCGCGGATGATGGTCGAAGGTTATCTCGACGCCCACCCGGGTTGATCGCGGACCGGCTAGCCCTGGGTCAGTGCGAGCCCGGGGCGAGATACCGCGATTCGTCCTGGAGGGCGCGGGCGGTCTGGCCGATCGAGCGGAGCAACCGCGCCCGACACTGGCGGATGACGGGCTCGTCGGGCCGGAGCGCGACGGCGGCCTCGAACTGGCCCAGGGCTTCGCTCGAAGCGTTCTGTTCGGCGAGGCAATTGCCGAGCGCGAGGTGATACCACGGATCGGTCGGGTCGAGCATCACCGCGCGGTCAAGCCACGCCCGGACCAGCGCGGGTTTCCGGTCGAAGGCCGCCAGCCGGGCCCACTCGAAGCAGACCGAGGGGTTGGTCTCGTGCGTCGGATCATGATCGAGCGGCATTGGCGTATCGTTCAACCGCTCGCGGAGGGCACGCCAGGGCTGGGCGGTCGGATGGAGCATCAGCGCCCGGTCACAAAGTTCGATTCCCCGCCGGCGCTCGGCGGGGTCGGTTGGACGAAAGCGGGCCGCGAGGCAGAAGAGGATCTCATCCACGTCGCGGATCACGCGAGCCTTGCCCCTGGCGTCCAGGAACGAGAAGACGGCCGCTTGCGACCAGGCAGGGTCCTCGATGACGCGAAACGGCGCGAGAGTCCGCGCGACTTTGGCGGCCAGCGGGCCAACAGGTGCATCCGCGACGTTCAGGTCGGCCTTGAGCCCGAGCGCTTGCCGGGTCAGGGTATCCGCCTCACTCCGGACGCGGATCGACTCGCGGGCCGAGGCTGCCCAACCCGCCGCCTGCCGACTCAGGTGGTCCAGGTCGGGGCGGTCGCGGGTCAGGTGAGCGACCAGTTTCAACTGGGCGATCGCGGCGTCAAACCGATCTTGCCGGTAGCTGGCCCGACCGTCGGCGAGGAGTTGCCCAGCCTCGGTCTCGATCCGGGCGCGCTCGCCCCCCTCGCGCACAGCGTTGGTTGCCAGCGTCGCGGCCCCGGCGCCGATGGCAAGGGCCACAATGAGACGCTTCCACGACCGCCGGAGCCGCCGGACCGCGCGGACGGCGAGCGGTTCGCTCGTCCAGCGGAGCGGCAGGTCATCGGCAACGGCCTGCAAGTCGGCGGCAAGCTCGGCGGCGACTGGAAACCGATTCTCGGGGTCGGGTTCGAGACAACGGCGGATGACCCGTTCGAGCGCGGCGGGAACCTCGGGGTTCGAGGTCCGCAGCGTCGGTGGCTCGCGGCGGCGGTCCTCGGCCGCCCGGCGCAGGGCATCGGGTACCGACGTCGCGCCGGTTGGCATGGCGAACGGGCGCGAACCCGTCAAGGCTTCGAACAGGAGGACACCCAGCGAATAGATATCCGCCCGGCGGTCCACCCCGTCGTCCTCACCGCGAGCCACGGCGTCGAGGTGTTCGGGGGCCATGTAGGCCAGCGTCCCGCCCAGGTTGTCGGGCGCCGTGCCGTGGCGGTCGGCCCACGACTCACCGGCGAGGTTGAAGTCGAGCAACATCGGCAGGCCGTCGCTCGTCACCAGGACGTTCGACGGTTTGATGTCGCGGTGCAAGATCCCGCGGTCGTGTGCATGCCCGAGCGCTTCGGCCAGCCGGGCGCCCCACCAGGCGATGGCACGCGCGAACGGCAACTTCGCCAGCGTGGCACGGGCGGATGAGGCTTCACTCCGGGCCTCGGCAGGGTCCAGCTCATCCAGCCCGGCCAGCAACCCCGCGCCCGTCGGAGTCGAGGCAACGGCGGGCAAGCTGAGGATCTGCGAGAGCGTCACGCGGCCGAAATACGGCATGCAGAGCAGGTGCAGGCCCGTGACCGGGTCGATCCGGTACGAGTGAACGGGGACGATGTGGGTGTGCTGGAGCCGGGCCAGCGTTTGCGGCTCCTTTGAGCCACCGCGAGCCACCTTCAAAGCGACGGGGCGATCGGCAAGCTGGCGCTCGCGGGCGAGGAAAACGCGGGCGAACGAGCCGCGCCCGAGTTCCTCGACGAGGTGGAAGCCGGCGATCGTCTGCGCCGCTTCGGGAAAGGTCGGGGTCGTTGGGTCGGGGTTGAGCGACGCCTGGAAGTCGGTCGAGGCGGCGTTGCCGACGAGTTCGTGGATATCGAAAACGCGGCGGAGGCGATCCGCCAGCATCGGGAACCGCTCGTCGTATTCCGACGGGAACGGGGTCAGCCCGTCGTCCTCGCGGCGGCAAAACTCCTCATAGCAGAGCGCCACCAGCGTCTCGACGTCGAGCTTCGGGTAGCGGTCGCGGTAGGTCTCCACGC
Organism: Isosphaeraceae bacterium; assembly: GCA_965199885.1. GTDB lineage: Bacteria > Planctomycetota > Planctomycetia > Isosphaerales > Isosphaeraceae > Tundrisphaera. Next base: position 44,052 of record CBDATT010000006.1, on the reverse strand, counting down.
GGACCGGGTCGCCGTCATCCCAGCGCAGGTTCAGGTCGATCCGGAGCAGCGCGAGCCACGCGGCGGGGGTGGCGTCGGGTCCTTCGGGCAGGAAGTCGCCCGGTTCGGGGCGGTTCCGAGGAGTCGAGCCACGCCAGGCGTCTTCGAACCGGCGCGCAAGTCGGGTCGCAGCCGGGGACGACGCTTCGTCCCAGGTGCCCGAACGGGGGGCAATCGAACCCATCGGGGTCTTATTCCTCGGTGAAAATCTTCCGCCGGAGTTCTTCCAGGACGCGCTGGACGGTCCGCTCGCTGATGCCGAGTTTGTCGCCAATCTCCTTGCTCGACAGCCCCTCGGCCTTCAGTTCCAGGATCGCGCGACGCTCCTCGGGAACGAGGTTCCGGAGGTGGTCGAACGCCTCGCGAGCCTCGGCCACCTGGCTGGCGGTCTCGATCGCGGCGGCCAGATCACGCGGCTTGTCGCCGTCGGACCAGATCGGCTCCTCGCGGCGCATGTCCTGCTTCTGGCTCCCGGCCTTGCGGAACTCGTCGATCACCTTGTTCTTCGCAGCGCGAGCGAGAAAGGCGACAAGGTGGCGGCCATCTTCGAATTCGGCCGGCGCTGTCCGGACCCGGTGGAAGAAGCTCCCCCAGACACTCTGCAAGAAGTCGACCGAATCAAACCGCGAGCGAAGCATGCGCGGCAACTGGCGGCGGACCACCAGCCGGACCTCGGCCTCATAGCGGGTCAGCAGGTCACGCGCGGCGTCCTGATCCCCCTCGTGAATCCGGGCCAGAAAGCCCTGGATATCATCCCCCGCGACGTCGTCCCTGAGCGGTTCACCGACCAGCATGGCACGGTCTCCTTCCTTGACCGAGAGTCGCAAGCACAGCTCGACTCGACGTGGCTCCCACGTCGCTGCCCAGCATAATCCAGCCCGATCACCTTTGGCAAGAACCTCGCCGGATCAGGGTTTCCGACCCTGAACCACGTGGTCGATCACCGTCGCGGCAAAGGTTGGCGAGTCGAGCAGGTAGTCGGGCGACTCCGGGTCAATCCAGCGCTCCAGGTCCGCCCGAGCGGCGGTGTCCATCGTCGGGGCGACGTTGGTGCGGATCTGCTGGAGGTACTCGGCGAAGAAAGTTCGCGAGTCAGGATCAAGCGGCGCGACCCGGTCGGCGGCGAAGGTCTGGACTTTACGATCCACGAGCCCAGCCTCGGCGAATAGAGTGATCAGTCGCCGACCGACATAAAACTTGGTGGGATTCGGGACCTGCGCGCGGAGCACGGCCCACTCGGCCATGCGGACCGCAAGCTCCACGTCGACCGGCCAGGGCAGCAAGACCTGATGCAGCGAATCATCTTCCAGGACCGCGACCAGACCCCCCGGCCGGACCATTGCGGCCATCCGCCGGACGGTGTCGAGCGGATCAGGGAGGCTGAACAAACTCTGCGCGCACCAGACGACGTCGAAGCTGGCGGGCTCGAACGGCAGCCGCTCCAGCGTCGCGGCCACGAGCTGCGTTGGACTCGTTGGCGTGACCTCGCGGTGGGCAAGTTGGAGAAACGCGGCCGAAATGTCCAGCCCGACAACCAGACCTGAAGCGCCCACACCTTCACCGAGCCAGCGCGTGTAAGCACCGTCGCCACAGGCGACTTCCAGGATGCGATGGCCGGCCTGGATTGGTAAAGTGGCCACCATCGCCGCGAGTTCCCTAGCGAAACCGCGATGGAACGCCCTGAGCATCGGCGCATAATCGGGCAAGGGCACCTGGGTCGCCATCAATTCTCCCCGACACGTGATCTGTTCGACTTACCCAGTCGAGGGTGGGTTGCAGATCGGATACCAGGGGCAACATCTGCCGCAATTTCCGTCCTCCGAAAATTCCTGGCGCCACTTTTGGCGATTTGCGGCGTAAGATGACTACAATTGACGGATTTAAGGCCAGTGATGTCGGGCCGACCACCAGGATGAGTGAGTCGCGGACCACGCCTCTGATCCATCCGAACGTTGGCGATCGAAACCCTGCCTGGCGGACGCTGGACGATCCGGGCGAACTCGGGTTGGGGCGATTGTTGACCTGATCCTGATCTCAACATCTTCTAGATGGAGCACCTCGTGGCGAAAGCGTCGAAACCCGCGGGCCCCCCGCAGGAAATCACCTACCGACGAGTCAACTGGAAAGCGTTGCTCATCCTGGGCGTGGGGTTTCTGGTCGTGGTCGGTCTGGTTGTCGCGGTCAAGATCAACTCGGATCGATTCACCCGCCGGTCCGCGCTGACGCAAGCGCAGGCGAGCGAAGCTGCTGGCGATGTGGATCTTGCCCTCCGGCAGTTGGAAGGCTTCATCACGACCTGGCCCGATGATGTCGATGGCCTGAAACTTCAGTCCCGGCTGCTCGCTCAATCCGCGCAGAATATTCCCCAGATCCAGAGCGCGGCGGCGGTCAATGACCGGCTCCTCCGGATGCAACCCGACTCGCCGGAGAGTCAGGACGTCCGGCGTCGTTTGATCCAGCTCTATGTTCGCTTGAGTGACGCGCTCCGCCAGAATGCCGAGATCATCAAGGATCGCGGTTCGGAAGCGAACGAACTCCGCTATCGGACCGCTGCCTCGATCGCTCGGCAATTGATCGACAAGGGAGCCAAGGATGGCGAAGCTCACCGGCTCCATGCGCTGGCGCTGGAAGGGCTCGTCGTCAAGAACGACGCTCAAAGCCTGGACCAGGCGATCAGCGAGTTCCAGAAGGCGCTGGAGATCGACCCCCACGACACGGTCGCCGCCGAGCACCTGGCCCGGTTGCAGCAGCGCGACAAGAAAGATCCCGCCGCCGCCGAGGCGACAATGGATGCCCTCCTGAACGCCGACCCCAAGTCGGTCGCCGTGCGGATGGCGCGGTATCGGTACTTTGTGTTCGCTCGCGATATGGCGAAATCTCTGGCCGAGATCGACAAGGCGTCCGAGATGGCTCCCCAGGATCTGGAAGTCCAGGTCGCCGCCGCCAATGACGCCTTGCAGCGGCTCGACTTCGCCCGGGCCGAACGCCATATCAACGCGATCCCCAACCCGGAAGCCAATGAATTACAGATCCGGACTTTGCGCGGCTCGCTCGACCTGAGCCAGTTGCACCCCGATGAAGCCGTCGAGGAGTGGCGCAAAGGTTTGCTCGCGGTCGGCGGCGGCAACATCGAGTTGACCTGGCGGTTGGCTTATACCTTGATCGAACTCGGGCGTCTCAAAGATGCCAAGCCGCTGATCCAGCAGTTCGAGCGGCTGGCGGGTGAGGATCGCGACGCGATGGCTCGCTTCCTCCGCGCCCTTTACGCGCAGAAAGGGAACAACCCGAGCATCGCGAAAAAGATCCTGGAGCGGACGATCGACCTGATGCAGCCGGTCTACAAGCCCGATGCCTATCTGACTCTGGGTCGGTGCTACGAAGCGCTCAACAACCCGGGGCAGGCGATGCTGAATTACCAGAAGGCCGCCAACCTGGTTCCATCGTCACCCATCCCGCGACGCGAGATTGCCCGCCTTGTAGGAACCACAAACACCGGCGACGCGGTCAAGGAAATGGACCGGGTGCTCAGCCAGAACCCGAACGACCTGTCGCTCGTGGTCGAACTGGCGCGGATGCAGCTCAACCAGCAGTTGGCACTTCCCAAGGAACGCAGGCTCTGGGGCGGAGTCGAGGAACTGATCAATCGCGCGATTCAACTCGATCCCACCAGCGTGCCGGTTGCGACGCTCCAGGCCGATGCACTCGCCGCGACCGAAAGACTCGACGATGCGCGAGATCTGCTCAAGCGTTCGCTGAGTGGTCCGGGCCGAAAGAAGCCCGAACTCTGGTTGACCTATGCCGGCGCGCTAGATCGCCTGGACCGCCGCGAGGAGGCACTTCAAGCGCTTGAGGAGGGTTCGAAACCCGATGCGGCCGGTGATCACGCGATGCTCCGAATTGCCCGCGCGAAGGTGCTTGCTCGCCTGGGGCGGGCACAGGCCGCGCGTGATGTCCTGACAAAAGATCGCGACCAGGTGCCCAGGTCCGAGCGGCCCGAACTGGCCCGGACCCTCGGGGAACTCTGCCGCGAACTCGGCGACCGGCAGGGAGCGCTCGACGCCCTGGCCGACTGGGCCAAACAGGTCCCCGACAAGGCAGAGCCAGCGCTGGCGTTGCTCGCGTTTGCTCAGTCCTACAACGATGACAAGGCCGCGAAACTGGGCCTGGATGCCCTCCGGACCGTGGATGGCGGCGATATCGAACCCTACGGCCGCGCCGCTCGCGCTCTGGAACTGCTCCGGATCGACCGTCCACGGTCGGATACCGCCGAGATGACAGCGCCAACCGACCCCGCCGAGCTGAAGCGGCTCGACGAGGCGGATAAGCTCGTTACACTGCTTAACGAGGATGCGCCGCAGCTCACGATTGTGCCGATGCTCCAGGGGATGATCGCCGAACGTCGAGGTAAACCCGAGGAGGCCATCGAGGCCTACCGCAAGTCGATCAAGGATGGCTCGCTCTCCCCCGCGCTCGCCCGCCTGGTCGAACTGCTGACCCGTCGCAAACGATTCGCCGAGATCGAGCAACTCAAAGCTCAATTCGCGAAGCGAGCCAGCAAGGATAACATTCCTTCCTTGATCACCAGTTTTGACCAGATCAACGCCGCCGTGGCCCTGAAGGTGAACGATCCCCAGCGGGCCGAGGATGCGGTCGCCGCGATGGTCGCCGCGCAGCCCAACAGCCTCATTGCCGTCTCGAACCAGGCTCGGTTGCTGAGCAACCACGGCAAGAACGGCCCGGCGGAGGAAAGTCTCCGGCAACTGGCGCTCCGCCGACCCGCGGACACTGCTCCCTGGATCGCGCTGGTCGCGTTCCGGGTTCAGCATCCGGAACTCGGTCCGATGGCCAAGCTGATCGACGAGATCCGACTCGGCTACAAAGGCGCGCACCCCGAACTCCTGGAAGCGCGCTGCCTCTGGATCAACAACGAGATCGATGCCGCCGCCAAGAAATATGAGGCGGCGCTCGCTCAAAACGGCGACGACCTGACGACGCTCCGCGACGCGGCCGAGTTCTACGAGGCCAACGGTCGCCTGAAAGAATCCGAACCGATCTTGCGGCGCGCGATCAAGAAGGACCCCAAGACTACAAGCTGGGCCTGCCGGGCGCTGGCCTTGAACCTGACCACCGGCCCGGATCGCGACAACTGGTCCGAAGCCTGGGCGTTGATCAAGCCAGGCGCACCGGGAGCGGGAGAGACCCCCGAGGACCGCCTGGTCCGCGCCACCATGCTGGCTCGATCACCCGAGAGCAGCGACCGCGAGCAAGCGGTCCCGACCCTGATCGCGCTGGCCAACGACCTGCCGGCATCCAACCCGGTCGCCATCGAGGCCCGGATGAGGCTGGCTCAGGCACACATGGAAGCCAACCAGCCCGCGCTCGCGGTCCGGTTGATCGCTCCGGTGGCCGACAACCTCGATCAGCCCAACGCCCTGGCGCTGGCGCTTTCAATCGAGGGACTGGCCCGGATCAATGATCTCGACTCAGCGCAAAAACAGCTCGACCGCCTGGTTGCTCTCGAACCGAAGTCACCCCGAACCGCCGCGTCGAAGGTCTGGGTCTTGCAGAAGACGAACCAGCCGAACGAGGCGGTCGCGACGGCCGAAGCTTCGTTTAACGAAGCGCTGAACGCACCCAACGGCGAACCGATCGCGCTGGCGTTTCAGGATCTGCTGATCAAGGTCGGCAACAAGGAAGGGGCGTTGAAGCTGGCCCAGCGGATCACGGCGAAATGGCCGCGCGACGCCTACATCCTCGCCAAGGCCGAACTGAGCCTGGGCCAGATCGCCGAGGCGATCAAGAATTGCGACCTGGCGATGAAGGCGGGCGAAATTCAGGAAGCTCTGCGAGTGGCCACCTCGATCGCCATCGAAAAGCGGAACGACCCCGTCACACTCCAGGCGATCGACGACCTGGTCGCGACAGCGCTGGCCCAGGGGTCCAAGAATGCCGAGGTCTTCAACTTCATCGCCACCTTGCGCCACTTGCAAGGTCGTTACGAAGACGAGATCAACATGTATCAGCAAGCCATCGCCAGCGTGCCGACTTCGTACCTATTTCTGAACAACATGGCCTGGACGCTCGCCGAAGGGCTCCAGCGGTACGACGATGCGTTGCAGCGGGTCAATGAGGTGATCCGCCGCGAGGGGGCCAACCCGCAGTTCCTCGATACCCGAGGTGTGATCCTGGCGCGGCTGAACCGGCTCGACGAGGCGGTCAGCGACCTGGAAACCTCGGTCAAGAACTTCCCGCTCGCGACGACCTACTTCCACCTCGCCCGGACGTATAAACAGCTCAACAAGATGAGCGAATACCGACAGGCTCGCGATCGCGCTCAGCAGTTGAAACTCGACATCAAGACCCTGGACCCCACCGACCGAGCCGACGTTTCGGCAATCATGAATGGGAACTGACCAGCTCCCGAGATGTCACTACGACGCTCTTGGTAAAACTACCGCCTTGCTGGTCATCCTCGACTGGCAAGGCGGTTGCCCTTTTGTCGGGACCCGCTGCTTGCAAGGCAACTCAATTCGGTTGCTCATGCCAGCATGGCCAGGATGTGTTCGACCTTGATGGGGTCAACAGGCTTTGACAGATGAAAATTGAAGCCAGCCTTTGAGGTCGCCTTGCGATCCTGAGTCTGTGACCAGCCCGTCACGGCGACCAGCATGGGACTGCATTCTTCCTCGGCGCGGATATGCCGGGCAATGTCGAGTCCGGCGATATCGGGTAAGCCGAGGTCCAGGAAGGCCAGCGTAATGTCGGCCTTGTGCTGGTCGAAATACTCGATCGCCTCGGTCCCTCGATAAAAGACCTGCGCCTGGTAGCCGAAACTTTCGAGGATCATCGCCAGGGTGTTGGCGGCGTCAGGGTTGTCATCCACAAGCAGAATCTGTGGCCCTTTCTTGGCCGCGCTCGTTGGGAGAGCCACTTCGTTGGGGATCTGAACCGACATGATGGTGCCCTTGTCTCGTCCTTGACTGGATGCGGTGATCGTGCCGTGATGCAACTCGATCAGTTGCTTGACCAGGGTCAGCCCAATTCCCAGGCCCCCCTCAGCGCTCGGCGTCATTTTCTCCTGATAGAAAAGCTCGAAGACCCGCGAAAGATGGTCGGGGTTGATCCCCTGGCCGTTGTCCTGCACCTGGATCTGGGTGCATTCGTCGTCCTGCGTGACCCGGAGCGAGATCCGCCCCCCTTCGGGCGAATATTTGGACGCATTTGTGAGCAGGTTGATCAGGATCTGTTCGATCCGGGTCTTGTCGATCTTCAACGCTTGGAGGTCATGCTGCACCTGCTCGGTGTATTGCTGGTGCTTGGCCTCAAACAGCGGCCGGACCGTTTCCGAGACATGGTGGATGATCTCGTCCAGGTGGCAAGTAGAGATCTTGAGGTTGATCGTGCCGCGCTGAATCCGCGAGATATCCAGCAGGTCGTCCATGATCCGGACCATCCGGTCGACCTGATGATCCTGGATCGAAAGCAACTGCGGGAACTTTTCCTGGACGACCTCGGGAGTGCTGACGGACAGATGCTTTTGCATCAGAAAAATGCTGTTGCGGATTGGCGCCAGAGGGTTGCGGAGTTCATGGGCCAGCATGGCGAGGAAGGTGTCCTTGCGCTGGTTGTCTTCGACGAGCCGGTCCTCGGTCCGTTTTCGGGACGAGACATCGCGCTGGATGGCAACCCAGTAGAGCACCTTGCCCTTCTCCTCGACGGGAGCGATGCGCCACTCGACATAATACTCCGAGCCATCCTTGCGATAGTTGATCCCCTCGCCGTGGAAGCTCCGCTGCGTTTGCAGGTCGCGACGCAACCGATCCAGCAGCGCCCGGTCGGTCCGAGGTCCCTGGAGCACTCGGGGAGTCTGGCCGTGGATCTCCTCGGCTGTCCAGCCGGTCATCCGGGCAAACGCGGGGTTCACGTAGATGATTCGCGGCCCGGGATTGTTGAGTTCGGGCGTTGTGACGATGACCGCATCGTTGGCTGATTCGACGACTGACTTGTAGAGTCCGAGATCAATATCGTTCGTCATGTCAATCATGCTCTCAACAGGATGCTCCGGGCGGTCGGTGGTCATCTTAGTCAAAAGAAACTCGTCTGGGAATTGAGTACGAACCACTCCGTATTTCTCGAAAACCGGCAACGAGTGGACTGCGGTAAACCCTGACAAAACTCCCTCAGCCTGTCAATTCAGTTGACCTCGCTCGGAGCCGAGACCGCCCGAGCCGATTGAATCACACGGGATATGACGCCAGCCACCGACCACCGCACCGGCAAGCGAACTTCCGATCCTGACCCAATCCGGCGCAATCCCATCTTGAAGGTTCTCCGGATTTGGCCACAATACCTACCGTTCGGTAGTCAGGCTGTCCGAGACCATTTTTGTGATCCAACCTACGCAAACTACCAGCATTGATGAGCAATCTGGGTCGGCGGCGACGGCGGCATCGCTGGCTCGGGTGGCGGCGCGGTTGTTTGCCGAGCGGGGGTTTGATGCTACCTCGGTCCGCGAGATCGCCGAGGCGGCGGGCGTGACCAAACCGACCTTGTATTACCACTTCGGGTCGAAGCAAGGGCTCGGTGAGGCGATCTTGACTCGACCAATGGCGCGAATGACGCAGCAGTTGCTGGGCTTGGCGGGGGAGACCGCCGGTCGAGCCGACCCGGTCCGGCGTCTCGAAGCGATCTTTCAGCTCAACCTGGATTTCGTCGTCGCCGAACCCGACCGGGCGCGTTTCCTGTATGCGGTCTGCTTTGGACCGGTCGGGTCGGGGTTCCGCACCGAGGTTCACCGGTACGGCCTCGCGTTCGAGTCGGCCCTGCTCGACGTCGCCACCCAACTCGCCGGAGCCGGGATCATCGCGCGCGACCGGGTCGCAGCGTGTACGCAGGTCTGCCGCGGGATGATCATGTCGGCGACACTCGATGCCATCTTTCATGGTCAAGCGATCGAGGACGGCCTTGCCGGTCGGCTGGTCGGTGACCTCCTCGGCGGCCTGGCTCGGACCGTCGGCACTCACGCACCTGAATCTTTGGAGAGTCGATCATGACGCGTTGTGCTGGTTGGATCGTGGTGGCCGTGCTGGGAATGATTCCGATCGGGTGCGGGCACAAGGTCGAGAAGACGGCAGGGGCCGACCAGGCGCTCAAGCCGGTCTCGGTCACGGTTGCGGACGTCACCGTCCGGCCGATCGAGCGCGCGGTCGATGCCGTCGGGACGTTCAAGGGCTGGGAAGAGGTTTCCATAGGCGCCAAGAAGGTCGGCCGAGTGACTCGCGTCCTCCATGATATCGGCGACCGCGTCCACCCCGGCGATCTCCTCGTTCAGTGCGAGCGCGAAGACGCCGAGCTGGCCATCAACCAGGCGGAAAAGCAACTGCTCGCCGACCTGACCAAGGTCGGGATGAACCTGGCCGCCGTTCCCAAACAACTTCCCGACCTGAGCGGGATCGACGTCAACACGTTGCCGAACGTCAAGGAAGCCGCCGTCGCGCTCGACCGGTCGCACTCGAATCTGACGCGCGAGCGAAACCTGATGAACAAGGGGGCCGGCACCATGCAGGACCTCCAGAACTGCGAGAACGACGTCCGCGCCGGTGAGGCCCGCCTGGCCAACGCCGTCATGATGGCGCGATCGTCGGTTGCGGGGGCGCTCGGCACGAAGGTCTTGCTTGAGATCCGCCGTCAGGCCCTCAAGGACATGGAACTCCGGGTGCCGACGCCGTCGCAACTCCCCGCCGGGATGAACTCGCCCGAGTCGTTGATCTACGCCGTCTCGAAGCGCAGCGTGTCCGAAGGACAGATGCTCCGCGAAGGCGACGAGGTCTATGATCTGGCCGTCGAGAACCCGCTCCGCCTCTGGCTCAACGTCCCCGAACGCTACGCAGCGCAGGTCAAACTCGGGCAGGAGGTTCGGATCAAGGTCGGGTCGTACCCCAACGAGGTCTTCGCCGGCAAGGTGAGCCGGATCAACCCGACCGTCGCCACCGATAGCCGGTCGTTTCAGGTCGAGGCAAGCGTCCCGAACGACGAGCAAAAACTTCACCCCGGCGGTTTCGCCAAGGGAGAGATCATCACCGACCGCGATGCTCAAGCCACATTCGTGCCGCTCGACGCCATCGTCCGGTTCGCCGGCGTGACGAAATTGTTCGTCGTCGAGGGAGGCTCGAAGGTCCGCGCCGTCGCCGTCGAGACCGGCCGCGAGGGGCCGGGCTGGGTAGAACTGCTGACCACGCTCCCCGCCCATGCTCAGGTCGTCACGACCGGCCATTCCCGCCTGGCCGATGGCACGACCATCGCCATCCGGACCCCCGCCGTCGAGTCCGTGAATCCCACCTCCGCCCCAGCCAAGCAGGGGAACTGAACCGATGACGATCTCTGATGTCTGTATCCGGCGGCCGGTGTTCACCTGGGTTTTGGTCGCGCTTCCGGTCGTGCTGGGTGTCGTGGCCTACGGCAGCCTCGGTGTCGACCTGTTCCCGAACGTCGACTTCCCCGTCTGCACCGTGACGACCGTCTTGACCGGCGCCAGCGTCGACGAGATGGAAACGACCGTGACCAAGCCGATCGAGGACATCATCAACACCGTCTCGGGGATTGATGAACTCCGGTCGAGCACGCAGGAAGGGATCTCCGTCGTTACCGTCCAGTTCCTCCTCTCCAAGAACGGCGATGTCGGTGCGCAGGAGGTCCGCGACAAGATCAGCACCATCCTCAACAGCTTGCCCGACGGCACCGAAACGCCGATCGTCAACAAATTCGACACCGACGCCATGCCCGTCATGACGATCGCCGTCTCGGGTCGCCGCGACCTCCGCGAGGTCACCGAACTGGCGCGGAAGAAGGTCAAGGAACGGCTCGAAACCGTCCAGGGGGTCGGCGCCGTCAGCCTGGCGGGCGGGCGAACGCGGTCGATCAACGTCACCGTCGACGCCGACAAGCTCGCGGCGTTCGGCCTGGCGATCGACGACGTCCGGACCGCGCTGGAACGGCAGAATCTCGAACAGCCCGGCGGGCGGATCGACCAGGGATCACGTGAGCTGGTCCTGCGCACGCTGGGTCGGCTCAACACCGCCACCGAGTTCGACGACCTGATCATCACGAACAAGAACGGCCAGCCGATCCGGATTCGAGACGTCGGCCGCGCTGAGGATTCGAACGAGGAGCCACGGACGAAGGCCCGACTCGATGGAGCCAACGCCGTCAGCCTGTCGATCCAGAAGCAGTCGGGGACCAACACCGTCAAGGTGGTCGATGATCTCTTGAAACGGCTCGACGACATCAAGGAGACGTTGCCGGCCGACATCATCTCCGTCGTTACCCGCGACCAGTCGCGCTTTATCCGGAACTCGATCGAGGAGGTCAAGTTCCACCTCCTGCTCGCCGCCGCGCTCGTCTCGGCGACGATCTTGCTATTTATCCGCGACTGGCGCACGACCGTCATCGCCACGCTGGCGATCCCGACCTCGATCGTGCCGACGTTCCTGTTCATGTCGCTGATGGGTTTTACCCTCAACAACATCACCATGCTGGCGCTCATCCTGGCGATCGGGATCGTGATCGACGACGCGGTCGTTGTCCACGAAAACATCTTCCGCCACATGGAAGAGGACGGGATGGACGCGATGGAGGCGTCGCGGATCGGGACGTCGGAGATCGCGCTCGCGGTCCTGGCGACAAGCCTCTCGCTGGTCGTCATCTTCCTACCGATCGCCTTCATGGGCGGGATCGTCGGCCGCTTCTTCTCGTCGTTCGGCCTGACCGTCGCCTTCTCGGTCATGATGAGTTTGTTCGTCTCATTCACCCTCACGCCAATGCTCTGCTCGCGGTTCCTCAAGCTCGAACATGACGACGGGGGCCACACGAAGTCGAAGGATGGCTTCATCTACCGGATCATCGACCGGAGCTACGACGGGATCTTGCGGTTTGCCCTCGCATACAGGTGGATCATCGTCCTGCTGACCTGCGGCGTCGTCTACTCGACGGTCCCGATCTTCAAGACGGTCGAAAAGGGCTTCATCCCGCGTGACGACCAGAGCGAGTTCGAGGTCACCGTCACCACGCCCGAAGGGTACACGCTCGACCGGACCGACTCGACGCTCCGCGAGATCGAGGGGCGGCTCAGGACCCTCCGCGGCGTCCAGCACCTCTTCACGACGACCGGTCAGGTGGCCGGCGGGCGCGAGGTCAAGGGGGAAGGCAACGTCACCCGCGGCACGATCTACGTCCGGCTCGAAGATCTCGAAGAACGGAAGGCGCCCTACACGCAGTTCGACGTTCAGAACAAGGCCCGTGTCCTGCTGGAAGATTATCCCGACCTCCGCGCCAGCGTCAACGACGTCTCCGCCTTCCAGGGCGGGAGCCGACCGCAGACATTTCAGGTCAACCTCGCCGGTCCCGACATCAACAAGCTCGCCGAGTATTCCGAGCGGTTGGTCGTCGAACTCCGCAAGGCGGGTGGGCTCGCCGACGTCGATACTACGCTCTCGCTCCGCAAGCCCGAGTTGCAGGTGGCCATCGACCGCGAGCGCGCCAGCGACTTCGGTATCCCCGTCGGCACCATCGCCGATAGCCTCCGCATCCTCGTCGGTGGCCGCCCGATCTCGAAGTTCAAGGACGGTGGCGAGCAGTACGACGTCTGGCTCCGCGCTCAACCCGCCGACCGCGACTCAGCGCGGAACGTCGCGAATCTCCGCCTCCCCTCGTCGAAGGCTGGGCTTGTCCCCCTGACCAGCATGGCCACGCTGACCGAGTCGCGCGGGCCGACCGAGATCGAGCGCGCTGGCCGCGAGCGGATCGTCACCGTTCTGGGCAATCCCGACGGCATTCAGCTCGGTGAAGCGGTCGAGCGCGCGACCGCGATCCTCGCCCGGATGGACCTGCCCAAGGATTACTCCTATCAGTTTAGTGGCCAGGCCAAGACGATGGGCGAGACCGGCAAGTACTTTCTGATTGCCTTCGGCCTCTCGTTTCTGTTCATGTACCTGATCCTCGCCGCGCAGTTTGAAAGCTGGACGCAACCCGTCGCGATCATGATGGCGCTTCCCGTCACGATCCCGTTTGGCCTGCTTTCGTTGATCCTCTTCCGTTCGCCGATGGACATCTACGCGATGTTCGGCCTGTTCATGCTCGTCGGGATCGTCAAGAAAAACGGGATCTTGCAGGTCGATTCGACCAACCAGCTCCGAGCCCTCGGCGTCCCCCGCCACGAGGCGATCATCGAGGCCAACCACACCCGCCTCCGCCCGATCCTGATGACCACGGCCATGCTCGTCGCCGCGATGGTCCCGATCGCCCTCGGGCAAGGACCCGGTGCCGGCGCTCGCGCCAGCATGGCCAAGGTGATCATCGGCGGCCAGATGCTCTCCCTGGTCCTCGCCCTGATCGTCACTCCCGTCTTCTACGTCATCCTCGACCAGTGGACCAACTGGCTCAAACGGATCGGTGTCCGCTTCTCGGTCCAGCACCAACCCCGCATTGAGGCTTTACCACCTCCCAAAACCCAGATTCTGGAGCCGGCCGAACTGGCTTGATTTCCCCGCGCCTCGGATTCGTTGCCTACCTCGATCGCGGCGAACCGGAGGCGTCCGGAATGGTTTGGCAACAGGCCACTTTTGCCCGACCCAAACTCGCCAAGTCGCATTGATTGAACCAGGTTCGTATCGGGAGCCATGATGTAAAGCAAGGCGATGAGGGCGAGCGATGAGAAATCCGTACGAACCGCCTCGGTCTGACCGGATGCAAGCCTTGGCCAGCGCTCTGTCACGATTAGAGCAATTTCCTGTTGGGTGTAGTGGTCGAGGAAAAAGGGACTGGCTCAAACGACGAAGGAGTGGTGCCTGTCCCCTTTTCCGGCAGTGACATGGTCAATAGGAAATTGCTCTAGCGGAACAAGCCAAACAGACCGGACCCGAAGTGGTCACACAGGTGAAGCGCGATTGGTATGATCAGATGTGAGTTGGTCTGCCGTTTACCCTCGTCATCGTCGGCGGCATGATCGGCGGAGCCATCGGCGGCTTTGCCTGGGCGCTCAATCAAAAAGATCTTCCGCTCGGGCAGGCATTCGTTATCTCACTATCTCCTGTCCGGCATGGTCTCTGTTGCGGCTGTGGTCGCCTATTTTGGTGTCGTCCTGGCTTTTTTCTTGCTCTTTGGGGAGAACGGCTGAATGGCAACAGGAGATGACCAGGCCGAGTCGCCCGGGACATCTCCTGTTGCATCTAGACGTTCCGATTTGTCACCGGTTTCTCGCTAAACATGCAAATTAGCGATTCCGATTTCGCCGCCAATAGCCGACAGCGCTCAGTAGGCCAATGCTGAGCATTGCCAGACTGGCCGGTTCGGGCACGCTCGCCGGGATCACAACGGTGAGGCCACGCAACGTCAAGCCGCCGGCGATAGGTCCGGTCAAGCTCGCACTGCCGGTTAAGAGGTTCACCGTGTACAAGCTCGACCCACTGCCGGTGGGATTTGCCAGGGAAGCGTACGCAATGCCCGTGGTTCCCGAGATGTCGAAGCCGACATCCTGGGTGGAAGTAAAGCCGAGTGAGCCTACGAGACTGAGCGTGCCATCGTTCGGGGCCGTCGTGTTGTACAGCGAGTTGAAACTGTTCGACCCGATGTAGAAGAGGGTTGTGGTCGTTGCCCCCGCAACATTGTTGCTGTACGCCACCGAGACGGCACTGCTGGCAGCCCCGTTCAAATTGCCATCAATGGTGGTAGCACTGGTCCCAGGAGTCAAACGCAAATCCTGCCCGGTGTTGCTTACGATCCGCACTCGATCCACGGTGGGATTGAAGTCGATCCCCACCCGGGTGGTATTTGTATTTAGCGTAACACCCATCAAGGTCGCGCTCAGAGTCGCCACACCGGTTGCCGCGTTGATCGCATAAAGTGAGCCAGTGCTCCCGAAACCATAGAGCAGACCGTTGGCCGGACGATAGTCGATATCAAAGATCGTCTCACCCGCACCAATCCCGGTGATCGCGACCGCGTTCGAAACCACCCCTGGAGTAACGCTGTCAAACCTCACCAGACTATTCGTGGTGGTGAGCCCAACAAGAAATTCAGCCTGCACGGCGGATGATGCCGAGCCCCATGCAACGAGGGCCAGGGCAATGGACCGAGTGAATTTGAGGACATTCATAGGATGAGACTCAAAGAAAGAGAACAGGCGGATAACTAGCTAATTAAAACTAATTCACTCAAGAATGACAACCCCGTCGAAATTCCGAATGCGTCCTCACCCAATCGCCCACCGAAGAACGGCGTCAATTTCGCTTGTCGCTCGCTCGCAATGGACCCAGGGAGGGTCAGATACTCAAACCGTGGGTGTTTTCGATTTGCCGTGACTGTTAATCCTAAATTGACACCGATGTCCCGTCGAAGAACGGCGTCAATTTCGCTTGTCGCTCGCTCGCAATGGACCCAGGGAGGGTCAAATACTCGAACCGTGGGTGTTTTCGATTTGCCGTGACAGTTAATCCTAAATTGACACCGATGTCCCATGACTGTTAATCCTAAATTGACACCGATTTCCCATGACTGTTAATCCTAAATTGACACCGATTTCCCGTCTTTAAATTGACACCGATTTCCCGTCTGCTCTCGCTGATCCTCTTCCGTTCGCCGATGGACATCTACGCGATGTTCGGCCTGTTCATGCTCGTCGGGATCGTCAAGAAGAACGGGATCTTGCAGGTCGATTCGACCAACCAACTGCGAGCCCTCGGCGTCCCCCGCCACGAGGCGATCATCGAGGCCAATCACACCCGCCTCCGCCCGATCCTGATGACCACGGCCATGCTCGTCGCCGCGATGGTCCCGATCGCCCTCGGGCAAGGACCCGGTGCCGGCGCTCGCGCCAGCATGGCCAAGGTGATCATCGGCGGCCAGATGCTCTCCCTGGTCCTCGCCCTGATCGTCACCCCCGTCTTCTACGTCATCCTCGACCAGTGGACCAACTGGCTCAAACGGATCGGTGTCCGCTTCTCGGTCCAGCACCAACCCCGCATTGAGGCTTTACCACCTCCCAAAACCCAGATTCTGGAGCCGGCCGAACTGGTCTGATCGGTTATTCCGAGCCCAAAATGAGTCGAGACCCAGCAACGTGGGCTGGGTCTCGACCCAATCCTTTTTGATCCGTCGAAGCATGTTGCCGTACCACTTGAGCGGCGAACCAGTAGGTTTTCATTCAGCCTTTGCTCGCTGAATCCGCCCCAGGATTGAACTCCTGGTTACATGGCCTCGCACGAAAACTGAATTACTGTTGGCGTACCACACGGACGCACGACGGATAACCATTGTGGAGAGGGGTTCGCGGTCCAGAACTGAGTCAATTTTTGATTTTTGAGGACAATGAGATGCCGCAAGCAAAAGACAGCCGGAACCGGTGGTGGGATATCGTGGTCCAAGATCAGATTTCAAGCGATTGCGGCTACGCTTGCGCCGCGATGGTATGTCGCTATTATCATGGTGCTAACAACCAAACCGCGATAGACCACATGAAAGGCAAGTCCGACCTCAAAGGAAATCTGGGACAAATTGGCCTTTCAAACCTGAAAATTGCCGCCCATGTCCTTACCTCCATGAAGGTTGGCGTGTACGAACCAGAACATTTTCCAGTTGACCAGATCATGGACAAGCTATATGCGTTCGCGTCGAAAAAAACTCCCATGATTGTCGGGTTAGAGGTCATGCTTTCTAACTCTTCGGGAACAATAACGTCCAAGCATCTGACCACAGCGATCGACGTTGCCAGCGACGGCAAGGTGATTTTTCTCGATCCCTTCCCGGGCGTGGGAGTCGTCGAAGTAGGTGCCGACGGGGTCTATACGGTCCCGGGCATGACTGTCAGCTTCGACGGGTGGGTGCTCGTCACCAAACGCCCCTGAGAGCCAAAAATCCGGGAGCAGAAACTCGGTGTCAGATCTGGTAATTCTCGGAAATGGATCTATGCCAGGCCGTTGCGGAGATGGATGCCGCCCCATTGGTCGAGGTCGAATCGCCGGTGAGTCAACTCCTCTGCAATCAAGTTGAGCCACTCGGCATAGGACGATGCCACGACCCTGGGTGGCGGCGATCCGTAGTTTTGCCAGAAGAAAATCTGACTTACGGTCCCAGACGGGCCGGGATCAAGGTCCATGGCGATCAGGTTACCACCGGCTTCCAGCGCGATGGGCACCCACGCTTCTCGCCAACGAAGATCCCCCTTGATCCGCTCACCGTCGATCGTTCGGGGACCGCGAACATCGTCGCGATTGTCCTCCATGATCCGCCACCATTTTCCGATGTCCGTAACGGACAACAAGGAATAAAAGCCGGCGAAGTTCGCAGTGCTCAGCATCCCATCATGAACGCGTAGCGACGACACGAAGGGCCGAGGCAACCTCGTGCTCATGAGTGCTTCAACCTCCCGGATGATCTCAGGAGTCGCGGGAGGTCGCAACGCCTGGTAAGCCGAGTGCTGATTCTCTTCCAGCACCCCCTCGATGACCTTCCAGGATGTTGCGACCCGACGCATGCACCACCTTTTATCCAGATCCAGGGACTCGATGAGTCGATGCAGCAGACCCCGCCGCCACTTGTTCGGATGTTCCCTTGGAGACACCCATTCAAAACCAGGGTACCCGGCATTTTCCCCCTCAACCAGAAAATTCTGGCCGTTCCAGACGGTGGTCCCTCCCATCATTTGCTGGTGGTTCGACTGGCAAAGGGGACAGGCAGGGAAATGGTTGCCTGGAGATCGATCTTGATCCTCTTTCAGGCTTGGAGGCAACAGAACGAGTGGTTGGGCACCGAACCGCATGAAACCTGGTTTCGTGCGAGAAGATGGCCGCGGGTCGGTGGGTCGGTTATCCTGGGCAATCGCTCAGGCGAACGTCCGGAGGGCGGTCGTTCCTGGCTGGGCTTGACGGCTGGGTGACTTATGATCCAGGTCCATATCTGGAAGTTTCGTGGCTTGAACACGGCGATGGGGCATGCGTCGATGCATGTCGGGGCCGAGTACGTGAGCTGGTGGCCCGCCGGGGAGAATCGAGCCCGCAAAATTCCGGGACCGGCGGGTCGGCGGGTCCCGCTGTACTCGGTGGCTCATATCCAGGGTCAAAGTTATGACGATGATCGATACCTTGAAGACATGGACCCGGACGAGACAATTCGACTCGAAGGGCTTGATGAAGATCGGTTGATCGCGTGGTGGCGGACGTTCAACGTGCCGGGACGCGACTGGAGCACACTCGGGCAAAACTGCGCCACCACGGTCGCCCGCGGGTTGATGATCGCCGGCGCGGATGATTATGCGCTCGGGGCGGCGGGGTGGTGGCGGTCGTGGAACACCGTCTGGCAGCCCAACGACGTCCTGCTCTATGCCCGTCAGGTCCGATCCGGACTCACGACACGCCAGGGGAGGCAACCGGCCATCAACCTGATCCGCCGATTTGTGACCTCGCCGCTGGGATTTACCTCAGTCACAACCGGCACCAATGTGCCCGGACTTGCCGAGGCGCTCTACTCCGAAGCCAGCACGTACACAGCCCTGGTGATGAGCGTCTTGCAGGAGCTGGACGCTCGGACGAACACACCTACGGCGAAAGTTGCTGCGGCTTACGTGGATTTAGTGATGGCTCGCAACGGACCGCCCCGGGCAGCCCTGGCGCTTGATACACGGTTGCGAGCGGACTTGCTGCGACTGCTTGATCAAAACCGGTCGGCCCCCGGTCAGCAACGGCGGATCGAATTTATCCGATCGCTGAGTTGAAATGGTGCCAGCTTCGAATCGAGCGTCGCAGGAATGGGGAAGAAACCAACCAAAATTGCGAAAATGGCAATAAAATTGCACAATCAGGATAATACCGCCGGAATTTTGACTTAAACCGCTCGTAACTCCCGATCTTATGGATGCCAGCAATTTTCGTGACCCAACACGCGTTGCATCCTGGAGATCAAAAGTCATGAACCCTCATCCCCGGACCGCCTCGACTCCCGACCTGATTCTTGAGCCGGTGGCTCACCCCGAAATCCTGGCGGTCACGGCCTCCGCTCGGCCCCGGCCACCGTTGTCGCCGCAGCGAGCCGCGCGGCGGGGTCAACTCAAGTTACAACTGACTGATCCGTTCATCCTGGCCGAGGACGCCGAGCAGTTAACGTACGAGGCGAACAAGATCCGCTCGTCGTTCGTGCCCCGGACCGCGTGGCAGGATATCCTCGTCGCGGCGATCGCGACGTTGCAGTTTCGGATCTGCCGGGCGGATCGGATTGAACGCAAGCTCCGTGACCTGGCGTCGTTCCGGGCGATCGACCTATGGGCCGAAGACCAAGCGCTGGCGGTCGAGAATCTGGCCATTAAACTCCCGAAGCGACCGGGTCAGGTGGTTGCGCAGCTCCGCGACACCCCCGCCGGAATTGACTGGCTAATCGCGCGCTGGGAACATCTGGCCCGGATCAAGCCGGGGGCCTGGACCGAACCCGAGCGCGACTTCGCTTGCCTGCTGCTCGGCGGCAACCTGGGGATCGACCCCACCGAAGCCGGATTTGCACAGGCACGGATTGCCGACCTCCGCGACCTTTACTCTCGGGTCGAGGAAACCGACACGATGATCCGTGGTCTCGTCGAGGCCGACCTTTGCGACGACCGGGTGCCGGGCCTGGCCAAACTCCGTCGCGACCGAAAGGCGCTCTTTCTTCAGATGAAGTGGTACATCGACCAGTTCCACGTCGAGCACCCCGACCGCTGGGACGACCCGATGCGGCAGCCCGGCCACATCTCGTACGACCTGAAGGCCAAACAGGATCAGCGCCGGTCGACCTGGTCGTTTGCCGAACCCAAGGCGAGCGCCGAATCGAACCCAACCACCACCGACACAAACGACGAAACGAAGCCATCGGCCCCCGCGCCGTCCTCGAACCCGCCAATGACCAAAACGAAGCCACCGGCAATGGACCTCGTTCCCCGAGCGGGCGCGACTCTGATGCCGACGGGCGAGTTACCGACGGCGACGATCCAGGTCAGCGCATCTCGTGGCCCCATCCATGACTACGCCACCGAGCGCGGGCGCAACCACAGTCGCCCGCTCCGGCCGGGTGAGATGCCACGCGGTCACGCCCGCCGCCTGAAGGCCGCACGCCGGCAGACCAACTTGCAGATCCTCCGGAATCAACTGGGAGGCGAAATTCCGAAACAAAGCCAATCTCAAGACCGGTCGGAGACCGCGCAGCGGCGATCGACGCATCGAATCGATGACTGATCGCTGACTGGCAAGCGAGCAGCGGAACTACTTTGATCCCCGGGCCTGAGCGCATCACCCGGTCAAGGGGACGGTTGCGCCTCGACTGTTGCTTGATCGATTGGGATCGTTGATACTCTGGTTCGATCAAGACCGCTCATTTTTGACTATCGCGGGACCGGGACGATGTCGCAGCCAGACCTGAATGACCCGTCGGACATCGCCTCGTCGACCGGGATTTATCCGCCGTTCCCGCTCCACCCCGAGCGCCTCGTTTGCGGCGGCATGAGCCACCCTGGCAAGGTCCGGCAAAACAACGAGGATCACTTCCTGATCGCCAAGCTGGCCAAGTCGATGAAGATCCTCCAGACAAACCTGAACCACACCGGATCAACCCGCTTTTCGGATGAGGATGGCTACCTGCTGATCGTCGCCGACGGGATGGGCGGCGCGGCGGCGGGCGAGCGTGCCTCTGCGCTGGCGATCCAGAGCATCGAGCAGTTCGCGCTCAACACCTTGAAATGGTTCTTCCACCTCGGCGACGCGGGGCAGAGCGTCCTCCTCGATGAACTCCGCCAGTCGATCGAAGGTGCGGATAAATCGGTGCTCGACGAGGCGCGGACCGACTACCATCTGGCCGGGATGGGTACGACCCTGACCGTCGGCTACTGCGTCGGCGCCGACCTCTACGTCGTCCACGCGGGGGACTCGCGGGCGTACCTCTATCGCGAAGGGCACCTCGAACAGGTGACGTGCGACCATACGCTGGTCCAACTGCTCGTCGAGAACAAGTTAATCACCCCTGAGGCCGCGCGAACGCACGCCCGGCGGAACGTGGTGACCAATGTCGTCGGCGGCCCACAATCCGGGGTTCACTCCGAGATCCACAAGGTCCGCCTCCAGCACGACGACCTCTTTCTCCTCTGCTCCGACGGCCTGAACGAAGCCGTCACCGACCCCGAGATCGCCGAGATCCTCGGCCACCCCGCCAACTCGCGCACTCTGGCCCGTGAACTGGTCGACAAGGCCCTTGCTGGCGGCGCCCCCGATAACGTCACCGTCGTCGTCGCCCGTTACCAGGATGAGGAAAAATGATGCCCACCCGCCTGACCAACATCAACCTGTTCGTCGCCGACGTCCCCGCGAGCGCTCAGTTCTATGCGTCGGTCTTCGGGCTCAAGTGGGATCAGGAGGGAATTCAGTCGCCTGGGTTTGTCTACCTCGACGGCGGCGTGATGTCGATCACCTTGCAGTCGGCCGAAGCGCCCGGGGCTGTGCTGGGCTCCGCCGAGAGCGTCGAAATTGGCTTCGAGACCGACGACCTCTTGGGGGTGCGCCAGGCTCTCGAAGCGGCCGGCGTCGAGGTGTCCGCGACGCAGTTCATGAACTGGGGGACAACCTTCGACGCGCGTGACCCCAACGGTATCCGATTGACGGTCTACACCAAAGACCAGGCGAAATGAGCGAATCTCTGCGAATCAATAGATCAATTACTTATGAATCGTCCCCGAAGTTGGTTTCGTGACCACAACCGCCTTAGCAGCAGGGGTTTCTGTCTGAACCACGCCCGAATTCGCACTTAAATAGCAGAGGAAATTTTGCGGCTTGCCGGCGGTCGCGGCGGTGGGGGCGATGATCTGCAAGCTCCGCCGAAAGACCTTGTCGGGCTGGCCGGGTTCTTTCAGGACGAACAGGAATGAGCAGTCGCGATCAGCGCTCCGGGTCTCGACGTCGATCGGCAGGATATCGGGCATCATCCCTTGCCGGTCGAGCTTGATCGGGTACGTCACCGCCTTGAACCGACACGCGGGATGACCCGGTTTGATCGTCAGCTCGGCACCCGTCATGGTGGCCGGGCAATTGAGCTGAACGTTGAGTTTGATCGTTTGCTTGACCGGGGCGGGACCGGCGGCTTGCGTCGGGGCGAGGAGCGCGATGGTCCCGACCAGAGTCGTCGCGAGCATCCAAGTGGCCATCCATGACCGACCTTGCATGAGATTCATTCCTTCCGGGGCGGAAGCCAGGGGCGTCCCAGTCCTTTGAGATCACCAATGAAGTCTCACCTAGCTCCCTCGGGGAACCAAGACCGAGACGACAGACCCTGCGTCGGGCGGCGGCAAGGTATCCGCCCCCGCCCGATCCGGCAACCCCAATCGAAATGGATCAAGTGGCGGCGTCATGGTGCCGATTCATCGACCCGATTTGCTCGATGCCTCCACAACCTGCCGGGCCACGGCATCGACCGCCGGCCCGGCCCAGTCCAGCACGAGCCGAGGCGCCACGCCCAGGACCACCGTCAGGACCAGCAGCGGAACGGCAATGACCCACTCGCGTCGGGTCATGTCGGGCAAGTCGTCGCTGATGGATTCAGGTCGTGGCCCCTGAAACACGCGCCTGAAGGCCCAGAGCATGTACCCCGCCGTCAGGACCACGGCAAAGGCGGTCAGGCCGCCCAGAACCGGGTTGTAGTGGAAGGCCGCCATGGTGACAAAGACCTCGGGCACGAATCCACACAGACCCGGCAGTCCCATCGACCCAAAGAAGAGGATCAGAGCCACGACATAAAGGCCCGGCAGCCGCTCTCCCAGGCCACCAAGTGCGCTCAGGTCGCGAGTATGGGTCCGCTCATAGACCATCCCGACGACGAAGAACAGGCCCGTCGCCGTGATCCCGTGGGCCAGCATCATGAGGACGGCCCCGTTCAACCCATAAGCGTAATACCTGGGGTCGGAGTTTGCCGTCAGGGCCGCCATCCCGAGGGTGACGTACCCCATGTGGCTCACGGAACTGTAGGCGACCAGCTTCTTGAAATCGGTCTGAGCCAGGGCCGCCAGGGCACCATAGAGAATGCCAAAAACCCCGAGCACCGCGACGGGATAGGCCCAATCTGCCGCACCCACTGGTGCCAGCGGCCAGGCCAGGCGGATCAGGCCATAACCGCCGACCTTGAGCAGGACCCCGGCCAAAATCATGCTGATCGGCGTCGGCGCCTCGACGTGGGCGTCGGGCAGCCAGGTATGGAATGGAAACGACGGCAACTTGACCGCGAAGCCGACAAAGAAGAGGGCAAAAATCCACCCCTGAATCCACGGGCCATAGTACCCGGTCGTCGCGGCCCCCGTCGCCAAAGCTACCATGTCAAAGGTATGGGCGTGGAAGGTCGGGTCGGGCGTGGCCAGGTCACCCGGCCAGAAGTAGAGGGCCAGGATCGCGACCAGGATAAAGACCGAGCCGAACAGGGTGTAGAGCAGGAACTTGAGCGCCGCGTATTCCCGCCGGTCGCCACCCCAGATGGCGATCAGGAAGTACATCGGCAGGAGCATGACCTCGAAGAAGACGTAGAAAAGCACCAGGTCGAGCGCCAGGAAGACGCCCATCATGCTCGATACCAGGATCAGGAACAGGCTGAAATAGCCTTTGACCTTCGTGTCGATCGACCACGACGCCAGGCAGGCCAGCACGCTGACCAGGCTGGTAAGCAGCAAGAGGGCCAGGTTGATCCCATCAAGGCCGAGGTAATACTCCATCCCGAAGTCGGGAATCCACGAGTGGCGGACGACCAGGTCTTGCCCCGGCTGGCCAGCGCTGGCGAGGGTGTTGGCGGCGGCCCGCTCGGCCAGCGAGGCCAGCGGTTGCCCGCCCGAGCGGTACGACTGCCATGCCACCAGCGCCAGGAGCAACGTCACCACCGTCGTCCCGAGCGCGAAGGTTTTAATGGCGGTGGTCGCGCGGTCGGGCAGCAGCAAGACCAGCGCGGCACCGCCGAGCGGGATCACCCAGAGCAAGCTCAGGAGCAGGTCATCAGTCACCGGTCCGGTCCCTTTCCGCCGCCAGCTTACGCTTGCTTGATCCGATCATCGGCCCACCCAGGCATACAGCAAGGCGAACAGCCCCGCCGCCGCCACCGCCAGGCCCATCATGTAACTACGCAACTGCCCCGACTGGAGCCGCCGCCCCTGATCACCGAGCACGTAGACCGACCGGGCCACCAGCGTGACCAGCCCATCGACCGCGATCCGGTCAAAGACCGCCTCGAACCGGCTCAACTGCTTCACCCCGGCGGCCGACCCGTTCACCACGGCATCGATCCCGCGCCGGTCGAGCAGGCCGACTCCCCGAGCCAATCCCCGCATCGGCCGGACGATGAAATATCGATACAGAGCGTCCAGGTGCCAGCCCGCCGCCAGGAACCGGTGGATCGGCCCAAACCGCTCGGCCGCGCGCCGGGGGTGGATCCGCTTCCAGGCGTCCCACGGACCATAAGCCAGGACGCCCAGCCCGATCCCGACCGACCCGACCAGGATCGATGCCCCGATCGCCCACCAGTGCGCATCGCCAGGGTCAACCGACTCGATCGGCTCGGCATACTTCAGCCAGATCTCGACCAGCGGCTCGAACCCGAGCGGCAAAATCACCACCGTCCACCCCGCCACCACCGACGGGACCGCCAGCGCAATCAAGGTCCACCGGACCAGCCGGCCTGGCTCGACCGCGCGCTCGGCGGCCTCGGTCCGGGGTTCGCCCGCGAAGATCAAGAACCAGATGCGGAACATGTAAAAGGCGGTCAGGGCCGTGCCGACGACAGGCAAAAGGAACAGCAACCACTGCCCGGGATGAGCCCGGACGAAGTGCAAGGTCGAGGCCAGGATGGCATCTTTCGACGCGAACCCACTGAACAACGGCACGCCCGCGATCGCCAGCGTCGCCACCAGCATGACGAGCGCCGTGGTCTTCAGCCGAGGGTAGAGGCCGCCCAGATCCTCCAGCTTGTAGGTGTGCGTGGCCGTGTAAACGCTGCCGGCCGCCAGGAACAAGGTTGCCTTGAAACCGGCATGAGTGACCAGGTGGAACAGCCCCGCCGACCGCCCACCGACCCCCAGCCCAACCATCATGAACCCGAGCTGACTGATCGTCGAGTACGCCAGAACCTTCTTGTAATCGTCCTGGACGATCGCAATCGAGGCGGCCAGAATCAGGGTGGTCGCCCCCGTGTAGGCGACGACCAGGGAGACCTCGGGCGTCAGGAGCGGCATGACCCGGGCCAGCAAGTAGACCCCCGCCGCGACCATCGTCGCCGCGTGGATCAGGGCCGAGGCCGGCGTCGGCCCCGCCATCGCGTCGGGCAGCCACACATGCAGCGGGAACTGCGCACTCTTGGCCATGCAGCCCACGAACAGGCCCAACCCCGCCACCGTCAGAACACCGTACGGGATCGACCCGCCTTGATCGCCAACCAGCCGGACGACCGCTTGCCCCTCGGACTGCTCAACCCTCATCTGACCATCGGCATTCCGGATCGACTCGTTCAGGGTCCGGAAGTCGGTCGTCCCCAGGTTCGACCAGAGCAGGCCGAGCCCAAGCAGCATCCCGACATCGCCGATCCGGTTGACCACGAATGCCTTGTTCGCGGCCCGGGCGTTGTGGTCGTGCTCGGACCAGAAGCCGACCAGCAAGTACGAGCAAAAGCCGACCAGCTCCCAACCGACGAAGACGAAGAACAGGTTCGACGCCGCGACCAAGCCCAGCATCGAGGCACAGAACAGCGAGATCTCGGCGAAGAACCGCCCCTGGTGCGGGTCGTCGCGCATCGACTCCAGGGCATAGAGCTCGACCGCCAGCGCAATGGCCGTCACGACCACGAACATCAAGGCAGCCAGGTTGTCGATATCGACACCGATCGGGATCGTCAGTGCGGTTCCCGACCCGATCGGACCACCGGGCGCGGCCCAGGTCCAGGTGGCTCGCCAGACGGGGGCTTCCGCATGGGTCAGGCCGCCCGACGCGATGAGGTAGGCGACCAGACCGACCAGGCTCAGGGCCAGCGACGCGGCGATGGCGGCGATCGAGACCAGGGCCGATGTCCGCCCCGACCAGCGCCGGGCATTGACCGCCGTCACCCCAAAAGCCAGCAGCGGTATCAGGATCGCGGCCAGATAGAGGCCAACTTGCCAACTCATCGCGCTCACTTCAGACCCATCCGATCCCACCGCTCACCCAGGCTGATTCGCTTGCAATCCATTCCCAATCTCGCACTCGAACTATCCCAGAGCGATCCTCGGATGACAAGACCCGCGTTATCAGAGTGGCAGGATCAGACCCCGGTGGTTGCTTGCCCGACCGACCGGCGGACCATTAGGATGACCCCGCTTGCTGGCTTGAAACCATCCCGCACGGACCTCGACCCCATGACCATCGCGCGCTGGTTTGCCTCGATCCTTCTCGTCCTCGGCTCCATCCCAGCGGATTGGGCACGGGCCGATGATCCAGCGCCGCCGCCGCCGTCGCCAACCTTGACCATCCGGGCGATCCATCCCGAGCGTGAGGCCAAGGCTCTGATCCAGCTTTTTGCCGGGAGCCGTGCCAGCAGCCCCGCCGCCGCGCTCAGTGCCTGGAAGCGGGCCAGCACCGAGCCAAAACGACTCGGCAAGGTCGGCGATGCGATCATCGCCTGCCTGAATCCCGCCATGATCCGCGAGATCGCCAACCTCGACGCCGCCGAGGCCCTGTTCAGTCCCGTGGCCGGGTCGGACCGCTGGGACTGGCGGATGCGGTTTCCCCACGACGACGGGACCCTGGCCGCGCTCGGGCCGACCGCCGACCTCAGCGGGGGTGGGTCGGAACCGATGCTCGGTGATTACCGGGTGGACCGCTTCCCCGGCACCGACCTGATCCTCCTGGCACGCGGACCCGCTGGCCTCTTCGCCGCCAACTCGCGGCGGGGACTGGAAGTGGCGGTGGCATCCGCCGCAAAGCCACCGCCCGCAGCGCCGATCGAGTCGGGCTGGACCGTCCGGGTCGATCCCGCAGCGCGTGCCACCTGGACCTCGTTGGGCGGTCGACGTTGGGCCGAGGCGGCCCAGATCACGCATTGTCAGACCATCAACGGCCGGTTCCGGGTGGCCGGGACGATGCTCCTGGGGTCGGTCATCGGTCGGTTCGAGGGGGATACGCCGGTCGTCGCTCCGGTCGATCCCGCCTGGCTCGACGGCATCCCGACCCGAGGGCCGCTGGCCGCGCTCGGCTTTCAGGTCGATCCGCGTGCCGAGTCCTGGATCGGCCTGTTCAACCTGGTCGATCGGATCGAGCGGCTTGACCCCGCGCGGGCGAATATCGCTCCGTCCCGGCTCCGGCTCGGGCTGGCGGCTCGGGCCTTTGGGGTCCGACTCGAAGCCGACCTCTGGCCGCACCTGATCGGCGTCTCGGGCTGGGTTGGAGCGACGGCGGGCCAGCTCGACCGGGGCATGGTAGCGGTTCACCTTGACGCCGACCTCGCCGCAACCAGCTTGATTGGCGGGATCAAAGGGCAGCGCGTCGTGGACGGCGCCGATGAGGTGATCGAGGCGAGCTCAGTCGGCGGTCGGCCGCTCCGGGTCGTCCGGCGGCGGAACTCGGTCTTCGTCGCCTGGGGGGATCGAGCCTGGACCGAAACCAGGGTGGCCCTCGACCAGCCCGAGCAGTCGGCGCGATCGTGGCTGGCACAGAGCCGGACCGGTGCGTTGCCGATGCGGGTGGGCGCGATCTGGCTCGACCAGCTCCCGCAGGTTCCGCCCGGCTCGCCGCTGGCCGCGACCCTGGCCGAGGCGCCGCCGCTCCGGTGGGCGGGGGCCAACGAGGGGAACCGAACCAGTGATGAGTTCTGGCTGAGTGACCTCGACGGCGCCGTCCGCCGGTTCCTCGATCGACTGCCGCTCGACCCACCGCCGGAGCCTTGACCCATGTTTGAGACAATCACGTTTGAACCCGGTTTTTCGGTCTGATCTTTGCTGTAATCCCTACCTCGAACTGAGTCCGTCGGCGCTGCTTTTGGCTTCGAGTCTCAGGACAATTGCTCTCAAGGATGTCTCGATGAAAAACCTCTCGTTCCGCAAGCTCGCCCTGGCTGCCTCGGCTCTCTTGATCTCGGTTTCCATCGTCGGTTGCGAAGCTCAGAAGGGCCCGATGGAAAAGGCTGGCGAAGGCGCCGACAACGTTGGCAAGGATATCAAGAACACCCTCGACCCCCGTGGTCCGATGGAAAAGGCTGGCGACAAAGTTGACAACGCCGTCGGGAAGTAATAGGGTCTCTGGGTCAGGCGGCCTCGGCTGGGCCTGACCACAAACCGTGCGGTCGCGGGGCATCGCATCCGGATGCTCCGTGATCGCAGCGACGATTTTTTCTGCCATATGTTCGCAAAGCTCTCATGCCCACCCGTCTAATTGATCTCCACGTTGACTGGCTCCTCCAGTATGCCCCCGACTCGGCGGCGTTTGACTCGGCTCGCTATCCTGACGTCAAGAACCGCCTCGCGCAGACGACCGGCTACCTGCAAACGACTCGCGCCGCGATCCTCTCGTGTTACCGAAATGTCGACGAGTGGGCCAGCCGCCCCGACGCCTGGGCCGCGCTTGTGGAACTGATCGCGCGGACCGAAGCTGAGTTCTCGGGCCGACTCCTGATCGGCGGCGACGACTTCGACCGCTGGGAAGACGACAAACTCGGCTTCACCTGGGGCCTGATCGGAATCGAAGGGTTCGACTCGCTGATCCGGTCCGCCGCCGACTTACCTCGCCTGGCCCAACTCTTCGAGCGCGGCGTCCGCCTCTTCCAGCCGATCTACGCGGCCACAACCTTGCTCGGCGGTTCCTCGGCACCCGGGGATGACCGGACCTTGACGCCACTGGGGCGTGACTTTCTCGAAACCTTGCTCGCTGCCGTACCTGCCGCGGCTGGTCCTCGTGCCTCCCTCGACCTCGCGCACCAGAACCCGACAACCTCAGCGGCCGTGCTCGACTGGTTCGAGGTTGACCCCACGCGAGCCGATCGGCTCCTACCGATCTACAGCCACGGGGCGCCGGTCCACGACGGGTTCGCCACTCCTCGCGCCCTGCCGATCGACCATGTCCGCCGGTTGCGGGCGCTTGGTGGGACGATCGGGATCAGCGTCTCGCCCCCCTTCTTTCAGGCGGTTGAGCAGATCGAGGCCGTGATCCGGCAGGTCGCCGAGATCCCGTATCGCGACCGGCCGGGCTTCGAAGGGATCGGGATCGGGACCGACTTTCTC
Source organism: Isosphaeraceae bacterium (assembly GCA_965199885.1). Taxonomy (GTDB): domain Bacteria; phylum Planctomycetota; class Planctomycetia; order Isosphaerales; family Isosphaeraceae; genus Tundrisphaera. Next base: position 14,747 of record CBDATT010000006.1, on the reverse strand, counting down.
GGCGTCAACCAGACCTTGCCGCAACTTGGCAACGCCGAGCAGGTCGTCGAGTGGGTCCAGGCCCGGTTCCCCAAGCCCGTCGCCCGTGCCTTGCTCCACGACAACGCCCACAAGCTAATTGCCCGCCTCACCGGCGCAGCGAGCCGAACTCCGGGTTGATCCGACGTCAGGAATGTCGTCCAGAGCGCCGGCTGCCGAAATGGCAGGGACTGATCGTGGCAGCACTCGATCGGCAGCAACATTCCAGAGGTGGCAAGTTACTGGATCGTCATAAATCTTTTAGGCTGCCAGAGATATAACCGTCTTCCGGCCAGGGCATGGTGCTTGCATAGAAGAGATCGTCGTTACGGGAAGCGAGCAGGCAAGCTCTGATTGCAGGGCTTCCCGCCGGTCTCTTGAAATTCTGGAAGACGAGGTTTGCGATGAATTTGAAGCCGCTGGGCGACCGCGTGGTGGTGGAGCGGGAAGAGGCCAAGTCGACGACGGCGGGCGGGATCGTCCTGCCGGACACGGCCAAGGACAAGCCGCAAAAGGGCAAGGTCCTGGCGGTTGGCGATGGCCGGATCACCAAGGACGGCAAGAAGCGCGAGTTGCAGGTCAAGGTCGGCGACTCGGTCCTCTTCACCTCGTACGCGGGCGACGAATTCAAGATCGCCGGCGAGCAAAAAGTCCTTTTGATGCGCGAAGACGACATCCTCGCCGTCATCGACTGAATCTGACTCAAACATTGCTTTGTTCTCGATACAGGTCTGAATCTCACTCGTACCGGAGCGTATTTCATCCATGGCCGCGAAGATGATCGCGTTTGATCAGGAAGCCCGCCAGGCAATGCAGCGGGGCGTTACCAAGCTGGCCCGCGCCGTCAAGGTGACGCTCGGCCCACGCGGTCGGAACGTCATCATCCAGAAGTCGTTCGGCTCACCGACGGTCACCAAGGACGGCGTCACTGTCGCCAAGGAGATCGAGCTCGAAGACAAGTACGAAGACATGGGCGCGAAGATGGTCAAGGAGGTCGCCTCCAAGACCTCCGACGTTGCTGGCGACGGCACGACCACCGCGACCGTGATGGCCGAAGCGATCTACAACGAAGGCTTGCGTGCCGTCGTCGCCGGTGTCAACCCGATGCTGATGAAGCGCGGGATGGACAAGGCCGTCGCCGACATCGTTGACGAACTCAAGAAGATGAGCGTCAAGATCTCCGACAAGAAGGAGACCGAGCAGGTTGCCACCGTGGCGTCGAACTTCGACACCGAGGTCGGCAAGATGATCGCCGAGGCCACCGAGAAGGTTGGCAAGGACGGCGTCATCACGGTCGAAGAAGGCAAGGCCCTCAAGACCGAGGTGGAATGGGTTGAGGGGATGCAGTTCGACCGGGGCTACCTGTCGCCCTACTTCGTCACCAACCCGACGACGATGGAAGCGGTCCTCGAAGACGCCTACGTCCTGATCTACGAGAAGAAGATCTCGTCGGTCAAGGACATGGTTCCGGTCCTCGAAAAGGTTGCGCAGACCGGCAAGCCGCTGTTGATCATCGCCGAGGATATCGACGGCGAAGCCCTCGCCACGCTGGTCATCAACAAGCTCCGGGGCACCTTCCGGTGCGCGGCCGTCAAGGCTCCCGGCTATGGTGATCGTCGCAAGGCGATGCTGGAAGATATCGCCGTCCTGACGGGTGGCCAGCCGATCTTCGAAGCGCTCGGGATCGAGCTGGAGAAGGTGGGTCTGGAGCACCTCGGACAGGTCAAAAAGGCCGAGATCGACAAGGACAACACGACCTTGATCGAAGGGGCCGGCAAGACCGACGCCATCAAGGGTCGGATCGAGGCGATCCGCCGTGAGATCGGCGACACCAAGAGCGACTACGACCGCGAGAAGCTTGAAGAGCGTCTCGCCAAGCTCGCCGGCGGCGTGGCCAAGATCAACGTCGGTGCCGCCACCGAGTCGGAGATGAAGGAGAAGAAGGCCCGCGTCGAGGACGCCCTCCACGCCACCCGCGCGGCTCTGGAAGAAGGCATTCTTCCCGGTGGCGGCGTCGCCCTGCTGCGGGCCTCGAAGATGGTCAAGTCCGACAACCTCTCGCCCGACGAGAAGACCGGCTACGCCATCATCGTCCGCGCCTGCACCGCGCCGATCCACCAGATCGCCGAGAACGCCGGCCAGGACGGCGGCGTGGTTGTCTCGAAGGTGTCCGAGCAGACCGGCACCAACGGCTACGACGCGCTCAATGACAAGTATGTTGACATGGTTCAGGCCGGGATCATCGACCCGACCAAGGTCACCCGCTCGGCCCTCCAGAACGCCGCGAGCGTCAGCACCCTGTTGCTGACCTCCGACGCTCTGATCGCCGACATGCCCGCCGACGCCAAGCCGGCCGCGGGCGGCGGTGGTGGCTACGACGACATGTATTGATCCAACCCGGATCAATTCGCCTTCTCGATCGGCCGGCGCTTTTCAGCGTCGGCCGGTTGCGTTTGGTAGGATCAAGCGAGAACGACTCAGCTCAATCTTTGAAACTCCCTTCAAGTGGACGTGATATTGGCTTACACGGACTTTTCCCTGGAACGAGTGGAAGCGGATTTTGCTCTGACGTCGCGTCCCGTCGAGTTGTTCCCCAACCTTGTCGCCCTTCCCGTTCCCGACTTGCTCGTTTCCTGGCTGGAGCGTGGGCGCAGGTCGGCCGCAATCGTGAGCGAGAAAGCTCGGTCCGAGTTTTTGGTCGCGCCGATTCTGCTGGTCCTCAAAGATTATATCGAAGGGGAATTATCCATCTTCTCGGGGCAACGCTTCGACGTCGAACCTTCCCTGGGCTTGAGCGGGGAATGTGATTTCATTCTCGCGCGGACCCCACCGATCCCGCGCATAAAGGCGCCGATCCTGACAGTCCTCGAAGCCAAGCGGAGCGACATCGAACTGGGATTGGGCCAGTGCGCCGCGCAGATGGTCGCGGCACGATTGTTCAATGATCGGGCGGGCGACGTCGGCAAAACCATGTTCGGTTGTGTGACGACCGGAGAGGACTGGCAATTCATCAAACTTCAAGGGAACGAACTGTTATTCGATTATCATAAGATCTACGCCAACAACATCGGCAAGATCCTCGGGGCCCTGCGCGAGTCAGTCGTTTAATTCGTCGAGCTTCGCCAATGTGACCGACTCTCGATCGCCCTCACGTTGCGGCAAGTACCGCACCACCACCCCCGCCAGCAAAAACAGGCCACCAAGTAAGGTCATCGGCGCTGGTTGCTCGGCGTGGCGGAGCCAGACCCAGACGGGACTCAACACCGGCTCCAGCAGGGTGATCAAAGCAGCTTCGGGGGCGCGGACGGTTTGCAGGCCACGACTGAAGAGGACGTAGGGGATGCCCATCTGGACAACCCCGAAAGTGAGCAGGAGCGGCCAGAGGGATAGGGCGGGAACCGGGATCGGTCCCGAAGTGGCCAGCAACCAGGCTCCCAGAAACCCAGCGCCGGCGAGGTTGACGAACGAGGCGAGCCAGGTGGGATCGACTTCGCGGAACCGGCGGAGTCCGACGACCACCACGGCGTAGGCAACTCCGCTGAGCAGTCCCAGCGCGATTCCGAGCGACTCGCCAGGGCGGCCGGTCTGGCCCCAGACGAGGATCAAGATTACGCCGACAAGCGCCACGGCGATGCCGGCGACCGAGCGGCGATCCGCCTTTTCCTTGAGCCAGACGGCCGACAGTGGGATGGTCCAGAAGATGGCCGAGAACTGCAAGTAGATCGCGTTGGCGGCCGTCGTGAGTTTGACCGACGCGAGATAGAAGCCGATCATCGCGCCGAAGATGGCGGCGAACGGGATCAACGCGGGCGGGAGCACCCGTCGGCCACGCGGAACGAGCGGGATCAGGATCAGGCCGGCGATCAGGCTCCGGTAGAACGCGAGCGGACCGCCCGCCAGGGGGATCTCCTTGGCCAAAACTCCGCCGAGGCTCCACATCAACGCGGCGATCAGGACCAACCAGCGACCTCGACCCAGCGCGTGCAATTCAACCCCTTTACGTCATCGCTGCCGTTCTACCGGTCATGCCCACAAGGTAGCGGGATCAGCGTGGGCTGGGAAGTCCTCGGAGGGTTTCAATGGTTTCTGGTATGTCGATCGGAAAAGAGGGACAGGCAAGCTCGCTTGAGCCAGTCCCCTTTTCCTGGTTTTTTCCGAATGCCGGAATCCGATGGCGCAACTGTCCTCGGGCTTTTGTCCCGGCGTCGTTGCGAGTCGACGACGCCCATCTTATACTGACGAAGGTTCCAGCCGCCCGATCGCGGGGTGCCATTGTTGGGGTCGCTCAGCCGATGAGTTGGTTCTTCTTCGCGCTGTTCGCCCTGGTCCTGTATGGGCTGATCCGGGGATCGGTAAAGCTCGGCTCGATCGCGCTGGGTGGTCGGTACAGCGCGTACCGGCAACTGGCCGCCGACTTTCATGGTCGGTACGAACCACGTGGGCTGGCCGACCCGCCGACCGTCAGCTTCACGCACAGCGGGGCCACGGTCCGGGTGGGCCTGGCGCCGACGATCCCCGGGCAGGCGAACCCGCCGCGGACCCGGGTTGTGATCCGGTTCAACCAGGGGATTCCGTTCCGGCTCGAACTGACGCCGACCCTGCGACCATCGCCGCCGCAACCGCCCAAGGGGACGCGAGTCGTCCGGGTGGGTGACGCCACCTTCGACCGCTCGTTCCTGATCCGCGCCAACGACCCCGAGATGGCGCGCGACTTCCTGACGGCTCCCGTCCGGTGGGCGCTGGAGGGACTCGGTCGGCTCGGGCCAGTGGGAGGGATGCTCGTCTCGATCAACCCCGAGCGGATGCTCGTGCAGGTGGACCGGAACCTTGGTCAGGCCATCAATCAACTCTCGGCCGTCGTTCAGGAAGCGCTTGTCATTTATGGAGGGTTGCAGGCGGGGGTCACGGCTCGGCTGGCGGAGGGGGTGGCGATCGTCGCCGCCGGTCCGGCCTCGGCGGCGGATGCCGATGGTCCGCCGACGTGCAAGGTCTGCGGCGACCCGATCGGTGACGCCCCGACGGTCGTCTGCACGACTTGCTTGACGCCGCACCACCGCGATTGCTGGGAATTTATTGGTGCCTGCTCGATCTTCGGTTGTCAGGGAAAAGCCGCGCGGCCACGCTGACTTGACGGTTTTGGGGCTGGACCATTTCGGCCTGTGCGCCGGGCGGGTATCCTGGACAAAATGATCTTCGAAGGGGAAGTGGACCGGTTTGCCTGAGCCTGACCTAATAATTCAGGCTGAGCCGCGAATCGGTGGTTGGAGGGACACAACGACCATGTCATACGGCGGAACCGCGGACGCATCCGGTATCCAGGTCACTTTCCTGGACCAGACCGGGGCCAAGTCCGTCAAAGCGGTGATAGCGTTCAGCGTGCCGGTCAGCCGGATCTTGCCGAACATCATCACCAAGATGAACCTGCCCACCACCAGCCCCGATGGGCAACCGATGAGCTATTCGCTCGACCACAAGGAAGGCGGCCGACGCCTGATCGAGAGTCAGACCTTGGTCGAGGCTCGCGTCCAGAACGGCGACCACCTGATCGTCTACCCCGAAGTCGTCGCCGGTTAAGTCAAGTCTGGGTTGAGTTGCCTCATCCCGAGGGCCTTGCAGCCATGTCCGTTTATGAATCGCCGCGCATCCGTCGCCTCCGCTCCGACCTCGCGGCGGTCGAAAAGCTCAAGGCCGAAAGCTCGATCTTCGGGTTCCGGCACACGGGCCGGCCCCCGCAGCAGTTTGTGATCGCATTCAGTGGTCAGAGTCTGGCCCGTGATCGCGGGAAAGTCGTCCTGCGGGAACACCATGAGGTCGAGATCAAGCTCGGCTCATCTTACCCTCGAACGATGCCCGAGATCCGCTGGCTGACGCCGATCTATCATCCCAACATCTCCGAGATCGGCGTCGTCTGCCTGGGAGCCTACGGCACGCACTGGGTCCCGAGCCTGATGCTCGACGAACTTTGCACCATGCTCTGGGACATGGCCCGCTACCAGAACTACGATATCCGTTCACCCTACAACCGCGAGGCCGCACAGTGGGCGGCCAACCAGACCGCCTACCACTTCCCGGTCGATTTTCGCCCCCTGCGTGATGGCCGTGCCGCGCTCGGCCGGGTGGAACCGACCGCCCCAACCGAGGAGTTCAGTTTCACCACGACGTCCGTGCCCAGAAGTCCCACCGCACCGACAGAAGCCTTCCAAATCCTCGATCTGGAGGTGGACCTGGCACGCACCGCTGACCCGCTACGGACCACCAGCGCTCTCGGTTCCAATCACCCCGAACCGCCGCCCTCGGACGATATCATCTTCGTGGACTGAGGACGGCGGGTGGCAGAATCACCGTGCGGTTCAACAGCGGCAGAAGCCATCTCTCATCAGCTCAAGCCAGAGCAGGAGCGCGACCGGGATGGCCGGCAGGAACGTGACGGCCAGCACAATGAGTTCAACGACGACGGACCGCTCGGGCTGCCGCCGGACCTCGTCCAGCTAACTCAGCCCAGCGCCAACAAGTGCGGGATAGCCGAGTATCAGGCCAGCGACGCCCAGCATCTCGCCATCCATTCCGGTGACGAGATGCCCGACCACGGCCCCCACCGGGATGACCGCCGCGCCAAGCACGAACCCGACCGAACCCCTATGCGGACGTTCTCGGCAGATCACGCAGACCAGCCAGCCGAGACCGAGACTCGCAACGCCGAGCAGGCCGAGCCAGGAGCCGGTCGCCCACCAGATCCAGACGCCGATACCGCCGATGACAACCCCGAGCAGGCCCGGCGGGTTCGCGCATTTGGGGTGCGAGCGTCTTATCGCGATCGGCAAGAAGTCATCGTCGTCGAGAATTTTGGGCATGATTGGTCCCCAGGAGCAAAGCTCAATGCTCGGCGATCCCGGCCGCCAGGAATCCGTGGAGCATGAAGAGAACCCCGCCGACCGAGATTGTCAGCATACCCAGCAGTCCGAGCAGGATCATATCCGCCCGGATCGACCGCCGCGGCCGATGCCGTAAACCTCCGTGCCAGGCAACACCGCATGCCATGAGCGTCGGGTAAAGAAAGACCAGGGCGACCAGACTATCAATCCACCCATCACCCAGCCAGATTCGTGCCTGAGCCACCCCCACCCAGGGTATGCTGACCGCGGTGATCACGAACCCCGCCGCGCCCCGGCCCGGCCGTTGCCAGCAAGTGAACCAGGCCACCATGGCCAGGCAGAGACTTGCGGTCAGGAACAAACCCGCCGCCGGGCCCAGCGCACGGTACACTCCGAATACCCCGGCTACCGCCGCGACGGCAATCATCGCCTGCTGGATCGACCAGCCACGTCGGGGCCGCTGCGGTGGGGGCATTGGCTCGATCCGTGGCATCAGTCCTCCACCATGTAAGACCAGCCATCGCCCAGGGGGATGTAAGTATCGGTCGGGGAGATGTTGAGCGGACCCGTACGATAGTACTCCGCATCACGGATGCGGACAAAGGCAGTCTCGCCGTTGGGGTTGTTGTCGAGCAGGATCGCCAGGTTCTCCGGGTGCTCCGGATCAACCCGGATCTCGACGACCGTATAGACTCCAGCCTCACGCGGGAATCGAACCTTCTCGCCCCGGGCGACTCGTTCGGTCAGCCGGATCATCTCGGGTCGGGCCAGCCGGAATGCCAGATGGAGCGGCCAGAGAGTCGCGGCCATCGAGCCGGGGAGGATCGTTAGCAGCATGATCAGAGCTTGACCGACGATCCGGCGCCTGGTCCAACCGCGCGGGTGGTCGGATTGCCACCAGGCGGCCAGGCAGCCGACCAGGACCGGCGTGACCGCAAACGCAACCGTCGCGGCGAGAATCTGGCCGACCATCGGCAACGGCTGGATGCAAAACAGCGCCGTCAGCAAACCTCCCGGGACCCCCACGATTCCCACCGTCCAGGCGGCCGATGTCGGCCGGTTCCGCGTCCATCGCCAGGCCAGGTAACCCAGCACGATCGGCACGACCATGGCGCAGCCGCCCACCAGGATCATCTGGTACTGCTGAGCCACCCAGATCACGACGGCCACCGCCGCCACGGCGATCATCAGGTTGCGGATCGTGAACCGGGGCCGTGGCATACGGGGGTGCTCGCGCTTGGTTCGGAGATTGGAGAGGTCGCTTATGGCTCCGAAATCAGTTATAGAAACCGCCGAAAAGGAAACTGAGAAGGACCCAGCCGATCAGCACCACGGCGAAGATGGAGCCCAGGAGGACGAGCAAACCGAGGATCAGCCAGTCGAGCCAGTTCGCGTGAGCCTCGATCGGCCGAGGCCATGCCGCCGCCAGCCAGGCACCGCCGGAGCCCAACAGGATCGGATAGATGAGCAGCAAATCCAGGATCGCCAGGATGATCCGCCGATCGTCGATCACGCCGAGTTTGAAGACGGCCAGCACCAGCACACCACCGAGGCCGATGGTCCCGAAGACTCGTAGCCCGATCTTTGGTCTGGTCCGGCACCAGGCCCAGACCCCCCAGCCCAGCCCCGTGATCAGCGCCAGGAAAAGGCTGACACCCGGCCCGAGTTGCACGAGCAGGCCAATCAGCAGCACGACCGCCGCCGTGACCCGCGCGGCGTCGCCGATCGTCAAGCCAGGTTGTGCCGATTTGGCTTGCACTGTCCCGAAGGATTCATCATCAGGATTGCTTGGCATGACGGGTCCTGATCGGGTCGGTGGTTGTGGAGGTTACCAGGGGCCGTGCCAGAGGAACGTCACGACCGCGATCCCGAGGAATACGCCCGCGATCACGCAAAACAACGACGGGACGACGATGACCAGCATCGTGAAGATTTCCACAATCGGCGCTTCTCGTCGGGTACTCGACCGCGGCTGATTGAGCCAGGCAATGGACCCACCAAACAAGATCGGTTGCGAGCCGCCATACAACGCCAGGAGCACCACAACTGGCTGAGCCACACCGAGCCAACCCACTAGCAATGCCAGCCCAAGAAAGACCAAATAAGTCGCACAAGCAGCGGGAGCCAGCATCCTGGGCCGCCGCCGCAACCAGAAATAACCCAGAACGATCATACCCCCGAGGGGGATCAGGCCGATCAGGACAACCACGGCGGCCGGCACGATCCGACGGACCGCGAGGAGCAAGGCGACGACCGCCACCACCACCATCAACCGACCAATCGTGAACCGAAGGCGCGGCATCATGGCGGTCCGATGGTCACGATTCGCTCGCATTCAATCCATTCGGCGATCACCGTCAGATCTTGGGGGGCGTGCCATGCCTGATTCGCGGATTTCATTCCGCACAGATCGAGGCCGCGTCGCTGGCAACCTTGCGGATCATGAAGTCGAGCTTGGCGAAGTCCACCGGCTTGGTCAGGTGGGCAATGAACCCCGCATCCAGGCTCCGCTGAACGTCATCTTCCATGCCGTAGCCGGTCAGGGCGATCGCGGGGACGTCGCGGCGGAGTTTGATCGCGCGCATCAGATCCAGACCGGTCCCGTCGGGCAGACCAATATCGCTGACGATCAAATTGTACTCATGATCGGCCACCCCGAGCGCGGTGGCGACGCTGTTGGCGGTGGTGACGAGGTAACCATTTTGCCGCAGGAGCTTGGCCATGACTCGCGCCGTCATGGCATCATCCTCGACGAGGAGGACCTGATAATCGCCCTGGTGGACAGGCTGCTCGGGTGCGGGACTGGGCAAGGTCGGAGCGACCTCGGGACTCTCGGCGACGGGAGCCGTGACGGGGAGGTCGATGGCGAACGTCGCGCCTTGCCCCTTGCCGGGGCTCGATACGGCCACCTGCCCCTGATGCCCCTCGACGATCGACCGACTGATGGCCAGGCCGAGCCCGAGGCCACCATAGCGCTTGGTGACGTCGTCTTCCCCTTGCTCGAAGGCGTTGAAGACGAGCGGCAGGAGCGCGGGGTCGATCCCGATCCCGGTGTCGGTGACCTCGATCCGCAGCTGGCCAGCGTGGTTCCGGGTGACAATCTGAACCTTGCCGCCGGTCGGGGTGAACTTGACGGCGTTCTTGATCAGGTTCCAGAGGACCTGTTGAATCCGCGCCGCGTCGGCCCAGATGTGGTGCTCGGTGGCTCCAAAATCGGCGGCGATCTGGAGCGACTTGGCGGCGGCGTCGTTGCCGCAGATCTCCAACGCCCGGACGATCTGGAGGTGAGCGTCGACGACCTCGAAGTGGTAGGGGAGCTTGCCGCGGATGATCCGCATGACGTCGAGGAGGTCGTCGATCAACCGGGCTTCGAGTTCCAGGTTGTGGCGGATCACCTCGAAGGTCGGACGCAGGTGCTCGGGGGTTTCGGGGTCGTCGCGGGTCGCGGTCGCAATCAACAGGACGGGCGTCAAGGGGGTCCGTAGTTCGTGGCTGAGCATCGCCAGGAACTGATCCTTCGACCGACTTGCCGATTCGGCCAGGTCGGTTGCCGTCTTCAGTTCGGCCTCGTTGCGTTTCTGGTCGTCGATGTCGGTCCAGGTGCCGAACCACTTGATCACCTGTCCCCCGTCGTCGCGGACCAACTCACCCCGGGCCAGGAACCAGCGATAGGCGGCATCCTCGCCCCGTTTGAGGCGAAACTCCACCTCGTAAATTGCCCCCGACATGACCGACTCGCACCATCGGGTCGTGATCGCCTCGCGGTCGTCGGGGTGGATGGTCTCGGTCCAGCGCGAGCCGAGGCTCTGCTCAGCGGGCAGGCCGGTGTAGAGCGACCAGCGACGGTTGAAGTAATCGACCTGACCATCGGGCCGCGCGGACCAGACGATCTGCGGGATCGCCTCGGCCAGGAGCGAAACCCCCGCCAGCCGCGATTCCGACTCGGCGAGCCGCTGGCCGGTCTGAGCCCGCGCGACCACGCGCTCGACCGCGCCGACCAGATCATCCAGGAAATCGGGCGTCTTGGGAACGAAGTCGTTCAGCCCGCCGCGGATGGCGCGAATCAAGGTCTGCTCATCGCTCAGGCCGGTGACGAGGATGGCGGCAGTCGGGTCACCCTCGGCGCGGAGCTGTTCGAAGAAGTCGAGCCCCGACACGTCCCCCGCCAGGTTCTGGTCGAGGATGATCAGGTCGATCCCGCCGGGCTGGATCGCCTCCCAGGCTCGCGCGGCGGAATCGGCCACGACGACGCGAAACCCGGCTCGCTCCAGGTGCCGCTGTTCGAGACGAGCGATCCCGGGATCATCCTCGACGATCAGGATCGACTCGCGACCGAGGCCAGTGGGCTGGTGGACCAGCCCGTTCTCAGTGGACACTGCCATTCCGTGGCACCTTGACGACTTGCAAGAAGAGGCCGAGACGGTTGATCGCCTCGATAAAACCTTCGTACTCGACCGGCTTGGTCAGGTAAACACTGCACCCCAGCTCATAACAGCGCTCGACTTCACGCGGGTCATCGGTCGTCGTCAACATGATCACCGGAATCCGGGCCGTCGCGGGGTCGGCCTTCAAGCGACGGAGCACCTCGATCCCATCGACGCGGGGCATGTTGATGTCGAGCAAGAGCAGGACGAACCCGTGCAGAACTCGGCCCTGATATTGCCCCTCGCCGCGCAGGTAGTCAAGCGCTTCCTGCCCGTCCTTGACGTGGACGAGATCGTTGACGAACCCGGCACGCCGGAGGTTGCGCTGGACGAGGTTGGCGTGCCCCTCGTCATCCTCGGCGATGATCAAGGTCAAGGCTTCAATATCCATTCAGATCTTCTCCTGGAGACCATCAGCGACAGCGTCGGCGGCATTGGCCCGCAATTGCACCACGGCGGGTTTGATGAAGGCCGGCAGCGCGACGAAAAAGGTGGTCCCACGGCCGGCTTGCGACTCGAACCAGACCCGGCCGCCGTGGCGCTCGACCATCCGCCGGACGAGGGCCAGCCCGATCCCCTCACCCCTGGCAACATCGCCGTGCAGCCGCTGGAACGCGGTAAAAATCTTCCCCTGGTACGCGTCGGGAATCCCCAGGCCGTTATCCCGCACGGCGTAGACGACCACCGACCCGGCCACGGCTTCACCCTGATGCGGCACGGGGTCGACGTGGAACACAGTAACTTGTCCCGGGCGCGTGGGGTCGAGGTAGTTGACCGCGTTGCCGATCAGGTTGGCGAGGATCTGCTCGACGACGGTCGGGTCGGCATGGCAGGGGGGCAGGGGGCTGGCCGTGACGGTGGCCTGGCGCTCGTCGATCGTCCCTCGAAGGGCCGCGATGATCCGCGCGACGATCGGGTCGGGATCGACCGCTTGCGGATGGTATTCGACCCGGCCCGCGCGCGACAGGCGGAGCAGGGCGTCGATGATCGAACTGAGCCGCGAGACCGCCGACTGAATGAAACCGACGGATTCTCCCATCTCGACCTCGATCAGCGACCGCGTCTGACGCCGGACGTCGTCGGGCACGCCGTCGCGATCGACAGTGCGAAGGAGATCCATGCCGATCAGGCCGAGTTCCTTGCTAAACCCTTGCAAGTTGACCAGCGGTGACCGGAGGTCGTGCGAGACGCTGTAGACGAACATCTCGTTTTCCTGGGCCTTCTCGCGGAGTTGCTCGTTGATCTGGACCATCTCCTCGGCCCGTTGCGAGGCGGTTGCGGTGGCGAGTTTTTCGCGGGCCGATGTCCGGGCCAAGGTCCGCGCCATCTCCCGCATCAGGGTGTCGAGCCGGGCAAGTTCGTCGTGCCCCCGGAGCGGTGGCATCAGATCGTCGCCTTGACCGAGCAACCGCGCGTTGGTCGCCAGCGTCTTGATCCGACCGCTAATACTCCGCGCAAACAAAAGCGCGATCAACAGGCTACTCAGGATCGAGACGATGAACCCTGCCCCGAGCAAACGATCAAGCTGACTCCAGGCCGCGACCAGCCGTTCATGCTTCTCGCTACTCAACGCCCGCTCGACGTCGGTGAACCGGTTCAACTCCAGCCGGAGGTCTTCGAGCAAACTCTGCGCGTGCCGGCGGCGGGTGGCGGCCTCGTCGGGTGGCATCCCGGGGCCGTCGACGATCTCGGCGCCTTGCTTGATGAAGTCGAGCAGCAGGACCGCGCGATCCTGGACCGCGGTCGCCGCCTTGGTCTGAGCGGGACTCGCGGCGACAAGTTCCACCAGGCGTTGCAGGTTGACCCGCGCGATGGCGTTTAACCGGCGGACCTCGGCGCCGAAGGTGGGGTCGCGCGTGATGATGTAGCCTTGAACCGCGCCATGGGTGGACAGGATGCGGTAGCCGCACGCTTCCGCCTGTGCGATCACCTCGTTCGAGTGGATCATCCACCGTTCGGCGGCAATGTTGTCGTGCCGCATCCGGGCCACCAGCGCGATGAACGCGAGCTGGAAGCAGAGCGGGACCGCGATCAACACCAGTCCTTTGGGAAAAATCGTCAGCCGATCCATCAAACCGAAACCCCGGACCCAAGATTGACAACCGTCACGGCGAATCCCTTCTGCCTACCTGCTCGGACCAGCCCGCCCGCCGGATCGTCCTCAGCTTACCGACCCCTGGCGTGATTTGCCCAGAGGCCGACCCGGTCCCCCACGCACTCGCTGGTCCGGGCCAACCCTAACCCGATGCACCCGGTCCTTTTGGAGAAAATCTCATCGTTCGACCCAATTTGTGTCACTGGCATGACGATTGCCCCAACGTATTGGTACTCGCGATCGTTTGCGCCCTCGACCGACCTGGAAAGTACGATGAGCCGCCCATGAATCGACTTCACCTTGCCTTCCCCTATGCCCTGGCTCTCGGGACGCTCGCCGGTTGTGGCGGTGCCGCGACCTTGGAAGAACCACGCCAGGCACCGACGACCACCGCTTCCCGCCCCGAGCGGACATCCGAACCCGCCGCTCCCCGCGCCCGGGCGGCCGAGGTGTCCTGGGACACCGACCGCGACCGCCCGTTTGCCGAGTTCCTCCGCGACAACTCCGCCGGGATGATCAAGGAAGCGTCGGTCGGGATCGAGAAAAAGGGCCGCTTCCAGGTCGTTCTCGACAAGTCCGTCGCCCCCGAAGACACCCTCAAACTGACCAAGAGCCTGATGGCCGGCGCCCGGAAAGATTTCGCCGATCGCCCGATCACGCTGGCCGTCTTCGACCCCTCGCATGAGCTGATCCTTCGGTCGCACTACGCGGTCGGCAAGGGTGTCAGCTACAAGCTCGCGGGCGAGTCGAAAGAGATGGCCAACCGCCAGCCCGAACCCGAGGTGAGCGCGGCCCCGGCGCAGTCCGCCTCCACCCGCTCCGGCGCGACCGAGGCTGACCGCAAGTTCGCCGAGTGGGCCGAGGAGCACGGCAAGTCGTACCTCCGCTACGTCGAGGCCGATCTCGAACGTCACGGCCGGTTGTGGTTCGGCGTCACCCCCGATGTCAAACCCGACGACGTCCCCAAGCTGACCAAGTCGCTTTTGGAAGGGGCCCACAGGGAGTTCCCGCGTGGGGATCTGGTCGCCAGCGTCTTCGATCCCGAGGGGGGAAAAGATCGGCAAGGCGACGCTGAGCCGCGACGGCTCGATCCACTGGGAACGCTAAGCTCAACTTGCATTACTGAACATAAATTGAGGAGGTGCCGATCATGCCGCAGTACGGAAATCAAGATTACAAGAGCGCTGTGTTTGAGCAGTTGTCGAAGGGATCATCGGCGAGCGATGATGACACCGACCACTTCGAGCACTTCGACAACTTCTCGAAGTCGGCTCCGCGCCGGACGGTCGAGGAAGGGGTCGGCGAAGCCTTCCACCCCGAAAAAGTGAGTTCGGATCA
>CBDATT010000005.1:512500-513930 GCA_965199885.1 Isosphaeraceae bacterium | reverse complement strand
CTCGCGTACCGCTTTCATTGGCGAACAGCCAAACCCTTGGGACCTTCTCCAGCCCCAGGATGCGATGAGCCGACATCGAGGTGCCAAACCTCCCCGCCGCTGTGGACGCTCGGGGGAGATCAGCCTGTTATCCCCGGAGTACCTTTTATCTGTTGAGCGACGGCCTTTCCATCCAGCACCGCCGGATCACTAAAGCCGACTTTCGTCCCTGCTCGAGCGATCGCTCTCGCAGTCAGGCACCCTTGTACTTTTGCGCTCGTGTTGCCCGATTGCCGACCGGGCCGAGGGTACCATGGCACTCCTCCGTTACGCTTTGGGAGGAGACCGCCCCAGTCAAACTGCCCGATGAACACGGTCCCGATCCAGGCCTTGGATCGGTGAGGACCAACGTCGATTCAGGGTGGTATTTCACCAGTGGCTCGCCCACGGCTGGCGCCGCGGGGTCAGGGCCTCCCACCTATCCTACACAGAATAAACGCTGGGCCAGTGTCAACCTGCAGTAAAGGTTCACGGGGTCTTTCCGTCTGACCGCGGGTACGTGGCATCTTCACCACGGCTACAGTTTCACCGGGTCCCCCGTGGAGACAGCGCTCCAGTCGTTACGCCATTCATGCAGGTCGGAACTTACCCGACAAGGAACTTCGCTACCTTAGGACCGTCATAGTTACGGCCGCCGTTTATCGGGGCTTCGGTCGCCAGCTTCGCTTTCGCTCACCGCCTCCCTTAACCTACCGACACCGAGCAGGCGTCAGACTCTATACGTCTTCTTGCGAATTGGCAGAGTCCTGTGTTTTTGATAAACAGTCGCTAGAGCCGATTCTCTGCGGCTCGGATTGCTCCGAGCACCCCTTATACCGAAGGTACGGGGTCATTTTGCCGAGTTCCTTCACGAGGGTTCTCCCGAACGCCTTCGGATGCTCACCTAGCACACCTGTGTCGGATTGCGGTACGGGCCGCTGGATTGTCCACTGCGGGCTTTTCGTGGCCGGGTGAACAAGAGCTTCCGGATCGAATGCCGTCGCCCTTGCGGGACGGGGTAAGCTATCACCCCGACTCTTGATTTCCCGGCGTCCTCGCAGCTTCAACCTCACCAGCGGGTGACGGAATATTAACCGTCTGCCCATCGACTACGCCTTTGGGCCTCGTCTTAGGACCCGACTGACCCTGGGCGGATTGACCTTCCCCAGGAAACCTTGTGCTTTCGGCGGATGGGCTTCCCACCCATCTTATCGTTACTCGTTCCGGCATACGCACTTGCCAACGCTCCACCGATCGTCTCCGTTCGGCTTCTACGCAGATGGCAACGCTCTCCTACTGCTCAACCCTAAAGTTGAACCCGCGACTGCGGCGCGACGCTTGAGTCCCCGTCATTTTCGGCGCGGGATGGCTCGACCGGTAAGCTGTTACGCACTTTTGAAATGGTGGCTGCT
>CBDATT010000005.1:0-507500 GCA_965199885.1 Isosphaeraceae bacterium | reverse complement strand
CGTCGATATCAAGGCGTTCGAGGAGGCGGCTCCGGATCGTTTGCAGGGTGTTCTTGATGGTCTCTGGTTGAAGGTTGGGCAGCTTGATCGCACCCCCGGCGCGCTTATCGTGGCCACCAGCGGTGCCCATCCCGTCGGTCACCTCGCGGAGAATATCGCCGGAATGGCCACCGAGGTGGGAGGTCCGGATCGAGAGCTTGAGCAAGTCGTCAAAAAGACCAACCGAAAGCGACCAGTTCACCTTCTCGAACCGAATGAAGAAGTCGGCAATCTCGGCGATGATGTCGGGCTGAGGAACTTGCCCGCAATAACAGAGGACGACATCGCCATAGAGGAAGGCATTGGAAAGAGCATTCTGAAACGTGGCGAAGTAATTCTGAGGGAGCTTCGGGTTTTTGATTCGCGCGAGCAGATCTTTATCAGCGCGGGGATAGAGCCAGACGAGAGCACCGTCGTCGAGAGGGCCAGACTCACGGGGATAGCCAGAAACCTCGGAGTCGATCCCATAGATCAAGGCGGTCGCGAGACGAGCGGTCAGCCCGATGTTTTGTTCGAGGAGATAGCCGGTCACCATCGTGCTGGTCGCGCCGAGGTTGGCCCGAATGTCGCGATAGACGACGCCTTCGAGCGTGCCGCCGGTTTCGTGGTGGTCGAGCACGGCAAGCGGGCAAACGATCTGCTGGGCGTGGCGACCGGTCCCAGGCTGCGAGTCGACCATCACCATGGCGTCTTCGGGACCGAAAACGACTTGCTCGACCGGAACGAGTGGAATTTCGAGGAAGTCGACCATCGCGCGGTTCTCAGCGCGAGCGATCATCCCATCGACGGTCAAGATGACGGTTTTATCTGGCTGACGGGCCTGGATCAACGCTTGCAGGCCGAGCATGCTGGCCAAGGCGTCGGGGTCAGGGTTGACGTGCGAGACGAGAACGACACGAGCAAACGGTGCCAGAGTTTTCAGGAATCGCTCGGAACGATGCTGCCGGACAAGCACGGTCGACTCAGGTTCGGACGCCATCATCACGGTTGTGCCCCGATCCGGCAGGAATGGTGGGGGCAAGACGGAATCACAACCTTCCCCGTGCGGGTAGGTCGAGCCGCACCGACTTTCCATGCCCCCGAGCATTCTAGTTTAAGCCAACGAGATGCCGGCTGCCAGGGTTCGCTACCGTTGGGTGGACCGTTTCGACGCTGGCTTGGTTGCGCTCGCCTGCGAAACTCCCGGATCCTTGAGTGGTCCAGCCATCGCCGTCTCAACCTCGTCGAGGAGCGCCTTGCTCATGTCCGGATCGCCGACAGGACCGTAGAGCATGCTGACCTCAGCGTTGGCATCTCCCTTCATGAGGACGAGCACGCCGACCCGTTGGCCATCCTTCGACTTGGCCGTGATGTTGTAATTCGCATCGCGGTGCAGGGAGTTGACACCCGATAGGCCCAGAGCCTGCTTTTCGGCATGAGTGAAAGCGCGCGTGTCGGTCGCCTGCGGGTCCACCATCAGCTTGACGTCATCCAGGACCGAGTCCTTCTTCATGACGTCGGTCAGCGCCCAGGCAACGCGGGTCGCGGACGCCGGGTAAGTCCGAAGCGTTGCGTTTGGGTTTTGCTCGACCACGCCGGGATATCGCGCTTCGCCCGATCGAGTCGTCGCGCAGCCAACAACTCCCGCAGCGGCGATCAGCGCGATAATGACCAGAAAATCACAGGTATAAAGGGGACGCATCGCCGATTCCCTCCGCTCGGATCGTGAGAACCTTCCTTGGTTCCCAGGTTGGTAGCGCAGCGATGCCACGCCAGCGCGGGAGGTTAGAGAATCACCGAGTTCAGGTCAAGGTGAGTTCAGCGTTGGCCGGATTTGCACACGAGATCACGCGTTCGGTTCGCCGGGATCGTCCGTATTGCCCATCGAGTCACCGTATGGATGGTGGCCGCGCAGGAACTCCGCCGCGCTTACGGCTTTCTTGCCAACGAGTTGAACGCTCAGGAACCGAACCGCATCCGAGCCGGTCGCGATGATGAGGCGGTCACCGGTGGCTTCGAGGACCTGGCCGGGTGAGCCGGCACCCTCGACGACCTCGGTCCGGTGGACGATCAGCCGGAGCGGGCCGGTCGGGCGGTGCCAGAAGGTCGAGGCCGCTGGCCAGGGCTGCATGGCGCGGACGAGGTTGTGGATCGAGCGGGCTGGCTTCGTCCAGTCAATCCTGCCGTCTTCCTTGCTCAGCTTGGGTGCCCGCGTGACCTTAGCTTTGCTCTGGGGCATGATTCTAGCTGTGCCATCGGCCACCGCATCGACCGCCGCCGCGACGAGCGGAGCGCCGAGCCGACCGAGGCGGGCTTCGAGGTCGCCGGCGGTCTCGTCGGGGTCGATCGGGGTCCGGGCGATGGCGATCATCCCGCCCGCGTCGATCCGCGGGGTCATCCGGATCACGGTCACGCCCGATTCGGTCTCGCCGTTCTCGATCGCGCGGGCGACGGGAGCCGCGCCGCGGTACTTTGGGAGGATGGAGCCGTGGAGATTGATCCCACCAAGGCGCGGCAAGCCGAGCAACTCGGCGGAGAGAATTTGGCCGTACGCCGCCGTGAGAAGAAGGTCGGGAGCGTAAGCCTGGATCATCGCCAGCGAGTCGGCGGAGTTGACGTCTTCGGGTTGCTCAACCGGGATGCCTCGGGCCTGGGCGGAGAGCTTGATCGGGCTTGGAATCAGCTCCTGCTTCCGACCCTGGGGGCGGTCGGGTTGGGTGACCAGCGCGACGAGAGTGTAACCCGCATCGGCAAGGTGGTCGAAGGTCGGCAGGGCAAAGTCCTTGGTGCCGAGCATGATGATTCGGATCGACGGCGGCATGGGGGCATCGAGACTCGCGGATAGGTCAGAGGGAGCAACCGTCATCACAACCTGACAGGTCAGCCAGCGTCAGGGTTCGCCGATCGTCGCGGTCTCAACCGGAGCCAGGGCAAGCTTAACGCCGTCGGTCTCGTCGAGTTGGCGGCGGATCTCGTCGTCGGGCGGATAGGAGCCCTCGGCCTGGGCGCGGCGGAACTCGGTTTCGATCTCGCGGAGTTTGGTAACGGCGGTTGGCTTGGTGAGCGGACCCGTCAGGTCGATGAACAGGCGGCCGTCGAGATGGTCAAGTTCGTGCTGGATGGCGCGGCCGAGCAGTTCGTCGGCTTCGATCTCGACCGAGTTGGCGTTGATGTCGTACGCCCGGACCTTGACCTTGCGGGCGCGGCGGACCTTGGCGTAAAGACCGGGGAGGCTGAGACAGCCTTCCTCGAACTCGGTCGAGCTGTGTCGCTTGATGATCTCGGGGTTGATGAAGACGAGTTCCTCATCGGGCTGGTTGACGTCAGCGGTCAGGTTCAGGACGAAGAAGCGGAGCGGGATGCCAACCTGATTGGCAGCCAGGCCAATTCCGTTCGCTTCGTACATCAAGGTGAACATGGCGCGGATGGTGGCGCGAAGGTCATCGTCGATCCGGGTGACGGGGCGCGACGGATAACGTAGCGCGGGGTGAGGGTAAGTGACAATCCGCAGCACGAGCGACGCTCCCAACGCACGACCGACGCCCGAAGGCGGCGAACTCGACCGAACAACCTGATCCAATACTCGATTATCGAGATTGCCCCGTGGTCTGTCCAGGGCGGTCGGTCGGGCTCGCGGTGACGGTCGGTTCGCGATGGAACACATCTTCGGGCAGACCGTCTCGCAAGGCGGGCTGGATCTGGAGCCACGGCACAAAGGGGGCAAATTTGGTCAGAAACACCGCTCCCGGCTGGATCTGGGGGACCGAGGCACACCCCTGGGTGGGATCGGTCAGACTGCCGAGGACCAGTTCCACGGGGCGCGCAAATTTCTCGCCGCTGAAGAGCAAGACCAACCGCGGCGGTGTCATGCCGACCGTCGCGGGAATTGCTCCCTGATACTGAATGAAGCGGGTGGCGGTCAGTGCCGACGCGGCTTGGATGATCGAGGTGGCCGCGGCGGGATCAAAGCCAGGGACGTCGATCGGCCCGACGATCGACCAGACGCCTTCGGTCCGCGCGACGTCGAACGACCAGCTCGAACCAGGCCAGTTGAGGTGAACTTTCGAGACCTCGGTCGGGTCGAATTGCAGGACCTGGTGCTCGTGCCACTCGGCGTCAAGTGCGGCCAGATTTTCGCCACCGAGCATGAAGACGACAGGACTACCGGCGAGCTTCGCGTAGCGCATCGCGCGGCGGTCGGGAACGAGGCTACCGATGAGCAGCGTCTGCTCGTCGAATCGCAGCGTCCGTGAGTTCGGGTCGCTCGATGGCGGCAGTCGGAGTGGCGTGGGGGGTAGCGCAGTCGGGGTCGACCAGGTCACTTTGAGGGACGGCGCATCGAGACCAAACGAAGCCAGACTCGGCGGACTCTCGGCGGCGAAGCCATCGACCCGGAACGCGCCGAGGAGCTTGAACAGTTTGGTGACCGCATCGCGGTCGGCGGGGGCCGCGACCGGCTCGCTCATCCACCAGCCGACCGGAGCGTTCTTGAACGCTTCAAGCTTCAAGATCGGGGCCTGGAGCATCACCCGTTTGCCCAGACCGTCGAACTCAACCCTCTCGATCTGGTCGGTCGCCACGGCAAGGAAAAGCCGGTCGCGATAGGCCCACGAATGCTTGAACAGATTGTCAGTTAATGAGTCGGGCAAGATTAAGACCGTCGGATCGTCGCCAACCTGGACATAGACCGCCTTCTTTTGGACGTCGCGCTTGCCGATTCTAAGTGTGAAGGTCGCCGGGTCGCCCGCCGTCGGGATCGGTTCCGGTGTCGCTGCCGAATCCGCTGCGGTCGCGGGCCGGGCCGCGAGCGTTTGCCAGACCTGGATGGTCGTGCTCGGCTTGCTCAAACCGGATAACTCCTCGGTCGCCTTGCTGGGAGGGAGATAGAGGGTTGTCCTGAGTCCTTCGAGGGTCTGAAAAAACTCCTGGACGGCCTTGGAGTCCGCTCGACCCACCGATGGGTGCGTCAGGAACCAGGTGTTGCCCGATCGCGCGATCTCGAACGATTCCGCGCCCGACTCGACCCGGAACCGTGTGGCGCGATTTGGGGCGATGTCGGCCACCTTCGCGATCCGGAACTCGTTCGGCTCGACCTTCTTGAGGTCGTTCAGGATGCGCGCGTCGATGGCGATCACGTCGTTCTGATCGGCGTTGCGGACGTAGAGGCGGTCAGGTTGATTTTCGACCGGCTTGCCGACTTCAAGAATCTGCGGCGGGCGCTGGTCGGCTCCTCGACCCGAAGTCACGGTGATGGTCAGCGTCGGTTGCGCCAGGCCATAGCGGTCGAGGTCGGCCTTGGCCACGTCGTTGGCGACATACTGAGCGTCGTTGGTCACTCGGAGCGAGCCGATACTGGCCACCATCCCTTCGATCTTGGCCTCGTCGGCCAGCGTCTGGATCGGGTTGGTGATCCGCCAGGCGTCGCGGCTCCGCTCGAATCTGAGATTCCGATCGGGTGAGGCCACGGTCACGGCGTCGACCTCGAAGGTCGGCACACGGAACAACTCGTGGTCGCGCCAACGGACGGGCGGCAAGTCGACCACTTCGAGCCCGCGCGCGGGAACCACCTCGATCCCGGCGACCCCAGCCCGCACGAACCGGCGATCGAGGTTCACGTCGCCGAGTTCCAGGGTGGCCAGGGGTGTGTCGGTGTTCTGGCCCCAAAGACGGACCGTCTTCGAGGCGGGGGCCAGACCGTAATGCGCGGGATCGCCGGTCTGGGTTGCGGCTTCGGGCTTGCGGGTCAGCCCCTTGAGCGTTACCGCCAGCCCCTCGACCAAGGACGGATTCGCGGCGACGTCCAGCGGACTGGTCATCTGCCACTTCTGGCCGGCGCGGCGTTCGAAGACCAGCGCGGGATCGCCGGCCTTGCCCTCGATCTCGATCTTGCGGAGATCGTCGGGCTTGAGGTTGGCCAGACCGGTCAAGATCCGCCCGCGCTGGCGTTCGCGCTCGGCGGCGTTCGGAACCTGCAACGAGTCCGCCAGCCAGAGGCCGACCAGACCGGCAAAGAAGAGAACGGTCAGCGCGATGGTCCCACGGTTTTTCATCGGAGGCTCACGATCCGGAGGGCAGAGGTGCGATGGACCAGAAGTGGGTGCCAGCAGTTGAACAGCTTGATTAGAGCGATTTCCTTTTGACCATATCACTGCCGGAAAAGGGGACAGGCACCGCTCGCAAGCTCGCTTGAGCCAGTCCCCTTTTCCTCGACCACTACGTCCAACAGGAAATTGCTCGAATCTCAATCGCGGCGAGCGAGATACGTCGACAACCCGAGGCCGACGATCACGACCAGCGCTGCCAGCGTTGGCACCATCACCAGGCGAAGTTGCAGGCCAGGGTCGGCGTCAAACGCCAGGCTTTCGTGCGTCTTGGGTGCAATCCCGATCCCGGCCGGCTGCCCGCGCAGCCACGAGACCGAGTTCATCAGCAGGTCGATGTTCGTCGGTTCATTCCAGAGCAGCCGGTTGTCGGCGATCGACGGCGTTGAGAAAACCACCAGGCGCGGGATCGGTTGCTCGGCGGCGATCGCCGGTCGAGTCGTCGCGGCCACGCCGATCACGACCGGCCCCGCCTGTTCATTCTTGCGATCGAACGTGGCTCCCGGCGTCCGGGGCTCGGATTCCACCCACGAGTCGGGCGAGGTTCGCAAGATCGGCGTGGTGATGATCCCGGGGTTGGGTGGCCGCCCACCACCCGATCTCTGGGCCGCGGAGCCAGTGCCGGTCACGATGATCGGCGAGGCGTTCTGGACCAGGACCACCTGACTGGCGAGTGACCCGGTGATCGGGTGGACCATGCTCCCGCCCAGCGGTGCATAGATGATCGTCGGCCGATTCTTGAACGTGAACCGCGAGTCCGCCGCGACCCCCGCTTCCAGCCGGATGTTGTAGATCGCCAACAGGTCGTCGAGACCCGACGGCTCCATATGATCGACCAGGACCAGGAGCGAGCCGCCTCGTGCCAGGAATTGCTTGATCCGCTCGACCTCGGCCTCCTGGAACGGCGACTTCGGTCCACCGATCACGAGCAGGTTGACCCCGTCGGGAACGTCGGCACTCAAGAGATTGATGTCGAGCACGTCCGAGCCGATCGAATCCAGCCGCGCTTTCCACAACCCATAGCCCGACTGGCGGGTGTCGACCTCGGCGGTCGAGGGCTCGCCGTGGCCGGTGGTGAACCCGACCCGCGACCGCTTCCCCTCGCGGAGCCGCATCAGCGCCGAGGTGATCGCGTCTTCACCCCGAAACGTCGAAACGAACCGATCGGTATTGGAGCCCGAGTTCGCGTTCAGGTCGAACAGTTCACGCATCCCGAGCACGGCCCGAGGGGCATCGGCCGCCTCGCCGCCATAGGTCACAACCAGGCCATCACCCCCCGCCGCGAGCACGTCAGGCACCCGCCGGGCGAGCGCTTCAAACTCCTTCATGTCGGCAAACGGGTTCAGGTATTTGACTTCAACCTTGCTCGGGTTGGCAGCATGAAAGAGGTCGGCCAGTTGCCGGACCCGATCAAGTTGACGCCGCGATTGGGGCGAGTCGCCAAAGAAGACGGTGATGAGTAACGGTCGGTCGAGCGACGTAACCTGGTTCAGCGTCAGACTCGACAGGCTATAGGCCTTGTCGTGGGTCAGGTCGATCGGTCGGCCGCCGAGGCGAAACGCAAGGACGTTGCCGACCAGTAACACACCAGCCAGGAGTGACGCCGTGAGCGCGGTCTCACCAAAGACGACCAGGCGGCGGATCGTCGGGCTGATGTGCCGTTGGGGCCGGTGCCGGTTGAGGACCCAGAGCACCAGCCCAATCCCGCCAGCAAACTCCGGGATCGCCCCCGGGATGGTGTACCGGGCCGCAACGAAGCCACCCAGCCCGATCAGCAAGAAGCCAATCACGACCAGCACCACGGCGCGGTCACGCTCGGCGGGGTCGGGCCCACCGAGCGGTTCGGGGCGCGACGCCTGCCCGAGTGGTGCCTGGCGGATGATCCAGGTGAAGGTCAGAAAGCCGACGATGGCGGCAACACCCGCCCAGATCTCGGGCCGGCCCAGAATTTCAAGCACACGATCGGACATGGGCGGCGCTTACCCTTCGCGGCGAAATTGCACAACCTTGGTGGTCAGGTACAGCATCAAGGCGCAGGTGGATAGGTGGATCGCCAGGTACCGGAGGTCGAGCCGACCGGTCCCGAGCGTACTCAACTGGTTGATCACCGAAACGAACCCAATCACCTCACCCCAGTTGGCCCGCTGGAGCGTGGCATAGTCGGCCAGCAAGGTGTTGACCAGGATCAGGAGAAAAAGGATGGCGAACGTCCAGATGGCCGCAACGATCTGGTTCCGGGTCAGGGCGCTGAAGAAAAGCCCGATCGCCACGAACAACATCCCGATCGTCGTCAGCCCCAATCCCAGCGACAGGACCGGGCCGAGGTCGAAATGATACTTCGCCTGATAGTAGAGGAACGGGAGATACAGCGCGAACGGGATCAAAAGCACCAGGTACATCCCGACGCCCGCCAGCCACTTGGCGATGACGACCTCGGCCTCGGTCACGGGCGCGGTCAGGAGCGGCTCGATCGTCCCCGACCGCCGCTCCTCGGCGAACAGCCGCATCGTCAGCGCCGGCACGGCGACCAGGATACCGATCCAGAACGGCATGCTCTGCGTGACGTAGTTGTTCAACGGGTCGCGCAGCCCCGAGAGTGCCCGGTTGTATCCCGCCAAGGCGCGAACGAGGTCCGAGAAGTTGATCCAGGCGATCACCTGAAACGCCAGGACGATCAGGAAGGCAATAGGACTCAAAAAGTAAGTCGCCAACTCGCGGCGAGCCAGGATCAAGACGTGACGCATGGTTCAGACGGCCCCCACGGTGGCATTGCGGACAGGTCCGGCCGCGTGGTTGCCGTCATTTCCGACCGGATCACGTCGGAGCGACGCCTCTTGCACGGCGCGGACGAACCGATCTTCAAGCGACGACCGGCCCGGCTCCAGGAGCCGTAACCCCCAGCCGCCGGTCATGATCCGCTGGGCCAGAAGTTCACGCGGGTCGGGTCCATCACCGACGGCAACCTCAAACCGGTACCATCCACCGTCCAGCGGGTGCGACTCGATCCCGATCACGCCACTGACCCCGTTCAAGGCATGGGTCAGCGCGGCGACGGGACCACGAGCCTCGATGACGATCTGGTTGGTCGCCTGGATGCGGTCGAGCGGTTGGTCGAGCGCGATCCGCCCGCCGACGATCATCACGACCCGGCCACAAACGGCCTCGACTTCGGACATGATATGGGTTGAGAGCAAGATGGTATGGCGGTCGCCCAGTTCACGGATCAAGGCACGGACCTCACGGATCTGGATCGGGTCGAGGCCCGAGGTCGGCTCGTCGAGGATCAGGATGTCGGGGTCGTGGACCATCGCCTCAGCCAGTCCGACCCGCTGCCGAAACCCCTTGGAGAGGTGGCCCAGCACGCGGTTCTCAACGTCGCCGAGCCGACAGCGTTCGGTCACGCGGTCGATGGCTGCCCGTCGCTTCGCCCGGGGGACATCCTTGATCTGCGCCCGGAAGCTCAGATACTCGCGGACCCGCATCTCGGGGTAGAGCGGTACGCCTTCGGGCAAGTAACCGACGTGTCGGCGGACAGCCAGTGGAGCGTCAAGCACGTCATGGCCCGCCAGCGTGGCCCGACCACTGGTCGGGGTCAGAAACGTCGTCAGCATCC
Organism: Isosphaeraceae bacterium; assembly: GCA_965199885.1. Taxonomy (GTDB): domain Bacteria; phylum Planctomycetota; class Planctomycetia; order Isosphaerales; family Isosphaeraceae; genus Tundrisphaera. The sequence goes on along the minus strand of CBDATT010000005.1, from coordinate 497,768 downwards.
GCATCGTGGTCGTCTTGCCCGCCCCGTTCGGCCCGAGAAAACCGACGATCTCGCCGCGAGCCACCCCAAAGGTCAGGCGGTCGACGGCTTGCACGGTATGATACTGCTTCGATAGGCCAGCCACGTCAATCATGCGGGTTGATCCTCTGGCCGACCCGCCAGCCCAGGTTAAGAGTCGGCTGGTCGGTCCGGGTCGGGTTGCTGCTCAACGATGGGAAGTCCGGGCCACCCAGACCAGAACCGTCACGGATTCGTGGGCAGTGTCGATGCCTGCGGCTACGACCGGACCAGAGTGGGGAGTGATTCCACCGACGGCCTGTTTCGCTTTCGGTTTGCGAGCCTGTGCCGGAGCGAGATCGGCCCGAAGCTGATTCTGGCGGGCGTCCGCGAGCGGGTCGGTCCCAAAACCGGCGGCTTCCAACTCGGGCAACGAGAGATGCTCCTGGTTCGCGGCGCGTTTGGTCGCGACCAGTGCCCGGATCTCACGGGGTGGCAAGCCGAGCCGCGTTGGTCCATCGGGGATCAACTCAACCTGGCCAATCTCGGACAGGTGCGTGACCAGGGCGGGAGTCGTCTCGGCTTCGACTCGAACGTCGGGGAAGTCGCGGGCCAACCGGGCGAGAAAGTCCGCGGTATTCGCGTTCGGCATGACCACCGAGAAGACCTCGGCTTCGCCCGGCTGGTCGGGGTCGATGACGATTCCCTGCGTCAACGTGATCCGCCCAAAATCGGGCTGCCGCCCCGGATCATGCTCGATCAAGGACCGGACCTCACGCGTGGTCTGGTCGAGCACGTCGGTCACGATCAAGGCTCGGAGGACCCGGCGATTGCCGAGCATGGCATCAATCGCCTCGGCGGGGAGTTCGACGTTGGTCGGACTGATCCTCGCGGCCCGGGCCGGATCTACCGGGGCTTCCGGTGGATTCTGTTGCCGCGAGCGCACCTTGCCAGCCCCTTCGGCAACCACGACCGGAGCGGACGCGGCGGGCAACGTGGGATTGGTGAATCGTGGCATCACGGGTGCCGGCAGACTGGCGAGGTCTGTTTCGAGGCGGTCTTGAACCCCTCCAGGTTTCGACGCTGTCAGGTTCGGAGCGACCGGCGGCGTGAGCGTGCGAGCGATGGGAAGAGGATGAATGGGATCAGTGCGAAGCTCGGTCGGCGGAGTCGAAACCAGTGCGGGCGACGTCGGATTGTCATGCAAGGTGGGGAACAGGAGCAAGAGCGCCAGGATCAGGCTCGCGGCCAGCGCACCCACGCCCCCAAACATGGCGGCAGTGAGACCCACCCGAACGTAGAGGGGCCGGCGCTGCGGCGTGAGTCGGGCGATGTCGGCCAGCACGGCGCTGGACAGATCGAGCGGGATGGCGGGGCGACCGAGCCCGGCAACCAGGTCGCGGGCCGACTTGAGGTCAGCCAGTTGTTGTGCGGTGGCCAGCGACGACTCGACGTTCCAGGCGACCATCAGGTGGTCGTCGGGGTCGAGTTCGTTGTCAAGGAAGGCGGATAACTGCGATTCGTCAAAGTTCATGGGTCGGTCGGCGGGGTTAAGGCCAGGGGAACATGGGCCTCATGCCTCAAAGAATTGGCGGGTTTCACGTTGAGCGGTGCGGCATGGTCCACCAAGGATGCCGCTGGGTTGGTGGCTTCATCGAGATTCGCCACCGCTTTGAGACGGTCGCGGAGTTCAAGTCGGGCACGGTGGAGTCGGCTCCGGACCGTCCCGACGGGAACCCCCAGAGTGGCGGCGATCTCTTCGTAACGGAGACCATCAAACTCCTTCATGACGACCACGGCTCGATGGTCATCCGCGAGGGAGTTGAGAGCCGACTGGATTAGCGCATCTCGTTCGTCCCGTTCCAGGGGTAAGGTCGGGTCGGTCGTCGCGGGGTCGCCCGCCGGGTCGAGGTCAACTTCGCCCCGGTTCAGGCCAACCACGCGGAGCGACCGTTGCCGTCGGCGACCACTGAGCGCGAGGTTGACGGCGATCCGGTAGACCCAGGTATAAAACGAACTTTCTCCGTGGAAGCTGCCAAGCTTCTCAAATGCCCGCAAGAACGCATCTTGCAGCAGGTCGAGAGCGTCGTCGGCCGACCCAGTCAGCCGAAGCATCGTGGGGTAGAGTCGGTCCTGGTAACGCTGGACCAGCACCCCGAACGCTTCGGTCCGGCCGGCTCGGCAAGCGTCGATGAGAAATTGTTCGTCTTCGGACCCGGTCATCGGTACCCTTTGACGCCCGACCGTCGCGGGGAGTTCCCACGCCGCCGCGATTTCGCTCGACCCGGTGCGTTGGACGCCCCTCGATCGTGATCGTTCCATTTCATTTTAATCGGCCCGCCGTTCTGATGCGACCCGTCCCTCTTTGCTTGCCAGAGAGGCTATCATGAGCTGGGGTAAACTTGGTCGTCTCGTGGCAGGCAGGTTGGGTCTGATGAATATCGTTGTCAATTATGGTGCAAAGCAACTGGACCTCGGGATTGATCCCGGGGATGGCCGCCTGATCGGAGCCTGGAACGGCCCGAGCGGAGCTGAAAAGTTTGATCCGGCAGCGGTTGCGGCCGCGCTGGCCAATCCTCGCGAGTTTCCGCCGCTCGCGCTCGCCGTGGTGCCGGGGGATCGGATCGCCGTCGCGCTCGACTTGCCCGCCGCTGCCGCCCTGCCGGTGGTGGTGGAACTTGCCCAGGTATTCAACGCGGCCGATGTGGCCGAGTTCACGGTCGTCTCGAATGCGCCGGCACCCGGCGGGCTGCCAGCAGGAGTGACCTGGAAAGTCCACAATCCCGACGACCGCGCCGAGATCGCCTACCTGGCCACAACCAACGATGGCCAGAGAGTTTACCTCGACAAGGCCTTGACCGATGCCGACTTCGTTTTGCCGATCGGCTCGCTGGCTTCGGACCGGACACTCGGCTACCGCGGCCCCTGGTCCGCTCTTTATCCGGGACTGAGTGACCGCGAGACGCAAAATCGGTTTCAGGGGATGGGCGCACCCGATCTTTCGACGCTTCCCGACTCGTTGCCGCCGGGGTTGGCCGAGTCGTCCGAAGTGGGCTGGCTGATCGGCTGCCAGCTTCAGGTGGGTGTCTTGCCCGGTGGCGAGGGGTCGGTGATCGCGGGTCTCGAATCGCTGGTCCGGACCGAAGGGATTGCCCTGATCGACCGCGAGTGGACCTTTCGAGTGCCCGACCGCGCCGATGTCGTGATTGTTGGAGTCGGCGAACCCGGTCCGTTCGCGACCGTTGACGACCTCGCCGCCGCGCTGGAAGCTGCGACTCGCCTGGTCCGGCGTGGTGGCAAGATCGTGGCTCTGGCGCACCTCGATGGCCCGATCGGGCCTGCCCTCCGCCGCCTGGCCGGAGTCGAGAACCCGAACGCCGCGCTCAATCGCCTGCGGGGCCACGAAACCGAACCCGACTACACGGCCGCGAAGCAGATCGCCACAAGTCTGGCGTGGGCCGACGTTTATCTGCACAGCAGTTTGGATTCCGACCTGGTAGAGGATCTGGCGATCATCCCGCTCAACCGCCCCGAGGAAGCGATGAAACTGGCCCGGTTAGCGGCGTCCTTGATTGTGGTCAACCAGGCAGCGCGGACCCGATGCGTCGTCGAGGATGAGGTGTAAGTTGGGTTCGTTTGAGATTCTGGTTCCGTCCCCCATTTGTTTGTGAAAGTGGCCATGTCGCACGATCCAACCGCTCCCCAACTCGACCGCCTGACCTGGTTCGACCGCTCGGACAGGACCCGCCTGGAAATCACCGGGCCAGACCGGGCGAAATTCCTCCATAACCTGACCACCAATGATGTTAAACGATTGGCCGAGGGGGCCGGGCACGAGGCATTTGTGACCAGTCCGCAGGGGAAAACGCTGGCTTACATCACGAACCTGGCGACCGATCGCGCCATTCTTCTCCGGTCCGACCCAGGAGTTCTGGGTTCGTTTTTGCCGCACCTGACCAAGTACGGTGTGTTCGATGACGTCGCGATCACCGATGTTTCGGCCGAAACCTTCGAGTACCACCTGATCGGCCCAGCGGCTGATGGGTTCGTTCAAACCATGGGGTGCGACTCGGCCAGCCTGACGAAACCGCTGGCGCATCGCGAGGTCAAGCTCGGCGATCAACCGATCCGGATCGTCCGCGAAAGCCTGCTCGGTGAGCCCGGCTGGACGCTGATCGGGCCGGTGGCGGGGGGTGGTTCGATCGAGGGTCGACTCCGGACCATGGGGTCCGAGGGAGATGCCGCCACGATGGAAGCCCTCCGGATTGAGGCGGGCACGCCAGCGTCGGGGCGGGATGTCGAGACGAACAACCTCCCGCAAGAGGTCGGCCGCGACAACCTGGCGATCAACTTCGTGAAGGGGTGCTACCTCGGGCAAGAGACCGTCGCGCGGCTCGATGCGCTTGGCCACGTCAACCGGATCTTGCGGGGCGGGTGGATCGAGGGTTCCGCCGAAGTGCCTCCGGCCGGAACTCCGCTCGTTGGTCCCGATGGCAAGGCCGTCGGGGCGATCACGTCGGCGGCGTTCTCGCCGATGCGACAGACTTCGGTCTGGCTCGGCTATGTCCGGGTGACTCACGCGGTCGCGGGGACAAGATTGGCGGTCCCATCACTTGGCGGTCATGATGGGAGCTTGGTTGAGGCGGTCGTCATTGAATTACCGGTGCCGGCGATCCGATGACTCTCAATTGGTCAGGCAAGCTGGAGGTCATGGATGCCGTTTTCGGGGATACTGGCGATCTGAAGGATCGTCTCCGGGCTCCGGCAGAGACCCAGGCTTTCGAGCACGATGACACCAAAGGGCGAGGTGCTGGCGCGGCGGGTTTCAGGGTCGCTGTCAGCACGCTTGACGCGGCCTGAGTACACGACTCCGTTGTAGGCGACCCGGACCGCGGGGCAAGTCGTCCCCTGTTTGCGCCGGAGTGCAACCAGGTTCGCGTGGCATTGTTCAAACGTCATCGGTATTCCTCCTGAACCCCGAACGGCGCCATGGTGGTGGAGTGGTTGACCAGTCGCCGGAGTCCGCACCGTCGAGGACTCATGGATGAAACGATCGGCCGACCACCACGGTGGGCATGAACGGGAATATCAACGTTTGGCTCGAATGGGTCAACCCGAACCCAAATGCTGATGCCAAAATCACCGGGTCTCACTCCTGGAGCGTAGGCCGCTTCCGGGCGGCTGTCCAACGTGCGCAATCCGCCTCGGTTACTTCGTAAACCAGGATCGAGTGCCCGATTCGGGCAATCGGGGTAAAACTGGCGAAATAAGCGAACGCATCAGGCCCTGACCTCCAGGCGATCTGCCAGACCATCTCGGGGGCGACCAGCGAGAGGCTGTCATGGAACCGCCACGGGAGCCCCTGGACCAGCGAGGCGCTCACCGCGTAGAGACCCGGCGTCAACGTCCGGGCCGGCCCGACCAGTCGCTCGGCGTTGCTCGAAAACGCCACGAATCGACCATCCGCAGGGGGCAAAAACCACTCGAAACCCGCCGGGTGACCGCTGACCTTGAGCAAACTTGGGTTGATCTGACCAAAATAGGCCAGACCCACCCTTGCCCCTGGCCGGTTCGCCTGGACCCAACGCCCGAGATTAACCAGATCCTGCCCCCAGTCGAGGTTGCTGTCGATCAGGTGCTCCGCCCCCCGGTCGGGACCGCCCGCAACCCGGTTGAAGTAGGCCAGGTAGTGGGGGTGGATCGACCCAGTCGCCAGCACCAGCGTCGCCAGACCGATTCCAACCAGACTCACCGCCCACCGCCGGGTGGGTTGCTTCAGACCGAGCGCCCACGGGGCCACCTTGCCAGTCGCCACATAAGCGAACGGGAAGATCGGCAAGATGTAGCGGATGCCCAGGCAGATATCCGTCAAAAAACTGATCGAGAGGAAAACCCCGACCGGCAGCGCCAGAACGGCGAACTCGTCCGCCCAGGCCAGGCGCGAGCGGCGGGTGAATACCAGGACAAGACCACCGAGCACGACCAGACCCCAGGTCCCTTCCGGCACCTTGTACGCCAGAGTCGCCAGGTAATAATACCACCAGCCCGATTGTCGCATCACCCCGTTGAGATAGACCGAATAGCCTTGCTTGGCGTTATCGTCGTGCGGTAACCGCTCGTCGAAGAAGTAACCTGGCACGCCTTCAGTTTCGAGTTTCTGCTCATCGAAGCCGAGGACGTAATGCCGCGGGACCGGGACCGGCAGGTGCTCCAGGAACGTCCCGCGAAACCGGTTGACGCGGTACTTCCAGGCGCCGTCGAGAAGTTGGTTCTCGCTCCTCGGGCTGAACATCCCGATGGGTCGCGGCACGGTCAGGGTGCGCGACGCGAACTCGAACCGGCCGAGCGGCTGGCCAACTCCCTCGAACCCATAGCCAAGGTCGATCGTCAGCACGCTGACCACGACCATGACGACCCCCTGCCCGACCGTCGCCGGAACCCGCCGGGTCCAGCCGGGTCTGCGTGGAGTCGCCACGAACCGGACGACGGCGACCGTGGGCCAGAAGCCGTAGAGCAGGATCGAACTGAACTTGGTCAACTCGGCCAGCCCAAGCACGACCCCCGCCAGCGTGGCGCGTGTCCAGGTGGGCCGATCGAGATAGCGGACAAAGAGATAAGTCCCCGCGACCGCGAAGGCCGCGTTGGCGACGTCGCTGGTGATCAACCGAGCGTGAGCCAGGACGTTCGGGCAAAGCACCCAGAGCGTCAGGCTGAGCAAGCCCCCCCACGGACCATAAAGCCGCCGCGACCAGGCGAAAATCGCCAGTCCGCCCAGCAACGAGAACCCGAGCATCGCCAGCCGACCCCGCTGAAACAGGTCGAGGTAGCGAACCATGTTGAGCCGAGCGAAGGTCTCGCCGACCGTCGCTTGCGACTCCTGCGCCCAGGCTTGAGACTGGTAGATCGGTGCCGTGACGGGGTTCGCCAGGACCACCGGCGCCGCCGCCACCAGCTTGGTCAGCGGCGGGTTGTGGTGATAGAGCTTGAACGTCCCCGTCTGCCAGTAACTGATCCCGGCCGGCAGGTGCGCCACCTCATCCACCGTCGGGTTCTCGCTGAGCAGGCTGGGGACCGCTAGACCGAGGTGGACCGCCAGCAGCGCCACAACCACTTCCCAAACCCAGAGGCTGGACTTACTTGCGGACTCCGGTCCGGCGGGGCTGGGCTCAACGCCAGCAAGATGCGGCTTCGTCGGAGCCATCAGTGGTGAACCAGCCTGCTGATCGCCGCGAATGATTCGCGGAGATTGGCGTACAGATCACGGTAGATTGCGTAACCCTTATCGTAGTACGCTTGCTCGGTGGGTTCGACGCTCGTCTGGTCCGCAAGGCGGATCGTGTTGTCGCACGCTTCAGGAACCGACGCGAACTCGCCGGCACCGACCATCGCCAGGAGCGCCACCCCGAAGCCTGGCCCCTCGTGGGCATTGACGGTATGGACGTCGTTGCCGTAGATGTTCGCCTGGATCTGCCGCCAGAGCGGGCTCCGGGCGCCACCGCCCGAGAGGCGAATTTGCTCGATGTTCACTCCCATCGCGCGGATCAATTCCAGGCTGTCGCGCATGGCGTACGTCGCGCCTTCGAGGACGCTCCGCGCCAGTTCGGGGCGACCGTGGCGGACCGTCAGACCGATCCAGGCCCCTTTCGCATCGGAATCATAATAGGGAGCGCGCTCGCCCGTTAAATAGGGGAGGAAGAACAGCCCTTCCGATCCCGGCGCGGCCTGCGCGGCTTCCTCGTTCAGCAGGACGTAAGGATCGACTCCCTGGGCTTTGGCTTCCTCGATCTGGGTCTGGCCGAGCTTGTTGCGATACCACTGATAGCTCCCGGCGGCGGCGAGGACGACTCCCATCGCGCACCAGGCTCCGGGGATCGCGTGGCAGCCGCGCTGGAGGCGACCGAGCGGATCGAAGCCCGACTCCGGGGTGTGCGCGAAGACGACGCCCGACGTGCCCATCGTCGCCGAGACGACACCCGGCCGGACGATCCCGTTGCCGACCGCGCCGGCGGGCTGGTCCCCGCCACCGCCGACGATCCTGGTGCCTGCGGGCAAGCCGGTGGCTTGCGCCCCGATCTCGGAGACGACGGCGGAAACCTCGGGCGACTCGAAGCACTCGGGGAGCAAGCTCGGGTCGAGGTCGAGCAGGTGGAGCAGTTCCTTGCTCCAGCGACGGTTGGCCACGTCGAGCAGGAGCGTCCCGGCGGCGTCGCTGACCTCGGTCGCGTACGTTCCCGAGAGTTTGAACCGGATGTAATCCTTGGGCAAAAGGACCTGGCGAACGCGGTCCCAGTGCTCGGGCTCATGCGTGCGGAGCCAGAGAAGCTTGGGGGCCGTGAATCCGGTCAACGCCCGGTTGGCGACCAGCCGGACAAGCCCTTCGCGGCCCCCGGCCTTGCTCTCGATCTCGGCGGCTTCGACCCCCGTGCGCTGATCGTTCCAGAGCAAGGCGGGCCGGACGACCGCGCCGACGGCATCGAGAAAGACCGACCCGTGCATCTGCCCGCTCAGGCCGACTCCCACCACATCCTCGGGCCGGACTTTACCCGATTCGAGCACCTCGCGGACGGTCGCGGCCGATGCCCGCCACCAGAGCTCGGGGTCTTGTTCGGACCAACCGGGGCGGGGATGCTCACACGGATATTCACGCGATGCGGTCGCCAGGATCGCCCCGGTCTGGTCGATGGCAATCGTCTTGGTTCCCGACGTTCCGATGTCGATCCCGAGTGTCACGCTCACGGCGGCAGTCTCGCGCGGGTGCTGGATGGATGAGGCCGGATGGGACCGATCAGCTTATCACGCCGCAATCATCGGCCCAACAACTTGGCGACCGACTCCGCCGCGATCGGGTGGTAGCCGGCTCGGGCCCTGGCGAAGATGACACGAGCACGCTCGGCGCCGGCGGGAGTCTGGATCAGGGCTCGGTAGATGGGAATGATAAACTTGCGCCGGCCGACACTCATCAGGAACGACTCGATCCGCGCGTCGGCGGGACCGTAGCCGGATCTGGCGGCCATCAGGAGCCACTGCCCGGCGATTTCGGCGTTCTGCTTGCCGGTGAGGTCGAATGCAGCGTCGAGTTCGGTCATCTTGACAGGGGAGAGTGGGTCGGGAAGTTGCCGCAAAAACTGGAGCCACTCCTGCGTCGTCCAGTCGGCCGTGGGCAGGTTGGCGGCGGCAATCTCACCAGTCGCAAACGCCTTTGCGGCGCCGTCGACAGCTTCGAGGCGGGCCGACCTTGGCTCGGTGAACTTGGCCGCCAGGCCAGGCTGATGAATCCAGGCGTCGAGATCCACCTGGTTCGCCAGATCCGGGTTCGGCCCGAGTAGATGCTGACGCAGGTAGGCCACGAAGTCGGCGGTCGTGATGCTCTGGAAGGCGTGGGCGTCGAAGTAGCTTTTCAGGAACGGATCAAACTTCACGCGACCGAAGATGAGTTCGAGTTCGGTCAGGAACAGGGCTCCCTTCTCGTACGCAACCTGATTCATCCCGTCGTCGGGGTCGCGTCCCTTGAGGTCAAGTTGGAGCCGCTGATCGCGCGCGTCGAGCCGGGCCAGATCCGCCCGCAGCTCGCCGATCCCGAGCACCTGTTCCATCTGCCGGCGATCAGCGCCGTAGACCGCCTCGACGATCCGCCGTTCCAGGTAGACGGTGAACCCTTCGTTGAGCCAGAAGTCGTTCCAGGTCGCGTTCGTGACGAGGTTGCCCGACCACGAGTGCGCCAGTTCATGAGCGACAAGCGCCACCAACGAGCGATCTCCCGCCAGGATCGTCGGCGTGGCGAAGGTCAACTTCGGGTTCTCCATGCCGCCAAACGGAAAGCTCGGCGGGAGGACGAGCAGGTCATATCGACCCCACCGATAGGGACCAAACCGCGCCTCGGTTGCCTCGACCATCTTTTCGGTATCGGCGAACTCGTGCGCGGCTTTGGCCAGCACCGACGGCTCGGCCCAAACGCCGGTCCGGGGACCGAGCGGCTGGAACGCCAGGTCGCCGACGGCCAGCGCAATCAGGTACGACGGGATCGGCTGATCCATCCGGAAGTCATAGCGCCGGGCCGGACCGATCTGTTTGTCGCCCAGTCGATCCTCGCCGGCTGGAATCGGGACCGAGTCCGCCGCCATGACGGCCGTCAAACCTTCAGGGACGAGGACCGTCGCGTCGAAGGTCGTCCGGACGCCGGGCGAGTCCTGCGTCGGGATCCATGTTCGGGCCTGGATCGCCTCGGACTGCGTGAAAAGAAAGGGCTTCGTCCCCCCGGCCGTTTGCTTCGGGTCGAGCCACTGGAGCGCCCCGGCATCGGGGACGGTCTCGTACTCGATAGTTACGGTGTTGCCAAACTTCATTCCCTCGGCGGTCGGGGCGGCGTGGGCGAGGTCGACGATCACGGCACGGCCGAGGATCGGGTCGGCCGGGCCTTCACTCCAGGGGACGTTCCAGAAGTGCTTATTTTCCAGACCGCTGGTAATCTCGATAATTTTGAGCCCTCTGGCATCAAGGATCAGCGGGGCGGATGCAGGGGTGCCGGGCTGGCGCTCGAAGGTCAGCGTGGCCATCCCGTGGAGTCGCTTCTGGGCGAAGTCGACCACCAGTCGGAGGTCTACGTCGGTCACGCGAACCTGATCAGGGCGGCCATACGAGTGCGGATCGGGGCGGTCGGCGTTCACGGTGGGCTCCGCGGCGGTTGCCGTCCGGGCACCGCAGGTCATCAAGAAGATCAGGATCGTGAGCAACCAGGACATACGGCTCACGCAGGCGTGGATGGCGGTGGTGGGCATTGTTGTGGCTGCTCGGATCGGATGGGGGTTGGTTGTCAGATCCTCCCCTGGGTTCGGTCGCGGACCACTGTACCGACCTGATCGGCCGCGGACCAGTTCCTGGCTACCCTTCGGCCTCACGGCGAACCTTTGCTCTGGAGCCGTATTTGAGTTATCTTGATAAAAAAGTTCAACAATCAGTCCCCGACCCGTGTCGCTCATGAACGGTGCGGCATCACGATGTGGGCGGATGGCGAACCGACAGGAAGCAGAAATCCGATGCGTTGCGTGGGAGTGTTGACGACCGAGGCGACGGGCGAGATCGCCGTCCGGCAGGTGGTGGATATACTTGCGCGGACTTTTGACAATGGCATGAATCAGGCCGATCTGGTGGTCGCCTTTGCTTCAAGCCACCATGCAGAGTCGCTCGGCCGCCTCGGGGCGATCCTCCATGATCGCGGTCTGACCCGGCACTCGCTCGGCTGCACCGGCGAGACGATCGTCGGCGACGGTCAGGAAGTGGAAAGTGGTCCCGCGCTTTCGGTCTGGGCGGCCCGACTGCCGGGGGCCGAACTCCGGTCGATCCGCATCCACGGAACGGATGACGCGATTGAAGGGTTGAAGACGAACCGACGCGACGAGGAAACGATCCTCCTTCTGGGCGATCCGTTTTCATTCTCTCCCGATCCCTGGCTCAAGAAGCTCGACACCGAGGTGCCTGGTCTGCGTGTTCTGGGCGGGATGGCCAGCGGCAGTCAGACCCCAGGCGGCAACCGCCTCTTGCTCGACGGTCAAACGTATGAGGACGGCGGCGTTGCGGTCGTCCTGGGGGGGATGGTCGCGGTCCACCCGCTGGTCAGCCAGGGATGCCGCCCGATCGGCCGACCCATGGTCGTGACCAGGGCCGACAAGAACATCATCCGTGAACTCGGCCGCCGCCCCGCCCTCGAAGTTCTCCGCGAGATCTTCGAGATCCTGCCCGCGGATGATCAACAGCGCGTCCAGGGGGGGCTCCACATCGGTCGGGTCATCAACGAGTATCAGGAAACCTTCGATCGCGGCGACTTCCTCGTCCGGAACGTCATGGGAGCCGACGATCAGGGCGGGATCGCCATCACCGACCTCGTCCGCGTCGGCCAGACGGTCCAGTTCCATGTCCGCGACGCCGAGACGGCCGATGAGGATCTGCACTCGCTCATCGAGGCCGAACGCCTCGACCGTCCCCGCGCCAAGATCGCCGGCGCCCTCCTCTTTAGCTGCAATGGCCGTGGGACCCGCCTCTTCCCGCAACCCAACCACGACGTCACCGCCATTCACGACCGCTATGGTCCGATCCCGATCGCCGGCTTCTTCGCGATGGGCGAACTCGGCCCCGTCGGTGGCCAGAACTTTGTCCACGGCTACACCGCCAGCATCATCCTGTTCGAGTCCACCGCCGAGTGAAGCCAGAACCGTCATGTTCTTCGATTGCGACATCCTGGGCGATGCCCTGCCTCCCAAAACGCTCTGCCTGACGTTCGACGACGGCCCGGGACCGGATTCGGGAGCCATCGCGGCCTACCTGACGAGTCAGGGGATCGCCGCGACTTTCTTCCTGATCGGAGCGCATGCACGAGCGCAACCCGACACGGTCTGGCAGATTCGGGACGGCGGTCACCTGGTCGGCAACCACACCGAGACCCACCCCACGCTGGTCTCGTTTCACCGCGACGGCGGCGATGTGGTGGCCGAGATCGCCCGGACCGACGAGGCGATCGGTGGTCCCGGTGCCGATGGGGCTCCGACCTTCTTTCGACCTCCCTACGGTGACTGGCGGGACGAAGGCCCGGCGGGAATCTCGACCGTTGCCCAGATCCTGAACGAGTCAGGACAGTTCCCCCACCTTGTCGGTCCAATCGGCTGGGATATCGACGCTCGCGACTGGCAATTCTGGCGCGATGGACGCTCGGTCGAAGATACCGGCGAGGCCTATCTCGCCGCCGTCGCGAGTCAGGATCACGGGATCGTGCTGATGCACGACAGCGCCGAGACCGCGGCGCTCCGCGCAGGCAATCATTGCCTCGACCTCCTCCACTGGCTCGTGCCGAGGCTCCAGAGTTGTGGCTACCAATTTGTCCACCTCGACGCGGTGCCTGGTGTCCAATCGGCGTCCGTTGGAAAGCGACGATCTCGCGCCGAAAATTCGACCCAACCTGACTGAGGTCCACCTCGAAAACACGATACTATCTTGTGGTTTCGAACTCGGCGATCTCGTCCCAAAACGGCATGTTCCCGGAAGCTTTGGGTTCGTTCCGCAAGTGGTTTTCTCGTCGTGGCTGAATTGGGTTCGTTTTGGCAAGTGGGCCGTTCTTGATGAGGCAGCGAGGTTGGGTTCGTTTTGGCAGACCTGCATCAGCCGCGAAGCTCGTTGACCGAAGTCGATTTCAATGAGCGACTTGAGTCGAATTGGGTTCGTTTTTCCTATCCCGATCTGAGATCCAGTTTATGTCGCAAGCGTCTATTTTGCCTGAGTTGATGAACGTCATCGCCGCGCGCAAAACGAACCCAAATGCGGGCAAGTCGTATGTTGCCTCGCTCCTGGCGGGTGGGGTTGCGAAGATCGGCGGTAAGATCACCGAGGAGGCGGCCGAGGTCGTCGAGGCCGCCGCCGAGCCTGGACCCGAGGGGCGGGCGCACCTGGTCCATGAGGTCGCCGATCTTGTCTTTCATGCGCTGGTGATGCTCGGCCTCAAGGACGTCCCCTGGTCGGACGTCGAGGCCGAGTTGGGGCGGCGGTTCGGCGTGAGCGGGCACGACGAGAAGGCCGCGCGCCCGCCCAAACCAGACGGCTGATCTCAGTCGAACGCCGAGTTCTTCTTGTGCGGGTGGCCCAGAATGATCGGCCCCTCGGTCCGAGTCAGGATGCGTTTGCCGATCCCGAATTCGTCCTGGAACTCGGCGACCTTGACGAGTTTGGGCCAGCCTTCGGACCAGGCCTGATATTCCTCGAACTCGGAGTCGAGCAGGAGGAGGAACTTCGACCCCTTACCGGGCTGGAACTCCAGCAATTGCGGCCCCTGGAGCTGGTGGATCGGCCGCCGCATGGCATAGTTCAGGTCGTTGGGCCAGGCGTGGAGCGTGTGGATCGTGTGTCCCTCGGGGACCCACTGGGCGATTGCCCGCCCCCATGGTCCCGCGCTCGTCCGATAGTTCAGCTCGGGGACGAAGTAGCCCCAGTGAGCCAGCTTAAGCGCAACCGCCACCAGGGCCAACGCGGCAAAACCGCGCCGGGGGTCGGCCCGCTGGACCGCCACGACCCCGACGAAGAACCCAACCACGCTGAAAGCCAGCGCCGCGATCATCACGGACCGGTAATAGGCGATGGTAAAGCCGACCGAACCTCCCCAGGTCAGGACGAGCAGGAGCCAGAGGCCGGTGATGGTCATCGTCAGCCCGGCCAGCGTCCGTCGAGCGGTGGGCGAGGTGGCGCCGGCGGCCCAGAGCCGATCCCAGACGCTCGCCGCGACAAAGGCCAGACCGGCCAGCGCCGGGACAGCCGCCGCCGAGGCCAGGCCGGGGATGATGGACCCGACAACCAGGCAGGCTCCCGTGACTTGCAGCCAGCCGAAGACGAGCGACCGGGTCGGCCCCGCCCACTGGTCGCGGACCGATCGGCAGGCCATCAGGGCAACGAACGGACTCCACGGGCAGCCCGCCGCGAGGACCAGCGGAGCCAGCCACCAGACCGACCCCTGCATGATCGGCAGAGTCAGAGCCGATGCCCAGGCTTCGACCCCCGCGCGGCTGATGGCCCAGGCCGACCAGGCCACGACCACGGCCAGCACCCGGAGCGATGTCCGCCAGTTCCAGACGGTCCCCGCCCGACCAAGAACCACCGTCGTCAGCACCAGGACCGCCAGGGGCGGCCAGCCACCAGCCAGGAACGCCCAACCAGCCCAGAAACCAACGGCCCAGCCCGACCCGCCCGCCAGCATGAGGTCGAGAGCGGCGACTGTGCCGAGGCCGGTCATGAGGTCAATCTGCAAGCCACTTGACCGGTCCATCAGCGCCAGCGAGCCAAACCAGGTCACGGCGACCATCACCCCAGCGCGGGGGTTGAGACCGAGCCGACCCCGGCGAGTCAGAAGGTAACCGATCAGGCACCCGGCGATCGCGGCGGGCCAGCGGATCGCGTTCTGCGTCGGCCCGCTGTCCTCGAACCAGCCCGCCAGATGACCCCAGGCCACCGGGATCGGCCAGACCGATGGGTCCCAGAAGCCGGCAACGCGCCCAATCGGCCCGAGAGCTTCATCGGTAGCCAGGCCGAGGCGGGCGTCGGTTGCGTTGAGGTCGAGGTTTGCCCCGCCGAGGAGCACGAAGAAGCCCGCCAGGGCGACAACCATCGGGCGCCCAACGCGATCGAACCAACGGCCCTCGCTGATTCCGCCCTCAATCAGTGCCGGGCTGGCGGCGGAGTCGAACGGGTCGTCGGGCAGGTCGGCTCGGAGCCTCAAGGGCGGGCGGACCGCCGGTACGGATTCCACGGGCATCTGTCGGCTCCTTCCGATCAGCGGGCGTCAATAGCGGGCGCGGGCTGGCAAGCGATGGATCAGCGGGATGGATTCGGGGAATGGTTCTGGCTGAGAGGCGGCGGCAAGGTCGCTCCTTGAGCTTCCAGCTCTCGGAGCTGATCCTCAATCGACTTCTTGCGGGCCACGACCCGAGGTGGGGCAGGCGGCAGGTTCTTGTCGAGCGTGACCGGGACGTCGGCGAACATGTCGGCTGGCCGGTTGATGACCATCTCGTAGACGTAGCCAGGGAGCCAGCCGTCCTTGTAGGACTGCCGCTTCATCTCGGCCGAGACGTCGTCGATCGTCCAGCCATCGCGCTCGAACCGATAAAGCGCTGTGGCCGCGCCGGTTCGGCAGGTCCCCCGAGCGCAGTGGATCAGGACGGGGCGACGGTCGGGATCATCGCAGGCTTTGAGAACCTCGCGGAACTGATCCTCGTGGCCGAACCCATCGCCGGTCATTGGCAAATTGAGGAAGTCAACGCCGAGTTGTTTGGTCAGGAGCCGCTCGCGAGTCACCTGCGGGCTGGTCCGCTGGAAGTTGACGACGGTCTTGATCTTGTATCGGTCGATCGCGGCAGTCAACTGGTCGGAGTTGAGCTGCCCACTCCGGTACAGGATATCTTGCTTGACCACGTCGAAGTGGTCCCAGACCAGGCGATTGCGTCGAGTCTCGACCCCAAGCCAGGTGCCGACCGCCGTCACGGCGACGATGATCAAGGTTATGCCGATCCGCATCGAATTCGCGTCCCGCCCCAGGGGCTTTGATCCATCCTTGGCAGGGCCGACGTCAGGGCAGTCTTGCCAAGCAAGACCGCCCGAGCGTGGCACCGTCCGCCGGGTCGAGGCGGGATCGTAGGCGAGATCTGCCGAACGGTCAATCCACGATCCGGATCGATCTGCGATCCGCCCAGATGGGTGCCGAGTCGGGTTCAGGTCCGATCACGATCCGGCTGGATCGGGCCAGTCTCGGAGAATTTTTTGGGTGCCCCCTTGCGGGTGGCGGCAGGGAGCTTTATATTGACCTTCGCCCCGATCAAACGGGCGGCTCAGTAATCCCCCTTCGACGCTCTGGTCGATCGGGTTTTCGGGCGGGAGTAGCTCAGTGGTAGAGCGCCACGTTGCCAACGTGGTTGTCGAGGGTTCAAATCCCTTCTCCCGCTCCATTTTTTCCCTTGCGAACCGGTCTGGTGGCTTTCGCTCGATCGCGGCGGGTGCGTGGTGGCGGTTTGAGCCATCCCAGCCGGTGCTTTTTGTGCACGAAGGACCGCCGTCGATGAGTACCGGGGAAGAACAGCTCACCTCCACTGAAGACGGCACGTCCGCCGCAACTGAGCCCAAAACGCGGCTTGATCTTGACGTCCAGATCAGCGACGTCGGCCCCTGCAAAAAACACCTGAAAGTGAGCATCCCCCGCAGTGATGTTGAGCGCCAGTTCAACGAGTCGCTCGGTACGATGGTCAAGGAAGCGGTCATCCCCGGTTTTCGAGCCGGTCGCGCTCCCAAGGCCCTGATCGAGAAGCGATTTCGTAAACAGGTGGCTGGCCAGGTTAAGTCCACGCTCCTGATGGCGAGCCTGGAACAACTGGACGAAGAGCACAAGCTCAACCCGATCACTCAACCGGATCTCGACATCGACGCCATCGAGTTGCCTGACACCGGGCCGATGGTCTTCGAGATGGATGTCGAGGTTCGCCCCGACTTTCCGCTTCCCGCCTACAAGGCGCTCACGGTCGAGGCGCCGATCCGAAAGGTTGAGGACGCCGACATTGATGCCCAGATCACGGCGTTTCGCGAACGCTACGCGCAGATGGTCCCCCGCTTCGAGGGGGGCGCGGAGATCGGTGATTACATCGTGGCGAACCTGACCTTCCACAACGAAGGCAAAGTCTTCAACGAGGTCAAGGAAGTTCAGTTCCGGCTTCAGCCCGACCTGAAGTTCCATGACGGGTCGGTTCCGGGAATTGGCGATGTACTGGCCGGTGCCAAACCGGGCGACTCGCGTGAGACTGATGCTCTGATCAGTCCCTCGTCAGCTGACCCTGACCTGCGTGGGAAGACGATCAAGGTGACATTTGAGGTGCTCGACCTCAAGATGCTTCGCCTCCCCGAAGCGACCGAAGAGTTTTATAAATCCGCCGGGTTCGACGACGAGGCGGATATCCGCGAGGCCTTGCACGGGGTTCTTGAGCGGCGGTTCGAGTTCCAGAAGCGGCAGGCCATCCGGACCGAGATTCTGAGCAAGCTCGTCGCCGAAACGCCGTTCGACTTGCCATCCGACCTTGTCGCCCGCCAGGAACGGTCGACCTTGCGACGGCTCGCTCTCGAACTCCGCCAGAGCGGTCTTGGTGAACCCGAGATCCGGGCCCGTGAAGCCGAGTTGCGGTCGAACGCGCACCAGACCACGCTCCGGAGCTTGCAGGAGTTCTTCATCCTTGCCAAGATCGCCGAGCACGAAAAGATCGAAGTCGAAGACAAGGACATGGACGACGAGATCGAAATGATCGCCGCCCGGTCCGAGGAAAGTTCGCGACGGGTTCGTGCTCGGGTCGAGAAGGAAGGACTGGCCGACGCGATGGCGTCGCAGATCCTCGAACGTAAGACGATCGACCGGATCTTGCAGTACATCAAGGTTGTGGAAGTGCCGGCTGTCGCCGACAAGCCGATGGAAATGCTCGACGAATCGGCCACCACGATCGTCGCTGAAGAGGAATCGGCTGACAATTCGGACCCGTCTGCCTAAGATTGAAGTTGGGTCGGTTGAGTCGGTCCTGGCTAACCGGATTTCGTTTCGCCCGTTCGTTTCCGACCGCTCACCTTACGGCCCGGCTCGACCCGCTGTTCTCCCTGGAGCGGCGGCGGGTTGGGCCGGTCCTCGTTCTCAAGGACCGCACCATGACTTTCGATCATCCGCTGTCACCGCCTCGACTCCAACGCTACAAGGATTATGCCCGGCAGCGGCAGATGACCCTGGGCGACATGCTCCTCGAAAACCGGATCATCTTCATCGAAGGTCCAATCAACGACGGCTCGGCCAACATGGCCGTCATGAAGATGCTCTACCTGCAATTCGAGAACAAGACGCAGGGGATCAGCTTCTACATTAACAGTCCCGGCGGCAGCGTCTACAGCACGCTGGCCATCTACGACACGATGCAGTTCATCGACTGCCCGATCGCCTGCTACTGCATCGGCATGGCGGCCTCGGGCGCCGCGGTTCTGCTCGCGGGTGGGACCAAAGGGCGGCGGTTTTCGTTGCCGCACTCGAAGATCATGATCCACCAGCCGTACGGCCAGGTGAGCGGCCAGATCTCGGACATCGAGATCCAGGCGCAGGAGATCATGGCCAACAAGAAGGACATCAACGAGATTCTGGCCAAGCACTGTGGCCAGCCAATCGAGCAGGTCGCCCGCGACACCGAGCGCGACCGTTACATGACCGCCCTCCAGGCCAAAGAATACGGCCTGGTCGACGAGGTTGTCGGTCACATCCCCGCCGCCGAAGCCAACAAGCCGCCCGTCGGCTGACCCCATCGAACCTCTGGATTGACACTCTCCGACCGACCGCTGTTCTGACTCTTTGGGAGTTCTGACTCATGCCTTTGATCCCGATCGTCATCGAGCGGAGCGGTCGCGAAGAGCGGGCGATGGATATCTATTCCCGCCTGCTTCAGGACCGCATCATCTTGCTCGGATCGGCCATCGACGACCAGGTGGCCAACGTAGTCGTCGCGCAGATGCTCGTTCTGGCCCACCAGGACAGCAAGGCCGACATCCACCTCTACATCAACAGCCCCGGCGGCAGCGTGACCGCCGGCATGGCCATCTACGACACCATGCAGTTCGTCCCCTGCGATGTCGCCACTTACTGCATGGGCCAATGTGCCAGCATGGGCTCGCTCTTGCTCGCCGCCGGTGCCGCGGGTAAGCGGAACGCCCTCCCGCACGGCCGGATCATGATCCACCAGCCCCTGGCCGGGATGGAAGGGACCGCGACCGATATCCTGATTCACGCCGAAGAATTCATTCGGATGAAAAAGCAGCTCAACGGGATCTACAGGAAGCACACCGGGCAGACCCTGGAGCGCTTGCAAGAAGACACCGACCGCGATCGCTTCATGTCGCCCGAAGAAGCCAAGGAATACGGCCTGATCGACCACGTCGTCGAACGTGACATGACGCCGAACACCGCCGTGAATCCGGAAACGCCGAAGTAATCCGTCTCAGACCGACGGGCTCGAGCAAGGGCCGGCAATCGTCTGACAAGACGGCTGTCGGCTCTTGTTGTGACCTGTGATTGACTACTTCGGTCGCTTGAAAATGTACCAACTTCCACCCATCCCATCCTTGCCAATCTGGTACGCAGTCACTAACTCCCAACCTTTCGCGCCCCAGGCATCCAGGGTGGTTTTGGTCGCCTCGGCATTATTGCTAGAAATCGATTGGTACTCCCACTGCACGATGGGACGTGGATTGACGGCCTGACCCGAGGTCCGGTTGCCGCCAGTCGCAAGCAACCCGACCAGAGCACCTGCAACCAACGTGGCAACGAACCAAGACTGAGACCTCATTGTCAGGCTCCTGCGAGGGATCAAGCGAAAGCGCGAGTCATCCGTGTCGCATCCAAGACGCGACAATGACTCGGTCGCTCAGATCTTCTCCAAACGGTGGTTCACTCTCAAGACAGGCCCACCCAACGACCCACCGCGCGGACCAGCCGTCGCCCCTGCGGATCAAGCCACAGGTAGCCGACGACCGGGCCGACCATGACCAGGGCCGAGGTGAGAAAGAAAGCGGTCGAGAGCGATGAGACCGGCTCATCGAGTGCCTTGAGGGCTGCTCGGAGTTGGGGGCGGAGCATGGTCAAAGCGGGGCCGGTGCTCGCTCCCTCGGCCTCGATCGTCGCGGTTTTCATCCGCGGATAGGTCCGGACGGCAATGCTCGTGCGGTTGATCGGATCTTCGAAGCCATGCAAGGTCGAGAGGTATGATTCGGGCAAAGCGGCCCGGGTTGCGGCGCGGATCTGGTCGGGCTCGACGTGGTAGATCACGAGTCGGTTGCGCCCCGATCGGGCGATGATCGCAGCCACGATGACCAGGCCAGTCAGCCAGACCGTCCAGGCCACGGTGGCCGCGTCGGGACCGAATAGGGTCGCCACGACCACATGGCCAACTGGCCCAAAGGCAACCAGCCCGCTCAGGCTGAAGATCAGACCGGCAAGGTCGCCGACTCCCGAAACTAGCCGGGGATGCTTGCCGCCGTGGAAGATCCCGAGGGCGTACAGGTAAAGCGCCATCGGGATCAGGACCAGGGTGATCTCGGTGGTCGATGCCATCGCCCAGCTTGCTCCCAGTTCAGACCGAACGTCCCGCCAGATCGGCGATCAAACCATCATTCGCGGGCGGGAAGGTGTAGGAGGGTAGATCTTCAGCGACGACCCAGCGGAAACCCGATTGCGGACTCGGCTCGGCCCGAGGGTCGGTCGGGGTCGCGTGGAAGTAGAACAACTCGACCCGCCCGTGGGGGTAGTCATAAACGAACGTCCGATCGAGCAGACCAACCGCCACTTCGAGACCCACCTCTTCCAGACATTCGCGAGCCGTCGCCTCGGCGGGGGTCTCACCGGACTCGACCTTGCCGCCGGGGAACTCCCAGACGCCCGGCATCGGCGAGCCGGGCGTTGCTGGTCGCTGGCGGATCAGGTACGACCCGCCCCGCTCGATCAGACAAATTCCAACCTGGGTTGGAGCCGGTCCACTCAAACTTTACCTTCCTTGGCAGCCTCGACGGCGCGACCGGGCGAGCCCATCGCGTTGTAGCCGGCATCGACGTGCATGATCTCGCCGGTGATCCCACTCGCGAGGTCGGACAGCATGAACATCCCCGCCGCGCCCACTTCCTCACGGGTGATGTTCCGCTGGAGCGGCGAGACGGCCTCATACAGCCCGGCGAGCTTGTCCGAATCCCCCACGGCCGACGCCGCGAGCGTCTTCACCGGTCCCGCCGAGACGGCGTTGACGCGGATGTTTTTCGGGCCAAGGTCGTACGCCAGATACTTGACCGCGGCGTCGAGTGCAGCCTTGCAGACACCCATCATGTTGTAACCCGAAACGACCTTTTCGCCACCGTAGTAGGTCATCGTCGCGATCGCACCACCGTTGGGCATGACGGTCGCGGCGTTCCGGCAGACGCAGGCCAGCGAGTAGACGCTGATGTCCATCGCCTTCAAGAATCCGGCTCGGCTCGAATCCACAAAGTTGCACTTGAGGTCTTCGATCGGCGCGAAGGCGATCGAGTGGAGGACGAAATCGAGCGAGCCGTAAGTCTCGCCGGCTTCACGGAAAACCCGGGCCACGTCGGCGTCGTCCTCGACGTTGCAGGGGGTAATCAACTTGGCCTGGATTGGCTCGGCGAGCTTGCGGACCCGACGCTCCATCTTCTCGCCGGGTAGATGCGTGAAGCCAACCTCGGCCCCCTGGTCGAGCAGGTGCTTGGTGATCGCCCAGGCGATGCTGAAATCGTTGGCGACCCCCAGAACCAAGCCCTTTTTGCCCGTGAACAAGCCCATCTGCGCCGATCCTTCCTGCCTGTCCTGTCGCCGTGGTCCGACCGCTCTGGTCCGAACTCACCTGACTCAACCACTCGACGGATGCGTTAATCTTGACTGATCGGTCCCCCAGCGCCCGAGGCGCCGGGGTTGACCTGAACGGCAAGGATACCGTCAAGACCCCCGGCACTCAATCGGTTCCACTACGGTTTGGGATCGGGAGCGGTCGACTTCGGGAGTTCGAGCGGCAAGGCGAGAGCGTTCAGTTCGCTTCGCAAGGCGGTCCGGGCGTCGTTGAGGGCCTTTTGGGTGGCAAATCCCATGTTCAGGCTCCGCTGCTTGAGCTCGGGCGAAATCTCGCCCAGTCCGAGGGCCGAGACCGCGTTCAGTGCCGCCTTGACCTGCGGATCTTCGGCCAGATTGGCCCCGGCGCCGGCAGGGAGGTCACCCGGTCGAACGGTGCTTGCTTTCTTGATCTCGGGAACCCAGTTGCGGTTCCCGCCCGGATTCACCCAGAGGACCGTCAGCGCGGTGGTGCTGCTCATGTCGGGAGCCATCTCCATCGTCGTCACCACGGCACCGACTCGCCCTTGATTACCGAGGTCGTGCAACTTCGGTTGGAGAGGATCGGCTTTCTGGGCCCCCCCGTCACTCAGCAAGTCCTTGAGCGCCGAGCCGAGCGCTTCCATCCCCGCATTGGCGGGCGGAGCCTCACCGGGCGCGGGTTCGGCCATGACGGTCCCGCCATAGAGCAGGAACCGCCCACCCGGCAGACTCGCGAGTTCCGTGGCGGCGCGGCGGATGGTCCACTGCTCGTCGGTCTCGTGCGGGATCGGCAGCAAGGCATCGACCGCGATGGGATTATCACTGGTGGCCGAGAACCCCTTGTCTTCAAGCCCCTGCGTCAGGTCAGCCACCGGCATCGACTCGGGGTTGGGCAGGTGCGTCGTCCAGGCGAGCCGGAGCAGCCTCCCGACCTGGGCCGACCGCCGATCGAGCCCCTTGATGGTGTTCCGGCCGAGCGAAACCACCATCAGATCGGACCTGGTGGCGGGCGTGGTGGGATCGGCATGGGCCGGAGTGAGCCGGGCGATCTCGGCGTCGAGCCAGGGGGTGATCCGGTCGATCTGATCCACCTGAGCGGGACGAGTCCGCCGCCAGGCCCGGAGACGTTCAAGGCGCTGGTGCTCGGCCTGCTTGGTCTGACCCGCTTCGGCTTTTTCCCAGGCTGCGGTGCGATCGGCGAGGTTCGCCTCAGCCCAGGCACGCCGGACCAGGACGACGAGTGGTCCCCGGCGATCATTCGTCTCGACGACCTGGCCGAGCAGAACCTTACCATCGCGAAAGGTGATGACGTCCGCCGTCGAGCTGGTCGTGGGAGTCTTGGGGTGATCTGGGTGCGGATCTTGCCCCCACCCGAACGCGACCAGAGCTAAAATCCATGAGGAAGCGTTCATGTGGCGAGCCTTCTCGGGGGAGAGTGGACCTCGATTCCGCCCTCTGGCTCGAACCGGCGGCCCTCTGGTAAGATCCGTTTCAGATCCACAAGAGTCTTAAGTCCATGCAATCATCGTGCCCCAACATGATGGCAGAGGGGTCAACCAATGGCACGCATCCGGTGGGTTGAGGAAAGCGAGGCGACCGGGCCGATCGCCGCGGCGTACGCGGCCTGGATGGCCGCCAACCCCGGTCGGACCGAGATCCCGGCCGTGCTGAAGTGCCTGAGCCAGCGGCCCGAGTTGTTCACCGGGATGGAAGCCGTCTCGGAGGCCGTCCACTTCGCCCCCGGCCACCTCGACCGGCGGACCAAGGAGATGATCGCCACCTACGTCTCGGCCCTGAATCGCTGCCCTTACTGAGTCGGCTCGCACAGCCAGTTCCTGCGGTCGCAGGACGCCGACCCCGCCTTGCACACCGCGATGAGCCATGCCGACCTCGACGGCGCCCCTTTGACCCCGGCCGAACGCGGCCTCCTCGACTTCGCCGCGCTCGTCACCCGGCACGCCTACCGGACCACCGACGAGGATGTCGAGCAGCTCCGGACCCTGGGCTGGACCGACCCCCAGATCGCCGAGGCGGTTTACATCACGGCCTTGTTTGCCTTCTTCAACCGGATTGCCGACGCCTTTGGCCTTGCCGACCCTGGCCCCCTGCCCTATGTCATCCCGCATCCCCCGGTCACTCCGGAACCAGCATGATCCCCAAGTTGGCAGCACTTTTCGGGACGATTATGTGACTCAACCCGATCTCCAACCGCTCGGCGATCGCGCTGTACTGGCCAGTTTTTCCAGCGAGGACCAAGCCGCTCGGTGGGCACAGGCGGTCGTCAATGCTCGGCTGCCGGGAGTGATTGACGTCTGCCTTGCCTATGCTACCGCAGCAGTTCATGCCGACCCGGATCAGGTGCCAGACTGGGACGAGTGGTTCAGGCTGCTCCAGTCGATCCCGATCGATCCCGCCTCGTTGGCCTCAACGGGACGCACCCACCGCATCCCCGTCTGCTACAACGGGCCAGACCTGCTGGATGTTGCCCGAGCTCTCGACGCCACCACAGCCGAGGTCGTCGCCCTCCACTCGGGCCGTGACTATCGGGTCTTTGCCGTTGGTTTTCAGCCGGGGTTCCCTTATGCCGGTTACCTGCCCGATGCGCTCAGCGGTGTCCCGCGCCGGGCCAGTCCACGCCCGCGCGTCGCGGCTGGCTCGGTGGCGATCGCGGGTCGACAGACGGGGATCTACCCGGTCGAGTCGCCCGGCGGTTGGCATCTCCTGGGCCGAACGCCGTGGCGGATCGTCGATCTGGCCGCCGAGTTTTTTCCAATCGAGCCCGGGGACTGGGTCCGGTTCGAACCGATCGACTCAACGGAGTTCGACCGCCTCCGCAATCACGGTCCGCTGTTGCCGGACAGTTGATGGTGCGGAGGCGGCTGAAGCTTGATCACCGTCCAGCCCCCGCCAGAGCGGAGGACTGGACCGGTGTCGGTGACGAAGGGTCTCGTCTGCGGCTGGACGAGCCAACTGGCGGATTCATTTAATGGTGAGCCACACCTTCCGTCAGGGCATCGTCTGCTTCTTCCTTGATCAAACTTCCCTTTTCGGAGATCACCCCGAACATGTAGTACAGACCGGGGATCACCACGACTCCGACCAGGGTGCCCACGAGCATACCGCCGACGGCGGCGGTCCCGATGGTCCGGTTGCCGATCGCCCCGGGTCCCGTGGCAATGACCAACGGCAAGAGACCCGCGATGAAGGCAAAGGAGGTCATCAGAATCGGCCGGAACCGCAGTTTACCGCCTTCAATGGCGGCCTCCTTGAGGCTCAGACCCTCGTGGCGACGCTGGACCGCGAACTCGACGATCAAGATCGCGTTCTTGCCGAGCAGACCGACGAGCATAACCAGACCAATCTGGGCGTAAACGTCGTTGGCCAGACCCATGATACTGAGGAACGCGAAGGTGCCAAAGAGCCCGACCGGCAGCGAAAGGATGACCGCCAGTGGCAGCATGAAACTCTCGTACTGCCCGACGAGCACCAGGTACACGAAGATCACGACGACGCCGAGGATGTAAACCGCCGCGTTCCCCTTGTTCGCCTCGTCATAGGAAAGACCTTCCCAGCCGATGTCATAGCCGCGTGGCAGGGTTTCGGCCGCGACCTCCTGGATGGCCTGGATCGCCTGACCGCTACTGAACCCGGCAGCCGGAGCCCCCTGGATGGCGGCTGAGGTGTAAAGGTTGTAGCGGTTGATTTCGTTCAGGCCTTGCTTCTTCTTGATCTGCAAGAATGACGAGTAAGGAACCATTTCCCCCTTGTCGTTCTTGACGAACATATCCCCGAGATCCTCGGGATAGCGCCGGAACTCCGGCCCAGCCTGCACGTAGACCTTGAAGAACTGGCCGAAGCGGACGAACCCTTGCTCCCAGGTACTGCCGATGACGATCGAGAGGTTGTCCATCGCGTTGCCGATCGACACCCCTTTCTGCATGGCGACATCGTTGTTGATGATCAATTCATACTGCGGGTAGTTGCTGGCGAAGAAGGTGAACAGCCCCTTCACTTCCTTCCGTTCGCCGAGCCGTTTCAGGAACTTGTCGGTCACATCGCCGAGTTCCTGATACGTTCCCGAGGTTGTTTTGTCGAGAACCCGCACCGAGAACCCACCGGCAGCGCCGAAGCCGGGTACCGCGGGCGGTTCGAAGAACTCCAGCTTGACGTTGGAGATCTCCTTCCCCTTCTCCTCCAGTTCGGTGATGATCTCGCGTGAGGTCTTGTCGCGGTCCGACCAGTTTTTCAGGTTGATGAGGCACGTTCCCGCGTTCGAACCTCGGCCCTCGGTCAACACCTCGTAACCAGCCAGAGACGAAACCGAGGTGATCCCCGGGGTGTGGCGGGCGATCTCCTGCAACTCGTGCGACTTGGAGTTGGTGTACTCGAGCGTCGACCCGGGAGGCGTCTGGATGATCCCGTAGATCATCCCCTGGTCTTCGAGCGGGATGAAGCCGGTCGAAAGCTGCGTGTTGACCAGGAAGATGCCGTAGGCAAATGCCGAGATGATCAACATGGTCAACCCGCGCCGGGTGACGATCCGCCGCACGATCCCGGCATAATGGCCCGTCACCCGCTCGACCCCGCGGTCAAACAGGTGCAGGAAGAGAGCCAGGGGCCCGCGCCATTTCCCTTCATGCGTGGTGTGCGGCTTGAGCAAGATCGCGCAGAGGACCGGGGTCAGCGTCAAAGCCACGACACCCGAAAGCACGATTGACATGGCCATCGTGAGGCCGAACTGGCGGTAAAAGACACCGACCGGCCCAGGCATGAAGGTCACCGGGATGAAGACCGCCGTCATCACCATGGTGATGGCGATGATCGCTCCGCTGATCTCGTTGACGACCTCTTTCGTTGCCCGGTAGGGTGACAGGTGTTTCTCGGCCATTTTGGCATGCACCGCCTCGACCACCACGATCGCATCGTCGACCACGACACCAATCGCCAGCACCAGCGCGAAGAGTGTGATCAGGTTGATCGAGAGGCCGAACATCAGCATGAAAAAGAAGGTCCCGATCAGCGAGACCGGCACCGCCAGGGTCGGAATCAGCGTGGATCGCCAGTCGCCCAGGAAGAGGAAGACCACCAGAGCCACCAGGATGAACGCCTCAAAGAGGGTATGGAGCACCTTCTCGATCGACGCTTCAAGGAAGCTGGAAACGTCGTAGCTCACCTCATAATCCATGCCTGGCGGGAACGAATCTTCCTTGATCTCCTTGAGCTTCTCCTTCACCTTCTCGATGACGACGGCGGCGTTGGACCCGGGATTTTGCTTCAGCACGATGGCCGCCGAGGGGTCGCCGTCGATGTCTGAGTACAGGTCGTAGAACGACGAGCCCAGTTCGACCTTGGCAACGTCCTTGATCCGCGTGATCTCACCGTCGGGATTCGCCTTGAGAATGATTTGTTCATACTGTTCGGGCTTGTTGTACCGCCCGACCCAGGTCAACACATACTCGACGGTCTGCGACGTTTTCCCCGTCGCTTGCCCGAGCCGCCCGGGTGAGCCGATCATGCTCTGTTCCTTGACCGCCTTCATGACGTCGTCGGCGGACAGGTTGTAGGCTCGCATCCGCGGCAGATCCAAAAAGATCCGCATCGCATACGCCCGGTTGCCAAGAATCGTGGCGCTGCCGATCCCGCGGGTCCGCTTGACCTCGGGCAAGACCTTGACGGTGACGTAGTTGTACAGAAAGTTCTGGTCAACCGTCTTGTCTTTACTGTAGACATTCACGTACATCAACATACTCGTCATCGCCTGCAAGACGATGATGCCTTCGCGTTCCACGATCGGTGGGAGGCGGTTTTTGACGATGTTGATGCGGTTATTGACGTTGACGACCGCGACGTTGGGGTCGGTGCCGGGTTCGAAGATGACCTGGATCGTCGCTTCACCGGCGCTGGTCGCGGCGGAGGCCATGTACCGCATGTCCTGCACGCCGTTGATGGCTTGTTCCAGGATGATCAGCACCGAGTCGACCAGAACCTCAGCGCTGGCACCGGGGTACGACAACGAGACGACCACGCTCGGCGGCGCCACGGAGGGAAACTGCGAGATCGGCAGCGTGTTGATGGCCAGCCCACCCAGGAAGAGGATGAGCACCGAGATGACGATTGCCAACGCCGGTCGATGAAGGAATTGCGCGAACATGGTATGCGATGTCCTGGTTGGTTTCCGTACCGGAAGGTGGTGGCATTGCCCTCAGCCCGCGAGACTCATCCGCCGGAGCAAGTTTGGGGGCAATGCCAGGATCGCCAAGCGGAAATATGGTCTAATTCGTGTCGTCCGAGTGGGCCCCAATCAGGCTGCCTCGGACAACACATACAGAGCGGCGCTAGCAACGCGGGGGGATACGAATCGACTATTCGGCGTGGTGCTTTTGATCCGCCATGACCTTGGCCGGGTCGCGGAACTGATATTCCACCTTCTCACCCTCACGAACTTGCCGAATCCCCTCAAGAACGATCTTGTCGCTCACGGCAAGACCTTTTTGGATCACGAAGACGTCATCAAGTGTGTACTCGATCTCGATCTCGCGCTGATGCACTTCTTCGTGCTCATCAACCAGGTAAACGTACCGTTTGGCGAGGGTCTCGAAGGTGGCCCGTTGCGGGATCACGATCGCATCCTTCAACCCGCGGGAAATGATCACGGTACCGGTCTGGCCGTGGCGGAGCAGTCCCTTGGGGTTCTCAAAATCGGCGCGGAACTGGATGTTGCCGGTTTCCGGGTTGAAGTTGGACTCGATCGCACCGATCTTGCCCAGTTCGGGGAACTTATTGAAGTTTGCCAGCCTGAGTTCAATATCGGGGCTTTCCTTGTTCTGGCCCACCTCAGCCATGAATTCCAGATATTTTCGCTCGGGCACATTGAAGTAAACCCACATCACCTTGTTGTCGGACAGGGTGGTGAGGATTTCTCCCTCCTTGATCAGACTTCCTTCCCGCTCATGAAGGCGATCAACCATCCCGTCGAAGGCGGCGCTGACAGTGGTAAAATCAAATTCCGCCTTGGCCTTGGCCACATTGGCCTGAGCCTTGGCCAGTTTGGCCTTGAGCAGTTGAACTTCATTCTGCGAGACGACTTTTTGCTCGGACAGCTTCTTGGTGTACTCATACTCCAACTTCGCGAGGTCTCGTTCGGCGACCTCGGCATCCATTTTTGTTTCATAAAGGACAGGTTTGATCTGGAACATCAGATCACCCTTCTTCACCATCTGGCCTTCCTTGACCGAGACGGTTTCGAGATAGCCGCTGTCCAGCGCCTTGACATCGATATGCCGCTGCGAGTGGATCAGACACACATAATCTTGAGTGACGGTGACGTCCTTGGCCAGCGGACTGGTCACCAGAATCTTGTGCGCCTCCACATGGGCTTCTTCCGCATGATGCTTGTGGAAATACGACTCGTACTGAGCCACGACCCGCTCTTTGTACGGCTTCATTTTCACGCCGAAAGCGTCGAAAGACGCATAAACCTTGGGCGTGTTGACTCCCGGAATATTCACCCGCATCCTGTACATGCCGTAGACCCCGCCGCCGACCAGGGCGACGACCAGCATCAAAAAGGTGACCGGCCGTCGCTTGGCGAACTTGATCGGGTTCATTGCTGGGCTCCTTGTCGACTCAGTTCTGACCCGCTTCCCTGGACAGGGAAACATGGGCGGGGCAGAAGCGATTCAAAAGACGAACGGTGGTCCACCTGGGCTTGACAGTGATGGGTGGGCAAGGGAACTGCGGCAGGCTTGATGGGGGTTGGCTCGATCAGGTCGTCATTAACCTGACAAAAACGTCGGCATCCAGGTTCTAGCAAACCAGTATCCCCAAGGGACATGGATTTGGGACCTGAGCACCGGAAAATCAGGCAGGGTTGGCGGCAACAGTGGCACGCGGTAGCGCGAGCCAGGACCAGAACCAGCCGCTTCCAAGCCGAGCCGATGATCGAGGACTTTTTCCGGAATGATCAACAGCGGAGTGGGTAGAGGGAGGGGGTCGAGCGAGGGGCAATCAACTGGCTTTGCAGCACCACGCGAAACGAACAAATGATCAAGGGGGATGCACGAGGATGATCCTTCAGATCGACCCAATCCTGCTCTTCATTTTCGCAGGGGAGCGCATTGACACCCAGAACAAAGTCAGTGTTTACCACCTCGCCAAGGCGGGTCGCTGATTGGCCCAAAGCCAGGTTGAAGGAGTCTTGATGCCGACAACTGGGCTGAGGCGTGACGCTGAACAATCCCGAAGTGTGCACTGGTGCATCCAGCACGGACGCCAGGAGCGCCAGTGAGGACATCAGCCAAAGCAGCGAGATAAGGACTTTCCGGTCGAACATGGCACTTCGCTTCTCGAACGTCGTGATTCGAGGCTCGCCAGCATTCGGCGAGGTGGCTTTCTACCAGATCGCTGCGTGATTTGTCCGGCGGCTGGGTGCAACCTACCTACCTTTAACCAGCATAACCACTTTCAATCCCGTCTGCATCCCAAAATTTCGGGCGAAACTGAGAAGTTATCAGAATCACGAGTCATCGGGTCCTGAGTTCGTCTTCGGCTTGACCGGTGATCTGATGGCTTACCGTGGACCGAGCGGCCTGTCACCAGGTGAGTTGCAGGTCACGCAGGCGGGTGATCCGGCCCGGGATGGGACGGATCGTCAACCAGGAGGCAGGCTGGGCGGGGCGATGGCTGGCCACGGCTAGTTGGCCATCAATCCGAACTTCTTCCGCTCCCCCTGACTCGCGCACGATCTCGACGTGGCGCCAACCGGTCCTCGGTTTGGAAACCGGGGCGGGCTGGCCATTGCCAGGTACCCACAAACGGTATTCGAGGATCTCCATATCAGCCAGTTCCGCCTCTTCGGCAAACACCTCGCAGGCGAGCCGGAATCGAGGGGGTAACCGAAATTGAAGATTGAACAGGCGGTTTTCGAGAACCTGAGGGGCAATGGCCAGTTCCGCCAGGCGGAACGAAAAAACCGCTTCATCCACCGCCTTCCAGGTCACTTCATTGGTCCGCTCGCGGCCGTCGTGGATGGTCAAGCTGGTGGCCGCCAGCGTCCAGAGAACCATGAATGACGATGCCGCGATGGCCCACCCGCGTGGGACATGGTCCTCGACCTCGAACGGGCACTTCAGCAGCATCTGGACCCGTTGCAAGAGCGCCGAGGCCAGCCCTCCCGGGCGGGATGCTGGGGCGGGAATCATCGGGGGCGTGGCAAGGTCCGCCGAGGGTGGAGCCACGACCGGACCCATTGCGAGACCGACGAGCGACTCGGCGTAATGATAGGACGTGCCGAAGTGACTGACAGCGCGGTGATCGGCCAGGAACTCGGCGTCAAGCCGAAGCTGACTGCGAACCCACCAGACCTGGGGCAAGAGGAACCAGACCGCCTGGGTCGCGGTGGCAAGCACACCATAGCGCGAGTCGTTGACCTCGGCGTGCGCGAGTTCGTGCAAGAGCCCGAGCCGGAGTCTGGCCTCGGCTCCCGGTCGGTCAAGTTCGGGTGGGATGACGATGGTTGGTCGCCAACAACCGACCAGCACTGGCCGACCAACCCGGGCGGAGACAAGCACGCCTGGTCGCTCCTGCCGCGCACGACCGTAAGGAAGTTCGGCGAGAATGCGATCGACGTGCGCGGATGCTGGCCGACCCCGGCGGATCAACAGGCTGGTACCAGCAAGGCCCAACACCAGGCGGCCCAGACCCAGCGTCAGACCGGCGCAATATGCCAGGATGAGACCGCTTCGCAGCGTCGACGTCCAGAATTCGCCAGTTCGCGGACCGGGTGCCCATGCGTGGGAGTTCGTTGTGATGGGCGAAACCGAAGAGGGACGATCCGCATGCAGTTCGATTGTCCGCATGATCCAGGTCGGATGCCGGAGGTCGACCCGAGGCAGGAAGTCGAGCCACGTCAATGGAATGACGATCAGGCTGGCCACCAGACCAAGCCGGCCCCAGGCCCGGCGCCGGACCGGTTGGCGACACTGGATCATGGCAAGTGCCGTGAAGCCGGTAATCATGATCGCCGACAAGCCGGCGTCGATCATCAGGGATTCACAACGCTCGACCCAAGCCGCCATGCCGTGACCCTTTCGCCCGGTTGCAAGCGACCGCCAGAGCGGTTTTCTCTTTGGTTGTCGGTTCGAGAAAAAAAGGGACTGGCCCAAGCAAGCTTGCTTGTCCTTTTTCTCCGTGACTGATCCGGCCAATCGCCAACCGCTCTAAACCTGCGGTTCCGCCAACGCTTCGGGGTTGGCGGCTTGTTCCTCAGCGCGAATTTCGCCCTGTTTCTGAGCTTCATCGAGCATGGCCCGCAGCCGGTCGAACTCGGCGGCACTCGGCGGCTTGGTGTCGAGTAACGCCACCATCATCCGGTCGACAGCACCATCGAAGACCCGGTCCAGGAACCGGTGGGTCAGTTCGCGGATCGTCCGGTCAGAGGATTTCTTCGGGACGTAGATAAACGTCCGCCCTTCGACCACGTGCCGGACCAGACCTTTCTTGTCCTCCATGATATTCAGGAGGGTTTGCACAGTACTATAGGCCACTGGACCAGCGAACTTGTTGAGGTCTTCCTGAACTTCCCGAACGCTCGCCTTGCCGCGAGCCCACAGCACTTTCAAGATTTCCAGTTCCCGGTCGGTCACCATCTGAACTTTGCGCATGGGTTCATCCTCTGATTCACCGACGACTAGCGAACTCGTTCTTGTCAATTTAGGGTTCAAGGAGAGAATTGGCAACCCAACTCCCCGAGTCACGGCTTTGAGGAGCCAATCCGGGCTCAACCACAAACATCTCAATCCGAACAACGACATGATTGAAACTCGATCGAATCGGTTATCTTGCCACCAGATCGAGACTTCCAGCCGCGCAGGATCCACAGCAGCGTGGCGACTTCGGTCCGAGAGAATTCGTCGTCTCTCATCAAACCCCAAAGGGTTTGCCAGGTATCGAAGGCTGGTTTCCCTGCGACGATTTTGGTTCAATCCGGGGCATGATTACCTCGCAGCCAAACTCGCTGAACCGACCCGGTCCTGTCGCTCCCGCCGAGCGGATCCTGGTTCTTGATGTGCTCCGCGGATTCGCTCTGCTCGGGATCGCGATCATCAATATGAGCGGCTTCAAAAGCCCCGACCACGCGGTCGCGCCCGAACAGATGTTTCCGGGCTTGCTCAACCTGATGGCGTCCTGGCTGATCGATGTCTTTGGCAACGGAAAATTCAACGCGATCTTCTCCTTTCTGTTCGGCGTTGGGCTGACGATCCAGTTGGAGCGGGCCGAGGCGCGGCAGGCCCCGTTCGTCGGTCTTTACCTCCGCCGGTTGGCGATTCTGCTCGCGTTGGGTCTGATCCACCTGTTCCTGATATGGAACGGCGACGTCCTCCATATCTACGCGGTCCTCGGCCTGGCGCTGCTCCTCTGCCGCCGCTTGCCCGACCGCGCCGTCGTGATCTTGATCGTGCTCTTGCTCCTGATCCCGATGGTTTACGGCGGTTATCGCTTCTACCACCAATCTGCCCCCCACCTGACGCTGGCCCAACGTGGGGCCAAGGCCGCCGAGGAACTGCAAACCTACGCCCACGGGACCTACGGCGCGATGGTCCGCGACCGCGTCGCCGGTGTCCGTGAAGGGTTTGAGCAAGGGTGGTGGTTTCTGTTCGTGACGCAGATGGGGGTGACGCTCTTGCTTGGCTTCCTCGCGGGTCGGCGACGGGTCTTCCAGAACCTGCCCGCATACATTCCGGTCTTTCGGCGGTTCTTTTTCTGGGGCCTGGCCATCGGTCTCGGCTGCGCCCTCTTCTTCGCCACCGCACATGCACTCCGCGACCCGAACCAGGATCGACCCACGCTGCTTGGCCTGTTCAGCGGGGTCGCCTACCAGTTCAACCGGCCGGTCCTCTCGCTCGTCTACATCGCCGCCATCGTCCTGATCGCGCAGCTTCCCGGTCGCCACCCCTGGTTCGCGCCCCTGGCCGCTGTTGGTCGGATGCCGCTGACGAACTACCTGATGCAGTCGATCATCGCCACGACGATCTTCAATAGCTACGGCTTCGGCCTCTACGGCCAGCTTGGCCCGGCCTGGGGTCTGGTGATCTCGCTGGCCATCTACATGGTCCAGATCCTCTACAGCAGTTGGTGGATGGCCCACTTCCGGTTCGGCCCCCTCGAATGGCTCTGGCGAGCCGCGACTTATGGTTACTTCCCGGCGATGAGCCTGGATCACCTCGAAACCAGGTTGGCGTCATGATGGATCGAACCCGATGAATTTTGGGGAGGATGCGCGGCGTGTCCGCTCCTGACAAAACGAACCCATACGCAGCGCCTCAGACATCGCTTGTGGGTCCGGCTGAATCCGTCGTGTTCAAGATTCGTCCTCCGGTCTGGCATGCGCTGCGCTGGATACCGGCTGTCCTCTGCTTCGCGTTCAGCATGGCACCATTGTTGATGGGATTGATTGTCCTGGGGTCGGTCGTGACGGGACTTGGCTCGCTCGGCACAGACAACCAACGGTCGGTCTCGATGCTCATCTGGCACGCTGAGATTAGCCTGGGTCTGGTGATCAGTGCCGGCGTGGGGATCTGGGCGGGGCGGTTGTGGTTGATCAAACGGTGGCTAGTCGCTCTGGGCTTGACCCTCCTATCATACATTGCGGTCGTCCTGTTTTTCGAATCGTTCAGCCCACGGTGACGGATCGGAGGTTGAAGCCAATGGGAGAAGCGCACCGGATCAATCCCTATCAGGCCCCCGAGACACCGATCAGCCTCGCAGTTCACCTGGACCCGACGCCGAGGCGGCGGTGGCGATGGAGCTGGCTCCGGTGGATTCCGTTTACTTATTGTCTCACCCTGGCGGCCATCTGCTTCAATCTGGTGCGGATCTGGGGCATCCCGCTCCTGGCTTATCTGCTCGCGAATCCCGGAACGCCCGCCGAACGCTACCGGATCACGACCCAACTTGGGGCGTGTTTGGGATTCCTGGTTCTCTGCGGGTTCGGCGTCGCCACCGCGTTCGCCTGGCGCGACTGCCTGTGGAGACGAGCCGGGATCGCGACCGTTTTGTTCCTGGGTCTGGTCCGCTGGCTGATCTGGAGTCTGGGTGTCCGAACCTGATCGCCCCAAAAGGGATCAAGCCTGGTAAACTGTCTGGGCAAGAATCCCCTTCCTCCGGAACTGAGCATGAGCACCGCCGAACTTCCCAAGCAGTATGATCCCCAGGAAGCCCAGCGGCGCTGGTATGACTTCTGGCTCCAGAAGGGGTACTTCCACGCCGACCCCGCCAGCGATAAGCCCCCCTACACCATCGTCATCCCACCGCCAAACGTGACGGGGGCGCTCCACCTCGGCCATGCACTCAACAACACGATTCAGGATATCCTGATCCGCTGGCGCCGGATGCAAGGTTACGACGCTTTGTGGATGCCCGGCACCGACCACGCTGGGATCGCCACGCAGGCCGTGGTTGAACGCCGCCTCCGCGAGTCCGAAGGCAAGACCCGGCACGATGTCGGCCGTGAGGCCCTCGTCGCGCGCATCTGGGCCTGGAAGGATGAGTACGAACAGCGCATCCTCGGCCAGCTCCGCCAGATGGGCTGCTCGTGCGACTGGGACCGGACCCACTTCACTCTGGATGAGGATTGCACGAAGGCCGTCCGCGCCACCTTCTTCGCTCTGTTCAAGGCCGACAAGATCTTTCGCGGCAAGCGGCTGGTCAACTGGGACGTCTCCCTCCGGACCGCCGTCGCCGACGATGAGATCGAGTACATCGAACAGAACGGCAATATCTGGACGATCCGCTACCCGGTCGAAGGGTCGGACGAGTCGTTGCAGGTCGCGACGACGCGGCCCGAGACGATGCTTGGCGACACCGCCGTCGCCGTCCACCCGACCGACGAACGCTACCAGCATCTAATCGGCCGGAACATCATCCTGCCCTTGACCGGTCGAGCCATCCCGATCATCGGCGACGGCATCCTGGTTGATCCCACGTTCGGCACCGGCTGCGTCAAGGTTACCCCCGCACACGACCCGAACGACTACGCTTGCGGACAGCGCAACAAGTTGCCGGAAATCAACCTCCTCAATCCTGACGGCACCTACAACGACGCCGCCGGCCCCTACGCCGGGCTCGATCGTTACGTGGTTCGCAAACGAGTCGTCGCCGACCTCGAAGCAGCCGGCCTGCTGATCAAGGTCGAACCCCACAAGAACCGCGTCGGCCTCTCGGATCGCTCCAAGACCCCGATCGAACCCTACCTGTCCGATCAGTGGTTCGTCCGGATGGACGAGTTGGCGCAGGCGGCGATGGACGCCGTGACCGAGGGCAAGGTCAAGATCACCCCCGAGCGCTACGCCAAGTCGTATCTCGACTGGCTCGGCGAAAAGCGTGACTGGTGCATCAGCCGCCAACTCTGGTGGGGCCACCGGATTCCGGTCTGGAGATTGAAAGGCGACCCCCACGTTTTTCAGCAGAATTTTCAGTTGCGATCGAGCCTCGCCAAGTGGCAAGTTGAAGGTCGATCCTGGTACAGTTTGTATGATTTGCAGAACAATTTTTACGACCTGGAAAAGCAGATCCAAGAAGGAATGTACGTATACGTTTGCATCAAAGAAAATGATCAGGAGATCATTGATGCTTTGCAGCAGGACGGGTTATTTGAGCAGGACCCCGACGTCCTCGATACCTGGTTCTCGTCCGCCCTCTGGCCGCATTCTACCTTGGGCTGGCCGGAACAGACGGCCGACCTCGCCAAGTATTATCCGACCTCGGTCCTCTCGACCGCGCGCGACATCATCACCCTCTGGGTCGCCCGGATGGTGATCTTTGGCGAGTTCAATCTTGGTCAAGTGCCGTTCAAGAATGTTTACATTCATCCGATCATCCTCGACGGCAACGGCCAGCGGATGTCGAAGATGAAGGGGAACGGCGTCGATCCGGTCGATATCATCGACCTCTACGGCGCCGATGCGTTGCGATTTGGCCTGGCCAGCCTCGCCACCGAGACGCAGGATATCCGCATCCCGGTCGAGAAGACGAAACTTCCCGATGGTCGCGAGGTCAATACCTCGGATCGGTTCGAGCAGGCGCGGACGTTCCCGAACAAGGTCTGGAACGCCTCACGGTTCGCCCTGATGAACCTCGAAGGCTACACCGCGGGGCCGATCGAGCCTAGCCAACTGGCCGTCGAGGACCGCTGGATTCTGAGTCGCCTGAGCGAGGTCACCCGCCAGACGACCGCCGACCTGGAGGTCTTCCGCTTCGCCGAGGCAACCAAACGCCTCCGCGACTTCACCTGGAACGACGTCTGCGACTGGTACCTGGAGTTCCTCAAACCCCGCTTCCGTGATCCCGAAACCAAGCTCGTCGCCCAGCGCATCCTTGCCGGAGTCCTCGACGGCCTCTGCCGCCTCCTCCATCCGATCGTCCCGTTCCTGACCGAGTCGATCTGGCAGGCGCTCGGCGCCGTCGCCCCCGAGCGCGGTCTCCTCGCCCCCACAACCGCCGCCGAGAGCGTTTGCATTGCCGCCTGGCCCGACTACCCCGAATCCTGGGCCGACCCCGAGGCCGAAGCCGTCGTCACCCAGTGGCAGGAGAAGGTCGCCGCGATCCGCAACCTTCGCGCTGAGCGCAACGTCCCCGCCAAGGCCAAGATCCAGCCCGTCATCGTTGCCAGCGAGCCGGTCCTGTCCACGCTCCGCATGGGCGGACCGTTTATCATCGCCTTGACGGGAGCCGCATCGGTCGAGATTACCGACCACTACACCCGGCCCGACGAGTGCGCCTCGGCCGTCCTGGCCGATGCCGAGGTCGTCTTGCCGCTGGAGGGGCTGATCGACAAGGAGGCCGAAAAGACCCGTGTCCGCAAGTCGATCGCCGACATCGACAAGCAGATCGGGCCACTCCGAGGAAAGCTAACGAATGAGCAATTCCTGGCGCGTGCCCCGGCCGACGTGGTCGCCGGTTTGCAAACCAAACTCGCCGAACTGCTCGCTCAGAAAGCGACCCTGGAGGAGCTGCTTTGATGGGTCAGACCCGGGCCCAATTTTATACCAGCGGTGACGCGAGGTCGGGCAAGCGCCGACCTCGCGTTGACGGTCCATCGCTCGAGCCTTATCATTGCATGGACAAGCTCGCGGCAGATCCGCGTCAAGCTGCCAATGCAAGCGACGCGGCGGATCATCCGGCCAAGTCCAAGGTGAAAGGGGCGACCGACGTGGCCGTGCAGATGGAATTGGTCCGGATCATCATCAGCGAGAACAACGAGCAGCAGATCATCTTTCTCCGCGAAGTCGATGGCAAGCGGACCTTCCCGATCGTGATCGGGATCTTCGAGGCAAACTGCATCGACCGTCGCGTCAAAGGGCTTCCTGCCCCACGCCCCTTGACGCATGACCTCCTGTCAGACACGATCGAGCTCCTTGGTGGGGAACTCCAGGATATCTTCATCAGCGAGTTACGTGATCATACCTACTTCGCCAAACTCAGAATTCGGCACGAAGGAGAACTCATCGAGGTCGACTCACGTCCGAGCGACGCCATCGCCGTCGCCGTAACGGTCAACGTGCCGATCTACGTCGCCGAGGATGTCTTGAATGAAGTCGGTCAGTAGTTGAATGCAGGTCGAAACCCCTGGAGGGGTGGCAGAGTGGTCGATTGCGGCGGTCTTGAAAACCGCAGAACCCGCAAGGGTTCCGGGGGTTCGAATCCCTCCTCCTCCGTTCTCGTCAGGAGCCGAAACAAGCTGACAAGAGCCGTCAATCGGCTGAATTCGTAAGGTTGACGGCATGGACTCTGACCAATCTTCCCCTATGATCGTAGGGGAAGCGAAATCGTCAGGAACCGACAGATTCCGACCCGTTCCGTCCCCTCCGTAGGGGAAATGTAGGGGAGAATTTTGGGGACAAATCGGTCCACTCGTGCCCGTCGCCGCTAGGGGTTCCGAGGTCGGTGGATTGGTTCCGAGGTCAGGTAATCCCGCGAGTGCCCCAATCTGATCGAACAACCCAACGTGGGAGTAAACTCCGAGAGTCAATGTCGGGGTCGAGTGCCGGGCCAATGTCTGGACTACCTTGATCGAGGCGTTGGATCGAACCAGAGTCGAGACGTAGGAATGTCGCAAGGCATGGAAGTCGGCTACCTGATCCGAGGCGTCACGATAAAGGATGCCAGCGGCTTCAAGGTCGGCTTGGATCAATAGGTTTGTGTGACTGGTCATCTTCGGGAATATCGCGGCGTCTGATGGCCTTGTCGCAAGCCAGGGGCGAAGGGTCGCCGCGAGTTCCGGGCGGATCGGTTGTACGTCATCGCGGCGACGTTTCGAGTAAGCAGCGGCAACGATGATGGTCGGGGTGGAATCGTCCAAGTGGAATGATCGCGGGGTCAGTGAGCGAATCTCCCCGGCCCGGAATCCGGTTCCCAACGCGATCCGATAAAGCATGGCTCGATCAGGTCCAGTCATCTTGAGGACCACTCCACCCAAAGCGGCGGCGTCGATCAACCGGGCCTGTTCGGAGGCATCCAGGGCGCGGCGTTCATGCCGACGATCGGCATCGGGGTTGGGGCTGGTCAGGTGAGCTAGGTTATCTTCCCGAACTCGACCATCCCGCCAGAGCCACCGCGAGAACCCTTTGAGAACCCGCGTGTAGTGGTGGAGTGATCGGAGCGATACTCCGTCATCCCGAACCGCTTTGAGAGCCGCTTGCATCCGAGAAGGGGTCAGGTCCGAAAGCCGCTTTGCTTTCCCCAGATCGAGCACCCGACCGACCCGGTTCCGACTCAAGTTGGCATGTTTCGGCGTCGATTCCTTCCCGATGAGGAAAGCGTGCCAGTCGGTCAAATGAGACGCGAGCGGCTTGGCTTCGTGGTCCCGATACTTGATGGCTTTCGGATCAACGAAGCCTTGCCGGATGTTTGTAGCCTCGGTTTCAGCGGCGGAGGCCATCGCCTCGGTTGCCTTTTTGTCCGGGCATCCCTTCCGCTCGCGTTGCTTACCGTTCTCATCGACGAAGCGGTAATACCAGTTCTTCCCTTCCTTGCGGAGCGATGCCATCGGTTCAATCCTTCCGGGGGTCGGTTTGAGGGTCAGTCGGCTTGGATGACGCGTTAGACGGATGTTGATTGGCTCCGATCGGTCGAGCGCGTTGTGGCGGAGTTAGCCCCCACTCGACTCCGATCCGGTTCAAAGCAAGTTCCACCATCCCGGCCCGCGTCTCGATACCTAGGCCACGGCTCCGGGCTTCCTCGACGAGTTGATCGAGGTATCCTCCGTATGCCTCCGAACCAAGCAACGTCACCAGCGGGGGCGTGCGAGCCATCGACGGAATCCTGATGAATTTGAAGGATTGATCAAATCCGAAATCGACTAGGGTATTATAACTAGCAGATTGAAGGCTGTCCATAGACCCTCTTGCTAATCAAATCACCACCGCCATGTTTCGAGGTCCGCCCAATCGTAAAGGGATGGATTCTCGATCCCGGCAAGCCGATCCGTCCACCAGCGGCGGAGGTTGATACCCTCTTGTTGGGCCTCGGTCCAGTCCTTGAAAGGGTCGGGGGGTCGGACCCGACGGGCGGACGCTGGCCAATGAGCGGCGGCATTGTCGCCAGCATCATCGGCATCGTGAGCGGCATACCACGGACGGTAAGAAGCGAACCGATCGAGGATGGTGGGGTCGGGGTGAATCGAGGCCGGACCGAGGGAGATTACTAGCGCTAGATCGGCCAGTTCTTGACCGAGCAAGATGGCGTCA
The DNA here is from genome assembly GCA_965199885.1 of Isosphaeraceae bacterium. Taxonomy (GTDB): domain Bacteria; phylum Planctomycetota; class Planctomycetia; order Isosphaerales; family Isosphaeraceae; genus Tundrisphaera. The sequence continues at coordinate 457,133 of CBDATT010000005.1, read as the reverse complement.
AACTCCCCTTCGACCACGACAAGAGGCAAGCCGGGCCGGGTGGTCCCGAACGTCCCCGAAAACACGGTCGGGGCGTCTCGAAAGGCATGGACGTATTTCGGGCCGGTTGCATCGGGGCGACGAAGATTCACCATCGTCAAGCGATCCCCATCGAACCAAGGGATCGTCCAGCCTCGGGGGGTCCACTCACCACCAGCGGCGGTGGGCAACTTCATTCCCGGCGTCCAGCCGAGGCGAGCTTGCCTGATGGTCGCCTCGGTCAAGCAACGCTCACCCATCAGGTAGGCAAGCGGTCTCGATCCCTCGGACGTCCAGAGTCGGGCGTGCGATTGGGCCACCATCGCCACCGCTTCGGAGGCGGGCAACCCCGATGGGCCAACGGGCCGGGCCGGTCGCGGTTTTAGGGTCGAGCGGTAGGTCGATAAACCGAGAGAACCGCCCGTTAATTGGCGGACCGCTTCGGGGAAGGTCAGGTTGTGCAACCTCATCACGAGGGTTGCGGCGTCCCCTTGTTCGCCGCAACCGAAACATTTCCAACGCTGGCGGACCGGATCAACTTTGAGGGATGGGTTCCGATCGTCATGGAATGGACAGACCCACCACAACGGATCGCGTCCCCGTCCGGGGGGCGATCCCATCAGGTCGCTGGCCACTCGCGTTAGGGCGATTCGCTCGCGTTCGGATTGCCAGTCAATCCGCATGGTGTGGACGTTCGGGCTCATAACAGACCCTCCGACTCCACCGCGTTTCCGCCAATTCCGACGATATCCCCCTCCGAAGCGGAGTTTTGTCGGAAACGTCGGAAATGCGGTGAACTGTGGAATGTCGGGTGGACTTCATATCCGGGCGAATTGCGACGTCCGGTCTTGCCTTGTGGTCGATCCGTTTGGGATTGAGGGCGAATCAGATTGCGGTCGGTCAACCATTTGAGGGCGTCACTCAACGCGGCTTCATCGTCCTTGAAACGGTTAAAATTACGGTTCACGTCGCGAGTCGAGAAGACAAATTTTCCGTTCCGACCGATCCACCCAAGCAAGGCTTGCACGTCATCGCTACCAAGCCCAGATTTGGCCTTCAGAACGGCATGGACGCGGCGGGCATGAGCCTTGAAGTATGCCACCACCCGCCAGGCATCCCGGACGACTTGGGGGGTAATAGTCGGGATTGCGTCAGGGTCGGTCGTTGGATCGCTGGCATGATCGAGGCAAGCCAGGATCAGGACCAATCGGCCAGCATACTCCCCGAGCTTACCCCACGGTCCCCGCAACTTGGCGGGAAAGCCGCTTGCGTTCATTTCTTCCCCGTGGCGGTTGTAAGCCTCCGTCCAGGCATCGCGGGCCGATCCCGCCAGAGTGGCGACATGCGGGACCGGATGCCCTTCCTTGACGTTGAGGGGGCGTTGCCAGAGCCGGGCCACTAGTTCGCCCCATGCGTCGCGGGTGGCATCCTCAACGCCTCGGTCGGTCCAGGGCGGGATAGGGCGGGTGTCGGGGTAAGCGAACAGGAACCGATCGGGGAATCCGTCATCCCGTCCAGCCGGATCGGCGATCGAGGCGATGAGGTCAGGCGTCATAGCTCCGATGATTGTCAGGCATGGGTGATGCACGCGAGTCGGGATGTTCGCCGCATGCTTCACGCGGTCGATCTTGACCGGCTTCCCCGACCATGCGGAGAGGAGAAATTGCCGGTCGGAACCCTTGCCCCCCTTGAACTGATTCATCCCCAACATCAAAGCGGACAATTCATCTTTGATGAAGATCAGGCCGCGCGGGTTGTCGGCTAGGATCGACGGCAATGCTTCCATCGTGGCATCGTCGATGTCGATCCGTGCCGGATGGGGTGGAGCGGTTTGCTTTGCTTTCTTCCCGTAGCCCTTAGCCGTCTCCTGTTCGTTCCGCCAATGGTCCATCTCTTGTTCATGGTGGGCTTGCAAAGTCTCATCAATTTTCCGAACGGCGGAGCAAGCGACCCGGAGGGCGGGGGATTTGCCGTCGGATGGCGGGCCGATCAAGGCGACATACATGCTGGATGCCGCAAAGTAGTCCGACTTCAAGCGGAGGCTGATCGACCTGCCGATTGTCCCGGCGGCGGTTGCCAGGACAGCAACGGCCACAAAATCGGGTGGGCATCCGATCGCCCCGGACGCCTCATCGACAAGGTTTGCGGCGGCAAGCGGAAGCACGTTAACCGGGAACGGGTCGGCTTCGGGGAGAGTGCCCAACCGGATCGGTCCCCAATCGTCGGCGGGGTCGGTTTGCTCGGGGCGTGGTCCGTCCGGATCGGCATCGGCCACCGCTTGAATGAGAGCTTCCCGGTCGGTCCGGTCTGCCAGAAATCGTCGCCATACGTCGTCACGTTCGCTGGCGTCCAGACCCGCCAGTTCATCGGCCACCGGGCGGAGCGATGGACTCACGAGAGTTAGGTCATCTCCCGATACGCTACGGTTAGAGCGAAGTTGTGCCACGATCCATGCGTCAAAGGAAGTCATCTCGACCCCCCTTCCGCAATCCAAGCCACGATGGTTTGACGTGCCCAAAGCGGCGTCTTGCGTCGTCCAGAGCCGATCAGCAGGTCAGGCTTAGGAAAGCGTCCGGCGGCACGCTCTCGGAGGATAGTTCGCTCATCGACCCCAAGGGCAATTTCCAAATCCTTCATGCGATATGCTAGTCGATCGACGGGCTGAGCCTTGCTCGAATCGGTCGAGTTTGTCACACTAGCTTGGCATGCACACTTATCGGGGGTCGGACCTTTAACGGGGGTCCGGCCCTCTTTTTCTTGGCGGTCATCCCCTTGGGGGTTGGAAGTGGGGCGTCTCATTGAACCACCCTCTTTCGGTCGGAAATTACATCGAGAGATCGAATTACTTCTGCCAAGTCGAAGCGAACAACTTTGTAGGATAGTTTTCGAGCGGGAATACGCCCTTGCCAATGCCAACGGCGGATTGTCGAGGGTTTGACCCCAAGACGGTCGGCAATTTGATTTGCGCTCATCAGGTCCGAGGAATTTTGCACAATTACAGCTCCAGGTCGGTGTCGTGCTGGCGAATCGCTTCGCCCTCAACCAAACCTGAAGCAATATTCAAAACCGGTCCGGAATATCGCAAGAATACTTCGGTCTAACAACAACTTACGACGTGAATAATTTTTTCAAGTTGGCTTTATTCCGGGTAGTACACGGTCGCGATCTGATCTAGGAATTTGATCAAGAGTGGCTGGGTCTCGCGGAACAACTTTCACATCGTTTGCTTGATCGAGATCCGGCAAGACGTTACCAGCTTCGAGATATTTCTTGACCTGACGGATATCCTTCGACACTTGACCTTGCTTCTTTGGGTTGCCGTAAACCAGCCTCGCTATTTCTTTTTGGGTTTTTTCTCCAAGAACGTACATTAGCCTGAAACACTCAATGGCCTTGGTGGACGGTGCTTTAAGACCACTCTTAGGTTTTTCGATAGAAATTTCTTTGGTGGTCGTAGCGTCACTTAGCTGATTAATCTTCATATCTTTTAGATCAGGTGGACAACTACGCTTCGATTCCTCGGGGGCTGGCCAAAGCCAAGACTCGGGCCATGATGGCGGACGACTCGTTGGCGGTGGCACCTTACAAAATGACTGAGTTTCGGCGTCTGAGATCACCAATTTTCGAAGCGCCACGAAGTCGGCATCATCTAAATTGGGTATGAACAAGTCGTCATCCGGTTCACCAAGATAGCCGTGCTTACTACAGAATTTTGCAAACCATCGACTCGCACAGTCGAAACGATTTGAGTCCACCAAACTAAGCTGGTCTGAATCAACCGCTTGGATAGCCTTGCGGACCTGATACGCAAAGCCTTCCGGACTTGTCGCGGTAATCGATTCACCTATGAATGTTGCATCCAAAATTGAACCGAGGGGATTAGGGTCCGTCTCCAATCCGCTACATTCAACAATTTGAACAAAGTCCCGAAGATGATGCCAAAACCAGTCGAGGTTGCTGTCCTTCATCGTCTCCCCCTGACAGGGATGAAAAAGACCGCGAGCGATAACGGGTCAGGTCCGATGCCGCTCGCGATCGAAATTGCCGGGGGATCAACCCGGACTATATCCGAGAGTATCGACCGGATGGCCGTTTGTCCAGGCTCGGAAGATTCGTTAGGATGGGCTAAGGACGATGACCCCAAAAGGCCCCATAAAGTCCCAAAAAATGCCCGGATTTCGTTGGTCGGAAAAGTCCGAACTCGCGGTGTCATTGCTTGTTCAGGGTGATATGACCCATGCCCAGATCGGCGAACGGGTCGGGGTCAACCGCAAGACGCTTTTCGATTGGCGAAACCATCCCAACTTCGCCGCTCGGGTCGATCTAGAGTTGATGGCGTACCGCTCCGAAGTCCGGCGGATCGGCATTGCTCAACTTGAGCGGCGGGTTGAGGCTATCAACCGGCGGTGGGTGGCCATGCAACGGGTCATCATCGACCGGGCCGACGATCCAACCATGAAGACCGTCCCCGGAGGTCCGTCGGGTCTGCTAGTCCGCTCCGTCAAGGGAGTCGGGCGGGGGGATGATTTCCGCCTTGTCGAGACTTTTGAGGTTGATACCGGCTTGCTCCGTGAACTCCGAGAACACGAGAAGCAGGCTGCTCAAGAGCTAGGCCAATGGACCATCCAGATCGAGGGAATTACCAAACCAGCAACCGTTGATGAGGCCGCAGCCGAACGGGCGATGATCGCAGCCGCGACCGAACCAGACGATTAATAAACTTTGATACATCCAACATCTCTGATGGGACGTTACTCCCCCTTGCCCAGATGTTCCGGCTTCGGTAGTGTTCACACTAACACCGCCCGACGGAGCAACATCATGGGCCGCGATATAGTCCACCCTCCAAACCCGGCCAACGCCACAACCCGAGAGTTAGGGATTGTCCACCGCTTGCATCGAGCCGCGACAACAACCGAGGATCGAGTCGCCCGACCCGCTATGATGGATGGTCTCGGATTGTTGGTCGAATTGATTGAGGCTCGCAATCGTCGCCAGAGTTTCGACGACCACTTTGACCCACCACACCGCGACGACTGATCCGTACACCGTCAAAGGGTTATCCGATGCCAGCGATGAAAATCGAGTGTCCCCATTGTGGTCGGGTTGGTGCGACGTCTCGCGAGATTGCTATCGGAAGTAATATCCGTTGTCCGGGTTGCTCGGAACGATTTGAGTATCAAGGCGAACCCGCACCCATACCCGAATGGCAACCGGAAGAATTTCGGCTCAATGATCCCCAACCCGAACATAAGCCTATTAAGATAACTACTCCAAATTTAATCGCGGCTGTGCTTTTGGTCGTTACCCTAATCTCGACGGGTGCCTGGTTTGCCCTGTCTAATTTTCGCGAGAAGCCGGCCATTAATGAAAGCAAAATTTTAAGAGCAAAAAATATCAACGAAGAATTAGCAAAGATCGAACTATCCGTGAAAGAACGCAACGACAACGCTTTGAAGGATGGAGACGCCGCTACTTTCATGGCGATGATTGAATTTGGTGAAGCCGTTCCCAACGATCATCCTTTGGCGAACGCTTTTCGCAGCTTATTGATTTTGGTCAAACTCAGATACAAATCCGATGACGTTGATCTTATCTCAATCGCTACAACGGAACGTCGCAGACAGGTTGAGCGGTCGGGAAGGTTGGCAACATCAATTCAGATCTTAGAAGGATCTATTATGTATGCATCCTCAAAAAATAAAGATGTGCGTTTTAGCGATTACCTTAATGAATATGTGGCCGCACGTGAGACACTAGACCACAATGCGGCCATCGAGAAGATCCGCCAACCTTGATTAGGGTCGATTTATCCTGCGACGTCGCAAGATAGACGGTCTAGGTTTTGTCGGAAACGTCGGAAACGCGGTCATTCCCTCCGAGTCAATTAGCCCTGATCGCCTCGGACAACCTCCATGATCCGTCTCTTTGCGTCCTCACTCAAGACTGACCAGACGGTAACGACTTCCGCCAATTCAGTAGGCATCTCGGAGGGTCCGAAGGGGAATAGTAGGGGAGAGCGTTCGGAGGATTGCTCTAATTCCTTTGCTGGACAATGAGTTACATTCGTCTCATTGACGGTCTTGAAAACCGCAGGGCCCGCAAGCGTCCCGGGGGTTCGAATCCCTCCTCCTCCGTTCCCGTCAGTGGCCGAAACAAGCTAACTCTGACCGGATCATCTATCGCCTTGCAGAGGCTTCCGGCCCCCTCGGTCCCGAAGGATTGGGACGGGCCATCGAGGTGGAACGATTTGGGCGTGAGCGACCGGATCTTGTTGGGCTGGAAACCCATTCCCAGCGTGCTCTGTTGGAGCATTGCCTGGTCCGGCCTGGCAATCTCAAACGCCATGCGCGGGTGGTTAAACGCCCGGTGAACAGAGACGGATTGCGTATCTACAAGTGGCGAACCGCCCTATTTTTCCCAAGCAATCGAGGTCGAATCAAGTCTCGGCTTCGTCGGCGATATTGTCCCTGTTCAGGCTCCAGGAAAGGCCTGAGGTCTGACCGACCCGATTGGTTTGTCGCCCACAAACTGAAATCCGGTTCGCCGTAATGCTGACGATGGCGGTCATCGCAACCAGGCCGGCGAGGAGCCAGATGGCATGAGACGCAATGCTTTCGACCACGGGTCCAATCGGACTGGTCAGGCCGATCGCCCGCTCCCCGAACCATCCGGCGGCGGCGATGATAGTGAGCAGTGCACCAATGACCCGGAACGGCCTGTACACGCGCGATTGGGCCAGCAGTACGAGGCAGGGCATCACCGCCAGGATGACCAGGACCTGGACGGCCTCGATCCCGAGATTGAAGCTCAGGACGCTCGAGACCATTGTCCAGCGGTCGAATCCAAAGCCGGTCAGCGTTGATGCGAATGCCAGGCCGTGAACCATCCCGAAGCCGCCCGCGATGAGGACCTCACGGCCCCGGAACAGCGGGACCAGAGCGTGGAAGCCCGACACCAGGATCGAGAGGGCGATGGCCGACTCGACGAGCGCGCTGGGCAGGCTGACCCATCCCAGCGCGCCGAACATGAGGGTGATCGAGTGGCCCAGAGTGAAGGCGGTCACGACCTCGATGATCCGCCAGAAGGCCATCTTCCCGCCGGCATAGCCGCCCCAGCGTGTGCCCACCGCGACAAGAGGAGCGGGGAGGATCAGCGCGAGCAGGAACAGGAGGTGGTCGGTACCCTCGGTGATGTGTCGGGCACCCAGGCGGAACATTGCGGCGAATCCACGAAGCCAGCTACCCCCGGAGCGGTCAATCACAAGTTCGGCGTTTGTGTCACGCATTGTTCCCAGGAGCACTGGCTGGTCGCTCATGACGCCATTGCGCCAGTCGCTCGCCAACGAGATCACCGCCGTGTGGGTAATCAGGTGGTGGAAAATCACATCATAGCCGAAGGTCAAGCGGTCCACGGGCGCACCGGGAGGCGGGATCATCATCAACTTGACACGCACATCAGGTTCGAGATCGGGAGCCGGGGTGACTTCCTGGATGATCAGCGTCCAGGGACGCCCATCGGGAGCAATCGGCCGAACGTGGGCGCGGACGTAATCCTCCAGATCCTTCCCGTACTGCCGAACCGTGAGGACGGCATCCAACTTCATTGGCTTTTCCCAGCCGACGGCCAACTCGCCGATCGGCAACGTCAGTTCGGCCTCGATCGAAGTGCGGTGGAAACGCAGTACGACGGCCGAACTCGGCATGGGATGGCCCCACGCCGGGCGGGCCGCGCTCAAGAGCAGGAAGGCCAGGAGGAGTCGCCTCATCGTTGCCTCAGAAGGAGAACTCGGCGCCGTAGTCGGTGAGCCGGTCGCGCCAGATCGTGTGGTAATGGTCATTGCCCTGCGTGGCGAACTCGATCCAGACCCGCGGTCCGTCAAGGCGTACGTAATCGCCCATCTTTCCCCCCACATTCGTGGTGCCCGAGTAGGCAACCTTCACTTTGTCGAGTTCAGCCTCGTAGATCTTGCGGTACGCGAGGCCCTGGGGGCTGTCGCCCGTCCAGGCCGCAATCGCCTTGCGCACGAGTTCTTTTGAAGCATCGGAAAGCTCGGCAACCGGCACCCCTTGGCTCTGGGCGGGGAACTTGCCGTCTTTCTGGGGGCCGACATACATGTCATTGAAACGGGCTTCAAGCTTTGCGAGTTTTAGCTGCTCAGGCGTCAGGGAGGCAAGCAGATCGTGCAGGGGATCACGCATCGGCGCGAGCGGATCGTGCGTCCGGCCCTGCTCGTCCTTCCAGACCGTCGGCTGCGCGGCGACATGGTATGGCGTCGGGGCTCCCGTTGTCCCATTGTAATAGATGTTGAATGCGAGGTGATGGCCACCCAGTTGAAGGAGCCACGGCGCGGTCTTTGACGGTTTGCCCAGGAATGCGATCATGTAATGCGACGCCCCGAACGCGGCTCCTCCCCCACCACCTGGCCCCCCCTTCTTCTGGGCAGCGCCGCCCTTCTTTTGTGCGGCTCCGCCCGGCCCACGCTGGCGCATGAAGACAGTGTCCTCCTCAAGGGAGATAAAGCCGTCCTTGCTCGTGTCCACCTCGTCGAATCGCCCGCGCAGAAAGTCGGGCGCTTCTTCCCGGCTCAGTTTACCGTCCTTGTTGGCGTCGGCCTGCTCGAACATCCCGCCGCCGGGACCACCGGGTCCGCCCGGACCGCCGGGTCCGCCGGGTCCGCCGGGTCCACCGGGTCCGCCGGGTCCGCCGGGACCACCGGGTCCGCCGGGTCCTCGGCCGCTGCGTCCTTTGGCGAATTCATCATCGGAGGCGCGAACTTCTTGAAAACGCGAGAATCCCGCTTCTCCCAGGGCAACCCGAGCGACCTTCAGGGCCGCTTCGGCTTGCTCGGGCTTCATCTGGAGGAAGAAGATGCCGTTGCGCTGGTTGTCGCCCGGGAGATTCGTCCATCGAACGGCAAGCTCTGGGGTGAGCCCAATCTGCGTGATGGCACGCTGCTCCTCGGTGAGCGTGGCGAGGAACGCGTCGGCGGCGTCCACAACGTCAACCGTCCCCGGGGTGATGGGTAAGTCCGGACGGGACGCGGCAGGCGAATTATCCTGAATGGTGGCAGCAGATTTTGAGAATCGAGGGTTGGCCGCAAGAAAGCCCAGCGAAAGCACACCGGTCGCGGCAAGAATGAGACTGACTGGCTTGTTCATTGATTTAACCTTGTTTGACAAATCCCTGGCTAGAAAGTGGGTGATTTGATACCGTGCGGTCGAACGGCAAGACCAGGATTAATGTTGCCTGGGCCAGGCTAAGTCGCTTCGACGCGAGCCACGCCACCGTCCAGCCTTTGTGCCCGATCGGAATCGGGCGTGACCTCCAGCAAGTCGAGGCCGTCGCCCGTTCTGTCATGGTGCTGATTCATACCGACATGATCGCGTCTGCCGTCGAGTTTGAAACAGATCTCCGCGGCAATTGGTGGATTGGAATCACGACCTGCCAATCTCTGCGAGATTTACCAACGCAGTTTCCAAGCGGCAGAATATTGTCCGCCTGTTCCAGCGAATCCGCCAGGAGTCTCAATCGCGAACAGACGTGGCAGCGTCGAACACACAGCAGAAGGAACCCTCACCGACGCGTGGGTCAGATCAACCAGGACTCTCAGGCGATCGCATTCTTTGATGATACTTGTACCAAACTCGATCAGTCCGCCCAAGGGGGGCCGGCTTGGTACAAGCATCCCGCAGGATCACGGGACGTCGTTATCATGGAGCAAGCCCAGCAAACGAAGACCCTTGGGATACTCTCTTTTAACTCGCTCCAGTTTGCCTTCAAGGAAGTGGCCTCCTCAACTGCCTGAATGATCACCGACCGGCCCATGTCGCGAGCCGTCTGCAAGTCCTTGAGGTTCAGGGCTGACTGAATAGGATTACGCGCGAACTGCGCATCCAGCGACTTCAGCGCATTCAGAAATCGCTCATATGCGACACCCAGCCCGTCAGGTCGCTGGTAATCCACGGCAAATGTCGCGCAGATAGCTGACAAACCCGAACGCTTCATTGCGCCACTGAGGTCGAGATCTGGTCCCGGCACGCCGGTCGCCAAGAGCGGCACGTCGATGTGCTTGGGCGAGTCGCCCCGGATGGACCTGGTCACGAATTCGGTAACGACAGGGTTGAGCTCGTTGACGACGACGTGAGCCTTGACCGATCGATCGTCGATGGTCTATCAAGCGAACAAGCCTTCTTCTTGACAAATCAAATCCATTAGCAAAGTCCATGAGTCAGGCGTGAGGGTTTTTTACCACCGAACAAATCGATTTTTTAGACATTGCTAAACTTGACCGACCATTCCCACATTTTTGGGCAAAAGTGTACTAGGCTTCCTAGGTCTGACGAGCGAACAGGAGCGCACAGACGCTTGGTTCTGTTCAAAGCGGCGATCACATATCCAGCACGTGTCTCAAGAGTTGATGCGATCAATCTACTCTAGGGTCTCAGTCATTGCACCTTCGATCAAGGAAATAATCATGGCTGCGCCGGGATTTCACTCAGATTGGGTGACTATTAAAGATCACCGAGTCTTGCTCGAGTGCCGCTCCAGTTTTCCGGATTCCAAGATGCGTTTCGATGCACGCTTGGCAGTCGAGATCGTCAAGAACAATAGCCCTGATGCTCGCGTGGTTCGTGTTTTTTATGACGATAAATCAGAATGCACGAATATCAAGCTTTCATCCTATAGCCAAGATGATCAAGTTCTTGAGCGGGTCGTCGAAGGTGTTTTTCACACCATCTTTCCTGGTCGGATCACCTATTGCGACGTCATCATCGTCGATTCCAACAACAAACACCTGGAACATTACAACCGTACGGAACACCTGAGTGTTGAAGCGGGTGTTGCCATGCCGGTCAAGCGCGATCACCAGGGAAACGAGAAGCATCTGGCCGGACTTGACGGACTGCGTTGACGTGGGCAATAAACTCAGTGGCTGGATGGCGGTGGAGTTGGTGAGAACTCCAACCGCCGTCGCAATTTCGTTTTGGTAAGTTCTGATCCGATCAAAATCGGCGGATCATCGGACGAAGATCATGCCTGATCGGTGGGGTCTGGCTTGGCCGCGACGACCGGATCGTGCCAGGAGTGCCCGTCGAGAAGGATCGAGTTCGCTTCGGGTGGCCCCCACGATCCTGGCTTGTAAGCATGGACCGGAAAATGATCACCGAGCGCCGGATCGACGATTTTCCAGGCTAGCTCGACGGTGTCCTCACGAGCAAAGAGGGCCTGATCGCCCCGCATCGCGTCGCCGAACAACCGTTCGTAAGGTCCCATGTCCTTGGCCGTTTTTTTGTGCTTGGCGATGAGTTCGACGGCCTCGCCTGTGGAGCCTTCTCCTGGTGCCATGATCTGGACACCGAGACCGATCAAGACGTCAGGGCTCAAGCGGGCTCGCAGCGAGTTGGGTTGCGGTGTTTCGCCGTAGATCGCGGGCGGTTGCCGGAAAGTGACGAAGATCTCGGTGCAGGTTTCGGGTAAGCATTTGCCCGCCCGGATGTAGAACGGGACCCCCTGCCAGCGCCAGGTATCCACCTCAAGTCGCAGGGCGGCGAAGGTCTCGACCTGCGAGTTCGGATCAACCCCTTTCACATCTCGATAACCGTCGAACTGGCCCCGGATGATGTGCTTGCCATCAAGCGGCGGGATCGCCCGGAGAACCTTGGCCTTCTCATCGCGGATCGATTCGGTACCAGTCCCGACGGGCGGCTCCATGGCCAGGTAAGAGAGGACCTGGAGCATGTGGTTCTGGATAACGTCGCGGATCGCGCCGTTGCCTTCGTAGAAGGCGCCCCGATCGTTGACTCCAAATTCCTCGGCCATCGTGATCTGGACACTGGCGACGTATTGGCGATTCCAGATGGGTTCGAGAAAGGTATTCGCAAACCGAAAGTAGTGCAGGTTCTCGACCGGACGTTTGCCGAGATAGTGGTCAATCCGGAAGATCGACTTTTCCTCGAAATTGTCGAGCAAAACCTGGTTCAGTTGCCGGGCGGATTCGAGGTCATGACCGAACGGCTTTTCGATCAGGACTCGGGCCCCCTTGGCACAACCAGACTTACCCAGGTTCTCGACGACCTTGGAAAAGAGCGACGGCGGGATCGCCAGGTAGTGCGTGGGATGGGCTGCATTGCCGAGTTCCTGGCGGATCTTGTCGAAAGTCGCTGAATCGGCGTAATCACCGTCGATGTACCGCAGCATCCCGGTCAACTTGGCAAAGGCTTCGTCGTTGATCTTGCTGTGCTTTTCGATGCTCTCGCGGGCTCGTTGCTTCAGTTTGTCGAGATCCCAGCCCGCCTTGGCAACTCCGATGACCGGGACGTCAAGGTGCCCGCTGGCAACCATCGCCTGAAGTGCGGGGAAGATCATCTTGTAGGCGAGGTCGCCGGTAGCACCGAAGAAAACCAAGGCGTCCGACTGGGCTTCGGCCATTGTCGCGGTTCCTGAAAGGTCCGACCAGGCAGACCTCCTGGCCGGAGAATAGAGAGGATCGAATTGGGGTCGCGGGTGAGCTTACTTATCCTTTTCGACGTGACCACCGAACTCGAAACGCATCGCCGACATGATCTTGTCGCCGAGATCCGCCTCGCCCCGTGAAGAGAACCGAGTATAGAGCGCGGTCGTCAAGACGGGCGCCGGGATGGCTTCGTCGATCGCGGCCTTGATCGTCCAGCGGCCTTCGCCCGAGTCGGAAACCCGACCTTCGAACTTGCTCAGTTTGGGGTCCTTCGACAGAGCGGTGGCGGTCAGGTCGAGCAGCCACGACCCGATCACACTCCCGCGCCGCCAGACTTCGGCGACCTGGGGCAGGTCGATGTCATACATGTAGTGCTTCGGATCACGCAGCGGTGTCGTCTCGGCGTCGAACTCTTCCTGGTGCTTGCCGATGTTGGCATGCGCGAGGATGTTTAGACCCTCGGCATAGGCCGCCATCACGCCATACTCGATCCCGTTGTGGACCATCTTGACGAAATGCCCAGCACCGCTCGGCCCGCAGTGTAGATAGCCGTGCTCGGCGGTCGAGGGCTCACCCGTCTTGCCTTCGGTCCGAGGAGCGGAGTCGACCTTGGGGGCCAGGCAGGCGAAGATCGGGTCCAGGTGCTTCACGGCCTCATCGTGGCCGCCGATCATCATGCAGTAGCCCCGATCAATCCCCCAGACGCCACCGCTGGTCCCGCAATCCACGTAGTGGATGCCCTTGTCCTTGAACTCCTCGGCACGGTGAATATCGTCGATGTAGTAGGAGTTGCCGCCGTCGATCAGGATATCGCCCGATTCGAGCAAAGGCCCAAGTTCGGTCAACATCTTATCCACAACTCCGGCGGGAACCATCATCCAGATCGCACGCGGCTTTTGGAGCTTGCTCACGAAGTCCTTGAGCGAATCAGCTCCCGTCGAACCGTCTTTTTCGAGCTTGGAGACCGCGTCGGCGTGGGTGTCGAACACAACGCATTCGTGCCCACCCTTCATCAGGCGACGCACCATGTTTGAGCCCATGCGTCCCAGACCGATCATCCCAAGTTGCATCACCAAACTCCTCGGCGAAAAATCTCATCAAAGAGCCGCAGCCAATGTAGTTGCGACACGTCTGAGCAGACCGGGAGGCAACCTGTGCGCCAATTCGCCCTCAGGTCGAAGCACCCGATCAGGACGAATGATTTCGGGTTCGGGCAAGCATCACGCGATCAAGCGTTCGCCCCAGCCGATGCGGGTTCTGGTTGGGAAGTTGCGCTTTCCGACGGACCGGCGCTCGAGTCGGGCTGATCGGTGTGGGCCGGCGACTCCGACGCGGCCGCTTTGCCCGACCCGTGTGTAGGATGGGAATCGGCATTGACCGAGTTCTCCCCCGTCCACATCCGATAGCCACCCGTGAAGGCATTGGCATTGTCACCGGCGCGGGCGTGGTCGGGCATCTCCTTGAGCTTTTTGACGTTGCCCCCACCAATCACCACGTCCGTCGGCTCGGTCGCCTTGATCAAGGTCTCGGTCACGTCGTTGACCCGTTTCCGCCACCGCTTCTTGCCGAGGCGTTCCAGCCCACGCTCGCCCACATAGTCTTCAAAAGTGGCCTTGGCGTACGGCAGGTGCGCCATCTCCAGCGGTTCCACCACGCCATCGACGATCATCGCCGACCCCAGACCGGTCCCGAGGCCGAGGAACAACAGCCGGCCGCCTTCATAGCTTCCCAGCGCCTGCATCGCGGCGTCGTTGACGATCTTGACCGGCTTGCCAAACGCCGCCTCATAGTCAAAACCAACCCATCCCTTGCCCAGGTTTTTGGGCTCGGAAATCGGCCGACCCCGGAGCACCACTCCGGGGTAGCCGATCGAGACAACGTCGAATTCCCAATCCCCCGCCGCAACCTTGACCCCGGTGACCATCGCCTCGGCTGTCAACTCGGTCCCCGAGTCGAACTTGCGCGATTCTTCCTGGCCCGTGGCCAGAAACTTGATGTGATTCCCACCAACGTCAATCACAAGGATCTTCATGCGACCGCTTTCTCAGATGAGAGGGATTGGAAGCCCACATCGCCCAGAGTACCGAACTCCTGAGGAATCAACCGACCTTTTTGAGTGCTTCCTTTTTCCCCTCGATCACCTTGATCAACTCGTTCCAGGCTTTGACGAACGACTCGGCCCCTTCTTTTTGAAGCTGAGCGGCCACGGCCTGCACATCCACTCCGGCCGCCTTCAACTTGCCGAGCATCGCCTCGCTTTCGCCGCCGTCCGCCTTCAGGACGTCACCCACCGTGCCATGATCAGCGAACGCCTTCAGAGTCGGCTCGGGGATCGTGTTAACGGTGAAAGGCGAAGCAAAAGCCTCGATGTAAAGGGTGTCCGACGCGTTCTTGTCCTTGGTCCCGGTGCTCGCCCAGAGCAAGCGCTGAGCGCGGGCACCCTTGTTGTGGACGCGGAGGAACCGAGGGCTGGTCAACAGGTCGCAATACGCTTTGTAGCACTGCTGACCGACGGCGATCCCAAGTTTGTTTTTGAGATCATCGGGAACCTTGTCCGCCACGGCGGCATCCCATCGGCTGATAAACAAGGAGGCAACCGACTCCACATGCGGGTTCAGACCCGCATCGATCCGTCGCTCGATCCCGCGCAGATAGGCTTCGGCGGCGGCAACGTAATGCTCGCACGAGAAAAGCAATGTCACATTCACCGGGACACCCGAGAAGATCGCTTCCTCGATTGCCGGGAGACCTTCGGGTGTTCCGGGGATCTTGATGAACAGGTTGGGCCGATTGGCCTGAGCGTGCAGTTTTTTGGCGTCCTCGATCGTCTTCTTGGTGTCGTAAGCCAGCAGTGGGGAGACTTCGAGCGAAACGAAGCCATCAACCCCATCGGTCTGCTCATAAATGGGCCGGAACAGTTCAGCTGCCTGTGCCAGGTCGCTCTGAGCCAGAGCGAAAAAGATTTCCTCGCTGTGCTTGCCCTGTTTCAGGCCCGCGATGATATCGTCGTCGTAGTCGGCACTTTTGCCGATTGCCAGGTTGAAGATTGACGGGTTCGAGGTCAGACCGGTTACGGCCCAGTCCTTGATATAACGGGCCAGTGTGCCACTTTTCAGGAGGTCTCGGGTGATATTATCGAGCCAAAGACTCTGACCGATCTCGTTCAGCTTTTGGGCGGCGTTCATGTTCAATCCTGGAGAAGAGACGGCGAATTAATTGGACCAACGGATTTCCAGAGACGAAAGTCATGCCTTGGATCTCCCATCCCGCGAATTTTTTGTGAAATTGCCTCACCGGGTGTCCGGTTTGAGATCGTTGACGCGCAGCCGAGTCGTCTGAACCTGGGCGGAACTCGTCCCGACCTGCACCAAAAATTCGCCCGGTTCCACAACAAACTTCATCTGGCGATTGTAAAAGCCCAATTCCTTCGGTCCGAGCGAAAATCGAACCTTTTTCACCGCGCCCGGCGCCAGAGTCACGCGTTGAAAGCCGCAAAGCTCTTGAACCGGGCGCGCGACGCTGGCGGCGATGTCGCGGATATAAAGCTGGATCACCTCATCGCCGGCGCGATCCCCGACGTTTTTGACCTGGACCTCGACCTCAACCGTTCCATCGGGAAGGATCGTGGGCGCAGAGAGTTGCGGCGCGGTGACCTCGAACCTGGTGTAACTGAGTCCCGCGCCGAATGGGTAAAGCGGGGTCAGGGGTTCGTCGATGTATTTCGAGGTATATTTATCATCCGCCGCGGCGGGGCGACCGGTGTTCAGATGGTTGTAAAACCAGGGGACCTCACCGACCGACCGGGGGAACGTTACGGGAAGTTTGCCGCCGGGGTTCACGTCGCCCATCAACGTGGCGACGATGGCGGTCCCACCTTCGGTGCCCGGGAACCAGGCTTCCAGCACCGCTCGGACGCCAACCTTTTCCCAGTCGACCGCGAGCGGTCGGCCATTCAAGAGGACGACGACGACCGGCACCTTGGTGGCCACCACGGCCTGGACGAGTTCGAGTTGGCGACCGGGGAGGCCGAGCGAACTCCGCGATGTCGCTTCACCGCTCATGGTCCAGGGCTCGCCGACGACCAGCACGGCCAGGTCGGCCTGCCGGACCAGGTCGACCGCTGGCTCGATCTTGGCCTCGTCGCCGGTGGCCTTGCAGCCTTCGGCGGTCGTGATCATTAAGGGATCGCCGTGATCCTTGCTCCGGGCGCGGAGCGCGGTGAGGACCGTTGTCGTCTCGTCGCCCCGACCAGCGGCATGCCAGGGGCCGATCAGGTCGATCCCGCTGTCGGCAAACGGGCCGATCAGGGCGATCGAGCGGACCTTGGGTCCGATGGGCAAAAGGTCGTGATCGTTGCGGAGGAGAACCATCGACCGGCTGGCCAGATCGCGGGCGATGGCCCTGGTCGCGGGGGTCAGAATCGCCCCGGCTTCGCTCGCCAGATCGGCGAGCGGCTGATCAAACAAACCGAGCCGGTACTTGAGCCGCAAGACGCGGCGGACCGCGGCGTCGAGGCGTTCCATCGGCACGACACCCTGCCTGACGAGCGTCGGGAGGTGATCCGTATAGGCAAAACTTTTCTCCTCCATGTCCACGCCGGCGGTAAAGGCCAGGCGGGCGGCATCGGCGGGGTCACTGGCCAGACCATGCGGGAGCAGTTGCTCGACCGCCTTGAAGTCGGCGACCACCAACCCCTCAAACCCCCACTCCTGGCGGAGGACGACATCCAGGGTGAACGGGTTCGCTGTGGAAGGAACCCCGTTGATCGCGTTGAGGGCGCTCATGAAACTGGCGACCCCGGCGTCGCGTGCCGCTCGGAAGGGAGGAAAGTAAATCGTCCGCAAGGTGTGCTCCGAAACCTCGGCCGAGTTATATTCGCGTCCCCCGCTGACCGCGCCGTAAGCAACCCAGTGCTTGGCACAGGCGGCGACGTGCTCTCGTGAGGTGAGGTCGTCTCCCTGATAACCCCGGACCTGGGCTTGCGCCATCGCCGCGCCGAGGAATGGATCTTCGCCGGCACCCTCGACGATTCGTCCCCACCTGGGCTCGCGCGAGACATCGACCATCGGGGCGAAGGTCCAGTGAACCCCCGCCGCGCGTGCTTCCCGGGCGCCGATCCGGGCCGCCTGTTCGGCAACCCGGGGGTCCCAACTGCTCGCCAGCGCCAGCGGGACCGGAGCGATCGTCCGATAACCATGAATCACGTCGTAGCCGAACAGGATCGGAATCTTGAGGGGCGATTCGTGCAACGCGACCTGCTGGAGCGAGTTCACCTTCGAGGCACCGTGGACATCGAAGATCGACCCCACTTTTCCTTGCCGGATGGCTGCGAGCACGGCATCGAAACCAGGACCCGGTGGGATGTCCGCGCTGAACTGAGCCAGTTGCCCGACCTTCTCCTCAACCGTCATCCGGGCCAGCAACGCACGGACCTGCACCTCGATCTCGGCCAGTGGTCGTTCCGCGCTCGGAACCGGCCCAGCCAGAGAGAGATGCAGGACAATTCCAACCAAGACGATCCGTCGTGTCATAAGCATGAAAAAGCCTGACTTGAATTCGGCGATTGAGGCCACACCGCGGGAAGTTTGGTGGGCACCCCTCGGACCCGACGACTCATCGGTGACAACGCTAACAAAATTTTGGGATGGAACGGAGAGATTTGCTCTCTTCCGAGGTCATCCTGGCAGGAATTATTGAGCATGAGCGGGATTGCGAGCGGTTTTCTCTTGGCGGTGGCTTCGAGGCCAGGGCACTGGCTCCAGCGAGCTTGCAAGCATGTCTCTTTCGCTTTGCCGGCACGGATTCGGTCGATCGCCAACCGCTCTGGAGGATGATGAACGTCGTCACCTTGTGTTGATCAAGGAGTGTCACCGGTCCGACGCCGGATCCTGATTCCCCGAAAAGTCTGGACAAAACTCCCAGACTTTTGCGACGATCAACTCGGCAATAACAATTCGGTCGAATTTTTTTTTGTTTTTCTGGCAATTAACTCGAAGTTACTCTCGAAAACTTTGGCGATGTTTTGTTAAATAAAGCAATGGATTTGGTCGGTCGGATCATAGGTGGACCTAGTCGAGAAGATTCGCGGGTTCAGGAAAAGTTGCGTTCTCTCCTGGTAGAACCGCAGATCAATGGATTCGAACCCCTCTGATCGCAACTGGCAGTTGATCAAGCTCAATCTGGCGGGTCGGATCAAGGCTATCCGGATTGACCTGTACGGCGATAACGGCGGACCACTTCTGGCGGAAAAGCTCAATGTCAAGGTTCGGACCTGGGTTGAGTACGAAGAAGGTCTCACGATACCGGCGCAGACAATTCTCCGGTTCATCGAGGTCACAAATGCCGACCCCCACTGGTTGTTGACCGGCGAGGGACCGCACTACCGCTCGCTCTGAACCCGTCGGGGTGGCGAATTTGGTGGGGCATCTATGATTGGCGATCGAGACCCTGGTGCGGGGTCTGCTTCGGATTCATCCCACCGAGGTCCCCTCCTGATGCCCGCCGACGTGACCTTATCTCCCCTCGTCCAGCGACTCCGACGGCTCCGGGTGCATCCCCGCTTGCGCGACCTGGTCCGCGAGCACCGACTCACCGTGGATGACCTGGTTTATCCACTCTTCATCTACCACGGAGTCGGAATCCGCCGCGAGATCCGGTCGATGCCTGGGCAATATCAGGTCTCGCTCGACCGCCTGGCCGAGGCCGTCACCGAGGTTGTGGCCCTGGGTATTCCCGCCGTCCTCCTTTTTGGGATCCCCGAGCACAAGGATGCCACCGGGTCGGGGGCAAGCCGTGCGGATGGAATCGTCCAGGAAGCCGTGCGGTTGATCAAGCAAGTTGCTCCCAACCTGCTTGTGATCACCGACGTTTGTTTTTGTGAGTACACCGACCACGGCCATTGCGGGCCGATGCTGACCCGCGCTGATGGTCGGGTCGACGTCGATAACGATGCAACTCTCCCGCTGCTGGCCGCGCAAGCTGTCAGCCATGCCGAGGCAGGGGCCGACGTCGTTGCGCCGTCGGGGATGATGGACGGGATGGTCGCGGCGATCCGGGGCGGGCTGGACGCCGCGGGCTACACGCACATCCCCGTCCTGGCGTACGCCGCCAAGTTCGCGAGTGCCTATTACGGTCCATTTCGCGAGGCGGCCGAAAGCACCCCAGCATTTGGCGACCGTCGGACCTATCAGATGGACCCGGCCAACGGCGACGAAGCCATCCGCGAGGTCGAGATCGACCTGGCCGAGGGCGCGGATTTTGTGATCGTCAAACCCGCCCTGGCTTACATGGATATTGTCCGCCGGGTCAAGGACCGGTTTCGCGTCCCCGTGGCCGTCTACAACGTCTCGGGTGAGTACGCTCTGATCAAGGCAGCGGCCGCCAACGGCTGGGTGGATGAGCAGCGGATGGTCCTCGAAACCTTGACCGGATTCAAACGCGCTGGGGCCGACATCATCATTACCTACCACGCGCTGGATGTGGCCCGATGGCTCAATCCCGGTACCTGACCGTGTGATCGCTTCGATCGGCGCGAACGGCATTATAGTCAACTACGGCAATCTAGATAAGCGAGAGGGTTTGCTTTTCCTCAAGTTGGCGACTAGGCTGGTGTTGTCAATCGCTTCTATGGTACACACCGGGAGACGAACAGCATGAGACTTTTGACGTTCGCCATCTGCCTCGCCGGGGTCAGTTTCGTCGGGGAGGCCCAAGCGGGCCTTGGTTTATTCAAGCATCGTGCCGTGCCGGTGACATCAGTCGGCGGCACATCAGTGGCTAGTGGTTCCACCTGCGCGACCTGTGGCGCGTCGACTGGTGGTGCTGGGTCGACGACGGGATACGTCAACCAGACGGGATCAGCCGGCGGATTTCCCCCGGCTCCGACCCGACCCTATAGCTATTACGCCGCTCCGAACGGCGATGCCCGTGGTTATTACGGATATGGTGAAGACGCTTTCCCCTATTATGGGCGAGCGTATGGTCATCCTTACGATCCCTGGACCTGGCCGTACATGTCCTACGGCTACCAGAACAGCTTGAACCGGTACTACGAACCGCCCGTTCGGTGATCCACCGACTCGACGACGTGAGACCCCACCGAACCAGGCGAAGGATGATCCTTCGACCTGGTTTTTTTGTGGAATTCGATCAAAAAACGCTGTGCGCGAATCGAGAGTATCAAGCAGCAGGTTAGCACGGTCTGGCAAACACGCTTGCGCTCCACTGCGTTCGTGACCATCGTGGAGCGCGATCCAAGTCTCGACCCGTGCGCAACTTTTGGAAACCTCATCATATCTTACAGGCTTCGACGTGTGTTGGCTCCCCTGGCGTTTGTCGGTCTGATGTTGTTCCAGCCCGCCATCCAGGGCGATTACCAGATCCGCGACGGCGATACCGTTGTCTTTCTTGGCGATAGCATCCCCGCCCAGAAAATCGTACGGCAAGATTACGGCGGCTGGTGGCCTGCAACGGCTCAACAGCGGTGTCCTCGACCAGGGCATGTGAGCGAACTGGGCACCGTGGCGATGGGTTAAGCCGTTCGCAAAAGTTTGGACGCCCCCGCGGACGTTTCATCCGCAACATTGGATGTTGCCAGCCCGGCGGCGATCAGCGCCGCGTGGTGCAGCCCCATGAATTCCACTTCGTCATCGAACCGCACACCGACAGGCCCGCGAAGAAGGAAACGAGTGGTCTCTTGAGGGCACTCTCAGGGAGTGGCCACGGGGAGGTCGGCGTTGACCTTGAAGCCGCGGAGGATCGCCATGGAGCGGAGGATCGCGTCGAACCGGTCGCGGTCCTCATCGCGTGCGAGGGTTCCGCGGACGTCGAGCGCATCGGCCTGAATCCGCACGCGGTCGATGTGGGCGATATCGCCCACCTGCCGGCGGATCTGGGCTTCAAGGTACGGTTCCACGTCGTCGGGGCGTCCCTTGTCGATCAACGGGTTGCTCCCGTTCGACCCGTCGGGGACGGGAAATTCGAGCCGATCGTCGATCGACCGCACGCCCGGGACCTGTTGAATCGCCCGGTAAGCGAGCATCGCCTCGTACACCGAGGCAACCTTGCCACTGACCTGCGCCACACCGTCGCGGACCTTGACGCGGACCGTCGAGCCAATCGTGGCGGCACGATCGGCCAGAACCCTGGTCGCGCGATCGGTCAGGCCGGTATCACCCGTCGTATCGATCGCGGCTCCGGGATTGATCGGAGTGGGATTGGAATTGGGCTTGAGCGTGGGCGTGGGCCTCTGGATCGGAGTTGGGTTGGCGGGAGTCGAGATGATCGTCGGCGGAGCGGGAGTCGCGGACTGCGCCGGGGTGGCTTCAACGGGGGTTGGGAATGGCGGCGTATTGTCGTTTTTGCCCGTGCCGGCGGTGGTGATGACGTTCCGCTGCATGAGCGAAGGCTTGATCGTCAGCAGGTTGACCACCTGCGACACGCCGGTCATCCCGGCGATCCGCTGGCCCACGGCGTCCTTTTCGGCCTGGCTCGGGATGCCGCCGCGGATGGTGGCGACGCCGTTATTGTCAATCTCCATGTCGACCGTGCCGTCGGGGATCGCGCCGATGTCGGTGTTGGTCACGTTCGGGTCGGTTGCGCCACCGGGGTTGATCATCGCGGTCGGGTCGGCCTGAGCCATCCCCTGCCCCGCCATCGCTTGACCCTGGTACGCTCCGGCACCGCCCATGTTGGCTTGCGGCTGGACCCCGGCAACATTACCGAGATTGCCGTTGACCCCGGCATTATTGAACGCGGCGTTCGATCCCACTCGCTGGGCATTGAGGGCACCCCACCAGGGCGGGTAGATCACCGCCGGCGGATCAAACCCATAAAACGGATCGTCGTAGCGGCCAAAGATCGGCGGCGGCAGCAACGAGGGCGCGCCACCATAACTCCCCGCGCTCGGGAAGCCGAGCACCGGCGGGATACCCCCACCACCAGCGCCTCCCGCATACCCAGCCCCGTACCCCGCGCCGCCACCCGGCCCGACATTCGAGTTGCCGAAGGCGGGCGGACCGCCAAAACCGACGTTGCCCGTCGTGTTCGGCCCCGGGCCGGGAACGGGACCGAACCCGCCGCCATAAGCACCCCCGGGAGCAAGACCAGGATTAAATCCGGTGTCGATCGTGATCCCATCCTCGACCGGCACGCCGAGGTTGATTGCCGTCCGGATCGCGACGTCGTGGACGATCTTGGCACCAACGCGCCCTTGAAGGAGGATCTTCGAGCCTCGGGGCACGGTCGAGAACGGATAAGGCGCCGTCGCCGGGTTGGCGCGGAGGGCTTGCATCAACGTGACTTCGAGCGGGTGCGGCGTCCGGAGGGTGTAGGTTTGCCCCGAACTGGTTATCGACCGAGTCCCTGCCTGATTCGTGGCCCCTTGCGGGCTGGCCATCTGGGCCGGCTGGGCCAGGGCGAGCGACCCACCCCAGCCGAGCAAACCGATTCCGACCCCGACAGCGCTGAGCCGCATCATGACTTCCCTTTCGGCGGCTGGCCGCCAAAACCAATGGCACCCACCTGCTCGAGACTGCTCTGGATCATTCCTCCTGAAGTGTACGATGGTTCGCGTCGTTGGGACAATCTACGGGTCGAGATCGTGATTTCAACTCACCCCGAGTGTCACTCGGCCGGCACCATGGTTGTCGCAACCTGAGACGGCGCAAGCGGCAGCCGCCGCGACTTATCGATCGTCAAGGCGTCAACTTCCTTGCCCTCACGGTCGAACGACCGATACTGGAGCCGGCGGCTGGCGACCTCGACATCAATCGTCTGATACGTGGCGACGTGCGTCAGCCCCTTCGCCGTGTAGTCGTGCGGGGTCTGGCCATAAAACTTCTCGCCCGAGACCGCGACCACATAAACCGTCCCGTCGGCATCAGCCGGCGCCGGGTGCCCGGCTCGCATCGGCACGGTCCGGAGATAGGCGTGGTCGTGGCCGGTCAGGACCATATCGACCCCGTGCCGGTCAAAGATCGGCACCCAGACCTCGCCGAGTTGTGGGTTGGCCCGCGACGGGTGCGACGCGTAGATCGGGTGGTGAAACGCGACGAACTTCCAGGTGGCGCGGGTCCGCGCCAGCGCATCGTCCAGCCAGGCCGCTTGCCGCTCGGCCGCCACGCGGTCAAAGAGCGCCTGGGTCGAGTCCAGCACCGCGACGAAGGCGTCGGCGTACTCGAACGAGTAGACGAGGTTCGCGTCGGTCCCTGCCGGGCCGTTCTTGGGCAGATCAAACGTTCGCCGATAAATCTCCGGACCCTTGTCGAGATATTCGTGGTTGCCGACCGCTGGCATCAGCGGGATGGCATCAAAGACCCCCGCCGCTCGGAGGAAGAAGTGGTCCCAGTTCGACCGCTCGTTCCCTCGGTCGACCAGGTCACCCACCAGCAGCATGAAGCCGGCATCGGGCCGGGCCTTGCGGGCGACGTGAGCCAGTTCGCCCCAGCGTTCTAGCTCGCACTGGGCATCGCCCAGGTACAGAAAACTGTAAGCGATTGGCGTCGCGGGTGCGGTCGATGTCTCGTACCAGTCGCTCCAGCCGGGCGCGGACCCATCACCGACCGCATACGCATAACGCGTCGCTGGTTCCAGGCCCGAGGCCGTCACCTGATGGCGGAGGATCGTCGGATCGTTGAGCAACCCGTCGGATGAGACGGGATGGGCGGTCCCCTCGAAGACGCGAACCGCGCTGGAGTTGCGTGGCCGCCCAGCAGGCACGAACCGGACGGCGGATGCCGTGATACTCGGGTCGGTCCGCCACGAGATCGCCAGTTCCCGACGCGGATCGGCGCCGAACGAAGCCACGACCTGATCGGGCCGCGGGCTCGACGGCTGCCGCGTCTTCCACGCCCGGCCGAACGGCAAGAGCGCCCCGTCCGCGCGATCCCCGTGCCGCGTCAGGACGACGAACCCCGAGCAAACGTCGGCGGGCAGGTCCACGATCGGCCGGTCAACATCGGCATAAGGGCTGACATCCCGCCCCGCGCGGACGGCAACGACCGGATCAAGCTCGACCGAGCCGATCTGAGGAAGTTCACCGTTCTGATCCAGACTACGAACGAAGACGGCGTAATGACCCTCGGCCGACCGGTCGAGCGCATTGATCCCAAGCCCGATCCAGCCCGCCGGATACTGTTTTGTGTAGAGGTTGAATCGGCCACCATCGGCGTCGTGGACCACCTCGGCTGTTGGCTCGAACCGCTGATCCGCCAGCCAGAACGGCGGCGGGTCGGTCGCGAGCACGGCGATCGTCACCACGACCGGCCGATCGACCCGGAACCGGACCGAGCCGTAACCCAGGGCCACCCGCTCATCCGGCGTCAGTGCGGCCACGACCCGACTCGACCGCGCCGCGATCCTGGTCAGATCGGCCGGGCTCAACTTCTGCCCGAGCCGCTTGCCGACGGCTTCGAGAGTGACGCGGGGGGATGGCAAGGTCGCCAGATCGACCGCTGGTCCCCCCTGCCCGCCGCAGCCGGTTCCCATCAAGGTCCAGAGACTCAGAGCCACGACCAACCCGAGCCGCGTGCCGCGCATGGGGGAACTCCGTTTCCCTGGTGTCGATGTCGATGCTGGCGGATCGGCAGGGGTAACCCAACCGAACCGACCCGAACCGCATCTTCTTACCGGAACTGGAGCAAACCGCCAACCCGACTCACTGCGACCACGCGGTCGGCGTCCGGTCCCAGCGGTGGGCGGCGAGCGTCGCGTACAGGTTGGCATCGAGCCCGCGGCCGTCGCTGGTGGCGGTGTTGGCCTCGACGTTCCGCATCTTGCGCATCCCGGGGATGACGGTGGCGATCCGCGGGTCGGTCAAGATCCAGCGGAGGGCAACCTCGGGCATCGTCATCCCGGCGGGGATCAACGGGCGGAGATCCTCGGCGCGGTCGACGCTGGCGTTCAGGTTCTCGGGAACGAAATACGTCCCCCGCCAGTCGCCGTCGGGCCAGGTGGATTGTTTCGTCAGGTTGCCGGTCAGGGTTCCTTCATCGAACGGGACGCGAGCGATGACCGCGACGTTATGCTCCTGGCAAAACGGCAAAAGTTCATCCTGAGGAGACTGATCGAAGATGTTGTAGATAACCTGGATGGCGTCGATCAGGCCCGTTTTGGCGGCCTCGATCCCGTTGGTTGGCTCCCAGCGGTTGACGCTGATCCCGATCGACCCGACGATCCCCTCGGCCTTCAGGTCCTGGACCGCACGCTGCCAGCGCTCATCCTGGGCCCAGGCGTCTTCCCAGACGTGGAACTGCAAGAGGTCGATTTTCGGCAGACCCAGGTTCGTCAGACTCTTCTCGGCATACTCGCGGATATGCTCGGGCGGGAAGCAGTCATCGAGGCTGAACCCCCGTTGCGACGGCCAGGTCATGTTCTTGGGCGGGATCTTGGTGGCGACGTAGAGAGTCTTGTCGGGGTGCTCCAGCACGACCCGGCCGAGGATCGACTCGCTCTTGCCCGCGCCATAACCCCACGCGGTGTCAAAGAAGTTGCACCCCAGCTCGATCGACCGATGCAGCGCGGCGATCGATTCGGAGTCGTCCGACCCCGACCAACCGGCGAGCCCCCACATCCCGTAGCCAACCTCACTCACCTGCCACCCCAACCGCCCGAACTGCCGGTATTGCATGAAAGCCAACCTCGATGAGTCGAGTCGTCGATCTGAATG
This sequence comes from Isosphaeraceae bacterium, assembly GCA_965199885.1. Taxonomy (GTDB): domain Bacteria; phylum Planctomycetota; class Planctomycetia; order Isosphaerales; family Isosphaeraceae; genus Tundrisphaera. Next base: position 430,992 of record CBDATT010000005.1, on the reverse strand, counting down.
GTTATTTGGAAGGTGCCGCTTTCTCGCGGATCAACCGGACCTCAGCATCGGCGGCGTAGAACACTGCCTTGGCGGCCGAGAGCTTGGTCAGACCCGACGCCTCGTTGCCGGCAAGTTCCTTGATCTCGGCATCGAACCCCTTGGCTCGGTCGAAGGCTTCGGTCAGGATCTTGACCCGCTCATCGTGGTCGGTGACGGTTTCGAGCTGCGCGTCGGTCAGTTGTCGCGACCAAAATTGAATGGTCTCGGCAACCTCGAAAGGAGCGGGCGTGCCCTTTTCACCAGGAGGCGCGACCAGAAACTCGCGGCACATCGCCAGAACTTCCGTTGCCGCCCGGACCTTGGCCTCAGCCCGCGTGCGGATCGCCTCGGTCACGTCGGCGGGTTGTTGCGGGTTCGGACTTGCTGGCGCCAGCGCCACCGCGACCAGCATGCCCGCCCAACCAAGCCCCCATCGGCCCGCTCGCTGAGTCCGCATCGGTTCAGGTCTCCCCATCAGGTCCAGATTCGCACAAAAATCATCCTGGTACTAACCTTGAGACTATCCCCGCCTCGGGGCCAGGTCAAACAGGAGGTTCACGGGCGTTGGGCTCCGCGTGGCGATCATTCAGTGCCGAGCATGGCAGTTGACCCCCGAAGTGCCTACATTGGATCGGGTTTGGTGCGAACCGAGCAGAACTTCGGGCCGACCTTGCCCCCCAGCCCGCTCGGCTGGCGGTCCTTTGATCTCGATGTGGGGAACGCATGACGACGACTCGGGCGGTGGTGATCGGCGGCGGTCTGGGTGGACTCGCCTCGGCCCTCGAACTCCGGCGACGCGGGTATGAGGTGATCCTGCTCGAACGCCACGCCGAACTCGGTGGCAAGGCGTCCGAACGCACCGAGGGCGGCTTTCGGTGGGACGAAGGGCCGAGCATCCTCGTGATGCCCTGGGTCTACCGGACCTTGTTCGAGGCCAGCGGGCTCGACCCCGACAAGTACCTTCCCTTGAAGCGACTCGACCCCGCCTTCCGGATCGTCCTGCGCGACGGCCGACCGCTCGACATCCCCGCCGACCCCGCCGGTCTCCGCGACGCCTTCGCCGCCATCAACCCCAAGGATGGCCCGGCGCTCGACAAGTTCCTCGACCGGATGGACCGCTTCGCCAAGCTGATCCAGCATGCCTACTGCGACCGCATCCTGGAGAACTGGGGGCAGGTGATGTTCTCCCCCCTCATGCTCTCCGCCGCCATGATCTCGCCTGCCAAGGGCTACGCCCAGGAGATCGACGAGCAGTTCGAGTCCCCCGCGATCCGCGAACTCCTCTATGGCTTCCCGACCTATTCGGGGTTCGACCCCCAGCACGCCCCCGCCAGCCTGGCCATCATCCCCTGGACGATCATCCGCGAAGGCGTCTGGTACCCCGAAACCGCCGGGATCGCCGCCATCCCTCGCGCCATCGCCCAGGCGTGCCGCGACACCGGCGTCAACATCCACACCGGGGTCGAGGTCGAGGCGATTGAACTCGACAGCAACGGCAAGGTTTCCGGCGTCGCCACCGACTCGGGCCCGATCCCGGCACAGATCGTCGTGTCGAATGCCGACTACGTCCACACCTTCCGGATGCTCCGGGGCGCCAAGAAGTTCGCCCCCGAGGTCGAAACCCTCCGCGCTGGGGATGCTGAACCGTCCACGTCGTTCTTCACGATCCAGATGGGTTGCGACCGGACCTACGAGAACTGGGCGCACCACGTTCTCGTTTTGACGGAAGGGTCGAATCGGGTCTACGACGAGTTGTTCATCAACGGCCAGTACACGTCCGACCCGCCCATCTACGTCAACGTCACGTCGGTGACGGACCCGAGCGACGCCCCGAGCGGGCAGTCGAACCCGTTCATCGTCGTCGGCGCCCCTGCGCTCAAGCCGGGCGCGACCGACGCCGATCGCGACCGTGACTTTGAGGCACGCTACGCTGACCAGTTGATCGGGCGGTTGGAGCAAGCAGGTTATCCCGGCCTGGCCGGGGCGACGATCAACCGCCACATCACCGCGCCGTACGACTGGAAGGACAGGTTTACGGCCTTCCTCGGGTCGATCTACGGCCTCGGGAACAAACACAACGTCCTGGGCGGCAGCTTTCGTCCGCTCAACTTCCGCAAGGACTTCCCGGGCTTGTACTTCGTTGGTGGCGGCGTCCAGCCGGGTGCCGGGATGCCGATGGTGGTCCAGAGCGGCAAGATCGCCGCCGAGCGGATCGCCCGGGACTTCCCGATCAAGGCTGGGTCGAAACCGAAACCTCAGGTGGTGACTCGCTGATGCTTGCCACGCTTGGCTTGATCCTGGTCGGTCTGGTTGGCCTGGGCTGGGCGGGGCTGGCGGCCCGGATGACTCGCCTGGCACGGAGCCCGGCGTATGAGTCGCTCGGGCCGACCTACCTCGCGCCGAGGATGAACCCGGCCCCCTCGGTCACGGCGATCGTCCCGGCGCGGAACGAGGCGGACCACGTCGCGGCGACCGTCGCCGCGCTTCGGCGGCAGGTTTACCCGGACCTGACGATCACCCTGATCGACGACGAGTCGACCGATGAAACGCTGGCGATCGTCCGGCAACTCGCGGCGGAATCACCCCCTGGGCTGGCGCCGCTGGAGGTCGTGGCGGGTCGGACGCGACCCGAGGGTTGGGTCGGCAAGACGTGGGCGGTGCACCAGGGAACGCGAGCGGTCACCAGCGAGTGGCTCTGGTTTGTCGATGCCGACATGGGGCTCGACCCGCGTGCCCTGAGCACCGCCATCGTCGAGGCGGATCAGACGGGCGCTGATCTCGTCTCGTTCTTCCCCGGCGTCCGGTGCGAGACCTTTTGGCAGACGACCATCGCCGCGTCGTTCATGCACATCATTGCCCACCTCTTCCCGTTTGATCGGGCCAACGACCCCAACCGCGCTGATGCCGTGGCGGCGGGTGGGTTCCTGCTCGTCCGGCGCTCGGTTTACGAGGCGGCGGGCGGTCACGCGGCGGTCCGCAACTCGATCGTCGAGGATATCGACGTCGCCCGACTCGTCAAGCGCATGGGGGGGCGGCTGGCAATCAAGGTGGCCCCCCGGCTGGCCTGGACGCACATGTACGGTTCATTCGGCCAGATCTGGGTGGGCCTGCGCAAGAATGCGTACGCGGGGATGGAGTACATGCCGCACAAGTTCGTCGTCGGGGCGATGATCGCCCTGACCATGGCCTGGGCGCCTCTCGTTGGTCTGGTCGTCGGAATCTGGAGCCGGTCGCCCCTGGGCGTGGCGTTGGGTCTGCTGGGCATCCTGGCTCAGGTTGCGGCGACGATCCCGAACTTGCTATTCATCGGCGCCTCGCTCGCGTACGGGTTCATGCTTCCGCTCGGGATCTCGACTTATGTCGCCATCGCGACCAGCAGTGCCTGGCATTACCACCGGGGCCGGGTCCTCTGGAAGGATCGGTCGATCACCGCCGCGACGGTGTTTGGCCCTGTGGTCGAAAAGCCACCTTTGCCACTGTCCGAAGAAAAGCGGGGACAGGTCCAGCACGAACGTCGCTGAGATAATTCGCCGGGGTAGCCACGTTCGCGTGACCACGCCGGCGGCGGCTCGACGCGTGAGAGGGCGCGTCGAGTCGTTTTTGATCTTCACCGGTTCTCGGCTGCTTCAAACCAGTTCGCTGGTGATCAGAGCGCGACGACCGGCCAGGTGCGGTTTAAACTCGCTCTTGTCGATCTCGTAGCGGCGGAGCTTTTCGCTGATGCTCCGGCGCGAGAGCCCACAATGCTCGGCGCAGCGGTCGATCCGCCCCCGATGCCGTTCCAGGACACGCTCCAGATAGACCCGCTCGATCCGTTCGGTCAGCTCGTCGGTGATCGCCTGCAGTGGGCGCTGGTAGTCGAAGTCAAGGCTGAACGGTTCCTCGCGGGTCGCCACGATCTGCGGCGGCAGGTTTTCGGGTTCAATTACCGGCCCCGGCGTCGTCACGACCATCTGCTCGACCAGATGTTCCAGCTCGCGCACGTTCCCTGGCCAGTCGTACCGCGCCAGCCGGGAAAGTGTCTCGCGGGCAATCGACTTGAGCGGGAACCGGCGTTCGTGGAGCCTTGTCAAAAAGTGCTCTACCAGCAAGGGCAGGTCTTCAAGGCGTTCGCGGAGCGGCGGGAGGTCGATCGTCACCACGTTCAGGCGATAATACAGGTCCTCGCGGAACCGACCGGCGGCCACCGCCTCGGCCAGGTCGACGTTCGACGCCGCCAGAATCCGGGTGTTGGCCTGGATCATCTCGCCACCGCCAACCCGCTCGAACGTCCCGTCCTGGAGGACGCGGAGGAGCTTGGCCTGCATCGCCAGCGGGAGCGAGCCGATCTCGTCGAGGAACAAGGTTCCGCCGCTCGCCTGCTCGAACCGACCTTTTTTTTGCCGATCGGCGCCCGTAAAGGCTCCCTTCTCGTGGCCGAAGAACTCGCTTTCCAGGAGCGACTCGGGGATCGCGGCGCAGTTGACGGCGACCAGTGGCCCGGCCCGGCCCGTGTCGTTGTAGTGGACCGCCTGCGCGACCAGTTCCTTGCCGGTCCCGGTCTCGCCCGCGATCAGGACCGTGCAGTTCGACGCCGAGACTCGCGCTGAGCGGGCGAAAACCTCGCGCATCGCCGCGCTCTTGCCGATCAGGCTGTGGAACGAGTAGCGCTGGTGAATTCCCTGGCGGAGCGCCCGGACCTCGTCCTGGAGTTTGCGGTCGGCCAGAGCTTTTTCGACCAGGAGTTCGAGACGGTCGTGGTCGATCGGTTTCGTCAGATAGTCGTAAGCGCCGAGCTTCATCGCCTCGACGGCGGAGTCGATCGAGGCGTGGCCGGTCATGACGATGACGGTCGCGGGCAGGTCGCGCTGGCGGATCTCGCGGATCAGGTCGAGACCGTCGATCCCGGGCAGACAGAGGTCGGTCAGGACGATCGAGAAGTTGCGCTCGGTCATCCATTCGAGCGCGGTGGTGCCGTCGTGGGCCACCTTGATCCGGCGGTCATCGCGGGCCAGCAGGCTTGAAAGCTGCTCGCAGATCAGTTCGTTATCGTCCACCACGAGGATGCGTCGGTCCATGAGCATTCATCCCTGGTTGCTTTCGTCATTGATGCCGGATCAGCCCGGGAGCCATCGAGGCGACCGCCGACTTCGTCGCTGGCGGCGAGCGCAAGCACTCGATTGGCTAGATTACGCGGATTTCCCACGCTGTCAAGTCGACTCTGACTCGCCACCTCCTGCTGATGCAAGAGGAGCACTTCTGGTAAGCCAACTTTGACAGGGAAGTTAGGACCGATTGTAAGGATGACCCGGAAATTGTCGATTTGGCGGGCGCGATCACCTGGACCGTTGCTACCAATCTGGTCACAAACCCTGGCCGCGTTCGGGCTCCAGACAGAGAGGTGTTTGCTGGCACCAGGCTTGCAATGCTACTTCGTCTCACATCTCAAGGCAGCGAATTGAGATCGAGTATGAGCATGAGAGATGGCTGAAGTTTGCGTCGGGTTCTGACGATCATTAGGATTGTGATCGTCATCGGGCTGGATTGGCCCGCCAGGCGAATCGAGACGGATCGTGGCGGAGGTCGGCTTCGCCCTGCACAAGTCAAAGGAGATGCCGATGCGAGCCTTGCGAACGACATTGGCCGCGGCCTGGTTCGCGGGCCTGGCCCCCGCCGCGGTGCTGGCGGCGGACCACACGCCCGACCAGTTGCTCCGGTTTCAGCCGTTGCTCAAGGGGGTCGAGATCGAGACCCCAGCCGACGCGGCAGCCATCGCGGCGTGCAAGGTCGAGACCATGCCCAACCCCAAGGGAGGCGTCCTTGGCTGGACCCTTCGTGACGGTCAAGGCAAAATCCTCCGGCGGTTCGTGGATCTCCGAGGCGCCAAGAACCTCGACCAGTATAGCTACTATCAGGACGGCTTCGAGGTTTACCGCGAGTCCGACCTCAACGACGACAAGATCCTCGACGAAGCCCGCTGGATGAACGCGGCGGGCACCCGGGTCGCTCGGGTCGCTGTGGAGAAGGGTAAGGCCAAAATCGCCGGCTGGAACCGGATCTCGGCCGAGGAAGCCAGCAAGGTCTTCGTCCAGGCGCTCATCCAGGGCGACATGGACCTGCTGGAGTCGGTCATGGCCACCGCCGCCGAACTCGACGCTCTGGGCGTCCCCAAAACCGAGATCGACCAGGTTGCCGCCGCCGAGAAGGGCCGCGCCGCCGCCGTCAAGACGCTCCGGTCGGGTCTGACCGGGTGGGATGCCGAGACGGTCTGGCTCGGCCTGAACGCGTCGCTCCCGCACTTGATTCCGGCCGATGCCGGCCTCAAGGACGACCTGGTTCTGCACGAAAACGCCATGATCTTCGCCGGGGCCGCCAATGGGGCCGGGGCCAGCGGCAAAACCGCCTTCCTCCAGGTGGGCGAGATGGTCAAGATTGGCGAGACCTGGAAGTTCGTCGATCTGCCCCGGGCGATCGACCCCAAGGCCGGGATGATCGCCACGGCCGAGGGAGGCATCCGCGCCGCGGTCTTCCGGAACGATGGCGGACCCGCCGCCGGGGCCGAAAACCCCGAGGTCGCCGCCGCGATGGCCGCGCTCGCCGCCTATGACAACGCGAATCGGGCCTTGCTTGAAGGCAACGCTCAGGGCGTGGCCAAGTTCCACGTCGGCCGGATCGCTCCGCTCAACAAGATCGTCAAGGCCGCCGAAGCGGCGAGCGACGAGCGGGTCGAACTCGACAACCAGAAGTTGATCGTCGATAGTCTGGCGGCCGCCTATTCGAGCGGGGCCTATCCCGACGGGTCGAAGTACCTCGACCAGATGACCGCCCGGGGGGGCAAGATCGGCTCCTACGCGGCCTACAAGGCGATCGAGGCCGACTTCGCGCTCCAGAGTGCGGATTCGACCAACGCGATGACGAATCAGGATGCCGTGCTGGCGAAGCTCAAGGCGTTCGTCGAAAAGTATCCCCAGAGCGAGGAAGCCCCGCAGGCCCTCCTGTTCCTGGCGAGCACGAACGAGATGAACAGCCGCGAGGCCGACGCCCGCAAGTATTACGCCCAGCTTGCCGAGCAATCGCCCGGCACCGAGTGGGGCAAAAAAGCCACCGGCGCCCTGAAGCGGCTCGACATCGTCGGCAAGCCGTTGAGCATCAAAGGTGTGGACCTGAAGGGCCAGCCGGTCGATACCTCGGCCTATCGCGGCAAGACCTTGCTCGTCACCTTCTGGGCCACCTGGGCCGCCCCCGCCAAGCGAGACCTGCCCGACCTGGCCAAGCTGTATGCGAAGTACCGGTCGAAAGGCTTCGAGGTTGTGTCGATCAACCTCGACAACGACAAGGCGGACCTCGACGCCTTCCTCAAGTCGAACCCCCTGCCCTGGCCCGAGATCTTCGAGCCGGGCGGGATGGAAAACCGCCTCGCCACCGAGTTCGGTGTGATCTCGTTGCCGACCTTGCTCCTCGTCGATCCCGACGGCAAGGTGAGCAACCGGAACCTGCGGACCGCTTCGGAGGTCGAGATCCTCCTCGACAAGACGTTCGCCAAGGCCGAAGGCGTCGCCTTGAAGCCTTGACCCGATCCCCAAGTCGGCAGGTGGGATGAAGACCCGCCTGCCGCAACCGATCACCCCTTGCGTTGCCTTTCCTCCGTCTGAACCCCCCGGCAGGCCGACCCCCTTTTGCCCGAAGGTGGTCGGCCTGACGGCGTTGTCTCGACCTGCATCACCCTGATCCCGCCGTGACTATGGTGAAACCCAGGACGGCTTTTCCTATAATCAAAAGGAGCACCCGCCGGGGATTTTCTTGCGTTCCCTCGGTTGGGACTCGGCTTCTGTCAGAAGGACTCGGTCATGGACCATCGCCCGTCGGAAGACCTGCTCGAATCCACGCACCCGTTTCCCGGCACGTATCAGATCAAGGCCATCGGCTCGGTGGATGATGACTTCGTCGGCCGGGTCGTCGAGGCGGCCGCGTCCGAGCTGGCCACGCCCGGCGAACTCGACCACTCGGTCCGCGTGACCCCCAATGGCAAGCATGTGTCGCTGACCCTCGAAATGAATGTCCAGAGCGCCGATCAGGTCCGCGCGATCTACGCCAAGCTCCGCGACGTCAAGGGCGTGACGCTCTTGTTCTGACCGGCTCGCCGGCTGATCCCCCCTCTCTGCCCTGCCTGACCTTTGCCGGAATGTTGCCTCTCATGCCCGACCGAATCGACGTGCGTCAGGCCGACGACCTCCGCGACGTGATCCATCAAGCGGTGGCTGCCCTGGCTCAGGGGGGTCTGGTGGCGCTGGCGACCGACTCAGGGTATGGCTTGCTGGCCTCCGCCCTGCACCCGGCCGCGCTGGATCGGCTCCGGGCCTGGTCGGATCGATGGGGCGGCGCGCCCGTGGGTGGGCCGACGGCCCGGCCGACCCTGCTCCTCCGGGCGGTCGAAGAACTGGGCGATTGGGTCGATGCCGACGCCCCGGTGGCACACAAACTCGCTGGGCGGGTCTGGCCCGGCCCGGTCATCGTCCGCAGCGCGGTTCGACCGGATGGTCTGGCGGCGCAACTGGCCGAGCCGGTCCAGGCGTTCCTGATCACGACCGGCAACCGGATCCAACTCCAGATTCCCGCCGATCGGACGGTCCGCGAGCTGGTGCGCCTCGCCGCGGGACCGCTCGTGCAGTGGAACGGGTCATCCGCCTGGGGAGCCGGTCGCGTCCGCCGACCACTGACGCTGGCCGAGGTCGCCAACGCCGAAGGGCTGAGTTTGATCCTCGACTCGGGCGACCTGCCGCCTGGTCACCTGGCAACGGTGATCGGGCTGGACGGCGCTCGGTGGTCGATCATTCAGCCGGGAGCCGTCTCGGAGCGGAACATCGCCGAGCGGGCCGCAACGATCATCCTGTTCGTCTGCACCGGCAACACCTGCCGGAGCCCGATGGCCGAGGCGCTTTGCAAGGCGGTCCTGGCCCGGCGGCTCGGCTGCGCCGCCGAGAAATCTGGTCGATGCCGGTTACCTCGTCCTGTCGGCGGGCGTGGCCGCGAGCGAGGGGATGCCCGCCGCCACCAACGCGATCGAGGTCGTCGGCGGTCGGGGCGGGAGCCTGGTCGAGCATTCGAGTCGCCAGATCACCCCGCAGTTGGTTCGGCACGCCGATCACATCCTGGCGATGACGTGGGACCACCTCGACGCCTTGCTCGATCAGGTCCCCGACGTCGCCGACCGGGTCCGGCTGCTCGACCCGACCGGCGGCGACATCCATGATCCGGTCGGGATGGACCAGGCCACCTATCAGGACACCGCCGACGAGATCGAGCGGCACCTGCAACGCCTCTTGCAAGACCTCGGCCTGTGAACCGGACGGATCAGCTTTCGGCCCGGTGATCGGCGACGGCCCGCATCTGGATGCCGTGCGAGAGCGTGGCACCCGCGCGGATGGCCGCCGCAACCTGGATCGACTCGGTCATCTGCTCGATCGAGACGTCGTTCTCGATGCACCCACGGGTGTGGAGATCGATGCAGTACGGGCACTGCAAGGCGTTCGAGACCGCGAGCGCCACCAGCGCCTTTTCGCGCGCCGTCAAGGCCCCTTCCTTCATCACGTCGCCGTACCAGCTCTGAAACTTTTCCCAGAGCGCGGGGGCTCCGTCGGCGACTTCCTTCAACTTGGCGAGGTCAGCGGATTCATAATACGTCGGCATGAACGATCTCCCGGGTGCGGCAAGTCAACGGTGGGGGCGGATGCACACGATGCTGACGCTGCTTGCCGCAAACCCGGTTCCCAACTGCGGAATTGCCTCGGGGTTACTTGCGGTCGGGCCTGACCGGGTCGATTGCAGCCGGCGAGAGTTGCGAGTCCAGCGGGGTCGGCCCGACGATCCGCTCGACCCGGATCGTGCGAATCCGGGTCGGGTCCGCGCGGACGACGACCAGTCGATGCTCGTCGATCACGACGCTGTCGCCCGGCTGCGCCATCCGGCCCAGGAGGTCGAGGATCAGGCCGCCGGCGGTCTCGTTGTCGGTCTCGGGCAGGTCGCCGCCCAGCGTCTCGGCCAGGATGTCGAGCGGGCAACTCGCGTCCACCTCAAAGGCATCGTTGCCGAGCGGGGTGATCAAGGGGGACTCGCGGTCGAATTCATCCTGGATCGGCCCGACCACTTCCTCCAGCACGTTTTCGAGACTTACCATGCCGACCAGGCTGCCATACTCGTCGAGGAGCATTGCCAGGTGGACCCGCGTCCGCTGGAACTCGGCGAGGAGTTGGTTGAGCCGGAGCGACGCCGGGAAGAACGGCGTCGGCCGCGAAACCTTGCGGAGGTCGGGACGGAAGCTGCCTGAACCCCCCGCGCGGAACAGATCCTTGACGTGGATCATCCCGATCACCGACATCAGGTCATCCTCGCAGAGCGGGTACCGCGTGTGCCCCGACTGCCGCGCAACCCGGAGGTTATCCTCGACGGGCCGCGAGAGTGATAGATAAACAATGTCCGGGCGTGGAACCATGATCCGCCGCGCTGTTTTTTCTTCCAGGTTCAGGACGTTCTCGATCATCTTCCGCTCATCGCGGGTCACGTGCCCCCCGGCCACGCTCTCGGCGACGATGTGCCGCAGTTCTTCCTCGGTCGTCGTCACCTCAGCATGATCGGCCCGACCGAGGCCGATCAACCGAAGTGTCAGGTTGCTGGCATTGTTGAGCAGCCAGATGAACGGGAAGAAGAGGTAGTAGAAGGCGATCAGGACGGGAGCCGTCCAGAGCGCGATCGTCTTGGCTGACCGGATGGCCAGGCTTTTGGGCGCCTGCTCACCCATCGCCATGTGCAAGAAGGTGACGAACGAGAACGCCAGGATCGACGCCAGCGGGAGCTGGATCGACCCGATCCGCCAGTTCTCGCCACCCAGACCGATCAACGACAAACCATGCTCGATCGGCTTGATCACGCGCTCGATGGCGTAGCCAAGTGCCAGACTGGCCACGGTGATCCCAAGTTGCGACGCCGAGAGGTAAGCGTCGAGCCGGTTGAGCGCCTGGCTCGTCAGCTTGGCGGCCCAGTTGCCATCCTCGACCATCTGGTCGATCTGACTCGACCGGACCTTGACCAGGGCAAACTCGGCCGCGACGAAGAAGCCGTTGACGAAAATCAGACCGACGATGACCAGAACCTGAGAGAAATCCATGAGGCGAGGCGTCCGAACAAGGCGCGGGCCACCCGAGCAGCCATCGGCGCCGGACCCGGCCGCCGCGTTGCCTCGCTTGAGGCTCGCGGATCAATCTTACCCAACTTCCGCCCCCAATCCCATGAAAATCTTCGGGTCGGCGAACGCATCAGGGCCAACCTGCTTCCTGGCGGTCTCGGATCAAGCACGACCCACCATTGGGCGATCCCACCGCACTCGGCAATCAATAATCCCGATTCTGATTATCTGGAACGACCAAATTGCAGGGATAATCCCGAATTCGCAAGCTAATCGGTTTAAAGTTGTCTTTTTGTGCCATAATATTCAGGAGTCACTTTGCCGAACTTGCCGCTCGGATACCCAACGCGAGACACCACCATGTCGACTTCTCTGGCGCGGATTGAAGCGAATCGGCGGAACGCCCAGCACTCGACCGGACCGACTTCGGTTGAGGGAAAAGCTCGGTCGCGTCTAAATGCCTTCCAGCATGGGCGGGCGGGGGCGGGAGACCTGCTCGCTCCGAACGAGAACGAGACGCTGGTGGCCCGGCGGACCGAGGCGTTCGCCGCCGAGTTCCGGGCAGCAGGTGAAGCGGGCGGTTTTCTGGCTCGGCGGGCGGCGATCCTGTCGGTCCGGATGGACCAGGCGCAGGTGGACGCCGAGGCAGGGATGCTGGCCCACGTCCAGGCGGCCGTCGAGGCGTTTGATGCCACGCGGGTCGGCGAACTGGACCGGCTCGAAAATCTTCTGAGCCGGCGCATGGCGATGCACGAAGCTCGGGTCAGTCTGGAAGCGATGCCCGAGGGGATCGAGCGTCTGCTCCAGTTCTGGGAGCGCGAGCGCCTGGCAATCGCCGAGCCCACCCCTGATCCCGACCGGCGGCAACGGCTTGGCAGCCTGCTCGGCCTGACCGCCGAGGCAGCGGCCAACATCACGGCGGCGGAACTCGCGGACCGGATTGAGACCGAACAGACGCGCCTGGGCGCGGTGGACAGTGCCACTCGTGCGGACCAGGTGACCGAAATCCAGTGGGCCCGCGCCGAGGCCGGCCGGGCAGCACGGCTCGATCCGTCGGGTCAGGTGCACTTGATCCGCCGCTACGACGCGGCCGCCGAGCGTGGGTTCTATCGCGCCGTCCGGGCAATCGGCGACCTCAACCGGGCTCACGCCGCCGCGACCAAGGCCGAAGCGGCCTCCCGACCCGCCCCGCCGCCCCGTCCCGCCCCGGTCCCACCAGGCAAACCGGCCCCTGTTCCGGTGAAGTCTGCTCGACCGTTGGGTTCGTTCCGCCCCGATATCAACGTGGTCGCCGCGCCGCTCGTCGCCGCGCTGCCAACTGAGGATTCGACCCGGTTTTGCCCCGAACCGCGACCCAAGAAGCGCCGCGACGTGCGGCAGCCGAAGACCCGACGGCGCTGAACCGACCCTCTGATCCAGATTGATCCGGATTCTCTGATGCGTCGGTTGCCCGATCTGGGTGATCCTGGCCCGTCCACGCACGGTTGTGCTCCACGATGGCAACCTGTCGGCGCCGATCTGACGAATTTGCTGGCGGTTGGACCGCTGTCTCCTTACTAATGAGATGGCCCCATCCTCCCCGGTCCAGCGCGGCTGGATCTCGTTGCTCGCAGGGACAACTCACGCATGACTCTCTCGACTCGCCAGTTTCTGGGCATGTTCGCCCTCACGCTCAGCAGTTCGGGCCTGGTGCAGGCCCAGGAGCCTGCTCCTCCGGTCGTGGGGATCTCGCTCCGTCCCCATCCGCCGGTTGCGATCCCGACCGATCCCCTGCCGCACGAAGGGGCGATGATCGACATTCCGATCATCCTCGAACCACCTGACATAATCATTGTTGAGGTGCTCCAGACGCTTCCTGGCCGCCCGATCACGGGGGAGCGCCTGATCCGGCCCGATGGCAAGATTTCGCTCGGGTTCTACGGCGAGGTCCATGTCCGAGGTCTCACGCTGGAGCAGGCCAAAACCAAGGTTGCGCTTCACTTGCGGCAGTTTATCACCGACGAGGTGCTTGGGCTCGTCGAATTTATGCCGGGAGCCGGCATGTTGGCCCCCAATGAGGCCGAAGAAGCAGTTCCCGAGCCACCTCTGCGCAAACCCCACGTCCAACCCGACGCACCGAAGGCTCACGTCCCCATCCCTCCCGATCCGGGACCGGAGGATCGGGCCAGACCTCGGCAGACAGGGCTTTCACAGCATCCTCACGTCCGACCCGCGAGCGTGCAGACTCGACTTGTTAGTCCCAGCGGCCCCCGCCCTGTCACGCAAGATCCGCCCGGAGAGGATGACGTTGCCGCGGCGTTTCAAAAACGACCCCTCGACCCCATGCAGCCGGGGATGATCGCGATTGGCCCCCAGGATACGAACCGGGTCTTCGTCGACATCGTGTCGCACAACACCAAGGTGTATTACGTCCAGGGGGATGTCGCCACCCCGGGACGACTGCCATTCACCGGCAAGGAGACGGTCCTCGACGCACTCAACTTCGCGGGAGGTCTGGTGACGACCGCCGAACCGAAGGATGTTCATCTGTATCGGCCAGGGGTCGGCGGCAAGCCAACCCAGGATTACCGGATCGACCTGCAAGCCATCTGGCGGGGCGATGCGGTGGCGAACCTCCAGGTCTTCCCGAATGATCGCCTGATCATCGGCCGCAACCCGAGCATCAAACGAGCGATCGAGCAAGACCGCAACAACGCACCGATCCGGAGCATGTTGAGCGCTCCGCTCGGTGACGAACCCGCGCTCGACCCGCTCAACTCGCGGGCCGAAGCCCGCGAGCCGGCAGGGATCAAGGAATGATCCAGTCTAACGCTCACTCCGGCAGCGGCCTGCCCTTCGTCTCCGGGGCGAAGGGCAAGGCCGCCAGCCCGACCAGGAAGACCGCACACATCGTCACCCCGGCGTAGCGGCGGGCGAGGATGTCGCCGTAACCCTGGTAAACGTGGCTGATCAGCAACCCAAGGGACAGGGGACCAACCGCCGCGACCAGCCGGCCGACGTTGTAGCAGAATGAGGTCCCGGTGCTCCGGAGCCGGGTCGGGAAGAGTTCGGGGAAGTAGATCGCGTAGCCGCCAAACAGGGTCATCTGGCAAAAGCCCATGATCGGGACCATCCAGAAGAGGTCATCATAACTGTCGATGAACCAGAACGTGCCCGCCGTCGCCACCATCGCCAGCAGGAACGAGATCGCGAACGCGGGTCGCCGGCCAATCCGCGCCGTGACGCGGGTGAAGGCGTACACGCCGCAGAATCCGCCCAGGTTCTGGAAGAATGACGTGATGCCAACCCAGAACGTCAGCTTGCCGGGAATCAACTCGGGCGATACCCCTTCCAACCGCATCCGTGCGTCGAGGATCTTGCGGACGAGGTCGAACGAGAAGAAGCCGATCCCCCAGAGGCCGACGACCCCCGAGAACCCAAGGATCATGCCGACGATCGCGTTCCGCCGTAGTTCCGGCGTCGTGAACAACTCGCGGATCGACCCCGCCTTGACCTCGGGCGCGGCAACTCCGGTCGTGGTGGCTTGGGTTGCCTGTTGCCAGCGCTCGGGCTCCTTGAGGCGACGCCGGATCAGGACCGCGAGCAACGCCGGGAGCATCCCGATCAGGAACATGATCCGCCAGGCGCCCCCGACGGCTCCCGTCTCTTCGAGGCGCCCCAGAACCATGCCGATGACCGCCGCCAGCATGTTGCCGACCGTCGACATCGCCTGGACCAGCCCCAGCGCATACGGTCGGGCGCGGTCGGGGATGACCTCGGCCACCAGTGAAACCCCGACGGCGAACTCTCCACCAACCCCCAGGCCGGTCAGGAACCGATACAACGAAAAGTCCCAGACCCCCACCGAGAGCGCACTCAGACCCGTAAAGGCGGAGTAGGCCAGGATCGTCAACATCATCGTCTTCGCCCGGCCGATCCGGTCGCCCAGGACGCCAAAGAAGATCCCGCCCGTCGCCCAGCCAATCATGAAGATCATCGTCGAGTAGCCGGCATAGCTGGCCACCTGCTTCGAGTCGACCGCCTTGCCATCCCCCTTGAGCAACTCGGTGATTGCGGGAAGACGTGCAAGATTGAACAACTGCTGATCCATCGTGTCGAACATCCACCCGAGCGCGGCGACGATCAGCACGAACCAGTGGTACGAGTTGAGCGCCTTGGTCCAGGACTGGCCGGATGCCTCAGCGTCGCCAACGGGTTGCCGAGCGGGATCGTCAAAGTGCATGGTCGGGGATCTCCGGGGCCACCTTCCGGGCGGTCGCATGGGTTTGACAATGAGGGGCGGCAGGATCTGGTGCCCCGAAGATAACACCCGCCCGAGCCCGATGCAGTTGTCTGGTCGCTGAAATTGCCAACTTTCACCAGATCAACCGCCGTCACCCTTGCAGGCCAAGATCCACGCATGAACCGATCCTCGCTCATTCTCGCCGCGATTCAAGCGGCCCTGCTGGTCCTTTTTACCCTCGGGATGGCCCGGCACTGGTGGCCGCTCGGCGTTCCCAATGAGTGGGAATGGCTCCGCATCCCCGATTCGATCGCGACCAACCCCGGCGGCCTTGTGCTGGCATTCGGCGCGGTCGCCACCCTGGCCGGCCTGGCGGTCGTGGGGGCAAGGTCGCTGGCGGCTGGAGCTTCGGTCGGCCGCGAAGTTGCCTGGGTCGCGGCGCTGGCGGTGGTCGCGATCCCGGTTCAGGCCCTGGTTCAGGAGGGAGCGCCGCAGGGCTACGGCCTGGCCAAGTGGATCATCGCGCTCCGGAACGAGGGGTCGAGCGGCTATCAGACCGTGGCCCGCCAGCAGATGCCGGCCGGTCTCGGGGCGTTCCTCCGCAACTATCCCACCTGGATCGACCGGCAAGACTCGCTCCACATCGGCACGCATCCCCCGGGCCTGTTCGTGGTGGCCCGGAGCCTGGCGGCCTTGACCGCGGCATACCCGGACCTCGCCCGGGTGGTGGTCGACCACGCCCCGGGATCGGTCGAGCCGATGATCCGGGCGACGCGGGCATCCGACCCCACCTTGACCCGCGCCGACGCCGCCGCCCTGGTCGTGACGGGAGCCCTGACGCTGATCGGGTCGGCGTTGACGGTGATCCCGCTGTTCCTGCTGGTCCGGGCCACGTCAAGCGCCCCCGTCGCCTGGGCCGCCGCCAGTCTCTGGCCGCTCGTCCCGTCGGCCATCCTCTTCCAGCCGACGGCCGATACCGCCTTCCCCCTGCTCTCGACCAGCGCCTGGGCCGCCGCCGCCTGGTCGGTCCGGGCGGATCGACGCGGGACTGGTGGGCTGCTGGCGGTCGGGTCGGGCTTGATCCTGGCGGTCGGCATGCAGTTGACGCTGGCTTACCTGGCGGTCGGCCTGGTGGTGGCGGTCATCCTCGCGGCCGCGCCGGGACATTCGGGCTGGCGGGCTCGCCTGGTGGGGCTGGTTCTGACCGGCCTGGGGTTTGGCCTGGCAACCCTGCTCTGGTGGATCAGCACGGGGGCGAACCCGGCGACCATCTGGTGGGTGAACCAGGCCCACCATGCCCGGTTTTACCACGACTACCCCCGGAACCGCCTGTCCTGGGCGGTCGTCAACCCAATCGAGACGGCGGTCGGGCTGGGGTTGGCGGCGGTGGTCCTGATGATTTGGGCTGGACTCCAACCGCGCCGGGTCTCGACGGCGACCTGGGCCACGCTTGCCGTCCTGACCGTGTTGACGGTGTCGGGCCGGAGCTTGAGCGAGGTCGGTCGGCTCTGGGTGCCGTTCTTTCCCCCCTTGCTGGCCGCTGCCGGGGTCGGCTGGGAACGGCTGGGAGCGAACGCAATCAGTCTGGGTCTGACGGTGGGACTGGTCGGGGTGCAGACCCTTTTCCTCCAGAACGCAATTCAGGTGGTTTATCCGATTTAGCCGATTCTGACGGTGGTCCGAACCGAGTTCGTGTCTTAGGTTGGATCGAGAGCGGGCAACCCGTGGGCTGGGGTCGATGTAACCAGGAACCAACCGAGGGCCAATGGGGTCGAGATCATGACGGGCGGGACGATCGGGTCGCGGATTCGTGCGGACTGGCCGGTGGTGGCCCTGTTGTGCCTGGCCGCCGTGTGTCTCTCCCCAGCGATTAACACCGGGTACTGGGCGGAAGACGTCTATTACTCGGCGATGGTACCGGCGAGTCCGATCCTCCGGCAGTCGTCGTGGTGGACCGAGACCTGGCTCGGGGTGAAGCATTCGATCCTGATCGGCCGGTTTTACCCGATCACCCCGATCATCACGGCCGTCGCCTTCCGGCTGTTTCAGTCGGTGACCGTCTACAAGACCTACATCGTGGCCGTGACGCTTGTGGATCTGATCCTGTACCACGCCTTGATCCGTCGCCTGACCCGCGATGCCGGGTTCGCCGCGCTCGCTCTGGCCTGTGTGGTCCCGCTGATCCAGTTCCGGCTGACGGTTGATCCGATGCTCGGTTACTACGCCCAGATCCAGTGGGTGATCGCCGCCTTCTTCGTCAGCCTGATCTGGCTCGCGCGAGCGCTTGAAGGGGCGGGGCGGCGCTTCCTGATCGGCAGTGCCCTGGCCTACCTGGCCTGCACGCTGGCCTATGAGCTGACCTATCCCCTGGTCTTGATCCCGGTCTGGCTGATCGTGCAGGCCCGGCCAGGCTGGCGACGGGGGGTTTTGCTCGGACTGCCATTCGTGGCAGCGGCAGGGTTCGCGGCGGGAATGACCTTGCTCGTCCGCCGGCTCTACCCGTCGCCCAACTACGTCCATACGACGGATTGCACCTTGATCCCGGTCCTCCAGGCGCTCGGGTGGCAGATCTCGGCGGGTCTGCCAATCAGCTACTATCTGGCGGACCCGCTCGACCTGTTCAGCCAGGGACACAACCTGGGCCACTGGGCAAGGTGGCTCCTCCGGCCGGGGGCGTTGCTCGTCGCGCTGGCCGCGGTGACGATCAGTTTCGCGATCCTGCGCCGGCTCCGAGGGATCGTGAGCGGTACCAAGTATGCCATCGAGCCGATCCGACTGGCGGGTCTGGGTCTCTTGCTCGCAACCCTGCCGGCCATCCTGACCGGGATCAGCCCCTATCACCGGAACTACATCGGTCCCGGGGTGGGCTGGATCGGGGTGATGGTCCAGTATTACGGAGTGGGGTTGCTGGCGGCGCTCGGGATCTGGCGGTTCGTGGCGGTCCAGGTCGAGGTCCAGGTCGAGGTCCAGGGCTCGGGCGGCCGGAACCGGTGCGGGATTGTGGCGGCCGTGTTGGCGGCAACCCTTGGTCTGACCTTCCGCGCCAATCAGGAGGTGGCCACGGCGATGAACGCAGCGCCGGGCTCACGGTTGTATCGTCAGTTCGCCGCCGATCATGGGACCGCGTGGCACTGGCAGCGGCGGAACCTGATCGCCGCGGTCGATGCCGGCGTCATGGATGAGGTTCCCGACGGCTCGCGGGTCCAACTCGACAACCTCTACCCGCTCTGGCACGACACGCTTTACGGCCAGTTTTTCTATAGCAAGCAAACGAGCAAACGCATCGAGACCCTGCCCACGGTCCTACCGACCCGCCTCCCCGCCGACGCGCCGCTCTTTCGCGTCCACGACCTCAACCCGACCCGCCAGATGGGTCTGGTTCTCGTGGTCCCGGTCGGAGCCTCCACACATGAAGGGCGGCTCTTCGTCCGTCATCCCGCGATCCAGCCTTCGTTGCAGGATCTCGTCAGCCTGGATCTTGTCGGTCAGGTCGGCACCGCTCCCGCGCTGGCAGGTCTGGCTCGATCGCGGGTGGTCCGACTGGGTACCGATCTTCCGGTCATCCGTGTTGGGGCGGGCTGGGGGCTGTTTGCGGTCGGCTCGGCGGCCCAGGAAGTCGATCTGACCACGCTCCACTTTGGCGTCGCGGCTCATCGGGTCTCAGAAAGAGGCGAGCCGGCGTTGCGCCGCTAAGAGCGACTCCGCCTTGATTGGCCCAATGAAGTCCGGCTTGCGAGGTTTTTTTGCATCGTGACCAAGGAGTTCCCGCAATCTCTTGCGCTGGAATCGAACTCGACCTACCTTTGGAGTAGTGGTGAGCGACCCGACCGAACTGATCTTTTATCATGAGTTCCGCCCATGTTACATCTCCAGAAAAAGCTCGGTCGGGTTCCCGGCCGCCCGCGTGGTCAGACTGTCCGCCGATCGCCTCTGAGCATCGAACGGCTCGATCAACGCCTGGCTCTGACCGGAATTTCGGCCGCAGTGACGTCGGTGCTGCAGGTCACCGCGGTGGTCCCGATCCCGAACTCGCTGACTCAGTCGGCCCCACAAACCGATCCCTCCGAATCCCCCGCGTTCGCCGTCCACTTCAACCGGCCGGTCAACCTGGCTCGCCCGGTCGGCAACCACTTTGAGCTGGATCATGTGAATCCCGATGGCTCCTCGACGCACGTCGCGAAACTGGACGGAGCTTATCGAGAGACCGGGGATGGTTCGGACACGCTGATGGTCTCGTTCACCAGTGCGGTGGACCCGGGACGTTACCGCCTTGTTCTGGTCGGTGGCAACAGTCTCACGGATCGCAACGGGGTGGGTACAGGTCAGATCAATCAGGTGATCGAGGAGTTCGCGGTCGGCCAGCAGGCCGCCGATGACTCCAGCATCGCCGCGCAGAAGCTCATCGGGGTCACTGGTTCGACCACCTCCTTCACGGTTCCCGTGGTGGCGAACGACCTGAACCAGACTCTCAACGAACTCGACTTGCCGGCGGGTTCGCACTGGAAGCTGGACCCCCAGTTCGGCTCGGCCGATCCGGACGGGTACCAGATGGCCCTTTATGATGCTCAGAAGCAGTTGATACTCAGCACTCGTGGGTCGGAGATCGCCACCGTGACCCAGAGCCTGACCTCGGGCACCTATTTCGTCGAGTTCTACCGGATCGCTCCGAGCGCTGATGACCAGGGATCGTCGCTCTCGGTGACCCTGTCGGGAACCGCGATCAAGACCACATTGCCGCGAGTGGTCGCCATCACCCCGACCAACTCCAACGGGCTGGGCGGCAACCCGGACTCGGTCCTGATCCAGTTTGACCGACCGGATCTCGATCTCAGCCTGCTCAGCAGTTCCTCGGCGGCCTTCTCGCTGACCGACGCCGCCGGGCAGACCTGGCCGATCACGCCGAGCGGATATGATCCAGGGACAGGCCGACTCTTGCTGGCGTTCTCCAGTAACTTGCCGACCGGTCACTATGCGATCCAGGCCCTCCTGCCGTCCGCAACGGCGGGAGCGACTCAGACAACTCAGACCCTGGGGTCGTTTAATACCACCTTGCGGGCGACCGTGCCGGGTCTGCTCGGCACCGTGTACCCAGGTTCGACCGCGGATGACTGGAAGAACCTGACGACACTGCAACCAGGGCAGACGGTGATCGAGCGGTTCTCGGTCATCGAGGGCCAGGATTATCGGGTCAACGTCTCGAACCCAAACCTGACGGGGCAGTTGATCCAGCTCTCATCGAGTGACGGCTCGGCGGTCTCCAACCAGCGGATCAACATCAGCCTTGGCGGCAACACCAGCTTGATGCCCGGGGTGTATGCGGTGATCGTCACGAACCCGACAGCTCAGGTTCAGTCGGTCGCCTTCAGTGTCGTGGCGACGGCACTCAGCCCCGAATCGCTCTCGAACACGGGAGTCGGTCAGTTGCCGGCGGGTCTGCATCAGGCGGTGGGGGGAAGCTCAGTATCGGCAGCGGCGATGAGCCAGAACCTCGCGCCGGAGTCGGTCGCCGCCCCTAACTCGATCGCTGCCCTGCCAATCACCACCAATGACAGGGGTCTTGACTCGACGCATTCCCAGACATCCGGCACGGAATCGTCGGGGGCCTTCAACATTGCCTCGTTCAACCAGATCCCGCTCGGCTCATTCGCGAGCACCGAGTCGCCATCGACCACTCGATCCGTCCCCGCGACGACTGATGCGCTGGCCAGCATGAACCAGGACGCCATCAACAGTCTTTACGCCATCCAGGTCAGCAAATTACCCAGCTTTAAGCCGGTCCCGAGCAATCACCCCAGTCGGTTGCAGACCGAACGGATCCAGCCGACCCGACCGGTCCCGAGCCCCGTGACCGACCCGACCGCGACTCTGGCCGAGCAATCCCCGGTTGTTGCCGGGACTTCGCCCCCGATCCTGACCGCCGCGGCCGAAGTTGAGGTTGAGGTCGTGACCGAGTTGACCACCACAGCTGAACCCGCAGCGCATCTGGCCGAGTCCGATCCGGCTCGGAGCATGATCCTCCGCAACCTGGCACGGTCGCAACTTGCCGAGTCGGAATCCTCGGACGTCCCCAACGTCCTGGCCGAGATGTCCACGCCGGTCGGCATCCTGGTCGCCTCGTGCATGTTGTACCGCCGGATCAAGGTTTCGAGGTACGGGGTAAGCCTCCCCGACCATGATCTGGTCGCGGGTTGGTGGCGAAATGGCATCGCTCGGCTCGGCCGCCTCCGGCTGCGACATCAGGGCTAAATTCAGACCAAGTCGAGCGGCCACCTCCGCGGCTTCCCGACCCCAGCAAATCCGTTCGCATTGCAGCTCGCCAGAGCCCAATCACCCGGGCCAATCAGCGATCCCCTTTGCGACTTGCTCCTTGACAATTTGGCATGCACCTGCTGTCCATGGATCCGGATCAGACGTAAGTCTGGGTGATCCGGACACCCAGCTCGGTATCGACTTGCACCAGCTCTCCCCGGGCGACCAGGCGACCGTCGGCGGTCAGGTCGACGAGCTCGCCCACTCCTCGGTCGAACTCGATGACGTCTCCGGGCGCGAGGTCGACCAGACGCCGGAGCGGGATTTGAACCCGGCCCAGCTCCACGGTCAAACCGACAGCGAGCGCGGCGGACGATCCACTCCCGGCGGGATCAGGACCACGGGACTCACGGGAATCGGTCATGGTGGCCATCCGGGACGTCGAGGTCTGCGTGGGTTCTGAGGTCACAACGAGGCGGATACCCGCTCCGACCGAGTCAAGCCGGGCCGAGAACCAGGTCTGCGTCGCGTGGTCGGTTTGGGTCAGCCTGACGTCGCCGACAGGTAGGGTGGTCGTGCCGGTCAGGGGCGCGTTGTCGATCAGGCAGAGTCGGCCTGGGATCAGATAGGCCCGATCCTGAGCCGGAACCCCGGTGATCTGACCCGCCTCGACACGCCAATCGCCCGCCCCAATCGCCATCGGGAGTGGAGCGACCCTTGAGCCAGGGTCGAGGGCTCCGAGCCAGACCGCCAGCAGGGAGTCGGGAATCCAGAGCCGGGCCGAGCCGGTGATCGCGCCGACCCGGACCCGCCAGCGCCAGGTGACAATCGGCCCGAGGTCGGCGGGATCGAACGGGTCGGGGCCAACCCGGTCGATCGCCAGATCCCACGGGCCGATCGGTCCGACCCGGTCTTCCAGGCGTTCCAGCCCACTGGCGATCACGAACGTCAGAACCCCCCACTCGACCGGCGAGACCTGAAGGCGGGCCTCGGCGGGCGTCCGCTCGTGGCCGAGGAGGCGGTCCACCACGGCATGCGCCAGCGGGGGATCGATCCCAAAACCGACCCGGGTTCGGAAGCGGGGCCAGAGCAGGTGAGCGACCACACCGGGTCGCCGGAGCCCCGCCGCCCGCCACTGGACGGCGAAGCGATCCGCCACCAGCCCATTGCCGAGCAAACTGTTCCAGTCCTCGACCAGTCGGGCCACCTCAGCGGGACCATCCGGGCCGAGGTGCCGCTCGACGTCGACCTGCCGCCGCGAGAGCTGCGGGAGCGGTCCGAGCGGCCCCACTTCAGCCAGCGGTCCGAGGTCGTCGGGCCTGGGGGATGGGCGGAGCTCGTCGTCGCTCACGGCTCGGTTCTCCCGCCGACCGCCGCGAGCCGGTCCTCGCTAAGCATCCGCGCCCAGGCCGCCTCGAAGATCCAGGCTTCCCACGCCCGGATCGCCCGGAGCGGGAGCGTCCTGGCCCCGGGGATCTCGCTGGTCCCCAGCACCCCCAGGCGCTTGGCGACCGGATAGGGGATGTGCTGGATCGCCCACCGGGCGCGGTGGGGGTCGCAGGCCTTCAGGAGGCGGGCCACGGTGAGCAACCCGACCGCGGCATACTTCCGCCGGGGCTCGCTGGGGATCGACGCGAAGTCGGCCCGGGCGATCGGGATCAAGCGGGGGTCGGGCTGGCCGATCATCCGGCGCAAGAAGCCGATCCGGACCCGGTCCGAGGTGGTCGTCCGGACTCCTGCCTCATCGGCCGGTTTTGGCCCCATCCCCTCCAGCGTGAAGGCGAATTTGACCTGGCCCAAAAACCGCGCCAGACCGAAAAGTTCCCGGATCGAGAACTGCGAGAGGGCCATGATCACGGGCGGGTCGTCGGGGGATTCGGGAACATCGCCGACCAGCCGTTCGCTCCAGAGCGTCATCGCCCAATCGATAGCCGCCTCGCTGGCGAAGCTCGCGACCGGCGGGAGCCGCTGGGCCCCCGACTTGAGCTGACTTGCCAGGGGAATCCGGATCGGATCAGCGGCCCGTTGCAGGACGAGAGCGCGGACGGCGGGCGACTCGGCGGCCAGGATACGCTCGAACCAGGACGGATGCACTCGCCTGGGATCAAACCGGGCGGCGGCGACATGGTCGCGCAGGAGCGTTTGCCAGGCCAGTTCGGGCGTCACGCGGGCGATCGAGAACCAGATGTCGATGATCCGCTCGCGGTATTCGGGGGCGAACTTGGCCAGGAAACCGAAGGGGTTTCCATCGGGATCGGTCGATCCCCAGGCCCGGATCGCGCGGACCAGCGCGAGGTCGGCCGGCGACGTGGTCGCGAGTGTTGGTTCGGTGGCTGCGGGCAAAGCATTACCTCGATTTCGATCCGATCCGATCCAGTTCCGCCCCGGGCGAGAGCCACAACCTCTTCCGGCAAATCCGACACCAACCGCTGCGGGTCAATTCTGGCCTGGCCCGGCGGGCTCCGCGTTGGCCGTCGCCGCAAGCTGACCACCAGCCTCGCCCAGGCGGTGAACCTCGGCCTCAAGGGCTTCGACGCGGCCTTGCAGGTTGCTGACTTCAACGCGGAGCTTGTCGCTCAGGTCGACGTCGGCGATCAGGCGTTCGTACTCGACCGCCGCCTGCCGGACGGCGTGCAGGAGGTCTTCGGGCTGCCACGGCTTCTTGAGGAACTGGAAGATATGCCCCTGGTTGATCGCCGCGATGATCGACTCCAGATCGGCGTACCCGGTAAAGAGCATCCGGACCGCGTGCGGATTCTTGACCTTGATCTGGGTCAGGAGTTCCACCCCGGTGGTCTGCGGCATCCGCTGGTCGGTCATGATGATGTGGACCTCCTCGCGCTGCATGATCTCGTAGCCTTCCTGGCCGCTGTGGGCCTTGAGGACGCGAAACTCGCGGCGGAGCAGGTCATGGACCGAGTCGCAGACGTCGGGCTCGTCATCGACGATCAGCAAGGTGTACTTGACGGTTGGTCGCATCGTGGTCGTTCCTTGGTGCTCGGGCTGACTGTGAGCCGGTCGTCAGGCGATGGCGGGGTTGAGCGGCAAGAGAATCCGAAAGGTCGTCCCGACGCCCGGAGCGCTCTCGACCTCGATCCGCCCGCCGTGGCCGGTGACGATCCCGTGACTGATCGAGAGTCCCAAACCCGTCCCTTCGCCGACCGGCTTGGTGGTGAAGAACGGGTCAAACAGGCGCGGCAACGATTCAGGGTCGATCCCCGGCCCGTCGTCGCTGATCTCCAGGCGGTAAAAGTCGGTCTCAGGCCGGCTGAACACGGTGATCTTGCCGCCGTGGTCGGTCGAGCCGGCCTCGATCGCCTGCACCGCGTTGACGAGGAGGTTCAGGACCACCTGGCTGATCTGCGAGGCCACGCAGGAAAGCCGGCGCGGCGTTTCGTGGGTCTGGATGATCTCGACCCCCCGGCGGCGGATTCGACCCTGGATCATCTCCAGCGACGGGGCGATCAGATCGACGAGCAATGCCGGTTCCATCTTGGGCGGCGAGGTCCGGGCCAACCCGCGCAGGTTCTGGACGATGTTGGCCACCCGCTGAACACCGTCACGGGTCCGGTTGAGCATCCGGGGCAGGTTTGAGCGAACATAAGCCCAGTCAAGGTCTTCGGCCACCTCGTCGACCTGATCGAGCGCTGCGGGATCGACCGTTCGGAGCTTCGGCTCGATCACCTCGTAAGCGGCGATCAGCGCCATGACCCCCTTGAGGTCGCGTTCGAGCACGGCCAGGTTGTTGGCCACGTAAGCGAGCGGGTTGTTGATCTCATGCGCGACCCCCGCGCTCAACAGCCCGATCGACGCCAGCTTCTCCGACTGGACCAGCATGGCTCGCATCCGTTGCCGCTCGGTCTGGTCGCGGATCGAGCCGATGAACTGCAACTCACCGCCTGCCTCGACGGCGCTGAGCGAGAGTTCGAGCGGAAATGTCTCACCGTTCTTGCGGAGTCCGGTCAGTTCGACCGTCCGACCGACCACATGCGGCACACGCGTCTCGACGTAGCGATGCAAGCCATGATGGTGGGCATCGCGCAGCTCGGCAGGCATCAGCGTGTGGATCGGTTGGCCCACCATCTCGGTGGCGGCGTAACCGAAAGTCCGCTCGGCGGCGGGGTTGAACAGGGTGATGATGCCGTCGCGGTCGGCCACGACGACGGCATCGTGCGACCCTTCGGTCAGCATCCGGTAACGGGTCTCGGAGCGGGTCAGATCCTGCGCCTTTGCGGCCAGGGCGCGGGCACTGGCCAGTTCAGCCTCGGCCAACTGGCGACGGGTCGTCTCCAGCGCCTTGCGCTCGGTGATGTCACGCGAGAGGGCCAGGATCGCGTCGGCGTCCTCGAACCGAATCTTCGAGGTTGTCATCTCGACGGGGATAATCCGGCCATCACGCGTGATGTGCCGCCCCTCGAACCGGGCTCGGCCCTGCCCGACCTGCACTTCCAGTCGATCCTCATACCCTTGCGCGAACTCGGGGGCATCGACCTGGCGGGTATTGAGTTGCAGGAGTTCCTCGCGGCTATAGCCAAACCGCTCCAGGGCGGCGGGGTTGGCGTCGAGAATCCGCCCGTCGTAATCATGGACGATCACGACATCCTGAATCCCTTCGAGCAACGCCCGGGCGCGACGTTCGGAGGCCGTCAGCGACTGCTCGGCCTGAACCCGCGTCGTGATGTCCTGCAAGGTGCTGCGCAGACCGATGACCTGACCCTGGTCGTCGAGTCGGTAATTCTCCTGGATCGACACGATTAGCCGCTGGCCAGACTTGGTGATATAGGGTCGCTCGATGATCTGGAGGGGCCGGGTTTGCGCAACCTTCTCGCGGACGGCGATCCGGGCCTTCGCGCGGAACTCCTCGGCGACGAAGTCGAAGATTGGCCGCCCGAGCATCTCGTCGCGGCTGTACCCTAACATCCGACATTCGGTCTGGTTGATCGAAACGATCCGCCCCTCGGCGTCGATCTCGTGGTAGCCGAACGGTGCTTCGTCGTAGAGCTTGCGGAAGCGGCGCTCCGACGCGATCAGGGCCGCCTCGGTGGCTTTGCGCTCGCTGATGTCGGCGACAAAGGCGAAGAAACCGCGGACCTGCCCGTCCTCGGCGCGGTCCACGTCCAGGACGACCTCGACCGGAACCGTCGTCCCGCCCTTGCGGAAATACTCCTTCTCGAAGCGGATCGACGGCCCCCCGGCGCGGAGCTGCGCGACGATCTCGGCGTTGGCATTACGCCACGGCCCAGGAGTCAGATCCAGGACGGTCAATTCTCGCAACTCAGCCTTGCTGTAGCCTGTCAGCCGCTCAAAAGCGGGGTTGGTCAGGACGAATCGGTACTGATTATCGACCGCGACAAACGGTTGCGCGGTGGACTCCAGGAGGTGCAGGAAGAGCTGCGGCGGCGAGTGCGGTGGCGACGAGTCCACGAGACCTGACCCCTGTTCAGCCGACATGAGCGCCCGGTTGACCCGCAAGGAAGCCATAACGGGCACGGCGGATGGTCCAAGGCCATCATTATACCGGGCGGGTCCGGCGGAAGCGCCCCCGCGTTGGATCAAGCGGGCGGATCGTCGTGGGACCGGGGGTTGACTCGGCTGGTCCGTGTTCCCACCATGACGTAAGACGGGATATCCCTCTTCGCTGACCTGCCCGAACTCAGCCGATCGACCGCCCGAGCCGACCCAATGAACCAGCCCAGCGCTCCGCCCAGTGCATCCTCCCCGATCACCGTGGCCCGGACGATTGCCGACCTCCGTGCCGCCGTGCTCGATGCCCGGCACGCGGGCAAAACCATCGGCTTGGTGCCGACGATGGGCGCGCTGCACCTCGGCCACCGCTCATTGGTCGAGGCGGCTCGCCGCCAGACCGGCTTTGTGGTCGTCTCGATCTTCGTCAACCCGACCCAATTTGGCCCGCACGAAGATCTCGACAAGTACCCCCGGACCTTCGATGCCGACCTGGCGCTCTGCGCGCAAGCCGGCGCCGACCTGATCTTCGCCCCGGCCGTGGCCGAGGTTTACCCGACGGGCGCTCTGGCGACGAGCGTGGAAGTTCCCGGGATCGGCTCGATCCTTGAAGGCGCCAGTCGGCCGGGCCACTATCGCGGCGTGGCGACGGTGGTCTTGAAGCTGATCAACATGGTCGGACCGGATGTCGCCTTCTTCGGGGCCAAGGACTATCAGCAGCAGCTTGTCATCCGTCAGATGGTCCGCGACCTGGATGTGCCGGTCCGGATCAGCACCGAGCCGACCGTCCGGGAAGCCGACGGTCTGGCGATGAGCAGTCGGAACCGCTACCTCGACCCCAGGCATCGGGCCGCCGCGACCGTCCTGTATCGGGCCTTGCAAGGGGCATGGGCCGCAGTGGCAAGTGGCGAACGCGACGCCGAGCGGGTTCGACAGATCCTGCGAGACACGCTAAAATCCGAACCGCTGGCCCAAATCGAAGCGGTCGATGTGGTCGATGCCACGACTCTGGCGGCGGTGGATCAAGTCCGGCCAGGGCAAGACGTGGTTGCCTTGCTCGCCGTCCGGGTTGGTCCCGCACGCTTGATCGATAATGCTCTCCTGACGAATTGATCGACCAGGCTTGCTCTCTCCCGAGCCATTCAGAGGACGAGGCGACGATGCGGCAGGTGCTGTTCGAGATTCCTTATGTCGGGGTGAAGATCTTCGGCTACGGCCTGATGCTCTTCTTCGCTTTTCTCGGGGCAATGCACCTGGCTGCCCGCCGCGCCCGCCGCGAAGGGCTTGATCCCGAGGTGATCTATGATCTCGGCCTTTGGGTCCTGCTCGGGGGGATCATCGGGGCACGCGGCTTCTTCGTCGCGGAGTACTGGGGCACTCAGGTCACGTCGTTCTGGGAGATCTTCGAGGTCTGGAAGGGGGGCATCGTTCTCTATGGGAGCATCTTCGGCGGCGCTCTTGCCTTCTTCACCTACCGCCTCTTCCGACCCTTTCCGCTCCGGCCGATGATCGACGTGATCGCACCCGCGCTGGCTCTCGGGATCGCGATTGGTCGGATTGGTTGCTTCCTCAACGGGTGTTGCTGGGGAGACACCTGCGACTTACCCTGGGCTGTCTCGTTTCCGCGCGACTCGGCCCCGTTCAAGTCCGAGTTGGAAGCTGGTCTGATCGCGCCGGATGCGCTCCATTCCCTGGCTCTCCACCCGACGCAGCTTTACTCGGCGCTCGATGGTTTGATCCTGATGGTCCTGCTGAACACCTATTACCCGCTCCGGCGTCGTGACGGCGAGGTGATGGGGGTCTTGATGCTTTGCTATCCCGTCACTCGCTACCTGATCGAGCAACTCCGGAACGATGAGGGGGTGTTCTGGGGCGGCATGACGGTGTCGCAGGTGATCAGCGTCGGCATCTTCGTCGGTGGCCTGATCTACTGGGCCTTCTTGCTCAACTCGCCCAGGGTCCGTTATGCCGACACGGCCGAACCCGTCTTGCCGGGCGGCGCTGCCCCGGCCCCAGTGACCTGATCAGGGGACGGGAACGTGGTCGAGGATCTGCCCGATCAGGTGATCGGGGCCGAATCCCTCCGAGTCCGCCTCGTAGGACGGGATGACCCGATGCCGCAGGACGTCGCGGGCCAGCACCTTGACGTCGTGGGGAGTGGCAAAGCGTCGGCCGCTGATCAGGGCGTGGGCTCGCGCGGCGGCGATCAGACCGAGACTTGCCCGGGGACTGGCGCCGCGTTCGATCAGGCCGGCAAGGTCCTTCAAGCCCGCGGTCGCGGGATCGCGGGTGGCTCGAACCAGGTCAACGGCGTACTCCTTGACTGGTGTCGCAACCCGGACCGCGACGGCCTCGGACCGGAGGCGCCGCACATCGTCGGGGGTGAGGGTCGCGGCGAGTTTTGGCTCAAACTCGCGTGCGAGCGCTCCGAGTTCGAGCAGGGCCAGTTCCGAAGCGCGATCCGGGTAATCGACCACGAGCTTGAGGAGGAAGCGGTCGAGTTGCGCCTCGGGGAGCGGATAGGTCCCCTCGTGATCGACCGGGTTCTGCGTCGCGAGGACAAAGAACGGGTCGGGCAGGATGATCGTCCGATCGCCGATCGTGACCTGACCTTCCTGCATGGCTTCAAGCAAGGCGCTCTGAACCTTGGCCGGTGCGCGGTTGATCTCATCGGCGAGCACGACGCTGGCGACGATCGGTCCCGGTCGGACGTCGAACGTCCCCTTGTCGGGTCGGTAGACCTGGGTCCCGGTGAGGTCGGCGGGTAAGAGGTCGGGCGTGAACTGGACCCGGCGAAATGGAAGGTCGAGTGCCAGCGCCAGCGACCGGACAGCGCGCGTCTTCGCCAGGCCGGGAACACCTTCGATCAGAACATGGCCATTCGCCAGGAGCGCGACGACCAACCGCTCCAGGAGCGGTCGCTGCCCGACGACATCCCGTTCGAGACGTTCGATCAGTTGCGTTAAGAGCGTCGTCGGATCGAGCGGGGAATCGCCAGCAATATCAACCATGATCCTCAATCAAAGGGCACGAAGATCGATCGGTCGGGCCAGGGAGAAAGGAAGCAACCGGGGCGGGGGAACCCCGGATCGAGAATCGTCGGTACCGACCCTGACGGACCCGTTTACTTGGGGGACCGGCGCCGATCGAGCAACTTGCGAAGAATGTCTCCCGCTGCCGAACTTGAGTCTTGCGATCCCACGCCTGGCTTGGTCGCGGCCGGGGCTGGTTCTGGCTTCTTCACGTAGAATGGATTCGACTCGTCGATAAAGTCCTCGGGGACCGAGTCGGCCGCATCCCCTTCGTCGCCATCCTCGGCATCTTGCAGCGCGGAAAGATCCTCGATTCCGTCATCTTCGACGGTCTCTTCGTTGGATTCGCTCTCGGTCTCCGGTTCGGCGTCCGACTCCGGCATGTTGTCGGGCAAGAAGTCGAACAGGGGGTTGATCCCCGTGGTCTCGGCCTCCGGTTGGGCAGCCACCACCACGGGCGGAGCGACCACCGGGGGTAAGGGGGGCGGCACGACGGGAGCCACTGCCACCGGCTGCGGTGGTGCCGGGACGGGCGCGGGCTCGGGAGCTTTGACGACCGGGGCTGGAACTGGAGCTGGGGGAGGTGCCGGCGCGGGTACGGGCCTGGCCGCGGGAGGAGCCGGCTTGGCGGCAGGTGCCGGGGGCTTCGGCGCGGGGGCGGGTTTGACCTCGGCCGCCGCGGGCTTTCCCTTGTCCTTGCCGTTGTAGGTCGCCAATGTGATCGTGTCGCCGCCGTAGACACCCGAGGGGCGGTCCGGGGTCGGCCGCGACTCATCGGACACGAGCCAGGAGTCGATCTCGTCGCCGCTCACATCGTCGAGCGACGGCTTTCGAGTCGAGCCCCCGCCAACGACGGTCATCGGTTTGGTGGTAGCCAGGCCCTCGATCGAGATGGCGAACGTCAGGGTGCCTACCTTGATCAGGTCGCCGCTCTTGAGCGATTGCGGTTGGTTCGCGGCCAATTTCTTGCCGTTGACCTCGGTGCCGTTGCGGCTGCCCAGATCCTGGACGATCACCGAGTCGGGACCCAGAACGAATTCGGCATGCTCGCGGCTGACGAGGTCACTGTTGGGCCGCAGTTGACAGTTTTCACCGCGACCGATTTTGTAACGAGGACTGGCCAGTGGGATCGTCATCCCTTCAGGCTTACCTTGAACGACGACGAGCTGAACTTTCATGAGCAGCGTCCCGACCCGATGGGTCTAGAGCCAGAGTGAATCGGGTGACTATCGGTGCGCGGGAAGCCGACACCGAACCACGGCAATCAGGCAGGAAAAGTCCGGATTGGCAGCGATGCTGTGAGATATGAGCGGATAAAAAGCTCGTGGCGATGAAGTCACCCAATATTTCCAAGGCCTGTTCTCATCATATCCCGACGCAACGAGAGTGGGAAGCACGCATGTCTCAGATCGGAACCCAGATTTCAGGAATTCACCCCGCGAAACAAGCTGCCTGGAAAAACCACCCTTGCTAACGAAATCCCCCGATTCCTCGAACCGACGTTCCTGAGAAAACAACTCTAGCGGCGGTTGGTCCAGGCGGACTGCTCGTAGACCTGAGTCCGAATAAGATCGGCATGGTCACGATCCGCACTCGACAATTTCTCCTCGGTCAAGGTACCGCCCAGCACGATGGGAAGGATCGAGCGCAAGATTCGTGACCACCTCGTCACGTCGTAATCCAGCGCTGGTTGGGGGTCGAGATCCTCGGCCAACTCCAGCAGACCGGGAAGTTCTGGGGTCATGGGCGATCGCGCCAGGAGCAGCGAACCGTGCTGCAAGACCGCCCCAGACCGCCGTCGCTGCGCACTCCCGACGAGCTTGATTTGATCAACCACGACGTCGTCGGCGTCGCGGTCGCCAAAGCAGAGAAACGGGCGATCCGCATGGGTTGCCACCCCGGTGGGGCTCGGCCCCCGTCGGGTTGCCGGCACGCCCGACCAGGTGAGTTGGGCGGCGATCGCCGCATGAATGGCCTGGTAAAGCGCACTGCTCGGGCGCGCGAGCGGGTGCCTGGCCGGGATGGCCACGGCGTAAGTCACCTCGCGGTCATGCCAGAGCGCTCCGCCACCGGTCGGTCGCCGGACCACGGGATGACCCGCCCAGCGTGGGTCGGCCGCAACCTCGGCGATCGACTGGAAGTAGCCGAGGCTCAGAGTCGGGACCGACCAATCATAGGTCCGCACGATGATCGTCTCGGGGTGACTCGCCACCAGGTCGAGGATCGCCTCGTCGGTGGCCATGTTGGTCGGCCCGTCGCCGGTCTCGTGCGGCAGCAGTCGGCAAGTCAGCATGATAGGCTCATCGGCGATCCGGCCACTCCGACGGTTCAGGGGGCGGGGATGTCATGCGTCACGTCGAATCGCGTGAAGGCTTGCCCCAACACGGGGAGCAAGCTCAGCGCGAGGATCAGGAGGGTGAGCCAGACGACGACCAGACTGGCTTCCAGCCGATGGCCGAGGAGGAAAAACGCGCCGACTCCCACCCCCGCCGCGATCAGGCCGGCAATCAGGCAAGCAACCCCTTTGGCGAGCAGCAAGATCATCTGCCGGATCACCGCCACGCCGTCGAATTGACCGGCCACCAGTCGCGTCGGGAACCAGAGGAAGAGCAGATTCTCCACCACGAAGAAGTAAAGGTTTGCCGGCAAGAGGATCAGCAGGGCGAGGCCGATCACCGCCTCCTGACCCGGCAGCCCACCAACCCCCACCAGCAGACCCATCGCAGCGCTCGCTTGCAGGAACGACGCGAGGATCGTCGGCGTCAGAACCTGCCCGAACGCGAGCCGGGTCGGCCGGATGGGAAGCATCTTCAGGGTTTCCATGACGTTCAGGTCGCCGCGAAAGTCGTAGGCGAGCAGCATGCTGAGAAACAGAGTCGCCGGGAGGATGATCGTGGGAGCAGTCGCCAGAAAGATGTCATGCGTGTTCGTGCCGCGGGGTGTGTAGGCACCCAGCAGGTAAGGGCCACCGGCAAAGATCGCCGTGAGGAACAGGATCCGGTTCGGGTCGCCCAGAGCCGAGACCATCTGCCGCCAGAAGTTCGGTCCCATGCCTCCCCACCAGGCTGGATTCGGCGGCCGGAAGCGGAGCCAGCCCGACCGACGCTGGCCCATTTTGACCGTCGCACCACCCGCAATCGCCTTCCGAAACCGAGCCAGGCGGCGGGCACTGGCAGACGCGGACGCTTCTAGATAGCTGGCATCGAGCGCGAACACGAGTCCGACCAGCACAAAATCCACGATGGCGGCCGGCACGGCCATGCGGAGCAAGGTGGGCAAGTCGCGTGCGGTGTAGGTCCGCACGAACCAGGCAAACGGCGTCAGCACGATTGCCGTGACCGGAGATCGCTCGACGGCGAGGCCAAATGCCCGCCAGTCGGTCGCCAGCAAGGTGGCTCGGCTCGGGAAGATGACCAGGGTCACAACCACGATCAGACCCAGCAGCACGACCTGGCGGGTTCGACTCCAGATCAAGGTTCCCAGGGTGTTGATCCCGAGCCCAACGACCATCTGCGAGAGCTGAAGCAGCATCAAGAGGAGGACCGACCCCACGAATCCCGCGACGAACCAGCCCGATGAGGACCGACCGATCAGGGAAAAAAAGATCGCCGAACCCAGGCTCGAAACGAATACCAGGCTCAGTTTGTAACCGATCAACTGGCGACGGCTGTACGGACCGGTGAACAGCAGGTCGATCTCGGCCGGGGCGAAGTAAAGCGCGGCCTCGCCCGTCGCGGACAGGACCGACACGACCAGCAGAGCCATCAAGCCGGCAGGACCGAACCGGTCGATCCAGGCCGGAAAGGCCGGTTGCTGCTGAGGAGCCAGGAACGGCATCACGATCATGAAGCCGAACCACGGGATGACGATCAGCGCCATCAGGATCGTGACCAGCAACCCCTTGGGTCGGGCCAGCGACCGCCGCCAGCGCCGGAGGACGCCACCGAGCCGCAAGCGGGTCAGAATCACGAGCGAGCGCATGGCCTCAAACCTCCGCGGCGGGGTCTGAGGCTGGGGCCGGTTCAGGATGACCACCGGGAGCCGATTCGGTCAGCCGGAAGAACAGGTCTTCCAGCGACTCGGTCCGCCCATCGACCGCCGAGGTGGTGCGGAGGTCGGCGAGCTTGCCCTGAGCGACTTTACGCCCTTTTACCAGCAACAAGACCGACGTGCAGAGGTCTTCGACCAGCGAGAGCAGGTGCGAGCTGATCATCACGGCGGCACCGTTGGCCGCGCGGTCGCGGATCGAGTCCTGCATCGTCCGGATGCCGCGCGGGTCGAGCCCGGTCAGGGGTTCGTCAAGCATGATCACGGTGGGGTTGTGGAGATAGCCACACCCGATCGCGACCTTCTGCCGCATCCCCCGCGACAGGTCGGAACAGGGCTCATCGCGCTTCTCGGTCAACTGGAAGCGAGCCAGGATCGACTCGGCCTCGTCCTTCCAGTCGCGGAGTTGATAGGCGGCGGCAATGAACTGGAAGTGCTCCCAGATCGTCAAGTTGTCGAACAGGTGGGGGTCATCGGGAACGTAAGCCGTCGCCCGCTTGGCGGCAACCGGCTCGCGCTTCAGATCATGCCCCGCGATGAGCAAGCGGCCCGAGGTCGGGACGATGATCCCGGCCAGGGCACGCATCGTCGTGGTTTTCCCGGCACCGTTGGGACCGACCAGTCCGAGGATCTCGCCGGGTTCCACCCGGAACGACAGGTTGGCGACGGCGACGAACTCGTCGTAAGCCTTCGTGTAATCCTCGACGACGATTGACACGACGAGCCTCTTGACTGGGAATGTCGGTGGCCAATTATTCGG
The DNA here is from genome assembly GCA_965199885.1 of Isosphaeraceae bacterium. Classification (GTDB taxonomy): domain Bacteria; phylum Planctomycetota; class Planctomycetia; order Isosphaerales; family Isosphaeraceae; genus Tundrisphaera. The sequence continues at coordinate 396,040 of CBDATT010000005.1, read as the reverse complement.
CCACCGACGAGGATCTTGATCCGACTCAGAGTTAGATGAAGCTGGCCTGGCCCGACGCGACCGGTTGACGTTCGGTCGCCTGCGGCTGAACCGCTTCGGTCGGCGTCCACTTCAGGATCGGTTGCTTGGCGGCCATCACCTCGTCGGGTCGGCTGATCGGCGTGGTCAAGGGGGCCGACTTGACGGTCTCGGGGTCCTCGGCGGCGATCGCCAGGAGCGCCTCGGCGAAGGCTTCCAGGGTGTCGCGGCTTTCCGTCTCGGTCGGCTCGAACATCAGGGCTTCGGGGACGACGAGCGGGAAGTAGACCGTTGGCGCGTGGTAGTTATAGTCGATCAACCGCTTGCCGATGTCCATGGCCCGGATGCCGCGATCACGAGCCAGCGACCGCGCCGAGGCGACGAACTCGTGCATGCAGCGTTCACCGTACGGGACCGGGTAGGCGTGCTTGACCAGCGCCATCAGGTAGTTGGCGTTCAGGACGGCATGGTCCGAGACCGCCTTGAGCCCGTCTGGACCCTGGCTCCGGATGTAGCAATAGGCTCGAAACAGGACGCCGACGTTGCCGAAGAAGGCCCGGACCCGACCGATGGATTTGGGCCGGTCGTGGTCGAGGAAGTACGTCCCGTCGGCTTTCCGCTCGACCATCGGCGCGGGGAGGTAAGGTTCGAGGTGCTTGCGGACCGCGATCGGCCCGGCTCCGGGACCACCACCGCCGTGCGGACCCGAGAAGGTCTTGTGCGGGTTGTAGTGCATCAGGTCAACGCCCATGTCGCCGGGCCGGACCTGGCCGAGGATCGCGTTCATGTTGGCGCCGTCGAGGTAGAGCAAGGCTCCCTTCGCGTGCAACATCTCGGCAATCTGGCCGATCTGCGGGTCGAACAGGCCGATCGTGTTCGGGTTGGTGATCATGAAGACGGCCGCCTCGTCGTCGAGGTGCTTTTTGAAGTCTTCGAGATCGACCAGGCCCTGACCATTGCTCTTGATCGTGACCGCCTGGAACCCGGCAAGGTTGGCCGAGGCGGGGTTTGTCCCGTGGGCGCTGTCGGGAATCAGGACCTTGGTCCGCTTTTCTCCCTTGTCGCGGAAGTAGGCCGCTGCGCAGAGCAAGGCGGTCAACTCTCCCTGGGCCCCCGCCGCCGGCTGCATGCTGACGGCGTCGAGTCCCGCGATCTCGGCAAGCATCCCCTGCAACTCGAACAGGATCGCGAGCATCCCTTGCAGGGTCGACTCATCCTGATACGGGTGCTGCATTGCCACCCCGGGCAGACCGGCGAGCCGCTCGTTCCGCTTCGGGTTGTACTTCATCGTGCACGACCCGAGCGGGTAGAAATTCCCGTCGATCGACATGTTCAGGGTCGAAAGGTTCGTGTAGTGCCGGACGATATCGAGCTCGGCCAGTTCAGGCAGGAGCGGGCGTGACCCCGCCTGATGCTCGACCGGGATCAGGTCATCAATCGGCCGATCCGGCACATCCGACGGCGGGATGATCGCCGTGAACCGGCCCGGACGGCTCGCCTCGAACAACAACTTCGGCGGGTTGATCTTGTACATGGTGAAGTATCAATACCAAGGGGCAATGGGCGGCATGGGGCGTTTAGATAGCAGCGCAAAGCCGATCAAGTCCGTGCAACTCAGGCTTCGTCAGGCAGTTCATCGATCCAATTGGGGATCTGCTCGGCGGGAATTTCCACGATCTGCTGCGTGTTCACGTCCCAGGTAATGATCGAGACTCCGTGGTCCCGATGATCGCGGAGAGCCCTGGCGACGCCTCGGGTCATGGCTGCAAGCATCGCCGGCTGATCCAGCGGCGGTAGATCTTGAACTGTCGTTTGATCAGGTCGCATCGCTCGCCCTCCGTTGAACTTCGTTCCAGAGTCGCGTCGTGACGTCTGACCCTCTCGTTGCAATCTCGGCTCCGAACCCGCAGGAAGGTTAGAGCAAACCGTCAAGCACCTGCCAGAGCCGTCCGGTACGCCTCGACCAGGCCGTCGATCTCCGCCTTGGTCCGCTTCTCGGTGACGGCGACGAGGATGGCGTCGGTCAGGTCGGGGAACCACTGGCTCAGGGCGATCCCGCCGTGGTAGCCAAGTTGACCAATCTCGGCGAGCACGGCCCGGGCATCTTTGCCGACCCGGATGACGAACTCCTTGAAGAACGAACCAGGATAGGCGAGCGTGACGCCGGGGATCTCGGCCAGCTTCTCGGCGGCATAGTGGGCCTTGCGGGTCGAGTTCTCGGCCACCTGACACAGCCCCTCGGGGCCGACGGCGGCAAGGTAGATGCTGGCGCGGAGGGCGAGCAACCCCTGGTTGGTGCAGATGTTCGAGGTCGCCTTTTCACGGCGGATGTGCTGCTCGCGGGTTTGCAGCGTCAGCACAAAGCAACGCTTGCCGTCGCGGTCGACCGTCTGGCCGGTGACGCGGCCGGGCATCTTGCGGACCATCGACTCGCGGCACGCGAGGATGCCAAGATACGGACCACCGTAGCCGAGCGGGTTGCCCAGCCCCTGCCCTTCGCCAACGACGATATCCGCGCCATAGTCGCCGGGGCGGCGGAGCAGGCCGAGGCTGATCGGGTCGACCGAAACGATCGCGAGGGCTCCCCTGGCCTGGATCACCTCAACAAGGCGGTCGACGTCTTCGAGCTGGCCGAAGAAGTTGGGGTAGGCGATGACGACGGCTGAGGTTTCGTCGTTGATCGCGGCGGCGAGATCATCAGGATGAATCATCCCATCGCGCGGCGGGACGACGACGACTTCGGGTTCGAGGTTGGCCAGGTTCGTCCGGACGATCTGGACATGCTCGGGGTGGATCGACCCGGCGACGACGACCCGACCAAGCCGGCGGGTCACCGTCATGGCCATCAGGACCGCCTCGGACACCGCCGAGCCGCCGTCGTAGAGGCTCGCGTTTGAGACGTCCATCCCCGTCAGTTGGGTGATGAGGGTCTGATACTCGAAGGTGGCTTGCAGCGTCCCCTGGCTCGCTTCCGCCTGGTAGGGCGTGTAAGCCGTGTAAAACTCGCCCCGAGCCGAGAGGTTATCGACCACCGCCGGGATGAAGTGATCGTAGCTGCCGCCGCCGAGGAAGCAGGGGCGAATATCAGCCCCTTGATTCCGCGCGGCAAGGGCGCTGATCTGCGCGGTCAACTCAAGTTCGGTCAGAGCTGCCGGGATATCGAGTGGCCGTCGGAGGCGATATTCGGGCGGGATCATGTCGAAAAGCTGGTCGAGCGATTCGAGTCCGACCGCGTCGAGCATGATCTGGACGTCGGCCGCGGTATTCGCGATATAAGCCATGATGGAGATCCGATGCAGGCCAGCACGACCAGGAGAGATCGCGAGGTTGAGGAGCGGGCGGGAGTTCAAGACCCGATGGGCGGCGGGAATCAACTGAGAAGCTGACGACCCAATCATCGTATCCAGCGATGAGCGAATCGTCAGGAGGTTTCGCGGACTTGTCTCTGAGATTTGACGTCAGTGCGCGTCGTCGGCGACCTTGGCCTGATACGCGTCGTGATCCAGCAACGCTCCGACCGCACTCGGGTCGGCAACCTTCACCTTGATCAACCACCCCTTGGTGTAGGGGTCTTCGGCCAGCAGTTGCACATCACCGGCGACGGCGTCGTTGACCTCAACCACCTCGCCGCTGACCGGGGCGTAGAGATCGCTGACCGCCTTGACGCTTTCCACCTCACCAAATGGCTTTCCCTGGGTGAGTTTCGCGCCTACCTTGGGTAGTTCGATCACGATCAGGTCGGTCAACTGATCGACCGCGAAGCGTGAGATTCCGAGCGTTGCGACGTCGCCGTCGAGGTGGACCCACTCATGCGTCGCGGTGAATTTGAGAGCTGTCGGTTCCATGGTGGCTGTTCCTGTCGGTCGGTCAATTCCGGGCGAGCGAAGTGGGGCAAGCAGCGTGGTTGAATCAGGCAGGTGGGGTTGGTCGCTTGTAGAACGGCAAGGGAACCACCGACGCGGTTTCGAGGTTGCCGCGCACATCCACGACCAGGGAGGTGTCGAGCGCGGAGTGATCGGTCGCGACCAGAGCCATCGCCAGGCTCTGATTCAAGGTCGGCGAGAACGTGCCCGACGTGACGACGCCCACGACCGGGCCATCGACGCCAGCACGGACCGGATATCCCTGACGAGCAATCCGTTTGCCCCCGAGCGCGAGTCCAACCCGAGTCCGGCCGGGTGCTTTCTTGTGCTGGCGGAGCGAATCGCGGCCAATGAACGCCCCTTTGTCGAGCTTGACGGCCCAGCCGAGCCCGGCGGCGTAGGGATGAACGGTCTCATCCATCTCGTGACCATAGAGCGGCATCGCGGCCTCGAATCGCAAGGTGTCGCGTGCGCCCAGGCCGCAAGCTTGCAGGCCGAACACGCGCCCCGCATCCATCAAGGCGTCCCAGGCCGCTTCCGCCTTGGCAGCGGGCAGGATCAGCTCGAACCCATCCTCGCCGGTGTAGCCGGTCCGGCTGATCAGAGTATCGACGCCCAGCATCGTCCCGGTGGTACAACCATAGTACGGGATATCGGTCAGGGGCGCATCAATGTGCCGTTGCGCGATGGCCAGAGCCGCCGGACCTTGAACGGCGATCATCGCCGTGGCCTCGGTCTGATCGATCAGCTTGGCTTCGAAGGTCCCTTGGACCTTGGCCAGTTGGGCGACGACCTTGAGGCGATTTGAAGCGTTGCAGACGATCGAGTACGATCCCGAGGGCAGGCGATAGACCAGAATATCGTCGATCACGCCACCGTGGTCGTCGACCATCAAGCTGTACTGGATCTTGCCTGGTTCCAACCGCGTGACACGATTGGTCGTGGCAAGATCGAGCCAGGACGCGACGTCGGGGCCGCTGAAGTCGAGGCGGCCCATGTGGCTGATATCGAAGAGACCAGCGCGGTCGCGAACAGCGCGATGTTCATCGATGATCGTCGTGTACTGGACCGGCATCGACCAGCCGCCAAACTCGACCAGGCGACCGCCATGAGTGTGGTGCCAGTCATGCAACGGGGTCTTCAGCAAGGCTGCGCCGGCCATCAAACATCCTTCACGATGTCAGCGGGACGAACGATGGTGCGGGCCAGATCCCAGATCCACCTCATTCGTGCGTGGCCGGATTGTAGCCGAACTGGCCGCTCTCCTTCAACCGGTGCGGCGATTTGACATCAGACCACCAGGTGCGCTGACTCGCGATCCAGATGAAGCGTCGCCCCGGGATGGGTCCGGAGAATCGTTGCCGGGCAGTGCTCACCGATCGGTCCCCGCAAGGTTGCCAGGACCGCCTGAGCTTTGCGCGCCCCCGGGACGACCAGCGAGATCGTCGAGGCACGCATCAAAGCCGGGATCGTCCAGGTATAGGCGTGGGTCGGCACATCCGATAGGTGATGGAAGCAGGCATCGGCAAGCTGTTGCTGGCGGCAGGCGTCATCAAGCCGCACAACCTTGACGGCGAGCGGATCGAGAAAGTCGGCCGAGTGCGGGTCGTTGAAGGCGATGTGGCCATTATCGCCGATACCCCCACAGACGATGTCCACCGGCTCCGCTGCAATCACGGCGGCGTAATCGAGACAAATCTGGAGCGGCGAGATCGTCTGCTCAGCCGGGATCAGATGCAGCGCATCTGGGGAGATGTTGGCCCACCTAAAGAGCCGTTCTTGTAGATACCGACGCATCGACCCGGGATGATCCGGGTCAAGTCGCAAGTATTCATCCATGTGGAACCCGACGACGCCGGTCCAGTCGATCCCGCTCAGGGCGACGAGTGAAGCCAAAAACTCATCCTGGCTCGGTGCCGCGGCGAACACGACCCGAACCTTGCCGGCTTCAGCCTGGCGATCCGCCATTCCGCGAGCCACTTCCGAGGCGGCGACTCGCCCCATCCGGGCACGGTTCTCGTGAACCACGACCTTGAGAGAATCCACCTGAAACGCGACCACGGGAGGCACTTCGGTTGCGAGCATCGGCTGACCCCTTCCAGATGGCGAGATGGTTATCGCCGGAAAAAGGGGCGAGGAGGTCGTCCGAGGTGGACCCTCGAAGAAGATGGGCGACGCGAACCTCGCTTGCGGTCCGCATCAAGTTAGCTTGCGTCGTCGCTGCGGGCAAGCCATGACCAGAGAATTGATCCGGCACCATTCAGATGGAAGCGAAGACGCCAAGATTCGTTTTGGGCTTGGTTTTGAGTTGTTCACAAAGCCGCTTGCACTCCGAGAGATCGACCATCAGCGACTCGGCCAGGAACGCTTCGGTCTGACCGTCGGCTGCCCACTGAAGTTGTTCGTGGCACTGGTGCATATGATCAAGCAGGTCTTTCATCCACAGCAATGTTTTGTGACGATTCCGAATCATGAGAGGATCTCCTTATCCTGGTCACACTTACCCGACCATCAATGATCGGAACTGGTCGGGTGCTGTTGCGGAGGAGATGAAAAGCAAACGTCGCGCCATCGACAACTGAAAGCCCGGCTCGGATCGTCGCAAGTGTCTTGATAGCAAGAGTTGAGAAAAGTTGAAGATTTCCGTCCAGAGCCTTTTGCTTGAGATTCATGTAACGATTACATGGAAGGTGGGGAGAAGGTGGAGGGCTGCTTTCTTTTCCACAAAGATTCCTTGTAGACTAGGATAAGCGAAGTCCAGGTCATCGATCTTTGTGGCCTTTCTGCTGGATTTCCTCGCCCTGACTGGGAAATTGCTCCATGGCCGCTCCCGAGCTGACCCCACTGGATTCCAGCTCCCCGCCCGCAGTCTCATCTCATGTTCCGGCCGGGAGCTGGCCAGCGGCGATATCGCGCTGGTTGTTTCGACGCGGGCGGGTTGTGGTGTCGGCCAAGACTCCCTCGACTCCGCAGGCTCGATTTCGGAACCTCTGCATCAGTCGCGAAGCCGGGTCAGGCGCGGGGACGATCGGCCGGCTTGTGGGTGCCAGGCTGGATTGGAAGGTCTTCGACGACGAGTTGATCACGGCGATCGCGAGCCGGATGGAACTGGCGATCGACGAGGTCCGCGCTTTCGATGAGCTGGCGCCCAGCGTCGTTCAGGACTGGATTCTCCCCCTCCGCGAAGAACACTACGCTCCCCAGGAAGCCTATCTCGATCATCTTGCCAAATTGGTTGAGGCTCTCGGACGGATGGGCGATTCGATCATTCTCGGTCGGGGTGCGGGGTTCCTGTTGCCTCGCGAGGAAACCCTCTCGGTCCGGATCATTGCCCCCCTCAAAGCCCGCGCGGTTCGCCTGGCGGAGCGGATGGGAGTTTCCAACCGGACAGCGCGGCGGGCGGCGCTCGATCTTGACCGGCGCCGCGCCCATTTCGTTCGAACCATGCACCGCTTCGACGCCAACTCGCCCCACAATTACGACCTGGTGCTGGACTCGGAAAGCCTTGGCCTTCCCATGGTCGCTGAGATCCTGGTTGCCACGGTTCATTCCGGACGAGCGGCTCGCTTGCTTGCTGAAGATCGAGCCGAGAGCATTGATCGAGAGGTTTGAAATCGAGCAAGTTGCCACGAGCGCGCGAAAAAGCCGGTCCGCAACGCGACCGGCCCTGATCCCAACTCGTTAGCGAGGACTATGTTAGGTACTGACGGCCATCAACCGGCAGAGGCTTCGGTCGCGTCGAGAGCGACGATCGAGAGACCCAGCCGGTCGGCCAGCGCGACGACGTCGGGCTGATCCACGACGATCGTCTTGCCGGCCTCAATCGCCAGGACCCGCGCTCCGGCTCGATGCAGGTTTTCAATCGTCGTCAGACCGATGGTCGGCACGTCGAACCGCATATCTTGCTGCGGTTTGGCGACCTTGACCAACGTCCAGCCTCCACTCCGGCAGAGCTGGCCGGCACGCTCGATACAGCGGTCGGTCCCCTCGATCGCCTCGACGGCGACCGCTGCGCTTTCCTTGATGGCCACCGACTGGCCGACGTCGAGCCGACCCATCTCCTTGGCCAGGGTCCAGCCAAACGCGATATCCTTCAGCTCGGCGTTACTGGGACGCCGCCGGGTCAAAATGCCTTGCTTCACGAGCAACTCCGGGCAGTAATCGAGGGCCGATTCAAACGTCATGCCGTCTTTCTTGAACTCGGCGATGACGCCAAGCAAGATCGAATCGTCGCGTTTGTCCGTCAGGTTCCGGTACCAGAATCGCGCCATTCTCAGGTCGGGCCAGAGTTGCAAGACGCGACCGGGCGTGTACATCACGCTCTTGGTCACTTTTCCCGCCATGACGACCTCTTGAACGCCCCGACGCTGGAACGAACGGATCATCCCGCCGAGCTTCGAGACTCCCACAACCTCGAATGAGTCGCACAGGTCGCGGAGGCTGGAGTGGGCTTCGTGGCGAATGCCCACGCAGGCCACTTTAATACCCTGGCGATGTGCCGCCTCGGCGAACAGGATCGGGAACCGGCCACTCCCGGCGAGCAGCCCGATCACCGACCCGGATTGCGGGCGACCCGAGGAGACGATCACTCCTGACCGCTTTGTCGATAGTAAAGACATCGTCTCGCCTCCTGCTTCGGATCGGTGCCTGAGCCGAGAATTCGGTCCGATGGTCAAGTCATGCCGTGATCAGGCCGGTCGAGCGGGTGCCGGCAGTTCCAGAGTTGGCTCGATCGCCGGTTCGGGAGCGGCGGGAGGAGTCGCGGGCAACGGACTTGAATCTTCGCGTGGAAGCGGCGCTTCGCTCGGCGGAGCCGGCATCGGCAGGACGGGTATACTGGGCGTTGCCGGCGTGGTCGTCGGGTTGCGAGGCGTGGAGACCACGGGCGGGATCTCCTCTGCCGGCGGTGGCAGCACCCGGACCGATGCGGGGCGTTCGACCTCATACTCTGATTCGTCACCCGGTTCCGTCGGTGTCACGGTCCCGCGCGGCACCGAAACGATCGGCGGGCGGACTACCCGCGGAGTCGGAGTCACCTCGACCGATCCGGGGATGACGAGCGGATCTCCCGGCGCGATGGTCGTGGACCGTGGACTCGAAACAATCGTGGCGGGTGTCGAGACAATCGCCGGGCGTGAAGTCATCACCGACGGAGCGCCCACGACTTCGGACCGGCGGGTCGCCCGGTCCGAGAAGAGGGGTCGGAACGAGCGCCGAACTTTGACGCCCGTCGTGGCTTCCGGGACCGTGGTGACGGCGGTCGGGCTGCCTTCGACGACAACCTGGCTTCCGGGATTCCGGAGCACTTTCTTTTCGAGCCGGCGCTGTTTCCATTTCGACAGCGGCTTGACGACGACTCCTTCCTTGACGAAAACATCATCAGCCATTGTCGAGGATGCGACGCCGAGAGTCAAAGCCGCGGTGAGCACGTGTGACCAGCGATTTGTGATGAACATAAACAGACTCCTGTCGGAAACGTGGGACCACTCGGATTAACAGACGTAACCAGAGCGACCTCATCGTCGCTTCCCGGCGATCAGCGGTCGGACGTCTCTGCGGTCAGTTCATGGGTGCCAGGTTCATCGAGTTCATCCGCGGTGCTCTCGCGGGATCTCCTGTCAGGCGTGACTTTCTCAAGAAACATCAGGGACCAGGGTTTCGCTTAAAACCCGGTTGGATCGTCTTCGGGGTTGCCGGGCCCCACGGCGGGACCGATGGCTGAAGCTGACTCACTGCCGGATTGCGCTGTGAGTTTGGCGACCTGCGCGGCCAGGTCGCGGAGCGACCGATGCATATCGGGCAGTCGAGCGATGATCTGGAACAACCGGCGCTGCTCGCGGATCGGGATGGCGGGGGAACCGAGGACGTTCTGGCCGGCGGGGATGTTCCGGTGGACGCCCGCCTGGGCGCCAACCATCGACTTGTCGCCGATCTCGGTATGATCCTTGATCCCGGCCTGCCCGGCCATGACGACGTAGTCGCCCGTCTTGCAAGACCCAGCGATCCCGACCTGCCCACAAAGGAGGTTGTGGCGGCCGATCTGATTGTTGTGGCCGATCATGACCAGATTGTCGACCTTGGTCCCGGCACCGATCCGCGTCGTTTCAAAGGTGGCGCGGTCGATCGTGCAGTTCGAGCCGATCTCGACGTCGTCGCCCACCTCGACCCGCCCGGTGTGCGGGACCTTGACGTGTCGACCATCGACCATGTGGTATTTGAAGCCGTCGCCACCCAGCACGGTGCCGGAGTGAACCTCGACCCGATCGCCGAGAATCACATCGGCGTAAAGGACAGCATTCGGGTGGATGATACAATCACGCCCAATCTGACACCGATCGCCGATGACGACTCCGGGATGCAGCGTCGACCCTTCGCCCACCACGACGTTTTCGCCGATCGCGACGAAGGCATGCACGGCGACATCGGCGCCCAGGACCGTGGTGCCACTGACGGCCGCCATCTTGTGGACACCGATCCAGCGGGCGGGTTTCGCGCCGACAAGATGGCTCCGGACAGCGAGAAAAGCAGTGATCGGATCATCGACCGCGATCACTGGCATTTCTGCGGGACCGAGTGCCTTGAAATGAGGGCCGACGATCGCGGCCGAAGCGGGCGACCCTTTGAGGAGCTTGGCATAGCGTTCATTTTCAATGAACGTAATGTCCCCAGGTCCGGCTTCCGCGACTGGTCGAGCCGAACTGATCGGGACGTTGCCATCCCCTTCGAGCCGGCCCCGGACCAGGGCGGCGAGTTGTTCCACCGTGGCGACCACGTGCGTCTTCCCTTCTTCCTTGAAAGGATCTGACGAAAGCCAGAACCACCGCCGGACCCGCCGACCGGGAGACACGGCAATGACATTCTTCTGACGGTCAGGATGGGCGGATCGTAATCCAAGCGAGTCAAACCGGCAAGACGAACTCTCGATAAGTCACCGATTCAACCAACTCCGGTTGTATCGGTTCTCAAAGCGAGTGACTGGCGTCAAATCGCGCAAGAACGATTAATTCGGCACCCCGGGCATATGGGCGAGCGTGGTCGGCCGACGATAGGGCGGCGACTGATCCCCCTCTCCTTGATCCTGCCGTTCGGTGTTGGATCGATTCAGTCCCGCAGCACCGAGATTGGACAGGATCACCTCGGCCGCTCGATCGGATGCACCCGGGATGGCCACCTTGTCGCGCAGTTTCGCCAGCTTTTCAGCCGCGCGACGCCGCTCGGCGGGATGGTCGATCCAGCGACCCGCCCAGTCCGCGAGGTCGGTTGAGACGTCGATGGCGGTCAAAAATTCAGGCATCACCTCGTCGTCGGCCAGCAGGTTAACCAGGCTGATGTATTTCGACTTGATGAACTTGCGCGCGACCCAGAGGTCGAACGGGCGGATCTTGTACAGGACGACCGTCGGCAACGCCTCGGTCATCAACTCCAATCCGACCGAGCCCGAGACCGCCCAGGCCACGTCGGCGACCCGGATTAATTCCGGCGTTCGCGCGGCGAACAGGTCGATCGTGACCGCGGCGGGCAGTTGGGTTTCCGCCAGGATCTTCGCCGCCAGCTCACGATGCCGGTCGTGCAAACAGGCGACCGCGAAGCGAATTTTGGGTCGGTTCGCGGCCAGCTTCGCGGCGGCTCGCAGCATGATCGGCAGGTTGCGGATGAGTTCCTGAGTCCGTGACCCCGGCAAAATCGCGACGAGGGGATTGGCATTCGCTCGCATCGCGTCGACGAAAGCACCGTCCAGGTGACGTTCGCTCAACTCATCGAAATAGGGGTGACCGATGTAAACGGCCCCGGGAACGCCCCGATCGTGATACCACTGGGGCTCGAATGGCAAACTGCACAGAACATGATCCACCGACCGGCGAACTTTTTTGACCCGCCAACCAGCCCAGGCCCAGAGCTGCGGTGGGACAAAGTAGAAGACGGGGATTCCGTGCTTCTTGGCTGTCTTCGCCAGCCACCAATGAAAGCCCGGGTAATCAATCAGAACCACGGCGTCGGGCCGGTTCGCGATGAACTCACGCTCCGCCATGGCCAGGATCGCGAAGAACTTGTTGAGGTTCAAAAGCACCTGGAGGAACCACATCACGGCCAGATCGACGAGCGGATACACCAGATGGGCGCCGGCCGCCGCCATCTTGGCGCCACCAAAGCCAACCACTTCGATGTCGGGCCGTCGCTGCCGCAACGATTGAATCAGGTTGGCTGCGTGGAGGTCACCACTCGGCTCACCCGTCGAGATAAAGATCCGCATGGTCAGGTCCGCTTCCGTGCTGGAATGAGGGTTCATCCTGAGGCGAGTCGAGACAATAGCAGTTCGACCCGAAATCGAGAAGGCGGTCCGTGATCACTCCGTGCCGTCCGCGATCCGAGGCGGATCGGTGACGATTGGGCTGGCCGGAGACGAGGAGTTTGGCCTGGCGTCACCCGGCTCGAGTTCAGCAACTCCGAGTTCCCTCATTCTGCGATAAAGAAACGGTCGGTTGACTCCCAACTTCCGAGCCGCTCGGGTTTTATTGTGCCGGGACTCCGTGAGTGCTTGCTCGATGAGGTGCCGCTCGAACGACTCCAGTTGATCTTTCAGAGGTGCGAGCGGGCCGGTTGCGAGTGCTGGAGCATAAGCTCCCCCCCGATCACCACGAATCGAGCTGGGGAGGTCGTGAACGTCGATGGTCGTACCAACCGCGGATTGGTGCGCGGAGTCGATCACTTCGGCAAGTTCCCGGATGTTGCCCGGCCAGTCGTAGGCGATGAGCGCGGCGATCGCCGCGCTGCTCAGATTTGCCCGACTGACCTGCCCCCGCAGGTTTGCCCGCTCAAGTAGACTCTGAGCAAGTAACGGCAGTTCATCGAGGCGATCACGGAGCGGTCTGAGCCGAATGACCAGGACGCTCAGCGCATAATAAAGGTCGGGCTGAATGAGCCCGGAATCCCGCGCGGCTTGAAGGTCGGTCGCCGTCGTGGCAATCACCCGGACCGTTCGATGAGACAAACTCAGAGCGGTCGCCAGCCGGAGTTGGAAATCCCACTGCGTATCGAGGATATCCCCAATGACCAGAGAAGAACCTTCCGGTGCGATCAGTGGATTCGAGTTGTCGGCGGTTCGCGTGGGCTCAATGGCCCCGAACAGCTCGCGAGTGAGGATCTCGGCGGGGATCGCCTGGCAGTCATAGCCAAGGAGTGGCATCTGGCGTCTGGAACCAAGCTGGTGGATCAGCCGAGCGACGAACCGCTTGCCGGTGCCTGGCTCGCCAACGATCGCCACCGGTCCGTTCGAAGCGACCGCCACGTCGATCCCATCGAGTACCCGGCGGTGCGCTGCCCCGGCTCCGATCAGCAGGTCGTGAGCATGACGCTGGTGCATCCGAGCGCGGAGGTCGAGCAAGGCGACTCGCAACGAATCTCGTTTTGTTTCGTCGAGGACCGTAGTCAGTTCGGTGAGTCGAACGATCACGACCAGACCCGAGAGTTGATCTTCCTGATCGTGGAAGGGCCAGTAATCGACCCGACGTTGCAGCCTTTCACCCCCTCGACAAAGAATCAAGGTTCTCGCGGTGGTAGGTTGCCCAGCAAGGGCCTCGGCTGGGGGATAGAAGCTCCCACCCAGACCAGCCATGTCCCCTGGCCGGGTTGGCCCGTGCGGTCGGCATTCCAGTCCAATCACGTCGGAGCTAAGGAACCCGGTCAGCATTTCCCAAGCTCGGTTCACAGCGGCGATCCGCTGGTCCGAGGTAAGGACTAGCACTGGTTCACGGGCATCGTTCAGGAGTGATTCCAGCCGCCAACCCGAGGGGACACCGCGAGCTGTGGGCATGATCACTACCTAAACTGAGCGACAAATCCATGTCGTTATTGAATCTCGAAATCGATCATTGACGAATCGAGAGAGATTTCCATCAAATCATCGAATGGGATTTTCTTCAGTCGTATTGAAACAACTCCAGGACCAGACAACTTGACCTAGGATGGTACTGGGCTGACTCGCGTCGTACTCAAGGGGGATCAGCGGATGCTCTCGACTTTGCTGATTCGGGCGAAAAATAAGGTGGCGTCCGCTCAGGTCGAGCCAGCGAATAATCGGAGTCACGTCAGGCATGGCCGCAACCATCTTCCCCTGAAGCCGTTGGGGATCTGTCATCGACCGATCAACGGCCACAACCGACCCGGCGGGCAGGATCGGAAACATGGCGTCATCATCGAGACGAACCGCGACGGTTTCCCGAGGATGGGGCAGCCATTCTCGATAGGCCAAGATATGTCCTTCGACTCGATCAAGATTCTGCGATGCAGAACTGAGTTCGGCGAGAGGAACCAAACTGACCGCAATGAAGTCAGAAGAGATTTCGCCACCGAGATGATCGGGGGGAAGAATAATTGTCTCTGAGGGCAGCTGTTCCAATTTTTCGAGACCACGTCGAATGAGCTGGATTGGCGAGAGATCCGATAATCCAGACGATTCGTTCTCGCGGCGGAGATGCTGGCCTTCACCAGTCAATAGCCAGACCGGGTTGGCTCCCGTCTGATCGATGAAGGCGAGCAAAACTTCGGCGGGGACGGTGACACCTGTCTCGTAATTATACCAGGTCCGAGCAGGTAGACTCAATCTCCGAGCGAGTTCCGGTCCGCCATGCTCCCCAAAAAGTTCTTGACGAACTTCTCGGAGCCTCCGCGAAATCGACGCTTTGACGTTGACACGAACTTTAGACGTCTTTTTTCGGGCCACGGCGTGCCATCCCGCGAGCGGGAGTCCTTCTCGGTTCCCCTGGAGTGAAAAAACGGAATTCTCACACGGGACGTCCGGGAAGTGTTAGGGGATTCTCCCGGTTTTGTCAAGCAACCTGATTTGGCGAGGGGCTAATCAAAGCCCGAGTTGCCATACCGAACGCTTTTTGAGAGCGAGATTTGATTATGCACAAAACGTTAGAGATCACACCTCAATGTTAAAAAAACCCACTCATCGTCGCGTTCCAACCTCATTCATTATTTTACCAGATCCCAGTGAGAATAAATCGGAATGTGCTATCAAAATTTTGTTTGTGAGTCACGATCACTACTGGAGAACCATTTTGCCGGGCGCCTGATCATTCTGGCTGGCCCGAGAGTCAGAACATTCCCAGTTCGTCCCGAGCCTCTTCGGTCATTCGGTCTGGTGACCAAGGGGGCGACATGACGAGTTTGACATTCGCCTTCTCGACTCCTTCGAGCAACTCAATCGCCGCCACGGCGTTCCGCAAGATTTCAGGACCAGCCGGGCACGCGGGAGTCGTCAGGGTCATTTCCACGTCGACCTCACTTTCGCGGGTCTGAACCGAATAGATCAGACCAAGATCCACGATGTTGACATTCAACTCGGGATCAAGGACGGTCTTGAGCGCGGCAACCACGGTATCTTGATCAAACATGGCAACACGATCTCCAGGAAAGCAATGGTCGAGAAGCGATGCGGAAATCTCACCAATCAAGGTCGTTCAGACGGACGAATCTTACAGGGCAACCCGAGTAACTTCTTTTTTGAGCCTGCCCAGAACTCCACTCAGGCCACGGACCCGCAACATGCCGAGGATTTCGGGCAAACCAATCCGGTCGAGCAGATCGTTGGGAACGGACAGTATCTCGGCGGCAGTCGCGCCGTTGAGCCCCTCCACCAGGATGGCGACGAATCCCCGCACGGTGGGAGCTTCAATCGGAGCATCCGCGTGAATCATGACCCGGTCGTTCTCGTTCTCCACGAAAAGAAAAACCGGTGACTGGCACTCTTCAACCCGGTGACCGTCCTTCAGTTTTTCCAACCGATCAGGCAGGGGAGGCAAGTTTTTGGCGAAATCAATCAAGAGTTCAATGCGTTCCTGACGGTCAGCGTCGCTCAGTTCCGCGATGATGCTATCGAGTTTAGCAGCCAAGGAAAGAGATCTCCGTTTGACTCATAAGGCTGATTGGCAAACCACGATCGAGGCTCTATCACAGCAAAATTACCAGTAGCGATCACGGACCTTTGGCGATCGGCACGCGAACGAGATTGCCCCACTCGCACCAGGACCCGTCATAGTTGCGCACCTTGGAATAACCAAGGAGGTAGGTCAGAACGAACCACGTCAAACTTGATCGTTCACCGATCCGGCAGTAAGCGACGATATCGTCCTCGGGATTCAGACCGACCTCGTCCTGATAGATCGACCTCAGGGCGGTGGCGGATTTGAACGTGCCGTCATCCTCAACGGCCCTGGCCCAGGGCACACTCACAGCGCCAGGAATGTGGCCACCCCGCAGTGACCCTTCCTGCGGATATTCTTCCATATGAGTCCGTTCACCCGTAAATTCCTTGGGGCTCCGGACGTCAAGGAGCGGCCGACCCAGCTTTGAATGTTCGAGCACCTCGTCGCGGAACGCCCGAATCGCCGATTCGTCACGCTCGGGAGCCTGATACTGGGTCGCCTTGTACTGCGGAACCTGGGTCGTTGTGGGACGTTTTTGATCAATCCAGAGTTTCCGACCACCATTCAAGATGCGGCAGTTCGGATGACCAAACAGCTTGAATGCCCAGAAAGCATAGCAAGCCCACCAGTTCGATTTATCGCCATAGAAAACAACCGTCGTTTCGTTCGAGATCCCAGCCCGCGCGCAAATGGCAGCGAATTTGTCCGAATCGATGTAATCACGGACCAGTTGATCTTGAAGATCACCTTGCCAATCGATTTTCACGGAACCCGGAATATGCCCCATATCATACAAGAGCACGTCTTCATCACTTTCGACGATCCGAACCTGGGGGTCGTTCAGGTGTTGCTCGACCCAATCCGCCGACACCAGGACTTCGGGGTGAACGTAAGCAGCTTCCATAATCCGGACTCCATGCCTCACCAAATCAGGTCGGCGTCTCGACAATCAACGAGAATGAACAGGGATGAAACCAAAAAGTTAGAGTTGCAACTTCGAGGCAGCCGCCTCGCGGAGAGTTTCACGGACCGGTTCCAGTTGAATCCGGTCATACACATTGGCGAAGAAGCCCTCGACGATGAGGCGGATCGCGGTCACACGCTCGATTCCGCGCGCCTCGGCATAAAACACCATCTCGGGGTCCACCTGGCCGGCCGTCGCCCCGTGAGTGCAACGCACGTCATTGGCCTCGATCTCTAACCCTGGGATCGAGTCCGCGCGAGCTTCATCAGAAAGAATGATATTGTCATCTTTCTGATAAGCGTCGGTCTTCTGAGCATCCTTTTCGACGCGGATCATCCCCTTCCAGACCACGCGTGAGTGATCCTTGAGACCCGTTTTGTACAGCAAGTCACTCCGGGTATTGGGAGCAACATGGTCCTGGCGGGTGAAGTAAGCCAGGTGTTGCTTCCCCGTGGTGAAGATGACCCCGTTCACCTGAGCATCAGCCCCTTCACCAACCAGCGCAACCTCCTGGTTGACCTTGGACAGCCGCGAGCCAATCCCGCCCACGGTCCATTGCACCGAGGCATCGGCGGCGACGATCGCCCGCTCTCGACTGAAGTTCCAGGTCTGAATATCCCAGTTCTGAAGGTTGACGAACTGGAGTTTCGCCCCTCGGTTCACGAACAACTCGACCGCGCCCACATGGAGCGCGGCCTGATCGGCGCGGTTCTGACTGGTGGTCTCGCGGACGAGCGTTGCCTCGGCGTCGTCTTCCACGATCACGAGAGTATGTTCAAAATCGACCTGGCCGGAGTTCGCCATCCCGATCAAGCTGAACAAGGGGGCGGCGACTTTCACACCCCTGGGAACGTAAAGGAAGGTACCACTGGTCCAGAACGCGGCATGAAGCGCGGCGAACGCATCAGCGGTAGGCGAGACAGCATCCGTCATCAGGTAGCGCTGGACGATCTCGGGATGGGCGTGAACCGCCGCGGACAGATCCATCAGCACGGCACCACCCAGCTGGGCAGTGTCGGCGGCCCGGGTGGGTGCGCCGTTGATCTGTTCGAGTCCGGTCGCGTAGTGCGAAGCAAGTGCGGCCCACGACGCACTCATGGCCTGGCTGTGCTCGGCCGTGGAGGCTGCGAGGTCGGGCAAAGCGAACTGGCCGAGTTTGAGCCCCCGGATATCCGTCCGCCGCCACTCCTCATCGCGCAGGGTGGGCATCGGCAAGACAGTCAATGCATCGAACGCGGCACGGCGCCGATCAACCAGCCACTGGGGCTCGTCGCGAGTCTTGAGAAACGCCTCGAACTGGGTTTCGGAAAACCCGCCGGTGGCTGCGGTTGGTACGGTCGCTGGGACGGATGCGCTGCTCATTGCAGATAAATTCTCTCGACGTAGCCAACACTGGCAGTAACGAATCGTTCGGACAATCGACGCGAGGCCCGATCACAAAAGAAAAGTTTGAATGTTTTCGAGACCAACACCAATGGGAAGTATGATTTCGCCACAATCTTCCGGAATGAGGTGCCTAGTCAAGATGGAGCAAAGCCGATCCGTTTTGTCCTCGAGCCGCTTGCCAAGAAAATTCCGCTCAAGACAAGTACATGAATGTTATTAACATCACCCCAACTCCTTGCTAATAACTCATTACGAACAGCTTCTGAACAACTCTTTGAATTGACCTGAGACTCATCACAAAGTGGCAAACCGGCAGACTGCTTGCGGCGCTAGGTCCAATCAAGAATAGATGGCCCGGCACAGGCCAGAAAAATCTAACCCGTGCCGGGCGTCACTCAACCAGTTGATCAACCGACCGAGCCTTCCATCTGAAGCTGGATCAGCTTGTTCATCTCGACAGCGTATTCCATCGGCAGTTCCTTCACGAGCGGTTCGATGAACCCGCTGACGATCAAGGTGGCGGCTTCGGCTTCAGACAGGCCGCGGCTCATCAGGTAGAAGAGTTGTTCTTCACCAATTTTCGAGACACTC
The DNA here is from genome assembly GCA_965199885.1 of Isosphaeraceae bacterium. Lineage (GTDB taxonomy): Bacteria > Planctomycetota > Planctomycetia > Isosphaerales > Isosphaeraceae > Tundrisphaera. The sequence goes on along the minus strand of CBDATT010000005.1, from coordinate 377,288 downwards.
GCCTCGTGGCCGATCTTGACGTCGTCCTCGTCGATCTCGATGTAAGGATAGGTATCGGATCGGCTCTTCGAGTCGAGAATCAAGGCGTCGCAGACGACATTCGACTTCGATCCATGGGCACCATCGGCGACCTTGAGCAGGCCGCGATAGCTGGCACGCCCGCCGTTCTTGCTGATGCTCTTGGAGATGATCCGCGAGCTGGTGTTCGGCGCCTCGTGAACGACCTTGCCGCCTGCGTCCTGGTGCTGTCCCTTGCCGGCGAACGCGATTGAGAGGATCTCGCCGCGTGCCCCTTCACCCGTCAGATGCACGGCCGGGTACTTCATGGTCAAGCGACTGCCGAGGTTCCCGTCCACCCACTCCATCAAGGCGTTCTCTTGAGCCTCGGCCCGCTTGGTGACGAGGTTGAAGATGTTGTTCGCCCAGTTCTGGATGGTCGTGTACCGGCAGCGGGCGTTCTTCTTGACCAGAACTTCGACGACCGCCGAGTGCAAGCTTTCCGACGTGTAGATCGGCGCGGTGCAGCCTTCGACGTAGTGGACCTGAGCCCCTTCCTCGACGATGATCATCGTCCGCTCGAACTGGCCCATGTTCTCGGCGTTGATCCGGAAATAGGCTTGCAGCGGGATGTCGACCTTGACGCCGGCGGGCACATAGACGAACGAGCCACCCGACCAGACCGCCGTGTTGAGCGCGGCGAACTTGTTGTCGTGGGTCGGAATGATCGTCCCGAAGTACTGCCGGACCAGGTCGGGATACTCGCGGAGCGCGGTATCCATGTCGGTGAAGATTACGCCCTTTTGCTGCAAGTCTTCGCGGAGGCTGTGGTAGACCACTTCCGAGTCATACTGCGCACCGACGCCGGCGAGAAACTTTCGTTCGGCTTCGGGGATACCGAGCTTGTCGAACGTATTCTTGATCTCGGCGGGAACGTCGTCCCAGGTCTTCCCTTGACGGTCGGCGGCCCGCATGAAGTAGCGGATCTCGTTGTAGTCGAGTTCTTCAAGTTCGCCGCCCCACTCGGGGTTCGGCTTCGACCAGAACACTTCGAGCGCGTGCAGACGGATGTCACGCATCCACTGCGGCTCGTTCTTCATCTCCGAAATCTGCTCAACGGTCTCGCGAGTCAGACCCTTGCCGCTCTTGAACGAGTAGTTCGCTTCCGAGTCGTGAAACCCGTACTTGTACTCGTCCTTGATTCCCTCGACCTGAAGATTGAGGTCGGTTGCCATCGTGTCAGCATCCTTTAAAAGCGGAGCGGAAAGCATGGAAGAAGTGGATGAGCCGCCAGGCGGTTGGTCACCGATTGGGGGACCAAGCGACAGCTCAGATCATGATTTGTGCGGAATCAGTGCGTTGCCGAGCCGTCCAGAGCTTCTTCTTCGCGGGCGGCTTCGGGATACTTCTCGCGGATCCAGTCGTAACCTTCGGCTTCGAGCCGGGTCACCAACTCGGGTCCACCCTCTTCGACGATCTTGCCGCCAAAAAGGATGTGCACAAAGCTCGGCTTGATGTAGGTCAAGATCCGCTGGTAGTGCGTGATGACGAGAACACCGGTCCCCATCTTGGCGGCGACCCGGTTGACCCCTTCGGAGACTACCCGCACGGCATCGATGTCGAGGCCACTATCGGTCTCGTCGAGAATGGCGAACGACGGGCGGAGCATGGCCATCTGAAGCACTTCCGCGCGCTTCTTTTCGCCGCCGGAGAACCCCTCGTTCAGGTAGCGGCGCGCAAAGTCGGGGTCCATCCCCAGGTCGTCCATCTCCTGCCGCATCTCCTTGCGGAACTCACGCATCGAGATCAGGTCTTCGCCTTCCTTGCGTTCCGGGTTCCGAACATTGGAAACCGCATGCCGGAGGAAATTGGCGACCGTCACGCCGGGAATCGAGGTCGGATACTGGAAGGCGAGAAAGAGTCCGGCCTTGGCACGGTCGGCCGGGGCCATCGCGAGCAGGTCTTGCCCATCGAGCGTTGCGGTGCCGCCCAGCACCTCATAATTGGGATGCCCGGCCAGGGCGTAACTCATGGTGCTTTTGCCCGAGCCGTTCGGTCCCATCAGCGCATGGATTTCGCCTTCGCGGATCGTCAGGTCGACCCCCTTAAGGATCTCCTTCCCGGCGATCCCCACCCGCAAACCTTCGATCTTCAAAACCTTGCTCATGAATACCGACCCGAAGCTCGGGATCTCCTGCACAGAGAAAAGTCAGTCAAACAGACTGCGAATAGGATATTCGCATCACACTGGGTGGACAACGACCGGACCGAAAACAGGCTCCGCTTCAAAATCGCAGGAGCGGTGACCATCAAGGCGGCATCGACTGAGTCGGAGGTTATGCCCGAGGACCTTCTCGAACATTCTTCGCTCCAGAGCGCAAACGGTTCGGTCCATTGCGGCGAGGGTGTAGTAAGGACACGAATGTTGGCGCAAAATTGGTAAGGTTTCCGGAGTGGCGAAGGTAACCTCGGCCTCAATCCCGCGTTCGGCGAGGATGACGCCCAGCTCAACCATCCGGCCCTGCCATTCGTGACCCTGGACTTCACTCAGATATTGCTCGGCGAGTTTATCCGTGACTCGACCGAAGAGGAGCCGGCGGAGTTGCGAATCCTTGACGGTAAGCATCAACTCGTCCCAGAGCGCCAGGGCGAGGTCCGCATAGTTTTGCCCGAGTCGTTTGTGCGCCTCGATGCTTGCCTGGTAAAAGTAGCGAGGACGCCCGCGACTTCCGGTCTCGGCCTGACGCTCAACCATCCCAGAATCGACCAGCCGACCCAGGCGATTGCGGATCGCCGTCGGGGTGACACCCAGTACCTGACTCATCCCAGCGATGGTCATCGGTCCCTGGCGCCGGATCAGGTCGAGCAGAGGTCGGTCGGCAGCGGCGGTCACAAGTGGTTATTCCGTAACGTCGATGGCGTTCAAGTCGCCGCTTCGTCCCAACAGATTTCATTATAGAGGAGCCGACGGAGAGCGTCTATTGACCGCTGGCACTTTTCGCCAAGAAATTTGTGAAAATGAAACCGAACCTGGGTTGCCGGTCGGTTGAGTGAGTCGAGCCAATTGACGTCTTCATGACATCTGCTAGTCTAGAAAAGATTCAGGCCGGATTTGCCAGATCATTTCCATCCGGAATTCGCCGGGTTCGCCTCTTGTCAGATCAGTAAACTCTGACTGACAGGGCGAGGGACTCGTTTCCTTGATGACATTTCCGGGAAGGGATCGTGCGATGCCCCCGCCTCAGGATCAGAATTGCGACAAGGCCAAGGCTTATTTTGGGTATGGGAACGATGCGGCTCAGAAAGGAAATAATGAGTACGCCGCCCAGATGTACAAGGAAGCCTGCAAGTTAGCGCCCGATAACCTGGCCTACCGGCAGTCGCTCCGAGGCGTGCAGCGCCGCAAATTCAATAACGACCCCACCAAGGTCGGGCGGATGGTCGGGCTGACCTTGCAACCGCTCCGGCTCAGGATCGGCGCGGCGAAGTCGCGGTCGAAGTGGTCCGATATGCTCGATCTCTGCGAGGAAGTTTTTGCGTCCAGTCCCTGGGACACGACAGCCGCGATGGATGCCTCCGAGGCAGCGGAAAATCTGGGGTTGAAGAAACTCGCGCAGTACATGATCGAGTCGGTCTTCGCTCAAGGGGAAAAAGACGCCAAGTTCCTCCGAGTGGCCGGGCGGATCGAGGAGTACGCCGAGGATTTCGGCAAAGCGATCCGGTGCTGGGAAAAGCTCAGAGCCCTGATTCCGCACGACGAAGAGGCCCGCAAGAAGGTCAACGACCTGACAGCTCGGTCGGCAATCCAGAAGTCCGGGCTAGCCGAATCGCTGAACAAGCGCGCGACCGGCGGTTCAGGTCCGGAAAAGGATGCTCCGGAGACCGAGGACGAGATCAAGGCGCGGATGATCGCTCCCGAGCAACGGTACCTTCAGGAGATCGAGGAAACACCCGAGCGGATTGGTCCTTACCTGGCACTTGCCGAGATTTTCAAGCATTCCGGTCGCCTCGACGAGGCGGAAAAGGTTCTGGCCAAGGGGATCAAGGTGGTCCCAGAAGACGTTTATTTGAAGGATGCCTACGGCGAGGTTCAGGTTGGCCGCCTCCAGCTCGCGATTGATTCTTTTACGCGCAAGGTCGCGCGCGACCCACACGATCCAGATCCGAAGACAAAGCTGGAACAGTTGAAAAGCCATCTTTATCAGTACGAGCTCAAGGAACTGCGCCGGAAGGTTGGCAACCAACCGGAGAACCTCGAACTCAGAATGACGTTTGGCAAAAAATTAGCAGCCGGTGGCAAGCACGACGAAGCGATTGCGGAGTTCCAGCAGGTTCGGAACAGTCCAGCCCTGAAAGTTCAGGCACTCCTTCAAACGGGACTCTCGTTTTTGGCCAACGGTGTGACCAAACTTGCCGAACGGAGTTTGCAGGATGCACTCCGGGTCGTTGATGCCACCGACACAACCACTCAGAACGAATTGAACTATCACCTCGGCCGGATCGCCGAAGATACGGGGAACAAAACGATCGCCGAGGAGCATTACAACGAGGTGGCCGCCAACGACTATTCTTACCGCGATGTCGCGCAACGACTCCGCAAGCTGACCGAAAAGACCGTCGAGGACGATTGATCCCGAACGCCTCGGTATGCTCGTTTTGAAGCCAGCCGAGATCCGAGGCGTTCTTTCGTTCAATCGATCTTCAGCGACCCAGCCACTCATCCGCGTCCGCGAAGACCTGGCGGATCTTGGCATGGTAGAGCAAGCGCGAAATCTCGGTGAACGATCCCCACCGGAACCAGTGTCCGGTCGGATCTTCGACGTGCTCGATGGATTGAATCAAGGGGGGGTTATCCTGAACTTCCACCAGATAATACGTCACTGTTTTTAAAATCTTACGTCCTCTGCGGACATAAGTATACGTGAGACTTCGTTCGAATCCTTCCAGAAATTCCCAGTGGATCAAGCCCGTCTCTTCGCGAAATTCCCGACCGGCCGTGATCCGAGTGGTCTCATCCAGTTCCATTCCGCCCTTGGGAAATTCCCATTTCGCGCGGGGATTGCGAACCGTCGCTGAGTGCAGGACGAGATACACCCGGAACCCTCGATCCAGATCCAGTCGGTAAGGAATCACTCCCGCCGAGTGTTCGTGGATCGCGGTCATGACTGTTGAAGGTCCGACGGACCGCCCTCGGCAACCGAGGTCCCCTCTTCCAGCGCTGCAACAAACCCGAGCACTGTTCCTGGGATCACGGTGTCGTCTTCTAGTCCTTCGATGGAGGCGAGACGTCCCGAGATCGGCGCCGCGACGTCGAACGTCGCGGGTCCAACCAGAACTTCGACCAGTCGATCGCCTTCCCAGACCGTATCGCCCCGACTGGCGAACCAGTGGCTCACGACGATCGCCACGTCCGGACTGGTCCCCAGGTCGGGCAGGATCACTGCCTCCAAACGCATGGCGAACCCCGTCGCTCAAAAATTTACCGCGGAGTCAGTGGCAACGCGACCGCGCCGACCGCTCTTATGCCCAACAATGTAACCCCTCATTCGAGCTTTGACCAGTGCTTTCGCGCTGGTGATCCGGTGGAAAACGGCGGGGTTCGCCAGGAAGTTTCGGCAGTTCAATTCCGAATGATCGCCGGTCAATGGGTGCTGACCTGCCGCTTGGAAAACTGGGGATTTTTGGCGAACGATCCGATTGCGACTGGCTCACGTCACACCGGCACCACCGTTTGCCAGTGGCCCAGTTCGGCGGAGTCAAGCACCGCGTCGCAAACTGCCTGGGTGGCCAGGGCTTCGCGAAAGGTCGGGGAGGTCGGTTTGCCAGCGGCCAGATCCGCGAGGAAGTCGGCGACCTGGTGGACGAAGGTATGCTCGTAGCCGATCTGGAGACCGGGAACCCACCAGTTTTTCATGTACGGGTGGTCGCCGTCGGAAACGTGGATCGACCGCCAGCCGCGAGTGATCGAATCATCCTTGTGGTCGAAGAATTCCAGCCGGTGAAGGTCGTGCAGGTCCCACTTGATCGAGGCGTGCTCGCCGTTGATCTCGAAGGTGTACAGGGCTTTGTGACCCCGGGCATAACGGGTGGACTCGAACAGGCCCAACGACCCGTTCTCGAACCGGCACAGGAAGGCGCAGGCGTCGTCGATCTTGACGGGTTGGACCTGGCCGGTCTCGGTGTGCGTGCGCTCCTTGATGAACGTCTCGGTCATCGCGGTGACGCTGGAGATCGAGCCATTGAGCCATAACGCGGTATCGATGCAGTGCGCAAGCAGGTCGCCCGTCACTCCCGACCCGGCGGCGGCGGCATCGAGTCGCCAGAGCCCAGCGCCCCCTTGCGGCAACTCGGCCGAGATCGTCCAGTCCTGCAAGAAGTTGGCGCGATAGTGGAAGATCCGCCCGAGGCGTCCCTCGTCGATGAACTGCCGGGCCAGCGTCACGGCCGGGGCGCGGCGGTAGTTGTACCAGACGGTATTCGGCACGCCCGCCGCTTCGATGGCGTCGACCATCTTCTGCCCCTCGACGAGATCCATCGCCAGCGGCTTCTCGCACAGGATCATCTTGCCGGCCTTGGCAGCAGCCAGCGCAATCGGCGCATGGGTGTTGTTCGGCGTGCAGATATCGACAGCGTCGATGTCGTCGCGGGCGACCAGCTTTTGCCAGTCGGTCTCGACCGACGCATACCCCCAGCGCTCGGCGAACGCCTTGGCCGACGCCTCGTTCCGGGCGCAGGCGGCCTGCAGGACGGGGGTGTATTCCAGGTCAAAGAAGTCGCCGACCCGCTTGTACCCGTTGGAGTGGGTCCGGCCCATGAAGCCGCAGCCGATCAGGCCGATTCGCAAAGGTTTTTTAGGCATCGTTTGCACCCACGGAAAAAGAGGAAAGGAGCCACGGATGGAACACGGATCAGGAGAGAAATTTTCCAGATTGATCCGTGTTCCATCCGTGGCCACTTTGAAAGAAATTTCTTGGGAATGATCACTCGGTCCAGCCGTGGGCGTCGCGGACGGCGACCATCGTGCCCAGGATGTCGTTCCAGGTCTGGGGTTGGCTCATCACGGCGTTGGGGAACATGCAGCCATCCCAGCAGATGTGCTGGAAGGCTTTGGTGAGGTGGCCGTTCTCGTCGCGGAGCCAGAAACCGGCGTGCCGGACGATGTCGAGCTTGCCGTTGGGGTCGGTCGGCTGGCAGTGGCGGCCGGTGTGGTCGTGCGTGCCCGAGCCGAAGACCGTGGCGTCGTTCTGCGCGACGTGGAAGTCCAACGTCCAGGGCCGGAGCGCCGTCGTCAGGGTCCGCAGGGCGGCGTCGAGCGTTGAGCCATCCTTCCAGTCGAAATTGGCGGGCAAGAGGCGATCCTCGGGGGCGTTCTCGCCCAGAGTATAGAGGAGCGTGTGCGCCATGTCGGCCTGGAAGCCGACCGTCTCGGGCTCGTTGACCCGTTCGAGCAAGTCGAGCATCTTCCGCCACGAGTGCATCCCGCCCCAGCAGATTTCCCCCTCGGCGGCCAGCTTCTCGCCGTGGTCGCGGGCGATCTTGGCGGCTTCTTTCCAGGTGGCGGCGATCCGCTGCTGGTTCCCCTCGGGGTCGGCGGCCCACTCGCCCACGCCGGTCGCCGAGTCGAGCCGGACCAGACCATACGGCCGGACCCCCAGTTCGCGCAGTTTCTGGGCGATCCGGCACCCCTTCTTAACCTGTTCAAGGAATTTGGTCCGGCCTTCTCCCTCGTCCGCCGCCGGGCCACCCCCCGTCGGCGGCCAGACCGGCGCGACCACCGAGCCGATCGTCAGGCCGTGGCCCTGCACCTTGTCGGCCAGGGCTTTGAGGTCATCGTCGGTGCTGTCGATATCGACGTGGGGGGCGAACAGGAACAGGTCGATCCCGTCGAACTTGACGCCATCGACCTCGGCGGTGCTGGTGTGGGCGAGCATGTCGTCGAGGCTGATCATGGGTTCGGCATCACCCCCCTTGCCGACCACGCCGGGCCAGCCCGCGTTGTGGATCTTGGGGAAGTTGTGCGGGTGCGCGGTCGCGGTGGCCATCAGAACGGCTCCTCAGAGTTGTCGGGATCGAAGTTGACGTTTGTATTCAAAGGTGGCTGGTGCTTGATGAGCACGCGGCGAACGAGTTCATCGACAGCCCGGACGTTGGCAACTCCCCAGAAGGCCGACTGGCCGGACTGGTAGGATTCTGGGCGAAAGGTAAGGCTGCCCGACCCATCGGGATACTCCAGGCGTTCCAGCGTCTCGGCTCGGATCGATCCGGCGGGGAATTGTTGAACCGTCACTGCTCCCGAGCGACCGACGGGTCCCCAGATCAACGCCCTGCGCTCGGTCACCGCATACAGTTCCAACGCGGGCTGGGAGTACCACGGCCCTTCCTTGACCGCAGTAGCAATCAAGTGCGTGCTGATCAAAAGTGTGGCCGAAGCGCTCACGTAGAAGATGACAACGAGAAATCCAAAGCCCGAACGAAAGCGCTCCGAGAGCATGAAAAGACCAAGCAATGAGCACAGACCCAGGACGATCCAGCCCACAAGCCAGACGCCCACCGAAGCCCACGACCGCTTCGGCCCCCGGGGTCGTTTCGGATCGGGCTGACTCGCCCAGAGCAACCGCTCGCCCGGTGCTAGCTCGGCCTCGATCCGCGCGCGGAGCGGCTCGGGCAAGGCGGCGAAACCGAGGGGTAGGTCGGGCAAGTCGGTCATGGGCGAAACGAATCTCCGAGGTTGCTTCAAGCCGGATCGAGCCGGGGACGGATCTCGTCGCGGACCCAGTCGGTCAACTGCCTGAACCAGCGGATACCGGACGGATTTGCTTCGGCCTGTTGCACCTGCCCGAGCACATCGGCGGGGGTCAGAAACGGGAACGCAAGGCTCTGCGCAACCGAGAGGTAAGTGCCATTAGGCTGCAAGTGATGGAAGGTCAGCGTCTGCCGCCGAACGTCATGCCGCCAGACCTCGGGCACGCCCAGGCTGGCATAAATCGCCACCGCGTCGGTGGCTCGGTGCGTGTTCTCGACCTCAATGGCCAGGTCGGGCGGGGGATGAATCGTCAGGTCGATCTCCACCGGACCACGCATCAACAACGCATGATCGCGGAGGTAATAGGAGCGATCCCCTTCGAGACCCTGCTGCCCCTTGATCCGTAAAGTCGTCGAACTGACAGCGTCGATCTCGATCTCGCAGCCCAGGCAGATCGCCAGGAGAATCTTGTCCAGCGCATCCTCAAACCATTCATGCCGTCGGGCCGGGCTCAAGAAGGTCATCCTTCCATCAAGGTAGAGCGTCCGGAGCCCCGCCCGATCCCCCAACGCATCGTTGATGGCGATGTATTGCTCCCACGAGAGGCCGGGGATCGTGAACGTCGCATCCGCAACGCCGAGAACCGGCGGGGTGGCCAGGGTCAGACTCATCGCGGGTCTCCTGCCAGCCGGGGGCGAATCACGTCGCGAATCCACTCGTCAACCAGGACCGACCACCGCGTGTAAGACCCGACTTCCTGAGCCAGTTTGAGCAGCGGCACGACGTCGGCGACAGCCAGGAAGGGAAAGTGATGGCTCTGCTCGATCGCCTGATAGGCACCCTCGGCGTCAAGGTGCCAAAAGCCGAGCCGATCGCGGCGAACATCATGCCGCCAGACCTCGGGGACGCCCAGGTGCGCATAAATGACCATTGCCTCGTCGGCTTTGTTGGAGTTTTCGACCTCAATGGCCAGGTCGGGCGGCGGGTGAATCGCCGGGTCGATCTCCTGGATGCCCCGCATCCGAGCGACGTTCTCGTTGAGAAAGTAGGCTTTATCTCCCTCCAACCCGGCCAGGCCCACCTTGCGCAGAGTGGTTGAGCCGATTGGCTGCATCTCGATCAGACAACCCCGTACGATCGCCTTGATGATCGTGTCGAGCCAGTCACCAGACACTTCGTGGATGTAGGCTGGACTCAAGAACGTCAAACTCCCATCAAGGTAGAGCGTCCGGAGCCCCGCCCGATCCCCCAACGCATCATTGATCGCGACATATTGCTCCCACGAGAGGCCGGGGATCGTGAACGTCTCGTCCTCAGTGGCCAGAGCGACTGGCGGAGTCAGCGTCAGGCTCATGCGTGTTCTCCCGCAATCCGGGGCTGGATCTCGGTGCGGACCCAGTTGGTCAACTGCGCAAACCAGCGGGTCAGATTCCTCAATTCGTCGGCCCGCTTGAGCTGGAACAAGACATCAGCCGGGGTGAGGAAAGGGAATCCTGAACTCCGAGGAACAGACTGATAGGTGCCATTGGGTTGCAATGCCCAGAACGTCAACGAGCCCCGCCGGACGTCATGACGCCAGACTTCGGGAACGCCGATCCGGGCGTAAATGGGCATGGAATCCGTCGCCTTGCTCGTGTTCTCGACCTCGATGGCCAGGTCGGGCGGGGGATGAATGGTCAGGTCGAGCGTCTCGGGCCGACCAACCTGGGCAACGTTCTCTCGCAGGTAATAAGCCCGATCTCCTTCAAGTCCGGCCACCCCATCCCCCTTGCGCAGGGTTGTCGAACCGACCACCGACATTTCGATATCGCAACCGACGGCGACGGCCAGGAGGATCTTATCCAGGGCATCTTCGGCCCACTCGTGGATGTAGGCTGGACTCAAGAACGTCAGACTCCCATCAAGGTAGAGCGTCCGGAGCCCCGCCCGATCCCCCAGCGCGTCGTTGATGGCGACGTATTGCTCCCACGAGAGGCCGGGGATCGTGAATGTTTCGTCTTCGGGAAAGGTCGTAACTAGGGGCGGAGTCAGCGTCAGGCTCATGCGTGTTCTCTCGCAATCCGGGGCTGGATCTCAGCGCGGACCCAGGCGGCGAGCTGAATCAACCAGCGCGTTCGCGACTTCGTCTCCGCGGCGAGTTTGACCTGCAACAGGACGTCGGCGGGTGTGAGGAACGGCAGGCCGATGCTCTGCGGAGTCGGCTGGTAAGTGCCAGCGGGATCGAGCGCCCAGAAGGTCAAGGTTTGCCGCCGGACGTCGTGCCGCCAGACCTCGGGCACGCCCAACCGCGCATAGATCGGCATGGAATCCGTCGCCTTGCTCGTGTTCTCGACCTCGATGGCCAGGTCGGGCGGGGGGTCTTGCCCCAGATTGATCTCGACGGGGCCGCTCATCCGAATCGCATTCGCATTCGCATTCGCATTCGCATTCGCATTCGCATTCGCATGGAGATAATACACTCGATCCCCTTCGAGCCCGGCCAGTTCCAGCTCGCGTCGCAGGGTGGTGGAGCCGGCCACATCGAACTCGATCGCGCAGCCGACCGCGATCGCTTTGACGATCGAGTCGATCGAGTCTTCCGACCACTCGTGGACGCGTGCCGGGCTCAAAAAGGTCAACCTTCCATCGAGATAGTGAACTCGCAAGCTCGCCCGATCCCCCAGCGCGTCGTTGATGGCGACGTACTGCTCCCACGACAGACCGACGATCGTGAACGTCTCGTCTTCAGGGAAGGTCGCAACCAGCGGCGCTGGGGTGATGGTCAGGCTCACGGTCATGTCCCCTTGTGCTTGAGGTGATCGCCCACGGCGGGCAGGTCCTGATGGACTCCCGGGCCGAAATAACGCAGGGTCACGAACGGCTCAGCGCCGGTGTTGGTGTAGGTGATCCCCGCTTTGGCGGCCTTCTCGGAGATGAAGACCTCGTCCTTGGTCACTTCGCCGAAGCGGATGTAAACCGGGGTGTCGATGGTGAGCTTGCCGACCGTGCCGCTGCCCTGGGTGGCGACCAGACCCGAAGCGCCGGGGTCTTTGATGGTGGCCGAGCCGCCGGGGTAAACCGTCAACTCGCGGGCCGAAAAGAGTTGCTGGCCGTCAACCGTGCCGTAGACGATCCACTTGTCGACGTAGCCTTCCCCCTCCGAGCCGGAATGGACGATCGGTTCGAGGTAGTTGTGAGCCTTGAAGTCGGGATCGACGTTCTTCTCCCAATCGAGCTGGTCGACCAGATAGTCGAGGTCGCGGTGCTTGCTCTCGGGGACGTCCTTGACCAGCAGTTCCCACGGGACCCGGCGGCCTTCGACCATCGACTGGTACATCCCGAAGACGTCGGAGCCCCACTGCGGTTCATAGGTGACCAGCGAGCCGGGTGCGTGCAGCACGCAGGGCGGGATCAGCCAGCCGGTCCCGGGCTTGAGGCGGTAGGCTTTGCTGAGGTCGAGGATGCCGTTATCCCCCTCGTTCCACGTCTCCAAACACCTGCGGAGCTGATCCTTGGTCGTCCCGGGTTCGAGACCCATGAAGGTGTACGGAAAGTTGTTGCCGGTCCAGTTGAGCTGCGGCGGGAAGTAGTACGACTCGGGCTTCCCCTCGCGGCCGAGGAGCTGCGCCTGCTCGGCCGACTGGTGCATGTGGTGGGGGATCGGGCCGAGGTTGTCGAAGAACTTCGAGTAGACCGGCCACTTCTGATACTTCTCCCAGATCGCCGAGCCGATCAGCTCAGCTCCGTGCGCTGCGACGGCATCCTTGAGGGTGAACTTGCCGCCGTCGGCATCGACAACGTAGCTCAAGCCCTCGTCGTCGGGCGCTCCGTCGTTGGCGGCGACGGTGGTCGACGCGAACCAGCGCTCGTCGATCCCGCCGCGGTGCGTGCCCAGCGCGTACAGATCCTGGGGGGCCAGCTTCATCCGCCCGCCGGGCATCAGGAACGACCGAGGGACCCAGGTCGGGGCCAAGCGGAGGATGCCTTCACCCGCGTCGAGGGCCGCGCGAGCCTTCGAACCGATCGATGAGTCGCTCATCTCGTCGCAATCTCCCGGTCAAACAGAAAAGAAGCTCGCCTCGAACCGATGAGGTCACAGTTCGCCTCGCGTGAGCCGACCTCAACGGGGAAACCCGTTGTAAATCGAGTTCCAGAGCGAAGCAAGGGGCAACAGCCGATTCCGGAGCGAGCCAGAATCGGGTCCAGAGTGGGAAGCTCGCTCATCAAGCCACGTTCCAGGGTCTCAAGCCGCTGCCGATCGTCGGCGGCCTGCCGGCTGGTGGCGATCCTCTGCTCAAACGGCTGCCGCCCCTTGAGCAGGGCTTGTGCTTCGGTGAAGATCATGGCGGGCCTTCTTAAGGCGGCGACATCGTGGCGAGGCACTCGATGTTCTGCCTCAAGCAGCCTCATTTTGCCAGGACCTATTGACCTAAAGCGTTGTCAGATCAGAAAGTCGTAGGAGCGGACGACGGGTTGCACCCTGATCAATTGCAGATCAAGCCATTTGACGACCTGTTCACGACGGCGAGGGGTTCGGCCTTCAAAGGGCATGGGAGTTTGGAACTGATCCTATCTCAATGCGATCAATCGGTAAAAGTGCTTGAGTCATGCGTCGGTCCACTGTTGGTCTGTGAGATTTTCGACTGGGAACCGCACGGTCATTTGTGGGTTGGGAAAGGACGGTCGGATGAGTGAGCCGGTGGAACGGGCGTGGGTGGCGTTGACCGCCGATGAGCGGCGGGTCTTCGGGGTTCTGGTCGAAAAGGCCAAGACGACGCCCGATGCTTACCCGCTGAGTCTTGCGGCGGTCGTCACCGGCTGCAACCAGAAGTCGAACCGCGACCCGGTCGTCACTTATGACGCCGACGACGTGGAGGAAACCTGCCACCGCCTCCGCAAGAAGGGGGCGGTGATCCAGGTTGACTCCGGTGGCCGGGTCGTCCGGTACAAGCATCTGATGTACGAGTGGCTGAAGGTCAACAAGGTGGAATCCGCCGTGATGACCGAGTTGCTCCTCCGGGGGACGCAGACCGAAGGCGACCTCCGCGCCCGTGCCAGCCGGATGGAACCGATCGCCGACCTCGGAGCGCTGCAGGCGGTACTCGACGCCCTGCTGGCCCGGGATCTGATCGTCTACCTCTCGCCGCCCGGCGTCCGGCGTGGGGTCGTCGTCACGCACAACCTCTACCCGCCCAAGGATCTGGAGCGTGAGCGTCTTCGCTTCACCCAGGGAAGTTTCGACACGCCCGAACCGGAAGCCCCCCCAGTTCGGACCTCGGCCAGCACAGCGCCGAGCCGACCGGCAACTTTCCAGGTCGACCCAGCGGAAGTCCAGACGCTCCGAAATGAGATGCAGACGCTCCGAAATGAGATGCAGACGCTCCGCGACATGACCGAGAAGCTGACCGCCGAGGTCCGTGACCTGAAAACCGCTCTTGGAGCGTGAGATCGAGCGTCCCTCGCTGAAAAAGTCTCCCGACCGAGCAAAGGCCTACTTCATCATGGATTCGCCCGCCGACCAGCCGCACCCGACCGTTGCCGATCCCGCCGTGCCCGTCGGCTTCCGCTTCGTTTCCTTGATCGCCGACGACGGCCGTGAGCCCCCGGCCGCCACCACCGACGCCGAGGCCACCGGCGCCTGGGCCGCCGCGTCGGTCCCCTGGCACCCGGCGCTCCTGGCCATTGCCGCTGATCTCCCCCGGTTCGAGGATGTCGCCCTGCCGACCGACCCCGAACCCGGCGAGGTCCGCCTCGTCGCCGCCGGTCAGTTCAGCCGCCTCCCCGCCAACTATCGGGATCTTGCCCATGCCGCGGGGGTCCCGATCCTCGAAGTCCAGGCCGACCGCCGGGCCACCGTCGGGGCAATCCTGGCCGAGTTACAGGCGCAAGACCCCGCGTTCGTCCCGCCGAGCCGCCCGCTCGATGACCCGCTCGCGGCCGATTACCTGGCGATGGGAGCGTGCCACTGGTGGATTCGTGACCTGACGATCGCGATGGAACACGTCGACACGCTGGCCCGGTCGAGCTTGCTCCGCGAAGCGCTCGGCGGCGGCAAGGCGTGGGTCGAGGGGGATCAGACGGCTGCCGAGAACCACCTCCGCGCTGGGTTCGAACTGCTGGCGCAGGCCCGCGAGCGGTTCTACCCGATGGACGGGTTCCTGGTCGACTTCGTCCTGCTCGATCCCAGCTCGCGGGCCGACGCGATCGAGCCGCTGCTCGACAGCAACCGCCCGTTCACCCTGATCGCCCCGGCGCAGGCCATCGACCGCTTTGCCACCGCGCGGCCCGACCTCGCCGCGAGGCTCCGCGCGGCGATCGAGGGCGGCTGGGCCGACGTCGTCGGTGGTGCCTGGACCGAGGCCGACGAGCCGTTCCTGCCCTGGTCGTCGCTCGCCTGGCAGTTCGGGCAGGGGTCGGTCGGCTACCGCCAGCACCTCGACGACCGGAACGTCGAGACCCTGGCCCGCCGCCGCTATGGCCTCTACCCCCAGCTTCCCCAGGTCGCGCGCCGGTTCGGCCTGCGGTACGCCTACCTCGTCGCGCTCG
The DNA here is from genome assembly GCA_965199885.1 of Isosphaeraceae bacterium. Classification (GTDB taxonomy): domain Bacteria; phylum Planctomycetota; class Planctomycetia; order Isosphaerales; family Isosphaeraceae; genus Tundrisphaera. The sequence goes on along the minus strand of CBDATT010000005.1, from coordinate 362,023 downwards.
ATGAGGGCCGGTTCCCGCTCGTCCCGGAGGCGAAACGGCAGTGGGCCAGCCCCGACGGCACCACCCTGGAGTCGATCACCCGCCCGCCGATCGCCGCCGACCGCCCCGCCGAGGCCGTCCGCCTTGCCTGGCGGATGGCGCAGTCGATGAAGGACGACGGCACGGCCACGCTGCCGCTCGCCCACTGGCCCGAGCCGGTCGCCCCGTGGTTCGCCGACCTCCGCCGATCGGGCAAGTACGCCAACATCCTCGGCCGCTGGGTGACGGCGAACGACTTCTTCCACTACTCCGACCGCCCCTTCGAGGAGATCACCCTCGGCGTCGATGACCTGGCCAACGCCTACCTCGCGCAGGCCGTGGTACGCGGCGACCTCGACCCGATCCGGACCCGCGCCACCCACACCCAGCTCCGAGCCGGGTTGGATGCGCTGGCCGCCACGCTTGCCCTGGTGGCGGTCTTGGCGGGCCAGCCCGTCGAGCCGCTCGACCCCGCCTTTGAGTTCCGCGCCGAGACGACGCCGACCGATGCCCAGATCGGGGAAGCGAGCAGCCAACTTGAGGCCCAGGTGGCCACGCTGGCCCGCTCGATCGTGGGAGCCAACCCGGATCAGGTAGGAAGCGGCTTCCTTGTCTGCAACCCGACCGGCATCCCGCGCCGGGCGCTGGTCGAGTTCGCGGCTGGGGTGCCGATCGCCAACGCGGGGGCCGCGCTCAAGGCGTGCCAGCCGGCCGGGACTGGTGCGGTCGGTACGGTCGAACTCGCCCCTTTCGGCTTTGCCTGGTTCGCCGCGCAGCCCCAGGATCAGCAGCTCAAGCATCCCGCGGGTTCGGTCACGGTGCGCGGCCAGACGATCAGCCAGGAGTCGCTGAGCGTGGCGGTCGACCCGGCAACCGGCGGCATCCGCGGCGTTACCGGGATCGGCGAGGAATCCGCCCGGCTCGGCCAGCAGCTCGTGATTCAGGGGCTGGTCGGCCCCGACGGCAAGCCAGCGACCAGCCGGATGCGGGCCTCGAAGGTCGAGGTCAAGTCCACAGGCCCAGCACTCGGGACCATCACCAGCGAGGGGACGCTGCACGACCCCGGCGACGACCGCGTCCTGGCCCGCTTCACCCAGACAGTGAGCCTGGTCAGCGGTCGCCCCGACCTCCGCCTGGAGATCCAGCTGCGCGACTTCGACCCCCGCTGGCTCGCCGGGATCGCCACCGCCGACCCCTGGAACCACTACCTCGCCTGCCGCTGGGCCTGGCCCGATGCCCAGTCCACCCTCCGCCGCTCGGCCTTGCTCGCCCTGTTCCCAACCACCGCCGAGCGGCCCGAGACGCCCGATGCCCTCGACATCACCTCGCGGCAGCGGCGGACCACGCTCCTCTTCGGCGGCCTGCCGCACCACCGCCGCCACGGGGCCCGGATGCTCGACACCCTCCTGGTTGCTGGTCGGAGCCGTCCCACCGCCAGCTTCGCCCTCGGCGTGACGCTCAACCTCGAACACGCCTTCCCCTCGGTCATCGACTTCCACGGCCCCTGCCCGGTCGTCGCGACCGGCGGCATGCCCCCCGCGTCGGGGCCGGTCGGCTGGCTCCTCCGGGTCGATCACAAGTCGGTCGCGCTCCTCCGCCTGACCTTCGCCCCCAGGACCAACCACGACCAGGGGTGGGGTGTCATCGCCGACCTGATCGAGACCGCCGGCAAGCCCGCGCGCTGTCGCCTCAAGTCGTGCCGCGACCCGATCCACGCCCGTCAGGTGACCGGCCACGGCGAGCATGTCGTCGACCTCTCCGTCGACGGCGACGAGGTCTCGATCGACCTCACCCCCCACGAGATCGCCCGGGTCGAGCTGACGTTTGGTCTGCTGGAAGCTCCGAATGAGGAATGAAAACTCGGATAATTACACCAACATCTATTGAATAGATCATGACATCGTCGGTTGCAGGCTGACCGAGTCCTGGGACGAGTCCGGGGGGAGGTGTGGCAGGGTGATGGTGAAGGTTGAGCCGCGCCCGACCTCGGAGGTGATCGTGATCAGGCCGCCGTGCTCGCGGATGATCTTTTGCGAGACCGGCAGGCCCAGGCCGGTCCCGCGCGAGCCTTTCGACGAGGCGAAGACCTGGAAGATCCGGGGAACCTGATCGGGCTCGATCCCCGAGCCGTTGTCGGCGACGACGACGCGGGCGGTCGTTGCGTCCCACGCGGTCGAGACCGTCACCTTGCCCCCCTCGACCCCTTCGCAGGCGTCGATCGCGTTGGTCACGATGTTCAGGATCGCCCGGTGGATGCCGTCGGGGTCGAACCGAGTGGCGGGCAGGTCCGATGCCGGTTCCCAGGCGAGTGCCACGCCCAGCTCGTCAGCGCGCGACTGCATCAGCTCGATCACGTCGGCCATCGTGTCGTTGAGTTTGGCCTGTTCGAGCGCGGGCTGGCGTTCCTTCGAGAACGAGAGCATGTCCAGGACCATGTTGTAGATCTTGGCCTGGTTCTTGTCGACGATCGTCCAGCCTCGGCGGACGATCGCGTCGTCCTTGGTGTTCAGGCCCAGATCCACCAGGTAGCTCCCGCCGCGCATCCCCTGCAAGATGTTCTTGATATGATGCGAGAGCGTGGCGATCGTCTGCCCGACCGCCGCCAGCCGCTCGGCCTGGATCTTGGCCTCGTAGAGCTGGGTATTCTCGATCGCGAGCCCTGCCTGGTGGCCGATGGCGACCATCAGCATCAGGTGATCCTTGGTGAATCGGTTCTTCTTGCGGTCGCTGAAGCCGGGGAAGGAACCCTCGCGGTCGTTGGCGGCGATGACGTCGACGTAGAGGACGCCGAGCGTCGTGTGCCGCCCCTGGATCGGCACGCACATCGCCTCGCGGATGCCGAAGTTGACGACCGAATGCGCCGAGCCGAACCGAACATCGCCGGGGGCGTCGAGGGTAATCACCCCTTCCCCCTTGCCGAGAACGTGGTCGATGATCGTCTTGGAGATCGTCAGCCGCTCGTCTTCTTCCGCCGCCCCGCGCCAGCGGACCGCCTTGGGAATCAGCTCCTCGGGCGGGGCGAGGCTGTCGTTGGTGGCACTCTGCGGATCGCCGGAGAGTTCGGCGGGAGGCTCGGTGGGCTTGAGGAGAATGGCGCCGCGGTCAGCGCCGATCGACTCGAAGACGAGTTGAAGGATCTGCGGCAGGAGCGAATCGAGCTCGACGACGTGGCTGATGGCCTGCGTCGCCTTGTACATGACGGAGAGGTTGACGAGGCGGTCGCGGAGCCACTCGCCGACGGCTTCCGGGGCGCCGAGGATGCGCGAGCCTTCGCTTGCCGAGATGCTCCGGAGGATCGCCGAGCGCTCGATGACGGCCGAGCTGGGCAGCATATCGACGCGACCCGTCAGGTCGAGATTCGCCTCGCTCGGGCTCGTCAGGAACTGGATGATCGACTGGCCGAGGCGGACCTCGTCGCCGGGTCGGAGCCGCGCCTCGGTCACGGGCTCGTCGTTGAGGTACGTCCCGTTCGCCGATTGGAGGTCGACCAGGTGGTATTCCTCGCCGACGCAGCGGATCTCGGCATGCCGGCGCGAGACCTCATGATCCATCAGGCGGATCGGGTTCGAGCTATCGCGACCCAGGCCAACGCTCTCCGCCCCCAGCTCGAAGCGTTTGCCTTGATCCGCCCCTTGCAGAATCAACAACGAGGCCACGCGCTCACCTGCTTCAGATCACGGATGACTGGTCGATCGCGCTCGGGTCCGCCCGGACCAATCCAGCCTAGCGAAACCGGCGAGCCGCCGTCAACCACACCACCGCGTCGGGGGGTGGCACGGGTCCGGCCTGGGATGCTGGCATTGCTCAGCCAGCCAGGCCAGGGAGACTGGCGGACCTGGACCGCTGGTGGGTTCGTTCGCGCACCGGGCCCGACCGCAATGGGTTCGTTCGTCCCACCGCCGCCGGACCCCAATGGGTTCGTTCGCGCCCGCAACCTGCCTGACTTCACCCACCACATCCCGCCCGCACCCCGAAGCGTCCGGAACGAAGTTCGCCCCCGCCGCACCCCCGAACCCACACCCTTAGTCCAATCAAACACAGGAGTTGCGGAACACCCCCACCCCTGCGGATCGGCTTGACCCGAGCCTGTTCCGGATGAGTCAGCCTGCCTCGGTGGGTTCGTTCGGCAATCCGCCAAGCCAGACAATGGGTTCGCTCGGCAATCCGCCAAGCCAAACAATGGGTTCGTTCGGTAATCCGCAAGATCCGAAAATGGGTTCGTTCGGTCAACGACGCGTGTTCGATCGTCGGCTTCGACTCTCGGTTCGGCATGGTCGAGACGCAAGCGAAAGTCGGCCCGGAGCCCGACCCGCTCCGGTGAAAGCAGGACATCAGGCAACCGCAAAACATAGGGCGCGTCAATCGGTTCGGGCGTGCGGACAAACGTCATGGGTCTGGTCTTGAAGTCATAAGGCGCGATCACGATGTCAAAAAATCAATCTCACCAATAAGATCGTAAATCGGGCTGGCCTTGATTCAGATTCGCGGCAAAATCTTCCCATTTTGCCAAAATCTTCCCCGCGAGAGCGAACCAGTCTTGGTGCTCCAAGTTGCGACCAACCTCCCAGTCGCAGTAGAACCGTCAACTGAAGTCACCTAACAACCACTTTCGTGCCCGGCAAAACCGAAGGGGACATTCTCCAGGGCTAGCGCGTACTTATAGGTCGATTTGGTAAACTTTGACGCCTTGCGCTCAGTTCTCCTTTCGGTTAAACCATATTCCATGCGGCTCTCGGGGTTCAGGCATGGGGGTGGTTGATGGCGCAGACACAGCGATTCGGGCTTGATGAGGTCGTGGCACATTTCCAGGAACTCGAAGACCCACGCTCGGAAATTAACCGCAAGCATCCGCTGGCTTCAGTGGTCGTCATTGCTCTGATCGCCGTGCTTGCCGGTGCGTCGGGGCCAACGGCGATCGCTCACTGGGCGGCCATCAAGAAAGACTGGCTCGCCTCGATCTTGCCGCTGCCCAACGGGGTTCCCGGCAAAGATTCATTCCGTCGGGTACTCATGGCCATTCGCCCTGAAGCCTTTCAAGCCTGTTTCGCTGCCTGGGTGCGGTCGTTACGTGACGAAGCCGTCGCCCAGACCGGCGTCGAGCGGCCGACGTTGGCCATCGACGGCAAGACGCTGCGACGCAGCCACGACCGCAAAAACGGCCTCGGAGCGTTGCATTCGGTCACCGTCTGGGCCAGCGAGTACGGCTTGTCGCTGGGTCAGGTCGCCTGCGGCGAGAAGTCCAACGAGATCACGGCAATTCCGGTGTTGCTGAAGTTGGTGGACGTCGCCGGCGCGGTCGTGACGATCGACGCCATGGGCTGCCAGAAAGAGATCGCCGGTGCGGTCGTGGCGGCCAAGGGGGACTATCTGTTGGCTCTCAAAGGGAATCAGGGGACGCTGCATCAGGCGGTCGTCGACCACGTTTTAGGGCGTTGGGACGACGATTTTGGTGGCGATGAGGTGGGCCGCGGTGAGACCGTCGAGACAGGCCATGGCCGCAGTGAGTCGCGAACCTACGTTCAGCTCGCAGCCCCCACGACGCTTCCGGGGTTTTCCTTGTGGCGAGGGCTCAAGTCGATCGGCGTGGTGGTCAGCCAGAGCGTCCGTGACGGCAAGGCGACGGACGAAGTGCGGTACTATATCAGCAGCCTACCGGTCGAAGCGGACGCTCAGACGTTCGCCCATTCGGCGCGTTCACACTGGGGAGTGGAGAATGGCTGTCATTGGACGCTCGACGTGACCTATCGAGAGGACGAATCGCGGATTCGCGAACAGCTATTGCGTGAGAACATGGCCTGGCTGAACCGTTTCAGTCTGTCGCTGCTGAAGCAACACCCGGGCCGCCAGAGTGTCGCCATGAAACGAAGAAGCTGCGGATGGAGCGACGAATTTTTGATGCAAGTTGTCAAAGGATCAACATGTTAGTGTGCGCTGGCCCTGGACATTCTCATCATCGGTCAATGTTGGTGATAACAGCCCCATTCATTGTGTTGTGAGTGATTCATGGCAAGTGATGTTGCTTTGTTTTCACTCATAAACCCAGTTATTGAACAAGATTAGTTCAGAATTTCGGCATGTTGAACAAGCGACCTTCGTCGCTAGCCTCGTGAAACTCTCGCACTACGGTGCCATTAGGGAATTGAATCCGAGAGTCATTGAGATCACGCGGAATGTCCGCATCTATAACGGTAAGAATGTACTGCAACCCAAATTCGCCGCAATATTTATTAATTGCTTCCATGAACCGAACTTTAACCCGGTTGTCAAAACCTTCAAGGATTCCGTCATGGTAGACAAAACGATAAAAACTTTGAGTGGCGTAAGTTTCCAAAACAGCCATATCAAATGTGGCACAGAGCATTTTTTTGTAAGAAGTGCCTTGGCCCTCACTTGTAGCGGACAAAGATTCTTCGTCACGAATCAGTTGTGCATTAAACTCCAAGTTGCCCTCGGAATTAACCTTGGTTGATAGCAAAGCGGGATTGCCCAGAACGTTTCGAATGATTTCGTTGAACCTGTGCCTGATGGAAGAGTACGTACTGTTACCATTGTTTACAGCGACTTCAATCTGAGCAACCACGTCTTGACGACGATTAACCAGCTCGCGAACTTCCTTAGAGATTTTGGAAACCAGATCGAGATTGACTAACTCCGCTTCGAGATGAGCAAGCTTAGCCTCTTGTTGAATGACTTCGACTTGCAGCAATCGAAACTTCGCAAAGGTATCTTTGTTTTGAAGAATTTCCAAGAAACTTTCGCGTTGGCCGTTGAGACTTGTCAGCTCTTTTTCCATCTCCAACTTGCGTCCACCTAAGACGACCATACGACCTTCCAGCCGTTTGTTTCTGTCTTCATAGAGCTTTGCGTTGAAGGTTTGCAGATCTTGGTAGCTTCTAACTAACTGATCCGGAAAGAAGACTGACGCTTCCTCGAACAGGCGTTTCACCTGATCCAGATCGAAACGGACCTTCTTTGATAACGACTCGCGAATCCGCTCCAGTTCTAAGCCGGTATCATAAAGGAGTTCGTTTAACTCCGAAATTCGGCTTTCGATCTTGCCGACCAAGTCAGCGTTAATCGACAGCTCCTTACCTGCAAAGTCAAACCGATTGATTTTAATGCGATTTGCCTCGATCTCGTCTCGCTTGATCTGAATTAGACCCTTGAGGCGGTCATACTCAGTGAGATCAAGTCCCGCTTCTTTCGTGTATTCCTTGCGAAACTTCTCTTTATCAGCAATCTCCTCATCGATTTTATATTTTTCTTCGACGAGGTTTGTAGGGAACCCTAAAACGGTCGCAACGTACGGCTTCCAATACATGTGTTTGCCTACGGCAAACCGGCTTGTCTGAAATACATCCAAGTAATCTGCTTGTGTTCGCAAGCAATAAGTTATGCCTTTTCTGTAGGTCCAAGGGGATATTGCCGTCAGCCCGAGTATCTCATTTAGTGTTGCGACCGCCTTACTAAGTGAGATTCTATCAAAGTCCCAAAACGAGTCATCTGTCATGCTCAGATCAAGGCCACGCTCTTGATGCAATTTAATTGACACTTTCGAACTTTTCGTTACATCCCGACGAACCGTAACAAAGCCTCCGCGGTTTAGCTGTAGCTCTAAAAAAAACTCAAATGATTTAAAAGTTTCTTTGTTATCATAGAGAAAATGCCCTTGCTTCAAATCTGCCAAAAGCATGAAATCGATGAGCTTGATGAGTAGCGTTTTCCCTAGGTTGTGCGAATCCTTATCCGATGATTTCGGCCGTGTCACTTTGGCATAGAGGATGCTCAGTCCTTCGTTGAAAACGATAGGCTGGAATCGCCTGCTATTGTTCGAGTAAATCTTGCTGAGCTTCAATGGATAATGTCCGTTGAAAAATTTCTGTCAGTTGAAGCAGTGTACGAAATTGTATCGGTTTCGTCGTGGTACTTAATCTTCCCCAAAAGGAATAGAAGATCGAGAGCACTTACAAATTCTTCTCTCGCCCGCGAGGTTAATGTCGTTTCAACGGATAATAATAGCTCATCATACGTAAGGACCTGCACGACAGAAAATTTAGACAGTAGATGAGCCGCGACGTTGATAACGCATACGTCCAAATCAAGAAATTTGGTTGCACGTATCATTTTTTCTTACCTATATCGCATTTGCAGTACATGTAGTGCAAAAAAACATTAATGAGCCTTCTCTTTGGCCTCAACTCGGGGATAGACTCGGAAACGTAATCGTATATGTGCACAAATACTTCGTCGAATTTTACGAAAATATCCCGGCTAGCGGCGATTTTGCTTTTCAGTTCATCAACGATAGTATAATAATAATCAAGCAAGTCATTGTTTAAAGGATTGCTTAAAAATTTATCGATTATATGAAAATACGACGTTGAGTTCTCGTCGATATAATCAAAATAGCTCTCTGTTAGAGCATTCAACTCATTTTTTCGCTTCATTTCCACATATTCCAGTGAATACTTTGCTTCTGCATCCTGAATGATAGACGGCCAGTGCTTGTGGAAACCAAGAATTAAGTCCCGTAGCTCTCTGGGATGAATCCTCAAAGGTCCTCTGAAAATGTCTAATCCGCATGCAGTAACTATGCTAGGATGCTCAGTTAACCAACTCGAAATTGTTTCGACCCCGAGAATTGCAATTTTTGGTACTTGCGTAGTAACACTCAGATAATTAACCAACTCTGATTCTTTAATCCCAGTAAGTTTCCTATTTGTGAAAATCATGTATGCGTCACACTCCCCGCCATCTCGCAGTGCTTTAATTTTCGGAATCTCTTTTTTGAGGAGGCTGGTTTTAAAGTCCGGGTCTGAACAACTCTTAGATGGATCACCGACTCGCTTCGATTGAATGATGAAAGTACCTTCCCACGGTAAGACCTCGCTCGGATACCGCTGAGCTTTGCCGACGAACTTTGCGTCCCGTCCACCATCCTTACCTTCGGAGAAGTTGATTACTCCAATACCCAAAAGGTCCCTGCAAATCCTGATTACAAGATTCTCGTGATCTTCCCCAGTGAGTTGATGCAAATGGTAATCTCGCAAAATCGTTCCGCTCCTTAGCTTGAATCCAGCGAGCCATAGTACTACCAGAAAGCGATACACACAAGCAACTTGCACCCTATTTGAAGCTTCGCTTGATCGCATCTCGCGTGTATTTGCGACTATCGATCTTACCTACCGCCTGTCCACCTATCAAGTCCGTTCAGTTAGTGCCTCTTAATTCCCATTTTCTGTTCTTCAATTATCGGACGTCGAGTCCTCAACGAAAAAGCCCCCGGTGATAAGCCGGAGGCCTGGTCTGAGCGAAGCATTCAGTTATTCAAGTCAGGCAACACGCCGACGTCGCAAATAGGTGACGCCCAGGCCGATCAAGCCCGCCAGGGAGAAAAAAGGGGACATTCCTAATTAATGACGACGTGATGATCCCGCTGCGGGCCGGTGTCCTGGCGGATTCGGGGTGCGATTTCAGGTCTTGGGGGTAAACAGGATCACCTCGACGCGGCGGGGGGGGACGCCGGGGTCGACCAGGACGACCTCGGGGGGTTGGGCTCCGAAGCCGACCGATGCCACCTTGCGCGTACCGAACCAGCCGGTCGAGCTGATCGCGTACTTGCTGACCAGGTAGTTGCGCACCGCGTCGGCCTGCTCCTGCGTCAAGATCCGCGCCCGGTCGGCGGAGTCGTCGGCGTCGGTGAAGGCGGCGATGACGACCTCGGACTTCGCCTGCTTGGTCCGGTTGAACCAGACGCCGACGTCGTCGAGCTGCTTGCGGCCCGCGTCGGTCAAAATCGCGCCGCCGGGGCGGAACAGGTCGTCGGCGACCAGCAACCGGCTCGACCGCTCCGAGCCCGGCTTGAACAGGACGTTGTCGCGGTCGTAGAAGCCCTTCCCCTCAAAGTAGCGCGAGACCGGCCAGGTCCGCTTGATCGCTTGCAGGTTCTCGCCGAGGTCGTCGAGCGTCTTGCCGCCGCGGTCGGTCATCGCCACCAGCTTCTGATACACCTCGTCCTCCTGCGTCAGCTTGCCGAGCGTCCCCTTCCCGGCGCGGACCGACGCGGCGATCGACCGGATCTCGTCCATCCCCTGCTCGGCCGACCGCGCGGCGAGGTCCACCCGCTTCAAGGCGGCCGACGCCTCGATGACGAGGTCGGCCAGCTCGATCGGGTTCTCGGCGGGCAAGGTCCCCGAATCCGCCAGCGCCGGGGCGTCGGGGCGACCGGGGATCAGCTCGACCACCTTCGAGCCGATCACCCCTTGCAACACGATCCGCGCCACGGTGTCCGACCGGACCAGCGCGTGCAGCCGCTCGTCGATCCGGAGCGTCAGGACGACCGGCTGGCCCGGCACGGTCGGCGGCGTGATCGACTCGACCAGGCCAGCATCCATCCCCTGCAAGCGGATCTTGGTGCCCGGCTCGACCCCGCCGATGCTCCGGAACCCAGCGCGGGCGCGGAACGTGGGCAAGGTGGACCACTCGCGCTGCCGGACGCGCTGCATCCCGTAGGCGATGGCGACGCCGACGACGACCAGCAAAAGCAGGGATCGGACGATCCGCCCGAGCGTCAAGTCGCGTTGCACGTCGATACCTCCTGGGCTGGCGAAGAAGTCGGGATGATCCACTTTAGGATGGCGGTCGAGCCCTTGGCCAGAGACTATTCGCTCGCCCCGGTTTGTTCTTGAAATTGTGCCGCAAATCCGGGCGCATGGCTCCGGGAGGGTGGTACGATAAGTGCAGCCGAATCCACCCGATTGGACCGATCCGCCCCTTCCATCCGAGGTTAAACGCATGCCCGGGATTCAGAACCAGCCCCAAGCGTCGGTCGTTCACCCCAAGGCCGAGGCGCTGGCTCAGAACCTGGAGCGGCTCGCCTGGCTGATGGACCGGGCCATCCCGATCCCGGGCACGAAGCTCCGCGTGGGTCTCGACGCGATCCTCGGCCTGTTTCCGGGGGCGGGCGACGTCGTGACGGGGGTCGTGCAGGCGAGCCTGGTCCTCGTCACGCTCTCGAACTACCGCGTGCCCAAGGCCGTCGCGGCGCGGATGGTGGCCAACGTCGCGCTCGACAACGTCATCGGTTTGATCCCGATGCTCGGTGACGCCTTCGACGTGGGGTTCAAGGCGAACACCCGGAACATGGCGCTCTTGAAGGAAGTCCGCGACCGCCAGCACCACGGCGAGGCCATGCCGTCGGCCCCGTCGGTCAAGTATCTGGTGATGATCGGCGCCATCCTCGTCGGCATCCTCGGCACCATCTTCCTGGCCGTCGTCGCCATCTCGGCCTACATCGTCAAACTGATCTTCGCGCACTGATCCGGCCCCGTCTATTTTTGTGAACATACTTTAGGCAAAGGATTGCTCGTGGCTGATTCCGCTGCATCGGTGACGCTCGGCGTCGAGGAAGAGTTCCAGATCATCGACCCCGCCACGCGCCAGCTCCGGTCGAGGGCCGGGCGGGTGGTCCCGCTCGCCGAGGAAGCGCTCGGCGACGAGGTCACGAACGAGCTGTACCTCTCGCAGATCGAGGTCGGCACCCCCGTCTGCCACTCATTGGGCGAGGCTCGCGCCGAGATCAAGCGCCTCCGCCGCGCCATTATCGCGGCAGCCGAGCGTGACGGCGATCAGATCGCCAGCGCGGGGACGCATCCGTTCTCGCGCTGGCAGGATCAGGAACTGACGCCGAAGGACCGCTATCAAGAGATCCTCAGCGTTTTCCAGCAGCACACCCGCGAGCAACTGATCTTCGGCTGCCACGTCCACGCCGGGATGGCCGACCGCGAGACGGCCATCCAGAGCATGAACCGCGCCCGACGCTGGTTGCCGCCGATCCTGGCGCTGTCGGCGAACTCGCCATTTTTACTCGGCAACGACACCGGGTTCGCGTCGTACCGGACCGAGGTGTTCGGTCGGTTCCCGACGGCGGGCATCCCCCCCTTGCTCGCCGACCGCGCTGATTTCGACGCCGCCGTGGCCGAACTGACGGCGACCGGCGTGATCGAGGACGCGTCGAAACTCTACTGGGACATCCGCCCGTCGATGCGCTTCGAGACGATCGAGTTCCGGATCGCCGACGTCGCCCAGTCGGTCGACGAAGCGGTCCTGACGGCTGGTCTCTGCCGAGGTCTGGCCCTCGCCTGCCAGGCTGAGGTCGAGACCGATCAACCCCCGACCGCCGACCGCGCCGAACTCCTCCGAGCCGCCAAGTGGCTCGCCGCGCGGCACGGCCTCGACGATCAACTCTTCGACTTCACCGCGAAACGCCTCGCCCCCGCCGCTAAGGTCGTGCAAAGCCTGCTCGACTTCCTCCGGCCAACGCTCGAACAACTCGGCGACTGGGACGAGCTTCAAGCTCTCACCCAGCAGACCCTCAAGCGAGGCAACGGCGCCCGGCGCCAGCGAGCCATCTACGGGCAGACCGGCCGCTTCGAGGACGTGGTCGACGCCATCGTCGCCGAAACCAAGCGCGACCTTGATTGAGAACTTCGAGAAGTGCTTACCAGCTTTTGAATGAAGGTCTCCAAAGAGGGGACATTCTCCTATTTCAGAAACTGAGGATGTTCCCCTTCCTTCAAGAATTTCATCAGTTCATCTTTGTTGCGGATATTCTGGATGATTTTTCTCTGGACGGCGGCACTGGCCGTGACCGGCTTCTTGGTCGGTAATGAGATCGCGGTTGGGGCGTTTGTCCATCCGCAGCTTTGGAAGCTCCAGGACGCCGTTCATGCCCGTGCGTCGCAGGCTCTCGCACGCATCTATGGCATGCTGGCCCCGTTCTGGTATGCCGCTACCCTGCTGCTCAATTTCTTGGTGACCTGGACCCTTTACCGCCCCACACCCTCAGTTGCGTTCTGGCTGGCGACGATCGCCGCCCTGATCTGGCTTGGCGTCATCATCTGGACGGTGCTTGCCCTTGCTCCGGTCAATGCTGAGGTAGCGAACTGGAAAATGGACGACCTGCCCGCCAACTGGCAACTACGACGGATGCTCTGGGATCGTCGGCATCAGCTCCGCGTCGTTCTCATCGCCCTTGCTTTCCTGCTGATGACGGTGGCGATTCTCTGGCATCATGAGTCAATCGGGTTCAGGCCGTGACCTAACCAGCGGTCCGACCTACTCAATCTGGGCGAACTTCTGGAAGACGTTCAAGATCCAGTGGTGCCTGTGGAGCCGGACGAACAAAACGAATTGACACCATTACGGCCTGCCGAACAAATCGAATTGACACCATTACGGCCCTTCCATGCCGATTTATCGTTGTCCTGCACCTCCCGCCGATTTTCGCTCGACCTGCCGTTTTCGATCTGGCCTGTATCGCCTGCCGATTTATGCTCGACCCGGACGAACAAAACGAATTGACACCATTACGGCCTCTTTTGCTTTGTGCCCCTTTTCACATCCCTTTTCGAGAAAAAAAGGGGACATTCTACTTTTTCGAGGAAATTAAGAATGTCCCCTTTTCCTGTCCCAGCGGTCGCCTGATCTCCAGATTCGAAAGCTACACCCCTCGTCTCTCAATCCGCTCGGTTTCCGCGAGTACCTACTTTGCTCGGAGCATCGAGGAGCTTATCATCTTCAACCATCGATTACGAATCTCAACAATACGACCCTGAGACCTGGCTAAATGATCAGAATGGGTTGCCAGAAGTGAGAGATCAGAACATGCTGCAAGATAACGCATCGAATGGGTATCCGAGACTTTCGGTGGACGAAGCGGCTGTTCTCCTGATAGATCACCAGGCGGGGTTACTCTCGTTGGTCCAGGACTACAGTCCGGATGAATTTCGCAACAATGTCCTCGCATTGGCTGACACGGCCAAGCATTTCCGGCTGCCCACGATTTTGACTACCAGTTTCGAGAAGGGACCCAATGGGGTCATCATGCCGGAGTTGAAGGCCTCTTTTCCGGACGCACCCTTTATCGCCAGACCAGGTCAGATCAATGCATGGGATAACGAGGAATTCGTCGCCGCGATCCGAAAGACTGGTCGCAAGCAACTTATCATCGCGGGCGTGGTGACCGATGTCTGCGTGTCGTTTCCGACCCTCTCTGCTCTTGCGGAGGGCTATCAGGTTTTCGTAGTGGTGGACGCTTCCGGCACCTTTAACAAATCCGTGAGGGATGCCGCCTTGTCGCGGATGGCCCAAGCCGGCGCCGTCATGACTAATTGGTTCGCAGTGGCCTGCGAACTGGCTCGCGATTGGAGGAATGACATGGAAGGGTTGGCGAGGCTTCTGGGAGGCCACCTTCCCGCGTATCAAAACCTCATTACGAGTTATCAAGCCATGTCGAAAGGACACTAAGACGAACAAAATGAATTGACACCATTACGGCCTCCCGTGGCCTGCGACAAGGCGTACCGGGTCGTTGTGCTCCGCAAGCGGCTGTCGAGGGAGAAGGGGCAGCGGGTTCTCTTCGAGGAGTACCGCTACTTCTTCTACATCACCAATGACCGGACGATCTTGGCAGTAGAGATCGTCTTGTTGGCCAACGATCGGTGCAACCAAGAGAACTTGATCGCCCAACTCAAGGACACTGGGGCGATGGCGATGCCGTTGGGCGACCTGGTGAGTAACTGGGCGTATCTGGTAATGGCCAGCCTGGCGTGGGGCTTGAAAGCTTGGGCGGCGTTGCTGCTGCCGGAAGATGGTCGGTGGGGGGCGAAGTACGGTGCGGCGAAGCGTTCGCTGTTGCGGATGGAGTTCAGCACGTTTTGTGTGGCGATGATGGAGGTGCCGTGCCAGATCGTGCGTGGTGGTCGAGGGCTGGTGTACCGGCTGCTGGCGTGGAACCCGTGGCAGGAAGTGTTCCTACGCCTGGTGGAGCGACTGCACGGTCGGCGGTTGTGTTGAGGATGGGAGATCATGAAGCCGAGGTTTGTATGCCTCGGTCCGCATTGGCATCGAACGATGAGAGGCGATGGCTTGATGATGCAGAAAAAACGGAGCATGACGAACCGGATGTAATCGTCCGGCTCGGAGAAGATCCGTATAGCAATCCTGGCAAGGAAAGCATCACAAAACAGACCACATCACGCTTGTTTGAGGATTAATTTGTTGGCGGATTCACAGCAGTTGGTGCGATCTGGAACGCGCCCGGATCGTATAAAGCGAAAAAGCCAGTGAACCGATTCCGAGCATGACAAGTGATGACGGCTCGGGCACGCTGGCGGCGGTGACGATCAGGCTGTTGTCGTCGATGAACGAGTCGTTGTCGCTGCCGACGTTGCGGATGAAATTCATGGTGTAGCTGATCGACCGAGTGCCCGCCGTGATGGCATAGCTGCCGCTGAAATTCTGCCACGAGAGGTTGTGCGAGTCGATCACGGGGGTCGTCACGGTGCCAACAACGGTGCCGGAGGCGTTCAAGAACGAGAGGGTGATCGACGCGCTGTCGCTAAGCGTGCCTTGGTTGAGACCCTGTTCCCAGAAACTGACGTTGGCGAACGAGGTGCCCGAGTCGATCAAGGCGGCGGTGATCCCCTGAGTGCCGACCAGCGTCACGGTCTGCGTGAGCATGTTGAGCGGCCCATTAACGCCGTAGAAATCGTATTTCCCGGTATGCGGGTTGATTCCTGGGTCGAACGAACCGGAGTCGACGCCAGGCGCTACGCTCCCGCTCGGCGTCCATCCGACGATGCTGCCCAACTCGGCGCCGGGGTTGCTGAGCAGATTGCCCGTGGTGAAGTCGGCGCGAGCCGGCGGGAGTGACGAGAAGGCCAAGATGGTGCAAATGATCGATAAACGCATGGTTTCGCTCCAGGAGGACGGGGAACGTAAGAGCGGGCGACATCTAAGCATACTAAACAGGTGTTTTGCAAGATAAATTATTGTTTCGAAGTCATTTCTTTCGGCGAACTGGACATGCGGCCATGAATTTGCGACCATCTCCCCATGGAAACCATCTGGGAAGGCCACCTGACCGGCACCTTCCAGGGTTACGCCTACGACCGGCTGTTCGCGCTGTCCGACGGCTCGAAGTGGCGGCAAGCGTGCAAAACGAGTGAATACGTTTACCGCGAACAGCCCGCCGCCCGGCTGGTCAGGGAGCCGAGCACCGGGCAGGTCTATCTCGACGTGACGGGCACCTCGGCTCGCGCGCTGGTGGAGCGGGATCGCGGGGTGAGCCGACGGGGGTGTGGGGCGTTTTAGGTTTCGATCGATTCGACCGCCTTCTCGATCGCCAGCTCATCGGCCCTGGTGATCCGCGACTTGCCCGCGAGCTTGCGGCGGACTGTCGAGCTGTCCCAGCCGAGCTTCCGGGCGAGTTTTGACTGCCCACCCGGATTCAATGAGTCGCAGATCGTTCGCAGTTCGTCAGGAGTCATTCAAGGCTTCGTACTTCACGAGATACTCGAGCACCTTGTCGCTCCAACCGTCGATGTGCAGCCAGGAGCCGTAGCCGACTCCGCGGAAGGTCATAAAGGGGACATAAGGTCATAAAGGGGACATTCTACTTTTTGACTGTCCTGCCACCTTCGGTTCCAATGCCTTAATCTTGGCAAAATGGGCACAATTTGCCCTCAAACTGAATCAAGCATCCCACGCATTCACGATCTTATCAAGGAGAACAATTTCTCGGCACCCAGATTGACCTCTTGGACCAGGCCCGACCCATGAACCTTGCCCCCGCACCTGTACCCGCATCGGACGCGATCGAAGCGCCCCACGTTTTGCCGATCCCCGGCGTTCCGCTCTCGCCCAAGAAGGCCAGGCTTCGCGCTGAGCTGATCGGGCGACTCGAAAATCAGGTTGCCGACTGGGAAGATGCCGAAACGCTGATGCACTGGAACATCGGCACTTATGACGAGTTCCGGCCGCGCAACTCGTGGCAAGACTGGCTCTGCCAGCAGGCAGCGCTCTACATGATGCGGATCAACCGGTCCGAGCGGATCGAGCGCCGGCTCCGCGATATCCAGGCGTTGCGCGCCATCGACTGCTGGGAAGTGGACCAGGCCCAGGCCGCTCATGCTCTGGGGGCGAACCTTGCGGCCGACCCGCTCCGGACAGTGGCCACGCTCTGGTGTACTCCCGCCGGGTGCGACTGGATGATCGAGCGGTGGGAACATCTGGCGGCGACTCCGGCCGTGGACTGGACCGAGGCGCAACAGGCGCTCGCCCAGCAACTTTGCCCCGCGGCTGTCGAGCACTACCAGACTCCCGGCTATGCGCGGATGCGAATCCTGAATCTGGAAGTCAAGCGCGACCGCCTCCGCGCGGCCGACGACTCGGTCCGGCACTTGACCGAGTCGGACCTGAGCCCCGAACCCTCGACGCTGCTGGCCAGCATCCGCCGGTACACCCGCGCCCTCCATCGGCAACTCCGCTGGTTCATCAAGCAACTCCGGATCGAACCCCCCAAGCGCCACCACGACTTCCGCTTCCACCCCGACCGAGACCGCCTGACGGCCGAAGCCGAAGCCGAGGAAACCGCCCGACTCGCCGAGCATGCCGCACCATCCCCCGACCCGGACGAGGACCAGACCAGCCCCACGTCCCCCTGCTCCACTGATTCACGAACGAACCCACGGATCGAGTGAGGCGCGCGGAATCTCGAACCAGTCGCGGAAATGCGCGAACGAACCCATTGCCCGACCACGAGCGATCTTGCCGAGCGAACCCATTGCACCCAGATCGACTGGAAGCATGGCAGGCGGGTCGAGACCCGGATTTTCGCCCCAACTCGTTTTGGCGGGATGATTTAAATTCGATCCCAACCAACGCGGATCACGAACGTTTTGCCGAGCGAACCCAATGGCATCCTCAACCATTTTTGCCGAGCGAACCCATGATCGACTCGGGCCCGACCTCTGGGCGGGTGAGTGAGCCAGGATCGTCCGCTCTTTGACAAGTTGGATTTCCCCGGCGTCGAGCGCTCCGGTCGCGAACCGAGCCGACCTCGATCGGGGTCGCGGTGCGCCCCGGATCACTGGCCCGAACTGCGCGCCGATCCGCCTTGCCCGATTCGGGCCGGATGGGTAAGATCCGCGCCGCTCACGCTGGTCCGCTGATGCCCACCTCGACGCCGCTTCTCGACCGCACTGAGTTGAATTCCGTTTGCGGTGCGTTCCGGCCGGTCGGGCCGCTCTGGTTTGTCGAGGGGGAAGAGACGATGCCGCAGCAGCGCGGGCGATGGTGGATGCTGGTCGGCCTCTCCATGCTGGTGACCCTGAGCCTGACCGGGTGCGTCGAACGACGGTACACGGTCCGGACCGAGCCGCCCGGGGCCCTGGTCATCGCCAACGGCGAGCCGATCGGGATCACGCCGGTCTCCAAGAGCTTCGTCTTCTATGGCGATCGGTCGATCCGGATCATCAAGGAAGGGTACGAGACGAAGGACATCGTCCAGCCGATCAAGGCCCCCTGGTTTGATAACCTTCTCACCGAGTTCTTCACCGAGAACCTGATCCCGTACACCTTCCGCGACGATGTCGAGTTCAACTACAAGCTCGAACCGCAGCAGATCGTCGACCCGAACGAACTGCAAGCCCGCGCCGAGGCCACCCGCGCCGAAGGTCAGATGCAGCCGAAACCCCGACGGACCGGCGTGCTGGGCTTTTTTGGCTTTTGAGGGGTGAAACTGGCGGACCTGGAGATGAGATCAGATCAGGAATGGCAAATCGCAGGATTGCAGCTTGCACAAAGCAAGGGAGAGGGCTTCCCAGGGCGATGGGTGATCCAGCGATCTGCCATTTTGAATCTGAGCCAATCTTCAAGCTCGAAAGCGTTACCCATCCCAAACATCCGGGCTAGCTGAAAATCGTCTTGCCCGTTAATCTGGTTCGAAACGCGGCTCGGGTCGAATTGCCTGGTAACCGCGTCGCGTCGTCCCGATTCAGGGATAGATGATCATACATCAATAATAGATTGCGGCGGGTCGTGCCGGTTCCGGTCGCCTCGTCGTGTCCTTTTCAGGATGCGAAGGGACCGATACACCGATGAAGATCCTGGCCGCCGCGATCCAGATGCCCGCCGAACCGCTCGCCGTCGCGGCGAATGTGGACCGGGCGGATGGTTTGCTTCGTGAAGCCCACCGGCAAGGGGCGAGCCTGGCGGTCCTGCCCGAGATGTTTAACACCGGCTATGGCCTGGTCGCCGACTATGCCCCGATCGCCGAGGACAGCAGCGGCCCGACGATCCGCCACCTCAGGGCGCGAAGCCGCGAGTGGAACCTGGCAATCGCCGCCGGCTTCGTCGAGCGCGATGGTCATCATCTTTACGACTCGGTCGTCTTCGTCCAGCCCGACGGGCGGACCGCGATCTACCGCAAGCGCAACCTCGTCTTCTGGGAGCGGTTCCGGTTCTACCCGGGGACCGACCCGCTGGTCGTCGAGACCCCCTGGGGCCGGATCGGCTTCGCCGTCTGCGCCGACATGATCTACCGGAAGGTCTGGGCCGACTATCGCGGCCGGATCGACCTGGCGGTGATCACGGCGGCCTGGCCCGAGTTCACCAACCGGCTGACCGGACGGCCGAACTGGCTCCTGGGCCACGTCGGCCCGATGGCGGCGGCGATTCCTGGTCGGGTCGCGGTCGACCTCGGCGTGCCGGTCGTCTTCAGCAACCAGGTCGGCGAGACGCGGACCATCGTGCCAATTATCCAGACCCGCATCCCCGACCGGTTCGCCGGGCAGAGCAGCGTCAGCGACGGTCGGCACGCCCCGTCGGTCGTCGCCGAGGCCGGCGAGCAGGTCGTCGTCGCCCCGATCACCATCCATCAACCCAGTGGCAGAACACGCACATGGCGTTCTACGTCCCCCTCGGCTCTCGTGGCATCCTCTTCCGCGCCGGGACCGTACTGATTGGGTTTTTCGGGTCGATGGTGTATCGTCGAGCGCATCGGAAGCGCAGTCGAGCCCCCCTCCTCCCCGCGTCGGGCTCGACGCCACGTTAGTCCAGCCGCGATCCGACCTCGGTCTTCAGGTCGATCCGGCTCCGTCGCTCGCTGTTCGTTTTCAACCAGGATGGGATCATGTGCGGAATTGCCGGGGCGTTTGACCGATCGGGCCAGCGCGAATTTTCAGTCCCTCGCCTGCTGGCCATGACCGGAGCGATCGCCCACCGCGGCCCCGATGACGAGCAGTTCCACGCCGAACCTGGCGTCATCCTGGGTGCCCGTCGGCTCTCGATCATCGACCTGGCCGGCGGTCGCCAGCCACTCTGCAACGAGGACGGGACCGTCTGGGTCGCCTTCAACGGCGAACTCTTCGAGTATCCCGAACTCCGGCAAAAACTGCTCGCCAGCGGCCACAAGCTCAGCACCCGCTGCGACACCGAGGCCTGGGTCCACCTCTGGGAAGAACACGGCGAGGGGATGTTCGAGCATGCCCGCGGCCAGTTCGCCGTCTCGCTCTGGGACCAGAAGACGCGGACCCTGATCCTCGGCCGCGACCGCGTCGGGATCTGCCCACTCTACTACGCCGAGCGCGACGGCTGGCTCCTCTGGGGGTCGGAAATCAAGGCCATCCTTTCCTCAGGGATGGTCCCGGTGCAGCCCGACGTGAAGGGGATCGACCACCTTTTCTCGTTCTTCTGCGCGGGAACGACGCGAACCTTCTTCGAGGGGGTCAAGTCGCTCGCCCCCGGGCACTACATCAAGGTCGTCGATGGCAAGCTGTCGATCCACCAGTACTGGGATCTGGACTTCCCAGATGCCGGCCAGGAACGCCGGCTCGACGACCCGACGCCGCTGGTCGATGAACTCGAACACCTGATGCGGCAGTCGGTCGAGCGGCGGCTGCGGGGTGACGTGCCGGTCGTCAGCTACATCAGCGGCGGGCTCGACTCGACGGTCGTCCTCGGGATGAGTTCGCGCGAGCGGGGGCAGGCCGTCCCGTCGTTCACGATCGGCTTCAACAAGGCCGGCCCCGACGAGCGGACCAGCGCCACCGAGTCGGCCGCGGCGCTCGGGTCGAAGCTGACGACGGTCGAACTCGGCTCGCCCGAGATCGCCGCGATGTACCCTGAACTCGTCCTCGCCGCCGAGGGGCCGGTGATGGATACCTCGTGTGCGGCCCTGATGCGGCTGGCCTCGGCGGTCCACGAGCAAGGATACAAGGTCGCCCTGACCGGCGAAGGGGCCGACGAAGCGCTTGCGGGCTACATCTGGTACAAGACGCAGGCCACCCGCGACAAGATCACCAAATGGGTCGGCACCGGGCCACCCCTCCTGACCCGCAAACTCTTGCTGGCGGCCGTCGGCGGCGGGTCGGACCACCGGGCACCGTTGCTGGCCATCGGTGGCGTCCGGACCGCTCAGCAAGATATGTACGAGCTGATCGGCCAGGCCCGGCCCATCCTCTATACCCCGAAGATGTGGGAGCGACTGGGCGAGCATAACCCCTACGACGACCTCGGGATCACGACCGAGCGGATGGCCAAGTGGCACCCGATGAACCAGTCAATCTACGTCGGCTACAAGGTGATGCTTGCCGGGCTCCTGATGATCTCCAAGGGGGACCGGATCTCGATGCACTCGTCGGTCGAGACGCGGTACCCGTTCCTGGATGACGACGTGATCAAGTTCTGCTCCGAGATCGCCCCCGAGTACAAGCTCCGAGGGAAGACCGAGAAGTGGATCTTGCGGCAGGTGGCCGCCCGGACGTTGCCCAAGCAGATCGCTAACCGCCCCAAGACGATGTTCCGGTCGAAGTTCTCGCAGACTTTTTTCGGACCTGGTCGGCCGAAATGGGTCGAGCAACTGATCTCGGCCGACTCGCTCCGGAAGACCGGCTACTTCGACGCCGAGATGGTCCGGCGCGAGCGGATGAAGCAACTGGCCCTGCCCCGGATCACCGCCCGGCGGTTCGTGATGGACATCGCGTTGACCAACGTCGTCTCGACCCAGCTCTGGCATCACCTCTTCTTCGGTGGCCTCTGCGACCTGCCGACCTGGACCCCGCCGACGATCAACGAGTCCGCCTACGTCGAGGCCAGGTCGGTCGAGAACGTCCCCTCATGAGGGCCGTCCTCCAGCGCGCCGAGCGGGCCGCCGTCCGGGTCGATGGCGCGGTCATCGGCCAGATCGAGGTCGGCTGGGTGGTCCTGCTCGGGGTCGCGACCGGCGACCTCGACGCCGACGCCGACCGGTTGGCCGACAAGGTCGTCGGCCTTCGCGCCTTCAACGACGACGCCGGCAAGATGAACCGGTCGGTGGTCGACGTCGGCGGGTCGGTCCTGGTCGTCAGCCAGTTTACCCTGCTCGGCGACTGCCGGGCCGGGCGTCGGCCGTCGTTCATCGAGGCCGCCGAGCCGGGCGAGGCCGAGCGGCTTTACCTCCGGTTCGTCAAGCAGATCGAGGGCCAAGGCGTGCCAGTAGCGACCGGGAAGTTTCGGGCGGACATGCGGGTCGAACTGGTCAACGATGGCCCAGTGACGCTGCTGCTCGATAGTCGGAAGGCTTTCTGAGCCAGACCCAAGACAAGCGTCAGGCTTTGCTTTACCATGAGGTCCGGGCGAGCGGATCATCGGTGGTGGAGGGCTTGATCGGTGCTACCTCTTCGGCTTGGACTCGGTCCGGTCTTCCGGTACGAATGGCTGGCCTCGACGCGCCGGTGGCGGGGGTATGCCCTCCGATCGGCCTTCGCCGCGCTGCTGCTCGGGGCCTTGCTGGTCTGCGTCAGTCAGTCATCCGTGCCGAGCAGCGGGATGACGATCCGCCAACTCGCGGCGCTCGGCGAGACCTTCTTCATCGCGCTCATCGGCACCCAACTGACGCTGGTCCTGCTGGCCGCGCCGGCGGCGACGGCCGGGGCGATCTGCCAGGATCGGGCCTCGGGGATGATGACGCATGTGCTCGTCACCGACCTGACCGACCCTGAGATCGTCCTGGGCAAACTGGTCGCGCGGCTGGTGCCGGTGCTTGGGCTGGTCGCCTGCGCCCTGCCGATCCTGGCCATCATGACGCTGCTTGGCGGGGTCGATCCGCTGGCCCTGGTGGGGGCGTTCGTGGTCTCGTTGGGTCTGGCCGTGCTGGGCTGTGCGCTCGGGTTTGGCTTCTCGCTCTGGTCGAAGAAGACGCACGAGGCGCTGCTGGGGACGTATACGGTCTATGCGCTCTGGCTGCTGACTCGGCCGGGCCTGATCCTCCTGAAGCAAGGCTACGGGGTGGCGCTCGACCTGCCCCCGTTGATGACCGACCCCTACCGCCTGGCGTTTGCCCCCTACTGGAATCCGAGCAGCGTCGGGGTCAGTGACTACCTCGGGTTTCTGGGTCTGACCCTGAGCCTTGCCGCCGTGCTGACGCTGGTGGCGGTCGTCCGCCTCCGGGTCGTTTGCACGCGGAGCGAGGCACCTCGACCGGTCAAGCAGCGGTGGTGGTTCCAGCGTCGGTTCCGCCTGCCCCGCCTGATCCCGCGCCCGTCGCTCGACCTCAACCCCGTCCTCTGGCGGGAGTGGCACCGGAGCCGGCCGACCCGCCTCATGGAGATCGTGGTGGGGGCGTATGCGGTCGGCTCGGTCCTTGCCAGCATCGGGGCGGTCCTGGCTCCGCCGATGTCGTTCGCGATGGCGTGGGTCAATGGGTTCCAGGTGTCGGTCGGGATGCTCTTGCTGTGCGTGCTCGCCGCCAGTTCGCTCGCCGAGGAGCGCGTGCGTGGCAGCCTGGACGTCCTGCTGACGACCACCCTCTCGACCCCCGAGATCGTCATCGGCAAGTGGCTCGGGACGTTCCGGCTGGTGCCGCTGCTGGCGGTCGGGCCGGTGGCCGTGGTGCTTGCCGGTGACTCCTCAAAGGGGATTTACCTGCCGACCGTGGTCCTGACGGGCGTCTTCGTCTTCGTGTGTGGGGCCATGATCACGGGCCTGGGCTTGCTGCTGGCGACCTGGAGTGCCCGGCCGGGTCGGGCGGTGGTGACTTCGGTCATCATCTACGTGTTCTTGACCGTCGTGACGATCATGGTCCCGATGACGCTCTCGCGCGGTCCGGCGATCGAAGGGTTGATGATGCTCAGCCCGTTCTTCTTCCCCGGCGAGCTGGCCGCCGACCTTTGCGGCAGTGGCAACCAGTCACACATTGGCGCGGCCATCGGCTGGACGGTGGTGTACCTCATCGCCGCGGTCCTGTTCCTGATGACGACTTTCCTCACCTTCGACCGCCGTCTGGGACGGATGCGGGGCCGGTCGGTCCGGCCGCTTCCAAGCGTGAGCAGGAAGATCCAGACGTTCGAGCCGACCCCGTACCAGCCGATGGCCTGAGCGGAACACGAGAGGAGTTGATCTGTGCGTCATGGACGATTCGGGTTGGGGCCGGTGTTTGCCTTCGAGTGGTTGGTCCTGGCGCGGCGGTGGCAGTGGTATGCCCTCCGGTCGGTGTTCGCCGGGCTCCTGCTCACGGCTCTGGTCGTGGTCTTGCTCGATACGAATCGTTATGGTCGAGAGCTGGACATCCGGGGCCTGGCGCGACTGGGCCAGACGTTCTACATCGCCGTGATGGCCATCCAGATCACGCTGGTCCTACTGGCCGCGCCGGCGGCGACGGCCGGGGCGATCGCGCAGGATCGCGCCTCAGGGATGATGACGCATCTGCTGGTCACCGACCTGTCCGACCCCGAGATCGTCCTGGGCAAACTGGTCGCGCGGCTGGTGCCGGTGCTTGGCCTGGTCGCCTGCGCCCTGCCGATCCTGGCGATCATGACCTTGCTGGGCGGGGTCGATCCGCTAGCGCTGGCGGGCGGGTTCGTCGTCACGCTCGGGCTGGCGATCCTCGGCACCGCGCTCGCCTTCTGCTTCTCGCTCTGGTCCCCCAAGACTCACGAGGCGTTGCTGGGCACGTATGCGGTCTGGGCAATCTGGCTCCTCGGTCCAGACATGGTCCGGCTCCTCAACAAGGCCGCGAGTTGGAATCTCTCGATTCCGGTGCTTCTGGCCAATCCGTATCAACTGGCCTTTGCCCCCTACTGGGAGCCGACCAAGGTTACGGCCCGCGATTACGGCTGGTTCCTGGCGACCACAATCGGGCTTGCGGCTGGCCTGACCGGGCTGACGATCGCGCGGATCAGGGCCGTTTGCACGCGGACCAGGGTCAAGCGTCAGGTGTCCCGGCGAGGTCTGATCGGTAGGCTTGATCGGCGGCTGAACTGGCGGTTCCCGCTGCCGTCGCCGTCGCTCGACTTCAACCCCGTCCTCTGGCGGGAGTGGCACCGCTCGCGGCCGTCGCGGCTGACTCGCATCGTGATCGGGGTGTACATGGTCGGGTCGTTGCTGGCCAGCATCGCCGCGATTCTCTCGACCGGACCGTTCACCCGGGTCTGGGTCAATGGGTTGCAGACGGCGATCGGAATGCTGTTGCTGAGCGTGATCGCCTCGACCTCGCTGGCCGAGGAACGGGTGCGGGGCGGGCTCGATATCCTGATGACGACGCCGCTCTCGACCGCCGAGATCGTCATCGGCAAGTGGCTCGGGACGTTTCGCCTGGCGGGCTGGCTGGCGATTTTTCCCGTGCTGCTGGTGGTCTGCGGTGATCCCTCGAATGAGATCTACCTGCCCGCCGTCGGCCTCACCGTCGCCTTCGAGTTCATCGGCGCGGGGCTGATCGCCGCGCTCGGCCTGCTGATGGCCACCTGGTGCCAGCGCCCCGGCCGAGCCGTCGCGCTGACCGTCACGATCTATCTCCTGGTGACGGTGGGGCTTGCCCCGATCATCATGAGCTTGATCCGCGTTACGACATCCGAGCTGTTCTTGATGTGCAGTCCCTTCTTTTACGGGGGGATCATGGCGGGAGCCGTCAGCCGGGGTGACGGACCACCCTCGCCGATCGGCTGGGCCGTGTTCTGGTCGCTAACGTACCTGATCGTGACCGCCCTACTCCTGGGGTTGACCCTGCTCACTTTTAACCGCTGTTTGGGCCGCGCTGGGGGGTCGGGTCTCCCCCGACTCAGCGGACCGGATCAGCGCCCGACCTGGGCAGGCTGGGGCCGGCGGCGAACTCGCATCCGCGAACAATCAGCATCCGCAGGTTCGGGTCGGTGAGGGGGTCGTACTTGTCGGGGCCGAAGTCGCGGTGGCCGAGCGAGATGTGGAAGACGCGGCCCGTGCCATAGGTCCACGTCCAGGCGACGGGCCAGGTCTTGCCGAGGTGATCGATCGTGGCGAGCGGCTTGACGTCGGGCAGCATCTGCATGTTGGCGTACAGCTCGTCGTTCAGCTCGAAGTCGGTCATCCCAGTGGTAATCGGGTTGGCAGGGTCGGGAAGCTTGACCGTGTAGTGCCCCTTGATCGCCTTGCCGTCGGGCAGACCGACGTGCGAGTAGATCCCGCCGAGCATCTGCTTCCACTCGGGAAGCCAGTCGGCCGGGGCATTGTCGGCGGCGTGGAGCGCGACGAAACCGTGCCCAGCGTGGACGTAGCTCAGGATCGCCTGCTGCTGCTCAGGGGTGAACTTGAACTCGGGGTCGCGGCGGTCAGCCGTCAGGATCACGACATCGTACTTGTTCAGGGCGGGGGTCGTGACGACGGCGGCGTCCTCGGTGATCGTGACCTGAAAGCGGCGGGTGTTTTCGAGGGTGCCGGCCAGATACAATGCCTGCTCGCGATACCCATGATGCTCGCGCTGGCCGCCCGAGAGGATCAGGACCTTGGCCCCATCGGGCACCTTCTTTTGAGCCCAGGCCGAGGCCGGACCACTCGCCACGACCAGACAAACGCAACCAAGAGCAAAGATCCGAGGCATGGTCGCAGACTCCAGCGCGGTTGGTTCAATCCGCCGATCCGTCCCGGATTTCGCTGGCCGAGCGGATCGAGCGGTGTCATCGTAGGTCAAGGCTCGGTCCGATCGCAAGCGGTCAGGTGGTGGAGGCAGATTCTTGGATCTCCAATACAACCTTGCATACCATTTGCGATGCCAGATCACCATCCAGTCAGGCCGGACGGTGACGCTGGCAGCTCTCAATCAAGAGATGTCCTATGGCGGATTGATCGAGGGGGTTCCGGATGCGAGAACCAACGACTGGTACATTGAAGCATCGCTTCGGGAGGCTGAGCGTCATTGCGTGGAAGGGGCTAAGCCCCACCTTATTCCACCGACGCGGCGTGACTTCTTGCGAGAGCCTGGTGATATGCGACATCACCTCGAAGAACGTCCCTATCGAGTCCCCGAGTGGCTGCCTATGGTTCGATGTATCGGTTCATTCAAGGACTTGGTCGCGGCTCGCGACCCGAGCCGCGACCGGTCGGTTTTGGTCATCGTTTGGTTTCAAGATCAATATGCGCTGCCAATCCAGGAGCCTTCTCTCAGCCAGCTGTTGGCATTGGATTGGGATAGGCTCGCCAGCGACATAGATTTGTATTGATTCTCGAGGATACTCAAGTTCGCTAAACTTGTCTGTCAAACGCCTTCCTACACTCTCCTCTGATCCAGGATCAACCATGAGCACGAAAACACGATTCGCGATGGCCGGTTGGGTGGCCCTGATGCTTGGTGTCTCGGTCGCTGCCGATGAGCCGATGCAGACGATCAAGGCCGGGCCGCTCTCGTTCGAGACGCCGAAGAACTGGAAGTCCGAGCGGCCCAGCAGCTCGATGCGCAAGGCGCAGATGAAGGTCGAGCCACTGACCGGTGACACCGATCCGGCCGAGCTGACCGTGACCGTCCTGGCCGGTGGCGGCGGTGGGGTCGATTCCAACATCACCCGCTGGGAAGGCCAGTTCAGCGGCGAGACCGGCAAGCCCGTCAAGGCCAAGGTCGAGACCAGGAAGGGAAAGAACGTCGAGGTCACCCGCGTCGAGATCAGCGGCAAGTACGCTGGGATGGCGATGCCCGGCCAGCCCAAGAAGGAAGGCGCGGCCAATACCCGGTTGCTCGGCGCCATCATCATGACGCCTGATACCGGCTACTTCCTCAAGCTGACCGGCCCCGACAAGACCGTCGGTTCGGTCAGCAAGCAGTTTGACGCCATGATCGAGTCGCTGACCGTGGAGCAATAATCCATGTCCAGGCCCCCAGCGCAAGCCGCCACCACCCCCTGCTCGCGGTGCCCCGCCGTCAACCCGGTCGCGGCCCGGTTCTGCGCGGGGTGCGGCTTGCCGCTCGGGGCGGCCGAGGCCGATGCCGGGGCCTGGATCGACGTGCTGGGTCCGTACGAGGCCCCCGAACCAGCCGATCCCGACGTCTCGCGCCTGGTCCGCGACTTCGTCACCCGCGCGGGATGCGATGCCCAGCCGTCGGGCGCAAACTGGCGGCTCGACGTCCTCCTGCCGATGGGCCGAAAGCAGGCGGTCTTCCTCGGCGATGCCGGGCTCGGGACCGATGACCGGCGGATCGTGACCCTGGTCTCGATCTCGGGAACGGCCAACGACCGCGACCCGCGCATCCTCCTCAAGCTCAACGCCCGGAGCGTTGAGGGGCACTTCGCCATCAAGGTCCTGCGCGGCGAGGAATACTTCGTCGTGATCCGCAACTTGTCCGTCCTCGAACTTGCCAACGCCGACGCGCACGGACTCGTTTACCGGATTGCCGAGGCCGCCGACAGCCTGGAAGACCGCCTCACCCGGGGCCGCGACCTTTACTGACCCGGATCGCCTCGTAAGCGGCGATGATGTCGAGCGTGCGGTAGATCGCCACCGAATCGTCCGCCGTGTACCGAACCGGCGTCAGGCTGTTCAAGATCCGGAAGTAGCCCGCCGGTCCCCACGGCCCCCACTGGAGCGAGGCCGAAACGGCGACAAACGTGGTGTCGGTGACGATGGTGGGGGCGAGGCCGGCGGGTCCCTTGTGAGCATCAAAGCGCTCGACCCGACCGACGACGCCGTAGTGGCGGGGGTTGGTGTCGCCGAAGTAGTACCAGGTCAGGTCGCGGTACTCGCGGTGCTCGGCCTGAAGCGCGGCCAGGGCGACGGCCCCCTGCCCCCAGTCGAGGTTTGAGTCAGCCAGGATGCGCCGGCCGCCGACTGGCCCACCCGCGATCAGGTTGAAGTATGATAGCTCATACGGGTGGATCGCGGCCACGGCCACGGCCATACCGAGCAAGCCAACCCGCCCGATCCACCGGCGCTGGCCGGTCAGGTTCGCCAGAGCTGACAGATAAACGATCGCCGCTGGCGCCAGCGGCAAGAGGTAGCGAATGCCGTAGTTCCGCTTCGACCCCGCCATGGCCGCCAGCAAAAACAGGACGACCGTGACCGGAATGATCCAGTCGCGCCGGTCGGACGGGGCGGCACCCGCGACCGACCGGCGGTACCAGCAGCGGGCCAGGACCAAAAACCCGCAGGCAAGCGGCACCTTGACCGCGAGCGTCACCGGGTAGTAGTACCACCAACCCGTCAGCCGCCGCTCGCCGAGGAGGTAGCTCGGTCCCCCCTGCCGCTGGTAGATCACCTGCGTCAGGAAGCCGACCCAGTCGACCGGGAACGCCCGCTCGATAAACGCGCCGACCGACCGCGCGACGACGGGCGGCAGGTGCCGGTCGAGCACCGGATGCGGGCCGCTCCGGGCACTGATCGGCAAGACGGCAAAGCCCGTCCAGACCACGTTCGCCGCCAGCATAACGACCACGAACCCGATCATGCCGACCCCGACCGTCCCGATCGTCCGCCCGACCGACCGGAGCGAGCCAAGCGCTCGATCACGCTGCATCCAGCCGTCGATTGCCCAGAGCGCCGCCAGAATCGGCGGGAAGACAACGGCGGTGAACTTGCACGAGAACGCCAGCCCGGCCATCACCGCTGATCCCCAGAAGGCCCAGCGGCTGCCGGTCCGGAGGAAGCGGCCGAACACCATCAGCAGGGCGGTCGAGGTCGCCACGATCGGCAGTTCCATCGTCGCCAGCGCGCCATGGGCCAGCAGGTTCGGACTGAGCGCGAACAGAGCCGCCGCGAACGCCATCGCGCGCGGTCCATACAGGCTCCGAGCCCAGGCCGCCACCAGCCCCAGAGTCACCAGCCAGATCCAGGCCGCCCCGATCCGGATCCAGGGCAAGAGCCGGGCCTGATGCACCATCGGGTCGTCGATCCAGGCGCGGTCGCCCCAGTGGTCGATCAGCCAGAGCGTCGGCGCCTGCTGGAGCTTCCAGAACAGGAGCGGCGAGCCCAGCCGGGTGATCTCGGCCTGCGCCCCGGTCCGCCACCACCGGGCACCGATCTTGAGGTAAGTGACCTCGTCATACGTCGCCGAGAGCCGCCCGGCCTCGTCGACAACCGCGGCCATCCCGCCGAGCGCGGCCAGCGCCACGACCAGACCGGGCCAAACTCGGTGCCATCGGGTTGCTGGCTCGGGCGTCATGACGGCGAGCCCGCCAGAGCCGCGCGCTGAGCCTCGATCGCCGCCCGGAGCGACCGGAGCGAGGCCGACCAGAAGTCGGTTGGGGCCACCACGCGGATCTGCTCCGAAAACTGGATCAGCACCTCATCCACCGGGGCCGCGTCGTCTCCTCCGGTCGGCCAGAAGACGCGCATCGGACCGGGTTCCCTGATCAGAAGCGGGTCGAGCCGATCGAGTTCCGCCACCGTCGCAGGCAAGGGAACGACGCAAAGGATCGGCTTGCCGACCGCCCTTGCCACCAGGACCGGTTGCATCCCGAACCACTGCGGCGCCAGCCAGGCGACGGCGTCCACCTCGGGGTTGGCGAGGAGCGCGGCGAGACCGTGGATCGCGCGACACCGGAGCTGGTCCGCTTCCAGCTCGGCGCGGCGGGCCACCTGATCGAACAACACGGTGACCTCGATCCGGTCGCGCAGCCGCGCCAGTGCCGGTTTGTGCCGGACCTCCCAGTCGCGACCCAGGCCGATCACCCCGAGTCGTAGTCTGTGCGTCACCGTACCCGCCACGCCGGGCGCTCCGATCCGAAACATTGCCTTGATCTCAGCCAGCTTACCGGATCTCCTCGAAATCCACGACCCCGCTGCGTCAAAGGGACTGGATGAGCCAGAGGAGTTCGCTCCTGGAGCAATTCCGTCGTATAATTGGTTATCAGGGCCATGGATCGGGATGTCGAGAGGATGGGGAAGCGCATGTCTCAACCGCGAGCACCGATCACCACCGCCGAACCCGAAGCCGCGCCCACGCTCAGCAGCGCGGCCGACTCGATCCTCGATCACCTCCCGCCCGCGTTCAGCCAGACCTTCCAGATCCGCAGCATCGACGTCCGCGAAAAAGCCCTGCCGATCCGCCCTGGCGACCTGACCCGGTTGCTCCTGGCTCAGCCGGGCCTGTCCAAGGAAGAGCATGATGGCCTGGGTCGGCTCGGGCTGCTCCTCGGTGCGGTCTTCCACAGCGAATTCTACGAGCGCATCCGCGAGTTAAAGGAACTGTTCGCCCCGCTCGACCCCGACTCCGACTATGTCAAGATCGCCGGCTACTCGAAGCTCCGGACCGAGCACTCCGACGAGGAGTTCCTGCCCCCCTTCCAGGCGATGATGCAGCGGGCCAACTACCGCCAGCTTGACGTCAAGGTGATCGAGGAAGCGGTCCAGGCTCCCAACGAACTTGGCCTGACCTATCAACCCGATTTTGCCCAGTTTGAACACCTGAAGGTCTACGTCCGCGGCTACACCAAAATCCCGCGCGTCTTTCGGAGCCTGTCGACCCGCTTTCGAAAGCGGACGGTCTGGCTCGATGCGTACCAGCGGATGGTGGTGATGCTGAAGTTCAAGCCCGACCCTAAGCTCGACCCGTACGTCCGGTCGGATGCGATCTATCTCCGGATGTTCAAGGACGTGCCGCACGTCGACATGGAGATGCACCTGCCTGAGCAGGGGACCCGCGTCAAGATGCGCTGGATCGACAAGGCGCAGATCGCCTCGCCGATGGTGATGGGCATCCCGACCCTGATCTACAAGCTGGTGGTGGCCAGCCTGATCAGCCCGCTCGTGCTGGCAACGATGCTGATCGCGCCGATCTCGGCGGGGATCAACTCGTTCTTCGGGTTCCAGCGCGCCAAGCACAAGCACCTGTCGTCGATGATCCGCAACCTCTATTACCTGACTCTGGCCAACAACAGCAGCGTCTTGACCCGGATCATCGACTCGGCCGAGGAAGAAGAATACAAGGAGGCGATGCTGGCTTATTTCTTCCTCTGGCGGGCGGGTCTCAGCGGCGAAACCTTGAGCGGCAAGGATCTCGACCACCGGATCGAAGGGTTCCTCCGCGACGTGTCGGGGGTCGAGATCAACTTCGAGATCGGCGACGCGCTCGGCAAGCTCTTTCGCCTCGGGCTGGCCGACCGCGACGAGACCGGCGCGCTCCGCGTCTTGCCGATCGACCAGGCTCTGATCGCCCTCGACCAGCGGTGGGACAACGCCTTCCTATACGCCTGATTTTCTGGTTAATCGAACAAATGCCCCGCCGGTTCGAAACAGAGAGGGTTCGGTGACGATCCTTGAATGGGCTGGACCCAGCGAACGACTGGTCCCGACCCGGCGGTTTGAATACACTAGGCACGTCGGATCTTGCCTCCGCGAGGGCGCCGCTTGCCCGTCGTGGCTGATTCCGGTCGGGGCTTCACCTTGGATCAGGTAACCGATATGGCGACTGCCGCTTCCCATACCTCGAATCGACCAGAACCAGTCTCCAGGGCGGCCCGGTCGGAGCAAACCTCCACAGCAACCGGCGTGCTGCACCTGTTCCATGTCGTGTACCGATTCCTGGCCTCAGTCAAGCTCGCGGTGATCTGCCTCGGGGCGCTGGCGTTCACCCTGGCGCTCGGCACCAAGTTCAATGCCGACTACGGGTTGAACGCCGCCAACGAATACATCTATCAGAGCCGGGGCTTCGCCCTTTTGATGGCCTTCCTGGCCGCGAACGTCTTCTGCGCCGCGTCGATCCGCTATCCGTGGACCAAGCGGCAGACCGGCTTCGTCATCACCCACGTCGGCCTGCTGGTCGTCATCGCCGGGTCGTGGTGGGCCGCGCAGACGTCGGAAGAAGGCCAGCTCGGGATGAAGGAAGGCGAGACGCAAAACGAGCTGATCCTGAACCACAAGCCGACGATCTACGTCAAGGCGATCGACCCGCACAGCAGCAAGGAGATCGGGACGTACAAGCTGCCGATCCGCCCGGGTGCATTCGACTGGGGTCCGGACGACTCGCTGGTCGTCAGCAAGCCCGAGGACCCATTCCAGCTTAAGGTCAAGGGGTTCTACGCCGGGTCGATCCTCAAGGAGATCGTCGTTCCGAACAAGTCGGGCAAGCCGATGGTTCAGCTCCGGCCGACGATCATCCAACCCGGCGAGACCGTGGCCCGCGACGTCTTCCCCGACGCTATCGACGGCTGGTTCCCACTCGCCGATGATCGCCTCGGCCGGACCGTGCGGACCGCCGGCCCCGCGCAGTTCATCGTCTCGAAAGCGAACCGGCCCGAGGTCTTCGACGACTTCCTCAATCCGCCCACCGACCCCGGGATCGAGGGCGTGGCGATCCTCCACTACGAGGACAAGGACGGCAAAACCCGCCGGTTCGACGTCCGGCTCGACGACGCCAAGCCCGGCGTGGCCCTCACGTTGCCTAATAGTGATCTGACGGCCAGGTTCAACAAGATCAGCCACCTCGCCGTCGAGAACGAGCAGGAACAGGAACTCCTCGGGACCGAAAGTCTCGATATCGTCCAGTTCCTGGTTCAGCAGGGGACCGGCGCCGAGGTTGAGCACAACGGCTACGCGATGCTCCCAACGATCCCGGCGATCATCCCCCAGCAGAAGACGCCGGATGCGCCAGTCGCCACGGCCCTGCTCCGTATCAACTACTACGCCCCGCCGATCGTTGATCCCAAGGTGAACCGCCGGTTCGGCGTCATCGAGGTCATGGTCCAGCCTGACGGCCAGATGGCGTACCGCGTCTTCGAGCGCGGCAACCCCGGCAAGCTCAAGGATCACGGGCGGGTCAAGGTCGGCCAGAAGATCACCGCGTTCGGCGGCAGCTCTGTGACCCCGATGACGCTGGCGTTCGAGGTTGAACAGTACCTCAAGGCCGCTCGTAAAGAGACGGTGGCCGAGTCGGTCGAGTTGCCACCCAACAAGCGCGACGACGCCATCCCCGCGATCCTGGCCGAGATGACCGTCAAGGGGGAGACGCACGACGTCTGGCTCCGCAAGTCGCCCGACTTCGAGATGAACTTCCGCCAGGTCGTCTTTGGCGACTCGATCTATGAGCTGGCCTTCGACGTGATGCGGCTCGACCTCGGCTTCGCGCTGACGCTCAAGGACTTCGACGTCGGGTTCGACCCCGGCACAAACAACGCGTCGAGCTACCGGAGCGAGGTCACGCTGACCGACGACGCCGCCGGGATCAAGGATCAGCCCAAATCCATCTTCATGAACCACACGCTCGACCATCGCGGCTGGCGGTTCTTCCAGACCAACTACTACCCGTACACCGACAAGAAGACGGGGCAGCAGACCGGCGAGTTCGTCTCGGTCTTCCAGGTCGCCAAGAACCCTGCTCGCGAGATCATCTACTTCGGCTGCATCATCGTCTGCCTCGGGGCCTTCGTCCAGTTCTACATGCGGGCCGGCCTGTTCACCGACGGCGGCAAGCTCGAACGCGAACGAGCCGCAGCGCAGGCCCGCCGCCGCCTTGAAGCCAAGGCTGGAGCGAACCCATCGGCCCCCGCGAAGCCGGCTCGCAAGGCAGACGACGACCATGAGCCACTCTGATAAAAATATCAACCGAAATAACCCCTCGCCCGTGACCAGGACACCCCCGTTGGCCGGGAGTGATAGCACAATGAGACCCCTGATGAGATGGCTTTTCGCTCCGCTCGCGGTGCTGGTCCCGATGCTCGGATCAGCCACCCCGACCGCCGTTGCCTACTATGATCCGCACAGCGCGACCGACACGCCTCAGAAATCGGCCACGCTCGGCACCAGCGCCTTCTACCGGGCCATCGGCGAGCTGCCGATGATGCACGAAGGGCGGATCAAGCCGATCGACACCGTCGCCCGCGAGGAGATCAAACAGATCTACACCCGCGAGACGATCAAGCTCCGCAACCCCGACGGCACCGTCCGCGAGTCATGGACGCCCGTCGCCGCCTTCCTCGACTGGTCGGTCCGCCCCAAATACTGGGACGCCCAGCCGATCATCCCCGTCGAATATCTGCCGCTCAAGCGGATGATCTTCGCGGGCGAGGTCCACGAGGCTCTCGACGCCATCGCCGCCAAGAGCACGACCCCCGCCGCTGTCGGGGCCGAACTCAAGGAACTCGCCCACTCGGGGTCGGTTGACGCCGCGCAGATCCGCAACATCGTCCGGTCGTCGGGCCTGCCCGCCGCCGACGGCGAGAGTTTGCTCACGCTCGCCAGGCGGATCGGCGAGGAGACCAAATACTTCTCGCCCACCGATCTCGAAGATGCACAGGTGACGGTCGACGAGAAGACGATGCCGCTGCTGGCGTGGCTCGACACCATCTCGCGCCGCGAAGGCGGCCCGATGGGCAGCAAACCGAAGCGGACGCCGCTGGAAGAGAAGGCGGTCGATCTGGCCTTGAAGATCGCCCACTACCGCGCCATCCGCGACCGCGAGGCGCTCGGGATCGTTCCTCTGCTGGCGATGCCGCGACCGGCCAACGATGCCATGATCCAGTTCGCGGCGGCGGCGATCAAGAAAGTCCGCGCTGGGGGTGAAGCGGCGCTCGACCCGCTCGAAACCGAGACGCTGGCGATGCTCAAGAAGTTCCTCCAGGACATCCCGGGCAAGGAACGCTCGCTGCCGACCGAGGATGCCGCCTTCGACACCCGCTACAAGCAGTGGCTCAAGGACAAATCCGCCTGGGTGCCGGTCCAGGTCGTCCGCGGCGCAGCCATCGAGGAGTTGACCAGCGCCGGGTTCCCGACTGCCAAGGTTGAGGCGTTCCGGACCGCTTTCAAGGCGGTCGAATCCGAGGAACTGCTCCACCCCGGCACGGCCGACGTTCAGCCCGCGCTTGCCCTGATCCAGTCCGCGCATGATCTCGGCGGCTCGATCAACGCCGACAGCTATCCGAGCCTGGCCGAGATGAGCCGCGAGTCGCTCTACAACCGGGTCGCGCCGTTCTATCAAGCCCCCTTCGCCTACGGAGCCGGGATGGTCCTGCTGCTCGCCAGCCTGATGACGGGCAGCTTCAGCCGGTCGTTCGGTGCCGAGTCGACGCTTGGTCGGGCAGCGCGGGGGATGTACCTGCTCGGGATGGCGGCCTTTGCCGCCGGGATCGGGCTGGAAACCTTCGGGTTCTACCTCCGCGTCCGGATCACCGGCTGGGCACCGGTATCGAACATGGCCGAGACGGTCATCTGGGTTGCGTTGATGGTGGCCCTCCTTGGCCTGGTCATCGAGGCGATCTCGCGAAAGACCTACGCCGCGCTCGGGGCGACCGGGATCTCGTTGCTGGCGACCTTGCTCGCCGCGAACTTCGAAATGCTCGACCCGTCGATCAAGCAGTTGCCGCCGGTCCTCCGCGAAAACTTCTGGCTCCTGATCCACGTCCTGACGATCGTGTCGAGCTATGCCGCCTTCGCGCTGGCGATGGGGCTTGGTTTGATCGCTACGACGCTCTATCTGGTCACGACCTACAAGCGTTCCTCAAACTTCAGCGAGCTGGCGATGCCGCTTGCCGTGGGGGTGCCGATCCTCGGCGTTGGAGCGGGGCTGGCGATCCTCGGCGACCAGATCCAGCTCGGCTCGCTCTGGGCACGCTACGGTTATTACAGCTCGCTGGCGATCGCGGGGGTTGGCCTGTTCGTGACCGGCATGGGCGTCTTCGCCCTGCTGGGTGAGGCGGTCAACCGCCTGACTTACCGCCCGCAAGCCGGGCAGGCCGATCTGGGTCTGCTGGCCCGCTCGGACGAAGTTCGCGACCCGGTGGCCAACCCGGTCGCGACCGACGCCGAGTGGCGGGCGCGGGTGATGTCGAACACGGCGGGTCAGATCAAGCTGATTGCCAGCTTCATCTACCGGTCGATGCAGGTCGGCATCTTGCTGGTGGCAGCAGGGACGTTCCTCGGCGGTTGGTGGGCGGACAAGTCGTGGGGCCGCTTCTGGGGCTGGGACCCGAAGGAAGTTTGGGCCCTGATCACCTTGCTCGTCTACCTGATGCCGCTGCACGGGCGGTTCGCTGGTTGGGTCAACACCTTCTGGATGGTGATGGCGTCGCTGGTCTGCTTCCTGTCGGTCTTGATGGCCTGGTACGGCGTCAACTACGTCCTCGGCGTCGGCCTGCACAGCTACGGCTTCGGTAGTGGGAGCGATGACTACGGCCAGTTCTCGGTGGCGGCGGTGACGGTGGTTGTCCTCTCGTTCGCCGCTGGCGCTTACTGGCGACGGAAGATGTCGTCGCAGTCGGTCGCGACGCTGGCTTGACCGACCGGATCACGCGGTTACCATGGCCCAATCGGCGCTTCCTCCGCAGCGCCGATTGGGCCGTTTTGCTGGTCTGAACCGGAGTCGTTCACGTGCCGCTGTCCGAATCCGCCGCCCCGCCGCTGGTCCTGATCAACGCCGTCGGCCTGACGCCCCGCCTGTTGCCGCTGGCTCCAAGACTGAGCAAGCTGGCGGCCGAGGGCTGGCACCGCCCGGTCCGCGAGGTCGTCCCGGCCGTCACCTGCACAGCGCAGGCGTCGATCCTGACCGGCCAGCCGCCGAGTGGGCACGGGATCGTCGGCAACGGCTGGTTCTTCCGCGACACCGGCGAGGTCCGCTTCTGGCAGCAGTCGAACCGCCTGATCGAGGCCGAACCGCTCTACGTGACGGCCCGGAAGCGAGCCCAGGCGCAGGGTCGAGCCTTCAAGACGGCCCAGTTGTTCTGGTGGTTCAACCAGGGGGCGGCGGTCGACCTGAGCGTCACCCCGAAGCCGTACTACGCCGCCAACGGCAACAAGGCGTTCGGGATCGCCGGCACGCCCGACGGCCTGACGACCCGGCTCGAAGCCGAACTCGGCACGTTCCCGTTCCACACCTTCTGGGGTCCGGGGGCCGGCCTCCCCTGCACCGAGTGGATTGCCCGCTCGGCCGCGTCGGTCCTCCGCGACGACCGACCCGACCTGACGCTCGTCTACCTTCCCCACCTTGACTACGACCCCCAGCGCCTCGGCGTCGCGGGCTCGGACATGCCCCGGCTCGTCGGCGAACTCGACGCCGCCTGCACCCCCTTGCTCGATCAGGCCACCCGGACCGGAGCCCAGGTCTGGGTCGTCAGCGAGTACGGTCACTGCGACGTCCGGCGGGTAATCGAGCCGAACCGCGTCCTGCGGCGGGCTGGCTTACTGAGCGTCCGCCCCGGTCCCTTCGGTGAGATCTTCGACCCGTTCACGAGTCGAGCCTTCGCGGTAGTGGATCACCAACTGGCCCACATCCACGTCGCCGACCCCGCCGACATTCCGCGCGTCGTCGACCTGCTCGGCCAGCAGCCCGGCGTGGCCCGCCTGCTGGTCGGCGCCGAGCGGGCCGAGGTCGGGCTCGATCACCCCCGCGCCGGCGAGATCGTCGCCCTGTCCACCCCCGACGCCTGGTTCGCCTATCCGTTCTGGCTCGACGACAACCTCGCCCCCGACTATGCCCGGACGGTCGACATCCACCGGAAGCCAGGCTACGACCCCTGCGAGTTGTTCCTCGACCCGGCGCTGAAGGTTCCCAAGCTCCGGCTCGCGCGGCGGCTCCTGAGCAAGAAACTCGGCTTCCGGACCCTGTTCGACGTGATTCCGCTCGACCCCTCGATCGTCCGCGGGAGCCACGGCCTGCCCGCTCTCGACCCCGCCGATCGCCCGATCCTGATCGCGCCTGGTCGGACCGACTCGACCCGCGACCTGGCCCTGACCGACGTCCGCGACCTCATTCTCGCCGGCCTCGGGTATCCGGACTGACGCGCGAGCTTATTCGGCGTCGGGTTGGGACGAGCCGGGGGGCAAGGGGTCGAAGGTGGCTCGGAAGGTGTGTAGGGTCCGGCGGAGTTCTTCGAGGAGCAGACCGAAGCGATTCAGGCCGGTGCCGTTGCGTCCGAGTCCCCAGTAGTCATCCATGGGTGAGGCGAACTCGATCGGCTCGGTGCCGGTGCCGAGGAGAAGGTCGCGCAGGTCGGGATGAGCGGAGAACTTGGCCAGCAAGATCCGCCGGAGGATCACATCCTTGGCCCCGTCCCAGTCGCTCCGGACGAGGCTCCGGCAGTCGCGGCCCATCCGCGCGGCGTCCTTCGCGCCGTGGAGGCGGCGGATCGTCTCGGCCTGCGGGGTCCCGACGAACTTGGCACACTGAAAGGCGTGCTCGGCCGTCGGGTACCAGACCTTGTCGAGCGTGAACGGATGCTTCGAGAAGTTCGAGAGTGCCCCGTAGGGCACCTCGTGGACGTCAAAGAACCGGATCGCCATCGGGGCCGCGCTCCACTCGGATCGGTCAAGAAGCGACGATCTCGGCCAGTTTGGCGTCGAGGAGTTCGCCCACGAGCGCGGGGTCGGCCTTGCCGCCGGTCTGCTTCATGACCTGACCGCGGAGGAAACCCTTGACCGCTTCGGGCTTCTTCTTGCCTCCCCGGAGGTCGTCGAGCGCCTTGGGGTTGGCGGCAAGCGCGGCGGCGATGGCGTCGTTGAGGGCGCCGTGGTCGGAGACCATCTTGTAGCCACCAGCCTCAATGATGCTGTCGATCGGTTCGCCCGACTCGATCATTTTGGCCAGAACCTCGCGCCCCTGGTTGGTGTTCAACTCGGACCGACTGACGCGGTTGACCAGGTCGGCGAGCGCATCGGGGCCGACCGGGAAAGCCTCGATGGCGATCTTTTGCTCCTTGACGACCCGAAGCACCTCTTGCTGGACGAAGTTCGAGGCGACCTTGTACGCCGTGGTGGCCTGGGCGACCGAGTCGTAATAGTCGGCGACGGTCTGCCCTTGCTCGACGAGGACGTTGGCGTCGTACTCGGACAGGCCATAGACGGTCGAGAACCGCTCGCGGCGGGCGGCGGGCAGCTCGCCGATCGAGGCGCGCACGCGCTCGACCCAGGCGTCATCGACGACGACCGGGACGAGGTCGGGCTCGGGGAAGTAGCGGTAGTCGGCGGCCGTTTCCTTCTCGCGCTGGACCTTGGTGACGCCTTCGGGGTCGTTCCAACCGCGCGTCTGCTTGGGGGCGTCGTGGATCGTTCGGCCGGTCTTTTGCCACTCCTCGTACTGCCGCTCGGCCTCGAAGTGTAAGGCCCGCTCGACCGACCGGAAGCTGTTCAGGTTCTTGATCTCGACGATCGGCGTGGCGACGGTTTTGCCGTCGCGGGTCGGGATGTGGAGGTTGATGTTCGCGTCGCAGCGCAGGCTTCCCTCCTGCATCTCGCAGTCCGAGACCCCAAGATAGCGGAGCGTCAGGCGAAGTTCTTCCAGGCACGCCTTGGCGTCGGCGATGTTGCGGATCTCGGGCTCCGTCACGATCTCCAGGAGCGGAATCCCCGCACGGTTCAGATCGACTTCCGAGAACCCGCCCGACCCGTGCGTCAGCTTGCCGGTGTCTTCTTCCAGGTGGATGCGCGTCAGGGTGCAATGCCCCCCGCCGCTCCCGCCCGGGACAGCCGGGATCTTGAGCGATCCGCCGGTGCTGAACGGCAGGTCATACTGGCTGATCTGGTAGTTCTTGGGCAGGTCGGGATAGTAGTAGTTTTTCCGGTCCCACTTGGTGAACGGCGTGATCTTCGCCCCGAGCGCGACCGCCGTCTTCAAGGCCAGCTCGAACGCCTTGCCGTTCATGACCGGCAAGGTCCCCGGCATCCCGAGCGAGACGGGGTCGGTCTGCGTGTTCGGCGGCAGGCCGAACTCGGTCCCGCACGAGCAAAACATCTTGCTCTCGGTGGTCAATTGAACGTGAACTTCAAGGCCGATGATGATCTGGTATTCCATGGATGCCACCAAGAGGGTCAAAGCATGTCGGAAATATCGATCTCTTGATCACCGAGATTCAGATGCTTGTAGATCTGATCTAAATGCTCAAAATGACGGACGACCGGCACAACATACATAATTGCTGCCGATCGAGATCCGAAGGCGATTGCTAAGTTATCCACCAAAATCTGAGTGCATTCCACACGGTTAACAGGTTGTGTTGAGCCAACAATCAAAAAAGTTGTTTCATGTTCGAGGTGATACATGGCGATTACCGCGTACTCGTTACGCGCCCATCCTTGCGAGTTCGCCAAATCTTGAACAGCGGTTGATAAAGCCTTGGAGAGTTGCTTCACCGAGGTTTTGACAGCCATGCGTGGACTCCATTAACGGGGTCATCGAGTGCCTTGTCAAAGTCATCTGCATCGGCGATCGCCAAACTACTTGCGGGCCTATATCTGAGGGAGTTCAAGTTATCGTGATTGAAAATTAAAATCGTGGTCCAATTTGCTAATATCGCACCGGATGATGGATCAATCAACTCTTCCCAAAGACCAGTGAATATGATGAGGTCTTTTAGGTCATGGG
This sequence comes from Isosphaeraceae bacterium, assembly GCA_965199885.1. Classification (GTDB taxonomy): domain Bacteria; phylum Planctomycetota; class Planctomycetia; order Isosphaerales; family Isosphaeraceae; genus Tundrisphaera. Next base: position 320,664 of record CBDATT010000005.1, on the reverse strand, counting down.
TCTTACAAACCTTCGGGAGATTGTTCAGATTAAGTCGCTGACAAATCATGACTTTGATTCGGATCTCCAAGGCGTAGCATCGTAATGCGGCCGCCATTGCACGGTAGCCCGCCATTCGTAGACGGTCAGCTTCTTGCTCACGGTCGGGCCAGGCAAGTTCCAGTTCGGACAGTGTCGTGTCTTGCTGTAAGCCCGGATGAGTGGGACCTAGTCTACCCGTGCTCATCCGAGCCGGTCCGGACGCTTCGTGTGCCAGTCGGTGGCACGCTCGAAGACGCGGGCGGTCCGCAGCAGGTTGTCCTCGGCGAAGGCGGGGGCGATCAGTTGCAGGCCGATCGGCAGGCCGGATTTCGTCAGGCCGCAGGGGATGCTGATCCCGGGGATGCCGGCGAGGTTGGTGGTGATCGTGTAGATGTCCGACAGGTACATCGCCAGCGGGTCGGCGGTCTTCTCGCCGAGCTTGAACGCGGCGGTCGGCGTGGTCGGACCGAGCAGGACGTCCACATCCTGGAACGCCGCATCGAAATCGTTGCGGATCAGGCGGCGGACCTTGAGCGCCTGGGTGTAATACTGGTCGGCATACCCCGCCGAGAGCGCGAACGTGCCGAGCATGATCCGCCGCTTGACCTCAGGTCCAAACCCCTCGGCGCGGCTGGCCATCATCATCCGGATCAGCGGGGGGAGCTTCTTTTCGTCCGACGAGATCGGCTCGAAATCCTCGGCGCGATGGCCGAAGATCGTCCCGTCGTAGCGGGCGAGGTTGCTTGAGCACTCGGCCGGGGCCACGAGGTAATAGGCGGGAGCGCCGTACTTCGAGTGCGGCAGCGAGACCTCCTTGACCGTCGCTCCCGCCGCTTCATAAATTCGGACCGCCTCGCGGACGGCGGCCTCAACCTCGGGGTCGAGCCCCTCGCCGAAGAACTCGCGGACCAGGCCGATCCGGAGCGAAGCGGGCTTGGTGTCGAGGTTGCCAAGGTAGTCGGGTACCGGCTCATCGACCGACGTGGCGTCGCGGGGGTCCTTGCCTGAGATGATGCTGAGCAGGAGCGCGGTGTCGGCGAGGTCGTGGCTGAACGGGCCGATCTGGTCGAGCGAACTGGCGAACGCGATCAGGCCATAGCGGCTGACGCGGCCGTAGGTTGGCTTCAGGCCGACGATCCCGCAAAGCGCGGCGGGCTGGCGGATCGACCCGCCAGTGTCGGAGCCGAGCGAGATGGGAGCGAAGTCGGCGGCGACGGCGGCGGCTGACCCGCCCGAACTCCCGCCAGGAATCCGGTCGAGATCCCACGGGTTCCGGGTCGGTCCGAAGGCGCTGTTCTCGGTGGACGAGCCCATCGCGAACTCGTCCATGTTGGTCTTGCCGACCGGGACGGCATCGGCGGCGATCAATTTCTCGATCACGGTCGCGTTGTAGGGGGGTCGAAAGTTCTGGAGCATCCGGCTGGCGCAGGTGGTCGGCACGCCCCTGGTACACAGGACGTCCTTGAGCGCGATCGGCACGCCGGCGAGCTTGCCGACCGGTTCCCCCTTGGCCCGCTTCTCATCGACGGCGCGGGCCAGCGTCAGCGTCAGGTCGGGGTCCTGGTGGAGGAAGGCGTGAACCTGGCCTTCGAGCCGGCTGATCCGGTCGAGGTGGGCTTGCGTCACCTCCTCGGCCGAGACGGTCCTGGCGTTCATCTCACGGAGCAAGGCCACGGCGGTCGAGCGGGTCAGGTCCATTACATCCTCGGCAGGCCAGCGCAGCCAGACGGCAGTCCAGTCAAAATGGGGCGAAGCGGGGCTCTCAGTCGAGCACAGCGGGAACCAGGAAGCTCTCGAAGTTGCGTTTCGGGGCGTTGCTCAGGGCATCCTCGCGGGGGAGCATCACGCCGCGAACATCGTCGCGAAAGACGTTGCGGACCTCGACTCCATGCGCCAACGGTTCCACCTGCGTCGTGTCGAGTTCACCCAGTTGCTCGACAAAGCCCACGATGGCGTTGAGCTGCCCGGTGAACAGTTCCAGTTCACCCGGTGCCAGCCGGAGCCGGGCCAGCAGGGCCACCTTCGCTACCTCGTCCGCCGTCATGTTCATCGCTGTCACCCACCATTAATCGGTGCCGGTTGGTCGATCCGTTCTCATCTCAAAGGCTCAAGGCCCCTCCCACGGGTGATCAGTGTGCCAGATCAACCCGAGCGGTTCAAGGTTCACGCTGGGGGGAGTTGGATTTGATCGAGTGGACAGCTCGGTTCCGAAACAAATTCTCCCGGCGACCCGACCAGAAAATTGTCAACATTCGCAGATTTTTGTGGCGTGCTCGCAGGCGGAACGGAGCATGTTATCAGGTAGGGAAGATTGCGACGACGAAGCTGTCGTCGCTGGTCGGCAACTGGGAGGGCGCAGCCGATGCAGAATATCCTCGGACCCGAGCTGAAACAGATCTTTGGTGAGGCCCTGGACCAGCGGGATGGACCAGAGCGAGCCGCTTATCTGGATCGTGCCTGCGTGGACAACCAGCACCTGCGCAACCGGGTCGAGGCACTCCTGAAGTTCACCCGGCGGACCTCCGACCCCACCCAACTTCTCCCTGGCTGTGAACGACCCGTCGCCGAGGCCGCCGACTTCACGTTCAACCGGACCGAGCTGGACTTCCGCGTCACCAAGCTCAAGACGCCGGGGGCCGTCGCCGCCGCACCGACCCCGCCTTGCCGGCCCGCCGTTGTCATGGTGGGGGATTCGATCGGCCCGTACAAGCTGATCGAACAGATCGGCGAGGGCGGAATGGGAACGGTCTATCTCGCCGAGCAAGAGCGACCGATCCGTCGCCAGGTCGCGCTCAAAGTGATCAAGCCGGGCATGGACACCGATCAGGTCATCGCCCGGTTCGAGGCCGAGCGGCAGGCCCTGGCGATGATGGATCACCCCAACATCGCCCGCGTGCTCGACGTCGGGGCCACCGTCACCGGTCGCCCTTACTTCGTCATGGAGCTGGTCCAGGGGATCTCGATCACGGAGTACTGCGACCAGAACCACCTGACGACCCGCGAGCGGCTGGCGCTGTTCATTCCGGTCTGCCGGGCGATCCAGCACGCCCACCAGAAAGGGATCATCCACCGCGACATCAAGCCGTCCAACGTCCTCGTGACGTGCCGCGACGGGGTGGCCGAGCCCAAGGTGATCGACTTCGGCGTGGCCAAGGCCATCGAACAGAGCCTGACCGAAGAGTCCATCTGCACCGAATTTGGTGCCATCATCGGGACGCTCGAATACATGAGCCCCGAGCAGGCCGACCTGGGCGGGATCGACATCGATACCCGCAGCGATATCTACTCGCTCGGCGTCCTGCTTTACGAGCTGCTGACCGGCTCGACACCGCTGGAACGCCGCCGGCTCCGAGCGGTGACGTACTCCGAACTCCTCCGCCAGATTCGCGAAGATGCCCCCCCTCGCCCTTCCAGCCGCCTCGGCGAAGTCGTCGTCGATTCCACGATGGTCTCGGATCGGCGCTCGGTCGAGCCAGCCCGACTGGCGCGGCTCCTCCGGGGCGACCTCGACTGGATCGTGATGAAGTCGCTCGACAAGGACCGGAGTCGCCGCTACGAGACGGCCAACGGATTCGCACGCGACATCCAGCGCCACCTCGACGGCGACCCGGTCGAGGCCTGCCCTCCCTCGACCGTCTACAAGCTCCGCAAGTTTACCGGGCGGCATCGTGGGGCGCTGGCGACCGCGACTCTCATTGCCTGCATGCTCATCACGTCCACCATCGTCAGTGCCGGCCTGGCCTACTGGGCCAACCTCGAACGCATCCGGGCCGTGGTCGCTGAGCGGCATGCCGACATGCTCCGCCAGGCTGCCCAGATCCACGCACGAGCCACCGATCCTGATCAAGACCGGTCGGATTCCGGCAACGCCCAGCCAGCTCGACCCACCGATGACAAGGGGGTGATCGGGCGCGACTGGCACGAAGATTCCTGTCTGATTTATGAACCTGCGCAACCCAGTGATCACCCCGCGTTCTGACCGCTTCGTGCTCCGCTCGCAACCCGCCGCGATCCAGCCCACCCAGACCCGCCACCACGGCACCCTGATCCCAGCGGGCATTTCTCCCCAACCGAGCAACCGGAAACCGGTTTGACGCGGGCGCGGCCTGGTTCCTAGAATGGCCCGCCGAGCCGCAGCATGGGGCCGACTCGACTCGATCCCGAGGAAGCAGAGCGCAATGCAAGGTCCAGTGGCGATCATCCTGGCGGCGGGGCACGGCAAGCGGATGCGGTCGGCAACGGCCAAGGTGCTCCACGAGGTCTGCGGCCGGCCGATGATCCGCTACGTGGTCGAGGCCGTCCGCGCTGCCGGGGCGAAGACGATCGTCGTTGTCGTCGGCTATGGCGCCGATCAGGTCCGCGCCGCCTTGCGGGACGAGCCGGATATTCAGTTCGCCACCCAGGAGCAACAGCTCGGCACCGGCGACGCCGTGCGTGCCTGTCGGGCAAGCCTGGACGGATATGACGGGCCGGTCCTCGTCGTGGTTGGCGATGAACCGCTCTTGCGGCCCGAGCCGCTGGCCGACCTCCTGACCCGCCGCGAGGCCGAGGGGGCCGCTTGCCTGCTCGGCACCGCGATCGTCGGCGACCCGACCGGCTTCGGGCGGATCTTGCGGGATGGCGCGGGCCGGTTCCTGCGGATCGTCGAGGAGCGCGATTGCTCGCCCGAGGAACGCGCGATCCGCGAGGTCAACCCGAGCTGCTACGTCTTCGAACTGCCCGGCCTCTGGGACGCGCTCGACCGCCTCGAAACGACCAACGCTCAGGGAGAATATTACCTGACCGATGCCCCCGCCCTGCTCCAGAGCATGGGCCGGAAGGTCATGGCTCAACCCTGCCTGGAGGCCGACGACATCCTCGGCGTCAACACCCGCCAGCACCTGGCGCAGGCTCATGCCCTGCTTCAAACGCGCATCCAGAACCGATTGATGGATGAGGGGGTCAGCATCGTCGACCCCCGGAACACCTACATCGACGGCCGGGCGGTGGTCGGTCCCGACACGACGATCTTCCCGTTCTCGGTCCTGACCGGCACCGTCCGGATCGGCTCGGGCTGCAAGGTCGGACCGTTCGCGCACCTGCGGGATGGGACGATTCTGGAGGATGGCGTCGAGGTCGGCGCCTTCGTCGAGGTCAACCGGTCGCACCTCGAAGCAAACACCAAGGCGCGGCACCTGGCCTACCTGGGTGATGCGCGGGTCGGAGCGGAGGTCAACGTCGGCGCCGGGGTGATCACGGCGAACTTCGACGGCACCACCAAAAGCACCACCACGATTGAGGCTGGGGCGTTCCTCGGCTCGGGGGCGGTCCTGATCGCGCCCGTCACCGTGGGCGAGCGCGCCGTCGTCGGCGCCGGGGCGGTCGTCACCCGGAACCACGACGTTGGACCGGGTCAGACGGTGGTCGGCGTCCCGGCTCGACCGCTCAATCCCCAACCCGACCAGCGATGATCCGCAACTGATGGTACGGTTCTTGCCGTCTTGATCTCGCATCGCCCTGGACCAACCCATCAAGACAGGAATGTTCGACCGATGAGCGACGAGAAGCAAGACCACGCTGCCGCGATGAAGAAGCTGGGCGAGTTGATCAGTGACATCCAGTTCGCCATGCTGACGACAGCCGAACCCGACGGTTCGCTCCGGAGTCGGCCGATGGCCACGCACTTCAACCACAACAGCAAGGAATTCGACGGCACGCTCTGGTTCTTCACCAAGGACCACTCGCCCAAGGTGGATGAGGTCAACAAGGACCACCACGTCGGCGTCAGCTTCGCCTCGCCCGAGCAGAGCACCTACGTCTCGGTATCGGGCATGGCCACGCTGGTCAAGGACAAGAGCAAGAACGCCGAACTCTGGGACAAGAAGTACATCGCCTGGTTCCCCAAGGGGCTCGATGACCCCGAGTTGTCGCTCCTCAAGGTGACGGTCGACAAGGCGGAATACTGGGACACCCCGTCGAGCACGGTGGCCCACTTGGTTGGGATCGTCAAGGCGACCGTCACCGGCAAGCCGCACCACGCGGGCGACCACGACAAGGTCACGATCTGAGGCGGTCCGGCGACTTTTTGATTCTGGTCTGAACACGGGATCGCCACGTTTCTCCTGATCCCAGGGAGACTCGTGGCGATCCGCGTTTGGTGAGCGCTTGTAGCTGTTATCTTGTTGATCCTGACTGTCTTTTTCTGTCCGCCTTGAAGGATTTGATCCATGCTCGTGCAATCGACCACGCAAGCGCCCGCTCAGGTGGAGGCCGACGTCCTGGCCATTGGCCTGTTTGATCCCGAAGGTTCCTCAACCATGCCTGCGGTCGGTGGCCCGCTCGACGCTGTGCTGGCAGGTCTGGCCGAAACGAAGGATCTCCCCAAGTCGGTCGGCGAGGTCATGCCCTTGCTCGGTTTCGAGCCCACCGGCGCGGGGATGAAGGCGCGATCGGTGGTCGTCTTCGGGCTCGGCAAGCAGGCGAAGTTCGACGCCGGGGCGGCGTTCGCGGCGGGAGTCGCCGTTGGCAAGCGGCTGGCGAGCAAGAAGCGGGCCAGCGTGGCCGTGCTGGTGCCCGACCATGATGGGCTGACCCGGTCGGCCCTGGTCGAGGGGATGGTCGTCGGCACCGCCTCGGCCGAGATCCGCAAGGCCGAGCCGTCACGGCAGGCGTGGGACGCGCTGACGGTCGTCAGTCCCGCCGGGGCCGACGCCGAGGCGATCGTCGAGCGCGGCTTCGTCGTCGGTGAGGCGGTCAACTTCGCGCGGTATTTGGTCAACCTTCCGCCCGCCGAGAAGCGCCCGCAAGCCTACGCCGCGCTCGTCGTGGCCGAGGCTGCCAAGGTCGGCCTGAGCGCCAAAGCCTGGACGGAAGACGAGATCAAGGAAGCCCGCTTCGGTGGCTTGCTCGGCGTGGCGGCGGGGTCGGACGAGCCGCCGTCGTTCGTCGTGCTGGAGCACAACCAGGGGGGCGACCGGCCAACCCTGGCCCTCATTGGTAAAGGGGTGACGTTCGACTCGGGCGGGCTTTCGCTCAAGCCGAGCGCGTCGATGGAAGACATGAAGTGCGACATGACCGGCTCGGCCGTCGTCGCGGCGACGATGCTGGCGATTGCCCGCCTCAAGCTGCCGGTCAACGTCGTCGGCTACCTGCCGATCACCGAGAACATGATCAACGGCCGGGCGATGCGGCTCGGCGACGTCCTTACGATGCGCAACGGCAAGACGGTCGAGATCCTCAACACCGACGCCGAGGGCCGGTTGATCCTTGCCGATGCGCTGGCCTACGCCGCCGAGCAAAAGCCCGCCCAGATGGTGGATCTGGCGACCCTGACCGGCGCCTGCCTCGCCGCGCTCGGCAACAAGATCGCCGGCCTCTGCTCGAACAACGACGAGTTCGCCGCGACGGTGGCGGCGGCCTCGAAGCAGACCGGCGAGCGCGTCTGGCGGTTGCCGATGGATGAAGACTTCCTCGACCTGCTCAAGAGTCAGGTGGCCGACCTCAAAAACATCGGCGGCAAGTACGGCGGCGCGATCACGGCGGCCAAGTTCCTCGAACAGTTCGTCGCCGGAGTCCCCTGGGTCCACCTCGACATCGCCGGCCCCGCCTGGTCCGACTCCGACTCCAGCACCCGCGACGCGGGCGGAACCGGCTGCTTCGTGCGCACGCTCGTCGCACTGGCCGAGGGGATGCCCACCACGGCCACAACCTGATTCGGCTGGACGTGACTGTCGAGGACGGAGGCAATTTCAGGTGACGATCGAAAGTTTGCCGCCTGATGCCTCCGCACTCAACCCGACCCGAATGAATCTCAGGCCATGAGAGCGCAGGGGGCCAGGGCGGTCGGAAGTGACCGGGGAGCAGGCAGACAACCGGATTGATCAGCAGGACGAGAAAGGTGGGGAGACAGCGGGCAGGTCAGGCAAGCAGAAGCAAACCGAGGTCAGGTCAGATCATTTCAGGTGTGCCAGGCGAGCTTCGAGGATGCACTCGATCCGCCGGCTGTTCATGTCGAGAAGTTCGAGAATCTCGAAGACCTCATCCATCGCCTGGTTATCGTCGATGGCCCAGTTGAGGATGTCGAGGTTTTCGTGGCCGGCCTTGAGGCGCCAGACGATCTCGCTGATCAACTCGGAGTCTTCAAACGACCGGGCGAGCAGGCCGAAGTCGTCGTGGTCGAGTTCGATCCAGAAGGTCTGACCTTCGAGATGTTCGAGCCATTTTTCACGGAGAAAACCGTTCCAGTGCTGGCGGACCCAGCAGCGGATCGCCCATTCGCCCAGGTCGCAGCCCGCTTTTTCGCTTTCGATCCACTTGTGCCGCTGGGCCTCGGCGGCCCCTCGGTCGTGGACACTCAGGCGAACGCTCGGGACGGACTGGCGAGCTTGCTCTTTCAACGTTGCCGTACAGAAACCCATCGCGTGCTCCAGGCCGGGACGATCGGGGAAGCTCGCCGCTTCGGGGCAACCCTGGTGGTTGCTCCCGTGGTGAGGAGGCGGCGAGCGGCCGAATGTCGTGCTCAGGGAACCCAGGATAGAACCTAGAATCGACATTCGCGGCGAGGAACTTTCCTCACGGTATCTTAATCGGAAAACCTGACAGGGGGCAATATGGAGATAACCCGCTTAACCTCGGGATGTGACGGGAATAAACGCGGTTTTGAGCCATTTTCCGTAACAAATGAGTTGCCATGCCAGCGGCTTGCCCATGATCAAAACCGGGCCTAACCTTGGTGGGTGCCCTGCTCACTTTGGACCTTCCGAGGGGAACCAGGCGAGCGCCTTGCCGACGAAGACCGCCACCCCCGAATGGCTCGCGGCGAGCGGCCCCAGCGGGGCATCCGCCACGTACCGCCAGGCGACCCGACCGGCGAGGTCGGTGCAAATCAGGTGGACTCCTCGACGGTTAACGCGCAGGCTTTGCCCCTTCTTCCCCACAATGAAGGCATCGGCGGGACCGTCGGACTTGCCGGAATCAACGACTTGCCCGGTCGCGCTGTAGGCCACGCCGCGACCATCGGGGGCCAGGGCGACTGCCTGCATCCCGACCACCGCGAACTGCCAGGCTTCCCACGGCACCACCTCGCTCCAGACGACCTTGCCGGTCTCGTCGTGGCCGCGGATCGTCTGCGCCCGGCGAGCCAGGGTGAACCAGGTGACCGGAGCGCCCGCCGGGGCCGGTTGCAGGAGCGCGGGGTCGCCGGCGGTCCCCTTGAAGCCCGCGAGTGGGGTCCCGGCGGGGTCGAAGACGCGGAGGAGGCCATCCTCGGTGGTGACGGCGGTGTAGCCGTCGAGCGAGATCGCCAGGTCCTCGACCGCCGAGTCCAGCTCGGTCTTCCAGATCCAGCGGCCGGCTGCCGTGACCCGGCCGAGGCGGTCACGCTCCTGGACGAGAGCAAGGCCATAGCTCTCGGGGTGGATGGCCAGGTGGGTCAACTCGTTGATGCTGAGGTCGACCCGCTGCGCTGTGTTTTGCTTGAGGTCGCAGAGGACGATCCGCCGGTCGGTGGCCGCCGCCATCCAGCCGGGCGAGGTCCGGACGATCCGGCCGACGCCGTCGATCTCGGGCGACTGGCCGAGCCGCTTGCCGTCGCCGGCGAACAGTTCGAGCTTGTTCCGGGTCGTCACGACGCCGATCCGCGCGGGGGAATCGGCCACGGCCAGCACCGCGACCTCGGCCTGCTCCTCGGTCGCGACGAGCGGGACGGTCCACATGGGCTGGCGGATCGCCGCCGCGCCCCGACCTTGCGGCGTCGCCTTCGGGGCGGGAGCGGCGCCGGTCGTGCTGGGTCTGGCACCGGTCCCGTTGGGCGACTCACCCGGCTGGAGGTTGAGGCGAACGATCTCGCCGGTCGCCTGCCCGTGGACGATGTAGCGGCCGAGGGCGTCGGTTTCCACGTGCGCGGCGGGGTGCGGCAAGGTGGTCCGCCAGCGGACGTTGCCGGTCCCGCTCAGGATCACGAGTTCCCCCTCGGTCGTCGCCACGCCGATGATCCGGCCCGAGAAGTCGGGGACAGCCTGATTGGCCGACCCGCCGAGGTGGTAAGCGCCCTCGCTCTTGCCCGCGATGTTGTGCCGCTGGACGCCGTGGGTGTAGCACGAGACCAGGATCATCGCACCGTCGCCGGTCGTCGCCAGTCGGCCCACGCCCGACATCAAGGCTTCATACCAGACCGTCGCGCCGTCGAGGTGGCCGGTCGTCCCCTTCGGAAACAGCTCGATCCCGCAGATCGAACCGTAAGCGCCGATGCCGATCAGGTAAGGCTGGCTCGGGACGAACACGAGGCTCGACAGGGGCTGGCGGGTCTCGATCCGGCCCGCCGACTTGCCGTGGATCGTGTAGAACTGGACCACGTTCAGCTTCGACCCGACCGCCAGATACCGCGCGTGCGGGTCGAGCGCGATCGAGAGCGCCTCGCCGATGCTGGTCCGCTCGTGGAGGAGGGTGAAGTCCCCATCCATGATCCAGAGCTTCGACCCCTCACCGAGCAGGCCAACCACCGATCCATCATCGCTGATCGCCGCCGCCAGCACCCGCCCCGGCGCTCGCGCCACCGACTGGAACTCGCCGTGCGCGTTGATCCGGTAAAGCTGGTCCGCCTCGTCCCAGGCAAAGACGGCCCCCGCTTCGCGAGCCAGGCTCATCCCCTTCAGGGGGGCGTCGGTCATCACCGCCCAGGCGACCTGAGGATCAATCCGCGAACCAGCGCGAGCGGGCGACGTGTTCATTGGTTCCAGCTAATCCGGAGAAGACCAAGCGATCAACGTCGGCTGATGACGAAGTGTTCGCGGGCGCGGTTGAGGGCGATCTGGAGGACGTCGTCCTTGTCGAGGTCACCGAACTCGTTGATCTCGTCGTCGGCGTCACCCGAGTCATAGCTGGCCGGCTTGGCTCGGGCCGTGACCTGGACGTCGGGCTCGACCCCGCGCTCGCTGTAGGGGTTGTTCATGGGGGAATAGAACTTGGCGGTGGTCAACTTGAGGCCAGCGGGAACCGTCCGGAGTTCGAAGATACTCTGGACCGACCCCTTGCCGAAGCTCCGCGTGCCGATCACCTTGGCGCGGTCGAGTTCCTTGAGCGCACCGGCGAGAATCTCGCTGGCGCTGGCGGAGTCGCGGTCGACCAGGATCGCCATCGGCAGCGTGTACGGCTTGTCGGGCTTGGCGTGGAAGGTCTGCGTTTGCCCGGGAGCCCGGCCTCGGGTCGAGACGATGACGCCGTGATCGACGAACCGATCAGCAATCTCGACCGCGACGTTGAGCAGACCGCCCGGGTTCCCACGGACGTCGAGAACCAGATACCGCATCCCCTGCTGCCGGAGTCGAGCCATCGCCCGATCCAGCTCCTCGGCCGAGGTCTTCTGGAAGCCGACAAGCTGGATGTAGCCAACACCGAGAGTCGAGTCGATGATCTTGCTCTGCGCGATGCTCTCGACCTCGACATGGCGGCGAACCAGCCGATACGTCTGCGTGACCAGGTTCGGGTGCTGGACGGCCACATCGACGGTTGTGCCTTCACTCCCCTGGAGCCGGCCCGCCGCTTCGTCGAGGCCGAGACCCTTCACCGACACGCCGCCGACAGCGACGATCCGGTCGCCCGTCTTGATCCCCGCGTCGGACGCCGGCCCGCCGCGGATCACGCCGACCAGGCGGAGGCCCTGATCGTCGAGCTTGAGTTCGACGCCGAGACCAACGAAGTTGCCGTCGATCATGGCGAACATGTCGTCGAGCTTGTCGGGGGTCAGGTAGGCGGTGTAGTCGTCGGGCAGGGCCTCGCAGCAGCCGAAGACGAATTCGAGGACCACGGCGGCGGCCGGGATGCCGACGCCGGTCCGGGCCAGCTCGCAGACTTCCAGGACCTGGGTCTTGGCCGAGTCGCGGTTCGGCACGAACAGGACATCACGGCGGGCGCGGAGCTGGTCGCGGAACCAGCTCAGTTGCTCGGGCGTGGCGGCCGGGGCGTTGAGTTTGAGGAAGGCAAAGCTCGGGTCGCGGACGGCGACTTCGAGGTTATCGAGCCCACGCCGGAACAATGGTTCGAGGCGGACCGGATCGACGAAGAAGCTGTCGATCCGCTCGATCATCTCGTTGTAGAGTTCAAGCGACTTCTCCCGCGAGAGTCGAAGCAAGACGTTCCGGAAGCTCTGGTCGCCGTACCGACGCGACAGGCGGAGGTGCATCTCGCAGAGGTTGAGGCGCTGCTTGAAGTCGTTCCGGCTCGGCCATTTGAGCTTGGCGTCGCGGTAGACCTGGACGGCGGCCGCCCAGAGGTGCTTGCGCTCAAAGGCGAGGGCGCGATCCATCGTCGCCGCGGGATCTCCGTCGACGGCGGTCTGGACCTCGCGGGGAGCCTGAATCGTCGCTGGGTCGGACGCGGCGTGCGTGCGGGGGGTGGGGGCGACGAGGCTGAGGCTGGAGACAAGGAGCAGGAGCCAGGCTGCTCGGAGCTGGGCCAAGCATTGCATCGCGGACGACCCTCCCACGGAGGAGCCACCCGGAAGAAGCCAGGTCGGGCGAGGTCGCGGCAGGAGGATCAGTCCAGGCAGTCCAGGTGGGGACTACCGCAGAACCGCCGCGAGCCGCCGGCACGTCGCATCGATCAAAACTTACCCCCGAGTCGCTCAGAAGTTGCAAGTTCGGTGTGATGCTCGATCCATTGAGGGATGGGATGGGTCGGACCCGGTCGGCCCGGCATTCCGCCAGGCGTCAGGACAGGTCCGCGTGACCATCTCGGGTTCGGCATCCAGCCTCCCCGCTTCAGCCTAACTATAACACAGCGAAATCAAGTCTAAAGGAGTTCTCCAGCCCAACTTTAAACTCTTGCAAGGATTCGTGGTTCTTACAACCGGATTACGCCACCGTAACTCCTCTGAAGACACCATTCCCCCGGCAAACCCGGGACAGATCAGGAAGTTTTACAATCCGCGCCGAGGGTCATTTTTGCTTCAAGTTTTCCCCCTCGACCAGCCGGAGTTGCTGATTTCCCGCCACGTCGCGGAGTTCGATCTTCGCTCCCGACGGCCAGGTAACGGTGACCCGGTCGGCCATCTTCGCGGTGCCGAGGCCAAACGTCAGCGGGTGCTCGACCGCCGAGAGATATCCCTTGGTGGTGAACAACTGGCGGCGGTTGGTCTGCCCGCCCGCTTCCACCTCGACCTTCGCCCCCTGCGCATCGCGGTTGAGCCGCGAGCCGCGAAGGTCCAGCCGCAGGTAGCCGTTCTTGTTGCCGCCGTCGTTGCGGAACAGGTGCGGCTGGCCGCCGTTGGCGGTCAGCAGAACATCGAGGTCGCCGTCGCCATCGATGTCGGCGTAGGTGCTCCCCCGCCCAACGATCGGCTGGAACAGGTCGGGGCCTGCCTTGCCGGGATCGACCAGCAGGAAGAGTTCGCGGCCCGACTGCCCCGAATTCCAGAAGAGTTGCGACGCCTGGGCATAGGTCTCCGACGCCTGCGTCAGGCCGATATCGCTTTCGAGGTGACCGTTGGTCGTCAGCAGATCCAGCCGGCCGTCGAGGTCGTAGTCGAAGAAGAACAGCCCGAACTTGAGCGGTGGCTGCGTCGGGGCACCCAGACCATAGATGTTGGCGAGGTCGGAGAAGAGGAGCGACTTCGGGTCTTCGGTGACGTAGAGCGCGGTCATCTCGTTGGCGAAGTTGCCGATCGCCAGGCCGAGCGTGCCATCATTCTTGAAGTCGGCCCAGTCGATTCCCATCGCCGCGCGGGTGGCCCCCATCTGGTCGAGCGCGATCCCGGTCGAGTAGCCGATCTCGGCGAACTTGCCCCCACCGAGGTTGTGGAAGAAGAAGTTGACCGCCGTGTCGTTGGCCACCGCCAGATCCACCAGGCCATCGCCATCGACGTCGAACGGGGCGACGCCCATCGACTTGGCCACCGGGGCCTTGCTGTCGGGGTTCTCGACCCGGATGCCGGCCTCGTCGCTCACGTCGGTGAACTTCGCGCCGTCGTTCCGGAACAGGAGGCAGTATGACCCGCGATAGCTGGCCGGTGGGTCATACGCCTTTCCCTTGTCGGTCCCCAGCAATTGCGTCGAGATCGCGTCGTCGGCTGCCTTCGACCACGCGACATAGCCGCACGCGAACAGGTCGAGGTCGCCGTCGTTATCCATGTCGAAGAAGGTGGCCGACGTACACCAGCCGGTGCTCGGGCCGCGCACGCCGAGCGTCTCGGTCACATCCTCAAAGTGTCCCTTGCCGTCGTTCCGGAACAGGCTGTTGCCCCCCAGCGCGGTGATGTAGAGGTCGGGGTCGCCGTCGTTGTCGACGTCACCGACCGCCACGCCCATCCCGAACGCGGTCTGGCCGAGGCCCGATTCGGCGGTCCGGTCGGTGAAGTGCCCCTGGCCATCATTCTGGTAGTAAGCATGCGTCGGTTTGGGGACGCCATTGCTCGGGGCGTGCTCCCAGCGGGTCGAGTTGACCAGCAAGAGGTCGGCGTCGCCATCGCCGTCGGCATCGAAGAAGGCGGCCCCAGCGCCCATCGTTTCGGGCAGATACTTCTCGCCCGTCGCGGCGTTTTCGTGCTTGAAGGCGAGCCCGGCCTCCTGCGTGATCTCGACGAACCGGACGTCGGGCAAGCGGGCGCGGTTGATCGCCTTCGGCTTGACCGGCGCGGTTGGCGGGGCAATCGTTGGTGGCGCGACCGGCGGTTTGCACCCAGCCACGGCACAAATGCTGACGAGAATCGACCAGCGGACGAGTCGGGGGCAAATCATGGCTGGTCTCCTCGGGCAACGACGGCGGCAGAGGGAGTGGTTGGCCCATCAATCCCCGGCGCTCCGGGTCGGGTCAGCGGGTGAATGACGATCGACTGCGCGTTCTGGTCCGCCGCCGGATCATTCTTGCGGGCGATCGACACAGCGCGGCCGGCGGCGGTCTCGTCGGGCTTGAACAGCGCTTGCAACGCCTTGTGGGTCGCCGCCAGCGCCACGGCCTCCGCCCGCTGGACGGCGGGGTCGGTCTCGGTTGCCTCGTCGGTCCCGACCTGCTCGACGATCGCGTGGAGCGGGTTGAGCCTGGACGCGAACGCCTCGCGCGGCCCGGCCAGGAACAGCGGGACGGCGCGGGCCAATCGCCGCGCGGCCGAGGCTCGTTGCTCGGCCGTCAGGTCGTGGTTCCGCGCCTGGTTGCTCAGATCGTCGAGGGTCGCCCCGGTGATCGCGGCGGGGAGCGGGGCGACCGGGTCGGCGACAGCGCCGGGCAAGGCCCGCGCCAGGTCGGCGTAGGCCAGACCGAGGTTGTGGTGCGCCGGGACGTTTTCGGTGTCGAGCGCGATCGTCCGGCGGAAGGTCGCGACGGCCTTGCGGAGCTTGCTCAGCCGTTCGGGACTTCCCAGGGGTTCGCTCCGGGCCTGGTTGTAGGAGACCAGGCCGAGGGCGTTGATCACCTCATAGTCCATGCTGAAGTCGAACCCACGCGCGGGGATCTTGGTGGCCAGGACCGACTCATACCGCTGGCTCGCGGCGTCGAGGTAGCCGTTCCGCTCGTCGATCTGCCCTGACAACCAGGCGATCACCCAGGGCGCAGCGGGTTTGGGATGGTTCGAGGCCCGCTCCAGCGCTTGCCGGGCGTCGGGTATCCGCCCCTCGCGGAGGTAGATCCGCGCCAGGTTCACCCAGCCATCGGCGATCCCGAGGTCGGCCACCTGCTGGAAGACGGGTTCCGCCTGCTTCAACTCCCCCTTCTGACTCCCGAGCGCTTCGCCTTCGAGGAACAGGCCGATCCCATAATCATTCCAGCGCTGCCAGACGTCCTTGATCGGCGAGGGCGGGTTGGTCACATTCTTACCCCCCTGCACCGGCAGCGTCACCTTGTCGAGCGCCATCAGGGTGATCGGGATCGCCGGGCCGCCCTGCTTGCCGAAGATGTAGTCGAGGTACTTCCGGTCAAACTTTCGGTAGTTGATCCGCGCTTCGAGGGTGATCGGCCCGGTCGTCGTCGCGGGGACGTCGAGCCCGAAGTGGACCACCTGCCCCGCGCCCGGCGGGACCTGCTTGTTGTAGAGCGGGACGAAGATATCCTGCGGGTTCCGGCGGTCGACCCGGTTCCCCTGCGGGTCGAGCATGTAGACGTTGATGAAGTGCGCGAACGGGTCGACCGTGCCGTCGGGACCGATCCCGCCCGACCGGCCGACCACCTTGCCGTCGATGCTCGCGATCAACTCAACCCAGATCTCGTTCGAGTCCACCGTCCCCTGCGTGAGCGGGTGGCCGACGCCGAGCGTCCGGACGACGGCCTCGACCAGATACGGCTTGCCGGGCTGGAGCGTCGGCACGGTCGGACGAAGCGGGCCAAGGAGTTGGCCGTCGATCCCACCCCCCTCGCGGAGGGCGAACAGGTCGATCCGGACCTTGGCATCCTTGAGGTACTTCTCGTGGATCTTGGCGACGTCGGGCTGACCGAGGAACGTCGGCAAGGCGGTGTTGGCACCCGGAAAGGCGTGGTCGTGGATCTCGCGGCCCGGCTTGCCGTCGAAATCCTTCGCGCCGAAGTCGGTCGAGGCGACGAAGTTCATGTGGCAGTTGATGCATTCGCCCTTGGCGATCGGCGGGTAGTAAAAGCTGCGCGCCCCGTGCCCCGAGACGCCCGAGAGCAGGAACGTATCCCAGTGGTTCTGCCCGCGCAGGAAGTCCTTGTAATGGTTCAAGGCGTACGGCAGGCCGACCTTGTGGCAGGTTGAGCAGAACTTCGAGTCCTTGATGGCGGGTTGGAGGAACGTCCGCTTGTGCATCTCGGGCTTGGCCTTGACCAGGGTCTCGTTGACCCACTGAAGGACCGGGTTCTTGCTCTGCGCGAACGGGTAATGCTGCGGGGCGTCGATCGTGTAGTCGGCATTCCCCCGGGTGCTGTTGACGTGCGTGATCGAATGGCAGACGGTGCAGGTGATCCCCGCCTGACTGGTTGGGTTGTTCACGTCGTCATACTTCGGGTCGTCGAACTCCCCCGAGAAGAACGGGACCGGATCATGGCACCCCGCGCACCACCGAGCCGCCCGCGTATCGCCGTCGCGTTCGAGCGACACCTTGCGCGTCTCGCGAACCGAGGCCAGATACGCCTTGTTGTTGAACGACGAGAAGTGGTGCGCCGAGTGGTTCCAGCCCTTGTACGAGTCTTGATGACACTTGAGGCAATAGCTATCCATCATCAAGGTGTCGGCGGGGATGAACTTGCCCGACGCCGTGACGGCCTCCGACGGGAAGAAATACTTCGCACCGTCGGGCGACCCCTTGGCTCCGAACTTCTTCGGCTCCTGGAAGTGGAGGAAGCCCATCGCGACGACGACCACACCCACAACGGCACCAAACCGACGGAAGTAGTACCAGCGGATCTTCGGCCCGGCCAGCCGGTGCTGGATGTAAAGCCCGATCGCCAGCAGCGGCGCGACGATGTGCGCCCAGTACCCCGACGTCCGGACGCGCGGGTCGCGGACTTCCCAGACGCCAAAGCCCCGGACCAGGATCAGGCCGGAAACCAGGACGACCAGCGAGCAGATGAGCAAGGCATACCCATAACGGATCGCCGACTTGTTTGGTCGCTTCCGGCTCGTGACGAGGTGGGCAAAGCCGAACACGAGGATCGGCACAACCACCACGAAGCCGAGCAACAGGTGCAAGCCGACCATCAGCATGTAGAAGAAGGTCTGCTGCGTAACGCCCGTCCACCAGGTTACGGCCGACACCGACGACAGATAGAACCCGTTGGCGCCGAGGATGGCGAAAAGGATCAGGCAGGCCCAGAGCCAGGGACGAAGGCCACGGCCCACGGCGGGGACATACACCCGACCCCGGCGGTCGCTGGCTGGTCGCACAGTCGCGGACATGAAAGCTCGCCTCATCTTACCCAGAGTCGATCAGCGCACCGCGAGGCAGAACCTCCAGCGCTGATCCGAATGTCAAGTCAATCGACGCGCAACGGCGTTGCTCCATCCCAACGACGGGCGAAACAACCAGATCGAAGCGGTTAGACCAGACGAGGCGGGCGTTCGACGCGAATCGAAAAATTGGCTGGCGACGCCAATGGTTCCCGGATGCGCAGGATCGAGTCACAACGGTGCGTCAGACGCAGTGCCGGCACGGACGTAAAGCCAGTCACAACCGGCGGCATCTGATCCGGCGAGACCGCTGGTTCATCCGAACATGGGCTCGGCCGGTAATCGGGAGGTTCGGCGATGTGGGCAACCACCGGATGCGCTTCGGGCACAGGCGGCACAAATCCAACCTGTTGGAGACCCAGGACCGGCCGGTCGGATTCGTGGCAGAGCGAAGCCTCGGCTGTCCGCACTCCGGATAAACCCGGAATGATCAGACAAGCCAGACCCAGCCAACAAACCCAGGCTCGGACTGATCCCCGTGCTCGCACCCGAAAAGCGACTCCAAGATCAAGACAGATTCAGTGATGAGGTGAAGCGGAATCCTAATCATTCGCCACGGATTGCCAGTTGTCAAGGACAGGCGAATCAGAGCCGGTGGCTCCGACCTGCACTGCCAGGGCGGATCGACACGAGTTCGAAAAAACCAGCAAAAAAGCAGCCGGCATCCCACCGCCCAATTTCAACGCGACACTCCGCGCAAAACGTATCGCCAAGACATACGCTTTCTATTCGCCGACGCATTTCAAGTCGTCTTTGCTGACTTCGTCGCCTCCTCATCTCGCGACTTCGAACAAATCGCTCGGCTGATCGGCCGGATCTCAGGTCGTCAGTCCAGGCAAACGACGTCCATAACCAGCCGATCCACAGAAGCCGATCTGGCAACGTAAGAAACGTACGAAATGATTCCCGGATTTGCAACTCGACTCATCGGCTTTCCTTGGCGCAGCCATGTTTAGCGCGCATGATGACTTCCAGTCGATCACCTCAGGCGTTGAGCAACGGACAAGGCGTAAATCACACTCCTTGATCTCCTCGGCTCGTTGATCCTGGTCCCTTCCTCAAGAACTCGGTTTTGCCGGGTTCGCGGCGACTGCGCGTCCACGGCTTCGAGTCGATCTGCGCGGAGGGGCCGGTTCGAATGGGTCCAACTTCATGCTCGATGCGGCAACGGCCAGTGGTCGCGGGGATTCCGGGTGGTTTTATTCGAATCCGAGTTGGCGACCTGCTCCAGGCCTGGCGGGGTTGCCTCGGGCAGCCGGGCGGAGCCGGTGACTTTCGCGCCTGGCTGGCGGCACATGAGATCCAGGTCCGGCGCGGCCCGGTGACCGTTCGAGACGGTCGGACCGCCTCCTATCCCGTCGCCGAGCTGGCCAATCTTTGCCAGGTGGGCGACCGTCGAGCGCGCGACGCCATCCGCCGGTTGACCAAAGCGGGCCTGATCCGCTGGGATCAGGGCGATGGCGCGGGCATCACCTTCCCACCCGCCCAGACCACGATCGAGCCAGGCACCTCGAGGGCCGGTTCGGCTGACGATTCCCTGCCGGGTCACGAGGGTTTCTTGACGATCCCCCGGCGTCTCCTTCGGTTCCTGGCGCGCGGGGCTCGTCCGGCCCTGATCGCGGCGGCGTTCGGGGTCTTGCTCCGCTGCGTCTCGCGGCGACAGGCCGGTTGGGGCTCGCACGGGCGGGTCAAGGCGTCGTGGGTTGCTCGCGTGTTTGGCGTCGACCTCCGCCGGGTCAAGGCAGCGCGGGCGGACCTGATCACCCTCGGGTGGATCGGTGCCGAAGGGGGACCGGCTGACCAGGTGAGCTGGAACCGGTGGGGGCGGGTCTACCGGGTTGACCTCGCCTGGGCACCCCCCGTCGCGGATTGCCACCCCTCCGAGGGTCAAACCGGCCCCAAATTGTCACCCCCTGATCTGGACCCGGCTCCCGTTCCGGATCCATCAAACCCAGAACCGGCCCGAGCCGACCGAACGCCTGGGGATTCGCTCAGGACCTTGGAGCGGATCAAGCCGACATCACCCCCCCTGCCCTGCCCGACCATCCGGTCGATCCACGCGGACGACCTCGCCTCGACGGCCCGGACCCTGGCTCTTCATCAGGCGGCAGTTGCCCAGGGGTGGGCGGTCCCGTCCGAGGCGAGCCGGCTCCGGTTCGTCGCGGCGGCGGTCCACGCCCAGCAGGTCGGCACGACCAACCCACCCGGCCTGTTCCGGTCGATCGTCACCGCGAATCGCTGGCATTTGTTGACTCAGGCCGACGAGGACCGGGCACTCGACCGGCTCCGGGCTCATGCTCGGGAACAGCTCGGGCAACCACCCGCCACATCGCCCCGCCCGACCCGACCCGCAGCGCCTCGGACCGCCGAGCCAACCCCGCTGGCGGCCTTGCTTGCCCGCTCAGCCTGGGCCAATCCGGGCCACACTGGTTGACTCAGTCCCATCAGCGATGCGCTCCCATCGTACC
Organism: Isosphaeraceae bacterium; assembly: GCA_965199885.1. Taxonomy (GTDB): domain Bacteria; phylum Planctomycetota; class Planctomycetia; order Isosphaerales; family Isosphaeraceae; genus Tundrisphaera. The sequence goes on along the minus strand of CBDATT010000005.1, from coordinate 300,312 downwards.
TCGACCGGCGATCGGCAATCAGGAGCCGGCCAAATGGACAACAGCGGTCGGGCGGATCTTGCCGATAGTCGTGATAAGACCGGATCTCGGGTGGGATGGCGCGATGTGAGGCAGTGGGGCCGCTGGATTCGTGCCGGGATCGATGCTGGGCGGGAGGCCCGTTTGATGAGGAATCGCGAACTCCGATGGGGACTTGTCGCCCTGGCGATCCTGGGGTCGAGGGCGAGCGCAGCGGACCCCGCCCCGAGCATCACCCTCGGACCAAGGACAGCCTGCGTCACGCCGCAGACCGTGCATCAAGCCCGCGCCGATGGGGGAATCGTCGACGTTCAGCTCACCGCGCCGAACGTCCTGGCGGCCAACCTGACCGGCACCGTCGCCGCGAACGCCTTCCTCGGCTGCGCGGGGGAGGTCACGCAGACCTTCCACCTTGAGCAGGAGTTCACGGTCGAAGGGGCCGGGACCGGCGTTCGGGAAGTGACCTTGACGATCGAGAGCACCCTGGTTGGCCTGGTCCGGGCGCGGCACAAGGGGTCGGCAAGCGCCCGGCTCGCGTCGGCCCGGGTCTGCCCGCTCGGCGCCCCCGATTCTCCTCTGGTCGTGGTCCACCCCTGCTTCGCCGTCGGAGCCAACGGCGCCCGGCTCTGCAACCAGCGACTCGCGCCGATCAAGGTACCGGCGATGCCAACAGGTGCTTATATTTTTACTGCGGATTTTGTTCTCGCCGCCGACGCCGGTGGGCTGGCTGACGGCCATTCCGCCGCCGACTTTTCGCCGAGTACCGTCCTTCCCGCCGACTGGGTCCGCGCTCGTGATCCGTTCCAGGGCGTCGACAAGAAGGACTTCGGCTTCCACGTCACCTTGACGGCCGACCCCGTTGCCGCCGGTCTCCAGGCCACCGCCGCCCGGACCAGCCCGAGCCCGGTCGTCCAAACTTCGGCCACGATCTCGGGGTCGGCCGCCAACCATTCGATCGTCAAACGAGCGGTCCTGCTCGGGCCGGTGTCGCTGCCGAAAGTTCCTTAATTTGAGGTTGGATCGGGTCGGTGGGCTGACCTCGGGTTGGCCGACCGACGACCGCGTCGAACCGGCGGGCACCAAGGCGAGCTAACCAGCCGGCGGCCACGGCTTGCGCTGCGAGGCTGGCCGTCGCGATCCCAAGCACCAGCCAGGTTGCCATCGAGGTCGTGAGTCGAACGGCGGCCAGCGTCGCCAGTGGTCCGCCCGCCGTCAGGTCGCGGATGTCGTCGTAGGAGAACAAGGTGGCCCAGCCGGCGAAAGCGGGCAGACAGGCGGCTGGAATCGCCCCGACCACGCCCGGCGCCAGGAAGCCGAAGACGCTCAGCAGGGTCATACCCATTAGCGGCAAGAGGGTCCAGGCCACGGCTTTTTGCCGGTTCGGGGCATGGAGCGAGATGGTGACCCCGGCCACCGCGACGAACCAGGACGACACGCCCAGGATGACCACCGCCGCCAGGACTCCGACCGGATGCACGGCACCGCTCAGGGTGCCGACCAGCCAGAATGCGCCGAGCACGATCAGGAACCAGCGGACCCGCCAGAGCACGCCGAGGAGCTTGCCGCGGAGGATCTCGCGGCCGGTCAGCGGCGTCACAAGCAGGCCGGGCCAGGTGTCGCGGTCGCGCTCCGCCGCCACGCTCTCGGCCGCCATGCCCAATAGCGTGATCAGGTAGATCGACTCGAAGCCCAGGGTCACCATTCGTAGGTAGGCGTTGAAGTCGAGCCGAGCCTGCCCCGGTCCGACCGTTGCACCCGGGAAGCCGAGCAGCTTGTTGATCAGGACGCGCGCGATGGGGTTCAGTTCGTTGGTGATCGGCGGGCCGGGTCGGGGGCCGTAGCCTCCCGAGGCCCACAACTCGGCGAACGCCGGTCCCGCGAACCACGACGTCACATAGATCAACAACCCAAACGTGATCAGACTAAAACCCTGGGCGACCCGCCGGGCGAGCGGGCCGACGGTCCGGGCCGGGTACATCTCGCGCCAGAGGATCAGGTCGTTCCCGCAGGCCGGTCGGACCCGCCCACTGGTCCGCCGCCCGCGCCGCCACTCGGCCCAGCCCGACCAACCTGCCGCCCGCCGCGCCGCGGGTCGGAGCCGGACGATCGCCCAGCCGATCAGGACGGCCACGCCGACCGCCTGGAGGCCAATCATCTGTGTCACCGCGCTGACCAGCGAGCCACGCGGGATCAGGCCAAGAACCACGCTCAGGCCAACCCCGATCGGGCTGCTGGCCAGGAATGGGCTAGCAATCGGGACCAGGTAGGTCGCCCCCAGGGTCCAGACGCGCGGGGCCAGGATCACGAGCACCGCGGGCAGACCCAGCCAGGTGTAGAGCCAGAAAACCACCCATCCCCCGGCTCGGCTCGCTGTCCGCGCTTCGACCGAGCAGACCACGCCAATCGAGGCCGCCAGCGCCGTCGTCGCCGCAACCCCCGCCGCCGCCAGGCCCACCACCCTCAGGTCGATCCCGCCCAGCCAGATCAGAGCCACGCCGACCGGCACGAGCGCCAGCCACCCGGTCCCGATGCGGATCAAGGCCGACATGAGCGTTCCCAGGACGATCTCGGTGGCTGTCAACTCGGTGGCCAGCAGCGCATCGAGCGTCTTCCGGTCGCGTTCGAGCGCGATTGGCGCTGCCGTCAGGGAGATCATATAGAGCGCGCTATACGCGAGCTGAACGCCGACCATCAGACCGAAGACTTCCCAGACGAACTGGTTTCCGCCCTCGATCGAGGTCCAATCTCGTCCCTCCCAGGCCCATTTGATGACCCAGCCGATCAAGACCAGAACCAGGATGACGGACGGCGCCGCCCGCTCGGTCCACGGACTCCCGCGTCGGAGGAGGAGGATCAAATCACGCCTGACGATCGGTCCGAGAAACAGCACGCGGCGGCCTCCGGGGAGCCAAACAGTACCCTGGCCCGATAAGTGAGATCTTGCCCGCAACTCACCCGCAACCGGTCGGGAATCAGTCCACCTTAACCCCGTCGCGGCTGGACAGACAGCACAACCCAGGGAGATAATCGAGCCGGCACGCAGACGATCACGGCGGTTCAACTCCCCCAACCCTTCCCATTCCGTGTTCCTTCCGTGTTCCATCCGTGGCCGCTTTTTCTTCTCTCCGGGAATCCACCCCATGAAGCCCCGCCTGGCAGCGCCCGTGACGTTCACCGTGAACGGTGCCCGGCAATCGGTCGCAACCGACCCCGATCGGCCGCTCCTGGACGTTTTGCGCGAGGATCTGCACCTGACCGGCACCAAGTACGGTTGCGGCGAGAGCCAGTGCGGCGCCTGCTCGGTCCTGGTCGATGGCAAGCGGATCTTCTCGTGCCGGACCCCCATCGGCAGCGTCGCGGGCAAGGCGATCACGACCATCGAAGGGCTCGCCGAGGGGGACAAACTCCACCCCGTCCAGGCGGCCTTCTTCGAAGCTGGTGCGCTCCAGTGCGGGTATTGCACGGCGGGGATGATCATGGCAACCGTCTCCCTGCTGGCCAGCACGCCCGACCCAACCGACGCCGAGATTGTGAGCGGCATGAACCGAAACCTCTGCCGGTGCGGGGGTTATGCTCGGGTCGTCGCCGCCGTTCGCCTTGCGGCCACCAGGCAGAAGGAGACCACCCATGTCGAGCGTTGAACCAGCCGATCTGGCGGCGGCCCGATCCGAGCCGACCCGGCGTGACTTTCTGCAAATCCTCGGCGCTGGGCTCCTGATCGGGGTCGCGCCTGGCTCTGGCCTCGGCCAGCAACGGCGGGGTGGTGGGGGAAGTCGCGGGGCGGCCACCCTGGCGGCGCGGGTCCACATCGGCGCCGACGGGGTCGTCACCGTCATGACGGGCAAGGTTGAGTGCGGTCAGGGGGCCCGCGCTGAGCTGACCCAGGCGGCAGCCGAGGAACTGCGCCTTCCCGCCGCTCAGGTCCGGCTCATCATGGCCGACACCGCGCTGGTGCCCGACGACGGCGGCACGTATGGGAGCCAGACGACCCCCAACACCGTCCCGCCAGTCCGTCGCGGGTGCGCCGCGGCCCGCGAACTGCTCGTCGGCCTGGCCGCTCGCCGGTTCGGGGGTGATGGGGCAACGTATAGTGTTGCGGGCGGGAAGGTCACGGCCCCCGATGGACGTACCGTCGCTTACGCGGATCTGGCGAATGACGGCGAATCGATTCGCCTGTTCGCCGCGGCGATCCCCAGCGACGTGACGTTGACCCCCGTCGTTCGGTTCGAGATCCTCGGTCAACCCCTCGCCCGGCCCAACGCGCGCGACATCATCGTTGGGTCGCATGGTTATCCTTCCGACATCATCCGGCCGGGGATGCTGTATGGCCGGGTGCTCCGCCCGCCGTCGTTTGGTGCCCGGCTGGTCGCGGTGGACCTGAACGCAGCCCGCGCCATTGAGGGAGCCGTCCCTGTCCGCGCTGGTGACTTCGTGGGCGTCGTCGCCCCGAGTACCTGGCTGGCACAGCAGGCCGTGGAAGCTCTGGCGGACTCGGCCCGGTGGGAAGAGGTTGGCGGTCCGACCGATGCACAGGTCTCTGATTACCTGCGCCAGCATGTCCGCGAGGCACCCCCAGCTAACCCGTTCGGAGCCGAACTGGCGGCGGCGGCCCATACGCTCAAACAGACGTACCAGGTCGCGTATGTACAGCATGCTCCGCTCGAACCGCGTGCGGCTGTTGCCGAATGGACGGATGGCAAGCTGACAGTCTGGACCGGGACGCAGGTGCCGTTTGGGGTCCGGGCTGAGTTGGCCCGAGCATTTGGCCTGCCTGATGACCAGATCCGGGTGATCGTCCCCGACTTCGGTGGTGGGTTTGGCGGCAAGCACTCGGGCGAGTGCGCCGTCGAGGCCGCCCGGCTGGCCAGGGGGGCGGGCGTGCCGGTCCGCCTGGTCTGGACCCGCGCGGAGGAGTTTACCTGGGCGCAGTTCCGCCCGGCTGCGGTGATCGACGTTGAGGCCACCCTGAATGCGTCGGGGCGGTTGACCTCGTGGCACTTCATCAACCTGAACTCGGGGGCGGCCGAGGTCGGCACGCCGTACCGGGTGCCGCAAAATCTTTGCAAGTACGTCGCCTGCGACCCGCCCTTGCGGCATGGCTCGTATCGGGGTCTGGCGGCCACGGCGAACAACTTCGCCCGCGAGTCGATGATGGACGAGCTGGCCGAACTGGCAAGGGTGGACCCGCTCACCTTTCGCCTGGCGAACCTCGACAACCCCCGGATCAAGGCCGTGCTTCAGACCGTCGCCGACCAGGCGGGCTGGACGGATCGAGCCAATCGCCGCGAGCCCAACGTCGGCATCGGCCTGGCGTGCGGGCAGGACAAGGGGTCGGTGGTCGCCGCGTGCGCCGAGGTGGTGGTCGATCCGACCACCCACGCGGTGGCGGTCCGCCGGGTCACGCAGGCGTTCGAGTGCGGCAAGATCCTCAACCCGACCGGGCTCCGGGCGCAGGTGGAGGGGGCGATCACGCAGGGGCTGGGCCCAGCGCTCCGCGAGGCGACCGAGTTTGCGGGTGGAAAGGTTACGAATGCCACCTTCCGCCGCTACCTCGTCCCCCGGTTCGCGGATCTTCCCAGGTTGGATCTTCATCTTATTGACCGCTCGGATCTGCCGTCCGCCGGCGCTGGGGAAACTCCGCTGATCGCGCTGGCTCCGGCCATCGCCAACGCCGTGCGTGCCGCGACCGGCGAGCGCATCCGCCAGATGCCAATCCGCCTGCCGGGCGGCCCTCAACCCGAAAGCAAGGCCGATGCGTGATGTCCTCGTCCCTCTCGTCAACGCCCTCCAGGCGGGCCGCCGCGTCGCCTTTTGCCAGATCATCGCCACGCGTGGCTCGACCCCGCAGGGCCCGGGCGCGATGATGCTGCTGGAGCCTGACGGGACCCAGGTCGGCACGCTCGGCGGTGGCTGCGTCGAGGCCGAGATCAAGGGCAAGGCGGCGGGCCTGGTCGGCCTCGGTTCCGGAGCGCCGGCGATTTTCCAGTTCACCCTCGACCACGACCCCGCCTGGGCCGACGGCCTGATCTGCGGCGGGCGGCTGACGGTCCTGGTCGACGCCCCGACCGGTCCCGAGGCTCTGGCCTATTATGAAGCCTATCGCGACCGGACCGAGGCGGGAGCCGGCCTGACCGAGGCAATCGCGCTCGATGCCGCCGGCCCGACGCGGGGCGATCGTTACCTGTTCGACGCCGAGCGCCATCTGGTCGCCACGCTCCCGCCGCGAGCCGAGGTCCCGCCCGGGCTGATGCTGCCCGCCAAGCCACGCCCCAGTGAAGCCGGCGGCTGGGCCTATCTGCCGGTGGCCCCAACGATCCAACTGGTGATCGTCGGCGCCGGGCACGTCGGCCAGGCGGTCGCGGGGCTGGCTGGTCGGGTTGGCTTCCAGGTCACGGTCGTCGATGACCGCCCCGAGTACCTGACCCCTGACCGTTTTCCGGGTCCGACCCGTCGCCACCTCGGCCCGATCGGCCCGGTCCTCGCGGGCCTGACGACCACCCCCGAGACCTACGCCCTGATCGTCACGCGCGGCCACGGCCACGACGGCGAGGCGCTCGGCATCCTCGCCCCGACCGCTGCCGGCTACGTCGGGATGATCGGTAGTCGCCGCAAGGTCCGCGAGCTGTTCGATCTCCTGCGCGATGGCGGCGTCAGCGAGGCCACTCTCGGCCGGATCAACGCCCCGGTCGGTCTCGAAATCGGCTCGGAAACGGTGGACGAGATCGCCATCAGCATCGTCGCCGAGTTGATCGCCCGCCGGAATCGCGGCGCTGCTGCCCTGGCTGACCTCCGCCTCGCCACCGGCCGCCGGACCGCGACCTGACCGCCAAAGTGAGCACAACCCAGGCAAGGGTGCAGTCATGAAATTCCGGAGACCGCCCCATTGCATCTTGACTCCAGAGGAACGCGAACAGGTCGTTGGTTGAGTCGAATTCTTGTCGTGAAAATCGTTTTATCTGTCCACCCGCGTTGAGGGACGATGACCCGCCGCTCTGAGATTGTGAGGACCATTGGAGCAGGCTCGTTCGCCGGTTAGGATGAAATAGGCTGTGGATTCGTGGTTTCAGCGCCAGTGGATCTACATCGGAAGATACGATGTCAAGAGCCAACTTGAGAACAATCGCCCGAACGAATTGGCTTTTTTACTGGACTGGGGGGACGATCACCGATGAAAGTGGCCACCTACGAAGCCGTCGTGCAGGATGGGCAAATCAAGCTCCTCGAACCAGCCGACCTACCGGAGCACGCCCGGGTTTATGTCGTGGTCACCGCGCCCGAAGAGATCCCGGTCGCTCGCTGGAATCGACCTCGGCTCGCCGACCCCAGCCAGGCGAGTTTGTTCGTCAAGCAGGTTTATCAGGAGCCTGACTTTACCGCCGGAGGATGATCCGCGTTCCAGCGAAAGTGAGCGGCTATCCATGCTCACCCCCTGATTGGTCAATCTCGGGTCCTTGATCCGGCCCGATCAGGTCGCAGCGGTTGCCGTGGAGGTCGAGAAAGACGACGACCATGCCGTAGGGCTCGGCCCGGGGTTCCTCGGCGAACCGGACTCCCTGGGCCTGCATCCGGCGGTAGTCAGGCCAGAACCGGGGGGTCTGGAAGAACAGGCCGACCCGCCCGCCGAGCTGGTCGCCGACCCGGGCGGATTGCTCGGGAGTCGCGGCGCGAGCCAGCAATAAACCGGTCCCGCCCCCGGCTGGCCGGACCATGACCCACCGCTTGCCACCGCCGAGCGGGGTGTCGGCGACGACCTCGAACCCGAGCGCCCCCGTGTAGAAGGCCAGAGCTTCGTCGTAGTCGCGGACCAGGATTGTCACGGCGGTCAAGGTCGAACCCGACGAGTTCATCCGAAAATCCTCATGTTAGGAACTGTTGGGTCCGGACGTCGAACAGCCCCCGGGCGGTGATCCGGAGTTCGGGGATGACCGGCAGGGCCAGGAACGACAGGGTCCCGAACGGGGCGGCAAGCGGGCAGCCGAGCGCGCGGGCGACCTGGTGGAGCTGGGCAAGCTGGTCGCAGACAACCTCGGCGCTGGCGAGCGAGATCAGGCCGGCCAGCGGGAGCGGCAGGAGGGCCTGCACCTTGCCGTCGACCGCCGCCACGAAGCCGCCACCGCTCTCGGCCAGAGCCCGGACGCAGGCGAGCATCGAGGCTGGGTCGGTCCCGGCGACGACGAGGTTGTGCGAGTCGTGCGCGACCGACGAGCCGATCGCCCCGCGCCCCGTCAGGCCCAGCCCCGCGACCAGGCCGAGCCCGACCTTGCCGCTGCTTCGGTGCCGCTCGATGCTGGCGATCAGGGCGACATCCTGGCTCGGATCGAAGGCCCAGGAGCCGTCCGCGATGGCCACCTCGGCCCGCTCGAACCGGGTCACGATCTGGTCGGGCACAACGCGGATGACCGGCTGGATTGGGTCGGCAAGCGTGAGGCGGAAGGTGGACTCAGCGACCGGGGCGATCCGGACGGTGTTCTCGACCTGGATCGGGGTGGCGGGGCGGTCGACCAGGTAGACCCCAGCGCGGGCGACCACTCGCCCGGCCTTGAGGACGAGCTGGACATCGAACCGGACCAGATCCTCGACCACGACCAGATCGGCCCGGTACCCCGGCGCGACCGCCCCCCGATCGGTCAGGCCGTAGTGGCGGGCCGGGATGAACGAGGCGTGGCGGACGGCGACCTCGGCTCGGACGCCGCCCGCCACCAGGCGACGGAGCATCGCGTCGAGGTGGCCGTGCTCGCGGAGGAAGTCGGGGAAGATGTCGTCGGTGACGAGGCACCAGGATTCATCAATCTCCCCGGATGCCAGGAGCGGCAACAAGGCGTCGAGGTTCTGCGCGGGCGACCCCTCGCGGACCTGAACGAGCATCCCGAGCGCGGCCTTGGCTCGGGCTTCGGCCGCCGTGGTCGACTCGTGGTCCGACCGGATGCCCGCCGCCGCGTAGGCCAGCAGGGCGCGTGGTTCGAGGCTCGGCGCGTGGCCGTCGACGACCCGGCCAGCGAGCTGCGCGGCGTGGATCTTGCTCAGGACCTCGTCCTGACCGTTGAGGACGGCGGGCACGTCCATCACCTCGGCCAGGCCAAGCACATCGGGCCGGGCCAGGAGGTCGGCCACGGCGGCAACCCCGATGGCCGCGCCGGCGTCCTCGTAGTCGGTCGCCGGTACGCAACTCGACGCCATGAAGTAGACGTCGAGCGGCAGTCCCTCGGCGGCCTGGGCGAGGCGGTCGATCCCCTCGACTCCGAGGACGTTGCCGATCTCGTGCGAGTCGGAGATGATCGCCGTCGTGCCGAGCGGGACGAGGACCCGGGCCAGCTCCGCCGGCGTCAGGAGGGTGCTTTCCAGGTGCATGTGCGTGTCGATCAGGCCTGGGATGATGATCTGGCCTGTCAGGTCGATGGTCTCGGCCGCCTGCCAGTCGTACCGACCCACGCCCGCGACCCGGCCATCGGCGATGACCACGTCGGCCACCTCGACCGACCGCGTGAAGACGTTGACGACCCGCCCGCCGCGCAGGAGCAGGTCGCCCGGCTCCTGGCCCAGGGCCACGCGAATCCGCCGGGCGGTGGGGTTGTCCGAGCGAGCTTGATCCATGGCGGTCGATCCCGGGATTGACACAATGACGGTCGTCAAATCGCACCGGGACCCGGCGCGACCACGCCTCCATTGTAAACCCAGGCCCGTCCGAAATCAGGACCGGGGACCGACCCGACTTTCCCCGGCAAACTGGCCGGTGCGGGGGGTGTCGAGGTGGGTGGCGCTGTCGTCGAAGGGCTGCGCGGCATTGATTGCGGGCGGCGCGGCCAGCAACGGCGGGGTTGTGGGCTCGGGAGGCGCCTCGGCCGCATCGGGCTTGGGTTCGTTTGGTCGGTCGGGCTTGGGTTCGTTTGGCGCGGGAGTCGGGGCGGCGAAGAAGTGGGCGGGGATCAACCGGAGGAGGCGGGGGTCGGTGATGGTCCGGGGCGACTCGTGCTGGACCATGGCGCAGGCGTTGTGGAAGTCGTTGCGGAGCGAGCGCTCGGCGCGGTGGATCGGGCGGAAGGCGCGGTTGTCCCACTCGTCGAGGTTGGCCATCGCCAGGGTCCGGGCGACCTCGTCGTCGTCGAGCACCGCGTCGCGGTGCTCGCGGAGTTCGTCGAGGTAAGCGTGGGCGAGTTCGGCCTCGGTCGGGCTCGGCACAACGGCCCGGCCGTGGTCGTCGATGAGATAGGTGGGGGCGTCCGCTCGGAACTCGGGCGGCGTGCCGAGGAGGTCATGCGCCAGGCTCGTCTGCTCGTCGGTCCACGGCTGCCGGTCGGCCGAGTCCGCCAGCATCGCCCAGCGCGCGATCAGCCAGTCACACCCGGCCACCGACCGCCGGAGCAGCCCGACCGTCCGGTCCGGGTTCCGGCTCAGCCCCCGGGCGACCCGGTTCGCCTCGACTTGCTGGTCCTCGTCCCAGCAGAACTCAGCGCGATGCGCCACATCGGCGAGGGCCTGCCGCTTGACCACCTCCACATGGTCGAGCTGCACCGTATCGCGAGCAATCTTCGTGCAGAGCCAGAGCTGAAATTCATTCTGCGGCCGGAACGTCTCGATCACCCCCACCGTCCGGGCGTGCAAGGTGGCCTCATCCGCGACCCCGACCACCGTCGCCCGGAGCCCATGCTTGAGCGCATTGGCGCGGCTCCGAGCCTTCCCCTCGGCGGTCTTCGGGCCACAGCTCTTGGTGGCGTTCCGCTGGTTGGCGGCCAGCCGGGCGGGCGAGATGGGCATCGGGAGTCCTCGCGGGCGATGATGGTTCACAAACGGCGTCAAGATGACAGTCGGATCGGTCCCCCGGTCGAGACCGCTCGCGGTGTCTGAGGTAATATTGCCGCTAAATCTGAATTTAAAACTCGTTTCCTGGAAAATCCGTTTATTTTGGCAAAATCGCTAGCCAGCAAGATTTGCCTGGTTCCGGAAGTTGGGTCACAACCCCGCTTTCGTTCTTGAAAGCGGAATCAATGAATGAGTAAGTTGCCCTGTTATCCCTCCAGCGTCAAAACCTGATCCTTGGAAGCTGACGAGTCGCTGTCCAAACAAGCCATACAGGCCACAACCGGTTTTGGGACGCGATGGTTTTAAGATTCATCATGCACCCTAAAAAAAGCAACGTCGGCTCGGATTACCCTCCCGATTGGCTTGACCTCTCGGTAAAAAATAGCCAATGTCATGCAAGCATCTATGAGCCGTCGCAACGACGTCGTGACCACACGGACCTGGATTTACCACGAAAGAGGAACTTTCATGTCACTCCTCGCGTTCACTCGGGTTCTTCGTGGTGGCAAATGCCCGGAATCTCGTTTTGAGACCCGTGAAGTTTCCTCGAAGATCAGCCAACATGGCGACTCGGTGGATTTTCTGTTCTCGCTGCCCACGAACGATGGGCAGACATCGCCAGTGCGGCTCCAGGTTGGCCTGGCTGACCTGAAAAACCTGTTGCATGAGGTGGCGGTCAAACTTCCCGGGAGCGCTGGCCTGTTCGCCGAATGCACTTCGATCGCCATCAACGGGCATCAGCCAGCCATCGAGTGCAGCGGTCTGGGTCGAGATCCGATCCTCAGACGTTGAGCCCCGACTCAGCCGACGGGCCGGTTTGCCGCAGCGGGGTCGAGAGTCCGCGCCAAGGGCTGAACCGAGATGTTGGGCTTGGCTTTCAGCGTGAGTCAGGGATGTAGACCCCGTCCAACCCCTCCAGGTTGATGTGGTTCCAGACCTCGCCTCTCGCCTGATCGAACCGGGCTTTTGTGGCGAAGAGGACCGTGCCATCAGCTCGACGTTCGCAGGTGGCGGCGGTGCGTGGGAAGGCTTTCCCGTCGGAATCGATTTGCCAGCTCCAACGGAGCCCTTCCAGGTGGACCTCGCCGCCGGGGATCGGGAGGTAGATGATGCGAAACTCGTCGTCGCGGTCGCTGGCGGCAAACCCGAGGATCGGGTTCATCGTGCCGCCCCGGCAGTGGCGGAGCATCCAGACCGGGGCGTCGAAGTCGACATGGCGCCACTCCGGCAGACTGGGGGGAAGCGCCCGAGCCGCTGGCGGCGCCTCCATCCGGCGGAGGACCGCTGCGAGGAAGCGGTCGCTGGTGGCGATGAGCAGGGTGTCGGGGGCGACGAGCGTGCAGTAGGTCCCTTCCCACTCAACGCGGAGAAATCGGTGTCAATTCTCGGAGAAATCGGTGTCAATTCTCAATTACTGTGCAAGTGCGGCCATTGAGACGGCAACCAAGGGGAAATTGACAATTGACACCGATTAACGACACGGGGGGAAATTGCCAATTGACACCGATTAACGACAGACACCGATTAACGACACGAAGTTTTGTGAAGCTATTCCATTACGCTCGTTTGACGCATAGTGCGATGGATGTTCAGGACGGTTGCAACAACACCCTAGACAGATCGGCCATTCTGGACCATCCGTCTTCCAACGGATTTTGACATGCCTTGTTAAAAAAACTGTCCGCTCACAAGAATGATTCTCGACCAAGGAAGACCCGACCGAGGGTGAATTCTGGGTGATGCAACGCCGACTTGGGATCGACAAGCCCACTTGTGATCCTTACTCGAACTTTTTGAGGAGCTGATTGTCATGTTCTCTCTGTTTCACGGCAGACAGATGCTTTCCTTTCGTCGCTGGACCTCATCGAGCGCTGCTCCGGCGCATCGCCCTAGGGTCGTCCGACCGAGGTTCGAACGACTTGAAGGTCGAATTGTGCAGGCGACCTCGGCCCTCGATCCCACGTTCGGACAGGGTGGACTTGTGGTCGGGTTGCTGAGCAACGGATCGGGAAACAACGTGGATCAGGCGTCGGCCGTGGCTGTGGGGGTTGATGGCAAGATCGTCGTGGCGGGAACTTCCGGCTCAGCGGGCTCTAACACAACTCTGGCCGTTCGGCGATACAACACCGATGGCTCACTCGACACGACGTTCGGCACTGCTGGTGAGACCGACGTCCCGCTCCCATACGCGGGCAATCTGGTAATCGGCCCAACCAATCTGGTGATCAAGGCCGATGGAACGGTTGTTCTCGCCGCCACCAATATTGGCAACACGCCCTTGATTAGCAACTCGATCCTCGCGCCAACCGTCGGGCTCGTCGCTCAGTTAACCCCGTCCGGCCAGCTTGATTCTAACTTCGGCACGAACGGCGAGTTCATCCTGCCGGGTACTCTCGACGCCTTGAACACTATTGCAATGCAACCTGACGGCAAGATTGTCGCGGCGGGTCGACACGTCTCACTAGACAGCAGCGGCTCAGGGACGTATCAACTCCTGGCGATTCGGTTGAATGCGACGGGAACTCTTGATACGAGCTTTAACGGTACCGGCGAGTTAAACATCGCTGTCCCTGGGTCGTCAGTAGAGACCCCGGTCGGTTACCCCTCTGTGGGCGATCCCATCATCGCTTTGGCACCGAGCGGCCAGATTTACCTGGGAGCAAATATAACAGGAGATTTGGGGGTCAACCTGATGCGGGTCAATAGTGGCGGCACGCTGGATACGTCATACGGTGCCAGCGGCTTCCTGAAACTGGCGCCTAGCTTGGCCCACACGCTCAACAGCATCGTGGTTCAGACCGATGGCAAGCTCGTTGCGGCAGGAACGATTGATGGAATATCTAGCTTGTTCGGTAATTCTAATCGACTATCGTCCCCCTTCCTGGTCCGGTTGATGCCTGACGGAACGGCCGACACCTCGTTCGCCGGAATCCCCATTTCGTTGGCCTCGACCCAGTTCGGTCCCCATGGCGGTTTTACCTCGATTGCCCTTGATACGAGCGGAGAGATTACCGTTGCCGGTTACGGTTTTAAACCGAAAATGCTCGGCCAACTATTGGTAGCCCGATACAACGCAAGCGGTCGAGCAGACCTTTCCTTCGGGCTTTCTGGACGCATGACTTTTTCCCCCCCAGCACCAGCCGGGATCACTTACAACGCTGGCGTTAGAGAAAAGGTGGCACTTACCCCGGCAAATAAGGTTGTTTTCCTCGGATTGGTTATATCAACGAGCGCAATCACTGGCGGTTCGCAGCCCAGCCTTCTCGCGCAGTTGGTTCCCTCGCTCGTCCTCAACAACGGCACGAACGACTTCGACGGCGACGGCAAGTCCGACATCGCCGCCGAGCTGACCAGTCTGAGCTATCACGCCTACCGCAAGTCTAACGGTACCGGCGACGTCGTCCAGCAGTTCGGACGGACCGGATTTGGCGCTTCGATCCCGGCGCCGGGCGACTACGACGGCGACGGCAAGACCGACGTCGCCGTCTACTTGCCCGCTCTCGGGACTCTGGCTTATCGTCCGTCGAGCGGTGGCGACGACGTTCTGGATGCTTTTGGCCCCGCCGGCACCGGGGCGTCGATCCCGGCCTCTGGCGACTATGACGGCGACGGTCAGACCGACGTCGCCGTCTACCTGCCCGCATCAGGTTCTTTCGCGATCCAGCTCACCGCCGGTGCTGGCAACGTCCTGGCCCCCTTCGGCGTCAAAGGCACCGAGTCGTCCATCCCCGCCCCCGGCGACTACGACGGCGACGGCATCACCGACCTGGCTGTTTACATCCCAGGCCAAGGCATTCTTGCCTACCGGCCCTCGTCCGGCGGCGCCGACGTCAAGATCTCCTTCGGTTCGGCCGGGGCCGGGGCGTCGATCCCGGCGCCGGGCGACTACGACGGCGACGGCAAAACCGACGTCGCCGTCTACTTGCCCGCATCGGGTTCTTACGCCATCCACCCGTCTTCGAACGCGGCCAACTACCTCATCCCCTTCGGGATGAAGGGGGCGTACAACTCGGTGCCGGCGCCTGGCGACTACGACGGCGATGGCAAAACGGATGCGGCGGTCTACCTGCCGACGCTAGGCCAGTATGCGTACCGGCCCAGTTCGGGAGGTAGCGACGTCGTGCAGGGCTTCGGTCAGGCGGGGTACAACGCCACAGTGCCGGTTGCGTCGATCCCGTATGCCTTCTCATCATCGACCGGCAGCACGGGTGCCCGCAGCACTGGCACTGCGACCCCGTCGGCAGTCGTCTACATCCCACTCACGGACGATGTGACAAGCTCACTAACCAACTCGACGAGGTCGAAAAGGCGGGTTTCGTCGAGTCTAGGACTCAAACAAGCGTAATGGAATGGCTTCAGGAAACTTCGGCTTTGTTTCCAGGCTTTCCTGAAAGAGTGAGAAATCGGTGTCAATTATTAATTACTGTGCTGTGCAAGTGCGGCAATAAAAGGCCAATCAAGGGGAAATTGACAATTGACACCGCTTCCGATTTTCCGTGATGGTGGAGCGGGATCGCGGGGTGAACCGGCGGGCATCTTGCAGGCGCTCATCGTTCCTCGACCTGCACCGCTCTAACTCGACTGATCGAGCCGCGCAGAAAGGCAACGACGTACCAGCCGCTGATCATCCCGAGCAGGTAGGCACCGATGGCTAAGAGTGCTACCGGCGCTGTGAGGCCCCAATTCCAAAACTTGACCGTGATGGCCTGCGTATTCTGCACGGCGAAGAGGCCGATGGCCCCGAGGAAGATCAACAGGATGAGGCCGAGCAGGTATCGCACTGGGGAAGCTCCGTGGTTATCACTCGATGGCGTACAGATCGCATTATCGGGTAATCGCCGCACGGAAGCCAGCTTCATGACGAATTCAAGGGAGAGCCGACGCGGAAATTTGGCGTTTTTGTCAGCAGAAATCAGTGTCGATTCTGGGCATTTAGAGGCCAATCAACAAGAAGTTGCGAATGAATATCGATTTGCTCACTTCATTTCCACCTCTTCCACCAGCAAATTGAACCCCGTCCGGTCGTCGAAGCGGATATTCTCGTTGCTCAGCCGGATCGCGTACCGTCCGTCGTCCCGGAGGCGTGGCGATGGGTCGGCCAGGTGCAGCGACAGGCTCCAGCGCCCGCGCGGGGCGTCCTTGGGCAAACGCAGCTCGCAGTTGACGTGGATCGGTTCGCCTGGCAGCCATCGTCGAGGGTCGGCGGCCGCCACGACCCGGTGTCGGGCGTCTCCCCGGCTCAGGACCAGCGCTACCACGCGCGGCAGGTAGGGTGGGGCGAAGCCGACATTCCGCAGATCGAGGTCGATCTTGATTGCCCCTCCGGGCTCGACCTTGGAGCTCAGCCGGTCGGCCACGAGTCGGTAGCCGAGCCGCCGCTCGATCTGGGCGTAAGCGTTCTCCCCCTGGTCATTTGCCTGGCGCCAGCCTTCGAGCGTGCCTCGGTGGTAGGCGCTGTTGATGTAGGTCGCGCGGAACCGCTCCAGCTCCCGAATGACCTGGGCGATCGGCGTTTTCGCTGAGCTGGGGACCGTTTCGCCGCCGAAGGGTGCGTAGAGCCCGTGGTCTGCGGACCAGCGCAGCTCGCGCTCGCGGTCCCAGCCGCGCTCGGCGAAGGTGCCGAGGTCGGTGGGCAGGCTCAGCAGGGCGTCGTCGTGCCACCCGACCCGGGAGAGCGGCGATCCCGCCGTCACCTTGCCGGGGAGCAGGTCGCGGATGAACATCGGCCGGCGGACCTGCACCGGGCACGGCACGGCGTCGAGCCACCCGAACAGCACCGCGCGGCGGGCCTCCAGCGTGGGCGGGTCGCCGTGGTTGGAGCCGTGCCACTCCCCCCAGGGGCCGAGAAGGCCCGCCTGCACGCTATAGAGCACATCACGCTCTTCTTTCAGAATCGTCCCGAGCTGCCGGATATGCCCCGTGATCCGGCCCAGATCCCTGGGGTCGGCCCGGTAATCTTGATCGGTGAACCCGTAAGCGGCGCGGAAGATCACCTTCAGGCCGTGCTCGCGAGCGGCGTGGAAGGCACGTCGCAGCTCGTCGAGCTTCTCGGGGCTGATCTCGCGCTCCTTGAACTCGCGCAGATCCATCTCGACCAGAATCAGGGTAATCCCGGCCGCCCGCAACCTGTCCAGCCCCGCCACCTGGTTGCTCATTCGCGGGGCATAAAAGCCACGCTCGGGGTTCGCCATGGCCGCCCGACCCTCGGTGAACCGAACTTCCTGCGCGTTTGCCGTCCAGCTCACCAGCCAGAGACAGGCGATCAATTCAAGTTGCGATGATGAGCGGAGCATGATCACCTCGGAGCGGGAAACGTAATCTTGATGAGCTTCGGGGCTGCCATCCTACAGGGTCGCCGGAGCAGAAATTAGAGAGCAGAGAGGAATTTGAATTTTGAAACATCTCACCAAGACGAGATCACAAAGCGATGATCAGAAGCGGAAATTGAGATTGACACCGATATCCTCCGTAACGAAAAAACCAGGTTCAGTGGACTGGACAATGGGGTCCATCATAAAGCATGGTGGTCAGAGCAAGGCATGCCTGGGGACGAGCACAGCGGCATACGGCCGAGAGATAGCTCGGCTCGCGGCCCCATGAGTTCGACATCGTTGGCAAACCTGATCGCATCCGTTCAATACCCGGCGACACTCAGACGGAGGATGGTCCCCATGTCCGATCAAGAACAGCAGGACTCCGGACGATTCGATATCGCCGCGATTGCCGCTTCCCTGCCGGAAACTGCCAAGACCCTCCTGATCGATCACTACCTGACCGATCGGCACGAAGCCAGCGCCCGCGTCTTCAGGGTGTACAGGGGAACTCCTCCCCACCACCATGCGACGTGCGATGAATATTTGTACGTTTTTTCCGGTCGAGGAACGTTCTGGATTGGCGATCCCAAAACCATTGCCGAGTTCGGCCCCGGACAACTGATGTTTTTCAAGCGCGGGACCATCCACGCCCTGCCGGACATCCTCGAGTCGCCGCTAGTTTTCCTCTCGATCGACACGCCCAGGCGCGATCCAAAAGATATCATCTTCGAGAACCCCGCAGACGGCACGCCCGAGTCGTTCGTCCACGCCCAAGCTTGAGCGTCGAGGTATCAAGTGGAGAGACCGGTGTCAGAGAGATCGCCAGGAGAAATTGGGAACTGACACCAGTCCTGTTCCGTTCTGCCGACCCAGTAATTTTCGAGGAGTTCGGATGAATCCGGATACCGCAGTCCGTTCCTGTTCAAGGTTGGCAGATTTGTTGGAACGCAATGTCATCTATCTAGAGGAATATCATCCAAATCTGATCATGAGAATTATTAGTCAGCCGATGGCTGTGCAACAGCTTTGCCTCCGGACGGTTCCTATTCCGCTTTTGCTTGGAGTCCGAGACTATTTTGATGTCGAGATTAAACAGGTTGATTACATGCCTAATCCGCGATCTTTTCTGGTCCGGACAGATTCACCGCAACTGATCGAGGATAAAAAGCGGGAGATGCAACCTATGTATGTAGCTTTAGACCATTTGCTAAATGAGCATATTCGAGATGTTTTCATCAAGGCTAAACCCGGGTAATCATTCTCATTGGGTTAGTTCTTCGGAGCGGACCTCGAAGCAGAAATCGGTGTCAATTCTCGACCACCGTGCGTGTGCGGCCATGGATAGGCCACTTAAGGAGGATCGAGAATTGACCCCGGATTGACCCCGCGAACACGTTTTTTTGCGAGATCGACCAAGCCAACATAGATAGGTCGAAGCAGCTTTTTTTTGATTTCGTCGTAAGTCTCTGATCCAAACAGCAATCGACACGGAAGTGGCATGAAACTATGATCTTCAACGTATTCGCGTAAATAAGCCATATAAGCTTGATAATTGCCAGGCCGAATTGTATTTGAACAATCACCCCAGTATTTTTGTGAACCATCAATCATGATATCAGTCACGTTGGAAGCATAAACTTGGAAGTTAATCTGCTTGATAGCATAAGATTGCGCGAGACCTGCACAAAGAGTTGCAGGCTTATGTATGTGTGTGCGGTCGTTTATTGGTTCGCGGTGCATCTCAATGGCTTCATTGTACAGGAAGCGAATTTTTGGAAGTGAGTCCTAGAGAATCGGTGCCGAATCCGGATCACCGTGCCAGTGCGGCCATTACGAAACCAATCAAGGAGAAATCGACGATTGACTTCGATTTGCTCCGTTTTCCTGGGTCAAGACTGGTGATACCGCTCTCGCAGGATGCAGGAGGCTATGTAGTCCGCACGCTGCGAGCCAACGTATTCGACTCGATCAACCGACTCGTCCCACCGGGATGAGTCGGTTTGATCCCGCTCGGATCTCTCGAACCGATCCATGTATTTTGCGATGGCCTCGGGGTGCGACAGGACTTGCTCGAAGAACGCTCGGCCTTGCATGACCACCCAGGCGGCGAAGTCGTCGCCGTGGTCCTCGGAGCACTCCTTGCTCAAGTGGGGATGACACTCAACCCAGGCGCATGGATCGACGCAGTCCTTCGCCTCGGAGTATTCCTCGCAATATTGGCGGAGTTGGTCCGGCGTGCTTTGCTCAAGTTGGCGGCAGAGGGCTTTGAGGCTGCGGTCGGATGACTCCAGCATGGTCCAGAACCAGCCGGAAATTTGCGGGGCGGGTGCCATCGGTTTTCTTCCCGCCATGTCAGTACGTCCCGCAGAGGCCGGCCTGTTTCCACTCGGTGAACAAATCGGCGCATTCCTCTCTTAAAAGGCCGGATTCGACCTTGAGGGGGCTGCCGCCCATCTCCGCCAGGGTGGCGGCGGGGACTTCGAGTTCGCAGAAGCCGGCAAGAGCGGCGTCGGCGATGGTGGCGCCGAAGACGACGCGGTCGATCTTGGCCCAGTGGATCGCCGAGAGGCACATCGGGCAGGGTTCGCAGGTCGAGTAGAGGGTGCAGCCCGAGAGGTCGATCGACTTCAGTGCCAGCGCGGCGGCGCGGAGGCAGTTGACCTCGGCGTGGGCGGTCGGGTCGGTGTCGCGCCAGACGGTGTTGTGGGTGGCGGCGACGATCTCGTCCCCCCGGACGATCACCGAGCCGAACGGGGATTGCCCGGCGGCGATCCCGGCGCGAGTCTTGGCAATCGCCAGCGTCATCCAGTGCTTTTCGTCCACGGAACGGTCTCCTTCAGTTCTTCATAATCAGGGGAAGGTTGCCGATGCGTTTGATTCGATTCCGCCGGGCAGGCGGCCAGCAGGCGGACAACCGCCTCGCCCGTCGCGGGGAGGGTGAGGCCGATCCCTCGCCCCGGGGCAACCGAGCGCAGGGCGTCCTTGACGGCGGCCCAGACGCCGACGCCGAGGACAAACGGAGGCTCGCCGACGGCCTTGCTGCCCGCGACGTTGGCTGGGTTGGCGCGGTCGAGGAAGGCGACGCGGAGGTCGGTCGGGATGTCGGATACGGTCGGGATCTTGTAGGTCGAGGGGGAACAGGTCCAGAGTTCGCCGTCGGTCGCGTAGCGCAGCTCCTCGGTCAAGGCCCAGCCCAGCCCCTGGACGAACCCGCCGACCACCTGCCCCTGATCGAGCGCGGGGTTAATCGGGCGACCGAGATCCATCAGGATATCGGCTCGGGTGACGGCGACGCCGCCCGTCAGGCGGTCCACCAGCACCTCGGCCACCACGGCGCCGTTGGTGTAGTAGAGGAAGGGGTTGCCGCGTCCGGTCTCGCTGTTGAAGTCGACGCCGGGCGTGGCATAAAACCCACGAGCGCCCAGGTCGACGCGGTCCTCGTAGGCCCGCCGGACCAGATCCCGGAACTCGACCCGACGGCCGGGCACGCGGGGATCGATCGCCGCGCCGGCGACGAACTCGACGCGCTCGGGTTCGGCGGCCAGCCCATCATCGGGTCGGGCCAGCAGGGCTGCCGCGATCGGGGCCAAGCGTGCCTTGAGGATCTGGCAGGCGCGGACGGCGGCGGTCCCGTTGAGGTCCGTCGAGGCCGACGCGGCGGTCGGCGAGGTGTTGTTGTTCTTCTCGGTCGAGGTCGTCATCACCTGGACGGCCGCCAGCGGCAGGGCGAACTCGTCGGCAACGAGCTGGCGGATCTTGGTGTTGAGCCCCTGCCCCATCTCGGTCCCGCCGGTCGAGACCTGGACTGTGCCGTCGAGGTAGATATTTACCAGCGCGTTTCCCTGGTTCAGGGTCCGCCGGGTGAACGAGATCCCGAACTTGACCGGGATGAGGGATAGACCTTTAACCTCCGAAGGCAGCGCTCCATTCCATTCGTCGATCGCAGCCCGCCGAGGCCAGTAGTCGGCCGACGCCGTGAGGCGGTCGATCACCTCGGGCAAGGTGTTGACGCCGGGCAAGGTCTGCCCATACGGGGTGACGTCGCGGCCTGGCCCGTACAGGTTCCGACGGCGGACCTCCAGGGGGTCAAGCCCGAGGAGCGTCGCCACTTCCTCGATGACGCACTCGGTCGCGGCGATCCCCTGCGGGCCGCCGAAGCCGCGAAAGGCGGTGTTGGATGGCAAATTGGTCCGGCAGACGGTGCCCGTGACGGCGATATTGGGGAAGAAATAGGCGTTGTCGGCGTGGAGCATCGACCGCTCCATCACGGCGAGGCTGAGGTCAAAGGCACAGCCGCCGTCGGAGAACAACTCCACCGCCAGCGCGGTGATCGCGCCGTCGTTCTCGAAGCCAACCCGGTAGCGGGCCAGATACGGGTGGCGCTTGCCGGTGACGCGCATGTCCTGGTCGCGGGCGTAGGTGATTCGCGCGGCGCGGCCGGTCTGGGCGGCCACCAGGGCGACCATCAGAGCGGGATGCGCGGCCTGAGATTCTTTCCCGCCGAAGCCGCCCCCCATCCGGCGGCACTCGCAGACGACCTGGCAGTGATGCAAGCCCAGGACGAGCGCGACGACGCTCTGGACCTCGCTCGGGTTTTGCGTGGACGACTGGACGAGGATCTGCCCCCCCTCGCCCGGGACGGCACGCGCGGCCTGCGGTTCGAGGTAAAAATGCTCCTGACCGCCGAGCCGGACCTCCCCCTCATGCGTGTGCGTGGCTTGCTCCATCATCCCGGCGGCATCCCCCCGGGTAATCCGCCGGGTCGGGCCGAGGAAGGCTTGCGCTTCGATGGCGGCGTCGATCGTCAGGATGGCGGGCAAGGACTCGACCTCGACCCGGACGGCCGCGATTGCTGCCCGGAGCGCGGCGCGGGTTTCGGTGGCGATGAGGACGATGGGCTGCCCGATGTGGTGGACCTCGTCCCAGGCCAGCACTTCCTCGTCGTGGAAGATGGCGCCGAAGGTCCGCTCGCCAGGGATGTCGGCGGCAAGCAAGACCGCCACCACGCCGTCGATCTGGCGGGCCGCTGCGAGGTCGATGGCTTTGATCCGGCCGTGTGCGACGGGACTGCCGACGAAGTCGACGAGCAACTCGCCCCGGACGGGCGGGATGTCGGCGATGTAGACCGCCTGGCCGGTGGCGTGCGCGGCGGCGGACTCGTGCGGCGGCGAGGTGCCGACCGTCGGCCGGGGGTGGTTGTTGATCGCTTCGGGGCCGGGGCCAACCTGCGCGGGACCCGCCCAGTCGGGCCGGGCGTTGACGTCCTGATCCGGGATCGTGGTGCTATCCGACACGAGCGGGCCTCCCGGGCTCGGCGGCGAGATGCTCGCGGTAAAACTTGACCAGGACGTTCTCGGCCAGCAGGAGGCGGAAGTCGCGCGAGCCGCGGAGGTCGGAGATCGGCTCGATCTCGGCCCGGGCGTGGCGACCCGCTGCCCCGAAGGTGGTCTCGGTGGCGGGCTGCCCTTGCAAGAATGCCTCGGTCGCACGCAACCGCAAGACCTGGGGGCCGACCCCCGCAAATGCTAACCTGGCCTCGCGGATCTGGTCATCCTCAACCCGGACCAAAATCGCCGCGCGGAAGGTCGAGATATCCATCTCCTTCCGCTTCGAGACCTTGTACAGGCCGAGCTTTTCCTCAGGTTCAGGCAGCCGGACGACCAACCGGGCGATGATCTCGTCGGGTTTCAGGACGGTGGCGCGGTAGCCGGTGGCGAAGTCGGCCACGGCGACCGTGCGGACCCCCCGGACGCTCGCCAGGTCGAGCCGGGCGCCGAGGACGTGGAGGCAGGCGACGGCGTCGGCGATCGGTGACCCGCCCGCGATGTTGCCGAGAAACGTGGCGACGTGCCGGATCTGCGGCGCGGCGAAGTGACCCGTCATATCCATTAAAGCTGGCGCATCACGGCGGGCGAACGCCTCGACCTCGGCCCAGGTGGCGGTCGCGCCGATGATCATCTCGCCCCCGTCCAGGTGGACCCCTGCCCAATCCGGCACGCCGGCCAGACTGAGAAGCTGGGGCGGGTCGAAGCCGCCGCGGTTCCGCCAGACGCCGAGGTCGGTCCCACCGCCGATGATGACCGCGCCCGGATGCGCGGCGCGAACCGCGACCGCCTCGGCGGCGCTGCTCGGTCGGGCGAAGATCCGGCCTCCCGGAGCCTCGACCTGGAGCGAATCGGCGGCCAGGTCGGTCAGGTCAGCGAGCAACGACGCATCGGGATACTGCGCGGCGATCGGGCGGTACGACCCCGACCGGGCGACGCTCGCCCCCGCGTCGAGGATCGGTAAATACCCGGTGCAGCGGCAAAGGTTGCCGGTCAGAGCCGTCCGGAGCGAGTTGGCGTCGGGCGTCGGGTCAGCCTCGAACCGACCGGTCAGGGCCATGACGAAACCGGGGGTGCAGTAGCCGCACTGCGAGCCGTGGTGCTCGACCATGGCCGCCTGGATCGGGGTCAGATCGACCCCAGCGGGTCGGACGCCTTCGATCGTGACGACGTGCGCGGCATCGACCTGGCACGGGGTCAGGATGCATGAAGTCAACGGCAGGTAGCGAATCTTGCCGCCGACCGGCCGTCCGACCAGGACCGTGCAGGCGCCGCAGTCTCCCTCGGCGCAACCTTGCTTGGTCCCGACCAGGCCGAGGTCATCGCGGAGGTACTCGGTCAGTGAGGCGAAGGCCGAGGGACCAGCGACCGACCGGCGGCGCCCGTTGAGGAAAAAGTTGACTTGGTGCCGCATGCCGCGATCCCGACCAGAGAGAGGAAGGAGTGACCGCCCGATCTGGGTGGCGAAGGGGGTCGCGAGGCTTGTCAGGGGAGCCCGACCGTGCGAGAGTGTTCTGCCTGACCCGTTCGGGTCTGATCTGGCAAGGCTACAGTCGGTCACGTCGACCCGTCAAGTTCCGCCCCGAGAGAATCCGCGACCCGTGACCCAAGCGATCCCCCCTGGCCCGCCCGACCTGGGCGAGCTGACCGCCGAGATCCTGGCCCGCTGCGAGGTGCTTGCCCTCGCCACCGAGGAGCCGGGCCGGTTGACCCGGACCTTTCTGAGCCCGCCGATGCACCAGGTCCACGCCCTCCTGGCGGGCTGGATGGCCGACGCCGGGATGACGGTGCGGCTCGACGCGGCCGGCAATCTGATCGGCCGCTACGTCGCCGAGGACGACGAGGCCGACACCGCCCCCGCGATCCTGATCGGCTCGCACCTCGACACCGTGCCTGACGCAGGGAAGTTCGACGGGATGCTCGGCGTCTTGCTCGGTGTGGCCGCCGTCCGGGCCTTGCGGGAGGCCGACCGGCGGTTGTCGTTTGCCATCGAGGTCGTCGGGTTCAGCGAGGAAGAAGGGGTCCGCTACCGGACACCGTATTTAGGAAGCCTGGCGCTTGCCGGGCAATTTGATCCAGCTTTGCTGAATCTGACCGACGCCAGTGGGGTGCTGCTGGCCGATGCCTGCCGCCGGTTCGGGCTCGACCCGGATCGGATCGGCGACGCCGCCGCGCCGCCGGGTCGCTATCTGGCGTACCTCGAAGCCCACATCGAGCAAGGCCCTGTGCTGGAAGTGGTCGAGCTGCCGGTCGGCGTGGTGTCGGCGATTGCTGGGCAGAGTCGCCTGAGTGTCACCTTCGAGGGGCGGGCAGGCCACGCGGGGACGACGCCGATGGAGGGCCGCGTCGACGCCCTTCCGGCCGCCGCCGAACTGGTCCTGGCGGTCGAATCACTGGCGCGGTCGGTTGACGGGCTCCGCGGGACCGTCGGGTCGATCCAGGCCCGGCCGGGGGCAAGCAACGTCATCCCCGGGTCGGTCACGCTCAGCCTCGACATCCGCCACCCCGACGACTCAACCCGCATGAAAGCCGTGGACGCCATCCTGGCCAAGGGGGACGAGATCGCCGACAATCGTGGCCTAAACTTCGAGACCGACCGGCGCGTCGACCACCCCGCCGTTCCGGCCGACCCGGCCTTGACCGATCGGCTGGCGCAGGCCGTGCAAGCCCTTGGTATCGAGCCGCTCCGCCTTGACAGTGGCGCCGGGCATGACGCGGCCGTGCTGGGGGCGATCCTGCCGATGACGATGCTGTTCGTCCGGAGCCCCGGCGGGATCAGCCACCACCCCGACGAACGGGTCGACCACGCCGATGTCGCGGTGGCCCTCGACGTGATCGGCCGCTGGCTGGCGGACCTGGCATCCAGCACAACCCCCGGGAGCTACGCCTGATGGACCCGTTCGGCACCACGCGGAGCCGCCTGGCTCACGACCACGCCCTGATTGCCCCGGCCAGTTTCGTCCGCGCCCCGATCCCCGGCTGGACCGAGGCGAAGGGGGTTGTCGTCATCGCGCCGTCGATCGGCGCCCGCTTCAATCAATATCTGGCCTACCTGGAATCTGGCGGGACCGGTGCCCCGGCGAGCCCCGGAGTCGAGCGCGTCGTGTACGTCCTGGCGGGCTCGATCGAGATCGAGCTGACCCCCGGTGTCCCGCACGTGCTGGAGGTCGGCGGGTTCGCCTACCTCCCGCCGGGGTCGGTTGGCTCGATCCACGCAACCGCCGCCAGCGAGTTGTGCGTCTTCGAGAAGCGGTACGAGTCGATCGCCGGTCTGGCACCGCCCGAGGCCCGTGTTGGCGCCGCCAGCGACGTGCCCGGCAACCCGTTCCTCGGCGACCCCGATGCCCGGCTCCAGGTCCTTTTACCCGACGAACCCGCGTTCGACCTGGCGGTGAACCTCTTCACGTATCAGCCCGGCGCCACCTTGCCGATGGTCGAGGTCCACGTCATGGAGCATGGCCTGATCATGCTCGACGGTCAAGGAGTGTACCGGCTCGGTGACTCGTGGTACCCCGTCATGGCGGGCGACGTGATCTGGATGGCCTCGTACTGCCCGCAGTGGTTCGTGGCGATGGGCAAGACCCCCGCGCGTTACCTCTATTACAAGGACGTCAACCGCGACCCCCTGGGGCTCCCAGCATGAGCTTTGAGTATGGCATGGTTGAGGTGGACAAGGGCCTCCTTTCCGGCGAACTCGCCACCCTGGCGACCTGGAGCGAGGTCAAGCCCCCGGCCGTGACTCGGGTTGTCTTCACTCAACGAGATATGCAAGCGCGACATTTTGTCAAACGCCTCTGCGTTGAGGCTGGTCTGACGGTCCGCGAGGATGCCATCGGCAACACCTTCGCCCGCTGGGAGGGGTCGGAGCCCAACCTGCCCGCCGTCGCGACCGGGTCGCACATCGACGCCATCCCCAACGCGGGTCGGTTCGACGGCACGGTCGGCGTCTTGGGCGCCATCGAGGCGGTTCGAGCGCTCCAGCGAGCTGGGTTTCAACCCGTCCGGTCGATCGAGATCATCCTGTTCACGAGCGAGGAGCCGACCCGATTCGGGATCGGTTGCCTGGGCAGTCGGGTCATGGCGGGCGTCCTCGGCGGCGAGAAGCTGGCGGCGCTCCGCGATGGCGAGGGGCGATCGGTCGATGAGGTCCGCATGGCGGCGGGCTTTACCGGGTCGCTGGAGTCGGTCCGGATCCCGGTCGGGCACTACATGGCGTTCATCGAGCTGCACATCGAGCAGGGGCCGGTCCTGGAGCAGCACAACCTGCCGATCGGCGTGGTCTGGGCGATCGCCGCGCCGGCGACCTTGCGGATCACGCTGGAGGGCGAGGGGGGCCACGCCGGGACGGTGTTGATGGCCGACCGCCGCGACCCGTTGCCCGCCGCCGCCGAGATTATCCTGGCCGTCGAAGCCGCCGCGCTTCGGACCCGGAGCACCGACTCGGTCGCCACCGTTGGCGTCTGCCGGGTCAGCCCCGGCGCCGTGAACGGCATCCCCAACCGGGTCGTCCTTGAAGTCGATATCCGCGACGTCGACGGTCCCCGGCGCGACCGGATGGTCCATCAGGTCCGCGCGGTGGCCGAACACGTGGCGGCAATGCGTGACCTTCGCGCGACGGTGGAGATCCTCAACCTCGACCCCCCGATGCGTGGGGTTGATCCCCCCGAGCGGGAGATCGACCCGCCCCGGATCACCGACCTCCCGCCGTCGCCCGATCACTCGGGATGGTCGCAGGTGCTGCCGTCGGTGAAGATCCAGGCTGCTTGCTGCGACCTCAAGCTCCCGTCGCGGTCGATGATCAGCCGCGCCTACCATGACGCCCTGTTCATGGCGCAGATCGCCCCGACGGCGATGATCTTCATCCCAAGCCGCGGCGGCTACAGTCACCGGCCCGAGGAATATTCCTCGCCCGAGCAGATCGCCACCGGGGTCAAGGTCCTGGCCGTGACGTTGAGCCGCCTGGCGGTGGATCAAAAAGCCAAACAGGCCACAGATTAAACACGGATGAAACACGGATAAGCAAAATCAATTTCATTTCTTCGTCTTATGCGCGTTCCATCCGTGTTCAATCTGTGGCTCGTTTTTCTCCCCGCTGCAAGGCTCCGGTGATGACGCCAAAGGGTTCGGGGGTGGCGACAAAGATCTCGTTCGTGTTGGGGAGGTCGAACCGGGTGAGATCGACGGGAATCCGGTGCTGGTTGGGTAACGTCAGGGTGATCTCATGGACGCTCGGGCAAGAGGCGAGCGCAGCATCCCCCATGGCGTACAGGGTCTGCTGGACGGCGAGGCTGTCGTGGGTAGCGAAGGTGGTTAGCAGGGCCGTCCGGATCTGAGCGTGGGCGTCGTCCCAGGCGACCTTCGCTCCTCGTGCGTAGCTCCAGCGGGCCTGGACCTCGGTGGCGAAGATCCGGTCGGTCGTCTCGGGCAAGGTTGTGTAGCGGTCGCGGAGAAAGCCGGTGAAGCCGGACCGGGTCGTTTTGAGGACCTGCAAGCCGCTCAGCCCCGACTCGACGCGAACCTGGTCGCGGTCGCAGGTGACGACGGCCAGCCGGGTCTCGCCGCCGCCGCCCATGAAGGCGTGCGGATGCGCCACGCCATCGACGTTGATCCGGGTCCAGAGGGTCTCGATCAACTCGACGCGGGCCGACCGGACGTGGGCGAACTCGGCGACGAAGTGCCCGGCCAGCACAGCGCCGAAGTCCTCGATCGCCTCGGGCGGGCGGCCCTGCGCCAGGGCGTAGACCAGGTTCTTCATGGTGTCGGTGGCGATGATCTTCGAGTTGTCGCCGAGCATGTACGACGAGTCAAAATCCCCTTCCAGGCGGATCGAGATGGCCAATTCGCGGATCTCGTGGCGGTCGGGCGTCCGGGTGACGCGGGTCAGGCGGACCTGCGACTTCCCGTAGAAGTGGTGCGTGAGGACGGCGGGCATCGAATGGAAACTCCGGAGCGGGAATAATGCGAGCGATGCTCGATGAATCTCAGGCAACCTTCCTGCAAATCCCGACCCGCTGGACGGGCTGGTTTTGATGTCGTATCACCGGTGGGCGGATGTCAGGCCTCTTCTGGGGAGTGAACACGCATGAACGATCAGACCTGGGCTATCCAGAGCCAGCACGTTGTCACGCCCACCGGCACCCGACCGGGGGCGATCCTGATCCGCGGCGGCAAGATCGTGGATATTATCGACCTCGATCAGGTTCCCCCCGGAATCGACGTCGAGGATTACGGCGACCTCGCCATCCTGCCCGGCCTGGTCGATACCCACGTCCACATCAACGACCCCGGCCGCGCGGATTGGGAAGGCTTCGCGACCGCCACGGCCGCCGCCGCCGCCGGTGGGATCACGACCTTGATCGACATGCCGCTCAACAGCAGCCCGGTCACGACGACGGTCGAGGCGCTCGCCGCCAAGCGGGCGGCGTCGGTTGGGAAGCTCCGCGTCGATGTCGGCTTCTTCGGTGGTCTGGTCCCAGGGAACACCGACCAGATCGAGCCGCTGGCCGATGCGGGTGTCGTTGGGTTCAAGGCATTTTTAAGCCATTCGGGGATCGACGAGTTTCCCAACGTCGGTCGCGAGGATCTGCTCGCCGCCATGCCGATCCTGGCCCGACGCGGCCTGCCCTTGCTGGCCCACGCCGAGATCGTCCCCGATGGTGCCCCGCCGATGGACCCGGCCGAGCCGACACGCTATGCCGCCTGGCTCGAATCGCGCCCCGAATCGTTCGAGATCGCCGCGATTCAGCTCCTGATCGACCTTTGCTGCCAGACGGGTTGTCCCGTCCACATTGTCCACCTGGCGACGGCCTCGGCCCTGTACCTGATCGAAAACGGTTGGAACGAAGGTCTCCCGATCTCGGTTGAGACCTGCCCGCATTACCTGACCTTCGCCGCCGAGGAGATCCCCGACGCCGACCCCCGCTTCAAGTGTGCCCCGCCGATCCGCTCGGCCGCCAACCGCGATGGTCTCTGGGAAGGTCTGATCGGTGGCCTGATCGAGACGATCGGGACCGACCATTCCCCCGCCCCACCCGACCTGAAGCACCTCGACACCGGCGACCTGGCGGGAGCCTGGGGCGGAATCGCGTCGTTGCAAATCTCGTTATCGGCCGTCTGGACCGAGGCCCGGACGCGTGATCTGACCCTTGATGAACTGGCTCAGTGGTTGGCCGCCGCCCCGGCCCGGCTGGTTGGCCTGGAGGGGATCAAGGGACGGATCGCGCCGGGCTGTGATGCGGACCTCGTCGTCTTCGACCCCGACGCCGAGTTCGTTGTCGACTCCCGGCAACTCCACCACCGCCACCCCGCCACCCCCTACGAGGGGCGAACCCTGGCCGGTCGGGTGGTCGCGACGTACCTGCGAGGGGAGCGGATCGCCGTGGACGGTCAGACCGTCGGCGAGCCGACCGGCCAGACGCTGGGCACGGGCCTGGTCCGGCTCGACTCGATGACCGACGACGTGGCCCATGCGGCCCTACTCCACTGCTGCCACTCGGCCGAGTGGGCTGAGTCGATGCGGAATCGCCGCCCCTTCGGTTCCGGGGCGGCCCTCGCGACGGCGGCCGAAACCGTCTGGAACGGTCTGACGGTCGAGGATCAGGCCGAAGCCTTCACCGCCCACCCCCGGATCGGCGACCTCGCCTCGCTCCGCGCGAAGTACGCCGCGACCGCTGGCTCGGCCGCGCAGGAGCAAGCCGGCGCTTCTGGCGCTGATGAGGCCACCTTGCATGCTCTGGCTGCTGGCAATCAGGATTACGAGGTCCGGTTCGGCCACATCTTCATCGTCTGCGCGACCGGCAAGACGGCTGAGGAGATGCTGGCCATCCTCCAATCGCGCCTGCCCAACGACCCCGCCACCGAGCACGCCATCGCCGCCGCCGAACAACTCAAGATCACCCAGATCCGCCTTCGGAAACTTTGCTCATGACCAGCCCGATCACGACGCATATCCTCGACCTGTCGCTCGGCAAACCCGCTGCGGGAGTCGCCGTCACCCTGTCGCGGCTCGATGGGGCAACCTGGACCGAACTTGGCTCGGGGTTAACGGACCCCGACGGCCGCCTCCGCGACCTGATCCCCGACGCGACCTTGACGCCCGGCGATTACCGGCTCGACTTCGCGACCGCTGCATATCTCACCGCCGTGAGTCATACTGTCTTTTATCCGACCGTCGTGCTGCACTTCCGGGTCGATGATCCCACCGCGCACTACCATGTCCCGCTCTTGCTCAGCCCGTTCGGTTACTCAACCTACCGGGGGAGTTGATCCGACCTCTCATCCCGAAGGACGCCCCGATGGCCCGCAAGCAGACCAAGCCCGCACCGCCCGATTCCCTCCTGGTTTCCACCGGCTACGCCGAGATGCTGACCGAACTGAAGTAGCGGATCAGGACCGCACAGATCCGCGCGGCACTCGCCGTTAATCGCGAGCTTGTCTTGCTCTACTGGCATATCGGCCGCGAAATCCTGACCCGGCAAGACGCCCAGGGCTGGGGGGCCAAGGTGATCGACCAACTGGCCCAAGATCTCCGCCAGTCGTTCCCCGACATTGAGGGTATTTCCGCGCGCAACCTCAAATTCATGCGGGCTTTCGGCAAAGCCTATCCCAACGAGTCGGTTTTGCAGCAGCTTGTTGCACAAATTCCCTGGGGGCACAATTGTGTTCTGCTCGACAAGACGAAAGACCCCGCCGCCCGCGAGTGGTACATCCACCAGACGATCGAAAACGGCTGGAGCCGGAACGTCCTCGTTCACTGGATCGAAAGCGACCTTTATGAGCGGCAGGGGAAGGCGACGACCAACTTCACCCGGACGTTACCGCCGCCGCAATCCGACCTGGCCGTCGCGCTGCTCAAAGATCCGTACAACTTCGAGTTCCTGACGCTCGCTGCCGACGTGCAGGAACGTGCCCTCGAACAGGGTCTGCTGGAACATGTCCGGCAGTTCCTGATCGAACTCGGTGAGGGCTTCGCCTTCGTGGGCCAGCAGTATCCGCTGGAGGTCGGTGGTGAGGACTACCGGGTGGATCTCCTATTTTACCACCTCAAATTGCGTTGCTACGTCGTCATTGAGTTGAAGACAACCGCCTTTCAGCCCGAGTACGCGGGGAAGATGAACTTCTACCTGTCGGCGGTCGATGACTTGCTCCGCCACCCCGCCGACCAGCCCTCGATCGGAATCATCCTCTGCAAGTCGAAGAACGGGATCGTCGCCGAGTACGCCCTCCGCGACCTCGCCAAGTCGGTCGGCGTAGCGAGTTATATCACCCGGCTGGTCGAGTCGCTGCCCGCTCTGCTGGCGGACGAAGCTCGGGATGTTGGATTTTGAGGCCGTCACCGCGCCAGCATCTCGATCGCCAGGACCGACAGATCATCATGCGCCTTGGCGGTGCCGTGCCAGGCGGTGATCGCGGCCATGAGGTGGTCCACGCTGGCGCGGAGGGGGAGATCGCGACTGTCGGCGATCGTGGCCAGCAAGCGGGGGTCGCCGAACAGGTGGCCGGCGGGGTTCATCGCCTCGGAGATGCCGTCGGAGTTGAGGTAGAGGTGGTCGCCGGGATGGAGCTTGATGACGTGCTCGACGTAGGGGGCATCGGCCAGGCCGATCGGGAACCCTGCGCTCGGGAGGATCATCGGGTCGCGGCCGACCGGCAGGTGAATCGGCCCGGGGTGGCCGGCGGAAACGTAGCGAAAATCGCCTGATTTGGTGTCGAGGACGCCGTAGACCAGCGTGGCGAACTGCTCGGTCCCGTCGTCGAAGGGGAAGAAGCGGTTGAGGTGATCGGCGACGGCGGCGGGAGGCCGGTCGAGGATCGACGCGGGCTCGCCAGGGGCCGAGAGGAGCCGGCTGATCGTCACCGCCAGGAGCGCCGAGGCGACGCCGTGGCCGCTGACGTCGAGGATATACAGCCCGAACCGTCCACCGCCGAGCGGGACGAAGTTCAGGCCGTCGCCGGCCAGTTCATCGCACGGCTGGTAGATCCAGGTGCAGGCAAAGCCGGGAATGCTCGGGCTCTGGGAGGGGAGGAAACTCGCCTGGATCTTTGCTGCCGCCCGAAGATCGCGTGACATTCGCTGGTTGGCCTGCGCGAGCCGGGCGTTCGAGGCTTCCAGTTCGACCTGCAACCGGCGGAGCTTCAGGTGGGTCTCGACCCGGGCATGCAGTTCTTCCATCTGGAACGGCTTGGTCAGATAATCGACCCCGCCGGTGCTGAACGCCCGGACCTTGTCGAGGTTGTCGCTCAGGGCGCTGATGAAAATGACCGGAATCCCTTGCAGGTCCGGGTCGGCCTTGAGGTGCTGGCAGACCTCGTACCCGTTCATCTCGGGCATGTTGATATCGAGGAGGATCAGGTCGGGCCGTTCCTTCCGCGCCGCGATCAGGGCGAGTTTGCCGCTCGGGACGGGTCGGGCCTTGTAGCCGCGATCCTTGAGCATCCCCGTCAGGACTTGCAGGTTCGCCGCGACGTCATCAACGACCAGGATATTGGCGGGCGGCGTGGGCAAATTGGGACCGGAGTTCATGACTGGACCCCCGGGCCGAAGAGGTCGAGGAGGGTTTGATACTCGAAGCGCTCGGCCAGATCGACCAGACCCGCCGCGACCCGGGACGGCATCGATTCCGCCGCGCTGATGATCGTCAGGATCTGGTCGAGATCGGCCGCAACCACGGCTTCACGCATCCGGTCGATGAGGTCGGGAGCCAGCCCGGCCAGGGCTTCCGGGGTGATCTCGACCGGAGTCTCCAAGGCAGGTTTGTCCGGCTCGGTGTACTCATAGGCGACGCCGAGGTGATGCGCGATCTTGCCGAACAACTCGACGGCGTGGAACGGCTTGCCCATGAAATCGTCGGCACCGCCGGCGAGGACATCGGCTCGCTTTTCCTCGATGACGCTGGCCGTCACCGCGATGATCTTGACCGCACCCACGTGCGATGAGGCGCGAATCTGGCGGATCGCTTCGTAGCCATCCATGACCGGCATCCGCAGGTCCATCAGGATCAAGGCGGGCCGCCAGTGCTCGAACTCGGTGACGGCTTGCAACCCGTTGGTGGCTGTCCGGACGGCGAACCCAACAGGTTCGAGGATCTGGACGAGTAGCTCGCGGTTGGCCTCGACATCATCGACGATCAAGATCCGCCAGGCGGGTTGGCCCGGGGCGAGGCCAGCCACCTGCCGGGGTTTGTGCGTCGGCTCGACCGCGCTGGCGTCGCTCTCCACGAGAGGCAGGTGGATCGTGAAGGTACTGCCCACCCCGGCCGCGCTGGTGACGGTGATATCGCCGCCCATCAACCGGACGAACTCGCGGCTGATTGCCAGGCCGAGCCCGGTGCCGGTGCCGGTCTGCTGGCCCGACTTGGTTTGCTCGAAGTGGCGAAAAAGCTTCCCCTGCTCGTCGGGAGCAATCCCCGGCCCGGTGTCCTCAACGGCGACCCGCAGGCAGGGTCGAGCAAGATCAGTCCGGTCGGCCTCGACCCGGACACCGATGGCGCCGTGGTCGGTGAACTTGACGGCGTTGCCCAGCACGTTGATGAAGACCTGCCGGAGCTTGTTGATATCGGTGACGATGTAGCGGGGGACGTCGCCGATCAGCTCGACGAGGAAGGCCAGCTTCTTGCCGTCGGTCCGAACGCGAAACATCTTCTCCAGGTCGTCGAGCAACGCGGGTAAGTCGAACGCGGTCAGGTTCAAGGTGGTCCGCCCCGCCTCGATCTTCGACATTTCGAGGATGTCGTTGATCAGGGCCAGCAGGTGCTCGCCGCTCCGGTTGATCGTCTCCAGATACTGGTTCTGGCGGGCGTCGAGGTTCTGGTCACGCAGCAAGAGCTGCGAGAACCCAAGGATGGCATTCATCGGCGTCCGGATCTCGTGCGACATGTTGGCCAGAAAGGCGCTCTTGGCGCGGTTGGCGGCTTCGGCGGCGTCCTTGGCCTTGACGACCTCTTCTTCCGACCGCCGCCGCTCGGTCACATCCTCCATCGCCAGGACGAGCAACTCGCCATGATGCCCCGCCTGCAACTTCCGCGCGTTGAGCAGCATCACCCGTCGCCCGATCGCCGGGAAGGTGTGCTCCAACTCGAAATCGTCAAACACCGAACTCGTCGGCACGATGTCTTCCAGCAAGGTCCGGAGGTCGGGGATATCCCACTGACCATTGCCCAGTTCATAGATCAACTGAC
Source organism: Isosphaeraceae bacterium (assembly GCA_965199885.1). GTDB lineage: Bacteria > Planctomycetota > Planctomycetia > Isosphaerales > Isosphaeraceae > Tundrisphaera. Next base: position 265,683 of record CBDATT010000005.1, on the reverse strand, counting down.
CTTCGGTCTCAGCCGCCGAGACGTGGAAGGTCTGGTAGAACGCCCGGTTCGCCGACCGGACCCGGAGCGTCGCATCCAGGATCAGGAGCGGCTCGCGGACGGTGTCGACGATGTTCTGGGCATAATTCTGGATGTCCTCAACCAGCGGCGTGCGTTCCAACCTGAGCCGTCCTGACCATGCGTGAGGTCGGCCAGGCATTGACCGATCGGACCGGAAGCGCGGAAGCCTGGTTGCATCCCGGGCTGAACAGATTTTTTCATTTGTTAATCTAACTGACCGGACTCTCGCTGTCCACCAGATCCGTGGGCTTGGCCGAACCTGACATGATTTTTGGAGAATCCGATCATCAATTCCATTTTTGGGTTGAACAATTGTCGTGGGCTCGACTAGCATGGCGCTCACGTCATGGATCGAGCGGGTGGTGCCTTCGCCTGGGCTGAAGCGGGAGACTGCCACGATGCGAGTACCGGGAACCTGGATTGTTGCTCTCGGGTTGGTCGGACCGGGAGCCTTCGCGGGCGAGCTGGACCAATCGCGGCCCACTTCGTTGGTCAGCGACCGCGACTCGAAAGCGCTGGCCGAGCGGATCGATAGCCGGCTCGGTGCCGCCTGGCAGTCGGCCAAGATCCACCCGGTCGCCCGGGCAGACGACGGCGAGTTCCTCCGCCGGGCCTCGCTCGACCTCGTTGGGCGCATCCCGACCGCGTCGGAGGCCCGCGACTTCCTCGACGATCCCAGCCCGAGCAAGCGGACCGCGCTAGTCGACCGGCTGCTCGATAGCCCGGCCTACGCCGCGCGGGCCACCCTGATCTGGCGGCAACTGCTCCTGCCCGACACGGGCGACATGAACGCGGCACCATCGGGCGGCCTCGAAGCCTGGCTCGCCCGCAAGGTCCGCGAAGGGGCCGGTTACGACCGGATCGTCCGCGAGATCCTCGCCGTTCCCCTGAACCGGCGGAATGCCGAGACGCTGGCCGATGCCTCGTTCGAGTCGGGCCCCGCCGCCTATTATGCCGCCAAGGCGGGCAAGCCCGAGGTGCTGGCGTCCGATTCCGCCCGCGCCTTTCTCGGCATCCGGTTGGAGTGTGCCCAGTGTCACAACCACCCGTTCGCCAAGTGGAAGCGCGAGGAGTTCTGGGGCTTTGCCGCCTTCTTCGCCGGTGTCCCTCGCCCCGCCGACCCCAACGACGACGCCTCGGTTGCCGTCCGCGCCCCGAGCCTGACCGACGCCCCCAAGCGCGAACTGACGATCCCCGGCACGACCACGATCGTCAAGGCACTGCATCTCGACGGCTCAACCCCCGCCTGGCGGCCCCGCGCTGATACCCGCGAGACCCTGGCCGACTGGGTGACGTCCCCCGAGAACCCGTATTTTGCCCGCGCTGCGGTCAACCGCGTCTGGGCCCGGTTCTTTGGCAATGGTCTGATCGACCCCGTCGATGACCTCGATGCCCAGGGCAACCCGGTGCTGGTCGCGGTCCTCGACGACGTCGCCGCTCAGTTCCGCGACCACGGCTATGACCTCAAATATCTGATCCGCGCCCTGCTGGCGACCGAAGCCTACAACCTTTCCAGCGCCATCGACCCCGCCGAGCCCACGCCGCCTCCGCTGTTCGCCCGGATGCCGGTCCGTGGCCTGTCCCCCGGCCAGTTCATCGACAGTCTGACCCAGGCGACCGGCGCCGGGCTTGGCTCGGCGCAAGGTTCGTTGCTCGAACTCTTCGCCGATCGCGGCGAGGCGCCGACCGAAGCGCAGACCTCGATCCTGCAAGCCCTGACGTTGATGAACGGCGCGCTGATCACGGCCGCGACCGACCCCAAATCTGGCGACCTGCTGGGAGCCGTCGCCGAGGCTCCCTACCTCGACACCGCCGGGCGGGTGGAAGTTCTGTTCCTCGCTACTCTCACCCGCCGCCCCACCGCCGCCGAGTCGAGCCGCGTGGTGTCCTACATCGACAATCAACCTGAAGCCGATCGTCCCCGAGCCCTCGGCGACGCCTTCTGGGCCTTGCTCAACGGCCCCGAGTTTCGGATCAACCATTAAGCCGATTTTGTTATTATTTCTGCGGTAGGGTGGGTGCAACCCACCGTGTGTGGCGGGCTTGAACCCACGATGGGTTGCACCCATCCTACGCCGGAATCTCCTCTCGGGAGTTTGCCCATGTCTCGCTCGTTCTTGCCTCGGTTGACGCGCCGGCAGATGATGCAACTGGCCTCGGCCGGCGCCGTGTGCGGCGCGGGGTCGGGGTGGCTCCAGGGGCTTGCGGCCGATGCCGCCGCTGACCCGAAACGGCGGAAGGCGTGCATCCTCTTGTGGATGTCGGGTGGGCCGAGCCAGATCGATACCTTTGACCCCAAGCCGGGCCACGCCAACGGCGGTCCGTACAAGCCGATCCAGACGAGCGTGCCGGGGATCATGCTCGGTGAGCACCTGCCGGGGGTGGCCAAGGAGGTCAACGACCTCGCCATCATCCGGGGCATGAGCACCAAGGAAGGCGACCACGGGCGCGCCACCTATCACCTTCGGACCGGTTACCTGCCGCAGGCTCCCGTCCGGTACCCGACGCTTGGCGCGCTGGTGGCGAAGGAATTGGAAGACGACTCGGCCGAACTGCCCGGCTTCGTCAGCATCGCCCCGGCGCGGGCGTTCGCCAACGGGGCGTTTACGTCGGGTTTCCTCGGGCCGAAGTATGCCCCGCTGGTCGTCGGCGAGCGCGGCGGGAGCGGTGATCGGGCCTTCCGCGTCGATGACCTCGCCCTGCCGACCGGGATCGGGCGCGGTCAGGCCGACAACCGGCTCGACCTGATGCACGCGCTCGGCAGCGACTTCCAGGCGACCCGCCCCGGCGTTTCTCCCGAGTCGCACCAGGACGCCTACACCCGCGCTGTGCGGATGATGCAGTCGCCAGCCGCGAAGGCGTTCGAGCTGGAAGAAGAATCCGCCGCCGTCCGCGACGCCTATGGGCGGAACCCGTTCGGCCAGGGGTGCTTGCTCGCCCGGCGGCTGGTTGAGCGGGGCGTGCCGTTCGTCGAGGTGACGCTGTCCTCGGTCGATGGCCGGAACAACCAACTCGGCTGGGACACGCACGCGGGGAACTTCGATGCCGTCAAGCAGCTTAGCACCGTGCTCGACGCCGGCTGGGCGACTTTGATGCACGACCTCCGGACCCGAGGGTTGCTCGACAGCACGCTGATCGTCTGGATGGGCGAGTTCGGCCGAACGCCGAAGATCAACGAGAACGCTGGTCGCGACCACTTCCCGAACGCCTGGTCGACCGTCCTCGCGGGCGGTGGGATCAAGGGAGGCCAGGTCATCGGCGACACCGGGGCCGATGGGATGGAAGTTCGCAACCGACCCGTCGCCGTTGCCGACCTGCTCGCCACCGTCGTTCAGCAACTCGGCCTCGACCCGATGACGCAGAACGTCGCCGAGAGCGGCCGCCCGATCCGCCTGGTCGACCCCAAGGCCAAACCGATCAGCGAGGTCCTGGCATGATCCCAGCCGGTTTTCTGGTGCTCGGGCTCGGCTGGGTCGCGGGGGATGTGCCGGCGCCGGTCATCCCTCCCGCCGCCACCTTCGCCGCCGCTGGCTCTGATGCGGCCCAGGATCTGGTCGTGCTGGGCGAGACCCGGCCGATCTTCCTCCGGATGCGCGTCCTGACCGGCGACCGCGCCTTCCGCGCCGACTGGCTCGACGCCGCCCGCGCGGCGCTGGCTGGTTGGGATGCGAACAAGGACGGCAAGGTGACGATCGAGGAAGCTGAGGCCAACGGTCTTGGCCTTTTGGCCGGTCCCGCCGCGACCACCGGGTCCGGCAAGGGTCGCGCCGATATCGACCGGAACAAGGACGGCGCGATCGCACCCGATGAACTGACCGAAGCGCTCGGCGGTCCGGCCGGTGCCTTCCGGGTCGGCGCCGATGGCGGGTCGGGACGGCGGACCGATGCCCTCTTCGACCACCTCGACCGCGACAAGGACGGGGCGATCACCCGGCCCGAACTCGCCGCCACCGTCGGGAGTCTTCGCCAGCTTGACCGCGACGCCGACGAGTGGATCAGCGGGTACGAGGTCACCGGCGCGGCCGAATCTCCCAATGGGATGGGCATGCCCATGGCGATGGGTCGCGGCCTGTCGCGCGAGGCCGGGCAGCCGTCGGTCCTGAGCCTTGCCGCCGACGAGTCGCCGCTCCGCCTGATCCGTGCCCTAATCAAGCGGTACGACACCGGGTCGCCCCGACCCCCTGGTCGGCCCGACTCCAAGCTCTCGGCCGCCGAGTTCGCCATCGCCGCACCCGCCTTCACCCAGGCCGACGCCAATCATGATGGCCTCCTGACCAGCGATGAACTCCGCAAGTATCTAGCCACGAACCCGACCGAGGCGGTCCTCGACATCGTCCTGCCGACCGACCCCAATGGCGCCGCGCTGGCGGTCGTCCGGGAGCTCGACGGCGGCCCGGTGGCCGGTTTCGCCGTCCGGCAACTCGCCCCTGACCAGATCGAGGTCGAGGTCGGCGCCACGCGGATCGACATCCAGGTCGACACCGGCGCTGGGGCGATTGCTGGGGCTCGGGCGACGCTCCAGGCGCAGTTCCGCGTCGCCGACACGAGCGAGGACGGCTACATCGATGAGACCGAACTGACCGACGACAACGGCCAGCCCGCGCCACTCTCGAACCTGTTCCGCCCGCTCGACCGCGACCACGACGCCGAACTCCGCCCCGACGAAGTGGAGGCCGGCGTGACTCGACAGGCCACCCACACCCGCTCGAAGCTGACCTTGAACGCCACGGATGAGGGCCGCGCTGTGTTCGGCCTGCTCGACCTCGACGGCAACCGCCAGCTTGGTGCCCGCGAGGTGCTCGACGCCTCCACCCGCGTCATCGGCTGCGACCGCGACCACGACGGCCGGACAGTCCCCGAGGAGATTCCTCACCAGATCCACCTGACCCTGACCCGCGGCGACCTTGCCCCGCTGTTTGCCACTGCCAACGCAAACCCCAACGTCGTTGTGCAGCGGATCAACGTCGTTGCCGCACCAGGTGTCACCCAGCCGACCGCCGGCCCCGTCTGGTTCCGCAAGATGGACCGGAACCGCGATGGCGACGTCTCCCGCCGCGAATTTCTGGGCACGCACCCCCAGTTCGACCGACTTGACCAGGACCATGACGGCCTGCTCGGCCCCGCTGAGGCCGACGCCGCGACAGCGAAAAAGCCAAATTAGCCACGGATTGAACACGGATTAGAGCCGCATCCCCAGGGCAAGTGCTGGCCTTTGCTTGCGGATTGGCCTGATCCCGTTGCCGGTTAACTTGGGCGCTTCAGTTCGACGTTTTCGACACCAGAGATCTGGTTGAGGTCGGCGACCAGGGTGGCGGGGGCGGTGGAGGCTCGTAGCCGGATCTGGTACGAAAGGTCAAGCATGGCGCCTTGCTTGGCAGTTGATGCGGCGGTGAGATCGAAGCGCTCGGCGGCCGTGATCAGGACGGCCTCGGCGGTCGTTTGAACTGTTCCGGCCAGGTTGATCCGCATCGTCAGGGTGCTGTCAGCGGTTTGCCAGGCGGTCCGCCGGTGTGAGGGCCAGAGGAAGATCGACGCGATGGCCAGGATCAAAAGGCCGATGACGCCGACGGCGAGGTGATCAGCGCCTGATGCCATCCCGACGACGACGGCGAAGATCACGAACGCTGTGTCTTGCGTGTCCTTGACGACCGTCCGGAACCGGACCACCGAGAGGGCGCCAACGAGGCTAAACGCCCGCGCGATGTTGTCGCCGATGATTTGCGTGGCCATCGCGATCAGGGCGGCCAGCAGGACCAGCGTCGTCAAAAACGTGGGCTGAATCGTCTCGCCCCGACGTGCCCAGCGGCAGAGACCGGCGACGGCGACGCCCAAACTTAACGCCACACCGATCCGCCAGGCCAGGAGCCAGAGGGAGGGGTCGGGCCCCTGAGTCCAGGTCGTCGTCAGCCAGTCCGGCATGCAATCCCCTTCACGGACCCGAACAGAACCCACCAGGAAGCACAGTTTATCATGATTCGGCTCAACGTCACGGTTTGAGTCGTTTGATTGCGGGATCATCCAGGAGGTATTGCCGGCGCTGGTCGGCAAAGGCCCGCAGGCTCATCCCGCCCGGTCGGCCCGGCCGGTCGGCTGCGGGTTCGGGGTTGGCCGCCGTCGTCTGCTCGAACGCGGCGGTCGACGTCAACTTGCGCGTGTCGGCCGCGATCGGGGCGGCGATCAGGTCGTGATAGCCAGCCACAATTGGGCCGAGCTTCGACCAGTCGAGCCAGTCGGTCGCGATCGTCCGGACGTGGTCGAGGTAACGCTCGCGGAGCGCTGGTACCGCGAGCAACTTGCTCCGGAGCGGCTTGCTGCCATCATTCAGACCGATCAGCGGATCAAGCTTGACCCCCGACGGCCGCGGACCACCACTACCCGGACCGCCGCCACCGGGACCGCCACCACCGGGTCCACCGGGACCGCCACCGCCACCGGGTCGGCCGCCAGGACGGCCACCGCCCATGGGCGGGCCGAAACTCATGGCCGGGCCGAAGGTCTCGTTGGCGTCGTGCGGCAGGACGTGGAACCGGCCTGACCCGTCGCGGTAGATGCTGTAGTCGCTCGCCCGGGTCCAGTAGCCGTCGCCGTTGATCAGGGCGTTGTCGAGAGCGAGGAACCAGAGCACTCCCTCAATGTCGAGCATCGGCTTGAGCGCTGCCTCCAGCGCTTCGGGAGGCGTCTGGTTCAGCGTCTTGCACAGCGCAATCAGCGCCTTCCAATCCTTGTCGTTGTCGCCGGTCTTGATCTCGTACCGCTTCCTGTACTCCTCAACGTTGTCGCCAACATAGGTCAGACCGCCATCGGCCCCCGGGTTGCCGCGGACCTTCCAACGGGCCCCCTTGTCGCTCGGGTAGTTCTCAGCGAGGAGCGTTTTGTCGAACTGCTGAGCGTTGACGTAAACCCCCCAGCTCTCGCCGTTGATAGCCACCTGGACAAAGTTCGCCTTCGGTGCCGGGATGTAGTTCCGGGCGATCTGAAGATAAAGGACGGAGTGAAGCCAGGTCGGGTCTTCGTGCGAGTTTAGCAGGTTCAGTGTCTTGTAGCCGTCAAGCCGTTGCTTTGCGTTGACGAGGTCGAGCGACACGTTAAACGACCGCTTGTGCCCTGCCTGCACGGCCATGTAAGACGACATCCCCCGGAAGTGGACGCCGACCCCCGGATACTTCTTGCCGTCGACCGTCAGGGTGGCCGGCACTTCGACGTCGGTCGCGTGCAACTCCTCCAGCGCTGCTTCCCAGTCCTTGTCCTCGAAGTCGAGGAAGAAGGTCCGGACGATCGACGGGTCATAAAGCTTTTTGCTGGGGAACGTCGCGACGGTGGCCTTGTCGATCGCGGGTCCAGGGTGGCTCGGCTCGTCGCGCTCGCCGCCGGGCGGGCCGAACCGGCCGCGACCGGGGCCGCCGGGGTTCTTCTCGCGATCAGCTTTGAGGAAGTCGCGGGCTGCCCGGCGCTCGGCCTGATCGAGGCGGTCGTCGCCGTCCTTGTCGAACTGCTTAACCAACTTGCGTTCGGCACCCATCGGTCCACCTGGCCCACCGAAACCGGGAGGAGGCCCCATCCGCCGGTTCATCGCGCCGGCGAGGAGGTCGCTATCGACCGAGCCCGACGACTTCGGGTCAGCCTCGCGGATGAACTTTTCGGCCGCGGCGGCGGCCTCGTCGGGCGTGATCCGACCGTTTTTGTCGGCGTCGGCCAAATCCACTACCTGCGGCCCGAGGAACGATCCCGGTCCAAACCCGCCGGGAGGTCCGCCTGGTCCGGGACCATCAGGCCCACCGGGGGGCGGTCCGAGCCGACGGTTGATCGCCCGCCCGAGCGCGGCGGCGTCGACCGACCCCTTCTTCTCGTCGTCGGCGTCCTGGACGAACTGGCGGGCTGCCTTGGCGGCCTCGGCGACGGACAGCCGACCATCCGCGTCGGCGTCCGCCGCGTCGACGATCCCTGGAGCCAGAAAGCTGCCCGGTCCAAATCCTGGTCCGGGACCTTGGCCCATCGGTCCACCCGGTGGGCGCTGGGGATCTTGCCCGGACGTGGGGGAAGCCGTGGTCAGCGACAAACCGAAACCGGCGACGATCGCTAGCAGGGCAACTCCCGAGATCTTGCGCATGGCGGTCCTCGATCGAATGCGGCGACGAATAGAATGGCTCGCCATCATCCCGGACCCGACCGTGATCACGCAAGAAATTGTTAAGGAAAGGTGAAGAAATTCCTTGTCCCGGGTCACCGGCGAGTGCTGGTCGCCTGACGATCGGCCTGACGTCGCGCCTCGATCTGGGCGAACTCGTCGCTGGCCAGGAAGATGCTGGGGATTTGCTGGCGGATCTGGGGGAAGTGCTGATCTTGCCAGAAGGCGACGTCGGAATCGGTCGCGGGCCGGCCCAGGATGTCGCGAAACAGGCCGCGGATGAAGTCAGAGTCGGTCCCCCCCTGGGCCTGGTAATAGGCGAGCGCCGTGAAGTGGCGGAGTTCGTCGCGGTGTTCCTTGAGCCGGCGGTTGATCTGGCGAGCCTTCGGGTCTTCGAGCGCGGTGAAGCGTCCCTGATCGGCGACGGCGGTGCTGCCGACCCGCATGTCGTATGTTAAGCGCTCGGGAAGCCCACCGTGAGCCAGAGTCGCCAGGACCATATGCGATGCGATCAAGGGGGCCAGGCGACCGCTCCGCTGGTACAGGCCGATCCAGACCAGACCACCGATCAGGGTAATGGCCACTAGGGTAATGCTGGGCAAGTGGATCAGGCCGAAGATGCTGGCCGCCAAAATCATCCCCAGCGACCGGCTCCGGGTGATCTCGCGGCAAACGGGCCAGAGAAACCATTGCAATGCCAGTTGCTGAGCCAGCGCGGCGGCGAACTTGCCCAGGAGCCAGGTCAGCAACTTGAGCGGAGGCTTCTGGAGGAAGACAAACTCGAACGTCTCGTTCTTGTCGCCGACCAGGCTGGCGGCAACAAGCAAGATCGACGACAGGACCGTGCAGGTGAGCAACGCTTCGACCCAGGCCGAGACCGCTCCCTCGGTGGGTTCGGATGCGTGAATCTCGACCGCCTGACGACGCCGGACCGACAGGACCATCGTCGCGATCAGGAGCGCATAGACCGCGATGTTGAACCAGGCGGGGGCTCCGGCTCGCCAGTTCCACAACTCGGCTTCGAGCAGTCCGACAGCGATCGCCAGTTCAAACATCGCGCGGGATCGGTCCGATGCGACCCAGCGTGGTCCGAAGGAAGAAGCGGCATCCATGACGTCTCAGGTCCTCGCTGAATCGACCCTGTTCCTCCTTGATCTAGGCAAGGAGGTCGCGTCTAGGTATCGACGAATCCCCCGAAAAGGTCCAGCGGACTTCTGGACCTGGACCGAATCCGCCTGGAGTTGAGCGGATTGGATGAGCCCACCGACTCCTGTGTACGTGACCAGTCCACAATTCAGCATGGCTCATGCTGGATTGCGGGCTGGTGCGAGCAAGAGGCCAAGCAAGGCTCTCAAAACGCCCTTGCTCCATGCCCGAGCGTTGTGGATGAACTCGAAGAATCCCAGGTGGAGTGGCAACTTCTCCTGCGGGATCAGGGCGATTGCACCGTAAACTGTTGACCGAACAACACTTTGTATAGATAGTCGGTGTTCCAGGCCGCAACAAGTCGCTTGTTCTTGATCCCAACCTTCTGACTTGTCTCCCGTTTCAACAAGCTCAAGCCCATCCGACGCAGCACCACCAGGTTCGCCGCCGCATGGTCCTTCCTCGTCCGGCTCTGGTCCTCGCCGAAACTCATGTCCAACTGCCAGTGCAGCGAGTTCTCAATCCCCCAGTGGCTGCGGATCAGCGTTCCGAACCGCTTCGCTGTCATCGGCTTGCTCAAGATGAAGTACCGCACATCGTCGCACTCCTTGCCGTTGCGGACCGTCTGGCTGATGGTCATACCAATCTGCTTGAGCCCCTTCCAGCGTGACGCATCGGGCAGTTTATCGGGGATGTCCAGCACGTAGTACGTCCGGTGTTCCTGACGACCATGGTCCGACCCCTTCGTCTCGCAGCGGCTGACACGGACCCGGGCGAAGTCGTCGTTCATGTGCTCCAGGAAGTGATCCATGATCCCCTTGTGCAGCGTCGGTTGGTTACCTTTGACGGCCAGGATGCAGTCGCCGCCGCCCTCGACGAACTGCTGGGCGATCTCGGTCTGAGTGCCCATGGCGTCGATGGTGACGATCGCTCCGCAGAGTTCCACCAGTTTGAGCACCTCGGGGATGGCAGTGATCTCGTTGCTTTTCTTCTGCACCGCCACTCTACCGATGCTCATTCGCTGCGAGACGGCCCAGACGCTGACCATGTGCAGGGCCGACTTGGCGGTGGCCGTGTCGAAGCTGTGGTGGGCGGTCTTGTCGTCGATGGCCAGGAGTCGCCCCGCACTGGTGTCGTGCAGGGCCCCGAGCCAGGAGAGGAGGCGGCGCTCGAACTCGGCGGGCTTGAGGCGACGGAAAACCATGTTGAGGCGGTCGTGCAAGGGGATGCCGTTGGAGAGGTCGAGGAACTGGGCGAGCCAGTCCTGATGTATGTGGGCCCATTTGGCCATGGCGACGAACTCATCAGCGCCGGCGATGGTGGCACACAAAGCGATGGTGACGATGTTGATGAGCGGATGAGTCAGCTTGCCTCGCCGGGGGTCGGTGAGGCTGGCGAAGTGATGGTCGATGCGAGGCGATGGGTTGGTAGTCATGGCAGAAAAGATCCGGCTCAGGTCGCATCCCGGCGGGCAGTCTGTTCGCTGCTCGCTACCGAGTCGCCATGCCTTCATCTTCTCAAACTACCCAGTGTGGCGCTTTCGTCCTGCATAGTTGGGCCTCACGGTCCAACGTATCGAGGAGCCGGTTGGAGGGTGGGTTTTGAGGGCGATCGGTCCATCATAGCTGACCCGTCGCCGCTGCAGAACCACTACCCCGCAATCCAGCATGAGCCAACACCGAGGAAAGAGTCTACCATAGCTTCACAAACTGATTGACCCTTGGGTGTATAACTCTCCATTCTGGAGATTTCGACCCGCCTCGGTTAAGAATGGGGTTTTCTCCTTGGCTCGAGGTGGTTCGATGAAGCGGATTGTTGAGGTGCACACCGAACTGGAATCGATCCTTGTGGAGCAAGCTTTGGCCATGGCTCGCGAGTTGGAGATGGTCTCCGATGCCGCTCCCGATGGGCAAGTCCTGGCCATCTCCGAGTTGGCCGCCATTCGGGCCGGACGTGAACTGACCCGCCGTGCCCTGAAAGCCACCCTCCAACGCCAGTCCGCTCCTGCTGAGCAAAAGGGGCTCTCGGCCGAGCCTGCCCCTGCGGCGGCAACTGGCTCATCAAGGACAAAGCGACCAAAGCGACCGTGACCGCTGGCGGTAAGGTCCGCCTGACCCGCCGCTCGATGCGGTGCTCGCGGTGTGGCCTGACCGCCTACCCGGCCGACGACTGCCTGGGGCTGGACGGCTTTCCCAGCCCTCAGGCCACTCGCCTGGCTTGCCTGGCGGCGGCCACCTGGTCCTTCGACGTTGCTGGTGAGAGACTCGACGAGTTGGCCGGCGTGCGGATCGACGACGAGACGATCCGCCGCCACTGCCATCGAGCGGCGGCCCAGCGGGTCAAGCAACGCGACGCCCACCCGCCTGGAGCCGCCTTCGCCGCCGCCGAAGGCGACATCGAGTTCCTCACCGATGGCGTCATGACCCCCACCCGCGGCGGTTGGCGAGAGTTGAAGCTGGCTCGCTTCCAGGTTCGGCCCCGCGGCGAGCCGGCCGAGGTCGTCGATTGGGCCACGCGAGACCTGCCCGATCCCACGGCCAGCGTCGCCTACGCCACGACCTCCGACTGCGACACGTTCGCAGCCCGGTGGGCCGGCTGGGCTCGGGGCCTCGGGTTCGATCCGGCCGGGTCGCTCAGCGTGCTGGGCGACGGCGCCGCCTGGATCTGGGGGGCCACCGCCGAGCACTTCCCCAACGCCACGCAGGTGCTCGACATTTTCCACGCCTCGCAACACCTGGCCATCGCGGCCGCCGGCCTGCACGGCGAAAAGTCCACGGCGTCGGCCGAGTGGCTTGACGGCTCGCGTCGGTGCCTGCTGGCCGATGGCTGGCCCGGACTGCTCGATCATATCGGAGCCACCGAAGTGGATGGCCGGACGGTCGCCGGCCAGGAGGCGTTGGACGAGACGATCGGCTATCTCGCCAAGCATACCAACCGCGTGGGCTACTTCAGCCGACTGCACACTGGTCGGTCGATTGGGAGCGGCGCAATGGAGGGGTTGGCCAAAGCGATGGGCCGGCGGCTCAAGGTAGCCGGCCGCGGGTGGTGCATCGAACACCTCGACGGTATGGCGGCGTTGATCGCCACAGTGGGAACACCCGAATGGCCCAACTTGTGGAACCGGCCAGCGGCCACCTGATCTCCAGATTCGAAAGCTACAAAGATACACCCGGAATGATAAATTGCGGACATTCCAGTTGAAACCATCCCGCAAACGGCGTATATTCATGATCTGAAAGTCATCAAGCCTTCCTAGCTCAATTGGCAGAGCAGCTGACTCTTAATCAGCGGGTTGTAGGTTCGAGTCCTACGGGAGGCACTCTTGCTACCAAACGACTTACGTCGACGGTAGTATTAGCCCCGAGCGGCAGGGTAGCGAAACCGGGTAGCAAAACTACCTCTCGCTGACCTTCCGCCCGGGGCTTCTTCGTGCGCCACGAGGGCACGCGACTCCGGGCATCGGCCATGCCGCTCAAGCGGAGTGCCGGTCATGGGGCGACCGAAGAAGCAAAATCGCGAGCCGTTCTGGCGCTCGGACCGGAACTGCTACTACGTCCAGGACGGGACGAAGCAGGTCCGCCTTGCCCCCGACAAGGAGGAGGCGTGGCGGCTCTGGCACGAGTTGATGGCCCGGCCGCCCGAGGTGCGGCAGGCCGCCCCGGTCGCCGGCCCCGGCGCGCCCGCCGTGGGCGTGCTCGACGCCTTCCTCGACTGGTGCCAGAAGAACAAGGCCCCCCGGACCTACGACTGGTATCGCGACTACCTCGAGTCGTTCGCCCGCTCGCTGCCGCCCGGCCTGCCCGTGGCCGACCTCCGGCCGTTCCATGTCCAGAAGTGGGTCGATGGCAACGCCGGCTGGACGACCGGCCGCCGCGGCGCGATCATCGCCGCGCAGCGGGCCTTTAACTGGGCTGCTCGCATGGGGCTGATCCCCGCCAGCCCCGTCCGGGGTATGGAGAAGCCCAAGGCCGGGCGGCGGGAGCACGTCATCCCGGCCGAGCAGTTCGCCCAGATCTGCGCGCTGGTCCGCGACGAGGAGTTCCGTGACCTGCTGACGGCGTGCTGGGAGACGGGCTGCCGCCCGCAGGAGGTGCTCAAAGTGGAGGCCGCGCACGTCGACTCGGCGGAAGGCTGCTGGGCCTTCCCGGTCGACGAGTCGAAGGGCAAGCAGCGCCGGCGGGTCGTCTATCTGACCGACGCGGCGCTGGAGATCACCCGGCGGCGGATGGGACGCCGCCCCCTCGGCCCGCTCTTCGTCAACACCGACGGGAAGCCGTGGACCGCATCGGCGCTCAACTGCCGCTTCGCCCGACTGCGGCTGGCCCTGGGCCGGAAGAAGGCCGAGGACCTCGGCCTGATGCCGCCCAAGCTGAAGCGGCTGATCAAACCCCAGCGCGACGACGCCACGACGCGCCAGGGCCACCTCGCCGCGGTGGGCGAACGGCGACAGGCGATCGCGACGCTGGCCCGGAAGCTGGTGCCCCGGTACTCGCTCTACACCTTCCGGCACTCTTGGTGCACGCACGCGCTGGAGCGCGGCGTCGACGCCGTGACGGTGGCGGTCCTGATGGGCCACAAGGACACGACCATGATCTCGCGGCACTACGCCCACCTGATGCAGCGGCGGGACCACCTGCGGGAGTCGGTCCGCAAGGCGGCGGGGGGCTGAGCGGCGATCCCATCCCGGGCACGCCCGCCACGGCCTCGTGGCGATTTGCGTGGGGATTTCCGATCGAGTTGCGGAGGACTGGGCTAGCGTGACAGGCTCCGATGATCGGGAAGTCAGCGATCCATCCCGCGATCCTCCTTGTTCAGATAGCTGGCCCTCCCGGCGGCCTCGTCCAGCAGCCGTTCGTAGTCGCTCGACCGCTGCTGCCCGAAGGGTTCGAGGAGCGTACCCTGGTGCATCGAACCGTCGGGGAGCCGCGACTGCTTGATCCTCGCCAGATCGAGTTGCCCTAGATCCACTTGCGCCCCATGGAGATCGGCATTGAGGAAGCCGGTGCTATCGAGCTTCGCGCCCCGCAGGTCCGATCCCTCGAAATCGGCCTGGCTGAAGCCGCTGTTGCTGAGATCGGCCCCTTGCAGGTTCGCCTCGGGGAAGCTGACGCGCAGCGCCTGCATCCCGCCGCTCAGGTTCGCCCCTTCGAGATTGGCGCCGACGAACAGCGCATCGCGGATCTGGGTGGGGATCGGATCTTCTTCGTGGGAGAAGGAAGCCGGGCCGAAGTCGGCTCCTTCGAGGTTGGCGAAGCTCAGATCGGCATTGTGGATGTTCACCGCCCGGAAATCGGCGCGGCGGAGGTCCTGGCCGCGCAGCTGGTCGCCCTCGACATACAGCCCTTTCCAGCTGGCCTGCTCGCCGCCCGGCTCGCCCGCCAACCATTTCGAGTGCTTGGAGATCTTCTCCAGGGTATGCGCGCGTACTCGTTCCTCGTGCGAATCGGGCATGATCCGGTCCTTGCCGCGGGGCGTGAAATTGGATTCCAATTCTGATCAATATTCGAAGGGGATCTGCGGTCGGCTTTCCGGTCCTCGCCCGATCCCGAGCGGGGGCAAACACTTCAAAGCCGGATGTGCTTGAGCCGGGGAGTGGGCGCCGCCGGCTTCTGCTCCTTGATCCCGAACGTGCAGCGCGCCAGGTACTCCCCGATGGCATCGTCGGGAATCCTGATCCGCCCCCGGCCGTGGCCGACCCGGCAGAAGCGGATCTTGCCCGAGGAGATCAGCGAATAGACCAGCGACTGGCTGACCTCCAGCCGATCGGCCGCCTGCTTCACGGTCATGGCATGTCCTCCCGTTGTCGCTCTCGAGTGGCACTTTGGAAACATCAACGTATTCGGCCGCGTCAGTCTAAAAGTCTAACCGCTCCCCAGTTCGCCGTGCCGCCGCCGCAGCATGTCGAGCACGTCCTCCGCCTCGCCATCCGCCGGCGGGGAACCGGCCACGATGTGCCCCGGCGGTGCGACCGGCGGCCGCAGGTCCCGGGCGTGGTTGAAATAGGTGGCCCGGCAGCCGCCGCCTCGCTCGACGAAGGCCCTGGCCCTGTCCTCCTCGGTGGCGAACGACGCGTCGGCCTTGAGCCGGGCGACGAGCAGCCGGGTGCCGCTGAGCCAGTGGTCCAGCAGCAGGCCCTTCCAGTCGAGCCCCGCCGCCTTCAGCTCCCACGCGGCGCAGTACGTCCGCATCGACGGGCGGGCGATCAGGTGGAGGTGCTCGCCCACCCAGTCGAAGATCGCCTGGTCCCAGAACCAGACGGCCGTCCGCGCGTGCACCTCGGCGGCGGACGGGTCGAACACCACGACATGCCCGCGATCCTCCAGGGCGGTGACGTTCGCGTTCAGCGTGTGCCAGGCGTTGGCGATAATGAGGACGCGACTGGACGTCGTGAACCGTTTCGGGATGTTGTCGCGGCGGAGCGCGGGCGCGTCGCTCTCCCAGGCCACCGTCTTGCGGCGCTCGGTCTGGCAGAGGCACTTGAGCAGGCGCACGGCGCCAGGGTTGGAGTAGAGCGAATCCACGTCGTCGATGACGACCGGCTGGTCGCGGAATTCCCAGAGCCGCGTGTAGATGCCCAGCGCCGTCGCGTGCCCCTCGATCCAGCAGGCGTCGGGCAGCGCGTCGCGGGCGGCCCGGCTCTTCTGCAGCCCGGGCGGGCCGAGCAGCACCAGCAGGTTGAACGCGCCGCTCGCGTAGGCCCGGACGAAGGTGTCGAGTTCGGCGTAGGTGGTGAGGCGGATCGCCGCTTCAGGATGTCCGGCCATCACGAGCCCTCCGGGTCGACGCGGTAGAACTCCGGCATCTCGAACGCCAGCCGCCGCCCGTCGGCCAGCGTCACCAGCAGCTCCTGCTCCGGCCCGAAGATGGCCACGGCGACCGCCTCCGCCGTCTGCTCGTCCATGAGGTAGTCGGTCCAGCGCCGGGTCGGCTGCTCCCAGGCCATCTGTGCCATGTCCCGGATGGCGTCCTCGACGGTGTGGTACGCCTCGATCACTTCCATCCGGCCGGTGCCGGCCTGGACGGTGTGCCAGAAGATCATCGGTCTCGCCCCCTCTCGTTGTCGTTGGCGGGCCGCCGGGCCGCGGCCAGGGTCAGCAGGCGGTCGTAATCATCCGCCCCGTTGTCGCGCGGAACGGGCGCCTGCGTCGCCCAGGACGCTTCAACATCGGTTACGACGCGCCCCAACTCGGCGTCGCTCATCGGTTGCGGCTCCATCGGCCCGGGTTCAAGCTCCCGCAGCCGGTAACCCTGCTCCATACGCACTTCATGCGTGGCCGCATCCTCTGGCCCAAAGTCGCGGACGCGGGCGGCATGCTCGTCGGCTCGGGTCTCGGCTGCGAGGGCCCGGAAAGCTTCCCGCCCCCGCCCGGTCACCTCGTCGTAGTACGCCACCTGCACGGATTCATCGGCGGCGAGCCGATCTGCCAGGGAATCCCGATACTCCGACAGTCGGTCCGTGGCGACATCCGCGAAGCTCCCGCGATAGGCTTCGTAGTCGCCCTGCGCATCCCAGAAGGAGCGCAGCTCCGCCTCGCGTACCGCCGGCTCCGGCCACTCCTGGATCGAATTGGGATCGTCGAAATATTGATGCCGAAACCCGGTATAACCGATCTCGCGATTCAGCCGGTAGCTTTCGGCGATGAGCGACTCCCGGGCCGACTCGGTTTCGAAGTCCCGCGGGCGGGCGATGTCGCGGAACATCGCCTCCAACTCGCGCATGCCGTCGAATTCTTTGGCCTGGTGCTCGATCAAGACACCATTCATCCAATCTCCGGGCGAATCGCCGGTGAGAACATTCCCGATGACGTCCAGCGCCTGCTCGGGCGTGAAGCCCCGCCAAGTGACGTTGAACTCCAGGATTGCCCGCTGCTCCAGGTCGCTCAGGTCGCGCCACCCGAGATCGCCGTCGATGGTCTCGATGATGCCGCCATCCCGGCGCGAGTATGTGGACGCCTGCCGGGATTCGATCAGCTTGGTGACTTCCTCCATCTCGGTCTGGGTAGGCATTTCAGTTCTCCGATGCCAACGCCGCCGCCCTGATCCGCAACGCCCCGTCCATGCTGTGGTAGGCCCAGATGCCCGCCAGGATGGCGTCGAAATAACGCGAATGCAGCTTAATCCGCCGTTCGATGGGCAGGTGCATGTGATGCTGATCGACCAGCCAGTTCGCCCCCTCGTTCGCTATATCGCGCGAGAGCCGTTCCTGTCGCTCGTTCATCGTCTTCCTTCCTGTGTTCGAGCATGATGCAACGACACCCAAACCCGATCATGGCCGCCGACAAGATAATGTTCGGAGGCACCCATAACACCAGCGACCCACCAACTATGCTCAGGCAACCAATCACCGGCATGCTGGATAACCAGCGCGGGGCATAGGGGGTGAAGGCGCATAACCCGTACAGCAGGGCCAGGATCATGAATCCGACCACCAGGATGCAGCGGAGCCAGGCCGGGGCCTCACCCCGCCCGAGGGCGAGGATGAGGCACGCGGAGAGGAGTGCGGTTAATGCGGCGATTTTCATGACGACTCCGTTAGCGGACGAGTCTTTTGATGCGGCCCCAGATGCCCGGCGACTTTCCGGGAGGCATCGGTTCCTTGGGTGGCGGTGGAAGTGTCCAGTGCGCCCGCGCCGAGCGAATGTTGTAGAAACCGTTGCAGCGGGAGCAGCCGAACTGGCCCGACGTGCGGTTGGTGTGGAACGTCCAGCCGCATCGAGGGGCGGGACACCTCGCGTTCGGGCCGTGCCGGAGCCGTTCCCGGTAAGCCTCCATGTCGCGCTCGTGCTGGCGGAGGGCGGCCTGATAGTCGGCGTCCATCTTCAGTTCGCGCTCTGCATCCTCTACCTGCTGCTTGAGCGTCTTCAAGTCCCAATTTGGATCGACGTCGAAGCCAATCTTGTCGGCACGCTCCAGCCAAGGACGCTTGGCCCGCTCCTCTTCTTCGAGCTGGGCGTTGCGTCGGGCCTCCTCGCGTTTTTTGTGCTCGGCGGCGGGTACCTTGACCCGGTAATCCTCCACGGACCAGGTCGGATCACAATCGAAGCCGATCAGGTCGGCGCGGGCCTTCAACGCCCTGATCTCGGATTCTTCCTTGCGCTTGCGCTCCGCCTCCTTGCGGGCAGCATCGGCGGCAATCTGCTCCGGTGACTTGCCCAGGCGGGGGATGCCGGTGGGCAGATTGCCCGCAAGGTCCGCAATCTGCGCTGCCTTATCCCGAACGGCCTGGGGCGGCATCACCTTCCAGCCGATCAAAGCGAGCACCGCGGCAAAGACGAAGGGGATGAACGACCAGAAGTTGAAGAAAAACGACAAAGAGTGGAAGAACGCGCCGACGAGGAATTGGTTCCGCAGGGTCTGTAAGAAGCTCGCCCTGGGAGCCTGGATGATGATGGGCCGCTCTGGCGCCTGTGTCGCCTCGGTTGTATCGATGCCGAGCGTGTCCAGCGTCGTTCGTTGCTCCTGAGACATGAATCGGCCTCCTAGCGTTCGATGTTGCGGTCCTGCTCCACGCCGTTACCGGCGTAGAGGGAGAGGTCGTAATCCTCGCGATTGAAGGCATCCGGGCGCAATTCATCCGTGACCATGATCTGGGTCGGATTCATCGGTGCGCCGGGTTCGGGCGCGTGGTCGTGGAGGCCGAAGAAAAACTCATTGACGGTCTGGCGAATGTCCTTCACCATCTCCCGGAGCATCGGGAAGATTTCGTCGCGCAGCTTCGGGAGATGCCTGACATTCTCGGCACGCCATGCCGCGAAGCCGCCCCTGTGCTTCTCGTCGAGATCGCCCCTCGCATGGCGGACCATGGCTTCCGGGATGCTGCGCTCCGGCGGCAAGTTGGCCATGTCGCGCTGGGCGTGGAGGTATGCTTCCTTTGTGATCGGCGGGTCGTTTTTCACTGAATTTTTCTCCTCGAGAGCTGATAAGTTGAGGGGAGCGGTCGGTCCGCATCCGACCGCTCCAAGAGTCGTCGACCTTTACTCACGCTTGAACTGCAGCTCGACCTTGCGGCCCTTCTCCTCGAAGCTGAGCTTCATGTCGCTCCCAACGAAGCGCACGTCGAGGATGAGGCCGATCTCGACCCCCTTCTCGTCATGCCCCTCGAAGTAGATCTCCTTCGTCTCGGGCATGTACGTGTAGCCGGTGGGCACGCCGTTGAAGACGCTGCTCCCCTGGGAGCGGAATTTGTAGAGGGCGCCGACCCTGGTGCCGCCGTGGTACTTGAGCAGCCCGTCCTTGGGCGTCGCCGCACGCCCGTCGATGGTGGCGGACTTGAGGACCCAGATGCCCACGACCGTAGGCTCGGACTCAGTCCTGGGCTTGGGCTTGGGCTTGGGGGCATCCAACAACGAGACCAAGGGAAGCAGCAAGGCAAGGGTGATCTGGGGGATCATCTCGGGTCTCCTGAACAGTGGGCCTCATCGACGCATGCGCGACATGCGCTGCGTCATCTCTTCTTCCGTGTCGCGGGCTGAGTCGTCCTGAGCCCGCGTGATCCACAGCTTGATTGCCTGGCGGATGAACATCGCGCCGGCGGAAACCACGAAGAGCTGGCCGAACCAGTGATGCGTCCGGGCTAGGGCCGTTCCCGCGGCGAAGGCCAATGCGGGCTCCACGAGCAGCTTGGCCGTCTGCTCGTCCAGAAACGGGATGAAATAACGTGGCCAGCAGTCGCCCTCGTAACGGGCGATCTGGTGCGGGCCGATGAGGGTCACCAGCCGCTGGAACAGCACGGCGCCCAACCAGATCGGGAAGAAGCTGACGATCTCCGGGCACGGCATGGTCACCCAGAAGATCATGACGACGATGCAGGCCGGGCCGATCTTCCCCCAGCCGCGCTTGCCCACCATGAGGCGGGTGAACGGGTAGCAGGTCATGGCGAGGCCGCCGAGGGCCAGGTAGCCCAGGTCGACCGGGCTGACGTTGAAACCCTTGACGGTCTCCTGATTCGGGTCACGCTTCATTTCTGGCTCCATTCCGCCTGGATCACATTCAGGCCGTTGGAGAACGGGTTACCGATGCGGAACACGTAACTGTCCGTCCTGAGCCTGTTCCTCCTCCCTCCGGTGCGTCCGGATTGGAACGCGGCGCTCTCGATCAGCGGCCGCATGTGCTGGTTGACGCCGCCGTTCCAGTCGGCGACGCCCATGATCTGCCCGGCCAGGGATGGCGCGGGGGCCATATTGCCGCTGAAATCGAGCTGGAGGGCGTTACCGGCCCGTTCGCTCAAGTATTTTGATGTCATGATGTCAACAGGGTGGGCGATCAGTGTCCCGAACTGGCCCATGAGCGCGTTGGCGTTCTCCTCGCCGAGCACCATCTTGAAGTTACTGATGCTCTGAGTCAGATAAACGAGCAGTGATCTATGGCTACGAGCCTGGTCGATGAAGTGGGCGTCCTTGGGGTCCAAAATCCCCTGACTTTCGTCGGAGAACAGAGCGATTAGGCGGTCGCCCGGCCGGATGACCCTGCGGAGACAATGGTCCTGGACGTGCCGCTTGAGTGCGGCGCTGACGAACTTGCCGACCGCACCCAGGCGCGACGGGCTGAAATCAACGAACCAGATCGCCCCTTCCTCCAGATCGGCGGCGCTGATGCTGGTCTCGGTCGCGAGCTTGTCGTGGACGACGCCGCGCAGGAAAATATCAAGTAATCCTAATACCCCGGCCTCTATATTTGACCTGGTTTTCGGGTCTTCGTTCGCGTACTGGGCGTTCCAGTACATGAGGCACTGGCGGAAGTCGTGCTCCTCGATGGACGTCTTCTTGGCCTGGGCCGCGAGGGCCATCACCTGGGCGTGGAACCCCCGGTGATAGGCCAGGAACTCCGGGGACGGTTCGCCGTCCTGCTCCCTGCGGAGGCACCTGACGGAGCGCGGCGCGTTGGCGATGAATCGGCGAATGTCGGCCGCCTTCGCGGTGCCGTAGGCCAGCCGCAGCGGCTCGATGGAGTGGTTGAGCATGGCGTTCTGGGACTGCTCCCAGAACACCGCACCGTCCCCGCCTTCCTTGCTCTTGATGGCGACCTTGGAGACGCCGATCAGCTCGTCCACCACCGCGAACGCCGGGAGGCCGGCCTTGACATACTCGGTGAGGAGATTCGTCTTTAACTCGGAATCGGGCGAGAATAGCCTCCAGTCGGCCTCGCGCCCGGCTTTTCTGACCAACTTCTCCCAGTCGGCCCGGTCTTCGGGTTTCGAGGCAAAAATGATGATCCCAGCCCCGGAACTTAAGAGCGCACGAGCGACCGTCTTGCCACTACTGGACGTTTTCCCAGTGCCAATGGCACCCAGGATCAGAATCGAGCGGCAGCAATCGCCGCGGGTGAAGACGTCCCCGGTCGAGAACCGGAACATCACCCGTTCGAGGTGGTCGGGCTTCCGCCAGACGCTGCGGACGACACGGTAGGGCATGTAGACGAGGGGAAAGAGCTGCGCGGCCTGCGCCACGACATCGGCCAGGTCGTTGTCGGACAGGTGGCCCCGCTGCAGGTAGCGGCGGGCCGCCAGCGCCCCGATCAGGAAGATGCCGGCCCTCACGGCCCGTTTCATCGGCTCCTCCGCAGCATGAGGCCGAGAATGACGCCCGCCGGGCCGAGCATGAGGGCGGCGGCGGAGAGGACAAGGTTCAGTGCAAGCTTTCTCATGGCGCGTTCCTTCCACGTTGACGCATGCCGGCGCATGGTCAGAAAAGGTTTTGGTCCGAGATGTCGGCGGCTATCGGATGGCCGCGCCGCTCAGTTGGCCTTCGCCCGCTTCTGGCGTGGGGCCTTGGGCTTCTTGCTCGTGTCTTTCCACATCGACTGCGCCGACTTTGCCGATAGGCCGGACGCTTGGGCCTTCTGAACGTCCCGAAGCGCTGACGAGAGCATCTGCTCCGCCGCCGCCAGGTCGACCGAACCCTTGAGGATGACGCGGCGGCTTTCCGGCTGGTGGATGACCAGCGAGCCGAGCTTCACGGTGTCGGCGGATGGTTGACGCATCCGCTTGACGACCGCAGCGAGTTGGCTACGCCCCTTAACCTCGCCGGACGTGACGAGGCGGAGGGTCTCAAGCTGATCCGGCGACACAACGATCTTGGACCATTTCATGGAGTCGATGAGGCCCGCCTTCGCCGCCTCGATCACCTCCGTCTTGCCCTTCGAGAGCGAGAGGATGCGTGAGACTGCCGAATCACTGAGGTTGATCTTCCGGGCGAGCGTTGTGGCGGGCAATCCAGTGAGTTCGATCCACTGGGAATAGCCTAAGTATTGCTCGTAGGGGGTAAGGGCCTTGGTGTGCTCGGCGGTCTCCAGCATGATCTCGAGCGAGGCGACCGGCGTGATTTCCTCGGACGTGATGCAGACCGGCACTTGGGTCTCGGGTCCGGTGTCGGCGAGGATGCCCGAGAGACGGCGATTCCCCTCCCTGACTGTGCCGTCCGGGCTGATCAGGATGTAGTTGACCGGATTCACCAAGTAGGAGCGAGCGAGGGCGACCAGCTCCTCCGGGGTGCCGGCATCTTGCCGGATCCAGTTGGGCGGATGCTTCAGGTCTCCGGCGCGGACGGTGGCGAACTGGCGGATGGCGTCCTGGATGACCGGATCAGTGGAGAGTTGGGTGTACACGGGGTGCTCCTTGAGGCGAAGTTTTGAACGAGCAATTTGTCGCCAGGTTCGTCGCGTCAATCGACAGACTTATCTTGCGGCAAGCGGGCTCGCGACGTCAAAGATATTTGACTGCAATAGTTTACGGCGAAAAATGCGCGCATTTTTGAGGCCGAACAAATGCGCGTTAGCTGGCCCAAGGTTTGCCGCCAGACGGTCATCCAAACCGAGGGGAGGGGACGATGGCGAAGAAGCGGAAGAAAGAAGAACAGACGGAAGCCAGCTTGAGGCTTGCGCACGATACTTTGATTTTTCACCTGTTCAAAATCTTCGAAACGATCGAAGGGACGAAATTCACGGAGAACCGCCTCATCGACCTCATGGCAAAGATTACGGGAGATAGGATAGACGCGAGAACCGTCAGGAAAGCGAAAGAAGGGGCGGGTGAGATCAACGAGGGGACTTCCATCTGGCTAGCAGAGGCGCTCTCCCGGAAGATCGAACAGATCATCGAACAGCATGGGTCCTCGGACCGTTTGGCCCTGGAGCTGGGGAGGACCCTCGAAAGGCTGGAGATGGTCACTTCTCTGGAATGGGTGGCAGCCCGACTAGGCGGCGACAAACCATACATCCGCAAGGGCGATTTGATAATCAACCGCGACGACCGACATTTAGTGGATGAGTTCAATATCTCGCTGGCCGTCGCGCCTTGCCCAAGCAGTCACGTAAAAATCCAGTACGTGACGGATAAGCCGGCAGAGATTTTCGAATTCCAAACGATGGCGTTGCTGAAGTATGCGATAAAGTTCTCGCAACATAATCGGAACCATCAACTCGACTTCACGCCGCGATACGGAACGAACGGAAGGCTTGAGGTGATCGAGCCTGATGTCGAGGCATTGAGATGGCCCTCCGCTTATCGTCGTAGTCGCAGCGAAGCAATGATCGTCCTCGACCCCCAGTCAACGGCAACGCAACGCTTAACCACCTTGATCTATGGCGGTTACGACCCGGCGCCGGGACACCTGCCGCCGAATGAGAATTTCCACTTCTCGTTTATCCAAAATGCTTTGTATAGACGTATTTGTTTTACACTTGATCTGACTTCCTATCCTCATGAATCATTGGTTGAGGAACCCCGGCTTTTTGTCGTGTGCAAGCTCGCGGGAAGGGGGTTCAATTGTTGCGATTTGTCGAATGGCCGGGAAGGTCAGACGATCAAGCCCAACCAGACCATCGGCCAGAGGCGAGTTTGGAAGTTCGAAAGTCTTGAGCAGATGATGCTCGGCGTTCACTGGAAGATTGATCCTGAGAAGATACCTGAAGGCACAATGAGTTCGCGTGAAGTGCTCACCAATCTACTTGAAGATACCTGATACAAAACTTCTTCGGATCAAGTCTCATTTGCGTGGCGGAAGCGCGCAACCGACGAATAGCGTCCGAAGTAACTTGCGTCCCGGCTATCCTACGAGATTCCCGCGGCCACTTGTTGCACAGGCAAGGAAGATCTCAGCGGACCGCAGCCTGGTGGCCCCGAACGTCAACCTTCTCATTGACGCCTGAGGATGCGTGCGCTACGGTGCGTATTTGCGGGGTGGAGCAGATGGGTAGCTCGCCAGGTTCATAACCTGGAGGCCGCGGGTTCAAGTCCCGCCCCCGCCACCAAAACACAGGGAGGACTTATGGCCAGAGCATCGGCACGCGCCGCACTTCGCAAGATACGTCAGGAACGCAACAAGGCATCGCTGACTACAGCGCAGAAGAAAAATGAATCGGCATGCAGGTTGTTCATCGCGTTTGGCGGCAAACGCGGTCATAAAACAAATGACCGGAGCTTCGAAAGCTTCATTGCTCAGCAGTATTGAGCAGTCCCATGCCACGGAAATCACGACAGAAGAAGCTGGAATTACCAACAAGCTTACCCGCCGAAGAGTATACCCAACCCGGCGAAATCCCATTACAGGCCCCGGATTACAAGCTGGCGAAGTATGTCCCGGACGAGCAGTTGCCTGCGTTTCCCGTCAAAATCCGCGAGCCATTCCCCCACGCCCCGGAAGGCTTCGAGGCCCGGGGAACGTTCGAGGCGGCGGGCGTCCGCGTCAACCGCCACGGCAACGGCGACAGCGCCCTCCAGTTTAAGAACGGCGCGGCGATGAGCTTCGAGGAAAAGTTGGCGCTGGAAGACAAAGGCTACCGCTACGTCCCCGGCGACAAGCAGTGGGCCAACTCTGAGGCCAGTTGGTCGGACAAGGTTGCCGATGCCCGCGCGATCAGCGAGGCAAGGTTGAAGGACCGGGAGCGGTGAAGACGCTCCACGACGGCAAGAACCTTCTTCTCAAGCAGGACGGCGACGGCACGTTGATCCTTGACGTGAAACTCGACGGCCGCCTGACAACCGCCCAAGTACGTGAGATAGACCGGGTCATGTCGCCCGCCGGCGAGGATACCTGGTTCGGCGAGGCCGGCAAACGCGCCGGGGTCAAGGCGCTGGCCAAGAAGATCGACGGACCGAAGGAAGTGCCGTGGACCTCGCGCGCGGAGCAGTCGCGGGCCAAGCAACAACGTGAGGGTGGGCGATGAGCGATAAACCTTTGGACTGCTATGGGACTGATTCGGCGGTCGGGAAACATGACTTCCGACTGGACATCGAAGCTGGCAATAAGGGATTGCATTTCGCAACGAGCCCCAGTCTGAGAGGTTTGCTGGCGGTGGGGAGGACCAGGGAAGAAGCCGAACGCAACGTACCGGAAGCCCTGTCCGATCTGTATGCAGCCGCCCAAGCTGAAATTGCGTCGCTCAAAGCCGAAATCGCCACTCTCAAAGCCCGCGAAACCCGGCGGAAACAGCTCCGCAAGCTGGTCGTCTGCAAGCCCAGGACGCAACAATGATCGACCCCGACCTCGAACTCATCCGCCACATGCGGCGTGACGCAATCATCGCCCAGTTCGACTTCGCTAAGTTCATGGTCGAGAGCAACGCCATCGAAGGAGAAACCGGGTTAAACCCGGGCGATCTCGAAGCAGCGAAAGCTTTCATCTGTGGCCCACTCACCAAAGACCGCCTGCTCGAATGCCATGGCAAACTTGCCCGGCACCTGAGCGTCGACTGGGGCGGCCGCTTTCGCGATTGCAACGTGCGGGTCGGGCAGTACGTCGCGCCGTCGCATGAAGCCGTCCCTGGCTTGATGGCGAAGTTCTGGCGGGCAGTTCATGAACTCGATTCATGGCAGGCCCATAACCGGTTCCAGAAGATCCACCCGTTTCGAGATTTGAATGGGCGCACTGGCCGTCTGATCTGGCTGCATAGAGCGATCGATGAGGGCTATACAGGACATATCAGCTTCCTGCATCAGTTCTACTACCAAACGCTGTCACGCGAGAAGTCGCCGAGACAGAATGGAAAACCTTCCTCGTAGGCAGGAGCTAATGACCAGTTACCGGAACCACATCGTCTCCGACCGCGACCGCAGCCGAGCCCTTGCGGAGATGGCCAACGCCCTCTCGACCATGGAAGCGATAATGAGGGAAAAGGCCGTCACGGACCAGCGAGGCTGCGCCTACACCGACGACGATACGATGGTCCTCCAGGCTGGCCGGGAAGCGCTGGACCGGGTCGTCGCCAATCCCCAGGGCAACGCAGCCAGGCTGATCAACGAGCAACGCATGGCCGTCGCGGGGCGGGCCGTCGACCGGGCCGACATGATGCTCAGCCGCGACGGGTTCACGGCGGTAAAGGACCTCGCCTGGACCGACGCCGATCGGCAAGTGATAGACAAAGCGTTGGAGCTGCACAGCCGAGTCACGGCGCATTCGAGAAACTGACCAGCAAGCCGGGGCGGGAGGTTACGATGTGCCCTGCCGCACGCCGAACGGTACCGGCTCGACGGTATACGGCACATAGAGCGGGTGCCGCGGATGTCCGTCCCGCGTCAGGCCCAGAGCCACCGGCTCGCAGATGTCCTCGATCCAGCCGAGCACGGTCCGGCCCTGATTCATGTAGGCACCGTGCGTCCCCCAAGCGCAGACGACGAAGCCCGACTCGTTCGAGCCGTCACCAAGGGCAGCGTCGACCGCGTGCAGCACCCATTCGCGGTTGTCCGGCCCGACCGGGTCGTCGGCCCCGCCGCATGTCGGCCGGGTCGGTGGCGCGTACGCCGAACAGGTTGACGACCTGCAACTCACCGCAGCCCCACCGCCTGCAGAAGCCGAGGCACTTGCGGATTGTCGGGTCGTCGACGAGGTGATCGGCGACCGAAGGATTCAGCATGATGAAAGTGGCGACGCGAGAACCGAGGTTGGGGAGCTGCCGGCGCAGGTGGTAGCGGTACTTTCCGTCCTCGGAGATGACGGCGGAGCGGATCATGGCATTGGAGGTGGTCATATAGAATCGCCTTTCCGCTTCGCCTCATGCCAGCCCATTCTGAATCCAAGCAGGAAGTTCGCCATCTCCTTGCGGCTCAAGCCCCAGCTACCATCCCCGTTTTCGCCGTTTGAGAAGTGAATACATTGCCATTCAGGCCCAGAAACGTAGCAGTAGAGCGAGAATACCACTGAGGGCTTTCGAAAGAATCCTCGCGAGTAGACGTCCTTCCGTAAGCTCCATTGACCTGGCTGATAACTGTTCGCCTCCTGCAACAACTCGATCAAGTCGCAATCTGCCTCGGGGTCGAGAGAGGCGGCATGCCGTTGAATGTCGGAATCCGAAAGGTAAGTTACGGCTGGCATGCGGCCTCGCCCATAAGGTGCGGCACGAACCGCGCCAGGTTGGACGTGATGCCCCGATCTTCCCTGATCCCGATGCCCGCCGGCTGGCCGTTGATGATCCAGCTACCAACAATCGGCGTCAACCGGCCATCCCCGGCGCCGAACGACACCGCCTCGTGGTAATCCTGGTAGACGTACTTCCAGTCGTAATCGCCGCCGGTCTCGGCCGTCGTCCGACCATCTCTGACGACGCGGACGTTGTTGCCTTCCCGGCCGAGGAGGGGCTTGCGGACATAGGCGCGACCGTCGGCGGGCGGCTCGAAAGAGGCCGGGAGCAGGTACTTGCTGCGCGGGAACAGCTCGCGGAGCAGCGGCAGCATCGCCTTGGTCGAGAGCACCATCTTCCAGGCCGGCTCGATGAACCGAGTGCGGCATCCGTGCAGGCTTGCGCCGAACGAGTCGCTCAGCAGCCACTCCCAGGGATAGAGCTTAAACAGCGTCTCGATGTCGCGGCCCTGGAGGTCGACAAGCCGGTTCGACCCGGCTAGGCCGATGTCCTGCATGGTGATGAACCGCGTCTCGACGCCCGCCTGCCGGGCGGTATCTTCGAGGTACGAGGCGGTGACCACGCTCTCGCTGTCGGCCAGCGAGGCAAAATGGACCAGCCCCTGCGTCCCCTTCCACGCCGCGATCAGCTTCTCGTGGATGCTGTTGAACTGGTCGCTCGCCGGGAAGCGGGCCTGCAGCCACTCCCACTGGGCGACGGCCGCCTCGAACAGCGAGGTCGGCGTGTCCGCGTTGTACTCGAGCATCTTGATCGACCCGTCGACGCCGAGCGACAGGTCGAACCGGCCGTAGAGCGCGCGATCGAACCGCTCCCAGCTCTCGCGGACCAGCCGCGCGGCGAAGGGCGTGATCGACAGCAGCCCGAACAGGTCCTCGTCGATGACCGCCTCGACCAGCTGCAAGCACATCGCGTCGAGCTGGGCGGTGGCGAACTCGATGCGGTTCACCTCGTCGGCCGTCAGCCGATAGTAGGCCGACTCGTTCCAGTAAGCGACCGGTTCCTCGTCGCTTGACAGGCTGTGGTGCTCGAAGCCGTAGCCTTCGAGGATCTTCTCCCAGCCGTCCCTTGGCTTAATGTCAACCCGCTCCATCACTCGCCCGCCTCTCCCACCACGCTGCCACCGAAACCGCCCCCGGCGACTCCCTCGGCGGCAGGGGTCGAGGTCACTCGCGATGCGGCCACCTTGTCGCTGGTCCAGGAACCCGTGAACGCCTCGGACGGCTCGTATCTGCCCGCCGAGTAACGCCCTGCATAGCTGTAAACGGCCGGGTTATAACCGGAGGCATAGACCGGATGAGCGGTCGAGCGGATCGGGCCGCAGCCGTTCGAGTACAGGTCATTCCCGTTGGCGCAGGTCGGTTGCACCCGGTACTGACCATCCCCGGCGGTCATCCTGCCGATCAGAAAGCCCGTCATGGCCGGCAGGAACACGTCGCGGTCACCTTCGTGGACAACATGGCAGTTCGCCGCCCCAAATTGGGAATCGCATTCGTTCCGGTCTTGGAAGCGTGGAGCTTGCTTGTCGAAGTCCTGCTGGGCCTGGACAGCGGCTTTACGGCAGCCGTCAGCATCGTCGTATTGCTTGACGCATTCCGCCTCGTCTGCCACGTGCTTGGGATCCTCATCGTCGAAGCAGGCCGTGAGCGAGAAGGCCGTGCCGACGAGCATCGTCAGGGTGATTGCCTTGGACTTGCGCCTGGAACTAATGCTTGCGCCAGAGATATTATGTGACATGATGAAACCCTTCTGTTGCAAGAGGGAGATTAGGCTTGTGTGGGAAACCGCGCAAGCCTTTTCTTTTGGGCGTCCGGGCGTCGCTTCCCGGGGTACCGTCGCTGAAGCGACCGCTCCGCGCCCTCCCACCGACTGACGTTGCGCTCCAGTCAAGGGACTTCACGCCCAGCTTCCGCCTCGTTCCTCGTTGTGCAGCCGTGCGCTTGCCCTCTACCGCCCCTCCGGGGTGACTTTCGCTAATACGCCTCGCCTGTATGGCTGGCAAGCGGCCAGAGTGCCGCGCGCAGCCTTTCTCTCATCATGGGAGCAGACGAGATGACCGCCAACGACCTCTACCAGACCGTCACTGATTCCATCGTCGCCCAGCTCGAAAGCGGCAACCTCCAGCCCTGGCGCTGCCCGTGGCAGAAGACCGGCAACGGCTTTCCCTTGCGTCACAACGGGATCGCCTACCGAGGGGTTAACGTCTTCCTCCTTTGGATGGTTTCCCATATCAAGGGATACGCAAACCCGCATTTTCTGACGTTCAACCAGGCACTCGACTACGGCGGTAGCGTCAGGAAGGGTGAGAAGTCCAGCACTATACTTTTCTGCCAACCCTACCAGAAAGAAGACACCGCCGAGGATGGCAAGAAGGGCAAGGGCACGGCATGGATGGCACGGGCATACCACGTCTTCAACGTGTCTCAATGCGACGGTTTGGGCGATCGTTTCGACATGAAGCAGACCGCCATTCTCGACCCCGCCGAGAAGCAGGCCCACGCGGAAACGTACTTTGACAACACCGGAGCGACCATCGACCGCACCGGGAACGCCGCTTACTACATGAAGCTATCCGACAAGGTAGTTATCCCGCCTTTCGAGACGTTCCACACCGCCGACGGGTTCTATTCGACATTGGCCCACGAGTGCCACCACTGGGCAGGCTCGAACCACCGCCTAGGCCGGTTCACCGCCACCGACTGCACGCCCGCCGAATATGCACGCGAGGAGCTTGTTGCCGAACTCGCAGCCACGATGACCATGGCACAGCTTGGCTTCGACGCCGTGAGCCATAGCGACCACGCCGCCTATTTATCGCACTGGATCAAGGCACTCAAAGAAGACCCCCGTTACCTGTTCCAGGTGGCGAGCAAGGCGCAAGCGTCATGCGACTACCTGAACGCCTTCCAGCCCAACCCGTCCCCCGTTCTTCCCATCGCCGACCACGAGTAAGCACCACCGGGGGGGCATGGACGCCCCCGTTTTCTCAGGAGGCCCGACCATGTACCTGAAGAAGACCTGCCCCAAGTGCACCGGCACCGGCTGGACGCTCAACATCTTCGATAGCCGCAACTGGATACCGTTCCATTGGCCCACGAACCTATGGACCAAGTGCTATCGCTGCAAAGGCACGGGCACCGTCTATAGCAAGTGGAACGATAGGAGGCGAGTCTAACCATGGACGTGATATTCCAAACGACATTTTGCCAGCGTTACGTCTTCGCAGAACCCCCGGCCCCACATATCCGCAATATGCTGATCGGCGCCGGGTTCAAGTTCGACGGCACCTGTTGGCATCGCACCATGGGGACCGCATCGGCATTAACCCCCAGCGAGGCCCGGCAGTTTATCTCGCAGGATTATAAGGATTATTCGGATAGTGGCATTGCGCCCAGGGTAGCTATTTGAGATAATGCACACGTCAGCAAGTCATCCGGTTCCCAATACTCACGACACACTGCCACCGGAGTCCGCAACTATGACGACCGCCATCCTCAGCCGCGACAACCTTTCCCGCATCGTCCCCAGCGTGTTCGCCGCCCAACCCTGGGAGCGGATGAGCCCCCGCTACAAAATGCTTCCGACCATCGAAGTTGTGGATATTCTCCACGGCCAGGGGTTCTTTCCCGTCTCTGCCCAGCAGGGCAAGACCCGCATCCCCGGCAAGGGGGACTTTACCAAGCACCTGTTAAAATTCCGCCGCCGGGAGTACCTGGAGGCCGACATCTACGCCGAGGTGCCCGAACTGGTTTTGCTCAACTCACACGACGGCACCAGCTCATATAAGTTCTTCTCTGGGATCTTTCGGCTTTGTTGCCTCAACGGCCTGATCTCACAGTCCGCCGACTACGGTTCGGTGAAGGTCCGCCACAGCGGAGGGGCCGACTTTGAGAAACGGGTGATCGACGCGACGTTCTCCATCGTCGAGGACCAGGCCCGCGTGACTGGGCAGCTCGCCGAGTGGAAGGGCATCCCGCTCAGCCCGCCCCAGCAGCTCGCTTTCGCCGAGGCAGCCACCGAGCTACGCGGCAACGGCACCATCGAGCCGAAAGCCTTGCTTGCACCTCGCAGGCGAGAAGACCGCCCCGAGGCGGACGGCACCCGCGATCTATGGAAGGTGCTGAATACTACTTCTACTGTAACGGATGGTCTGGCGAACCTCTTCGGTTTTGCGGATGATGGATGGCGAGTCATCGATCATCCGGAGTCGCCATCATGTCGTTGCTCGACCATCCCGACGCCCTCGATCTCCTGGCTGACGCCACCGTCTCCACCGACGATGTCCGCGACTGCCGTGTCCAACTGACCGCCTTCCTCCGCCGCTATCTGCCCCTCTTTCGTCGCTCCGAGCAACGTGGCCATCTGGCTGCCTTCGTGCGCGGGCTGCTCAGCGGCCTGGAACGCAAGAGCGTCGAGCCGATCGCACGCCAGGCCGGCATCCCCCGCAAAAACCTCCAGATGTTCGTCGGCCAGGGGGCCTGGGATGACGACGCCGTCATGGCCGAGGTCCGCCGCCACGTCGCCCGGCAGATCGGCGATCCCAACGGCGTCATCGTCCTGGACCCCTCCGCCTTCCCCAAAAAGGGCGACGACAGTTGCGGCGTGGGCCGCCAGTGGTGCGGACGACTCGGCAAGGTCGAAAACTGCCAGCTCGGCGTGTTTCTCGCCTACGTCTCGCCCAAAGGGCACGCCCCGCTCGACCGCCGGCTCTACCTGCCCCAGGATTGGGCCGACGACCCGGCCCGTCGCGAGGCGTGCCACGTCCCCGCCGAGGTCGTCTTCCGCAAAAGCTGGGAGATCGCCGCCGAGTTGCTCGCCCGCTCCGGGGCCGAGGTGCCGCACGGCTGGGTCGTCGGCGACGATGAGTTGGGCCGACCCGCCGAGTTCCGCGCCCTGTTGCGTGAGCGATCCGAGCGGTATGTGCTCGACGTGCCGTGCAACACGCTGGTCCGCGACCTCGATGTGCCTCGTCCGACTCGCCGACCGGGCCAACGCGGCCGACACCCCGAGGTCCCCTTCGTGCGAGCCGACGCCTGGGCGGCGGGCCTGCCGGCGGACCGCTGGACCCGACTGAGGGTCCGCGACGGGACCAAGGGGCCGCTGGTCGTCGAGGCGGTGGCGACTCGGGTTCAGACGCGACAGGAGGGGCGGATCGGCGCCGAGGAGCGGTTGCTGGTGATCCGGACGATCGGGCCAAAGCCGGAGGTGACGTATGCGTTGAGCAACGCGGCGGCCGAGGTGCCGCTGACGGATCTGGTGGCGGCCCGCTCGGTACGGCACCGGATCGAACGGGTGTTTCAGGAAGCCAAGGGTGAGGTCGGGCTGGCCCACTACGAGGTGCGGAGTTGGGTGGGTTGGCATCACCATGTGACGTTGAGCTTGCTGTCGCTGTGGTTCTTGATCCTGGAGCGTGAGCGACTCGGGGGGGAAAACCCCGGCGGTAACGGTGAGCCAGGTGCGGGCGATCTTCAGCCGGCTGCTGCGCAAGAACCCACCAAGCTCGGCGGCGATTGCCGAGGAGATCAGCGTGGTGCTGCGGCGTAACGAGGAGTCGCGGATCTACGCCTGGCACGCCCGAACCCAGTCATTCCCGCCCCGCCGATCGAAATCAAGCTTCAGTTAAGTGTTACAGTAGAACTACACAAGAACACCTGATCAAAGGCGGAGTGCAGGGAGTGGCCAGCACCGGTCGCCGGATGACCACGAAGCCCATCAAGGCCATCGACGCTGACGTGAAGACCAACCGGGCGTTGTGGGTTTTGGCCGAGCGGATGGCGGAACTGGTGAAGTGATCGACTCGGGGCCACGGAAGGCCCCAGTTTGAGGGAGTTTAGGGACTTATTGGCAATTCCCCCAATAACCGGAGCCGATCCCATGCCCCGCTTCGAGCTTGGAAAGATTCTGGCCACGCCGGGAGCCATCAAGGCGATTCCCGAGGCCGAGATGGTCAAAGCCCTCCGCCGCCACGCGGCGGGAGACTGGGGGCTGGTTGACGCGGAAGACGCCGCGGAGAACGAGTTGAGCGTCCGGGAGGGGTTTCGCATCCTGAGCGTTTACGAGCACGCCGGGACTCGCTTCTGGGTCATAACCGAAGTAAGCCGGGACGCCACCACCTTTCTTTTGCCCGAGGAATACTGAATCACCGGCCCCGCCTTGGCGGGGCTTTTTCGTTTGCGCGAACGCCGGGAATCTGATACGCCGACTGGATGACGCCCCAGGAAAAAGGCAGGCTTGGAAATCAGGCCGCAAGAGACAAAGACCCAGACCACCAGGCCAAGGCCGGTAAGCAGGGCATTCGAGGATTGGCGGCGAAGTATTTCGACGGCTCGATTGGCGAGGCGATGGCCTATCTCCGCTCGCGACAGACCACCTACCAGCTCGACCAGGCCGCAGACGAGCAGAACGCCAAGATGCTGGCCAATGGCAGGGAGATCGCGTGTACCGAGCTGCCAGTGACCACCTGGCCGGAAGACGATGATACGTTCTGGCGAGACACGGTTAGCAGCCAGAGCCGAGGCAGGAGCCGGGCGGGTTAGTGGGCTAAGATCGGCAGGAGCAGCCCGG
This sequence comes from Isosphaeraceae bacterium, assembly GCA_965199885.1. Lineage (GTDB taxonomy): Bacteria > Planctomycetota > Planctomycetia > Isosphaerales > Isosphaeraceae > Tundrisphaera. The sequence goes on along the minus strand of CBDATT010000005.1, from coordinate 231,440 downwards.
CAATGATTACGCCCCAGACGAGCCCCGCAACAAACCCCATCGCTATTAGGCCAAGTTCATCGCTCAACTTCGCCCCCTCGCCCTATCCATCGCCGCCTTGATCGCCCGCTTGTGCTCAATCTTCTCGGCTAGCATCATCTTGGACGTGTCAGCCTCTTTCAGTTCGCGTGCCCGGTCCAGTTTTTTGGCAATGCGGTTGTATTCGGCTTCGGTGACGTGTTTTGCGGTGTCGGTCATGCGGCCTCGCTTCCCAACACCATCGAAACAATCTTAGCGTTGGCGTCTACGACAGCTTCCGCAATGGTCTGGCCGTAGCCCGTTGCCCAAAGCTCGGTTGTTTCCTGCTCAGCTTCCGAAAGAGAGTGCCACCATCTCGTGCCTTGCGCATCTCGCGTCAGCATGACGATTCCCTTCTGCCCTTCTCTGGAAAAATCGGCCGTGAAAAATCGCCACCCTTCGGCGATGGAGATACCCGTTGCAATGTCGTTCTTGGCCATTATCTTGCCCTCAGTTACAATTCGGTTGGATAGTATTTTGTCTTGACTAGCTATAATTAATTATTGCACAATAAGCAATAAATACTTGGGAGGTTGCATGCAAAAAGAAGAACTAAAAATAATCGTCCAAGCTTATGGTGGAGTTGCGACATTCGCCCCTGTCATTGGCTCGAAGCCGCGCACCGTCTACTCTTGGCTATCTGGCGAGAGAAGCATATCTGCGCCGATGGCGCTATTAATAAGAAAGCTACCGAAGGTAAAGAAGATTGCACAAAGTGCAAAATAGTTGTTGACCTCACCTTTTATCCGCGCTATGCCTATGCCGTCAACAACGGAGAACCACCATGACCCAACTATTCAGCAAGGCCCACTACCGCAAGTCCCGCAAGTCCAACATGATCGCCGCCCGCCAGAACCGCGATGCCCTGACGAACCCGGAAGGCTTCTGGAAATACGCCCCGGACGACGAACGGGTGAAGGCAGCCACCGCCAAGTGGGTAGCTCGCGCCCGTCACGCCCACGCCGTCGCCATGGGACGCGAGCCGGTGATTCGGAACGCCGTCGCGTTCTTCTACGGCGACATGTCCACCGGCCCTGTTTACGCGGCGTAGGGGGGTATATGGCGACTATTCAACTCACCAATGAAGGCTCGGCCAAACTGCTGGGACTTCCCATTGCCCTCTACTTCATCGAATATACGGCGATCTGCCGCGAACTGGACGAGGCTAACGCCGCGATGGAGGCGGCGGATGATGAGTCGGACGGCTACGAGGCGGCGTTCCGGCAATATCTCGATGCTTACCGGGTCTGGGATGATTATTGTGTAGCGAACGGGAGGTAAACCATGAAACACGACACCAGCGAATCCTTCAGCCGCCAGGCAAGCCCGAAACCTGGTTTTTCCGTGACCGTGCTTCTCGGATCACCGAATGCGTATGGCCGCCACTTCACGCTGGCCCGTCACGCGGGTGGCTGGATCTGGAAGAGTGGCCGGGCTGAGTCGCTGCCGTTCGCCGAGAAGTCGGAGGCGCAGGCGGATGCGATCCGGTATGCGAGGCAGGTGGAGCGGGGGGAAGCGGCATGAGCCAGGCATTCCCCCTCGCCTGGCCCAGCGGCTGGCCACGCACAAAAAGCCCAGGCAAGAGCCAGTTCAAGACGACGCTACCTGGAGCCATCGCCAACGTCCAGGACTCGCTGCGGCTCTTCGCGATGGACAGCGGCCAGAAGGTTCAGAACCTCATCGTGTCGAGCAACGTCACGCTGATGAACCGAAACCCAGCCGACTCCGGCGTGGCGATCTATTTCACCTGGGACGACCTCGCCACCTGCATCGCCGTCGATCGCTACCAGAAGATCGAGGAGAACCTACAGGCGATCCATCACGTCATCGAGGCGGAGCGTACCAAGCTACGGCACGGCGGTCTCAACCTGGTCCGTGCGGCCTTCCGAGGCTATGCCGCTCTGCCACCGCCAGCCCCCGCCTCGCCCTGGGACGTGCTGGGCCTGAAGCCTGACGCCACCGAAGAAGAGATCGAGGCGGCTTACCGCCAGAAGGCGAAGTCGGCGCACCCAGACCGGCCGGGCGGCAGTCACGAGGCGATGACGCGGCTGAACGAGGCGCGGGCGGCGGTGTTGAGGAGGGTGGGGTGAGCGTCGAGGTTGACAACCTGGCTGGGGACGGTCTATTGGAGTTCCGAAAAGGAACCGCTCCATGATCGAGATCATCGTTCAGCTCATTCGCGCCACCAGGCTCGACTTGTCGAGCGAGAAGCGCGCCCAGGCGGACCTGGAGGAGGCGCTCTCCAAAGCCGGCATCCCCTTCGACCGCGAGGTGCCGCTATCAAAGACCGACATCATCGACTTCATGGTCGAGGGGCTCGGCATCGAGCTGAAGGTCCGCCGGGACGGCAAGAAGGCGATCTACAAGCAGCTCTGCCGCTACGCGCGCCATCCCCGCGTCGGGTCGCTCCTACTCTCCTCCAACCTGAGCATGGGCCTGCCGCCAGTCATCGAGGGGAAGGACGCTTACTTCGTCAAGCTGGGCGAGGCCTGGCTGTGAGGACCTACGGCAGCGTCGCCCTCTCGCCCGATCAAACGCAGTGGATCATCGGCCGCGCCGAGCCGCACGTCTCGATCCGCCTCAAGCAGATCTTCCCCTCCATCCCCAAGGCGGCCGTCCCGCCCTACCACCTGCCGCACACCCTCACGGCCGACGCCGACCTCGACTGGTTCATGCATCGCTACCCGCTGGAGATAAGCGATCCCGACCGCCAGATGCTCACCTTCGGCCGCGATTCGTTCTTGCACCGCCAGGCGGAAATGGAACGCATCCTGACGCCGGACTACAAGCCCACCGGTTCCACCGCGCTCCGCGACGGCCAGCTGCTCCGCCCCTACCAGTGGCAGGCCATCGAGGTGCTCCGCAGACGTGGCCGCCTACTCCTAGGCGACGAGGGCGGACTGGGGAAGACCTATACCGCCGCCGGCTTCCTCGTGGCCGAGCCAGACGCCCTACCGGCCGCGGTCGTGTGTGACGCCCACATGCAACGCCAGTGGCGGGAGAAGATCGAGGCGTTCACCCACCTGCGCGTCCACATCATCACCAAGGCCCGGCCCTACAGCCTGCCCGAAGCCGACGTCTATGTTTACCGGATCAGCCAGGTCGCCGGATGGGCCGACATCTTTGCCACCAGGTTCTTCAAGTCGGTCACCTACGACGAGCCGCAGTCGCTGCGCACCGGCTCGGGCACGGCCAAGGGGGCAGCCTGCAAGGTTCTCTCCGAGCACACCGACTTTCACCTCGGGCTGACGGCCACCCCAATCTACAACTACGGCGACGAGATGTGGCACGTCATGCGGTTCGTCGACGACGCGGCGCTTGGGGACTGGCCCGACTTCGAGCGCGAGTGGTGCGTGGCGCTAGGGAACGGCAAATACCGGATCAAGGACCCAAAGGCCCTGGGCACCTACCTCCGCGAGCAGTACGTCATGCTCCGGCGGCTCAAGGCCGACGTCGGGCAGCAACTGCCGCGCGTTTCCCGCGTGGTGGAGCACATCGACTACGACCAGAAGGCGGTCGCGGCGGTAGAAGACCTCGCTCGTGCCCTGGCCATCAAAGCCACCACCGCCAGCTTCGTCGAGCGCGGCAACGCGGCGCGCGAGCTGGACATCATGATGCGGCAGACGACCGGCGTGGCCAAGGCCAGGACCGTCGCGTCGTTCGCGCGGCTGATGGTTGAGGCGGGCGAGTCGGTGGTGCTCTGGGGCTGGCACCGCGACGTCTACGACATCTGGAACGAGGAGCTGGCCGACCTGGAGCCCGCGATGTACACCGGCAGCGAGAGCGCCAGCAAGAAGGAAGCCGCGAAGGCCCGGTTCCTCGTCGGCGAGACGGACGTGCTGATCATGTCGCTCCGCAGCGGCGCGGGCGTGGACGGCCTGCAGCATCGGTGCGCCACCGGGATCTTCGGTGAGCTCGACTGGTCGCCTGGCATCCACCAACAGTGCGTCTGGCGGCTCGACCGCGAGGGGCAAACGAATCCGGTGACGGTCTTCTTCCTCGTGACCGACGACGGGAGCGACCCGCCCATGATGGACGTGCTGGGGATCAAGGCGTCCGAAGCCCAACACATCGTGGACCCTCACCTGGGCGTCGAGGTCAAGGACAGCGACACTGGCCACCTGCGGCGGCTGGTCGAGCGTTACTTGGAGCGAAAGTACGGGGCGGCTTGAACGGCGAGATCACCATCGCGTGAATTAGGGATGGGCTATGCAGCGGCTCAACGCCACGCGCCGCAATCTGAAAGCGCGTAAGGCGTGAGTTATGCGGCAGGGTCAGAAAACGCCAAACTCTCGACCACTCCGCATGCTGAAGGATGTACCCAAGGCCCTGGACCGTGCTTTCCACGCCCTGATCTCTGCTGGTGCACCGACGCTTAATCGGTAGGACGTAGAGGTTTCCCGCGTAAAAAGTAGCGTTTCATTGCTGTAGGAAGCAGGACCTTCCGTACCAGGAATTGGTAGATCGAGCTTGTCCATCGAGTTGTTGCCAAACCGCAGGTTTCTGGAGGCCGAATGAGTTTCATACAGAATTCGGACGCTACCTATAGGTGAATTCTTCGGAAGTGCTTTGTCACCGAATCCAAAGAATACCCGTGAGCCTCTCTGCATATCAATCTGATTTCCTTCTTCATTCCTGCCGCGATTGCCCACTACGTACTCGATGTGAATCCAGAAGTGATCGGCGGCAGCTAACGCGGCGGACATGGTCGCTGCGATGACGGGCGGTTCTTGTAGGATGTTTTCCGCCCGCTCGTTTTCGAACTCCTCGGTCAAGGTTGGTTTTGCAGGTCGGATTGCTGCGTAGCGGTCAATGAATGCCTCATCAATCACAGTTGAAGCGGCGACGACTTGTTCCAAGTTTGCCAGACCACTCGCGAGTGAAGCAGGCAGATCAGAACCCGCGGGTTGGGCGCTCATGGCATGCTCGTGGCCAAAGCATAGCCCGCTGCACGTTAAATTCGCCGAACCGACTAGGATTGCCGCAGGCTGGATCGGTGTACCTTGCCGCTCAAGCAAGAGCGTCTTCGGGTGAAACCTAAAGGCGGGCTTGAGTTTTCGCGTGAGCAAGGCCTCGGCTTCAGGCACTCGCACCTCCGTTCTGCGCATCCTTACAAGATAACGAAGAGCCTCCGGCTCGGTAATCCCACCATCGATTGAGATCACCCATCGCTTTGAAGCAGAAGCCCAACTCGCGGACGGTTTGAGAATCTCTACCAGTAAGCGGGCGCCTTTGTAGGACGCAAACGCGTAAAGTCCCGTCAGCCGATTGAACGTCGTTGAGCCGGCGAGGTCACGGCAAGCGTTCAGGATCGAGGTGCCTTCGCCAGGCCTCTGGACCGTGTAGAGAATTTTTGCCATCGGGGCACGTTATTCCGTATATGAGTCGGAGGAATAGAACGAGCTGTGTTCAGTGACGCAAGTGGGAAGGCCTGGCCGCTGAAAATGGCTGCCGCTGAGGGTTGCTGAGTTCACCGACTGGTTCAGAGCCATCAGAAAGTTCAATTCTTGTTCTTTGACTGCGATTCCATACGCCTCTCGTACTACTTTATCGAGTTCCTCATGGGCGACACGCAGCGGGTGTTTGCCGGGCAATTCGAGCATACGGTAGAGATCTCTCAGGCCTCCGCCCGTGGTGGCAATCGCCTCGCTTCTCACGGCCCTGACCGCCCTCGCTGCTGTGGCCACGGCTACAGCCTGGCGCAGGGTAGGCGACTGCGGCCAAGGGAACGTCTCGAATACATCGCGAACGGAGTATCGGGTGTCCGATTCTACCTTCATGCGGGAGGACTTGCGGAACCACTCGAAATGGAGGGTGCTTTGAAGTATGCCAAATGAGTAATCATCCTGAAACGCGAATACTTGCACGAGGTCGCTCGGGCAGATTTTCGAGGAGATGAAGACCATCACGGGACGTCGCGTCACCCGCGAGCATCCAATATAGCGTGGCATTGACGACAAAGAGACAGAAAGCTCGTCGCGACGGTTCCATAGTTGCCACCATCGGCTCAGATGCTCTCTACGTGCTGGCGCCATATCGCTATCGGCGGCTTCTGCATCACGAACTGTCTTCTCTACGGCAGGCAGAACGTACTGCTTGCAATAGGCAAATGCCGACTTGAATGCCGAAGCTTCCACCATGCCTCGGTTAGCGAAATCAATGACCCAACGATCAATTTTAAATCTATCCAATAATTCACGGCCTGTGAGATAGGGGAAGACAACCTCTGCGGAATCGAGCGCTAATCGTCCGGCAGTTTCCCGGTCGAGCATGAACCCATCGTAACCGGGGATCTTGCCTTGAAAGCAACGTTTGGGGGTAAGGTTGCACGAAAGCCTCACCTTTCCGCTCACGTCCGTATCGTCGGACAGGCTTGAGTTAATGAATGGAACGTCCCGAAACACCAAATCGTAGTTCGGTTGATTCTCGTCGTCGCCAGTTCGCCGACTAGTTTTCGTGCCTGACCGATTCAATTGCGTCCAAAGTCGTCGCGTCTTCGGTAGCAACTCGTCGTCTTTTGTCTTTACCCAGTTCACAATCGACACGTGAACGTTGGCTTCTCCTGACCACGGCTGATTGTCCACGGCCTCGATGACAGTACCGGTCAGTGTGATGTGATCGAGGCCGCCCACGCGAGATTGATTGTTCCGAACGTTCTGAGTTCCAACCAATCCGGCGCGGCCAGAGGTCGGTTTTTCCGGCGTGCATTCTGGAAGATGGTCATGCGTCCTGCGAAACCAAAAGACGCAGTAATCGGCCATACCCGGAATGTCTCGATACACTTTTCGAAGTTGATTAACATAGGAGGCCCCACGCATGGGCTTCAAACGCTTCGACCCAAGGAACGGTGGATTTCCAATTACCGCGTCCACGGTCGGCCAAGCTCGAACCGTGACTTCATCCGTGAGCAAAGCATCGAAAGTCGAAAAGTTTGAATCCAAGTTATCAAGTGGCAGCGGTTGCTCGCTAAGATCGAACGGCAAGTGCTGCTGGCCCGTAGCAAGCCGCTGCCGTGTTTCCTTCAGAGCAAGCGTTTTGCCGAGCATGAGGGTGACCTTGGCAAGCTCTACGGCGAACTCCTTGATGTCAATGCCGAAAAATTGAGACGCGCTGACCAGGGATGATTCTCCTGCCGCTCGCTTGGATTTGCGGCCGAAGTTTGCGTAAATTTTCTCCAATAATTCAAGTTCGATGCGTTTCACTTCTCTGTAGGCGATATAGAGGAAATTGCCACTTCCACATGCAGGGTCGAGTACGCGATACTCCAATAGCTCGGCGCGCAACGCCAAAAGGTCTGCCGCCTTAGTCGTCGAGGCGATACGTTCTCTCCAGGGGCGAACGATGGTCGGGAGAACCACTTTGTAGATGTCGGTTTCGCTTGTGTAATGCGCACCAAACGCGTGCCGCTCGTCCTGATTCATGCTGCCTTCGAACAATGACCCGAAGATTGCGGGATGCACTTGGGCCCAATTTTCGCTTGTCGCTAATTCGAGAAGGCTCAATTCGTCGGATCTCAGTTCGATGGGTTCGACGACCCTGAAAAGTCCTCCGTTAAAATAGTCTACCCCCTTGTAACGTCCTCCAGACGCCCGATGCGTGTCGGCCATCTGGCGAAACAGACCTCCGATGATATCGTAGCTGTTGGCTTCGCCCTTGCATTCCAGGACGATTTCGCTGAAAAGACCTCTGGGAAGAAGGTTTATATCTTCGGCGAACATCGCCAATACCGACTGGAGGACAAACCGCTGCGCTGTAGCTGGAGAAATCGGGTCATTTTTTCGGGTGGCCAACTTGTTGAATAGCGTCGCGACACTCTTAGCCGCCTGGCGTGTCACGGCAACTCGGTCGTTATTGAATAGCGGCTTGCGTTGCGTCGGGAACAGGAAATTGAGCGCAGTATATCTCTCTGGAAGTTCCTCAAGCTTTACCCGGTCCATCGGTTCATCAAGTTGATGGTTCAGGTCGTAGATCCAGAACTCGTCAAAATTGCACAGAATGACATATTGAGGCCTATTCGGCACAAGATCGAGCCAGTACTCAAACGCTTGCCTGTAGTGTCGAGCTAACTTTTCTCCTCGTTTTTTCATTTCAAGCAAGAGACGTGGCTTCCACAGCAAATCGGCAAAGCGGGTGCCCTTCGCCTTGTGGATGCGAAACTCCAAAGTCCCTCCGGCCTCCATGATTCCGCCGTAGCCAAATGCTTGAAAAAGACGATCACAGAAGATCTGGGCTTCACCCTTTTCATCGCCCTTGATATGTTCGCGGGCAAATTTCACGAACGCCTTCATGCGATCCGTGGAATCCAATTTAGGCAGTGTGTTGGGTTTCATCGAACTTGTGAACCCTTGGCCTAGTCGAGTGGTTTCGCCTCCATGGCCGTGAACGATGGCAGCCAGTTTATCCCTCCAAAGGTTGTTCCGCCAGACGTCGGCGGAGGACGTCGAAGCTCGGCTCGAATTGACCAGCTTTCGCGGCGGTTGGACTTTAGATTTGGCTCCTCAAGCGAACGCATGTTCAATTTGGTAAGAAGTTTACAAGATGGCCCGAATGTCCGACACGTCGTTCAACCGGACAATTCGCTAAGCAACAGATCCCCCACAGAGGTCGCCCTCGACCGGCCACGCGCTTCATGGGGCGTCCGGGCGGCCTGGCAGGCTAAAGCCCGGAGCCCTCCGCCCAGGCTGCTATTGCGGCGAACGAGAGGCGTTACCTGTGACCGGTTGCGTCCAGGTGATCCTCGTCGTCACCTGCCCCACCGAATCCACCACTCATCTCGCCGCCCATCCCGTCGTCACCGCCTCCCTTGCTCTCGCTCTTGTCGCCACCTTCCTTGCCGCCCTTGACGATGATTCGCGTGGGTCTTTGACGAGGGATCGCGAGGCCTACCGGAATGGAGGCGAGGCGAAGCGACTTGCGAATAAAGTCGTGGAGCGAGACGACCAGCTCCGCCGTCTCGACGGGCCGACCGGCGACGAGCTGGCTCGCGGCGCGGGCGGCAAGCTCAACCTGCTCCTCGGTCCCCAGCAGGATGATGTCCGAGAGCGCGGACTCGTCGGCGTCCCGGATGCGCCTCGCACGTTCGGCACCCGGCGTGTCGGCCTCCTTCGGGTCCCGCTTGTGCCGCGGGTCGACATCGAGGCTGCCCGTGAACGAGCCGCCCAGGGCCTTGTACGCGGCGATGAGCGTGCGTAGCCGCTCGTTGATCTGCCGGTTCTCGCGGTCGCGTCGTAACTGCACCGACTTCATGACGACCAGGCGGATCATGACGCCGATCAGGGTGACGAGCGCGATGCCGATGAAGCTGAAGACCATGGCCTGCCAGGAGCTGAAGTCGAGGTTTCGCATCGGGTCTCGCGGCTTTGGGAGTGGTTCAGGCCTCGATTATAACCGGGCGATCCCCTCCGGCGCCGGACTGTCCTGGACCAGGCCGCTACGCGGCAGCTTCGCTTCCCTCCCTATCGCAGCTCCGCGGAAGCGTTAGCGTCCGGGGGCTTTGAGACACGATATCGAGCAATCCCCGATCACTCCTGACCGAGAGACGCCTCTTGAAAATTCGTTGGTACCTGGATTCGGAATTTGTGTTTGAGCTCGGTAGCGTATCCCACAAGAGTCGCCCGCAACTCCCTCAGTCGCAACTCAAAGATATTGAACTCGTCGTTCGTGGGGGTTGGCGACGGATCATCGAACAAATCGAGCTTGAGGAAATTGCTGTAGGCATCCACCAGTTCTCTCATGGTGACCTGCAAGTCTGCCGAGACTTCCGGCATCGTCAGAAGAACCACGCGACGGTCGTTAAGTGCCATTTCTTTGGCATGTTTTACAATACTGGCGTTGATGGATTGCGACATCAATGCCCCACTTAGAATTTTAAACAGCCACTCAATTTTTGCTTTGTCGCGGTCAGAGAGTTTGCCGGTGACCTCGATCTGGCCTGAAACTTGGGTCCGTTCCGACACCGACGAGTCCTTAGAGGCAAGTTGCGGATCCGTCGTCGAAGTAGTGGAGCCAACCAAATCATTTAGCGTAGGCCAATCAAACGGTATAAGTTTTCCGTCAGGTCCCCACTCTCTTTTCACTGCCTTAGTGTATCGGTCATCGTCGGGGAAGTAGGCGTGTTCGAACACGATGATCTGCAGAGTCTTTTGGTTCTCGACCTCTTGGAAAAGCACGTCGAAATATTGTTTTAGATCGGTCCGGTCGGTTGAATCGATGCGTACCTGACCGGGATTTTTTTCGGGCGAATAGAACGGTCGGCTGATTTGATCAAAAATCAGCACCCCAGGGACCGGCCGGTTCTCCTCGGCGAAGAGCCTGTGCAGGCCGAATAGTGCACTGATTCTCCCGCTCAGATAGCTCTCGTCGCCGCCAAGCTGCCGCATATCATAAACTCTTGAGCCTCGCACGAATTGAATTTTTACTTTTTTTGCATCGAACATGACCTGGACGTCGCGATAGGTCTCATCGAAGGGAAGGTCTTTCAACACTTGGGTTGCGAACCCGGAAATTTGGAGTTGCAGAGCATTCAGTCTTTCGGCCTTTGCCTCCGGATCAACAAGTCCTTCCAGTTCTCGAATTTCAGCATCAATGTCGGTGGGCGGCATGGCCACCACCGCCGCTCGGGCGCGATCCATCGACTCAAGGAAATAGCTGACCCGGCCCGCTACCCGCATCCGCCTCTGATCGAGTTCTAACCGCTGTGCGTTGGCCTCGGACTCTCTAACAATGGCCGATATTTGCTCCCTGATTGCTGGGAGCGAGGCGGTGCTCACCTCGACCTCGGCTTCCAATCTTGCAATATAGCCGTCGATTTGAGGCCGGTCTTGCTCGACCTCCTTGAGATCGCCGTCCAGTTGCTCCAGAGCATCCAGGATTGACCTCATGGGAACTGTTCGATCCGCTAATGAGGAATCGCAAATTGGGCAGGTGTCGCGTTCATTCTCGGATCGAAAGATAGAGCGGACATCCAGCTTGCGACGCTGCTGCTGGACCGTGAAATTGAAGCCATTGGCGGAATCCAGTACGTCGCGAGCTGCGGCAAGCCTCGATCTGGCCCGAGATATAGTGTTGAGCAGCCCCCTCTCACGCGCATAGAGTTCAGCCAAAGAATCCTGGCCGACTACGTCCGTCTCCAGCCCGGGAGCCCACGCCGCCGCTAATTGGAGCGCTTGGCGGTTTCCGTTGTCCGCCCCTGCGGGGGGCTCAATCATACCCAGAGCGATTGCCTCCTGCAGAAGACCGGCCCCGGCGGCCAGGGCTTCCGCCTCCTCGGTCCTAGCCGCCTCACGCTTTCGTTCCTCTTTGTCCCGCTGCGTTCGGAGCCTCTTGAGTCGAATCTCGGCGGCGGCAGTATTCTCTTCGACAGCCCCCAAGAAATAAGGGATCGACTCGATGATGCTCTGCCGATGCTCATCATTCATCCCCCTAAGAAGAGATATTTTGTCAATGATGATGTCGTCGCTCACCAGGACGTATGGTAAGGCGTTCCGGAAGGAGATTCGCTTCCCTTCGCGCTCGTTGAACGTCTCCCCTACGACCTCGCCCATCAGCAACAACTGCTCGAAGCGGCGAAGCGCCCCATCAGTATTGGTCACCCGGTTTAGATTGGCAGCGGATGCCGGGATCGCGACGGGTGTCCCAATCGCGTAGTATGTTTCCTCGTTCGATTTGCGAGGCGGCACGGGTAACGCTCGACAAATGATTATTTCTGTTTTCTCCTTGGCCCAGATCACGCCCACCCAAGAGCATTTTTCCGCGATGATGCCGGGTATATGGCACTCGCTCGCCCCCATGCAGTAATCCAGGGAGTCAATCAGGGCCGATTTTCCGGAATACGATTCTCCTACGATAATATTTACCGCCGAAAGATCGAATGAAAGTTCAATCTTCCGGCCGTGATGGCTGTAGAAGAGCAGGCACCTAATTTGCCACCGGCTCATCGGTTTACCCCGAGGCTGATCAAGATTGTCTCGGCGGATCGCACCTGTCCGCACCAGGTACCGAGGCGCTTGGCATAGCTGGTCGCCCTGCCAACCTCCGATGTCGCAGGGAAGCTCGGTTTCCTCCTCAGCCCATCCGCCTCAAGAATTACGCGGCCAGATGGCAGCACAAAGAGAACACGCTGACGAATCCCGAAGAGCAGAGCCTGCCGACTAATGTTCGCTGTGCCTCTTATTCGGTTGCCAAGCATCACTGTTACCTCGGGAAATCTACCCAGCCAAGGGAGGAGCCCTGTGCTTGAATTGGTCTGAGCGATCGTCGCGGCCGTCTCCTCCGTTAGCACCAGAGGGATTGGCAGAAGGATGAGGGGCAGAAATGAGCCGTCCGGGTCCTCGCCGACATAACCCTCGACGAAAGCTCGGATTACCAGCGAACAGAATGCAGGATTGGTTGAGGCGAAAGTGTCTATGCTTGTCATCGCCATTACCCAGCCCCCTTCATCGCCTTCAACAAGGCCTCGAAGTCAGGGTGCCAGCCGACCTTCTCCTGCTCGGCCAGTTGCTGGAGGCTGCCCTGCACGAGGTATGCTTGCGACCAGGTGGGACGGATCGGAGGCACTTCCTTGTGCGCGTCGTGATGCGACCATTCGAGGATGTCCAGCCCCTTCGTGCAACGATCGATTCCTTCGATGCCCTCGCAGTCGTCGACCATTGGGCCGTGCCTCCCGCCCCAGATTTCGATCAGTTGCCTGTCGAATTCGTCCAGGACCGGGGCCATCGAGATGTCGCTGTGCAACCAACCCCCTCGCTGATTCCTGGCGCGCCATCGGGCGATCACTGCCCTCCGAAGCCTCGAGCGTCCGCCCTGGACCCACTCGATTTGCTTGGCCATGATCTTCCCGGTTTCCGCCTCAACAGAGGTTGGCTCAAGTCTGCCGAAGTCGTCCGGAAGCCCTTCGGCAGAGTGCTCAACGAAGAGGTTGTGAATTTTGCCCTGCAGCTCGGACTTATAAAGTTCCCTCCGACGCTTTTTCAGAAGCGAGAGGACGACTTGACGGTCCCACCATTGGATCAACCGCTCTACCACCTGGGCGCGGACCGATGGAAGGAGGGCCGATCGGAGTCGCTGCTCGACTTGGTCAGGAGCGGAGTCGGCCGTAAAGCTTGCAGGCACAAGCTCGATTAGGTTGAGCATCCTCATGCGGGCATCATGACTCAGTCCGCGATAGGCTTCACAACCCGCGGCGCGGTCCGCGTGAGGGATCGCCTTCCCGGCCTCTCTCGCTGCTTGCCGTTCGGCCGATACCCGATCCGCCTCCTGATCGAGGGCTTGTTTCAGGCTAAATCGATCGCTTCTCTCTACGGTCAGGCAAGCCAGTTCGCTGCAGGCAGCGATTTCGGCGCAAGTCACGAAAACAAACTTTAAGGATCCATCGAGCTTTCCGCTTGACCAGATGCCCAATGTGTTCCAAAAGCCGTCGTTCTTGATGGTGAGCGGCCGTGGCTTGCCGGTGCTGTGCTTGAGCTGGAAAAGCGAAGTGATGTCGTCGTGGCGAACCACGTCATCGGCGGTCTCGACGCTCACCGCACCGCCGTCGCTGCTATCCATCAGGACCACTAACGCAAAAAGCCCTTGGAAGTAGTAGCCAAGGGCGGAAGGCACGGCCGAGTGGGGGGAGGCGTCCATGGCGTCCTACCGACGAGAAATCGCGACAGTGCGTGGCTGGATGGCTTACTCTCCAATTTACCTAAGCCCGGTCCAAGATTCCACTTCCCATCCAGGTCTTTCTAGACCGCCAAGTCCTCCGAATCGTCCCATCTGACCAAGCAATGCCACACTGGTGACCAGATGAGGGCGATGCCGTCCCGGCCGGTTCCCCTCCGAGGTCGCTTCGCTCGGTCCCCGCGGGACCGGCTGGCCGCACGAGCCAATTCGCCTAACGAATAAAAATATCAGCGACCAATCCGATCGGCTGATTCGGATATTCGAGGCAGGGATGACGCCGGTATCGGGTTCGTGCAGCGCTTGATCGTCTGGTGTTAGGGCAATCGGTTTGAATTCGGGAGGATATCGGTTGTGATGCTGGCTTATTTGCCCGCCGAAATGCTCAATATCTCCCCTTTCTCCAGACCGCCACGATGCGTCCAGGGGTGGGAATCTGCATCAGCCGTCAGGGCGATCAACCTGCCAGGGCCGCTTTCCGCAAGCGGAAGCCTTCGGCCCTTCGGTTGACAACCCCGCCTATGGCTGCTGCGGCCGATTTCCCACGGGACGCAATGAAGCGGCCCGGAACCAAAGGAGAAGCGTTATGAACAGTTCACAGCCAACCACCGCCACCGAGCAGCCGATCGGCATCGTCCAAAGTTCCTACACCGTCTCGATCACCTTCTCGGCCCGGCCCGACGACGAGCTTCGCCGCAAGCTGAAGGCGGCGGGGTTCCTCTTCGACCGGGGACGCTGGTACCGCAACCAGTCGGATAGCAACAACGCCGCCCGGGCGATGGTCGAACAGCTGCTGGGATGATGACAGGAAGGGCCGGGGCGAAAGTCCCGGCTCCTTCTACAACATAGTTCTGGACAAACCGGACAAACTGACCTACGGATATAATCCTCGGGCGATGATACCCGGCAATTATGATGGAAATATTATGACTCAATTCGATACTAATAAGCTATATAAAATTTTGGCAGAAACTACCATTCAGCTTCGCAAAGGAGAAATCTTTGAAGGAACCCCGGAGCTAGTCGAGCAAGCCAAGCGAGGAGGCGAGATAACCGGCGGCGGAGTCTTGGAAATTTTCTCCATGCCGCATGAGAGCAATGCAAATCAGGGCTTAGAGAAAGTCGATCTTGAATTTCTCACCATTGGGGTTGACAAGGCAAAAGCAAAAGAAAGTCAGGAAGAATTACTTTCGATTCTGAATTCCTATCCGCATCCAGACCGTCTTGCTTCTGGACCATCGTATATCGAAGTTGGTGGAGCAATAGGCGATCAGGGGGCCGCATTCCAACTTTTTGCCTTGGGTAAAGTACTCGGACTCTGGAGCATTATTACACCCAGAACATTCGGAGCGTCTGGCGAGGAAGCTCGCCAAATGGCCGGAATGGGCTTTGTAATGATTAGTGGATACAAACGGCAAGACCAAGCCGCCGCATGACACCCGCCGACCTCAAAGCGCTCTGCAAACCCCTGGGTCACGGCTGGCAGACCAAGCTGGCCGCGCACCTGGGCGTGAGCGACCGCACAATCCGCCGGAAGGTGTCGGGCGAGAGCCCAATCTCGAAGGCGGAGGAGGCGGAGATACGAAGATTTGTGAAACGAAAACAGAAAGGCGAGTCGCCATCAACGGCTCGCCTCCCCTAAACCGTCAATGGAGTGACGATCATGAATACCCAATACATCGAACTGAACGACCTTGTCAAATCCCCACTGAACGCCCGCAAAACGACCAGCAAGGCCGCGGCGGACGACCTCAAATCGTCCATCCTCGCCCACGGCCTGATGCAGAACCTGGTCGTCGTCCCAGCAGATAAAGGCTACCACGTCATCGCCGGCGCGCGACGGCTCGCGGCCATGAAGGCCCTGCAGGCCGAGGGCAAGCTACCTGTCGATCATGTCGTCCCCTGCCAGGTCGCCACCGACGAGCACGCCCTGGAGATGAGCCTGGCCGAGAACACCGTCCGGGCCGCCATGCACCCCGCCGACGAGTTCGAGGCGTTCGCCGAGTTGAATCGGACGGGCCGGTCGGTCGGCTTCATCGCCGAGCGGTTCGGCGTCACCGAGAAACACGTCTGGCAACGGTTGAAGCTGGGCCGGGTCGCGCCGGAGCTGATGGCCGAGTATCGGGCGGAGGAGATCGACCTCGAGTGCCTGATGGCCTTCACGATTACCGACGATCGCAAGAGGCAGATGGACGTCTACCAATCGCTCCAGGGCTGGCAAAAGGGCAACGCCCGCCACATCCGGGGGTGCCTGACCGACGCGATGGTGCGGAGCACCGACAAGCTGGCGAAGTTCGTCGGCCTGGACGCATACCAGGCGGCTGGCGGCAAAGTAAAGGCCGACCTATTCGGCGAGGAGGTGTATCTGGAGGACGCGGCCCTGCTCAACCGCCTGGCCGGGGAGAAGCTGGATGCCGAGGCCGTGACGCTGCGGCAGGAAGGCTGGGGCTGGGTCGAGGTCGGCGAGCTGGATTACTCGACGCGGTCGAAGTATGGGCGGATAGAGTCGGTCCCGCTGGATGCACCCGCCGAGCTGGTGGCTGAACTTGAGGCGGCGGAAGCCGAGCAGTTGAGAGTTGCCAAGCTGATCGACGCTGCCCACGAAGAAGAGGATTTAGATCAGGCGGTATTGGAAGGTCTGGAGGCTCAAGACTCGGCAATCAGCGAAAAGATCGGAACCATCGAGGAGCAACTTGCATCATACATCGGCTTCGACCCCGAGCAGATGAAGTCGGCCGGCTGCTTCGTATCCATCAACTATCACGGCCAGGTGGACATCGAGAAGGGCCTGGTGAGGGCGGAGGACAAGAAGGCGGTCACCAAAGCCTCATCTGAAGATCCGGGCAGCGACCAGGCCGATGAGACGCCCAATCTCTCGCAAGCGCTCAAGACCGATCTCGAAGCCTACCGCCTCGGTGCCGCCCAGACGGAGATCGCCCGGCATCCGGCCATCGCCTTCGACCTGCTGGTGTTCAAGGTAGCCAAGAGCGCCCTGACCGTGCGATCCTCCTACGATGGCCCCGATGTATCGTTTACCCGCAACTACGCGGGGACGGCGAGCAAGGACGCCCGGCAGTTCGTGACCGATCAGATGAAGCCGCTGGCCGAGTCGCTCCCGGTCGGCTGGCTGAAGCCCGAGGCGGAGGCGGAGCAGTTCCTGGCCTTCCGCGAGCTGCCGCAACCGCAGAAGCACATCCTGCTGGCCTACTGCGTCGCTGTCACCTTACGGCCGAAGCTGGACGGCGGCAAAGAGCCGACCGCCTACGACGTTGCCTTGGCGCTCACGGGGGCGAACTTGGCCGATTACTGGCGGCCGACGAAGGAGAACTTCCTGAGCCGGATCACCAAGGGCCAGCTGCTGGAGATCGGCGGCAAATTGCTTGGTGCGTCGTGGGCGACGCACCGCCGCGAGTCGAAGAAGGCCCAACTCGCTGAGCAGCTGCATGAGGCGTTCGAAGACCCGTTAAAGCATGGCAAGACGCCGGAGCAGGTCGAGCGGCTCGACAACTGGCTGCCCGAGGGGATGGCGTTTCCTCCGATGCCCGAGCCGGAACCGGCGAAGGCGAAGAAGGGTAAAACTGCATAGCAACACAGGGACGGCAGGAGCGTCGCCCCCATCTTCAAACGTAGCGAAAACAAAATAACACCGAAAGGAAATCACCATGAAGAACAAAATGAATGATCTGAACGACCACCTGTTCGCGCAACTTGAACGGCTGAGCGATGAAAAATTGGACCAGGAGGGGCTGGACCGGGAAGTTCAGCGCACCAACTCGATTGTCAACGTCAGCGAACAGATCATCAGCAACGCCCATGTAGCTATTAGCGCGGCGGAACTGGTGGCGAAGCACGGATGTGGCAACTGGGAAAACATGCTGCCGAACATGGAAGGCAGACCGAAACCTCCGGCGGCCATCATGGATTTCAGCGACAAGGCAAAGTAGATGGCCAAGGGTGGCAAAATCCGATATACCGCCGAGGAGCTGGCGTGGATCGAGCGGAACTGCATGCTTCCGCGCAGGGAGGCCCATGCGAAGTTCTGCGAAGCGTTCGGGCGCGACGACGTCAAGTTCGATAATTTCAAGGCACTCTGCACCCGCAATGATTGGAAAACCGGGCGGGATGGGCGCATCGAGAAGGGCGCGACGTCGTGGAACGCCGGGATGAAGATGCCTCCCGGTAAGGGCGGTAATCATCCGAACGCACGGAAGACGCAGTTCCAGCCGGGGGTTCGCCAGGGCGTTGCCACCAAACTCTACAAGCCCATCGGCACCGAGCGGATGACCAGGGAGGGCTATCTCGAGCGCAAGATCCACGACGGCATGCCGCTGCAATCCCGCTGGCGCGCCGTCCACCTGATCCGGTGGGAAGAGAAGAACGGCAAGCTGCCGAAGGGTATGTGCCTCAAATGCCTGGACGACAACCGGCTCAACACCGACCCGTCCAATTGGGAGGCCATCCCAAGGGGAATGCTCCCCTTCCTCAACGGAGGCCGGGCGTCGAGCCATAAGTACGATGAGATGCCCGCCGAACTGAGGCCGGCGGTCATGGCCCTGGCGAGGTTGAAGCACGCCAAATCGAAGGCAGCGAAGAAAGGAAAGTGAGCCGCATGAAACAGACCCTGATTGACGTCCGCGACCTCGACCACACCTGGTGGGAGAAGGTCGAAGCTTACCGAGACAGAGGCCAGCTCCACCTGCCGCGCGCGTCGGTAGAGCGCCTTGGCGAGATCGACCCGGCGACGGGAGATGCGTCGCTGATCTCCGGGTTCGTGGAAGCGAAGGCCGGGACGATCAAGGTCGGCGGCGAGGACGTGCCGGTCTGGAACGTGGGTCTGGGGCAGCTCGTCACCCGACCGTCGAGGCAGACGGGGCGTGGGGGTCGGGGGCGGAAATGAGGCTCGGCTCGACGAATAAAGTGTCGCAATTTGAAGTTCAAGGCAGTGATGGCTTTGCCAGTTCGGCCCGACGCTTCTTTATTAATTCAGGAACGTAGCGATTCTTCGTTTGGCTCGTTCCAATACCGAGCCTCTCATAAACACTTCCACCTATTCCTGGAACAACTTCCCCGTTCTCACGTCGTTCGTCGTCTTCGGCGAACCAGAAATATACAAAACGCTTAGAAATAGAGAGTTCAAATTCAGCCTCAAGATTCGGTTGCGCACCAGTTAGCACTACTGGAGCGACAACGTAAATCTTTGAAGGACTTTGTTTGTACACGAGTTCCGAAATATTTGTCTTAATGATGCACGCCGAGGAGATAATCGACTTCACCACGATGAACACATCTACGCCTTCTGTAGGCTCGATATAAGATCTAATGATTGGCGCAACATCCGAACCAGTGGGTAGTTTCTGACGATCGTTCCAAAAGCAAGCCACAGAAACATTGTTGATGCCTTGCTTTTGCAATCTTTGGAGCAATCCGCCTGCAAGAAAGTCAGCATCCTCATTCGAGCAAATCAGAAGGGCTTTTTCGTTCTTCTTGATTTGTGTAATGAGAAGCGTACCAAGCTGGCCACCCAACTTGCTCATTGTGGTGCGGTAGACTTCGTGCGACTCTTCCTTGACTAGCTTAGTCAAAAGAGCCTTAATCGACCGCGTCGCAAATTGGGTGTACTTTCTCACGGGAATTGCATCCACAGGTCGTCAAAATTTGTAGGTTTCGTGTCGATGATGCGATCAATGAAGCGACGGAAATTTTCGCTCTTGCATGGAAACTGCATCATGCCTTGTTCTGCGGGAGCATGTTCCCACTCGAAATAGCCGCGGCCCACTGACCAAGTGAAGCCAGGTATTTTCGCGAGAACAGCTTGAGCCTCCTTCCACGTCTTGGGCTTTCGTTTCCAATCGGTCCGTATGCGACAGGAAACAAACGATTTTTGAATGGTTTTGATGACCTTGTCCAGACAACAGAAACCATCGCGATCAGGCTTATGATCGATCCATGCCGCATAAACGGAAGAAACGATAATTTGGGCCTCGGATTCGGAATAAGTTTTCTTCGCTGAAATATTCGTCAAAATGCGGGACGCTTCTGAATGCTGCCTAACGAGTTCGTGGGGTTTGGACAGCTGTGGGAAAACGACCACCGAAGTAACTGCCTTCAGGTCGATTGGCATCGAGTCTTCGAGCCTCGAACGACGCTCATTACTAGGAACAACGATAACCAGTTTGTAGTCCCTGTTATTTTGCTGCTTCCTTGCTTCGCAGTCATTTTTTTGGTCAAGGAACTCTTTTTCTAGCTTTCCACCTCGCAAGCCCCATGATGTTTGCTGCCCCGATTTGAGTTGGTGGAAATAGTCCTTATCGAGGGTCTCAACGAGCAAATCGTCGATTGACGCATTCACCTGCTCCCTGAGCCGAATGCTTCGACCAAGATCGAGCAGATCGGCAACACCTTCGAGTAGTTTGAAAGTTGCAAAACAATCTTCATATCGATTTCCCCTCTTGTTGTTCTGACCACCTGTTTGGCGAGGCCCTGACGACATTGGCTGATCGTACTCCCGGCCGAGATTCAAGAGCTTCCCAACTCCGGCACCGTTGATCATCAGGACATTCAGATTCCGGGTCAAGCCGGAGGTGTCCTCCACGAAAGGGTTCCAGGACGCTCTGACAAGAGGAAGTCTCGATAAGGCTTTTTTCACGGCGGTCGGCGGGGGTTGATCGAACTGACTCAGGTGTTCACTCCAGGCAGTCGGTCTGACTCAAGCGACGAGCTGGAACATCGAATGCTCGAGTCGATCGTTCCTTCGCCCCGATCCCCGACACCCACGAAGCCTGATGCGTGCACCTTGAAGCCGCAGCCAGAAATTTCAAGAAAAAAGCAGCGCAGGCTCGCTTGTTGTTCTTGAAATTCCCGTCTCTGGCGGCTTCCGGTCGGTGCCATCAGGCCCCGATGGTCGGGGCCGAGAACCGAGGAAGGAGAACACCATGCCACAATCACCCGCCCACAAGCTCCGCGATGGCTGCCTGCAGGTCTGCATCTGGCGGAATCAGAGCACCGAAGGCAAGACCTACTACTCCGCCACGCCGATGCGGTCCTACCGCCAGGGCGACGACACCTGGCGGGAGACTGACAGCCTCAATGGCGACGACCTGTTGGCGATGGCCGAACTGCTCCGCGAGGCCTACGCCTGGATCAAGATGCAGAAGAGGGCGGATGCCGCCGGGATCAAGCAACGCAACGCCGTCACGGCGAAGTAATCAACCGGGGCGGCCAGGGATGGTCGCCCCACAACCTGAAAGGATTCAGATCATGCCTATCACCATCGAAACACCCTGGGGACCAGCCCAAACCTCGGAGGAATTAGCCCCGGGCATCGTCCGCCACGACACCGCGTCGCACGGCGGATTCTATCTCTCACCGTCGCGCGTGGCAGAGATGCCCAAGCCGCTCAGGGACTTCAAGCCGTTCGCCGGTCCCAACTGGTACGAGGAGGACTGCGACTGGTGCATCGTCGCCCTGGGGTTTCCGCAGCTGTTCCCGGCGGACTATGCCCCGATGGCGCTGGCGACGCTCAAGCAGTTCCAGCCCGCTGTGTTCGAGCGGTTCGCCGAGTGGAAGAAGGCGAAGCGGGTGGCGGCAAGGTGAGAGTTTGGGGCGGTCGAGAGGCCGCCCTTCACTTTGGCATCAAAAACCGCTTGCATAAGTAAAAATAGTAATGTAAACGGAAATGGTATCACAGCAAGGAGGCTACAGTATGACGAACAAAACGAAACACACACCAGGGCCATGGAACGTAGGCAAACACTATACGAGCGATCAAGATGTCGGACTGTACGACTCGGTCGTCCACAGTTTAGCGGGCTATCAGGTCGCTAATGTTACTGATGGACTCGTGGTTGGGAACGAGGAAGCAAAAGCAAACGGTCGCCTCATCGCCGCATCGCCCGACATGCTGCAAGCCTTAGAATCGATCCTCGAAATCGAGGCCCTTCGTACCAAGGACTGCAACGTCGGGAACGTCGGCGCACTGACCGAGCTGCTGCGGGACATCGCGGGGACGGCCCGGACCGCCATCGACAAGGTCGCCGCATGACCGACGCCACGAAGCCCGGCCGCCCCAAGTCCCCGTGCGCCAAGTGCGGGGGGACGGAGCGGAACGCCAACGGCCAGTGCATCCCGTGTAACCGCGAGTACATGCGCGCGTACCGGAAGCAGTGGGTGGCGAAACGAAAACAGGAAATGAAGTCCAAACAAAGGAGCTGATCATGCAAGACAAGACGAAGGATTGCCGAGATACAACCTACAAGCACGATGCTTTACCAGCCACCATCACCCGCCCGCTTTTCATCCACTACGGGGTAGGCCGCTGGAATGCCGGAAGAATAATAATCGATGACACGGACTACTCGGGTGGCGACGAGTTCGAGCGCGTCCTGCTCGCTACGACGGAGATTACGGTGTCAATCCCGCCCGAGCAGAACATCAAGGACAAGCTGCTAAAGGTACCGCAAGACGACTTGGCGAAGGTCAAGGCGGAAAACCACATGCGCGAGAAGGGCGTGCAGGACAAGATCGACAACCTGCTGGCCATCACCTACGAGTCGGGGGATGCAGCATGATCGCCCACACACGCGAGCAGCTCGAAGCTATGACCGATCGCGAGCTGGATGCGGTGGTGGCGGAGATCGTATTTCGCCAATCGCTTGGTGCCGACACTGAGGCCAAAATCGGGCAGGCTGTCATGGACGGTATGTTTGTCTCTTATGGAAATGGCACCGCGAAATTTCGCTGGAACAACGTTGAGTATGGCCCAGTTGCCCTGCACAACGGCTTTACTTGCCGGGATGGCTACAAGGGCATTCATGACAACGATTGCTATGGTCTTTGGATTTGGGACTCGCGGAGCGAAACCGAGTGGGCGGCAGATCTGGAGGCCCATGTTTCCGGGTGGCATGAGCAAGTTACCCACTACTCGGGGACCTACGTCGGCTTCGGTCAGATTGTCGAACGGATGCGGGAACTAGGGTTCGACATGGAGATAAAGCTAGACGCCAGTCTCGTGCTCTACCATGCCCATTTCTCGAAACATCCTGGCTACGCTCGGCTACCCTCCGCCTCGACGCTCTCCCGCGCCACCGCAATCGCCGCCGTGTTGGCGGTGGAGGGGGCGGCATGACCACCGCCGTTTACACCTCCCCCATCATCTTTTCGGCCCAGATGATCCGCGCGCTCCTCGACGGCTGCAAGACCCAAACCCGCCGGCTGGTCACCAGCCAGTGGGCGAACGTTAGGAATCACCATGTGATAGGCGAGCAATGCCTGCTGTGGGTGAGGGAGGGCATCGCTCTACGCGACGCCGAGCGTGATGGCCGAACTTTCAAGCAGCCCCAGTATACTGCCGATGACTCGGTCGTCATGGAAGGTAATCATCTGGCCAGCAACCACTACTTCTTGCCTCGGCTCTCGGTGCCTTCAATCCACATGCCCCGCTGGGCTTCCCGCCTGACGCTCGAACTGACCGACCTACGCATCCAGCGACTTCAGGACATCAGCGAGGGAGATGCCAGGGCGGAGGGGTGCGGCCAATACACAAGCCAGACCGTTTTGCAATGGCCCTTTAACCCTGATGACAAGGGAAGTTATCGTGCGGGCTATCGTGAACTCTGGGCGAGCTTGCATGAGGCGGATTCTTGGGAAGCTAACCCGGAGATCGTCGCGTTCTCGTTTCGCGTCCACCGGCAGAACGTCGATGCGATGATCGGACAGGAATCGGCGTCATGAACAAGATCACCGACATCCGCCCGGCCGGGGAGGACCACCAGGTCGTCACCGTCACCAGCGACTCGCCGCATGGCTACCGCCGCAAGCCGTGCTCGACCTGTACGTGGCGGGTGGACGCGGTCGGCGAGTTCCCCGCCGAGGCGTTCCGCCATTCGGCCAGCACCGCCTACGACATGGCCGATCGCGAGTTCGCCTGCCACCAGTCGGGGACGGGCAAGCCGGCGACGTGCGCGGGCTTCCTGCTGCGGGGAGCGGGCCACAACCTGGCGACCCGGCTGAAGGTGACGGCCGGGCGGATCGAGCTGTTGGCCGTCTCGGACGACGGGTTGGAACTCTTCGAGAGCTACCGGGCGATGGCCGAGGCGAATGGCGTCGAACCGGGCGATCCGGCGTTATCGCGTTGCAGGGAGTGAAGCTCCATGCGGATCGTCTCTGAACCCGAGTTCCACGCCCGCCTCGTCGAGGTGCTCGCCACATTGCCGGCCGACACCATCGGCAGCGTCACCGGGCCGGGGCGATCCGGCGCCATCGCCTCCGTCTACGCCTCGCACCGGCTAGGCGTGCCGTTCATCCCGTTCGGATCGCGGTGCCCTACGTACCTCGGCCGGTTGCTCATCATCGACACGGCGAGTGAGAGCGGCGCGACGCTCCGGAAGGCAGAGCGGCGGTATGCAGCTGCCAACCCCATCGTGGTCGCCTGCTTCGAGGAACCGCCACGCGTCGCCTTCTGGTACGAAGCCATGAAGCCACAGCGGTACCGACATGAAGCCAGGAGGGCGGCGTGACTTGGTACATGGCCACCCACGAGAAGCGGGCTATCCGCCGCGACCTGATGCGCCAGCAGAACGGTCTGTGCGCTTACTGCCGCCGGGTGATGACTACCGACCGGCGGCACGAGCGCAAGGCACGGTTCGCCACCCTCGACCACCTCGTCCCGATCGCCCAAGGCGGGAACAACGACCCGGAGAACCTGGTGCTCTGCTGCCGCCTGTGCAACATCGTCAAGGGCCACTCGACGCTGGAGGAGTTCATCTTTGGGCTGCTCTGGATCTGGATGTGCAAGAACCGTCCGATGGTGGCTTGGGCGTCCGGGCGGGCTCTCGTGAATGGAGCCTCGAAGGCGAGTCTCCACCCTCCGGGCTTCGATCCCTGACGCAAGACAGGGGACCTGCCGTCCCCTCGCCGCCAAGGGGCGGAGTTACGCTTCCGCGTCAATCAAGCTGATCGTCTTAAACCTCTTTTAACCCTGGAAATGAACGAGTCGTGTACTTCGAACATCCGGGCAAGTTGAGCGTTCGAGGTCGTGCTTGAAAGTTGCTTGATTTCTTCAATTTGGGCATCGCTCAACTTCCTTGAGTGTCCGACAACAAAGGGAGTTAGGTTGCCAGTAGTTGCTCTGTTCAGCCCGGTGCGGATGGCATGCCTATTATTCTCAGCTTGACTGATGTATTCCAAGTTGGAAGCCCAGTTTTTTTTCTTCCAGCCATTTTTGTGATTAATATGCAAGCCGAGCGGCCTCATCCCGATGAAGGCGGCTGCAATCAAACTGTGGACAGAGCAACGACAGGGCTTGCCGTCTCGCCAAAGTTCTACCTTGCGATACCCTTTGGCAAACCACCCTTTTAACAACTTGCCGCTTTCCATGGATTGAACATGACCAGTGTTTGACACTTGGTATTTTGACTCGAAACCAACAACAGGCTTCCAATATTCCAGCATCGGTGTCATTATCATCTCCTCTTTATCTCGATAATGAAAAGATTAGCCCGTTTTGCGCCACCGCGCAAGCGGGCTTTTTCTTAGATTTATGGGGTTTACCACCCCATCCCGGTCAAGGCCAAGCGAGTGTCCGGACGACTATTTTCCCCGGCCTCCAGCCTCCTCGCGAGACAAAATAGCCGTTCGGCCAGCCTTCGACCGCTCCCCCCGTTTCTCGCCGAAAGGCAGGGGTTCAGGACTGGCGCCTGCACCCCATCTTCCATCTTACTGAACGAGTCAGCCGCCTGACTCACCCCTCCGCCTCGCCTGCCTCCCCTGGACCTCGAACTGGATCAGGAGTGCCGGGATTATGAGGCACAGCATCACATAGGCGCTGCGGAACTCCGAACGGTTCACACCAGCCTGGCGCGGCCGATCGCCTTGCCAGATCAAGTAGTGCTTCAGGTCCCCGGGGGCGAGGAAGTCGAGCGCCAGGAGCGTCGCGAGGGCCGAGCAGCCACAGGCGAGTATCATCCACTGCGCGGAGCGGAAGAAGCGGAACCGCCGGCGGTTGCTCCACAGCCAGAAGCCGAAGGCATTTGCCGCAGCGAACCCGGCCAGGAAGAGGACGCTCAGCCAGGGCGCTTGCCAGACATACGCCACGAAGGCCGTCAACATCCAGCACGACCCGCCGACCTGGCTGCCGAACCAGGCGCCTGCTGTCCACCGGACGCCGTCGGGGTCGATAACTGGTATGCTTGGTGTTAAGGACATAGGTTGGATTCCGAAAGAAATGGCATCGAATTCAGCTCTACTATTACCGTTTGATCAGCCCCACTACCAGTCGCCTCCGGTCGCTCCGCTCAGGGAGCCTCGAACGCTACCGGCTCCACCGGCTCGAGGTCGATCCGGCTGACATGCGGGCTGGAATCGCTCGGCGTGCCGCCCTCGTTCAGCGATACCCGCTGGCCCATCCCGATGTGGTTCAGGATCGAGTCGAGCCGCAAGCCCATCACCGTGGCCAGCCAGCAGCCTTCCATCGCCCTCACCTCCCCGTCGACCTCCCAGCTCAGCGTGGCCCGGAAGTGGATCGTAAACCGGTCCTTGGACTCATCCAGCCCGCAGATGCCGTGGTAGGGGATCCAGAAGATGCCCTGGCGGGTGGCCAGCCGGAGCAGCGGCGGATGGCCGCGCACCATCCGGCCGCACTTGTCGCTGTCTTCCTTCTCCGTCACGCCGCCCCGCGTGTAGAGCGAGAGGTCGTAATCATCGGCTTCGTCCATCGGATCGGCTCCGCTCGGCGCCCCTGGTCATCACCGGCTCCTGCCCTGCGACCGGCTCCGCTCGGGGGCCAGACCTTCCCGGTCGACGCCCCGCATCCGGTCGAACGCCGACCGCGCTTCCTGCCGCCACTTCGACCGCTTTACCGCCGCCCTGGCCTTGCCCATGGCGTTACGAAGGCCGTGGTGCTCGAAGTCGGTCAAGCGATCGACCCAGCTCCCCACCATCTCGCCCCGCGTGCCGTTGCCCACCTTGGGCGGCCGGTCGTAGAGCGAGAGCTTGGCCCGCGCCTTGTCCGACATGCCCTTCGTGCCACGCTCGGCGGCCGACCGGTCGTATTCCTGCTCCAACCCCTTGATCTGCTTGTTGCGGGTGGAAAAGCGATCCGTGTCGGGCACGCCCTGAACGTCATACCGCGAGCCGAAGAACTTGACCTTGTAGCCAAGCTTCTTCATCCCATCGGCCATGAACTTGTGGTAGTCGCGCTGCAGCTTGCTCCGGTCCACCTGGCCCAGCTCGACGGCCTTCCACTGCCGCTCCTTCGGGTCGAACGACAGGTTGGCCACGCAGACGTGGAAATGGGTATGCGGCTCGCCCAGGCGGTTGGTCTCGTGCGGGAAGGCCGCACCGACCAGGTTGCCGGTGGTCCGGTCCTCGTTCTTGCCGCCCTTCCTGACCCGGACCGCGATCTGTTTCTCCAGGCGGCCGACCGCGTGTTCCATGGCCTCCTCGCGGAGCTTACCGATCCGCTCGTCGCCCGCGACCAGCTCCAGGACGCTGACCTCCTTCTCGTTGGTCAGGGTCACGTCCCAACCGAGACGCCGGTTGTCCTTGAGCCGGGCGGTCAGCTTCTCGCCGTCGTGAGGGTTGCGGCCGTAGAGCAGCCGGTCGTACATGACCTGGTCGAACTGCTCGGGCAGGCCGAGGATCTGGGCGCCCTTGCCGACCCAGCGCGCGGCCACCGGCTGGCCGGTAAATTCCGGCGTCGTATGGTAGCCGGGATTGTTGATAGCTTGGAATTCGATCAAGGGATGCTCCGCAGGTGGCCGGGGGCATCATAGCGCGAAAAATGCGGGCGGCAAGGCATGAATTGAGAGGCTACATACCTCTCCTAATTATTCGCACGCCGATTTGAGCTGCTCAAATCGGCTATCGAAACCGACCGCGTCCCTGGTTTTCGGCCCGTTCCGATGCCAACGCGATGACGAAAGCGAGCGTCATCGGCAGGCCAAGAATGACTATCGATTTGATCCATCCCATACGATTTTCCTCCGTCATGACCACAGAATTTCGATCACCCGGCAGGCCACGTATACCACCTCCGCATAGTACAGCCAGAGCAGGTAGACCGGCCACGGGTCGCGGATGTCGCCGACGAGGAACACGGAAAGCAGGACGGACTGAGGAATCATTTCCCCATCGTCTTCCTGGCTCGCGCCCATTCGGTGACCTTGATCTTTTGGTCGACCGGCAAGCCGTCGTCGGCATTGAGATAGTCGTAAGCATTGACCGTGACCAGTTTCACCGGCCTCGGCTCGCCGAGCAGGCGTGACACCTTGTCGCTGTCGGTTTTGCTGTAGCCGTGATTGAGATCGGGATGTGCCTGATGGTAGGCATAGACCGCTAGGTAGAGGAACCCGGCGACGGCGGAGGTGACGATGAGAAGCTGCCAGGGTTTCATCACCAGCCTGCCTTCCTGACCACAGCCTGCGGCTCGGACACGGGTTCGGATTGATGCCCGCAGGCGTAGGCCGTGGCGACGATGAGGAGCAGGGCCACCAGGGCCAGCAAGAGTCTTACGATAGACCGTTTCATCAAGCCACCCCTTCCTGAAACATCCTGTCGAGCGTCGCGACGCTGGATACCTTGCCCCGCCACTGCCGGCGGTAGACCGCCATGACCATGATAATTTGCTCGGGCGTCCCCTGGAGAATCTCGACGGCCCCCTTGCGGGCTGCCGTGCACGCCTCAAGGCACGACACACGGCGGTCGGCAAACTTGTCGGTGGACTCGCGGATGCGGATGAGCATGGCTACGCCGCGAGTTCGGCGTGGAGCGCGGCGACCCGCTCCCGGGCTTGCAGGCGTTGCAGTTCTATGCTGGCGGCCTTGGTCTGGCGTGCCTTCTGCTCGGCAACCATCCGACGGGCTTCCTCGACGGTGATCTTCGTCAGGCCGTTATGCGGAACGAAGCTATAGACCGATTCGTTGCGGGTCAGGATGTAGGCGTCGGGAGCATAGTCGCCGGGCGTCGCGATCTTGGCGGTGACGGTTAACCCATTCAGGAAACCGACTTTTACCGTCTGTCCAATCTCCCAGGCTTGCTTGCTGTTCTTGATCATCGTCTCGCTCCAATTGTTGTTGCCTTCCGAAAAGCAATATGGCACGATCCAAAAGTTGGCGCAAGCCAAAAATGCACACTATATGACAAATAATTTATGGCTCTGATTTTACAGGAATATATTACCGTTTCAGACCTGGCTGTTCTTTGCCAATGCTCGCGCCGCACCATCTATCGTGCAATCGACGATGGCGAGATTGCGCACGACACCGCGCCCGGCGGAGTCCATTACATCCTCAAGTCGGTCGCCGAGCAATTCGCCAACCAGTGGAGGGAACGCCATGCAAAATCCAACGCCCGAGGCATCAAAACCGCTGGACACCCCTGGCCAGCCGTGCCAGAAAGACGGTGAAGCAAGGCTGGCCGAACGGCTGCGCCAGGACACGGAACTGAGGAAACGGCTATGGCTGATGAGCCCGCGGTGTGACCAGGAGTAGATCGATCCCGGATAGTCAGAAGCGCGTGATCGAGCAGTTGGTCGCCGACGGATTGACCGACGGCCAGATCGGCAAGGAATACGGCGTCACCGGCTCCTCGGTCGGCAGGTACCGCCGGAAGCACGGGATCGAGACCCGGTACGTGCCGGTGGCGCGGCAGATCAGGCGGAGCCGGGACACCAGGGCAATCCCCGCGACCCATGTCGAGATCGTCCGCAAGATGGTGGGCGGCGGCATGGCCGACGAGGCCATCGCGAAGCACTACCGGTGCAGCGCCTCGTGCGTCAACCAGTACCGGCTCAGGCACGGCATCGCCCGGCTGGTGCTGACCCAGCGGTTCGAGAGGCCGCAGGTGAGGATCACCAGGCCGCGGGAAATCGGCCAGTACTACGACGAAACCATCGGCCATATGGTGCGGGTGATCGAGCCCTGCTACGCCATCGGCGATTTACGACCGGAGAACGAGAATGACGAAAAACGCGAGCTTGAGAGAGCGTTGCACACAGGCGAAGCAGCAGAAACGGGGCGGCGCCCGAACTACAACCCGGGATGGACGGCCGATTGAGGTGATCAGCCGGGTCGTCGGGGAGGCGAAACCTCGACAGGTCCTGGTGAGGCCCCGCGCGCCGGAACCGTCTGCCCGTCACCTGATGGAGGAGCTGGGCGACGGCCTGACGCCCATCGGGCACGCCAAGGCCGTGCTGGGGCACGTCGGCGAGCTGACTACCCACCACGGCCAGCCCTGGCTCAACGACGCCTACGCGACGCCCCGGGGGATCATGCTGGCGGCCAATCGCGTGCTGAAGGCCAACGGCTTGCCGCAGATCGGCGGCCTCGTCAGCGAGTGGCGGGTGTGACCGAACGGTTCGTCTACAACCGGCTGGCCGCCGCCGAGCAGGATTACGATCTGGCCAAGGAGGAGAAGCGAGAGGCGCTGGCCGGCTTCAAGCCGACCTGCCCGGAATGTATCGGCCGGGTGCGCGCGGCCCAGGCGCGGCTGGAGCTGGCCCGTGAGCGGTGGCTGGAGGCGAAGGGTTAGCGGGATGGGGAGCGTCGAGGAACACGACCTGCTGGTCAAGGCTTGCCTCGAAGAGCTGGCCCTGATGGGCTTCGCCGCCTGGGAGAACCCGCGGCGCGCCGTCAAGGTCGAGGGCCGGTGGGTCTCGCTCAACAAGGCGGGCCGGGGCGACATCCACGTCATCCTGCCCCGCCTGTTTGAAGGAGCCATCTTCGGCATTCACGGCGAGGTCGAGTGCAAGACCGGCCAGAGCACCCAGTCGAGCAAGCAGCGGGCCCACATGCGGATGGTACGCAACAGCGGGGGCGTTTATCTCCTGGCACGATCCAGGCTGGAGATGCGGCAGGACGTCATCGCGGCAGGCTTCGAGCCGCGTATTTAGCCTGCCCGGTTTTGCTTCTGCAGTCTCGCCGCGTAGACGTGCCTGGCCCAGGCCGCCGGATTCTTATATCCCTTCTGTTTGCCCAGGGCGATCAGCTCGTCGAGCGACTTCGCTCCGCCTTGCTCACGGAGCCGCTCCCGCCGGACCTGTTCGCGGTCGATCTCCTGCAACTCGGCGGCCACCTCCTCTACCTTGCGGCCGCCGCCCCCGCCGGCCTGCTGCACCGCCCCGCAATGCGGGCATGTCGGGAGCGCGATCGGGAACATCACGTCGCACTTTTGGCATTTGCGGACCAGCGGCGCCGCCTCCTCGCTCTTGCCGCCGCGCCCCTTCTTGGGGCGGCCCGCGAGCGTCCATTCGTGGGGGTGGTCGGGGAGGCCCAGCCTGCCGAGGTTGCCGCAGAGATCGATCAGGATGGCGGGGTGGGGCTTGCGACGTAGGCCCCTGCCGAGTTGCTGGAGGTGCATGGTCAGGCTCTTCGTCGGTCTGGCCTGGATGACGCACTCGACCGTGACGTCGCGGTCGGCGATGGCCGAGAGGTCGAACCCTTCGGCGAACAGCTCGCAGTTGAACAGGACGAGCAGGTGCCCGGTGGCGAAGTTCAGGATGTGCTGCCGGCGGATGTGGGACGGCGTGGTCGCATCAATGTGCGCCGCCGGGATGCCAGCCCGCAGGAACTCCTCGACCATCATCAGCGAGTGCTCCACCGAGACGGCGAAACCGATGGTCCGCCTCCCGAGGGCATACCGGCGCCACTGGGAGACGCAGTCGGCGATGATGGCCTTGCCCTTCATGACCTGGTCGATCTCGTTCTTGACGAAGTCGCCGGCCATCGTGTGGATCTGCGACAGGTCGGGCGCGGCCGGCGCATAGGCCCGGAAGTCGCTCAGAAATCCGTGAGCGATCAACCAGGCGACGGACGGCCCCTGGACCATGTGCTGGTAGTGGCTGTCCAGGCCCTCGCCCGATAGGCGCCAGGGCGTGGCCGTGAGCCCGAGCACCATGCCGCCTTCGGACTCCACCCAGCGGATGATCCTGTCGAACGACCCGGCGACGGAATGGTGCGCCTCGTCGGGGATCAGCAGCTTCGGCGGGCGGGTGGATTCGAGGCGGTTGACCAGCGTGCCGACGCTCGCCACCGTGGCGCGGAGGCGGTCATCGTGGTGCCGCCCGGAGACCATCACGGAGTGGGGGACGCCCGCCTTGGTGAACGTCTTGCTGGTCTGCTCGAGCAACTCCTTGCGGTGGTTGAGCCAGATGACCCCGTTGCCCTTCTCGGTGGTGGACTTCGCGGCGGCGGTCCCCATCTGCGTCTTGCCGGAGCCGGTCGCGGACTGGAGCAGCACGCTGCGGAAGGAGCGGAACGCGACGCGGCATTCGCCGAACATGGTCTGCTGGTGCGGCCAAAGCTCCGTCACTCGGCGTTTCCACGGCCCATGGGCCGGTGCTCCCCGCAGAACCAGCTCCCGAGATGCCGCTTGGCATTGGCCAGATCCCCCGCCGCCAGGCACTCGAGCGCCAGGCGCAGGGACACGCCGAAGCCGAACGACGCCTCGGCACCGCACACCTCGCACTTGTGCAGGAAAACCGATCCCCCGGCCTCGCGGAGGCGTTTCAGGCTTGCGGGCAACTGCGCCGCCCGAAGCTGGAGCCGACCACCTGGCCGCCGGTTAGCGAGCGGATCGCCTCGGCGACGTCGGCCCCCGGCATGACCGCGCCGGACTCCCACTGGAAGACGCTCGGCTGATGCACGGCGCGGCCCAGCGTGGCGGAAAGGCGGGCGGCCAGATCCTTCTGGGAGATGCCCTCGGCCTTCCGCCATGCGGCGAGTGTCACCTGCTCGTTCACGGTCAGATGACGTCGTCGAATTCGCCCAGCGGATCGGCCGGCGCGGAGAAGGACGACTTCTTGGCCTGCGCGGCGGCGTCGATCTGCGCGGCCAGGTCGCCGTAAGCGTTTCGGAGGCGGGCCAACGGCTCGGCGTTCCTCGTCAACGCGTCGTCCACGGCTGCGGCATCGGATGCGGCATCGATCGCCGCGATGAGCGCCGCCACTTTCCTGGAGGCCGCCGCTTTGAGCTGTTCCGGCGTATGAGATGCCGCGGGAGGCGCGGCGTTGGTGGCGGCCAGCGGCTGCACCGTGAACGGTTTCTTGCTTTTCTTGGAGGCCGTGAGGGACAGGGTGACCGGCCGCTCGATGTGCGACATGTGGCTGATCCGGACTCCACCGACCTCGGCGCCACCGAAGACAACCTTGTCATCCCGGAACAACGTCAGCGAGCGGCCGACATAGGCGTTGCCGTCGCTGCCCCACACCGCGACCAAGACGCGGCGCATGGACTTGCAGGGCTTGTATGGCTTGCCCTCGTCGTCTTCGTAGCTGATGCCCACGGGCTGTTCGCCAGCCAGCAGCGACACGCCGGACACTCGGACGGTCAGCGATCGCCCGATCAGGTCGTCCGCATTGAGCTGGTCGCTCTTTGCGATAATCGTCTTTGTCAAATCAACCATTTGTTCTACTCCATCTAAATCGTTATTTCCTGCTCAACGACCCGCTCGGTGGGTATGAGCCGGTCGGGTGCCATCACCAATCGTGCTTCGTATTCGGACCGCTTCACGCGCAGCTCCTCCTCGAACTTGGCGGCAGCATCGAGGATCGCGTCCTGAATCACCGCGTCGGGGTAGACACGCTTCGTGAACATCGGCATGCCTCCGCAATAGCTGATGAAGTCGCACCACCTGCGCTCGGAAACCAGCAGTCCCGTCTGCACCTGGATGAGATAATCCTCGGGCATCTCGTCGGCCAGGATCGTCTCGACCTGGAACTTCTGGCGGCGGCTCTTCGCCTCGATCGACCCATCGTCCCCCACCAACCCGTCGGGCGAATAGCCGATGGTGAAGCCCCACCTGCTGTTGGTGATGAAGCCGACCTGGTGAACGGGGCCATACTGGTCCTCGTAGACCTCCCTGGCCAGCTCCTCTTCGTCGCGGCCCCTCAGCATGTCGTCGCCGATGTAATGCGGCTCGACGTATCCGCTGATCCGCTGGGCGAGCAGTTCGTAGAGGTGCGCGCGGGATTTGTCGTTCTTGGCCGGCTTGAGCATCTTCGGCGAGACAATCAGTTTCATCTCGCTCGCCGTCAGCAACCCGAGCCGGGCCTGCAGCCATTCCGGGGAGCCTTGAATCAGATCATCGTAAATTATAATTTGGCCCATAAAAATTCCTAATAGGCTATTCTGACGTGGGGGATCAGACCCTTAGCGATGGCAGCAATCACGGCTTTGGCAAGCTCGGGCGTCACCGGCGCCGTCGCCGAACCGCAATGCTCGATCAAGGCATTCAAGGCCTGGTTATTGATCTTCGCCCGGTGCGCCTTGTCCGACTCACGCGCCGCCAACGCATCCGCCTCGGCCTTTCGTTCCGCCTCGATCCGCTCCCGCTCGCGCTGAACGGCAAGCTCGGCATCCCGTTTCGCCTGTTCGGCGGCTTGGGCGGCGGCAACGGCTGCTTTCTCGGCGGCCTGGCGGTCAGCTTCGGCCTTGGCGATAGTGGCCAGGCGGTCTTCTTCCGCCTTAACGGCGCGAGCTTCCGCCTCCGCCGCCAGTTGGTCGGCTTCCTCCTTCTCACGCTGAATCCGCCGCCGGTCTCTCTCCGCTTCTTCTTGCTCGGCGCGGACCCGTAAGGCCTCGGCTTCCGCCTCCGCTTTGGCCTTGGCCTCGGCCTCCACCCTCGCCTGTTCGGCGGCCTCCGCCTTCAATCGCTCCTCGTGCTCGCGCTGCTTGCGTTCGGCCTCTTCCCGCCGCAAGCGGGCAAGCTCGGCCTGCTCGGCCTCCCGTTTCCGGGCAGCCTCCAGCAGCGTCCTGGTGCGCGACATCTCCTGCGCCCTGACCATCGCGGCCCGATCGGCGAACTCTTCCCATTCACGAGCGGGGAGGTCTTCGAGGTGAGAAAGCCGCTTGTCGAGCAGCTCGGCGGTTTCGAACTGGCCATAGGCCGGATGTTCCGGGATGGCAGCCAGCGCCGCTTCATGGGCCGCGACCCGCGCCTTCTCTCTGTTCTCCCACTCGGTCAGGGGCGAGCGTACTTCCTTCTGCAGCGCCTCGAGCACATCCCACGCCCGCGCCCGCTCGACGTCCACCGCCTTGATCTGCCGCTTCTGCTCTTCAGTGAGCTTCTTGCCCAGTTCGTCCAGGGCGGTCTTCGTTTTTGCCACCTTGTAGGCCAGCGAGGCTATTTGCTTGCGGCCTTCAACTGTGGAAATGTCCAAATGAACGCTTTTTACCTCGGCCTTGATCTTCTCAAGGATCGGGTCGAGCCCTTGGGGGGCAAAGTATTGGGCGACATTCTTTTCTTCGATGATGGCTAATGCCGTTGATGTATCGTTCATTGTCTCCTCCGTGTTGTGATCGCAAAGTGGACAGTGCCCCATCCTTTCGGTTATGTCAATAAATATATTTATTACGATCGGAGTAGCACGGTTAGCCCGCGTTCAGCCCTTGTCAAACTTGTATAAAGCCAATTATTGCGGTTCTCTCGGAAACAGGCGCTGTCGTCGATCACCGTGACGTCATCCCAGCTGCTGCCCTGGGCCTTGTGGGCGGTGAGGAGATATCCGAGGTCATACTCGTCGAGCCTCGGGAAACCCTTCGGCAACGCCAGCTTCTGGGACTCGCCATTCGTGTAGTGCTTCTGGAACAGATAAGGGTCGACCAGCAAGTTGGTGCTCCGCTTCTGCAGGTCTTCCATGTCCACGTCGATCAGCAGCGTCCCGGGCAGCTTGCCGTGCTCGGACGCGATCTTCCTCAGTGTCCCCATCCCGCCGTTGAAGAGCCCCTCCTTCTGGTTGTTCCGGCAGCAGATGACTCGTTCTCCCACCTGCGGCAACGAACCTTCGAACCCCCTCAGTTTCCTGATCCTCAGGTTGTAGGCCCAGCGCACGCGATTGAGCCCGCAGATCGGCTGCGTGTCCTCCCGATAGATCATCGGTTGCGTCTCCTTGGTCAGCGGCAGCACCCGCACGCCAGCCTTGTCGTACCCCTTCGGCATCGGCTTACCCTGCCTCGCCAGGGTGGCCAGCTCGATGATCGGGCTGTCGGCCGCTTGGCGGTGGATTTCGCGTAGGAACACGTCCGGCTCGCGATTGGTGAAATCACCGTCACCGTTGATCGGCGGCAGCTGGCCGGGGTCGCCCATGATCAGGGTTTTTTTCCCGAAATAGCGCAGGTCGTCGGCGATCTCCTTGTTCACCATCGAGCACTCATCGAGCACGATCAGGTCGGCGTCGGCCGCCGGGCTCTCCTCGGAAACGACGAAGCGCAGCTCGCCCGATTCCTCGTCCTCGACAGGCGCATAGATCAGGCTATGGATCGTCTGAGCATCCGGGACGCCCTTCTTGCGCAGGACCGAAGCGGCCTTGCCCGTGTAGGCCGCCGTGCGGACGTGCTTGACGCCGCATTTGCCCTTCAGCTCCTCGATGGCGGCGGCGGCGACCGTACTCTTGCCGACCCCCGCATAGCCGGCGATATAGAATTCCTGACTACCCGACTTATACCATTCGACGATGCCCCTGATGGCGGCGGTCTGCTCTGAACTGGGGACAAACTCTGACAAAACTGACCTCTGGCTTACGGTGATCGCGGGGATCACCTAACCACGCATTTTCGGACCGGTCAATAAATATGTTTATAATAATTCTGCCTTGGCAACGCTTTCAATCCAGCAGCGTTTTCACCGCCGAATCCGCATCCACCGGCCGCCACAGCCGACCCTCGCCCGCCCTCCGCGTCTCATGCCAGCCGATCTGTCTCAGGCTATTCTTGACCCGCTTCTTCACCATGTTGTTGATGTCGCGCGGCTTCAGCTCCAGCTTGTGCAGCACGTCGTCGATCTTCAGGACCCACTCGCCGCGCACGATCTCCGCGATTCGCTCCTGCCAGGCGTCTTCCATGAACCGGCTCTTCTGCTCGCGGGCCGAATAGGGCGTCTCGTCGGACGCCAGCCAGGTCCGCTCCCCGGCGTGATACCGCACCACCGCCTCGGCCCAGAGCTGCGGCGCGTCGCGCTCCACCGCCTCCGCGTCGATCGCCTTGCACTTCACCGGCCAGTAGCGGCGGTTGCCGGTGTCGTCGGTCAGGTAGCCCTCCTCGATCTCGTTCGTCGAGCCGGCCAGGACGAAGTAGCGGGGGCGCCGCACCACCGTGCGGCCGTAGGGCGGCCGGTACTCGTCCACCTGCCGGCTGATGAACGCCTTGATCTCCTCGTTCTCGGACTTGCGGAACGACGCCAGTTCGGCGATCTCGACGATCAGCTTGCCCTGCATCGTCATCAGCGTGTCCTTCGAGCGGATGTCGCCGACGCTGTCGAGGAAGAAATCTTCGCCGTGGAAGGTGGAGAGCGACCGGAGCGCCATCGACTTGCCGAGCCCCTGGTTCCCTTCCAGGATCAGCACGCTGTCGAACTTGCAGCCGGGGTGGAAGACGCGGCTGACGGCCCCCATCAGCCACTTCGAGCCGACCAGGGCCAGGTATTCCGGCGGCTGCTCGTCGGCGCCCAGGTAGTAGGTGAGCCAGGTGTCCAGCCTCGGCCGCCGGTCCCATTCGAGCCGGGACAGGAACTCGCGCGGCGGGTTGATCGCGTTCTCCTTGGCCACCCGCACCGCGGCGTCGGCGGCGGTTTCCTTGGAGACCGAGATGTCGCAATACTCGAGGTGGGCCGCCAGCATGAAGAAGTCGTCGTCGCGGATGCGCCGGGGCGCCGGATCCGCATCGCCCTCGTCCCAGGGCGGCCGGCGCGACAGCATGACCGAGTCGGTGAATTCGTTGTAGCAGAGCAAGCCCGCGAACCGCTCGTGGTGCTTCAGGAACAGGTAGGCGTTGGTCTTGCTCTTACCCTCGAAAGGGAACGGGTGGCCTTCGCCCACCTCCTTGCCGGGGATGAGGCGGGCTTTCCAGTCGCCCGATCCGTGCGTGATGGAGGCCGCCGGGCCGCCCAGCCGGGCCACATGGCCATCCTCCGCCAAGTAGTCATGCGGCTCGGTGACGTAGGCAGGGGGCTCTTCCTGAGTCGGCGGCGGCTCCTCCACGATCGGCGCATCGCGAGGCGGCTCGGGCTCGCGCGCGAGAAATGCTTCGGCCGTCCTCGTCGGACCGTGGCGCTTTGCGTGATCGTTCCAGTCGCTGAGCCTATCCGGGTCGTCGGCCGCGAATACCGGCCAGGATACGCGGGCACTGATCGCTTCCGCCGCCTTCCTGGCCGCCTCGACGCCGACGTTGACCGGCTTGCCACGCACCATCGTCCATTGGTCGTTGTCGGCCCCGATGACGATCTCGGCCTCCAGGTATTTGGCCCGGATCGACTTGGCCACCGCCACCAGGTTGCCCGCGTTGAACCCGACGACCACCGGCAACCCCGTCGCCAGGTGCAGACTCACGCCCGTCGCATACCCCTCGGCAATGACGATCGTCGACTTGTCGGCGCCCTTCGCCCCGACGCTGGCATAGCCGCCCTCGACATGACCGCCTTTCAAGAACCGCTTGGTGCCGTCGGGCGCGATGAACTGGAGGCTGACCAGGCCGCCGTCGCGGAACACCGGCACGACCAGGGCGTCCTTGTGCTGCCTGATGCCCAGCGGCTCGATGCCCTTGGCCAGCAGATAGGGGTGATCCGGCGCCACCGGAACTGCCTTCGCCCATAGCTCCTTGCCCCGCTCGATCGCCGCCGCCGCTTCCTCGGCCTCGATCTTCTTCTGCTCGGCACGCGCCCGCTTGATGGCCGTCCGGTCGACCTCGGTGATCTCGCCCCGCTCGTGGCTGCTCCACTTCTCGTTCAGCCCGCGTTTCCAGCAGCCGATCGTCCCGAAGCCGATTTCCCCGCCGTTGTAGGCCGGTAGCACGGTCAGCCGGTAGAAACCGTTCACGCCATGCTCCGGCCCGGAGCGGAAGCGGTGGATGCGCCCGTCGGCAACGAGCGACTCGGGCGGGGCGAGGCCGAACTGGCGGAAGGCGGCGGCGAATGCGTCGAGGATGTGGTGCATGGGCGTGACTCGGTGGCGGGTTTGGTGATCGCGCCGTGAACCCTAGACCCGCCGCACCGAGCGGTCAAGATATTTATGTTTGCTTGATTTTGTCCGTCGTCGACAGATGCTCGACAGATGCGTGTGTCGATTAAAAACTGCAGCAATATCAATTGCTTAAATGCCACTCGACATACTCGACATATAAATTGTAATGATTCAGTATACAGGGGCAAGCAGGCGTATAACGCGGGCGCGCATATACGCGTGGGCGCCCGCATGTATACGCGCTATAGGCCCTATAGGGCAAAGTCGTCCGTCGAGGCGTCGAGGGGCAGTTTTTTTGCCGTTTTCTGCTTTCTTTACAGTGTGGTTACTGCTCGACACATGGCATCCGTCGAGTCTGGCGAGCCGTCTGGCTGGCCAGGACCGCCTCACGCACCGAACAAAACGCTTGCATCCGCCCGCCGATCCGCTAATCTCCCTTCGTGCGGCCCGCCCCGGTTTAGTGATCGCAAATTCCTCGGCTGGCTTGCCGGGCCGCACGCCTCGCCATCAATTCCCCATCAACAAACCGCTTGCCACCCGCCCTGTTCCGCGCTAACATCCGTCGAACCAGCCGGAGCACCCATGCGCGAACCCGAAGGCGACTTGATCCCCCGCGAGCTTGCCGACCGGCGCGGCATGACCTACCAGCTCAACGCCAAGGGCCACGTCTCCCAGGCCTTCCAGCCTCATCCCTTTTTGATCGACCGGCTCTACGAGCGGCGCGTCATCGGCCACGACCACCACTTCTACGGGGTGCAGTTCATCACAATGCGGAAACTCTTCCTCCGCGACGTGTCGGTCAAAGTCGGCATGCTCCGTGTGAAGTCCGAGGAGGGCGCGGCCGAGAACAAGCCGATCGCGATGGAGGACACCGATTACCTCAAGGTGCTCCGCCACATGCGGAACAACCGCTGGAAGGAGATTGTCATGGGCGTTTGCGACGAGGCCGCCGACCCGGAGCAGGCAAATATGTACGGGCGGATCGGGCACCAGGTGGGGCTAGCGTTCGACCAGCTGGTGGTCGCGGTGCAGGCTCTCTGGGAGCAGAAGCGGCAGGTCAGGGACGCCGCGATCGAGCCGGATGATCGGTTCCGGTGAATTTATGGCGCGTTGATGAAAATACTGCTTGCGCTTGTCTTCGGTTTATGAGATTCTGGTTTCAACAAGGCGATTTGCCGCGACCAGAAACCAGAATTTACCACCCGCATGAGCGGGTTTTTTTTATGCCCAGTGAACTGACACCCAAGCAGGAAGCATTCTGCCTCCATTATATTGAGACAGGGAACGCCAGCGAAGCGTATCGTCAGGCTTATGCTGCTGAAAACATGAAGCCCGAGTCAGTCAATCGCGAGGCTTTTCAGTTACTCGCAAACCCCAAGATCGCCTCAAGGCTGGATAGCCTAAGAGAGTTCCATCTTAAACGCCATATTGTCACGGTGGATAGCATAACCGAGGAACTTGAGGAGGCGCGCAGGCTAGCCATTCAGATTGAGCAGCCCTCGGCGGCGGTTGCTGCTTCGATGGGCAAAGCTAAGATTCATGGTCATATCACCGATAAGTCGCAAGTGTCTGGCCAGCTCACCCTCACGCACGAAGAAGTGCTCGAACAGCTAGATGCTGAGCCAGCGTGAATTGGAGATTCGACGCCGCCTGAGATCGGATTTCTACTATTACGCGCCGCGCTGCCTGAAGATCCGCGTCAAGAGCGGAGCGGTCCACCCGATGCAGCTCAATCAGGCGCAAATTTACCTGCATGGCCGACTGGAAGAGCAGAAGGCTAAGACCGGAAAAGTCCGAGCCCTAGTCCTGAAGGGCAGGCAGCAGGGCTGCTCGACCTATACGGAAGGCAGGTTTTTTCACCAGGTCACACACCGGCGGGGGACCAAGGCATTCATCCTGACTCACCTCGATGAAGCATCGAACAACCTCTTCAGTATGGCCAAGCGGTTCTACGAACACTGCCCAGCCGTGGTCAGACCGTCGATCAGGGCGTCCAACGCCAAGGAGCTGATCTTCGACAAGCTGGACAGCGGCTACAAGGTTGGCACTGCTGGCAGCAAGGGAACGGGCCGTGGCGACACGATCCAGCTTTTCCACGCCTCAGAAGCAGCTTATTGGCCCAACGCCCAGTCCCATGTTGCCGGGGCGTTGCAGGCCGTCCCCGATGCTCCAGGGACGGAAATCATCATCGAGAGCACGTCCAACGGCCGCAACGGCCTGTTCTACGAGATGTGCGACGCAGCACTGCGGGGCGAAGGCGAATACATCCTCGTGTTCATCCCCTGGTTCTGGCAGCCCGAATACCGCAAGGAAGTGCCGGAAGGGTTCGATCCCACGGCGGACGAGTCGGC
The DNA here is from genome assembly GCA_965199885.1 of Isosphaeraceae bacterium. Lineage (GTDB taxonomy): Bacteria > Planctomycetota > Planctomycetia > Isosphaerales > Isosphaeraceae > Tundrisphaera. The sequence goes on along the minus strand of CBDATT010000005.1, from coordinate 190,430 downwards.
TTATCTGGAAGCGCATGGCCTGACGCTCGATCAGATCGTCTGGCGGCGCGCCAAGATCGTCGAGCTGAACGGAATTCACAACTTCCGGCGGGAATACCCTGCCACGCCGCAGGAGGCATTCACCGCCGAGGTGCCGGGCGCGCTCTGGAAGCGCGAGCAAATCGACAATCTGCGGGTCAAGGAATACCCCCATCTGGTCCGTATCGTCGTCGCGGTTGATCCGTCGGGCGGGGACAAGCAGAAGAACGACGAAGTGGGCCTGGTCGTTGTCGGCAAGGATGCGCAGAAGCACGGTTACGTGCTGGCCGATCTATCTGGACGCTACTCTCCCAAGGAGTGGGGAAGCAAGGCGGTGGCGCTTTACCGCCAGTTCAAGGCCGACCGGATCGTCGCCGAGGCCAACTTCGGCGGCGCCATGGTCGAGAACACGATCCGCGTGGTCGATCCCAACGCCCCGGTCAAGCTGGTTCATGCCTCTCGCGGCAAGCACGTCCGGGCCGAGCCGGTCAGCGCTCTCTACGAGCAGGGCCGGATGCACCATTGCGGCCAATTTACCGGCCTGGAGGACGAGATGGTGACCTGGGTGCCCCTGGTATCGACCGACAGCCCCAACCGCGTGGACGCCCTGGTCTGGGGCGCGACCGAACTATTGATCGACGGGCCCGGCACCGCCACGGTGTCCCCGCTGAGGATGTGAGCAGGGGATGGACCTCGACAGCAATAACAACGTATCTACGCCTTCGGACGCCGTGACGCTGATGGCCCATGCGTGGGGTCTCGTCGCCGACCTGATGGGCGGCACGACCGCGATGCGCGCGGCGGCCCACCGTCACCTGCCGCAATGGCCCGGCGAGGAGACCGACGCCTACAATTCCCGGCTGGCTACCGCCACCCTGTTCCCGGCCTATTCCCGCACGGTCTCAGTCCTGACCGGCAAGCCGTTCAGCAAGCCGATCACCTACGGCGAGGACATCCCCGCCCGGATGCTGCCTTGGCTGGAGAACGTGGATCTCGAAGGTCGTAACCTCCATGCGTTCGCATCGGAGCTTTGCGCCGACGCCCTGGCCTTCGGGTTGTGCGGCATCCTCGTGGATTGTCCGCCCGCCAAAGGGGTGCGGACCGCGGAAGAGGAGAAACGCGCCGGCCTGCGACCGTACTTCGTCCATGTCAAGCACGACGCCATCCTCGGCTGGCGCTCCGAGAAGCGTGGCGGGAGTCTCGTGCTCACGCAGTTGCGGCTCATGGAGCGAGTGGAAGAGCCTGATGGAGAGTTCGGCACCGCCTGCGTCGATCAGGTGCGCGTGCTGGAGCCGGGGCGATGGGCCACCTATCGCAAGATAAGACAGAATTCCCAGACTGACGTCTGGGTGCAGAACGATTCCGGCACGACCAGCATCGATGTGATCCCGTTCGTGCCGATTTATGGGTTCCGCAAGGGATTCATGCTCGGGGTGCCTCCCATGCTGGAACTGGCGTACCTGAACGTGGAGCACTGGCAGAGCAAGAGTGACCAGCAAACGATCCTCCACGTGGCGCGCGTGCCCATCCTGTTCGCAAAGGATATCGGGGCCGAGACGCCCATCAAGGTGGGGCCAGGCGCGCTGATCGCCGCCACCGGCGAGCACGCTGACATGAAATACGTCGAGCATTCCGGCGCCGCCATCGAGGCCGGACGGATGTCGCTACTCGACCTGGAAGACCTGATGCGCCAGGTGGGCGCCGAGCTGCTGATAATCAAGCCCGGCAACACCACGGAGGTCCAGACGATCTCCGACAACGAACAGGGCATGTGCGACCTGCAGCGGATCATGCAGACGCTCGAAGACGGCCTGGACCGGGCGCTCGACTTCATGGCCCGGTTCGTCGGCGAGAAGTCCGGCGGTCACGTCGCCATCTACAACGATTTCGGCGCCGCCACGCTGGCCGAGGCGTCGGCGCAGCTGCTGTTCAGCATGAAAGCGGACGGTTCGCTCAGCCACGCGACCTTGCTCAACGAGATGAAGCGCCGGGGCATCCTGAGCCCCGACATCGACGTGGAGAAAGAGATCGCAGCCGCCGACGCGGAGCGCGCCAAGATGGATGCCAACCTGCAGCGGCAGGAGAAGGTAAACGTATAGATGATCAAGATAGCCGTTGAGCGGACGCGACGCGGTGCAACCGGGGCCGGATGGCCCCAATTTCGGGCAGATGCCCAAGGAGAACCACATGAAATTGAAGACCATCGAAGTCAACGGCGCCACTTACGCCGAAGTCCAGGACGGCAGGCCGCTCTACGAATTGGACGACGGCAAGACGATTCCATTCGACGCGCCCGCCACACGCGATACCATCTCCCGCCTCAACCGCGAGGCGCAGACACACCGCGAGGCCAAGGAAGAGGCTGAAGGCAAGCTCAAGCTATTCGAGGGGATCGAAGAGCCGGAGAAGGCCCGCCGCGCTCTGGAGACTCTCAAGAACTTGGACGACAAAAAGTTGATCGACGCCGGGGAAGTGGAGAAGGTCAAGCAGCAGGCGAAGGAAGCCTACGACGAGCAGCTGAAGGCCCAGGACAAGAAATACCGCCCAGTCATCGAAGAGCGTGACGCGCTAAAGAACGAGCTGACGCAGGAGCGGCTGACGACCGCATTCGGGCGCTCGAAATTCATCCAGGAAAAGCTGGCCGTCCCCGTGGACATCGTGCAGGCCCGCTTCGGCACCAATTTCCAGATCGAAGATGGGCGTGTCTACGCCAAAGGCTCCGACGGGAACCGCATCTACAGCCGTGCCCGGCCCGGCGAGGTCGCCGACTTCGACGAGGCGATGGAAATCCTGGTCGACGCCTACCCCCACCGGGACACGATCCTCAAGGGGTCGGGAGCATCCGGCGGAGGCGCATCGGGCGGCGGTATCGCGCCGAACGGTAAGCGCCAGATCACCCGAGCCCAGTTCCAGGCCATGCCGCCGATGGAACAAGGCAAGGCCGCGCGCGAGATGCAGATCATCGACTGAAACCCGCCGGGAGACCTGCGAGGAGGCCGAAACCTGGATGGGGATCGGAGCATTGGGGCTGGATGGCCCTGAAAATACCATATCACCGCTGAAACTCATTAAAAGGAATTACTTATGGCTAATACTTTAACCGGCCTGATCCCGACCCTCTACGAGTCGCTCGACATGGTGTCGCGCGAGATGGTCGGCATGGTCCCCGCAGTCTCCCGCAACTCCACCGCCGAACGCGCCGCGCTCGGCCAGTCGATCGTCGTGCCTGTCAGCCAGCCCGGCTCGATGGTGGACAACACGCCCGCCGTCACCCCTCCCGACGTCGGCGACCAGACGGTGGGCAACGTGCCGATGACGATCACGAAGAGCAAGAGCGTGCCGATCCGCTGGAACGGCGAGCAGCAGCTCGGCCTCATCAATGCCGGCACCTACGAGGCGCTGCTCCGCGACCAGTTCACCCAGGCCTTCCGCACGCTGGTGAACGCCATCGAGGTCGACCTGTTCACCGCCGGCTATCAGGGCGCGTCCCGTGCTTATGGCAATCCGGGCACCGCTCCGTTCGGCACGGCCGGCGACCTCTCCGACGCCGCCCAGGTCCGCAAGATCCTCGACGACAATGGCTGCCCGCAGAGCGACCTGCATCTGGTAATCGGCTCGGCGGCGGTGGCCAACCTCCGCGGCAAGCAGACGATCCTGCTGAAAGCGAACGAGAACGGCAGCGATGCGTTCCGCCGCTCCGGCGCCATCGCCGAGGTGCCGCTCGACGGGTTTATGCTGCACAACTCCAACGCGATCCAGGCGATCGCCAATGGGACAGGTGCGTCCTATGTAACCTCCGGCTCGACCGCCGCCGGAGTGAACTCGGTGGCGCTGGTCACCGGCACGGGGACTATCAACGCCGGCGACGTGGTTACGTTTGCAGCGGACAGCAGCAATAAGTATGTCGTTAACGCCGGAGTATCGGGCCCCGGCACGATCACCATCGGCGCGCCGGGCGCACGGACGACCATTCCCACCGGTAACGCATTGAGCGTCGGCAACAGCTACACGCCCAATCTCGCGTTCACCCGCTCAGCGCTTCAGCTCGTGACCCGAGCCCCGGCGCGACCGATCGGACCTAATGGGGAACCGATGGACTCGGCCGACGACGCGATCATCGTCACCGACCCGATGTCGGGAATCAGCTTCGAGATATGTGTCTACCGTCAGTTCAAGCAAATGGCCTACTACGTGGGCATCGCTTGGGGTTGCTCGGCCATTAAGAGCAACCACATCGCGACGCTCATGGGTTGATCGGCTCGCAAACCGGGGAGTGTCGCGATCTTAATGCGACACTCCCCCTAATACTTCACCAGAGGAGAATCCTATGACTCAGAAAGACCAAAAGGACGCCGACGCTACCAAGCCTGCCGTCGATCGCAACGCCCCGATCGTGGGCAAGCCTCCGCAGCCGAATACAACCCAGGAGGCCGTTATCGAGAAAGCTCAAGCCATGCGCGACGGCGCGGATCCCGAGCTTGTCGAGCGGCTGGAGGAGCTTGAGGATACCAAAAAGCTCGTGAAAGTCACGCGGGACGGCGATACTCTCCGCGTGCACCCTTCCACCGTGCAGGCCCATGTGGACGCGGGCTGGAAGCTCGTCTGATCCATGACGCTCACGAACCAGCAGTTGGTCGACACCAGACGATTCTGCGGTTACAGCGTGACCGGCGACACCATCAGCGCCCCTTTTCGGGAGTTGGTTTATTCGGACGTCGCCTACATGACGATGTCCCTCGACTACCGGTTGCAGCACCTGAGCGACGAGGAGGAGGGCGTGCTGGTCGCCACCTACCTTATGCCCCTGGCCCTCCGCGAGCAGGAGATTCAAGGGGCGGCCGACAACCTGGACACCGCCCAGGCGGCCGTCTGGACGCATAACGCCAACGAGATGGCGGATCGCGTCGGGCTATTCAACTACCTCCGTCGTCAGCTCTGCAGCTTCCTGGGCTTCCCGCCCGGGCCGCTGCTGGGCGGCGGGGGCCGCGTCGTCCGCTGTTAGATGCCCGACCAGGCCACCATCCAGTCGCGGATCTGGCGGGGGTATGCCAAGACGGCCGAGCGCCTGGGTGCGCCTTTCACGTTCCACCGATCGAGCGCCGGTAATTTCCCCGGGCAGTTATTGTTTACCCGATCGGTGTCGCTCAACGCCGAGGACATGAAGTACGCCCGCCCGGACAAATACGGCAAGGCCACCTGGTTCGCGCTGGTTGACGGCACGGGGATCCAGCCGGGCGATTATTTTATTGGCGCCGGCACTTATTTCATCGCCGGGATGAGCCCCCTGCTGCCAATCCTGGCAGTGGAGTGCAACCGCACGGTGACGCTTGAACGAACCAAAACTAGCCCCGGCATAGGTGCCCGACCTTACAGCGCTATCGCTTACAATCAATATGCCGTCGGTGTCCCCTGCAGCGTCTTGCAGGGCACCAAGGGCGAGAAGAATAGCGCGAACCTGCCCGGTGATACGCGCCTGCCGTGGTGGACGGTTCTGCTGCCCGCCGCCGTGGGATCGGTGGGCTACGGGGATGCCATCACCGACGAACTGGGAAACAAATACATCGTCAGCTCCGCCGAGCTGACCGACCTAGGATACCGGCTGACCGCCGCGCTCGCCGTGCCTTGAGGCAGGGTAAGCCGGGAATGCCGCCCTTCGAATAGGAGGCCTTATCGCTGATTTGTCAGAAGTTGAGTCGGCCCTCGTGGCCCTCATCGCCCAGGCCATCTACCCCAATGGGACCGCCAACCCCTCCGTGGCGGGCGTGGACGTGGGAATATCCCGCGGCTGGGCTATTCCTCGTCAAGAGCAGCAGGCCCTCGCCGCCGGCGCCATCACCGTCACCGTCTTCCCGCTCGATGTCGAGCAGAAGACCACCCGCTACCCCAAGGACTGGTACGTCACCGCCCAGCCGACGTTCGGCCTGACCATGACGGCCTTGGGCGACACGCTCACCCTCGGCGGCACGCCGTCGAGCCCGCTCAACGCGGCGATCTTCGTCAACGGCATCAGCTACGTCTACCCGGTGCAGCCGGGCGACGAGCTTGCGGACATCGCCACCGGCCTGGCGACCCTGGCTAACGCCGACAATGCGGCCAGCAGCTCCGGCCCCATGGTCCGGGTGTTCGGCCAGCGGGTTTCCGGGCGGGTCGGCGGCTTCGGCACGATGCAGCGGGAGATCAAGCGCCAGAAGCGCAGCTTCCAGATCACCTTCTGGTGCCCGGACTGGACCACCCGCGACGCCGTGGTGCCGCCGGTGGATATCGTGCTCGCCGACACCGATTTCATCACGCTGCCCGACGGCACGGGCGGGCGGCTCCTCTACGAGCGCAGCCGCGTGGTGGACCGCGACGAGAACGAGAATCTGTACCGCCGCGACCTGGTGTATTCGGTGGAATACGCCACCACCCAGACGCAAGGCGTGCCGCAGGTGGTGGATTTCGCCTTCCAGTTCACCGACCCGAACGGCATCCCGATCCTCTCGCCCGGCAACCTGCTCCTGAGCGAGGACGGGCAGGCGATCCTGAACGAAACCAGGCAGCGGATCGCCGTTGCCAGGCCGAAACTGACCACCGACGACGGCACCGCGATCCTCGCGGAGGACGGACAACGCATAATTTTAGGCTGATATGACGAAACTACGCCATTCGATCTTTTGCCTGACCCTGCTGACAGCCCCGGCCTGGGCCGACACCACCATCGGCAACCTGCCCAGCGGCGGGGCAGTTCAGGCCGGCGACGGCGTGCCCGCGACTCGTGCGGGTAGTCCCGTCAAGGTGATCCTTGGCACCGCGGCGAGCAAGGCGGCATCGGGCGGCGGCACCACGGTTTCCAGCGTGACCGGTTCGACCACGGTGGGGCATATCGCGACGTTCTCGGACACCACCGGCACGCTGACCGATGGCGGGGTGATTCCCGGTGCATCGCCGCTTATTGGCATCGCTGGAGGCGACTTATCGGGCAGTTTCCCGAACCCGACGGTGACAAAAATTGGCGGCCAAACCCCGGCGACGGTGGCGATCACGGGCGCTTACGGCGACCTGAGCGGCAAGCCGACGCTGGCCACGGTCGCAAATTCCGGCAGCTATCTCGATCTCGCGAACAAGCCGACGATCCCAACGGCGCTGCCGCCTTCAGGAACCGCAGGCGGAGACCTTTCGGGCAGCTTTCCGAATCCGACCGTGGCAACCATCAACGGCCAGGCTCCCGCCGCCTCCGCGACGACCGACACGACCAACGCAAGTAATATCGGCAGCGGCACGCTTTCGGGTGCTCGCCTCCCCGCTCCCACCGTCACGATCCTGGGCGGTATCAAGGCCATGGCCGCCGCAGCGCATAAATTCCTGACCGGCGTGGATACCTCGGGCAACCCGACTTTTGCCCAGCCCGCCGCGTCCGACATCACCGGCTTGGCGACCGTCGCCACGAGCGGGAGCTACGCCGACCTGGCCAGCAAACCGACCACGTTTCCACCGTCCGGCACCGCATCCGGCGACCTGACCGGCAGTTTCCCAAACCCAACCGTCGCAAAAATTAACGGGCTGACCCCCTCCACCGTTGCCACTTCGGGAAATTACGGCGACCTGAGCGGCAAGCCTGCGCTATCCCCCTCGGCTACCATCGACACGACCAACGCGGCCAATATCTCTTCGGGCACGCTCGGCAGCGCCCGGCTTCCCTCGCCCACCGCGACCGCCCTGGGCGGTGTCCAGGCGACGGCTCCGGCGGCGCACAACTTCCTCACCGGCATCACCACGGGCGGCGTCCCGCAGGCAGCCCAGCCAGCGGCCTCCGACGTAACCGGCCTCGCCACGGTGGCAACCACCGGCAGTTACAGCGACCTCTCCAACAAGCCGACCGGGCTTCCCGCCACGGGTGCTGCCAGCGGCGATTTGTCCGGCTCATTTCCCAGCCCCACGGTGGCCAAAATCAACGGCCAGGCACCGGCGGCCGTGGCGACATCGGGCGCGTATGCCGACCTGACCGGCAAGCCCGCACTGGCGACGGTGGCGACCAGCGGTTCCTATGCCGACCTGGTCGCCAAGCCGACGATCCCGACCACGTTGCCGCCGAGCGGCTCGGCGACGGGTGATCTGGCCGGCTCCTATCCGGCGCCAAGCGTGGTTCGCATTAACGGCCAGGTGCCGGCGACCGTGGCTACTTCGGGGAGCTATCCCGATTTGCTGAACAGGCCGACGCTCGGGACGGCTTCGAGCCATGCGGCGACCGACTTCCTGACGCCGACGAGCACTCTGATCGCCACAGGTACGACCGCGGCCAGGGCATTGTCGGATCACTTCGCCGACACGAAGCGCGCCCAGGATTTCAACGTCAAGTGCGACGGCACCAAGCTCTACGACATCACCGCGACGGCGAGCAGCGCCGTCATCTCCAGCGCCTCCTACCAGTTCAGCTCCACCGACGTTGGCAAATCGATCGAGGTCACGGACGAGTTGGAAACGACGGGGATCAGCACGACCATCGCGTCGGTCTCCGGCGGTAACGCCACCCTGGCAGCGAGCTGGACGAGTTCTTCCATCTCCAAGACGGCGCGTGCCACCTTCTACATCACCGACGACACCGCCGCCATCAACGCGGGCCTGGCCGCTTCGGTCACCCCGGACGCGAGCGGCAACAACATGGTCGGGTTTCGCTTCGTGCTGCCGGGCCGCGTTTGCATCGCGAGCACCGTCATCCAGCCCAGGATGTCGCACATCGAGTTCGAGGGCGGCCCGCAGTCCGGCATCCTCCACCGCAAATGGGGGACGAACGCGCCCCTGCTGAAGTCGGAAAACTTCGACGCGTTGACCCTGTCCGGCCTATCGATGGGCAACGGCACCATGACCAACACCAGCCAGGCGGTGCCTTATTACTACGGGTTCACGGCGCATCTGGACTGCAACAAGGCTGGCAACACGGCGTCGAACTGCGTGTCCTACTACGGCAACGCCCGCAGGATCGGCACCGGCTCGCTCGTGGAGAACTCCAGCGGCGACGGCATCTATCTGGAGAAGACCGGCGACCACGCCTGCTCGGCGACCGACTGGCGGATGAAGGAAGAGGACATGATCGGCGACATCATGGTCCGCAACAACGCGGGGTACGCCGTCCGCAACCGCTCCAACGACAGCTACGTCGAAAACCTGATCTCTTATAACAACGCCGGCAACTGGATCAACGAGACCAGCGCGGCGACGGTGACGAGCTGCGACGGGACGACCAGCGTGCCGAAATACAACGGCGGCATGCACTTCAACCACTTCCACCCCTACACAGCCACCAACGGCATCAACGCCGACTTCGGCTCGCCCACCTCGCTCAATTATTTCTACAACGATTACGGCCGAGCCATCATCCGCGACCACTTGAACGTCCCCTACAACCAGACGACCGCCTGCGGCTATCTCGGGCTTCCCTGTTATGACATCCAGTCCACCGCCAGCTACGACCAGATCGGCCAGGTCGATCTGTCGATGAAGGCAGGCCAGAGCGTCTCCCCGGCAGCATTCAACATCCCGTCCGGCGCCGGCCCGGTCATCACGCAGATCCTCGGTTCCAGCGTCGCCCCGGGCGCGAACTCCACCGCCGTCAAGGTGCGGAACAGCTTCGACCGCGTGAGCGGCGGCATCAGCAACTTCAGCGCCTCGGGCAGCATCGGCGCCGACCTCGGGGGTAGCTTCAATTACTTCGCCTTCAACGGCTTCGGCAACGCGACGCATTTCGCCTACACGCCAGGCCACCACAACATCGGCCTCTTCCAGTGCTACACCGGCGGCGTGGCCGGGGCATGCGGCACCATCGCGCCGGCGGCGACCGACGACTTCACGATCCTCAGCGACGACCCGTCCACCCCCAGCGCTCACTACGTGCCCGCGCTCTATGTGGGCGGCAACGGGACCGCTGCCGCGCCGGCGATCAGCTGGTCGGGCGACAAATCAACCGGATTTCACCACGGCGGGACGGGCGAGACCGATGTCGATTCCTCGGGAGGGCAGGTCGCGAAATTCACGTCGTCCGGCCTGACGCTCAATGCCATGACGACGGCCGGCGTGGTGACGAACAGCGCCAGCGGGGTGCTCGGCAGCTCGGCCACTCTGCCATCCAGCATGTTGCCCACTCCGTCTCCGTCGACCCTCGGCGGCGTCAATTCCATCGCGGCGGTTGCCCACCAGTTTTTGACCGGCATCTCGACGGCTGGGTTGCCCGCACAGGCACAACCGGCCTTTGCTGATCTGGCCGGCTCGCTGGCGGCGGCTCAATTCCCCGCCGTCACGGGCGACATCGCGATCGCGGCGGGCTCGACGACGGCCACCCTGCCCACGGTCAACGGCAACGCCGGCACGTTCAACAACCTGACCGTCAACGCCAAGGGCCTGGTCACGGCGGCCTCGAATGTCAGTTATCTGACTAGCCAGTACTACACCTGGACGGTGCAGACCGCCTCCGCCCCCCTGGCTAATGGCATTGCCTACGTCACCAACGGCGGCACGCAGCTGAACGACCCGCTCCCGGCCACCTGCACCCCTGGCGACCACTATCGAATCGCGGGTATGGGCGCGGGCGGCTGGCAGATCAGCCAGAACGCGGGCCAGAGCATCCAGTTCGGTGGCGTGTCCACCACCACCGGCACGGCCGGTTCGCTCGTGAGCCAGGTTCCGTCCAACGGAGCCGAGATCGTCTGCATCGTGGCGAACACCAACTTCCTGGTGGTCGCTTCGCAGGGCAAGTTAACCGTCAATTAACAGGGGCAAGGATGCCATATAGCCAGGATTCGAACAACTCCGCCGTCCAGGGCCCGGGACGACTGCAAGCCATCGCGGCGGGCGGCTGGTTGCCCAACGGCACGATCGGCAACAACCAGTATGGTCGCTATGACACGCGGGCGCAGGGCCGTCGGTTGATCCGCACCGGGGCATCGGCCATCTCGCAGATCGTGCTCGGCTTCTGCGGGTTCTACGAGAAGAACGCCACGGGCGAGACCCTGATCGGCAACGACTACGACGTGGAGGCGGTGATCGAGTACATCTCGCCATCAGCCTTCCAGCGGGCGATGGTCGCCAACCAGGCCGTCGCGGCTGTGCCGAATGGTACGCAGCTTGTCCTGTCAAATCCGGTGGAGTTCGACCTGGCGGGCGATTCCGACTTCTACACGCGGTGCAGTTATAGCGTCCCCTACGGCACGATGAACCTGCCCGGCAACCAGTCGCAGAATGCGCGCACGGGTGATTCCTACGACTTCTCCACCAACTCCCCCTCGCAGGTGGCGGCGACCGGCAACATCATCGCGCCCACCGGGGGCGTCAACTATCTGTGCTGTGGCTTGCCGTATCTCATCCTGGGGATACCGGCCACCCCGATGGCCTGCGTCATCATCCATGGCGATAGCATCGGCGACGGCTACAAAGATGGCAATCCGAACGGTGGCGGCGACGGCAACGGCAACTCGGGCTTCCTCCAGCGGGGCTTATATTCGGTCAATGGCCATGCCATCCCGGCAACACGCCAGACGGTCGGCGGCGACCAGCTCTCGTTCAACCAGGAAAACACCGGCTCAATGAAACGTGCGGCCTGGCAGTACCACACGCACTTCATCAACGAGATGCTAACCAACGACATCGCCACTCAGGCGACGGCGGGCGTCGCCACGGCGACCATCGTTTCCTCCTGCCAGGCGATGCTCACGGCCCTGTGGACGGCGGCCAAGCGCACCATCGGCCCCTACGGCAAGCCCCTGAACGTCACGCAGACGCTGTGCATGCCGCGGACCACTTCCACGGATTCCTGGGCCACGGCGGCCAACCAGACGCCGGTGGCGGGATTCGCCGTCGGCGGCGCGCGCGACCAGATCAACGCCTGGATCAAATCGCAGGTCGGGCTCGGGCTGCTGGACAGCTACATCGACCCGAACCAGTACGTCGAGGATCAGGCGAACAAGGGCTGCTGGATCACCAACGGCACCGCCAGCTATCCGACCACCGACGGCATCCACCCCACTCCGGCCACGTACATCCTGGCGGCGCAGGCGGTGACGGCCTGGGCGCAAACCATAACCGTATAGGTCATTATGCCGAGCAATCCGTTCAATTTCTGCGTATTCGCCAACCTGCCCGCGGCATCGGCCGCCGCCGGGCAGTTCTACCTCGTGACCGACATCGGCACCAGCGGGACCCTGTTTTCCTCCAACGGCACCATCTGGCGACCGGCGAACGGCACCGCCGTCCTGGCCGCATCGGGTGTCGCCGTTTCGACCGGCTCGGACACGACCGAGGACGTGCTGGCGACCATCACCATCCCGGCGGGGCTGATGACGGCCAACGGCAAGCTGGAGATCGAGACACTGTGGGCGATCAACAACAACGCCAACAACAAGACATTCTTCGTGCGCTTCGGCGGCACGGCGGGAACGCCCTACCTGAACGTCGCGGCCACCGCCGCCGTGGCCTTCCAGAACCACGTCAACATCCAGAATGCCGGATCGGTCAGCTCGCAGGTCGGTTTCCCGGTCGGCACGGCGAACAGCTACGCTGCGGGAGGCAACCCGATGACCACCAGCGCCGTGAACACGGCGGCGGCCACGACCCTGATCATCTCCGGCCAGAAGGCGACGGCCACCGATACGCTGACCCTCAGCGCCTACTCCGTCAAGCTCATCATCCCGTAAAGCAAAGGATCACCATGAAAGTCCTCGTCGTCAAGAACCCGTTCAACGGCCATGAGATCGGCCACGCCATCAGCGACCGCGCCGAGATGGAGCAAGTGCTGACCGGCGAGCAGGCCCACCACGTTGTCGCGGCGGAGCATCCCGATCCCGAAACGCCGGTCGAGGAAACCAAAACCGCCACCCAGGAGTAGCCCATGCCCATCAGCCAACTCGGCGCGATCAACACAACGGCCCTGTCCGATCCCAACGTCTACGTCCAGATCGCCCCGCCGCAGCCGCAGCTCAACGGCGTGCCGTCCAATATCCTCGGCATCGTCGGCACCGCGTCGTGGGGCCCGGTCAACAGCCCGGTCATCGCCTCCAGCCCGCAGGATGCCAGCCAGCAGTTCGGCGCGCAGCTGGCCCGGAAATACGACCTCGTGACTGCGGTGAACGTCGTGGCCCAGCAGGGGGCGAATAATCTCCGCCTCGTGCGCGTCACCGACGGCACGGACACGGCGGCAACGGCTTCATTGACGCTGGCCAACGCCGCCCTGGCAACCGCGCTGGCCCAGGCGATCAACGCGGGCAACGGCGCGCTGCGCGGGGCATCCCAGCTCGTGGTGGCGACGGCGACGGGATCGGTCGTCGCCCTGACGGCGATTTACACCGGCACGCGCGGCAACGCGCTGGTGGCCACGCTCGGCGCCGGGTCGGCGGCCAGCACCTCGAAGCTCAGCCTCTCGCTCACCGGCCAGGTGCCCGAGACGTTCGACAACGTGGGGGCGACCGCATCGACCGCCGCCACGGCCGGTTTCGCGGGCGGCACGGACGGCGCGACCACGATCACCACCGCCACGCTGGTCGGGGTGGACGGCCTGCTCCGCAAGGGCATGTACGCGCTGCGCGGTGCCAGGGTCTCGGTGATCTGCCTGGCGGACGCCGACGACTCGACCCAGTGGACGTACCAGGCGGCATTCGCCCTGGCGGAGGGGGCGTTGCTCTACGGCGCGTCCCCGGCGGGCGACACGATCACCAACTTCGCCGCCACCCTGGCGGGCGCGGGCATCGACAACTACGACATGGCGATCGCCTTCGGCGACTGGTGCTACATCCAGGACCAGGTGAATCAGGTGCAGCGGCTCGTCTCCCCCGCCACCTTCCTCGCCGGCAAGCGCGCGGCGCTCTCGCCCGAGCAATCGACGCTCAACAAGCAGCTCTACGGCATCCTCGGCACCCAGAAGTCGAACATCAGCCAGCAGTACAGCGGCGCGGAACGCACGGCGCTCGAATCGGCGCGCGGGACCTTGATCTGCAACCCATGCCCCGGCGGTAGCTACTTCGGCGACCGCAACGGGATCACCACGTCCTCGAACGCGGCGACGAACGGCGACAACTACGCCACGATGACCAACTACATCGCCAAGACGCTCGATGCCGGGCTGGGCCTGTTTGTGGGCAAGTTGCAGACGCCCGACGTGCAGAAGCAGGCCAAGGCGACTATCGACAATTTCTTGCAGAATATGTTTCAGCAGGGGCAGATCGCGGCGTGGAACGTCAAATTGGATACGGTCAATAACCCGCAAACCCGCGTGTCGCTCGGATACATGCAGGCGGATGTGATGGTTCAGTATTTGTCAATTATTCGTTACTTTCTGGTAAATTTACTTGCGGGACAGACCGTTACAATAAACGTCACCAGTACACCAAACTTGTAATATTCATTGTACCTGTTGCGGTTAACTACTAATATTCTGAGATGGAAAATCGCAACAGGCACAGCAGGACGAGTTATAGCAAAAGGGCTGACAACGAGATCCCATATCCGGCCAAAAAGACTTGCTCCAAATGCAAGACAGTAATGCCAGCCTCGAACTTTGGCAAGAAACGGTCGGAAAAGAATGGCTTGAGGACGGCGTGCAAGCCGTGCGAGGCCAAAGCGGCGAAGATATCGTACGAGAAAAATCGCGAAACCCGCATCGCCTCTTCCGCAGCATGGGCAGCAAAGAACCCCGAGAAAAAGAAGGAGCTGGCAAAACGAACTTACTACAAAAACCACGCTTCACGCAGAGCCAGATGCAAAATCGCATACGAGGCTAATAAAGCGGAAGTGCTTGCACGAAGCAAGGACGCCTATCACACCAATGTCGAATTACGTGAAAAGAAGAAAAAAGCCAGTCGTGTCTATTACGAAGACAATAGCGCGGCAAGAGTTGATTACCAGCAACAATACCGCAAGTTGTACCCAGAGCGATACCATACCTGGACGAACAACCGCAGAGTCCGCAAAAAGCAGGCGGATGGCAAATGCTCACCAGATGAATGGCAAGCCATCCTTGAGCAATTCGGTGGCTACTGCGCCTATTGTCTTCGTCACGAAAGTGATTGCGGCAAACTAAGCATCGACCACATGACGCCGTTAAGCAAGGGTGGAGGTAACGACGCGGATAACCTAATTCCGGCTTGCAAGCCCTGCAACAGCTCGAAAAATAAGAAAAGCTTACTGGAGTATCTTGCCTTTCGCGCAGGCAACGCATTAACTGCTTTCAATTGACAGGAGACAACATGCCATTAAACAACTTATCGGTCGGCAGCGACATCAGCTTCGTGGTCGTCACCTCCGCTGGCACGCTCACCATCGACGGCAAGACCAGTTACAAGCCCAAGCACCTCTCCTCCGATCTGGAGCACCACGGCCTGTACGAGACCACCTACGGCAAGGTTTACAAGGGTTGGCAGGTCGGGGTCATGTTCGACCGCTCCAGCCCAGCGGTGGAGAACTATTTTATCCAGGACGAGGCCAACTATTATGCGGGCGTCAATCAAATAGGCGGCACCATCTACGAAACCGTCACCGAAAAAGATGGTACGACATCGCAATATCGATACACTAATGTTATTTTGAAGTACGATGAAGCGGGCGACTGGAAGAAAGACGGTTATGTTGGGCTCTCGGTCACCGCAATGGCGTCACGCAAGATAAGGATAGTATAGCATGGCCAAGGTCATCATTCACTCCGATACCCCTTCTCAGGCAATTGTGAAGGCAGCGAATATCGTGGTCACCGTCACCGATTCGCTCGGTCGTCAGATCGGCATCAAAAAAATCGGCGCATGGGATCGCATGAAGATGTTGCAGGTGGTCGGTTCGGAGAATACCAAGAACGAGGTCTACCTGGGTTACGCCGCGTTGGCGTTCAGCGCGGTCAAGCTCGACGACGAGGACTTGCCCGCAATCTCCACGATGGCCCAGCTCGAAGTGCGCGTGAAGCGGCTGGAAGACGAGGGACTCGAAGCCATAAGCAATCACTTTCAAAAGCAGGCCGACGCCGAGGAAACGCCAATAAAAAACGGGTAGAGCATCCCGATCTGAAGAACCGGCTATGGCTGGTCAAGAACGGGGTGCCTTTCGACGTGGCGTTCAGCCTCGATTACGGCGATGCTTTGGCTTACGGGATCATCTTCGGCGAGTTCGACGGTAACGAGTGGTCATGGGAAAATATGGCATGGATTAAGCGTGGAACTGACTGAACTGGCCCTCAAACTGGGCGAAATCGCCCTGAAGCAGAAGGAGATGGAGCACCATGTGCTCGAAACGGCCGCAAAAGCCGTCGAGCAGCGTGCCAAGGCCAAGATCGGCGAATACCAGCAGGAAGCCGGGCCGTTCGTGGGCTGGGCGGAGCTGGCGGCCTTCACCAAGGCGGATCGCGTGGCCAAGGGCTTCCCCGAGGATGAGCCGCTGCTCCGCACCGGCAAGATGCGGGACAGCATCGAGCATCAGGTGGACGGGAACGAGGCCCAGGTCGGCTCGAACAGCGACATCGCGGTCTACCAGGAGCTGGGCACGGCAAAGATCCCGCCCCGCTCGTTCCTCGGTGGCGCGGCGGTCGAGATGATGCCCCGAATCATCGAGTTGATCGGCGAATCGGCCACCGCAGCCCTCGTGGGCAAGGAAGTCCATAACGGGAGGATCGAGATCGAGCCATGACGGAAGGGTACAAGGTCGGCATCACCATCGCCCTGAACAACCAGGTCAGCAAGGGGTTGATGCTGATCGCCGGGCAGATGGGGCGGACCAACGCCCAGGCTTTGCAGCTCAAGACGACGCTCAACCAGATCAAGATGCTCGGCATTGGCGGGGCGATCATGGGCGGTGTCGGCTACGCTGGACTGCATGCGCTGGGCAAGACGATCGACGCGGCCAAGGAATACCAGCAGGCGTTCGCCCAGTTCAAGAGCCTGAACCTCGGAGACAACATCGATAGTCAGGCCAACAAGTTTGCGCGCAGCAGTTCGGTTATCGGAGCATCCGCGACGGACTTGATGACCACGTTACGTGACTTGACAGCGGTATTCGGCGGGAAAGACATTAACATGCCCCGCCAGCTTGCAAGCGGCTTAGCGCAACTCAAGTATGCCAATCAAGCGGTGTACGGCGGCAAAGGGATCGACTTCAACGAAACCCAACTTCGCAATTTAGAACGCATCGTAGAGATGAAAGGCGGTTTCAAATCGCCGCAGGATTTTCTCGCGCAGGCCGGGATGATGCAGCAAGTGATTGCTGGGACTGGCGGACTTGTAAAGCCATCAGATTACCTGAATTTCATCAAGACATCTGGCGTGTCAGGCCGGCTCCTGACCGACAAGAGCTTCTACTACGGGATGGAACCGCTGATCCAGGAGATGGGCGGCAACCGCGTCGGCACGGGCCTGATGTCGGCCTACAACAATCTGGCTCAGGGCCGATCCACCGTCCGGGCCTCAACCGAGCTGATGAAGCTGGGACTGATTGACCCCAACATGGTGGAATACACGAAGATCGGCACCATCAAGCAGGTGCGGCCCGGTGCATTGAAAGATACCGCCGGATTCGGGGCTAATCCCTACCAGTGGATGCAGGACACGCTGTTGCCCGCGATGCGTGCCAAGGGAATCAATTCTGAGCAGGGCGTCTTGCAGGAAATGGGCGTCCTCTTCGGCAATCGCACGGCATCGAGCCTGTTCTCGCTGATGTTCCTCCAGCAGGAGAAGATCGCCAAGAACATGAAGCTGAGTGAGGGGGCGATGTCCACCGACGAGATGGTGAAGCTTGCCCGCTCCAGTCCGCAAGGCGCGGAAATGGCGCTCGGCAAATCGTGGGAGAATCTCAAGATCGCGGCGGGCGAGGCGTTATTGCCGATTATTATCCCCGCGCTGAACGGGCTTGCGGCTGTATTACGGTTCATTGCGCGGGAGGCGGCAGCCCACCCGTACCTGTTCAACAGCCTGATTTACGGATTCGCCGGCCTGTCCGCCGCGCTCCTGTTCAGCGGCGCCGTCCTGACGCTCAAGGCCGCGTTCCTGGGGATCAACCTCCTGATGCCCGTGCTGGGGACCACGCTCAGCGGCACCGTGATCCCGGCGATCGCCGGCCTGACGGCGGCGCTGATCCCGTTCGCGGCGGCGGCGGCATCGATCGCGGCGATCGTTTACCACAAGGACATCGCCAACGCCATCGACAGGACGAGCTGGGGCCAGAAGCTGGGCGACTCACTTCTCCACGCCAAGGAGTGGTTGACCGCACCGTCCAGCTCCGGCAAGACGGTGCAGGTCACGTCGCAGGTCCACCTCGACGGCCGGCAGATCGCCAGCGTTGTCACCCAGCATCAGGCCAACACCGCCAACGCGCCCCTATCCTCGGGCAGCGGCTTCGACGGTCGCCTGCACCCGAACTGGGGATTCTGATGACGACCCTCACCTTCGGCGCGGTGGTCTTTCAGGGATTCGAGATTCCCGAGGTGATCCCCTATGGCGGTTCGCAGGAACTCGCCGTCCACAAGCTGCCCGGTGGCGGTCGAGTCATCGACGCGATGGGGCCGGACGACCGCGACATCACATGGACAGGCCGATTCCGGGGATCGCAGGCCGAATCGCGCTCGCGCATGCTCGACGGCTACCGCAAGGCTGGCAAGCCGCTGATGTTGACATGGGGGAGCAACCGCTACCAGGCGGTGATCCGCTCCTACGAGCCGGAATACCGCCAATCTTACGAGATACCCTACGCGATCACTTTTGTCGTGATCCCACCGCCCCCTCCGGCGGCTTCGGGTCCGTTCAATCTCTTGAATGCCCTCGGCCCGGACCTGACCAAAATGGTCACGCTCGGCGGGGCGATCAACGTGTCCACCATCAATTCTGCCGTCACCTCCGTGCAGAGCGCCATCAGCACGGCACAGAGCGTTTACAGCACGGCCCAGACCGCCATCGGCGCGGCGCAAGGCGTCGTCGGGGCGGCCCAGAGTGTCATCAGCGCCGTCAAGGACATCAAGGCGGGCGGATTGACCAACATCACAAATATCGGGGATGCCTTGAGCGGGGCGCAAACCGCCGTCCTCGGGGCTACCACGCAGGTCGAGGGCGCGCTGTCGTCGGTCGGCCTGTTCACGCCGGGCAACTCGCCGTCGGCGTTGGTGAGCACCCTGACGAGCACGGCGAACGGCTTCAGTCAGTTGAATAACTTGTACCAGATGGGCAACACGCTGGCCCGGATGGGGAAGAATTTAAGTACCGGAATTTGATTATCACACCCCGTGAACGCATGCCCAAAGGGGAAATCCGCGAACCATGACGCCGCCTTTTGCCTTGCAATCCTGGTCAAAGTTGTATGTAAAAAATATTTGCCAAGCAACGAGCAAAATCATTAGCGTAAATAATATTAATCTTGCCATGCAACTCTCCATAGTGATCTGATGCAAAGCCCAATCTATACTTTTCGCAGATTATAGCAATTATGAAAACCATCACCGTCGCGGGCGGCAACCTCTACCAACTGGCCGCCCAGTATCTGCAAGATGCCACGCTCTGGACTCTGATCGCGAGCGCCAACAACATGAGCGACCCGTTCTTCTCGGGCATCGTGACGCTGAATATCCCGGATGCCCCTCAATAGCACCGCCCCCGGTATCGTCAGGAAGCCGCGCCCCATCGTGAGCCTCAACGGCAACGTGCTCAGCGGCGTGGAAGATGTCGAGGTGACGAACGCGAGCCACTTTCAGGCGGACACCTACCGCCTGACCCTCGCCGCTCAGGTCAACCCACCGTCCTACTGGGCGACCGGGGCGTTCGATCAGGTCAGCATCAGCATCGGCCTGGAAAACCAACCGGCCCTCCAGCTCATTACCGGCGTGGTGGACGACATCGACTGGGACGCGGATGCGAGCACCATCACGCTGACGGGCCGGGACCTGTCCGCCCAGCTCATCGACACCAAGACTGCGGAGAAATTCCAGAATCAGACGTCGAGCCAGATCGCCCAGACGCTCGCGCTCCGGCACGGGCTGGATTCCCAGGTGCAGCCGACCACCACCAAGGTTGGGACGTACTACGACATCGACCACACGGTTCTGACGCAGGAGCAGACCGAGTGGGACCTGCTGATCTTCCTCGCCGAGCAGGAAGGCTTCGACGTCTGGGTCGCGGGCAACACGCTCTACTTCCAGCCGTCGCCGGTGCCCACCAGCGAGCCGTACCTGATCTTCCGGTCGAACGACCCGATCCCGGTCAGCAACGCCCGGATCAAGCTCGGGCGCTCGGAAACGCTGGCCAAGGACGCCGTCGTGGTGGTCAAGAGCTTCAACCAGAAGGGCCAGGAGTCGGTGTTCGGCGTGGCCAGGGCGGTGAAGGCCAAGGGGCCGCGCTCGGGCAAGTCGCAGCTCTACACGATCCGCCGGCCGAACCTGACCAAAGACCAGGCCCAGAAGCTGGCCGAGTCGATCCTGGCCGACATCACCCGGCATGAGATGACCCTGAACGCCAGCCTGCCCGGCGACAATTTGTTGACGACACGGACGCTGGTGCAGCTGGTCGGCACCGGCACGGCGTGGGACCAGCTCTATTACCCCGACAGCGTGACACGGCGGCTGAACAAGAAGGACGGCTATCGCATGGAAGTCCGGGCCAAGAATCACGCCACGCAGAGCACGGTATGAGCCTCGGGAACCTGATGCGCCGCGAGGCCGAGCGGGTGCAGAGCCGCCAGGCCGCCACCTTGATGGGCATCGTGTCGGCCTACAATCCCGCGAAATACACCGCCAAGGTGGTCTTGCAGCCCGACGGCCAGGAGACCGGGTTCATCCCCATCGGCACGCCGTGGATCGGCTTCTACGCACCGCCCTCGCAGGGCGACATGGTGGACGTGCATTTCCAGGAGTGGGGCAAGGGCGCGCCGTACATCTCGCTCCGCTTCTACGGCAACAAGAGGCCGCCGCAAGCCGTGCAGTCCGGCGAGATGTGGTACGTCCACAAGACCGGCTCGACGTTCCGACTGACCAATGATGGCAAGGTGACGATCGCCGACAAGGCCGGGTCGCAATTCATCCTGAACGCCGACGGAACGGCGATTCTTGATGCAAATTTGATCGTCAATGGTATGATACAGGCCACCGGCGATATTATTGACTTCTATACGACGACTGGTAGCACGATGGCAAATTTCCGGCGAGAATATGACAACCACGAGCATATAGATAGTCAAAATGGGACGACTTCGCCACCGTTAGCACCGAATCGATTATGACTGAACCCTACCACTACTGGGGATCAGACCTGAACGTGAGTGCCAGCGGCGACCTCTTGCTGGCCGATGGATTGGAGCTATCGAAACAGGCTGTCCTGAAACGCCTGCTCACCAATATGGGCGATTATCTCTGGGAGCTTGGCTACGGTGCAGGTTTACCGCAGAGGATAGGTCAGACGCTCAACCTGCCGGAGATCACCGGCCTGATCCGCTCGCAGATGTTTCTCGAAGGATCCGTCTCGCAAACGCCGGAGCCGGTCATCACCGTGCAGCAGATACCGGGCGGCGTGGCGGCACAAATCTATTACACCGAAGCGGAGAGCGGCCAGCAGGTCTATCTGAGCTTCGACACCAGCGGGGACTAAGTGGCCTTACCGACGCAGAATTTCCAGCAGATCGTATCGAATATCGCCACGGCCACTCAAGGGTCGTGCAAGGCGCTGGTCAACTACACCAAGGGGTCGGTCCTGCTTGCCATCGCCCAGGCCACGGCGGGGGTCTCGACCTGGCTCCAGTCGCTGATCCTGCAAGTCCTGCTGCTCACGCGGAAAGTCACCAGCTACGGCGCGGACAAGGACACCTGGCTGGCGGATTTCGGTTTCAAGCGGCTCGGGGCGGCGGCGGCATCCGGCCTGGTGACGTTCTCCCGCTTCACCCCCAGTCAGCAAGCGTTCATCCCGCTCGGCGCCGGCGTGCAGACCGCCGACGGCACGCAGAATTTTACCGTGGCCCAGGACAGCACCAACCCCGCCTACAGCCTCAGCCTGCTGGGTTACATCCTCCCGATCGGCACCGCCTCGATCAGCGTGCCCGTGGTGGCGACAATTCCCGGCACGGCGGGCAACATCCAGGCGAGCACCCTGACGGTGATCACCACCGCGATCCCGGGCGTGGACACCGCGACCAATCCGGCGGCGTTCATCAACGGCATCGACGCGGAGAGCGACCCGGCGGCCGATGACGGCTTCATCCTCTATCTGGCCAAGGATGGCGGCACAAAGACGTCCATCGAGTACGCCGTCAAGTCGACGCAGCAGGGGCTGACGTGCCAGATCACGGAAAACACTCGTTACGACGGGACCTACGACAACGGGTACACCAGCGTGTACATCGATGACGGTTCGGGCTACCCGTCGGCCAATCTGCTGAACAACATCGCCGCGGCGATCGACCCCATCCGCTCGCTCAACTCGCGCGTGGCGGTGTTCGCGCCCGTGGTCCTGTTTGCCAATGTCTCGATGATCCTGACGACCGCGCCGGGCCTGATTCACACGGGCGTGACGAACGCCGTGGTCGCCGCCTTGCAGAACTTCATCAACGGCCTGCCCTTGGGCATATCGCTGCCGTGGTCGCAGCTCGCGGCCATCGCTTATGGCGTGCCGGGGGTCCAGAACGTCTCCGCCGTGCTGCTCAACGGATCAACGGCGGACCTGACCGCGACCGTGCAGAACAAGTTGCTTGCCGGTTCGATTGTGGTCAGCTGATGGTCGGCGATCAGGCGGACTTCGTTTCCAGGCTCAGGCGGCTCCTGCCCAACGGCTGGTTTCCCGACTCCGCCCCGGTCCTGACCGGCATTCTCACCGGCATCGCGGCGGCGCTGGCACCGGTATACAGCTTCATCGCCTACGCCCGCCTCCAGACCCGCATCGCCACCGCGACGGACGGGTTCCTCGACCTGATCTCCTTCGACTTCTTCGGCGACACGCTGCCCCGCAAGACGGGGGAGACGGGCGACCAGTTCCGCGCCCGCATTCAGGCGGAGCTGGCGTTGCGGCGGGGCACGCGGCCGGGGCTGATCCAGGCCCTGACGCTGCTCACCGGGCGATCGCCGAGAATCTTCGAGCCCAACAACCTGAGAGACACCGGGGCTTATAATACGACCACGATGGGCTACGGCATGGCCGGGGCTTACGGCTCGGCGCTGCTGCCGAACCAGACGTTCGTGATCGCCTACCGGCCCATCGGCCAGGGCGTACCGAATATCTCCGGCTATGGGGCATCACAGAGCGCTTATAACACACCGTCAAACGTCGCGTACATCACGCCGTCGCAGGCGGCGGGGATCACGGACGCGGACATCATGAAGACGATCGACCGCGTGAAGCCGCTCAACGCAATCATCTGGACCGACATTCAAAGCTAGGAGAGATCATGGACAGGACAATAGTTTACCCCGGCGCATTACCGCTCGCGGAGGATTTGCTGAACACGAACAAGAACGCCATGGTCGGGCTGGGCTACGCCTTGCAGGCGATCCTGGGGACCAGCACGTTGCTCGACGGCCTGGCCTGCACCCCCACGACGCCGGCGAGCATGATGGTCAACCTCGCCACCGGATCGATCTACAGCCTGGCCGCCATCGACGCTTCCCCCTACAGCACGCTCCCCGCCGATGCCGCCGATCAGACCATGAAGCAGGGCATCGCGCTCGGCACCACCAACCTGGCCTGCCCGGCACCGACGACGGCGGGCTACTCGACCATCTACCTGGTGCAGGCCGCGTTCGCCGAGGTGGACACCGGCCCGGCGGTGCTGAGCTTCTTCAACGCCTCCAATCCCAGCCAGCCCTACAGCGGGCCGAACGGTCTGGGCGCGGCGAGCAATACAGTCCGCCAGGGCAAGTGCGCCATCGCGCTCAAGGCAAGCGCGTCCGGCACCGCCCCCGCGATCCCGGTGCCCGACCCCGGCTACACCGGCCTGTGGGTCATCACCGTCACCAACGGCCAGACCGCGATCACCAGCTCCAGCATCGCCCCGTTCGCGGGTGCGCCGTTCGTCAACACGAAGCTCACCGGGCGGCTGGCGAACGTGCGGATTCAGTTCCTCACCACGAGCGGCACCTACACGCCGACCCCCGGATTCGTCCAGGGCCTGTTCTTCCTGCTCGGCGGCGGCGGCGGTGGCGGCGGTTCGTACACCACGACCTCGATGAGTTCCACGTGTGGCGGCGGCGGGTCTGCCGGGGGGATGGCCTTCGGGCTGCTGAACGCGGGACAGATCGGGGCCTCCCAGCAGTTGACGATCGGTGCGGCGGGCGCGGGCGGAGCGGTGAACGCGGCGGGCAGCAGCGGTGGGACATCCTCGCTCGGCGCCCTGGCTTCGGCCACAGGCGGGAACGGCGGCTCCTTCCTCGGCTCGAACTCCGGCAACGCGACCGGCGGCGTGGTTGGGGGAACGGCAGCAGGCACCACGGGCATCCTTGGCATACCGGGATCGCAAGGCGGTTCAGGCACGACGATCTATGCCAACTCGGGAGCGTTTTACGGTCTCGGCGGCGCGGGTGCCGACACGCTGTTCGGGGCGGGCGGACAAGCCGTCAGCGCAGGCTCCCCATCGGCCCACGCGGGCTACGCGGCGACCGGCTACGGCGCGGGCGGCGGCGGCGCGGTGACGACCAACTACCAGGCGTCCGGCCTGCCCGGCGGCCCCGGCGCGCCCGGCCTGCTGGTGGCCATCGAATTCTGTAATCAGTAGGAGGCAACATGGCGACATTCGCACGAGTGACCAACGGCATCGTGAGGGAAGTATACAAGGGCGACAAGCTGTTCGAGATGCACGCCACCATCGCGGCCCAGTGGCATGTGGCCGAGGACGACACGTTGGAAGGTTATACGTTCGACGGCAAGGTGTTCGCTGCACCCGTTGCTCCAGTGATCGACCCGAAGGTGGAAGCCAAGAACCAGATCGCGGTGCTCGAAGCACAGATCACGCCGCGGCGGGTGCGCGAGGCGGTATTGGGGGATAATGGCTGGCTGAAAAACATCGACGGTCAGATCGCGGCCTTGCGGGCAAAGCTATAGGTTTACAAGTCGCGGATAACGCGCTAGTATTGGCAGAGGGCGGTAATGGATGATATTGAACGTGTCCGCAAAGAAGGTCGGCTCGAATATGATGTGGAACTTCTCAAGGACCACAAGAAAGAGTGCGACGCCGACATGGAAGCGCATGGCAAAATGCTGCTACTAGCGGACAATCGCATGAAGACCATCGAGACCGATGCGACGCGACTAGCCGGCGTGTGCGACAAGGACAGGGATCGGTTCGACCAGGCCATCCGGGGTTTACAGGATTTTCGGCTGCGGATCGTGAGTTACTGGATCGTGACGGCCCTATTTGGGGGGATTTTGAGCAGCGCCTTCGGCTTCATAATAAATCTAATCTGGAAGAAGGTATGATCAAAAAGATTCTTATCGTTGATGATGATAAACTGTCCCGCAAATATTGCCGCGCCACTCTGGAAGATAGCCATCCCGATTTCGAGTTACTGGAAGCGGCAACGGCCGAGGAGGCGATGCAAAGCATCAACAGGGACAAGCCGGCGATTATTCTTCTCGACAACAGGCTCCCGGACCTGAACGGCTATCTCCTGATTCACAAGCTCCACAAGGAGAAGATTCCCCACGGCAAAATTATCTTCATGTCCGGTTCGATGGACGAATTGCAGGCCATGCGGGCCATTGCACTCGGCGCGACGATCGCCAAGGAGAAGCGGGACATCGACCTGCCCCAGGCCATCGACGAGGCCCTGGCGGCATGAACACCGTCACCGCCGAGGGGTTCGCGCTCATCCGGCGGTTCGAGTCCCTGCGCCTTGCCGTCTACCACGACCCGATCGGCATCAGGACGATCGGCTACGGCCACGTCATGGTGCCCGGCCTTGACAAGTTCACCACCATCACCGAGGACCAGGCGGACGCCCTGCTGGCCAGGGATGTGGCCTTGCGGTCCACCTGGGTGCCTCATTTCATCCAAGTGCCGCTCAACGACAACCAGTTCTCCGCGCTGGTCAGCCTCGTGTTCAACGTCGGCGTCGAACCCCTGGCCCACACTCTGGGGATGCTCCTCAATGCGGCCGACTATGACGGGGCGGCGGAGCAGTTCGCGCGCTGGAATCGGGCCGGCGGCCGGGTGATGCCCGGCCTCGTGGAGCGTAGGGCGGCCGAACGCGAATTATTCGAGAAACCAACAGAGGAGCGATTACCATGGCTAAAACCTGCCACCTGAAAGAACCGTCCATGCCCTTCGCCACCGTCACCGGAGCGACCCTGAGCCTGGACGACGGCACGACGAAGCCCGATCTCACCAACGCCGCGCTCGGCATGATCGCGATCGACGGCAAGTTGCTGAGCAAGGCGGATTTCGACTCGCTTTACGCCATAGACGCGCCCGAGGAGCCCTTGGCCGTGACTACCGGCCCTTTTCCCGGTTAGAGCCGTGGCAGAAGCTCCCGTACCGGCACCGGAGCCAACGCACAGACGGGATCTGATCTTCGATTGGCTCCTGGCGCGGCTGGTGGAACCCTCTTCCTGGCGAGGCATCATCGCGATGTTGACCGCCGGCGGTATAACGCTTGCGCCCGAACAGCAAAATGCTATCATCGCGGCGGGGCTGGCGATCATCGGACTCATAAATGTTTTCCGCAAGGAGAAAACCGGCAAGACCATAACAACCACCGCGCCGGTGACAATAACCGGCGGGGCAACCGTGGAGACCAAACATGGCTAACGCATTCTTCAAGAAGATCGAGAATTTCTTACATATCGGGACCAAGCAGGCGGAAGTCGCCTTTACGGCGGTCGAGCAGGAAGCCGTGAAAGACGGGCTCGCGGCGGTCCACTTCCTTGAGCAGAATGGCGGCAAGGTGTTGCGCGATGCAGCCGCCACCGCCGTCATCGCGGTGGAGGCCACGGCCGGGGGCGGCGAGGCGAAGGCCGCCGCCGCGTTCGCCCAGATCGCCGCCGTCCTCGTGGCCGAGGGCATCCCGGTCGTGAAGGCCGCGGTCAAACTCGCCATCGAGATGGCGCTGGCCAAGGCGAAGGAGGCAGGGCTGATCGCCACCGATCCTGCGACCCCGACCCCCGACACGTCACCAAAAGCGGCCTGATGGGCGGCTTCCTCAAGCTGATGGCGGCCATCGTGGCGTTCTTTGGGACGCTCTTTGGCCGCAAGCCGAAAGACGTGGAAACGGAGGTCGCGGAAAATGCCCTTGCAGCCAAACGACGGGAGGCGGAGATACTGGCCGCCCCTTTGCCTTCTGATGATGCTCTCGACCGCATCGTGCGGGAACACCAGCCCAAGTAGCTCGTCCTCGCGGAGCGAAGCGGCTCGGAGCAACCCGGTGACGAACGCGATGGCGGCTTGCCCCACCCCGATTTATCCCAGCACCGCAGCGTGGGACTACCGCGATTCCCTCCCCGGCGTTACCCAGGCACAGATTGAACTCCGCGACTGGACGGCCCGGGTTCTGGTCCAGCAGACAATTCTGGGTGATAAATAACGCATCGAATCTTTATGCTTCGTCCGATAGCCTCTCCTCACCGCTCAACGCGGAATCCAATTGGAGAGGCACCATCATGACGACCCAGAAACCAACCGAGAACCACGGCAACACGGCCACCGTCCACAACCCGAAAGCACCGGGCGACGTCGGCAAGGTGAACCCGCAGACGGGCGATACTTCGACCGAGCACACGGACGCGAAGCCAGTCAAGAAATAACGAACGGCAGGCAAATCAGGGCAGCAGGGCTTCGGCCTTGCTGCCCTTTTTTGTTGCCTGGAATTCGGAGGAAGAGTATGGTTGGCCGCATGGACGACAAGGGACAAAGCATGGACGAGAATCAGGCCAGCGACAGGGATTTGCGGATCGACGTTTTCATGGGCGATAACGCGCGCCGTTACCGCGCGACCCACATCCCGAGCGGTGTCTTCGCCGAATCCGATACGGTGGCCGAGGCCGTACAAACGGTTAATGACGGTTTGGAGGAATGAGGCTTTTGCTCACCGTACTGCTACTCACCGGCTGCGTGCCATCCTGCTTCCAGTTCAACACCAACCGCAACTGCGCGGTGATCCAGCCGGGCAGGCTATGATCCCCGGCGGCAACCTCCGCGATGTCGAGGCACTGGCCAAGCATTTTTACTACGAGGGGCAACGGGAAGGGCAGGAATCCAGTCTGCCGCTGGTCTTCATGGGCGCGGTGACCACCGCCATCGGCGCCACCATGCTCTATCACGGCGGCAAGAAGCTGTGGGCGGATCATGTAAAAGCCCAGACGGCGGCCAAGCCGCATGCAGAGCGAGTCAAGCGGCCTGGGCATCACGAGCAGGAGCGGTAGTCGCCGTCTCTGCGTTTCCTATCCAGGAGCTTCCGTTTCTTGTTCGGCACCACCTTCAGCCTGAGCTTGCGCACGACGCGGGCGATAGGGTTGCGGGGTTTGAGCTTGCGGCGTTTCATGTGGGCGCCTTCCTCGGTTGCCTCCCCCGCTTCGTCCAATCCCAACGGTAACCAACAGCAACCGCCTCACCATTCTGCCGAGCGATGTTGAGTTGCATAAACTCCTCGCTGAAACACGGCGGACACACCGTTACGCCCTTCTTCCGGATGAACGCCTCGATCTTCGCCTCGTCTCTCGTCAGCTCGCGCCGCCCGCCTATCGGGACGGCGCGCGGGCTTCCCCCGGTGCGGGTTTCCCGTTCCAGGAATGACGATCGATGAACTGCCGCATCGTGGCGAAGTCCACGTCGTAATCACTGGCGATCTGACTTACGCTTCGGCGCATCTTCTCCAGCATTTTCCGGATGTCCGGCCAGTCGGCCTCGATCAGCTCCTGACCCGGATCACGCCTGCCGGCATACTCGTCGTGGTCTGTCTGCAGCTTGATGATGGGAACTTCGACGAATGGTCGCGCGGGAGCGGCTCCCTCTGGCCGAGCTTCGCTCTTGCTGCGGCCTCCGATGACCCCGCTGGCTCGCATCGCCTTCATCCTGTTGGCCGCCGCCTCGCGGGCTTCCGCTGACCAGGGCTTGCGGGTTTTCGGGGCTGCCGCCTCGGCGATCGGCGTCTGATGACCTTCCGGGGCCGCCGTTGTTTCAGCATCGCCCGGCGCGATGCTGGACGCAGGTTCGGTGATGGCTTCAACCCCTTTCAGATTCGACTCCTCGACCGTCGGTAGCTCGATCTTCGGCGACTCGATCTTCTCCGGGCCGGAGACGATGTTCTGTTCCGCATCGGGAGATGGCCCTCGCGTCGCCGCCAGGTGGAGTGCCTTTGCCGCGGCGGATATGTCCGCGGGCGCATTGTGGGCCAGCAAATATCCCTCGATCATGCCGAGATGGTAGTCGGGCGTTGCTGCGGTGGTCGTTGGCATGAGCCGAGTCAATCACGATCCTCGACCTTGCGCAACCGGTTTTTTCGGTTGCCATCGTCCTCGATTCCGCCATACTCGCGCGATCAACCGCAACTGCCGTCGCACCGCATGCCCTTCGCCGACCGCTTCGAACGCAACCCCAAACTACCCTTCACCGAGCGGGTGCGCCCCGCGCGCAATCAATCGTTCTTGCCGATGTTCGGCAATCCCGACCTCGCCGCCGATCAGCCTCCACCGGGGCCTTCCTCCGCTCCCTTACAGCCGCCGCCGGACACGTCCACCTGCATTGGGTCCCAGCCCAATTCGGTTGACCTGCCCGTCTTGGCGACTGTCTCCCGCTCCGACGTAAGGCCCCCGCTGGCGGGGCCTCGAACGAACGGAGAAACCATGGATCATACGACCGACAACACCAACTCAATCATCCCGCTGCTGAACCTCCCCAGTCCGCTCCCGGCAGCACCTGCCTCAACCGGCGAGAAGGCCAAGGCGCGAGACATCCTCGCGGCCATTCGGACGCTGAAGAAGCTGGAGCAGCTTCGCTGCCCCCCTACTGAGGACGAAAAGCCCATCCTTGCCCGCTTTGGCGGTTTCGGCCCGGTGGCGCTGTCGATCTTCCCCGACCCAGTTACCGGCAAGTTCAAGGACGCTGGCTGGGAGCAGATCGGCGGCGAGCTGAAGGCGGTACTCACGCCCGAAGAATATGACTCGGCCAAGCGGACCACCTTCAGCCAATTCTTCACCGCGCCGGTGGTGATGGAGGCGATGCACGATGCCTTGGGCAGGCTGGGCGTACCTCAAAGTGCCGTCATCCTCGAACCCGGGTGTGGAGTCGGGAATTTTATGAGCCACGGCAGGCCCGGCCAGCGGTTCATCGGCGTCGAACTCGACTCCATCTCCGGCCGGATCGCCGGGTTGCTCCACCCCGAGGCCGATATCCGGATCGAAAACTTCCGCGACACGAAGTTGCCCGCACTGGACGCAGCGATCGGCAATGTTCCCTTTGCCGACGTCAAGATGGACTTCCAAGGGGAAAAGCTTTCGCTCCACGACTACTTCATCGCCAAGTCAGTCGACTCACTCAAGCCCGGCGGCGTGCTGGCAGTGGTCACCAGCCACTATACGATGGACAAGCAGAACGCGGCTGCGCGGGAAAGGCTGGCGAGCCAGGCTGACTTCCTCGGGGCGATTCGTTTACCGTCCGACGCCTTCAAGGCCGAGGGCACGCAGGTCACCACCGACATCCTCTTCCTCCGCAAGCGGGCACCGGGACAGGAGCCGAATCACTCCGACCCGGAATGGCTGCAAACGTCCGTCCTCGGCATCCAGGGGGCTGACCTGCCGGTCAATCGCTACTTCTGCAATCATCACGAGATGGTGCTCGGCGACTGGAGCCGCCAGGACACGCTCTACGGCTCCGGATTCAGCGTCAAGTCGGTGGGTGACCTGGGGAGCCAGTTGAAGGATTCCGTCGCCCGGTTGCCAGGCCAGGTGGTCCAGACGGAAGCCGAGCATGCGAATCCTCCTCCAATTAGGGCGAAATCGCCCCAATTAGAAATCGCCTCTGTACCCGCCTTCAACCCCCCACCCCCGCTCCGCCACATCGCCGAGGGCTCTTTCTTCGTCGGCGACGACCGGATCGTCCGCCAGATGGAGAACGGCACTGCCGAACCCGTCACCTACGGCGGCACGCTGCTCCGTTCCGACGGAGCCATGACCGGCAAGCGGATGGCCGGGCTGATCGGCCTCCGTGATTCAGCCCGTCGCGTCCTGCAGAGCCAGAACGAGGGCTGGCCCGACCAGAACCGCACCGAAGCCCGCCGCGACTTGAATCGGGCCTATGACCGCTTCGTGGCTCAGTATGGCCCGGTCAACAAGACGACCTTCAGCGAGACCAAAGACGGTACGCAGATTCGACGGATGCCCAACCTGGCCAAGTTTCGCGAAGACCCCGACGCCATGCTGATCATGTCGCTGGAGGAATACGACGAGGTCACCGGGCTGGCCGAAAAAGCCGCCATCATGAAGAAGGACGTGGTCGGGCCGAAGCCGCCCGTCACCCGCGTCACATCCGCCGAGGAAGGGCTGCTGGTCAGCCTGGATCACAAGGGCGAGGTGGATATTGGCTACATCGCCGGGCTCTACGGCAAGCTGGGCGCGGAGATCATCAGCGAACTGGGTGACCTGATTTATAACGACCCAGGAACCAGGAAGTATCAGACGGCGGACGAATACCTATCGGGCAACGTCCGCGAGAAGCTAAAGACCGCCGAGGCTGCCGGCCCCGCCTATGCACAAAATGCCGTGGCCTTGCGTTCAGTCCAGCCGGAGGACGTATTGCCCGGCGACATCGACGCCAACCTCGGGGCGCCGTGGATTCCGGCCGCCGACATCCAGAAGTTCGCGGGCGAGCTGTTCAACGTACCGTCCGAGGCGTTCAAGATTGGCCATTTGAAGAAAGACGCGGTGTGGAGCGTCGAACCCGACTACCGGGCGATCAGCTCGGTGGCGGCCACCGCCGACTACGGCACTTCGCGGATCAACGGTACCGAGCTGCTGGGGCAGGCGTTGAACCTCAAGACGCCGGTCATCTACGACATCGTCCGCGGCGCCAATGGCGACGAGCGCGTGCTCAATCCCGACGAAACGGCGGCAGCCCGCGAGAAGCAGAAGCTCATCAAGGAGAAGTTCAAGGGCTGGATCTTCGCCGACCCGGACCGCACTGAGCGGCTGGTGCGGGATTACAACGACACCTACAACAACCTTCGGCCCCGGCTGTTCGACGGCAGTCACCTGGACTTCCCGGGCATGAGCCGGGCGATCGAGCTGCGGCAGCACCAGAAGGACGGCGTCTGGCGGTGCATGACCGGCGGCAACACCCTGCTGGCGCATGTCGTCGGGGCGGGCAAGACCGGGTGCATGGTCACCGCGGGCATGAAGATGAAGCAGGCGGGGCTGATCAAGAAGCCGCTCTACGTGGTCCCCAACCACATGCTCGAGCAGTTCTCCCGCGAGTTCATGCAGTGGTACCCCAACGCGAAGGTCCTCACCGCTGGCAAGGACGACTTCACGAGGGAGCGCCGCAAGTCGCTGACGGCCAAGATCGCCACGGGAGACTGGGACGCGATCATCGTGACGCATTCCAGCTTCGAGCGGATCGGCATGTCGCGCGACTATCAGGAGCGGTTCCTCCGCGAGCAGATCGCCGAGTACGAGGGGATGCTGGTCGACAAGGCATCGCAGGGGCGGAACATCATCAAGACGCTGGAGAAGCAGAAGGCCCGCCGCGAGGAGAAGCTCAAGGACCTGCTGGCCGGCGAGAAGAAGGACGACGGCCTGGTGTTCGATGAGCTGGGCGTCGACCAGGTGTTCATCGACGAGGCCCACTACTTCAAGAACCTCGAAACGGCCACGAAGATGGAGCGGGTCGCGGGCATCCAGACCGGCGGCAGCGAGCGGGCGTTCGACCTCTACATGAAGGCCCGATTCCTGGGCGAGCAGCATCCCGGCCACGGCGTCGTCTTCGCCACCGGCACGCCGATCTCGAACACGATGGTCGAGATGTACACGATGCAGCGGTTCCTCGACCCGGAGGGCATGCAGGCCGGCGGCATCGACCACTTCGACGGCTGGGCGGCCCAGTACGGCGAGGTCGTCGACACCATGGAGATTTCGCCCGACGGCTCGTCACTCCGGCCCCGCAGCCGGTTCGCCAAGTTCGTGAACCTGCCCGAGCTGGTGCAGATGTACCGGGCGTTCTCGGACATCCAGACGGCCGACATGCTCGACCTGCCCCGCCCGGCGCTGGAAGGCGGCAAGGCCCAGACGGTCGCCTGCCCGATGTCCGAGGAGCAATGCGAGCTGCAAGCCGAGCTGATCCGCCGCTACGACCGCATCCGCTCGGAGAAGGTCGATCCGAGAGAGGACAACGCGCTCGCCATCACCACCGACGGCCGCAAGCTGGCCCTCGACGGCCGGATGCTGCAATCGGGGCCGGATCACCCCGGCTCGAAGATCAACGCCCTGGTTCGCAACGTCGTCCGGACCTGGAGGCAGACCGAGCCGACGCGCGGGACCCAGATGGTGTTCTGCGACATGGGCGTCAACCCGACGCCGTGGGGCTTCTCGGCCTACGACGAGGTGGCCGGGAAACTGGAACAGAACGGCATCCCCCGGCACCAGATCGCCAACATCGGCGACGCCGACACGGACGCCAAGAAGCAGGCCCTGTTCGAGAAGGTCCGCCAGGGCACCGTGCGTGTGCTGATCGGCTCGACGGCCAAGATGGGCACCGGCACCAACGTCCAGAAGCGGCTGGTGGCCCTGCATCACCTCGACGCGCCATGGAAGCCCGCCGAGGTCGAGCAGCGTGAGGGCCGCATCCTCCGGCAGGGCAACCAGAACAAGGAGGTGGCGATCTACCGCTACGTCACAGAGGGAAGTTTCGATGCGTTCATGTGGCAGGCCTTGGAGACGAAAGCCCGCTTCATCGCACAAGTTATGTCGGGCGACTGTGCCGTCCGGAAAGCCGAGGATGTCGGCGGGCAGGAGCTATCCTACGCCGAGGTGAAGGCCATCGCCTCGGGCAACCCGGCGGTCCTGACGCTGGCCGAGACCGACGCCGAGCTGCAACGGCTGGCAATCCTGCGGAAGAATCACCACGACGAGCAGTACCTGGCCCGGCGAAACCTCCGCGACCTGCCCGACTCGATCCGGCATCTGACCAAGCGGGTGGACGGGCTGACGATCGACATGGCGACGATGGCTGGGAACGAGGGAATCCCCTCGATGGAAGCGGTCGGGAACCGCATGGGCCGCATGCCGGAGAAGGTAAGTGAGACCTACCGCACGAAGCTCGGGTCCTATCGCGGCCTCGAAGCCAGCCTGATCCTGCACCCGCTGGGCGGCACCGAAGTGGTGCTCGACGGGGCGGTCCGGTGTCGCGAGCAGCTGATCCGCGACAACCCCGGGCCGCGCGCCGTGCTGAACGCACTGGAAAGGCTGGCAGACGACTATGGCGACGATATTCGCCATCTGCGGGCGGAGATCGGGATCAAGGAAGGGCAACTCAAGGATTACGAGAGCCGGCTGGGCAAGGCGTTCGAGCACGAGGAATACGCCAGCCAGCTGGCTGACTTGCGGGACCGGCTCAAGATGGGCCTGTCGGAGAAGGCGCCGGAGGGCGGGACGCCGACGGTGGAGCTGGCTGAGCAGATCAAGGCTTTGCGGGCGTCGGTGACGGTTGAGGCCGCGCCCGAGCGGACTGGGAACCGGAAGGCGGCCAGGGCGGAGCGGCCAGTGACGGCGCGGATCAAGGAGCGGCTGGTCGAGCGGCCGGCGGCGAAGGCGGGACCGCAGGTTAAAGAGGTGAAGCCGGAGCCAGTACAGGCGCCTGAGCCGGTCGCGGAAATCATCCCGCTGCCCCTGGCAAAGCCGATCGAGGAGAAGCCCGAGGACGGCAAGCCAGGGACGCCGCCGGATGGTGCGTCGGGGGTAGTCATCCCGGCCATGTATCAGGAACGCGGGCATGCCGGACGGGTGGCGCGGCGTCGGCAGGACGACGGGGCGCAGTTGCGGCTGTTCTGAAAAAATGATGCGTGAGGATGGATTCGAACCATCGCTGAACGGATTTTAAGTCCGTTGCCTCTGCCGCTGGGCTACTCACGCGATATAGAGCCGTCGATAGGAATTGAACCTACAACATCCAGTTTACAAAACTGGCGCTCTACCTATTGAGCTACGACGGCAATATGGTGGCTGCGGGCGGACTCGAACCGCCAACGATCCGTTTAGAAGACGAATGCTCTGTCCAATTGAGCTACGCAGCCGGTACTTAACGTCCGCTGTGTAATCGTCTCCTGAGTATTGTGGGATTGGTGGGGCAGGATGGAGTTGCACCATCGACCAACCGCATATAAGACGGCTGCTCTGACTTCTGAGCTACTGCCCCAAGGGCAGCTATTCGGTCGATGTGGTCCATGCCCAGGACACTACACCGCTTGCGAGGTTCGCGCAAGCGTTTTTGTGAACATATGGACACACGATCGCCGATTTGCGACCATCTCCCCATGGTCACCGAAACTATCTGGGAAGGTCACCTGATCGGTATCTTCGAGGGTTACGCCTACGACCGGCTCTACGTGCTGTCCGACGGCTCGAACTGGCGGCAGAGGCATGCGAGACGCGCGAATACGTCTACCGTGAGCAGCCCGCTGCCCGGCTCGTCAGGGACCGGAGCGTCGGACGGATGTATCTCGACGTGGCGGGCACCTCGGCGAGCGTGCTGGTGGAGCGGTTTCGCGGTGGGGGCCGGCGGGGGTGTTCGGCTTACTGAGATGGCGGACGCTTGTTTGCTCCGGAGGTTCGGGTTTCGATCATCTTCTCCAGAGTAGCCCAGCCCCGCATTTGATCCTCGGAGAGAGTTACCGGCATCCCATTCTTCGCTCGATGATTAGCCGACCGAAGCAGGCGCCTTCTCTCGCGGGGGAGCTGGACCTTTTCATTGACGACCAGTCCAGTGACGCGTTGCTGCCGATGGCTGCGGAGGATTCTAGTCTTCTCGGGCTGAACCTGATAACCGAAGTCCGCGAGGATCTTGCAGACAAGCCGACAGATGGCCGACACCGAACGTTGATCCGCCCGCTTGAGCGAAAATGTTAGGTCGTCGGCATATCTGGTGTACACGGCCTCAAATCGTCTCGCCAGGCCGTTCAGCCTGCAATCGAGGCGGTAGTTCACCAGATTGCTCAGGCTCGGACTGGTCGGCGCTCCTTGAGGCAAACCATCTCTGATGGTGCATATTTTTACGAGCTTTTTTGCCGTCTGAGGGTCCCAGCCAAGTGACAAGAACAGTTCTTTTACTCGATCGGAGCTAGTCGAGGGAAAGAAGTCACTAATATCCAATCCGATGACAATACTGCTACTCACATGGGGCAAGGCGTTTTCAACAATTGAATAGCCGCGGCGGAAACCCTTACAAGAACTATGAAGTGGCAAAGCTCTCAAGAATCGCTGGTAGATTCGATCCTGCAATTCCTTGGTTTCGTCGAATGGAATTAGCAATTCTCGGGTTCGGCCGTTTTTCTTTGGAATGCTATGGCGCTTATACCGTGCCCGGAAGCTTAATAGATCGTTTTCCGTAATGCTCAAGCAAGCCGCAAGCTCACATAACCCGACACCGTTGCCCGAAGCGAGTTGACGGTACGTCTGCTGGAGTAAGGCTTGAAGTTTCATATGAGTGTAAATTAAAGAAGCAGGCCAAGGTTAGTTAGCCTGCTCCTCGCCCTGCGCGGACCCTATTCGGGTCTTCTTTGGACGAGCGTAGCGAGAAAAGGAGAGCTGAATAGGGCCCGCCGAACTCGCTATGCAGTCGGTGCCAGGTGAACCGGCTGACGAAACATCAGCCTTTGCCACATCGATGATCAGTCTACAGTGGCAAAATGGGAGTCCAGGGCTTAAAAACCCAACGTAAATTACCAGTTTTGAGCGGCAAATCAAGCCTCTATGCCGGATAAGCGGTGATGGGGGGGGCGGGCGAGCTTTAGCTGCCTTCAAGAGGCGCTTTCGGTGTTTCGGAGCAACCCACCTCAGAAACTTGTTTTCAGGAACGATTCCCTGGATTACCCTTCTCTTATGAACCGCCTCCTTGCCACCCTCATCCTGATCCTTCTGCCGCTCCCGGCCCTCGCCGCGGATTACCCGGCGCGAGTCGTCGGCGTGACCGATGGCGACACGCTGACTGTCCTGCGGGATGGCCATGACCGGGTGAAGATCCGCCTGGCTGGGATCGACGCTCCCGAAACCGGCCAGGACTTCGGCTCGCGGGCCAAGCAAGCCGCCTCCGAGTTGTCGTTCGGCAAGGACGTGACGATCCGCGAGGTGGACCGCGACCGCTATGGTCGCACGGTGGCGGAGGTGATTTTGCCTGGCGGAAGATCGCTTGGCCTTGAGCTGGTGAGGGAAGGCATGGCCTGGCAGTATTTGGCCTACTCCCACGATCTTACTCTGGCCCAGGCTGAGGCCGCCGCGAGGGCCGTGCATCGCGGCCTTTGGAGCCAGCCGCACCCCATCCCGCCCTGGGACTGGCGTCACGGCAAGGGCATACCCGTCACGGCGGAGGTGATCGGGAACCGGAACAGCCATGTCTACCATGCCCCGCACCGCCGGGCGGTTGCGGTGATGAAGCCGGAGAACCGGGTGGAGTTCAAGACGGCGCCTGAGGCGGAGGAGAAGGGGTACAGGCGAGGTGGAGATTGCCGCTAGGCGGAGGCCCGGATGGCCACCATGCAGCAGGTCCGGCCCGCCTCGGGGCGCGGCCAATCCTTCTTCTCCGGGTAGTGCCCCGCCTCGAGATAAGCTCTGATGTGCTCGGCATCCTCGGCGGTCACGCCCGTCGCGACGGCGACCGGGGCCGAGGTCGCCAGCTGCTCGGCCTTCGCCGGGTCCAGGGCCAGGCCAATAGTAGTAGAGGTACGGAAACCCGCCACCTCGTTCCACTTCGTCCGGCTCGGAATGCGGACGGTCAGGAGGGCGGCCACCACCGGCCCGTGAAATCCCGCCACCACCGATTCAAGGATGACGTCGTAAGTCATGAAGGGTGTCGCATCCGCTCCAGAATAAACGCAGGGGGCAGGATTCGACCCCACGGCTTCGGGGGAATAGCCCGACGAGTTGACCGCTACTCCACCCCTACGCCGTCAATATACGAGTTTTCGTAGTTTCTCGTCACCCCAGCCGGTTGAGAACACCTCAAAGCGGCCTGATTCAGCTTCTGGGCTTGCGTCGCGGCTCCGTCAGGTGGAATAGGGAAGTGCTATCCTTCCATTGCCCGGAGCCATGCCATGGCCAAGAAGCAAGCCGTCCGCCACGTTGAACCCGAAGAGATCAGCCAGGACATCCCCGACGAGGAGCCGGCCCGCGTCATCGACGAAGATGAATCGGACGATGCCCCGGAAGCCAACGGCTCGGGCCAAAGCAAAACTGACCTGATCCGCGAGGCGGTGCAGGCCGGTTATGAGAAGCCAGCTCTCGGCGTTGGTTACATCAAGAAGCAGCATGGGGTCGACATCGACCCGAAGTATTTCTCCATCGTCAAGGGCAAGCTGGGGAAGACTGGGCAGAAAACAGCGAGCGCACCGGCCGCAGCAGCCCCGCTGAAAGCCGCCGCTCCATCGTTGTCCAACGGTTCGGTCCCGGCCAGCCTGTTCGACGACCTGAAGCAACTCAGGCAGATGAAGGACCGCTACGGGGACGATTTCGAGAAGATGGTCGAAGCGATCAGTTGAGGGAGAGCGAGGCAGGGATGCCTATAAATACACAGCGGGGAGCATTCCGTCAGCGTGTCGTTGAAAAAAACATCCCGATACACTCTCAGGGGCTGAATTCTTCGCTCTAAATTTATTATTTAAGTTGGGCAGATCTTCTGGGAAACCGAATGCATCGAAATAGAGTTGCTTCACCTCTGTGTTATCGGACCAACGTTGATACAAGCGAAGTATCTTCAGTTTGGCCTTTCTAGCATTGGTTGGGCCAAGGAGGTTGAGGCCGAGGATATTGATCAGGGCTCGCCCGGCTTTCGTCAGGCCGAAAATTTCCCCTTCCTCATCAACTCTCAAGTGCTGACCAAAAGCGTCAGAATCGGGATCGAGCAGGATTCTATCTTGCTTCGCAGAGTTGCATCGATTGCACGCATAGACAAGGTTTGCATAGCAACAGGCAAGGTGCTCGTATTCCGGGTGGCCTTTCGGTAGCACATGGTCAACACCGAAACTGGCATGTCCGTTCGGATACCAACGCTCGCGATCCAAGCAGTAGACGCAGCGAAAGGCGAACTCGTCCCGCAGCCACGGCTTGTAGGAGGCATAGTCAACGTACCCGCCCGGGCCATGCTTCCGGGTGATCGGAGCGACAGGGTAGTCGAAAGGCATCACTGTCATTCCCCGTCGAGGGCCTTCAACTTCGCTTCCAACTCATCTAGCTTGTCGAGCTGCGCCGGCGTGCGGGGGAACTTCGCGTCCAGGTAGTCGAAATACTCCGTCTGGAGTTGATCGAACTCAGCGATTTCAGGTACGGTCAGCTCGTCCCGACTTTCCTTTTCTGCCAGCACGATTCGCCGCTCATTCTTCTCATCCCATCTATGCCTTCGTCTCTCGCCTTCCTCGCCATCGAGGAAATTGATCACCTCTTGAACAAGGTCTTCGGCAAGGCGCGTGCCGTCTAGAACTAGGGAGGCACGGTCCGGGAGCACATTCCTCACCTGGACTTCCGTCGGATGCCGCTCGAGCTCTATGAGTGTCTTCTTATGGAGCAAATCATCTTGTGCCAATCTAAACTCTTGGGTTGCCCGATCGATCTTGATGTAGATCAGGTATCCCTCGGCTGGAGAAAGCAACTCGCTGAGGCTGTCCAAGACTTCCGCGTGCCTCACGCCGTCGATGATGAGCGGTTGATCCGCAACCCAGGGCCACTCGGCTAGGACTTCTTCGCAGAAAGCACCGACATCCTTCTGAATCAGTTCGTCGCCGAGATCCTGGAGGTTCTCGCGAGTCATCTCAAGGGATCGTTCCGCGGCGATCCGGCGCAAGTAGCCACCGAAGCTGACACGCGGCGCGCCCAGCCGCTCCGCTAGCTTGGTCGAGACGGTTGTCTTCCCCGCCTCGATCGGTGCCGCGAAGCTGATGACGGCCGACGGAGCGGCTTTCGTTGCCCGTTCGACTTCGTGCAGAATCGTCGCGTCATCAATCATCGTCGCCCCCGAAGAGGGAAAGTTGACGTGGCCGCCGCATGACGACCCAACCCCGCCGATCAGACTTCTCCCATTCGACGGGACGAAATCTTCTCACGCGATCCAATGACATTAATGTTGCATAAGAAGCACCACTTTTGCGTTCCCAAAACTCTGGATTTTGAATGCGGAGAGCGGTCGCGAATCGATTGCGGATTAGGGCCCACGACGACTCATCGAGGTGGTAGGACCACACCGACTTCAAGAGGGCGATGCCGACAACCGGGCCACCCGCATGCTTGAGCAAGAGGATGTCTCCCGGTCTCGCCTTACCAAACGGCGCACACCGATTGACCGAAAAGCGAGACTCTACGGTCTTGCTCCCGTCGAGCACATAACCGAGGAAGGGCTCGATAAACACCGCGAGATGGATCCCAACCGGAGGCAACTCCGAGCCGGGCGTACCAATCGAGTCGGACCAAGCCCGATCGGCCGCGAGGGCCGACCTGACCTCCTCAATAGATTTCAACCAAGGCTCGTGACCTGGGGGATTTGTGACCATGATCGTCGACCTCCCGAGTCTCGCGGCGAATTAGATCACGAACTTGGCTTTCGGCTCGCCGGACTAAAACTTCCTCGGGTCCTGACAAGCGACGACCAACGTACATCGCCACAGCAGTCGTAACCTCGACTGACCGCGCGAGGGCGGAGACAATTACTTGAAAGACATCCGTGCCCTCACATCGAAAGATTCGATTGCCGCTCGTCCAGACGTCCGCCTGAGACCTGGCGGGTTCTCGTCGACTTACTGATCTAAGCATACCATCCGGGCCGACGGCAGTGAGCGTCGGGTCTCGGAACCCATCCCCTCGCGTCGGCCTAAATTTGATCCGAACGTCATTATACGCAACTTCTCCCCATTCCTCCGGGGCTCCAGGAGGGATGGGACGCCTCGTGGTTTTTTTCTCCTCGACGACGAACCGAAGGAGGTCACCGTTACGCCAATCATGAGGCACCGCAGGGATCCCAGCGGCGGCAAGCGAGTTCCGTTCGAAGGGCGGGGTCTGATACTTCAAAACTCCCGGTTCGGTAGCATAAAGTTGGAGTCCGTACGATGCCGCTTCATCTTGGATCATCGCCCGCTCCTCCCGGATCCCGGGCCTCGTGCCCAGGGGCGGAGCGCTGAGTAGGACATAGCCGCCGAGGCGGGTCATCCGGGCCGCCGACCACAGGAACGCCACCGTGTGTTCCGGATACCACGGCGGGTCGGCGATTGTCACGTCGGCATCCTGCACCTGCACCGAATCACCCCAGACCAGGTCGGCGAATGCCACCTCAACCGCGGGGAACGACTCCATGATTCTGACCAGGAGCGCCCGATTCGCGTCGAAGAGTGAGATCTTACCTTCGAAGTCCTGAGCGTCGGCAGCCTTGACGAGCGACGGGGCGCCGAGGAGGGCGAGATGATAGTGCGGTGAAGCGGAGCATGCTCGGATGAGTCTTGCGGCCGTTTCGGGGGTGAAGCGCCACTCGAAGTCGAGCGGATGTTCGAGCGGCCAACCGTCCCTCGCCGCCGGCGACGAAGGCCATTCCGCGTCGTTCCAGCCCACGGGCAGTTCGTCGGCAAGCTCTAAGACCAAGCGGTACGCCTCGGTCGGATAGACGCCGGGCAGGGATCGGAGCAGATCGGGGAAGGACCGAACGCCGCGCGAGATCGCCTCCCGCACCCAGGTGGTGAGGTCCTGTTCGAACCGATCTCGTGTGTCATTCGTCACGCTCACCTCCAATCAACGAAGAGGGACATCAACGATAGCAAGCTCGCGTAACGAGGCCGGGAATCGGCGTTTCAACTCGTCACTCCACACCTCGACGGCGAGCGACTGGTGGGAGAGCGACGCCCGACGGTCGGGGTTTAAACGGGACTGGACCGGCGAAAATACCTGGACTTCGAGGGGCACCACACGCAGCGGGAGCGCCCAGGAAAGATCCTGGAGCCGATCGATGAAAGAGGCGATTCGCCGCGGCAGCGCATCCGCCGTCGGCGACGTGAGGGTGGCATAAGCATACATGTCGATCCCGAGGTCGATCAACCGTGCGATCAGGTCGAATTGTCGGTCGAAGAGCTCACCCCTAGCGGCTGTGTTGAAAGCAAAGGATTCGGGATCGAAGCCTTTGAAGCAGCCGACCCTGCCGTAGCCGCGGAACGATCGGATCAGGTCCAGGTCATCCGGCTGCAAGTGTCGCCAGAAGTAATCATTGCTAAGATTGTCGTCCGACCAGAGATAGACAGAACCCTCCAGGCCAAGTTCGCGGAGCGACCGCATCGTCCAGGGAACCCATTCCGGCACGAGGTCGGGCTGGCCGCCGCTTAGGTCGAGGATCGAGGGCCGATCGCCATCGCGGAGGTAGAGTTCGACCAACTCGCGGGCCGTGACCCATCGCG
This sequence comes from Isosphaeraceae bacterium, assembly GCA_965199885.1. GTDB lineage: Bacteria > Planctomycetota > Planctomycetia > Isosphaerales > Isosphaeraceae > Tundrisphaera. The sequence goes on along the minus strand of CBDATT010000005.1, from coordinate 147,910 downwards.
AATGCTTCGGGTGGGCCGCCAGCAGGTTGAATGGAACGAAGCAATACCAGCAACGCCAGTTGCAGACGGCGTTTTGGAAGACTTGCGCCCGCAGGTCATCCTCAAGGCCGATCCCCAGGAAGCGCGAGGCAGGCTCGTTGGGCAGCGGATTCGGGGGCCACCCTGCGGACGTCGACCTGCGGAAGTGCCGAATGCGACCGAGGCCGTCGCAATTCGGCGGATCGGTCAGGTCGCGTTCCTGATCACTGCCGCGGAAGTCGGTAACAAGGATCTGACGGTCGGCCGGACGAACTGCCGCGGCGCGATATCGCTCCGATAAGGAGTCGGTGTCGATGACGTTGCTCTCACTCGTCGCGGCCATGATCACCCCCCGAGTGACACCTGGGATCGGCGAATAGATGGGATATGCACCCCGTCTTGGGTCAATTCCGGGAGCCGCTCGATAACGTAGATGCACAGGAGATCGGCGAGGTACGCAATTTCATCATCGCTCAACTGCTGTCCCGCCGGGATACCGTGCCATTCGGCAATGCAGGTCCGGCAACAGCACGCCGTTGCATGCTGGGCATAGTAGAGGATTGCGCTGGTCCTACCTTTGCCCTCCCAAGGAGTTTGCCAGCCGTCATGGAAGGGCTCCTCGGGACCGACGCTTTGACGGATGCGCTTTTCGGCGGCGATTCTCATTTCGGATCGGCCCTTTTTCAGGGCATAATTCCGTTCTTGTTGGGTGAGTGGATGGTGCCAATACTTGTGGCGAATCCACTCGAATCGTAGCATCAAGGACGTGAATTCCGCGTCGAGAGTGCTCCGCTTGTGGACACGCTGCCAATCCACGAGTTCCACTCCACATTCGCGGCACTTCCCGCCATGGACCGGCTGAGAGTCCTGCTTGTCTTGCTGGAAACAATGGAGGTTATTCACGCAATCCGTGGTCTTGCACGACATCTTAGGCAGAGGCGGCTGCTCTTCGTCCAGGTCGATCTCGTCGCTTTTCGACTCGGCCATCGTCAACCCTCCGTTTCCATTTCCGTGAACGCGAGCGCGAGTAGTTCTCGATCCGTGGGATTGAGCCGCGAGAAATCGACGTGCTCCAAGGCGATGTCACGGGCAACCCTCCACGGGTTCCCGCCCCCCCGCTGGAGATTAGTCGCCGCACCCCACCAATTGTGACCCTGCTCGGTCAACCGATAGGCGACATATTCAGCAAGTCCATCCGTCGAGACCCCGGCCGCTTGGGCAACGCTAGGAACAATGCCCTTGAGCCGCTCGACCTGGCCTCCGGATTGAATCATGCACTCATGGGCTAGTTCGTTCGCCCGCCCATCGAGGATGACTTCGGCGGCGAATTTATTTGCCCTCCTCTCCTCGCGTGACTCGCGGCGGACGTCGGGGGTCTCGGCGTTCTCGACGACAGAGAAGTCGGGCCGGTCCGCCTCCTCGCCGGCGTGGCAAAACTCATGCAGAGCGAGCTGCACCCAACGGGCGAATATCTTGGAGCGTCGCTTTAAAGCGATGACGTTTCTGCCATTGGCCCTCCAGCACGCCCCGTGAAATGCACCCGGGTCATCGAGTGGGAGCACGGGCACGCCATGGCCCCAGATGAACTTGAGGACCGAATCGAACTCCGCGTTGCCATACTGCTCGAGGATGGCGGCACGGACAGCCTTCGGCCCGGTCGGTATCGGTTTAGCTGGCAGGTGGGCAGTCGCCTCGAGGAGTAGCATCGCCATGTAATGGGCATAGAACGTGTACGCGGTGAGGCGCTGCTCGTTCGCACCGGCCGGAACCTTGAATCGAGTAGCCGCGAGGAGACGATTCCCAGCCAAGGGCTCGCGGTCGAGCAGGGCGGCGGCGGGAACCCCCAGGACGCGGCCAGCACGGGCGGCGGCATGGTATACCAGCCCGTCGTCCCCCATCCCACCTCGCTTGCCTGCCTCACCCGCGTCGAGCCTCGAGAAGAGCCGACGTTCGATGAATTTGCGGTCGAAACCGATGTCCGCGAGGCCACGCCACAGCTCGTCCCTCGCGTCGGGGCGGGCGGGAAGGAAGACCTCCTTGCGGACCTGGAGGCCGAGTGCGTTGACCACCTCGGTCATCCGTGCGAGGCTGGCCGCGCCGTAGCCGGTCGCCTCGTACTTCTGGATCTGCTGCTCCTTCAACCCCAAGCGTTCCGCCAGCTCCTTCTGGCTTAGGCCGGCCGCAATTCTGGACCGGACCAGGGCATCGGGGAATTCATCGAATGATTCCACCTCAAGGACCTGTTGCCGGCCAGATCGTAGGTTCTCGTATTCCTCGACCAGACGCCTCAAGTCGCCCAGTTGGCTCTCAAGGGCAGATTTCTGCGCCGCATGGATGATCGGGTCGACGCCGCTGGAGGGATTGGGGTCCCATGCCGCCAGTGCGACCTGGAACTTCTCCGCCTCGGACTTGGTGATGCGGTACTGCCGTTCATTTTTGATCATGGCAGATCCTGCACGTTGAGGAGGACGATCCCCTTTTGGAGGCCGGTGTTCTTCAGGGCTAGCGCGTACTTATAGGTCGATTTGGTAAACTTTGACGCCTTGCGCTCAGTTCTCCTTTCGGTTAAACCATATTCCATGCGGCTCTCGGGGTTCAGGCATGGGGGTGGTTGATGGCGCAGACACAGCGATTCGGGCTTGATGAGGTCGTGGCACATTTCCAGGAGCTCGAAGACCCACGCTCGGAAATTAACCGCAAGCATCCGCTGGCTTCAGTGGTCGTCATTGCTCTGATCGCCGTGCTTGCCGGTGCGTCGGGGCCAACGGCGATCGCTCACTGGGCGGCCATCAAGAAAGACTGGCTCGCCTCGATCTTGCCGCTGCCCAACGGGGTTCCCGGCAAAGATTCATTCCGTCGGGTACTCATGGCCATTCGCCCTGAAGCCTTTCAAGCCTGTTTCGCTGCCTGGGTGCGGTCGTTACGTGACGAAGCCGTCGCCCAGACCGGCGTCGAGCGGCCGACGTTGGCCATCGACGGCAAGACGCTGCGACGCAGCCACGACCGCAAAAACGGCCTCGGAGCGTTGCATTCGGTCACCGTCTGGGCCAGCGAGTACGGCTTGTCGCTGGGTCAGGTCGCCTGCGGCGAGAAGTCCAACGAGATCACGGCAATTCCGGTGTTGCTGAAGTTGGTGGACGTCGCCGGCGCGGTCGTGACGATCGACGCCATGGGCTGCCAGAAAGAGATCGCCGGTGCGGTCGTGGCGGCCAAGGGGGACTATCTGTTGGCTCTCAAAGGGAATCAGGGGACGCTGCATCAGGCGGTCGTCGACCACGTTTTAGGGCGTTGGGACGACGATTTTGGTGGCGATGAGGTGGGCCGCGGTGAGACCGTCGAGACAGGCCATGGCCGCAGTGAGTCGCGAACCTACATTCAGCTGGCAGCCCCCACGACGCTTCCGGGGTTTTCCTTGTGGCGAGGGCTCAAGTCGATCGGCGTGGTGGTCAGCCAGAGCGTCCGTGACGGCAAGGCGACGGACGAAGTGCGGTACTATATCAGCAGCCTACCGGTCGAAGCGGACGCTCAGACGTTCGCCCATTCGGCGCGTTCACACTGGGGAGTGGAGAATGGCTGTCATTGGACGCTCGACGTGACCTATCGAGAGGACGAATCGCGGATTCGCGAGCAGCTATTGCGTGAGAACATGGCCTGGCTGAACCGTTTCAGTCTGTCGCTGCTGAAGCAACACCCGGGCCGCCAGAGTGTCGCCATGAAACGAAGAAGCTGTGGATGGAGCGACGAATTTTTGATGCAAGTCGTCAAAGGATCAACATGTTAGTGTGCGCTGGCCCTGCGGTGTTCTTGTCCGTCTGGAAGAAGTCGACGAACCGCTGTCCGGCCGGGTTGGCGGGCCAGTGGGACGGGAACAGCTCGCCAAGGAAGGCGATCTTCTGTGCCATTCGCTGGTTTTTGAAGTTGAGCAGGATCGGATTGAGCAATGCTGGGTTCACGCCAGTGGGGTCCCAGCACGCATCGAAATCGCCCGGTCGGTCCTTGATGGTGACAAAGCTGCCGTCGACGTAAGCGAAGCGGCAACCGGCCACCTTGAGCGAATCGAGGGCGAGCTTCAGGCCAGCTATTAACCAACGCCGGTGGTCAGTAATTCCGAATCGCTTCACGAACGAGTCCCAAGTGCACGGGTGGACGCCTGGCGGGAGGTTACCGCCCGCATCGAAATCTGGGATCATCAAACATGTCCCCCCGTCGGCCAACCGCCGGCACGCCCTGAACCCTCAACACAATATTATCGTTGGGTTGGCTGTAGTCAACCAAGTTACGCGCGCAATTTGGAAACCGCGTGGATGGTGGTTGATTAGCGATAATCACCGTTGAAAGCTGGACGGTCGATGTCGGCATTGTCACCGCCCCCAAATAGGCCTCTCAGGCTTACGACGAGGCGAGCCTGCCCTCACGCGAGCGCGATCGCCCGGCTCAATTTCTCGGTCGCGAACTGAAGAGCAGCCGCCAAATCATTTCGCTACCCGGTAGCAAAACGAAAATAAATCCTCGAAAATTCCGAGAAATCCGGGACACGAGCTGCGACTTGCCGCGAAGGGCGATTTTTCATAAATCCTTACCATGAGACATCTTAATCAGCGTTCAAATTGCCGCCCGCAGCTGACTCTTAATCAGCGGGTTGTAGGTTCGAGTCCTACGGGAGGCATCAATGTCAGGAACCGTCAGGTCCCGACTTTGACCGTCTAAAGCTAACAACTCTATCGAGTTACGACAACCCCCTTCACCGGGGGTTGTTTCGTTTGTTCCGCCAGGAACCGACACCTCCCGACTTGTTCCGTCCCCAGAGTAGGGCAAATTTAGGGCAAGAATTTCGCCCCTCGGTTGCCCTACCGGATCGGTTCCCGTTGCGGCTAGGAGTTTGTCCGAGTATTGCCTTTCGTCTTGGGTCTTCGAAGAATGCAGTGGTGAGTGATCCGACGGTGTTTTGAGCAAACTGGGGTGGTGGCATGGCCAAGACCTATCGCGAGTGGTCCAACGACCAGGCCTACCTCTTCCCACCCTCGCCTCAGGACTGGCTCCCCCAGAACGACCTCGTCTATTTCCTCCTCGACACCGTCGCCACACTCGACATCACCCCGATCTTCGCTCACTACGAACGAGAGCTTCGCGGCCAGCCCCCGTTCCATCCTCGGATGATGGTCGCGTTGCTGCTGTACTGCTATGCCACCGGCACACGCTCCTCCCGCAAGATCATGAGGCGGTGCCATGTCGATGTCGCCTGCCGCGTCATCGTCGGCGGCGACATCCCCGACTTCCGCACCATCAGCGACTTCCGCAAGATCCACCTCGCTCGCCTCGAAGCCCTCTTCATCGAGGTCCTCAAGCTTTGTGCCCTCGCCGGACTCGCCCGGGTCGGCACCATCGCCATCGATGGCACCAAGGTCAAGGCCAACGCCTCGCGGCACAAGGCCATGAGCTACGACCGGATGAAGAGCGAGGAAGCCCGACTCAAGCAGGAGATCGCCAAGCTCCTGGCCGAGGCCGAGGCCACCGACAAGGCCGAGGACATCGAGCATGGCCCCGACCGTCGGGGCGACGAGTTGCCCGCCGAACTGGCCCGGCGTCAGGGCCGCCTGGCCGTGATCCTCGCCGCCAGGAAGCTCCTGGAGGAGCGGGCCCGCACCGAGGCCGCCGAGGAGGCCGCACGCCGCCAGGCCGAGGACCGACCGCCGCCCAAGGTCCCGCCGGCCGAGGCGGTCCCCGGCCCGAAGGACCAGATCAACTTCACCGACCCCGAGTCGCGGATCATGAAGGCGTCGAACAAGGGCTGGGACCAGTGCGGCAACGCCCAGGACGTATGCAACGAGGATCAGATCATCCTGGCGGCCGACGTGACCGACCAGGCCAACGACGTCCGCCAGGTGGTGCCCATGATCGACCAGGCCCAAGCCAACCTGGATGCGGCCGGCGTGGAGGAAGTGATGAAGGCGATGCTCGGCGATGCGGGTTACTACAGCGAGGCCAACGCGACGGCCCTGGCGGGCCGCGGCATCGAGCCGTATCTGGCGACCGAACGGCTCAAGCATCACGAGAAGGTGGCGTCGGCCCCACGCGGTCGGATCCCGGCGGGTCTGACGCCGAAGCAGCGGATGGCCAGGAAGCTGCGGACGAAGCGAGGTCGAGCGATGTATGCGAAGCGGAAGGGTATGATCGAGCCGATCTTCGGGCAGTTGAAGCAGGTGCTGGGGTTCCGGCAGTTCTCGCTGCGTGGGCTGGCGTCGATGCGGGGCGAGTGGCGGCTGATGGCGACGGTTCACAACCTGCTGAAGCTCTGGCGGCATGACCAAGCGGCGGTGATGGCGCGGTGACCCTGCTCGATCGGTCGAGGATCGCCCCGGCCAGGAAGTGGTGTGCGGCCCTGAGGGTCGATCCAGGAAGGGACCGGACGCCGCAGGAGGTCAGTCGAAGATTTCGAGCGTCGCAAGAAGCGGCGACGGCCATCCGAGGTCGTTACTCGGACGAACTCCTAGGAGTTTGTCCGAGTATTGCCTTTGGCCACCGATCTTCGAAGAATGCGGTGGTGAGTGATTCCGCGATGTTTTGATCGAAACGGGGTGGTGGCATGTCCAAAACTTATCGCGATTGGTCCTCCGACCAGACCTACCTCTTCCCACCCTCGCCTCAGGACTGGCTCCCCCAGAACGACTTCGTCTACTTCCTCCTCGACACCGTCGCCACACTCGACATCACCCCGATCTTCGCTCACTACGAACGAGAGCTTCGCGGCCAGCCCCCGTTCCATCCTCGGATGATGGTCGCGTTGCTGCTGTACTGCTATGCCACCGGCACACGCTCCTCCCGCAAGATCATGAGGCGGTGCCATGTCGATGTCGCCTGCCGCGTCATCGTCGGCGGCGACATCCCCGACTTCCGCACCATCAGCGACTTCCGCAAGATCCACCTCGCTCGCCTCGAAGCCCTCTTCGTCGAGATCCTCAAGCTCTGTGCCCTGGCCGGGCTGGCCAAGGTCGGCACCATCGCCCTCGATGGCACCAAGGTCAAGGCCAATGCTTCACGCCACAAGGCGATGAGCTATGACCGCATGAAGAGCGAAGAGGTCCGGCTGAAACAGGAGATCGCCAAGCTCCTGGCCGAGGCCGAGGCCACCGATCAAGCCGAAGACATCGAGCTGGGCCGCGACCGCCACGGCGACGAGTTGCCCGAGGAACTGGCCCGCCGTCAGAACCGCCTGGCGAAGATCCTCGCCGCCAAGAAGCTCCTGGAAGAGCGAGCCCGCACCGAAGCCGCCGAGGAAGCCGCCCGCCGCCAGGCCGAGGGGAAGCCACCAACGCCGATCCCGCCGAGCCAGGCGGTCCCCGACCCCAAGGATCAGATCAACTTCACCGACCCCCAGTCGCGGATCATGAAGGCGTCGAACAAGGGCTGGGATCAGTGCGGCAACGCCCAGGCGGTGTGCAACGAGCAGCAGATCATCCTGGCCGCCGACGTGACCCAGCAGGCCAACGACGTCAGGCAGGTGGTGCCGATGGTGGACCAGACGCGAGCGAACCTGGATGCGGCCGGCGTGGCCGAGGCGATCTGGGCAGCCTTGGGCGACGCGGGTTACTACAGCGAGGCCAACGCGACGGCGTTGCAAGAGCGAGGCATCGACGCGTACCTGGCAACCGAGCGATTGAAGCACAGCGAGAAGGTGGCGTCAGCGCCGCGAGGGCGGATCCCCAAGGACCTGTCGGCGAAGCGGCGGATGGCCCGGAAGCTGAGGACGAAGCCGGGTCGAGCGATGTATGCGAAGCGGAAAGGGATGATCGAGCCGATCTTCGGCCAGTTGAAACAGGTGCTGGGTTTCCGGCAGTTTGCGATGCGTGGCCTGGCATCGATGAGGGGCGAGTGGCGTCTGATGGCGACGGTGCACAACCTGCTGAAGCTCTGGCGGCATGACCAGCGAATGGAGATGGCGGGGTGATGACCCCGATGAGGCGCTGAGGATCGACCCGCGGTGCCTTCGATGCGGCCCTCCGAGGCGATCCAGGAGGGCCTTGACCGACCAGAGAAGTCATCGAAAAAAATCAGCCGATGAAAAAACGGGCAGTTGCCCACCCGGAGCATCATCCGGACGAACTCCTAGGGCGTCGCCGGTAGCGGTCAGGCGGCCCTCATTGTTGCGACGGGCGAGGCCGAAGTCGGCAAGCTTGTGTAGGTACTTCGAGGCGGTCAACCCTGAGCGAGCGAGCAGGACATTAGCGGGCGTGAGGTCGCGGTGGATGATCCCCAGTGCGTGCGCCTCGGATACTGCGAGGGCCAGGTCACGGACCGTCTCGGCCGCCTCGCGGGGGTTAAGGAAGCCCCGGCTGATCCGTTCCTGGAGCGTTCCCCCATCGACCCACTCCATGATCAGGAACGGCATAACGTCGACTTCGCCCGAGCGGTAGACGTGGACGACATTGGGGTGGCTGAGGCTGGCCAGCAGCAAGGCTTCGCGGACCGCCCGGCCCCGCGCCGACGGTGCGAGGTGTCCGCCCGGCGAGAGAACCTTGACCGCCACAGGACGATCGAGCCCGACCTCATGGGCGCGTAAGACGACACCCATGCCGCCCCTGCCGACCCACTCCCAATTGATGAGGCCGTCGACCCGGGGCGGGATCGGCGGCTCGACCTTGATAACGTGCCCGTCTGGGCAGAGCATTGCGGCGACCCGGTTCAGCATCGCGATCGTCTCCGGCCCAAGAGCTAGGGGCGACCGAAAGGCGACGTTTGCCAGCTGGCCCCCTGCACCCGCGAGGTGACCCAGCAACTCGATGCAGGCGGCGCACCCTTCGAGATGCAACTCCAAATCAGCACGCTGACCTGCGGTCACAGTGTCCACGAGCAACTGAAGCCAAAATTCGGGCGGTGGGCACTCGTTACCCATGGTCGAAGATTCTGACAGTTGAGGGTTCCGATCAAGCACAGAAGTGTATCAGACCCCACACCGGAGGTCCCGCAATCGTGGGGAGGCTAGACGCCTTCAGGCATTGAGGGTGGGTGACCCAGCCCCCCGATCACTCGGGCAAACCCTAGCCTTGTTTTGCCGAGTTATGCGATTCGGACTCAAATCAGGTTGAGTCCGTCCATCCGTCGCAATGCGCTCGCAAGGCGAATCTCGAATGTTTACAAAATGTCCATGGAGTCAAGCAAATTGTTACATTTCCGAACTAATCGCAATCAGATGAACCGGCTTGCCCCCCGGAAGCGACGAACTGTTCCGGACGGTGATGATTGGCTCCCGTATCAATCAGGCCAAGTGCAACTCTCGCGACTAGACACGCCCCAAGGCTATAAGCAGGCAGTACAAGGCGCCTCCTTTCACGCTCCACCTCAAATCTTTAGGGTGGAATCGGCCGCCCGCTATGCCGCACTTTGCCTATATAGCCTATCTTGCTCCCGCTCGATGTGGAGTTTCATGTAGTCCTCCCACTCGTCGTTGAGGTACAGACCCCGAACGTGCAGCATCGCCTGAGCCCCGGCGACCGTCCAGCGCATCCCCGCCTGCTCCATCCGGTCCTTCACCAGGTGGCGGCACGCACCCTCCGCCACACCGCTGCCGATCGGGTAGCCCGCCGCCAGGTACTCGTCGTACCTCATGTGATCCCGGTTGTTCTCGAAGTACTCAATCGCCGACTCGATCACACGCCGCCGACTCGATGAGGACTGACCCTTCGTCAACCGCTGACGCCAACCGCCGAGGACCGACCCGACCCGTCCTTCCAGCAAGTGGCGCAGCCCCTGGGCGACGAACCGACTCGCTTCCTTGCTCCCCTCCTTGTGCAAAGAGTGCGACACCGCCCAGAGCCGTTCCATCACGTGGAAGATGTCCAGCACTCCCACCGCCCCGGCGAAGTACACCTTCTTGGCCTCCCACAACGCCCGTTCGCCGTCCATCAGGCAGACCACCGGACGCTCGTCGCCGGGGTTGCGATGCGCCAACTCGCTCCACAACCGGCAGAACAAGCCCTCCTTGGCCGTCACCGGGAACCATCGACCTGGCGGCTCATCTCGGCCCACACCCTCTTGTGTCGGGGGCGAGGCCGTCGCTCGCCCTGCTGATGCCGGACCACCTCATCGACGATGCTGCTGGCATCCCGTACGAACGGGGCGATGCTGTAGACCGCCCCGACGCAGGCCATCTGCTTCTTGTTGGCCTTCTGTCCCTTGGTCCGGCGGTGATGCGGTTGGGGTTCGGTTTGCACCACGGGCCGCCGCATCGGTACGCCTTTGCCGTCGGCGGTGACGACCAGAATCGACCCCTCCTCGGTGGCTGGAGGTGGCTCGACCTAATTGCCGAACGCCGGGGCACTTGCGGTGACGTCGTGGTTGATCTGCTCGAGCGCCCGGACGCCCAACTTCAGGCCCAGGAGCATCCGCAGCAACCCGGCGGCCTCGGCGAACGACTCTTTGAGGCAGAGGCGTTGCGACCAGTCCTGGAGAAGGTAGGAGAAGTCGCCCTGCGGCAGGCCGAGTTGCTCATCCAGGGGGGCTTGCTCGATCTTCTGGCCTTCCCGGGTGCCGTAGACGAAGCGAGTGATGGAGTGCTCGCCGAAGACGGACAGATAGCGGCGGTGGTGGGGCTGGGGCAGCCGCTTGAGCGGGGTTTGATCTTCGACAGCGATGGTCTCGCCCCGGTCGCCGTCGCCCTGCTTGGCGAGGAAGAGACCGAGCAAGGAGTGCCCCAGGGGGAGGAGTCGGGTCATCAAGCTGCGTTCGAGGGTGTCGATGCGGTGGTGCTCGTCGGCGGCCTGCTGGACCAAGGCGATCAACTGGTCGAACTGCTCACGGCTCTTGAGCAGAGCTTGTTCTTCGGTGAAGATCATGGCGGGTCCTCTTGGGGTGGCGACATCGTGTATGGTACTTGATGTTCTGCCTCAAGAGGGCCCGTTTTGCCGGAGCCTATCGCCCTAAAGCGTTGTTAGATAACAAAGTCGTCAGAGCGGGCGGCGGGTTGTACCCTACTGACTTGGCATTCCTTAAGGATGGAAAGGGAAAAATGCGGCATGGCAGAGGGCAGGTTGCATCCGAATCAGATCAATCCTTCGTTCATTTCCAGAACGGAACTGCCCGCCGGAGATTGCTGATTCATTACCCCCTTGAACTCATCTGGCTCGGACGAGCTTCATGATCCGGCCAGCCGTGTTCCAATCCTGCACATAGAGATTGCCGTCCTTATCCCAAGCGGAACCATGCGTACCGCTGAAAACCCCCTCGATCCAATCTTTTTGTGGTACGTTGAAGTTGCCACGCTGTAAGGGGTTGAAGTTGGTGCCGAGGACGGCGACGATCGTGTTATTCTTGTCGAGAATAATCAGGCGGCCTTGCAGGTCGGGGACTGAAACATAATCGCCCTGGATGGCCGCCGAGGTCGGCATGTTCAGACCGGTCGTCACTTCACCGAGGAATTGGCCATCAAGGTCATAATGAACCAAACGGCCTCGCGGTTCGTGGTTCCGGTCGCAGATCAGGAGACGGGGCGGGGTATAACGCGTGTCGAGCGCCATTCCGTGCGCGGTGTTGAACTCCTGGAGACCGTTCCCTTTGGAACCGAAGTAAGTCAGATATTTGCCAGTTTTATCAAACTTGAAAATATGGTTGCTTGAATAGCCGTCGGACAAAAAGATATCGCCGTTGGGTGCCACGGCAATCGCTGTCGGTTTGAACTGCTTCAGGTTAAGTTTTGACTCCTCGGGATAGGGCAGTCTGAGAACAATCGAGCCGGTCCGAGCGTCGATCTTGATTCCCTCGGCGTTGTTGTTGCGGGCGCCATAGAGGAACTCACCGTCGGCTTCGACGCGGATCTTCAGATCGTGGATGTCAGCGTAGTCCTTGCCAAGATAGCTTCGGGTCAGGTTGCCATTCGGCGTGAAAACATAGATTCCCGCATGGGCACTGGTGTAAATGTTCCCATCCTCATCCACGACAACCCCGCCGTGGGTGGACCCGATTTGCGATTTACCGTCGGGACCGAGGCCCCATCCGGGAACCGTATCGAATGTCATGATCCCGGCCCCCATCCGGACTGGCTGGGGGTTATCCGAGGCCAACCCGGGAAGTCCAAATCCGCAAATCAAAGCGAGTAGCATCCATCCGATCCGGTTCGACACGATTGAATCTCCAGGCTGTGGGATTGGACAGATGAGGTGAAACTTATTTGGCGTGGCCATGCTCAGTGGTTACTGACTCGTAATGCTGTCTCAGCAGATCCTCACCAAAATCGCCGTCGAAATCGCGCCAGACGCTGTGAACGTGATTGCCGTTGCCCTGGGTGTTATCGAATTCGATCAGGAAGGTTGGTCCCTGGACGCGATAATAATGCAGATCACCACGCTCTAGGCCCCCAGCCCATGCAAACCCCACCTTGTCGACCCCTGCCTTCATGATCTTGCCGAGGTACACGCCCGAGACTTCGGGACGAAGCCGCTCCGCATAAAGCACGATGAGGGCGTTGAGTGTTTCTTTTTGCTCGGCTGTCAGGTCGGTCATCATAATCCCGGAAGGTTGCAGGGGTTCGGCCTTGCGGAGTGCCAGCGAGATGATGTCCTTGGGAGCCTCAGCCTGGAAGATGGCTTTTTTACGCTGAGTCTCGTCCAATGACTTGATAAGAACTCGCGCCAGGTCTTCTTCTTCGCCCAGGACGCGAAGTCCCTGGCGGGGTCCCGAGCGGACCTCGGCGGGGTTGGCTCCCATGAACAGCGGACCACCAGCTACGCCCTTGTCGCCGATGATTGTGAAGTTCAATGACAGGTGGTGACCTTCGAGCCGCCAGCCCCAAGGAACCTGAGCGCCGATGGCGTCGGGGTTACCAAAGATATTGAAAAAATACTGTTCGGGATCACGGACCGGCCCCCGACCCTGCTCGATCGCCGCCAGGACTCCTTCCAGGCTGATGATCGTCTCGGTCCGGATCAAACCAGGTTGGCTCAGACCGCTCGCCAATAAAGCCGTCGCCAAGGCCTTTTGCTCACCCATCATCTCTTTCAGGGGGAGCCCTTTGCGGGTCCGAGGGATGAAGTGCCAGTCGTGGCGGAGCGGATCGGCGAAATCGAAGCCAATCTTCTGCTTCTGGTCCGGAGTCAACGACGCCCAGAGGTTTTTAGCCGCTGCAGCCATCTCTCGTGCCGCCTTCGCGGTCGGCAATTCGTGGGTATGAATACCCGGCCCATCGTGGGCTTGGCTCAGATGAGCGGAGCTGGCGAGCGTGACGCACGCCAGGAGCAGCGGCAAACTACGAGGGCGGATCATGGTGGAAATTCCTCGGGCCGAGATGGGATGTGAACGGCTCCGACGGTCATCATACCAGGCCCGATGTCAGAATCCATGCTGGCCACAGATCCCAGGGGATTCTTTGAGCTTGCAGTTAACCGCAACGTTCAAGGCGTGCTTCCAACATGATCGCGCCGCGGCTGGCCGATCATCCTGGAAGCCAGTGGACCAGAACGGCCAGAATGAGAGGAATTTGCCGCAAAATTGAAGGGGATAGCCAACCTAAGCATCAGGTCGTAATGTGCCAGACTCCCACCAATCACGAACACGTGAAAGAGCTCGTGTGATCCGAACACACCCGGCCAGATCACCGGCCAATGAAGGACGTTGATCACAGCACCCACGCTGTACAGCAGGCCGCCAAGGACGAGAGGAAACAGGTCTCGATGCGAAACCACCTTTGCCAACTCCGCATAACAGGCGATCACTCCCCACCCCATGCCCACATAAAGCCCAGTCATCCAGGCGATTGACAACGGACCACCAAACGCGAGCAGCGACGAAGCGATGGCGGTGATCGACCAGACGAGTGTCAGAGTCGCTTTCCGCCACCCGCCCCGAAGCAAGACCCACGCCAACGGCGTATACGTCCCGGCGATCAGAACAAAAATTCCCACCCGATCAAGCCGGTCAAAGATCGCGAACCAGCGCATGTTGACGACATGAAACGCCGTGCTCGCCGCATAACATAGAATCAGGCTCAGGCCAAAAATCACCAGCGAGAGACGTTTGGCCAGCCGGCACCCAATGCTCCGCCGGTAGAGATAGATCGTCCCTGGCACGGCCAGAATCGCACCAATACCGTGGGTCAATGCACTTAAAGGTTCGCGGGGGAAGAGGTTTGCCATACGCCTTGGTCCTGATCAGATCGGAGCCGAAGTTTATGTTAGCCGACATCGATCGCATATCAAATAGAGATCGGTTCGATCCAACCTTTCCCGCTTAAAAGTCTGGGAAAGTGATCAGTCCCCTGATCTGAACAAGTTCCAACAGTGAAAACCACTCATCTCACGACCTGTCAAGACGCTTGAAACCCCGATGAGGCGTCGGCGTTCTGGGGCTTGGGTTCGCGCAGTGCAATGATCATGAGAGGAATTGCTGCGAGGATGACGATACCCGTCGTGAGCCCAATCAGCGGAGTGGAGTAAGACTCCTGCATCTGCCCCGAGAGCATTGCCCCTCCCGCGCCCGATAGATTTACAAGGGCCATGTACGCGGTGAATTGCGATCCCTCGACCCCTTTGCGGCAGAGACCCATCAGCACTGGCATGCAGGCGACGCTGAAACCAGGATCGAAAACATACCAAAGAACCAACCCCGTTGCAGCCACCCCAGGCGCCGACCAACGGGACCCGATCAGGTCGAAACCGACGAGAAATCCACCGATCAAGACCATCATGAGGATCATCAGCCGACGGGGTCCAATCCGATCGGCTACCAGAAACGCAATCACCACCGTCGTTAAACCGACCACCGTCCCGCCCGTTCCCTGGTAGTGTGACGAGTCGACCGCCGACCATCTGAGCGTGTTGATCAGGTGACGCGGGTACGCCTGGATGAATACGGCCATTCCTGTATAAACCAGCACGACCAGCAGAAAGGTGAGCAAACTTCGGACATCAAAAAATCCCCGGAGTAACTCCGCAAAAACCGCGCCGAGGCTGGGTTGCGGCCTGGCTTCTGTTCGTTCAGGCTGATGAGTTGAGTTCGGTTCCGCTTCAATGGTTCGATGCCCCCAGGGGACGAGGGAATCTCCAGGTTGCTCGCGTACAAAGGCTGTGAGCAACGTCATCGCCAAGAGGACAGCCGACTGTGCGAGCGCGGCGGCGGTAAACCCTCGGTCCGCGATCAAGGTTGCCCAGACGTGCGCGCCAACTCCCGTGCCGACCATGATTCCGCCTCGCATGCAAGCGTTGATCGCCCCACGCTCCGCCTCGGGGATGATCGAGATTGCCATCGCGTCGACGCTTGCATCCTGGATCGAGGCGAACAGGCCATGAACCAGGAAGGCGAGCGACAGGGCATAGACCTCAGACACCGGGTCACGGATGAGGATCACGCCGAGCGAGGCCAGGAAGGCAGCGAACTGGGCCCCCAAAACCCACGGCTTGCGTCGCCCCATTGGTGAGCCCTGAAACCGGTCTATCAGGGGTCCCCAGACAAACTGGATTGACCAGGGGATGCCGATCCGTGCCGAGAACGCCGCGATCAGCAACGGGTCAAGATGGTGCGCAGCCAGATCATTGGCCACCGCCGTGAGCGCAAAACCCGATGGAATGCCTTGCACCACGTAAAGCCCAAAGAAGATGAAAGCTCGGAGGCTCCGGCTGGCGCTGAGCGTAAGCGTCGGCAAAGGGTGATGCTCCGGCGAACGGTGACGGGCGGACAGATGAGGATAGGTCAAGAGCGACCGCCAGTCCAGCCACGGTGCGAACGATCCACTGAATTGTGGATCGGGCATGAGTTATGCGTGCATCTCAATCGAATTCGGTTCAAAGACTCTAGCGCTGGCGGCCGAGGGTTTCGCCCACCCCCGACTCGCTGTTGAATTGACGGGACAGCAGTTCATGGCGGAAGTCGCACCGCAAGCCGAGGGCAAGCCTAGTCCTTATTCGGTCTTGATCCATAACCCTGCCTACCGCTGGTTTTACGCCGGTCAAGGCGCTAGCCTGGTCGGAACCTGGTCGCAAGCCGCGGCGGCACGATGGATCGTCTACGAGATCACAAAGTCGGAGCGAGCCGTTGGCATCGTAGACGCGATCGAGGTCTTGCCAGGGGTGGTCGTTGGTCTGTTCGCTGGAGCCGTAGCCGATAAAGTGTCGGGTCGGCTGATGCTCTCGGCCATGCAGGTCGGACAAGCGGTCCTGGCATTCCTGCTGGCGATCCTGGTCGGTGCCGGCCACATTCATATCTGGCAAATGGCTCTCTTATTGGCGTTCGGTCAGGTGTTTGTCACCTTTGAGGAGCCAAGTCGTCAGGTCTTTCAGCGTCGGTTGGTCGGCCGGTCGGCGATGGGACATGCCATCGCGCTCGAAACAGGCTTGTTCAATGTCTCACGCGTACTCGGCCCTGCGGTCGCTGGGCTCTGCCTCTCGCTCCTGGGACAAGCATCACCGTTTGCGATCAACGGGTGCAGTTTCCTCGCTGCACTAATGATTTTGCTCTGGCTCCGGACCCCAAAAGACCCGGAAGATAACGAACCCGCCGAGCCCGAAGCGGAAGTTGGATTAGCGGCCGGCTGGCAATATGTCTGGAATGACCGGCGGGTATTCCGGATCTTTGTGTTGTTATCCTTCTTCGGCGTGGCTGGACTTGGGTACACCGCATTGGTCCCCGCGTATGCGCAGAAGCTCCTGAACTCATCCACCGGTGGCTATAGTGCCTTGCAGGTCGGGGGCGGGATCGGTTCGACAATTGGCGCCTTTGTGGTCGCCTCGGTGGCGGCCTCCCGGCGACGCGACTTGCTCGTGGTAGCCGGGATGGTGGTGGCTGGCCTCTCGCTGGTGCTTGCTGGCTTTGCCCCAGGACTCCTCGGACCAAAGATCGGTTTACCAGTTGCCGTGGTCATGATGTTCGTCAATGGTGCGGGAACAATCGCGGTGTTTGCCACAGCACAGACCTTGATCCAGGCCGCGGTTCCCGACGCAATCCGGGGTCGCGTGGTCGGGCTTTGGATGATCGTCTTTAGTGGCTCGGCGCCGATCGGGTCGCTGTTCTCGGGCATCTTCGCCCAGTCGTTGGGCGTGGTACCGATCATGGTCAGCTCAGGCTTGATCTGCGTCGTCGTCGGAACACTCGTCTTCCTCAGCGGCATCTTGATTCCAACACCACAGGAAGAGGAAGCGGGAGCGGTTTGATCTCCATCGACGAAATTTGGCGACCAATGATCCGCCGTGCCGCTTTCCCTCTTGATCTGGTCACGGATTATGATCAAACAAACACTTCTTTTTGGGGGAAAGAGTTCAGTGTCTCAGGTGCCAGCGAGGTGGTCTCGGCTGGCACCTGAGATTCTTGACCCGGAGACTGGTAGCCCCGCGATCGTCCTTGCCAACAAAGACGAGCTAAACCGGAAAGGGATACTTCTGGAACCAGACAGGACGACCGATGGAAGTAGCCACGAGTCAGATCTTCCCCTTGGACGCAAAACAGGATGCACTGAACCGAGCGAGGATGGGGTCGAAGGCGGCGTGCTGTTCGATCAGACCCATGTGTCGCGCTGGGGATAAGGTCGCGAGTTCGGCACCAGGGATCTTGGCCACCATGTAATGACCAGCTTCGGCAGGACAGGTTGTGTCGAGATCGCCCACGACAACCAGGGTGGGAACCTCGATCCCCGGCAGGGTCGCTGTCTCATCGAAGGCCATCATCCCGAGCATTCCACGCGCGACGATGTCGGGGCGGGCTCGCGGTGTCCATGCGGTGCAGAAGTTGAGCTGAGCTTGAGACTCGGTTCCCGCGAACGAACTCTTGGCGGTCGACCGGTGGAGCGAGCCATTCAGGTAGCTGAGCCAGACGAGCGACCAGAAGAGCGGATAAAGCGCGATCGTGACATACATCATCGGGATGATCAGCGGCTTTTCGAGAATCGAGTATAACGCCGCACCCTTGGTCGTCTGGACCGGGTCTTTGTAGGTCGTATGCACCAACGCCAGTCCCGCGACCTTGGCTCGGAGAGTGGCGCGATAGACCCGAGCATAAGTCAACAGAATCATACCGCCAATACTGTGACCAACCAGGATGGCTGGCTGACCGGCAAAGCCCAGCACCGCGTCGAGGTCGGCCGCGAACTTTTCCATGCTGAAGTCGTTGTTCGTCGGCTTGGTTGACCGGCCAAGCCCTGGCTCATCCCACACAATCAAACGGAACCGGTCGGTCAGATCCCTTTTCGGGTAGAAGAACGACGTGCTGTCGCCCCCCCAGCCGTGAGTCAAAACGATCGGCGGCGCCGTTGGTGCTCCGTAAGTCTCGACCCGGATCTTGCTCCCGTCGGGACGGGTAATATCATGCGGGATACCGGTCCGCTCCGCGCGCGGTTCCTGGCCCACCCCACCCAACCGAGCCACCGAGCCAGGCTTGAGCAAGCTCGATATTGCCAGGCTGATCAGGCCACCGAATAGACCCCAGGTTAGCAGCAAGACGCCAGCGACCAGCAACGCTGTCAGCGAGTTCCAACCAGGATGAAACTCAAAGTGTCGGTCTGGGATCGCGGCATCAGTCGTCGTTGCCGCAGGCGGATTGGCGGCGGATTCTGCCTGGCCAGCAGTTGGTACGGAAGCCGGTCTCGGTCCAACGACGTGAGCTTCATCGAACCACCGGTACAGGAGATAACCGCCACCAACCAGGATCGCGACCGCAAGCAACCCCCGAAACCAGATCCCCAGGATGTGAAAGGGCATGAAGATCACAAAGAATACTCCCGGCAGGGTCAAATGCAATTGGATCAAACCTGACGATTTGAAGCAAAGGTGATGCCGCCTTAATTCGCGTTCCAAACGCGGATCCATTAACTCCAACGTCGGCCCCGGCCCGCATGTTTTAGCAGGACGCGGCTGGCCTCGCGCCGGCCCGTGGGGCTCCGGTCGACCGCCTCGATCCGATCGCGGGCATGGTGGTACGCATCAATGTGGTTCACGATTGGCTCGGGATAGTCGCGGCCGATCTCACACCCGATCATTTTTTGGAGGAGGCGAGGCATGGTGTGTGGTTCGGCGAGATACTCGTCGGGAACGGGTTCGAGTTCGGGGAGATAACGGCGAATGAAGGAACCGGTCGGATCATGATCCGCGGCCTGCTTGGCCGGGGAGTAGATCCGGAGCGTGTTGATGCCGGTCGTCCCCGACTGCATCTGGGCTTGTGGGTAGTGGATGCCGGGTTCGTAGTCGAGGAACAGGCGGGCAAGTTCCACCGAGGTTGGCCGCCAGTCGAGCCAGAGGTGGTAGGACGCGAAGGACATCAACATCGCCCGCATCCGGAAGTTGATCCAGCCGCCGAGTCGGAGTGCGCGGATGCTGGCATCAACCATCGGATACCCCGTCTGACCCGTCCGCCAGGCATTGAACCGGGAGAGGCTGAAATCCCCCTCGCGGAGACCATCGTAAGCCCGACTGAAATTCTGGAACTCAATCTTCGGCTCGTCTTCTAGCTTCTGCATGAAGTGAGATCGCCACCGGACCCGCTCGCGAAATGACCGGAGCGAACGAAACCAGCGGGGATCGACCCTGGTTCCTTCGCGTTCCGCTTCGGTCAGGCCGAACTCGCGATCGCGGATGGCGCGGACGACCCGACCGGCTGAGATGCAGCCCCATGCCAGGTGGGGGCTGAGCCGACTCCCGCCGAATCGCGCCGTGTTGGGTGATGAGATCCCCTTGGGATAGACCCGACCTCGGTCGTGCAAGAACGAATTCAGGATGGAATGGGCAACCGACTCACCGCCCCGCTGAGCTTCGGGGCGAGATCCTGAGCCGATCCCAAGTGTGACGGGCGGCTGGATCTTCCCGGCATTAAGGCCAGCCGGCGAGCAGAAGCGCCTGGGAGCGGGAGCCTCGCGACGGGCCATCGCCTGCGCCCAGAGACGGTTCCAGTCGTCGCGTGAACGGAGACGGCGAGTCACGCCGTCCTGGCCAAATTCGTGCCACGGAACCCCACGCCGCTTTGCCCAGTGTCCGACCCGGCGGTCGCGTGCATAGGTAATGGCATTGCCGGTTTCCTGGTGGCTCCAGAGACCTTCGATCCCGAAATCACGATCAATCTCGTCGAGGATCGTCGGCATGCGACCAACCCGGATCGTCAGTTGACCGCCAAGCCGACCCAGCGCCTGATTCAACTCGGTGAGTGCCTGATTGATGAAGACGAGGTGCGATGGATCAAAGTCATCGGCCTCGATCACGTCGGGTTCGTAGACATAAAGGCAGATGACGGGACGACCACGCCGGCTGGCCGAGGAGAGCGCATGATGGTCAATGACCCGCAAATCACGTTTGAACCAGACCACCTCGACGGACATGCCACCACCACAGGGTCGGATGAAGGATCAGAGGCCGGTTTGCTTGAACGGTAACCAATTGTATAACGTGGACGGGTGTTTGCCAGCAAATCGTCGAGATCTGGTCGGCTTCATCTTTGCAGTCGATTCAGGAATCTATTCCAATTCACTCGATGACATGGAGCCTGATACATGAAAGCTGTTTGCTGGCAGGGCAAGGGAGACGTTCGGGTGGATACCGTTCCCGACCCGAAAATTCTCAACCCCGGCGACGCGATCATCAAGATCACGGCGACGGCGATCTGCGGGTCTGACCTTCACCTTTATGACGGTTACATGCCAACGATGGAGTCGGGCGATATTCTCGGCCATGAGCCGATGGGCGAGGTTGTCGAGGTTGGGAGTGAGGTCAGAAACCTGAAGGTCGGCGACCGGGTCGTGGTTCCGTTCACGATCTCGTGTGGCCACTGCTATTTCTGCGAAAAGACGCTATTCTCGCTCTGCGACAACTCGAACCCGAACGCCGAGGTTGCACGCGAGGCCATGGGCGCGTCGCCCGCCGGGTTGTTTGGCTTCTCGCACATGCTCGGCGGTTATGCTGGGGGGCAGGCTGAGTATCTCCGTGTCCCTTACGCCGACGTCGGGCCGATCAAAGTTGAGTCGAGCCTACGCGACGATCAAGTTCTTTTCTTGTCGGACATCTTCCCGACCGGCTACATGGCCGCCGAGAACGCCTTCATCGAGCCGGGTGATACCGTCGCCGTTTGGGGTTGTGGCCCGGTCGGTCTGTTCGCCATCCGGAGCGCCTGGATGCTGGGCGCTGGCCGGGTGATCGCCATCGATACGGTACCCGAACGCCTTGAACTGGCGCGGACGTTCGGCAAGGCGGAAACAATTGACTTCATGAAGGACAAGGTCCAGGACCGGTTGATGGAGCTGACCCAGGGCCGCGGTCCTGACCGTTGCATTGAGGCTGTGGGCGCCGAGGCGCATGGCCTCGGCGCGATCGACGCCGTGCTGGACAAGGTCAAGGCGGCCGCTCACCTAGCCACCGACCGACCCAACGCCCTCCGCGAAGCGATCATGAGCTGCCGGAAGGGTGGAAACGTCTCGGTTCCCGGCGTCTACGTCGGGTTCCTCGACAAGTTTCCGATGGGTGCCCTGATGAACAAAAATTTGACCGTCAAGGGGGGCCAGACCCACGTACAGCGGTACCTGAAACCGCTCCTCGACCGGATCGAACAGGGGGAAATTGACCCCTCGGGGATTATTACCCACCGGATCAAAATCGAAGATGCCCCCGCTGCATACAAGACCTTCCGCGATAAAAAAGATGGATGTATCAAGGTTGTGATCAATCCATGACGCTTGGATCGTGGCGTGACGAATCCAGGTAAATCGGCTTGGGTTCGTTTTTGATCCGCGTTGGTCGAGCCTCTCATCACCGCCGCCGGTAATGGCGGTAGACCGCCAGTCCAGCACCGACGAATCCCCAGGCAAGTGCGGTGGCAGGCTCAGGTACGGGTTGGGCACCACCCAAACTTGACGGAGTTAACAAATAGTTATCTCCATTGTACGACTGAGCGATGATCTGACCGCTATCGTCGATGTGGACCGCTGCCGTCAAAAAGTTGTTGGTCAATGGAGGAACATAATTGTTCAAGTTGTCGACGTTGGCTGAGTTGAAGCTGTGGGATTGCATTCCATCCGCCGTGAACGCAGCATAGGTGGTATTAACCAGAATTTGCCCATTGAGCACACCGGTCAGCCCTCCTGTGCTTTGCCCGACTACCTGACCAGAGCTGTTGATGTCCGCGATCGGCGAGGTGGAGCCTCCTGGTCCCTGCCAATTGTTGAACGTCGCCCCTTCAAATGTGGGTTGGAGAAATATCCCGAACTGCTTGCCATTGATCGGGATGACACCAACCTGATAAGAACCGCTTTGCAGGGTCAGCCCATCGTAATAAGTACTTGGGGAATCGGGATAGGTGGTTCGAGTCGTGGTCGATATGACGGGCGATTTTTGAAACACGTATGCGGCGGTCCCGTTTGCGTTTGCAACGGATCTAAGCTGGCCGTTCGCTCCGGCTTCCAGGTGATAACTCGCCCCTAAATCGGTCAGGTTGTAGAGGATGGATGCACCGGTCGCTAGCGACGAACCGGTCAAGGAAATCAGGAAAATTACGCAAAGGGGGGGCAACGCTCTCATTTGCTGGCGTCCTTACCAAGTCAAATAGAAACCGGAGGCCGTCGAAACTTGAGATAATGCCCGTTCTCTGCAATTCGATCAATACCGGTTGACTTCGATGCATTCCTGGGAATTGACCACTCCAGAACAGGTTTGATGATGGCAAACTCGCGGCATCGGATTCGGTCTATTTTATGCTTGGTAACGACCGCAGAGTGACCAGTTCGAGCGGGCCAATCGCAAACGTCGCCGTTCCATCGTGCAGCGTCAAATCGCCTTCGGTCGCGTTCGACAGGTGCCCGCTACTCCGGTGGACACTGAACATCATGTCACCCGATCCGGCCAACTCGGCGACCCGGACAGTCACCATGACCGCGCGTGACCTGGCTCCGTTGCTTGAACTGTTGGGCTCGGTCGGATCGTCAGTGAAGTGGCCCGCGGTGAAGTTCACCAGGCCGATCCCCCAACCGCCGTCGGGGTTTCGCGCGGCGGCGGCAATCAGGTGCGGTTTCTTGCCATAAGTCCAGGACATCGCCCCCTCGGTCGACGAGCTGGCGCTGCGAAAGACCGCCCCAACGTCGAAGGTCGCGGCCAGTTGCTGATAGTAATAAAACTTCTGGAAGATCGTCATTCGGAGCGGGTTGGGAGTGAAGGCGATGATCCGGGTCGCGTTATCGTGAGGATCTGGCACCTCGAAGCCGAGGAAGTGAATCCAGTGCGTGGTCCGCTGATTCACATCGTTGAGAAATCGCGCCGCCAGACTTGCAGCGCGGGTTGCATCGCCGGTCACTTCGGGGCCGTTGTCGCTGGCCTCGGTCATCCAGTAATCCTTGGAGTTCCCGCCGCCGGGATCTTCGACTCGTCGCGCGGCATCAGGCGTGGCCGCCATCCCGTAGGAGTGTGACGCCACCGCGGCCAGAGCGCTCCAGGCGGCCGGGTCGGCTCGCAGACGATCCACGACACCGAAGAACGTCGAATCGACGTTCGCGCTCTCCGGCGCGATGATCCGGACGGTCGAGAGGTGCCGGTCGTCAAGCGCTTGCCGGAGCGTTTTGACCAGCGGCACCATCTGCTCAATATGGATCCGGTCGAGGTCATTGGGTTCGTTCTGAATTCCCGTCGCATTGATGAGAATACCCGTCTCGACGTGGACTTGTTGAATGAATTCGGCGATCAGATCGGCATAGGCCCGGATCGACTGATCGCGGAGCTGAAAATCTTGCAAGCCACCCGGCCGTTTATCTTTGACCCATTCGGGCATGCCATCGGGAGCAAGTAAGAGGTCGACGACCCCATGACGCTGGGCGTCAGCAATGATCCCCGAGTCCACGTAGCGTCGGCGAAAGTCGCGAGTTTCCCGAACGTTCCACGCGGGAGCATACTCGTTCAGGTTGATCCAGAGGCGCAGGCTGCGCATCTTCAGCCCCCTCCAGAGGAGACTGGATAACCGAGTTCGCTCCGGGATCGTGAGCTTCTGGTAGTCGCCCCCCCAATTGCCCAGGCTCGTGCCCAACCCCGCGAACTTCTGCCGCGCTCCCGGTTCGACGGTAACCGTAACCGATTCAACGGGAAGATCTTGCGCCAACACCGTGCCGCCAATCCCCCCGACCACCAAGCACAGCCAGCCAACGGATTGGGTCATCAATTCTCCTCCTCGATCTGGACAACTACCCATAACATATCGAGACATTTTTTAGCGATTAGGCCGCTCACCAAGAGGATCAAGACATTCGTCAGCACCCGCAACGCCGCCCAAAGCCAGATCTGGTGAAGGTTGAGTGCAGCATATCAGATCACCGGTTCCGCGATCAGTGCTGCGACTGAGGTCGAGGAAGATTCTGGAGGCTTGACCAACCGCCGAAAACCCGGGATGCTAGTTCCCTCGGAGTTCGAGGCCACTTCCCAGAATCGGACCGAGGGCTCGCGGTCGTTCCGCGTAGCGCACCCGTTGCCCTTGTACCCCTTGGCGCCATCAGCGTCGGAGAGATTACCTTATGCGTTCCATCTTGCTGAACTCCTGCCTGCTGGCCCTGACCTTCAGCGTCGTCGGTTGCGACCCTGCGGTGAAGGAAGAACCCGCCCCGGCCGGTGCGCCGGTCGTCACCCCGGCCCCCGCCGAACCCGGCAAGCCCGGCATGGCCGGTCCGGCTCCCGAGATCCAGAAGGCTGACGGCGCTGGGAGCATGGCTCCGGCTCCGACCCCGACCCCCGCTGAGCCGAAGAAGGACGATATGCCCAAGTAAGTTCAACCCACGCAGCGGTTGATCGCCCTCGGTTTGGTTGGGGTTCAGACCCGATCAGGCCGGGGGGGCAATCCCATATTTTTTCAGTTTGCTGAAGAAGGTGCTCCGGGGCAGTCGGAGCAACCGGGCTGCTTCGCTCTTGTTACCTTGGGCCTCGTCGAGCGCATCGAGCAGACGCAACCGCTCGTAGGCTTCGGCTTCGGGATCGCCGGGCCATTCGGGATCAGCAACTGCGACCGGGTCCGATCCGCCCGCCAACTTGCTCCGCTTGCGGCCCGGACGGGTCGCAGAGGCCAGAGTTTGACCCACACCCGCTGGGTCGACAGTCCCCAGGGCTGGTCGGGCTCGGCGCCGGCTCGGCTGGCGAATGTCGGGCGGCAGGTCGGCGAGCGTCAGGGCAGGGCCATCCGAGAGCACGACCGCACGCTCGATCACGTTTTCGAGTTCGCGGATGTTGCCGGGCCAGTCGTGTGCCACCAGCGCCTCGACCGCGTCGTCGTCGATGTGGCCAACCGACCGGCCGATCCGCTCGGCATGAATCCCGAGAAAGTGGACCGCCAGCTCGAAGATATCTTCGCGACGCTCGCGGAGTGACGGCGTCTCCACCGGAATCACGTTGAGGCGGTAGAACAGGTCCTCGCGGAACTTCCCGGCGCGGATCAAGGCTTCTAGGTCCTGGTGCGTCGCCGCCACGATTCGGACGTCGATGCTGATCGTCTGCGAACTGCCGACCCGCTCGAACGCCATTTCCTGCAAGACGCGGAGGAGTTTGGTCTGGACCTCGGGGTTGATGTCGCCGATCTCGTCGAGGAACAAGGTCCCGCCGTGGGCCTGCTCGAATCGCCCAACCCGGTCACGATCAGCGCCGGTGAAGGCTCCCTTGACGTGGCCGAACAACTCGCTTTCGAGCAAACTCTGCGAGAGTGCCGCGCAGTGGACCTGGACGAACGGCCGGTCGGCGCGCGGACTTGACGAGTGGATTGCCTGCGCCAGAAGCTCCTTGCCGGTCCCGCTCTCGCCCCGGATCAGGACCGCCGACGAACTCGCCGCAACCTTCCGCGCCACTTCGAGCATCGACCGAACAGCGCTACCCGACCCGCGAATCCGCTCGAAAACCGACGGGTCGAGCGGCCCAGCCAGGGCCAACTGGTCCCCCGGGTTCGCCTGGCCGCGCTCGGTCAACTGATCCTGCAGGATCAAGATCCGCCGCTGCTGCTCGGTGATCTTGTTGACCTTGTCGCGGAGTTCAAGGTTGAGCCGCTCGAGCGTCTGCTGGATACCCGCCGAGTGCAAGGTGAGCATCGCCATCGAACTTAAACCGCCGAGAAACGCGATCTCCTCGTCCTCATACGGCATCCCGTTGCGCTTCGGCCCCAGGACGATCAGGCCGACCGGCACGCCCTCGGTAGCCAAAAGCCGCGCGACCTCGCCGCCAAGCGCGATCATGGTATCGGTGGCCGGGTCGTGGGATTGCCCTTGAGCCTCGGCACGAGGGGCGCGCACGGTCCCGACCTCGCGGAGACGCTCGATCAACGGATTTGTCGCGGCCAGCGAGCGCTCGTCGGGTTCGGGGCCGTGCCAGGCGGCAAGCGCGAGCGGGCCGCCGGCCTCTTCGGCCAGGTAGATCGCCCCCCACTCCAGTCGGAGCGTATCGGCCGCCGTTTCGAGGAACCGCCGCCCCAGGGTCGCGCGGTCGACCAACCGGCCAACGGCCAGGTTCATCCGCTGCATCGCCTCGTCGAACTTGTACTTCTCGCGCGAGAACCGCCGGTCAATGGCGCGCTGAGCCCGCTCGCGGATGGGCCCCGAGAGGATCAGGATTGCCAGCGCGACGACCCCGGCGACCAGGCCCAGCCAAGAGGTATGGTTGGCCAGTAACCGATCACCGATCAGGAGCGTCAGTCCGACCAGGACCGCCGAGTACAGCAGCCCGGCCAGGATGCTGACGAGGACGTAGATCTTGCTCCGGTTGTAGATCTCCTCAACCTGCATCAGCTTGTAGCGCGAGATGCTCAACGCATAAGCCGCCGTGTAGAGCAGCGAGACCAGATACATGGGCCAGGCCGCGCTGGATAAGCCGAGCCGAGCCGGTTCGTGCCAGATGCTCCAGAGCATGTAACCGATCGGGAGGACGCCGAGCCACGACGCCAGCAAGACCCAGTACGCCTGGTTCCGCTCCGCCGGGTTGGCCGCCGCGCGGTAGCTGCGGATCAGGCAGACGATGCAGAGGCCAAAGACGACCACCGACAGGCCGATATAGCTGAGCGAGAGCCACTTGATCCACCAGATCGACCGGAGGACGGCTGCGGTGACGTCGGGGCCTGCCTGGTCACGTAGCCAGTAGATTCGGCCCATGCACGACCAGAGCCCAACCAAAAACAGTGCGGGGATGCCGTACAGCACGACGAGCGTGAACCGCCGGTGTGCCTCGAAGACCGGGTTGACCCGCGGGAAGACCAGATACAGGTGCAAGCTGACGATCGGCAACGCCATCGCGAAGAGGGCGAACGGGTAGATCAGGATCGGCTCAACGACGATCTCGGTCCAGTGGTAGCCGCCCATGTAGGCTCCCACCGTGACCAGGCAGAGCCAGAAGAACAGCCGGGCCGATTCATCCTTGGGCCGCTTCCAGAAGACGAGGACGCCGACGGCGAAGATCGCCATCTCCTGCAAAAACCAGACGGCCGACCAGACGTAAGCCTGGATCGGTCGCCGCGCCACCCGAGCGACCGCATGATGCGTTGTGTCCGAACCGGGCGTCATCCAGGCGACCTGAACATCCTGACCGATCTGGTGGCGGATGTCGCGGAGCGCGGCGACGTAATCGGGATAATGCTCGATCCGGCGCCTACCAACCTCGGCCAACTGGTCCCCTTCGGTCGGGCGGATCGGAGTCCAGCCGAAGTCCGCCGGGACTGGTTCCTTGATAACCACTCCCAGCACGCAGCTCAGACCAATGTCTCCCATCCGGGCGACCACGAACATGACACCGACCGAATACAGGATCGGCACCAGCGCCAACGCGACCAGCAGCAACGACCGGACCGACCAAGAACCGGCCCGACGCTCATCGATGATGGCAGCGGATCGCGCGGGAGTTCGACCTGGGTGCTGAGGGCGAGGTAAGTTGGACATCAAAGGGTGCCAGTCTGAGCAGGATGATCATCCGGTGTCGGGATGCTATCGACCATACATGTTCGGCGCCGAAACGCCAAGTCGTCACCCCATTTTCGGCGCCGAAATAGAAGAATGACGCTGGATTGATGGCAAAAGTCGCATTAAAATTTGCTAAACCGAGAGATTTCCTCAACGACAACTTGCTTTTGCGGGCCAGTTTGAACATAAACCATTTCACAGAAACAATATAAATCGACTGTTTTTTCAATATCATTTGATCAATGACTGCGAACTTGTTGGAAAACTGGTAAACCAGGCAAAGACTATCACGTGAAGATGGGATACCTGCGCAATCTGCGTTGTCGGCGCCGAAACCGTGACGACGATCGGCGCTGGGTCGTCACTCGTCCGGGCACACCACCTGCTTTGAGAATCTGATCACCACCCGACCATCGCACCGGGAATCGCACAGTTTTGAGATTGGTTGAGGGCTTAACTTCCATGCGGATCACTGCCAAGAGACGCGCAGATTGGCTGATGTCGGATTCGTTGTTTGAGGGGCGGCAGCGTCCGGTTCGAGTTGAAGGTCATCGCTTCGACGTGGTTGAGATTGGTCGGGGCGATCCGATCGTCCTGGTTCCGGGTCTGGCCGGTGGTTGGAAGTTATTGACTCCGCTGGCTCGTGCCTTAGCTAAGCAGCACCGGGTCATCTTGTTCGAGTATCGAGACGAGCATGACAACCTGTCGGTTCGCCCGGCGCGAGCGGTTGCGGATTATGCCCGCGACCTGGGTGGTCTAATCAGTGAGCTTGGGTTGGAACGCCCCACGGTGTTCGGGGTCTCGTTCGGGGGCGCGGTCGCGCTGGAACATGCGGTCGAGCAGCCGAACCAGATCGGGCGGTTGATCGTGTTGGGGATCGAGGCGCAATTCCGGACGTCGGTCGGGTCGTTGATCGCCCGGCGCGTCCTCGAACGGTTCCCGCTCCCGGCGGACAACGCCTTTGTGAATCAGTTCTTCAACCTTCTCCACGCGGGGCGACCGGGGACCGGGCCGATCACCGACTTCGTTGTCGAGCGGTGCTGGACCACCGATCAGGGGGTCATGGCCCGTCGCCTGGCGATGCTGGAGTCGTTCGACGTCGCCGACCGGTTGTGGCAACTTGACGCGCCAACTCTGGTTCTGGCCGGAGCCCGCGACGTGGTCGTCCCGGCGGCGCGGCAGCAGGCGCTCGCGGCGGCGATCCCGGGCGCTCACTATGAGGTCATGCCCGAGGCTGGTCATGTCGGGTTCCTGACCCACCCGGCCGACGTGGCCCGCCAGGTTTCCCGCCTTTGCCGGGGCGAATGGCCGTCCCTGGCTTGACGGTTTACCACGAATCCGCGACATTCCCGCCGTGATCGGGGTCATGCCGACTCCGGTCTGCCCAGCGCAGCGGCGGGAATGCTCATGAGCTTCAGCACAACCCGATGGCGAGTGCCGACCGGTCTGATCGGGATGCTGGTCCTGGTCGGTCTGGTCGAGACGGGGATCGAGGCGCACCCGCTCCGGTTCGCCAGTTCGGCGAGTTTGAGCTGGCGGCTCAGCTTCGAGCGAGCCACCGACCCGACCACGCCCGGTCCCACAATCGTCTGTCTGGGGGATAGCCTGGTCAAGATCGGCGTCTTGCCCCGCGTGATCGAGGCGGCGACGGGGGGACGTGTCGAAAACTACGCGATGGGGCACGCCCCGGCGCCGGCGACCTACTTTCTCCTCCGGCGGATGCTCAAGGCGGGTCAGTGTCCGCGCACGATCCTGGTCGATTTCAAGCCGAGCATGCTGGCGGGTGGCCCCAAGTTCAACCTCCGCGAATGGCAGGAAGTGCTCCGACCCGCCGAGGCCGTCGAGCTGGCGAGCCACGCGGGGGGTATCCCGTTCCTGGTCGAGATCACCCTTGGGCACATTTTGCCATCGTGGCGGTCACGCTTCGAGATCCGCGAGGCGGTTGCCTCAGCGCTCCGGGGCGAAGTCGCTCCCACGTACCGGAACAACCAGCTCGCGCTCCGGAACTGGACGATCAACAAGGGAACGCATCTGAACGGGCCGAATGCCCGGTTTGACGGCGTGATTGCGCCCGACTCGCGTGCCAAACTGATCATCCCGAAGTGGCGCGTGCACGACGCGAACAAGGTCTACGTTGACAGGTTTTTCCAGCTCGCGGCGGCTCACAAGATCGCGGTCGTCTGGCTGATCGCGCCGTCGTCTCCCGAGTTGCAGACGCTCCGGGCAAGCCGGGGGGGTGACGCCGCTTACGCCGCATCCATCGCCGCGATTCGGGATCGGTACCCGACGGTCCGCGTGGTCGATGGCCGGTTCGCCGGTTATCCGACCAGCACCTTCGCCGATGCCACCCACCTTAACGGCCGAGGGGCCGCGACGCTGAGCCACGACCTCGCCCAGATCCTCACCCAGTCCGACTCCGGGGCGGCTTCCCGGTGGGTTGATCTCCCGACCTACCGCGACTGGCCGCTCGACGTGCTTGCCGAGGATATCGAGCGGTCCACTGCGATCCTTAATGCGGATTGGCTCCGGCGGTGATGCCGCGACTGATCCGAAGTTCCCGAGCCCGATCCGAGTAACTCTCGGGGGGAGATTCGGGGAGATTGTTCAGATAATTGGACACGATTCTGCCAAAGTAAACTTCGGGCGATTCATGCGTGAATCCGAGTTCGGTCTGCGCCAGGGTCGGGTCGAGAAACGACATCCAGCGTCCACTGAACGGTGACGCCTCGATCGGGGTGATCCCCGCAAACCGCAGCTCGCTTTCCGTGATCGAGACCAGGCGCGGCGGGGCACCGAGCAGGTTGGCCAGCAGCGTGACCAACTCGGCCACCGTCGGCGTCTCGGTCTGAGCGAGGTTGAAGGCGCGACCAAACGTCGCTGAGTTCCCCAGGATGCTGGCGATCAGCCGGACGACCGCGCCGGCGTAGACGTGGCGCGTCTGACGCTCGCCGCCATCGGGAAGGAGCACCGGGCCACCGTCAAGAATCCGCACGAGATAAGATTCCACCCGGCGGTAATAGTCGCGCTCGCCGTTGACCATCGGAATCCGAAGTCGGGTCGCGGGGAAGTCGGCATCGCGGCTAGCGGCGATCAAGAGATCCTCCGCCCGACGCTTCTCGATCCCGTAAACCCAATCATCGACATCGGCGGCGTCGTCTGGGCGGGGCAAGATGGGGCCGTCGTAGTCGATCTCGCGGGCGGGCAGCGGGGTCTCCGTTCGGACCAGATAAACCTGCCCGGTACTGATCATGATGTAATGACCGACCCGCCCGCCGCCGAGCGTGGCGACGACCCCGGCGGCATCATGGCCCGTGTAGCAGGCGAAGTCGACCGCCGCGTCGAACTCCCGACCCGCGAGCACCCGGGCGAAGTCGGTGGTCGACCGGTCGGCGACCAGCCGAGTTACACGGTTATCGAACGGGTCCTTGGTCGTCCCGCGATTCAACAAGGTGACGCGATGCCCCTCCGCGATCAGGCGCCAGGTGAGCTGGTAGCCGACGAACCGCGTACCGCCGATGATCAGAATATTCATGCGAGGGGAACGCCAATGCCAGAGCGGAAATCGGGTAAGTCGAGGCCCATCCTACAGGGCGAACCGCGGCCCCGCCACCGAAGATAGTCGGGGACTCGACACTTACCCCGGTTTGCCAGATCATGAGGTCAGTCGCGCGGTCGAACCTGGGGCCGTCCGCCGTTGTCCGACCTGCACTGACGCCCCCACCGACCCGAGCTGTGCCGCCATGCTCCTGACGATTACCACCACCGCGCCCGAGGCCACCGACCTCGGCTATCTGGTCCACAAGCACCCTGACCGGCTTCACGAGCGCGACGTTGGGTTTGGCACGGCGCGGGTCTTCTTCCCCGAGGCGAGCGTGGACCGCTGCACGGTGGCATTGGCGGTCGAGGTCGATGCCGTCGGCCTGGCACGCGGGAGCCTCCGCGCCGAAGGCTACGTCACCGACCGACCGTACGTCGCGGGCAGCCTGCTCAGCGTCGCGCTGACCCGGACGTTCGGCTCGGCGCTGGCGGGTCAAGCGACCGAGCGGGCCGAGCGCGTTGATGAGGTAATGCCGCTGGTCGCCACGCTCGCCGCCGTCCATGCCCCTGGCGGCGAGACCACCATCCGCCAGGCGTTCGAGCCCCTCGGGTATGATGTCGCGATCGAGTGGTCTGAGGAGGAGCCCGACACCCGATCGACGGTGGCATCGGTGACGCTCCGGGGGAACCAGACGGTCCGCGACCTGCTCCGGCACCTGTTCATCCTGGCGCCCGTGGTCGATGGGTCGAAGCACTACTATGTCGGGGTCGATGAGGTCGAGAAGCTGATCCGCCACGGCGAGGGCTGGCTCGGCGATCACCCCAACCGCGAGTGGGTCGTCAACCGCTACCTCCGCTATCAAAAGGGGCTGGCCCGCAAGGCGCTCTCGCTGCTGGTGGCGGACGATGCCGAGGCCGATGAGGTCGCGATGCGGGAAGAGGTCCAGCTTGAGACACCGGTCCGGCTCAACGACCAGCGACGTGACGCCGTGCTGTCGGCGCTCCGCGACCCGGGGCGTGAGATCCGGTCGGTCGTTGATCTTGGCTGCGGCGAGGGTCGGCTCGTCGCCGCGCTCGCCCGCGATGGCCAGTTCGAGCGCGTGCTTGGGGTCGACGTCTCGTCGAGCGTCCTGGAGCGAGCCTCGGCCCGGGTCGACCGGATCAACCTGACGGCCGAGCGGCGGCAACGGGTGGCGCTGGCGCTCGGGTCAGTCGTCTACCGCGACGATCGGGTCCGGGGGTTCGACGCCGCGACACTGGTCGAGGTGATCGAGCACGTCGACCCAGCGCGGCTGGTCAGCCTCGAAGCTGCCATCTTTGGCCACGCGCAGCCCGGGCGCGTGGTCGTCACGACGCCGAACGCCGACTACAACCCGACCTGGGCCACCTTGCCCGCCGGTCAGTTCCGCCACCGCGACCACCGGTTCGAGTGGACCCGCGCCCAGTTCGCCGCCTGGACCGAGCGGGTCGCCGCAACGTTCGGCTACGCGGTCCAGATCGACCCGATCGGCCCCGTTGACCCGGATCTCGGCCCGCCGACGCAGATGGCTTTGTTTGATCGTCGCCCTGCCTCCCCTGTCCCGGTTGGACCATGACACCGATACCCGATTTCCCCCCGGCAGATCGCCGCGCTGTGCTGTTGAAGATCCCCGAGCCGTCGCTGGTCGTCCTGATCGGCGTGTCGGGGTCGGGCAAGACGTCGTTCGCGGCCCAGCACTTCCGGCCGACCGAGGTGGTCTCGTCGGACCACTGCCGCGCCCTGGTCTGCGATGACCCGAACGAGCAAGGCGTCAACGAGCAAGCCTTTCGCGTCGTCCACGCGATCGTCCGGTCGCGGCTCGAACTGGGCAAACTCGTCGTGGTGGATGCCACCCACGTTCAGCCCGCAGCGCGAGCACCGCTCATCGAACTGGCCCGCGAGCATGACCTGTTCGCCGTGGCGGTGGTGCTCGACATCCCGCTCCGGACCTGCGAGGACCGGAACGCCGCCCGACTTGACCGCCAGTTCGGCCCGCACGTCGCTCAAAACCAGCACCTCGCGCTCCGGCGGTCGATTCGAGGGCTCCGGGCCGAGGGGTTCAAGCAGATCTGGACGCTCAAGCCTGCCGAGGTCGCGAGTGTCGAGGTCCGCCGCGTACCCCTCTGGACCGACCGCCGACACGAAATCGGTCCGTTCGACATCATCGGCGACGTCCACGGGTGCGGACTCGAACTTCGCCAGCTTCTCGACAAGCTTGGTTACGCTCCGACGGACGATGATCCGCTGCCGAGCCATCCCGCCGGTCGCCGCCTGATCTTCGTCGGCGATCTGGTCGATCGCGGGCCGGATTCGGTCGGCGTGGTCGATCTGGTCCGCAAGCTGGTCGCCGCCGGCCGCGCCTTTTGCGTGGCGGGGAACCACGACGAAAAGCTGCTCAAGTTTTTGCGCGGCAAGGATGTTCGGATCAACCACGGCCTCGAACAAACGCTGGCACAACTTACTGGGTTGCCCAACGAGGTCCGGACGCGGTTCGAGGCCGACGCGCGGCCGTTCCTTGATGGTCTGGTCTCGCATTACGTCCTTGACGGCGGCAAGTTGGTCGTGGCCCATGCGGGCTTGAAGCGCGAGTACCAGGGTCGATCCTCGGCGCGGGTTCGGTCGTTCGCGCTCTACGGCGACACGACGGGCGAGACCGACAGCTTTGGCCTGCCCGTCCGCCGCCGCTGGGCCGAAGATTATCACGGCTCGGCATTGGTCGTCTTCGGCCACACGCCGGTCCGCGTGCCCGAACGCCTCAACGGGACGATCAACATCGACACCGGCTGCTGCTTCGGCGGCGACCTGACGGCACTCCGCTATCCGGAAGGGGAACTCGTCTCGATTACCGCGTTCGCTACCTACGCCGAGCCGGCGCGGCCGTTCCTCGACGACCTGCCTGAGCCGGCGGTTGGAGCGCCGGTCATCGAGAGTCGGCCCGATGGCATTGCCGGGCTCGGCTTCACCGACGTGGCGGGGCAGCGGAGCGTCACCACCCGCCTGATGGGTCGACTCAAGATCCACGCCGATCAGAGCGGCCCCGCGCTCGAACTGTTGAGCCGGTTCGCGGTCGATCCCCGCTGGCTGGTCTATCTGCCACCGACGATGGCCCCGTGCGCCAGCGCCAAGCAAGGCCCCTATCTTGAACACCCCGACGCCGCCTTCGATCAGTACCGCGCCGAGGGGGTGGCAACCGTTGTTTGCCAGGCGAAGCACATGGGGTCGCGGGCCGTCGTCGTGCTGGTCCGGAATCCGGACGTCGCCGTGACGAGGTTCGGCCTCGATGAGCCCGCGCCCGGGATCATGGTCACGCGGACGGGTCGCCGGTTTCTGGCTGATCCGGCGGTCGAGTCGGCCTTGCTCGCGCGGTTGACCGGCGCGTTCGAGCGGTCGGGGCTCTGGGAGAAACTCGACGCCGATTGGGCCGTGCTCGACGCGGAACTGATGCCCTGGAACGCCAAGGCGGGGTCACTGGTCCGCGACCAGTACGCCCCGGTCGCCGCATCGGGCCGGATTGATCTCACTCGAACGCGCGACGCCCTGCAAGCTGCCGCCCAGCGCGGCGTGCCGGTCAGCTCGCTCGTCGCGCGGACCGAGGCCCGGCTGGCCGAAGTAAACGGTTACGCCACGGCCTACCAGCGCTATTGCTGGCCGACCGACGGGCTGAGCGGGCTCAAACTGGCGCCGTTTCACCTGCTGGCGGCGGGCTCGACCACGCACTTCGACCGCGACCACGCCTGGCATCTCGACCACCTCGACCGCCTGGCCGCCGCCAATCCCGACCTGATCGTCGCGACTCCCCGACGCATCGTCGATCTGGCCGACCCCGAGTCGGTCGCCGCCGCCGTCGCCTGGTGGACCGAGGCGACCGCCGACGGCATGGAGGGGATGGTTGTCAAGCCGATGAGCTTCGTGGCTCAAGGAGCCAAGGGCCTGCTGCAACCCGCCGTCAAGGTGCGTGGCCAGAGCTATCTGCGGATCATCTACGGTCCCGAATATCTGTTGCCCGCCAACCTCGACCGCCTCCGCCCGCGCAGCCTTGGTCGGAAGCAGGCGCTGGCACTCCGCGAGTTCGCCCTCGGCGCCGAAGCTCTGGAACGATTCACCCGCCGCGAACCCCTGCATCGCGTCCACGAGTGCATCGCCGCCATCCTCGCTCTGGAAGCCGAGCCGGTTGACCCGCGACTCTGATCCGTCAGGACAGAAAGATTTTGGTCGCGGCTGACAGGTGTACCAGCTAAATTGACAACGCGATATCGAGGCGATCCGTCGAGAGGTGATTCATGTGCCAGCGCTGGCGAGTTCTCAGCCTTCTGGTCTTGATCCTGGGCTTCGGGCGGATCTCCACGGCTCAGGATGACGACAACGACCCGATACCCTCAAATCGGCTGGTCGAGACCTGGCGCAAGCATGCAGTTGATCCCGAATCGCCGCTGGAGTCGCGGCTCAAGGACCCGTCGCAGCAGGTCTATGACTTGATCAACTTCTTTCGGCGGCCACTGGAGAACATGCTGATCGACACAACTTCGAAGCGACCCTTGCCGAGCGGACCGCTTCGAGGGCCGACCCCGAGCCCGCATCGGTTGAGCGAGGCGGAACAAACCCAACTCCAGGCAGCGATCGAACTCCTGCCTCCCCGTCACCGCGACGTCCTCCGGTGGCGGCTCCGGTCGATCATGTTCGTTGATGCGATGGTCGTGGGCGGGACGGTGTTGCCTTCCAATCTGGGGGAGTCCGAGCCGCTTTACGACATCGCGATTAACGCTTCGGTCTTCGGCCAGACCGCTTCGGAGTGGGTCACGCACAAGGAACAGAGCATCTACCTTGAGGGATCGCTCTGGACTGTCCGGGTGGATCTGGGGAAACAGCTCGATGCGCTTTCCTATGTTCTCCTGCACGAAGCAACGCACTTGGTTGATAACTGCGAAGTGATGGCCGAGTTCATTCAGACCCAACGTGTCCGGGGGCTCGGCACGATCCGCAGGATGTTCCCCAAACCAAACCCCTTCCTTGATGGAGTCTGGGATAGGAACAATCTCGATCCGAAATATGGGGCCCCAGTGCTAAAACAGATCCAGTTCTACGTGCCGGAACGCACGATCACAGCCCACGGGATCCTGGATATCTATGCGACGCTGGCGAACACGCCGCTGGCCTCACTTTACAGTGCCCGGTCGCCGGAGGAAGACCTGGCCGAGTTCACCACCCTCTACCACTGGACCGAGATTCTCCACCAGCCCTACCGAATTATCATCCAGGTTGAGGGGGCCGAGATCATGACGTATGAACCGATGAAGTCGGACCTGGTCCGGGCTCGGTTTGGGGCGATCCGGCGATTTTATGAGTAGGTCCGAACCTGCTTAACCTCGTCCGTCTCTGGGGGATTGCCCCGGCAGGGTCAGTGGCGATCGGTCTTTGTGCCGCCTCCAACCCGTATTACGAACGTGGATCGGCGGACGCAACCAGGCCCGCTCGTACTGCATATCGGTCCTGCTGCGGGGCACCTTACAACGCATCTGACAGAGTTTGAGGCGGAGGAAACCGGGCATGGCCCGTCGCGAAATCATCATCAAGGACACCCACCGCGGCCTTTACTATGAGGATGGGGTGTTGACCCAGATCCTCGGCGCTGGTTGCCACAAGGTGCCGCAGCCGTTCCGGTTCGGGATCTTCCGGCGAGCGCGCGTCGAGGTCGAACTCGTCGACGTCCGCGAGCGCGAGTTGACCATCAAGGGGCAAGAGATCCTGACGGCCGACAAGGTCGCGATCCGCGTCAGCATCATCGTCCAGTTTCGCGTCACCGACCCCAAGGCCGCTCTGCACGAGGTTGAGAACTACCAGGAGCGGCTCTACGGCGACGTCCAGCTCGCAGCGCGGCGGTCCCTGGCGTCGATGAACCTCGAAGAGATTCTGACCGACCGGAACCGGTTGAGCCAGGACATCCTCCGCGACGTCTTCAAGGTGGCCGACACCTACGGCGTCACGATCGGCCGCGCCGAGATCAAGGACCTGATCTTCCCGGGCAACCTCCAGGAGATCATGAACAAGGTGCTCGCCGCCGAGCGGACCAGTCAGGCGCTGCTTGTCGAGGCGCGGACCCGGGCCGACGTCCAGCGGATCGCCGCCACCGCCGAGGCCGAAAGCAAGCGCGTGCAGGCCGAAGCCAGCGCCGAGTCGATCCGCCGCGACGCCGAGGCCGAAGCCGAGGCTACCCGGATCAAGACCGACGCCGCTGTTGCGGCGCTCCGGACCCGCGAGCAAGCCGCCAGCGCCTACACCCGCCACCCCGCGCTCTTGCGTCTGAGCGAACTCGAAGCCTTGACCCAGATCGCTGGCGCCGGTGACGCCCGCGTCTACATCGGCTTCGACAAGCACGTCCCGCAACCTCCCGGGGCGGATTCGGGGGCGTGAACCGGGTAGTTGGATCTGGCATCCCGGCGCGAATTGGATCAGGATGACGCATCCGGTTCCCATTCGCACCGAGGAGATGACCAGGATGATCCGTCCCGCTTGGTGGTTGAGTTTGTTTATGAGTTTGGGAGCAATGGCCCATTTCGCAGCGGGGGCCGACGGCGATCCCACCATGACGACCAGGCAGGCGTCGAGTTTTGCCCGGCTGGCGCTCAAGGGGATCAGCAAGGAGTATCCCAACAAGCTCGACCACGTCATGGGCAAGGCCGACGACGTCCAGTCGCCGCGGGCACTTCACCCGGCGTTTTATGGCTGCTATGACTGGCACTCGTCGGTCCACGGGCACTGGATGCTTGCCCGGCTCGTCCGCAGGGTGCCCGATCTTCCCGAAGCCGCCGAGATCCGGTCGGTTTTCGCCGACCACTTCGCCGCCACCGCCCTCAAGGCCGAGGCCGACTACTTCGCCCGCCCCGAGAGCCGGACCTTTGAGCGGACCTACGGCTGGGCCTGGCTCCTTAAGCTCGCCGAGGAACTCAACGGCTGGGATGACCCCGATGCCAAGGTCTGGGCAGCCAACCTGCAACCGCTCGCCGGAGCCGTCGCTGCGCGGTATGTCACCTACTTCCCCAAGCAGCTTTACCCGATCCGGACCGGTGTCCACCCCAACACCGCCTTCGGCCTCGCATTCGCGCACGACTACGCGCTGTCGGTCCACGACGAACCGCTGCGGCAACTCGTCGAGGCGCGGGCCCGGTTCTTCTACGCCAACGACGTCGATGCCCCGGCGCGGTGGGAGCCGGGTGGGTCGGATTTCTTCTCGCCCAGCTTGCTCGAAGCCGACCTGATGCGCCGGGTCTTGCCCCGCGACGAGTTCCGCGCCTGGTTCAGCCGGTTCTTACCCGGCACAGCCCAAAACGAACCCAAAGAGTTATTCACCCCGGCCGAAGTCCTTGACCGGACCGACCCGCAACTCGTCCACCTCGACGGCCTGAACCTGAACCGAGCCTGGACGATGCGGAGTCTGGCGGCGAGCTTACCTGCGGATGATCCCGCCCGAGCCGCGTTGACTCGATCAGCCGCTCGCCATGCCGAGGCGGGTTTAGCTCAGGTGGCGAGCGGTGATTATGCGGGAGAACACTGGCTGGCATCGTTCGCCGTCTATCTCTTGACCGATCGGGCGGCCCGCCTCGATAGGTAATACCTATCCGGTTCACAGGCGAATCATCTTGGATCGAGCGCGGACGTGCGCCTAGAATAACTCTCGGTCAAACGGTTGAACCGAGACCGTATCTAGGAGACACAGATGAGCGAACGCAAGATCATGACCACCGGCGACGGGATGCCCGTCGGCGACAACCAGAATTCGCTGTCGGTTGGGCCGCGGGGTCCGCTCCTGTCGGTGGACTTCCATCTCGCCGAGAAGATGGCCAACTTCAACCGCGAGCGGATTCCCGAGCGCGTGGTGCATGCCAAGGGGGCCGGGGCGTACGGCACGTTCACCGTCACGCACGACATCACCAAGTACACCAAGGCCAAGCTGTTCAGCGAGATCGGCAAGAAGACCGAGCTGGTCCTTCGGTTCTCGACGGTCGGCGGCGAAAAGGGGTCTGCCGACTCCGAGCGCGACCCGCGCGGCTACTCGGTCAAGTTTTATACCGAACAGGGAAACTGGGACGTCGTCGGCAACAACACGCCGGTCTTCTTCGTCCACGACCCCTTGAAGTTCAGCGACTTCATCCACACCCAGAAGCGCAACCCCCGGACCAACCTCAAAGATCCGGTGGCGATGTGGGACTTCTGGTCGCTCTCGCCCGAGTCGCTCCACCAGGTCACGATCCTGTTTAGCGACCGCGGGACTCCGGCCTCGTACCGGCACATGAACGGCTACGGCAGCCACACCTACTCGTTCATCAACGAGGCCAACGAGCGGTTCTGGGTCAAGTTCCACTTCAAGACCAAGCAAGGGATCAAGTGCTTCACCGGCCCCGAGGCTGACTCGATGCGTGGGGTTGACCCCGACCAGGCGACCCGCGACCTGTTCGAGTCGATCGAGGAGGGGGATTACCCCAGGTGGACACTTTACGTCCAGGTGATGCCCGAGACTGACGCCGAGAAGACCTGGTACAACCCGTTCGACCTGACCAAGGTCTGGCCGCACGGCGACTACCCGCTGATCGAGGTCGGCGATCTGGAACTGAACCGGAACCCGGAAAACTACTTCGCTGAGATCGAGTCGGCGGCGTTCAGCCCGAATGCCATCGTGCCGGGGATCAGTCACAGCCCCGACAAGATGCTTCAGGCCCGCGTGCAGTCGTACCCGGACGCCCAGCGCTACCGGCTCGGGGCGAACTACAAGCACTTCCCGGTCAACGCGCCGAAGTGCCCGGTGTTCAACTATCAGCGCGACGGCGTTGCCGCCGGGATGCGCCCCGACCGGAACGGCGGCCGTGCCCCGAACTACGAGCCGAACAGCTTCGGTGGTCCGGTCCAGGCCGAGGAGTTCCGCGAGCCGCCGATGAAGCTCTCATGCGCTATCGTCGACCGGTTCGACGCCAGCGAGGGGAACGACACCCACCGTCAGGCTGGTGACCTCTTCCGCCTGATGGACTCTGACCAGCAAGAGCGGCTGATCAACAACATCGTCGGCAGCATGGCCTCGGTCCCTTACGAGATCCAGATGCGGCAGCTCTGCCACTTCTTCCGCGCCGATCAGAATTACGGGATGGGAATCGCCAAGGGGCTCGGTATCGACCTCGGCGCCATGATGAACCAGGGTGCTCAGCGCGAAGTCGCCCACGCTTGATCCAGCGGGTCCGACCCAGCTCATTGCCTCAATGAACTTGAGGCAACGAGCTGGGTGCCGTTCCTCTATGACAACCCGCAAGTTTATTCAAATCATGGAATGCCAACGATCCATTGAAAAATCGCGGTTGTTTTGTCTTTTTTGTCTCAGTCCGTACGGAATAGCAAACAAGTCCAATCAATTCGGGGTAATCGAGCATAATCTTATTGACTATGCAAAAGATTTATCCAATGGTTGCGTGGGGTGGTTGCCAAGTTACCCCGTTTCCTTGACAAGATCCGAGATCCGGTGCCAGGGTCTGAACTGTTTGGAACTATGCGTCCCGGGGCTTCTCGTCCATGTGCGATCCCGACAATCTCACGTATGAATCCCAACGGCTTGCAGCATTGCGGTCAACGAATCTGTTGGACAGTCCGCCGGAAATGTCGTTTGATCGACTGACCCGGCTCGCGGCTCGATTGACGAACGCCTCAGCCGCGGCGGTGTCGCTGGTTGACGAGAATCGTCAGTTCTTCAAGGCATCTGTGGGATTTAGCCCCGAACTCACGGCATGTCGCGAAACTCCGCTAGAACAGTCCATCTGCCGTCATGTGGTTGCGTCGGGGGAAACGCTGGTTCTGACGGATACTCGCGAATATCCCGAACTGGGATGCCTGGTTCCACTTGCGTATCTAGGGGTGCCGCTGGTATCGGCCTCGGGCTTTGTTTTGGGTTCGTTTTGCGTGCTTGACGAGGCTTCGCGTGTCTGGTCCGCCGATGACATTGCCACGGTGACCGATCTGGCGGCGTCGGTCGGTACCGAAATCGAGTTGCGCACCGACATCCTCCGGCGAGCCGACCTCGAACGAGAATTGTCGGCGTCACGCGAACGCTTCGAAGCCTTCATGCAGAATAGCCCCGCGCTGGCTTTTACCAAGGACACCGATGGTCGGCTGACGTATGTCAATGCTCGATTCAATCAACTTTTCGAGCGTGAGATCGACCACTGGATCGGCAAGACTGATCACGAGCTCTGGCCAGCCGCTGTCGCCGATGAGATTCGGGCTCATGATCTGAAGGTGTGGGCCGCTGGAACTCCCATCGAGTTCTTGGAGGAGACAATCACTGCCGACGGGCGGCGCAATCGCTGGCTCTCGCTCAAATTTCCCTATGTGGCTCCTGATGGCAAGAAGCTGCTCGGTGGCATGGCGATCGACATCTCCGACCTGCTCCTGACTCAGGAAGCCCTCCGGCGGAGCGAGGCTGAGTCGCGGACCCTGGCGATGGTCGTCAGCCGGATGGATGGAGCCGTGGCGATCGCCGATGCGGATTATCGGCTGGAGTGGGTGAGTGAGGCCTATGCTCGCCTCTTCGGTGAGGAACCCGACGCGGCGATCGGTCAAGACTTGATCCACCGGTCAATCGGTCCCGATGCCGACCCCCAG
The DNA here is from genome assembly GCA_965199885.1 of Isosphaeraceae bacterium. Classification (GTDB taxonomy): domain Bacteria; phylum Planctomycetota; class Planctomycetia; order Isosphaerales; family Isosphaeraceae; genus Tundrisphaera. Next base: position 105,860 of record CBDATT010000005.1, on the reverse strand, counting down.
GGGGTGACGGACCTTCGCAATCGCCTCGTCGCCAGGGAACGGGTCGAGGTGGCCGCCGTGCGGCGGGATGCTCGGGGTCGGAAAGCCTGGCTCGAACTCGAAGTTCAGTCGGTCCGGGGAGCCGAGGGCTCGGCCGACCAGTTTATCGCCATTGGTCGCGATGTCACGGCCCGGCGGCGCTCGGAAGGGCGGATCGCGGCCGGCCGGTTATGCGACGCGATCCTCGCGGATTCGACCACACTCGATCAGGCGATCCCCCGAATCCTTGCCAGCGTCGGCGAGGCGCTCGACATGGATGCCGCGTCTTACTGGCGGGTTGACCCGACGACCAGTCAACTTCGGCCTGAATTTGGCTGGTCACCGGGTTCAAGCCTCCTTACCGCATGCTCGCTCCGCCCGAGCGAGTCCAGCCGGCTGTTCGCCGACCTGATCCGAATCGAAGCTGAAGCTCGGGTCCGCACGGACACGGGGGCCGAGGAACCCACCCAAGCACCCGCCCTGATTCTCCGGGGTGGGATTGGCTGGCCGGTCACCCAGAATGGCAAGGTGGTGGGTGTCTTCACCTTCGCAACCTGGGAACCGATCGAAGATGGCGCGGCGCTGGCCGAATTCCTCGACGGGCTGGAACGCCAGATCAACCTGTTCGTGGATCGCAAACAGGCCGAGGAGGAACGCAACCGCCTGGTCGCGATCTTTGAAGCGTCCGACGACTTTGTCGGCATCTGTGAACCCAACGGGCTGGTCATCTGGCGGAACGCCGCCTATCACCGCCTGGTCGGTGGTGGAATCATCCTGCCCGAGTCGGGCTTTCCGTACGCGACCAGTTTCGCTCCCGACTCGGCATCGCTGCTCCGCGACGTCGCCCACCCCGAAGCGGCGCGGACCGGGTCGTGGCTTGGCGAGACCACCATCCAGACCGTCGACGGCCGCAATTTACCGGTCTCACAGCGAGTCATGGCCCACCGAGGTCCGGATGGCGAGGTCTCGCACTTTGCGACCATCATGCGGGATATCTCCGCCTCCAAGCAGGCTGAGGTCGAACTCCGGCAACAACAACAGTTCGTGCAGAACGTGGTCAACGCCAATCCCGGAGTGCTCTACCTGTTCTCGGTCGCCGACCAACGGATCATCTGGACCAATGGTCGCTCGATGTCGGCGTTTGGCGAGTCTGCCGAGCAGGTTCAGGCTCTCGACCCGACCGGCCTGTCCGCGCTGATTCACCCCGACGATCTGACGCATCTGGAGGCCGCCCTCGCCCATGCCAGGACACTGCGCGATGGCGAAGTCCTGGAACGGGAACATCGAGTCCGCCATGCCGACGGCTCCTGGCGCTGGTTCTGGAACCGGATCGTAGTCTCGCGGCGTGACGATCAGGGGCGGCCCGACCAGTTCCTCGGAGTTCTCGAAGACGTCACGGCCCGCAAACGGGCTGAGGATCTGTCACAGATTCTCTTCAATGCCACGACCGAAGCTTACATGATTTTTGATGAGACCGATGGGATTTTTGATTGCAACGACGCGGCTTGCCGGCTCTATGGTTTGGACCGATCGGCGATTCTGGGTCATCATCCCGCCGAGTTTTCACCCGAGTTTCAGCCCGATGGTCAGAAATCTCTGATCACGAAATCTCAGATGGATGATCAGGCACGACGAGATGGATTTCACCGCTTTGATTGGATCATCCAACGCGCTGATGGCTTGTTGGTTCCGTGCGAGGTGACGATTATTCCCGTGGACGTGGGTGATCGATCGGGTCTTCTGGTAACTTGCCACGATCTGACGATCCGGAAACGAGCCGAAGCCGAGATTCTGGCCGCCAAGGAAGCCGCCGAAGCTGCCAGCCGGGCCAAAGGTGAGTTCCTGGCCAACATGAGCCACGAGATCCGGACACCAATGAACGGCATCCTCGGGATGACCGACCTGACTCTCGACACCCCACTCTCGCCGCTCCAGCGTGAGTATCTCGGTCTGGTCCGTTCGTCGGCTGAGTCGTTGATGAGCGTGATCAACGACATCCTCGACTTTTCCAAGATCGAGGCGGGCAAACTCGAACTCGAACGGGTCCGATTCAACCTCCATGACCTGCTCTACGAGACGCTCCGCCCCCTGGCACTCCGGGCGCATGGTCAAAAGCTGGAACTGGCCTGCCGGATCGCTCCGGACGTTCCGGAACTGGTCGAAGGCGATCCGCACCGCCTCCGGCAGGTCCTCGTCAATCTGGTCGGCAACGCCGTCAAGTTTACCCCCGTCGGCGAGGTCGTCGTTGAGGTCACGCTCGCTGATCCGGCACAGTTCTCTGAAGCAGTCCCGCCGGACCCGAGTCTGGCACTCTACTTTCGGGTGACCGACACGGGCATCGGGATCGCGCCCGATAAACTCGCGACGGTCTTCGAGGCATTCGAGCAAGCCGATGGTTCCACCACGCGGAATTATGGCGGAACGGGCCTGGGATTGACCATCTCCACCGAGATTGTTCGCCTGATGGGTGGGCGGATCTGGGTCACCAGTACGCAGGGACAAGGCAGCACGTTTCACTTCCTTGGACGCTTCGGGCCTGTCGCTGATCAGCCGGACCATGCCGAATATGCCATGCTGGCGGGCCGTCGCGTCCTCGTGGCGGTCGCCAACGCAAGTCGGCGGCGGTTTACCGTGGAGATCTTCGCCAACTGGGGGGCGATCCCACGCGAGCAGCCAGCCGGGTTGCTGGCGCTCGATGAACTCCGCGAGGCGGCCCGGGCCGGCCAGCCCTACGACGTGGCGGTGATCGACGATCAGCTTGTGGACCTTCCCGGTCTCGACCTGATCCGCCTGATCCATGCTGACCCGCGCACGTCGAGCACGGGGCTCGTGATGCTGAGCACCGCTGGCCGCGCGGATCTCCCGCGGTGCGAGGATCAGCAAATGGCCTCCTGCGTCAGTAAACCGGTCTCGGAGCGTGAGCTTTTCGAAACGATCCGGACGCGACTGGACCGCGGCAGCCGCCCGTTCTTACCTCTCGGCCGCGACCGTGCTCATCCGATTTCGGGAGGCCGGGACGCGTCCGCGCTGAACACGCCAGCCGCATCGGCGGGTCTGAATCGTCGGCTGGTTTCGGCCCGACGGCCGCTCCAGATCTTGCTGGCCGAGGATCAACTCGTTAATCGCAAGGTCGCGACGCGGATGCTCGAACGCCTCGGGCATGTGGTGGCCACGGTCCAGGACGGGCGCGAAGTGCTCGCGGAACTGGAGCGAAGCAGCTATGATGCCGTCTTGATGGACATCCAGATGCCGATCATGGACGGATTCGAGACCGCCACGTTAATCCGCGGCATCTACCATGAGCCGATCACACTGGTCGCCCTGACAGCACACGCGATGAAAGGCGACCGCGAACGCTGCCTGGCGGCGGGTTTCGACGACTATCTAAGCAAGCCGGTCCTGCCCGAAGAGCTCCGCGAAGTCCTTGACCGCGTGCCGATTCGGGCCGACCTCGCCGAGGCTGGTACCGACTCGCCGAGCACATCGGCGAGTCGGTCGAACTGATCGGACCATGGCGTCTGGCTGGGGGCGAATTCAACGCTCTCAGCAAGTGGCCGAGTAGATGCCCCACTTCATGTCGCCGGCCTTGCAGAAGCCGACCTTCATCTGCCAGCGGGCGACCAGATAGTTCAGGTCGTCCTCGGAGAACGACTCCAGAAAATCCGCGCGGTTGGTCGCCAGGAAGTCGAGTTCGCGTTCGAGGATGCTCACAAACCGGTCGGTCGCGTCTTCGGCCACCACATCCTTGTAGCCGGCGGCTTCGATCAGCTTGCCGTACGATGCTGGGTCAACGACGTGGTAGCCGGTGCTCTTGATGTAAGCCTGGAACTCGGGCGAGCCATCGGTCACGCCCCGAGCGTAGTCGGTGATGACGAGCTTGCCGCCGGAGGTGTTCAAGCTGTGGAGGTGCGAGAACAGCCGTGCCTTGTCCGGGATGTGCATCAAGGCATCCCGGCTCCAGATCACGTCGAACTTCTCGGGAAAGGGTTCGGTAAGAACGTCGCCAAGGATCGTCTCGACCTTCCCGGCCACGTCGGCTTCCTTGGCTCGCTCGTGTGCGATGTTGACCATCTCGGGCGAGAGGTCAACACCCGTGACGATGCACCCATATTTTCGCGCCAGGTGGAAAGCAGCGCCACCGATCCCACTCCCGACGTCGAGCACCCGCGCCCCGGGCCGCAGCGCCGCTTCGATCTTCGTGATCAGGTATTCCGTCGTGCTGTGGCCGCCGGTGCTGATGTAGCCATCGCCGAAGACCTTCTCATACCGCAAGATCCCGGTCCGGGTGTACTGGCCGCCGTTATCATAAGTGGATTCGGATTTATCGCTCGTGGTCGCGGAAGTCGCCGTCGTCATGGGTGCCCTTCGTTTAGAAGTCGGATCAATCAGGATCGTTGCGGCAAACTAACGCCGGACCAGTCGCGCTGATCCGACGTTGGCTCCGCTCGATTGCCGCGGAAAATTGCCCAGATCACCGGAAGACCCTGGGCAAAAGTCGCGACCGCGGCAAAGATCCTAACCGAAATCCAGCGAACCGTGTAAGCCTGGCTTCGGTAACCGCAGAACCCGGGTGTCGCTTTCAAAGTCGGACCGTGCTCGGGTGTGATTTCGTTCCCAGGCGGAACCGGGTATGATATCTCTCCCCGAGTGATCTGGCTCTGGGTCTGGTTTCGCCGTGCTTGTTCGAGGTTGGCTGCATGTTGTATAGCTGGAACCAGTTGACCGAATACCTCCGTCTGGCAATCCGCCACGAGGACCTGGCCGACCGGCTCTCGCTGGTCGGTTTCAACCACGAGTCGACCCGCGAAGTTGGCGGTGATCTTTGCCTCGACCTGGAAATCACGAGTAACCGTCCCGACTGCCTGACGCACCTCGGGATCGCCCGCGAGATCGGTCTGTTACTCGGCCAGACGCCCTGTTTCGTCGATCCCCCGGTCCCTCATGTCAAGGCCAACGCCCAGGTTCAGATCCGCGTCGAGAACCAGGCCCCTGACCTCTGCTCGCGGTTCGAGGCGATCACGATCCACGGCACGAAGGTGGGTCAAAGTCCGGGCTGGCTCGGTCGTCGGCTCGAAACGCTCGGCGTTCGACCGATCAACAACGTCGTCGACATCACCAACTATGTGATGCACGAGTGCGGTCAACCGATCCATGCGTATGACCTCGCCAAACTGGCTGATCCGACGCTGATCATGCGGCACGCCACCAAGGGCGAGACAGCCGAAGCGCTGAATCATCAGCAATACAAGCTCGACGAGTCGATGCTCGTCATCAGCGACACTCGCGAGGTCGTCAGCCTGGCCGGGGTGATGGGCTGCCTGAATTCCGAGATCCGTATCGAGACGACCGACGTGGTGATCGAGACCGCGCGGTTCGACCCGATCAACATCCGCCGGACCGCGCGGGCGCTCGGCCTCCAGTCGCAGTCCAGCTACCGGTTCGAGCGCCCGATCAACCCGCGTGCCTTGCTCTGGGCTCAGCACCGAACAGTCGAGCTGATCTTGCAAACCGGCGGTGGCCAGGTCGGCTCGGCCGCCGGCATCCCGACCGTCGCGCCTGACCTCCGGCTGCCGGTCACGCTCCGGGTCGACCAGGTGGCGCGCATTCTGGGGATCGAGATTGATCCGGGCGAGATCGAGCGCATCCTCGTCGCGCTCGGGTTGAAGCTGGTCGAGCAGCATCCCGGTCGCCTGACCTTCGAGCCGCCGGTCTGGCGGACCGACCTCGACCGCGAGGCGGATCTGATCGAAGAGGTCGGCCGGATTCACAATTACGACCAGATCCCCGAAAATCGGCCCATCAAGCTCGGCGCGATCGAGCAAGATCGCCGGGGTCGAGTCGAAGGCACGATCCGCTCGGCCTTGACTGGGCTCGGCTGCCACGAGGCGATCACCTACAGCTTCGTGGCCCCCGAGCTTGTCGGCCGCGAGTTCGCCACCGACCCGGGTATCGAGCCGATCCGCGTCGAGCACGCCACCCGCAAACAGGCGAACCTGATGCGCCTCAGTCTGACTCCGAGCTTGCTCGAAGTGGCCAGCTATAACGAAGCTCACGGGAACTTTGGCGTCCGCCTGTTCGAGATCGCGAACGTTTATCCCCCCGTCGCGGGGCAAGATCTCCCCGCCGAGACAGCGCGGCTCGCGCTGGTGGCTCCGGGCGACTTCTTTGTGGTCAAGGGCATCCTCGAAATGCTTCTGGCCCGGTTGCATGCGAACATCACCTTGCGGTGGGAGCCGAAATCGTTCGCCAGCCTTCGACCCGGCCATGCCGCCGCGATCTTCGCCGGCGCGACCCCCTTCGGCTTCGCCGGCGAGGTTGCCCCGGCGACGCAGGCTCGACTCAAGCTCCGGGGCGTTTACTCGATCCTCGAAGTTTCGGCCGACATGCTCGATGAGTGGACCAGCTTGATCCCGCAGCACGAGGCTGTGCCGATCTTCCCAGGCGTCCAGCGTGACCTCTCGCTGGTCGTGCCGAAGCGGATGACCTGGGGTCAGGTAGAGGCCGCCGTCTGGCAAGCCGTCGACTCCACCTGCGAGGCGATGACCTTCGCAGACTCGTTCCAGGGAGGCAACCTTGCCCCCGACGAACAGAGTATCCACTTCAACCTTCGATTCCGGAACCCTGCCAAGACCATGACCAGCGACGAGATCGACGCCAGGATGACGCGAATCATCGACCACTGCCGATCCACCCTCGGCGCGATGGTCCGGACCTGATCGGGATCACTCGAAGAACCGGGATTTTTTCCCCTTGGAAGTGTGGATCAGATCCTCCAGCGCCTCGGCCAGTTTCGTGGCGTTGGGGATCTCGCGGAACCGGAGGACCGGCCCCGTCAGGTCATCAAGCGCTTCCTCATCGACCTTGTAGCTCTCGGGGATTGCCAGGAGGTAGCGCGGGGGGCCATGCTGGGGCAGCAGTTTCAGGAGGCGGTCGATCGACGCCCGCTTCCAGAAACCGACGATCTCGACCATGACATCCACCCCGGTCGCCTTGTGGATGAACTTGTAGTCGGGAACCCACGTCCCCTCGCGGCCAAGTTCGATCACATCGGTCGTTTCCAGAACCTCCCAGTGCGGGGCCACCTGACGGAACCGGTCGAGGAACGCCGTGAGTTCGGCCGGAACATATGTCCCGGTGTCGGCATAGTACGACACCAGGCCGTCTTTCGGCTCGATGTGGAATGTCCGCGTCTCGCGCTTCGGCCCCCACCGCAGCTCGGCGTCGAGGCGGAAGTCCTCGCACAAAAGCAGCGCGGGTAAAAACAAAGCCATCTGCAGCCCGTACTTGTTCGTCGCGCTGAACAAGCTCAACGGGCCGTCGATGTGCAGCTTGTACCCGTCCTTCATCGACCCTTCGACCTGATAAAGGAGCCGGTGGAACTTGAGATGTTGAAACAGCTTGCGATAGCGTGACGGCTTGGCGTTGCGGACCTCGGCCTCGACCCGGACCGACCGCAGCAGGATCGACTGCGCGAGGGCGATGTTGTACCGATCGATCAGACGGACGGCATCGATGGTCTGGTCAAAGGCGAGCAAGCGGTTCTCATCACGGAGGTCGGCGAACATGGCGCCGGCGATCTGTTCGGGGGTGATCTTGAGTTCCTCGGCGACCCCGGCGAGCACGGCATCGCGGCGAAACGGTGTTTTGGCCTGGCCTTCGACGATCAGAGCTTTTCGGTGCGCAGCGGCGGCACCGAAGACCTTTTCACGGAGCGTTTCGGGTGGGACGTCGGCCACAACCTCAAATTCGGCACGGTCTTCGAGGATCTTGGCCAGGCCCCGATGAGCCAGGGTCGCCATCCCCTCGCCGAGCATCTCGTCGATTTCGGTATCGATTTCGCCCCGGGTCCGCCCAACCCCCTCACGGAAGATCAATAGCAGGCTCTCGGCGACTTCGAGCCACTCCTCGTTCGTCCGATCGAGGTAAAGCGGAATCGCTCGCTGTTTCGAGAACCGAACGCGGATCAGGTTGCCGGTGAGCATGGATGCAAACCTCAAAGCGGCGAAGATGGTCGGGCCGCTTCACTTTTTCACCTTGGCAGCAGCAGGTGTCAAGGATCACAACGACTCTTTGCTCCAGTTTGCAGGGATTTTTGGCTCATGACAGATCGCCACGGATTCAGAGAACTCCATTAGCGACCTGCAATCACCGCTGCGTTTGAAACATCCCCAACACCACGACCATCGCCGTTATCGTGCTGAAGCTGACCCGGTGGTCGACTTCAATCACTTGCCCCTTGTCTCGCATCTAGCTCGTCTCAAGCACCGCGACTGGAGCAGGCCGTTCGGGTCGAGGAACCGGCAAGCAGCAGTTGGGTGGGCAGACGTCGTGGCTGGCGGGGAACTCGCCGATCGCGGGGCGGTCGGGTTGGGCTTCAATCCGTTCCTGAATCAGGTCGGCGAACATCGCGACGAAGTCAGGATCGGTCCCGGCCGTGGCGGCGCGGACGAAGTCGAGACCCAACTCCTGCGACTTGACCGCAGCTTCTTCGTCGAGGTCGAAGAGAACTTCCATGTGGTCGGACAGAAACCCGACCGGCTGGACGATGACCCGAGTCACGTCTTTCGCCTTCAGGTCGGCCAGGTGCTCCAGGATATCCGGGCCGAGCCAGGGGTCGGTCGGCCGCCCGCTTCGGCTTTGAAAAGCCAGCGTCCAGCGATCGGGGGGAACTCCCGCCGCCTCGGCGACCAGGCGGCAGGTCTCGTTCAGTTGCCGCTCATAGTTGCACCGCTCGGCTTGCGGCGTTGGGATGCTGTGCGCGGTAAAGACGACCTGGACGGTCTCTCGATCCGAACCCGACCACTTTCCGAGCGCGTCCTGAATCTTGCGGGCGTTCACCGCCACGAACCTGGGGTGGTTGTAGAAAACCCGCATCTTGTCGATGATCGGGGCGTTATCTCCCACCTCCCGCTGAGCCTTCATGATGTCTTCGCGGTACTGTCGGCAGCCCGAATAGGAACTGTAGGCCGACAGGACGACCCCGAGCGCGTGCTTGACGCCAGCCTCGGTCATCGACCGGACCGTGTCGGCGAGCATGGGGTGCCAGTTGCGGTTGCCCCAGTAAATTGGCAGGTTGACGCCCCGGCGGTCCAGCTCGGCGCGGATCGCGGCCATGAGGTCGCGGACCTGGCCATTGATCGGGCTGACGCCGCCGAAGTGGTAGTAATGCTCGGCGACTTCGAGCATCCGCTCGCGGGGCACGGGACGACCTCGGAGGACGTTTTCGAGGAACGGGATCACGTCGTCGCGCTGCTCGGGACCGCCGAAACCGACGATCAGCACGGCGTCATACGCGGGGTTCTCGGTCGCTGTGGACATGGTGACGTGAGGTCCGAGACAAGATGGGGAAGCAGCCTGATCGGTCATTTGACCCGAAGCGATCATTTTAGCCGGGTCCGGTCGATCGGCGAGACAATCTGGGGAATTTCGAGTCCGCTGGGAGGTTCCGTCACCGACCGGGGTCGACTAGAGTGGGCGATCGTGCTGGATTTCTTGCTCTTGACCGGAGGTTATTTTCGATGCGATTTGCCCGGATCGTCTCTGCGCTGGTGTGCGTGAGCCTGACTGCGCTGGTGGCCGTCCCGATCCTCGTGGGTGCCGATGATCCGGCACCAATGGCACCGAAGGCCAGCATCGACGGCGTCACCGGGACCGGTTGGCGGACCTTGACTGGCGCCGACTTCATGACGGTCAACGGCAACCCCGACACCTGGACCTGGACGGGTGCCGCTGTCCACTCGACCGGCGAACCAGTCGGCGTTACCCGGACGTTGAAGCAGTTCGGTAACTTCGAGTTATCAGCGCGGTGGCGGCATCTCAAGGCGGGCGGCAACTCGGGCTTTTTTGTCTGGGTGGTCGATCAGTCGCTCGACGGGATCAAACCGGGTCAGCTGCCCAAAGGGGGGATCGAGGTCCAGGTTCTCGACCACGGCTACACCCAGCAGTATGAGCAGTCGACCGGCAAGAAGGCCGACTGGTTCACCACCAACGGCGACGTCTTCCCGGTCGGGACGTCGAAGATGACCCCATTCCCACCCCTGTCACCGAACGGGGTCCGCAGCTTCCCCTCGAAGAACCTGAGCCACGGCGTTCCCGAATGGAACCACTACTACATCCGCGCCATCAACGGCGAGATCCGCCTCTGGGTCAACGGCGAGGAAGTTGCCGGCGGGACCGCTTGCACTCCGAGCAAGGGATACCTTTGCCTCGAAGCCGAGGGCTCGCCCGTTGATTTCGAGAACATCCGGATCCGCGAATTACCCTGAATCATGACCAGAAGCCGTTGGGACCGGACTCCATTTTCCGGTCCCAACGGCTTCAGCGCACCACGGGATCGTAGAAGTAACCAGCGGTGGCGGGGTTGTAGTAGAGCGGATAGCGATAGCCATCGCCGGGTTCAGTGGTCCGGGTCGTCAAGTAAGGCGCCGCGGTCGTCGCCGGAACCGTCGCGATTGGTGCTGATACGGTTCTCCGGAAGTGAATGCGCATCGCAGAGATCAGGTCGCAAATCGCCAAGTATTGTCATGCCCTGGTTGGCGATTTGCTATTCACAATCATTAAGATGGGCAATCTCTTCCTGGCAAGCCATCGTTCCTCCCGTTTCGTCTCCTCTCTCGCGAGACTTGTATGCTCAAGCATCTATCCGCCCGGCGTCGCCAGGTCGTCGCCCGTTGGGTTCTGACCGTCGCTGTGCTCGGTCTGCCGCCCCTTGCCCGAGCGGTTGCCGATGGGCCTCGTCCTGGTGAGATCGCCGCCCTTCAAACCAGGATTCAGACTCAGGTGACCCGCGAGTTGACCGAGCACTGGTATCCCGCCACGATCGACAAGGAGCACGGCGGGTTCCGCCAGAACATGGCCCGCGACTGGTCGCTCGGCCCTGATCGCGACAAATTCATCGTCTACCAGGCGCGAATGACCTGGACGGCCGCGGCCTTTGCCATCGACTCACCCGAACGGCGTGACGAGTTCGCCGGCTATGCGCGCCACGGAGTCGAGTGCCTGGACCGGGTGATCCGCGACCGCGAGTCGGGTGGGTTTCACTGGTCGGTCGGGCTCGATGGCCAGGTCAAGCCTGGACTCGGTACCGAAAAGCACGTCTACGGCACTTCGTTCGTGCTTTACGCCGCGAGCAAGGCGTATGAAGCAACTCACGACCCCCGCGCTCTTCAGGTCGCTCGCGACGCCTTCGACTGGCTCGAAACCAAAGCCCACGACCCCGTGAACGGGGGTTACTTTGAGGCTCTGACCCGCGCGGGAGTGCCGATCATCACCTGGGACCCCGCCAGGCCGCTGGCCGAGCGAGTCGATCGGGTGGGGGTCTACTATGGCTTCAAGTCGATGAATGCGCACATTCACCTCCTCGAAGCACTCGCTGAGTTTTATCACGTCGAGCCCACGGCACCAGTCCGGGCGCGGCTTGAAGAGATGCTGGCGATCGTCCGCGACCGGATCGCCGCGGCTCCCGGAGCCCTGAACCTGTACCTGAGCCCCAACTGGCAGGCCGCCCCGGCGCATGACTCGTTTGGCCACGACGTCGAGACCGCTTACCTGCTCGTCGAGGCCGCCACGTCGCTCGGTCGCCCCGACGACCCCACCACCTGGAAAGTGGCCAGAAGCCTGATCGACCACTCTCTCGACTGGGGCTGGGACGACCAGAACGGCGGCTTCTACGACAAGGGGGACAGCTTCAACGGCAAACCGTTCGACACGACCAAGGTCTGGTGGACCCAGGCCGAGGGCCTCAACACCTTGCTCCTGTTCCACGCCCAGTTCGGCGCGACCACCGACCGCTACTGGACGGCGTTCCGCAAGCAGTGGGACTTCATCGACCGCCACCTCATCGACCCCGAGTCCGGCGGCTGGTTCTATGAGACGACGATCGACGGCAAGCGGCTCGGCGACGGGTCCAAGGCATCTCCCTGGAAGGCGAATTACCACACGTCGCGCGCGATGTTGAATGTCGCCCGCCGCCTCAAGCAGTTAGAACAGGCAGGAGATCGAGTCAAAGATCCCGGACTTCCAGCGAATTGACGTTGTCGGGATGAAACTCGGTCTCCTCGTCGGTTTCGGCCGGTTGTTCTTCCTCGGGATGGAGGATGTGGAGTTCGAGGCGGTGAAACTCTTCCTGCGTGATCTCGAACTGGACCCCGGCCAGATCCCAGATCGCCTCGACCACCACATCGAGGTCGACGTCGGTCTCTTCCCAGAAGACGTGAAACGTTTCCGCGCGGACGAAGACCTCGGAACCAAGGTCGGCCAGGTGCCCGAGCACCGGGATGACCGCTTCATGCGGCACAGTGAACGTCCAGCGGATCAGGTCGGTCGAGGCGGTGGTCGCTTCCGTGCTCATCGGGTTCACTCCTGGCTCGGTGGTCGAGAAGGTCGGCAATCATTCCTCATTCCCCAAGGTCGGTCCAACCTCGCTTCGATCTCCAGCCGATTCTGAATCAGAACGGTAACAACCGGCGAAAACCGTGCCCAAAGATGACCGGCAGTAACGCCATGTTCCGCGCAAACGCTCCCAGCGCCGAGAACCGAGGCGGGCGGCGGCCTACCCCATCTTGCACTTCGACCAGCGCCCGAGCGAGCTGCCGGAGATGGGTGGGGCCAAACGGGCCATCGTGAATCTGAGCGATCAACTCGGTCGGAAGTGCCGATTCGCCCACCGCCGCCCCGATCCAGCCACCAACGATGGCGGCGATCGTGTCAGTATCACCGCCAGCGCTGATCGCCTCGGCCCACGCCAGGAATGGATCATCCCCCCACCTGGCCCAGAGGAACGCGGCGAATGCCACCGAGTCGACGACAAACCCCGTGGTACCACAAACCGAACTCGCATGGTTCGTTGCAGCACAACTTCGAGCCAGATTGAGCGCCTGATGAATCGCTTCCGCCAGCTCAGAATTATCGACGACTATGATCGCCCGAGTAAGCAGGTCGAGCCGATCGGTGTTGGCCGAGTCGGACGCGGCCAGCGCCGCTACCTCGGCGACGAAGACGGCTCCAGCCACCGCGCGAGGATCGCGATGAGTCACTTCGGCGAAGGCGCGTGTCCAGTCGCGCCGCAGGTCGGCTCGATCTGCGAAAAAGACTCCGATCACGGACGCTCGCATCGCCGCGCCGTTGCCTGCTGATCGGACGCCGGTCGGTTTCAGTCCGAGCGCGATCCGGATGCAAGCGCGGATCGTTGCCCGGCCGACTCCCCAGGGCAATCGGGCAAACCAGGCGAGCAGCGAACGGCGAAAGTAGGCAAGGGATCGGTCAAGGTCGGTGGGCGCCACGACGATCGCCCCAGCCACGAGCGCGGTCTGTTCGGTATCATCCGAAACGAAGCCAACTTGACCCAGCAACCGGAACCGATTCACTGTCCCGAACCGCCGCGCGATCGCTCGGGCCGACATTCCCTCGGCGGGTAAGCCGAGCGCATCACCGAGGGCCGTGCCCAGCAGAGTACCCGCCAGGCGATCGTACCGGCGGTCGGGCTTCATTCAGCGGTCCTTCTTCGGCAGGTGGACATCGAACCAGTCGGCGAAGGCTTCCATGTCGAGCGGCATCGTGAGCCAGCCGTGGCCGGCCTTGGGTTTGATGACGAGTTTGGCGTCGACGCCGACTTCCTTAAGTTTGGCAACCATCGACTCGGACTGCTGGACCGGGACGAGTTTGTCGGCCTCGCCGTGGTAGATCAGGGTGGGAGCATCGTCGGGGGTGACGAAATGGAGCGGCGAGATGGCGCGGGTGATCTCGCGGAGCTTGTCGTCGCCTTCGACCGTTTTCCACAAGTTGGTGGCGCGGTCGATCTGGCGGAACTCGAATGCGGGCCGGAACAACGACTCGAAGTCGTTGACATGGATCAGTTCACGACCGGGACCGCCGTAGTTGAGAAAGTCGGTTGGCGGGAAGAAGCAGGCGACGGCGTTGACCTGGCTCGACTGGCGCTCGATGGGATCACCGGCATCGGGGTTGGCTGCCTTGGGAGCCGCGCCGAGCATCAACGAGAGGTGTCCGCCTGCCGAGGCTCCCGTCGCGCCGATCCGGTTCGGGTCGATCGCGTAGTCGGCGGCGTGGAAGCGGATAAAGCGGATCGCGCGATTGACGTCGCCGACGATCTCGGGCACGGTGAACTGCGGCTGGCTGCCGTGGACGACCGCAAAGACGGTGTAACCTCGGTTCAGGAGTGGGCGAAACAGGCTCGGCGCAATCGACTCGTGGTTCGAGAAGTAGCCGCCGCTGACCACCAGCACGACTGCCGCGCCGTTGGCGCCCTTGCGCGGCGTGAAGACGTCCATCGTCATGGCCAGACCCGACTTGCGACCATAGATCACGTCGGTCTTCCGGTCATAGCCCACGACCTCGCGGGGCGTTTGAGGTGGCGCGGGATCATCGGCCCGGACCTGGACCCGGCCCGCCATCGGACTGCCGACAGCCACAAGCAAACCTGTCACGACCAGCGGCAGGAACCAGATACGCACGGCGAGCACTCCGAGGTGAGGATACTTGACGCAACCAGCGATCCGACCATTCTAGTCAGACGAGGCGACGACTTCCGCCCACAACCCGTCGGCTCAGGACCGATTACTCCTTTGAGGAGATAACCGTGGCCCATTCCAAGGCCAACTTGCCCACCAAGATCTGCCTCACCTGCGGGCGTCCGTTCACCTGGCGGAAGAAGTGGGAGCGGGATTGGGACCAGATCCGCTATTGCAGCGAGGCTTGCCGGCGCTCGAAAAGCAAGCCTGGCGCAATGATCAGAACGAACCGCGACGACCCAGCACGCTGAATACCGAACGAACCCAATTCGAGTCCGATCGGGCAAGATATCAATCCGCTTCCTTGGGCCGGGCAATCTCGACGACACGAGCCTGCGTGATGCCGACGTAATCATCGGGTCGGAGCAGGACCTGGCACCCCTGGCGGCCCGAGGAAACGGTGATCTGGTCGAACAGGATCGAACTCTCATCAAGGTAAACCGGATAGTCCTTCCGGGCGGCAAGCACAGTCACTCCCCCGCGAATGTAACCGGTGAGGGGTTGGACCTCCTTCAGCGGCACGGTTTCGACCTTGCGATCGCCCGATGCGCGAGCTAGGGCTTTGAGGTCGAGCGCGGCATTGCCGGGAATCACGGCGAAGCAAACGCCGTGCTTGTCGCCCCGTGCCACGAGCGTCTTGAACACCTGATCGGCTGGCAACCCAACCTTGCGGGCGATCGATTCGGCGACGAGGTCGGTCGGGTCCACCTCATATTCCAGCAAGGTGTGCGCGATTCCAGCGGCTTCGAGCAGACGCACGGCGTTGGTTTTGGCGGTCGCCACGATGAGGTCTCGGTCGGATCGGGAAAAATCTGGGGAAAATGAACGAAATACGGCGAATGTTATGCTTAAACCGGCGCGCAAATCAGATTCTATTAAAGACCAATGCGTTGGTCAGCTTGACCAGGAAATTTTGGCGAGGAGCAAGAACGGCAACAACAGAATCCGCATCGGGAAAGTGGTGACGTTGGTGATTGGTTTGATTGATTTGATCAGCGCTCTGGCCTGGCCGTCGGCCGTGCTGGTGATCGCGTTTTTGTTTCGCCATGAAGTTCGGGGCGTACTAACCCGACTCGGCCAGTTCAAGTATGGCGGGGTCGAGATGACGTTCCGCGACGATCTCCGCGACGCCGAAACTTTGGCGCGTGCTGTACCCGCGACGCCATCTTCCAGTGACAATGCTCAACCGCTCCGGGTTCAGCTTGAGGTCGGCGCCAACGACGCCGCCGAACTGGTCGGGACGCTTGTGGGCCATGAGACATCGACGGCAACCACCGTGCTCGTGGCCTCGCCGGTCCGGGCCGAACCACGACCGGGCCGCTCGGTCGAGGCATTCCTGCGGCTCTGCGGGGAATCGCCGCGTGAGGGCATTCTCGAAGCGTGGGCCGACCTGCGGAACGTGCTGATCCAGGCAGCGGCCACGCTCGGCGACCGCCGCGCTCCGGCGCCGGTCCGGGTTGAAGGTGCGGTCCGGTTCCTGGTCGACCGCGGCTGGATCAACACGGTTGAGGGGCAACTGGTCGAGCGGTTGCGTGGTCTGGCCAGCCAGGTCGAGCACCGCGCCGGAGCGCCGGTCAGCCTCGAAGACGCCCGCCGCTTTGTCGAACTGGCCGTTCCGATCCTGATCCGAGTGGCCGCGCTCGGCTCGGTCGGGTAAAAGCGCGGCTGGCTGTGATATTTCCGAGCAGCGGGTTGGTTCGGCGAGATTCCGGCCTGGACGGATCCGATATTGGTCGACAAGCCGACACAAATCGGTGATCGTCAAGAGGCCAGACCGGCTCCTGGGTGCTCGCCCGCTCTCGTGAGCGTCCCGGACCGAGCGGGTTGGCTTCGTTTTTCCTCATTCCTCCCGTTGTGACCCGCCCTGCTCCGACCCTCCCCGGGG
The DNA here is from genome assembly GCA_965199885.1 of Isosphaeraceae bacterium. GTDB lineage: Bacteria > Planctomycetota > Planctomycetia > Isosphaerales > Isosphaeraceae > Tundrisphaera. The sequence goes on along the minus strand of CBDATT010000005.1, from coordinate 89,432 downwards.
ATCTCGGCGCGGGGTTGGTCCTGTTCGAGCATCTTCCCATGACCGGATCGACCGTCGCGACGCCCGCCGCTTCCAACCACGATGAGCCCGATGTCGCGCTCGAACCACTCCCCGAGGGGTGGACGTCGTTGCCGCGGGCGTTCCTCCGGACGGCCCGCCAGCACTGGTCGCAGGAAGGGCTGGCCGACAGCATGAAGGTCAGCCTGACGTTTGGCTCGGCCCTGACGCGTGCGCTGGCACTCAGTCGCGTGCTCGGGCGCGAGCTTGGCCCCGAGCCTTACGTCGGCGTCCTGGTCCCGCCGAGCGTGGCGGGCGCCGTCGTCAATATCGCTCTGATGTACCTGGGCAAGATCCCGATCAACCTGAACTACTCCGCGAGCCAGGCGGTCATCGACAAGGCGATTGCGCGGTGCGGCATCAAGCAGATTCTCACCTCGAAGAAGTTTCTCGAAAAGGTCAAACTGACCCCCAAGGAACCGCTCCTCTATCTGGAAGATATGCCGGGCAAGGTCGGGATGCTCGACAAGGTCTGGGCGGCATCCGTGGCGCGCGTCGTCCCCGAAGCGGCGTTGGGTTCGTTTTTGCCGGGACTCAAGAACGATCGTCGCGACGCCACGGCGACTGTCATGTTCACCTCGGGCTCGACGGGTGACCCGAAGGGGGTCGTCCTGACGCACGGTAACGTCCTCCTGAACGTCCACCAGATGCGGCAACAGTTGCGGCTCGACCCGATTCCGGTCGTTGCGCTGGGTGTCTTGCCGTTCTTTCACTCGTTCGGCTACACCGTCGGGATCTGGACGATCCTCCTCCTGGGCAAGAAAGCGGTTTATCACTCCAACCCACTCGATGCCAAGGTGGTCGGCGATCTGTGCGAGAAGCATGGCGTTACCCTGATCGCCGCCAGCCCGACCTTCTTCCGCCACTACATCCAGCGGTGCAAACCCGAGCAGTTCCGGTCGCTCTTTCATATCCTCCTGGGAGCCGAGAAGCTGAAGCCCGAGGTGGCGAAGCAGATCGAGGACGCCATCAAGGTCGCTCCGCTCGAAGGGTACGGCACGACCGAGATGTCGCCGGTGGCCGCCGTCAATGTCCCTTTCGAGGTTGGAGCGTCAGGCGGCAAGAGGGTCGATGGCAACCGGCGCGGGACGGTCGGTCGCCCTTTGCCGGGTACGAGCGTCCGGTCGGTCGACCCTGAGTCGGGCGCGATCCTCCCGCGCGGGACCGAGGGGATGATCCACATCAAGGGGCCGCAGATCATGAGCGGCTACATGAACAACCCCGAGGCGACCGCGAAGGTCCTCAAAGATGGTTGGTACGAGACGGGCGACCTCGGCTTCCTCGACGCCGACGGGTTCCTGGCGATTACGGGTCGGTTAAGCCGGTTCGCCAAGATCGCCGGTGAGATGGTCCCACACGAAGGGGTCGAGGCGGCGATCATCGCGGCGGCGGGGTTAGAAGATCGGACCGTGGCCGTCACGTCGATTCCCGACGCGAAGCGGGGCGAGCGCCTGGCGGTGATCCATACCCCCTGGCAAACCAACCCCGCTGAGGTCTGCAAGAAGCTGATCGCCGGGACGATGCCCAAGATCTGGATCCCCGCCCCCGAGGATTTCGTCGAGGTCGCCGAGATTCCGATGCTTGGGACCGGCAAGATGGACCTGCGCGCGATCCACGAGATTGCCGCCCGGCTCAACCAGAGTTCAGCAACTAACGTCGAATTGTGAAGAATCTCGGTTACGCTCTGTTCTTCCACCAGCGGTCGCGGGATCATAAACTAACATGGCAACCCATAAGTTGAGGGGTGTCAAGCAACCGAGGCGCCTGATTGTGTTGTTTTCCGAGAAAGTCGAACGCTTCGAGGTGTCCGTACTATGTTGCCCCGCAGCGGATTCAGCGATGGTGGACGATTCTCGTCTCCGTGCTGATTCAGGCGAACCCGGGGTGATCCGCAAGTCATGGTTGGTCTTCAGGAGCCGCTCCGCATGATCGTGGTTCTTCGAGTTACCGCCGGCCCCCACGTGGGAACCGAGTTTGTCTTCGATCGCCACGACACCTTCGTGGTCGGGCGGTCGTCGCAGGTTCAGTTTCCCGTGCCCGACGACGGTTTCTTGTCGCGGAACCACTTCCTGATCGAGTTCAATCCCCCAACCTGCTTCCTCCGCGACCTCGGCAGCACCAACGGCACCAAGGTCAACGGCACCCGGATCGACACAGCGCGGCTGCGCGACGGCGACGCCATCGAGGCGGGCGAATCCGGCTTCGTCGTCCGGGTCGAGGAAACTACCATCGCCGGGATGCCCCGCATCCGCTGCCTTGGCTGTGGCCAGAGTGCTCCTCATGACCTGGCCATCTCGGCCACTCCCGAGGACGAGGTCGTGAGCTGGCTCTGCGACGCCTGTGTCGATCACCGCCAGCGCTACCCGACCACCAACCCCGACTACCTGATCGAGAAGCGGATCGGTGGCGGTGGGATGGGCGAAGTCTACCTCGCTCGCCACCTCCCCACCAACCAGCCCGTCGCGATCAAGATGATGGTGCCAGCCATCGCCACCAGCAACCGCGCCAAACTCCGGTTCCGCCGCGAACTCGACGTCCTCAAGGACCTCCGCCACCCCAACATCGTCGCTTACCATACGATGTTCGACATCGATGGCCAGTTCCAGCTCGTCATGGAATACGTGGTCGGCCGAGATGCGCAGTCCTGGACCGAGTCGCTCGTTGACCCACTCCCGGCGGCGACAGCGGCGCGGATCGGGGTCCAACTGCTGATGGCGCTCGAACATGCCCACGAGAAGGGCTATGTCCATCGCGATATCAAACCGTCAAATCTCCTCGTGACCGGCCCGTTGACCCGACCTGGGGTGAAACTCTCCGACTTCGGTCTGGCCAAGAGCTTTCGCGACAACGCCGGGTTCGCCGGGCTGACCCACCAGGGGGATATCGGCGGCTCGGGCGGCTTCATCTCGCCCGACCACATCCGCGATTTCCGTCAGGCCAAGGAACCGGCCGATATCTACAGCGCGGCGGCCACGCTCTATTATCTGCTCTCGAAGCAGTTCCCGTTTTATAACTTCAACCCGAACCGGGCCGACGCCTACACGATGATCCTGGAGCATCCCCCCGTCCCACTCCGCGCCCACCGCCCCGACCTTCCCGAAGCGCTCGACCGCGTGCTCCGCAAGGGACTCGAAAAGCAGCCCCGCGACCGCTGGAAGTCCGCCGCCGCCATGGCCAACGCGCTCCGACCGTTCGTTGAGGTCGGGTAGGTCGGCGACACGACAACCATTTCCCGGTAAGATCACTCGCATGACAGGATCGAGCAGGGATGCGGGCCGAGGGAGTGTATCGTGGTGGAGCGTCCCGGGACAGTCGTCATTGTCGGCGTCGGCCTGATCGGCGGGTCGATCGGCCAGGCGATCCGGACCAGAAACGCCGCCGATCGGGTGATCGGCGTGGACCTCGATCCCGCCCGACTGGACCTGGCCAAGCACCTGGGTGCGATCGACGTCGGCATGACCGATCTGGGTCAAGCCGTGGCGGATGCCGGGATCGTGGTCGTCTGCGCCCCGGTCACGGCGACCGTGCCCCTCGTCCTCGCCGCGAGCCGAGCTGGTCCCGAGTCGGTCCTGATCACCGACGTCGGCAGCACCAAGGCGCGGATCGTCGCCGCGGTCGAGTCCGATCCCCGCGCCCGAGCCTGCTTCGTCGGCAGTCATCCGATCGCCGGTTCGGAGCGGCAAGGTGTCGAGCACGCCCGCGCCGACCTGTTCGCTGGCAAGACCTGCGCCCTGACGCCAACCGACCGGACTCCGCTGGATCGTCTCGAACGGATTCGCCAGTTCTGGCTCAGCCTGGGGGCACGGCCGATCGTGGTCGACCCGATCCGGCACGATGAGCAGATGGCGCTGACGAGTCACCTGCCGCACGCGGTCGCCTCGGCGCTGGCCTCGTCGGTCGCGCCCGAGTTCTTCCCGCTCGCCGCCGGGGCGTACCGCGATGGGACCCGGGTGGCGGGCGCCGAGGGGCATCTTTGGGCGGGAATCTTTCTGGATAATCGGGCGTCGCTCCTCGCGGCGTTGACGACCTTTGAAGGCGAGATTCAGGAGTTTCGAGCCGCACTCGACGCGGCGGACCATGCTCGGATCGTGGCCTGGTGGGAAGAAGGAAGGCGCCGGCGACTCCCGTTCGTGGAGGGCAGAATCCACGTCGAGGGGGACTGAATGACCAGGCGGCCAACCCCCCTTGATCGGTTCCCGTTTGAATTTCCGGCGTCATCGTTTCATAATACGAAGCGCCCGGTCCCAAACTACGCCGGGCAGACACGATCCGAAGAGGTGGATACGGGGTGGGATCTTCTGCTGTTGCCAGTCGTGCCGTGAGCCCACATCCGATGTGGCATCTCCAGATCGATCCCGCAGGCGGTCAGATCGACCGGGCTGGTGCCCGAGTGGCGGCGGATGCCGTTGAGCTTGGTTTGCCCGGCCCCTGGCACGTCCAGGCCGGACGCGGGTTCCTGATCGAAGGTCAGGTGTCCGAGGCTGAGATCCACCGGGTTGCCGCGACCCTGCTCGCCGACCCGGTCGTCGAAACCTTCGCGATCCACCCCGTCGGCGGTCTGGCGGCACCAAGCAAAACCGACTCGACCACCGTATACGTCTTGCCCAAACCGGGCGTGACCAACCCCGAGGGGGATTCGGCCTGCGACCTCCTCCGCTCGGTCGGGCTTGATGTCGCGCATGTTCGGACTCTCCGCTCGTACCGGGTCAGCGGCCCGGCGGGTGCCCTGCCCGACCTGATCCGCCGCGTTCTGGCCAACGACGCCGTCGAGCAGGCGGTTATTGGCTCATTTCCGTTCGACCGGCTCGGCCAGGGTGTGTCGTACACCTTTCGCCGGGTCGAGGTGCCGATCCAGGGCAAGACCGACGCCGAGTTGCTCGCCATCAGCCGCGCCGGGCAACTTCACTTCAGCTTGCCCGAGTTCCGCGCGATCGAGGCGTACTATCGCGACCTGGGCCGCGAACCGACCGATTGCGAGCTGGAAACCCTGGCGCAGACCTGGAGCGAGCACTGCTCGCACAAGACGCTCCGGGGCAAGATCGAGTTCAACGGCGAGATCATCCCCAACCTCCTCAAGCAGACCATCTTCGGCGCGACTCAGAAGCTCAACTGCGACTGGCTCGTCAGCGTCTTCAGCGACAACGCCGGTGTCGTCCGGTTTGATGACGACCACGACGTCTGCTTCAAGGTTGAGACACACAACCACCCGTCCGCCATCGACCCCTACGGCGGCGCCAACACGGGCCTCGGCGGCGTGATCCGTGACCCGCTCGGGACCGGGTTGGGTGCCAAGCCGATCTGCAACACCGACGTTTTCTGCGTGGCCCCGCCCGACACCCCGGTCGCGGACCTGCCGGGCGGCGTCCTGCATCCCCGCCGGATCTTGAACGGGGTCGTTGCCGGTGTCCGCGACTACGGCAACCGGATGGGCATCCCGACCGTCAACGGTGCTCTGGTCGGCCACCCCGCCTACCTGGCCAACCCGCTCGTCTTTTGCGGGACGGTCGGCGTCCTCCCGCGCGGCAAGACCGAGAAGTCGGTCGAGCCCGGCGACCGGATCGTCGCGATCGGTGGCCGGACCGGACGCGACGGCATCCACGGGGCGACCTTCTCGTCGGTCGAACTGACGGGCGAAAGCGAGTCGATCTCGGGCGGAGCCGTCCAGATCGGCAATGCGATCGTCCAGAAGATGGTCCTCGACGTCGTCTTGCAGGCTCGCGACCGAGGGCTGTTCCGCTCGATCACCGACTGCGGCGCTGGGGGCTTTTCCTCCGCCGTCGGCGAGATGGCGGCCGAGTTGGGAGCCGAGGTCGATCTCGACCGTGCCCCGCTCAAGTACGCCGGTTTGTCATACACCGAGATCTGGATCTCCGAGGCGCAGGAGCGGATGGTCCTGGCCGTTCCGCCCGAGCACTGGGACGACTTGCACGCTCTTTGCGCCGCTGAAGGGGTCGAGGCCACCGACCTTGGTCAGTTTGTCGACTCGGGCCGCTTGACCTTGCGCTATCAGGGCGAAGTGGTCGGCGACCTCTCGATGCACTTCCTCCACGACGGCCGCCCCGACATCGTCCGGACCGCGACGTGGACCGACCCCAGGCCACTGCCTCTGGAACTACCCACTCAGGACGATTACACAGCCGACCTCCTGGCGATCCTGGGAACCTGGGACGTTTGCTCGAAGGAGTGGATCGTCCGCCAGTACGATCATGAGGTCCAGGCGCGAACGGTGATCAAGCCGCTGGTTGGGGTGCTCGATGATGGGCCGGGAGATGCGGCGGTCGTGCTGCCAGTCCGGGGCTCGACTCGTGGCCTGGCGATCGGCTGCGGAATTAACCCTCGCTATGGCGAGATCGACCCATACGCGATGGCCGGTTGTGCGATCGACGAGGCGGTCCGGAACTGCGTGGCCGTCGGGGCTGATCCCGCTCGGATCGCGATCCTCGACAACTTCTGCTGGGGCAACACCGAGCGACCCGCGACGCTGGGCTCATTGGTCCGGGCCGCGCAGGGGTGCCATGATACGGCACTGGCTTATGGGACGCCGTTCATCTCGGGCAAGGATAGCCTGTACAACGAGTATTCGCAGGACGGCGTGAGCCGGGCCATTCCGGGAACGCTCCTCATCAGTGCGATGGGTCAGGTCCCTGATGTCCGCAAGTGCGTGACGATGGATCTGAAGGAGGCGGGCAATCATCTCTTCCTGGTAGGTGAGACCAGGCCCGAACTGGGCGGGTCCCACTGGGCGATGGTCCGGGACTTGACGGGGGGGATCGTCCCCAGTGTCAATCTTGAACAGGCCCCTCTTTGGTTCCGCGCAGTCCACCAGGCGATCCAAACGGGTCTGGTCCGCAGTTGCCACGACCTGAGCGAAGGCGGACTTGCCGTCGCCCTGGCCGAAATGGCACTAGCTGGTGGTTTGGGAGTTGAGGTTGATGATGCTCCGGTTGGAGCTGGCGATGAAAACCATCCCATCACGTTTCTCTTCTCCGAGTCACCGACCCGGTTTGTGCTGGAGGTGGCTATAACGCCGGAAAACTTTGATGCGTTCGCAGCCACGTTTCAAGGCCTGGCGCTGGTTGCTCTGGGTCGAGTCACCGCTGAGCCACGACTCTTGATTCGGGATAGGAGCGGCAAATCTCTGATCGACTCGTCGCTCGCCGCCCTGAAATCCGCCTGGCAAAGCCCGCTTGGTTCGTAGCCGAATGGGTTTTGTCGCGTCAATGTGCCTGAGCCGTTTGCAATAAGGTTCACCAATCAAAAGTTCGCCGCAATTCCGTCCGCCAATCATAAGCGAGAATATGGATGATGTATCGATTCGTTTCCTTTGTCGATGGATCCAACCTTGACGGCGTCCTCAAACATCTGAACCTTCGGGTCGATGATTACGGCTCGTTCTATCGCTACGTCTTCGAGCAGTCCGTGCAGTACTGGGGGCGGACCTTTGCCGATGGCTCCCCCTGGCCCACGGCGCAGCACTCGCGGATCTACTGGTACGTCGTCGGCAAGATGGACGAGTGGGACCTGAACGACCCAAAGGCCGAGGCGCGGCTCCGCAGTCGGTTCGACCTCAACCCACGCCTCCGCGACACCTACCTCGACGACATCATGCGGCGCATGCCGGACCTGGCTCCCGAACGGCGCCAGGATGAAGCCTGGGCCTTGTGTTTCAGTGAAACCCGCGAGTGGTATGAGACCAAGCGTCGCGCCCTGGAGCGAAAAAAGCGGTTCTACCACGGGGTCCAGGCCGCGACCGACTTTGTCGAGATCCGCCAGGAAGGGCACTGGAAGGTTGACCTGCTGCACCACTCGCTCAACGAGAAGGGGCTCGACACCAGCCTCGCCGTCGACATGGTGGCGCTCCGCGAGACGTACGATACCGCGATCCTGATCTCGGGTGATGCCGACGGGATTCCAGGGATCAACTACATCAAGGGGCAGTCGAAGCACGTCGGCGTGGCCGAGTTCCGCCGGGGTGCGGCTGCCGACTTCCCGACCAAAGGGGCGTCGTCGCGGCTCAAGATCGCCGCCGACTTCGTTGTCCAGATCTACGAGGCCGACCTGATCCGTCGCGACCTCGCCTACCGCGCTGAGCCCGAATATCCGCACGTTTCGTACTCGAACATGCACAACACCGACAGCTACTGAGCGACCGACCGCCAAGGAACCGAGCCGATGCCTTCACCCCGCGCCCTGGTCTTGCGGGCTCCCGGAACCAACTGCGACGAGGAAACCACGGCAGCCTGGGAGCTTGCCGGGGCCCGGCCCGAGTCGCGGCATATCGCCGCGATCCTCGACGATCCCAGCGCCCTCGACTCGTTCCAGATCCTGACGATCCCCGGCGGCTTCTCGTTCGGCGACGACCTGGGCGCTGGGAGGATTCTCGCCAGCCGGCTCGGGTCGGTTCTGGGCGACACCTTGCAACGATTTCGCGATCGGGGCGGCCTGGTCCTGGGGATCTGCAACGGCTTCCAGGTGCTCGTCAAGGCGGGCCTTTTGCCCGGCCTGCCCGCCGAGTTGGGACCCGCCTCGCTCACCTTCAACGACTCGGGCCACTTCGAGTCGCGCTGGGTCCACCTCACCCCGACGCCCGGCCTGAGTCCGTTCCTAACCGACGCCGAGCCGATTGAGTTACCGGTTGCTCATGGCGAAGGGAAATTCGTCGCCGCCCGACCCGACCTGCTGGCTCATCTGGAGCGATCCGGTCAGGTCGTTTTGCGGTACTCGGGAGCCGACGGGACTCCCGCCACCACGTTCCCCGCCAATCCGAACGGATCAACCAACGCCATTGCCGGACTTTGCGACCCCTCCGGTCAAATCTTCGGCCTGATGCCGCATCCCGAACGGCACGTCGAGTCGATCCACCACCCGCAATGGACCCGTCGCCGTCTCCCTTTCGACCACCCAGGAGATGGCCTCCGGATCTTCCGCAATGCCGTGGCGGCACTGGCGGGTTAATTGCGCGAAAAAACCGACCTTAAGTCCACACTGTTAACGAACTTTCGACCGAATCGAAGCGTATATCAGGAAGACAAATCTCGGGTCGGAAAACGTTCGATTCAAGGAGTACGCATGAGCCAACTCGATCGTTACATCGAACGCTATGGCAAGGTGGCTGGGCCCAAGCTCTACCACGCGGTCCGGAGCCGATCGGCTTACATGGGCGCGAATGCACGGCGGCGGGCGACGATTGCCCGGCTCACAGCTCAACTGCCGCCGATGCGGCCGGATGAGTTGGTAGGCTCGGGCAGTCGTGAGCAAACCCCGTTTTTGCCATTTCCGCAAAGCTGAACCGGTGTTGGGGCGGAGCGCATCTTCGCTCCGTCCCGGTGATGGTCAGCCCACATAGCTCAAGGCAAGCAAACCGTACGACGTGACCAGGTTGGCGTCACCTTCCATGAAGCCGTCGTTCTTGTTGACCCAGCTCCCGTTCGCATCCTGCCGCTTGGCGAGGGCACCAACGAGGTCTGCCCGCCAGTCGTGGTCTTGCTTGTTCGCGTCGGTGAACGTGGTCTTGCCCAGCAGTGACAACGTCTTGGCAAGGGCCTGGTAATAGTAGTAGACGCCACGCTGGCCGAGGCCGGGGTTCTCCTCGACGCTGTAGTGCTTGGCCAAATACTCGGTAGCGGCTTTGACCCGGGGATCGTCGGCGGTCAGGCCAGCGTAGATCATGCTCTTGAGGCCGGCGTATGTCATCGAGGCGTACGACCGGAGGCCGCCCCCGTCCTGCATCCCGGCCACGCTCGACCCGCCATTGGCGGCGGTGTAGATGAAGCCGCCGTCGTTGACGTCGTCAGCCCAGGGTTGGTCGTTAAACTCACTCTTGAGGTTCTGGCACCGCGAGATAAAGACGAGCGCTTTCTGGAGGGCGGGATCGTCGGCCGGCACGCCCGACTCGCGGAGCGCTTCGATCATGAACGAGGTGTTCGAGAGGTCAGGGCGGCTGTTATTGCCGCCATACCCAGCCCCGCCGTAGAAGGCGTCGGCCGGCTGCTTCCCCTCGGCCTCGTCCCACTGCTTCGACTTCATGAACTCCTGGCTGCCCCGGATGATCGCATCGTATCGGCCGCCGACATTGGCTTCCTTGAACGCCATCAAGGCGATCGCCGTCGAATAATTGGCGTGCGCGGCCTTGGGCATCCCGCCCGACGCATCCACGAAACCTTCGAGATAGCTGAGCGCCTTGGTGATGGTCGGCTCGCTCGCCGTGACCCGCTTCGACCGCATCAGGCCGGTAACCACCAGCGCGGTGATCCCAGGCTCCTTACGGTCCGGTGACCAGCTCCCGTCAGCTTCCTGACGGGATCTGAGAAAGGTCACGGCCTTTTCGGTGAGGGTGGCAGCCGGAGCCTGACCTTGCGCCATCGCGGACGGCAGAACGGTCGCCGCCGCCGCCACGCCGGCGACCTGGCCCAGGAAAGTGCGTCGTGTTGTTGATGACTTCATGTTGAATCGTTCCATTGGCGTCCGCCGCGTTAGGGTCAGATCGCCGGTTGGGCAGGAGTCGCGGAGGAAAACGGGACCAACCTCCGGACGGTCATCTGAAGATCATTGTAACGACTCCAGAGGCACAATTCCGCACCTCAGTCATTTTCGACGACTCCGTTCGGTTCACCACGGCTATCGCTGTCGAATGCGGAGTTTCGCCAGACTCGCCGAGAAAGATCTGCGATCGGCAAGCCGGCAAGATGCGATCCTCGACCTCTGGGATTGACGGTTGGACCCGTCCACCACGCTTCTGATTGAGCGATTGTGTTGAATGCGTCGATCGACCATGCTCACTCGTGAGGGTTCCAGAAGCCGAGCACCTTGATGAACCCATAAGGTGTAAAGTTGAGAGCCGGGACGCGGAGCCGGACCTGACGGGCGACCTCGGCGGTGAAGCTGACGCAGTCACAGACGCTCAGGATGTATTGCTTGGAGGCATACCGACCGGTAACATCCGCGACGGCGTTGCGCAGGGTATTGTCATTGATGGTGAATTTGACGGAGTAGTTCAGGAATGCCGACCGGTCGGAGCGGTCGATCATCCCTGGACTGATCGGGGCGCGGTGTTTTAATGGTTTGAAGCCGTACCACTCCACTCGGTTCCCCCAGGTGCAGCGGATTGCGGAGTGGAACATCCCGATTTCGCTAATGAACATGATCTCCGCCATGAAAGCTCTCCGTTCAGGGGGACGGACTGGCTCGCCTTGGTGACCGAAGGTGGAAACGGGTCGAGCTGATGCGTCATCGTGCGCTGAAACCGATCCTCCGTCTATAAGCAAGGCCCTTCTTGTGCTTCGAATGAGCATGTCTTGCGAACTCAAGGTGGCCCAACCTCGAAATCGAGTCGAGCGGCAACGTGAACTCCGACGCTTTACGCGCTCGATTGAGTGAGTTAAGCTAGAAGGAGTCGCCGGTTGGAGCGTTCGCACCAACCGATACCGCTCCTTCGCTCGGAGCGTTCTTCCCTTCCTTTCCATGCGACCGGGTGGCGTCCCGCCGTTCGGTCTTCAGGACACACGCCATGGCCCAAGCCGTTGTCGACCCGGCCGAACTCCGGCGGTTTGCCCAGAACCTGCGTCACTTCAACACCGAACTGCACAACAAGATGGCCGTGATTCACGGGCAACTGTCTGGCCTGAGCCAGACCTGGCGGGATAAGGAACAGGAGAAGTTCACCGAGGAGTTTGAGGCCACGTTGATCGTCATCAATCGGTTCATCGAGGCCAGCAGTCAGTATGTGCCGTTCCTGATGCGGAAGGCCGAGCGGGTTGAGGAATATCTCCAGCAGCGTTGATCCCTTGGTTGAGTCTTTCCCTGTCGCCCGGTTACCCGTCAGGAGGTCGCGATGGCTGATGCAGCGAAGGTCAAGTCGGTCGATGCGCTCCGCGAGTTTCGCGAGGCCCTGCTGACATTCATCGACGATGCCCGCAACGCCTTGACCGCCGTCGAGATGGAAAACCGGCGCGTCAGCGAGTGGGTCAACCACACCCAGAAGTTCTACTGGATCAACGAGGTCAAACGCCGTCGCGAAAAGATGAACGAGATCCGCGGCGAACTCCACCGCCGGAAACTCTCGGGTGGCGGCGAGACCGAAGCGAAGGAAGCTGTCCGGATCGCCAACGCCCGGCTCCGCGAGGCCGAGGAAAAGGTCGAGATCGTCAAGAAGGCCGCCCCCATCCTCCAGCACGCGATCGACGAATACCTCGGCCTGGCCCGACCCCTCGGTGACATGCTCACCGGTGATCTGGAAAAGGCCCTCGGGATGCTCGAACGGATGGCCACCGCACTCGACGAATACCTCAGCACTTCGCTTCCCGCCGGCAAGTAAGACGACAGCCAATCAGGTGCTTTCCTTCGACCGCAGATCCTTCACTCGGAGCCGCCGACGATGAGTAAAGAAGGTTCAACCAAGCTGACCTACGCGATCAAAAACCTCCGCAAGCACTGGGAACTGGCCAAGACCCAGTGGCTCGACCAGGTTGCCAAGGATTTCGAGCAAAACCACATCTTTCCGCTCGAAACCCGCGTCAACGCCGTGTCACGCGGGATGGATAAGCTGGCCGAAGTGACCGCCAAGGTCAAAAAAGATTGCGCCAGCTCCAATTGATCTGATCATTTCATTGCCGACGATAGCCCGAACCTGACGCTCCCCGCCAAGATTAGAAGGCGGGGTAGCTTGTAACCGGACCCCGTGTTGGACTTCATTCGATGACCGGACCGTCCCCGACCCAACGCCAGGCCGCCGCTTTCGCCGACCTGGCCCGCCTGTCCGTCGAGCGCTCGGGCCGCGAGGTGAAAACCGACGTCGACTTCAACAAGGACAAGGCTGGCGCCGACCGCCAGTATCAAGCCAATCGGACTGCCGCCACCAAGCGGATCGAAGCGCAGGTCAATACGATCGAAGCCGAGATCACGACCCTGCGCGACTCGCTCCAGAACCGCTACACCGCGGCGACCGCCGCCGCCAAGACCGACCGCGACGCCGTGATCGCCCACGCCAAGAAGCGGTTCAAGGTTGAGAGCGAAGCTGCCGACACCGCACTCGAAGAAGCCGGCTGGGAAGCGGGGGCGGTCTACGATGCCAACCTCGACAAGGTGAACAAGAAGGCCGACCAGATGAAGCGGCGACTCGACGAGTCGCTGCACCACCTGGCCGACGCCCGCGCCGCCGCCGACATCTACCTGGCCAGCTACCGCAAATACATCACGATCGCCCCACCCGCCGACGAAGCCGAACCTGGCCCCGGTGAAGACCCGATCGCCCGGCTCGACGAGGCCACCAATCGGATCGGTGAGAACTACTTCGGCGCGACCAAGCTCAAGATCTTGCCGATCGTCAAACTCGACTTTTATATTTTCCTCTGCGTCGTCGCCTTTCTGGTCGTGACCATCGGTGTCGGTTTTGTTGCCGGCTGGATGATCGGCCCCATCGCGGGCCTGATCGTCGCCGTGGTCGGCGGCTTCCTCGGGCGGGTTTCCCTCGTCAAGATCGCCCGGAAGCAAATCACCGAGGCCGCCGGACCCATGCTTCAGGCGGTCGAAGACGCCGACCGCCTCGCCGACCGCTCGACCCACTGGGTCGAAGACACGACCAAAAAGTTCCGCGCCGAGGTCGACCGCCGTCGCGATGCCCTCAACAAGAAAGCCGCCGACACCCACGCCAAATTGATCCCCGACCTGGAAGCCCGCCGCGACGCCGACATCAAACGGGCCGAGGACAACTACCCGGTCACGCTGTCCAAGGCTCGCAAGCAGTACGAAACCGACCTGATCGCCGCCGAGGAGAACTACGACGCCACCCTCGGCGCGACCAAAAAGGCCGGTCAAGACGAACTCAGCGCGATCGACACCAAGCACATCGCTGCTGTCGATGCTCGCCAGGCCACTTATAACGCGGACTGGGACAAACTCGTCGCCACCTGGAAAGAGGGGATCAACCGGGTCAAGGCTGAGGTCGCCGAGGTTGATCAATGGTCGAAAGACCTCTTCCCCGCCTGGAAAGACCCCGCCTGGAATCCATACACGTTCCCCGAGAAGTCGCCCGCCGGCCTCAGGATCGGCGAGTTCCACGTTCCGCTCAGCCAGATCCCCCAGGCGATCCCCGAGAACCCAAGGCTCCGCGCCCTGACGCCCGACTCGTTCGACCTCCCCGCGTTCGTCGAGTTCCCGAACAAGATCTCGCTCCTCCTCAAGGCCGCCGACGAGGGCCGTGGCCCCGCCGTTCAGGCCCTGCAGCTGGCAATGCTCCGCTTCCTGACCGCCGTCCCCCCCGGCAAGGTCCGGTTCACGATCTTCGATCCGGTCGGTCTCGGTCAGAATTTCTCGACGTTCATGAATTTGAAAGATGTCGATGAGTTGATGGTCAACAGTCGGATCTGGACCGAGCAGGCGCAGATCGAACACCGCCTGCTCGACCTGACCGAGCACATGGAAAACGTCATCCAGACGTACTTGCGCAACGAGTACCAGTCGATCGAGCAGTACAACGAGATGGCGGGTGAGGTTGCCGAGCCGTACCGCGTGCTCGTCGTCGCCAACTACCCGGCCAACTTCTCCGATATCGCCCAGCGCCGGCTGGTCAGCATTGCTCAGAGCGGCCCGCAGTGCGGTGTTTACGTCCTGGTCAGTCTCGATCCCAAGCTTCAGAATGCGACGAACCAGCTTGCCAAGGACCTGGAACCGAGCTGCGTGAATCTGGTCTACAAGGACGGCAAGTTTGTCTGGAAGGACAGCCCGTTCGAGCAGTACCCGCTCAAGCTCGACGTCCCACCGGGTGACACTGAACTGAACCGGATCGTCAAGGTCGCGGGCGAAGCAGCCAAGAAGGCGAAGCGGGTCGAGGTGCCGTTCTCGGTCATCGCTCCCAAGGAAGACAAGATCTGGACCTGGGACAGCCGGTCGACCATCGACGTGCCGATGGGCCGCGCCGGGGCGACCAAGTTCCAGAGCCTGATGCTCGGCAAGGGGACCTCGCAACACGTCTTGATCGCCGGCAAGACCGGGTCGGGTAAATCGACCTTGCTCCACGCCGTGATCACCAACGCCGCCCTGATGTATAGCCCGAAAGAGCTGGAACTGTACCTGATCGACTTCAAGAAAGGGGTCGAGTTCAAGACCTACGCCCACCACGGCCTGCCGCATGCCCGCGTGATCGCGGTCGAGTCCGAGCGGGAATTTGGTCTGAGCGTCCTCCAGCGCCTCGACGTTGAACTCAAGCGTCGGGGCGATATGTACCGCGATTCGGGGGCTCAGGATGTCGCCAGCTACCGCAAGAATACCGGCGAGTACCTCCCACGCATCCTGCTCCTCGTGGACGAGTTTCAGGAGTTCTTTATCGAGGACGACAAGGTCGCCCAGGAGTGTGCCCTGCTCCTCGACCGGCTCGTCCGGCAAGGGCGGGCGTTCGGTGTCCATGTCATCCTCGGGTCACAATCGCTCGGTGGGGCGTACTCGCTGCCTCGGACGACCGTGGCCCAGATGGCGATCCGAATTGCCTTGCAGTGCTCGGAAGCCGACTCGCACCTGATCCTTTCGGAAGATAACGCCGCCGCTCGATTGCTGACCCGTCCGGGTGAGGCGATCTATAACGACGCCAACGGGATGATCGAGGGAAACCACATCTTCCAGGTCGTCTGGTTGCCCGACGCCAACCGCGAAGAGTACCTCAAAAACATGAAGGCAATGGCGATCGAGCAGAACCTGATGCCCGACACGCCGCAACTGGTCTTCGAGGGCAACCTCCCCGCCGTCGTCGAGAAAAACCCGCTTCTCCGCGATGCCCTGGCCGCCCCCGAGTGGGCGACCGACGTCCGCGCCGCGACGGCCTGGGTGGGCGACGCGATCGCGATCAAGGATCCAACTTCGGCCGTTTTCCGCCGCCAGAGCGGCAACCACGTCCTGATCGTCGGTCAGCAAGACGAGGCCGCGCTCGGCATCCTCTCCACCGCGATCATCAGCCTGGCCACCCAGCACAGCGACCCCGGCGACGACCCGCACCCGCGGTCGGACTCGGCCAAGTTCTACGTCTTCGATGGCTCAGCGCCCGACTCGCCCAACCTCGGCGTCCTCGCCAACCTCAAGACCGTCGTGCCGCACCCGTTCAAGGCTCTGACCTGGCGGGAACTTGGCCCGGCAATGAACGAAATCTCGCAGGAACTCACCCGCCGCCAGGCTGACGACCAGGGAGAATATCCCTCGCTCTACGTCGTGATCTATGACCTCGGTCGGTTCCGCGACCTCCGGAAGTCCGACGACGACTATGGCTTCTCGTCGAAGTACGGCGAGGAAGAAAAGCCGAGCCCGTCGAAGCAGCTCACGACGATCCTCCGCGACGGGCCGAACTTCGGTATCCACGTCCTGGCCTGGTGCGACACGCTCGGCAACCTGAACCGGACCTTTGAGCGCTCCACGGCGGGCGAGTTTGAACTCCGAATCTTGTTCCAGATGAGCGTCAACGACTCGTCCTCACTGATCGACTCCCCCGCTGCTGGCCGGCTGGGTGAGAACCGGGCCTTGTTCTTCAACGAGGAGCAAGGCAAGACCGAGAAGTTCCGCCCCTACGGCCTGCCCGACCCCGCCTGGCTCGACCAGGTCCGGCAGCAGCTTGCCGCCAAGCCCAAGCCGCCGCTTGGCAAGGTTCCGCCCGCGCCTGCTCATGACGAGTCGGAGTCGGAGAGCAGCGGCTACGGTGAGTCCAACGGCCACACCGAGCCCAGCAGCTACGGTGAGACCAACGGTCACACGGTCGCAAGTGGGTCGAGCGAGCCGACTGGGTTTGACGCCCCGTCGAGCTTTGATGGCGGTTCAAGCTCGGGCGACAGCAGCTTCAGCAGTTTCAGCGATGGTGGGAGCAGCTTCGGCACGGCCAGCGAGGAAGAGATCGAAGCGGCTCGCGCTGAGGCGGCGAAGATGGAAGCGTGGTGGAAGTCGCAGGAAGGGTCGTCATCCTGACCCGTCCCTAACCATGCCCACGTGGGTGCTCACTTTGGTGGGTTACCCGCGTGGGCTTTTCGCTGCGCCGGGGCGGCCTTGTCAGGCGGATCAGGCGGTTCTAGACTGGGTTGAGATCGGGTCAAGTCGGGCTGGCATCTTGAGTTCGAGGCAGTCATCGTGATGGTAGGCGCGGATTCGAGGCGAGTGGGTGGCGATGCGCGGCCGGTGGTGGTCAACGTCGTGCCATTCGCGCTCGATGGCTGGCGCTGGTTTGAGGCCGATACGGTTGACCAGATCCGCTGGGAGTTCTTTGGTCCCGCTGGTCTGACCTGGCCTGAACGTCAGCTCAAATGGTCGTCGCTGGCCCTGACGCGGGGCTGCCACCGCGCGGTCCGGTTCGCCCATCGAGAAGGGGCGAAGCTGTTGATCTCGCACGACCCGAAGGCCACTTACCGCTGCGCTGAGGTGAACCGCCGGGCGAAGCAGCCGATCCCGCACCTGGCCTGGAGCTTCAACTTTGCCGCGTTGCCGAAGGGGATCAAGCGGACCTTGATGACCCGGGCGTTTCGCGACGTCGACCGCTTCATCGTCTTTTCGACGATGGAGCGGGAGTTATATGCCCGCTACTTCGACCTGCCGATCGAGCGGTTCACCACCATCCACTGGGCGATGGGGCCGCTGGCGCTGAACCCGCCCGACCGCCCGGCGATCGAGGGCGACTACATCTGCTCGCTGGGCGGCAATGCTCGCGACTACCCGACCCTGATGGCGGCGATGGCGCTCTTGCCCGACGTCCGCCTTGTCGCCGTGGTCCGGCCCGACAACCTGCAAGGCTTGACGGTCCCGCCCAACGTCATTGTCCGGACCAACATCCCCTTCCCCGACGCCGTCAACATCCTCAACTACTCGCGGTTCACGGTCGTCCCTTTAATTGGGTCGGAGGTGCCATGCGGCCACGTCACGATCGTCGTCGCCATGCAGTTCGGCGTGGCGCCGATCGTCACGAAGTCCACCGGTCTCGATGACTACGCGGTTCCCGACGTCACCGCCGTCACCTATCAGGACCACGACGCCACCGACCTCGCCCGCCAGATCCGCCGCCTCTGGGATGACCGCGAGTTGACCCGGACCCTGGGGGCCAACGGTCGCCAGTTCTTCCTGGACCACTGCGCCGAGGCGGTTGCCCGCTCAGCGCTCGCGGATCAGCTTTCACGTTATGGTGTGCTGAATCGAACAACTGTTTAATAATCAGAGGCGACGCCACTCGGTCCCCGACCCATCGGTCAGTTTGCTGGCGAGTTCGGGACCCCAGGTTCCGGCGGCATAGGGCTCGGGCGGCTTGGCTCCGGGAGCGTTCCAGGCTTCGAGGATCGGGTTGACGAACTTCCAGGCCGCCTCGACCTGGTCGGTCCGGGTGTAGAGCGAAGGATCGCCGAGCAGGACGTCGAGCAAGAGCCGTTCATAAGCTTCGGGGGTCGGGTAGGCGAACGCTGTCCCGTACCGAAAGTCCATCCGGACCTCCTGCAAGCGCCGCCTCGACCCCGGGATCTTGGCTTGAAAGGCGAGGCTGGCACCTTCATTCGGTTGGATACGGAGGACGAGCAAGTTGGCTCCGCCGTTTCCTTCGTTGTCGACTTCAAAGAGCGTCGTCGGTGGCTTGCGGAACTGGATGGCGATCTCGGTGGCCCGCTTCGGCATCCGCTTGCCGGTTCGGAGGAAAAACGGCACGCCCGCCCAGCGCCAGTTGTTCAGCGTTACCCGCAACGCGACGTACGTATCGGTCGTCGAGTCCGGTGCAACGCCCCGCTCGGCCTTGTAGCCGTCGACCTGCTTCCCCTGGATCGACCCGGCGGTGTACTGACCGCGCACGACGTGCTGTTCCACCTCTTCGGGTCGCCAGATCGGCAAGGACTGCAAGACCTTGGCCCGCTCGTTCCGGACGGCGTCAGCGCCGAGGTCGACGGGGGGTTCCATCGCGACCAGGCAGAGTAACTGCAAGAGGTGGTTCTGGATCATGTCGCGGAGGGCGCCCGACTTGTCGTAGTAGCCGCCGCGCCCTCCCGCCATCCCAAGTTCTTCCGACGCCGTGATCTGAACCGACTCGACCGCGCGGCGATCCCACAACGGCTCGAACATCGCGTTGCCGAACCGGAACGCGAGGATGTTCTGGACCGTCTCCTTGCCGAGGTAGTGGTCGATCCGGTAGATCTGATCCTCGCGCAACACTCGATTAACGTCGCGGTTCAGGTCGCGGGCCGACGCGAGGTCGTGGCCGAACGGCTTCTCGATGACGACCCGACTCCACGGGCCGCCGTCCCCCTCGTCGGCGTAGACCAGGCCCGCCTTGCCGAGATTTTCGATGATGACCGCGAAGTACTCGGGCGAGACCGCCAGATAGTAAAGCCGGTTCCCCTGCGTGCCGTGGGTCGCGTCGAGCTTTTCCAGCAGCGCCTTGAGCTTGAGATAACCTTCGGGCTCGTCGAAGTTGCTGACGTTGAAGAAGATCCGCTGGCTGAACTCGGCCCAGCTCGCCTCGAAGCCGGGGTCGCGGGTCTCAACGAGACTTTTCTTGAGTTCGTCGCGGAAGAACTGGTCGCTCCAGTCACGCCGAGCGAACCCAACGATCGCCAGCTCGGCCGGCAGACCGCCCCCCTGATCCTGGTGGTACAGCGCCGGGACCAGTTTGCGATGCGTCAGGTCACCCGTCGCCCCAAACAGGACCACAGCGCAAGGGTCGGGCACACGCGTCCGGGGCAGAGCCTGGCGGAGTGGGTTCGTTTCGGCCATCGGCGTCACGTCACGCATGCTTCCAAATCTCCGCGGTACCAAAAGCGACTGCTGATCCCAAACGAACCCAAACCCGGAGAGAAGTTCGGTCCTGCCCACACCGGCACACTCACCGACCGAAGATTAGGGCCAGACGCCCTGCCAATCAAGCCTCGACCCCTCATCACCGCCAAAACGAACCCATTTTGATCCCGCGCGGAACAAACCCAATCCGCTGATCCCAAACGAACCCAACCGACCAGCGCTCTCGATCCCATCACCCGTTGACAAAACGAAGCCAATCCGATGACAATTGTCATTATATCGTGGTCCTTGAGCGATATTTTCTCCCAATAATATCGTTATTTCGAGCCGATCATCGTCGCGCTGCTGCCAATTTTGGGGAGAGTGGATGACCAAAGCAGGTGCGGGATCAAAGGGTGTGGCACCGCCGAGTCGGTGGCGCCCGCGGGTCAGTTTGCGGGCCTTGATGGTGCTGGTCCTGCTCATCGGTGGCCTGCTCGGCTGGCGGGTCCGGCGGGCGTCGATCCAGCGCCGAGCGGTGGCGGCGATCCGGGCGGCGGGCGGAAGCGTGTTCTACGACTATCAGGTACCCGTCGGCAAGCCCTGGCAGATCGGTGCCGCGCCGGGGACGCCGCGCTGGCTCCGCGAGTGGGTCGGCGACGAATACTTTCAGGATGTGGTCGTCGTCATGATCGCGCAACCCAAGGGGCAACCGAGCAAGGCGACGCCCGCGACGCTGGACGCCATCCTCGACTGCGATCGTCTCCAGTTCTTGCAGACGATCCGGGTGGCCTGGGATGAGCCGAGGCTGGCTCGACTGGCAAGCCTGAGCAACCTGGACGACTTGACGATCCTCGATGGGGGCCTCACCGACTCCGGAATCCAGCACTTCCGCGAGCTGACGAGCTTGACCCGGCTGATGTTCCGGGTCAAGCCGGGCGAATTAACAGGGACGAGCTTGAAGGCGTTTGCCGGGATGATGGATCGGCTCAAAAAGTTGGAGATCCTGGGCCTCGACCCGATCGAGCCGGCAGACCTGACGCCGATCCGGGGCCTGAAGCAGTTGGATTACCTGCGCCTGGTCCTCTCGCCCGAGGCGGGAGAGTGCCTGGAGTCGGTCCGCGGGCTCGACAACCTCAAGATCCTCGACTTCCGCCAGACCCGAGCACGCGACGCCGACCTGACCGTGTTGACCACGCTCCCGCGCCTCGAACACTTCCTGATCGACGCCGCCGAGATCACCGACGCGGGGATGGCGACGCTGGGAAAGATCAGGACGCTCGACACCCTTTACCTGTTCCACGACACCGCCGAACCCGCCGGGCGGATCACCGACGCGGGCTTGGCCGAGCTGGCCAGCTTGAAGAAGCTCAGAAGCTGCTGGGTCGATAATCGATATCTGACCGCCGCCGGCTGGGCGAAGCTATCGGCCCTGCCAATCGTAAATCTCAACCTGAGCGGCTTGCAGTCGCACCAAAAAGACCTGGTCGCCGTCGCAACCCGTCGGCCGCTCCAGACACTTGGCCTCAACGGTCCCGGGGTGACGGATGACTGGCTCGACCTGCTGGCTGGTCAGACCAGTTTGCAGCAACTCGACCTGAACAACACGGCGATCACCGACGCCGGGATCGACAAGATCTTCCTGCACACTCCCACGGTCAGCTATCTATCCCTGGATTCGACCGGCCTGACCGATGCTGGCCTGCTGAAATTTGCCACCGCCACCGGCGCGGCTCCTTCGATCTCGGCGCTCGGGACGAAAGTGACAGAGGCGGGTGTCGCCGCCGTCCGCGCGGCACGAGCCGGCATCCACGTCGAGATCGGTCCCGTTGTCCCTTACCCTGGCCATCGGGCCGCACCGCAACCCTCGATTCGCAAGGGAAAGGAATGAGCGATCTTGCCCCTCGAACCGAGCGTCCGCGTCGGCGGTTCTGGGCCTTGAGTCTGCGTGGTCTGATGATTCTGGTTGTGATCGTTGGCGGCCTGCTCGGCTGGCAAGCTCGCCGGATCTCGATCCAGCGGTGGGCGGCGGCGCGGATCAAGGCGGTCGGTGGGACGGTGATTTACGATTTCGAGGTGGACGCCGACGGCAATTACCGGACGAACCCCGAGCCCTGGGCTCCAGCCTGGCTGCGGCGGATTGCGGGCGATGAGTTGTTTCAGGAGGTAGCGGGACTGACGATCTCCGCGCCAATGGAAACGCCCCGGGACATTGATGACGTCACGGTCGAGGCGCTGGCCGGACTGACTGGTCTCGATACGGTGAATTTCTCGAACACGACGTTGTCGGACCGGCAACTCGCGCGGGTCTTGACCCGAAGCCGACCACGGCATCTCGGCCTGATCAACGACCAGATCACTCCCGCCGTACTGCACGAGATCCCGGCAATCCTTGCGGTCGAGGATCTGTTGATCGAGTTCAACCACCGGTTCCCGGGGTCGGCATGCCTCCCACCACTGGCCAGGATGAGCCGGTTGAAGAAACTCATGCTGTCAAAGGTGGATCTCTCCGCTCCCGACTCGCTGACTGATCTCCGGTCGCTCACACAACTGGAAAGTCTGAGTTTGGACCGATCGCCGCGAGACGAAGCCTGCCTGACCCACCTGCTCGGCCTGAGTGCGCTCAAAAACCTGGTTTTGCCAAAAACCCGGGTGAGCGATGCGGGTTTGCAGTTGCTAACCCATTTGACTCACCTCGAAAGACTGATGATCGATGGATCAGGCCTCACCGACGCAGGTCTGGAAGCCGTCGCCAGTTGGTCTCAGCTCACGATGCTGCACCTCCGGCAGAACGATGTGCGGGCTATCGACTTTGCGGTCGCGCGTGGCCTGTTGACCGACACCGGTTTGACGACTCTGAGCCGATTGACCAGGCTGACCGACCTCAACCTTCCTGGTCGTCGGTTCACCGATGCCGGTCTGGCAGCGCTCGGCACCATGCCTGCGTTGATTCGACTCGATCTCGATGGAGTCGAGGCGACGACGGTTGGCGTTCAAGCCTTGCTCGCGAACCCTCGGTTTCGGTTCCTTGTCCTCCTCGGGCCGAGCGTCGCGGACGACTGGATTCCCTTGTTCGCGAGCCAGAAGCAACTGAGCTGGCTCGGACTGATCGGTCCCCAGATCACGGATGAGGGGATGGTTGCGGTGGCGGCATTGACGGGCTTACGCAATCTCGACGTGGCTGGAACACGGATCACCGACACGGGCCTGGCGACTCTCGCCCGCTCAACCGCACGCTGGCGATATGTGATCGCCTTTCGGACCGGCGTGACCAGGGCCGGAGCTGATGCGTTTCGTGCCGCCCGGCCTGGCTCTCAACTGATCTGGGAGACTCCCCGGCCGGACGAATAAAATCTTCACCCGATGAGATCAGGCGATCGGTCGCCGCCCCGCCACGTTGATCCCGTTGCCCTGCCCGGCGTGGAAGTGGGATTGCTGCTGACTCAGATCTTCGATCTCAACCAGGCCCGCCGCTTGGAACCAGCCAGTGACTTCCTCGAAGGTGTGCCGCGAGAGATATCGGGGGGCGTACCAGTCGAGCGTATCGCAGACGCGGACTTCGGGGTCGGGGTGCATCGACACGCCGATCGTCAGGACGTTGAGCGCCACGCCCAACCGTGCCACCGGGCGGAATCGGCTGGCCATCAACTTCCGTTTGAGTCCGCCGACGGGGGCCATGATCCGACTCAAACCGACCAGGACACCGAGCGGGAGCCGCCGCGAGACCGCGCGATGAGCATCCATGATCCGTTCGAGCGCGGGGCGTTCGCGGTGGTAAACCCAGATCGCGATCCGCCCGCCCGGTTTGAGTACGCGGCAAAGTTCCAGAAAAGCTTGCTTCGGGTCGGGCGTGTGGTCGAGGACTCCGAGCGAATAGATTTGATCAAACGTGCCGGCGGCGAACGGCGTGCGAAAGAGGTCGGCCTGGCCGACCTGGACGTTCGTTAACTCGACGGACAGGTCGCGGGCGGCTTCCACGGCGCGGCTCAGGTCGATACCGACCACCGTAGCGGCCCCCATCTCGGCGGCGACGCGCAGGTAACGACCCATCCCGCAGCCACCATCGAGGACGGTTGCTCCCTGAAGGTCGGCCGGAGTCAGACCGGTTCGGTTCCGAAAGGTCGCGCGGTCTTCATCGGGCCGGACGATCCGGAACCGGTTCCACTGCAAACTGTAAGCGGCGCGGGTTCGCGACTGGTCGGCGGTGGTTGCTGGCGGGGCGGCTGGCGATCCGTTCATGACTTCGTTCCGATCCTGTCCCACTGATCTTCGGCGGCGCTCCGGCGGACATACAACGGTTCGAGCGCGGCCAGGTCCACCCACTGCTCGGACTCAACCGCCGCTTGCCCGAGATCCAGCAACGATCGGCCCGTGGGGTAGCCTTGCTCGACGGTTCCCAGGTGAATCCCAGCGGGCCAATCAATCCGCAAGCGGTCGAGTCCCGACCCGAGCACCCATGTCCCCGGCGCGAGCGCAGCCGCCCACGCCGTCATCTCGACCACGGCGATCGGCCCGAGGTTGGTTGGCGACTGATCGGTCGCCCCGCGCTCGAACCAGGTCAGATAAAGATCGCCACGCTGCGCGTCGGCGACCACCGCGATCGTGCGGGCAGTCGCCGGAGCATTGCGGGCGATGGCGGTGAAGCTGTCGATGCTGACCAGTGGTTTGCCCAGCGCGAAGGCAAGCATCTTGGCGGCGGTGATCCCGACCCGCAAGCCGGTATAACTGCCCGGCCCCAGACCCACCGCGATCGCGTCGAGGTCGCGAGGCGCAAGCCCGGCCGAAGCCAGCAGCGCGGCGATCTCGGGCAAGAGGCCGCGGCCGTGCCGCCCGCTGCCGCCGCCGCCGCTCGATGGGGGATCGCCTCGATGGTCATGCCAGGAGTCATCCCCTCGGAGGAGGGCCAGCACGGCTCGGGGGGTCGAGGTGTCGATGGCAAGAAGGTTCAACCGGCCAGACTCCAGGACAAAAAACCGGGGGCGAGACCGGATCGCACCATCCGGTCCGACGGCTCAAGCCGGTCGGTTCGTGAAGAAACCGGGTCAAGATACCAGGCTCGGCCTTGACCGTGGAGCACGCGTCTCTTTATTTTAGAGGAAGGTGGATAGTCTTGCCCTCGATCATGTCCGATGTTGGGCGGTCGAGTCGATGCAAATTTCTGTTCGCCGCCCGCTTTCGCTCGAATGGCTTCGGAGGTTCCCCGGTGCGCCGCGCCCTGATCAGCGACATCCACGGTAATCTCGAAGCTCTGGAGGTTGTCCTCGAAGACATCAAGTCGCAAAAGGTCGATGAGATCTTTTGCCTCGGTGATGTCATCGGCTATGGGCCTAACCCCCGCGAGTGTATCGACCGCGTCATGGAAAACTCCCAGATGACGCTGCTGGGCAACCACGACCAGGGGGCGATGTTCGACCCCGACGGATTTAATATCGGCGCTGAGCGCGCGATCTTCTGGACCCGTGATCAGCTCGAAAGCCCGCACGACCGGGCCAACAACGAGAAGCGGTGGGAATATCTGGGGATGCTCCCCCGGGTCCACAAGCTCGACCCGTTCCTGTTCGTCCATGGGTCGCCCCGCAACCCGCTCAGCGAATATATCTTTCCCGAAGACATCTACAATCACCGGAAGATGGAACGCCTGTTCCAGCTTGTGGAAAAATACTGCTTTCAAGGTCATACCCACGTCCCGGGCGTGTTCACCGAAGGCTACCAGTTCTATTCGCCCGAAGAGATCGACCACGAATATACGCTGGGCGACGGCAAGGTGATGATCAACGTCGGCTCGGTCGGTCAGCCGCGCGACGGCGACAACCGGTCGTGTTACGTGATCCTGGATGATGGCCTGCCCCCAACCGCTGGTTCGGCCGGCCTGAGTCGCAAATCGGTCGCGACTGATAAAGAAGGTGGCGACACCGACGAACGACTGTTAGACCAGGCGCCGCGGCCGTCATCGAGTGGACCAATCCGCGTCACTTTCCGTCGGTTGGCCTATGATTTCGAGGCGACGATTCAAAAAATCTACGCTGTGCCCGAACTCGACCCCTTTCTGGGCGACCGGCTCCGTCAGGGCCGTTGATCCGTAGAGCGACCACGCCCCGCTTCACCCCACGCTTGTCGCTCACGCCCCTACCTGAACCAAGGCTTCTCCCACGATGAGCAGCGATAAGCGGCTAATCCTCTGCATAATCCTCAGCGCCGGTTGTTTCATTGGGGTTCAGTCCTTGATGGTTCAGACCGGCCTGATCAAACCTCCGCCCGCCGCGAAGAAAGCTCCCCTCCAACCACTCGTGCCGGACCAGGACCTGGCCGATGCCGGGCAAGCGGACGGGATGGTTGATGGTTTGCCGGCTGACCCTTTTCTGGCCGAGCCTGAATCCACCCCCGCCGTGGTCGCCGCCCCCGACCGCGGCAGACCCCGGTTCACGGATCTGGTTGACATTGGCGCGGTGAATGTTGATGACTCGAAGGACCCGTATCTGCTGCGGCTCACGCTCGACCCGCGCGACGCATCGGTCCTGCGTGCGACCTCATCACGCTATGATGCTGAGTTCGACCCGATCAACCGGAACAAGAAGCCGCCCCGCCTGAGTCTGATCCAGCCGAACCCGCAAGCACCCAACTTCCCTGGGTCCATGGCTGTCTTGATCTCGCCAGTCATCAAAGGCGGACGTCCCGTTGCCGACGGTGACAATGATGGCGATACCGTGATTGGAGACACGAAGGCGGAAGCGTTGATGGATTGGGATGTGGTTCGCGAGAACGACAATCCCGTGCCGATCCGGTCGATCACCAGGGGTAAAGTGCGTGGGCAGGAAGTTCGCTTCGTCGCGAAGCTGGAGCAGCCCGACGTCGAGGTGACGAAGACGATCCGGATCTGGGAGGGCGAGGAAGGGTTCGAGGTTGACCTCGCGTTCAAAGGCGGACCCAAAGACGGGAAATTCACCTATCGGATGTTCGGCCCGCACGGCATCCCGATCGAAGGAGAATGGTACACCTCGACCTTCCGCGATGTCTTCTTCGGGACGTCGAAGGGAAAGTCGACCGAGATCATCACCCGGACCGCGTACGACGTTCACAAGTCCGCCAACGACCCGGCGCAGCGGATCACCCAAGATCCGTTGATCTTCGCCGGGGTTGAAGACCAGTATTTCGCCACGTTCTTACAGCCAAACCCGACCCCGCGCACGCAAGATGAGCGGTGGGACGCATCGGCGGACGCCGTCGTCATCAAGGCCCGCGCTGAAGACACGACCAAGGCCGACGTGGCGGTCGTCATCGAGTCGAAGCCGGTCCAGGTCGGGCCGAACCTGGGCGAAGTGACCCACTCGTACAAGGTCTTCGCGGGCCCCAAGACAACGGCGAGCCTGGCACCCTACCACGCCGAAGAACTGTCGTCGTACCGCAAGAACCAGTGGATCACGATCCCGTTCGCGTCCATGCTGGCCAAAAGCGTGATTGCCCCGCTCCTGGAAAAGATTTACTGGGTGACCCAAAGTGTGTCGCGGGCGCTCGGCGGCCAGAACGGCAACTACGGCGTCGCCATCATCCTGCTGACGATGACGGTCCGGTTGATCATGTTCCCGATCGGGCGCAAACAGGCCATGATGGCCAAGAAGATGCAGGATTTGCAGCCGCAACTCGTCGAGGTCAAGGAGCGATTCAAGGACGACAAGGAAGCCATCGCCCGCGAGACGATGGCGGTCTACAAGCGGAACAAGGTCAACCCGGCCGCTGGCTGCTTGCCCGCCCTGATCCAGATGCCGATCTTCGTGGGCCTCTGGCAGTGCCTGAACAACAGCGTCGAACTCCGGCAGACGTCGTTCCTCTGGATTCGTGACCTCGCCGCCCCCGACATGCTCTTCCGCTTTCCGCTCGAAGTTCCGCTCCTCGGCTGGTTCTTCAACGTGCTCCCGTTCGTGGTCGTCTCTCTGATGCTGATCCAGACCAAACTGTTCAGCCCGCCGCCGACGACCCCCGAAGCCGAAGCGCAGCAGAAGATGATGAAGTACATGATGATCTTCATGGCCTTCATGTTCTACAAGGTTCCCTCGGGCCTGGGCCTCTACTTCATCACCAGCAGCTTGTGGCAGATCAGCGAACGGTTGCTGCTTCCGAAGATCATCAAGACGCCCCCCGCCAGTGCCACCGAGGTCGAAGTCTTGCCGGCTGGCAAGGGTGCGCCCAACGGTTTGCCGCGCGGCTCGCAAGGTAAAGCGGGCACGACAGCCGCTCCCTCCGCGCAAGGCTGGCTGGGCAAACGCCTCGAAAAGCTGCTCGAAGAAGCCGAAAAGCAAAAGACGATCCGCAACGGCGATCGCCCCGGGGATCGGACGCGACCTGGATCGTCGTCAAACGGCAACGGCCCACGCTCGAAGCCTCCCGGCAAGCGGCGTTAACCCATCAGAGCCGGGAGGCTGGCCCGGTCATGCTCGACCCGACCGATACCATCGCTGCCGTCGCCAGCCCCTCGGGCGGCGGCGCTCTGGGTTTGATCCGCGTGACCGGACCCTCAACCCTGGCGGTCGCTCTGGATCGGTTCGAGACGGATGATTGCCGAGACCGCGTTGCAACCACCAGAGCGGGACGATGGTCGGGTCGGCTTCAAGTTGCCGGGCTTCGGCGACCGCTGGCGGTGGACCTGAATGTCTGGCCTGGTGCCGCGACGTACACCGGCCAGCCCCTGGTCGAGATCCAGGCCGGGGGGTCACCCCCAATCCTCGCCGCGATCCTCGCCGATTGTTTGAGTCGCGGGGCTCGGCTGGCCGAACCGGGTGAGTTCACGCTGCGAGCCTTCATGGCCGGTCGGATCGACCTGACCCAGTCAGAGGCGGTCCTGGGCGTAATCGACGCCGCGAGTCCCGAACAACTCGACGTCGCGCTCCGGCAACTGGCCGGTGGCCTGGCCACCCCGTTAACGCGGCTCCGTGATGACCTGGCGGACACCCTGGCGCACCTTGAAGCGAACCTCGACTTCGCCGATGAGGCCGATGTTGACCCGCTCGGCCGGACCCTCCTCGCGGACTCGCTCCGCCGGCAAGCCGCCGAGGTGGCCGACCTGGCGGGTCGGCTCGGGAGTCGCGGCCTTGGGTCGAGTCGACCGCGAGTCGTCCTGATCGGTTCCCCGAATGCGGGCAAGAGCCGGTTGTTCAATGCCCTGGTCGGCCGGCCCGCCGCGATCGTCGCTTCCGTCGCAGGTACGACCCGCGACTACCTCGAAGCCGCTTGCGAGTGCGATGGCCTGGTCATCGACCTCGTCGATACGGCTGGGACCGAGGCCGCGGCATCCACGATCGGCCAACACGCTCAGGCCGCGCGGGCGGGCCAGGCGCGCCTCGCTGATCTCCTGATCCATTGCCGGTCGAGTGCCGACGGTCCGATCGAGCCCGACTCGCCGCTGGTCGGACCAGGTTTGACCGTCTGGACCAAGGCCGACCTGGACGACTTGCCGATCGCCAGGGGACCCGATCCGATCGTGACCAGTAGCGCCACGGGTCAGGGTCTGGACACGCTCCGGTCGGCGATCCGTCGCATGGTCGCAAACGGTGCGAATGATGGGCTCGGCGCGAGCGTGGCCGCGACCGCGGCGCGTTGCGGTGCTGGGCTGGGAGCCGCGGCCCAATCGCTGGCCGCCGCCGCTGAGGCGGTCGAGCTGGATCTCGGGGATGAACTGGTCGCGGTCGATCTGCGGCAGGCGGTCGACGACCTCGGGCGGATCGTGGGCGCCGTGGTAACCGACGACCTGCTCGACCGGATCTTCCGCCGCTTCTGTATCGGGAAATGAACCCTCGCACGGAGCCACACCGATGAACCGATGGTTGAATGGACTGGTGGGCCTCGTCTGGCTCGTGGGACTGAACCAGGCGAGCGGCGATGATCCCCCCAGCAAACCGCCAGCGCCGTTGGTGCTCTGGGATGGCAAGTCGCTCGACGGTTGGAAGCCGGTTGCCGGCGTCCGGTCGGGGAAGGTCGAGGTCAAGGACGGTACCCTTCGCCTCGCCGCCGGGGAACCGATGACGGGAGTCACGACGACGCGGACCGACCTCCCAACGACGAACTATCGACTCTCGTATCAGGCGAAGCGGACCTCGGGTAACGACTTCTTTGCCGCCGCCACCTTCCCGGTCGGCCCATCGTTCGTCACCCTGGTCAACGGCGGCTGGGGTGGCGGCGTGACTGGCCTATCCCTGATCAATGGTAGCAGCGCCGCGGAAAACGAGACGAACCACTTCGTCAAGTACCAGAACGATGTCTGGTATACCTTCGACGTCGAGGTCACCGGTCGGGTCATCGTGTGCAAGGTGAACGGTGAGCCCGTCGTCACCTTCCCGCACGAGGGAGTCCAGCTCAAGACGCGGATCGAGACCCGCTCGAACCAGCCACTTGGCTTCGCAGCCTACCGGTCGGCGGGCGAGATCCGCCAGATCGAAGTCAAACCACTGACCCCGGCGGAGATTGCCGCGATCGAATCGAAGGTCAAACTCGACTGATTGATCCTCTCCTCAAATTCAGTCAGCCAGCCGTACCCGACCCGCGAAGGTCGAGCCCGGCTGGCTGGTGGGGGGGATGGGGGGGGCCGACTCATGCCGAACTGGCATCAGCGATATGGGTTGTAGTAGCCGGTCGATGCCCGGGTTTCACCAGCCTGAAATCCCTGTGCCTCGGCGGGGCTGAGCGGCCGGTTGGGGGCGATCCCGGTTTCCCAGTAGAGTTGGCCTTCGCGATAACCCTGCTGGCGAACGGGGTCGAGTTGCCAGGGAGTCGCGGCGGCCCGGCGCTCACCAGCCTGGAAACCACGGGCCTCGGCGGGCGAAAGCGGCCGATTCGGGGCCTGACCGGTCTCGTAGTAAAGTTCCCCTTCGCGAAAACCTTGCCGGGCGGCGGGTGACGGATAGCCGCCATAACCACCGCCGTATCCCGGAGCACGCCGAGCCTGACCAGCCGGATAGCCGCCAGTGTATCCACCCGAGCCGACATAGCCCTGAGCGACCGGCGCTCCATAACCACCGCCGACACCGATCTGGACCGAGAACCCACGCTGGACCGGTTGACCATAGACCGGGGCACCATAGCCGGTGCCAGGGTAAGAGCCATAAGCACCATAACCACCATACTGAGCCTGGGCTGGACCGGCGACCAGCGCCAGACCCGCGACCATCACCGCACCCAACTTGCTCAGCAATCCCGGTCGGTCCATCTTCGCATCCCTCGGTTCTTCGATTGTTTGTCGGTTAGGAGAACGACAAACACTAAAAGCAGAGCGCGTGCCAGACCGAAAAGATGCCTGTCCAGATTGTCGTTAATTACTGTGAAATCATGACTTAAAGCACTTTTATTGAATTCCCTACTTCAGCCTGTCCTGGAACCATTGTCAGGAATCTGGTGCTGGATCAGAAAGCTGCGCTGCGTGACGTCAGAAGAGCCCCGGACGACCCACACGCAGGGTTATCCGAGGGGTGGCGGATCAGTTCTGGGCGGGGAAAAGCTTCGCCGTGATCTCGGCGACGTGTTTACCTTGAAACTCGGCGATCGCCAGTTCGTTTTCGCTCGGGGCCCGCTTGCCATCGCCGCCAGCGATGGTTGAAGCACCGTAAGGGGTTCCACCGCTGATCTCGTCCATCGTCGAGAGGCGTTTGTTGGTGAACGGCACGCCGACGATGATCATCCCGTGGTGGAGCAGTTCGGTATGAAAACTGGTGATCGTCGTCTCCTGGCCGCCGTGCTGACTGCCGGTCGAGGTAAACACGCTGCCGACCTTGCCAGCAAGGGCGCCACTGACCCAGAGCGATCCGGTGGCGTCCATCATGTTTTGCATCTGGGCGCAGACGTTGCCGTAGCGGGTCGGCGTGCCGAAGATGACCGCGTCGGCCGCGCCGAGTTGCTTCGGGTCGATAACGGGAACATGAGCAAACTTTGCTCTCGCCTCGGTCGCATGCATTTTCTCAAGAACTTCGTCGGGGAGTAGTTCCTTGACCTGATACAACTCGACCTCGGCGCCCGGTACCTGACTGGCTCCGCGGACCATCGCCTCGGCCAATTCATAGACGTGGCCATAAGTGCTGTAGAAGACCACGATGATTTTCATGAAAATGATCCTTGAGAGGAAAAGAGATCAACCCGCCAGATTGCGGGCGGGGTCGGGCTGAACGACCGGGTTCTTGCCGAACAGCAGAGCATCGATCGAGAGTCGACCGGGGCCCACGACGAAAAAGAGAATCGCGATCGCCAGATAGGTCGAGGCCGCCTCATACGAGGACTTACCAGGCGCGTCGACGAACGGATTCTGAAACTTCACCGCCATCATGTACGTCGCCACGCCCATCGTGATGATGAGCAAGAGTGAAGCAAGCGGCATCAAGGCACCGAGGACCCAGGCAATCCCACCACCAAACTCGGCCAGGGCCGCGCACGCCTGAAGCGGGGCGGGAATGCCCATGCCGGTGCCCCACGTCGTCATCCCCTGATCATGAATTTTAGCCCAGCCATGCCAGGCCATCGCCGACCCAACAACGACGCGCAGGACCAGCAGGCCGAGACCACGACCACCCCCAAGAAACTCCGCATAAAACCGTTGCATCGCAGGACTCTCCTTCCGGAAGTGAACCGACCAGACCACGTGACACCCCAAGGGTAGTCATCTGGTATCTTGGGGCAAGAAGATTCCCAGCGGATAGTCAGTTGCCTGACGGATACCAACGAGGTGCCCCGTGCCCGACACGCACATTGTCCACACGCCCGAAACCTGTCCCGCCAACCAGGTCTTTGACTTGATCGGGCCAAAATGGACGATGACGATCCTGCACACGATGCAGGCAAACCCTGGTCCGATCCGCTTTCGGCTCCTGCAACGGCAAGTCGGCTCGATCACACCCAAGGAACTGACCAAGCGGCTCCGCGAACTGGAGCGCGCCGGGCTGGCCACGCGGACGATTTTTGCCGAGGTGCCGCCTCGCGTCGAATATGCGCTCACCGACCTCGGCCGGACCTTGATCCCCGCGCTGGTGGGTCTGCACGAGTGGGCCACCGAGCATGGTGCTCAAGTTGAGGTCAACCGAGCCCAATTCGACCAGAATTCGGCTCAACCTGCACGCAGGCCATGAACGATCTACAAGTTTGGGCTCGCGTCAGGTACGATAGCGATCCCCTCTGAACCAATCTCGATTTCGTTTCGCCGTTTCTAACCAATTTGAGTCCGCCATGATCCACGCGATCATCAACTGGGCCCTCCATAATCGCCTGATCGTCGTGGTTATGGTGCTGGCGTTGATCGGCTCCGGAATCTACTCGGCCGCGAACCTGAATGTCGAAGCGTATCCCGACCCGACACCGCCGCTGGTTGAGGTGATCGCGCAGAACCCCGGGGCAAGTCCCGAGGAGATGGAGCGTCTCGTCGCGCGGCCCCTGGAAATCGCGCTCAACGGGATGGCCGGGCTCGAAGCGCTCCGGAGCACATCCATCGCCGGCCTGACCGATATCAAGTGTCAATTCGCTTATGGAACGGATTACAGCGTCGCGCGGCAAGACGTCCTGAATCGCTTGACGACGGTCGACGTTCCCGACGGAGTGAAGCCTGGCCTCTCGCCCTGGAGCCCGACGGGCGAGATCGTCCGTTACTATTTAGAAGCGACCGGCTACACGACCAACCAAGTCAAGGCGGTGCAGGACTGGGTCTTGAACCCATTGCTCAAGCAAGTGCCGGGCGTGGTCGACGTCACGGGCTTTGGCGGCACGGTCAAACAGTATCAGGTCCTGATCGACACACGCTTGCTCAAGCAGTACGGCGTGACGATGGAGCAGGTCGAGGAGGCGATCGCACGCTCGAACGCGAACGTCGGCGGCGACATCATGACCCTCGGCACGCAGTCGCACAACGTCCGGGCGGTGGCCTTACTGGGCGAGGGGATCGACCCGCTCGACCCGAAAAACGTCGAGCATGCCTCAAAAATTGAAACGGCCAAACTCGACGATATTCGCGATGTTGTCGTTGATACGTCGCTCGATGGCACGCCGATCTACGTTCGGCAGGTGGCCGACGTCGTGGTCGGGAACAAGCCCCGGCAAGGACTGGTCGGTGAAGGGGTCGACAACGACGTGATTGAAGGCATCGTCCTGATGCGGAAGTATGAAAAGTCATTGCCGACCGCCGATGCCGTCTCGGCCAAGCTCAAGGAGATCGAACGCGAACACTTGCTGCCCAAGGGGATGTCGGTCCGCGTCTTCAACCAGCGGACCGACCTGGTTCACGTTACGACCGAAAACGTCCTGCACAATCTCCTGGTCGGGATCGGCCTGGTCGTTGCCGTGCTCGTGATCTTCCTGGGAGACCTGGCCAGCGCCGGGATCGTGGCGCTGGTCATCCCGCTGGCTCTGTTCTACGCGATCACGATCCTTTATCTCAGTGGCAAGTCAGCCAATCTGCTGTCCATCGGCGCGGTCGATTTCGGCATCATCGTCGATAGTTCGGTGATCATCGTCGAGACGATCTACCGCCACATCACCGAGCCTGGCGCTGACCGATCAAAACCGCTGATCGACCGGATCGCCGAGGCATCGCATGAGGTCGAACGGCCGCTTTTGTTTTCGACCATGATCATCGTCTGTGCCTTCTTGCCGCTGTTCACGATGAGCGGACCGGCCGGCGCGTTGTTCGGCCCAATGGCGGCGACGTATGCGTTTTCGATCCTCGGCGCGCTCCTGCTCTCGGTCACGCTGGCGCCGGTGCTCTGCTCGTTCTTCTTCGGCAACAAGACCGAGGAGAAGGAGACGCTGATCGACCGCGTGATGAAGTGGGTCTACTCGCGGCTGCTCAAGCAGGTACTTCGGTTCCGGTTTCTATTCCTGATGGGGATGGCATGCTTTCTGGCCGCGACCCTCGCCCTGATCCCAACTCTCGGCGGCGAGTTCATGCCCGAGCTGGAAGAAGGTAACCTCTGGATTCGCGCGCTTTTGCCCCGGACGGTCTCGCGCGAGGAAGCTGCGCGGCTGGCACCTCGCCTCCGGGAACGAATCGCGGAGGTCTCCGAAGTGCGCGGCGTGATGTCGCAAGTTGGCCGCCCCGACGATGGGACCGACGTCACCAGCTTCTTCAACCTCGAATTCAACGTCCCGCTCCGACCGATGGCGGACTGGCGGCCCGGGATGACCCGGCTGGATATCGAGGCCGAGCTGACCAGCAAATTTGACGAGTTCCCAGGAATCAGCTTCTCATTTTCACAGCTGATCCGCGACAACATCGACGAAGCCTTGTCGGGCATCAAGGGGGCCAACTCGGTCAAGCTGATCGGGTCGGACCTGGAGACTCTCGAAGCGACCGCCGCACGGATCGTCAACATCCTCCGGTCAATCCCCGGGATCGAGAACGTCGGGATCTTCCACATCCTCGGTCAGCCGAACCTTGAGATCAAGATCGACCGCCGCGCCTGTGCCCGCTATGGGATCAACGTCGCCGATGTCGAGGACGCCATCTCGGTAGCGATTGGCGGCAAGGCGTTCTCGCAGATGGTCGAGGGGGAAAAACGGTACGACATCGTCCTCCGGTTGCCGCAAGACCTGCGCGACGATCCCGGTGACATCGCGCGAATTCCGGTCGACGTCAAGGGGAAGGACGGCAAGCCGAGCATGCGGATTCCGCTCTCGCACCTCGCCACGATCGACCCGCACAAGTCGGGGGCGTCGTACATTTACCGCGAGAACAACCACCGGTTCATTCCGATCAAGTTCAGCGTGCATGGGCGCGACCTCGCCTCGGCGATTGGCGAAGCGCAGCGCCGTGTTACCGACCCCAAGGATGGTGCCCACCTGGAAGCGGGCTACCGAGTGGAGTGGTCGGGCGAGTTCGCCCAGATGGAGGCCGCCAACAAGAAGCTGGCGGTCATGGTGCCGCTCTCGGTCCTGCTGATTGTCGTCCTGCTCTACAGCATGTTCCAGTCGATCAAGGATGCCATGCTGGTGATGGCGGGCGTCTTACCCGCCGCGATGGGTGGTATCTGGTCGCTCCAACTCACGCATACCAACTTCAGCATCTCGGCGGCGGTCGGCTTCATCTCGATCTTCGGCGTTGCCGTCCAGAATGGCGTACTCTTGATTTCGTACTTCAACCAGATGCGATCCGAGGGCGCCACCGTCCGCGAAGCCGTCACGCGCGGTTCGGCGCTCCGGCTCCGACCGGTGGCCATGACGTCGCTGACGGCAATCCTTGGCCTGCTCCCGGCGGCGTTCGCTACCTCGATTGGCTCGCAGGCTCAAAAGCCCCTGGCAATCGTCGTGGTCGGTGGCATCTCGACCGCCCTGTTGCTCACGCTCTTCGTCGTTCCATCGCTCTATAGTTATTTCCCCTCGGCGCGGGGGGAAGCGGTTCGATCCACCCATCCAGAGTCGGGAGGGCACGTTTGATGAACTCGGTCCAGACGTCAGGTACCGCTACCATCCAACCGCACCCGGCTCACGCGGATTCCGACCAGCTTCATCCTCCACGCAAGCCGCGAGGGCGAGGCTTCTATCTGGTCTGGGGGACAACCCTCCTTGTGCTCGGGGTGACCGCCTGGATCTTTCAGGACCGCCTCCGCGCGGCCGCGACGACGATCGCGGGCAGGGTCCGATCCGGTGAGGTAGAGGGGACTCACGGCAAACCGAAAATGGAACTCCCCCGCAACAAGGCCATCGCGCGGTTCGTGGACGGCAACATCGTGCTGCCCGAGCGGTCTCGAAGCGCGATGGGTTTGCTGACAACCCCAGTCCTTGTCCAGACCGACCCGATCCGGCTGGAACTGCTCGGCACGACCGACTACATCAGCGACACCATTACTGAGGTCCGCCCCATGTTCAAAGGGCGGGTCGATAAGGTCCACGTCGCGGTCAATCAGTCCGTCCGGAAGGGCGACCCGCTCGTCGATCTCTACAGCAAGGACCTGGCCGAGGCCAAGAGCGCCTACGAGATCGAACGCATCCAGTGGATTCACGACAAGAAGTTGCTCGAAGACCGCGAGAAGTTGATCAAGTCGAACGCGATCGCGACCATCCTCTTCGAAGAAACTCGTAACAGCGAGATGAAAAGCCACAAGGAATACGAAGTTGCCCGCGACAAGCTGATGGTTTACGGCTTAAACGATGCCGACATCGAGCGTGTCGATCAGGAGCCAGGCGCCCAGAAAGCTCGGATGACGCTCCGGTCGCCCGCGGATGGATTTGTCATCGACCGAACGGTCGTTCCCGGCAATCTTTACGACGAGAATGACACGCTGATGAAGGTTGCCCCACTCGACCGCCTCTGGGTCTGGGGGTATGTCTTTGAGAGCGACCTTGACCTGGTCCGGATGGGTCAATCCTGGGAGATCGGGTTTCCATTCCTCCAGGACAAGGTGCTCGGCAAGGTGGAATACATCTCGAACCGGGTCGACCCAAATACGCACGCCGTTCGCATCCGCACCTCGATCCCCAACACGCAGGGCCGGCTCAAGTCCGACATGCTCGTGCGCGGGATGCTGGCGATTGACGTCGTCGCTGGCCGGACGGTGATCCCCCGGACGGCCCTTGTGGTCGATGGTGGGCACTCGTATGTCTTCATCCGCAACCACGCCCACGCCGACCGGTTCGAGCGGCGGTTGATTGAGGTCGCGCAGGAAAAAGACGACCATGTCGTCGTGGCTCGAGGACTAAAAGCGGGTGAGGACGTGGTCTCGGTCGGTGGTTTGCTCCTGGCGCAGATCCACGACGACCTGAAGCTCGTCGCCAGTGGTGCTCCCATCCCTCCAGCGGGCGGCAACGCGGACTGAACCTGGCTCCGCTCGCGACTCGATCGCGCAACACGACGACCCTGGCCGGCGGCTCGCGCCGGTCAGGGTCGCTTTGTTCGCGCCATCCTGTGATCGGCTCACCGCGTACCGCGTTCGGGTTTCGCCTGGTTCGCCAGGTCTCGGAGGTGAGCCAGCCGGTCGGTTTGATCGGGTTCAGCGGCGAGGTCGTGGGTCTCGCCGCGATCGGTGACGATGTTGTAGAGTTCTTCCCGACCGTTGCTGTTGCGGATGTAGACGTGGCCGTCGGCGACGACCGACTTCATTGGTCCCCGGAGCGCGGGGGGACGGTCGGTGTTGGTCGAAATCTTGTCGCGGAGGGCAACTTCGGTCAGGACGATGTTGGCGTTCCCAGCCTGGCTCGCGGTGGGCGACTCCTGGGACTGGAGCGGCTCAAACCGCGTGAGCGACAGACCCGGGAACGGCGACGGTCCGCGATGGGTGCCGATCAGGTCGAGAACCGACGTGGGGAGATCACGGAGGCTGACCGGTTCGGCGACGATCCCCGGTTCGGAGTCGGTTCGCGAGCCCTGGCGCGGCCGGACGACGATCAGCGGGACATGCAACTCCTCGCTGTACAGGCTCCGCCCGTGGCCGAGCAGGTTGTGCTCGCCAATCTCCTCGCCGTGGTCCGCCGTGACGATGACCAGGGTATTTTCGAGCACGCCTTGCCGCGCCAGCTCGTCAAACAACCGCCCGAGCGCGGCGTCGAGATAGGCGATGCAGTCATCGTAGGCGTCGCGCGAGAGTTCGAGTTCATGCTCGGTCGCCGCCGCGGTCGAGCGTGATTGCCAGGTCCGGATGATCTCCTGGTCGGCTGGGGTCGTTGGTCGGAGGCCGAAGTGGCGATCGGCGCGGTCGGGTGTAAAATACGGAGCATGCGCGTCAAAGTAGTTCAGGAACGCGAAGAACGGCCGGCCCTTCGTGGTCGGCAGCCAGCTCAGGAAGTCGGCGTTGATCTTGTCGGCATCCTTGCGGCCACCGGGCCGGATCGACTCCTCGTCGCCGCAAAGCGCGATCAGGTTGCGACCCAGCCCCGAATGCCGCAGGACTTCGGTCGGCGAGGCGTTGAAGACCTGGTAGAAGTCTTCGTAATGATCAAACCCACGCGCCAGGCCAAACCCGGCGTTGCAGTAATACGTGTTGGCCACGAAGCCGCCGGTCGCATACCCCTTGCCGGCCAGCACGCCCGCGAGTGTCGGTACCTTCGACGACATCTTTTGCTCGGCGGACTCGAACAGTTCATGCGGCCAGCACCCGGTAAACATGCTCGCGTGTGAGGGCAAAGTCCACGGAGCGGTGGAGCGGGCGTTGTCGAACTTGACCCCCATCCGGGCGAGCGCTTCAAGGCGTGGTGTCGTCGGGCGGTGGTAGCCGTAGAGGCTCAGACTCTTGGCCCGGACGGTGTCGAGAACCAGCAACAGGACGTTGGGCGAGTTGGCGGTGGGAATGGGTCGAACCCGGGCTTCGTGAGCCGACCAGGCGAGCTGCGCGTGGCGGCCCACGATCAGAGCAACCAGCAGCAAGATCAAGCCCGGCAGGCTGACCCGGACCAACCGCCGGAACTGCGGGCCAACCCGCCGCCCGAGCCGGACCACCTGCGTGGCGATCCCGAGCGCCAGGATGATCGAGGCAATCGGGCTGAGTTCGCGGAAGGCCAGCAAGAAGGCGAGCGCGGCCAGACACGCGAGCGCACGCGGGACGATCAGGCGCGCCACCCTCGTCCGGGTCCGAGCCAGCAACTCGAGACCAAGGCCGCACGTCGCGAAGACAACCAGGTGCGAGAGCGGGATCATCCAGAGATAGTGCTGGTTGAGCCGGAGCGAACCGATCAGAGCCACATGGTTCAACGACTTCTGGGCCACCAGCAAGGCCACTTCGAGCATGCCGACCACCAGACCGAGCCAGATCGCCGTTGCGAAAACGCTCGCGCCGATCGGGTTCCGTCCCTTCGCGTCCGGAGCCATCTCCGGCCCAATCACATCCGACTTGATCATCATTGAATCCTCCAGGGTCGATCATCCATGAAGCCACGCCGGGGGGTCTAGCCGCTATCGTGGGCGGTCCAGGCTCGATCCCCATCCTGGGTCGAGCATGGATCGCGGTTGCCGTTCAGGAGAGATAACCAAGTCCGCTCAACCGGGCCCGAACCGCTTCGTCTTCATCCTCCGAGGTGCCGGTCGGATCGAAGTGAGGCCGGTCAAGCCCCGCGACAAGGGATTGACCCTGCATCGAGGTGGGAATGTCGTAGCCGCCGAGATCGAGCAGCGTCGGGGCGATGTCGAGCAGGCGAGCACCCGTGACCTCGCCACTCAGCGGGTTGCCGGGCGCAACGAGCACGAATGATCCGTGCTGCGCGTGGTTGCTGTCATCAGCGCCGGTCTCGTCCTCGAAGATGTGGAGGTCCGGGTAGCCGACACCACCCGAGGCGCGCCACGAGAGGCCACCGAAGTGGACGATCAGGTCGGGGGCGATCCCCCGGACCTCGCGATAGATCTGGTCGGGCTTGAACACCTGCGTGCCGATCGGTTTTCCGTCAGGGTCGGTAATGGCCTCGAACCGGGCTTTGAGGTCGTTCCGGACTTCCTCGTAGTCGGCTGGATCGACCACGCCGTCGGCCTCGCGGCCCTGGACGTTCAGGTAGACGCGGGAGTAGTAGCCCCCTTCGCTCCAGGCGATCGTGCGACCCCAACTTACGTCGAGTTTGCTGAACGGCGTGAGGGTATCGGGATACGTGTTGAGCGCGAGCAAGCCTTGCTCGACGAGCCACTGGTTGACGGCGAAGCCGCCATCGAGCCGCCGGGCACCGTGGTCAGAGACGACCAGGACGATCGTGTCGTCGTCGAGCGCTTCCAGGACCCGGCCGACTTCCGCGTCAAGCTCGCGGTAAAAGTCGCGGATCGCGTGCTTGTGCGGCGAATCGGCCCGGTGACGATGGTGCGCGGGGTCGTGATCGCTCCAGAACGCATGTTGCAAGCGGTCGAGACCGATGGCGACGAGCTGGGCGTAATCCCAGTCTTGCTCGGCGAGGAGGTGGCGGAAGACGGTGAACTGCTTCTGATTCATCGTCCGGATGTCGTCGAGGATACGGCCCTTGTCGCGGTCGCGGAAGCCGTGCACATCGACCGGATAAGCGCCGACCAGTTCCTTGATCGCGCCGGCCATGCTGGCGGGGTGGGTGTACGTGTTTTTGGCGGGGTCGGGCGTGAGGAAGCAGCCGACCGTCACGCCGTTGAGTTTGCGGGCTGGAAAACCAGGCGGCACGCCGACGAGGATCGACCGTTTCCCTTCACGGCCGATCTGGTCCCAGACCGTGATATCGCCGACGGTCCGCGACTCGACCATCGCCATCTTGTCGTAAGACCGATCCGCGCGGTCACGGAAGCCATAAACCCCGAGCGAGCCGGGGTCACGGCTGGTCGCCATGCAGATCCAGGCAGGGACGGTAATCGGCGGAATAATGCTTTCGAGCCGGCCATAACAACCAGCTTCCATCAAGCCCCGGATGTTGACGAGGCATTCGTCGGCGAGCAAGAGGTCTGGGTCCGCACCGTCGAGACCAAGGACAAGAATCTTCATGAGAACAGCGACCTCCCTTCCATCGCCGGGGTCGGGGCCAGACCCAGGGCGTTCAAAATCGTCGGAGCCATGTCGATGAGGCGTGCCCCATCACCGCGAAACGGCCGGTTCATGAACAGGACCCCCGGAACGAGGTCGGGGTCAATGATGTGGTCGCCGCTCCACTTGGATTTGTTGTCTTCGATCACGTGGGCCGCCACGCCTCCCATCGAGGTCGACGACGAAGCGCGATACCCACGCTCGAAGTGAACCGTCAGGTCGGGGGCCTCGCTCACATACGGCCCGCGATACAGTTCCTCGCTCGTCCGGACCCGGCGGATCGGCTTTGGTTCATGGAGCGGGTCGTCCAGCGCGGTCAACTCGCGGGCGATCGTCGCTTTGAGCGCGGCGGCTTCGCTCACCGCGACCTGGCCATCGCGTTCGCGGCCTTGCAGGTTCAGGTAGATCCCACCGAGACCCACCGCATAGGCCCGGGTCTTCGCCCAGTCGATCCCCGTGAGCAAGTCGCCCGCCGCCGCTCCCGGTTCCAGACCCGGTTTGAGTGTCAGCAAACCTTGCTCGCGGAGCCAGGCGTTGAGGTGGACCTCGCGGCGATAGGGACCGAAGCCATGATCACTCAGGGCGACCACCAGGGTCTCATCGTCGGCATGATCCAGCGCCAGGCCGACCATTGCGTCGCCGCGGCGGTATTGATCCTCGATCACCCGGGACCACTGCGGGTCGGGAGCCTTGCCGCCGAGCGAGGCATGGCCGGGGTCGCGGAACCGCCAGAACATATGCTGAACCCGGTCGGGAGTGTCGAAGAGGCAATAAAAAAGGCCGGAATCGAGCCCTTTCAGCCCCTCGACCATCATCGCCTCACGCTCTTGCCAGGCGGTCTCGCACTGGTCGAGAAAAGCAACCTCGTCGAAGCGGTGGTTGTTCAGGCCGCCGTGATCCTCGACCATCCCCGTCGTATGGAACAAGCCGATCGTCTCGGCCATCTCCTTCGAGTAGTCGGCGGGCGCACTGATGGCAAACGGGGGATTGGTAGGATCGTAATTCACCGGCGAGGCATAAAGCTGGAAGTCGGGCCCGATCCGGTCCAGATAGAACCGGACGATCCCGCGCATCGTTCGGAGCGGCCCGACCTTGAAGTGGACCAGGAGCCAGTCGCTCCAGTGCCCCTCGAAGACTTCAAGCGGTTCGCCCCCGCCGCTCTCAAGCCGGATCACGGCGCGATGGGCATCAAGGTCGCGCGTCACCACGATCGGGCACTCGAAGTCGACGCGATCCTTGGGATTTCGCGGGCCGATGATCGCGGTCCGGACTGTGGGGTCGGTCCCGACCGCGAGCTTGATCAGACGTTCGCCTTCAAGCGCCTTGGCATTGGGGTCTGCTGAGTAAACCGTGGCCGTGCCGAACCCACCCCGGAGGTCGGGAACGCCCATACCGGCGAGCATCTGCCCGCGGATCGGCTCGGGCGGGTAGGTTCCCGGGCAGCGGATCACGGTCGAAGTCAGACCTTGATTCGAGAGTTCGCCCCAGAGCGTTGCGCCTCGGCGCAGGTTCACGGCCCGAGGCGGGCGGAACGCGGTGGCCGGTTCATGGCGCGTCAGGCTGATGTCGGGGCGATAGGTGGTGGGGTCACGGCGGAGGAAGTCGAAGATCCCGTGGCCGCCGGGGTTCACGCCGGTGGCGAAGCTTGACCAGGCGACCGGCGTCTGCGCTGGGGTCGTGGTGGCGACGCGGGCTGATCCCCCCTGCTCTTTGAGCCGGGCCAGGTTCGGGAGTTCACCTGCCGCCAGCATCGGTTCGGCGATTGACGGTTCGAGCCCATCCAGGCCGACCACGATGACGCGTTTGATCACTCGGGCCTCCGTGCTTGACCGTCATTGAGGATGGGGATCAGAACCGCCGAGAGGAGCGGTTCCAAGGATCAGCGGTCAGACAGCTTCCTGATCGGACGCTTCGGGCGAACTAGCCGAGGACGGGGTGGTGCTGCGGCTTGTCGTGGGCCGATGGCCCCGGGCACGTGTTTTGGGAGCGATCGTCGTGACTTTCGGGCGAAAGACACCGACGACCATTTCGACCGCTCGGCGGCCAAACATCATGAAGAAACCCACGACACCCGCCACAACCGAGGTCATGGGCAACATCGTTTCGGGGCCAAGATAGGCAAGAAACATGGAAGCTAGACTCCATTCGGGTCGAGACTCCGCATCCATGCGGGGTCAGGGATAACTCAAAACCAGTCCACCGGTCTGAGCGATATCATCCAAGAAACTGCACTTATTCTCGGAAATTTTCGCTCAAAACACGAGTCAAAGATGAGGGTTTGAACAAACAACAACGAAAAAAGCCCCATCCGCGCGGACTAAGGCGTGGAAGGGGCAGCATGGCCGAGCTTGGCCCACCGGCGTGAGCGGGCCAAAGACGGTCGCATTATTCATCGAGATAGGGTAAATGTCAACCAGAACTTGAGGGGCCCCGGCGGACCCGAACTGGCCTCGTTCGGTGGCTTGATTTGCCTGGAACGGATGTGAATTGATGAAACGACCCAACCTGTTGAAGCACGGCATCACCTTGCTGGTGGTTGGCCTCGTCTTCGTGATCCACCGACCGATCGAGTCGTGGGTGGGCGTCGGCGCTTCGCCAATCTTCTATCTGCCAGTGGTCACGCTCGTGGCCTGGTACGGTGGCTTCGGCGCGGGGGTCGCGGCGGTCCTGACGTGGGGTTTGCTCTGGGTCTACTTCGAGATCCCGCCGTATGGCACTCTGGGCATTCCATCGCCTGCCGAGCAGTTCCAGATCGTGGTCTTTCTGAGCG
This sequence comes from Isosphaeraceae bacterium, assembly GCA_965199885.1. GTDB lineage: Bacteria > Planctomycetota > Planctomycetia > Isosphaerales > Isosphaeraceae > Tundrisphaera. Next base: position 45,494 of record CBDATT010000005.1, on the reverse strand, counting down.
AAGGTCTGATGGTCTCGCTGGTCGTGGCGTTGCTCCACGCCGCCCGGCTCTCGTCGGTCGAGAACGCCCGGATCGCCGAGGGCTACCGGATGGCCTCGGGCCGGACCGAAGCCCAGCTCCGCGCGATCCTCGAAAACTCCCCGGCCCCGATCTGGTTGAAGGACACTGAGGGCCGATACCTGCTGGTCAATCGCCGGTTCGAGGACCTGGCCCAGCGCCAGAGTCGCGACGTGGTCGGCCTGACCGATAGCGAACTGTTCTTGCCCAGGATCGCGGGGCCGCTCCACGCCAACGACCGCCTCGTGCTGGACCAACGCCGGGCCGTCGAGGTCGAGGAAGTGCTCCTGCTCGATGGGCAACCGCACACCTTCCTGTCGGTCAAGTTCCCCGTGCTCGACGCTCGCGGCGAAGCCTATGCCCTCGGCGGGATCTACACCGATATCACCGAGCGCAAGCATGCCGAGCGGCGGCTCCGCGACAGCGAGGAGCGCTTCCGCGCCCTCAGTTCCTGTTCACCCGTCGGCATCTTTCTGACCGATACCGAGGGATCGACCACCTATACGAACACCCGCTGCCGCGAGATCTTCGACCTCCACGCCGAAAGCCCGATCCAGGACGGCTGGGCCAGTCGGATTCATCAGGATGACTTCGATCGGGTGCTGACCGCCTGGCACACCAGCAAGGACTCGGGCGAGGGCTACTCGCAGGAGTATCGCGCCAAGGGCAACGATGGCCGCGACCGCTGGGTGCATGCGCGCACAGCGCCACTTCTGGCCGACCGAGGGACGCTGATGGGTCACGTCGGCACCGTCGAGGAGATCACCGAGCGCAAGCACGCCGAGACGGCCTTGCGACGCGAACGGGATTTCGCCGAGGGGCTGATCGACACCGCGCAGGTCGTCGTCCTGGTGCTGGACCGGACGGGCCGGGTCGTTCGGGTCAACCGCTGGCTCGAACAGATCGCCGGTTATGAGCCCGACGAGGTCCGCGGCGAGGATTGGTTCGCCCGGTTCGTGCCGCCCCGCGATCAGGTCCGGGCTCGCGAGGCGTTCCGGATCGCCCTGGCTCGGGAAGAAGGGTCGCAGATCACCCACGCCATCCTGACCCGCGATGGCGGCGAACGCGAGGTCGAATGGGCGCACCGACTCCTCGACGGCGGCAACCGCGACGAGCACGACCCCGAGGCCGGCCGGGTTCTGGCCATCGGCCACGACATCACCGCGCTCAAGGCCGCGCAGCGTCGCGCGGTCCAGTCCGAGCGGCTCGCGGCCATCGGCCAGATGGTCACCGGTCTGGCCCACGAGAGCCGGAACGCGCTCCAGCGCAGCCAGGCTTGCCTGGAAATGCTGGGCTTCCGCCTCGAAAACCGCCCCGAAGCGCTCGACCTGGTCGCAGGCGTGCAGGACGCGCTGGACGATCTGCAACGGCTCTACGAGGAAGTTCGCTGCTACGCCGCGCCGATCCATCTCGACCGCCGCCCGGTCGGCTTGCACGACCTGATCCGCGAAGCCTGGGATCAGTTGGAGATCGCGCGCAAGGGGCGTGATGCTCGGTTGATCGAGCGGGGAAATTTGACGATCCAGGCCACCGCCGACCGGAGTCGCTTGATCCAGGTCTTTCGGAACATCCTCGACAACGCCTTGGCCGCGTGCGCTGATCCTGTCATGATTGAGGTCGCCTGGAGTACCTATCAGGTCGGTGACCGGCGGTTGGATCAGGTCCTGATCCGCGATAACGGGCCGGGCCTCAACTTCGAGCAAAGGCGCAACCTGTTCGAGCCGTTCTTCACGACCAAGACCCAGGGAACAGGGCTCGGGATGGCGATTGCCCGGCGGATCGTCGAAGCTCACGAGGGGACGATCACGCTCGGCGACGACGAGGCCGCCGGAGCTGAGATCGTGATCACATTGCCACGGAGTTGCCGATGTTGAGCCAGCTTGCCAGCCTGAAGATCGCCGTGGCCGATGATGAACCGCGGATGCGCGAGTATTACCGCGAAATCTTGACTCGCCTGGGCCATCAGGTCGCCTGCGCCGCGGGCTCGGGGCGTGAGTTGATCCGTGGGTGTCGCGAGTCGCACCCCGACCTCGTCATCACCGACATCAAGATGCCCGAGATGGACGGGATCGAGGTGGCCGTCGAACTCGGTCAGGATGACCCGGTGCCGATCATCCTCGTCTCGGCCTATCATGACGATCAGTTACTCGAACGGACGCGGGGCGGCAACATCTTCGGCTTCCTGGTCAAGCCGATCAAGCAGGATGACCTGAAAACGGCCATCGCCATCGCGTTGCAGCGGTTCGACGAGGTCCAGTCGCTCCGCGCCGAGACCGGCGAACTTCGTCGCGCCATCGAGGATCGCAAGCTCGTCGAACGGGCCAAAGGGGTCTTGATGAAGAAGGCGGGTCTCGATGAAGAAGAAGCCTTCCGACGACTCCGGCGGATCGCTCGCGACAACAACCAGAAGCTGGTCGAGGTTGCCTCGATGATCCTCAAGGCCGAGGCTGCCTTCGAACCCCCATCGTCCGCCGGTTCCCACTGAGTGATCCGCTCAGCCGATCGAGATTCCGGGTGGGGTGACCTCGGGCCATGCGTTCACTCCCGCCACGATCTGGGCCGATCGGGTCTGTCGGTCGGGTCGGAACCGAGTCGGTCGCGGCGGTGTTGTCTTGATCAGGAGCCGGACGGCGACCGCGGAACCGACGGCAGCCGTGGTCAGTTCCGAGGTCCCACTCGTCACGGCGTCGGGATTGAACCGGTCGATCGCTCGGAGAGTTGCGGCCTGATCGCGGTCGGTCGCGATCGGCAGGGCCTGGAATTGGGGCGAATCGAGCCAGTTTGAGTCGCCGTCAAGCCAGGCAATCGACCTGCCGGTCCCGATCCTCGGCTCGACGAGGCGTGGCTGATCCTGGAGATCCTCGGGCCATTCGTCGAGGTTGCGTTGTTCGTTGGCGGCGACGGCGGCCATCTCGCCCCCGAAGGCATCGAGCGCCGCGTCGAGGCCGAGCACGAATCGGGTCCACTGCGGCGACGTGCCGTCGCTCCCGACTTCGTCGGCTTCGGTCAGTTGCCCCGACGCGATCACGGCGTCATGGTCGAGGTCGGCCGACCCACTGCCGGCTCCCTGCGTGGGCGGTCGCGACGACCTCGCCGAACCGTCGGCAGCCGTGAGGTCGTCGCTGCTCAGCGATCGGTTTGACCGGCTCCAGAGGACACCGACGAGGTTGGAAACTCCCCCGCCGATCGAGACGATCTCGACGTCGAGGCTCCGATCAGCGGTCGTCGTGACGTAGGTGCTCGTGGCAACACTGGTCAGGCTAGTTCCGGTCGAGCTCGATTCGATGCCGCCGTCGTCGATGCTGAAGCGCAGCAGGGCGACCGAACTGGTGTCGCTTGACGTCTCGAAGAGTGAAAGACCGTTGGGGGTCCACTGCCCAGCCACGATCGAGGTCACGTCGGTCAACCCGATACTGGCGACCAGACCTGTCATCCGCAAGCTCGAATCGTCCGCATCGAACAGGGCGACCTGACCATCATGACTGGCCACGAGCAGGTCGTTGACCCCCGAGCCGTCGATCGGCACCGGCACGGCCGCGACCGGTTGGAACCCAGGTGGGGCGAAGTCCTGACGGCCCGCGTCCGGAGTGAACACGCCGGCGATATAGGTCATGCTGGCGGACCCAGGGTTGACCGTGACCAGATCCAGGTCCGGTCGATGACTGAATCGACCCAGCAGCATATCCATCGGTGTCGTGCCGACCTGGAAGATCCGCTTCGGTTGCGGATCAACCCGCCCGGTGGCCGCCACGTTGTACCAGTCAACATCGCTCGACCCACTGTTGCAGATCAACAGGTTGGTTGCGCTCGGATCATCATCCGCCGGGGCAACCTGAGCGCGAACCGGCGCAACCCCGGCCGCGACGGTTTGCGAGGGCTTGAGCGTCCAGGCCGAACCAGTTCCCGCGCCGAGCAAGATCGAGAGGTTGTTTGATCCCTTGTTGACGACGATCAGGTCGGCCCGGCCATCATGGTTCAGGTCATCGACCGTCAGCGCAACGGGGTCGGTGCCGACCGCGATCCCTTTGCCCTGATTCAACTCCGGACCAAAGCCGCCCCCGGCCAGCCCGGTATACATCAGGATCTTGTTATCCCCCGATGCGGCGACGATCAGGTCGGGTCTCCCATCGTTGTTCATATCGGCGAGTTTGACGCCTTCGGGATCATTGAGGCCACCCAGTTGGTAGACAACCGTCGAATCGAGATAGACCGTGACGGTGCCGTGCTGATCGTCGGCGACCGCCACCTCGGGAACGATCTTGCCCTCTTTGAGCACGTTCGCCTCGGAGATCATCGACCGCGGCTTGCCCGGCGGGCCGGTCGGGGCCCCGGGACCACCGCCGGACAGGTCGGGGCCGCCACCGGTCCGATCACCCGGCGGGTTCGCCGCGCTGAAGGGCAACGGCGGTGCGTGCAAGTAGCCGACCGGCCCCGAGATCCGCGGCGCCATCAGGAGCAACCGAGGGTCGAACGGTTGACCCGATGGACCCGGCAGCGGTGCAAACCGGTGCAGATCCAGGTCGTGCGGAGTGGCTCCCAACGGGCCAGCGTTCGATGAAATCGAAGCCACTGAGATCGTTGGCCCGATCATCAACGGGACGTTGGACAGCAGGTTGCGAACTTCGAGCGGCACGAGCCGCGCGGCCAATTCGGCAACAGATCGGCTCCGCCTGACGATTGGTCGACCAGTGGTCGAGGTCCATCGGACCCTGATCTGCCGGAATCGGATCACGGACGTCGCTCCTTCGTCCTGGAACACCGGCCTCATCCCATGTGGCTGGTTCATTGCGCTGGTTGCCCCGTGAACCCGGTCAGCCGCGCGAACTGAGGGCGCAGGCGCAGGGCCGCAAGGGCTGGATCAGTCTGGATCACTTCTTGATAGAACAGTGGTCGCCGATCGGGAGGCAACCGATCCAGCGCGGCATGAATTAACGATAATGCCCGATCCTGGTAGTCCTCTGCAAGGGTGGTTGCATTCGATGGCCGTTTATTCAGCGGCGGAGTCATCAAGCTGGTGGCGGATCGGGCATAGATCCGGGCCGCATTGTAGTAAGTTCGTGGGTCGGTCGGGCTGGCGAGCCGGACGGAAGCCTCCGCATCATCGACCGCGGCGAGATACTGACCCGTCCCGGCGAGAGCGAATCCGCGACAGCCGTAAGCCTCACCATGTTCAGGATTCTGCTCAATCACGGCATTGAAGTCGGCCAGCGCCAACCTCGGTGCGTCGGAGAGCAGGTAGGCCCAGCCGCGTTTGACCCGCGCCGCCTGGCGGGTGGGGTCGAGGGTCAGAGCCTGAGTGAAGTCAGCCACGGCCGCGACGAAGTCCTGGCCGAACGAGCGCGCCAGCCCGCGCAGCTCCCAGAGTTCGGCGACGTTGGGACGGCGGACCAGCGCTTCGTTGCATCCTTGCACGACATCGCCATAGCGCTTCAGGTCGAGCAAGGTTTGAATCCGCACCAGGGCGGCGTCGGTGTGATCCGGAACGACGCGCAGCGCCTCGGTGGCGTCGTCGAGCGCCGCTTGCATCTGCCCGGTCCGATGCAACAGGCGGGCGCGGCTGGCCTGGTTGTCGGCTCGGTCGGGCGATTCCGGATGACCGCGGCCGATCGCCTCGGTCAGGTCGGCGATGGCCCGCTCGGTCGCCTCCGAGTCGGGACGGGCGCGGCGGTCCATGCGGGCGAGGGCACGCTCGCGGAAGAGACGAGCGTTCGTCGGGTCGAGCGCGATGGCCCGGGTGAACTGCTCGACTGCCTCGTCGATCCGGCCCATTCTCCGGAGCGTTTGCCCCCAGTTGATCCGAGCTTCGAGCCGGTCCGGGTCGAGCCGGACGGCGGCGGCGAAGTCGGCCTCGGCGTCATTGTACTGGCGGGCCAGCACGCGGATCGTCCCTCGGTTCAGGAGGAGCAGTGAATGCTCCAGGTCGCTGGGGTGGAGGTCGAGCGCGGTTTGAAAGTCGGCCTCGGCGGCACGGAACAACCGCTCGGCATCCAGTCGGATCGGATCATTCGGGCGTCGGCTGGCGTCGCGGTCGCGATGGGCGGCTGCCCGGCCGGTTGCCATCCCCCGGAGCAGATAGAGCGCAATTGCATGAGGTTCGCGTTGCAAGCAAACGGTCAGACCTGCCCGAGCGGCTTCGGGTCGGTCCGCGCGGAGTTCGCAGAGGGCCAGATCGAGCTGGGCCGCGAACTGGTTCGGGTCCAACTGCAACGCGGCTTCAAACGCGGCGATGGCATCGGACCAGGCACCCGCCCCCGCGCTGGCTCGCCCCGCCGCGACCTGATCGCGGGCGGTGACCGGCCGGGTCTCGGTCGCTTGCCGCAGGGATCTGGCAGCATCCGGCTGATTGCCGAGATTGGCCAGCAGTCGCGACCGGAGGTAGGCCGTGGCCTTCGAGTCCCCGCTGGCTTCCGGGTTCTGGTCGAGGATCACCAGCGCTTGCCGGGCCTGATCGGCGAGGTTCTCACCACTCGCCGGGCGACCGATTGCCTCGGCCCGGAGCAAGATCAGTTCGCGGGTCAGAGCGATCATGAGCGTCTGATCGCTGGCCGCGAGCGAACCCGATGGGGCCGTTGGCTTCCAGACTCGCGCGGTTCCTGGCGTCTCGACTCCGAACCGACCAACGAGGGCAAGGGCATCCTCGGCGGCCCGACGCACTGGACGCGGGTCGATCCCGTTCGGTCCGCTCGCCTGGAGCCAGGTCGCGTCGGCGAGCTGAGCCAGTCGCGCCAGGTGGAAGAAGCGGTCGCGGTTCTGGTGTGCTGCCTCTCCCTCCTTGATCTGATCGAGCCGGGTGTTGGTCCGTGCCCGGAGGTCGGCCAGCCCAGGCTCACGTGCCAGGTCGGATTCGGACCGGTTCAGGGCGTCGCGGGCCATGCTCCACTTCTGACCTTGCATCGCCAGCAGCGCATCCTTGAGGTTGCGCTCGGCCTCGATCCGGACCTGTGAGAGCCGGACCTCGCGGAGCCGCGCGGCTTCAAACCGCGCGATCGCGGTGCCGACGGCCACGATCAGGGCCAGACTCGCGGCCAGGGCCAGGCTCGCGGCCGCCGGTTCCCGCTTGGCCCACTTCCAACCCCGTTCGAGAGCGCCGACCCGACGCGCATGGATCGGCGAGCCGGCGACGAACCGATCGAGGTCATCGGCAAGCTGACCGGCCAGCGCATAGCGCTGGGTCGGTTCCTTGCTGAGGCATTTCAGGCAGATCGTTTCGAGGTCGCGCGACAGGCCGGGGCGGAGCTTCGCCGGGTTGACCGGTTCGATGTGGACGACCTGATGCAGCGTCTCGATCGGCGATCCCCCCTTGAAGGGAGGTCGACCGGTGAGCAACTCGTAGAGAATCGCGCCCAGCGAATAGATATCGGCGGCGATTCCGATCTGAGGTCCTTCGCCCCGCGCCTGCTCGGGAGCCATGAAGCTGGGCGACCCCATGACCTGGCCCGACTGTGTCTGGCCGTCATTCTCATCGAGCCGCTTGGCGAGCCCGAAGTCGGTCACCTTGGGGATGCCGTCGCGGGTGAACAGGACGTTGGCGGGCTTGAGGTCGCGGTGGATGATCCCGGCTTCGTGCGCTGAGGCAATCGCGCGGGCGAGGGTGGCAACCAGCGTCGCCGAGGCGGTCTCGGGTTGCGGATTGCCGCCGTTGCGCGCGTCGAGGCTGCCACCTTCAAGGAGTTCGAGCGCGACAAAAGGCAACCCACGCGACTCACCGACGTCATAGACCTGCACGACGTTGGGATGCTTGAGCCGCGCTACCGACCGGACCTCGATCCGGAACCGGGCGAGCGATTCGGAGTCGGCATGCCCGCCCCCCCGCAGCATCTTGAGCGCCACCAGGCGGTCGAGTCCATGCTGCCGGGCGCGATAGACCACGCCCATTCCCCCGCGTCCGAGGCGGCCCACGATGTCGTACCCATCCACCTGCGGCGGCCAGGCCGTGCCCTGGTCCGAGCCGTTGGCCAGTTCGATCGCGTCGGGTGGCGAGCAGTGGAGCGAGGACGGCTGGCGCGACGACCGATCCAGAATCAACCGCTTCCGCCGCGAGTCCTGCTCGACCTGAAGTGCTGAATCGATGAGCGGAGAGACCATCGACGGTTTGTGGGTCGTCACGCCGGCCGCACTTGCGGAGTCGGGATGAGCCGGGACATCGCCGGTCTTCGACCAGTCGGGACCCGAGATTCGGGCCTCGGTCAAGACTTCGAGTGCGGCTTGACAGGCGACGCAATTTTCCAGGTGCGCCGCGACCACCAGAAGGTCGTCTTCTCCCAGCCGCTCATCGAGCAAGGCCGTCAGTTCGTCGTTGTTCGGGCACGAAGTCATGACGTTCGCGATCCCGTTCGAGGAAAAATCTGGCCTCGGGCGAAAGACCAATCCCGACGGCGGCGTCGACCGGTCCTGGATTCACCCTTGATCGTACGTCCGATCGCAATTGGCTCCTACCCCAATATCCTCGACTCCGGGTCAATGTCGCCAGCGGCTTACCTTTACCGAGTCCCCTCTGAGAGATATTCTAGATGATGGGCGACCGTGATGAGAACAAGAGTCACAAAGATCTTGTTCGACCGTCACTTGTCGCTTCGGCGACACCTTGGCGGTATTGCGAATCTGGAGATCACGCGCTGATGGAACGCAGCGGATCTTTGGACTTCCTGGTGAGTTGCGAGTGGGAGGATGGCGATGGCCGATTGGTCGGATTCTCGGACCTCCTTGACATTGCTGGAAGCCCTCAGGCAGACACCAAGCAACGCCTCGGCCTGGGAGCGATTCGTCTGGCGGTACCGGCCGATGATCCTTGCCTGGTGTCGTGAATGGGGCCTGCAAGGAGCCGACGCCGAGGATGTGGCGCAGGATGTTCTGGCACGCCTGACCGAGAAGCTCGCCCAGTTCCAGTATGACCCGTCACGCTGCTTTCGTGCCTGGCTGAAGACCGTGACACAGCACGCCTGGAGCGACATGATCGCCAACCGGCTCCGAGGGTCGGACAGCCGGATGATCCGCCGGCTCGAATCTCTCGAAGCACAGGCCGATCTGAAGCGCCGGTTTGAGGAAACATTCGACCGCGAGTTGATGGAGATCGCCATCACTCAGGTGCAGAGTCGGGTCACGGCGCCGACGTGGGAAGCGTTCCGCCTGACGGCGATGGAAGGTCTCTCAGGTGCCGAAGCCTCGACGAAACTGGCGGTGTCGGTCGCGTCGATCTTCGTGTCCAAGCACCGGGTTCAGAAGCTCCTCAAGGAAGAAGTCCGCCGGCTCCAGCTCGCTCAGGGGGAATGAAATGATTCGACCTCCGGAAATATTTCCGGAACCGATGTAAGGTTCGCGGCGGACGCCGGGTATTGATTGATGTAACGACCGACGAGACGACACAAACGACGCGGAACCACGACGCGGACCCTGGTCTGACTGAGTGCTCAAGCGAAGGTTGGGTTGAATCTGATCGGTTGTGTCGGTGCCACAAGCACCGGTCTGCATCCAGCGAGGAGTCGTCGATCAAAGTAGGCTCGCATGTCGCGTCGGGGGGCGCGTCGTGTTGGCCGGCCTAGAACGACGGCTCCTCGTTTATTTCACCCAGCCTGGACCGACTCCCCAAGTGGTCCCAGGTGGTGAATTGAAGCCGGGCAAGGATGCCCGTCACTTCATCGCTGTGAAAATTTCGACCGAATGTCTCAGGACAAGGATCGTCCCATGAAGACTCCGAACATTGATGGCCGCGTCTCGGACCGCAACGCCACCGGCCGCTCGATGGCTACCCGCCGACACCGGACCCTGTCGGTTCTGGCCTGCGAGTCGCTCGAAGCCAAGAAGCTGATGACGGGGTTTGCGGGTGCCGGAGCGATGATGCCCGCCGAGATGGGCGACATGAACGGCGGCGGCGGCGGTGGGAGTGGTGGCGGTCACTCGGATAACGTCCGTTTCAAGCACTCCGACGCTACCGATTCGAGCGACTCGGCCCAGGCCGACAGCACCTCTGCTGATAGCGGTGATCAGAACGGGATGGCGACGCATCAGGTGCTTGACTTCGCCCGTGGCAATGCTGACGGCGGTGACAACTTCGCGGGTCGAGACCAGGATGGGTTCGCGGGCCAAAACCTGGGCGGCGGTGAAAGCTTCGGTGGTCGTCGGGGTCATGGTGGGATGGGTGATGGTCCGGGCAACGACACCGGCATGGGCGACAGCCCGATGTCCACCCAGACCGGGTCGAGCGACAGCAGCCAGCCGAGCACCGGCAACACCCAGCTCGACACCGACCTCACCAAACTTCGGACCGACGAGCAGGCGATCCACGACAAGTCGCAGGTGACGCCAGCCCTGATGGCGGCCGTTCGGAAAGACCTTGCGGCGATCAGCAAGGCCAAAACCGGAACCGCCGACGCCACCACGCTGAAGACCTTGCAGACCGATGAGCAGACGATCTTCGGCACCCCTGCGACCCAGGGGACCGACACGTCGAGCCAGACCACCCCGCCAACCCCGATCACGCTGACCGACGCCCAGAAGACCCAGCTGCAGGGCGACCGCGACGCGGTCCTCAAGAGCCAGGGGGTCTCGCAAACCTTGATCGACCAGCTCGCGGCGGACCGCCTCGCCGTCAAGACGGCATCGAACTTTACCGCCGATGACCAGACCACCCTCGACGCCGACCACGCAGCGATCAAGACCGATATGGACGCGGCCAAGACGGCGTCGGATAGCTCAACCACCTCGGATAGCTCGACGACTGCCTCGACGCCGGATGCTTCGGCTCCGGCGGCGACTCCGGACGCGGACCTTGCCATGCAGGCAACCTCGGATGCTTCCGCACCAGCGGCGTCGGCTCCGGCCGCCGCGACACCGGCCGCCGCGACACCGGCGGCGGCAACCTCGACCGACCCAACCTCGACCATGACCACCACGACGGCCATGGGTGGGATGATGCACCGCGGAGTCCGCGGCGGGGTGGAGCACCACGGCCGGGAGATGGGCCATGGGGGCAACGCCATGTTCCAGGCCGAGAGCGTGACCGGTCACTCGGCGGGCGGAGCCGGCTCACAGGGTGGCGGAGCGATGTTCCGGGGCCACCAGGGCCGACGCGGGATGAATTGATGCCCGGAGGCGGAAGATCGACGCCCCCTTGTGTTCGCTGGGGGCCTCGGCTGTAATCGCCTGAATTGACACCGTCGCGGGTCGGTCCCAGCGTCCGCTGGCGCTGGCTCTCGACGGGTCCTGGCACCTCCTGACTGCATCATCGAGTAGCACCCATGAACGTCTCGACTTGTCTGGCCTGCGCGTGCGCGGCTCTGCTGACTCTAGCATCCGGTCACCTGAGCCTGGCGGCCGATCCCTGGGTGGTCTACCAGGGTGGTGAGGGACCGGGCAAGGCTCGGCAGGTGGTCCTGATCAGCGGCGACGAGGAGTATCGGTCCGAAGAGGTCTTGCCGCAACTGGCCAAGATCCTGGCTCGGCGCCACGGCTTTACCTGTACCGTCCTGTTTGCCATTGGCGACGATGGGACGATCACGCCGACCCGGACCGACCACATCCCAGGTCTCGAAGCGCTCCGGACGGCCGACCTCATGGTCATCGCCACCCGGTTCCGCAACCTACCCGACGCCGAGATGAAGGAGATCGACGACTACGTCAACTCCGGCCGACCGATCATCGGCCTCCGCACGGCCACTCATGCCTTCAACATCGACGATCAGAAGCCTTACGGCCGGTACTCCTGGAAAAGCAAGCAACCTGGTTGGGAAGGCGGCTTTGGCCGACAGGTCCTGGGCGAGACCTGGATCAGCCACCACGGCAACCACAAGGTCGAAAGCACGCGCGGGATCATCGCTCCGGGGATGTCCGAGAACCCGATCCTCCGTGGCATCCGGTCGGGCGACATCTGGGGACCGACCGACGTCTACGGCGTTCGGCTCCCGCTCCCGGGCGATAGCCAGCCGCTGGTCCTGGGCGAGGTCGTCGCCGACATGACCCCCACCGGCAAGGCGGTCGATGGCAAGAAGAACGACCCGATGTTGCCGGTTGCGTGGACCAAAACCTACGTCGGGACCGCCGGCAAACCGGCCCGCGTCTTTACCACGACGATGGGGGCCGCGACCGACTTCGAGAACGCCGGCGTCCGCCGCCTGCTGGTCAACGCCGTCTACTGGGCCACCGGCCTGGAAGCCGAGATCAAGCCTGATGCCAATGTCGATCTCGTCGGCGCGTACCACCCCCGCCCCTTCGGCTTCGGCGGCGCCGCGGCGGGGGTCCGGCCCGAGTCGCTGCAAGACTGACCTCGCCAACCGATGTTGCCGGGCCTACAACGGCTGGACCGAATGGGATCTCGACCCGACCGACCGTCATGGGGTGCCGTGTGGACCGCAGCTTTCGCCGCCAGGATGAGACCGCCGACGCCCGGTTCTACGGGCAACCTCGCTTCGTCACCCACATCGACGACGGCGCCATCGCCGCCGTGACCCAGGTCTACCGCGAGACCCTCCCGGCCGGCGGCGAAATTCTCGACCTGATGAGTTCGTGGATCAGCCACCTGCCGCCCGAGGTCGATTACAGCCGGGTCGTCGGCCTGGGCATGAACGTGGCCGAGTTGATGGCAAACCCCCGTCTGGAATCTCACGTCGTCCACGACCTGAACCAGACCCCGATTCTCCCGTTCAGGTCCGCCACCTTCGACGCCGCGACGATCTGCGTCTCGATCGACTACCTCACGCAGCCCGTCGCGGTTCTGACCGACATCGCCCGCGTCGTCCGGGTCGGTGGCCCGCTCGTCGTCACCTTCTCCGACCGCTGCTTTCCGACCAAAGCGGTGATGGCCTGGCTGGCGGCCAACGACACCGGCCGGAAGCGGCTCGTCCAGGACTGGCTCGCCGAGTCGGGCCGCTGGGACCACGTCGAAGTCCTCGACCGCGGCCAGCGCCGGCCGCTGGGTGATCCGCTCTACGCCGTGATTGCCACCAGCCGGGGGCCGGCGTCGCCCTCTCTTACCACCTGAACAGCCAGACGCACGCACAACCCTCTGGCAAAGTGGCCTCGCGCCCGGTCCAATAGCTCAGCGGCCTGGATCTGATGCGCGCGGGGAACGATGCTGATGGCGACGACGAGGTTTGCTTGCCCCCACTGCGGCCGGGTCGGCTCGACGTCCCGAGTCCTTCCCGCCGGGGCGACCGCGCGATGCCCAGGGTGCCGCGAGTCGTTCCGGATCGAGCCTGACCGATCAGCCACCCTGCCCGGCCCAACCGCCCCGACGGTCGATCCGTTCGCCGACCTGGAACTGGAGTTGCCCACCCCGGCGTCGGTCGAGCCGGTGGCCACGGCGACCTTGACCTCGACCTCGACCTCGACCTCAGCGGTCGCCCCGAAGGGCAAGCGGCGTCGGAAGCTCGGGACGATCGACCGCGACGGCTGGATGGCGCTGGCGATCGGGCTGGGTTTGGCGGTGGTCGTCATGGTGGTCCCGTTCGCCGGGTTCGTGGTCCGGATCTTGATGGTTGTGATCCACGAGCTGGGCCACACCGCGACCGCCTGGTTGTTCGCCAGTCCCGCGCTCCCGTCGTTCGACCTGACGTATGGCGGCGGCGTCTCGCTGATCCTCAACCGGCAGCCGATCCTGGTGGCCGTGGCCTACGCGGTCTTTGCCTCATTGCTCTGGCGTGCCCGCTCCAACCCCCGCGAGCAGGTTGGCTGGCTGGTGATCCTCGGCCTGTACAGCCTGGCGCTGTTGACCCCGCTCCGCTCGTTCCTGATCACGGCGATGGGGCACGGGTCCGAGCTGCTTTTCGCCGGGATCTTCCTTTTCCGCGCCCTCAGCGGCAACCAGATCCTCCGGAGCGAGGAGCGTCCCTTCTACGCGGCCGTGGCCTCCTTCATCCTCCTGACCAACGCCCGGTTCGCCCTCGGCCTGATGTCCAGTGCCGATGCCCGAGCCGACTACGGCGACGCCAAGGGAGGCGGTCACACGATGGACTTCGACGTCATCGCCCGCGACTACATCCACTGCCGCGTCGAAACCGTCGCCTTCCTGTTCCTGATCGCCTGCATCCTGACCCCGGTGCTGACGTTCCTCTGGCACCGCTACGCCCGCCGCCTGATCGGCTAAGATGCCATTATCTCTTGTCCGGATTCGGGCTAATCTCTTCCCCCACTCCGAGCGACCACCTTGGCAAGGCTCGCCTCGATCCGGTCAAGCCGACTGTTCACGCCGCCGATCGCAATTTCGATCCGATCGAGCCGTGCGTCCGCCTTGTCAGCGCGGTTTTCCAGGCTCGAGACTCGCGAGGCCAGCGATCCGGCCCAGTAAGCCGAGTTGATCGCCCCGGACACCGACGCCACCAGCGCCGCACCAATCAGCCACTTGAATAGCTTGAACTCGGCCGCCAAACTACCGATGGCCGTTGAGAGCGTTTTCTCGACACGGAGAATTTCCACGGCGAGAGTTTTCTCGACTCGGTGGATTTCCACGGCGAGCGTTGTCTCAACTCGGTGGATCTCCCCTGCGAGTGTTGATTCGACCCGATGGATCTCTCCTGCGAGTGTTGTTTCGACCCGGTGGATGTTACCTGAAAGAGTCGTTTCGATCCGGTACAAATCGGATCGCAACTCCTTCAAATCATCATTGAGAACTTCCGTTGTTGGGCCAGGCATTTGATGATTTCTCGGATTTAATCGTCGAGGCTCACTGAATTATTTCCCATCCGGATCTGTTTGGGGAGAGACAGGTCCACAAGTTGAATCATGACCCATCTCTGCCCACCCACAATTCCTGGTGGGCCACGACCCAGCATCCGATCCCGGAATGGTGTTAAGTACGGTCGGGAGGCCAGATTGTCAAAGAGCAATCAATCATCGGTGGCAAAAGATTCGAAACCTCTGCCACCCGATGACGCCTGCCATTAAACGGTTATTCAAGCGACATCATCTCGAATCTCACTCCTCCGGCTTGCCCGTGTCGGTCCGGAAGGGGACGGCGGGAAGGCCGGCCTTGTTGGCGAGGTTGCACGCGGGGTTGTCGGCCCAGGCGTAGCGGACCATGGTGGGGAGGTCGATCTCGGTTGAGGAGACGACGACTCCGGTGCCGTCGATCACGGCGTCGGCCCACTGGTACTTGCCGTCCTTGCTGGCGATGGCGAAACCTTCGAGCTTGGTACCGCCGCCCTGGATCATGAGGCCGGCGCCGACGTGGTCGAACGTGAGGCGGATCGAGTTGGCGTGGGTTTCCATCGACTTGAAGGTCGGACCGGAATACTCGATCGGCTTGCCGTAGACGGTGGCAAGGGCGTCGAGCGCCAGGCGACGACCAACCTCCTGCTTGTTGGTCGGGTGGATGTCGTCGGCATTGCCGATGTCGATCGCCGAGGCGACCTGGACGTTGGGTAACGCTTTGGTCGTCAGGTACTGGGCCTCGCGGATCTCGGCCCAGTTCGACTGCGCGGGGGGCTGGTCGAGCCGCTTGCGGTAGTTGGCGAGCTGGACGATGAAGAACGGGAAGTCACCGACGCCAAAGTGACCCCGCCAGTCGCGGATCAGCGCGGGCAAGACGCGGCGATACTGCAAGCCACGGGCCTCGTTCGACTCGCCTTGATACCAGATCGCTCCCTTGATGGCGAACGGGACCAGGGGGGCAATCATCCCGTTGTACAGGACGGTGACGCGGTTCGGGTTGTTGTTGCCCTGTTGCTCGGGCGGCGACGAGATCTCGCTGGGCTTCGCGCCGATCTGGTAGAGCCAGGGTCCGGCCAGCGGGATCGAGGCGGCTCCAGGCTCGCTCGGATCGAGTTTCATGCTCTCGGGGGTGCCGGAGAAGCCGCCGTTCCCCTGCCGGTCGTAGACGCGGACGGCGATCACGTTCTTGCCCGCCTTCAGGAGCCCGGCGGGGATCGAGTAGGTGCGAGGGGCGAACCACTGCTCGGCGTGGCCGACGGCCTGACCGTTCACGTAGGTGGTGTCGAAGTCGTCCACAGCGCCCAGGTGCAAGGTCGCCGGTTTGCCGTCCCAGGCGTCGGGCAAGGTTACCTCGCGACGAAACCAGACGATCCCGTCGAGGTTGGGCAACCCGCGACTTTCCCAGATCCCAGGCAACTCCATCGTTTTCCAGTCGGCGGTATCGAGGTTGGCACCAAACCAGGGGGTCTGGCCGCCCACGCCGGGGTCGTTCTCGCGCCACCAGATGGCGAGCAGTTCCTCATAGCTGACCCTGGGCTTGCCGCTGTTGTCGCGGAGGGTGTGGATCGCGGCGAGTTCCTTGTCGAAGTCGCCGATCTGCGCCACCGACTCGTCGGCGATCCAGGTTTCGGCGATCGTCCCGCCCCACGACGAGTCGATCAGGCCGATCGGGACCTTGAGGTCGCGCTCGATGTCGCGGCCGAAGAAGTAGCCGACGGCCGAAAACTCAGCGACGGTCGCGGGCGAGCAGACTTCCCAGCTCGCGTTGACCGTGCTCTCGGGCTGGAGCGCGACCCGCTTCGGCACGGTGAAGAGGCGGATGGTCGGGTGGTCGGCGGCGGCGATCTCCTCATCCTTCCGGTCCGACGCGTTGACGGGCCACTCCATGTTCGACTGTCCCGAGCAGATCCAGACGTCACCCATGAGGATGTCGGTCACCTCGACCGCCTGCGGCCCGGTGATGCTCAGGGTATGCGGCCCGCCCGCCGGGTACGGCCCGAGCTTGACCTGCCAGTGGCCCTTGTCGTCGGCCGAGGTCTCGACCGACTGGCCGAGGAAACTGACCTTCACCCGCGCCTTCGGTTCGGTCCAGCCCCAGACGGGAATCGGCACGTCGCGTTGCAAGACGCAATGGTCGGTGAACAGTGGGTGCAGGAACGGCAAGGCCGGGGGCGCCTGGGGTGGTCCGGCGGCAATCCCGGGGGTCAACAGGCTCAGAGCCAAAGCCAGCGCGGCGATCATGGGAGAGGTCTCGCTCAGGAGGTCCGATCGGACGGGAACAACGCACCAGGATAAGGACGACCCCGACCCGATCGCAACCGCCTGGTCGGGTCAGCCCGCCTCGATTGTCAGCGCCCGGTCGGGAACTCGCCCGCGCCGGGTATCACGGGTCTGGCCGTAGCAGGCCGCGAGAAACTTTGCCGCCACCGGACCAAGGAGCGCTGCCGTATCAGTCAGACTCGGATGGATCAGGAAGTGGTGGAACGCCCGACAGAGCATGATCCGCCGCCTGAACCGCCCTTCCCAGAGTATACGCCATCGATCCTGAATCCGGGAGTCGGCTCCCAAAGATTTCCCCTGGAGGCTGGCCAGGACCAGTGGGGCCAGCTCGGTCGACCCCAGCAGGGCCATCGTCATCCCCTGCCCGCCGAGGGGATCGACGGTCCCCTGCCCATCCCCCGCATAGAGGATACCGGGCAGCTTCGGCCGGGAAACCTGGACGCGAACGCCCGCTACCGTCTTCCAGTCGTCGCTCGGGTTTCCCTGGGCGAGCAAGCGGGCCAGCGCTGGGTTGAGGCCGAGTTGCTCGGCGGCGACGCGGTCGAGATCACCGCGTCGGGCCTTTACGGTCGCCTCGGGCAAGAGGGCGCAGAGGTTGGTCTGGTCTCCCTCGATCCGGCACGTCCCGCCGTAGCCGCCGGGGATCAGGTGCAGGCCGACCGTGCCGGGCAGTTCGCCGTCGGCGGGGTCGGCGAGGCGGAAGTGCCGCTTCATCCCAAACAGGCGGGGGCGGAACCAGCTCCGACCGCGCGTGGTGCCCGTCTGCCGGACCAGGCTCGACTGCCGCCCGTCGGCCGCGACGGTGACCTTGCCGCGGATCGCCACGGGCTCGTTGGTTGCCGATCGCGCCGCGACGCCGACGACCCGGCCGTCCTCGACGATCGGCCCCGAGGCGCGGGTGGCCTCGAAGACGGTCGCCCCGGCGCGGCGGGCCTCGTTGAGCAACAGGGCATCGAGCGCCCACCGACTCAGGCCGATCCCGGGGCGACCGTCGGGGTCGACCACTTGCGCGATCACCTCGCGGCGGCGCGGGGTCGAGATCCGGACCTGATGGATCGGGTGATAGCCGAGCCGCTCGACAGCGCTGGTCAGGCCGAGGTCATCGAACGCCCCCCAGCACTCGGGGCTGAGGAACTCGCCGCAGATCTTGGCCCTGGGAAACGTGCTGGCATCGAGCACCGCCACGTCCAGCCCAGCGCGAGCCAGCCGGACCGCGAGCGACCCCCCGGCCAGCCCCGCGCCGGCGATCACGACGTCGAACGGGCGATCGGCATCCGGCATGGGGTCGGTCACTGGAAAAGGGCCGCCTCGATCGCCAGGCCGGGGCCGAAGCCGAGCGCCACGCAGGGCAAACTGGCTCCCGCCTTCTTGAGGCGGTCGATGATGAACAGGACCGTCGGCGACGACATGTTGCCGCACTCGGCCAGGACCGCCCGCGACATGGCCAGGGCGGTCGGCGGCAGGTCAAGCGCCGACTCGACGGCGTCGAGGATGCGGGGGCCGCCAGGGTGGACCGCCCACGAGCCGACGTCGCCGATCGCCAGGTCGTGCCGCGCCAGCCAGCCGGTCAGCCAGGGCTTGAGGTGCGCCTGGATCTGCGTGGCAACCTGCGGCGAGAGCGTCATCGTGAAGCCGTTGTCGCCGATCCGCCAGCTCATCGCGTCGGTCGTGGCGGGCACGACCTGCGACCCGCTCGCCACCAGTCGCCAATCGGCATCGGTCCCCTTCCCGCGGTCGCCATACCCCACGATCGCCGCGGCTCCATCGCCGAACAGGGCATTCGAGACCGCCTGCTCGGCATCCCAGCCGAACCGGAAGTGGAGGCTGCACAACTCGGCGGCGCAGAGCAAGACCCGCGCTGATGACTCCGACGCATACGCCCGCGCCACCCGCAGGCCATTGAGAGCCCCGTGACAGCCCATGAAGCCAACATGCGTGCGGGAGACCCCAGGATTGAGCCCGAGTTGCTGGACGAGTCCGAGGTCGAAGCCGGGGGCATGGAAGCCGGTACACGAGACGGTGATCAGGTGCGTGATCGCGGCGGGATCGACTCCGCTGGTCGTCAGCGCTCGACCCGAAGCCGCCACCGCCAGCGGTGCGACGGCGGCTTCATAGTGCTCCATCCGGGCGCGGGTTGTCGGCCCCTGGTTGCCGTCGGTCGGGGTGGGTGGCTCCAGGTCGAGGCGGTCGAGCAAGGCGGCGTGGCGGGTCTTGACCCCCGACCGCCGGTAGAGCGCGGCCAGCCGGCGCGTCTGGCTGGTGTCGTGACCGGACAGGACACTGGTCAGCTCGGCGGCCCGGGCTTGCTCGATCTGTTGGTCCGGGAGAGCGGTGCCCAGGCCAAGGACCACGAAACTCATCAAGACGCCGACCTTTCCGATGAACCCGGCTGTCGCTCGGTCCGGGCGGTCGGACCTCGCGAGTCTCCGTTAAGAATAGGCAAACAGCCCACGTTCGTCGACCGGCTCGGCAACGGATCATCGGTTCCGCACGCCGCGTCCGGGCTCTTGAAGTGAAATCGAGAGCTGGTCCGTGATCCAGCTTCTGGTTCTGGCTTGATTCTCGATTCCGGCGGGGGCAAGATCGGGGCATGAGCACCGACCCCCCCGCCGCCGGACTCTTCGACCGCGAGTTCGACACCTGGCCGGTCGCCCCGGTCGCTGGGCAACAGCAACTCGCACCGCGAGCCCGGGCCAGGCGGGTCGGCGTGATCGTGACCACAAGTCTGCTTGCCCTGATCCTGACCGGCTTCGGTTTGATCTCGATGATTCCGATGGACCCGTTCGATGGGGGGATGCGGCACCCCTTGCTCATCGTCGCCATGCTGGCGATGGACTTCATGATCGGCATCGGGGTGGCGGCGATCGTCGGGGTCGGCTTGACCCGGCTCCTGCTGCCTTATGCTCGGCTGACGCGCACCGCTGATTCGTTTCTGCCGATCAAGTCGCTCTCGCTCGCCACGCTCTTCATGCCGACCGGGAAGCGTGCCCAGATTCCCACGTCAGCCCATTCTGAGGCGACGATGCTGCTGGGTTGCCTGGCGGTGATGGTCGCTTGCTCGATCGTCTTCGTCGTCATCCTCGCTATGGATTACGTTGCAATTGGCGCCGGTGGGCGGACAGATTTTTCCCAAGATGGAGTATTGCCGGGCTGGGTGGAGACGACCCCCTACGCGGTGACCGCGTTCGCGACCCTCGTGCTGGCAGTGTTCACGATCGTCACCTTCCCGCGGGGCCTGCCAGGACTGACCCCGCGTCCGTCGGATTAATCACGAATCTGCACCTCGGGTTTGGTCAGCCCGGGGTGGACCCACGGGGCACGGTAGGGGCGGATGAGGAGGCTGTTGGCCTCGTCGTCGCCGATGACCTTGTGGGCGGTCGGGTCCCAGGTCAGGGTCCGGCCGAGGCGCATGGCCTGGTTGGCGAGGATGCACGAGGCGGTCGAGATGTGGCCTTCCTCGATGTCGGCGACCGGCCGCCCACGCGACTCGATGCAGGTGAGCAGATCCTTCATGTGGCCGCGGATCGCCGGGGCGACGTGGCGTTCGAGATCCTTTTCGGTCCGGTCCTCGGGGTACTCGTCGAACTCGTACTTGACCTCGCCATGGATCGGCTGGCCGCTACCGCCGTTCGGGGTAAAGTCGTAGCTCTGGACGCTGGCCTTCAAAGTTCCCTTGTCACCGTAGAAGGTGGCCCCCCAGGGATATTTGGGGTCGGGCGCTTCGCCCCAACTCCGGTGCTGCCAGACAACGTCGAAGTCAGGGTAGCCGAAGGTCGCGGTTTGCGTGTCGGGGATGTTGGCCTTTTGCCCCTTCTCGACGAAGATACCGCCCACCGAGGCCATCGTCGTCGGCCAGCCCAGCCCAAGCATCCAGCGGACCATATCGAGCATGTGCACGCACATATCGCCGAGGATGCCGTTCGAGTACTCATTGAACGCCCGCCAGGTCCGGGGGTGGACGAGCGAGTTATAGGGCCGCATCGGCGCGGGGCCGGTCCACATCTCGTAGTCGAGGTTCGCTGGCGGCGTGGAATCGGGCGGATTCCCTTTCGAGCGCATGTGGTAGTAGCAGTAGATCTCGACCAGCCCGATCTTGCCGAGCTTGCCCTCGCGGATGATCCGGTCGCGGGCCTCGATCAGGTGCGGTGTGCTCCGGCGCTGGGTGCCGACCTGCACGACCTTGCCGAGCCGGCGCGCGGCGTCGACCATCGCCTTGCCTTCCATCACGTCGATGCTGATCGGCTTCTGGACGTAAATATCGGCCCCCGCCTCCATCGCGGCGATCATTGGCAAGGCGTGCCAGTGGTCGGGCGTCCCGACCAGCACGAGGTCGAGATCCTTCTCGGCCAGCATCTGGCGGTAGTCGCCATAGGTCCGTGGGGTTTTCTTGGATGCCTGGCGGGTGCCGATGATCGCGGCGGCTTCCTTGAGCATCGTCGAGTCGACGTCGCAGAGCGAAACGACCTCGACCGTTGGCTCAACTTGCAAGAGGCGGATCAGGTCCACTTTGCCGTACCAGCCGGTGCCGATCAGGCCAACCCGGCGCGGTTTGGTCGGCGCCGGGGCTGGGGCGGCAAAAGCCGCCGAGCCGGGCAGGATCAAGGTCGAAGCGGCGGCCCCGGCACTGGCCTGGATGAAGTCGCGACGATTCATGCGGAGAAACCCCCGAGCAAGGACGAGCGGGCGACGTGGTGGACCCATCGGATGAATGGATTGACCAATCTAGTCGATCCTCCGCCGATTTGCGAGTCGTCCGAGCCAGCCTGATTCGCCCCGAGCGTGGACCAGCCATGGTCGCCAGGTGAGGCGACAAAACCATCAAAGATCATCGATCAATCTGAGGTCGCTGGTCCACTCAGCGCCGCTTGTGCTTCGGCTTGCGGACGTCCCGCCGCTTGTGGGGGTGCAACTCGTTGTGCAACCGGGCGTAATCGAAGGCTCCGACCGCCGGTTTTTGCGACGAGGCGGAGACGGCGATGTCGGGGCGGAACGAACCCAACGAGGTCGGGATGGCGGGGACAGCCTGGGCTAAAACCGCCATCGGGGCGGAGTTATCGGGTGGGGTCACGACAGGAGGTGAAATCGGCACAGGAGAGGCTGCGGATACAGATGCAATTACGTATGCGGGAGTGCCGGCTTTTCTGGCCGCGTGGGCCTGGTCGCGGTTGAGGTCACGGATCGCGCGGACGGTGCGGTGGAACCCACGCTCCGCGGCGGCATCGTAACGGCGAATCTTCCAGACCTGCGGCGACGGGTCGAGCCGGCTCATGCGCCCAACGAGGTCGCGGTGGCGGTCCAGCGCGGCCCGGCGGTCGGTGCGGGTACTGGCATCGACCTGCCGGAGCCGAGCCTGCTCGGCCCGAACTCGCTCCACGAGTTCCGCCGGGGTTGCGCTCGCGGTCTGCTCGACGGTCAGACCGAGCAGACTTCCCACGCGTTGCATGGCCTGAGCGTTGGGGGGCGAAACCTCGATCAGCGCAATCTGCCGATCCCAGAACGCGAGTAGCCGGTCGATCCCCTCCGCCATCTGTTCCAACTCGATCCGCGCCGCATGCATGACCTGAGGCCGGCTCAAAAGGTCGGTCAGGCGGTCAAGTTCGCTCACGCACTCGGCGTCGAACTCAAAACGGGCCGCCTGAACCTGCAGGCGGACCGCATCCTCGGCATCGCTTTGAGCCTGATCCATCCGCACCGAGAGCACCGCCGCGCGCCGGGCCAGAACCGCACCCGCCACGCCCGACGCCTGAAACTCGATGGAAAACGCCTCGGTCCGCGCGGCAACCAGTGCGGCATCTTCCCCCGGGGCCAGCAGGTCACCCGCCCCGGCCAGACCATGCTGAAAGGCGTTGAGCCGTGACTGTGCCTTTCCCTCAATCGTTTTGGGACCCGTCGAAAGTTGCGCGTTCCGTTGATTCGCCTCGATCCGCGCCTGAGATGTGGCCATGATGGGAATCCTCGATGGATGTGCCGGTGCCGACGGGAATAATTCTCCTTTGCAGTATTTCCTAGATTTGGAAGAAATCAAGTCAATGATTGCAATATAGGGATTATTATCCCGCAATTTTGCCAGGGTCGAAGTTGTAGGGTGGGTGCAACCCACCGTGCGCCGTGGTGTCCAATCTCATCGTAAAGCAAGGTCTTTGCAGCCGAAAACGATCTGATCCAACCCACGGTGGGTTGCACCCACCCTACAGATCCGGGATATCACTGCTCCTAGCGAACTTTCCAAAAAAAATCAGACCCGCTGACGCAGGGTCGGCGGGTCTGATGAGTGAGCAGCAAGCGGGATCTCAGTCGAGTTATTCCGCGCGGCCGGCGACCTCGTTGCTGGGCTTGAGCGACTTCATCACTTCCTTGACGCCGGTTTCGAGCTGGCGGTCGTAGCCGGCCAGGTTATCCTCGGGGCTGTTCTCGACGAGGATGTCGGGCTGAACGCCGTAGTTTTCCATGTTCGTTCGGGCGTCGTCGGAGAGGTAGACGCCGACGCCGGGGGTCCGGATCGTCGAGCCGTCGATCAACGAGTAGCTGCCGGTACCGATCACAGCGCCCATCGTCGGCGTGCCGATCACCTTACCGAGCCCGAGGGCGCGGAAGCCGGCGGGGAACATCTCGGCGTTCGAGGCGCTCCGCCAGTTCTGGAGGACGACCTTGGGACCATAGAATCCCGCAAACGGGCGGATGGTCGGCTCGGTCCCGCGCGGCTGCCAGACCTGATAGGGGCGCTGGACGAGGATGGCGAGGAGTTCTTGCTCGATGTTGCCGCCGCCGTTGAAGCGCTGGTCGATGACGAGAGCTTCCTTGTGGCGGTACTCGGCCAGATCCTTGCGGAACTTGGCCAGCGACGGCTGATCCATCGCCTTGATGTGGAGGTAGCCGACCCGACCGTGCGAGAGTTCATCCACCTTCGCTCGACGCTCGTTGACCCAGCGGTCATACCGGAGGTTGGCGAACGCGGCCGATGCGATCGGCTCGTACTTGATCGTCCAGCTTCCCGCCTCTTCGGGCTTGTCGTTCAGGGTCAGCTCGACCTTGCGGTTGAGGCGACGACCCAGGAACGCGGTGACGCTGTCGGCCGACTTCACCGGCTTGCCGTCGATGGCGAGCAGGTAGTTGCCGTTGGACACCTTGAGCCAGTCCTTGTCGGCCGGGCCACCCTCATAAACGTGCGTGACCTTGTACCGGTCGGCGGAGGTGTCGGCGGTCAGGTCGAGGCCGAGGTGCCGCGTCGGTGCGCCGGCATTTTCGCGGGCACCCGGACCCGCCGCTGCGCCGGTGTGCGAGGCGTTCAACTCGCCGATCATCTCGTTGAGGACGTTGATCAGTTCTTGCCGATCACCGACAAACGCCACCAGCGGCTTGTACTTGGTCCGCATGGCGTCCCAGTCCTTGCCGTGCATCGCCTTGTCGTAGAAGCGATACTTCATGGTCCGCCAGGCGTCGTCGAACATCTCGCCCCACTCGGCGGGCTTGCTAATTTCGAGCGTGATGTTGAACGTCACCTTCTTGCGGGCCGCACCGGCGCCGGCCGTCGGAGCTGCTGCCGCCGTGGTGTCGCCACCCGGGGCCGCCCCACCACGACCACCGCCACCTGCTCCGCGACCACTGCCGCCACCACCCCCACCCGGTCCGCCGGCGGTGCCGAGCGCAACGGTGGTGCTGGCAACGCCGTCACCTTCCTGGAAGAACAGGGTCCGGCCATCCCTGGTGAGCGCGAGGTTCGAGAACCCATTGCCACCACCACCGCCGCCACCGCGACGACCTCGGGGCGGGCCATCCTCGTCGGTCGTGGCGGGCGCAGGCGTGCCGGCCACGAGGCGGTTGAGCCGCTTGCCATCGTCGCCGATCGTCGAGATCGACGCGGTTCCGCCACCGCCACCCCCAAAACCGCCGCCGCCGCCGCCGCCACCCGCGCCGCCTTCGGTGCCGACGAAGATCAACGACTTGCCGTCATTGGCGGGGATGTACGATCGAACCGAACCCGTCCGGGTGATCTGGCGGGTCCGGCGCTTGAGGCCGTCCCAGTCGATCTTCGGTTCCTTGGGCGGTGCGGAGCGCGCGTTACCCTGGGGGCGACGCCCTTCGGCGGGGGTGTCGGCGTCGGCTGGACTGGCCTCGGCAACTTCCTCGGGGTCCTTGTCGAGTTTTTCGAGCGGGACGACAAAGAGTTGCGACGAGGGGCGCTGCTCGCCGCCGGGCTCGCCTTCCATCCGGAGGAAGTAGAGCTTCTTGGCGTCGCTGGAAAACTGCGGGCTCATCTCGGATAGGCTGTCGAAGGTGACCTTTTTCGGCTCGCCGCCAGTCGCGGGCACAAGGTAGATATCGGCGGACCGGGTGACATCGGACTTGCTGTAAGCGAGCCACTTGCCGTCAGGCGACCAGGCGGGCCGGCTGATGTTGCCGTACTTCGACGAGTCGATCTCCTTGATGTCTTTACCCTCGGCCGACATCACGCTCAGCTTGCCGTCGGAGGTCGTGAGGGCAATCTGCTTCGAGTCCGGCGACCACGAAAACGCCGACTTGAGTGCATCAATGTTGGTGATCGCCTGGGGATCGCCCACACCATCAACGGGCGTGACGTAGACTTCCTCGCGGCCCGACTTGTCCGACACGAACGCGAGCAACTTGCCGTCGGGCGAGTAGCTGACGTCCTGATCGCGGACCGGGCCGTCGGTCACCTGGCGCAGCTCGCCCCCCTCATCGGTCGGAGCGGTAAAGACGCGACCGTGGACGGTGAAGGCGATCCGCTTGCCGTTCGGCGCGACATCGTAATCATCGACGGTCGAGTTGAAGTCGCGGAACTCGGTCAAACTTTCCTGCGTCTCGGCGGCGATCTCGAAGTGAAGCGGTGTCACCGTCTTGGCGGCGACGTCGTACTTCGACACCCCGAAATCACGCTCAAAGAGGATCACCGCGCCGTCGCTTGAGATCGACGGGAACCGGGCTTCGCCGGCGGTGAACTGCGTCATCTTGCTGGCTTCGCCGCCGCTCTCGGCGACTGACCAGAGGTTGGCCTGGCTGTCGGCGTCGCGGTCGGAGATGAAGTAGATCCGCCCGTCATGACCCCAGAGCGGCCACGAGTCCATGCCGTCAAAGGTGGTCAGGTCGCGGAAGGTTTTGGTCGCGAGGTCCATGACGGTGACGTCGGTCTGGTACGACCCGCGATAATACTTCCGCCAGTACGACTGCCCCTTGCGGTTGATGGCGAGCTTGGTCCCGTCGGGCGAGAAACTGCCCGCGAGGCCCATATCGGGGCCGGCGTTCCGCTCGGCACCGCCATCGACCGGAGCGAGGTAGAGCTTGCCCATGAAGTCTTCGCCGCGCTGGCTGGCGAAGAGGACGGATTTGCCGTCGGGCGTCCAGCCGAGGACGGTGTCGTCGGCCGAGTGGAGCGTCAGGCGCTTGACCTCGCCGCCCGCGACGGGGATCAGGTAAATGTCCATCCCGCCTTCGCGGTCGCTCGAAAACGCGATGGTTTTGCCATCGGGGGCGAACCGGGGCGAGACGTCGCGCGCCTTGTTGGCCGTCAGTCGGGTGACGTTCGACCCATCTTCGCGAGCGGTCCAGATGTCGCCGAGGTACGAGAAGGTGACGAGCCCGTTGTGGTAGTGCGGCTGGCGGATCAACCTGGCTTCACGAGCCGAGGCGACCGAGGGCAGGCAGCTCAGGCCCAGGCTCAAGCCCAGACCGAGCCAGGTCCAGCGGAGCGACGTCTTCAGCATGCGAGGGTGTGTCTCAAGGAGGAGTCAAAGCAGGAGACCGACCAACGCGGAGCGAGAGAGGCCCGCGTGACCAATCGGTGCGGCACCGACGATGACACAAGCGACATTCGGCTGTCGCCTGTCCGATCTTTTTCGGCAAGATTTTGCGGCTTTCCCCTTACTGACCGTGGCAGCCGATGCAGTTGTGTGCCAGCTTGGCATCAGGCTTGGCGGCCAACCACTCGTCGGCGCGGGTCGCGTACTCGGTATCCGGCAATTGTTTTTTGACCAGTTCGAGCTGAGCCTGCGACTTGGCCGACTCGCCCATCATCCGGTAAACGTCGGCCAGCCCCATCCGGAGTTCGCCGAGCGGATGCGTACCGAGCTTGTCGATCTGGTCGGCCTGAAGCTTGGCCATCGACTCGTAATCGTCGAGGATGCGGACGAGCAAGGGCTGGCTCATCGCCTTGGGGGTGCCACGCGCGGCGGGAACCAGCACCGCGGCGCGGGGGATTCGGACGCCGGGGTAGTTCGGCGCCAGGGCCACGGCATCGTCCATGTCCTTGAGCCCCTGGTTCCAGACGCGCATCCCCGCAATGTACTGGTTCTTGCCAAACATCTGGCTCGCCTGGAAGACCTCCACGGCACCCCGCCAGACGAGCGCTTCAGCATGTTTCGGATCGTCTTTCAAGGCGGCCTCGCACTTGAGCAGGCCGCGCTTCAAGGCGGCTTCGTCGCCGCCAAAACCGGCGAAGAGGTCTTCGCGGACGAGTTTATCGAACCGCTCAGTACCAGCAGGTTTGGTCGATTTGGGATCAGGAACGGCGGCGGCGGCGGCGGGTGCGGGTGCGGGGGTAGGATCGCCCGAGTTCGCCCAGACGACCCCCGCCAGGCCAGCCAGCAGGACGATTGCCACGATCAGACGCATGAGATCACCTCGAACCTGGGTCGGTGCGGTTGGACAGGATCAGGCTAAATTCGAGTCCAGCCGACGGATATTTGGTCACAAACATTGACGGCAGTGGTTTCAACGACCGATTGTATCAGGATCGGTCGCGCGAAGCTGGGCCGATGACGATATCGAGGCGTGCGTCAACGGATTCTGGCATGGCGATCGGAAAAGAGAGACAGGCACGCTCGCAATCTCGCTTGAGCCAGTCCCCTTTTCCTGGTCAGCAGTCGTTTGCCAGAATCCGTTGACGCACCCCGGCATCGAGAATGTCGAGCTGAACGCAGGGATTTGGTTTGCGAGGTTGGACCAAACCTGGGACATTAAGCGCATATCGCGCCTTCGGACATGCTGACCTGATCCGTTCTCTGTGGGAGACTTTCGCGGATGCAAAGCCCAACCAACAAGACGAATCGCCGCATCTTCTTGCTCAAGTCCGCCACGACGGCCGCTGCCGTGGCCGCCGCGTCGCAGGTTGAAATCGCCGGGAGCGCCTACACTGGCGCTGGTGACGCGCTAAAGATCGGCCTGATTGGCTGCGGGGGCCGTGGGACCGGCGCCGCCGAACAAGCTCTGACGGCCGACCGAGGTTGCGTCCTGGTCGCGATGGGTGATGCCTTCGGCGACCAGATCGAGTCGAGCCTCAACGCGCTCAAGTCATCGGAAACCTCTGGCGTCGCCGAACGTGTGTCGGTCGCCCCCGAAAACCGGTTCGTCGGCTTCGATGCCTACAAGAAGGTGATTGATCAGGTGGATCTGGTCCTCCTGACGACGCCACCCGCCTTCCGGCCCGAGCATTTCGCCTACGCCGTCTCGAAGGGGAAACACACCTTCGTCGAGAAGCCGGTCGCCGTCGATGCCCCTGGGCTCCGCAAATTCATCGAGGCCGCGAAGCTCTCGCGGGAAAAAGGACTTTCAGCCGTCAATGGCTTCTGCTGGCGCTATTATCAGCCCCGCAAGGAGACGATGGCTCGCGTGCACAATGGCGACATCGGGCCGGTGCTCGCCGTCGAGACGACGTACAACTCGGTCGGCGTCTGGGAACCACGTCGGACGCGGCAGGAATGCAAGACCGACATGGAATACCAGATGCGCAACTGGTATTACAACCTCTGGCTCAGTGGCGACCACATCGTCGAACAGGCGATTCACGGCCTCGACACGATGGCCTGGGCGCTGGGTGATTATCCCCCATTGACCTGCTATGGAGTCGGCGGGCGCCAGACGCGGACCGACGCCCGGTATGGAAACATCTACGACCACTTCTCGGTTGTCTACGAGTATCCCGACGACATCAAGGGCTACCACCAGTGCCGCCACTGGGCAAACACACCGGCCAAGGTCGCCGACTTCGTCCAGGGGACCAAGGGCCGGGCGGATATCTTCGGCAAGCGGATCAGTGGGCCGAACAAGTGGCGCTACAAGCCCGCCGCCGGCGAGAAAATCGACATGTACCAGGCCGAGCATAATGATATGTTCGCCGCGCTCCGGAGCGGTCAGCCAATCAACAATGCCGACCACGCCGCCAGCACGACCTTGCTCGCCCTGATGGGCCGCATGGCCGCCTACACCGGCGAGATTATAACCCGCGACCAGGCCCTGAACTCAACGGAAGTGCTCGTCCCCGCCGAACTTTCCTGGGACACCCCCCCGCCGATGTCGCCCGTGCCGATCCCCGGTGTTAAGAAACTCGTTTGAAGGTGACGCTGGGACTCAACTCTATTGCGAACAGAGAGTTGAGTTCCGGAAAATTGGGAAAATCTCGGATGACCCCGCAGATTCGACTCAACTCTTCGAGTCGTGTTGAATCTTGCTGCTTTTGATCGGAGGATCGCCATCCACTCAGCATCGGTTGGCGGCGAAAAACCTCAAATTGCCGCTGACCGATCGCTGGTCTTTTGGTAAAGAAGGTTGAAACTTGGCATTCGACCAAGAGCAGCAATCAGGACATGAAACGGGAATGGTTTGGTACGAATGTGCTGTTTGTAGGGTTTGGGCAACTTGCGTTTCTTAAGGTTTCTTCGACGACGTGGTTTTAAGGCAACGTAGCCTGCTCAGATGTTGTCACACAATCCCCCTCGGGCGTACAAACGATAGTCCGCTTCGCTCGAACTTGTCAGCGACCCAGTCGGACCTCTCATCCCACGGTTCGCGGACTTTTTTTGACCTTCAAGCGATCTTCGAATTATGTCGATGCAACAACCTACCTTTCGACTTTCCACGGTTCATCCTTTAGATGATACCTCGCTGGATGATGTGGTCGCGTTGGGTTCGGCTGTGGCCGCGTCGGCGGCCCGATCGATCTCGAAGCGCGTCCTGGATCTCGTTGGGTCTTTCGTTGGGTTGGTGCTTTTAAGTCCGGTTATCGCGGTGGTCGCGATTCTGATCCGGTTTGAGTCACGCGGGCCGATCCTGTTCCGGCAGACGAGGACTGGGCTCAAGGGCCGCGAGTTTTCTTGCTGGAAATTCCGGACGATGGTTCCCGACGCCGAAGAGCGGCTCCGTGACCTCGAAGCCCGCAATGAAGCGGCGGGTGGTGTCCTGTTCAAGATCAAGGACGACCCGCGTGTGACCCGGCTTGGCCGCTTCCTCCGACGTTCCAGCCTGGACGAAATCCCGCAACTCTGGAACGTCCTGATGGGGCAGATGAGCCTGGTTGGCCCGCGTCCGTTGCAGCTTCGCGATAGCCAACGCCTGGAAGCGATGGCGCCGCTGCCTTATCTTCGCCGCCTCTCGGTGATGCCCGGTCTGACGGGTCCCTGGCAGGTCGGCGGTCGGAGCGAACTCGACAGTCTGAGCATGCTCAGACTCGACCTCGACTATGTGGAAAACTGGACCCTGACGACCGACCTGGAAATTCTGGTCAAGACCATTGGTGTGGTCGTTCGTCGCCAGGGTGCCTGCTGAACTGGAATCAGCGGAGCGCTGGCGGCACGGGGAACGCCGGGAGGCTGGCGTTACCATCGGTGTCGATGGCTTGAACGCCAAAGAAGAGGTCGTCCTTCGACAAGCCTTTCACGACGGCTTCGGCAGCCGACCTATCCATCAGGTCCATCCCGTGCACCCAGAATGGCGCATGGGTGGGACGCCAAACGATCCGATAACCGGCCAGGTCGGTCTCGGCTCCTGGTTTCCACGAGATCCGTGTATCATATTCCTGTCGAGCCGTGCCGAACCGGACCTCGGTCGGCGGGGCCGGTGCCAGTGCCAGACTGGCGAGCAAGCTCGCATTCACGCGAGCTACGCGCGAGACATAGGGAAAGTCGACCCGCTCGATCACGTCGCCGTAGGGGATGCCGTCGCGGGTTTCGACCTTCTGGTGCTGGCGATCAAAATCCTCGTTCGGTTCGGTCAGCCGGACCGCGGCGAAGCCACGCTCGTTGAATGGGATGTGATCCCCCCCGCGTCCGTAGCGGTCGCGGCGGAAAACAAGGGTCACCTCGAAGTCGGGTTGGTAGAGTTCCGCGGCCGCTTTGAGATAACGCGCGAGTTGGCGTGAGGGACCGTCATTCTCGCCGCCGATGGATTGCCGGGTCCGCGCCTGCGCGGGGGTCTCGGTGGTCGGAATCCCTTCCGAGAAGACGCGGATGCGCCGGTTGTCGCGGACGCCGTTACCGCCCAGCGTGTTGCCGACGATGTCATCGGTCAGCATCGCCTCGATGTTCCGCCCTTCCTTCTTGACCTTCTCGGCCCAGTGCCCCGCTCCCAGGAGCCCTTGTTCTTCACCGGGGACCGCGAGGAAAACCAGCGTCGCGTCGAAGTGGTGTTTGGACATGACGCGAGCCAGTTCCATCGAGACCGCCGTGCCCGAGGCGTCGTCGTTGGCTCCGGGTGCGTCGAGGCTCGTGTCGTTCGCCGGTCGTGGGATCGAGTCATAATGCCCTGAAACGACCAGCCATCGGTCACGAGATTCAGGCTTATCGCCCGGCAGTGTTGCCACCAGGTTCACCATCGGCGTGGGCTGCGTGATGCGTCCCCCAGCGGGTTGAATGAACGAATCTTCCTCAACGATCAAGCGTCCCTCTGAATCGGCGGCATACTTGTCGAATTCCCCCTTGATCCATCGTCGAGCAGCGCCGATGCCTCGGGTCGGGTTGTCCTGGTCCGACGCGGTGTGCCGGGTGCCGAACCCAACCAACGTCCGGACCGTCGCCTCGATTCGTTCCGCGGAGATATCCGCCAGCACCGCTTCAATCTTGGGGTTACGCTTGGAACCGATCAGAACTTCCTGAGCGATCCCCGACGACGGCTCCAGCAAAAGCGACCCGAGGAGGATTTCTACGGCGAGCCAGGACAAGGCGGTTGACAACTTCATCAATTGCTCCGGACGATGGGTGTTGCGATATTGCGCTCGATTGCTGCGTTGGAACAAGACATTCCGGCACCAGGATACCGCTCAATCAGGCGTCAACAAGCATCAGATCCCCAGATCATGTCCTCGCTGGAGCGAACCGATCTCTTCCTCCTGGTCAGATCTCAGCGTGGTGACTCGTCCCGACGTGCTCCTCGGCCCACCTCATCCCGACCTCCGTGCCAGCGTGATCATTCCCGCCCGCAACGAGGCGGCCAATTTGCCGACCACGCTCAGGGCTCTGGTGCGGCAGGTCGACCTGAACGGTCAACCGCTCGACCCGGACAGCTTCGAGGTCATCCTGCTGGCGAACAACTGCACCGACGAGACGCAGGCGGTCGCCCGTTTCGAGTCTCAGCGGTACGCTCACCGAATCCGGTGTCATGTCGTCGCGCGCGACTGGCCCGCCGGGTTGGCTCATGTCGGTACGGCCCGCCGCTGGCTGATGGATCAGGCGTGCGAGCGGTTGGAGCAAGTCGGTCAACCGCGTGGGCTGATCGCCTCGACGGATGCCGATACCGCCGTGGCGCCCGACTGGATCGCCGCCAGCCTGGCCTCGATCAGCGCCGGGGCCGATGCGGTGGCCGGCTTGATCCGGGTTGACTCGCGTGAACTGCGGGAGCTTGGGTCCACCGTTCGTCGGACGTATCTGAGCGACCTTGTGTTTCGCCGCCTGAAACTTGAACTCGAAGCGATCCTCGACCCGAATCCGCTCGACCTGATGCCTCGCCATGATTGGCATGGCGGAGCGAGTTTTGGAATTACACCCACGATGTACCGCCAGATTGGCGGCTTGCCTCCCCTGCCCCATCTCGAAGACGTCGCTTTGGCCGAGGCGCTCTGGCGTGCCGATGCGCGGTTCGTCCACAATCCACGCGTCCGCGTTCAGACCTCCGCTCGGCTTGAGGGCCGGACCGTCATCGGCTTCAGCGCGGACCTGACTCGCTGGGCCGCCGATGGTGAGCCCATGGTCAACGACGGCCGGGCCATCGCCCAAGAGCTGGTCACCCGCCGCCACCTCCGCCGGCTGTTCGAGACCCGAACCGCTTCCGATGTCGCAACCTGGAAACCCAACTCCGCCGCCGCTGCATCCCTGGCACAAGACCTTGGCGTCGAACTTCCCGTGCTCCTGCGGATTCTTCAGAACCAACTGACCTGGGGTGAGTGGGTCCTGGACCTGCATGCGGCTCGTACCGAGCCGGTCAGTGCTGCCCGGTATCCACTGGTACCAGTCCGAACCGCGATTGCTCAGCTCCGGGCGCTCATCCGCTCATCCGGGAGATCCGCGTCGGAAATTTCCTCCCGGTTGGAACGTTCCCAGAGATCAATCCGGTAGCTGGTTTCCACCCACTCGCCCCGGTGGATCATTCCCGCCTGACTCGCCAGTTCGCGGGCGTGACTGTGGACCTGATCACCCGTCTGGGGGTAGTCGGGAACCTCGTCGCGCCAGTGGACCAGGATGATCTGGCCGTCCCTACTCAGGTTGTCCACCAGCGACCGCCAGATCCGCGAGAAGTCCACCGGAGTCCAGTAATAAGCCACCTCGGACAAGATGATCAGGTCAAAAGGACCAGGAGGGACCGACTCGATCAAGTTCCCGAGCGCGAACTTGACCCAGGATTGATCCTCGCAGCGACCCCGAGCCTGGTCCAGGGCGGTTGAATTGATGTCGACCGCCAGCAAGTGTTCGCACCGGGTCGCCAGTTGTCGAGTGAGCACGCCGATCGAACAGCCAACTTCGAGACCGGAACCGTAACGCGGTCGAGGCAAGCGAGCCAGGGTGTCAGCATACTTGGCGGCCTCGTAGGCACTTTGAGTGAAATTCCACGGATCGCCGTCGGTGGACCCCTCGTACAATCTCTCAAAATAAGCTGCGTTCAGCGAAAGGGGTGCAGCCGGTTCTGGCGAGTGGTGCCGCTGATTGTTCGGCATAGTGATTCCTGGTCTGCCGCGTCGTTCTGAAAAATCGGAGTTCATCAAGGAGTTCGTTCGAGCCAGACTCGGCCCACGTCGGCCAGCGCGGCGTCGGGGCCGGGTTGACGCAGGTAGATGGTGAGATCGCGACCGATCCGCTCGATCGGGTGCGGCTGGACGAGACCACGTGAGCCGACGGATTGTTCGGCCAGTCGGAGCACATCCTGGCAGATCGACTCGATCGCGGTCCGCGTCATCTGGGCGTGAGTGATGGCGTGGCCGATCCCGGCATGGTCCGACTCGTCCTGCACGGCGTCAGCCGATTCGGCCGCGGCGCGAAGCCACTGACGGCCCGACTCGATTGCGGTGGCCATTAGACCGATCCGCATCCGTTGGTACGGATCGTCGGTCCGCCCGAACTTTTGAAGTGTGGTCACGGTCGCATCAAGCAATGCCCGAGCACCACCGAACTGGACAGCGGCAAATCGGATGGCACCGCTCGAAAACCAGGGTTCCTGGTAGTAGTGACCTGGCGACCCGATCAGGCAATCCGACCGAACCTCGACGCCATCAAAACTGACGCGATGACTCGCTGAGGCTTTCATGCCGATGGGATGCCACCACGACGTGTCAACCTGGGCATCAACCTCGTCCATGGGGATGAGCAACATCTGCCACCCCCGGTCAGGCAATCGTCCCGTCACGACCGGCCGTGTCACATGGCCGGCTCCCGAGGCAAAGGTCTTCGCACCCCGTAAACCGATCCTCCCGGCGCTGGAAGGGTCGGTCAACTGGAGCCCATCGACCCCCTCGGTGTTCCAGACCCCGAAGATCCGCCCGGCATGGACATCGGCTGACCATTGGATGAGTTGCTCTGATCGCGCCCACTGACGGATCAGGAGGATGGCGTTCACATGGCCTTCAAGCAATCGGCCCACAGCGAGATTGCCGCGTCCAACCTCTTCCATGATGCGGAGCAGGACACCCGTGGTTCGTTGACTCGCGGAATCGTTCCAGGTCATTCCCACCGACTGGCCGCCCTGACTCACCGGCAAGAGCGCTGTGAGTAATCCGCTGAGATGCAGTTGGGCAAACTCTTCGGTCGGGAATGCATCATCGCGGTCGATCAGGCTGGCAGTAGTCGAGAACTGGTCCCCTAGCCTGACGGCCCGCACGATCAGTGACTCCGAGGGAATAAGGTCGATGCTGGCAGATTCTCGACCAGATGCTGAATCCATGAACCGCGGTTCCTCATAAACAAGCAGAGATCTGGAAGAATCAAACCGCTTCTCGTCAGAAATTCGGAGTTTTGTCGGGTGGGTGCAACCTACCGTACGCCGTGATATCCAACCGATCCATCCACTGGATCGAGCCAACCCCGCGCGAATGAGTCAAAACCACGGTGGGTTGCACCCACCCGACTTCACTATATGCGAGTCGGCACCCGACTCACCAGGATCGATATGCCCCGATTCAACAAACAAGAGGGGCTGATCTCAAGCGAAAATTTTTTGTGTGAATAGGTTGATAAATCGGTTCTCTTTGATGTTGTATCTCGTGAGTGTCGCAACAATTCGTTGGGCAGCCTTGGCCCTAAGTCGATGTCACCACTCGATTTGTCGGCATCAAAAAAGTTTCTGGTCGAATTTCAGCCCTTTTTCCAAAAAACCATGTCGTGCTCTGAGACGGAATCCGGTCAACCTTGCAGACAGATTGAGAACGCGGAATTTGCCTGTTGGATAACCGATCTCAGAATCTCAGCACGATTGGGTCAACCGTGATCACAACGCAAACCAATATCGATCAAATCGCGGACCGGATCGAGCGAGCTTACCAGCTCAGACATCCCAAATGGTTGCCAACCGGCCTGACGCCAGGCGTTTGGACCGCGGCAGCGGTCCGCCTCACTGAGACTATCTACGCTCACAGTTTTCTGCCAGTTGATCCCGAGTTGTTTGTCGCTGTGCAGACTTACAAGACCTTCCGTCGTGACCCATGGTGCGAGTTGACCCAAGAGGGTGCCTCAACAGCTTACCGGTCGGCGGTCCAGAAAATCATCCGTCAGTTGAAGCAAGAACTTCGTGGCGAACTTCGCTGGTCGGCCCGGTTTCTTGAGTCGGGTCGAACTCTCGACGAATTGGTCATGCAAACCAAATCGAGAGTATCTCCTATGATCAAATTTATGTTGTGCCAGCAGCAGAAACGATCTGATCTCGCATCACATATCAATTCCGCCGCCGAATCGCAGCATCTCGCCTGTCCGCTGTATCAGATTGCTTGCAAGGATCTGATGCGAAGCGACCACTACCCGCAACCCAATCAGAAATTGCTGATGCAACCGCGTATCGCGGCGCAGTCCAGCTCCTTTGCCTGGAACTGATTTTTCAGTGGGCAAGTTTTCGCCGATCTGACTCGCATTATTCGGTTTTTTCTTCCATCGGCCACGGATCATTGGAGTTTTTCATGCGTCATTCTCAGTTCAGCCCTGTTCTGGAATCCGTTGAAAGCCGTTTCCTCCTTTCTTCCATCGAACCGGTCGCGGCCAATGCCCCTGCCGTGGTCGCCGCGGCCACGACTCATGAAGCTTCGACTGCTGGCACACCAGCTTCAACCACTCCGACCACTTGGGAACTCTTCAACGCGGAGTTTCCCCCAACCGGTTCCTATTACTACTGTGACCCCGAAATCTTTGATTTCGGGTTCGACCCTGAGATGATTTACTACACAGATAAATGAAAAAATACACTTGCATGTTTTTGGCTTGTTCCTGGGTGAAAGTTTTTTCATCAGATCCAAGCTTTCACCTATCATTTCCCCCATAACCCACTCAGGAAATGGACGGGCCGACTTCTGAACACAGGGACTGACGATCGGACTTATTGAACAAAAAACCAGGAATGAACAAGAGTATTAAAATTCCCTTCCTGATGATTTCTCATGACGGACGAAACATGAACGGCAATAAAATATCTGAAAAATTTTCTGAGGTTGATCTTGCTGATCTAATCTAAGTCATTGCTTCTTGGGATCTTGCGGCTTTTGAAGAAGTTTTTGCCGTGGACTGTTTCTCGGCCGATCCTACGTTACAATAGGAACGGACTGGGCGGGCATCAGCGCGGAAATTATTTGTCCGTTTCTCCTCGGACCAGGAGAGGCGGTACGCTGCCCCCTCCCACTTGATTCCCGGGAGGCGGATTTATGACCACTTCGTCGCCATCCGAGGCATATACCTCGGTGGATTGGATCGAGCGTGCCCGTCAAGGTGATCAACAAGCCTGGCAGGTTCTCTTTGACGAGTGCTATCCCAAAATCGTGCGAGTTATTCGTCGGCGAATGAGTCGCCCGCTCCGAAGTTTGTATGACTCGACAGATATCGCCAACGAAGTGATGAAGAGTTTGGCCGCCAAATTTGACCAGATCGACTTCACATCGATCGACGGTTTGCGAGCCTATTTGATCCGGGCTGCCGAGATGAAGCTTGTTGACGGTTATCGTCATGGTCATGCCATGAAGCGTGATATCTCAAGAACTCAGGCAGCATTCCCTGGCGATGACCTTGGTCAGTTCGAGATCGCTGATCATGGTCCTACAGCAAGCCAGGTGGCTGTGGCCAGCGAAAGCGAAGAATCCCTCCTTCGCGTCGAAGGCAACGACGAACGAGCCATTATTGAATTGAAGATGCAGGGGTTTACCAACAACGAGGTTTCCAAGGCCACAGGCTGGCATCTTCGCAAGGTCGAGCGGTTTCTGGAACGGTTACGAGGGACTTTTCGCCTCTAGTCTGGAGGAAGGTTCCTTGAAGTCCAGCATCCCAAGTGCTTTCCAAGCTGGAAATCGCTCGATTCAAGCCATTGTTGACGACTTCCGTACTTTGCCGAAAGAGGGACGACCTCTTCTCGCCCAATACTGGAATCGACTGAAGTCCACTCGGTCGGTCACGCTGCTTACCGCCCTGATCAAGGTCGAACTTGAACAACGGTTTCGCCGCGGCGAAAGGCCGACCGCCGCTGAATATCTGGCACTTTTTCCCGATCTTGCCGGAGATCATGACCGGGTTATCAGTCTGGTATACGAAGAGTTTTGTCTGCTTGAGGAAAACGATGCGAGCCCGACTGTCAGTGAGTTTTGCAACCGCTATCTCCCGTGGCGCGACTCGCTACTCTCTCAAATCGGGTATCACCGCGAACTCAGTCAGATCGTGGGGACAATCCGGCCCAAGGTCTCTTTTCCCGAAGTTGGTGATCGGTTCGTGACGTTCCGACTCGACTCGTTGCTTGGTCGAGGTGGGGCGGCTCAGGTTTATCTCGCCACTGATGACCTCGGTCCCCGCAAGGTCGTTTTGAAGGTCTCGCCGTCGATCGGTGTCGAACCGGCGATCCTTGCCCGACTCGATCACCCGAACATCGTGCCGATTTTGTCGCTCGCAGAATCGCCCGGGTCGGGCCTGCACGGGATCTGCATGCCCTATAAACCCGGTCTAACTCTGGAAACCTTGCTTGAGCAAGTCAAAGCGACTGGTTTGCCTCGCCGAGCTCAGTCGATCTATGCTGTTCGTAAGGTCTGCCCTGTCCGCCACGGCATCGGTGAGTCCGGCTGGAATGATTTTCCGGTCGAGGGCACCTATACCGAAGCGATCGCCTGGATCGGCATGTTGATGGCCCGGGCACTGGCCTATTTGCATGAAGAAGGTGTGTTCCACCGCGATATCAAACCCGCCAACATCTGGCTATCTCACCGCGATGGCCCCCTCCTTTTTGACTTCAATCTCGCACATCAGCCCAACGACTCGGAACATGCTCAGGCGGCACTTGCCGGGGGAACCTTGCCTTACATGGCCCCCGAACAACTGCAGGCTTTTCTGGACCCGCGGTACTGGGATGATGTCAAAGGCGCTGCTGATATTTATGCACTGGGTCTTGTCCTCCGCGAACTCGTGACTGGAAAAAAACCAGACCTTCCTCGCGCCGATTTGCCTTTGCCTCGGGCGATTCAGGATCTGCACGACCGTCGGCATAGCCTGACCGTGTCGTGCCGGCTGGACCGACCGGATATTCCCCCATCACTCGATGCAATTATTTTGAAATGTCTGGCCTTCACTCCTGAAGATCGCTACAAAACCGCGGCCGATCTCGCAAAAGATCTCGAAAACTTTTTAAGTCGTGAGCCATTGACCTTCGCGGCGAACTCGTCACGTCTCGAAGTGACGGTGAACTGGAGTTATCGACGCCACAAATGGATCGCAATCATTGCTTTGCTCATTTTAAGTGGCATCTTCTTGTTGATGCAACGCGATAAGCCGTCGGCGGATGCGAAAATTCAAGAAGGGATTCGGCTGCTTAACTCTCACGACGACAACCAATGGCGCCAAGCTCGTGAGATCTTCGTGCGATTGGTCCGCGACAATCCCCAGAATGCCGAGCCTCTGCTCTACCTCGGTCATGCCTGTAGTCGATTGAAACAAAAGGAAGAGAGTTCGCTCTACATTGATCAAGCATTCGGTAAGAAAGATTTCGAGGAAGCGATCCAAAAAAGTTTGCAGAGAGATCCAGATTCCATTCCGCTACGAATGACGTATTCTGAGTATCTTCTGAAATTTCAAAAAAAACCCGACGACGCGCGCAAGGTGTGTCTGGAGATCGTCAAGGCGGAACCCAACCATTTTGGAGCGCAAAAGTGTTTGGGTGATGTGGAGTTTCTCGCGCAAAATTATTCTCTCTCGGCCAACTATTATCAAACAGCCATCCGGCTTGCAATCGATCAGAAAGTGATCAAAACCGATGGCGACATGCGCATCGATTTGGTCCGGGCCTGGGTGATGGAACTGGACAATCTCCTGAAAATCAAGCCTGATCCCGCGCATCGTCTGGTGGCGGAAAACCTCGTCAAACAAATCGGGAAACAGCTGGAATTACTGAAACCAGGAGTGAAAGGGTCTGGTCGAACCCTGTACACCGAATCGCTCTTGCTTTGCTTGCGAGGTGCATGGATGGGGGACTCGGCTTATCTCAAGAAGTTGAATCTGGACGAGGCGGCTGCTTTGACTGAGTTTCGGCTGGCCATGAAATGCTTCGATGAGGTCCAGGAAGTTGTCAGGCAAGGAAAACTGCCCGACAATCTCAGACTCAAACTCGTCAAACATGTGGAGAATCAAATAGCCGA
The DNA here is from genome assembly GCA_965199885.1 of Isosphaeraceae bacterium. Classification (GTDB taxonomy): domain Bacteria; phylum Planctomycetota; class Planctomycetia; order Isosphaerales; family Isosphaeraceae; genus Tundrisphaera. The sequence goes on along the minus strand of CBDATT010000005.1, from coordinate 5,446 downwards.
CCTCGACAAACGGTTGCGCGATTGCAACCTCAAAGAACGATTCGATAAAAAGCTATGAGCCGCTTCCTCGTTCAATCCACCGGGATTCTTCCGTCGAAGTTCACGAGCGGAAACCTGGTCAATCTACCGCTGGACCTTGTCTTTGAATCGAGAAGGATAAGCAATCTCCATGGCCGTACTTTCCGCTTTGCAGCAGAGCCTGGCCGAACTTTTGAAGGCTCGCGCTTTGCGTACAGGCCAGTTCACGCTGGCCAGCGGCAAGCAGTCACACTATTACGTGGATGGCCGCAAGGTCACTCTAGCCGCCGATGGGGCCGACCTGATCGGTCGGGCGATCCTGGCGATTCTAGGCACTCTGGACTCGGTCGCGGCCGTGGGCGGTCTGACGATGGGCGCGGACCCGATCGTCGGCGCAACTCTGGCGGCCGCGGGACGTGGTGAGCGGCCCGAACTCCTCGGATTTCTGGTTCGCAAGGCCGCGAAAACGCACGGCACAGGACAGCTCGTTGAAGGACCGATCAAGTCCGGCATGAACGTCGTCATCGTCGAGGATGTCACGACGACCGGCGGTTCCGCACTCCAAGCGGTCGATGCCGTCGAGGCGATCGGGTGTCGGGTCGTTTGCGTCCTGACGTTGCTGGATCGGCTTGAAGGGGCCGCGCAGGCGTTCGAGCAACGAGGTCTTAACTTCCGCGCTCTGGTGACGATCCGCGATCTCGGGGTCGAGCCACTGGGCAGTTCTTGATTGGAGGCTGAAACCTTTCAAATCTGCGAGGCACAGTCACGCGATCCGGACCGCCTGCAATAAGAGCACCAGCAACACGTTGACCAGGAACGTCGCGACCATGGACCGGACGACTCCCTGAGTTGCCGCCCGGCCGATATCCTCGGTGGATCGCCCTGAGCGGCAGCCAGCATCGCAGCTCACAATCGCCACGATCAGGCCAAAAACAGCCGTCTTGATTGTGGCGGTCATGATGTCGCGCCAGCGGAGAAAATCAAAGAAATGGGATTGGAACAGGCCAAGGGGCGTGCGACCGCCGAGTAATTCGGCGACCAGACCGCCGCCCAGCGCGCTGACATCGAGCACGACCGTGAGCATCGGCACGGCGACGATGGCCGCGATCGCACGCGGGGCGATCAGCGAACCGAATGTCGGCGCCCCCAGAACTTCGCGGGCATCGATTTCCTCGGTGGCCGTCATCGACCCGAGTTCTGCGCCGAGCCCCGCGCCCATGCGTCCCGCCACCAGCAGGCTGGCCAGGATCGGCCCCGTTTCTAGCAAGACGGCGGCTGCCAGAATACTCGGTATCGGCGCCGTAGGTTGTCAGGAGCCGATGCAACTGGATCCAGCACGAGGCCGATGCTTAATCCGGCGACGACCGCGATTGGTGCCCCGCCCCAGAATACTCGGTAACCGTTCCTCAGCGCCGTAGGTGGTTTCCTTCCGTCAAGAGCCGATGCAACTGGATCCAGGTCACGAGGCCGATGCTGAATCCGGCGACGACCGAGAAGCCGGATGCAGCCGACAGACGGTCTACCAACATGCTCGCCAGGTCGAGCACCAACTCGACCCGGCGACCCGACAGACCCAACTCGATCCCATTCACGCCGAGGTCCTCACGCTGCGCCAACAACTCGCCGGGGCCCAAGAACCCGCTGGGCCCACCGTCCTTTGCAATGCCGCAAAGCTCCGACAGGTCGCCACTGTCGCCTTCGCCGCGGGCGTCAGCCTCCGGCAGATCGAAGTTCTGTTCAAAGCCTTGTTACCTGCCCAGGACGCCCCGGATCACTCGACCATCGGTCGCTGGGTCGCCCAGGAGGCCAGCAAGGCTCGGGAGATCCTCCAGCCGCTCGATGCGGCAAGCGTACCCCTGGTGACTACCCTCGCCGTGGACGAGGTCTTTTTTGGGGGGCGCCGACTTTGGTGGGGATCGAGCCGACTTCGATGACCGCCCTGTTTTGCCACAACGCCGCCGACCGCTCGGCCACCTCCTGGCACGAGGCTCTGGCCCCCTGGCAGGCCCTGGAGTTCGTCATCTCCGACGCGGCCAAGGGGATCGCCTCGGGCCTGGATCGTTTGGCTCGCCAGCGTCAAGGGGCCAACGACCCCACACCGCTGGCTCCAGGTCTGGATCTGTTCCACACCGCCCGCGAGGCCCGCACCGTGCTCTTTGGTGCCTGGCGGCGGGCCGAAGCGGCATGGACCCATGCCGAAACCTGTGACACCCTGAATCGACCGGGCGTCGCCCAAACCGCCCGGGCCGCCTGGCGTCAGGCTGTGGCGATGCGTCGAGCGTCAGGAATCGGCCTGGCGGCGTGCGGGCGGCGTTGGACCTTTTCATGCGGCCGGTCGGCTGAACACGAGCCAGCGAGCCCGGGCGGAGATCGCCGCGACGTTGCCCGCTCTGACTGGTCCGGACTGGAAGCGGGTCCGAACTTCTTGAGTGATCCGCGGAGCACGGCGTTTCGACCGGAGCATAAGCATCTGGCCGAGGGCGAGCCCCGCGTCGATTGGGTGAGGCGATGGCCGGCGACGAGCAAGAGCGGCCCGGAGCGGGCGGCCATGAGCGGCCAGGGTCCGCAGGATCGCCCGGAGTCCAGCTGGAGGGGACCGAGGCCGCCTCGTTTGCCCGGGTCGCGGCGGTGCTGAGGCGTACGGTGCGTGCCAGCTCAGCGGTGGAGTGCATGAACAGCAATGCAGCAGTGCCGGCACAAGAGGATGACTCAGGGGATGTTGGATCCGGCTCTACTGGACTGCCGTGCGTTGGGTGCCGGGAAGCGAACCTGCCACGCATTTGGGGCTGATTCTGCCGACGTTTCTGGGAACTGCTCCAAACGCCCCCCGGGCGACTGACGCAAGACCTGTCAGGTCACAAAGATGCTTCGTGAGACCGACGATGAACACCGGTATCCGCTTCGATCGCACAACTCTCGATCAGTTCGACGATAACACGCTGATCGCGGTTTCGACAGCCGACCGGACATTCGGGTCCGACTCGCGGGTCACCATCTGCCGCAATGCCGGCACCGCACTCCGAGCCAGCGGACCCAGGCGAATCAGTTGCTCGACCGCTTCACCACGGACCTGAGTGGTCTGATGCTGCAAGTTGTTGATCAAGGCCTGAACTGCGACGGCCAGCAGCGGAAGTGCAACGCTCGAACTGTCAGGGGGTGTCGGTCGACTCAAAACCTGGCGGACCACGTTGTTGAGCTGGTTGATGACGGTTCGCATCTCCTGAAGCTGACGCATGCTGGCCGCCTCGCTGTCTGAAATCTCGCGACGGATGGTGGCCAGGTCAGCGCTGAGTAGCGGCACGCTCGATTCTGAACCAGCACCGGGCAGGGAAAGCGCACCGTTGACTCGCTTCGGGGGTCTCGAACTGGCATCGGCGGGATCACCGCGCGGCGGTGCGGAACCAAGCAGGGCCAGTGCCGTGAGCTTGGCGTTGATCTCGGCCAGGTCGGCTTTGAGCTGGTCGACCTGAGAATCCAGGGGCTGGCCCTGCGCTCGATTCTGGATCGCCTGACGTGCCCGGTTGGCATCCTCGCGGCGAAGTTCGGCGATGACCAGGGCGGTCTGCTCACGTCCTCGAACCGAGACCGATCGATCGATGAGCCACCCGATCAGGGCGGTCATTCCTCCCAGGAACAGACTCAGCAACAGGCCGAGGATCGCCAGATTGATGGTGGAACGAACCCGTCGATCTGGGAATTTGGGTGCGGTCGATATGGAGTCAGTGGAATCGTCGGTCGATGCGAAAGGAGACGGCGAGGCTGTGGTATCAGGATCGGCGAACATGACCCGAGTCCGCCGCCGGATCTCCCCCAGGAGTTCGATCTCTTGAGCCAGTGCGGATTGAGCGGGTTGGGACCCATCGCTGGCGGCCACGGATTCCGACCCACCGCCGGGGATATCCCGACCAGCCAATCGACGGATCAGAGCTTCCAGGTCGGTGGTGGATCTCATCAACGGATCGCCCAATCCTCGGGAACCAAACGGAGGGCAACGACCCAGGCCGCCGCCCAATCCTCGACCAGCCGCTGCAAGCCATCGACGCCCGAAACCCGGCTGGGAGGACGACCGAGACTCGTCCCCGCATGGTTGATGACCCGGCTTGCTTCCTGCCGGAGCGCTTCAGCATCACCGAGCCGGATCGCTCGTTCCCAGTGCGGTTCAGAGAACAGATGATACAAACACCAAAACTCATCGCGGTCAATACCCCGCCCCGGCCGATCGGGCTCGATCCGCGTCCGGACAAAATCGAGCGCAGCCACAAATGCCTCCACCGCCAGTTCCCGCCGCGCTGGCCAGGGAAGATCGGCGACCTCAGCTCCAAACGCGATCAGGACCTGAACCAGATGGCCGAGCGACAGCGTTCCTCCCGCCGTCCAGCGAGCCACCGCCGACCGGTCGACTCCGACCCGGTCCGCCAGGTCTTGTTGGGTCCAGCCCTCGTCGTTCAACCGCTGCTCGACCCACGTACCAATCGCCAACGAGCACGCCCGCGCCGAGCCTTCGCGAAACCGTTTGGCCACGGCGGTCGCGAACTCCTGCCCCGAATCGAGCGAACAACCTTTCAGGTAGTCGCCGACAAAACGCTCGTAAATCTCGTCCGTCCGCGTGGACTTCAATCCCCAGCCCCGGAGCCCACGTCCAACCCGCGTACTTTTCATCCTCTGCACCCTCCGCCAGAGCGGATCGACCGAAGGTCATGGCGACTTGCCCTGACTGAAAATCATAGAGTGTTTAATTGCTTGCGTCCATGAGTGCGGTCATGCACGCTTCTTTTCAAGCTGAGCCACTGGACGCTCCGCACCATTCCGCGGGCGGAATCCGGGGCGTCTTCCAGGAAAAGCTTGACTGGTTTGTAGTCGAAATCCGTGTCGAGTTTGGCCATCTCCCTAGAATCGCTTCAGCGGATTCGCAGGTGGTCTCAAAACGGGGGGGCAGAGATGCTCGCATCGTCTCAAATACCGTTATCAGTTCTGGATTTATCGCCGATCGTCGCGGGCAGCGATGCCGGCCAGGCGCTCCGCAACACGATGGACCTGGCGCGGCATGTCGAGGCGCTGGGATACCACCGCTTCTGGGTGGCTGAGCACCACAACATCCCTGGGGTGGCCAGCGCGGCGACCTCGGTGGTGCTGGCCCGTGTGGGGAGTGTGACCCGGTCGATCCGGATCGGTTCGGGGGGAATCATGCTCCCGAACCATGCTCCGTTGGTGATCGCCGAGCAGTTCGGCACGCTGGCGGCCCTTTATCCGGGTCGCGTTGACCTGGGGCTAGGCCGAGCTCCAGGGGGAGACTTTGCCACGGCGCAGGCACTTCGCCGCAATCTCGGCTCGGATGGCGATACGTTTCCCGCGGATCTGGAGGAGTTGCAGGGGTATCTTGCGCCTGCTCAGCCGGGCCGATTGGTCCGGGCGGTCCCCGGCGAAGGGT
>CBDATT010000004.1:1777500-2157867 GCA_965199885.1 Isosphaeraceae bacterium | reverse complement strand
ACTTTACGGTGTGTCCTTTTTCTTTGGTTCCAACTCAGGTGAGCTCTGTCGCCTCGGCCATCAGAGGTTGATCAACGGCCAGTTCCGAGTCTTCCCGCAAGGTCCGGACCTGCCGGAGGTTGGCAAGGTATACGCAGGCACTGATCGCCCCGCTGGCATACATCAGGACGCGGAACGCCATCATTGCCACGGCGCCGTCGGCGTGGTTCACCAACTGAAAGAGTCGGCCGCTAATCTGTTCGGTCAGGCCAAGCGCTCCGAACGGGAGGGGCACGGCGGTCGTGAAGAGGACCAACGGCACCATCAGGTAATGCTGCCCGAGCGTCGGCATCGAGTCAAACAACGCGGCGCTGGCGATGAAGAAGGCTAGCACGAGCAGGCTGTGAATCAAAACCGACACGCCCAGCATGGCGACCACCGTGCCGAGGCGGCGACGGTACGCCATTCCGATCGCTTCGAGCCGCACAACCACCGCTTCGAGCTTGCGCCGGCCCGCAACCAGCCGGTTGAGCGGTCGGTAGAGCGCGGGGGAGAAAACAACCGTCAGAACCGCAAATCCGGCGGCCAGAAAGCCCCAAACCAGCCCGATCAGGACACGGACCTGACCATCGACCGAGTTCCAGCTTACCAGACCCGCCACCCCCGCCAGCAGAAACAGCCCGAGCAGGCCGAGGATGCGGTCGAGCACCATCGACGCCCAGGCTTGCGGCTTTTTATCAGGCTGCATTCGTCCCAGGTAAGCCGCTTTGATCACATCGCCGCCCACCGCTCCTGGAATGACCAGGTTAAAGACGTTGCCAATAAAGCCGAGTCGAACCGCATCCCACCACGAGAGCATGATCCCCTGCGCTCGAACCAGCATCATCCAGCGCATGAAGGTGATCATCAACGCCGTCAGATAGATCATCAATCCAGCGGCGAAGTAGCGATAATCCACCCGCTTGGCGAAGACCTTGGCCAGTTCCACCCGATTCTGAGTGATTGCCAGGCCGAGCAAGCTGAACGCCAGCGTTACCCCGACCAGGTTGAGGATCAGCGAACGGCGCGACGATTTCGGTGCGGGCATCAGGGCAAACTCGGCTGAAGTTGAGGAAGGAGAGAAGTCGGGAGCGAGCGTTAGATTCAGAGCGAACCCTTCGTCGAGGGGATGCCGGGGTTGCGGGGGTCGGTCTCGACGGCGGCGCGGATCGTTCGGGCCAGGCCCTTGAAGATCGCCTCGCTGATGTGGTGGGTGTTCCGCCCGTAGTGGAGCAAGACGTGGAGGTTCATCCGGCCCTGCGTGGCCACCGCCTGCCAGAAGTCGGCCACGAGTTCACTGTCGAACGTGCCGATCTTCGCCGTCGGCATCGGCGCCTGCCACGCCCAGTACGGTCGGCCGCCGAGATCCACCGCGCACCGTGACCAGCGTCTCGTCCATCGGCACGACCGCGTGCCCGTACCGGCGAATCCCCGCCCGGTTGCCCAGCGCCTGGTCGATCGCCGAGCCCGAGGCAGATCCCGATGTCCTCGGTCGAGTGGTGGTCGTCGATCTGGGTGTCACCGCGGCAGACGACCCGCAGGTCGATCAACGAGTGCCGCGCGAACAGGTCGAGCATGTGGTCGAGGAAGCCGACCCCCGAACGGATCTCGGCCTGGCCCGTCCCGTCGAGGTTGACCCGCAGTTCGATCTCGGTCTCGCGGGTCTTCCGGACGATCTCGGCAACGCGGTCAGGCATGGGCGGGCGACTCGAAGAAAAAAGCGAAGCCAAGCAATCAGGCCAACGACCGGTAAGTATCCAGGAACCGGATCGACCTCGGCGTCGGTCCCGACGGTGATCCGCAAGCCATCGGGCAAGCACGGATAACGCATCAGCCGGACCAGGATCTGCCGCGCCTTGAGGGCCTCATACGTCGACGCGGCGGGCGGTCCACCGGTGCACCAGACGAAGTTGGCCTGGCTCTCGGGCACGATGTAACCATGCCCCCGCATGGCGGCGGCCGTGAGCCGCTCGCGGGTGCGCGATGATCTTGCCACGCGTCTCGGCCAGGTACGCCTGATCGAGCAGCGCCGCGGTCCCGCCGAGCAGGCTCAGGGCGTCGCAGTTGTACGAGTCCTTGACCTTGATCAGACCCGCGACGAGGTCGGGCCGGCGCGATCAGGTAGCCGAGCCGGAGCCCGGCCAGGCTGTAGCCCTTGCTCAGCGTCCGGAGGACGACGACGTTGCGGTGCGATCGGACCAGTGCGACGGCGTCGGACCGGGCGAAGTTGACGTAGGCTTCATCGACGACGAGCGGGCAGGGGACCGCCTCGGCAATCGCGGCCAGGTCGGCCAGCTCCAGCAGCGTCCCCGACGGGCTGTTCGGGTTGGCGACGAAGGCCAGGCGCGGGTGGGCGGCGGCGAAGGCCGGCGGGGTCGAGTTTCCAGTCGGCGTCGAACGGCACCTCGACCGAACCGTGCCCCCTGGATCTCGGCCAGGGTCCGGTAGAGGATGTAGCTGGGCGTCGGGTAGGCGATCAGGTCAGCCGGGCCGACGAAAGCGCGGGTCAGGATCGTCAGGAGGTCGTCGGACCCGTTCCCCGACGAGGATCATGGGCTCGGGCTCGACCCCGTGGAGGTCGGCGGCAGCGCTGGCGAAAGGCGGTCGCGACCGGGTCGGGGTAGAGGCGGAGCCGGTCGTTCAGGCCGCTGGCGATCGCCTCCAGGACCCGGGGCGAGGGCGGGATACGGGTTCTCGTTCGTGTTCAGCTTGGTGATCCCCGCCGTCGCGCGGTTGCTCGCCGGGAACGTAGCCGGCCAGGCGGTCGACGTGCGGCAGGCAAAATAGCGGAGGACCTCGACGTCGCTCATCCGGGGTGGACCTCCGAGGTCGCGATGCTGGTTGTCCCGAGGGCAGGGGCTCGACCGGCCAGGCGCGAGCAGGGCGTCGTCGGCGACCCGGTTCGTGATCCAGCCTTCGCTCATCGGGACGGCCCCGAGCGACCGATAAAAGGCGATCGCCGGCGTCGTTCCAGCTCAGGACCGCCCATTCCAGCCGCCCCGCACCGCGCTCGACGGCCACCCTGGCCACCGCCGCGATCAGGGCCTTGCCGATCCCCCGCCCGCGGTGCTCGGGGCGGACGAACAGGTCTTCGAGGTAGACTCCCGGGCAGGCCGCGGAAGGTCGAGAAGTTGGCGAAAAAGAGCGCAAAGCCGACGGTCTCGCCCGCAACCTCGGCCAGGATCACCTCGGCGGCGGGATGGGCGCCGAACAGGTGGCGCTGGAGAGTCGTCGGCGGTCGCGACCACCTCGTGCGCCAGCTTTTCGTAGCTTGCCAGCTCGCGGATCAGGTCGAGGATCGTGGCCGAATCATCGGGTCGAGCCGGCCGGAGCGTGGCCGGTGGGTTCGTTTCAGGCATCGTTGCCTCCAGCTTCGAGGCGGATGTCGACGCTCGACCGGTGGGCCGAGAGGCCTTCCTTGTCGGCCAGGCGCTGGATGTCGGGGGCGAGGGCGACGAGCGCGGCGTGGTCGACGCGGATCATGCTGGTCCGCTTGAGGAAGTCGTTGGCCGACAGACCCGATGCCCACCGCGCGGTGCCGCCGGTCGGCAGCACGTGCGACGGCCCGGCGGCATAGTCGCCGACGGCAACGGGCGTCTGGTGGCCGAGAAAGATCGCGCCGGCGTTCAGCAACCGCTCGGCCAGTCGGGCTGGGTCGGCGGTCGAGATGTGGAGGTGCTCGGGGGCGATCTCGTCGGTCAGGGCGACCGCCTCGTCCTCGTTGGCGACCAGGATCAAGGCACCGAAGCGGTCGAGACTGTCGCGGGCGAGATCACCGCGGCTGAGTTCGGCGAGTTGGTCATCGAGCGCGGTGGCGACGGCTTCGATCAGGTCGGGTTGCCAGGTGATCAGGATCGACGCGCCCGGCGAGTGCTCAGCCTGGCTGATCAGGTCGGCGGCGATGAACCGGGGGTTGGCTGACTCGTCGGCGATCAGGACAACCTCGCTCGGCCCGGCGATGCTGTCGATGTCGACCTCACCATAGACGTAGCGTTTGGCGAGCGCGACGAACAGGTTGCCGGGGCCGACGATCTTGTCGACCGCCTTGATCCCATCCACCCCGTAAGCCAGCGCTGCCACCGCCTGCGCCCCGCCGACCCGGTAAACCTCGGTCACGCCCAGCGCATGGCAGGCGGCCAAAAGATCAGTGTTGTAGCCGCCAAACGCGGTCGGCGGGACGACCACCGCGATCTCGGCGACGCCAGCCGTCTGCGCCGGGACGACCGTCATCAGCAGCGACGACGGATATGCGGCAGCACCCCCCGGGATGCAGACGCCGACCCGGCGGAGCGGGCGATACCGCAACCCGAGCCGCCGCCCGGGGCTTGGTTCGATCGCGACATCGCCGTGGAGGATGGCGGTCTGGTACGTCCGGATGTTGGCCGCCACGCGGTCGATCGTCGCCAGGTAGGCGGGGTCGGCGGCGGCGTGCGCCTGGCGCAACTCGTCCAGTGAGACCCGGATCGATCCGGCGTCGAGCGTCACGCCATCCAGCCTGGTCGTATAATCCAGCAGCGCGGCCAGCCCATCGGCCTGCACGTCGGCGCAGATCCGCGCCACCACCTGATCCGGAGTCAGCGGTTCGCCGAACGTGGCCATCGTCCGCGCCCGACCGGCGGGGGTGACGACATCGCCGCGCGGGCTGAGCTGCCGACGCAGGGCATTGATCGCCTGCCGGGCGTCGTCCCTCGAGCAGTCGATCCGAGCAATCTGAGTCTTCGTGGTCGTGAGGCTTGCCATCGGACGAGTCATGCTCCAACCAGACCAAAAAAGCGACCGAGGCATTCTAGTCATTCTGGGTGCCGATTGTCCCCCCCTTTACCACAGTAATGATGTGGGTTTGCCGCAACAATGGTTGCCTTCTCTTGCCGCGGGCCGACTCATGCGATAAGCTGCAACGACACTTCTCGCGCGATGGTACCGACTCCAATTCTCAGTCACTTAAGTCAGGTTCAAACCGATGCGGGCAACCAGTCCAGGGTATCGAGCGCGGACAGTCGCTGGAGCGTTATTGACGCTCTTCGCGATCGGTCTGGCCATGCCCACGGTTGCCCAGGCTGGGTGCGCTCATCCGGGCGATCGGCCCACCGTTCGGCTCGATTCCGCGCCGGCGTCAACTTCCGCGCTGCAAGCGGCTCTGCTTCAGGCGGCGGATTCGTCGGCCTTGCCTCCGGCCGCTCCGAAACCATGCGACGGCCCGCAGTGCTCGGGCAAATCGGCCCCAGCGCCCACCGCAACGGCCCCGGTCGTTCCTTCGGTCAAGGAACACTCCGTCAGCGGCCTGCTTGCTGGCTCTGATGCGACCCTGAGCACTCCACTTGGGGTCGAGCCCACCCCGGTCTCATCCGTCTTGCTTCCCTCCTCGGTCTGGCATCCCCCTCGACGCGCTTGATGATGGTTTGCTTGCGGTCAGACTCGATTCTCCGCGTGCCTGGGCCTGGTCCAGCGCAATGGATCGGTGTCTGTCTTCGCCAACAATGCTCCAACATCGCGTCATTATCTCGGATCATCAAGCCAGATTCCGTTGAGGGAGATTCCCATGCTGCGCCGTCGCCGCTCCGCATTCACGCTGATTGAACTGCTGGTTGTCATTGCCATTATCGCCGTCCTGATCGCCCTGCTGCTGCCTGCCGTGCAAGCGGCTCGCGAGGCGGCCCGCCGGAGCCAGTGCGTCAATAATCTCAAGCAGATGGGCCTGGCGCTGCACAACTACGAAGGATCGGCGGGGATGCTGCCGCCGTCCTGTGCCCTCAAGCGTGGGGTGGTGTCGAACACGTATTCGGTGCATGCCCGGATCTTGCCGTTCCTGGAGCAAGCTGGGATGTACAACGCGATCAACTTCGACCTCGACTACACGATGCAGTCGACCGTCAGCCAGTCGAAGGTTGCGACCTTCCTCTGCCCGAGCGAGATCAAGACGCAACTCGCGGTCGCAAACGGGCAAAACTATGCCCCGACTAGCTACGCGGCCAGCACCGGAACCTGGTTCGTGTGGGACCCGAACACGAACGCTTCGGGTGATGGTGCCTTCTGCGTCAACAAGGGAGTTCGGTTTGCCGACCTGACCGATGGTCTGAGCAATACCGTCGCCCTGGCCGAGGTCAAGACGTTTGTCCCGGTGATGCGCGACGGCGTGAACCCGAACACCCCCAACGCCCCCGTCCCCGCCACTCCCGCCGCCGTCGTGGCGCTGGGCGGGACCGTCACGCCCGACCTCTGCCACACGCAATGGGTCAACGGGATCATTATTCAGACCGGGATGTCGATGGCGCTTCCGCCCAACACCAGGGTCATCTCGACCCAGGCGGGTCTGCCGCCATACGACGTCAACTTCACCACCTCGCGCCTGGGCCTGACGACCACGCAACTGACCTACGTTGCCATTACCTCCCGCAGTTACCACCCCGGCGGGATCAACGCGGCCATGGCCGACGGTTCGGTCCGGTTCTTCAAGGAGACGATCGCGCTCCCCACCTGGCGGGCCCTCGGCACCCGGAGCGGCGGCGAGATCACCAGCTCGGATTCGTTCTGAGGGAACCAGATCCCGAGTCTGATGGTCATTTCGGGCTCGAAAGCTCACAACGGGCAAGCTTTCGAGTTTATTTTGACATTTTCCTCAAAAACTCAGAGAAATATTTGGCAGTTTTGCGATAATGAAGGATGATTCCTGCAAAGATGATCTCGCAATCAGGAAATTCATCCCGAAAGGTTCAATCATGCTCGCCACCACCAGCCCCGCGCGGGTTGCCGCCAACCGGGCGAACGCTGCTCTCTCGACCGGACCGAAGACCGAGGCGGGTAAGACCCGATCGCGAGCCAACGCCCTGAAACATGGTCTCACGGCTCAGGTTGTCGCATTGGACGGGGTTCCGGCGAGCACGCCGGCGGTCGTGACCGGCACTGGCAAGCTCGATCCGGTCTGGGTGGAAGGTTTGATGATGCGGACGACGGTTCAGATCGATCTCGTCTACCAGATCGAGCGCAAGCTGCGCGCCGAGGCGAAGTTTCGGGCAGATACCTATTGGGCCGACGACCGCGAAACCGATGCCGCGGCGCTCGGGGCGAAACTCGACCGCAACCCGGACTGGATCGTCGCCCAACTCCGGCGCTGTCCGTTTGGCTGTGCGTGGCTGATCACGCAATGGGACTATCTCCGGCTGGCGGCCACCAACCCCGGCGGTTGGGACGTGGCCCAGTCCAAAACCGCCTTCGACCTGCTGGGAGTGCCGGCCATTGGCCGCGATCGGTCGGTGGCCGAGGCGATTGCCTGCCGCCAGTATCCGCCCGGCCCGTTGCTGAGCCAGCAAGAAATCGCCGAGGAGATGATCAACAACCTCTGGAACCAGATGGAACTGGTGGAAGAAGCCGACGACGTGGCGCAACGACTGGCGGTTCAGGGCCTGGTCGACCTGCCGACCCCCGAGGTCGCCCGCCTCCGTCGGTACGACACGGCGTTGAAGAAGCAACTTTTCCGGCTCGTCGATTACTTGCAGGCCAACCGCCCGGTGTCGTCCCCGGTGACCACGCCCATACCCGCGACCGCGACCGCCCCCGCGACCGTTCTGCCGCGAAACGAAGCCAATCCCTGCGAAACGAACCCAACGCCCGCCCGACTCCAGACCGAATCCGCGCTGTTGAACGCGGTCGAGCCGGCGGTCAACCACCCTCAACCCCGCTCAACCACCCCGATCACGCCCCCGACCATGACCGAGCCGGCCCACTCGGGGCGATCCGGCTGACGCCATGTCCCACTTACCCACGATTCCCGCACGCTCAAGGCCAAGCCTCGTGCCTTGCCGCGCCACAAGAAAACGCAAATTGCAGATCGCAAATACCAGATTGCCAATCCTGTTCGGCACGGGATTTGGCATATCTGAGCGATCTCACCGGCTTGGCCACTTTGAGTGAACCCAACGGGTGCCGAGTTCTTTTTGGTCGTGGGGGGCGTGGCTAGCCGGTCTTTGGTGACGTTCACTGCGCAGCGTCAACGGCCACGCGACCCCAGCAAACGAGGGGGCGGTGGACTCAACGACTCGTTGTTTTTGATGCCTTCGACGCTGCTTGCTTGGCGATGAACGCCTCCAACTCTTCCAGGTCGGCTAGTCCCATCAGGTAGTAGCTGACCATCTCGAACATCGCCTTCGTCGGCTTCTGACCCGACGACTGCTGCATCAGCAGGCAGGCGATCAAGGCGCAATACGTCTGCAGGCGGATGCCCTGGGGATGGTCCCAGAGCAGGTGCGCACATCCCAACGTCTGCTTGAAGAAGCGGAAGAAGGTCTCGATCGTCCAGCGGTACTGGTAGATCAGCCCAATCAACTCCGCCGGCACGTCCAGCAGGTTGGTCACCAGACGGACCTCGGTGGGCTTGGCGGCGACCTTGGGTGCCAGTCGCCGTTTGGGATGGGGGGCGACGTGCAAGATGACAACCCGCGTGACGTGATTGGCCTGGGTGCGCGTTCCCACACGGACCACCGCATCGCTGACGACGCCAGCAGCCTTCGCCTCGGCCGTCAGCGGACGATCCTCCACGACCTCCAGGTGGGTGTTGTTGCGGAGCCGAAAGACGTAGTCGCTTCGAGCCGCCACGATCTCATCGAGCAGCCCCGCGTGGCCAAACCAGCGGTCGCCAACATAGGTTCGATCCGGGCGGAGATGGGCCTTCAGCACGGCCTTCTCGTCGGTGACGCCGGAGTTCTTCGGTCCGGTCAGGTCGAGCCAGTCGGGGATCGAGTCGTCGATGTCCAACTGGGCGTGCAGCCGCCACTTGTGTCGGGGCGATCCGTCGCGGTGATGGCCCCAGGCCGACTCGACGAGCCGAGGCAAGGCGTCGAGCAAGGTGCTGTCGACGGCGGTGAGGCGGTGATTCAACGCCGCCAGACGCGGGTCGCGTGGCATTGAGGGCTGGTGACGAATCAACTCGGCCAGGACGTTGCGAAGGGGTTGGGGATTAAAGACGCGGGCCGCCTCGGAGATCGAGCCGAGGGAGGCGTGGGAGACGTCAAATCGTTTGCGGACCTGCTTCAGATCACTGATGCGCATCATAGCGCGATGGCTGCGAGCCAGCGGCTGGAAAAGAGCGATCATGACCAGAGTGAGCAGTTGATCAAAATGCAGCGTGCGATTGTCGGCCTTGTCACGCTCACAGCCGTGATGATGGAGGTGAGCGAAGAGCGATCGCACGCCCGTCAAGAGGTTGAGCGTACGTCGAGAGACGGTCGGCGTCGGATCAGTGAGAGCTGGAGCATTCATGATCAAGAATGACCGATGAATGCTCCATGCGCAACTGGGAACTTACGTAAAAAGAAACCTCGTCGCTTGCGCAAACCCCGTGCCGAACAGGATTGCCAGATTGCAGATCATTCGGTTCCTGGGCGATGACTGCGCATTGCAGAAACCAGCTCGCGATTCGCAACGGATTTTCATGCCTTATTTTGCGATTTGCAACTCACGGGCAACTGGGAGGAACCTACCAATCCGAACGCCATACCCAGGACGATACCCCATTGCCAGGAGAAGTTTGCCGGTGGTCGCCGCGATCGAGGAAAAAGCGTAAAATGATCCGTCCGCTCACTCGACCCAGGCGCAGGTCGCTACGAGTTGTGCCCTGGGTTTGTGTCCCTCTGCTGCCGCCAAGGATCTTGCCATGCCGACGTCCGCACCGATCGACCTCCGGTCCGACACCGTTACCAGGCCCACCGCCGCCATCCGGCGCGCCATGGCCGAGGCCGAGGTCGGCGACGACGTCATGGGCGAAGATCCGACCGTCCGCCAGCTTGAGGACCGCGTCGCCGAGCTGCTTGGCAAACCCGCCGCGCTGTTCGTGCCGTCGGGGACGATGGCCAACCAGATCGCCATCGGCATCCACGCCAAACCCGGTGACGAGTTGGTCTGCGACGCCACCGCGCATGTCTACTTGTGGGAGGGTGGCGGGATCTCGCGGCTCTGGGGGGTGACGCCACGGACGGTCGAACCGGCGAGCGGGCTGATGGGTCTCGACGACCTGCGCGGCAAGATCCGCCCCGACGACATGCACTATGCCCAGACCCGCCTGGTCTGCATGGAAAACACGCATAACCGCCGCGGGGGACGGGTTCACCCGATCACCGCCGTCGCCGAGGTGGCCGGTTGGGCGCAGGCACACCACCTCAAGATGCACCTCGACGGCGCCCGGCTGATGAATGCCGTCGTCGCCAGCGGGATCGGTGCCGACGAGTGGGCGCGGTACTTCGATTCAATCTCGGTCTGCTTCTCGAAGGGACTGGGCGCTCCGGTCGGGTCGGCTCTGATCGGCTCGACCGACTTCATCGACGAGGCTCGGCGGGTTCGGAAGGTTCTCGGCGGCGGGATGCGGCAGGTCGGCATGATCGCCGCCGGTGCCCTGTACGCCTTGAACCACCACGTTGACCGGCTCGCCGACGACCACGCCAACGCGCAGATCCTGGCGGCGGCCGTCGAGGAGACAGCGGGCTTGAGCCTGGAGTCGGGACCGGTCGAGACGAACCTCGTCTGGATCAGCGTGTCTCCCTCGCTGGGGTCCGCGCGCCAGTTGGCCGATGCACTCAAGGCGGCGGGTGTCCTGGTGAGCGTGCTCGGTCCGCAGGTGATCCGCGCTTGCACCCATCTCGACGCCCCGCGTGCGGCCGTCGAGCAAGCCGCCACCACGCTCCGGAAGTTGGGCAATGCAGTTGCCCAGCCCGACCCCGTCCTCGCCTGACCTGGAAAGGTCCGACCGGTATCAACCAATGACCAAGCTCGCGCGGCACTCGTGGGATCTCGACCCGAAGCAGGCCCGGCTGCTCCAGAGCGAACTGGCGCCGCTGGTCGATGCCCGTACCCCACTGCCGATGGTCCGGACGGTAGCCGGGGCAGATATCTCGTACGATCGCGGCGACGATACGCTCTACGCCGCCGTGGTCGTGGTCGACGTCGAGTCGATGCGAGCGATCGAGACCGTCAGCCTGGCCATGAAGGTGCCGTTCCCGTACGTCCCGGGGCTGCTCTCGTTCCGCGAGGCGCCGCCGATCCTCCAGGCGTTCGACCAGCTCAAAACTCGCCCCGACGTCCTGATCACCGATGGGCAAGGGCTGGCGCACCCAAGGCGCTTCGGTGTCGCCTGCCACCTGGGCCTGCTCCTCGATCTGCCAAGCGTCGGCTGCGGCAAAACTCGCCTCTGTGGCCGATTCGTCGAGCCCGCCGTCGAGCGCGGAGCCTGGTCCCCCTTGATGGACGACGACGAAGTCATCGGCGCGGTTGTCCGCTCGCGGCGGGGGATTAAACCGCTGTTCGTCTCGGTCGGCCACCGCGCCGACCTGGCCAGCGCCATCGACCTGGTCATCAAACTGACTCCAAAATACCGCGTCTCGGTCCCGATCCGAATGGCCCACATCGAGGTCAACCGGATCCGGCTGGCGGCGGGAGGCCACCCAAACCCGGACTCAGCCGACGATCCCAGTGATCTGCATAATGAGTTATAATCATGTTCTTTATACATTTATTTCAATAATAAGATCTATGAACCTCTTTAATCGAACTCGTTGGCTCGGCGTCTACCGACCCAGTGAACCGACCGGCCATCACGGGCGGCGGTTGCCGACCTTGGGGGTTGCCTGACCCGCCTGGATTGGGATGGTCCGGCCCAGTGCTTGCGCGATTTTCTTGAGCCGACCCCGAGCGGCCACGGTGACGGTCACGGCTCCGATCAGGAGTCCGGGGCTGATGGAGGCCAGCGAGACCGGCTGATCCCCCTCGGACAGGTTTTGATAGTGGGTCAGGAACTGGGCGAGTTCGGCTGCGGCCGGCGCCAGTTCGGCGGCGACGCTGGTCGGGGTCGTGCCGAGATGGTCGCTGAACCACGAGCGCTCGATGGGGACTTCGGGGTCGGTGACGCTCTCGACCGTCATTCCGTTCTGGCCACCAACCGGCGGTTGAATTCCCGTCACGAGGGCGGCATCGAGTTCGGCGAGGAAGGATTGCACGCCAGCGGAGGGCCGAGCCGGAGTCGCGGCGAGAGCGGGGAGAGCCGAGGGGGAACCGGGACTCGACCGACCGACGGGCTCGCCAACCAGGTGGATCGGCGTGTTGTCGGCCCGGTCCGAGCCAACCGAGGCGACGACCGCGGCGGAGGTGAGGCCAGCCGGTCCCGACCCTGTGAAGGTTGCGCCGGAGCTGACGGGTGAGCTGGGAGCCGGAGTGGCGGTCGGGGTCGAGGTCGAGGTCGTGTTCAGGCCAAGGAGCGCCGCCGGTGCCGTGGCCGCCGACTGGCCAACCCCATTGTTCAGCAACAGCTCCCAATCGACGAAGACGGCTTCATCCCCGTTGGCCGCCGCCGTGATGGAGTAGTGATTCGCCCCCAGAGAGAGCGGCAACGACTCAAACGGCCCGGCGGGGCCAGGATCGACCGAGCCGGAGCCAGTCGGACCCGTTGCCGTCAACGTGAGACCATTGCCGACGTGCCTGACCAGCAATGTATAGTTGGCGGGGGTCTGAACGTCGAACTCAAAGGTGACCGAGCTGTGGGCGGGGATCTGGGCAGTCACCTCGATTCCAGCAGCCGCCGCGTCCCGGGTGACCGTCCCGAGGTTCTCGACGATATTGGTCAGGCCCGCCGCTCCAACACTGAGGAGGTTACGAGTCTCTAGCCCTTCAGTGAAGCAGACTTCGAAGGGTCGCTGACGCTGCATACGATTCTTCATCGAATCCCCGGAAGCAAATTAAGGACAAGGATTGAGTACTGCTCGAACCCTAGGCCGGATTTGCCGGGGAAGACGTCATGTTGTCCGAATACGCCCGTCCCGCGATTCTCGGCTCGGATCTGCTGTTACCTGGGTCACAACCACCAAGTCGCTGCGTAGCATTCAGTTGCTCCTGCTCCAAAGCGCGTGTCAGGGTCGCATTGGCGACGAACCTGAGCCCGGCTGGACTATCGAGCACCATGGGTGGTTTGACGTCTGGGTCGGTGCTCCGGGAGATTGATTGATCCGCCACGATTCGATTCATCGCGGTCACTACCACGAAGGTAGGACAAAAAAGCAGTCGAAGTGCAGACGACATGGCGAAAAGGTTGAGATTCGAGTGAAATTCCATCGGTTGTTACCTGCCTGTCGCGCCTCTTGTTGATTCGTAACCACGATAGGGCACTGTGCTCGACCTGGGGTACCCGGTATGGTCGGGGTTGTGGGTCCTGGCGATTTGCGGTAGGAAGGACGTTGGCGGTGGTCGGGCCGGGCGGAACTGATTGGTTTCACCGGTTCATAAGGCTCGAAAGGATTTGAGCACTGGACCACGCCTCACCTCCAGGGAAGGGGGACCCGCGGTGATCCGGGCTGGACAACGATTCGGCTGGTGCCTGGCTGGGGTGTGGGTCGTGGTGGTCTCGGGGTGCAGCCTGGCCCCGAAGAACTTCCGCGACATGCTCGCCCCCGCGCCGATCGTCCGGGCACGGGCGGTCAACCTGGGCGAGAATCAACCCGACGCGGTGGCGATCCCGGCGCTGATCGACCGGCTCCATGACCCCGACCCGGTGGTCCGGATGACGGTCAACGACGCGCTCAAGAAGCGGACGGGACGCGACTTCGCCTTTCCCTGGTTTGACGAGTCCGCCGCCGTCCGCCAACCCGCCACCGACCAGTGGCGAGCCTGGTGGCAAGAGCGGTCGGCGCAAGCCGCCTATCCAAAGGACGATCAATTGCGTAAAGTCTCGGCTCAACCAGCCCCGACGCGCCGCCAACGCCGTCGGAGCCGAGGCCAAGGAGGGCCGAGATCGTGGCCAGAGACTCAACAATCGCCGCCCCAACCGTCGACCGAACCGACCCTCAACGTCCCCACCAGCACGGGATCGGGCTCGGGGTGATCGCCTACCTGGGGGGAGCCGCAACCGTCCTGACCAGCTCGGTCGGTGCCTTGGTCCGCGGGACCGACCACGATGAGTCGTTGCTGGCGGGGGTGACACATCAGGTCGACCGGCTGATCGGTCTGAGCTGGGCTGTGGTCGCGCTCATCCACGTTGGGATGGGCTCGTTCCTGGCGATGCAGGCATACTACGGGGCGACGTTCGTCGATGGGATCGGGCCGGTCGTGGGCGTGGGCCTGATCCGCAACCTGGCCCCGCTGCTGGCGGGTTTCCTCGCCGTCATCCTGGTGTCGGTCGTCTATGTCGCCGACCTGCAAGGTCAGCCACCCGGTCCAGAGCGCCGCCATGCCGTGGCGGTCCGCGTGCTGGGGGCGATGGTCGCCGGTCCGCTCCTGGGAGCCTGGGCGGCGCTCGTTGGAGTCATCGCCGGCTGGGTCGTGGGCCGGAAGATGATGGGCGTGACCGAGCCGATGTTCTTCGACCCGCTCCTGGAGATGCTCTGGGCACGCGACATCATCGGCCTTGTCTTCAAGGGGATGATCTTCGCCGGCGGGGGCGCGGTGATCGCCTGCCACGAAGCGATCCGACCGACCCGAGCCGACGAACCACCCGGCCAGATGGCGGCCGTCAGCCGTTGCGCCTGCCGCGCGGCGTTGCTGGGCTCGGTAGCTCTGACTGGCGTCAACGCCGCCTGGTTCATGTTCGTCTACCATGCCGGCCCGGCGTTCGGGCCGACTCTGCTGATGCCGCCCGGGCAGTAGACCCGGTTTTGCTCTTTGATCCCGCTCCCAACGCACCTGCGGCTGCCGCACTTCTTGAAGGGGAAGGAACCCCGATGAATCTTCGATCGGGACGCGAGATCCGCGTCGGTTTGCTGGTCCTCGTCGCCTTTGCCGGGCTGGTGGGCCTGTTCGCGCTGGCGGCGGGAGGGCCGGGGTTCCTGACCCATCGCCGCCTGATCAACGTCGACTTCCGCGACGGCCAGGGGATTCGACCCGGCAGTCCGGTCCGGATCGCCGGGATCGACGCCGGGCGAGTCATGGCGGTGACGCTCGCCGACGTCGACGGCATGATGCGGGCGCGCGTCGAGGTCGCCATCGCCGACGACCTCGCCCACCGCCTCAGGAGCGATGTCCGGATCACCGTGCAGGCCACGCTGACCGGCCAGGCGCGGATCAACATCATCTCCGTCGGGTCAGCGAAGGAACCGCTCAAGCCGGGAGTGGTTGTGCTCGGGACCGAAACGACCATGTTCGACCCGATCCTCGAACAGGTCGGCCTCGGCCCGGTCGAGCGGAGCAACATCAGCCACTCGATCGGCGTCGCCCGCGAGACGATCGACGCCGCCGCGCCCAAGGTCAAAGAGATCGTCGCGTCGCTCGAACAGACGACCGCCGGCCTCCGCGACGTCGGCCAAACCGTCCGACCCGTCATCGAGCAAGCTGTCGCCCGGGTGGACGAGGCCGCGCAGCGCCTGACCTCCTCGGCCCCCAAGATCGAGCAGATCGTCGGGCAGGTCGTCAGCATCACCGCGCGGATCGACGGCCTACTCGCCGAGAACCGACCGAACATCAAGGACAGTCTGGGCAGCCTCAAGGATCTGACGGCCAACCTCAAGGCGCTGGTCGAGAAGGATGGCGACAAGGTCAGCGTTTTGCTCGACCACCTCGACGGGACCCGCAACCGGGCCGACGTCGCGCTCTATAATGTCAAGCAGATCACCGACACGACGATCAGCCTGATGACCCGGAACAAGGTGGACATTGAGCGGACCGTCGCCAACGTCAAGGACATGACCGACTGGGGCAGCAAGCTGGTCCAGAAGATCTACGCCAACCCGTTCGTCCTCAGTCCGCTCTACAAGCCGACGCCCGAGGATGTCCGGGTGCAAAGCGTGTACGACTCGGCGCAGGTGTTCGCCTCGGCAGCGCAGAAGCTCGACGACGCGACTAAAACCCTGGCCACCATGCAGTCCAAACCCAACACGCCCGAACAGCGTGAAGAGCTCGAACTGGTCCGCCGTCAGGTCGCCGAGGTGACCGGCAGGCTCGGCCAGATGTCGCAACAACTGAGCGATGCCATGCGTCCGCAGGCGTCGCGAGCCAATCGCCGGAGTGCGAACTGAACCCATTAAAAATTTTGACTGGTTTGGCGGATTTCCGGATTATAAGTTCAACTCCCCCGACCAGTCCGTCCGATGATAAGGGTGTTGAGGCTTACGGGACACAAAACCTTGATAAGCCTCACGGCGGGTTAAGCTGAGGACGACGAGTACGGCGGACGACCGCCCGAAGTCCCAAGTCGGCCCTCCCAGCGTGTGTCACGAGTTGGACCTAGCCGGCTGACCCTTCAAGGACGCCGGGTCATCACACCGAATCGAGGAGACTAACCATGGAACGAATCACTGGTGCAGCGGGTGCCTCGACCACCCAGCCGATCTATCCCCGCCTCGCGGCTTTCGGCGTCGAAGCCGGCCAGTCGGCCAGCATCGCCACCCCCCGCGACCACGTTGAGATCTCGCCCCTGGGCCAGATGCTTGACGGGATCAGCCGCCTGCCGGACATCCGCCACGAGAAGGTGGAAGAGATCCGCCAGCAGATCGCTTCGGGGACCTACGAGACCCCCGAGAAGATCCAGGTCGCTCTCGACCGCCTCTTCGATGAGCTAAGCGGCTTCTGAACCGCCGGATCTGACCTCGTCTGATCCCACCCGCGACGCCAGTGTCCGACTGGCCGACCCGATGATCTTCATCGGCTCGGCGATTCGGAGACTGGCGTCGCTTTTCGTCATGGCCGCTTGCGGGTCGATCGAAAACTGGATGCCGCCCCGACCGGCTCGGGCAGGCTGTTGATCTTCGCCTGATCGATCTCGGCTCGGGCTTGCTCGGGGTGCTCAGCGTCCAGTAGCCTGACCGCCGCGTCGATGTGCGGCCGGTCGGCAACGCGGATCGACTTCAGCTCTCGACCGAGATAGATCCGGTAGGGCAGGTCGAGGTCGGCGGTCGCATAGGGGAAGGCCGGGCCTTCGAGGTTACGGCGGGCGTCCTGGATCATGGCCAGGTAGCGGTTGCCGAACTCGCGAGTCGGCTCGACCTCGGTCCCCTCGCCGTAGTCGTTCCAGGTGGCAACTTGGAGGATCGGGCTGCCCGCCTGCAAGGCTCGATCCAGAGTCTGGCGGAACGTGGCCCCGTCGCGGGCATTGAGGAACCCGTACGACGGCCGGTTGTTCGCTTCCTTATAGATGTCGTGGAAGCCGGGGAAGGCACACGGAATCTTGCCGCCAGTCTGGCGGGCGAAGCGGTCGAGGTAAGCGTCGAGATCCTTCGGGGCAAGCACCCCATCCTTCGAAGCCCACATCGGCGGCCAGGCGAAGCTGCCGACGGCCGGCCCCTTGCGCTCATGCAAGGTAAAGAAGGCGGGACTGGGCGTGTTGCTGGGGATGATCGCGGTCCACTGGGCGGGCGTGAGGAAGTCGGGACCGAAGACCATCAAGAGCGGCTTACCCTCCCACTGGACATAAAGGGGGTCGGCGAACCAGTGCTCGGCGGCGAACCGAAGGTGCTCGGTCCCGCGCTGGGTGGCCTGGTCGGTGGTCAGCTTGTCGCGGGTGGCCACACGCGCGATGACCCGATCCTCATAGCAAATGGCGAACTTGAGCCCGCGCTGCTTCAGGGCGGCGATCAGGGCCAGGGTCCGCTGGTGGATCGAGGCATAGTCATCGACCGCGTCGAGGCCGTACCAGTCGATGATGACGCCATCGACCCCGGCCACTTTCATCAGCAGAGTCTGATATTCGAGAATTGTTGGATCGAGTGAATCATAAGGGCCGGTCCGCGGGTATAGATGACTGGCGATCGACCGACGGTTGTCCGTTCCAACCTGATCCGGGTCAAAATGGTTCATCCGCCAGTGCCAACCCCAGCCCTTGCTGACGCTCTTGGCTTCAAACCAGGGCATGACGTGAACCAGGATCAAGGGGCGGGGTGATTGCTCGGCGCCGGGTGCTGATGCTCCCAAACCCAGGCTGATGACACCCATGATCAGGACCAGAAGTCGGTGTTTCATCAGGATCTCGTGGCACCAGGTGATGTGAATCGCTCGTTGAACTTCCATCATAGTGAGCGAACCCGGAGACGATCGACATGCGGCTGAGCGGATTCTTGCTGGTCGGGCTGTGCGGGATCGCCGTTGGGTCTGACGGCGAGACGTTCCACAACGACCCGATCTCCACCTACGAGCAATGCCGGATCGCCGGGTTCACGGTCCTGGTCAACCCCCGCTTGCACGAGCATCCGCTCGATGGCGGGGCGGCCATGGACGAGTTAAACCATCAGCTCATCAACGTGGCGCGCGTGGTTCCTCCCGCCGTTCTGGCCCGACTCCGCAAAGTGTCAATCTATGTCGAGTGGGCGGAAACCCCGGGACTCGGCGAGTTCCACCCCGACGACCGGACCTTGATCGAGCAGCACCGCAATCCCCGGAAGGCCCACGCGGTCGAGATCGTCAACGCCCGGCACCTCGTCGAATGGGCGTCGATCCAGCCCTGGTCGATCCTCCACGAACTGGCCCATTCGTATCATTTTCTCGTGCTGGGCCAGGACAACCGCGCGGTCACGCAGGCGTTCGATCTGGCGATGGCGTCGCGCAAGTATGACAAGGTCGAGTTCGCTTCAGGAGGCACTCGACCCGCCTACGCGCTCAAAAACCGGTTTGAATATTTTGCCGAATTAACCGAAGCCTACTTTGGCAAGAACGACTTCGAGCCGACCAACAAGGTCGAACTCGCCCAGTTCGACCCCACTGGCTACAAGCTGATGAAGGAAATCTGGGGAACTCCGGTCGATTAGCCCGGACGTTGAGCCAGCCGACCATTGGGGCGGGGTCTGGTAATCAACCTCCGATTGCGAAACAATCCACACCAACCGAATGCCCACGATTGCCCACGAGTCCCCGCTTCATGGTCGGATCAACCGCAACTCTCGCCACGGATCTTGAACGCTCTCTCGGCATTTGGCTGGTCGAGGATGGCGCTCTCACACCCGCCCAACTGCTGGCGGCACAAGGTTACAGCCGGGACCACAAGCTCGACCTGATTCAGACCCTCTTGAAGCTCAAGATGGTCGATGAAGCCAGGATCGCGGCGATCGTGGAGCGACATCAGACCAATTCCGCCCGGATGAACGGTCAGGGCAGTGCGCTCGTGCCCGCCCCCGACGCAGCCACCACAGGTACGCCGGAGACCACTCCGACCAGTGGTGGCGTAGTCCTCGGTGTGACTCAGGATCACCCGCCCGACCTGGCGAAGCGCGAACGCGACATACGCAACGAACTCAAGGAGATTGCCGCTACGGCGGCCTCGCCGGATCTGGTGGCGCAGATCTTCGAGCGAGCCTTCGAGTCTCGCGCAACCGACATCCACTTCGACCCGCAGGATTCGTTCCTCCGGATTCGCTACCGGATCGATGGCCAACTCCACGACGTCCTCGAACTCGACCTCGCCCTGGCAACTTCACTGGTCAGTCGCCTCAAGTTGATGGCCGAGATGAACATCGTCGAGCGGCGTCATGCCCAGGACGGCCGGATTCAGTTCCGCCACCTCGACGTGATGCGCGACCTCCGGATGGCCACCCTGCCGACGGTCCTGGGCGAGAAGGTCGTCATCCGGATCCACGAGTCGATCACCCAGGAGTATGGCTTCGACCTGCTCGGCCTGAGCGCCGCGCAGTCCGAGCAACTCGCCTCGATCTGCGCCCGGCCCTATGGCGCGGTTCTGGTCGCCGGGCCGGTCGGAGCCGGCAAGACCACCACGCTTTACACCTGCCTGAACCGGGTCAACGCCCCCACGGTCAATATCCTCACGATCGAGGACCCGATCGAGCGGCGGCTCCCCGGGATCAACCAGGTCCAGGTGGATCCGAAGATCGGCATGAGCTTTGGCTCGGGCTTGAAGGCGATGCTCCGGCAAGACCCCGACGTGATCATGATCGGCGAGATCCGCGATGAGGAAACGGCCCATATCGGCATCCGGGCCGCCTTGACGGGCGCCTTGGTCTTCTCGACGATCCATGCGTCCGACGCCCCCAGCACCCTGAGCAACCTGTACGACTTCCGCATCCCCGGCTACATGCTCTCCAACAGCCTGATTGCGGTCATCTCGCAGCGGTTGCTCCGCAAGATCTGCCCCTACTGCAAGGTGACCTACCCGGCCGACGACCAGCAACTCGCCTTGCTTGACCTCGATCCCGAGACTCATGCCGGGACCATGCTGGCTCGGGGAGACGGCTGCCCAGCCTGCTTCAACAGCGGCTATCTCGGTCGGTCGGGAATCTTCGAGATCATGGAGATCAACGACACCCTGCGCGAGCTGGTCTTCCAGCAGATCTCCAAGGATGTCTTGCGGACCGTCGCTTCCGACCTGGGAATGCGAACGTTGCGGCAGTGCGCGGCCGATAAAGTTCTCGAAGGCGCGACGACTCTGGAAGAGATGTTCCGGGTGATCTCGATGTGATGACCCCGAGCCACGTCGCGCCGGTTCGACCGCGCGCGGTCGAGCGGACTGATGCGAGATACCTACCGACAGGAGGTCGGCGATGCGATCCGGACCAATGTGCCGCGGCGTGGCCAGCATGACCTGGCTCTCGTGTGCCTTGACTCTGAGCTTGATCCTGCCCGTTCGTGCCGATGACCCCAAGGGCTTCGGGCGGTTCTTCCGCCTCGGCTCGGCGAGCGATTCGAGCAAATCCTCCAGCCCCTCGGCGTCCGCTGCGGGTGCCGGTTCGACCCCGATCGGCGCCTCTCCCTATCGCCCGGCGGTTGACCCCTATGCTCCCCCCGCGCTCTCGACTCCGCCGACCACCTCGACCGGGTCGGGCAGCGCGACCGCCTCACCCCGGATCACGCCCAAGCCACGGTCCACCAAGGCCGTGACCGAGGCCGACCCCCTCGTGACGCGGATCGCGCTGGGTCGGGCCGATGGCGGGAGCCAGTTCGGTATGTTCATGCAGGTCTACGCCGACGGCACGGTGATCGACGGCGAAGGGGTCCACAAGGTCAGTCCCGACGTCCTCAAACCGGTCGTCGAGGCCGTCAGCTCGAACGACTTCAGCAAGGTCAAGGGACACTGCGGCGGCCCGGCGGGCGACACCTTCGAAACGATCCACATGGTCACCTACGAGCGGGCTTATGGTCGCCTTCGCGCCAACTCGTTCTCGTACTCGGGCAACCCCCAGGGGTGCGACCACGCCGTCCATCACCTCCACAAGGTTCTCGAAGACCTGCAGCTGAAGTTGAGCACCCCCGCCGCCGCCGTTGTCGGCGCGGCGGCCTCGATGACGACCCCGATGGTCGTCTCCCCGGCGATGTCGGCCACGCCGGCGATGTCCTCCGCTCCGGCGATGTCGATGCCGATGTCGACGGGGGCTTCGGGCAACCTGCCGATGCCGAGCCTGCCCGATCCGGGCCTTCATTGATCCTCGGTGGCTTTCCGGATCATCCGGGTGTGGCCCGCGATGGCCCTCCTTGCTAGAATAAGTTCAATCTCGATCAGCGCCGCCGATCCCCCCCGCCCGTCGGGATCGGGGTGCTTCCTTTGCTCAGAAAGCGAACCCCGATGGAATCCGCACCCCTCGGCCCGGTCGTCGAACAGGGGAACGCGGAAGATAAGTTCCGTGAGTTCCTGGAGATCCGCGGCGAGAAACTGACCGAACCACGACGGGTCCTGGTCCGCCATATCTTCGATAATCACAAGCACTTCGATGCCGACGAGCTGGTCGCCGACCTGCGCAATGCTGGCCGCCAGGTCAGTCGGGCCACCGTCTACCGGACCCTGCGGTTGCTGGTCGAAGCCGGCTTACTCCGCGAGCTGCGCCTGACCAACCGAACCGCCTACGAACACGACTTCGGCTACCCATCGCACGACCACCTGCACTGCACCGAGTGCAACCGCGTGATCGAATTCCGCAACGACGAGATCAGCCGTCTCCGAGAGGCGATCAGCATGGAGCAAGGTTTTCGCGCCGCCGGGCACCGCTTCATCATCAGCGGAATCTGTCGCGCCTGCTCGCGAGCCCAGAGCCCACGCCGCCGCCTCGACCTGATCTGATCCCAACGGCCGAGATTGCACCCATGACGCCCAATCACCGTCGCGACTTTCTCAAGCAGACCACCACCACGGCCGCGCTTGGAGTGCTGGCAAACCAGGCTCAGGCCGTCGAGGCTAAGGCTGAGGTCGATGAGCAAACCTTCCTCTGCGTGACGTGCGCGACCCAGTTTCCCGCGTCGGCTCGACCTCCGGAGCGGTGCCCGATCTGCGAGGATGAACGGCAGTATGTCAGCCCCGATGGCCAGCAATGGACCACGCTTGGCCAAGTCCGAGCGGCCCGCAAGAACCGGATCACCCCGCACGAACCGCACCTCCACGCGATCAACACCGAGCCCCAGTTCGGGATTGGCCAGCGGGCTTTCTTAATCCAGACCCCCGCCGGCAATATCCTCTGGGACTGCGTCGGCCTCATCGACGACGCGACGATCAGCCAGATCAACGCTCTGGGCGGGATTGCCGAGATTGCCATCTCGCACCCGCACTACTACACGGCGATGATCGAGTGGTCGCGGGCCTTCGGCAACGCCCCGATCCACATCCACGAGACCGACCGCGAGTGGGTCATGCGCCCCGACCCGGCCGTCGAGTTCTGGAGTGGCGCGACCCGACCGCTGCCCGGTGGGGCCACGCTCGTCCGGACTGGCGGCCACTTCACCGGGTATCAGGTCTTGCACTGGCCCGCCGGCGCCGCGGGTAAGGGCTGCCTGATGGCCGGCGACCAGCCGCAGATCTGCATGGACCCGAAGCAGGTCAGCTTCATGTACAGCTACCCGAACTTCATCCCCCTCAACCCGGCGGCGATCAAGCGGGTCGTCGAGTGTCTCGAACCCCTGGCCTATGATCGCGTCTATGGCGCATTCGTCGCCCGAGGCAAGGGGATCATCCCGACCGGCGGCAAGCAGGTTGTCGCCCGCTCGGCCGAGCGGTATCTCAAGGCAATACAGGCTTGAGCGACCGAGCTTTCCCGAGTAGATCGAGCACCGCTTGCCGGTATCGATCGGGGTCGGTCGCCATCATCTGGAGGTGGCCGGCATGGGGGAACAGGTGGAGTTCGGTATGCGACCGGGCGCGATCGTGCAGGGCCTGGGCCTCGGCGCGGCGGGCGCTGATGTCTTCCGCGCCGGCGAGGATCAGGATCGGGATGGCGGCGGGAACCCGGGTGATCGCGTCGTGGGGTGAGATCTGGTCGAGGTGGGGCAGAACCAGCGGCGAAACGGCCAGCAAACCGCGATAAGCGAGCCAGTCGAGGCCGGGTGGCAACTCGTTCTCGGTCCGGTTCCAGACGGCTTGGCGAAGGTCGCGGTAGGGGCTTTCGAGGATATAGCCGGCAACGCGGTGGCCCACTTCCTCGGCGGCAAACAGCGCTGCCGCCGCGCCGAGCGATGTGCCCAGGACCACGATCGGCCGCTCGGGCCGGCGAGATTCGAGGAAGCCGACGGCGGCAATCACGTCGCGCCGAGCGCCGAAGCCGATGTCGTTGAAGTCGCCGGTCGAGTCGCCATGCGCCCGGAGCGAGATCAGCAAGACCGAGCAACCGGCCTCGGCCACCAGTTGGGCCCGGCTCAGGACATGGCTCCGCTGGCCACCGTTGCCGTGGATCAGGATCACCACTGGGGCCGACTCGTCCCGCCCCGGCGCGTACCAGGCGCCGATCTCATGGCCATCGTCGGTCCTGAGCCGATGCGCCTCGAACCGAGCCCAGGGCACAACCGGCACGGGCTCGGCAAACGGGGCCGACCGCCGATGCGTCAGCTTGTAGGCGACGAACCCCGACAGGCCCAGCCACACGCCCAGCAGGTAAAGGCTGATCCGGGCCAGCTTCCAGGCCCATCGGCGGCTGTTCGATCCGGGAGCTAACATTGGTTGAACTCCGAGGATGACGCGTGCCCGGAGCCAGGGCTGGTCCGGGCCAGCAAGCCGTTTATTCGAGGTAGCCGAGGTCGGCCAGGCGCTGCTCGATCAGGGCTTGCTCCTCGGGAGTGTACTCGAAGCCGGGTTCGTGCGGGGCGTGGACGGCGGCTTCGGGGGCGTCGCGGCGAAGGTTCGGGGTGATCCAGCCGCGACCGGTCAGGCAGGGGAGGGGTTCGCCTTGAACATGCGGCGGGATCGGCAGGCCGAACCAGGTCAGGATCGACGGCGTGATGTCGCGGAGGTCGGCTTCGAGGGTCCGACCGGCGGGAACTCCCGAGCCCGACCAGGCGACGACCCCTTCGGGGCGGTGCGTGCCGGGCATCTGCGGGTCGGCTTCAACCCAGTCGGTCCCAGGGGCGAGCTTGCAACGGACCCAGTACGGTTCATCGGGCGGGGCGATCAGGTCGGGGTAACCCTCGCGGGCGGGGTCGATCCCGTACGCCTCGGCCGTATCGATCACCTGCGGGAACAGCGCGGCGCCGGTCTCGGGATGCCGGGCTTCGAGCAGGGCGGCGATGGTTGCCTGGCGGGCGTCATCGATCTGCCGAGCGGTCGTCAACGGAGCCCCAGCGCGGCGGTCGGTCGAGTTCAGGTAGACCATTGCCGCCGTATCCTGGTGCGGGGCAAAGGCAAGCGTCCGCTTCCAGTCGAACGGGAAGCTGGCGGCAATCGACTGGTCGAAGCTCGCCGAGCGGGCGGCGGGGTCGTCGCGCTTGGCCCCCCAGAGGCGGAACCGATCCGACGCCTGCCGGGCCCGACGGTGCAATCGACCGGCCACCCCCGGCACCCGCGCCACGCCGGCATCGATCAAGATCCGGTTGGCGTGGACCCGACCGAGGCAGGGGCCGAAGCCGTGGTCAGAGACGATCAGGACCCCCGCGCCGCGCCGGTCGGCCAGCTCGCAGAGTTCGCCGATGGCGCGGTCGAGCCCGGCCATGACCGACTCGGCGGCGGCGTTGAAGGCGGGGTCGCTGATCCCGGTCTCGTCGACGTTCAGGTACCGCCAGGCCCGATGCTGGAACGGGTCGAGGTTCTGGAACTGGACGAGCAGGGTGGACCAGTCGGGCACGGTCCCATCGGCCAGATACCCGGCTTGAGCTTCGGCCATGAAGAGGTCGGCCGTTGCCTGACTGTTGGCGACCATCTCGGCGAGGTCGCGCGGCGGCCGCTTCCAGATCGACCGGAGGTGGTAGCCGGGGACCTCGGCTTTGAGCCGCGCGGCAAAGCCGGCGTTGCCCGAGAGCGCGGCGTCGAGGTGGGGGGCATCCATCCCCGAGACGACCAGGCCGCGGATGTCGGGCGGCGGGTAGGTAGCGGGCAGGTTCAGGCTGATGACCGACCGGCCCGAGTCGGAAAGCTGCTTCCAGACCGTCGGGACGCGAATCCGGCCCGAGTGGTTTACCTTGAGCCGGTCGGCGGCGACGTCGAGGTAGCGGTGGTCGAAGACGCCATGCCGCGCGGGGTCGCAACCCGTCATCATCGTCGACCAGGCGGCCGAGGTGACGGGCGGAATGCAGCTCCGGAGCGTCCCGTGGGCCGACCGGGCGAGCAGGGCGTTGAGGTTGGGCATCACCCCGCGCTGGCGCATCGGGTCGAGGACCGACCAGGTCGCGCCGTCGAGGCCGAGGATCATCAAGCGTTCCGGTTGCGTCATGGCAGTCCTTCCCAGGTGTTGAGGTGTGAACGGGCAGGAGTCATCGAACGAAGGGACATCGCGGAACTCGAACCGGGGCGATCGGACCACCGGCGGGGGTTCGGGCGCGGGGCGGATGTCGAGTTGGAACGTGGCCTTGTAGTAGTCGCGGAGCCGTCGCCGTTCGATCTGCGACCGGTAGATCCGCCGCAACCGCCGCCGGAGCTTCCAGCGCCAGGGGAGGTCGGCCTCGGCCTGTTCGAGCCCAGCGGTGAATCGGTTCATCAGCGTCTCGAACCGCTCAGCAACATCCACCGGTGCCGGGTGCTTGATCCCGACGGCGAGGACCGAGTGGGGGAACTTGCCATACCCCTGGGCCACCGTCAGCGAGGCTGCGTACGGGGCCAGCATCCGCCGGAGACAGCTTGGCGTCATCCGCCAGTAGTCGTCGGGGTAGGCGTGGATCCGGAAGTTGAGCGGCAGGGTGACGATGAAGACCCCGCCCGGCCGGAGGACGCGGAAGACCTCGTCGAACGCCCGGCGGATCTCAAAGACGTGCTCGAACGTCTCGATGGCGAGCGCGGTGCCGACCGAACCGGTGGGCAGGCTCAGGTCACTGACGTCCTCGATCCGGTCCACGCCGGGGCCGTCGCGGAGGTCGGACCCGACGTAAGCTCGCCCGGGGAAGATCGCGCGGAGGTCAGCGTACTCAACCTGGCCTGGGGTCTGGAACGAGCCGAACTCGTGGACCGGCCCGGGGCAGGCAAGCGACTCGGCGACGACCCGGCAGAAAGCCTTGGTGTTGTCTCGCAACGGCGGGCACCCCTCCTTGAGGCCCGATCAACCTACCGACGCTCCCCGCGAATGACTCTGAGGAAGAAGCGCGTCGAGGTCGTCCCCCGGGGCCGAATCCCTGGCCCCGGTTGCAGCATCGGCGCGGATGGTACGGGATCAGGCCCGGTCGGTCAATGCAGACCAGAGCGATCCCTGATCGGGGTGCGCCAACGGATTCTGGCAAACGACCGCTGACCAGGAAAAGGGGACTGGTTCAAGCGAGCTTGCGAGCGTGCCTGTACCTCTTTTCCGATCGCCATGCCAGAATCCGTTGGCGCACCCCCTGATCGGGCAGTGCCCCCCCGGTGTCGGCGGAGATCGCTGGTTTTCGAGTCTCCAGGTATGAGACGGATTAAGAATCCGCCGACCAGTGCCGGCAACTTTGCTCGGTGTTTGCTTGCCAGGAACGGCGGTTGTCCGCTAATCTGGCGGTCATGAACCGCCGCTCGCCGGGCTGGCGGTGGGCCTGGACAACAACGGTTTTCCGTCGCGAACGCGGATGGAACAACTCAAGGAGAGAGGAACCGGATGTCGCAACTGAGCACCACAACCGAGCGTGCCCAGCTCGAAAAGCTGTGCACGTCGATCCGAGGCAAACTCCAGTTCATGGACTACCTCGTCCGCGCGGCGGTCGCCGATGTCGATCGCTTTGACAACGAAAACGACCCAGGCACGCGGATCTTTCTCCGGCAGTTGATCGAGATGCACTCGTCCAACCTCGCCGTCGAGTGCGAGAACATGCGATTGGTCGGTGAACTCTGCCACTCGCTGGAATCTGCCGTTCACGAAGCACCGACCATCTACCACGCGAACGGAGACGCCGCATGAGCACCATCAATCGAGGTCCCCTCGGCAGCGCTTTCCTGATCAATCGCGACCCGGCCAACTCCAACGGCGGCGGCAACAATCCCAATAACGGCAGTAGCAACAGCAATTCGGCTACCGCCCTGGCTCCCGAACCGCCGGCTCGGCCCGCTCCGGCGCCAGCCGCCTCGTCGGCTCCGGCCATGTCATCCACCGCGATCCCGATGCCGGGTCCGACCCTGGCGACTCCAGCCGCTGAGCCCGCCTCGGGTTCGACCGCCAACTTCGCCGCGCCCGGAGCCTTGCCGGTTGCGCCGCCGAAGGGTTCGCTCATTACGACCGACCTGGTCCGGTCACTCGCCGAGGTCAAGGGGCAAGCGCAGTTCTTGCTGTATCTGGCTGACCAGATCGAGGACTCGCTCCACCAGCTCATCGACGAGCCCGACGCCTGCCAGAACCACTTCCTCTGCCGGATCTTGAGCATGTATTCGACCCAGCTCGAGACCAAGCACCACGGCCTCGGTGATAAGATCGCCGAGACCTGCCAGGAAGTCTACGTAACCGTCCGCGACTACGACCACTCGTAAGAGGAACAAGCGGCTGCCTGTCCCCCTTTTCCTGTTGAACCACCAGAAAACATGGTCGCACCCAGCCAACTGTGACGCCGCCGGCACCGAGAATTGCTCTCGATGCCGGCGGCGTCTTGTTGTCGGTACATCTCGATCAGGAGGCCCGGGAATGGCCGGTCAACCGGCCGATGCCGAGTTGCAAAATGATCTGGAGTGCTTTGATGGCTTCGCCGGCGTTGATCTTCGAGTAGCCCGAGCGACGGTTCTCGAAGATGATCGGCGTCTCATTCATCTTGCAGCCGACGGTCCGGCACCAGAACAAGATCTCTTCCATGAACGAATACCCACGCGACCGGACCTGCTTCAGGTCGATCTGGCGGAGCTTCGAGACCCGATAGCAGCGAAACGAGCCGCTGTTGTCGCGAGTCCGCAACCCGAGGAGCATCCGCGCATAGACGTTAATCCCGGTGCTCATGAACTTGCGTTTGAGGTTGAATTCCCCCTCGACCCCACCGCCCGGGACGTAACGCGAGCCGATCATGACGTCATTTTCCTTCATCCCCGCCAGGATCGCCGGGATGAACCGGGGCGGGTGGCTGAAGTCGGCGTCGAGGTTGAGAAAGTAGTCGTAGCCATTATCGATGGCAAACTTCATCCCGGTCAGAACCGCCGTGCCGAGACCAAGTTTACCCGGCCGGTGGATGACGTGGACGTTGGGCAACCGCTCATGAAGCTCGTCGGCGATGGCGCCGGTCCCATCGGGTGAATTGTCGTCGATGACCAGGATCGACGCCTGGGGAACGAACTTGCGGATCGTTTCGACCAGAGGTTGGAGGTTCGTTGCTTCATCATAGGTCGCCAGCGAGACGAGCAGCCGCGGCGACACGGCAATGACGGGCGCGGATTTCGTTTCGGTGAGCACGGCGACTAGATCCTCAAGGACGGTCGGGAGTGTCGTCGGATGTGGGCATCCCGACCGCGGTTCTAACGCAAGTGGTGGATTTCCTCAACCTCAGCATAGGTCAGGACACAAGTATCGCCAGCCACGCCCCGGTCCAGCATGAGGCAGCCTAAATTCGAACGACTCATTGATGAAGTTGGATCCAGCTCAAAGACAAGGGCGGGTGTCGCCTGGTCCGCCGACAGTCATCTCCCGGGAAAGAGATGACCCATGAGGAGCACCAGCAAGCGACGTCGAGGCGACACCCGCGCTTTTCGGGACGATCACAAACAACCACCCAGAGCACGAGAGCGCGACTCTGGCGGTTGCGTTGTCGTCTTGATCGGGGAGGTCAAGGCTCGCGGACCGGAGCCATCCTCGTGAAGAGTTGTCCAAACGGGGCGAAATGCTGATAACCTTCGGCCCGGATCGAAGGGCGATCCGGCGTGGCGAGTTCGGCCGGGTCAACCGCTTCGGTCATCGCCGCTTCGTCGATCGCGTCGGCAAGTTCGCGATCCGATCTGGCCGCGAGAGTCTGTCGCTCCTGATTACTCGTCCACTCACGCCAGGCCTGAAGGGCCGCGTAATGATCGTGGATCGCCAGGCTCGACTCATCGATCTTGGGTGGCGAAGGGATCGTCTCGACCTGTTTGCCTTCGGCCTGATCTTCGTAATCGGACGATTCAGGATCATCGGCGGACCAACCAACCTCGATCGAATTTTCCTCGAAGTGGAGGGGCGGGCGAGCAGGACCAGTCAACGGTGGAGCCATCGCGGCCCGATGGGCGCTGGAATCGCCGGCAGACGCATTCTCGTGATCCTTGACGGCGTGCAGCGCTGCTGGAGCCGGGGAACTGATCTCGGGTCGGCTACCGATCCGACCCTGGATCGCCGCCAACCGTCGGATCAGGCGGCGAGGATTCCCGCCCGCGTCGCGATGGATCGCCTCAACCTC
Source organism: Isosphaeraceae bacterium (assembly GCA_965199885.1). Classification (GTDB taxonomy): domain Bacteria; phylum Planctomycetota; class Planctomycetia; order Isosphaerales; family Isosphaeraceae; genus Tundrisphaera. The sequence continues at coordinate 2,128,251 of CBDATT010000004.1, read as the reverse complement.
TTCCGCTGCCCAGGTCACGCCTGGATAACGCCCAATTAGCCAGGCGTGAGCCTCGGCGACATCGAACGGTCGGAGGTGCAGATGAGCCGCGAGCCGAGCCTCGATGGCAGCCATCGGTCGCGTCGAGAACCGCCGGACCAGCGGAGTTTGCCCGACCAGAATCACGGCGCCGAAGCCATCATCGGCCCCGAACCGATTCAGCAGCACTCGAACTTCTTCCCAGACGTCGAGTGCCAGATTTTGGGCCTCGTCGATCACCAGACCGCATCGTTCCCCATCGGCCGACCGATCGGCGAGCACATCGGCGATGTCCAGCCGCGACGGCGTGCCCAGCGTCAAACCGAGTCCACGAGCCAGATGCCGATACAACTCGACCGGCCCATCGTTGGGGGTCAGATCGATCCTGAGCCAGCCGATGGGCGTGGTCTGACGAATCAGCTCAGCGACGAGCCACGACTTGCCGATCCCGGCATCGCCGGTCAGCAGGATCGGCCCGGTGTCCATCACCCCGCGAGCGAGGTCGAGCAGGGACTGGCGACTGGGCGGCAGAAACGAATCGGCTTCGGGCAAGTCAGTTCTCATGGTTCGGGCGGCCGCATCCTTGCGGATCGTTCGGTCCATCGCGCTTCCTTTCCCGGGTCCTCGGTCGGGGCCGGCATGAGCCGCCGCCTCCGAGCAATTTCGACCTTCCTCGCAGTCCCTTCGTCCCGGTCGTTAGCCGACGGGGTGACTGTCGAGGCGGCTTAACCAGGATATCGGAACGACCCAAGCGCCGGCTTGAACCCAAACGTCCGGGAAGGTTGATGGATCAGGCGAAGGGCTGGGCGGAAGCGGAGTTGGTGGCTAAACTCGTGGCTTCGGAGCGATGATCCGAGTCTTTCCTCCACGAGCAACCGACTCATGACTGGTCCAGCAGCGGCGATCCGGGTGGCGGGCCTCCGCAAAGAGTTTTCGGGCCGCGATGGTCCGGTCCTGGCCGTCAACGGTCTCGACCTGGAAGTCCATGCGGGCGAGTGCTTCGGTCTCCTCGGACCCAATGGCGCGGGGAAGACGACAACGATCGAGATCCTCGAAGGGCTCAACACGCCGACCTCGGGCGATGTCGAGGTCCTCGGGCGGCAGTGGGCCACTCATGCCGTCGAGATCCGCGAGCGGATCGGCGTCACCTTGCAGGAGACCCGCTTCCCCGAGAAGTCGACCGTCCGCGAACTGGTCGCCCTCTTCCGGGGCTTCTACCGTGACGGTTTGATACCAGACGATGCCCTGGCCCGGGTCTCGCTCGACTCAAAGGCAAACACCTATGTCGAGTCCCTTTCCGGTGGCCAGCAGCAACGTCTCGCCGTCGCGGTGGCGCTGGTGGGCGACCCTGAGTTGCTATTCCTCGACGAGCCGACGACCGGGCTCGACCCCCAGTCGCGTCGGCAGTTGTGGGACGTCGTGCTCGACCTCCGTGCCCGGGGACGGACCACCGTCCTGACGACCCACTACATGGACGAGGCCGAGCGGCTTTGCGACCGCGTCGCCATCGTCGATCAGGGCAAGGTGATCGCGCTCGGCTCCCCCGCCGACCTGATCGCGCAAACAGGCGCCGAGCACATCGTCGAGTTCGCCGTCGGGGCCGAGGCTTCGTCAGACCCGCTCGCCGCCGAATCGTTGACCGGGATCGCCAGCGTCCTGGCGGCTCGGAGCGAGGCCGACGGCTTCGCTCTCACCGTCGCCGAACCGCACCAGGCGATCCCGTCACTGCTGGACTTTCTCGCTGCCGCGAATCTCCCTCTCGTGCGCCTGACGACGCGGCAGGTCAGCCTCGAAGACGTCTTTGTCGCCATGACCGGTCGCCACCTCCGCGAGGAAGGGGCCGAGAACGCCGACGCCCCGCCCAAAAAGCGGGGCCGACGGGGCCGGCGAGCCGCAGCGGCCAGTCGGTCCAGCAAGAATGACCCCGAACTTTGACCCGATCCTCGACCGCGGAGCATGGACCGACGCATGGCGCTTTACCACCCCCTTCGAGGTTTGTACCTCTCCCGGCTCCGCGAGTTCTACCGCCAGCCGGCGCGGTTGTTCTGGGTCTATGGCTTCCCGACACTGCTGGCCCTCGGGCTGGGACTGGCCTTCAACAAGCATGAGCCCGAGCCCGTGGCGGTCGATCTGGTCGAGAACGCCGCGTCCGAGCCAGTCGAGCAGACCTTGCGCGCCGCCCATGAGCAGGCGAAGACCGCCAGGACGCCGGGGATCTTGCTCCACGTCGTCACCGAGGCTGAGGCCGACCGCCGCCTCCGGACGGGCAAGACGCCGCTCGTTGTGGTGGCGAATGCGTCGGGAGGTGTCACCTACCGGTTCGATCCCTCGCGACCCGAGGCTGCCTCGACCCGCGCGGCGATCGACACGATCCTTCAGCGTCACGCTGGCCGGCGCGACCCGGTCAGCACGACCGACGTTGCCATGAATGAGCCAGGATCGCGCTACATCGACTTCCTGATCCCTGGCCTGATCGGGCAAAATACGATGGGCGGCGGGCTCTGGGGGGTTGGCTTCCTGCTGGTCAACTTCCGGATCGGCAAGCTGCTCAAGCGGTTCGCGGCGACCCCGATGCCGCGTCGTGACTTCCTGCTGGCAATCCTGCTGGCCCGGTTGACGTTCCTGATCCCCGACGTCGCGGTCTTGCTCGCGCTCGGTGTGTTTGTCTTCCACACCCCGATCCACGGCAGTTTACTGCTGCTCGGGGTGATCGAGATCGTGGGAGCGTTGGCCTTCGCCGGGATCGGGTTGCTGATCGCCAGCCGGTCGAAGACCACCGAGACCGTCAGCGGCCTGATGAACCTGGTCATGCTGCCGATGTGGATCTTTTCCGGCCTCTTCTTCTCCAGCGAGCGGTTCCCCGATGTCATCCAGCCATTCATCCAGGCTCTGCCGTTGACCCAGTTGCTCAACGCCCTTCGCGCCGTGATGCTCGAAGGCGCGGGCTGGACCAGTCACGTCATCGTGGTCGCCCTGGCGATCCTCGGGGCCTGGGCCATCACCACCTTCACCGTCGCGCTCCGGATCTTCCGCTGGCAGTGATGAAGCGGGTATCTCGGGGTGATCGCGGGTAAACGTGGGATACTTGAGGAGGTCGCGAAGGTCTCTGAGGATCGGATCAACGACCGGTGACCGGAGGGGAGGGACGGCAACCTCCTCGATCACCTGCGTCAAGAAGGTGGCCTTGGCCAGGATTTCGAGGTCGACCAGCCGGGTGGACGACTGCAGGACGATTGCTTCGAGTGCGGACCGCCGGTGCAGTCGGCAGGGCGAGAAAACGTCGCGGACCGGCACGGCGAAGAGCACCCGCCAGGGCCAGGTGGCCCACCAGCGGCGGACCCGACCCGCGAAGGGCAGGGGGCGCTGGCCGATGACGTGGTCGCGGTGGTCGATCGCGTGCAGGAGCGGGTCGAGGTGCGCAGCGGTCCAGCGGTCCTCGGCCGAGGTGATCAGGATGATCGGGTGCATCCCGTCGGCCATCCCCTGATCAATCGCCTGCGACCAGCCGATCCCAGCCGCTGAAACGACGAAGGCGTCGGCGGGCCGCTTGCGAGCCTTGAGCATGTCGAGCAGACCGCGACCTACCTCGTCGGGTGTGGCTCCCACCCGGGGAACTTGACCCGAGTCGATCACAATGACCCGAACGCCCCCAAGGGGGATCGGCGACCGGAGCGCTGCGGCGTCGAGCGGATGAATCCAACCATCGTCGGGAGGCACCCCGTCGAGTTCGGCGAGTGCCCTCATGGTCGCGATACCTGAGCGGTTGTCCTGATCGGAGTCGGTTGAGTCATCCGGCGAGCCACCGGTCGACCGCGTCGCGGTAAGCCGCCTGGAACCGCCGCGCCATTGGCCCGGGGCGACCATCGCCAACCGGCTGGCCGTCGACGCTAATGATCGGCAACACCTCGATCGTCGTACCGACCAGCCAGGCTTCATCGGCCTGGAGAAACTCGCCGAGCGTGACCCTGGTCTCGGTCACCGCCACGCCCGCCGCTGCCGCAAGATCATGGGTCAGGTAGCGTGTCGTACCCGGCAGGATCGCGTTGTCGTTCGGCGTTCCCTCGATCCGCCCGTTGCGGACCCAGACGACCGACGAGTGCGTGGCCTCGGTGACGAGTCCAGCCTGATCGATCAATAGTGCCTCGTCAGCGCCGGCCCGTTTGGCGGTTTCGAGCGCCAGGACGTTGGCGAGCAGGTTGGTTGTCTTGATGTCGCACCGCTTCCAGCGGAGGTCGGGGTGCGTGATCACGGCGGCCCCCGCCTGACGTTTGGCGGCGGTCGCGGTGTCGTTGTACGGTCGGACCACGATCAACTCGGTCGGGGCAACCGGCGGATTCGGAAAGGCATGGGCACGCGGAGCGACCCCCCGCGTGATCTGCACATAGGCGGTGCCATCGGTCACCTCGCTCGCAGCGATCGTCCGGGCGATCCGCTCGCGGAGCGCATCGAGGTCGATGCTGGGCAGTTCCAGTTCGGCCAGACTCCGGCGGAGGCGGGCCAGATGCTCGGCTTCCAGCCAGCACCGCCCGCCGTAGAGCCGAAACACTTCGTAGACGGCGTCGGCGAAGAGGAAGCCACGATCCCAGATCGAGATCCTGGCCTCGCCAGCCGGCATCAACTCACCGTTCAGACATGCCCAATCTTGCGGCATGGCGCAACCCCTTACCTGCCCGAAAAGCGTGCCTGGGTCACTTCGACTCGGCGAGTGCGGCTTCAATCGCCGCCGTCACCTTGGGCGCTTCGGGCTTTTCCTTCGGCTCAAACCGGGCGATCACTTCACCCTTGCGATTGACGAGGAACTTGGCAAAATTCCAGCCAATCTTGCCCGCGAACTTTGGGTTGGTTTCCTTCGAGGTCAGGTAGTCATAGAGGGGATCGATCCCCTCGTCCTTGACGACGATCTTCGAGAAGACCGGGAATGTCGTGTGGTACTTGCCGGTGCAGAAGGTTTTGATCTCGGCGTCGGTCCCTGGTTCTTGACCGCCAAACTGGTTGGCTGGGAACGCCAGGACTTTGAACCCCTTGTCCTTATACTTCTGGTAAGTGGCTTCGAGCCCCTCGTATTGAGGAGTCAGGCCGCACTTGCTGGCCGTGTTGACAATCAGCAAAACATCACCTTGATACTGGGTAAGATCCACTGATTTGCCATCAATGTCCTTGACGGTGTGGTTGAGGACCGAGGGAGCCTTGTCGGCGGCAACGCTCATCAGGGCAGCTCCAGCCAGAACCAGACAGGCAGACCACGACTTGCGGTTGAAAGCCATCAGCAGCATCACCTTGTCAAAGAGGTCTTCGTTCCTACAAACCAAACACGGGTGGTTCCCGGTGGGCTATCCTAACCAGCCCGGGAAAACCCTCGCAAGGCCGTGCCGGTCAGGGGGCACTGAAATCCGACGATCAGATCGAAACCTTACCAGAATTGCCCAGTTGTCCTACTCTAAAAAGAACTCAAACACGCCCGATTTATCAAGTATGACAAAAGCGTTAAACAAGTCTCACTCGTCCGTGAAATCGGGAGAAATTTTCAAAAATCCTTCAGGTTGCTGTCAACTTCGGACCTCAATTGGCGTAATTGATTGATGGAGGGATGCCTCCATGACAACATCCCTCAGCCGATCGTTTGATGGAATGCTCCGCTTTCGAGAGCCGGAACTGATCCACCCCTCGTCGAGCGATCCCGGCGACCCACGCAGGTCACACTTCTTTGAGCGAGGCGAAAAACGATGGACCGCTTTCCGTTCGGTAACCGCGAGTGGATGAAATTGAACAAGTCCAAGCCCCAGACGCCAGCCGCGCGGCCGAGCCGGCCGGCTCCCTTGCAGGTTGAGAACCTGGAAGGGCGTATCGTCCAGTCATCCGGGGCGTCGATCCTCGGCCAACTTGGCAACTTTGGGAACCAGATCGGCAACTTCCTCGGTGGTGGGGGTGGTGGGGGGGGAAACTTCGGCCCGAACGGCGGCTTTGGCCATGGTGGGCCGCAGGGCTCTAACGCCGCGTTCGGCAGTTCGAGCGTGCTCGGGCAAGATGCAGCGACGGTCAACAAGGCGTTCCAGACCTTCAACTCATCGGTCCTGGCTGACGTCGCGGCGCTCCGGTTGACCGCGACCACGACCTCGGCCCCAACCGCCGCCGGCCTGACGGCTTACAACACGGCGATCGAAACGGCCATCACCACGCTGAATACATCGATCGGTTCGAGCCTTTCGGGTCTGACCAACACCGGCGCGGCGTTGACCACGACAATCGACGGCTACACCGCCACCTTGCAGACCGAACTCGAAAGCGCCGGGGCCGGGCTGGCCAACTCGACCAACACGGCGGTCCTGGCTCTCGACCGCGAGATCGGGACTTACGTTCATACCGCCTCGTCGCAAACCACGCAGGCAATCCTGACCGACGCCCCGACGGGCTCGATCACCGGTACGACCCTGCAAACCTTCAACAGGTCGGTGGAAACCGCCCTCCAGACGTTCAGCACGGCGATCAACACTGCCAAGCAAACCGCGATCACCAGCGGCACGACGCTGAGCAGCACGGCCGTCACCTCGGCGGTCACCGCGCTTCAGACATCGCTCGATACGGCTGTCAGCTCGCTGGGGACGGCGTTCACGTCGAGCAGCAGCAACCCGACGACCTCGCTCGATACTCTGGTTTCGGGACTGACGGCCTCGCTAACCTCGATCACCGCTCCGACTGCCGGCAGCACGTCGTCCGCCCGGACGTTCAGCTTTGCCATCAACTCGGTGCTGATGAACGCCCACATGACGGGCACCCAACTCGTTGCCACCGCCATCAGCTCGTACAACCAGGGTCTGCTTTGATGGCCTGATTGCCGAGCCGATCAAGCTGTCATACCGCCCAGTTCACCGATCTTTCGGTGGGCTGGGCTCTTTCGTTGGACCGCGGCAGAGCCCACGAAAAAGCCCCAATCCCATGAATCGGGGACCGGGGCTGCACCAGACACTATCACGATCGAAACGGACCGACCCCGCCTGAACTGCTGGGGAAGCCGCTCTCCCATCCTATTTCTTGCGATGGCGGATCCGACTGCGCATCCGACGCTTTTTCCGACCCACCTTGCGGCGACCCTTCCCCCGGCGGCGACTGGCCATGCGATCTCCTGAAATGTTGGTTCGAACTGAAACGGGATAGTAAGTTGAGTTTCCTGGTCAACCTGACCGCAACAGGTGGCCCAGTTGTGGCAAAGCAAACGAGTTGGCCGGGAAAACCCCGATCCTACCCGGACCGATGCTCAGGCTCAAGACCGGAACGAACCATCGGCCGCAATTTTCCATCAACTTCGACTCTGTTGCAGCTTCTCGACCATCTCCTGAACATTGACCGGCTTCAAAAAGAGCCAGTCGATGCCGAGCCGATCGCATTCATCGGGGTCGATATCCCAACCAGTGATCAGCGCGATCAGGGGTCGAGGTTCGTGCTGCCGGGCAATATGGACGATTTCGCGGCCATCGAGATCCGGCAGGCGGACGTCGGTCAATAAGTAGTCGAAGTCCGGGCCGAGATCGAGAGCCGAGAGCGCTGAGGAGCCGTCCGCGACTGAGGTGACGTCGAAACCCATCGCTTCCAGCAGCCGGGCCAGCGACTTGCGGCCGACCTCGTGATCGTCCACCAATAGCAGGCGCGACCGAGCGGGAATCGGTTCGGTCAGAGATGTGGCTGCGTTCATGGCAGGAGCCCCCTCGATCGCGGGGCGATCTAGATGTGGGCGGACGGGCTCGCCCACTTGATGGAAGAAAGTTGTGCGAGTGCGAGGAGGAGCGAATGGGTTCCCGCTCGGCCATGACCTTGAGCTTCCACGGCTTGATACAACTGTTCGGCGAGAGCCAACCCGGGCAGCGCGAGTTTCATGCGCCGAGCTTCCGCGAGGGCAATCCTCATGTCCTTCAGGAAGTGTTCAACGAAGAATCCCGGGTCAAAATTACCCGCGATCATCCTGGGTGCCAGATTGGACAGACTCCAGGACCCTGCCGCACCACTCGACACGCTGAGCAAGACGGTTTCGAGGTCAAGCCCCGCCCGAGTGCCATAGAGCATGGCCTCGCAGACGCCAACCATGTTGGTGGAGATCAGGATCTGGTTGACCATCTTCGTGTGCTGACCAGATCCCGCGTCACCTTGATAAACTATGGTGCGACCCATCAGGTCAAAAAGGGGACGAATTGTGTCGAAGGTGGTTCGCTCGCCCCCAACCATGATCGAGAGCCGAGCTTCGCGGGCTCCCACGTCGCCCCCCGAGACCGGCGCGTCGAGGGAACCAACCCCACGGGCGGCGGCTTGCTGGGCAATCTCAACCGCGAGAGCCGGCTCACTTGTCGTCATATCGACCAGAACCGAACCCTTAGCGGCCCCCGCCAGAGTGCCTTCCTCGCCCAGGGTGATTGCCCGGACATCGGCTGGAAAGCCGACGATGGAAAAGATGACGTCGGCCGCTTCGGCCACGGCCCGGGGCGACGAGACGGCTCTGGCTCCCGCCTGGACCAGAGGAGCGACCTTGGACTCGGTCCGGTTGAAAACCGTGGTCTGGTAGCCGGCGGCGATCAGGTGACCGCACATCGACGAGCCCATCACCCCGGTCCCGATCCAGCCAATCCGTGTCACTCCCGGCCTGATCTCCTGATCCATCGCGGAGTCCACCCTTCGATCAAACATTCTCAAATCGCGGCAGAATATCGCTGCAGGGAAGGAAGAGACAAATTTCATTCCAATTGGTGAAATCGAGCAACTTTCCCAGTGCCGTTATGAGTTTTTCCCGATCAGCAGGTCGCCCTTCGAACGACGATTCCCATCAAGCCTGACCCTGATCAGAGTCGTCCGTGAGCGGGAGCGTCACGGACTGTTCGAGCCGCGCGGATCGATAAATAGCGCGGATGATCTCGACGGCCTTGCGGCCTTCGCGACCGTCGACGCGGGCGGGTTGGCCCGAGTCGATCGCCTGCAAAAAATCGGCGAGTTGATCGCGATGGCCCGCGTGCGAGATCGCCTTGGGGTCCGCCGCGCCGCTGGCTGCTGGTCCGGTCGGTTTGATCCGATCGCCATCCCCGGGCAGTTCATCCACGAACGACCAGAAGGTGATGTCGTCTTGCTCAACGCGGGCCGAACCACGCGTTCCGTGGATCTCGGTCCGTTTCAGGAGGCCAGGATGCGCGGCAGTGCTCGCCTCGATGACTCCAAGGGCGCCCGAGCGGAACTTGAGGATCGCCACGGCAACGTCCTCGACCTCGATCCGCTCGTGCGCCAGTGTCGCCGTCAGAGCCTGGACCGCAACGACCTCGCCCATGATCCACTGGAGGAGGTCGACGTTGTGGATCGCCTGGTTCATCAGAGCGCCGCCACCGTCCAGGCTCCACGTCCCACGCCACTTGCCCGAGTCATAATAGTCCTGCGATCGCCACCACTTCACGTCGGTATCTGCCAGGGTCAACCGCCCGAACCGACCGCTGTCCACGGCCTCCTTCAAAGCGACGTTGGCCGGGCTGAACCGCGACGGAAAGATGGTCGAGAGTCGAACCCCGGCCTCATCGCAGGCACGGATGATGGCGTCGCAGCGGGGCAAAGTGACTTCAAGCGGCTTCTCGACCACGACATGCTTCCCCGCGCGAGCCGCCGCGACGGCGGGTTCGAGGTGAGCCCCCGACGGCGTGCAAACACAGACGACGTCGAGCCCAGGATGGGCCAGCAACTCGGCAACCGTGCCATAGATTGCACAGGCTCCCCCTGCGGCAAGCGCGGCGATCCGGGCGCCGTTGGAGGCGGATTGACTCTGGACGGCAACCAGCCGGGCGCCGGGGATCTCGGCGATCGCCCGCGCGTGGAACTCGGCAATCATGCCGCAACCGATGATCCCGAACCCGTGGTTTGCCATCGAGTGGACTCCGTTTCGCGGCTGGGCTCAAGGGGTCTGATCGAGTCGGACGCGGGCGATCTTGTGCTTACCCACCCGGACGATCAAACCATCGTCAACTTTGATGAACGCCTTGGGATCTTTGATCACTTCCCGGTCAGGACCAATCGTCACCGCCCCTTCCTGGATCTTGCGGCGGGCATTCGAGGTGGACGACTCCAACCCGAGTCCAACGATCACATGGGGCAAACTTTGCTGGCTGCCGGTTGGCCAATCCAGTCGGACTTCAGGGATTTCATCGGGATCGACCCCCTTGGCTCGCTTCCGAAATCCCTCGGCGGCCTGATCGGCGGCCGCGGCGCCGTGGTACTGGGTGACGACCGACCGACCGAGGACTTCCTTCGCATCGCGGGGGTTGATATCGGGGCCGAGGAGGCGGTCCACCTCACCGAAAGGGAGGTCGGTCAACAGGGTGAAGTATTGCCGCATCGGGCCGTCGGGCAAGCTCATCACCTTGCCGAACTGGTTCTCGGGCGACTCGGCCACGCCGATGTAGTTGGCCAGGCTCTTGCCCATCTTCCGTTCGCCGTCGGTTCCAACCAGAATCGGCATCGTCATCGCCACCTGACCCGGCATCCCCTGACCATGCTGGAGGTCGCGGGCGACGAGGAGGCTGAAGAGTTGCTCGGTCCCGCCGAGTTCGACATCCGCCCGGATCTCGACCGAATCCCAGCCCTGCATCAGTGGGTAGAGGCACTCGTGCAGGTAGACCGGCTTGCCGGCGGCGATCCGCTTGCTGAAGTCGTCGCGGGCCGAGATCTGCCCGAGCGTCATCTTTCGCGTCAGGTCGAGGACATCGAGGAACGACCACTTCTCGAACCATTCGCCGTTGAAGTGGACCTCAGCGCGGCTCAGATCGACGATCTTGCCGACCTGCGTCAGGTAATCGCGCGCGTTCGCCTCGACCTGATCCCGGGTCAGGCTGACGCGGGCCTCATCACGACCGGACGGGTCGCCGACCAGGGCTGTATAGTTGCCGATGATGACGACGGCGGTATGACCGAGGTCCTGGAACTGCCTGAGTTTGCGGAGTGGAACGGTGTGGCCGAGGTGGACGTCGATCCCGGTCGGGTCGATCCCGTACTTGACGCGGAGCGGCGTCCCGGTGGCCACGGACTTCTGCAACTTGGCGACGAAGTCCGCCTCGGGAGTGATCGAATCTACCCCACGCCGGAGGATTTCGAGTTGGTCGTCGGCCCCGGCGGACATGCGATATCCCTCGATCCGTAGCAAAAATGATTCAGGCGGAACGGATCGAGACGGCTGCTCGATCCGGTCGCGATTCTATGGGATGGCGAGGAATCCGGGCAAGGTGGCCTTGGCTGGCCGATCACGGTAAGATCGATTTCATGGGCTGGTCGTTGCTCCGGCCCGCATCCGCGCCCGCTCTCTTCAAGGTTTGTCTCTCCATGCCGCCAACGGTCCACCCGATTGTCATTATGCTGATTTTGAGCCTCCTGGCCTCGGTGGTCGGGGCCTGGATCTGGGTGGTCTTGCGCCTGTCGTTCGGGATGTCGGTGGTTCCCCGGTACACGCCGCGAATTGTGCCCTGGGGGGGGAAGTCGGTCGGCGCAATCATTCTCCTCTGGCTCGGAGTGCAGATCGCCGGCCAGTTCGCCTTTGTGTACGCGACTCGCGGCACGATTGGACGGGGCAAGGGAGGACCAACGCCGCTCTCGCCATCGGAGATGATGGTGGCCTCGGCGCTCCAGAACTCGGCGGTCCTGGTGGTGATCCCGCTCGTCATGGCGATTCTTTGCGGTGCCCGCTGGCGCGACTATGGACTCAGCACCGCGAGACGGGGCCGACAGATCCTTCAGGGGATTATCGCCTGGCCCCTCGCCGCGCCGTTGGTCTATGGAATGATGCTGGTGGCGGTTGCGATCTGGGGCAAGCAAAACCACCCCCTCGAATCAGCGATTCAGAATGAAGGCGTGGGCCGGATGGCCTTCATCTTCTTTCTGGCCGGAGCGATCCTCGCCCCCGCCGCCGAGGAGTTGATTTTTCGCGGCGTCCTGCTCGGCTGGCTGACCCGGGTTGCCCTCCGGTTGCCACCGGCTGCACCCACTACCCACTTTTTAATTGAAGCGGATGGCGACGAGACCATGCCCGCCAGCCTCGATACCCCGCCGCTCGACTTTGCCCCCGATCTCGGCAACCCCCATGCTCCGCCCCAGGTTGAACCCAACCGACCCTGGCCCGAATTCGACGCACCGATCGATGTCAAACCCGCCGAACTTACCTGGCCCCAAACGATTCGCCTCGGAGTTGCCAACGTCATCGTCTCGCTTTTGTTCGCCGCGCTCCACTACGCCGTTTGGCCGACCCCGGTCCCCATCTTCTTCCTCTCGCTCGTGCTGGGCCTGCTGTACCAGCGGACCGGTTCATTGATCGCCCCGATCGCGCTGCACACGACATTCAATGGCGTCAGCACTGTCTTGATGCTCCTGACGATCGGGATGGGGATGAAGCTAAATCCCAACGAACCCGTCCCAGCACCGATCCCGATTCCTGCCCCGGTCCCAAAGCCGATCCCACCCACTGTCGCACCGGTCGGATGGAACCTGTCGATCACGACCTGGGCGGAAAATTCGCGTGGGTATTGACTAGGTCCTTGACTGGCTGCACAGGTTCGATTAGATTTTCGTTCCCTCCTGAGATGGAATGCCTCTTTCGACCGATGAATCTGTGTGAATCGTAGCTTCAGTCATACTTGACTGATCCTTCTCGATTCCTGTCAAGTTCGACCCGGCCATCACGGCTGGTCGAGGCTTCCTTTCCAGGGTGTGGGACGTCGCCGCATGTGTGGTATCCGTGATTGCGGATATCCGGAGCAGGATCTTTCGGAGCTGCCGTTCGATGAGTTCGTCGCATACCAAGAACGCGTCGCCTTTGCATTCTGGCTTCGAGTGGGCGGGCACCGTGGCTCGCATCCGTCGGGGTGGAAAGTCGCAGCGCGCTGGCCGACGGTCGGCCCTGCTGGGCGTCTTGACTTCGGCTTACCTGAATTCCTCACGAGGTGGTCGCACGGGCGAAACCCGCGGCGGCTCCGACCGGGGTTGATCACGAAGGTCGTCCCGTCACGAACTATTCAGACCGCCGGGTCATCGCTTCAAGCGGTCACCCGGCGGTTTGTCGTTGGATCGCCGAGGATCTGCTGTCAGGATCACTTCACTTCTGGCCATCTTGCCCAACCAGTCAACAACACCATCTTCTCTTCCAGGTTGCGGGCTGTGACCAAATTCGTCGGTAGTCGATCCTCGGCTTTGACAGAATCAGGCAAATGATCTCGTCTTGCCTTGTCCTTGCTGTGGTGCCCCATGTCGCTCGAGACCGTCACGCTGGAACTCGACGCCGAGCAAGAGGGTCTACTCCATCGGTACGCTGCCTTCCTCGGCGAGACGAGGGATTTGGTCGCCGCCGTGCCCGACGGATCTGCCCTCCAAGTCTACGAGGACGCCGTCGTCGAGAAGGGCCGCGAGCAGCAACGCCTCCTCCTCCAGCATGCCGCCCAGGCCCAGGGCGACCCCGCCGAGAAACAAAAGGCGGTGTTGAGAACCTGTCCATGGAGTCAGTACCGCCAGAACCGAGGACGCTCCGGCTGCGAGGTTCTCACTTGTCTCGAGCCGGTCAGTTGCGGCGGCGATCGTGGTGTTCTCGATGCGGTTGCCAGCCGGGCGACCATCATGTTGACGCGACGCTCGGCCTGGATGGCAACCTCAGCGCTGGCCTGCAACGAAAAGCTTGCTGGGCCGCCGCCGTCTGGGGGCTGTCGTGATCTGAAGATCGCCGTGGCCCGGAAGTGGCCTGAGGCCGAACCGGCCACCGCCGCCGAGTGGGAGTCGCAACCCCTGCCCCCGCCGACGGCGCGGGTGATGTGGGTCAACATCTCGGCGACAAAGCGGTTCCGCCGGTCCTGGCATGCCCGGCTCAAGCGGCTGGGCCTACGCGTGATGGACCAGCTCCACGGGCTGGGCGACAGGGCGTCGTGAATCTGGAAGGCGGTCGGGAGGGCGTTGACGGGATGCCGTCAGACGCTGGACAGCTTCCACGCCGCCGAGCATATCACTGGGGCTGGCAAGCGACTCTACGGCGAAGGGATGGCCGAGGCACGTGCTTTCCACAAGCAGCTTCCGGAGTAGGGTTGGGCCGAAATCTGCCGCCTCATCGGTGAGGAGTTGGGGCGTGTTCGCACGCTTAAGGGTCGTCTGATCCTGGAGCGAAAGCTGAACGATTTCGTAGCCCACAAGAGTCTATTGGATTACGCTGGCCGGCTGGCGTCGGCGGATGCGGTCGGCAGCGGGGTGGTGGAGAGGGCGGCCAAGACGCTGGGGATGCGGCGCAAGGCCCGAGGCACGCGGTGGCAGCGCAGTAACGTCGGCGGAGTGGCGGCGATGATCTGCTAAAGCCAGACCGACCAGTGGGAACAAATCTAGACCCGGGCGGCATGAACCGCAAGATTCCGCGGTCACATCCTTCGATCCCTTCGATCCCCGTGAGCGGCAACCAATTCGAAATCGAATTGACAGTAACTTCAAAGTGCTTTATAGTCCGCTTGCTGACGGAGTTCGGGGCGTAGCTCAGCTTGGCTAGAGCGCACGGTTCGGGATCGTGAGGTCGGAGGTTCAAATCCTCTCGCCCCGACTGAAATTTGGTAAAGACTTACGACGATGTTAGATTATCCTCCGGTGGATCGGGAACCAAAATTCCGAACCGCAACCGGAGGATTTTTCTTTGGGACGACCTAGTACTAGTTTGCGGTGCGAAACTGGCAATGTTCATGGCTTCTGGTAGGCTCTTGGCATGCTTAAGAACCGCCACATCCGAACCGATCTGTTCGCCCTCGTCCGCCACTTGGGGCTCCACTTCGAGCCCCAACTGGAGGAACTCGACCGCCTCCTCGATGACGACGAGTAGCTCGACTTCGTCCGAGGCGACCGGACCAAGCGATGCCCCAAGACCCGCACGCTCGGCCGCCCCTCGACCCCTGTTCAGGTCATCCTCCGCATGCTCATCGTTATGTGGCTTCATGGCTGGGGCTATGCCCAGACCGGGTTTTTTGTCAACGACAGCCTGATGCTGCGGCAGTTCTGCCGCATCTACCTCGAAAAAGTTCCCGACGACACCACGCTCATCCGATGGGCAAACACCATCGGCCCGGGGACCATCGAGCAGGTCAACGCTCGTGTGGTCCAGCTCGCCCGGTCGCTGAAGGTGACCCGCGGCCGCAAGCTCCGCATCGACACCACGGCGGTCGAAACCAACATCCACTTCCCCACCGACAGCGGCCTCATCGGCGATGGTGTGCGGGTCGTCTCGCGGTTGCTGCGGCGAGCCAAAGCTGTCCTGGGTGAGGCGGCGACCACGATGGGCGAGGCGTTCCGCAGTCGGGTCCGCTCCATCCGCAAGCTGTCGCAGCAGTTGCACCGGATCGCCCGCCGCAAGAATCAGGCAGGCCGCGAGGCGTTGAAGACGGCCTACCGTCGGCTCGTCGCCACTGCGAAGCGGGCTGGGGCCCAGGGCAAGCGGGTCTACGATGCCCTCCAGAAGCAGGCGAAGGACCCGAAGGCCAAGCGACTGGTCGAACGCCTGGGCCGGGTCTTGCCGCAGTTGAGGCAGGTGATCCGTCAAACCGAACGCCGGGTGCTGGAGGACGACCCGGTCCCCTCGGGCGAGAAGCTGGTGTCGCTGTTCGAGCCGCACACGCAGGTCATCCCGCGCTTCAAGGCGGGGGCGGCGGTGGAGTTTGGCCGCAAGATCTGGCTGGATGAGGTCGAGGGCGGGATCATCAGCGGTTTTGCGGTGCTGGAGCGAGGCGGCGGTCAGGACCAGCCGTGCCTGCCGGAGGCCCAGGGCAATCACCAGAGGCGGTTCGGGCGACCCCCGCACCTGCTGGCGGGGGATCGGGATATCTTTGTGAATCTTGACTCATCAAAGGAGGGCTCAGCGAAGAGGATAACATCGATTTCGCGATAGCTCAAACCGGTAGGAACTCGTAGTAGCGAGCTCCTACCGCGCGGCAGTGTTCGATAAACAAATCGAGACGGTTGTTGCCATCGCGGGGTTCAGGCCTTCATAAAGTGACTACTCGAACGCCGCTCGGGTGGCCTTGGCTTCAGGATGCGTGGGGTCGCGCGCGAGGATCTCGTCGAGCAGGGTTTTCGCCTGGTCAGGATGGCCGGCGAGCTTGAGAGCAAGCGCTTTTTTCACCTTCAAATCGTCGGGCTTCTTGGGCTTGAGGGTCAGCGCGGCGTCGTATTCCTCGACGGCCTCGGCGGGTTTATTGGCCAGCAAGGCGGCTTCGGCCTGAAGGGTGTGGCATTCGGGGTCGTAGACGTCGATGTAGAGCGATTCGAGTGCCCAGTGGTTGGCGAGCGGGGCGTCCTTGGCGGCGAGATAACGCTTCGTCAGTTCTTTACGCAGGGCGAGGTCGTCGGCGTCGTTGTTAGCCAGCGCGGTCAGTTCTTCGACGAGGCGTGGATCCTTCTTGCGGAGGTGAACACGCGCTAGCCCAGCGATCCACTTGGAGTTCTGAGGGTCGTCCTTGCGGCCAATGTCGTAGAGTTTCTCAGCCTCGTCGAGTTTGCCGGCTTTCATCTGGAGTTCGGCCAGCAGATCCAGGACGCGAACGTCGGGTTTGGCGGGATCGAGCGCGGGTTCGAGCAGAGCCAGCGCTTCGTCCTCGTAGCCGATCGTCATGAACAGGCGGGCCTTGACATAAGAGGCCATTGGCTGCTTCGGTTGGAGCTTGAGAGCCTTGTCAGCGAAGGGTTTGGCGGCCTTGTAGTCGCGGCGGGCGTAGTGCTCGTAAGCCATCCGGGCATTGAGAGTGGCGTCCTCGGGTTTAGCCTTGAGTTCCTTTTCGAGTGCCGAAAACTTGATCGGTTGCTCGTCACCAGCGCGCGTCTGGATCTTCTTGATCTCGTCATCGAGGAAGTCGAGGTACTTCGCCTCGAAGTCGGCCTTGGCAACGTGGAAGCAGGCATCGATGGCGCGATCAGTTGTCAGGCCCCGGCGGTAAGCGGCGAGCATCTTGCTGAGAGCGTCGGGGCCGAACCGGCCGAGCATGTACTGGGCGTAAAGTTGCGCCTGGCAGTAGGCCATCTGACGGTCCTCGGCCTCGTCGGGGCGGATGAAGCCGAGGTTGATCGTGTCGAGATTCAAAAGCCTTTTGCGGTTGGGCACGCGCTCCAGGAGCATCTTGTTCCAGGGTTGCGGGCGCGGGAAGCCTTCGGACTGGACGGCGAGCGCCTCGGTGTACCAGTGAGGGATGTTGAACTCGGTTTGCTGCAAGGTGATGACGTGGACGACCTCATGCTTCATCACCCGTGCCCAGTGAAACGGCTTCGGGCTCGTCCGCGTGCTGGCCAGCGCGACGACTTTGCCGGTGCAGGCGCCGACGGTTGGGATGAAGGGCAAGGCGACGGTCCGACCGCTGAACTTCTCGTGGTCCTTCATGATCTCGATCTGCGTCAAGCCAGGCGGCTCGTACTGGAACAGGTTCACAAGTTCGCCGTGAATCGACTCCAGGTAACGGCTCATATATTTGGCCAGGAGGGCATCCTGCGAGGGATCGTACAGGACATCGTAGTGCTTGCCGATTTCAGACTTGTAGCCGCTCATATGTTTGAGAATTTTCCGCATGTTATCGGCGCGGATGTTGAACGGGTCGGCGGCGAACGCGACGTCGAAGAGGTCGCGAGCCTCACCCTCGCGGCCGATTTGCATGTACAGCATCCCCAACCCGATCCGGGTGTCGGCGCGCTCGGGATCGGCGGCGATGGCAGCGAGAAAAGCCCGCTCGGCGGCCTGAAACTTCCGGCGGTCGGCCAGTCGCTCGGCGAGCGCGGCGAAGAAGGTCGCAGGCCTGGGGCTATTGGCCAGGACCATCGACTCGACCGCCTGGGCGCCGAGGGGATCGACCAGCAACCGCGCGGCGGCGGCCAATCGAGCCAGCGAGTCTTCATCCCTGGGATTTGCGGCGACGGCTTTCACCGCGTTGTCGCGAGCGTCGATAAACCGCTCGTCGGAGATGTTCAGGTCGGCGAGCAGGACCTGAGCGGGGGCGTAATGCGGGTTGATCTCGAGCGCTCGCTCGGCCTTCTTCCGCCCTGCCGCGAGCTTGTAGCCCTGAAGATCGGCGTTCCCGAGCGTGACCAGCACCTCCGGCGAGTGCGGGTTCAGCTTGAGCGCCGCCATCAGTTCCTTGCGGGCGTCCCCTTCCTGGTAGCCAGCCAGAAACAGCTTGCCTTCGAGCCAATGGGCTTCCCACGATCTTGGGTCGGCCTTCACCGCGACCTCGTAGACGTTGTTGATGACGCCGTTGAGTTCGTCGCCGAGGTCTTCGCCCCGGAGATTGTTTCGCGCGTACCGCTCGGTGGCCTGACCGACCAGGAGGAGGCCGGCGGGATCTTTGGCCAAATCGGCTTCGTGCAGGTTTTGATAATCGACAAACCATTTATACGCGGCATCCGCTCCAGCGCGGTCGCCGCGGGCATCGAGGAGCCGGGCGACGGTCCAGCGGGCGAGCAAGTTGTCGGGTTGAAGCTCGCGAACTTTGACCAACGCGGCATCGGCGCCGTCCCAGTCGCCCCGGTTGAACCGGAGATCAGCCAGGCGAGCCCAGATCGCGGCGGCGGCTGGTTTGGCGAGTTCCGGCAGATTGGACGCCTCGACGAGGGTGGTTGTCGCCTGGTCGGCCTCGCCGGTACTGGCCAGGCAATCAGTCCGACCGAGCGCAATCCGGGCGAGATCCCCAACACCAGGTTTGGGGTCGGCCTTGAGCAAGCCGTCGTACCCTTCGAGCGCCTCAGCATATTTACCGGCCTGGAACGTGATGCGGGCCTGATCGATCGCGGCGGTTCGCGACCTGGGATCGGCGGCATCCTGGGCCGGGGTCGGCCGACCCGCGACGAACACGGCGAGAACGAACAACAAGCGGGACAGATTGTGCATGGCGGCCTCCTCTGGTTCGGGGCTTCGATCGTTCCACGGTAACAAACCGCGCCGGGCAGGCACTAGAACCCGGCGCGTGAGCTTGTCGCGAACGAACCTCGCTGGTAGCCTGATTCGCCATGCAACCCACCGAAATCCCGCCGAAAACACCGCGCACCGTTTCCGCACCCGCCAGCGGCCGACGGTGGGGGATCTTCCTCCTGGTGATCATCCTGACTGGTCACACCTGGCTGGCGAGCCGGCTGTTTCCGAGTTGGGCCTCGATCATCGATCCTCGAACGCCGGTGGTGGTCGTCGATCACGCGATCCACGAGTATCACGGCTCTCTGGGAGCTCAGTTTCTGGCACAGACGGGGACATCCTGGGGTTACGACCCCTATTTTATGGCTGGTTACCCGGAAACCCCCGTCTGGGATTCGAGCAGTAACCTGGCCATCATCTTCAACTTGCTGGGAGGCGGGGGTGAGACATCGTTTCGAGGATACAAGGTCGGACTCTGCGCGACCTTGATCCTCGCCCTGGTTGCGGTCGCCGTCGCTGTTCGCCTGGTCGGGGATGGCTGGGCGACGGCGGCCCTGGCGACGGGTCTGGTGGGGGGTTATTTCTGGGTTGGATACCCGATCTCGCTCTGGCGAAGTGGCCTGTTCGCCTTCTTGACGGCGGCGATCGGTACGCCGCTCCTCCTGGCGCTTTGCGTTCGATTCGACCGCAAGCCAACCTGGCAGGGTTGGGTGGCTTTGGGAGGAGTGGCGTCGGGTTTGTTTTTCTGCCACGTAACGACGCCGATCATGGTCGGGCCGGGGGCGCTGGCGTTTTACTTGCTAGTGGCACGGCGGCATGGTCGCCGGTGGCATATGGCAATCCTCGGCGCGGTTGGGTTTACGGTGCTCGTGAATCTGGTCTGGCTGGTCCCGCTCTGGCGGTTCCGGGGACTTCGGGTTGGGTCGGGCTTTTTCATGACAACCACTTCATATCGGTTTCTGTTCGATTACTACCTGAGCCGGTCGGTCGACTCGCGGCTCGGCCTGGTCTTACTGATGCTTGGCTCGGCCGGGATCATGGGTTGGTGGTTCAGCGGGAGGCGACCGGCGGCCGTCGCGTTTGGCGGTTCGGTCGCGGCGCTGATCTGGTTGACGGGGTTCGGCAGCTTCTGGGAAGTGACCAAAGTTCTGGAACCGCTCCGATTCCGGGTCGCATTCTGCTACTTGCTCGCTGTACCGGCGGCGTCGGGACTCATGATTGGTTCGATGACGCTGGCTCGATGGCTGCGTGGTGGCGTAGGCGGCTGGGCGATGGTGGTCGGAGCCTGGATCATGGTCCTTGGGACGTGGGGATACCTCGAACCGACCTTTTTCTGGGTGGTGAAGTCTTGGCTGCTCCAGGATCGTCCGTTCGTGGTCGGTTATCCACCACAGACGGCCCCGCTGGTCGACTGGCTTCGCCGCGAGACCGACCTGTCGGCTCGGGTTCTCTTTGAGGATCAGTTGCGGCTCCTGGAAGGGACCGACGCCGAGAGCACGCACTGGACGCCGCTCTTGCCTGGGCTCCTGGCCCCCGACGACCGGTTGTTCATCGGTGGTCTTTATCAGACTGCGTTCATCCAGCATCACCAGCAGGCATCGTTCGGCGATTTCCACCTCGGCGATCGGTCGATCGACGAGTGGACTTCGGCCGAACTGGCTCGGTTCACCGAACAGT
This sequence comes from Isosphaeraceae bacterium, assembly GCA_965199885.1. Taxonomy (GTDB): domain Bacteria; phylum Planctomycetota; class Planctomycetia; order Isosphaerales; family Isosphaeraceae; genus Tundrisphaera. Next base: position 2,107,658 of record CBDATT010000004.1, on the reverse strand, counting down.
ACAACGTCGGCTGGGTGGTCTGCTGGTCGCCACTCTCACGCTTCGTCTTCGATCACCTTGCCGGAGCGACCCGCGTTAAGACGCTCCCCCGGTTCGCCACCCCGGGGCGACCACCCGCCAACAACGACTACGAGCGGACCGCGATTATCCGTCTCGGTGGCGTTCGGCTCGCGCAAAAGTACATCCTTGAAGGCGAGTCCACCTACGCGGTCTACCGCCTGACTCGACCACACTCCTATTTTCTCCGCGGCAAAGGTCGCGTCGTCGCCGTCGCTCCCAACCGGATCGAACTGGCCGACATCGAGCCCGACGCAACAGGCGTGGCCGTCCTGAGCATGCACTGGCTCGACACCTTTCGCGCTGACCCACCAGCGACGATCGGTCCTGAGCCGGCCCCGCCCGACCCCGTCCCGTTCCTCCGGATCGAGACGAAGCAGCCGATCCCCCACCTCGTGCTTCGCAACAAGTACGGCCGCTGAGCGGTTTTAGCCCGCGATACGGCGTCCGTTCGGACCATCACGCGCGATGACCAACCATCCTGCGGCGATCAGGGCGAGGCCCGAGCCGAGGAACGCGAGGTCGTACGGCAGGTGCCCAGGCCGCTCGATGACGTGGTGGATGTTGAGGATGTGGTGGTCGATCACCCCCTCGACCAGGTTGAACAAACCCCACCCCAGGCTCAACGCCCCGGCGAAGGTTTGAGCCGATCGGGCCGCGTCGAGCGGCGTCATCGCCCGCCAAAGGAGGGTGATCCCGAGCGCTGTCATCATCCAGGTGAAGGCGTGGAAAAGGCCGTCCCAGAACATATTGATCTCGGCGTTCACCAGCGTATTAGGTGGGCGGACGGCCGAGAGCATGTTGTGGAGTTGAAGGATCTGGTGGAAGACAATCCCATCCACGAAGCCCCCCATCCCGATCCCGAGCGCCGTTCCCGCCGCGATCAGTGGCCGCCGAGTCCGAACGTCGTTCATGACTCACTCCACTCGCCTGCGTCGCCACGTCGTCGCGTCGGCAAGCCCGGATGGATCAGCGCTGTGATTGCCAGAAAGACGCCAAACGGCAACACCACCGCCCCGAGGTTGAATCCGAACCCATCCCCATAGATCCCCTGTCGGACCCGGACCCTGATCCCCTCGGCGCATTCCGGGCAAGCGTTGACCGGTGTCCATCCCCCGAGCCCGAGCAGCACGACCAGTACCCGCAACGTCTGGCGCATCGCGATGTCCCCTTGACCCGGAGTCTTGATTGAGGGCGACGGTACCATGCCGGCAAAGCACGCAACAAGTCCAAGCAGGTCGGCAAGCATTTGACGCCGTGGCGGCCAGGAGCGACGGATCGAGGCGACATCGAGGCGGACCCGCTTAGCAAAACGGCCGGATCGCGCGGCGGAGCGCACCGGCGGTTGCATAGCGATCATTCGGGTCACGGGCCAGGCCACGGGCCATCACCTGAGCGAGAGCGTGCGGGACCTCGGGACGGCGGTGGGCGATTGGTACGGGAGGATCCTCGAGCAGCATCCGGATCAGGTCGCCGCCTTCGGCAACCTCGTCGTAGATAAACTCGCCTGTAATCAGAAAGTAAAGCGTCGCGGCGGTCGAGTAGAGGTCGCCGATCGGTTGCACCGCCTTGAAGTCGAGCATCTGCTCGGGCGGCATGAACGGGATCGTCCCACGCATCTCGCCCGAGAAGGTCAGACCGGACAGGCCGAGCCCTCGAAAACTCTTGGCCAGACCGAAGTCGGATATCTTGGCGACGAGCCCAGCGGGGGACGATCCGATCAGGATGTTCTCGGGCTTGATGTCGCGGTGGACGAAACCGAGCGCATGCGCGTGTTCGAGTCCCTTCAAAACCTGACTCGCCATCCGGCAAGCCTGGTGGATCGGATAGCGGCCCGGCTCGGCGGTGGCGAGCGCTTCCAGGTTCGTCCCGGCGACATACTCCATCGTGAACCAGAGTTGCCCGCGCGTCATCCCTTGCTCCAACCACTCCACGATGTTGGGGTGCTTGAGCTGACTGATGACCGACATCTCGCGCAGAAACCGGTCGATCGCCGACCGAGTCGCCGCGCTCTCCGGGACGATCAGCTTCAGTGCCACCATTCGGCCCGACTCGTTGTTCTTGGCCTGGAAGACGACCCCCATGCCGCCCCGGCCGAGCTGGCGGATGGTAGTGTAAGTGGGCACTGGCTGCGGAGTCGCGGCGATTGCTCCCCGGCAGACGTCACACAACCATTGCACCAGGAGACCCGACTCCGTGGCGGCGGGGATACCGTTGGCGCTCTCGTCCAGGGCAATGTCGAGGCCGGGGGGCGCAGGGGTCCCGCAGGCAACACACAGGATCGGCTGCCCGCCAGGACCCAACGCAACAGTTAAGGTTTTCGACTCACGCGAGTCAGAGTCGAGCAAATCCGGGGGAGGTGGTCCGCCCTCGATCCGGATCACGAACAGGCTTTGCCCTGCGGCGACGCGATCGCCGGGGCTGAGGCGAACGCGGTCGGCAACCTTCTGATCGTTCACGAAGGTACCGTTGGTGCTGCCAAGGTCGCGGAGATCGCACCGGGGTGGAGCGACTTCGACGAGGAAGTGGTCGCGGGAAAGCGCAGTATCTTCGGGCATCGGGCAGTGGACGAATCGCGACCGGCCCACGATAAAAGTGTCGTGGCGATCAAAAACGAACGACTGACCCCGCCGAGGGCCTTGCACCACATCAAGGATCACACGCATCGCCGGGCCGCTTCTCCCTCTGAACGCCACCGACCGTATCTGATGCGACATACGTTCGAGACATCCAGATCGCCCGATCGAACTCGAAAAAATCGCTTTTTTGACCGAAATTGCTGCAAGATTGCTTCATCCGGGAACATGCTGCCATGCAAGTGCAACCGCTGATTGCCAACGAGATTGCTGAGGCTTTGAGCGATCAAAGCGGGGTAGTGGCACTGGAATCGACTCTGATCACACATGGCTTACCATGGCCAGACAACTTCGAGGTCGCTTGCGCGGCTGAGGCCGCCGTCCGGGACGGGGGGGCGATCCCGGCGACGGTCGCGGTGCTGGGGGGAGTCATCCGCGTTGGCCTATCATTGGTCGAAATCGAACACATGGCGCGGTCAAACCAGTTCCAGAAAGCAAGCCGACGCGACCTCTCATTCTGTGTGGCCCAGGGCTTTGACGCCGCAACCACTGTTGCTGCCACGCTCTGGGTCGCGCGTCGGGTCGGCATCGGGATCATGGCGACGGGCGGACTGGGTGGCGTTCATCGCGGAGCATCGACCACGTTCGACATCTCGGCCGACCTCGACGAACTGGCCCGGAGCGACGGGTCCGCGCTGGTCTGTTCTGGGGTCAAGTCGATCCTCGACATCCCCGCGACGTTGGAAATCCTCGAAAGTTGGGGGGTTCCCGTTGTGGGGTATCGGACGAACAGCTTCCCCGCCTTCACCTCGATCACGAGTGGTCTACCGCTTGACGCGCGGGTCGATACTCCCGCTGGTGCTGCACGGATCATCCAGGCTCATCGCGAATTATTGTTGCCCTGTGCTGTCGTGCTGGCGCAACCCGTCTCTGCCGAGGCCGCGCTCGACCATGAATTGATGAACACTGCGCTCACCCATGCACTACTTGCCGCTGAGGTTGCCGGGATCAAGGGGAAGGCCACAACCCCGTTTCTGCTTGACCAGATCCGGATCGCGACGGGGGGGCGGAGCCTGATCGCGAACAAAGCACTCATCATCGCCAACGCGGCACTTGCAGGTCAGATCGCCGCCGAATTAGCCCAGATCCCCTAGCTTTACAACCGTTCCAGGTCGAGCACCGTGCGATCGCCCCCAGCGTTCCCGGTGTTGACCGTCGCCGCCGGCTCGAACAGCATGACCTCAACCTCATGTGCGGCAACCGGGCGGTGTTCCACCTTGCTTGGCACGATCAAGAAGTCTCCCGCGTGCAACTCTACCGAGCGGTCGCGGAACTCCATCCGAAAGGATCCACGAACGACCAGAAAAAGCTCATCCTCCGCCTCATGGTGGTGCCAGACGAACTCCCCCTGAAACTTGACGAGCTTGACCTGCTGACCATTGAGTTCACCGACCACCCGGGGATTCCAGTGGTCGGCGAACTGAGCAAACTTCGCGCTGAGGTTGACTTTTTCCAAGGGCTTATTCCTGAGGAAAACGGGTAATGACCTCGATCAATCCCAAAATGTTACGGTTGAGATCCTCGAGATCCTCGGCTCCACCCCGAGATCACCAACCGTCGGCCGTTCGATACTCGTCGTTCAGGCAGACAAAATTCGGTCGGCGTGGTTCGCTCTGTTCCTTATCGTGGCACGGCGGGAAGTGCCGGGTCGATCTGGATGGTCTTGAGAATCTCCTCCACCTCGCGGCGATATGAGGCGACAACCTCGCGGGAGGTGGTGGCGATGGCGAGGATGCCCGCCGCCTGGGCCGACTGGATCAGGAAGGCGTCGAAGTGAATCCGGGTGGTGCCGCTCCGCCCCCTGGTTGATCCCCCTTGCTCAGGAACATTCACGATGGCCTCGATCCGGTAAACCTTGCCATTCTTCCAGTCGGCTTCGGGAAGCCAGCCTTCCTCACCCTTCGTCACGGGGATCTTCATCTGATCCGTCTTGGCCTTGAGCTTGGCTTTGATATCGTCGGGCGTCAGATTCTTGCCAACGAAATCGATCTGGATCAGGTCGGTCCCTTCCCGCCGATTCCGGACGAGCGTCGCGGTGTTCAACGCCACCGGCGCAAGCGCGGGTCGTTCGGGGGGCAGTAGATCCTGCGGGTGCTCAAGTTGGAAGCGCTTGCCTGCATCCACTAAGGTGAGCCAGTTGGCGGGCTGCTCCACCTTGGGATTGAAAGGGAGTTTCGGCAGCGTCACGGCCTTGTCGCCGATGTCGATCTGCCGTTCCATCGTCACTTCGCGGGTGGTCTGAAAGTGGAGTCGGCCCGGACCCGGGAGGTCGCCGGTCGTCGTCCTGGCCATCCGAACCTCGGTAATCGCACCGCGAGCTTCGACCAGACCTTCGGGAGTTTTCGTCGCCGGAGCACCTGGAGGCGACTTCGCGGTCGTTACGGGCTGGAACGTGAAGACCACCTCGGCGTTGATCGCGGCGTCACCGATGGGCGTGGTCACCCGACCTGTCACGCCCAGGGTGGCGGCGGATCTTGGTCCATCAACCTCTTTGCGTAACTCGATGAACTTGCCCGTCAAGGCCTCACGCTGGGCCAGCGGGTCACCGATCAAGGCAACTGCCCCCTTGCGGGCCACTTCCCAGGTATCGCCAATATGAACCGGTTGCTGGGGTAACACCTGAGTCAGGAGCGGCACAACCATCTGGCGGGTCACAACCTCGAACTCGTAGTCGGTTGGCTTGCGATCGCTGGTCGGGGTCATGATTGGCCAGTCGGTCGACCGGTACCGCAGGCTCAAGCCCAGACCGTTGAGCGGTTGGGGGCTCATGGTCCGGGTCGGATCGGCGGGTTCGAGCCCGTACCGCTCCATGAACCGGACCGACCCGATCACCCCGCCGACGCCCGCTTGTTCGGTCGCACGCTCGACAAAGACGGATTGGCGGGTGCTTTCGGCGCGGCGGGGTGCCCCTTGCGGTTGGTCGATCACTTCCTTGATCACCTCGATCATGCCGACCCGATACGGCCCCAGACTGCCCGGCAACTCGCGGCCATCCTCGCGGGGATACCGCTCGACGAAGCGGTAGCGGTTCGTCAGGTCCACCATCTTGGTCCACTTGTCCGTCGGGGGTGCGGCAGGCGTCTGGGCTTCGACCACGGCTGCCTGTGCCCAGCAGCCAGCCAGGACTACCACGCACCGGATGAACAGGTTGGGAAGATTCGAGCAAACCGGCCGCATCGCTGCTGCTCCCCGGGTTGAGGCGATGACCGACCGGCACAAGGGCCCGGCGGTTTGGTCTGGGCAGGTCACTTCCATTCCAGGGTACCGATCATCCGGAGGTCGCTGTTGCCGAACTGCACCTGCTGGGCAAGGCCGAGAGTGAACGTTGCGATGAGCTGGTTCCCCCCGGGGCTGGCAATCAGATAGTAATGCCAGAGCACGCCCGCGTCACCTTGCTTACCCTGAATGGACACCCGGTGACGAAACCCACCTGCCGCGACCCCCTCAACGTCGCTCTCCCCCTCGAACCGAACGAACCGGGTTCCCAGTGCCTTGCGCAGGTCGTCGCGAAATTGATTCAGATCCTGGTGCCGTCCCGGTCCGACTTCGGGACCAGGCGCGATGTTGCACTGGGCAACCAGTTCGCCGTGGTCGAGACGTTTGAAGACAACCTGGCGGCTTTCATCCCAGTACAGATGCCAGTCACGATCATGCAGCAGAGTAAACTTGCCGTCGGCTGACCGGAACAGGAGCAGGTTTCGATCCGATGCCGCGTCATTGCGCGCCAGGCTGACCAGGTTGTCATCAAGCATGGGGGCTTCGGCCGCGGCAAGCACGGTCCGGGTGACGTTCAAGGTGCTTTTCACATTCAGCCCCGACTCGACCGGACCAGGTCGCCGCGTTTCCGCTCGGCGCAAGGTGAGTTGCTCGATCTGACCCGTCCGCCGGTTGAACCGGTAAGCACCATCGCACGCCATCGACCCCTCGCCTCCGAGCACAGCGCCGCGGACCGACCCGAGCAACCGGACCCGCGCCGAGTCAGCATCGACCGCTTCGAGAGTCGCCTCCAGCGAGTTCGCCGCGAGCGCATCGTAACCACTCAGATTGCGCGCGGCCAGTTCGCCGACGATCCAGTGATCACCCACGGCAACTGGTTTTCCTGGCAACAACGAAGGAAAAATCAGCGGATCACCCGGCCCAGAGACGAGTTCAAGCTCGCTCCGGGTCAGGGGACCTCCCAGACTGACCACTTCAATACTGATGTCTCCCCGGCGACTGGCGGTGAGCGCGGCGACTTCGGGGCGGAGGTCCGAGGTGGAAGGTCGGGCGTCGCCACCGATTGTCGCGCTCGCCTTGGTCACACCGCGGACCGATCGCGTCGGCACTCCCCCAGCACCGACCGCGATGACACGATCAGCAAATTCGAGGCGGGTGCCGACCTTCAGCGCCATCGCCTTCGCCTCGGGGTCACCGGGTGGAGTCGCGGGGCGAAAAGTGCCGTCCGCCTGCAAGTCCACGGTCACTCGTGTCAGGTCACCAGGCCGAGCTATTTCGACAAGTTGGGTCGTTTCGCTCGGATTACCAAGTCCCACGACGGCCCAGAGGACTCCCATGGTCGCCAATCCGCTCATCGCGTTCCCCTTCTGAGTCTCTCCCGACACGGGTGACGAGACCTGCGCTAACTCGTCGAGATTGAGCCATGGCCGACGACACGCCGAATCGGTCCGTCGATTTTCAGATTCTGCGATAGGAAAGTTCAGATTCGATTTTTCAGCCCTCGAGTGTCCATTTTGATGAGTTCGACCGTTATCCTCAGCAACGGGCAAGCCGGATACGCCTGGGATGGAATCATGTCAATGAAGGATGACGAAAACCAGCTCAACATGGCAACATCTGAACCAGGACCGTCTAATTTGTGACTATTCTGGAAATAGACCGGGCAAATTTTTGGTGCGACCAGTGCGGTATGTTAGATTAGAACGATTGGGTAGTTTAACGCTTCTGGTCAAGTTTCGCAAATCTTGCTGCGAGACCGAGTGTTTGCTTTTTGAATGAGTTTCATTGGATCTAGGCGGGTAGCGTGGATTGCGGCTTCGTGGTCGTGGTCAGGAAAGGGCGGTGGCATGGTCGGTTCTTATCGCCATCCGGCACTCAAGGAACTGAAGGAACAACAGGCTCGCTTCGCTCCTCGCGACCGGGTCGTTGAGCAGATCGACCGCGCCGAGCAGTTGATCGGTGAGATCGATCCCACCCGACGCTACCCGTTTGAATATCTCTTTTATCGAATTACGGGCTTCCGACCCGAAGTAACCACCGCCGTGGTTCTTGATGGCGTTGGGGTCCTGGCCGATCTCCGACTTTATGTGGCTGACCTGTCGGCCACACTGGGCCAACTAGCGGATCAGGTTGCCGAGCCCGTCTTGACGGTCCCTGAGGTTAGCCGTCGGTTCAACGTCACCACCCGGACAATCACACGCTGGCGCAAGCAAGGGCTGGTGGCCCGCCGCTTCGTCATTGGTGGTCGGACCAAGGTCGGCTTTCTGGAGTCGAGTCTGTCCCGGTTCGTTGATGCCCACAAGGAACAGGTGGATCGCGGATCGCGGTTTGGTCGCCTGAGTGACGAGGAACGCGAGGAGATCATTCGCCGAGCCCGGCGGATGGCCACTGTCGGTACCGCTGGACTGGTGCAGATCGCCCGGCGGATCGCCAAGAAGATGGGCCGGTCCACCGAGACGATCCGCATGACTCTGAAAGTTTACGACCGTCAACATCCCGACCGCGCGATCTTTCCGCCGACCACTGCCCCACTTGACGACGCGACCAAGATCAAGATCTTTCGCCAGTTCAACCACGGCCACGGCAGCTCGGCGGAAAATCTGGCGAAGCAGTTCGACCGGACCCGGTCGAGTATTTATCGCATCATCAACGAGATGCGAGCGCTCCGCGTCCTCGATGTGAAGTTCGAGTTCATGGGCCATCCTTCCTTTGATGACCCCGCCGCCCGCAGCGAGATCGTGGGTCCCATGCCCGACCCAATGGATGGCAAACCTCCCCGCAAGTCAAAAGCTCCCAAGGGACTTCCGCCCTACCTCGCCAGTCTGTACGAAGTTCCGCTGCTGGCTCGCGAGCAAGAACTGCACCTATTTCGGAAGATGAATTACCTTAAGTTTTCGGCGGAAAAACTCCGTGCTTCGATCGAGCCGAGCAAGGCTCGGACGGTGGATCTTGACGAGGTAGATCGCCTCGCCAACGAAGCTCTGATCGTCAAGAATCAAATCATCAGCGCCAATCTCCGGCTGGTAGTCTCGATCGCGAAACGCCACGTCGGTCCGACGAATGATTTCTTCCACCTCGTTTCCGACGGCAACATGAGCTTGATTCGCGCCGTGGAGAAGTTCGACTACGCACGCGGCAACAAGTTCAGTACCTATGCAAGCTGGGCGATCATGAAGAATTTCGCCCGCACGATCCCCGAGGAGCATCATCGCCGTGATCGGTTCGTGACCGGACACGAGGACATGTTCGAGTCGGCGACCGACACCCGGACCGACGAGCATGAGTATGAATCCGCTCAGCGCAAGATGCAGGCTGCCGTGAAAGGGATGCTCGGCCACCTCGACGACCGCGAACGGCGGATCATCATCAGTCGTTATGGAATCAACGGTGCGCCCGAGCAAACCCTGGAGCAACTCGGTAAGGAACTTGGGATTACCAAGGAACGAGTTCGGCAGCTGGAATCACGCGCACAGATCAAACTTCGCCAGTTCGCGGGAGAGCAGAAGCTGGACCTGCCCATGCTCTGACTCCGGGCGAACCGCCAAATCGAGTCAGGCGGATTGACGGGCGATCTCGGCCAGCGTTTACTGAAGGCTCAAAAGCGTAGTCCTCCTCCCTCGCGCCCTGGGAGATCCCTCGTTGAGCTTAGTTCCAGCCCGGCCGACGCGTGTCCGCTACCGTGTCATGGGCTTTCTGCTCGTCCTCTCGTTTCTCACCTATTTTGACCGCGTTTGTATCGTCCGGGTCCAGGTCGAAATTCAGCGCGAACTGAATCTGACCACCAACCAGATCGGGTTCGTCTTCGGCGCGTTCTGGCTCGCCTATGCACTTTTTGAGATCCCCAGCGGCTGGCTGGGCGATCGGCGCGGTTCACGCGGGACGCTGACCCGGATCGTTCTGGCGTGGTCGGTCTGCACCGCCTTGACCGGGCTCGCCACTGGGTTCGTTTCGCTCCTGATCTACCGCTTCCTGTTCGGCGTCGGCGAGGCGGGAGCCTACCCCAACATGGCCCGAATTCAGTCAAGTTGGCTGGCTCCTGAGACTCGGGGACGTGCGGGCGGTTTACTCTGGCTCGCGGCGCGATGGGGCGGGGCGTTCGCGCCTTTTTTGTTCGCCGCGTTGATCCGCGGGATTGATCACCCAGCAATCCGTGCCACGGTACCGATTCTGGCCGGAATTTCAGGATGGCGGATCGCGTTCGTCATCTTGGGCGGAGTGGGTCTGGTCTGGTCCGGGTTGTTTTACGCCTGGTTCCGCGATGATCCCGCCACCAAGACGACCGTCAATCCGGCCGAGTTGGCCCTGATTCAGGGCAATCGAGAGCGGAGCGCTCCAGAGTCCAGCCACGAGATCGCCCCTGGGATCTGGCGATCACTGCTCCGGAGTCGCAGTTTGTGGGCCATGGCAGCGCACTATGTTCTCGCCGGGTTCGGCTGGTCATTCTTCGTAAGCTGGATGCCGCGCTACCTCCGCGATGTGCATGGTGTCCAGTTCTCCGCGTCGGAGAACCTGTGGCAGCAACCGCTGTTGTACGGCGGGGTGAGTTGCCTGGTCGGCGGGATCTTAAGCGACCGACTGATCCGATCCTCGGGTCGAAAATGGCTTGGGCGGGCGGTGTTTCCGATCGTTGGCCTGTCGCTGGCCGCGGCGGCGATGTTCGCGATCCGGTTCGTGAGCGACCCCACACAGGCAATCCTCCTGATCTGTATTGCAGGGGCGGCCTATGACTTTGGTCAAGGAGCGAACTGGGCCAGCATCGTGGATATCGGCGGTCGATCAGCGGGTGTGGCTGCGGGATTCATCAACATGGTCGGCAACCTCAGCAATGCCGCCCAGCCGGTTATCGGTGCCTGGATTTTCGGCCGTTATGGGTGGAATATTCTGTTTCTGGTCTATGCCACAACTTTTCTCGCCGCCGCCGGGATGTGGTTCATGATTGACCCCTCTCGACCCTTTCATTTCGACGGCACCCCAGAGCCCGAGGCCGCATGCTGATCTTTGACTGGCACCTCGACCTTGCCTGGAACGCGCTCGAATGGGATCGCGATCTGACCCGTTCGGTCGCCGAGATTCGCGCTCGCGAGCTTGCCCTTGGTCGATCCGGTCCCGGACGCGGCACGAACACGGTCAGCCTGCCAGCGCTCCGGGCCGGCAACGTCGCGATGGTATCGGCCACTCTCCTCGCGCGGCATGACCGCGAGCCGCCTCCGTTCCCAGCTCAGCTGCCCCGGTCGGGATTCGGGACCGCCGAGGCCGCGACCGCCTCGGCGGTCGGCCAGCTTGCTTACTACCGCGTGCTGGAACGTCGCGGTCTGGCGCGGATCATCCGTGATCGATCGACCTTGAATGACCATGTGGCCCGCTGGGAATCCTGGCTGGTAGAAGGGATCGAGCGCACAGCCGTCGAGGACGAACCACCAGTCGGGCTGGTGATTAGCATGGAAGGTGCTGACCCGATCCTGGCTCCCGAGGATCTCGCCGAGTGGTGGGACGCCGGACTACGGATCATCAGCCTGTCGCACTTCGGGATCAGCCGCTACAGCCATGGGACGGGGAGTCCGGGTCCATTGAGCCCGCTGGGACCTCCCTTGCTCGCCGCAATGGACCGGATCGGGATGATTCTCGATCTGACCCATCTCGCCGACGAAGCGATGGATCAGGCGTTCGACCTTTTCCAGGGCCCGGTCCTGGCGAGTCACCATAATTGCCGGGCGCTGGTCGATCGTCAGCGGCAACTTCGCGACCGCGATATCCGGCGGATCGCTGCCCGGCAAGGAGTCATTGGTACGGCGTTCGACGCCTGGATGCTCGACATCGACTGCCGCCAGGGGACAACCGGCGCCAGGCACGCTGCCACGCTCGAATCCGTTGCCGATCAGATCGACCACATTTGCCAGGTCACCGGGTCGGCCTGTCACGCCGCGTTGGGGACAGATCTTGACGGTGGCTTCGGAACCGAGCAGTCCCCCAACGACCTCGACACCATCGCCGATCTGGTTCGGATTCCCGAGCTTCTCAGCCGCCGCGGTTACGCCGATGCCGACGTCACGCGCATCATGCACCGCAACTGGCTCGACTTGCTCCGACGAGCCTGGGAACTTCCGTCGCCGGGGGTCGAACCAGCCTGAATCGGCAAATGGCCGGATCGGTGGGCAAATGATGCCCCGTGGCGTACCATTGTGGAGAGAAGTTCACGGTCGGTGGGTGCTGGTTGACGGGCTCTGCTCGGCAACCGATATCCACTGAATCCATGAGAATCGCTGGTCAGATCTGGGCTGTGCCAACCCTCCTTGAGGGCGTGACGTCGGGGAGAGGAAATAGTGGGCCGAACTTAACGCGGAGTCATCGAAACTCCGCCGGAGGCGTCGCCGATGGGAAGTTGGGGGGTCCGGAGCTACGAGAACGACGATGCGGACTTCGCGATCGACGGCGGGATGGAGCAGGTCCACGGCTCAACCTACGAAGATCTGATGGAAGATCATAACCCGCTGACGATCGAGAAGATTCAGCAACGACTGGCCAACTCGGCAACCCTGGCAGCTTCGATCGCGAACTTGACCGCGGACGTGGACCGCCCCTGGGAGGAATGGGATGAGGAGCAGCGGCTTGGATTCGTCGGGGTCGTGGTCCGTCATGCCGAGTTGCGTGTCTTAATTCCCACCGAGTGGCGTGACAGAGCTGTCGAATGGCTTCGTTCCGAACAGATCGAATGGGATGAGGTGACGCTCAGGAAGCTCCGGCGGGAACGCGAGATCGAACTCCTCGAACGACGAGATTCCCAGTGACGCCCTCATGGTTCATTTCAACGGTTTTCTGTCGTAAAGTCCTGCTAGACCATTGGTTTGGAGTCGAATGGGTTCGTTTGGGAATCGTGCTGTGGTTCGTCTTTCCTGCCAGCGCGAGTGAACCACTCGACAATCCGGTGCCGGGGGACGACGCAATCTACCGGCCCACGGTGATGGTGCGCAAAGGTCCAGCTCTCGGTACAGGTGTGGTCATCGCGTCCGTCGAGGGCGAAACTCTGATCCTGACTGCGGCGCATGTCGTGGAAGATCCTGGCCCGCTCTATGTCGAGTTGTTCCGATACAACTTCGGTTGGGAGCGAAGCCGGTCAGTGACAGGGTTCCCGCGCAAGTGGGGTGCAAAAGTCGCGGCGCTGGACCGAGACACGGATCTGGCAGTCCTTCGGGTCGGCGGGCAACTCGCGTTGCCATACGTTGCCCGGATCGCCGAGATGGCAGATCCCATCCTGCCGGGAGCGGCCGTGACGTCGATCGGGTTCGACCGCGGCGAACGTCTGATTGGCTTTCCAACCCGTATCCGCCGGATCGACCAAATAGATATCGATAGTGGGGGCGGTGCTCGGCCATTTTTGATCACCGAGAACCCTCCCGTGGTCGGTCGGTCGGGAGGTGGGCTGTTCCAATCTGATGGCTCACTCGTGGGAGTCTGTCTGGCTCGGGCTCAACTGCCGCGTGGGCCGATTGTGGGGATGTATAGCACGGTGGGTAACATTCGTCGTTTGCTCCAGACCGATGACGATCTGATTCAGGTGGTCGCTCGGTCTCATGCCGTCGGAACCGCTCGAATCCCTTCTCGACCCCGTCGTCGCCTTGAACCATCAGACATCAATCGAACCGGTGACCAGATCCGAGCGAATGAATAAAATCGAAGAAACGCCATCAGGCCGCGAATACTTTCGTGAGAAATATGCGACCATGAAGCTTTAATCGCGAACATCGCGGTCTCCAACGCGAATCTTGGTTCCTTGTTTTCCCAACTTTGAGGGTTACTCATTTGCAATCGAACAACCCAGCATTTAACGAGGACTTGTTACGCCACTTTGACCACGCCGGTATCCGCTACACGACCATGACGGTGGGCGGTACGGCGATCAAGACGTTTGTCTTGCTCGGCTTGCTGATGGTCAGCGCTGTCTGGTCGTACGAGGAATCGGGCCGAGGTGAACTGGGCATGGGCCTTTTGATCGGCTCGGCGATTGGCGGCTCACTGCTCGGATTGCTCACGATCTTCAAGCCGACTCTGGCCGGCTGGACCTCGCCGGTTTACTCGGTTTTGGAAGGAATCTTTCTCGGCGCAATCTCGCAGGTGGCCGACACGCGCTTTATCGGTCAGGGTGGAATTGCGATCCAGGCGGTTGCGCTGACCGGCGCCACCACTTTTGTGATGCTCTTCCTCTACACGACGCGAATTATTCGCGTTACCCAACGCTTGACCACGATGATCGTTTCTGCCACCGGGGCGGTTGCGTTGGTCTACCTGGTCTCAATGCTGGCCCGGTTGTTTGGATACAACATCCCGTTCATCCACGGCTCGGGCATGATCGGAATCGGCTTCAGTGTGGTCGTCGTCGGGTTGGCGGCTTTTAGCTTGCTGCTTGATTTCGACTTCATTGAGCGTGGAACATCAGCGGGGTTGCCCAAATCCATGGAGTGGTATGGCGCATTTGGGTTGATGGTTACGCTCGTCTGGTTGTATCTCGAAGTGTTGCGGCTTCTGATGAAAATCAATAGCCGGGATGATTGAACTGTTCGCAATCAACTTGACCCGAAGTTTCTTGAGAAAATCTTCAAGAATCTTTTGCGAGTTGAGCGGTTGTGGGGTAAATTCCAATCATCACCAGGTCGGGCGTTTTGTTCCCGACTCGCTTCGCGTGATTTAGGACCTTGCCGCACACCATTGAAGCGGCTGCGACCCGACCTGTCGGACAGAGTTTTCCGACTCTGCGTCGTCAGACTATTTCTCGGGCGTCAGTTCGGTTGCCACGCTTTCATCCTCGGCTTTCCCGAACGGGTCCACCGCCGGGAAAGCCGAGGTTGTTTCTTGGCCAGGGACGGGAACGAAAGGTCGGGATTTGAAAGCGGAATCCGAGACCGGCAGCGGTCCCAGAGTGTTTGTTCGTGGTCTCGGGGCGCTCATCCTGGCACTGGCCCCCACCTTGGTTGCCATCGCGAATCACCCTGGTTTCACCACTCAAGATGGACCAGCCCACGTCTACAGTGCTCGAATCTTGAATGCATCGCTGACCGCTGATTCGCCGTTCGCTTCCACTTTTGAGGTCGTCTGGCAGCCATTGCCCAACTGGGTGGGTCATCTGGTCACGATGTTGGTTGTTGCCATCTGCTCACCCGAGGTTGCCAATCGGGTCATGACTGCTGGCACCCTGGTCGCGTTCTCAGCCGCGATACTCTGGCTCCGGTGGGTTGTCGCTGGCGAACGCGGGGTCGAGGCCGCGGCGATCCTCGCGGTCATCCTGGGTCTCAATGTGACCTGGTTACTCGGTTTCACCAGCTTTCTCATTGGGGCGACGGTCGCACCGATCACCCTCGCGATCTGGTGGCTCAATCGAGATCGAGCCGGTCCAGCAAGCTCAGCCGGACTTGCTGCCCTGCTGATATTAGGCTACTTCTGTCACCCGATCAGCCTGGGCTTGACGGTCGCAGGGCTCGGTATTTTGGCCATTTTTACCCCCGGCGAGTCCTGGCGACCCAGATTCCTCTGGACCGTGCTGAGTGGTCTTCCTTTGGTTCCACTCGGACTGGCTTACCGTTCTTTGACCCGGTCTGGTGGTGGGCTGGAGCCTGTCTGGGCACACTGGTCGACGTTGACGTTGCAGGGACTTGTCAGTCAACTTGGCTGGGTTGATCCGCTCTCGCTTGCTGCCAAGTCCACCAGCCCTTTCAAACTGGCAGAAGGCTTCGTTCCAGCCGTGTTGTTGGCTCCAGTCCTCTGGGCATTGCTGGGGCTTGGGCTACTTGCTGGCCGCACATGGAACTCTCGGGTCCCCGAACGTCGCGGATGGTTTATCCTGGCGACTTGCTTGATCCTGGCAGGAGTTGCTGCGCCCGATACGCTCGGGGTCAAGCATGGGCACTTTTTACCACAACGAATTGTGTTGCTTGGACTCATCGCAATCGTCCCCTGGATCGACTTTCGTGCGAACTCCTGGAGCAACCGTCTCGGCATCGGAGCGCTGGCGTTCTCGCTGGTCAGCCAGTCCATGTTTGTCTGGGATTATGCCGCGACCTGCCAGACCCAGATCAGACCCTTTCTTCTGATTCAAGATGCGTTTCGACCCGGTGATCGGTCGGGAACGTTGCTCAACGCAATTCGCGGTCGGTTCCGGGCGAACCCTTTGCTTCATGCCGACTGCCTGATCGCAGCCTCGACCAGCACGGTATCTTGGACCAATTACGAAACTGCGCAATATTACTTCCCCGTGAAGGTCCGACCAGGCATCGATCATCCGATTGCAACAGACTTCGAAGTCGTGGCAATCCTCGACGAACCGGGCGATGCGGCCCACCGGGCTGATCTGTGGGACGACCTTCTCAGGCGTCACGGACCGCAAATCGATCAGATCATCGAGTGGCAGGACGACCCAACGCTCGATGAGACGACGCGACGAAATTATCGACTGACTACCGAGATCGGGCAGCTTCGGCTTTGGAGAAGAACTCAAGATAAAAACTGACCTGCGAATGAAGCACGATCAAGTTGCTTCGGTTTCGCTCCACGTTCGTGATGGGATCAGAGGATAGGGATGTCAGGGAATTGCTTGATCCAGGCTCCTTTTCTCACCCTGACCAGATCACCCACCCTACCGGGGACTGACCAACTATTTTGGCAAAATACGCAAGATTCATCGAATGTGCGGTTAAAAGAGCGGCAAAGTTACGATGTTATTCCTGACAAAGTTGGCGGACCCGTCCGCTTTAACCTGGTCGACATCACTTGCTTTGACGAGGACACCGATGAGCATCTCACCCGCTCGCCTGGCCGCCAACCGGGCCAACGCCGCCAAGAGTACTGGCCCGACGTCCGATGAGGGCAAGGCCCGCAGTCGGGCCAACGCCGTCAAGCACGGTTTGCGTTCGCTGGTGGTGCCGGTCGCGGATGAAGCAACGATTCATGCTCGGGCGGTCGGTGTCTTCGAGACGTTCCGACCCCGAACCGAGGTTCAGGCGTGGTTTTGCGGCCGAGTCACTCAGACGATGATCCAGCTCGACCACCTGACGATCATCGAGCGCCAGACTCGCGACGAGGTCGCCCACCGCGCCGAAACCTCGTGGGATGACGACCAGCGGCGCGAAGCGAACCGGATCGGCAGACGACTGAGCCGCAACCCTGAGGGGACGGTCGACAAGCTCCAGCAGTCGGTGGCCGGTTGCGACTGGTTGATCGAACGGTGGGCACAACTGGCCGATCAGGCCGAACGTCAGCCCTGGACCGACGGCCAGAAAACCCTGGCACATGACCTGCTCGGCACCCCGCCCGAGTTTCGCACCAACCCGCCGACGCATCAGGTCGATGCCTATGGTCGAGCCATCAGTCCCGCATTGACCGAAGGGGAACTGGCCCAGGCTCATCTCGGGGTGTTGCACGAGTATCGTCTCGCGGCGAGCGACACCGACGAAGCCAACCGGTTGCTGGCGGCGGCCAAACTGAACGACTTCGGCAACCGCGACCTCGGCCGCGTTCGGGGCTACGGCCTGAAGCTCTGGAAGATTCTCAATCTGTCCATCGAGTACGCCCGGCACGAGACTCCGCCCGCGCTGGCCAACACGCCGTTCCTCCGGTCGATGCCCGCCCACTTCTTCAACCCCCCGGCTGAGTCGGGTCTGATTGCGGATTCTCGGGCTGGCGAGGAAACGGGGGCCGGCTTGAGCGAGGAACGAGCGGCTGCCTGTCCCTCTTTACCGGCTGAACCGCCAGAAAGCATGGTCACACCCGCCGCGTCGCCTGAACCCGATCTCAAGCCCACGCCTCCCGTGGCGACGAACGAACCCACCGACGAACCGGACTCATCCGAGCTGCTGGCGATCGACCCTATCCGTGCCGAAAAAGAGGGACAGGCACGCTCGCAAGCTCGCTTGAGCCAGTCCCTTTTTCCTCGGACCGCCCACCAGGAGGAGACCCCTCCCACGGCGACGAACGAACCCAAGGTCGTACCTATCACGACGAACGAACCCAAGCTCGAAGCTGCCTCGATCGCGGCGAACGAACCCAAGGCCGAAGCGGAATCGGCCCCGCCGACCCGAACTGAGCGGCCCTCGCTGACGGAGTTATCGCGGGCCGCAACGGCCCTCGGTCCGGAACTTCTGGCTCTGATCGAGGCAGACCTGCCCGATCCCGACACACTCGACCCCGATTGGTGCCGCGAGTACGTCGCCGCCAACCTCGGGATCGACCCATCCTGCCTCGGTCTTGAGCCACCTGGCATTCCGCGACCTGATCCCAAAGTGGAATCTGGCCTCGACTTCCCCTTGAGATCCTGAGTTGTTTTGCATAGAATATTTTGCCCGGGTGTATACGTGCCTCCCTGAAGTGACGGTGACTTGTCGGCTTCCTCGACGACCCGCTCACTCTGATCCCATCCTGCCTGACTTCGAGACCCCCGACTGCCATGATCCGACTACTCAATGCGCGGAAGAATTTTGGCAATCAGACCTTGTATGATGGCGTTGACGTGTCGATCGTCAAAGGGGAGCGGATCGGCCTGTTAGGCAAGAATGGCGCCGGGAAATCGACGCTGTTCAAGGTTCTCATGGGCTCTGAACACCTCGATGGTGGCGAAATACGCCGAGATCGTAAGGTTTCTGTAGGATATCTGGCCCAGGAGATTCATCCGCTCAAGCATGGCTCTGTCTTCGAAAATATGCTTGAGCATCTTGGTCCCTGGACGGTGGCGGACCAGAAGCTGAAACAGGTGATGGCGGGCCTTGAGGTTGGTGACCCCAAGGCGCTCGACGAATATGATGACGCCATGGAAGCGTTCCTGACGGCGGGCGGCTATGAAATGGAGTCGCGGGCCAAGGCGATCCTCCTCGGTCTCGGCTTTTCAATCACGCAGCTTGAAGCACCCGTGGCGACGCTTTCGGGTGGCTGGGCGATGCGGCTCGCACTTGGTGGTTTGCTGGCGTTTGAGCATGATTTGCTCCTGCTTGACGAACCAACGAACCACCTGGACCTCCTGAGCGTGAAGTGGTTTGAGGATTTTCTCCGGTCGTATCCCGGAGCGATCCTGATTACCTGCCATGACCGCGACTTCCTCGACAGAGTCATCAACAAGACGTTTGACCTGGAGATGGGCAAGCTTCACGCCTACAGCGGCAACTATTCCGCCTATTTGCCACAAAAGGATCACCGAATCAGTATTCAGCAAGCCATGTACGAGGGGCAGCAAAAGAAGATCAAGGAGATGCAGGACTTCGTCGACCGGAACAAAGCACGCGCTTCGACGGCCTCGCGAGCCCAATCCCGCGTCAAGGCGATCGAAAAGATTGACCGCGTCGAAGCTCCCCAGACGGACAACTCGGCGATGCGTATTCGTCTGCCCGAGCCTCCCCGGTCGGGTCAAGTGGTCGCCAAGCTCGATGACATCGGTTTTGCCTACGGCACGAAGGTCGTTTACTCTCGCCTTGACCTCGAAATCCAGCGGGGCGAGCGTGTGGTTCTGGTCGGTCCCAACGGTGCCGGCAAAACCACGTTGATGAAACTTCTTGCTGGGGTCCTCAAACCAACCCGCGGTGAGATCGAACTGGGCTCGAACGTTTTCTCGACTTACTTCGCACAGCACCGAGTCGAAGCGCTCGATATGAAGTCGAACGTGATCAACTCGCTGCGTGAGGTCCACCCTGGCGCTCCCGAAGGGACCTTGCGGGCCATGCTTGGTGCATTCCTCTTCGGTGGTGAATCCGCGGAAAAACCGATCTCGGCGCTCTCCGGCGGGGAAAAGACGCGGCTCTGTCTGGCGAAAATCCTCACGGTCGCGCACAACTTCATCATGATGGATGAGCCGACGAACCACCTCGACATCGCCAGCCGCGACATCCTCGAAGAAGCCTTGCAAGCTTACTCCGGTAGCTTGTGCTTCATCTCGCACGACGAACACTTCATCCGAGCCGTGGCCAACAAGGTGATCGAGGTGGACACCGGCAAGCTGACGGTTTACCCCTGCGATTACGACGGCTACCTTTACATCAAATCCAAAAAACAAGACCTGGATAGCCCGTTCGCCGCACTCGTCAGAGGGTTCAAACCCAGGACCGACACTCCTGCTGCCGCTCCGACTGGCAAGAGTCGAGGTAAGGCGTCAGTGGCTTGAATGTGCCTGAGTCGTTTCTTCGAGTCAACCAATGACCGACCCTCGCTCAATCCCCGACGTCGCTGGGCATCGGTCACGCTGGCGCTGGATTGGGCCAGTGGTTGTTTTCTTGATCTCGTGCGGGATGTTCGAGGTCAGCTCGCGGATCGTGACCTTACCTCCAGCATGGCGAACTTTCGAATTTTGTCAGTACGCCGAGATCGGTCGGAACCTCGCCACCGAAGGTTCCTATAATACCCGGCTTGTTGAGCCGATGGCGCTGGCGATGATCGACCGCGATCAGGTTGGGCCGAAGCTGTCGGGTCGATGGCCAGTGGTCAACCGCTATCCATTGCCATGCTTCGTCGTGGCTGGCTTGATGAAGCTGGTCGGCACCACTGACCGCGCGGCGGCATGGTCGAATGGCCTCGCGGTCAGTCTTTTAGCTGCACTCCTGTACGCTGCGGCCCGGGCATGGCTTGGTGGCGGTTGGGCAGTCCTGGTTGCGGTATTCTGGCTGGCCAACCCGGCGTTCACGGGCGAGTTTGTCTTGCTAGGCACGCCGGATGTCTGGTTCGCGGCGCTCTTTCTCGCCGAGGTGATGGTCTGGACCCAGTTCGATCCAGCGCTGGCTCGTGCTGAGCCGAAGCGGGTTCACTGGCGATGGGCGGCCGTCGTCGGTCTGCTGGGTGGTCTCAGTTACCTGGCCCGATTCAATGCGACGGTATTCCTGGCAATTCAGGTTTTGATCCTGGGTGTCGTCTGGCGGAGATGGCGTGAGGCCATTGTGCTGACTGCCTCGGCTTTTTTGGTTGCAACGCCGAGCATGGTTGATACCTGGCGACATTTCGGCCGACCGACGGTGTCGCTCTATTCAGCCTGGAACCTTTTGGATGGGATTGGCGCTTATCGAGTCGAACCTTGGCTCTATTATCAAGTGCCGGACTTGAGCACGCTTTTAACGAGTCATACCACCGGGATCATCATGAAGGTGACGGCGAACGCCCTCATTCTGGCTGGGGCCAATGGGATCTGGCGACTCTGGCGGCTGGATATACTGATCCCGCTTGCGCTCGCAGGATTCTGGCTCGCTGGGGGACGGGGAAGCGCCTGGCGTCGCGGTCCGGGGTTAGCCCTGGGTCTGTTCGGACTCCAACTGGTGCTGTTCAGCGGGCTCCGGCTCGAGGTCGGTGATCCAAACGGGGCACACAATGGTCGGTATTTCTTCTGGTTCGCACCATTCGCAGTGCTCCTCGGTGTAGCAACACTCCGGCGTCTGGTTCACGTCCGATGGCGGGTCGGGTGGCTCATCGTCGGTGTGGCGGTCGGTTGGCAATTGGTCGTTATGGAGACAGGATGGGCACGGATCGGCAAGTTTCACCTGGGAGAGTCGACCAACATCGGGAACGACCCGATCCGCTTGATGCTGACCGAAGTCGTTAAGCCCAATCAGGTGATCGCCTCGACCCAGCCGCACATCACCGCCTGGTTTTGCGGGCTCCAGTCCATCTCTTTACCGGCCAATCCCGACGAATTGACTCGCTTGAATGCCCAATCACCGACTCCCGCCGACTACTTATTCATCGACATGAACTTCTTGACGATCGACCTCGACCGACGCTGGGCATTACTGACGGGTGAAGGGGGCATTGATGTCGGACCCTGGGAAGCGATCATTTTAAGAAATTACCAATATGTCTTAGCTCCCCAGCGTACTCGTCCCCTCCAGTACGTTTTGCTCCGCCGCAAGAATGTTGCCCCCAGTTCCCTCGAACAGCGTTATAAACCGTGAGTGTTTGCGGTTCAGTAGATTGCTGAGGGGGAAGCCAGAGGTTGATCGGCCCCTCGACGAAGCCTAGAATTTCCGCAAACGACTGGCGATTCGCAGCGACTAAAGGTGGGTTGTTGACCATGGCGACGGCAAGTTCTCGGTTAGCGGCGATTCGCGCGAAGGTCGAAGCTGGCCACCGTCTTACTTTTGATGATGGCTTGACGCTCGAAGCTTCCAGCGACCTGTTCGCGATTGGTCAGATGGCGAACCTCGTCCGCGAGCGGTACAACGGTAACTTCGGTTACTACAACGTCAACACACATATCAACCCCACGAACGTCTGTGTCTACAAGTGCGATTTCTGCGCCTTTCGCGCCGATCTGAACGACCCTCGCGCCTATGTCATGGACAAGGCGAAGATCCTCGAACGGGCCGATGCAGCGCACCAACGTGGAGCGACCGAACTCCATATCGTCGGCGGCCTGCACCACAAACTCCCATTTGATTATTATGTCGATATTATCCGATGGATTAAGGATTCTTACCCCGAGATCCACATCAAGGCTTACACCGGGGTTGAGATCGAGTTCTTCGCCAAGATTGCCCGTCTCTCCATCCGCGAAGTGCTGGAGCGATTAGTCGAGGCAGGTCTAGGCTCACTTCCGGGTGGGGGTGCGGAGATCTTCCACCCCGAGGTTCGCGAGGCTGTCTGTGGTGCGAAAGCATCGACCGAGACCTGGCTCGAAGTTCATCGGACCGCACACCGACTCGGACTGCATTCGAATGCGACGATGCTTTACGGCCACATCGACAAAGCCCATCACCGGATCGACCACCTCGTCCGGCTCCGCGAGTTGCAGGACGAAACGGGTGGTTTTCAGACCTTCATCCCGCTCGCATTTCACCCCGATAACTCGCGGATGGACGAGATTCCCAAGCCGTCAGGGATGATGGACCTCAAGACGATGGCCATCAGCCGGTTGATGCTCGATAATTTTCCCCACATCAAGGCATACTGGGTCATGCTGGGGATCAAGACGGCTCAGGTTGCACTCTCGTTTGGGGCCGACGACATCGATGGAACGATCGTGCATGAAACAATCTATCACGAGGCCGGCGCCGAGACACCGCAGGAGATGTCGGTCAATGACATTCGCCGCCTGATTGCGGAGGCGGGTCGCATCCCCGTCGAGCGTGACACCCTCTACCATCGGGTTGATCGCGATGGCGCTACGTGGGTCAGCGGCGAGGCAATCCGCGTTGCCGCGCTCGCGGTCTGAGAGACCGACCCAATGAGTCGTTGGCGTCGGTCCGTGAGTAATCGGATTCTAGGCTTGGCGGATCGGTCGGAGTCGTGCCCATGAACCAACCGCGAGTCCCCCGAGAACGACCAGGATCATCGATCCGGGTTCCGGAACAACCGCCGGGCTCACCGTGATGGTGGCGGAGGGAATGTTCGTCGGGTCGATGACGTTTCCGTTCGCCGTGATAAAGTCAGGCGAGTTCGGGTCTTGCTCACTCACCCGGATTGTCTGGGTACCAACGCTCGTCGCGGTGAAGAGATACGTTGCCAGCAGGACTGGTGAGGTCAGGTTGGCGATTCCATTCACCGATAAGAGACTGGTGTTGTAAAGAGTGTTCGAGCCGCTGCTCAGTACCGAACTCGTGCCAAGGTCCCAGAGCGGTCCGTAGGTCACTTGATTGGTGTTGAGAACCGTCGCGGGTCCCGTTGTGGCGAAAGAGAGTTGGATTGACCCGGTCACCAATTCGTTACCGACGGCTACTTGTGAACCGCCAGCCACCTGTGTGATGTAGACTCCGACCGAGACCGAGCCGCCGATTCGGGTCGAGTAACTCGTCTGATTGAACGAGAGAACGAGGTTGGCCGAAGCCGATGAGGTCCAGACCATGATGGTCAAAAAAATCGGAATGCAAGCCGAGAATCGGAAACAATTGTTCATTGCTGGGTTGCTCATGGTGAGTTCAAGGAGGAGTTCGGCCGGGGCAAGGTGATCGCCCCGGTTCAGGTTGGCGGGGGATGGACCTAGCTAAGGCGACGCTTGTTGAACCGCATAATGAAAGCAGCCAGATCGCCACTGTTAAACATGCCGTTACCGTCGGAGTCGTAAATCGAGTTGGCGCCGCTGGCGTTGCCGCTTCGATAGGCGATCAGAAACATGAGATAGTCGCTCGCGTCAACGACGCCATCGCCGTTGCTGTCGCCGTAGAACCGGAAGAACGAGAGGGTACCGGTTCCGCCATCGATCCCGTCGCCATCGGCGTCGACCATCCGACCCGAGTCGTCGAGCAATTGCGAGCCGATGATGCTCAAGACATACCGGCCATCGGGCAGGGAAGAACCTTCCAGCAGCGAACCACCAAAGGTCAGGATGACGGTTGTGGTGCTGCTGGTCGGGTGTGTGATGGAGCTGATATTGACCGGGAAGGACATGCCATCGCCAGTTCGGATCAAGGCGAACGCCGAGGCTGGGACCGTGGTGACGTTGCCAGCAAAGTTGACGGTGAGTGACCGGATCGCCGACCGCTGGACCCCACCGTTGTCGATTGTTGGGGCAGTAACCAACGACTGGGTCGTCACCTTCACATCATCAATCGCAATCCCGTGAACACCCACGGCATACGATAAGGCATCGTATTGCTGGAACTTGATCCGAGTATCGGCTGTCAGGGTCAAGCCGAGGCCCGCCGCGATGGTGCTCAGGTTGAAGGACTCGTTCTGGAACGAGGTCAGCGAGGCTGCGCCGGTCAAGCTGACGATCCGATACCAGGTTGTTCCATCAACGCTGAGGGCGACTCCATCGTAGTTGCCGTGGCCGGAGAACGATGCCGGCATGGCATCATCCGTTTCGTTACTAAATTCCTTTTCATTGAAGGAAAAGAGGACCCCGGTTTTGCCCGCGGCGTTGATGTGGACGATCGCCTCATTCAACCCCGACTGGTAGAAGCCGGTGGTTCCATACCCGAAGTTTTGGCCAAGGACGAGCTGATACAACCCGGTCGCGGGGGAGTTGGTGGCGACGACCTGGGTGAGTCCCGACCCTTGTTTGTAGATTTGCCAGTCAGTTCCGAGCGTGCTCGACTCGAACCCGTCACTGAGCGGCGTTGTCGCGGGAACGGACCCGCCGTAGATGGCACGGTAGGCGTCGATCAGGCCGGCACCGATGACGTTGGAGTCGCCGTTGCCGACGGTTGGATCGGCCGTCGCCTTCATCAGCGAGTAGACCTGAGCGGGGGTATAGCCAGGAAATGCCTGCCGGATCAAGGCAGCGACGGCGGCGGCGTGTGGCGCGGCGGCCGAGGTACCAAAGAAGTTGTTGTAGCCGTTACCGTCGTAGTCGTCGTTGGGAATAAAGAAGCTGGTGTCCGCTCCGTCGATCGACAGGATATCCGGCTTTGCTCGAACTTCAGGTGTCGATTTGCGGGTGCCATCCGCATTGAAAAGGATGGTCGAGGGGCCGGTCGAACTGAAATCCTCCGGGTTGGTCTGATCAAAGAAGGGAGAGGCACCCACGCCCATCGCGCTCGCGGCAGCCGCATGGCCCACGATCGTTGAGCTATAAGTAAAGTAGTTATTATAAGTCACCCCCGAGTCGCCGTACTCGTCGATGAACTTGATCCGGCCAACGGTCGGGCCACCATTGGTGTTCCGGACGACCAGGTAGAACTGCGTAGTCGCGTTGGTTCCCGTCAGTGTGTTCTGATAGCCAAACAGCGATTCGGGCGTTTGGTTGGCAACGTTGTTCGTCGTGCTTCGAGCGCGGGTGGTGTAGACACCGGTGCTGGCATTATAGCTGAGCAGATAGAAGTCCAGATTTGTGGTCACACCACTGGTCGTGTAGAACGGCTGGTCCCACTCGAAGTTGGGCTCGACCAGCCTCCCATACGGGATGGTGATCGACATCATCGTGTCAACGGTAGATCCAGGGTTCCAGTCGTAGTAGCTCGACGCCGTCGTGCTAATTGCCGAAATCGTCTGGGTGGCGAAGTTCAGCGGTGATGGCCCATACGCGGTGGTCGCGGCCGAGTCGTACGACAGGTTGCCTTCGTTGCCAGCCGACGAGAAGTAGGTCACGTTGTTGTTGGCGACGACGTTGTTGACCGCCTGCGCGACAATTCCATCCTGAAAGAACGGCTCGTCGAAATAGGCGACGTCGTCGACAATGACCGTGTAGCCGGCGTTGGCCAGATTCTGGATGTTCGCGGCGAACTGCGACTCGCTGATGTCGGCGGTGGCGAAGCCCAGGCCCGCCCCAGGGGCGAGGTCGTAGATCAACTCCAACATCGCGCGGCCTTCGTCTTCCACCGAAGTACTGAGACCGGTCGAGTTGTAATCCTGGAGCACCTGGACGTTCGCCGGTAAGTTGCCGGAGCTGATGCTCAGAGCGGCGCGGGTGACGCCGCTCCCCTTGTCGTAGCTATCGCTGAGGACGCCAATCTTCACCCCAGCGCCGGTGTAGCCGGGGATCGAGGTCCGGACCCGGTCGGCTTCGAGGATGTTGTCGGCCTGGCTGTTGACGGTCCCGCTGTTCGTTTTGGGGACGGCCACCTCGCTGATCCCCAGCAAGCCGTTGGGCCCCAATTCGGAGATCGCCGGCAACGCGGCCAGCGGAGCATATCCTTCGACACGGTGGTAAGTCGGGTCGGTGGCGACCACGGCCACGCCGAGGTTCTGGAGGTAGGGCACCAGCGCGACAGGGTCGGTCGCGGTGAAGACGACGCCGATCCGGCCAGCTGAATCGGTCAGGAGGGTCGGCATTAGTTCGCCGTTGGCAACGTCCTGTTGGGCCAGATTCATGGCGCGGGACTGTAGCGACACCGTCGCTGGCTCGGCGAAAGCATCAACCGAAACCTGGCTCGCCGCCGCGTTGATCGCCGAGGATTGGCCCAGGAAGTAGGCCGAGAGCAGGTTAGACGAGATCCGATCGGCATCGCCGCCGAACGCCTCCGCGAGCGTGACTGCGTCCAGGTCGGCCGACATCAGCCGTCGTTCTTCCATCGCTTCGACGAGCATAAGTCTCGATCGCCGAGATCTCCGGTTTCGGTCGCTGCGGGGCATGGATCGGGCCGGACGCAGTTTCTTTGTCAGATCAAACAAGGTGAAGCCTCTCCTTGGTGAGAATCTTGGCGCTTCGCGCATCCCGCCGGCTCCGGGGCTGGCAGGAATCGCGGGGCAACATCGCCCTGGTACTCGCTGCTGTGAGGCAGACGAGGGCGAGATCGATAACCGTCATCGAGGGGCGATGGAGAGAAAAGCCTTCGATGCGAGGGGAACGGGACGCCAAATTGTGGTTCGAGCCGGAGCCCCTCCGCATTCCATCCACAAGTCGGATCGAAGTGCCAGGGTGTCGCCAGCTCGCATCGGCCGCAAGCGGATCAAAGGGAGGTTAACAAACGTCGGAGTGAAAGCAACGATTAAGTTCTACAAAATTAAACCGCATCATATATATGATCCGATAATTTATTGATCTAAATTGCCCGGAGAACCCGTTAACCATTCGCTCGGAGGATATTGCACACCAAGTGGAAATTTCCAGGGTTGCTCTACGACGCTCCTCGATCCGCGATGTGTTGAGAATTTGCATCCAATGATTGCCCGAAAGCCCCCATCGGGGTTCCCCTCTGACTGAGCCATACATCGCTTATCGAGGTTTCGAAAAGAGAAATCCCGCAGCCTGTGAGGTCTGCGGGATGGATACCCGACGGGCCGCACGAACCGCGGGAAATCGATAATTTACCGACGACGCCGAACTCGTTTAACGACCGGCGCCGGAAGTGCTCCGGTCGCGACGGCCCTTAAGGGCTCCGCCGCCACCGTTGTAGCCGTGTCCGCCACCGTTGCTCGGGCCGTGATTATTGCCGTGTCCGGTTCCACCCCGCCGCGGCGGGTGAAAGGGCCGGCCGCCACGGGCGGGGCCGCGACGTCCACCAGGGGCAGGCCGCTGGGGACGGAAGAACGGACGAGGCGGCGCGGGGATGCCGTCCACGACATCGGCTTCGAGTTCGCGAGAAATGGCTCGCTCGATCTGGTCGAGCATCTTGCCCTGATCGGGGATGACCAGCGAGAAGGCCGCGCCGTCGGTTCCCATGCGGCCCGTCCGACCGATCCGGTGAACGTAGTGCTCGGGGTCTTCGGGCAGGTCGAAATTAATGACATGGGTCACGCCTCGAACGTCGATCCCCCGGCCGACAACGTCGGTGGCGACCAGGATCGAAAGCCGCCCAAGTCGGAATCCGTGCAGAACACGGTTACGCTGAGCCTGGCTCAGGTTTCCGTGCATCGTGTCGGCTTTGAAACCTTCCTGGCGAAGCAAGAGGCCAACGCGATCTGCACCCCGCTTGGTCCGGCAAAAGACGATGGCGCGACCGGGTTCCTCACGACGGATCAGACCGATCAGCAACTCGAACTTCCGGTCGGCCTGGACCATGATGTACGACTGGCGGATGGCCGGGATCGTCGCGTCTTCGTTGTCTTTGATTAGGCGGACGTCGACCGGATCTTTGAGGTAGATCTGGGTGATGTCACGCACTTCCTTGGGCATGGTTGCCGAAAGCAGCAGTGTCTGCCGGCCTTCCGGAACTGCCCGCAGAATCTCCTCGACGGCCGGTCGGAATCCGATGTCGAGCATCTGGTCGGCTTCGTCGAGGATGACGGTCTTGACCTTGTCGAGGCGGATCGCGTTCCGACTCATCAGGTCCATCAACCGACCCGGGGTGGCAATAACCACCTGGCATCCCTGGCCGAGCATCCGCTGCTGGCGAATGATCGATTCACCACCAACGACCGCGACGGCGAACGACCGACGACCAAAGGAAAGGCGACCGAATTCGGTACCAATCTGGTGGGCCAGTTCACGCGTCGGCGCCAGGATGAGCACCTGCGGACGTCGTTCTCGTTCATCCAGCTTTTCCAGGATCGGCAGCAGAAAGGCGGCGGTTTTGCCCGTGCCGGTCGGTGCGTTCCCGAGACAGTCGCGCCCTTCGAGCGCGGCGGGAATCAGACGAGCCTGGATAGGACTAGGGGTGGTAAAACCAGCACGCTCCAGCGAGCGTAGCGTAATCTCATTAAGACCCAGGTCGGCGAACGTGATCGTTCCCTCTCCAGATTCGGTTTCGATCTCGGTTTCCAATTCTTCGTGATCAACATTACCTGCGGTCGAAGTCTGCAAACTCAGCTCCTTGATGACCCCAGCTTGCGGCGCGGACGGTGCGACGCGAGGCATATCGGTCGCCCAATGCTCGGACGCGGCTTCCAGTCGGTCGGCCATGTCGCGCTGCGATTGGGTGTTCGCCGGGGGACGCCGCGAGGGCGCGGTGGGTGGCGAAGGAGACCGAAAAGCGCACAGACCAACGTGGCAGGTGATTCGCGAAAGGCGAGGGAGTGCTCGGCCTCAAGCCGGTGGGGTGCAAAAACTTTCATTCGATCAAAACTGCAATTTCATTGTAACACGTTGTCAAGCGAGAGCGAACCTGTCTTTGACAGAGAACCGGGAAAAACCGCGATTTCGATTCGAGTCATCCAATTTTCTCTCGCGAAATTTTGAGCGAACTTGATTGATGCTCCGGCAAGGGTCGTGTCTCGGTATCCCTATCGGAGCGTCTCGATGACAACAAGTTCGAGTGAGCAATGTCAGACATCGCTCGACCCGACTCGTTTGAGGCGAGAATGATATCGACCATAAGCGAAGTAGATCATGAGGCCCAGCGTCAACCAGACGAACAAACGAATCCAGTTGTCCTGGCCTAAAGAGTACATCAGGCCACCGTTGATCAAGATCCCACTCGTCGCGACCACGGGGAGCGCGGGGGCTCGAAACGGCCGGTCCAGATCCGGTCGGCGGTATCGGAGCACCCAAACCGCAGCGCACACGATCAAAAAGGCGAACAGAGTGCCGACGCTGACCAACTCCGCCAGGAAGTCGAGCGGCATCAGCGCCGCGGTCAGCCCCACGAGAACTCCCACAAGAATCGTGGACCGATACGGCGTTTGAAATCGTGGGTGGACCGCTGCAAAAATCCCTGGCGGAAGCAAGCCATCGCGAGCCATGGCCAGCAAGATGCGAGGCTGACAGAGCGTGCTGACCAGCAAGGCGCTCGTTAATCCCGCCACGATCGCCGCTGAGATCAGACCCGACGCCCATGTCGCTCCATGCCGCTGAAAGGCGGATGCCAGAGGAGCATTAACGTCGATGTCCTGATAAGGAACCATCCCGGTCAGGACCGCAGCCACGGCGACGTAAAGTAGGCTACAGACAAAGAGTGACACCAAGATCCCAATCGCCAGGTCTCGCTTCGGGTTCTTGGCTTCCTCGGCATGGGTCGAGATCGCGTCAAACCCGATATAAGCGAAGAATATGTGCGCCGCGCCGAGCGGGACACCAGCCCAGCCCCATTTCCTGTGCAGAAACGGATGCCAGTTACCCGGGTTGACGTAAGTGGCACCCAAGCCAATGACGAGCAAGATCACGGTCAGGTTCAGGAGCACCATCACGGCGTTGAACCGCGCCGACTCCCGGATGCCGATGACCAGGATGACGGTGATCACACCCATGATCAGCAGCGCGGGGGCATTGAAGTAGGGCTGAACTTGACCAATCGAACCATCGGCCAGCGCATGGGGAACTTGATTCCAAACAAATGCGTGCGTTTTGACATCAAAGCTGAAAGGTGAGTTCAACCAACGAGGGTCAAGCGCCACGCCGAACTGATTGCGGAGGAGAGCCGCAAGATATTTGGACCAGCCGACGGCGACTGTCGCCGACCCGATGGCATATTCCAGGATCAGGTCCCACCCGATGATCCAGGCAACTACTTCTCCCAGCGTCGCATAGGCGTATGTATACGCACTTCCTGCGACCGGCACCATGCTTGCCAGTTCCGAATAGCAAAGCGCAGCGAACCCACACCCAACCCCAGCCAGGACGAACGAAAGGATCAGCGACGGTCCCGCATCGTTCTTGGCCGCTTCTCCGGTCAGAACAAAAATACCCGCGCCGATTGTGGCCCCAATTCCCAGTGCTGTCAGAGCGACCGGTCCGAGAGCCCGCTTGAGGTGACCACTCCCGCCCACATCATTCAACAAGCTCTCGATGGGTTTGAGAGCGAACAGGTTGGACGTCTCTCGTCCCATGCCGGTGCGTCCAATCTCGTGAGTTCTTTCAATACCATAATCCGAGCCGGTCCGATCAGCTCCGAGCCGACTCAGGGTAAGCGAACCAGAGATTGAACGCAAATTTTCCTGATCAACGTTTTTGGATGAACCATTAATATCAAGTTGATCAATAAGTTTCCCATGAGATAAAAATTTCTTCTGGCCAGTCTTGGAGCAGGCTCATCGAATGGAAAAAGTTGCCGTTGCGGCGTCATCTGTGATCGAAGAATCTTCTCTCACCGAGTTAAGTCGGCTCCGGACTACCGGTTCAGGAGTTCAAGCCAACGACCTTTGGCCGGCCTTGATGCTCAAATCTTGGTTCGTGAAGTCAGGAGACATGCCATGCCGAGCGGTTCTGCCGTTGCCCGCGATTCGATCCGAATCCTGGCGGGAATTTTGTTCCTGATCGGGAGCTTCTGGGCATTGTTCGCCTGGATTTATGTGGCCATGTTTCCGAGCATGGTCCTGATGCTGCTGCAACACACCAACGCGCCGGAACCGTTAGAGCTGTTGGCTGGGTCTGGCCTGGCATTGCAATCTGGGTCGGGCTACCTGATCTGGGCGGGTTGGTTCCTGATCGCGACCGGCCTGAATGGTTCGGCCCGCTGGTTCTGGGGGCTCGCCGCGCTGCACGAGGGGATCTGGATTCTCCTGTGGTCCTTTGCAGATCCCGTTCGAGACCTGATGCTCTGGTACTCGGTATTTGTTGCTCTCGCATGCCTGATCGCCGCGATATCCAACCAAAATCAGGTCGCGCCCGAATCAGCGGTGCAGCCACTCACCTCGTAGATCGGGCCAACTTCTGCTGCCCCAATCTTGTCCCGAAACCGACCTGGCCTGACCGGAACCGTCGCATGACTCAGCCTTGCTTGCTCGGGATCGAGATCGGTGGGACCAAGTTGCAGCTTGGACTGGGCCGTCGTGACGGGAGCCTGGCGGATCTGGAACGCTCCGTGGTAGTGCCGGGGAACGGAGCGGCTGGCATCCGCCAGCAGATCGAAGCCGTGATTACCACCTTGCTGGATCGGTGGAATCTCGATCCGGCCAGTCTGACCGCCATCGGGGTCGGCTTCGGTGGGCCGGTCGATGCAGCGCGAGGGATCACCATCCTCTCGAACCAGATCCGCGGCTGGACCGACTTTCCGATCGTCGAATGGCTTCGTTCCGTCACCGGAGTTTCCTCGGTGATCCTGGCCAACGACGCCGATACCGCCGCGCTCGGCGAGGCCCGAGTTGGGGCGGGCGTTGGGTTCGATCCGCTTTTGTATCTGACGATCGGCAGCGGCGTCGGCGGTGGCCT
Source organism: Isosphaeraceae bacterium (assembly GCA_965199885.1). Classification (GTDB taxonomy): domain Bacteria; phylum Planctomycetota; class Planctomycetia; order Isosphaerales; family Isosphaeraceae; genus Tundrisphaera. The sequence continues at coordinate 2,075,402 of CBDATT010000004.1, read as the reverse complement.
GATCATTGGTGGGTCGATCTATCGAGGAGCGGGCCGCGGCGCGATCGAGATCGGCCACCTGATCGTCGACTATGCCCAGGGGCGGACGCTGGAAAGCGTGGCGTCGGGTTGGGCCATTGCCCAGGCCGGCCAGGCAGTGCTCGGGGCGACACACGCCGGCCCAATCACCGCCGAGATGGTCGTCGCGGCCGCGCGGGCGGGTCACGCCGGAGCTGGGCAAATCTTGAGGTCGGCGCAGGTGGCAATGGGGCAAGCCCTCGCGCAGGCGATCACGCTGCTGACGCCGCGTCGCGTGATCCTCGGTGGCGGAGTCTCATTGCTCGGCGAGGCCGACTGGTTCGAGCCGATCCGGCGTGAAGTTGCCCACCGCGTCTTCGCGCCCTTTCGAGACACCTACGACATCGTTCCCGCCGCGCTCGGCGAAGCCGTGGTCGTCCACGGAGCGCTGGCACTGGCGGCGGACGCACTCGACCTATAAAGCGATAACATATTGACTAACGAGCATGTTCAAGCAACTAATCATTAAGTCCCACCGAAAATCCCTGGTTGCCTTGACGACTCGGCAGCGTTGCCTAACCTGACTCCGTGTTTCACTTCGACTGAGGATCATAAACGGAGCCAACGATGCCGCAATTTGCCGCGACGATCAAGCACATCATGGAAGGTCTGACCAGCTTCACCATCAGCGCGGCTGTCAAGAACATCGAGGGCTGGGAAGAGAAGCTCAAGGACATCGAAACCCCCGGTGCCAAGACCATTGTCAAGGATCTGGAGAATCTCAAAAAACATCTCCACGCCGACGAGCTCGACGGTAAAGCTATTGGGACTCTGGTAGCGAAGCTGGGCAAGGAGACCGTCGCCCTGGCCAAACACGGCGAAGGAGACACGGCCGAGAAGGTCAAGTCGCTCGGCGAAGCACTGACCCATGCCGCTGAATCGCTGAGCAAAAAATAAAGCCGATTATGACATGTTGACACGGCCCGCGACCATTGCCATCAGCAAGGGTCGCGGGCCGTTGTGTTGATCCTGGAGGCGTTAGTTCACCGGGGCGCCGGGGGCCGGGGCGGGGTTGCCTTCGGTGTCGAGCAGGTTGACGACCTTGGCGAAGGGCAGGCTCTTGATCTCGGGCTCAACCTTGGCGCGGTCGCCGACGATCAGGATCGTCATCTGCTCGGGGTTGAGGTACTTCTGGGCGACCCGATGCACATCGGCCGCGTTGACGGCATCGACCTTCGACCGGAAGTGGGTGAAGTAGTCGGCCGGCAGGTCATAAAGGACGAGTTCGGCCAGGGTCCGGCTGACACCCTGGATCGTCTCGAACCGGGCGGGGAAGCCCTTCACGACGCGGTCCTTGGCGAAGGCAAGTTCCTCGGTCGTTGCGGGTCGCGGGCCGGTGATGTCGGTCAGTTCCTTGATCAGCTCGAACAGGGCGGGCCTGGTGTCCTCGGTCTTGACGGGGGCACCCGCCTCGAACGGGCCGGGGCCCTGGTTGAAGGCAAAGCTGGAGCGGGCGCCGTAGGTGTAGCCCTTAGCCTCGCGCAGGTTCAGGTTGATCCGGCTCGAGAACTGGCCACCGAGGATCGAGTTCATGATCGTCAGCGGGAAGTAGTCGGGCGTGTTGCGGGCAACGCCTACCTGGCCAACCGTCAGGATCGACTGCGCGGCACCGGGCTTATCGACCAGGTAAACCGTGACCGGCTTCTTGCTCGGGGCTTCGGGAACGGTCCGGGTGACGGGCGAACCCGGCTTCCAGTCCTTGAGTGCCGACTCCAGGATGGCGACAACGGCGTCGGGGGTGGTGTCGCCAACGACGATGAGCGAGGAGTTGTTCGGGACGAACATCTCCTTGTAGAAGGCGATCACGTCGGCACGGGTCAGGCTTTTGACCGACTTCGGCGTGCCGTTGTTGGGGCGACCGTAGGGGTGAGCCTCACCGTAGAGGAGCTTCGGGAAGACGAGGCCGGCGATGGTCGGCGGGCTGTCCTGCTGGCGGAGCAAGGCACTTAGCCGCTGGGTCCGGATTCGTTCGAGGTCCTTGTCGGGGAACGACGGGTGCAGCAAGATCTCGGTGAAGAGGCCCATCGCCCTGGGCAGGTTGCGGGTCAGGGTCGACATGCCGAGGCCGCTCGACTCGGGGCCGCCCTGGCCGTTGATCGAGGTTCCCAGTTCGTTCAAAGCGCCGGCCAGTTCGATGGCGCTCCGGGTGGTGGTTCCTTCGGTCAGAAGGTCGGCCGTCATCGAGGCGAGCCCTTCCTTGCCTTGCGGGACCGAGGTGCCGCCCCCCCTGACGACGAGGTTAATCCCAACGACCGGCAGGTTGTGCCGCTCGGCAACGATCACTTCGAGACCGTTGGACAGCTTGCGGGTAACGACGGGGGCGGGGTCGAAGCTCGGGTTCGGGCCGGGGACGGGTTCAATGGCGCGGTTGATGTCGTCCCGGATCGGCTGGGCGGGGACGGCGGCAATCGGGGCTTGCTTGTCAGCATCGACGACTGTTTCGGTCGGTCGCGGCGTCTTCGGGCCGGGGTTGACGACGAGCATGACGCGGTTGGGCGTCAGGTACTTCTTCGCCACGCGTTGAACATCGGCCGGGGTTACAGCATAGGCATCGCGTAGTTCCTTTTTATAAGCGAGCGGGTCGCCCATCTGCACGTAGTAGCGATTGAAGAAGTCTGACTTCCCCTGAACCGACTGGAGCCGCTGGAACGAGCCGTTCTCGACGCCGCTCTTGTACTTGGCAACCTCGTCCGCGGTTGGCCCTTCGTTCTGGAGCCGGGCAATCTGGGCGTCGGCGATGGCGACAAGTTCTTCGAGCTTCTTGCCCCGTTGCGGGCTGATGCTGACGTTGAAGGTGCCGCTGATGGCCCCGGTGAAGTGCGACGCGCTGGCGTTGGCGGCAAGCTGGTTGTCATAGATCAAGGCCCGATACAGCCGGTTCTCGCCGGTCAGACCGCCGAGAATTTCACCCAGCGCATCGAGCGCGGCCTCGTCGTCGTTGCCCATCGCGACGGTCGGCCAGGTGATCGTGCCCCGCGTCAGTTGCACGGCGTCGGTCATTGTCAGCGACTTCGACTCGGTCAAGGTCGGCACGCTTGGCGCGAGCTTGGCGACCTCGGGGCCGCGCGGGATCGCGCCGAAATACTTCTGGACCAGCTTCCGAGCTTCGGCGGGGTCGAAGTCACCCGCGAGACACAGGCTGGCGTTGTTCGGGCTGTAATAGGTCCGGAAGAAGGTGCTGACGTCACCCAGACTTGCGGCAGACAGGTCGGCCAGGCTGCCGATGACCGAGTGGTAGTAGGGGTGATCGACCGGATAAAGGAGCTGAGCGATCCGCTCCTGTGCCTGACCGTACGGGACGTTATCGACCCGCTGCCGACGCTCGTTCTTGACGACGTCGCGCTGATTGTCGAGCTTCGCCTGCGTCAGAGCCGGCAGTAAGAACCCCATCCGGTCGGCTTCGAGCCAGAGTGCCGTCTCGAGGCCGTTGTTTGGTAGGGCCTCGTAATAGTTCGTCCGGTCGTTCGAAGTGCTACCGTTGATGTTGGCACCGAGCTTTTCGAGCGGGCCAAAGTACTCTGAATCATGGTGCTCGGAGCCCTGGAACATCAGGTGCTCGAACAGGTGAGCAAACCCGGTCCGGCCCGTCTTTTCGTCCTTTGAGCCAACTTTGTACCACAAGTTGACTCCCACCAACGGCGTCGTCTGGTCCTCATGGAGGATGACGTTCAGGCCGTTAGGTAGGGTGTAAGTTTCGACCTTCAAGTCGGGAATCGCTCGCTCGGGGCCATCCGCCGCATGACTCCGGGCGGTCAGTCCCACAAAAACACCCAGCGCGGCGAGAACGCACACGCGGGCCAGTCGATTCGAACAACGCATTGAGGTGAGGTCTCTCGGGAGAATGGGGCAGGAGCAGCACGGAATTTGACCAGACCGGGGAGAGGAACCGGGCCGACCACCGAATGATCTCGGTTTTACCCGAGCCGAGTCCGCCACGCCAGAGGCGACCATGTTTCGTTTTCGCCATCCCCGTTTCCGGTCCAAAAGCGACCGCGAGCTTCGCTCAACATTTCGTGCCGGGGCGGCGAGGGAGGTCGATGCGCTTACCATCCATCATCGGGTACGCCAATGGGTTTTGGCATGTCGATTGGTCAAAAGGGACATGCACCGCTCGCAAGCTCGCTCAAGCCAGTCTTTTTGGCCTGGCTTGGCGAAGAACGCCAGAATCCGGCGGTTGACCCGTTCAATCCTCTCCAAGCTGGCGTAACTGATCGCTGCACTGGGCCAGGATCTGGCTGGCGACTTGTTGGGGGTTGTAGCCGGCTGGGAGCCGGACCAGGGGTTTGCCGAGGCGGTCGCAGTCGGCCTTGACGTCGCCGAACGAGTGGCTGGACCAGCGGATCGCGAGCAAGACAAGCGCGACATCCGCGCGGGCGATCGAGGGGCGGAAGAACTCATTCGAGCCGTGTTCCTTGGCGTCGAACCAGACCAGTTCCGACAGGTTGAACGCCTGCGTGAGGGCGGTCTGCGCGTGTGGCTGACGCATCCCACCAATCATCAGGACGGCGCGACCGGACAGGAGGTTGGCGACCTCGCGGATCTCGGGCGAGGTCAGGTCACGCGGTTCCTCGGGCGGACTGTAGGCGGGGGCGTTCTGGACTTCGAGGTAGCGGTCGATCTCGCGGATGGCCAGATTGAAGCCGGTGGGCGGATCGTCGAAGTCGGGCAGCAGATCCCAGACGGGAACCAGCGCGTCGCGGATATCGACCGAACTGGGGGGTATCTGATCCACGATGACCATCTCATGCACGGTCTGGACGATCTTTTGCCAGTGGTAGCGGTCGCCATCGGTTTTGCCGAGCCGGCTGGCGTGGAACCGCAGGGTTTTCAGCCGCTCCTCGCGTTTCCGACCGCGCTGGCCTTCTTGTTCGAAGCCCGACATCATCTGCCCGATCTGAGCGCGGGTCCAGGGCGCTCGGGTCGGCTCGGCGGGGTCTTCAAGTTTCATGTAGCGGTGGATGAAGTGACCCTCGACGTTGGCCACCTGGCGAATCCACTGGTAAACCTTGAACTGATCGCTATCGCTGGAGCCGCCGACGCGGAGGATGGCCACCCGCAGGGCGGACTGGGTCTCGGCCAGCAGATCGAGTCCCTGAGCGAGCAGCACTCGCTTCGACCGGGAGCCGTCCAGCAATCGGAGGACGAGGATGACCGCCTCGGCCATGACCTCGAAGCATTCGGCCAGTTCTTCCATCAGGTCGAGATCTTCGGGCGGGCGAAAACTGGCGGTATTGGTCCAGAGGAAGCAGCCCGGGATGGCCCCCGCCTTCTCGATCACCTCGCGGTCGCGGGGGGCAACCTCGACGCGGAAGTCGACCCCTTCCTGGATCTTGGTGAAGCGGATGGCCGCCCAGCGAGCGCCTTCAGCCTTCATCCGGCAGCGAGTCACGACGTCGAGCAACGCGGCCTCGTCGTCCGACGCAGCCACCATCGCGTCGAACCGCGGGTCCTGTTCGCGAGGACGGCTTTGCTGGCCCAGCGTCAATTCGCCGAGGGGAACGCCCGGCTCGCGCAGGGGATCGCGGTCGCGGTCGCGCTCGTGGGGCTGGCGTGGCTCCGGAATGAGCCGGGACTCAAGGCCGCGCGTCGGTTTAAGAAGCTGAGTTTGGAGCTGGTTCTGGACCCGTCGGTCCGCCTCGACCGCGACTCGGGCGGGAGCCGTGGCCTTGAAAACTGCCTCGGCAAGGGCGTGAATGTCAGCGCGGAACTGGTCGTCGCGCGACGCCAGTTCAAGCAGGTGCCGGGTCATTGAGAGGACCGCCCGCGGAAGTCCTGTAGCCATCATCCGCTCCCGATCATCGTTCGGATAACTCAACAATTCCGGACCGGCGGAGAAATGCTCTCACTTGCACCTGGCGTGCAGTGAGAACAGGGCCTAACCAATCCGATAAATGAGAATAATTCCACTAAGTCGAAATACCACCAACGGATAGAGATTTTCGCCGATCGTCGCTGCGGTTGCAAGACATCTCGTAGAATCGCCTCCAAATTTCCGATTCAGAATCCAGGCATGGGTCGCCTGTCATTCGATTCAAATCACATAATTCTCCACAAAGTCGCGGCGTGGTGGATGAAAGACTTTCAGATCCTTGGGCACGACGAAGATATCCTCACCATCGATCAGACGGAGTTGATGGCTCCGCTCGCGGGTCATCTGGACCAGCAGGTTCGTCCCGTCCATCAAGTTGAGTTCGAGCCGGACGAGAGCGCCGAGTGGGGTCGTCCGGCGGACCTTGGCAAGCCAGGCGGGTCGACCATCGTTTTGCCGGATCACTTCCAGGTCATGCGGGCGGACATAGACCAGGACCGGGCCATTCGGGCTGGGAATATCGAGCGGCAACGGCGCTTCTTCGCGGAGGGTTTCCATCCCCAGGACGGTTTCGACCGGCAGGATGTTGACCGCCCCGAGAAACTCGGTCACGAACGGCGAGGCTGGATTCTCGTAGAGTGCTTGCGGCGGCCCCATCTGCTCGATCTTGCCCTTGTTCAGGACGACGATCTGGTCGGACACCTCGAACGCCTCTTGCTGGTCGTGCGTGACGAACAGGCTGGTGACGTGGACCTCGTCGTGGAGCTTGCGCAGCCAGGTTCGCAACTCGTCGCGGACCCGCGAGTCGAGCGCCCCGAATGGCTCATCGAGCAGCAAGACCTTCGGCCGCGGCGCCAGTGCCCGAGCCAGCGCCACCCGCTGCCGCTGTCCGCCGGAAAGCTGCGACGGGTACCGCTCGGCATACGCCCCGAGTTGGACGAGGTTGAGCAACTCGTCCACCCGCCGCCGGATCTCGGGTTTGGCCAGCTTCTGGACTTCGAGGCCGAACGCGACGTTCTGGGAGATCGTCATGTGCCGGAACAACGCATAATGTTGAAAAACGAAGCCAACCCCCCGTCGCTGGACCGGCAGGAAGGTTGCGTCCTCACCCGTCAGCGTCACCTCGCCCGAATCGGCCGGCTCCAGCCCCGCGATGATCCGCAAGATCGTGCTCTTGCCCGACCCCGAGGGTCCCAGGAGCGCGACAAGTTCCCCTTCAGGGACGTCGAACGAGACGTCATCGACGACTTGAACCTTGCCGAACCGCTTACTCAGGTGTCGAACCGCGATCCCCACTTTAAGCCCCCTTTTCGGCAATCACTCGACCTCGGTCTCATGCCGCTCGACCCGCTTGCGGAGGAGTTCCATCCCGATCAGCAGGACGAACGAGACGCCGGCCAGGACGACGCTCGCCGCGTAGGCTCCTTCGGGGTGGAACCCTTCGATCGTGTCATGAATATAGAGCGTTGCCGTTTGCGTCCGGCCGAGAATGTTACCCGAAACGACCAGCAAGGCGCCGAACTCGCCTAAGGATCGCGCCACCGTCAAGGTCACGCCATAGGCCAGGCCCCAGCGGATCGACGGTAAGGTGACTTGCCAGAATGTCCGCCACCGTCCTGCCCCCAGCGTCCGCGCGACTTCTTCCTGATCGACCCCAAACTCGCGGAGGACCGGCACAACCTCGCGGACCACGAAGGGGACCGTCACGAACATCGTCGCCAGGACCATCCCCGGCCAGGCATAAACGACCCGGAAGCCCACCGCTTCGAGCCATCGCCCGACCCAGCCGGTCGGTCCGTAGACGACCACCAGCATCAGGCCCGCGATGATGGGCGAGACCGCGAACGGCAAGTCGACCAGACCATCGGCGATCGCCCGACCCCAGAACTTTTGCCGTACCAGGACGAGCGCGAACGCCAGGCCGAACAGGGTGTTGATGACCGTGGCCAACGCGGTGATACCGAGCGTCAGGCCGAATGCCCGACGTGCATCGGGCGAAAGCAAAGCGTCCCAAAAGGGTTGGAAGCCGCCATCAAACGCCTTCTTCGCCAACGCCAGCGTCGGGACGAGGATCAGAACCGCGAACCAGCCGACGACGGCTCCAATCAGGAACGTCCGACCCGACCAGAATTTGAAATGATCCGCATCCCGGTTGGTCACGATTTTCGGATCCGCTGGGCAAGGTTGAGGACGATCAGGATGCCGAGCGACGACAGGAGCAAGACCGCCGAGACCGCCATCGCCCCCAGGCGGTTGCCGCTCTCGATCTCGCCGAAGACGTACATCGGCCCCGTTTTGGTTTCGAGCGGGCGGTTGCCGGCGACCATCACGACCGAGCCGAACTCGCCGAGTGCGCGACTGAACGCCAGCGCCGTGCCGGTCAGGATCGACGGGAACAAGGTCGGGAAGGTGATCCGCCGGAAGGTTGTCCAGGCATCAGCGCCGAGGGTGGCGGCGGCTTCTTCCTCGCCGCGATCCACCTCCAAAAGCACCGGCTGAACGGTCCGGATCACGAACGGATAGGTGACGAACAGGAGCGCCAGGACGATCCCCGGTTGCTGGTAAATGACCCCCAGCCCAAACCGGCCGAGCACCGTCCCGAGCACGCTCGCAGGCCCATAAAGTGCCACGAGCATCAAGCCGGTGACGACCGTGGGCACGGCAAACGGCAGGTCGATGAGCGCATTCATGACGGCCTTACCGGGGAACTCGTACCGGACCAACACCCAGGCCGTCGCCGTCCCCATCACGGCGTTGATCCCGACCATGACGAGCGCCGTGGCGAACGTCAGTTTGAGCGCGTGCCAGGCAAACGGATCAAACACCGCTTTGCCGAACGCGCTGTACCCCCCCGCCGATGCCTGGAACCCGAGCGCAACCAGTGGCAGAACAACCATGACGCCGAGATACGCCAGCGTCGAGACCCGAAGGAGCAGACCGGGATCAGGCATCCCGGGGCGGCGTGGCCTCATGGTCGCGCCCCTCTCGCCTGCGTTCGGTTGCGGTCGGTGAAGATCCGCGACCAGACACCACCCGCGTCGAAGACCGTCTTCTTGACCTTCGACCACCCGCCGATGTCGCGGATCGTGAACAGACGCGGGGGCAGGGGGGGCATCGCCGCCGTCTGCAAGCGCGGATTGATCGGGCGGAAGCCGTACTCGGCCAGCACACTCTGACCGGCATCGGACCGAAGAAAGGCCAGAAATGCCTCAACAACGGCACGGTTCTGATGCCGAGCGACCGAAGTTTCGACCAGTGCCGCCGGGCTTTCGATCAAGAGGGTCGAGTCCGGGGTCACATAAGGAATCGGCCGCGCGGCAAACTTTTGCCGCAGCAATAACTCATTTTCATAGGTCACGACTGCATCACCTGTACCACGTTCGAATGTGGCAAGACTTTGTCGTCCCGAGCTATCCATGTTCACCACGTTGGCCTGGACCCGAGCTAGCAAGTCGCGCGCGGCAACGGGATTGGGCCTGGGCGGGTTCTGGATCGGCTGATCCCACCCGAGCAGGCCCGCGCCCCAGACGGCGCCGATGTTCCAGCGCGCTCCGCCCGAGGTTTTGGGGTCGGGATACAGAACCCCCACGCCTGGCCGGGCCAGATCGCCCCAGTCGTGGATCTGTTTCGGGTTGCCGTCGCGGAGGCCGATGACAACGAGGCTTCGCGTGACCATCCCTCGGGTTGGGCCGTCGTTCCAGTCCTTGCGGACAACTCCCGCCTTGACCAGCAAGTCCATGTCGCCTTCGAGCGAGAGCACGGCGAGATCGGCATCGAACCCGGCCGCGATCGCCCGCGCCTGCGCTCCCGAGCCGTTGTACGACTCCTCGAACCGGACCTCGCGGCCCATATCGCGACGCCATTGTGCGGCGAATGCCGGGATTAAACCTTCGTGAAACGCCTCGCGGACCACCGAGTAGGCCCCGAGGGTCACCACATCGGTCTGGCCAGCCCTCGACGATGCCCCCGCCGCGCCACAGCCTGACGCCAGGCTGGCCAACATCCATCCAGCGACCAGAATTAACAGCCATTGAGGTCGGCGCATGGTTTGTTCAGATGACCCAATCTTCGATATAACCCCGCTTGCGGGCTTCATTCTCGCGCAGGAGATCCGCGAAGGTGGTCCGATCGACCACATCCGAGATCGACTGCCGGACGCGACCCCAGAAGCCGAAGAAGTGGCAATGGCCGTGAAACTCGCACTCTTTCGGCCGCGACTGGCTGACACAATCGACCGGCGCGATTGGGCCATCGACGTATCGCATCACCTCGCCCACCGTCAAGGCGTCGGGCGGCCGGGCCAGGAAGTAACCCCCTTCGGCCCCACGCCGACTCCGAACGAACCCACCTCCCTTGAGTTGGCCCAGAATGACCTCCAGAAACCGGATCGGGATTTGTTCTCGCTCGGCAATATCGGCGATCTTGAGCGGCTCCGGGCTGGCATGCTCGGCCAGGGCGTAGATCGCTCGTAAGGCATAATAACACTTCGACGAGACGGCCATCTGTACAACCCCGAGTTCGGTGATAAGCCGAATCTTCTCCATTCCGACCAGAAAAGTCAAGATAGTTAGACCTGGTCAACTCCTTGCCAAGCGATTGGTGCTGGATCGAGTCGAGGTCATTGCCGACCCGGCGAAATGGTTTGATAATCATGACGTGGTTGGCAAGCATAAACCAGATTGATTAGAGAGTGGGAAAACATTGATGTTCTCTGCGGGATTGATCGCTGTAACGCTCGCGGCATTGGGTGATACCCACACCGTGGTCGCCGAGCAATATTACCGGACGTTCTCGCACTCTCACCCGGTTCTGCTCAAGGTCAAACCAGGCGACAGAGTGGTGACGAAGACACTCGATTCGGGCGGCCAGGATGAGCGCGGCGAGGTCCGAAGTCAGCCATTCAACCCACTGACCGGCCCCTTCTTTGTGGAAGGTGCCGAGCCCGGCGATGCGCTCGTCATCCAGATCAAGTCGCTCAAGATGAACCGAGATTGGGGTTGGAGCGCATTCCGGCTCGGTCTCTTCGCAATCACGCCTGAAGACGTCGAGCACGTCTATTCGAACGAGTACAAGGCCGACCTTGTCCGCAAGGGTCGCTCGACGCTGGTCCCGTGGGATATCGACCGAGCGAAAGGAACGGTTCAGCTCCGCGAGCCGAAAAGCACGAAGTTGCCGATGCAGTTTCCCGCGCAGCCGATGCTCGGGTGCATCGGCGTGGCTCCTGCGGGCGACTTCGCACCAACTTCGGGACCTTCGGGATCGTACGGCGGCAACCTCGATTATAACCGGATCGGCGAAGGTTCAACCGTTGTCTTGCCGGTCTATCACCCCGGCGGTTTGCTCTTTCTTGGTGACGGCCATGCCTTGCAAGGGGACGGCGAGGCGACCGGCACGGGAATCGAAACATCGATGGACGTCGAACTGGTCTTCGAGGTCCGCAAGCACGCCACGCTGAGCGGCCCTCGGGTCGAACTGGCCGACGAGTTGATCAGCATCGGCTCACAACCCGAGTTCGCCAGCGCCCTTGACAACGGCCTCAAAATGGCCACTTCGGACATGGTCGCCTGGCTGACGACCGGCTACGGCCTCGAACCCTGGGCGGCTCACCTGTTGATCGGCTACCAGGGAAAATACGACGTCGTCACGGTCGCTGGGTCAGTGGCGCTTCGAATACCCCGGAAGGCTTTGCCACCCGTGCAACCGCCGATCATGGCCTCGCCGACAGGGAATTAATTCGCAACAGCCAGGTCAGCGTGTGGGGGCGGATGATTTCGTCTTGCCGATGATCTTCTGTTTGGCCTCGTCGTGAATCAGCCGCGCGGTCGTCAGCAACTCAGCGTCAATTCCTTTCTCCTTGCGGCGGATCGCGTTGAGCCGGTTCCCCCAGGCAATCAGGTCACTGGTGGTAATTTTCCGCAGATCGCCATCCTTGGCCCACTCTCGACTGATGAGTCGACCCGCTTCGTTCATCTCCTTGAGCAGCTCGACGCGGCGGGCAGGGTCGGTCATCCGCGCCAGGCTGATTTCGGTCTCCTTGATCCAGCCGTTGGAAAGCAGGTTGCCCTGATAATAGCTCGTGACCCAACCCCAATAGACCTTCCAGGTTTGTTTCTGCCCGTTCGTCGGATCATTGGCGTAAGCTGGACCAAAATCGGCGGGGATTGGTTTGTAGACAATCAGACCTTGGCTCGGCTCCGATTTTTCCGCTGGGCCCTGGGCGCGGACCGACTGACTGCCGACTGTGAAGGCGGCCGCCAGCAATCCCACGGACAGAAGCTTCCCAACTGCGAATACCGAACGGGATGGCACCATGATCGTTGTCCTCCAATCAGAGCCAATAGCGGCCAAAAAGGCGTGGATATGACTCGCAACTATAAACCATCGAGCCATTGATCCCTTTTAAATTTGGTGAAAAAATGTTGCTAGAGCGGTTTCCTTTTGCATGTAGCACTTGACGTCAAACCTGGTATCTGCAGTGCCCAAACCAACCCGCGATGTCCGAAACTCGGATCGCCCTCAATCCCTCACCTAATGCCGTCAAAATCGCATCGCATGTGCGTGCCTTGGCTGAACGGAGAAACTCCTTCAGCTTGCTGAACAACTGCTCAATCGGGTTCAGATCCGGGCTGTAAGCCGGCAAGAAACGCAGCTTGGCCCCGGCCGCCTCAATCATCCGCTCAATTGCCGCCGACTTGTGACTGGACAGGTTGTCCATGATCACGATGTCCCCCGGACGCAGGGTCGGCACCAAGCATGACGCCACATAGTCTCTGAAAAACTCCGCCGTTGTGGCCCGGTCCGATGCCATGCAGGCTGCCTTAATGACGCCATCGAGCCGCACCGCTGCCGTCAGCGTCGTCATCCGCCAGTGACCCTGCGGCACCGGGCCATCGACCCGCTTGCCGCTGGCGGCCCGGCCGTAGGTGCGGTCCATCGCGGTGCTCGATCCGGTTTCGTCGAGGAAAACCAGGCGGGCCGGGTCGATCGCCAGAAACTCCTGGGTCCAGGCAGCCCGTTGAGCCTTCAGTTCGGGTCGATCTTGCTCGGCCGCCCGCCGCGACTTTTTTTTCGCGTGATGCCCAAATCCTTGAGCGCCCGGTGGACCATGGAGGCACTGGCACGAACGCCTGCGGCCTCGGCCAACTTGGCCAGGGTGGCGTCATTGTCGGCCGCGACGGCCTGTCGAAGACGTTCGCCGGCCTCTTGGTTGATGAGGCGAGTGCGGCCGCCGCCATGAGGTTTGGGTTCGATGGAACCGGTGTTGCGGTGATGGGCCAGGATCTTGCGGACCCAGGCGAAGCTGACGGCGAAGCGATCGGCGAGTTGCTGCTGAGTGCCCTGCTTGGCCTGGTAAGCGTCGATCACACGTTGACGTAAGTCGGTCGAGAAGGCTTTCATAGATCATCTCCTGGTGAATCAACCAGAAGACACAAAACAACAGTTACAATCAACAGGAAACCGCTCTAAGGCCAGAGGCCCGCAACTTTGGCAACGCCTTCTGGTTGACTCTGGTGAGATTCAGTTCCTCCATCAAATTCATCGTCATCAAAATAAGAGGAGATTCTCCAATGCCTCGTATCCTGTTGGCTGCTGGCCTGGTTCTGCTCCTGACGTTTGCCACCAGTCCGCACGATGCCTGTGGGGCCAACTGGCCACCGCGTGATGGGCTTCGCGTTCTCTTTCTGGGCGATAGCATCACTCAAAATGGGCTCTATGTCCGCTACATCGATGCTTATGTGACCACTCGGTTCCCGGATCGGCGGATCGAGGTTGTAAACCTGGGTCTTTCGAGCGAAACCCTGTCAGGCACGACCGAGCCGGGGCACCCGTACCCCCGACCCGACGTGCGGACCCGATTGAGTCGGGCGCTCGGGTTGGTCAAGCCCGACCTCGTCTTCGTCTGCTACGGTATGAACGATGGGATTTACCACCCGCCCGAACCGGCGCGGACCGAGCTTTATCGCCAGGGAACTGAGCAAGTCGTCGCGGCGATCCGCCAGGCGGGCGCTGAGGTGATCGTCGGTACTCCGCCGCCGTTCGACCCCCGGCCGATCCGAGCGCGGACCGCGCCGCTGGCCGCCTCGGCGTTCGGTTACCAGCACCCTTATGTGGACTATGATGGAGTCCTCGGGATCTATGCCGGCTTGTTGCTCTCCCGGCGGGATCGAGGCGAACTGAACGTCGCCGACATCCACGGCGCGACCCACGATGCCCTCACCGCGCTTCGATTGTCCGACCCGGCTTTCACCTTCAGCGATGATGGCGTCCACCCGGGAAGTAGTGGTCACTGGTTGCTGTCTCGGCCGTATCTCGAAGCCTGGGGGGCTACCGCCGAGGTCGATACCGCCACCATCGACGCGAAGAATCGCGTCGTGATTCAAGGGGCGGTCGAACTCAAGGACTCGAGTCCCGACGACCCATCATTGCGGTTCTCCTGGACCAGCCGAATCCCGATGCCGCACGACCCGACCTGGGACGCTCGCATGGTCGCCTTCGAGCGGATCGACGACCGGTTCAACCGGCACCGCTTGATGATTGTCGGCCTCTCGGCTCCAAGATATGCCATCTACGAAGCGGACAAATCAGTGGGCGAGGTGACTCGCGAACAACTCGTCAACGGGTTGGATCTGCTCAGCTTGCCCAGGCTCTCAACCAACCGCCGGAGCGCCGAGGTCTGGTCGCTGATCAACCAGAAACATGCCAAGCTGCGGCCCGCCTGGCTCGAAGCGGTCGGTCACGGGCCGCCTGACTTCCCCAAGGGGATGCCCCTTGAGGAGGCCAAGGAGCAGGCCGCAGTGATCGACACGAAGATTCGCACCCTGACCCAGCCCGTCGCGGTGCCTTTGCGGCTCGTTCCCATTGGCGGATGATCGCTTGTCCAACCAAGAATGCAAATTGGTTGCGTTTTGGATCGATTGTTGCAAGAATCTGCGATTGTTCAGACCAAATTTGGACGATTCGCACCATTCTTTTCCGAGAGATTCATGACGACTCGACAGTTTTTCGTGGCAGCTTTTTGCGTGCTGGTCGGAGTGGCCGAGCCATCAACCGCGAGCGCCGGGCAGATTCTGCTGGCGCTTGGCGATTCGCTAACGCGGGGCGAGACCGACCTTCAGTACATACCGTCATACAGCACGAATGCCGGGTACGTCGGTCTGGTTGCCAACAGTCTGGCGGCTCAAAACGGCGGGGTAACTCCGACTGTGATCAACCTGGCCATCGACGGTGAAACGAGCTCCAGCTTCACGACCGGCGTTAACCGGGTCGCACCGGTGACGGGCCGGGGTGACGTCCCCCTGGCAATGGAAAACTTGAACTACAACCCCAACGCCCTGGTGACGCAGAGCCAGTTGTTCCAGACCACGGTCGCGACCCAGCAGGCCCTCGGCAACACCATCAGCACAATCACGATGACCCTGGGCACCAACGACCTGTTCGCCCTGGCGAACATGGCCGGTTTCACCCCCGGCTCGGCAACCGATCCGATGGTGACGGCAGCGTTGGCAACCTACCGGACCAACGAGTCGGCAATCCTGGCCAACATCCGGAGCCTGCTTCCCAACGCCAAGATCGACCTCATCGGCACTTACAACCCGTTCCCCGCCGACCCGACCAACACGTTTGGACCGCTCGCGGCTGCTGCTGGTCCGCAGTTTAACAGTGTCCTCCAAAGTCTGGCCAGCCAGTATGGCGCGACTTACGTCAACGTCGCCCCTCTCTTTGTCGGCCACGAAGCACAGTACACTTACGAGGGAGTGCTTCCTCAGGGCTCGTCGGTTAGTGGTTTGTACGGCGGCACCTTGCCGCTCGGTGATGTTCACCCCAATGCTCTTGGCTACAGCGTGATCGCAAACGCCGTCATCAGCGCCAACGCGGTTCCGGAACCAGCCAGCCTGATCATGGTCAGCCTTGGCCTGATCGCGGCGGCCGGTTGCACCCGCCTCAGGACTCAGGTGGCCTGACGACGGGGCTCGGCTGATTGCCGCCCTCAAGTTGCTCGTCCATCGTGGGTGGGTTAGCCTCGCTCCACGTTCGATGGACCGGCGGGATCGGCACTCTGGTTAGATGATTCTCGATCTCCTCGGCTTTCAGATAACGGCGGTGGGTTCGCTGGGACAACCGGGCGACCCGCCGCCGCTCCTCGCGCCAGCGGATCAACTCGGCGGCGGCTTCGGGTTCGACCGCGTTGATTGGTGACTCGGTGGCCGTCGCGGCGGTGAATGTTGCGTGCGGAACCGGGATCAACTGACCGATACTCTCGCCCTGGGCAAAAGAGACCTCACCGGGCTCGACCAGTTTCCAGTTGAGCGTGAAGGTGTAGTTGAGCCACCACGTCTCGATCACGCCTTCAAGCGGGACACAGTTCGACTTCCAGCGATTGCTTGGCCCCTTGGCGTAAAGGTTCCAACCCGGCGGGGTCCGGAACAGCCACGGTGGGGAAAATGTCACGATCCCGCGACCGAACTGGCTCTTGATCGCGGTTGACCACTGGGGATCGACCTTGACCCGTAATCCGTTCGGATGCGCCGCACCATCCCACGCAACCACCACGTTGGTCGGGCAAAGGACCTGCCAGCCCCACTGGTTGGCCACAACCATGGGCAAGCACTGGTACGATGTCGGCTCCTCAGTCATCCAGGCCCGTCGGACTGGGCCGGGCCTAAGCGTCCAGCCTGCTCCCCAACCGTGGTCGAGCAGCCGAAGCGCCTGAAAGTGCAGTGGCAAAACGGGCGATTGAGCCTCGGCTTCTGCCAGACGGCGCTCAAGATCGAGCACCCGTGCCGCAAGATCATCGCGGCTGAGCGCAGCGAGCGGGTCACTCAAGCACAAGACCCCCATCGGTCAGGCGGTACGGGCGGATCTCGTCCGACGCAGCACTCCCGCGATGCTTGGCGACATAGAGAGCTCGCCCCATCCGCCCAGCTTCCTTCGTCCGACCCATGAGGAGGATCGTATTGGCGTTCGAGAAGATATCCCCCTCACCGATCGGCTGCGCCATCAGGTCATCGAGGAGGACATGCGGCGTGGTGTAAAGATAGAGACAGCCAGTCGCCTTGTGGTCATACCGATGAGTCATGACCCGATCGGCATTCGCGCGAAATTGCTCGCGGAAGACCTCGCGGGCGGCCCAGTCGTCTTCCTTGCGGAGGATCTGCTGGTAGAGATACTCGAAAAACTCGAACTGGATCGACTCGGCGAAGCGTTCGGTCGGCTCGATCCCGTCGACGACCACCCGCCGACAGCCGCGCACAAACTGGGCATAGAAGTAGGCTGCGGAACCGCGGAGGACGCGGGCCAGGTCCGCCTTCCAGGCATGCCAGTCGTCGGGTTCAAGATCGCGACGCGTCACCCGGCGTCCAGCCCGGGCGAATGGGTGGTAATAGTCGCCGAACTCGGTGGCGAGGTTCCAGATCCGCTCGGCGTCGAACGCAGCGTCGGCCTGATGCTCCTGGATCGTCCAGCCGAACTGGTCAAGTGCATAGGCGTCGTGGTTCTGGGCATCCCCCCGGCTCGACAGATCGCAGATAACCCCGCGTCGACCGTCGGCGGCCAGCCCCTGATCGGCCCAACGGAGGCCCAATTGAGTTTTGCCCACGCCGGTGGCGCCGGCGAGGACCGTCAAGGTCCCAGGTAAGAGCCCCCCGCCGAGCATGGCGTCCAGCGCTTCGATCCCGAACGCCTGTCGAGCCTGCTTCGCTACCATCAGCCGGAACCTCACCCTCAGATCGAACCGCCAGGGTCAACCACCTCGACTCACTCGGGGCGGCTCATTCTAAGCAATAACGGGCCGGAATGCGCCCCGTTGGGTCAGGTTTTTGGCTCGCCATCAGTTGGTCCGTGGTGCTCGTTGAGGGTAAAGATCGAGTGGATCAGCCCGAGGTGTGAAAAAGCCTGAGGAAAATTGCCGATCAGACGTTTCGTCTCAGGGTCATACATCTCGGAAAGCAGGCCAACGTCATTGCATAGAGCGAGTTTGGTATCAAGAATCCGCTGGGCATCATCCTTCCGGTCGAGAGCATAGAGGTTGTCGATCAGCCAGAACGAGCAAAGCAAGAACTTCCCTTCACCCGGTGGCAATCCATCAACCGACTCCTGCGCGATGTAACGGTTCACAAATCCCTGGTCGTCGGCCAGTTCGCGCTCGATCGCCTCGATGGTCCCTTTCACCCGCGGATCAGAAGCCGGCAGAAACCCGACAATGCACATCATGAGAAGGCTGGCGTCGAGTTGATCCGAACCATAATACTGAACAAAAGAATTCTTGGCGGCATTAAACCCTTCGCGGCAGACCTCGGCGTGGATCTCGTCGCGGATCGCCCGCCAACGTTCAGCGGGGCCTTCGAGACCAAAATCCTCGATCGCCCGGACGGCGCGGTCGAACGCGACCCAGGCCATCATCTTCGAGTGCGTGAAGTGCCGACGAGGGCCGCGGACCTCCCAGATCCCCTCGTCCGGTTCGCGCCAGAGTTTTTCGAGGGCGCCATAAAGCTTGACGGCCACATCCCAGCCTTCGACGCTCGATTCAAGCCCCGCGCGGCGGCATTCGTACATCGTCAAGGCGAGTTCGCCGTAAACATCCAGCTGAAACTGCGATGCAGCCTCGTTGCCGATCCGGACTGGCAGGGCTCCCTCATAACCGCGGAGCCAGGGCAACTCCGACTCGGGCAACCGCCGCTGGCCTTCAAGGCCGTACATGATCTGCAAGGTCTCGGGCGTCCCAGCGACAGCCCGGTGCAACCAGAGCCGCCATGCCTTGGCTTCTTCCAGGAAGCCCGCATTGGCGAGGGCATAGAGGCTAAAAGTCGAGTCGCGAACCCAGCAATAGCGGTAATCCCAATTCCGGACACCACCGAGCTTTTCGGGCAGCGAGGTCGTTGGCGCGGCGACGATGCCGCCGGTCGGCTCGTAGATCAGAGATTTCAGAGTCAGAAGCGACCGCATGACGACGTCGCGGTGCTGACCTTGATAAGTGCACTGCTGCGACCATTTAGTCCAGAAATCGAGGGTCTCATGGAGAGATACTTCGGGATCAACGGGGTCGGGTTCGGCGTTGTAGGAAGGATAATATGTCAAGACAAAGGGAAGGCGCTGACCAGGTTCGACGGTGAAGTCGCTGACGGTCGTGTAGTGTTCACCGTGTGTCGGCACGGATGAAACCAGGTGAACCATGTCGGGACCGGCGATCGCCGTCAAACCATCGGGGCGACGGTTCACCCACGGGACGATCGACCCGTAATCGAACCGGAGAACCAGGTCCATCGCCATGTCGACGGTGCCCTCGACTCCCTCGATGATCCGGACAATGTCGGGCGCTTCGCCACGCGGCGGCATGAAGTCGATGAGCCGGACAATCCCCTGGTCGGTCGTGAACTCGGTTTCCAGGACCATCGTGTCGCCCCGGTACCGACGACTGACCGAGCGGATCTCTCCCTTGGGGGCGATCTGCCAGCGGCCGTTGTCGTCTCCGCCCAGGAGCGCCGCGAAGCAGGCCGGCGAGTCGAACCGAGGGAGGCAGAGCCAGTCGATCGACCCATTCTTGGCGACCAGAGCGACGGTCAGACAGTCGCCGATCATGGCGTAATCTTCAATGGGAGACGACATAGGGAGGCTCGCACGGATGAGGGATAACGATGCGGATCGAGCCGAGCACGGGAACGGTCAGCGGCTTGTGGCCGAGATCCGGGCATGCTAATCTCAGACCCATCAGGACCACAAGGAGTGATTCAATGCGGCTTTGGTCCGGGTGGCGCGACTCTCGATGCGGCTGACTCCCCCCTTTGTGGATGACCCGAGTCCGTGCGGCTACCTGTCCAACCAGAACTGGCGGCTGGAGTACCGGATCGCCACGGACCTGACCGCCGCAGAGTATGGGAGGTACATGCTCCAAGGCTGGCGCCACTTCGGTCGCGCCCTGTTTCGGCCAAGGTGTCCCGGTTGCTCGGCCTGCACGCCGATTCGAATCGATGTCGCACAGTTTCGGCCCGATCGCTCGCAGCGCCGCGCGTGGAAGGCCAACGCCGATCTCGACCTGACCGTCGCCGAGCCGACCGCGGGTCCCCGCCAACTTGACATGTACCGTCGGTACCATGCGTATCAAGAGGCAACCAAGCAGTGGCCCGACCGCCAGGGCGAAACCCGCGCCGAGTTCCACGACACCTTTGTGGACAACCCGTTCCCGGTCCAGGAATGGCGATTCACGCTGGGCGACTCGCTAATCGGCATCGGCTACGTCGATCCCTTGCCGATCGGTCTATCGGCCATCACCTTTATTTACGACCCTGACCATCGTGCTCGATCGCTCGGGACCTTCAACGTCCTGGCATTGATCGAGCACGCCCGCGCGCTCGGTCAACCTCACGTTTACCTCGGGTATTACATCGCCGATTGTCCGTCGATGGCTTACAAGGCCCGGTTCTGCCCCAATCAGACGTTGCGGCCCGATGGCCAGTGGCGGGATGGGCTGCCCGGAGCTTGATTCGTCGTGAAATCGTTTTCTCGCCTTCGCGTGTGGCAGTTTGCTCAAGGATTCGGGCAAATCCTGAGTGGATTGATGGTCGTGATGGCCGGTTCCAGCTATTTTGCCTACACCACCGCCGGTTTTGACTTCGAGGTCGAAACATCAACCGGTGTTGAGGTCATCTACTACCGTGTCCGATGGGATGACGGGGCGACCTGGGCTGGTCGAGCGGTGCAGGGGGTGGCGCGGCCGACTCATGCTCTCGACTGGTTCGATCCGGGCGGAACCTGGATGGCCATGCCGTCGCGGCCAGGGTACCCGCACTGGTGGAATCGGTTCGGGTTCTGGTGGATCACGAGCGCCGCGGATGATCCGTATGTGCCGCTTCGGTACCCGGGGGCTAGCGAGAGCTACTGGATGGCGATCCCCTCCTGGTTGGTCATGGGCCTGGTTGGGGTGCCGTGGTTAATCCGCGTTAGGAACCACGGTTTGGTTCGTCTGGTCCGATCGCAGGAGCGTGGCTAGAGTAACAGTCGGGTACCGCTCTACTCGTCTGGGCCTGGCCGAAGGGATGGTTTATGAGCCGCACGTCGGATCGCTCGCCAAACTCCGTGCCACAATCCCACGGAAACTTGGTTCCGGCTGGGGAACCGACCGGGCGCGTCTGGCCGGCCTGGGCACGTCGGCTGGCAACAGTCGGCCTCCTCTGGCATGTGGGGGCGATCCTCGCGGGAGTCTGGGCCGCACCGCCGGCTTCGGAATTGGAACAAAAAGTCGATGCGATTTTTGAGCCGTACCAGGCCGCGATCCGCCAAGGTCAGTCGTACCGCTACTATGTCGACCCGGCACCGACTCCCGTGATCACCGCGACCTTGACCTTTCGCGACGGTCGGCCTGAGCAGGTGGTCCGCATCCCCAACCGCGCGACCTGGCCCCGCATGCTTTACCAGCGCGAACTCAACCTGGCCAACTGGCTGACCGAAGACGTCAAGCAGGCCAGGCATTTCACCGGCGACAGCTCGAAAAGTCCCTGGGCCCAAGCGTTTGCCGCGCACCTGGGACGGACTCATCCCGGCTGTTCGACCGTGACGCTCCGCACTCAATACCACCTCATCCCACCACTCGACCGGGTTCGCGATGAGCTCAACCACCCCAATTCCAGGCCGGTTGATCTCGACGCCGAGGAGTTTTATACCGCGCCCGAGCGGATCGGAGAGTTCCCGTGCGACGCTTCCTGAACGGCTTGATTAGCGTACCTGCCTCGATCTCTGGTTCGATCGCCGCTGCCTGGAATCGGTTCTGCTTCACACCCGCCGACCCCACGCCGCTCGGTCTGGTCCGAGTCATGGTGGGTGTGCTCCTATTCTGGAGCTTGCTGGTTTATGGGTTTGACCTGACAGGGTTCCTCGGTCGGGTCGGCTGGGCAAACCTCGAAGTCGCGCAGATGTTCCGGGAGAAGGGGGCACCGACGTCGTGGTCGTTCTGGTTCTACGTTCCTGATGCGTTGCTCCGCCCGGTCTGGGTGGCTTGCCTGGTGGTGCTCGGGCTGTTCACGGTCGGACTGTTCAGCCGGGTGACGGCGGTTCTCGCCTGGGTGATCGGAGTCTCGACGGCGGTCCGGTCACCGATCAGCATTTACGGGTTCGACGACCTCGTTCTCACCTGGGCGCTATATCTCGCGGTCTCGGGGGCGAGCGGTCAGGCCGTTTCGCTCGACCGGTACTGGTCGCGGTTCCGCCGGAACCGCGCTGAGGTCGCGCAACGTCGGCAAGACGGCCGCTGGACCGCTCCGTCGGGTGTGCCGATGCCAACCGTGTCAGCCAACCTGGGTCTCAGGCTCATCCAATGCCATCTGACGTTGGTATACTTGATCTCGGGTCTGAGCAAATTACAGAATCCGGGCTGGTGGGATGGGACAGCGATCTGGGGAACACTCGCCGCCGGTGAGTTTCGCCTGTTCGACCTGACCTGGCTTGCCGGTTTTCCGCTCCTGTTGAACCTGATGACGCACACCGCGTTGCTGCTGGAAACCGTCTATCCGATCATGATCTGGAATCGGGTGACCCGGCCGGTCTGGCTGGTTGCCGTCCTGATCATGCACCTGGGTATCGGCCTGACGCTGGGCTTGTTCGAGTTCAGCCTGGCGATGGTCGCGGCCAACTGCGCGTTCGTCTCGGGTCCCTGGCTCCGGAGTCTCGTCGCGGGGCTGGACCAACCGAGCGGCCGTATCCTTTACGATGGAGCTTGCCCGAAGTGTCGCGCCTCGATGGCCGTGATCACGGCGGGCGACCCCGACCACGTGATTCAACCGGTCGACCTGAACGCGGTGGATGTTGCGGCAATCCACCCCTCGCTCACCCGCGCCGCGTGCCTGGAATCGATGCACCTCGTCCGCCGCGACGGCCGGGTCGAAAAAGGGTACAGCGCCGTCATGACGGTGTTGGGTTGGACTCCCCTTTTCTGGCCATTCTCGCTCCTCCGGTACATACCGGGGGTCTCATTCGTTGGGAACCGCGTCTACAATTGGGTTGCGGCCAACCGGTCGCGTGAGACGCCCTGCACCGACGACGTTTGTGGAATTCATCCGCCCCAGACCATCGGCAAGCCGAACTCGACCTCGACACCTAGTGGGAAGGCACAACGACGATGAAGACCTTCGGATCCGACAAACCGTCTGCCCACCGGCTGTTCCTGCACGAACCCGGCTGGCGGGTCTCGCTCAAGGTCGGGAGCATCCGTGAGTTCTGCTACGCGATGGCACCAGGGCAGGATTATTACCACCGCCTGCTCGACGGCGAAGTCTTCCTCCACAACAACGAGGAACGCCTCTGCCTCGCCTGCGCTGAGCGCCGCGGCTTGCTCTCATATCAACCCAAGGGACTTCGCGAACCCGAGCCGATCATCGCCGTGCTTGATGAGACCGACGAAGGAATTGGCGTTTATCGCCGCGAAATGGAGCATAAGGAACAATGAATCATTGGGGCAGCGAGTTGATCAAGCAAGTCCGGCTCTCCCTGTTGCCCGAACACGACAATCCCTTGATCACTGTTGATGTCGCTTGGCCACGTTCCGCCAGGTATTGGCCAGGGCCAGGATCAGGTGACCCATCTTGGGATGCTCGGGTTCGACATCCACCGGTAGATCCTGGCTCCGGAGCATCTCGGTTGTAGTCGGGCCGACCGAGCCAATGATCACAGTTTGCGTGAAGGCTAAGCGCAAAGCCCTCTCCTGGCCAGATTCGGCGGCAACCTGGAGGAGGTGGACCACCTGCTGTGCCGAGGTGAACGTCACCGCGCCGATCTCGCCGCCGATGATGGCGGTTATGGCCTGACGCAGCGGGTTGATATCGTCGGGCAAGGCCCAGCGGTAGACCGGAACCTGGGTCACGGTTGCACCCCGTTCGAGCAAACCGGCCACAAGCTCGGGGTTGGGCTGGCCATATTCCTGGACGGCGACCCGACGGCCCGCGACGGGAGCCTTCGTGTCAAGAGCGGTCAGAAGGTCGCGCCAGGTGTTCGGCTCGGGTGCGGTCAGGTCGATCCGGACCCGGAATTCGCGGAGCGGGCCGAGCGGTTTGGGTCCGCGGCTCACGACGGTCGCTCGGTTGAGCGCGGCAACCCATTCCTTGCGGAGGAAGCGCGTCTCGATCTCCTGCACCAGGTAGCGGGTCCCGACGCCGGTCAGGAAAATGACGATGTCGAACTCGCCCGCGATCAGTCGCGCGGCGAAGTCGAGCGCCTGGGGATTGTCGCCGATCGGGACCTCGCGGAGCGCCGGGGCTTCGACTGGCACACCGCCGTGCTTGCGAATCAGGTCGGCCATTGGACCCGCCATCCGCGCCTCGAAGTTGACCACGCGCAAGCCGGCCAGGCCAGTCGCGGAAGGAGGAGAGGGACCAGGTTGACTCATCGGGCCACGTACTTTCGGGGCAAGGGAGAATCGGGAGACGGGACCCGCGGCTTCCCGGTCGAAACTGGATCATAACCGAGGGGCAAACCTCGCGTATACAGTCGCCAACATCGTCGCAGTTGCGGATCATTGGAGTCGTTCCAACGGCGGGATCGAACGCTTGACAGAACCTCAACCGGTGACCCAGAATGTCGAACCGGTTCGGGAACCTCACAACATCCGGATTTCGCCCTCCGGAACTTTCCTCAGGTTTTCCCGCACCGGAAAGGAACGGGCTGGCCGCTCATGACCTCCAGCACGATCAACAGCGCGATGGATGAAGCGCTCGCCACCTGCGACCGCGAGCCGATCCACATTCCGAGTCAGATCCAGCCGCATGGTGTTCTCCTGACGCTGGCCTTGCCCGACTTGCGTGTGGTTCAGGTCAGCACCAACGTCACCGACCGGCTTGGTCGATCCCCAGACTCGCTCTTGAACGGTCCCGTCGAGGTCGCCCTCGGAGGTGATTTAGCCGGACGTCTCCGGACCGCGGTGGCGGATGGGTCAATCGAGCGACACCCGATCACGATCACCAGCGCTCGGGTCGAGGTTGATGGCGGTGCTCGGTCGTTCGAGATCATTGCGCACCGCTCGGGCGACATGCTTGTCGTCGAACTGGAGCCATCGTCAGAAGACGAAGCCACCCTCTCGCGACGGTTGTACTCCCTCGTCCGCAACTTTCTGGCACGAGTCGAGAATGAATCCACCGTCATCGGCGTCTGCCAGATCGCGGCCGTCGAGATCCGCCGGATTACCGGGGTCGATCGGGTCCTGATTTACCAATTTGATGCGAACTGGGATGGCAGGGTCATCGCAGAGGATCGGAACGAAGTCCTCCCCGCTTACCTCGGCTTGAAATTTCCAGCCTCCGATATCCCCAGGCAAGCTCGGGCCCTCTATCGAGCCAACCGACTCCGCCTGATTCCCGACGCAGGTTATGAGCCAGTCACCATTGTCCCGGAGCTCGCGCCAGGGACCGAGAAACCGCTCGACCTGAGCTTCTCGACACTCCGGAGCGTATCGCCGATCCATGTGGAATACATGCGCAACATGGGAACGGGATCGTCGATGTCGATCTCGATCCTCATCAACGGCGAGCTTTGGGGCCTGATCTCCTGCCACAATCAGGCCCCCTTTCTGGTGCCGTTCGAGATTCGGTCTTCGTGCGACTTTCTCGGCCAGGTTCTGGCGATCCAGATCGAAGCCAAGGCCCAAAAGGCGGAATTCACCCACCGGATCGACCGCCAGGCGGCTGTCGGGCGACTCTTAACCGAGATGTCCGAGGTCGACTCGTTTGTCGATGGGCTGGTCAAGCACCCGGAGATCCTCCTCAGCGTGACGCAGGCCCAGGGGGCGGCGATTCTGCACGATGGCCACTGCTTCCGGCTGGGCTCGACCCCGGAAGTGATCGACGTGGAAGCCATCGCCGACTGGCTCGCCAACGCCAACCGAGGGGACGTCTTCGCGACGAACTCGCTGGGCAAGCAGATGCCAGGATCGGCTGCCCCGACCATCACCGACTCGGCCAGTGGTTTACTGGCGGTGGCCATCTCACAGTTGCACCGGGGATTCATCCTCTGGTTTCGACCCGAGGTGTTGCAGACCGAGTCATGGGGCGGCGACCCCACCAAAAACGCTCCCGCCGCGGATGGCCGGATCCATCCGAGACGTTCGTTCGAGGCGTGGAAAGAAACCGTTCGCCTCCAATCGATTCCGTGGCGAACGAGCGAGGTCGAAGCCGCCAACGACCTCCGCAAAGCCATCCTGGAGATCGTTTTGCGCCGAGCGGAGGAGCGAGCCCAACTTAGCGCTGAACTGGAGCGGAGCAACAAAGAGCTGGAAGCGTTTTCCTACTCGGTCTCGCACGATCTTCGCGCCCCCTTCCGCCATATCGTCGGCTATGCCGAGCTACTCAGGGAGGAAGAGGGTTCGCAACTGAGCGAGGAGGGCAAGCGGTATCTCGCCACGATCGTCGAGTCCGCTCAGTTCGCCGGGACGCTGGTCGATAATTTGCTCGCCTTCTCGCGGATGGGGCGGACTTCGATTCACCCGGTACCAATCCACATGGACACGATGACCCGAGAGGTGGTCCGCGAGGTGCAAACCGAACTCGGCGACCGATCCGTGGAGTGGAAAATTGGTCACCTGCCCGAGGTTCAGGGTGACCTCATGATGCTCCGGTTGGCGATGACGAACCTGATCTCGAACGCCGCCAAGTACACCCGGAAACGCGAGCATGCGGTGATCGAGATCGAAGGATCGACACAGGGACTTGAGGTCATCTTTCAGGTTCGCGACAATGGAATCGGCTTCGATATGAAGCATGTCGACAAGCTTTTCGGCGTTTTTCAGCGCCTGCACCGGATGGAAGAGTTCGAGGGGACGGGGATCGGCTTGGCCAACGTCCGTCGGATCATGTCACGCCACGGTGGTCGAGCCTGGGCAAAAGGGGAACTCAACCACGGGGCGACGTTCTCGATTGCCCTACCCAGGCATCCGCACCTGACAGAAGCTGTCCAGCCAACCGAGGACGATTGATGCTCAAGCCCATCCTGCTCGTGGAAGACAACCCGAAGGATGTCGAGCTCTCGCTTGTCGCCCTGGGGAAAACTCAACTCGCCAACGAAGTCATTGTGGTTCGCGATGGCGCTGAAGCGCTCGACTATCTCCGGTGCGCAGGGGACTTCGCCGGTCGCGCCCAGGGGAATCCCGCCGTCGTTCTCCTCGATCTGAAACTCCCGAAAATCGACGGCTTGCAGGTTCTCGAACAGATCAAGAGCGACCCTGATCTCCAGGCGATCCCCGTGGTGATCCTGACATCCTCACGCGAAGAAAAAGACCTGCTCAGAAGTTACAAGACCGGCGTAAATGCTTATGTGGTGAAGCCTGTGAGTTTCAAAGAGTTTATCACGGCCATCCAGGACCTGGGGGTGTTTTGGGCCTTGTTAAACGAACCTCCCCCCGGGAGCTTGCGACCAAAACGCTAAACGATGGCGCAAGAATCGCGGATCTGTTCCGATGTTGGGTACGTTCTCCAGAGGGGCGACACGGACGTACGAACCCATGGCCCAACTGCCTGGAGAATTCCAAGGTGAGTCAGTACAAGTTTCTTCATCTCGAAGACAGCTCGCTCGATGCCGAGTTGATTCGCGTCCGACTCACCAAGGATGGTCTCAAGTTCACCATCCTTCGCGTCGTTGGCCACGATGATTATCTGGAAGCTCTCCAAAACGACAAATTTGACCTGATTCTGGCTGATTACTCCCTCCCTGGCTTCGACGGCCTGAAGGCTCTGGAATACGCGCAAACTCATGTCATCGACACACCGTTCTTGTTTGTGTCCGGCGTCCTGGGTGAAGAAGTCGCGATCGAGACTCTCAAGCAAGGGGCCACGGATTACGTCCTCAAGCACCGACTCGACCGCCTCGCGCCTGCCGTCCGTCGCGCCCTGACCGAAGCTCGCGAACGGGCCGACCGCCGCCGGATGGAAGCCGCGCTACGGGAAAGCGAGCGGATGCATCGCCTGACTCTCGACAGTATTCGGGGGCACGCCATCCTGACGATGGACATCAGCGGCACAATCACGAGCGTCAACGCGGGTGCAACCGGGGTACTCGGTTATCGCGATAGCGAGTTGCTCGGCCAGGCAAGCAAGATCATCTTCACCGCCGGGGATCAAGAAGCAGGTGTTCCCCAGCGCGAGATGCAGACCGCCAAACGACGCGGGATTGCCGAGGATGAACGATGGCACGTCCGCAAGGACGGCTCACAGTTCTGGGGCAGTGGACTGGTGGCGCCGCTCCTGGATGAATCCGAGATCCTGCGTGGTTACACCAAGGTCGTCCGCGATATGACCGAGTGGAAGCAGGCCGAGGAAGCCCTCCGCGAGGCTGACCGCCGCAAAGATGAATTTCTGGCGATGCTGGCCCACGAGTTGAGGAATCCGCTCTCATCCATTCAGAACGCCGCACAGCTCGTGCGTCACGCTTCGTTACCCCCCGAACGCTCCGCATGGGCCAAGGACGTCATCCTCAACCAGGTCAAGCACCTCGCCCGGTTGGTCGATGACCTCCTCGACGTTGCTCGGATCACTCGCGGCAAAATCCGCCTGAGAACCGAACAGGTTGACCTCAGCGAAGTCCTCCGGCGAGCGAGCGATGTCGCGCAACCGTTGATCGAAAGCCGCCAACAGACGTACGCGACTGAAATTAGTATAGATTCTTTGATGGTTAAAGGTGATTCGACCCGGCTTGAGCAGGTCTTCACAAACCTCTTGACCAATGCATCCAAGTATACCGATTCCGGCGGGCAGATTGCACTGACCGCGCGGCGCGATGGCGGTAGTCTGGTCGTCCAGATCGCGGATAACGGCGTCGGGATTTCCGAGGAGATGCTTCCCCGCGTCTTTGACCTCTTCGCCCAGGTGGACAACTCGCTCGACCGATCACAAGGTGGTCTGGGAATCGGCCTGACGATCTCGCAACGCCTGGTTCAGTTGCACGGCGGGACCATTGAGGTCGCCAGCGGGGGCTCTGGTCAAGGCAGTGTTTTCACGATCCGTTTGCCCGCTCTGGGATGTGGCTCCACCGAGGTGATCCTGCCGGTCAGAGAACGCACGACCGCCAACCCTCGCGTGGGCGCGAAGATTCTCGTTGTTGATGACAACATGGCGACGGCGACCGCGCTGGCGGATCTCCTCCAACTTTCCGGCTTCGAGGTTCAGGCCGTGCATGACGGTCACGAAGCGCTCAGGGCCGCGCGGCAGCAGCAACCAGCGGTGGTCCTGCTTGATATTGGCCTTCCTGGCATGGACGGTTACCAGGTCGTTCAGCATCTCCGCCACGAAGAAGGGCTGCAAAACGCTCGGATCATCGCGATCACTGGCTACGGCGAAGTCACCGCCCGCCGCCGTTCACGCGAGGCTGGCTTCGACTATCATCTCGTCAAACCAGTCGACTACGATACGTTGCTGAGCCTGATCGTTTATGATCAGACAGATGTTCCTTCGCCGGAATGATCTGAGCCGCTTCCAATCGACCCGGAATCAGTCAACCTCGACTTTTATCGACAGAAGGTATCGACTCATGGCAATAACAAACCGGTGGTTCATTCGCCAGTTTCGATTCTGGGGGCTGGTTGGCATCGTGTTCGTGGCTTTCACCACCACCGCGTCCGCTCAGATCGGTTACGGCGGTTTTGGTGGAGGTTACGGAGGATTGGGCGGGATTGGGTACGGTGGGTACGGCGGATTCGGTGCCGTGGGCGGGCTCGGTGGAGTGAACGTGGGGGGGTATGGAGGCAACTATGGTGGCTACCCACTTTATGGTGCCATCAATGGCTACAACGCAGGCTATGGCAATACATTCGGTCTTGGACTGGTTCCTCCCGCCTATGTGGGAACGGGAACCGCTGGCCTGGGACCGATCGGTATTGGCGGGATCAACCCACTTTTTGGGCTTGGTCTCTCCCCTCTGGCAATACATAACGCCGTGGCTGAGCAGGGTCTCCGCCAACAATTCTCTCGTAAGTCAAACTCTCCCGCGGGTTACAACAGCAGCGTGGTTCGCATGAGCCTGTATCCCCCCAACACTCCTTTGACTCCGAGACAAACCACCGTTGCTCCCAATCAAGCTGGCCCCCAAGCGGCCCCCCGTTGACCCGCGGACTAGGAAAGAACTCCTTGCCCGTGACGGATAATGCGAGCGGTTCCCCTGTCTGAGGACATAGACACTCGCAACAATGGAACGATCATTACGTCCATCAGCCAACGAATTTGCGTAATCCGAATTTCACCCAGCAAGGATCTCGATCCGCAAATCGCTGCGAATACTGGGTTCAAACACAATTCTGTCTGTGGAAGATCGGCGAATCCCTTGAAAATTTCCATGCAGACTAACCAGCTTCCTTGATTCGACTAGACGACCGGTCTATTATTATTAAGTCCACGACTGGCTTGGGTGTGATCAGCAAAGAGCCCAAGAGGCACTTGAAACATGGCTCGTGAAAAAACTCGAGAACTGTTGCTCGAAGTTGGCAAGCGAATCTTTCTCGAGCGTGGCTTCAACAACTCCGGTATTGAGACCATCTTGCAGGCGGCTGGAGTTCCCAAAGGATCGTTCTACTATTATTTCAGTAGTAAGGAGGATTTTGGGCTAAATGTCCTGAATCATTTCGCCGAGTGCTATGATGAACTCATGGTTCAAATTCTGACTGATCCCAGCTTGTCGCCAATGACTCGGTTCCGGCGGTATTTTGAGGAGATCACGGAGCGATTTGATCGTGATCAGTGTCGGAAAGGCTGCTTGATCGGGAAGTTGAGTCAAGAATTAGCTGACCTCAGTGAAGTTTTTCGAGTCAAACTTGAGGAAATTTTTCGTCGTTGGGAGGATCGGTACGCCGAATGCCTCCACTTAGCCCTCGATGCTGGCGAGATTGAGCCAATTTTGCCAATCCGAGTTTCTGCGGAACTTTGGCTCAATGGCTGGCAAGGTGCCATGCTTCGAGCCAAATCCTCGCGGAACTCGGCCCCTTTACGAACCTACCTTGACGTGATGTTTGCTCACGTCCTCCGCGTTCATCAGCCCCACAGTTTCCCTGCGGTTTCCACACTTTGAGCTCCTCACCCGGGCGGGGTCAGCTTTCTCTCGTTGACCGGCTGATCGTTCGATTGGGTTTTACCGCGACGTGCTCTTGTTGGCGCGGCCGGTCAAAGGATGATAGCCATGGATATGCACGACCGCTTCGCTGTCACCGACGCTCCGTCCCGTACAGGGAAGCCGGCCGCATTTGACGAGGCGGCTCGAGGTCGCGTGTATCGTCAGTATCTTCAAGGCGTGGCTCCCGAGGCTCTGGCCAAACAGCTGGGACGATCTGTTGCCGCGATCAACCGGGCAATCAATGAGCTGCGGGCGAGCCGGCTCCTCGAACAAAAAATCGAGGCGATGCCGCACCCGAGCTTTGATGATCCCAAGTCTGCCGCTGAGATTCTCGCGGTGTTCCCGGTGCCTGTTGATGGCAAAGCCCCGCGCAAGATCAAATCGCCCGAGGGTGTCCCGCCCTATCTGGCCAGCCTTTATGATGTTCCCTTGCTTTCACGTGAGCAGGAAGCGCACCTGTTCCGAAAGATGAACTATCTGAAGTATCGGACGCTCAAGCTTCGAGACGCGCTTGACCCTCTCAAAGCCTCGGGAGCGACGCTTGATGAGATTGATCGGCTGCTTGAAGAAGCTCTGACCGTCAAGAACCAGATCATCCGGGCGAATCTCCGGCTCGTTGTTTCGATCGCCAAAAAGCACGTTGGCCGGTCGGACAACTTTTTTGAACTGGTCTCCGATGGCAATATGAGTCTCATCCGCGCCGTCGAGAAGTTCGATTACGCCCGTGGGAACAAGTTCAGCACCTACGCCTCGTGGGCGATCATGAAGAATTTCATCCGTTCGATACCGATTGAAAATCATCGTCGTGATCGGTTCGTGACTGGGCATGATGATCTTTTCGAGGCAGCCGCTGACAATCGGACCGACGAGCACGAGTACGAAAGCACGCAACGGCGGATGCGAGACGCGGTCAAAGGGATGCTGGGGCGCCTCGATGATCGCGAACGGCGGATCATTATCAGTCGATTTGGGCTTGATGGTGTTGGCGAACAGACTTTAGAGCAGTTGGGACGCGAGTTGGGCGTGACCAAGGAACGTGTCC
Organism: Isosphaeraceae bacterium; assembly: GCA_965199885.1. Classification (GTDB taxonomy): domain Bacteria; phylum Planctomycetota; class Planctomycetia; order Isosphaerales; family Isosphaeraceae; genus Tundrisphaera. Next base: position 2,043,432 of record CBDATT010000004.1, on the reverse strand, counting down.
GCCAACTTGAAGCTCGGGCGCAGAATAAACTTCGCAAGATCGCGGTCGAGGAAAAGGTCGAGCAGGCCGTTTCGTAACGGGCCGGAACTGAAAACCCATTTGCAGTCCATCGGGCTTCGGCATCATTGTCGAGGCCCTCGTTTTTTCTGGAACGACAAGATTGATTTGGCGGCGAGATCAGCGATGATCAACAACTTGAAGTCCATTTGACGCCTCTCCAGCAGCCCTTGTCGGATCCGTTTTCCATGAGCGTTAGCCAGGGGTTTTTCAAAGTTGATGGTGACTGGCGAACCACGCTCGATCAGATCACCTCGACGATGCGGCAGATGAGCCAGCAGAACGATCCTCAGGAGATGGTCCGAATCTTCGGCGAACAGGTCAGGCAGCATCAGCCCACCGATGGTTTTATCGCGCTCAGCCGTCGTGGCTTGCTGGAACCTTATTACCGGATTACCCGATCCAGTCGATGGACCGATATCGTCGACCCCTGGAAAGAACCCGAACGGCTCCCTCTCCTGAGTGGAGGTTTGCTGGGGAAGCTGATCTATGGAGATGTTCCCCAGGTCATCGACGAGATCGACCTCAGCGACGATGACCCAGCGCACCAGTACTTGACCGGGCACAGGTCGCTCATCGCGATTCCCCACTATACGGAGGGAGTCGGCCAAAATATGGTGGTTCTGCTCAGGAACGCGCCTCGAGCCTTCCCGCCCGAGCAAGTACTCGACTGGTTCTGGGTCAGTAGCTTGTTCGGACGCGCCACGCAAAGCCTCGTTTTATCGGTTGAATTAAAACAAGCTTATGCTCTGGTCGAACGCGAACTCCGGGTCGTTGCTGGTATTCAACGTTCCCTTTTGCCGAAAAAGACCCCCCAGATCCCAACGCTCGAGATCGCCACCTTTTATGAAACATCAAAGTGGGCCGGTGGTGACTATTACGACTTTTTTCGGCTCCCCGAGGGCAAGTGGGGCATCCTTATCGCCGACGTGAGTGGTCATGGAACTCCCGCCGCTGTATTGATGGCCGTCACCCACAGTCTCGCCCACGGTCATATCGGTCCCCACGATCCTCCCAGCGCCCTCCTCGAACAGGTCAACCGCCAGCTCACGACGCTTTACACGGCCGACAATGAGGCGTTTGTTACTGCGTTTTATGGTTTGTATGATCCGGCGACCCGCCTGTTGACCTATTCGAGCGCTGGGCATAACCCACCCCGGCTGATGCGGTGCGATCAGGGGGTCATCGAGTCGATCGACGGTGCCCTCAGCTTACCGCTTGGCCTGGTTGCCGAAGAGAGTTACGAAAACGCAACCCTCGACCTTCACCCCGGCGATCAGATCACCTTCTATACCGACGGCATCACCGAGGCGTTCGACACTTCGGGTGACCAGTTCGGGCTCGACCGTCTCGACGCGATCCTCTCGCGGTGTGGTGGCAACGCTCAGAACCTGGTCGACGACGTGATCGCGGAGGTGCGCTCCTTTACCAACGGGATTGCCACACCCGCCGATGACCAGACCTTGATTGGCGTGGTGGTCTCCTGAACAACGAGGTAATCGTGGCCAGGTCCAAAGCTCCGTCCGGCAAACCCGAGAAGCAAGGGCCAGCGAGCCGATCTCGTTGGGCCAGGATCACCTGGGACCATCTGGAAGCGTGGTCCGGTACCGCTGCCGTGATTCGAGGTCGCGACTACCAACGCGCCGGGCATGTTCGCCAACTGGCGATCACCGAAGTTGGGGATCTACTGGCATCGGTCGAGGGAACCAGGCAGTACGCAACCACAGTTTCGTTGAGCTTCGGATCGACGCCGAGCCTGGACTCAACCTGCACCTGCTTTGTCGGCTTTCGTTGCAAGCATGCGGTTGCCGTCGTGGCGGCCTACATCCATGCCCTGGTTGAAGGTCAAAACGTCTCGATCGCCACCGACGACGACCCGCGCTGGAGGCTACTGGAACGCGTTGGCGATGGTCCGGACTCCCTGGCCGATGACGACGAGATTATTTCTGACCCATTGCCAGTGCGACAGGCTGCGGCGCGGATGACGCCAGGAACTCGATCGAAAGACTCATCGGACGCCAGCATCCGAACCCTGCTTCAGAGCAAGTCGCGGGAGGAATTGGTTGAGCTGGCCTGGTCGTTGATCCGCCGGTTCCCCGCTGCATATCAGGAGTTTCGCGACCAGATCGCGGTCGCCGATGGAAACATCACCGAGCTCCTGACCGAAGCGCGGCGCGAGGTCGACAACGCCACCTCTGAGTTCGCCTATGGCACCAGATCGCGTAACGGGCGAGGCGGTGTGCCTAATTTCGAGCGGATTGAGCAGCAACTCGCCCAACTCTTGAAACTGGGACAGGCGGACGAGGTCGTGACGCTAGGTCGCGACCTGATCACCGAGGGGATCGAGCGGATCGCCGAGCAGACCGACGAGGGGGATGAGTTCGAGGAACTCAAGCCCTGCTTCCCGATTATCCGTCGCGCCGTGCTCGAATCGAGTCTGTCGGGGCTTGATCGGCTCCGATTCGCGGTCGATGCCGAGATCGCGGATGGTTACGACGTCCTCGACGGCGCGATGACTCCGATCTTCGCGGCCGCCGAACCCGATGATTGGTCGGAACTGGCCGACCACCTGGCCATCCGCCTGGAACAAGGAGCCACACCGCGCGAGCGCGACGGCCATGGTCGTGAGCAAATCACCCGCTGGTTGACCCGTGCGCTCAACGAGGCAGGCCGCGCCGGGGACGTTCAGACCGTTTACGAGCGCGAAGCCCAACAGATTGGTCGCTATGACACACTGGTGGCTCATCTGATCACGCAGAACCGCCTCGACGATGCCGAGCGGTGGGCATCGATCGGGATCGCCGCGCGGGCCGACAAGTTCCCGGGTGATGCCGCCCTGCTGGCCGAAAAGCTCTATGCGATCGCCGACAAGCGCAAGCAGTGGGACGTCGCGGCAGCCTTCGTCGCCCACGACTACTTCGCCAATCCGAGCCAGCAGCGTTTCGAGCGTTTGGTGAAAGCGGCGGACAAGGCAAAGTTGGCGGACTCGGTCCGAGCCGTGGCGCTCAGCTTTTTGGAAACTGGCACCCCGCCGTTCCGGGTCGAACGCGCGCCGCGTCCGGCAACGAAATCACCACGCGGCAAGGGGAGGTCAGCCCAACCCGCGCCAGTCGCCGGGGGGCCGCCGACAGATCGGGTCCTGATCGCCGACGACTGGCCCTTGCCCGTCCCCGATGCCCTGATCCCGTTTTTGAAGCGACGCGACCCGATGGTTGTGTCGAGTGGCCCCCACTTCGACGTTTTGCTCCAGATGGCCCTGGCCGCCCGGAACCCCGACCAGATCTTGCTCATCTACGACAAAATGCGCGCAGCACCCAATTACTCCCGCGACTTCAGTCTGACGACCGCCTATGCCGATTCGATCGCCGACGCCACTGCCGCCACGCACCCCGACCGCGCCATCGCGATCTTGACGGATCGACTCAATGCTCGGCTACCTCAGGCGGAAAAGGTCGCCTACGAAGCGTCAATTGGCTACCTCAAGAAGCTCAGGCCGCTCTACGCAGCGGTGGATCGCGCGGCCGACTGGGATGCGCTGGTGGCGTCGATCCGCGAGCAATATCGCAACCGCTCGCGATTCCTGGAACTTCTGGACCGCCTCGAACCGCTCACCATCGCCTCCTCAGCACGTCGGCGGTCGAAGTAAGTCACGTCCGAGCGTAGCGTACCACCACAACGGCTTCCATCACCACGGCACCACCGAGCGGGATCGGCCCAAGTCGACCGACTACGCGGAACGGAGCCAATTCCCCACGCCGTTTGATTGCCCCGGATACCCCCTGGGGGAGCAGGAGCCACCACGGGATCACGTTCCGGTTCCAGGCGTTGCCGATCGCCTCGGTCGGTTGATCGAGCAGGGCGCCGGTGGTGATCGTGAGCTGGGCCATCGTTTGATCCTCGTTTTTCTGCTTCAGGAACCATGACTCGCCACGCAAATACCGTGGTCGATCGGGGTCCGCGTGGGCTAGAATGAGTTGGGACGAAGCCTGGATGCGTCCCGACGGAGCGACGCCCACCGCCACGAAGGCCCTTTGAGTCGGCATCTCATGTCTAGCACCATCGCAGCTCCACGGGCCCGGGAATCGGCCCAGCAACAAGATTCACCGCAACCATCCTCCCGCGCTGTTGCCGAACTGCACAACCGCCTCCAGTCCGAGACCACCTGCGAGGCCCGCTTCGACGCGCCCACACGTTGGCAGTACGCCACCGATGCCAGCTTGTACCAGATCGAGCCGGTGGGTGTGGTCCTGCCCCGGACGACGGCCGACCTCGCCGCGGCGGTCCGGCTCGCGGCCGAACTCGGCGTGTCGATCGTCCCCCGAGGGGCAGCCACCAGTTTGTCGGGACAAACCATCGGTGCGGGCGTGATTCTCGACACGTCAAAATATCTGCACCGGATCGGGATCGTCGACCGGAACAAGATGACGGTGCAGGTCGAGCCGGGGGTCGTCCTGGACCGCCTGAATGCCCACCTCCGCCCGCTCGGGCTGATGTTCGGCCCCGACGTCTCGACTGGCGACCGCGCCACACTCGGCGGGATGATCGGCAACAACTCGGCGGGTGCTCGATCACTCAAGTATGGCAAGGTCGTCGACCACGTCCGGTCGCTCGACGTGGTCCTGGCAGACGGGACGCTGACGACCCTGGGACCGATGACTCCCAGCGAGCTGGACGCCGTGTGTACGCAGGATAATGCCGCTGGACGCTTGCATCGTGACGTCCGCGACATCATCGCCCAGAACCGCGAATCGATCGTGGCTCGATTCCCCAGGATTCTCCGGCGGGTGAGCGGTTACAACCTGGACGAGTTCGTCCCGGGCTTGCCGGTCCGGGCGCCGGGGTGGATTGATGAGCCGTGGGAGTTCAACCTCGCCAAGCTGATCGTCGGCTCGGAAGGGACGCTTGCGACGATCGCATCGGCCGAGATCCGGGTTGTGCCGATCCCCCCGGCGCAAGGGTTGGTCATCCTCTCGTTTGCCACGATCCCGGCGGCGCTCGACCGCCTGGCCGAGATCATCAGCACCGGCCCGGCTGCGGTCGAGATGGTCGACCGGATGATGCTCGACCTCGCCGCGAGTAATCCCGACTATGCCCGGAGCCTCAGCTTTGCCACCGGGCGGCCCGCCGCCGTCCTTGCCGCGCAGTTTTATGCCGACTCCGCCGCCGAACTGGCCGAGCGTGCTGCGGATCTGACCCGACGTTTCGAGGGGCAGCCCGGCGTCCTGGGCGTCCGGCAAAGCTTGACCGAGTCGGCCAAGGATGACTTCTGGAAGATCCGCAAGGCCGGCGTTTCGCTCTTGATGGGAATGGTTGGCGACGCCAAGCCAGTCGCGTTTGTCGAAGATACCGCTGTCGATCCGAGCAAACTCCCCGCGTTCTACGACCGATTCGCCGCGATCCTCAGCAAACACGGCACCTATGGCGCCTGTTATGGCCACGCCGACGTCGGTTGTCTCCACATCCGCCCCGTGATCAACGTCAAGACCGAGGCCGGAGTCGACCAGCTTCGCGCCATCGCCGCCGATGTGTCCGACCTCGTCGTCGAGTTTGGCGGCTCGATGAGCGGCGAACACGGCGACGGCCTGGCGCGATCTGGCTTCAACGCCAAGCTGTTCGGCCCCGAGGTCTACGCCGCGTTTCAGGCCGTCAAACATGTCTTCGACCCCGACGATCGGATGAACCCCGGCAAGGTGGTCGCCAGCCCCGACCCCGGCGCCTCGCTCCGCCTGAGCCCGACCTATCACGCCATCGAACCGCTCGAAACCGCGTTCGACTTCTCGGCTCAGGGCGGGTTCGCCCGCGCGGTGGAACTCTGCTCCGGGGTCGGTGCCTGCCGCAAAACCGGCGGCGGCACCATGTGCCCGAGCTACATGGTGACCCTCGACGAGGCACACACCACTCGCGCCCGCGCCAACACCCTGCGGCTCGTCATGGACGGCACCCTCAATGCGGACGGGCTGGCGTCGCAGGCACTCGATGAGGCACTCGACCTCTGCCTTTCCTGCAAGGCGTGCAAGACCGAATGCCCGTCGAACGTCGATATGAGCAAGCTCAAGGCCGAGTATCTTCATCAGAAGTACAAGACGCACGCGATCCCGCTTGCGTCGCGGTTGATGGGTCAAATCCACCGGCTCAACCCGATCGGCTCGGCGACGGCCCCGCTCGCCAATTTCACCATCCGAAATCCTGCCTTCCGCTGGCTCCTCGAACAGGTGGCGGGTATCGACCGGCGGCGGATCATGCCACTGTTCGAGTGGAACAACCTGCGCGGTTGGTTCCGCCGGCACACGCCCGACCCTCGCGCCGGGTCGCGGGGGTCGGTGATCCTGCTCGACGACTGCTTCACCACCTATAACACGCCCAAGGTCGGTCGAGCGGCCGTTCGGGTGCTCGAAGCGGCGGGGTATGAGGTCAAACTGGCGGGCCTCGGCTGCTGCGGGCGACCAGCGATCTCCAAAGGGTTGCTCGATCTTGGTCGCGACCTGGCGCGGACCAACGTCGCTCGGTTGATCAGCGCGGCGCGGGCGGGAACGCCAATCCTCGGGGTCGAGCCCAGTTGCCTGCTCACTCTCGTCGATGAATACCGCGATTTCCGCCTCGGACCCGACGCGGATGTCGTGGCCCGGGCGGCGATGATGGTCGATACCTTTGTCGCCGACCGGACCCGCGTGCCCGACCTGCCGCTCCGACCGCTCCAGCAACAGGTCTTGCTCCACGGTCATTGTCAGCAAAAGGCGTTGCTCGGCACCGGCGGCACGATCGCCGCGTTGCAGCGGATCGAGGGACTTGAGGTCAAGGAACTCGACTCCGGCTGCTGCGGGATGGCGGGTTCGTTCGGCTACGAACTCGGGCACTACGAAACGAGTGTCGCGTTGGCGAACCGGGTCCTGTTGCCCGAGGCCGCGAAGCACCCGACCGCCCCCTTGATCGCTCCTGGCTTTTCGTGCCGGAGCCAGGTCCACGGGCTGGCCGGGATCGACGCCCGTCACCCGATTGAGATTCTCGCCGACCAGCTCGAAGCAGCGCTCGACCAGGCATCGACTTCGAGCCCACGCGAAAAACCCAGCCATTGCTCGGAGGAGCAGGGGCTGGGTTGATTTGTTTCTGCACGGCAGACCGACGCAGTTTACTTGCTCAAACGACGGCGAGCGGAGTAACCGGCGAGACCGAGCAGGCTGATGGTCAGCATGCCAACCGAGGCGGGCTCGGGGACCAACGCCGGGACCGACAGTGAAGCCGAATCCGAGATCGACGTGCCGCTGACGCCGCTGTTGGAATTGATGGTGAAGATGAGCGAGGCGGTGTTTGTGGAGGATGCGCCGAACAGCGTACCTGATGTGAAGTTGCCGAAGACATTGAACGACCGCGACTTGGTCGGATCGGCCGAGGCGTTCTCACTCACCAGGCTGGCGGTGAAGGTGCCGAACATCGAGTTGCCGAAGCTGAACATTGAGGGAAAGGAGAGGCTCAAGGTCGCCGCGCCAAAGTTCATCCCGGCGACGCCCGGCGTGGTGAAGCTGCCCGACTCTGAGGTCGTGGCGACGATCATGCTGAGGTTAAACTGGGTCGCGGTGGCAAACGAGCTGCCAGCGGGGATGGTCGGCGAGCCGATGTCGGCCAGACCCTGCGTTCCGGTGATGAATGCAGCCTGGGTGAAGGCGGTCGAACCCAGGATCAGGCCGGCAACAGCCACGAGCGTCGGGATGCGGAAAAGTCGGTTCATCCTGTACGAATCCTTCGCAAGTTTGCGGACCTGAATCACTGCCGTGGAGCCACGGACCCGAGATGGGTCTGGGTGGATTCCAAAGCAAGCATTCTTGGTGGAACAGCCGGCTCGCATCCGTCACAAGCCGATATCTGTCCGCGATGGGTCTTGAGACCCGGTGACGTCGGCGGGATTTTACGGAAACCCCGATTTCTGGAAACCCCAAATTCAGAGGAGAAATCTGGATGCATCGCGAGCCGGTTTTACCAGATCGACCGGTCATCCGGGCTGACCATGCGAATTTCTGAATCGTCGAGCGACCGTCGCGTATGGTTTATCCGAAAGAAGCAATGTTCTGAGAGGTAATTTTGACGAGTGGCTGATCGATCGGTCCGAGGCAATCCCCATGGGCGCGACCAAACGCACGGCTCGACGATTGCGGTTTGAGCCGTTGGAGGATCGCAATCTTCTATCAGGACTTTTGATCGCGCTTCAGCCGCACGTGACCCGCCCGGATGTGGCCGCCGTGGCTGAAAGCGTTGCCGTTCGGACCAGAGCCACCGCTCCCGCCACCGGCGCATCGGCAGCTCAGAATGGGGTTTTCTCGGGAGCTTCCGGACCGAATAGCGGCGCGCTGCTGCCGGCATCACCTCTCCTCGGTCAGGGAACGCCGACGGCTCGCGAGTTGGCCCGCGAAACCTTCGTGGCCCGGTTTGGCGGGCCGATGGTTACTTTGGCCCCCCGCTTCAGTGACCAGTCGAAGATCATTTATCTGCGTGGCCTCGGGACCGCTCCCAAATTTTTTCTCCATGGTGACTACACCCTGGGCATGGTCTTTCCCGCTGGCTTCAATCCCAGGAATCCGACCGCCAGCCCAACGGTGACTGGTTTTGCGTTCCTGGATGACAAAAACAACAATGCCGGGGCGACGGTCGGGCTGGACCTCGCCGCTGACCCGACGTCGTTTGACAGCAAGGGCCGCCCGACCCGCCTGTTCTTCACCTCAGACCCGAACATCTACAGCGGCGTCTTTTACGTCACCCAAAGTTCGGGCGTGGTGACGATCCGCTATGGCGAGAAAACCGCCTCGGCAACCTTTTCCGGTCGGCTCTACACCACCGGCCTTACCAGCCCGTTTCAAAACAGCGATCTCTACGCCCAGCACTCGGGCTGATGGCAGTCTGTGGCGATCGCGGCAGGGCTTGCCAGCCCGATAGGGCTCCACCACGTCCATCTTTGAGCCCAATGCGCTGGTTTGCCGTTGTCCTGGTCCTGGGTAAGGTAAAAATTCCTCTTGAACGTCCCATGCCTAAGGCTGATGCAGGGTCGTTCTGGTTTGGGCTGGGCCAGCTTGTGGGCTTCTTCCACCCGACGGATCGCCTGATCGAATTGAGCCAGTTCAGCCTCAACCGCCGCCAGTGCTACTACCGCGGCCTCATCCTTCCAGGCGGTCAGCTCACACGCCCGACTCGCGGCGGCCAGGGCCTGCGGGCCATCACGGTCCAAGGCTTCGGGGCTTTTTGCCCAGGTCCAGGCCTGCAGGCTTACGGCTCTGACCGGATTCTGGACCGCGAACTGATTGAGCGATTGGTCAAGATCTCGGGATGGTCCGAAACCAGTCGGACGACCTCATTCTCGTCGGTCAAAGCAGTAGCGTCCTGCTTCAACAAATCGTGCACGGCGAGCGATTGCCTGGCCGATCAGCCGCTCCGTTAGAAAACGTTGTGCAGAGAGGCGTCCTGGGTGCGGGTAACCTCTGCCGGCGGATCTTCCCTTTCGTCGGCGCGGGCCTGGCCCAGAACAGCGCAATGATCCTGAACCAGCAAGAGCGGGCAGGGAAAATCCTCATCAAAGTTATCTTACGCCTCAGGGGGATTGGTTTCGGTACTCGACCACGGCACCGGAGGGATGACCAACAGTCGCTTGATTATGAATACGACTTAACCTCTTCGGCGACGGGAGGAACTGGTATCATCACGATCGACCGCCTCGCTGACCCACCGGAGAGACCAACCCATGATGCTCCGCACCCTCGGCCGCTCGGGCTTGCTGGTCAGCCCGCTTTGTCTCGGCACGATGACGTTTGGGAACCGGAACTGGGGGTCGACCGACGACGTCGCCCAGGCAATCCTCCGTCGCTTCCTCGACGCCGGGGGCAACTTTATCGACACCGCCGATGTCTACTCGGCCCACGCGAGCGAAGCCTTGCTCGGTCGCTTCATCGCCGAGGGAAAGCTGCGCGATCGAGTGGTTCTGGCCACCAAGTCGACCTTCAACACCGACGGCGCGAACCCGCTCGCCGGCGGCAATGGGCGGAAGCATCTGACCCGGTCAGTCGAGCGGTCGCTCGGGTTCCTCCAGACCGACTATATCGACCTGTACTGGATGCACGCCTGGGACACGATCACGCCGGTCGAGGAGGTTCTGGAGTCGCTCGGCAACCTCGTCCGCGCGGGGAAGATCCTCTATTTTGGCTTCTCCGACGCCCCCGCCTGGTACGCGACCCGCGCGGCGACGCTGGCCGAGGCGCACGGCCTGCCCGCGCCGGTGGCGATCCAGCCGGAATACTCGCTGACCGAACGGACGATCGAGTACGAACACGTCCCCGCCGCGCGCGTCTGTGGGCTCGGGATCTGCTCTTGGAGCCCGCTCGCGGGTGGCTTCTTGACCGGCAAATACGCCCGCGACGCCAGCGGCAACTCATCCCCCGGCGGCGGCCGCCTCGATCGGACCGACCAACCGTACCGCAAATTCACCGACCGGAACTGGCAGATCCTCGCCACCCTCCGCGAGGTCGCCAGTCAGGTGGGTCGTCCCCCCGCGCAGGTCGCGCTTGCTTGGGTCGCCGCGCAAGCCGGGATCACCGCACCAATCATCGGCGCGACGAAGTTGGAACAGCTCAACGACAACCTCGCCGCGCTCGAAATCACCCTGACACCCACGCAACTCGCCCGCCTGAACGAAGCCAGCGCCCCGCCGAGTGTGCCGCCCTACTCGATCTTCACCGGTGACACCCCCAACCGGGTCTTCTTCGGTGGAGCTTCGATCCGCCGCGACTGATCAAGCGCTCACGTTTGTAAATCTTCATCAGTTGTCGGAATTGACCGCCGGGTTGACATCCGCCGCCGGGCCGGGCGCAATGGTCTGCTCTGGCCCGGCTCGTCCGCCGTTGCCAGGGACCATTCGAGAACCAAGCCCGTGCATCCGTTGATCTGCCCCTCGTGTCGGAACGACCTGGCGCTTGCCGACCTCCGCCCCGGACGATTCCGGATCGCCTGCCCCCGGTGCGCCGCACATCTGATCGTGACCGTGGCCGCCGACCCCGCCGCGACGATCGACGTGCAACTTGAGGCCCTACCGACCCCAGCTCCGGTCGAGCCTGACCTGACGGTCGAGCCGGTGCGCTCGGGCCGGGTTGGGCGGTATCGCGTGGTCGGAGCGGGGCAGGGGCGGGCCGGTCGGTTTGGTCCGGTCGTCGGCTTGCATCGGGTCCGCGACCGGTGGCGGACCGACGCTCGGTTCGTTGCGGCCTGGACACTCGAAGCGCTCGCCGCGAGCGTGCTCAAGCACCCAAACCTGGCCAGCCCGATCGGCCTTGAAGTTGCCGGCGAAGAGCTGGCCGCGATCGGTCCCGCTGGCGCGGCATCGACGCTCGCCGACCCAACCACGCGAAGTCAGTTCGACCGCCAGGGGCGAGTCGCCACCGTCCTCCACGCCGCGCGTGGCCTCCGCGCGGCTCACGAGCAACAGGTCTACCACCGCGACCTCGGCCTGGGATCGATCCGAATCGAAGCCGACGGCCTGGTCCGCGTCGCGGGTCTCGGCGTCGGTCTGAATCCATCGAGCACCGCTCCACGCTCGATCGAACCGATCCCACTGGCCGAACTGGGCACCTCGCCAGTCCCGGTGGCCTTGCCCCCGACTCCGGATGCGCAAACCGATGTTGCCGGGCTCGGGCGCGTGCTGGGCACTCTGGTCGCGGGATCGAGCGGCGACCGCGCGGTCCCGCCGGGTCTGGCGACTCTGATCCGGCGGCTGACGGGTGGCGACGGGTCGATCGATCCCCGCGAGCGGTTCGCCGACATGGGCGCAGTGGTCCGAGGGCTCGAAGCCGAACTCGGCGTCGCTGGTCCGCTCGTGCCGGCTGAGGTTGATGCCGTGGCGTTCGAAGCGGCGGTCGGTGAGTTTCAGGCGGCTCCGCTGGCGACGATCGAACATTGGGTGCCGATCGGCGCGGGGGTCGTGCTGGGTTTGATCGTGCTCGGGTGCTTGCTACTAGGTCGGCTCGCCCCGGCGCTGGGCTGGGTCTTCTTTGGTGGCCTGATTGCTGTGGCGGGGGCGGGGTTCCGCGTCTGGGACACACGCGGTCGGATCGGGGGCAAGCTCGGGCCGGCAGCCGCGGTGGTCGAGAGTCGCGATGGTCTGACGCTCGGCGTGGTGGGTCTGGTCGGTTTCGGGCTGCTCTGGATGATGGAATGGCTCGGCGTCGCGATCCTGGGAAGCGTCCTTGCCATTGCTCTGGCGGCGACGTACCACTTTGGGCTCGATCGCCCGCTGGCCGCCAGTCGGAACTCCGTGCTGGGCCAGCTCCGAGGTCTGATCCAGGGTTGGCGACGGCTCGGTTGGGATGAGGAGGCGATCCGCCGATATGTGGCATCGAGCGGGGGTCGGGCCTGGGAGGAGATTTTTGCCGCCCTGTTCGGCTTCGACGCGGTCCCCGAAGCGCGGGCACGCTGGGGCGCCAACCTGGCGGGCGAGCGGCGCCCTCGGTTCGCGCCGGTTCGCGCGGGCCTGCTTGATCGCGGGAACGCCTGGATCACGCGACGCCTTGATGAGCGGACGCAAGGCTGGCTGGAGCCAATCATCGAGCGTGACCTGGAAGCCGGTGGCCTGCACGTCCTGACGGCGCGGCGGCGGTCAAAGCGGGCATCGGCGGCGGTCGTGGCCGTTCTCGACCAGTTCCGCCGCGCTCCCGACGGCACCGTGGGTACGCCCCTGGTCGCCGCGCTCCGCCGCGCGGTGGATCGGACCGAGGAAGTTCTGGCCAGCCCCGAGATCGCCGAGGCGGCACGGTCGGCGCCGTGGTACGCGCCGATCGGGTCGATCGTGCTGGCTCCGATGGGCCGCTGGGCGCGGTTCGCGCTGGGTCTGGCCTGCCTGGCGGGTGCCTTGGTCTGGATGGAACGGAATGAGCTGATCAACTACACCGAAATCAAGGACGCGGTGAGGGCCGCCATGGTCGAAGGCAACCAGGCCGATGCCCGGCATGTGATCGAGGGAGCAGCGGAAGCATTTCAAGCAGGGGTCGCCCGCATCCGCAACGACGATAAGCCCCCCGAAGCGTTGCGGCTTGGTGTCATCCCGCTGGCATTCGCGCGCCACCTCGACGGCTTTGCGCTGCTCACCACCGGGCTGATCTTGATCTTTTCGTGCCTGATACCGGATCGCCGGATCATCCCGTTCGCTCTGGTCGCTGCCCTGTTGCCCCTGGCGCCGCACTTCCTCCTGACCAACACCCGGCCGCTGGGCATGGTGGCAATCACGGCAATGGTCCTGGGTGCGAGCGTGCTCGTGCTGGGGATGGTCACCGACCGGCGGGACGAGAGCTGATCGGGCGGCGGGCTGGGCTTACTCGCGCGTGCCATCCGGCTCGACCTGATTCCAAAATTCCGTCCAGGAAATCGCCTGGACGTCGCCAACGCGGTCAAGGAGCGATTCGAGCCGATCAAGCTGAACGATCTGCTCGATCCGCGTCCGATCCGGCTCCTCGATGGGCCCAAACCGTCTTTCGCCTTGCCGAATTAGCGACCTTCGGGCATGCAGGATCTCTCCCTGCATAATCCCGATTGCTTCCCCCAGAGCTTTCCCTTTTGCTTCTCCTCGCGCTTCTCCTCGCGCTTCACCTTCGGCCAGGATCGCCTGATACATGGTCGATTCTTTCATCTGCCGGACTCCTCGCAACAAAACCTGGATCATCGGAGCGGGGTAGCGTAAACCCATGAGCAGTGCGGAGGCCGTCCAGAGAAGGCTGCTCACCTCGGGCGGAGATTGATCGAGGCGGGCCTCCATCGCTTCGACCACATTCTCGATCGGTCGGCCGGCCAGATCGGCCACCGGGGCAAGCGGGATGATTCCTAACCCGCCATCCAGGAACAGATCAACGGGCTCGCGCCAGACCCGCAACACATTGTAATCAAAGACCAGATAGTCCGGGCCACCCGGGAGATTCCGGCGGTAAGTTCCGCTCAGGTCGGGCCCGTCGGCTTCGGGGCGGAGCAAGACGACCACGCTGCGGGTCGGGAGGTCGTGGCGCTCGTTGAGCAAGACATTATAGCGTAGCAACCGCGCCCCGAGCCGAACGTCGCGCGCCGATTGCATCTCGAAGTGGGCCAGCCAGGGCGCTGCGCCACCAACCCGGATAACCTTGTCGGCCTCGGCGGTGATAGTCGAGAGGTTGGCGTCGATGACCTCGACGGGACCCAGCACATCCAGACCCGCCAGGGCGAGCCAGTCGGCGGGAAATCCTTCGATCAAGAACTTGCTGGTCGAGTCGTAGGGCCGGGTCATCTCATCCCCTTGGGTCGCTCCGTTTTGGTAACCGCAGCGCCGGGGTATCAGTAGAGACCCCATCTGGGCTGACAGATGGCCAGCAAGAGGATGGCGTCGTGGCGGTCGTGCGGGACAAGGTCGAAGAGGATGTCCAGATCGGGTTCGGGGGACCAGACGCGGCACCCGTTCCACTTGCCTTGCAGCCGCCGAGTCGGCAGGCTTGGGTTGACCGCATCGGCCGCAAGCTGTTCGAGCAATTCGGGCAACTCGCCGATCGTGACGCCCGGATGCGCACTGTCCCAAAACTGAACGAGGTTGTCCGCGAACGCCTGCGTCCGGATCATTAACCGCTGCGGATGAGAATACTGGGTTGCGGCCAGGTATTTAGCTGGATCAATGATCTGGTTGCAGCGTTCGACCACCAGTTGCGGGATCGGGACCATCCGGTACTGCCCTGACTCAAACTCGTGGCGGACCTGGGCGACTTGTGCCTCCAGTGATTGCCGATCGACCTCAAGATGCCGCCGCCGCAAGATCGCCACGAGCTTTTCTTGATCGGCCCGGCTGAGCCGTTCGGCGGCGTCGAGGATCTCGGCGAACTCCGGCGGCAGGTCCACGGCGATCTCCCGACCCGGCTGGGATCAATTAAAAAGGAAGTGGCAGATATCTCCGTCCTGCATGATGTATTGTTTCCCCTCGATCCGCAACTTCCCGGCGCCCCGGATGTCCTTCTCAGCCTTGAAGGTTTCAAGGTCGGGCAGGGTATAAACTTCGACGCGGATGAAACCCTTCTCAAAGTCGGAGTGGATCACACCGGCCGCCTGCGGGGCGGTGGCACCGATCGGAATCGTCCAGGCACGAACTTCCATCTCGCCGGCCGTGAAGTAGCTTTGCAGACCCAGGACGCGATACGCGGCGCGAGCCAGCACGGTCAGCGCTGGTTCCGTCAAGCCCGACGATTCGAGCATCTCGGCGCGGTCGGCCTCGTCGAGTTCGGCGATCTCGGCTTCCAGCTTGGCGCAGACCGGCACGACCGCCGCTCCCACCTTGTCGGCGAAGGCGCGGACCTGCTGGACCAACGGCCCCTGACCTTCGAGGTCGGTCTCATCGACGTTGGCAACGTACAGGACCGGCTTGGCCGTCATCAAACCGAAACTCATGATTGCTTTCGCTTCGCCTTCGTCGAGCGTCAGCTTCCGGAGCGGTTGATCGGTGGCCAGGTGGTCGAGGCACTTGCGAATGGCATCAGCGCGGAACTTGGCCTCTTTATCACCCGACTTGGCGGTCCGCTCGGCTTTCGGCAAGGCGACTTCGAGCGTCTGGATGTCGGCCAGCATCAGCTCGATCTCGATCGTCTCGATGTCGGCGACGGGGTCCACCTTGCCCTCGACGTGGACGACGTCGGGGTCCTCGAAGCAGCGGACGACCTGCATGATGGCGTCGACCTCGCGGATGTGGCTGAGGAACTTGTTGCCCAGCCCTTGCCCCTCCGACGCTCCCTTGACGATCCCGGCGATGTCGACCAGCCGGAGCGCGGCGGGGACGAGCTTTTTAGGGACGATGTACTTGCTGATCCGCCCGAGCCGGTCATCGGGGACGCTGACGACCCCCTCGTTCGGCTCAATCGTGCAAAACGGATAGTTCGCGCTCTGGGCCGCTTTCGACTGCGTCAAGGCATTGAACAAGGTGCTCTTGCCCACGTTCGGCAAACCGACGATCCCCGCTCTCATGATAAATCCCGCGCCTCAAATCAAAACCAACCAGGCCAACACACAGGACGCCCACCCCAGCCCAGGCATCTTACCATCCTGGCTCATCCCCTGTCTTGCCCGGGTCATCCACCAGCGCTGGTTGCGGCATCCTACTGGCGCTTCGCTTCCAGACGGATCTGGTAATCGCGGCGGATACGCTCGCGCCGGGCCTGATCACGGCGGATGCCTGGGACCCAGAAGACGGTCCAGACGATCATATCGCCGAGATGTAGCAGCAACCCCGCGAGATCGCCGGCCACGAAGCCCAGAACCAAACTCTTGATTCCCGCCCAGACGCCTTGCGTCGCCCCGAGCGACAGCCCGAGCAGCGTGCCGCCCAGGATCAGGACCGCATGGAGGATATCCACGACGGAGAGTAAAGCCACGAAGCCGGGCATGGCGGCGTCTCAACGATGGTTGTCTATCCCGTCCCAGCCGACCCGAAATTTCAGCGGATTGGTGAGCCGACCCGAAGATTTTACGCGATCCGTGAATCAAATTTCGTGAAATTCCAGATACTATCAGAGGGGCCAATCGATGCGCTTGCCCTCCGTGTGTTCGCTCAGACATCGTGATCGCACCACCTGACCACGGGAAGCAATCGGATCATGGCCACTTCAGACGCTCGGATCGCGGCAAATCGGTTGAACTGCTTGAAGTCCACGGGACCGAAGACGGCCGAAGGGAAAGCCGTCGCGCGGCTCAATGCGTTCCAGCATGGGATGGCGGGGCAGGGGGATATCCTCAAGCCGGGCGAAGACCAGGCGGTCATCGCCGCCCGCGCCGCTCGGGTGGCTCATGACCTCGGCGCGGCGGGTGAGGTCGGCCTGTTCATGGCGCACCGAGCGGCCACGCTGATGAGTCGCGTCGAACTCGCGGCCGAGCGGACCGCAAGCATGACCGCGGCGAACATGGCGACCGCCGCCGCGCAGTTCGATGCCGACCTGGCTGGCGATATCGCCGAGTGGTCCGAGAAGCTCGTCGGCCCCGACCCCCGCGTCGCGATCGAGGCCCTGGAGAATTGGCCCGATGGCGTGGCTTACCTGATCCGGGCCTGGACCGACCTTCGGGATCAGCTTGAGTCGAAGGACTTCGTCACGAGCGCTCAGGCGGAATATCGTGTCCGTGAGTGGCTTGCCCCGGGCGACGAGGCAACCCCCATGCTTGAACGCATCGAGGCCGAGGTCCAACGCCTGACCGAGCTGCGCGGTTCGATGACCGAGTCCACCACCGCGATCGCGCAAGCACGGCGCGCGGTCGTCCTCCGGGCCAGCTTCGACGCCACCCCCGAGGCCAACCTCTGCCGCCGCCACGAACTCGCCGCCGAGCGCGGCATCTATCGCGCCGTGCAGACGATCGCCGCCATGAACCGCCGCCGGCCGAACCCTGAACCCGAGATCCCGACCGCGACCTCTGCACTCGTGATCCCAGCCGAGCCGGCACCGACCCCGCCGAGCCTGATGAGCCCCGTCCCACCGCTTCCCAAACTCACAACCAACTGCGCGTTGGCTTCGTTCCGCGTCGGTCTCCCTGCGGTCGCTTCAACCCCGGCGCACAGCAATCCCCGCCCCAGTCCGGCCCCGATGACCCGCGACGATCGCCGCAAAATGCAGAAAAAGATCGCCGCCGCCAGTCGGTAACGGCTCCAGCAGACACCCCACTTCTTGACAAATGTCAAAGACAGAGCCATTCTGGTTCCTGTCGGGTTCGCGGTATGTCCTGGGTTTGGTCGCGAAAGAGGAGCTGTCATGCGTTGGCTGACTTGCCTTGTTTTCGTGCTGGCTCCGCTTGCTGCTTGGGGGGATGACCCGGAGCAGACAGCCCCTTCGCTGGTTCAGACCCGGCTCGACGCCGCGACGGCGGCCTATGAGCGTGCCAGCACGGCAGTTACGGATGATTATGCGAAACTGAGCGAGTTGCCAGCATCCGCCCAGGCCACGCGGGAGCGGGAGATTGACCAGCGGTGGGATGCGGCGATCACGCCGACGATCGATGCGTTGCTCGATGTCGCGGCGAGCCATCCCGCCGATCCATGCGCGGTCGAGGGACTCGGGTTTGTCGTCCTCAAGGGGCGCGGCTTGACGACGCGTGAGGCCGACCGGGCGCTCGTCGCGCTCCGGCGCGATCATGTCCGGGCCTCGAACATCTCGACCGTCACACGCGCCCTGTTCGTCCACGAGAACCGACCCGAAGCGCTCGCTCTGGTCCGCGCCGTGGTTACCGAGAACCCCGACCGCGCCGAGCGGGGCCGAGCCACGGCCGATCTCGCCTGGATGCTCGTGTACTATGCCGACCGGATCGACGAGCGGCGCCGATCAGACCGAACGAACCCACCTCACCTCAAGGACGCCGACACGACCGCCATGCGCCTTGAGGCGGGATCGCTCTACGATCGGTGTCTCGCCGACTATGCCGACGTGCCGGTCGTTGGCTACGGCGCGGGAAAGTCGGTCGGTGAGTTCGCCGAGGGGAACCTCGCAGGCCTTCGCCAGTTGCAGGTCGGCAAGCCCGCCCCCGAGATCGTCGGCGCCGACGTCGAGGGCAAACCGCTCCGCCTGAGTGACCATCGCGGTCGGATCGTGGTCCTGACCTTCTCGGGCCAGTGGTGCGGCGGGTGTCGGGCCAACGCGCCGATCTTCCGCGACCTGCTCAGGCCCGAGGCCCAGCGGACGAACCCCTGCGTCGTCCTGGAAGTGAACACCGACGCCACCCGCGAACCCCTCCGCGCGGCGATCGCGTCGGGAGAGATCACCTGGCCCTGCTGGTTCGACGGCGGCGTGACGGGGCCGATCACGATGGCCTGGGGCAACGAAGTCTGGCCGTTCCTGTACGTGATCGACGCCGAGGGGATCATCCGCGCCCGCAACATCGCCGGCTCGAAGGTCGCCGAGGTGGTGGCCGAGATCGCTCGAAGTCAGCCACCGATCCCCAAACCTTGATTCCGATCTCGTAAATCGTATGAAGTTTTTGACGGACGGTCTTACGATCCTTACCATGAGGAGAATTCTGGCCTGACGACATCGTGGGGAAGGCTTTACCATCCATGCACATCCCCGACGCGGTGCTTGACCCGACCGTGGCCGTCGCGACCAGCCTGGTGGCGGCGGGCGGGATCGGCTATGGGGTCCGGTCGCTCCGCGAGTCGGCCCGCGACCGGACGACGGTCCTGATGGGGTCGATGGCGGCCTTCGTCTTCGCGGCGCAGATGGTCAACTTCCCGGTCCCGTTCGTCCCCGCCTCGGGGCACCTGCTCGGCGGCGTCCTGGCGGCGGTCCTGCTCGGGCCGTGGGCGGGAGCGCTGGTGGTCGGGGCCGTGCTGGTCGTCCAATGCTTCCTGTTTGGTGACGGCGGGCTGACGGCGCTCGGGGCGAACTTCGTCAACATGGGGCTGGTCGGATCATTGGGCGGTTATGCGATTTATGCTCCGATCCGGCGGGGGATCGGTGGGCCGAAAGGGGTTCTGATCGGGGCGATGGTCGCGGCCTGGTTCTCGGTGATCCTGGCGTCGGGGGCGTTCGCGGTCGAGCTGACGCTGTCGAACCGGGGGATCGGCTTTTTCAGCGTCTTGGGCTGGATGGCGCTGGTCCACTCGGCCATCGGGCTGGGCGAAGCCTTGATCACCGGCTCGGTGGTTCGCTTCCTCTTGCTGGTCCGGCCCGACCTGGTCGATGGCGGCGTCTGGGAGCCCGGCTTTGCTCACGAACCACCTCGGATCGCCGCGAGCCAGTCGTGGGTCGGTGTGGCGGTGGGCGGGCTGGCGATCTCGACGGCCGTGGCAATCTTCCTGGCGCCGCTGGCGTCGGCTCATCCCGACGGCCTGGAGTATGTGGGGACCATGAAGGCCACCTTCCTGGTCAGGCCCGAGCCCACGCCCACGCTGACCGCGCCGATCGCGGGTTATGCCTGGCCGGGGCTGGGGACGTATCACCCGGCGATGGCCACGGCGGTGGCGGGCCTGGTCGGTACCCTGGTCGTCTTCGGCGTCGCGCTCGGGCTGGCTCGGGGGTTTGCGCGCGGCGATGAGGCGGGATTGGCGGCGATCCTCCCGCATTCCGGAGGCTCGGGAGATGCGGTTTGACTTCGCGGCGAGCGATCCTCGGACAGCCGATCTCCCGGTGGCCCGGGTCGACCCGCGGATCCGCCTGCTGGTCACGGTCGGTTTCGTGATCGCCGTGGTCATGACCCCGCTGACCGCCTGGCAAGCGCTGGTGGTTGAGGCCCTGACCCTGGCCTTCGTCGTCGGGTGGTCGGGGGCCGAGCCGGTGACCCTGGCACGACGCTGGGTCGGCTTCTTGCCGCTGGTTGGGTTCCTTGCGCTGATGATCGCCCCCGGGCACCCGGCGCGGCTGAGTCTGGGCCTGATCGGCGTGGCATTGGTGATCATCGCCAAAAACAGCCTGGCCCTGGGGGCGATGGCGACCTTGAGCCTGGTTACGCCCTGGACCTCGATCCTGGCGGCGATGGCTCGGCTCGGAGTTCCCCCCATCCTGGTTGGAACTCTGCAGGGAATGGAGCGGCAGACGCAGATCCTGGGCGACGAGCTGGCTCGGATGGTCCAGGCCCGCCGGTGCCGGACCTTCCACCGGACGGGGCGGCTCGGCTTCGGCGTGCTCGCCGGTCTGATCGCGATGCTCTTTCTCCGGTCGTTCGAGCGTGGCGAGCGAGTCCACGCGGCGATGCTGGCGCGGGGTTGGGACGGGACCGTCCGGACGCTCGACGGACCCCGGGACGCATGAGCGATCCCGTTCCCCCGGCCGTGCGGGTCGCCGGTCTCTGGTTTCACTACCCCGACGGACGACCGGCGCTCCGGGGCGTTGACTTCCAGATCGAGCCGGGCGAATCGGTCGCGCTCGTCGGACCCAATGGCGCCGGCAAGAGCACCCTGTTGCTCCACCTCAACGGCATTCTCCCAGGATCAGGCCGGAACCGGGTCATCCACCAGCACGGCGGCAGGAATGGGGACGGATCGAGCCAGGGTCCCAGCACCACCGGGCCATCAGTCTGGATCGATGGTTTGCCGGTCAACTCCCGCAACGTCCGCGAGGTCCGGCGTCGGGTCGGCCTTGTCTTTCAGGACCCCGACGATCAGTTGTTCGCCACGTCGGTGATCGAGGACGTGGCCTTCGGCCCGCTCAACCTCGGGATGAACCGGACCGAGGCCCGGCGCGTGGCACTCAAGGCGCTGGATCAGGTGGATCTGGCCGACGCGGCCGAGCGTCCCCCGCATCATCTCAGCTTCGGCGAGCGCAAGCGGGTTTGCCTGGCAGGGGTCCTGGCATGCGACCCGACGGTCCTGGTGCTCGACGAGCCGACGGCCAACCTCGACCCGCGCGGGCGGCGGCGGTTCCTGGGTTTGATTGCTGGCCTTCCCGCCACCAAGCTCATCGCCACGCACGACCTGGAGATGGCGCTTGAGCTTTGCGACCGAACGTTCATTCTGGATGGCGGGGTGATCGTGGCGAGCGGCTCGACCCGGTCACTCCTGGCTCAGAGTTCACTTCTGGAAACACATGGCCTGGAGCGACCGCTGAGTCTCCGAGTTGATGATTCGACTTGATTCCAACCCGAGGGATCTGATTTTCAGGTTGGGAGAGTGGGAGTACAGATCGCAAGGTTGCACATTGCCAGGGATTAAGTGACTTCCGAGGCTCACCGCCCCTGGCGATTTGCGATTGGCAATCCTTGGCCTGAAAACTTTGCCGAGTTAAAAGCTCCACCCCATCATGGCTCATCGTCCTGGTTTTGGCGGTTCGCCCCCTTGTCTAACCATGCATTGGGTGACACAATACCACGACCCCCATAAAGATAGGTGGAACCCAAGGCTCCTGCGCGAGCCCTTTCGTGGTCCGCTTGCTCTTGCTCCCAATTCTGTGCCCGAACTTGATCTCGCACCACTTCAGCCCATCTCTCGGGCTGGACGGAGTTCCATACCATGTTCCGACGTGGCATCAGCCGGCGGCGTCCGACCTCGCGCCAGATTTCCTTGCGGTTGGAAAGCCTGGAAAGCCGTCTCGTCATGAGTGTGGACGCGACGTCAGCGCTGGTCTCGGCAACCGACGCGATGACCGAGATCAAACTCGGTTTGTACGTGCGTCCGGTGTCGATCGATCAGGTCAACGCGCAAGTACCGTTGACGGCGGCCGGCTCGACGGCCAAGGGGTCCCTGAGCATCACCCCAGCGGCGGGCGCAGCGATCTCGGCACCTTATACTCCCGCCCAGATCCGGAAAGCTTACGGCGTCGATCAGCTCTCTTACGACGGGACCGGCCAGACGATCGCCATCATTGATGCCTATGATGACTCAACGGTCGCCAGCGACCTCGCTGCGTTCAGCACCCGGTTTGGCCTACCGGCGGCAAACCTGATCCAGGCCGTGCCGAACGGCACCAGCTATTCGTCGCCCAGTGCTCCAGGAGCGCAGATTCCCGGCTATAACGGTGGGTGGGCGTTCGAAACCGCGCTGGATGTCGAATGGGCCCATGCGATCGCACCGAAGGCGACGATCTTGCTGGTGGAAGCCGCGTCGGCCAACGGCGATGATCTCTTCAGCGCGGTCAGCTACGCCGTGTCGCAGGGTGCCAGTCAGGTCTCGATGAGCTGGGGCGGGACCGAGTTCAGCGGAGTGCAGTCGCTCGATACGTTCTTCAATAAGACCAGCGTCTCGTTCTTCGCCGCGGCGGGCGATAACGGGACCGAGGTCGAGTTCCCGGCGGTCTCGCCCTACGTCGTGGGGGTCGGCGGGACCACCGTCGCGCTCGATTCGGCCGGGAACAAGATCTCGGAATCCGCCTGGAACGCTTCGGGCGGCGGCACATCCGCCTACGTCACGCGACCGACCTTTCAGAACGGCTTTCAGACCAGTGCGACCCGAGGCGTGCCCGATGTCGCTTACAACGGCGACCCCAGCTCGGGCGTTTATGTGCTGATCGGCGGCAACTACTACGAGGTCGGCGGCACCAGCGCGGGTGCCCCGCAGTGGGCGGGGCTGGCGGCGCTGGTGAACCAGGGGCGAGTCGCGAAGGGTCTGACCACAATCGGCACCGGCCTGGCCAATGGCCTGAACACCGCGCTCTATACCCTGGCTGGTCCCGGTAATTACACCAACCCGAATGGTGACTTCACCGACATCACCACGGGGAGCAACGGGACCGCGGCCACGGGCGGCTACGATACCGTGACCGGACTCGGCAGCCCTGTGGCCAACAAACTCGTACCCGACCTGATCGCCTACGGCACCACTACTTCCCAGCCGACGACGGCGCCCGCCAGCATACCGACCATCGGTGACCCGAGCTTCGAGACCGTCACCGTTGGAGCAAGTGCATACGTCTATAATCCGAGCGGCTCTGCCTGGAACTTTACCGGCACGGCGGGATTGACGGGCAACGGCTCAGCCTTCACCAATGGCAATGCCAATGCCCCCGCCGGTCAGCAGGTCGCCTTCATCCAGAACTCCGGCACGCTCGCACAGACCATCACCAACTGGTCGAGCGGCAACTACACCCTGTCGTTCCAGGCGGCTCAACGAGGCAATTTCGGCACCTCGGGTGAGGTCTTGCAGATCCTGATCGACGGCACCCTCGCCGCCACCTTCAAGCCGACCAGCACGTCCTACGCCTCCTACACGACCCCGACATTCGTGGTGACCGCCGGTACGCACACGGTCAGCTTCATCGGCACCAACTCGCTCGGCGACAACACCGCGTTTGTGGACTCGGTCAAGGTCACTGGAGTCGGCACACCGACCCCGACCCCCACGCCAACACCGACCACCCCGACGGTGGGTGATGCCAGCTTCGAGGCACTAACTGTCGGTGCCGGCTCCTTCGCCGTCAGCCCCACCTCCGGCACCGCCTGGACCTTCTCCAACGGCGGCTCCGGCATCTCCGGCAACGGCTCCGGACTGACCTCCGGCAACCCCAACGCACCCGACGGACAGCAGGTCGCCTTCATCCAGAACACCGGCTTCTTCTCCCAAAGCGTCGCCAACTTCGCCGCCGGCAACTACACCCTTTCCCTCGACGCCGCCGACCGTGGCAACTACGGCAGTGCCAACCAGGCCCTGCAGATCCTCATCGATGGCGTCGTCGTCGGCACCATCAAGCCCGTCGGCTTCTCCTACAGCATCTACACCACACCCAGCTTCGCCGTCACCGCCGGCACCCACACGCTGAAGATCCTCGGGACCGCCACCAGCGGCGACAACATCGCCTTCATCGACGCTGTTGCCTTTGCCGTCGCCCCCACGACCACCGCCCCGACGGTGGGTGATGCCAGCTTCGAGGCACTAACTGTCGGTGCCGGCTCCTTCGCCGTCAGCCCCACCTCCGGCACCGCCTGGACCTTCTCCAACGGCGGCTCCGGCATCTCCGGCAACGGCTCCGGACTGACCTCCGGCAACCCCAACGCACCCGACGGACAGCAGGTCGCCTTCATCCAGAACACCGGCTTCTTCTCCCAAAGCGTCGCCAACTTCGCCGCCGGCAACTACACCCTTTCCCTCGACGCCGCCGACCGTGGCAACTACGGCAGTGCCAACCAGGCCCTGCAGATCCTCATCGATGGCGTCGTCGTCGGCACCATCAAGCCCGTCGGCTTCTCCTACAGCATCTACACCACACCCAGCTTCGCCGTCACCGCCGGCACCCACACGCTGAAGATCCTCGGGACCGCCACCAGCGGCGACAACATCGCCTTCATCGACGCTGTTGCCTTTGCCGTCGCCCCCACGACCACCGCCCCGACGGTGGGTGATGCCAGCTTCGAGGCACTAACTGTCGGTGCCGGCTCCTTCGCCGTCAGCCCCACCTCCGGCACCGCCTGGACCTTCTCCAACGGCGGCTCCGGCATCTCCGGCAACGGCTCCGGACTGACCTCCGGCAACCCCAACGCACCCGACGGACAGCAGGTCGCCTTCATCCAGAACACCGGCTTCTTCTCCCAAAGCGTCGCCAACTTCGCCGCCGGCAACTACACCCTTTCCCTCGACGCCGCCGACCGTGGCAACTACGGCAGTGCCAACCAGGCCCTGCAGATCCTCATCGATGGCGTCGTCGTCGGCACCATCAAGCCCGTCGGCTTCTCATACAGCATCTACACCACGCCCAGCTTCGCCGTCACCGCCGGCACCCACACGCTGAAGATCCTTGGCACCGCCACCAGCGGCGACAACATCGCCTTCATCGACGCTGTTGCCTTCAAGCTGGCCTGAGGTCGTCATCTCCAGAACGCCAAAGGCCCCGGCGATCAGCAATCACTGCTGGTCGCCGGGGTCGTTGGTTTATCCGGTGGATCGATCGATCAAACGACGGTCAGATTTCCGGTTCGGCCGGCAACGTTTGGCGGGTGCACTGGTTGATCAACCAGGTGTCCACGTCGGAAAGCATATGCGAGGTCAGGCGATGAGCACACGGATAAGACTGAAAGGCCACCTTGAGGCCACCATTGCGGAGCGTGGAGACGGTCCGGCGCGCCTGCTCGACGGGAACCCGCCCGTTCCATTCGCCATGGACGACCAGAACTCGGAGGGATCGGCAGTCCTTGACTCGACCCAGCGGACGAAATCCGCCCGGGAGCCAGCCGTTGATGGCGACCACTCCGGCGAACCGCTCGGGATGCGACATCGCAACTCGATAGGCCACCGCAGCGCCTTCGCCGACACCAACCAGAAAGATCCGCTCGGAATGGATATGAAGGGCGCGGCGGGTCCGACGGACGGCGGCGAAGATCCCATCTTCGAGGCGGTCTACAGCGTCGGGCTCGGTGGCGGCGAGACGTCGCCGGAAAGTCTCGGCGTCGCTGGTCGGGTTGGCAAGCGCAAACCGCTCGCGGCGGCCAAAGTCGGGACCCCAACCATGACCCACCGCTCGCCCCTTCCGGACAACGACTTCGGGTCCTCGGAGGCTCAGACCAACGTAGTTCCGCCAGCTCATCGCTGGCATGGATCGGACCATCTGCTGCTCGTCGCCCCCCCGGGCATGGAGGAGGACCAGCAGTGGGTAGGCGTAGTTTGGTTCGTATCGTTGAGGCACGAACCGCGATTCCACCAGAGTGCCAGTGCTGGCCTCGGGATCGAACAGAGGTACGTTGCGCCGGTCAATGGACATCCCAGGTGCTCCCGATGGACAGCGTGGTCAGCCCGCTCTGGTGGACGGGCCGACGCCGGTCGCCGACTCAAACCGCGCTGTGATCCGTCACATGATGCTCACGGTCGTCGGCCTCGCAAGTTTAGACGTGAAATTGCCGATCTTCAACAAAACCCCCAGATAATTTTTGATTTCTCAAAAAATTTTTACCAAATCCCTCTTAAACTGGGCAATTTATCAATAACCTGGGCGATTATGACGGATAATCTTGCCCAGATTTCTCGATAAGATGTTTGGTACTGTGCATCGTGCGGAGGTTACTTCTTGGCCTTGGTGGTCGTCTTCTTGGCGGGCGCGCTGGTGACGCCGATCCGCTGGAGCAACTTGTTGAAGTTCGTTGGGAAGACGCTCAGTTGATGCTCAACGTTGCTGGTGACCGTCTCGGAAAGGCTCGCGACAAAGTCCTTCTTCTTCTTCGGCTTGGGCTTGCTGGTGGCCGGCTTGGCGGTTCCCAGGACAGGGGTTGCTTTCACGGTTGGGTTCTGAGCCGCCTTGGCGGCGGCGGTGGCGGTCGCGGTCGTGCTATAAATGCTGGCCGGGTAGGTTGGCACTGTTGTGGACCCATCCACGCCCACGACCGACAGGAGCACCGGCGCCGACGAGGCCATATTATTGCCACGGGACGATTGATCGACCGTGTCTTCCGGGTCCACGATCGCATAGATCCGCGCGTAGGCGGGGCTGACCAGGTTGGTCCCGTACGGGAGCTTGGCCGGCAGGCGGACGGTGGTCAGAACGTTGATCGACCCATTGGTAGCCAGCCCATCGACGGTGGTATCGCCGAGGAAAATGCCGTGACTGAGGTCACCAGCCACGCCAGTCGCGACGAACCGGACCGTGAACTTACTCGCATCGGCCAGCCCGACATTCTGGACGACGGTTCCGACCTGGAAGGTCTGGCCCCAGTTGAGCGCTTGCGCCGAGACGACCACACTGGCTGGAGCAAGGTCGGGCAACTGATTCGATGTCGCGGCCGGCGCCCCGGCAAGGATGCCGATCGTGCCCGAGTCGAGCCCGTATCCCTGGGTTGCCGTTTGCGGATAGATTGGTTGGGTCAGGAAGTCGGCGTCCTGCACGACCGAGATGGTGAACTGGGTGGCCCCGTTGAGCGTCGCCGGCTCGATCATCGGCAGACTCACGCTCTGACTGACGTTGGTCGACTGGAAGGCGGGAATTGCCGGCACAGCGATGTTGCCAATCGTCACGTCGTTGTAACCGCCAGGGGTCGAGCCCTGCGGCGTCAAGACGATCCGGGCCCGCGTGGCCGGGGCGTCGCCTTCCCCCTTGTTCTGGATCTGCTGCGTGACGTTGAACGAGTCGCCCCATGAGAGCGCATTGGCCACGGCGGTCCGGGTCGGCATGATGTTCAGCGCGGTGCCGACCAGCGCGGCGGGCTGGTGCGGGGTGATCGTCACGATCGACGTGTCAAGACCGAGGCCGCGACCGGCCTTGTCGGCGGGGTTGGGGTCGGGCTGGGTGCTGTTCGGGTCAACCCAGAGAGTGACGAATACCGGCTGACCGGGCGAAACCAGTGCCGCGGTCGAAGGCGGCAGAGCCTCGATCTGGTCAAAGCTGTACGAGGCTCCGGGTTGCAAACCAGCCGGCACCGAGACCGTCCCGAGCAGCGTCGCTCCCGACCCTGGCGACCCAAGGATCGGCGAGGTCGAAGCAAACACCTCGACCGGCATCGCGGCCGTTGTGGTGGCCGTCCCTGAGTTGGCCACGGTCCCGGTGGCGTGGAACAGGTCACCCCAGTAGGCGGCGTGGACGGTATTGAACTGAGTGGCCGTGACGTCGGGCGAAGCGCCGACGACCGATGCGGCCATCAATTGCCGTCCTTCGAGCGGCTCGAACCGGAGGATGCAGGGTCCTCGTCCCCAGGCTTTGCGACGTGCTGCGGCTCGACGGTCGTGGGACGCCATGCGGGGATCTCCTCCATGAAGATGACAACCTGAGAGCCGCCCCGATCGAGCCAGCCAGCTCGCGAGACTTCTTCGGTCGTGCGGACCCATCCTTGGGTTATGCGGCGGAGGATACCCCAGGGCGGCCCGGCGGTCAACCCCGCCTGATCGCCCCGGTCGGGGTTTTCGGTAAAACCCAAACTCAGAGTGCTGGGCCGAGCAGATCCTTCACCGCATCACGCTCGGCGATCAGTTCTTCGGCCGAAGCGGCGATGCGTTCCTGAGCGTCGGCGTCGATCTCCAGATCCGGGACGATGCTCCACGACTGACCATCGCTGGTCCGGAGCGGGAACGAGTAGATCAGACCGGCAGGGACGCCGTAGCTGCCGTCCGACACCACCCCGGCGCTGAACCAATCGCCGCTTGGGGTCGGCGATGAGGCGGATTTCAAGCTGCCGATCGCGGCATTTGCCGCCGACGCCGCCGAGCTGGCCCCTCGCGCCTTGATCACCGCCGCGCCCCGCTTGGCGACCGTTGGTACGAAGGTATCCACGAACCAGGATTCCTCAGTGATGACGCTCGGGGCCGGTTTGCCGCCAATCGTCGCGTTCTTGTAGTCAGGGTACTGCGTGTCGCTGTGGTTACCCCAGATCGTCATCCGGGCCACGTCGCCGACCGGCACGCCGGCCTTCATCGCCAGTTGCGCCGCGGCGCGGTTCTGGTCGAGCCGGGTCATCGCGTACCACCGATCCGCCGGGACCTTGGGAGCATGTGACCGCGCGATCAAGGCGTTGGTGTTACACGGGTTGGCGACGGTCAGGATGCGCACGTCCGGCCCGGCGGCCTCGTTGATCGCCTGTCCCTGACTGGTGAAGATCGGCCCATTGGCCCGGATCAGGTCGGCCCGGCTCATTCCCTCTTTGCGGGGCATCCCACCGACGAAGACGACCCAGTCGGCCCCCTCGAACGCCTCGGTCGCCTTGTCGCTGGCCTTGACGTTGGCAAGGAGCGGGAACGCGCAATCGTCCAGCTCCATGATCGTGCCATTCAGCGCCGGCAGGGCCGGGGTGATCTCCAGCAACCGCAGTTCGACCGGCTGATCCGGCCCAAACGCGGCCCCCGAAGCGATCCGGAAGATTAAAGCATAGCCGATCTGACCCCCGGCCCCGGTCACGGCCACGCGGATAGGCTTGGTGCTGCTCATGGCGAAACGAATCCTCAAGGGACGAAGGAAATGAGCGGGGATCATCTCAAGGTTGATCGGGCAATTGCACCGAACTAGCAGCAGAAGTGGCGACATCGGCGGAACGACGAGCTTGCGAATAGGTGGCCAACTTGTCCTTCAGTCGTTGCTGGTTTTCCATGTAATATGCGACCATCCGGGCCGGATCGTGATCAAAACGAGCCGAGATTTGCTGACGGATCGCGCGGATTTCGTCAATAACCGGATCACTTCCTTCCAAACTCATCATGGCCTCCCAAAAGTTCCAACGGTGTGATCAAAACTGGCACAAACAACCCAAGCAATGTATTGATGCGGCGAATGTGTGGGATTTTATTTGCGTTAGCCAAATGTTTGCAGTTCCATGTGGTCAAAAATTGCATTCGGAGTCGGATGCCAAAGCGAGGTGGAGGGCTTCGCCCTTCGGGACCGCTGGCATCACACGATGCCTTATGTAATTTTAGACAATCTCGCTGATTGCCGGTGTGACGTCGAGCACAATCAGGTCAGAGATCAACCCCAGCCAAGCCGCGTGATGTTCTGCAGGTCCTTCGAGGAGTTCATCCACCACGGCGGTACTCGTCACCAGTTCGTATTGATCTGCGGCAGTGGCACACCACTCCCTCATCCAGTTGCGCCGGGCGACGATCTCTGGCGCTGTTCGGGCATCGTGATAAAAGCTCGGGATCGTGGTTTCGACATAAACGCGAGGCTTGGCCATTCCTGCAACATACCGCAACCGATTCACGCCGGGCAAGGTTCCAAGCCAGACCAGGGCATGGTTTGCGGCTTGCTCCGATGACCCAACAACCTACTTGAGCAACCAGTTCGACCAAGCCGTATCACTGGCGGTCAGGCCGAACTTCTCGGATGCCGCCGCCCAGTGCTCGACGTTGGTCATGAAGCGAGATCCTCACAACTCGTTCCGACCCCCGGCACCCACGGGCGCGGCCTTGAGCTTCGCCCGCATCAGGGCCATCTCGCGGGGCAGGTGGCGGGCGCCGGCGATCAGGACGATGCCCGAGAGGAGCAGCGCCGGGGTGATGAACAGAAGACCAGCAACCAGGTTTTCCGGCTTTTGCCCGGCAACCTGCGTCGGCACAGCGCCCAGAGTGGCGAGGTACTTGCCGATTGTGGTCTTCATCATGTCGGGGTTGCCGAAAAAGTCGGCCGCCTTGCCGATCAGCCAGGGGGACCAGATATCGCCCAGAAAGTGGACCGCGAACGTCGAGATCGCGAACGCCGCCGCGCGCATGTTGGGCTGGACGACATTGGCGACGATCGCCGTGCAGGGGCCGGTGTTGACAAACATCAACGTCTCGGCAGCGAAGATCCCCGCATAGATGATCGTCTTGTCCTTCGAGATCAGCGCCAGGATGACGAACGGGATCGAGAGGATCATTGCCACCCCTGGGACCACGAACAACGCACCGGGCCGAGTCTTTGCCAGCTTGTCCGCCAGCCACCCACCCGACGACATTCCCACCAACGCCGAGGCAAATGTCACCAGGCCCAGGATCGAGCCGGATTCCTTCTGGTCGAACCCCCGGGTGCTGAACAGGTAGTTGGGAATCCAGATCAAAAGTCCGCCGATCGCGAAGGTGTACGCCGCCATGCCGAAGACCGAATAGGTGTAGGACGAGTTGACCATCAGGTCCACATAGTCGGCGCGGGTCGCCCCCGACGTTTCGTGCTGCTTCAGGCGGTCGGCGTCAACCTCCTCGCTGGCTCCCCGGATTGGGTCGCGGAGAAAGAGGACGATGAACGCCGCCAGCAGGCCAGGCGCGCCGACGATAAAGAAGGCGTAGTGCCAGGTCTTCCAGCTTGCTATCACCGGCCCGAGCGAGATCCCGAGCGCCGCGCCGAGCGGCATCGCCAGGTAGAACGCCGACATCAGCTTCGACCGCGTCTCGCGGCTGAAGATGTCGAGGAGGATCGTCGGCGCGATCACGCCATACGTCGCCTCGCCGACCCCGAGGATGCTCCGGGCCAGCACGAGGTGGCCATAGTCGCGAGCCAAGCCCGACCCGACCGTCGCCAGGCTCCAGACACCCACCCCCGCCGCAAGCAACCAGGTTCGTTTGTACCGATCACCCAGCCAGCCCATGATCGGGCTGAAGACCGAGTAGCTGACCAGGAAGATGGTCGCCAGCAGGCCCCACTTCTCGTTGGTCACGCCCGGGATATCCGCGCGGATCTGATCGCGGAGCGAGGTCAGGATATTCCGGTCGGTGTAGTCGAGCAGATTCATGGCAAAGAGGATGGCGAACGTCAGCCAGGCTGCCCCCCGCGCGACCCCACCGATTTCCCCTTTCGGAGCCGCATACGCTTCGTTGAGGACGTTGTCCTGCGCCACGATTCACCCTCGTTCGAGCCTCGGTCGATCTCAACGGTCGGCCATCGCCCGCCCGATCGAGCCGCCGATGCTAAACCAACCGAAGGCCAACGTCCAGCACCGAGCCGGGTTGGGTCGTCACCGAGCCTTGTCCGACTTCGCCAGGCTCACACGGATCCGGTCACCGGCGTGGCGTTTTCCAGACGATGGCCGCGATTCCGGCAACGGCGAGCGTGATGGCGGCGGTGAGGAGGAAGCGGCCCGACCAGGGGATGAGACTGGGCTCAGCGAAGACCGAGGCGGCGATCCCGAGCAGAAAACCAGTCGCGCCGATCGTCTCGGCCGTCAGGAGGAGGGGACGCCAGGGTTGGAAGCGGAACGACTGGCGGAGGATAGCGCCCAGGATCCGCCGACCGTCGCGGAAGGCTCGGAGCTTGGACGCGGTCCCGGCAATCCGTGGGCGGTACTCGACGTCGATCTCGACCGTCGGGAGACCACGCGCGACGGCCTGACCGGCGATCTCGGCCTCGATCTCGAACCCGACCGAGCAGGGGTGGACGACTTCCAGAAAGTGGCGGCTGAAGCCGCGATAGCCAGACAGGAGGTCGCGCGTGCCGGGACCGATCAGGACGCGAAAGGCGGTGGTGATCAGAAAATTGCCGAGTCCGCGAATCGGTGTCATCGCGCCGGCGGCTTCGATCGGGTGCCGGGCACCGACGGTCATGTCGGCTCGACCGCTGAGGATCGGGGCGATCAGTTGCCGGGCAGCCTCGGCGGGGTAGGTGCCGTCGCCATCAACGAGGATCACGACGTCGCGGTCGGCGAGATCCTCGAAGATCGCGCGCACGGCGTGCCCCTTGCCCTGATCGCGAACCTCTACGACGCGGATGCCGATCCGCCGAGCAACAGCGCCAGTGCCGTCGGCGGAATTATTGTCGAAAACGACGATCTCAGCTTCGGGTAACGCGGCCCGCCAGGCTTCAACGACGGTCTCGACCGCTCCCGCCTCGTTGTAGCAGGGGATCGCCACGGCGATGCTCGGGCTGGGCAAGACGGGACTGAGAGCGGCCACCGCGGGAATGCCCCGCTCGGCGAAATCGGCCACGGCGTCGCCTCACGGGTTGGATCACCCGGAAGAAGGAAGTCTGGTCTCACCGTGACATCTCACAAGCGATCACGGTGACTCTTCCCACTCAGTATAACGTGATGAATGCTCCGCTGGGATCAACCGTTCGCGGAAATCACAAACTGGGTAATTTTCGCGACGTTCAGATTTTGCTCATGACGTCCGTCCTCAACTCATATCACGGGTGTCGAGTGACGATAAGAAATTATCCGCACCACTGCTGTGATCAATTTTACCCAAACATTCAGCCCATCTTGACGCGTTGCTCGACCCATTGGACCGACAGGGTACGATCACTCCTCTCCCGACCGAGCTTGCTGCCTGGTCGGACCGTACTCACCCTCGCCCTGTGCAGATCGGCAAAGAGCCCATGACAACCAAATTGCGAACCGTTCCGATCCGAACCTCAATTGTTGTGGCTTCGTGGGGATTCATCTCCCTGATCTGGATGGCGTCGCCTGTCCTGGCTCAAAGTCTGACGATCCCAAATTCCGTGATCCCGGTCGTTTTCCGCCAGGACCCGTCGGCGGGACGGACGACGCCATCGACTTCATCGACCGGTTCGGCTCCGGCGGCCGGGGCAGTTGTTGCTCCTGCTGCGCCGAGCACCACCACCGTCACCGTGCCGGTCGCCCCAGCGAACACCGAGGTCGCTCCCGTGGCTCCCGGCAGCACCACGGTCGTACCGATCACACCGGGGGCGACGACCGTCGTGCCAGTGGCACCCGGCACGACGAGCGTGAACGTCCAGGACCCAAGTGCGGGGCCGGGCAAACCCGGAGCCACGATCAACGTGCCGATCCCGACCGCCGACCCCGCCAAACCCGGTGGCGGCACGGTCATCGCAGTACCGGGCATGGATCCGAACGCCCCCGGTGGCACGATTACGATCGTCCCCGATGCCACCAAGCCAGCGGTCGATCCGAACAAACCCAAGGATACAGACGCCCCGACGATCAAGCCCGAACTCTCAACGCCGAAAACCGAGGAAGTCTCCGTCGAGACCAACGCCCCAGCCGCGATGGCCGCCCCGGCTGGTGCCGCCGCCGAGGAGATCAAGCCCCGCATCCGGACCAACTTCTTCCGTGCGGCTCAGGACTCCCTCTTCGGCCGGACCGACTACGCCACCTGGGAACCGCTCCGACTCCGGACCCTGTTCACCGAGGGGTGGGACGAAGCCTGGATCGGGCCACCCAACGGACTCCGGGGCGGTCCTCGCCAGGGTTGGATCGGCGCCGCCGACGGCAACTTCTATCGGCTCGGCTTTTTCTCGTTCAACTACACCCGGGGTTTACGGTCTGGCGGCGATGGCTATGCGGGTGGTTTCACGCTTTATACTCCCCTGAGTCGCCGCCTGCTGCTGATTACGCAGATTCCTTTCGTCAACTCGAATCTCGCATCGGTCACGATCGGCAAACAAACATTTACAAACCCGACCACCTCGGGTGTCTACCATCGGGCGGGTTTTGGCGACCTGGCGTTCACCCCTCGGGTGATGCTATTTGAAAAGGAAAACTTTTCCTGGGTAGCCGAGGTCACCATCCAGACCCCGACCGGTTATCGCCCTTCGGGTGCCGGGCAAGCGTTGGTGACACCGGGAACGCAGTTCTGGTGGAACTTTGCCGAGCGTTGGGTCTTGCGTGGTGGTTTCAACCCGGCGATTGGCACGAACCGCAAGGCGGGCGGCACGACGTTGATCTCGCAGCTTGCCATCGGTCGGACGTTCACGACTCACGACATCCCGATCTTCGGTGACTTCACGGTCTATCTCGCATCGAACACCTTCAACAACGTCAGCAACGGCGCCACCACATCGACCCTTGGTCCCGGTTTTCGGACCCACCTGGGCAAGAGCTTCTACTTCCTGGGAGCGTTTACGCAATCGGTGACCGGTCCCCACCCTTACGAGAACAGCTCAACTTTCTGGCTGATGAAGGTCTATTGAGCGGTTGCAAAGCGACGATCCAGGTCGCCGTCGGCTGAGAGGCGACCCGGAGACTGGCATAAAGTCAGGCCACGGTCAGCTTGACGTCGACATTGTTGCGGGTGGCGTTCGAGTACGGGCAGATCTGGTGCGCCGCCGCGACCAACTTCTCGGCATCGGCCTTGTCGAGGCCGGGAAGATCAATTTTGAGCGCCACTTCAATGCCAAACCCCCCTTCCGAGCGCGGGCCGATGCCGACCGTCGAGGTTACTGCCACCTCGTTCGGCACCCGCAGCTTGAGCGGGCCAGCGGCCACCTTCATCGCACCGATGAAGCAGGCGGCATAGCCGGCAGCAAAGAGTTGTTCGGGGTTGGTTCCATCGCCCCCAGCGCCACCCAGTTCCTTGGGCGTGGTCAACTTGACATCCAGAACCCCATCTTCTGATTTGGCCGCCCCGTCGCGGCCACCATTCGCCGTGGCGGTCGTTTGATACTTCACGTCAACGCTCATAACTTCTTCTCGTCTTTCGAGTTGTGAATGTCAGGATCAGCCGAGCCGCGGACCTCATCCAACTGACGCCCTATTATGGGGGGCAGGCAACCCGAAAAGCCGGGACGAGTGAAGTCCGCGAGCCAGTTCGATCGCGGCGCGAATCACTCGCTGCGGAACTCGACGGGTCTGGCGGCAACAATCGTCGTGACGATCCCGGCCGGGGTGGTGCCGCCGGCGACGCGGATGGTGAGTTCGTGTTCGCCGGCATCAAGGCGGAGCGGAGCGGTCAGCGGGGCCGTCCGGTCAGCGCGGCTCAGGTCGACAGCCTTGCCGTCCAGATAGACCTGCACCGACGCGGCGGTGTCGATTACCAAGCGGGCGTTGAGGTCGGCGGGAACGGCAACCGGAACGAACAGGAAGGCGCTGGTCTGATCGTTCGTGCCGACGAGAGCGGCGACATCAGCCTGACCCTCGGCATCCGTCAGCACCCGCCGCCAGGCGAGCTTCGGGCCGGTTGTGGCTTCGGGCAGGGGGATCTTCGGGGTCGGCAGCGCCGAACCGGCGGCAAGCGTCACCGGGCCGAGTGCCTGGTACTGGCCGACGATGCTGACGGGTTGCCGGAGCGTGGCCAGATAGGCGATCAGGTCGACGAACTCGCGGTCGGACATCGACCCGGCAAGCCCTTCGGGCATCAGCGAAACCTCGCTGATCTTGTGTTCCTCGACCTCCTTCGCTGGGATGACCTGACGCTTGCCGTCGGCGGTTTTCAGGACGACGCGCTCGGAGTTTTCCTCGACCGCCAGGCCGGAGAGGACACGACCGTCGGTTGTCGCCACGACGTGCGTTTTGTTGTTGTAGCCGATCGCCGCCGACGGGTAGAGGATCGAGCGGATCAGTTCCTCCTTGCCGTACTTGATACCGATCGTCGAGAGGTCGGGACCAACCCACTGCCCTTGCCCCTGGACCCGGTGGCAGGAGCCGCAGGCCACGCTGGCGGACTCGGACGCGACGGTCCGGAAGAAGACAGCTTGACCGCGTCCAGCATCTCCATCACGACTGGCGAGTTCGCGGATCGGCGGCAAGGTCCGGCCCGACGCGGCTTTGGGGGCGGGCAGAATCTCGGCGGCCTCGCGGCGGATCGTGCCGTCGGGGTCGTTGTGGACCAGGGCGGTTGCCTCGCTCTTGAGTTCGTCGGGGAGCTTGTCGTTCTTGACGAGTTCGAGAACGCGGCGGCCACCGCCGTTCTTGGGCCGAGCGTATACCCGGAGGGCTTCGCGGCGGAGCCCGAGCGGGGTGTCTGATCCACTGATCCAGCCGAGGAGTTGCGGATTTGATGGGCGAACGTCGGGTAAAGCACGAATCGCGGCCTGGGCCAGCGGAGTCGAGGCCCCTTGCGCGATCGCGTCGGCGATCACCTTGTCGAGAAAATCGGCGGTCTTGGGCGGTCGTATCCGGCCGACCGCTTCGATCGCGGCGATCCGAACGTCTTCAGTTTCCTTGCTATCCGTCGCGAACTTCATCAGGGTCGCGCCATAGCGGGAATCATAAGCAGCGACGGCGAGCGTGATGCCGGCGGTCCGGATGGTGGGGTTGTCAAGGCTCGTCTGGATCAACGCCATCACGGCGGGGTCATTCTTCGAGTCGCGCCACGGGCCAGCCAGTTTACGGGCGATCGTCGTGGTCAAGGCCGCGCGACGGCCGGGGTCATTGGTGGTGGTGGCGGCTTCGGCCAGCACCGACGCGGCGGTTTTGTCGTCCATCTGGGCCAGGACATCGTCAGCCGCCTGCTGCAACTCGGGGGCGATCAGGCCGGGCAAGACCCGCCGGAGCGTGGGCAAGACCTCGGGGCGATGGAGCCGCCAGGCCAGGCCGATCAATTTGGAGAGCGCGGTCGCGGGACGGTCGGGCGTGCCGGTGGCGATGAACGACTCGTTCCGGTCGGCGGGGAAGAACGGCGGCACGGCGACGTTGCCGTTCTCACCATCGCGCTCAAGCGCCGAACCGATCGGCCCGAACGGGCCCCGGTCGAAAAGTTCGGTCAAATACGCGGAATCACGATCACCCAGGGTGAGGCCGAGGGCTTCCAGATACCAGCGGTCCTGGCCGTCCCAGCCCTTGACCAGTTTGGTGAGAGCATCGGCCACCTCGGCCGTCGGCAACCAGCGGCAGACCAGGATCAGCTCACGGCGAACGCCCGCGTCGGGATCAAGGGCCAGCGGGAGCAAATCGGCCAGATGCTTCATCGCGATCGGGAG
Organism: Isosphaeraceae bacterium; assembly: GCA_965199885.1. Classification (GTDB taxonomy): domain Bacteria; phylum Planctomycetota; class Planctomycetia; order Isosphaerales; family Isosphaeraceae; genus Tundrisphaera. The sequence continues at coordinate 2,005,969 of CBDATT010000004.1, read as the reverse complement.
CGGTCGGGGTGAGGTCTTCGAGAAGATCACATTCCCGACCCGGCTGAGGTCGCGCCCGAGGATGCGGACTGCCTGCTCGCGGATCGCCGGTTCGCGGTCGGTCAGCGCGGCGACGGCGACCTTGTCGCCTTCGATCGCGTGCCTGACCCAGAGCGCCCGGGCCCGCTCGATCGAATCACCCTGGTTGAACAGGTCCCTCAGGTCGCCCCGGACCTCGTCCTCATCCCCGCGGGCGATCAACGAGCGCCGGGCGGCATCCTGCGCGGCGATGACGGGCGACCGCAAGAGCTTGATCAGGCCCGGCACGGTGGCGAAGTCGGGTTGCGGCTGGACCCAGGCTTTCCCGACCGGCGCGACGCGGTAGATCCGTCCGGTATCCTGGTCGCGGAAATTGTGCCCACCCACGGCGGCGTCGTACCAGTCGGCTACCAGGACCGAACCATCGGGCGCGGTGGCGACGTCGACCGGGCGGAACCAGGGGTCATTACTGGTCAGCAAAACTTCATACTTGGTTCGGAACGTCGCTTCGTGGCGCTCGATCGGGAAGAAGTTGACCTGCCGGGTCCCCGCGTCGGCCTCGAACACGCCCCCTCGATAGGTGGGGCCGAGCAAGGCGCCTTCATAAACCGTCAGACCCGACGGGCTTCCGTTGCCGGTCCCGACCAGTTTCGGCACGATCCCGGGCACCTCTTCGCCCCAGTGCCGGGGCGAGCCTGGAGTCCGGTAGCCGTAGTTGCCGCCGTCCATGACCCAGATCACGCGACAGCCACGGTTGCCATCGTCGTCGTTATCTGACGTGAAAGCGATCCCGTTCGCGTTCAGGCTGGTCTCGTAGTTGTTCCGCTGACGATCGGCGAGGATCTCAAAGTGGGTCCCGTCGCGGTTGACGCGCAAGGTGTTGGCCAGGTTCGACGACGTGACATGCCGGCCCGAGGCGTCGGTGACGTCGAAGTTGCGGGGATTGTGCGAGTTATCTTTCGCCTCGAACGAGCAGCAACCGTCGCCGTGGGTAAAGTAAAGGCGCCCATCGAGGCCGAGCGTCATCCCGTGGACGCCGTGGTCAGAGTCGATCCCGCCGAACCCAGTCAAGAGGACCGACCGCTTATCGGCCTTGTCGTCGCCATCGGTATCTTCGAGCACGAGCAGGTCCGGGCTGTTGCCGATGTAAACCTTGGCGCCCAGATACTTGCCCGCCTTGTCGTACCGCTCCTCAACCGCCATGCCCATCGGGATCGGGAAGATGTTGTCGGCGAAGACCGTGACCTTGTCGGCCACGCCGTCACCGTCGGTATCGGCGAGGATCTTGATTTTGTCCGCCCCCTCGATGCGCGGTAGGTCCTTCCGGTGCGTCATCCGGTAGTTTTGTCCCTCGGCCACCCAGACCCGGCCTCGACTATCAATGTCGATGCTAGTCGGATTGCTGACCATCGGCTCGCTGGCGAACAGGGTCGCCTGCATCCCGCTCGCTGGTTTCACCAGCGCCGCCGACTTCTCGGGGTTAACCTGCCCTGATGCTGTCGAGGCGAGGAGCACCACGCCAAACGACGCCCCTAGAACTGACGCCCAGCACGAAAGATGACGGAGCGACATCGGCGGACTCCTGGTTCGGGATCGGTCTCGCCGGAACTCGGCGGCGTGTCTGGGGCAACCGGCGTGGTCGGACAGCGAGAGGTCCAACGATTAACCGATTGTCATGCCCATTCTGCCACGCCCATGAGACATCGTCCAGGGTTGCAAGAGCCACCCCGTTCGCAACAGGAATAATCAAATTCTGACATTTAAACCCGATGATCGGCACCTAGATTTGGATAATCGAGCACCAAACCACTCGCAAAACGCTTGTCTGACAAATCGACAAGGGCCGGATTCGCTCGAAAGCGAACCCGGCCCTTGTCGATTTCAATTCATTGCATGATCGAAGTCAGTACTGGTCTGCGCTGATGACTTCGCCGCCAGCCTTCGAGCCGAGTGCCCACCAGGTCGGCAAGTTGACGGTGTCCTTCATGAACCGGACCGAGCCGTCGCACATGCCCATGTTCACTCCGCCCGGGTGGTTGCTGTTGGGCGGGGCGTTACCGAAGACATCAAGACCCCAGGTATCCCAACTCGGCGAGCCGGAGGTTGAGCACGACAAGCTGTTGGGGCCGGAGACGTGGTTATAGCAGCCGTAGTTGATGTAGTTGGGATAGGCATAATACCAATCACCCCGAACGCCGCCCTGAGGGGGAGTGCTGGCGGGCAAATTCTTGCACATCGCGATCGCGGCCTGGACCGATGCGGCGGTACCACTCTGGTCGGAGTAGGTGGTCGGGAAGTAGACCCGCTTCCACAGGTTCGGATTACTCGTCTTGGGGGTGATCCCGGCCGTGCTTTCGATCCCCGAGAGGACTTCGCTGAAGAGCGCCGTGTTGCTGGTCCCGTCGAGGATGGAGGCAATCTTGACGGTGGACGGCGACTGGATGCCAAGGTAGGTGAAGTCGCTCGTCGGGGTCGGGATGAAGGTTCCCGACCAGCTCTTGTTCATCTGAAACGGACCACCGACGTTGCCGACATAGTTGCCGATCGACGGGGCATTCCGCATCTTGGCGTCGGACGGGCAAAGGTAAGAGGCAACCTGCGAGTTGAACACCGTGGTGTTCATCATGTAGGCCCCGCAGCCGCTCGGACCGCACTGAACCGCGCCGGCGTTGTAGGCATTCCAGAGGACGCCTTGCTCCAGGTACTGCAGGAGCCCGAGTTGACCCGACGGCCCCCAACCCCAGCTATCGATCGGCGAGGGGTAGATGCAGCTCGGCACCAGGCAGGCGTTGGTGCTCTCGTAGTTGAGCGACGCCAAACCAATCTGCTTCAGGTTGTTGATGCACTGGCTCCGGCGGGCCGCTTCGCGGGCGGCCTGGACAGCGGGCAAGAGCAACGCGATCAAAACGGCGATAATGGCGATAACGACCAACAGTTCGATCAGCGTGAAACCGCGAGCGGATCGGGTACGCATGAAAGGCTCCGTGATGGTGGACTGGCCGGACCGAACCGTGAAGCAAACTGTGGGTGTTCAGAGCAATGCGCTGGGGAGAATCTTCGGATCGCGCCGGTGGTCTCGATCAGATCTAGGCGTCAATCCCCGCGACAGAGTGGGGGGGTTAGGCTGGCAGCGTCTCGGCTCTCATGAGAGTGGTGTTGATTGATCGATCCCGAGCCGGCAACGAGAGGCAGGTAGACTCGCTGGAGCCAGTCCCTTAAACTCGAAGCGACAGCCGAAAAGATCATCCCCAACCGGCTAGGATTCCCCGACAAGGGAGAGGGAAGGTACGAGCCAGCAGCAACGGCAGGAAATCGGGATTTAACGGCGGAGCGGGGGTGCTCCTGGTGATCGAGCCCCTTTGCTGCCTCCTTTGGGAGCCAGTCGTTCGGGCGGCGGCATCTTGTTGGCCCCATAGTCTGCACCATTGGGGCCTGGCGGCGACGCGGGCTGGTTGGTCGAACCGCACCCCGAGGCAAAGAGAATTCCGAGCGCAATGGCCATCGCATAGACAGGCGAGCGGCGAATCATTCGGCGCTCCAATCGGGATGAGGGATGACGGACGTTGTTACCCGGTTCGGTTGTTCATGGGGAGATGAACGGAACCTTGCGAGTGCTCGGACAGCCTCTTGATGAGTCTGTCTCTGGCACAAAGTAGCGATCGATCATCAGCCGAGTCAACCCCTTGCTCCATGCAAGAGGCCAAGTTCTATTTCGTTGGGTCCCAAAATGTCTGGAAAATACGTTCCTTCCTCTCATTCGGACCGGAGGGTGGGAGGGTGGGGGGAAGCCAAATCGCTCGATGAGCGTTAGAATCCTTCGGACCGTTGATGGAGTTCATCAACCAGTTAGGCACCAGGCCCAGGACCGATTCACGACAGACGACTCAGCCAGCGCGAGAGGAGATCGGGTGATGGACGGACTTCGAACGGCGAGCCGCTACCTGCTGGCAATCCTGGTGACCTTCGTCATCACCCGGCACTGGCTCGCCGGTGGGTTCAGCGCGAATCGGGGCGAGAGGCGCGTCGTGCTCGCCCAGGAACCTGGCCAGGCCATTCCTCCGCCGTTCCCCCGCCCGAGTTCAACGGCGCTGCCGGCCGAGCCGTTCGTCGAGCCCGACACCGCTCGGCCTGATATCCCGGCCAACCTGCTCCGCCTTGCCGATGCCGATGAGCAGATCAACATCCGGGTCTACGCCGCCGCGAATAAAGGGGTCGTCAACATCACGACCGCCGCCTCGGCCGTGGGTTTGTTTGGCGATGAGACAACCTCAAACGGCTCGGGATCGGGGTTCGTCATCGACCGTCAGGGGCACATCCTGACCAACTATCACGTCGTCGAAGGTGCCAGTTCGCTCCAGGTCAACCTCGCCGACGGCGCCAGCCATGACGCCCGGGTCATCGGCGCTGACCCGTCGAACGACGTCGCGGTTCTGCAGGTCGACGTCCCGGCCGACACCCTGACACCGCTGCCGCTGGGAGACTCGATGAACTTGCTCGTGGGCCAAAAAGTGCTGGCCATCGGCAACCCGTTCGGCCTCGAACGCACGTTAACGACGGGGATCATCAGCAGCCTGGACCGGTCGATCCAGTCGAAGAACCGTCGGAAGATCAAGGGGATCATCCAGACCGACGCAGCGATCAACCCCGGCAACTCGGGCGGCCCGCTCATCAACCCACGCGGCGAGGTGATCGGGATGAACACGGCGATCCTGAGCCAGGTAGGCCAGTCGTCCGGGATCGGATTCGCCGTGCCGATCACGTCGATCAAGCGCATTCTTCGCCCTCTGATCGAAAACGGCCGGGTGATTCGCGGCGATCTGGGTTTGACCCGGATCTACGGCACCGACAACGGCCTGCTCGTCCTGGGACTCGTCGAGGACGGCCCCGCGGCAAAAGCGGGCATCCGGGCGCTCAAGTTCCGCCAGACCCGCCGCGGCAACCTGAGCCCCGACCCCGACTCCGCCGACCTGATCATCGCCGTCGACGGCAAGCCGGTAAAAACCTCCGACGAACTCCTCGCCGAGGTTGAGACCCATGCCCCCGGCTCGCAGGTCACCGTCACCGTCGTCCGATCCAAGAAGACGGTCGAGGTCCCCGTCACGCTCGGCGCATCGTGATCCAGCATCGAGTATCTTGTGAAGTCGAGGTCGGTTGCATCCAGTCCGGGAGGCGAGAATGGCCGGTGGCTTTGCCTGCCCCGAGTGTGGCGAGTCGATCTCGCCTCGGGGCTTGACCCCGGGGCGGGAAGTCATTTGCCCGGCGTGCTCCACGCTGGTGGAGGTCCCTTACCTGCCGAGAGCGACGGCCCGGCCGCGGCAGTTGGACGTTCTGACGGGCCAGAGCAGCAGGACGCGGGGGCGGTCGGGGCAGGGGCGGATATCGCGGATCGCTCGGCGTCGGCTCCGCTGGGGCCTCGCATTCGGGGCGGTTGGATTGGTCGCGCTGGCGACATGGTGGGGGGTCGGATCGATCGGGTCGAAGGTCCAGTCCGACCGCGAGCGCGTCCTCAACGAGTTGATCGCCGCCAGCGATGCCGCGCAGGCCGCCGGTAATCCGGGCGGAGCCTTCCGCGAGATCGAAGCAGCGCTGATTGAGGCTCGCAAACTCGATCTCGCTGGCTCGGCCCGGCTCATCCGCTTGATCGAACGTCGCGACAACGCCGCCCGCGCCGAGGTTCAAGCCCGCCTGGCCGCGCTCGGCAAGCTTAACCCCGAACCGAGAGCCGGTGAGGCTCAGATCCTCGCCGACCGGGCGCAACGCGACCCCGCGCTAGCACCGCTCGCTGACTCGATCGCGGCGGCGCTCGAAGCCGCGATGACTAACAGGGCCGAAACCGACCAGACCAATGCCCGCACATCGCTTGCAGCCGGGCAGGGACTCGAAGCATTCCGCCTGGCGAGTCGGGCTTACGACCGGGCCGCCGAGCTAACATCCCGCGTCGCGGCGAAGCGGATTCAGGACGGAGCGCAGACTGTGATCGTCGCGGTTATCGAGCGTTACGGCACCACACTTCTGGGCCAACCTTCCGAGCAGAACGGCCCCGATAACCACTTCAGTCTGCCAATCTGGACCGAAGCACTCACGCGACGCGGCTATCTGATTTTACCCACCGGGTCGCCCTGGACCGAGCTTTTCAAGACGCACGCCCCTTATCAGGCATCAACACGGGTGGTCGAGACTCACGAGGGGCTTTACCTTCAATCGCGGTGTCGGCCCACTCAGATTGATGGTCAGTTCACGCTTAGCCACCAGGGTCAACTGCGTTGGGAGACTCGAATCTATGCTCAGACGAGGTCGCCACTCCCCGACCTCCCCGCGTACATCGCCGGCCGACTGGCGACGGCCGACCACCGCGACCCCGAGATCGAACGTCGCCTCCTCGACGATGCGCGAACCGCCTTCCGGGTTCAGGTCGACCAGAAGTTTCGTGGCATCCCGGTTCCAGGTGCCAGTGCCGCGTCGATCTTTGCTCCCAGCCCCACCGGAGCGGGAAGCCCACCCAGGTCGTCCTGATCGGAGGCGAATCAGGTGCGGCCAACGGTGTCGTTGATCGCGCGCTGCAGGCTCTCGCCCAGACCTTTCTGGCGGATCTGCTCCACGTCATACCGGCACGCGAGCAAGGCATCGACGACGCGGGAATCCCATTGCGTCCCCGAGCCTTTGCGAAGAATCTCGTCAATGGCCATCGGCGTCATCCGGCGCCGGTACGGTCGAGTGCTCGACATCGCGTCGAACCCGTCGGCCACGGCGAGGATGCGTGCACAAAGTGGGATCGCTTCTCCCTTCAACTGATCAGGATAGCCCGAGCCGTCGTAGTTCTCGTGGTGGTGCGCCACCCCGGGCAGGAGGTGCTGCAGTTTTTTGAGATCCGAGAGGATATGCACGCCGATGTTGACGTGCGACTGAATCAGCTTGTATTCGTCGGGAGTCAATGCCTGCGTCTTTTTGAGGACCGTATCGTCAATCCCAATCTTGCCCACGTCGTGCAAGAGCCCCATCAGGTACAGGTCGCCGCGGTCGTTGGCCGAAAGGCCCAGTTCTTCCGCGAGCCGAACGGCGATTCGGGCCACCCGCTCGGAGTGACCCGACGTGTACGGGTCTTTCGCGTCAATGGCCGAGGTCAGCGAGCGGATCACGCCAAAGAGCAACTCCTTCAACTCACCATAGAGCCGGCCGTTGGTCCGCTGAGTCCCGACAAGCGAGGCCACGGGGCGAATCAGTTCAACCTCGGGGGCGGCGAAGCGCCGGTCGTCGACCGGGTTGATCGCGACGATCCAGCCGATCGAGGTCTGAGAGTCGGCGGCGACAGCCACGCTCCGCCGGACCGCTTCGAGCCCCCGCGCGTTTGGTTCGTTGTTCAGCAGGACGTTCTCGTGGTCCGGCGGGACAAACTCGCGGTAGTGCCGGGGGTCGATCGTCGCGACCGACCCCACGACGACGGTCGGCTCGCTGAGATGGGCGGGGACCCAGGCGACCGCCGCGACCTTAAGGACCGACCGCAACGACTGGAGTGCCAGGTCTTGATACCGCTCGGGGGGATCGGAAACGCGCAGGCGACGAATCAAACGCGACGTCATGAGCCGGTCGCCACCTTCACCGCGAAACGGTGAGACCGCGGCAGCAACCCGGGGAAACGCCTCGCCCCGCAACCCATCGGCGACCGACTGCCCCCAGGCCCGGAGCGCTCGCTCGGGACAAAACGGCCCCCAGCCTTCGGCCTCGGTGGTCGAACCGGCAAACCCGACCAGGGCCACGAGGTCGCTACCGTCGGGGCGGGGGACTGGTAAGCAGAGCCAGCACGGCCCCGAAACACGATCAGGTCGCCAGAGTGTGACGCGACCGTGCCAGAGCAGGCCCGACGCCAGGACGGCGGTCAAACTCGCGTCGCCCCCTGGAAAGCTCGCAGCGTTGACACCGATCCGCAGCCGCCAGACAAGAGTCAACGGGTCGAGCAACCCAACAGGTGCCCCAAACTCGCGGGCCAGACGTCGCGCGATGGCCTCATCGCCTCGGACCGACCCCATCGTGCCGGACTCGGGTTCGGATTCAATGTTCGGAACGACCATGACGGAAAACCCCCTGAACCCGCATCGCGATGGCGAGCCATCACCCGAGGAAAGCCCGAGCACACCGCTTTCCCTATTTGTAACCCTAGGACACCAAACTCCTCCGAGCAACTCTGGACGAGGAAATCCACCCTCAGCTGTGCTTGATCGGGGTCAAACCCAGCTCGATTTGCGTTTACAGAAGAAGATCGTGACAGGTGCCGCTCGACAAATGGATCTTTCTAACCTAAAGACTTCAAGAGGATGCGTTGTCACCGAGCCTTCGTCACGGCAGGTCCGCACTTCCACCCCAGATCGGCAGCGCCGAAAAGAGAGACGTCTCTTGGCCCAATCCAACGGGGACCGGCTTTGCTGGGATTGGAATCCAGGACGAACGGCGGCAGCCGATGACACCGTGGTTGCTCCCGCGACCCCAGATCCAGCGGTTGCGGACCAGTTCACGCACCGTGATCCCGACCCACCGACAGTCGTGACGCCCCTGGAGCATCTCGCCGCGCCGCTGGCGGATTTCACGATCCACCGGGACCGGAACCGCGATCCACTCGTCTCGATTGACCCCGACGCGACGATGGGGGTGTTTGCTGAGGCTCCGCAAGCGAGTCCGGGAGCCGCGTCGGGTCTCGACTTCACCTGCGAGGGAGTCGATGGCATTCGCTTCCCCCAGATCGGCGATGGAGTCGCCGGGTTCCGCCTCTTGACAGAGTTGGGCCGAGGTGCCTTTGGCCGGGTCTTTCTCGCTGAGGAATCGCTGCTCGGCAATCGTCTGGTCGCCCTCAAGATCACGAAAGCGGAAGGTGACGAGCCTCGGATTCTGGCGCGTCTCCAGCACACACATATCGTCCCGATCTTTTCGGTGCACGATGACCCGACGACTGGCCTCCGCGTGATGTGCATGCCATATTTTGGCGGTGCCAACCTGGCTCAGGTGCTCGAAGCCGCCGCGGCAAACCAGCGAAGCCAGCACGACCAGCGGAGCTTGCTCAAGGCACTCGACATCGTTGCGATGCCCCCGCCGAGCGAGGCAATGGGGTCGGAACGACTCCGTCGGCGGACGACGGTCCGATCATCGGCAACCGAGCCAGGCTCGCAACCTTCGAATCAGCCCCCGCTCGGTGCGACTCTCGTGGCGGGTCTACTGACTCCCAAGTCGCCCAGATCCGGGCAAAACAAGGTCACCACCAGGCCGAATGGTGCGAATCCTGGCCGCAACACCTCGGCGGCCCGCTGGTCAATTTTGAACCAGCTCCCCCGGTGGAAGCGATCGATCAGTTCCAAGCGAAACTGGTCGCGTCACGACTTGCCCGAAGGCAACGACCGCGATCCAGTGCAACCAGCCCGGCGCTTCCTCCGCGAAGCCAACTTCATCCGCGCCGCCGCGTGGGTCATTGCCCGGCTGGCCGAGGGACTTGAACACGCGCACTCGCACGGTCTGATGCACCGCGACCTGAAGCCGTCGAACATCCTGATCGCCGCCGACGGTACGCCGATGCTCCTCGACTTCAACCTTGCCGCTGACTCAACGGTCAAGGCCGAGGAAGCCGACCGGGTCCGGATGGGCGGCACCTTGCCTTACATGGCACCTGAGCATCTCGACGCTTTTCACCCCAACGGGACCACACCTCCCGAGGCGGTCGGCGAGCGGTCGGATATCTATGCAATGGGCCTGATTCTCTTCGAGATGATCGCCGGCCAACGCCCATTCGGCGACCCTGAGCCCGACCAACCACTCCTGCTCACGATCCGTCACATGATCGACGAGCGGCGAGCGGGAGCGCCTTCGCTCCGGGCGATCGACCCTAACATGCCGCGCGACCTCGACGCCGTGGTCCGCAAGTGCCTGGACCCGAACCCTGAGCGCCGCCATGCCCGAGCCGGGGATCTCGCCGAGGACCTCCGCCGCTTCCTCGACGACCAACCGCTCAAGTATACGACCGAGCCGAGCTGGCGGGGGCGAGTGGCCAAGTGGCTGCGACGCAACCCCCGAGCCACGGGAGCTTCCACCGTCGGCACGGTTGGCCTGGTCGTGGTGCTCGGCTTGTGCAGCGTGGCCTGGACGGTCCACCGCCACCTCACCCTGGTCTCCGCCCACCTGAAACTTAAAGGGTTCGAGGAGCGATTCGCCCGGTGCCAGTGGTCGCTCAACACGACGGGGCCAACCGAAAATCTGGGCGCGGGAATCACCCTTGCCGAGGAAACTCTGGCGCAAGCGGGGATCTCTCTGGATATCGATCAGGATCGCCGATCGGATGGTTGGCTCGAAAAACTCGATAGGAACGAGCAAAATGAAGCCCGCGGCAATCTGGCTGAAGTCATGATGTTGGTTGCCCGCGCCCGGATCTATCTGGCCGACCAAACGCGCATGCCCGACAAGCAAAAAAACGCGGCCCTGAAGGCGATCGCCTGGCTCGACCGAGCCGAGGTGATTGATCCGACGCCGACCATCACCCTCTACGAAGACCGAGCCGAATATCTCACCCGCGTGGGCGAGACTGCCAGGGCCACACGCGATCGCGCCCTCGCCGCGAAACTCTCCCCCACTACCGGCCGCGACTTTTATTTACTGGGAACCTCGCTGCTCAACAGAAGCCAACCCGACAAGGCCGAGACAGCCTTGAGCAAGGCGATCGGCCTGAGCCCACAGGGGTTCTGGCCCTGGTTCGCGCTCGGACTTTGCCATTACGATCAGAAGCGATTCGCCGAGTCGGCGGGTGATTTCGCCGTTTGCACGGTCCTATCGCCCAGGTTCGCCTGGCCCTGGGTCAACCGCGGGCTTGCACTGGGCAAAGCCGGGCGGTTGAATGAGGCTCGGTCCGCACTTGACCATGCCCTGGAGATCGACGGCACAATTTCCGATGCTTTGGCGAACCGGGCGTTGATCGCTCTGGAGTTGGGCGACGCTCCGGCCGCCGTCGTTGACTTCGACCAGGCCTATGCACTGGGTCGCCGCGAAGTTTTCCTCCAGGCCGCGCGTGGGGAAGCCCTGGGACGAGCGGGCCAGACGACCGAAGCGTTACGCTTGCTCGACACCCTGATCGAGCAAAATCCCGATGAGTTGATGCCGCGGATTGCCCGGGGGGCGCTCTACCTGCACTCCAACCCGTCCGCCGCAGAGGCGGATTATCATTATGTCCTGCTGCGCGAGCCTCAAAACGTTGGAGCCCTGATGGGGCTTGCCAGACTCAAACGGTTGACCGATCCCCGCAAGTCGCTCGCGTACGCCATCCTTGCACAACAGGTCGATCCGAACCGGATCGACGCCATCGAGCATTCGGCCTGGCTCCGGGGAAAACTTGGTGATCCAGGCGTCATGACGGATGTGGAACGCCTCGTCCTGCATCCGACCGCGCTCCGCCTCTATAATGCGGGGTGCAGTCTAGCGCTCTATTACAACCACCAATCCGATCCGAAGATCGCCGACCAGGCGATCGGCTACATCCGGCGAGCGGTCCAGTCCGGGGTGTCTCGGTCGATGGTACAAACCGACCCCGACCTGATCAGCTTACACTCCGTTCCCGCCTTCAAGGATCTGATCGGTTCGGTCCTGGCGGACAAGGCCACGAACCAACCTTGATCCCTTCGGCGGACTCCGATCTCGGTCAGGAAATCACTTGCTCGACTTCGGTTTCGATTTTGATCCGGCTTTTGATTCGGCCGAGTCCTTTGTCTTGGCTGTTGATTTGGTAGCGCTCTTGCGGGCCTTTTTGGCGTCGGCGGTGTTATCGACGTGTTGCTCGCCTTGCTTCGATCCCGCCTGCTTCTTCGCGTTCGTGGCCTTCTTCTGGGCGGGAGTCAACTTGTCCCAGGCTTCGGCGGGCAAATAGCGTGTCGTCCCACCCTCGCGGTCGGCGGGTTTACCGTCAGATGTCTTCCAGTCCTCGTCGGTCCAGGAGTCGAGATGCTCCTGGGCGTCCGTCTTTTTCTGTTTGCCGTTCTTGTAGTCACCACCGGCTTTCTCGTACTCGCTCGCGAGTAACTGAGCTTTCCGGGCGCTCCACTGGCCGGGCTTACCTCCCTTGTCGCCCGCCGTGATCTCCTCCTTGATGCGATCGCGGAGTTTGGGGTCGGTGTAGATCGCCGGGTCCGACTCCTTGGACTTCGACTTGGCTGCCGCCTTCGGTTTGGCCTGCGGTTTGGCGGGTGCCGTCTTGGGTTTTGGTTTTGCCGCAGCCTTGGCATCGGCGGGAGCTTTCTTGTCGTCGGCAGACTTCTTGCGTGCGGCCATGGGTGAGATTCTTTCCTTCAAACGAGCGCGTGGGGCGGCCACGGCGATCAAGTGGGGATGACGCATCGCCGAGCAAGCGCCATGCCAGGTCGAGCCGACGTTGGACCCAATTTCAGGCCGCCAGGAGGTCGAACGGCGACTCGCGGGCAGCGGCGCGGACGGTGCCTTGCTCGACCAGTTCGCGGCCCTCGGCGTAGGCGATCAGGAGGGCTAGATCGGCCAGCCGATTCAGGCGTCGCGGCGACCCTTCGGCCGCTCCGTGCAGTTCAACCAGCGCCGGGGGATCAAAGAGCGGGCGGCAGGCTCCCGCAACGCGCAACCGACCCAGGATGTAGCTCGATGATTCCGTCAGCGTCAGAGATCCCAGAAACGACCGCGCTGCCAGCCGATCGGTGAGGGCTGGGGGGAGGTTGGCCACCGTTTCCGGAGCGCCAACGAGCAAGAGCGCCAGGTCGGGCGGGCCCTGGGTCGCGAAGTTGAGGACCAGTCGCAGAGCCTCGAACGTGGCCTGGTCCTCGATCAAGTGGGCTTCATCCACGATTAGAAAGGGTTGCTCGCCGCGACCGACCGCTGCCGCCAGACCCGCCCGCAACCGGCGGATCGAGCCATTCCAGCCGGTCGAGTCGCCCGATCCCGGTAGACCCAGTTCATCAGCCAACCAGGCGACGAGATCGGCGGCGGGCATCACTGGAAACGTCAGATGAACAGTCCGGGTGGCTCCAAGCTCCGCCCCGAGCGCTCGGGCCAGCAACGTCTTGCCCGTGCCCGGCGGCCCGACCAGCAACGCTGGCCCGCCGCCTTGCTCCAGGCCATACCGCAAGCGGCGCCGGACCACGGCGCGGCTCGGCAGGTCCACGTCGTGCGGTCCCCCCGGCGAGTCGCCGAACGGGCGCGGCCGGAGACCAAAATGCTCCTCGTACACGGTCAGACCTCCCTGTCGGACCAGCGATCATGATCGTTCAGGACCCGGAATCGACCGGGTTCTTCAACAAGGCGTCGAGCCGTTCCTTGCGCGGCAAGACCATCTCCGCCGTGTCGTCATGGCCCTGCACCGTCAGACCTTCGAGAGCCGGCAAGACGGCGAATACCCCATCCGCATGTAAACGCTCCAGAACCCGAACGCAGAGGTTCACGATCCGCTCCACGTCATCCTCGTCGTCGATCTGCTTCAATTCGGCCCGAAACTCGTCCCAAACCGCGTCCAGGTCATCGAGTGGATAACCGAGATCTCCCGGGAACTCCCAGTTGCCGATCTCCCACTTGAACTGATCGTCCCAGCGGGTTGAATTCAGGTTGGGGTCAATGGCCACCTGGCAATAGTCGGCCCTGGCTGTCTCCAGATATCGCCGACCGTTGGCAACGAGCCCTACTCCTTCGAGAGGATCAGCGAAGAAGCCGAGACCGTAAAGGTCGGCGAGGTCCGTCTCCTCGAAAAAGTCTTCCAGTTGCGCCTTCGCGAGCTGGAACAAGGCATCCTCAGCGGCGTCCCATTGGAGCATTCTGGAATCCTTCCTCGATTCAAACAAACGTCTCGGCGAGACCGAGCAACGGGAGTCCACCCGCTTCGAGAGCTTCGCGAGCCCGGAGCACCGCCCGATCACCGGTCAGCGTGCGGTTGTGCAGTAAGATCGCCGCGTCGACCGATCGGGGCAGGGCGACCGACTTCAGACTGGCGAACAGTGGGCTCCCGTCGATCAGGACATGATCGAAGTCGCGGCGGAGGCAAGCCAGAGCGGTGGACCAGGCGGGACTGGTGAGGATCTCACGCGGCCGAGCCATCGCGCTCCGAAGCGGGACGACGGCGAGGTGATCGTCGGCGGCGTCGAGCACGACATCAGCCAGTGCCGCCGAGCCCTCAAGCACATCATCCAGCCCGAACCGCGGCACGATCCCGAGCGACCGGGCAAGCATCGGCCCGGTCAGGTCCGCATCGACCAGCACCGTTCGGCCCGGCCGCCGGGCCAACGCTCTTGCCAGACCGAGGAGCAAGGTTGTGCGACCTTCCGCACGGTGGCAACTGGTGAAGAAGATTGATCGCAACTGGACCGATTTACGGGCATCGACCAGAGCGTCGGCGAGTTGCTCGAACCTAGGCCCATGTTCACGTTCGAGAGCGCGGACGATGGCGGGCCACTCCAGCGTGACCGACGATTCTGGACCCACCGGTTCGAGATCGCGATGCGGCATGGCCGGCGACGGCACGCGAGGAGCAACCGGCGGTCCAGCGACGGCAAAGTGAGGCGCGGGCAGGTTGGTACCGGCAGCCTCATCGCTCGGCCCGCGGCGTCCATACGCGCGGGCCAGAGCCTGATCAATATCCCCCATGCGCTGTCTCCTCGGGGGCGTCGGCGGGCAAAAGCTGACCGGACAGAACAACCGAGCAAGGAGCGGCTTCACGCAGTTGCGGGGCAGCGACCGGCTCGATCGAAAGCATGATCCGAGGCTGAGCGTCATCGGTGAGGCTGGCCACCGCCGCGACCGATCGGTCGGGCGAGTTGACCGCCAGGAGCATCGGTGTATGGCTGCCACCCCAGGTTGCACAGGCAACGGAGGGCGGAATCAAGGCAAGCAACCAGTATCCCGCCACGCGGATCTCACGACGCAGGCGGCGACGACGGACCGGAGCCCGGCGCCCACCCACCGTCGGAGCCGACAGCGCGGGGACACGAATCAAGACCGGCGCCGCCGGCAAGGTCCGGCGTCGAGCCGGCATCGAGCAATTGCTAGGTTCCAGAATCTGGGTCATGGCGAGAGCCCCCTCGTTCGCCTGCTTCGGCGATCCGGGTTGGCGGGGATGAATCCTTATTTCCAGAAAGCGAACCGACCGCGGTCGCCGGGCAACAGGATCTGCCCAGATTACCTCATCGACCAATTCGGTCACCAAACTTGAACGACCTTGCCGAAAATTCCGAACTGATAAACCCGACCGACCAGGTAAGCCATTCGGGTCGGGCAATATTGCGAGAATCTGCCCTGATTTTCCGACCAACCCTGATCCTGGATCTCGTCAGGTCAATCGGATCGGCCTCGGCTTGAACAAAGTCGCTCCGGCCGGAAAGAGCAAGACGTCTCCTTGCTGGTACCAGTCAACCCCGGCCACCGGGTCAACCTGCTCCGGCTCGATCCCGTTCCGCCAGAGCAGGGCACCGGTTACGGTTGACACCTCGTTGGGCACCCCCTCATAGTGCCAGACGTCCACCGACGGGTTCTTCATCTTCAGATAGTGCCGCAGTAGGCCCTCGCCGAAGTCGAACGAGAGGAGCGTGTAATCGCCGTCCGTTTCAATAATCTGCTGGTCGAGCCCATCGGCGATCCGGTCCATGCCGATCTTGCGAATGAACTCGCGGCGGACCTCGACGTTGTCGCACTTCTGGATGTCGCGCGGGTCCAACTCGTGCGGCCACGCCGTGCCGAGCCAGCGGGGAACCTGGACGTTGTGCAAGTACCACTGGGGTTCTTGTGCCGGGCGGATGATGGCGGGTTCGCCGCTGTCCCGGTGGATGAGGCCAGCTTGATACCAGGTCATCCCGTAGCTGGCGTCGATCTCGGCGGGCTCGTCGCCGTCGCGGTGCTGCAGGCCCAGGCGGAACCATTCCCGGTGGCCGTCGGCACCGATCTGGGCGGGCTGATCGTTGTCGCGATGCTCGAAATTGCCAGGGGCATACCACCAGCGATCACCATTCCCATCGAATGAGCTCGGGCGATCATCGACGGTTCCATTATCTTGGGTTGGACGACTTCTGGGTTCCTCATCGTCGTTGAGGTTGGGTTGATGCCATTCGCGATAGCCGTTGCTGTGTACATAACTCGGTTTCCCCCCCGGTCGGGAACGATTCCAGCCGAAACGGAGCGGGCCGATATCAATGAGTTGATCGCCGGCGGGATCATCGTTGAGGGCGGAACTCCAGGCACGTTCTTCCGCCTGTTTGATCCGATCGGGCTGGCCGCCGTCGCGGTGCTGGACGCCATGTTGGTACCATTCTTTGAGCCCGAATGCCGAGACGACAGCGGGCCGATCGCCACCGCGATGAAGCTTGCCCGCCTGGTACCATTCGCAACGCCCATTTGGCTGGATCAGAGCGGGCTGATCGCCGTCGCGATGGCACTGGCCGTGCTGACGCCATTCGCGCCGCCCATCAGAATTCAGGTAGGCCGGCTGATCACTCGCGCGGTGCCGCTGGCCGTGCTGATACCAGGCGTGCACCCCGTTGACCAGCATCTCGGCGGGCCGGTCACCCGAGCGGTGCCGCTGGCCGTGCTGATACCAGGAGCAGGCCCCGCTGGCCCAGATCAGGGCGGGCCGGTCGCTGTCGCGGTGGAGCTTGCCTGCCTGATACCATTGATGATCGCCGTTGGCGGCGATGACGGCCGGTCCATCGCCGTCACGATGCAGGAGGCCATGGCGATACCACTCCTGCTGGCCGCTCGACCCGATGAGCGCCGGTTGGTCGCCGTCGCGGTGCGGCTTGCCGTCCACCAACCAGCGGAGCGTACCATCGGGGTCGGTCTGGGTCGGCGGGTCGGTAGCCTGATAGCTGGGTTCGCCCGGAACCAGCACGCGCGACCCACGCCAGACTGGAAGCTGAGCGGTCAGATCGGTCGGGGGAAAATTCGGCCCCCAGTCGGCCCTGGCCATCACGCTGCCGAGCCAACCCGAGACGAACCACACTTGCAGCCCATCCACGCACACAATCGCGGGCTGGTTACCGTCGCGCTGCAATTTGCCGGCGTGGTACCAGTACTGATCTCCGTTTGGCAGGATGATGGCAGGTTGATCGCCGCCGCGGTCGAGCTTGCCATAGGTGTACCAGAAGCGGGCACCATCCGCCCGGACCACGGCGGGTTGATCCCCCTCTCGGTGGAGCGAGTTGGCGTGGAACGATTGGTAACTTTTTGTCCTGTCCCACTCCGTGGCGTGCCAGAACTGGCTGCCATCGGCGGCGATGATGGTCGGCCCGCCGCTGGCTCGCTCGCGGTGACCTTTGGTGTACCAGTGCGACCCATCGACGTTGATGATGGCGGGTTGGTCATCATCGCGATGCAAGCCGCCATTCTGATACCAGCACCGGTCGCCGTTGGGCCAGGCCACAGCGGGCTGATCACCGTCGCGGTGGAGTCGCCCAAGCTGAAACCAGCAGCGCATCCCGCTCGGCTCGATGATCGCGGGCTGGTCGCCGTCACGGTGCAAGCCGCCCTGCTGAAACCAGCGCTGCATCCCGTCGGATTCGGTGATCGCGGGCTGGTCGCCGTCGCGGTGGATCATGCCATCTTGATACCAGAACAAGGTGCCATCGGGTTCGACGATGGCGGGGCCGTCGTCGCGGTGGAGGTTGCCAGCCCGATACCAGAGCTGCCGGCCCGACGCCTCGACGACGGCGGGCTGGTTGTCCGCTCGGTCCGGGCGGTCGTTGTGGTACCAGGATTGATCACCATTGGCGCGGATAATGGCGGGCAGATCACCGTCGCGATGCCGTTTCCCCTGGCGGTACCAGTGCTGGTCGCCATTGGCGAGGATGATGGCGGGGCGGTCGCCATCGCGGTGCCGCCGGTCGCGGTGAAACCAGCGTTGAGTGCCGTCGGCCTCGATCACGGCAGGCTGATCGCCGAGCCGGTGCCGCTCGTGGCGGACGTACCAGCGCCGGGTACCGTTGGCCTCGACTGCGGCGGGCTGATCGCCGACACGATGACGCTGGCCGTTCTGATACCAATAGGCTGACCCATCCGGATGAATGACAGCGGGCCGGTCGCCGTCGCGGTGCAACTGACCGTCCCGATACCAGAACTGGATGCCGGCGGCGACGAGGGAAGGGGGGTCGGAAATCATCGCCTCAATCCTGGACAGCGCGGGCTTCTTCCGTGATGTGGTCGTACTCGCGGACGATCCGCCGGACGTAGGTTCCGGGTGGAAGCACGATCGGACTGTGTTCCTGGTGCGTCACGGTGGCCCCCTCGGGAGCTTCGAGCCAGAGGATTTCGGGATCGGTACAATCCTGGTGTAGCGCGACACCCACGCCCTCGGCAGCGTGGAAGTGGCCAGTGACTTCCCCCTCGGCAAGATGATTGTGCGCCAGTTGCTGACCCTTCGTTGTCGGTTGAGCCATAAATCTTGCTCCGAGTCCAATAGACGTTTGGCGGTCGATGTCATGTCGAGCCTACCAAACTTGTCCGAGTGCCACCAAACCGAAAACCTCGGACGAGGTGGTTTCTCCTCAACGTCGAGGAGACCACCCCGCCGAGGCGGGTGGGTGATCGGTACTTCAGCACCAATGAGACGCGGTCAACGACCGCCGAACAGTCGGAAGAGACCGCGACGAGGTGAAGCGGCCGACGAGTCGGGGGAGCCCACAGCCCGCGAGGCAAACATCGGAGCGCGGCCGGCTTCGTAGCTGTTGACCGGTTTGAACTGGGGCGGAGTCGCGCTGGCCAGACCGCGATAACCACCGCCGTTAGCCAGGTCGATCGACCGGACGTTGGCTTCGGTGATGCTCGGGTTGTGACCTGCCCAGCGGGTGTTCGAGACTTCAAGCATGTTCAAGGGGCAATACTGAGCCTCGCCACCCACCGAGATCCAGTCCGAGGTGCCGGCGTTGACCAGGTCCACCTTGCCGTCGAGACCATAGACAAGGCTGTACTCGTAGGTCACCATCCGGGGTTTCGGGTCGCCTTCGTTGAGGTTCGAGCCCGAGTTGGCCTGGAGTTCGACTTCAAGGCGAACCGAGCGCTCGCCCTTGCCCGGCACAGCGTGGTAAGTCGCGGTGTACTTGCCGATCCCGTGATTCCAGACCTCGCTCACGGTCCCTCGGGGCGGGAATGCCCGGAGGTTGCCGAGCAGGTTTTGCTTGTTCCCCCGGATGTGGGTCTCGAGCATGTTGTGGAACCGGGGGACGAAAGCATCGGTGCTGTCCAACCCCTCGCCGGGGCGGTCCGGGCGGGATCTCGTTGGCGTAGTCACCAATCTGGTGGTTGTAGTGGTTCTCGCCGAGTTCCGCCCAGAGGGCTTTCAGTTCGTCCTTGGTCAGACCTGATCCTGGAGCCGGGATCGGCTCATTGAGCATGATCGAGGCAACGGCACCACCGAGACAATGGCCGGGCCAGCGCTGGATGTCCTGATTCTGGCTGTTGGCTGCTTCCCAGTTCCGGGCACCAGCGTTGAAGAGCTGGTCATACTTGAGCATCGGCGATGGAGTGGAGAACAACGTCCCATCGGGACCCTTGTACGTCAGGTCGTCATAAAGGTTGGGGAACCAGGTGCTGGTGTCGCCCGGCGCAACCGGGGTTTCGAGCAAGCCATTCGGGCCAGCCCGAACGATGTCCTGCCCGGGAGCAATGTACCCACCGGGAGTGGCGACCATCACGTCGTCGCCTTGGGGATACATTGTGTCAACCCGAGCATTGCCGTTGGCCCAAGGTTCGTGGATCGCATCCGACTTGGTCGGCCAGTAATAGAAGTTCCAGGGCAACCGTTTGCTCTGGGCAAGCTGGACGAACTTCGTGTCCACCGAGTAAGGCTGACCCTCTTCAGCCTTCGAGATCTTGAAGCGATACCAACCCTGCTGGTCAGTTCCCACCTCGTCGCCGTTCTGACGTGGCTTGTTGTCCGGCCCGACGATCTCCTCGACCACGCCCGAGCTAGGGGTGATCGTCAGGTTACCGCCAAAGCGTGTCGGCACATAGACACCGAAGTAACGGTCGCCTGTCTGGCCCGTCAGCGTTCCACCCAAGGGAACGTGTTTCACCTCGTCGCTCGGTGCCTTCGCCACTGCCATCGTGGCCACCGCAAGGGCAACCAACGACGCACCAGCGATAATGCTTACGAGCCTGATGCCGATACGCATGCTGCCTCCAAAGTACCGATATGAATCGACCCACCACGCTTCCCATCCGTGCCCCCCGCTATCATAGCAACGAGGACCCGTTGGAGCTTCATCCCTGTTGGATACCCACCAAAGTTCGGCAAGTGACATCGAGCCGGCCCACCGAAAATCCTGACCGATGGTTCGCCATATTACGAGGTCGTGTCATTTGCCCTATAATCCGCCAAACCCGCCGATCCTCGAAATTCTCAAAGACCGAGGTGAGCGCGTCGCCCCTTGATGCCGATGAATAAGCCTGGCCACCCCAGGGGTGGAGCGAACGGCAGGCCATGATGACCTACCTGACGCTTCCGCCGCAGCCTCGAGGCCAACGTGAGACGGGTTCCCGTTGCGTGTCGATGGGGACCAACTCATCGTCTTGAAGATCCATCGAGGTTTCTCTGCAGAGAGATACCGGGGTCTAAGATTATGAGCCCCAGCGCCGGGGCAGTGGTGTTGGTGAGCCTTTACCCAGTTCAGGCTGGGTGGAGAGGAGCCATATCACCGGGGATTGAAGTTGAGTGAATGATCGATCGATCTGTTGGGATGACCCTACCAATCCTCTGAGGATATCGCGATGACCAGTGTTGTTTTGCTTTTGGCGTTGAGCGGTGTGAACGGTCACCACAACAACGGCACCACGGTCCTGGCCACCGCACAGGCTCCGGGCAAGGTGCTGCCGGCCCCGCAAGCTCCCGGCAAAGTGATGCCGACCGCAGTCGCCCCGACCAAGGTCGCCCCGGCCCCGCAGGCCCCCGCCAAGGTGATGCCCGCCCCGCAGGCTCCCGCCAAGGTGATGCCGACGATGCAGGCTCCCGCCAAGGTGATGCCCGCCCCGCAGGCCCCCGCCAAGGTGATGCCTGCCCCGCAGGCCCCCGCCAAGGTGATGCCCGCCCCGCAGGCCCCCGCCAAGGTGATGCCCGCCCCGCAGGCCCCCGCCAAGGTGATGCCCGCCCAGCAGGCTCCCGCCAAGGTGCTGCCCGCCCCGCAGGCTCCCGCCAAGGTGCTGCCCGCCCCGCAGGCTCCCGCCAAGGTGATGCCGACGATGCAGGCTCCCGCCAAGGTCGCCCCGGCCCCGCAGGCTCCGGCCAAGGTGATGCCGGCCCCGCAGGGTGTTGCTCCAGCGAAGGTCTTGCCGGCTGCCCAGGCCCCGGCGAAGTTTTCGCCGGCCCCGCAGGCTCCCGCAAAGTCCTCCCCCCAGTACTGAGCATCATTGATCACCGGCGAGGCTC
Organism: Isosphaeraceae bacterium; assembly: GCA_965199885.1. Classification (GTDB taxonomy): domain Bacteria; phylum Planctomycetota; class Planctomycetia; order Isosphaerales; family Isosphaeraceae; genus Tundrisphaera. Next base: position 1,984,578 of record CBDATT010000004.1, on the reverse strand, counting down.
GATTTTGGATTGATCTTCGCCGTTGTTGAATCAGGTTGACTTGGAACTGAACTCACGATGTTTCCCAGGAATTGGGAAACATCGTTTTTTTGTGCGCTGGGATCGTGGAGAAATCAGACCTCGCTCCTGATCAGACTTTCCCAGTAGACCGATGATGAGAGCGAATCTGTGGAGGTGGTTGTTTTAGCGGTCGAGGAAGCACGAGCCAGGCGACCATGCCAACGCTCGGTGTCGAGAATCAATTGAGCCGAGGTCGCCGAGAGCGAGCCCGTCAGAGGGATCATCCCGAACCGACGGGCCAGGCCCTGGTGATTGACGATGCTCCGGCCACCGACGAAGACGGGAACCGAGGTGATCCGTGCCAGGTCAGTGAACCGCTTCCGGATGTTCCGCGACAGCACGAACGAGAGTGCCAGCGCGTCGGGTTTCCAGGAGTCGATGGCTTTGGGAAACTCGCTGATTGGCACGTCCGCTCCCATTGAGATTGCACGCCAGCCGGCCAGTTCGAGCGCGAGACTTAAGAGCAAAACGCCCCCCTCGTGGAGATCACCCTGCACGGTCCCGACCAGGACTCGACGACGTGGGCAGGGGTTTTCGGAACGGGACCGGTGCAGTAGGCGATGGATCAGGCTGAACAGGCAGCCCATCGCCACACGATCTTGATAAATGGAACTCTCACGCCGAAACCAGCGTTCGCCAACCTCGACGAGTGCTGGTTCGATCACCTGCTCAATGATTTCGAGCGGGGTTATCGTGAGCATGAGTCGATCAAGGACGACTTCGGCGGCCACGACATCACCCGCATAAAGAACATCCACTATCACCCGAATCGACGACCGCTCGATTGTTCCTTGATCCGCGACCAAGGTTGGTTCGAGCCGACCAGCGTGATATTCCGTAATCAGGTCGCTGATCGAGTCCCCCGCCTGAGTCCTGACCGCGATCTCACGGAGCACGCCAACCTGATCGGTCCCATACCGGCGATGCCCCGAAGCGGAGCGACACGGGATCGGGAACCCGTAGCGTCGTTCCCAGACCCGAAGGGCGTGACAACTGATGCCAGTCAACTTGGAAACGGCCGCGATCGAGTATTTCGCGTGAGTTACCATTAGGGCCATAAGTCGTGCACTCCAGGTCAGATCCAATCCATGATCAAGTCACGCGCCGAGCGTCCAACCCGGCACCAGATCCTGTTCGAGTTGCACTCGACTCATCCATCACGTTCGTAAAACCATCAATGACAAAGTTGGGGGTCTTTCCCAATATGTTTTCCTGAAACGATCAATGAAAACCATTTTCTGACATTTTGATGTCGTTGAAAACGATCCTGATACTGACAAAGCATTGACACTGGGCAATGACCGTGAGGAATATCGCCGGGACTGCCGCGACCGTGGACTGCTTAATGGGTCAACCTTGTGCTAAGCTGTGTCGATGTTTTGCTTTCCCTTCCTTGAGCACTGATTTCACTCAGATTTTCAGGTCAAAACTGTGCTCGTCGGCCGATTATTCCGGTTCAATCACGGGCCAACTTCGCCCACGCCTCGCTGGCTCGCCGTGCTGCTCGTCGTCCTGGCTCAAACCGTATTTGTCGTGTTCACATCCGGAACCAAGGTGCGGATTGGGACCGAAGACACCGACATTTACCACCGCTATGCCCTGCATACCCTGGCCGGGGCGACTCCGTATCACGACTTCATGGTCGAGTACCCGCCGCTGGCACTCCCGCTGTTCGTTGCACCCGCGTTGGTAACGCGCAACCTCGCGGCCTACAAGGTCGTCTTCGCGGGCGAGATGCTGGTGTGCAACGCCATTTGTGTAGCACTTGTTGCCGGTTGGGTCGACCGCCGCACGGGGAGGCGGCAACTCTGGTTGGCGCTCGGTTGGTATTCGATCTATTTCGCGATCCTCTCGCGGCTGCTGATCACGCGGTATGACGCTGCGCCGATGCTGGTCGGATTCGCGAGCACCCTGGCGTGGACCGCCACCCGACGCAGACAGGGTGGATTCATGGCCGCCGCGGGAGTATTCATCAAGGTTTATCCGGTTGTCCTGGCTCTGGTCAACGTGGTTGCGGACTGGCGGCAACGGGGCAGGGGGTGGACACGCGGTCTCACCGCGTTTGCTCTGACCATGCTGGTCGGGGCGATCGCCTGGTTGGTTCTGGCCGGTGGGCCGGGGTTGGCCCGATCGCTCCGGTACCAGACGGACCGAGGCTTCGAGTACGGGAGTCTGTACGCGGGCGGCTTGATGCTTGTCGCCTGGACCACTGGTGGCTCGATCGTGACCGGTCGCGACCACTCTTCCTATTCGATCACGACACCCGCTTCGCCCGGTCTTCTCGGCTGGGTCCCGTTCATTCAGGCGGCGGTCGTGATCGGCGTCTGCGTCGTGTCCACCCGGCGGAGCGGCCACGAACCGATCCGGTACGCGTCGGCCGCCGTGGTCGGTTTAATCGCGGCCGGCAAGGTATTTTCTCCCCAGTTTTTGATCTGGCTGATCCCCTTGATCACGGTGCTGGAAGGGCAAGTCGGGCGGCGGGCGCGGTGGTTGTTCGGAGCGGTTGTCGTCAGCACGCTCCTGGCCCAAGGTTCGCTGAGTCACTGGCCACGCACGAGTTTGGCCACGATCCTGGTTTTCAACGCGCGGAATGTCCTGGTCGTTTGGCTCTGGTTCGTGCTCATCTGGACGCCAACGGTTGCCGATCGTCCCTGATCTCGCCCAGAATAAGCCGATCGAGTGCTTCACCTGCTGGAGAAAACCGACCGATGAGTAGCCCCACCCCGCTCCCCGAATCCTGGCGGGCCGCGCTGGCCGATGAGTTTGCCCGTCCCTACTATGCCAAGCTCCAGGAGTTCGTTGCGGCGGAACGCGCCAAGCACCCGATCTATCCACCTGAGGCCGACGTCTTCAACGCGTTCGAGCTTGCTCCGTTTGAGCAGGTCAAGGTGCTTTTGCTCGGACAAGACCCTTACCATGGGACTGGCCAGGCACACGGGCTCTGTTTCTCGGTTCGCCCCGGGGTCAAGCCACCGCCGTCGCTGGCCAACATGTTCCGCGAGTTGAAGACTGACCTCGGCTGCAAGATCCCCAATAACGGCGACCTCGTCCCCTGGGCCAAGCAGGGGATCTTGCTTCTCAACGCCGTCTTGACGGTTCGGGCCCACGAGGCCAACTCGCACAAAAATCAGGGGTGGGAGAACTTCACCGACGCCGCGATCATGGCGCTGAACGAACGCCCTGAACCCGTCGTTTTCGCCCTCTGGGGTGCCTATGCTCAGAAGAAAGCCAAGCTCATCAACCCGACCAAGCACAAGATCTTGACCGCTGCGCACCCCTCGCCACTCTCAGCCGCCAAGTTCTTTGGCAGCAAACCTTTCTCGGAGATCAATGCGGCGCTGGAGTCGATCGGTCAAACGCCGATCATCTGGCAGTTACCTGATCTCTGATGCGCTGACAAAATTTCTTGCATGATCTGTCAGGGTCAAATTCCGCTGTCCAGAGCCACAGAACCCAGGGGCGGCAGCAGCCAACCCTGGGTCTTTAAGCAAGCAAGATTGTGGAACGCGAGTTGTTTAGAACAATTTCCTGGTAGGTGTATTGGCCGAGGAAAAGGGGACTGGCTCAAGCGACGAAGGAGCGGTGCCTGTCCCCTTTTCCGGCAGTGACATGGTCAGTAGGGAATTGCTTCAGCGAGCGAGCCGACCACGCAACCGCCAGCCGCCAGCCGTCAGCATGCCAAGGCCCAGCATGACAAGGGACGCAGGTTCGGGCACCGAAGTAGCTGGTACGTTCACAGTGCCCGACGCTGAGATGGCGGTACCAGGACCGCCGTTTTGAGTGAAGCTGATGGTGACGCTCGATACCAGCGGTGAGATCTGACCGGGGGCTCCGGTGTAAATACCGATGATCCGAAACGCTTCGTTGGTCACAACGGATCCGTTGAAGCCTTGCGAGATCAGGACGGCCGCGGCAGTCTGCGTGAAGGTGCCGTAAACACTGTTGGTGAACGTATAACCGGTTGACGCGGTCGTGCTCAGGACGATCGGAGTCGTCAAGTTCGTCGCTGATCCAGTGAAGGTCGTTCCGATCGGCATCCCATTGAAACCACCAGAGGTGATGCCATTGGATGTATGATTCGCAAAGCTGAAGCTGGTTGCGGTAGCCAGGTTACTGGCGGGGGAAGAAACGGGCAGGTTGGCATTCAGACCAAACGAGCCGACAAAGTCCGCGCGAGTTGGTGCCACGGCCAATCCTAGACCGAGCGAGACAACCAGGGCGGTGAGACGAAGCGAAAAGCGCTGCATGAAAAACTCCGAAGGTGTGGCATGTCGCCAGTGAGGACCATTCAACTAGCGGCCCACGCAACGAATTGATCTCCAGTCGCCCACCGAACGCAAGAGGACGATCAGGTCAACCCGCTCACATGAATACGCAACATCAACGGCTGATCAGCCAGGGACCTACGGACCTATCGTCATCCCTGACCACCGTCAATCATTGTTTACACAATGAGATGTATAATTGCACAAAACGGACCCAACAATCAAGCAAAAATTAAATATGATTAGAAATAATTTTCCGATCGCTGAATCATGAAACTTTCTATACGCTTGGGAAAAAATTTTGTTATAACCTCAATTGCTCACCACCTCAACGAGAGTATAGGCTCAATATTTGCTTAGTTGAAAAGGTTGGGGCGTGAAACTCTCTCAAGCAACCAGGGAACAGTGCCGGTTCCTTCTGCCCTCGGTTTTTCCTCTCCGTAGAAACCGGCGTCGATGGCCGGCGATGCTCCAGTTTTGCCTTCAATTGGCTTAAGGTCTGAGCGTAATTCGGTGGTTCGACAGGGTGTCAAACCCAGAATCGGTAATCAGGTAATTGCGTTCGACGCGGATACCGCCGATCCCTTCGACGTAGAGGCCTGGTTCCACCGTGACCACATCGCCAACGACGAGGACTTCTTCGCTCTCTGGCACGAAGTAGGGGGGTTCGGGATGCCCGAGACCAATCCCGTGCCCTGTGTGGTGCGGGAAGGCGTCGAGCAAGCCGAGTTGTTCGAACTGGGCGCGAACGGCGGCATCAACATCCTTGCAAACCGTGCCGGGCCGGAGCAAATCCTCGGCAACGTGCAGTGCTTGCTCGCAGGCGTTGAAGAGTTCGGTCTGTTTCGGCGTCGGTGAACCGCCGACGACAAAGGTATTCGTGAAGTCGCCCCGATAACCGCCGGAGACGACCGAAAAGTCCATCAGGAACAGATCACCCGGCTCGACCACGCGGTCGGTTGGTGCTCCTCCCTTGTCGGTCGCCGTCCGCGAACCTGACGCGAAATCCCCATAAACGATCGCCCGCTCGCCGATCGCCCGCATCGCCGCGTTCTGCACGACGAGATACGCATCCAGTTCCGTCATTCCCGGCTTGACCTCGGCAAGCGCAGCCGCGTGGCCAGCCTCGCCCGCCGCCATCACTCGTCGTAGAGTTTCGATCTCGTCGGCATCCTTCGCCCGTCGCAACGGACGAATCACGCGTGACAGATCCACAATCTCGATCTCCGGCCGAAGCAACCGCAAACCTTCCACCACGCCCGCCGGAACACTCGCCAGTTCAACACCAAACTTGTTTCCTGCGACCTTTCCGAGTTGAGCCAATGTCGCCTCGATCAGCCGGGCCGGGCGAGGTTCGGTTGGTTTCTGACCGTCGTACCAGGTCGGCGCGTCGATGGCATCGACGTGGGCCTCATCAAGGTAAGGTTCGAGCAGGTTATCGGCGATCAGGGTGGACTTGTTCGGCGTCATCAGAAGCAGGGCGGCCTGCTCGCACGTCCGGAACTCGAACGGCGAGGGCAGGTAGTTGGCGAAATAGATCAGGTGCGCCGGTTGCCCGACGATCAAGGCCGAGCACCCCTGAGCGGCCTCGGTCTCCCACAACCTCTGGCGACGAGCGGCACACCCTTCGGCGGTCAACATGGCGAGAACGGCTCCAGGTCAGTTGGCAACTCAATGATAATGGACCAGGCGAACGAAGAACGAGTCTCGTCTGATCATGGGAAGAGGCGAATTGACACCGTTGGTACAGCTCGATCCGCCTGCGAACCGGCCGCGGGCCGTGGTTGAGTAATCAATCCCAGAATCTCGCAGCAGCTCAGCGCTGGACGCGCGCCGAACCACCCCTGGCGAAGGCTTCAACCTCGGGAAGTTTGGCCATGGTCGTGTCGCCGGGGAAGGTGGTCAGCAAGGCACCGTGGGCCCAGCCGAGTTTCAGCGCGGTCTCGGGGTCCTTGCCACTGATCAGACCGTAGATCAGGCCAGCGGCGAAACCGTCGCCGCCGCCGATCCGGTCGATCACGTCGAGCTGAGTCGTCGGGCTGACGTAGTTCTGGCCGTCGATATGAAGAACCGCCGCCCAGTCGTGGCGGTTGGTCGAGTGGACCTCACGCAAGGTCGTGGCGACGAGGTTGACGTTGGGGTGCCGCTGGCGAACGTCCTCGATCATCTTGAAGAAGTTTTTGGGGTCGAGCTTCGACTGATTGTGGACATTTTGACCCGGCAGGCCGAGGCCCATCTGGAGGTCTTCCTCGTTGCCGATCAGCGCGTCGACGTGCTCGACGATCTTGCGGATCGTCTGAACCCCCTTCTCGGCGCCACCGACCGACGCCCAGAGCTTGGCGCGATAGTTCAGGTCAAATGAGGTCACGGCGCCCGCCTTCTTGGCCGCCTTCATCCCCTCGATGATCACTTCCGAGGTCGTCTCGGAAAGCGCCGCGAAGATTCCGCCGGAGTGGAACCATTTCACGCCACCGGCGAACATTTTGTCCCAATCGAAGTCGCCCGGCTTGAGCTGCGCGGCGGCTTCGTTCGACCGGTTGTAGAAGACGACCGGAGCGCGGACACCGTGGCCGCGGTCGCTGTAGACGGTGGCGATATTCGGGCCGCGGACGCCGTCGTGGTCGAATATCTTGTAGAAGGGTTTGACGCCCATCGAGCGGACGTTGGCCTGAACCAGTTCGCCGATCGGGTAGTTGACCATCGCCGTGGCGACGCCCGTCTTGAGACCAAAACAGTCGGCGAGGTTGGCGGCGACGTTGTATTCGCCACCCGAGACGTGGATCTCCAGCGTCTTCGCCTTGCGGAACGGGATGATCCCCGGATCGAGCCGATTCACGAGCGCCCCGAGGGCCACAAAGTCGAGTTCGGTGTCACCCTGCCGCACATTCAAGCCGCTCATGGCAAATCCCCGGTTCACTGATGGTCGAATGAAAACCAAACTCGCCACGAACGGAACAAAATCGAAATGTTCCAGCTGTGGCTCTGATTCTTTGGGACAGTGCGACTACTCGGCGATGTTGACGAAGACTTTCAGCGCTTCTTTGTCTTCAAGTTGCTTCATCATTTCCTGGTAGTTGTCGAACCCGGCGATCGGGTTGGTCAGGATCTTGCCGATGACCCCAGGGTAAGTCAACTCGCCGAGCGCCATGGCGGCGATCCCTTGCTCGAAGTGGCGGCGGTTGCCGTTGACACTGCCGAGGAGGAGTTTGTTGCCCAATACCCATTCCAGGTTGACCTTGGCACCGTCGAACGAGACATCGTACTGCCCGCCGGTGATGCTCGTCCAGATCAGGACCCCGTTGTGCGCCAGCACTTCCATCGACTCGAAGCAGACGCCCGCGTTGCCGGTCGCCTCGAAGATCATGTCGGGCTTCCCAACCTCCCTGGTCAGGTCCTTGAGCGACTTTTGCCTGGTCCCGACGTACTGCGCCCCGAACGCCTCGACGATCTCCGACTTCAGGTGTGGGCCGGGGCGAGTGGCCAGCGTGTAGACGTCGATCCCGCGCAGCTTGAGCATCATCGTCGCCAGCAGGCCAATCTGCCCGGCACCCATCACGAACGCCCGCTTCGGCTCCCAGACCTGCATCCGCAACTGAGCCTGATACGCTTGCTCAATTGCCTTGGCGCAGACCGAGGCCGGCTCGCTCAGCACGCCCAGATGCCTGAGGTTCTTGGGCACCTTGACCATGTACTCGGCGTCATCAACAAACTTCTCCGTCATATACCCATGACAGAGGTTGATTCCACGCTCGTAGTACGTCTCCTCGCTGGTGATATCGTTCCGGCCGATCGTGTCGTACAGCGACCCACCCGGGCGGCGGACCGTGCACGAGACGAAATCGCCTGGTTCGAGCGTCTTGACGTTCGCGCCCACTTCGAGCACGCGACCAAAACTCTCGTGACCATTGATCAGGTAGTCATCTCCCGGCGGGGCTGCGCCGTAGAGCGCCTCGTTGATCTCGCGGTCGGTGGCGTCAACGCCCACCTGCAAGACCTCGACCAGCACGGCATTGCCGTCGCCAATCTTGCATACGTGCGGGTGCGGCTGGGTTTCCAGCGTCGGCTCGGGGATATCACGCAGGTGAACGCTGTGTTTCGTTCCAGGCGTTACGGCGACGGCTTTCATCCGGTGGGCTCGACTCGTCGGGTCCAAAAATCCTGGCAAACGCGGCGATCCCCGCGTCGAGGACCCCGCTGACGCTCCGATTCTACCGCCGACGAGATCCACTCGCCACGAAACCGATCCAGTTTCTCGCCGCGCTCAACCATTGACAACCGTCGTTGTGTCGGCGACCGTTGACTGGCTGGACCAAATGACTCCATCACGAAAGGTTACGGCGATGAAGATTTTCTCGCGTCGGTTGCTCTGGCTCGGTGGCCTGATCACGGTCAGCGTGGGATTTGCCCCGCTCCTGGGAGCCTATCCCCGTAACTGGGGAGGCGGTGGCCTGGGGTTTGAACTGAACCGCGATACCACAATCAAGCACACCGGCGAGTCGAGCGGTTCACTCAAGGCGACCGCCAAGGCGGGCCGCTTTGGAACCTTCACTCAATGGTTTGCCGCCGAGCAGTATCGCGGCAAGCGTCTCAAACTGAGCGGCTCGATCCGGACCGACAAGGTCGGTGCGGATGGCACCGACGGTCGCGTCGGCCTCTGGATGCGGGTTGATGGCAAGACCAAAACCGCGCTCGCCTTCGACAACATGGCGAACCAGAAACTTGACGGCACGACCGACTGGAAAGACTACGCGATCGTCCTCGACATCCCCAATGACGCTGAGGCGATCTTTTTTGGCTGCCTGCTCATCGGCTCGGGTCAAGCATGGGTCGACGACATGAAGTTCAGCGTCGTCGGCAACGACGTTGCCCCCACCGGCCCGGTAATGACTCCGATGGATCGCGCCAAGGACGAGACCTTACCCACCGACCTCCCCAAGGAGCCCCGCAACCTCGACTTCGAAAGTTAAGCTCATCTACCACGGGATCGGTGCAGGATGATCCGCGTCGGGGCACTCCCAGAAACAGGTCGGATGGACCCAGACCCCATAACCAAGACGGCTACCCCCGGCAAACGTGGCATGAAGCCGAGCGAGCCAACCCTCGGAGATCCTGACATCCCGGCCACAAGCGGGGCAGATGGTCGTGGTCGTCGCCAGTCGGTCCGAATAATCGCGGGGAGCGAGCGAGATCGTGGACCCCAAGGATTTCTCGAACCATTGACTCCGCTGGGCCCGCAGGAACGGTCCGGCCAGTTCACTCAAGATTCGGTGCGGCATGCTCGCCCAGACCTGCCGCTCAGCATCCCCATCATCCTCGACGATTTCGATCATCGACCCTCGATCATGATTCGGGACCAACGAGAAACGCGGTTTCTGATCTCTTGGCAGACCAGAAACCGCGTCGTCAAGACAGCAAAATCCAGCAACCATCAAGCCGAATGGAGTTCGACCTTCTTGCCCGCCAAACTCAGGTTTTCCTGGATGTACTTCTCATCCCAGAGGTTCGAGATCACCGCCGTGATCCGGGGATTCTGGAGCGCCCAGATGTACGCTTTGCGGGGGGCCGACTCGTCGCCGGGAACGATCTGGTTGACCTTGGCAACGCGCCACTCGGGGACGGGTTGCAGTTCCTTGTGGTGCGTGGCCACGGCGTGCGCGGCTTTCATCGCGATCAGACCCATCCCCTTGCTCGCCGCGTGGCGGATCGCACCATCGACGTAGCCGCCGTTGATGACGTTGTAGGCAACCATGGCCAGGTCATAATGGCCGAGGTCGGCGGCCTTGCGGAGGACTCCCGCCGGGTCATTGTGCGAGGTCACGCCCAGGAACCGGACCTTGCCTTGCTGCTTGAGGTCGGCGAAGACCTCGGCAACCTCGGGCGTCAGGTCCTCGGGACTTGCGGCGCCGTGGGGGCACATCATGTTGTCGAAGTAGTCGACGCCGACCCGCTTCAGGCTCCCTTCGAGCGATTCGACGATCACCTGCCGCAGTTTCGGGCTCCCCTCGATCTTCGCGCCGAACTCGTCGAGCATGGCCAGCCGGAGGTAAGTCGAGTTGAACGACTTCTTCTCGCCGGGAAAGTACTCGATGAAGTAGCCAGGATTTTCGACGCCGCGTTCCGCGCGCATCGCCACCGACCGCTGGCGGATTTCAGCCTGCTTCGACTCGGGCAAGCCCTTGAGGACGTCCTGATACATCCCCTCGCGGACCTTGGTGAAATCGCTGATTTTGGTCGTCAGATAAACCTTTTCCCGCCGTGACGATGAGCCCGCCAGATACTTGCCGAACGCCCGCTCGGTGTCGCCCTTGTTGTAGGCGGGGGCCATGTCCAGGTAATTCAGGCCCATCTCGACGGCCATGTCGATATGCTTATAATTTTCGAGCGTGATCGGGTCACCACCGGCCACGACTTCGGACACCATCAAGCCCGTCCGGCCGAGCTGACGATAGCTCATGCCCGGCTGCCGGTTCCGCCACTCGACCTGGCCCGGCTCGGGATTCTTGGGAGCTGCGTGGCCTTCGGCCGCCTTGGCAACCGACACTGGCAGTGATGCAGCCCCAACGGCCAGTGTTCCCGCCTTCAGCAGCGACCGGCGATTGATATTGAGTTCGTTCGACTGCGACATGGTGAATCATCCTGGAGGATTGGTCGTACCAAGTACGAACCGCAAGCGAAGTTGATCCACCGAAAGTGCAAACCTCGGGCCGAACCAGCAACCTAGCCGCGCGTGCCGGCTTCAACGCTCCGCCAGTCCCTGCAAAAGGACCGCGATTTTGCGGCGAGTGGTGAGTTGACCTGGTTTGACTGCGGCCCGGAGGCGGTCCATGCTGCCCCTGTCAGGCAGGAAGTGTTTTACCTGGACCACTGCGGTGACAGCAGCACTCTGGACCCGCTCATCGGGGTCGGTGAGTCGGGCGAAAATCAGCGCTTCCAGCTCCGGAGTCCACGGCCGCATCCCCGCCAGGGCCACGGTCGCGGCGGCCCGGATTCGCGGATCAGGGAAGCCAAGCCGGGCGGTGAGCAGGGGCAAGATCTGCGACGTCAGCCCTTCGTATCGCCCCAGCGCCAGCACCACCTCGGCCTGGACCACCGGGTCGGGATTGTCGAGCCGCTTGATCAGTTCGGCGACGGTCTTGATCCGGTCGAGGGGGTGGTCGGGCAACCGCTGCAACGCCGCGACGGCTTTGGGGTGAAGCCGGTCCCAGGGGGGCAGGGGACGGTTCGCAACCTGGAGAAAGGCGGCATCAAGCGCGGCGAATCGGGCGGCTTCCTGCTTCCGAGCTTTGGGGTCGTCGTCGTAACCCAGCCAGAGCAGCACCGGGATCAGGCAGAAGCCACTAAACAGCCCGAGGCACCCGCCGCAATACCCCATGCCAAGAATCTCCTGTTCCGTGTACGGTTCCTTGAGTTTCCAGGAGGCCACGATGGTGATCATCAAAAAACTCAGCGCACCCAACCCGACGGCGCCCCCGATCATCCCGGTCGCGCCGTACTCGCGGATTAATAAGTGCAGCAGACTACCGATGACGAGCACAGCGAACCCAGCGCCGGCATAGACCAGAGCGCGGCTAAGTGGCGGATTCGCTCCGGCCCACACCGGGGGCTTGGGTTTGGGCTTGGGGCGGACCTCAAAATCGAACTCCTCGTACCAGTGATCGACCATCGTCGCGCTGCTCCCGAGCGTCCGGGGACGAGTTCCCGATCCGACCCCTCTTCCCAATCTAGCCGGGTCCGCGTCGAGCCGCACGCGCAATCTCGCCCGGGTGCGGCTTAAAATTTTGGTACGGACCAGGAAATGGGGACTGGCTCAAGCGAGTTTGCGAGCGATGCCTGTCCCACTTTTCCGATCGACACACCAGAACCCATTGTCGCACCCACCATCATCAATGACTTGCCGGCCGGGTTGACACTGAGCTATGGTCAATGGCTAACGGCACTACCGCGACTCCAGAATTTGTGGATACGACCCACCCATGACAACCTTGCACCGGGCTTTCTTCTGCCTGCTCCCCACTCTGCTGGTTGGCCTGAACCGAGGCGAGGCGCAGGAGATCGCCCCGAAGTTGCAGCCGTTTGTGGATGCACACACCCTGGCTGGCGCGGTCGTGCTGGTGGCCGACCGCGAGCGGGTGCTCGATGTCGAGACCGTCGGGTTTGCCGACATTGCCACCGGCAAGGCCATGACGCCCAACACCTTGTTCTGGATCGCGTCGGAGTCGAAACCGATCACCGCAACGGCCCTGATGATGCTCGTTGACGAGGGTAAGGTCAGTCTGGATGACCCGGTCGCAAAGTTCATCCCCGAATTCGCCGCCGTCCGGATGAACAGGGGAGGGATTACCCCGGACCAGCCCCGACGCCCGATCACCGTCCGCGACCTCCTCAGCCATACCAGCGGCCTGCCGTTCAGTGCGCCGATCGAGAAGCCAACCCTCGATGGCCTCCCGCTCCACGACGCCGTCCAGAGTTACACGAAGCTCCCGCTCCAGAGCGAACCCGGCACGAAGTACCAGTACAGCAACGCCGGGATCAACACCGTCGGGCGGATCATCGAAATTGTCGGCGGGCAGCCCTACGAGACCTTCCTGCAAACCCGCCTCTTCGACCCGCTCGGGATGCCCGACACCACCTTCCGCCCGACCGCCGCGCAGCTCGGTCGGCTCGCCACCTCGTACAAACCCAACGCCGCCAAGGATAACCTGGAACCGCTGACGATCGGCCAGTTGCGTTACCCGCTCGACGGTCCCGACCGCTACCCGATGCCTGCCGGCGGCTTGTTCTCGACCGCCGCCGACATGGCGAAGTTTGCCCGGATGATCCTCAACGATGGCACACTCGACGGCAAGGTCTACCTGGCCCCCGAGTCGATCCAGGCAATGACTCGCCGCCAGACCGCGCCCGAACTCAAGGACAGCTACGGCCTTGGCTGGACGGTCAACGGCGACGGCACCGAGATCGGCCACGGCGGCGCCTTCAGCACCAACCTGACCATCAACCGCAAGCGTGGTCTGATCTTCGTCTGGATGGTCCAACACGCCGGCTTTCCCAAGGATGGCGAGCGGTCCCAAAGCGTTTTCCGGCAGGCTGCCATATCGCGTTTCGGAGCAGCGAAGCCATGAAGCGTTTGATGATCGGGGTGGCCCTCGCGGCGGTCCTGATCTGCTGGCCGATCGCGTGCGTTCGGGGGCACCTGTCAAAGGTCAAGGGCAGAGACCATTACATGCAACTCCGATCAGGCGACGCCACGATGACGCCGGTGTCGCTCGTGGTGGACGGAACAAATTATGGCCCTGGTTTTACCATCATCAACCCCGCGTTTTTGGCTCGATTCAACCTTCGGTTACCATCGGCTAATGGCTGGGGCCGGATGCGTTATGTTAACAGCCATTTCGGCCGCCTCCATTTTGCCGACGGCACCTCGATTGGCGTGAACCTGAACGTCTGCGGCGGTGAGGACACTCTGGTGTCCGACATTTATGATCCGCCCCAGTACATAGACATGATGGACTGGCTCATTCTCAGCGTTCCCGACCCGGTTGATCCCAAGATCCATGCGATCTTCGAGCAGCTTCGGCACCCGCCATCGTTCGCCGCGTCGCGTTAGACCTGGGCTCGAACCATGCCCCGGCCGTCCTGCGCGGATCGCCGAGAAGATGCGGATCAACCCTCATTGGTCCCGGACCTGCAAGGCTCAGGTTGTCCCCACTGACGGAACCAGTTGCAGACCGGTTCCCTGCCCACGAGCCAATCCGAGACCACCATGAGCCAGCCGTCCGCAAATCTTGCCGCGAATTCGCTCTGGGGAGCCGTCGCCGGCTTCACCGCGACGTTTGCCCTCAGCGCCGTCAGTAACGCCATTTATGCCCAGGAAAGCAACGCCAACTGGCTCCGCGAGGAGTGGGCACGCAAGGGCAAGAGCGCCAACCGGGTCGCCGTCGATCGCCTCGCCGGGGCGGCCGGCGTCGACCTGTCGAAGTCGCAGACGACCGCCGCCGAGGGCGCCTTGCACTTCGGGATCGGTGCTGGCTCGGGAGCGACCTATGGTGCCATCCGGCCCCACATCCCCGTCAACCCGATCGTCAAGGGACTTGGGTTCGGCACCACCTTGTGGCTCGTCGCCGATGAGGGGATCAACCCCGCGCTCGGCCTGACCGCCGGTCCAGCCGCGTTCCCCTGGCAGACCCACGCCCGTGGCCTGGCCGCCCACCTGACCTTCGGCCTCGCCACCGAGGCGCTCCTCTCGCTCGCGGATTACTACCGCCAGCGCCGCGCAGCGCGGAGCTGATCCGGTTCCCAGGAAATCAAAGGCATCGCAGCGACCAGATCGCAAATCGCCAGGGATTGTCAGACCCCGATTTGCGATGCACAATCGATTTCTGGGAAGCGAGTCGAGAGGAAAAACAAACAAATTTTGCAAAAACGGGAAACAATTGCCTAAATCATCAGAAATCTTGCTTCGGACCCGCTATAGTATCTGGGAGAGATTGATTCGCACGAACCTGTGCGATCAAAATACCATCTTCGACCAGGACTACCACCGATGCATGTTTCTGACCAGCGAATCGAGGCGAACCGCCGGAATGCCGCCAAAAGCACCGGGCCGACATCTTCCGAAGGGAAAGATCACTCCCGCCGCAATGCGCTCAAACATGGTTTCAGGTCGTTGACGCTCTCGGTTGAAGACCCAGCCCTTGTCCGCGAGCGGGCGATCGGGGTTCACGAGATGCTCAAGCCGCAAAATGCGATGCAGGCCTGGTTCTGTGCCGTGGTCGCCATCTTGACGATCCGGCTGGACCGGTTGCGGGACCTTGAAAAGCAGATCCGCAACGGTTCCTGCTGGCGAGCACTCTCGTTCTGGGAAGACGACCAGCGCGACCAGGCACGCCGGACCGGTGGTCGCCTCGCTCGTAATCCCGTTCGAGTCGTGACCGAACTCCGCCGATCGGCACAGGGGTGCGAGTGGCTAATCGAGCGCTGGGCGATGCTGGCCAGCGTCGCCGACCGGGCTCCCTGGACGGACGAGCAGCGAACCTTGGCCCATGATCTGCTCGGGACGCCGCCGGAAGTGCGTGAGGACGCTCCCGGCTATACCGTGGACGCTGACGGGCGGTTAATCGACGCGGGCGAGTACGAAGCCAGCTTCGCCCGCGCTCAGATTGCCGAGCTTGAAATCCACCGCGATCGAGTCGCCGAGGCCGATGAGATCGCCCGTCACCTCGCCATCGCCGATCTCGACGACTTCAACAACCGCGGCCTCCATCGCATCCACCGCTACGAACGCTCGCTCGAACGTCAACTCGATCGCGCGTTCCAGCGTGCCCAGTTTGAATCTCCCCACGCTGCCGCAAAGGCGCCGCTGCCGACCGAACTTCCCACCACCTACCAAGCAGAGCCACCCCTCATCGAGCCGAACGAACCCATTGTGATCCCACCAATCCCGAACGAAGCCATTCTCATCGCCCCGGCAGCGACAATCGAGCCCATCACCGCGCCGACCGAACCCATCATAATCAAGCCGATCCCGAACGAACCCATTCCGACCTCACCAAACCAACCAAACGAAGCCATTATGGCCCGGTTTCCGCACGCTCCCGAGGGCTTATCGCGCCTGCACCCCGAACTTGCGGCCCTGCTGGAAGAAGGTCTGCCCGACCCCAGGACGCTCGACCCCGCCTGGTGCCGCGACTACCTCGCCGCCACGATCGGGTCCGACGAGTCTGGCCGACTCGACATGCCTCGCGAACGCCAATCTGCCCGGCCAAATCACCACCGGACCCGCCGGTCCACGTAACCAGCCCAACGCCAATGACCTCATCCCCTCCTCAGCCAGCAAAGAACGTTAAGTCCAAATGGACCAGGGATAATCTGCGCACCGAGGCTTGAGAATTGCGGGAAAACCCCACCACCAGTCCAGTTCCGAACCAGCCGGTGATCCGGGTGGTCAAGAACTCTGATGGCGGTTTCACCCTTCTTCACTTCTCAGGTCGCACCCTCATGAATTGCATCTGGTCCTGGCGATCCACCGCGCTTGCGGCGTCGCTTACGCTTGTCGGCCTGACGCCGATGTCTTCCACCCGCGCCGGGGACGGCACGCCGGTCAAGGGTCCGCTCAGCACGAAATGGGCCAAGGACGTCAAGCCTGACGCCCCACTGCCCGAGTATCCGCGCCCGCAACTGGTCCGGGCCGATTGGGCCAACCTCAACGGCGTCTGGCAGTTCGCGTTTGGCAAGGAGGGCGACCCCGCCCCGATTGGTAAGGATCTGGCCGACAAGATCCTCGTCCCGTATCCGGTCGAGTCCGCCCTCTCGGGCATCATGAAGCCCGTCGAGACCGGCCGCGTCTGGTACCGCCGGACCTTCCACGTTCCCGCCGCCTGGCGCGACCGGAAGCTCGTGATTCACTTCGGTGCCGTCGATTGGGAGTCCACCGTCTGGGTCAACGGCAAGGAGCTGGGCACCCACAAGGGGGGCTACGACGGCTTCGATTACGACATCACCAGCGCCCTCAAGCCCGACGGGCAAGGGGATCAGGAGGTAATCGTCCGCGTCTTTGACCCGACCGACGACGGCACCCAACCGCGCGGCAAGCAGGTCAACAAGCCGGGCGGGATCTTCTACACGCCGACCACCGGGATCTGGCAGACCGTCTGGCTCGAACCGGTCAGCCGACCGGCATACATCGAGAGTCTCAAGATCACCCCCGACGTCGACGCCAAGCAACTGGTCGTCGTCGCCACGGTCAAGGGCGACGACACGGCCGGCGTCAACGTCTCGGTCTCGATGACCGAAGGCGAGAACGGGAAAGAAGTCGCCGACGCCGCCGCCGAACCGGGCAAGCCGGTCGCGCTCGCCGTGGGCAACCCCAAGCTCTGGTCGCCCGCCACCCCGTTTCTGTACGGGCTCAAGGTCGAACTGACCCGCAAAGGGGTGACGCTCGACAAGATCGCCAGCTATGCCGGGATGCGGAAGGTCAGCATCGCCAAGGATAGCAAGGGCGTGAACCGGACGATGCTCAACAACGAGCCGATCTTCATGGTCGGGCCGCTCGACCAGGGGTTCTGGCCCGATGGTCTCTACACAGCGCCGACGGACGAAGCGCTCAAGTACGACGTCGAGATCACCAAGCAGCTCGGCTTCAACATGACGCGGAAGCACGTCAAGGTTGAGCCCGACCGCTGGTACTACTGGTGCGACCGCGTCGGCCTCGTCGTCTGGCAGGACATGCCCTCGGGCGACCGGTCGATCAGCCCCGACGATCCCGACATCACCCGGACGCCCGAGTCGGCCCGGCAGTACGACCTGGAACTGAAGGAGATGCTCGACGGCTTGCAGGCCCACCCGTGCATCGTGACCTGGGTTCCGTTCAACGAAGGCTGGGGCCAGTTCGACACCAAGCGCGTCGGTGAGTGGATCAAAAAGTACGACCCGACCCGCCTGGTCGACGCCGTCTCCGGCTGGGCCGACCGCGCTGGCGTCGGTGATATGCATGATTACCACCACTACCCCCGACCCGCCGCTCCCCCATTGGAAGAGAAACGTGCCGGCGTCCTGGGTGAGTTCGGCGGCCTCGCTCTCGGCGTGACCGACCACTTCTGGCAGCCCGACAAGAACTGGGGCTACCAGCGGACCCAGAACTCGGCCGAACTGACGCGGAAGTACGAACAACTCCTCAAGGAAGGTTTCGGCCTTCGGGGCGACGACGGCCTGAACGCCCTCGTCTACACCCAGATCACCGACGTCGAGACCGAGATCAACGGCATCCTGACCTACGACCGCGCCATCCTCAAGATGGACGAGAGCCGCTTGCTCGCCGCCAACACCGGCGACTTCTCCAAGGTCCCCGAGATCCGCGACGTCGTCGCCACGTCGAACAAGACCGGCCTTCCCTGGAAATACACCACCGACCGACCCACCGACGGCTGGGAAGCCCCCACCTTTGACACCGCCGCCTGGAAGGAAGGCGAAGGCGTCTTCGGCACCAAAGGCACCCCCGGCGCTGCCGTCCGGACCACCTGGGACACCCCCGATGTCTGGGCCCGCCGCGCCTTCGACCTCCCCGAGGTCAACCCAAGCCGCCTGACGCTGGTTGTCCTCCACGACGAGGACGCCGAGATCTACCTCAACGGCGTCCTCGCCGCCAAGGTCACCGGCTACACCGGCGGCTACGACGAGGTGGCGATCAGTCCCGAGGCCGCCGCCACCCTCAAAACCGGTCGCAACACGATGGCCCTCCACTGCCACCAGACCAGCGGCGGTCAGGCCATCGACGCCGGGATGATCGAGGTCCGCGACGTGAAGGGTAAGTAATCCGCTTCCCTCTGGGCCGACGGGACCACAATCCCGTCGGCCCTCGAAGACTTTCTCCTATCGATGTCGTAAGCTGCTGTTGAGGTCTTTGCCGTGGTCTGGACGCTCTTTCCCAATCTGGTCAGCCTGGCAGCATCGGCCTACATGGTCTTTATGGCCGTGTCCAGCATTCGAAGCCATGCCGCAGAAAACCTGGAACAGATCGGCTTGATCGTGTTTGGTGTCCCAACATTACTGGTCCAGTTGCTTGTCTTTGTGTCGTTGACTTATTTTTATTTGAAGCCGCTAACGACTCGCCATCCCGAACCTCGGACTCGCCAGGTCTTTGTCATCATTGGATGGGTACCGCCCGCCGTGACCTTAGCTGCGATCGTCATCGGAGTTGTGTTTGGCGGGGGTCGCGCCCAGTGATTACCTGGTGAAGCAGATCATCAAACTCCCGTATTGTTCATGATCCGACGTTGCTGTCGATCGGAGTTAGAACGAGCTCGGTTGAGTTGGCCGTAGACATCTGCCATTCAACCATGCTCAGAGACCTGGTGACACGATCATGCCCCTCAAGTTTCCGCTGCCCCTCTGGAAGACGCTGCTCTGGGTGTCGGTGATAGGACTCGGGATCGGCCTGGCTCTGCCGGCAGTTCAAGTGCCGGGTTACGGTGGCAAGTTGATTCCTGTGGACTTGCCCGACGAGAAGAATCGGCTCTGGAACGACGCCGGCTTCTCGCTCATCCTGCCGCCGGATTGGAAGACATTCAATCGGGACTTCGAGTCCGGGGGCGGTTCCCTGGAAGGGGCGGCTGGTTTTCGTTATCCCAGTAGGCTCGGGGTCACTTGTTTTGGACGTGAACAAGAGCCCTGGGGCGGCATCGACCCATCCTGGCAGCGGACCACATTCCAGGGTCAGCCGGCCTTCATCGAGGTGGGGCGTGATACCGCCTGGGAGAGTGCCAAGTGTTGGCGGACGCTCTACTTCCAGCGTGGCGGTCTCTGGTTCGCGCTCAGTGCCACCGCGCGGGGTAAACATGACGACTTACCACCCATCTTCACAAGATATCTCAACACCTTCCGGTTCGTCCCTCCCCGACTTGAATTGCCGCTCGATCCTTTCCTTCATGAGAAGCCAAATTCCCCGGGCGGTTGACCGATGGTCCGCTTTTCGCCAGAGTCGTCTTGTTCAGGAGCCGTTGACCAGGGGAGGTCCGCCGTGGAGTCGATCAGCGTTTTTGACATCTTCAAGATCGGCGTTGGCCCGTCGAGTTCGCACACGATGGGACCGTGGCGGGCCGCTCAGCAGTTCTTGAAGATCCTCAAGGGTCGGGAGGAGTTCGACCGGATCGTCGGCATCCAGATCGACCTGTATGGGTCCCTGGCCAAGACCGGGCGCGGGCACGGGACCGATATTGCCGTCTTGCTCGGTCTGGCGGGGCAAGACCCGGTGACGTGCGACCCCAGCACGATCCACCCGCGCGTGGCGCAGATCCGGTCGCATGGCGAGTTGCCGCTCGATGGGGGGCGGCTGATCGGCTTCCAGTATGCCCGCGACCTGCGGTTTCACCGGAATATCACGCTCGACGCCCATGCCAACGGCCTCCAGTTCGTGGCGATGCTGGACGATGGATCGACCCGGGCCGAGACATTTTACTCGGTCGGTGGCGGGTTCGTGGTCCGCGAAGGGGACGACCTAAAAGGCCACCGACTCAGCCCACTGCCGATGCCGATCGAGACAGCGGGGGACCTGCTCGGGTTCTGCCGGTCGACGGGGATGACGATTCCCGAGGTTGTCCGCCAGAATGAGCGGACCTGGCGCGACGATGCCGCGATCGACGCCGGGCTCTTGCAGATCTGGGATGTCATGCGGCGGTGCGTGCATCGGGGATGCTTCATCGACGGGATCTTGCCCGGGGGGCTGAACGTCGTCCGTCGCGCCGCGACGATGAACCGGAAGCGGCTCGGCGAGCGGTCCGACCCAGCCTCGACGGTCGATGGCTGGATGGGGGCGATCCGGGAAGGGACGCACTCGTTCCGCGATGTGCTGGGATGGGTCAGTTGCTTTGCCCTCGCCGTCAACGAGGAGAATGCGGCGTTCAGTCGAGTCGTCACCGCGCCGACCAACGGCGCTGCGGGGGTCATCCCGGCCGTCTTGATGTACCATGCGTGCTTCAGCGGGATGGATGCCGTCACGGTCGAGCGCGACGTCATCAACTTCATGCTCACGGCGGGCGAGGTCGGCAGTCTGTTCAAAAAGGGGGCCACCATCTCTGCCGCGATGGGCGGTTGCCAGGCCGAGATCGGCGTCTCCAGCGCGATGGCGGCGGCAGGCCTCTGTCAGGTGGCGGGCGGGTCGGTGGATCAGGTGATGGTCGCCGCCGAGATTGCCATGGAGCACCACCTCGGCCTGACCTGCGACCCGATCGGCGGCCTGGTTCAGATCCCCTGCATCGAGCGGAACAGCATGGGGGCCATCAAGGCCATCACCGCCTGCGATATCGCGTTGGCGGGAGATCCCAAGGATGCCCGCGTCACCCTCGACGCCGTGATCCGGTCGATGTGGGCCACCGCTCAGGACATGAACACCAAGTACAAGGAAACCTCCGAGGGGGGCCTGGCCGTACAGATCCCCGTCAGTGTCAGTGAATGCTGACGAGAGAGAAAAGGAGCCACGGATGGGAGGGAAATCCGAGGGAAGCTGTTGCTTTTTCGGGATGATGACCTAGACTTCAAGGAGAGGATTCGTCCCAGGTCCGCAAGATGGCCCGGACGGGTGCGCCGTCGGCGCCCACCAACCGGAGCGGGAGCGCGATCAATTCGTAACGTCCCGCGATGACTGCGGTAAGATCCAACCCTTCGAGGATCGCAATCCCCCGAGCGGCGAACGCGTGATGCACCGGCAAGGTTTTGCTGTCCAGTTCATCGACCGACGGCAGATCAAACCCCGCCAGGATGACTCCGCGCTCACTCAAGAATGCGGGGGTGGCGGGATCAAGCGTCGGGATTGCGAGCGGAAACACGGTCCGGTCGAGCCAGGCGTCGGTCCGAAACAGGATGCGTGGTTCCAGCTCAACCCCGGCGAGATCCTCGGGCCGAATTCGCTTCAGCCCGCGCACATCCACCACCCGCGCCGGGCCGATGAAGGCCGCCAGATCGAGTTGATCCACAGTCAATCCCGCATCATCAAAGTGAAACGGCGCATCGGCGTGCGTGCCGGTATGCAGGCTGGTCGTGATCCGCCCGACGTTGACGCTCCCGCTCTGAGCCCGGGTCCAGGCCAGCTCAAACCGGTACGGCGTGTCCCCCGGCCAGCCCGCAACGGCGGCACTCAGCGGCGCGGTGATGTCGATGATCCGAGCCGATGGCTGCAAAGGTCGATCTCCCATCCCAAATCCAAAAAGAGCCACGGATTAAACACGGATAAGACAATCGTTCAAACCCAGTTTCCCTGATCTCATCGTTCTTTATCCGTGTTCCATCCGTGGCTCCTTTTCTCTTCGATTCACGACACCAGACCCCGCTCGCTGGGGTAAACCTCGAACGATCGCTCTTTGAAAATTCGCTTCAATCTCCCCACCGCGTCGGCGACGTCGGCGAAGGTGTTGTAGAGCGCTACCGGTGCCAGACGGATGATGTCGGGCGGGCGGTGGTCGGGGACGACTCCGGCCGCGACCAGGGCGCGGCAGACTCGCGCCGCGTCGGGGTGCGTCAGCGCGATGTGGCCGCCGCGGCGGTCGTCCTCAGTCGGGGTGACGGAGCCGATGCCGAACTCGGCCAGTTCCGCCAGGGCCAGGTCGCGGAGGAACCGGGTCAGGGCGAGCGACTTGGCCCGGATGGCGGCGATCCCGGCCTCCTCGATCACGTCGAGGGCACCAACCAGCGGAGCCATGCTCAGGATGTGCGGCGTGCCGACCTGGAGCGATCCCGCCCCGGCGGCGGGCTCGAAGTCTGGTCCCATGGCGAACTGACGATCCTTTCGCATCCCGAACCAGCCCGCCAGCCCGGGAGCTTTGCCAAAGTGGCGCCGGGCCACAAACAGACCACCGACCGCCCCCGGCCCGCCGTTCAGGTACTTGTACGAGCACCAGAAGGCACAGTCGGCTCCCCAATCGCCCAGTCGGTGCGGGACGGCGCCGACCGAATGCGAGCAATCCCAGGCCAGGATGATCTCCCGCTCACGGGCCGCCCGGGTCAGGCGCTCCATGTCGAGCAGTTGCCCGCTCCGGTAGACGACCGACGGCAAGATCGCCAGCGCCACCTCGGGCGTCATCGCCTGGATGATGGCGGCCTCATCGAGCGTCCGGCCATCGGCACTCGGGACGATCTGATGATGCTGGCGCCAGTCCAGCCCGCGCCCGGTCAGGTGACTCTGGGCAGCGTAGAGGTCGGACGGAAAGCTCAAGGAGTCGGCCAGGATCTGCGTGCGGGTTCCCTCGGGCCGGTAGAAAGTGGCGAGGATCTGGTGCAGGTTGCTCGTCGTCGAACCGGCGACGATCACCTCATCGGCCTCGGCCCCGACCAGCGGCGCCACTCGCGCCCCGAGCGTCTCGGCCAGCGTGAACCAGGCAGGATCAGCCCCGAGCCAGCCACCGATCCCCCGCGTCTTCCAGTCGTGCAAGGCCCGGAGCGTGCTCGCCTCGGCCCGCCGACTCATCAGGCCGAGCGAGTTGCCGTCGAGGTAGATCTCGCCGGGAACCCGGTGAAACTCAACCCCGAACCGCGCCAGGGGGTCCATCTGATCCAGCCGACGGGCCTCAAAGTGCCCGTCCATCGGTTCCCGTCTGGCTGCCATCCCGCTTGCCATGCTGTCCCACCTTGACGACCCGACCGCACCGCGTCACGACCTCCATCCCATTATCACCAGGAACCCGGTCCGGGCGCAACCCCCATCAGGAGTTGAACCGGCGAGTGAGCCTCGACGAAGAGCATGGGCGTTGCGAACTCCGAAGCGACGAACGCCCGGACCGCGACCATCACTTCAACTCCGTCCGGATCGAGCTGACCACCCAGCCGACAACCCGCCGGCGATCCCGACCAGGACCATCAGACCCTGGACGCCGATGCGGAACCAGATCCGGCCCGACGGCGGGGCGGATCGAGCATTGAGCCCGTTTCGGGCCTGGGCTTCAAGGAGAGAACGTCCAGCGAGACCGGGGTCTGGTCACGCCGGATCGGCCCGCGATGGGATCTGCCGTCATTGACCATTCGGTACGGTCGCCACTTGAGGCCGGTAGCCATTCCAGAAGTGAGTCGCCAGTTGCGGTCGCGCCGTCCGCAGCGTCTGGACCCCTTCGATCGTCACGCCCGAGTAGTTCACGTCGAGGGTCTGAAGGTTCGGACAGCTTGCCAGAGCCTGGAGCGTGCGGTCGGTGATGGCAAGGTTGTGACTGAGAGTCAACTGCGACAGCCGCGCTGTCCGGACCAGACCCTTGACCGCAGCGTCGCTCACCCCGGTCGATTCCAGGCTCAGGGTTTGGAGGTGGGGCAGGTGGGTGAGGGGGGTCAGGTCCGCCTCGGGACCGAGCGGGGCCGAGGTCAGATCGAGTTCTTCGAGCGTGGTCAATTTGCCCAGGTCAACCAGACCCGCACCCGTCACCCGCGAGCCGGTCAGGTCAAGCTGGATCAAGCCCTTGAGCTGACGGAGGTGAGCCAGACCAGCGTCGGTTACCGGGCACTGGGGCATCCGCAGGACGCGGAGCCGGGTCAACCGCCCGATCGGCTCGCAATCGGCGGCCGTCATGGTCGCAATGCGCCCGATCGTCAGGGTTTCCAGGCTCAGATGGTGGCCGATGGCGGCGGCGGTCGCGGCCACGGGCCCCATTTCTAGGGTCACCTCCAGGTTGCGAAGCGCAGGCATCCCGGCCAGGGTCCGACCGAGTCCTGCGTCGCTCAGGTGGCCGTTGTGGCGGATCTTCAGGTCGCGGACCGCGGGCAACACCACCAGGTGGGCGAACCCCGCATCGCTGGCGCTCGTGCTGTCGATCTGAAGGGTGTGCAGCGACCGGAGCGTGGCCACCTCGGCCAGCGCCTCATCCTGAAGTCCGCCCCCTTCCAGTTCCAGGACTCGGAGCTGTCGGAGCCCCGCGAGCGAGCCCGGCCCCAGACCCCCGGTCGAGACGCTGGCCAGCCGCAACCGGTCGAGGTGATCGAACCGGGCCACGGCAGCCAGGATCGCGGGCGTCTCCAGGTAAGGCAGCTCGACCGCCACGACGCTCTGGAACAGCTCATCCCCCAGCCACCGCCGGACCCACCCCGGCGCCGACGGCTCGGTCCGGTAGGTCGGTCCGGTCGGACCCGGCGGGCCAACCTCCTGCGTCTGGTAGTCGTAGATGACGGTGCCACCTGCCGCTCGGACCGCCGCGATCGACTCGCGCTGCAACTGGATCGAGTGAGCCAGCCAGCTCAGACCGGCCATGAGCGGAATGACCAGGACCATCAGAGTTCGCAGGCTCAGGCGGAACCAACGGCGGCGGGGCGGCAAGTTCGAGGCTGTGGCGGCCATGATCGGACCTCCAGGGCAAGGTGGGCGCCGTATGCCTTTGATTATGACCGAGGCCTGGACCAGGCGTCAGGGACCACCGAGCACGTCCAGAGGTCCCAGCGAACTGCCGTTATTGTGGATCACCCGCAGACCGGGGCGGGCGGCGAGCAGAGTCTGGATTCCCTCGGGGGTTACGCCCGTCCCGACCACCCCCAGCACCCCGAGTCCTCGGGCCGAGACCAGAGCCCGCAAGGTGACATTGGTGATGGCAGGATTGTTGTCCAGACCCAGCATCAACAGCCGCTCCGATCCAGCCAGAGTGCTCGCCCCGGCATCGGTGATGCCTGTTTCGTCGAGAGCCAGGAGCAGCATGTCTGGCAGCTGAGCCAGCAGGACCAGGTTGGCGTCGGCACCGAGTCGGGTCTCTGTCAGGTTCAGCGAGTAAAGCTGGCGGAGTTGAGCCAGGTGGACCAGACCCGCCCCGGTCACCCGCGAGCCCTGCAGGTCCAGCCGGTTCAGGTGCTGGAGCCGAACCAGGTGAGCCAAACCATCGTCGGTGACCGGCAGGGAACGGAGCGAGAGCAGGCGGAGTTGCAGCAACCGGCCGATGGCGGCAAGGTCGGCATCGGTCAGCTCCGCCAGCGAGCCGACCTCCAGCCGTTCGAGGTCGGGGTGATGCCGAGCCAGCGCCCACACCGCCTCGGCCACGGGCCCTCGCCCAGAGTTCAAGAAGAGGTCGCGGAGTGCGGGCAGCCCGGCGAGCATCTGCCCGATCCGGGCGTCGGTCAGGCGGGCGTTGGCGAGCAGAGACAACTCGCGGACCCGGGGCAGGGCCGCCAGCCGGGCAAACCCCACGTCGGCCCCCGCCGAGTGGCTGATCCGCAAGGTCTGGAGCGTCCGCAAGCTGGCGATCTCCCCCAGCGCCTTGTCGGTCACCCCCGCCCCCATTACTTCCAGAGTTTCCAGCCGACCAAGACCTCGGACCGAACCATACCCCAGCCCATCAGGCGAGGCGTCGGTCACCTTCAAGTACTTCAGATGATCAAACTTCGCGACCTCGGCCAGGATAGCGGGCGAGTCCGGCTCGAACAGCTCAACCGCTACCACCGACTGGAACAGCTCGTCCCCCAGGGTCCGTCGGAGCCACAGAGGGGCCGCCGGCTCGGTCCGGTAGCCTGACCCACCGGGGATCTGCTGAGCCTCATAATCAAACGTCACTGTCCCAACAGCCCGGACCGCCGCAATCGCCGCCCGCTGCGTCCGGATCGTGTGCGCCATCCAGCCAGCAGTCCCGCCAACCATCAGGACCAGGACCATTGACGCCCGGAGGCTGACGCGGAACCAGCGGCGGATTGGGGGCAAGAGAGGCATCGGGCGGATCTCCGAGGGGAAGGGGGGAGCGAGCTAACGGCCACCGGGGCCGGTCGGCTGGATGCCTTGAAAGTTCAGGCCGGGTCGCCGCTGGTTCAAGGCGTCCACCCCGGCCTGGGTGACGGCGGTGCTATCGAGCCGAAGGCCGACCAGCCGCGGGCCGAAGTGGCTCGGGACCAGCCCCGCGTCGGTGATCGCCAGGTTGCCACCGAGATCCAGTTCGGTCAAGGTCCTGATCCGGGCCAGCTCCGGCAGGCCCGCGTCGGTCACGCCGGTGTTGGCCAGCTCCAGCCGGGCGAGTTTGGGGAGTCGGGTCAGGTGGACCAGCCCCACGTCGGTGATCCGCGTCGAGCTGAGGTCCAGGTGCTCCAGCGCGGGCAGGCGGGCCAGGTGGACCAGCCCCTCGTCGGTGAGCTTCGCCCCCATCAGCGTCAAATCGGCAAGCGGAGCGAGGTTGCCGAGGTGGACCAGCCCCGCGTCGGTGATGGTCGATTCGGTCGTGAACAGGAGCCGGAGCCGGGGCAGTCGAGCAATCGCGGCGAGGTCGGCGTCGGTCACCTTCGCCCGGCCGACTCGCAAGGTGGTCAGCCCCGGTTGATAGCGCGGCAGCCCTTGCAGCGCGGCGGCGAGCGGCTGCCGGACCACCTCCACCGTCAGGTCTTGCAGGTCGGTCAGCCCCTCCAGCGCCTGGGCAATCTTGGCGTCGGTCAGACCCGGCCCGGTCAAGGTCAGCGACCGGAGCCCTCGGACCGCGCCCAGGCTGGCAAAACTGGCGTCGGGCGGCGATTCGTCGTGGATCATCAGGTCCTCCAGCCGGTCGAGCCGCGTCAGGGCCTCCAGCACCGGGGGGGCTTTGAGGCTCGGGTACTGGATGCTGACGATCGACCGGAAGAGCTCGTCGCCGAGATAGCGCCGGAGCCACCGGGGGGCGGCGGGCTCGGTCCGAGCAATCGGGCCGCGCGGAGTGGCGTCGAACTCGCGCTGGTAGTCGAAGACGACTTTCCCTTTCGCCTGCGCGACCGCCTTGATCACCGCCCGCTGCGTCCGGATCACGTGGCCGAGCCAGCCCACGCCACCGCCGACGATCAGGACCAGCACCATCAACCCTCGCAGACTGACGCGGAACCAGCGACGACGGGGACGGGGCGGCAGGTCGGGCATGGTCAGGTCTCCGGGCGGGGGTATCACCGGGGGGAAGTGGCTGGCAAGTCATGGCGAGGTCGGGGCGGGCAGAGATTCGGCCTCGGGCATGATTTCCAGATTGGGTCGCGCGGCGACAAGAGCCTGATAGCCGCTCTGGGTGACCTTCGTGCCGGAGATGCTGAGCAATTGAAGCTGCGGCCCGAAGTGGGCCGGAGTCATCCCAGCGTCGGTGATGCCCAGGTTACCATCGAGCTCCAGCGATATCAGCCCGGTCAACCGGGCCAGCACGGGCAGGCCGGCATCGGTGATCCGGGCACCGCAGAGGCTCAACATAGACAGGTTCGGGAAGCGGGTCAGGGTCGCCAGGCCCGCGTCGGTCACCCGGGCGGTACTGCAATAAAGCTGTTCCAACGCAATGAGGCCGGCCAGGTGAGCCAGCCCGACGTCGGTGATCGGCACATCGTTGAGGTGGAGTTCGCGGAGCTTCGTCAGACCCGCCAGGTGGGCCACGCCCGCGTCGGTGACAGCCGAGCCGTTCAGGTTCACGACCTCAAGCTGGGTCAACTGGCCGAGGGCGGCGAGGTCGGCATCGGTCACCGGCCCATCCCCGAGTTGAAGGGCCACGAGACCAGGTTGCGACCGGGCCAGCCCGCGGATCGTGCTGGGCAACGGCCGCGGGAATCCGGTCAGGTCCAGGCTGCGGAGGCGGGGCATCTCCGCCAGGGTCCGCGCCAGGCCGGCATCGGTCAGATTCGGGGTGTCGTAAAGGGTCAGGTGGGTCAGATTCCGCAGCCTGGCAAGGTGAGCGAACCCGGCGTCGGTCGCGTGACATCGCTCGATGACCAGCGACCGCAGCGAGCCGATCTCACACACGGCCGCCAACTTGGTGTCGGTCAGCCCCGGACCATCCAGGTGGAGAGCAGCGAGGCGATGGAGCCGCCGGAGGGCGCCGTAATCGACCTCATCTCCTGTCTTGTCGTTGATGACCAGGATCTCCAGGCGGTCGAACCGACTGATGGCGGCCAGGGTGGCGGCGGATCGCAGATCGAACAGGCTGACCTGCTCGACCGACTGGAACAGCTCATCCCCCAGCCACCGCCGGACCCAACGCTTCGCACTCGGATCGGTGCCTGGCAAAGGCCCGATGAACGTGTTGGGCAGGATCTCGATCTGCCAGTCATACCGCACGAATCCCCCCGCCGCTTGCACCGCCGCCACCGCCTGTCGCTGCGTCCGGATCGTCTGGGCCATCCAGCCAACGACCGCGCCGACGACCAAGATCAGAATCATCAGACCCCGCAAGCTGATGCGGAACCAGCGACGGCGAGGCGAGGGATTGGGCATCGGCGGCACTCCGCGAGATTGGGCAACGGCGGCCAGAGCAAGACCGGTCACCCAGTGTCGGCCGAGGGAGAACACCGATCAAGGCCCGACAGCCGCCGGCACTGGTGGGGGAGCCACGGCAGGGGCGCGGATGGTCAGCCCGGGGCGAGCTGCGATCAGGGTGTTGACCCCGGCGGGAGTGACGGCCGTCCCGTAAAGTTGGAGCCAACCGAGGCTCGGGCCAAAATGGGCGGGAACCTGGCCCGCGTCGGTGATCCCCGGGTTGTCGTCGAGTGTCAGGAACGAGAGGGTCGAGATCCGGGCCAGCGTCGCCAGGCCGGCGTCGGTGACCGCGGTATCGTTCAGGGTCAACTGGCTAAGCCTGGGCAGGCTGGTCAGGTGGACCAGCCCGGCGTCGCTGATCCAGGCCGATTCGACGGCCAGGACCTTCAGGGCGGGCAGGCGACCGAGTGGGACCAGGCCGGCGTCGGTGATGTTCGGGCAGGCACTGAGGGCAAGCAGCGTCAACCGATCCAATTTCCGGAGGTATCCCAGGCCAGCGTCGGTGACCGGCGCTTGCTGGATCACCAGCTCGCGGAGCCGGGTCAGCCGGCCGATGGCGGCGAGGTCGGCGTCGGTCACCGGCACGTACTGGATGCGGAGCAGTTCGAGGTTGGGCTGCCATCGAGGCAATCCCCCAAGCGTCGTCGCGAGCGGGCGTCGATACCCGTCGAGCTGAAGGGATTCAAGCCGAGGCATCCCCGCCAGGGCCTGGCTGAGCCCCGCGTCCGTCAACGGGCCAGGACGCGCGATATAGAGGCCGGTCATGTTGCCCAGCCCCGCGAGCGCGGCGTATCCCGCGTCGGTCGCCTCGACCCGATCAACCACGAGGGTTTGGAGCGATCTGATCTGCCCCACGGCGGCCAGTTTGGCGTCGGTCACTCCCGGCCCGTGGACGCCCAGATGTTCCAGGTGGGTCAGCGTCGCCAGACCCGCGTAACTCTCAGCCGGCCCACCGGCGTCGGTGAAGTCGAGGTAAGCGAGGCGATCGAACCGGGCCACCGTCGCCAGCAGAGCAGGGTCGATTGGCTGCCGGAACTGGACATTGTTGACGCTCTGAAACAGCTCATCGCCGAGGATTCGCCGGAGCCATCGGGGCGCTGTGGGCTCGGTCCGGTAGACGGGAGCGGCCGCCGATTGCGGCGCGATGTCCCCGATCTGCCAGTCGTAAAAGACGAGCGCGTCCGCTGCCCGGACCGCCGCCACTGCCTGCCGTTGCGTCCGGATCGTGTGCGCCATCCAACCGATTAGTCCGCCGACGATCAGGACCAGGACCATCAAGGCCCGCAAGCTGATGCGGAACCAGCAGCGGTACAGGGCAGGTCCAGAGGTTGGCATCGGTGGGTCCTTGCGGAGGTTGGAATCATTTCAAGGCCCGATGATCTGCGTCCGGGCAGCCTGGTCGGAGCGACCCTCGGCGAAGCTGTCCAGGTCGGCCCGGGTGATCCGGGTGCCGGTGATGTTGAGGTAGGCCAGGTCGGGCAGGTCGCGGAGGTGGAGCAGGCCGAGGGGGCCGACGCGGGTCTCGCTCAGGTCGAGCGAGACCAGGCCCGTCAGTTGGGCGACCGTCCGCATCCCCTCGTCGGTCACGTCGGTGTCGTTCAGCGCCAGGTGCCGGAGGTTGGGCAGGCGAGCCACCTGGACCAGCGCGGCGTCATCGACGTCGGCATGCGCCAGGTAGAGCCAGGTCAGCTCGGCGAGATCGCCGAGCGGGGCGAGATCCGCCGCCTGGATCGGCCAGCCCACCAGCCAGAGTTGCCGGAGGTGCGGGTGGTGCCGGGCCAGCGCGGCGACGGTCTGAGGCAGCGACTCCCCAACCCGCCCGATCCGCAGATCCCGCAGCGATGGCCAACCATCAGCGAGGGCTCGGGCCAGGCCCGCGTCGGTCAGCCGAGGAGCGCTCGCGATGATCAGCGTTTCCAGCCGCGCGGCGCCCACCAGACGGCTCAGGCCGCGATCGGTCGCCTGGGTCCGAGTCAACTGGAGATAGCGAAGCGACCGCTGCTGGCCCAGGACCGTCAGGGCGGCATCGTTGACCGCCGGACCCCGGAGCGTGACCCGGGCCAGCCGCTCCAGGCCCCCGAGCGCGGGCCACTCAAGCTCCAGCCCGGTCGTATCCGCGAGCGTGAGCTGCTTCAAGCCATCCAGCCCGCCGATCAGACGGAGCCCACCGGGGGGAAGTTGCCGCCGGGTCGTCACGGCGACGACCTGTCGAAAGAAGTCGTCGCCCAGCCAGCGCGAGGCTACCTGCCGCCGATCGTCGGGGTGGAACTTGTCGTCGTACTGGACCAAGCCGCCGGCGGATCGGACGATCGCGACGGCCTCCCGCTGCGTCCGGGCCTGATTGATCCGCCAGTTCATCCAGCCCAGGACGACGCCGATCGGGATCACCAGGCCCATCAGGGTCCGGAGCCGGATGCGCAACCAGCGCTGGCGGCGGGGGGTCGGTGGCTGGGTGGCGGGGCTCGGCATGGGCGGGTTCCGGGCGGATCAGTGGTTCAGGTCGAGCGTCGGGATGGCCTCGGCGCTGACCGGGGTGCCTTGCAGGTCGATCCCTTCCAGGCTGGTTAGCCCACGCAGCGGGACGAGGCCCGCGTCGGTCAGCCCCGGCAATTGCCCCAGGCCGAGCCACTCCAGGCGGGTGAACCCAGCCACGGTGGCCATCCCCGCGTCGGTGACCTGGGTTCCGCTCAACGTCAAGACCTTCAGCGGCAGCCGGGTCAAGGACGTCAGACCCGCGTCGGTTATTCGCGCTCCCTTCACCTGCAAGGCGTCCAGGCCGGTCATGTTGCCCAGGGTCCCGAGCCCCGCGTCGGTCACGCCGGGGGTGCCAACCTGAATCCAGTGCAGCCCCGCGATCCGCCCCAGATGGATCAGGCCGGCGTCGGTAACATCTGTTCCATCGATCGAGAGCGTCGCCAGGCTTTTCATGCCGCCCAGGATCGCGAGGTCGGCATCGGTCAGGTGCGTTCGATACAGGCTGAGTTCCTGAAGTACGGGATGATACCGGACGAGTGCGGCCACCGTCGCGGCCAGCGGCCCTGTGGCGAGATCGCGGGAGAACATCCGCAGCCGGGGCATCCCCGCCAGCATCCGCGCGGCTCCCTGGTCCGAGATTCCCCCGGCGTTCTGGATGTAGAGCGTGTCGAGGTCGGGCAGCGCCGCGAGGGCCGCGAACCCGGCGTCGGTCGGCGTCGTCGCGGAATGTTCACGCCAGAACATCAGCAACGACCGGAGCGACCGGATCTGCCCAGCCGCCTGAAGTGCCACGTCACCGACCGGCTCGCGGAATTCCAGCTCCTTGAGTTCCCGGACTCCGAGGCGAAACCAGCGGCGACGCGTGGACGGCTTGAGGTCGGGCATCGGTCGGTCCTCTGCGAAGGTCACGGTGCTGATCATCCGGGCAGGGCCGGCTCGGGTGGGAGATATTCAGGGGTTGGGCCAGGCGTATTCGGCCCGGAGGCACTCGAACAACTCGCGGACCAGGGCTCCGCCACCGGTCGCGTTGGTCATGATGACCGCCCCTTGATTGGATCGCACCGAGGCTCTGAAGCCGCACTCAAAGCCAGCATTGACGCCGTCGTGCGTGAACCAGGCTGATGGACCGTCACCGGTCAGAATGACCCCGAGCCCCGCGTCGCCCTGCTGCCGCCGGAGCATCTCGCCGACCAATGCCGGCGGCAGGATGGCCTTCGGCTCGCCCGCCTGAGCCCGTTGCACACCGATCAGGAACCGGGCGATGTCGGTCGGGGTCGTCCAGAGGCCCGCCGCCGCCAGTTCGGGGTAGACGTGCCAGCCGCCCGGGATCGTCGCGCCGTCGATGTGACCCGCCGCGAAGTTACTCGCGATGGCTGGGGATGGCGCCCCGTAGGAGCTATCCTTCATGGACAGCGGATCAAGCACGAGCGTCGCCACGGCACGCGGAAACGGCTCGCCGGTCGCATCCATGATCAGTTGCTGCACCACCGTGTACCCGCCCCCCGAGTACCGCATCTGGCTCCCGGGAAGGGTCTGGACCCGGATCGGCTGCGAGTTGGCGGGTGGCTTGCCGTCGAGGATGTCGAGCAGCGTGGGCATGGGGTTACCGACGCGATAGCCGGCGAACCCGTGGACCGAAAAGCCGCCACCGTGGCTCAGAAGCTGGCGGAGCGTGGGCTGACCTGGGCGAGTGGTTGGACTCGGGGGGATCTTCCACGACTTCAGCGACGAATTCAGATCCCCGTCGAGCGTCAACGATCCCCGCTCCACCAGTCGGAGCGCGGTGAGCGCCGCGATGGGCTTGCTGATTGATGCCGCCTGGAAGCGGGTCTGGGGGCCGACCGGTTGATCCTGCCCCACCCGCTCGGTCCCGTACCCGCGTGCCCAGAGAACCTTACCGTCCTCGATCACGGCGATGCCGAGCCCGGGAACCTTGTGCCGGTCCATCCGACGCCGGATCTCGGCGCGGGTCGCGTCATCATCGCCCGAGAGACGCGGCAGGTCCGCCAGCGGGAAGCGGACCGAGTGCAGATCACCGCCCCGTCGCGCGACTTCGCCGAGCTTCTGGAACGCCTCGTCGGGGATGCCCCGGGCAAAGTAGGTGTTCCGATCCCCAAAGATGACCCAGCCGCCTCCCGGGGCGAAGCTGATCGATCTTAGCTCCGTTCCCCGCCGTTTGAGCTCGCCCAGCTTCTCGAACGCCTCATCGGGGATGTTGCGGGCCAGGTAGGTGTTCTTGCCCGCCAGGATCACCCAACCACCCCCCGGGGCAAACGTGATCGACTTCAAGATCACCCCTTGCCGCGCCAGTTCGCCCAGCTTCTGGGCCGCCTCGGCGGGGATGTCGCCCGTCTCAATGCCGACCCTGTCAAACAGGATCGCCCAGCCCCCGCTCGGCGTGAAGCTGACCGACTTGATCTCGGCTCCCTGACCAGCCAGAGTGCCCAGCTTCTTGAAGGCGGCCTCGGGGATGTTCCGGGCACGATAGCCGTTCCGGTCGAGGAGGACAATCCAGCCCCCACCCGGCGCGAACTCGACCGACTTCAGCGTCGCGCCTTGCCGGCCCAATTCGCCCAGCAACTGGAGGAGGTCATCCGGGCAATCCCGGGCAAAGGCATTGTTCTGATCCCAGAGAGCGACCCACTGAGCATCCGCCGGAGGGGACCAGATCAGCCCAACCAACACGACCAGGATCTGGGCCAGAATCCAAACGGGGGCCGTGGTACAGCCGGATCTTGCAACGACCATGCGACGGGGGGACCAGTAACGCATTGGGGAGGTTCCAGAGGGTGGGTCAGGGGAGATCAGGGTTGAACTGGAGTCGCGGTTTTGACCGTGCGGGCCGACCCGCCGAAGCTGCTGTAGATCACGGTGTTGACTGAGCACAAGGGAAGCGTCGTTTTCAGGAATGTGATCCCACTCGGCGTCACCTTTGTCGCACCGATGCTGAGAAATTGCAGCCGTCTGAGCGGGCCAAGGGCTTTGAGACCAGCGTCGGTCAGGTCAACCCCGTTGAGAGATAAACTGGTCAGGCCCGTCAGGGCGCCCAGGCTGGTCATCCCGGCGTCGGTCACGCCAGTGTTGCTCAGGTCGAGTTGCTTGAGCTGGAACAGGCTGACCAGTTCGGTCAGGCCGGCGTCGGTCACCTTCGAGCCTCTCAAATTCAAGGTTTGCAGCGTCGCAAACTTGGCGACCGACTTCAACCCAGCGTCGGTCATCCCCGCAAGCGGGATCGTCAGCGCTTCGAGTTCCGGGAGATCACCGATCAGGCCGAGCCCCGCGTCGGTGATCCGGGTCTGGGTGAGGTTCAGGCTCCGCAAGCTTCGGAGCCCGCCGACCGGGCTCAGGTCGCCGTCCTCGACCGGCGTACCCAGGAGCGAGAGATCGCGGAGTTCCGGGTGCTGCCGGCTCAGGGCTTCCAGCGTGTTGAAGACCGATGCCGGCCCCCTCGACCAGCGAAACGTGTCCAGGTTGGGCAGGCCGAGCCGCATCAGCTTCGCCACGCCGGCGTCGGTCAGGTCGGGACAGACGGTGAACTCAAGCGCCCGGATGCCGCGCAGGCGAACCAGCAGGCCGACGCCCTCATCCGTCACCGCGCAGTTCAGGAAGACGACCGACCGGATCGACGGCAGCCCCGCCAGCACCCGGACCGCCTGATCCGTCACCCCCGGCCCGACCAGATGGACCGACTCCAGCCGGGTTGCCTTGCCGAGCCGGACCCAGGCATCCCCCAGACCCCGGGTATCGGGGACCTCCAGGTGGACCAACCCCCCGAGACTCACCGCCGCCGCCAGCAGGTCCGCACTCGCCGGCTGCGGCAGCGAAACCGAAACGGCCGACCGGAAGATATCATCCCCCAGCCACCGCCGGAGCCAGGCCGGACCCGGCGGCGAGGGAAACCGCCAGCGGATCTGCTCCATGACCACCGGGTCGAGCGAGAACTGATCATCATAAAGCACCGTCCCCCCCGCCGCCCGGATCGCCTCGACCGCATTCCGCTCTGAGCGGACCCAGTAGAGTTTCCAGCCCAGAACTCCGCCGACGATCAGGACCAGCACCATCAAGCCCCGCAGGCTGACGCGGAACCAACGGCGTGGGGCGGGCGATGGCTTGGGATTGGCGTCGGTGGTGGAAGTCATGGCGAGAGGCTCCGGAGTACCGCTTGGGACCGTCAGGGCTGGACCGGGCTGAGAAGTTGTGGGGTTGAAGGGCGAGGAACACTTCGCAGTGCTTGCGCGCTGATCAACACCAGTGCACGCACTTTGCATCCCGGTAAGGCAGCTCGAAGTCCTGCCATGCCGGCGCGAGTGACTTCAGTTCCGCCCAGGTTGAGCCACTTGAGTGTCTGGACCCGCGCGAGCGGGGTCAACCCCGCGTCGGTCAGCGGCAGGTGGCTCAGGTCAAGCGATTTGAGCGCGGGGAAGCGGCTCAGCGTGGTGATCCCCGCGTCGGTCAACCGGGTCGCGACCAGTTCGAGGCGATCAAGGTGCCGCAAATGAGCCAACTCGGCCAGCCCCGCGTCGTCCACCGCCGAGCCCGTCAGGTTGAGTTCGCGGAGCTGGACCAGCTTGCCAACTGACCGCATCCCGGCGTCGGTCACCTCGGGCAGGTGGATCTGGAGCGATTCCAGGTGGCTTAACGGTGCAAGATGCACGAGGCCGGTGTCGGTGACCCAGGTCTTGTTGAGGTTCAGAGTCCGCAGCCGGGTCAGAGTTCCGATTGCCGGGAGGTCGTCATCTCGGACCGGGCTAGCCTGCAACGACAGCGCGCGCAGGTTTAAATGGTACTGAGTCAGGGCGTGAACTGTCTGGGGCAACATGACCCGGGCGTCCGTCCACTCAAAGCTCTCCAGGTTCGTCAGTCCAACCTCCAGGAGTCGCGCCACGCCAGCATCCGAGAGGCGAGGATTGTCACAAAATGCCAGCTTCCGAAGGGCTCGGAAGCCGGCGATCGGCCGAACATCCTCATCTTTGACCAACTGGGCATCAAGGGTCAGTGATCGCAGATTCGGCAGGGTACCCAGCCCCCGGATCGCCGCGGCATCGACTCCCCAGCCTTGCAACTTGATCGCTTTGACATGACGAGCCCGCCCGAGGACCGACCAGTCGCGGACTCCTTCCTGGACGTTGAACAGGTTGAGGTCGATCAAACCATCCAGCTCTCCGACCGCCGCCAGCGTCGCGTCCGTTGGCTGGTTCATCCGGACGAAGGCCACCGACCGGAAGCAGTCATCCCCCAGCCACCGCCGGAGCCAGCGCGGGGCGGCTGGCTCGCGGACGGTCTGAACCCGGGTCATGATCTCGGGGTCGAGCGGGAACTCGTAGTCATAAAGGATGCTTCCCCCCGCCGCCCGGATCACCGCAACCGCCGCCCGCTCGGTCCGGACCCGATGCAGCTTCCACCCCAGGCCGCCCCCAACGACGAGGACCAGCACCATCAAACCGCGTAAACTGACGCGAAACCACCGGCGACGAGGGAGCATGGGGGGACGACCTCAAGGGATGGGGGGCAGAATTGGAGTCACGATTGTGCCGCGAGCAGAAGCCACCGACGAGGTTACGACCAGGTCGGGGTGACCCGGCAGCATTGCCCCGATCCCCGCCTGAGTGACGCCCGTGCTGGTCAAACTCAACGATCGCAGGCGAGGCAGCGCCCGGATTGGGACCAGACCAGCATCGGTCAGTTGCGGTAGGTTGAGCGTCAGGAATTCCACCTGCGCCAGGTGGGCGATGCTGCTCATCCCGGCATCGGAGACCGTCGGCAGTCGGCTCAGGGTGAGGCGATTCAGCGGCAACCGCTCCAGCGCGGCCAGCCCAGCGTCGGTGATCTCTGGACCAGCCAGGCCCAACGACCAGAGCGCCGGCAAGCGGGCCAGCAGCGCCAGCCCTTCGTCCCCGACCCCAGCGCCGTCGAGAGTCAACTCCCCGACGGCGGGCAAGGTTCCCAGCGCATCCAGGCCTCGATCACCCAGGGCCACGCCGCCGAACTTGAGCACGGCGAGCCGAGGCAAGCGTGCGATTGCCGCCAGGTCGGCGGGGCTCAACGTCACCGCTCGGATATCGAGGACTTCGAGTCCCGGATGATGCTCGGGGAGCGACTGCACGATGGCACTGACCGCGCGAGAATCGAGGCTGCTCAGGCGGAGCATCCGGAGCGCGGGCAACCCAGCGACCAGAGACGATGCCCCGGCCTCGGTCAGGTTCGGGCACGCCCGCAAGGTCAGCTCGTCCAGCGCGGGCAAGGTCGCCAGCGCCGCGAACCCCGCGTCGGCCGCGCTGGCGTCGTCGAGTCTGAGGACTTGCAACCCCCGGAGCTGCGCGACGGCCACCAGCGCCGTGGTGTCCAGCCCCGGTCCGGTCAGCTCGACCGACCGCAAGCGCTCCAGCCGTTGCAGAAACTTCCAGCCATCACCGATCCGCGTCACGTCCTTCAAGCTCAGTGCTTCGAGCTTGCTGAACCGGTCCAGAGGCACCAGCGCGGCGGGCCCGACCGGCTCGGCGGACCAGACCTTGACCACGTTCCGGAACAAGTCATGCCCCACCGCCGCCGTCACCCAGCGCTCGGCGGTCCGCCGCCCACGGGTCAGCCACGAGTCGCCATGCTGGGGCACGTCGGCCCAGTAATCGTCCTCGACGTGCCCTCCAGCCTCCAAGACCGCCCGGACCGCCGCGCGCCGCGTCTCGATCGTGGCTGCCAGCCAGCCGACACCGCCCCCAACGATCAGGACCAGCACCATTAAGCCCCGCAGGCTGAGCCGAAACCAGCGGCGCCGTGAACCGGCCACCGACGGGGGGCTGGGTGAGTCCGTTCCGGGTGGTTCGGGTCGATTGTTCATCACGGTGTCTCCACGGCAGGCGGTGGGTCGATCAACAGATTCTCCGTTGAGATTCGGACAGTCGGCAAGGCCGCTTGCAGAGCAGCGACCCCCGCTGAGGTGACACGCGTCTGATCCACCTGAAGAAATTGGAGCGTCTGGCACGCCGCGAGTGCCCGCAAGCCCTGGTCGGTGATCGCCGAGTTACCTCTCAGGTCCAGCGTTTGAAGGGAGGATAACCCGGCAAGCGGGGGGAGGTCGGCGTCGGCGAGATCGGCGAAGACCAGTTGTAACTCCGCAAGATGCTTGAGCCGGGCCAGGTACACCAGGCCCGTTCCCGTCACCTTGGTCATGCTGAGATTCAGCTTGCGGAGTTGGGTCAGACTCCCAAGCGACACGAGTTCAGCGTCGGTGATCCCTGGACCCTGAAGCATGAGATCTCGCAGGTCGGGGCAATGATTCGCAAGAGCCGCAGCGGTCACCACTCGGGGCTGGTCGCTCGTTTCCGGCCAGAACGTTTGAAGCCGATGCATTCCCGCCAGCATCCGGGCCAGGCCGGCGTCGGAAAGGTGGGGATTATCGGGCATCATGAGTTGGGTCAGGTTTGCCAGGCTGGCGAGGTGGCTGAACCCGGTGTCGGTGGCGGGCGAGCCATAGATGCTCAGACTCTTGAGCCCACGGATCGCGGCCACGTCGGCCAGCACGGCGTCGGTCACACCCGGTCCCCAGATGCTCAACCGTCGAAGTCGGGGCAAGCGGCGGAGTGGCTCAAAGTTGGTCGCGAGCGGACTCGTTCCCTGCAAGTGCAACCATTCAAGCTGATCGAACCGGGGCAACATGCTCAGCACTTCGGTCGAGCGCAGATCGCCCACCGACGCCCCCCGGACGGTCTGGAACAACTCGTTCCCGAGCAGTTGCCGGACCCATCGGGGAGCACTCGGTTCGGTCCGCCGGTTCCAGATCGGTAACCCCAAAGCATCCACGCCATCAATCTGATAGTCGAACTCAAAGCCACCACCAGCCGCTACCACGGCCGCGATCGCCTCGCGCTGCCGCCGGATCGTGGTGACGACCCAGCCCCACGCCAGGCCGACGATCAGGACCAGAATCATCAACCCGCCGAGTCTGACGCGAAACCAGCGGCGGCGAGACCCGACGGGATGAATCAGACTGGTCATGGCTGGCTGCCTTCGGGTTGCCAGGGGGTGGAGCCCGGGGGTGGGGCGCCCTGGTTGGTGTTGAAGATCGTCATCTTGGGCCGGAGCGTACTCAATCCTCCGGCT
Source organism: Isosphaeraceae bacterium (assembly GCA_965199885.1). GTDB lineage: Bacteria > Planctomycetota > Planctomycetia > Isosphaerales > Isosphaeraceae > Tundrisphaera. The sequence continues at coordinate 1,945,005 of CBDATT010000004.1, read as the reverse complement.
CCGGCGTCGGTGACCCGCGTATGGTCGAGCATCACGATTTGCAGTTGCGGGAACGTCGCGAGCACCGGCATCCCCTTGTCGGTGATTCTCCCATTGTTACCCAGCGCCAGGTCTGCCAGTTTGGGGCAGGGGGCCAGCATGGGCAACCCAGCGTCGGTGACGCAGGTGCCGATCAGGTTGAGATACTGGAGGTTGGGCAACGCGACCAGCGCCGGCAGGCCGGCATCGCCGACCCGCGTGGCCGTGCAGTCGAGTCGTTCCAACCCGGTCAGGCCGCGCAGGTTGGACAGATCGCCGCCGGCCACCTTCGTGTCATTCAGATACAGGGCCGCGAGCTGTTTGTGGCCGCCAAGGTGGACCAGCCCCGCGCCGGTGATCGGGGCCTGATTCAGAGTGAGCATCCTGAGTTTGGCCAACTGACCGATCGGCTCCAAGTCGGCATCGACGAGGCCGGTCCCATCGGTTTGCAGCGTCTGGACGACCGGGCAATGCCGCGCCAGGGATGAGGCCGTGGCGTGCAGTGTCTGCCCCTGGCCATGCACGTCCAGTTGATACAACTGCGGCATGCCCGCGACGGCCCGGGCCAGCCCCGCGTCGGTTGCGGTCGGGTTGAGCGTGATCGTCAGGGTGAGCATCTTCCCCAGGCTCGCCAGCCGCTCGACTCCCGCATCGGTGATGGCCGGACTGACGAGAGTAAGCTGAATGAGCGATCGGGCCTCGGCCACATCGGCAAGCACGGCGTCGGTGACCCATGGTCCTTCCACTTCCAGATACTCCAGCCGGGGCATGGCGTGAAACACGTTGGACCCCGGCCCCGGACCCGCTGGCCCTTTGATATTCATGAATTGGACCTGCCCGAAGCGAGGCAACATCGACAAAACGTCGGTCGACGCGAGCGGACCCAGATAGACCCGCCGGGCATTCTGAAACAACTCATCCCCCAGCAGCCGCCGGACCCACCGTGGTGCGTGTGGTTCGGGTTTGACCGCAGGTCTCCCGCCACCCGGACTGATCGCATCGATCTCATAATCCCATTCGATAAAGCCTCTGGCCTCCCGGACCGCGTGGATCGCCTCGCGCTGGCGATGAATGATCGTGATCGGCCAGGCGATCAGCCCCGCCACCACCAGCACGAGGATCATCAGACCCCGCAAATTGACACGGAACCAACGACGACGGGGTCGGGCAAGCTTGGGCAAGTCGGTCATGGTTGGCTCACCGGGGTCGGGGAGGGAGTCAAGGCGGGGAAGGGAACGCTCGGGACCGGCGACAGCACCGTCGTCGCGGGTAGGGTGCGCTGCAAGGCCGCCACTCCGGCCGGAGTGACCGGTGTGTCCAGGATCTGACAGTCCTTCAGGCCGGTCAGATTTTGGATCGGCACCAGGCCGGCGTCGGTCAGTCCGGGCATTTCCCGGATCGTCAGGCTTGTCAGCGACTTGATCCGGCCGATGCTGGCCATCCCCGCGTCGGTCACGGCGGGCAGGCCGACCAGCGTCAGTTTTGTGAGCGGCAATCGCTCCAGCGCGGCCAGGCCGGCGTCGGTCACTTCCAATCCATCCAGCCGCAGCGACCGGAGCGCGGGCAGACGGGCGAGGCTGGGCAGGCCGGCGTCGGTCACCGCGACAGTGTCAAGCTCGAGTTCTTCCAGAGCCGCCAGCGGTTGAAGATCGGCCAGCCCAGCGTCATCGATGATCGGGTTGGCCAGCGACAGCGACTTGAGCCGTGGCAACCTGCCGATCGCCACACGATCGGCCCGGGGCAACGCGGCATGAGACAGGTTGAGCGCTTCGAGATCGGGATGCTGCTCGGGCAACGCGGCGAAGAGCGCGTCACCCTTGTAATGCCCCATGTCGCCGACCGCCAGGGTCCGGAGCGCCGGCACACCGGCCAGGATCTGGGCCATCCCTGCGGCGGTCAGATTGTCGCAAAACCGCAAATCGAGGTGACGCAGGGCGGGCAGAGTCGCCAGCGCCGCGAACCCGGCATCCGTCGCCTTGATGCCGAATAGCTCCAGGGTTGTCAGCGACCGGATCTGCGAAACCGCGACCAGGGCGGTATTATCCGTCCCCGGCCCGGTCAGCTCAAGCGTTTCGAGTTGCTCCAGCTCCTGCAAGTACCACCAACCCCCACCGATCCGGGTCGCGTCGTGCAGGATCAACCCTTTCAGCTTGGGGAACCGGGCCAGGTTCGCCAGCACGGCGCCATCGACCGGCAAGCTGAACTTGACCTGCTCCACTGTGAAGAAGAGGTCGTTGCCGATCCATGGCTCGGCCCAGGCTTGCACCGTCCGGCGCAGTCGGGTCGTCCAGGGATCGTCAGTCCGAGGAATATCGAACGAGAAGCTGCTTGCCGCTCCCCCGGCGGCGGTGATCGCCTGGATCGCCCCGCGCTGCGTCCGGATCTTGTAGGCCAGCCAGCCCACGCCCCCACCGACAAGCAGGACCAGGATCATCAAGCCACGCAAGCTGACGCGGAACCAGCGACGACGCGGGACGGCTGCGGGGGGCATGGGCAATCTCCGAAGGGGGGGCGGGTTTGGATTGGGATCAACGAGCCGGCTTGATCCTGGGCCGGGGTGGGGCGAACCCGGAGGAATTTCGAATCCGGACTTGCGGGTACGTCTGGTTGAACTTGTCGATGGCGGAGTCGGTGATGTCGATTTCGGAGATGTCGAGCTGACGTAAGGTGGGGATCGACCCGAGCGTGCTCAGGCCGTTGGTGGTGACGCGAGTCGAGGCCAGGTTCAGGATATCCAGGCTCGGGAGCTGGGCGAGCGCGGGCAGGCTGGCGTCGCCAATCCGGGTGAAGGCGAGGTTCAGCCTCGTGAGCGCGGCCAACGGGGCCAGGTGGATCAGCCCCGCGTCGTCGGTGTCGATCCCAATCAGTTCGAGCTCGATCAGGCTCCGGAGCGACCCGAGGTGGACCAGCCCCGCGCCCGTGATCCGGGAGTCGTAGAGGCTTAGCGTGCGGAGCTGGGTCAGCTTGCCCAGCGGGGGGAGGTCGCGATCGGTGACGCCGGTGCTGCGGAGGACCAAGATTTTGAGGTCGGGGTGATGCGTCGCCAACGCGAGCAGAGTCAGGTGGACCCGCTGCGGCGGTCGGATCATCGAGGTATCCAGTTTGAAGTTCTGAAGGCTGGGCAGACCGGCCGCGACCTGGGTCAATCCCTTGTCCGACAGGCTTGCATTGTCGACGAGCGTGAGATCCGCCAGGTTCGACAGCCCCACCAGGTGGCCGATCCCCGCGTCGGTCGCCGCTCCTCGTTCGAGCCGCAAGTTGACGAGCGAGCGGATCTGGCCGACCTCGGCCAGCACGGCGTCATCGGCTCCTGGTCCCCGGATCGAGAGCACCCGCAGGTGACTCAACCCCGAAAGCGGCCCGAAGTCGATGCCGGCATTGGGGATCAGGTAAATGTGTAACTCCACCAACTGTGCGAACCGGCCCACCATCGCCAGCGTGTCGGACGAGTCAAGCTGCCCAAAGTCCACCGTCCGGACCGACTGGAACAGCTCATCCCCGAGCCAACTCCGGAGCCACCGCGGCGCGGTTGGTTCGGTCCGGGGGCTTCGGGTTCCACCGGGACCGGTCAGGATGAACTCACTCTGGTAGTCGTAGGTGATCTGGCCTCCCGCCGCACGGACCGCCGCGATCGCCTCACGCTGCTGGCGGGCGGTGTGGAGTGCCCAGCCGATCGCGCCGCCGATCAGCAGGATCAGGATCATCAGACTCCGGAGGGTGACGCGAAACCAGCGACGACGTGGGGGCGGGATCGGTCCGGTCATGCGGGGGGTCTCCGTAGGAGGATCAAACCATCAGCGCAGGATACGAACGCCGGGAAGTGCTTGCTTGAGCGCGGCAATGCCAGTGTCGGAGACCGGCGAGTGCGTCACGTACAGCATCTTAAGGCGGGTCAAGCCACAGAGCGACGCCAGCCCGGCGTCGGTCACGCCTGGCAGTTCGCTCAGCGTTAGCCGGGTCAGACCGGTGAGCTGCCCGAGAGTCGCCATCCCGGCATCGGTCACAAGCGTACCCCGCAGATCGAGGGCTGCCAGGAGGGGGAACTTGCTCAGGTGGACCAGGCCCGCGTCGGTCACGCGGGTCGTTGGGATCGCCAGCCGCCTCAAGCCAGCAAGCCTCGTCAGAGTTTTTAGCCCCGCGTCGGTCACTCCGGGCGAATCAATGTCGAGCCTCGCCAGCTTCGGGAGCCGGATCAGGTGAACCAGGCCCGCGTCGGTGATCGCCGAGCCGTTGAGGTGGAGTGAGATCAGCCCGGCGATCGTCGCGAGGGGGACGAGGTCGGCGTCGGTGATTGAAACGCCCCGGAGGTCGAGGCCGGTCAGGTGCGGATGGTGCCGCGCCAGCGCGGTGACGGTGGCGGTCCGCGAGTTGGACGGCAGGTCGTTGAGGAAAAGGAACTCGAGCCGGGGCAGACCCGCGAACAGCCGGGCCGCGCCCGCGTCGGACAAACGCGGGCACTTGCTAATGTTCAGATCCAGGACGTTCGGCAGATCCGCCAGTGCCGCGAACCCCGCGTCGGTGGCCGCAACCCCTTCGAGGTTCAGATCCTCCAGCGACCGGATCTGTCCGACCGCCCGGAGCGCGGCATCATCGACTCCAGGCCCGTTCAAGATCAGCGACTTCAGGTTCGGCAGTCTCGCCAGTCGGTCCCATCCACTCAAGTTCGTCCCCGTTTTCATCATCGAGAGGCTCTCCACCTCGGGAAACCAGCCAAGGTGGGCCAAGAGATCGTCGCGAACCGGATCATTGAACGTCATCTCATCGAACGACAGGAAAACTTCGCCACCGACCCAGGGCGTGAGCAAGCCCTGAATCCGGCGGCGCAAGCGCGCGGTCCAGGGATCGTCCTTGCTGGGAGTGTCATCGCGGATGGCTGCCACGACGTCAGCGGCTTCGAGTGCCGCCAGCGCCGCACGGCGGCCCCGGATCTGGTGCGTGATCCAGCCCACGCCGAGTGCCGCAGCGACGACCAGGATCATGGTTCCTCGTAGACTGACGCGGAGCCACCGACGGCGCGGTTGGGGGGCAGGATCAGGCATCCGGGGGTCCTGGTTGAGTCATCGGGTCTGGGTATTCTGGAGAAAAGGTCGAGTCTGCTTCAGGGCCGCCACACCGGCGAGGGTGACACCCGTCCGGCGCAGGTGCAAGCTGCGGAGCGTGGCCAGACCCTGAAGCGATCGCCACCCGACATCGGTCACGCCCGGCAGGTCGTGCAGGGTCAGCATACTCAACGCGGGGGACCGACCGATCGTCGCCAGCCCGGCGTCGGTGACTCGGGTTCCGTTCAGGTCGAGCCCACCGCCGACCAGCACCAGCACCAGCACCATCAAACTCCGCAGACTGATGCGGAGCCAGCGGCGGGCGGGTCGCAAGTTTCTGGCTTGAGGACGAGGGTCATGGGCAGACCGGAAGGACTTACTGCGGGTATTGATGGGAGGTTCCTTGCTTCTTCGGGCTGGTATTGAAGCGGCTGAGCTTCGGCAGAGCGGACTTGAGCGCGGCGGCCCCAGCGTCCGTGACCTGCGTGCTGCCCGCGTCGAGTTGTTCCAGGCGAGTCAGACTGCGGAGTTGGCTCAACCCGGCATCGGTCAGGCCACTCACACCTTGCAGCGACAGCACTTCCAGGGTGGTAATCCGTGCCAGCGTAGGCATCCCGAGGTCGGTCACGCACGTTTCGCCAATCTCCAACTGCCGGAGTGGCAGGCGGGAGAGATACTCCAACCCGGCGTCGGTCAACTGGATATGGTTCAAGCTCAGATCATCAAGGACGGGCAGGTCGCTCAGGTTCTGGATGCCCACGTCGGTGACCTGGCGTGCGTTGAGTTCCAGCCAGCGCAAGCCACGAAGGCTGCGCAAGTGGACCAGTCCCGCGTCGGTGATCGCCGGGCCTTCGAGCTGCAATACCTTGAGCCGGGTCAGCCCGGGAATCGGTGCCAGGTCGTCATCATCGATCGGTGGCCCCTGAATCTGCAAAGACTCCAGGTTCGGCCGGTGGCGAGCCAGCACCTCGATCGGGCTGGTCAGCCCGGTCCGGCCCGTCAACGAGATCCGCTGCAAAGCTGGCAAGCCCGCGACCAGCCGCGCCAGGCCGTCGTCGGTCAGGTTCGGGCAGTTCATCAAGCTCAGGTCTTCCAGACGCTTGAGCGCCGCAAAGGAAGCAAACGCCGCGTCGCTGGCGGACGACTCGCCGATGTTCAACGTCCGGACCGAAGTGAATTTGGCCAGCCCCGCCACCGCCTGGTCATCCAGCCCCGGCCCAAAGGCGTGGAGGAAGCGCAACTCTGGCAGCCTCCCGAGCGCAGCCGGAACCGGGGCCACAGCGGTGACGTTTTGCAGTTGAAGATCATGGAGCCGGTCAAAATTCGCGACGGCGGCCCAGAACTCGGGCGTGACCGGTCCAGGCATCGTCGCAACCGTCCGGACGTCCTGGAATAACTCATCCCCCAGCCAGCGCCGCAGCCAGGCACGCGCGATCGGCTCATTCTTCAGGACCAGATTGCCCCGAGCATCGGCATAAGTGACGGTCTGCCCATGGTAGTCGAGCATGATCCATCCTCCCGCCGCCTTGACGGTGGCGATCGCCGCACGCTGCGTCCGGACGGTGCGGGCCACCCAGCCCAGGCCGGCTCCGACGACGACCACGAGAATCATCAAGCCGCGCAGACTCAGGCGGAGCCAGCGACGGCGGGGACGACCAGCAGAAAGATTCGTCATGATTGCAGTCCTTGAGCGGGAGTCAGTTCATTGAGCGGTGGCCCTGGCGGCAGCGTGGGCGGTCTCGCGGTCGCGGAGCAACTGGCGGAGCGCATCGGTCGCGACCGGCGTGACCCTAGGCAAGGCGTCGAGCATGACATAGTTGAGCGTCGGTACCGCGTGGAGCACGCCGAGCCCCGCGTCGGTGATCTCGGGCAAGTTCATGAGGTCAAGCCGCGCGAGATGCGGGAGCCGGGCGACGTGGGCCAGCCCGGCATCAGTGACGCCCGTTCGGCTGAGGTCCAAAACCGTCACGGGCGCGGCCAGATCGGCAAGGTCGGCCAGATCGCCAGCACTGACGTTGGTGCCGGCCAGCGAGAGATGCCAGAGCGTCGGCGACCGTGCCAACTCCGCCAGACCACTCGGGGCGATCGTCGAGTTCCCGAGGTCGAGGTCGATTAACCCGGGCAACCGGGCGATCTGGGCACAATCCGCGCGGGTCAGCGTGGCTCCGAACAAACCGAGCATGGTTAGCCCGGGGTGGTGCCGGTCGAGCGCGGCCAGCGTGCCGCTCGGCGACCGCGACCGGAGGTTGCCGAACTCAAGGTCCTGGAGATCCGGTAAGCTGGCGACGATCCGGGCCAGAACCTCATCGGTCAGGTTCGGGCAGGCGTAAAGTTTCAGGGTGCTCAGGTTCGGCAAGTTCGCTAGCGGGACGAACGCCTCGGCGGTGGCGGGCACGCCTCGGAGGGTCAAAATGTCCAGCGACCGGATCTGGGATAATCGATGCAACATCGCCGGATCGACCCCCGCGCACCCACCCAGGTTCAGATAACGCAGTTGCGTCAAACCGGCCAGGTGATCCCACCCACCTCGGATCGCTCGCGTATCGTGGATCGTCAGGTACTGGAGGTTCGTGAACCAGGCCAGATGCGTCAGGATGTCGGCCGGCACCGGTTGGAAAAAATGGATCTCGACCACACCAGAGGTCACGTCGGTCGCCAGTGTCTGCGCCACCCACGTCCGAGCGGTGGACCAGGCGCGGGCGACCCATGGGTCGGTCGGCTCGAGTGGCCAGTATTTTTCGAACTCGACCTCGGTCGTCCCCTTCAGTATCGCGGCCTCCGCCCGCCGCCGTGCCTGGATCGATTGCGTCAACCAGCCAACGCCGCCACCGACCAGCAAGACCAGCACCATCAGGCCACGAACACTCACGCGGAACCAGCGGCGACGGGGGGAGCGGGGCATGGGATCGACTCGGTCGGCCAGGGTGAGCGTCAGAGACCCGGTGGATCTTCGACCGGATGCGGCACGGCGGGCAAGGGGGTGATCGGGTTTGTGGTCGCGTCGATCTTCAACGTCGGTACCGCTTGCCGGAGCGCGGCGATACCGGTCGGGGTAATCTGGCTGTCGTAAATTCTCAGATTCACCAGCGCCGGCAAGCCGTGCAGGTGGGCCAGCCCGGCGTCGGTCACGGCGGGGCAGCCGGTCAGATCCAGATCGGTCAGCCTGGTCAGCCGGGCCAGGTGGGCCAGCCCGGCGTCGGTGATCTGGAGATCCCGCAGGTCCAGCGATTTAAGCTGGGTTATCCCGCCAATGGCGCGGAGGTCATCATCGGTGATCCCGGTCCTGGCACCAAGGAGCACGTTTTCCAGCTTCAGCGTGTGCCGGGCGAGTGCCGGGAGCGTGCTGGCAACCCGACCCGAGTTGTCGATCCAGACCGAATCGAGCCGGGGCAAGTGCGGCACCAGGCGGGCGAGCGTGCGATCGTCGAGACCCGGGCAGTCGGTCAGGTTCAGGCTCCGCACGGTAACGCAGTCGGCCAGGCGCGCGAACCCGGCCGCCGTTGCCGGTGCCCTGTCGATCCAGAGGTACTCGATCGCCGCGACCCGCCCGAACTCGCCGAGCGCCCGATCACTGGCTAGCCGCCCGTGGACGCCGACGCTGTGCAAGTTTTGCAGTCCCTGGACCGGCCGCCAGTCGACCTCGACGGGAAACAGCCTGGACGGGTCCGACGACTCTTCCAGACTCAACACTTCAAGGCGATCGAACGCCGCCAGACCCACCAGGGCATCGGGCGTGGTGACGTTGTCATAGGTGACCGAATAGACCGACTGGAACAGCTCATCCCCCAGCCACCGCCGGAGCCACCGTGGCGCCGCCGGCTCGGTCCGCTTCATCCCCGTTGCGGGATCGTCTTGCCAATGATAAATAAACCCGATCGTCCCACCTGCCGCGACCACGGCGGCGATCGCCTGCCGCTGAGTATGGATCTGCCGCGCCAGCCATCCGATCGGCACAGCGATCACGACGATCAGCACCATCCACGTTCGCAGGCTCAGGCGGAACCAGAGGCGGGTCGGGATGGGGCGCAGAGGCGGATTCATGGCGATTCCTCGGCAGGGAGAATCCTGCGATTCAAACGCCTGGCGGGGGCATCATGACCGGGTTTGGCGGCACGACCGAGGGGCCGATGGTCACCGACTTGAGCGTCGGGATGGCTTGCCGAAGCGCGGCCGTCGCTGCTGGGCTGACCTGGCACCCGTTCATCGTCAGCCAGATCAGGTTCGGCAAGGTTTGCAGGTGGGCCAGCCCCGCGTCGGTGACGGCTGGGCAATGGTCGAAGTTCAGGTTGAGCAGATGAGGCAGGTGCCCGACCGACGCCAGACCCGAGTCGGTGATGGCGCTCCCATTCGAGATCGAGAGAACCCCGAGTTGATCCAGCCCACCAATCACGGCCAGATCGGCGTCGGTGACGTGACCATGATCGAGGTACAGGTTCATCAAATGGGGTGCGCTCTGCCGGACCGCCGCGAGCGTGGCGTTCACATCCGCATACTGACCAAGCATCAAGGTATCGAGCTGCGGGAGCTGCGCCACCAGCCTTGCCACCGCCGCGTCGGTCAGGTTGGGACAGTCCTGGATCATCAGGCTTCGGAGCCTGGTCAGGCGGGCGAGGTGGGCGATCCCAGCGGGCGTCACATTCCTGCTGCTGGTGATCATCACACTCTCAATCGACCCGAGCCGCGCCAGATCAGCCAGCGCGGCGTCGCTGGCCGCAAAGCCATCCACCGCAATCGTTTTCAGGTACCGCAACCGCTCCAGCGGCGCGAGGCTGATCGTGCTGGGGCGCAACACCCCCAGGTTGAGAATCTCGACCCGGTCGAGCACCGCCAGCGGAGCCAAAGCCCCCGGCGCCGCGATGTCACCGATCTGAACCTGCCGGACCGACCGGAACAGCTCATCCCCGAGCCACCGCCGAGCCCACGCCGGGGCGGTTGGCTCGGTCCGGTTGGTTCCCGTCAGTGGATCGACCTCCCATTGATAATCAAACATCACACTCCCACCCCCGGCAACCACGGCCTCGACCGCCTCTCGCTGCGTTCGGATCGTGTGCCTCAGCCAGCCCAGGCCGACCGCGATCAGGAGCACCAGCCCCATGACCACGCGGAGACTCGGACGCAACCAGCGACGAAGATTTGGCATCCTATCAGTTTCCAGGTGTGGTGGTGGGTCAGTCGTCAGTCACTTGAGCGGCGGGTGCGTGGTCGACCAGGCTGAGGCGCGGGTGTTGACATGAGTCAATTTCGGCAGCACGGCCTGCAGGGCGGCCACACCGGCGGGGGTCATCTGCGTGCCTCCCACGTCGAGCCGGCGCAGTTGCGTCAGGGTTCGCAGGGTCATCAGGCCCGCGTCGGTCAGGCCGGGAAGCGACCGGAGCGACAGATCTTCCAGCGTCGTCATCCGAGCCAGCGCGGCCATCCCGGCGTCGGTGACACCGCAACCATCAAGCTCCAACCGGAGCAGCGGCAACCGGGCGAGGTGGGCCAGCCCGGCGTCGCCAACCTTGGTCCGGCTCAGGGTCAGGTCGTTGAGCGCGGGGAACGTCCCGAGCACCTCCATCCCCGAGTCGGTCAGGTGGGTGTTATTAAGGTCAAGCGCGGTTAAACTGGCGAGCGACCCGAGCGGCGTCAGGCCGGCGTCGGTGATCCTTGAGCCCAGCAGCGTGACGGATTTGAGCCGAGTCAGACCCCCGATCGCCGCCACGTCGGCATCCGTGCAGATTGGGCCGGAGACGGTCAGGACCTCCAGACCAGGCTGGTGCCGGGCCAGCAAGGTTACCGGCGCGGCCAGGCCATCATTGCCCGCCAGCGTGACTCTCTTGAGAGTCGACCCACCCGCCAGCAGTCGCGTCAGCCCCGCGTCGCTGACGGTCGGGCAGCCGACCAGTTCGAGGTCAGTCAACGTCTTGATTGCCGCCAGGAATCCCAGCCCCGCGTCGGTCAGGTTCGGGCACCCATGAATTTCGAGCGAGGTGAGTTGTTGCAGCCTCGCCAGGCGAGCGAACCCGCCGTCGGTGGCGTCGGGACGTTCGAGCATGAGCCGCCGGAGCGAGCCAAGCTTGGCAATTCCAGCCAGCACGGTGTCATCCGCGTTCGGGCTGATCAGGCTGATACTGGTCAGGTGACGCAATCCTCCGAGTTTGGCAAACCCCGGCCCGATGCCCGTCGCGCCATTCACGTTGATGGATTGAAGCCGGTCGAAGTGGGCCAGAGCGGCGAACATCTGAGGGTCGACCGGCCCCGACTTGAGCGAGACATTCCAGACGTGCTGAAACCACTCATCCCCCAACCACCGCCGGAGCCAGGTCCGGAGCACCGGCTCATCGGCCAGCACCGCTCCTTGAGGACCGATGCTCATCGCTCGCCAGTGATAGTTGATCTGCACAGAGCCCCCCGCCGCCCGGACCGCCGCAATCGCCTGTCGTTGCGTCCGCACCGTGTGGGCCAGCCACCCGACCACGCCACCGATGATCAGGACCAGCACCATCAGGCCCCGCAAACTTAACCGGAGCCAGCGACGGCGGGGACGCGGGGGAAGCAGCGATTCAGTCGGCAACATGGGGAAGGTTCCGTTTGTTTGTTGGGAGGATGTCAGATTCCTGAAGCTGATCTGGTCGAGGGCTTTCATGTCCCGAAGTAATGCCCGGCCGAATCACTTTGCTGGTTTGGGTGCAGGTGCTGGCGGCCGGCGCGGCCGGGTGATGACCGAAGTGAGGGTCGGCAAAGCCGCCTGGAGGGCCCCCGTGCCGGCGGGGGTTACGCGAGTTTCCGCCAGGTCGAGCTGCCGGAGCCTCGTCAAATGTCGGAGTGGAACCAGGCCGGCATCGGTCAGACCGGGGGTCTTGCGGATCGTCAGTTGCACGAGGTTCGCCATCCGGCCCAGCGTGGGCATCCCGGCATCGGTGACCTGCGTGGCCACGAGATCCAGTTTACGGACCGGCGACCGGATCAGATGGACCAGACCCGCATCGGTGATCGGCACCCCGTTCAAGCTCAAGCGGTCAAGCGCTGGGAGGTCGCCCAGCGGTTGCAAGCCGGCATCGGTGATCGGGCAGCGGCTCAGGGTCAGGTTGTCCAGGTGTTTGAGGGAGGGCAGATGTGCCAGACCTGCGTCGGTGATCGAAACCGTGATCAGTCTGAGCCGCTTGAGTTGGGTCATCTCCGCGATCGGTCCGAGGGCGTCGTCGGTCAGACCTTTGCCGGTAAAGAAGAGATCGACGAGAGCGGGATGATCGCGCGCCACCGCTTGCAACGTGGCGGTCCAGGTGGGCAGCCCGAAGATGCTGAGATCGCTCAGTTTCGGCATCCCAGCGACTGCCGCCGCTGCTCCGGCGTCGGTCAGGTTCGGGCATTGAATCAGGTCAAGCGACGTCACGTTACCGAGCGCCTTGAGCTGGGCGAAGCCGGCGTCGGTCGCCTCGGACCCGTTCAAAGTCAGCATCTGGATCGAAGGCAACCGCGCGATCACGGCGAGGCCGGCGTCGGTGACTCCGGGACCGGTCAGGCGCACCATCCGCAGGTGGCGGCGCCCGGCGAGGAAGCGCAGGCCATCGCCCACGCCGGTCGAGTCGGCCAGGACGAAGATTTCGAGGCGGTCGAACCGAGCCAGGGCGGCCAGGTCCGCCGGGGCCACCCGCTTCGGGAACGTGACGCTGTAGACGCTCTGAAACAACTCATCGCCCACCCACCGCCGGAGCCACGCCGGGGCCGCCGGCTCCCTGCGTTTGATCAGCCCGCCCCGGGCCGTCTTCCCAACCACCTCCTCCTGATAGTCGAACGTGATCTTTCCCCCGGCCGCCCGGACCGCCGCGATGGCTTCGCGCTGCGTCCGGATCGTGTGCGCGACCCAGCCGACCGGGATGGCAACCGCAACAATCAGGATCATTAAAGCCCGCAGGCTGAGCCGGAGCCAGCGACGCCGAGGTGGAAGGGACGAGGGAGACGGCGGAGTGATGGCCATCATTGCATGTTCCGAAGGGGGACGGGATCGAGTTGGGAACGGAATTATCCGGGATCGGTCGGGCGGATGCTTGGGAAATCAGCGCGCGGCGGCCACAAGTCGCCTGGACTGGGGGACTCGTGCTGGCGAGGGGTTTGCGAGATGATGGGGAATCGGTTCACTCTCCGACCCCCTTGAGGTGGCTTGCCATGACGTTATCGCTGCGGATTGCTGGCTGGATCGGTCTGCCAGGACTCGGGCTCTGGCTCGGGATCAGCCCAGCGCGGGCCGATGCGCCCGTGCCGGCCATGGTGGCTGAGTTGCCGCTGGGCACGGTCAAGCCGGCGGGATGGCTCAAGGGGCAGTTGGAGATCCAGGCTCAGGGGTTGAGCGGGCACCTCGACGAGTTCTGGCCCGACATCCGGGACAGCTCGTGGATCGGTGGCAAGGCCGAGGGGTGGGAGCGGACGCCGTACTGGATGGACGGGATCATCCCGCTGGCCTGGTTGCTGGATGATCCCAAGCTCAAAGCCAAGGCGCAAAAATATGTCGACTACATCCTCGACCACCAGCAGGCCGACGGCTGGCTCGGGCCGATCGGCGACGGTGCCGGGCACAAACCGTACGACGTCTGGCCCTTGTTCGTCCTGTTCAAGGCGCTGACGCAGTACCAGGAGGCGACGGGTGATCCCCGGGTCATCCCGGCGTTGCTCAAGTGCTCAAAGAAGATCGACGAGGTTGTCACGAAGGAGCCGCTCTACGAGTGGGCGAAGTTCCGTGGCGCTGACCTCGTCGTCGGGCTCCGGTGGCTCTACGACCGGACGGGCGACAAGACCTTGCTGCCGCTGGCGGACAAGATCCTCAAGCAGTCGTACGACTGGCGGCAGCACTTCGAGAACTTCGCCAAGTACCAGAACAAGGCGACCGGGTTCGGGCTCGATAACCACGGCGTCAACAACGGGATGGGCCTCAAGTTTGGCGTGATCCGGTCGCTGGCGTCGGGTGATCCGAAAGATCGGTCAAGCATCTTCACCATGCTCGACACGTTGGACCGCTACCACGGCCAGGCGACCGGGACGTTCAGTTGCGACGAGCATTACGGCGGGACCAGCCCGTCGCAGGGGACCGAACTCTGCACCGTCGCCGAGGAGATGTACTCGCTGGAACTTGCCGAGATGATCACCGGCGAGCCCTCCCTCGGCGATCGGCTCGAAAAGCTCGCCTTCAACGCCCTGCCGGCGACGTTCAAAAAAGATATGACCGCGCACCAGTACGACCAGCAGTGCAACCAGGTCGTCTGCAAGATTTCGGACCCGAGGGTCTACACCGACAACGGCCCCGAGTCGAACCTGTACGGCCTCGAACCGCACTTTGGCTGCTGCACCGCCAACATGCACCAGGGCTGGCCCAAGTTTGCCAGCCACCTCTGGGGGCGAAACACCAGGGACGGCGGCCTGGTGGCGCTGGCGTATGCGCCGTCGGTCGTCGAGACCAAGGTCGATGGCAAGCCGGTCCGGGTCGAGTTGCAGACCGATTATCCGTTCAGCGACGTCCTGACCTTCACCATCACGGCGCCGCAGACGGTGGTCTTTCCGCTCTACTTCCGCGAGCCGGAGTGGGCCAAGCTGAATATCTCGGCGATCTCGACACTCGGCGACTTCCGAGCGACGCTCGATACCGATCTCGACCTGAACAAGCAGATCGACGGCAAGGCCGGTCTGCCCCGGCGCGGCACCGACCGCCGGTCGTCGGCCAAGCTCCACCGGATGATGTATGCGGGCAAGGGGAAGGAAGTCCTCACGGTCCGGATGCCGATGCCGATTCGGATCCGCGACGGCTCCAACGGCGCCGTGTCGGTCGAGCGCGGCCCGCTGGTTTATGCCCTCAAGATCGATACCGAGTTCGTCAAGCTCCGGGGCAACGAACCGTTTGCCGACTACGAGGTCTTCCCGACGACGCCGTGGAACTATGCGCTCGTCCTCGACCGCGCCAACCCCGCCCGGTCGATCACCTTCGAGACCAGACCCGTCGGCCCGATGCCGTTTTCGCCCGGCGGAGCCCCCGTGGTGGCGCACGCGCAAGGGGTCCGGCTGGCCGACTGGAAGCTGGAGCGGAATGCCGCCGCGCCACCGCCGACGGTCGATCCTGCCCGCGTCAAGGACGTGCCGACCGAAGCCATCACGTTGCTCCCCTACGGCGCGACCGACCTCCGGGTGACCGAGTTCCCGACCGTCCCGCCGCGCTAAAGCGGCTTCCCTGGCTGTTGCTTCGAGGAAAAGGGGACTGGCTCAAGCGAGCTTGCGAGCGTGCCTGTCCCACTTTTCCGGCACGGATATGGTCGATCGCAAAACGCGGGTCGGGTGGCCGATCGGCTACAATGCCAGCAGACCCCTCGAACCCTTGCCCGGAGCCACGACCGCGATGCCTGATGCCACGCTGCCTGACCAGAAAATCTGTCTCATCACCGGCGGCAACTCAGGGATCGGCGCTGTGGCGGCCCGCGAGCTGGCCAAACGCGGGTTCCGCGTCGGTATCGTCGGTCGGAACCGGGCCAAACTCGACGAGACCGCCGCAAAGATCAAGCGCGAGGCCGCCACGCCGCTCGTCGACGTCTTCGTCGCCGACCTCTCGGTGCAAGCTGACGTCCGCCGCCTCGCCGACGAGGTCAAGGCGCAGTATTCTCGGCTCGACGTCCTGCTCAACAACGCCGGGGCCATGTTTTCCAAGCGGGAAGAAACCAGCGACGGGATGGAGATGACCTGGGCGCTCAATCACCTGGCCTACTTCCTGTTGACCGACCTCTTGCTCGACCTCCTGAACCAGACCCCCGGCGCCCGGGTCGTGTCGGTCGCCTCCGACGCCCACCGGATGGCGCGGTCGGGCATCCGCTTCGATGACCCGCAGCTCAGGACCGGCTACAGCGGCTGGAAAGCCTACGGTCAGTCGAAGCTGGCCAACATCCTCTTCAGCCGCGAACTGGCCCGGAGGCTCAAGGAATCCGGCTCGACCGTTACCGCCAACTCGCTGCATCCCGGGTTCGTGAACACCAACTTCACCGAGGGATCGGGCCTGGGCTTTTTCGCCTTCCGGATGCTCGCCAACGTCGTGGCCATCTCGCCCGAGAAGGGGGCCGAGACGTCGGTCTACCTCGCCTCCAGCCCCGAAGTGGCCGGCACCTCGGGCACCTACTTCGCCAAATCGCGCCCGGCGAAACCCTATGTCGCCGCCGAGGATGATGCCGCCGCGAAACGGTTGTGGGCTCTGAGCGCGACCATGACGGGGCAACCGGCCCAGGTCTGAGTTCAATCAATCGCTGACGAGAACGATCGCCCGGTAGACGACCATCAGGGGCCAGTCGGTCGCGATCACGTTCGCGACCGGCCTGCCGTCCATCAGGTTCAACCCGTTCCGGTGGGCGAGCACTGCCGCGACGGTGGCCGGTTCGAACCGCTCGCGCAGGCAGAGGTCGAGGACCTTCGGTTGGAGCGAGCCATAGGTCGTGATGAGGTGACCCAGAAACATCGGCTCGACCACCCGCACGGTCGCCGGGTCATGATTTGGAAGCGAGCGGACGCCACCGAGGAAGTCCCAGAGAAGGCCGATCGCGGCGGGGGCAACCTGGAATAGCTGCGCGATCTGCCGCAAGGCCGCGCGGGGATGAGCCGCGACCCGACTCGCCCAGGCATGCAGCGCCCGGTCCTCGGCCGCCCCGCGCTCGTCCCAGCCGTTGCGGAGGAGGATCGATAGCTCCAGCTCGGCATGCTGCACCCAGACATAATGCCGCATCCCGGCCACGACCGCCGCGACGTAATCGGCCCGGAGCAAGGCATCCTCGACGTCCAGCGCGTGGTCGGTCGCCAGGCGGACGGCCTCGGCGTAATGATCGGGAGCGAGGCGGTCAGGCAGGTCGAGCGCCCAGGCCAGATTCTCGGCGGCCAGGAACAACAGGTGGACCCAACCCTCGACGTTGCCGTCGGTCAGTTCGCCCGGCCGGAGCAGGGCCAGATCGGCCTCGATCACGCCCCAGCGGGCCAGCCGCCGCGCTGCTCGCCAACGCCAGGTGGCCAGTTGCCGCGTCGTCGCGGTCGCCAGCCGTCCCGCCAGGAGCACCGCGCAGCGCTCGCCGACGGCCCACTCGGGGTCGGCCTCGGCCCGGCGGCGGATCAGCTCCGCGAGTCGTCGCGGCGCGGTGTCGATCGCGCGGACGCCTACGATTAGCCAGTCCGCCGGGTCCTGTGTCGGGTCGAGTTCGGGGCGGATCGCCAGCAACCAGTGCAGTTGCAAGAAGTCGGCTTCACGCCGGCTCCCGCGCTCGACCCGGGCGAGCAATCCCTGATAAGCCCGCTCGAACTCACCCGTGGCGGCAAGTTCCCAGAAGACGTCAGGGGTCGGCTCGGGCGGCTCGAACGTGGGTCGCGCCTGCGTGCTGAACGACCAGTTGGCCGTCGGGTCACCCGCGACCGGATCAAAGTCGCTGCTGGCCTCGGGTTGCGGGGCCGGCGCCTGGACTTCGATCGCCTCCCAGGCGTCGCGGATCAGGCGAAACGCCGCCGGGGCCTGCTCGGGCTTGAACTGGCGGATCAACCGGCGATACGCCTGCTTGATCTCGCGGAGCGGCGTCCGCCGGGTCACGCCGAGCAGGCGGTACGGGTCACTCGGCCAGGCGGCGATGTCGTCGGGCAGGTGCGAATCACTCATCGAGGGGCAACCGGACCGGGGCGCGCGACCGCAGGGAACCAGCGACTCATGGCAAAACCGCAGAGGTATAACCCGACGATCAAGGCGATCAAGTAAAAGAGGGCACGCGACGGCCTCATCCGCTTCAGGTAGTCGCGGCCGGAATCGGCTAGAGCCGGGGCAACCCGCCGGATCGACCGGCTGGCGCGGGCCCGCTCGCGGTTCCAGACGCGGGGCTTGGTTTCGAGCCGGGCCAGCATCCCGCGGAGCCAGGCGGGCCGGTATGCCACCGGGGCGACGAACAGATTCATGAGGTCGTTGGCCAGCCACTCGACGCTGGGGTCGGCCGCCGTGATCGCCTGCGGGTCGATCGTCAGCCCCGGCCGCAATCGGTCGAGCCGCGCCGCGACTTGAGGCAAGTGGGCCGCCGCGACCCAAAGCGCCTCCCACCGAACCAGCCGTTCGGCGACCGGGATGGCGAAGAAATCGACCGCGAACGCCTCGACGGCGCAACAAATCTCATCGTCCGCGGTTGCCGCAAGGAGTGATCCCAGAGCAGGGATCGGCCGACCCATCGCGATCAGGATCGCCTCGTGCGTGGTCGGGTCGGGCATGAAATTGGCGGCAGCAAGCTTCCGGCAGACTGCCTCCCGAACGGTGGCGGCGGTGGCATCGGGCGGGATGTCGAGCCACTCGAACGCCAGCCGCGTTTGCGTAGCGGCGGCGGTCTCACCAGGCATCGGGGTCGGTCCCTTCGCTCGTGAACCCGCCCGGCCGGTCGCAGTCGTCGAGGAAGGCGCGGAGCGCAGCGCGGTAGCGGTCGATCGCCTCAACCTCGCCGAGGTCGAGCGCCTGCTCGAACCCATCGAGGAGGCCGTCGAGCTGACGGCGCGCCTCGGCCGTGATCTCGCCGAACAACCGCTCGGCGTGGCGGATCAGAACGCGGTTCTCGGCGCGGTCGCGGGGGTCGACCTTCAGCGCCTGCATCGCCGCCACCGCCTGCTTGATCTGTGCTGGCGACAGCCCCCGCGCGTGCTTACCGACCACGTGCGTGATCTTTTGCCCGGTCGAGTCGATCGTGGCCTCGACTTCGAGGATGCCGTTGAGGTCATACGTGAACCGGATCTTGACCTGCTCCTTGCCCGTCGGCCCGCGCGGGATGCCCTTGACGGCAAACTCGCCGAGCGCCAGGTTTTCCTCGACCCGGCGCGAGTCCCCCTGGAAGATCTTGACCACGATCTCGGTCTGGTTGGGCTGGATCGTGCCGACCGGGCGGACCCGACTGACCGGGATCGTCGTGTTCCGCTCGATGATCGGGTAGAAGTAGCCGGGCCGGTCTTCGAGACCGATCGTCTTCGTCACCTCGATCCCGAGCGTGAACGGAGCCACGTCGGTGACGACCAGATCCTCCACCGCCGCGTTCTGGGCGATCAACCCCGCCTGGACCGCAGCGCCCAGCGCCACGACCTCGTCGGGGTTGATGCCCGAGAGCGGTGGCTTACCGAACAGCGTCGCCACCCGGTCAACCACGCCGGGCATCCGGGTCGCGCCACCGACCAGGATGACCTCATCCACGGCCGACCGCTTCAAACCGGCATCACCGAGCGCCCGGCGGATCGGCGGGTCAACCCTTGCCAGGAGGTCGGCCGTCCAGCGGTCGAACTCAGCGCGGGTCACGGTCTCGACCGGTCCCCCTGCGGCCACGATTCCGGCCGTGTCTGGCATCGGCACCGCCACCGACTCGCCCCGGGTCAGCCCGAGTTTGGCCCGCTCGCAGAGCTGGAGCAGACGGGCGACCAGCAGCGGCGCCTGCATCTCGGTCCGCTCAAAGCCTCGCCCCGACCGGTCGAGCAGCCGGGCCGCCAGGGTCCGCGTGAAGTCCTCGCCGCCGAGCCAGCCCTCGCCCGCCGACGCCCGGACCTCGATGGCCCCTTCGGCGACCTCAACCACCGACACGTCGAACGTCCCGCCGCCGAGGTCGAAGATCAACAGGACTCGCTCGGACTCGGGATCACGAAACCCGTAAGCGAGCGCGGCGGCGGTCGGCTCGTTGACGATCCGCTCGACCTTGAGACCGGCGATCGTCCCGGCGGCGATGGTGGCCTGCCGCTGGTCGTCGTTGAAGTAGGCGGGAACGGTGATGACCGCCCGCTCGATCGGGCCACCAAGCGCGACCTCAGCGTCCTGCTTGAGGGTCCGGAGCACCGCCGCCGACAGTTCCTCGGCCCGGAACGCTCGCCCGCCCAGGGTGGCGGTCCATTCGGTCCCCATCCGCCGTTTGAACTGAGCGGCGCAGCGGTCGGGATGCACGACCATCAGCTCGCGCGCCTCGCGACCCACGACCAGGGCACCATCCAGCCCCACACCCACCACCGACGGCGTCAAAAACTCCCCCAGCGCGTTCGGGATCAAGCGCGGGTTCGCCCCCTCCAGGTGGGCTACCAGCGAGTTGGTTGTGCCCAGATCGATCCCGATGATTGTGCTCGTGCCGGCCATATCCGCCCATATCCTCAACCGCGCTACGTGATGCTCCTCGCTAGTCATAGGTTATTCTCACCGAAAAAGCTTGCTCAGGAAAGTGCGATCCAACTGGTCGAGAAGGGATCAGAGATCACGCTCGATGCCAATTTCATAACCGGGATCGCAGGTTTTCGAGGAATTTATCCCATATTAAGGAAATATTTTCGATATCTGGTTGCTTTTCAGGGATGATAAAGCCATAGTTTTTCTATCCTATCTTAGCGGCCAATTTTGACCAGGCTGTCGAAGACTCTTGGCTCCAAACCGAACCCACTCGACCAAGCCCCACCCGCCCGGAGAGTTTGCATGCCCGTCTCCGAAAAACAGCGTGCCGCCAACCAGCGCAATGCCCAGCAGTCGACGGGACCGAAAACCGAGGAAGGTAAGGCCCGAGCCAGCCAGAATGCCCGGGTCCACGGCCTGACGGCGTTCTTGCCCGAGGTCGGACCGGAGGCCGAGCAGGCGCGGGTTGAGCGTTTGGCAAGCTGCATCGCGCAGTTCCGACCGCAAACGGGATGGCAGTGCTGGCTCGTCGAGGATCTGGCCGACGTCACGCTCAAGCTCGGGCGGATCGGCACGATCGAGCGGCAGTTGCGTGCGGTTGCCGCTGCACGGGCCGACTCGGACCAGTGGGATGAAGACCGCCGGTTGGAGGCCGAAGTTCTCGGTGCGCGGCTGGGACGCGAGCCGAGCCGGGTGGTTGCGCAACTCCGCCAGTCGCCGCACGGCTGCGACTGGCTGATCGAGCGCTGGGCGGTGCTGGCTCGGATCGCCGATACCACGGATTCGGGATGGAACGAGGAGCAAACGAATCAGGCGCACGACCTGATGGGCACGCCGGCCACCGCTCGCTCGGGGTCGATCGGCTGCCAGATCGACACCGACGGCCAGGTGATCCGCGCCGACCTTGCTCCCGCCGCACTCGCCCGTGAGCAGATCGTCGAGTTGCAAGCCATCCGCGACCGGGTCGCCGAGATCGACGTTGCGACCCGAGCCACCATCGCCGCCGGTTGGAGCGACCTTCCCAGCCGTGATGCCGTGACGCTCCGGCGGTACGAATCGACGACCCGTCGCCGCCTGACCTGGATCATGACCCAGCTAAAACTCGCCGGGATCGACATCATGGGCCAGACCGCCCCCCGGGTTGCCAGCCAAGCCACACCAACGGTTCCTACATCTCCTCAGACCCAACCGCAACCGCTGGAAGTTCCGGCCGAACGTCCCGCACGAAACGAACCCAATTCTCGCGACGTAGCCGACGAAACGAAGCCATTAGCCGCGATCTGGATCACCGATCCGACCTCGAAGCCGACCCAAAGGCGTCCCGATCCCGCCAAAATCGCCCAGCGTGAACGTAAGGCCCGCCGCAAGCGAAGTCGAACCCAGCGCTAGACCGGAACCGCAACCGCCCAAACTCGTTCTTTGACAAGTCGCACGCAGTCGCACGCCCCGAGCGGTCGCAGGCACGGTTCAGCCGGGGCCGATCCGGTCTCGATCCTCAGTATTCCAGCATCACGGTACGTTGGCCGGGTAGGGGGTCTGCGCGGGCACAGCCTTGACGCGGTAGAAGTTGTTCTCCCAGACGGTATGCGCGGGCTGGCCCGGGGCGCACTGGCAACCCTCGGGGTAGGGGGCCTTGTTGCCGGCATCATCGACACTGTAGGTAAAGGCGACCTGGTTGTCCGGGTCGGCGGCGAAGACGGGGGTTTCATAAGCCATGTAGCATTTCACGGTGCTCTTGGTGGCAAGCCAGGGGTTGTAAATCCCCACGTTGTAGCCGTTGGCGAACTTGTTGATGTCCAGAGGCGTGTTCGTCGGGTCGAGTTCAGGGAGCCGGAACACATGCTGGCGATCCGTGAACGGGCCGAAGGGTGACCTGCTCGTCTGGACGCTGACGTGGCCGGAGTCATTGGCATAATCAATGAACACATTTCGGTATAACCCTGTCTTCACGACCAACCGGACGGTAAACCCACCACCGCCGGGGATGCCGGGGTCAAGCATTGCATCAGCGCGGCCGACCGGTTGGCCGGGCGTCGATGAGTTGGCCCAGTGGCCGCCGTCGGGTCCATCGGCTCGATACTGGATCAGCGACGACAGGTCGGTGCCCGGCGGCGCATTCAGGAGCGGTTCGATCGGCACCCGCATGATAAACGTCCGCCCGCCCGGCTTGATGGCGAGGACACCGTAGACGAGTAAATCCTCGGCATTGGCCACGAACGACTCGACACCCACCACGGGGGCGAACAGCCGGTCACGCTGGCTCACGGTCGAGAGCTTGAGATACTCGATCCGCCAGGTCACCGGGTTGGTCGCCCCCCCGGTGGAATCCACCGCGTTGGGAATCCGCGCGATGCTGGTGCCGAGCGGCAACCCGTTGCTGCTGAACCGGTTGGCGAAGACAAACAGCTTGTTTTGATAGAAGAACGCCTTGCCGGTCCAGAACCGCGAGACCTGGGTATCGGTCAGCGGATTCTGGGTCACGGCTCCGGTCGGGTTGGCGACGTTCCGGTTCGGCGGGAAGGCCGAGTTGGGGTCGGGGGCGAGTTTGGGGGCGATGTTGGGGTCATCGCTGTAGGCGTCTGGGTCCGGGAAAAAGGGGCTCGGGTTATTGGTCGTTTGCCGCCCCTGGTAGGTAAAACTACCGCGATAGTAGTAATACGGGTTGAACTGAGGCACGCCCGTCGCCGGGTTGGTCTCGACCCGACCGATGGCGATCGTGTTGACGACCTTGGGGCTCCGGAACGACCGGTCGACGGCCCCCGGCGGCCCGATAAAGGTGTCGCCAAAGGTCCAGAAGGTGGTTTTGCCGTCGGGGAAGACGGCCATGCTGCCGTTATCTCCCCCGAGCCAGGTTGCCGGCTGCCCATGCGTGATGGGTCCGATCGCGGCGGGGAGCGCCGGAGCATACACGAATCGCGGCGTCACCCCAGCCAGTTGCCCGACCGAAGGACGCGCCATCAGCCCGCTGGTCATCAAGCAAGCAATCAGCAACACGGCCAAGCGGCCCAGTTTTCCCTGCATCGGGTCGGTCTCATCGGGGCATGAAGTCGGGTCAATCGCCCCATCATGCCAGATCACGTCGATTCAGCCAAACCGACCTTGCCCAACCTCAACCGGTTTACTTTTTCTCATACAATCCATTATTACCCGTGAAATCATGAACAGCGGCGACTTTGAAATCGAACGAGATCAGGATCTCGCCATATTCCTGGGTGTACAGGACGGCGGCAAAGGCGTCAGGCGGCGGGATCATCACCTCCTGCTTGCGGACCCCATCCTTGACGTAGTTCCGCTGGTAACAGCGTTTGACCGAAACACCGAGCAGGAACCGGGCCATCTCGGCCAGCCCCTTGTCGGTGACGCCGACCTTATCCTGGTCGAAGTTCAGCCCGAGTGGGATGGCGTCGGGACTGAACCGGAGCATCGCCGCGCTGGCCGAACCCTGGAACGTCTTCCCGGGCTCCGGGGCATAGGAGTACTGGAGCGAGCCGATCAGCATGGCACCGGTCACGCCCCGCTCGGTCATCATCGGCAAGACCGCCACATTGTTGCCTTTAAGCCCCAACCCTTTCAGCTTCGGTTCGACGACAAGGCTGGGAAACAGGAAGACGCGAGCCGGGTCGATCGTGAACGGATAAGTCAGTTTTGGGTCGAATGTCGCGGCTTTCGCTTCAACCTTCTGGGGTGTCAAGCGCGCAACTTCGAGTTGGTTCATCAGCCGTTCGCGACGCTCCACCTTCTCCTTGGTGTGTGCGTTGCCCGGGAACACCATCCGGCCAGGGACTTGCACTCGGGTTGGTTCATCCGCCCGAGCCCGATAGGCCAGTCCCGCCCCGCCCGCGACAATCCCGACCCCCAGCGCCCATGCCAGCCCCAGTTTGATCTTGGTGGTAATCATCGTCTGGATCACTCCTCGCATCAATGCAATACCATGAGCAGAGACCACCCCCGCTCCCAACTCGCTCGACCGACCCACCGCGACCAGCCAGCCGCCGCGCGTGGTGGCCGTGGCCAGCCCGCTCGGCACCACGAGCCGCTGGCCGACCAGTGCGACCCATGCCCCGCGCGACTCGGTCCGGACCTGCCGCCGGAGGCGATCGGCCAGGATGCCGCGCGCCCGCGTGAGTCGGCCCGAGACGGTCCCGATCGGCCAGCCGAGCAGGTCGGCGGCCTCCTGATCCGTCCGGCCTTCAAGCTCGCAGAGGACGATCGGCAGGCGGTAGCGGTCAGGGAGGCGGTTGATCTCACCATCGAGGGCGCCGATCAGGTCGCCTTGATTCGAATCGGGAGCCACCTCGACGGCAGCTTGCCCGGCGAACCGAGCCTCACGAGCCCGGCGGCGGGCTTCCAGGCCCCGTGCCTTGAGCGCGGTCTGGCGGGCGACGCCGTGCAGCCAGGGACCGACCCGCGCTGCCGGTTGGACCGCCGAGGCGCGCCGGGCGAGGACCAGAAAGGTCGCCTGAAAGGCATCCTCGGCGTGGTGGTGGTCGTGCAGGAGGCGGCGACAGACGCCCCAGACCATCGGCCCGTGGCGGTGGACGAGCGCGGCGAAAACCGCCTCCTCACGCTGAGCCACGAACCGGTCGAGCAGGTCGCCATCCGGCAGACCTCCGACCGGCCCGGCTTCGTAAAGACCTGCGAGCGCACGCACCGCTCGATCACCGCCGCCACGCCGTTGCACTGGCTGACCTCACCCGGACCCAGGCCGATCGATCTCCCCGCGCTTCTGCCAGGTATTACCGGGTCGGGGCGAGTTTCCTACAACTTTCTGGTCAGCCGCCCGGATTTACTCGGTGGGTGGGCCGACGGTCGCCCGGAGCGTCGCGGCGAAAACCCGGGGCGAGTAGGTCGTCTCGAACCGCCGGAGGGCATTGGTGCGAATGGAGGCCCAGAGGTCAGGGTCCTGATAGAGCCGGACGCATTGCTCGGCAAAGGCGGCCTCGGTCTCGGCGACGAGGACCTCGACCTCGGGCTCCCAGCCGAGCTGGTTGGCCAGGAGCGCTGTCATCACGATCGGGACGCCGTGCGCGGCGGCCTCGACGCACTTGAGCGGGATGCCCGCCGCGAACCGGGTCGGGGCAACGAAGACCCGGGCCGAGTCGTAGACCGAGGTCAGGTCGGGCACCCGGCCGAGAAACTGGACGCCGTTGCCTTCGAGCGGAAAGAGCTGGGTAGCATGGTTCCGCCCGGCCACCTGAAACGTGGTCTGATCCCCGAGCCGACGCCGAATCTCAGGGAAGATCTGGGTGGCGAACCACTCGATCGAGTCGGCGTTCGGGCTCCCATAAAACAGGACCGGGCCGACGAACAAAAACCCCGAGCGGTCGACAAACGGTCGGGGCGTCGGGGTCGGGTCGATGCAGTGGCTCAAGATCCGGACATCCTTGATCCCGTGCTCGGCAAAGTTCCGCGCGTCCCCCTCGGACACCGCCAGGACCGCATCCGACCCCGCCACCAGCGCGACCTCGGTCGCGATCATGGCCCGCTCCTCGTCGGGGCTCGGCGCCTTCCCTTCCAGTCGCCGCTGCTCGATCGTCCGGCTGGTAAACAGCGCCTCGGCGTCGTAGATGATCCGGGGGCGGCCATCGACCCGGATGGTGGACAGGAACGGCTGGACGGCCTCCATGTTGGGCGGCCGACTGATCAGGATCGCGTCGTAATACCCCGCTCGGGCGGCCAGAAACGCGCCGATGGTGGCTGCCGAGTGGTCGGTCATGACCTCGACGCTCCGGTCCACCGAGCTGTACACGTCGGCCCACTTCTCGGAACGGAACAGCCGGTCCATCGGATAGAACGTGACGAAGTAGCCAAGCTGGACCAGTTCGGCGACGATCCGATTCGACCGCGGATACCCGGCGCCGAGGGTGATGTGCGGGACCCGCTGCTCGATGTGCAGGACCCGGTGCCGCCCGGTCGCCCGGTGTCGCGCCCGCAGGAGATTGCCCTCGGACCGCGCGAGCTGACCTTCGAGCGCAGCGCCGACCGCCCCGGCAACGACCGCCGGGTCCACCGACCAGGCCGGCGACGACCCCAGTCGGTGGGCAACGACCCGGGGGTCGTAGACCGTTTCCAGGCCCGATGCCCGGAGGTCGACGCTCCGCTTGATCCGGTCGAGCAGCCAGAACGCGGGTTCGCGCTCGACCGCGGTTCGGCGAGCGAGCAGGAACGCCCCGGCGCCGAAGTCGACCGCGCGGGTGAACTGATATTCCGGTGCCGATGGGTCGCATCCAGCGCCATACGACTCAACCGACCCGTCCTGCCAGAGGATGTTGCCGGCCTCTTCGAGCCGCTCACTTTGCCCGATTGTCGAACCAACCACAGCCCCCACATCGGCCCGCGACCGGATCGTCGCCAGCGCTGCCGCCAGGCTCCCCGGCGCGAGCATGGCGTCGGCGTCGAGCCAGGCGACGAACTCACCTCGCGCGGCCTCGACCGCAAGGTCAGCGGCGGCGGCCCGGGGCAATCGCCGCTCGGTCCGGATGATGGTCGCGTGCTCGATCCGCCCGAGCAGGCTCCGGACCATCCCCTGCGCCGCGTTATCGACCAGGATCACCTCGATGGCCGGCCCGCGATCGGTCGCCAGTGCCCGCAAGGTCGCCAGAACTCGGTCGGCGCGGCGCTCGACCACCACGATCACCGAAACCTCGGGGGTCGGGGAAGCGATCAGGTCGAGCCGCCGCCCCCCCACGAAGAAGCCGACCAGGCCCGATTGCAAGACCGGCCCCCGACTGACCACCCGCGCCCGTCGAGCAGCCCACCGGGCCACCGGACCGTACCGCGTGATCGCCTGCTTGACCAGCCGCTTGACCGGCTCGGGCGGATGTTTGATCGAGTGGACCAACGACTTCATCATGGCGGCTTGCCTGGCTCCGAGGACGGTCTCGATCAGGGATCAACCGGACGGCACCGATCGCACCCAACCGGCGCAGTTAGCCTAGCTTGCGGTACGGGTCCGACACAACCCACCCGGGTCGATGATCTGCCCTGGCTCTTGTGGGTGCGTTGCCGGATCGCCACAATAGCGTCCTGCACGGATTGCTTATCCTGCCCAGACTCGACCCCTTCAGGTGCGCCGCTCATGCCTCGACGCCTCGCCTATCTGCTGTCCTCGGTGCTCACTTTTGCGACCCTGAGCATGACCCCGGCACTGGCTCAGCCGCCCGGCGGTGGCCCGCCGACCCGTCAGCCGTTCTCGAAGCCCGGAACCCCTCGGCAGGCCGAGCGGGTCCGGACCTTCGACGTCAAGCACATCAAGCTCGACCTCAAACTCGACACCAAGAAGGGGGAGGTGAGCGGGACCGTCACGCACACGATGACCCCGCTCCACCCCGGCTTTGACACCCTGACGCTCGACTGCGGCGCCGACCTGAAGGTTTCGAAGGTCGCCGCCGGCTCGGCCCCCTGCAAGTATGAGCAGAAGGGAAACGAGCTGATCGTGACCCTCGATAAAGCCTACTCGACCGATGACAAGATTGACCTGGCGGTCACCTATGCGGGCACGCCCGAGGTCGGGATGCGCTTCGTCCGACCCGACACCGACCACCCCAACCGTCAGGTCTGCGTCTGGACGCAAGGTGAGCCGGTCGACGCCCGGTACTGGCTTCCCTGCTACGACGAGCCCAACGAGCGATCCACCGCCGAGCTGATCGTGACCGTGCCCAGGCCACTGACCGTCGTCTGCAACGGCGTGCTGGCCTCGACCCACGACAACCCCGACACCACGACCACCTTCGACTGGAAGATGACCGACCAGTTGCCGACGTACCTCCTGTCGATCACCGCCGCCGAGTTCGCCGTCTACCACGACAAGGTCGGCGACCTACCGGTCGACTACTACGTCCTCAAGGAAGTGGATGAGGCAACCGCCCGCCGCGCGATGGGCAAGACGCCCAGGATGATCGAGTTCTTTAACCAGAAGATCGGCACCCCCTACGGCTTCGCCAAATATGCCCAGGTTTGCCTGCCCGAGTTTGGTGGCGGGATGGAGCACACGTCGGCCACGACTCTGACCGACTCGATCCTGGTTGATGCCCTGGCTTACGCCGAGCGTCCCTCTGATAGCCTGATCGCGCACGAGCTGGCCCACCAGTGGTTTGGCGACCTCCTCACCTGCCGCGACTGGTCGAACCTCTGGCTCAACGAGGGGTTCGCCTCTTACTTCGACCCCTTGTACTTCGAGCATGCCGAGGGTCCCGACGCCTTCCAGATGGCCATGAACAGCGACAAGCAAGGCTATCTCGGCTCGGATCGGCAGTACCGCCGCCCGATCGTCGAGGCGAAGTATAACGACCCATTCCAGATGTTCGACGGCGTGACCTATTCCAAAGGGGCCTGCGTCCTCCACGCCCTCCGGGGCACGGTTGGCGACGACGCCTGGTGGAAGGGGATTCAGCTTTACGTCGCCCGAAACAAGGACAAGACGGTCGAAACCGCCGACTTCCGCAAGGCGATGGAAGAAGCCTCGGGCAAGGACCTGGGCTGGTTCTTCGACCAATGGGTCTTCAAGGCCGGCCACCCCGAACTGACGGCCAAGTGGCACTTCGAAGACGCCGACAAGACGGTCCGCCTCAAGGTCGAGCAGACCCAGCCGACCGACGACGTGACCCCCTTGTTTCGGCTGCCGACGACCGTCGAGATCACCGACGACGCTGGAACCCGGAGCATCCCGATCGTCATCGACGCCCGGACGCAGGAGTTCGTCATCCCCGCGTCGGGCAAGCCGAAGATGGTCCTGATCGACCCCAAAGGGTGGCTCCCCAAGGTTCTGACGTTCGAGAAGCCGACCGACGAACTGGCCTATCAGCTTGAGCACGCCCCGACGGTTCTCGCCCGGATCGACGCCGCGCAGGCGCTCGCGACCGGCCACAAGGCCGAGCAACCGGCCATCGAAGCCTTGCTCAAAGCCTGGTCGAAAGAGAAGTACGCCCCCGCCCGCGCCCTGATGGTCGGGCAGGTCGCCGCGCTCGGCGAACCCGGCCGCGCGGCCCTGATCGAGGCCAGCAAGGACACCGACGCCCGCGTCAAGGTCGCGGCGGCGACCGGCCTCGGCACCTTGAAGTTCGACCCGGCGCTCGAAGCGATCGACCGCGCCCTTTGGACCGACAAGACCGCCCCCTACGGTGCCCGCCGGGCTGCGCTGAATGCCCTGGTGGCAGCCAAGGTCAAGGATGCCGATGACCTGCTCGACGCGGCGCTGGCCGATCCCGCCAACAACCACACCTTTGCCCAGTCGGCGCTCCGGACCGTCCTGAACCGAGGGAACCAGAAGTCACGCGAGGCCGCCGTCTACTACAGCCGACCCGGCCAGCCGCTGCCCCTCCGGGCTGCCGCGATCCAGACCCTCGGCGCCCAGAGCAAAGACGACCCCCAGGCCGCCAAGATGCTGATTGGCCTTCTGGACGATCCTGCCACCCAGATCCAGACGGCAACCGGCTTCGCCATCGCCAGCGCCGGGATCACGTCGGCCCTGCCGAAGCTCGAACAGCAGCTCACAAAGCTCTCGGGCCGGGCCAAGGAACGCCTCGCCCCGCAGGTCGAAGCCCTCAAAAAGAAGGCCGAACCGGCGACCCCCGCCACCGACACGGCTTCCCTCAAGGAAGCGACCGACCTCGAACGCCAGGCCACCGAACTGGACCTCCAGGCCCGCGAGCTGCGCAACAAGGCCGAGGCCCTGAAGATCAAGGCCGACAAGGCCAAGCAGACGCCCAAAGCCGGCCTCTAAACCCTGGTTGACGCCAAGCCGAGCCACGGACGGCTCACCCTGCCACTCCCAATTTCCGATCTCGGAGTGTTTCCCCCCCATGAAACGCACCCAGTTCCGCCTCGGAGCCTTGCTGTGCTTCGTCGTCAACATCGGGATCATTCTGGGCTCGCATATCCAGCGGGAGCGCGATTCGTACCGACGATACGAGACCCAGGAGCGCTATTATCTGGCCAAACGCGCCCAGGCGGAGCGGGATGGGAACACCTTCATGGTCCAGATGTATCAAAAATCTGCAGACTTCTTCGCCAAGATGAAAACCAATCAGCGCTGGTGATAATACGCCGTCAGACCGATCAGTGTGGAGCAAACATCAATCTGATGGGATTTTCCTTATCCTGGCTGGCGAGCCGTGGAACCGACACGGCGACCATTCATCGAAACCTCCGAGTTCGAGCAACGGGCCGTCCTTGGGAAGGTTCGGAGGCCAGCTTGCTCGGCACCTGGCTCCCGACGGGCTGGTATAAGATCCATGATTTTGATTGTATGCTTCGCGAGGCGGAGTTATCGCCGAGGATCACTTGGGGGGGAGAAGTCGTCACCTGCTTTGTTGACGAACGAGTCATGGTGAGTATGGCAAGTTGCTGGAAGGACGCTCGGCGGATCTGGTCGATCACGCATGACTCCGAACAGGGCAACGACCATCTCGAACTCGAAGGTGATCTGCCGGCCGAGTTTACACCCATCCACGCTCGATTGAGTGCCAGCCAGATCGGCCAGGACCGGGTGGACTAAATCTTCGACATCCCGATCGAAGTCGCGCAAGCACTTACGGGCTTTCGGCATGACGATTCGCCGGATGGTTCGGACGGACTCTGGGAAGCCCTGGAGCGGTGCAGGGCTGGCAAGCAATGGTGGCAGTTCTGGCGGTAGATTCGCCAGCAACTTCTTGTCACTCATGGGTGGAGCTAGAGGTGGACGAATCCAATCATCCTTTGACACAGGCTTGCGACGAATGCGGGAGCGTTTATTGGATAGCCTCATCCCCGATGACGCACCTGTGCCCTGAATGCGCTCACTGGCTCTACGGATACCCTCGGTGCGACCATGCCTTCGTGGCTGGGCGGTGCTCGCGGTGTGGTTGGGATGGATCGATCTCGGCGTATGTCCGCAGTTTGCAGGTCAAGCACGATCGAGATCAGGTTTGAGCGGGCTGGTTAGCTCGGGGCGACGTGGCTCCGTGCAGTACGAGCCAGGGTGAACGCAATGAAAGGGCCGCGATGCCTTATACCGATTTTACGCTCGATCTGGTGGAATCCGAGCTTGGCATCGGCCAGCGCCCCGGGCCGATTTTTGCCGACTTACCCGATGTTGAGCCGCCAAACTGGCTGATGCCTCAACTTGCCCGCGGGATGGAGTTGGCCCTGATGAGTGAGAAGGCCCGGAGCGAGTTCATCGTCGCGCCGATCCTGCTGGCCGTCCGCGAACTGTCGGGGGGGCGGGTGTCGATCCTCTCGGGATCGCGACTCGATGTCGACCCGGTCCGACGCCTGGCGGGGGAGTGCGACTTCCTCCTCTCGCTCGCCGAGCCGCTCCCACGCCTCCGGCCGCCGCTCCTGGCGGTTGTGGAGGCGAAGCGAAACGACATCGAGGCTGGGCTTGGCCAGTGTGCCGCGCAACTGGTCGCCGCCCAGTTGTTCAACGACCGCGCTGGCCTTGCGGGCCGACCCGTCCACGGCTGCGTCACAACCGGTGAAGACTGGCAGTTTCTTCGCCTCGACGGTCAGGAACTGGTGATCGACCCGCACCGGCGGTACATCAACCGCGTCGGATCGATCCTGGCCGGGCTTCTGGCAGCAGTTGGCCTGGCTGATCGGAGATGATTGCCGATTTTTGGGCTCAATCGACCCAATATTCCGGCTCGACCGCCGAATCCCCAGCAGTGCAATGCCGGAGGTACAGGGTAGGCCGGGCTGAAGGGGGATGTGTGATGGAAGCGGTGCGGTTCCGGCAGTCCGGTACGTTCACCAGTGCCGAGGGCTTGCTTCATTACGAGGTCGGCGCCCTCAGGCTCGAATATCAGGTTTCTGACGGGTTGCTTGGGCTGATCAAGAGCAAGCTCCGGCAGATCAGCATTCCGCTGGCTGATCTGGTCTCGATCAACCTGGAAGAGAGTTGGTTCGGGGACGATCAGATCATCTTGCAAGGCAAGACGATGGAGGCCGTTCAAGGTGTTCCGGGGATGGCGCAGGGGCGGATCGAACTCAATATCAAGCGGTCGGATCGTGATGCTGCCAGGTTGCTGGTCGCCGGCCTCCGCAAGCCGGATGTTCGCGGCCTGGTCGACCTCGACGCCTGACCGGCCTTGAGCCAGGGTCGGTCAAACTCGGAAATCGGTGGGGCGTCGATCTGAAGGTATCGGGCCGGTTAGCATGGAGGCGGTGATCGGGTCAACCAATCCCGAACTTGCTCCCGGATGTGCGATCGAGGACCGCGTGATGCGTCGAACGGCTGCCCGGCCGCGTTGGATCCGTTTTGGCCTGTGTCTGCTTGGCCTCCTCGTGCTCCAAGGCACAGAGAGCGTGGGCGGAGACCGCCGCCCGATGACCGAACTGGACCTGTTCCGGTTCGTCTGGTCCGCCGATCCCGAGATCAGCCCCGACGGGTCGAAGGTTGCGTTCGTTCGGGTCACGGTCGACCGCGAAAAGGATGATTACGAGACGTCGGTCTGGATCGTCGCCACGACCGGCGGCGAACCTCGACGCTTGACGCTCGGCCCCCGCGACGCCTGGCCGCGCTGGTCGCCTGATGGAGCAAAGTTGCTGTTCGTCCGCCGACCTGGAGGGGAAGGGGAGGGCAAGCCACGCCCGCCGCAGGTGTTCGTCCTGAGCCTGAACGGCGGCGAACCCCGGGCACTGACCGACCTCCCCGAAGGCGCGAGCAGTCCCGCCTGGGCTCCCGACGGCAAGTCGATCGCCTTTCTGAGTGGCACGACCCCCGACGACCTGGCGAAAGCCGCCAACAAGGCGAAGGGGATCACCCCGCCTCGTGAGTCCGACGTCCGGATCATCACCCGGGTCGAGTTCCGGGGCGATAACGCCGGCTACCGCGACCCCAGGCACCCCGCGCAGGTCTGGACCGTCGCCATTCCCGGTGCCGACGACGACAAGCCCGTCACCCCCAGGCGGTTGACGACCGGCCCGTATGATGTCGCCGACCCGACCTGGGCTCCCGATGGCAAGCGGATCTATTTTACCTCGACCCGCGACCCTGAACCCGCGCTCAGGATCGCGAAGGCAATGCTTTATGCGATACCCGTCGAGGGCGGCCCGATCGAGTTGATCGCCACCATCGCCGGGTCAATCTCGGCCCCGTCGCCCCGACCCGACGGCAAGGCTATCGCCTTTCGCGGGCTGCTCGCCGATCCCCCTCGGTCGTACACGCCACCCGACCTGTTCATCGTTGACCTCGCCGCTGGCCCACCAGCCACGCCCCGAAACCTGACGACCGACTTTGATTATGACGTCGGCGGCTCGCTGGCGGGCGACCAGCACCCACCCCGCGCCTCGGCCTCATCGCGACCTGTCTGGATCAAGGGGGGCACGGTGCTCGCGGATAAGGTGGCCCGCAACGGTCGGGTCAACCTTGAGGCCTTCGACGCCGCCACTGGCCGGAATAGCCCGATCACCACCGGCGACCGCGAGGTCTCGGCCTACCACGCCATGCCCGACGGCTCGAGACTCGCCTTGCTCATGCAGACGGCCACGACGCTGCCCGACGTGGGGCTGATCGAGGTTGGATCGCCGGTCGGCACCGCCCCCAAAAAACTCACCGACCTGAACGCCAGGCTCTGGGCAACTCTCGACCTCGCCGCGCCCGAGGAGTTCACCTACAAGTCATTCGACGGCCGCGAGATCCCCGCCTTCATCCAGAAGCCACCGGGTTTCGATCCAACAAAGAAGTACCCGTTAATCCTCAACGTCCACGGCGGCCCCCATGCCGCTTACGGATCGACGTTCTCGCATGAGTTTCACTGGATGGCGGCGAAGGGGTACGTCGTCCTCTATCCCAACCCGCGCGGGAGTTCGTCTTACGGCTCTGAGTTCGGCAACATCATTCAGCACAAATACCCCGGCGACGACTACCTCGACCTGATGGCGGGCGTGGATGAGTTGATCCGTCGGGGCTATGTTGACCCCAAAAAGCTGGCGATCACGGGGGGGAGCGGCGGCGGCCTGCTGACCAACTGGGCGATCACCCGGACCGATCGCTTCGCCGCTGCCGTGGCGCAGCGGTCGATCGCCGACTGGTCCGCCTGGTGGTACTCGGCCGACTTCGCCAGCTTTCAGCCCACCTGGTTCCGGACCGCTCCGTTCCGCGACCCCGCCGATTTTGCCGCCCGATCGCCGATCACCTCCGTCGACAAAGTCACGACCCCCCTGATGCTGATCGAAGGCGAGGCCGACCTCCGGACCCCATCCCCCGCCGGCGGCGAAACCATGTTCCGCGCCCTGAAATTTCTCCGCAAACCGACCGTCATGATCCGCTTCCCCGGCGAGTCGCACGAACTCTCGCGCTCTGGCAAGCCCTGGCACCGCGTCGAACGTCTTCAACATATCGTCACATGGTTTGATAGATATCTATTGAATAAAACTGCCCCACAGTACGACCCGCCTGCCGAAAATTAGCCCGGTCGCCACTCGACCTTTGTCGCGTTACTTAGGGAACCACTGGACGACGACGGATCGGAACGTCACCGAGTGCTGCAAGATCTCGGAGTTACGGCTTGACGGCAAGATCCAACCTGACTAACCTGGATTTTGTTGTTGAGACTGAATCTCACTCTCAAGAGTTCTCGACGCCCAGGTCCGGGTCGGTCGCGGCAGAATTTGTGGATCAGGAAAGCAAGCCGATGTCAGCACAGAGTCAACCGGGTCGAGTTCGCGGGTTCACCTTGATCGAGTTGCTGGTGGTGATCGCGATCATCGCCGTTTTGATCGCATTGCTCTTGCCCGCGGTGCAGTCGGCTCGTGAGGCGGCCCGGCGGATTCAATGCACGAACAACCTGAAGCAGCTCGGGTTGGCGATGCATAATTATCACGACGTCAACCAGTCTTTGCCGGCCGTGTTTGCCACGGGTGCCGCCGCGCCTTATGTGGCGATCCTGCCCTTCTTTGAGCAGTCGAGCATCGCCAACGCCTACAACTTCACGACCACGTTCGATAACCCGGTCAACTCGACGGTCGCTTACAGTCGCGTGGATGCGTTTGTTTGCCCGTCGAATCCCGACAGCACCAGCAAGCCCGCGAGCGGCTATCAGACCTCCGACTACACCGTCCTCCGGAGCGCGATGAACTATGCCCAGGCCAACGCGATGTTCGAACTGGGCAAGTTCGGCAAGTTCAGCGACGTGACCGATGGGCTGTCGAACACCTGCATGCAGTATGAATCGGCTGGCCGGGCCAACTGGTGGGTTTATGGCACCAAGAACCCCGGTGGAACTCCCTGGAACTACTACGGCTCGCCCGCCTGGGGAACGCTGTACGAGGCCTGGTCGGCCAACGGCAACGGCGGCTGGTTTTTCCCGGTCGCCCTTGCCATGCAACCGGGTGCGGCGCCCAGCATCACCTGGTCGGTTGGCTCGGCGATCCTCAACGTCAGCAACTGGTACGGGTCCCCTTACGCGTTCCACTCGGGCGGTCTGAACATCGGGATGGGCGACGGTTCGGTCCGGTACCTCAAGCAGCAAACGTCGATGAACGTCCTTTCGGCCCTCACCTCCCGCAACGGCGGCGAGATCGTTGGGGAGTTCTGAGCCATGAAGCCGCAAATTCTGCTCGGCCTCCTCGGCCTGACCCTGCTGACGTTGATCGGCTGCCGCGAGGACTGGGAAGCCGTCACCTATCCCGCAGCGGGCGACTTGACGATCAACGGCCAGCCCGCCACCGGCGCCCTGGTGGAACTGATTCCGCAAGGGGCCGCCCCCGACGTTCGGAACTCGCGCCCCTGGGGCAAGGTGGATGCCGCGGGCCACTTCGAGCTCGCCACTTACCAGGGCAAGCTGGGAGCCCCTCCTGGCGAATACCGCGTGACCATCACCTGGCCGGTCGACTCGGCGATGCTGGGCTCACCCGACCGTCTGGGCAGCAAGTTCGCGCAGGCGGAAAAGTCGCGGCTCACCGCGACGATCAGGGCAGAGGCGACCGTTTTGCCCCCGATCCACCTGAGCGGCATCAAGGTGACCGAGAACCCCAGGATCGCCAGCAAGAACAGAGTCTTTCAGCCCTGAGAGCCTCGGACCACCATGACGCTCAAACTCCGCCGGGTCTGGCTCAAGGTCCACCTGTACCTCGGGCTCTCGCTCGGCCTCTTACTGGCTTTGCTGGGTCTGACAGGTAGTTTTCTGGTCTTCAACCACACGATCGACGAGTGGTTGAACCCCGGGATGCTGCGGGCCGCCCAGCCGACCGCCCCGTGGGTGCCCCTGGCGTCGGTGACTGCCGCCGCTGAGGCCGCGACGACCGACCAGACACCGACCGCCCGGATGATCCTGCCCCCGAGACACCCGGGCGGGGTCTTTGTCGTCTACAACTCGCTGAAGTCGGGCGACGAATACCATCTGACCGAGATCCACGTCGACCCAACCACATCACGAGTGCTCGGCCGCCGCGTCTGGGGTGAGTACTTCGTCTCGTGGATCTACGTCCTGCACTCGCACCTCCACGCCGGCGAGAACGGCGAGACCGTCGTCGGTCTGGCCGGAGTCGGCTTGCTGGTCTCGGTCGCGACGGGGATCATCCTCTGGTGGCCGATCGTCCACAAGGGGGGTTTCCGAGCCGCCACCCGGATCAAGCGTTCGCAACTCAACTTCGACCTCCACAAGGTCACCGGCGCGGTGTCGGCCCTGGCGCTAGCAGTGGTCGCATTCAGCGGCGTTTACATGGTCTTTCCCGGTTGGTTCCGGGCACCGTTATCGCTCGTCTCACCGCTCAGTCCCTTCGTGCCGGTCGTCAACCCACCCGCTCCCACATCATCCACCCCCGAGATCACTCCCGACGCCGCCTTGATCGCCGCTCGCTCCCACTTTCCCACCGCCCGGTGGATTGCCACGAGTCTCCCGGTCGGGCCGACCGATCCCTATGTCGTCACCTTCCGTCGCCCCGGTGAGGTCCGCCGGACCTGGGGCCGCTGCGTCGTCTGGGTGGACCGCCACACCGGGGAAACCTTGCGGGTGCAGGATGGCGATACTCAGACCGCCGGCGACATCTTCGCCAACTGGCAATTCCCCCTCCACAACGGCGAGGCGGGTGGCCTCGTCGGCCGCTGGCTGGTCTTCGTGACTGGCCTTTCACCCACCCTCCTCGGCCTGACAGGCACCGCCCTCTGGTGGCGCAAGCGCCGCTCGCGTGCTCGGCAGGTAGCCCGTCGAGCGAGCGGGGCGAAACCACCGGCGGCTCTTGAACCTGTGGGCTCAATCAGGCATGCTTGAGTCATGTCATCACCATCGGACCAGCTACCCTCGATCGCCTTGACGGCGCTGAAGATCCGCGACTTTCGAGGGATCGTCAACCTCGACCTCGACTTTCGCGGCCCCGACGGGTCGCCGAACCGGTTGGTCGTGCTTGGTGGACCGAACGGCTGCGGCAAGACGTCGGTGCTGGAAGCGGCGATCCTCGTGCTTGATGACACCGACCTGATTCTGAGAGGCATCGGTAGTACTGACGTTCGCAGGGGTGCCGAGCATGCCTGGATCGAAGGCGAGGTTCATGATCCAAAAGCACCCAATCCGTCAACCGTACGACGCATCTCGACGCGACAGAGCCCGCCTCAAACCGAATCTAGTTATCTCCCACTCTGGTACTTCCCGTCCTGGCGCACACCAGGCCTTGGTGGCCCAGTTGATGTGAGCATGGGCGAGCCCAAGAGTTATTTGCGGAAGGACCAGGCGACCCGCCTCCGCGACATCAAACGGAAACTGGTCACGGCTGCTGCGGTCGAGAAGTTCCGTAGCAATGGTTCCCGAGCGAATCCGCAATATTCACGCTGGATGGAAGCAATCAACCTGGCCTGGAATGAATTCGACGATTCCAAACAAGGTAGCATCAACGTCGAATTAACCGACAATGCTCATCCCGATCGGCTTCCTTTCGATCTGTACTACCACCATCCGGATCGGCCCCGCCTGGAAGTGGACCATTTCAGTTCGGGTCAGCTCGAACTGTTCATTTTCATCGCCGAGTTCGTGTTTGATTCCGATCGAGTTGGCATCGTGTTCATTGATGAACCCGAACTCCACCTCGACCCTCAATGGCACCGACCTTTTTTACGCAGCTTGATGCGAATCCAGCCCAAAACTCAGTTCATCGTGACCACCCATTCTCCCGAAATCTTTGACTCCGCGTATTCGTATGAGCGTCACTTCCTGGTCTCGGAGGAAGACCCACGCGCCCAGCTCTGGGCCAGAAATCGACCCGAAACGCTGGAGGTCTGACGGCCGATGCTCCGCGATGTCGACCGACCAACGCGTTACCGAGCAGCCATCAATCTCTACGTCGAAGATCCGGTCAGTTTGGTTTACCTCAAAACTCTCTGGAACGACCCCAGCATCAATTTTTATGTCGGTGGCGGCAACGAAGGCGTGACCACCATCGTCCGGATCGACCGAGAATACGGCCATCCGAACGTCTTCGGGGTGGTCGACCGGGATTATGGGGCGTCGAACCGCGATCGGTGGCAAAACCCCAACATCCGCCTGTTCCGGCTCTCGATCCATGAGGTCGAAAACTTCCTCCTGGTGGCCGAAGCGCTGGCGAGTAGTCGGTGGAACAATGTCAGGCT
The DNA here is from genome assembly GCA_965199885.1 of Isosphaeraceae bacterium. Classification (GTDB taxonomy): domain Bacteria; phylum Planctomycetota; class Planctomycetia; order Isosphaerales; family Isosphaeraceae; genus Tundrisphaera. The sequence continues at coordinate 1,906,274 of CBDATT010000004.1, read as the reverse complement.
CTCCGCTGACCAGATCGAAGCGCTGATGTTTGAGGCAGCCCAGCGGCGATGCTGGTATGAAGCCTGTCGCATTGTGTTGGGAACGATCCGCAGTCGGTTCCGCGAAAACTTCATCGGCGATCCTCCCCAGGATATCGCCGATCACACCGCGGCGCAACGCCATCTGTGCGAATCCGCCTGGTTCCAGAACCTGGACGTTTATGCGACTCAGACCACGGTCGCAACGATCGCCGATCATCTTCAGAAGGCGCACGGCCAGGCCGCGAGCCAGTTGGCCGACGGCACCTGGAGACAGGAGTTTTCGGGCAAGGAGATCTTCAAGGACATCGCCAGCCGGATCTGCAACCGTCAGCAGTTTGGTGGGGTCAGGTCCAGCGAGCTTGACAACGACATCGCTCAAGCCGTCGCCGAATGGCAAACAGCGAACAGGCAGATACCGCCCGACCTGATTGAACTGCGGTCATTGCTCCGGAATCGAGTCGGGCTGGTTTGAAACGCCCGCTGACAGGTCACGACTCCTTCCGCGCCCGGATCGTCCAGATGGCTTCGATCTGGTCGCCGCGCGTGGCGTAGATCCGGTCGTAAAGGTGGGTGGTCGGGTCGCAGTGGGGGGTGTAGAACTCGATCCGGGTGCCAATTGGGGGGAGAGGAACTTCGGGGTATGAGGAGGTCAGGCGGCCGAACTCGTCGCCGTGGAAGGCGTAGGTAAGCCCGGGGTGAGTCTTGGGTTCGGGAAGGTAGGGGGTGTCGGTGCTGAAGGATTTGATCCCAGCGTCGACGGTGACCCGGTCGGCGTGGGTGGTGCTGATGACGGTGGTCAGGACGGTCAAGCTGCGCTGGAAATCGTCGTAGATGGGAGACGACTGGCCGCCGATGGCTCGGTATTCGTTGTCCATGAAGACGTAAGAGCCGCTTTGCAACTCGACCGGGATCGAGAGCTGGGAGTCGATGTTGTAGGTGCCGGTACTGCCGCCGGAGAGGAACTCGACGGGAAAGCCGGCCTGCCGCAACTGCTCGAAGGTCGCAACCGCCTGCTCCAGCGCGGCTCGCGAGGCGGTCTGGCGGGCCTCAAAGCCAACAATGTGCGCGGCGGCGCCGAGGTAGGCTTGCACGCCGCGAATCTGGAACGCGGGGTGGCGGCTGATCTGGTGGGCGAGATCGAGCGCTGGGGCACCGGGGATGATCCCGAACCGGTGGTCACCGACGTCAAGGTCGATCAGGACGTTGACTTTGGTGGATGAAGACCCGACCGCCTCGACCAGCAACTCAACCTGCCGGGGGTGCCCGACTGCCATCAGGATGTCGCCGCCGGCGCGGATCAGGTCCACCATCCGACCGACCTTGCCGGGATCGACGATCGGCGAGGTCAACAGGACGCCGGGCAGACCAGCGCGGACCATGGCCTCGGCCTCGGCGACGGTGGCCGTCGAGATCCCGACAGCGCCGGCGGCCACCTGCATCCGGGCGATCTCGGGACACTTGTGCGTTTTGGCGTGCGGCCGGATCTGGCAACCCGACCGCCGACAATGCCGGGCCATCGCGGCAATGTTGGCTTCGAGCCGATCCAGGTCCACCAGCAGAGCGGGAGTCGGCAAGTCGGCCTTGGTCCGGGGCGGATCGCCGGTCATCAGTCGTTCCTGGTCCAGGGGTGATGGGCAATCCTCGGTCCGGCCAATCTAATTGAAGCGGTCGTCCGCGCCAACGATGGCGAGACCAGAGCGGATCGACCCAGCCATGCGGGGTGAGTGGGGCTGGAATACTTCGGCTGCGAGGGTGTTTACGAAGCGGCACGACGGGCTTACAATGAGCCTCGAATCAACCGGTCGGACATTTTTGAGGGGCAAAGTGCCGGGTTTGGGCGCTTTCTTCCCTCATGTCGGACCGGCGAGGTTTCGCGACCGTCCTCTCCCTCGGACCGTGTCGCCTCGCCCCTCTTCTGCTCGATCCGGCGTCGGTCGGTGGTGCCTGGGTACGTCCCAGCGTCTGCCTGGCTGACCTGTTCCGCCCTCATCGCTCGCATTCCGCCCTTCCGTTATCTTGATCAGACTGGGAGCCTCGCCCATGCACGCACCCCTCGGTTCGGACCAGCGCCGGCAGTTTGCGCAACGTGGATTCACCCGGCGCGACCTCGGCAAGCTCACCGCGCTCCTGGCGGCGGGTGCGAGTCTGCCGTTCACCACCGAATCGGCAATGGCCCAGCTCTCGGCACTGCCGGGTCTGGCCAGCGACGCTGTTCGGATCAACGCCAACGAAAACCCGATGGGGCCGTGCCCCGAAGCCGTCGAGGCCATCAAGGATATCGTGACCAAGGGGGGCCGCTACCTCTACGGTGAGACCTCGACCCTGGCTCAGACTCTGGCGGAAGTCGAAGGGCTCTCGTCCGACCTCGTCCTGCCGTTCGCCGGTTCGAGCGACCCGCTCCACCGCGCCGTGATCGCGTTCACAGGGCCGAGCAAGAGCTTCGTCATCGCCGATCCCGGCTACGAAGCCGGTGAAAAGGCCGCCCGGTATGTCGGGGCGAAGATCCACCGCATCCCCCTCCGGGCGGATGGCTCGCACGACGTCCAGGCGATGATCGCCGCCGACCCGAACGCGGGTCTGATCTACGTCTGCAACCCGAACAACCCAACCGGGTCGATCACCACGAAGGCTGACATCGACTACCTCGTCGCCAACAAGCCGAAGGATGCCATCATCCTCCTCGATGAGGCTTACATTCACCTGTCCGACCACGCCGAGACGGGTGTGCCGCACGTGCTGGCGGGCAAGGATGTGATGATCTTGCGGACGTTCTCGAAGCTGTACGGGATGGCGGGCTTGCGTGCTGGGGCGGCATTTGCCAGGCCCGAACTGCTGGAGAAGATTCAGATTCTGGGCGCCGGTGCCTTGCCGGTGACGGGCATGGTGGGGGCAACGGCGAGCCTGAAGGTCAAGAATCTCGTACCGACCCGCCGGAAGATCATCGCCGACATCCGCGATCAGACCGCCGAGTGGCTCGACAAGAAGGGGTACACGCCGTACCCGTCGGAAGCGAACATGCTGATGTTCGGCGTCAAGCGGCCGGGCGTCGATGTTGCCAGGGCGATGATCACCGAGAAGGTGGCGATCGGCCGGATCTGGAAGTCGAAGCCCGACTTCGTCCGCGTTTCGATCGGCACGGCGGAGGAGATGGCAAAATTCCGGGCCGCCTTCGCGAAGGTCATGAATGCCTGACCGTTCCGCCTTGCTGGAGCCGGCAGTCGCGACCGACCGGCAGCGCAAACGCTCCGGTCGGCGTCCGTCGAGATACAGCGGCCGTGACCTCGTCGGCGACCTCGCCGGCGGGGCAATCGCCGCCCTGATTGCGTTGCCCTACGGGCTGGCGATGGCCAAGCTGATGGGCCTCCCGCCCGCGTTGGGGATTTATACGTCGATTCTGACCGCGCCCGTCACGGCCCTGCTCGGGCGGAACCCCGTCCTGATCGGCGGGACCGCGAGCGCCACGGTCCCCTTTCTGGCCGCCGCGACGCGAGCCGATGGCCCCGAAGGCGCGGCCAAGGTGGCGATGGCATCGGCCGTGATTCTGATGATCTTCGCCGTCCTCCGCTGGGGTCGGTACGCCGCCAGGGTCCCGCACACCGTCGTCTCGGGCTTCTCGTGCGGGATCGGCGCGATGATGGTCATCCTCCAACTGCGGCCTCTGCTCGGCCTTACCGCGAGCGGTGATCCAGCGGCTCCGGCCTTGAGTCAACTGGTCAACACCCTGGTCCAGGCCGGCTCAGCGCGGCATCAGCCAGTCATCCTGGGCCTGATCGTCATCCTCGGGTCGATCCTGATCAACCGTCGCTGGCATCGTGCCCCGTCGTCGCTCATCGGCCTGGGTCTGGCCGTCGGCGTCGCCGCCTGCCTCGGCTGGCATGAGCGGACTGTCGGCACGTTGGCCACCGGCTGGCCGAGCCTGGCGGGGTTCCGGTGGGAGCCGTCCGACTTCCAGCACGTCTTGCCGTCGGCCTTCGGGCTGGCGGTGGTGGTCTCGGCGAACCTGCTGGTGACGTCGCGGGTCGTGGAGCACTTTCGCGAGCGGCACCGCCACCTCAAGCCCAGCGACGCCGACCGCGAGCTGGGTGCCTACGGGATCGCCAACCTGGTTGCGGGCGCCTTCGGTGCCCCGCCCAGCGTCGGCATCCCCGCGCGAAGCCTCGCCAACGTCCGCGCTGGGGGGCGGACCCGGCTCTCGAATCTCCTCCACGCCGGCTTCTTGCTTCTGCTCGTCTCCTACGGCTCCGGCCCGATCGCCCAGATTCCCCTCGCGGCGCTGGCCGGAGTGACGGCGGCGGTTGGGGTCGGCCTCCTCGAATGGAGCACCTGGCGCCGCCTCCCCCGGATGAGGCGGGTCGACGCGGCGGCCTTTCTGCTGACCACGCTTGCTACCCTGATGACCAATGCCATTGCTGCCGTGGCACTCGGCTGCTCGCTCTACCTGATCCGCCACCTGTACCTCAAGGCATCCGAGGCGATTCCAGCCCTGAAAGTCATCGCCCCGCGAGACGTCAAGTTTTAACCGACCGGCGTCCGATCATACCTGGCCGATGTCGCCGCCCTGGCCGGTGGCTCCGGTCGTTGTGCCTGCGTCACCCGCCCAGGAATCAGCATGGCGACAACAACGCAGACCAGGATCGTCGCCCACCCGGCGGGACCGAGGAGGCGACGGCGAGGTGTCTCGGGTCGGTCGAGGTCGCCGAGAGACATCACCGACCGACTTCTCCGTGAGCGAGCGCGAATCCGGCTTCGATCCGACGCGGGACCTGTCCTTGATCGGTCCGATCCAGCGTCCGCTTGAACCGGCCCACCCTCGATCACCCAAACCAATCACCGCCATCGGTGGACGCTGCCGATCAGGCCGCGTTGAGCGTGGCCAGGTCGATGACGAAGCGGTAGCGCACATCGGACTTGAGGACCCGTTCGTAGGCTTCGTTGACGTCCTTCATCGCGACGACCTCGATATCGGAGGTCAGACCATGCTGGCCGCAGAAGTCGAGCATCTCCTGGGTCTCGGCGATCCCGCCGATGCCCGAACCGGCCAGCGACTTGCGACCGACGATCAGGCCGAAGGCGTGGATCGGGATGGGTTCCGTCGGGACACCGACGTTGACCATGGTGCCATCTACCTTCAACAGCGCGAGATACTGGTTCCAGTCAATCTGCGCCGAGACGGTGTTGATGATCAGATCGAAGCGGAACGCCAGCTTTTTGAACGTCTCGGGGTCGGACGTGGCCAAGAAATGGTCAGCGCCCAGTTTTTTGGCGTCGGCCTCCTTGCTCGCCGTGTGGCTCAGGACGGTGACCTCGGCCCCCATCGCGTGCGCGAGTTTGACCCCCATGTGCCCGAGCCCGCCCAGACCGACGATCGCGACCGTTTTGCCCGGCCCGGCGTTCCAGTGGCGGAGCGGCGAATAGAGCGTGATCCCAGCGCAGAGCAACGGCGCAGCGCCGTCAAGCGGCATCCCCTCGGGGATCTTCAGGACGAAACTTTCCTTGACGACGATCTTGTCCGAGTAGCCCCCATAGGTCGGGGCGCCGTCGTGCTCCTTGCTGTTGTAGGTCAGGACCAGGCCGCCGGGAGCCGGAGTCAGGCAGCACTGCTCCAGGTCGCGCTGGCACGAGGTGCAGGTCCGGCACGAATCAACCATGCAGCCGACGCCGACCTGATCGCCGACCTTGTACCTGGTCACCTTGGGGCCGACCGCCGCCACGATGCCGGTGATCTCGTGGCCCGGGACCATCGGGAAGATCGACCCGCCCCACTCGTCGCGAGCCTGGTGAATGTCGGAGTGGCAGATCCCGCAAAACTTGATGTCGATTTGAACATCGTCGTCGTTCAGGTCGCGCCGCTCGAACGAAAAGGGAGCAAGCGGAGCCTTGACGCTGGCGACGGCATAACCTTGCGTGGCAAGCATGAGCAGGCAGTTCCTGGGGTGCAAGGTCGATTCCGAAGTGAGCAGGCAACCGCGAGTGTCGGAGGAAAGCCCCCAACGCCCGGTCGCGCTCAGTGAGTTCCCACCAAATCCAGTGGGCTCTCGAAATCTTAGGCGGCACGTCCAGACCAGGACACCAGTCTCCTCGTTCTCAAACAAGCGTCATGGGATCGACGTTCGCTGGTACTTTCCTCGACCGACCGAGGACGCACGGCGGCCTGGCCGAGACACTCTCGTCCGGATCGGTGATCGGTTGGAGATGGCGGTGTCGCGTCGTCTGCCAGGGGAGGGCTTGGTGGCGCACTCCGATCGCGGCACCCACAACGCCAGCGAGCACGACCGGCGGGTCCTGGCTGGACACGGGATCACCTGCCGCATGAGGCGGCGGGCGAACTGCTGGGACAACGCCCCGATGGAGAGCTTCTCCGCCTCGCTGGAGAAGGATCTGGTGCAGGACGAGGGCTACCAGACGAGGGCCGAAACTCGGGCGAGCCTGTTCGAGTCATTCAAGGTGTTCGACAACCAGGTCCGGCGGCACTCGTCGCTGGGCGATCGGTTCCCCGACGAGTACGAGCAAGCCGGATCACCGTTGACCTTGTGTCCGCCAATCGTGGAGAAGTCCAGCTACTTCCACCCCAGGGAAACCGACAAGGTCTCTGAGGTGGCGATCCGGGTCAGGACGAAGTCATCACCCATACCGGGCATCGCAGCTTGCTTTTCATACTCGATCGCCAGACTGAAGTTGTCCTGCTCATTCAGAAGTCTGAGTAAATCATCTCGCTTGACTTCGAGTTTTACCGTTTCGGCAGTGCCCGCCGTGCCGCTCAGGTTCTTGATTCGGCCAATCTCTGTACCGTTGATTGTCACCCGGTGGCCTTTCCAGTTACCCAGAGTTTCCACATCCTGGGTCCCGAAATAAAAGGCAACCTTATCGGACCGGTCATCTAACCACATCTTCCTGACCGGCAATACCAACTGGTGGCCAACATAAGTGGAGTTCTGGAAAATTCCGGGGTTGTCCCCGAAGTGATAACTGCCGGATACCACCAGAATCGAGTTTGCCATCTGGCACTTTCTCCGCCAAACGTGTTGAGGGTGACCCGGACGTCAACCAAGTCAGAACCGTGTCACCATGATCCGCGCGATGCACGGCGATATCCTTCGCGAGCCTATCGACAGATCAGTAGCTTGTAAAGGGATGGCCCACCAGCACCCGCCAGATTCTGAGCCAGCCCACAACTCAGTTCAGCCGACCCAACCACCATCAATACCCAGCGAACCAAAGCCGTTGTCGGGGCAGATCGTGGCGCCCTCATCAGGTATCAACACGAGGTGAGATCCAACCACCGCGAGTTCTCATTCCACGGATTAGAGCAATTTCCTGCTAACCATATCATTGCCGGAAAAGAAGGACAGGCACCGCTCGCAAGCTCGCTTGAGCCAGCCCCCTTTTTCTCGATCACTCCACCCAACAGGAAATTGCTCTAGCCTATGAATCCATGCCGCTCGCGACACCCCGACCTTGCCACCCACGCACGGATGCGTCAAGAATTTTCCTCTTGCCGGGAAATCAAGTGTCCGGCATGATTCACGCCACAAATCCCCAATGACGCGACGCCAAAAACCCAGCAAAGAACTCCGCAAAAACCAAAGAATACCTCGGAAACCCTGCAAATGGCAGAAAACTCTAAACCTCTTGCTGGCAAGGACATGGCGGAAAAGATCGGCATCGGTATTGTTGGTATCGGCTTCATGGGGTGGATTCACTACCTCGCCACGCGGCAGGTTGCCGGGGCGGAGGTGGTGGCCGTTTGCAGCCGTGATCCGAAAAAACTCGCAGGTGACTGGTCGGGCATTCAGGGGAATTTCGGGCCGCCCGGTGGTCCAGTCGACCTGACGGGCGTGGCAACTTACGCGGATTACGGCGCGTTGCTCGCCGATCCGACCGTCGATCTGGTCGATCTGTGCGTGCCGAGCCCCGACCATGCCTCGTGGGCGATCCGGGCGCTCGAAGCGGGCAAGCATGTGCTGGTTGAGAAGCCGATCGCCCTGACGAGCGCCGATGCCGACGCGATGCTGGCCGCCGCGGCACGTTCGGGGCGAATGCTGATGGTCGGGCACGTCCTGCCGTTTTTCCCCGAGTTCGCCTACGCTCGCGAGCTGATCGAGTCCGGACGGTACGGTTCAGTACGCGCCGCGCACTTCAAGCGGGTCATTGCCCGGTCCGACCGCGCGGCGGATGCCGACGCGGGCGGGGGGCCGGCCGTCGATCTCCACATCCACGACACTCATTACATCGCTCTGGTTTGCGGCGTGCCGACCGCCGTCCGGTCGCGGGGCGTGATCGATGGTGCATCGGTCATCCACCTGACCACGCAATACCTCTACGACGACCCGAATCTGGCCGTCTCAGCCCTGGCGGGCTCATTGAGTCAGGCGGGACGATCATTCACGCACGGTTTCGAGTTTTACCTCGACCGGGCCACGATCTCGTATGAGTTTGCGAGCTTCGCGGGGCAAGGGCATCTGGCGATCCCGCTCTCGGTGATCCACGCCGATGGGACGGTCGAGCAACCGACCTTGCCCGGCTCGGGCGACCCGGTCGACGCTTTTGTCGCCGAGATGACTGCGGCCGTCGCGGCGGTTGAGTCAGGTGTGCCGTGCCCAATCCTCGCGGGTGACCTGGCGCGGCAAGCGCTCCGGATTTGCCATGCCGAGGTCACGAGCGTCGAGACCGGTGAGACAGTCGCGATTGCGGCGGGATCGCATCAACTTAATGATACAAGTTTGCTTCAAGCTTAAGCCGCCACAGGACCGATAATCGTTGCAGTCGGACAGGATGTCCGCTGGTTTTGCTGCGTCCAAGGAGGGACCGGGCGATGTCGCTGCTCACATCGGATTTAATTCATCCATCCGCCGTGATCTCCGCCGATGCCGAACTGGCGGCCGATGTTCAGGTTGGACCCTATTCGATCATCGAAGGCCCGGTCCAGGTCGGACCAGGAACCGTCATCGAGGCGCACGCTTGTCTGGCAGGCCCGCTGGTCATGGGCCGAGACAACTTCGTTGGCCACGGCGCTGTGCTCGGCAAAAGCCCGCAGCACCGGACCTATCGCGGCGAGACCACCTCGCTCCAGATTGGCAACAGTAACGTCTTCCGTGAGCATGTCACGATCCACCGCGGCACGCCAGTCGGTGGCGGGCGGACGAGCATCGGCGATCGCAACCTGTTCATGATCGGCAGCCACGTTGGCCACGACGGGATCGTCGGCAACGATTGCACGCTGACCAACGGGGCACTCGTCGCCGGTCATGCCGAACTCGGCGACAATTGCATCCTCTCGGGTCACGCCGCCGTCCAGCAGCGGGTCCGGATCGGTCGCCTGGCCATGCTCGGCGGCCTCGGCTCGTCCACCAAGGACATCCCGCCGTTCGTGCTGGCTCAGGGATACAACTGCATCTCGGGGTTGAATCTGATTGGCCTCCGCCGATCGGGCATGACGGTTGCCGCCATCAACGCAATCCGCCAGGCGTTCCGCATCCTCTACAAGGAGGGGCGGACCCAGACCGGCGCTTTGGCCTTGATCGAGCAGGATCTGGGCGAGTTCGCCGAGATCGTCGAGTTCGTCGAGTTCGTCCGCGCCAGCACCCTTGGGATTAGTCCCGCCCGCGACAACGGCCGGACCAGTCGGGCTTACTGATCCGCGACAAAGGGTAGATCTCGATCCGAGACATTCGCCCGGCGCGCGGGTTGCGGCGATCCGGGACAGAGGGCTCGCCGTTCCCGATCGGGAACGATCCGCGATCCCCCGGTCGCTGAACCCGAGAGGCTAATCTGTGATGACTCCTTCCCGAACTCGCTGGAGCCTGGGCTTGGCCCTGAGCGCTCTGGTCGCCATCTCGTTCACCCCCGCGCTCAGTTTCGCCGCCGACGAACCCGCCAAGCTCGCGGGAACGTGGACCTGGAAGTGGAAGGACGGCAAGGGCGACACCCACCGCCACACGCTGGAAGTGGAAGGCGAAGGGGCCAAGATGGTGGCCCGCGAACGCTACGACGATGAGCCCGCCATCAAGGTCGAGAAGATCAAGATCGACGGCAAGAAGGTGACGATCTCGGTCGACCGCAAGGATCGCCACTCGGTCTACGTCGGCACGGTCGCCAGCGCTGACACCATCAACGGGGTTGTCACCGTATCCACCGAAGGAAGTCCGGACAGCGAGTTCGGCTGGACCGCGACCCGCGAAGCTACCAAAAAGCCCTGATCAAGGGGGCGAAAGCTCATCGGACTCATCCACGCTGGGACCGGCGGTCGGCCCCCTGTCAAGATCGTGATCGAACATCGGGTCGCCTCCCGTCGCTCCGGGTGGGCGGCCTGGCTTGGGCCGGGTCACTGGTCGATCAGGGATCGTCTCGGCGACCGGCCCCTTGTTGACCGATGCGCGGATGCGTTCGATTTCCTCGGGCCGCATCAGGCCCGAGTAGAAGGCTTTCTCGAGCGGATCAAGCAGTTCCTTGCTCGTCGCCGGCGTCAGGTCCTCATCAACCTCGCGCCGGAACCTTGCCGCCACCACGATCCCGATCACCGTGCAGAGCGCCAGCAACCCCGCCGTGAGATAATAACCATTGAAGTGAAGTTGGACCACGCGGGCGGATCTCCGAGGCGACTTGTCGAACTCGCTCAATCGACCCGCAATTTTGCGGGGGATGGGCCAGGTTGTCCATCCCCCCGCAAGGTCTATTGGCGCGCGTAGACCCGCACATGATCCACCACCATGACCGACGGATTGGGCGTCTCGGCAATCGGCCAGCCGCCCCCAAGCGCCAGGTCGACCATCAGATAGAGCGGTACCTTGGCATCGGGAAGCGTCTTGTCGCGGCGGATCTCCGCGCCGTCGAAGTAGAAGATCGTGAAGTCGTCCTCGACCGACACGCCGTAGGTATGGAAGTCGTCGGTCATCCCGGTCACGATCGACGTATCCCCCTCCGCCCAGTGGAACTTACCCGGTCCCCAGAGGTGGAGCGTCGTGTGCAGGGCGTTGGGGCCGACGCCATACTGCTCGACGACGTCGATCTCGACCTGGGGGATCGTCTTCCTGTCCTTCGGTTGCTTGAGTTGCGGCGTGCCCATCAGCCAGAATGCCGGCCAGGTGCCGAGCCCCTTGGGGAGCCTGGCTCGCATCTCAAAGTAGCCGAACCGCTGCGCGAATCCATCCCCCTTCGGGTCCACCGACGAGATCAAGCCCGACTGCCAGCGATCGCCGACTTTCCTGGCCTCGATCCGGAGCATCCCGTCGGCGACCTTGAACGGCGAATCCGGACCAGGGTTGCCAAAGCCCGCATCGCCAAAGTCGCCCGCATACGGCGTGTGAGCGATCCAGCGCGTCCCCGGCCCCCACGCCGAGATGTCCAGCGGCGCCTTGAAATCCTCGTCGAACGTCAGCTTGTAGCCGGCTAGGTTCAAGGTCACCGGCGGCAAGGTCGGCAACGGAGCATCGGCCGCCACCGTGAGGCTGCCGATCTTGCACGCGTCGCCGGGCAGAGCCTGCAACCCCGACCCGACGCGGAACGGCTTGCGACCGCCGCCAACCGCTGACGGTCTCCCATCCCAAAGGCCAATCACCACATCATACTTTCCCGGAGCAAGGTCGGTCGGGACCAGGGCGCTCCGGCTGTACTCGACCTTGCCCGACCAGTTGAGTGTCGGCACCGGGGGGTCGTTGTCGGCCTGGAAGACCATCTGCCCCTGAGCATTGACGAAGTGAACAAAGACGCTGCAATTCGAGCCGAGCGGAGCCGCATCCCAGTTGTAGCGAATCCGGGTGCCGAAGCCGGGCCGGCACGAGGCGGGGTCAAGCTGAGCCGCCACGAGGGTTGGTACCGCCGACCGCACGACAACTGCCGCCATGTCGTCGATCCAGAGTTGCCCGCGATCCTTCGGTTCGGGTCCAACACCGTCGCGACCGACGTTGATCCCGAGGCCGGTGGGCGGTCCATGCCAGGCACCATCGTTGGCCCCGTCCCAGTGCTCGCCGCCGACGAGGTCCCGCACCCGGAGGACAAGTTCGGTCCATTTCGACTCCGAACCCGACGGCAAGGGGACGCTGCGCTGGTGGCACTGCCCGGTGGCATCGATGATCCGGACTCCCACTTTGCTCAGGTTCGCCGTGCGGACCCAGAGGTGAAATTCGGCGATATCGGGGAGCTTGAGCGCTTCGAGTTCCTTCCAAATGCCGATGTATACGCCGCCGCCTCGAAAATCGGCATCAAGCCGCGCCGAGCTTTTCCCGGCGTGGGCTTGCCGAGAATCGAGCTTGAGGGCCCCCTTGGCACCGGGAAACTCATCACCACCGACGAATTTCCAGCCGAGTGGTTCGGCTTCAAACCCATCCATCCAAACCGATTTCCCGGGTGTCGAGCCATCGTCAGCGAATACGCCAGGCAAGATACAAGCGCAGCCGACCACAACCAGAAGCCAGTTCCAGCCTCGATAACCCATGGCTTGCCTCGTCCGTTGGAGCGATGAGAGTCAGCGTCGATCGAGCGGGATCGAGTGAATCCAGGATGCGACGGGGGGCAGGGCGGGTCAAACAAAAACCGTCCTTCCCGGCGGATCAGCCTGGAAGCACGGTCGGCGAACTGGCGAGAGGATCCGGTTTCCCGCGATTCATCAGTAAGGACGACGCGGCCCATAGTAGCCGCCACCATGGTGATGCGGACCTGGGTAGCCATATCCACCGCGATAGCCATTGCCGTAGCCACCCCCATAGCCAGGGCCACCCCCATAGCCAGGGCCACCTCCATAATAACCCCGACCGCCATACACCACGGGCGGAGCCACCACGACAGGCCGCGGTACAATCACCGGCGCTACCGGATAATAACCACCGCCGTAGTAGCCGGGCTGATTGACACCGATCGACAGGCCGGGGCTGTTGTATGAGAAACCGAAAAACTGGGCTTCAGCCCGGGACGTACCCAGACCACTCAGACCACCGACCAGAACGATCGCCAGACCAAGCCACTTCCTCGCAAAAATCTTCATCGTCGGAGCCCCTTTGATGGTGCTACCACAGTCGCGAGACCGGCAAATATCCGTCGAATGGCACGATTCGAACTGCTCACAATGGTCTAAAGCAGCGGTCATGCCAAAGGACGCCAATTCCATTCTGACCGGGCAATCACGGCCGTTATCCGTACAATAACCCGCAAAATTGGTCAAGCTGAGGTTGATAGCAGCCGACCCTGAACCAGACATCTACCTGTCCGCCAGGATTCTGATGCGTCAGTCGCTCGCCAACTGACCGTCCTTGAGTTGGATCTCGCGATCCGCCGCGGCGGCAACTTCCCGGCTATGCGTGACGACAACCAAGGTCAGACCGAGGTCCTGTCGCAAGCGGGCAAGGAGCGCGAGCACATCACCCTGAGCCCGGCTGTCGAGGTTGCCGGTCGGCTCATCGGCCAGGATCAGGTTCGGTCCGTTCGCCAGCGCACGCGCGATCGCCACCCGCTGCCGTTCTCCCACCGAGAGCCGACCAGGACGATGCCGCCGCCGGTGCGCCAGCCCGACCTGATCGAGCAAACTGGCCGCCCGATCCGCGCGCTCCGAGCGGGGCCAGGGACCTTCAAACATCGGCACCTGGACATTTTCGAGCGCCGAGAGGGTGGGCAAGAGATGAAACGACTGGAACACGAAGCCGAGTCGGCGGGCGCGAAAACCGTCGAGGTCGAGGCTGCCGAGAGGTAGGCCCTCGAAGTAGACCTCTCCCGTGCTGGGTCGGTCGAGGCCGCCCAGCAGGTGCAAGAGCGTGGTCTTGCCGCACCCGCTCGGTCCGGTGATGGCGACCGACTCGCCGGGGCCGATCGCCAGCGAAACCCCTCGGAGTGCCTGAACGTCGCCATCGGCGTAGCGTTTGGTCAGGTTGTCGGCTCGGAGGAGCGGAGTCATCGGCTCAGTCATGACGGAGAGCCTCGGTCGGGTCGAGAGTGGCGGCCCGGAGCGCGGGGTAGAGGCCACCGATCAGGCTCAGGCCGACTCCCAGACCCAGACCCAGGGCGACGACCCCCGGGGGAAGGTCGGGATCGATGAAGCTGCGGGCGGTTGGGTCGAGCATCAGCGCCCGGACGCCGAGGTAAGCCAGGACCGTGCCGGCCACGGTCCCGAGCAAACCGAGGATGACCGACTCCCCCAGGATCAGGAGCAAGACCCGCCGCCGCCGCCAGCCGAGGGCACGCAGCAGGCCGATCTCGCCCGTTCGCTCGAAGACCGTCATCACCATCGTGTTGAGCAGGCCGATCGAGCCGAGCACGATCGCCACGGCGGTTGTCGCCCAGGCCATCGTCTTGGTGAGCCGGATTTGCAAGTCCGCCTGGACGTAGTCTCGCGCCGGGACCGCCGCCACGCCGGGCACCTCGGCCTCGATCCGGCGGGCAAGTTGGGTCACATCATCCGTCCCGGACGATTTCGCCGCGACAACGAAGCCGGTCACCTGACCCTGCCGGCCCATCATCCGCTGCAACTCGGCCAAGGGGATGATCAAGCCGCCGTTCTCGAACAGGCTGTCGCTCTCGAAGATGCCGACGACCTGAAACGATTCCCCGGCCAGATCGACCTTATCCCCCACCTGTTTGCCTAGATTCAGGGCCAGAACCCGACCCAGGATCACGTCGCGGCCGTCGTCGGGTCGGAGCAGGCGGCCCGAAAGCTTGCGGACCCCGTTGAAGAGTCGGCTCCCGCCTTGCCAGCCGTTTGCCAGGACGCTGACCAGGTTCTTGTCCTCGAACGAGACGGTATCCATCAAGCTCGGTGTGGCGTCGGTCACGCCGGCCACCGCGCGGATCTTGGGGCCGAGGCTGGCGTCGAGGTTGCTCGAAAGCTGGTTACTGATCCCCGCCCGAACGACGACCAGGTCGATCCCCTTGGTCTTGTAGATGGCCATGAACGACCGCTCGAAGCCCCAGGCGACGCCGGTCAGAATCATCACCGCCGCGATCCCGACCGACAGGCCCAGCATGGTCAAGCTGGTCCGGACCAGGCGGTTGGTCATGTTTCGAGCGATCAAGGTGACGAAGTGCATGACGGCGGCCAAACCTCTCCGGCGAGACGAGCAAGACGCAATGAGCCGATCGGCAGCAGAACAGATTTAACCCGGGGCGGTGCCGACGATGACGTAGCCGACCTTCATCCAGATCGCTTCGTACCGGGCATCGGGTATGACGCGCCGGGCGATCTCCATGACGTCAAGGTTGTGGTACTTCTCGACCATCGCGGTGAAGTCGGCGCTGAGGTGCTTCATGATCCGCCCCGCCACCCAGCGGTCCACTTGCGGCAACCCAATATGCCGGAACAACATCCGGTCGGTCAAGTTGGGGACCTCGTCGGAGATCACGATCGTGCCCCCCGGCCGGACGGCGCGGACCATCTCGCTCAGGGCTTTTTCGGGGTCGTTGAAGTAGTTGAACGCCCCGATGCTCAAGGCGGCGTCGAACTGGTCATCCTGGACCGGCAGGTCTTCGGCCTCACCCAGGATCAACTGGACGTCGCGGCCGGGACTCGCGGCCAGACGCTGGCGGCAGGCGTCAAGCTGCGCCGTCGACACGTCGATCCCGACCACCGACCAGTCCCGCGGCAACCAGTCGAGATAGACCCCATCGCCGACCGCGACGTCCAGCAGTTTCAGGCCCGGTGTTCGGGGCAGATGACGCAGGACCTTATCCCGCGACCGCCGCTCACCGCCGTTGACGGCGAATGTAACCCACTCCCAGAACCGGAACTTGGGCCACTCAGCGCCATTATAGTAGTCGCTGGCGACCTTGTTATTGTCGATCACGTGGTCATTGACTACCAGAACCCCGTCGCGGATCGGGTACGTTGCCCCGCACGAGTCGCAGGTCAGTCCGGCACCGGGGTCGGAACCGGGCGTGGGCGAACCTGACCCGCAGGCGACGCAACGGAGGACGCCTGGGTGCGCGGCCCAGTCGGCCGTCGGATCAAGCTGGGTCGAAGGGGCCGACATCAGGCAGACTCTCCATGAGGTTCGAGGGTGGGACGATCCGGGCGGACCGCCACGTAACAATACCCCAGCCGCGACCAGATCGAGTGCCGGGTCGCGCCCGGCCACGCCTGACAAATCGCCGCCTCGGGATCTTCGCGATAATCAAGTATCATATCAATAAACTCCGGAGCAACACCCAGGCCAATCGAACAGCCGCGAATCCAGCGCGAGGGGATCAAGCGGCCGATCCCATAGCGCTCAATGTGCGGCAGCTCATCGGCCACGACCAGCAAGCCGCCCAGCCGGGTCACGCGTGCCATCTCGGCCAGGGCCCGCGCGTGGTCGCCGAAGTAGTTAAATCCGCCAATCGAGTAGCAGGCATCAAAGCAGCCGTCGCCGAACGGTAACTCCTCGGCCTCGGCCCAGACCAGGCGATCCCGCATCGACCGGTGGCGGCCAATGCAGGCGCGGAGGGGTCCTCGGGCCAGGTCGACGCCAAACGTGGTCCAACCCGGCGGCAGATAGCGAAGGTTGTCGCCATCACCGATCCCAACCTCAAGGACCAAGCTCCCGTCCAGCCCGTCGAGGTGCCGCAGGATCTGCCGTCGGGCACGCTTCGCTCCCCCCTGAAAGGTCAGGAACAGCCGCTCCCAGGGGCGGAACTTCTGCCAGGCGGGACCGTCGTAGAAGCGGGCGGCAATTCCGTTCCGACCGGCCAAGGGACCAATCCGTTCCCAGATCCCATCACACGCGGCGGCGGGTCCGCGCGTCAGGCCGGTCATTGGATGCGGGTCAGATTTAGTGCCAGGGTCGAGCAACGCGGGCTTGCCTCGGGGTCAGAAGTCGGTTGTCAGGGCCTGCGGGCCGGCCCGATCCATCATCCAGTCGAAAACGCGGTCGGGGACGAGCTTCAGGAAGGTCATCCCGACGCGGGTCGAGAACGGGAAGATGCAGTTGCGGGGCCGCCGGAGCGCGGCACGGGCGAGCCAGCGACCGGCGGCCTCGGGCTCGAGCATCTTGACCGGCTGACGGAACGGCGTGCCGTCGGTCAGGGCGGTCCGGACAAAGCCCGGGCAGGCGGTCGTGATCGTGATCCCGCGCTTCCGGAGGGCGGGCCGGAGCCCTTCGAGCATGGCCGAGACCGCCGCCTTGGATGCCGAGTACGCCACCATCCAGGGCAAGCCCCGGAACCCGGCGACGCTCGACACCCCGACGATATGCCCGCGCCCCCGCGCGATCATCCCGGGCAAGACCGCCTCGATCGTCCGTGCCACGCCGACCACGTTGACGTCAAGCATGGCCCGCAGACCGTCGATCGCCAGGTCGGGCGGCAACGGCGTCAACGCGCCAATCCCAGCGCAGGCGATCACCACGTCGGTCGGCCCGACCTCGGCTTCCAACCGCTGGATCGCCGCGAGCAGCCCAGAGTCATCCGTCACGTCGGCGGCCGCGATCCCCACGACGATCCCCCTGGCCCGCAACTCGACCGCGACCGCTTCCAGGTTGGCGAGGTCACGGTCGATCAACGCCAGCCGGCAGCCGAAATCAGCCAGCGCCAGGGCCGTCCCCCGGCCAATCCCGCGCCCGGCTCCGGTAATCAGGACGGTCGGTGGCGGTGTCTGGGGAGGACTCATGAGGATTGCTCCACCCGAGCCGGGACCGCTGCGGAATCGACGGGCAGCCCGAGTAAAAAGTCGTGGACCGCCCTGGTGAACGCCGGCGGGTTCTCCTCGGGGGCGCGGTGCTGGGCGTTCGGGATCAGAACAGCCTGACAGTCGGGGAGGTTCTCGACCAGCCAGCGCGAGGTGGCCAGAAACGGCGAGCCGTCGCCATAAATTGCCAGCGCGGGCTGCTGGACCGCACGGATCTTGGCTTCGGTCAACCCCGCTTCAACCTTGGCGTCATCGCCGCAGGTGGTGCCGCCCAGACGCAGCAGCCGGCCCATCGCGGGCAGGCCAACCGACTGCCGGAGTTTCAGGAGCCGGTCGTCATCCAGGTGCATCACCTGATCGAAAAATTTGCCAAGGTCGTACCAGTGGTCGCTGTTCAGTTCGATCCCGGCGTCGGCCGCCTGCTGGTTGAAGGCTTGCCAGTGGTTCCAGCGGCTCAGGTCTTCCAGATGCCGAAGTGCGGGGAAGTACGGGTCGGAGAGGACCACCGACTCGACCCGCTCGGGGGCCAGGACCGCCGCATGGAGCGCGATCACGGCGCCGAAGCTGTGGCCGACAACCTTGGCCTTCTCGATCCCGTAATGATCCATGATCGCGAACAGGTCGGCGGCGTGGTCGGCTGAGGTATAGCTGTCGGGGGTCACGTCGGAATAACCGTGACCCCGGAGGTCGAACGCGGTGACCCGGAAGTCGCGGGCAAGTTCGGTCATGGCCTTGCAGAGGAACCAGATCGAGAGGTCACCCGTCACGCCGTGGATCAGGAGCACGTCGGGACCGGAGCCAGCTTGCTGAACGTGAAAGGTCAGGCCGTGGGCCACAATCTTGGGCATCGTTGAAGGCTCCAGGCCGGTGATCAGTGGTGGTCAATCAGTGGATGTGTCGCGCCAGGAACGCGGAGAGTTCGCCGATCTGGATATCGCGGTCCTCGCGTCGACCCAGCTCCGCCATCATCAGGTCAAAGGGTATTGGCTGATTATAGTGTGCCTGAAGTTCTTCACCCAGGACGACCGCGTCGATCGACGCAAGCCCGAGATCGGCGAAAAAGAGCGTGTCGCGCCCGATCGGGCCAGAATATTCCCGCCCTTGCCAGTCGCCGAGCATGGTGGCCAGCGTCACCAGGATTGCCGGTTCACTATGGGGATTGTCGCCAATGCTCATGGTTGCCAGTCCTCTCCGATGGTCCAGGCCCAGACAAACTCACCCTGACGGACCGAAACGACCCGGATGATTCGATTTGCCAGCGGCGGGCAAGCGAGTACCAGCTCACCCCGCAAGGCGAAGCCGAACTCCGCCGAGTCGCGATCCGTGGCTCGGACCGCCACAACCTCAACGTCGCCGGGTCCCGCGATAAACCCAAAGCCGGTCGCCTTCGCCCCGGCTTCCTTGACGGACCAGAACCGAGCCAGGGCCTCGTTGCGATCCGCTTCCTGTTCACATCGGCGATCGAGAAGATCATGCTCCAGCTTTGTGAACGCCGCCGCCGCGAATCCCGCCGGCCGATCGACCACCGCTTCCACGTCGATGCCAACCCAGGCCGATGGACTGACGCAGGCCAGGCCGACGGCGACACCATCGACGTGGGCGATTGAAACGCGCGGCCAGTCGGTCCGGGCGGGGTCGGATCTGACCTTGGAGCCTTGTGGTGACGAGGAAAAGGGGACTGGCTCAAGCGAGCTTGCGAGCGGTGCCTGTCCCACTTTTCCGGTCGAATCACCAGAACACAGAGTCTCAGCCGCAGAGTTGGATCGACCCGAGAGGATGGGTTGCCCCCACTCATCGGGCGTGATGATCAGGTCGGCGGGATAGGACGGAGCCAACCCCCGGGCCAGTTCGATCCGGCGGGCCGCTTCCTTCGCGGCGATCCGCCCCCAGAGGCGATGCGTCCGGCGGAGGTCGGGGCCACCCAGCGCCAGATAGTCACGCCTTTCGTCGGGACCGAGCTGGACATGCTCCAGCACGTCGCGCCAGACCGGTCGGCCCATGTCGCCCGGCGGTTCGAGCCAGACGGCAGCGGCGATTTTGGGCGCCATCCCGACGAGTTCGAGCGGTTCGCCGAGCAAGGCGCGGTCCGGGTGGCGGAAGCTGTCGCGATAGCGGCCCGGCCAGTGGAACCGCCAGTCTTCCCACCCCCGGATCGTCATCCAGACCGACCCGTCGGGGCGAGCGATGTCGGCCTGGACGCGGACCCGATGGCGCTCGGCCACCTCGATCGTCACCTGGCAGAGCACGCGCACCCCGTCGGCCGGCTGGGAGCCATAAATCGTCAGCGCATCCAGCCGGAGCGGAAAGATGACATCCCCCTGATCCGCCAGTTCGTCGAGCCCCCAGCCGCCAAGCAGATGCGTGAAGTTGTCGATGATGATCGGGTCGGTCCAGAGCGATTCCGCGTCAGCGGGATCACGAAACAGCGGGCCGCGCGGCAAGACGACCAGTTCCCCTTCGATCCCCCCCGGAGCGATCGACCCGATGGCTGCCACCGCCTGGAGCGCTGGCCCATGGAACAACCACTGGTCGCCATAGATCGACTCGGCGGTGAACCGACATGCTCGGGCGGCTGCCAATGTGAATGGAGCCGCCGCGATCGGTTGCAGAGGCTCGGCGGCAAAGACGACCTCGCCGCTGAAGACCGGGGGATCAGCCGATCGGGGGCTGGCGGCGGTCCCTCGGTTGTAGATGGCCACGCGGACCACCTGAGTACCGGGATCATCCCCCGCGATCACCTCGGCGACGACTTCCAGGATGACTAGCTCGTCGTCCTCATAGCGAATCCACTTGTGCGCCACGACGTTGCGTAACTCGACCAGACTCCACCCCTCGAACGCGAGCCGACCCGCCGACTGCGCCAGCATCTCGGCCATCACACTGAAGGGCAGGACGGGCAGCCCGCGCCACTCGGGATGAACCGCCGAGACATGCCGACCGCCCAGCGTGTGGTGCTCGGCAACCGGGTCAAGGGTCGCGTCGAGTTCGATCACGGACCGACTCGACCGACCGGGATCCAGGGCGACCAGTTCGCCAGCCCAGGCATGCGCTGCGGGCCGGGTGCTGGACGTCCACGCGGCCAGGTGGCCATTCATCCCGTACGGTTCCGCCGAGGAACCATTCAAAAATGAGTTGACCACCGCCTCCTGAGCCGCGAGGAAGTCGGTCATCGTGCGCTGAAAGTCGAGCAAGACGGTCTCGGCCGGCTCGACGAGTTCTTGCTCACCGGATTCAGACTCGGTGCTGAATGGGATCGGCTCGTGGTAGCCGTTGGTGACCGGAGCGGGAGCCGATTCCGCCGCGATCGCCGGCCGCGACCGGAGCCGACGGATCAGATCCGCCGACAACCGCATCGTCGGAAAGCCAACCGCCAGAGCGGGGATCAGCCGGGACGGGTCGCGCGGCGGGATCGTCAGATCAATCGGTTCGGGGCGGCGGCGGGCATACAGGTGAGTCGGATCAACATCTACCCCCCGCGCAAACAGCGAAGCCACCAGATGGTTTAGTTGGGTCATCCCCGACCGGCGCGGGAGGTTGGTGGCGATGGCGAAGGCGGGTCGTCCCCGGAGCGTATCTTCTACAAAACCGGCCAGATTGCCGCGTGCCCCCACATCCACAAAGACCCGCGCCCCGGCGGCGTGCATGGCCTCGATCGCCGGTCGGAACGCCACGCAGCGGGTCCATTGCTCCACCGCCAGAGCCCGGATCGCGGCGGGATCGGTGGGCATCCGCTGCCCGTCCACGCACGAGTAAAGCGCGACCTCGGGTGGGTGCATCGGCACCGAATCATAGAAGGCACGGATCGGTTCGACCCCGGGGGCAAAGCCGGGGGTGTGGTAAGCGCGGGCGAAGGGCAAGACCTCGCAGAGCGTCCCCCGCTCGCGAAGGCGGGCCACCACCAGATCGACGCTGGCCGGATCACCCGCCACGATCACCTGATGCGGGCAGTTATCCATCGCGATCTCGACCACGCCTACCTGACCGGATTCGGCGATGGCGGCCTCGACCTTGCTCCGGTCGGTCGCGACGGCGACCAGGCGGGCCGTGGGCAAGGTGCCCGCCGTTTCGAGCCGGCCGAAGTGCGACGCGAGCGCGGCGAGTCCGTCCTCGTAGGTCTGATCGACCTCCAGCACACCCGCCGCCGCCAGGGCCAGAAACTCGCCGCTGCTGTGGCCGACCACGGCGTCGGGGCGCAGAGCAAGCCGCCGGAGGATCTGATACAGGGCCCACTCCGCCGACAGGACGACATTGACCGCGACCTCAGCCGACCAGAGTTGCTCGTTGTCGCCACCCCGACCGAAGAGGATCTCGCTCGGCCAGGGGGCGGCGGGATCGGTGGCCTTCGACCCGGTCTTGCGGGCGATCCGGTCGGCGGTGTCGAGCATCGCGCGCACTTCGGGGAAGTGCGGGGCCAGGTCGCCGAGCATCCCCGGGTACTGCGACCCCTCGCCGGGGAACAAAAAGGCGACCCGGGGTGGAGTCAGGTCGGCGCCTCGATCCCAGAAGTAGGTCCCCCGCGTGTCGCGGATCGACCGGCAGTTCGGGTCGAGCAGGCGCGGGATGACGCCCGTCAGGCGGTCTACCAGGTCGGCGACCGACTTCGCCACAACGCCGAGCCGGACCCGACCCGAGGGGTCGAACGCGGCCGTGGTCAGGGTGAACGCCAGGTCCTTGAGGTTGGTTTCGGGATGGGTTTCCAGTTGCTCCACCAGCCGCCCGGCGCGATCCGCCAGGTCAGCGCGGTCCAGGCCGGACAGGCAGAACGCCTCGGTATCCCAGGTCGTCATCGCACCGGGGGCGGTCAACGCATCGGACGACGGGTCAGCCTGCAACACGGCGTGGGCGTTGATCCCGGCGAAACCAAAGGCGTTGACCCCGGCGGTCCGGGGGTGATCCGTGGCCCCGTGGACCCAGGGGCGGGTCCGCCCGTTGAGGTGAACCGGGCTTTCGGCTCGGAGCAGGGCGGGGTGGGGGTTATCGGCGTAAAGCGTCGGCGGGATGACCCGATGGTGCAGCGCCAGCGCGACCTTGATCAGGCCAGCCATCCCGGCCGCCGGCATGGCGTGGCCGATCTGCGCCGAGACCGCACCCAGAGCCCGCCGACCGCTCGGGATGGCCGGAAAAGTGGCCCCCAGAGCCCGGAGTTCCGCGCGGTCGGCGACCGGCAAGCCCAGCCCATGCCCCTCGATCAAGGCGACGTGAGCCGGATCAACCCCACTCGCCCGGTACGCCCGGCGGATCGAGCGGGCATGCCCGCGGGCACTCGGCGCGGCCAGGCCAGCGCCGCGACCATCGGACGCGATCCCGACCCCGCGAACGATGGCGTAGATCCGGTCACCCGCCGCCACCGCATCGGCCCAGCGTTTGAGGACGACCACGCCCACACCTTCGCCCGACAGGAGCCCGTCGGCATCGGCGGCGAACGGCCGCGCCTGACCACTCCGCGACAGGGCCCCGAGGCGGTCGAAGACGAGCGGGAAGTCGACGTCGGCTTCCACGTAGACCGCGCCGACGAGGGCCAAATCGGCCCGGCCTTCCCGCAAGGAGCGGCTCGCGAGGTCGAGCGCCACCAGCGCCGAGGCGCTCGCGGCATCGACCACGTAGCTGGCTCCGAGCAGGTCGAGACGGTCGCTCACCCGCCCGGCGGTCGCGTTGGTGAGCTGGCCGGGGATCGTCGCCCCCTCGAACGGCGGCAAATCCGCCTGCAGATCCGCCCGGACGGCGGCTCGATCGGCGTCGGTCCATTCCGGGTGGAGCGAATCGAGGATGGCCAGCGTCTGGGCCAGAATCCGCCCGTGGCTGAGTCGGGTCAGGTTGCCGCGGTTGAAATAGTTCCCCCGGGCGATCACGACCTCGGCCCGCCGACCATCGAGCGGACCGTCGGGCAGGTTCGCGTCGCGGAGCGCTGCGCGGGCGGCGTCGAGGATCAAAAACTGCTCGGGTTCGCCCCCCTCGACCGCGCGCGGCATGATCCCGTGCTCGGCTGGGTCGAAGGCAATTGGTGCTGCCAGATAGCCGCCGCGTCGGGCCGCGACGCGCCCAGGATTGCTTGCGGAATCGAAAAAGGTCGCGGGGTCCCAGCGGTCGGCGGGAATAGGGGTGGTCAGGTCGGTGCCGGCGAGGATGTTCTCCCAGAAGGCGGCAAGGTCGGTGGCGCCGGGGAAGCGACAGCCCATGCCGACGATGGCCACGGCATCATCTTGACACCGGGTTTGCCGCCGACCACGGCTCATCGACCCGCCCCCGGCCTCGCTCCCAGGGCTCGATCACCAGCATGGTCCAGGCCGGTCGGGACGATCTCGACCGGGGCATCCAGGTTGCCGAGGTTGCCGGCCGCCACGACTTCAACCTGGCCTTTCGTGCCGAACCGAAGCTCCTCGAGCAACATCCCCCGGCCCACTTCGGGCGGGATCATGCCGAGTCCCCGGCCGCCCAGGTGCCCTTCAAGGTCGGAGACCATACCGACCCCCGACCAGGGACCCCAGTTCATGGCGACCACCCGGCCCGGCCAGCGGGCGTCGAGCCACAAGGCGAGCTTGTTCAGGACCTCGTTTGCCGCCGCGTAGTCGGACTGGCCCGAGTTGCCAAACCGGCCCGCGATCGACGAAAACAACGCGGTGAACCGGAGCGCAGCCGGGTCGAGCAACCGAGCCAGGTTGAGGGCACCGTCCAGTTTGGTCCCGAGGACCGCATCGAACGACGCGAGCGTCTTGTCGCGGATCAGCTTGTCCTGGATGACCCCAGCGCCATGAATCAGGCCGACGGGGCGGCCATAAGTGCCGCGCCAACGATCGAGCACACCGCCCAGGCTGGTAGCATCTCGCACGTCCACCGGGGCATACTCGACGATCGACCCCGTGGCGCGGATCGCGGCGATGTTGGTCCGGATCTCGCGAGCCTGCCGGGTCGCTTGGTACGCCCGATCCAGCTCCGCGGGCGTCACCGACTTACCGGACTTGCGGAGCTGATCCAGGAGCGCGACCTTCAGGTCGGCGGTCGCCTCGATGCCGGCGGTTGCGGGATCTTCGGTGTCGAGCGGCAGGGGACTCCGACCGATCATGAGGAGCGTCGGTTGCCAGCGACGGGCCAGTTCCAGGGCCACCGCCGCCGTGATCCCGCGTGCGCCACCGGTGATCACCACGGGTTCACCCGACTGCAGATCCAGTTGGGGTGCAGACCTCGGATCGAGACAAACGGGCGTGGCCTGGAGGCGGACGCGGACTCCGGCGGAGTACCCCACCTCAGACCAGCCATCATTGATCAGAGTTTCATCGGCGATCTGATCCGCCAGCGTCGCAACCTCATCGCGGAGGTCAAGATCCACCACGCGGGTCCGGACGGTGGGCCATTCGCGAGCGAGCGTCTTGACCAGGCCGGCAACACCACCGTGACCGGGGAAGAAGTCAGCACGAACCTCGCCCAATGAACCAAACGCCCCGCCCATCGCGGTCGCCGCGACCAGAGCACCGCCCCCGCGGCGGGCAGCCCGCTCCAGGTCAGGCGCGGCTCCCTTGGCGAGCAGAAAGAGCCCCTTGACCTCGGGAGTCAGCCGCGCGGCCCAGCGGGCGGGGTCGAGGCCAGCCGGATCAGCCGGACGGAGCGGGTTGGCATGCACGATGGCCGCGATCGGCCCACGCGCCCGCGCCTTGGCCAGGAGGAGATCGACCGACGCGGGCGACCCAAGGTCAAACTTGCCCGGACCGACCAGGAGGACCGGGTGCCCCTCCGCCTCGAACCGGGTCGCCAGCGCACGACCGACGCCTCGGCCGTCATCGGTAATGATGACGACGCCGCCGGGAACGATGCCGCCATCGTGGCGAAACGAAGCCAACGGGGCGGGAACCACGTCGATGAGCAGGCGTCGGACCGAACCAGGGGCAGGCTCGGGGTCCGGATCGCCATCACCTGATCCCGACGTCGCGGCACCGAGCGACATCGACCGCGACTCCCGGTGCGACCCGTTCGCGTGGCCGTTCCCATTCAGGCCCGGCACCCGCTTGACCTGCTGGCGGCGGGCGATCTCGTCGACCCGGTCCACGATGGCGCCCAGCGTCTTGGCTCGCGAAAGGGAATCCATCGTCGTGGAGTCTGTCGAGTTCGCCAGCGTGGCGACCGAATCGCGGAGCGTGCCGAGGATCTCGACCCGCTTGATCGAGTCGATTCCAAGATCCGCCTCCAGGTCCAGCTCCAGACCCAGCATCTCGGCGGGATAACCGGTCCGGTCGCGGACGATCTCAACCAGCCGGGCCGCGACCGCCGCCCGATCCCAGACGGGATTCACGGCAGGTTCGGTCACGGTCAAAATCGGCGCGGCGGGGTGGATCACCTCGGCAACCGGGACAGGTTCCGGCGCCAGCACCGGTTCAGCCACGGCGACCGGACCTGGAACCGGAGCCGGTCGAGCCGTCAGGCGATCACTGATCACCGGGGGCAAGACAACGTGCGAGGCCACAGCCGTAACTCGCGGTTGAGCCGGAGCGGGAGCCGGGACGGGTGCGGACCCCGACCGACCGCCAAGGTAGGCCAACATGGTCGAGCGCTGGACGTCGAGAAATACGCGCATCGTCTCCTGGAACGAGGCAAGCACGCGCTCGTCGCTGGACCACCCGCCCGGCGGCAGGGCCGGACCCGGCGGGAGAGGAGTTGGAGCAAGGTCGCCGGGGTGGCTGGATGAAGTCATGGCTTTGCCGTTGCTGGGGCGAACGGTGGCGTGATTCCCATTGCCATTCGGAATCATCGGGCCGTTGCCGTTGGGTGAGTGGCCATTGCTGGCGGGATGAGTTCCGGCCCGTCGCGGAGCAGTTGGCTCGGGCGCGACCGCAGGAGCAGCCGGCAGAGCACTTGAGACGGGTCGGCCCAGAACCTCGGCGCTCTGGCCGAGTCGCTTCGGCTCAGGTGCACCGATTGGCCGCGACCGACTCCCGTTGACGAGCCAGGTTGTCGGCGAGGGTGGACTGGAGCCATCACCCGCCGCGAAGTGGGCGAGGTCGAGTCGCTGATCGGACCGCCCTTCGGTCAACCGGTCGAGCCGCACCGGCAGACCCGCCACCGCCAGCCGGGCCAGACAGGTCAGGAAGGTCGAGATGCCCGGTTTGGTGGCTGAATCGCAGGCGACCGCGACGTGGGGCTGCTCAGCGAGGATCGACCCGACGAGGGTGGTCAGGACCGACCCAGGGCCGACCTCGACAAACACCCGGGCACCAGCGGACACCATCGCCTCGACCATCGCGGCAAACCGGACGGGTTGGACCGCATGCTCACCGATCCGGTCCGCGATCGTTTGTGGGTCGGCGGGATGCGGGCTGGCATCAAGGTTCGAGTACACGGGTCGATCGGGTCCGGTGTCAATGGCGACCGCGGCAGCCTGTGCGAGCGGTCCTCGAACCTCCGCGACCAGACGGGAGTGGAATGCTCCCGCGACCGGCAGTTCCTTGACCCGGACCCCAGCCGCCTCCAGGGCTCGGGCCGCCTGGCCGAGGTCGGGTTGAGGACCGGCGATCACGGTTTGATTCGGTCCGTTCTCGTTGACCGCGGCCACGTTCCCAAACGAACCCAAAAGCGATCTGACCCGATCGACGCCTGCGGCCACGGCGGCCATGCCGCCCGGGTTGCTGGTGAGCGCCGCTTGCATCAGCCGACCGCGATCCGACGCAAGTTGTGCCAGGTTTGCGACCGTGATCGACCCGGCCGCATGAAGGGCGACGAGTTCGCCAAAACTATGCCCGGCAACCAGGTCGGCCTCGATCCCCATCGAACCCAACACGCGGAGCAGACCGACGCTCGCCGCACCTAGAGCAGGCTGGGCAACGTCGGTCGCGGCCAGCTTCTCGGTCTGTTGACCTCGTGACGCAAGGTCATGCGACGCAAACACGATCGGACCAATCGGCATCCGGCCAGCGCTCGTCAGCGCGGCATCGAAGGTGTCAAAGGCGTCCAGGATTTCGGGAAAGGCGATGGCGAGATCGGCCAGCATGCCGGGAGTCTGCGAACCCTGGCCAGGGAACAGGAACGCGACTGGAGACCCAACAAATTCGGGGGTCGCGGCATAAAAGACGCCGCGCGGGTCATCGATCCGGGTGTCACCAGCATCCAGCGTCGCAACAACCCGCCTGAGCTTGGCAATCAGATCGTCAAGCGAGTCGGCCACGATGGCCAGCGTCGGCCCCGGACGGAATGGGTTCGTTTCGGTCACGGCGCGGGCCAGATCACGCAGCGCGGGTCGAGATCCGCCCGCGATGGCCGCAATCAGCCCGCCCAGCTCATCCCGTAATTGGGTTCGTTTTGGCGAGCGCCAGACGAACAACTCGGCGGGCCAGACCTGACGAGGAGCGACGGGAGGCCGGGTATCGCCTGCATACGCTTGCAGAACGGCGTGAAAATTGGTCCCGCCAAACCCGAAAGCACTCACTCCGGCGCGCCGGGGACGGGCGGGATCGGCGTGAATCCAGGGGCGGGGTTCGGTGTTGACCCGAAACGGTCCGTCGGCAAGGTCGGCCTTGGGGTTGACCGTCTCGACGCCGATCGTTGGCGGCAGGACGCGATGGTGCAACGCGAGCGAGGCATTGATCAACCCAGCCAGACCCGCGGCGCACTTCGTATGGCCGATCATCGACTTGACCGAGCCGATCGCCACCGAGCCCGCCGCGACCCCATGCTCGCGAAACACTCCCGAGATCGCGTTGACCTCAACCACGTCGCCGACCGCCGTACCGGTCCCGTGGGCTTCCACATAACCGACGGTGCGCGGGTCGACCCCGGACCTGGCATAAGCTCGCTCAACCGCGCGGACCTGGCCGTCGGGACTGGGTGCCGTCAGACCGCGTGCTCGACCGTCGCTCGACGCGCCCAGGCCCTTGATGACGGAGTAGATCCGGTCACCATCACGCTCGGCGTCGGCAAGACGTTTCAGGACGACCATCGCCACGCCTTCGCTGATCACGATCCCATCGGCCGAGGCATCGAACGGTCGGCACCGGCCGCGTGGTGAGAAGGCGTGGGTTTTACTGAAAGCCAGGTACGTAAACGGGTTCTGAACGGTGTCGGCGCCGCCGAGCAGGACAACGTCGGCCGAGCCTGATTCCAGTTCTCGGACCGCGAGCGCTGCAGCCGCCAGCGACGATCCGCACGCGGCATCGACCGTGTAGTTGGCCCCACCCAGATCAAACCGGTTCGCCACCCGCCCGGCAGCGACGTTCAACAGGAACCCAGGAAAAGAATCCTCGGTCCACTCGGGAAGCAAACCCTGACAGGCGTCGAGAGCAGCTTGACCCGATCCGGGATTGACGGCGTCAAGCATGGGCAGATAGGACCGAAAAGCGTACCCCATCGCGAGTTGCGCCGCCCCGCCGCCCATCCCAAGGACGACCGCCGTACGCTCGCGTTCGAAGGGCCGGTCGGTATAGCCTGCATCCTCGATCGCGGCTCGGGTCGCTTCGAGGAGCAGCAATTGCACCGGCTCGATCGAGGGTAGACTCGCGGGAGGCATGCCGTAGCGGAGGGGGTCGAACGGCACGTCGGGAACGAACCCACCCCACTTCGAGACGACCTTGTCAGGTGCCTTGGGGTTGGCGTCATAATAGAGCCGCCAGTCCCACCGGTCGGGGGGAACCTCGGTCACGGCGTCATGCTTGCGGAGCGTGTTTTCCCAGAAGGTCCGAACGTCGCCCGCTCCCGGCAGGATCGCGGACATCCCGACGATGGCGATATCACTCGGTTCGGGCCGCTGGGGTGGGCGGATCGCCTCCGGTTGGGTCTGGTTGGCGGCGATCGACGCGTGGAGGTCGGCGATTGTGGTAATCTGATCGCGGAGGGTGGCAACCTGGCCCCACATGTAGATCCCACGGTCCAACTGATCGGCCTGAGGGACGGGGACCAGCGATGAGCCAACGCCGTTCGACCGGTCAACCCCCTTGGTGGCGACCCGGAGCCGGCCGGCGTTGAGTTGTTCGAGCGACTCGCGCGCGTCATCGGTTGCCGTCCCGGCAGCGCGGAGCCGCTGGCGCTCGGCAGCGAAGGCCGCGACAAACGGCGACGAACCGACGCGGACTTCGTGGCCGGGTCCGGTTTCCAGGAGGACCGTCCGACCACACCGGACCGCCTCGTCCTGATACTGGGGGACGATGGCACCGGTGGCGACGGCCTCGACCGTGAACAGGTAGGCGGTCCCGACCAGAACCCCCACCCGGACCCCCATCTGAGCGGCCGGACCCGCCAGCGCGGCGACGAACCGGGCACTGCGCGCGTCGTGGATGCCGCCAGCGAAGACCAGGTGGAAGTCACTCGCCAGGGCGCCGGCGGCGATCGCGCGCGTGACAACTCCCAGCGCTTGCTCCCAGAGGACGAAGCTCGATCGGGGGCCGACGTGACCGCCGCATTCGCGACCTTCCAGCACGAACCGGCGCGCTCCGTCGCGCACGAACTGATCCATGAGGCCGGGCGACGGAATGTGCAGATAGGTCGTGATCCCGACATCTTCGAGTTCCCGGGCCTGGTCGGGACGTCCGCCCGCGATCAGGGCGAACGGGGGGCGGGCAGCCCGGACGGCGGCGACTTGCTCGCGCCGGAGTTCGGGCGAAACGAACCCAAGCAGCCCCACGCCCCACGGCTGACCCGCAAGCAAGGTCTGGGCGTGGTCGAGCAAAAGGGCAACGTCGCCGCCTCGGAGCATGGCCAGGGCCAGGAACGGTAGAGCCCCCCCGTCGGCAACGGCGGCGGCAAATTCAACCACGTCACTCACGCGCGTCATCGGCCCTTGCAGGATCGGATAAGGAGTCCCATGCGACCGGGCCAGCGCCGAGTCTGCCCCGAGGGGATTCGCCGCCCGAGCGGCGCACAGCCCAGCATCGATCGCCTGCTCGACACCCCGGACCAGATCGCCAACGGTCGGGAACAGGTGAGCCAGGGTACCCGCGAGCGCTGAGTCCTGGCCGACGGGCCAGAGCTGGCCGGGGTTCCAGCCGATCTCGGCCTGGACCGTTGCGTCCCAGGTGGCGCCACCGACCTCGCTGGCCGCCATCAACCGGGAGAGTAAAGGGGAACCGGGCGCAATCTGAACTCGATAATGGTTGCCACCCGACGGACCAAGAACGCGGGTCTCGCCGCCATCCCAGCGAGCGACACGGGCTCGATCCGCGTCATCGGGCCGAGATTCGCGGGTCAACAGGGCAGCGCCGTCGAGCACGACCCCAGCAGCCCCCAGTGCGACACACCCCGCCGCGACCTGAGGCCCGACCCCACCGCGGACCCAGACTGGAACCTGGACGCGCGCGACCACCGCCTGAGCCAGAATGAACGAGGAATCGTCGCCCACAAAGCCGCCCGCCTCGTGCCCCGCGATGATCAGGCCAGTGGCCCCGGCGAGTTCCACGGCGACGGCTCCGTCGCGGGCGACGACCTCGGCCCAGGGCTCTCGCCCCGACTGGCGGATCAGGTCGAGCGCGGGCTTGAGTTCGGCCGCCTCGCGCGTGGACGCCGTGGCAATTACCGTCCCCGCCGTGGCTGGCAAACTGGCGAGCCAGGCGGCCGAAACGGACCGGGCGTCAACCCGAACGGCAAACCCCCGATCGGACCGGCGTGCCAACTGACGAACGACCGAGGTCGTGGCCACCAGGCCAGCCGGGTCGAGCCAGTTCAGATCAAGCACTCCCAGGGCTCCCGCCCGGGTAGCCGCTTCCACGGTGGTTGCGTCTCGGGCTCCCGCCGAGAACACCAGGATGCGGGGGTTGCGTCTCATCGTTCGCGACAACTCCTGGCGAGCTCCAAAGCAAAGCACGGATCAAACGGCGGGGAAGCAACCAAGGCGGGACTAGCAAGATCGACCAGCGTTCCTCTTTGACCCAACCTCAACCGCTCGCGTCGAGTCTTGATCGAGAGAGGGGCTCCATCGATCATAGCACGCCAAACCCGTTAATTTGTATGGGTTCGGCAAGTTGGATCAAGCCCGAGGGTCCTTTTGATTACGTGTCAAGGGGGCAAAAGTTCAACGAGGCGCACCCATCCGGCTGAAATGGGGTTTGTAATGAGTCTTTCGTCATTTCGCGGGCCGCCGCTTCTGAATCTCTCGACGGAGCTGGCGAACCTGATCCTGGCAAATCAGGCTGAACTTGGACCGTAAGATCGGATTCCCGTTGAACCAGGCGTCAGGCTCAACGAAGGCAAAGTGCGCCTCAACAAACAAGGCGCCCGGCTCAGACTCCAGGCGCGTAATTTTCACATAACTACCGCCCCCGGAGTACGTTTGGTACGCGTCCTGGGCCGGCTCCGTGTTTGGTTTGC
The DNA here is from genome assembly GCA_965199885.1 of Isosphaeraceae bacterium. Lineage (GTDB taxonomy): Bacteria > Planctomycetota > Planctomycetia > Isosphaerales > Isosphaeraceae > Tundrisphaera. Next base: position 1,874,401 of record CBDATT010000004.1, on the reverse strand, counting down.
TGCTCGCTGCCCACCGATTCGGGTACGTTGAGTCCGAATCAAACGCTCGACTGGTCGTCGCGGCAACGGTCAGCGAGTCGGGGGTCCGGGTGGCCACGACGTGGTCGGTCGCCTCGACATAAATCCGGTCGAGGAGCCGACCCGTTGCTCGCGTGTACCATTCGTCGCGACCGGCCTGGTCCTGGAGCCGATCGAGGGGACGTTTGACCAGGTCGTTCGGTGCCAGGACCTTGCTTGTGAACCGCATGTTGCCCGCCTCGACGGTGGACTCGCCGATCTTGCCCGTGATCTGCTTGAGGTCGATCTCGTCCAGATTCGCCCGAACGACGAACCAGAGGTCGGCGACCCTGATGGTCGCGTCCCCCGCCTTGACGTCGCGGGTTTTCAGGACGAACGGGGCCGTGACCGAGTCGCGGACGAAGTTGCTGATGCTGCGCTCGTCACCAGCGACGTTCCGGAGCACAACACGACTCGCATCCACCGTCGCACCATCGGCCAGCGTCGGTCCTGGCAACGGGACACTCACACCATTGGCGGTGATCCCACGGACGAGTAAGCCCTGAAGGATCGGGTTGGTTGCCGGTTCCAGCGGCACGAATGAACTCGCGATGAGGACCAGAGAAATCAGGTTCATAAGTTCCGATCCTTCCGGAAGTGAGGGTTATCCGAGCAAGTTTCTCTGGCCAGCAACCGATGGTTAGTTTGGGCCCGCATCCAGCATGCGCAGGATGGTTGCCAGCGGGTCGATTGATGGGACAAGGACCGGGTTGACCGGGAGGATTGGCCACCAATGACCGGTTATCGTCGCAACCGCCGCGCCATCCTGGTGGGAGCCTGGGCGATCGTGCTCACACTGGGAAATTCGGGCTGTCATGAATTTCCCATCGCGGGTCGGTTCAAAGTGGATGCCGACGCCAGGGCGCGGGTTGATGGCGACGTCAGGGTCGCCGCCGACGCCACGGTCAAGGGGGGGATCGAGGTCAAGGTGCCGCTGACGCCCGACCCAGGACCGATGGTCGCCACCGTGGTCCGGCCAGCCCCGGCGGGATCGAGTGGGGGTCGGATCGGCCTGATCGACGTCGATGGGTTGCTCCTGAACCAGAATCTGACCGGACTCTACTCGGCGGGCGAGAACCCGGTCGCGGCGTTTCGCGAGAAGCTCGAAGCCGCCGGGCACGACCCCAGCATCCGAGCCATCGTCGTGCGGATCAACAGCCCAGGGGGAGGGGTGGCGGCCACCGACATCATGGCGGACGAGCTGGAACGCTTCCGCGCTGAGACGGCAAAACCGGTGGTTAGCTGCTTGATGGACGTGGCGACCGCCGGGGCTTATTATCTGGCGGTGGGGGGTGACCGGGTGGTCGCGCTGCCGACCGGCCTGACGGGAGCCGTCGGCGCGATCATCAACCATTACAATATGCGAGATGCCATGAGCCAACTCAACCTGATTGCCGACCCGATCAAGGCCGGAGCACGGGTTGACCTCGGCTCGATCACCGAACCACTCGACGACGACGGCCGGAAGGTCTTGCAAGAGATGGCGGACGACTATCGCGATCGCTTTTGCGACCGGATCAAGGCGAAGCGCAAGCAGATGACGCCCGACGACTTCCGCGCCTTTGAAGACGGCCGGATCGTCTCGACAACGAAAGCGCTCGGCCTCCACATGGTGGACCGACTCGGATACGTCCACGAGGCGATCGCCGAGGCCGAACGGTTGGCGGGGATCACCGGCGCCGAGGTCCTCGTTTTCGGCCGGGCGGGGATCGCGACGCACTCCATCTATGCGATCACGCCGAACACGCCGATCCAGGGCGACATCGTGCCGTTCAGCTATCCGGGGCTCGACCGGAGTCGGACTCCGACCTTTCTTTATCTCTGGCAGCCCGATCCGACGGTCTTCCGGCAGGCGGGGCGCTGACGGATGACGAGTTTCACCACCGATGCCGCTCCGATGCTTGATCCCGTTCCCGCCGATTGGCCCGTCCTGGTCACGGGAGCATCGGGGTTTGTCGGTGGTCATGTCGCCCGCAGCCTGGCCCGCGCGGGGCACCGCGTCCGAGGGCTGACCCGGGCCGCAACCCGCGTGGAGCCGGACGATCCGCCGATCGAGTGGATTCGCGGCGACCTCCGCGAGCGGACCGACCGGGTCCGGGCGCTTGCCGGTGTTCGCGGAGTGATCCACTGCGCCAGTTGGGTCCACCTGGGAGCGGATCTTCGAGGAGACGGAACCAGCACCAACGTGGACGCAACGCGTGACCTGCTGGCCGATTGCGTCGCCAGCGGGATCGAGCGTCTGGTTTACACCTCGACGCTCCATACGTTAGCTGCCGGCACGGTGGACGCCCCCGCCGACGAGGAAACATCCTGGAATCTCGAACGAGTCAACTCGCCCTACGCGGCGACCAAACGCGCGGCCGAGACGCTGATCCGGGAATGTGTCGGGGGACGGCTGAGCACGATTGCCCTTTGCCCTGGGATGGTCATCGGCGCCCGTGACCCGAAGCCGACATCCACCAGTCTTTTGATCGCGATGGCCCGGTCACCCGTCGCCGTGCTCCCGTCAGGTGGCATTCCGATGATCGATGCGCGGGTCGCGGCTCTTGCTCACCGGCGAGCGCTGGTTGGTGGGGGTTCAGGTCAACGCTACGCGCTGGCGGGACCGTACCTGAGTTTCGTGGACCTTGCCAGAATCGTCCAGGAAATGACAGGCAACCCGCGCTGGCTAGTGCCGGTGCCCGACGTCTGCGAGCGACCGATGGTCTGGGGAGCTTGCTGGTTTGACCGGCTCAGTCGGGGCCGGTGGATCGAGGTTTCCGCCGCGACGGTGGCTGGTGGGTTCCTCTCGCTGCATGTCAGTGGTGCCCGAGCCGACACTACGTTCAGCCTCCAGCATCCCCCGGTCCGCGAGTCGATCGAGATGGCTTTGCGGGACGCTCACCGCGTCGGTCTGACCCGCGCGGTGAAACGATTCCGTCCGCCCCAGCCAGGCCGCCCGGTGCCTCAGAGCGCATTGAGGTAGGCGATCAGATCGTCGAGATCCCTCGGTGCGAGCGGCTCACCACCCACCAAACTTTCCGGGCCATGCGGTCCGGTCAGGAGGTCGCGGAGGGTTGGTGATCGGCCATCATGCAAGTAAGGATCTTTGTCGTAAACTCCCCGGAGTGAGGGCGGATTGTGGGACCGATAAACGTCACCCCGTTCGAGCAAGCCCACGTCATGCAGTTTGCCATCCGTCAACTCAGCACCGTGATGGCATGAGGCACAACCGTTCTTGTTCGAATTGAAAACAACCTCGCCCCGTTGCGCAGCCACGGATAACTTCCCGTCGGGTTCGCGGTGCGGATTCGGTGGGAAATCGAGCGTGTTGAGATATGCCGCGACGGACTCGACTTCGTCGGTTGCGGGTTTCCGCCCCTGCATGCTCTTGGTGAAGGACTCGATGATCGCGTCATCCAGGCTGGTCTGCCAGCCGTGCCACGTCCAGGGTCCAGTCAGCGCGACCCGTCGGAGCGTCGGAACTTTTTTGCGACTCCGCTGATGGCTCGACGAAAGGTCTTGCCAACCATCATTCCGGGTGTCGAAGTTGAGCCCGTTGGTATGGCCATCCGAGTGGCAGGTGTTGCAACTGTACCAGTGGTTGGCGGAGCGGTTGGCATCATGGAAGAGAATCTCGCCCCGGCGTGCCAGAGTCGGCTCGCTCGGCCCGCCCAGGTCGATGGCACCCACCTTGAGGCCGAGATTGGTGTCGATCACCTCGACCGCGTTGTTGAGATAGTTGGCGACGTAAAGCGTGGTGCCATCGGGAGCAAAGGCAAGTTCCGTCGGGCGTCCGCCCAGCTTGACCCGGCGGAACCGCGTTTTGTCCTTGACCAGGTCGGCGGCCATCACGTCACGGCCGACCCCGCCCTTCCAGGGCAACTCCTTCGTGCTCTGGTCGAGCAGCATCACCTCATGAGTCCCACCGCAGGCCACCGCCAGGAGCGAGCCACCGCGACCGACGGCCATCCCGTGAGCATCACCCGCCGCATCGCCGAGCGGGTCGAGTGAAAGACCCTCCGACGGCTCGGACTCGTCGAGCGGCACCCGGACGATCCGTTCACCCAGAACCCAGCCGAGGTCGATGTTGTTGAGCGTCGTTGCCATCCCTCGATTGAGTAAGGCCGCGACATAAGCGTATTTTCCGTCGGGACTGATGGCGACCTGCCGGAGGTTGTCCTCGGCGACCGGTAGCGTCGCCGCGACCTCGAATCGCTGGACATCCACGACCGAAACCGACTTGGATCGGGCGTTGCTGACAACCAATCGGGTCCGGTCAGGAGTCAAGGCGATGCTACGGGGTTCACGGCCCACGGCGATCCGACCGGTCACCTGGCGCTTGATCAGGTCAATTCGAACCAGTTCGTTGCTCGCCCCGACGGCCACATACCCCGTCTGTCCATCGGGCGCGACCAAAACCCCTCGGGGTTCGGGACCGACCTCGACCCGTCCCTCGATCACGAGTCGGTCGTCGGTCAGATCAACGATCGCCACATCGGACCCGTACCAGTGGGCAACCAACCCCCGGCGACCATCGGGGGCAATCGCCACCCCGGTCGGTTTGGAGCCAGTCGCAGTTTCCCGGATCACTCGGCGAGCCACGGGGTCAACCAGCGAGATGGTCCCGGCGGTCTGGTTAGCCGTCAACAACCGGGTGCCGTCGCTCGACAAACCCAGCGCAATCGGCGATCGATCAACCTCGACCGCGAGGGAAACATGAGCCCAGCCCACGAACGATCCGATAACCAACCACCAGCCCAGGCGAGCCAAGACGTTCCGCGGACCAGAACGATGCCACATGGAAGATTCGACTCCCCGACGAACAAGAAAAGGGTCGAAGCGAACTCAGCCTCGGCCACGCGTCAAACCTGCAGGCTGCTCGACGTCTGATGGTATGTCATCGCGGCAAAGCTCGGCAACCCATGCTGTTCTTTACAGCGGTATTCCACAGAGCCTGGGCACCGAAAAACCGGGACTTTTGTCGAGATATTTACAACGATTAACGATCGAAAAGCTTGACTGCAAAGCTAAGATTCCGGAGTAACTTGAGCAATCCAACCAATTTACGCGACCCACCCAAAATACCAATGCCATGCTGGACCGGGGACGATTTCTGTCACCAGAGACGTTCAGCACACCCGAAAGGTTTGCGACGATTGGTCTTTCGAAGCACGAGGTGGGTTTCGTTGGGTTGGCGGACGACGACCGTGAGACATCGTCCAGGTCAGTCGGAAGATTGACTAATCCCGTAAAACGGGTAAGCTAGAACGGGACTAAGGAACAGTAAAGCTGTAGGGACTGCTAGATTCAGTCGCAATCGCCAGGAATTTTCAGCGTCGTGTTCCATAAGTTTGGCTTGATCTTTTCTCGCCTCACGAACGAGGAAGATCTGTCGCAGAATCATCAAGCTGAAATTGCCTCCGCGATTGAGCGACCGGTCGTGCCAGTTCTGCGGATCTGGCTTCAGCGGAATCTGTCCGTGTTTGCTTTGCCTGTTTTTTTCCCACCCAAGCTTCCCACCCATATGAGGCGTTGCCGGGCGACCCTTCAGAAGTCCGGCAAACTACGACGGGTCAACCCATGGCAAATACTCAACCAGCCTCGCCGCCCTCCGAGCCGCTCTTCAAAGTTGTCGTCAACGGTGAAGGGCAATATTCGATCTGGTTGGCCGACCGCGATGCACCTGCCGGCTGGTTGGACGCTGGTCACTCGGGGCCCAAGGCGAGTTGCCTGGCCTTCGTTGATGAGGTCTGGCAGGACATGAGGCCGCTCAGCCTTCGGGAAGCGATGACCACCTCGCGCTGATGCTCTGAATCGCTGTATCGGTTGCGTCGCGCTGGTTTCAGAACCCCCGAGGCATTGCGCCAATCCTCATGAGTTTCGCACCCTCTGACCTCGATACCGACCCGATTAGCTTTGTGGCCTTGCTCCGGACTCGGGCTTACCTGCAGGCTTCGGGCGTCGGGGGAAGTCTCTCGTTCCTGGGCGACGACTCCAGCGCGTCAGCGGGCGACTCTTCCCTCACTGAAGTAGGCGGCTGCACAAGATGGGACTATGCGGATCTCGACCGCAAAGCCCGCGCGATCGCTGCCCGGTTGCAAGCGAGTCACGCGGGGTTGGTCGGTCAGCGCGTGCTCTTACTCTACCCGCCTGGTCTCGATTTTCTCGCTGCCTTCTTTGGCTGTTTGTACGCGGGAGCCGTCGCGGTTCCCGCCTACTATCCCCGATCCGACCGGGCAATCCCTCGGCTCCGGGGGATTGTGGCTGACTCCAGTCCAAGTGCTGTCCTGACGGTCGGATCTCAGTTGGCCGAACTTGATCGCTGGTTCACCGCGATCCCCGAACTGGCCAGTTCAGCTCGCTGGGCATCCGACGAGGTTCCTGAAACAGAGGCTGATCTCTGGCGCGACCCCGAGCCGACGAGCGCTTCGGTCGCCTTCCTCCAGTACACCTCGGGGTCGACCGCCGCCGCGAAGGGAGTCGTGGTCAGTCACGGCAATCTCCTCAGCAATTCGGCGGTGATTCAACGCAGCTTCGGGTCGAGTCGGGGAAGTCGGGGCGTTTCCTGGTTGCCGCTCCACCATGACATGGGTTTGATCGGTGGCGCGCTCCAGGCGATCTATTGTGGTGGCTCGACGACGCTCTTTTCGCCTGTGGCCTTCTTGCAACGTCCGGTTCGCTGGCTCGAACTGATCAGCCGGACCGGCGCCTCGATCAGTGGTGGGCCGAACTTCGCTTATGATCTTTGTGCTCGCCGAGTGACCGCCGAACAGAAAGCCAGGCTCGACCTGAGCCGCTGGACGGTTGCCTTCAACGGCGCCGAGCCAATCCGGAACGACACGATCGACCGCTTTGCAGCGGCTTTCGCGGGTTGCGGGTTTCGGCGCGAAGCGTTCTTGCCGTGCTATGGATTGGCCGAATCCACCTTGATCGTGAGTGGCGGTCCACCCACGCTGCCCCCTGTAATCGCGAACGTGGATTCCCAGGCGTTCGATCGCGGCGAGATCGCCCCGCACAGTTCCGCCAACGGTCCAGGTCGACCCGTGGTCGGGTCGGGTCAGACGGCCACCAACCACACCATCGCCATCGTCGATCCCGACCAACGGACTCGACGTCGCGAACATCAGGTCGGCGAGATCTGGGTTGCGGGGCCAAGTGTGGCTCAGGGGTACTGGAATCAGCCCGAGGCGACCGCCGCAACTTTCCAGGCCGAACTAGCGGACGAATCCACCACGACTCGGTTTCTCCGGACCGGCGATCTTGGCTTCGTACGCGACGGGCAATTGTTCGTCACCGGACGGCTCAAGGATCTGATCATCGTCCGGGGCCGCAACATCTACCCGCAGGATGTTGAGTGGGCCGTCGGTCGTGCCCATCCAGGAGTCGCCGCCGACGCCTGGGCGGCATTCGCCGTCGAGGTTGAGGGAGAGGATCGCCTTGTTGTCGTTGGCGAGATCGATCGTCGGACCAAGGCCCGCGCTGAAGTGATGGCCGCCATCCGCGCTGTGGTGGCAACCGAGTTTGATCTCGACCTGCATGCGATCGTCCTGCTCAAACCGATGACTCTCCCCCGGACATCCAGCGGCAAGGTCCGTCGAGGCGAGATCCGCAGCCAGTTCCTCGGCAAAACGCTCGGCGGTCTGGCGGAATGGCAAGCCGACACACCTCGCCCAGTCCTGATGGAACCCGAAGCGGTCGCAACGACGGCGAACCCGGCTCCGAGCGCGGCCACCATTGCCGCCTGGTTGGTTACCAAACTGGCGGGTCCGCTGGGCATCCCCCCGGCGGAGGTTGACCCGAAGCAACCGTTCGCGACGTTCGGTCTTGGCTCACTCCGAGCCGTCGGTCTGGCCGGTGAGTTGGAAGAGTGGCTGGGCCGGCCCCTCTCGCCGACACTCCTCTACGAGTACCCCACGGTCCACTCGCTCGCTCATCATCTGGCAATCGAACCGATCCCGACTCGCGTTGCCGTTGGCCAACCAGCGCCAGCGGCACTTCCCCTTGTCGCCGCTGACGACCGGGTGGCGATTATCGGGATCGGCTGTCGGTTCCCGGGGGCGTCGGGGCCCGAAGCCTACTGGCAACTGCTTGGTGGTGGGGTTGATGCCGTGGGTCCGATCTCGCTCGACCGGCGCGGCGACTTCGTGGCTCCCGAATCGACCCGCGCTGGCTTTCTGGATCGGGTGGATCTTTTTGATGCCGCGTTCTTCGGGATCGCTCCCCGCGAGGCGGTTTGGATTGATCCCCAGCAGCGGTTGCTCCTCGAAGTAGCCTGGGAAGCTCTCGAAGACGGCGGCCAGGTTGCCGACCGTCTGGCAGGGAACAATGTCGGCGTCTTCATCGGGGTTTCGACCGACGACTATGCTCGGCTTCATGATGGCCGGACGCTCGATGGCCCCGCGGATGGGTATGCCTTGACCGGCAACGCGGCGAGCATCGCGGCGAACCGACTTTCTTACACCTTCGACTGGCATGGCCCGAGCCTTGCGGTCGACACAGCCTGCTCATCGTCCCTGGTGGCGATCCACCTTGCCTGCCGGAGCCTGCTCGCTGGTGAGTCCTCGTTGGCGCTGGCAGGTGGGGTGAACCTGATTCTCGCTCCCGATCTCATGGCCGACTTCAACGCGGCTGGATTTTTGGCTCCCGACGGCCGGTGCAAAACCTTTGATGCCGCGGCCGATGGCTACGTCCGAGGTGAAGGCGCTGGGGTGATCGTGTTGAAGCCCCTGGCACGGGCACTGGCCGATGGCGATCCGATCCGCGCCGTGATCCGGGGCGGGGCCGTTAATCAGGACGGGCGGAGCAACGGTTTGACCGCCCCCAGCCGGGCCGCGCAAGAAGCGGTCCTCCGCGCCGCCTATCAAACCAGCGGGGTCGAACCGGGGCAGATTGACTACGTCGAGGCGCACGGGACCGGCACGCTGCTCGGAGATCCGATCGAAGCCCGGGCCCTGGGCGCGGTGCTGGCGGAAGGGCGACCGGTCGGTGATCGCTGCTGGATTGGATCGGCCAAGACGAACATTGGCCACCTCGAAGCGGCGGCGGGGATCGCGGGAACCATCAAGGCGGCACTTGCGCTCGAACACGCGATCATCCCCGCAAGTTTGCATTTCCACCAGCCGAACCCCCACATCCCGTTTGCGGACTTACCGATCGCGGTCGCTCAGGAAGCGACCACCTGGCCCACGCGAAAATCGACCCGGCTGGCGGGAGTCAGTGCGTTCGGCTTTGGTGGCACTAACGCCCACCTGGTTCTCGAATCCGCCGCGACCATCCCGCACGATCCAGGCTCAACCCAGCCGTTTCCCACGACGCATCTGCTGACCATCTCGGCCAAGACAGGTTCCTCGTTGGCTGCCTCGGCACGGAGCATCCGCGACCGGTTGGCGACGGGTGAACTTGAGCTGGCCGACGCGGCGTTCTCGGCCGGAACGCGGCGGTCGCACTTTGATCATCGCCTGGCGGTGGTCGCTCGCTCGGCAACCGAGGCCGTGACTTCCCTGGACGCGATCGAGCGGGGCGAGACCTGCGCCGGGGCGGCTGCTGGTCGGGTCGCACCTGGGCAACGACCCAGGCTCGTGTTCGTCTACTCGGGGCAGGGGAGTCAGTGGCTCGGAATGGCCCGCGACCTCCTGCTCGTGCCCGCATTCCGGACCGCTGTCGAAGGGGTTGACCGCGTGGTCGTCGCCCTGAGCGGCTGGTCGGTCCTGTCGGCGCTGGCGATCGAGGAAGACGATGTTCGCCTGCTTGAACCCGAGATTGCCCAGCCGCTTCAGTTCGCCGTCCTGCTGGGCCTGACCGCGCTCTGGCGGTCGCTCGGGATCGAGCCAGATGTCGTGGTCGGGCATAGTCTGGGGGAAATCGCCGCGGCTCACATTGCCGGAGCATTGCCGCTGGGCGATGCCATCCGCCTGATCATCCTTCGTGGTCGCTTGACGCAACGCGCCATCGGCCTGGGCAGGACCGTGGCGGCGGGGCTTTCGGCCGCCGAAGCCAATATTGTTGCCGAGGCATCGGCGGGCCGGATCGCCGTGGCCGCCATCAATGGACCGACCGCGACCACGCTTTCGGGCGACCCCGACTCGATCCTTGAACAGGTGGATGACTGGTCGAGTGAGGGAACCTTTGCCCGGCTCCTGAACGTGGATGTTGCCTTCCACGGTCCGCAGATGGACCCGCTCGCGGCCGAACTGGTCGAAGCCCTGGCGGGCCTACGTCCCCGGTCGGCTGCGATTCCGCTCGTCTCAACGGTCACGGGGCAGTGGATCACCGGCGAGGAACTCACGCCCGCCTACTGGGGCCGGAACCTTCGTGAGACCGTCCAGTTCGCCGCCGCCACGCAGACGCTGGTCGCCGATGGGTTCGATACGTTCCTTGAGATCGGTCCGCACCCGTCGTTGGTCGCCTCGATCCTCGCCACGCTCCGCGAAGCGGGCCGCGACGGGCTGGCGGTCGGTTCCATCCGCCGCCACGGCGACGGCCCGGTGGATTTCTTGCAATCGCTCGCGGCGCTCCATGTTCGTGGAGCCTCGGTCCACTGGTCAGCGCTCACGCCCTCGGGCCAGTTTGTGCGGCTTCCCGCCTACGCCTGGCAACGTGAGCGCTTCTGGATCAACCCGCCTCCTCGCAAACTCGGAGATCGAGTCGAGCCCGCGCGAAACGGATCAAACGGCCATCATCTCACGTCGGAGCCGCACGAACCGAGCCCCGATCGGACCGCGGATCTGCTCTTTGAGGTCGCCTGGCTGCCCATCCAACCCTTGACTGATGATGGTCCGGGAGACCGATCGGGAGGTGCTGGCCCCTGGGTCATCCTCGCGGATCGAGGCGGAGTCGCTGATCGGTTTCAGTCTGCCCTGGCGGCCCGAGGCATCCCCTGCGTCGTCGTGCCACGCGATGAGGATGGCGACTGGCCGCAACGGGTGGCTCAGGTGGTGGAGTCCGCCGGGTCGATCATTTGCTTCTGGGGGCTTGACGCTGCAGCAATCGACCCCGAAACGACCACGGTGGCCGACCTTGACGTGGCCTTGACTGACACTTCTGCGGCGGTCCTGGAGTTGATCCAGACGCTCGCCGCTACCGAGTCGCGGGCTCGATTCTGGCTGGTCACGGCGGGCGCGCAGGCGGTCGAAGCCGGTGCAGCGGTGGCTCACCCGCTGCAGGCGACGACGTGGGGATTGGGACGGTCGGCTCGACATGATCGCGGCGACGCCTGGGGAGGGCTGGTTGACCTCGACCCCGCCGACCCTGTGGGTTCGGTTGCTGGACTGGTCGCGGCGGTGCTGGACCCGGACTCCGACGACGAACAGGCGATCCGAGCCGGGCAACGGTTTGCCGCCCGCCTCGTCCGGTCCTCCCGGCCCCGATGCAGTCAGCCGACGTCGTCATCCACGCCGATGCCACCTATCTCGTCACCGGGGGCATGGGTGATCTGGGGCTCAAGGCGGCCGAATGGCTCGTCGGGCAGGGAGCCCGGCGGTTGATCCTGATTGGCCGGCGCGGGCTGCCAGCCCGAGCCGAGTGGGCGACGATCGCCGAGGATCACCCGAGCCACTCCGCCTGCGCGGCCATTGAGGCGCTGGAGCGACGCGGGGCTACCGTGATCGCCCTGGCGGCCGACATCGCCGATGAAGTGCGAATGCAAGCGGTCTTCGATCGGGTCGGTGAACTTCTCCCACCCATTCGCGGGATCATCCACGCGGCGGGAGTCGTCGGGCCAGGTTCGATCCGCGATACGACCTCGGCGAGTTGGGTTGAGGCGCTCCGCTCGAAGGTCGCCGGCACCTGGGTCTTGCACCGGTACGCCGCCCGCCTCCCGCTTGACTTCTTCGCCTCGTTCTCCTCGGTCGCCGCGACCTTCGGGGCCAGAGAACCGGCCTACTCGGCGGCGAACCATTTCCTGGATGCCCATGCAAGTTGGGCCACCCAGCATGGTATCCCGGCGATCAGCATCGGCTGGGGTCCCTGGGCGGGTCCGGGCATGGCCGCGTCGGTTTCAAGGGCCCACAAACTTCTGGGTCTGGAACCGCTCTCGGCTCCGCAGGCGTTAGCAACCCTGGGCAAGATCCTTGGCCGTGATCGGGAAGTATCCCGGCACCAGTTGGTGGCCGACGTCGACTGGTTCACCTTCAAGGTCGTCCGAGGCGGCGGTCGCTCGGCGCGGTTCTTCACAAGCATCGACGAACAGACGAGTTTCGACCGAGACCACGCCATGACCAACGGCGTGACCAGGCCGGGGGCGGCCGTCGTCGCAGGCTGGCGTGACTTCCCGATGGATGAGCGCCGCGAGCGGGTTATTGGTTACTTCCGGGACCGGGTCGCCGGTGTGCTCCGGCTTGATCCCGCACGGGTCGATCCCGAACGGAAGCTCGACACGCTTGGGCTTGACTCGTTGATGGCGATCGAACTGAAAAGCGGCGTCGAGGCGGATCTCGGCACCTCGCTGCCCATCACCAGCCTGCTGGATGGGCCCACGATCGCCGAACTTGCCGACCAGGCGATCGAGCAATGGAGCGTCCCGCCCAGTGCCTCGATCCTCGGCCCGATCATCCCGATGACCGCCGCCACTGGCGACCAGGAACGCCACCCGCTCTCGCCTGGCCAGCGGTCGCTCTGGCTGGTCCACCAGCGGATGCCCGCCGATGCCGCCTACAACATGGCGGGCGCGGCTCGCGTCCGGGGTCGGCTCGATGTCGCGGCGCTCCGACGGACCCTGCAAGTGCTGGTCGATCGTCATGCTTCCCTGCGGACCACCTTTGAAGCCAGCCCGCTGGACGGTGAACCGGAGCAGCTCGTCCATCCGGTCGGTGCCATCGACGCGGGATTCCAGGTGGTGGATGCGACTGGCTGGACGGACGCGGTCTTGGCCGCCCGCCTGGCCGAGGAGGCACGTCGCCCGTTCGACCTCGCCGCGGCACCACCGTTCCGGACCACACTTTTCTCTCGTGCTGGGCTGGATCACCATATCGTCCTCTCAGCGCACCACATCGTCGGCGATTTCTGGTCGATTGCGCTCCTGATGGACGAACTCGGCTCGATCTATCCCGCCAGTTCGACCCAGGGCCAACCGCAAGACAGAGGTCCCGAACTCCGCTACACCGACTATGTGCGCTGGCAACAGGACCACCTCGCCGGCCCGGAGGGGGATCGCCTCCGAGCCTACTGGGCTGGGGTCCTGACAGCGCCGCTGCCCGTACTTGACATCGCCACCGACCGCCCACGTCCGCCGGTCCGAACCCAGCGCGGGGGCACACGAGCCCTGATGATTGATAGCGACCTGGCGACCCAGGTCCAGAAGCTCGGGGCCGGCATGGGGGCAAGCCTGTACGTCACCCTCCTGGCGGCGTTCCAGGTCCTTCTGAGTCGCATGACGGGCCAAACCGACATCATCGTTGGGTCGCCGGTCGCCGGTCGTGATCGGGCGCACCTGACCGACGTGGTGGGTTACTTCGCCAACCCGTTACCGATCCGGGTCAACCTGGCGGACGATCCGAGCTTCGAGGTTCTCGTCGCCTCCGTCCGCCGCGCCGTGTTTGATGGCCTCGACCACCAGGATCTGCCGTTCGCCCTGATGGCGGAAGAGTTCACTTCCAAGCGTGATCCGAGCCGGTCGCCAATCTTTCAGGCGATGTTCGTGTTCCAGAAAGCGCAGAAACTCGACGATGCTGGCTTGACCCCCTTCGTCCTGCGTGGCGATGGATCAAAGCTGGCCCTGGGCGACTTCGCGCTCGAATCCGTCGGGGTGGATCTGGGCGCCAGTCAGTTCGAGTTGACCCTGGCGACCGCCGAGACCACGGTGGGACTGGCAACGACCCTCGAATACAACACCGACCTGTTCGATCCCGCGACGGCTGACCGCATCCTCGCCCGCTTCGAGACCTTGCTCCGGTCGATCGTGGCCGGGCCCACGACGCGACTTTCCGACCTCTCGGTGCTATCCCCGGCGGAATGGAATCAGCTCGTCATTGCCCCCAACCAGACGATGGCGCCGATCCCCGCCGAGTGTGTTCACCGAGTCATCGAGCACCAGGCCGAGCGGAACCCCGACGCCATTGCGGTTGCCTGGCGGGATGTCCGGCTGACTTATCGCGAGTTGAACGAAGCGGCGAACCGACTGGCACGCCATCTCCAGAGCCTGGGCGTCGGACCCGAGTCGAGGGTCGGTCTCGGGGTCGGCCGGTCGAGCGACCTGGTGCTCGGTATCCTGGCGATCCTCAAGGCTGGGGGAGCCTACGTCCCGCTTGATCCGGAATATCCCCACGAGCGGCTCGCGTATCTCATCGCCGATTCCGAGATCCAGATCCTGTTGACGCAGGAGGCCGTCCTGGATCGGATGCCTGCCGCAGGCTGCCAGGTAATCCAGATCGACTCGGATCGACAGCTCTGGGACCAGAATCTCGCGACGAATCTTGAGGGTGGCGCAGGGCTGGATCATGCCGCGTACGTGATCTATACCTCGGGTTCGACCGGTCGACCGAAGGGCGTGGTGGTATCGCACCGAAACCTGATCCACTCCACCCACGCCCGAAGTCTGCACTACCGCGACCCGGTGGAAAGCTTCTTGCTGCTGGCCTCGTTTGCGCATGATACTTCCGTGGCGGGTCTGTTCTGGACATTGCTGGATGGCGGGCGGCTGGTCTTGCCCGTGCAGGGCTGGCATGCCGACCCCGACTCACTCGCGCGGTTGATCGCCGAACATCGGGTGACCCACTGGAACTCGGTGCCCTCGTTGCTGCGTGTTGTGCTCAATGAGACTCCGCACGACTGGATGAGCACGCTGAAGGTGATCTTCGTCGGGGGTGAGGCCTGCCCGCTCGACCTTCCGGAGTTGATCCAGCGGCGACTGCCCGGCGCGACGTTGCATAACGAGTACGGCCCGACCGAGGCGACCGTTTGGTGCACCGTGCACGAGGTTGGCGATGAATCAGAGGCCGACGGGTTGGTCCCGATCGGCCACCCGATCGCCAATACCGAGGCTTACGTCCTGGACGAACAGCTTCGCCCCGTCCCCATCGGGGTCGCGGGCGAGTTGTACATCGGTGGTGCTGGAGTGACCCGCGGCTATCTCAACCGGCCTGGTCTGACCGCCGAGCGGTTCGTGCCGAATCCGTTTGGCGACCGGCCGGGAGCCCGACTCTACCGGACCGGTGACCTCGCCCGCTGGCGGGGGAATGGCTCGCTCGACTTTCTGGGTCGGGTCGACCAGCAGGTCAAGGTTCGGGGTTATCGGATCGAGCTGGGCGAGGTGGAAGCGGCCTTGCTCGGTCACCCCCAACTGGCCGAAGTCGTGGCCGCGGCTCGCGAAGACGAACCTGGCGACGTTCGCCTGGTGGCCTACTTCGTCCCGGTGGTCGATGCTCCTGTTCCAACAGCGGTCGAACTCCGAAGTTGGCTCAAGGAGCGGCTGCCCGACTCGCTCGTCCCGACCTTGTTCGTCCCGATCAGCGCCTTGCCGTTTTCCCCCAACGGCAAGATCGACCGCAAGGCGCTGCCGGCACCCGGTGAAACCTTCGATCGCGAGCCGCGAGACGAACCCATCGTCGCCCCACGCAACCCGGCCGAGGCCACGCTGACCCGGCTGGCGGCGGTTTTGCTTGGTCGCGACGTCCTGAGTGTCCACGACAACTTTTTTGACCTGGGAATCGACTCGATTCGCGCGATCCAGCTTGTCTCCCGAGCGCGACAGGCTGGGCTCGGGCTGGACCCTGGTCAGGTGTTCGATCATCCCACGGTCGCCGCGCTGGCCAGTGTGGCCACGCCGATCGCGCCGCCAGCCGCGATCGAGGTTCCTCCCGACCCGCCAGCCGCCGGGGGTGATGTGGTCGAGGTTTATCCTCTGGCACCCACGCAAGCGGGCATGTTGTTCCACTCGACGAGTCGCCCCGAGTCGGGGATGTACGTCCAGCAGTTCCTGGCGCCGATCACGTCGAGCCTGAAGATTCCGGCCTTTGAGTCCGCCTGGCGGCAGGTGATCGCCCGGCACCCCGTCCTCCGGACCTCGTTCGCGGGTTGGGATGAAGGGCAGGGGCGGCAAGTGGTCCATCGCCAGGTCCCCTTGCCGCTTGAACATCGTGACTGGTCGCACCTCAGCGCCACCGAACTGGCCAGTCGCCTGGACGATTTTCTGGAAGCCGACCGGGGCCGGGGATTCGACGCGAACGACGCTCCATTGCTGCGGTTGACCTTGATCCGGATCGGACCCGCCGACTTCCGCCTGGTGCTGAGTAATCATCATGCCCTGATGGACGGTTGGTGTGCGCCGATCATCCTGGGCGAGATGCTGGAATGCTATGAGGCCAACCTGGTGGGTCAAGTGGTGAACTTGCCGCCAACCCAGCCTTATCGCAAGTATATCGACTATCTCCAGACGCTCGACGCGACCGCGAGCGAGGCGTACTGGCGCCGTGAGCTGCGGGGCTTCCGCGAGCCGACCCCAATCCCGCTGGCCACCGCGCTTCGGTCCAATCCGAGCCGGGAAGGGGAGGCTCCGTTCCTGGAACGGTCAACCATCATCCCGAGCGACCTGGTTCATGATCTGACCGAGATGACCCGCCGCCATCGACTCACCCTGAGCACCGTGATCGCCGGCGCCTGGGGCTTGCTCCTGGGACGGCACTCAGGACGCGATGATGTGGTGTTTGGCGTCACGGTCTCGGGGCGGCCCGCCGAGCTTCCCGGTGTCGAATCCATGGTCGGCCTGTTCATCAATACGCTCCCGGCACGGGTGGCCCTGATCGAAGACACGCCCGTCGCCGTCTGGCTTGCTGGCCTGCAAGGTCAGCTCGTCAACCTGAGGCGGCATCAATCCACCCCGCTCATCCAGGTCCAGAATTGGGCGGAAGTTCCGCGGGGCCGGCCCCTGTTCCAGTCGATCGTCGTGTTCGAGAACACCCCCGACGACCCGGCCGGGCGGGCCCGTGCTGCTCGACTGGGTGTCGGTCCGCTGACCGTCTTCGAGCGGACGAACTTCCCGCTGACTCTGACGGTGGTCCCCGGTGATCAATTGACCCTGACCGCCCGGTTTGATTCGGGAAAAATTGACGCACCGAGCGTCAATCGCTTGTTTGAGCATGTAAACTATCTTCTGAGCGAGATGGTCCTCCACCCCGACGCCCCGCTCGCCGAACTCGCGCTGGCCGATGTCGCGGATCGAGTCGGTCACCTGAACAACCACTCGGGGTTCGCTGCCCTGACGCGGATGGAATCTCAGATGACCCTCGACACCGAATTGCCACACCTCAATCGGCTTGATGGGCTTTCCGACGAGGAGGTCGACGCCTTGCTGGCCAAGATTACCAGCGAACAAGGGGCTCACTCATGAGCAACACCAACACCGCCGCGGCCGCCATGCCAGCGAAAAAGCCCGTGGATCTTTCACCCGAGGAGAAGCGCGCCCTGCTGGCCCGCTTGCTCAAGGAAAAGGGAGCCAACGGCAAACCGGCCGACCTGAGCATTCATCGCCTGTTCGAGGCACAAGCCGCCCGCACGCCTGATGCACCGGCGGTCGTTTTCGATCGCTCAACCACCACCTATGGCGACCTCAATGCCCAGGCGAACCGACTGGCACGCCACCTTCGCGGTCTGGGTGTTGGTCCCGACGTGCTGGTCGGGCTCTGCGTCGAGCGGTCGGCTCGGATGCTTGTAGGGATGCTCGCGGTTCTCAAGGCGGGTGGGGCTTATGTGCCAATCGACCCGACCTATCCGACCGACCGCGTTCGGTTCATGATCGACGATTCGCGCGCTCCGATCATCCTGACCGAGGCAGCGCTGGTCGACTCGATCGCGGCGGGCACTGCGCGGGTTGTCGTGATCGACTCGCCCGCCGCGGAGGATCAGAATAGCGCCAACCTCGACGGGGTGACCGCGGGGGAATCGCTGGCGTATGTCATCTACACCTCGGGATCGACGGGCCAGCCCAAAGGGGTTCAGGTTCCGCACGCGGCTCTGACCAATTTCCTTCAGTCGTTTCGGCAGATCCTCGCGATCGACGCAACCGACGCGCTGCTCGCGGTGACGACGCTTTCCTTCGATATCGCCGGGCTCGAACTGTGGCTGCCCCTCACGGTTGGCGCCCGGATCGAACTGGCCAGTCGCGCTGAGGCCGCCGACGGTGCGCAACTGGCAACGCGGATCGCCGAGCAAGGTGTGACCTTCCTGCAGGCGACGCCCGCAACCTGGCGGCTCTTGCTCGAAACCGGCTGGCAAGGGTCCGACCGGCTGACCATGCTTTGCGGCGGAGAAGCCTTGCCGCGATCGCTGGCCGACCGCTTGCTCCCGAAAGGTCGAGCACTCTGGAATCTTTACGGACCGACCGAGACCACAATCTGGTCGACGGCCTGGAAAGTCGAAGCCAACGACGGACCGGTTCTGATCGGGCGACCGATCGCGCAGACGCAGCTTTATGTCCTCGATGCCCGGTTCCGCCCGGTGCCGGTGGGCGTCGCGGGTGAGCTTTACATCGGTGGCGCCGGGCTCGCGCGGGGCTACCTGGCGCGGCCCGGCCTGACCGCCGACCGGTTCTTGCCCGATGCACCCGGGATCAAGCCGGGCGGGCGGATCTACCGGACCGGCGACCTGGCCCGCTGGCATGCCGACGGCACCCTGGAATGCCTCGGGCGGGTCGATCATCAGGTCAAGATCCGGGGGTTTCGCGTCGAACTCGGTGAGGTTGAGGCCGCGCTCGCGCGGCACCCGCAGGTGCAAGATGCCGTGGTCGTCGCCCGCGAGGACGCGACCGGCGAGCAAGCTCTGGTGGCTTACCTGATCGCTCGCCCCGGCCCCGCACCGACCGTGGCCGACCTCCGGAAAACGATCAGCACCGGCTTGCCCGACTACATGATCCCGTCGGCTTTCGTCCTGCTCGACGAGTTCCCACTCACCCCCAATGGCAAGGTTGACCGAAACGCCTTGCCTGCTCCCGATGCCGGGCGAGCCGCCCCGGCTGGCGTCTATGTTCCGCCGCGCAACGCGATCGAAGAAGCGGTGGCCGTCGCCTTCGGCGAAGTCCTGGGCCGCGACCGGATCGGTGCCCGCGACGATTTCTTCGACCTTGGTGGTCACTCGTTGATGGCCGCGCAGTTGCTCGCGCGGCTCCGCGATGCGTTCGGCGTCGAGATCCCGCTCAAAGAGCTGTTTGAAGCCTCGAACGTCGCAGCGCTGGCACACCGGGTCGAGGACGCCCTCCGATCGCAACGGGGTGAGGCCGTCCCGGCGATCGACAAGGCGGATCGATCCGCCCCGCTCCCAGCGTCGTTTGCCCAGCAACGACTCTGGTTCCTCGACCAACTCGAACCAAACCAGGCCACCTACAACCTGCCGGTCGCCGTTCGCCTCCGGGGCGAACTGAACCACGACGCCCTCGCTCGGGCATTCGATGAGATGGCCCGCCGCCATGAGTCGCTCCGTACGACCTTCCGCGCGGTCGATGGCCGGCCAATCCAGGTGATCGCGCCCGAACTGAAGATCGACCTGCCGATCGACGACCTGACCCACCTGCCCGGCGGGGAGCGCGAGGCCGAAGCACTCCGGCGGCTCAAGAATGAAGCCCGCCGCCCGTTCGACCTTGCTCAGGGGCCGCTGGTCCGGGTTGCGCTGGCGAAGCTGGGCGATGCCGAGCACGTCGCCATCGTCAACATGCACCACATCATCTCGGATGGGTGGTCGGTCGGCGTCCTGGTCCGCGACGTCGCCGCGCTCTACGATGCCTATTCGCACGACGAACCATCGCGGCTGCCCGCCCTGACGATCCAGTACGCCGACTATGCCGCCTGGCAACGCGGGTGGCTCCAGGGTGAAGCGCTCCAGAAGCAACTCGACTTCTGGACCGAACAACTTGCCGGTCTCCCGAACCTTGAGATCCCGACCGATCGTCCTCGTCCCGCCATCCGGGCTGGCCGAGGGAGCGAAGCGGTGGCGATCCTGAACCCCGAGCTTGTTGGTCAGATTAAAACCCTGGGTCGGACCGAAGGGGCCACGCCGTTCATGGCGCTCCTGGGTGCGTTTCAGGTCTTGCTCGCCCGCTACTCGGGGCAGGAAGACGTGGCCGTCGGCTCACCAATCGCCGGGCGGACCCGGTCGGAGATGGAAGACCTGATCGGCTTCTTCGCCAACACGATCGTCTTTCGCGGCGACCTGACGGGTGATCCTTCATTCCGGACGGTCCTCCAGCGCAGCAAAACGGCAGTTCTGGCCGCCGTTGCTTATCAGGACATGCCGTTTGATCAACTCGTGACGGCGCTCCGCCCCGTGCGCGATACCAGCCGGACCCCGCTGTTCCAGGTAATGTTCGCCCTCCAGAACTCACCGATGCCGCCGCTGGAATCGCCTGAGATGGCGATGACGCCAATGGTCGTCACTTCGGATTCAGCGCGGGCGGACCTGACCCTGTTCGCCCTGGAACTTGAAGACGGCTTGCACGCAACGCTCGAATACGACGCCGACCTCTTCCACGCCGAAACCGTCGCGCGGATGCTTCGGCACTGGCAGACCTTGTTGGCCGCGGTCGTCGCTGAACCCGATGCGCCGATCTCGACGCTGCCGATGCTGAGCGAAGCGGAACGACGGCAGATGCTCCAGCAGTGGAATTCCGGGTACGAGGCCAGTTCCGACCCTGAGTTGCCGCCCGATCTCGACAACCTTTCCGAAGATGAACTCGACGCCCTTTTGCAGCAACTCGAGTCGGGAACCGATGCGCACGACTGATTCGCCGCAACCATCGCCCGGACCTCACACCGAGACAGCCACCGCCGAGTCGAAGCGGGCACGGCTGGCTCGCCTCCTCCGCGAGAGCGGCAAGCCGTCGGTTGCGACCGTGGGTCGGCAACCGCACCGGCAGACCGATCGGCTGGATGCTCGGTTCGAGGCTCAGGCGACGGCAAATCCCCTGGCCGTGGCGATCCGGTCGGGTGATCAGGAACTGACCTACGCGGATCTCGACCGGCAGGCGGGGGAACTGGCGACCCGGCTCGCGGCCCTCGGTGTCGTCCGAGGAACACGCGTTGCGATCTTCGTCGAGCGGTCGCCCGCAATGATCATCGGGCTCCTCGCGGTGCTCAAGGCCGGCGGAACTTACGTCCCGCTTGATCCCGCGCTGCCTGCCGATCGGCTGCGGTTCATCCTGACCGACTCGGGCTCGCCGGTGGTCCTCAGTCACCGGTCGCTGGCCCAGCGGTTGATCAACACGTCAGCCCAAGTTGTCTGGCTTGATGAGCCCAACCGCGAAGCCGCCCCGCCTGGTTTTGTTCGGCCCCCAGTCGATGCCGCCGACGATGTGGCGTATGTCATCTACACGTCGGGCTCGACCGGCACGCCCAAGGGGGTCGAGGTCACCCATCGCAACGTCGCCCGGTTGCTCGACTCAACCCAGCCACGGTTCCGCTTTGGCTCGGCCGACGTCTGGACGATGTTCCACTCGTTTGGGTTCGATTTTTCGGTCTGGGAGATCTACGGGGCGCTCCTCTGGGGCGGTTGCCTGGTGATCGTCGCGCACGAAACGAGCCGATCGCCCGCAGCGTTCCGGAACTTGCTCGCCACCGAGGGCGTGACCGTCCTGAACCAGACTCCGTCGGCATTCCGCCAGTTGATCCACGCGGATGAGTCAGTCGCCGCGCCGCTGGCGCTCCGGTGGGTGATCTTTGGTGGCGAGGCACTTGAGCTGCAAAGCCTTCGCCCCTGGCTGGACCGTCATGGTGACACGACCCCGCGACTGGTCAACATGTATGGGATTACTGAGACGACGGTCCACGTGACCTACCGCGAGATCACCCGCGCTGACCTGGATCAAGGGCAAGCCGCCAGCCCGATCGGTCGCGCGATCCCCGGCTGGCAGGTGTATCTTCTCGACCGCGTCGGTCAGCCGGTGCCGGTCGGGGTGGTGGGTGAGATGTTCGTCGGTGGTGCTGGGGTGGCCCGGGGGTACTTGAACCGGCCCGGTCTGACCGCCGATCGGTTCGGCCCCGATGATCTGGGGGACGCTCCGGGCGGTCGCCTCTACCGGAGTGGTGACCTTGCCCGCCGTCGGCCCGATGGCGAACTCGAATACGTCGGCCGCGCGGACCTTCAGGTCAAGATCCGCGGGTTCCGGATCGAACTGGGCGAGATTGAGGCCGCCCTGGCGCGGCATGGTGGCTTGCGCGAGGCGGTCGTTCTCGTCCGCGAGGACCGCGCGGGCGATCCCCGGCTGGTCGCCTACGTCGTCGCGCGGTCGAAACCCGGCCCGAGCAGCTCCGAGATCCGCCGCCACCTCAAGCAGACCTTGCCCGACTACATGGTCCCCGCCGTCTTCGTCGCGCTCCCCACGCTACCGCTGACCGATAACGGCAAGGTCGACCGCCGCGCCTTGCCGGCACCCGGCGGGGCACGCCCCGATCTCGACGGCGCGTTCGTCGCCCCTCGGACCGCCGTCGAGGAGCAGGTCGCGGCAATCTGGGGAGCAGTGCTCGACCTCGACGAGGTGGGCATCCACGATAATTTCTTTGATCTGGGCGGTCACTCGCTCCTGGCGACCCGCGCCGTCTCACGGCTCCGCGATCATTTCGGCGTCGACCTGCCGCTCCGGCCGCTGTTTGAGAACCCGACCGTGGCCGGCCTTGCCGAGTGCCTCGAGGCCGCGATCCTGGCAGGCGAGCGGATCGCCACGCCGCCCTTGATCCGGTACGAGGGGACCGAACCTGCCCCACTCTCGTCGTCGCAACGAGCGCTCTGGTTTCTCGATCAACTCGACCCGGGGCGGGCCACCTTCCACGTCACGGCGGCGGTTGAGGTTGTTGGCCCGCTCGACCTGGGGGCGCTCGGTCAGAGTTTCGCCGCGCTGCTGGATCGCCATGAAGCCCTCCGGACGACGTTCGCGGTCGATCGCGGCGAGCCGATCCAGGTGGTCGCGCCGGTGCAGTCGGGCAGTCAAGCGTTGGCCGTGCTGGACCTGAAGCACCTGCCCGCCGATGACCGCCGGAGCGAGGCCGAACGCCTGGCCGCGGTCGAGTCGCGCCGGCCGTTCGACCTCGGCCGCGAATCGCTGGTTCGCTGCCAGGTGATCCAGCTCGATGACCACGACCACATCATCCTGCTGACGATGCACCACATCATCACCGATGGCTGGTCGTTCGGCGTGGCGGCGCGCGAACTGACCGCGCTCTACGGGTCGTTCGTGGACCAGACCGAGAACCCGCTCGCCCCGCTGCCGATCGGCACGACCGACTTCGCGCGCTGGCAAGATTCCTGGCTCCGGTCGGGTTCGGCGGTCGAGGCCCTGCTCGGTTACTGGACGAACCAGCTCGCCGACCTGACGCCGCTGAGCTTGCCGACCGACTTCCCCCGCCCACCCGTTCGCCAGGGGCGTGGGGCAATCGTCCCGTTCACCCTGTCGGCCGCATTGTCGCGGGCGGTCATCGACCTCGGCCGCCGCGAGGGGACGACGCCGTTCATGACTCTGCTGGCGGCGTTCCAGGCGCTGCTGCATCGGCTCGGCGGAGGGGACGACATCGCGGTCGGGTCGCCGATCGCCAACCGGACCCGCGCCGAGGTCGAAGGGCTGATCGGCTACTTTGTCAACATGCTGGTGCTGCGTGGTGACCTGGCAGGCTCGCCCACCTTCCGCGAACTGCTTGCCCGCACAAAGGAGACCGCCCTGGGGGCGTTCGAGCACCAGCACCTGCCGTTCGATCGGCTCGTCGCCGCCCTGCACCCTGAGCGCGACCTGAGCCGGACCCCGCTCTTTCAGACGATGTTCGTCCTCCAGAACAACACGATGCCCGACGTCGGGCGAGATGAGCTGACCCTTTCGGCCTTCGGCGCCGATCTGGGGACCGGGACCGCCAAGTTCGACCTGACGCTGGCTTTGGTCGAGACCGACGGCGTGTTCAGGGGGTCGATCGAGTATGACGTCGACCTGTTCGAGGCCGCGACGATCGACCGGATGATTGCTCGGCTGCAAACCTTGCTGGACGCGGTCGTGCTCGATCCCGGTCGTCGGGTTGGCGATATCTCGCTCCTTTTGCCCGGTGAAGCCGAGCAGATCGCCGCCTGGAACCCCGTGCCGACTCGCTTCGGTGCCGATGTCGCGATCCAGCTTTTATTCGAGCAACAGGCGCGGCAGACTCCGAATGCGGTCGCCCTGGTCGATCCCGACCGCCAGATCTGGACCTACAGCGATCTCGACCGGCGCGGCAACCGGCTTGCCCACCGGCTGATCGAACTGGGCGTCGGTCCCGAAAGTCTGGTTGGCATGTGCGTCGACCGGTCGCCGAGCATGGCCGTCGGCATCTGGGGCATCCTCAAGGCGGGCGCGGCGTTCGTCCCGCTCGATCCAGGGTATCCAGCCGATCGGCTCGCGTTCTTGATCCGCGACTCGGGTGCCCCGGTCGTCCTGGTCGAACCGCACCTGGCCGACCGCTTGCCCACCGATCTGGCCGCCCGCGTCGTGGTTCTGGACGAGAGTCTAGAGGGTTGTGCGGTCGCCCCCGAGCTCTCCGTCCGACCGGATCACCCCGCCTATGTGATCTACACGTCGGGATCGACCGGCGTCCCGCGCGGCGTGGTCGTCCCGCACCGGGGCGTTGTCAACCACGCCGAGGCCGCTGCTCGGTTGATGAGCCTGACGCCCGCCGACCGCGTGCTCCAGTCGGCGTCGATCTCGTTCGATATCGCGATCGAGGAGATGTTCCCCGCCTGGGCCACGGGCGCCGCGGTGGTCCTCCGCCGCGACGATGCCGACCTCGACCCCGCTCGGTTCACCGCATTGGTCGAGCGGACCGGCGTGACCGTGCTTGATCTGCCGACCGCGTTCTGGCACGCCTGGACGGATCGGCTGGCGGTGGGTTCGTTTTTCCTGCCGGACGCCCTGCGCGTCGTGATCGTCGGCGGCGAGCGGGCCTTGCCCTCGACCCTGGCGGCCTGGCGTGGCTTGCCGGGGGCCGAGCGGGTCCGGTGGATCAACACCTACGGGCCGACCGAGACGACGGTGATCGCCACCAGCTTCGAGCCGGGGCTCGACCACGCCGGTGACCTCCCGATCGGGCGGGCGATCGCCAAT
The DNA here is from genome assembly GCA_965199885.1 of Isosphaeraceae bacterium. Taxonomy (GTDB): domain Bacteria; phylum Planctomycetota; class Planctomycetia; order Isosphaerales; family Isosphaeraceae; genus Tundrisphaera. Next base: position 1,849,335 of record CBDATT010000004.1, on the reverse strand, counting down.
ACGCGGGCGTACGTCCTCGACTCGCAACTCCGGACCGTCCCGATCGGCACGCCCGGCGAGTTGTGCGTCGGTGGCGTCGCGGTGGCACGCGGCTACCTGAACCGGCCCGGCCTGACCGCTGATCGGTTCGTCGCCGACCCGTTCGCCCCCGCGACCGAACCGGGCGCCCGCCTGTTCCGAACCGGCGACCAGGCCCGCTGGCGTGCCGATGGCCAGATCGAGTTCCTCGGCCGGCTGGATGCTCAGGTCAAAATCCGCGGCTTTCGCGTCGAGCCGGGCGAGGTCGAGACCGCGCTGAATCATCTGCCCGAAGTCGCCGGGGCGGCCGTCGTGGCCCGGCGTGACTCGGCGGGTGACGCTCGTCTGGTGGCCTTCGTCGTCCCGGCATCGGGGGTCGAGTTCGACGCCGCGCGGCTGCGGCAAGCGCTCCGGGACGTGCTGCCAGCGCCGCTCGTGCCGTCGAGTTTTGTCCCGCTGGCGGCCTTGCCGCTCACCCCGTCGGGCAAGGTTGACCGCCAGGCGTTACCGACCACCGACGCGGGCGATGCCGGCCGTTCAGCCCCGCTGGTCGCGGCGCGCACGACGACCGAAGCGCAACTCGTCGCCGTCTGGGAAGAGGTGCTCGGCGTCCGCCCGGTCGGCGTGCTCGACAACTTCTTTGACCTCGGCGGGCACTCGCTCCTGGCGATCCGCCTGCTGGCGCGGATCGAAGCCACATCTGGCCGCGCCTTGCCGCTGGCTTCGCTGTTTCTCGGCGGGACGATCGCCGACCAAGCCGCCAGCCTGGCCGAGCCGACGCTTGAACCAGCGCAGCCAAAGCAAGCTGGGATCAAGTCGCCCCTCGTGCCGATTCAACCCGCTGGCACACGCCCGCCGTTTGCCTGTGTGCACCCGGCGGGAGGGATCGTCTACTGCTTCGGCGACCTCGCCCGCGAAATCGGAACCGACCGCCCGTTCTGGGCGTTCCAGGCCCGTGGGCTCGATGGTGAGGCAACCCCGGTTGATGACCTGACCTTGATGGCCGCGCACTACGTCGCGGCCTTGCGTGCGGCTCAGCCCGACGGACCGTACCACCTCGGTGGCTGGTCGCTCGGCGGGCTGGTCGCCTTTGAGATGGCGCGGCAACTGGTCGCGGCGGGGCAGGTGGTGGGGACCCTGGCCATCTTCGATTCGGAAGCTCCGAAGGGAGCAGATCGGGCGACCTCGCCCACGATCGACCCCGTGGTCGGCAAGGAACTGGCGGCGATGGCGGCGGAGGATGGGGGCAATCACTTCGGCGCCGACCCCGCCGCCGACGCGGCGCTTTTGGCCGAGTTCGCCGACGAACTCGCCGCGCACTTTGGCGGCGACGTCCGCCGGATGCTCGGCCACTTCCGCCGGTTGACCCCGACCGAGCGCCGCGACCTGATCTTTCGGCACTTCCAGGTCGACCGCGTCTACACCCGCGAGACCGGCCCCGAGCGTGCGGAAAAGCTCTGGGCCGTCCTCCGAGCCACCCTGCTCGCCGGTGCTCGCTATCAGCCCGAAGGGGCGTATCCCGGACCGATTACGCTGTTCCGGGCGTCGAAGCAGGCCCGAGGGCGCCAGGCCGACCGGTCAATGGGCTGGAACGCATGGACCACCGAGCCGGTCCGGGTGGTGGACGTCGCGGGTGACCATGCCTCGATCCTCAAGGGATCAGCAGCCAGGCGACTGGCGGGGCTCCTGCGACCAATCCTGGAGGCAGGCGACCGATGAGCGTTCTCGGGACGATCCTCCGCCCGGCGCGGACCCTGGTCGTGCTCTCGACACTCGCCGGCGTCATCAGCGGCGTCTCGGGCGTGGCCCTGATCGCGCTCGTGCAGTCGGCGATCGGGGGCGGCCACGCGGCAAGCGATCCGGCCCGCCTCGCGGCGTTCTTTGCGGGGCTTTGCTTCCTCGCCGCCGCGACGCGGTTGCTGGCGCAGGGGGCCACAATCCGGCTGGCGCATGGGGCCTCGCGGGATCTGGCGATGCGCGTCTGCCGGCAGGTGCTGCAACTGCCGCTCGAACGGTTCGAGGGGATCGATCATGCCCGGCTCCTGGCGGTCCTGACCGAGGACATCGGTGTCGTGGCCAATGCGCTCGCGGGTTTTCCGCTGGCCACGCTTAACGGGGCGGTCTTGCTGATCTGCCTGGGGTATGTCGGCTGGCTGGCGCCGCTGGTCCTGGCCTGGGGCGGGTTGTTCGCGGCGGTGGCCGGGGCGACGCACCACTTCACGACCAAGCATGGCGTCGGCCAGTTGCGGGCCGCGCGCGGGCGGCAAGACCTGCTCGTGGCGCACTACCGGACTCTGATCGGGGGCTTCCGCGAACTGAAACAGCACCAGCCGCGCCGGGATGCGTTTCTGGCCGACGCCCTGGTCGCGGAGGCCGAGGCGGTCCGCGACGCGATGGTTGGTGGTTTGACATCGTTCGCGATGGCGGCGGCGTGGGGTCAGCTTGCGTTCTTCGGCTTCATCGGCTTCGTCGTCTTCGGCCTCCCTCATCTGACGGCCATCGACGCCCCAGCGCTGGCGGGGTCGGTCCTGGTCCTGCTGTACTTGCTGGTTCCGCTCGACGTTCTGCTCGTCTGGGGATCGAGCCTGGCCCGCGCCCGGGCTTCGCTCGGGCGGATCAACACCTTGATGCCCACCCTGGCGACGGGCGAGGTCGGATCGGGCCACCATCAGGGACCGACGCTCGATCTCACCGACTCGCTCCAATTGCTCGGCGTCGGTTATCGCTACGGGACCACCGCCGAGCGCGATGGCTTCGCGTTCGGCCCGGTCGACCTGACGGTCAACGCGGGTGAGGTCGTGTTCGTCGCGGGGGGCAATGGCAGCGGCAAGACGACGCTGATGAAGATCCTGGCGGGATTGTACGAACCCGACGGCGGGCAGGTCGTTCTTGATGGTCGAGTCATCGGCCCCGCCGACCGCGAAGCGTACCGCCAGTTGTTTTCGGTTGTCTTCGCCGACGGCCACCTGTTCCAGGAGGTCCGCGGGGTCGATCCCGCCGACCTCCTCGGGCGCTCGGCCGACCTCCTGGCGCGGCTCGAACTTGATGGCCTGGTCCAGTTTGACGGGTCGGCCTTCTCGACCATCGACCTCTCGCAGGGGCAACGGCGGCGGCTCGCGCTCCTGGCGGCGTGCCTTGAAGCCCGGCCGATCTGCCTCTTCGACGAGTGGGCGGCCAACCAGGACCCCGCCTTCAAACGGATCTTTTACCACGAGATCTTGCCCGACCTTCGGGCCGGCGGCAAAACCCTGGTCGTCATCAGCCACGACGACGAATACCTCGACGTCGCCGACCGCGTCGTTCGCCTCCGCGACGGCCAGATCATTGCCGATGTCCCCACTGCTCAGGCCCAGGCGCTGGTCTGATCCGACCGCCAGATACACCTTGTTCCACTTTCGTAATCTCCTTGATCCGGCACCAACTGACCCATGAAAAAGCTCTTGTTCGTGATGGTCTTGCTCTGGGGCGGCGGCGCTGCCGGGCTCTGGTATTACAACGAGACCCAGACGCAGCATTTCAGCTACCGGACGGTCCCCGTGACTCGGGGTGACCTGCTCGCCACGATCAACTCGACCGGGACAATCGAGCCGCAGGAGGTGGTCGATGTCGGTGCCCAGATCGCCGGTGAGATCGTCAGCTTCGGCGCTGATCCGATCCATCCCGAGAAGTCGATCAGCTACCTCTCACCCGTCGAGCAGGGGACCGTGCTGGCCCGGATCGCCGACCGCCTGTTCAAGTCGCGCGTCGACCAGATGAAGGCGAGCCTCAAGCATGCAGATGCTGAGGTTCTCCAGGCTGAATCCAAGGCTGCGCAGATGCGGCGGGAACGCGACCGAAGTGTGACCCTCTGGAACCAGAAGCGGGTCTCGAACACCGAGCATGACACCGCGATCGCCAACAGCGAATCCGCCGATGCCAGCCTGCTGCTGGCCCAAAGCAACGTCGACCTGGCCAAGGCGAACCTGGAAGAGGCCGAGGCGAACCTGTCGTACACCACGATCAAGTCGCCGGTGAAGGGGGTCATCATCGACCGCCGGGTCAACATCGGCCAGACGGTCGTATCGAGCCTGAACGCGCCGAGCTTGTTCCTGATCGCCAAGGATCTGAGTCGGATGGAGATCTGGGCGTCGGTCAACGAGACCGACATCGGCCTGATCCACCCCGGTCAAGAGGTCCGGTTCACCGCCGCGTCGCTGCCGAACGAAACCCTGCGGGGCACGGTCGCACAGGTCCGACCCAATGCCAGCATGATCCAGAGCGTTGTCATCTACACCGTTGCCATCGACATCGACAACACCAGCGGTCGCCTCCACCCCTACGAATCAGCCCGGGTCCAGTTTGAGGTCGAACGGCGTGATCAGGTCCTGCTCGTCCCGAACGCCGCGCTCCGGTGGAAACCAAAGCCGACGCAGGTCATCCCGACGGCCCGCGATGATTATGCCCGGGCACTCCGCTCGCGCGCCGCCGAGACGCAGGAAGCTGGGCGGTCGAGCGGCGGGACCAACCGGACCGCGACCCTCTGGCTCAAGGCGGGCGAGTTCGTCCGGCCGGTGCAAGCCAATGTCGGCCTGACCGACGGGGTCAAGACCGAGATCACCCCCGGCGGAGACCTGATCGACGGTTCGCAGGTCGTCATCGGCCAGATCATGGCAGGAGATCCCGACGATGCGCCCAGTGGGGGTGGTGAAAAGTCGCCTTTCTTGCCTGAATTCAAGCGGAAACAAGCAAAGAAGTGAAATCTGGAGGAAGAAGGGGGCCACGGATGGAACACGGATCAGAGGGTCAACCGCCCTCAAGTCGTCTTGCCTCAAGTGTTAGAAATTGAATTTTTCTGATCCGTGTTCCATCCGTGGCTCCTTTTCTCTTCGACCCATTTAGCAGAAGGTTAACCTCCCGTGGCGACGCTCAAGCTCTCGGCGATCCGCAAGACGTATGACCTCGGCAAGCTCGGCGTCCCCGTGCTTAAAGGGGTCTCGCTGGCGATCGAGGCGGGCGAGATGGTGGCCTTGATGGGGGCGTCGGGGTCGGGCAAGACGACCTTGATCAACATCCTCGGCTGCCTCGACCAGCCGACCGAGGGGCAATACTGGCTTGAGGGCGACGAGGTCTCGCACCTGTCGATCCCGACCCGCGCCGCGATCCGGAACGAGCGGATTGGGTTCGTTTTTCAGAGCTTCAACCTCCTGCCCCGGCTCACCGCGCTCGAAAACGTGATGATGCCGGCAACCTACTCGACCCGCCCGCACTCGTCGCGGGAAGTCCGGGAGCGCGCGAAGATGCTCCTGGAGCGGGTTGGGCTGGGCGGTCGGCTTGACCACGAACCGGCGCGGCTTTCGGGCGGTGAGCAGCAGCGGGTCGCCATTGCCCGAGCGTTGATCAACCAACCGTTGATCCTGATCGCCGACGAGCCGACGGGCAACCTCGACTCGAAGACCGGGCTGGAGATCCTCCGCCTCTTCCGCGAGTTGAACGAGCAGGACGGGATCACCGTCCTGATGGTCACGCACGACCCGAAGGTGGCCGACCACGCCGACCGGACGATCCGGATTGCCGACGGCCTGATCGAGCCCGACCCGGAGGCCCCCGCCTGGCCCGCGCCCGACGCCCTGGCGTCGGGCCTGATCCCGCCCGAACCGGAACCAAAATCGACCGCGATTTCCGTGTCGGACCGTGACGCCGGCCGGTTCTTGATCCGGGCGACCACGACGGCGCTCCGGTCGCTCCGGCGGAACGTGCTCCGGTCGGTCCTGACGACGCTGGGGATCATCATCGGCGTGGCGTCGATCATCGCCATCGCCGAGATCGGCCAGGGGTCCAGCTCGGCCATCAAGGAAGTTCTCGAAACGACCGGCGTCAACAACCTGCTCGTCCAGGCCGGGGCGGCGTCGAGCAACGGGATCAGCCAGGGGAGCGGGACCAAAAAGACGCTGACACCCGAGGACACCGAGGCGATCCTCAACGAGTGCCCGGCCGTCGATAGCCTGGCGCCGCTCGTCTACGCCCGGCGGCAGGTCGTCAACGGCAGTCGGAACTGGAACCCGGTCTACCTTTACGGCACCACGCCCAGTTTCCTCCGCGTCCGGCGGTGGGAGAACCTGACCGAAGGTGCTCCATTCACCGAGCGCGACGTCCATGACGTGGCGCTGGTCTGCATGCTCGGGCAGACCGTGGCCACCGAACTGTTCGAGAAGGAGTCGCCGATCGGACGCGAGGTCGTCGTGAACGACGTCCCGCTCCGCGTGCTGGGCGTCCTGAGCCCCAAGGGGACCAACATCATCGGGGTCGATGAGGACGACATCGTCCTGGCCCCCTGGACCACCGTCAAGTTCCGGATCAGCGCGGCCTCGTCGCCCAACGCCCCGCAGGCGAACGGGAAAGGGTCAGAAGAAGGGGAGGTCGCCGGGTTGCTCAGTCGCCGGTATCCCCGCTACCAGCACACTCTTTATCCCAGCCAGTCGGCCACTCAGGCGCTCGGGACGCCAAAATTGGAGCGGTTCTCGAACGTCGACGCCATCCTCGTCCGGGCGCAGACGACCGACGAGATCCCGGTCGCCAAGGAGCAGATCCGCGACCTCCTCCACGAACGGCACCGGATCGGCCCCGACGCGGTGGATGACTTCGACGTCAAGGACTTTACCGAGGTCATCCACGCCGTCGAGTCGACCGTCAACCTCGTGGCGGGCCTCCTGATCTGCGTGGCCCTGATCTCGTTGATGGTCGGCGGCGTCGGGATCATGAATATCATGCTCGTGAGCGTCACCGAGCGCTACCGCGAGATCGGCCTCCGAATGGCCATCGGCGCCGCCCCGCGTGACATCCTTCGCCAGTTCCTCGTCGAGGCCGTCGTCCTCTGCCTGCTCGGCGGCACGGTCGGCATCGCGCTCGGTCGGTCGGGGTCGCTCCTGGTCCGCATCCTGGCAAAGTGGCCGACCGAAACCTCGCCGGTGGCGATGCTCGCGGCGGTCTCGGTGTCGGTCACGGTCGGGATCGTCTTCGGCTACTACCCGGCGTGGAAAGCGTCGCGACTCAACCCAATCGAAGCGCTTCGGCACGAGTAAGTTCCATCCCATCACGACCCGAACGAGCGGGAACTTTCACCCCGGGTTGAGCGTCCAAGGTCGGATCGGATCACTGCCTTGAAGCTCTTGTCAGAGTCGACTCAGCGTCGATAAGCTGGGATGGTTGCGGCATGTGGTGAATTCTCTGAAGTGCTTGACAGAGGGCAATTGGCGGGTTAGGTTGGTCGAGGCAACGAGGTTCTGGCGTGGTATCATCGATCTCGACAGATTCGTGTCGTCGGACCTTCCTGTGTTGAGCTTGCGGTCGCTGCCGCAGTCGATCTTGCTCGCTTGATGCTTCAACTACCGCTCCCGGACTCATTCAACCGCCCACCTGGCCGGTCGTATTCTCACCATAAAAGGTTCTGTACCATGATCCAAGCGTTCGCCCCGAGGTTGCCGAGGGGGTGCTCGTGGGTAATGCTGGTGATCCTGGGGTTGTCCTGCCTTGAACCAACAGCGTGGGGACAGTCTGATCCTCAACCTGCACCGGTGGCAGCACCCGTCGCCAAGCCAGACGATGAGGCCAGGACCGCGAAGAAGTTGCAGCGGTTCATGGACCCCAACGCCAAAAAGACCTTGAGCATCTTCGATCCCCTCTTTTACAGGGGTAAAGAGTTCAAGACGGAAGGCGCTGGCAACGACCGCAGCAAGATGCTCAACATCGCGTCGGGGGCCGAGAACGAAGATCCAGCCTTCATTAGAGAGTATGTAAATTATTTCACAGCTCAACTTTCGAGCCGTGACAACATTAATGCCCTTCTCGGATTGCCGGCCAATCTCTCTCCCACCGCGCCCGCCGCTCGCGGCATGGAACGGGCCGTCGACGCCTTGACTCGCCCCTTGATCGATGCGCGAGCGAATCGAAAGACGACGTTTCTGGCCAATTACTCGAAGGCGTTGTTTGATTCGGCCTTGCCGAAGTTGATGACCAATAATTACTTCTCGCGGATCAACGCCGCCATCGTGCTGGGGATGGCGGGTGGAAAAACTCCCCCCGCGCTCGACTTCTATGCCAATCAGCTCAAGACGGCTGATCAGGTGATCTGGGTCAAGATGTGGGCTGCCCGAGGCTATACGAACGCCTCGGAAAATGGTCGCAGACCGATCGAGTTCGGCAAGGCGATCAACGGCGCCGAGGCGCTCGTGGAATTCCTCAACTCCGACCCAAAGCTGCCCTACTTCGTGCAGTTCCGGGCTCTGGAAGCTCTGGGGGCCCTGCGGGTGGGCGTCGTCCGCAATGCAAGTACCAATCTCGATGCCGCCTCGGTGATTGCCGGTTACCTGGCTGATCCGTCAGCCCATCCGGAAACGCGCGCTTACGCGGCCTGGGCACTGGGCATGGTCAAGGTTCCTCCTCAAGTCACACCTTACAACCTGTCTCTTGCCGGGAACGAAATTGGGGAACTGGCCGCGGATCTTGGCCAGTTGATTGTTGCCGAGTACGATGCTCACGCGGAGAGGTTCGCCCAGGAACAGGACGACGCGAACTCGCTGACAGCGCTCCTGCTGTTTCAGGTGGTCCCGGCGGTCATTGGTGAAGAGGGTATGCCGGATTCGGGTTTACTCAAAGCCAACCATCCCGATGCCGCCGCAGCCAAGCCGTTTCTGACCAAGCTTGATGATAAGGTTCGCGGTCTGACCCGTGAGGCTTATGAGTTACTGCGAATCGATACGGCAAACCAGAAGAACAAGCGAAATTCGCTTGAAGCTCGGGTTACCGAATTACGAGCTTTCCTGAACACGAATCAGCCGACAGATCGCCATCTGGTCCCGAACGGACCGCTGTTCGCCGCTGGTCCTAATGGCCTCTGATCCGTCGGGCAACCTCTACTCAGAGGTTGCCTCGATCCTCGTCCCCGAGATCCGCGACTACGTTCAGATCAATCTCCAGATCCTGCGCTTGCTCGACGCCGGCCACTCGCGGATTCGGCTGCTGGGAGCCGAGGGTCAACGTCTGCTGGCGTCGGGCTTCGCTGGGTCATGGCGTGCCACGATCGAGGTCATGGGCCGAACAGGCCCTGAACTTGGGGCGAACACCGACGCCCCCGGGTTGCGGATCATCGCTCTCGGTTCCACCCTGGACGGGGCGGGTCGCGGCCTCCGAGCGGGACTGGTGGTTGTGGTCGGTGATGCTGGCGATGGGCTGGGATCGTTTCAGACGGGCGGATCGCTCCTCGTCACCGGCAACGCGGGCCACCGGGCCGGCCTGAACCAGGCAGGTGGAACCATGGCGGTTTTTGGGTCGACGGGTCGGCTTGCCGGGGATCGCCAGTCGGGGGGGCGGATCTTCCTAGGTCCGGCGGGAAATGGACCCCACTCTGGTCGTGCCCAACGGGGCGGTCGGCGGATCGGTTGGCTCGACCCGTTAGAGCCCGGTGATCGCCTGGCCTGGGACGATCTGGTCGAGCAAGTGCAAGGTGATGTGAACCCGGACCTCCTCATTCGCCCTTGATTGATCGAGCGTCGCGATCACTCGTCGATCACCCTCGGATCAAGATTCATGCCGTTTGATCCTCACCTGAACCGCCGTCGCCGCGTGATCTCGACAATCCTCGCCGTGGTTCCCTGGCTGAGCATGGGCTGCAAGGATGAACTTGGTCCCGAGCGGTTCGCAACCACGACGGTTCGCGGTCAGGTCGTGGTTGGGGCACAGCCCGTGGGCGGGGGTTTCATCGAGATCCACCCCGCGCCGGGAACCCGGGGCAACCTGAGGGTCGGGTCGATCCGAGCCGATGGCACGTTTCAACTCGAACGTGTGCCCGTCGGGTCGGTGCTGATCGGGGTTTCGCAGCTCCCCGTCGGACCGATCCCGAGCGTGCTCGGGCCGGTCGATCCCCGCCAGTTCGGCATCCAGGGGCAGCTCTTCGACCCGATCCGCCGGACAATTCCCCCCGACGACCCGACCCGGTTGCCGCCGATCGACCTGATCAAAGAGGCCGCTCGACCGCGTCGGACCCCCAACGGTCGGCGCAAGAAGCGCCCCAATCGATCCGGTGGTGGCACAATCACCCGGCCAACTCGACTCGATGGCCCCCGGGCCGACCCGAACGACCACTCGCCGATCCGGACTCCCCAGACTCTGACCATCCGCGTCATGCACCGTGACGCGGACGGAACCTTGCACCTGGATTGCCCGATCGATCAGGTCCCAAGTCTCATGAATCAACCGGATGCGACCGTCTGGATCGACGTCGAAGATCTGGACTCCGCCCACAACGGCGAGGTTGAAGCGTTCTTCCGCGACCTGCTCCACTTTCACCCGCTCGCCATCGAGGATGCCCTCAAGGATGTGCATATTCCTCGGATCGACGACTGGGGAAACTATCTTTACCTCGTCGTCGATACGATCGATTTTCATCCCGCCACCGATGAACTTCAGCTCCACGAACTCGACCTCTTCCTCGGCGCCAACTGGCTGGTGACCTATCACCACGAACCGATCGAGGTCATCGCCCGTCATCACCGCCAGATCGAGCGTGAGGGCGAGGACCGACTGCGACAGGGGGCCGGCCATCTCCTGCATCGTCTGCTCGACGATCTGGTCGACCAGTTCTTGCCGGCGATCGAGCACCTCGACACCGCCATCGACCAGGCGCAGGACGAAGTTTTTGATCATGCCACGCCTGCCACCTTGCGACGGATCTTCCACATCAAGGGGTGTGCCTTGCGGTTGCAGCGGGTCGTTTCACCCATGCGTGAAGTTCTCAACCGGTTGGCGCGCGATCCCTACCCGCAGATTCGCGCTGAGCACCGGGTCTACTTCCGCGATGTGTACGACCATCTGGTCCGCGTTCACGACATCGTCGAAAGCCTCCGTGACCTGATCGCGGGGGCACTGGATACTTATCTGTCGATCGTCTCCAACCGGACGAACGACATCATGAAGGTGCTTACCTTATTGAACGTGATGTTTTTGCCGATGACCTTTATTGTCGGCTTTTTCGGGATGAACTTCTTCGGCGAAACCCTGATGTTTCGCGAACCGGAACTGCCGCGGCGACTGATCTTCGGCCTGACCGTGGGCTTGATGGTCCTGGCTCCGCTGGGGATGTGGGCCGTGGCGCGGAGCCGTGGGTGGTTCTGATTCGAGGTATCCACTTGTCAACTCCTGTGGACCGGGGTATAAGTGTGCAGGGTCGGTCTGCGTTCGCCGCTGAACAGCCGTCCGATTCGCGCACGGTGGTGATTGGCTTGAAGGAAGGTCGCGGGATGACCCAGACTCGGTGGCGTCTCAAACCATTCGACCGCGATGCCGTCGCCACGCTGAGCCGCGAGGCGAGCGTGCCGCCCTTGATCGCGCACCTGCTCCTCAATCGGGGCGTGACCGACCTCCGCTCCGCGACCATCTTCTTCGACGAGCGTTTAAGCGCCCTGCATGACCCCGAATCGCTCCCAGGTGTCGTGGACGCCGCGAACCGGATCGTGGCGGCCGTCCGCGACGGGCGGAAGATCGTCATCTATGGCGACTACGACGTCGACGGCGTCTGCGGTACCAGCATCCTCTGGGCCTGCCTGAAGCTGGCTGGAGCCCATGACGTTGAATATTACATCCCGCACCGGGTTGAGGAAGGCTATGGCCTCAACGGCGAAGCGCTCCGCCGCCTGGCCGTTGCTCACCGCGCTGAGCTGGTCATCACGGTCGACTGTGGGATCTCCGCTGTCCGCGAGGCCAGGCTGGCCCGCGAACTCGGCATCGAGCTGATCATCACCGACCACCACACGATCGGGGCCGACCTTCCCGACGCCGCGACGCTGGTGCACCCGCGTTTACCCGGTGGTGCTTATCCGTTCGGCGATCTTTGCGGCTGTGCCGTGGCGTTCAAGCTTGCCTGGCAGATCTGCAAGACCTTTGGCGATGGCAAGAAGGCATCGCCGCACCTCCGCGACTTCCTGCTCAAGTCGATCACGCTGGTGGCGATGGCGACGGTCGCCGACGTGATGCCGATCCAGGGTGAAAATCGTATCTTGGTCCGCCATGGCCTGGCGGGGATGACGAAATCCCCCAGCTTGGGCCTCCAGGCGCTCATGAGCGTGGCGGGATGCCTGGGGAAGAAGGGCGTCACGACCGGCCAGGTTGGCTTCAAGCTGGCGCCGCGGATCAACGCGGCGGGTCGGCTTGAACGCGCGATGCAGGCGGTCGAGATGCTGATCACCGACGATCCCGCCCGCGCTGAGGAACTGGCGCAGGCGCTCGAAGTTTGCAACCGGCAGCGGCAGGAGGTCGAGAAGGGGATCGTCGATCAGGCACACGAGTTGATCGAAGCTCAGGGCGGCCTCAACGGGCGCGGGGCCATCGTGCTTGGTCAGGCGGGCTGGCACCTGGGAGTCGTCGGGATCGTCGCCAGTCGCGTGGCCGAGATCTATCATCGACCGACCATCATCCTCGCCCTCAACGACGAGCACGGCCAGGGCTCGGCGCGGTCGATCGGCGGCTTCAACCTCTACGACGCCATCCACGCTTGCTCATCGGGGTTGCTCTCGTTTGGCGGCCACGCCGCGGCGGCGGGCCTGAAGCTCCCCCGGGCCCACTTCGAGACGTTTGCCGAGGCGTTCGAGGTCCACTGCCGGACCGTGCTGGACGCAGAGCAACTGACCAAAACCCTGAACGTCGACGCCGAGATCCCGCTCGGTACCCTGTCGTTGAAGGTTGTCGAGTCGCTCGAAAAACTCGAACCCTACGGCATCGGCAACCCCAAGCCGGTGCTCGTGGCGCACAACGTCCGGGTCGTCGCCGACCCCAAATTTGTCGGCAAGGACGGCAAGACGGTGCAGGTCCGGTTCACCCAGGGGGGGACGACCCTGGGCGGTGTCGCGTTTCAGAACACCGAACGCTTCCGGACACTGAAGGCTGGTACGCTCTGCTCGGTGGCGTTCCACGCGGCGATCAACGAATGGAACGACCGTCGCGACGTCCAACTGGAAATCAAGGACTTTCACATCGAGGAAGTGGCCACCCAGGCGCAATCAGCTTGATTCGCGCGTTGACCCCGCCCCGTCGATCTGGGCCAGCAGGTTGACCATCTCGATCGCTGCCAGGGCAGCCTCGCCCCCCTTGTTGCCCGCCTTCAGACCCGACCGGTTCAGGGCTTGCTCGACGGTGTCGGTCGTCAGAACGCCGAAGATCACCGGCACGCCGGTACTCAGCCCCGCCTGCATCACGCCGCTGGTTGCCGAGTTGGCCACCTGGTCATAGTGCCCGGTGTCTCCCCGGATCACCGCCCCGAGCGTGATGACAGCCGCATAGTTCTGCGACTCTGCCAGCTTCCGGGCAATGAACGGGATCTCGAACGAGCCCGGCACCCACGCAATGTCGATCCGCGTGCGCTCAACCCCGTGGCGGACGAACATGTCGAGGCAACCGGCGAGCAGGGCCTCGGTCACGAGCGAGTTGAACCGCGCCGCGACGATCGCGAACCGGCCGGCGGGAGGAGCGAAGTTACCTTCAAAGGTCATCATAAGTCGCGGGGTCTGCCTCAAGAGGTCAAATCATTCCGGCCGAGGATCAGCAGCGGCCTGAGCCATCATCGCCGGAACCCACCCCTCAAGGAAGGTGAGAAATTCGGTATCCGCCATGCTGGCCCCGATTGTGATCGCCTCCAGGACAATCGTTCGGGTCAAGACCGGCAACGCCGGGCTCCGCTCCATTGCAACGTACTTCCCATCAACCAACCGAAAAAACTTGAGCGACCCCTGCGCCACCTGCTATTGCCAGACCTCGGGCACGCCCAACCGGGCATAGATCGGGAACCGCCCCTTCGAGCTGGCGCGGTTGTCCACCTCGATCCAGAGGTCGGGCGGGGGATCACCCGCGACGAGATCGAGCTTCCGCTCACGCGGGAAGCGCTCGATGGATGCCAGATAAAATCCCTGGTCGGGTTCCTTGCCGACCCCCTTGGTGAGACCCTCACCTTTCCGGTGGATCGTCATGCTCCCAGTGCCCACGCAGCGAATTCCTAACGCTCGGACAACGAACACGACCAACAACGAGAACCGCCAGGATGCACCCTCGTGCTGGAACTGGATCGGTGACATGATCTCCAAGGTTCCATCATGGTAAGCCATCCGGAGGTGGCGGTTATCCGGGTGCGCAATCAGCCGAAGGTATGCGCGGAATGGCACGCCACGCAGGACTGTCACGTCAGGGTTTTGTAAATCTTGCCGGGTCACCGTGACCATCGCCATTTCCTTCCGAGACGTTGCATTGACAAGAGACGATCAGACGTCCGCTGGCCGAAACCGCTCCGCCCATGGCTGGAGCCAGCGCAGCCATTCTCCCTCCCGCATCGACCCTCCCGCGTTCAAAGCTTCCAGGACAAGCGCGGGTGTCAGCACGGGCAAGGCCAAACTGTGCGTGATCGGTTCGTACTTTCCCTCGATCAAGTGCAAAAAACGCAGCGTATTCGTCTGGCTGCGGTACCGCCAGACCTCGGGGACGCCGAGCCGGGCAAAGGTCGGCAGCTTGGCTTGCGAGCTAACTCGGTTGTCCACCTCAAGCCAGAGGTCGGGCGGTGGGTCGCCAGCGTCCAGATCCGGCTCGCGGTCGGTGGGAAAACGGTCGACGTTGGCAAAATAAAACCCCTTGTCAGGCTCGCGCCCGGTCCCTTTGAGCGGACCGTCTCCCCGCCGCCGGACTGTCCCGGAGCCAATCGCCTCGTAGTTGATCCCGATATTGAGGGCGACGACTCGGATGATCAAGGCAATCCGCTCGGACGGCAACTCGTGGCTGGAGATGCGTGGTGACATGATTTCCAACGTCCCATCATGGTAAGCCATCCGCAGGTGCCGGTTGGCATCGAGACCCGTCAACCGCGCATATTCCCGGTACGAGACGCCATGCAACACCGCCGCGGCGGCCTCGTGGGTTCCTCGCTTCGTCACCGTCGCCATCGCAACCTCCTCGATCACTCGATCACGCGTGGGTGGAACTGCGCCGACCACTCGCGGAGCCAGCGGACCCAGTGGCTTTCGATCATGGTCGCGCCGTGCCGCAACGCTTCCTCCACCAGAGCCGGCGTCAGGACGGGCAGTGCCAGGCTTTGTTCCAGGGAAAGATACTGGATGTTTTCCAGCCGGAGAAAGCGGATCTGCTTCGATTCGACCCGGTACTGCCAGACTTCAGGGATACCGAGTCGCGCGTACGTTGGCAACCGAGTCCGCGAACTCGACCGGTTGTCGACCTCGACCCATAGGTCGGGCGGCGGGTCACCCGCGTCGAGACTCGGCTCGCGGTCCATCGGCAGTCGGTCGACGCTGGCGAAGTAGAAACTCTGGTCCGCCTCGCGCCCCGTCCCCTTGCGCGGTCCATCTCCCTGGCGCCGGACGGTAAACGAACCGGTCCCGTTGTAGGGGAGATTCAGGACGTCGGCCACCGACGTAATGATGGTGCTGATTCGTCGGGAAGGCTGTTCGTGCTCGTGCATCCCTGGCGACATGATCTCCAACGTCCCATCATAATAAGCCATCCGCAGGTGCCGGTTGGCATCCAGGCGAGTCAGCCGCGCATATTCCCGGTACGAGACGCCATGCAACACCGCCGCGGCGGCTTCCTGAGTTCCTCGCTTCGTCACCGTCGCCATCGCAACCTCCTCGATCTGCTTGATTCAGAACGGACCATCCAGCTCGTCATCAGCCATGACCGACCGGCCGGAGTGTGCCAGCGGCTGGGCCGCCTTCTTGCCCAGGTTGCAACGCCGGGCGGCCTTGACGCGCTCGCGGAGGTCGATCACAATTTCCGCTTCGCCGAAACCGAACGGCCAGAACGTCCTGGAAATATTGGGAACGAAGGTGATACGGCGACCGAAGCTGGTCTCCTGGTTCAGCTCGATGATGACGTGGCGAAGGCGGCTCTCGGTCAGCTGCGTAATGGATTCGATAGCAGCGAACGGCAACTCGATCTGCGTCCAAAAATTGGACACACGCAAGCCACTGTCCCCGACCCAAACTTTTTTGAGCGGAAAATGAGAGCGAATGAAGGTTCTCAAGCAGCCCGCCATGATCAAAAGGCCATAGCCGCCACCGAGGAACGCAGAGGTTTCTCGCTTGCCGATCGCGGAGTAGCCGACTCCAAGCAACCAGCAGAAGCTAAACCCCAGGAAGTACGCAGGCACAACGATCTTCAGGAAGAACGTAGAGCCGCTGATCAAACACTCATCGGGGCGGACTTCGGGATCACCCTGGAGATGCTTGCGAGGCATGAGCGTCGCCTCCTTCGGTCCGATCGATCAGAACGGCCCGTCGCGTTCGTCGTCGGCCATGACCGAGCGACCGACACGGCCGGATGGTTTGTGATTTTGGACCGCTTGAGCGGTGGCCATGCGCTCGCGCAGCTCTTTGACCACGAGGCTCTCGCTCCAGAACCAGACCAGGTCGATCGAGCTCCGGGCGGGGATGAACGTGAACTGACGGCCGTGGATCGTGCTTTGCTGGAGTTGGACAACGACAAGCCGGGGATTTTGCGACTTGATCTCGCGGAGGCTCTTGATCCCCTCATAGGGAATAAAGATCTCCGACCGGCGACTCGTCACTCGGATGCCATGCACGCCCAGGTAGACGTCTTTGAGGGGGCGATATCTCATCAGGTAGAACGTCGTCGCTAAGCCGAACCACAACCCAGCCATCAGCAACCAGGGAAACACGGTTTTGAAACCGTCGCCTCCGACGATCGAGACCGCTGCCACCAGATAAAGGCTGCCGAGCACTGTGGCGGAGATCGCCAGAAAGCCCACTTGATGAAACCTCGGCCCCACGCTGATCCGCTTTTCGCCTGAGTCAAACATGGATATCTCGCTCGTGGAATGGGCACGTCCGGCTCTCGTCTGATCGCAGAGCCGGAGCGGGCCCGATCCACCTCACGACAGGTTCATGCTCATCAAAAACTCGGCGTTCGTCTTGGTCTTCCGCATCCGGCCGGTCAGCAGTTCCATCGCCTCGACCGGGTTCATGTCGTTGAGGACCCGGCGCAAGATCCAGACGCGGCGCAGCTCGTCGGCGTCCATCAGGATCTCCTCGCGGCGCGTGCCCGAGCGGTTGACGTCGATGGCGGGCCAGACCCGCTTGTCGACCAGGCGCCGGTCGAGGTGCAACTCCATGTTGCCCGTCCCCTTGAACTCCTCGAAGATCACGTCGTCCATCCGGCTCCCGGTATCGACGAGCGCGGTGGCGAGGATCGTCAGGCTCCCGGCTTCCTCGATCTTCCGCGCGGCCCCGAAGAAGCGCTTCGGCTTCTGGAGGGCCGAGGCGTCGATCCCGCCCGTCAGGATCTTGCCCGAGTGCGGGGCCTCGGTGTTATAGGCGCGTGCCAGCCGGGTGATCGAGTCGAGCAAGATCACGACGTCGCGGCCGTACTCGACCATCCGCTTGGCCTTTTCGATGACCATCTCGGCCACCTGGATGTGGCGGATGGCGGGCTCGTCGAAGGTCGAGGAGATGACCTCGGCGGTCGGCCCCTTGACCGAGCGTTCCATGTCCGTCACTTCTTCGGGCCGCTCGTCGATCAGCAAGACCATGACGTAGGCAGATTCGTGGTTGGCCAGGATGCTGTTGGCGATCTTCTGGAGGAGGATCGTCTTGCCGGTCCGCGGCGGGGCGACGATCAGACCGCGCTGGCCGAGACCGATCGGCGTGACGAGGTCGATCACCCGCATGTTGATCTCGTCGGGCAGGCGCGGGTTTTCGAGGACCAGCCGGCCCATCGGGTGCAAGGCCGTCAGGTCGTCGAAGCCGACCTTCTCGCTGAGTTTGTCGGGGTCTTCGTAGTTGATCGCCTCGACCCGAAGGAGCGCGAAGTAGCGCTCGTTTTCCTTGGGCGGGCGGATCTGGCCGGCGACGATCGCCCCCGTTTTGAGGCCGAACCGGCGGATCTGGCTCGGCGAGACGTAGATGTCGTCGGGGCAGGGGAGATAGTTGTAGTCGGGGCTCCGGAGGAAGCCGAAGCCGTCGGGGAGGACTTCGAGCGTTCCCTCACCGAACATCAGGCCGTTTTGCTTGACCCGTTCCTTGAGGATCTTGAAGATCAGATCCTGCTTCTTGAGCCCGGTATACTCGACCACGCCTTCGCTCTTGGCGGCGCGGATGAGCTGCGGCATCGTCATCTTTTGCAGTTCGGTCAGGTGGATCTCACCCCGCTTGATGTCCTCATAGCGGTCGTGGATCGCGTTATCGCCGAACTCATCGTCGATCTCGACCACCCCGTCGAACTCGGGGTTGACCGCCGAACCCGGCAGCTCGGCGTACGGATCGCTCGGCGGCGGGGTCGCCCCCAGTAGCGCGAAGCCGTCGGTCGGGTCGGCCTCCAGACCACGCCCGAACGACGAATCTCGATCGGACCGCTCACGCTCGGGCGGAGCTTCAGCGCGAGTCCGACTGGTGGTAGGCTCGCGGCGAGGCGGAGGAGCGGCGGCTTCGCGCTCGCGTTCGGCGCGGTCGCGGGCCATCCGATCGCGGAGCGACATCGGCCGTTCCGGGCCGGCGCTGGCGGTACTTGCTTCGCGATCGCGGTCGCGGGTTCGAGCCGAGGGAGCGGGCGCATAATCACGATCATCGCGGCTGGTCGGCGGGGGGGAAGCTGGACCCGAGGTCGCCGGTTCGAGCGGGAGCGGCTGGCGTGGTTCGGTCGGCTGGTCCATCGGGTTCAGTTCCGGTCCGGCGGTGCCGGCCATCTCGTCCGCCGACGGCTGGGGCGCCGGGGCGGCCTTGCCTCGAAGGCGAGACGAGTTGGAAGACTCCCGGCGGGGGCGAGTCTCATTGGGCATGGGAATCTAAGCTCCTCGGTCGATCGGTCGAAGTGTGTTCAGGCGGTTGAGCAAGGCAAAAGCGGGGCAACGTGGTCGATCGTCAGCAACTCGACGACCCGACCCGGTCCGGTTCAGGAGGAAGGGCGTCCCCTCGGGCCGCGGCGGTCGGGCGGCGGGGTAGATGGAGGACTGGCTGGACTCGCGGGAGTGGGTTCAAGGTCGTCGAAGGCGTCGAGATCAACGGCGGGCCGGGGTCGAGGCGCGGGCTTGAGCAGGGCCGGCCAGAGCGCCCGGGCGGCGGCCTGAAGCGCCTCGATGGTGTCGTTGTTGGTCAAAAGATGGTTCGCCTCGACCCGCTTCTCGGCAAGCGCGCCCTGCGCATTCTCGCGGGTGGCCAGCGTCTCGGCCGTCCAACCCCGAGTTGCTACGAGCCGGGCCAGGCGGACTTCCGGGCTCGCATCGACGAACACGACCGTGTCGCAGAGGTCGTTCCATTCCGCTTCGTAGAGGATCGCGGCGTCGAGGACAACCGCCTTGTGGCGGCGCTGGCGGACCTCGCGGCTGATGGCGCGCTCGAAGGTCCGCCGCATCAACGGATGGAGGATATCTTCGAGCCGACCGAGCAAGAATGGGTCGGCGAAGACGAGTGCGCCCAGGGCGCGACGGTCGATCGGGCGCCGTTCCCCCTCAGCGGTGTACGGTCCCAAAACCCCCTCGCCAAAGACCTCGATGACGATGTCGCGGCAAGGGTTCTGGTCGAGCAAGGTGTGGCCGACCTTGTCGGCATCAAGGACCATCGCTCCCAGCCCGGCAAACGCGGCGGCGGCCTGACTTTTTCCGCTCCCGATGCCACCGACGACGCCGATCACCGGGGTCGGACCATGGCGCCAGGGGCCAGACGGTCGGCGCTGAGGACGAGGGGTTTGGGGGTGGCGACGAGGCATTGATTGATCTCAGATCCAGGCCCGGCTGGCGGGCTGCAGGGGGCGGGGCACTTGATGCCTGGGACACCGGGACGGGTCCAGGAGGACGAGCAGAAGAACCAGCATGGCGCCGGCCACAGCGACTGCAAGCAGAGACAATGCGGGCGAAACCAGCAGAAACTTCCAGTCGACCCGAGCGCACGACAATCCGGTTTTCTGGGAGTTCAACCTGAGCAGATCGATTCGTCGGTCCGGTCGCGCGAAGCCGCCTCGAAGCAGAGGAGCGGGGTCGTTGGCAGCGGGAGAGTTGGCGAAAAGAGAGGTGCTGGTGGTTGCTGGACTTCTCTTATACGACAAATCCAGACTCCCCGCAACCAATTTCACCACCTTGATCGCCGTTTTGGGTTTGCCAGTGGACTCTGGCATGGCGAGCGGCACAGACGGACAGGCACCGAATCACGCTCAGGCGCCGGGCAAGGTCTCGGCGTCGAGCCAGTTCGGCCCGGCGGCGACGTCGACCTTTAATGGGACGTCGAACTGGATGGCGCTGATCATCGTCTCGCGAACGAGCCTGGCCAGGATGGGGACCTCGGCATCGGGTGCCTCGAACACGAGTTCGTCGTGGATCTGGAGCAACATTCGCGCTTGCAGTCCCTCAGCGCGGATGCGCGCATCGACCTCGATCATCGCCTTCTTGATCAGGTCGGCGGCCGACCCCTGGATCACCGCGTTGACGGCCGTCCGCTCGGCCAGGTTCATGTTCCGCCCCGACGTCTGCTTGACGCCGTTGATCGCGCGACGACGGCCCAAAATCGTGGCCACGTAGCCCTTCGTCCGCGCGTCTTCCAGGGTCTGCGTCATGAACCAGTCGACGCCGGCGTACTCGGTGAAGTAGGCGTCGATGAACGTCGCCGCCTCAGCCTGCGTGATCCCGAGTCGCGCCGCGAGGCCAAACGGTTTGATCCCGTAGATGACGCCGAAGTTGACCGTCTTGGCCACCCGCCGCTGGTTGTGGGTGACGTCGGCCTCGGCCACCTTGAAGATCCGCGCCCCGACGGCGGTGTGGATGTCGATGTCCTCGGCGAACGCCCGGACCAGCGCCGGGTCTCTGGTGTAGTGCGCCAGGATGCGCAGCTCGATCTGCGAGTAATCCGCCGCGACGAGTTGCCAGCCGGGGAACCCGGCGACAAACGCCTGCCGGATCTGGCCGCCGTCTTCGGACTGGATCGGGATGTTTTGCAGGTTCGGGTCGGACGAACTGAGCCGACCTGTCGCCGTCACGACCTGGTTGAACGAGGCGTGAACCCGCCCGTCATCGTCGGCCAGGTCGGCGAGCGCGTCGAGGTAGGTGCTCTTGAGCTTCGAGAAGTGGCGATGCTCGACCAGCATCTTCGGCAGTGGGTGCTTGCTCGCCAGGTTTTCGAGGACTTCCGAATCCGTGCTCGGCTCCCCCCCCGGCGTCTTCTTGTACGACGGCAGCTTCAACTCGTCGAACAGCACGGTCCGCAGTTGCGGCAGGCTGCCGATCTGGAACGGGTGGCCGGCCAGCTCGTAGATCTGGGTTTCGATCGCCTTGATCTTGGCGGCGAACTCCCCCGACAAGATCCGGAGCCGACCGACATCGACCTTGATCCCGAGAGTTTCCATCCGTGCCAAAATCGAGATCAGCGGGCGCTCGATCGCGGCGTACAGATCCCAGAGGTTTTCCTCGCGGACCCGGGGCGTCAGGATCTCTTCAACCCGCCAGGTGGCGTCGGCATCCTCGCCGGCGTACTCGGCGACCTTGGCGATGTCGACCCGGTCCATCGTCAGTTGGCCCTTGCCCTTGCCGATCAGGGCCGTGATCGGGATCATCGCGTGGTTCAAAAGCCGCTGTGAGAGCTGATCCAAACTGTGGTTCCGCTCCCCCGATTCCAGCAGGTAGCTCAACACCATCGTGTCGGTGACCGGCCCGGCAATCTCGATCCCGGCGCGCTGAAGCATCAGCATGTCGTACTTGAGGTTCTGGCCGACCTTCTCGGTGCTTGGGTTCGTCAAGGCGGGTCGCAGCGCGTCCAGCGTCGCCTTTTCGTCCAGAACCGTGCTGCCCATCGGTCCCCGCACCGGGATGTAATAGGCTACTCCCGGCTCCCAGGCGAACGAGAGGCCGACGAGGTTCGCCCGGAGGGGGTCGATGGCCGTCGTCTCGGTGTCGAGACAGTAGCGCGGTTGCTGCTCCAGCAGAGCGACGAAGTCCTTGAGTTTTTCGGGCGTGTCGACGGTCCGGTAGTCCATCTCCCAGGGAGTTTCGACCACCTTTTCGGTCTCGACGATCTCATCCAGGAAGCGGTGGAAGCCGCACTCGACGCAGAGCGCCCGGAGCAACTTGGCGTCGTACCCGTCGGACTTCAGCGCCTCCCAGTCCAGTTCCATCGGCAGCTCGGTTTCGAGCCGGATCAGCGCGCGACCCCGGGCCAGCGTCTCCTGGTGAGCGAGCAGATTCTCCTTCCGCTTCGCCCCCGAGATCCTGGCCATGTTGGCATAGATCCCCTCGATCGTCTCGAACTGCTGCAACAGTCCGACCGCCGTCTTGAGGCCGATCCCCGGCACGCCCGGCACGTTGTCCACCGTGTCGCCGGTCAGCGCCAGCGTGTCGACGACCTGATCGGGGCGGACCCCCCAATCCTTGAGTAACCCCTCGGTGTCGAGGAACTCCCCCTTGCGGATGTTCAGGATGCGGGTCTTCGCGTCGATCAGTTGCCGCGCGTCCTTGTCCGACGTGCAGATGACCGAGTCGATCCCGCGCTCGGCGGCGCGGCGGGCCAGGGTGGCGATGATGTCGTCGGCCTCGGCCCCGGCGTGCATCAGGACGGGGACGCGGAACGCCTCGAACATCCGCTTGACCACCTCGATCTGCGGGCGGAGATCATCGGGCATCGGCCCGCGCTGGGCCTTGTACTCGGGGAAGCTCTCGGCCCTTGTCGTCTTGCCCGCTCCATCAAAGGCGGCGGCCAGATACTCGGGTTTCCGCGTCTTTAGCATCCCGAGCAGGTCGCGGAACATGCCGAAGACGGCGTTCGTCGCCTGCCCTGATGGTCCCGTCATCAACGGGACCCCGTGGAAGTTCTGATAGATCAACGAGTAGGCGTCGAGGATATAAATCGTCGGGGATTCAGCCATGATTCTTGCTCGCCTCGCTCCGTCCCGGATGTCTCTACCGCGAGGCGCCACCAATCCAAACCGACCGCCCCGACCAGTTCTACCGCACACCCGTTGCCATCAAAAAGCAACAATCCGAACCGAACCGCCAATAAGTTTGCCGCGGATCGGTCTCGCGTCAGTGTAAGTCACTCGACCGCCGAGTCAAGCAAGCGGAACCAACGCACGCTGGTGCCAGAGCCGGTCGCCAACTCCCTATTTTGGCAAAATGGGAAGAATCTGCCCCCAACCTGAATATCAGACCCCGCGCATTCACGATCTTATTCCGGAGAACAATGTCCCGACCTCGTTGCTTGTCACCTTTGATGAAAGCCCGACTTATGAACCTTGCCACAACGCTCGCCCCTGATTTGATGGAAACACCCCACCTCTTGCCGATCCCCGGCGTCCCGCTTGCGCCCAAAAAGGCCAAACTTCGGGCCGAGTTGATCGGTCGCCTGGAAAACCAGGTCGCCGACTTTGAGAATGCCGAGACGCTCCTGCACTGGAACACCGGCTTGTACCACCAGTTCCGCCCGCAGAACTCGTGGCAAGACTGGCTCTGCCAGCAGGCTGCCCTGTACATGATGCGGATCAATCGGTCGGAACGGATCGAACGTCGCCTGCGTGATATCCAGGCGTTGCGTGCCATCGACTGCTGGGAGATGGATCAAACCCAGGCCGCCCATGCGCTGGGGTCGAACCTTGCCGTTGACCCCTCCCGGACCGTGGCCGCGCTCTGGTGTACCCCCGCCGGGTGCGACTGGATGATCGAGAAGTGGGAACATCTGGCGGCGATTCCCGCACAGGATTGGACCGAGGCGCAGGGGACGCTTGCCCAGCAACTTTGCCCGGCCCCCGCCGAGCACCACCAGACGCCCGGCTATGCGCGGATGCGAATCCTGAATCTGGAAGTGAAGCGCGACCGCCTCCGCGTGGCCGACGAGTCGTTCCGCACGCTGGTCGAATCCGACCTGAGCCCCGAACCCTCGACGATGCTGGCCAAGCTCCGTCGCTACACCCGCTGGTTGCACCGGCAGTTGAAATGGTTCGTCGCCGAACTCCGGACCGAACCCCCCAAGCGCCAGCCCGACTTCCGCTTCCACCCCGACCGCGACCGGCTCATCGCCGAAGCCGCCGCCGATGACGAAGCCCGGCTCGCCGGGACTCACGCTGCTGACCAAACGAACCCATTGCCTGCTGACACCGAGTCTGACCAAACGAACCCACTGCATGATCAGGCGGAGAATGACCGAACGAACCCATTCCACCCCGGCAAGCTGGATCTGGACCACAACCCTGGTTAAGGCAACGGCTTCGAGTCCGTCGCGGGCAAAAGTTGGGTCTCGACTTTGCCCACGATCTGGTCGCTGACCGAACGAACCCATTGGTCGATCGCGGTGTTTTGACCGAACGAACCCATTATCGACCCGCAGGCGCGTGAGTGAGCGAGAAATCGTCTGCTCCTTGACAAGGTGGAACTTCCCGACGTTGAGCAGTTCGGTTCCGAACCGAGCCGACCTCGACAGGCGATCGGGGTGCGCCTTGAACGCACCTTCCCGAGCGACAGGCAGCGTCTTTAACGGCCAATGCTCCGGTGGCACATTTGTCTGGTCGGTCAGCGGGCAATCTGCTGTAATCGGCCGGTGGCATTCGCCTTCCGACCGGGTGAATCGAGGAGCAGGTCATGCAACGCGCGACGACCCCGCAGGTCTTTCCCCTCGATGACCCGTTCTACCCGTCGTGCGATGGCGAACCGATGGCCGACAATCAGTTGCAGTTTCGCTGGATTACCACGATCCAGGGGGCCATCGACGCCTTGTTCCTTGATGATCCGAACGTCCTCGTGGCGGGTGATTGCCTCTGGTATCCGGTCGAGGGGGACAATACGATCCGGGTTGCGCCCGACACGATGGTCATCTTCGGACGGCCCAAGGCCGATCGCGGGTCATACATTCAGCACCGCGAAGAAGGGGTACCGGTGCAGGTGACCTTCGAGATCCTGTCGCCCGGCAACCGCGCCGGTGAGATGAAACGGAAGCTGGAGTTTTACGAGCGCTACGGTGTTGAGGAATACTACGTCCTCGACCCCGACTTCGGCCGCCATAAGGGCTACCTCCGTGCCCACGACAAGCTCGTCCCGATTGCCGACCTGTTCGGCTGGACCAGCCCCCGGCTCGGCATCCGGTTCGAGATCGCCGCCAGGCTCAAGCCCGAACTCCGCATCCTCAACCCCGACGGCCGCCCCTTCCAGTCCTACACCGACATCGTCCGCCAACGCGACGAGACCGAACAGCAACTCGCCGACGAACGCGACCGGGCCAACGACGCCAAACTTCAGGCCGATCAGGAACGCGAACGCGCCAACGACGCCACGCTCCGGGCCGAACGGTTGCTGGCCCAGCTCAGGGCTCTGGGTCTGGAACCGGAACAATGACCGAACCGGAGTAATCATCCAAGCACTTGACTTTAGGTTGCCTCTCTGACAATCAAAATCGTGGTGGTGTTGGTCAGGCGGGGTGGGTCGGCTAGGATGGGGCTCTGTGTGCCGTGGATCGCGACCTTCTTATTAGACCTTACCGGTCCGCGATCCGATCAGCCGCCGGAGTCCCCGCCTTGGACGTCTCGACCGTGCCCGCCGCTTGCCTTGACCCTCGCGCCGAGTTGACCCGCCGTCTCGACCAGGCCCGACTCGAAGCGGCCGGGGTGGGCAAGCTTGACTCAACCCTGATGAATGCCCGGCTCGGCGTGGTCGTCCTGGGGGTGATCCTCGCCTATCTCGCCTGGCAGGGGAGTCTCGGCTGGCCCTGGGCGGCGGTGGCCTTGGGGTCGTTCGTGCCCCTGGTGGCGGTCCATGCCCGGATCATCGGGCGGCGACGGCGGGCCGAGCGAGTGGCGAAGTTCCACGAGAAGGGGATCGCGCGCGTCGATGGCCAGTGGGCCGGGCAGGGCTCGACCGGCGATCGGTTCCTGACAGAGGATCACCCGTACGCCGCCGACCTCGACCTGTTCGGCACCGGCTCGCTGTTCGAGCGCCTCTGCGCTGCGCGGACGGCCGGCGGCGAGGCCGTGCTGGCCGCGTGGCTCCTTCACCCCGCCAGCCCGACCGAGGTCGCTTCCCGCCACGAGGCGCTGGGCGATCTGCGTGATCGGCTCGATTTCCGCGAAGATCTGGCCCTTCTTGGCGATGATGTCCGGACCGACGTCCGCGCCGATTCGCTGGCCGAGTGGGGGCTATCGCCCCATCGCCGGGTGCCGACGGTGGTCCGGCTGGCGGTTGGGCTCCTCGGTCTGGTGACCTTGTTCGCGGTGGTCGGTCTGCTCGTGGGCATGGTCAACCCGTGGCTCGCTGCCGGTCTGCTGGCGGCCGAGGCGGCGGTCGCCTACGGGTTCGCGGGCCAGGTCAACCGGGCGGTGGACGGGGTTGAGGATCGGTCGACCGAGTTGAAGACACTGGCCGCGCTGCTGGCCCGAATCGAACGCGAGCGGTTCCAGTCTCCCGCCCTCCGCGACCTCTGGTCCCGGCTGGGCGTGGCTGACGGGGGCAAGGCTCCCGCCTCGGCGCGGATCGGTCGCCTGGCAGGGCTGGTCCAGTGGCTCGAAGCGCGACACAACATCTACTTTGCCCTGTTCACGTCCGTCCTCCTCTGGCGGACACAATTTGCCTTCGCCGTGGCTGCCTGGCGTGAGCGTGAAGGGGCGTCGATCCCGCTCTGGCTCGACGTCACAGCCCAGTTTGAAGCCTATGCGAGCCTGGCCGGTTACGCCTTCGAGAACCCGGCCGACATCCTTCCCGAGGTCGTCGCCGACCCCGCCGGGCCGACCCTGGCAGGGGACGAGATTGGCCACCCGCTCTTGCCCGTCGGCACCTGCGTCCGGAACTCGCTCCGGCTCGGCGCGGCCGACCCGACCGGGGTCCACGTCCTGGCGATCAGCGGGTCGAACATGTCGGGCAAAAGCACCTTCCTCCGGACGGTCGGGATCAACGCCGTGCTGGCCCAGGCGGGTGCGCCGGTCCGCGCGACCCGGTTCCGCCTCGGCCCGCTGGCCATTGCCGGAACGCTCCGGGTCCACGACTCGCTTCAGGATGGCCGGTCGCGGTTTTATGCCGAGATTCTTCGCCTCAAGCGGCTGATGGACATGGCGACCGAGCAGCCCCCCTTGTTCTTCCTGATCGATGAGGTCCTCCACGGGACCAACTCGGCCGACCGCCTCGAAGGGGCCGGAGCCGTGATCCGGGCCCTGATCGAGCGCGGGGCCATCGGCCTGTTCACCACGCACGACCTGGCCCTGGCCGAGGTTGCCGGGCGGATCGGCTCGTCGGTCCGCAACGTCCACTTCGCCGATCACGTCGCCGCCGACGGTCGGCTCGCCTTCGACTACCAGATGCGGCCCGGCGTCGTCGAGCACTCCAACGCCCTGGCCCTGATGCGGGCGGTCGGGCTGGAGGTCTGACTGGTGGCGAACCTCTCGCCCGTTCCTGGTGTCGATCCGGTCAGAGCCCGGCGCGACGTGCCGGGTCTGCTTCGCCACTCCGCTGGAACCCGCATGGCCGACCCGATCCCGCCGTCTCGCAAGCGACTCCGAACGATGTGCGCTGAGGTCCACCCCGACGATGGGTCCGACCCCCGGATCTTCTTCCGCAAGGGTGGCGACCGCAAGCCCGGCCGCCACAAGGCCCACCAACTCGCCAAACAGGTCGGCGCCATCGTTGACGGCCTGCTCGCCGGCTCGACCACCGACCCCATCCTGACCGGTCTGACGATCATCAGCGTCGAACCCGCCCCCGACGCGGCGACCTTGCTCGTGACCGTCGACCGCTCGACCGGGTCCGACCCGATCCACCCCGAGATCATCCTCGCCCACCTGAACCGCGCCGCCGGCTGGCTCCGCTCCGAGGTCGCCACGGCCATCACCCGCAAGCGTGCCCCACTGCTGGTCTATCAGGTCGTCGAGGTCCGCCCCGGTCCCTGATGGGTGGACCTGTGCCGGCAAGAGAGCGAGCAGAACAGCAAACCGCAACCAGACGCCCTGTCGAGGGTTAAGACCTCAGATCTTCGACGGAAGATGAGCCGGCTGCCCCAGGGGTGTGTCACTCGAAGATCGACCCGACCCGGACGGTGAAATCGGGCAGGAGGTCGGGAAACGTCAGGGTCTCATCGGGGCCAAGCACCCGGGTCGGCTGGTCGGCGTGGAAGACGTGCGCCGACTTCGTGTCTGGGTCCAGCACGACCACGATCCGCACCCCGGCGGCAAGATACTCGGCGGCTTTCTGAACCATCTCCGACCACCGATTGCTGGGAGAGCGGACTTCGGCAACCAGGTCTGGAGCAGGATCTAAATACTTTCCCCACTGTTCGACCGGAGGCAGTTTGGCAGCGCTATAGAAGGTGACATCCGGCCCACGCACCGAGTCCGGCCCACGACGAGTAATCATACCCGATTCGTTCAGGACTTCGCCCAGGGCTCGATCTGCCACGAAGTTGCCGAGAATCCGTGAGAATCGACTGCTGAATAACCCATGCCGGGAACTGGGCGGTGGCATCTCGATCATCTTCCCCCGAACCAGTTCGGTCCTTGATTCATGGTCGGGCAGCGCGGCGAACTCTTCCGCCGTCATCAAGGCAGTCGCAGTGGCCATCGAATGTTCCTTGTCCAAGCGAAGACTTGCAGTAGAGCGCAGTCAGGGATGCAACTTGACCGCCGCCCTCGTCACTCGAAGATCGACCCAACCCGAACAGCGAAGTCGGGCAGGAGGTCGGGAAACGTCAGAGTCTCATCGGGGCCAAGCACCCGGGTCGGCTGATCGGCGTGGAACACATGCGCCGACTTCGTATCCGGGTCCAGCACCATCACAATCAGGACCCCGGCGGCAAGATATTCGGCGGCTTTCTGAACCATCTTTGACCACCGGTCACTCGGCGAGCGGACCTCAACAATGAGGTCGGCAGGTTGCTCGGGATACCCTCTCTGCTTCTCGGCCGGGGGTATCTTGGCGTTGCTGTAGTAGGCCACGTCAGGCCCGCGGACGGAATCCGGATCTCGCTGGGTTACTACTCCCGAGTCGTTCGCGATGACCCGCCCTAATCCCGATCGACTAGCGGCATTCCCCAGTTGGATCAGGATTTGACCGCAGACCAAGCCATGCAAGAAATTTGTCGGTGGCAACTCGATAATCCTTCCCCGGACCAGTTCGGTATTCGGTCCAGTGTCAGGCAGCGCGGCGAACTCCTCCGCTGTCAGCAAGGCAGTTGCGGTGGCCATGACGATGAACTCCGATCCGGTTCGGGGAAGGATGTGACTCGGGCGATCACCAGCGCTGGGCGAGGCGATCGAGGGCGATGACGGCTTCCTCGACGCGGTGCTTGTCTTCCTCGTAAAGGTCGCCGGTCTCGCCCGGCAGGCGGCGGACGGCGTCGGCGATCTGGTCGCGGGCGCCGAGCATCTGGGCGTGGAGCCGCTCGTAGATCGGTCGTTTCGGGTCGTCGCCGACCACCTGGAGGCGCTGCGAGAACGGCGCGATCTGGGCCTCGGCGTTGCTCAGGATCGACCGCCAGTGGGCTTTTTCGTGGAGGTGCTCGCGGGCGGGGTAGGACGGGTTCCGCTTCGGGTCGGGAAGCGAGGCCCGGACGATGGTGGATTCCCCTTCGGAGGAAGGCGACGCTTTGTCCACGGATCAAGGCTCCAAGGGGGAAGTCGGATTAATAGTCAGCCACATGGTCAGCCCGAACCCACCGTTGGCGGATCGAGCCGGGTCGGCTATGATTTTGCCGGAAAGGCTCGGCGATTGACAGCCCAGCCGACCCGATGCCGCCGCCCGCTCCACGTTGCGAGCCACCAGGGAAGGACCCCGAACGATGCTCAGAGGATCGCGCCCCCCGATCGTGCTCGCGCTCGTGGCCCTGGCCACGCTCGGCGAACTGACACTCGGAGCCGACCCGGCCGCGCTGCCGAAGGTGGCCGACGGCTGGTCGATCACGCTGGTCGCGCAGGCCCCCCGGATCAGCTACCCGACGGCGGTGGTGGTGGCTCCCGACGGCACGATTTTCCTCGGTCAAGACCCGATGAACATGCCGGGGCCGGTCAACTCGCCGGTCGACTCGGTCCTGGCGATCCGGCCCGATGGCTCAACCCGGACCTTCGCCAGCAAGCTGCACAGCGTCATGGGGCTGGAATGGGTGGATGGAACTTTGTACGTCGTCCATGCTCCGTTCCTGTCGAGCTTTCGCGACACCGACGGCGATGGGATCAGCGACAGCCGGGTCGATCTCGTCACGGGTCTGGGTCCGAAGGTTCCCGGCTCAAACGGCCTGAATGACCACATCGCCTCGGGGGTCAGGCTCGGGATGGATGGCTTTCTTTACGTTTCGGTCGGCGATAAGGGGATACCGCTGGCACGCGGAAAAGATGGCCGAACGATCACCTTGAGCACCGGCGGCGTCGTCCGGGTCCGGCCCGATGGGACCGACCTCGAAGTGGTCTCGTCGGGCGAGCGGAACCCGCTCTCGGCCATGCTTTCGGCCCGCGACGACGTCTTCACCTTCGGCAACGACGACGATAGCCACCTCTGGCCCAACAGCCTGACCCACCACATCGTCGGTGGGCACTACGGCTACCCCTACGAGTTCCGCGACGCCCCGCACCGGGCCTTGCCGATCATGGCCGGGCAGTCGGGCGGGGCCGGGGCCCAGGGGGTTTGCTCCAATGATGCCAACCTTCCTGTGCGGTTCTGCGGCAACCTGTTTATCTGCGACTGGGGCCTCCAGGCCGTGGCCCGCTACGAGGTTGAGCCGAAGGGGGCCACCTTCCGCGTCGTCCGCCGCGAGGTGGTCGTCGAGCGGGGAGACCTGGCCGACTTCCGCCCGTTCGGGATCGCCCCAACCGCCGACGGGTCGGGATTCTATCTCACCGACTGGGCCTACAACGGCTGGCTCGGCGCTGGGCCACCGACCGGGCGGTTGTTCCGTCTCACTTACACCGGCCCCGACCGACCCGCACCCACGCCCCACCGACCCGGTTCGGACCAGGCCCAGCAACTCGCCGGGCTGGCCGACCCGACGCTCGCCGTTCGCCTGACCAACCAACGTCACCTGTCCCAGGCGGGGACCACCGCAACGGGACCACTGATCGCCATGCTTGCCAGCCGAACCGAGACCGCCGATACCCCCCGGATCCAGGCCCTCTGGGCACTCGACGCGATCGGCTCGACCCCGGCCCGAACCGCGATCCGGGCCGCTCTGGCCGAGCCGGTCGCCTCGGTCCGCGCCGAGGCCGCGCGATCTGCGGGGATTCGCCGCGACCCTCTGGCCGAGCCGACGCTGGTCCGATTGCTCGCCGATGGCGACCCAACCGTCCGCCGCGAAGCGGCCATCGCCCTGGGTCGGCTCGCCACCACAACCCCGGCGACCCGGACCGCGCTTTATACCCATCTGGGCGAGGCCGACCCGACCGTCGCCTGGTCGATCCGCCGCGCCATCCGGAGCCATTCGCCGCCCGACCCAACCGCGCTGACCGCCGCGCTGGCCGACCCGAAGCGGCGCGACTCGGCGTTGACGCTGGCCGATGGCTGGTATGCCCCCGAGGTGGTCCGGGTCCTGATCGCGGCCCTCGATCAAGCTCAAGCCCCCACCGATCCGCACTGGCGGGTTCGGCTGGTGGCGGCTTTGGGGAGCCTCTACGGCAAGGTGCCCTCCTGGTCGGGGCACTGGTTCGGCTCCAACCCGGTGGCGGGGCCGAAGCCGCAGCCGACCGAGGCGTGGGACCCGCCGAGCAGCGCCGCCGTGCTAATCGCGATCGGTCGAGCGCTCCGCGATGCGGATGCTGGGGTCCGCCGCCAGGCAATCATTGCCGAGATCCGCGTCGGGGCCAAAGCAACGCCGGCCCTCCGGTCACTTCTCGAATCACCGATCGAGACCGATCCGGTCAATACCCTGGCCCTGGTCCGGCACCTCGGCGAGCAGCGCGATGCGGGGTCAGGCCCAGCGCTGGCCCGCAAACTCAGCGACGCGGCTCAGCCCGACGAGGTCCGCCTCGCCGCGCTCGACGCCCTGGCGCAGTTGACCGGCCCGGCCGCGCTCAATGCCCGGTTGCTGGTCCTTTATGACTCCCAGAGCCCCGACGCTTTGCTGGCCCGGGCGCTTCCGCCGCTCGGCCGGGCACGGTTGCTGCCGAGCAATGACCTGCTCGGCTTCCTCGACCACAAGAGCGCGGTTGTCCGCTCGGCCGCACTCGAATCGTTCCCGATGGGCAAGCCCCTGGCCCCCGCCGTGGTCGAATCCATCATGCTCCACGCGACCGAGACCGAGGTCCAAACGGCGTTCATCGCGGCGGCGGGTCAGTACCAGATCCGCGCGGCGGTCCCGAGGCTGGTCGAACTGGCGGGTGACGCCGACGGCGCGACCCGATCGGCAGCGACCCGCGCCCTGGCGGCCATGCCCGACAAGCGTGCCGTCGGCCCGCTGGCGACCGCGCTCAACGATCGCGACCCGGACCTCCGACGGGCCAGTCTGGCGGGCCTGACCGCGATCCGCGCCGAGGCAGTCCCCGAACTCACCGCGATGGCAGGCCGAGGGGCGTTCATCGGGCCGGGCGCCGCCGCTGTCGAGCGGTTGCTCGCCACCTTTCGACCGGTCACGACCTGGCAAGTCATCGGCCCATTCCCCCGCGCCACCGGCCCGATCTTCGCCGACCCCCGGGCGATCGACCTCGCCCGAACCACGCCGGGGCTGGATAGCAAGCTCCTCGCCTGGCAACCTCGCGCTGCCGACCTGAAAACTGGCCTGCTCGGCCTGGATCACCTCGCATCAGCGGCCCCCGACCCCGAAACTCATCCCCTGACCGCCTTTGCCCTGGCTGAGATCACCAGCGACCACAACCGCCCCGCGCTCCTGATCATCGACACCACGGGACCAACTCTGGTCACGGTCGGCGACAGGCCACTGGCCAACTTTCCGACGGGAGCCCAAAGCGAAACCGTCCGGGTGGACCTGAAGTCGGGCACGAACCGGGTCCTGCTGCGGACCAGGCAGGGGTCTGCTCCCTGGCGGGTTCAGGTCGCGGTCTCGGAGCCTTCAGCCACCGGTTCACTGCTGGGCAACGGCCAGACCGCCGCGGTCCTCCGACCCGGCCTGCAAGCCTTCGCGCTCAAGCACGGCGGCGACTCGAAGCGGGGATCGGCGCTCTTTGCCGAGGCGGGCGGGGTCGGCTGCGCGCGGTGCCACACCGTCGGCGATCAACCCGGAAGTTACCCGGGGCTCGGTCCCAACCTGAGCGGGCTGGCCCTCAAGTATGATAAGGCCGAAATCATCCGCTCGGTGCTCGAACCGTCGAGTCGACTTGCGGTCGGCTTCAACCCCGTCGTCGTGGCGCGGACCGATGGTACGACCGTCGCGGGTCTGCTGCTTGGTGAGGATCTCGCGGCAATCCGGCTAGTTTTGCCTGCTGGGCAGACCATCACGATTCCCCGATCCACCGTGAGCGAGCGCACAACCGGCGGGGTCTCGATCATGCCCGAAGGGCTCGTCGATGGGATCAGTCCGGTCGATTTCGCGGACCTGATCGCGTATCTGATGAGTTTGAAGGAGACTACCGTGCCGCCAAAGTGAGCAGGCAAAAAAGGTTGACCCTGACCGCGTCGAGGGGGTGGGTGACACCCGGCAGCATCGCCGGGTCATCCAGGGTCAAGCGTGCGAAAGGTTCGGTTATCGAGCTTGATCAAACCGAAAGGTACGGCTTGCCGGTCACGATGGCGTCAACCTGAGGTTGCGGCAAGCTCACGATGGCAGTCGTGGGGAAGCCCAGCGTCTGCCAGACCTGCGCCGTGATCTGATGCTTCTGACCCGTGTAGACATAGTAAAGCGTGGGATCGATCGCCCCTTGAACCACGGTCCAGTCGGGCACCGGGATGGTCACCGCCGACCAGGTCGCACCATCGTGGTGCAAGAGCGACATCTTGCTCGCCAGACTGAATCCGTAAAGGTTGCCCTGGGCATCGGTGGAAAGCGACTGAACCCCCACCCCGATCGAGTGCCAGGTCGATCCGGTATCGTGCTGGAACACCTGCGAGGTGTACGAGTTATTCGCATAGAGCAAACCATTGACGTCGCTGGCGATGCTCGTCACCCCAGCGCCAACGGAATGCCAGTCGGTCCCTTGATCCAGCTCGAAGACCCGATGGACCGTCGGGTTCAGCTCATAGATATAGCCACCACCGTCAGAGGCCATCTGCGTTGCACCCCAGACGATCGGGTGCCAGACGTTGGCCGTGTTATGCTGGACGATCACCTGCGCCTGGGGATTGAGGGCATAGAGCACGCCGTTATGATCCGTGGCAATCTGCGTCACCCCCGACCCATCAAGCACCCACGACGATCCGGTCGTGTGCTGATAGACGTTGTTATCGTACCCGAGGGCATAAAGCGTGCCGTTCAGGTCGCTGGCGATCTGGCTGACCCCAGCGCCCACGACGTGCCAGTAGGTATTCCCGTCGTGCTGATAGACGTTATGGTCGTTGTAGTTGACCGCGTAGAGAATGCCGTTGCTGTCGGTTGTCACCGAGCTCACATTGGAGCCGACCACATGCCATGCCGATGCCTGATCATGCTGGTAGACGTTATGATCGATCGCGCTCAGCGCATACAGCGCACCATTGCTGTCCGAGGAGATCCAGGTAATACTCCCGGCGACCGGATGCCAGCTCGTGCCGGTATCATGCTGGTAGACGGTGTGGTTGTTGTAGTTCAGAGCATAGACGTTGCCCAGGTTATCGGCGGAGATGGTGCTGATGCCCGACGCAATCGGTTGCCAGCCGGTCCCAGAGAAATTTTCCAGGACCAGGTGATTGGTCTTATCCATCATGTACTGAGCGCCGGTGCTATCGGCGATACTGCTCAGGTTCAGGCGGATCTCCAGACCTTCGACGGTCGGACTCATCCGACGAGTCGAGGGCCGGTGAGCCGATCGGCTCTGCGTGGCGGCACCAATCCATTGTGTCAGTTTCATCAATGCGACCTCCTTCTCGCATCCCGCAATCGAGTCGCATCACGTCCGTGTATGGTGCGACCGTAAGTTCCGTTATCGAAGGTTGCATCGTCCGGATCGCCAGGATTTCGCCAGTGAATCGCTCCGGAATCCTATTTATCTGACTAATCACCCCAAATTACCCGCTCAGTTGCGGTGTCGCGTTTCCCAGCGCTCGACGAACCGGCGGTAATCTTCGGGGGTATCAATCCCGATGCTCCGCTCAGCCACGACCCCCAGCGCGATCGGCAGACCCGCACCCAGGACACGAAGCTGTTCGAGCTTCTCCGCCTGTTCGAGCGGCGACGTCGGCAGTTGGGAATAATTCAACAGGAACTCACGGCGGTAGGCATAGATCCCAAGGTGAAGCAGGGCAGGGGGCGGTTCGGCGGTGAAGTCGGGCTCGGAGTCGCGGTGGTAGGGGATCGACGCCCGGGAGAAGTAGAGCGCCCGCCCGCCCGCGGCGACGACCTTGACGCACGACGGGTCGAGCCAGACCGACGAGTCGCGGATCGGCGTGGCCAGCGTGGCCATGGGCGCGGCGGGGTCCGCATCCAGCAGGCCGACCACCGCGTCGATGGTGGTCGGGCTTAACTCCGGTTCATCCCCTTGAATGTTCACGATCTGGTCGGCATCGGCGAGCGTGGCGACAACCTCGGCGATCCGGTCGGTTCCGGTCGGGTGATCGGTGCGGGTCAGGGCAACCTCGCCCCCGAAAGCGCGGACGGCGGCGGCAATTCGTTCATCATCGGTAGCGACGATCACCCGGTCGAGACTCACCGCCGCCTGAGCCGCGACGACGACGTGGCGGATCATCGGCCAGCCTGTAGCGGCAAGGAGGGGTTTGCCAGGCAAGCGGGTTGAAGCGAACCGAGCCGGAATTATGCCCACATTTGCCATGTTTCCGCCGTTACTGGTTGGGGAAATCGTCCGATAGATGAGCCGTCGGACAGGTCGACCTGATCACTCGCAGGGATTGATCACCGAGGGCTGCTGACCGCTGCGGATCACTATAGAGAGCCGGTGGTTTCGTGCAAGGCGATTGCCTCGTAACGACCACTGGACCGCTCTCGGTTTGTGACCGCATCCGGAGCCGTGGAGAGGCCCGCATCGCCGCTGATGCGGGCCCCTCCACCATCCCGGGAATGCTGACGGATCTTTGGGTTCCCCCGCCCGTTATCGCCCACGTCCAGGCAGGTCGTGACCGCGCTGGCCATGGAAAGGATGCGTCGCTTTGGCGTCCATCCCGTCCCCGTGGTCGGGCATCGTCACGCCACGGCTGGAGGGCATTCCCGCTCGTCCTTTTGCATTGCTTTCATTCAGACGGTTGCCGCTGGTCTCACAGGGTTCTGGTTGGCCGACCGAGGAGTTGTCTTATGGGTTTGAGCCACAAGTCGAGCCGAGCCGGCCGAGCCCACCGCCGACCAGACGTTGAAGGTCTGGAAATCCGCCGGCTTCTGTCCTTGACCGACCCGATCCCGGCGACGAGTGCCAACGCGCTGGTTCGAGCTGACGGCACCGTCAACAACGACGCCGTGATCCAGGCGAGCGCAGCGCGAGCTACTTATGGGGTGGATGGGGCGGGGTCGAATGTCGCGGTGATCGACACCGGCGTCGATGCCACCAACCCGGCCTTTGGAACCGGGACGGTCGGCCAGTCGGGCAACAAGGTCGTGGCCGGGGTTGACTTCACCGGGAGTCCGAACGGGATCAGCCCGACCTGGCAGCACGGGACGGGCGTCAGTGGCTTGATCGCCTCGACCGACCCCACCAACCCGGGGGTGTCGCCCGGTGCGGGAATCGTCGCCCTGCGCGTCTTTGGTGATGACAACCACGGCAGTTTTGACCGGATCGCGCAGGCACTCGACTGGGTCGTCAAGAACCATACCGCTTACAACATCACGGCCGTTAACCTCTCGGTCTCCGATGGCGGCAGCTATACCTCGAACCAGTTCAGCAGCGACGGGGCGGCCGGGCAGCAGATCACAGCCGATGTCGCGACCCTCGACGCCCTGAACATCCCGGTCGTGGTGGCGGCGGGCAACAGCTTCGACGGCAAGACCCAGGGGCAGGGGTTTGCCTCGATCATCCCCGACACCATCAGCGTCACGTCCACCGACGAAACGAAGCTGAGCGCGAAGGGGGTCGATGTTCTGGCCGCCGACGCCCAGCGCCTGGGAGCAGCCAGGGGGGGAGCGAGTGCCACCGACATCGCCGCGCCGGGAGTCGGTCTGGTCGCCCCGGCGGGCCACTCGGGGACGGCGACCGAGTTCGGGACGAGTTTCGCCGCGCCGCAGGTGACCGGC
Source organism: Isosphaeraceae bacterium (assembly GCA_965199885.1). Lineage (GTDB taxonomy): Bacteria > Planctomycetota > Planctomycetia > Isosphaerales > Isosphaeraceae > Tundrisphaera. The sequence continues at coordinate 1,812,100 of CBDATT010000004.1, read as the reverse complement.
ACCGTGGTCTTGCTCCAGCAGATGTACCGCCGGGCCTACGGCAACTTGCCCACCGTCGCACAGCTCGACGCCTGGCTGCAGGCCGGGGCTGACAAGGTTCATGACAGCGTGACGGGGATCAACATCGGCCGCCTGAATGTCGCCAACTCGCTCGGCATCCTTGTCGGTGAGATCACAGCGCAAGCTCAGACCCACACCACGGCCCCCGTCGTAATCGCTGCCGCCGAGCTGCTCGCCACCCCGCCCGCCGTTGTGGTGCCGGTCACGGTATCGGCACCCATCGCTACCCCGCCGACTTCGACCACAACCACAACCACGCCGCCGGAAGATCTGGCCACGACGCCGGCCACGCTTGCGGTGCCAATGACCGAGGTGATCGTCAACGGGTCGTCGGTCGGGAGCGTGGCGACATCGAAGCTTTCGAGCAAGTTTGCTGGTCTCTTTGCGTTGATGAAGGGGAACGTCAAAAACCTCCGGGCCTGGGCACCGGCCGGCTCGACGGTCGACCTGGGCGCGGTCACACCGACGGGCGAGGAGGTTGCCGACCGGACCGTCAGGATCAGCCGATGGGGGAAGCCCGCCCCCTCGATCGTGACCGCCGCCGTGCTGACGACCGGATCGACTCCGGTCACCCACCGAGCAGCGAATCGCCTCACGCAGCCGACGCTCGCCACGCGGCGATGAACCGAGTCCCGACCGTTCCGTGCCGTGCCCCCATCGACTATGATGAGCCGATCGGGGCTTGCGGAACGGAACGGGTCGCGGGGAGTCGAGCAGTGGCGGATTCAACCAGGCAGCGCACGGCGGTGATCACGGGAGCGGGGAGCGGGATCGGTCAGGCTACCGCCGTGGCACTGGCCCGGATCGGGTTTCGGGTCGCGCTCGTCGGGCGCGACGCGGGCAAACTTGCGGCGACCCGCGACCTCGTCGCCCGGGACGATACAATCGTTGAGGCGTGCGACGTCGCCGATGAGGCGGGGGTCGAGGCGCTGGCGGGTCGGGTCCTGGCCGCGACAGGGGGGAGGCTTGATGTCCTCGTCTGCAACGCTGGGACGAACGTCCGCGACCGGACGCTGGCCAAGCTCTCGACGGCCGACTGGAACCTGATGATTGCGACCAACCTGACCGGGGCGTTCCACCTCGTTCATGCCTTCCTGCCCGCGATGCGTGCCCAGCAGGACGGCCTGATTATTCAGGTCTGCTCGATCGCCGGCCTCCGCGTCAGCCCGCTCGGTGGGGTTGGCTACTCGGCGTCGAAATTCGGGCAGGCTGCCCTCGGCATCGGCGTTGGCCTTGAAGAAGGCCCAGCGCACGGCATCCGGTCATCCGTCATCTACCCTGGAGAGGTCAACACGCCGATCCTGGCCAACCGACCCGTCGCCGTCCCGCAGGAACGCAAGGACGCCATCCTCCAGGCTGAGGATGTCGCCGCCGCCGTCCGGTTCCTGGTTGAGTTGCCGCGCCGAGCCCATGTGCCCGAACTCGTCATCAAGCCGACCGTCGACGCCTGGGCCTGACCGCTTGGGCCTTATCAAATTACGCATCAGGACGTATCCCCAGACCGAGGCGAAGGCGAGCCCTTCGAAGCCCGATGCCAGCCGATCCGCTTCCCGATCAGGGTCCGAGCACGCGATCCGGTCCGGGCCGGATCGTTCGCGAAGCCGACCCGCTCAACCTGGAATCGCCGGTCAGCAGCCTGGAGTCATTCTTGACCCCCACGGCTCAGTTCTACATTCGAAACCACTTCGACGTCCCCGACCGTGACCCCGCCACCTGGCAGATCAGGATCGAGGGTGCGGTGGCGCGACCGTTCTCGATCAGCCCGAACGAGTTATGGCACCTGCCAACCGAGACGCGAACAGTTACGCTTGAATGTGCGGGGAACGGGCGGGTCTTTTTGAAACCCAAGGCCAAGGGGCTGCTCTGGGGCGAGGGTGCGGTCGGCACAGCCGAATGGCAAGGGGTGCCGCTGCGTATCTTGCTCGATCGGGCGGGGATTCATGCCGACGCCGTCGAGGTAATTATGGAAGGGGCGGATTCGGGTCAAGTGACCGAGGAGCCAAAAACTCCGGGTGTGATCTCGTTCGCGCGAAGCTTGCCGCTGGCGAAGGTGGACGACGTGCTGATTGCCCTCGCGATGAACGGGGCAGAGCTGGTGCCAGTCCACGGCGCTCCGGTCCGCGCCATCGTTGGTGGGTGGTACGGGATGGCGTCGGTCAAGTGGCTCAGGCGGATCATTGTCACCGATCGGCCGTTCCAGGGTTACTTCCAGACTCTCGAATATGCCACCTTCGAGCAACAACACGATATCCCCACGTTGGTTGGTCTGAAGCGCAACGCTGTGAAGGCTCAGATCATCTCCCCGGTCCGGGGGGAGTTGATCAACGGCGGAACTCGCTACGATGTCAGGGGTAAAGCCTGGTCGGGCGAGGCGACCATCACCCGAGTCGAGTTCAGTGCCGACGGCAGCCAGACCTGGCGTGATGCCACCGTTCTTGGTCCAGCCAGTCGGCATGCCTGGCAGGAGTGGTCGATCGCCTGGGACGTTCCCGAGGTCGCGGGCAAGGCGCAGCTCATGGCCCGCGCGACCGATAGTCTCGGCCGAGTCCAGCCGATCACGCGGGACTCAGCCCTACGGACCTACGCGATCCACCACGTCATCCCGGTCGAGGTCGAGGTTCTCGGCCCGCCGGGATGGGTCCGGGAGTTACCCCAGTTTACGCGGTGAAGTGGCCGACTTCGATCTCACCCGTGGCGAACTGGTTGAACTCGATGTACTGGAGGTGGCGGTAGAGTTTGCTGTCGTGGCTAACCTCGCGCGGCGTGCCGGCGGCTTCGAGGCGGCCATTGTGGAGCAAAATCACCTGGTCGCTGGACCGGATCGTTGAGAGCCGATGCGGCAGCATGATCAGGGTTCGCCCCGGCCCGAGGCGTGTTACGGTGTCGTCGAGATAGGATTTCACGTCCTCGTCGAGCGGGGTCGAGGGTTCCTCGATGATCACGATCGAGGGGTCGTGGAGGTAGGCGCGAGCCAGGGCGATCCGGTACTGCTGGTCGGGTTTGAGGTACTCGCCCAGCGGTCCAATCGGGGTCTCGTAGCCCAGCGGCAACTCGGCGATGAAGTTGTGCGCGTGCGCAACCTTGGCCGCCTGGATCACGCGGGGAAGGTCATAGCTCGGGTCGCCGAGGGCAATATTGGCCAGGACCGTATCGGAGAACACGAGGTCGGTTTGCAAGACCGTCGCTACCTGCGCCCGGACCGATTCCAGCGTGGCGTCGCGGAGGTCCGTGCCATCGATCCGGACGCGACCGACCTTGGGGTCGATCAGGCGAGGGATCAGGCATACAAGCGCGTGTTTGGCCTCCTCGTCGAGGGCCATGATCGACGTCTTCTTGCCGGCGGGAATCTCGACCGTCAGGCCATCGAGCCAGGTCCGACCCGACCGGCTTTCGAGTGTCACGTTCTCAAAGCTGATCCGCTCTTTCAGGGGTGGCAAGAACATCGCGCCACCGGCCTGATGTAGTTCGGGTTTGCGTTCGAGGTAGGCGAAGATCCCCCCTGCCGACCGTTCGGCCTGACTCGAGGCTCGGCGATAGGCCAGCCATTGCAGTGTTGGCGGTACCAGAGCCACCACGGCCAAGGCCATCAGCAAGGCAGCCGCGGGCGAGAGACCGATCAGAACGACGCTCGCGGCGAGGAACCCGGCCGCGAGGATCACACCGACCGCGATCACCAGAGCCGACGTCGGGCTGATCTTGGGTTCATGGATCATCCGGCGGATCTCGGCCTCGCCGTAGGCTTCGAGGTGATCATCAAAGCGCTGTTTGTCGACGTTCTCCATGCCGTGGACCCGGACGGTCCGGATCAGGCCGAAGTCTTCCTGCAACAGGCAGAGTTGCAACGCAGCCTCGCGGGTCGCGACCACCGAGGCCAGATCCGCCGTTCGGTTGAGCACCCGGAGAGCGATCGCGACCAACACGCCCAGCGTCACCAGAGACACCGAGGCGGGCAACGAGATCCCGAGCGTGAAGAGCAGGAGGCCCACGAACAGGACCGGCACCTGCGGCAAGGTTTCGAGGTCAGCAATGATCCCATCGCGGACGTCGTTGACCTCGCGGGTGAACAGGCTCAGAATCGGCCCGGTCCCATCAGCGGGTAACGAGCTTTCGCCGAGCCGGTACATCTGCCGGTGGATCTGGCGGCGGAGCGAAACGGCAACCTCATGGCTTGCGGCGGCGACGGCCGCGCGGCGAGCCTGAGCAACCAGCGAGATTGCCACCGACACCGCCAGCGCCGCGGCAACCAGGATCGCCAGGGCACCGGCGTTGTTCCGAAGTGGTGGGATCAACCGGGTCGCGGTCGCCACCAACCGCGCCGCGAGACGGTGGGTGATCGAAGCTGAGGATTCGTTGGCGGTGACGATCGGGGTCAGGCCGACGTTGGGAACTTGGGACCGACCTGAGACGGCTCCCGGACTGGCGGCCTCAGCGGGCACGCCAGCCCCACCACGCGAAGTCGCCAGTGCGGCCAGCAGTCCGCCGAGGGTGAACAGCGTCAGGACCAGGAACGCGTAAACGACTCCCAGCACCCGAGCTTGCACTACCGCCCCTTGACGAGGGCCCGCCAACTTTCGAGCCCGATCATAAGCGACCGCTACCATGACGAAAAGTTCCGCGTGGAGGAAGAACTCCGGAGTCAAAAGCGACACCGGCTCAAGCGAGGTCGCGGTCCTCGAACAGGAGGAACGCGAACAGCAAGGCCGCTCCACTGTACAACACGCAATATCCGAACGCTGGCAAAACGTATCCCAGCCAGGGAATGATCGCCCCGGTCGAGATCGACGGGCTCGCGTTGAAGAATTCGAGTTGCGGCAGACCGAAGGCAAACAACTGCGCCATGAAGCTGACGAGTTCGTTCGTCTTGCCTCCCGACGTCACATCCACCAGGATCGGCGTCAGGTGCCCGAGAAAGAAGACCGAGATGCAAACGACCAGATTGACCAGCATCGGCAACCGGGTCGAGATCGCCACGCTGACGCTGGTCAGCACGGTGACCTCGAAAAACCCAAGGATCAGGCCCGGCATCACCTGCAAGACCTGCTGGATCTGCTTGCCCTGCGCATCGGTGCCCGCCGTCTCGCGGAGGTCGTACGAATACTTGTACCAGACGCCGAGCGCGAACAGAGCACCGAGAAAGAGGAACAGCGCCGCGACGCCGATCTCGATCCCAAGAAATTTGCCGAAGATGAACTGGCGGCGGTTGATCGGCTTGGATAGCAGGGTGATCGCCGTTTTGCCTTCAATCTCCTCGGCCACGGTCGAGCTGGCCGTCAGCAGCGCCAGGAGCAAGCAGGCGAACGAGATCGTCGTCAGCCCGGTGTCCTTGTACATCTTGATATCTTCGCCGAACGTGAAGTAGGCGATGAAGATCGAGGCGATCAACCAGAAGCCCGCGATCGCCGCCAGGACGAAGAAGGCGGGCTGCCGGATCGCTTCCTTGGCCGTCGCCATCGCGATGGTGAACGATTTCATGGTGGTGTCAACTCAACCTGAAAAGAAAGGAAAAAGAACGAGAGCGACCAGGAAGATAAGGCCAGAACGAACAAGGTCAACGGATGGAAAAGCCCACCAGGGGCGGGTCGCCAGCAGGCTCGGTGCTGCCCCATGTCTCGCGGATCGAAGGGCCAAACTCGCGCTGAATTGCCCCGATCAGGGAGATCAGGACGGCCTCATCGCCTTCGATCAGGAGTTCGACGCGACCATCGTCGAGGTTCCGCACGAAGCCAGCGACCGGCATGGTGACCGCCAACCGGCGCGTCGTCATCCGAAACCCGACCCCCTGGACATGACCCGCGAAGTAGACCCGACGCCGTTCGATCGCCATCGCTGAAACAACCCGGCTGGAAGAATGACGACGTTGCCTCGCGCGAGAATTCACCACTCGACCTAGTTTACCGGCGGAGTTGGAATTCGCACAAGGATCGACCTGACAAAAACCCGCAACCGAGGCGCAAGCGGAAGGCCGCCAAGGTTGCCCTCGACGGCCCTTCGATTTGGCAAGATTACGGAACGATCAAAGACCGTTTAACTCGACGCGTTCCACGGTTCCGGTCGCAGCAGCCACGGTGGCTTTGCCGCTCCGACCCGGTCCGACACCGACACCAGCAACGTCAACCAGCGGCGAGGCTTGCGACGTGCCCGCCTTGACGACGACGTTGGCGATCGTGAACGGCAAGCGGTTGCGGATCTCCAGCGTCGTCCCGTTGGCCGACCGCTTCGCAACCTTGGTGGTCACGAACGTCGAACCAACCGCGTGGTCGATCGCCCTCGCCAGACCAACGGCGTCGAGGCCCGCCAGCGACGATTCGCCATCAAACCGAGCCGAGCCGAGCGTGGACCAGTTCAGGGTGTCGATCCCCTCGCCCGCCTGCACCACGACCTTACCCCTGGCCTCTTGCGAGTCGCCACCAGCCAGCGTCACACCCAGGTGAAGCACCGGCGCCGCGGCGGTCGGCACTTCACCGCGAGCGAGCACCTGCACCGGCAGACCGAGGATACGCAAGCCGTCGAGTTCGCGGGCAAGCCGGGCCACATCCTTGGCTGAGTCCGCGTCACCGGTCAGGGTAACGAAGATCCGACCGGTCGCGGTGTCGTTCAGGTTCGAGCCCGAATCCACAGCGCGGACGAACCGAGCGGCGAGCGAAACTTCGGCCGGGTTGATGTATTTCTCGCCCTTCGTCAGCATCTCCTCGAAGGACATACCGTTGCAAACGTGCCACATGGTCGCCTGGGCCATCCCCTGGCTGGTCCCGATCGTGGCGAGCGTGCGGAGTGAGGTCCGGACCCGGGGATCGGTCGAGAACTGGTCCACATCGACCAGGCGGAACCGATTCTTGCTCGACGGGGTCGGGGCACCAAAGTTGAGGCAAACGGCGGGGATCGACACGTCGACCGTCTGACCGACGGGGACGATCACCGCTCCCGAGGCGGCATCCGTCGCGGCGATGGGAACTGACTGGAACCCCGACTGAGTGGTTCGGCTGGCGAACTGGCCGAAGCCCCCCGCCTGGTTACCGGCCGCTCCCAGACCCATGTTCTGAAATCCGCCACCACCGCCGCCGCCACCACCACCACCGCCGGGACCTTGACCAATCGCGTTCGACGCGACCAGACCGGGGGGCAGGATGATCTGGAGCTTTTTGCTGGACTGATTCTTGAGTTTGACCAGGACGCTATCCTGACCCGCACCACGGACCTCGACGCCGAGCTTGCCGTTGGCCTCGGCGTCAAGAACCTGGAACGATTCGATCTCGGAGTCGGCGGCCGGGATCGGTTCACTCGGCTCGTCGGCTCGCGCCGAACCGAGCAGAGTGCATGACAGAAAGCCCGAGGCCGCTAGGGCCCGGGCCAGGCAAAGGTGTCGCCACATCATCGCTTGACCTTTCTGGACGAGGCCGCGCTCGGCCTGGTTGTCGCGCTCAAGGCACCCATCCGAAGCAGCGGATTGTCGTACCTGGACAGGATGACGCCCCGCTGCACCGGATTATTCAACCCAATCGACAACCATTTCCGGATTGGACCAGGTCGATGGCCGGAGATCAGGTCAGAGGTGACCGCGCGATCTTACCCCCATTTCGGATCGACCGACGGGCGGGGTCCGGTCCGAATTGGCGGTTTCTTGACCCTTTTCAGGCTCCGAGCGGCGCCATCGTGACGACCCGAACCACCCGACCTCCAACCGCCTTGAATCCAGTTCCTGTGAAAACCGGAGTTTTGTAGGGTGAGTGCAACCCACCGAGGGTTGGACTCGGTTAAGCCTGGCAGACTCGATCCGAAGTATGGACAATTGGATACCACGGCGCACGGTGGGTTGCACCCACCCTACAAAACTCCAGGTTTCTCAGAGAGCGGAGTTTAGCGCTCTGCCACAACCCGAACAGGAAAGTCGGTGAGCCGGCGGATCACCGGTCGAGCCGCTCCTCCTGCCGCATCAACACCTACCACGCGCACGGCCTCGCGCTCGATCACGGGCTCGGTCCGCGAGCGCGTCCGTGCGACGATCCGGCACGACCCGAGCACTGGTCGAGCCTCGGGACGAACTCGAAACCGGAGCGAATCCACCACCGCCGGCGCATCCCACTCAGTGGCCGCCCGCGACCCGGTGCGTGGGGCAGGGGCCAGCCGGACGACCACCGGCTCGACCTCGACTCCCGCGGGCAAGCCTTCCACCCGGACCTCGACCTGACCCGGCCTGCCGCGTGGCAGGATCATGAACGGCACCGTCGTCACCGAACCGGGGCTGAGGTTGAATGCTCCCCCCGCTCCGGAAAGATCAAGCCGCTGGAGGTCGCCGACGCTGCGCGCTTCGGGGCCGGGATCAGCCGAGTCGCGACCCGGCAAGAGGTAGCAAGCCAGGTCGGTCCGGGGCGGACCCACTTCGATCTGATAAGGGTAATTGGGTCCACCTGCGCCCGACCGGTCGGCAAGTTCGATCGTGATCGGACCCGCCGCCGCGATCGTCAGGTCAAGCAGCGAGTCAGGGTCGGGGCCGCCGTCGATCGTGGCCGGCGGTCCGACCAACGCGGCCCGGTCGTCATTCTCTCCCAGAGTTGCCCCGGTCGGACCGAGCACCGTCACCACGGAGTCCAGCCACGAGCCTCCCGGCGCCGCCTCGACCCGGGCCCGCAACCGGTCGCCGGTCCTGGCCTCAAACCGGAACCGATCGACCTCGCCCGGCTGATCGAGCCGCCCAAGGATCGTTGCCCCGTCCCGGCCAATGGCGACCGGTTCCCCGATCCCGGGGCGATCGGTTGGGATTCGGGGAGTGGCAACCAGGGGATCGACCCGCAGGCGATAGCGGGCGCGATCGTCGCCGCCGTAGGTATTGTCACGGAGGGCGACCTCGAACCAACCGGCGGGCGGAATCACCAGCGCAAACCGACAATCGCGGTCACCCCCGGGCGCCGAGCGGACCTCGGCGATCACGGCCTGATCGGGGCCGGTGATGGTCAGCACGGGCAGGATCGCGGTCCCGAGGCGCCGGGTCTCCCAGTCGATCGTGATGGGTTGACCGGGCTGGCCCTCGACCCGGAAGCGATCAACGTCGAGCGCCCGGATCGTGCCGGCCACGACGGTCCCGACGCGGATGGCCAGCCCGGGCGCTGGGGTCTGGTCGTTGGGCTCGACCTCGACCACCTGCGCGAGCGGATCGACCCGGACCAGCGCCAGGTTCGAGATCCCCGATGGGCCATCGACCCGGATCTCGCGATAACTCGATTCGGCATCGGCGGCCGCGTGAACCTCGACGGTCAACGATTGACCCATCGGGTCCAGGACGATCGGCCCGAAGGTCAATCCTTTTCCGCTCGCAACCACGGTTTGCACCCGGTCGAGATTGCGACCCGCGATCGTCCAGACTTGCCGCTCGCCGATCGTCACGCCCGGCGGCCAGACCCCGCTGATGTGCGGGATCGGTCGCCCCGACTCGACGGGATCAAACCCGAGCAGGGCCAGGACGAGGACGAGCATCGGCGATCTCGGTCGGGTCGCGGGGGATCAATCTCCCCCACGATACCCGACCCGAGTTCGACCTGTCAGGCACTTTCGCGGTGGTACTGGATCTCGTGGAGGCGGCGGAAGAGGCTCGACGTCCGGCGGAGTTCGGCTTCCGACCCTACCGCCTCGATCTGGCCGTCGTTGATCAGGACGATCCGGTCGGCGAACGAGAGCCCGCCGAGGCTGTGCGTGATCAGGAAGGTGGTCCGGTCGCGGGCGAACTCCTCGATCGCCTTGCGAATTAACGCTTCGTCCTGGATATCCACCGCGCTCGTTGCTTCGTCGAGGATCAGGATCGCCGGGTCGCGAAGCATCGCCCGCGCCAGGGCCAGCCGTTGCCGCTGGCCACCCGAGAGACCGGTGCCAGACTCGCCGAGGATCGTGTCGTAGCCGCTCGGCAGGTTCATGATGAACGAGTGGGCATACGACCGTTTGGCGGCGGCGATGATATCTTCGCGCCGAGCGTGGCGGTTGCCGTAGGCGATGTTGTTCGCCACGGAATCGTTGAACAGCGTCGTCTCCTGGATCACCATGCCGATCTGCGACCGGAGGCTGCGGATCGAGACGTCGCGGATGTCGTGACCGTCGATCCGGATCGAGCCGGATTTGACATCCCAGAAGCGCGGGATCAGGTTCATCAGGGTGGACTTGCCGCACCCGTTGGGACCGACGAGGGCGATCGTCTCGCCGTGGCGCACGGTCAGCGACAGTCCCTTGAGGATCGAGTCGCGGCCGTTGTAGCCAAAGCCCACATCCTCGAACTCGACGGTCGACCGGTGCCGGGGAAGGCGGGTCGCTCGGGGTTGCTGGATGACCTCGGGCTGGCGATCCATCAGGAGACAGATCCGGTCGGCGGCAGCGGCGGCCCGCTGTAACTTCGAGTGGACGTTGGCCAGCTTCCGGACCGGGTCGGCCGTCATGGCGAGCATGGCATACAAGGTCAGCAGATCTTCGATCTGGAGTGGCCGCGAGGCCAGTTGCAGGGTGAAGAAGCCGAAATTGATGCCCGTCGTGTTATTCAGGACGAGGTACGACCCCGAAAGCAAGGCGATCGACACGGTCGTCATCGTCAGCATTTCGAGGATCGGGTCCGACATGGCGTCGATCATCGCCACCCGGACGGCCTTCTTGTACAGGCTCTTGGTTTCCAGGAAGAACCGTCGCCGCTCGTACCGCTCCATCGTGTACGCCTTGACGACCTTGATCCCCTGCAAACTCTCCTGCAAGATCTTGTAGATGTTCGACATGCTTTCGAGCGACCGCCGGACCGCGCGCTTCATGATCTTACCAGCGCGGTGGGTGCAAAACGCCGAGACCGGCACCAGGACCAGCGCCAGGCAGGTCAGCCGCCAGTTGAGCCAGAGCGCCGCGCCGAGGCAACTGATGATCCGAAGCGGTTCGCGGATCACCCGACCCAGGATCGTCATCAGACCTTGATGGAGCGAGTCCATGTCGTTGGTGAACCGGGCCAGCAGTTCGGCCGATCCCTGATCGTTGAAGCTGGCGAGGTCGAGCGCCATCGTCCGCCGGTAGAACAGGTTGCGGATATCGAACAGCGTCAACTGCGCCAGATCACTGACCAGAACCTCCTGGATGAACAGGAAGAACCCCTTGATCGCGATCCCGACCATAACCAGCCCGAGCACCAGTACCAGGGTCTGGAACCCAGTATTGGGCAGGTAACGCACGACAAACGGCTCGACCTTGCGGTAGGCGGCGTTCCACCAGCCAACTTTCTTCAGGTCCCAGTTGAGCCGGTAGAGTCGGTGGTCGATCTCGCTGGTCAGACCCGCCCGGGCGAACTGATAAGCTCGGTCTGCCTCATCGGCCCGTGCCTTGGCGACAACCAGGGTCCGCTCTTTGGGGCCGTCGGGCGTCCGTTTCCGGGCGAGTTCCGAGGTCAACGTGCTCGGGGAGATTTCCGCTTCCGCCGCCTGCTGCTTGTGCAGGACCCGGACCGCCTCGTCGGCTCGCTCCAAGGCTGCCACCGCGGTCGCCCGACGTGCCTGCTTGGCTTTGAGCGGGACTTCGATATCACCGAAGGCCCGCAACTCGTCGATCCGGGCCGTCAGCGCATCGCTTTCGGTCTGCGTGGCGGTGATCTGGTCGTGAGTCCAGGATTGACAGTTGTCAGCCCGGATCAGGACCTGAAGGAGCGGATAGATCGCGCCGATGTTGCCGCCATAGAAGAGGGCCACCATCATGGCGCAGCCGAATGAGAGCGCGAACCGAACCCGGTAGGGCCAGGCGAATTTCAGGAGTCGAACAAAATTCTTCATGATGGGCTAGCGCCGGGGACGGGGTGACCCGAGGCTTCCATGCCTCCCTCGCCACTGGCCTCGAATCATTCGAGAACCTGCGTCGAGGATCGGGATGCGGGGACTTTTAACAGGAGTCCCCCCAGGCCACAATCCGAAAAATCGACCTGGATGCGGCTTGCGTCCCGCAAGATGGGTCCAAGGTCAAGCCGGGCCGGGCTGGGCTGGATTTGAAATCCTGCTCAAGGTCTGTTCGGCCAGCCCGATTGAGAACTTGATCTCTTGAGCCGATACCGACCACTCATCGGCTCGCAGAGAGTTCGCCTTTTGTCCCCGATCAAACCGCCGCAACGATCAGCTTGTGGGCCAGCCTGGTACATTGGTTGTCGAAGCTCAGGGTCTCGTCGAGCGTCTTTTTCAGAAGTTGGGCGGCTTCGGCATTGCCGATGGTTTCGGCATAGCTATGCAGAGTCCCGTACCGCGCCATGTAGAAGTGGGCGGCGATCTGCCCGGAGTCGATCAACACAAGGTCGAGCGCCAGCGGGGTGGCCGCTTCGGCGTTGGCGACCTTGTTATCGTCGATGATGCCTTGCATTGCCTGATCCATGCTCTCCTCGGGAGCCAGGTCGAGTGCCCTGAAGACACCTTCAAGCCGACTCCGCTGGTCGAGATTGACCTGAGTGCCAGTTTTGAGCTGTTCTTTGAGTTCCGCCGAATGGGCCAGTTCGCTGTTCTCGGCCGCCTGACCCGCACCCTGGCGGTGGGCCGCATAAAGTTTCGTCAAGCCTCGGATCAGGAGCTGACGGACCGAACTGCGCACCGACTCGCTGGTCGATGCCGCCAGGCTGGCGCTGGTTTGATGGGCACCCACCACGCTCAGGCCATCGGCAAGCACTTGCTTGACTTCTCGCATCGACATCAATGGACTCGCTCAAATTCTGGGGGCGTGGGCGGAGGAGACACCCCTGAGTGGTTGGACATATCTGCGATCCTCAAAATCATGTTAGAAGCTGGCATCCCTGTTGGTCAACAAACTTGATTTTCGACCTGGCCGGACCCGTTGACAAACCGGACTGGCCAAGTTGGGCGGATCTGGTATGATCCGTCGCGCGTCGGGTCAAGGTCGGGGCCAGCAAGACTGGCTTGATCAGGGTCCGACAGGGATGACACCGGGCCGTCATGGAGGACGGGATGAAGGTATTAGCGCTGGTGGAAGCGCGGGACCATGTTTGCTGCCGCTACCGGATCTCGGCGTTCGAGCGCGGGCTGGCGGCGGCGGGCTGGTCGCTGGCGATCGAACCGCTGGCTCCCGGTCTCCTGGGTCGGCTCGGCCAGTTCAGCCGTGCCGCCATCTATGACGCGGTGATCCTTCAGCGCAAGCTCTTGCCCGGCTGGCAGATGAGCGAACTGCGTCGCCGCGCCCGCCGCCTGATCTTCGACTTCGACGACGCTGTGCTCTACCGCGATTCATACGACCACCGCGGCCAGTACCACCGGCGTCGTTCAAGCCGGTTCGCCCGGACCGTCCGGCTAGCCGACGACGTGATCGCCGGCAACGACTTCCTGGCCGGTTGCGCTGTGGAGGCCGGCGCCCAGCCCGATCGGGTCCGGGTCATCCCGACCTGCGTCGACACCGACGCCATCATTGCTCCCACGCGGTCGAGCCGATCAGACCCCGGTCCGGGCCTGGATCTAGTCTGGATCGGGTCGAGCAGCACGATGGCCGGGCTGGACCAGCGCCGGTCGCTCTGGGAGCGAATCGGCCGCGAGGTGCCCGGCGTCCGGCTCCGGATGATCTGCGACCGCTTCCTCTGGTTCGAGTCGCTCCCCGTGGTCGAGCGGCCCTGGTCGCTCGCGACCGAAGCCGAGGATGTCGCGGCGGGTGACCTCGGGATTAGTTGGGTCCCTGACGACCTCTGGAGTCGCGGCAAGTGCGGGCTCAAGATCCTCCAGTACCAGGCGGCGGGCTTACCCGTGCTGGCAAACCCGGTCGGCGTCCATCGCGAGCTGATCCGGCCGGGGATTGATGGCTTCCTGCCCGAGACCGACGACGATTGGGTCGAGGCGATCCGCGTGCTGGCCGAAGATGCCGAACTCCGCCGCAAACTCGGGCGGGCGGGGCGGGCAGCGGTCGAAGTTAGCCACTCCGTTTCGGTCTGGTCCGCCGACTTTGTCCGTGCGATCAACGGAGCCGGTCCAACCGTTACAATGCCGAATCGGCGTCCGGTCGTTGCAAATCGGGACAAGGTTCTGGCAAGTCTCGACCGATGATTGTCCAGAGACAAGAGCTTCGGATTGCGACTCTCGGCAAGCCGACGACTTTATTAAATCCGATCTCTCAGCTGATCACCCGACAACCTCACCCCCAATCTGTTTTTCTGTCAGTTCGGTTCGGACGACGACGCCGCGAGGCCCGGTCCCAAACGATCGCGATTTTCCCTGGTTCGTGTGGGTCCCGGACCCCACGGATTTGCGACCACAGGCACGAGGATGACCCCCATGCCCGACCTCGAACACCTTTCCTCGACGGCGGAAAGGACCAGCGCAGACGACTCGTTCGGCGGCGTGTTCTGCCCCCCCGCGTGGAACTGGTCGAAGGCCGACGACACCGGCTGGTGGGTCCGGATCGACTGGTCCCAGGCGCTTCTGAACGACGGTCGGCTTCGCCTTGAGGAATGGAAGCGATCGGGGCGACTGACCACCGTCAAGCGTGGCCCGCACCGGGTCGTCTATCGGGCGGATTTGCCCGAGGGCTCGGTCTACGTCAAGCACTTCCTGGTCCCGAACTTTCGCGCCAAGGTCCGCCAGTGGTTTCGGAGCGGCAAGGGTCGCAACGAAGGCCGCCGCGCCGCGAAGCTCGAAGCGATCGGGGTGCCGACGATCACGCCGGTTGCCCTCGGCGAACGACGGGTCCGCAGGCTGCTCCTCGAAAACTTCCTCGTCACCGAGGAGATCCCGAACACTCTGCCGCTGGATGAATTCGTGGAGCGGCGCTTGCCCTTGATGCCTGCTGCCCGCCGGGGCAAACTCCGACGCGACCTTGCCAAAACCCTTGCAGACCTGACCGCTCGCCTCCATGACGCGGGGTTTGTCCATCAAGACTTCCATCCTGGTAACCTGCTCATCCATATTGGCCCCGATGACTCGCTCCGGCTCGCCGTGATCGACCTCGACGCCTTGCGGCAGATCCGGAATTTGGGCTGGAACGATGTCCGTGAGAACCTCGCCCTCCTGAACCATTATTTCTGGACCCGCTGCAACCGCTCGGACCGGTATCGCTTCCTGAAAGCGTACCTGCAAGCTCGCCGCAAGTCCGGGGCGCCGGCCATCCGGGTGCTGGCCCGGTCCGTTGAGAAATCGACCCGTGTCTGGGCGGAACGACTCTGGACCCGCTGGGGCCGGCGGTGCTGGGGAAAGAATAAATACTTCTTCACTGATCAAAACCACAGCAGTAAGGTTGTCGCGTCCCGTGATCTCGACCCCGCGACGGTCCGGACCTTGCTGGATGACCCTGAAGCCTTGTTGGCGAGTCCTGGGACGGTCGTCCTCAAGGATTCACGAACTGCGTTGGTGGCCGAGACAACCATGCTTGTCAAAGGCCAGCCGACCCGCGTGATCCTTAAGCGGTTCAACCCCAAAAAATCGCTTGAAGGACTCCTCAATTGGGTTCGCCTCCCTCGGGGTGCCCGAGCCTGGCAGGCTGGGCAGCACCTGAAAAGCCGAGGGATCGCCACCCCGGACAACCTCGCTTACCTCACCGTCAAGGCGGCCGGGTGGCTTGGTTGGCTCGGAGCCCGGCGTGAGTATGTGGTCCAGATCAAGGCGGAACCCTCGATCACCCTGGAAGACTACGCGCGGGATCTGCTCCCGCGCTTCGTCCCCGCCGAGCAACGCCGCCAGATCTCGGGGTTGACGGTCGCCCTCGCGCGGACCCTGCGGACCCTTCACGATCGGTCGATCTCGAATCGCGACCTCAAGGCAGCCAACATCCTGATCGTGGGTGATCCGACCGCGGACGAGCCGAATCTGACCTTGATTGACCTGGTCGGGGTGCAGGTGACTCACCCGCTGCCGGTCCACCGCCAGTTGCAAAATCTCGCCCGGCTTCAGATCAGTCTGAGTCAGATTCCCGGTCGGACCCGGACGGATTCGCTCCGGTTCCTGCGGTTCTACCTGCCGTGGGGGCTCTCGGCCCGGAACGATTGGAAAGGAATTTGGCGGCAGATTGACCGTCTCATCGACTTCAAGAAAGAGCAGAACCGGCGACGAGGTCGGCCACTGTCCTGAACTGACTGCTGGTTACAGCGGCAACCGACTCTCGCTACCTGAGCCGAAGGGGACCGATGGCCCGGACCGACCGCTCACATCACCTGCGTCACTTAATCGTTTTGGTGGTCTTGCTGGCCCTGGGAATGAACGGTTGTGCCTCAATGGGGCTTGACCGCGGGAAAGCGCTCGTCCCGACCGGCTATCAGACCCGGACCGGCCCCTTCCTGATCTGTACCAACAGTCGGCTCGACCCCGGTGCGCCGGTGGTCCGCGAGCTGAATGCACTCGAGAATGAGATCAGCGAAACCCTGGGACTTCGCGCGGACCCGGGCGATAATCCCATCGAGATTTACCTGCTCGACGACCGGCAAACTTTTGACCATTTCTTGCAGTTTTACTATCCTAACTTGCCCAAACGCCGGGCTTTCTTCCTTGCCAATGGGAAGCAGCGGGTGGTTTATACCTTCCTCGGCGAACGAACGACCGAAGATGTTCGCCATGAGGCAACTCATGCTTTGATGCATGTGGCCATTGGCGACATGCCGCTCTGGCTCGATGAAGGTCTGGCGGAATATTTTGAAGGAGCGGGGACCAGTCTCAGCCCCAAGGGGGGGATCAACTCCGAGCATCTCGACCGCTTACCCATCGATCTCGCCGCCGGCTGGTCGCCGGACTTGCACCATCTGGAGTCGCTCAACTCGGTCAGCTCGATGACTCCCCGCGACTACCGCGAGTCGTGGGCCTGGGTCCACTACTTGCTCAATGATACTCGCCCGCACAAGGCAGCGCTCCTGGCCTATTTGGGCGATCTGCGAGCCATTCCAGACCCGCCTCCGCTCTCGGATCGCCTGGCGGGTCGAGAGGCATCAGCTCTCCTCGCTCACCTCAACCGTGTCCGGGCGAACCCGGTCGCGGCGGCCATCCCAACCCGCGACCCGACCGTTCGCCTGCAGAGTGCTCAGGTTGAAACTCCGGCCCCGCCAGCAGCCGCGACGGAAGCCCCTTGGACCACCGCTGAACCAGCAACCGCTGGTTCGGGAGTGAAGCGTCGGTCCCTGCTCAGCCGCGTCTTTGGGTGGTTGGGTTCGTAATATCGCGACGCCGGATCAGAGTTTGCCCTCGGGTTTGGCGGGCTCGGCCCTGGCTGGTTCGTCCTGACCCGCGCCCTGAAAGGGACGAAACGGCTTGCCGACGATCCGCGCCCAGGTCCGCTGCTGTTCGGGGGAGAGGATGCCGAAGACCTTTTCGCTGGCCTCGGCGGCGATCGACTCAACCTTCATTGCGGCGGCCCTGGTCTGGGGACCGGCGGATTTGGCCGCCGCCTCTTGCTCGGTATGCGTCTGGGCGACGAGATCCACCACCTGTTGAGCCTGGGCGTTGGTCACCTGGAGAGCCTGGACAACCTTGGGTTCGAGCATCGCCATCGGGCCGCGGAGCTGGAAGAGAATCTGGTCAAAGCGATCGAGCTGGGCCGGTTTGAGGAACGGTCGGATCTGGTTCATCCCCTCCTCATAATGAGCGGCGGCCAGACTCATGACCCGCTTTTTCTTCTGGTCCTCGTTCAATCCCTTGAGCTTGCTCATGTCTTGCTGGAAGCGGGCATTCATCCGGCTGGCGACTTCCTTCGCCCGGGCGACTTGACTGTCGTTCATCCCCAGTTCGCGCTGGATCGCCGGTTCGGCGATGAGGTGGAACCCGCCGATCGCGTCGCCCGCCCCTCGGAGCCCTTCCTGAGCCTGCACCGTGCCCGAGGCGAACGCAATCAGCCCACACGCCAGCAAACCCGCATAATATCGACTCATGCCATTCCTTTAATTCAATAGAGTTGCATACACAACCGCAATACGACGAAGGGTCGCGCTGACGACCGTCAGAGCGACCCTTCGCGTTCAAATCAGAGGCCAACGCAGTTCAGTCCGCGTTGGATCGACGAAATCTCAGCGACCGCCGCGTCCACCACCCATTGCGGGCAGCTCGAAAGGTTCGCCGGACATCTCCTTGTACATTTCCTTCTGCTCGGGCGTCATCAGCGCGAGGGCTTTGCCCGCGGTCGTCTTGCGGATTGCCTGCTGTTGCTTGGCCATGGCGGCGCGGTCGCCACCGGCGTCGGCCATTGCGGCGCGAACTTCGGATCGCTGGTTTTCGAGCAGGTTTTTGACCTTATCCGCCTGGTCACTGGTGATCTTTAGAGCCTTCGAGTGGTCGGGGTCGGTCAACGCTTCGACCCCCCTGGCCTGAAAAACGATCTGCTTGAATCGCTTGGTTTGCTCGGGCTTGAGCATCCCCTCGACGTCCTTCATACCGGCCTTGGCGTTGACCATGTTCAGTTCGGTCGCCTTCTTCATCCGCTCTTCGGGCTCAAGCCCTTCGAGTTGCGACATCGATTCACGCGACTTCTCGCGGTAGCCTTCGGCAAAAGTCTTGGCTTTTTCGGTCTGCTCATCGGAGAGCTTCAATTCCTTCTGCACCGCGGGAAGGGCAATCATGCCGGGACCGGCCATGCCGGCCATGCCGCCGCCACCACCGCCGCGACCCTGGGCATAGGCAGCGCCAGGGGTCAACGCCAATGCCCCAACCAAACCCAGGGCCCAGATTACCTGACGACAGCTCAACATAGAATTTGCCTCGAGATGTGTGATTTGCGTGAAGGGAATTGCCTCAAGGAAATGTCCTGCTTCATTGAGAAGTGAGCGACAAAACCTTCGCGACCGGACCCGGTCTATAGAAATTCCCCGCCAGACCTCCGGAGGTTGGCAAACTTGGTGCCTGGGGTCAAGGTGCTGGTGGTTTTGGCGACCTGGTCTCCATGGGCAGAGTGTTGATCTTGGCGGCCAAAATGAAGTCGTTTTCGGTCAGGCCACCCACGGCATGAGTCGTCAGTTCTATGGCTACCTGGCGGTAGCCGGTCAGGTGGAAGTCAGGGTGATGCCCCTCCGCCTCGGCGAGCCCCGCGACCTCATCGAGGAAGTGAACAGCGGTCGAGAAGTTGCGTGCCGTCCACTCGCGGCGGATCGCCGTGCCGCCGAGCACCACCGACCACCCGGCGACTTGCGGAATCAGCTCCGCCACCACGGCCGGGTCGAGAGGTTCAATCTCCCCCTCGCACGAAACACAACGCTTGCGGGTCAGGTCGCTGGGCGTATTCATGGCGCAAACCCTCGATCAGGCTGATTCACCGGAAGCTCTCCTTGACGCTCGGAAATTGCCGTGATTGAACGTCGGCAACGTAAGCTGCAATGGCAACCTGAATCTGGTCGCCGATCGGAGCGTACTGGCGAACGAACCTGGGGCGAAAGCCATCGAACAGGCCGAGCATGTCGGGCGTGACCAGCACCTGCCCGTCGCAATCCGCCCCGGCGCCGATCCCGATCGTGGCGATGGGCACCTCCCTGGTCACGCTGGCCGCGAGTGGAGCCGGGACGCATTCGAGCACGACGGCGAACGCCCCGGCCTCAGCCACGGCGCGGGCATCGTCCATGATCTGGTCCTCATCACGCTGGACCTTGAACCCACCAAGTCGGCGGATCGACTGCGGGGTCAGGCCGATATGACCCATCACCGGGATATCGGCATCGACCAGGGCGCGAATGGCGGGGGCCATCCGGCGCCCACCTTCGAGCTTCACCGCCTGGCACTGCGTTTCCTTCAAGAACCGGGTGGCCGAGGCAACCGCCTGCGCGGGCGAGATCTGGTAACTGCCGAACGGCAGATCCGCCACGACAAGCGCGGTCTCGGCTCCCCGGGCGACCATCTCGGCGTGATAAATCATCTGGTCAAGCGTCACGCCGAGCGTGCTCGACTTGCCCTGAACGACCATCCCGAGCGAGTCGCCAACCAGCAACGCATCGACGCCGGCCACGTCAAGGAGCCGGGCCATCGTGTGGTCGTACGCCGTCAACATGCTGATCGGCCGCCCCTCCGCCTTCCAGCGGGCGAAGTCGAGCACGGTGATGGGTGAGCGGGACGCGACGGTCGGCGGCATGGCGGCACGGTTCCTGTTCGAGTCAACGCGGGGCCTGGGGATCGAAACTTGTCGAGCAAGACACAGAGATCAACTCGGCCGTGAAAAGAGTCGGGCGATCCGCCCAGACGCGGATTCCCGGACGACGACGAAGTGCCTCGCGCCAGGCGGCCCGGCGCGGGTCGTCCGCGACCGGACCCAGGTCGATCACCAGCACCCGGCGCGCCCGGGCTGCGGCTCGCTGGCTCGGCAACGCGGTTGGGCCAATGGTCAGACCATCGTCCGCCAGTCGTTCATACAGATCGATCAGGGCCAGAGGGTTCGAGTTCGCCTGGTCCAGCATGATCGGTTTCCCCCACTCGGTCGACGCGCGGTGCACCGCCTCGGGAGCGAATTCGAGTCGGAACCCAGGGCGTTCCGCGTAGAAAAGAACCGCTTCCGGGGCGATCAAGATCCAGTTCGGGAACATGGTCGGTAGCAGGTCCCCCCGCGCGGCCAGCCCTTCCCATTCCAACGGTGTCCGCCAGGTGGACGACGCCTGATACCCGCTCAACCCGAGCAAAACGAACCCAAGACCGACGGCCGCGGCCCGACCCGGGGTTCCCGATCGCCCCAGCGCGGCCAGCAACCGCGCCACCCCGACCGCGACCAGAGGGGCCACGACGATCCAGTAATAGCCATGATGCCACTTCGCAGCGAGCGCGACGATCGCCAGGCCAACCCCGACCCCCCAGGCGGGCCAGAGTCGGTCGCCGGGCGACCGCGGACGGATCAGTACCCAACCCGCCACCGCCAGAACGAACCCAATCGGGGTGAACGCCCGGATGACCAGGTTGCGGGTAATGGCTTCCCAGGTGGCGAAACGAACCCAACTCATTGGCCCGAGCACCTGAAGCCAGGTCGACGCGTTCTCGCCTGAGGCTGGCGCGGCGCCCAGTTCGCGGCTCGCGTGGACGTACCAGAGCAACGCCGGGAGCAACATAACGAACCCAATGCCGAGACGTGCGCTGGGCCTTAACCGCTTAACCAGCAAGAGGTAAGGGAGCAAAACCCAGCCCACTGTGATCTTGAGGGCCAGGCCAACCGCCAGGGCCAATCCCCCGGCGATCGCCCACCGGGTCCGCCCGTCCGCCTCGAACTGATCCCAGGCGCGGAACCCGAGCAGAACGAACCCAAGCATGGTCGCGTCGGGCTGGAATGCGCGACCATAGCGGAGCGTGACGGGCATGATCCCAAACGAAGCCACTGCCACCAGCGCGACGACCGGACCCTCGCGACGGCGGACCAGGCCAGAAAAACTCCAGGCTCCGACGACCGTCATTACCGCCGAGGTCAGCCGGCCGGCGATCTCCCAGACCGACGGCACCCAGCCACCGCCGACATCTTCCCAAACGAACCCAATCGCACGCTTCATCCCCACGACGAGCTGGGCATACACCGGCGGTTCGACCAGAAACAAATTCGGAAACGGCGCCGTGTCGAGCATCGGGTGCAGAAAGCCCGACCCCCGGTCCAGGTTGCGGGCAACCATTGCGGTCGGGATCTGGCGACCGACATAATTCTCGACGATCGGCTGATCCGCGTGAGCCGCGAGCGCCCCGAACAGAGCCAGCAAGATCAAGCCGAGAATCAACCGCTCGCCGCGCATGGTCGAAATTTCCGAACGAACCCAAACTCGGTCGCGGCGGCAAGGTCAGCCTGTGCCGATCACAGGAAGAAGTCACCCTGGATAGTATCGCAAATCGACGCGAGTTTTATTCCGGTCGGGGCAAGATTTTTCGACCGGAAGGGGATAGTTTCCCGTCAGGCGGAAGGTCCGGGGCTCGCTCCCCGCCACCGAGCCAGCAAGCCCGCATACTTTTCACTGATCGACCGTCCCCCCTGCATCAGCGACGTGAACCGACCGCCATCCTGCGTGATCGACTCGGCGCGAAGGGTGTCGAGTTCGGTGGTCAATCGACTCTCAAACGTCGGAATCAGGGCCGGCAGGTCGGCGCGATCCACGGAGGCGGGAGCACCAAATCGGACCAGCGCTTCGGGACGTTCATCCTGCCAGAAGTCATACCGAAACGCGACCGGCACGACCCGGACCCGTCCCGACCGCCGGACCAGAGCGCGAATCCCCGGTTGAAAGGTCAGTGGCCGCGCATCGTTGGTCTCGATCTTGCCCTGCGGAAAGACCCAAACCCCCGACCTTGGCGCCTGGAGCAGGCCAGCGGCATATTCGAGCGAGGCCCGAACCGACGCCGGGTCGGTCCGGTCGACCGAAAAAGCCCCGATCCGGCGGAAGAAGCCGAACCGGACCATGTTGAAATGCTCCATCATCCCGTAGCCATCGACCGGGATGGCTTCGTTCAGAAAATGGACGAGAAAGAGGTCCCACCAGCACGAATGGTTCGCGAGGAACAGAGTTCCCCCCGGCTCGGCATCGAGCGAGGCTCGGAGCGGATCAAGTCCCTGGGCATAGATCTGGTGAAACCCGCCCCGGAGCTTGTGCTGGATCAGGGCATCGACAGCCAGGCGCGGCCAGCCGTGCTTGTACGCGGTGATGAAGCGTGGTGGGGGCGGCTCGGGACGCTGAAAGCCTCGCATCAGTGCGGGATGACCTGAGTGGTCCCGGGGCGAGCAAAGGCGCGAAACCCGACGGGAGCCGGCGCGTTCGGCGCGGCGGTGTAGACGGTTTCTCGGGCACCAATGGTCCGAGGGAAATAGTAGTCCGAGTACGGGGCGAACGTGAACCCCGGTCGACCATTGTAGACGGGTCGGGCCACGGTGTAGCGATTGGCTGTCCGAGCTTTGCGGCGAGCTTCGCTAAACGGCGGAGTGGCATAGTTGACCCCCCGACTGCCCAGCGCCGGGGCTGCGGTCGGGGAAACGTACCCACCCGCCGGCGGGACCTGCGATCGGCTCATGTCGATCACCGGGCCATTCGTGACGGGAAACTGAGCCTGCACGGGAGAATGACTTATCGCCAATCCAATCAGGACGATCACCCCACTCGACCGACGAGAATGGTTTTGCCGCCGCATCGACTCACCTCCTGGATAACGATTCCGGCTAGCTCTCGGCGATCAGGACTTCATAGCCTCAGTATCGCACACGATGGGCCGAAAGCAAAAACCGCTCGCGCCCGGAAGGACATTCGTCACTCCCAAGGCAAGCGGTTGAGTCTGTTTCTACCTGAATCAAAACAATCCACCACACTTCGCGGGTTGATCCTCGCTCGGACCAGGGACTAGCGCACTGCGCCTTTGTCCAAAGCCTCATGACCGACCGCCAACGGATCATAGTCAGACGGGCGACAACCGCGGACCATC
Organism: Isosphaeraceae bacterium; assembly: GCA_965199885.1. Taxonomy (GTDB): domain Bacteria; phylum Planctomycetota; class Planctomycetia; order Isosphaerales; family Isosphaeraceae; genus Tundrisphaera. The sequence continues at coordinate 1,788,740 of CBDATT010000004.1, read as the reverse complement.
TCCTCCATTGTCGCCGTTATCGCCGCCACCGTCGCCCGCGAAAATGTACTGAAACTCAGGAGGGATCGTAAAGCCAGGCGGGGGCGCGGGAATCGTGGGTAAGCCAAAGTTAGGAATCATACCATAGTCCGAAGCCACCGCGGCTGGAACGAAGGCTAACATCGTAGCGGCCATTGACATGGCCATATGCAACGCCCGGACGCCATCAAACCCAAAGGCGGTGTTGCTCAACTCGTCGCCAAAGCCGCGCGTTCGGAACTGGCAGCACCAGCCGGTCGTACCGTCGTCCCAAACGTAAATTCCCGGTGCCGAGAAATCAAGGTAGGCCAACCCTGGAGTGCCATCCGAGTTTGTGAACGAGAACGTACGGGTGGCGATTCGATCGAAGGCAGGAGCTTGCATGGGTGCCTCGCGTGATGAAGGAGTCAATTGTGAGATATTTTGCAATGCCGTATCGAAGCCTAGGCCGCCGCAAGAAAAAGGGCACCGCCAGGGCCAAGCGCCACGACCAATAAAACTCCCGCGACTACCATGAGCGTGCCAATGACGACTTCTGGATGAGCCTTCAGCCACGCGTATGCATTAGCGATCGTATCGAACGCAATAGTACCAACCCTATTAAATCCATCAACACCAGCAAGGGCCACACATTTAGCGTAATCTTAAGCCCATTGCGTGTTCGCCGCAGCCGTAAGGAGTATCCTCATGGCCAAATTCATTGTGGAAGAGTCGATAATTTTCATCTTTGCATCGAACGCAGCCTTGGCCGCCTCCAGACAAGCGGTAAGGTTAAAAGGCGCTGCGGCTGTTGAGAAATTTGCCGCGTGTAGTGGAAACGCACAAACACGACTCATCGAAGCAAGCATGCCACCTGACGCGGCGAGCCGCAAAAAATTGCGACGACTCTTGAAGCGAAGAGGAGCTTCGACCAAAGGCATGAAAGTAACTCCCTTGTTACCACTCATCAACGAGCGAAATGAGAGCGTGAAGCAAATCACCGCATCGGCAGGTGAAAGATATTTCCCCCCCCCCCCCTAAAATTTCAACAAAAAAAATTATAAATTTATTTTTAGGTCACCGCGCCGGGTTCCACGGGGATCGGCGTAAAAGTGAACTCGTCGCCGTCCCAGTCGATCGTCACCGGAGCGAGGCTGGCTTGACCCGCGTTGGCGAGGCGGCCATCGAGCAAGGCTGTTGCTAGCGGATTCGCCAGCCGCTGCTGGATCACCCGCTTGAGCGGTCGGGCACCGTAGGCCGGGTCGAACCCTTCCTCGGCAAGCGCCTGCCGCGCGGCCTCGGTGAGCGTGACGTTCAGGCCAGCTTCGGTGAGCTGGGCTTCGAGGCGGCGGAGCTGGATGCCCACGATCTTGGTCAACTGATCCATCCCGAGCGGGCGGAAGATGATCGTCTCGTCGATCCGGTTCAGGAACTCGGGCAGGAACTCGGCCTTGAGGACGTTCTGGACGGCCGCCTGAAGTTTGGTCTGGTCGCCCGACTCGGCGAGGTTGGCGATCTGCTGACTCCCGAGGTTCGACGTCATGATGATGACGGTGTTCCGGAAGTCGACCGTTCGCCCCTGGCCATCGGTCAACCGACCGTCGTCGAGGACCTGCAGCAGGACATTGAAGACGTCGCGGTGCGCCTTCTCGATCTCGTCCAGGAGGACGACCGAATAAGGACGACGCCGGACCGCCTCGGTGAGCCGACCGCCTTCCTCATAGCCTACGTAGCCGGGAGGGGCACCGATCAAGCGGGCGACGTTGTGCCGCTCGCCGAACTCGCTCATGTCGAGCCGGATCATCGCCGTTTCGCTGTCGAAGAGGAACTCGGCGAGCGCCTTGGCCAGCTCGGTCTTGCCGACGCCGGTCGGCCCCAGGAACAGGAACGACCCGATCGGCCGGTTGGGGTCTTGCAGGCCCGCGCGGCTCCGCCGGACGGCGTTGGCCACCGCCTCGACCGCCTCGTCCTGCCCGACCATCCGGAGGTGGATCTGATCTTCGAGCTTCACGAGCTTCTCACGCTCGGTCGTCAACATCTTGGCGACCGGGATGCCGGTCCACTGGCTGACGACCTCGGCGATCTCCTCGGGGTCGACTTCCTTTTTGAGCAACCGACGGCCGTCCTTGGGGACGGTGTCGCCGAGCGCTTCGACCTGCGCAATCTGTTCTTCGAGCCGTTTCCGCTCGGCGTCTGACCTGGCAAGCGCCTGGTAGTCGTCCTCGCGGGGAACCTCGCCGCGCATCTGCTTTTGCTGGAGATTATCCATCCCCTGCTTGAAGGCGGCTTTCACGCCTTCGAGGTCTTCGCGGAGCGAGTGGATGTTGCGCTGGCCGAGCTTTTCGATCTCCCACTGGCCGCGAAGGTCTTGCAGTTCCTTTTCGACATCGGCGATCTGGTCCTCGACCTCGTAGAGCCGCTCGACGGCGTGTTCCTCGGTCTCGGCCTTGAGCATCCGCTGGGCAAGCTGGAGTTGGAGCAACCGGCGCTGGAGGACGTCGATCTCGGTCGGGACGGATTGCAACTCCATCGCCAACCGGCTGGAGGCTTCGTCGACGAGGTCGATCGCCTTGTCGGGCAGGAAGCGATCGGTGATGTAGCGGGATGCCAGCTTGGCCGCGGCGACGAGTGCGGAGTCGCGGATCTTGACCTTGTGGTGGACCTCGTACTTCTCCTTGATCCCCCGGAGGATGGCGACGGTATCTTCCACGGACGGCTCGCCGACGTGGACCGGCTGGAACCGCCGTTCGAGCGCGGGGTCCTTCTCGATGTTCTCGCGGTATTCATCCAGGGTCGTCGCGCCGATGCAGCGGAGCTCGCCCCGAGCTAGAGCCGGCTTGAGCAGGTTGCCGGCATCCATCGACCCCTCGGTCTTGCCCGCGCCGACGATCGTGTGCAGCTCGTCGATGAAGAGGATGATCCGCCCTTCGCTCGACGTCACCTCCTTGAGAACCGCCTTGAGCCGGTCCTCGAACTCACCGCGAAACTTGGTTCCGGCGATCAGGGCACCCATATCGAGCGCCATCAGCTTGCGGTCGCGGAGCGATTCGGGGACGTCGCCCGAGACGATCCGCTGCGCCAGACCTTCGACGATCGCCGTCTTGCCGACGCCGGGCTCGCCGATCAGGACCGGGTTGTTCTTGGTCCGCCGCGAAAGCACCTGGACGACCCGGCGGACCTCGGCATCACGCCCGATGACGGGGTCCATTTTGCCCGTCCGCGCGGCCTCGACGAGGTCGCGGCCGAACTTGGCGAGCGCCTGGTACTTGTCCTCGGCGTTCGGGTCGGTGACGCGCTGGCCGCCGCGGATCTTGCCGAGCGACTTCTGGACGTCGTGCTCGGTCACGCCGAGCGCCGCGAGCAGTCCCTGGGCCTTGCTCGACCCGTGGAGAATGCCCATCAAGAGGTGCTCAACCGAGACGTACTGATCTTTCATCCGGTCGGCTTCGGCCTGCGCGTGGTCGAACACCTTTTGCAGGTCAGGCCCAAGCGAGACCTCACCCCCCGACGACTTCGGCAGCGCGTTCAAGCCCTCATCCGCCGCGCGGAGCAACCGGGACGAGTCGACCCCGAGTTGCGCCAGCAGCGACCGGACCACCGTCTGGTCGGGCTCCAGCAAGCTCGCCAGCAGGTGCATCGGTTCGAGCCGCTGATGGCTGCGATCCCGCGCCAGTTCGCTGGCTTTCTGCACCGCTTCCTGACTCTTGAGCGTCAGTCGATCCATCCGAAATGCCATAAGTAATTACCCCTTTTGCCTGGTCAGATATGGAAAGAAACTGCGTGTGAGCAAATCGACGACAATGATACGAAGCCAAAGTCGCGCCGGTTCGTTCCAACTCACCGATTATGGGACATCGAGGCAACCGCCGCTGGCTTGATTCGTGTCAAGGTGGCACAATCGACCTTGGACAGTTGAGCTAGGCCGACCAGGGGGTCCAGGATGAAGCCAATGCCAGTCCGACAGCCGACCTGGAAGGTGATCCCTTTCCTCATCCTCGCGATGCCATTGGTTTGGGGGTTGGGTTATCTCCTGGCTCGATATTACGGTTGCGACCCGACCATGGCCTGCTGGCGGTCCACCGTCATGACGCTCTCATGGCCGGTCGGTTCTGTGATCTACTTGCTGATCAACGGCGGGGTCGCGTGGAGTCAGGGTGAGGGCATGCTTATAATGCTCCTGATTCATCATAACATGCACATGCCGAAACGAGTTCCCCAGCAGTTTGCCGACGTGCTCGGCGAGGGGCTCAGGTCTGCTTTGGTTCTCGGCGTGTTTTTCGGATTGTCGTATCGCCTCATCAGGTTCGTCGGCGGTCGCTGGCAAGCCCGCCGCGAGCACCGCAAACCAAACGGGCCGGGTCTCGATCCCGACGTTTGACCACCAACACACTGGCTCCGCAAGGACTGACCCATGACCCTCTCGTCCACAAGCATGTTGATCATCTGGGGCGTCTTCCTGGCGCTCTTGATCCTGCTTCATGCCGAGTTTGAGCATGCGCCGGGGGCCACCAGGGTCGTTCAGCAGTTCAAACGCTGGATCGAAACTGGGTACCCCAGTCCACGTTCCTCGACACGTTGGTGCCTGAAGCCGGTCAGCCGGCCCAGATCGATTACACAGTTGCCCGCGATCCGTCTCACTTTCCACCGCAATCGTTTGGACAAAACCGGTTGACCTGACGGCTGGTAGTAGATACAACTTGCGACATGGAATCCACCGACGAGTCCTCGCTGGATCTGGGTCGAGTCGCGGCCGAATGCATTGCGGTCCGGGTCCGACTCATTCACCGGGTGATCTCGGCGATTTACGACGATGCGCTCCGGCCGCATGGGCTGCGGATCAGCCAGGGGAACATCCTGGTGGTCATTGCCCAGCAGGGCCAGATTCGGCCGGCGGATCTTTGCCGCAGGCTCCGGATCGAGAAGTCGACCCTGAGCCGCGACGTCGAGGTGATGAAGCGGCACAGCTGGATCGAGTCTGACCCGCCCGACGGGGGCCGGAATCAGATCCTCCGCGTGACCTCGGTCGGGTTGGATCGGCTCGCCGCCATGCTTCCCGCCTGGGAACACGCTCAGGCCGAAGCCCAACGCTGCCTGAGCGCTGAGGGCGTCGATCACCTCCACGCCATCGCCGACCGCCTTGGTCTGGGTCAACCTTGATTGGTGCCATCGCGGCAATCTCCATCTCCAGGTCCAACACGGGAGCCAGAACATGCCAGGATACGAGCAGCGGCGGGTGGTGGTGACCGGGGTCGGGATGGTGACGCCGATTGGCCTGAGCACCGAGGCCACCTGGACCTCGCTCCGCGAAGGGCGCGGCGGGGTCGAGCCGATCCGCCTGTTCAACGCGAGCCAGTTCGCCACCCGGATCGCCGCCGAGTTGAAGGGATTCGACCTCGCCGACCACCTTGGCGCTGCCGCCGCTCCCTGGAAGGACCACAGCCGGAACACCCAAATGGCGCTCGCCGCCGCCGACGAAGCGGCCGCGATGGCGGGACTGACCGACTCCGACCAGCTCGATCCAGCCCGGTTCGGGATCTATCTCGGCTCGGGCGAGGGGCAGACCGACTTCCCCCGGTTCGTCGACCTGGTCCACCAGAGCCGGTCGGGGTCGAGCGTCGACACAGCCGCGTTTACTCGCCGCGGGATCAGTGAACTCGACCAGTTGAACGAGGCCGAGCAGGAGCCTGGCATCCCCTCGGGCCACCTGGCCAGCCGACTCAACGCCCGGGGGCCAAATCTGACCTGCCTGACCGCGTGCGCCGCGAGCGCCCAGGCGATCGGCGAGGCGGCTGAGATCATCCGCGACGGCGACGCCGACGTGATGCTCGCCGGCGGGGTTCACAGCATGATTCACCCGCTTGGGCTCTCCGGCTTCATCCTCTTGACGGCGATGTCGACCCGCAACGACGACCCGACCCGCGCCAGTCGCCCGTTCGACCGCGACCGCGACGGGTTCGTAATTGGCGAGGGGGCTGGGATGCTGGTGCTTGAAGACCTCGACCACGCCCGCGCCCGGGGCGCGACGATCCTCGGCGAGGTTGCCGGCTACGCCTCGACCGCCGACGCCTTCCGGCTCACCGACTGCCATGACGAGGGCAGGGGGGCCATCGCCGCGATCCGCCAGTCCATGGCTCAGGCTCAGATCAACCCTGACCAGATCAACTACATCAACGCCCACGGGACCAGCACCCACGTCAACGACTCGGTCGAGACCCTGGCGTTGAAGCGGAGCCTCGGCGACCACGCTTACCGCGTCCCGGTTTCCAGCACCAAAAGCATGACTGGCCACCTGATCGCCGCCGGTGGCGCTGTGGAGGCGATCGCCTGCTTGCTCGCGATCCGCGACGGCGTCGTGCCGCCGACGATCAACCTTGACTCGCCCGACGACGACTGCGACCTCGATTACGTGCCCCACTCCGCCCGCGACCAGAAGGTCGATGTCGCCATGTCGAACAGCTTCGGCTTCGGCGGCCAGAACACGACCTTAATCCTCCGCCGGTTCGTCGGCTAGGTCGTCATCGAAGTGAATCAGCAACCGCTTATCGAGCGCCGTGTCCCACGGATAGTCATGGCAGTGGGCCACAGCGGCAAGCCACCGGGCCGTCGGATCACCCGCCTCGGGCGGATCGAACCAGCCACCCCCCGGCATCCCCGAGCTTTTCCGGACGACAAGCGCCGGGAGGTCGGGTAACCCCCACCGCCTGCACCGGACCGAGAGCGGACGGAGCAGTTGCCGATGGATCGCCCGAGCCGTTAATGGCGGCCCGACTCGCCCCGCCAGTTCGGTATAGCTGATCGTCCGGCGCATCCGGATGGCCTCGTGCAAAATCGGCCAGGCACGGCGGAGGATCTCGGCAAACGGTGTCATCCTCGCGGTGGCCCTGCCAGGATCTGGTCGAAACAAACTCGCAGATTCGGACGTGGTGTTGCCCAAAGCCAGCTTGCCTCAAACCAGAATCCGGGCAGAGAGCGGCTGACGACGGGACCCGCTTTGATTTTCGTGGTCGAGTAGTTCTCACCCTCGCGCCGTTCGATAATCAAGGTTCGATCGCGGTTGTCCACAAACCAGATTTCCGGGATGCCAGCGGCTCGGTATTCCGCCAGTTTGCGGACGAGATCGTGCGCACGATCCGATGACAACATCTCGACCACGAGTCGAGCGGGCAAGACAGAATGAATTCTTTGAATCTGACTTTCTGCCCCCGGTGGCAAGACGAAGAGATCAGGCTCGACGAAACAGTTCTCGCGAAGTTTGAGTACGGCTGGCCCGGTCAAGGTAATACCAACAGGGTGATCCGCATCAAACATCGAGATCATGGTAGTCAGGAACTGAATATCGAATTGATGCTTCGCATGGACTGCGGCGGGCATGTAAACGATCCCGTCGATAAACTCGCAAAACTGGCCATCGGGCGACCGCCGGAGATACTCGGCCTCGGTTTGACCGCCGATCATGACCATGAAGTGGCCCGGAGCGACGACCGGTCATAAAAGTCCGGGATCGACCCGTCGACCAACGGTGGACGATCCAGTTCCATTACTGGGGACGAACCCGGATGGGTGCCGACAGGATCGGGCGGCATGGGCGAATCTCCTGGCTGTGGTCAAACCCGCATCGGCTCAGAACGGCACCTCGGCGGGCCAGTCGGCGTAGTCGCGGGCCGACTGAAACTCCTTGAACCAGAACTGGACTTCGCCGACGGTGCTCATGTTGCTGGCAACATACGGTTCCCACCAGCCATCGGCGGGGCGGATCAGGTTGCCGAAGTCGCCGCGGGCCTTGGGCTTGGCGATGATCAGAGCGCTCAGGTCGGGCAATTTTTTGTCGAGGCAGGCCGCCTGGAGCGGTTTGAGCAGTTTGGCAACGATCGTCCTTGGCGTTTCCTTCAAACCGACCTCTTTGCAGCGGACGCAGAGGTCATCGTAAGAAACCCAAACGGCCGGGCGACGCTCCTTGGCGGCCAGCGAGAGGTCGCGAGCCAGTTGTGCCATGATCGGGTAGATCGCCCTCGCGTTCTCAAGCGACATCGTACGGAATCCTCAAAGCAAGGGGTCAAGACGCGCCGGTCGGCCCCGGATCAGGGGATGAACTCACCAGGAGGTGGGCGGACATCTTCGTATTATACAGAATCGGGCCGGTGCCGGAATGGATGGGAAAGAGGAGAACCAGGCGGTTTCCTCTCGGTACCGGCACCAAAACTGCGCGGGAAGGATAATTGGTATCATAACGCAACGACGGGTCGAAGGGGAGAACCCTCCGACCCGTCGGTTCGTTTCTTGGATAATTTACTTCTTCTCGTCGAACTCAACGTCGATCACGTCGTCACCCTTGGCTCCGGCACCCGCCGTTGCCCCGGCACGGTCGCCACCATGGCCCCCACCGTTTTCACCAGCGGCGCCACCGCCCGCGTTGGCCGCATAGATATGCTCGGCCATCGCCTGGCTGGCCCGTCCGAGGTTCTCGACAGCGGTGTTGATCGCCGCCGCATCTTCGCCCTTCTTCGCCTCGTTGACGGCGTCGATGGCGATCTGGACGGCCTGCTTGTCGCCGTCGGAGAGCTTGTCCTTGTGCTCTTCCAGGGTCTTTTCGAGTTGATAAACGCGCTGTTCGGCCGTGTTGCGGGCTTCGGCCAGGTCGCGCTTCTTCTTGTCGTCGGCGGCATGCGCTTCGGCGTCACGCTGCATCCGCTCGATCTCGTCCTTTGAAAGGCCGCCACCGGCTTCGATCCGGACCGAGTGTTCCTTGCCGGTCCCCTTGTCCTTGGCGGAGACGTTGAGGATGCCGTTGGCGTCGAGGTTGAACGTCACCTCGATCTGCGGCGTCCCCATCCGCGCGGGCGGGATACCCTGCAGGTCGAACTTGCCGAGGAACCGGTTGTCGGTCGCCATCGGCCGTTCGCCCTGATAGACGACGATCGTCACGGCGGTCTGGTTGTCTTCCGCCGTCGTGAACGTTTCTTTTTTCTCGGTCGGGATCGTCGTGTTCCGCTCGACCAGTTTAGTGAACACGCCCCCCTTGGTTTCCAGACCCAGCGACAGCGGCGTCACGTCGAGGAGCAGCAGGTCCTTGACCTCACCGGTCAAAACTGCCCCCTGGATCGCGGCGCCGATGGCGACGACCTCGTCCGGGTTGACCCCCTTGTGCGGGTCCTTGCCGAAGATTTTCTTGACGATCTCCTGGACGCGCGGCATCCGGGTCGAGCCACCAACCATCACCACTTCGTCGATGTCGCTCGGCTTGAGCTTGGCGTCTTCAAGCGCCTTGATCACCGGGCCGCGGCACCGCTCGAAGAGGTTATCGGTCAGCTTCTCGAACTGGCTCCGCGTGATGACCATCGTCAGGTGCTTCGGCCCCGACGCATCTGCCGTGATGAACGGCAGGTTGATGTCGGTCTGCGCCTGGAGCGACAGTTCTTTTTTGGCCTTCTCCGCCGCTTCCTTGAGCCGCTGGAGCGCCATCTGATCCTTGATCAGGTCGACGCCTTGCTCTTTTTTGAACTCACCGGCGATGTGGTGGATCAGGGCCTCGTCCCAGTCGTCACCCCCAAGGTGGGTGTCGCCGTTGGTCGAGAGCACCTCGAACACGCCATCCGCGACGTCGAGGACCGAGATATCGAACGTCCCGCCACCGAGGTCGAAGACGGCGATCTTTTCGTTCTTCTTCTTGTCAAGCCCGTACGCCAGCGCGGCGGCCGTTGGCTCGTTGATGATCCGGGCCACTTCAAGGCCCGCAATCTGGCCGGCGTCCTTGGTCGCCTGCCGCTGGCTATCGTTGAAGTACGCCGGAACCGTGATGACTGCCTTGCGGACCTTGTGACCGAGGTAGCTTTCGGCCGCTTCCTTGAGCTTGCGGAGGATCAAGGCCGAGATCTCGGGCGGCGTGTATTCCTTCCCCGAGGCGTTGACCTTGACGTAGTCCGACATCCCGCCGACGACTTCGTAAGGGACCATCTTTTCTTCGGACTTGACCTCGTCATGCCGGCGGCCCATGAACCGCTTGATCGAGTAGACCGTCCCCCTCGGATTCGTCACGGCCTGTCGCTTGGCGGGGTCGCCAACCAGCGTTTCCCCCTTGTTATTGAAAGCGACGATCGAAGGGGTGAGCCGGCTGCCTTCCTGGTTGGCGATGACGGTTACGTCGCCGCCCTCCATCACCGCGACCACACTGTTGGTCGTCCCCAAGTCGATCCCGATAATCTTTTCCCCTTCAGCCACGACCGGTCTCCTTTCGGAAGGATTCTGCACGTATGAGACGAACCCACCCGCATGGGATGTCGTCCGTCAAATGAGTGAAACCAAGGTAAGCAAGCGAGCGAAGTTGCTCTACTATGTAGGTCGATTGTAATAAGTAGCAAGCCCAATGCCACACCGGCAATTCCGATCAACACCGCGTCTTAATCACAATGTCGACTTCAAGTTGTGACAAATGATTTTATCGCAGATAACACGGTGCCAGGCTCTGAACCTGTCAAAATGGCGGCCACTTCCACTGGCTTTCCGAGGCTGTCAATGTGGCAGTTAGCGGTCGAGGTTGGCGATTTAGTGAATCGGAATCGCCGCTTAACTCAGTGATTCTACCAGGATTGATGTGCAGCGGAAACGGGTGGAAGCAAGATCAGACTCGCGGCACCCGCTTGACGCCCACCGCAACTTGATTTATCGACGAGCCAACAATTCGCAGGATTCTGGGCCAGCTTTTCTCGACTTCTCCGGCGCAATTTAATCATGGCTCCGACCGACCCGACTCTTCCCAATCCAGACAACGCAGTTCCCCACATCGCTGACCCGAGGCTGGCCGACCTCCGCGTGGAGATCGACCGGATCGACCGCGACCTTGTTAACCTGCTGAATCACCGCTCCGAGATCGCCGTTCAGATTGGTCGGATCAAACAGGCCGCTGGCCTGGATATCTGGTCGGCGTCGCGCGAAGAAGAGGTTTATGCGCAGGCATTCGAAGCCAGCCGTGGACCACTCCCGCACGAAACCCTGCGTTTCATCTTTCGCGAGTTGATGAGTAGTTCGCGCTCCCTGCAACGCCAACTCCGGGTCGCTTGCCTGGGACCGAAATACAGCTACAGTCACCTCGCGTCGGTCGCCCGGTTCGGCGAGTCGGTCGAGCACGTGCCGCTGGGCTCGATCGCCGCCGTCTTCGAGGAAGTGGCTCGCCGCCACGTCCATTTCGGGATCGTCCCGCTCGAAAACTCGACCGATGGCCGGATCGCCGACACGCTCGATATGTTTGT
>CBDATT010000004.1:1417500-1772500 GCA_965199885.1 Isosphaeraceae bacterium | reverse complement strand
CGTTCGGGAGAACCCTCGTGAAGGAACTCGGCAAAATGACCCCGTACCTTCGGTATAAGGGGTGCTCGGAGCAATCCGAGCCGCAGAGAATCGGCTCTAGCGACTGTTTATCAAAAACACAGGACTCTGCCAATTCGCAAGAAGACGTATAGAGTCTGACGCCTGCTCGGTGTCGGTAGGTTAAGGGAGGCGGTGAGCGAAAGCGAAGCTGGCGACCGAAGCCCCGATAAACGGCGGCCGTAACTATGACGGTCCTAAGGTAGCGAAGTTCCTTGTCGGGTAAGTTCCGACCTGCATGAATGGCGTAACGACTGGAGCGCTGTCTCCACGGGGGACCCGGTGAAACTGTAGCCGTGGTGAAGATGCCACGTACCCGCGGTCAGACGGAAAGACCCCGTGAACCTTTACTGCAGGTTGACACTGGCCCAGCGTTTATTCTGTGTAGGATAGGTGGGAGGCCCTGACCCCGCGGCGCCAGCCGTGGGCGAGCCACTGGTGAAATACCACCCTGAATCGACGTTGGTCCTCACCGATCCAAGGCCTGGATCGGGACCGTGTTCATCGGGCAGTTTGACTGGGGCGGTCTCCTCCCAAAGCGTAACGGAGGAGTGCCATGGTACCCTCGGCCCGGTCGGCAATCGGGCAACACGAGCGCAAAAGTACAAGGGTGCCTGACTGCGAGAGCGATCGCTCGAGCAGGGACGAAAGTCGGCTTTAGTGATCCGGCGGTGCTGGATGGAAAGGCCGTCGCTCAACAGATAAAAGGTACTCCGGGGATAACAGGCTGATCTCCCCCGAGCGTCCACAGCGGCGGGGAGGTTTGGCACCTCGATGTCGGCTCATCGCATCCTGGGGCTGGAGAAGGTCCCAAGGGTTTGGCTGTTCGCCAATGAAAGCGGTACGCGAGCTGGGTTCAGACCGTCGTGAGACAGGTCGGTCCCTATCTGCCGTGGGCGTGGGAAACTTGCGAAGGGTCTCCCCTAGTACGAGAGGATTGGGGAGGACCGACCTCTGGTGTGCCGGCTGTCCCGCTCGGGGCATCGCCGGGTAGCCAGGTCGGGAAAGGATAAGCGCTGAAGGCATCTAAGCGCGAAGCCCTCTTCAAGACGAGGTTTCCATTGTCAATTGACATGAAGGCTCCTGGAAGACCACCAGGTCGATAGGCCGGAAGTGCACGGCGAGCGATCGTCGCAGCCGACCGGTCCTAACAGCCAACACGCTTGACCACCCCGATCCGTTCCCGCCAGCGAACCACCGGTTCCTGACGTGGACCTGATCTGAGTGTTCTACAACTCAAGCATCTCATCTCATTCTCCTGCAACGCCACCGCCCTGCATCCCTCCAAATTCAAGGCACGGCCTGCGGTGAAACCTGAGCCACGAGATTGCCTCACACGCCTTGCTTTGCTGCCTCAACTTGCTTTGCGGTGTGACACCACCACCGGATTTGATCCAACTCGGCGGCGTGGTCTGACCACCACGCCACCGGATTCCGGCGACGATACCTGCGGGGTCCCACCCGTTCCCATTCCGAACACGGCCGTTAAGCCCGCCGGGCCCATGATAGTGGCTCTGCCGCGAAAGTCGGTTATCGCCGGATCCTTCACAACCACCACCGCCCCCACCTTCGGCATCGAAGCGTGGGGGCGGTCGTGTTTCGAAACCTAAGTTTATCAATTGGCATGGCCACCAGACAGCAAACCGGTCTGCAAGGCGCGGCAGTAGACGACCATTGCCCTCTGGTTTGTAGATTAAATCGCTACCTGCCTGGTGCCGAGTTTGCGATGCGGGATATCGTGATCATGGACTACCTTTCGAGCCACAAGTCGCTCGGGGCAGAGCGGTTGATTGAGGTGGCCGGATCCAAGCTGCGTTTCTTGCCGGCGTACAGCCCGGATGTGCATCCGATCGACCATCTGTTCATTTAGAGCAATTTCCTGTTAACCATATCACTGCCGGAAGAGAGGGACAGGCACCCTCGCAAGCTCGCTTGAGCAGGTCTCCTCTTCCTCGACCACGTCACTCAACACAAAATTGCTCTACCTGGAGGAGTTCTTCGTTCGGCCAAGGCAGACAGGTCCGATGCGATCTTGATGGCACTGATTGAAGGATGAAGGGCGGTCCGAGTCTCCGACATCGAATGGTTTGCTCGTTGCAGATCTCAGGTTTGACGTCAAGTGCTACTTGCAAAAGGAAATCGCTCTGGCGGACGGTCAGCCCAGTTTTGAGTCATTTGGCAAAACAACCGCTGCTCGATCTTGTTCCACTTGCTCGTCCCCGGCGGGAATTAATTCGCCGTGATCTCCAAGCCCGTCTCGTCGGCCCACTCCTGCAACTTCCACTCCCACAGGCGGCTACGAATGCCGTTGGAACCACCCCCGTCAGCGGTAATTAGCAGACGCTTGTCCTTCGGATACCTCGTTCGGCCCATCCGCTTCCACCACCGCCGCAGTGTCGCCACGGCGAACTCGGCGGTGTCGTGATCGACACCCACGCGATCCCAGCCCCGGTTGGCCGCCCACGTCGTGGACGCCGCAGCAAATGGTCTTGCCCTTCCTGGGGTCGGGGAAGTCGTGGAGTTTCACCCCCTTGGACTGACCTCTGGGCTGCTACTCTCGCCCGCCATTCTTGTAGTCGCCGACCAATTGCTTCTTATTGATGTCCACCGAGACGACGGGTTACTCGGCCTCCTGGAACGACCGGACCTGGGCGTTGATGTGCTCGAACTGGGCATTACTATCGGGATGCTGGCCGCCTTCTCGAATCTTGCGGAGCGACTGCAAGCTGTAATCGAGTCGCCTCAACAGGGTATCGACCGTCTGGGGGCTGACCGCATAGCCCTGGGCATTCAACTCGGTGGTCAGCTTGGAGGCACTCTTGCAGGTCCAGCGCAGGGGCGACTGGGGGTCGCTTCGGGTGGTCGGCTCGACCAGTGCCGCCAGGGCATTCAGGAGGGCCGGGTTACTATCGGCCAGCGCCCTTTGCCTGGCCCCCTGGCATTCGGAAGCGTGGTGCGGGGGACTTTGAGGCATCGGTCCTGGGAGGTGCCTGCAACTCGGCCTGCCCCAGGCTAATGGTGGTGTGACTGAGACCCGTGGCCTCGGTGAGACGGAGGCGACGAGTCCGCTCGTCCATGAGAGCCTTCAACACCTCGTACTTCGCCTGGGTAAGCTCGACGATGGGGGGCCATGCACAATAGACTAGCGTGCGACCCGATCAATCCGATAGTTTGTTCTTGCGGTTTTCCTGAGCAATTGATCAGAGTGCGATTCCGGGCCTTGTCGCCCTCACAGCCCTGACCATGAAGGTGGGCAAAGAGCGATCGCACGCTCGTCAAAACGTTGATCGTGCGTCGAGAGACCGTCGGGGTCTGGTCGGTGGCAGTTGGGGCATTAAAGGTGAAATATGACCAACGAATGCCGCATGCGCAACTGGCAACCGTCTCAAAAAAGTCACCGCCGGTGCAAAAATCGTCCCAAGTGGGATTGGCAAAACGTGATTCAGCTCAGGACCCCGCCAACACGTTTGATCAAATTTTCCGTTATGATTCAACTAACCGGACGAATCGGTCGATCTCTTCGAGGAGCGGATTTCGTGCGTTCCAGGCTGGTCCGTGAGATGGGAATCTTGTGGACTTTGATTTACATGTTTGGGTGATCCATGAACACTCGAATCTCGTCCTATCTCTTCCCGATCGTTCTGACCAGTTTGACCCTGACGGGATGCGGCGCTCATCGTCAACAGTCCGTCCGGTCCAAACCTCCTGAAGATCCGTCGGTCTGGAGTGGTTCACCCATAACCGACCGCTCGGAGACGGCCGATGGGGATGGATCAGGCGGAATCAAAGGCTTGTTTAAGCCTTCTCGCCTACCCGGCGCCATGAGTTCGGAAGGGTCGGAGATCGAACGGTCGCTTGGCGTGGCGCGCTGAACCGTGGCGGCCAATTTTATTCCAAAACCTGCCGTTCTGCGGTCGCTCTGGAACCGTTGGCTGGGCGACCGAGGCGAGCGGACGGCGGCCCAATACCTTCGCCAACGCGGGATGAAGATTCTGGTTCGGGGTTACCGCACGGCTCAAGGCGAAGTTGACCTGATCTGTCGTGACGGACAAGTCGTCGTCTTCGTCGAGGTTAAAGCCCGCCAACACGGCCATCCTGCTGAAGCCGTTGATCTCAATAAGCAACGTAAACTCACGTTGGCCGCAGTTCACTTTCTCAAACGACATCACTTGCTCGAGACCAGTTCGCGGTTCGACGTGGTCGCTATCACCTGGCCTGATGGCAAGGTCCCTCGACTGATCGAACACTTTCCCAATGCCTTCGATGCTGTTGGACGAGGGCAATTCTTTTATTGAAGGCGAACAACATCCGATTTGTAAGATCTTCCAAAGTTTCCCGATCGGGGAAACTTGATGCTCAGATACTTTGGATTTTTGTGCTCAAAATCATCCTCGATTTCAAATACGCTCAAGTTTTCGCATCAAAGTCTAACGACTGGACAAGCTGGCGAAGTTGGAGACTTGTTGAGCGGAATAGATTTGCGAGATTTTGGAGACTGGCACTTTGATTGCGTTAAGTCAGTTCCGAAATCGTCGGACGGGGACGCCGAAATGGGCTGTTTTCTCGTCACGCGATCTATTCTGACTTCGTTTGCGTTTGTTGGAGAGATGCCATGCAGAAGCAACATTGGATGATGGGTTTGAAGGTTCTGGGTTTTGGTCTGGTTGCCATGGTTGGCACCGCGTCGGCACAGCGGGCAGATATGCCCGGTCCGATCGACAGCCTGGCTGACTTGCAAGACAGTGGTCGGATCGCATTCAAGCTTGTCGACACGAATAATGACGGCCAGATCTCGCAGAAAGAAGCGGTTGATGCTGGTTACCTCGGCGTGGGTGGCCTGTTTTTCCGGGCTGACGCCAATGGTGATGGCTCGGTCACCAAGGAAGAAGTCAAGACGGTTCGGGAGTCACTGCTGGCCGACCAGCCCATCCTGCGGTTCGTCATTGAGCGCATCGGCTCGACCACCAAGGGCAAGAATAACACGGCAAACCCTTCTGCCATGTTCATGAGCCTGGTGGACGCTAACAGCGACGGGAATCTCCAGGCGACCGAAGTTCGCCAGGCCGTGCAGACCACGGTTCAGGGTGCGTTCGCCGCCGCTGACACCAATCGTGACGGTTTGATGAGCCCAACCGAAGTCAATGCCGCCATCGTTGGCGCCGTCAAGGCTGCCCAACTGGCAACCTTCCAGGCTGCGGACACGGACAATGATGGCCAGGTTAGCAAGGATGAGTTCACCAAGTCGCTGACCGACCCCGCCAACGCCGCTTTCGCCGTGATTGATGCCAACGCGGACGGCAAGCTCTCGCCGCAGGAACTCCAGTTGGCTGGGCGGATCATCGAGAATCAGATGAAGCGGTTGGTTGTTCCCGAGCCCGCCAACTCGGCTCGGAACCTGATGAACAGCGGGATGAAGCCCGAACAGGTTGCTCCGGTCCCCGTGATCCCGGTTCCTCGGACTGGCAACAATCAGTAAGTTTTAATTGCTGATCAAGAAGTGTGCGAAAATATCGTCGCCAGGTCGAACCTAGGTTCGCCCTGGCGATTTTTTTTGAACAATGCCAGCGCTGGTGACGAATCGAAAAGAGCTTTTGTTGGGTCGTCCCATCAAGTTCTTGCTTGTTGTCGCTGCTTGGTGGGATTTGACGCGCGGCTATGATATGGTTGTCGTGGTTTCGCGAATGAACTTCCAGAAATAACCTCGCGCGAGGAGTCGAAAGATGGCTGTGTCCCTGAGTGAGTCGGCCGCCAAGGAAGTTAAGAAGATCATCTCCGACCAGAACCTGCCCGAGGATACGGTCCTCCGTGTCGGAGTTCAGGGTGGTGGGTGCAGTGGGTTCTCGTACAGCTTGAACTTCGACACCAACGTCAGCGAGAAGGACCGGGTCGCCGAATTCTTTGGCGTCAAGATGGCGGTCGAGAAGAAATTTGATCCCTATCTTGATGGTACCGTCGTTGACTTCTTCGACGGGCTGGAAAAGCGGGGATTCGTCTTTAACAACCCCAACGTCGTCAAGTCATGCGGTTGCGGCAGCTCGTTCCAGGTCTGATCGGCAGCCGTTACTCGCACCCGAGACAGCGAAAGGGTGGGCACCTGGCCCACCCTTTTTTGTTGCGCTCACCGGATCCAGGCCCTCTCGATCACGCTGGGTTGGGACGCGTTCCGGGTGGAATGATCTGATTGAGCTTATCGGGAATCGTGCCGGTCAGTTGATCCCCTCGGGTGGGTGCCCCGTGCGCGGCCCTGGCCGATGGCAGCAGGCGGTTGACCAGACCCATCATCTCGACGGTCCACTCGGGGAAGAGGTTGTGGAAGACGACGGCAAGTCGGGCATTCCAGCCGATCACGACCTCGGGATCACCGTGGAGCACCGCATCCCAGAGTTGCCGAGCGGCTGTTTCGGCCGAGGTTGAAATGACGGGAACAGTGTCAGACAACGCGAACCAGGTGTATTCAGCGTTCTTGTTCCCTTTGAACTGAGCATGAGCATGACCGCCGGTCCGGATTGTCCCAGGGTAGATCCCGGTGACGAGGATCTTGTCCTTGACCAGTTCCGAGCGGAGCCCTTCGGTCAGACCCGTGAGCGCGAACTTGCTCACGCTGTAGGGCAAGAGATGCGGAACCGCCACCTTGCCGCCCACCGAGACGACGTTGGCGATCCGGCCCGAGCCGGCGGATCTCATGTGGGGAAGAACGGCCAGGGTCGGGTAAAGCTCACCCCAGAAGTTGGTCGCCATGGCTGCCTTGTAGTCGTCGGTCGTCATGGTCTCGACCGGACCCACCGAGATGATCCCGGCATTGTTGACCAGGATATCCACCCGGCCAAACCGCTCGATGGCGCGGGCGATCAGGTTCCGGGCTTGCCCCTCGTCGGCCAGGTCGGTCGGGACGGCGATCACCTCGGCACCAAGCCCGCGCAGTTCGCTCTCGGCGGCACGAAGGTCACCTTCACCGCGAGCCGCGAGGACCAGTTTGGCTCCCTGCATGGCGGCCTGGCGCGCGATGATCAGGCCAAAACCCGTGCTGGAGCCGGTGACCACGACCACCTTGCCCTTGAGGTCGATCTTGCGACTCTGGCGGAGCAACGCACGCGTCGCCAGGGCCAGGCCGCCAACCCCCGCCATCCCGAGTAAAACTTTGTGACGTAGCTTCATCCGACCGCTTCCTGAATAAATTCCCCCCACCGGACCGGGACGCGATGCGACGTTGCTTCTCGTTTCGCTGGCAAGCGGGGCGACGGGGATTCCGCACTCGCCGTGCCAGGGTCCTTTTGCCCCCAATTCAACATCTGTCATGGCAATCCAATCCTGGTACTGGCAACGGGTTGGAGTCGTGGCTATGCTGGTTCTTCACTTCGTCCGACGCGGTTGATCGTCGTGATCCTGAGCTTTCTTGCTGATTGGGAGTTGCCGACAGTGCCAGGCCGAGTGTATTTGACCCGACCGATCCCCGGCGTGGGACCACAGACGATCGCCCGAGTTGCCGAGGTGACGACCGCCCCGCAAGACGAGCCGATGCCTGCCGATGCGCTCAAGCAAGCCCTCCGAGACGCCGATCCAGATGCCGTGATCTGCATGCTCCATGACAAGATCGACGCCTCAGTCTTTGATGCCGCCCCTCGCTGCAAGCTGTTCGCCAACTATGCCGTCGGTCACAACAACATCGACTCGACCGAGGCGACCAAACGCGGCATCCTGATCACGAATACCCCGGGCGTTCTCACCGAAGCGACGGCCGACATCGCCTGGACCTTGATCCTCGCCGTGGCCCGGCTCGCGATCGAGGGGGACGCCGTGATGCGGGCGGAAGCGTTCCCGGGTTGGGGACCAAACTACATGGTCGGTGGCGACGTGAGCGGGCAGACCCTCGGGATCGTCGGTCCCGGGCGGATCGCCACCGCCGTCGCCGAACGAGCCAGGGGATTTCGGATGCCGATCCTCTACCACGGGCGCCGCGACCGGCCCGAGCTGAACGCGATCGGGGCGAAGAAGGTTGACCTGGATACGCTGCTCAAGGAAAGCGACTTCGTCAGCCTCCACGTCCCCCTGACGCCCGAAACGACCCACATGATCGACGCGCGGGCGATCAAGTTGATGAAGCCGACGGCTTACCTGATCAACACGTCGCGTGGGCCGGTGATCGACGAGGCCGCGCTGGTCGAAGCCCTGAACAACCGAACGATCGCCGGCGCCGGGCTTGACGTCTACGAGCGCGAACCGGCCATGGCCGCCGGGCTGGCCGCCTGCAAGAATGCGGTCCTGTTGCCACACCTGGGGAGCGCGACGGTCCGGACCCGCGCTGAGATGTCGGATCTGGTTGCGGCGAACGTGATCGCGGGGCTGGAAGGACGTCGGCCCGAAAGCCTGGTGAACGTTGAGGTCTGGCCCGAAGGCCAGGCTCACCCAACATCCCGGTAGTCCGGGCAAGTGGTCGCGAGGTTTGCCAGGTCGGTCGATCGGGTCCAGTGTCGCAGACGCGAGGTACCAATGGGTTTGCTCAAGTTTCGGTTTCCCACCCCCTGGCCCGAAACCAGGCTTGCCGACCTCCGGAAGTCGTACGTCACCGGACTCGACCGGACCCCGAGTCGGCTCCATGTTGAGATCCGCAAGGACCTGCTGATCTGCCAGCGGAGCACGACCGAAAGCGGTCGCCTGTTCGCCCCCTGGCCGGTCGACAAGTTCGGGACCCCGTTCACCGGGACGGCGACACTCGGCGAGCGGCCCGAACCGTATTCGCTCCCGGTCGAGCTGGCGCGCGGCAAGCTGAACGACGTCCGGAACCAGCTCGCCGACTGGAAACAGATGGGGCTGCGTGTCCCGCCCGAGATCGACGACGGTGTGGCCACCGCGCTCCAGGGCTTCTTCAAGGCGGCGACTGCCCGCGACTTCCCGACCGCAGCGATCGACGCCAGCAACCGGAGCCTGGCGGCGTCGTTTGCCGCGGGTCAGGCCCTTGTGGATGTCTACGTTGAGCAGGTGCTCCGGAACCGGATGGTTGGCGGCAAACTGCCGACCCAGCTCGCCATCGGCCTCGACGGCGACCCAGGCGCCGCACCCTGGGCAAGCAAGGTCGTTCCCGCCTTCAACGCGGCGCACCTCAGCGTCGCCTGGAAGACGCTGGCACCGACCGAGGGGAAGCTCCGCTGGGATGACGTCGATGCGCAGGTCAACTGGGCTTACAGGAACAAGCTCCCGATCCAAACTGGGCCGATCATCGACCTCCGACCCGGGGCGCTCCCCGACTGGATCTGGCTCTGGGAAGGGGACTTCGACGCGATCCTCGGGATGGCCGTCGACGTCGTCCGCCAGGCGGTAGCCCGCTACAAGGGGAAAGTTCCTCTCTGGACCCTGATCCACCGGACCGGGTCGACGGATATCCTCGGGATGTCGGAGGAAGATCAGGTCCGCCTGACCGCTCGACTCCTGCAGGTGGCCCGCCAGGCCGACCCCGCCGCGCAGTTTCTGGTCGGGCTCGACCGGCCGTGGGGCGAGTGGATGGCCTCGTCCGGCTTCCAGCTCGGCCCACTCCACCTGGGTGATTATCTCGCCCGCGCCGAACTCGGGATGGCCGGGATCGCGCTGGAGATTGCCCCCGGCTACTCGCATCCTGGCAGTCCGATCCGGGACCTGCTCGAATTTTCCAGGCTTCTCGACCTGTTCGCGCTCCTCAACAACCCCCTTCACATCACCCTGGCGATCCCGAGCAACGCTGGCCTCGACCCGATGGCCGACCCGAACATTCGCGTGGAGACCGACCAGTGGCCGCATCCACCCAACGACGGCATTCAGGCCAGTACCGCCGCCCGCTGGATCGCGCTCGCCGTGGCCAAGCCGTTCGTCCGCTCGGTCACCTGGCGGCAACTCGACGACTCGGTCCCGCACCTCTTCCCCCACGCCGGCCTGATCCGCCCCAACAAGACCCCCAAGCCGCTCCTGGACTGGCTCAAGACGTTCCGGACCGACCTGCTCAAGTGAGCGGAAACAGGTCGTCAATCGCCTGACTCATCGGATTCCCCAGCAGATGGTGGCGGGTCGATCGCAGGGGCGAGACGCGCAGGAGGTCCCTTCACCGCCAGCGCGTGGGCGGTGGCATAGGTCCGGCAGTGCGCCGTCGAGATCAGGACGTCGGCGATCCCGAGGCGGAGGGCAATGGCCTTAGCCTCGCCGCTGATCCAGACTTTTTGGCGACCGCCGCTGCTCTTGCGAACCTCGATCTCGGTCCAGGCGACGCCGCGACTGATGTTGATCCCGATCGCCTTGAAGATCGCCTCCTTGGCGGCCCACAAGGCGGCGAAGTGCTCGATCGCGTGCTTCCGGGCCTGGCAAAAGCGGATCTCGCGCTCGGTGTAGACCCGGCGAAGGAACAACTCGCCGTGATGCTCGATCATCCGGCCGATCCTGGGGCACTCGATGATCTCGGTGCCGATCCCAACGACTTCCATTCCGCTTGCACCTCTGATCCGGAATCACGCTCGAATCCGACCAGTTTACCCCGGGAGGGCAAGAGTTCACCAGTCGCGACGATTTTGGGTATAGTGAAGCCAGGATCGGTCGAGGTCAAAGGTGACCCGCCGGCCCGAGTTGGGATCTTGCCCGCCTTCGCGATGGAGCGCCGCTGATGGACCTGTTCGCCGACCTGACCCCCGCGCAGCGCTCGGCCGTTGCCCATATCGACGGCCCGCTCCTCGTCCTGGCCGGCGCGGGGTCGGGCAAGACCCGCGTCATCACCCGGCGCGTGGCCCACATGCTCCAGTCGGGGATCGGCGGCGGGAACATCCTGGCGCTGACGTTCACGAACAAGGCGGCGGGCGAGATGAAGGCGCGGATTGAGACGCTCGCACCCGAATCCAAGGTCTGGGTCGGCACCTTCCACGCGCTCTGTGCTCGACTCCTTCGGACCTATGCGCCGCTGGTCGGGATCGACCGCGGGTTCACGATCTTCGACCAGTCGGACCGCCTCCGAGCCGTCAAGGACGCGATGGAGAAGCTCGACCTCGAAGACATCAGCGTCACCCCCGAGCGGATCGACCAGGCGATCAGTCGTGCTAAAAACGACCTGATTAGCCCCGAGATGCTCGCCAAGCGCTCGGGCGACCATGTCCAGGCGGTCACGGCCAAGGTTTATGCGAAGTATCAGGAACGCCTCAAGGCCAGCGCAGCGGTCGACTTCGATGACCTCCTCGGCCACATCGTCACCATCCTGAAAACCCACCCCAACGTCCGCGCGGATCTGGACGCCCGGTTTCGTTACGTTCTCGTCGATGAATATCAGGATACCAACCTGGCCCAGTATGCCATCGTCCGCGCCCTGTGCGTCGACCGGCCCAACCTGTGCGTCACGGGCGACCCCGACCAGTCGATCTACGGTTGGCGTGGGGCGAACCTGAACAACATCCTCGAATTTGAGCACGACTTTCCCGGCTGCAAGGTGGTCAAGCTCGAACAGAACTACCGGAGCACCAAGAACATCCTTCGGACGGCCGATGGCCTGATCGTCCACAACCGGAAGCGGAAGGCAAAGGACCTGATCACCGAGAACCCGGTCGGCCAGCCGGTCGAACTGACCGTCTACGGGACCGAGCACGACGAGGCCAACGGCGTCGCGGGCAAGATCGTCAGCCTCGTCCGGCAGGGGGAATATGCCTACAAGGACGTGGCGATCTTCACTCGCGTCACCGCCCTGACGCGGAACCTGGAACAGGCACTCCGCCAGAGCAAGGTCCCGTACCAGATCGTCGGCGGGGTCTCGTTCTACGAGCGGCAGGAGATCAAGGACGTCCTTTCGTACCTGAACCTGATGGCCAACCCGAAGAACGACGTCGCCTTCGGTCGGGTCGTCAACGTCCCGGCGCGAGGGATCGGCAAGACGACCCTGGGCAAGCTCGCCGAACGAGCCG
Source organism: Isosphaeraceae bacterium (assembly GCA_965199885.1). Taxonomy (GTDB): domain Bacteria; phylum Planctomycetota; class Planctomycetia; order Isosphaerales; family Isosphaeraceae; genus Tundrisphaera. Next base: position 1,760,546 of record CBDATT010000004.1, on the reverse strand, counting down.
ATGCGCTCAGCATCCCGCTCCTGGCGATGGCGCGGCAGGCGGCGAACGTCCCGGGAATCAAGGACAGGGCGGCGCGATCACTGCGCGACTTCGGCCTGTTGATGGACGAACTCGTCGCCCTCCGCGACCACGCCGCCGAGGAGGTCATCCGCAAGCTGATCACCCTGACCGGCTACCGCGTCAGTCTGGCCGCCGACCCCGGCAACGAGGACCGGCTGGCCAACATCGACGAACTCGTCTCCGCTGCGCGCGAGTTCGACCGCGAGCATCCCGGCGGGTCGGTCGTCGACTTCCTCGAAGAGATCAGCCTCGCGTCGGCGGTCGACCGCTGGAAAGACGACTCGGGGGCCGTCACCCTGATGACCCTCCACGCGGCCAAGGGGCTGGAGTTTCCGGTCGCGTTCATCGTTGGGCTGGAGCAAGGGCTCTTGCCGCACTCGCGGGCGAACGAGTCGGATGATGAGCTGGAGGAAGAACGCCGGCTCCTGTTCGTCGGGATCACGCGAGCCGAGCGCGAGCTGTACCTGAGCCACTGCCGGATTCGTGAGTTTCGCGGCCAGCGGCAAGCGACGATCCCGTCCTGCTTCCTCGGCGAGTTGCCCGAGGAGTCGATGACGCTCCGCGACCTGACCGACGGCGGGATGCCGCAGTTCGGCCCGAGCCAGTGGCGGACGCGGGGCGATGACGACGACCGCGGCTATCGGAGCATGACCAGCAGCCCGCCCGCGCGGACCGAACCCCGTCGCCCCGAACCCGCCAACCGGACGGGCGAGTTCCGCCTGATGACAGCCGCCGACCTGGCCAACAAGGGAACAGTCCCCAAGCTCCCGGCGCCGAGCGGGACCGCCGCCGCCGCCGATGGCGACATCCTCGCATCGCTCCAGCCCGGAGCAACGGTGATGCATCCGCAATATGGGATCGGCCGGATCGTCGCGGTCGATGGCGCCGGGCCGAACCGGAAGGGGCGCGTGAACTTCACCGTCGGCGGCGAGCGGACGTTCATCCTGGCCAAGTCGCCGCTCAAGCCGGTCAAGGGGCGCTGAGCGCCGCCCACGAATTGATCCGGCGGATACAATCGTTAAGGTCCTCTCGACCGATCCCGGTTGTTGCCCCGTCGTTTCGCTTGCAGGAAGGTTGCGTCCATGCCTCGTCTCGGAGTCAACATCGACCACGTCGCCACGATCCGCCAGGCCCGAGGGGGCCGCGAACCCGATCCGGTCTGGGCGGCGGCTGAGGCCGAACTCGCGGGCGCGGATGGGATCACGATCCATCTCCGCGAGGACAGGCGGCACATCCAGGACCGCGACCTCCGCATCCTCAAGGAGACGGTCCAAACACGGCTCAACCTTGAACTGGCGATCGACCCCGCGATCATTGCGCTGGCGCTCCAGTATCGCCCCGACCAGATCACCTTCGTTCCCGAACGGCGCGAGGAGTTGACGACCGAAGGGGGGCTCGACATCATCACCCATCGCGACCGGGTCCGCGATGCGGTCGCTCGCTGCCGCGATGCCGGCCTGCACGTCAGCCTGTTCATCGACCCGAGCCCCGCTCAGGTCGAGGCCGCGCACACGCTCGGTGCCGAGGCGGTCGAACTGCACACCGGTCGCTATGCGGATGCGACCGATCCGGCGGCCGTCGCCCGCGAGCTGCAAGCGCTGATCGAGGCGGGTCGAACGGTCAATCAACTGGGCATGGGATTGCACGCCGGCCACGGCTTGAACTACAGCAACGTCGGTCCGGTGGCCCAAATCGAGGCGATGCTCGAGTTAAATATCGGGCATAGTATCATCGCCCGATCCGTATTTATCGGCCTCCGCGCCGCTGTCAGCACCATGAAAGCCGCGATCGTGTCGGGTTAAACCCTGAAATGAGCAATGAGCAACAAGACGCCTTTCCGAACCGTGGTATGAGCCATATACTGTTTCATCATCGGTATTACATTCATCATATCGAAGATCAGCTAGGGGATAGAATGGCTTCGAAGGGACAGATGTTCGCGGGATGCACGGTTGCTCTGGTAACCCCATTTCGTGATGGTGAGGTGGATTACGACGCCCTTCGAAAGCTGGTGGACTGGCAGATTGCCCAGGGAACGCCGACGATCAGTCCGGTCGGGACAACCGGCGAGTCCCCCACGTTGTCGCACGACGAACACGAACGCGTGATCGCCACCGTCATCGAGCAAGCCGCCGGTCGGGCCAAAGTCTTGCCCGGGACCGGGTCGAACTCGACCACCGAAGCGATCCGTTTGACCAAATTCGCCGCCAAAATGGGGGCCGATGGGGCGCTCCTCGTCGCTCCTTACTACAACCGACCCACGCAAGAAGGTTTGTACGCGCACTTCGCCAAGATCGCCGAAGCGTGCGACATTCCTCAGGTTCTCTACAACATCCCCTCGCGGACGGGTCGGAACGTCGAGGTCGCCACGGTGGCCCGGTTGGCGGAAATGCCGCCCATCGTCGCGATCAAGGAAGCCTGCGGCGTCATGGATCAGGTTTCTGACCTCGCCGCCCGGACGAACCTGACGATCCTCTCGGGTGATGATAGCTTGACCTTGCCCATGATGGCCGTCGGCGCCGAGGGTGTCGTTTCGGTCGTTGCCAACCTGATCCCGCGCGACGTGATGGCCCTGATCGACGCCGTCCGCGCCGGCGACCTCGCCGCCGCACGCGAGCGCCATCTCAAATTATTCCCGCTCTGCCGTGACCTCCTCGGCGTGGCAACCAACCCAATCCCGGTCAAGCAGGCAATGATGCTGCTGGGACGTGGCAACGGGGAACTTCGGCTCCCGCTCTGCCCACCCGATGAATCAGAGCTGCGCACCCTTCAGGGCAGCCTGGTCCGCTATGGACTTCTTGAAGGGGCCCCACGGCCCTGAGTCGTTGCCTCGGATCACCGACGCCCTTTCCTCCCGCGACGAGAGGGGCTCGTTCGTGAAAGATAGTCAGGTTCCACCTGTATCGATTTGAACGGTGGCCATCCGGCTCGAGCACTGGGAATTTTGTTTTCCAGGTGTGTCTTGCTCGGCCCCCTCTTACCTCTTTTTCTTGAAGGACTCCTCCCCATGGCCCGCAAAGCAACCAAGAAATCCTCCGTGGCAGTCCTCGACCCGATCCACGACCTTGACTCCGTCGATGGTCAGGACGATGGGGAGATCATGACCACCATGCCGCCGGTCTCCGAGCAAGCCGTGCGCGACCTGGCGCAGGTCTTCAAGCTTCTGAGCGACGAGACCCGGCTGCGGATCTTGCTGTATCTTGCCCAGGCTGGCGAACTGCACGTCACCGACCTGTGCAGCAAGCTCGAACAGAGTCAGCCCGCCGTTAGCCACCATCTGGCCTTGCTCCGCGTGTCGAGCCTGATCGAGTCACGCCGCGAAGGGAAGCATAACTTCTACAGCGTCCGGACCGACACCTTCGGCGAGATGATCGTGAGCCTCTTCTCGTCCGCTGGCGAGATGCCCCGCAAGATCCAGTTTCAAAACTTCCTCTTGCACCACAACGGCAAGTAAGCCGCCTCGGATGCTCGATTCAAACCGTCGCCGCGTCGGACCGAATGGCTCCAGCGTGGCGTCATTTCGCTTCGAACTTGTGTGTCTGATGCTTCCAATCTGCTCTTGTCGGTTGCGAGTAGGTTTGACTTGACCAATTTTGTCAAAAGCGCCATGATGCCCCCCAGTGATCGCCGATCGGTTCCCGCCAGCCTGGCTTGCGGGACCTGCCGGTGAAGCGTTTCGCCGACGGATCGGCGGAGCCAGCGACCACAGGCCCACTGGGCTCCGAGGTCGGTTTTGAGCCAGGATCACCGACGAATCGTCGGTGATCCCACACGGAGGGTGAAAGCGATGCTGCGATCGACTCGGGCGGCCTTGGCGGTGGGTCTCGGTTGCGTCGGTGTGGCGGGTCTGGTCGGCCAGTCGGTGGCCCAGCAAGGTGACGCGAATGTTCGGAAAGTCGCGGCAGCCACCCCCGGCACCGCAGCCGCACCAGCGCCCCTGCCGGCTGTGTCGATCGGGACCCTGGACGTCGAAGGTGTCTTCCGCGCTTACGACAAGGTCGCCGTTCGCGGTGAAGACCTGAACGCCGAGGTCATGCTGCGCTACAACGAGCTGAGCAAGCTCGCCAACGACGGCAAGGTCGAGCAGGAGAAGCTCCAGCGGATGGCCCCCGGCTCGGCCGACGCGCAGAAGTGCGAGCAGCGGATGGTCTCACTCAAAGCGCAGATCGAAGCGGGCCGGCAGAACGCCGAGCGTGAGTTCACCCAGAAAGAAACCGAGACCATGACCTCGATCTACAACGAGGTGGCCGACATGACGGCGCGGGTCGCGCAGAAGCATGGGCACACCTTCGTCGTGAAGTACAACAAGGGCAAGATCCAGAGCAACGAGCCGAACTCGGCGATGTCGGCCATGTCGAAGACGTTCATCTATGCCGACCCCAGGGCGGACATCACCGAGGAAGTCGTCGGATACCTGAACCAGATGTACAAGGCGTCCGGTGGTCGGGCTCCCAAGCCCCAACCCGCCGCCGGTGCCGCAGGTGCCCCCGGCCTGCCGGGTGCCGCGCCCGCCGGTCGCCCCGCCGCCAATCCGGGCGGTAAATGATCGTCATTCGCGGACGCCGGTCGGGCTCATCCTGACCGGCTGTCGCCGCCTTGCTTGCTTGTTGTTGGGAACAGGATTGGATCTGATCGGTGGGGGCTGGACCAGGGGTATCATGCAGCACGTTCAACGACCCCAGCGCACGATTGCGGAGCGGGCCGAGGTCGGCGGGATCAGTTTTCTCGCCGGCCGCGATGTCCGGGTCGAGTTCCGCCCGGCCGAGCCCGATTCAGGGATCGTCTTCGTTCGGTCCGACCTCCACGGCGAGCCGGCCGTGGCGGCCCACGTCCGCCAGACCGTCCCCCGGCAACGGCGGACGACGCTGGAGCACGGACCCGCCGTCGTCGAGATGGTCGAACACATCATGGCCGCGCTCGCGGGTCTCCGGGTCGATAACTGCGTCGTCGCCATCGACGGCCCCGAAACTCCCGGTTGCGACGGCTCCAGCCACGCCTTCACCGAAGCCTTGCTAGGCGCCGGGATCGTCGAGCAGCCCGGCACCAGCCGCGACGTTCTGGTCATCACCGAGCCCGTCACGATCCGCGACGGCGAGGCGATCCTGACCGCTTACCCTGGCGTCGACTCCGACCGCCTCGTCCTGTCATACCACCTCGACTACGGCGCTGATTCGCCAATCGCCCGGCAAAGTCAGTTCGTCGAGGTGACGCCGGAAAGTTTTCGCCAGGAACTCTCGCCCTGCCGGACGTTTTTGCTCGACACCGAGGCCGACTCGCTCCGCAAAGCGGGGATTGGCCTGCGAACGACCGAGCGCGACCTCTTGATCTTCGGCCCGGCGGGCGTCATCGGCAACGAACTTCGGTTCCGCGACGAGTGCGCCCGCCACAAGATCCTCGACCTGCTCGGTGACCTCGCGCTGGTTGGGGTGGACCTCGCCGGGCACGTCGTCGCGCACAAGTCGGGGCACAGCCACAACGTCGCGCTCGGCAAAAAGCTGCTGGAGATCGCCGCCAAAACCACGGCAAAGCCAGTCGCCAAACCGAAGCCGGCACCGGCTCCGCAGCCGTCCCACGATGCCCCAGCGCTACCGCTGGAGATCAACGACATCCTCGCCGCGCTCCCGCACCGCTATCCGTTCCTCCTGGTCGACCGCGTAGTCGAACTGGACCCAGGCAAGCGGGTGGTCGGGATCAAGAACGTGACATACAACGAGCCCTTCTTCCAGGGACACTGGCCCGGCCGGCCGATCATGCCGGGCGTCCTGATCGTCGAGGCGATGGCGCAGACGGCGGGCGTTCTGATCGCGCAGGGATCAACCAGGGCTCGCCATGCGCTGCTGGTCTCGATCGACGGAGTCAAGTTCCGCCGACCCGTGGTCCCGGGGGATCAGCTCCGGCTCGAAGTGACCGAGGTTCGCGCCACGGGTCGAGCCACCCAGGTTTACGCGTATGCCCGGGTCGGTGACCGTGTTGCCGCCGAGGGGCGAATCCGCTTCGTGGCGATCGACGTCGATCGGCCCGCCTGACTTGAACCGATTTCCCTCATGGTCACTTGCGGGTCCGGTCGATACGAAGGAACCGGACAATCCCCCCAGGATCAAGGACGTATCGGCCCGGAGCGACGGGACCAGCAACGGCGAGTGACCCGACGGATCGGGATCGGCTCGACCAACCGCGACCAAGGATGGTCGTCGGCAGCACACCTCAGGGAACCGAGGACGACCATGGGACCGACCATCGCCGAGACAGCTTCCATCGACCCGCGTGCCGAGATCGGCGCCGGGGTCGAGATTGGCCCGTACTGCGTGGTCGGCCCGCACGTCCGGATCGGCGCCGGGACGCGGCTGATCGCGCACGTCTGCCTGCTCGGCGTCGTCGAGATGGGCGAGCACAACCTCGTCAGCCCGTTCGCCGTCATCGGCGGCGACCCGCAAGACTTCTCGTACTCGGGGGCCCCGACCCGCGTCGAGATCGGCGACCACAACATCATCCGCGAAAACGTGACGATCAACCGGGCGACCGAGAAGGAAGACGGGATCACCCGGCTCGGGAGCCACAACTTCCTGATGGCGGGCGCCCACGTCGCCCACGACTGCAAGCTCGGCGACCGGATCACGATCGCCAACGGCACGATGCTCGGTGGCCACGTCCACGTCGAGTCGCACGCCAGCATCTCGGGCGGGGTGGCCGTCCACCACTACGCCACCATCGGCGGGTTCGCGTTTGTCGGCGGCCAGAGCCGGATCATCCACGACGTCCCTCGGTTCATGCTGGTCGACGGCAACCCGTCGAAGGTCCGCTGCATCAATGTCGTCGGCCTGAAGCGCAACGGCGTCAGCGCCGAGGCGATCGACGGCCTCCACGAAGCCCACCGCCTGATCTACCGGGCGAAGATGAACCCCGAACACGCCAGCCAGATCCTCGAATCCCACGGTCACCTCCACCCCGAAGTGACCCGCCTCCTCGAATTTGTGACCGCCCAGCACGAAGGCAAGCACGGCCGCGCCCGCGAGCGCTGGAGAAAGTGACACCCATGACGCGCAAGCTCAAGGTTGGAGTGGTGGGCGTGGGGCACCTTGGTCGCCACCACGCGCGAATCCTCGCGGCGATGCCCGACGTTGACCTCGTCGGCGTGGTTGATAAACGTCTCGACCAGGCGGCCGCCGTCGCCGCCAGTTGCGGTGGCTCGACCCAGGCTTACACCGATCACCGCGACCTCTTTGACAAGGTCGACGCCGTGTCGGTCGCCGTGCCAACCCGCTTCCATCGACTCGTTGCGGGTGACTTCCTGAGCCGCGGCATCCCGTGCATGGTCGAGAAGCCGCTGGCGACGACCTTGCTTGAAGCCGAGGAACTCGTTGCGCTGGCCGATGAGCGGAGCGTCCCCCTTCAGGTGGGCCACATCGAACGCTTCAACCCCGCGTTCGCGACGCTCGATGGTCTCGCCTTTCGCCCCAAATACATCGCCGCCGAACGACTGGGAACGTACACCTTTCGGTCGACCGATATCGGCGTCGTCCTCGACCTGATGATCCACGACATCGACCTGATCCTGGCCCTCGTGCAGGCTCCCGTGCGCTCGGTCGCGGCCGTCGGCGTCGGCGTCTTCGGCGGGTTCGAGGACGTGGCCAATGCCCGGGTCGAGTTCGCCGACGGTTGCGTCGCTAACCTGACGGCCAGCCGCGCCAGCTTTCAGGCCGTCCGCAAGATGCGGCTCTTTGCCCCCGAAGGGTACGTGACGCTCGACTTCGCGACCAAGCAAGGCACGCTCGTCCGCCCGTCGGACCGCCTCCGTCGGGGTGAGATCGACCTTGATGGCCTCGACCTCGCGCAACCGGCTGCGGTCAAGGAGCGGTTGTTCGGCCGGATTCTCCGGGTCGACCAGGTTCAAGGCGAGGGCCGCGAGCCGCTGGCGCTCGAACTCGAAGACTTCGTCGCGGCCGTCCGGACCGGCAGTCGCCCCCGGGTCACGGGTCACGACGGGCTCCGCGCCATCGCTCTGGCCGACCTGATCCTGAAGTCGCTCGCCGAGCACGCCTGGGAAGGGACGCTCGACGGTCCGACCGGCCCGCACCACCTGCCCGAACCGCTGGTTGAACCGATCCTGAACCTGCCCGCCCCGAAGAGCTGGCGGTATCGCGGTGTCCGCACTGATGCGAACCAGCCCACGACCTGACCAGGGTCGACAGCGGTGGTGGGGATCGGGTAAGATCACCCGATCCGATGCGCGGCACGCATCAACGAATCGAAGCCCGAACAACGCAACCGTGCGTTCCTTTTCCGTAGACAGGTCGATCTGATGGCAACCGAAGCTCCCGCACCGCCCGCCGCCGAAGCACCGGCCGCGACTCAGGCACCGGCCGATCCCCGGCTCAAGGTCATGAAGAAGTTTCACGGCAAGTTCCTGCCCAAAGGCGTCCTCCGCGACCGCTACAAGGCGATCATGACCCGGTGGGATGCGAGCGAAGACCACGGCGATGTGACCGTCGAGGAACTGAAAACTCTCCTCGACGACTGGCGCGGGACTCGCGAGAAGCCCCCCCGGAAGCCCAAAGCCTGAGTCGTTGAATCAGCCAGCGACCGCAAATCATCAAGCCACCCCGGCCGGAACCGCTTCCGCGTCGGGGTGGTTTCGTTTTTTGCGGGGGGAGACGAAACCTTTGGTTTCCGGCCCACCGTTTTGTTAGGATCTGCCGCTCACCCGGATCAGCCTGCCTCAAGCCCTCGCAACCGGCCGCCCATGTCCATTATTGATCTCGCCATCATCGTCATTTACGTGGCTGGTTGTACGTGCCTGGGTGCCTACCTGGGGTCGAGTTCCAAGGGGCTCGAAGACTATTTCCTCGGCGAAAGCAACGTGCCCGCCTGGGCGATCATGATCTCGATCGTCGCCACCGAGACCAGCACCGCCACCTTCCTGAGCGTGCCGGGGGTCGCCTACACCGGCGACCTGACCTATCTTCAGTTGCCGCTTGGCTACATCCTGGGGCGGATCATCGTCGCCAGGGTCCTGCTGCCCGGCTACTTCCAGCGGCACATCTTCACCGCGTACGAGGTTCTTCAGCAGCGGTTCGGCGGCGCCACCCGGCGGACGGCGTCGGTCCTGTTTCTGGCCACGCGAGTGATGGCGGACGGGCTGCGACTTTACCTCGCCGCCTCGGTTCTGCACCTGATCACCCACTGGCCCATCGAACTGGCCATCGTCGCGGTTGGCGTCAGCACGATCGTCTACACCTACCTCGGCGGGATGAAGGCGGTGATCTGGACCGACGTCATCCAGTTCTCGATCTACATCACCGGGGCGATCATCGCCCTGTTGCTGCTCGTCCACCGGATACCGGGGGGTTGGTCTGAGGTCTGGGCCAACGCGGCGGCAGCGGATAAGTTGCGGATCTTCGACTTCCGGCCGGCGTATAACGTCACCTTCACGTTCTGGGCGGGCCTGATCGGCGGGATGGTCCTGAACACGGCCACCCATGGCGCTGATCAGATGATGGTCCAGCGCTATCTGGCCGCCCGGACCGAGCGGCAGGCCGCGTGGGCCCTGATCGCGAGCGGGTTTGTGATCCTGGTCCAGTTCATCCTGTTCCTGATCATCGGGATCGGCCTTTACTCGTTCTACCGCCACTTCCCGCCGCCCAACCCCACGACCGACATCGCCAAGGACCGCGAGTTCGCCTACTTCATCGTCCACTACCTGCCAACCGGTATCCTCGGGCTGGTGATCGCGGCGATCTTCTCGGCGGCGATGAGTACGCTCTCAGGGTCGCTGAACGCCTCGGCGGCGGCGACGATCAATGACCTCTACCGCCCGCTCAACCCGCACGCGACCGACCGCCACCTGCTCGCGCTCTCGAAGATCCTGACGGCCGTCTGGGGGGTGGCACAGATCGGCATGGCCATCGCCGCGACGCATTTTGAGCAGAATGTCGTCAACAACGCTCTGGCGATCGCCTCGTATACCACTGGGATCGTGCTCGGTCTCTTTTTGCTCGGGATCTTCACCCGGGTGAGCCAGTTTGCGGCCCTGAGCGGCTTGATTGTCGGCCTGGCGGTGGTCACTTATGCCAAGTTCGGCACCCAACTGGCCTGGCCCTGGTATGCGCTCGTCGGGTCGACCACGGTGTTCGTGGTCGGATCGCTCGTCGGCCAGTTCTTGCCCAAAGTTACCACCGCGTCGCCCCCCGCGCCCGAGGTGGCCGCAGCCTGAAGGGACCTGACCCCATGCGTCGATTTCTGTTCGCCTTGATCGCGCTGGGCTGGTCGGCTGCGGGCCTGGCCCAAGATCCCGCCGCCGTCGGCCTCGACCCCGCGAAACTCGGTCAGATCAACGCCCTGGTGGCGGGCGCGATCGAACGCCATGAGATTCCCGGCGCTGTCGTGCTGGTTGGCCGGAGGGGTCAGATCGTCGCGTCGATCGTCGCGGGCCAGCGCTCGGTCGAACCCTCAGCCGAGCCCATGACGCGCGACACGGTCTTCGACCTCGCGTCGCTGACCAAACCTCTCAGCACCGCGACGGCAATTCTCATCCTGCATGACCAGGGGAAGATCGACCTTCACGCGCCGGTTAGCCGGTACTGGCCGGATTTTGGCGCGAACGGGAAAGACACCATCACCGTTGAGCAACTGCTCCGCCACCGGTCGGGCCTGATCGCCGATAACCCGCTGAGCGACTACGCGGACGGCCCCGACCGCGCCTGGGAGCGGATCTCCCGCCTCGGCGTCGTCGGGCCGCCGGGCGAGAAATTCCTCTACAGCGATGTCAACTATCTCGTGCTGGGCAAGCTCGTCGAGCGGATCTTGGGGCAACCGCTTGCCGACTTCACGCGGGCCAACATCTTCGAGCCGATGGGCATCGCGGCCACCTACTCCCCAGCGCAATCTGATCGGATCGCGCCGACCGAACGCGACGGTGCAACAATGCTGCGCGGGGTCGTCCACGACCCGCGTGCCCGGGCGCTCGGCGGTGTCGCCGGTCATGCCGGGCTATTCGGCACGGCGGATGACCTGGCCGCGATCGCGCAGCTGTGGCTCAACGGCGGAGTAGCCCCCAACGGCAAGCGCATCTTGCAGGCGGCGACCGTGGCGCTGGCCACCGACCCCGGCTCGACTCCACCCGGCCAGAAACGCGGGCTCGGCTGGGATCTCGCCACCCCGTTCAGTGGCCCGAAGGGGACTGGGTTTGGCCCCACCAGCTTCGGCCACACCGGGTTCACCGGCACGAGCGTCTGGATCGACCCCGACTCGGCCATGTTCGTGGTCGTCCTGACGAGTCGCCTGCACCCCGACGGCAAGGGGAAGTCGCCCGGCAAGCTCCGGAGCGAGGTTGCGTCGCTCGCCGCCGCCGCGATCCTGGATCGTCCCGCTGTCCAGTGCGGCGTCGACGTCCTGATCCGCGCCAACTTCCAGGCGATCCAGGGCAAACGCATTGGCCTGATCACGAACCATACCGGGCGGACCCGGACCGGACAGGCGACGATCGACGCCCTGTTTCATGCCCCTAGGGTCCAGCTCGTCGCCCTCTTCAGCCCCGAGCACGGCATTCGCGGCCTCGTCGATGCCGAGGTCCCCGACGGCAAGGATGACGCGACCGGCTTGCCGATCCACAGCCTCTACGGCAAGACCCGCAAACCCTCCCCCGCGAGCCTGGCAGGGGTCGACCTGCTGGTCTACGACATCCAGGATATCGGCACGCGGTTCTACACCTACATCAGCACGCTCGGCCTGGTCCTCGAAGCCGCGCGGGACCGCGGGATCGGCGTGGTGGTGCTCGATCGCCCGAACCCGATCGGCGGCGTGGCGGTGGCCGGTCCGGTCCGCGACGATGGGTTCGAGTCGTTCATCGCGCACCACGCGATCCCCGTCCGCCACGGGATGACGGTCGGCGAACTGGCGCGGCTGTTCAACACCGAGCGCGGCATTCACGCCGACCTGACCGTGATCCCGTGCGACGGCTGGCGCCGGGCCGACCTGTACGACGAGACCGGGTTGCTCTGGGTCAACCCATCGCCCAACATGCGGAGCCTGACCGAGGCCCTGATCTACCCCGGCGTCGGCCTCCTCGAACTGAGCAATCTGGCCACTGGTCGCGGGACCGACACCCCCTTCGAGCGCTTTGGCGCCCCCTGGATCGACCCGGTCGCGTTCGCCCGCGACCTCAACGCGCGGGCCTTGCCCGGCGTCCGGTTCACGCCGATCCGGTTCTCGCCCAAGGAGCGGCAGTACAAGGATCAGGATTGCGGTGGCGTGCAGGTTGCCATCACCGACCGGTCGCGGTTCGAGCCGGTCGGCATGGGCGTGGCCATCGCCTGCTCGCTACATCAGCTTTATCCTCAGCAATGGCAGTCGGCCGGATTCGCGCGGATGCTCGCCGACACGGCGACGGCCGCAGGCGTCGAGTCGGGCCGCGACCTCGCCGCGATCGAGCCCCTCTGGCGCGACGAACTGAGCGCCTTCCGCGCGGTCCGTGCCCGGTACCTGATCTACCCCGAAGGCCCTTGACATGGCGCTCGAAGACGAACTCCTGACCGAAGCGATCCACCCCGACTCGGCCGACCTCGACCGCCTCGATCCGCTCGGGATCGTCGCGCTGATGAACGCCGAGGATGCCCGGACCGTCGCCGCCGTCCGCGCCGAGGCCGAAGCGATCGCCACAGCCATCGCCTGGACGGCCGACCGATTCCGCCAGGGGGGACGCCTGATCTACCTCGGCGCCGGGACGTCCGGCCGGCTCGGCGTGCTCGACGCTTCCGAATGCCCACCGACGTTCGGGACCGACCCGAGCATGGTCGTCGGCCTGATCGCGGGCGGACCGGCCGCCCTCACCCGCGCGATCGAAGGCGCCGAGGACAACGCCGAGCAGGGGGCCCGCGACCTCGAAGCCTTGAAGCCGACGACGCGCGACCTCGTCGTTGGGATCGCCACGTCGGGCCGAACGCCGTACGTCCTGGGCGCGGTCGGCTGGGCGCGCGAGCGCGGGATCAGGACGGTCGGGATCGCCTGCAACCGCCCGAGCCTGCTGGGCGAGCGCGTCGACCTGGAGATCGCTCCGCTGGTCGGCCCCGAGATCCTCGCCGGTTCGACCCGGCTCAAGGCGGGCACGGCGACGAAGATGATTCTCAACATGATCACGACCGGCGCCATGGTCCAGATTGGCAAGTCGCTCGGCAACCGGATGGTGGACCTCCGGCCCACGAACATCAAGCTCCAGATCCGCGCGCGGCGGATGCTCCGCGAACTCGTCGGCCTCGACGACGCGCAGGCGACCGACCTCCTCGACCGCGCTGGCGGGCAACTCAAACAAGCCCTCGTCGCGGGGCTGGCGGGGGTCGATCCCGCCCTGGCCGCGCACTACCTCGACCAGGCGGGCGGGCAGGTCCGCGCCGCCGTCGCCGCCGCGATCGCCCAGAGCACCCCATGATCGCTCGCCCTGAAGACTCCCTGATCCTCGGCGTCGACGGCGGCGGGACCAGCACCGTGGCCCGCCTGGCCGACGCGGCCGGCACGGTCCTCGGCCAGGGGATCGCCGGCGCCTCGAACCCGAAGGCGATCGGCTTCGATGCCGCGTTTGCCGCCCTCGAAACCGCGATTGATGAGGCGTTCTCGGCGGCCAGCCTGACCCGGTCGCCGGTCGCTGCTGCCTGCCTCGGCCTCGCCGGGTTCGCGCAGGCCGAAGACCGCCAGCGCCTGCTCGCCTGGTCCGACCGGATCAAGTTGACCAACCACCTGTTGCCGGTCAGCGACGGCGCGCTCGTCCTGGCCGCCGGCACGCCCGATGGCTGGGGAGTCGCCGTCATCGCCGGAACGGGCTCAATTGCCGTCGGCGCCGACTCCGCCGGGCAGACCGCCCGTTCCGGTGGCTGGGGCTACCTGATGGGCGACGAAGGCTCGGCTTACAACGTCGTCCTGGCCGCATTGCGGCGCTGTGCTCGCCGCGCCGATGGCCGCGAACCCGGCTTCGCCGCTGACCTGTTGACCGCCCGGTTCCTCACCTCGCTGCACATCACCGCCTCAAGCGAACTGATCTCCGCCCTGCACGCTCCCGGGATGGACCGGACCCGGATCGCCGCGCTCGCCCCGGTCGTCCTCGACGCCGCCCGCCTCGACCCCACGATCACGACTACCATCCTTCATCCCGCCGGCATCGACCTCGCCGAAACCGTCGCCGCCGTTGCCCGCCAGCTCGGCTGGAGTTCGGGAGACCTCCCGCTCGCCCTTGCCGGCGGCTTCCTGCTTCGAGCCGACCCCGTCCGCCAGAGCCTCCTCGACCACCTGACCACCCAGGGCTATCAACCCATCCCCCAGCTCGTCACCGATCCCGTCACCGGCGCCTTGATCCTGGCGCGACGGGCGATTGACTGCGATTCGATAACGCGGAACTGAGACAAGTTGGGAATACTGACACCGATTTTTCGATCGCGTAAAATCGGTGTCAGAACTGGTTTTCTGCCGCGAGCAAGTAAATTGAAAACAACTCTGCTCAGGCAGTAAGGCGGGTTAATTGAAAATTGACACCGATTTCTCCTTCGGTTAATTGAGAATTGACAGCGATTCCTTATAAGACGGGTTAATTGAGAATTGACACCGATTTCTTGAGAATTGACACCGATTTCTTCAGATTTCTAATCCCTTGCGATTTGCGATCTAGTTTATGCGATGCACACAAATTTCATGAGAACCAGCTGATCTGTCTGATCAGGCATTAACCTAATCAATATAAAACCCAATCCGGTGGACAAATTGTTTAATATGACATTTCAGGTGCAATAATCTTTTGCAACTCTCGCGATTGTCCTGATTGCGAGATCCAAGTCCAGTTCGAGATGATTGGCAACCTGGAAATTCGTCGAAAGGCATTCCGATGACGCAACCCACGTCGAGCCCCGCGCGGATCGCGGCCAATCAGGCCAATGCGCAACTTTCGACCGGACCGACGACCCAGGCGGGCAAGACGGTCTCACGCGCCAATGCCATGAAGCATGGTCTGACGGCTCGGGTCGTTGGGCTGGAGGAGATCGAGACCAGCCCACCCCGCCTGGACGACCTGGCGTCGACGATCGCCTGGTACTCCGCGCAGATGTTCCGCACGATGGCACAGATTGATCGGCTGGCGCGGATCGAGACGTACGCTCGGGCCGAAGCGGCGCACCGGGCCAGGACGCTCTGGCAAGCAGACCAGCAAGCCGCCGCCGAGACACTGGGGCTGAAACTGAGTGGGCGACCGTCGTGGGTCGTTTCGCAACTGATGCGGACGCCCGCAGGCTGTCTCTGGCTCATGGCCCGCTGGGAACTGCTCGAAAAGGTGGCGGCCAGCCCCGAAGGTTGGGACGAAACGCAAAATCAACTCGCCTTCGACCTGCTCGGGATACCTCCTGAACTGCGGGCTGGATCGGTCAGCGAGGTCATTTCCTACAGCTACGCCTCGGATGGTCCCCTGTTGACCCCGTTCGAGATCGCCCAGTTGACCATCACTCAACTGCAAGAACGATTCGACCTGATCCTGGAGGCGGACGCCCGCGAGCAGGGACTGGCCCAGGCGGGCCTGGTGGACCTCCCGACGGCGGAACTCGCTCGCCTCCGCCGCTACGAAGCGACCTTGAGGAAGTACCTCGACACCCTGATCAGCCAACTCCAGTTCGCCCCACCCGTCGCGACCCCCGACATCGTCGCACCCCCCAACGAAACGAACCCAACGCCGCCATCGGCCGTGACCTCACCCCACGAAACGAACCCAGCACCACCCGCCCCAGCAGCGGAATCAGCGCTCGCCAACGCCAGCTTCCCACTGCGGAACGACACGAAACCGACCGAAACCACACCGATCACTCTCAAGGACCCGACCGACCCCCACCTCCGACACTGATCTGATGGGTCAGTCACTGCCGCAATGCCCGCTGAAGACGCAAGGATCACTTGCGGACATGCCCCGCCACGTCGCAAATCTGGGTAAAATCATACGTCGGATCGCGGGGGACGTTCATATTTTCGGGGAGGAGACTTGCGAATCGGGACAGGTTGCCGTATCTTGACAAACCTCTTGTTTTTCTTTTTGCCGGACGTCAGGTGGTTGCATCGACTGTTTGGACTTCGACAAATTGAGCAGACACGTTCCGGAACTGTGAGCGAGTTGCGATGAAAATTCGGTCAAGCGTCAAGCGAATCTGCGATAACTGCAAGATCGTGCGCCGTCGTGGCAAGGTTTACGTGATCTGCGAAAATCCCCGGCACAAACAACGCCAGGGTTGATCTTGGGGCAGGCTGCCCGCTGGAGACGATGAATGCCGCGTATTCTTGGTGTGGACATCCCGAACGATAAGCGAACCATTATTTCGCTCCGCTACATCTACGGGATCGGCCCGTTCCTGGCTCAGCAGTTGTGCGACCGGGCCTCGGTCGACCCCGACAAGCGGGCCCGCGAGCTGTCCGAAGACGAGCTGGCCAAGCTGGCAACCCTGCTCGATAACGAGTTCGTCGTCGAAGGGCAGCTCCGGCGGCAGATCCAGCAGAATATCGCCCGGCTCCGCGACATCGGCTGCTACCGTGGCCTCCGCCACCGTAAAGGCTTGCCCGTCAACGGTCAGCGGACCCGGACCAATGCCCGGACCCGGAAAGGTCCCCGCAAGACGGTCGCCGGCAAGAAGGGTGTCAAGGAAATGCGTTGAGCCAACCGCCCGGCCGTTGTGCCGGGCTCCTGGCTGGCGCTGATCGCTTGATCCATCCCGCACCCAGACAAACTCAGCTTGGCTCGACCCCTCAGCGTTGCCGTGGTCGTTTTTCTTCAGGAGTGATGATTCAGTGGCTAAGGCGAAGAAGCGGAAGACTCGCAGAAATGTGAGTCGGGCGATCGTCCATATCAAGGCGACGTTCAACAACACCACGGTGACGATCACCGACCCCAACGGCGACGCCCTCTGCTGGGCCTCCTCGGGGACGGTTGGCTTCAAGGGGAGCCGCAAGAGCACACCGTTCGCCGCCCAGCGCGCGGCCGAAACCGCCGCCTCGACCGCCACGAAGTACGGCGTCAAGGAAGTCGAAGTGAAGGTCAAGGGGCCGGGCTCGGGTCGCGAAAGCGCCATCACCGCCCTGCAAGCGTCGGGCCTCGCCATCAAGGCGATCGAAGACGTGACCCCGCTGCCGCACAATGGCTGCCGTCCGCCCAAAAAGCGACGCGTCTAAGTTTGAGCGGGGCGATTAGCGAGCGAGCGACGGGCGAACTCGGTGCGCGGGCCGGGGCGAGCAGATCTGGTCGGTCCTCAGCGAAAAGCCGATTCATCGAGACAAATTTCACAGGTAGCGATTTCTGGGCTGATTGCTGACGTTATGCCGGCAGCCCCACCACCGAGGAATTCCGAGAAATCATGGGACGTCATATTGGTCCGGTTTGCCGGCTTTGCCGCCGCGAAGGTTTGAAGCTGTTCTTGAAGGGGACCCGCTGCGATACCCCGAAGTGCGCCGTGGATCGCCGCGAAGGGGTGCCGGGGATGCACCAGTTCCGCCGGAGCAAAGCGAGCGAGTATTCGATCCGCCTTCGCGAAAAGCAGAAGGTCAAGCGGTACTACGGGATCTTCGAGCGCCAGTTCCGCAAGTACTTTGAGCTGGCCAGCCGCCGACCCGGCAACACCGGCGACGCCCTGATGTCGCTGCTCGAACGCCGCCTCGACAACGTCGTGACCCGCCTCGGCTTCGCCACCAGCCGCCCGCAGGCTCGTCAGATGATCACGCATGGCCACATCCTGATCAATGGCAAGAAGCTCGACATCCCGAGCTACCTGGTCCGCCCCGGTGACCAGATCAAGGTCAAGGCCCGCGAGCATTCGCAGTTGATGGCCGCCAGCAACCTGGCCACCGAGGGGATGCCGCCAGTCCCTGAGTGGCTTGACCGGTCGACCACCGAGGCCCCCGAGGGTCGCGTCGCTCGGCTGCCCGCCACACAGGATATCTCGCTGCCGGTGACCCCGCAGTTGATCGTCGAGTTGTTGAGCCGCTGAGTTGGTCTGGCCCGGATCGGCTTTGGCCTTGATCCGGACTCTATACTAAGATGTCTGCACTTGATCGTCTTGCAGCAGCCCAACGACGACCGGTTCTGGTCGATCGTGGGCTGTTCGACGATGGTTTCCACCCTGGCTTGACTCATTGGGAGAACTGGCGCGATGCGCATTCGTTGGCGTGGTCTCGAACTGCCGAGCCGGGTGGTTTGCGTCCGGGAGCACCTGTCCGACACCTTTGGCGAGTTCCACGTCGAGCCGTTCGAGCGTGGGTTCGGTCACACCGTCGGCAACAGCCTGCGACGGATCTTGCTGTCGAGTCTGGAAGGTAGCGCGGTCACGAAGATCAAGATCCAAGGGGTTCAGCATGAGTTCTCGTCCATCCCCGGGATGGTCGAGGATATCACCGACCTGGTTCTGAACCTCAAGGGGCTGGTCGTCAAAAACCACTCCGAGTCGAACCGGACGATCCGGATCGACCGCGACCGCCGGGGGGTCGTCACCGCCGCCGACATCCTCCACGACGAGTCGATCGAGATCATCAACCCCGACCACATCCTCTGCACCCTGACCGACGACGTGCCGTTCGTCCTCGAAATGACGGTCGAGAATGGTCGCGGCTACCGGCCCGCCGCCGAAGGGCACAACGACGAGCTGGAAGTGGGTGCGATCCCGATCGACGCCATCTTCAGCCCCGTTATCCGGGTCGAATACAGCGTGCAGAACACCCGCGTCGGCCAGCGGACGAACTACGACAAGCTCGTCCTGAAACTCTGGACGACCGGCACGCTCGGCCCCGAGATGGCCGTCGTCGAAGCCGCCAAGATCCTCCGCAAACACCTCAACCCGTTCGTCCAGTACTACGAGCCTGGCCCCGGCCTGGCCGCCGAACCGGGCAGCTACGACGGGTTCCGCGACGCCCCGCTCGACGCCGAACTCGAACGGAAGCTGGGGATGAGTCTGGCGGAGCTGGAACTGTCGGTCCGCGCCACCAACTGCCTCGAATCCGAAGGGATCACGACGGTCCGCGACCTCGTGAGCCGGAACGAGGATCAACTTCTCACCGTCCGAAACTTCGGCGAAACCACCCTCAAGGAAGTCAAGGCCAAGCTCCAGGAGATCGGCCTCGACCTCGGGATGGATGTGGTCGCCTCGTGATCTGTCGTGGTTCTTCCTTCCAGCCGATCAGTCCCGCCAGATCATCCTCCTCCAACCGGGTGGAAGCGTCATGAGTGCCATCGACCACGAGTTCGAGGAGAATCCTTCTGATGTCCCTCCGGACCCGGAACTCGAACAGAAGCTTGACATGAGCCTGGCGGAACTCGAGCTTTCGGTCCAGGCAATCAACGGCCTCGAATCTGCCGGGATTACGACGATCCGTGGCATTGTGAGCCGGACCGCGGACCAGTTGTTGAAGATCAGGACTTTCAACGAGACGAGGGTGGAGGAGGTCCGGGCCGAACTTCAAAAGCTCGGCCTTGACCTCGGGATGAATCTGGGCGCTTCTTAACTTCTTACTTTTACCGACGGGTCGCCCTTGCACCGGCTTCGGTCATTGGTCCGGTCGATCATCATGCCTTAGTAGCGGAAGAACCAATGCGTCACCGTAATGCCGGCCGAAAATTCAAGCGGACCCCGTCGCACCGGAAGATGATGCTCCGGAACCTGGCCACTGCACTCCTGCAGCACGGCCGGATCGAGACGACCCTGGCCAAGGCCAAGGAACTGCAACCGTACGTCGAGAAGGTCATCACCCTGGCCAAAGATGGCTGGGATCTGAACAACTTCCGCCGCGTCCTGGCGATCCTCACGATCAAACAGGTCGCCTTCGACCTGTTCCATGACGTCGCCCCCAGGTTCCAGGGCCGACCGGGTGGCTATACCCGAATCTACAAGCTCGCCAAGCTCCGCCAGGGAGACGCAGCGCCCATGGCGGTGATCGCCCTCCTCGGTGAAAACGAGACGATCAAGGCTCCCGCCGCTCGGCCCGAAGTGGCCACCGCCAACGCTTAATTAGTGGACCTTTGTTCACAAAAAATCCATGATTTTCACCCGCGAGGTCGAGAGCTTGCCAGCCAAGTTCTCGGCCTCGTCCCATTTCCCCCAGAGGCTTCGTCATGGCTGCCGACTGCCTGTTCTGCCGGATCGTCGCGGGGGAGATCCCGGCCACGAAGGTGCACGAAGACGACCAGATCGTGGCGTTTCTTGACATCCACCCGGTCAACTTTGGTCACGTCCTGATCGTGCCGAAGCCGCACCATGCGCGGCTTGCGGACCTGCCCGACGACCTGGCGGTGGCGGCCGCGCGGTGGGTCCCCCGGCTCTCGCGGGCGATCCTGGCGGCAACGGGTGCCCCGGGGTTGCACCTGATCGTCAACAACGGGCCGGTCGCTGGGCAGACGGTCGACCATGTCCACTGGCACCTGATCCCCCGGTTCGAGGGGGACGCCGTCGACTGGCCCTGGCCGCACCTGAGTTACCCGGAGTCGGCCGCCGCCGCGATGCGCGATCGGATCATGACCGGGATCGACGCCTGATGGCCGGTCCCGGAATTCGTGGTTGACGCGGTTGGGGAGAGGCCCTAAACTCCGTCCCATCGTTCATTTCTGGGGAAGGTTCGCCGCTGGCGACCCTTGTTCCCGACTGCGGAAAGGATTCCGCCCCATGGTTCGCAAGATCACCGTCCCCGCGCTGGCCCTGATGGCCCTGGCTGGGTGTAATCCGGCCCGGTCTGATCTCCGCCACAAGGCCGAACAGGTCACGGCCACGGTCTTCAACGTCAACAGCGGCAACAACCGGTCGGGCCAGCGGGTTGAGCCCAAGTTCTGCATGCTCAACTCGGCCATCATCTCCCGGAGCGTGGGGGATAAGGTCGTCGAGTCGTCGCTCTGGGACGTCGCCGACGAGCAGTCGATCAAGCCCGAACTGCGGCAGGCGCTCGAAGCCAACGGCCTCCGGGTCGGGATCATCACGGGCGAGCTGCCCGCCGACGTCATCGAGACCTTCCACGCGAAGGCTCCGCAAGCCGAAACCCAGTGGGTCCACTTCGCCTTGCCCGACGGCGACACGACGCCGATCGTCATCAACGAGCCGGTCGAGTCGGTGACGCTCCTGCTCAACCACGGCGGCAAGGTGGACGGCCGCGACTACCACAACGCTCTCGGTCGGTTGCTGATCACCCCCCGCCAGTCCGGTCCGCACGACATCGAACTCCGCGTCGTCCCGCAGATCCAGCACGGCGAGCGGCGGCGGACCATCGGCGCCCTCCAGACCGGCGACACCTTCGCCCCGCAGGAGTTCGCCATCAAGGATGCTCAACAGGAAGAGATCCTCCGCGAACTTGCCACCTCGCTGCTCGTCAAGCCGGGCCAGACCCTGGTCATTGGCTGTCGCGCGGCGCAGGCTCGGAGCCTCGGGACCTTCCTCTGCCTCCAGCCCGAAGCCAAGAGCGACCGGATGCTCCAGTCGGTTGTCCTGATCCAGACGGGTCGGAACAACGATGGGACCCCGCCGCTGAAGGCGGTCGAGGACCCGACCAGCGAACCGGATGTTGTACCGGCCGCAACCTCGAATTCGACTCTGGCACCGATGCCGACCAATCTCGAACCGAGCACACCGGCAACCGCCAAGCCTGCCGACGCCAGGCCGCTCTGAGATCCGCCTCGAACCGCTGATGAGATTCGCCCCGCGCGGCCCGACGTTGGGCTGGCGGCGCATCGCCTGGGCAGGGCGATTGTTTCCTATCTGACCGATCGAGAGGGGTTTGCCGATGGATTGGCACCTGGGATCGACCGACCGAACCAAATCCTCGTCTTCCGCGTCGACCAAGCGATGGGTCCGGCACGCTCGCCATGAGACGGGCTACCAGCCGCACCGCGAGAGCGACACGCCCGATGGGGGCAGGAGACAGCCGATGGGCACAGCCTCAGCACCTCGATCACAGATCTTGACCCTCGACGGGTCGCAAGGCGAAGGCGGCGGTCAGATCCTCCGGTCCGCCCTGACCCTGTCGATCCTGACCGGCAAGCCGTTCCGGATCACCCGGATTCGCGCCAACCGCGACAAGCCCGGCCTCCGCCCACAACACCTGACCGCCGTCGAGGCCGCCGCGCTCGTCTGCGGCGCCGAGGTCCAGGGAGGAATCATCGGCTCGACCGACCTGACCTTCCGGCCCGGCCCGGTCATCGCCCGCGACCTCGCGATCGACATCGGCACGGCGGGGGCAACCGCGCTGGTCCTCCAGACGATCGCGCTGCCGCTGGCACTCCGAGCCGAGTCGGGAATCCGCGTCACCCTGACCGGCGGGACGTTCAACACCTGCGCGCCGTCGTTCCCGTTCCTCGATGAAACCTGGCGGCGGACGATGGCCAGTCTGGGAATGCCGATCGTGCTCTCCATGCCCGAGCCGGGCTATTACCCCCGCGGCGGCGGTCGACTCGAAGCCTGGATCGAACCGGCGACACTCCGGCCGGTCGTGCTCGAAAACCGAGGGAGTCTCGTGCGGATCCATGGCGTTGCCGAGACGACAGGCTTGATCGGGGGAATCAGGAGCCGGATGCAAGAGCGGGCGCAGGAGGCACTGGCCGATCTGGGGTACGATGCCGATATCACCCGACTCGACCGCCCTGGGACCGGTCAGGGGGCGGCCATCAGCCTGACGGCCGAGTTCGAGCAGGGGCCGCCAGCCACCTTCGTCGGCCTCGGGGCCCGCGGCAAGCCCGCCGAAACCGTGGCGGATGATGCGGTGGCCGAACTCGTCGCCCACCTCGAAGCGCCTGGCGGGGTTCTCGACCTGCACAATGCCGACCAGATCCTCTTGCCGCTGGCGTTTGCCGAGGGGCGAAGCATCTACACCGTGACGGCGATCACCGAGCACCTCCGGACCAACATCGCCACCATTGCCGCGTTCCTCGACCGGCCAATCCGGCTCGAAGCTGCGACCGATACCGCCAGCGGACGGGTCATCATCGGCTGATTGGCGCTGGCCGATGCTCAACTTTGATGACTTTTTGCACAGAAGGGTTGCGGATGCCGGTCGATCCGGGCATTATGCCCAGTAGTGATCTACCGTCCATTCAACCTTCTTGAGAGTTCCCCCTCATGGCCAAGTCATCCAAGACGGGTTCCAAGCTGCGCCACTTCGAGCTGATCGCCGGGAAGTCGGCCAAGTTCTGGGAGATCGAGCCGATCGCGAGCGGGTACCGCGTCCACTACGGCAAGATCGACTCGAAGGGCCAGACCACCGACAAGACGTTCGATGACGTCGAAGCCGCGCACGAGGCGATCGAGAAGATCATCGCCGAGAAGCTCGAAGAAGGTTACGTCGAGGTTGCGGCGCATCCGGGCTGACCCCGTCGCGGTCCAGGTGAGACAAACGACGGAACCAGGCCCAATTCTGGTCCGGCCACCGGGTTACCCCTTGCCGCCCGTGCTAAATTTGTTGAGAGGACCGGTCCATGACGGGACCGGTCGCACTGACAAATTCTGGGCGGATCGGGGTGATTCACGATGGCCAGTGCCGATGAGAAGGCTGGCGGACCTTTCGCCTCCACGTCCGTCTACTCGACCACGTCCGACCACGTTTACAGCGAAGACCACCAGGCGGGGGAATTCCCGCGCGGTCGGGTCGCCCCGGCGCCGCTGCCTGCCGACGAGAAGTCGAAGAAGCACCCGAAGCATGACCACGTCGACCGCCCGGTCGACTCGCAGGTCATGGCCGGCCCGCAGGGGACCCGGCTCGTCGAGGAAGGAAACCCCGCGTACCCCCAGCCGCACAAACAGCCGTCGCACTGGAAGGGCCGAGTCGTCATCGCCCTGATTCTGCTGGCGATCCTCGGCGCCGCCCTGTACTGGGGCGTGCCCGCCGTTCAGTGGGCGCTCAAGACTGAATCCACCGACGATGCGTTCGTCTCGGGGCATACCACCTATGTCAGCCCGCGCGTCGATGGGCTTTTGACCGAGGTCATGGTCGAGCGGAACGACCGGGTCGAGCCTGGCACGATCCTGGCGCGGATCGACCGCGAACCGTTCCTGATCTCGCTTCAGCAGTCCGAAGCCTCGCTCGTCCAGGCAAGGGCCAACCTCGATCTCTCAAAGGCGCAGGTCCGGGCTCAGCTTGAAGGGGCGCGGGCGTCGTTCTTCCAGCGGCGGAATCAGCAAGAACAGTTGCAGCGGCAGGTTCGGTCGCTTGAAGCGCAGGTGGCGACGCTCCGGGCCAGCCAGTCGAGCCAGCACCTTGCCGAACTCGACCACAACCGCCTGAAGAATCTGGTCGCGCGGGGGTCGGCGTCGCAGTCGGAACTCGACCAGCGGAACAACACGCTCGATCAGGCCAACCAGCGGGTGACCGAGTCGTGGACCATGATCCAGGAGACCCGCGCCGCGCTGGGACTGAAGCCGGATTACGAGAACCCGTCGAAGGTGCCCGACAACTTGCTCCAGACGCAGTCGTCGATCGAGACGGCCGTCTCGAACATTTCGTCGAGTCTGGCGCAGATCGGCGTCGCGTTCGACGCCAGCCACATGAAGCCCGGCGAGGCGTTCGAGAACATCATCCACATGGACACCAGCGAGGGACTCAACGGCGCCTTCAACCACATCGTCGAGAAGGCGCCGGCGGTCAAGGTGGCCCAGGCGGCCGTCGTCATGGCCGAGCGGAACCTCGACAACGCCAACCTCAACCTGAGCTGGACCGAGATCCGGAGCGAGGTCGCCGGCTACATCCAGGATCGGTCGGGCAGCCCCGGCAACCGGGTCGAGACCGGCACGACCATCCTCTCGATCCGCCCCGATTATGTCTGGGTCGATGCCAACTACAAGGAAACCCAGATCCACACGATCCGGATCGGCCAGCCGGTGGATATGTACGTTGATGCCTACCCGGATAAGGTCTTCAAGGGGCGCGTTTCGGGGTTCAACGCCGGAACGGGGCTGTCAGAGTCGCTCCTGCCCCCCGAGAATGCCACGGGCAACTACATCAAGGTGACGCAACGGCTGCCCGTCCGGATCGAGTTCATCGAGCCGAATCCTCAGGATACGCCGCTGTTTATTGGCCTCTCGGTCGTGCCTTACGTCATGATCAAGGAAGCGGCGAATGGCCCCGACGCTGGCAAGCGGCTGCACCCCGACTCGGGGTATCGCCAGCACCCCGACGCGGGAGGTGGGCCGGCGGGCAAGCAGATCCAGAACCGGGTCGAAGCCGACGCCCTGAGATTGGGTGACAAGCCATGAGCCAGGGTGACACGGCGGGCGATCCGTCCGGCAAGGGACAGCCGAAAATCAAACCGAAGGTCAACCACTGGGTGGTCGCCCTGACGGTGACGCTGGCGACGTTCATGGAGGTGCTCGATACCTCGATCGCCAACGTCGCCCTGCCGTACATTGCTGGCGGGCTGAGCGTCGGTCGGAGCCAGAGTACCTGGGTCTTGACCAGCTACCTGGTCGCCAACGCGATCGTCTTGCCGCTCTCCGGCTGGTTTATCGGCCTGCTCGGTCGCAAACGCTACTACATGATCTGCGTCGGGTTGTTCACGATCGCGTCAGCCTGCTGCGGCGCAGCGCCATCGATCGAGTTCCTGATCCTCTTCCGCCTGATTCAGGGGTTCGCCGGCGGCGGGTTGCAACCGTCGGAGCAGGGGATTCTGGTCGATACCTTTCCCAAGAGTCAACTCGGGATGGCGATGGCTATCTACGGCGTGGCAGTGGTGGTGGCGCCGATCCTGGGTCCGACGCTGGGGGGGTACATCACCGATAATTACTCATGGCGGTGGATCTTCTACATCAACATCCCGGTCGGCATCCTCTCGCTGGTCCTGACCCATTTCGTCGTGGAAGACCCGCCCGAGATGGCGGCGGTGGTCCGCAAGGGGCGCGCGAACTTCGCCAACATCGACTACATCGGTCTGATCCTGGTTTCGATCGGGCTGGGCTCGCTGGAGGTAATCTTCGCCAAGGGGCAGGAGTGGGACTGGTACAACGACCCGTTCTGGCGGGCGCAGGTGTTCATGGTCGGGGCAGTGGTTGGCCTCTCGTGCTTCGTTTTCTGGGAGCTCTACCACCCGAACCCGATCATCAACATTCGCTTGCTCGGCGAGCGGAACTTCCTGATGTGCGGGATCATCATCTACCTCTCGTTCGCGGTCCTGTACGGGGCGAACATCAACCTGCCGCAAATGCTCCAGTCGTTGTTTGGCTATGATGCCTTCCGGGCGGGGCTGGTGATGTCGCCCGCGGCCTTCTGCACGATGGCGGTGATGCCAATCGTCGGGTTCGCGCTTGGCAAGAAGGTCGATGGCCGGTTCCTGGTGCCGGTCGGTCTGATCTCGGTGGCCGCCGCCTCGGCCTGGATGACGAACTTCACGATGAACTCGTCGCCGCTGATGCTTAACCTCCCGCGCTGCCTGATGATGTTCGGGGTCGGCTTCCTGTTCGTACCGCTCAACAACGCCGCGTACATCTACCTGCCGAAGGACCAGATCAACAACGCGACGGGGTTGTTCAACATGCTCCGGAACGAGGGGGGATCGTTCGGGATCGCGATCGTGACGGTCATGATCGACCGCCGGACGCAGTTCCACCAGTCGAGGCTGGCCGAGCACGTCGTGCCCGGCAACCCCGCCGTCGACCGCTGGCTCGACTACTACCACGACCAACGGGTCAGTCGCGGGGGCGTCTCGGAGTCGATGGCGAACGATCAGGCCATGGGGATGCTGCAAGGCATGGTCCACGATCAGGCCGAGTTCTGGTCGTACATCGACATCTACGCGATCTTCACCGTCATCGCGCTGGCGGCCCTGCCGATGGTCTTCTTCATGAAGAAAGCGGTCAAGGAGGAGGGATCAGTCGAGGTGGGCTGAGCGGGTAAAGCCGGGTCGGCCATGATTGGCATGGCCGACCGCCCGTGGTACGATCGGACCTGCGGACCCGGCACCACGGCGGTTGCCCGCCTCGATCCGCAGAATCGGGCGACCAGAAGTTGCCGATTGCGATCTCGTGTTGGATGTTTGATGAGTACCCTACTGCCGCAACCGTTCTGGTTCCGAGTCGCTCACTCGTGTCGGCGGGTCGAGGCGATCCCCCGGGCCAAGGGGCGGTTGCTCGACCTGACCGAGGCGCACGCTCTGGTTGACCTCAATCAGCTCGACGGCAAAACCAGTTGGGTCCAGGCGCGGGCCGCGTGGAACGACCGGGGACTCGCCTTCAGCTTTGAGATCCGCGAGAAGGTGGGCGAGATCTCACCCGAACCCGGTCGCCCCAACGGGTCGGACGCCGTGCAGCTCTGGATCGACACCCGCGATACCCGGACGATCCACCGGGCAACGCGGTTCTGCCATCGGTTTTACGCCACCGTCGTGCCGGGTACGGGTCGCACGCTCGACGTCGAGGTCTCGCAGAAGCCAATCGCCCGAGCGCTGGCGGACCCGCCGATGACCTTGGCGACCGCCGTCCAGGCTCGGGCCGAGCGGATCGTCATGGGTTACCGCCTCGAACTGTTCTTCCCAAGCACCGCGTTGGTGGGGTTCGACCCGACCGAGAATCGCCGGCTCGGGCTGAACTTTCAGGTGACCGACCCGGATCGAGGTGACATCTTCGCCGGGGTCGGTCGCGAGTTTCCGATCGGCGAAGACCCATCGCTCTGGGCAACCATGATCCTCGAAGACAACGTCTGACCTTTCCTCTCCCGATTCTGATCGTATTTGTGCCGTCATCCGTGACCTCTCCCCTCAGGACCCCAGGCCGATGTCCGAAGATAGAGACCTCCGTCCCGCGGCGCGGGATGCCGCGATTGACGCCGCCCTCGACGCCGCGACGGGTCAGCAACGACCCGCCGCCAACGACCAGAACGAAGTCTCGTTCAAGCGGCAGTGGGATGACGACCTCGACGCCGAACTCGAAGCCGCCATGGCCGGTTTCGACGCCTCGGCCTTCGAGGTTGGCCGGACCGGTCGCCTCCCCCGGAACGAGCGGGCCGGCGGCCAGGCCCCCCAGGGCCAGCGCGGGACCGAATCACGCCAGGGGCCGCAGATGGGCAAGGTCATCGCCGTCCGCGGCAAGAGCGTCTTCGTTGACCTCGGCGCCAAGAGCGAAGGGGTGATCTCGACCGACCAGTTCACCGGCGACCTGCCCAACGCGGGCGACATGATCGAGGTCCGCGTCGACCGGTTCGACACCGAGGAGGGGATCTTGCTCCTCTCGCTCAAGGGGGCCGCCGTCGAGGCAAGCTGGGAAAACCTCCGCAAAGGTTTGATCGTCGAGGCCCGCGTCACCAAGACTAACAAGGGGGGCGTCGACGTCGAGGTTGATGGCATCCGGGGTTTCTTGCCGATCGGTCAGATCGATATCAACCGGGTCGAAGACGCCGCGATCTATGTCAACCAGAAGTTCCGCGTGGTCGTCACCGAGGCCAACCAGCGCGAGAAGAACCTGGTTGTCTCGCGCCGGGACCTGCTTGAACAGGAGCGGGCCGAGAAGCGCGAGGAGACCTGGAAGACCCTCGATGAAGGCCAGATCCACAAGGGGACCGTCCGATCGATCAAGGACTTCGGCGCCTTCGTTGACATCGGCGGCGTCGATGGCCTGATCCACGTCGGCGACATGGCCTGGGGCCGCGTCACCAACGTCGGCTCGGTCCTCAAGGTCGGCGACGAGGTTGAGGTCAAGGTCCTGAAGGTCGACCGCGTCACGCAGCGGGTCGGCCTCGGCCTGAAGCAACTGATGGCCAGCCCCTGGGACCGGGTCGAGGAGAAGTACGGCCGGGGGATGACCCTCAACGGCAAGGTCACCCGCCTGATGGACTTCGGGGTGTTCGTCGAGCTTGAGCCGGGGATCGAAGGGCTCGTTCACATCTCCGAACTGGCCCCCAACCGGGTCCGCAAGGTCAGCGACATCGTCAAGGTGGACCAGGAGGTCGAGGTCCGGATCCTCAAGATCGAGCCCGACGCCAAGAAGATCTCGCTCTCGCTCAAGCCGCTGCCGACCCTCTCGACTGCCGAACCCGAGGAGGAAGAGGACGACGATACCCCCCGGCCGCCCCGTCCCGAACCCAAGATCCCCCTCAAGGGCGGTCTGGGAGACCGCGACCCATTCATGGAAAAGCCGAAGAAGGGGTCATGAGTTCGCTCTGCGGATGACTGTCCGCCCTTACAGATACGACGACACCCAAGCATCAATGCAGGGGTGTCGTCAATTTTTTTGCTCGGCCACTTTACGCTGGCCGACTTCGCGAGCTATGATCAATTCATCGAACAGCTTCGCCACCCCCGCCTGAAGTGTTCGCTCGGTCCCCCCGAGAAGTCGCCTCGCCCTTGACGCTCCAAAGGGCAACCCCCCACTCGCACATTTCCGACCTAGATTTGCCTGTCAGGTACCACCTGGTGATTGGTCGCGCCTGCTAGTCTGACCTGTACAAAATTTCTGAAAATTTTGTCTTTGGTCAACCAGTGCATGCGTTACCTCATGCAGCTAGTATCATTCTTATCCATCTCATGGACGTGCACCTCGGAGTCGATCTCCCATGACCAGGCGAAGCCGCCTTGCGATCCGTCCGCGCCTTGAGAGTCTGGAAGTTCGGGCGGTGCTGAGTGCGTTGACACCTGCCCAGTTGGATACCGCTTATGGCTTGAATGCCGTCACCTATCAGTCCAACGGTAAGACCGTCGCGGCCACCGGCGCGGGGCAGACGATCGCGATCATCGACGTGGACCACGACGCCAACCTGGCCCAGGAACTGGCCACGTTTGACGCGAAGTATGGCCTGGCTGCCCCGACCCTGACGGTTAATAACCTGGCCGGGTCGGCGACTGACACCGGCTGGTCGGAGGAGGAAGCGCTTGACGTCGAGTGGGCGCACGCGGCAGCCCCAGGAGCGAACATCCTGGTCGTCGAGGCCAGGTCGGCCAGCACGACCGACCTGCTGGCGGCCATCAACGCCGCCAAGGCCGTGACCGGGGTTTCGGTCATCTCGATGAGCTTCGGGACCTCGGAGTTCCGCTCCGAGACCACGTATGACAGTGTCTTTACCACCCCGGCTGGTCATACCGGCATCACCTTCCTGGCCTCGTCGGGTGACGATGGCGCCGGGGCGGAGTGGCCCGCGTCGTCGCCGAACGTGGTGGCCGTCGGCGGGACGTCGCTGCTCCTGACGTCGGCGGGGAGCCGGTCCAGCGAGTCGGCCTGGTCAGGGTCGGGCGGCGGTTACAGCCGCTATGAGATCGAGCCGACGTACCAGAAGTCGGTCCAGTCGACCGGCGTCCGGAGCACGCCCGACGTCTCGCTCGACGCCAACCCGAGCACCGGCGTCTCGGTCTACTCGGTCGCGGGTGGCGGCTGGCTTCAGGTTGGCGGGACAAGCCTGGCCAGCCCGGTCTGGGCCGGCTTGATCGCGATCACCGACCAGGCCCGCGTCGCGAGCGGCAAGGGAACCCTTGATGGCGCGACCCAGACCCTGCCTGACCTGTACGCGGCCTCGGTGACATCGCCGACGTCGTTCAACGACATCACCACCGGGTCGCGCGCCGCGGTCGGTTACGACACCTCGACCGGACTCGGCACCCCCAACGCCGCCGCGTTGGTCACCGCGCTGGTCGCCGATCCGAACGTCGGCGCCGCCACCGTGCCCACCACGACAACCACCACGACGACGACCACGACCACGACCACACCGACCACGACCACCCCAACTTCGCCCACGTCCCCGCGCTCGCCGCGCGGTGGCTGGTGGAACTTCGGCGGCTACTTCGGCTTCTCGACCGCCGGCACGTCGAACTGGTGGAGCGGACCGAGCACGGCCAAGAACTCGGGACAGGTAGCGACCAAGGCTTCCACGCCCAGCGCAACGCTCGTCCGCCCCTCCGCCGCCGTCAGCGTCGGAGCATTCAGCTCGGCCACCCAGCGCTCGGTGGATGTGGTCCTGGAAAGCTGGGGCCGCGCGGCCCTCTCGTGACCTCTCGACCCGAATCGACGCCCACCTCGCCCACGGAGGGGCGGGGTTGACGGTTTCACCTCGGTCCTTTAGGGTACGGCCCAAGCGCCGGCCTGGTTCCGCCTGACCCCGGGAAACCGACCCGCGCGACTCGAAAGGGACGGACCCCTTGAGCGCTGACTCGCACATCCTGGTCCTCAACTACAACGGTCGCGAGCTGCTGGCCGAATGCCTCCCGTCGATCGTCGCGGCGGCCCGGCAAGCGTCCGGGCGGTGCCGTGTCTCGGTCGTCGACAACGAATCGACCGACAGCTCGGTTGCCTACCTGACGGACCAGTGGCCCGATGTCGGCCTGATCCATGCCCGGAACCGGGGGCTGGCCTCGTTCAACGAGGTTGCCCGCGACCTGCCCGAGCCGGTGATCCTGCTCCTGAACAACGACGTCAAGCTGACCCCGGGGTCGATCGCGCCGTTGGTGGACGCGGTCCGGTTGCATCCCGATGCGCTGTTCGCCGCTCCGGCCTGCTGGACGTTCGACGGCTCGACTTACGAGGGGATGCGGACGCGGGTCCAGACGCGGCTGGGTCTGGTTCAGGGGCTTTGTCGATTTCCCGGATACGAAAACAAGGTCGATCAGGCGGACCTGACGGCGGCGAGCGGACCGGTCCTGGCGGTCGACCGCGATCGGTTCCTGGCTCTGGGGGGGTATGACCCGGTCTTCTTTCCGGGCCGGATCGAGGACCTTGACCTTGGCTTTCGCGGCTGGATGGCGGGCTGGCGGGGGTACTACGTCCCCGAGTCGGTCGCGTACCACCAGGGGTTCGGGTCGTTTGGCCCGGCGTTTGGTCGGACCGGCTGCGACCGGCTGGCGACCCGGAATACCTTGATCTTCGCCTGGAAGAACCTGAGCGGGCGCCGGTTGCGCCAGCACCTGCTCTGGCTGCCGATCCGGACCGGGTTCGCGCTCGGGTCGGGTCGGTGGGGATTCGTCCGGGCCCTGGGGGATGCGGTCGCGATGCTCGGGCCGGTGGTGGCGGCCCGGCGGCGGCTAGCGGTCGGGCTGGGGGACTGGACAGCTCGCCAGGAAGATTTTTTTCGCCGGTTCGCCTTCGATCCCGACTGACTCGGTACCGGGACGCAATGAGGCACCGGGGCTCGATCGGCCCGACGCAGGGAGGCGTCGCCCATGAAGTCGCAAACGACGCGGAACCTCGTGATCGATGCCCGCCCGCGCGGCCCTGACGGCCCGCTGGCCGGCGAGCGCGTGCTCGGTCGCGCGGTGCTCGACCACCTGCTCGACCTGGCCGAGTCGGTCGGGGGTAAGTCCCAGTCGATCGCGGTGCATGCCCGGCTCGACGAGCATGCCGACCTCGGCGCCGCCGTCGGCAGCGGCCGGGTCCGGTTCGTCACCGGCCCACCTCCCGAACACGCGGCGGTCCTGCGGACCGATCGGCTCTACGACCCGACCCGCTTGAAGCGTGCCCTCAAGCGCGGCAGTGACCCCGAATCGGCCGTGATCTGGCGGCTCGACCGCCCGCTCGGGCTCTCGGGTGCGGGCGACGAGTTGATCCGTCGCCAGACCTTCCAGCCGCTCGGCCGCTACTGGGCGACCGGCCCGGCGCGGCTGCTGGCCCGCACTCTGGCACCGACCTGGGTCCGACCGAACGGGGTGACGCTCGCGGCGGGGGGCCTGGTGCTGGCCTCGGCCGCGACGGTGGCGCTCGGGGTTGACTCGGCGCTCGGACGGGGGTGTACGGCGGGTGCGCTGGCGGTGGCCCTGGTCCTCGATACCGCCGATGGGCACCTGGCACGCCTCCAGGGGACGGCATCCGAGTTCGGCCGCTGGCTTGATAGCAACCTCGACGAACTCGGCGACATGGCCCTGCATGCGGCGATCGCCTGGGCGGCGTTCAGCCGGACGGCAAACCCAGCCTGGCTGGTCGCGGGTATGGTCTACGGCATGGGCAAGTATCTGTTCGTCGTCGGTGCCCACCTCGGTGCCGCGCTCGAACCCGAGACCCCCGCTCAGACCGCGTTGATCACCCTGGGGCCGCCCAGCCGCTGGGGTTGGGTCCGGCGGTGGATGATCGCGCTCGGTCATGCCGACGTCCGCTGGCACCTCTGGATCGTCCTGGCGGCGCTGGGTCGGCTCGACGTGGCCCTGGTCGTCTATGCCGCCTATTTCCCGGCCCGGGCGCTGGCGGGACTGGCGCGAAAGGTGGCCCGGCATGGCTAGTACCCCCGACCGACCGGCGACGATCTCGGCCCTGATCGTCGCGAAGGATGAAGCCCACCACCTCGCCGACTGCCTGGCCAGCCTGGCTTGGGCCGACGAGACGATCGTCGTCGTCGATGCCGCCTCGACCGACGCGACCGAGGCCGTCGCCCGCCGATATGCCACCCGCGTCGTCGTCCGCCCGTTCGACGACTTCGCCACCCAGCGGAACACGGCCCTGAGCCTGGCGACGGGCGACTGGGTCCTGGCCGTCGATGCCGACGAGCGCGCCACCCCCGCGCTCGCCGCTGAGATCCGCCGGGCGATCTCGACTGCCGATAATCCCTGCGTCGGCTACCGGGTGCCGATCCGAAGCGTGGTCCTGGGTCGATCCTTCCGCTATTCCGGGACGCAGCACGACCGCCCGCTCCGGCTGTTCCGCCGAGCGCTCGGCCACTGGGTCGGCACCGTGCATGAGACCGTGGACCTGCTCGGACCGACCGACCTCCTCCAGGCCCACCTGACGCACCGGACGATCCCCGACATGGCGACCTTTCTCCGGAAGATCGACCACTACACGACGCTGGAAGCCCGCCAGTTCCACCAGTCTGGTGCCCGGTTCCGCCCGATCGACGTCACGATCCGCCCCGCCTGGGTCTTCGCCAAGCTCTACCTCGGCAAGCAGGGGTTCCGCGACGGGCTCGAAGGGCTGGCCTTCTGCGCCCTCTCGGGCCTGTCGGTGGCTGTCCGCCACTGGAAGCACCGCGAGTTGATCCGCGCCGGGGGTGCCTCATGACGGCCGCGACGCTCCGGATCACACCCGAGCATGATGCTGAGGTGGCGGCGCGATTCGACGCGAGCGAGGGTCGATTCAAAACTGAGGTCGCGGCCGATGATGCCCGGCTCGTGGCCGTGATCGGGGCAATCGGGCCGTTGCGGGGTCTGCGCGTGCTGGATCTGGGCTGCGGCAAGGGGCGGTTTGCGACTCGGCTGGCGGAGGGGGGGGCCGAGGTCGTCGGCATCGACCTGTCGGCGGCGATGCTCGCTCAGGCGGGCGGGATCGCTCGCGCCCGGGCCTCAGCACGGCGGCTCCCGTTCGCCGATGGGTCGTTCGATGCCCTCGTCGCGGTGGAAGTCCTCGAACACGTCGGTGCTGTCGAGCCGGTCCTCCGCGAAGCCCGGCGCGTCCTCCGCCCCGGCGGTCGGCTGGCCGTCGTCGACAAGAACGCCCTGGCGATCGACTCCCATCGCCCCTGGCTCCCCGCCGTCGCGATCAAGTGGATCGACCAGCGGCGGGGCCTCTGGATGTACCCGCACAGCAGCCCCGTCCGCGAGCGCTGGTTCGTCCCCGGGAGGCTCGATCGAGCGATCCGGCAGGCCGGCTTCGAGGCGTCGCGGGTCGAGTTCCTGTTGACCCCGACCGAACGCCAGCGCTGGCTCCACCGGGCGATCCCGGCGGCCCGATTGATGACCCTCTGGGCCGCTCGCGTCGAGGATTGCCCGTGATCGGCCAGCGCATCCCGCTCTTACCCCTGGTCCTCTGCGACGTCCCGCCCGGTCTGGCTCTGGCCCTGGGGCAGGAGGGGGTGCCCACCGTTGCGGTCCCGGCGTCGCGCTCGCAGCCGAGCCCGTCGCTCCGGCGCGGCCGGTTCGTCCTGTTCGACCGCCGCATGATCGCCCCCGAGCGGATCGCCGATCAACTCGCGCCGGGGCAAGTGGCCATCGACGTCGACCGCTACCGCTCGGGTTCGGCGGTCGATCCGTTCGAGGCGCTGATCAGCACCCAGGGGGCGTCGATCGCCTGGCCGGTCGCGGGGCTCCGCGTGGTCGAGCGGATGGCCCGGCACGACAAGGCGGCCATCCGCCGCGACCTCGTCGACCGGGTCCGGCGCGATGTGGCGGCGGCGGGCGGGGTCTGGGCGCGGCTCGCGAGCTTCCCGTTCCCGTACCGATCCGCCTTCAACCTCCGGATCGACCTCGACGAGCCTGATCCTGAGGATTACGCCCGGTTCGCGCTGGCCCGCAAGCCCATCGACGATTGCTCGACCCACTTCGTCAGCACGGCCGCCTATGGTCACCTGCCGGGGGTGCTGGCCGACCTCCGCCGGGTCGATGTGCAGTCGCATGGCCACTTCCACCACGTCTACCGCGACATGGCCTCGAACCGGCGGAACCTCGAACGGGCGCAGGCGATCCTGCTCGATGCCGGGTTCCCGCACCTGGAAGGGTTCGCGGGACCGCACGGGCGCTGGAACCGGGGCTTGGATCAGATCCTGGAGGCAATGGACTACGCCTACTCGTCCGACTTCCAGCTTGGGTACGACGACCGGCCGTTTTTCCCCTGGCTCGGCGACCGCTTCTCGCGCGTCTTGCAGGTGCCGGTCCACCCGCTCTGCGAGGGAGCCTTCTTCGAGGTCGGCGGCACGGCCCAGACCGTGGCCGAGCACCTCGTCAGCACGGTCCGCGCCGCGATCGCGAGCGGTGAGCCTGCCTTTGTCTATGGGCACCCCGAAGGTCGGCTCGGCCGGTATCCCGAGATCGTCGCGGCGCTGGCCGAGGCCGTGGCGGATCAGCCTCTGGTCTGGCGGACGACCCTGACGGCGTTTGCCCGCTGGTGGCGGTGGCGGCTCGACCGGCGCTGGACCCTGAACGTCGGCCCCGACGACCGGCTCGCGATCCAGTTCGAGGCCGCAGACCGGCGGTATCCGCTGGCCGTCGAGATCGTCCGCGGCGACCACGTCGCCACGGTCCCGATCACCGACCCGAGCCACCGCTTCCCCCGCGCCGGACTCGCCTACGAACACCGATCGAGCCGCCACGACCGCCCCCAACCGACTGCGATCCGCCCACCGCGCGGCTGGAAGCACTCGCTCCGCGCGGCGCTCGACTGGGAAACGGTGACGCCCGTGGCGGAGATCACCACGGGCACCTTGACCGGTCGGATCAAGCGGCACCTCCGCCGCTGGCAGGACG
The DNA here is from genome assembly GCA_965199885.1 of Isosphaeraceae bacterium. Taxonomy (GTDB): domain Bacteria; phylum Planctomycetota; class Planctomycetia; order Isosphaerales; family Isosphaeraceae; genus Tundrisphaera. Next base: position 1,724,395 of record CBDATT010000004.1, on the reverse strand, counting down.
GTTGACGATCGTCAACCGTCCTGATCGGTGAGCACCTCGCCGCCGTTGCGGGTCAGGAGCTTTTGCCAGGTGGTGGGGGTAATCTCGCGCGGGAGCGTCTTCACCGAGCCATCGCCGAACGCGGCGACCACGGGCGACCCCTGGTGCGGGATGGGTCGGGTTGCGTCCCAGTCGTCGGGCCGGGTCCAGATCCGGGCAGAGTCGGCGTCGGCTCCGAGGATCAGGATCGTGTTCGACGTCCCATCGGTGATGTCGCGGATGGCGACGGGCTGCTCGCCGGGGAAGATCGTGGCGAGACCACGCGGAGTTAGATACGTCGTCTGCCCCTCGGCGACCTGCGTGGTCGACTCATTGGGTGCCGCATAGACGCGGGGCATCCGGGGGATGAGGGTCCGGTTATGCGAGCTATCCCACGGCTCGTCGAGGTGAAACTGGTCGTACAGGGCCTGCTCGTCGAGGAAGGGCAGGATCAGGACCCGCCAGCTCAGCAGCGGCTGGTGCGCGGCGTCGGCCCGGAAGGCGGGGGGGAAGTGGTCGTGAGTCGCGTGGTAGTTGTGCATCGCCAGGCCCATCTGCTTCAGGTTGTGGATCGAGATCGACCGGTCGGCACTTCCCTGCGTCCCCCGAATCAGCAGCCCAACCAGCGTCAGCACCGCCCCAGCATCGACTGCCGCCACCACCTGATCCCCTCGGACCTCGGGCTTGATCTGGCCCACTCGGGTCGAGAGGTCGCCCGCTTCGGGTTGCCCGGCGATCCAGGGGGCCAAGGCGGTCAGTCCCGACCGGCAGACTCGCTCTAGGGCCACCGCCGCCTGGGGGGATCGGGCCTGGATCATGATCTGGGCCGGCTGCTTCGGATCGGCCGGGAGGACCGGAACCACCAGCGACAGCCAGTTCATGCCCTGGGTGATCGCGGCAAGAGGTTCGCCGCCCAGCTCGGCGGGGTGCTCAGGGAACGACTCGGTGAGCGCTTGCCGGAGGGCGTTGCCCGGCTCGATGGCCACCCGGATCAGGGCTGGACCAGGATTCGCGGCCAGGGCGGCCCGCAGACCGCGCCGAGCCTCCGGTTGGCTGGTCCGGAGCCGATCCACAGCGCCCGGCGAGCCGGCCACGAGGAACCCGCGAACCTCGGCGGTCCTCGGCTGGTCGATCCGCAAGGCGGCGGCACACTGGATCAGGATCGCCTCGACGCGCCGGGCGTCGATACCGGCCTGATTGGGGACCGCAAGCATCGGCGGACCCGGGAAGTCGGCCCCATCAATCAGGCACAACAACCGGAGCACGCCGGCCTCCCGGAACCGCCGGACCAGGTCGGCGATGCTGATCAGGGCCATATCGCAGTCAATTAACCCGACGGTACTGGCGGTCAGGAGCGAAAAAATAGCTTCATCGGCCCGGGCAGCGGGGCCGAGCAGCGACCAACCGACGGCCGGCAGCGACGCCAGGCCAGCCAGCAATGAGCGGCGCGAGATCATGGCGGCAACTCCTCTCTCAAAGGGGGGACGATGGTCAACGCTGGGGCGGGATCAGATGAATCTCGATCGGGAGCAGCGGCGTCTCGGCCGAACCGGGCGCTGTAAGCGCTGCCGAGGTGCCGACGACGCGGTACTCGAATGCCTTGCCGGTGGCGGGGTCGAGCGGGATCGGCAGGTCGCGGATCGCGTCGAGGGTGGCGGGCAGGCGTCCGCCGTTGCGGGTCGCGTCGAGCCGGATCGCCTCGACGACCTGAAGCGCATCGAGCTGGCGGTCGACCCGGAACCCGACGACTCGCGCGGATTCGAGGCCGGCCTCCAGCGTCGAGAAGATCGCCAGCAGCGGGTTACTTTCCTTGGCCTCGAAGGTCAGCGATTCGGGGTGCCCCTGGCTGGCCAGCGCCGAGTTCCGGACGTTGGCCCACTTGAAGATGGCGTCGGTCCGATCCTGGGCCAACCCGTAGGTATAGAGGACGGCCGCCTGAATGACCGGCATCGCGTTGACCTCGGCCTCGGGGCGACCACCGGCAATCAGGGCGCGGCGGGCTGCGGGGTCGATCCGGGCACAGAGCGCGGCCACCGCCAATCGGCGGGCGGTCGGTGTCATCCCGGTCGGGACCGGAAAGGTCATCCCGGGCAAGGTCTCGTTGCCGATCAGGCGGAACAGCCGCTCTTGCAGCGTGTCGGCGAACCGCCGGGCCTGGTCGACCGACCAGACGCCATGATCAAGGTCGGTCAGACCCGGCAGCTCCTTCTCGATAATGTGCCGCTCGGCCTCGAACGCCGTGCGGAAGTCGATGAACGGCTGGGGCCGATCCGCCAGCGCCCAGAACAAGCTCGGTGCCCCGGGCGAGCCGATCAGTTGCTCCAGGCAGCGGGTCATCTCGAAGCCGATCGCCCCGCCGATGATCCCCTGAATCAACGTCGGGCCGTCGCCCACATGCCGCGCCAGGACCAGACCCGTCTGGATCGAGCGAAAGGCCCGATCAGGTTGACCGTCGAGGATCGCCAGTTTCGCCTGCAAGACGAGCAACCGCGCCAGCGTCCGCGTGGGCTGGATCTCGGGCAGCAACAGGTCGATCCCCTCGGGCCGATCGCTCAGGCCCCAGTCGCAGTGGGCGCGACGGACCCCGAGTTCGACCTCGTGGATCACGTTGGCATGGCGGCTGAGCCACTGGCGAACTTCCTCCTTCGGCAAGTCGGCGATCGGCTTGCTGGTCCACTGGTAGGCTTGCTCGTCAGCCGACAGTTCCGGTCGAGCCGTGCCCGCCGGGTGAGCTTGCGACTTCTGAGCCAGGAGCAAGACGGCCCGATGGTAGAACAAGGCCGCATTGCCCGGGACGAGGCCGTATCGCTCGGGGATCAGGTGATACCGGAGCGCGGGGCGGGGGACGGTGCTTGGCTGGACCATGATCGTGGTGACGACCGGGGCCGGCGGCAGCGGAGTCGTGGTGGCGGGCTCAAGGTCGAGCAGGGGGAGCCCACCCAGGCAGACCCAGGGAAGAAGCCAGAGAATCACGAGTCATCTCCTTTCAAGGCAGCGCGAAGTTCCTGGCGGAGCAGGTCACGCCCCGACAGGGTGGGTAAAGCAGGTCGAGGGGCTGTCAGAACCGGCACGGCCACGCCATCGCCACCAAACCGGGCCATCTGGTCGGCCCAGCGAGCGCGCGGCGTCAGATCCCGCACGCGGGGCGGCGGGGCCGCGACCAGGGATGAAGGTACGACCGCAACCCCCACCGGGGCGGGTCGCGGCAGGTAGACGATCCGCTCGACCACCTCGGGCGGCGGGCGGCGGGCGAGCAGGGCACCCTCACCCAGGACCACCAGCGCCAGACCGGCCGCGATGGCGGGCCAGACCGCCACCCGGGATCGCCGCGCTCGCCCAGCAGCGGCGGTGGCTTGCCCGGCGCGGAACAAGATCCGGTCGCGGTGCTCGGTCGGCAAGGGGCGCAGGGCTTGAAGCCGGGCGGCGAAGTCGTTCAGGTCGGCTTCCGCCGAGTCGTCCGCGGGTGGCATGGTACCCCCAACTGGGTCCGAAGGGTGATCAACGCAGCGTGATATAGGCGGTGCGCCGAGCTGGCCGAGGTGCCGGTCAACCGGGCGATCTGGTCGAACGTGAGGCCGCCCCAGAGGTGCGCGACGATCACCTCACGTTCAGCCTCGGGCAGGTTGGCAAGGGCGGCCTGAGCCGATTCAGGGTCGATCGGGTCGGTCGGATTGGAGGCGGGATCGGGCTCGAACCAGCGGATCAAGCCACCGGCGATCGTCTCGCGACGGCGACGGCGACGCTCGGCGATCCCGGCGTTGATGGCGCCGTTGCGGACCGCTCGGTACAGCCAGGCGGCCGGCTCACGCGGTTCGTCGGCGAGGGTCGAGAGGGCGACGAAAGCATCCTGCACGACGTCGTCGGGCGAGTCGGACCACTGGCGAGCAAACAGCCGGAGCCCGGCCGCGTGCGCGTCGATCAAGATCCCGATTCGTTCTGGCTCCATCAATCGGGACCCCGCTCGCCTCGATGTCGTCGGCCGGCACCGACAAGACAACGCGGCGGGGCGGTCATCCCACGACCCACCGCGGATTTGACCCGCGTGGTGAATTCGCCACCCTTCCGGACGGATTTTCAGTCCCAGGTGCCAAACCGAGCGTAGAAGACAGTGGGAAGACCGAGCTGATCAACGGCAAGTTGGCTCCGCTCCGAGCCTGGATAACCAGGAGATCCGGGCGCAGTCAGGGATTCAGTAAGCTCAGCTCGCGACCCAGGAGAAATTGCCGTGCGTTACTTACTTGCCTTGGTTTGTCCGCCGGTGGCCCTGCTGGCTGGTGGTCGCCGGTGGCAGGCGGTGTTGGCTCTGGTCATCGATCTGATCGGCCTGGCCACGATCAGATGGGGGGTGGGTTACCTGGCGATCTGTGGCTGCATCCTCTGGGCAATGAACATGGTCAGCGAAGACCTGGCCCGGACCGAGACCGACCAGTTCGTCCGGTCGGTCAAGCCGATCAAGATGTTTCGGAATTGAACAACGGGCACGGCCGGACCCGGATCGGATCAAATCAAAGCCCGGGGATGTTCGGAATTTCGCGACGCGGGTCGACCAGGCCGACCGCGTCCTCGGGTTCCGCACCTTCCCAGGCATCGGTGTCGCGGTCGGGGCCTTCTCCTTGCGGCGAGCGCATTGGTTCAGCGGGCACCTGGCTCGCCTGGTCGGGAGGTGTCGGCCTGTCGCGATGACTCTGGTCGGGATTCGGATTCGGAGCGGGTTGGTTCGCCATGTTGGCCACTTTTCCGGGACAAAGAGGACGGATTCAACGCTTCAAGAGTCTACCGGCAACCACCATGCCGACCTGCTCGAGTGGGCCAAAATCGACCGCCAACCAGAAATCCGCACCTGTCAAGATTTTTTCTTGGCGTCTGAACCTGGGAATGACGTATGACAGACAACCTTGCAACCCGGTGATCTGGTCCGAGCGATCGGATGACCCGTGGTTCTCCCTGCCGTTGTGATCCCCCGTCGAAACCGGATCGTTTTCCTCGCGGCCCATCGGACCTTGCGGTCGGCAAGCACGCTGACCGATCCGGACTGGACCGGAACCGGGTGCGTGGAGCTGTCCATGAGCACGTTGCGGGGCCTCGGACGCTGGCTGCTGATCGCATTCCTGATCGTCCCGACGCTGGCCAATCGGGCCACCCGGGCCGACGACCCGGGCGCTGCTCACCGGATCGATGGCCTGGTGACGGACCCGAAGGGCAAGCCCATCGCCGACGCCGTCGTCGTGGCGGCGGTGGATCTGGGTGATATCGGTGCCGAACCGGCGCCCGACCTCGTCCGACCCACCCAGACCGACCCGTCCGGTCACTTCGCGATCGACTGGCCCGATCGGGCAGCCCGGCGCGGCCCAGCGTCGCTCTGGGTCGCGCACGAGGGATCGCGTTTGGTTCGGATCGCCCTGGCGAGCCACCCGGCCACGCGGTCCGTCCCGGTGACGCTCAACCCACTCACCCCCGCAGCAGAGGCCACGGTCGGGGTGCTCGGTCCACGCGGCGAGCCGATCGCCGGGGCTCGGGTGATCCCGACTCGATGGGTCGAGGGGGGTCTGACCACGGCATCCGCGCGCAACTGGAGCATCCCGCCGGCCGTGGGCGACCGACTTGCCGGCCGGACCGATGCCGAGGGCCAGGTACGACTCGATACAGTCGCAGCGCTCCGTCTCGCCGAGATCCGGGTCAGTACCCCGCAACTTGGGGATCAGTTGGCGGCGTGGGATGACACCCTGAGCGCCCGGCACCACCAGGTCTGGCTCCGACCCGTCGGTCGGGTCGTGGGTCGCGTAACGGGCGCTGATGATGCCGCCGGTGCCGGGTTGACGGTCCGGATCGAGACGATGGCGGGCACCCATCGCGTCGGCTCGACCAGCACGACAACCGATCCGACCGGCCACTTCGAGGTCGCGCACGTCGCGGCGGGGACGGTCGAGGTCCAGGTCGAGCCGCGCCCCGGGACAACGGCACTCCCCGACCAGCCGCCGAAGCAGGAACTCGCGGCGGGCGGGACGGCGGATGTCGCGGTCAGGCTCCACCCCGGCGTCCGCGTGGCGGGCCTGATCCGCGCGCACGGCAAGGCCGACCCGGTCGCCGGCGTCTGGGTCGAACTACGTGGCCCGGGTCGCGGCACCTGGATCGCCGAGACCGATAGCGCGGGCCGATTTGAGACGCTGGTCCGGCCCGGTGCGGTCACGGCGCGGGTCGTGGCGGCGCCTCGTCCCTACCTGATCCCGCCCGAACTGGCATACCGCGATCGGGTCAAGCCGTCGGTCAACGAGGCTCCCCTCGCCTGGCCGCCGATCGAACTGGAACGGGGCGTAATGCTCCACGGTCGGACCCGCGACGCAGCCGGCCAGCCGGTCGGGAGTCCGGTCGAGGTCGAGGCCCGCTGGTCCTGGCGCTCCGGGCGGGCTCATGATGAGGTGGTGGTCGCCACGACCACCGAGGCCGATGGCCGGTTCGAGGTTGGACCGGTGCCAACCGGCGTCGAGATCAGCCTGGACGTTCGCCTCTCGGGCGGTCGGACGAGTGAGCCGCAGCGGGTGGCCGGTGATCGGATTGGATCGGTGGTGGATCTGGTTGTCCCCCGCGCCGGGGATCTGCTCGCGCCAGTGGGTCGCGTCGTGGACCTGGCCGGGCACCCAGTCGCCGGGGCTCTGGTTCAGATCCGGATCGCCGACCGAACTCCGATGCCGCCGGTCCAGGGACCGCGACCCGGGCGGCGGATCGTCACGCCGGAACTGGAAAGCATCGTCACCGACGCTCAGGGGCAGTATCACGGACCCGCGGTGCTTGAACCGGATCGATCCTACCTGGCGTCAGCCGAGTCAGCGGACTGCGAAGCCGGTCATACCCGTGCGGTGGCGTCGGGCCTGCATGGCGATTCCCAGATCCACTTCCCCGATCTCGTCCTGGACCGTCACCAACCCGCGGCGGTCCTGGTCGGGCAGGTGGTTGACCGCGACGGCAAGCCGATCGCCGGAGTCAAGGTCCGTGACCTGGCCCGGCACGAGACGATCACCGACGATGCCGGTCAGTTCCGGCTGAGCAAGAGCAGCGCCGCGGGCCCGTCGTTCCTGTTCGCCCACAAGGCGGGTTATCGCTTTCTCGGGCGGTCGCTGGCGACCCCAGGTTCCGACCCAAATCGGCCCCTGATCCTGGAGATGAGCCGCGCCGGTGAGCCCATGCCGGCGGGTCTGGCTCAGGATGCGCTCGATGGTGCTGGCCCGCAGACGCTTGTGACCTGGATGATCCGGTCGCTGGTTGTCAACCCGCTCGTCGATCAGGTCCTGACCCGCAACGACAAGGTGACCAGCGCCTTGATCCTGGAACGACTCGCCCGGGTCGAGCCCCGGCAGGTGATCCTCTGGCTAGATGCGGGGGTCGTGCGCGATCGTCGGGTCGCCGATGGGCTCCGCCGGATCGCGGCGCGGCATCTGGCGGCGACCGACTTCCCAGGGGCAATGGCCGCCATCCACCCGATCGACGAGATTGAGGTCCGCACCCTCGCCACACTCGACGCGGTGGTCGCCGCCGGGTCGCTTTCTCCGGATCAACGCCGGGCGACCCTGACGCAAGTCGAGCGCGACGCCCGCTCGATTGACGAGCCGGCGGCCCGGGTCACCGTGCTGGCCCGGGTCGCGTCGGCCTGGATTCAGGTAGGCAACCCCGATCAGGCCCGGCTCTGTCTTGCGGACGCCCAGCGGATCGCCGGATCACTACCCGCCGCCACCACTGGTGCCCAGGCCTGGTCGGCACTGATCGACCCGCTGGCCGAACTGGACCCCGCCGTCGCGCTGGAACGCCTGAGTCATCTGGTCGATCCGGTCGATCTCGACCGCTCACGCTTAAGCATCGCCCTCCGCGCGGCACACCGCGATCCGCGCGGGATGGTCGCGCTGTTCCGCCGGATCAAGAGTCCGACACTTCAGGTCCGCAACATCCCACAGCTTTGCTACCGGCTGGCCCCGGTCGATCTGGCTCAGGCACGCGGGCTGGCCGACTCGATCGCCGCCAGCCACCCGACCGAGGCGGCCTACGCGCTCGGCATGATGGCCGCCAGCCTGGTCCAGACCGATCGGCCCCAGGCTATCCGGCTGATCCACGAGGCGTATGCCCGCCTCGACGCGGCGGTCGATGCCGGATCGGTCGCCGGGATCGACGCGAACCAGGCACCGGCGGTCGTCGCGGCGCTCCTCCTGCCGACCGTCGAGGCCGTTGACCCCGCGGCGCTCGCCGAATGCTTCTGGAAAAGCCTGGCCTTGCACCCCTCCAAAACGGCTCCCAGCCCGCAACGGACGGCGATCCTCGCCATGCTCCTCGACCGCTACGACCGCGCCACGGCGCGACACCTGTTCGATGCCGGGCGGCTCAACAGCCTCGCCGTCGCTCCCGCCGACCTCGCCCCGCTCCTGCTCGCCGCCGCGCAGATCGCCCCCGATCTCGCCTGTCGGTGGGTCCTCGCTCCCGTCGATCCCACCAACCCCAAGCAGCCCACGCACCTGCCGGCGGGCCGGTCCCACATCGAACTCGTCGCCGCGCTCACCTCGTCCGACCGCGACCGCTGGAATCAGGCAGCTCACCGCTTCTTGCACCTCTGGACCCCCGACGGCCCAACCGACCCGGTCATTGTCCGGTAACCCACCCTCTGACAAAGCTCCTTCCCACGTCGTTGACAAATCGCCGTGGACACGCCCATACTGTACCAGACAACTAACACAGAGAAACAGTCCTGGGAGGGCTGATGTTATTCGCGCTCAATCATGCGACGGATCGGCCAATCTATGCGCAGATAGGCGACCGGATCAAGTTCGCGGTGGTGGCGGGGGTGCTCAAACCGGGGGAGTTGATCCCGTCGGTCCGTGAGTTGTCAAAGCAGCTCGTCGTTAACCCGAACACGGTGGCGCGGGCGTACCGCGACCTCCAGGGGGAGGGCATCCTGGAGTCGATCCGGGGGACGGGGTTGCAGGTGGGGATGCAGGCGGTCGAGGTCTGCCGCCGCGACCGCCGCGAGTTCGTCCGCCAGCGCCTCCGCGCGGTGATCGGCGAGATCCGCCAGTCGGGTCTGCCCGCCGACGAGGTGGCGGCGATCCTCCGGAGCGAGTGGGCAACCGACTCGGGGGTGACGAACGGGCAGGCGGTGGCGGGTGCCGCCGAACCAAAAATCCAGAGCGGTGATCTTGTGGAGGGCCAGTCATGAACGAGACGATGGCGATCCGGATCGAGGCGATGACCAAAGTCTACCGCGGCGAGGTCGCCGTTGCCGGCCTGACCTTGAACGTGCCAACCGGCTCTGTTTTTGGCCTTCTGGGAGAGAATGGCGCCGGGAAGTCGACGACGATCAAGTCGGTCCTGGGTCTGGTCCAGCCCGACTCGGGGCGGATTGATGTGCTGGGCCTGGACCCGACCAAATCGGGGCTCCAGGTTCGCCGGCAGGTTGGATACGTGCCCGAGCAGCCGATGCTTTATGAGACGATGACGGTCAGCGAGATCGGCTGGTTCGCGTCGGGGTTCCGACCCGACTGCCCGGGGGGCTTGACCGGGTTCCGGAGCCGATATGACCGCCTGATCGCCGGGTTCGACCTACCGCCGAAGCGGAAGATCCGGGCGCTCTCGAAGGGGATGCGGGCGAAGGTTGGCCTGGCGCTGGCACTGGCTCCCGAGCCGGGCTTGTTGGTGCTGGATGAGCCGACGTCGGGGCTGGATATCCTGGTCCGCCGCGACTTTCTGGAAAGCATGATCGACCTGGCGGGCGAGGGGCGCACGGTCCTCCTGTCGAGCCACCAGATCAGCGAGGTCGAGCGCGTGGCGAGCCACGTGGCGCTGATCCACAAGGGCAAGCTGATCCTGGCCGAACCGCTCGACGAGTTGAAGGCGCGGACGTTTGCCGTCCTGTTCACGACCGACGGGCTGCACCGGCCGCCGACGCCACCGTCGGACCTCTGGTTCGAGCCGATCGACGTCGCCAGCGACGCCCGGCAGACCCGGTGGCTGGTCCACGCGCCGAACCGCGCCGCGCTCGAACCGCTCGCAAACCTGCCCGGCGTGATCGCCGCCGAGATCCAGCCGGCGAGCCTGGAGGAGATCTACCTCGGCTACATGCGGCACCGGCTACCCGGCCCGATGGCGATCCTGCCCGGCGTGGTGCCGACGACCCCTCAGGCGATGGTCGTTTGACCTTTGATCCCCTCCCAATCCATCGAAGGAGCAACGCACATGCTGATCCGGTTGTGGTGGAAAGAGTGGCGGTCGCTGCTGCCGATCATGGTCACTCTGGTGCTGGCGGCGACGGCCTTGCAGTGGTTCTTGCTGACATCGGTTGGATCTGGCGTCCGCAACGGCGTCCTGGTGCCGATCGCGCTGGGGTGGGCGGTCCTGTACGCCATTGCGGCCGGTTCGGCCAGCTTCGCGGGGGAACGCGAGAACCGGACGATGGGCTTGCTCGACGCCTTGCCGGTAGGTCGCGGCATGCTCTGGTTCGCCAAGGCGACCTGGGCGGTGGGGTCGAGCCTGGGGCTGGCTCTGGTGTTGCGGTGGATCTCCTCGATCGGCTGGAGTTATGAGTCGCTGCCGACCGCGCAGATGCGGCAGGCCGATCCTTTCTTCCTGGTCCTGATCGTGGAGGCGGCGGTCTGGGGGCTGTTCTGGTCGGCCCTGGCGCGAACCGCGATCACGGCGAGCATCCTGGCCATCCTGTCGACCGGGATCATGTCGTCGCTCACGGGCTGGCTCCAGCGACTGGATTCGACCAGCCTGGATTTTGGTGGTCTCGACCGAGATAACATGCTCTGGCGGGGAGGCGGGATGCTGATCGCGCTGGCGGTGTCGTGCCTCGTCCTGAACCGCGAGCACTGGCCGAGGCGGCAGAACCGGGTCGTGACCGGGAATCGGGACGGCCTAACTCCCGTTGCCACAGATTCCAATCGCTCCGACTTGCGGATCTGGCCGACTCCAGCTTACTGGAGCATCGCCTGGCAGACGGTCAGGGAAGGGCGGGGCACCTGGTTGCAGTGCCTGGGGTTGCTCGTGCTGGTGGCGGCGTTTGGCGAGGCCGATTCGGTCATTATCGTGGCGTTGACGCTGATCAGCCTGACGCTGGTGATTCTGGGGGCGAGCGTCTTCGGGATCGAGAACAGCACGGGAACGCGGGCGTTCCTCGACAACTACGCGGTCCGACCGCGCACCGTCTGGGCCGCCAAGGTCACCCCCTGGGCCGTCGGTCTGGGGATCATCATGCTCATCGCCCTGCTGAACGTCGGCACCTGGGGCAGGTCCACGAATGTGCCCCGGTTGCCGGTCATCCTGTTGCTCGGCAACATGGTCGGGGTCGCCTTGCTGGGCGGGATGATCTTCCCGCGGCGGATCACGGCGGCCCTGATCTCGATCATGGTCGGGCTCGGGTTGATCATCCCGCAAGCCGCCCTGATCACGGCGCAGGTGATCCCGGTCTGGAGTCTGGCCCTCTCGCCGTTGCTCCTGATCGCGGCGTCGTGGTTCTGGGCGGGCGACTGGCTCGCCAACCGTGGCTGGCGGCGGTGGGGCCGACTCGCAATCTTGCTCGTCGTGCCGTACGCGGTGCTGGTCGCCACCTTCATCGGCGGTCGGGCCTGGGGGATCGCCGACATCGGTTCGCAGGTGGGCTCGGCCAACTTCGGCGATCTCCCGGCAAACGACCTCGGCGCCGAGTATCGTGCAGTGATCGCTCAGATCCAGGCAAGTCAATACCTCACCCTTGAATCGGCGAACGCCCTCAACGACTATGAACAACAGGCTTCGCGCGCGGCGAAGTATCTGGAGATCAATCAGCCGGCGCTCGCGCAGCTCCGGCGGCTCGCGGCCCAGCCGGGGATCGTCGCAGCACTCGACGCCCCGGCCACGATCTTTGTGAAGCCGCGGACTACGATCATCGGGCAGGCCGGCCGCGCCGCAATATCACTCCTGGGACTCGACGCCAGCAACTTATGGGAGTCCGGCGATCTCGCCGGCGCCTGGGCGGACATCGAGGCAATGATGGGGATGAGTCGCCAGTACGCCGCCGGAGCGCGCTCGGTCGAGGGATACAAGACGGCGACGGACTGGACAACGATGGCCGTCCAGCATGCGACTGACTGGTCAACGCACCCCAAGATGACCGTCGAGCTGATCCGCGCGGCGCGGGCGAAGCTGCGCGAGCTTACCGAACCACCCCGGATGGTTGATGCCTATCGGTTTGAGGCCCTCCGGATCGAGCGGAGCCTCGACCAACCCGGCGAACGCTGGGCCGATCTGTTGAATCCGGCCCTTGATGCGGGAGCGGCTCGGGTCTACAGCACCTGGGTAATCGCCCCAACCTGGGAGCGCGAGCGAGCGCGTCGGCTGATGCGTCGCGTCGTTGCCAAGGTGATCGCCAACGCGAATCTGGATCATCGACCGGACCAGCCGCTCTCAGTTATCGCAGACGAAGCATTCTGGGATCGGTCTAGTGCCCCCCGCACTTCGACGCAGGATCAACCTCTCAATCCGGCCCTTCATCCCGATATCACGCTGATCACCCTCCTGATCGCCCCGCTGGCCAACAACCGGAACGCTTATGATGGAGCGATTGCCCAGCGGCGGGTTCTCGACACCTACCTGGCGCTCCGATCATGGCAACTGACGCACGACGGGTTCGCCCCAGATACGCTCGACGAGTTGGTCCCGACCGAACTGGAGCAACTCCCCGAAGATCCGTTTGCCGAGCGGGGTGTGACGTTTCGCTATGACTGGAACGGTGATCCGGGCAGGATGGGGATGCAATCGGAAGGGATGGCCGGCATGATGGGCGGCATGGCCGGACCTCCCGGTGACGGCCCAAATCTCCCAATGCCCGGCGAGATGACGGCTACCCGACCAGCCGCACCCCAGCGCAGGTTTCGGGGAAGTTATCGCCTCTGGTATCAGGAGATCCGGCAGTCAATTGACGCGCGCGGAGTTGGAAACTTCATGACCTTACCGAGGGAATATTTTTTGCCGGCGAACCCGAATTCGACCCCGCAACCGCCGCCGCAATAGCCGACTTTTCCGGGTCAGGGAACGACGGGCGAGCCGAGCCAGGCGATTTTGTGTAGAGTGGGTGGGTCAATTGCTGCTGGTCTGGCTCGGCTTGCTCACTCATTCGGAGTTGCCATGATGGTTCGTATTCGGTTCGCCGCGTTCCTGGCCGTCGGTCTAGTCGCCTCATCGACGCTGGTCGGTTGCTTCGGCACAGGGTTCGACAAGGGAGACAGCGGCGGCGTTGGCTACAGTCGCCCGCCGGTTCACTCGATCGACCAGGCGCGGACGGGTGGCCTCGGCAGCCCGCGTGGTCAGGAGTTGATCGGTCCGGGCGAAACCGGTCCGGCCAACGGTGCCGGGCCGGGAGTTGGGGCCAAGTAAGGTTGAATTCGAGTCGCCAGCGGGTCCAGACCTGCTGGCGATCTGCTTGCCAAAGCGGCGGAACGGTCGCTAAGATCGCGGTGTGCCGCTTGGCTGGTCGGGCGTTGAGGCGATGTCGCGCTACGGCCGATTCCTTTCCAACGGGTCGATACAATTGGATTCTGGCTCCGACCTCAAGCTGAGTCGCGAGCTTTCGGAGATGCTTTCCCCATGGCTGAAGCCACCCCGCCGCGCCACCTTGGCGCCACCGCCCTGCTCGGTAAAGGTTTGACCCCTGGCAAACTCCGGGGTCTCCAACGGATCAGCAACCCCAACGGGACGCTGACGATGCTGGCGCTCGACCAGAACAGCTCGATGATCGAGATGGCGCAGAAGGCCCTTAAAGTCAAGGGACAGGATCGCGAGCCGACCTACGACGAGATCGTTGACGCCAAGATCGACATGATGCGTGAGATGGCCCCGGCCGCGTCGGGCGTCCTCATCGACGCCTACTACGGGGCCTGGCCCGCCATCGCCACCGGTGCTCTCCCCGCGCACAAGGGAATGCTCGTTCGCGTCGAAAAGTCGGGCAGCGGCAAGAACAAGGCTGGCGGCCCGATGGGCGAGGTCGAGCCGGGCTGGTCGGTCGAGAAGATCAAGCTGATGGGCGCGGATGCCGTCAAGCTGCTCGCCCCGTTCGAGCCGCAGGAGATGACCTCGGCCGAACACCAGTTCGCCATGATCCAGCAGATCCATGCCGAGTGCATCAAGCACGACATCCTCTTTCTGCTCGAACCGGTCCACTTCCCCTACAACGGCGAGAAGAAGACCGACCCCTCGGTGCTGGCCCGCAAGGCCGACACCGTGATCGAGAGCGCCCGGCGCCTCAGCCAGTACTGCGACGTCTACAAGGCCGAGTTCCCCGGCACGTTCTCGACCGACAGCGACTCGCAGTGCCACGACAACCTGCTCGCGCTGTCCGAAGCGAGCGTCAAGCCGTGGGTCCTGTTGTCGGCCGGGGTCAGCTACCCGGAATACCTCAAACAGGTCAAGATGGCGATGGAAACCGGCTGCTCGGGCGTGCTCGGCGGTCGGGCCTTCTGGACAGAGTATTTCCTCCAGGATGGCGCCGAGGCCCGGACTAAATTCGCCGCGACCGAAGGCGTCAAGCGCGTCACCGAGGTTGGTCAGGTCGTCGTCGAGCGTGGGACCCCCTGGTTCGCCCGCTACGGAATGACTCCGGAAGAACTGAGCACCGTCCGCGCCGCCGAAGGCTGGCACACGCGGTACGCCCCGCAAGCGAAAGCCGCCGGCGGATCGAGCGGCCATGTCGTCCGGGCGGGCGAGGTTTACTAAGCCTGGTCGGGATCAGCCCCAAACGTCAATTCAGCGCGCCTCAACCTGGCACTGGTCCAGGTGGAGGCGGGCTGTTTGCTCGACTCACTGGCCGCCGGCGAAGCCTCGCCGTTCGGTCGAGGTCCGACCCTGCCGCTGGAGCTTCTGCCGCTTCTGCTGCTTGAGGTCGGGTTTGGGTCCCGAGCCGCCGAGGTCGGGGAAGCCGGCCCTGGGTCGGATGCCGGTCCGCTGGTCAAACAACTGGATATTCTGCGGGTCGGTCACGTCGGCCTGGCCGGTTGCCTTGTTGTAGCGGAGAGCGCTGCCGAAGGTCCGGTTCGGCATCTGGCCCAGGGCGGTCTGCTCCACCATGCTGACCTTCTTGCCCTGGTCGCCGTAGACATAAATCAACTCGGTTGCCGAGTCGTACGTCATCCGGTCCCCCTGGATCAGGCGGTTGATCGTCCGCGCGGCGACATTGCCCTGAGCGTAGAGAAGCTGGTGATCCACCCGCTTGTTGTTGACGAGTTGGGGTTCGCTCCGGACGCGAAGGGCGTCGGAGGTCAGGAACAGGTGGTCAGGGAGTTTGTCGAGCGTGTCGAAGTCGATCCCGTACCGACTATCCTGGACGACGGCGTTGGCGGTCTGGACGTTGCCGGTGAACTCGGAGGTCCGCTCGGCGACGTCGTTGCCGCTCTTGCTTACCCCGAAGCGTCCCTTCATCAGCTCGGTGAACTGAATCTTGGTCAACTGCATGGTGTGAACCTCGGGCTGGCCCGGTTTGGTGGGCTTCGCCGCGGCGAGCTTGGCGTCGGGCAACTTGCCCTTGTACAGGAACGCGGTGCCGGGGCCGGCCCCCTCGAAGTCGCCGGTCCGCTTGTCGTAGATCAGGTGGTTGTGCTGAATCCGGTACTTGTCCTTGAGGATCTTCGTGCCCTCGAAGTAGTTCTGACTCGTGACGTCGACCCCAGCGTGGTCGTTGCCGTTGTTATCGGTCACGTCGAAGCCGTGGCACTCGATCATGGCGATATCGGCGTTGGGTTCGGCGAGCTTGTCGTTGGCTGGCTTCGCGCCCGTGGCCTTACTCGACTTGCTCAGGTCAACGACCTTGTCGAGGTAGACGTCCATGTAATCGCAGTAGATCGCGGCGTCGGCCTTGATGGCTTGAACGCCGTGGAGGACGGTCTCGTGGCCGTCGGGGGTCCGGATGGGCACGGTGGTCCCCCGGAATTCGATCTTGGCGGCCTCGCGGCCCTGGCGATCGCGGGAGTGGCCGATGAACTGCATCTGGTCGGTCCAGTCGATGGTGAGTTTGTCGCGGGCGCCGGGGTTGGGGGCGGTCTTCCCCTTCGGCTTGTCGGATGCCAGCCCCTTGTCGTCGAGTAGACCAGCATCGGCCATCTGGGTCATCTTGCCCTTGCCCCGCGCCGAGGCTCGGTTGGCCTGCTGGTCGAGCGAGATCAGGTTCTCCGACTCGATGATCCGGTTGTCGAACTCAACCCGGGCCAGGGTGATCGGGACGGTGGAACCCGAGCGCGAGACCAGCCGGGTCTTCGCGTCGGGGTTGGCCGCTTCGGGGTCGGCGGCGGAGACGGCGAACTTCATCAGCCCTTTGCCCTGACTGAACAGGTCGAGCGCCTCGCCGGTCGCGTTGCTCGGGAACCGTTGGCCGGGCGAGGGCTCCTGATGGACCATCACACCGCCGCGCAATTTGGCCTCGCGGAGATCGCCCGGCTTGTTGCCCTGGCCCTGGTTGATCCAGGCAAAGACCCGATCCGCCCGGGCATCGACCGCGCCTTCGGTGGGTGGTGGCGGGGCGTCAGGTTTGGCTTCGGGCAAGGTTGCCTCGGGATCAACCTGAGCCACCACCGGACCGGGCGCGGCCGCCGGTCCCGCCGAGGCCACGGCCACCGGGACGGGATCGGGATCGACAAAGACGGCTTGCAGGTTTTTCCAGGCGGTCAGGGTCCGACCGGGGGTCGTCAGGTTGACGTTGTTGTACGCCTTGAGCCACTTGATCTTCGATGGCCCATCGCCCGCCGTCGGCGCGTTCGGGTCTTTCGGCCCCGACTCGAACTCGGCGACGATCCGATCCTTGGCGTCGAGGGTCGTGCTCGACTGGAAGTCCTTGAGCTTCGACTGACCAAAGAGCGTCACCAACCGGCGGAGCGGGGCCAGCGCTGGTGGCGAGTCGGCGGTGGCGGTCGTCGCGGGCGGCGTCAGCACCTTGTCGCGTGACGTCTGAAGCATCATCTGGTCCTCGAACCAGGCGATCCGGGTGATCGACGCGCTCCGGTTGGGGCGATCTTCCGACCGGCCCGGTCCGCGTGCGGTGATCTGGTTCTCGCCGTTCCCGTGGTCGAGGATGCTCATGTCGGCCGAGATCAACTTCATGTACGACTTCATCGTACCGGCCTTGTCCCCCTCGGTGACGTACTCGACCTTTTCGACGGTGATGGTCTTGTTCGTGCCGCCGTTGAGGTACGTCGTGTCGGCCTGCGACGGGTCATGCTTCTTGTCGTACTTCAGCTCAACGCACTTCGCCGTCAAGCCTTGCGACTCCGACTGCAACCAGACCGCGTGCCCCTGCGCCAGCGCTGAGCGGAGCTTGAGCTTCGTCATCGGCCCGCCACTCGCCTCGGCGGCGGCGGGAGCCGGTGCGGCAGCATCCACCAGCGCCGGCTCGGCCGGGGCGGCGGGATCGCTGGTCGGGGCGGATTCGTCGAGCGGCGGGTCGGGGCGGAGCGTCAGGTAAAGCATGTCGCAGTTGAGCTGGTCGGGGTTCGTGACCCCCCGCATCACGCGGACATCCTTCTCGAACCGGCAGTAGGTGGGATCAGCCTCGCGATGGATGTTCGGTGGACCAACGAACGTGGGCGGGGGTGCCGACGCGGCCCGGGGCATGTCGATCCGCATCTGACCCTTGCACTGAAGGTCGAGCGGCGTTTGACCCTGCGGGTCGGGCTTCGACTTGCCGGGCAAGATCCCGCCCGAGGTCACGTTCTTGATGACGATCCGGATGTTCTTGTAGAGGAAGGCGGTCTCGGCATCGAACGACCCCGTGCCCCCCTTCGCGGCGGGTGCGGCTCCGGAAGCGGCGGCGCCGGCGGGAGCTTTCCGACGGAGTTGGAGCATCATCTCGGTGCCGGTGATGATCATGTCCTGATCCTGAATCACCACGTCGGAGTCGGTCGTCACCTGCAGCGTCTTCTCGTCGTACTCGACGTGCGTCATCGGGCCGATCAAAAGGTCGTCGGCCTGGTTGGCCTTGGTCCCCTTGTCGTCGCGGATCTTGACGTTGCCGACGAGTTCGGCATGGATCACCCGCTGGGGCTCGGCGTTCTTGCTCAGGAAACCGAAGGGAACGTTGAACCGGATGATGGCCTTGTCACTGGTGACCGTCTTGATCGCCTTACCGTCTCGGGATTGCGAGATCATCGCGAACGGCGCGACGGTCATCAGCTTGCCCTTATCCGAGAACTCATGGTTCTGGGCATACATGTAGCTGCCGCGCGACTTGTCGTAGTACGACAGCTTGAGCGGTCTGGCCGTGAAGTGGTCAGGCCCGAAGTTTTCGAGCGCGAGCTGCTGCGAGATCCGCGAGGATTCCAGCTCCGACTCGGGGAACGGGTCGTCACCCGTGCCCTGCGCGGTCAGATGCGCGGTGATCGCGGCGAACGCGGCCGAGTAGACCAGGTGGGCCCCCACCAGGGCGCTGAATGTGAACAGGATCAGGGCAGCTTTTTTGATCACGGGGGAATCCGGTATCCAGAGGCCCGAGGCCGACCACCACCCGCCCTTTTGCACAAGGGCCCAGACCGACAGAGCAAAAATGACCAGGATCGGGCGGTCACGATTGTCGGAATGACCAGACAACCGCTGCCCAGATGAACCCTATCACGCCGACCGCGCCGCGGTCGGCGAGACCGGCCAGGCGCCCTGCGCTTTGAGCAAGATTTCGATCACCTCGCGGACCGCGCCCCGCCCCCCTGAAGCCACCGCGACATGGTCCACGACAGCGCGAACCTCGGGGACGGCATCGCTCGGGCAGGCCGAGAATCCGGCCAGTTCGAGCGCGGGGAGGTCGGCGAGGTCGTCGCCCATGAAGGCGGTCTGATCGAGCGTCACCCCGAGGTCGGCGATCATGGTTTGCAACGCGGCCCCCTTGGCCGATGACCCTTGCACGACCGGTTCGATACCGAGTTCCGCCGCGCGGCGGTCAACGCAGCGGGCCGATCGACCCGAGAGGATCGCCACTCGGCGCCCGAGCTTGATCCACAAGGCAATCGCCGCGCCGTCGCGGACATGAAAATGTTTCGACTCGACCCCGTTATCATCGATGATGATTGACCCATCGGTCAAAACGCCATCGACGTCGAGGACGACGAGCTTGATCCCGGCGTGCCGGTCGGTGGAGTTGGCGTGGTTCATGGCTCGGTCGGTTCCTCGGGTTCAGTCGGAACCAGGCCGATCAGGTCGGTCAGGTCGATCAGGCCGACGGGCTGACCCAGGCGGTCAACCACGGGCAACTCGCTGATCTTGCGGGCCTTCATCAGGTCCACAGCCTCGGCCACGGTCGCGCCGACGCTGACCTGCAAGGGGTCGGCGGTCATGACTGCGCTGATCGGGCCGTCGAGCAACGCATCTTGCCGGCGCTCGAACAGTCGGGCCAGGTCCGAGTCGGTGAAAATCCCGGCTAGTCGGCCCGCTTCATCGACGATCAGGACCGCACCCGAACGGCGCCGGGGACCCGCCAGCGCGACGAAGACCTCGCGGACGGTTCGGGTCTGGGGGGTGATCCGGAGTCGGCCATCGGTCCGCATCAGGTCGGCGACGAACGCCAGCCGCCGCCCGAGCGCACCGCCGGGATGATAGACGGCGAAGTCCTCGGCCCGGAAGTTCCGCAAGCGACTGACCAGCAAGGCCAGGGCATCACCCACCGCCATCATCGCCGTGGAGCTGGCCGACGGTGCCAGCCCGAGCGGGCAGGCTTCGCGGATCGGCCCCATCGCGATGCAGTAGTCCGCAGCGCGGCCGAGCGAGCTGGTCGTTCGCTCGGTGATCGCGATCAGGCTGGCCCCCAGGCGGCGGATCGCCGGGATGATCCGGACAACCTCATCGGTCTCGCCGCTCTGGCTGAGGGCGATCACCACATCGTCGGCCCTGATCCGGCCGAGGTCGCCGTGGATCGCTTCGGCCGGGTGGAGCGGATAGGCGCGGGTGCCGGTGCTGGCCAGAGTCGCGGCCAGCTTCTGCCCGACCAGACCGGCCTTGCCCATGCCGGTCACGATCACGCCGCCGGGGCAGCGGTGGACCAGGCTCGCGGCGTGCGCGATGGTGCCGTCGAGGCGGTCGCGGACCAGGTCGAGCGCATCGGCCTCGACCCGGAGGACGTCCCGGGCGAAAGCCAGACCGTCGGCCTCGGTGTCGAGATCGAGGGGCAAGTCGGTGATCATGGCCATCGAGTCGGTGCCTCCTTGCACCCCGCCGACGGGCGACTGGCTTGGTGAGGGCTGGTTGGCTTACGCCTTTTAACCCACCGGTCCCTTCCCTGGGACGCCGGGCGGGACCATAGCCGATATCGCGCGGACCGTCAACGCGGTCTGCTTCTAATCAAGGAGGATCGGTCCGGCAAGGCCGGCCGCTTGCGAAGTTTCGTCCGGTCAGGGCAAGATTCCCGACCGGGCCGACCTCACGGCTTGTCCTTGTCCTCAAGCTTTTGGAGGATCAGGTCGAGTTTTCGCTCCACCTCGCGCAGTCGCGTCATCGCTTCCTCCTCGGGGTCCACTCGCGGCGCGGCAGGCGGCGCGGTGGGATCATCACCGACAATCAGGCGATCACCCGGCAACATTTGATAGTTGGTCCGGGCATCACCCCGATCGAGGATCGCCGCCAGATCGACCGGCAGGATCAGACCCCCGGCCGCGCCGGGAGGAGCGGGGCGAGCCAGCCGGATCAAACGGGGGTTCTTTGAGTAGGTCAGACCGCCGGCATACTGGATGGCGTCGAGCACGGTGTCGTTGCCGGTGATATTCAACCGCCCCGGTGAGCCCACCTTCCCCTGCACGTAATACACCTTGCTGTTGTACCGCGACATTTCGACCGCCACCCGGGTCGTCTTGCCGAGATCGGCAGCAATCAGCTTGCCGTCCTGATCCTGGCTGAGTCCGAGTTGAGCGTCGGTGAGAAAGCCTCGCAGGTGCAGCGTGACCTTGGCCTTGATCTCGTTGAGCGTCAAACCCGCGACGTAGACCTGACCATAATACCCCAGCGTGATCCGCCCATCGGGCTGAACCAGGCGCTCTCCCTTGATCGGCTGGCCAGGCAGGGCGTTAAGGACTTCAACCTTGATCATGTCGGGTGGCTCGACAACATATTCCGGCAAACTCTGCATGGCGAATTCACGGGCAATTTTGCTGGTGTCCGGCGTCGGCGTGACCTCCCCCTCTTGTCCTGGATTGAGCGTCGATCCTGGCCCAGCGCCGTCGCGGGTTGCCGTGGTTGTGGTTGGGCGATCGTCCTGGAGCTTTGAGGCTGCTGGGCCGGGCGGATCACGGTAAACCATGATCCGGTCGCCCGGTCGGAGTTGGTAGTTCGTCTTCGTGTCGGCCTGCTCGACGATCGCCTTGAAGTCGACCGGCAGCACCTGCTCGCAGCATTCGCCCCGAGGCGCCGGGCGAACGAGACGGATGTTAGTCGCTTTCTTTGCCGTAGGAATCAGACCACCGGCATAAGTGATGGCGTCGAGGACGGTCTCGTTGCCGGTAATCGGCAGCCGACCCGGCGTCCCAACGTCCCCCTGCACGTAGTAGACCTTGCTGTTGTACTTCACCACATCCACGAAGACCTTCGTCGTGTTGGTCGGGGCCACCTTGACCGTCGTGCCGTCCTCCTTGCGCTGCTCCAATCCGAGGACGCGGTCAGTGATGTACTGACGGAGGTGGAGGACGACTTGCTCCTTGATCTGGGTTGTTGTCAAGCCTGCCACGTACAACTCGCCATAGAAGCCGAGCGAGAGCTTGCCGTCGGGCCGGACCAGGCGTTCGCCGCTGATCGGCCGATCGGGCAGAGCTTCTCGAACCTCGACGGCGAGGATATCGGGCGGCTCGACGATGTACTCGGGTAAAGAGACCTTGACATCGGTCCGAGGCACTGGCGCATCTTTGATCTTGAGTCGGGCGGGTGCCGCCGGGGCCGCATCTTGAACAACTGGGTCGCCGGGGCCATCATCTCCCGCGAACCAGGTCCAGCCCGTCACGCCTGCCGTCGCCAGCGCGGTGAACCCCACGAGCCAGGGCAATCTGAAAGTCAAGATCATCGGGGCAACTCCATCCTTGAAAGCGAAGAATCCTGGGACAACCACCGACGCCAGGGTCGGCACCGTGCCGGCCACCGCGCTGCGAACCGTCGCGCCGATCAGATCCGCCGACGGGTGCGCCAGCCGGACCATCGACACCACCGAGGCGCCATCAAACCCGCGCCGGACCAACCGATCGCGAAGCCGGGCGCGGCCGCGCGCCAGGCGGCTCTTGATCGTGCCGACCGGGCAGTTGAGGTCGAGCGCGGCCTGCTCCAACGTCAGGCCGCCAAGATCGCAAAGGACGACCGCCGCGCGGAACGGTTCGGGCAGGCGGGCGACCTCGGCGTCGAGCGCGGCGAAGGTCTCGACTTGATGAAGACCGAGGGCATCAGGACCGGCGCGATCGGGGACCATGCCGACCGACTCGCGGCGACGGCGCCGGTCCCGATCGGCGCGGGTCCGGGCGGCGACACGACGGCTGACCCCGTAAAGCCACCGACCCAGCGAGTCATCCACCCGGACCGACCCCGCCTTGCGGACCAGGACGAGGAAGGTGGCCTGGAAGGCATCCTCGGCATCAGTCCGATCCGCCAGGACACGGCGGCAGACCCCCCAGACCAGCGGTCCATGCCGCTCGACGAGCGCGGCGAAGGCCAGCTCGGCGTCGGCCCCGGCCCCAAAACGGTCGAGCAACTCGGCATCGGTGCAGCCGACGACCGAGCCGCCGGCAAACACCGCCGCCAGATTCCCGTGCCGGTCGTACCCTGTCACCTTTGGTCTGCTCACTGCCGCCCCTTCGGTCCCACGGTGTCGGTCTACCAGGATATGCCGAGTGGAGCGGAAAAAGTTCCCGCGGATCGTGAGAAAACCGACCTGTTCCCAGTTTCAGACTTTTGTCGGGCGGGTGCAACCCACCGTGCACCTCGGCATCCAAACGACCAGATGCCCGGATGAAGATCGCCTGCAGAGACCACGTCAAACCCACGGTGGGTTGCACCCACCCTACAAAGGTCGAAGCTGAGCCAATGGCTTCATTTTGCCCGGCGTTTCAGCTTCTGGATCGCCTCGTCGAGCTTGGCGAGGAACCGCGACCGGTCCTTCGGGCCAAACGGCGCCGGGCCGGTCCCGAGCATCCCCCCCTGGCGCAGGGTGTCCATGAGTTCGCGCGTCGCCAGCGCCTCGCCGATCGCCTCGTCGGTGAAAAAGTGACCGCGCGGACCCAGGACGATCGCCCCACGCTCCAGGCACCGCGCCGCCAGGGGAATGTCGGCCGTGATCGCCACGTCGGCGGCCGTGATCCGCTCGGCAATCCAGTCGTCGGCCACGTCAAGACCCCCCTTGACCACCACCCGCTCGATCATGGCGCTCGGTGGCACAAAGATGGCCGAGTTCGCCACCACGTAGACCCTGGCTTCGTACCGCTTCGCCACCCGGTAGATCTCGTCCTTGACCGGGCAAGCATCGGCATCGATGTAAATTTCCACCACGAACGACTCCCCACGAGACACGCTCGGAAAACTTCCGGTCGAACTGCTTGACAAAGCCCGGCAAAATCGTCATCTTGAAACCTGTTGAGACTGAATCTCAGTGTCAACCCGATCAAGTCCAGTCGTTGATCGCCCACCCCGTATGGTGTCGGGACGGTCTGACTGGCAAGCACACGTCGATTGCGGCGTGAGCGAAAGCTCCGCCGGGGAGGGCATCACTCGATTGGATCGAGGGGTGCGGGACCACTCCCCGGCGCAGCTTTGCGGTGCCGGGGTCTGGTCCATCCCGCACGCAAGTTGCCCTCCAGTCTGATAATCTAGCAGGACTACCCGCCATGCACTCCTCCCGAAATCGCGGTTTCACTCTGATCGAACTCCTGGTCGTGATCGCGATCATTGCCGTTCTGATTGCGCTCTTGCTTCCCGCCGTGCAAGCGGCCCGTGAGGCAGCGCGGCGGATGCAGTGCGTCAACAACCTCAAGCAACTCGGTCTGGCGATGCATAATTATGAGTCGACCAACGGGGCACTGGCGCCGCAGATGGTCCTCTCGTTCAGCAGTACCGGCAGCGTGGCGTGGAAGTCGATCTGGAGCGCCACGTCGCGGGTCATGCCCTATCTGGAGCAAGGGGCGCTCTATAACGCCATCAACTACAATAACAAGGTGAGCGACACTTCCAATGGCACGGCCGTTAGCCAGCAGCTCAAGACCCTGATCTGTCCCAGCGAGATCAACCAGCAGGCTTACGTGTCCACCAACGCGACGACCGGGGTGACGACCACCTACGGGATCTCCAGCTATGCCTGGAACGTCGGTACGTGGTACAGCTTCGGCGGCTACTCGATTCAGAGTCCGACGGCCGGCGCTGTCGGTTCGAACCTGAGCCGGACGTTCGCCAGCTTCACCGATGGTCTGAGCAACACCTTGCTGGCCGCCGAGGTCAAGACCTACATCCCCTCCTACCACGATTGCGGGACCGTGCCCGCCGGCGCCCCCACCGGGGCCAGCGCCTATCCCGACGTGCCAACGGTCCTGGCCAGCGTCCTGGCAGCCCCGACGTCGGGCTGCAAGCTTGCCACGCCCACCGCGGGGACGCCGGGCGGCGGCCATACCCACTGGAGCAACGGTAACTCATTCTACGACGGCTTCACCACCGCCCTGCCACCCAACACGAAGTCGCCGCTGCTGGGAATTGCCGCCGATGGTGACATGTCCTCGAAAGACGAGGACGATGGCGGCCCGACTTACGGGTCGATCACCTCGCGGAGCTTCCACCCCGGCGGAGTCAACACCCTGTTCGCCGACGGGAGCGTCCACTTCATCAAGAACACCGTCCAGTGGCGGACCTGGCGGTCGATGGGGACCGTCAGCGGTGGCGAGGTCCTCTCGGCCGACTCGTTCTGACGGCACCTTTCCCGGCTCACCGATTTCTTCCCGTCGAGGTTTGAAGCGGTGGCAAGCCGTGCCCGAGGAAAAAGCTCGGGTGCGGTGGCTGGTTGTAGCCCACATTTTGCCAGGCCACCGCAAGCCGATACTGCCGGTCGTGCATCAAGGTGACGAGCCGGTACGGGGTCGGGATCGTCGAGGTATAAACCCGCAGCGACCTGTTATCGGCGGCGCGGAAGACGACCTCCTCGCGCCAATCACCCCAGAGGTCGGCGGATAAGACCGGGGTCGCCTTGGTCCCGTTGTTCGCCAGGCAACCCTCGGCGTTGAACAGGATGTCGAGCTGGTGCGTGCCTGGGTTCCACTTGGTGATCCGCGTCCCGTCGAGGAGTTCGCGGAGGGGGTCGCCGTCCCACCAGACGGCGAAGTTGGCCGACCGCGGCGCTGGGCCGATCGGCTCTCCCCAACAGGTCCGCAACCCACCCGGTCCGCCCCAGCACTCGGCCCCCGGGTGGCTCGGGTCGATGTCGGCGGCCAGCCCGCGCCCCACATCGACCCCCGGCGCGGTCGTCCATAGAATCGCGCCAGTCCGGGCGTCGTACATCGCCGTCCCGGGGCGGTCGTTCTGGGCGTTGGCTTCGTTTTCGTGGATGCCGTAAACTTCCAGGCCGGGCCGAGCCGGGTCGAGGTCGCCGACATGGAGCGCATCACCGTGGCGGAGCCCGGTCGAGAACAGCCCGCGGCCATCGTCATCAACGACCATCGACCCGTAGATGATCTCGTCGCGGCCGTCGCCATCAACGTCGGCGACGCTCAGGTTGTGGTTGCCTTGCCCGGCAAACTCCGGGTGCCCGTCGTTCGTGTCGAAGACCCAGCGTGACGTCAGCTTGCCCCCGCGCCAGTCCCACGCCGCCAGGACCGTCCGGCCGTAATACCCCCGGCACATGATTAGGCTCGGCAGTTGGCCATCAAGGGACGCCACGCACGCCAGGAACCGGTCCGCCCGGTTGCCGATCCGGTCGTTCCCGCCGTTCCCGCCGACGCCGCCCCAGCCGCCGAGGTCGCCCCGACCCGGGATGTAGTCCACCGTCGCCAGCGCCCCGCCAGTCCGACCATCGAAGACCGTCAAGAACTCGGGACCACGCAGGATGCGACCGGTCGCCGGATCGACATGGTCGGCCGAGGCGTCGCCGATCACCTTGCCTTGCCCATCGGTCGAGCCGTCGGCCGTCTTGCAGGCCAGTTCGCTTCGGCCGTCGCCGTCGAAGTCGTAAACGAGGAACTGCGTGTAGTGCGCCCCCTCGCGGATGTTCCGCCCGAGGTCGATCGACCAGAGCCGCGTGCCGTCGAACTTGTAGGCGTCGAGGATCGGCGGGTCGGTCAGCCCATTCTGCGAGTTATCCCGACCCCGGCCCGTCATGTGGACGACCAGCTCATACTCACCATCGCCGTCGAGGTCGCCGATCGAGCCATCGTTCGGTGTGTACCCCGGGCGGGGCTGGACCGGGATCTCGTGGTACGGTCGAGCGTCGCCCGCAACCAGGATCGGTTTCCCGGATTCGAGTTCTCGTCCTCCATCGACCGGCCGGACCTGATACGAGTAGACCCTGCCCGGTTCCAGGCCCGAATCGACGAAGTGCGTCGCCGCGATCGGCTCGGCCGTCAACCGCTGCGCCGGTTGCCCCGCAGTCGAGCGGTCGAGGTCGAACCGAACGTCGGGCTGGTCGGTCCCCAGCAGCCGCCAGGAGATAAAGGCCGAAGTCGCGCCCGTCCGGACGGCCACCGTGCCCCGCCCAAGCCGTTCCAGGGCTCCGTCCGCCTGCACCGGGCGCATGCCGAGCGCAGCAAGAGCGCACAGAGCCAGGGCCAGCAAGTGGGCAACTCGGTTTCTGGGCATGGTCGGCTCCCGGCTGGGATTGCTGGTTGAAAACCTGTCTCGTTATCCTTCCGGAGTCGCCACGGTCGCCAGCCGATCGGCCACCGCCTGTTTGATCTGGGTGACTCGCTCGCGCTCCGGCATGGCCTTGTAGGCGGGGTCGAGCGGGTAGCAGCCCGAGACCAATCCGTTGCGGGGGGCTGTGGTGCAGTCGCTGAACGTCCGGCAGATTTGCTTCCGCCGGAGTGGGCGACCAGCCAGGACGTCGGCCGGGAGGTCGGGATACGACAGGACCATCCGCCCCAGGCCGACGCAGTCGACGCCGCCAGTGCGGACGACCCGTTGCGCGACGTGGGGGAGCCAGTCCTGGAGGTACGAATAGCCCGACCCGACGCAGACGATCGCCGGGTGCCGCGCCTTCAATTCCGCCGTCGCCGCGATCTGCCGGGCCACGCCGACCAGCGGGTCCTCGGGCGGGAGGTAGCCGTCCGAAGACGGGAACGTCGCCGGACGCACGATGTGCGGGTTGTAGTAGGGACTGCCCGCCGTGGCGCAGACCAGCCGAATCCCGAGCGCCTCAAACTGATCGAGCAGCGCCGAGACTTCGGTCAGGTCGATTCCCACCCCCGTCCCGTCGCCGCCGAACGCGAACCGGTACGGCTCGGCCAGCGCGGGCTGGCCCACGCCGTCGGGGCCGGGACGAAACGGCATGAAGTCGAACAGGCTCAGGCGGACCCCGAC
Organism: Isosphaeraceae bacterium; assembly: GCA_965199885.1. Taxonomy (GTDB): domain Bacteria; phylum Planctomycetota; class Planctomycetia; order Isosphaerales; family Isosphaeraceae; genus Tundrisphaera. The sequence goes on along the minus strand of CBDATT010000004.1, from coordinate 1,696,888 downwards.
TTCCAGGCCAGGAGCCTCGGCCCGGATACCCGCCACGACCTCGGCCAGGAACCGGGCGCGGTTGGCGAGCGAGCCGCCGTACGGTCCCGGGCGATCGTGGGCCGACAGCAGCTCGTGGCCTAGGTAGCCGTGGCAGTGCTTGATGTCAACGAACGCGAACCCGGCCTGATGGGCCAGGCGGGCCGCTGCCACGAAATCGGCCACCAGGGTGCCGAGGTCGGCATCGGTCAGGACGGCCGAGTCGTCGGTGATCCCGACCAGGGGGTCGAGGTTCGGGTGGCGGTAGGCAACCTTCGGCTCGGTGACGGTCTTCTGGTTGGGTCGCGCGAACCGCCCCGAGTGCGTCAGTTGCAGGCCGATCAGCAGATCGGCGTCGGCCCCAGCGCCGAACCGCTCGACGTGCGCGGTGACAATCTCGCGGCGGAGGGCCGCGATCTCGGGGAAAGTCGCGTCGTTGATCAGCAGTTGCCGGGGGTTGGCGCGGCCGTCGGGGCGAACGGCGACGGCTTCGCTCCCCCAGATCAACTTGGCGCCACTTCGGCCGAAATTCCGCCACCGCTGGCGCGTCAGGTCGGTCGGGCGGCCGTCGGGGGTCCCGTCCCAGCCTTCCAGCGGCAGGATCGCGAACCGGTTGCCGACGCGGACCGTCCCACCGCCCGTGGCGATATCGAGCGACCGGGCCAGCGGCGCGTCGGGTCCCGACTCGATCGCGTCGTCAACCTCAAGTCCGACGCCGAGTTCGGCCAGGTACGCCCGAAAGTCCCCAACCGTCTTGAGCGTGGCGATCCGCCGCGTGTGAGCCATGCTTTACCCCTCAACTTGAAGGACGCCCAGCCGCTCGGCGATCGTCCGGAGGATTTGCCGGTCCGAATCGGGCCGCTGCGGACTCTCAGGGTGGGTCCGATCGTCGCCGATCCACCCCCGGAGCCGCAAGAACATTGCCGCCGAGTGCTTGTATGCCGGGACCGGGTCGCGAAACGCGAGGAACCCGAGATACTGGAGCCAGTCGTTTTGCTCGTAGAACGCGGGGTCGCCCGCTGCCCAGGCCTGGTCACGACGGGCGAACAGGTCGGGAGCGAACGTGCTCAGGCCGAGCAGGTAGTCGCTGCCGTACATGACCATGTCGATCGCCAGGTCGTTGCCGGTGAAGACGCGAAAGTCGGGACGGATCTGATCCCGCAATCGCAAGCGCCGCCATTCGGGCTCGCGGTGGAGCGACGAATGTTTGGCGCCGATGCACTGGGGGATACCCATCAGCCCGCCGAACGCCGCAAGGCCATAGATCCGCCCCGACGGGGCAAACTCGCGGCCCAGCTCGAAGGCAAGGAACTGATCGGTGTGCCGCGCCAGGTCGGCATGCGCCGCCACGACCTCATCGTCGGGCAGGCTGGTCAGGCCGTGCGACGGGAAGATGACGGGCGTGCCCCCCGCCCGCGTGATGGCCTCGATCCGGGCCAGATAGGCGTCGCGGTTGAAGCGGTCGCCAGCGCGGTCGGCGACGAACGCGCCGGCGAAGAACCGATCCCCCGCCAGGACCGCCCGCGTCCGCGCAAGGATCTCGTCCTGGGTCGCGGTGTCGATCAGGTTGACGTAGCCGGTATCCATGTTGACGGCCGCGATCAGACCAGCTTGCTGGGTCCGCGCCAGGTGCCCGAGGAAACCCGGCCAGTCGATCGCCCCCGACCCGTCGAACGGCAGGAGGATCGCCGACGCCCCCAGAATCGCCCGGCGCGGGCGGATCATGAGCAGCGGATCAAGCGACTCTGTCATGGCTTGCCGAAGTCGAATCGGACCTCGCCCCCGTCAAGTTTGAGCACGGCATCGAACGGCTGCCCTGACTTCGACTCGAACCCCTTCAGCTTCGGGCTTCGACCCTTTTTCAGGAGCGCCTGCGCCGAGCGGATCGTGATCTTCTTGCCCGCGATCGTCTTCCAGATCTTGAACTTGCAGCCCGCCTTCCAGTTGTCGCACCCGTACGACTTCGCCCCCTCGACCACCGCCCCCTGGCAGAGCGGGCAGTTCCCCAGCGCCACCACGCCGAACCCTTCCTTGGAAGCCTGCTTCGCCTTCTCGACCCCTGCGGCTGCGGATGCGGGAGCCCCCTCGGCGGCTGGTGCCTTTTTGGGCCGAGCCGGCGCTCGCTTCGGCTTCGCTGTCGTTGTCGCCGCCCCCGCTGCCGGAGCAGCGCCCTTCGGTGGGCTGGCCCGGAATGACTTGCCCCTGGGAGCGGGTTTGCCGCCGGACCGGAAGTCGCGGCGGTCGTCGCCCGTCGGCACCGGGATCGAGACGACGCCGCCGTTGTCGATCAGTTGCAAGACGGTCGCGCCGCCGTCGGTCGGGAACAGGGCACGATGCTGGAGGAGGCGGCGGATTGCGTTATCGTCGAGCGTCCGCCCGTCCTGCTCGCGCCAGAGCTTGAACGGGCAGCCCTCTTTCCAGCCCGAGCAGCCGAACCCGCGCTTCCCTTCGATCACGGCGCGACCACAGATCGGGCATGGCCCCCACTGCGCGGGATCAATCGCGGCGCTGGCGTCGGTGGGATGACTGACGAGCCCGGCATAACGCACGATCTCGGCCATGAAGGTGGGAGCATCGAGCCCGCCGCGCTCAACCTCGCGGAGCTTGGCTTCCCAGTCGCCGGTCAGTTCGGGCGACTTCAAGGCCCGGTCGGCCACCAGTGCCACGAGGTAGCGCCCGAGGTCGGTCGCCGCCAGGTTCTTCCCCTCGCGAACGATGTACTCGCGGCCGAGCAGGGTCTCGATCACCGACGCCCGCGTGGCCGGCGTGCCGAGCCCGCGCTCCTTCAGGGCTTCGCGGAGGGCCTCGTCCTCGACGAACTTCCCCGCCGTCTCCATCGCGCCGAGCAAACTTCCCTCGGTGAAGGGCTTCGGCGGCGAGGTCTCCCCCTGGCGGATCGTCGGGTCGTGCGGGCCGGTCTCGCCGACGCGGAACTCGGGCAAGACCTGCGCATCCTCGGCCCCCGGGTTCGGCTTTCTCGGGTCGAGTACCGTCCAGCCCGGCTCGACGACGCGGACCCCCTTGGCTCGAAACGGGACCTTCGCGGCTTCTCCCTGGACGGTCGTGACCTCGCGGACGCACGCGGGATAGAATGCGGCGATCAGGCGGAGGACGATGGCGTCGTAGACCTTCTTCAAGCCAGGACCGAGGGCGCCGGGGCTCTTGCCGGTCGGGATGATGGCGTGGTGGTCAGCCACCTTGGCATCGTCGTAGATTTGCGCGTCGGCGGTCAAGCGGCCCATGTCGAGCCGCCCGACCTCCGTCGGCCACTGCTTGCGGAGGTCGCTGAGGATGCCGGGCATCTTCGGTTTCAGGTCGCGGCTGAGGTGCCGCGAGTCGGTCCGGGGGTAGCTGATCAGCTTCGACTCGTACAGCGACTGCGCGGCCTTCAAGGTCGAATCGGCCGACATCCCGTACCGCCGGTTCATCTCGCGCTGGAGGTCGGTCAGGTCGTGGAGCAGGGGGGGACGCTCGCGCTCGGGCTTCTTGTCGACCCTGGTGATGGTGAAATCCTGGTTCATCACCTGATCGAGCAGGGATTCCGCGTCGGTCTGCACGGTGAACCGGTCGCCGCTGAACCGGAAGGTGACATCCCGGTAGCAAGTGAACACTTCCCAGAACGGTTCGGGGCGAAAGACGCGGATCTCGTTATCGCGGTTGGCGATCATGGCCAGCACGGGGGTCTGGACCCGGCCGACGCTCCAGAGTCGCCCCCCGGCGCCGCGAAACTTGACGGTGTAGTACCGCGTGGCATTCAACCCGACCAGCCAGTCGGCCTCGCTCCGGCACCGCGCGGCGTCATACAGCCGGTCATAGTCGGCAAGCGGCTTGAGGTGCTGAAAGGCGTCGCGGATCGCCGCTTCGGTCAACGACGAGAGCCAGAGGCGCTGAGCCGGCTTGCCGGTCGCGCCGGTCAGTTCGAGGATGTACCGAAAGATCAACTCCCCCTCGCGCCCGGCATCGGTGGCGGCGATCAGGCTGTCCGCCCCGCGAAATAACCGCTGGATGACGCCGAACTGCTTGCGAGCGCCCCCCTCGGCGATGACCTTCAGGCCGAACCGGTCGGGCACGATCGGCAACGAATCCAACGACCACTTCTTCAGACTCGGGTCGTAGTCCTGCGGCTCCTTGAGCGTGGCAAGATGCCCGAGCGCCCACGTCACCTGGTAACCCTTCCCCTCAAAATACCCCTCGCACCGCTTCGAGGCGCCGAGGAAGCTGGCGAGTTCCCGGGCAACCGACGGCTTCTCGGCAAGCACGACCCGCATGGTCCGTTGACCTCCTCGGCTCACCTCCACGCGACATTCTGATGACTCATTGTACACGAGTCGAGCCCGGCGCGGCCAGGGGCGGGCCACTACCCGAAGCGAAAAGGAGCCAAGAATGGGACAAGGAAGACGCTGGTAGGGTGGGTGAAATCCGCCGTGTGCGGCGGTGTCCGCAGCAGCGTTAACCAGAACCTGGGTTTTGCGAGCTAACCGAGTCGGACCCACGGTGGGTTTCACCCACCCTACAGGACGCCGAACCCACCAGGGAACAATAAAATCCCGGATTCGCAACATGGTATTTGCAATCGTGATTTTCCGGGTTAAGCTCAATATTGATCTTTATTAGACCGACACCTGATCCTCAACGAGCCGAGACGACATCATGGCCACCTCCCAGGCGCGGATCGAAGCGAATCGGCGGAACGCCCAGCTTTCAACGGGGCCGACGACGGCAGAGGGGAAGGCCCGGTCGCGGCTCAACGCGTTTCAGCATGGCCTGGCCGGAGCGGGGGACCTGCTGGCGCCGGATGAAGATGCGGCGCTGGTGGCCGAGCGGACCAGGACGTTTGCCGCGGCGTTCGGGGGGTCAGGCGGGGCCGAGGAGTACCTGGCGCACCGGGCGGCGGTGCTTTCGGTCCGGATGGACCGGGCCGACGCGGATGGCAAGGCCGGGATGGCGCTCCACGTCCATGCGGCGCTCGCGGCGTTCGACGCCGATCGAATGGGCGAACTCGACCGCCTGGAAGACCAGCTAACCCGGCCGGGCGCGATGCACGCGGCGAAAGCCGAGCTGGAGACCGACCCCGCCGGGGTTGATCGCCTGATCGAGTTCTGGGACCGGGAGGCGCGGGCGCTCCCGAGCATGACCAATCCGTCCAGTCGCCGGGACCAACTCGGCAGCTTGCTCGACCTGACGGCCGAGGAGACCCGCGACTCCACCCCGGAGCAACTGGCCGAGCGGATCGACGCCGAGCGGGTGCGGCTCCGCGCGGTGGATGCCGCGACCCGCGCCGAGCGGCTGGCCTTGCTGGACCGGTCCCGCATGGCGACGGGCCGCGTGGCGCGACTCGACCCGCCGCCGGAGGTGGTCCAGATCCGCCGGTACGACGCCGCCGCCGAGCGTGGGTTCTTCCGGACCGTCCGGGCGATCCGCGACCTTCGCCGCGACCAGGCCCCCGCGGCCAAACACGCCGAGCCACGCCAACCGGCCGCGATCCCGTCAATCGCTCCGGCCCCGGTTGCGGCACCGCCACCGGCAGAACGGGCCCCGTCGATCGCCGCCCCGTTGGGTTCGTTCCGCCCCGACATCGCCGTGGCCGCCTCGCCGCTCTATGCGGGGGTCGGGGCCTTCGATTACCGCCGGATACGGGCCGAATTGTTCCCCCACGAGCGCCGGAGCACGCGGAAAATCAAAAAGAAACGGCGCTGAACTGCCCGCCCCGGCCAGATCGATTTGCAATCGCTGATGCGTCTGTTGCCCGACCCGGTGCCGGCGGCGAGTCCGCGGCTCGACCTCGGGGCCGCGCGATCGAGCGGAATTTGGGCATGTCCCCGGTGGCAATCAGGCGGGCGATCGGTTCAGATGGTCGGGACCTCTCCCCCACCGGCCCGCACGGACCGGACCCGCAGACCCACCCCAGCATCCCCTTGAGGCAACATCCATCATGCGGCAGCAACATCGACGAATCCTCGTCCTGGCAAGTCTGGTTCTCGGCGGCTCGGCCGCGGCGGCGTTGGCCACCGACTCGCCACCAACGCCCGGCCAGCGGTGGTGGTCGTACGTCGCGGCGCTGGCCGACGACGCGCTGGAAGGCCGCGACACCGGGAGTCCCGGGCACAAGCGGGCAGCCGACTACGTCGCCAGCCAGTTCGCCCAGCTTGGCCTCAAGCCGGCAGGGACCGACGGGTTCATCCAGCCGGTCCAGTTTCGGACCAAGACGATCGACGAGGCCAAGTCATCGCTCGTCCTGATGCCGCCCACCGGCGCGGCCGTGCCACTTAAACTCGGCGAGGATGCGGTGATCTCGCTCCGCGTCGATCCCGCCGCGACCATCACCGCCCCGCTCGTCTTCGTCGGCCACGCTCTGAGTAATGCCGAGGCCAAGGTCGACGACTTCGCCGGGCTCGACGTGCGCGGCAAGGTGGTCGTCTTCCTGGCGGGTGCCCCGAGTTCGATCCCGGGCGCGCTGGCCGCGCACATGCAGTCGGCGGGCGAGCGCGGCAACGTGCTCCGGAGCCTCGGCGTCGTTGGAATGATGACGATCGCCAACCCGAAGAACGTGGATATCCCCTGGGAGCGGTCGAGTCTCGCCCGGTTCGCGCCGTCGATGAGCCTGGCTGACCCCGCGATGGACGACAGTCGGGGCCTCCAGATCAGCGTCGGGATCAACCCCGCGCACGCGGATAAAGTCTTCGAGGGGACCGGCCACACCTTTGCCGAGATCCTCGCCGCCGCCGACAGCAACTCACCCCTGCCGCACTTCGAGATCCCGAGCCGGCTCAAGGCTGAGGTCAGCGTCGCCCGGACCGAGGTCACCTCGCAAAACGTCGCCGCGATCCTGCCCGGGACCGACCCCGAGTTGAGCAAGGAGTTTATCACCTTCACCGCGCACCTCGACCACCTCGGGATCGGTCGGCCGATCGGGGGCGACTCCATCTATAATGGCGCGATGGATAACGCCTCGGGCGTGGCGTCGCTCCTCGACGTCGCGGGCAAGCTCAAGGAGTCGGGGGCCAATCTCAAGCGGTCGATCCTCTTCGTCGCCGTCACGGGTGAGGAAAAAGGTTTGCTCGGCTCGCGCTACTTCGCCGGCGCGCCGACGGTGGACCCGAAGGCGATCGTCGCCAACATCAATTCGGATATGTTCCTGCCGCTCTATCCGCTCAAGAAGCTGACCGTTTACGGCCTGGCGGAGTCGGACCTCGGCGACGACGTGACCGCCGTGGCGACGGCGCTGGGCCTTCAGACCGAGCCTGACCAGGAACCGAAGCGAAACATCTTCATCCGAAGCGATCAGTACAGTTTTATCCGGAAAGGTATCCCCGCGCTGGCGATGAAGGTCGGCTACGAGAAGGGATCACCCGACGAGGCCACCGCCAAAAAGTGGCTCACCGAGCGCTACCACGCGCCGTCGGACGACCTGAACCAGCCGGTCGACCACAAGGCGGCGGACGACTTCGACACCCTGATGGCCCGACTGATCGAGCGCGTTGCCAACCGACCCACTCGGCCCGAATGGAAGCCCGACTCGTTCTTCCGCCGGTTCGTGGGTGCCAGGTGAGTCATTAAAGAGGAGACGAGCCACGGATTGAACACGGATGGGGGAGTCGATCGCCAACCGCTCTCATTCGTGTTTCATCCGGGGTCGCCTGGGCTCAAGCTCATGAACAATCCCTTACCGCAGCAATTCATCGAGCCAGGGGGATTGGCGGCGGAGGTCGCTGGCGTGCAGGGCGTCGTTGGCCCGCAGGACCGGGGGAAGACTGAGCGTGTGGGCGATGTCGAGCCGGGCATCGGCCCTCGTCTGGTGGCGGGGTTCGTTGGCGACGAACCGGCCTTCCTGAGGCGCGGGGGGATCGGCGGCGAGGACGGCCCAGATGGCGCGGGCGGTCGCGCCGTCGAACGCGGCGGCGGTCCGGAAGAGGGCCGGAGCCTCGGAACCGAGTCCCCAGTGGTAGTCGTTCAGGGCGGGGATGCGCTCGGCGACGGGAGCGAAGACAGCCTCGGCGGCGGCCCGATCATAGCGAGCGACGACGTTGGCCAGCGAGCCGAGGTTGACGTAGTATTGCCGCGTCCAGGGCATGACGGGACGGCGCTCGATCCCGAACGGGTGCGGGGGCCGGGACGCAAGCGTGAGCCAGAGGTACTCGCGGGCCCCATCGGGATCGACCTCGACCGCCACCGGCAAGAGCAGGGCCATGGCCACCAGCGGCCCCGGCTCCTGCACCCGCTGATCCTCGGAGTGGAGCATCGCCGCTTGTGTTGCGAGTTGGTCGAACGACTCGGCGAGCCAGCGGCGGGCCTGGTCCGGCTGGGTGCTGGCCAGCTTGCGGGCGGCGAGCGCGGGCAGGACCGCGCGCACGGTCGAGTCGCCGCCAACCTCGCCCGCCACCGCCTGGGCCTCAGCCAGTTTACCCGCCGCCGCCAGGGCAACCGCCACCGAATCGCCCGCGTTGATCCGGGCAGACTTCTCGTCGATCCGGTCGAGCAACCGCCGCGCTTCGGTCGGGTCGGTCACCGCGACCTGACACGCCAGATTGGCCCAGAGTCGTTGCTGGCTATAGCCTGCCGGTGCCGCTTCCGCCCGGCGGATCGCGGCCGGCAAGTCGGCCAGCGCCAGCACGTTGACCAGGGCATACTGGTTGCTCTGGAACATCGGGTCGGGCTTGTCGCCGACGAGCGTGTTGGCTGTGCGGGCCAGCGCGATGCCGTGGTCGCGATCCCCGATCCTGGCCCAGGCGCCGGCCAGGCTGATGAGAAGCGACGCCTTCGCTACCGGATCGGTGACTCGCTCCGCCCTGGCCTCGGCCCGGGTGAGGAGGTCGCGACTGAAGGCGGCGGGCTGGACCGAGTTCCAGGTCCAGAAAACATCCAGGTACGTCCGGGCGGCAAGTTCGGGGGTAGGAACTCCCGCCAGGAGTTCGAGCGCCTGGTCGGGATGGTTCGCCACGCGCCCGGCCGCCAGCGCCGCGAGCAGGCGAGGTTCGGCAGGGATCACCTGGTTTTCGATCATGGCCGTGATCCGGTCGGGCTCCAGCCGGGCCATCATCTCCAGGACCGCCGGCGGATCGGGACGATAGCCTGCGGGCTGCTGACCGCCGAGGTACAGCTTCCAGGTGTCACCGACCAGTTCGAGCGCGATCGCCCGATCGCCCGGCCGGTCGGTAGGCAAGGCCGCGACCAGCCGAGCGGGTGGCGGCCCGTCGCGGCGAGTGACGATCAGGTCGACCCGCTCGGACCCGGGGGGGACGACCACGCCGGTCCGGCGGTGCGCGGGCGACCGGGCGAACAGCAAGGCGGGGCCGCTCGACACGCCGGCGACCTCGAACCGGCCCGCAGCGTCGGTCAGGCTCCGGGTCGGTGCGGGGCCGTCGCCGCTCTGAAAGACCTCGACTCCCGCAACCGGGGCGCCGGTGGTGTCGCGGACCTGCCCGGCAACGGCTCGACTCCCGCGGTCGCGGAGCAGACGGACCGCGACCGGCCCGCGCGTGTCCTTGTCGATCCAGCCCGTCAGAGTGCTGACAAACCCCCAGAGTTCGGCCTGGACCCGATAGTCGCTGCCCTCGGGCACCTCGGCGGGCGTCCGGAAGGTGCCGTCGGGATGGGAGATGACCTCCGAGGGGTTGCTGAAGCGGATGGCGTTCCCGTCCTGGCTCATCATGGGCGTCTTGATCAGGATCTGGACCCGAGCCCCGCCGACCGGGCGATCGTCGGGGCCGACGACCCGACCACGCACCGCGAACGTCGGCAAGGCGTGGAGCAGGAAGGAGAGCGGCGCGGTCACGCCCGGCGGAGCCACCGGCATGACCTGCTCGACGGCCGACCCGGCGCGATCCGGGATCAAGGCCGAGACCGAGAGCTTCGCCCCCGGCGCGATCCCGCCCAGGCGAAACCGGCCCGCCTCGTCGGTCATTGTCGCCACCTGAACCGGATGGTTGGGAGCCTCGACCGCGTGCCAGTTCCCCTGGACGTCAACCCCGACGGCCGGTCGCCCCGCCTCGTCGACCACGGTGCCCGTCACCTCCGCCGATGGGCGGAACTCGATCGGGGCCAGGGTGTAGTCGCGCGCGCCGTCGGGAATGCGAAACTCGGTCTGGAACGGGCGGTCCGGCAGCAGGAAGACGGTCCCCGGGACCGACCGGTGGTCGATCCAGTAGGTGTTCGCGCCGGCAAGGGTCTGATAGCTGAACCGCCCGGCGGCGTCGGTGGCCGGGTCGGCGGTGCTGAGGTTGGCGCTCGCGCAGTGAGTATTGATCCGGACACCGACGAGCGGCCGCCCGGTGCCAGCCTCGATGGCCGTGCCGACGACGCGGGTCGCGGGGCGAAGCGGGATCGTCACGTCGGTCCGGGCGCCCGGCGAAATGACCACGCCGAGCGGGTCCTCGGCCACGAACGGAGAACCGGCGGGAGCCTCGATCGTCCAGAAGATCGAGCCGGCGGGGAGCGCGGGGAAGTCGGCGACTCCCCCGGCGTCGGTCGTCGCCGCAACCGAACTCGACCCGACCATCGAGTTGCCGGTGTTGAGCGGACGGCTGGTGGCGGTGATCCGCCAGCCCGCCACGGCTGCCGGGTCCGTGCCCGTCACCCGGACCACGAGCCGGCCCTCGGGTCGGAGCGTGATCACCTTCGGCTCGGGGCTGGCGGGGCCGCAGGCGACCCCCTGCGTGGTCATGCCCGTCATCGCGACGTCCACAATGGCGAGATCCTCGGGGGCCAGCCCGTCGATGACCCCTCGACCACCGGCGTCGGTCGTCAGTGCCAGCCGGTCGAAGAACCGCGTGGGGGGGTAAGGTGCCTGGATGTTCACACGGGTCGGCCGGACCTGGGCACCCGCCGCTGGCTTGCCGTCGGGCAGCAAGACGCGGATGGGCGTGCCCGCGCTGGGCTGAAGGACGACCCGGACCGGCTCGGCGGCGGTGGGAATATGGCGCTTGAACTCGACGAACGCGACCCGATGCCCCGGGGCGAAGACCCAGAGCGTCGGCGACCACATCGTCCCCCGGCCCGCCATCCGGGAGTCGCGGTCGAGCCGGAACGCGCCGTCAGCGCCGGTGGTCGTCACCCCCAAGAGTTCGTCGGTCTCGCGAAGAAAGTTCAGGTCGCCAAGCATGACCGACGCCTGCGGGATCGGCCGACCGGCGGCGTCCTCAACGGTCCCAACCAGCGGGACCGACGCTCCGAGCACCAACCAGGACCAGGCCACCATGAGTCCCATCGACCACCTTGTCTTTCTGGGGGTTTCCGCAAGAAGCGCGAGGAAATCAGGTCTTCGTTGCCGACAAGTCGGCGGTATCAAGATCAGCAGGCAGGTCCACCCGATCGTCGGCTGGACCTGGAAAATATCGACCGGATGATCGGTAAGTTGGGGGAGAAGGCCATGCGTTTTGCCCGTTCGCTTGCCGGAGTGGTCCTGACCGTCGTCGTGGGCTCAGGTTGGGGTCCGCCCCAGAAGACCGAGAAGCCGAGCGACCTTGCCTTGAAGGAGAAAGGGCTAACCAAGACCGCCACAGTATACACAATTGAGGACGAGAAGCCGGTCCTGGCCAGGATGAAGGAGGCCCGCACGGCCTACTCGGCCTTCGCCGCGATGGCCTCGCAACACTCCATGCACGAGGAACTGGCCCAGCAGGCCAGGCAGCTTGAAGACCAGCGGACCGAACTCCAGGGCCAGATCGACGACGTCAACCAGCGGATCGGCGAGATGAGCAGTTCCTCCAGTCAAGGCCCGGGGGGTGGCGGACCCGGCGGTGGGGGCGGGGGCGGTGGTCCCGGGGGGATGATGGGGAACCGCAATAGCAGTCCCGTCTCGCCACTGACGATCGAGCGTGACCAGCTCAAAAGCGCTCTGGCCGAGGTTGCCGCCCAGCAAAAGACGATCAAGAACCAGTCTCCCCAGGCCAAGGATACCAAGGCGCTCGAAGCCCGGGTCAAGCAGGCGGAAGAGACGATCAAGGCCATGCTCGCCGAACTCCGAACGCAGGTGGACGACGTGCTCAAAAAGTACACCGAGCTGGGTAACGACGCCGCCGTCAAGAAGGCGCTCGCCGAAGCGAAGGCGGGCAACCCGAAGCTCCACCTCGGCCCGTCCGACGCCTTCAACAGCGGCGTCAAGGAGCTGGCCAAGGCCGAGCAACACTTCCTCGGCAAGCGGACGGCGGTCGCCTCGAAGTCGGCCGCGAAGAAGAAGTCCAGGGCGAAAAAGTGAGCAGCGGCAAGCCGCCCAGCTCCGGCGAAACCCGGCGGAAACATGACCTGAAAGCGAGCGAGGCCAAACCCAGGGGGAGCGGGGCATGATCGAGCCGACGGCCACGGCCGAACCAGTCAGTGGTTCAGCCATGGTGCAGCAACTCCGGTCAAACCGCCTGGCCGATCCAGGTGGTGGCAACGTGGCTCAGGTCGGGGGTCGCCAGATTCGACCCGGCGAAGTAGTGAGCTTCGAGCCCCGCGATCGACGCGGCCAACTCGCGCTTCTTCGGTTCGGGCAAGCCGTTGTGCTGCTCGATCGTCCGGAGCAAGCCCAAGACCGCGAACGGCGTGACCGGGTCGGGCATGACGAAACGACACGACTCGACGGCGACAGCGCGGGGGCGGAACCGATAGGCCAGCGTGCCCAGAACCACCAGCCCAGCCAGGCCGCCCAGCGTCCAGTACAGACCAGCGCGGCTCGGCTCGCCGTACTGGGCTTCGAGGTCGAGGTCGGGCTCGACCCGGGCCAGATCCGCGTCGATGAACCGCTGGTAGACCGTCTCGGTGGTCGGAACCTTGGGGCGGGGGAACGAGTATTTGGTCGCCCGCGCGGCGAGGTTGTCGGCGGCCTCCATCGTGACGAGCCAGGTCCGCTCGGAGATCACCGCGTTGGCGTCACCGTCGGGGTCGAACTTCGAGACGGCCAGCCCTTGATCCTCGGTCTTGGTGACCTTGAAGTCGGCGTTCTGGACCGAGACCACCTCTTCGAGCGGCGGGACCAGCCCGAGCGCCGAGGCTTTCACTTCGAGGATCAGTTTCCCTTCCTTCGCCTGGCGCTCGTCGAGCGTCTCGGTGATCTGGAGTTTCTCGAACGGCCGGACGGGGGTCTTGACCGTCGCGGCGTCGATCGGCACGGCGGGCGACTCGACCGGCATGATGACGTAGCCCGAGGTGTCGAGGAAGTCGAGGTCGAGCCGGACCGGCGGGATCTTGTCGACCTTCGGGCTCTTGGCCTTCATCAGGATGTAGGCATACGGGGTGTACCGCCAGCCGTATTTGGGCGTCGCCCGCGAGTTGACCTTGTCGTCCTGGAAGGTGACCGACAGGATCTCAAACTGCTCCTCGAACGCCTGCTTGACGACGTCCTGGAACTTGTCGCGGTAGTTTTCGAGCGGGCGGCCGTAGTTGTAGGAGAAGTTGTTGCCGGTGTTTTGATTCTGGAGGTAACGCCCAAAACCGCCCGACTCGCGCTCGATCTCGCGGGTGTGCTTGAGGTTGACGAACAGGCCGAACGGTTGCCCGGTGCCGACCTCGACCGACCCATCGACCGTCGCTTCGAGCTTGATCTCGGTGACGAGATCCTTGTAGTAGTCGTAGACCTTCTTCGCCTCGGACGCCTGCTCGTTGTCGCCGACGACCTCGAACCCAGCCTTGAGGTAGCGGAACTTGATCGCGGGACTGAGGGCACTCATCCGGGTAAACAGGGCGTTGGCGAACTTGTCCATGTGGCGCCCTGCCGCTGCACCGGGCAGGGCCAGGATCGCCCGGCGGATCAGGTCCGGCTGGCGGGGGTCGGGCTGGTTCTTCTCGCCGATCGCGGCCAGGTCGCACGAGCCGAGCCCGGCATAGAACCAGGTCAGATAGGCGTCGATCGTTTCTTCATCTTCGGCCAGAGTCGAGACCTTGGCGGCATACTGGCTGGCCGCTTCCCCGAAGATGTTGAGGGCGTCCTTGCGGCGTTTCGAGAACTCGATGTTGGGGTCGATCTCCTGCCGGTAATTGTTCTCGTCGTGGCGGAGCGAGGCGCGGGCGACCAGCAACCGCCACGTCCCCGGGTGCTTGTTCAGACCCTCATCGACGACGGCTTGCGCGACCTGATAACCGCGCAGGACCTCAGCGCGGATGTCCTTCTCCTTGCGTTTGGTCTTGTTCTGATCCTGGACGGCCGGGTTCCGCCAGAGTCCCGACAGGTTCGTCCGCATCTGCTCGGCCATCTCGGCCAGGGTCGCCGGCTTGAGCATGTCAAAGTTGCCCAGCACCGACTCGATCGCGTCGAGCCGATAAACCTCGGCCGAGCTGTAACAGGCGGTGAACGCCTGGGAGATCAGCTTCTCGTCCAGCTCGCGGATCGGCAGCTTGCGGAGCCGCGCGACCCACTGTGCCAGTTCCTTCAGGTTCCGCTCCTGCTTCGACCGGGTGAGGGGAATACTCTCGGCCTTGCGCTCGAAGCCGAACATGTAGATATAGGGGTTGCGCATGTTGCGCTCGGCGTTCGGATCATGGTTGCGGGTCCAGACCCGGAGGAACTCTTCGGCCAGGGCGCGGGCGCGCTCGGGGTGGGTCCGGGCGAGGTTCTCGACGTGCGGGAAGGCCTTCTCGTCCTCGCCGACCTTGAGGTAAAGCTGCGAGGCGACGGCGGCATACTTGGGCCGGACCCCGGCGTCGATCTGCGCGAGCCAGCGGTCGGTCGGCATGTTGGCGAGGATCTTGGGTACGGAGATGGCCTGCGGAAAGTTGCCATTCTGCCCGTTGAAATTCATGTTGTTGTTGAAGGCGTTATTATAAAAAAAGTTGCCGTACATATCGCGTTGCATGCGAGGGCCGAAGCTGGTCGAGGTGTCGTACTGCTGCGAGAACTCTGCCTCGGCGAGCCAGGCCCCGGCGAGCAGGGCGAGGCTCTTGGACCAGTCGGCTTCGGCCGCGGTCCTGGTCGGGTCCACCTTGTCGCTCACCGGCGAGCGGAGCAGTGCCTCAACCGCTGTCTTCTGAAGTTCAAGGGCTTTCTCGCGGCCGTCCGCGTCAAACGACATCATCTGGAGCCCGCGCGACGACGCGGTGCCGATCGCCGCGATGATCTCCTTGCCGCGCTCGGGGCGGGTTGTGAAGCTCGCTTCGAGCCACTTGAGCCCGAGATCCTCGCCGACCTTCGGCGCCAGTTCGACCGCCCGCTTGAGGGCCTCATCCTTCTGTTCGGTCGTGACCTCACCCACGGCCAGCACGGCCAGCGTCACCTTCCAGGCCTGTTCGAGGTGGACCGCCTTCTTTTCCTTGGCGTAGGTTGCCAGGTAGAGCTGCGACAGGAGGTTGAGCGCCTCGCGGTCGTTGCTGGCCTCGGCCTTGTCGGCGTCGGGCAGGAACGGCTTGATCTCGGTGGTCTGGCCGGCAGACAGCAAGATCTTGGCCATCTCACGGTCAGAGAGGACGGTCTTGGGCGGCGGCGTTTTGGCCCGGGACTGCTGCACCAGGGCGATGAAGTTTTCGACCGAATCCCCCCGCTCGATCGCCAACCGGACCAGGTTTGCCAGACTGGCCAGCATGTCCTTCTCGCGACCATACGGCGCCGCTTCGGCCACGGCCACGACGTCGCGGGCGATCAGGGCCGTCCGCTCGGCGAACTGCGGGTTGCCCTGCTGCTGGTTCTGCATCGGCTGGTTCTGATTCTGCACCAGCAACCGACGCGGGGCCGCGAAGTTGATGCCATTGGCCGTGTTGTTGACCATCATCGGTTGTTGTTGCTGCTGCTGCATCATGCTCGGGTCGAACGGGATCGAGTTCGGCAGCATCATGACCAACTGGCGGTAGGCGGCCTTCCCCTCGGCTTCCGGCAGGTTGCCGAGCAACTTCGCCACCGCCGACCAGTCCCCCTTGGTGACGTGCCGCCGGAACATGAGCAGTTCCTCGTCGAAAGGGTCGGGCGTGGGCGGGGCAGGCTGGTTCGGTTGCGGATTGGGTGCGGCCCCCGCTTCGGGTGGCTTGGGCTTGGCCTCGGCGAGGTACGTTTCGTCGGTGATCGACCAGGCCTTGAGGATCGCCGACGGGCGGCGGTCGAAGTTGAGCTGCTGGATCTTCCCGAGCCGGATCTGCTTCTTCTGGGCTTCCTCGGCCGCCTTCGGGTCGGCCTTGGCGGCGGCGTTCGTGTCGGAGTTGGCCGTCTTCGGTCCCCCCTCGCCAAACACCTGCGCGGGGAGTTCCGCCGGGGCAACAGCCGTCACGGTACCAGTGATCGTGGTCCGGCCCGCTCCTGTCGTGACGGTGATCTGCTGCGGTGCGGCGGGAGCCGGCGCGGCCGGTGGTGTCGGCGTGAGGGCAAACGATCCAGTCGCGTTCAGCGTCTGGGCCCAGCCCGGCGCGCCGAGACCCGCGACGATGGCCCATCCCAGGCTGATCCGATACGTCCAGCAGCGTGCGTCCATGGTGATTGCGTCGCTTGGGGTGGCTCGAAGGAGGGGGAAACGGAGACGAAGATGCGCAGGCGAAAGGAACTGGCGGTGGGGTCGCCAGGGGTCGAACTCCCCGCGACCCCACTGGTTATGCCGATTCAATCACGAACCGGAGCCGTCGGGTGGCGGTCCCGAGCCGGCCTTCCGCGAATCCTCGGGTTCCTTGGGCTGATCGCCGGGCTTCTTGCCCGGTTTCTTGCCCGGTTTCTTGCAGTTGCCGCTCTTGCAGCCCTGGCACTGCTTGGGCAAGGCAAGCCCCTGGAGGTCGCTCGGGTCCATCCGGGCGAGGCGGATGGCGCTCTCGACGTCCTCGCTATTCCGCTTCAGAGCCGCTTGATCGCCGTCGCGCTCGGCCTGCTCAGCGAGGAGGCGGAACGACTGGCGGCTCGACTCGATCGTCGGCTCCCACTCGTCGCGGGCCAGCCCTTCGAGCTTCATCAGCCAGGTGACGTAATATTGCGAGTTTGCCAAGGCCGCGCGGGCCCCCTTGAGGGTGCTCGGGTCGACCTTCGGGTCGCCTTGCAGCTCATCCACCAGCGCCGCGAGGTCGGCATTGGCTTCGGGCAGCTTGCCGCTGTTCATCCAGGCCTTGTCGCGGTCGAGCCGGGCGAGCCGGATGTCGGCGAGGTTGTCGGCGGGAAGCTGGGTCATCGCGGCGTCGTAGCGGACCGCCGCGCCGTCCCAATCTTCCTGACCCGCGCTGGTGTCGGCGGCGGCGAGGGTCGCCGCGGCATCGTCGAGGCGCATCTGGGCCTGGCCCGGACCGTAATGGTAGGCCGCGCCGACCACCGGCACCAGCAACCAGCCGAGGAGCATGATGGTACGCACTGCAAACCCTCCAGGGGGGACCGAAACGGACACCTCCGGGACGTACCCGGATTCAAGATCAATTTATCCGATGAAAGGTCCGGTCGCCAGGGCGGTTTCGCGCCTCCGGGTGGGACTGGCCGATTGACGCGGGGTCCGGACGCCAACTCCGGGACGCCAGGCGGTCCCGAAGCGGGCCAACAGGACAGGCAGGAGCCCAAGAATGGTTGATCCGAGACCGACGGCAATCAAGGCATACTCGCGCCGGGTCAGTTGTTCGAAGACGCCAGCCTGCGGGCTAATCGTCAGGCGGGACAGGAGCGCCGAGGGGAGATGTTTTTCGTTGGCGTCGAGGTACGTGCCCCCGAGCCGGGCGGCGATCTGGCGGAGCGAGCCGGCGTCTTGCCGCGAGTGGCGACCGTCGATGAAACTGCCCGACTTCGGGTCGCCGACACCGACGACCAGCACGTCCTGGATCGACGCAGGGAGCTTCGGCATCCCGGTCGCCGGGACGGTGTCGCCGTCGGAGACGAGGATCATCAGGGTACTGCGTGGCTTCCAGGGGCGGGCGATCCGGTCGGCCTCGGCGATCCCGGCGAACAGGTCGGTCTTACCGACCGGAAAGGCGAACTGCATCGGCAGGTCGGCCATGATGTTGTGGACGACCTCCATGTCCTTCGTCGCCACCACGACCGGCTTCGCCCCGTTGTACACCGCGACGACCGACATCAGGTACTGCTGGATCGGCACCCGCTGGAAGAACGACTCCATCACCGACGTCGCCCGCGCCCGCCGCGACTGGTCGCGCTTCGGCCCGGCATCGACCAGCCGCATCGACGGCGAGACGTCGAGGACCATCAACACATGCTTCTTGTCCTTGTCGGGGATCAACTCCGCCTGGTGCGCCTTCGGCGGGATCAGCATCAGAGTCACCAGCCCCCACGTCACCCCGGCCGACGCCACGACGCGCAAAAGCGGCGCACTCCGCGCCCAGACGGCCGGTTGCCCCGATGGCCCGAACACGAGCCGGGCCAGGCGGGCCACGCGCCGGGCGTGGATCACCTCGGCCAGCAACACCACGATGGCCACGCCCAGGGTGGCCAACTCGGCGATCATCACCATGGCGTGTACCTCAACCCCAGCCCGGCGGCGAGCAGCGTGCCCAGCGTCGCCAGCCCAGCAATGCAGTAGGGAGCAAAGTCATCTTGCGTCTCGGCCATCGTCTTCTTCATCCGCGCCTGCTTCATCCCGTCGATCCGCTGGAAGACCACCTTGAGCCCGTCGGGATCACCGGCGCTGAAGACCTCGCCGCCGGTGATCGACGCGATCGTCCCCATCTGCGGCGAGACCTCGGTCTCGGCGACGTGGATGATAAAGACGGTGATGTTCTCCTTCTTCAGCTCGTTGGCAATCGTCGCGTCGTTGCCATTGCCGAGGTCGAACGAGTAGCCGTCGGTGACCAGCACAACCATCCGGTCCCCTTCCTCCCGTTCGATCAACGTTTTCTTGCACTCGCGGAGCGCCTTGCCGACCATCGTGCCCATCATCCAGGGCGGCCCCGACTTCGGGTCCATGAACGGCGGGGCGCACCGGAGCGCCGAGGGGTCGGTGGTGAGAGGAACCCACTGGATCACGTTGTCGGCAAAGAAGGTCAGCCCGAAGGCGTCGCCGGTCCGCTGCGCGAGGAAGTCGTCGATCGCCTTCATCGACGTGTCGTACCGCGTCCCCTCGCCGAACTTCGACGTCATGCTGCCCGAGACGTCGACGCAAAACTCGATGTTTGTCAGCATCCGCTCCGACTTCGGCTCGCCCAACTGTTGCGGCCCAGCCAGGATCAGAACCCCAATCGCCAGGAGAATCGGCGGCAACGACTCGCCCAGATCCAGCCCGAACTTTGCCAATCGCCCCCGAGCCATCGTCGAGTGGTCGAACGGCACGGCGACGCTCGGCCCCGGCTGCCGCCAGACGCGGTACAGCAGCCAGAGCGGGAGCAAGAGGAGTGGCAAGACGACCGGATACGCAAAGCTCATCGGGCCACCTCCAGCGGTTCGACCGGATCGGTGGGCAGGCTGCGGTACGGTCCGAGCAAGCTGGTCAGATCCACCAGCGCCGTCTCTCCCGGCGGCCGGTGCAGCCAGGCTTCGAGCTGGCCGAGCAACGCCCCGGCCGTCGGGTCGGTCCGGATCAGGGCCATCGCCGCGCCTAGGTTCAGGTGCCCAAGCCCGAGCTGCCGCCGCCAGTACGCAATCAAGATCCGCTCCAACTCGGCATGTTCACCGGGCTCGGAATGGCCCGTCATGGCCCGCTCGACCAGCGGCCGGAGGCGGTCGGCCAGCGTCTGGGGTGGGGCAGGGGTCGCCTCGACCTGGACGCGCCGCCGACGCCCCGCGAACGCAAGCGCGACCAGCCCGGCGAACCAGAGGACCGCCCCGCCAAACATCAGCCAGCGGTATCGGCTCCGGAACGGCGACGGGTCGGCCGCGAGCGCGTTCGGCTCGATCTGCCCGGCAGGCAAGACCGACCGGATCGTAACCGGGAGCGGCGGGATGTCGGCGAGGGACTGGCCGTCGGCCCTTTGGAGATAGTCGCGGAGGTCGAAGGTGCCTGGTTCCAGGCCGTAGTAGCTCAGCTTGTAACGAGTCCCATCCGCGACCGATTCCTTGTCGAGGACCCGGACGACGACCTTCCCCTGACGATCATCCAGCGGCCGCGCCACCAGTTCGACCCCGCTCGGAACGACCACCGCCGACCGCGCCGGCACGCCGACCGACGGCCAACCATCGCTCAGCCGGGTGATGTTGCCCCAGGCTGGCGAGCTGAGCAGCAGGATCAAGACGAAAGCTCTCATCGCGCCCCCCGACCGAGCAAGGCTCGCGACTTGAAGTAGAGCCGGACCCGCGACACATACGGGAGATCCGTGTCGATCATGAGGTGGTCGATCCCGGCTCGGCGGAGTTCGTCGGCGGGGTCGTGCGGCGTGGTCCGGCCGCGGGTCACGAAGGTCCGACCGGTCTCGGCCTCGCGGGCGTGGATGAAGCCGGCCCCGCGCATTGACCGCTCGGCGGGGTCGCGGAGTTGCAACACCACGACGTCATGCTGCTGCCCCATCCGCTTCAGCGCCGTGAGAGCGCGAGGGTCGTGCAGGTCGCTCAGGACGATGACGAGGACGCGCTGGTTGAGGCTCGGCGTCAGCTCGATCACGCGGTCGCCGAGGGTAGTCGCCTCGTCGTGGCGGTAGGTCCGGAGCTGGTGCAACCACTGCAAGACGAGATCCTTCGATAGGCTCGGGCGGACGTGGAGGCGGCGATCCCCGACCCCGAGCAGGCCGACCGGGCTGATCCGGTCGAGGCAGGCCAGTGCCAGTCCCCCGGCCAGAAAGACGGCCGTCTCGTACTTGCTCCGCCCGCTCGACGCGATCGTCATCGACGCCGAGGTATCAACCAGCAGGTAGGCCGGGAGGCGCTTCGGGGCCTCGTATTCCTTGACGTGGAACTTCCGCGTCCGCGCCGTGACTCGCCAGTCGATCGACTTGATCGGGTCGCCGAACTGGTAGGGGCGCGACTGGACGTACTCCTGCCCCGCCCCGAGGAATGGCGACCGGTCGGTCCCGTAGCTCAGGCTATCGGCCAGCTTCTTGATCGCGACGTGGAACTGCCGCGAGTCAAGGACATCGGCCCCGGCGATCTCTCCTTGCATCGGCTGGCCTCCCCTGGCTCGGGTCGAAGTTAGACCGTGGTGGCCACCGCACGCCCGTTCCGACCGACCGGCGCCTCGGCACCAAGGATTTCCCGCAAAACCTCGGGGCCCGTCCGCCCATCGGCGAGGGCCTCGTATGACAGCCGCATCCGGTGGAGGATCACGTCCTCGGCCAGCGCGAAGAGGTCTTCGGGGATGACGTAGTGGCGGCCGTGGATCAGGGCCCGCGCCCGCGCGGCCTTGACCAGCGCGATCCCGGCTCGGGGAGAGCAACCCAGCTCGACCGCCGGGTGACGGCGGGTCCGGCCGACGATCTCGACGACGTGGTCGGTGAATGTCTCGCTGACGTAGACCTCGTGGACGGCTTCCATCGCCCGGACCAGTTGCTCGATGTCGCCGACCGGGCCGCCGTCGATGGCGTCGAACTCGGTCCGGACGACGGCCCCCTTGTCCTTGCGGCTCACGCCGAGCGCGGCGTTCCGGCGGAGCACTTCCTTCTCCTCGACCGGGCTCGGGTATTCGAGCCGGTGGCAGAGCATGAACCGGTCCAACTGCGCTTCGGGCAGTTCGAACGTCCCGCTCTGCTCGACCGGGTTCTGCGTCGCGATCACGAGGAACGGCGCGGGGAGGGAGAACGTCTCGTTGCCGATCGTCACCTTCCGCTCCTGCATCGCTTCGAGGAGCGCCGATTGAACCTTCGGCGCCGCGCGGTTGATCTCGTCGGCGAGCAAGAGGTTCGTGAAGATCGGTCCCTGGTGCGTCCGGAAGTCGCCCGTCCGCTGGTCGAGGATCTCCGACCCCAAAATGTCTGACGGCAAGAGGTCGACCGTGAACTGAATCCGGCTGAACTCCAGCGCGATCGTGCGTGAGAGCGTCGCCACCAGCAAGGTCTTCGCCAGTCCCGGGACCCCCTGCAAGAGCAGGTGCCCCCCGGTAAACAGGGCGATCAGGAGCCGCTCGACCACCACATCCTGCCCGACGACCACCAGGCCGACGCGCTCGCGGACCAGGCGGATGAACTCGGCGGTAGCGGGCGGGATCGACCCGGACGGCTGCGGCGGGGCGGGCTGGCTCATGAAGACATCCGTAGCGGCGGTGGGTGGAGCCCCGGCAGGCGGGGCCGGGACGCGGGGGAGACACCAGGCGGGCCATCAAGTCCGAGCGATTTCGCTCTTGTTCCGATTGGATCATCCATCCAGGCGCGACACAAGCAAAAACTTCGTGCACCATCGACAAAAGTCCGCAACTCCTCGTCAGGATTCAGAAATCTTCATCCCACCAGATTGCCGGGCCGGCCACCGGCCGCCGCCCGCGCCCGCAGCCCGAGGATGTCGCGTTTCGGCGGGGCGCCGAACATTCGCGCATACTCGCGGTTGAACTGCGAGGGGCTTTCATACCCGACCTGCCAGGCCGCCGCCTCGACGTTGGCCGCGTCGGTCATCAGCAGGCGACGGGCTTCGAGGAGTCGGAGGTTCTTCTGGTACTGAAGCGGCGTCATCGAGGTGATCGCCTTGAACTGGCGGTGGAACGCCGAGGCGCTCATCCGGGCCGTGGCCGCCAGCTCATCGACGCGGACCGGCTCGGTGAACCGGTCGCGCAGGGTGTGGATGGCCCGGATGATGCTCGGCGTGTGCGTGCTGGCCAGCGTCAGGCTGGCAATCGCGCCGCCGTGCGGACTGGTTAGCAGCCAGTAGCTGATCTCGCGAAGGATCAGCGGTCGCAAGGTCGCGATTGCCGCGGGCGTGTCGAGCAGCCGGATCAGCCGCAGGACGCACTCGATGAGGGGTTCGTCCAGATCCGTCACGAACAGGCCCGGGTGCGAATCAACGGTCGCGGTCGGCGGCGAGTCGAGCCCTTCCAGCACCTCGCGGAGGATCGCCTGATCGAACTCGATGATGACGCCAAGGTAGGGCTCGTCCGGGCTGGCGACGGCGACCCGGCCGGACAGCGGCATCTCGACGTTGACCACCAGCGCCTGGCCCGCCCGGTAGTCGCACCGTTGGTCGCCAAACATCACCCACTTCGCCCCCTGCACCACGACGCACAGCGCGGGCTTGAAGAGGACGTGAGCGGGCGGCTTCTCGTGATCCGAGCGAAAGATCACCAGACCATCGATCGCCGTCACGAACGGACTTGCGCCCGTCTGGCCGTCGGTAAACCGCCGGACGACTTCCACCAGCGAACTGAGCATGGTTGCTGACCCTCGATCGGTTGCGGACCCGTGCCATCCTATGACTTCGTGACAGGATCAGGCAAGAAACAGGCGAGTTCCGATCTTCAAGCACCGGGGTCGATCCGGGTATCTTGCCTCCGTAACCACCACACCAGGAGCGCTTTCCATGCCCGCCGCAACTTCGCAGAACCCCGCCCGCAAGATCGCCATCGTCACCGGCGGGAGCCGGGGCCTTGGCCGCAACACCATCCTGAACCTGGCCCGACGCGGGGTGGATTCGATCTTCACCTACCACTCGAATCAGCTTGAGGCCGACAAGGTGGTGGCTCTGGTCGCCGAGTCGGGTCGCCAGGCCATCGCCCTGCAACTCGACACCGGCAAGGTTGGCCAGTTCGACGCCTTCGTCGGGCAGGTCGGCACGGCCCTGGCGCAGCTTGGCGCCGAGCGGTTTGATTACCTCGTCAACAACGCTGGGACGTCGCTCCACAAGAGTTTCGCCGAGACGACCGAGGCCGAGTTCGACCACCTCTACGAGGTCCACTTCAAGGGGGTTTACTTCCTGACGCAGAAGCTCTTGCCGCTGATCCACGATGGCGGCCGGATCATCAACATCTCGTCGGGTCTGGCGCGGTTTAGCTTCCCCGGCAGCTCGGCCTACGCTTGCATGAAGGGAGCCGTTGAGGTCCTGACCCGCTACCTGGCCCGCGAGCTCGGGGCGCGGGGGATCACCGTCAACACCGTCGCCCCCGGCGCCATCGCCACCGACTTTAGCGGCGGGATGGTCCGCGATAACCCCGAGGTTAACAAGATGATCGCCAGCATGACGCCGCTGGGCCGGGTCGGCCAGCCCGACGACATCGGCCCGATGATCGCCGCGCTGCTGGCCGACGACAACCGCTGGATCAACGGCCAGCGGATCGAAGTCGCGGGCGGGATGCTGGTCTGATCGGCCAGCATCCCGGAACGCGGCTGGGTTTCA
Source organism: Isosphaeraceae bacterium (assembly GCA_965199885.1). Lineage (GTDB taxonomy): Bacteria > Planctomycetota > Planctomycetia > Isosphaerales > Isosphaeraceae > Tundrisphaera. Next base: position 1,672,821 of record CBDATT010000004.1, on the reverse strand, counting down.
TTTGGACTCCACGGAGTAGCCGTCGAAGGTCACGATATGTGGCCCGGTGCTGGTGCTGACCGCGACGACGCCGACCTGGATGTCGCCGGCGGCCCAGGTCGTGTCGACCGGCTTCATCTCCTGCCACCGCTTGCCGTTGGTGCTGAATTCTGCCGCGATCCGGCTCCCCTGGCGTTCGATCCGGAGGTAGAGCGGGCCAGCGCCGGCGGCTTGCCGGATCGTGACTCCCTTCTTGCCGTCGACCAGTTCTTCCAGCACGGCCTGATTGTTGTCCTTCCCCTCGTCGCCGACCGACGCGCGGTGCTGGAAGACGAGGTAGTTGTCGGCGTCCTTCCAGAGGATCAGGCCGCCGGCTTCCCGCGACGAAAGCCCCTTGAGGGTTGACCTGTCGCTCGGTTGGAACTCACCGGTGACGCGGACCTTGGCCACAAAATCCCCTGCCACCGCGGCCAGGACGCGCGGCGCGTTCATCTTGTCGCGTTCCGGTGCCAGGACATGCGGACTGCCGGGAATCCGGATCGTCAGCGATTCCTTCGCCGCCTTGATGGCGACGTCGCCGTCGGGATCGACCTCCACGCCCCAGGCCGCGAGCGGACCAACTTTTGGCCGCGGCGGATTCGCCTTTTTGGCGCTCGGCTTGGGCATCGCGGCGGCTGCCGGAGCGGGGTCCGGTGGCTCGGCTGGCCGGGCCAGCGCCGCCGCGACCTCCGGCGGCACGTTCCCGGCGGGACGGGCGACGCCAACCGACGCGACGAGCCGGCCAACCCCCAGCAGCAGCGCCGTCCGGGTCGGCCCGAGGATTAACTTCAGGGCCGGGGTCAGCATCCCCGAGGTCGGGCCGTTTCCAGCGTCCGGCAGCGCGACCGCCGGTGGTTGCGCCACGACGAAGTCGTTGCCAACCTTGCCCTGGATCGTCAGCGAGTTGAAGAAGCGGTCGGCCTCCGGAGGCAGATCTTTCCCCGGTGCCTTGGCGACGGCGACCACCATGGCGATCGCCCTTCTGGCGACAAACGCGCGGGCGCGAGCCTTGACCACCGTGCCGGGGCGCTTCTCGATCGTCAACTCGTACTCGTGCCCCGAGCCGGCTGGAGCTGAGATCGGCCGGTCGGCAACGACCTTGCCCGTGCCGCCGAGGCGGTCGAAGGCTCCATCGCGAGCTGCCGCCAGAGCCTTGGCCTCGTCCGTCGCGGCCAGATCGCCTTCCTCACTGCTGCGAAACAGCAGCGCCGTGTAATTGACGTCTGGTCCCTCGGCGTTGGTTGCCGAACAGTAGAATCGGTCCAGCGGTGCCTTCAGCCCCCCACCGAGCGTCCCGGCCGTCTCGCCCGGCATCTCAACGGTGATCCGCTCGCCGTCGATCCGCACGACCTTCCAGGGAGCGGCGGCCTTGCGGCGGGTCTCGGCTTCCAGGCCCGCCTTCTCAGCGGCTTTCCCCGCCGGCGACGGCACGGTGCCGAAGGCGAACGAATCGAGGAATCGATCGCCCTGCGGTGGCAGAGGCTTGTTCGCCCGACCCGACGAGGCGATCAGGATGATCAGCGTCGATCCCTTGACATAAGCTCGCCCCGTGGTATTCGACCCATCTTTTTGCAGCAAGAACTCACGCCCCACGACGGCCCCGGCCTGGATTTTTTTCTCGGACACGAGCTTGCCATGAGCACCGAAGCCAACCTCTTGCTCCCGGCCATAGTTGAACCAGCGCTCCAGATCCCCCTTCAGGATCGGCCGCGGGCTGACGTATCGCTTGATGTCGTAGATCATGCCGTTTCCCTGGCGGAGCCGCTGGTAGACCGTCCCCGGGCCGTAAGGGGACTGGAACGACGTGGCCCCCTCCTGGTCGTCGACGTCGGGCAGTTCAACGACGAAGCCTCCCTCCTTGAACAACACGGGCGCCCAGGTCTCTTCGTCCTGCATGATCGCGGTCAAGGCCAGGCACAAGAGCGAAGCAGCCAGCATCGGCATCTCTCCCTTCGGGTTGGGACCTCCGGGCTGGGATCGACCGTCAGTCCCGGGCTCCCGCGATTTTCGCGGAGTCGGCTTGACGGATCAAGCGGTTTGGGTCAGAACGTGCTCCTCGTCGGGATGCGCACGCGGGCACCAAGGATGGCGCCTGACAGCGAACCAGGGAAGGACGGGCGGACGCATGGCGATCGGTAGTTTGATTGCAGAGCCTCGGCATCAGTCGAGCGGGGCCGGTCGATGGCTGGCGGATCTGGATCTGGGCGAGAGCGACGGCGGGAGTCCGCTGGTTCCCGCCCGGAGTTGGCTCGCCGAGCGATCGGGCGGGGTGATGGCCGCCGGTTCGGTCCTGGTCCATGCGCCGACGACGGCGTTCCAGTCCCCCGGCGGCGGCGAAAATCAACTGGTCCAGACGGGCCGCTACCTCGAAGCCCGGGGGGTCGAAGTCCGACCGTTCTCCCCCTGGAACGACCGCCTCGAACGGGCGAGCTTGCTCCACCTGTTCGGGATGTCGCGGGAAGGGCTGCAACTGGCCCGGGTGGCAAAAGCGAAGGGGGTGCCGGTCGTCCTCTCGCCGATCTGCTGGATCGAGCCGAGGGCAATGGCCGCGCTGGCACCCGACCGCGTCGGCCGGCTGGCCAACCGCGCCAAGTGGCGACTCAAGGCGCTGCTGCCACGCTCGCCGAGCTGGCGGCGCGACCTGCTCCGGGCGGCCGACATCATCCTGCCGAACTCGCAGGCGGAGGGAGATCAACTCGTCCGCTGGTTCGGGGCCGATCCTGGCAAGATCCAGCCGGTCCCCAACGGCGTCGAGGACCGGTTCGCGCTCGCCGACCCGACCCTGTTCCGCAACCAGTACGGCGCGGGGGAGTTCGTCCTCTATGTCGGGCGGATCGAGCCCCGCAAGAACGTCCTGGGCCTGGTTGAAGGGGTCCGGCCGACCGGCTTGCCGCTGGTCCTGATCGGCGACGCCCTGCCGGGGTGCGAAGGCTATGCCGCCCGTTGCCGTCGCGCCGGGGCCGGGTTCCTCCGCTGGTTGCCCCGGGTCGATCACGATGACCCGATGCTGGAATCCGCCTACGCCGCGGCGCGGGTACTGGCTCTGCCATCCTGGTTCGAGACGCCGGGCCTGGTCGCGCTCGAAGCCGCGCTGGCGGGGACGGCGATTGTGATCACGCCGCACGGTTGCACCCGCGAATACTTCGGTGATCGGGTCCACTACGCCCGCCCCGACAACCGGAACGCCATCGGTCAGGCCATCGCCGAGGCATGGCAGACCGGCCCTGACGCGACCCTCGCGGGGCATGTGCAGGCTCATTACCTTTGGTCCGAGGTCGCCCGGAGAACGGCGGAAGCCTATGAACAGGTTGCCCGCTAACCCCCCGACTTCGCCCCGGCCCCGGCCGCCCATCACGGGGCGCTACCGCTACACCCGGTGGCGGTGGCGCATCCTCGTCGGGTTGTTCGACGCCGTCGGGTCGGTCCTGATCCAGCTCTGGCGGCTCGTCCGGCCACTGCCGAGCTGGAGCGCGCCCCGGAAAATTCTGGTCGTGCAGCTCGACCACATGGGCGACGCGATCCTGTCGAGCCCGATCTTCCCGAGGCTCCGTCGCGCCTATCCCGACGCCCGGATCGAGGTCCTGGCGTCGCCGAGCAATCGCGGCGTCTTCCTGGCCGATCCGCTCGTCGATCACGTCCACCTTGCCGACCGGAACTGGTTTGAGCGCAAGCCGGGACGTCGAGCCCTGGTCTCGGCCGTCTGGACGCTCGGACGGATGCTCCGGGCGCACGACTACGACCTCGGGATCGACGTCCGGGGCGATATCCTCACCGTCCTCGTCCTGACGCTGGCGGGCATTCCCCGGCGGCTCGGCTGGGCGATGGGGGGCGGCGGGTTCCTGCTGACCGACGTGGCCGATTGGGTTCCCGGGCGGCATGAGGTCGCGTCAAGGCTGGCATTGCTCGCTCAGATCGACGTCGGCGCGGGGGAGTCGGCCGAGATCCGGGTCGTGCCGACGCGGAGCGACCGGGCGCGGGTCGCTCGCAAGCTCCATGATTCGTGGCCGCAGCGCCAGACTCGGCGGCGGTCGCTGGTCGCGGTGTCGACGCGGTTCCCAGCGCTCTTTCGGCCCGATCCAGCCCCGAAGCAATCGGCCTGGGGGGCGAGCGGGGCGCGGCCGATCCTGGCGGTCCACCTGGGAGCCGGTGCGGCAGCCAAGCGCTGGCCGATCAGGCACTGGCAAGAGTTGGTCGACCGGTTCCTCGCCGACGGCTGGCGGGTGATCGTGGTCGGCGGGATCGAGGATGCGCCGGCGGCGGCGTCGCTGACCCCGCACCCCGACCTCCGGAACTGGACCGGGCGGCTGGCCCTGACCGAGACGGTGGCGCTCCTGGAATCGGCCGACCTGTTCATCGGGTCGGATTCCGGCCCGGCGCACCTCGCGGCGTCGGCCAGTACCCCCTCGGTCATCCTCTTCAGCGGCACCAACCGACCCGGCCAGTGGCGGCCCTGGTCGCGGCGGGCGCTGGTGCTGCGGCATCGGGTCGCGTGCCGACCGTGCCACCACAAGACCTGCCCGCTGCTGGATCACCCCTGCATGGCCGGCCTCTCCGCCGACCGCGTGTTCCGGGCCGCGCAGCGCTGGTGGGCTCGCCTCCACCGCCAGGGGGAAACGCCGTCCCGCGTGGCGATCTGACCGGCCCGAGCCGGGAACCAGGCTTCCCCCCTTTCTCGGGTTGCTAAGATAGCAGGCGACAACCGGCAGGTTGGCCGGCACTATCTGAGCACCAGGGAGAAGCGGACGGATGAAGTACACGTTCTTGGGTCGGACCGGGATGTCGGTCTCGCGGATCTGCCTGGGCTGCATGAGCTACGGTGACAAGAGCTGGCGCGAGTGGGTCCTGGATGAAGACGCAGCGCAGCCGTTCTTCCAGCGCGCCGTCGAGGCTGGGATCAACTTCTTCGACACCGCCGACATGTACTCGGTCGGCCGGTCGGAGGAGATCACCGGCAAGGCTCTGAAGAAGTACGCCAAACTCGACGAGGTCGTCATCGCCACCAAGGTCTTCAACCCGATGGGGCCGGGGCCGAACCAGCGCGGCCTGTCGCGGAAGCACATCCAGCAGGGATGCGAGGCGAGCTTGCGGCGGCTCGGCGTCGAGGCGATCGACCTCTACCAGATCCACCGGTTCGACCCGAACACGCCGATCGACGAGACCCTGGCCGCGCTCGACCTGCTCGTCCGGCAAGGGAAGGTCCGCCACCTCGGCGCCAGCACCGGCGAAGCCTGGCGGTTCGCGCAGGCGCTGTCGCTCTCGGAGCGGAACGGCTGGGCGAAGTTCGCCACGATGCAGAACCACTACAACCTCGTTTACCGCGAGGAAGAACGCGAGATGGTCCCCCTCTGCCACCACGAGGAGGTCGCACTGATCCCGTGGTCACCTCTGGCGCGCGGCCTGATCGCGGGGGCAAGGTCGGGCGTCGGCGACAAGTCGAGCACCGTTCGCGCGTCGAGCGATGAATATGCCCAGCGGCTCTACCAGGATACGTCCGACAACGAGGTCGTCGCCGCCGTCCGCACGGTCGCCGAGGCCAAGGGAGTCTCGATGGCACAGGTCGGGCTCGCCTGGCTGTTGAGCAAGCCCGCAGTCGCGGCACCGATCGTCGGCGCGACCAAGATCCACCACCTCGACGACGCCATCGGCGCGGTCGATGTCGAACTGACGACCGATGAGATCAAAGCCATCGAAACGCCCTATCGTCCCCACCCCGTCGGGCCGATGCTTTGATCCCGGCCGAACCACCAACCCCACCGCGTTCGAGCCAGCCGCTTGCCCATTCCTGGCAAGCCTGGCTGGCGCTGGCCTGGGCCGTTGGATTTGGCCTGCTCTACGCGCGGATGGTGATCATCGAGCGCATGCCGGCACTGGTGGGCTGGCTGCGCTGAAACTGCGCATTGTGAGAGATTTGATGGGCGGTTTCCCCGGGTATGGCAGCGGATTCGACCGCGGCTTTGGTTCGGATGCGATTCGACAGCGACCGGATCGACTGCACTTGATCGTGAGGAAACCTGATGTCACGTCGGATCGTCATCCTCCCTCTGGGTTAGCTCCTCTGCACCGGGGGCGTGATCTTTGAGGTTCTCGGGTATGGAGTCGCGTTGGGCTGGCCGTTGTCGCCGCAGAATCTTCGCTATTTGGTTGTCGATAGGTTACAACTCGGCCTGATGGGTACCATCGGCGTCGATCTGATCGCCGCCTTCGTTCCGCCCCGGGTCCGCGTCCGCTTCGTCCTCGCGGGTGCGGGCGGTGTATCGCTCCTCATCGGTCTTATGAGTTGGTACCTCAGCGCCAGGATTGCCGCCTGCTGAGGTCAAATATCGACCCTCCAGGCGGCTCTCACTCCGGCGGATCTTCGGTGCGGGCCACGCGCAACTCCTCGCGAACCTCCATCAGGATCTGGCCGAGGCGGTTCCGGCCGCTCCCGTCGCCGCCGTCGCCCCAGTAGGCGTCATTGGTCGTGTGCTCGACGATCGGCGCAGTTCCCGTTGCCAGGAGGGTGGCACGAAGGTCGTCGTGCTGGGTGAACTTGGCCCGGACGGCCTCGCGCATGATCTCGTCTTTTACGGCCTCCCAGTCCGGGCGGAGAGGCCGCTGGCGACTCCGACCCAGCCGCGCGGCGATGAGCGGCGATCGGGCAAACCCGACCTCATCTTCAGCGGGCGTCCCCGCAAACTTCTGGGCCTGGAAGTAATGCTCGGTCGTCGGCCAGATCTTCCCCTTGAGCCAGACCCGGTGCGGCGAGAAGTTCGAGAAGCTGCCATAAGGGCCGGACGTCGAGTAGAAGTGGATCGGTTCCAAGACGCTCCCCTCTTCGCTCGGGGTTGAACTGGTGATCAATCCCACCGACTTCGATGGCGCCTCGGTGGGGACAAAGTCTTCATAGACGACCAACCTCCCCGGCCAGTCGGCGAAGACCACCTCAACAATGGCGCGGACCTTGCGCCAGGAAAGCCCACCATACCCGACACCGATCCGGGGGATGGCCATGCTGGCGATCTGCTCGGCGTCGGCCTGAGCCCGCATCGCCCGGAGCGCGGTCTCGATTGCCTCGTAGCTGGCCCGGGACCGCCAGTAGCCTTCCTGCGTGCCGAGGTTGAAGACCGAGGGCTCGCCGTTGTCGGCCCGCCACAACCAGCAGGTCCCGAGATTGAAGAGGCGCGGCTCAGCCCGACAGCGGTCGCGATACGCCTCGTACATCGCCGGGTAGCGAGCCCGGAACGTTTTGGCAATCCCCGCGCCCATCGACCCCTGACAGTTACAGCCGTGAGCAAAAGCCTGGACCTGATGTTCGTTGGTGAACAGGTCACCGGCGACAAAGTGGATCGGCATCGATCAAGCCTATTTCTCAGGTGTCCGTGCATTCGAACAGAGGCTCGGTGGCCAGATGGTAGCGAGACCGTGGCCAACTTTGGGCAAAAATCTGCCAAACTTATGAGACACATTGCCCGAACGGTTCTTTCTGCCCAAATATCCCAAACTGACTTGCCAAGGGCATCGTTACATACTAGAATCTGCGGTAACTGAAGAAGAGAAAGTGGTCACGCAGAAGAAACCACAACGGCGGATCGGGCGAATTGCATTGACCTTGCGGGATATGTTATTCTCGGTCGCCAATTTAGGTAGACGATCAACCATTCTTGGATGGAATTCGTCACTGGCTCCACCCCACTCAGAATTCACAACGTCAGGGAGTTTTCGCCATGCAGGGAACAGTCGTCATGCTTTTGGCCTTGTCGGGCCTGGGCTGTCACCACAAGAAGTGCGAGCCAGCTTACGTTTCGAGCTGCTATAGCTCGTGCTATTCCAACTGCTATTCGTCGTCGAGCTGCTATAGCTCGGGCTACTCGGGTTATTCGAGCTGCTACAGTTCGTCGAGCTACGGTTCGTCGTGCTACTCGTCAGGTTACGGTTCGTCGTGCTACTCGTCGGGATACGGTTCGTCGTGCTACTCAAGCTGCTACAGTGGCAGCCGTCACCGCCATGGTCTGTTCGGTTGCAAGAAGAACCGCTGCAGCGCTTGCTGCGAGCCGGCCCCGGTTGTCGCCGCCGCTCCGGCCTGCGACGCTTGCTCAACGGGCTACGGCTATGGCTCGATGCCGGTCTACGGCACCTACACCCCGGTTTACGAGGGCTACGGCTCGTCGCAGATGGCGACGGGTCAGTCGATGGCTCCGCAGGCAACCTACGGTGCGGCGACTCCGGCCCCTTCAGTCCCGACTCCTCCCGTGACCACCCCCGACGCGGGCATGAGCGGCCCGGCCGGCACCCCGCCGCCCGTCCCGACCCCCTCGGCTCCCAGTGGTTTCTGAACGAGTCTGGTTCGGTCGTAATTCTTGCTCTGATCGGATCCGCAAGCCCCCGCGATGCCCCGGCATCACGGGGGCTTTTTCGTGGGATGGCGGATCGAGGCGCGACCGGCCTGGACCCGTGATCGCGCCGCACGATTCCAGGTCTCCAGAAGCGACCGTTCGGGTTCGGGTCATGATCGGTCCTGGGCTCCCCTGGCTTCTCGGCCAGGTTTGGACCACACTAAGTCCTTCAGGTCAGACCACTGTCAACCTTGCAGGACTTACCCGATGCGTTGCCCGAATCGCCTCGTTTCCGCGCTGATCCTTGCTGGTGGCATGCTTGGTTGGGTCCCGAATCTGGGCCACGCTCAGGATGCCAAACCACAGCGATCCGCCCGGCGCGACCCGCCCGGGACTTACATGGGCCGGCCGATCGCCGATGTGATGAGCTTTCAGGGGGCTGACTGGTTGTTCCGCGACACCCGCGAGGCGGAGGAACAGCCCGAGGCGATGCTCGATGCGCTCAAGATCAAAGCCGGCGCGACCGTCGCCGACATCGGTGCGGGGGCGGGATACACCAGCTTGCGGTTGAGTCGGCGAGTCGGTCCGACCGGAACCGTGCTGGCCACCGACGTCCAGCCGCAGATGCTGACGATGCTCCGCGACAACGCCAAGGTCGCCGGGGTCAAGAACATCAAGCCGATCCGGGCCACCCAGACGAGCGTCAACCTGCCCGACGCGGCGGTCGACCTGGCGATCATGGTCGACGTCTACCACGAGGCATCGCAGCCCGAGGCGCTCCTGACCGGCCTGAAACAGGCGCTCAAACCGGGAGGGCGTCTCGTCCTGGTCGAGTTCCGCGGCGAAGACCCCGACGTGCCGATCAAGCCTGAACATAAGATGACTCTGGCACAGGTCCGCAAGGAACTCGAACCTCAGGGCTTTCGGTTTGTCGAGAGCTTGGAGTTTCTCCCGTGGCAACATATCATCGTCTTCGAGAAGCCAACAGAACCGGTCAAGGCGAGCTGACGTACCAAGAATGTCACCTCTCATCGGCCCCGGTTCCGGAGGCTTTCCGTGCTACCTATCGATGCCACATCTCCTGGAGTCCCGATGCGCCCGCAAACTCTCCTGGCATCTGCCTGCGCCCTAGTTGTGGGTTGGGGAGGCGCCGAGCCTGCCCCGGCTGCCGACCAGTTCCGCCCGCCTTCGGTCCCCCTCGTTGCCTGCGACCCCTACTTCAGCATCTGGTCGGCGCACGACAAGCTGACCGACGGCAATACCCAGCATTGGACCGGCCGGAGCCAACCGCTGCACAGCCTGATCCGCGTCGATGGCAAGGCGTACCGCCTGATGGGAGCCAACGACGCCGAATCGACCACCCCAGCGCTCCCGCAGACCGGCCTCAAGGTCCTGCCGACCCGGACCGTCTACGACTTCGCCGACGCGAGCGTCCGGGTCACGCTGACCTTCATGACCCCGGCCCTGCCCGCAGACCTCGACATCATGTCGCGGCCCGTGACCTATCTGACCTGGGACGTTCAGTCAGTCGACGGCAAGCCGCATGACGCGGCGCTCTTCTTCTCGGCCAGCGCCTTGCTCGCGGTGAACGAGCCAAGGCAAGCGGTTGTCATGTCGCGACCGACGATTGCCGGGCTTGACGTCCTCCGCGTTGGGACCGAGGAACAACCCGTCCTCGTGCGTCGTGGTGACGACGTCCGGATCGACTGGGGTTATGCCTACCTCGCCGCCGCCAGAGGAGAAGGGCAAGGCGCGATCGGCTCGAATGGCACTCTGACCAAAATCTTCGCCGAGACCGGCAAGTTGCCCGCGACCGCTGACGACCCCAAACCCCGCGCCGCGAACGACGGCAGCCCCGCCCTGGCGATGGCGTTCGACCTCGGCAAGGTCGGCGAGACGGCCGTGACCCGCAAGGTGATGCTGGCCTACGACGACGAATACTCGATCACCTACTTCAAGCAAAACCTCCGCCCCTACTGGCGGAAGGACGGCGCCGATGCCGCCAAACTGCTGACGATGAGCGCCCAGGAATACGACGCGCTCCGCACCCGCTGCCAGGCATTCGACACCGAGCTGATGGCCGACCTGACGCAGGCGGGCGGTGCCAAGTATGCCCAGATCGGGGCTTTGGCCTACCGCCAGGCGCTCGCCGCGCACAAGCTGGTCGCCGATCCCAAGGGGCAGCCGATCCTGTTCTCGAAGGAAAACTTCAGCAACGGCTGCATCGCCACCGTCGACATCACCTACCCGACCGATCCCCTGTTCCTGCTGATGAGCCCGACGCTGGCCAAGGCGTCGATCGTCAACGTCCTGGCGTACTCGGCCTCGGACCGGTGGAAGTTCCCGTTCGCGCCGCACGACCTTGGGACCTACCCGCTGGCCAATGGTCAGGTTTACGGCGGCGGCGAGCGGACCGAGCGTGACCAGATGCCGGTCGAGGAGACGGGAAACGTCTTGCTCTTGCTCGGCGCGATCGCGCGGATCGAGGGGAACGCCGACTTCGCCTCGCAGTTCTGGCCGCTGCTCCAGAACTGGGCCAGGTATCTCGAAGCCAAGGGTTTCGACCCCGAGAACCAGCTCTGCACCGACGATTTCGCCGGCCACCTGGCACACAACGTTAACCTCTCGGCCAAGGCGATCCTCGGCCTGGCCTCGTTCGGCATCCTCTGCGAGTATCGCGGCGAAAAGGCCGAAGCCAGGCGCTACCACGACCTTGCCGTCACCATGGCCAAACGATGGGTGGCTGAGGGGACCGAAGGCGACTCTACCAAGCTCGCTTTCGACCAGAAAGGAACCTGGAGCCAGAAGTACAACCTGGTCTGGGACAAGCTCCTCAAGCTCGACATCTTCCCCGCCGCCGTGACCGAGAAGGAGATTGCCTTCTATCTCAAGCACCGGAACAAGTACGGCCTGCCGCTCGACAGCCGACGGTCGTACACCAAGCTCGACTGGACCGTCTGGACCGCCACGATGGCCAGCAAGCCGGCCGACTTCAAGGCGCTGGTGGACCCGCTTTATGACTTCCTCGACGTCTCCGAATCGCGCGTGCCGATGACCGACTGGTACGATACCAAGTCGGCCAAGCAGGAAGGGTTCCAGGCACGATCGGTGGTTGGCGGTGTGTTCATCAAGCTCCTCGACGACGCCGCGACCTGGAAAAAGTGGGCCAGCCGCGACAAGTCGCAAACCTCGACCTGGGCGCCGATCCCGCCGATCCCGCCGCCGCCCATCGTCAAGACGGTGGTGCCGTCGGCCCGCGAGCGCCCGTTCACCTGGAAGATGACGACCGAGCAGCCCGACGGCGGTCTGGCCTGGACCAGGCCCGACTACGCTGACACCACCTGGAAGCAGGCCGCCGGCGGCTTCGGCACCCGCGGGACTCCCGGGGCTGAAGGCGGGATGCGGACCGAGTGGAACACGCCCGACATCTGGCTCCGCCGCTCGTTCTCGCTCCCGGCCGGCACCTACACCGACCTCCAGCTCGACTGCATCCACGATGAAGACGTCGAGATCTACGTCAACGGCATTCTCGCCGCGCGGGCTTCGGGCTACATCGGCGACTACGAGACCATGCCCATGACCGCCGCCGCCAAGGCCGCGCTCAAGGTCGGCGGCGAGAACACGATCGCCGTCCACTGCCACCAGACCGGTGGCGGCCAGTACATCGACGTCGGGATCGCCGACGTCACTCCTGGGAAGAAGTAAACCCGGACCCAGCTCAGCCGTCGGGTGTCTGCGCACGCCCGGCGGCCGTTGGATTTCTACTCATCCAGAGTGATGTCCATGAGTCTGAGAGCCGTCCTCATCGCCGATGTCGTCGGGTCCTCGCAACTGGACCAACCTTCTCGACTCTTGCTCGATGCCGACCTGAAACGCTTGTTCGGTCAAATGAATGTCGAGTATCAACCGGCACTTACGGGCAAGTTTGGCATCTCGTTGGGCGATGAATTTCAGGCGGTCTTCCGCGAACCGGCTCTGGCGGTCCGACCGGTCTTGCTGATGCATGCCTGGCTGGCCTCGCAGGCGAAATTCCAAGGGGTTCGAGTGAGGTCGTCCGTCGGGGTCGGTCCCGTCTTCATCCGTTCATCCCGGATTTCCCGCAAGCAAGATGGACCCGCCTTTCACAAAGCCAGGACATGCATCGAACAACTGCATCAGCAAAAACAACTCATTGCATTTGCCTGTGTCGGCGATTCGACCGTGATCAGGGTCGTCAATTTAAGTCTGGAAATAGTTCTACTGTAACACTTAACTGAAGCTTGATTTCGATCGGCGGGGCGGGAATGACTGGGTTCGGGCGTGCCAGGCGTAGATCCGCGACTCCTCGTTACGCCGCAGCACCACGCTGATCTCCTCGGCAATCGCCGCCGAGCTTGGTGGGTTCTTGCGCAGCAGCCGGCTGAAGATCGCCCGCACCTGGCTCACCGTTACCGCCGGGGTTTTCCCCCCCGAGTCGCTCACGCTCCAGGATCAAGAACCACAGCGACAGCAAGCTCAACGTCACATGGTGATGCCAACCCACCCAACTCCGCACCTCGTAGTGGGCCAGCCCGACCTCACCCTTGGCTTCCTGAAACACCCGTTCGATCCGGTGCCGTACCGAGCGGGCCGCCACCAGATCCGTCAGCGGCACCTCGGCCGCCGCGTTGCTCAACGCATACGTCACCTCCGGCTTTGGCCCGATCGTCCGGATCACCAGCAACCGCTCCTCGGCGCCGATCCGCCCCTCCTGTCGCGTCTGAACCCGAGTCGCCACCGCCTCGACGACCAGCGGCCCCTTGGTCCCGTCGCGGACCCTCAGTCGGGTCCAGCGGTCCGCCGGCAGGCCCGCCGCCCAGGCGTCGGCTCGCACGAAGGGGACCTCGGGGTGTCGGCCGCGTTGGCCCGGTCGGCGAGTCGGACGAGGCACATCGAGGTCGCGGACCAGCGTGTTGCACGGCACGTCGAGCACATACCGCTCGGATCGCTCACGCAACAGGGCGCGGAACTCGGCGGGTCGGCCCAACTCATCGTCGCCGACGACCCAGCCGTGCGGCACCTCGGCCCCGGAGCGGGCGAGCAACTCGGCGGCGATCTCCCAGCTTTTGCGGAAGACGACCTCGGCGGGGACGTGGCACGCCTCGCGACGGGCCGGGTCGTCGGCCCAATCCTGGGGCAGGTAGAGCCGGCGGTCGAGCGGGGCGTGCCCTTTGGGCGAGACGTAGGCGAGAAACACGCCGAGCTGGCAGTTTTCGACCTTGCCGAGTCGTCCGCACCACTGGCGGCCCACGCCGCAACTGTCGTCGCCCTTTTTGGGGAAGGCGGAGGGGTCCAGGACGATGACGCCGTTGGGATCGCCGATCTGCCGGGCGACGTGGCGGCGGACCTCGGCCATGACGGCGTCGTCATCCCAGGCCCCCTGGCCGACGAACATCTGGAGGTTTTTGCGGGGGATGCCGGCCTGGCGTGCGATCGGCTCGACGCTCTTGCGTTCCAGGCCGCTGAGCAGCCCGCGCACGAAGGCAGCCAGATGGCCACGTTGCTCGGAGCGACGAAAGAGGGGCAGATAGCGGCGGAGGAAGGCGGTCAGTTGGACACGGCAGTCGCGGACATCGTCGGTGGAGACGGTGGCGTCAGCCAGGAGATCGAGGGCGTCGGGATGGTCGAGCAACGACATGATGGCGACTCCGGATGATCGATGACTCGCCATCCATCATCCGCAAAACCGAAGAGGTTCGCCAGACCATCCGTTACAGTAGAAATAGGCTGCCGTTTTGTTAGTTCACTGTGGTCCGACTGGACCCAGCCTCAATGGGAAGCCGCCTACTGGAAGTGGATGGGTAAAACTTCCCGCGAGATCGCTGACATCCTTGAGATTCGCCCTCAGAATATCTCAAAGCGATTGAAAAGTTCCCGTTTTTTTTCTAGGACGGTAGAGCCGACTTGATCAAGGTCGCTTCAAGCGATTGGAGATAAGCCTTCGGGGATTGCCGGAAGCGGCGACCCCAGGTCCGACTTAACGCGCGACGGTCCAGGGCCGCACGCAGGCAACGCCAGCTCGCCAGATCCGCGGGGGCTAACTCGGCCGCCTCGATCACATGCAGGCGGCTCGCCGTCGCCGAGACCAAACGCACCGACCCACGCACCACCATCCCCGGCGACGCCACCTTCCGGCCGCTGGCCCGCCGCTCGTGGTAGCGGTACGACCCAAAAAGCTGCTCCAGGTCGTTGTTCGTCCGCGGTAGGTCCTTGGTGTCATAGCAGGCGAACAACCCCGCCCAGTAGCTCCGCGTCACCTTCAGCAGGTGGCCAATCGCCCCATGCAACGACCCGACGGACTGGCCATGACGGGCGATCGCTCCGAGCAGGCCCCGCAAGCGACGACGGACCCCAACGCCGTCCAGGCCCTGCTCGTTGCCGAGGATCGCCGCCGCCTGATGCACCCAGCCGAAAGCGCGTCGCACCTCGGGCCAGGCCGACTCCGTCGTCGCCAGGGCCTTGCCCAGGATCGCACGCAATCGTGTCAGCTCCCTGGGGAGCCCCCTTTTCGGCCGAGGCCGGCGTGGTCCAGGCTGGCGGCGATCTCGGCCAGCCGGTCGCGGAGCTTCAGCCCCGACGCCTCCAGCGGCGGCCGGCCGTCGTCGGTCAACGCCGAGCGGACCGCGGCGCAGTAGCCCCGGATCGCTTCGGCCTCGGCGTCGTCGCGGCCCTCGACCTGGCGTTCGATCGGCCGGATGCCGCGAGCTTGCTTCTTCAGGCCGACCTTGGCGTGGCGGTCGGCCTCGTAAATCGGCCGGGCCGCCTCGCGGAGGTAGTGGAACTGGCAGAGCTGATGCGGTACGCCGGGCAGAACCTCGGCGACGGCGTTGCGGATCGAGTGCTGGCCGTCGGAGACGACGCCGGCGATGGGGATCTCGGCGGCGACGCCTTCGCCACGGAGGGCTTGCTGTACCTCGCGGAGGAGCCCGGCCAGGTCGCCCTGGGTCGAGGAGAGGAGGCTGCGGGCCAGGAGGATCTCGCCGCTGAGCACGTCGCGGACGACCCAGAGGACCTCGTGGCTGATGTCGGGCTGCAAGCCGTCGATGGCCAGGATGACGCGACCGGCCTCGCCGGCGATGCGGCGCAGACGCGTGGGGTCGGACAGAGACAGGGCGAGCAACTCATCGTAGCGGTCCAGGAGGCTCCCGACGCTGCGGACGCAGATGGCCACGCCGCGTCGGGTCAGCTCGGCGTGGATCTCCGTGGTGCTGCGGTGCTCGACGTGGCGGAGGCGACCGATGAGGGCGATGACATCAAGGCCGAACTCCTGCTGCGGCAGGGCGATGACCCCCTCGCGTTCGGCGCGGAGCGAGACGTTGTGCCGTGGGCAGTCGGCGTTGCGGCATCGTCGGACCTGGACGGCGAACCGGGTGAGGCCATCGAGGGTAGCGACGACGCGGTAGCCCTTGTAGGCGGCCCAGAGGGGCCGCTCACAGCCGGGGCAGGTGCGGATGGCGTTGGTCAGCTCGACCTGGCGTGTGGGGGCTGGTCGTGGGGTCCGCTTGGGCCTGGGCATCGGTCGTCTCCTGGGATGGACTTCCCCCAGGAGAACAGATAGCGACCCACGGATCAAGCTGGCTCTGCCGTCCTAGTTTTTTTTGGTTGATGAGACCTTCAGACAACTCGAATCGGCCTTGCGAGAGCCTGAGTTGCTCGCGGATCTTGAGCGCGAGCCAAGCGTCCCAACCTGTCACCCGCTTTCGGGTGCTTCTTGATTAATCACCCATTTTAGGGTGATTTTATGCCATTCTTCCCGGCTTTCTGGATGAGGCGTTCTTGATGGGCTTCTCGCTAACGGCAACCATCTACATCGCTTCCATTGCAACCCAGAAAAACGGCGAACGACTCGGTTTGATGCTGCTTGGTCTCGCTTTCACCATGTTCACCGCGAGCCGTCCCATTTTTTGGCTTTTAAAGGTTGCCAAGGTCCCTCCTCAGACGTTGAGCCCGACCGAGGAAGCGGTCGGCAGGGTCATTGGTTATATCGAGCGGCTCCTGGCATTTTGTTTTGTCCTTGATGGGGCTGACAATGCCATTGCGATGCTGATTGCAGCAAAGGGAGTTTACCGTCTTCACGAACTCGGCATCGGGAACCAGATCATCAAGAACGGCTCAAGCGAACAAGAAGTGCTCAATGCGGAGACAGAAGCCGAGGCAAAGAGTTATTATATTATGATTGGCACGTTTGCAAGTATTGCCTATGCAATTGTCCTGGCTTTTGCCACCCGATTTGCGTTGGAGGTTGTTCACTGATGGCCGTATTTCGCCGGTCGCTCGCTGAATGGCCTGGTCTTTACTGATCTGAGAGATCAGAACTTGTTTTCTTCTTCTCCGCGCCTACCATCGGTCTTACCGAGATCAAGTCGTCATTCAGGCTTCCAGGCCGCACGCGAGTGATCCGAGGGATTACCGAGCGCGACCGAGCCGGGTGGGGCTCCCACGGAGATTCTTCCCATGGCTCAAGTCAGCGCGACAACCGCGAGCACCATCCCCAACCGGGGCACCGACTTGCAAGTGGTCCGGGTTCTGGGCCATATCTGCTTTGTGGCGGGGTTTGCCTCGATCATCGCGTCGATCCTGGTCTGGCAGTTCGCCAAGACGCCCGACGCGGGGCACGGCGAACGGTTCGGAATCTTCGTCGGCCTTTGGGCGCCGACCTTCTTCGCCCTCTCGGACCGGCTGGACCGATACGGGAAAGAACGGCGCGGAGTAGACCCGTCTTGATGGTCAAAAATTGGGAGGAACATCCCCGATTGGGTTGCTCCTCCCAGAGGCTGGAACCACGGCAGTTCGCTGCCTCCTGGGGTCAGAAGTAGAGTCCAGCCCTGCAAGCATTGGCCGTGCTTTCGGCGTGCCAGCAACCCGAGACGATGATTCCCTGCCACGCGCAGTCGGTTGACAGGCGCGAAGGGAAGTTCGCGACGAGATTCAGGCGACCGACCTCGACGTCACCATTCATGACAGCAATCTCCACCATGCCGGTCGAGCTTCCCGACTGGTGCTCGACCCGGGAATCCGGTTGGGCCAACCGGAGGTGCGCTGGCAGGTGCTCCTGATAGAAGTGAATCGTCTTCCAGGCTGCGGGCCAGAGGGAGGGCCAGCTTGGGCCAGGGCTGGTTAAAAGTTGCGTTCCTGCCAGAGCGGCTCCTCCCAGGAGGGTGGGAGCGGCCGCCAACCCGATTGCCTTCCCAAAATCACGCCGGTTCCATGATCGCACGAACAAGCTCCTCATCTTGCGCTGGGCGCCGCTTGGTGTTGTCGCTCCAGATTCGGAGTTGCACAAGTGATACCGCGAGAACAAAGTCCTCCATGGATATCACCAGGTCCGAGCCGTGCCGCGAGTGCCTGCCCACCCGTGCCCCCCTGGGGATCGATCCAGCCCGAAGGGTCAGCCTTCGGCTGGTTGGTCTCCGAGTGCATCCTTGATATACAGTTCGTTGACCAGGACCAGCGCGACGGCCGTCAAGGGGGTGGCCAGGATCAGGCCGAAGCCGCCGACGAGGACACCGAGCAGCACCTGCGCCAGGACCGTCAGCGCGGGGGGAATCTTGACGGCCCGTTCCTGGATGAGCGGTGAGAGCAAGTAGCCCTCGGCCGACTGGACGGCGAAGTAGAGGATGGCTGCGTACAGCAGTTTGTCCGAACCGAGCGATGACGCCACCAGCAGGCCGGGGACCGCCGAGCCGATCGGGCCGACGTAGGGAATAAATTCGAGCAAGAAGGCAAGCAAGCCGAGCACCGGGGCGAACGGCACGCCGATCAGCCAGAGACCCACCGTGACCACCACGCCGACGATCGTCATCACCAGCAACTGACCGAGCAACCACTTCCGGAGCGTCCCGCCCAACCTATCGACCACCTGCGTCGTCCGGGGACGCTTCCGGAGCGGAAAGAGGCGGATCAGACCGGATCGGTAGGTATCGGGGTCCGAAGCGCCGTAGATTCCGATGAAGAGGATGATCACGGCATCGACCACGCCGCCGAGGGTCGAGGAAAAGAACTTGGTGAACCGGCCAAACATCTCGGTACTGCCGGCGGGCGGAGTTTGCATGTGCCTGGCGTTGTCGACAATCTTCCGGCCCCAGTCGTACTGGTTGAGCTTGTCCTCGATCTTGTGCGCTGACTTGACCAGGCTCTGCGAGAGGTCGCGCACCTGCTCGTCCAGATTCGACGCCAGCTTCCACGACCCAAGCCCGACCGCCGCCGCCATCAGGAGCAGGATCAGCCCCAGCGCCCAGCCGCGCGACAGTCGCGTCCACTTCGCCACGAAGTCGGCCATGGCTCCGAGCAGCACGGCGATCAGGACCCCAGCGCCCGCCAGGACGAACACCTCCGACGCCAGGTAGATGATCAGCCCCATCGTCACGAAAAACGTCGTCAGACCCAGCGCGATCGCCACCCGGATGGCGAACTCCTGGTGCTTGACGTCCTGGACGTTGGGGTCGGGCTTGATGATCTCCGCCTTGCTCGGCACCTTGGCAGCCATGAACCAACCTTCTGTTCGAGTCTTCAGATCGAGGTGAGTGGAACCAATCAACCGCCCGAGTTTTCGATCCCGTAGCGGTTCCGGAGGTCGACGATCAGGGCGTCCATGTCGGCGGGCAGGGGGGCCTCAACCTTGACGTCATGCCCCAGGATCGGGTGCTTGAACCCCAACGTCTGTGCGTGGAGCGCCTGGCGGGCGAACTTGGCCTTGCAGGACGGTTGCATCCGGGGGCGATACACCGCCTCGCCGACGACGGGGTGCCCCATCTCGGCCAGGTGGATCCGGATCTGGTGCGTCCGGCCGGTTTCGAGCCAGCAGGCCACCAGACTCGCGACCGGGCCGAACCGCTCGATGACGCGGAAGTGCGTCACGGCGCGGCGACCTTCCCCCTCATGCCGCGCGACCCCGCGGCGGAGGTCGCCGCGATCGGTGATCAGCGCCTTGTCGATCGTCCCCGATTCGCGGCGGGGGTTGCCCTCGACGACGGCCAGATACTGCCGCTCGATGTCGTGCTCGCGAAAGAGCTTCTGGAACGCGCGGATCGCCTCGGGCGATCGGGCCAGTGCCAGGGCTCCCGAGGTATTCTTGTCGAGCCGGTGGACGACGCCGATGAATGACTTGTTGCCGTGGCGGATCTTGAGGTACCGCGTCGCTCGCGAGACCAGCGTATCGGTCTCGTTATCGGGGGTCGGCTGGGTCAGCAAGCCGGCGGGTTTATCAACGATCAGGACGTGCGGGTCTTCGTGCAGGATCTTGAGCCGCCCGGCCACCTTGCGAACCTTGGGTCGGTTCGGAAAGAAGGCGAGTCGGTCACCGGCATCGTCGGGCATCTCGCGACCGGGCTCGTCACAGACCTCGCCGTCAACCTCGATCCGCCCGTTCCGGACCGCCTCCTGCGCCGCTCGACGAGACAGGGTAAAGCGGTCGGCAACCATCTTGTCCAGGCGGATCGACACGGCGGTTGGACTCAGCGCAACAACAGGATCAGAAAGCCGGAAGCCGCGTTGCTCCCCGGGCAGGACAGGATTGTACCAGGGACGCAGCCCGATTCCCACCGCTCCGCGGGACGCACCAAACTTCCCATGGCAGGGCCGCCATCGTTTCTCTTTCCGAGAGCGGAGGGATGTGTTAGTTTCGCAACCATCGACCGCATCGACGGTCCATCAAGGACGATGGGCAAACAACCGCGAGACACCACGTTGCTTTCTTGCGCAAGGAGTGCGGCAACATGTTTTCCGGTTCGACCCCACATAACCCCAGCCAAAAAAGCGTCAAGGAAAGCTCCAGCGAGCGTTTCTCTCGGCTTGCGGCGGAATGGAAGGACCAGTCACGGTATCTTTCAAACTCGGCTCAGATGGCCTTGCTCCGCCCTTACCAACGGATCATCGGGATGGAATTGCCAGTCGTGCCGCTCATCCTTGAGGAACTCCAGCGCGAACCAGACCAATGGTTCTGGGCACTCGAAGCAATTACCGAACAAAACCCCGTCCCAGCCGAGGCGGCAGGCGTGGTTAAGCTGATGGCGCAAGCCTGGGTCGATTGGGGGCGTACAGAGGGTTACATCCCGAGATGATCGACTCGCGAAGCTTCCCCCGTCTCACCGCCGGGAACCATCGGATCACCAGCCCCCCGACGACGGATTACAATTGCATCGCCTGGTCCGCCGAAGATACGGGCCGGTGGTGGCAGCCCGGTGTCTACTGGCCCATCCCGGCAGATCCACATGACTGTTGGCTTGGCAATCTCGTTGAGGCTTTCCAGTCACTCGGGTATCTCGGATGCGATAACGGGAGTTTAGACGACAGCTTCGCCAAAGTGGCCCTCTACGCCAAGAACCTCCTGTTTTACACCCATGCCGCCCGCCAATTGCCGAGCGGTCAATGGACCAGCAAACTGGGCCGCGCGGCAGACATCGAGCACGACACACCCGACGATCTGATGGGAGGTGTCTATGGCGAAGTGCTTCAATTCATGAGGCGACCAACTTCCGCGGAGGCCGGAGAAACGTCACCCATTGTTTAAACGCGTTTCGGCCCTCGACGTGCACACGCATTGGGAGATTGCCGCTCGTCCCTGGTTGACCTTCCGCCCCGCCTGGATATCCTGGTTCAGATTGCCGCACGCTGGACCTGGAAGGATGACTGACGGATGGGCACGCTGAGCGACGATCTGGAACTGGTCAAAAAGTTTGCCCTGGAAGCCGCGACGGTGGCGATGGGGCGGTACAAGACCGTCAGCCCCGAGGAGAAGGCGAACTCATCGTACGTCACCGACCTCGACCGCGACCTTGAACAACTCCTCCGGCAACGGCTGGGCGCGGCGTTCCCCGACGACGTCCTGACGGGGGAAGAATATGAGTCGAGCGGTGGGACCGGGCCGCGGCGGTGGTCGATCGACCCGATCGACGGGACCGGCAATATGGTCCACGGCCTGCCACTCTGGGCGGTCAGCATCGGCCTGATCGACGACGGCGAGCCGACCCTCGGGGTGATCGTCATCCCGCCGCTGGGTGAGTTGTACTGGGCGACCAAGGGGGGCGGCGCCTGGCGCGACGGCGAGCGGATTCATGTCCCCGATGCCGACACCTTCCACCCGCAAGACAACCTCTGCGTCGGCTCAAATGCGTTGCGGGCCCTTGATCCCCGGACCTTGCCGGGCCGGCTCCGCGACCTGGGCAGCGCCTGCTGCGAACAAGCCTTCGTCGCCTGCGGTCGGCTCGTCGCCTGCACCTTTCTCGGCGAGCAGACGCACGACGTCGCCGCCGGCGCGATCATCGTCGCCGAGGCCGGCGCCGCGTTCGCCACGATCGCCGGCGAGCGGCTGACCCCCGCCGAGTTCGTCAAGCGGACCCCCGTCCCGACGCCGACCTTCATTGCCCCTCCGGGACGCCTTGATGCCTTGCTCAAGGCGGCGAAGATGTTTTGACGCGGGTCAGGGCCGGGCGGCGAAGAGTTGCTGACCCTGGGTGTACTCAGGGTCGATCACGAACCCGTCACTGATCAATCGTTCGCGGACGGCGTTGACCTTCTCCTCGCCGATGACGCCCGGGTGGACCTCGATGGCCACTTTCTTGATCCGGCCGAAGTCGTCGAGGACGCGAAACAGGTCGTATTCGCCGCCTTCGATATCGACGATCAGGAAGGTGGGGTTCACTCGCCGGAGTTCGGCGTTCAGCGACTTCGTCGGCGTCTTGGTTGCCTTCGTGTTCTCGGTCTGCTTGACGGCGGTGGACAGCTCAAACGAAGCGGACGACGCGAAAAAGTCGGCATCGCCCGTCCGCTCGTCTTCACCGAGCAGGCAGATCTGGCTCTCGGGGAACAGGTTGTTGAGTTCGAAGTTCCGGTCGATGTGCGGCTTCATCCCCGGGTTCGCCTCGTAGGTGTGGACCCGATCCGCGCCAATCTTGCGGGAACAGATCAGCGCGACGGCGCCGAGGCCGGTGCCGATCTCGAAGACGACGTCATCGGGTTGCAAGAACCGCGAGACGATCTCGACCTCGCCATCTTCATAGACCTGCCAGTACAGGCAATCCTTGCACATCTGCGACATATGGTCGCCGGTCGCGATCTTGAGCCCGCGCCAGCGGATGACCTTCGGCTTCATGGCTCGGTAGAGGTTGAAGCGCATCCGCTTTTGAAACCGGTCGGCTTTGCCCGCATAAAGAGCGATCAGGGACATGATGACGGTCTCGAAGTCGAGGAGAAAGCGCGCGAACCTGGTCCGATCCGGCAATCATACGCCACGCACTCCACAATAGGACGCCGGGCCATCCTATTCAAGCCAACTTCGCCTGGTCACGGTGTCCCCGCCGGCATGACCGGCTGGAAACGATCCGACCGCGCGGCTTCGGTCGCGGGATGGGCAAGGGCTCGCTCCACGTCGAGGACGGTTGAGGGGATCGCGCCCGAAAGCTTATCGACGCCGGTCGCCGTCACGAGGTAATCGTCCTCGATCCGGATGCCGAACCCTTCGCTCGGGATGTAGATCCCGGGTTCGATCGTGAAAACCTGCCCAGGTCCGAGTGGGCGGGATGCGTCGCCGACGTCGTGGACGTCGAGCCCGAGCTGATGACCGAGGCCGTGAGCGAAGAAGTGATCCATCGTCTGCTCGGTCCCGGTCTCGTCCTTCGCCCGCAAGGGACTCTCGCGGAAGAAGTTGCGGACCCAGCGGTTGAGCGAACCGATGGTCGACTTGCCCGGCTGACATTCGCGGGCCGCGCCGGCCTGACCGTCAAGGACAAGCTGATAGACCTCGCGCTGGCGAGGAGTGAACTTGCCGCTGACAGGATAGGTCCGGGTGATGTCGGCGGTGTACCCGGCAACCTCAGCGCCGATGTCGACGACGACCAGATCACCCGCCGTCATCGTCCGGTCGTTCTGGCCGTAATGGAGGACGGTCGAGTTCAGGCCCGAGCCGACGATCGACGGGAACCCGGCGCGGTGGGCGCCGTGGGCCAGGTAGGCGTTGAGGATCACCCCTTCAAGCTGCGCCTCGGACCGCCCCGGCGCCATGATCCCGGCGACGGCCGTCTGAGCTTCGCCCGTGGCGGCGATGGCGCGGCGGAGGAGATCGACCTCGACGGCGGACTTGGTCTTGCGCAGTTCGTGGACGTGCGAGGCCACTTCCTTGACCTGGGCGTTCGGAGCTCCCGAGCGGATCAAGCGTGTCAGCCAGGCGCTCCGCGCTGCACTCGCCTCGGTCGGCTCGGGGTCGATCAGGTAGACGGCCGATCCCGTCCGCCGGCCCGTGCCTGGATCGCCGATCGCGCGGAACAGATCGGCCAGAAATTCGGCCGACGACGCGACCCGGGCAAACCCGGTCCGACCGGCGGCATCGGGTCCCGGCGCGAGGCTCGGCCCCTCGTACCGCTCGCGCAGCTTGTTGCCAGGCGGGAGATACAGGGCTTCGTCTCCCAGTTCGGACCGCAAGATCGCCGCCGCGAACGGGACATCGACGCCGGTCAGGTAGTGAAAGTCGTTGTTCTGGTGAAACTTCGCATCGTCGCCGGCTTCGCCCTTGCCAACGACCACGACCAGGAACGGCGTCGAGCCCCCCTCGGCCTCGCGGATTTCCTGGATCAGCCGCTGCCGACGCGATTGATATTCGCCCGGCGACGGCCCGACCGGATCGTCCGCCCGGACCAGGGACGCGCACCCAAGCACCACGACCGCTAACCAGCCGATCCAAACCGTCGCCTGTCCACGCATGGAAAGCTCATCCTCGGGTGAAGTTCGTCGGACCGAATCGTCCCGGCCAATCTCGACCCATTGTGCCGCCTCCGCGACCCGCCGCCAAGGTTCTGACGCCCCGCAGGGTATTTCCAGGTTTGCTGGTAGTTACGCAGTCGAAGCGGGAGGCGAAGGCCAACCGCAAGCAGGGGGACAGACACCGCTCCTTCGCCGCGAGAGTCAGTCCCCTTTTGCCAGTCGCCAAGCTGTTCTGAGGTCCAACTGGTTACTCCTATCTGATGCGTGGATGTCGCGAGTTTCTGGAAATCTCTGGCGCATCGCGACGCCAGAAACCGGATTGATAGCAACCTCGCTCATCGCGAGGCCGAATCGAAGAACGTGCGGGTGCCTCGGCGACGCCGCCGAGCAGACCATCAACCCGGACCGGACATTCTGCCCTCACCTGGCTCCCATCGCTCCGGGATGAGCCGCGATCGTCGGCCGCGCCTCGACAAGGTTCGGCAGGTGCCGGGTCACGCCCCGGCCTCAACGCGCCATGCGACTCTCCTGATGCTGCCCCAATGAACTCAAGGATGCTCTCGATGCCCACGCCGAAATCACCCCGCCACTGGTTCACCCGAACGTCCCGGCCCGAGCCAACTCAATCCCGCCGCCACCGCCCCCAGCTTGAATGGTGCGAGCCCCGCACCCTGCTGACCGCCTTCACGGTCAATGCCCTCACCGACACCGGCGCCGGCTCGGGCACCACCGGCGACCTCCGCTACTGCATCACCCAGGCCGATAATGACACGAGCAACGACACCATCAACATCACCGCCACCGGCACCATCCAGCTCACCGGGGCATTGCCGGCCCTCACCGGCAGCCGGACCATCGCCTTCGCTGGCCCCGGTGCGGCAAGCCTGACGGTCAAGGGAGGTGGATCAAGCTCCAACTATACGATCATGACCGTTAATAGTGGGACCACCACCACCCTTTCGGGCTTGACGATTGCCAACGGTAACTCGGCCAGCGGCGCCGGCGGGATCTCGAACCAAGGCATGCTGACCCTGGACAGCACCACGCTGATGGGGAACACCGGCCAGGCGGGAGCCGCCATCACCACGGGGGGAACGCTCACCGTCACCAACTCGACCTTCACGAGCAATGTCGGCGGGGCGAACGGCATCGCCGGCGCGATCTACAGTTATGCCGGTACGACCACGGTGAACGGCTCGACTTTCGCGAAAAACTCAGCTCCGTTTGGTGGCGCCATCTCGAACGCAGCCAGGATGACCGTAAGCGGGTCGACGTTCACCGGCAACTCGGCCGGTCAGATCGGCGGGGGAGGCATTCTCAACTTCACCGGCGGCACGCTGACGGTCCGCAACTCCACGCTGACAGGCAATTCAACCACCGGCGATGGGGGCGGAATCGCCAGCACCGACGGCACGACGACCATCATCAACTCCACGATCACCGGGAACTCGACCACCCACAGCGGAGGTGGACTCGCCAACTCCGCGACCATGATCCTGGTCAATACCATCGTCGCCGGCAACACCAGCTCCAACTCAGCCACCGTCGCCGATATTGCCGGCCCCATCGCAGCCAGTTCGCACAACAACCTGATCGGCACCGGCGGCTCGGGCGGGTTGACCAACGGCACCAGCGGCAACAAGATCAACGTCGCCAACCCCGGCCTCGGCACCCTGGGCTCTTACGGCGGCCCGACTCAGACGATCCCCCTGCTGGCCAACAGCCCCGCACTCGACGCCGCCAGCGACACCGACGCCGGCCTTACCGACGAGCGTGGTGCCCAACGCGGCCCCCTCGGCCTCGACGCCGGCACCCATGCCGACATCGGCGCGTATGAGGATACCTCGTCGTACCTCGTCACCACGACCGCCGACACCACCGCTGCCGGCACGTTGCGGGCGGGCGTCGGCTGGGCCAACCTCAACACCAACCCCCGGACCAGCACCGACCCCAACACAGTCCGCTTTGATACCGCCAACACCTTCAGCACGCCGCAGACGATCGCCCTGAACTCGGCTCTGGGCTCGCTGGCGTTCAACGGCACCAAGGTGGCCGAGGCGATCACCGGGCCGGGGTCAGCGAACGTCACGATCCAGGGGGGCGGGACATCCTCGAACTTCAGCGACCTGACCGTTGCCAGGGGCACCACCGCCTCGCTCGCAAACCTGACAGTCACCGGCGGCAACGCCACGGGAGCCGCCGGAGTTCTGGCCGGTGGCCTGTATAACCAGGGGAACGTGACGCTGGCCAATATGACCTTCAGGGGCAACGTCGGCTACACCGGGGGGGCCGTCCGGAATGACGGCACGCTGACCGTCAATGGATCGACCTTCAGTGGCAACACGGCCAGCTTCGGCGGGGCGGGGCTGTTCAACGCCGGTTCCATGACCGTCACCGGCTCGACGATCGCCAACAACGTGACGTCCAACGTCGGCGGTGGCTTCTATAACGGCGGCGGGGGGACTCTGGCGCTCACCTCATCGACGATCAGCGGCAACTCGGCGATCAACGGCGGGGGGATCGAGAGCATCAACTCCGGAACCGTGCTGAATCTGGTCAATACCACCATTGCCTACAACTCGGCCAGCAATCAGGGGGGCGGGATCGACAATCAAGGCCTGCCGGCTAACCTGTTCAATACCATCGTCGCGGCCAACACCAGGACCGGCTCGACAGCCGCCAGCGATATCTCCGGCTCGGTGAACCCAGGGACGGCGACCAGCGGCTCGCGCAACAACCTGATCGGGACCGGCGGGGCTGGGGGCCTGACCAACGGCTCGGCGGGGAACCTCGTCGGCGTCGCCAGCCCCAAACTCGGCACGCTGGGCAATTACGGTGGCCCCACGCAGACGATCCCACTGCTGCCGGGCAGCCCCGCACTCGACGCTGGCGGCATCGACCGTTATACCAACGTCACCACCGACCAGCGGGGCGCCCAGCTCGGTCCGAATGGTCTCGACGCCGGCACTCAGCTCGACATCGGGGCGTATGAGGACACCTCGTCGTACGTCGTGACCTCGCAGGCGGATTCCCTCGCCGTCGGCACCCTGCGGTCGGCGATCGGCTGGGCCAACCTCAACAGCAACCCCCGGACCACCACCGACCCCAACACCGTCCGCTTGAACGCCTTGGGCACCATCACCCTCGACCCGAGCCTGGGCTCGCTGGCCTTGAGCGGCTCGAAGGTGGCCGAGTCGATCGTCGGCTCAGGCGCCTCGGCGCTGACCGTCCAGGGGGGTGGAGCTGCGAGCAACTTCAGTATCTTCGCCATCAACGCCGGCACGACCGCCAGCCTGACCGGCCTGACGATCAGCGGTGGCAGGGCCGTCAATGGCGGCGGGATCAACAACGCGGGAAACTTGACTCTCTCGAACTCAATTTTGTCGGGCAACTCGGTCAGTCTCAATGGGGGTGGACTCTATAACGCCACAACCAGCACGGCCGCCGTCTCGAGCACGACATTCCAGAACAACTCCGCGGTTGAACCTGATCCCATCATCTCGGGCAATACCACCACCTACCCGCCGCGTACGTCGGGCGGAGGAATTTATAACGCGAGCAACAATGCGACCAGCGTGAACAACTCGACGTTCACAGGCAACTCGGCGGACTTCGGCGGCGGAATCGACAATGACAGCAACGCATCCATCATGGTCGGCAACTCGACGTTCACAGGCAACTCGGCAGATTACGGCGGTGGAATCGAGAACTACGGCACTGGCACGCTGACGATCAACAGCTCGACGTTCACACACAACTCGGCAGCTTTTGGTGGGGGAGCTTTGCATGTCTCGGCGGGCAACGTCACGGTCAACGGTTCGACCTTCGCCAGCAACTCAGCCGTGGCCCGAGGTGGGGCGATCGACGACGTGTCCACAGGCATGGTCACGGTCAATGGCTCGACAATGACCGGCAATTCGGGGGGCGACTCCGGCGGGGCCATCTTTACTTATCTCGATAGCGGAGGTCAGTTCAAGTTAATCGGGTCCACGGTGACGGCCAACTCGGCCAGCGACGGCGGGGCGATTCTGACCGGCGGCACCGGAGCGGTCACCATCTCCGGCTCGACCATCGTGCGGAACTCGGCGTCGGCGACGGCCGGCGGAATTGATGTCGGCAGCCCCAACTCGATGACGCTGGTCAACACCATCGTTGCGGCGAACACCTTCAACGATGCCACGCACGAGACCAGTACCCCCAGCGACATCGTCGGCACCGTGGTGGCCACCTCGCACAACAACCTGGTTGGGAGCAACGGCGGGGCAGGCGGCCTGGTCAATGGCGGCTCGACGCACAACATCATCTACAATTTTGTGAGCTTGATCTATCTGGGGTTGGGGACGCTGGGCAACTACGGCGGCTCCGTGCAGACGATCCCGCTCTTGCCGGGAAGCCTGGCGATCGGCGCCGGGGATACCGCCGCCACCACTACCGCCACCGACGAGCGCGGCAAGCCACGAACCGTCAACGGCGTAACCGACATCGGCGCCTTCCAGAGCCAAGGGTTCACCCTGTCCCCGCCACCCTACAGCACGCCGCAGACGTCGAAAAACGGGCAATACTTTGTCAACCCGCTCGCCGTGTTCGTGAGCAGTCCTGTCGGCGATCCCGTCGCGGGCGGCCTGGTTTCCTACACCGTGAATCCCGTCAATGGCGCCGGGGCGACCCTTGACTTTACCCAGTCCGCGATCTTTTCTTATGGCTCCAACCTGTCCTACGCCGCCGTCTCCGCCACGCCCAACGGCGTTGTCGGGACATACACGGTGACGGCGTCGGCGTCCGGTGGATCACCGGTGACTTTCACGCTGACCAACACTGCCGTCCCCGCCGGTACACCGACGGGAACTCGAGCGGGGGCGGGCAGCCCCATGAGCGACCCGGGTGACAGCGATGTCACCTTCCCCCTCATCGAACCCGCAACGGTGCCCGACGACACGACGACCACCCCATCACCGACACCGACACCCACTCCTTCACCCACCCCGACGCCCACTCCTTCACCCACTCCTTCGCCGACGCCCACCGCGCCGCTGACCACGCTGGCGAAGATCCAGGCGTACAATGCCCACCCCATCCCCTTCTGGCTCGAACTGGCAAATATCCGCTACGGCGATCACCCGACCCGGGCTCAGATCCGCGCCGCGACGCACCCGGCGACGACGACGGTCCAGCACGCCAGGCATGTTCCCGCCGGCCCGACGCAAAAGACCGTCGCGGCGAAGCATCCGGTAAGCCACGCCGCCCGATCCACCCACGCCCGATTCTGAGTTTCCGACCGCGAACCAGTGGTGATGACATGAGCCAGGGTTGACCGATCATCGGTCAACCCTGGCTCATTCGACCTGGGACCGGCCCGGTTGGCCACCCCGTGCTTGATTCAGATCAACACGAGGGAGTGACGGCCGGGATCGTCGCTTTACATTTCGAGGGGTGGTTTCTAAACTCGGTTCTATCATCAAGAGTAGAGGAGCCGACGATTTCGGCTTGCCTCTGGTCCGGAGTCCGCGGCGAAGGTCGTCCGCCGGGTATTTGGTTCGCTAATCACGCTGGAGACGCCCTTCCGTGTCCCATGACCGTCACCTGTTCACGAGCGAATCAGTCTCGATGGGCCATCCCGACAAAATGGCCGACCAGATCTCTGATAGCATCCTCGACGCGATCCTGGCGCAAGACCCCAAGGCCCGGGTTGCCTGCGAAACGCTCTTGACCACTGGACTCGTCTGCCTGGCGGGTGAGATCACGACGACCGCAATGGTCGACTATCCCGAGATCGTCCGCCGGGTCGTCCGCGAGATCGGCTACACCTCCAGCGACATGGGCTTTGACGCCACCACCTGCGCAGTAATCGTCGCGCTGGGCAAGCAGTCGCCCGACATCGCGATGGGTGTCGATGCCGACTCCAGCAAGGGCAAGGAGATCGGCGCCGGGGACCAGGGGTTGATGTTCGGCTTTGCCGCCAACGAGACCCCTGAACTGATGCCGCTGCCGATCGCGCTCTCGCACCGGATCATCAACAAGATCACCGAACTCCGCCAGAACGGCACCATCCCCTGGCTCCGCCCCGACAGCAAGAGCCAGGTCACCGTCGAGTACGAGGGCGGCGTCCCCGTCCGGATCAACACGGTCGTCGTGTCGACGCAGCACGCCGAGGGGATCTCGGCCGACGAGATCCGCAAGACGATCATCGAGCAGGTGATCAAGCCCGTCCTGCCGCCCGCCATGGCCGATGACGACATCATCTACCACATCAACCCGACCGGTAACTTCGTCGTCGGTGGCCCGCACGGAGACGCCGGCTTGACGGGTCGGAAGATCATCGTCGACACCTACGGCGGCCGGGGTCGCCACGGCGGCGGGGCGTTCAGCGGCAAGGACCCCACGAAGGTCGACCGCTCGGCCGCCTACATGGCCCGCCACGTCGCCAAGAACGTCGTCGCCGCCGGCCTCGCCGACCGCTGCGAGATCCAGCTTGCCTACGCCATCGGCGTCAGCGAACCGGTCAGCGTCAAGATCGACACCGAGGGGACCGGCAAGATCCCCGACCACGAGATCGCCAAGCTCGTCCAGGAGATCTTCCCGCTCACCCCGCGCGGGATCATCGAGCACCTCGACCTCCGCCGCCCGATCTACCGCAAGACCGCCAGCGGCGGCCACTTCGGCCGCTCGGAACCCGAGTTCACCTGGGAGCAGACCGACCACGCCGACGAACTCCGCCAGAAGGCCGGAGTCAAGCAAACCGCTGGCGCCGGCGTCTGAACTCGCCCTGGCACGCAACCTGAACAGCCAAACGCTCGACCATCGCCCCGCGGTGGTCGAGCCGTTTTTGCTTGGAGTCTTCTCGTTCCCCCTCTCGTCAATTCCCTCTGCCTCGGTGGCCGTTTCCCCATGCTCAAGTCGCCGGAAGAGATTGCCCTGGCCGCCTACGCCGAGTCGTTCGGCGCTGCCCCGACCGTCCTCGCCCGCGCACCGGGGCGGGTCGAACTGCTCGGCAACCACACCGACTACAATGGCGGTCTCGTCCTCGCCGCCGCGATTGACCGCTCGACCGTGGTCGTCGGCAGCCCACGCAGCGGCACCACGGCGCAGGTCCGCTCGGCCAACCTCGACGGTCTGGAAACCTTCGAGACCGTTGGCCTCCAGCCCGCCGCCACCCCCGGCCCCGACACCTGGGGCCGCTACGTCCGCGGCGTCACCTGGGCCGTTGGCGCGGGCTCAGGGTCGATCCGCTCGGGCTTCACCGCCGCGCTCGCCGGTGACGTTCCGCTCGGCGCTGGGTTGTCGAGTTCAGCCAGCTTGCAGGCGGCATTTGCCCTGTTTCTGGCGGGCGGCAACCTCGCCACCATCCCCGGCGCTGCCACCCTCGCCGACCCGAACCGCCTGACGCTGGCCCAAACCCTCCGCCGCTCGGAGAACGAGTACGTCGGCGTCAACTCGGGCCTGCTCGACCAGTTCTCGGTCCTCTTCGGCCAGGCCAACCACGCCTTCATCCTCGACTGCCTGACGCTTGACTACTCCCTCTTGCCGCTCGGCGACCCCGCCCCCGCCATCATCGTTTGTGACTCAAAGACGTCGCGCCGGTTGGCCGACGGGATGTACAACATCCGCCGCGCCGAGTGCGAGGGCGTCGTCGACTACTTCCGCGTCCGCCGCCCCGACGCTCCGGTCCGCTTCCTCCGCGACGTGACGCTCGACGGCCTGCTCGACGAGTGGGACGCCCTTGACCCCGTCGGCCGCCTTCGCGCCCGCCACATCCTCACCGAGAACGACCGCGTCGCCCGCGGCGCCGAGGCCCTGAAGGCCGGCGACGTCCATGCCTTCGGCGCCCTGATGTCGGCCTCGCACGCTTCCAGCCGCGACGACTTCGCCAACTCCTCCCCCGCGCTCGACGCCCTGATCGAGGCCGCCGAAGCCAGCCCCGGCTTCCTCGGCGGCAAGCTCTCCGGCGCCGGTTGGGCCGGCTGCACCGTCAACCTCGTCGAACCCACCCAGGCCGAAGCCTTCGCCGAAGCCATCCGCACTGGCTACGCCGCCCGGACCGGCCTGACCCCCGACGTCCACATCTGCCACGCCGCCGACGGGGCTTCGTACCGTTCCTTGGAAAGTTAAACTCCAAGGCATGTTCTGCTTGCTGGATCTCGCGAAACGTGCCATGCTAAACAAAGACTCGTCGTGCGGAGGTTCGCGTTGGATATTCGCTTCTACGACGACCCAGAGACGAATCTGCCCCATATTTACGGGCATGGTGTCACCGAAGCCGACGTCGAGCGAATCCTGCGCAGACCGGGCGAGGACGGCCCTTCCTCGGGCGCTACGCGGCAAGCTGTTGGGCAGGCGCTGGATGGTCGTTATGTCCGGATCGTTTATGTTCCGGACGAAGGTGGTGATTCGGTATTCGTGATCACAGCTTATCCGTTGGTAGGCCGCGCTCTCAAGGCGTACCGCAGGCGGAAGAGAAAGCGGGGACGATGAGCGAGCAAAAGTTTCCGGCTGGTTGGGACCAACGCCGCGTGCAAGAACTGCTCGCGGAACTCGATGCCCGCACCGAAGAAGAGTGGATTGCTGGGGACGAGGCTGCGGCGACCGACAGTGAGGATCAGGCTGTCATCACTGTACCCACAGTGCTTTTGCCCGAAGTTCGCCGATTGCTCGGATCGCACGAATCGGCCTAAAACTGTTCGGACCGACCTGGAATCATCGTCGGTCCGGTCAAACCAGGAACAATTCCGCTCACGCGGCTCGATTTGTCCAACCAAAAAAATACCTTCGCAGCGCTCGACGCCCTGATCGAGGCCGCCGATGCCAGCCCCGGCTTCCTCGGCGGTAAGCTCTCCGGCGCCGGCTGGGCCGGCTGCACCGTCAACCTCGTCGAACCCACCCAGGCCGAAGCCTTCGCCGAAGCCATCCGCACTGGCTACGCCGCCCGGACCGGCCTGACCCCCGACGTCCACATCTGCCACGCCGCCGACGGGGCCTCATTTCGAATTATTGGTAATTAGGTGGTGATCAGCGATGCCTGGGTTACTTCACGCGGTCCAGACGATCGCAGGTAAGCTCCCTTACCGTGACCCTGCCGATAAAGAGACAGTCCGTCGGTTACTCTCCGAACGAACAGATTTGGAAGATAGCAATGACGAAGGCTGGACAGCATTCATGTGGGCGGTTCGTTGTCAACTCGACGATATCACCCAACTTCTTGCCGATGCAGGTGCGGATACATCCCGTCGCCACGACGCGGAGCTGATATTAGCCGCTGGGAGCAAGGATGGAGCACTTGCTCGTCATGCCCTGACGCACGGGGCCGACGTCGAATTCAAATCGACTGGTGGGTGGTCGCCGCTCGAAACTGCTGCCTTCAATGGAAGTGCCGAGGTTGTGGAAGCCCTCATCTTGGCAGGTGCCTCCGTGCCACGCGATTCGTTATCGATACTCGGTATAATGGATATAACGGATCATATTATTGATCCTATTGAATTAGAACTGGTCTATGCACGGGTCATCGAGTTGCTGCTCGCTCACGGCGCCACACCCCATGTCATCGCCTACGATGGGGGTCCGTTGATCGACACGTTTCCAGCCTACCACTATCCCACCATTCACCGAGTTCTTTCCACCGCTATCGCCGCTTCGCCTCCACCTACGGCATGATCGGTCGTTGCATCGCTAAACCTTCGAGTCTTGTAGTCCGGGCCACAACGCAACTCTGTCCGATCCGATCACGAGTATCACCAGGCCCGCTCGGACGATCAACCATTCGCTGGGTCAATTTCTCGGTGGCAACGCGATTGGTGGAGCTTGAGGTGGAACTTCTATTGTCGGAGGTTGCCATGCTTCAATCATCGCTTGGAGCCGTATGATGGCTTCCTCGAACTGCATACGATCTAAGACAACTGGACCAAGGTCGGATTCGACCGGTTTGCCTTGACTCCAGGTCGAAAATTTTGAGAACGTAATGGTATTTTCGCTCAGAGCTACATCGACTTGCACACTGCTGCAACCAGAACAACCGCAACCGCAAGCGAGGAAGATCGCCGCCTTTGCACCATTAGATCGGACATCCTCACCCAGCACGGTTTCCGAGATTGAATAGTCTGAACCATAATAGGGCAAGACCTCATCATAGCGAGCTGTGCCAAAAGATTCTCGAACACGAGCGCCTAGGTTGATCCCATCGACAAAAAATTCGATGTAAGGCTCCTGGCAGCCTGCTCTGATTTTCAACTCAACGTACGCCATTCATGAATCCCGTGATATCCTGAATTTTAGAGAACGATCGAGTCTTCAGCATAAATTCGGGTGGTCGTTGGTGCCATTCCCGCTTGCGGACACTAAAAGTTTTAAGATCTGTGGGCTGGGTTGAGTCGCAACTGGCGGTAGGTTAACCGAACTGAGGGAATGGTAGCATCCATAGTCGTGAGGGGACCAAACTGGGTCAAGACCCTACCTCCAAGGCTGAGAGCGATCATGGAACGGGAGGAGGTTGGTCGATGGCGAGCGGGCCTTCTCGCAGCGAGCAGATCCATGACCAGGATTTCGAGCAGTTGGTCGCCAACCTCTGCCTTCGTCCCGGAATGTATGTGGTGCCCGTCAGCTACGGGGCGGTCTGTGCTTACCTCGACGGGTTCGACGCAGCCCGGAGCCAGGGTGCTGATTGGCCTCCGCGAATGGCTCGTCGTTCGGTTCAATGAGGGCAACAACCTGATGTGGTCGAGGCTCGCCCGCCTGTGTTTACCTGGCGGGGTGGAATCGGCCGACAAGCAAGCGGTCCGTGAGTTGGGTACACTCCTTGCCGAATTTTTCGAGGTCCGGAGAGTCCAGGGGCTAATAATGGTGTTCCAGGACTACTCCCACTGGCTCCTGCAACGCTCCTGGTACGACGGGCCGTTGCGTCATCGTGGCAGCAAAACCTGACAAAAGGTCCGGTCTTCTAGGCTCGGGTCGAGATCTAGCAAATGGTTGGTCGTCCGAAGGGTAGGGGTTGGTGGGATTTGTGGTCCTGCGGGACAGAGCTGGGTCGAGACCCTTTTTTCAACACTTCTTCATGTCGCAGACGCCTGATGGTGCTTTGCAATGAGGGTGGTTGATCCGTCGGGAGCCGTATCGATGCCTGGTTATCAAAGCCCCAAGTGGCGATCGCTCTGGCTTCGCCTCGGTCAGATTGAGCGTGTCTATGGTTCAGGGAACTTCGACGATGCCGGCGATGACATCGTTGCCGCCTTGCGTCAGGTGTCGGACTATCCGAACCAGCATCGCTACCTATTTGAGACCGACCTGTCCCACCCAAATCCCTGGTATCATGTCCTGATCTTCGAGAATGAGGGAATATCCGACCCTGTTTATGGGCGGTTCTTCGAGCAGGTCGTGGGTCTAAGCCTGATCAACTTCAGCGATTGTGAACCTGGTGCATAGCTCCCCGGAACTGACCCATCAGGAGGCGAGGTCGATGCTGCGTCAGGAAGATGTTCGGGTCAATGTGGGTCGCTGCGTGGGTGGTTCGTTCGTCCAGGCCATCCACCTGCCAACAGGGATTTCGCGCTTTCATGGCCCGATGGCGGGAGAGTCTTATCCGGACGTCAAGCAACGATTCCTCCGCGAGATCGAGCAGGAACTGATCGAGCAGGGTCTGTCGTGTCATATCGTCCCGGCGTAACCGCGAAAACGGCGGGAGTGATGACGGCGGATTTTATGGGCGGGATCAACACCAAGCCTACGATCAGGCGAGTGACCCGGTGCGATGGATTCCCGGGATCGGTAAGAGGCCGACCGTGGGCATAATCGCCAAGGATCTGGCCGTGCCGGGTGAGACGCGGTGAAGTCGCTTGCGGGAGCGGAACCGAATCCACGGTTCGTCAGAACAACCGCACCCGTAATTTCCCTTGCCGATCCCGAATCGCAGCTTGCCAGATCCTTTGAGAATCCCATCTGCAATTTGCGATCCTGCGATTTGCAATCCGCTTTCTTGTGACAATTTATACTATTTGACAAAACTATCCCACTTCGGCAAATTAGAAGTTATAATTCCGTCAGGCAACCGGGGAAATCCTTGCCGATTGGGCTGGATTCGCGGGTGACTGACGGGATGATTCCGCATCGTGATTGCACAACCGGCGGGAGAGAAGGCGATGAGCGTCTCCGCAAAGCAGCTCGCAGCGAACCGCGCCAATGCGTTGAAGTCCACCGGGCCAACGACGATGGAGGGGAAGGCGCGGGCAAGCCGGAATGCCGTCACGCATGGCTTGACGGCCACCGTGGCGATGGTCGGGCCGGAAGCCGCCGAGGCTCGCGCCGCGCGGTTGGCGTCGTGCCATGAACTGTATGCCCCGCGCGATGAGTGGGAATACTGGCTCGTTGATGAGCTGGCCGAGGCGACGTTGAAGCTCGGCCGGATCAGCGTGATGGAAATTCTCTTACGGGAGGTCGCCGCCAGCCGCGCCGAGTTCGACATCTGGGAAAATGACCGCCGCCTTGATGCCGAGACGATCGGCACTCAGCTCGCCCGCCACCCGAGCAAAGTCGTGGCGCAACTCAAACAGACGCCGCAGGGGTGCGAGTGGTTGATCGAGCGCTGGGCGATGTTGCTCCACTGCGCGACCAACACCTCGGGCTGGGACGAGCCGCAGACCGCGCTGGCCCACCACCTGCTGGCCACCTCGGAGCCGTTCCAGACCACGCCGATCGGCATCGCCCTGAACGAACTGGCCGAACCGATCTGCCCCGAGGTCACCCCGGCCGAGGTCGCGCGCGAGCAGATCGCTCTCCTGCAAGCCACCCGCGACCGCGTCGCCCCAATCGACGAGCAAGCCCGGACCCGAACCGAGGCCGGGTGGACCGACCTGCCGAGCCACGACGCCGTCCTCCTCCGCCGCTACGAAGCCGCAACTCGCCGGCACCTGATCTGGGTCATGAACCAGATGCGGATTGCCGGCCTCTGCGATTCGAACCGGACCAGCACCCG
The DNA here is from genome assembly GCA_965199885.1 of Isosphaeraceae bacterium. Lineage (GTDB taxonomy): Bacteria > Planctomycetota > Planctomycetia > Isosphaerales > Isosphaeraceae > Tundrisphaera. Next base: position 1,635,828 of record CBDATT010000004.1, on the reverse strand, counting down.
GGCCTCACGCCCCACGGCCCCGCCTCCCGAACCCGCCCGGCCGGTCGCCCCGGTCGCGGCTCAACCCGCTTCCTTGCCTCGGGAAGTCAAGGTTGAGCAACCCGAACGAAACGAAGCCATTGTTCGTCTCTCGAACAACGAAACGAAGCCAATTTCCGCCCCTGTACTCACGACCGACGCTGCGGATTCGCCCAGGAAACGTCCCGATCGCACCAAACTGGCCAGGCGCGAACGCAAAGCCCGCCGGAAACGCACCCAGCGCCAGCACTGAGCCAGCCCCGCAGTCGCCCCAGACCCGTTCTTTGACAAGTCGGTCGCTCCCTTACGCCCCGAACGAAGTTGTTCGGTTCCCAGAAATTCATGGGCATCGCAGAGACCAGATCGCAAACCGCAAAGGATTATTACGAATGCGTTTGCGATGTGCTATTTGCAATCCGTGATGGGCAATCTCTTTCTGGGAAGCGTATCAGAACCAGGCTCGATCAGGCCAACTGGTCGTGGTCGCCGGTCCCTTCGAGCTTCTGGCGGTCGCGGCGGTACCAGCCCCAGAGGAGGCGGAGGGTCGCGTAGTCGACCAGGCTTTGCGGGTTGGCGAACTCGTAGTCGTCGGGGTCCACGTCGTCGGCGTCGGGGTTGAGGAGGTCGTCGGTCGTCGGGGTGATGATCGCTGAGGAGGCGAGGCGCTTCAGGTCGGCCAGGAAGGTCGGGAAGTTTTCGAGCGCGGAGGGCCGAAGCCGGTCACCGAGGTAGCCGTAGTTCATCTGATTCGAGACGACCCGGAAGGCGACCAACGGGTCGCGGCGGACGATCAGGACCTCGGCCACGGGGTCGCGCGGGGTCCGCATCCCGCGCGACTTGCGGGCGGCGCGCGGTGCCCGCCCGATCGCGGCGCGGAAGCCGGTCGAGATCGCGTTGACCCAGCCGGGCGGGGTGGCCTCGCGGGTCGAGTCATCGGCGGCGATCGTCCCGGCGGCGATCATCTCGACCTTGTCCCAGGGGACCCAGTGGGTCGGCTCGCCGCGGAGGCCGGTGATTCTCAGGCCGCCGTCGATGCAGGCGGCCTCGTGGATCGTCCGAGGGCGCTTGATGTCGGGGAAGGCGTCGACCCGCCACCCTTCGGCGGCGACTTCCAGGCCGTACAGGCCATCGAGTAGTCGGCGGACCTCACCTTCGGCCAGCAATTTGGGCCAGACGCCGGGAACGCGGGCCACCCACTGCGCGGCGTCGGTCGGGTGGACACCGAGCACCTGACAAAACAGCTCGCGGACCGGCTGGGGGTTATCCAGCTCGTCGAAGATGACCAGGCGATACTGGGCCGGCGTGGATGGCATGGGCTCATCGTAGCAGTCGCGTCCGCCGTCGCCAATGGCCCGGCGGGACTTGGTTTGCGGACCCCGCCAGACCCGGTATGATGACCCGACTTTCCGGCCAACTTTCCTCGATTTGAGCCAGCTTGAGCCATGCAGATCGCCTCTGAGTTCGTGGACGTTCCCGTGCCCGACTTCGCCACCCCGATGCGGACCTTCGTATCCCGGCCCAACGCAACGGGCCAGTTCCCGGCGGTCGCGTTCTATTCGGATATCTTCCAACTCACTCCGCCGATGCTCCGGATCTCCGAGCGGCTGGCGGGCTACGGGTTCGTCGTCCTCGCCCCCGAGATCTACCACCGGATCGAGCCGGCCGGCTCAGCGCTCGACTTCGACGCCGATCGCGCCCGGGCGCTCGACGACTCGGGCAAGCTCCCGACCGTCGCCTTCGACGCCGATATCCGCACTTTGCTCGACTTTGCCAGCAACCACCCGAGCGTCGCCCCCGGTCAGCTTGCCGCCGCCGGCTTCTGCTTCGGTGGGCACCTCGCCTTCCGCGCCGCACTCCAGCCCGACATCCGGGCCACGACCTGCTTCTATGGGACCGGCATCCACAACGGCAAGCTCGGCTCGGATGAGGATTCGGGTTCGCTGGCCGCCGCCGGGTCGATCACCGGCGAACTCCTGATGATCTTCGGTGCCGGCGACCCCCACATCCCGCCCGAAGGTCGAGCCGCGATCGCCGCCGGGCTCGCCCAGGCCAGGGTCAACCACCGGATCGAGCTGTTTCCTGCCGAGCACGCCTTCATGCGCGACCTTGGCCCCCGCTACGATCCCGAAGCCACCGATGGCGCCTTCCAGGCCCTGATCACCCTGTTCCGTCGGGTCCTGGTCTGACCCAATGTTCCATCAAGCTGATCCCGAGGGCCGAATGATGGATGTGGAATTCGGTACGGTCACGCAGGAGTTCCGCTCGCTCGTCGACCGCCGCCGTGAGCTGATTACCTTCCTCGGGACCGTGTTCGCCGGGATGGGACTGTTCCTCCAGAACACCCTGCAGGGCAACCTCCCGGCAGCGCTCGACCCGATCGCGCAGAACGTATTCACCTTCTACGCCGTCCTCGTCATGGTTCCCGCCTTGATCCTGGCGCTCCGGTTCGCCCGGCTCCACGGCGGCTTGATGCTCAACGGCGTCCTCTTCGCCCGCTTCCTGCAGGACCAGAATTTCACCCGCAAACCCGACATCCCGCGAGCGGGGCGCTACAATCTGCTTGGCGTCTCCTTCCTCCAGTTCGCGCTGGTCAACTTCGTGGCCTCGTTCAGCGCGGCGATGCTGGTCATCTCCGGGACCGACAACACACGCTGGGCGGTAGCGGTCGGGACCGGCCTCTTCGTCGCCTGGTTCGGCTACTTCTTCCGGACCCATCGGCAAGGGGTCCAGTTCGCCCGGAACATGGTGGCGACCCGGACGTTCGGGCCGTGCATTCACGAAGAATGGCGTGATCATGTTAGCAAATCACTGAAAGACGCTAACAAGACGCTCAACTGGAATGTCGGATTCGTGGCCTTGATGACGTTTTCGGTGTTCGAGGTCGTCACCAGCATCGGCCAGTTGAAGGAGCGGGACGCGATTGCCGCCCATCTCAAGCAGATTGGGCCGCTGGCCTATCTGACCTTGCTGACGGTGGTGGCGCTGGTTGGCCTGATCACCTTTTTGCGGGTCCGGGTGGCGGTCGGCACGTTTTCGCTCTTGCTGGACCCGACCGACCGCCCGTTCCGGGTGGGCCGGGTGACCGACTCGCTGCTGGCTTATGCGTTGCTGGCGTTCCTGCTGGCGGTCGCGGTTCACCTCTTGCTGGTGGTGGGTGGACCGGGCCTCAAGCCCTTGATCCGCCTGGCCATCGACCTCGGGGTCGTCCTGCTGGCGATCCTGGCCGAACAGCTCACTCTGGCGATCGCCGGGCATCGTCTGAACCGGCATTCGCTGGCTCTCATCTCCCAACAGTTCGCCACGCCCGCCCCAGATATCGACATCCAGAGCCGCTGAGCCTCAGTTCGTTCCATTCGTTGGGCCAGCATCGCGGAGCAGAGCCCGAAACCCGGCCTGCTCGAAGTGGTGATCGGCGGTCAGGGCTTCAGTGATCCCCAGGTCGCTCATAACGAGGAAGCTGGAGCAATCGACCAGTCCCCCAGGTCTTGTCGAGCCGACTGGCGTAAAGAGCGAGGGAACGATCGAGGAGACCACCGTCGATCTCGACGATTCGATAGCGGTTGCTTCCTATCAGATAACGGGCGGCCTGGGCAAATCCTCGGCGGATTGGCGAACTTGCCAGGCCATTACCCGTTTCCGCGATGATCCAATCCGTGATCACGATCAACGCTTTGCGATTGTCCAGACCCTGCGAAATCGTGACGGCTTTCGCGTGGTTTTTATCACGCCTGTTGAGCGGAGCGATCCAGCCACTGGAGTCGAGGAAGGTCGTCTCACTCGGCATCGGTCACCTTGGGATGTCCATAGAGATAATGATCCAGATTGATGGAAAGATCATCGACCCCGGTGTCCCCGGCGAAGTCGAGCATCCCGAGCAGACCATCGGCAGGCCCATCCGACTCGTTGGCGAACTTCTCGATCTTGACCTCGGTCCCGTCCGGGAACGCGGTGGGGTCGTCAAGCACGACCATGCCGTTCTGCACCTTGCCTCGGTAAATCATCGCGTGGCTCCAGGGTGGGAAGGATTCGGATCGAGCGTAGCACCGAACGGCCAGACGGGCAACGGCTCACGCAGCGCCCGCCACCAGCGGGGGATGCCGGCCTCGCCGACGTGGAGGGCGACGATCCCGCCGACGATGGCACAGGTGGTGTCGCGGTCGCCGAGGCCGGCGACGGTCCACCACATCGCCTCCTCGAAGTCGGCCAGATGCCGCCCGGCGCACCAGAGGGCAAACGGGACCGTGTCCTGCGCCGAGAGTTCGTCGCCGTTGCCGAGCGCGGCGACTCCCAGGCGGATCGAGCAGTCGGGATCGAGCGCGATGGCGTGGCTGATCCGCTCGTGGACGATGCTGTCGGGGACGTGCGGGAGGATCAAGCCGAGGAACGCGCGGACGGTGGGCGTCTGGCCCCGGAGTCGCCAGGCATACGCGGCGGCGATGGCGGTGGCGACCGCACCGGCGACGGCTTCGGGGTGGCTGTGGGTGACGACCGACGACCGCGTGGCCTCAGCGCCGACCCGGTCGAGATCGTCAGCGAAGTACGCCCCGAGCGGTGCCACCCGCATGGCCGACCCGTTGCCGTACGACCCTTGCCCGGAGAACTGCGCCGGGCTGGCCTCGGCCCAGGGTGTCCCTTCGCGGATCAGGTGCAAAAGCCGGTGCATCGCCGCACCGTAGCCACGAAACCCCTCGTAGCGGTGGGCAAAGCTGAGCGCCAGTTGGTCCGGGGCGACCCGCCCATGGAGCCGGAGCGACTCCTGGATCGAGAGGGCCATCAGGGTGTCGTCGGTCCACTCCCAGGGCGGGGCGGGCAAGGTCCGCGCCTGGATCAAGGGCTCAACCTCGTCGGGGTGGACGAAGAACTGCTCGCCGAAGGCGTCGCCGATCGACAACCCTTCGAGCGCCAGCCAGGCCCGGTTGAGCGCCCCGCGCTCGGGCTCGATCAAGCCCGACGACCCCGCCGCGACCTCGTACGGGGCAAGCATCACCTTCGGCTGGCCGTGCAGGTAGTAGTCGATGTTCGCCGCCAGGTCCGGTATCCCGGCCTCGGCGCCCAGGACATCCATCCGGGCAATCTCGGCCCTCGCCGGCTCAGCCAGGCGGACCGTCACCTCGGCCCCTTCGGGCAGCGAGCCGGGATGATCCAGCACGATCAGACCGTTTCGAACTCTGCCATGATGGAGCATCGTTTCAAACCTCGTTGGAGGAAAGCGAGATGTCACATACCAAGCGTCTTCACCGTCTCGGTTGGTTCAGCAAATAGCGAAACCCTGCCTGATCATAATGCCGGTCAGCCGTCAGTGCATCGCGAATATTGAGGTCTCCCATGATGACGAAGCTGGAACAATCAACGAGGCCCCAGGCTTTATCAGGGCGGTTCTTGTAAAGGTCAAAAGAGCGTCTCATCAGACTCTCGTCGATGTTAATGAGTTGCCCGCGTGCGGAATCGATGATGATTGGCAACGAACGAACAAATGCCCCTCGGAGTGGCGCTTTGGCCAGTCCGTTCCCTGTTTCCGCCACGACCCAATCAGTGACTATGAAGGGAATCCGACGTCGTCCGATCCCCGTCCAGATTTTGACAGCCTCGTCATGGTGCCTGTCCTGCTCGTCGAGCAGAGCGATCCAACCACTCGTATCCAGAAAGACGGGCGATTGGACCATCAATCCTCGGCCTCCGGATCATCGAAGTGTTGATGACTCAAATCCTGGATCAAAGAGGAAACACCCGTTCCAACCGCCAGATCGCCGATCCGGAACGCCGGATCAATCTCCTCTAGGCTTAAGAGCTTACCGAACACAACAACATTGACAGTGGTTTCGTTCGAGAGCGAATCAGACCAGTCGAGTTGGATAAGCCCGCCTTTGACGACACCAGATTCGGCACGCGACGAAGAATCCGCCGGCTCGACACGAACAATTGTTTCCTCAGGCAGCGACTCGCCTAAGTCGAGAACCACGGCTCCGTCCACAACCCGCCCGCGACGAACAACTGGTTCGGCCGGTTCGACGCAGTTCGATTCAAGATTGCTCACGTTCGCCATGAGTCTCCGGTGCTCCTCCCGAGCGATTGTGCGTGGGTTGGCCTTGTGTTTCGCCTCGACAAAATCGCCCAGAAAATCGAGAAAAATCAAAATATCAACGATCGGGCCATCCGGGATCGAATGTTTATCTTCAAAGATGTACCGTGAGTGGACAAAGATGTTCCGATATCGCGCGAGCGCTTCACCCAGCGTCCTCACGCCCCACAGGGGAGAAGTCTCTGCGTACTTGCGGGTCATTTCATCGCGGGTCAAAGTGTCCAACCCGTCAAATATCTTTACAAGATCATGACCACCTGGCGCCGCCTGGACCGTCTGCCGGTACATGTCGGTTTGCAGGCCTGAAGGAATACCGTGATCTGGATTCTTATCCGGAGGCAACACCATGTCCGGGTATAACCAGTGCGAATTCAATGATTTTAGATAGATTTCCAGAGCAAAGCCGCCCACCATACAAAACGGCAACAGGCGACCACTTTGCCCACCGACCGGCGCTAGCGATCTCGCTGCCGCATGATAGTCCCGAGCCGCTTCGAGAACGTGAGGGTTAGGACTTTCTCGATCCGACACAACACCATTCGATTTCTTTGCCATGATGCCCTCTCAATTCGGTCCGACATAAACCCTCGCTGAGTCAAATATCCACCATCAGGTGCCAGCGAATCCCCTCGGTGGCGAGGTTGGTGAGGATGGTCTCGAACTGCCGGAGGTCGGCGAGGATCGCCTGGCTGGGTGGGGTGTCGGTCTCCTCGTTGGCCGTTTCGGGCAGGGCTTCGACCGCTTTGATCAGCGCCTCCACCGTGGTCAGGCCGTCGCGGGCCGGGAACCAGACCTCGGGGGGTGCCTCGTCGAGTTCGGGGACAGTGTCGGGGGCAGATGGGGCGGGTTGATCTCCCTCGTCCTCGGGCAGGACCTCGGTGCCGGTCCCGTCGAGGCCGAGCATCCCGAAGAGGGTCTCGACCTCCTCGGGCTCCATGCTGAAGAAGTCCATCAGGGTGCGGACGCCGGCCTCGGACGCGAGGCGCTCCAGCAGGTCGCTGGCGAAGGCCAGGGCCTCGCCATTGCCGAACAGGTCGAACCCGTCGATCGGGTCCTCGGTGACGATGAAGTAAGCGGGCATGGGGCGGTCTCGGGGCAGAAAGGTGAAGAATTAGAAGTCGATCCCGAGATGCCAGCGGACTCCGGCCGCGGCGAGCCGGTGGAGGATCGCCGCGAACTCGTTCAGCTCGGCCACTACATCGGCAGGCTTGATCCACGTCCCGAGTTCGGCGGCGAGGGCGTCGGGGTCGGCCTCGACCCCCTGGATCAGGGCCTCGATGGTGGTCAGGCCATCCTCGGCGGCGAACCACTGCTCGGCGGGGCTGGGCGGGTCGTCCTCGGCCTCCTCATCGTCGGCAAACTCATCGTCAGCGAGGTCGTCGGGTTCGTCGTCGGAGTCGGCGTCCTCCCAGCCGCCGAGCGCCGCCGCCGTGGCGGGATCGACGCTCAGGAACTCGAAGAGGCCGGGGACTCCCGCCCCCTGCGCCAGGGCTTCGAGGTGGTCGCTCGCCTGCGCGAGCGCCTTGCCGTCGGGGGTCCTTTCGGCGACCCCCTCGACCGGGTACTCGGCACAGATGAAATAGGCGAGGCCCATGCGAGTTCTCCTCCGGCAACGAATCGAACTGCGGACGGCTCAGCCCCCCGCCAGGCTTTCGAGCAGTTCGTCGGGCGCGGCGGCGTATTCGAGCGGTTCCATCGAGTAGCTCGCCCGCCCTTGACTCAGCGACCGGACGGCGGTCGAGTAGCCGAACATCTTCTCCAGTGGTGCCCGAGCCTCGACCACCTTGAGCTTGCCGCGCTCGAACATCTTTTCGATTTGCGTCCGGCGCGACAGCAGATCCGCCATCACGTCACCCAGATAATCCTCGGGCGTGACGACTTCGAGCTTCATCACCGGTTCGAGCAAGGTCGAGCCCGCCTCGGCCACCGCCTTGCGGAGGGCGTCGGTCGCGGCGAACCGGAAGGCGGTGTCGTTCGAGTCGGTGTCGTGGACGTCGCCGTCGGTCAGGGTGACTTTCAGGTCGACGAGCGGGAACCCCGTCCGGCCGCCCGACTTGGCTTCTTCGCGCAAACCCGCCTCGATCGACGGGATGAACTCGGCGGGGATGACGCCCCCTTTGAGCTTGTTGACGAAGACCAGCGTTGCCCCGCCCTTGGGCTGGACCTCGTGTTCGAGGTCGATCTTGACCCGCGCGAACAACCCCGACCCGCCGGTCTGGCGGATGCACGAGCCGACGACCCCCTTGACGTTCTTGCGGATCGTCTCGCGGTAGGAAACGCGCGGGCGGCCGACGTGGACCTTCAGCTTGTAGTCGCGCGTCATCCGGTTCTTGAGGATCTCCATGTGGAGTTCCCCCATCCCCGAGATCAGGGTCTGGCCGGTCTCCTCGTTGACCTTGAACGAGAACGTCGGGTCCTCGCGGGCGAGGCTCATCAAGGTCTCGGCCAGCTTGCCTTTATCCGCCGAGCTGACCGGCTCGATCGACATGCTGATGACGGTCTCGGGGAACTCGATCTTCTCCAGGAGGACCGGGTGCGAGGCGTCGCAGAGGGTGTCGCCCGTGACCGAATCCTTCAGGCCGACGACGCCGACGATGTCCCCCGCCACGCCTTCCTCGATCTTGACCCGCTCATCAGCGCGGATGTGGTAGAGCCGCGAGCAGATCTCCTTCTTGTCCTTGCCGGGGTTGTAGGGCCGACTCCCCGACTTGAGGACCCCCGAGTAGATCCGGACGAACGAGAGGTCGCCGTGGGCGTCGTTGGTGATCTTGAAGACGAGCCCGGCGAACGGCTCGCTCGGGCTTGGCTTGCGGATCACCTCGGTGTTCCGCTTCGGGTGCGTCCCGACGACCGGGGGCCGGTCGAGCGGGGAGGGGAGGTAGGCCGAGACCCCATCGAGCAGCCGCTGGACGCCGACGAACTTGAACGAACTGCCGCAAAAGACGGGTTGAGCCTGACCGGTCAGCGTGGCGCGACGGAGGCTGGCGACGATGTCAGCCTCGGCGAGAGCTTCCCCTTCGAGGAAGGCCATGTAGGCTTCACCGAACCCCTCGTCGAAGTCGGCGAGGGTGTTGAGCATCCGCTCGCGCCAGAGTTCGGCGTCGGGCATCAGGTCGGCGGGGATGTCGGTCTCGCTGAACGACGAGCCGTAGTCCTCGGGCTTGTAGGTGAAGGCTTTCATCGTGATCAGGTCGATGATCCCCTGGAACTCCCCCATCGTCCCTTCGGGGCCGGCGCCGATCGGGATCTGGACGGGGATCGGGTGGCTTTCCAGCCGCTCGCTGATCTCGGTGAAAACGCGGTCGAACTCAGCGCCGATCCGGTCCATCTTGTTGATGAAGCAGATCCGCGGGACCGAGTACTTGGTCGCCTGCCGCCAGACGGTCTCGCTCTGGGCCTCGACCCCTTCGACGGCCGAGAAGATGACGATGGCGCCGTCGAGGACGCGGAGCGAGCGCTCGACCTCGGCGGTGAAATCGACGTGGCCGGGGGTGTCGATGATGTTGATCGTCACGTCGTGCCACTTGCAGGTGATGGCGGCGGCGACGATCGTGATCCCGCGCTGGCGTTCTTCCTCAAGGTGGTCGGTGGTCGTCGTCCCCTTGTCGACATCCCCCATCCGGTGGATCTCGCCCGTGTAGTAGAGGATGCGCTCGGTTGTGGTCGTCTTGCCGGCGTCGATGTGGGCGATGATCCCGATGTTCCGGATCGCCTGGAGTAATTGAGGGTTATCCATAGCAGGGGCCAATCACTGAAAGGGACGACAAAGGGGACGGGTCCAGGTCGATCCGGTCATGGGCGACCAATGGCCGCATACTCGAGATCAAGGATTAGTTTACCCGGTCGGCCTCAACTCGCCCAGCGGGCGTCAGGCAGAGTCACACCTTCCCAAGCCTCGAAACGGCGGCCGTTCCGAGGTAGAGAGATTGTGAAGCCGAGGATTTGTTGGTTCGCCTCGGCAGTTCAGCGGATCATCAAGCTCGGCAGGGATCGCCGCAGTTCAGCCGCCGCCGCGTCGCTGACGTGGGTCGAACCGAGCCAGAGCAGCCGGAGGTCGTTCATCCCCCGCAAGTGAACCAGAAGGCGGTCATCGACGGCCGTGTCCTGGAGGTTGAGCGTCCAGAGCTGGGTCAGGCCCACAAGGGCTCGGAGGCCATCCCCCGTGATGGGGGTCGAACTCAGGTTCAAGTTGCGAAGGTTGCCGAGGTGGGTCAACCGGGCCAGGCCGGCGTCGGTCACTTGCGTTCCCTTCAAGTTGAGCGAGCTGAGCCGGCGGAGGTCCCAGAGGTGGTCCAGGCCATGATCCGTGACGTGGGTCCCGTCGAGGTTGAGTCGCTGCATCTGCCGCATCCCCTCGATGTCGGCCAGACCTTCATCGGTGATCAACGACCGGCTCACGTCGAGCGAGCCGAGCTGATCCAGCTCGGCCAGATGCGCCAGACCGACGTCGGTGATCGGGTTGTCGTCCAACTCCAGCGCGATCAGCCCTCGGAGGCGACCGATCGGGACCAGGTCGGCATCCGTCAACCCCGCGAACGGTGCCTGGAGTTGCCGGAGTCGGCGGAACCGGGGCAGGACCTGGACCCAGTTCGCGGGCGGAGTCCGACCTCGGACCGTCACGCACACGACGTCGTCGGTGGCCTCGTCCCACCACCGGCCCAACAACCGACGCGGAGTGGCGGCCCACCCGGTCGACGAGCCCGGCGAGCCCGCCTGCATCTGGTACTCATACAGGACCGAGCCGCCCGCCTTGATGATCCGATCCACCGCGTCATGCTGCAACTGGACCTGATACAGCGGCCAGCCGACCCCCACGCTCGCCAGCGCCACCAGCACCATCATGCCCCGGATGCTCAGGTTCAGCCGCCCCCGGATCCACCCACGCCACCGCGCGACCAGAGCCATGACCGAGCCTCCCGCAACGACGAACAGCCAACCACCAAAGGTTCGGTGGTTGGCTGGCGATATTGGACTTGGAGATCCACGGATCTCGATCTTACCAGGCGAAGTGGGCGAACGCCTTGTTGGCGTCGGCCATCCGGTGGATGTTTTCGCGGCGGCTGATGGCGGCCCCTTCACGGTTGAAGGCGGCAATCAACTCGTCGGCGAGCTTGATCGCCATCGGGCGACCCTTCTTTTCGCGGGCGGACATCAAGATCCAGCGGACCGACAGGGTCTGCTGGCGGGTCTTGTTGACCTGCATCGGCACCTGATAGGTGGCACCACCGACGCGCTTCGAGCGGACCTCGATGATCGGCTTGACGTTCTCGACGGCGCGAGTAAAGACGTCGATCGGGCTCTCGTTCGGGAGCCGGCGCTCGATCAGTTCCATCGACTCGTAGAAGACCCGCTGGGCGGTCGACTTCTTGCCGTCATACATCAGGCAGTTGATGAACTTCGAGGCCAGCTTCGAACCGAACCGGGGGTCGGGCCGGAGTTGTTCCTTGCTGGCGGTGAACTTGCGGGCCATGCGTCGTGAGTCCTGGAAAATCCTGGCAGAGGCAATGCGGGAAGAAGGCGTCCGGAACGGGACCGAAGCGCCACGAAGGTTGTGTCGAATCGAGGCCGAACTGGGCTTACTTCTTCTTGCCCTTGACCGGCGCTGCGGCCTTGGACGAGGTCCCGTACTTCGACCGGGCTTGCTTCCGGTCCGCCACGCCGAGGCTGTCGAGCACGCCGCGGACGATGTGGTAGCGGACACCCGGCAGGTCGCGGACCCGGCCACCACGGACCAGGACGATCGAGTGTTCCTGCAAGTTGTGGCCTTCACCACCGATGTACGCGGTGACTTCCTTGCCGTTGGAGAGCCGCACGCGGGCGACTTTCCGGAGCGCCGAGTTCGGCTTCTTCGGGGTCATCGTCTTGACTTGCAGGCAAACCCCGCGCTTGAACGGGCAACCTTCAAGGACCGGCGACTTGGTCTTGTAGACGACGGGCCGACGCGGCTTGGCAACCAGTTGATTGATCGTGGGCATGGGATTCGGGCGAACTCGTGCGCCGTGGTTATTCCGGGAAACGACCCGATCGCGGATCAAAAGTGAGCGGGCCAGATTGGGCCTCGCTACCCCCCGGACCATCTACGACCGCCGGCAAAGTTGCGCTTTCGAGAGCACTGCGGGCCACAAGAGTGCATCACGACGGTCGGAAGACGCGAAGCACACAGTTTAGCCGATCCGCCCCCCCTGTCAAGCGGCTGCCCGCTGGTTCTCTCGACCCGGGATCGTTACGATCAACCCCTCGGACGACCACGCTCCACGCACTTCCACCCCGCCAGATCGAGGGCGACCATGATCCGCGGGCGAACCGCCGGCCGCTGCTGGGCTGCATTCATCCTGGTCGGATTTCATCCCGGCCTGATGGCCAGGACATCGGCGGCGACTTTCCACGTCAGCCCGCGTGGCGATGACACCAAAGACGGCGGATCACCCGCCACCGCCTGGCGGACCGTCGCCCGGGTCAACGCGCACGGCTTCGAACCCGGCGACGAGATCCACTTCGAGCGGGGCGGCGAATGGCGCGAGAGTCTGGTCGCCAGTTCGAGCGGGACCACAGATCATCCCATCGTCTATGCCGGATACGGGACCGGCCCGCGACCGAAGTTCTGGGGAAGCGACCTCGTTGACTCCACCCGGTTTGAGCCGGGAGTTGATGGAACTTTTCAAGCGACTATGCCCGCAGAGATTCATGCGGTCCTGGTCGATCACGTCTTTCTCCGCAGCGCCCGCCTGATCACGAAACATCCCGTTCCGGCAATCAACCGCACCCACGTGGCGACGCATCCGGGATCATGGTTCGCCGAGGGGGGCGTCCTGACCATCAACACCGGCGGCGACCCGCGCCGCGATTCGCGACCGATCACGGTGGTGGTCCGCGAGGACGTCGTCGCCTCGAACGGGAAGGATCATCTCGTCTTCCGCGATCTGGTCGTCGATGAGTCAGCGCGGTTTGATGGCGGCTATGGCTTCCGGATCATGGGGAGCACCGACGTGAGGGTCGAATCGTGCGTCGTGCTTCGTGCGGGGAAACACCACTTCGGCGTGATCAACTCGACCGGCTTTGTCGGCGTGAATCTGACGGCGAGCGTGGCGATGCCCGACCAGGGCCCAGGCGGAGCGTCGGCGTTTGTGACGTACAGCGACTCGAGTCGCCACGGCGATACGTCGGTGTACGTCGGCTGCGTCGCCGAGCCGCTCGACGACGCCGGGACCGGCGGTCGGTATCCCGCCTTCGTCACCCACGGCGCCGGGGTCGGCTCGATCGTGCTCGACAACTTCACGTCGCACGGCGGCGAAATCGCGCTCGGCAACCACGAATCAGGCGCTTCGATCCGCGTCCGGGGGGGCCGGTTGGAGGACGCGTCACTGCGGATCGACGGGCGGCAGATCACCGTGGACGGGCTGACGATCGTCGGCAAGCAGGCCAACCTGATCCTGGAAGGGACGGGCAACACGGTCCAGAACGTCCTCATGACGGGCATGAACCCCGGCTTCGCGGGCTACCAGGCCGCGATCACCGAGGGAGGCCAGGACAACCGGATTCGCTGCTGCACCATCGTCATGGACCCGGTCGCCCCCGACTTCAACGCCGCCCTCAGCTTGAAGCGGCCTGGCGGTCGCCTCACCTGCGTCGGCAACGTCTTCCTGACGTCCGGTACCGTCGTCCGAGCCTGGTTCCCGCACTTCAACCCCACCGGGTTGACAGCCTCGGCGAACTGGTACGGACCCAATGCGCGGTTCGACACGCGCTGGGACGGGGCAGGGGCCTTGCTGTCGCTCAAGGGCTGGCAAGCCCTCGGCCTGGATCGCGACTCGCACACCGGCGATCCCGGCTTCACCGACCCCGCCCACGGCGACAACTCGCCTCGCCCCGGTTCACCCCTGATTGATGCCCTGCCGCGCGACCGGCTCGGGGTTGACGGCGTGCCGACCGACCTGCGCGGCCAACCCCGCCCCCAGGGTCCGGCCCTTGACATCGGCGCCTTCGAAGCGGCTCCTCGTTGAGCCAGACTGAGGCCGGGTTGACGCTCCGAGCCCCCTGTCTTACCCTTGGGCCAGACCGATCCAACCGGAGCCAGGACCCGAGAGAGCCGGATGTTACAAATCCACCGCGACGAGGACGATCCGGAGGAGGAAGCGACCGCGTTCGACGACGGCCTCGAAGAATGCCCGCGTTGCGGTCACCTGATTTACCACGATTCCGAGTTGTGCCCGCGGTGTGGCAAATACCTCAGCCGCGAGGAACTGGCAACCACGACAAGCCAGCCGATGTGGGTCAAGGTGGGGGCGCTGGTCTGCCTGGCGATGACGCTCTACTGGATCTTGCACTTTTGAGTGTTGCAACCGAAGGATCGACCGGCATGGGTACGGCCACCACCCCGACCAGCGACCCGCTCCGCGTCGCGTGGGTCTACGACATGAACGCCTGCCACAACCCGACCGGAGTCACCCGCCACGCCCTGGCGCAGTTCGATCAGCTGGCAAAGCGAGCCGACATTGCCCTGACGGCGGTCTCGGGGCGGATCAGGGACGCCGACGGCCTTGCCCGCTGGGAGCAGGTGGACGGCCCCCGACGTCGCGAGCTGCCAACTTCAACCCGCACCGCCCTCCGCGCCTGGCGGACGTTTGGCGGTCCGTCGGTCGAGTGGTGGACCGGACGGATGGACTGGATTTACGCTCCATCCGAATTATTCATTCCGACCAGCAAGGCCCGGCTCGCCGTGACGAGTCACGACATCCTGCAAGACATCCGCTTTGGCGGCCCTCGGCGACAGGCTTTGCTCGCCCGCGTTCTCGACCGTGCGGATCTGGTCCTCTCGGTCTCGCACTTCAACACCGCCAAGCTGCTCGCGATGTATCCCGCCTGTGAGGGGAAAGTCGCCTACGTCCCCAACGCCGCCGACGACCTCTTCTTTACCGAGCCGACCCAGCGCGAGCGCGACGCCGTCCGCGCTGATCTGAGCTTGCCACCCAAGATCCGCTACCTGATCTCGGTCGCCAGCTTTCAGGCCCGCAAGAACCTCCCTCGCCTGGTCCGGGCTGTGGGCCGACTCCCTGAGGTGAGGAACGGCGAGCTGGCCCTGGTCCTCCTCGGGGCTGGCGACGAGGCCGAAGCTGCGCCGATCCGCCACGAAATTTCCAGCCTGGGCCGCAAGCCGGTGATCCGTCTTCCCGGCTACCGCCAGGGTCGCGCCTTGCTCGCCGCTTATGCCGAGGCATCAGCCCTGGTCTTCCCGTCAACCTGCGAGAGCTTCGGCATCCCCGCCGTCGAGGCGATGGCCGGTGGCATCCCCGTCGCCCTCGCCGACTCGACCGCCTTGCCCGAGATCGGGGGCGCTGCCGGCTGGTACTTCGACCCGAACGATGACGAATCCCTGACCGGCACTCTGGCCGATCTCCTCAGTCAGCCCGATGAGCGTGCCCGCCGCGTGGCTCTCGGCCGCTCGATCGCCGCCGGTTATCGCTGGTCAGCCGCGAACGACAGGTTGGTCGCCGCGTTGCGAGACCAGCCTTGACTATGTGCCCGGATCAACCGCTTCGTCCTCATCCTCAGCATCCTGATCGTAAAAATCGAGGTCGAGCCAGAGGTCGTTGACCCGTGTGGTTAGACCTGGCAAGACGGCACTCGGGATGACCTGATCGTCGGTCAGGATCTGCTCAACCCACGCGTCGCCGGCGCGAATCAGCAAGGTCAGGAGGCGGAGCTTAAAGTCGACGATCCAGTACTCGGTGAACCCGCAGGTCAGGTATTCCGCACGCTTGACCACATAGTCGCGGTGGACGGACCGCTTCGACACCACCTCAGCCACCAGCGAAGGGGTGGGGCCCTTGTCCTTCGAGCCTGGCCCGTCGCGCAGGACGACAGCCAGGTCGGGGTTCCGACCGGAAGTCATGGCTGGGACGTCAATCTGAAACTCGGCTCCTCCCCCATAACCAAGGATTAGACCTGGGTGGAGTTGCTTCCAGATCGAGACGCAGTCGTAAAGGTTGGTCACCACCTGACGATGGCGCGTGCCGGGAACCTTGGTCACTTCCACGACTCCCTGTGCCAGTTCGTAACGGTAGCCTTCTTCGGCTTCCGCGTCACGGAAATCGTCCAGACTCATGACCCGGCCGTGGTCGAGCGGGGTCAGGCGCGTGGTGATCGTGGCCATGATGCTGGGGTCTCCCAACCCGAAAGGAAAAAGCCCGCCGCCCCCCTCGGTGGAGGGAAGCGGCGGGCTCGTTGGTTGTCCGATCCGATCAAGCGATGGTCAGCTCGTGGCGACCGGCTCGTCCTTGGGGTAACGCGAGTAGCCGGGGCCCTTTTCGGCCAGGGCTTCGAGCGCTTCGGGGCGAATCCGGACCTCGGCTTCCTGGTGGATCTTGAACCCGGTCCCGGCGGGGACAAGGTGACCCAGGATGACGTTTTCCTTGAGCCCGACGAGGTAGTCGACCTTGCCGGCCAGCGCTGCTTCGGTCAGGACCTTGGTGGTCTCCTGGAAGCTCGCCGCCGAGATAAAGCTTTCCGACTGCACGGCGGCCTTGGTGATCCCGAGGAGCTGCGTGCTGGCGGACGACGGCTTGGGGCGAATCCACTCGGCCTTCTTCTGGCCTTCGCCTTCGACCCGGAGGTTTTCGGTCTCGAAGTGGTCGCGGGGGACGATGTCGCCCTGGCGGAAGTCGGTGTCGCCGGGGTCCTTGATCTTGACGCAGTTCATCAGTTCCATGTTGGTGTTCCGGAACTCGAACTTGTCGATCACCGAGCCCGGGAGCAGGCCGGTATCGCCGACCGAGTCGACGCGGACCTTGCGCAGCATCTGGGCGATGATGATCTCCAGGTGCTTGTCGTCGATCTCGACGCGCTGGGCACGATAGACGTTCTGGATCTCGCGCTGGAGGTAGCGCTGGACGGCTTCCTCACCCGAGATCCGGAGGATGTCGTGCGGGACCAGGGGTCCTTCGACCAGGGCATCACCGGCTCGAACGCGGGTTCCGCCACGGGCCCGGAGGGTCTTGCCGTGCGGGACCAGGTGCTCGCGCTCGATCCCCGACTCATTCCGGACGATGATCGTCCGCTTGCCGCGACGCTTTTCTTCGAGGAGTTCGACGCGACCGTCGATCTCGGCGACGACGGCGGGTTCCTTGGGCCGCCGAGCTTCAAACAGCTCGGTGACGCGGGGGAGACCACCGGTGATGTCCTGGGTACCACCGACCTCGCGGGGAGTCTTGGCCAGCAAGGAGCCGGGGGTGATGGTTTGCCCCTCGACGACCTCGATGCCCGCCCCTTCGGGGATGTAGTTGTAGGCCAGAATCCGGCCCTCGCCGTCCTCGATGAGGATCTGCGGGTGCAGTTCCCCCTTGTGCTCCATGATTGTCCGGCGGACGTGACCCGAGGCGTCCGACTCCTTCTTCATCGTCTCGCCTTCGACGATGTCCTCGAAGCGGATCTTGCCGCCGACCTCGGCCAGAATCGGGATGTTGTGCGGGTCCCACTCGCAGAGGATGGTCTTGGGGGTGATCTGCTGACCATCCTCAACCTTCATCTCGGCACCGTCGGGAATGTCGTACTTTTCGAGTTCACGCCCCTTGGCGTCGAGGATCTGGATCTCGCCGTTCCGCGAGAGCGCGATCTTCTTGCCTTCGTCGTTGACGACGAGGTTGATCCCGACGTACTTGACCTTCCCCTCACGCTTCGACTTGTGGTCCTTGTCCTCTACGGAGATCGTCGCCGATCCGCCGATGTGGAAGGTTCGCATCGTGAGCTGCGTGCCCGGTTCGCCGATCGACTGCGCGGCGATGATCCCGACGGCCATCCCCGGCTCGACCAGTTGCCCGGTCGCCAGGTCCATCCCGTAGCACTTCCGGCAGATCCCGAGCGACGCTTCGCACGTCATCGGGCTCCGGACCTGGATCTTCTCGATGTTCATGTCTTCGAGTCGGCGGGCCGACGCGACGGTGATCATCTCATTTTCTTCGACCACAACCTCGTCGGTGATCGGGTTGATGATCTTGGCCCGGCTGATCCGTCCCCGGATCGACTGGGCAAGCGTCACCTCGATCTTTTCACCCTTGTAGACCACTCCCTTGGTGATCCCCTGCGATGTCCCGCAGTCTTCCATGGTGATGACGACGTTTTGCGCCACGTCGGCCAGCTTCCGGGTCAGGTAACCCGAGTCGGCCGTCTTCAGCGCGGTGTCGGCCAGGCCCTTCCGGGCTCCGTGCGTCGAGGAGAAATACTCGAGCACGCTCAAGCCTTCGCGGAAGTTCGCCTTGATCGGCGTCTCGATGATCTTGCCCGACGGCTTGGCCATCAAGCCCCGCATCCCGGCCAACTGGCGGATCTGCTCGACACCACCACGAGCACCCGAGTCGGCCATCAGGAAGATCGGGTTGAGGTAGACTTCGCCGTTCCGGACGTCGTTCCGGAGCTGCTCCATCATCTCGGCCGTGATCTGCTCGCGGGCGTGGGTCCAGAAGTCGAGGACCTTGCCGTACCGCTCCTGCTCGGTGATGATCCCGCGCTGGTAGAGCTTGGCAACCTTGGCGACTTCCTTCTCGGTGTTGTTGAGGATCGCGTCCTTGGTCGTCGGCGTCTTCAGGTCGTCGGTCGCGAAACTGAGCCCCGACCGGGTCGACTCGCGGAAGCCGAGATCCTTCATCGCGTCGAGCAGGTGGATCGTCTCGGCCCGGCCGAGGATCTGGTAGCAGTCGGCGATGATCGCCTGGAGCTGCTTTTGACCCAGAGCCATGTTGTAGAACGGCATCTTCGCGTGGAGGATGTCGTTGAAGATGACCCGGCCGACGGTGGTCGTGGCGAGCATCCCCGGGGTAAATTCCTTGTCGCCTTCCCCCTTGAGCTTCTTCGTCTCGGGCAGGCGGAGCTTGATCCGTGCGTGGACGCCGACCTTCTTCTGGCTGAACGCCAGGAAGACCTCGTTCGGGCACGAGTAGACCCCGGTCTCGACGCCGTCATCCCCCTTCTTGTACTCGCCAAATTCACCGGGCCGGTGCACCGTGACGTAGTACGACCCCATGACGATGTCCTGGGTCGGGCTGATGATCGGGTTGCCGTTGGCGGGGCTGAAGATGTTGTTGGTCGACATCATCAGCGTCATGGCTTCCACCTGCGCCTCGATCGAGAGCGGCAGGTGGACGGCCATCTGGTCACCGTCGAAGTCGGCGTTGAACCCCTTGCAGACCAAGGGGTGAATCCGGATCGCGTTCCCTTCGACGAGCACCGGCTCGAACGCCTGGATACCCATCCGGTGCAGCGTCGGTGCCCGGTTCAGAAGGACGGGGTGGTTGTGGATCACCTCTTCGAGGATATCCCACACCTCCTCGACCTTCCGTTCGAGCATCTTCTTCGCCGACTTGATCGTGTCGGCGTGCCCGAGTTCGCGGAGGCGCCGGATGATGAACGGCTGGAAGAGTTCGAGCGCGATCTTCTTCGGCAGGCCGCACTGGTGGAGCCGGAGGTCCGGCCCGACGACGATGACCGACCGCGCCGAGTAGTCAACGCGCTTGCCGAGCAGGTTTTCGCGGAACCGACCTTGCTTGCCCTTGATCATGTCGGTCAAGGACTTGAGCGGCCGGTTGCTCGACCCGAGGACGGGCCGCTTGCAGCGGTTGTTGTCGAACAGGGCGTCAACCGCCTGCTGGAGCATCCGCTTTTCGTTGCGGATGATGACCTCGGGCGCGTTGAGGTCGACCAGCTTTTTGAGCCGGTTGTTCCGGTTGATGATCCGGCGATAAAGGTCGTTCAGGTCGCTCGTGGCGAAGTTACCCGAGTCGAGCAACACGAGCGGCCGGAGGTCCGGCGGGATGACCGGGATCGCTTCGAGGACCATCCACTCCGGCCGGTTGTCCGAGTCGCGGAGCGCCTCGACGACCTTGAGCCGCTTGGTCAGATCCTTGAGCTTCTGCTTGCTCGACGTTTCGGTCAGTTCCTGGCGGAGCTGCTTTGAGAGCCCAACGAGGTCGAGCCGCGCCAGCAACTTGCGGACGGCATCGGCCCCCATGTCGGCCTGGAAGGTGTCGCCGAACTGCTCGCGGGCCTTGCGGAAGTCTTCCTCGGTGAGGAGTTGCCGCTCCTTGAGCGGGGCATCGCCGGGGTCAACGACCACGTAGTCCTGGAAGTAGATGATCCGTTCCATGCTGCTGGTCTTCATGTCCAGCAGGGTTCCCAGGCGGGAGGGCATCGCCTTGAAGAACCAAATGTGAACGACGGGCGCGGCCAGTTCGATGTGGCCCATCCGCTTGCGGCGGACGCGGGAGTGCGTGACCTTCACGCCGCACCGGTCGCAGATCATCCCCTTATATTTCATCCCGCGATACTTGCCGCAGGCGCATTCCCAGTCCTTTTCGGGACCAAAGATCCGCTCGCAGAACAGGCCGTCCTTTTCAGGGCGGTAGGTCCGGTAGTTGATCGTTTCCGGCTTTTTGACTTCGCCGAACGACCAGCTCCGAATATCGTAGGGGCTAGCCAGCCCAATCTTGACGGCACCATAATCGTTGATACGATCGTAGGCACTTTCGCCCATGCTCACGGAACACGCTCCTCTGCATGCGTCTGGGCCATGCGGAAGTGGAAGTTGTTTCGGGGGAAAGCAGGCTCAACGGTCGACAGCGCGAAACCGTTCCCAATCCAAATCAGACGTAACATCACCAACAGATTCACTTCGAAAACCAAAAAATCCGCGTGTCCGGTCACCCCTCGTCGGGTCTAACCGTCGCGGTAAAAAGGCTATCCTCGCCTGTGCTGATCGCCACCGGCAACCTCCTTGGCCGGACCCAGAACCAGAATCAAGTAGGCGGAATCAGCGAGGATACGGCCGGATCGCATGCAAGAACGCCTCAAAACCTGGTGCCGCACCCATCGGTAACAAACAATCGTAACCCAACCGCCCCCAAATTCCAACCAAAATTTCGCTTGACACGTCGTTTTTTTTCAAAATCCTGTCACAAACATCAGACATTGTCGTCCAGATCTGCCCAGAGTTCACCCACTGTCCCGGCAAACCCTGGTAACAATACGCTGCCGATTACCTCACCACCTTGGAACGTTCTCTCGGCCCACTGATCTCCCTGACGATTCAAGACCAGCACCCCCCGCGTTGTCGGATCAATAATCCAGTATTCCCGGATGCCATAGGCCCAGTACTCCTCACGTTTCTCCTGATAGTCGCGGATTTCGCCCCGCTTCGACACAACCTCCGCCACCAAGCTCGGCGGACGCCGCCCCCGACCATCCTTGGGTGTGCCTTTCAGGACGACGGCCACGTCGGGGTTACGGCCAGAAACGAACTCGGGAACCCAGAGGCGGAACTCACCGCCACCGCCGATCCGATAGATTGATCTCGGATGGCTCCGGCGGTAGTCATGAAGTAGCCCCTGAGTATTGCTGATGATCAGGCCATGGGGATCGTTGGGAACTTCAACCACTTCCAGAATCCCCCGAGCCAGTTCGTAGCGATAACCCTCCTCAGCATCCGCTTCGCGGAACTCTTCGAGTGTCATCCGCCGCCCATGATCGGCGGGGCCAAGCCGCATGCCAACGGTCGCCATGACATCGCCCCTCAGGAATTATGGAAAAAGGGCCGACCCGAGCAAACCCGGGCCGACCCTCGTGTTGTAACCGAATCCTCGCGGCCGATCCAAGCGCAAGTCAGATCCGCTTCTTCTCCAGCTGCATGTTCAGCCCGAGGCCGCGGATCTCGTTGGTCAAGACGTCGAAGCTGGCAGGCGTGCCGGCTTCGAGGGTGTTTTCCCCCTTGACCATTGACTCGTAGATCTTCGTCCGCCCTTCGACGTCGTCGCTCTTGACGGTCAGGAGTTCCTGAAGGATGTAGGCGGCTCCGTACGCTTCGAGCGCCCAGACTTCCATCTCGCCGAACCGCTGACCGCCGAACCGCGCCTTGCCACCGAGCGGTTGCTGGGTGATGAGCGAGTAGGGGCCGGTGGCCCGAGCGTGGATCTTGTCATCCACCAGGTGGTGGAGCTTGAGCATGTAGATGTAGCCGACCGTGACGCGCTGGTCGAACTTCTCGCCGGTCCGACCGTCGAAGAGAACGGCTTTCCCGTTCTCGGGAAGGCCGGCTTCGACGAGTTTGGCGCGGATCGTCTCCTCGCTCGCCCCGTCGAAGACCGGGCAGAGCGCCTGGAAGCCGAGCTTCGCGGCGGCCCAGCCGAGGTGGGTTTCGAGGATCTGGCCAACGTTCATCCGGCTCGGCACGCCGAGCGGATTCAGGAGGATCTCAACCGGCGTCCCGTCAGCCAGGAACGGCATGTCTTCTTCGGGGAGGATCTTGGCGATAACCCCCTTGTTGCCGTGCCGACCCGCCATCTTGTCGCCGACCGAGATCACCCGCTTGGTCGCGATGTAGATCTTGACCATCTGCAAGACGCCCGACGGCAACTCGTCGCCTCGCTTGAGGCTGTTAAGCCGGCGGTCCTTTTCGTCCCGCATCGACTCGATCCGTGGCGAATACTGCCGGACCACCTTGCGGGCTTCCATCGCCCGCTCGGGGCTCCGGATGTCGAGAGTCTCCAGCTTGAACCGCTCGGACTCGTCGGCCAGGTTCTTTGGATCTTTGTCACGCCCGAACGGCTTGCCCGTCGTGGGGTCGATGACCGGCCCGCCGAGGACGTCTTCGAGCGTCTTGATCATCTGCTTGTATTCGTCGGCGATCTTGACGCTTTCGAGCGCTTCGGTGTCTTTAAGTTCCTTCTCGAAGACCTTGCGTTCTTCTTCGTTCAAGCTCATCCGGCGACTGAAGCGCTGGCTGTTGATGACGATCCCCTCGACGCCCGACGGCACTTCGAGACTATCGTTCTTCACATCCTCGCCCGCCCGCCCGAAGATCGCGTGCAAGAGCTTTTCTTCGGGCGTCAGTTCCGACTTTGACTTCGGCGCGACCTTGCCGACCAGGATGTCGCCCGGCTTGACGTACGTCCCGATCCGGACGATCCCGTTGTCGTCGAGGTTCCGGAGGGCCTTCTCGGAGACGTTCGGGATGTCGCGGGTGAACTCCTCGCGCCCGAGCTTGGTCTCGCGGATCTCGATCTCGAACTCCTCGATGTGGATCGACGTGTACACGTCTTCCTTCACGATTCGTTCCGAGAGGATGATCGCATCCTCGAAGTTGTACCCGTCCCACGCCATGAACCCGACCAGGACGTTCCGCCCCAGCGCCAGTTCGCCGTGGAACGTCGCGGCGCCGTCGGCGAGCAGGTCCCCCTTCTTGACCTGCTGTCCAACCGCCACCACCGGCTTCTGGTTCAGGCACGTCCGCTCGTTGAGCCCGACATACTTCCGGAGCTTGAAGATGATGTTGTGGTCGAGGATGATCCGCGTGGCGTCGACGTAGGTCACCGTCGCATCCTGCGGCGCCTTGACGATCATCCCCGAGTTCATCGCCACCGACCGCTCCAGCCCCGTCGCCACGATCGGCGGCTCGGCCACCAGCAGTGGCACGGCTTGCCGCTGCATGTTGGAACCCATGAGTGCCCGGTTGGCGTCGTCGTGTTCGAGGAACGGGATCAGGCCCGCCGACACGCCGACCATCTGCTTCGGCGAGATGTCCTGGAACTGGACCTGCTCGGTTGGGATCGTGTGGAAGTCGGTGTCGAACCGCGCGATGACGGTCGGCCCTTTCAACTTCCCGTTGTCGTCCACCGGCGCATCGGCAGGAGCCAGATAGGCTTCCGACTCCTCATCCGCGCGCATCCAGACGACCTTGTCGGTCCGCATCCCGTCGGTGATCTGGCGGTACGGAGTCACCAGGAACCCGTACTCATCCACGCCGCCGTAGATCCCCAGACTGGAGATCAAACCGATGTTTGTTCCTTCTGGCGTCTCAATCGGGCAGATCCGGCCGTAGTGCGAGATGTGGACATCGCGAACCTCGAAGCCCGCCCGCTTCCGGTTCAAGCCGCCCGGCCCGAGCGCTGAAAGGCGCCGCTCGTGCGTGAGTTGAGCCAGTGGGTTCGTCTGGTCAACAACCTGCGACAGCTCACCGCGACCGAAGAAGTACTCGATCGCCGCCGAGATGCTCTTGGGGTTGATCAGGCTCCGCGGCGTGATGTCCTCGGCATCCTTCAGGCTCATCCGCTCCTGGACGGTCCGACGGAGTTTCAGGAATCCCTTGCGGAGTTCGTCCGCCGCCAACTCGTCGATCGTCCGCAAGCGCCGGTTCCCCAGGTGGTCAATGTCGTCGACATGACCTTTCCCCTTGCGGAGGTTGAGGATGTAGCGGATCGCGTTGACGTAGTCGAGCGGGTCGAGCGTCATCCGATCGTCGGGCACGCTCTGGTTGAACTTCCGGTTGATCCGGAACCGACCAACCTTGCCCAGCCGGTAGCGATTGGTGTCAAAGAACTTTTCGTTGAAGAGTTCCTTGGCTTTTTCGAGTTGCGGCGGGTTACCCGGGCGCAACCGCTGGTAGATCCGGAGCAGGGCGCTCTCGTGGTCGATCGTCGCGTCTTCCTGAAGCGACTGGAGGATCAGTTGATCCTTGGCGTCAGCCAAAACCGAGATGACGCCGATCTTGGCGTCGGCAAGCACCTGCGCCGAGACATCCGAGATCGTCGCCCCGGAGTCGATCAGGACTTCGCCGGTATTCGGATCAACGACATCACCGCACGCGATCCGGCCCTTGAGCTTGGCGGCGGCGTCGGGGGCGTCGGTGTCGATATCCTCGGCGTCGTAGAACGTCTTGAGGAGCGCGTCGTCCGACGAGAACTCAGGACTCATGGCCCGGAGCAAGGTCATCGCCGAGAACTTGCCCGACTGGTCGATCCGGACGCCCAGGGTGTCCTTCTTCGTGACCTGGAGTTCGATCCAGCTCCCCCGCTCGGGGATCACGCGGCAGGCGTGCAGCTTCTTGTCGCCCGCCTCGATGTCGACGACGAAGTCAACGCCGGGGCTCCGGTGGAGCTGGCTGACGACCACGCGCTCGGCGCCGTTGATGATGAACTCACCGCCGCCGATCATGATCGGCATGTCGCCGAGGTAGACCGACTCTTCGAGCGCGGTCTCACCCTTGTTGAGCCGGAGCCAGACGTGCAGGGGGCGGCCATAGCTCAACCGGAGCTGGCGGCACTCGTCGGGTTCGTAGCGAGGTTTGCCGAGATCGAACTTGATGTATTCGAGCTTAAGTGTTTTATCGTAACTTTCGATCGGGAAGATTTCGCGGAAGACCCCTTCCAGCCCGGCATCATCGCGACCCTCGGGAAGCGTATCGGCCTGGAGGAAGCGTTCGTAGCTCCGGGTCTGGATCTCGGTCAGGTCGGGGACCGGGTGGATGTCGGGAATCTTGCCGAAATTATGCTGTCGGTCGGGAGTGATGCGCCGCACGGTGCTCGCGGTGGGCATGGATCAAGCGCTCCTCAAAGGGAGATGGGTGGGCGCGGGCAGCCGAAAACACAGGGCGAATGACAGATGGCGAGGCCCGGTTTCAGCGGTCCGAACCAAGGGGCGGAGGCAGGCGAACCAACCTCTTGCGCGCCGAAAAACCCCAGGCACGACCCGGAGGCCACGACTGGGGCGGAAAATTTTCAAGAGTGAGGGCAAGTCGCGATCAAAGTCAGCGGATCATCAATGATGGTAGCCAGGGCAGGGCGGTTGCTGTCAACCTCCCAGGCCCCGGGCGACGGGAATCAGCGACGCGGTCATTACTTAATTTTGACAGTCGCGCCCGCTTCTTCAAGCTCTTTCTTGAGTTTTTCGGCATCGTCCTTGGAAATCCCGGTCTTGAGAATCTTCGGAGCAGCCTCAACGGCGTCCTTGGCTTCCTTCAGACCCAGGCCGGTGGCGGCCCGGACAACCTTGATGATGCCGATCTTCTTGGCGGCGTCGAACGCCGACAGCTCGACGTCGAACTCGGTCTGCGCGGCAACGGGTTCAGCGGCGGCAACCGGGGCAGCCGGACCAGCGGCGGCGGGAGCGGCGGCAGCCTTGATCCCGTGGACGGTTTCGAGGTAGTCGCCCAGTGACTTGGCTTCGAGGACGGTGAGCTTGACAATCGACTCGCCCAGGGTCTTGATGTTTTCAGCGAACGAGGTCATTTCGGCGGTGGCCATGATTCAACAAAACCTTTCAGGGAATCGTGCAGTCGGCACAGAAGAAGAATGCGTCGGCCCGATCACCGGGCACAAAACCGCGAGTCAGCTCAACCACAAAAACAACCGAGTATTGATCAGGCTTCGACGGGAGCGGCCTCAGCCGACTCCGCTTCGCCTGCGGCGGGTTCCGCCAGAGTTTGCAACTGACCGAGCAACCCACTCGCGGGCGAGTTGGCCAGGGTCACGACGCGGGCCACCGGGCTCAAGGCCAGGGTGATGACACGACCGATCAGGGCTTCGCGGGAGGGGAGCTTGGTGATGTCCTCGACCTGGTCGGGGCCAATCACCGTCCCGTCAACGGAGCCACCCTTGATCGTCGGCTTCTTGAGCTTCTTGACCTGGGTCGAGATCTCCTTGGCGAGTTCGGCAACGCCGGCCCCACCCCAGACCGCGACGCTCGGGCCTTCAAGGTACTGCGAGAGCCCACCGATGCCCATGTCGGTGAAGACACGCCGGGCCAGGGTATTCCGCAAAACCCGCATCTTGATCTGCTTGCCGCGGAGATCCTTGCGGAGTTGATACTCCGAAACCGCGTCGAGCCCCTTGAGGTCGAGAATCAAGACCGACTTATCGCCGTCCAGTTCCGTGGAGAACTGGTCCATCATCAGCTCTTTGACATATTTGCTCATCAATTGGGTCCTTCAACCGGTCGGCCTGAAGCCACCGTCATGTGTCCAGGGGACGGGTGGTTGGGTCAGGCCACGACCCGGATACCCGGGCTCATGGTTGCCGAGATGGTGACCGTCCGGATGTAGTTCCCCTTCGCGGCCGCCGGCTTCACGGACCGGAGGTGATTCAGGAACGTCGTGATGTTGTCGATGAGCTGTTCGTCGGAGAAGTTGAGCTTCCCGACCGGGGCCGCGACGTTGCCCCCCTTGTCGCTCCGGAACTCGATCTTGCCCGCCTTGAATTCGCGGACGCCCGACGAGATATCCGTCGTGACGGTCCCCGACCGCGGCGAAGGCATCAAGCCACGCGGGCCGAGCAACCGACCGAGCGGACCAACGACGCCCATCATGTCCGGCGTGGCCAGCGCCACGTCGAAGTCCATGAAACCAGCCTTGATCCGTTGCGCGAGGTCGTCACCACCCACGATGTCGGCACCGGCGGCGGTTGCCTTCTCGGCATTGTCGCCCTGAGCGAACACAGCCACCCGCACGGTCTTGCCGATGCCGTGCGGCAGTGCCACCGAACCGCGCACGTTCTGGTCGGACTGACGAGGGTCGATGCCGAGTTTCGTCGAAACTTCCACCGTCTGGACAAACTTGGTTGTCCCAAACGATTTCAGTTGCTTGATCGCGTCAACCAACGCAATGGCGTCGGTCTGACTTTTGACTTTTTCAGCGAGCGCGCGATAACGCTTGGAATGATACATCGAGTCTTCCGCACTCCTTCAACGGAGGGCTGCCGCCATATCTACCTGTGCCGAGGAAGGATCAAGACGGGCGGTCGCGTCGATCCCGGTACAACCTCGTGGCACACACAAAATCAATCAGCCCAGGGCTGATCAACCTTTGACTTCAATCCCCATGCTCCGAGCCGTCCCGGCGATGATCCGACAAGCATGCTCGATGTCACGAGCGTTGAGGTCTTTTTCCTTGGTCTCGGCGATCTTCCGGACCTGATCCATGGTGACGGTCGCCACCTTGGTCTTGTGCGGTTCGGCCGACCCCGAGGCGATCCCGGCGGTCTGCTTCAGGAGCACGGCGGCGGGCGGGCTCTTAGTGATGAACTCGAACGACCGGTCGGAGTAGATGGTGATCTCGACCGGAATGGTCGTACCCTTCATCTCCTTGGTCCGCTCGTTGAACTGCATGACGAACTGACCGATGTTAACGCCGTGCTGCCCCAGAGCGGGGCCAACGGGCGGCGCGGGGGTTGCCGAGCCACCCGGGCACTGCAACTTGACCTTGGCTGTCATTACCTTCGCCATGAACGACTCACTTCCCCAAAAACAGGAAATCCCAGGTGCAACCGATCAAGGCTTAAAGCCGTTCCACCTGCCAGTATTCAAAGTCGACGGGAGTCGGTCGGTTGAAAATGATCAACATGACCTTGACCAGACCCCGCGCTTCGATGACTTCTTCAACAGCCCCTTCGAAGTTCTCGAAGGTGCCATCGGTGATTTTGACCCGGTCGCCACGCTCCACGTTGATGACCACCTTGGGCGACTCAGCGGTGACCCCTTCTTGTTGCTCGTTGAGCATCTGGGCCACGTCCGTCGGCGTCATCTTGTTCGGTGTGCCAGGGGCCCCCACAAAGTCGCCGACACCGGGCGTCTCACGGACCGTGAACCAGGTCTTCTCGTTCAACTCCATCTCGACCATGATGTAGCCGGGATAGGTTTTCCGCTCGACCGTCTTCTTTTTATTATTGCGGATTTCGGTGATCTTCTCGGTCGGCACCACGATCCGCCCGAAGTAGGTCTGCAGACCTTGCATCTTGACCCGACGTTCGAGAGAGTCGCGAATCGTATCTTCACGACTGCTCTGAACCTTGAGCACATACCAACTCAGTGTAGGTGCAGGATCATCATCGGGATCGGCGGCGGCGGGAGCGGAATCCGAAGGCGGTGGTAAATCAATGGAATCAGGCGGAGGGGGGCCATCAACAACCTGTCCGCCGTCCGATGTATATTCCGTCACCTGATAGGCCGGCGACTCAGCTGAAATGCCAGTCTGGTCAGAATCATCGTTTTCTTCAGCAACGTTCATGCGCGACGGACACCAGTGAGGTTAACCAGGAAGGAAAAGCACAATCAGGCGGTCGAACCAAGCGAGCTGGTATCACGGAAACGCAAGACGCCGATCAACTGGAGCAGGTTTGACCAGATCCAATCGACCCCAAACAAAAAGATCGCCATGAAAGCCACCGTAAACAGAACCACAATGGTTGCCCGCCGCAAATCATCCCGGCTCGTCCACGAAACCTTGTTCATCTCCGCTTCAGTCGCGATCAAGAAATCCACAAACGGCGGAAAATGCAATAACCGGAACGTGATCCAACCCAGAATCAACCCGACAGCAAGCGGCACACCATAAACGACGCCAGGAGCGAAGCCAGTTCCGTCCAACGTCAGAGAAAGTTCACGCAAACCCAGCAAAATCGTGGCCCCAAGACCGACTCCAGTCCAGAGCCGGGCTCGCCTCCCCTGCAAGGGTTTATAGAGCAAGGGCGAAAACAGATTCGCGACAAAAGATGCGAACTGATGTTTCGATTCGGCGGCACCACTCGACTTGGAATTCGTCGCCGTTTTCAGGGCTGAGGCGTTCTCTTTCACTTTACCCATGGCGGCGATCTCACATTCAAAAACAAGAACCGAGGCATACTGCCAGCAAACACGAGCGGAGGGAATCGAACCCCCAACCGCCGGTTTTGGAGACCGGTGCTCTACCAATTGAGCTACGCTCGTTCCGCGACGACTTACTTCTTCCGCGACTCTTTATGGATCGTATGCTTCCGAAGTCGCTTGCAATACTTTTTTCGCTCAAGACGCTCGGCGCCCCGAGTTTCCTTCTGAACGCGGTAGTTGCGATCGCCGCACTCGGTGCATTCCAACCAGACATATTCACGCATGGCGCCGGTCCTTACCCTCGCAACTTCGTCGAAGAATCGAACGTTGGGGTCATGTCTGTCTTACCAAACATGACCCCAACGATGAACGTTATCGCCTGGCAACCATTCAATCAGGCAAGAATTTTGGTGACCACACCCGCACCCACCGTCTTGCCACCTTCGCGGATCGCGAACCGGAGGTTCGCTTTCATGGCGACAGGGGTGTGCAATTCGACGGTCATCTTGATGTTATCACCCGGCATGCACATTTCCGCTTCACTGTTGTCTTCCGACAGCAGGTTGAGAACGGAACCCGTCACATCGGTCGTCCGGAAGTAGAACTGCGGACGGTAACCCTTGAAGAACGGCGTGTGACGACCACCTTCGTCTTTGCTGAGGACGTAAACCTCGGCCTCGAACTTGGTGTGCGGCGTGATCGATTTGGGCTGGCAAACAACCTGACCTCGTTCCAGGTCGTTCTTTTCCACACCCCGGAGCAAGATCCCGACATTGTCGCCAGCCTGACCTTGATCCATCGTCTTCTGGAACATCTCGACACCGGTGACGGTCGAGTTCTTGTTCTTGTCGAAGCCGATGATCTCGACAGCGTCACCAACCTTGATGATCCCTTGCTCGATCTTGCCGGTACCAACCGTGCCACGACCCTTGATCGAGAACACGTCTTCGATCGGCATCAGGAACGGCTTGTCGATCTCGCGGATTGGCTCGGGAATGTATTCGTCCATCGTCTTGACGAGGTCGAGAACACACTTCGCCGAGGCGGGATCTTTCGGGTTTTCCAACGCGGGCCGGCTACAACCGCGAGTGATCGGGATCTCATCGCCTGGGAACTTGTAGTGCGTGAGCAACTCTCGCAGTTCAAGTTCAACCAGTTCGAGCAACTCTTCGTCGTCAACCAGATCGATTTTGTTCAGGAACACAACCAAGGCCGGCACACCGACCTGACGTGCCAGCAGGATGTGCTCCCGCGTCTGCGGCATCGGCCCGTCGGCGGCGGAGACGACCAAAATCGCCCCATCCATCTGGGCAGCGCCGGTGATCATGTTCTTGATATAGTCGGCGTGGCCCGGGCAATCGATGTGGGCGTAGTGCCTGACTTCGCTCTCGTACTCGACGTGCGAGACAGCGATGGTAACCGTCTTGTTCGCATCACGAACGGTTCCACCCTTGGCGATTTCCGAGTAAGCCTTGGCTTTCGCTTGACCCTGAGCGGCCAGCACCGCCAGCAGGGCGGCTGTCAGCGTGGTTTTGCCGTGGTCGATGTGCCCGATCGTCCCCACGTTGACGTGCGGCTTGGTCCGATTAAATGTTTCCTTGGCCATCGTTGCTCCCGTCGTCTCCTGGAAACCGAGGGTGTAGTGGCGGGTCTGCCAGCAGACACCCCAGACAATGAACCTTCATCAAGATGAGCGACCACCGGGCGGTGGAAGAGATGGCTGGGAAGCCATGGGTTCCATGAATCCGAGTGTGTCCATCAACCGGCGTTTGGAACCGCGAAAGCTGCCGCTGGGATTTGAACCCAGGACCTCGTCCTTACCAAGGACGCGCTCTACCAACTGAGCCACGGCAGCAAGATTCGATCCACACAGCTTAATCAAGTCAAATCAAAATCACAACCATTTCCCGGATTAAGTGACCCAAAAGATCAAGCGGGTGATGGGAATCGAACCCACGTTGCCTGCTTGGAAGGCAGGTACTCTACCATTGAGTTACACCCGCCTTCAACATCGACCAGGGTGTCCTTGGGTCGAGTGGGTGGAGCAGGATTCGAACCTGCGAAGGCAATGCCACCAGATTTACAGTCTGGCCCCTTTAGCCACTTGGGTATCCACCCGCTATCTGTGAGGCCCAGAGCTGGCGGTGAGAGTCGAACTCACAACCGTCGGTTTACAAAACCGGTGCTCTGCCAGTTGAGCTACACCAGCTTGCTTCACTGCTGCCGGAAGAAGATGGTACCGCCTCCGTCCAGGATTGCAAGACTTTTGCCGTGCGAATCCATTTTTAGGTGACCTTGCCTCCAGTGCTCTTGGGACACCTGGCCATGGCATCTGGTTCGCGTTTCCGTCGTAATCCAAGCATAATGGTCTCTCTGGCAAGAGTTGGACCAGGGTCCGCACCATTGGGGTGCCGTTGGGTGGATTGCTGGCGACCGCTATGCTTGCTTTGGGGTAGACATCGGCCTTGGTTGCCTGTTCTTACGGAGACATACTCTCTTGATTCCCTTGGATGCCACCTCGACGGACCCAGTCGAGACCTCGCAGCGGGCTCCGCGAGTTTTTGTGATCTTGAACGCTCAGTCGGGTTCCTGCGCAATCGACGACGTCCGCCAGGAATTGGCGCGACACTTTGCTAATTTCGATCTTCAGAGCCACGAGTTAGGCGAGGGAGAAGATCTCGCGGCGGTCGTGAATGCGGCGGTGACTCGCGGGTACGACCAGATCATGGCGGGCGGTGGCGACGGGACAATCTCCGCGGTTGCCAGTTTGCTCATCGGGTCGGACATTCAACTCGCGATTTTGCCGCTCGGAACGGCAAACGTGCTGGCACGCGAACTGAACATTCCGACCGACCTGGTGGGTGCTTGCCGGTTGGCGGCGTCGCGATTGGTCGAACGTGATCACGAGGCAAAAACGTCGCGTGTCCTCGTCATTGATGCGATGAAGGTCGGCGACAACCACTACCTGACTCAGGTAGGCGTCGGGATTGATGCCATGATGATTCAGACCACCACGACGGCGGCAAAGCGTCGGTTCGGCAAACTCGCCTACATGCTCTCGGCAACCAAGCACATCCTCGCCTTCAAGCCGCACCGATTTACCGTCACGGTGGATGGGGTCAGTCGGCAGCTCCGGGCTTCGGAGATCGTGGTTGCCAACACGGGGATGATGGGTCAGCCCGGATTCCGCTGGGGACCGGATATCCGGCCCGACGACGGCCGGTTAAACGTCTGCTTCATCAATCCGGCAGGCTTGCACGACTACGTGCGTCTGCTCTGGGTCGTCTTTCGGGGGCATCGCGAAAAAACACCCAAGATGCACCACCAGATGTTCGACCGCTCGTTGACGATCGCCTCGAAGCACCCACTCCCGGTCCAGGCGGACGGTGAAATCGTGGGATCGACGCCAATCACGATCTCGGTCGTTCGGCAGGCGCTGCGGGTGGTAGTCCCGCTCGATGGCGGAACTCAAGCCTGACAGGTCGGTCTAAGCTCTCAAAGTAAGAATCTGCGGACCGTCGGGAGTCATCGCGACCGTGTGCTCAAAGTGAGCGCTCGGCCGCCGATCCTTGGTAACCACGGTCCAGTGATCCGACAGCGTCTCGACGTTTTTGGTGCCCAACGCCACCATCGGCTCAATCGCCAGCACCAGGCCCGGTTCCAGGACGATGTTTTTCTTCTTGAGCGCCTTGCTGACGAAGTTGGGAACCTGCGGCTCCTCGTGCATCTTCTGACCGATCCCGTGACCGACAAACTTCTCGATCACGTACATGTTCTGCGAGTGGACGAACCGCTCCATCAGGGCAGCGACATCGTACCACGTCTTGCATCGGGTCATCGCGCTGATGGCGAGATCGAGAGTCTGCGACGTCACGTCGAGGAGGTGCTGGACCTCGGGCGCCACTGGCCCAATCGCCACCGTGATCGCTGAGTCGCCGCACCAACCTGCGTAGAGACAGCCGGTATCCACCGAAACGATGTCCCCAGCAACCAACGGGCGGTTGTTGGGAATGCCGTGAACCACGGCTTCATTCACGCTGGCACAAATCACGGCGGGGAACGAGGGCTTCCCCTGCGTCGAGTTCGGATAGCCGCGAAACAACGGGACGGCGTTGTACGACTGAAAAATCCGGGAGACCGCCTGATCCATCTCAGCGGTCGTTGCCCCGGGTACCGCGATCCGTTTGACCTCGTCAAGCGCCTCGGCGACGATTCTGCCCGCATCGCGCATCTTGGAGATCTCGCGCGAACTTTTCAGCTTAATCACGATCGAATCTCGTCCCGAAAGTCTGAGCGAAAATCAGCGAACCAGCACTCAACGCCGCGAGACCAGCCCAGAATAATTCCGCATGATCAAATGACTATCAATCTTTTGCACCAGGTCCAGACAGACACTGATGATGATCAAAAGCCCGGTACCACCCAAAAACGACGCGACGGTGTAATTAACCCCGAGTCCGCTCGACACAAGCGACGGAATCACGGCGACGAGGCTCAAAAACGCGGCGCCGACATAGGTGATCCGAACCATCACCTTTTCGAGATAATCCGCGGTCCGACGTCCCGGGCGATAGCCAGGGATAAAGCTCCCGTAGTCCTTCAGATTTTCGGCCATATCTTTGGGGTTGAAGGTGATGGCCGTCCAGAAGTAGCAGAAGAAGTAGATCAAAACCACGTAAAACAGCGTGTACACATACCCGTGGTTCTGAAACGCATCGGAGCCCATTTCAAAGAATGACCCGATGTAATACTTGACGTTCTCCCCAAACGAGGGAGCAGCCCCCGTCTTGTTCGGGATCGTCCAGAGCGCGGTGGCCTGCTTGAGGCTATTCAGGATGAAGTACGGGAACATGAGCAAGCTCGACGCGAAGATGATCGGCATGACACCCGCCTGATTCACCTTGAGCGGGAGATATTGCTTGGTTCCTCCGTAGACCCGCCGACCTCGAACATGCTTGGCCGATTGCGTGGGAATCCGGCGCTGGCTTTCCGTGATCGCGATCACTCCCATCACGACCGCGAGGAAAACGATCCCCAGCATTGCGAGCACGATGACGCCATGCTTCCCTGAATCACCCGTAAGTCGCAACTCGGTATTCGACAGGAGTTGATTCAAAGCATCCGGCATCCGGGCCAGAATCCCGGCCATGATCAGGAGCGAGATCCCGTTTCCGATCCCATACTCATCAATCTGCTCACCGATCCACATCAAGAAGATCGTGCCGGCCGTCATGGTCAGAACGCAGGTCACGACGTTGAGGGTGGTCCGATAATCCGGATGGACAATGTCGAGTGTGTACATCATGTATTGCACCCAGAGCGTACTCTGGATCAAGCACAGGATGACGGTCGCATACCGCGTATATTCGTTGATTTTCTTCCGACCACTCTCGCCTTCCTTCATCAGAGCTTCGAGGCTGGGAACCACGCTCCCGAGCAACTGAAAGATGATTGAAGCTGAGATATACGGCATGATCCCGAGTCCGAAGATCGTGCTCATCCCGATCTGGGCGCCACCAAACATCGCGACCGTGCCGAACACCTTGCCCATGGTGCTCGAAGACATATTGGCTTGCCACGCTTCCAGCCGAGCCTGGTTGACCACATACAACGGGATGAAATAGCCAATACGGTAAATGGCCAGGAACATCGCGGTCATCAAAATCTTGCGCTGCAGTTCAGGTACTTTGAACAAGATAGTGAACAATTTGTTCATGAGAGCGCTCGTGGGGAAGGGAGTCGGACCGCCGCGGGCGGCGCAGTCCGACTTGAATCAGACGCGATTGACCGAACCGCCAGCCGCTTCGATCTTTTCGACGGCTGACTTGCTAAACTTCTGCGCGTGCACATGGAACGTCTTGGTGAGAGTCCCGTCACCGAGAATTTTCACACCATCATCATAGCGACCCTTCACGAGACCTTTCTCGCGAAGGACTTCTTCGTTAATCGTGGCGCCCGCTTCGAACATCACATCGAGAACATCGAGGTTGATGATCGCGAAAACTTTTTTGAACGCCCCGTTGACAAAGCCCCGCTTCGGAACTCGCCGCGCGAGGGGCATCTGGCCCCCTTCAAAGAGCGGGTTTTGCTTGAAACCTTGCCGCGACGAGTGCCCCTTGTTCCCCTTGCTTGCGGTCTTGCCATGACCTGAGCCGGTACCACGACCGACTCGCTTCCGCTTCTTATTTTTTGTGATCCCTTGGTCAACGTCATGCAGTTGCATCAGAGGGTAACTCCGCGAAGCCGAGCGACTTCTTCTTTGGTCCGCAATTGCGTCAAGGCCTGAATAGCGGCCTTCACGAGGTTCAACTTGTTGGTTGAGCCATAGCTCTTGGTCAGGATGTCGCTGATGCCCGCCGCCTGCACGACGGCACGCACGGCACCACCCGCGATGACCCCGGTACCCGGGCTGGCCGGGAGCATGATCACTCGCGCCGCGCCGAATTTGCCAATCACGCGATGCGGGATCGTCCCGCCCCGCAGATTGACCTTGTTCATCTGCTTGTGGGCGTCCTTGACACCCTTTTCGACCGACGGGGGCACTTCGTTTGCCTTGCCGTAACCCCAGGCGACCTGGCCACGTCCGTTGCCGACGACGACCAGGGCGTTAAAGCTGAACCGGCGACCGCCCTTGACGACCGCCGCGCACCGACGGATCGCGACGACACTTTCCGACCACTCACTACCACGATCCCGATTTTCGTTCGCCACCGATGACTCCAGACCAGAGTGTTAAAAGTCGAGGCCACCAGCCCGAGCCGCATCCGCCAATGCCTTGACGCGACCATGGTATTTGTAGCTCCGCCGATCGAAGCAAACTTGCGTGATTCCGGCGGCTTTCGCCTTCTCGGCGATCGCGGTCCCGACGAGGGTCGCAGCAGAGATGTTGCCGCCATAAAAGTCAGAGCCCGAAGCATCGACGTTCATGGTGTTGGCGGCGGCCAGGGTGATCCCCTTGTTGTCGTCGACGATCTGGACGTAGATGTGCTTTAGAGTCCGATGCACCGCCAGACGCGGGCGGGTGTCGGTACCAAACAATTTCTTTCGAACGTGACGCTGCCGCCGAAGGCGACGCTGAGCGACAATGGTTTGTTGCGGCATGATCCAGGAGGTTCCAAAAATTACTTCGAGCCAAACGCTTTACCAGCTTTACGACGAACCACTTCACCCTCGTACCGGATACCCTTGCCCTTGTAAGGCTCAGGTGGACGAACCTGGCGGATCTCGGCGGCGAACTGACCGATTGCCTGCTTGTCGGGACCATTGAGAACAATGTGGGTCGGATCGGTCAAGGCAATCGTGACTCCAGCCGGCGCCGTGAGGGCAACCTGGTTGGCGTAACCCACTTGCAGGACGATGGTGTCCTTACCCCGGAGCTGAGCTTGATAACCGACGCCAACGATTTCAAGTTTCCGAGTATAACCGGTCGTCACACCCTCGACCATGTTGGCGATCAGGCTTCGGGTCAAGCCGTGCAAAGCCCTGTTTTCTCGTTCGTCATCCGCGCGGGTGACGAGAATCTCACGGGTGTTGACATCGAAGTTGACGGTGATCGACTCGCGGTATTGAAACGAGAGCGAGCCTTTGGGACCTTGAATAGCAACGGTGTGATCCGTCAGTTCCACCTTTACGGGAGCGGGAACTGGGATAATCTTGCGACCGACTCGCGACATGAAATCCTCGTTTAATAAACGACAGCCAGAAGTTCGCCGCCCACTTTTTCGAGCCGGGCACGACGATCGCTGAGCACACCCTTGGGAGTGCTCAAAATCTGGATGCCCATCCCACCCAGAATTGGTTTCAAAAACTTGTAACCAGCGTATTTGCGACAGCCAGGCTTGCTGACCCGATCAATCTTGGTTATCAGTTTTTCACCGTTCGGGCCATACTTCACTTGGAGACGGAGGGTCGGAAACTCGGTGTCGGTAACGACCTCGAAGTCCCAAAGATAACCTTCATCCTTCAAGACTTGCGCGATCCCCACACGGATATTCGACGAGGGCATCTCGACAACCGGCCGCTCGATCCTGACCGAGTTCCGGATTCGGGTCAACATGTCGGCAACAGGGTCTGTCATCATGGAATTTAGGGCCTTTCAAGTCGCTTTAATGGTTTACCAGCTCGCCTTTTTAACGCCCGGAATCAATCCTCGGGCTGCGAGGTTCCGGAAACAGATGCGGCAGATCCCAAACTTCCGATACACTGCGCGGGGGCGACCACAGAGTTTGCAGCGGTTCCGGTGACGAACAGCGAACTTCGGCGTCGACTGCGACTTGATCATCTGCGCTTTGGTGGACATCAAATCCTCTTACTTCTTCTGGGTGGTGCGGAAAGGAACACCCAGCAGGCGAAGCAGTTCGCGCGACTGGTTGTCGTCTTTGGCGGTCGTCACGATGGTGATGTCCATCCCCTGCGTGTGCTGCAACCGGTCGGCGTCAATTTCGGGGAAGACGACCTGCTCGGCCAATCCCAGCGTGTAGTTACCATTCCCATCGAAGCTATTGGGATTAACACCCCGAAAGTCACGGATACGAGGCAGAGCGATTGACACGAGACGGTCGAGAAACTCGTACATCCGCTTGCCGCGGAGCGTGACCTTGCACCCGATCTCGTTGCCTTCGCGGAGCCGGAACCCAGCCACCGAAGTCTTCGCCTTGGTGACTTGCGGCTTTTGCCCTGAGATCTTCGCCAGGCTATCGACAGCCGCTTCCATCAGCGATTTGTCCTGGGTGGCCTTGCCCACCCCCATGTTGATCACGATCTTGTTCAACTTGGGAATCGCCATCGGGTTGGCGATGTTGAACTTGGTCGAAAGTTCTTTCGAGACGCTCTGGTTATAGGTGTCGAGCAACCGCGACATGACAAAGATCCAATCAACGAGGAGTTTTGGTTTTCTGGGGTTTGGCGGGTCCAACATTCCCAAGTTCGTTGTTACATGCCTTGCAGTAACGCACCTTTTGCCCACCATCGGTGAACCGGTGCCCCAGCCGAACACCACGGTTGCACGAGGTGCAGAAGACGAGGGCGTTCGACGCCGCGATCGGCATCTCCTTCGAGAGCCGGCCCCCCTGCTGATTCTTGGCGGAAGGCTTCAGGTGCTTGTACACCCGGTTGACCCCTTCGGCGATGATCTTGTTCGCCTTCGGGTCCACTTCGAGAACCTTCACAATCTTGCGGGCGCCGGGAGCGCTTTTGTCGTCACCGGCGATGATCTCGACGAGATCGTTCTTGCGGATGTGCATCGGGATCGCTCCGGTTAGACCACTTCGGATGCCAGGCTGATGATCTTCATGAACTGCCGGTCGCGGAGTTCGCGGGCGATCGCCCCGAAGATGCGTGTCCCACGCGGGTTTTTATCATTGTCAACCAGGACGACAGCGTTACGGTCAAACTTGACGTACGACCCATCCGAGCGTCGGGTCGAACTCCGCACGCGGACGACCACGCAGCGGACGACATCCCCCGCCTTGACGTCACCACCCGAACCCGCCTTCTTGACGCTAGCGATGATCACGTCACCGAGGCCGGCGATCCGCCGCTTGTAGTGCGACGCGCTCCCACCCAACACTTTGAAACACATGACTTCTTTGGCGCCAGTGTTATCCGCCACATCCAACCGCGTTTGCATCTGAATCATGAGAGTAATCCAAGTCTTATTCTGCGGGCTTTTCACCTTCACCGGCCAGAGCGCGTTGCACGCCGGCGCGGACGACTTTCACCACTCGCCACCGCTTCAATTTCGACAACGGGCGAGTTTCCATGATCTCGACGATGTCGCCCACCTGCGTTTCATTGGTCTCATCATGCGCATGGCAGACCGTTCGGCGCTTCAGGAGTTTGCCGTACTTGGGGTGTGCCACGAGCCGCTCAACTTCCACCCGGCGGGTCTTGTCCATCCGGTCCGTGGTCACAATGCCGATCTCGGTTTTCCGGGTCGGCCGTTCGATTTCGTTCGTGTTCATAAAAGGTCGCGAGCTTTATTGTGGGTTGAGTTCACGGAGCCGGAGGATGGTCTTGATCCGGGCGATGTCGCGCTTGGATTTCTTGATCTCGCTCGGAGATTCGAGCCGTTCCGCTTCGCTTTGGACGCGGAGTCGAAACAGGCTGGTTTGTGTTTCACCGAGCAACTGCGTCAGTTGCTCGCTGGATTGTTCGCGCAGTTCTTTGGCTTTGGCCATGGGACACTCAGGGTCAGATCGTGGGGCGACGGGACACAAACCGGCAACGGACGGGAAGCTTGTAGGCAACGCGAGCAAAAGTCGCGCGGGCAACCTCTTCGCTGACGCCACCAAGCTCAAACAGGACGGTACCAGGCTTGACGACGGCCGCCCAGTATTCGACTTCTCCCTTACCTTTACCCATCCGGGTTTCGGCAGGGATCGAGGTCACGCTCTTGTGCGGGAAGATCCGGATGTAGAGCTTACCGCCCCCTTTGATCGACTGACTCCCGACAATCCGGCCTGCCTCGATGGTCTGGGCGCTGATCTTGCCGGGTTCCAGCGACTGGATTCCATATTCGCCGAAGGCGACATAGTTTCCCCGGGTCGCATTACCTTTTACGCGGCCTTTTTGGCTTTTTCGGTACTTGACCCGTTTGGGCATCAGCGGCATCGGTCAGTCCTTCTTGCTTGAGGTGGTCACCTTGGTTGACCCACACCTTCACACCGATGTGGCCTTGGGCGGTTTTCGCCTCGGTAAAACCATAATCAATCTTGGCGCGGAGGGTGGAGAGCGGGATCGAGCCGAGGTTGGCGACTTCGGTCCGCGACATTTCCGAACCACCGAGTCGCCCCGACAGTTGGATCTTGACGCCCTTGGCGCCACCGTCCATCGTCTGCTCAAGGGCCCGCTTCATGGTCCGTCGGAACGACGACCGCTTTTTGAGCTGCTCGGCAATATCTTCGCTGATCAGTTGCGCTTCCAGTTCCGGTCGGGTGACTTCCTGGATCTTGATCTCGATCCGCCGCCCGGTGAGCGTTTGCAGCTCTTCCTGCAGCTTTTCGATCTCAGCCCCCTTGCGGCCGATGATCACGCCCGGCCGCGCGGTGAACAGGAGCACGGTCACCGCGTCGCGGGTCCGCTCGATTTCGATCCGGGGAATGCCGGCGAAGCTGTACTTACCTTTGATGAACTTGCGAATCTTGAAGTCTTCGACGAGCAGGTCGGCAAACTCCATCTTCGACGCGTACCAGCGGCTCCGCCAGTCTTCCATGATCCCGACGCGGAAACCGGTCGGGTTGATCTTCTGACCCATCAAACGGCCCCAATCGAGTTAGTATGGTTCAGTCGTGCTGAGTTTTTTGGTGGGCTGTTTGGACGCCATGAATGTTTCGTAGTCGGCCAGGATCACCCGGATGTGCGAGCTGCGCCGCCGGATCATGTAAGCCATCCCACGAGCGCGAGGCATGAGCCGCTTGAACATCGGCCCCCCTTCGCCGCAGAGTTCCATGATCAGGAGGTCGCCGGAGTTCTTCTCACCCTTGTCTTCCGCGTTGGCCATCGCGCTCTTGATGACCTGCTCGATCATCCGGGCACCACGGTTCGGCATGTACTTGAGAATATCGAGCGCATCGGCGGCGTAGCGACCCCGGATCAGGTCCAGGATCGGCAGGAGCTTGCGGACCGAGGTCCGGGCAAAGCGGTGAGTGGCTTTAAAGAATGGCATTTTGTTCCTCAGATCCAGGGCCGAAGCACGAAGCACCTCGGGTTGAATCCAGCAGATCCCAAATGTGGATGAGAGAGAAGATTACCGTTTTCCGCCTTTACCCGCCTTGCCGCCGTGGCCGCGAAATGTTCGGGTCGGGGCGAATTCGCCCAGCTTGTG
The DNA here is from genome assembly GCA_965199885.1 of Isosphaeraceae bacterium. Classification (GTDB taxonomy): domain Bacteria; phylum Planctomycetota; class Planctomycetia; order Isosphaerales; family Isosphaeraceae; genus Tundrisphaera. Next base: position 1,594,516 of record CBDATT010000004.1, on the reverse strand, counting down.
CCCGACCATATCCTCGGTCACGTAAAGCTTAACAAAATTTTTGCCATTATGAATGGCGAAATTCTTGCCGATGAACTCGGGCACAATGGTGCATGCCCGGGCCCAGGTTTTGATGGCTTCGCGGTTGCCTGAACCTTCCGATTTGAAGACCTTCTCCATCAGGCGGTCAACAACGTACGGACCTTTTTTGAGCGATCGTCCCATGGCTGCGCAATACCTGTTCGATTAGACCTTGAGTTGACCGTACCGGACGCTCTTCCGACGACGAATGATGGCCGAGTTCGACGGCTTGCGGCGCCGGCGGGTCTTCCCACCTTTGGCCAGCACACCAGTCGGCGAGCACGGGTTCCGACCGCCCGACGTCCGCCCTTCACCACCGCCCATCGGGTGGTCAACCGGGTTCATCGCGACGCCACGGACATGCGGTCGACGGCCGAGCCAACGCTTCCGCCCCGCCTTGCCGAGCGTGATGTTCATGTGGTCCGAGTTACCGACCACGCCGATCGTCGCCCGGCAGGCCGACGGAATCCGGCGAACCTCACCCGATGGCAGAGTGACCTGAGCCCAGGTCCCTTCGCGAGCCGTCAAAGTGGCACTCACGCCCGCTGACCGGCAGAGCTTGGCACCGCCGCCCGGCTGCATCTCAAGGTTGTGAATCGACATGCCGGTCGGAATCTTGGCCATCGGCAGGCAGTTGCCGACCTTCGGCTCAGCCTCGTACCCGCTGTTGACCATCATCCCCGCCTTGAGGCCGTCGGGGGCGATGATGTACCGCTTGGTCCCGTCGGGGTAAACCAGCAGCGCGATTCGCGCGGAGCGGTTCGGGTCGTATTCAATGTGCGTGACGTTGGCCGGGATGCCATCGTGCGAGTTGCGCTTGAAGTCGATGATCCGGTACATCCGTTTGTGGCCGCCACCGCGGTGCCGCGCGGTGATGAACCCCTGGTTGTTCCGGCCACCGGTTTTCCGCATCGGCTCGGTCAGGCTTTTTTCCGGCTTCTTGTTCTTGTCGGTCAGCTCGGAGAAGTCGCTGACCGATGCGTTCCGGCGCCCCGGACTGGTTGGTTTGTAGTAGCGGATGCCCACGGTCTGGTCCTTCGATTCAGGGGATCAATAGAAGTCGATCCGGTAGTCGGCGTGCAGCGCCACGATCGCTTTTTTCCAGTTCCGCATCCGCCCCATCTTCAGCCGGGACCGCCGCATCTTGCCTTGCCGGTTCTGCGTTCGGACGTCGGCAACCTTGACGTTGAAGAGCGTCTCGATCGCGTTCTTGATGTCGGTCTTGTTGGCTTGCTTGTGCACCTCGAAGGTGTACGTGTTGTGGCGTTCGGCGAGGTGCGTCGCCTTCTCGGTGATCAACGGGCGGAGGACCACCTGGTAGGGTTCAAGAGCGGGTCCGTTGCGATGGATGACCGCCGGGGGCCGATACAGGGTGACCATTGGTTTAGCTTTCCGCTCCGTTGTCCGAGGCTACGTCGCTGTCCGATCGTTTCCGGATCGCCCGTTCCTTGAGCGCGGCGAGCGATTCACGGGTGAGGATCAAATATTTCTGCCGGAGGATATCATACGTGTTGAACTCTACTACCGGCGCCACCTTCATCCCCGGGATGTTCCGGGCGCTCCGGTAGACGATCGGGTCATTGCCCGGCAGGCCGAGGAGGACGGTTCGTCCTTCAAGCGACCGACTGAGCGTGGCCACCTTGGTCTCACCCTCGACCGGCTTGACGCTCGCGCCTTCGCCGAGGTCGGGCCGAACGATCGAGCGGATCATCTGGGCGACAACCTTGGTCTGCGGCTTGTCGCCGATCGCCAGGGAGTCAATGATGATCGCCTGCTGGTCCTGGAACTTGGACAGAAGGGCCATCCGGATCGCGATCCGAACCGCCTTCTTCGGCATCGAGTAGCGGTAGTCACGGTTCCGGCGAGCGAAAGCGACACCGCCACCCTTCCGCTTGTTGGTCCGCTTCGAGCCGGCCCGGGCGTTGCCGGTCCCCTTCTGGCGGAACAACTTCTTGCCCGAGCCCGCCACATCAGCGCGACCACGGGTGTTGACCGTACCGACCCGGCGGGCAGCCAGGTGCATCAGGACCACGTCGTGCAGCAGTTGCTTGTTGATCGCGCCGCCGAAGTCGGCCGGGTCGATCATTTCGTCGGCGACTTTTTCGCCGTTCATGTTGAATACAGGGACGCTGAGCATGGAACCAATCTTTCTCCGCTGTGGTCGGTCGAACGGCGGATGACTCACGCCGCGACTCGGAACCGATGGCCTGGCTTAAACCTTGTTCGTTTGCCGGACGGTCAGGTAGCCGCCATTTGGTCCGGGGACCGCCCCACGGAGCAGGATCAGGTTATTCTCATGGTCGACCCGGACAACCTTCAGGTTCCGGACGGTGACCCGGGCGTTGCCGTATTGACCCGGCTTGCGGATGCCCTTGCGGGTCCGGGCGGGGTCGGCGCTGGGACCCGACGAACCGGGGTGGCGGTGCATCCGCTTCACACCGTGCGTCGCCCGGAGGCCCTTGAAGCCGTGCCGCTTGATGACGCCTGAAAAGCCACGGCCCTTGCTGGTGCCGGTGACGTCGACCTGGCCAATGCCGTCAAAGACGTTGACGGCGAGAGTCGCGCCAGCAGCAACATCGACGGCCGCTTCCTGGCGGATCTCGCGAACATAGCGCTTCGGTTCGGCGTCCGCCTTCTTGGCGTGACCACGTTCGGCCTGGGTCGCGCTCTTCCGCTTCTTGTCGTCGAAACCGAGCTGGACCGCGTGGTAGCCATCGACTTCGATCGTCCGGACCTGCAGGACCGTGCAAGGACCGCATTCGACGACGGTAATCGGGATCGCGATGCCGTTCGGCTCAAAAATCTGCGTCATGCCGACTTTGCGGCCAAGTAAACCCACTTGCATGATGATTCCGATGCCCCAATTTGCCCCCGGTGTGGAGGCGTCAATCCATCCCGAGCCAGCCATGCCGGCGCGGGGAACATTAAGACGGTCGGCCTTAATTCAGAGGTCGGTTCGAGCGACCAGAGTGGCTCGATGCGACATGAGAACAACCCCCGCTGGGCGGTGGTCGTTCGATTGAGGCTCAGGTTGACGGTGCCAGGACTGCGATCGCGGCGATCAGCCGGCCGAGCCGGATGCCTTGATCTTGATATCGACGCCAGCGGGCAGGCTCAGTTTGTTGAGCGCGTCGATGGTCTTGTTGGTCGGTTGCACGATGTCGATCAAGCGCTTGTGAGTGCGGATCTCGAACTGCTCCCGCGACTTCTTGTCGATGTGCGGGCTGCGGAGAACGGTGTACCGTTCGATCCGCGTCGGCAGGGGAATCGGGCCATGAACGATCGCTTCGGTACGCTTCGCCGTGTCCACGATGTCTTTGGCGGACTGATCTAAAATGGTGTGATCGTATGCTTCCATTCGGATGCGAATACGCTCATTACTGGTTCCAGACACAAGGAGATCCTTTGAAAAAGACAGCCACTTCGCGACCGACCGGCGATCATCCTGGATTTCTCGACGAAAGTGAGAAGATACCCACACATCGTTCGGACGTCAATTGGCTGCCCACCGTTTCGGCGGCGAAATCCCCACTTTCCCGATCGGATCGAGCGTCACGGGTAGCTTGCGGTCGGCGCTCCAACATGGTCCGATCAGGATTCACCTCTTTTTGAGTCGTGGGCAAGTCTGCCCGTTGAGGAGCCACTTCATGCCTGACCGATCTGTTCTGTTCTGCTGGCTGCTGGGGTTGAGCCCACTCTTGGTGGCGGGGCTGGACTCCCGCGCCGACGACCCAACCCCAGCCATTGCCACCTTGCCCGAGATCACCGAGCTACCGAACCCGTTCCTGTTCCGCAGTGGCTCGACCGTCGCCAGCCCCGCCGACTGGGACCGACGGCGGGCCGAGTTGAAGACCTTGTTTGAGGAGTACGAGTACGGCCACCTCCCGCCAAAGCCCGAGTCGATCGTCGTCGTTCGAGGGGCGCCGACTCCGGGGCCGATCGCCGACAGTCTCACGCAGACCATGGAGATCACGCTGGGGCAAGCCGACCGCAAGCTGGTCCTCCACGCGAGTTTGACCTGGCCCAAGGAAGCCACGGGGCGGCTGCCCGTCGTTGTCCGACCGGGGGCTTATCCGGGGGCTCGGCCAGCAACGACTGGGATCAACCGGAACGCGCCCGTCCAGGTCACGCGGACGTACACCCCGCGAAACTCAACCCGGGTACCGATCATGGGCAATCCGGTCGTCTACCGCCCGAGGCTCCGGCCTGCAACCATCGAGACGGGATTTATCAAGGCGCTGGGAGCCGCTCTGGCCACCGATATTCCCGTTTACCTCGCCCGGGGGATCGCGGTCGTCGAGTTCAACCTGATCGAGGTCGCGGCCGACAAGAAGGACCAGATCGCCACGTCGGGCGTCTACCGGCTGTTTGACGGCAAACTCGACGCCGGTGGCCTGATGGCGTGGGCGTGGGGGTTCCACCGGATCGTGGATGCGATCGAAACCGATGGGCGGCTCGACGCGAGCAAGATTATCGTGACCGGCCACTCGCGGTACGGCAAGGCCGCACTCGTGGCCGGGGCGTTTGATGAGCGGATTGCCCTGACCGTGCCGAACCACTCAGGGGCCGGGGGCGCTGCGCCGTATCGCTTCCTGTTCGGCAAGAGCGAGGCGTTGCACAACATTGCGGGGGCCTTCCCCTACTGGTTCCGGCCTGATTTTGGCCGGTTCATTGGTCAGGTCAGCCGCCTGCCGGTTGATCAGCATGAACTCCGGGCGCTGGTTGCCCCGCGAGCGGTGCTGGTCGTCGAGGGGACCAATGACGCCTGGTCGAACCCCGAGGGATCGCAGCTTGCCCACCGCGCCGCGCTGGCGGTCTACACCTTCCTCGGCGTTCCCGAGAAGATCGCGATCCGGTTCCGCCCGGTCGGCCATATCGTCACGTCGCAGGACGTTGCCGAGTATGCCGACCACCTCTGGCGTGGCGCGCCGCTCGCGGACGAGTTCAACAAGCTGCCGTACCCGGAAGCGAAGGACGCCTTCCACTGGAAGGCGCCCGAGGTGAAACCAGCCCCCTGAGTATCGATCAAGTCAAGGAGCGGTGGGGGCGGGGAAGTTGAGTTTGACCTCGACGGTCTTGCCCTCGCGGATCACGCTGACGGGAACCTCGGGGCCGCCCACCTGGAGGGCTTCGCTGATCTCTTCCGACGTGCCGACCGAGCGGTCGCCGACCTTGATGATGATGTCGCCCGACTTGATCCCGGCCTTCTCGGCCAGACCGGCTTCGATCACCTCGATCACCTTGTTGTCGTCAAGCTGGATGCCCATCGTCCGCCGACCGCCACCGCCGGGACGTCCCCCACCCCCAGCGCCCGGGGGTGCGATCATCTTCTCACGCGAGAGGAGATGGTCGAGGTTGGCGATCCCGAGCGAGCCAATAGCGGCAACGATCGCCGAGTGCTTTTGATACTCGGGGATGGCCATGTCGTAGTTGTCGAATTGGGTATGGTGGGTGTGGGTGTAGTTGGCCTTGCCCGCCTGCCGCCAGAAGAAGCCTGGGACGCCAGCCGCGAGGAACGAGGCGTGGTCGGACCCACCGCCCCGGAGGCCAGCAACCTTGGTGACGGCGAACGGCATGGCGGCGTTGAGGTCCTTGACGGCCTCGAAGACGGCTTGCAGGTCGGTCTGCTGGGCTTCGGTCCCGCCGATCCCGGCGAGGTAGTTGGTCCCGCCGTCGTGGACGAGCACGGCCGAGATCCTGGGCATCAGGTCGGGGTGGGCCTTGCAGTAGGCTTTCGAGCCGAGGAGCCCCTGTTCCTCACCGCTCCAGAGCATGAACATGATGGTCCGCTTCGGCTTGACGCCGGAGGCCATCAGGAGCCGGGCGGCTTCGAGGGTCGTGGCGCAGCCGGTCCCGTTGTCGGTCGTCCCGGTGGCGCCGTCCCAGGTGTCGATGTGGCCGCCGATGACGACGAACTCGTCGGGGTGCTCGGTCCCAGGGATCTCAGCGATGACGTTGTAGAGCGGGATCGGCCCGTTTTCAAAGTGGTTCCGGATGTCGAACTCCAGCGTCACCGGCTTGTCGTCCTTGATCAGTTTGACGAGTTCCTCGAACTCAGGTTTGACCAGGTCGATGGCGGGGACTTCGGGAAGTTTGCCCCAGGTCTGCTTGTTGTTGCCGCCGGTCACGATCAGGTCGTTCCGCGTAGCGCGGATCGTTCCTGCCACCCTGGCGGCCTGGTAGGCGGCTTCGCGCTTGGCGCGGAACTCGGCGGTGATCCGACTCCCCGGGCTGGTCAGCACGACGACATAAGCGCCAGCGAGTTTCGGCTGGATCGCGGCGAGTTCCTCGTCGGTTTCGGGGGCAAGCACGGCAGGACCACGGACGGGGCCCTTGGTCCCGGCGGTCCACGAGTTGGTGTTGAAGGTCAGCGGCTTGGCTGTCGGCTCGATCATCCGGCCCGACCACGGTCCTCGGTTGAAACCGACCGGGAACTCGCCCCACTTTTCGAGCCGGGCGTTGGTGATCCCGAAACTCTGGAACTGGGTGACAGCCCATTCGCAGGCGTCCTGCAAGCCGTGCGAACTGGTCAGGCGTGGCCCGATCCGGTTCGAGAGGTGGTCGAGGTGGTCCATCACCCGGTTTTCCTGGCGCGCGGCCGAGAGGATCTTCTCAACCTCGTCCGACTTCGCCCCTCGGGGGGCTGCGGGCGGAGCCAGACCGGCGGCAACCAGCAAGGCAAGCGAGGCGGCGAGCGGAGCGATCCGACGATCCCAAATCATGGTGGGGCGAAGCCTCGAAGGAGGGAGTTGGAGCCGGCTCCGACCGGGCGGGGAAAGCAACCGGGCGTTCACATACCGGCGAAGGGAGGGTCTGGGGCACCAGTCTAAAGTGTCTCTCAACCAGAAGAAAGCGTCCTTTGACGTCAATCAGGCCGGGTCGTGGTCCGAGATTCCATCGGGAAGGCGACTTTAACGATTGTTGGCGCCGATGTCGGTCTGATCTCTTGAGATCCGCCCGCCAATCGGCTCGAATAGAGCCTCATCCAGCCGATGGCTTTGTCCGCCGATCCCTCTCGATCGTTGGCTGTCCGTCCCTTGCCCTGCTTCTCGAACAGGACGCCCACCTTTGAAAGCCACCCTGAGTGGCCGCGCGGCAGCCGCGCTGGCCTTGCTCTTGATCCCCGCCACGCTGACGAGGGCGCAAGAGCCCGCCCGACCCGCCGCCAACCGCGACCCGATCCGGCTGGCCAACCAGCCGTCGCTTTCGCCCAACGGGTCGAACCTGGCCTTCGCCTGGGGCGGCGACATCTGGACCGTCCCGGTGATCGGCGGCCAGGCTCGACCCTTGACCCGGCACACGGCGGTCGACCGCGACCCGATCTGGTCGCCCGACGGCAAGTCGATTGCCTTCACGAGCGACCGGAACGGCACTTTTCAGCCGTTCGTGATGCCGTCGAGTGGCGGGACCCCGCGGCAGGTCGGCTTTCATACCGGCGGTTACACGCTGGAAGGGTTCACCCCCGATAGCAAGTCGCTGCTGGTCTCGGTCGCACGCGACCACCACTGGCGCGACGCCGACCGCTTCGCCCTGATCAGCGTCGGCGAGCGGAGCGCTGAGGTCCCGCTGTTCGACGCCGCCGGGCGGAACGGCAACCTCTCGCACGATGGCAAGAAGCTCCTGTTCACCCGCGAGGGGGCTCCCTGGTGGCGCAAGGGGTACAAGGGCTCGCAGGATAGCCAGGTCTGGATCTATGACCTCGAAACCAAGGCCTTCACCAAGCTGCTCGACCCGCCCGGCGGTGCCCTTTGGCCGCTCTGGCGGGGTGACGACAAGACGGTCTTCTATGTCGGCCTGGAGCAAGGGACCCTGAACCTCCGCGAGCGCGACCTTGCCTCGGGGACCGACCGCGCGGTGACGCACTTCACCGATGACTCGGTCGTTTATCCGTGCATGGCCTTCGACGGCGGGTCGATCGTCTTCCGTCGCCTGTTTGACCTCTACAAGGTCGTGACGGTCGGCCCGACGACGCCGCTGCGGATCGATATCTTCCAGGAGGCCGACTCGACCCGCGAGCCGATCGAGCGCCGGGTCTTGCAGACGGCATCGGCGGTCGCGTTCAGCCGGGATGGGCTGGAGATCGCCTTCATCGCCGGCGGCGACCTCTGGGTGATGGACACCGAACTGAAGGAGCCGAAGCAGGTCACGGCGACCCCCGAGGAAGAACGCGACCCGGTCTTTTCCCCCAAGGGGGACGCCCTCTGGTATGTCAGCGATCAGGGGGGCCAGTCCGACCTCTGGCGGGCGACCAGGGCCGACACGGGGAAAGATTGGTGGCTCAACGCCAAGTTCAAGCTCGACCGGGTGACCGAGGACGGCGACGTCGAGGCCGACCTCAAGTTCAACCCCGACGGGTCGAAGGTCGCCTACCTCAAGGGCCGCGGCGACATCTTCGTGATCTCGGGCGAGGGGAAGGACCCGAAGAAGCTGGTCGACTCGTTCGAGGCCGCGCGGTTCGACTGGTCGCCCGACGGCAAGTGGCTCGTCTACGCCAAGAGCGACGACGACTTCAACGAAGACATCTGGGTCGTGCCGGTCGATGGCTCCAAACCGCCGTTCAACCTGTCCCGGCACCCGGACAACGAGGGGAACCCGGTCTGGTCGCCCGACGGCAAGGTGATCGCCTTCACCGGTCGGCGAGCCGACACCGAGGTCGACATCTACTTCGTCTACCTTCGTGAGGACGAGGACGAGAAGACCGGCCGCGACCGGTCGCTGGAGAAGGCCATCGAGAAGATGAAGAACCGCGCCACCGGCGGGCGAGCCGCGACGGGCCGGAACCGGGGCGGAGCCACCGCCAAGGCGGATGATGTCGCCAAGCCAGACGCTCCCGCCGACGCTCCCAAACCCGTCGCCGACGTCGTGATCGACTTCGACCGCGTCCACGAGCGAATTCGGCACGTCTCGATCCCCGATTCGACCGAGACCGCGCTGTTCTGGTCGCCCGACTCGAAGAAACTGGCCTTCACGGGAACGGTCGAGGGCCGCGCAGGGATCTATACCGTCGAACTGCCCGACGAACTCCGGCCCAAGCTCGTCACGACGCAGACCATGACGCAGGCCCGCTGGCTCGAAACCGGCAACCAGATCGTCGGCCTGGTCGCGGGCGTCCCGACCAGCACTCCGGGCGGCGGTGGTGGAGGTGGATCCACGGCAACCACGGCGGCGGCACCGACCGGCGGGGGCGGCGGTGGTCGCGGTGCCGGCGGGGGCGGTGCTGGCGCGGGAGCGGCGGCAGCCGCCGGTGGGGATAATGGCTCGTACCGGTTCTCGGCCTTGCAGGAGATCGACTGGCACACCAAGTACCGCGCGGCGTTCGACCTCGCCTGGCGGACGATGCGGGATCGGTACTATGACGGCAACCTCGGCAACCGGAACTGGGACGCGATCCGCCGGAAGTACGTCGACATGGCCGCCGCCGCGCCCGACCGCGAGACCTTCGCCACCGTCGTCAACCTGATGCTCGGCGAGCTGAACGGCTCGCACCTCGGCTTCACCCCAACGACCGCGCGGGCCGCTGCCGACCCCGACCCAACCCCCGCGCCCACCCCGGCCCCCGGTGGTGGGGGCGGTCGCCGCGGCGGGGCGGGTGCCGGTGGCACCTGGAACGTCGCCACGGCCCACTTCGGCCTCCGGTTCGATCCCAACTACAAGGGGCCGGGCCTGAAGATCCGCGACGTCATCCCCGACACCCCCGCCGACCACAAGACCACCCGGATCAGCGTCGGGGAGACCTTGATGGCCGTCGATGGCACGACGGTTGACCCGGCGATGGACCCGACCAAGGTCCTCAACGGTCCGACCGACCGCGACGTCAAGCTGACCATCCGGGGAACGGACGGCAAGGACCGCGACGTCATCCTCCGGCCGATCGCGCTGGCCGCCGCGCGGGGCTTGCTCTACGACAAGTGGATCAAGGACAACCGCAAGGCGGTCGATGAGTTGTCGCACGGCAAGCTCGGCTACCTCCACATCCGGGGGATGAACTTCCCGAGCTTCTACAAGTTTGAGGAAGACCTTTACGCCGCCGGCGCGGGCAAGGATGGCCTGATCATCGACGTCCGCGAGAACGGCGGCGGCTCGACCGCCGACCACCTCTTGACCGCCTTGACCCAGCCCGCGCACGCCATCACGATTCCGCGTGGCGGTGGCCCCGGCTACCCGCAAGACCGCCGGGTCTATGCCACCTGGAGCAAGCCGATCGTCGTGCTCTGCAACCAGAACAGCTTCTCGAACGCCGAGATCTTCGCCCACGCGATCAAGACCCTGAAGCGTGGTCCGCTCGTCGGCGTCCCGACGGCCGGCGGCGTGATCTCGACGGGCGCGGCGACGATCATGGACGTCGGCACGCTCCGACTTCCCGGTCGCGGCTGGTTCTTGCCCGAGACCGGCGAGGACATGGAACTCAACGGCGCCCGGCCCGACCCCGTCAACATCGTCTGGCCCGACCCCGCCGACTTCGCCCGGGGGGTCGACAGGCAACTCATGAAGGCGGTTGACGTCCTCGCCGCCGACGTCAAGACCGAGGCTGCCAGGCCCAAGCCCGCCCTCCGCAAGGCGAGCGACCGTCCCGAAAACCGGCACGCCGAGCCCACCTCGGCCGTCGTCGGTGGCGAGCAATAATCGGTCGGCTGGCTTTGCAGGGCGGGACAGGTTCCTCCACCCTGCAAAGCCCTGGTTTTGCTTCGAGACCTGACCGTATGGAACTTTCAACCGTCTCCCTTCCGGACCGGAGCCGGGTTGCGGGGGGTGGGCGTCCAGCCGGGGTCCGGGGCCGGGCGGAAGTGGGCTTCCGAGAGTGCCCGACCGATCCGCCGCCGGAGCAGCGCGAGGTCGGCGGGGTGGATGTTGGGATAGGCGAGTGATCCGGCATCATCAGCCCCCCGGACCTGGCGATCGGCGTTGAGCTTCAAAGCCTGGCGGACGGCGGCGGCGACGGCCCAGCGGGGCTGATGGGTCAGCTCGCCCCAGGCGATCAGGTACTCGACGTCCTGCTGGCCGCGCTGGAATGCCTTGAGGCGGAGCGACGGGATCGGCCCAGCGGTGGCCCCCGGGACGGTCTGGTTGGGGGGATAAAGGAGGGCGAGTTCATCCCCCTGGGTCCAGGACTCGGCGCGGCCGATCGTCTGCCAGGGGATGACGCCGTCCGCGCCTCGGGTCCAGGCATCGACGCACCAGGCGGCGGGCTGGACGTTGGCTAACTCGACCGCGTTGGCGGTCCCGTACTCGAACAGCCACTGGTTTTCGCGCTGCTTGCGCGCCTGGACGAGGGCCAGATGGTCACGGAGCGCCCCGCCGACGACGTTGATGTCGAGCAAGCCATCCAAGCCGTCGCGCTGCCACTCGGGGCGGGAAATATCGGCCCGGAACCCGATCTTCGCGGAAAGTGAACCGGGGTGCGCGCGGCGGGCCTGGGCGACTCCCTCATGGAAGGCCCGGGCGAAGAAGCGAAGCGCGGCGAAGTCTTGCCAGCTTGCCGGCTCATCGAGGAGCCACGGCGACGACCCGCCCGACCAGCCCCGACCTCCCCCCTTGAAGTCGCGCTTGTTGTTGAGGAACCCCTCGAACACGGTCGCTTGCCACCCCCGGGCGTCGAGGTGGTCGGCAAACTGGCGGGACACATCGACAAATGCCCGCCGGTAGGCTGGAGTAAACGCCTCGTCGGCCCAGTACCCGCCGTTGTAGTTCGGCTCGATCGAGGTCGGCCAGTTCTCGTGGATCGGGAGGTAAAACGAAGCCACCGGCACCCGACCACGGGGGAGATCCGCGAACGCCGAGCCATCGAACAACGGCCCGAACCGGGCATCCCACGCGGTCCAGTCGAGCTTGCCATCGACCAATCCGGGGGCCATCCCGGCAGCCACCACCCCACGCTGCGAGTAGGGCACCCGGTTCAAGCTCGTCCGGTGCCGGTGGGCCAGGCGGTAGTAGTCGCGCTCGGCGGTGGGTAGGTCATACGCATTCAGTTCGGGCACGAATCCGAGCCGATCCGGCATAACCCAATCCTCGACCAGCAAATTGACCGCAAGCCGCAGCGTCTCATCCAACGACCGCAACGTAAGAACACCGGAGTGGACGCCCGGACGAGCATCATGCGAAACGTTGACTTCAAAGTGGATCGAGCTGTTTTTCAGACTCACAACCCCAGTCACCGGCACCACCGGGTCAGGCATCGCCCCTCGCGGGGTGGCGACCGGGGGCAGATGATGAATCGAAGTGGTCAGATCGGGATCATCCCAGGTTAGACTGGCTTCGACCGGCCTGAGATCACCAATTGCGGCAACCTGCCAGCCGATGATCTCACCCCGAGCGGCCACGAGGTCAATCTGGCGTCGGGATGCGCTCCAGACGTGGTTGGACGCCAGGTACGCTCGATCGGTTCGAGGGGTCGGGACGACTACGCCGGTCTGGGGGTCAATCTTGTCCAGTTCGTCGACGGCGGCGATCGTCGCTCCCCGCCAGATCAGCGGGGTTGAAACGGGATCGGGAGTCGGGTCTGCGATCAGGGGCAAGGATTGCGGCACCCGGGCCGAGACCGGAACCGTGGCGACGGCGGCGAGTCCGACGTTGCCCGCCGCGTCAACTGCCCGGACGGTGATGCGCGCCGTCGATCCGGGGGTGAGATTCAGACCCTGAAGGTGCAACCGGTTCCGAATTGGAGCGGACCGGGCCAGCGGGATCAAGGCCCGCGCGACCGGTTGATCATCGCGGTCAACCAGGAAGCCGAGCGTCCCCGCCGGACCGATGTCGGTGGGGGTCATCCACGAGACGACAACTTCGCCCGCCGCGACCGGGTCGAGATCGGCGCGGAGGTCGCCGGGCGCGGGGGGCGGATCGTGATCGGCACCGCCGGGGGTGATGGTCAGATAAGGCGCACTCGATCGGTTCGAGTCTCGACTGCTGACAAATCGGTTCGGCATCGGGCGGACCGTGAAGGAGTTGCCGTCGCGCGTCCACTCGGTCCCGGTGTCGTCGAAGACGAGGAACCCGTGGCTCAGGCCCGCGACGCGACTTGCCACGACGGCCGGGTCGATGGCGATCGTCTGCCAGCCGTCGGCGTCGGGGCTTGATGCCGGAGCGCTCCTCCAGGCGGTCGTCCCGCCGGTCCCCAGGATGATACTGCTCAGATCACCCCCGAGCGGCGTCCAGGGCTCGTCGGGGTGGCGGCGGTTCCGAAAAGTCGAAGCGCCAAGCTCGGGGCCATAACTTGCCGACGTCCCCTCGAACCAGTCGGCCGCGATCCCGCTGATGGTGACCCGTGCGAGTCTCGGCTCGCCGGTAGACCGGACGTGCAAGGTGGCTCGCTGGATGGTTCGACCCCGGAGCGACGTCAGGTCGGCATCGACCAGGCTCATTTCTTGATAGGTCTTGAGTTTCAGCTTGCTCGCCCCCCCCAGGTTCGCGTCGCGCTCGTCCCCGACGCTCGAAAACCAGGTGTCGCGCGTGACGGCAAATCGCTCCGGTCGTTCGTCACCTCGCGCGGCCTGACTGAACAGAGTTCCGACCAGCAGCCACCAGCCAATCTGTGCCCACATTGGTTCAAGCTCCAGGTCCGCAAGCAAAAGTCGCCCACCACGGAGGCGGTGCCGGCCTCCATCGTACAGGGACCGAGCGACGTCCGGGATCAAGCACCGTCGATCCGAGCAGTTTCGGGAAATTTTCCGTCACCAGATCGATCAGAAACCTGAGCCAATTATGATCCCGGGATAAGCTCAATTTCGTCGTGCCTGATCGGATGGGTCGGATCGACGCGCTGGCAAGCCAATCAGCCTTCCCCTGAATAAGATCGTTGTTTTTGGCAACCTTGAGTCAGATTCCAGCCTGAATCGCCGAATTTGGCCAAAATAAGGCGCTTTTGACGATCGACCAGGAGTGATGAGACTTTCGGGGCGGGCTTGTATCTGTGGAGGAGCGAGGCGGATCGGAGCCGACGGAGGGATCGATCGATGCGTATTGGCGGACTGTTGGTTCTGGGTCTGGTGGCCCCAGGCGCGGTCGTGGGGGATACGATTGGGGCGAACTTCGGGACGCACACCTACGACGAGGCAAAGTTCGTGGCCCGGCCAGGGACGGATGGCGGGTGCTGGGATCTGCAAGGAGCAGGGCTCCGGGCGAAGATTCCGGCGGAACGACCGGGGCAAGCCTCGTTCGAGTTCCGGAGTCGGTTCACGCTCGGGGGTGACTTCGAGGCGGCCGTCGCCTACACGCTCGCCGAGTTTCCCCGACGGGAAGACGATCCGGCGCCAGAGCCGGCGGCGATGGGTCCGATCTTCCGCCTGGCTCTGCTCGATACGATCGAGCCGACCTCGGTTTACCGTGCCGCCCACCCCGCCGGCGCGAGCGTTGGCTTCGAGGCAAACAGCCCGGACGGGCGGCGTCAGCGCGGCGAGCGAGCGGTGGCGAGCAGGCGCGGGCGGCTCGGGTTCCGGCGGGTTGGCGACCGGTTGACGTTCCTCGCCAGTGGCTCGGCGGGCGCGTGGGTCGAACTCGGGACGATCGAAATTTCCCCGTCGCTAACGCCCCGGATCGCGCTTGAGGTCTTGCCGATCGGGACCAGCGAGGTGCTTGATGTCCAGTTCGACCGCCTCGACATCCGCGCGGATCGGCTCAGCACGGACGCGGTTGGGACCGGCCCGCCTCAAAGTTGGGCACGCGAGCCGACCGGGTCGGACCCGCTGGCCTGGCTCGGGACGGTCGGCGGGGCGGTGGTGGGAGGGATCGGGCTGGTACGCAGGTCCGGCGCGGGAACGATTCCGAGCCAACCGAGGGACTCAACCTCGGCCGGACTCACAGAGCGCGGACGGTTCAGTTCTTGGGGTTGCTGGTCGGACCGAACAGGCTCTTCAGGGCTTCGTCGGTAACGCCTTCGGCTTTTTTGCTCACCGCGTCGCTGGCAGCCTTGGCCTTCCGGCGCGCGGCTTGCTTGGCGTTATCCACGGCGGAGTTCACTTTGCCCTGGGCGTTGGTCTTCGCCTGCTTGACCGAGTCGGTGAAAGTCTGCTTGGCCTCGTCGCGGAGTTCGGCGGCGAAGCCTTTCACGCCGTCGGCGGCGTCGCTGGCGGTCTGCCTGGCCTGGGTCTGGACCTCGCCGACCGCCTGGTTGACGCCAGCCTTGAAGTCGCTGGTGCCTTGCTCGACGTTGTGCTGGACCTGCGCGGCCGCGGCGTCGATCGTGGCCCGGTCGCGGGTCGCGGTCAACTCCGGGGCAGCGCTCGCGGCGCCGCCTGGTTCGGGGGCGCCGCTGTCGGCCGAAGCCGGCACGCCGACCGCCTGCGTGGTCTCGAACGGATTGCTAGGCATCGCCGCGACCGGCCGGGCCGGGCTGGTCTGATTCGGAGCAACGACCTCGGCGGTCGCAGCGGGCGGGGCTTCCTGGCCACCACAACCGGCCAGGGCGAGCGGAAGAGCCAGCATCGAGCGGCGGAACGAGCGAGTGGAACGTGAGGTGGTGACGAGCATCAGTCGGTCATCCTTGACGAGCCAGGTTGAAGTCAGAAGCGACGGCGGGCGACATCATACGCCCCCGCGTCCGTCGGGCAACCCGAGTTTCCAGACTCGACCGAGCGTGGGATCAGGATGGCACCCCGGAGCGGTTCGAGTGGGCACATCGGCGTGCGGGCCGGGCACGCGAACCAACGCGGGATCTGACGCGATTCGTTGGTTTGGCCCTCGCGACAACAGAGGCAATCTCTGGATCAGCGGATCGACAGGATCACGACGCGGGATCAAGCGGACCCGCCAGCGCCCAGAATTCGGCCCAGGAGGTGGCCGGGGCGTCGATGACGAGATCAATCAGGGTTTCGAGACGGTCGAGCGCGTTGATTGCGTCGATCACGGTCCGATCCAGTGCCGAGGCAGGACCAAACCGCCGTTCTCCCTGCCGGACGAGCAAGCGACGGGCCTCGCTGCTCTGCCCACGCGCTTCGCCGCGGGCCTCGCCTCGGGCTTCTCCCTCGGCGAAGATCGACTGATAGACGGTAGATTCCTTCATCTGGCGGACTCCTCGATACAAGACTTTGACCAACTCGGCGGGGTAGCGTAATCCCATTAAAATCGAGGTGGACGTCCGGAGCAAGTCGGCCAGCTCGGGCGGGGCCTGGTCGATCCGGTTGTCGAGGATCTCGATGACCGCCTCGATCGGCATGCCGGCGAGGTTCGCCACCGGCGCCAGCGGCAAGATACCCAGGCCGCCATTGAGAAAGGTTTGCACTGGCTCTTGCCAGACCCGCACGACATCATAGCGAAAGACGAGATGCTCGGGGCTGCCCGGCACGCTCCGGCGATATTCGCCCGTCAGTTCCGGGCCGTCCGCCTCGGGGCGGAGCAGAACGACGACGCTCCGAGTGGGCAGGTCGTGGCGATCGTCGAGCAAGGCATTATAGCGGAACGTCCGCGACCCGAGCCGGGGGTCGCGGCCCGCCTGCAACTCGAAGTGGGCCAGCCAGGGCTCGGGACCGGCGACGCGAATGACCTTGTCCGCCTCGGCCGTAACGGTGGACAGGTTGGCGTCGATCAGGTCGACCGGCCCTTGCACTGCCAGCCCCGCCAGCGCCAGCCAGTCGCGCGGGAACTCCTCGATCAGGAACTTGTTGGTCGAGTCATACGGCTTGGGCATCGGACGCCTTCCGAACGAGCCGGACGACACTTGAATAATCTTGACACGTCTCGCTTTGATCAGGATACGCCATCGGCAGAATCGAGCAAGCGCCATTGCAAGATCGCCACGCCATCTTACAATTGTCTAGACAAACTTTTCCATCTCCCGCGTCGCTGGTGCCCGTGATGACAACCTTGCTCTGCTCGTGCGGGAGTCGCGTGAATGTCCGAGGGATGCCGCCGGGCCAGAGCGGGCGCTGCCCGACCTGTGATGCCTTGATCCGCGTTCCCTCGGTGGGGCCGGATGCCCTCGCCCTCGCTCCCGCCACCGACAACGAGTGGGATTGGGAGGGAACCTACGGCGTCGAGGAACCAGCGCCTCAGCCGATCGAACCGATTGAGGTCGAGCCGCGCCAGGGCGATGGCTACGACGACCACGAGCGTGCCGACCTGCCGCCGGCCGGACCCAGGTCAACTTCCCAGCGCGAGGCGGCCCGGTCTCGGCCCAGACTGAGCGGCGAACCCTGGTTCCCGCCACGCTTCCACTTCCCGGCGCGGGGGATGGAGGGGCTGGTCATGGTCGTGGCGGTCGGCACGGTGGTCTGGGTGCTGGTGAGCCTGGTGCCGGAATACTGCCTGGCGCTGATCGCCGACGGCGTGAAAAGTGGGACGCCATCGATGGGCTATCTGGTCTCGTTGATCACCGCGACGCCGGTGATGTTTCTCAGCCCGTTGGTGGCGACTTACTGGCTCCAGTACCTGGCGCGGGTTGTGGTCGGCAGCGCCTCGGGCGAGACCACACCACCCCGACCGCCCGACCGCGATCTCGACGGTTTACTCTCGGGCCTGACCCGCTGGATCTCGTGGAGCGTGCTGGGCCTGGGCGTAGGCTTGATCCCGGTCTGGGTCGCATCCTCGTTTGGTGTCCGGGTGCCGTTGTGTCTGGTCGGCATTGGTCTGGTGGGGTCACCCTATATCCTGATGGCGTTCCTGCTCACTTTCTTGCACGATGAGGACCTAGCCGCGCGGCCCTGGCGGGTGGTTGCGGCCCTGGTCCGGGTCGCCCCGTCGTTCCTGGTCCTGACGCTGGTATCGGCCTGGTTGGTCGGGTTCGCCGGCGGAGCTTACTACCTGGCGTTCCAGTTGCGGGCCGCTCGCTTCGGCACGTACCTGCTGGTCACCCTGCCGTGCTGGTATCTGATCGTCTGGACGTCGGTCGTGCTGATGCACACGCTGGGATCTTATTATTACGCCAGTCGCAAGCAACTCCGCTGGCGGCGACCGCCCGCGTGGTGGAACTGAGATCCAACCCCTTACTTGCTGGCCCTGCCGATGATCAACCCAACGACGCCACCAAACAGCGTGGTCAGGAGCGGAAAGACCACGCGAGCCTCGGCCGACGTCACCCCATACCGCACGACTACCAGGCAGCAATAGCCACCGATCGCGATCAGGAACAGGAACGAGACCAGATACGCGGCCAACTCTTTGATCAGAAAGGAGAGATACTCTTGTCGGAGCCGCAGCCGCTTCTCGGCTGGGTCTTCCTTGCCCTTGATGGTGATCGTGTCAACCCTGGAGCCTCCCGGTAAGGTCCCCCGGAAGTTGAAGTTTTCCTGGGCCACAATGAGATCCTTATTCGCCCGGGAAGCCCGTGAATTCGACGTCGAGCGCGTCCGACGACCTGGCCAGTCCAACATGCTTGCCGTCGCGGTGCGCGGTCAAGGCGGCTCGGTAGAGAGCGATCGCCTGCTCAAAGACGAGTTCGAGCGGCTGCCCCGAATCTCGCCCCATATCCTCGATGACCGCAAGCATCTCGGGTGTCACGGTCATCGTGATCGTGATCGGCGGTCCTAACCGTTTTTTCGTCAGACCGAAAGCTGACGCAACGCTGGAACTGGTGATGGCGGACGACATAAGTCAAAATCTCCCGCTGAGTAATCAATAGAAAAGATCTCGGCTGATCGAAACGCAAGAGACGATTCGATTAGCCGAGGTTTATCAGATAAGATCGAGTGTGCCGCAGACCTGACCAGAGAACAAGAGTCTGAATGGCCTGGCAAGGGAAACTGTCAGAATTGATGACGTATCCCACATCCTGGACATCACGGCTTCTTGACGCCGAAGATGCTGGCCTTGATGTAGTCGCGGTTGAGCCGCGAGATGTTGAGGATGCTGATGTTTTTGGGGCAAGCGCCCTCGCATTCGGCGTGGTTGGAGCACGAGCCGAAGCCCTCGGCGTCCTGCTGCTCGACCATGTTGACGACGCGGCGGTCACGCTCGGGCTTGCCCTGGGGGAGCAAGTTCAGGTGGGCGACCTTGGCGCCAACGAACAGCATGGCCGAGGCGTTCGGGCAGGCGGCGACGCAGGCGCCACAACCGATGCACTGGGCGGCGTCCATGGCGAGGTCGGCGGCATCCTTGGCGATCGGGATGGCGTTGCCGTCGGGGGCGTTGCCCGTCCGGACCGAGACGTAGCCGCCCGACTGGATGATCCGGTCGAAGGCGCTCCGGTCGACCATCAGGTCGCGGACGACCGGGAACGAGGCGGCCCGCCAGGGCTCGATTTCGAGAACTTCACCGTCGTGGAAGCTCCGCATGTGGAGCTGGCAGACGGTGGTCCGGTCGCGGGGTCCGTGCGGGGCGCCGTTGACGGTCAGACCGCAGGAACCGCAGATCCCCTCGCGGCAGTCGTGGTCGAAGGCGATCGGCTCCTCGCCCTTGAGGATCAGGCCCTCGTTGACGACGTCGAGCATTTCGAGGAACGACATATCGGTCGAGATGTTGGGGGCGTCGTAGGTGACGAACTTCCCCTCGGCCTCGCGGTTCTTTTGCCGCCAGACCTTCAAGGTCAGGTGCAAGGTCGCGCCGCCGTGGTCGTCGGCCTTGGACATCGAGGCCAGGTCGCCGGTGGTCCCGGCCGGTCGGCTGATGGTCGTGCTCATTTGTAGCTCCGGGTTTGCAAGGCGACTTTTTCAAAGACGAGCGGTTCGACGTTGCGGATCGGCTCGCTGTCTTCCCCTGTATATTCCCAGGCGGCGACGTGGCAGTAGTCGTCGTCGTTGCGTTCCGCCTCGCCGTCCTCGGTCTGGAATTCCTCGCGGAAGTGGGCCCCGCACGACTCGCGCCGGGTCAGGGCATCGCGGCAGAGGAGTTCGCCGAGTTCAAGGAAGTCGGCCACACGACCCGCCTTTTCGAGCGACTGGTTGATCTGGTCGTTGTCGCCCGGGACGTTGACGTTGGTCCAGAACTCGTGGCGGAGGGCGGGGATCAGGTCGAGCGCCTTTTCAAGCCCTTCCTCGTTGCGGGCCATCCCGCAGTCATCCCAGAGGATCTTGCCGAGTGCCCGGTGGAAGTCGTCGACCGTCCGCTTGCCCTTGATGTTCAGGAACGTGTTGAGCCGGGTATGGACCCCCGCCTCGGCGTCCTTGAAGGCTGGGTGGTTGGTATCGACCGGCTTGGGCTTGGTGGAGGCGAGGTAGTTGCCGAGCGTGTACGGCAGGACGAAGTAGCCGTCGGCCAGCCCCTGCATCAGCGCCGAAGCACCGAGGCGGTTGGCGCCGTGGTCGGAGAAGTTGGCCTCGCCGCAGGCGAACAGGCCGGGGATGGTGGTCATCAGGTTGTAATCGACCCAGAGGCCGCCCATCGTGTAGTGGATGGCGGGGTAGATCCGCATCGGCACCTTGTAGGGGTCCTCGTCGGTGATCCGCTCGTACATCTCGAAGAGGTTGCCGTACCGCTCCTTGATGGCATCAGCGCCGAGGCGCTTGATGGCGTCGGCGAAGTCAAGGTAGACGCCGAGTCCGGTCCGGCCCACACCGCGACCATCATCGCAGGCTTCCTTGGCCGCGCGCGACGAGATATCGCGGGGCGAGAGGTTGCCGTAGGAGGGGTACTTCCGTTCGAGGTAGTAGTCACGTTCCGACTCGGGGATCTGGTCGGCGGGGCGCTTGTCTCCCTTGGCCTTGGGGACCCAGATCCGGCCGTCGTTGCGGAGCGACTCCGACATCAACGTCAGCTTGCTCTGGTGGTCGCCGGTGACGGGGATGCAGGTCGGGTGGATCTGGGTGTAGCAGGGGTTGCCGAACGCGGCCCCCTTCTTGTACGCCCGCCAGATTGCCGACGTGTTGCACCCCTTGGCATACGTGGCCAGGTAGAAGACCGTGCCGTAGCCACCGGTCGCCAGGATGACGGCATCGGCGGCGAACGACTCGACCTTGCCGGTTTCGAGGTCGCGGGCGACGATCCCCCGGGCGACGCCGTCGACCGTCACCAGCTCCTGCATCTCGTGGCGCGGAAACATCGCGACGGTACCAAGCCCGACCTGCCGTTCGAGAGCCTGATACGCCCCGAGCAGGAGCTGCTGGCCCGTCTGGCCGCGAGCGTAGAACGTCCGCGAGACCTGCGCCCCGCCAAACGACCGGTTGGCCAGCGTCCCGCCGTACTCGCGGGCGAACGGCACGCCCTGCGCGACGCACTGGTCGATGATGTCGACCGAGACCTCGGCCAACCGATGGACGTTGGCCTCGCGCGACCGGAAGTCACCCCCCTTGATCGTGTCGAGGAACAACCGCTCGACGCTGTCGCCGTCGTTCTGGTAGTTCTTGGCGGCGTTGACCCCACCCTGCGCGGCGATCGAGTGGGCACGCCTCGGGCTATCCTGGTAGCAGAAGCAGGCCACCTTGTAGCCGAGTTCGCTCAGGGTCGCGGCGGCCGACGATCCGGCCAGACCCGAGCCGACGACGATCACCGAGAATTTCCGCTTGTTCGCCGGGTTGACCAGCTTCATGTGGAGCTTGTGCTCCGACCACTTCTGGTCGAGCGGGCCGGGCGGGACATTCGAGTTCAGTTCCACGGCGATGCTTTCCTGTAAGGAGACGGGACCGCAGAAGTCAAAGGATTACAGCTTGGTTCGGCCGGAAAAGACCGCCACGAAATCTCCCTCGGGCGTCAACGTGATCCGGTCGGGCTCTGTTACCAGGAAAGATTGGCCATGCCTGGTCCGGATCTCGAACCGCCGGCAGGGACGAGCGCGTTTGAAAGCTCGAACGACTGCGATCGTCATGGTGCCGTGCCTCGTGCCGAGCCCGCGCCCTGGCTCCTGCTGCCCTTGGTGCTCTTGGCCGCCTTGCCCGCGTTCGCGTTTCGGGCCGTGCCGTTGGCCTCGAACTGGCGACCGTTTTCGGCGGTCTGCTTGAACGGGGCGGGTTTGACGATACCGGTCGTGACGGCGACGGGCACGGCGACGAAGCCGAGGATCACGACCACCGTGAACAAGGTGGCGAAGTTGCGCCCGAGCGACTCGTACCGCCCCTGATCAGCTCCCAGGGTCTGGAACAAACTCCAGGTTCCGTGCCAGAGGTGCAGGCCCAGCAAGGCCATCGAGGCGATGTAGACCGTCGCCACCAGCGGCACTTCGAGCCCCGAAACGAGGTTGGCATAGACCGAACCCTCGTGGTAGTCGGGGTGGACGGTCCCGGTTGTCAGGTGGAGGATGTGGTAGATGATGAACGCGAGCAGGAGCGGCCCGCTGATCCGCATCGACCGCGACGCCCAGGTCGAATTTCGGTGCCGGGGGCGGTGGCCGACCACCTTGGGCTGGGCTTTCCAGATCTTGCCCGTCAGAACCAGGAACGACCAGATATGCAGGCCGACCATCGTCAGGAGCGCGACGCGGGCACCCCAGAGGACCGCCGGCTCAGCGTGCAAGAGGTGGCCGTAAGCGTCAAGGGCTTCGGCTCCCTGGAAGATCTGCAGGTTGCCGAGCATGTGGACCAGGACGAAGCCCGAGAGCCCGACGCCGGTTCCGGCCATGATCAGCTTGAGGCCGACCGAACTCCCCCAGAACCGTAGGATCGGCATCTGGAAGATCTGCGAGCGGGCCCCGGGGGCGGGGCGAGTGGTGGTTGCGGTGCTCATTGGCGAGATGGTCCCCGACGCGCTGGGGTCGTGATCGAAGTCTTTGATTTGAGGGCGGACCACCCGGGGGATCGGTCAAGATGGGATAGCTCGGGTGGCCACCATTGAGATAGTGTAAGCGGAAAACGACCTTCGGTCCAATCTGAATCCCGGATCGAGTCAATCAACTCCGCCAATCAAAAGAGACGTCATTGCCGTGGAGTTACGTCACCTGCGGACCTTCGTCGTCGCCGCCGAGGCGCTCCACTTCACGCGAGCGGCCGAGATGCTCGACGTCGCCCAGCCGACGCTCTCGCTCCAGATCCGCGAGTTGGAACGCGAGTTAGGCGTCCTTTTATTCGATCGCGTTGGCCGGACGGTTCGGTTGACCGAGGCGGGCGCGATCTTTCGCCGCCATGCCGAGCGTGCCCTCCGTGAGGTCGAGGCCGGGCAGGGGGCCCTGGCCGACCTCCGCGGCATCCGGCGCGGGACCGTGCGGGTCGGCGTCACGCACTCGTTCAGCGCCCGGTTGATCCCCCGCGCCGTGGCCCGGTTCCGGACCGATCACCCCGAGGTCGGCGTCGTCGTCACCAAGACGAGCGGTCGGGCCGTCGAGCACGCCCTGACCGCCGGCGCCATCGACCTCGGGATCGCCTACGCCCCGCCCGAAGACCCCGACGTCCAGGCCGAAACCCTGTTCAATGAGGAGGTCGTCGTCGTCGTCGCCACCGGCCACCCGCTGGCTCAACTCGATCGGGTCGACCTGGCCGACCTCGGCAAGCATGCCCTGGCCCTGATCACCCGCGAGTTTTCGACCCGCCGCCTGTTCGATGACCGCCTCCGCGAAGCATCGATCACGCCCGACGTCGCCGTCGAGATGAACGACATCGACTCGCTCCTGGAAGTCGTCCGGCTCGGGATCGGCGCCTCGGTCCTGTCCCGCCGCGCCGTGGCCGACCCCGCCGCGCAGGGCTTATCCCTGATCCCGATCGTCGGCCCCGAAATGACCCGGACTGCCGCGCTCCTCTGGCATCGCGAGTCGTACCACACCGCCGCCGCGCTCGCCTTCGCCCAGGTGGTCCACAACCTCGCCGACGGACCCTGAGACTGGGGATCAGACCCGAACGCGAAGCCCGATCCGGGCCAGCAAGCCCGTTGCCACGCAGACGAACAAGGCCATCGCCGCCGACCCGCCAACGACGACGCGGGGGTCGGCTGAGCCGGTGTAATCCAGGATCGACAGGCCGGATAAGCCGACGAGCCAGACCGTGATCGGGTGGAGGAAGTAGGCCAGGAGCGGGTTCGCGCCGGCGGGGCGGATCACCAACGACCAGCCTCGCCAGCCGAGCACGTCCATGATCAGGTACAGGAACATCCAGACCAGCAGCGCCAGCGCAGCCGACCAGCAGCACCAGGTCGGCGTGGCGGCGTTCTTGTTGATCCCCTCGAAGGTGTCGAGCAGCACACCGGCCAGGAAGAGACCCAGGGCGAACGTTGCCGCCCAGCCCAGCCGGGCGCGATGCGTGGTCACCTGCGTTTCGGACCGCCGGAGGACCGAACCGAGCAGGCAACCCGCCATCGTGACCGCCGCCAGTGACCCGGTCGCCTCACCCAGGCTGACGTAGCCGTTAACCGCGTTGTACCCGCGCTGGAGGGCCGCGATGACACCTTGAGCCGGGGCCATCCACGACTTGGTCACGAACCGATGGAGCAGTTCGTTGTCGTGCGTTCCCAGGTGGAGGAGCATCAGGCACGCCAGTGCCCCCATTAACCACTCGCGGCGGGCTCCCAGGATCAGGTACAGGATTGAGACCGTCAGGTACGCCCAGGCGATCAGACCGAGGATGCCCCACCACCCGGTCCGGAACCAGACCCACTGGTCGACGTGCCCATAAAGAAGGATGTCGGTCGCCACCGGAGCCCGGCGGAACGTCGCCAGCGCAACGAGCAGGCCGACGATCCCGAGCCCCTTCAAGCCCAGCCAGACCAAACGCGACCGGCCGGGGGCCTGCGGGACCGAGCACCAGGCGAGGATCAAGGCGACGAAGGCGAGCAGATCCCAGGTCCGGTTGGGCACGGAGCGGCCCGAGTTAAACTCGATCACCCCCATGATCAGCAGCGCTGCCGTCCGGCCGAGAATGTGCCCGACCTGCCGCCGCAGGGCGATCCCGGCCCGACCGGCGGCCTCGAACGCCAGCGGGATCGACACCCCAACGATGAACAGGAACGACGGGAAAACGACGTCCGCCACCGTCATCCCATCGGCGTCCGAAGGGTGGATATGATGCAAGAACGCCGGAGCTGCCGGGCCGAGGTCGTTGACGAAGACCATCAAGGCGATCGTCAGCCCACGCAGGGTATCCACCGACGCCACCCGGTCGAGCACGAGCGGAAGGGAGATCGGGGTCGTCATTGGTTCGGCTCCGGGGTGGGTCATTATCGTTCACCGTTCGCGGATGGGCGGCTCGGCCGCGACGGGCAATGGGTTCGCCCGGTGCCGGAGTTCGTTCCAGACGGCTCGGACGCGCGGATCACGCAGGTCCCAGAGGAAGATCGAGTAGCCGGCCTGGGTCGAGGGAAGGTCGCGGAGCCGCTCGTAGAGAGGACTCGAAGCGCCATAGGCTCCCATCAACGAGGTCGCCGAGATGGCCAGCCAGTCGCACGCGGCGGCGGTCGGCTCGTCGGGCGTCAGCCAGTCGATCGTCCTGAGGTTGTAGGTTCGGACCTGTCCGGTCCCGAAGTAGCAGAAGGCGACCGAGTGGTAGTTCCGCTCGTCCAGGAGCCGCTTCAGGGTCGGGATATCCTGCCCCCAGTCGAGGCTCGAATCCACCAGGTAGCGGTAGCCCTGCGCCGGCCCGCCGATGGCCGAGTTGAAATAAGCCAGATAGTGCGGCATCACCCCCGCCACGCTGCTCGCCTGCCAGGCGAGCAAGCTCACGCCGAGGGCCAGCCCTCGGCCCGGCCACCGGGCCAAAGTTTGGCCCAGCCAGTCGACCGCCGCGAGGATGACCAGTGGGTAGATCAGGAGCATGTAGCGCTGGCCGATGTTGATCGAGCTGACCATCCCCGCGCCGAGCATGATCAGCGCCGAGGCCAGCCAGACTCGCCGCGCCGGGTCGCGCCAGGTGCTCGGTCGGCAGGCCAGACCGAGCGTGACCGCCATCAGGGCCAGCTCAACCGGAGTACTCTTGATCCCCAGGGCGACCGGGAAGAAGTACCACCACCCCTTGCTGCCATGCATCCCCATCAGGAAGGCGCCATGCCCCTGGCGGGCGTGCTCCATCTGGCCGACAAAGGTGTCGAGCGCCAGCGGCGGCCCGCAGTGGCGGATGGCCTCCATCACCTGCTCGCCGTTCGGGAATAAAGCCAGGACCATCGGCACGATGACCGGGATCGATGAGTAAACCCCCGCCGCGCCGAAGGGTGGAGCGAAGTGGAAGCCATAGCAGGCCCAATCCGTCAGTCCGGCAACGACCACCAAAAGCCCGAGCCGGTTGCCGATCCACAACGCCAGCCGGAGCCCATAATCGACCCCGGTCCAGCCTGGTTGCCGCCTGGGGAGGCGGAGCAGAACTTCGATCAGGGCCACGGCAAAGAAGATGGCCCCGCTCTGCTTCGCCGCGATCGCCAGGCCAATTCCACCCCCCATCGCGACGAACGTCCCGCGCGACGGGCGGACCTGATACCAGTGGATCAAGCCCGTCGCGACCACGCCGAAGCAGGCAAAACAGGCGTCGGTGGTCGCCACCGATGCGGCGGCCAGGAACGTCGGCGAGAGCGCCAGCAGGCCACCCCCGATTGCCCCGACGACCCAGTTCCGCCGCCGGGCGAGCCAGCCATAAACCAGCCAGACGAGCGGCACGCCCAGCGTGCTCGCCGTCAGGAACCGGGCCTGCCGGGTCAGGTCGGGGACCTGGTCGTCCCACTCTGCCGACCCGGGCAGGAACGGGGTCCGGAGCGCCGGGAGCCAGTATTCCAGGACGATCGGCAAGGCCGGGCACATCGGGCTGGCCAGGCTTTTCCAGTCGTGGTCGCGGTAGACGCAGATGCCCATCCGCAGGTAGGTGTACTCGTCGTAGGTCTCGCACGTCGTCGCGGCGAACCAGGCCGTCTGGCCCAGCACCAAGGCCGCGAGCACGACCGGCACGGCGACCCCCGCGACCAGCATCGACCAGGCCCGGCGAACCGTCACTTCAGGGTGTCCCGGACCAGGGTCGGGCGTGGAACCAGCCAGCTCATCAGTTCGATCCCTCGGCAGCAGGGCTCCCCGATGGGGGATTGCCAACCGCCACGCGATCGATGATAAACCGAGTCGTCCCCGAGCGATACTTGCCCCCCGAGCATTCCGAGGTCGGCCGCATGATCTCGGTCATCATCCCCGCCTTCAATGAAGCTGCATACCTCCCCCAAACGCTGGCCCATCTCCACCGAGCCGTCGAGCAGGCCCGACTTGAGTCGGATCAAGATGTCGAGATTCTTGTCATCGACAACGCCAGCACCGACCGGACCGCCGAGGTTGCCGTCACCAACGGGGCCCGGGTGATCGTCGAGCCCGAGCACAACATCGCCCGTGTCCGGAACGCCGGGGCCGCCGCCGCGCAGGGCGACCTGCTGATCTTCCTCGACGCCGATACCCTCGTCCCGGATCGGGTCCTGAGCCGAATCCTGGCCGTGATGAGCGATTCAACCCGCCTCGGCGGTGCCGTGGACACCGATTATCAGCCGGTCCGACCCTTGATGCGGACCTATCTCCGCGGCTGGCGGTGGGTCGGCCTGACGCTCGGGATGGCCCAGGGAGCGTTGCAGTTCTGCCGCCGCGCCGCCTTTGCCACCCTCGGCGGTTACGACGAGTCGATGTACATGGGCGAGGACGTCGACTTCTACTGGCGGCTCGGCAAGCTCGCCCGGTCGCGCGGCGAGCACGTCGGGATCATCCGCGACGTCCGGGTCATCCCCTCGTGTCGCCGGTTCGACCAGTGGCCAACCTGGCGGCTCCTGGTCGAGACCAACCCCCTCTACATCACCTGCTTCCAGCGCCGGGCCACCGCCTGGCGCGGGTGGTACGGCGACGTCCCGCGGTGATCAGCCCCGGTCGGTCGGCGTGCCGTCTTCGAGGTCTTCGAGCCAGACGCGGATCTCGTTGTCGTATTCGGAGGCGAGGTCGCCCTTGACGAGTTGCCTTTGAAAGCTGGCGGCCCCGCGTTCGAAGAGGTCGGCGGCGCGGGCGTCGGGGAAGCGGTGGGCGGGGTCGGGGGCGATCAGGCTGGAGATCAGGCCCATCAGGAGGTCGTTGTGCGCGACCTCGCGGGGGAGGATGTCGTAGAGCCGCTGGACAGCCTCGCTCTTGGCGCGGCGGAGTTCGTCGAGCCGGGTCATCCCGACGAACGGGGGGACGCCCGAGAGCATCTCGACGAGCGCATAGCCGAGGCTCGCCAGGTCGGACTGCGGGGTGCCGACGGCGCCTTCGAGAACCTCGGGCGCGGCGTAACTGGGCGTGCAGGTCGGGCGGGGGGGAGCGTCGGACAACTCAAAGGCGGCCCCGATGTCGATCAGCTTGGCCGTTCCGGTCCGCTTGAGCATGATGTTCGACGGCTTGATGTCGCCGTGGATGATCCCCTGCCGGTGCAACGCCGAGAGCGCGGCAAGGCAGTCACGCAGGATGGCAATGGCGATCCCGGGCTTGAGCCGGGGCTGAAGCGGCCCGGCGGTTACGATCACGTCGTTGAGGTAGGCCCAGCGGACCGGGCCAACCTTCTGGCGGGCCTTGGTCATCATCTCGGTGGTGAGCAGGTGCCGGAGGTCGCGCCCGTCGATCCACTCCATCTCCATGACGCGGATGCCGCCGGGGGCGACGAAGTTCTGGACGTCGAGGAGGTGGTCTTGCTGAATCCGGGCGACCCGGGCGGCCACGCGCGACATCCGGCCCATCGCCTCGTCGTAGGCTTCGCCGTTCTCGTAGCGGTCGGGCGAGAAGATCTTGAGCGCGACCGGCAGCCGGAAGCCGTCGGCCCCCTGCCGCTCGCCGAGGAAGACGACCCCCTGGCCCCCCGCGCCGAGGCGACGCTTGAGCTTGTGCAGTTCGGTCCAGTCGAGTTGCGGGGCATCGAGGATCGCGCGATAGCGCGCGGACAGTTCGGCCGAACCATAGCCCGCGGTGCCGTCGAACACGCCGGTCGAGCGCTTGGGATCACGCCGCGCGATCAAGGTCCGCGCCAGGTAAGTTTCCGACGTGCCCAGGGCGGCTTCGTCCATGGTTCCTCCCGGAGCAACCGGGTGGTCAAGGGGATTCAGCGATCGGATTGGAACGGGTGATGGCCAGTGCGAGAAATCGCGTGAGGGGAGAGATGTACGGGTGCCAGCCCTTCGGCGGGCCGGCCCAGACACGCGATCAGCAACCACAAGATATCTTATCAGTTTCTTCCCCGCCGGTCATCCAAGCAACCCGAGCGGGCAGTCGATTCGTTCGTGAAAACATCCTAAACATAGACTATTTAACAACTTATAGCCGCATCAATTTTGAAACACGACGATTGACGATCGCCAGAAGACCCCCTGGAGACACCTAGGACGGGTTCACGCGGCGAGCCACGAGCACGCCGAGGCGGACGCGACGGACCCCTTCGCCGAGCGCCGCGATGATCAGAACGCCAGCCGCTACCGCTGCCGCCCCACTGGCCGTCGCCTTCAGGCCGCCGAGCGCCACCAGGAGAGTGGTTGCCGCCGCCGGCGGGTGCGACGCCTTGAGCACCGTCCCGCCGAGCATCGTCAGGGCCACCGCCACCACCGACGCCCCGACCCGGGCCAGCGTCAGGTGCTCGGTCGCCATCACGCTCGGGGCATCCGCCTGGCCGAAGAGGTACACCGCCGCGAACCCTGCCGCCAGTCCGACCGCATGGCCCAGGACGGTCGACCGGAAGCTCGAGGCCGGTTGCTCGGGCGTTTCCGCCTGGAGGAACGCCGTCGGCCCGAGGCTCGGGAACAACCAGGGCTGGCCGACCGCCAGGCCAAACAGGCCCGCAGCGCCGATCAGACCACCGACCGCCAGGGGAGCCCAGATCACGTCGGGAACGGTGATCGGCTGGTGCTTTTGCGATTTGTCAGGCACGCTTAAACATCCGTCGGTTCGATGGTGGTGGATTCAGCGTGGTCGAGCGCAATCAAGGCCAGACCCGACTCGGGGTCGATCCGCTTGTGGAGGTGGCGGGGCGACTCGACCAGAATCAACTCCAGCGTTGGCCGGACGTGGGCATGCAGCAGGTGCCCCCCACGCGTCGAGCCATCGGATCGGCCAACGACCATGTGGGCGTGGACCGCCGGCTTGCCGTCCTTCAGGGCCACGTCGCCGATCAGGGAGAGGACTTCGACCTGCTCGCCGATGGGAATCTCGGTGTATGCCTTCGCGTCCCAGTCGAAGTAGCCGAGCGTCGCCGCGCTCAAGGCCCCGATCGCCGTGAACCGCGCCGCGCCGACCTGATGCTCGGCGACGAACTCTTCCAGGAGCGGGACCACCGCGTCGTCGGTCTCGAAGACGAGGGCGAAGGTCCGCTCGCCGTTGCTCTGATGGATCAACTGAGATTTCATGAGAATTGGTTCCTTGCCTCGGCTCGCGAGTTGAAGGGCCGGATCAGGGCGTGGGAACGGGGTATCCACGGGCCGGGTCGTCGAGGATCAGGACCCGGTCAGGAACCCCAGGCAAGCGGGGCGGCACAAACTCAACGATCCCCGCGCGCGGGATGGTGTCAATTTCGGTCGTCTGGCCGGTGGTCGGGTCGAACCACGCCACGCGCAGCGTCTGACCTGCAAGGCGGATCAGATCGACCCGGAACGGCCGGGCGGATGGAGTATAGATGAAAGCATAACTGCCATCATCGCCGCGAGTCGCCTGGATGTGGTCTCCCTTCGAGCCGGGATCACCGACGAGGAGCGACTGGTCGGGCACTCGCGTC
Organism: Isosphaeraceae bacterium; assembly: GCA_965199885.1. Lineage (GTDB taxonomy): Bacteria > Planctomycetota > Planctomycetia > Isosphaerales > Isosphaeraceae > Tundrisphaera. The sequence goes on along the minus strand of CBDATT010000004.1, from coordinate 1,564,016 downwards.
AGGAACGGCCGGGATTCGATCAGGGCGCGGAGATACCGCATCTGCCCGGCGCCAGGGAGTCCGAGCGCGGTCCGCCAGGGCGTCCGCGCGGCGGACACGGCGGGGTGCCGTTGGGGGTCGAAGAACTGCCAGATATCGTGGCAGCCGTAGGTGTGACCGTGGGCGCCGGCGAACATCGCCCAGTAGGCCGCCTTGCGCACGTCGAGGGGAGTGAGGTAGCCGTTCTCGGCCCGGAAGTTGGCGGGGTGATCTTCGTAGCCGGGCTCGCCATCAAGGCAGGGTTTCGCGGGCGTCCGGGCATAATCGGCCGCAATCGCCTGGTAGTTGGGGTTATCGGTGTTGTGCCCCGACTGGATCATGTTGCTCGCCAGCCAGGCATCCGCCCCAAAGGGGTCGGCCGAGGTCCGCCCACCCGCCGGGTGAAAGGTCATCAGGTGCCGCCCGCCATCGCCTTCGGCCAGCCCGGCGGCCAGGGCGCGAATGATCTGCGTGTGCTGGTCGGATTCGACCGGGCGGTCTCCCCCGAGAATCCAGACGATCGCGCGATCACGGTAGCGTTGACCCAGGAACTTGCCATAAGTCCGGGCGTTGGTCGGGGTGAAGATCTCGGGGCCCTGTCCCCACTTCTTGTTCCACTTGTCGCCCCAGGTCGGCAACATCCCGACGACCAGGCCCAGCGCATTGGCCCGCGCGACCACGGCATCAACGTGCTGGAAATAGGCTTCGACTGGTTGGCCGGGGTCGTTCCGCACGAGCGGAAGATTTCCCCCCGGCGTCGGTTCGGTCAGACCACCGTACTCGGCCAGGACAACCGCCTGGATCACCGTGAAGCGCTTGCTCGCCCGGTCCTGGAGGTACTGGTCCGCTTCGGCGAACGTGGGGCGGTGGAAGAGTTCCCAGGCGGTGTCGCCGAGCCAGAAGAACGGCTGGCCAGCCTGATCCAGCAGGTACCGCCCGTTCGCGCTGACCCGCGCGGGACAGGGCGGATCGGCGGCGACGACGGCGGGGCCGATGGCCAGCAGAGCGACGAGCCAGCACGATGAACCAACCCGATTCCACTTCATCACGTGGACTCCTGGATCAAGGCGGCGAACCGGGAGATCTGCCGCTCGATCTCCTCGGCCAGGGGTGCATGGATCGGGCGATGCCCGGAGTCGTCGGCGTAGTCCCAAAGACCGTTCTGGCAGTGGCGGTCATTCGACCAGCCGGGAAAGTTGACGATCGGGTACAGGCAGACCCCCTCGACCGGGACGCCGACCTCCCGAGCCGCCGCGACCTCGGCGGCGACCGAGCCGAACCAGCGGGCGCGATCGTCCCCCTCGGTCCCGGTCTCGGCGACGAACAGGGGGCGGCCGTAGCGGTCGGCAACCTCGGCCAGCATCGTCCGGAACGGGCGGTAGCCGGGGTGGTCGGGCTCGATCGAGGCCCCTGGGTCGACCGGCCCGGCGAAGATCCACTGGTTCCAGGGGTAATAGTTGACCCCGATGACGTCGAGGTAGCGCGCGTGCCCGCCGAGTTCAGGCCGGAGCCGACCGCCAAGCATGTCCCAGGCCTGATACTGCGCCAGGCGGTACTTTTCGGCGTCGTCGGCGTCCTCGGGGCGGTCGGGGTCGGCGATGACGTTGAAGACCGGCTCCACCTGCGCCAGCCTCGTCCCCGGCGCGACGCTCCAGACAGCCTCGGTCGCCGCGATCGACGCCCGGACGAGCTGCGCCTTCAACTCGTGGCCGCGACCCGTCTGGAACGGAAAGATCTCGGCCGTGTCGCCCCCCGCCCACGACAGATACGAGACCTCGTTGACCGGCGTGATCCAGGGCACCCCATCCGTCTCATCCGCCAGCACTGCCGCGAATGCCCGCGCGAACCGGGCAAACCGCTCAACAAATTCATGCGTGAAAATATCGACATCATCTGGCCAACCGTAGTGAAACAGGTCCCAGATGACCTGAACACCGGCCCGGCGCGCGGCCTGAAGCTGGGGGACGATGCTGGTGAAGTCATATCGCCCCGGCGCCTGCTCGATCCTGTGCCAGCGGACGCCGTCGCGCGCGGTCCTGATCCCCACGTCGGCCAAGCGGGCATAATCGGCGGCAGCGAACTCGTCATGCCGGGTCGCCGCGACCATGTCGAGTCGCCGGCCATCACCGCCTCGGCGGTGGGTCGAGCACTCGAATCCGCCCAGGATGAAGCTCCGAAAGAGGGGCATCAAGCGCTCGCCTTGATGGACGAAATGGGGTCTTTGATCCAGATCAGCATGTTCAGGCCCATTCGGGTAGCTCCGCGAGGAAGTCGAGCGAGACCTTGCGGAGCCAGGCGAAATTCTTGTCGATCCGCTTCGGTACCAGATAGTTGGAGCCGGCGATCCCGAAGATCAGGAAGCCAAGGAACATGATCGCGCCGATGGTCGCGCAGGTGCCGGCATAATCGGGCAAGGGTGCGCCGAGGCAGACCACACCGATCCCCGCGAGGCAACCGAACCAGCCGAGGGCGATTGCCCGTCGTCGCTTCGAGCGGTGCCTCGGGCAGAGCGGAGCCCGGATCTTGGCGGTCTTGCGGACGATCAAGGCCACGATGATGTAGATCAAGGGACTGACGATGAGCACAAAAAAGAACGGATTGTGCCACGACAGCGTCTTCTTGAGCCGATACCCCTCCGCCGGGGCGTTGCACTTCAGGCACCGGTCGAGAAAGTCCGTGAACTTCCGGACGACGAGCACCTTGCCATCCCGCCAGAGGCCACCCTCTTCAAGCAGGTGCATATCCAGGACAACGGACTTGATGTCGGTTTCCGGCGCGGCGTAGGGGTTGTAGTCGCTCATTGGGGGATCACCCGGGGACTGATCATGATGCACGGCTGTTACGCTTCCCAGGAATCGAATCGATTACCCATCACAAGTCGCAAATTGCCAACCAAGGCATGACAGACCTTGGCGATTTGCGATCTGGTCTCGGCGCTGCGTATTCGCTTCCTGCGAACCTGATGATGTCGCGATAGCATAAAACAGCCGCCGTCGTCCCGCCACGGTCCAGGCTCGATTTCCTGACCAGATTGCCTGATCCAAGGCGTGGCAGGGCAGACCGGACCGTTCCGGAGTGGTCTGATCAAGCCATCGTGAACCTGAAGATCGGTCAGATCAACACTGGCGATTCGGTTCGGTCGCTTCCGGCTGGTGGATCGAGGTCATTTTGGTCGGTTCGAGGGGATCGGACGTGGGGAAAGTCGGCTCAGGGAGGGTCGATTCAGGGCTCGGAACGGGTCGCGTTGGGTTCGTTTCGATGGGCGGAACATTGACCGGTGAGGAAGGCGGGGTCGTGGCGGTGGGAGTCTCGGCGGGGGGTGCTGGAACATCGGGGGGCGCGGCTGGCGGGCCGAACTGGAGGATGACCAGCAGGCTATCGAGGTACTTCCGCAACATCGCCTCGTAGCGGCGGAGCCGAGCCAACTCGGCTGTCGGCAGGTCCACCAGACCGGCCGCCGCGATCCCCCGCTCATGGGCGTCGGCTTCGAGCATCAAGTCAAACCGCTCCTGGAGCATGTCGAGCGTATTCCGCGCAACTTCGATTTGGGTCAACAACTGGCCGTCTGTCGCGTACATGCCCGAAGCCACTTCGCTGACCGACCCAACACGCAGCTCGGCCGGTATCCCGAGCAGGTCGAAGGCGAGTTTGTTCTGCTTTTCGTCCCAGACCCCGGCGCTGGCCGCCTGTTCGAGCAACTCCCAGCGGACCATCAGCCAGATGCAGCCCGACGGCGTCCGCATCAGCTCAGAGACAACCCACGACGGCCGTCGGCCCAGTTTCAGCCCCAACGTCTCAACAGCGGCCTGCTGGTCTTCCTTCCAGACGGTTTTTGCCCGCCGCGCCGCCTCGGCGCGAGCGTACGTCTCGATCCTTGCCAGGCGGTCGAGCTGGGCCATCGTCCGGAACATCTGCGCGGTATACCAGGCGACATCCCACCCCGCCGCCAGGTTGTCCAGGCGGAGCGGGCTTTCCTCGATTTCCTCCAGTCCGACAACCCGCGCCGTCAGACCATGCTTCAAGGCATTGGCCCGCGAAGCGACCTTGCCTGCCGTGGTTGTCGGTCCGGTCGAGAGTTGAGCGTTGGCCTGGTTGGCTGCGATCCGCGCAGGGCTGGTCGTGGGCTGGGTCATCGGTAACCCTTTCGCTGGTCATTCAGGGAAGTAAGCTCATGCCATGGGCGTGTCATCCTTAATATCGAAGTTGCACGGGAAGGATCTGTTTAGTTTTTCAGAAAAACGATCGTTTTTGCCAAAATAAACCCCGACGATCGAGAATGATCTGGCGGGCGCTTTCTGACCGGTAGTCCGACACATCGAGAGCTGGGTCTTGCCCCAGCCCACGGAATTGACATTGTGACGGATCTGAGATCAGAACCATTTCCGGGCGGATTTGGTCAGGTTCTTGCCCTTGTCGGCCAGCTTGTGCGCTGTTTCCTTGGCGACCCGGGTGTGCGGGTGGGGGTCGGCGGTCAGGGCGCGGATCAGGGCGAGGGCACCGATGGCAGCGCCACCGACGACGATCGGCTTGAGGATCGGGTGCCACTCGAAGGTCTTGGTGTAGAAGCTCGATGAGAGCGAGCGGTCGTCGTAGCCGCCGTGGACGGGGCCGCGGTCGTTGGCAGGGGTGAACATGTTGTCTTCCCCCTCTTCCTGCGGGCCGTCGGCTTGCAATTTGGCCTCGGCGTCGTCGATCTGGAGGAGCTGGAAGTCGACGAGTTTGGGGCTGATCCGCTGCATGATGTCGAGAACCTTGCCGTAACCACCGACAAAGATCTCGCGCCGGGGGTGCTCGGCGGCAAAGACGATCGACTCGGCGACGACCTCGGGCGGATAGATCGGGTCGAACGCGGTCATCTTCTTGCCGGTGTCTGACCGGGCGTGGTTGTAGAACGGCGTGTTGATGACGGCCGGGCAGATCAAGGTGAAGGTGATCCCCGTCTTCTGCCGCTCCTGTTCGAGCCGGACCGCCTCGGTGAACCCCTTGATCGCGTGCTTGCTGGCACAGTAGACCGACTGGAGCGGAATCCCCCGGACGCTGACGACCGAGCCGAGGTTGATGATCGTCCCACCCCCCTGCGGCTTCATCCGGTTGATGGCGGCTTTCGTGCCGAAGATCAGGCCGCAGACGTTGACCTGCATCAGCCGGGTGATCGCCTCGGCCGGCATCTCCTCAACGTGGCTGACGTGGCCGAAGCCGGCGTTGTTGACCCAGGTGTCGATCCGGCCAAACTCGCGGATCGCCTCATCGGCGAGGTGCTCAACCTGATCTGCCTCGGCAACGTCGGTGATGACGACGTGCGCCCGACCGCCGGCACTCTTGATCTCGGCGGCCACATCATGCAACGCCGCTTCATTCCGCGCGGCAAGGACGACGCTGGCCCCTTTTTTGGCAAACTCGACGGCGCTGGCGCGACCGATCCCGGTCGAGGCGCCGGTGATGACAACCACTTGCTGATTCAATGGGCGAGGCATGAGAGTGCTCTTGGTGCCAAAGAAAAGACAAAGGCGTGGGTTCCGCCACGCCATCGTCTCACACTTCGAGCAATCGACATGCCATTCTATTCCAACCCGTGGGAGACCATAGCGCCAGGTTGAACCTGGAATTCCAGGTCAGTAAGATAGGATCATCGTCCCACGCATTCCCTCGTAAAACAGGACGAGTTGCGATAGGACGTCCATGCCGATCAATACGTCGATGCCAGGGGTTGCGGGGTTGGCGACCAGCGCTTCGAGGTTGAACCACGGATTCGGGGAGATGTGGCCCTCAAAGTTGAGCCGAATCGCATAGGTCGGTACAACCAGTGGAGACGAGTTTGGACGTTGATAAGGCGCCGATCCGGCCACCGCCGGCTGCAATGCCTGATACACGACGTCGCTGATCGCCGTTCGACTGGCTCCGGTGTCGATGAGCCCAATTTTTGACAGGGGGGCTCCCCCCAAACCTAACCGAGCCTGAGTCCCGCCAACATTGAGGCCAACCTGGATGATGGGACCGAGTTGACCGACGGTAATCTGGTGAGTTCGCGTCACAAGGTTAAGCCGCCGAGCGAGTTCAAAGGCTCGCTGGCGACGATCATCTTGACCAGGGCGGGTGCGGGCCAGTACTGCTGCATCGCATATTCCAGGGCCGACTCGCGGTCAGGCAATATTTTGTGAGTCTTTCCCTTGATGACGACGTAGGCACCCGGTTGTTGCAGGAGTTCCGGGAGTCGATCGCGATAGGTTGTCAGTTCCTCGACGAGCGATGGACGCCCATCACTGGCAACCATTGCTGGGTCGAACTTGCTCCAGTCAAACAGTTGTGCCCTGGGTTTTCGACTTCGCTGTTGTTTCTGGTCCATATCTTGTCCCCCCGACGTCAGTTGACCCCAGGCATCTTACACGATCCCGCTGATGCTGTCTCGGCGGCGAACGGTGGTCGGGTTCACCTGCATTGAGACAACATCAGCGGGCATGAAGATCAGACCGAAGCGACGGGCCGGTGGGCGCCGTTGCTGCCGGACTTGGGATTGGAGCCGGTCGGGGTGTTGCTGACGATCTGCGCCGCCTTGGCGGGTTCGACGCGACCGGTGGTCTGGACCGACTCGACGACGCGCTTGGATGAGAGGATGGCGCCGTCCTGGTTGAGGTACTTCCACTCGCCGAACCGGCCGACGGGGAAGATCCCGTGGCCGTGGAGGTACTCGTTGATGATGGCCAGTTGGCCGGGACGTTCGGGGGTGAACGGGATGTAGGCGTGCGGCATCCCGAGGACCTGCTCGAAGCTAACCTCGTCGCCATCTTGCCAGAGGTCGGTTTGCTTCAGGCCCGCGACGCAGGCGTCAACCAGGGCTCGCTTGCCGGTGACGGGCAGAGGTTTGACGTCGGAGTGGCTGATCTCGAACGTCAGGGCGCTGTGGCCGGGCGGAGCGTTGAAGGGGGAAGCGTTCGACTGGACGAAGATCCGCTGGAATATGTACTTATCTTGACCTTCCGGATAGTAGATCCAGTGCTTGTCGGTGACCTTCTCGCGGTTGATCCCGAGGTTGACGCAGACGACGGCGGTACTCGGCAAGCTTTCCGCAGCGCGGCGGACGGCGTCAGGGACGCTGTCGATCGCGGCGATCAGGTCGGGCAGGGGAACGCTCGGGTAGAGGGTGTCGTAGCCGATCGTCTCGTATCGGGCGTCGGCGGTCGACTCGCCGGGTTCGGTGATCCGGAACGTGGCCCGCTTCCGGCTCGGGTCAAGCTTGACCAGCGTCCGACTGGTGGTGATGGCGCCCCCTCGGTTCCGGACGCGGTCGGCGAGGCCGGCGACGAAGGTTTCGCAGCCGCCGTGGAGCGGGTAGCCGAACCGGGCGTTCGGTCCCATGTCGGGGCGACCGCGAGTCAAGGCCCCCTCGATCACCTCATCGAGCGACGGCGTCAACACGCGCCCCTCGATCCAGTCGCTGCTCATCCGCTCGGGGTCGATCCCCCAGACCTTGCGGTTGTAGGGCCGCATGAAGTGGTCGGTGATCCCGCTGCCGAAGGTCCGGTACGACCATTCCAGGAAGTTGGCGGGCGGGGCCAGGTCAGCGTTTTTGCCCTGCGCTGCCTCGATCACGCCGAGGAGACATTCCTTGACGACGGCCGGCGGCAGGCCGTACAGGTTGCCCTGAAACGGATAGCGCTGGTAATCGCCGTAGAGGTAGACCCAGCTTTCGCGGTGCTGCTCGTGAAAATTGTCGGCCATGACCGAGCGGAACAGGTTGTCGACATACTTGTCGGTCGTGAAGAAGATGTGCCCGGCGTAGTCGAAGGTGAACCCGCCGTCGATGATCGACCGGCAGAGGCCACCCGTCCGCGCGTTCTTTTCGGCGAGGATGAAGTCGGCGTCGTCGAGATGGAGCGCCGCGCTGAGACCGGCGGGACCGCCGCCGATGACGAGGTTCTTCGCCTCTTGCGGGCGGGGCGAGCGGGTCCGGATCGGTTCGGGCTCGGCGGTCAAAACACGCTCGATCTGGCCACGCATCGCGGCGACGGTGGCGTCCCAGCCGTGGTCGCGGGCCCGCTGCCGCTCGCGCTCGCCAAGGCTCTCGTCGCCCGCGAACCGGCCGGCGGCGACCTGCACGAGTTGCGCGAAATCGGTGGCATCATCGGCCAGATAAACGAGGTCGCCGTGGTCGCGGACGACGTCGCGAACGCGGGTCGAGACGATCGGCTTGCCGGCGGCCATGTATTCGAGGGTTTTGGTCGGGCTGATCGTCTTCGTCGCGTCGTTGAGCGCCCACGGCATCAGGCAGACGTCGAACCCCTTCAGATAGCCCGGCAGGTCGGCATACGAGCGCTGGCCGAGATAGTGCAGGTTCGCCGCCCGCGGCAGAGTGGCGGGATCGACCTTGATCATCGGCCCGACCAGCACCACCGACCCGGCGACGGTCGCCGCCAGGTGCGCGATCAGGTCGTAGTCGAGCCGTTCATCAACCACGCCGTAATAGCCGTAAACCGGCTTCGGCAGAGTGGCGAGGTCGGCCGGAATCGCCAGCGTCGGGTCATCGACTGCGCGAGCGAAGTGAGCGTAATCGACGGCGGATGGGAAGCAGTGGACGTTCGGGTTTCGTCCCTGCTTCGATTCGTACAGGCTTTTCCCGCCCGTAAACACGACGTCGGCGCGGTCCAGCAGGCGGGCTTCGGCCTCGACCAGCCCGGTCGGAGCGTTGGCGAAGTTGGCCAACTCGTCCATGCAATCGTACATAACCGTTTGATCGGTACCGAGTCGCTCACCATAAGGGGCGAACATGGCCGAGTAGAACCAGCGGACGAGCGGGCGATCACCCCGGATGGCGCGGATGTAGTCTTCAACCAGAGCGGCGATGTCGTGGTCCTGATCGCGGCGGCGGTGCGGGCGGATGACGGTGACATTCGGGGCAACGCTGAGGATGTCGAGCCCCGGCGGGCGGTCGTCGAACTCGGGCTCTTCCTCGACGATGACCGGCCAGTGGGCGGCCATGCGGGTCAAAACGTGTTGCGGCCGTTGATAAACCCAGTCCCAGCGGAGATGACTATGGCAAACGAGCAAGGGCACGGAAGCGGCACTAACTGCACGAGGGGTCGGCTGGGGCATGGCCTTATCAATTCCTTGAGTGCCGGATGGATCGACGGATCTACAGGTGCAAGAAGCTCCCTCATGCAGCAACGAGCGCGATCAGGCGAGAAGACGCCGACCCTGGTCACGCTGTGGACGAGGAGGGATCACACCATGCCTCCGTGAGGATGGATGGTGACTGACTGGAGAGAAGCGAGGAGTTGAAGGAGCCGGCGGCGACGGTTTGCGTCGGCGGGTGCCGGATTCATCGGGAGGCGTCGACCAATTAACCTATCGAGTTCGTCAAGATTATGCCTCATGGGGGCGGGTCTGGATAGAACAAAGTGGTTCGATAGCTGGATTTTTCCGAAGTGGGCGAGTTTCTGGCCCCGCGAGCCCTGAATGTCATAATCTCCTGGCGGCAAAGGTCAAGAGAGGGGCTGGTCCGATTTGGCAAATTTCAGAGACATATCAGGCATTTACATTATTGATTCAACAAAAACTCATATCAAATTTAACGTACTTTATCAACGGATTGTGTGACGAGGCTCTGGAACGAGGCCACCAGCGGGGTCGCGATACGTTCGAGATCCCCTGCCGGCCCGACGACATCCCACAGGCCAAGGTGCAAGCGGTGGTGTTCGGCCGCGCGGCGCGACCGGCGATAGCGCCAGTCGATCATCGTGAAGACGGGGAACCAGGTCAGGCCCAGGACCGGCACGCCGCGCGCGCGGGCCGCCGCCACGCCCGCCGCCGCCGCGCTCATCCAGTCGAGCCGGCGCGCCATCGACCCCGCCGCGCTCGTCTCGGTCACCATCACCGGCCGCCCGTAACGCGCGTGAACGGCCGCCAGGATCGCGGCGAGTGCTGTACTCGGGCAAGCTCGGTCGCGGCCCGCACCGATCGAACCGTTGCGCCGACGTGCCCAGCGCCGGTTGGACCACGGGTAAAAGTTGACCCCGAGCACAGTCCAGTCGATGGCGCCATCGGCCAGGTCGAGCAGGTCGCGCTCGGTTGCTCCACCCGCGATCAGCCAGTTCCAGAGCGGATGCGCCGGCCGGACCAGGCCGCAGGCGAGGTCGAGCGGCAACCACCGCCGCGCCTGCCGCTGAGCCGCCCACGCGGCCAGGTCCACCGTCGCGGCCAGTTCGAGCCCGACATCCTCGGCATGGATGAAGCGTGCCGCTGGCTGCGCGGCGCGAATCGTGCGGGCACTCGCAACCATCCCGCGTGCGACGGCCAGCAGGACCGCAACATATCCCCGGACGCCGCGGCGGTAGGGTGGCCAGACTCCCGTGAAGCCCGACCGCGTCGCCGTCACCGCCGGTTCGTTGAGCGGCGTGTAATGCTGGATCAAGCGGGAATACCGAGTGGCAAAGGCTCCAGCGAACTCGGCCACATGGGCGGGGTAGTCGGGGTGGAGGAACTCGCCGACGAGCCAGAGCGGCGTCCCGTAGTGGACCAGGTCGATGATCGGCGTCAGCCCGCATTCCTCGACCATGTAGGGCAAAACTTCATCCGTCCACGACCAGTCGAACCGCCCCGGCGCGGGGTTGACGCGGTGCCAGGGGATGCCGTACCGAACCGCCCGGACTCGCAGGCTGGCGATCCGGTCGATGTCGGCCCGCCAGAGGTGGTCGTGACCCATCAACGCGTACTCGTCGAGTGCCCGGTGACCGGGGCGTGCTTGCGGCACGAATGTATTCTCGATCCCGACCGCCCAGACGAAGGGTGCCTCGGGGCGATCAGGTTGGAACAACACTTGCACCTAAAATTTCTCGTTTAACAATTTATGCCGCCATCCGCCCGGCACGCATCCGCAGAAAGACTTCCCGATGATCTTCCGCGCTGACAAGCTGCTGACCAAATTGCCGATCCCGAAGCACCCGTCGAAGGAGGCCGCCGCAGCGGTTCAGGAGCTGTTGGGGGGCAAGGCGGGCGAGATGTCCACCTTGATGAACTACTTCTTCCAGACGATCAACTTCCGCGACCGCGACAAGCACCGCGCCTACTACGACATGGTCGCCAACATCGCGGCCGAAGAGTGGGGGCACGTTGAGTTGGTCGCCTACGCGATCAACCTCATGCTGACCGGCACGATGCCACGCGGCAATGACCCGACCGCGGAACCGTTGAAGGGTGTGCTGGGCCACCCGATGACCACGAGTTTCCTCGGTGCCGGGCAAAATGCCCTGCCAATGGACTCGATGGGCCGGTTCTGGGACGGTTCGTACGTCCATTCAAGCGGAAACATCAAACTCGACCTCGTGCATAACCTGTTCCTTGAATACAACGCGCGAGCAACCAAGCTCAAGGTCTACGAAACCACCAGCGACCCGACCGTCCGCGAGTTGGCGGCCTTCTTGCTCGTTCGCGGTACCGTGCACGTCTTTGCGTACTCCAAGGCGCTTGAAAAGCTGTCGGGCGGCGTGGACGTGCTCAAGCTGTTCCCGGTCCCCGAGATCAGTACGCACAAATTCCCCGAGGCTCGCAAGTATATCGAGCAGGGGTTGTACAACACGATGTACAGCTTCAGCCAGGACGATATCTCCCGAATCGCCGAAATTTGGAACGGGCCGCACCCCGACGGCGCTCCCGACTTCGTGGTGAGCAAGGAGCGTATCCCGACGGCGTCGCCGATCGAGAACCTGCCGGCCGAACCGCAGGTCGGCTCGCCCGACCCGATGTCGACCGACCCCGGCTTCGTCAAGGAAGTCGCCAACCGCGTCTTCGGCGCCAGCAACGTCTGATTCGACCTCGGCTCAATCTTGATTGATCAGACAACGCCTCTGGTTCGGGATGGCTCGACCTCCCGGCCTGGAGGCGTCGTCATTTTGGGATCATGTTTTGACGCGATAAAACCAGGCAGCCATCCGAATCAGCCGACGTAACCCCACGTAGGTAATGAGACCCATCATCAGATCGCCAGCGATCGCCGGGCGGAATCGACCATCGGTCCCTACCAATACGATGGGATGAAAAAAGATCGCGACTCCAATGGCAACTCCAAGACAGATCGCGACGCCGAGAAGAGTCTGAATGCGCACCAAATAAAAACCTCGTGATCTTGCCGCCGTTGATCTGACGTCGATCAAACGACTCGGCCCGAAAAGTGCAAAATATCGCCCGTGGCTCCGGTCCGAGATCCGCCAATCGGGATCTGGAGTTTGCCACGGAGTTCCGCTTGATGTCCACCGCCGCTGAGATTAACCTGTTTCGCCCCGAGGTCTCCCCCGCGTCGTTCGGCCGCAAGCCGTGGCGGCCCGAGCGGGTCATGTTCACCCGGGCCGCGCTCGATGAACCGTATGGGCAGCAGATTTTGGCTCGGGTCGAGGCGCTGGGGTTGCCGGTCGAGAAGCTGAATGGGAACCGGCTGGTCAACCTCAAGGGCAAGAACGAGCGCGATACCTACCGCCGGTCGAAGCGGACGATGGGTGTCGTGGTCGCGCCGGCGGGTTCGTTCAAGTTGCAGCCGATCCCGCCGTCGGCTGACTGGCAATTCCACCTGGCCGAAGGGTGCCCGGCGCACTGCCAGTATTGCTACCTGGCGGGCAGCTTATCGGGTCCGCCCGCCGTCCGGGTCTTCGCCAACCTGCCGACGATCCTCGAAAATACGCGACAGTATGAGCGTGAGGGGACCGCGCAGAGCTTCGAGGTCAGTTGCTACACCGACCCGCTCGGGATCGAGCACCTGACGGGCAGTCTGGCCGAGTGCATTCGCCACTTCGGCACGCGACCGGGAGCGAACCTGCGCTGGGTGTCGAAGTTCACGGCGATGGAAGGGCTGATCGGCCTGCCCCACAATGGCCACACGCGTTGCCGGGCAAGCATTAACGCCGACCCGCTCTCGAAGACGCTCGACCACGGCACGCCGCCCGTCGCCGAGCGGTTGGCGGCGCTCCGGAAACTGGCGTTGCCGATCGAGCAGGGGGGCGGAGGCTATCCGGTCGGTCTGGTCGTGGCGCCGATCATGCCCGAAGTCGACTGGGAGGAGCACTACGGGCAGATGTTCGACAACGTCGCCGCCGCGCTTGACTTCCCCTGCGACCTGACGTTCGAGCTGATCACCCACCGCTTCACGCCGGGGTCGAAACAGGTCTTGCGGGAGTGGTATCCTGGATCAAAGCTGGAGATGGACGAGGCGACCCGGACGCAAAAGCGGAACAAGTTCGGCGGGATCAAGTTTGTTTATCCGAAGGACATCATGACGACCATGAAGCAGTTCTTCGCCCAGCAGATCGCGACGAAGTTCCCGGCGGCTCAGCTCCTCTACTGGACGTGACTGCCCGCCCCCCGCATCGACCCAGCCTCGACGGAATCCGGGCGCTGGCGTTCCTCGCCGTTTTCTGGAACCATGCTCGCCCCGCCACTTACAACTGGGGCGCAATGGGGGTTCAGGTCTTCTTCGCGTTGTCCGGCTTCCTGATCACGCGGATTCTGGCTCAGAGCGAGTCCGGCCAGCTTGGGGCCGACCTGAAACGCTTTTATCTCCGGCGGACCTTGCGGATCTTCCCGCTCTATTATGCGTTGCTCGTCCTCGTCGCTTTGATTGGTGGGTGGAACGACCCGCTCTGGCACCTGACGTATACTTCCAATATCAAGGTGTATCTCGTCCACGGGTTCGACCCCGTCCTGGCCCACTTCTGGACCCTGTGCGTTGAGGAACAGTTCTATCTGATCTACCCGCTCATCTTCTGGCTGACCCCAACGCGGTGGCGGCTTAGCCTGATCCTCGGGTTGCTGGCGGCGTCCAAGGGGTTCCAGATTTATGCTCATGCCGATCTGGCGATGCCGTTTCCACGCGTGCTTTTGCCGTACTGCGGTGAATATCTCCTCTGGGGTTGCCTGGCGGGTCTGATCGACCTCCGGCTCGGCTCGGGGACGACGGGCGGGCGGACCTGCTTCGTGCTGGGCTTGCCGCTGATCGTCCTGGGCTGGAAGTTGCACCAGCACGATCTGCCCGGCATCGCCGACCGGGTGCAGGATGCGCTCGGGGTGACGGCGCTCGGCGTCGGGTCGGCGCTGGTCGTCTGCGGAGCCTGGCGGACAGAGGACCGCTGGATCGTTGCGCCGCTGGCGTGCGGACCGATGGCGGCGCTCGGGCGGATCAGTTATGGTCTCTATGCGCTCCACATGCCGGTGATCCAGCTCCACTGGGTTGATGCAATTCCCTACGCCTTCTTGATCCCGTACCCGTATGGTGATCTTGCGTTGACGGTCGTGCTGGCGGCGCTCTCGTGGCGGTTCTTCGAGGGGCCGATCAACCGCCAGAAAGATCGGCTGGCCCCGAGCCGGCACCGTTGACGCTGATCTCCTGGTCGCTCCCAATCCCCCCGAGCGGAGACAACGATCATGGGCCCGCCCCGACTTCGGTTTCGATTCACGATGCGGTGGCTGATGATCGCGGTGGCTCTGGTGGCGCTCGGTCTGGGCGGCTCGGTGGCCGTCTGGAGCCAGCGGAAAAGCCGGGAGTACCAGAGCCGAGCGCAGTATTTTGCCAGCATGGCCAGGATCGAAGCCGGTTCCGAGGTGACGAACCGGAAGCTGGCCACGTCGATGGCGCAATCGGCTCGAACCAGCACCGATCTGGCGCTCCAGTTCACCGCGATGAGCAAAAAGCTGGCACGCTCTCGGCCCGACGCCGGCGACCCAGGGATCTTCGGCGACCGGAACCGTCGCGTCGATCCGAGTCCGACCGAAATGAGCATGGCCCAAGCGCAGATGGAGATCGCTCTGATCGAGGGACGCTCCGCCCAGATCAGTCTCGACCAGGCCAATTCCAACGCCAGGCGAGCCCAGTATTTCGACGCGATGGCTCAGAAGTACGAGCAAGCCGCCGCCCACCCGATGCGTTCCCTTCCCCCCGATCCACCCGAACCAAATTAAGCCCACCCACCCTCGCTGGGATCAACCTCCATGCGTATCGCAAACTTCCTGTGCGCCGAGTTTCGCGCTCAGGTGAGATAACAATCAAGTCGCCGCGCAAGCGCTCGATGCCAGGCACTTGGTCGCCGATCTCGGTTGATCCGCCTACAACGGGATGATCGCCTGACCATTTCGACCTCGACCGCGACCGAGCGACCATGAACGATCTCGAAACCTCTCTCTGGGAACCCTCGCGAGCCGAAGGGCTGGCCCGACTGGCCGACTTTGCCGCGAACTCTGGGCGACACTATGCCGAGCACCGGAACCACGACCTAGGGCCGGACGACCGGAGCAACGTCTCGACGTTGTCCCCCTACATCCGCCACCGCCTCGTCACCGAGGCCGAGGTCGCCGACACCGCCATCAAGGCTCATGGCGCCCGGGGGGCCGAGCGGTTCTTGCAAGAGGTCGGCTGGCGGACGTACTGGAAAGGGTGGCTCGAACTCCGACCCGAGGTCTGGCGGTCCTATCAGGCCGAGGTCCGGAGCGATCTGGATGCCTTGGAGCAGAGCGCGGCCCTCAAAGAGCGGTATGAACGCGCGATCGCCGGCAAGGCCGGGATCGTCTGCTTTGATGCCTGGGCACGCGAACTGGTCGAGGTGGGTTACCTCCACAACCATGCGCGGATGTGGTTTGCCAGCATCTGGATCTTCACGCTGGATCTGCCCTGGGCACTTGGGGCCGACTTCTTCCTGCGGCATCTCCTCTGCGGCTGCCCGGCGTCGAACACGCTGAGCTGGCGGTGGGTGGCGGGATTGCAGACGCGCGGCAAGACGTATCAGGCGACGGCCGAGAATATCAGCAAGTTTACCAACGGTCGGTTCAAGCCGAAGGAACATTTCGCCACCGACATTCACATGATCGACGGCCCGAAGGCTCCCGCCGCCGGGTCGATCCCCCGGGCCGACCGGATCGACGTTGACCGGCCGTTCGGTCTCCTGCTGACCGAGGACGACCTCCGGCCCGAGGATTTCGATCTCCCGCGCGGCCAGATTCGGGGAGTTGCGGCTCTAACCGGCGAGGCGGGCCGCTGCCCAGATCCCGTCAGTGCCAAGGTGGTCGAGTTCACCCACCGCGCGGTCGATGACGGTCTGGCGCAGGCCGCGAGCCACTTTGAGACTCCCAACGCGGGACGACTCGACAACACCGACTGGGCGCGATCCATCACCGCGTGGGCGGATTCGATCGGGGTCGATCAGGTGGTGGTGCCGCACGTGCCGGTCGGCCCTGCACGTGATCGACTTGACCCGGCGGCGGCGGCCATCCAGGAACGCATCCGGCTGGTCCGGGTCCGAAGGGCCTGGGACGACGAACTCTGGCCGCTCGCCACGGCGGGTTACTTCCCGTTCCGTGAGAAGTTCCTGGGCCGACTCCCCCGGCTGGTTGGGGCGGGTTAGCCCTGAACTCGCTCAGCGCCTGCGGCGGACCGGGGCGAGTTGGTCGCGGTACTGGTTCCGGCGGGCCTGATCGACAAGGATCGCGAACAGGTCATCCTTTTGCCCGGTCTGCGTCAGGTCTTGCCCGACCTTGATGACGCCGAGGTAGGCGACGCTCATCTCGTCCACCATCTCGAATCCGTACTTCACGTCCTTGGGTGGGTGGTTCGGGTTGTGAGGGTTGGCGGCCGAGTTGTCATAGTGCGCGACGGTCTCGATGATCGACCCCCGCGTCAGGCGGATCGGCTGCGTGAACGAGTAGGTTCCTTGCCACGACGGGTCCCAGTCGGCGACGCGGATCAAGGGCGAAACCTTGCCGCTCGGGCTCGTCACTGTCACCTGCATGTCGTGGCCGAGGCCGTGCATGTGCGGGACGACCGACAGGACCTCGACGTCGACCGGCACGGTCCACCTGGCCCGGATCTCGACGCGGGGCTGACCGGCGGGGATGTTGATGGCCTTGGTCGACACGCCGACCCACTGCAACGTCTGCCGGACCGGCTTGCGGCTGAAGTGGAGGCCGACCTGCGTTCGGTCACTCTCGGGCTTGCCCGATGGGTGGTAGTGGACCTGCAAGATGACGTCGGCCCCCTTCGGCAAGAGCCGACCGAGCCCTTCGGGCAGGTGGTTCGGGTCGTTCCCCGCTGCCCAGCCGCCGAGGTCGCCAATGATGTCGACGCCCGGCCCCGAGTACGACGTGTAACCGGGTCCAGCCTCGGCCTTGTCCTTGGCTCGGCCCTGGCCACCGGTCTCGACGAAGGCCATCGCGTGGTGGACCACCCGGTTGTTGCCGGGGCGGAACTCGATCGCCGAGATGTAGACGTCGCTCGGCAGGTCGGTCGGGATCACGAAGCAGCGGTAGACGTCGGGGCCGGTCGCGGCCAGCGGGAAGTCTTCGACCGGTTCAAGGACGAGGTCGGGCGTGCCGAGTAGCCAGCCCGTGGCGAAGACCCGGGGCGGCGGGAGGTCGGTCGGGCTCCCCTCGGGCATCCCCCCCTTGACCCAGGCGTGGATGATCTCGACTTCCTTCGGCGGCAGCGACCGGTCGTGTGCCAGCTTCGGGCCATAACCCGCGACCGGCTTCCAGGGGGGCATCCGCCGCTCCTCGACGACCTCGGCGATGTCGTGCCCGCGCTTGCGGGCTTGCTCGAAGGTTTCGAGCGCGAACGGACCGACCTGGTCGCGACGGTGGCAGACCTGGCAGTGCGCCTGAACGATCGGGGCGACGTCGCGGTTGAAGGTCGGGACCAGCTTCGGCGGCCCGGCGGGGGGCTCGGCCCCGCTCGGCGCGACGCAGCTTCCCAGAACCAGGCCGCAAGCCATCAACAGGCAGCGCACTGGAAGCGATCCGACCACCGACCAGCGGGTCGCGGGCATGGGCACAGGGTCCACCAGGTTCATGAAACATCGAAGCAAGGCCGAGGAGAGCCACCGGCAGAGGCCAGCGGTCGAGCAAGCGTGAACGAGGAAGAAGGGTCATACCGACCGGCGAGGCGTTTCCCGCGATCGTCGCCTTTTCCACCTTCACTCTATAGCACGACGCCATCGTCCCGACAAGGTGCTCGCGGCGGGTTCGCGAACCGAATCGGGGTTGATGCGGTCCACGTCGCGCCGAGGTCTGCACCCAGGGGCAATGGTGAACCCTACGTCGCAATCCGGTCGGTGAGCAAAATGGACGGCAGATCTTCTGGATAACGCGGAGTCGATGCCAGGGCGACACACCATCCGGTCCGGTTTTTCCCGAAAAATGGTCCAGAGTTGTCCGATCGGAACAACTCGTGTCCTAGATTAGAGGAAGTGATGGGCGTGGAAGATTTCGCCGGAAGATTTCGCCGGACGAAATTGATAGGTGGAGTGGAAGGGGTTCAGGCAATGGCCCTGCATCAGATCAAGGTGGAAAGGTTCGGCTGGACCTCGGCAAAGTGGGTGTGGCGTCTGGCCTTGATGGCAGCCTTGGTGGTGCCGTTGCTGGTTGAGAGTGCCTTGATCCTGGCCGGGCAGCCGAGCTTGTTCGGCACCGGTCGGGGCGTGGCCTACCGGGAGTTGGCCGTCGTGGGTCTGCTGGTCGGCTTCGTGCTGGTCAACCTCCGGACGCTGGGGCGGATCGACTCCGAGCGATGGCAGACCGGCGAATCGTTCCAGGTCCGGGCACACGAACAGGCCCGGATCGAGGAAGAGTTGCGTGAAAGTGAGCGCCGGTACCGCTTCCTGGCCGACGCCATGCCGCAGATGGTCTGGACCGCGCACGCTGATGGAAATCTCGACTATTGCAACGAACGCTGGTCGGAGTACACCGGGCAGACGTTCGATGAAGCGAAGGGTTGGGGCTGGTCGCAGATCCTCCACCCTGACGACCTTGAACGCTGCGCCCAGCGGTGGACACAGGCTTATGAATCGGGTGAACGGTACGAGATTGAGTACCGGTTCCTGCGCGCCGATGGCGAATATCGCTGGCAATTGGGTCGGGCCGACCCAATGCGCGACGAGAGCGGCACCATCCTCCGCTGGTTCGGGACCTGTACCGACATTGATGATCAGAAGCGGGTCGAGGCCGAACTCCGGACCACACAGAATGGGCTGTCCGACCGGATCTCCGACCGGACCGCCGCGCTCGAAGCCGCCAATCTCGCGCTGGTTGCCGAGGTCGCCGAGCGTAAGGTGGCCGAGGAAGCCGCGCAGTCGGCCAGCCGAGCCAAGGGGGAATTCCTGGCCAACATGAGCCACGAGATCCGGACGCCGATGAACGGCATCCTCGGCATGATCGAGCTGGCCCTGAACACGACACTGACGCCCACGCAGCACGAATACCTCAAGATCGTCGCCTCGTCGGCAGACGCCCTGCTGACGGTGATCAACGATATTCTCGACTTCTCCAAGATCGAGGCGGGCAAGCTCGAACTCGACCCGACGCCGTTCCCGGTCCGCGACGCCGTGACCGACATGCTCCGGACATTAGCCCTCAAGGCGCACGACAAGGGTCTAGAACTGGCCTGCCGGATCGCCCCCGACGTCCCCCGGTCGGTCGTGGGCGACGCCGATCGGCTTCGCCAGGTGCTTGTCAACCTGATCGGCAACGCGATCAAGTTCACCGAGCGCGGCGAGGTGGTCATCGCGGTCAGTCTGGCCGCAGGATCGGTCTCATCAGGGGAAGGCCAGGCGGTCAAGCTCCGGTTCGCCGTCAGTGATACCGGGATCGGCATCCCCGCCGCCAAGCGGGCCACGATCTTCGCGCCGTTCGAGCAGGCCGACGGTTCGACCACCCGCCGTTATGGCGGGACCGGTCTCGGCCTGAGCATCTCGTCGAAGCTCGTCGCACTGATGGGCGGCACCATCACCGTCGCTCCCAACCCCGGGGGCGGCAGCCTCTTCGAGTTCGAGGCCCGGTTCGAGGTCGATGCCACTCCTCAGCTAGAAGCAACCGAGCTGGACACGCGGACGCTGGAGGGGTTGCGCGTGCTGATCGTTGATGATAACGCGACCAACCGACGAATCGCGGTCGAGATTATCGGTCAATGGGGCTGCCAGCCGCTCGCCGTCACCGGCGCGACCGAGGCGCTGGATGAGATACGCCGTGCGTACGGTCAAGGTCAGCCCTACGCGGTCGTTGTTCTCGACAACATGATGCCCGGAATCGACGGGCCGGAACTGGCCGAGCGCCTTCGAGCCTGGGAGGCAACCACGATCCCCCGGGCACGCCGGCTGCAACTCGTGATGTTGACCTCGGGCGGCCTCGATATCCTCGATCGTTCCGAGACCAGTCCACTCGACGGCTGGCTGGCCAAGCCGGTCCGTCAGTCGGAGTTGCTCGATCTCTTGCTCGACCTCCTGGCATCGGACCCGGCCACCGACACGGCCCGGAGTCCGGTCGTGCGACCGAAGCTCTTGGCCGAACCGGAATCCCCCAGGCCGCCCGCGCCCGGCTCGCGGTCGCTCAAAATCCTCCTGGCCGAAGACCACCCGATCAACCAGCGCGTGGCAACCCGGTTGCTTGAAGACCGCGGCCACCGCGTTACCGTCGTCGGCGATGGGCGGGCCGCCGTCGCGACGACCTTGGCGGACCGGTTTGATCTGGTCCTGATGGATGTCCAGATGCCCGAGATGGACGGCTTCGAGGCGTTAGCCGCGATCCGAGGCCGCGAGTTGCTGGCGCAGGAGAGCGCCGAGGTCGAAGGGAATCGGCCCCCTTCGCCCCTGCCGATTATCGCCGTGACCGCACACGCGATGATTGGCGACCGCGAGCGCTGCCTGAACGCCGGATTCGACGACTATCTCTCAAAACCGATCCACGCCGTCAAGCTGCACGAGATGCTCGACCGGTTCGCCGCGCGACTCGCGCCACTCTCGGCTCCCGCGGCCCGGTCGCAAGCCAAGCCCGATCCCGACCAGTTCAACCGCCGCGCCGTGATCGCCGACATGGGAGGAGATGCGCGCCTGCTTGACGAGGTGATCCGCCTCTTCCTCGACGATACGCCGCTTCTGCTTGACGAGATCCGCACGGCGACGAACCGACAGGATCAACCCGCCTTGATCCGACTCGGCCACACCGTCGCGGGGGTCGCCAGCAACTTCGGCCCGAATGGGGTTGTCGTCGCCGCCCGCCGAGTGGAAGAACTCGCCCGGGCAGGAGCCAGCCAGGCAGAAGTCGGGGCGGCGGCAAACCACCTCGCCCGGGCGTTTAGCCAGCTTCAGGAGACCTTGCTGGCTGAGGTTGGGGTCTGTTCTTGACCACAACTTCGAGGAAAAGGGGACTGGCTCAAGCGAGCTTGCGAGCGTGCCTGTCCCACTTTTCCGGCACGGACACGGTTGATCGCCAGCCGCTTCAGCGGGGTGACGGCTCGTCACCAGTCACGGGCGGGGCGTCGTCGCCGTCGCCCGGACCCATCTCGCGGCCGAGTTCGACCTTGCCGCGCGGCTGCCCCGCAGCCTGATCTTCGTCCGGCTTCGGGTTCGGCTCCTCCTGCTTCGTCCCCTGGCCGGTCTGCTGGAAATCGGCCGCTGATCCCTGGTCGTGGTGGTTACCCATCGTGCTGCTCCGCTCGGGGTGGACTGGACGGAAGGACTCCGATCGAATCACCAACAAGAGCAAATCCGGCACCGAGGGCCGATCGAAGGGCAAAGAATCATTCCTCAACCCGCGTGATGATATCACCGAGGTCGCGGGTCTGGCCGGGTTCGACGATCAGCCCCTGGAAGATCTCGGGACCCGTAAAGATCCCCCGCGAGGGTCGAGCCGAGTAGCGCAGGCCCGGGATCGTCCCCTCGAAACGGAACCGACCATCGGCATCGGGCTGAATCAGGGGCTGCACGAAGCGTCCCTCCGACGAGTTAGCCTGGTAGGGGAAGCCGATCAGCGAGAGGTCGGTGAACGGTTGACCGTTGGCTCGAACGAGCCGACCGGTGATGTTGCCCCACGGAACGAGGCGAACCGGCACGGGACCGGGCTCGTCGCCGCGGAGGATGACTGACCCGGCGAGCTTGCGGCCCTCGTGGTAGAAGAAGACATGCCGAGGGTGCGCCGGGTTGAGCCCCTTGGCCTCGTAAGAAGAAAGTCGATTGATGGCTTGCGGCCAGCCCGACGGGTTGAGCCCGAACGAGGTGGTTTCCGCGAGTGGTTGCCCTGCGGGATCGAGGATGGCACCCGAAGCCACGCCGCCGGGGTCGAGGACCACATCCTGAGTCGAACCGGTTCCGGCGGCGGGGTCGATCGGCACCAGGGCGTGGACCATCCGGAAATCGCCGATGAAGCCCGGCAAGGTGCGAAATTGATCTCCTTTCGCATCGTAGCCGGGGATCGCGGCGAAGTCCTGGACGATCTGGTACGGCGCCAGGGCGCGGACCGTCATCAGGCCGGGGCCGGGAATAGTTGCGACCTCGTAGCGGCCATCGGCGTCGGTTCGGGTCCACTGGAGCGCGTACCCGCCCAGACCCGGATAGCGACTGGCGGCGGGGTTGGACCGGAAGGTATAGGTGCAGACCGAGGCGTTGAAGACCGGTTGCCCGGTCACCTTGTCGGTGATCCGCCCCCGGACCATCACCCCGGCACGGAGGGTCAGGTCGGCCGTCACCGGCTGCCCAGGCGGAAGATCGGCCACCTTGGGCGTGTCGATGCTGGCATTGAGATAAGGCTGCTCAGAGCGCGGGCGAACATAGACCTGATAACCATCGGCCATCGGCAGGCCATCAAGGCGGTAATGCCCTTGCGCGTCGGTGATTGTTTCGATCCCGGGCAGGGGGACGTTGTTTCGATCCGCCTCGGCGAGTTGGGCCTGCACGGGCAGGCCGGCGATCGGGGCGTTGGTGTCGGCGTCGCGGATCGTGCCTACGACCGACCGGCCCGGCGGTAAAGTGACCTCGAAATGGGCGGGGTGGAAGGTCAGGCTCGGGAATCCCTCACCCTGGTCGGCCGAGACGATCGGCCCGCGATCCTGGGTGGTGGCGGCGACCTCGATGGTGGCAGATCCGGGGGCCGTGATGACAAGGTTGGCCACCCGCTCGACCCCCAGGCCGACCAGTCGGAACCGGCCATCGGCGTCGGTGGTCGCAAGCAGGTCGGGGAACGGGCCGAGATCGAGCAGGTCGCGGGTGTTCGTCCCTTCCCACGCCCCTCGGGTCCCAGCGCGACGGACCCGATCGGCCCAGCGGTTTAGGTCTGGCCCCGGGCTGGCATACAAATCGCTGACCCGGACCGACGCCCCGGCCACCGGCTGGCCAATCCGGTCCACGATCCGCCCGCTGAGCGGCACGGTATCCGGGGAAAGTTTGATACTGAGCAAATCCCCCGCGTTGTGGGTCATCCAGATCCCGACCGGGAAGTAACCGACCCCCGAACCGGGCAGACTGGCGACGATCAACCCCGATGTGTCATCACCCACCCGAAGCAACCGGCGCGGGATTGCCAGGGCGAACTGCCCCGCCCCTTTTGGCGTGGCAACCGTTTCCGCCGGGCGGGGGATCATCCCAACATGCGGCCGGAGCCGGACCGAAGCCAGGGACGCTGGCTCGTCCGCGGCATCGGTGACCAGGATGCGGACCGGGACCAACTCATCCGCTGGCTCGACCAGGACGGGTCGCGCAGTCGGCGGCTCAACCCGAGCGGGCGGGGGGGTGACCCGCTCGGGCAAGGCCGGGGCCATCCCGGCGGCTGGGGGCATCCCGCCCCGATCGGCGTGCGGTGGCTTGAGCCAGTTCCACCCGATCGCGCCCGCCAGAGTCAACGATCCGGCCAGGCCGAATCCGACCAGCGAGCGACGGATTGACTCCGAGCCGATCTGAGCCGCGACAGTCCCCCAGGTCCAGCCGGGCCGACCGACCGCCAGCGCGGCGCGAGTGGCACCGATGACCAGACCCGACGCCGCCGCTGCCTCGGTTGTGCCGTTGAGCAGCACCGCGAGCGTGCCAGCCGCCGGCGCGAACCCTTGCCGGGTCAACCGATCGCGGAGCTTGCTCCGACCACGTTCGAGGCGCCCGCGGACGGTCCCCTCGGTCCAGCCGAGATGCGCGGCGGCCGACGCCTTGGTCCAGCCTTCGAGGTCGCACAGGACCAGCGGCAGGCGATAGCTCGCGGGCAACCGGTCGAGTTCGGCATGGACCGCCGCGCGGATTGCGGTCTGGTCGGTGGCGGGGGCCGCGACGGACCGAGGCTCGGCCCGGCGCTCGCGGTCGATCTGCCGCCGCGCTTTTCCCCGGAGGCGAATCGCGCCGCGGGAAGCGACCCGATGGAGCCACGGCCCAAGCGTCTCGAACCGGCGGATCGTCCCGCCGCGCCGGGCCAGGGCAACGAACGTCGTTTGGAACACATCCTCGGCCGCGTGGTGATCGCCCACAATCCCCCGAGCCGTGGCCAGGACCATCGGCCCATGGCGAGCCACCAAAGCGGCAAAGGCAACCTCGTCGCGCTCAATCACGAACCGTTCCCAGAGCGCCGCGTCGTCGAGCCCGGCGATGGTGCCTCGATCCACCTGGAACAACCGCTCGACTTGCCTTGGCGCTGCTCCCAGACTCATTGCGCTGGCCATAGTTTCGTTCTCGTTGGGTGTGTCAGGCATCTTGCTCATCCCTCACACCCCCAGAGAGTCCAGCGCCCGACCGGGCGACATGCGACTTTGGCTAAATTGATCAAAACGGTTCATCCACCCGGATCGTCCCGAGGTCGATCGTTTGGCCCGAGCGGACCCGGACCTGCCGCGCGATCACGCGGCTCGACTTCCCCGGCACGGCGCAGGTGATGTCGTAGATCCGGTCCTCATCTAGCGCCTGGACCTCAAACCGGTCCGAGTCGAGTCGGGCCGTCCGGTTGGCCCAGTTGTACGCGCCCTCCCAGAACAGAGGGTTGCCCCCCTCAGCGGCGATCTGGGCCCCAAGAATCCACTCTCTGGGCGGATTCGACGCAGCGTCGATCCTGACCCGGACCGCGCCCCAGCGGCGCAGGCGGACGGTCAGCGGCGGCCCCTCGGCATCCGGGATGTCCAGGATGCCGACCCGCTGCTGGTCGTCCTGGCGAACAAAGATCCGGCGGAGTCGCCCCGGCACAAGGCCCTTGACGGTGAAAGTGCCCTTGATCGGATGTGGGTTGCCATTCTCGTCCGGCGCGAGGTTGTAAGCCGTCAAACCTGCCGTGACCGGCTCGCCATCGGGACCAACGGCCGTGCCGCTGCGCTCACGGGTCGGCGGGAGCGGCACGACCACGGTAAGCGAATCCTGGCCCAGGGGGGGATCAAGCCGGACGATTGAACTAACGACGCGCGGGACGAGCGGGTCGGGCAGAGTGACGAAGTCGATCAGGGGACCAGTGCCTCGGGCAAGACCGACGGTGTTTTCCCAGCCGATCGCAAAGGGATCATCGGCTCGGTTGCCATCCGCGGTCAGGAAGCCCGGCCCCGGATAGACGAGCACCCGGAACCGGCCGTCGCGTTCAGTCTCGACCGAGTTCTCGGGCAAGAGCGTGCCCGGGGCAAGGCGGCGGACAAACGAATTATCGGGCGGCACCAGCGGCTTGATCCTGATTCCGTGCCGATCCGACCCGTAGCTGGGGGCGTCAACCCGGCCATCCACCCAGACCCCAGCCTGGAGCGCAAAATCTGCCGGAACTGGCTCAGTCGCGCCCCCCACCTCGATATCAAGCAGGCGCACGACGTTGAGCCGCCGCGAGTCGGGGCTGGCATGCGTCGAGAGTTGGGCCCGCGCGTTGTTCCGGACGCCATCAATTTGGTAGCGACCCAAGCCATCGGTCGTCGATTCTGTCAGATACTCCCAGTTCAGAGCACTAAAGGCATCGTCGAGCCGGACCTTGACCCCACTGAGCGGTTGCCCCGAGTCAGCGTCGCGGACGATCCCGGCGATCGTCCGGCCGAGCCGAGCGGTCAAGGTGGGGTTCGTGCCGAGGATCGTCACCGCCGGATCAAAGCCGGGCCGCCCTGGCTCGCGGCGGCGGTGCCCCGGGTTGACGACGACCGGCGCGGCGAGCGGTTCGGTCGTGAAGATGACCCCCTGAGTCGCGATCTCTGGACCGGCGATCAGGGCGCTCAACGCTCGGTCCTGGCCCAGTCCGGTGATCGCGAACCGCCCGTCGGCATCGGTCGCAGCCGAAACCTGGACGGCGGCGGCGAGGTCGGGACCGCTCAGGGCCGGGTCGAGCCCGTCGGTTAGCAGTGTCTGGGCTCCCGCGAGGTCGGCGACCGCTCGTCCCCGCGCCAGCCAGCCCGCGATCCCGCCGTTACCCCCCTTGCCGAGCGGCGGCACGAGCAACTTCAACCCGTTGATCCGGGCCCCCGCCACGGGCTGGCCCGCCGAATCGACGATCCGACCTTGAATCGGCCCATCGTCGCGGGTCAGGGCAATCTCGTTCGGCCCCGAGCGCTGCGGCCGAACGAAGCCAACGCCGAACCGGGGGGCGATCGCCAGCAGACGGTACCGATCAGGATCAACCGTTGCAGCTTGATTAGTCGCTCCGGGAGGGACCGTGGTGGCGACGGTCGCGGTGAACTCGAATCGGCCCCGGGCGTCGCTCTGGGCGGGCGGCGTGGGCGGGATCGCGGGCGTTTTGCCGGGATCGACCAGGAAGACCCGCGCGGCGGCGACAGGCGCCCCATTTGGGTCCACAACCTGCCCCCGAAACACGACCGACGAACCCGGCTCGGCCGGAGCCAGCGCAGGTACCGGGACGGCCAGCGGAGCCACGACCGGGAGCGGCGGCGGCGTAAGCCGACTGGTCAGCTGGGGCGAGCGACCACCAGAATTGACCAGGACAAACGAACCCAGCACGACCGCAAAGCCGCCGAGCCACGCGGCCACGGTGGCCACCGTCATCGAGCGCAGGACGCGACCGGCCAGCGCGGCACTGGAATGAGTGAGCGCGGCCCGGACGGCGGCGGCGGCCCAGAGTGGCGGGACCAGGATGGCACGCGACCGCTCCAGGGTACTGAGCCAGGTCGCGCCGTCGCCGCCGCGCCGGATCAGGCGATCGCGGAGCAACCGGCGACCGCGATCAAGGCGACTGGCAACGGTTCCTGCGGGCCAGCCGAGCGCGAGGGCCGCCTGATCGCGGCTCAAGGCTTCGAGGTCGCACAGGACGACCGCCGACCGATACCGCGACGGGAGGCGCCCAAGTTCCTCATGGATCAGGCGAGCGGCTTCGGCCCCAGCCTCGATCCGGTCGGACGGGGCCGTGCCGGTGGGTCGCTCGTGGGCTTGAACTTGCTCGTGGCGGCGGCGGGCGGCGGCATCGGCCACGGCTCGGAGGGCAACGCGGCGTGCGACCTGATGGAGCCAACCCGCGATCGACTCGCCGCGCCGGATCGACGATCCCCGGCGGGCGAGGATCAGGAAGGTGGCCTGGAAAACATCCTCGGCATCGGCGAGCGACCGGACGATCGCCCGCGCGGTGGCCAGGATCATCGGCCCGTGCCGGTCCACCAGCGTGGCGAACGCCGGTTCGTCGCGGCTGCCGACGAACCGATCGAGCAGCGCGGCGTCGCTCAGATCGGTGTCGATCCGGCCCAGCTCGAACGCCCGGTCCAGCTCGCGGATCGCTTGTCCCCAACCAGCTCGGGAAGTCATCATCGTTGCCCCTCGATCGTGCCAATGGCTCTGGCCCACCGCTTCGGTCTGATCCCCACGTTCTCCCAGAGCCAGAGCACGACCGATCTGATCCCACTTTTCGAGCGAAATTCGATGATAACCGATCCGGTCGTGCGGGGTTGCCCCCGGCCGGAGGTAGCCAGGCCGCGCGGGATCGGGTTCAATCCAGCAGCAAAGGTCGGCGGATGCGCGGGCCTGATCAGAACTGCGGCACACCCACGGATCGAGATTTATGCACTTGAGGATCTGGCAACACGTTGGATTGGGCTTGTTGATCGGCTTGCTGGGCCCAACCGGCCGGGCGGCGGATCTGGCGGCGTTTGAGCGGGCGTTCGAGGATAGCACGCTCCGGGTGGATTATGACCACGGCGGGAACGCGGTGACCGAGTTCGCCGCGTGGGAGCAGTCGGTCCGGCAAGGAACCTGGGCCGGGAGTCGGACGCACCTGATCGACCCGTTTGCCGTGGGTCGAACGCTGGTCGAGGTCCGCGACGTGGCGTCGGGCGACTTGCTGTTCTCGAAGCGGTCGGATTCGTACTTCGCCGAGTACCGGACGACGGCCGTGGCGATCTCGGGGGTCGAGCGGATCTACCATGAGTCAGCCCTGATCCCGTTCCCGAAGCGCCCGGTCAAGTTCTCGGTCAGCGTTCGGGGCAAGGACCGGGCCATGAGGACCCTTTTGTCGATGACGATCGACCCAAGCGACCGCGCCACGATCAGCACCGAGGCGCTCCGGCCCGGCGTGGTCGTGGTCGATGCGCACCACGGCGGCGATCCGCATTCGTGCGTCGATGTGGCGATCGTCGGCGAAGGGTACACCCAGGCCGACCAGGCCAAATTCCGCGCTGATCTGGCCCGATACGCCGCCGTCTTGCTTGGGCAGGAGCCGTACAAGGCAGCGCGCGATCGGTTCAACATCCGCGGGGTCTGGGCAGCGTCGGTCGAGTCGGGATGCGACGAGCCCGCGCGGGGCGTCTGGCGTGACACGGCGCTCGGGGCGCGGTTCGATT
The DNA here is from genome assembly GCA_965199885.1 of Isosphaeraceae bacterium. GTDB lineage: Bacteria > Planctomycetota > Planctomycetia > Isosphaerales > Isosphaeraceae > Tundrisphaera. The sequence continues at coordinate 1,535,503 of CBDATT010000004.1, read as the reverse complement.
CGCTCGGCTCCGAACGGTACATGCTGACCGAGGACAACCGCTCCCTCCGCGCCATCGCCGCTCATGTGCCTTATGACTCGATCTACATCATGGTCAACTCGCCGAGGTATGGCGGCGGCGGGATCTATAACCTGTTCTGCACCTTCACCGCCGACAACCAGTGGAGTCCATACGTTTTTCTCCACGAGTTCGGCCACTCGTTCGCCGCGCTTGCCGATGAATATTACTCGTCGAATGTCGCTTATACCGACTTCTTCCCGAAGGGAATCGAGCCGATCGAGCCGAACATCACTGCGTTGCTCGACCCGAAGGCGGTCAAGTGGGCCGATCTCGTCACCCCGGGAACGCCGATTCCAACCCCCTGGGGCAAGGCCGAGTATGACGCCGCCGATAACGCGTACCAGAAGCGTCGGGAAGAGTTGAACGACGCCATCACGGCCGCGAGCAAGTCGGGGCCGGCCGAGCAGGTCGCGCGGCTCAAGGCTGAGGCCGAGACCGCCTCACGCGTTCAGGCCGAGGCGGTCGATGCGCGGATCAACCAGAATGCGCTGGCCGGCAAGGTGGGCGCCTTCGAGGGGGCGGGATACACCGCTCAGGGGCTTTATCGCCCCGCCCTCGACTGCATCATGTTCTCACGCGGTGACAAGCCATACTGCCCGGTCTGCCTCCGGGCCTTGCGGCAGACCATCGACTACTACGGAGAGGGGGAACCGACACGCTGACCGATCGCACCCACAAAAAGCCCCCGCCGCGGACCAGACAAGTCCACGTCGGGGGTTTGAGATCGATGCCGATTCGCACCAGAATCAATTGCTCGTGCTGTGCTCAGCGTCGCTGATGAACTCGTCGCTCGACAGGATGCCGACGGCGACGTTGCCGACCGAGACGCCCTGGCTGAGCTTGGTCGTCCAGTAGTTGGACGACCCCATCTCGCGCTGGCGGCGGAGCGAGGCGGTGTAAAGACTATCGACGACCTGGTCGTAAGCCTCGGCGGACTCCACGAAGCTGGCCGCGACAGCTTGCCGGCTGGTGCCCGCGGTCATCTTGGTCTGGAACGAGGTGACCTCGGCGTCACTCCCCTGGCGACCGAGCACGTCGAGGTAGAGGTCGCGGATGTAGGTGCTCGAATCGGAGTGGGCCGACTGGTACTCGTTGGAGTTGATAAAGGCTTGGATCACCTTCTGCTCAGAGACACCCGACTCCAGCAGGTTGACCCAGTGAGTCGAGCTGGGGTCCGGAGCCCGGTGGAGGATCGAGGAGTAGTAGGTATACACCTCGTCGGTCCGGTGTTCGGCCGAGTTGATGAAGCCCATCGCGACCTGGCCCGATGAGGCCCCCTTGTTAAACTGGGCGACCCAGCCGGCGACCTCACCCGCGCTGCCGGTCCGGGCCAGGACGGTCCGGTAGAGCGACTGGATGTAGCGTTCGGTGACGGTCGTGCCCGGGTTGTTGGTGAACGGATTCGGGAGGACCGGGACCGGAGCAAGGGCCGAGAACGGCACGACGCCGATGCTCAGCGACTGGTCGGTGTTGGTTTTGGTCTGGCTGACGACGTAGCGGTTGGACGTATCCAGACTCAGGGCTTCGTAGACTTTGTACAAGCCGGCCGCGACTCCCTGGAATGCGAAGTTGCCGTTGGCGTCGGTCGTTGCCGTCGGGTCGCTCGGATTCAGGGTTCCCGACCCGTTCGTGTCGAGAAATACGACTCGACCGGCCAGGCCCTTCTCGCCACTATCCTGAATGCCGTTGGCGTTGCTGTCGAGGAAGACGACGCCGCTGATCTTGGCCTGAACCGTGGTCGAGGTCGAACCGGTGACGCTGGCGGTCGTGCTGTCGGTCGCGGTGACGGTCTGTGTCCCGTTGGTCTTCAGCGTCGCTGAAAAGGAGGCGGTCCCGTTGGCAAGGGTGACGCTGGCGGGGATTTGCGCGGCGGAGTCCGAGGTGGTCAGGTTGACGGTGTTGTTATCGCCCGTCGCGGCGTTCCCGTAAGCGTCGGCGGCGGCGATCATGTAGATCTCGGCGGCTCCGGAGACCGATGTCGCCGGGCCGGTCACGTTCAGAATCGCGGCGGCAGCTGGAGTTACCGCGATGTTCGCTTCGGTCCCGGTGATGCTCGCGGTCGTCGTGTCCGTGGCGGTGATCGAGTCGGAACCCGCCTTTTTGAGCGTGGCCGAGAATGTGCCGGTCCCGTTGGTCAGAGTCGCGTCGGCCGGGAGCGTCGCGGTCGAGTCGCTGCTGGTGAAGTGGACCGTCCCGGTGTAACCGGTCGCGGTGTTGCCGTAGATGTCTTTCGCGGTAACGGTGAACGATTCGGCCGAACCAGCGGTACCGCCCGGGGCACCCGCGACCACGAACTTGACGGCGGCGGCGGCGGTGACGGTGGTCGCTGCCGTCCTGGTGATCGAGGTTGTCGTCGCGTCGGTCGCGGTGACCGACTGCGTCCCGCTCGTCTTGGGGGTGAACATCACGCTGGCCGTCCCTGAGGCCAGGTCAACCGAGGCCGGCAAGACGGCCTGAGCGTCCGAGGTGCTCAGGTTGATCGTGTCGTTGTTGGTTGTTACGACGTTGCCGTAGGCGTCGGCGGCGGTAATGCTCAACGTCTCAGCGGTGCCGGCGGTCCCGGTCATCGGGAGCATCAGAACCAGCTGGTTGAAGGCCGCCGCGGTGACGACGATCCCGACCTGACTGCCGTTGATGCTCGCGGTGGTGGTGTCGGTCGCGATGATCGACTGCGTGCCGGCCGTCTTCAACGTGACGTTGAACGTGCCGGTGCCATTGGTCAGGGTCGCGTCGGCCGGCAAGGTCGCCTGAGCGTCGGAACTGGTAATGTGGACGGTGCCGGTGTAGCCGGTGGTGACATTGCCGTAAGCGTCTTCTGACTTGACGGTGACGGTCTCGACCCCGCCGGCGGTTTCGTTCGTCGCTCCGGTGACGATGTATTGCCTGGTGGCACCAGGAACCACGTTGATCCCGTTCTCACTGCCGGTATCGGCGGTGTTGACGGTGTCGGTCGCGGTGATCGACTGCGTGCCGGCGGTCTTGAAGGTGACGTTGAACGTCCCGGTCCCGTTGGTCAACATCGCGTTGGCCGGCAAGATGGCCTGGCCATCGGAGCTGGTGAAGTGGACGGTGCCTGTGTAACCCGTGTCGGTCGAGCCGTCGCCGGGGTCGGCCGTGACGGTGATCGACTGCGTTGAACCCGCCGTGACGTTGCCCGAGATCCCACTAACGTGCAAGGTGGGCATAAAGACGCTGTCGGCGAAACCATAAAGCGTCTGCGGCAAGGTCGCGAGCTTGGTGACGTTACCGGAGCTGATCTGCATCTGAAACAGGTCGTATTCGGTCGTGGAGTTGACCGTGATCAAGCCGGTCAAGTACTCCTGAAGAGCGCTGCTGGTCCCACCAGCGACCTGCAATCCAACATTGCTGGCGAAGCTTTGGCTGGGGTTGGGGCCGGAGCTAAACATTTGACCATTCGAGGTATACGTCTCGTATCCTGCGGCTAGCCCATAGGTCGCTGGGTTGGAACTTGATGAATCAATTATCGTCGCCTGGGCGACCGGTAGGTTGCCGCTGATACTCCCAGAGGAGACGAGGGTTCCCTGAGGATCAAAGCGAAACACGGTCGAACCGGAATAAGCAAACTCATTGCCGTTGGCATAAAACGCATTAGGGCCTTGAGCGAAGTTGCCGTTATTAGGGCTGCCCAGCGCGGTCGCTACCGCTGTCATCGTATTGATCCGGTAGACTTGGCCTGAACCGCTGCTGTTCACGGCAAACCCGTAAGTCGTGTTACTGAAAGGGTCGCGCGATAGCGACTCGAGCAGGTAACCGCTGGTCACACCCGTCAACGCTCCCACGGTGGTAAAATTCGTTGGGTTGGTCGAGTTGAAGGTGACGAGGTTTTGAACCTGCGGCGACCCCGTCGGTGCCGTGACCCCCACGAACATGGTTGAGAGCACCTGACGTTCTTCCAGACACTCCAGCAGGCCAACAGTCCAGTTGCGCCGCGTCGAGCTTGAGGAACGAGTGATCGAAGCAGAAAACAGCGTACGATTCGATTTCCGGCGCATGAGAGGTCGATTCCTCGGTGGAGAGGGGTGAGCAAACGATCGGCGGCCCGGGCCAGCATGAATCCCGACGCCGCGATGATTTCGGGATGAAAGATCACTTGATGCGAACTTAGAACACCAATCTCGGATTGGCGCACCCTTGTTGCATTAAATTTCCGGAACCGATCAAGGCAAAGGCTTGCATCGAAACTCACTAGCGCGATTGCGCCAAGTTGCCCTGCATCCGATACACTTTTGTCGGTTTCGTTCTTGAAGATCCCAGAGTGCAGTCGAACCCCGACCGAGGCAACTGATAATCACGGCCAACCACGCGAGTGTCCATGATCTGGCACTCGCGTGGGGACCAGTGACAACATCGTCACCAAACTTCCTTTGCGCCGTGAGCAAGCGTATGCAAGCCGTTTCAGAGAATCTTCGCCAGTTCCACCCCGTTCGGACTCCCCAGGCCGGTGCAAGGGTCCCACTCGGGACCAGCGTCGTAGCCGACCTGGCTGTAATTGCCTGAAGTGCAGCGATTGTTGCCCTCGGTGATATCGTGGAACGCGGGTGAATCCGCCGGCAGGGCGTAGATCTTCGGGTTGATAAAGCCGACCCGGCGGCCGAGTTGCTGGTTGATCAGCGCGATCAAGCCCGCCCAGAGCGGCGCCACGGCGCTGGTGCCACCGACGACGATGGTCTGGCCGTTGAGGAGGATGTTGTACCCGGTGGCCGGGTCGGCATCACCCGCCACGTCGGGGACGCCTCGCCCCTGCTTGCCGCCCCGGTTGACCGAGACGGGTACGCCCGCGTTGTGCTGCCAGGTGGGTGGCGGCGTCATCTGACTGACGCCGCCCCCGGTCGCGCCAAAGGAATCATACTGGGTGTCGGCGGCGTTCTGGTTCCAGACCGTTTCTTGCTGGATCTTGGTGCCTGATCCGACCAGGTTGGTCCCACCACAGGCGAGCGCGTAGGGGCTCGACGCCGGATAATCGACCCGGACGAGGCCGTCCCACTCGTTGGGTCCGACGTCGGCGGCGCCGTTGTCGCCCGAGGCGATGCAGACGGTGATCCCGAGGACCGCCGCCGCCTGGAGCGCCGCGTTGAACTGGCTCTGAAACATCGGCGTGGACCCTTCCTCGGGGCCGCCCCAACTGATCGAGATCACCGACGGGTTGTTCGTCTTGTCGTGGACCGCCTGCGTGATCGCGTCGAGAAACCCTTTCGATCCTCGCGAGTTGCTGGCAAAGTAGACGGCGATCTTCGCTCCGGGTGCCACGGCGCCGGCGATCTCAATATCCAGCACAACCTCGCCATCGGCATCCTGTCCCGGGCTGTTCCGCGCTGGGGGGACCGAGACCGCTGTCACCTTGGGCAAAGGGATGTTCAGCTTCCTGAAGTACGCCTGCAAGTCGGCCGGGCGGTAGCCGCCCCCCAGTTCGATGATCCCGATGCACTGCCCGGCGCCGTTGACTCCGGTCGGAAAGTTGTAGAGTTTGGCCACCTGCGGCGGGTCGAAGCTCGTCGCGGCAGCGGCATGGGGTGTGGTGTGCGAATGGTGGCGGCGAAACTTGGCGCTGGCAATCGGCCGATCGTCGAGGCCGAAGACCCCTTCGACAATCCCGCTCAGGTTCTGGGGAACGCCGATCGTGCCGACGCGACCCCGGTAGGTGAACTCGGGCGCCTCGTAGTGAGCCAGTTCGACGTCGAAGGCATCCTGGAAGTTGTGAACCGTCCCCGAGAGGATCACCGTCCGCCTCGGCTCGCTCGCCTCGACGACCGTCAGGTGATGAGCCCTGGCGAACGCCTCAACCTTGGCGATGTCGGCGGGGTCGGCACCATATTGCTTATCGAAATCATCGTGCGAGAGCGGCGCCTGCCGCCGGAGCGCCGCGGCGTCGATCTCGGCGGCCGTGGGCAACGGATGACGCGGTTTGACCCGCACCGACACCTCGATCCGCGAGTTGGGCGCGATCGGTCCCTGAACCGTCGCGCCCGGGACGACCTGCTTTTCACTTCCCGGTAGTGCCGCATAATTTGGCTTCGGCATGAGGCGTTCCTTTTCCCTAAGGCAAACCGACCACCCAGGCGACGCCTCGCCAGAGTACCGACGGATCACCGAACCGTCCAATATTCTGGCGGGTCCATCCCGGACCGAACCGAAAATACCCCGAGCACTCTCGACATCCTCTGACTTCCGTCCAAGAATGGAGTCATTCGCTTCGGGAGTGGCAACATCTTACCGAAACCCGGCCTTGAGAACCACGAATCTTGTACAAAATTTCACTATTCATTACCGATCGAAGGTTACCATGACTCACCCGCGCCGCTGGACCCTCCTCAGAGGGATGCTCGGGCTGCTGGGCGGCCTGGTCGGCTTCCTGGTCTGGTGGAACCACGATTCCAATCCCCCAGCGCGCTTGACGATCCCCTATCCTGGGCAGAGTAGTGGCCTGGGAGGGGCGCTCGGCTTCTCGCTCGACAGTCGGTTCTATGCCATCAACGGTCCCCAGGGAACGATCACCTACGACCTGGCGACCAGTCGCCCGACCGCCACGCAACACGCCCTGGCGATCTTCGCCCGGGACTTCTCGCCCGATCGGAGTCGCTTCGCGGGCTGGAGCGTCGCCGATCAGGCGGTCGTCTGGGGTGACACGGCGACCACGCGAGTCCAGGGAAGTTTGCCCGTGGCTTGCTCGCCGCAAACCCTCTTGCCCAACCTCTCCTGGGTCGAAGGCAACCACAAGGTAGAACTCGTGACGATCGACCCCGCTCAGGTGCCGCGGTCGTCTGACGTGCTCACCTGGGATATCACCGCGGGAACGAGCACCCAGCGGACCGTGCGTGGTCCCCAACCCTTCGAGCGGCCCATCGCTTATGCCCCCGACGGGACGACCTGGGTCTACCTCGACACGGTTCACGACGCCCTCCAGTTGTGGGATAGCGTGACCGACCGCCCGGTCGGGCCGTTGCTCCGGACACCGACGACCCGCCGCAACCTGACCCAGCAGATTTTCACGGCGGCCGGCTTTACCCCCGATGGGCGGACCTTGATCGCCAGCCAGGGCGAAGGCCGGGTCGAGTTCTGGGACCTGGCGACCCAGCGCTCGACCCGGACCTTGCCGGTTTTACCCAGTGATTACCAGATCACACAGGCGCTGCGAGTCAGCCCCGATGGCTTCCTGCTGGCCGCGACCGGACATCGCGCCGATCCGACCGGTTGGGTTGGTTGGACCTGGGACCTCCTCCGTCGCAAGGTGACCGGCAAGACGATGTCGCAGGATTCGCAATTGACCGTCATCATCGACCTCACCAGCGGCAAGCCCCTGGCCCATTACCAGCACACCCGGTTCAGCCAGTTTTCGCACGACAGCCGACTTTTCAGCACCGAAGACACCGACCGGACCATCTCGATTCACGACGCTCCCGTGCCCGAGCCATAACGAACAAGGACCGACCCATGTTCCGATCACGTCGGTGGGCTGCGATTGGTCTGGTTGTTTGCCTGGCTGGCGTGCTGGGCGGCTGGTGGATCTGGTGGCGCGAGGCCCCATCGCCTCCACCCCGGTTCTCGATCCCGACCGGATTGGCAGGACAGCAGCTCGGCTTCGCGGTCGATGGGCGGTCGTATTTCGACAGTCGGCCAGAGGGCACGACGGCATGGGACTTGACCACCGGCCAGCCCACCTGGAAGACGTCCGGGCCTTATCGTACAATCTTCTTCCAGCAGGTTCTGACCCGCGATCGGCGCCACTTTGCGGATTGGAGCGTCACCGATCAGGCCCTGGTCTGGGGCGACACCACGACCGAGGCCATCCAGGGTCAACTCCCCATCAAACTGACCAATTCGCACATCCTGCCCGACCTGGTCTGGCTGGACGACCACCAGGTCCAGTTCACTCTCTACGATATCTCGCTGGCGTCCCGCGTGGTGGATGTTGTGACCTGGGACATTGCTGCGGGCCGATCCACCCGCCGGAGCGTGCAGGGTCCTGGACCAAAGTACAAATTGCCGCTCGCCTACGCACCCGACGGCCGGACCTGGATTTACTACGGCCAGCGGCGCAACGAGATCCAGTTCTGGGACAGCGTTACCGACCAGCCGATTGGTCAGCCGGTCCCTCTGCCGAGCCGACCAGCGACCACGGGGGTTGCGGCGACTTTTGCCGATGAGGGTAAGACCTTGATCCTCGGTCTCGGCAATGGCCGGGCCTTGTTCTGGGACGTGGCCCACAGGCACGCCATCAAGACGCTGCCGATCTTGCCCGGCGACCACGAGATCCAGAACCTCCAACTCAGCCTTGATGGTCGAATCCTGGCCACATCCGGCTCCATCCCTCGGTCGAGAACCACGCTGGGCCAGTTCTGGGACGACCTGAACCGCTGGATCTCTCGCCAGCACAAATTTCAGACCACGCATCAATTTGTCCTCACTGATCTGGCAACCGAGCAACGGCTCGGTCGCTACACGCAGACCAGTTTCCACGAATTTTCGCCCGACAGCCGCCACTTCGCTACGGTCGATTTCAAACGTGCGGAAATCTTGATTCACGCCGTCCCCCAGCAGAGCACCTCCCATTAACCCGACCCGAGATCGACCACAAACGCCCCCGGCACTGCCGATTCGATCAGGGCTCGGGCGAGGTTGATCCACCCCGCGGCGCGATCGAGAATCGCCGAGTCGGCGGTTGCGACCACGGTGCCGGGTTGACTCAGGATCGGGTCGGGATCAGGGACGACGGTGGCGGTCCAGCCGGGGTCGGTCGCGCGGATCAAGGCGGCGAGTCGGCCGCTGTTCGAGACCGGAGCGTCCAGGAACCATTCACAGGGGCCGATCCCCCAGTGGTTGAGCCAGTGCGCCGCGAGCACGAGCGCGGGTTGCGTTTCCTCGACCCGGCGGTAGGTGCCGTGGACACTGGCCAGGTCGCGATAGGCCCCGTCACGCCCACCGAGGACGACCCCGCCGCCGAGTGCCGATTCGAGCGTCAGGATCAGGTTGAACCCGTCCACCCGGATCGGCTGTCCTCGGAGTGCTGCGACCTCGACCCGACTTGCGGTGCGCCTCTCGCTGGCTTCGTTTGAGCAACTCGACCGGAGCACGGCCACCCGCTGGCGCTCGACGAGGCGATAGCGGTCGCCGACGAGTTTGAGGGCTGACGGCTCGGCATATCCCCTGGTCAGGAGCCACGAGAAGTCGCCGACCGCCGTGCGGAGGTCATCCCACCTCGCGGGGCCGAACAACGTCCGGTCCTCGGGGCCGGGTCCGCGATGTTGCCGGGTATCGGGCACGGCCTGGGTCCTGTTTAAGGGTCGGGGCAGATAGGAGCGGTCGACTCCCCGGGCAAGGCTGGCTATCCTAGTGGGTCACTCGTCTCGACCATTGCCATAGTCCCGCAGTCGGGCTAGGATTGGTGAACTTCACCCCTTGAGGTTCACCATGTCCCGCCGCAAGACCGATCCCCTGCGACCGCTTACTGACGACGAGGTCGCCGTCCTGACCAAGCTGAGCCGATCGAAGAGCGAGTCGGCCACCCGAGTCGCCCGGGCCTCCTTGATCCTCGCTGTGGCCCGGGGCGACGACTACCAGCAAGCCGCCGAATCGATCGGTCGCCGCTCCGGCGACGCCGTCTCACACCTCGTCGCCCGCTTCAACGCCGAGGGCCTGACCGCACTCGACCCACGCCACGGGGGCGGTTCCGCCCCGATCTATGACCAGGCGGCCCGGGAACGCATCCTTCGGGAGGCCCGACGCCAGCCCACTCCCCAGGCCGATGGCACCGCCTCGTGGAGTCTCACAACGCTCCAAAAGGCCCTCCGCTCGGCCCCCGATGGCTTGCCCAACGTCTCGACCCACACCATCGGCAAGGTCTTCCACGAGGCGGGCGCCTCGCCGCAGAAGACTCGCTCGTGGTGCCCCACCGGCACCGTGCTGCGGAAGCGCAAGGACGGCATTGCCGTGGTCACCGACCCCGATACGTCGTCAAAAAAAAGTTGATCGAGGACGCCTACCAGCAGGGCGAGGCGATGGGCATCTCGGTCTGGTGTACCGACCAGGCCGGGCCGTTCCAAACGGTGCCTCAGGCCGGCCAATCGTGGCGTCCCGAGGGGCAGCCCGATCGCCACCCGCACGAGTACATCCGCAATGGCACGGCCAAGGTGATGACGCTGTTCCACCCGGCCGACGGCCGGGCCCGGGTTAAGGGCGTCACCACCTGCCCCAACGCGGTCCTGCACGGCTGGCTGAAGGAGGAACTGACGGCGATCCTGGCGACGTTACCGCCGCCGGTGGCCGTTCCAGGCGATGGAGTGACGTTGCGGTCGGCATGGGAGCATTGGCAGGAGGGACTTTCAGTCAAGCCGACGCTGGCCTCCGAGTTGCCGCCGCTGCGGATGCTGCTGGTGATGGATAACCTGGCCGGGCACAAGACGCCGGCGTTTGTGTTATGGCTGTTTTCGATGGGGATCATGCCTTTATACACGCCGCTGGGCGGGTCGTGGCTCAACATGGTTGAGAGCTTGCAACGCATCCTCAAGCGTCGAGCGTTGGACGGCCAGCAGCCGGGGACGCCGGAAGAAATCATCGGGTGGTTCGAGGCGGTGACGGAGCACTGGAACCGCTCGCCGACGCCGTTCGAGTGGGGCGGCAAGCGGGCCGCTCGTCGTCGTCGGCAACGAGAACGGCGTCGCCTGGGCGGCTCGGGTGCTTGCGCTTCAGAGGTACTGAAACGACCACTCACAAGTTATGGCAACAGCCGGGACAAGTGACCCACTAGCACGGCCTACGCCTCTTTCCCCCCCCCCCTCAATGATCCGAGACGAGGCCCCGACCCATGCGGCTGATCCATCGAATCACGCGGCGCTGGCGAGTCATCCTGGTGGTTACGCTGGCCTCGACCGGGGGGCTCGGCGGCTTCGTGGCCTGGTGGCTCCGCGATCCCTGGCCCGCTCGGTTGATCTTCGCGGCCCGGACCGAAGATTGGAGCGACGGGTTCTCGGCCGACAGTCGGTCTTACAGCGTGGTCCGGGCCGCCCCTCCTGGTCAAGCCTCGGACGAGACCTGGTATGACGTCGCCACCGGGCACGCCCAGGCTGGTGGGGCTGCCCACTGGTTCGACTCTCGGACCTGGAGCCACGACCGCCAGACCTCAGCCGAAGCGACGGGGGGATTTGGCAGATTCGGCGAGATTGGGACGAATGAAATTCTCTGGCGCGACGCCGGGTCGCGGGAGATCCGCCGCCGGTTCCCGATTGCCGACGGGTTCCGGGCGCGCCACCTGGCGTTCGGGGCCGATGACCGGTCGATCCGGGCGCTCCTCTCGAACGAGAACCCGATCACCAACCCGACCGTAGTTCAGCAGGTCGTGACCTGGAACCTTGACACCGGCGATCGGACCGAGCGGCCAATCTCGGCCCCACCCGGCTGGCAGACGTTTTTTGCCACCGACGGGAGCCGCGTCGCCACCCTCGACTTCAAGCTCGGCGGCCTCCAGGTCTGGAACCTCGACACCGACCAGGCAATCGGGCCGCTGATCCCGATCGAGGGCAACGCGCTGATGATGGCTGGGATCGGTCATCAGCCAGTCGCCGAGTTGGCCCCCGATGGTCGAACGCTGGTCCTCAATCAGCCGGACGGGCTGGTTGGATTCTGGGATCTGATCGCCGCACGCCGGGTCAAGACGGTCCGCGCCCACGATGCCGGTCAGTGGTACGCCGTCAACCACTTGTCGCCCGACGGTCGGACTTTGGCGTCGGCGGGATCGTGCGGGACGGGCCTGACGCTGCCTTCCTGGGGCTGGGATCTGGCGAATCGGCTCGCCCCTGGCTGGCTGCAGGCAACGACGGAAGTCACCCTCCTCGACGTGGCCTCGGGGCAGATCCTTGGTCGAGTTCGCGGCGGCTATCTGCCAAAATTCTCCCCCGACGGCCAGACCCTTGCCACCCACCAGGCTGATGGCAGCTTCGCCATCCGGGATGTTCCCCAACCTCTTGCCCGGTAAGTTGGACGCCTCAAAGCTCGCACTTCCCCTGATTTCGAGGACTTGCCATGCCGCGATCAGGACCCTGGTGGAAGCGGTGGTGGGTCGCGCTCGGCCTGCTTTTGGCTTGCGGCGGCGGAGTTGGACTGGCGTGGGCCTGGTGGAACCGCGACCCCTGGCCGGCTCGGGTGGTCATTCCGTACCCGGCGGATCAGGCCGTCATGCTGGCGCCTCGGTTCAGTCCCGATGGCAAGTCGCTCTCGATCAGCCGACCGGGCGGGGTCGAGACCTGGGACGTGGCGACCGGCGAGCGACGGCAACCGACCGCCCGGCCGTTGATCCTGGCGCCAGTGATCGCAAACAACCGGTCGCCGGTGGTCACGCGCGACCGCCAGAGCTTTGTCGGCATCGTCGAACCTTCGCCGCAAGATCAGGAGGTCGTCTGGGCCGACGCGGCTTCCGGGGCGATCCGCGCTCGGTTCCCGGTCGGAGCGGGCCGGGTCGAGCACCTCGCGTTCGGTCCCGATGATCGCTCGGTCCGGGCCGTGGTGGTGGCCGCCGACCGGACCACGGCCGAGGTGGCAACGTGGGATCTCGCGTCAGGGAATGCGACCAGGCGACCGGTCACCGGCTGGCCGCTCCAGACCAGGACGAGCACCATTTCGCCCGATGGTCGGCTCCTCGCCTACGTCAACCCAACCCAGATAGGCCTGTTGCTCTGGGATCTCGACGCCGACCACGCCCAGGGGGACCTCATCGGCACTCAGACGACGCAGGTTCACTACAATGTCAGCCCGGTCTTCAGCGCCGACGGTCAGACGCTGTACATCCCCCGGGTCGATGATCAGGTCGAGTGCTGGGATGTGCCCGGGGCGCGGTTGCTCCGGACCCTCACGATCCCAATCCAGGATCAGGCCCTGTTCACGCTGACGCTCGCTCCTGATGGGCAAACCCTGGCCGCCGGCCTGATCAACGTACGCCCGGCCCGGCTGGTGGCTCGGGCCTGGGACGAGATCCGCCGGTTCTGCTCCAACTCCTCCGCGCCGATCCGGTCCGAGCTGATCCTGCTGGATTCCACCTCAGGGCAAATCTTGATCCGGCACGAAGGCTCGCACGAGGCCATGTTCGCCCCGGACGGCCGGTCGGTCGCCACGTTCGAAATGGATGGAACAATCTCGATCCGCGACCTGCCCCGGGCCGCTCAGTGAACCAGGACCGGCCGGGCAGGGGGGCCGATCGGGAGCGCTGACCGGCGGATCACCGTCAGGCTGACCAGCAGTGCCAGCGCGGCGAACCCGGCCTCGACCAGGAAGCCGGCACGATAGCCCGCCACCTTCGCCGCCGCCCCTGTCAGTCCCGAGCGTCCCTCGGCCCAGGCGACGACGTTCAGGACCACCGCCAACCCGAGCGCCTGGCCGATCTGCTGCGAGGTGGAAAGCAAGCCCGACGCCAGACCTTGCTCGTGGTCGCTCACGCCCGACGTCGCCGCGATCGTGCACGCGATGAAGCCAAACAGGACGCCCACCGGCGTGATGACCAGCCCCGGCATCAACTCCAGCCAGTACGACCCGCGCGGGGTGATCCCGGCCAGCAAGAGGACCGACCCACCGAAGATCGCCGCGCCCCAGGCCATCACGAGCCGGGGACCGAACCGATTCACCACACGCGGGACCACCCGCGCCGCGACAATCGCCACGGCGGCGTGCGGCATGAAGGCCAGGCCGGTCAGCCCCGGCGAGTACGCCAGGTGCCCCTGCATGTGCAAGGTTAACAGGTAGATCATCGCCGGGATCGACGCCGCCAGGAAAAAGCCAACCACGTTGGCTCCCATCAGATCTCGCCGCCGGAAGACCTGAAGCGGGATCAGCGGGAACCGGACCCGCGCCTCGACGGCGACAAAGGCAAGCCCTAGAGCCGCCGCGATCCCGAACAAACCCAACGTCTGCAGGGACGTCCAACCAGCTCGCTCGGCGTCCGACATCGCGTAGACAAGCGAACCTGACGCCAGCGTGATCAAGGCTGAGCCAGCAAAATCGAACCCAGCGGGTGGTTCGTCGTCGGATCGAACCGCCGCTGGGAGTGCCCACCGGCTCAGGCCAATGACGGCGAGGCCGATCGGCACGTTGATCCCCATCACCCAGGGCCAGCCGACCGAGCCCGTCAGCAACCCGCCGAGCATCATCCCGACCGCGAACCCGACCGTGCTCATCGTCCCGAACCAACCCATCGCGCGGTTCCGCTCGGGTCCCTCGGCAAAGGTCGTTGTCAACAGCGACAACGAAGCGGGGGCCACGATCGCGCCGCCCACCCCTTGCAGTGCCCGGGCCGCCACCAGAACCCAGGCCGACCACGCGAATCCACCCGCCAGCGAAGCCACCGTGAACAGGGCCATTCCCGCCATGAAGACCCTGCGCCGCCCAAACAGGTCCGCCGCGCGGCCGCCGAGCATCAAGAACCCACCGAAAGTCAGGGCATACGCACTGATCACCCACTGGAGACCCGCCGTCGTGAACCCAAGGTCCGTCTGCATGGCGGGTAAGGCGACGTTGACGATCGAGAAGTCGAGCACCAGCATCAACTGAGCGACACATAACAAGGCCAGAGCACCATTGGCCCGGGCCGGGCCAAGCGTCGCGGATTGGGCATGATCGGTGGCAGGGGCAAGGCTGGCGGCGGTCATCCGGCGACCTTTCAGCGAGGGGTCGGCGGGGCGGGTCTGAGTCCAGGTCGTCCTCAATCGTAGGAGGAAGGTCAACGGCAGCGGGGTCGTCTGATTGATCGTCCCAAACGAACCCAAATCACCTGACCCGTCTCAGTCACTCTCTGACCGGCCGATACGTGATATATTCGTTGCTTTTCGACAGGACCGAGTTGCGTCTGGGCCAAGGTTAGCCGGGATGATGGATCTGGCAGCGGGGGCGACCGTCAACGGCTATGCGCTGGGCCGCGTTTCGCCGGGATTCGAGAATCATCCGGTTGAAGTCGGCCGAGTCGGGTCGAAGGCGATACCGCGAGACCAGTTCACCAGCCTCGTCCCATTCCTGGCGGGCGAGACAGATCCCGTACTGATAAGTGCCGTCCTCGCAGATCTGGCCGTTCGGATACCAGGATTTGCAGGCACCGTGCAGCAGGCCCCGATGAAAGAACTCGTCGGACTCGATCTGGCCGTCATGATACCATTCCTTGACCGCCCCTTCCATCAGGCCCTCGCGGAAGTGGGCCTCGCTCCTGGACCCACCGTCGGGAAACGTCTCGATGGCGAGACCAGTATAGGGGCAGCCATTCAAAGCGCAACGCCCTTGCTCATCGGTGGCGAGATCATCAAAATCCACAATATTCATCGCTTTCCGCTCCCTATCTTCAAGTGGGGTTCTGGTCCAATCTTCCCGGTAAGCCTGTCTTGCCGGTCCCGAGTTCCGTCGTGGCAACTGCCAATCAGTTGGTTCGCTTACGAGTGCTTGCCGTTGTGCCGGCCCTTCAACCAGGCGAGGGGCGAGTGCGCGGCGATCAGGCCATGCGTCTTGTGAGCGTGCGTGCCGTACGAGACCCGGGTCGGCGTGGTCGAGGTGGTCGATGTCACCGCCTGAGCGGACACCGTGGCAACGCTCGGACTGGCCTGAACGACGTGGGCGGTGACCTTCGAGGCGTGGGCATGATGATTCGCGTGCACCTTCTTGACCTTGGCGTGATGGCTCCCCTTCGGAGCATAGGTCGTGATCGAGACCGGCACGGTGGGGCCATAGACGATCGTTGTCCGCGGAGGGACCGTGGTCTGAGCCGGCGGTGTGGAGGCCACGGGAGCAGTTGGGGTCGGGGTCGAGGTCTTCGGGGCCGGGGTGGTCGGGGCCGGGGTGCTCGGGGCCGGGGTTGAAGTTGGGGTGCTCGGGGGCGGGGTGCTCGTAGTCGTCGGGGTGGACGTCTCTTGATAGGTTTGACCCGGGCTGGCGGCGCCGACGTTGGGATCGCCGGTCAGAGCCGCGACCAGCATGGCTGCGTTCGGGGTACCCAGGCCGGTCACGGTATCGTAGCCGGTCGTTGCCCGGTCGCCGGTCGTGATGTCGTTGAACGAGCCAGCGGGTGCGGCATACAGGTCGGGCAAGGTCTGAGTGGCACCGTCAAGCGTCCCCTTGCCTTCAAGGGCACGCCCCTGGTTGGCGATCGCCATCAGACCGGCCCAGACCGGGCTCGACAGGCTGGTCCCGCCCGCCGTGATCCAGCCGCCGTTGGCCACCGAGTAGACCGAAACGCCGGTGTTCGGGTCGGCATCGAGCGCCACGTCGGGGGCGCCCCGCTTGCCGGTCGATTGGGCCGATTTTTGGTAGGAGGGTTCGCTCTCATAGGTGCTGTAGCCGCCACCACTACCCGACCAGGACGACTCGCCGACCCGGTTGCCCGCGTCGTCGAGGCTCAGCGACGTGCCGCCGACGGCGACCACGTTCGGCGAGGATGCCGGCCACTGCGTCCCGGCCCCGTTGTCGCCGGTGGAAGCCAGGAAGGTGATCGAGGTGTGGCCGCTCGGGGTCGTGAACTCGTTGTCATAAGTGCTTTCGGAGCTGAACTCGACCGAACCAAAGCTCATCGAGATCACCGAGACTCCCGCCGTGTTCTTGGCGGCGTTGATGGCCGTCAACAGGTCGGGGATGCCGGTTGAAGCAGCCTCGACCACGAGGATGTTAGCCCCCGGAGCCGCTGCGTGCGCCCACTCGACGTCCAGGGCTTCTTCTTCCGCCCAGATGTTGTTGCTGGTCGAGCCCGCCTGGTTAATGACGCTGATCGAGGCGGTCGGGAGACCATACCGCGAGCTGAAAGTTTGCAATTCGGTGGCAATGTTGGCGTCATGATAAACGTCGATGAGGGCGATCGTCTGCCCGGCCCCGTCACCCTTGATTGCGTTCCCGCCCGAGGAGAAACTCACCGAGTCAAGTCCATACGCATGAGACAGTTGCGCTGGGCTGTAGGTCGAGAGGACGGTGCGGGCTTCGAGAACTTCGAGGCGCGGCAGGACGATCGAGCGGTTACGCTTGCTCATGGCTGTAAACTCCGGGTTGTACGTCAAGAATATTGGTATGGTGTCGTGGCCCCTGGCAGGCCAATCGCACCCAGATAGCGGTCGGGTTATGTGAGAACACTAGCTCGCATTTCCGCGACGCAAACCTGGCACGGAGCAGGCCAAAACGACGATCTACTCCTTTGGGCAGGAGCAGCACACTATTGATTGAGAAGCCAAAAGTTAGGGTTGCCGGCTCCTGGCAATCAGGCAAAAACCAGGGTTTCTCGCCAAGAACAAGGGGAAAACCTGATCCGCCACGTTGTCACAACGCCATGACATCAAGCTCTCATTCTGCAATCATTTGGAGAGAACCGCTACTTTTCGTTTTTCAAGCAGAGATCTTAAAATATATCCAAAGAGCGAGGCAATCTCGCATCAATACCCAACAGCAATACTTCCCTATATAACTTTCGATAACAAAGAGGACAATACGCAACCTTGCCAGAGTGATACTGCATGCGCAACAGAGTTTCGGACGAGTCAAAGTCGAACTGGACCGCCTCTGTTGAGTGAGCGTCCCTGGTGGATAAACTGACTCGATCAACGCCGCCGAGCGCCCGATTCCCACCGATTTGCCGTCTGGAGTATCGAGATGCCCCCCGCCAGTCACCTTGAACCCTCGCCACTCGTTGATCTCACCCATCGCGAGGCTATCCGCAAGCGGCCGGGCATGTATGTCGGGTCCACCACGTTCTTTGGCTTCATCCAGTACCTCGTCTGCCCGTTCGCGTTGCTGCTGGAGCGGAGGCTGAGCCGGATCGACGTGACCGTGCTGGATCATGGCTTCGCGATCGACTCCGACGTTCAGGTGGAGATCGGGCAGACGGTCGAGGGCCAGATCACCCCCTTCGAGGTTCCCGAGGAACCGGGCGGCAGCGATGAGATGGCGGGCTGCGTCCTGAACGCCCTCTCGGGGTCACTCGTCATTCGCACCGCCGGGGGAGGTTCCGCGCACACGTTGACCTATCAGCGTGGCGAGCGAATCGCGCACGCGACGGTCGCCGACCCCGGCGTGCACACGCGGCTGGAGTTCGCTCCCGACCTGACCATCTTCACCGTCACCAGCACGCCGCTCGCCGTCTTCGAGAGTTATCTCCGGCGACTGAGCTATCTGCATCCCCGGATCCAGTTCAGCCTCACGAGTGGCGGCGAGACGCAAACCTTCGCCGCTCCGGGGGGGATTCGCGACCTGTTCGACTCGATCGTGGCGCCTTATCAACTGGTCCATCCGCCGATCCAGATCGCGGCGACCGACGGTGACCTCCAGGTCGAACTGGTCTTCGCCTACCACAGTTGGTTTGAAAACTGGATCTGGTCGTTTATCAACAACGGCCGAGCGATCGAGGGGGGCACGCATGAAACGGGTCTACACAAAGCTCTGGACCAGCTCTATCGTGCGTTGAAACTCCCCAAAAAACCCAAGCGGGGTCGTAATGGTGTGATCGCGGTGATGGCGGTCATCTACCCGGGCGCCGTCTGGCAGGGCTGCCTCAAACAGCGCGTCGATAATCCCGAACTCACCGAGCGAGTGGCGAACCTCGTCGTCACTGCCGTCATGGCCTGGATGGCCGATCATCCCGAGGTAGCCGAGCAGGTCAGGACCATCGAACGGTTCCATTTTGCCGAGACCTGGTACCACTGAGGGGCCAGGTCGGCGGCGCCGTCATTTCGGCTCGGGAGGGCGGGTCGGTCGTGGTGGCAGTTTGGCCTTCATCGCCTCGCTGAGCCGGGTAATCGGGGCCATGAGGACGTGGTCACCGTCTCGAAGTCCTTGTTTCACCTCGACGGCCTGGTCGTTGGCTTTGCCAAGCGTGACGACGCGCCACTCGACAGCGCCGGTGGCGGTCCGGACGGCGACCTGATCCGTGCCATCGACCCCAACGACGGCATCGACCGGCACCGAGAGTACGTTGTCGAGATCAAAGACGGCTATCTCGACCACCGCCACCATCCCGGGACGGAGGTTGGGCACGACCTGGTCGATCTGCACCTCGGTCGTGTAAACCTTCTTGTTCTCGCCCCGAAAGGCAATGACGTCGGCCATCGGGGCGACCGTTTGGACAACACCGGTCAAAACCTGGTCCGGCAGTGCATCGACCTTGATCTGGACCCTCTGACCGGGATGAACCTGATCGACCAGCGACTCGGGGATCTTGGCGTTGATCCGCATCGGATCAGCCGGGTCGACCACTTGCGCGATGATCTGACGCTCGCGGACCATCGCGCCTTCCTCGATGGTTCCAGGCCCGCCGACTTTGCTGCGTGGGTCGTTGGCGTAAACAAGCAGGCCGGCGCGGGGGGCCAGCAACTTGCACTGCTCGATCTGGCGATTGAGCCGACCCATCTGAGCTTGTTCGCGTCGCCAGGCGGCCTCACGGTTGACCTCTTCGAGTCGAGCCTTCTCGACGTCGAGTTCAAGGCTGCGGATCGCCTTGCCGCGAGTGTACTCCTTGAACACCTTTTGCTGGCCTTGCGCCATCTGGAAGTCGGCATCCCGGGTCGAGATATCGAGTTCGGCGGCGTCAAGCTGATCGGCGATGTTCAGGTCCGCCACGATGTCGGCGGGGGTTTCGGGGCCAGCGCGGTGGTTGATCGCGACATCGAGCCGCCGCCGGGCGACCTTGGTGCGCTCCAGCCGGCTCCGGGCCTTGTCGATCGCCGTCTGGGCGGTCGTGACCTTCGCCTGCAAGCTGGCCAAATCCTGGACTCCCACCCCCTCGACATATTCCTTGACGGCGAACTCGGAGACTTCGCGGGTGAGCCGCGCTTGTTTGAACAGGGCTTCGGCCTGCGTGGTGGTGACCTCCTGGTTGACCAGTTGATCTTTGAGCGTGTTCGATTCCAGTTCAGCGACGAGTTCCCCCTTCTGAACCTGGGTTCCCTCGGGCAGGATGCGACGAATCGCCCTGCTTCCTTCCACATGGTTGATCATAAGTGTACGTCGCGATGGCTCAACAACTCCCCGCTCGGTCAGGTGAAAATCAAGCTTGCCGGGTTTGACCTCAGTCATTGCAGGCTCGACCACTGGCGTCGCCTGATTTCCCCCATCTTGTGCAACCAGACCCACACCCGAGACGGTCCCGAGTGCCAGGACGATCGATCCCACTTTCAGCAATCCAGCAAGTTTCATCGTTCCCAGAACCTCCCGGGCAAGCGCCGCGGCCGAGCCCGGGACGATCGCCCGAGACGTCAGTGATCGGACCGCGGCAACGGTCGTGATTTGGAGCAGAGTCACTGGCACCGGCGCAAGCAGACCTGGCAAGACCAGACCTAGGGCGACTCCCCGCCGCGTGAGCTGAGAGCGGAGTCGATCGCGGGCGCGGGCCTGCCGGCTCTTGACCGTGCCGACGGGCCAACCGAGCGCCCGCGCGGCTTCTTCGTGTGTTTGCCCTTCGAGGTCGCAGAGGACGACCGGAACGCGGTACCGCTCGGGCAGGCGGTTGATCTCCTCGTGGATGATCCGCGTCGAGTCATCCACCAGCGGCGCCGGGACCGCCTCCACGATCGTCCCCAACCGCCGATCGAGCCGGCGGCGCCGCGCGGCCGTCGCCCGGATGCACGACGCGGTCCGGTGCGCAACCTGATGAAGCCACGGGCCGAGCGAGTCGCGGGTCCAGAGCCCTCGTGCCTTCGCGATCAAAACCAGGAACGTCGCCTGAAAAGCATCCTGCGCGTCATGCGGGTCGGCCAGTACCCCCTGAGCCACCCGCAAGACCATCGGGCCATGCCGCTCAACGAGGGCCGCGAACGCGAGTTCCGCTGTTTTATCAGGACCCGTCGTGAACCGCTCCAGAAGCTGCCCATCCGTCAGACCCCGGACCGAGCCGTTCTGGAACAGCGTCGCAAGTTGTCGGCCCACCGCCGGATTATTGCCAGTCGCCACCGGTCACGCCCTCCGCTCACCCCCGCCTTGGTTCATCCGCGGCTTGAGTTCCAGAGTAATGGGACCGGTAATGCAATTGGTTCCGATATTTCGAGAAAATCGACTCAGCGGTCAAGCAGCGGCAATAGCTCGGCCGCATGGTCGATGATGGCATGGGCTCCCGTGGCCTGGAGTTCCTCGACCGAGCGGAAGCCCCAACTTACGCCGACGGCGGTCATCCCGGCGGCGCGGGCGGTCCGCATGTCGACGCTGGAATCACCGACGTAGACGATGTCAGCCGGCGCCAGGCCAAGATTTCGGGCGATGGTCAGAGCCGAGGTCGGGTCGGGCTTGCGGGGGACGCCGTCCCGCTGGCCGACGATGACGGCCCAGGTCCAGCGGTCGAGGTAGTGCCGGGTGCAAAGCTGGGTGAACTCGTCGGGCTTGTTCGAGAGGACCGCGAGCGGCAACTGGCGCGCGGTCAAGGTGTCGAGGAGGTCGGCGATCCCGGGATAAGGTTGCGTGGCGACGTTCCAGCCGGTGGCGTAGGTGGCGTGGAACTGGGTGACGCAGCGCTCGATCCGGGCGTCGTCGTGGTCCTGATCGGCGGGCAGGGCGCGGCGAAAGAGCATCCCGACGCCGTCGCCGATGAACTGGCGGTAGGCGGCCGGGGGATGCTCGGCGAACCCTTCGAGCGCGAGCGCGGCGTTGGCAGCGCCGGCGATGTCGGCCAGGGTGTCGAGCAAGGTGCCGTCGAGATCGAAGATCACGGCCTGCGCGGGCATGGTGGCGGAGTCTCGGGGGTTCAGTTTCGGGTCGAGGCGACGAGGGGTCGGCCCCAGGGGCTGGATTCAGTATAATCCAAACCCTCCGCCGGAGTTCGATCCAGCCTGACCCGACCCCGCCTTCGCATGATGGGACACACCGCGATGACACCACCGCCCGAGTTCGCCGTTGCTGAAGCCGCCGCCCGCGCGGGGGGTGAAGTTGCCGCGCGCTACTTTCGCGACGGCGTGACGATGCGGTCGAAGGATGTCGCTAACCTCGTCTCGGACGCCGACGTCGAGGCCGAGCACGCCATCGCCGCCGTCATCCGCGCCACCTTCCCCGACCATGCCATTCTCGGTGAGGAAGCGTACCAGGGCGACGCCTCCGCCGAGCACCTTTGGGTTGTTGACCCGATCGACGGCACGAACAACTACGCGCACGCCATCCCGCACTTCGCGGTCTCGGTCGCCTACTACCACCACGGCCAGGCGGTGTGTGGCGTCGTCTTCAACCCGATCACGGACGACTGGTACACGGTCATCCGGGGGCAGGGGGCCTTCCACAACGGCAAGCCCGCGCGGGTTCAGGAAGCGACCCGGCTGGATGAGGTCATCATCGGTGTCGGATTTTACTACGACCGAGGGGCGATGATGGAGGCAACGCTCGACGCGATCCGCGACCTCAAGCACCAGGCCATCCACGGGATTCGCCGGTTCGGCACCGCGTCGCTCGACCTGATCTCCGTCGGTCTGGGCCGCTACGGGGCGTATTTCGAGTACGAACTATCTCCCTGGGACTTCGCCGCCGGTCGTCTGTTCGTCGAGGAAGCCGGCGGGACCGTCACCGATGCGCGCGGCAACCCACTGCCGCTCGGCAAGTCAAGCATCCTCGCCTCGAACGGTCCACTGCACGCCCCGACGCTCGCAGTCGTCCGCAAGCACCACCCAGGTAGCCTGGGCTGAACCTGGCGGAGAGGTCGAAGCCTCAGCACTATGCAGAGTCGGAGAAATCGGGGAAAAATGGCCCTACGCCGAAAAAATCCGTTCCGATCCAACAAAGTGGGTGACAATCCGGGCTCGTCGGCTGATTTTTCTTCAGTAGAGTTCCCTCGCCCGTGGCTCCCTTGGCGGCTCGTGCTTGATGAACGGCGACTCACCCCAGTGGATTTTTGCCGAACAACTTCGCCTGCATCAGGTCCAGGTGTTCGGCTATATCTACTCGCTGGTGCGCAACTTCGATGACGCCGACGACCTGTTCCAGCAAACGAGCCTGGCGATGTGGCACAAGTTTGACCAGTTCGACCGCTCGAAAAGTTTCGTCGCCTGGGCTTGTGGTGTGGCCCGCTTTGAGGTCTCGAACTTTCTCCGGACGCGGAGTCGGCACAAACTCTATTTCAGCGACGACCTGAGCCTGCTCCTGGCCGAGGCGCAAGATCTTGGGGGTGAGGACGCGGTTGAGGACCGGCGTGAAGCACTCGCGAGTTGCCTCGGCAAGCTCCGCCAGCGCGATCGGGAGTTGGTCGAAGCGTGCTACGGTGAGGAATCCCGCGTCCCCGAAGTGGCTCGGGAGTGGGGCCGGTCGGCAACGAGCGTTCACAACTCGCTCCGGCGAATTCGCCGCTCGTTGTTCGAATGCGTCCGCCGATCGGCCGCACTGGGGGTCACAGGATGAACCAGGACACATCGACCGACCCGATGGATGACGAGTTCCGCGACCGGGTGGACGCCTACTGCGCCGACCTGATCGACGCCGCCGATTTTGCGAAACTGGAGGCCAACCTGGTCGCCAGCGGGCCAGCACGGCGTTACTTTAGTGAGTACCTGCAACTCCACGCCGAGATCGGGTTCGCAACCCGGGCCGGTCGGGCGGCATCACTCGCACTTGATCGGTTCCAGGCGACGGTCCCGCAGGCTCTGGGCCGGAATTCAAGTCAACGCAGCGTTCGGTTCCGACGGTTAGCGTTGGGTGGCGTGGTGGCCGCGGTGCTGCTGGTCGGGGTGGGTCTGGTTGTCATCCCCCGGGGGGGAAGGATGCAGCCAAGCTTCACCCCGACCAACATCACCGCGACGCCCACGCGCTCGAATGTCGCCTGGCTCGTCAATGCACAGGATGTCCGCTGGGCTAACCCCAATGAGACTCCTGGCCGCGACATGACGGCGGGCAAGGTCTTGCGGCTCGAAGGCGGATTGGCCGAGGTGGAGTTCGATCAGGGAGCGCGGGTGATCCTCCAAGGTCCCGCCACGCTCGAACTTGTCTCGGGTAACCGGGCCCGCCTGGTCCGGGGAGCCATGACGGCCCGTGTGCCGACTGCGGCGCACGGGTTCACCGTGCTCTCGCCGCAGGGGAAAGTCGTCGACCTCGGCACCGAGTTTGGTCTGGCCGTCGATGCCGAGGGCAAGACGACCTCCGTCCATGTCTTCGAGGGGGAGTTGACCGCTGCGACGGGACAGGGGACCAGTTCGCCGGTCCGCCTCTCGGCGGGCGCGGAAGCGCGGATTGATAGCCAGGCGGTTCAGATCCGCGCCGACGGCGACCGCCAGTTTACCCGCGCGATTGTCCCCCCGCCCGCGATCCATGCCCGGACGCTCCGACTCGACTTCAAACAACCCATCACCCACTCGATCCGCGACGCCGAGGGGCTTGGGGTTGGTCTCACCAATCGCCTCAAAGGGACCGGCGCGACGCTGGCCGAGCTGGACCCGAACCTCCGGCTCCGGACCGACCTGGGCGTCCTGGAACTGACGACGACCCGGAGCGACCTGAACAAGCAGGTTGGGCTGGACTCGGGGGAATACCTCGGGCTGGTCCTCAAGGATCTCGGGTTCACCGGGCGCGAGGACTTCACAATCAGCGCCGAGGTGCCAAACATCCCGGGACTTGATGAGGTCGGTCAGTTCGGGCTCTACGCTGGCGTCCAGAGCGACCGGGCAATCCGGGGCGGTGTGCTCCGGCAGCCCGCCGCCGATCGGTATAACCTCTTCCTGGTCAACAATGTTGAGGGGGTCGATCGGGACATCAACGAGGTGGGCCTGACGACGACCGGCGACGACATCCGGTTCACCCTGAAGCGAGTCGCTGACCAGTATTCGTTTCTGGTCGAGAACCTGACCCGGCACACCACGAACACGTTGACGACTGTCCCATCACCATTCTTGGATGGTCGCAACGACATTGCCGTCGGGATCTTCGGGGCCAACACGCAGAGCGACGTTCGCAAGACCTTGACGATCCAGCAAGTTGAGATCACCGTTTACACCCAGATTCCCGCGGCGGCCGCCCTCGCCCATGCGGGGGTCACCAGCACGGCTCATTCGCCTCGCTGAGCATCAGCGTCCGGCCCGGGCTCTTGCATCCCGGGCGGACGCTGGCCACGATAAGACGATCAAATCGTCCTGTTCCCGTCCGGGTCGAATCTGACCCTCTTGACCGATCACCACGCGGCTGCACCGGGACCCTGAGTCCGGTGGGCCTGCTTCGCCTTATCACGACTCCCTGGGAGATTTCGGGCATGACCACGTTTGCTCCACGACGGATCGCCTCGGTCCTGGCACTGCTCCTGCTGGGAGCGGTGACCTCCCCAGTTCATGCCACGGGTCCCGCCGATGAGAAACCGCTCTCGGCCCTCTTCCTGGGCGACCCGGGGAGCCACCACCGCCCTCTCGCGCGCTCGAAGCAGTTGATCCCGGTCATGGCGACCCGAGGAATCGATATCACGTATTCCGAGGTAATGGACGACCTGAACCTCGCCAACCTGGCGAAGTATGACGTTGTCTTGATCTATGCCAACATCGAGAAGGCCGACGCGAAGCCGATGCAGGCGCTGGTCGAATACGTCGAGAACGGTGGCGGGCTGGCGCCAATCCACTGCGCGTCGTACTGCTTTCTGAACTCGCCCGAGTACATCGCGCTGGTGGGTGGTCAGTTCAAGAGCCACGGGACCGGCGAGTTCGACGTCAAGGATGTCGCCCCCGACAACCCAATTTTGAAGGGACTCAAGCCATTCCGGACCTGGGATGAAACCTACGTCCACACCAAACTCAACATGGCCGACCGGACACTGCTCCAGGTCCGCGACGAGAAAGGCAAAGACGAGCCCTGGACCTGGACCCGGACGCAAGGCAAGGGCCGCGTCTTCTACACCGCCTACGGCCACGACGAGCGGACCTGGGGTCAGCCCGGTTTCCAGAATCTGGTCGAGCGCGGCATCCGCTGGGCCGCGCACAAGGGCGAGGTCTTCGATAGCAGCCCGAAGGTCGCCGCGACCGCACCGGTGCTGAAGCTGGAGGATGCTCCCGCCCCGATCCCGTCATACGTTCAAGGCGCGGCCTGGGGCACGGCGGGCAAGGCCATCACCCTGATGCAGCTTCCCGCCAGCCCGAGCGATTCGATTCAGCACCTGGCCGTGCCCAAGGGACTGGAACCCCGCCTTTTCGCGTCCGAGCCCGACATCGCCAAGCCGATCGCCATGGCCTGGGATCATAAAGGACGTCTCTGGATCGCCGAGACCTTCGACTACCCCAACAACATCCAGCCCAAGGGTCAGGGACACGACCAGATCAAGATCTGCGAGGACACCGACGGCGACGGGGTGGCCGACAAGTTCACCGTCTTCGCCGACAAGCTGAGCATCCCCACGAGCCTGACCTTCGCGGGCGGCGGCCTGATCATCCACCAGGCCCCCGATACCTTGCTGCTCAAGGATACGGACGGCGACGACAAGGCCGACGTCCGGCAGGTCCTCCTGTCGGGCTGGGGGACTGACGACACCCACGCGGGACCGTCGAACCTCCGGTACGGGTTCGACAACTGGGTCTACGGGATCGTCGGCTACTCGGGCTTCCTGGGGGAGATCGGCGGCGAGCACCATAACTTCAAGCAAGCCCTGTATCGCTTCCGCCCCGACGGGTCGAAGCTCGAAGTCCTCCGGAACACGAACAACAACTCGTGGGGCGTCGGGATGAGCGAGGAGGGCCTGCTGTTCGGCTCGACCGCCAACGGCTGCCCGAGCGTCTACGTGCCGATCCCCTACCGCTATTACGAGAAGGTTCGCGGGATGCCGACCCCGGGTGTGCTGGCCAGCATCGCCGACACCAACCGCTACTTCCCGATCACCGAGAAGGTCCGGCAGGTCGACTATTTCGGTGGCTTCACCGCCGCCGCCGGTCACGCCCTGTACACGGCTCGACTGTTGCCAAGCCCATACTGGAACAGCGTCGCGTTTGTCACCGAGCCGACCGGACATCTCGTTGCGACCTTCGCGCTGGAAAAGAACGGCACCGACTTCAAATCGCATAACGAGTGGAATCTGCTCGCCTCCGACGACGAGTGGACCGCCCCGATCGCCGCCGAGGTCGGACCCGATGGCGCCGTCTGGGTTTCGGATTGGTACAACTACATCGTCCAGCACAACCCGGTCCCCAAGGGGTTCGAGAACGGCAAGGGGAACGCCTACGTCACCCCGCTCCGCGACAAGACGCACGGCCGGATCTACCGCGTCGGCCCGGTCGGCATGCCGACCGCCGCAACCACGATCAAGCTCGATCCGAAGGATGGCACGGGCCTGGTCGCCGCGCTCGCGAACGACAACATGACCTGGCGCCTGACCGCGCAGCGGCTCCTGGTTGAACGGGCGAACAAGGACGTCGTTCCTGCCCTGATCGAGTTGGTCAGGAACGCCAGGTCAGACGCCATCGGCCTGGCGCCGGGAGCGATCCATGCCTTGTGGACCTTGCACGGTCTGGGAGCCCTCGACGGTTCGAATCCAGCCGCGACGCAGGCAGTCTTCGCCGCGCTCGGGCATCCCTCGGCAGGCGTTCGCCGGAACGCGGTCCAGGTTCTCCCCGGTGGTCCCAAGGCGGCCGAGGCGATCCGCGCCGCGGGCCTGCTCGAAGACGGCGACCCACTTGTCCGACTCGCCGCGCTGCTGGCCCTGGCCGACGCGCCGCCCTCGCCCGAGGCGGCCGAAGCTCTCGTCGCGGCCCTCGTGGATGGCAAGGCTGAGGGGGACCGCTGGCTCCCTGACGCCGCCACCGCCGCCGCCGCGGCCAATGCCAACCTGTTCCTCAAAGCCCTGGCAGCCCGCGAGTTCAAGCAGCCCGCATCGCCGATCGTGACGGCCCTCGCCAGCCGGGTTGCCGAACACATGGCCCGCGGAGTCGCCCCGGGAGCATCGGCCGAGATCATCGTCGCCCTGAGCGCAGCCGACCCCGGTGTGACCGACGCCGTGATCGCCGGCCTGGCCCGGGGCTGGCCGAAGGACAAGCCGCCCACCCTGGACGACCGGACCGACCGGGCCCTCGTCGAGTTGCTGACCAAGGCGTCGCCCGGAGCACGGGCGCAACTGGTCAGTCTGGCGGGCAGGTGGGGATCGAAGGCCATCGAGGCCAGCGCCGCCGAGATCGCCACGACCTTCCTCGCCTCGGTCGCCGACGACAAGCTGCCCGAACCGGTGCGGATCGACGCGGCGAAGCGGCTGGTCGACTTCCGCCCGAACGATCCCAAGGTCGTCGAAGCCCTGCTCGGCAACCTGAGCCCGCGGACGTCGCAGGGGCTGGCCATCGGCCTGGTCGACGCCGTCGGCCAGAGCCTCTCGCCCACCGTCGGCCCCGCGCTCGTGGCCAAGTTTGCCGGCATGACGCCGCTCGTCCGGAACGCGGCCGTCCTGAATCTGTTGAGCCGAGCCGAGTGGACCTCGGCCTTCCTCGACGGGGTCGACCGAGGCGATATCGCCCTCAAGCAACTTTCGCTCCCGCAGACGCAGGCATTGTCGATCCACCCCGACGCCACGATCGCCAGCCGGGCCAAGGCCTTGATCGCCCGCGGAGGCGGCCTGCCCGACGCCGACCGCCAGAAGGTAATCGACGAGATCGCCCGCGTCGCGCTCAAGGGGGGTGATCCGACAAGGGGTAAGGTCGCGTTCACCCAGCAGTGCGCCAAGTGCCATACTTACGGTGGCGAAGGCGGCAAGGTCGGCCCCGACCTGACCGGCATGGGCACGCACCCCCGCGAGGAACTCTTGATCCACATCCTCGACCCGAGTCGGAGCGTCGAAGGGAACTTCGTCCAGTACAGCCTGGCGACGAATGATGGCCGGGTCTTGAACGGCCTGCTCGCGTCGGAGTCGAAGACGGCGGTCGAATTGCTCGATGCCGAGGGGAAGTCGTTCCGCATCCCACGTGAGGAAATCGAGGAGTTTGCCGCGTCGAAGAAGTCGCTCATGCCCGAGGGGTTCGAGAAGCAACTCGGCGCTGACGGGATGGCCGACGTGCTGGCCTTCCTGACCAAACGGGGCAAGTATCTGCCGCTCGACCTCAAGCCGGTGGCCAACACGATCACGACGCGGGGGATGTTCTTCGCGCCCGACTCGATGACCGACCGCCTCGTCTTCCGCGACTGGTCACCCAAGACCGTTGAGAACGTCCCGTTCCTCCTCGTCGACCCGCAGGGCGACAAGGTGGCCAACGCGGTCATGCTCAACGGGCCGTACGGCGACGTGCCGCCCAAAATGCCCAGGTCGGTGACGATGCCGTGCAACGGCCCGGTCCGCGCAATTCACTTCCTCAGCGGGATCAGCGGCTGGGGAGCGCTCGATGATCAGGCGGCACACACCACCAGCATGATCGTCCGCCTCCACTACGCCGATGGCGCGGTCGAGGATCACCCGCTCCTGAACGGGGTCCACTTCGCCGATTACATCCGGGTGGTCGACGTCCCCGAGTCGAAGCTGGCGTTCCGGCTCCGCGGCCAGCAAATTCGCTACCTGAGCGTCCGTCCGAAACGGTCCGACACGATCCGCGACATCGAACTCGTGAAGGGTCCCGACCAGACCGCGCCGATCGTCATGGCGGTCACCCTGGAAGGCGACGAGTAAGAACGATCCCGGTGTCCGGCCGCGGCGAGGTCCCCACTCGCCGCGCCGGACGGTATTGGGGGGAAAAGGTCGGCATCTCGTGCCTTCTCACCCCAAGTTTCAAGGAGATCACGACCGATGAACCGAACCGCGATCGGGGTTGCCTGGACCTTGCTGGGCGCTACCAGCGCGCTCGCGCAATCGAAGGCCCCGCTCCCTCCGCTCCCGGCGCCCCAGGCGATCCCCCGGCCCGCCGCCGATACCGGCCAGCCCTACGCTCCGCAGGCCATCGCGCCGGGCGGGGTGGTGGTCCCCCTCTTCGCGGCCAACTCACCGTACCTCAAGGCTGACAAGCTCCACGTTCCCGAAGTCTACAACATGAGCCCGATCGTCCCGGGCCGGATCAGCAACGTCGTCTCGATCCACAACCCGTCGATCGAGGTCCACGTGGTGGACAAGGGCCTCAACACCGGGACGGCGGTGATCCTGATCCCAGGAGGCGGCCACCGGACCCTCGGCGTGAGCGGTGAGGGGGCCGACTTCGTCCCGTTCTTCTACAACCACGGGATCAACACCGTCATCCTCCGGAACCGGCTCCGGGCCGACGGCTACATCGCCGAGGAGGACGCCGTGCATGATGCCCAGCAGGCCGTCCGCGTCGTCCGAGCCTATGCCAGGGAATGGGGCATCGACCCCAACCGGATCGGCGTCATGGGGTTCTCCGCCGGCGCCGAGCTGGCCGCGCCGGCCGCCTTGCTCTACGAGGATTGGGACAAGAAGAACAACGACGCCGCCGCCGACCCGTTTGCCGGCGTCTCGTCGCGGCCAGACTTCGCCGGAATCATCTACCCCGGCCCGACCCCGTTCGCCCGGAACCGGACCGCGCCGCCGATCCCCAAGGACGTCCCGCCCGCATTCATCGTTTGCGGCAGTGCCGGCGACCAGATGCACGCCGTCTGGGCACTTGATTACTATCAAGCGATGCTGCTGGCTGGGGTCCCGAACGTCGAGATGCACCTCTACGGCAACGGCCGCCACCCCGGCGATGCCTTGCCCGACGGGAGCCGGATGTCGGGCGGCCTGACCGACCGCAAGGGTATTCCCTTCGGGACCTGGCAGGATCGGTTCATCGACTGGGCCCGTGACCTCGGCTTCCTCCAGCCGCCCGGAGCCGAAACCAAGGCTGCGCGCGATGTGGCCGGCTTCATGGCCAACCCACCCCGTCCCTTCGGCCAGGGACGTCGATCCCAACCCCCCGCCCCCGGGTCAGCACCCGCCACGCCGCCCGCCAGTCCTTGAAGTAAGGAGGAAAACCTTTCTTTGTTCCCGTTGGAAGCGGCTTTGCGTCAAACTCGTCAGGGACAGAGCCAGCACGGGAAAACTTGCCAAGGCAATCATTCTTCCCCTTGCGAGGCTCGCTTATGACCATCGAACAATGGGAATGGACCCATCAAGTCCCACCATTCCGTCCGTCCACGATCCGGACGGTCGATGGGTGCCACTTCCCGATCCCCCACCCAGATTTCCTCTCATTGTCCCCGTTGGGCCGGCCCTCGGTGATCTTCCATGATGGTGGATCAGCCAGCCTTGTGGACATGTTGTTGATGACCGAGTTGGGGCCTCTTCCCACCGCGACGTCCCAGGCTTGATAGTTGGAGAAAATCTGGATGAATATGACCACCGAACAGGTGCTGTCCGCCGCGCTTGGTCTTTCCGATGAAGAGCGGGTCGAGATTATCGAAGCGTTGATCGATTCGATTCAACCTGACGATCAGCCTCCATTCGATGATTCATGGCGTGCTGAGATCGAGCGACGATCCGCCGAACTGGCGTCGGGAGTTGTTGCCTCGGTCTCCTGGGAAGACGTGAAGCGACAGGCTCGGGAGGCGGCCGGTGGCTGAGGTTCGATTTCACCCTGAAGCTCAAGCGGAATATCAGGTGGCACTTGCCTGGTATCAGTCACGCAGCCCACGGGCAGCGGATCGCTTTGAGTTGGAGTTGGATCGCGTCCTCGGTCTGGTAGCAGCAACCCCAAGACTGTTTCCATCGTATGACCTCAACCACCGCTTTGCGATGCTCCGTCGATCCCCTACAGCATCGTTTATCAGCTCGTCCCCGATCGAATCGACGTTATCGCGATCGCTCACTCGCGACGATCACCAAGCTACTGGCGGAACCGGGCTTGATCGAGGAGAGTTCTGCCGCAAGCGTCCGCCCTCCTAGAAGCGATCCACTCCAGAAGTGAGTGAACGGCCTGCCTTGACTCTTGATCCGCCCCAACCTTTGAGGATGACCGTGATGAGCAGTGCCCCCTGGCAAGGCGTGTTTCCGGCGGTTTGCACCCAGTTCCACGCCGACGAGTCGCTCGACCTGCCCGCGACGCTGGCGCATATCGAGGCGATGCTCGCGGCCGGGGTTGATGGCCTCGTCTTCCTCGGCACGGTCGGCGAGAACTGCTCGCTCGAAGCCGTCGAGAAGCGCGAGATCCTCAAGGCCGCTGTCGACCACGTCGCGGGCCGGGTGCCGGTCCTGACGGGCGTCGCCGAGTACACCACCGCGCTCGCTTGCCGGTTCGCCGCCGATGCGCTCAGGGCCGGGGTCGATGGCCTGATGGTCCTGCCCGGGATGGTCTACAAGTCGGACCCGCGCGAGACCTTGACCCACTTCCGGACCGTCGCCCGCGCCACCGAACTGCCGATCATGGCCTACAACAACCCGGTCTCGTACGGCGTCGACATCTCGCCCGCGATGTTCGCTGAACTGGCCGACGAACCGACGATCATCTGCATCAAGGAGTCGTCCGAAGACCCTCGACGGATCACCGACCTGAAGAACGAGGTTGGCGACCGCTACATCCTGTTCTGCGGCGTGGATGACCTGGTGATGGAGTCGTTCATCCTCGGCGCCACCGGCTGGGTGTCCGGCCTGGTCAACGCCTTCCCCGCCGAAAACCGTCTCCTCTGGGATCTGTTGACCGCCGGCAAATTCGACGAGGCCCGCCAGGTTTACCGCTGGTACACACCCCTCTTGCACCTCGACACCTTGCCCAAGCTCGTCCAGTACATCAAGCTCGCCGCCGCCGAGTGCGGCTACGGCACCGAGACCGTCCGCGCCCCGAGGATGACCATCGCCGGCGAGGAACGCGCGGGGATGCTCGAGATCATCCGCCATGCCATCGCCCACCGACCCAAAGGGATAATGACCGAGGTTTGATCGAGTTCCCCTCCACCGGAGCCCCCCGATGGACTACCCGACGAAATGGCAGGAGATCCAGGCGACGGTCAACCCGCCGACGTGGCTGGATCTTCTTTGCTCTCCGAGATGAGACACCCCTGTCAACACAAGTCGAACTCCTGGCCACGGTTGCCCTAACGATCGACGTCCCAGCGCTGCACCTCACGGTGGGCGAGGTCGGGGTGGTGGTGGAAGTTCTCGGCGATGGCGAAGCGTTCGAGGTTG
This sequence comes from Isosphaeraceae bacterium, assembly GCA_965199885.1. Taxonomy (GTDB): domain Bacteria; phylum Planctomycetota; class Planctomycetia; order Isosphaerales; family Isosphaeraceae; genus Tundrisphaera. The sequence goes on along the minus strand of CBDATT010000004.1, from coordinate 1,502,490 downwards.
AGTTTTGCGACAATTCGGGCGTTACTTACGGTCTGCACACCCTTCGAGCCAACCAGTTGATCGCCCTGCATAGCCGCGGCGAGTCGCTTCGGCTCCGGGTCGAAGCCGCTTGACCCGATCGGAAATATTCTGCCCACCTGGCACGCGAGATTCTCCTCGATGAGCATTAGCACCGATGTCCGCAGCGTCCAGGTGATCGACTCGCATACCGGCGGCGAACCAACCCGCGTGGTCGTCGCGGGCGGGCCGGACCTGGGGTCTGGCAGCCTGGCGGCGCGGAAGGTGATCTTTCGGGAGCAGCATGACGACTTCCGGTCGGCGGTCTGCAATGAGCCACGCGGGTCGGATGCGATGGTCGGGGCCTTGCTGGTCGAGCCGACCGACCCAACCTGTGCCGCCGGAGTGATCTTCTTCAACAACGCCGGGTACCTCGGGATGTGCGGGCATGGGACGATCGGCCTGATGGTCACGCTGGCCCACCTCGGGCGGGTGGGGATCGGAACGCACCGGATCGAGACACCGGTCGGGGTGGTTGAGGCGACTCTGCACGGGCCGAACGAGGTCTCGTTGCGGAACGTGCCGAGCTATCGCCAGATCAAGCAGGCGACGGTCGAGGTCGAGGGGCATGGCCCGGTGAGGGGTGACATCGCCTGGGGCGGGAACTGGTTCTTTCTGGTCAACGAGCATGGGCAGGATTTGAAGCTCGCCAACCTCGGAAAATTGCTCGACTTCACCGGGCGGATTCGCGTGGCGCTCGACCGGGCGGGCATTCGGCTGCCGGATGAGGGCTTGGTCGACCATGTGGATCTGTTCGGGCCGCCGGGTCGGCCCGACGCCGACAGCCGGAACTTCGTCCTCTGCCCGGGGGGGGCGTATGATCGGTCGCCGTGCGGGACCGGGACGTCGGCGAAGCTGGCCTGCCTGGCAGCGGATGGCAAGCTCGCGCCGGGGGCCGAGTACCGGCAGGAGAGCATCATCGGCAGCCTGTTTACGGGGTCGTACGAGCCGGGGCAGGGGGATCAGATTATCCCGACAATCCGGGGCACAGCCTACATCAACGCCGAGGCGACCTTGATCCTCCAGCCCGACGACCCGTTCCGGATGGGAATCCGCGCATGAGTCAGGGACGCGCCATCATCGTTGGAGCCGGGATCGTCGGGACGGCGTGCGCCCGGACGCTGGCCCGCGATGGGTGGGACGTCACGGTCGTCGACAACAAGCCGATCGGCTCGGGGGCGACCGCCGCCGGGATGGGGCACGTCGTCGCGATGGATGACTCCGAGGCCCAGTTCGCCCTCTGCCGGTACTCGCGGGATCTCTGGGACGAGCTGGCCCCGGCCATGCCGGCGGCGGTTGAGTACACCCGCGCCGGGACTCTGTGGGTGGCCAGCGACGACGAAGAGATGGCCGAGGTCGACCGCAAGGCCCAGTTCTTCGCCGAGCGTGGCGTTGAGGCCGAGGCGGTCGATGCCAATCGACTGCGACAAATCGAACCCAACCTTCGGCCTGGCCTCTGCGGCGGGTTTCGGGTCCCGGGCGACTCGGTCGTTTATCCTCCATCGGCCTCCGCCTTCTTGATCGATCAGGCTCAAGCTCAGGGGGCCCGGTTCGTCATGGGACCGCCGGTCGAGCGAATCGGCGGCGGCTGGGTTGAGCGGGCAGACGGGTCGAGGCTGGAAGCCGATCTCGTCGTCAATGCCGCCGGTACCCGCGCAGCGCAGCTCACCCCCGGGCTGGCGATCCGCCCGCGCAAGGGGCATCTGGTCATCACCGACCGCCACCCGGGGTTCGTCCGCCACCAGATCCTGGAACTCGGCTATCTTAAGAGCGCCCACGGGTCGGATCACGACTCGGTCGCCTTCAACGTCCAGCCCCGCGCGACCGGACAACTGCTGATCGGCTCGTCGCGGCAGTATGATACGACTGACCCGACCGTCGAGCCGCACATGGTCCAGCGGATGATCGATCAGGCCCTCAAGTTCATGCCCGGTCTCGCCCACCTGGCCGCGATCCGCGCCTGGACGGGATTTCGGGCCGCGACGCCCGACTCGCTCCCGATCGTTGGCCCGCATCCTGATATTTCTAGACTCTGGATCGCCGCCGGGCACGAAGGGCTCGGGATCACAACGTCGCTCGGGACCGCCGAGATCCTCGCTGACCTGATCGCCGACCGCCCATCAATGATCCCGACCGCCCCGTATCTCCCATCCCGGTTCGCGAGCCCACTTAAAGAGGAAATGAGCCACGGATGGAACACGGATGGAAAACGGATCAATCAGAAGGTTCAATCCTCGCTCTAACCCTGGTCTCACCCGTGGCGACTTTCGCTTTGAGACGCCTTCATGTCCATTGAGTTGATTGCGGTTACTATCGACGGCCAGCCGTGCCGGGTTGCACCGGGAACTTCGGTCGCGGTGGCAATCTGGACCGCTCGCGGCGGGGCGACCCGGCGGTCGGTGACCGGGCAACTTCGCGGGCCGCTCTGCGGGATGGGGATCTGCTTCGAGTGCCGCGCCACCGTCGATGGCCGACCGCAGCGGATCACCTGTCAGACACTGGTTCGGGACGGAATGGAGGTTCGGACCGATGCCATTTGAAACCTCGATCCCGCGACGGGCGTATGATGTGGTCGTCGTGGGGGCTGGGCCGGCGGGAATGGCGGCCACGGTCCGAGCCGCCGAGGCGGGGGCGAGCGTTGCCCTGGTCGATGACAATCCCGACATCGGCGGCCAGATCTGGCGGGGTGAGCGGACGCAGCCGACCAACCCGACGGCCCGGACGTGGTTTGCCAGGCTGGAAGCGGCCCAGTACGACTGCCTGACCGGTACGCGGATCGTCGGCCTCGCCGGGCCGCGCGGCTTGATGGCCGAGCGGGATGGGCGGCTGGTCGAACTCGATTATTCGACTTTGATCCTTGCCACCGGCGCCCGCGAGTTGTTCCTGCCGTTCCCGGGATGGACCTTGCCTGGTGTGCTCGGTGCGGGGGGTCTACAAGCGATGGTCAAGTCGGGGCTGTCGGTTGCGGGCAAGCGGGTCGTCGTGGCGGGGTCGGGGCCGCTCTTGCTCGCCGTGGCCTCGGCCCTCCGGAAGCACGGGGCGATCATTCCGAGCATCATCGAGCAAGCTCCCTGGCACAAGTTGGCACGGTTCGGGGCGGGGCTCTGGAACGAGTTGGGCAAGGCTCGCCAGGCCGTCGATCTGAAAGCCTCGTTGCTCGGCGTCCCGTATCGAGCCGGGTGGTGGCCGGTCGAGGCGTCGGGCGATGAGCAGTCGATCCGAGCCGTGACCAGCACCAACGGCCGCCAGCAGCGGACCGACGCCTGTGACTTCCTCGCCTGCGGCTTCGGCCTGATCCCGAACCTCGAACTCCCGGCGCTCCTGGGCTGCAAGCTGACGGGCGACGCGGTCGCGGTCGACCAACATGGGCTGACCTCGATTCCCAACGTCTACGCTGTCGGCGAGTTGACCGGCATCGGCGGCCTGGAACCTGCCTTGCTCGAAGGAGAGATCGCGGGCCACGTTGCGGCGGGGCAAGCGGGTCACGCTGCCCGGCTCGGGCCCGCCCGCGACCGCGCTCGCCGGTTTGCTCGCAATCTCGAACGCGCCTTTGCCCCCCGGGCCGAACTCCGCGACTTGCCTCAGGCCGACACGATCATCTGCCGGTGCGAGGACGTCACCGCCGGCGCCATCGCAGCGCGGTCGTCGTGGGTCGATGCCAAGCTGCAAACCCGGTGCGGGATGGGTCCGTGTCAGGGGCGGATCTGCGGCGGGGCGACCCGCTTCCTCTACGGCTGGGCCGCCGGGTCGGTCCGCCCGCCGATCTTCCCCGTCAGTGTTGCCAACCTCGCCGCGGCCACGATGCTGGCCACGCAGGAACCAGAGCCCAGGTCGGCCCTGCCTTGAGCAAGGCTCCGCGCCGCTTCTTGATCCCACCTGGGACGCCAACATGGTACCATCGGCCCGAGCCCACGGTGACTTGGCGGATCGAGAACGGCTGAGCGGCATGTTTGGTCAGGGTCGGTGCCATGAACGTTGCTGGCTGGATCGTGCTGAGCCTGGGACTGGTCGTGGCTGTCTTGCAGGTTGACGACGCGTCAGGCGCGGGTGATCCGCCCCCCAAGCCGTCCCTCGACGAGGGAATCCGGTGGCCGGGCGAGGGAGGCCACCGGATTCGGGTGACCGTGGCGATCACAATCATCGACTTTGCCCGGATCAGCCCCCAGGACGAGGCGTTCGAGATGGCCGGATATCTCGACCTGGCCTGGACCGACCCAACCCTGGCACGTGCGCCAGATCAACCAGCGCGTGAGCATCGGCGGTTCCGCAAAGGGGATATCTGGTCGCCCGCGCTGGAGTTCGTCAACGCCGCCGAGCAGGTCGAAAGCGAGCGGGAAGGGGACATGTACGTCGACCGGGCCGGGCACGTCGTCCAGCGGGTCCGGTTCAGCCACAAGTTCCGCTCGCCGCTTTATCTCAAGCGGTTCCCGTTCGATAGCCAAACCCTGACGATCGTCGTCTCGCCATTCGACCCGTTTGCCAAGGACATCGACCTCGTGGCCGATCACCGCAAATCGGGCCAGTTGCCTGGCGCCTCGGTCCCGGACTGGCGGATCGATGGGATCGCCGCCCGTGTGGAAGCACCCCGAAACGGCGACCCATCGGACCAGGAGTTCGTCTTTGAGGTCAAGGTCACCCGCCGGTCGATGTTCTACTTCTGGCGGGTCTTCCTGCCGCTCGGCTTGCTGGTCGCCGCGTCGTGGTCGGTCTTCTGGATTGATGAGGACGCCGCGCCGGCGAAGTTCGGCACGGCCGTGACGGTGCTCGTCTCGCTGGTCGCCTTCAGCTATACGATCGACTTCTCGCTGCCCAAGGTGCCGTACCTGACGTTCGCCGACACCTTCTCGCTGACAGTCTTCGCCTACGTCCTCGCGGTCATCTTTGCCATCACAGCGATCCACTTCATCCACCGCCACCGCGGCACTGCCTCTGCCGAGCGGATCGAGTCGTTCGCGCGTGTGGGCTTCCCCGCGAGCTTCCTGGTCGTGATCACGATCCAAGCCCTCGTCTCGCTGGCCTGATCTGGCTTCGAAGTTCCAACCGGGCAGAACGCCCGAACCTTGGCCCCTTTTCCCAGCAAAGCACAACCTCGCGTGCCAAACCCTCCCGCAACCAACCCCCTGATCGTATCGACGATCTTTGGCCTCACCTACCTGGCCCTGGCCATCGGCAAGATCCCGGGCTTGCGGATCGACCGGCCGGGAATCGCCCTGGTCGGGGCAGCGGCGATGCTTGCCGGGGGCATCCTGACGATGCCCGAGGCCGCCCGGGCAGTGGATTACGACACGATCGTCTTGCTGTTTGGGATGATGGTCGTTGTGGCTTACCTGCGCCTGGCCGGGTTCTTCGCCCTGGCCACCGAGGGAATCGCCGCTCGGTTTGCCGGCCCCAAAACGTTGCTGGCCGTGACGATCGGCCTCTCGGGGACGCTCTCGGCCTTCCTCGTCAACGACGTCGTCTGCGTCGCCCTCACTCCCCTGGTGTTGCAGCTCTGCCAGCGGTTGAAGCGGCCCCCGCTGCCGTATCTGGTCGGACTGGCGACGGCCGCCAACATCGGGTCGGTGGCCACGATCACCGGGAACCCGCAAAACATCATCATCGGGTCGCTGTCCGGGATCTCGTACCTCGGGTTCGCCGCCCGGCTGGCACCAATCGCGGGGATCGGCCTGATCCTGAACTTCGCGGTCGTCGCGTGGATCTATCGCCGGTCGCTGAGTCAACCGAGCACCCCGGCGACAGCGCCGGGCGAACCGATCGCGCGGCCGCGGGTTCACCGGGGACTCCTGATCAAGAGCGTGGCGGTGACGCTGGGGACGGTCGGTCTGTTCTTCGCCGGGCAACCGATCGCACTGGTGGCCCTGGCGGCGGCGGGGCTACTGATGCTCGACCGCGTCCGCCCGGCCAAGGTGTATGCAGCGGTGGACTGGCCGCTCCTGGTGATGTTTGCTGGCCTGTTCGTGGTCGTGCACGCCTTCGAGGTCCACGTCGTCCACTCGTGGGGGCTGGAGCGGTGGCATGCGGTACTGGCGTCGCCGGTGGTGCTGGTTAGCGGGCTCTCGGTGGTGCTCTCGAACCTGGTCTCGAACGTCCCGGCGGTCCTCCTGTTCAAACCGCTGATGGCGGTGATGCCCGAACGTGAACTGGCCTGGCTCGCCCTGTCCATGTCGAGCACCCTGGCGGGCAACCTGACGGTTCTCGGGTCCGTCGCCAACCTGATCGTGGTCGAGAACGCCCGCCGGGCCGGCACCGAGTTGAGCTTTCTGGAATACCTCAAGGTCGGCGTTCCGCTGACGGTCCTGACGACCCTCGTGGGCGTCGCCTGGCTGACATGGGTCCATTACTGAATCGAAATGGATGCGAACTTGACGACCTCGACCGCACCGACCGGCCGGGCCGCTGATGCCCGAGCCGAGCCGACGCCGACGACCACCAGCCTTCGGGCCCTGGACGGTCTAAACTTCTTTCTGGCCGACGTCCGCGACGGGATGGGGCCGTTCCTCGGTACCTTTCTCCGCGACAGCCAGCATTGGGAAGCGGGACGAGTCGGGCTAGCCTTGGCGGCGTCGCAGTTCGGGACCGTGCTGGCGCAGACCCCGGTAGGCGGCCTGATCGACCAGATCCGGTGGAAGCGGCTGGCGGTCGGACTCGCGGCGGCGGTGGTTGCCACCTGCTGCGTGCTCCTTTATCTGATCCCCACCCCGGCGGCGGTCCTGATCAATCAGACCTTGATCGGGGTGGCCGGGTCGGTTTTCTCGCCCGCGATTGCCGCCTTGACGCTGGGTGTCGTCGGCCGGCGGGCGATGGCGCGGTTCCTCGTCGCCGTGCAACTGCTCGACGGGATCGGCGCCGGGATCTTCGGCGTGGTGACGGTCCTGGTCGTCGCCGACCTGACTCGTGGGACCGGCCGGTTCAACTTCACGCAGGGGGTGCTGGCAACCGCGACCGGCGTCGGCTCCGGTGCGAGCAACCTCCTGGCGGGCTACATCGTCCAGGCGGCCGGATTCAACGCCGGGTTTGTCACTTTGGCGGGCCTGGCAACGCTCGGGCTCACGTTTTATGGTCTGCTGATGCCCGAAACCCGCGAGTTGGCCACGGCAGAGCCCCACGAGTGATCAGAGTTCCAGACCGCACCGGACATCCGATCAGGATCGCCGAGTGGTGCTTATCCCGGTACAATCTTTCCTGACTGGAGTCTGCGGCACGACCGGCCCGGCGAGGCACCTCGGCGATGATCACGGCCCGAATCAAAGAGATGCTCGAAGCCTGCGAGTCGGGCAACCCCGCCTTCCCGCCGACCACCCTGTTCGGCGAGGGGTGGCTCCTCCGGGTCATCCTCGATTGGTTCGCCCACCACGGTGGCGACCGCTACCCGCTCTCGCCTCAACCCGATGCCCGCTGGTTTGCCGAGGCCTGGCTGCCGTCGGCATTCCTCGCCCGCTATCGGGGGGATGAGCTGGCCGAGTCGCGGACCCATGCCGACGCCGCCATCGGCCACTTCCGGATCGGCGACCCGGGCACAAGTTCGGGCCTGACCCTGGCCGATGATGCCCGCCAGTTGATTGTTGTCGAGGCCAAGCTGTTCAACCGGCTCTCATCGGGAGTCAAAAACGCCCGCTTCTTCGATCAGGCGGCGCGGAGCGTCGCGTGCCTCGCCGAGATCCTCCGCCGGAGCGTCCGGAACCCCGTTGAGATGACCGACCTATCGCTCCTGGTCGTCGCCCCACAGGCCCGGATCGACGACGGCGTCTTCGCCCGCGACACGACGATCGAGAACATCCGCCGCAAGGTCAGCCGCCGCGCTGCGCAGTATCAGGGCGAGCGCGACGCCTGGCTCCATGACTGGTTCGAGCCGACCCTGGCGCGGGTCGCCGTCCGATGTCTGGCCTGGGAGGATCTGATCGAGACGATCGCCTTCCACGACCCGACCGCCGGCCAGTTGATCGACAGCTTTTACGCCAAGTGCCTGCTGTTCAATCACCCCCGCGAGCGCTCGGCCTTCCCCGGCCCGAAAGCCGGCGCCAACCGCCCCTGGACCGACCGGCAGGCCGAGGCCGTGGCGTACACGCCGTTTGACCTCGGCCCACGTCAACTGGAGCCGACCCGAAACTGACGATCAGGCCGCTGCGGGGTGGGCAAAGCTCAGATGGTGAGCAGAGTGGATGCAAACCAATCGATCCCACTCAGCCTTGGAGAGCCGACCGAACAGCCGGTGCTCGGCAACCGGACCAGGCGAGTCCTGGTAATAGGCCAGGGATTCGCGGAGTTGCTTCACCCCCTCCTCGTCGCTGATTGACGCGGGGGTGGTGAGTATACCAGGCATCGGCATATTTTCGGGAAGTTGACCCGACGTGAAGACTTGCTGTTTCTGCTCGTCGCTGACGCGAAGCGACGGGTCGGTCTGCGAGTCGGCGGGCCGGTCGACCAGCATGCGATTGACGGTCGCCAAGTGCTCGCAGATCTGCCCAAGCGACCAGTGACCCACCGTCTTCACGGGGCCGGCGAGCAGGCGTTCCACGTCGGGCATGATGGCGTCGAGGCTGGCAAATTGGAGTGGGCGGCGGTCGGGGTTCATACTTGGCTCGTCGTGCTGGAGAGAGATTTCGGCCAGACTCAATGATGGCCGAGCCACCGAGCCATCGTCAACGGACGAGCCTGAGAGAGCCCCGAGGAGATCGACGCTCAGCCTGATCAGTGCGCTGAGGGGAGGGCGAAGCTCAGGTGGTGGGCCGAGTGGATGCACATCAGGCGATACCATTCCTCGGCGTTCAGCGGCCCGAACAGGGGGTGATCGATGACGGGGGCAGGCTGGCTTTTGTAGTAGGCAATCGCCTGGCGGAGGCGCTCGGCCGCCTCGGCCGCGGTGATCTCGTTGGGGGATTCCAGCCCGCCAGGCATGTCCATCCCCTCGGGCAACTGACCGGTCTCAAAAGCCTTGCGCTTCTGATCCTCGTGGTCCGACGGGAGTGGGCCAGACCTGGTATCAGCAGGCAGGTTGACCAGCAGCGTCTTGACGGTGGCCAGGTGCTCGCAGATCTGCCCGAGGGTCCACTTCCCGACCGTCGCGTGGCCGGTCATGAGGCTTTCCACGTCGGGCATCACGTCGTCGAGGCTGGCGAAATCGAGTGGGCGGCGTTCGGAATTCATGGTTGGACTCGTTTTCATCAAAGGATCGCTCGGTCGGACTCGATTCTACCCGAGCGACCGGGCCGTCGCCAACGGGCGAAGCTGGTCTGCCAGCCATCACGGCTATGGGCCTGGATGAGGCTCTTCAGTCCGTTCCAGAATGATATCGGGCACGGTGAAGGCAGGCACATCGGCGGGGATCTGGACTCTCAGCCCGCCGCTCCTCCAGACGACTTGCCCGGCGTTGTAGAACGTGGTTTCGCCGGGCGGGAGGCGGAAGCGGTACACGCCTCGTTCGTCCGGCATGGCGCGGAGGATCGCCGCGCCGCTGCGGGGTCGGGCGGGGCCGTACATCCCGACGCCCGCCCCAACCGCGGGCTTGCCTTGAGCGTCAACGACCCGCCCCGTGACCATGACCCCGGCGATCAATTCGATCTCCGCCTCGGCCGTCCGGCCGGACCGGAGCCGGAGATATTCGACCGCCCGATAGGTCCAGGGGCCGTCGCCGCGAGCGTCAAGATCCATCGGGAACAGGTTGAATCGTCCCTCGGGAAGCCCCCGCATCACGAAACGCCCCTCGGCGTCGGTCCACCCATCCCGCCAGACCCCGACCGAGTCGTTGGTATTTTGAAGGCCGATCCGCAACCCGGCGACGTTGACACCAGGTAAATTGGTGACGATCCGCCCCTGAATCTGGGCTTCGGGCTCCATCGTCAGCTGGGCGGGAGCCACGGCGGTGCCCGTGATGAAGCCTGCCTTGAAGTCCTGCGAGATCTCGGTGCTCAGGTCGGCCATGCCGGGCGCCGACGCCCGGATGACGATCCCCTGCGGGGCTGGGACCGCCGGAAATCGGAAGCCTCCCTGGGGGTCGGTGGTCGTCCGGCAGAGGGTTTCGAGGGGGCTGCCTTGCAGGACATTCTTCAGAACCGGGTTGAAGTCGTACTCTCCGCCCCGACCCCGCATGTAAGCGATCCGGACCTGGGCATTGATGATGGGCTTGCCCTCCTCGTCGCGAATCGTGCCGACGAAGGGCTCGGGCTTGAGGAGCGTCAGTTCCAGGTCAACAGCCGCGGGCTTGCCCGTCGACGAGCCGTGGAATTTGCTCGCGGGTGCCAGCCCCGCCTTGTACGCCAGCGCATATTCCAGCCTGGGCGCCCCCGCTTCGGCCCGGAACGCGAACCGCCCGGTGACGTCCGTGGTGGCAACCCGGTGGTTGGGTTCGTTGTTGAAGGCGCCCGCGACGACCGTCGCCGCAGCGACCGGCTGCCCTTCGCCGTCGCGGATGACCCCGGCCAGAACGACCGGCGGCGGCGGTGCTGGTTCCTGGTCATGGGTGATGCTGGCACTGGCCCGCCGGAGCGCTGGGGCGACCAACGTCGGGACCATCCCCGCGAGGGTGCCCACGGTCAGGCAGAGGACCGAGGCGGTTTTCCAGGTTTGCAGTTTCATGGATCGGATCACGCTCTTGGTAAGGGACGCGACCGGCGCCGGGACCTGCCCGGCGATCGAGCCGTGCGCGACCAGAGATCGGACGGTGCGAGAGTTGAGTGCGGCGGGCACCAGCGCGGGCGGCCCCGCCAGGGCGGGAAGGATCAAGGCCGGCGCGAAGCCGCGGCGGGCCAGGCGAACGCGGAGTCGGTCGCGGCCACGGGCCAGGCGGCTCCGGACCGTTCCCACCGGCCAGCGCAACCGAGTCGCGGCCTGCTCATGGGTCAGACCTTCGAGATAGCAGGCGACGAGGGCTGCGCGGAACGACGCCGGGAGCCGGCCGAGTTCCTCATGCAAGGCCCGGCGGATGTCGGCCTGCTCGGCCTCGTCGGTGGTCGGGGTGGCGAGTTCCGACCCGGCAACTTGCCCCTCGACATGCCGCCGCCGGGCCGCGCCGGATCGTGCCCGGAACGCCACCCGGAGCGCGACGCGGTGGAGCCAGCCGCCCAGGGCGTCACGCTCGCGGATCGAACCAGCCCGGCGGATCAGGACCAGGAAGGTGGCCTGAAAGGCGTCCTCGACGTCGTTCGGGTCGCGGAGAACGCGCCGGCAGACATCCAGGACCATCCGGCCGTGACGACGTACCAACTCCTCGAAGACCGGATCAACCCCGGTAGCCCGGTGGCGGTCGGACCAGTCGAGCAGTTCGCCATCGGTCCAGTCGGCGAGCCGGCCAAGGCAAAACAACGTTGCCATCGGCCCGATCATCCGTTCGACCCTGTCGGTTGCCATGAGCTTGCAATCCCCCGGACCCTCGTTCCCCGCACCTTGTTTGAGCCGCGAGGACCAGCAACCAATCCCACTTTTTGTTGAAAATGCCGGTTGGGTTCGTTGCACCCGCCGCCCGGTCGTGATCTGGCCGCCCCTTGACCGGGGCCGGTCGGGCTCCCGATGATAGCGCCGGTTGGGATGAGACCGAGAGCTGATCAGGGATACCGCATGATACGCACGATGATCCGCGCCACGCTGCTGGGCCTGGTGGGATGGCTGGGACTGGTTGGCTCGACCCACGCCGGGCCGCCCGATGAATTGCTGACCGTCGCCGAGCGGTCGAACTTCCAGGCCACGGCGCGATATGCCGACGTCATGGTCCTCTGCGAGCGACTCGCGGCCCGGTCGCCGACCGTCAAGTTGATCGAACTGGGCAAGTCGGGCGAGGGTCGATCGATCCCCTTGATGATCGTGGCCAACCCACCGATCAGCACGCCGGCAGAAGCCCAGGCGAGCGGCAAGCCGGTCGTCTTCCTGTTCGGCAACATCCACGCGGGTGAGGTCTGCGGCAAGGAAGCACTGCCGATCTTCGTCCGCGAGTTGACCGACCAGCCCGACCACCCGCTCCTGAAAGATTTAATCCTCCTGGTCGCGCCGATCTACAACGCCGACGGCAACGAGCGAGTCAGCAAGACCAACCGCCCCGGCCAGATTGGCCCAGCCGACGGGATGGGCCAGCGCCCGAACGCCGCGGGACTCGACCTGAACCGCGACTTCATGAAGCTCGAAGCCCCCGAGACCCGCGCTCTGGTCCGGCTCCTGAACGACTGGGACCCGGCCATCACCGTCGATACCCACACCACCAACGGCTCGCACCACCGGTACACGTTAACCTACGACGGCCCAAAGAACCCGGCGGGAGACAGCCGGATTATCAAGTATTCCCGCAAGGATCTGTTCCCCGCTGTGACCACCGCCTTCAAGACCCAGACCGGACACGACAGCTACTGGTACGGCAACTTCGAGACCGACCACACCCGCTGGACGACGTACCCAAGCACGCCTCGCTTCGGTACGACGTACATCGGCCTCCGGAATCGCCTATCCGTCTTGACTGAAGCGTACAGCTATGCCCCTTACGACGTCCGGATCTGGGCGACCCGTGATTTCTGCCGCCTCGTTTGCGAGCACATCGCCGCCCACCGCGAGCCAATCCGCACGCTGCTGGCCGACGTCCGCCAGACCGCCAGCCACGCCCACCCGGCGCCCCGCGTCGCAATCCGCTCAAGGCCCCGCGCCTTGCCCGAACCCGTCACGATCCTCGGTTTTGTCGAGCGCCGCGAGAACAACCGCTCGGTCTCGACCGGTGAGCCGAGGGACTACCCCTGCGCCGTGGAAGGCGACTTCGAGCCGACCGTCACCGTCCGCCAACCCGCCGCCTACCTCGTTCCAGCTCATCTGACCCGCGTGGTGGACCTCCTCCAGGCCCACGGGATCAGGATGAACCGCCTCGAAGCCGACGAGCAACGGACGGTGACGATCGACCGGATCGACGCTCTGACGCGATCAGCGCGCAAGTTTGAGGGGCACAACCTGGTCGACATCGTCGCCACGACCCCCCGGACCGAGGCCCGCGCCATCCCCGCCGGGACCTGGGCCGTCTCCCCCGCGCAACCGCTCGGCGCCCTGGCCGTCTACCTGCTCGAAGCCCGGTCGGATGATGGCCTGGCCACCTGGAACTTCCTCGACGACGAGATCGGCATCGGCCGCGACTTCCCGATTACCAAGGTGGAATGAGCCGACCGCCAAACACTTGACAACTGTAACATCGCCTGCCCATGATCTGGGCGCTGGCTTGCTGCCGCCGCTGGTCCCGGCGTAAATGAATCCATTCAGAGACAGCCTGCCGCTGGCCCCGAGGCTTGACCCATGCCCCGTCGCTTTCGCCGCGCGTTCACGCTGATTGAGCTGCTGGTCGTCATCGCGATTATTGCCGTTCTGATCGCGCTTTTGCTCCCCGCCGTCCAGGCCGCCCGCGAAGCGGCCCGCCGGGCGCAGTGCATCAATAATCTCAAACAGCTAGGTCTGGCGATCACTAATTATGAGTCGAGCGCCGGGGCCTTGCCGATGACGCTGGCCCTGAGTGGGTCGGGAACCACGGTGACTTATATCACGGGTTGGAGTGCCCAGGCGCGGATCTTGCCGTTTCTGGAAGGGACGAACCTGTTCAACGCCGCCAACCTGGCGGTCTTCAAGGAAGACCCACCCAACACGACGATCATCGGTCTGAACGTCGCCGCGTTCCTTTGCCCCAGCGAGGTCCGCCCGCAGGTCTCGACGCATGATTATGGGCTGTCGGGCGTGGTCAACTACGGCTTCAGCGGCGGTGACTGGTTCGTCTGGGGTGGGTTCAACGGGCCGCAAAACCGGTCGGCGTTTGGTCCGAATCGGAGCCGACGGCTGGCCGAGTTCACCGATGGTCTCAGCAACACGGTCCTCGTCGCCGAGGTCAAGACCTATCAGGCTTCGTCGAACTGCCGGTTCATGGCGCTCCCGTCGGTTAGCAACCCGAACCTGATCCCCGACCCGACCGCCGACCCCTTCACCGTCGCCCCCGAGTACGACAACGGCGCCTGCATGACGCAGAATCAATCCGAGTTCCACACCGAATGGGCCGACGGCCATGTCCACTCGTCGGGGTTCACGACCGCCTGGCCACCCAACAAGCGGATCATTGGCCGCGCGACCTACCCGGGGCTCGACCTCGACCTGAACGGGATCAACGAGGAGAACGGCGGCCCAACCTTCGCCGCCATCACCGCACGCAGCTACCACCCCGGCGGGGTCAATGTCCTGCTCGGTGACGGCTCGGTCCGGTTCACCAAAAACACGATCAACGGCGCCACATGGCGCGCGATGGCAACCGTCGCCGGCTCCGAGGTCATCAGTGCCAGCGACTATTGATCAATCCATCAGGACCCATCAAGCCAGCGCTTCCTTGCAGTAGCGAACGCACTTGGCCACCTCAAGCACGGCGGTCGACCCGGGCGGGACCTTGTATTCCAGCTCGATGTCGGCCGGGAAGGTCCACTTTTCCCGCTTCATGAGCTGCAAGACCTCCCGGATCGGTGTCTGCCCGGTGCCCCAGGCAAGGTTCTTGCCGTCGGCGGTCCGGTCCTTCAGGTGCAGGCTGACGATCCGGTCGTGGTACTTCTCGATGAGCGGGATCGGCGACTTCCCCTTGCTGCCCGCGTAGTAGTGGCCGATGTCGATGTTGAAGCCGATGTATGGGCTGTAATTCAGGATCGGGTCGTCCTTGTCGAGCGCTGGGTAGTTGTCGGTGTGGTTGTGGAAGCCAAGGTAGATCTTGTGGCGGTCGGCAAAGGGCGCCAGCCGCTGCGCCATCGCGTCGGACCGCTCCAGGGTGATCCCCACGCAGCCGAGCGCCCTGGCGATCTCAAAGTTCAACTCGATCGCCTGGTCCGTCGTGCCGAACGGGATCTTGTGTACGTGAATGTTCACGCCCGCATTGTTGTACATCGTGCGCAGCTCGACGCATTTCGCCAGGATCGCCCCGCGGCGGGGGTCGTTGAGCACCGGTGTCTTGGCGCCAACCCCGGTGAGGCCGGTGAAGGACTGGATCGGCCCTTCTTTCAGTTCAACCTCGCTGAGTCCGTCCTCGATGAGGGCCTTGAGCGTGTCCTCGGCCGTGACGATCTCGCCGCGATAGCTGTACGTGTTGCAGCCGATCCGAACCCCGTTGAAGACCGAATTCGGCTTGCTGTCGGCCCCAACCACCCCCCGAGGCACCAGGGCGCAGGCGGCCAGGGCGGCCGTCCCCCCCAGGAACGCCCGGCGGGTGGTGGCGGCGTCGGTCCGGTGCGGTGGGCGCATGACTTCTCCTTCGATTGAGAGATGGGGACGTGAGTTGAACCGTGTTCCGTGCCAACCTACCCGGCGCGTGGCACCACCGAAAGAGGATGGGTTGATTCCAGGGTGATAATTTGACCATTGGAAATCTGGGGCGTCCTGCTTTAAGATGGGAAGCTCAATCCCAGCGGTTCCCGGATCGACCCGGGTGCCCGATCCATCCGCCCGGTGGGAGCAGGGTTTGACTTGATCAAGGGGTTGACGGACCAGCGTCCGCGACCGCCGGATCGATCAGCCTGGCTGCCGCTCCTCTTTCACCTTCGCGAGGTCTTCCCTGATGACTCGGAATCTCGTTGCCCGCCTGCGACGACTAGCCCCCCTGGTGGGGTGGTCGGTGCTGATCGGGTCCGTTTCGCTCCCGTTTGCCGTGGCTCAGGATGGCGCGGAGAAGAAGGCCGAGGAAAAGAAGGCCGCGCGGCCGAAGCGCGAGAAGCCGAAGGTCGAAGACACGCAGTGGGGCAAGATGGACTATGGCACCTTCCTGATGGCGTCGATCGGCCAGCCGATACCCGGCAACGGCAACAACGCCGACAAGGGCGTGGCCGTGAAGGTGGGCGACTCGACCATCTGCTTCGATACCGACCTCCTTCGGGTCTCGTCGGGCTGGACGGGTGGGTTCGTCAACCTGCTCGGCACGCCGTTCGACGGCGGGCATGGGTCGTGGCCCTCGGCCAAGGGAACGCCGGTCTTCGGCACGAAGCCGGGACCGGGCTGGGCGAAGGGGACCGACCTGAAGGACCCCCGGAGCGAGCCGTTTGGCCCCTTGCCAGCCGACTGGGCACACTACAAGGGGCTGTACAAGGCGGGCGACAAGGTCGTCTTTGCGTACACCGTGGGTGGGGCTGACGTCCTGGAGCTGCCGGGCCGCGCGGGTGAGTCGGATCAACCGATCCTGACCCGGACCTTCAACATCGCGCCGACGAAAGCTCCCCTGACGCTGGTCGTGGCCGACAGCGAGTCGGGCAAGGCGGACCCGAAGGAAGGGCCGGCCAGCAACAGCATGGTCATCGAGATCGGCGAGGTCGGCGGCCGGATGGCGCTGGCGCACGTGGTCGGGGCTCCCGAAGGCTCGACCTGGCAGGTGACGGCCGAGGGGAAGACGTTGCTCAAACTGGCCGCTTCGGACAAGCCGATCGCGTGCCGGGTCGAGATCATTCGTGCTCCCGCGGGCGATGTCGCGGCGGGGACGAAGACCCTGACCTCGACCGCCACCAGCGTCGAGAACCTGGCTCAGTACACCAAGGGTGGGCCGGCTGCCTGGCCCGAAACCGTCACAACCAAGGGAAAACTCGGTGAAGGGGACGGCCCGTACGTTGTCGATACCCTGACGGCGCCCGAGGAGAACCCATTCCACTCGTGGCTGCGGTTCGGCGGGATGGACTTCTTCAAGGGTGGCACGAAAGCTGCGCTCTCAACGTGGAGCGGCGACGTCTGGGTAGTGTCCGGAATCGACGGGACGCTGGAGAAGCTGACCTGGAAGCGGGTCGCCGCTGGTCTGTTCCAGCCGCTCGGGTTGCGGATCGTCGATGATCAGATCTACGTCCTGGGTCGCGACGGGATCACCCGCCTGACCGACCTCAACGGCGATGGCGAGACCGACTTCTACGACGCCTTCAACCACGACGTCGCGGTAACGACCGGGTTCCACGAGTTCGCGATGGACCTCCAGACCGACCCCGAGGGGAACTTCTACTTCGCCAAGGCTGGGCCAGTGAAGGGGGGCGGACGCGGGTTCGACACCATCGCCGCCAATAGCGGGACCGTCATGAAGGTGAGCAAGGACGGCAAGACGCTGACCAACTATGCCACCGGCTTCCGCGCTCCCAACGGGATCGGTGTCGGCCCCGACGGACAGGTCACCAGCGGCGATAACGAGGGCACCTGGATGCCCAAGTGCCGCCTCAACATGATCCACGAAGGCGGCTTCTACGGGTGCGTTGCCCTCGCCCACCGCGCCGAAACGCCGACCATGTACGACGAGCCGATCTGCTGGTTCCCGAAGGATGTTGACAACTCGTCGGGCGGCCAGGCCTGGGTCACCAGCGGCAAGTGGGGTCCGTTCGCGGGCCGGTTGCTCCACACCTCGTACGGCACCTGCTCGCTGTACCTCGCTCTGGTGGACCAGCAAGACGGCCATATCCAGGGGGGTGTCGTCCGGTTCCCGGTCAACTTCCTCACCGGGATCATGCGGCCTCGGTTCAATGAGGCTGACGGCCAGCTTTACGTTGCCGGCCTCCGTGGCTGGCAGACCAGCGCCGCCGCCGACGCCGCCTTCCAGCGGGTCCGCTACACCGGCAAACCGGCCAACATGGTCACCGGCCTGAAGGTCCGCAAGGGGGGGCTCGACATCACCTTCACCGACCCAATCGAGGCCGAGGACGCCAACGACGCCGATAGCTTCGAAATCGAGCAGTGGAACTACCTCTGGTGCTCGGAATACGGCTCGGACGACTATTCCGCCGCCAACGACGACTACCAGGACAAGGTCCGCGAACTGAACATGCTTCGCCAGGACCGCAAAAAGAACGGCAGTGCCATCGAAGCCCTCACCAAGTCGTTCACCAAGGGGCACGACGAGGTCGAGGTCAAGGGGGCCAAGCTGTCCGAAGATGGCAAGACGGTGTCGCTCGACATCCCCGACCTCAAGCCGGTCATGCAGATGAAGATCCGCGCCCGGCTCAAGTCGGCCGATGGCAAGCGCGTGCCGGTCGAGATCTACAACACCATCAACTATGTGCCGTCGAAGTAAGCGAAAATTGGTCACGGATTGAACACGGATGAAACACGGATAAGACCAGGGAATCCCTTGTCCTGACCCGTGTTTCATCCGTTTCCTGATCTGCCCGCAATATCCTTCCATTACTACCCGCCCTACCCATGCGCCATCATGGCATTGATCTTCCCATGATTTCGAGCAAACTTCGCACATATTGGCTCTTGACTCTCGTCATCCTGGCCATCGTGCCCGCCAGTGTTCGCGCGCAGGATGATGATGACGACGAAGGGATGCCGCACAAGGGTCCTCGGCTCGCCGCCGGCAAGGAACTGGGCCTGGTCCTGACCTTTGAGCGCGATGGCGTGCGCGATAGCCGCCCCGCGCGGCTGGTGACGCTCGAAGTCCCCGAGGGGACCAATCCAACCCCGTTTCTGGCTCCGGGGCCGTTCCGCGCGACCTGGCAGGGGGATCTGAACATCGCCTTCAAGGGGGAATACTCCTTCTTCGCCGCCGGTCGCGGCAAGATCAAGGTCAAACTCAACGGCAAGACCGTCCTGAGCGGCGCGGGGGACGACTTCAACACGCTCGAAGGGAAGCCCGCGAAACTGAAAAAAGGCCCGAACAAGCTCGTCGTGACGTATGACAGCCCCGCCTCGGGCGCGGCCGAGGTCCGGCTCGACTGGAGTTCCGAGGACTACCGCCGCGAGCCGATCAACCCAGGCGACTACACCCGCGACCTCAAGGCCGCCGCGCTGGCCGAGGGGACCAAACTCCGCGACGGCCGCCTGCTGGTCGCCGAGCTGCGGTGTCTCCACTGCCATGCTCCCGACCAGCCGATTGCGACCGCCGACCGGATGCCCGAGCTAGCCACCGATGCGCCCAGCCTGGCCAATGCCGGATCGCGCCTCAAGGCCGACTGGATGGCCCGCTGGATCGCCAACCCGCACGCCCTCCGGCCCACGGCCACCATGCCCAAAGTCATCCACGGCGATCAGGCCCCCGACCAGGCCCGCGACCTCGCCGCGTATCTGGCCACGCTGGGCGCTCCGGGGCCGGATGCCGCGACTCCCGCGGCCGAAAAGGTCGCCACCGGGGGCCGGCTGTTCGCCAACCTCGGCTGCGTCGGCTGCCACTCGTTGCCCGACAACGACGAGTGGGCGAAGGAGCCGAAGCGCGTCCCGCTCCGGATGGTCGGGGCCAAGTGGCAACCCGCTGCGCTCGTCGAATTCCTGCTCGACCCGAGCCACCACTACGCCTGGATCAAGATGCCCAACTTCCACTTTACCAAGGTCGAGGCCGAGGCTGTCGCCGCCTACGTCGCGTCGCCGCCGGTGGTGGATCTCGGTGTCGCCCACGCCGCGCAGGGGCGACCCGCCGCCGACGCCGAGCGTGGCCGGACCCTTTTCGCCGCGACCGGCTGTGCCAGTTGCCACGCCGTCACCCCTGCCGAAGCGGCACCGATGATGGCCGGGACGAAGGCCATCGCGCTGGGCAAGATCACCGATGAAGGCTGGCAGCGCGGCTGCGTTGCCTCGGGGAACGAGCCCGACCGCAAGGCTCCCGACTACGCCATGACGACCGAGGCGGCTGAGGCCGTCCGGGCGCTGGTGCACTTGGGGCTGGAGTCGCTCAAGCACGACGCCGCCCCCGAGTTCAGCGAGCGCCAGATCCGCGCCGCGCAGTGTAACGCGTGCCACAAGCGCGACGGCTACGACGACATCTGGACCGACCGGAAGGTCGAGGTCGACAAGCTCCTCGTTGGATCTCCCGCCGAGGAGCGCGACCCCGACGGCCTGCCGTACCCCGCCGACCAGTCGCGGCCGTCGTTGACCTGGACCGGCTCGAAGCTCCACACCGACTGGGCCGAAACCTTCATCGCCGGTCGACTCGACTACAAGCCCCGCCCCTACCTCCGCGCCCGGATGCCCGCCTTCGCCACGCGGGCCAAGGGACTCGCCGACGGCCTGGCGCTGGCGCACGGCTACCCGATCGTCGAGCCGCCCTTGCCCGCCGCCGACCCGGCGCAGATCCCGATCGCCAAGCAACTGGTGAGCAACACCGGCCTGAACTGCACCAGTTGCCACAACATCGGCAAGGTGGCCGCCGTCGGCGTGTTTGAAGCCCCCGGGATCAACTTCATGCACGTCCGCGAGCGGCTCCGTCCCGGCTACTTCGACCGCTGGGTCCGCTCGCCGCTCCGGGTCGAGCCTGAGACCAAGATGCCCACCTACTTCAACGGCGAAAACTCGGTTCTGCCAACGATCCTCGGCGGCAAGGCCGAGCCGCAGATCCAGGCCCTCTGGAACTACATGCTCCAGGGGCGCCAGATCGAGCCGCCGGGTAAGTGACGGCCGCTCATTGACCGGTACTTACACCAGGACCGCCCCGACCCACGCTGCTGGATCGGGGCGGTCTTGTCGCACGCCAGAAGGATGATTGCCAGGAAAAGGTCCGTCATGATGGGGGATCTGCCCTTCGCCGGTCCGCGACCTGTCATCAGGGCCCGAATTGCGTATGATCTCGACATTCGAGATGACCTCTTCGATCCACCTCCGGAGCCGCACCGTGCTGATTCGCCCCTGGTTCTTGATCATCGCCACCCTGGCCGCTCTGACGATTTTGGTGCCGGTCCCCGCTGCGATCTGGGCCGATGACCCCAAGCCCGCCGAGAAGGAACAAGAGAAAGACAAGGACAAGGCGAAAGACAAGGACAAGGAGGACGAGAAGCCGATCGTGACGCATGGGTCGGTCACGATCGGGGGAAAGGCGTGGAAGTACACCGCGACGACGGGGTTTATGCCGCTCCGCGACGCCGACGGCGTGCTCGAAGCGAAGATCTTTTATGTGGCTTACACGGCCGATGAGGCGATCGACAAGGCGCGGCGGCCGGTTTTGTTCTCGTTCAACGGCGGGCCGGGGTCGTCGTCGGTCTGGTTGCACATGGGGGCGATCGGGCCGAAGCGGGTCGTCATGCCCGCCGGGCCGACAATCCCTGCGCCGCCGTTCAAGCTGGTCGAGAATGGCGAGTCGTGGCTCGACCGCGCCGACCTCGTCTTCATCGACCCGGTCGAGACGGGGTACAGCCGCGCGGCGAAGCCGGAGTTGAACAAGAAGTTCCACGGCCTGAAGGGGGATATCACGTCGGTCGGCGAGTTCGTCCGGATGTACCTGTCGCGGACCGAGCGCTGGACCTCGCCGCTTTATGTCGTGGGGGAAAGCTACGGGACCACCCGCGCCGCGGGCCTGGCGGGCTTTTTGTCCCGGCAGGGGATTGCGCTCAACGGGGTGATCCTGATCTCGTCGGTCCTCGACTTCCAGGCGCTCGACTCAGCGCGGCTGAACGAGCCCCCCAACGTCCTGTTCTTGCCCTCGTTCGCCGCAACCGCGTGGTACCACAAGATGCTCCCCGCCGACCTCCAGGCGCTCCCCTTGCGGGAGGTGCTCGACCAAGCCGAGCGGTTCGCCGACGGCGATTATCAGGCCGCGCTGAGCCGGGGCGACCGGATCTCGGACGACGACCGGGCGCGGATCGGCGCGCAGGTTGCGCGGTTCACCGGGCTCTCGCCCCGATTCGTCGCCCTGAACAACCTCCGGATCAGCGATAGCCGGTTCTTCGCCGAGATCCTCCGCGACCGTCGCCAGGTCGTCGGTCGGTTCGACAGCCGGTACGCCGGGGTGATCGAGGATCCGAGCGCCCCCACCGCCGAGTTCGACCCGAGCTACGCCGCCGTCCAGGCCCCCTACACCACGACGTTCAATCAGTACGTCCGGACCGATCTCGGCTACAAGACCGACGTCCGCTACAACATCCTCGGCAGCGACCGGATCGGCCGCTGGGAGTGGGACACGGGCGGGATGGGCTACCCCGAAACGGTCAGCTACCTCCGCGAGGCGATGACCAAGAATCCCCACCTTCGCGTCTGGGTCGCGTCGGGCTACTACGACCTCGCCACCCCCTACCACGGCGCCGATTACACCCGCGACCACCTCCATCTCGCCCCCGACCAGCGCCCCAACGTCCGCCTGACCACCTACGAGGCCGGGCACATGATGTACCTCGACGCCGCCTCGCTCGCCAAGCTCAAGCGCGACGCCGCCGAGTTCATCACGCCCCCCGGCGCCGAGTAACCGCAGGCTCCGCCAAACCCACTCGCCGATTCTGGTCAGAATGCCGGATCGGCGGGTTGATGGTCGTTTCCGACGTGAACTTTTGACCTGGCGTATTCAGGAGACGCGATAGTAGGCGAATCAGGCATATTGCGGAAACTCATCAACCAAAGTCTGAAGGGTTTGCAGAAACTGTCGTCCCTGAGAAGTCTGCGTGAGTTGCCGCCAGATCGGATACTCAAACGCGGCTGGGTACTCGGTCGGATCTTCCTGGGGCCAGGGATATTCGAGGTTAGGTCCGTTCCCCGCGAGGGCCGGAGCCAACCGTTCGAGACCATAGGCAAGGGGCAAGGTGGACTGAATCCAGGTCTGAAATCCAACATAGGACGGAAAACGAATCAAATTCGCCAGTCGATGCCGGCGATTTTGCGGCAGGCTACCGATGGCTCTGAGGAACGGAACAAAGGTGGCGTGACTGCGGATTGGTGGTTGCCGAAGCTTGCAGAAATAAGCCTTACCGAGTTTTTCCGACACCATTTGCAAGTAATGCAGTTGCTGGCAGGGGTGAGCGCCGTGGTGCCTGAGCAACACCCACGTCGCCAGATCCGACCGGACTTGATTCCACCAAAGTTCTTGCGGTTGATTCATGAATCAAGGCTTGTGAAAGGGGATTGCGTTGGTCAATGACCATCCTTGCGGTAGCGGGATACGCCGTTGCTCGATCCGTTGCCACTGCGCGGGCGTGACGTCGAGGACCATCAATGTGTGGGCCTCATCCGCGCCAACGGCAACCCCGAAGTCGATCGGCTCCAGGGCATCGTCGGTGCGCTCAACCATCATGGTGTTGACTTCGAGCAAGCGAATCTCGCGGTTTGGAGCATTGCTTCGGAGGTAATAGATGGTTTGAAGTCCAGGGTCGACACTCAGATGTTCGTTGGCATACCAGGTCGCCATTGCGTCTCGATCAAATTGCGTTGCTTGCATCGAGAAAACCTCGGAGAACTCGGGTCAGAAAAGCAAGTATTGAACCGGAAATTCATCGAACTCAATCAAGGTGCCGGAGTCACCGGCTTGGCGGGCGGGGCGGGTTCGGGGGCTTCTTCCTTCTCGAAGGCGCCCGCGACCTGGCCAGCGTCGTTGATGGCGGTGGCGGCGACGAAGTTGGGGCCGCCCTCGTCG
Source organism: Isosphaeraceae bacterium (assembly GCA_965199885.1). GTDB lineage: Bacteria > Planctomycetota > Planctomycetia > Isosphaerales > Isosphaeraceae > Tundrisphaera. The sequence continues at coordinate 1,479,179 of CBDATT010000004.1, read as the reverse complement.
AGGATGCGGAGGCGGCCGTCCTCGAAGACGAAGGCGCGAGGCGATACGGGCGAGCCGGCGGGGCCGTCGATCATCCCGACGACCGCGCCGGCGGCGTTGATCGCGTTGGCTTCGGAGCGGGTGTAGGTGGGGGGTTCGGGGATCGGCTGGACGACTCCCTGGGCACGGGTCCAGATGGCCGCGTGAGTCGAGCCGTCGGCGGGAAAGATGATCGCGGCGACGGACCCGGCGTTGTTGACGGCCCGGGGGTTGAACGAACCGATCAGGCCGAGCGACTCGCGGGTCCAGGTGGGGTCGGTCAGATTTGGGCACGACCAGAGGGTCGGCACGCCACCGTCAAGCCCAACGACCCGGCAACCGTCAGGGCTGATGGCGACGTAATGTGAGGCGACCGAGTGGGTTTGCGGCAAGGCGATCCCGCGCCAGGTGACGCGGCTTCCGCTCCCGGAACGCTTCCAGACGCAAGCCCGGACGCGATTATCACCGATCGAGACGCCGCAGATCGTCTGGCCGTCGGCCGAGACGCCGGTGGCCATCGAGGTGAAGTCGTCGGGAAGTGCCCCGAGCCCGCGAATCCCGTCGGCCTCGGTCCAGGTAAACGCCTGATTCTGGAGCATCACCCGCCCGCGCGGGTCGAGCGGTTTGGCGACCCGACCGACCACCAGGCCCGCGTCGCTGACGGCGGCGGGCATCGTTGCGGTGTACGTCGGCAAGAGCGGCAACCGGGTCACCACCTTGCCCCGCGCGAAGAACGGCTCCTGGCCGATCACCCCTTCATGCTCAGGGTCGGGCGCCCACTCGAAGCCGGTCAGATCCCCGCGGGCGTTGATCCCGGCCGCGTTGATCCCGTCATCCTTCGGCGAGATCACCTCATGCCGACGGACGGGCGGTTCATCGGCCCGCGAGCCGAGCGGCGCAAGCAAGGCGACAACGAGCCAGCCGAGGGTGGAGCAACGCATGGTGAGATCTCGCGGGAGCGGTGGAACATCAGAGGATCAACCGCTCCATCTTCGATCACCGGGCGGCGGGCGGCAAGAGGTGCTGGCCGAGCCAGTCGAAGCCGGCGGGCTCCTGCGACTCGATGTAGGGGAGGTTGTGCCGCCCTCGGGGAACCTTGTGGACGTCGGCGTGAACACCCCGGAGGTTGGCGAGGTAGACGAACGAGAGGGCCTGCGCATCGAAGTTGTAGTTGTCCAGCCCGGCATAGTTGACGTACATCTGAAGCTGACCGGGCTGGAGGTCGGTCGATTCGAGGAGGTCAGCGGGATTGTCGCGCATGATCTTGGCGATCACGTCGGGGCCGTCGCCGTAGACGGGCTCGATGAAGTCCTTGACCTTGCGGCGGAGGAAGCCGAAGTAGAACTTGGCGATGATCTGGTTGCCCTTGTACTCGGTCCGGGCGACGTAGGTTGCGGGGTCGAAGTCGTCGCGGTACCGCCCTTCGGTGGTGTAGTACCGCATGTTGAGCGGTCCGGCCAGGGTGGCGACCGCGCCGAAGACGTCGCGGTGCTTGAGGGCCAGCCCCATCGCACCAAAGCCGCCGGCCGAGATCCCGAGCAGGCCGTGGGCCTCGCGCTCGGGGCGGACCGAGTAGTTGGTCATGGCATACGGGACGACCTCCTGAACGACGTGGTCCTCGAACCGCCCGCCGAGGCCGTTGACCCAGAGCGAGTGCGTCGAGGTCAGCCGGTTCTTGCCTTGATAGGTTCCGTCGGGGGCAACGACGATGGCGGGGGGGATGATCCCGGCGGCCATCAGGCCGTCCATCTCCTTGAGGTCGCCGGGGTCGAGAAAGTCATGCTCGTCGACGTCGGCGCCGTGGAGGAAGACCATCAAGGGGTACGAGATCGCCGGGTTGTAACCGGGCGGCAGGTAGATATAAAGGTCGCGCGGGCGACCGAGAATCAGCGAAAAGATCCGCTTGTCCGAGCCGTGGTTCTGGGTCTTGTCGATGACCTGGCCGCTGAGCTTGCTGTTGAGATGATCGAGGTTGACCAGGTTGAACAACTGAGCCTGGGCCGGCGCCTGACTGGCCAGAACGACGGCAAACACCACGACGAGCCGACGCATGAGGGGCGATCCTTCCCGATCCAGGTCCGATGGTCCAGCATCCTGCGCCCGGACATCATCGCAGATAGGATCGACCACCGATAGGCCACGACTCGCACCCGAACCCCCGCCGCACCTTGTGGAGCGGCGGGAATGATCCGGTCAGGGAGCCTGCTCGGGCTGGGGCGAGTCGGCCGGCGGCGGGGGTGGGTCCGAACTCGTGGGTGCTGGCGATGGGCCGGGATTCGACGGTTCTACGGGCGCGGGTTTGAAGTTCGGATCGAGTTGGGTCATGAGGTCGTTGTAATGGTCGACGTCGGCGGTGAATGAGGCCTGGCTCACGTACCCTTGAGCCCGCATTTTACGCGACCATTCGACCCGATCGCGGGCCCGCTCGACGTCGCGCTTCACCTTGACCTGCTCGGCTTCATAGTGTTGTTTTGCCCGGTTGAGCTGAAATTCTGCCTCTTCAAGCTCAAAGCTGGCGGTCGCAACGTCGTCCAGGGCTTGCTGGTGCGTGGCCTTGGCCCGCTCGCCATCGGTCTGGGGGACGACCCCCCGGGTGACCTCCTGCTTGATCCGCTCCTGCTCCTGCTCCGCCCGTGCGGCCTGGGTCCGGGCGCGGTCGAGCCGGGTCGATTTGCCGCGGACTTGCATTTCGGCCCAGGCGATCTGGTCACGCCAGTTGTGGAGGGTGAATGGAGTGCGGATTCCGCCGAGCGGATCATCGGTCCGGGGCAGAGTTCCCGACCCGACGGAATCACGGCGAGCCTGGCCAGATTCAGCCCGGCGCTGGGCTTGCTTGAGCCGGATGGCCGCCTCGCGGACGGCGATCTGGCGGACCTTCACCTCGTCCTGAGCCAGGCTGGCGGCAGTCTGCGTGGCCACCCATTCCGCTTGCGGGATCCGATTTTCCCTGGCGAGTGGCTCCCGGATCTCCTGATTTTTCCTCTTCCGCTCAGCATGCGATTCGGCTTGATGCAGCTCGATCTCGCGGGCGTCGAGTTGCACCTGAGCGATCTCGACCAGGTTGCGAGCGTCGCCGCCAAGGTCCTCACGGGCGATGCCTCGATCCGACTTCGCCTCGGCGAGCAGGGCGTCGGCCTCGGCCAGCTTGGCCTGTTCGCGGGCGAGTTCGGCCTGGGCAACGGCATCGCTGGCCTGGATCTGGTCGTATTCTTGCTGATCAATGGCCTTACGCTTGATCAGAACTTCCGCCCGGTTGTGGTCCGCCTGCGCTCGAGCGAGTTGGGCCTTGTACTTATCCACCTCGGCGGCCTGGGCAGCGCGGCGAGCCTGGAGGACGGCGGGATTCACCAGCGCGGGGGCCGATCGTGCCGGGGTCGCCGAGGCATCGGCGTCGATCTCGGCAAGTTGGGCCTGGGCGCGGGCCAGTTCGGCCTGGGCAATGGCGTGATTGGCCTCGAACAGGTCCACTTCTTGCTGGCTGACGGCCTTCTGCTGCCTGAGGGCCCTGGTATTCTTCAACTCGAGCAGGGCTCGGGCCAGCCGGGCCTGGAACTTATCGACCTCGGCGACCTGCGCGGCGCGGTGGGCCTGGAGGGCGGCGGGGCTGGACCGGCTGGGGGTTGGATTATTGGCCGGCTCGGGCTGGGCGTCGATCTCGGCGAGCCTGGCTCGTTCGCGGGCGACGCCGGCCTCGGCGATCTTGAGATCCGCCCGGACCGTGGCCACTTCGTTCGGGGAGATGACCTTGTTGGCGGCCAACTTGAGGTTCTTGTCCAGGTCGAGTTGGGCTCGGTCGCGGATCGCCTCGGCCCGCGCCACCTCGGCCGCCTGCGTGGCCCGCTGGGCCGTGTGCAAGGTCGCCTCAGACATTGTTGGGGCGGCACCTGGGGTCACGGCAGCCGGTTGGCCTTGCTCGCGGACGAGGTTGGCGAGTTGCTTGTTCAACTCGTCGAGTTCCTTCGTCGCTCGGAGAATCGCTGGGTCCTGAACACTCAGAGCGGCAATTCGATCCCGGAGCCGCTGGATGGTCAGGTTTTTCTCGTCCCGCTGCTTCATGAACGTCTCATACTGCTGCAAGTTCGAGGCAGGAGCCGAAGCGGCAGCGGGTTGACCCGCCGATTCTGCGGCCACCACGGCTGACGGCGGGGTAGGCTTCGACTCGGATCGGGCAACCGAGGCAAGCTTGGGTTGCTCGGCGCGAGGGGGGCCGAACGGGCTGGCGAGGATGGCGCGGTCGAGGCGGTCGGCCAGGCCAGCCGGCAGCGCGAGCGGCTTCGCGGTGAAGCTACCGGACCTCGGGTCGAGGGCTTCGATGGGGAACTGGGGGTGGAAGGTCTCAGCATTGACGGGCGGGTTGACGCGGAAGTCCTCGAAGGTCGCGATCAGCCCGGCCTCCATGGCGTGGGTCGTCGTGCCGGTCGAGTTGGGTTGCGCCGGGGTGACGGCGGTGTTCCAGGTCACCTCGCGGGGGAGCCAGACGGCGCCGACCTGGTCGAACTTCGCCGCGGTCCGGCTCCAGGTCTGCCGACGGCCCGTGGTCCCCTTTTCCTGGACCGCTTCAAGGCGGACCACGGCGAACCCGAGTGTGGGCGCGACCCAGACGAGACCACGGATCTCCGGTGAGTTGGCGGGGCTGGCGGTCCAGGCCACCCGGACGGTCTCCACCCCGTCGAGCCGATCCGTGCCGACCACATCCATCCGGGTCGTGATGACGTTGAAGAACAGGATACGGGTCGGCCCGGCCAGGTCGAGCAGGCTCGACGGCGTGGGTCGGAGTCGCCCGGCCGCCACCTGCTCCCGGTTCATGTCGAGGCGCCCGAGCGGGTGCATGCTGGGAAGCCCGAGCGGATTCATGCTGTCGGGGAGGGGTTGGTTCGTCAAGCGGTCAGCGAGGTCATCAGTCTGGTCCTGGACGCTCGTGTTGTAGGCTCCCAGCCATTGGATCGACACGGGGCCGGCCCTGTTCAGCATGCCGCCAAACGTCACGCCTTCCCGCTGGGTCTGGGCCGTGAACCGGCGCTGGCGGGAGATCGCATCCGGGCTGGGTGAGAGGAGAACCGACCCGTTGGCCTGCGGACCAGCGGCCAGGATGTCGAGCCGGATCAACTCGCCGAGGCGGTCGCCCGGTTGCGGGACCAGGTCGTTGGTCCCGTCGGGGGTCATGCCCCGACCCAGGATCACGTCGGCCACCTCGACCTCAACCCGCGTGCTGTTCGCCGCGAGGTCTTTAATCCGCCGCGACGCGACGTAGCGGCAGGCCAGCGCATTGCTCGGCCAGGGGCGAGTCATCATTCCGTCGCGGATCTGCGGGATGGTCCAGGTCGCGGGCGGCTGGGCGACGACGGCGGGTTGCGGCTTGGCCTTTGGGGTTGATTCTGGCCGGGGATCGGCCGCCGGCGCGGCGGGCCGGGGGGCTTCGGCCCTCGGGGGCTCGCTGGGCGGGACGGGATCTTGCGGGACCTGGCCCCGGGTCCAACTGGGTACGGCCAGAGCGAGCAAGATCAGGGCGAGCAGGGGGGTCCACCGGGTGGGCGGACGGGCGGGATCGCGGAGGATCATGGTCAACCTCGCTTCCAGGGTTCGAGCCGCCCGGGGGCCGCCGATGCCCAACGCGGGCAGGGGGGGATCAGGCCGGGCAAAGCGGGCACAGACGGCAATCAAGGACTCGGCATAGACGAACCGACCATCAGGAAAGGCCCGGACGACCCGGGCATCGCAGGCCAGCTCGGCCTCGTCGCGGACCCGGCGGCGGGCCAGGCGGAAGACGGGGTTCCACCACCAGAGCAAGCCCGCCAGCAACTCCAGGCGGACCACCCAGTGATCGCGCCGGCTCAGGTGCGCCAGCTCATGGGCGATCAGGGCCGACCGGGCGGCCGGGGTCAACTGATCCCACCCCTCGGGCACGACCAGGCACGGCCGACCGAGGCACCAGAGCAGGGGGGCCGCCACCCCCGCGACCACCAGAGTCCGGGGCGACTTGACCCCGAACCGGGCGGCAACTGCGGACACCTCGGCCACCAGCCAACTCGGGGCAGACTGGCCCTGACTCAGGACCCGCCGGAACCGACCGACCCGGACCAGACCTCGACCCGCCACCACCACCGACCCGAGCAGCCAGCCGGCCAGGATGAGCCGCGACCAGAGGCCCGCCGCAACCAGGGCCGTTGCGGGTGGATCTGGTCTGCGGTCCTCCGCAACCCTGGGGATTGGATCACTGGCCCGTTCGAGAACCGGGGTTCTGGGGGATTCCAAACCCACCGGGGGGGTTGGAGCGGCCGGGATCGGCTCCGGCGGGGTAATCGGGTCGAGATCACTGGCCAGGACCGGCTCGGAATGGCCCAGGATCGGCTCGACCGCGTCCGGCGGGACGGGGTCAGCATCATGCCTGGCCACCACGGCAAGAGCCACCGGCGGGAGGACAACCTCCGATCCGGCGACGACCGGCGAGTCGGCCTTCCGATCCAGCGCGGGCCAGGCGATGACCGGCGGCAGGAGAAACTTGACCAGCACGACCACCCAGAGCGCATGGCGGGCCTCGGCCGAGACCCGCCGCGACCGACCCATGACCAGCGCGACCGCCGCCAGAGCCGCCGCGATCAGCGTTGTTTCCGCGATCCACCCGAACATCGTCGGCACCCCTTTCTGTCCCGTCGGATCAAGCCTGGGTCTGGTTGTCGCGGTGCGCGTCGAGCAAGGCCCGGAACCGGGCGATCTCGGCGGCCGAGAACTGGTTCGCCTCGACGAGCGAAAGGACCAGGGGGGTCGGCTCCCCCTCGCACAACTGGTTGGCCAGGTCGCGGAGCCGGTCCCGCAAGAGGTCGTCCCGCGTCGAGGCCGCCCGGTAGACCAGGGCCGGTCCCGCCGCCTCGCTGGCGACATGCCCCTTGGCCTGCAACCGGTTCAAGACGGTCTGGATCGTTGTGTACGCCCGCTCGATCCCCCGGATGCGGAGCGCTTCACCCACCCCTCGGACCGTCGCCGGCCCCGCACCCCACAAGGTCTTCAAGACCTCAAGCTCACCATCACTCGGCGGCTGTCGCTCGGTCATCAGTCTGCCTCCTTTCGCATCTCCTACATGATGTCGTACTACGCGACGTAGGATTGCGTCAAGAAGGTCGGCGGGATTTTGCCGAGACGGTGTATATTTGAGGAGTCGCCGCTGCCGCTGATCCAACTTTGAGCCGAGACCGAGCTAACAATCATGCACCTTGCCGACCACGACCCGACCGCCACCGATCGCGTCATTCTGGGAGATTGCGTTGCCGGGCTCCGGGGGCTCGAAGCTGGGTCGGTGGATCTGGCGTTCGCCGACCCGCCCTTCAACATCGGCTACAAGTACGACGTTTACGACGACAAGCAGGCTGCCGATGACTACCTCGACTGGACCCGGACCTGGACCAAAGAGGTGGCCCGCGTCCTCAAGCCGACGGGGTCGTTCTGGCTCGCGATTGGCGACGAGTTCGCCGCCGAACTGAAGTGGATCGTCCACCGCGAGCTGGGCCTGTCGCTCCGGAGCTGGGTCGTCTGGTACTACACGTTTGGCGTCCACTGCAAGCACAAGTTCGCCCGAAGTCATGCCCACCTGCTCTACTTCGTCCGCGACCCGAAGCAGTTCACCTTCAACCCCGAGGCGATCCGCGTCCCCTCGGCGCGGCAGCTGATCTACGCCGACAAGCGGGCCAACTCGACCGGTCGCCTTCCGGATGACACCTGGATCTTGCGTCCGCAGGATGTTCCCGAAGGTTTCGCCGCCGACTCCGATACCTGGCACCTCCCGCGCGTTTGCGGGACGTTCAAGGAGCGTGCCGGCTGGCACGGCTGCCAGATGCCCGAGCAGGTTCTCGGCCGGATCATCAAAGCCAGCTCGAACGAGGGGGACCTTGTGCTGGACCCCTTCACCGGCAGCGGCACCACCTTGACCGTCGCCCGCAAGCTCGGCCGCCGCGCCCTCGGCTTCGAGCTTTCTCCCGAGTACCAGGCCCGAGCACAGGCCCGCCTCGATGCCGCCCACCCCGGCCAGCCGCTTGCCGGGGGCCAGGAACCCGCGGTGGCCAGTCCACCGGCCCGCTCGCGTCGAGCCCCGAAGCCGGCGGGCTCCACGCTCTGAAGATCGACCATCGAGAGGCTCGCTCTGACTTCCGGGGAGTGGAAACCGGAGGCAAAGCCCCAAGTCACCAGGGGGACTGGCCTGCTCGGTCGAAGCAGAGCTGGTCCCCATTCGCTTTCGGGTCCGCGGAATGATCTGTGCTCGCCAATCCGATGTCGCAAATTGCGAACTTTGATCACTCAAAAATTAAACCCCCCTTCATTTTTCTGTTGCATCGACAATGGTCGGGGTTTAGGATAAAAACTCCCGTCTCGACCAATATGCGTACTCTCATCTTTGCTCTATCGAAAAGGGGTCTCATGCGTCGACCCACTCGGCACCGTTACCCCTGGAGATTCGCCGCGGCTTTGCTGCTTGCTTCGGCGGTCGGTTGCTCCTCGAACGAGATTCCGCTCGTGGAGTTCCCGCAGGGGATGCCGCCACCACCGACTCCGGCCAAGAACGCTGGGCTCCCTCAGGGCAGTAGCACCAGTCAGGGCGAGCCGAGTCACTGACCCAACGCCAACGCACGGTGCTCGGGAAGCCGGGATGCCGACCCCGATCGTTTCGTTCTGGTCGCCCTCTCTCATTCCCATCCTTTCTTTCCGCGTGCGTCCGGGCGTCTGAGTGCGGGAAACGGTCGTTGCAGTGCTCGGGACGGCTGGTTTGTGCGGTTCCACTTCTCACTTTTCCACTTTTCTTCGGATCGGAATCCTCATGTCTTCTGTGCATCGCCTGGGATCGGTCGGGAGACCCCGTCGGGGTTTCACGCTGATCGAGTTGCTCGTCGTCATCGCCATCATTGCTGTTTTGATCGCGCTCTTGCTTCCCGCCGTGCAGGCCGCTCGCGAAGCGGCCCGCCGGAGCCAGTGCGTCAATAACCTCAAGCAGATTGCCCTGTCGGTTCAGAATTACGAGTCGACCCACACTTGCTACCCGGGTGCCTACCCGGCGACGCGGATCGGTGGAACCGTGGGCGGGACCTGGGGCGCCTGGAGCCCGCAGGCGCTGATGCTGCCATTCATGGAACAGGTCGCGATTTATAATTCGATCAACTTCAGTCTGCTCAACCAGGGTGACACGTCGTCGTATATCGGCTACGTTGCCAACACCACGGGGTGCGGGGCGCGGATCAGCTCGTTCCTCTGCCCGTCGGCGTCGCCGTTCTCAGGAAGCTGGTACACGATCTCTTCATCGCCGACGAACAACTATTTTGCTTCCGTGGGACCGAGCGTCCAGTGGCAGGGCAGCAACGTAACCACGAAGGCGAACGGCCCGTTCGCCTACCTGAGCCTGCCGATCGGCAACCGCGACATCCGCGACGGGACGTCGAACACGATCTCGTTCAGCGAGTGGCGGACCGGCGACAACGACACGACCAAGCTGAGCGTGCCCCAGGACGTGATCGAGATCGGCGGGACCTATATTGGCTCGGCGGCCGACTCCCCCGCCAACAACATGCCCGCCGGTGCCAGCCTGCTTCAAGCCTGGCTGACCAACTGTGCCTCGATGGCCAAAACGGCGCCGAACCGCAGTTTCATCGGCCAGATTTGGTGTACTGGCATGTTCGGCCGGACGCTCGGGAACACCTTGCTGGCACCGAACCCGCCTTACCCGAACTGCAACAACACCACCGGCAACGGCGACTTTGATAATTACGGCATGTTCGGCATGAGCAGCTACCACTCGGGTGGCGCCAACGCCGCTTTCTGCGACGGCTCGGTCAAGTTCCTCAAGTCGACCACCGCTTTACCCACGATCTGGGCCCTCGGTTCACGCGACCAGGGCGAAGTCATCAGCGCCGATTCTTATTGAGAAATCGGCGCGAGTTGGCATGTCGTCCGTAAATCGAAAGGCGTCATCTTAGCTGCCGGCACTGGCCGGCAGCAGGGATGACGCCATCGGTTTTGGTACTCTCCTGGATCAGCCACGGGATCAACACCGCGAGGCGGTCCGGCGGGTAAGGTCGGCCTTGTGTTCGCGGAAGATGGTGAGAGCTTCATCGAACTCGCCGGCGGTCCAGAGCGATTCGATCGCCTTGTGGAAGACAAGGCTCAGACGGCTGGCGCGACGGCGGGCGCGCTCGGTGATCTCGGTCGAGGCGGCAGGGGTCAGGCCGCGGTCATTAGTCTGGCCCCGACGAGCAACTCCGGCGGCGACGGAGCGGCGGCGAGCCACCCGGCGGGCTTCGTGCGCCAGCACGGTCGTGCGGGTCGTGGCTTCCAGCGCAGACAGGGGCGAAGCAGTCATCGCGACGGTGGCGAGCATAATACTCTGTCCTTTCGCGTCGGATCGGGAAGAAAGGGGTAAAGCCGTCGTGACCGGGACGAGAGAGGAAAAGCCCACATTCGAGGCCAAAAACCAGGTCGAAACGATCGGACACGCAAACATAGCAGGCAGGATACCATCCAACTTCAAGAACTTATCAACGACCTGATGGGTCGAACCTGATCCACCGATCAGTCAAACCGGATGGGCGGATTGTGCCGGCAAAAAGGCCGGAACTTCCCCAGGTTCCGGCCGTGAGCCGATTCCGTCCGGCAGAACCGCACCGCGCTTTTGATCCGAGCAAGGCCAGGTGCGATTGTCGAATTGACAAGGGGCCTTTGTCATATCCACACTACGACACCCGACTCAGCGGGGCAACTCCGACCGGTCGGATTGCGGGGCCCGGTGGGGTCCGCTCAGGCGGGCGGGTTGCGCGGGGGTTGGCATCGTCCGGGAAGTTCGACGGACCTTCGGCTTCGTCGCGAACCGCAGGATCTGCTGGATCGGTGAGCCGACGGCGGGATCAACCGCGAGCTTCCAGCTCAGCGCTCCGAACAGCGTCAGGGCCGCGAAGAACGAGTTGCCATAGCCCGCCGCCGTCCGGGATGAGACGAGCGACAGGGCCAGCAGGGCCAGCGAGACCGTCACCGCGCCGAGCATCACGCGGCGCGTTCGGGTCCGGGGGGGCGCTTCGGTCCCGAAGTAGAGGGCGACGGTCAACGGGTACAGCAGCCAGACGTACGAGTAGTTGAACGAAAGAGGCGAGAAGACCAGGATCAGGAGGGTCAGGAGCGCCCCCTCGGTCGCCAGGATCGGGCCGCGCTGGGGCATCCGCCAGGGGATCAAGCCCGCGTACAGGCCGCCGAGCACCACCGCCGAGGCCAGGATGATCCGGTTGACGGTGCCGAAGGAGAGCGAGGCGACGTTGACCTGCCAGCCGTCGCGGGCCTCGCCGTCGGCGGGGATGTCGCGGAGGAGGCGGTTCGTCAGGGCCATCAACGACTGGTTCTTGTGGCCGAACCCGCGCTCGGGGCGCTGGGCGATACTGCCGGAGTCGTAGCGGAGGACCATCCCCATCGTCCAGGTCCCGGCGTCGTCGTAAGCCTCGGTCACGCCGCGGAAGGGCATCGGCAAAACGACCATCAGCAACGTCAGCACGGCCAGCATGGCGGCCGTTGCCTTCCAGAGCCGGCGATAGATCAGGTAGCCGATCGCTAGGAACGGGAACGCCTTGACGGCCGCCGCCAGGGCGATCCAGCTTCCCGCCGCCACCGGTCGCCGCATCCCCAGGCACGCAAACGCCGCCAGCATGCAGGCCAAAAGCGTCATGTTCGGCTGGCCGAGCAGGTAGGCGTCGTGGATGTACGCCACCACGCCCAGCGACGGGACCAGATACAACAGCGGGTTGTGCCGCGCCACCCGGCCCGAAACCAGGTAGAGCGACAGCGCGATGTTCGCCGCCCAGGCCAAGGAGTGGATCAGGAGCAAGGTGATCAGGAACAGTTTCGACCCAAGGAAGCTGAGGATCGCCAGCATCGCCGCCGCCGCCGGGGGGTACATGAACGGGAAGACCCGGCCATCCCTCGGGTAGATCGGCAGGCCCGCCGCGACCGCCCGCCCGGTAGCGAACCAGAGCACGTAATCCTTGTTCAGCCGCCCGACCTGGTCGTTGACCAGCGGCGCGACCGAGAAGCCGATCATCGTCGCCACCAGGGCAAACAACAGCCAGGTGTGCCGGATCGCCCACCGAGTCGCCATCGCCGCGTCGTCTGTGTCGTTGCTCATGTTGCCGCGTCCTGCGTTCGCCATGATGGTCGGGCCTCCTCGCCTCCCCCTTCCTTCGAGATCCACCGGCGGCCGGCGACAAAGTCACGCGGATTTCTCCTCCCCTTGCGTTGGGGAGTCGAAACCCGGTACCACAGAAGGGGGTCGGCCGATCGGTTCGGCGTCCCCGCTTGCCCTAGCCGCGCGGCCCTTTGGACCCGACCCGATGCCCTCCCGACCACCGAGGCCGTCCCCCTCGCGCCGGCGTCGGGAGCCGCAACCTGCCCCCAGACCGCAGCCGCCGTCGCGGTGGCTGGTGGCAAGCTTGATCGGGGCGATCGGGGTCGCACTGGCCGGGGCGGGGGTGGGAACCTGGTTCGCGCTGCGTGATCCGGTCGCGGCGACCCTGGCCGAGGCCCGCGCCGCGACCGAGGCGCACGACTGGCCCCGGGCGTTCGATGCCTGGCATGCCTGGAACGAGTCGGGGGCCGGGACCGCCGGCACGCTCCTGATCGAGGCGCAACTGGCGCTCGACCTCGGCCGGGGCCGGCTTGCCGATGAGCTGGCTGCGCGGGTGACCCAGCTTGACGCCGCCGACCCCGCCGCCTGGACCTTGCGACTCAACCGGCTCCGCGTGCTCGACCGGCCCGACGAGGCCCGCGCCCTCGGGCTCGACGCCTTGCCCCGGTTGCGGACCCCCGAGGCGCGGCGGAAGGTCCTCAAGGCCACCACCCTGGCGACGCTCGCCGACCTGCCGGACACCGACGCCCGGGACCAGCTTGACCGCTGGATCGCCGCCGACCCCGCCGACACCGCCGCGCGGGTGGCTCGCCTAACCCGGATCGCCGCCAACCCGCATCCGGGAGACCCCGACCGCTCGGCCCGGATCGACGCGTTGCAAGGTATCCTCGGAGCCAGACCCGACGACGTCGCCGCGCGGTCGGCGCTGATCGTTGCACTGGGCGACGCGGGCGAGGTGGACCGCGGGCGGACCGTCCTGGCAGGCTGGGATTCACCGGGCGCCGACCCGAGGTTCCACCGGCTCCAGGCGCGCTGGGATCTTGAATACGACCACCACGCCGACGGCGCTGCTGAGCACTTCGGGCGGGCCGTGCACGCGGCCCCGCACGACTGGAAAGCGCACTACGGGCTGGCCCGATCGCTCCGGACGCTCGGTCAGCTCGACGCCGCCGAGGCCGAGGCTCTGGCCGTGGCCCGCCTCCGCGAACGACTCGACCCGAGCACCCTTGGCCCCCGCCTGACCACCGCCTTCGCCCAGCTCGACGAGGGCTCCGACACCGAGGCCGCCACCGCGATGACCGACCTCGCCGCCCTCTGCCGGAGCGTCGGCCTCGCCGACCTCGCCGTCGCCTGGGACGGGATCAAGCCGACCAGGTGAATCGGCCAGATCAGGCCAGAAAGCCAGCGCAAGGGGACCGTCGCGGGGTCAAATCGCGGGCGACCAGGCAATGGAGTCGGGAACATCCGGCAACCTTACCGCCGCGAGCGGGGCGGCATCGGCTGCGGACCACGCTTTTTCTCCCGCTTCGGGGCGAGTATTGGTCCCCGCGCCACCGAAATCGCCAGCGTGTCGGTCGGCCAACCAAGTTCGACCGGCCCCGGCGTTGGGTTCGTTTTGTACGTCGTAATTGGGGGTAACGGAGCCAGCGGCATCGGGACCGGCACGACGGTCGCAACCGGCTGCGGAGCCATGATTTGCGTCGTTTGGATCAGACCCTCAGATTCGGGCGGGGCCGCATCCAGGTCAGCGATCAGGTGGCGGAAGCGGCGGTACAATGCCACCTCGTAACGGCGGACCCGTGCCAGGGCGGGCGTCGGCAGGTCGAGCCGGTCCGCCTGCGCCAGCGCCCGCTCGCGGGCATCGGTCGGGATCACCCGCGCCCGCTGTTCTTCCAGCTCGGCGAGCATATCGGCGGCAATCTCGATTGGACTGAGCGGCGCTTCGGACGGGTGCTGGCGGTAGGAGAAAACCTGGCTGATCGAGACGCCCCGCCCCTCGCTCGGCACGCCGAGCAGGTCGAAGACGAGCGCGGTCTGCGCTTCGGTCCAGCCGCCGGGGGCCTGCGAGGCGCGACCAAGGATATCCCAGCGGTAGCTGAGCCAGGCGCACCCGTGCGGGGTCTGACGGAGTTCGGCCACAACCGCAGATGGGTTCCGGCTGAGCTTGAGCGCCAGTTTTTCGACGATGACGGTGCGGTCGCCATCCCAGACGGTCTGGGCACGGAAGACCGCCTCGGCGCGGAGCTCTCCCTCGATGACCTGCGTCCGGTCCAGTTGCGTCATCGTCCGCCGGAGTTGCTTGCTCAGAAAGGCGCGGCTGGTCCCGATGCTCGCGTGCAGTGTATCCCCGGACTCGGGATCGAGCGGGGTGGCGACGAGGTCGATCACCTGCGCGGTCAGGCCATGCTTCATGGCGTTCCCCCGCGATCGGGATTTACCGGCATCTGTCGTCGGCCCGGTCGACTTCTGGGCGTTCCGGCGGTTGGCTTCGAGACGCGCTGCGGAGATTGGTCCGGACATTGGCTGCGGGCCTCACTGGCTGGGGTGCACTGCCGGGGAAGTCGACCACAACCGGGAACTGCCCGAGCGGCCTGTTGTCCTATTATGGCAGGTTTAATCGAGCTTGGCCACCGATTTATTGCAAAATAGGGATTTTTGTTGCAAAATTGGTAAATTTCTGACCAAGACCGATGCGGTTTCACCCCCGTCGGCCAGCAAGACACTTGTCAAGGATCGACGGGCAGGCTAGGATCATTCGCAATCCACTGGTTTTTCTGGGAGGACCGTTCCATGTCCACCGCACCCTCTGTTGAACCCACGGCAGCGCTCAGAAATTTACCGAGGGCGTGGATCTGGTTCGCTCTGGGCCTGGTCGCGGTGCTGGGGGCGTGGCATGCCTTCGTGGTCTGGTCGGGGTTGCCGGGCTTCGCGGTCTTCCTGCTGGTGGGGAGCTTATGTGCCCCGTTTGTGCTGGCTCGGCTCTGCTGGGTGGGCCTGATCATCCCGCTGACGGTCGGCATTCGCTGCCCCGGGTGCGCGCGCCGGCCCTTGACGTGTGTGACTTGCGTGTCGTTCAGTTATCACTACTACCGCTGCGACCACTGCGGACAACGCCACAAGCGACAGAGCTTTGACGAACCGTGGGAAGACGCCAACAGCGCGGGGGATCTGCCCTTCTTCCAGCCCAAACCGAAGTTTGCTCTCTCGACCCGGCAGGAGTGGGTCTGGGCGGGGCTTTTTGTGGGTGTGCTGCTGCTTTGGCTCGCGCCCGGCGCCGTTGGCTACGCGGTCGCGGGGGTGCCAGGGTGCGTGGTCGGCTCGGCTTTGGGCTTCTGGCTCCTCACCGTTATCCCCGGCAACCTCGCCCGTCGCAAGGAAGCCGCCCACCGCCAGCAGTGGCGCGACGCGGTGGATGGTCTGGCCTGAAGACGCGGCAGATCCCCCCGTCTGGGCCGGCCGTGCTGGGTCGAGCGAGCCGGTGCTTGCTGGGGGCAGGGGGGCGTGCTAAGGTCGGCCGTCGTGGATGAGATCTCAACGATCACTGCCTCCCCACGCTCGCCCCCCCGAGACCAACCGATGACAACCGATCTTGCGTCCGATGGACCGACCCCGCCCGAGGTCCGCGCTGGGCGACCCCGGCGCCGCTGGTGGTCGCTGAGTGTCCGGGGCTTGATGATCCTGGTCTTGCTCGTTGGTGGCGTCATAGGCTGGGAAGCGAACCGCGTGAGTCGGCTCCGGCGAGCGGTTGCGGTCCTGGAGCGCGCGGTCCCGGTCGAGCCCAATCCCGACCCGAATCCGTTGCTGAATCTGGCTATCATGCAAATGCCGGGCGATCGGTTCGCGCCAGGAAGCAAGGTCGGGATTCGGTTCGACGACCAGTATGCCAACGGTGAGTTCCAGTTCCGCAACCGGGATGGGTGGTTTTCCCGGTGGACGCGGCGGTTGCTGGGAGCCGATTATCACCGCCAGGTCAGCATGGTGACCTTCCAGCGGCGGCCAGACCTGCGCGACTGGGAGGCGATTGCCGCGCTTGGGTCGGTCGAGGAAGTCCTTTGCGAGGGGGCGGGGACCAACGACGCCGACCTGGTCGGGATCGACCGCTGCGTCAGTCTCCGGGCCGTCACCTGTCGCGGCTACCCGTTCGGGCCGGTTACCGGCAAGACGTTGCGGACTCTCGCCACCTTGCCCCGCCTGCGGGTTCTTGAACTCACGAGCACCCAGATCACGGCGGCCGACCTGGTGGTGCTGGAGCCGCTGAACCAGCTCGAAACGCTCGTCTTGCCGCGCGAGACCGAAACCGACGCGGGGTTGGCGCACCTCGGCAAGCTCGTGAATCTCCGGTCGCTCAGCACGGGGCGAATATCGGACGCGGGGATGGCGAGCCTCGCGGCGCTCACCCGGCTGGAAACCCTTGACTTCGAACCCTGGCACTTCACCGACGCGGGGATGGCCGCCCTCGCCCGCTTCCCGCTGCTGAAATCCCTGAGGATCAAGACATCAATCTCCACGACGTACAACCTGGCGAACGATCCGGAGAACTGGACCGCCCGGATCACGCCCGATGGGTTGCAAACGCTGGCGGGATTGACCCGGCTCGAAGCGCTTACGCTGGATGATCCCACCGTCGTGGACGACGCCTGGGTTGGCGCGGTCCGGGCGATGACCCGGCTTGGGAGGCTCAATCTCGACGGCGACCGGATCACCGACGATGGCCTGGCGGCCCTCCGACCATTGGTCAACCTGACCATGCTCGATATCAATAGCCCCCTGGTCACCAACGCCAGCCTGAGCCACCTGACCGCCATGACCAGGCTGACCAACCTCTTCCTGACCAGCCAGGCCGACGCCGCGGGAACCGCACAGTTGCAGACGGCCGTGCCCACCCTGAAGTGGGTCTCCACACGTCCCCACCGAGGCGCCTTCAAGCCGCCCCCGGTCCGCCGCTCACCCCGGACCAACCGCCCCAGCGCCCCCCAGTGACGACCGCCTCCGACCCGATCCGTCAACCCCCCACACCAGAATGGCACCACCAATGACGCCCACCATGCCGCCCGATGCAGCAACGCCCGCTCGACCCCGGCGCCGCTGGTGGTCGCTGAGCGTTCGGGGCCTGATGCTCCTGGTCCTGGGGGTCGGCGGCGGGATCGGCTGGGAGGCGAACCGGGTCCGGCGGTTCCGGGCGATTTTGGCTTCCTTTGACCGGGATATCGAGGCGACTTTCGCCGACGACTCCGGTGGCCCCTACCACCACGACGCACCCCAGCCGGCCTGGGTGCCAGCCTGGTGCCGGCAGCTTGTGGGCGAGGATCACTTTCGGCGCGTCGTCGGGATCAGTTTGTTCCGTCGCCCCCTGACAGCGGACTGGGACGCGATCCTGGCGCTGGGGTCGGTCGAGTCGCTGAGCTTTTCTTATGTGCCCGTTCGCGACGAAGACCTGACCCGGTTGCCCGAGTGCGCGGGCTTGCGGGAACTTTGGCTGATCGACGCGAAGATCACTCGCAACGGGCTGTCGCTGGTCAGTGCCTTGCCGGACCTCCAGACACTCAACCTGTTCGGCACTGACCTGACCGGCGCGGATCTGGCCCCACTGGCGCGGCTGAATCACCTGGAGACCCTGCGCCTCAACGCCGAATCCGCCCAGGATGACGGGATGGTCCACCTCCGAGGGTTGCTTCACCTCAAGACGCTCGACCTGTCGTATCCGGGATCACGGTTGACCGACCGTGGCCTGGCGCACCTTGGCGGCTTGCTCCGGCTGGAGCGCCTCGAATTTGCCGCCGATCAGGTGACCGAGGCGGGCCTGGCCGTCCTGACGCGGTTGCCTCGCCTTAAGTCGCTCGATATCGCCCCCGTCTGGAAGCAAACGACCCCAGCGCTCCGCCTGTCACCCGCCGGGGTCGCGATCCTGGGCGAGTTCACCCACCTGGATCATTTGAGCCTGGATTCACCGCTGGGGATGGAGGATGCCTGGTTCCTTGCGATCAGTCGCCTGACCCAACTGCGGGAACTCACCCTCGTCGGCGACCAGCTCACCGACGCTGGCCTGGACCCGCTCGGCCGGATGGTCGAGTTGACCGGGCTGAGCGTCCAGGGCCAGAACCTGACCGAGGCGGGCATGAAACACCTGAAGCCGCTGAGCGACCGGACCCCGCCCAGGTTTTACCGCCACGACCAGCCTTATGAAGCCAAGCAAGGCCAGATCGCCATCGAGCTCCCACCCGACCCGGCCACGAGCAGCGTAGCCTCATCAGCCGGTTCGAGCTTCCCGATGTGATTCAGGCGATGATGTCGTGGACGACCTTGCCGTGGACGTCGGTCAGGCGGAAGTCGCGCCCGGCGTAGCGGTAGGTGAAGGTCTCGTGGTCGAAGCCGAGGAGGTGCAAGATCGTGGCGTGGAGGTCGTGGACGTGGACCTTGTTTTCCACCGCCGCGAAGCCGAACTCGTCGGTGGCGCCGTGGACGTGGCCCCCCTTGACGCCGCCGCCCGCCAGCCACATCGTGAAGCCGTAGTGGTTGTGGTCGCGGCCGTTCATCTTGCCTTGATTGGCTCCCGGAGTCGGGAGTTCGACGGTCGGCGTCCGGCCGAATTCGCCGCCCCAGATCACCAGGGTGTCGTCGAGCATCCCCAGCCGCTTCAGATCCTTGAGCAACGCCGCGATCGGCCGGTCGCACTGCTCGGCGAGCTTTTTGTGCTCGGTCCCGATGTCGTCGTGGCTGTCCCACGGTTGCCCGGCACCGTGGTAGACCTGGACGTAGCGGACGCCGCGCTCCAGTAACCGCCGAGCCACCAGTAATTGCCGAGCCTGGACGCCGGGGCCGTAAAGTTCCTTGACCTCGGCGGATTCACCGTTGACGTCGAAGGCGTCGCCCGCTTCGGACTGCATCCGGAAGGCGAGTTCGAAGGATTGAATCCGGGCTTCGAGATGGGCCTCGCTGGCGTGCCGGGCCTGATGGTCGCGGTTGAGCTGCATCAGGAGGTCGAGCTGGGCGCGCTGGGGAGCGGTCTTGACCCGGCCGTTCTTGATGTGGTTGATCAGCTTTTCGATCTCGGTGTGCTGGCTGTTGACGTACGTCCCCTGATAGATCCCGGGCAAGAAGCCGGCCTGCCAGTTCTGCGCCTCGGCGATCGGCATGCCGCCGGGGCAGAGGACGACGAAGCCGGGCAGGTTCTGGTTCTCGCTCCCGAGGCCGTAGAGCAGCCACGAACCCAGGCTCGGGCGTGCCTGGCGGGCGTCGCCGCAGTTCATGAGCATCAAGCTTGGCTCATGGTTCGGGACGTCGGCATGCATCGACCGGATCACGCAGAGGTCGTCGGCCATCTCGCCGACGTGGTGGAAGATGTCGCTGACTTCCAGACCGCTCTGGCCATACTTTTTGAACCCATACGGCGACCCAAGCGCGGCCCCCGTCTTCCGCTCGGTCGAAAAGCTGAGCGGGATCGGCTTGCCGTTGTATTTTGTCAACGCCGGCTTCGGGTCAAACGTGTCAACCTGCGACGGCCCCCCGTTCATGAACAGGTGGATGACCCGCTTTGCCTTCGGCGCGAACCGTGGCGCCTTCGGAGCCAACGACGAAGTGAACCCCTTCGGCCCTGCCGTTCCCCCCTCCGCCAGATCCGCCGCGCGGGCCATCTTCGGCGCCGAGTCCGCCAGCAGAGTCCCCAGCGCCAGGCCTCCAAACCCCATCCCCGCCCGCCGAAGCGCATCGCGCCGCGTCAAAAGGGTGTCTTCGATCCGGACCGGAAGGTGAGACATCGCCGCGACTCCGTGGAACAGGGGGATTTGACTGGATTAGGTAGAAACGGATCGGCTCCCTCTTCTGATGGTAACATAAGCCAGAGTCAGGGTCTTGTCCCAAATCGTCGAATCCGCCAGGGACGACTTCAGGAGGACAGTGCGGGAAAACGAGAATTGACACCGATTATCCCGTGCTCTCCCACCCTTCAAGCCCGCCCACTAGCATCGAACCTCCAGCGATGCGATGATCTCAGCCGAGCAATTGCCCTTGACCCAGCGTAGAAGCGGAGGATCAATTGAGCAACGGACCATTCGGCCTCAGCGGCAGCTCCATCGCAATGGGCGTGGTCGGTCTCCTCCTGACGTTCGCCCTGCTCTCGGGATTAAGACCCTTCCAGGGTGAGCTAGAATCGTTGAACTTGGCTTTACTTTCTGGCCCGATCCTGCTCGTGGCGCTGGCGGCCAGCCGTGCCTCCCAGCCCAAGGCCCAACCGAAGAAACACTCCTCGGCGGGAGCAGTAGCAGGATTTGGTGTCGTGTTGCTCCTGGTAGGCGGTTGCCCGTGGATTTACACACCTTACTTCAATAATGGCAGGACTGACTCCGCTTCGGGCATGCTGGGGACGATCATCTTCATCACCATTGGACTACCGGGACTCATCATCACGGCGATTGGATTGATTAACGCGAGGAAGAACCGGCGAGTCTCGCACCAGCGGACACTTGAGGAATCAAAGCAGTCCGCCCATACCGAAGGCGAGACTCAACGATAAGTAGGAAATCGGTGTCAATTTCGAATTTCCTTCCTGGGCCGTCCCACAGGACGTCGGGGCGTGTTCAGTCCCAGCGCTCCAGACTGAGCCTCGGTCCAGGCTGGCCCACCGAAGGGGCGGCCGTTGACCAGCGAGGCTCGGATCGCGGCGAGGTCGTGCTCGGGGACGGCCGCCAGCACCTTCTCTCGCCAGGCCTGGGACCGCTCCTCGGGGGTGTTGCCCAGATAGGGCCAGCCGGGTAGTTCGCTCATCAGGGGGTCGGCGCGGTGGCCGGCGTGGGTGGGATAACTCGACCACCGGTAGTCGGCCGGATCGGACACCATCCCAGCACGCAGGGGGTTGGCCTCGATGTAGCGCAGGACCGTCCAGAGGTGGCTGTCCTCCTGCACCGGCGGGCTCTTGAACCGGCCCTGCCAGACGTGGCCAAGGCTTTTGTGCCGCTTGTGATAGCGCAACGTATGTGCTACCAACAGCGACTGCATCACCCGACCAATGGCCACCCCCGGCTCGGGCCGAACCAAAAGGTGAACATGGTTGGTCATCAGGCAATAGCCATACAGGCGAAACGGATAGCGCAGTTGCGTGCGTGCCAGAGCCGTCAGGAAGGCATAGCGATCATCGTCCTCATGAAAGACGTCGTGCCCATTGTTCCCTCGGCTAAAGGCGTGGAATGTCAGGCCATCATCATTTGGTCGGAGTGGTCGTCCCATCGTGCCAGATTAGCAGAAGAGCGAACGAGACATCAAGCGAAATTGAAAATTGACACCGATTTTGCGGGGGTTGCTGAGATGCAACCTATGCCCTCTTGTCAGAACCGCTGAGTCCCGCATAGCATTCGGCACGACCGGCGCCGGTCTCTCGCAATGGATTCATTCAAGAATCGGAGGCAAACATGGCAGATTCCCTGGGAGCAGACCTCGCAGCTTCAGCCCGCCCGGCGCACCCGCCCACAGTCCCGAAGTGGGTCAACTGGGCCGGCTGGGTCTGCACGATCGTGATCACGATCGTCTTCCTGGGCAGCGGCGGGATGAAGCTCAAGGGCGGCCCACAGGCCGAGAAGATGATGACGGACCTGGGGGTCGACACCGCCTTACTCACCCCGCTCGGGGCGTTCGAGGTCGTCTGCGTGCTCCTTTACCTGGCCCCCGCCACGTCGGTCCTCGGCGCCATCCTCTTCACCGGCTACCTCGGCGGTGCCATCCTCGCCCACCTCCGCGTCCACGAACCATTCATCCCCCAGATGGTCTTCGGCGTGCTCGTCTGGCTCGGCGTCTTCTTCCGCGATTACCGCCTCCGCCAGCTCATCCCCCTGCGCAAGGGGAAGGATTCGGGCCGCGACGTCACAGCCCGCTGACAACGACCAGATCAACCAACCTGACATGGACCCAGACCAACCCAAAAAATCCGCAAATTCGACCGGATCGGCAAGATCGACTCAACCCGGGGCCTGTGCTAGCCGATGAATTCTTGCTGGGTTGAACCCCTTCGGTTGTCATCCAGCCAAACATGATAATATCTGATCCAGATATTTGATTATTTGGATCTATCGTCCAGGGAGCTTCGATGCCGACACGCTGGAGCAGGGCATCGAGGTTGGGCTTGGGGCTGGTCGTTCTGGTGGGTCTGGCCACGGTGGCCGAGACTCAGGCGCAGGATCAACCGCCGTCGCCCTTGCCGGCACCGGCACCGGCGGCGTTGCCTTTGCCTGATCGGACGATGATCGAGCGGCTGGAACGGCTCGAAACCGAGTTGCAGCGCTCAAGGGCCGAACGGGACGACGAGGTCAAGACCCTCAAGGCGCAGGTGGACCGGCTCGAAGGTCAACTTCAGACCATCCAGGTCACTCCGGCCGCCCCGGGTTCGACCGAGTCGTCATTGAGCGGAAAGTCCCCGGCGGAGCCAGGTGGGTCGTCGTCGTCCAGCGGCAGCGGCAGCGGCAGCGGCGGTGACAACTACTCGGGCGGGGCGGGCGATGGCCCAACTTCGACCAGCGGCGGTGGGGGTGGCGGTGGCGGTGGCCAGGGGAGCGTCGGGCGCGGCGAGCGTACCGGGAGTCGGTCGCCGGCCGGGTTCAAGCTGAGTGCGGAGTACAAGTACAACTTCGCGGGGGGCTACTTCAACTTCGCCGACGACAACAAGGAGTTCGTCCTCAACGTTCAGAATATGCTCGTCGCCGACGGCACGTTCTACGACCGCCAGGAAGCCCCTACCCGCGAGCAGGGGTTCAACATCCCGTACCAGCGGACTTACCTGTACGGCAACATCACCAAGAACTTTGAGTACCAGCTTTCCGAGCAAAGCTCGTTCGGCAGCTTCAACCTGCTCGACATGCTGGTCAACATCCACTATGACGACCGCTTGATGTTCAAGTTCGGCCGCTACCTTGCGCCGTTTGAATACCAGAGCTACGCCACGTTCCCGATGCTGGTTCCCACGGTCGCCTATTCGCCACTTTACCAGTTCGCGGCGAACCGCCAGGTCGGGGCAATGGCCTGGGGCAAGGTCCTGAAAAACACGGTCCAGTACCAGTTGGGGGTCTTCAACGGTGTCCCCAACAGCTACTTCGACTTCGACAAGAACAAAGATTTCATCGGCTCCTTGACGATCACCCCGTTCAAGAACGACGACCGCCAGTGGTTGCAGGGGCTGGGCGGTGGGTTCAGCATGCAGACAGGGTACGAAAACTACCTGCTCAACCGGGTCGATAGCCTGACGTTCATCTCGGGGGCGGGGTCGCCGCTACTCAACTTCGAGTACATCACCGCGTCGGGCGTCCCCTTCTTCTACTACCACGACAACGTCCGGGCCTTCGGCAACCAGG
The DNA here is from genome assembly GCA_965199885.1 of Isosphaeraceae bacterium. GTDB lineage: Bacteria > Planctomycetota > Planctomycetia > Isosphaerales > Isosphaeraceae > Tundrisphaera. The sequence continues at coordinate 1,455,692 of CBDATT010000004.1, read as the reverse complement.
TCCGGATCGCCCCGCACCTGTTCTGGTACGGTCGGTTCTCGCTGCTGGCCGAATACGTCGCGATGACCCGCGAACTGGCCGACCCAACGTCGCGGGGCCGCTCCACCCAGCGCGGGTTCTTTGTGCAGGGCTCGTACTTCCTGACCGGCGAGCGCAACACCGGCGACGGGACCGGTGGCTTTCCCACCATCATCCCCAACCGCCCGTTCAACCCGAGCGACGGCAAGTACGGCCCGGGTGCCTGGGAACTCGTCGCGCAGTACTCCGGCCTGAACATCGGGTCCGGCGACATCCGCCGCGGTTTCGCCGACCCCCAGTGGGCCACCCGGCTCGACGAGATCCAGCTCGGTGTCAACTGGTGGCCCAACAAGTACATCCGGCTCTCCTTCGACTGGGTCGGCGACTACTTCAACAAGTCGATCCCCTGGCCGGTCAACAACAACCAGGCCGGCACCCCCGCCACCCAGGTCCGCTCCAACCCGGTCGACCAGTTCAACATCTTCTGGACCCGGATCGCCTTCTTCTTCTAAGCCACCCGCCCAGGCGGAACCCCACCACCACGATCGAATTGAACCGTCGAAATTGAGAATTGACACCGACTTGGTTTTTGCGATCTGCTATCCAAACCTCCGGGTTCGAAAGCTCCACTCGCTGACGTCGCGCATCGGGTTTGATCCCGCCCCGGACGTGTCAATTTGGGTGTGGCCGTGCTAAGATCTCCGCCCGTGTGATCAAGCATCAGACCCCCCGACGTGATTCCTCCATGAATGCCATCTCGGCCGGCTCGTTCCCCCTGTTTCGCGTCGCGGGCATCCAGGTCTACCTGCACTGGACCTGGCTCGTCGTGGCCTATTTCGAGCTGGTGACGCGGGTCAACCCGTACGGGTCGGTTGGCTGGAACGTCCTCGAATATCTGTCCCTCTTCGGGATCGTCCTGCTCCACGAGTTCGGCCATGCTCTGGCTTGCCGGCAGGTGGGGGGGCAGGCCAACCGGATCATGCTCTGGCCGCTGGGCGGCGTGGCCTTCGTGCAGCCGCCGCCCCGCGCCGGCGCCAACCTGTGGAGCATCGCCGCGGGCCCGCTGGTCAACGTGGTTCTGGTCCCCATCACGATCGGGGCGGTCGTAGCCGTGCGCCTCGTCGGTCGGGACGACGTCGACCCGGACCTGATGCACTTTCTGATCTCGCTCGCGTCGATCAACGCGGGACTGCTCATCTTCAACCTGCTGCCGATCTATCCGCTCGACGGCGGCCAGATCCTTCGGTGCCTGCTCTGGTTCCCCCTCGGCGAGGCGCGGAGCCTGATGGTGGCGGGGTTCCTTGGCGTCGCGGGCGGGGTTGGGCTGGTCGTCCTGGCGCTCGTTTACGCCCAGGACCGCTGGCTCGCGTTCATGGCGTTCTTCATCGCCTGGCAAGCCTGGAAGGGCTTCCAGGTGGGCGGCAAGCTCCACTCGCTGCGGCCCACGATCGACGCGATGAACGAGGGGCTGGCCGCGTTCCGCGCGGGTCGGCACGACGAGGCGGTGGAACGCTTCACCCACCTGATCGACCTCGGCGGCGACCCCGGCGTCGTGGCCACCGCGTACAGCAACCGGGGGCTCGCCCAGAGCCACTCCGGGCTCTGGGAGCCGGCGATCGCCGACCTGCGGGAAGCCCTCCGCCTGCAACCCAAGCTGGCCACCGCCCACAACAACCTCGCCTGGCTGCTGGCCGCCTGCCCGGTCGACGCCCTCCGTGACGGCCGCGCAGCCGTCGAGCACGCGACTTACGCCTGCAAGGCGACCGGTTGGAGCCACCCAAACACCGTCGGGACGTTCGCCGCCGCCGCCGCCGAGATCGGCGACTTCATCCAGGCCGTGAAGTGGCAGAAGTACGCCCTCGGCGATCGCGCCTACCGCACAACCTACGGCGCAAGTGCCACCGACCGCCTCCAACTCTACGAGCAGGGCCTGCCGTTCCGCCTCCCGCTCAGCGGGGGCTGAGCCAGTAAGTCAGGTCGAGCCTCGGCCCACGGTCCGCCGCTGGAACAGAAGGGCTTGCGGTAACGCGGGAAAATGGCGTTGGTTCGAATCACTGAGGGACGAGCTGGGTCGAGACCCAGCCTACGAGAACCAAACTCACCATCATGGGAATGGAGCTGGTGAGGATCGAGCCATCCGATGGAGGTCAGGCCGATGCGAATCTTGCGCGCTCGCTTCACCGTCCGCCGGCTGATGATCGCCGTGGCGATCGTGGGCCTCGTCCTGGGGTCGGGCCGGTGGCTTGTTGTGATGCGGGCCCGGTCTGACGCCTACCGGAGGAAGTCTTCCGACTTCGCCCAATGTTTCCATGGTCGTTTACAGGCCAATTTTGGGTTTACTACCAAAGATGGCAGGTTTATCTGGCAGGCTGACGACGAAGATTTCTGGCTCCGACATGCATGGGCCGCCAGGCTGTCCAGCAAGTACTGGCGGCTCGCCGACCGCCCCTGGCTGGCGGCCGGGCCGGACCAACCGCCTCCCGAGCCGTTGGCCAGCCCCAGGCCCGCCATCGATTGCCCGGCCGAGTTGACGTTGGGCGGTTCGATGCAGTGTCATTGGTGCGCGGCGACCCCCTGGTGGAAGAACGACCCGGTCTATCCCTGGTGGACCTTCCTTTGGTCCTGGCCTCCTCAACGATACCCTGGCTCTCCCTTACCTCCACGGTATTCGTCCCCTTGAACCTCGACGGCCCGACGGTGGTCGGACGCTCGACGCCCAGCCGGATCGGTCGATGCGCGACACTTGACCTCATCGCCGGAGAGAGACTTGATGCGAAACTCACCGTCCTGGTGCGAAACTGGCCAATGCTGAATGAATTTCGCAACAGATCAGTTAGCAGGCTGGGCCGAGAACCAACCCGCGATCCTACAGGTAGTCGAAGAACCGATCGGACCATGTTGAGCCCGCGAAACCGGGATGATGGCCTGCGTAAGCCTCGACAAGTGCCGGTTCGGGAATGGAGCGGAAACCCGCTGCCACAACCGACGCGACCAGCCGCATCACGGCCTCGGCGGGCAATTCTTCCACCTGGCAACAGCTCCAGGTGGTAAACAAATCCCCAAAATTAGAAAACCGCACCGCGAACACGGTGTCGGTTTGATTCGACGATCCCGAGTCCGACCGCTGGATTGACAGGTCGGCCCCGAAGCTGGCGTCCTGCACATGATCATCCAGGACGAAGTCCCGGCCAGCGATCCGTTCCAGTTCCGGACGCAGCGCAGCCACCCGACCGACCAGCGCGTGTCAGTCGAAGCCAGGGGGAGTCTCGTAGTGCGTCGGATCATCCGCCGCCAGCAAAAGTTCGAGATTCGTTTGTTCCATGGGCCTCACCGCCATCATGTATTTGCCCCTGGGGCCGAGAACTCCCGCGACCAGTCGGGAGCCAGCCGTGTGCTCAAGCCGGATCGCCATCGACAAGCGGGGGGGGAAATTGAGAATTGACACCAATTTCACTTTCCAATTTCACTTTCCAGGCGAGCAAGCGGCGATGAGTCGGCGGAGACCCGGGTATTCGGGTCGGGCCGCATCAATAATTAGGTTGCTATCGAGCATCAGCGAGTGCTTCCAGCGCCGCCGCCATCGCCGGACCGTCGGTCATCGGAGCCGGCGAAGCCAGGATCGTGACGTGAACCGGAACCGAGCCGGATAGAAGCGGCGGCGGGTTGGTGCCCCAGTCGAGCGTACCCTCACGCAGAATTGCAGGGTAGGTTGGCAACACGACTCTCACCTCCAGATCATGGGAAATGCCATCGTCAACTGATCCGCACTGCCGGTGCCATCCAAGGTCATGTTCAAGCAGGCAAGTCACCACCTGAAGCAAGGATCACTGGATCGTCGCGAACTCGTTCGTCATCAAGAGCACCTGAGCATACAGTTCCCACGGCGAGGGGCCGTCAGTTGGCGGGTTCGACTCGATGAACTGGCGGCCCAGGATGACCTCACTCGGCTCGGCGGGGCGGTTGAGGAGGTCAAGGTAGAGACGCTTGATCCGGGCGTCGAGGTCGGGCAGCGCCGCGAGATCGGCGCGGTGGGCGAGGTTTTTGGCCCGGTCGAGCAGGAAGGGGCTGTTGAGGAGGAAAAGGGCCTGCTGCGGGACTGTGGTTGACGGGCGGAGCGGGGCGCTGATGTCGGGGTTGGGGAAGTCGAAGGTCCGGAAGGTCGGGTCGAGGTCGTAGCGGTCGACGTAGCCGTAGACGGTCCGCCGGGTCGAGGATTTGTCCCCCTGGAACAGGTCGACCGAGCGGCCCCCCATCGTCAGGTCGAGATCACCAGCCACCGCGAGCACGGCGTCGCGCAGGGCCTCGAAGTCGACCCGCTGCGGCGGGAAGCGCCAGAGGAGGCGGTTCGACGGGTCGGCGGCGAGCGCCTCGGGGCGGCTGAGACTCTGCTGCTGGTAGGTTGCCGAGAGCAGAATCAGGCGGTGGAGCGACTTGATCGACCAGCCGCCATCGACAAACCGGCGGGCGAGGTAGTCGAGCAGGGCGGGGTCGGAGGGGAGTTCGCCCCGGGCGCCGAAGTCGCTCGGGGTCGTCACCAGGCCCGACCCGAAGTGGTGGTGCCAGATCCGGTTGACGAGGACGCGGGCCGTCAGCGGGTTATCGGCGCTGGCGATGGCGCGGGCGAGTTCGAGCCGACCACTCCCGTCGGTGAAGGGTTTCGCCTCACCGCCGGGGGTCAGCACGCGGAGAAACCGGCGCGGGATTTCCTTGCCGGGTCGGTTCGGGTTGCCACGGATCGCGACGTGCGGCGTCACCGGGTTCGGCGCGTCGTTCATGACCATCGCGCGGGCCGGTGAGCCCGGGTGCCCGACCGACAACTCGGCCACCTTGACGTCCAGCTTTTGCACCCGCTCGCGTTCGAGCCGGTTAAAAACGCGGTCGCCCGCCTTATCGCCCAGGACCAGAACAGCATCTTCCCCCTGATTCAGTCGGTCCCAGAGCGCCGTCAGCGCGGGGTCGGCGACCTCGGCGGGTGGGCCGACCGGCGGTTGCGGCGCTTGTAACCGCGCAGCGTGCTCGAACAGCTTGCCGTACCGGTCGGCCACCTCGGCGAGACTCCGGGGCGGCTCGGTGGGGGACGCGAACAAAGCCACGACGGCGGGTTCCACCGGGTGGCCGGGGTCGGGATGATCGACCAGATTCTGGATGATCTCGGCGGCCTTGGCCGCGAACTCGGCTTCGGGGATCGCGGCGAACCGAACCCAGGGGCCGGTGATCGGGTCGAGCGGATCGCCGGTCTTTGCCAGGAGCTTGCCGACTCGCCGCGCGGCGAGTTTCAGGCGGTCGGGCTCGACGCCGTGTGCCCGCGCGACCTCATCCAACTTGGGATTTTTGGGATCAAAGCCGATCGCAAAACTGGAAGCAACGAGCGCCGCGAGATTTTCGCGCAACTCCTGCTGGATATGCCGTTTGAGCGCGACCCGAGCCGTCGCGGCGGTGCTGAGCCGGGTTTGCCGCTCAGCCTCATAAGCCGCGCGGTCGGCCTCGGGGACGGCGGACGGCAAGAGGGGCAGGTCGGCATCACCGGGCTCAACCGACGACGCGAAAACGCCGTGGAGCGAGTAGTAATCCTCGGTTGGGATCGGGTCGAACTTGTGGTCGTGGCAGCGGGCACAGGTGACGGAGAGGCCGAGGAACCCACGCGTCACGACGTCGATCCGGTCGTCGATGATGTCGTTGACATCGTTCAGGAACCGCCGACCAACCGTCAGAAAGCCAAGTGCCGCCAGCGGACTCGTGTCCTCCGAACGCGGGAGGCGGTCGGCGGCGATCTGCTCCAGGATGAACTGGTTGTAGGGCAGATCGGCGTTGAAGGCGTGGATCACATAGTCACGGTAAGTATAACTGTACGGATAACGCTTCTCGGCGGTGAAAACATATCCTCTCGTGTCGGCATAGCGTGCCACATCGAGCCAGTGCCGCCCCCAGCGCTCGCCGTACCGGGGGGTTGCTAGCAGGCGGTCCACCAACTCGCGGTAGGCGTCGGGGGCATCGTCGGCCAGGAACGCATCGACCTCGGCGGCCGAGGGGGGCAAGCCGGTCAGGTCGAACGTCACCCGGCGGATCAACGTCCGCTTGTCGGCGAGCGCAGACGGCTCGATCCGGGCGGCTTCGAGCTTGCTCAGGATGAAGTTGTCGACCGGGTTCGCCACCCAGCCGAGGTTGCCGACGGTCGGGATGGCAGGATCGACCACCGGGGCATACGACCAGTGGTTTTTTGCCGCCTCGGCCTTGGTGATGGGGGTCACGACGGGGGTCGTGGGCCAGGGGGCACCCATCTGGACCCACTGCGCCAGGGCGCCGGCGACGGGGTCCGCCAGCTTGTCTCCCTTGCCCAAGGGGGGCATCTTGTTATCCCCCTGGTGGCGGATCGCCTGGATGAGCGGGCTCTTGTCGGGGTCACCCACGACCACCGACGGACCGAGGTCGCCCCCTTCGAGCAGCGCCCCGCGCGAATCGACCCGGAGGCCACCCGACTGCTTCTCCGCCCCGTGGCAACTGGCACACTTTTCGACCAGGACCGGCCGGACCTGCGTCTCGAAGAAGGTCGCCGCCTCGGGGGTCACCGGCGGCGGGGCGTCATCCCCACGCGCGACACCGCTCGCCAGAGCAAGCGTCGGCAGCACCACGAAACACCAGGCACCAGCGAGTTTCCGTCGGTTGGCTTGCATCGGCGATCGGGATGCCTCGGAGGAAGCGATGGGTCGGACACCACTCGCGCGAGCGGTCACCAGCAAAGATGCGACGCGACAACGATCTATCTTATTTCATCAAGGACCCATTTGCCCACCCAATTCCTGAGCCGTTGCGTCCGGTGGTTCGGCGCGTCTTCAGATCAGACCCGGGGTTGACGGCGACCGGCGCTCGCTTTAGCCTCGGTCGGTCCGAGCCCAGCAGCCCAGAGCAGAGCAGAGCAGGGGAGTGTCGCGCGATGGAACCCGACGAGCCGAAACCCGATCCCACGCTCCCGCTCGGGTTGTTGGATGCCGGCGACCCCAGCTTTGTGGCGGCGCTCCGCGCGATCCGCGACTCCGCCGCGCTCGCCGACTTCGCGTCGGTCTGGCACGCCGACGCCCGCCCCGAGGCTCGACAGCTTCTGCTCGCGTATCTGGACGAGCTGCCCAACGCCCCCGGGCACGAGGGGTTGATCAAGCGGTTGTTCAAACGCGCCGAGGCAGCGGGCGACGACGCGGCCATGGCCCGGTTCCTGGTCCTGACCGACCGGCTGATCGTCCGGCGCCGGGTCGTGCTTGATCCTCCCCGGGTCGAAACCTTCCCGACCCTCGGGGAAGCCATGCGGCGCGGAGCGGAATGGGTCGATGAGGGCGTACGCAACGTCTGGTCACGCAAGAACTGGTGGTTGGACGTGGACGGCGTGCGCTGCTACGCGGTCAGTACGCGTCCCCAGATTCGGCTTTCGCCCCAGCATACGACCTTGCCGCGCCCCGACGCGGATGATGGCCAGGCCCTTGCGAGCTTGACGCCGGCCGAGATCAGCGACCGCCGCTGGTTTTCGCTGGCCACCCGCCGCTACCTCCAGCGCCGGGTCTGGTGGTACTTCCGCAGGCTCGGCCGGACCGATCCGGCGCGCTACATCGCCGCCGCCACGACGGCGCTTGCCCTGTATCGTGACGCCGAACTGGCCGATGGGTTCGCCCTGCTCGAACGCTTCGGCCTGATGCACCTGCTGTTCCACAGTAGCCCGGCGCTGCGGATGAAGGGGATCGGCTGGGACCTGGCCCCTGGTCAGACCCTGGCCGATCTGGCGCCGAGCCCCGCCTTCGAGGCCGCCTGGCGCGACCGCCCCGAGGCCGTCTGGCGGGTCCTGACCGCGGCGAACGCGGTCGTCATCGCGCGCTGGGCGGTACGCTGGATCGAAGCCGACCGCGCCCGGTTCGCCACCCTGGTCCGGCCAGCCGATTGGGTCGGTCTGCTCGACCGCGACGATCCCGAAGTTGTCGCCCTGGCGCTCGAGATGCTGGCCGACGTGCCGGTCGATCAGCTCCGCGCGGCTGTCAGCCCCGCCGCCTGGATCAAGGCCATCGAGGCCGCCGCGCCCGGCAACCTCAAGGCGATCGGCGACCGCGTCGCTCGCGTCGTCGCGCCGAGCGACGTCCCCCGGGCCGTCGCCGTGCGGCTGGCGACGAGTCCTTTCGAACCATTGGCCCGGCTCGGTTGGAGCTGGATCGTCGGGCAGGGGCTCGATCCGGCCCCAGAGTCGATCTTCCCAACCGACGATCCGCAGGTCAGGCGCGACCTTGCCGCCGACCTGGCGCGGTTGTGCCCGGACTCCGACCCCGAAGTCTGGGCCGAGCAGGACGCCGCCGTCTGGTGCCTCTTCCCGCTGGTCGAGGCCCAGTTCGGGCCGCTCCGACCGCTCATGATCGACTTCGTCGGCACGGCGGTCGATGACCTCCGGTTCGAGCAGCGAATGCCGCTGGGTCTTGATCGTGAGTTGACCGAAGGTCGGCCGACCTTGCAAAATCGCGTTGACTGGACGCTTCGCGCCGATGGCGATGCCAAGCTCGGGCTCCGCGCGGCCTGGGCCTGGCTCCTCCTGAATCATCCCGATCCCGCCACGCGGTCCCAAGGTCAGATCTGGGTCAAGGAAACCGACTGGACCGAATGGCGCGGGGACATCTCGGCGGCACCAACCACCGTGGACGCCATCGAACAGCAGCAGCACGGTACGTTTCTGCCGCTCATCTGGGACCGGGTCATCCGCTCAGCTTACGTGGATATCCAGGCGTGGTGCGCAGTCGTTATCAAGCCACCCCGGGTCCGGCCCGGCGAATTGGACCCGGTGTTTGCCGCCGTCCTGCTCCAGCCACACGGCGTGGCCCGGTTCAAACCCGCCGTGATCCGCCAGGTCGTGGCGCGGCTGGCAACGATCCAGGATGGAAGCACAGAGGAAGGCACACGGTTGATCGACCTGCTGGCGGTGGTGGTCCGGTCGGCGCGGGCTCCCGAGCGGCGTCGGGCGCTGGCGGGACTGGTCCGGGTGGCCGAGGCGCGGCCGGAGTGGCAGGCACGGATCGAGGCGGCGGTTCCCGCGTTGCAATTCGGCGGCGGACCTGCGATCATGCCGGCTCTGGCTGGTCCCGGTTGATTGAGCCGGACCAAACCAGAGTCGATCGCGAGGGAGGCGGGGCGGGTCGCCCGAGACTGCCTTGCTGTGGCGTTCCGCCACGGTTGACCATGCCCGCCGCATTGCTTCCCCCAGGCCGCTGCCTCTCACCACCCGCTGGCATGGCGTGGCGGCCGAGGCAACGGTGGTTTTCGCCGCACCATGCCCCCGGGCGGTCCGGCGATCACCCTGGGTCAGCGCATCAGAAGTCGGGCGCTCCCGCCCCGCCTCCCCCGCGATCGACCTCGGCAAAATCCGCGAGAGCCATCGCCAAGAGCAGATCGCGGAGGGGTGACGCGGTGGCTTTCGGTAACAGCCTGGCGACTGGCAAAAGTGGACTGGCTCAAGCGTCGAAGGAGCGGTGCCTGTCCCCCTTCTTGCGGTCGGCCTTCGCCTTCGGCTCCGCCAGCCGCGTTGCTTCGAGCGGATCTGCAACGTGTCATCCATTCCTGGGGTGCGTCTGAGAGGTCGAATTCACGGATGAACCCGACCACCGCCATCATGACTCCCAGATCGGAATCCTGGACGCAGCCCGCCGACGCCCCTAACGTCGTGACGCTGACAACCGACCCCCGCCGCCCACCCGTCACGTTCGCCGCCTCGATCCGCGACCCGGCACCCTTCTGCGCCACGCTCGGCGCGTTTCTGGAGACGGTCCAGGCGGATCAGGTCGCCCCGATCGTGACGGTCGCGGCCGATGCCTGGATCATCGAAGGGATGGCCGCCGACCAATCGGCTTACGCCCGACTCAGCGTCCCGTTTGAACTGCTCGACCTCGATACGCAATTTAAGCCTGGTACAATCAGCGTCCGGGTTGCGTCCAGATTGGTCGGCTCCGCACGATCCATCCAGATGGACGCGGGGAACGAAACCTGGCCCGACCCAGGCTGGCCGCGCGGGTGGCTCCGAGGGTTCGCGGGCATCCAGGCGGCTCTGAGCTTGCCGACGCGGCGGGTCGCCATCGACCGCGGCGGTCTGTTCGGGCTGCTCACGGCGCTTGGGCCATCGCGAACGACCCGGGCGAGCCGGTCCATCGTCGTGGACTGGCAGCCGGGACGAGTGGCATCGGCCACCGTCCGCTCCGGCGGTCGCCCGGTGCCGCTCCACACGCAGACGGTTGGGGATGGGCTAGGCGGATCGGTCCGGGTCGCCGTCGGGCATGGTCTCAGGGCCCTGGCGGGCCTGCTCCCGTGGGTGGACTCGGTCGAACTTGGGTTGCTCGGTCCCGGGTTGCCATCCGCCTGGAGCGTCCAGCTCGGTGGTATCCGCTTGCTGGTCGCTTTGCCAACCTGGACGCCCGACGGACGCTGGGGAAGTTTCAGTCTCGACCCGATCATCCCGCCCGAGGAATCATCCCAGTTTCTCGCCAATCAGGTCGCGGCCTCGTTTCGCGACCACCCAGCCCAGACTCAGGCCGAGGTTGTCGGGCGGGTCCGGAGCAACGTGCCCGAGGTGGCCGCCATCTTGAGCCGATTCGCCAGCCTCGGTCAGATCCTCGCCGAGCCGGCCCCGGGACTCCGACGCTGGCGATCCGCCTTTGGCGACGTGGCGGCGGTGATCGATGATCCCGAACCGGCCGAGACGACCGCCGCGCGGGCGATCCTGGCCACGACGTCGATTCAGGTCAGCCGTGATGAGTGGCTTCCCGCAGGTCGGGGACGACGGGTCGAGGGTCTGATTCTCGACCGGCCAGTGACGGTGACGCTCGACCCCAACGGCTGGCTCCGCCGAGGTCGCTGCACCTGCTCGCACGGCCAGGTTGGCGGCCTCGTTGCGCACGGACCATGCCGCCACCTCCTGGCGTTACAAGCTCAGGCCCAGGCTCGGCCGGATTCACCGCCGAGGCCGGCCGACCTGACAACCTGGCTCAGGCGATTTCCACTGGCGATGGACGCCACCTGATCCTCACGCCGGCACGAGTCAGAAATTCTTCGGAATCGACCGACCAGCGTCTTGCTTTTGACAAGCGTCGGTAGTAAGTTCAATTCCGATCCGTGCATCCAATGCATGCGATCAACCCTTCTGATCTTTTCTGGATCATTTTGTTTTCCCGTCTCAATTCGTCGACTCTGGCACGACGGCCGTGGTTCCCGATCACTCATGGTGTGATCAGGGATGCTTCTGGCCCTGGTGTTTCAGGGTCAAGAGGAGTGCCACCCATGCGGCGACGCGGTTTCACGTTGATCGAGCTTCTGGTCGTCATTGCCATCATCGCCGTCTTGATTGCCCTGTTACTCCCCGCCGTGCAGGCGGCGCGCGAAGCGGCTCGGCGGACGCAGTGCGTCAACAACATGAAGCAGATGGGTCTGGCGATCCACAATTATTTGAGCGCCAACAGCACCTTCCCGATGGGCGCCTCGGCGGGCATCTACGATGCGTCGATGACGTACAACGTGAAGCAGAACCTGAGCCTGCACGCGGGGATCTTGCCGTTTCTGGAGCAAACCCAGATCGCCAACGCGATGAACTACAACTGGGGATGCGAGGATAGCAGCACGGTCATCTGCTACATCATCAACTCGACCGCCACGAATGCCAAGATCTCGGCATTCTGCTGCCCGTCGGACCCGAATGCGGGGATTCCCGACCACAACAACACGTCGAACACCAACAACTACAACGGGTGCGTCGGCACGACGACCACGTTCTCGCAGATCGGCACGAACGCCCCGTACGCCAATTTGGCTGTGGCCAGCCTGAACATGCCCACGACGGGCCTGTTCGCCTACCAACTGGCCAACGGGATCCAGAGCTGCATCGACGGGACCTCGCAGACGATCGCCTTTGCCGAGGCGGTCGTCGGCAACCAATCGCAGCAGGCCAAGCAGCGGCGGACCGGCGTGATCAACGTCTCGGGCGTCCAGACTTATGAGGTTGTCGACATCTCGTCGCTCGGCGTCCCCGCTGTCCGGGCGGCGCTCAACGTTTGCCAGCAGGCCTGGTCCGCCGGGGGCGGCGTTGACCTTCAGCGTGGCGAGAACTGGGCTCACGGCAGCATGTGCATGACCCTGTTCAACACCGTCGGCACCCCGAACCTGTTCAACGATTCCTGGACGTACTGCGCGCGGATTGGGTCGGGTAGCCGGGCCGACTTCAACAATGCCGACAGCTACCATCCCGGCGGCGTCAACGTGACGCTGGCCGACGGGAGCGTCAAGTTCATCAAGGACACGATCAACATCTCGACCTGGATGGCGCTGGGCACGAAGGCCGGCGGCGAAGTCGTCAGTTCGGACCAGTATTGATCGGTTCGCCGCCGAGTGGGTCGCGGTTGCTCTCGGCCGCCCGGGAATCCGGTTTGACAAGCGAGGGTTGGTTCGGGAAAGTTGGGGCCGCTTCGTGGTCGCGCCCGCGGGTCTCATCCCCCGCGAGCGTCGCCACCGGTCGGTGGTCTGGATGCGACCGACCCCGCTTCTCGTCCGGACAACCTTGCTCATGGGCACTCTCCTCGACCTGATCCGCCGCTTCTTCGGCTCCCGCGATCAGGTGGCTCCTCAGCCCGGCTCGACTCGACCGGCTCGACCCGTCGCGTCGCCGCCCGAGCCCACCGAGGAGCCCACGGCCGACGAACTTCCGCCCCCGACCCGCATGGAACCCCGACCCGAGCCAATCGGATCGAGCCCCGGCGGATTATCGGCTTCCGTCGAGTTGGCCGCCTCCGTTCCGGTTCTGGTCAACCCCGAACCCGAACCTGAGGTGGGGCCGGAACCCGCGACCGAGGTCAACCCCGAGCCGATCGACGTTCATCCCGCCGCCGGACCTAAGCCGGCCATGCCCCTGGTCCCGGTCGGTCCTGATCCGGACGCGAGTCGAGCCGATCTCCCGCCTCCGATCGGCGGAGCGACCGCCGAGATCCAGGGCAAGCCGGACGTGGTGGTCGACGTTCCGCCCAGGATCGACCCCGAGTCGCCAACCGCCGTCCTCGAACTTGAGATTGATCCGGCGGCACCAGAGGTCGAAGTCGCGCTCACGCCCGAACCTGTCCTGGTCCCCGAGGCCGACCTCGCGGCCCAGATTCCGCCTGAAGCCGTGGCAGAAGGCGAGCCCGAGCCGATCGCCCCGGAGCCAGAAGTCGAGCCCGAGCCGGTCGCCCTGGTTGATGAGCCCGCCCCGACAACCGACCCGGTTGTCGTCGATCCCGACCCAAGCCCGGTGGACGACGAACCCTTCCCGCCCGCCGGAGTCGAGCCCCCGCGACCGCTCGGGTTGGCCGGGGATCTGATCGCGCCGTTGCTGGTGCTCGGCGCGGCTCCGCTCTCCGACCCGACCGACCGAGCTGATCGCGGTCCCGTCGCAGCTCGGACCCGACCGGCTCCCGCCACCCGCGAGGCAATCGCTCACCGTCGCGCCACCGACATCATCTACCTGGGTCGAGGCGTGTCGGACACGCTCAACGACCGCCGGGGGGATCACGAGGCGCTGGACCGCCTGGGCTTGCCGCGGCTCGACACGCCCGCCGAACTGGCCGATCGGCTCGGGATCGGGGTCGGTCGGCTCCGCTGGCTCAGCTTCCATGCCGAGGTCGCTAGTCGGGTCCACTACGTCGGCTTCGAGATCGCCAAGAAGGGGGGCGGCACGCGGCACCTGAGCGCCCCGCACCGGAGCCTGGCCCAGGCCCAGCGCTGGATCTTGACCGAGATCCTGGCCCGGCTGCCGACCGAGGACGCCGCACATGGCTTCGTGACCGGTCGGAGCATCGTCACCAACGCCCGCGAGCACGCCGGTCGGGCCGTCGTGGTCAACCTCGACCTGGCCAACTTCTTCCCGTCGGTCGGCTTCCGCCGTGTCCGCGCGGTCTTCCAGCAGCTCGGCTACTCCCCCGCGCTCGCCTCGATCCTCGGTCTCCTCTGCACCGAGGCCCCCCGGCGCGTCATCACCCTGGAGGGGGAGACGCTCCACATTGCCACCGGCCCGCGTGGGCTCCCGCAAGGGGCCTGCACCAGCCCGGCGCTCTCGAACCAGGTTGCCGCGCGGTTCGACCGCCGGTTGGCCGGCCTGGCCGCCAAACTCGGCGCCACCTACACCCGGTACGCCGATGATCTGACGTTCTCAGGCCCGGCCAATCTCGACCCGAGAGTCGGCTACCTGATGCATCAGGTCCGCGCAATCACCCTCAGCGAAGGGTTCACCGTCAACGAGAGCAAGACCCGCGTTCTCCGCCCCAACACGGCGCAGGTTGTCACCGGCCTGGTCGTCAACGACCGCCCCGGCGTCCCCCGCGCCGAGGTCCGCCGCCTGCGAGCCATCCTCCACCGGGCCAGGACCGAAGGGCTCGCCGCCCAGAACCACGCCAATCACCCCGACTTCCGGAGCTGGCTCCTCGGCAAGATCAGCTACGTCGGCATGGCCCGCCCCGAAGTCGCCACCCGCTTGCTGGAGCAATATCGGATGCTCGGACCCCAGCAAGACGAAGCCAAACCGGCCACGGATGGAACACGGACAAGCAAATAGATCCAAATAATTGGATGCGCCGCATTCCGCCCGTGGCTCATTTTCTTCTGGCTCAGCTCCCGACCGTGATGACGACCTTGCCGAAGTGCGTGCCGCTCTCCAAGTGCTGGTAGGCGGCCACCGCCTGGTCAAACGGGAAGACGCGGTCGATGCTGGGTTTGAGGTGGTGGAGGGTGATGGCTCGGTTCATATTTTCAAACATCAGGCGCGAGCCGACGAAGATGCCCTGCATGCGGATCGAGCGGAGGAGGAGTGGGCGGGGGTCGACCTCGCCGGTCGTCAGGACGCCGATCAGGGCGATGTGGCCGCCGACCCGGACCGACTTGATCGACCGGGGGAGCGTGCCGGGGCCGCCGACCTCGACAACGTGGTCGACGCCGATGCCGTCGGTCAGGTTGCGGACAGCGACGTCCCAGTCGGGGGTTGTCCGGTAGTTGATCCCGTCGGAGGCCCCCATCTGGCGGACCCGGTCAAGCTTGCTGTCACTGCTCGACGTCGCGATCACGCGGGCACCCGCCAGTTTGGCGAACTGGAGCGCAAAGACCGAGACCCCGCCGGTCCCCTGGACAAGCACCGTGTCGCCCGCCTGGATGCCGACGCCCGGCCCCTCGAACAGCGCATTCCAGGCCGTCAGGGCCGCGCAGGGGAGGGTGGCGGCTTCCTCGAAACTCAGGTGGTCGGGGATCGCGACGACACCCCCCTCGGGCAAGACGACCCGCTCGGCCAGCATCCCAACTCCACCAGCGCCCAGCGCAGACTTGTTGCCGAGTTCGGTCGGTGGGCCGGCTTGCCAGTCGGGCATGAAGCAGCCGGCCACGCGGTCGCCGACCTGGAAGCGAGTCACCCCCGGGCCAACCTCAACCACCTCGCCCGCGCCGTCGGAAAGAGGGACGCAGGGCAGCGGCAGGCGGGGGTTGTACTTCCCCTGGACCATCATCAGGTCGCGGTAGTTGAGCGACGTGGCGCGAACGGCAATGAGAACGTGTCCGGGCCCGACGGTCGGCTCGGCGACCTCCGCGCTTCGGAGGCCGGTCGGGCCGGTCATCGCGTGGATCTGGTAGATTCGCATGGGGTCGGCTCAGCTCGTCAAAAGAAGATCGGCACCGCGTCGCAACGGGCGGTCGCTCGATCCTATTTTGCCGGGCGGTCAAGCGCATCGGTCGATCGCGACTTACTTGCCGACGCTGATGCTGTACGACCGGGGAGCGACCGGGGCGGTGGTGGCGATGGTCACCGGGCTCGCCGAGGCCACCGGCGCGGGGGTCGCCCTGGGTTTGGTCACGACGACCACCGCGGCGGGCGTCGCGGACTGGGTCGCGCCGGTGCTAAACCCATGGGTAGCACGAGCCCGCGAGGTCGCGGCACTCGTGATGACGACCGGATTGGCGGTGGGCGCGGCGGTCGTCGAGGTCGCGAATGCACGGCCGACGGGACTCGTCAACCCGTGCGACCGGGACGAGGACGACGAGACGATGACCGTCGGAGCGCTGGTGGTGCTGGTCGGGTGGCTGGCGGCGAGCCGCGAGACGCTGACGCTGACGCTGATCGGGGTGGCCGCGGCGGGGTGGCTCACCGTCGAGCCGGTGGTGATTTGAGCCACCGGGGCGGGGGTTGGCCGCGACTCCGCCAGACTGATCGCATTGGCGACGACGGAGTTGACCACGTTGGTCGAGGACAGGGTCAGCAACCGCCGGCCCTCCAACGCTGCCACCTCGGGCTTCCTGGCCAGTTGTGCCTGGCGGTCGGGGCGAGACATCGACAACCTCCTTGTTGGCGGATTAGCCGCGGACTCTCGGCTCACCCCCGATCCGGGTCGGCGAACACGGGCAAACCGCGAGGACTCGATCTTCTCTCTCGACCAACCGGCACTCGATCAACCACCCAATCCCCACGCCCGGGTCGGAAATGGTCCCCTGAACCGACGGTTGTGCCGATTGGGCAATCAGGGGGTTTTGACCACACCCGGAGTTGCGAGCTTCAGGTCGTCGAAGTGCGACCGCGCGTCGGCCTTCGACCAGACGCCGACTCGACCCGACGCGGTGAAGGTGGTGTCGTGGACGTCCAGCAGCTTGACCCCATCCAGAAAGCACTCGGCATGGTCGCCCCGCATGACCACGCGGACGGTCCGCCAGCCTGCTTTTTTGGGCGCGGGAGCATCCTGAAACAGCGTCCGGACACCAGCCACCACCTTGTAGACGCGGAAGTTGTCTTCGAGCGGGTTCCACCGGGCGATGTAGTAGTTCTGCGGGTCCTTCGCCCGCCAGACCAGCCCGCCCCCTCGGTCCTCGGACCCCTCGATCGCCTGGACCCGGACCGAGAGATCGACGTCCGCCGCGTCGGTCCCGGCCACGAGCGCCACGTTGAACGTCTGGTCGGGGTTGCTTGCCGTTTGAGCCAGAACGCGGCCCTCGGGGGTCGCGACGACTTCCCAGCGGCCTTCACCCGCGACGAACCCCCGCGCGATCGCGCCGGCGGGGTCGGCCTCGAACGTCCAGGACCGATCCTCGGGAGCCAGAACGAGCAACGCCAGAGTCAGGATCAGGCCACGGATCATGAGAGGGTCGCCTTTCGGGTGCGAGAGTGGTTCGGAGTCAATCATGGTCCTTGATCGCTTCAGTGTACAGGATCGTTTTCGGCCGAGCAGCCCGGAACGCGGCGATCCCGGCGGGGGTTACCCTGGTGTTGGCGACGTAAACCTGACCCGCGGTCGTGGTGGTGGCGAGTGTGGCCAGTCCAGCGTCGGTCAAGGCGGTGCCGTCCAGTACAAGTGCCCGAACCGGGAGCGACGCCAGCACTGCCGCGCTGGCGTCGGTGAGGGGCGATCCGCTCAGATCGAGGTGGGTACTCGGGCCGACGACGGCGGCGAGAGCCGGCACGACCGCGTCGGTGATCCCGGGTCCGTGCAGCGCCAGCACAACCCAGCCCTGTGCGGTCGCCGGACGAGCCAGATTGGCGAGGTGGATCGACTCGACGGCGCCGAGGTTGAGGTCCCAGAGTGGCAGACCTTGCAGGGCGTCGATCCCGGCCGCCGTGAACCGGCCGTGCCGGAGCGTCAACGACCGGAGCTTGCGACACCGGCCGAGCACTTGCAGGCTCGCGTCGGTCACCGCGCCGATGCTCGTGGTTCCCTCGTCGTTGAGGTCGAGCCCGGTCAGATCCGGCCGAGTCCCCAGGGCCTCGATTCCCGCGTCGGTCAGGTACGAGCCGTCGAGGCTGATGGTCGTCAAATGCGGCAACCCGGCGACGAGGCGGCGAAACTGGTCATCAGTCACCTGCGTCCGCGCTAACTCCAGAGCGGTCAGTCCCGGGTGGGCGAGCAGGTCGTCAAGATACGCCGGATCGACCGGCGCTGGGTCGATCAGCAGTTCTTTCAGGTGAGTCAGCCGACCAAGCGGCGCCAGGTCGGCTCGGGTCAACGGCGGCAAACCGACCAATGACACCCGCTCCAGGTCCGGCAGCGTGGCAACGGTCCGCAGGGTCGTGGCGGGCAGCTTCCCCCTGGGCGTCCCGATCCCGAGTCGCCGGAGCGACCTGATCCGCCCGACCTCGCCCAGCAGGGGTCCAGAAACCTCGGCAATCCCGTCCATTTGCAGGTGACGGAGTCCGCCCCGCGCCAGGTCGGCCAGGTTCGCCGGCGTCACTGTGCCATCGTAGATGTCCACGATCTCGACCCGACCGAGCCGACCCACCGCCGCGCAGACCTCATTCCGCGAGGGTCGGGCGGGCTCCCCGGCCGGGCTCGGCGGCAGTTTGGTCTCATCCTCGATCTCGACCCCAACGACCTCGCGAAAGCCTTCCAGACCCGTCAACTCATAAACCCAGCTCCGCCAGCCGGCATGCTCGGGCTCGTCGTCACCATAGATCACCTCACCCCCCGCCGCCTCGATCGTCGCAATCGCCGCCCGCTGGACCTGGCTCTGCCGGACCCACCAGCCCAGCACGCCACCAATCACCAGGACCAGCACCATCAGGCCACGCAGGCTCAACGCCCACCGCCAGACGGGGCGGCGGGATTGGGTCGGGGCGGGTACGGGAGTGGGGTCAGGCATGATCGGGTTCCGGTGGATTGGAGATCGGCACGGTTGGGCGGTGGTGGGGAGCAGCCAATCGCCGCGAGAAGCAGGGGGCGGCTCGGACCATGCCCGAGAGCTGGTCGGACCATTGTCGGCTGTTGGGTGCGGGTCGCCAAGCGAATTTTTGGCCGGACCGATGAGCAACTGCGGGCAAGGCCGAAATCACGCGATCGCAATAAAAGTTGCAAAATAACAGATATTTCCCAGAAATACGATTGACTCTGGCAAGAATATGCAATGATATCCCAGAGAGATGCGACAATGACCCCAATTGTCCCGTAATCGACATCGTACCATTTAGAGTCACCACCGCTTGAGGGAGACCGCACCGATGGCCGCCACAGAAGCCCAGATCCGTGCCAATCGCCGGAATGCCGCCTTGAGCACGGGGCCGAAGACCGAGGAGGGGAAGCGGATCACGCGCGGCAATGCCCTGACGCATGGGTTCAGCGCCGCCGTGGTGGTGCCGGTCGCCGATGAGGCCGCCGTGCGCGAGCGGATGATTGGCGTTTACGAAACGATCCGCCCGCAGACGGCATTCCAGGCGTGGGCTTGCACCGGGGTCGCGCGGACCACGATCAGCCTCGACCGGTTGTGGGCGCTCGAAAAGCAGATTCGCGCCGGGGCGAGCTGGCGGGCGGTCCACTCCTGGGAGCAAGACCAGCGTGCCGAGGCCGACCGGATTGCCGCCCGGATCACCCGCGACCCCGGCCGGACGGTCGGCCTGCTGGTCCGCTCGGCGGCCGGCTGCGACTGGCTGATCGAGCGCTGGGCGCTGCTGGCCGATGTCGCCGACCGGCACCCCTGGACCGACGAGCAAACGAGCCTGGCTCATGACCTGCTCGGCACGCCCCAGGCCCTGCGCGGCGCTGCGCCCGGGCACACCGTCGATATCGCGGGGCGGCCGATGGCGACCGAGCAGACCGAGGCCCAACTGGCCCGCGATCAGCTCGCCGACCTGAACACCCACCGCGCCCATGTCGCCGAGGCCGACGCGCGGGCCCGCGCTCTGGCCGAGGCCGACGCCGACGACTTCCACAACGGCGACCTGATCCGACTCCGCCGCTACGAACGCGCCCTGCAAGCCGACCTCAACCGCTACTTCGCCCTCAGCCAGCACGAGTCCCCCCACGCCGTGACGAACCCGAAACTCCTCAAAGCCATCCCCACGCTGTACCTCGACCCCACCCCGTCCCAGAACGAACCCACGCTCGCCGATCCCGAACCCACGCCCGGACCCGCCCCGGTCCTCACGCTCGTCGAATCGCAACCGGTCGCCCAGAACGAACCCAATCCCGCTCCAATCGTCGCGCAGAACGAACCCAATCCCGCTCCAATCGTCGCGCAGAACGAACCCAATCCCGCACCGGTCGTCGCGCAGAACGAACCCAATCCCGTGTCGGCAACCCGCCAGTACAAACCCAGGTCATCCACGTTTGGCCCGCCGAGTCTGGACACGACCGGCATGAACCCCGAGCTGCTGGCCCTGCTGAACGCGGATCTGCCCGACCCCGACACCCTCGACCCCGCCTGGTGCCGCCAGTACATCGCCGACAACCTCTCCATCAGCCCAACCGGCCAGTTCCAGGTGGGTGGCGGCGACGCAGCCAGACAGCGATCGGGGCCGGCTCATCCATGAACGTATCCAGTTTTAACACAGGGATGCGGGCAGATCAATTTTCGTCCGCGACGGGTTCGGTGCCGAGGGTACCGCCGGGCACGGCGGCGTGCCAGGCCATGATCCCGGCGGGAGAGATCTGGGTGTGGTGGGCCACCAGATTGGAGGTGCCACCGCCCCGGGCCAGAGTGGCCAGGCCGGCGTCGGTCAGGGCGGTGTTGGCCAGACCGAGCGACCGGAGCGGGACCGCCGCGAGCGCAGCCAACCCGGCGTCGGTGACGGCCGTGCCGCCGAGGTCGAGCGTGGTGCTGGCGTTGACGGCGGCAGCGAGCGTTGGCAAGGCATCATCGGTGATCCCCGCGCCGTGGAGGCCGAGCAGGTCCCAGGTCCGACCCGCGACGAGCCGACCGAGCGTGGCGGAGTCGACCGACTCGATCGTGGTCAGGTCCAGCCGGCAAAGCGACCGGCTCTGGAGAGCGGCCAGCCCGGCGGCGGTGAACCGGCCGTTGTGGAGGACCAGAGTCGCCAGCGTGGGGAGGTGGCCGAGCGCCTTCAGGCTGGCATCGGTGAGCAGGCCGGGCGCGGCGGATCGACTCGCAAGGTTCAGCCCGCTCAACACCGGCAGCCGCGCCAGCCGGTCGATCCCGGCATCGGTCAGCCGCGACCCGTCAAGCGCAAGGTACCCCAGGTACGGCGATCGCGTGACCAGGCGGGTCAGTTGGGCATCGGTCGCCTGGCAACCGGTGAAGTCCAGGACGCTCAGGTACGGCAAGATCGCGAGGTTGTCGAGCGCGGCGCCGTCGGTTGGCGCGGGGCTGATGCTCAGGGTCCGCAGGTGCGTCAGCGACTTGAGCGGCTTCAGGTCGGCGGCCAGCAACGGCTCGAACCCCCAGAGCGCGACCTCCTCCAGTCGGGGCAACCGCCCGACCGCCGGCAGCACGCCCGCCGTCAGCTTGTGCTCGGGCCGATTGATCCGGAGGGTGGTCAACTCGGGCAACCGCTCGATCGCGGCGAGCAGCGGCTCATCGACGGCATCGACCTTCGTGAGGCAAAGGGTCGTCAGGTGGACCCGAGCCAGGGCGTCCAGATCCGCCGGGGTGACGCGGCCCCCACGGAGGTCAACCCCCTCAACCCGCCCGAGTTTGGCGATCGCCGCGGACACCTCGGCACGCAAGGCCCGATCCGCCGCCGGGTCAGCGCGCGGGCCGGGCGGGTCGATCAGGGTCAGGAACCAGACCTCGCGGCAGAAATCCAGGCCGGTCCGGCGGTACAGCCAGAGCCAGGCCCCCGCAGCCTGGGGGGCCGCATCCCGCCAGACCACGACCCCGCCCGCACCCGTGATCGTCGCCACCGCCTCGCGCCGGACCTGAACCACCCGGACCCACCAGCCGAGCAGGGCGCCCACCACCAGGACCAGCACCATCAAGGCCCGGAGGCTCAAGACCCAGCGCCAGCGCGGGCGGCGGGCGGTTCGATTCGTCGTGGGTGGCGGCATCGGGTTCGGCTCCAGGGATCAGGCTCGGCCAGCCGTACGATTCAAGGCCCGGGCAAGGCCGGGTGCTCACAGGCAAGCTGGACGGTGGGCCGCGCGGCACGGAAGGCGGCAGCACCGGCGGGGGTGATCCGGGTGCGCACGGCGTACAGGTTGCTCAGCGTCGGGTGGTTAGCCAGGATAGCCAGACCGGCGTCACCGAGCGCGGTGTCCGCGAGGTTCAAGCTGCTGACCGCCACTTTGAGCAGGTCACTGGCCGCCGCGTCGGTGATCCGCGCATGGTTCAGGGAGAGGACTGCGTTCCTGGGAGCGAAGTGGCCGGCAAGGATCGGCACCAGGGCGTCGGTGATCGCTGGCCCGTTGAGGGTCAAGTCCTCAAAGGTCCGACCGGCGACCAGTTGGGTCAAGGTCGCCTCACAGCACGATTCCACAGTCCCGGCGAACTGCAAGGAATCGAATGGCAAGCCAGCGAGCGCGGCCAGACCGGTGTCGGTGAATCGGCCGTTCGGTAACAACAAGGCCGAGAGTGATCGGCACCGCCCCAGCGCGATCAGGCTTGCATCGGTCAAGCGGGCGGGGCTGTCGGGGTTGGTGAAGAGATTGCAAGACTCCAACTGGCTCAAGCCGCCCAGCGCCTCGATCCCGGCATCGGTCAGGAGTGAGCCATCGCACTGGATATGGTTAAGATTCGGGACCCGAGTCGCCAGGCGGCGGAGGCGGTCGTCGGTGATCTGGGTATCGCCCAGGATCAGTGTCTGGAGGTGCCGGCACTCGCCCAGGGCGTCGAGGAAGGCGTCGTCGGTCGTCGCCGAGAAGAGCACCAGCCGTTCCAGATCCCGCAACTGGCCGAGCGGGGCCAGGTCGGTGGTCGTCAGCGGGGCGATCCCGCTCAGGTCGACCTTGGCCAAGGTCCGGAGCCGGCCGACTGCCCGGACGGCATCAGCCGACAGCTTGACACTGGGGGAGTGGATCTGGAGCGACCGGAGCGTCTTCATCCCTGCGAGTGCCCCCACCGCCTCGGCCGCAACCTCCCACGGCTGGATCAGGACCAGTTCACCGACCGAGCCCTCGGCCAGCGCGGTCAATTCGGCCGGCGTGGTTGAGCCCCCACTGACACTGCACGCCCCGATCGCGCCGAGCCGACCGACCGCCCGGAACAGATCGACGCGCGGCGGCGGCGGCGGCCCGACGGGTCCGGACGGGTCGGACACCGCGACCGCGACCGTGATCGTATTGAAGGGTCCTGCGGGCATCGGCGGCGGAGGCCCAAGGTTGAGCGTGACCATGGCGACCTCGCGCCAGGATTCGAGGCCCGTTCGGCGGTACAACCAGCCCCGCCAGCCACCGTCAGGGGTCTGCTCATCGCGAAAGGCAACGTACCCGTTCTGCGTCCCGATCGTCGCCAGGGCGTCGCGGCGGACCTGCTCGCGCCGGACAACCCAGCCCATCAAGCCCCCCACGACCAGGATCAGGCCCATCAGGGCTCGGAGACTCAAGATCCACCGCCAGCGGGGGCGAGGACGAGGGCGGGGTGATGGTCCGGTGCTGGCATTGTCGGGTGGCGGCATCGTGAGTGCTTTCCGGGCGGCAGGGTCGGGGGGTGTTGGATCAATCGTCGGTAGTAACCGGTCCGGTCTGGACGGTCAACCCGGGGCGCGCGAGCCGGCGGAAGGCGGTGGCGCCCTCGAGCGTCACCTGGGTCCCCTGGGCCTGAACCTGGCGGAGGGTCGGGCTCGGGGCCTGCGCAGCGAGCCCCGCGTCGGTCAGCGCGGTGCCGGTCAGGTCGAGCACGCGAAGCGGCGTCGCGGCGAGGGTTGCCACCCCCGCGTCGGTGATTGCGGAGTATCCCAGGTCAAGGAAGGACGTCCCGGCCGTCACCGCCGCGACCAGCGGGGGTACACTTGCGTCGGTGATCCCGGGTCCGTGCAGGCCGATCTGCTTGTAGGCTCGCCCGGCCAGGAGCCGACCCAGCGTGCTCGGGGCCACCGACTCGATCGAGCCGAGCCCGAGGACCCGGAGCGGCAGGCCCCCGAGCGCGGCCACCCCCGGATCGGTGAAGCGACCGCCATCGACCAGCAAGACGCCGAGCTTCGGCAACTTCCCCAGGGCTTGCAGGCTGGCGTCGGTCAGATGACCCGCCGGCAGGGTGCCAGGCTTGCCGAAGATCCGCACGCTCAGGGCCTTCAGCTCGGGCAATCTCCCGAGCGCCCGGAACCCGGCGTCGGTCAGCTGCGACCCCTCGACCGCCAGGCTTTCCAAGCCCGGATGCGCGATGACGAGGCGCTCCAGGTCGGCGTCGGTGACCGGCAGCCGGGGCAGGGCCAGCCCGGTCAGGGCGGGCAAGGCTACGAAGTGGTCGAGCACCCCACCGTCGAGCGGCGCCAGATCGAGTGTCACCGACCGGAGGTCCGTCAGGTGCTCCAGCGGCGCCAGGTCGGCGCTGCTCAACGGGGCGAGCCCCGACAACTGGACCGACCGCAACCGCGGAAGCTGGCCGATGGCACCGAAGACGGCCGGCCTCAGCTTGACCTTCGGCCGCTCGATCCGGATCTCAAGCAACGACTGGAGCCGCCCGATCACGGCAAGCACCGGCTCGGGCACCTCATTGACGTCGAGCAAGAGGAGTTCATCCACCCGGACCTGCGCCAGCGGCTCCAGGTCGGCCGGCGTGATGCTGCCCCCGGGGACGAACACCCGACCGACCCGCCCAAGCTGACCAACCGCCGCGAAGAGGTCCGCCCGCGTGGGGATCGTCTCCCCGTCCGCCACCGGGGCAGGGACCGACGCCGTGTTGTCGAGCACGACCGCCGTTGCCTCGCGGCAGCTCACGAGCCCGGTATGACGGTAAAGCCAGACCCAGATCCCCCCGGCGTTGCTGTCCTCGTCGCGGAAGCTGACGACCCCTCCCCCGGCCCGGATCGTCGCCACCGCCGCCCGCCGCGGCGTCTCCACCCGGACGAACCACCCGAGCAGAGCACCCACCACCAGGACCAGCCCCATCAGGGCTCGCAAGCTGAAAATCCAGCGCCAACGAAGACGGCGAGGGCGATGGGAGACGGGTTCGGGCATCAAAGGGGCTCCAGACCAGGTGAGGCATTCGAGGACAGTCCGGGGCAAGTCGCATGAGAGCATCGGAGAAATTATCGGATTCACTTGACTTGTTGTGTCTGATGCGTAAGATCCCTCTGGAGTGGGATCAATCGTCGCTGGGGGCGAGGTTGAGGTAGAGGCGCGAACCGGGTCGAGCCGCGCGAAACGCGGCGGCACCGGCGGGGGTCACCCGGGTCTCGCGGACGACCAACTCATGCACCATCTTGATTCCAGCCAGCGTGCTCAGGCCCGCGTCGGTCAGCGCGGTGCCGGTCAGGTCAAGTCCCGCCAGCGAAACCGGGACGAGGTGGATCATCCCCGCGTCGGTGACGGCCGAGTGCGACAGGTCCAGCACGGCGCGAGGATCGAGGTTGCCGACGATGAGCGACAGCACCGCGTCGGTGATCGCTGGCCCGCCGAGTTCGAGGCGACCGAAACGCCGACCCGCCACCAGCCGAGCCAGACTGGCGGCGCTTGCCGACTCGATCGACCCGAGGGTCAGATCCGTCAGCGAGCCACCCGCCAGCACATCCAGCCCCGCGTCGGTGAACCGGCCGCCCGGCAACCACAACTGCCGAAGCGACAGGCTCCGGCCGAGCGTGATCAGGCTGGCATCGGTCAGGCAAGCGGTCGGGGACGGATCGCCGAGCAGGCTCAGGAGGTCGAGGTTGGGCAGCGCCGCGACGGCTTCGACCCCGGCGTCGGTCACGAGTCTGCCGCCGAAGCTGACGTTCACGAGGTTGGGATGCGTGGCCGCCAGGCGGCGGAGACGGTCGTCGGTGATCTGCGTCCCCCAGAGTTCCATCGTCGTCAACGACCGCGACGGGGTCAGGTCGGCAAGGTAGCCATCATCCACCGGCGCCGGAGTGATCCCGAGCCGCTGGAGATGGGGCAACCGGACGAGCGGGATCAGGTCGGCACCGGCGAGCGGGCCGCAACCATGAATATCCACATCCTGAAGCCGGGTCATCAAGGCCACCGCCCGAACGATCGCGGCGGCGGCCGGGGTCTGGGGATAATTGATCCTGATCCCAGTCAGACCCGGGATACGGGCCACGGCGGCGAGGTGGGCGTCGGTCACCTCGGCCACGCCCCGCAACCCGAGGGAGCCGATCTGGGCATGAGCCAGGTCAGCCAGGTTCGCCGGGGTGACGTCGCCGCCGTTCACGTCAAGGTATTCGATCGACCCGAGCTGGCCCGTCGCCGTAAACACCGCATCCCGCGTGACCACGGTCGACCGGAGGAACACCGACGAGACCGGATGACCAAGGTCGATGCCGGTCAGGCGGTCGAGCCAGCCCTGCCAGGTCGGCCCCGCCAGGCGGTCGTCGGCAAAGGATACGCTGCCACCCGCCGCCCGGATCGTCGCCAGCGCGGTCGACCGGAGCCGGACCCACCGGACACCCCAGCCGAGCAGGCCGCCGACGATCAGGACCAGCCCCATCAGGGCTCGGAGACTCAAGAGCCACCGCCAGCGGGGCTGTCGCGGGGTCGCTCGATCCAGGTCAGTCGCGTCTGGCGTCGGCATCGATCTTTCCTCGCCCTCGAAAATCCTGGCCCGCGCCGATCTTACTGGTGTCGTACGCGGATCGCAAGCTCGGCGCGGGCGGGGTCACGGACTCCCAGACAAATCGGTGTCGGTGGGGTGTCAGCCAGTTGCATGGCCGGGGTTGACGTCTTATGTTCCGATTGGTCGATCGGTCGGCGTGGCCCCATGCCAGCCGCCGACGGAATCTGCCGGGCTCTCTTCTCGCACCCGCCTGCCTGCCCGCCTGGTTTCCCACCCGTTGCGAAAGGCCCCTCCATGTTCGATTCGCTGTCTCGGCGGGGTCAACGTGTGGTTGCTCGATCGCTCGGTCCGGTTCGTCAAGAACACGATCCACGCCGTGACCGGGCACGCCCTGGCGACCAGGGCGGGGGGCGAAGTCAGCAGCGCGGATCGCTATTGATGGACGACCGTCGCCGCTTATTTCGGCTTCGTGAACGGCCAGGGCAAGATGCGGCGGATGGGAGCCCGCCGCCGGTCCTGGGTGGCTGGGTTCGCCTGGGGTTTGGCTTTGCCGTTGGTCGCGGCGGCGGTGGCGGCGGGAGTCGCGGCGGCTCGGTAGCTGGTTGCCTGGACGGGGGCCGACCCCTCGGCGGGGCCCGGCCTGGTCTGGGCCAGCGCCGGGCTGGTAGGAGCGATCCGGGCGGGGGCGGTCTGGGCGGTCTTCGCGTCGCGGCGGGCGGTGGCCTCGGCCCGGAACTCGGCGGCGTAGGCGTTGGTCCGGTCGAGGCGGAGCGTCTCGGTGAAGTCGGTGATCGCCCCGGCGTAGTCGCCTGCCTTGAACTGGGCCAGACCACGGCGGAACCGGGCATCGCCATCGCCGGGCCGGCGCCCGATCGCCACGCTGTAGTCGGCGATCGCGCGGCCGTAATCGCCGAGTTCGTGGTAAGCCTGCCCCCGCGAGATGTGCGCGGTCACGTCGTCGGGCCGAGCCCGGATCACCTCGGCATAGTCCGCCAGCGCGGCGGTGGGGTTGCCCGCGCGGTGGCGAGCGATGGCCCGGAGGAGATAGCTCGTGGTATGAGCGGGGTTGAGGCGGATCGACTCATCGAACTCGGCGGCGGCGTGGGCGAAATCCTGCCGGATGAACAGGCCGCGTCCCCGGGCGAAGGCAGCCTCGGCGGGCGACAGCGCCGGAGCAGCCACCGGCAAGGTCCGATCGGGAACCGTGGCGCGTTGCACGGCAACGTCCCGCGCCGGACTCGGTGGGCTGGCCAGCGAGGCGGCCGGGACGCTCACCACCACGGGCGCCGGTGGGGCCGGAATTGGGGCCGGGAGCGGGAGCGGAAGCGGAAGCGGAGTCAACTCGGACGGTGCGTCCGGAGCCGACTGCCCGGCGAGGCCCACCAGTTCGGGCACGTCGGCGACCGGCTCGACCAACCGCGCCGGCGTGATCTCGGGGGGAGCGGCAACGACGGCGACGGCTTCCGCGACCGGCTCGGGTTGGGGGTCGGCGGTCGGGGCCAGCGCAGGGCCGGTTGGGGCAGGCAGGGCCACCAGGACCAGCGGGGCGGGCGGGACCTCGGCGGCGATCACGACCGGGTGGAGGTCACGATCTGGCTCGACCCGAGCGACCTGAGCGTGGGGGCCAAGTCCGGGAGCCTGGGCAATCCCCGCCTCCAGGACCAGCGCCGCGACCAGACCAACCCCCGCATAGCGCCACCACCGACCCCGACTCGCGGCACGGTCCGGAGCGGCGACCGGAGCGAGGACCAGCGTCGGCGCCTCGTCGGGCAAGGCGGCGAGAGTCGGCTCGAACAGCGACCCCGAACCCGCCGTGTCCAGGAGCCAGGGGGAGTCGAGCATCCCGCCGCCCGACGGCGCGAAGTCGCCCGAGCCGTTGGTGTACGACCCACCTGGACCCGGAAACGCGCCGGTGACTCCCGAGAGCCCTCCGGTATCGAGCAGGATGTCGGCGACTTGCTCGGTCGGGATCGCGCGGAGGGCCGCGACAAAGGCGCGACAATCCGGCCAGCGGTCGCCGGGCATCTTGGCCAGAGCCCGCTCGACGATCGGTCGTTCGGATTCGGGCAGGGCGTCCAGGTCGGGAGTGGCGAACAGGTGGCCCGCCGTCACCGCCGCGGCGCTCCCGCTGAACGGCAGGCGTCCCCCCCGGAGCTGGCAGTACGTGACGGCCAGGCCGTACTGGTCCGACTGCCGCGTCGTCTGGCCGCGAAAGAACTCGGGAGCCGCGTAAGCAAACGTCCAGATTCCCGTATGACCGGAAACTTCCCCCTCCATCGCCCGCGCCATCCCGAGGTCAGCCACTTTGGCCCCGCCGCCGAACAAAAGGATGTTGGGCGGCTTGATGTCGCGGTGCTGGATGCCCAGGCTCGTCCGCCCCTCAAACGTATGGCGGTAGCCGTTGAGGTGGTCGATCCCCGCGGCCACCTCGCCCAGATAGCCCAGCAACTCACCGCGCGGGATGCCGCGCAGGCCGTGCTGGTTCGCCTCCAGGTAGCGATCCCAGAGCGACTGATCGGCCAGTTCCATGCCGATGACCAGCGTCTGACCGACAAGCCACGACCCGAAGTTGGCGAGCAGGTTGGGGTGGTGAATCCCCCGGACAAAATCGAGCGCCCGCAACTCGGCGGCTCGCGCCTGATCCGACAGTTGGACGAATTTGAGAGCGACCAGAAAGCCGCCCGAAGCCTCGGCCTCCCAGACCTCACCGAACCCACCGCGACCCCGGCTCCGAACGAGGCGGAACCCAGCGACCGGTTGGTCGCCTGGGTGCAACGTGAGAGAGCGGGAGTCGATCAAGCTCGGTTGCATTGCAGTCCCCGGGTCGAGCCCCCTCACCACGCCAGCCCTGTGGAGTGGGTGGCCGCGGCCATCGATCCAGCACACCGAAATCCGTTTAGGGGCAAATCCGAGGCCGGACCGGGACCAGATCCGGCTGGCTCGATCCGACCGGCCAGTCCACGCTTCCCTACCGACCCGGTTTCCACGGTCCCATACGCTCGCGCCCGGCGGATCGTTCATCTTAAACCGCTCGGAATCGTCCGGCGGAGTGACTCGGGCAAGGATCGGCCCCGCTTTGGTTCCGGTCGTGCAGCGCCATCACCGCGCCGACCAGAAGAGAACCTGATGGACCAGGGCGACTCCCACGATGACCAGGCCCGGCAAGCTTGCCAGGATGGCGGTCGTCAGGCCAACCCACCAGCCAAAAAACCGGCCCAGGGCCAGCCGGTCGGCGGCAACCAGGTCGAGCGGGGCCGTGCGGTCGCCCTGGTGCGGAAACAGAACCAGGCGCCCGACCCCGACCGTGAGCCAGACCGCAGCCCCCAGAATCAGGACGACGTCCGGGCGATCAATCAGACTGGTCCAGTGGAAATGAAGCTTTGGATTGAGCCAGTTGATTGGCGTCATGAGCATCCTCGTCCCCTCGGAGAGGCTGACCGGGATGTACCAGCGCTCGGTATCGTCTTGGATGACTACCTGCACGGCTGCCGCCACCAGTTCCACGCTGATGATCCCGATGATTCCCCCGATGATCCGCCTCGGCCAGATCCCGAGCCGGGTGCTGACCTGGTCTGGCGTACCGGTGGGTCTGGTCGCGCCCACGACGAGCCACGCCGCGGATCGCGCGGCGAACCCGGCGGCGAACCAGGCAAACCCGCAGGCGATCATCGCCAACCAGCCAGGGGCGATACTCATCGCGATCCCCTCGGCCAGGCTGGGGCTGAGCAGCGGGATCGAGACGACCATGACAACCACCGCCCCCGCCGCCGCCACGACCACCGTCGTCACCCGCGCGACCACACCGAACCACGAGCGAGCCGCCCGCGCTCGCGCAGGGTCGGCCACGGCGGCCCGGAGGTCGTCGTCCACCCAGATTGCCGTGGCCAGGCAGCCAAGCAGGCCGGGGATCGCTTGCAGACTGGCCACCGTCAGCCGGTCAAAAAGACCCGGCCGCGCGATCAGAGGCGCCCGCGTCAGGGCGTTCTGGACCGCCTCGATCGCGATCAGGATCAGATAAACGATCGGGTTATACTGCAGGACCCAGAGCGCCAGACCCGCCAGGACCGCCAGCGGGACCGCCACCACCGCCCATCGCCTCGGCCGCCGGACCGCCAACGGCCCCGCGTGGAGGGGAGCAATTGCCAGAACCAGCCCGACCAGGCCCAGACTCGTCATCAGGCTGGCCAGCCGCAGGCGGACCATCACCTGCGACTCCTCAAAAAGCGACAACTTCGGCGCCACCGCCGGCAACGCGCTCACCAGTTCGCCCAGCATCCCGACCAGCCAGACCACCAGCGCCCCACGCCAGGCCCAGGCCCAGGCCCGGGTGCCAACCGGCTCGCGAACCCGCGCGACGGCGGGACCAAGCATCCCCCACGCCAGACCCAGCGCCATCGTCAAGACCAGCAAACCGACCGCATGATTCACGTCGGGCCACCCGCCGCCCCAGCCCGCGCGCGATCGTCGGGCCACGTCAAGCACACCCGATGCCCCCACCACGACCACTGCCAGATCCCGCAGCCGGAACTGCCAGCGCACTCCCGATTGAGCCCGGTCTTGATCCATTCGAACAACCCCGTATGGTCAGCAACCTTGTCTTACTTTTGTCAGAATAGTGTCCAGGTTAGCAGAGTGCGCTGGCGAGCGGAAGGGGAGCGTGGCAGTTCGGGCGCGAGCGTCTGGTCGGGCGGTCTGGTCCTGGTGATAATCGGCCCCGACCACCCGATCGGTTCGGTTCGAGCCGGGTTGGCGGGGGTCAGGTTCAAGGAGTTCGCCCGATGACCGAGTCGAGATCGCGCCGGGACTTTCTCCAGGCGGCGGGAGCCATGGCCGTTGCCGCGCCGGTGTCGGAGGCGCTTGGAGGCGAGCCGCCCTGGTATGAGGGGGAGATCGTCGATACTCACCTCCACCTCTGGGATTTGCACGTTGTCCGACTCCCCTGGGTTGAGACGGCGACTGGCCATGCGCGCGACGTCCTGGCGCATGATCACCGGTTGGCCGACTTCGCGGAGGCGAGCCGGGGCCTGCGCGTCACGCAGGCGGTCTACATGGAGGTCGACGTCGCCGAGGCCGACGAGGCTAAGGAGGCCGAGTACGTCAGCCGGCTGTGTGCTGACAGGCAATCTCCGCTGGTGGCCGCCGTCATCTCGGGGCGTCCCGCGGCCGCCGACTTCGCCGCTTATCTCGATCGGTTCCGGGAGAACCCGCACATCAAAGGGCTCCGCCAGGTGCTCCACACGGGGGCAACGCCCGCGCGGTTTTGCCTTGAAGCCGACTTCGTCCGCGGCGTCCGGCTTCTCGGCGAGCGTGGCTTGAGCTTCGATCTCTGTTTGCGGAACGATCAACTCGAAGTGGGGGCCGAGTTGATCGAGCGTTGCCCCGAGACGCGTTTTGTCCTGGACCACTGCGGCAACCCACACGCCGGTCCGAGCGACCTCGACGCCTGGCACCGCGGGCTTGCCCGGATCGCCGGCCTGCGGGATCGGACGGTCGTCTGCAAGGTCTCTGGTCTGTACGGCAACGTCCAGGCCACCGACTGGCCCGCCGCGCGCCTGGCGCCGCTCGTCCGGACGGTGATCGACCTCTTCGGCTGGGACCGCGTGATCTTCGCCGGCGACTGGCCCGTGGTCAACCTGGGGGCCTCCTACCGCGTCTGGGTCGAGACCTTGAAGCAAATCGTCCGGACCGACCCACCGGCCCACCAGGCAAAGCTCTTCCGCGAGAACGCCCGGAGGTTTTATGCTCTGCCCCCCGGCTGACCCTGGAGCCGCGCTCGTCGCGCACCAGTGGCCCCCGCTGCCTCGGGGCCACCGCCCTGGTAAGATGATCTCGTGGATGAGAGGCAACCACTTTCGGGAGAAATTTGTCGTGGCTCCAACGATCCTCGATCAGATTGTCACCACCAAGCAGCAAGAAGTCGCCGCCGCCCAGCTCCGGTTGCCGATCGAGGAGTTGGAAGCCCAGGCCGCCGAGGCGCCGCCGGTCCGCGACTTCCGCGCCGCCCTGACGGGACCGGGGCCGATCCAGCTCATCGCCGAGGTCAAGAAGGCGAGCCCCTCGGCGGGGGTGATCCGCCCTGGCTTCGACCCGATCGCCATCGCGCGGACCTATCAGGCCCACGGTGCCGCCTGCCTGAGTGTCCTGACCGATGTGACGTATTTTCAGGGGCACCTGAATTATCTGGCGCGCATCCGGGCGTCGGTGGCGATCCCGATCCTGCGCAAGGACTTCCTGATCGACGAGTATCAGGTGGTCGAGGCCCGGATGGCGGGCGCCGATGCGATCCTGTTGATCGCCGAGATCCTCGATGACGCCAAGCTGGCATCGCTCCTGGCGGTGGCGAAGCAGTGGGGGATGGCCGCCCTGGTCGAGTTTCACGACCCGGTCCACCTGCCGCGTGTGCTTGGCGCGGGGGCCGATTTGGTCGGCGTCAACAACCGCGACCTGCATCGGTTCGTCACCGACCTGGATCTGACGCTCCGCCTCCGCGACCAGATCCCCGCCGATGTGGTCCTCGTCGCCGAAAGCGGCATCCGGACCCGTGCCGATGTCGAACGCCTTGAAGTCGCCGGCGTTCCCGCGATGCTCGTCGGCGAAACCTTGATGCGCGCCGACGACATCGGCCTGGCCGTTGAGCAACTCCTCGGCCTGGTCCCGGCGGCCTTGACTCCTTGACCAGCGATCTTTCCGGAAAGGCGCGGCGGATGGCGAGTGACCCAGCTCAGAATTCGGAATCAGCCCGGCTGGCCGAGAACGATCAGCGCGAGCAAAACTGGCAGCGTTGGGGGCCGTATCTCGCCGAACGGCAGTGGGCCACCGTCCGCGAGGACGACGCCACGGCGGACACGTTCTGGGAGAGCTTCCCCTACGAGCAGCTCCGCCGCGAGAACGGCCGGATCGGCCGCGATGTCGCCGAATATGAGTTAATTGACACCGGCGTCTTCGACGAGAGCCGCTACAGGGACATCACCGTCGAGTACGCCAAGGCCGCCCCCGACGATATCCTGATCCGCCTGACCGTCGCCAATCGCAGCCCCGGAGCCGCCCAAATCCACGTCCTATTCACCCTCTGGTTCCGGAACACCTGGGGCTGGCAGGCCGGCTACGACGAGGGGCAATGGGCCAAACCGACTCTAACCATGCACCTATCGCTCGCCGGTCGGTCGCGGCTGGAGCGATCGCTCCGCGACCTCCTCGACGAGGCCGAGTTCCTCTCCCCGTTCGGCGTCCGCTCGCTGTCGATGGTCTCCAAGGACAACCCTTATCATCTCAAGGTCGACGGCAAATCGTTCACGGTCGGCTACGTCCCCGGTGACATGGACTCGGTCGACTTCGGCGGCAACTCCAACTGGCGTGGGCCGATCTGGATGCCCTTGAACTTCGTGCTGTGCGAGGCCCTCCGCGAATACCACCGCTCCTACGGCGACGGCTTCCAGATCAAGTGCCCGACCGGCTCGGGGAACCGGGTCAACCTCGACGGCGCCGCCGACGAACTATCCCGCCGCCTCTCCCGCCTGTCCGTCCTCACCGACGACGGCGCCCGTCCCTGCCAGGGAGCCTTCGAGCGGTTCGCCACTGACCCCCACTGGCAGGATCACGAACTCTTCGAGTACTTCCACGGCGACACCGGCCGAGGTCTCGGAGCCAGCCACCGTTGAAACTCGATCGCTCAAACTTCGGCCAACGCCGCCAACGCCCGCTGCGTCGGGTCGCTCGCGGTCTGCCGGAGCGGGTTGCGGTGCGGCTGGGGGATCACGTTGGACCCCACCTCCGACTTTGCCGCCGCTGCCGCCAATGCTCGCCGCTTGCGCTTGG
Organism: Isosphaeraceae bacterium; assembly: GCA_965199885.1. Lineage (GTDB taxonomy): Bacteria > Planctomycetota > Planctomycetia > Isosphaerales > Isosphaeraceae > Tundrisphaera. The sequence goes on along the minus strand of CBDATT010000004.1, from coordinate 1,421,498 downwards.
CGACGAGCATCAGGTTCCGGACGTACACGACCATCCCCATGCTCTGGCCGACGATGAAGACGGGGTCGCGGCGGTGGATGGCGTAGATCAGGAGGAGCAGGCCCCCCTGAAGGCTCAGCCACCAGAAGGCGACCGGGACCACCGAGTCGCGCTTCTTCTCCGACGCGATCCACTGGACCAGGAATCGGGCCGTGAAGACCCCCTGACCGACGAACCCAAGAACCTGCCAGGCCATCAAGTTGCTCATCCCGCTACCCTCCGTAGTTCGGCTTCCGGACGGACCCGACCTGCCGGGTCGAGCCCCGACTCGGCCGCCGCAAACCCCACGCGTGCCACCTCGAACCGCGCCGGGCGGCGGAGCAACCAGGCCACGCCGAGGAGATCGACGACCACCCGGACCGACCGGTTGCTGAACCCGTAGTGCGACTTCCCCTGATACCTCGCCCGGTGCGCGACGGGGATCTGGACGATCCGCGCCCCTTCACGCAAGAGCAGGGGGCCATAGAACCGGTGCCCGCCATAAAAGGTCGGCAACCGCTCGGCAAAGCTCCGCGCAATGATCCGGACCGAGCAGCCGGTGTCGCGGATCGACTGCCCGAGCACCGCGTTCCGGATCCGGTTCGCCACCCGGCTTACGACCCGCTTGACCCACGAATCCTGCCGCGTCGTCCGCCACCCCAGAGCCGCGTCGTACCCCGGCAAGACGTGCCACATCGCCGCCAGGTCCGCTGGCGGGTTCTGGAGGTCCGCGTCGAGCAAACCAACCCACCCACCCCGAGCCGCCCGGATACCCGCAACTGTCGCCGCCGACTGCCCGACGTTCCGAGTCAGGATCACCGGTCGCAGCTCGGGGTGATCGCCGCTGAGCTGATCCAGCACGGTCCCCGTCTCGTCGGTCGACCCATCGTCGACGATCAGGACCTCGTACCCTTCCAGCCGGTGCTCGCCGTCATCCGACCCGACGAGGGGGCGGAACGCGCGGGCGATCTCGTCGAGCAAGCGCGGCAAGTTGGCCGCCTCGTTCTTGGCCGGAATCACGATCGAGAGGGTCCCCTCGCGACCCGAATCAACGGACGACCAGCTCGCCGGCCAGTGCAAATGGGCGGAATCACGACGAAGCGCCGACATCAGGAGGCCTCCTTGCCAACCGTTTGTCTTGCTGATGGATCGGAGCAGGACCCATCGAGAATGGTTGAGGATCATCTTCATATTTCGGAATCTGCCCAGATCAATCCGCACCGATTTTGTCTCGACTGCCCAAAAGGCCCCGTTCTGGACACAAACTTAGGCGGCTGCTACCTTGATGACTCATCGCGTCGACCGACCTGCAAGGACATCTGTCTCATGGCTACAGTGGCAGACCAACCCGATCAGGTCGTCCGACTGCCGGCTGCAAGGATTGCATCAAACCCATACAGTACATTCATTTATGGCGATCCAGCCGCCGAGGTCGCCGGTTTGATCGATGGCATCCGCGAGCACGGCATCCTCGTTCCCCTCATCGTCCACCCGGGGGCAGATCCAGATTCTTACGAACTGATCTCGGGACACCGTCGCCTCGCCTGCGCTCACGCAATTGGTCTAACCAGTGTCCCCTGCGTCGTTCGAACTTTCAGTGACGACGCCGACCAGCACCGCGCGGTCCTCGAATACAACCGTCAGCGTCCCAAAAACTTCGGGCAGATGATGCGCGAGGCCGACGCGATGTCTGCCCTTCTTGCCACCGCCGCTCGTGACCGGAGCCTCGCCAATCTCCGGTCCGAGCCCGAATCGACCGATTCCCCCGACTGTCGGAATTCCGACGCTCGGAGCGGTCGAACCGATTCTACCATTGCTCGGCTGATCGGGCTTGGCGGCAAGGATATCTACCGCCAGGCCCGAGCCCTCTGGAATCTCGCCCAGACCGGCGACCCCCGCGCCCAGAGCGGCGTAGCCCAGATTAACGCTGGGACCAAGACCATCCACGCCGCCTACAAGGATCTCCGCCGCCGCGACCGCTTCACCACCGGCTTTCGCCCCACCCCCTACGACGTCTGGGCGTTCAAGCATGACCGCGCCTTCGGCATCCCCCACCCCGGCTCGATCCCCCCCGGCATCATCGCCCACACGCTCCATTATTTCTCCAGTGCCGATTCTTTGGTTGTCGACCCCATGGCAGGTGGAGGAACCACGCTCGACGTCTGCCAGGCAATGGGACGCCGCTGTTTAGCGTATGATCTCGACCCAACTCGGCCCGACGTTCGGCAACACGATATCACCCAGGAATTTCCGCTGGAAGCGAGCGGATGCGACCTGGTGTTCGCCGATCCTCCCTATCATACCATGCTCGCCCAGGCTTACGCGCCGACAGGCATTGCCAACGCTCCTCTGTCCGCCTGGACCGACTTCTTGCAGACATTCGCTCGATCAGCGTTCGCGATCCTTCGCCCCGGTGGCTATCTGGCGATCCTGGTCGCCAATCAGACCGAGAAAGACCTACCCGCCGGGCACGGCTACCTCGACCACGCCTTTTTGACCTACGGTGCGATGATGGCGGCGGGATTTTTGCCCGAACGCCGGATCAGTTGCCCGATGGATGGCGCCTATTTGCCGCAACATGTTCGCCAGGCACGAGTTGATGGCCGGATGCTCGGCCAGGTCCGCGACCTCATCGTCGGTCGGAAGCCGCGGACCTGAACTGTTTTCGTCCACTCAAGGGAGCGGATCGCCGCCAGCCAGTTCATAAACTTTGCCGCGCACGAACGGGTTACTCAGAGTCGGGTTACGGCGAATCAGAGGCTCGGGCAAAAGTCCCACGGCCTGTTGAATCAAGTTGTCCACATCCTGCGGGCGCAAACTTTCAATCACCAGCGCAATTGCCGCGTTTTCCGCCGCCTGAGCTTCGGCTTGGCGGATCTTGTCGCGCTTGACCTCATCGACCTTGGTTTGCGCTTCCAGTTCACGCCGCCGAATCTCAAGTCGGTTCGCCACCTGGGGAAGCAGCTCGTAACCGGCCTCGATTCCGGCCCGAATATAGCCTGGCCCGTTTTGCAGCTTGCCCTGACTTTGCAGATAAAGCGCATTGAGCAGGACTTTCGCCACCTCTTCGGGAGCTTTCTGAGCCGCGAGTCGCTCGGCAAGCCGCTGCGGAATCCCTTGATTTGTTAGCAGTTCTTGAAGATCCCCAGCAGCAACAAGCAAACGGCCATCCGGAGCCAATCGGAACGGAGTTCCCGGAATCGGGATGCTTGCGTTGTCTTCTCTCGGTAATTGTTCTTGTTTGGGCCCAGCCTCAGGGCCGCTCGGGCCGAAGAAGTGGGCCACAGTACCTAAAGAATCTGGACCAGTTTGGGGGGTGGCAACTAAAGAAATTGGGACAGTTTCGAGGGTCACCTCGAAAGATTTTGGACCAGTTAGGGCCGATTCCTGGGACGGATCCACCCGCTTCTTCCCGCTCGGTCGCCCCGGAGCCGGACGAAGCACCTTATATGCGGTCGACTTTCCCTTCGCCTTGCTGGTCGCCAGCAGGCCGTTCTTGGTCAACTCCGCGATCGCCGCGAGCACCGTCTGCCGGCTCAAGCCCCCTTGCTGGGCGATCGTCCGGATGCTCGGGTACGCCCACCCCGTCCCGAAGTCCGAGTAGAGCCCGATCACCAGGTAGACCTTGATCGCCGACCCCCCGAGCGTTTTGAACGACTCGGAACGCAGCAAGTCATGTTCAACTTTGAAAAAGAAGGAATCCATGGCCGACGGTCCCTCATCCCTCGTCAGACGAGCTGGCTCGCCGGTGGGTCGGGCACGTAATAGGTTTTGACTTTTCCCCGCTCGTGCGTGGTCGCCACCACCAACCCCAGCGTTTCGAGCCGCGACAGGCTATCGATCACCGTCGGGCACGAGAGCCGCGTTTCGGTCATCAACTGGTTCAGGCTCATCGTCACGCTTTGCTCGGGCACGCCGCCGCACGCGTCGAGCATGGCCAGGTAGACCTTGATCGCTTCCCCCTTGATCCGGGCCAGGTA
>CBDATT010000004.1:0-1415000 GCA_965199885.1 Isosphaeraceae bacterium | reverse complement strand
TTGGGTTCGTTTGAGATAGATCGCTGATTGCGGGGCAGGGCAGGCCATCGGGTGCTGCGTTGCCCCCTGACCAGCGGTCGGGAACTGGATGAGCGTTGGCTCATTCGGCGGCTCTTTATCAATCCGGTTGTTGGTGTCACACAACACGCAAGTTGAAGTGTGTCGGGATCAGTTGGGTTCGTTTCGCAAGGAACGGTCCTGGCTCGATGCGACATGAAGCAAGCAAGCGTGGCAAAACTGTGGCGACATGTTTCATCACGAACGTACCTTCAAGATGGATGCAAGGAAGTTGGGCAACCAACTTCAGGCGGAATATCGTTGCAGGGGATCGGCGAGCGTCGCGAGACGCACGACGATCCAAAGTTGAGATGGATCTTGAGACATGCTCGATTGGCTTCGTTTGGGATCGATGAGCTGAGCTTCGGCTTGGTTCAGCGAGAGCAGGCGGGACCCGATCGGCGTGGTCAAGCTCCTAAGGGCACGGGGCGGATGCCTAGGCGTCATCAGATGGTGGGCGTGGAGGCTGCGATAAGTCCGGGGGAGCCGCCAAAAAGGCATTGATCCCGGAACACCCACTGGAGACCCGGGGAACTGAAACATCTCAGTACCCGGAGGAAAAGAAATCAACCGAGACTCCCTCAGTAGCGGCGAGCGAACGGGGACGAGCCTAAACCGGGTGGGACACCATCCGGGGTCGTGGGGCCAGCGTCATGGGATGTGGAAGTGTTAGCCGAGGTCGGCTGGAAAGCCGCACAAGACAGGGTGAAAGTCCCGTAGGCGACAATATAACCACCCCTAGCTGGTACCCGAGTAGGGTCGGGCACGTGAAACCCGGCTTGAATCGGCGGGGACCTTCCCGCAAGGCTAAGTACTCGATGACGACCGATAGCGAACCCAGTAGGGCGACCGAACGGTGGGAAGAACCCCGATCAGGGGAGGAGACTGAACCTGAAACCCCGTGCCTACGAGCGGTGGGAGGGCGTCTGGTATTTATACCGGCCTGACCGCGTGCCTTTTGCATAATGATCCGGCGAGTTACTGTGGTTGGCCAGGTTAACCCCTTCAGGGGGGGAGCCGCAGGGAAACCGAGTCTGAACAGGGCGATCTGTCAGCCGCAGTAGACGCGAAACCAGGTGAACTACCCATGGGCAGGTTGAAGCGGCCGTAACAGGCCGTGGAGGACCGAACCCACCGATGTTGAAAAATCGGGGGAGGACCCGTGGGGAGGAGTGAAAGTCTAATCAAACCTGGAGATAGCTCGTTCTCTCCGAAATGGCTTTAGGGCCAGCCTCGGGGCACTATCACGCGGGGGTAGAGCGACGGAATTCGGCTGGGGGGCTTCCCGCCTACCCACCGAAACCCAACTCCGAATACCGCGTTGATTTATCCCGGGAGTCAGAGCGTGGGGGATAAGCTTCATGCTCGAGAGGGAAACAACCCAGACCGCCGACCAAGGCCCCCAAGACGACGCTCAGTGGCAAAGGAAGTGGGATCGCGGTGACAGCCGGGATGTTGGCTTAGAAGCAGCCACCATTTCAAAAGTGCGTAACAGCTTACCGGTCGAGCCATCCCGCGCCGAAAATGACGGGGACTCAAGCGTCGCGCCGCAGTCGCGGGTTCAACTTTAGGGTTGAGCAGTAGGAGAGCGTTGCCATCTGCGTAGAAGCCGAACGGAGACGATCGGTGGAGCGTTGGCAAGTGCGTATGCCGGAACGAGTAACGATAAGATGGGTGGGAAGCCCATCCGCCGAAAGCACAAGGTTTCCTGGGGAAGGTCAATCCGCCCAGGGTCAGTCGGGTCCTAAGACGAGGCCCAAAGGCGTAGTCGATGGGCAGACGGTTAATATTCCGTCACCCGCTGGTGAGGTTGAAGCTGCGAGGACGCCGGGAAATCAAGAGTCGGGGTGATAGCTTACCCCGTCCCGCAAGGGCGACGGCATTCGATCCGGAAGCTCTTGTTCACCCGGCCACGAAAAGCCCGCAGTGGACAATCCAGCGGCCCGTACCGCAATCCGACACAGGTGTGCTAGGTGAGCATCCGAAGGCGTTCGGGAGAACCCTCGTGAAGGAACTCGGCAAAATGACCCCGTACCTTCGGTATAAGGGGTGCTCGGAGCAATCCGAGCCGCAGAGAATCGGCTCTAGCGACTGTTTATCAAAAACACAGGACTCTGCCAATTCGCAAGAAGACGTATAGAGTCTGACGCCTGCTCGGTGTCGGTAGGTTAAGGGAGGCGGTGAGCGAAAGCGAAGCTGGCGACCGAAGCCCCGATAAACGGCGGCCGTAACTATGACGGTCCTAAGGTAGCGAAGTTCCTTGTCGGGTAAGTTCCGACCTGCATGAATGGCGTAACGACTGGAGCGCTGTCTCCACGGGGGACCCGGTGAAACTGTAGCCGTGGTGAAGATGCCACGTACCCGCGGTCAGACGGAAAGACCCCGTGAACCTTTACTGCAGGTTGACACTGGCCCAGCGTTTATTCTGTGTAGGATAGGTGGGAGGCCCTGACCCCGCGGCGCCAGCCGTGGGCGAGCCACTGGTGAAATACCACCCTGAATCGACGTTGGTCCTCACCGATCCAAGGCCTGGATCGGGACCGTGTTCATCGGGCAGTTTGACTGGGGCGGTCTCCTCCCAAAGCGTAACGGAGGAGTGCCATGGTACCCTCGGCCCGGTCGGCAATCGGGCAACACGAGCGCAAAAGTACAAGGGTGCCTGACTGCGAGAGCGATCGCTCGAGCAGGGACGAAAGTCGGCTTTAGTGATCCGGCGGTGCTGGATGGAAAGGCCGTCGCTCAACAGATAAAAGGTACTCCGGGGATAACAGGCTGATCTCCCCCGAGCGTCCACAGCGGCGGGGAGGTTTGGCACCTCGATGTCGGCTCATCGCATCCTGGGGCTGGAGAAGGTCCCAAGGGTTTGGCTGTTCGCCAATGAAAGCGGTACGCGAGCTGGGTTCAGACCGTCGTGAGACAGGTCGGTCCCTATCTGCCGTGGGCGTGGGAAACTTGCGAAGGGTCTCCCCTAGTACGAGAGGATTGGGGAGGACCGACCTCTGGTGTGCCGGCTGTCCCGCTCGGGGCATCGCCGGGTAGCCAGGTCGGGAAAGGATAAGCGCTGAAGGCATCTAAGCGCGAAGCCCTCTTCAAGACGAGGTTTCCATTGTCAATTGACATGAAGGCTCCTGGAAGACCACCAGGTCGATAGGCCGGAAGTGCACGGCGAGCGATCGTCGCAGCCGACCGGTCCTAACAGCCAACACGCTTGACCACCCCGATCCGTTCCCGCCAGCGAACCACCGGTTCCTGACGTGGACCTGATCTGAGTGTTCTACAACTCAAGCATCTCATCTCACTCTCCTGCAACGCCACCGCCCTGCATCCCTCCGGATTCAAGGCACGGCCTGCGGTGAAACCTGAGCCACGAGATTGCCTCACACGCCTTGCCTTGCTGCCTCAACTTGTTCTGCGGTGTGACACCACCACCGGATTTGATCCAACTCGGCGGCGTGGTCTGACCACCACGCCACCGGATTCCGGCGACGATACCTGCGGGGTCCCACCCGTTCCCATTCCGAACACGGCCGTTAAGCCCGCCGGGCCCATGATAGTGGCTCTGCTGCGAAAGTCGGTTATCGCCGGATCCTTCACAACCACCACCGCCCCCACCTTCGGCAACGAAGCGTGGGGGCGGTCGTGTTTCGAAGCGGCTATGGCTGTAACTTGGTGTGATGATCAGTTTCGATGTTTTTAACAGACTGAATTGAGTCGTGAAGGTATACTCATTCAGGAGCCATCTCTCGACTTGTTGCGGTCGGCTGTTGCACTGGCCTGTCTGCCACAGCGTTCAGATCTAATCATGCAAGGGCGTGAATTGGTGTTTAGTTGCTTCGATTCTGGGTATCAGAGTTTATCGTGCCTGTTGCTGAGGAGACGCTGAAACTAGCTCAATATTGGAAGTACTGTCGGCTCTTGGAGTTGCTTGAGCTCATCCCTTCCAATTTGATCGAGTGGTTCTTGCCACGCGGGTTAGCAAGTCCTGAATTGAATGTGCTCGAAGTGGCCGATGATGATCAGGATCGGGCCGAAGCCTGACCTCGCGTCGCGAATAGCGGCATCATGGCTGATCAAAAGATGTTTCCATAGGCCAAGTATCCCACCCAGGTTCAATTCGCCAGTTAGACAAACGGCCTCCTTTGGGGAGCAGGATCATGCCGTGGTTCGAGGGGCGACGATGTGAAGAGTGTCGTTATGAATGGGACCATATTGACCTCTCCGAGAGCATATCTGTCGGGACCATCGAATACGATCAAGCCGAGACTCGCACGCTCTATTGTTGTCCTCAGTGCTATTTCAGGCTCTGGGTGCAGCGGGAGTGGGACGGGAACAGTTGGCGGCACTGGTGCCGAGCGGTTCGACATGTTCCTGGCGGGTTTGCCGGTGATCTTTTCCAGCGGGTCGTTGAGCGGATCTCAGCCATACTGGCGAGCCGCCGGACGATCTATCAACCGGTGTTGATCGACCTCGGGCAGGTCGACTGCACTCGGTGTGGATGTCCGTTGGTCATGGGGTCGGTCGAGCGACCACGGGCCGGTTGCCCAAAATGCGGGAGTCGTCGGTCGGCATCCGCCGGGAACTGGGGCCATGTGGTCCTGGTCGATGAATCATTCTTCGGACCGGAGCAGACGCTCGGCGCCGAGGGCTCGGAGCTGGGTGGCGACATCGAGACCGAGAGCGTCGGCGTCGGCGGTCTCCAGGGCCGCATGCGCCGTGGCGCTGATCCGCTCGCGGCCGAGGGGGTCGAGGACGTAAGCTGAAACACCCAAGCCAGTTGCGGTCTCCTCGGCGAAGGCGGCTAGGGGGATCATGCAACCACCTTCAAGGCTAGACAGAACCCGCCGCTCGGCGACCACGGCGCGGTGGGTGGGTGGATGGTCGAGGGGTTGGAGGAGGGCCAGCGTCCGGGCATCATCGGCGCGGCATTCGATCCCGAGGGCTCCCTGACCGACGGCGGGTAGGAAGCGCGGGGGGCCGAGCCGTTCGGTGACGTGATGGTCGAGCCCGAGCCGGCGGAGGCCCGCCTCGGCCAGGACCACGCCGTCGAGTTCGCCGGAAAGAGCCTTGTTGAGCCGGGTCTCGACGTTCCCGCGGATGTCGACGATCGTCAGGTCGGGGCGGAGGTGGAGCAGTTGCGCCCGGCGACGGAGCGAGCCGGTCCCGATCGTGGCACCCAGACGCAACCCAGCGAGCGTCCGGCCCGTCGGCGCGATCAAGGCATCGGCAACGTCCTCGCGGATTGGCACGGCTCCCAAGGTCAGCCCCGGGACCGGCTCGGTCGGGAGGTCTTTCAGGCTGTGAACGGCCACCTCGACGGTCCGGTCGACCAGGGCTCGTTGAATTTCCTTGGTGAATAGCCCCGAGCCGCCGATCACCGACAGGGGAGAGTTTCGGTCGCGGTCGCCGTGGGTCCGGATCTCGACGAGTTCGACGGTCAAGCCCGGGTGCGCCTGACGGAGCTGATCGGCCACCCAGCCCGACTGCCAGCGGGCCAGGTGGCTCCCCCGGGTGCCGATCCGAATAGTCATATTATGTTCATTAGTATTTTTTTCTGAGCTTGAAGGCATCAGGGTTTCCCTTCGGCTCGACCGACGACGACCACCACGACACGCTTGGCCCCGGCACGCTTCAGGGCCCGGCTCGCGGCTCCCGCCGTGGCTCCCGAGGTCAGGATATCGTCGACGAGCAAGACAGTCCGGCCTGCCAGACGGGTCTGATCGCGGCGGCGGACGGTGAACGCATCACGCATGATTTTGGCTCGTTCGGTCCGACCGGCGAGCGCCAGCGCCTTCGTCGCCACGGTCCGGCGGAGCGAGCCGTGGACCCGGAGGCGCCAGGATTGGGCCATTCCTAAAGCCAACGCCTCAGCCTGGTTATAGCCACGGGTAAACCGGCGGGTCCAGTGAAGTGGGACGGGAACAACCCAGGCGCCGGCGGCGATCTCGGCCTGAAGGGTGGGTCCGGTCGCCTGGGCGACGAGGTCGGCAACCCAGCGCGCCAGCCAGGCGTTTTGTTCGTGTTTGAGCTGAAGGCAAAGACTGCGGATCGGTCCCTGGTAGGGGCCGAGCGCGACCGCCGCGTCGAACCCGAGCGAGCGGCCCCGGCACTCCGAGCACCCCTTGGTCAGCAAGGCGAACGGGCCGACCGGCATGGCGCAGCGGGGGCAGGTGGAACCGGCGGCGCCGAGGAGTTCGAGGCGGCAGGGGGGGCAAAACGCCGAATAGTCGGCATCGTCGTCGCAGATCGGGCAGATCCGGGGGAAGGCCAGGGCGTCGACCGCGTCGCCAACCGAGGTCCAGCCCATCTGGAGCCAGCGCGCGGTGGTCGCCCAGGCCGGGTGGGAGCGCGAGAGCCAGGGCAGGGGGGGCAAGCCACTCATGGGGACTTCTGCCCGGTCTTGAAGTAAGGCTCCAGTTGCTCGCGGAGTTGGGTCCGGGCGCGGGCGAGGAGCGATTTTACGGCCGGCTCAGACCGGTGCATGACCTCGGCGATGTCGGCGTAACTCATATCCTCGAACTTGTTGAGGAGGACGGCGAGTTTCTGGTCTTCGCCGAGGATGGCGAGGGCGTCGCGGACGACGTCGGCGAGTTCGACCTGACGGAGCTGCGCCGAGGCGGTGGCCTCGCGGGCGACGGCCTGGCTGGCGAGACTCCCAAACCCGTTCGAGGTCGATGGCGAGCCACCGCCCGGCGGGATCGTGGGGTTCCGCCCCTTGCTCCGGAGGTGGTTGAGCGCGAGGTTGTTGGCGATGTGAAACAGCCAGGTCGAAAACTTGGCCTTGGGCTTGTAACCCTTCCGGGCGCGGTAGATCCGGAGGAAGACTTCCTGAGTCAGATCCTCGGCCTCATCGGGACGGCCGACGAGATGCGTCAGGACACCGACGAGGCGGTGCTGGTAGCGTTCGACCAGAACCTCGAAGGCGCCGGGGACGTCGTCGCGGACCTGAAGCATCAGGCGGATGTCGGGGTCGCGGGCTTCAAGTTGTGCTTCCAGGCCGCCATCGGTGGACACCCGCTCACCCTCCCCTGAAAACAACTTGCAACGATGGGATCGACCAGGCGCCGGTCGTCAACCCGGCGCGGGACCAAGGGCGACCGCGGCTGGTTTGCCAGGTCGGCGATCGAGAGCCGCAGCGCCCGACTCGGTCCGGCGGCGGAGTTGACCGCAAGCGGCGTCGATCTCGCGTCCCTTGGTCTTCCGGACGCTGACGCTGACGCCTCTCCCCTTCAGGATCGCCTCGAACCGGCGGACCGACTCGGGCCGGGGCCGTTCGTAGGGCAGACCTTCCACCGGATTGTACGGGATCAGGTTGGCATGGGCCTTTTTGGCTTCGAGGAGGTCGGCGAGCTGCCGGGCCTCGACGTCGGAGTCGTTGATCCCGCGGAGCAGAACGTACTCGAACGTCACGCGGCGTCCACTCGATCGGAAGTAGTGGTCGGCGGCGTCCACGACAGCACGAAGCCCAACCTTGTGATTAATGGGCACAAGTTCGTTGCGGAGGGCTTCGGTGGGGGCATGGAGCGAGACGGCGAGGTTATAGGCACGATCCAGATCGGCCAGCTTCCGCATCTTCTCGGGCAGGCCGACGGTCGAGATCGTGACCCGGCGCTGACCCATCCCGAGCCCCTCGTTTGAGCAGATCCAGTCGAGCGCTGGGATCAGGTTGTCGAGGTTGGCCAGGCTCTCGCCCATCCCCATGACGACCAGGTTTGTCAGGCGCTCGTCGAGTGGGAGAAGGTTCCGCAGCCGGACGATCTGCTCGACGATTTCTCCCTTGGTCAGGTTCCGCTCGACACCTCGGAGACCGCTGGCGCAGAAGACGCAACCCATCCCGCAGCCAACCTGCGTGCTGATGCAAACAGTCCGCCGGGCTTCCTCAGCCATCAAGACGCACTCGACCCGGCGGTTGTCGGGGCAGGCGAGCAGGAGCTTATCCGTCCCATCGGGGGCGACGTGGTGGAGAGCCACCGTGGTGGCAAAGACGGTCCACTCGGCATCGAGGGCATCGCGGAGCTTTTGCGAAAGGTCCGACATCACGCCGAAACCCTCAGCGCGACGCTCGAAGATCCAGCGGTAGACCTGCCGAGCATGAAACGGCCGGAACCCGTGCTCCAGCATCCAGGCGCCGAGCGCTGTGGGGTCGGCGTCGAGGACCGGGCGCCGCGTTGGTTCTATCAGAGGTGGCAACGGCTCGCTGCTGGGAATCAATCGAGGTGTCCCGCCGGAAGGTTGTGGTCCGAACATTCTATTGGACCAGACCGCCGGCGGGAAGGGAACCCAGCGGCGGGAAATTCGCCGTTGAGCCATTGAGGGTGCGACTTGTCCATGGCGGCTCGTGGTCAAGCATCGGTCTCGGGGTCGGGGAACGCCGCGTCGAGCAACTCGGTCCGGATGTCGGCGCCCGGAACGCTCCACCAGTAGGGCTGGGCTGCCGTGGGTTGGACGTGATCGTAGATCGCAACCAGGCCAAGCAACTCGATGGGGTTGTCCGCCCTGAATATGAACTCCCCTTGCCGAGCGATCCAGAGGGCATCAGCGGGATAGGAGTCATCTCCAACAGTCATCTCCCCCTCGACCTTAAGGGCAAACCCGCGGGTTCGCAGGATGCGCAGGCAGGTGTTGTAGACGTTTGGGTGACTGCCGAGAGACATGGGGTTCCGCCCAGGGGGAGAGGTGTTCGGTCCGCAGGTGTGAAAGTCACCGATCGGCTTCGCCTGGCTGACCGACCCTAAAAGTTTGACCTAGCATACCGCAGGCCTAAAGCGGATCTCAAACGGCTCCGAACGGTTGGGGAGAGGACGAACACCGGACAAATGGATGGATCACGATTTCGCTGCTGGCCAAGTGGGGTCGGATCGGTTATCGTGGACGGATCGTCGGTGGTCCGGGGTGGCTCGGGGCGCTCATGATCGAGTTTGCCCACGATTTTGCCGGGGTCGGGCGGGGTGACCGCTGGCTCTGCCGGAACCGAAATCGCGCTGGGTTTTTTGTCCAAAGTGATCGGGGCGGGTCGGGAAGTGCCCGGGTCGTGCCGTCACCATCGGGAGTTTTGTGTGGCCAAAGAGGAACCGATTCGCACCGAGGGCAAGATCGTCGAAGCCCTACCCAACACGCAGTTCATGGTGGAGCTGGAAAGCGGCCACCGAATCCTGGCTCACATCGCCGGCAAGATGCGGAAGAATTTTATCCGGATCGTCCCGGGTGACCGGGTGACGATCGAAATCACGCCTTACGACCTGACCAAAGGTCGGATCGTCTACCGCGAACGCTGAACCCGGCTTTCCCTTCGGGGCATCTGTCTGGAGTTCGCCGCGGCCTGATAGCACTCGGGCACGCTAACTACCCGCCGATCGACTGGTCCGACCACCTCAACTCGGGCCAATCTGGGTCCGAGCCGGTCCGCGCGTGCTCGAACGCGCGGCGACACCTCTGCTGGTTAACCCTGATATCGTCACTGATGCCAATCTCGCCGTCGAGGCCGTCCTCCACGGCATCCGCTGCGCCGCTCCCGCAGTGGCGGATTGAGGCGGATTGCTTCCTTGTGATATCACGATCCGCGGATTTTGATGAGATCCGCCCCGAGCGAACTGTATGCTGAGTGTGGGAACCTTGATCTGAGGTTTGGGGTGCCGGTCGGGGCGCAAGGAGCCAGTTGGCCATGACTTCCGCGACGTTGGGGCTCTGGGGTGGAATCGGCGGTGCGGTTGTGGGTGTGCTGGGCGGACTGGTGGGAACCTACTGCTCGATCCGCAATACCAAGGGGCCACGCGAGCGAACCTGGATGGTCCAGATGGCGCTGGTCTGTGGGCTGCTGGTCACGTTGTTCCTGGTCGGGATGTGGTGGATTCCCGTACCTTACCGGTTCCTCCTCTGGCTCCCTTACCCGTTCCTCCTGATCTGGGGCATCCGGGCGTCGAATCAGAAGCAAGCCGAGATCCGCCAGCGTGAGACCGGCGGTCATCCCTGAGCCGATGGTCTGTTGGGTGCCAGTCTTCTTCAGCCGCTACCAGACGGATGGTTCCTGCCCGGTCGCCTGGCAAAGCGGTTGGATGTTCGCGCGTCGGCGGTACTCAGGACGGGTGTCCTCAGCTTCAGAGCCTGGTTGACTCGGTCCAGGTCGCCGTTGGGCCTTGCTTCGGGGGCGACCTGACGACGAGATGACATGGCAATGATCGAAGTGAGCGATCGGCTCGTCCTGGAGGGTGAAGTGATGAATCTGGGGCAAGGTGTGATCCGTGGGCGGATCATCGAACTGGCCGACGATCCCGGGATCGAGGATGGCCGAGGAGTGGAAGTTGTCATCCGGCCCGTAATCGAACCGGGGGCTCAGCTTGCGGCGATCCTCCGGATGGCGGGATCAATGGCTACCGATCCCGAGTTCGCGGCGATCATGGACGAGGTCGCAGCACAGCGGCACTCAGCCCGGTTTCGCGATCAGGCGGAATGAGCTTTTTGCTCGATACGAACATCTGTTCGGCCCACATGAAGCGACCGGCGGTGTTGACGTACCGGTTGATCCAGCACATGGGTCGCCTGGCAATTCCAAGCCTGGTCCTGGCCGAACTTGAGGCCGGGGCTTGCTTGCGAGACGATCCTGCACCGCTGCTAGGTCAGATCCAGGATTGGGAAGTGATCGACTTCGACGCCGCCTGCGCCGCGGAGTTTGGCAAATTGAGGGGAATCCTGCGACGCCGAGGGGTGACCGTTCCCCCGATCGACCTGCTGATCGCCTTGGTTGCGTTGGCCCACGACCTGACCCTCGTGACCAATAACACGGCGGACTTTGCCTTGATTCCCGGGCTTCGGATTGAAGACTGGCTAACCCCTTGATCGAATCGGTCGTCGCGCTGCGATGAAGTTTTCACCGACTCAGCACGGATCAGCCACGCTACTTCACCCGCCACCACGCCGACGGCTCCAGCCCAGCCGCCTGGCAAAGCGGTTCGATCGCCTGACGAAAACGGAGCGCATCGACCGGGTAACCAGCCGTCGGCTTAAGGCCGGGGATCTGGGCGAGCCAGTGGGCGTTGAAGGCGTCCATCCAGTGTTCGCGGAGGGTCTTGCTGAGGATCGAGGCGAGCGCGACGAGGCCGTCGTTGCCATCAGCGCGGGGGATCAACTCGATCGCGAGCGGGGATCGGTCGGGGAGGAGCAGTTGGTAGTCGCTCAGGTCGGGGCCTTCGGCACCTCGAATCACTTCGGCGTGGGGAAAAGCCGCCCGCAAAGGGTCGGCGTAGAAGTGGCGACCGCCGTGCTTGTCGCCCCGGACGGCGATCGGCTCGTCGGGGGGCGCGGTGTCCCAGACGTGGCGGAGCAGGGTGGCGAAAGCCGCGAAGTGGACGGCGGCCTTCGACCCGGTGCTCGACCCGACCAGCTCCGCGTTGAACCGCGCGGGGCCGATGACCTCAGCGCGGGCGTCGACCAGCCGCCAGGGGGGCCCGGCAAACGGTCGGCGGTCAATGGTGGCGTCCGCCAAACTCCGCGACGTGATCGGCGGGTACCTGGGGTCCACCCCCGGTTCGAGCCAGGGGGTCAGCTCCACATCGGTCAGCGACCCCGCGCCGAGCGCCCCGAGCAAGGCCCCGATCGTCCGAGGCGCCGGGCGGCCGACCGCATCCAGGACCGCCAAGGTCGCCGTGTCGAGCCGGTCGCGTCCTTTCCGGGCCTTGAACACCTGCTTCGAGTCGTCCACCCAGAGCCGCCTTGACGGGTCGCCCGCCCGGCTGACGGTGCCTGCCAGGTCGGCCCAGAGATCCGGGGAATGCGCTGGCGGACCTTCGGCCACCACGGCCGTCATCACCAGCGGCCCCAGGTTCGGCCCGTAGCCCGCCTCGTCGATTCCCACCCAGCGCATTTGCAGTCTCGTTGCCGATTCGGTTCGTCATCGGCGGTAAAAAATGAGCAGGACCAGGACTAAATAAAGCTCCAGGCCCACCGCCAGGAGGTTGATCGCCGCGCAGGCCATCACCTCGGCGGTCTTGCTCCACCAGACCGCGCGCGGCGATCGGAGGTGCTGATCCTGGATCAGCTGGATCGCCCCCAGCGGAGCGACGAGCGCGAGCATTAGCAGGACCGGGAGCCACCTGAAAACGAGAAAACCATCGCCCCACTCGTTGGCCGCGATCATAGCCAGGAGCGTCAAGCAGGCGACGTTGATCTGGCTCAGCGCCTGAACCATGCCATGGCGGCTCCAACGGGCCAGAACCACCCCGTTGGCGCTGATCGCCAGAATCAACAAGCCCACAAGTTCGCCGCGGAACCAGCCGGTGGTCCCCTGCCAGATCCGGTCGATTCGCGCCCCCAGGGCGGCGGCCGACGCGGCGGTGACGACCAGCAGCATCATCAGGGCCAGCGAGAACCGGGAGCGCGGCATTGGTCGAGCTTTCCCGTCACTTGAAGCTAACGGCGATGAAGGCTTCGATACCGACGCCAGCGAGGACCAGCAGCATGTTCAGATAGGCGAAGGCGATCGCCTCGCACGTCTTCATCCACCAGGCTCGGCGTGGGCCGCGATCCATCCGGGTCTTGACGGTCCGTCGGGCGACGAGCGGGATGGCTACCGTCGCGGCGAAAAGCGCCTGCAACCAGTAGAGTTTGACCCGCTGCGACGTCATCTCGAACATCGTGATGGCGTAGAGGAAGCTCAGGCAGGTGACGGTGATCTGGAGCATCGTCTGGTTCGGCGAGTGCCCCTTCCGCGCCGCCAGGGCCACCGCCGTCAGGACGATCCCCAGGATCAGGACAGCGCAGATGTCGTAGTAGCCGAACTCAAACGGGTTGGTCGTGGCGTCGGTCAGCAGGCGGAGCACCCGCGCCGCCAGGGCCGATGCCGACGCGGCGGTGACGACCAGCATCATCCCCGTGGCGATCGAGATCCGGAAGCGCGGCAGAGTCATGGGGGGAACATCCTGGTGAGATCCAAATTTCGTCGCGAGTGACCGATCGGGCGTCGTCTTACCAGATCAGGCGGGTCCGGTCAAATGAACCAGGATGGTACCAAGCCACCGAGAGCATGACCCCCCAGATCCGGTGTCCCTGGATGGGCGGCTCTGGGTCGATTGGCCCGCTTTGATGATGCAATATCCCCAAATTCCCGAGTTGGAAATCCGGCGTGACCGAATCCCCCGGGGCTGGTCTGGCAGGGTTGGCGGCGAGGTGGTAGCCTGTTGGCCCCTCGACGCCAACCTCTTGCCGGGATGGGGTTTGCTCCCGGTCTGCGTTCGATGGATTCGGTCCGCCCGAGCCTGGGGTCGAGGGCGAGGGTTCTTCGGTTGACCAAGGCGACGCATTATCTTCTGGAACTGGCCCGCGACGCGGCGACTCGGTCGGGCGCGGCCGGGCTCCTGCTCATGCCCGAAGGGGCGATGGACTGGCCCGCCGTCCGCGCTCTGAGTGAGACCCTGCGCATCCTCGTCGCCGTCGAAACCGACCGCCAGGAAGCCGCCGTCCTCGATGCCGGCCTGACCCCGCTCGTGGTCGAGCCGAGCAGCGCCGCCATCACGGAACGGATCACGCTGGCGCTGATCGAGGCCGTTGCCAACGACCAGCTCAAGGCGGGTGCCCGCGTGGTCGTCGCGTACTCGGGCTTCGAGGCCGAGGTCCTCGACTCGGTCACCGTCGTTCGCCTTGGCGAGCACCTCGAACGCCTTTCGGCGCGTGACCTCCGGGCGCTGGAAACGTCGGTCCCGCTTGAGACCTTGAAAGCGGTCGTAGACGTCGCCGTCGAGATCGGCCGCGAGGGGCGCGAGGGGAAGGCGGTCGGCAGCCTGATCGTCGTCGGCGACGTCCGGCACGTCCTGACGAGGACCCGCGCGCTGGGGTTTGACCCGTTCAAGGGCTATCTTCGCAAGGAGCGGAACGTCCGCGACGTCAAGGTCCGCGAGGCGATCAAGGAGATCGCGCAGATGGACGGCGCCTTCATCGTCCACCGCGACGGGACGGTGGAAGCCGCCTGCCGGATCGTCGACGCCCCCAACGCCGGCCTGACCCTGCCCAAGGGGCTCGGGACCCGCCACTGGGCCGCCGCCGCCATCACCAAGGCGACCAAGGCGCTGGCCGTCGTCGTCAGCCAGTCCACCGGTGCTGTCCGCTTGTTTCAAGATGGCGAGATCCTCTTGCGGATCGCCCCGATGCGGCACGCCCGCGCTATGAAGTGGCACGACGCCGAGACCGAGCCTGCCCCGCGCGTTGAGAAGGGGTGAGCAGGCGATCGGAATGCGATTGCGAGTCGGTGTGTTCTTACCACTCGTCCTCCAACTCGCGGAGATAGTACTGGAGTCGCCTTCGGGCCTCCTCGATGCTCATTGGGCCAGGAATTTCATCGGCCTCGTGAGCCCAGTAATTGCGGACCTGCCGGACCTGATGGACGCCCTGGCGAATGCCCGCCTGGATTCCACGTCCCCGCCGGGCGCCGATCGTGTCGATCAAAATTGAGGCTCGGGTCGAGCGGGTCGGGTCGTTGTGGTTGGCCCGGTCATACGAGCGGAGCGCGGCTTCGAAGGTGGCGAAGAGCCGAACGATGTAGGTTCCTTCGAAGTTCACATGGGTCCGGCGGAGATATTTGAGCGTGAAAGGATCTTGCCCCATGATTCCTGGGGTTGAAGTGATCGCGGCTCGATAGCGGTCGACGGCGGTTTGGGCCGACTGGAATTCGCGGGCCACATCGGTGATGCGTTGGTGCCATTCAAATCGATAAGATGGCATGATCTGCGATCACATTGAGAACATGATTGATCGTCGCGGCGGCGACAGGCAGAACCTGCGGGTTCTCGGTTGAGTGGGGGTTGGTGAAAAAGGTCGGCTCCGAGTGGTAGATTTGCCACTGGCCAGCCTCGAAGAGAAAACTTGTCGTCGGGTCGTAAGCGGGCATCAGGTAGAGGTCGGCGGTGGCGTCTGATCCAGGGACGTCAGGGCCAATCGGGTCGAGTAGCAGTTTGACCGGCCCCTTTTGTAGATACAAAGCGGGAACCTGGTACACCTCGCGGTTCTCGTCGCGGAGCCGTTTTGGGTTAGCGACGTGTGACCCACTCGTTGCGGTCAACGTCGCGCTCGAACCGGGTCACCAGATCTTCGATGAGATCGATAAACCGCTGGCGTTGCTCGGACATGGGCTGTTCCTCGCGCTCGATGATCAGGTCGAACGTAATGATTGTCGCGTCAGGGTCAGGCCGCGGTCAACCGGCGATGGGTCATGCCGATTGGTTGGATTGTTCAGTTGGAAGGGGGGCGAATGGCGCAATTCGCGTCGATCCGACGGTTGGTGGTGGTCGATGTCGATCAGAGAAACCTCGGACCCTGATCCAGGAAGGACCCTCTCATGCGGCGATGGATCGTCGTGCCCGCCTTGTGCGGCTTGGTGTTAACTCAGAGTGGTTGCTCGGTGATCCGGAAGATCGACCGGCTCAATGAGCAGCTTGGCACCGTCAACAACCAGTTGACTCTGGCGAACAACCAGCTTGCGGACGCTCGCGAGAAGCTCGTCGAGACCAACGCGAAGGTAACGCGGGCCGTCGATGGCGTGGATGCGGTCAACCGGAGCTTCGTCAAGGTAGACGATAAGCTTGGTCAGACCTACGAGAAGCTCGCTAACGTCGATCAGACGTTCCAGACGACCGACGCTCGACTCGGGCGAATGGATAACGTCCTGTCGAATACCGAGAAGAAGTTGGACTCGGTCGACTCCAAGTTGGCCGCGACCAACGAGACGTTCAACTCGACCGCCAAACTGCTGGTCGGCGTGGATGCCAAGCTTTCAGCCACGAACAAGACGTTCAACGACACCACCACGACCTTGACCGGGATGGACTCGAAACTCGGGAATACTCAGAGCAAGTTGGCCAACATGGAGTCGCAACTGGTCGAGACCAACCGCCTGATCCGCGTCATCGACGGCGTGATCCAGAAGATCCCCGGCATGGGGGCGAGATGATCAGGGGGCGGCCACTGGTCGTTTTCGCTGTTTTGTCCAAAAAGAGGAAAGTGCCCCGGCTCGGTTTCCCAGTATCTTCGGGGGAGTGATCGGATCGCGTCGTGAATGGCGCGGTGCTCCCCACCGAAGGACTGCCGGATGAACCTTGGCACTTCACCCCTCGGCTCAAGTCGGGATCTGGACCTGCTCCTCGCGGGCGGTTCGGTTGTTGGTCTCGACGATGCCGCGCTCCTTGCCCGCGTCGTCGGGGGGAGCGGTAGCGCCGCTGATGCCGCGCTCGATGCCTTGATCCGGCGGCATGGGGGGCTGGTGGCTCGCGTTTGCGCCGGGATTCTCGGCGATCCGCACGCCGCCGAGGATGCCACGCAGGCGGTCTTTCTCGTCCTGATCCGCAAGGCCCGCTCGATCCGCGATCCCGACCGCCTGGCGTCGTGGCTCTACGGCGTCGCCCTCCGGACGGCTCGCGAAGCCCGAGCCGAGACCGCGCGGTATCGACGCCGTCACCACCACCTTGAACCCGACCCTCACGAGTCCACCATGATCGACCCCACGCCCGACCCGTCGGCGACTTCCAGCCGCCTTGAGCAGGCCGAGATCCTCCACCGCGCCATCGCTCGCCTGCCGCAACGCTACCTCGACCCGATCGTCCTTTGCGACCTGGCCGGCCTGACGCATGCCGAGGCCGCCGCGCAGCTCGGGTGCCCGGTCGCGACGGTCAGCATTCGCGCCCAGCGCGCCAAGGCCAAACTCCGAGCCACCCTGAGCCGCCACCGGCTCGACTTCGAGACCACCATGTTGCCCACCCTCGCCGCCACCGCCGTTCCCCGAACTCTCGCCGCGTCGGCCTCGGCTTACCGCCTGGCAAGGCGCGTCGGCTGGACCCTTGGCGCCGCGAAGTGGCAGGCGGCGGCGATCGTGGTGCTGGTCGCCGCCGCCACCGCCGTCGGTGCCCACGCCAGTTCCCGGCAAGATCCCGCCCCCAACCCCAATCCGCCCACTGTCCCGGCTGGGTCGGCGACCGATCCCCAGGTGCCGGCCGAGCCCAACACTCCCAAACCCCCCGAGCCGCAGCGTCCGGCTCCGGCCGAGTTACAGATTCCCCCCGTGGCAGAAGCACCCCCCAGGTTTGAAGTTGGCTTACCGACCATCCGGACCGTGACCGACTACGAGATTTACGGCGGTCGGGTTGCCGCGTCGCGGAGTGTGGTGGTTCGCTCCCGGGTCGACAAGGTTGTCGAGAGAGTGGAAGTTGCCGATGGAGATCTGGTCAAGGAGGGACAGGTCCTCTTCAAACTCGCCGGTGCGAGCGACAAGGCGGACGAGGAACAACTTCAAGACAAGCAGAAAGAACTCATCGTCGCCCGCGACCGGGCAGAACAAATCGCCGAGGCGAGCAGGCACTCGGGTGATCCAGCGGAACGCAGAGCCAAAGACAAAGTTGCTGCTATCGCGAAATCCCTTCAGGAGTTGCAAGACTCCGTGAAATATAATCAGAAGTTGCAAGACTCATTGTTCTCCGTCGGATCACCATTCGCTGGCCAAATCGCCGAGATCTCCGTCGATGCGGGTGAAGCGGTCGAGGCGGGGAAGACCCCGCTAGCCACGATCATCGCGGTGGACCCGATCCGGGTCAACTTTCAGGTGGATGAGCAGAGCTACGTCCGGATCCAGCGCTGGCTCCGCTCGAAACCGGGGATGACCCACCTGCCAGTCCAGGTTGCCCTGGCGGACGACAACGAGTTTACCCACCCCGGCCGCGTCCTCTTTCGCGCCATGCAGTTTAACCCGGAGTTAAAGACCTGCACCCTCCATGCCGAGTTGCCCAACCCCGACGGAGCCTTGATCCCCGGCCTCTCGGCGCGGGTCCGGGTTGAATACGGTGACCCGCACGCGGCCTTGTTGGTCCCCGAACGCGCCCTGACCATCGGTATCCCTTTTCAAGGCGGTTACAGCAGCATCCGGACGGTCGACGGCGATGAAGTCGCTCACGATACGCCGATCGTCGTGGGGCAAAACTTCGCTGGGTTCCGGCAAGTCCTGCGCGGCCTCGACCCCAAAGCGCGGGTTATCCTTGATGCCCGGTTCCCCGAGCTCAGGGATGGCGGTCCAATCGGCCATCTGCTGCACCCTTTCGCCGAGCCGCCGCGGTGAACGACCAGACCTTCGGGCTAAATCATCCGTCTGGTCCGAAAAGATGAAAGGTTCCCGAGCGACCGGCGCAGTATCCTCGGGGGAGTGAACTCCCCCGGCGGTGGCGTGGACGCGAAGGAACCTGGGTATGAACCGGCAGACAGCCAGCCTCGCGGCGGGGTCCGATCTCGACCGCATCCTGAGCGGGGGGTCGGTCGTTGGCCTGGATGATGGGCTGCTCCTGGACCGCGTGGCGCGGGGGGATCCGCCCGAGGCCGGGGTGGCGCTTGATACCTTGATCCGGCGGCATGGGGCGCTGGTGGCGCGAGTCTGCGGCGGGATCGTCGGCGACCGCCACGCCGCCGCCGATGCCGCGCAGGCCGTCTTCCTCGTCCTGAGCCGGCGCGCCGGGTCGATCCGCGACCCCGACCGCCTCGCCTCGTGGCTCTACGGCGTGTCCCTCCGGACCGCCCGCGCCGCGCGAGCCCGCCTGGCCCGCCAGCGCCGCCACCTCGACCCCGGCCCCCTCACGCAGGACGACTTCAGCATGATCGACCCCACGCCCGACCCATCACAAACCACCATCCGCCGCGAGCAGGCCGAGATCCTCCACCGCGCCATCGCCCGCTTGCCACAACGCTACCTCGACCCGATTGTCCTGTGCGACCTGGCCGGGATGACCCACGCCGAGGCCGCCGCGCAGCTCGGTTGCCCGCCCGTCACGGTCAGCGTCCGCCTCAAGCGCGCCCGCGACCAGCTCCGAGCCCGCTTGAGCCGTCACCGCCTCGACTTCGAGACCGCCTTGCCGCCGGTCCTGGCGGCGGAGAGTTTTCTACCCAGCATCGCCACGCCGACCCCCGCCGCGCACCTCCTGGCCCAGCGGGTGGCCTGGTCGCTGGCCCTGGCGAAGTGTCCAATAGCAGCCGCTCTGGTCGTCTTGCTGGCGGGAGGGACCGCGCTTGGGGTCCGCGCCGGCGAGCACAACCAGTCCAAGCCGCCGCCCATCGGCTCGATGGCAGTCCAGGAACCCACGCCGCTCGGACCTGTGCAGACCAAAGCAGGTCAGAGTACGGGCAAAACCCAAGTCCGCGATATCACCGTTTACCCAGCACCACCCAGCCCACCTGCGACCACCGGCACGATCAAACTCGGGTATCCGATCGTCCGCGACGTCACTCCCTTCGCGCAGTATCCCGGTGTTCTGGCCGCATCGCGATCCGTCGAGATCCGTGCTCACCTGAACGGGGCCTTGCGGATCGCAGCGGTCGAGGATGGCGCCATGGTGCAGCAAGGAGACATCCTCTTCAATATTCACGACGCCCAGACCGAGGACGGACTCCGCGAGAAGAGTCTCGAACTGACGGCGGCGCGCAACCAGATGATCCAGGCGGAAGCCGCTAATGACAACCTGATCAACAGCCCTGCCACGACAAACGAAGAGTTGAGGGCTGCAAATCAGCGGTATGGAGCCGTCGAGAAGCGCTACAAAGCGGTCGTTGCCGAGGTAAACCGCCAGGTTGAAGAGGCAACCACCATCCGCGCCCCGTTCGCGGGCCAGGTCGCCCGCCGACCGGTGGACGTCGGGGCCACGGTCGAGGTCGGCAAGACGCCGCTGGCCACGATCAGCACGACCGACCCGATCTGGGCGAATTTCGCGATGGACGAAGCCTCGTTCCTCGTGTTCCAGCGGCGGCAGCGGGCGAAGGGAACAACGGTCAATCTTCCAGTCCGGGTCGCACTCAGCGACGAACAGGGCTTCCCCCATGCGGGCCTGTTCAAGCTCCAGGCGGCGCGACCCTCACCAGGCAACGGAACCTTCACCGTCCACGCCGAGCTTGCCAACGCCGATGGGGTCCTGTTCCCGGGCCTATCCGCTCGGGTTCGGGTCGAAGTTGGCGAGCCCCACCCGGCCATCCTTGTTCCCGACTCGGCGATCCTCTACCACGATAACGAACCGAGGGTCTTCCTGGTCGATGGCAACCTGGTTGCCCACTGGGAGCCGGTCCGGCTCGGTTCGACCTTCGACGGCCTCCGCGAGATCACGTCGAAGTTCGACCCGGCCAGCCGGATCGTTCTCGAAGGAGTCGAAAACGTCCGCGATGGGGTGCCGCTGAGCGGGGCCACCACAACCGCAGACCCGGATCGCTGACCTACCCGACAGGCCAAAGGAGGTTCAGCCGCCCAGCGCTGCCAGGAGGGCAGGGCGGTTGGCCTCGAAGTAAGTGCGGATCGACGTGGCGGGATGGCCCGTCAGGTCGGCGACGGCCGAGGATGCCTTGTCCATCCAGCCGTCGCGGGTGGCGACGCCGTAGGTCACAACAACATCGGCCAGAAACTCGGGGATGCCCACCCGCACGACCCCGGCGCGGTAGGTGGCGTCGTCGAGGTTGATGTTTGGCACGACCCGACCGACAATCTCGGTCAGAAACGCGGCCACCTCGGCGCGGGTCACGGCGGCGGGACCGGTAATCTCGTAGGCCCGATTGGCGTGCGGGGCGGGGCCGAGCAGGACCGCCACCGCCGCCGCAGCGCAGTCGGCGCGCGTGACGTAGGCAACGCCGCCATCCCCCGTGTTGCCGACCAGACCGCCCGGGTTGATCGCGCCGGCCTCGATCAGGAACTCGGCATAAAGGTTGTTCCGCAGCGCGGTCCACTTCAGGCCCGATTCGCGGAGCAGACGCTCGGTCGCCGTGTGGTCGCGGGTGATCGGCACCGGGTTTTCGGGCACCGGGCCAGGGGACGAGGTGTAGACGATGTGCGGGATGCCCGCCGCCTGCGCGGCTGCGATCGCGGCCCCGTGTTGCCGGATGCGGGCACCGGGTTCGACGATGTTGTCGGTGCTGACGAGGAGGAGGACGGAGCCCCCCTCGAAGGCGGTCTGAAGTGAGCCAGGATGGTCGAAGTCGGCCGTCCCGATCTCGACCCCACGCGCGGCGAGATCATGTAATTTTTTCGGGTCGCGACTCAGGGCTCGGACCTGTTCGGCGGCACCGGCCTCGATCAGCTTCTCGACCACGAGATGACCCAACTTGCCTGCTGCTCCGCTGACGATGATCATGGCGAAACCTTCCATTTTCTGGTTCAATTCAGGCTCGACGATCGGCACGCGGTCATTATGGCGAGGCCCTCCGAGCATGGAAGAACGCACCTTGAAGTGCCCTGGTGACCCGGAAGTAACCGCCTCGGCCTCGATCCGCTGGGCGGCGGGGTCGGAAGCCGATTGCCCGGCGCGGCAGATCTTAGACCGGGTCGGCGACCGCTGGTCGATGTACGTCCTGGCGCACCTCGAAGCCGGGCCGCTCCGCTTCAACGCCATCCGCCGCCGGATCACCAACCTGAGCCAGCGCGTCTTGACGGTGACGGTCCGGAGCCTGGAACGCGACGGCCTCGTCACCCGGACCGTGTATCCGACGATCCCGCCCCAGGTCGACTACCGGATCACCCCGCTCGGCCAATCCTTGCTGGACGCGGTGCAAAACCTCGTCGTCTGGTCGGCAAGCCGCCGCGATGAGATTCGCGCCCAGCAAATCAGGTATGATGATCAGGGCGTGGTGGCTGACCCTGAACCGGCTGGGACCGAGGGATGAACCTGTTCTGCCTGGCGTTCGAGTGGTCTGGGCGACCCGCCCTGGTGAAAGAATCGGGGCACCATGCTGTATTCCAAGATCTTGACGACGTTGTACGGCTGGCGGTTTGGTCCTCCGGTCGAGGTGGCCGAGGCGGACGCGGATTCGCTGGTCCTGATCGCCGACGGCGTGGGGGGGTTCGACCTGACTTCGTTCGGGCTCCGCCATGTGGTCGGGCAGACCGGCGGGCCGCAGCTTGTCCGGGCGGTCTCGTGGGGGCACGGGTGGGGTCGGTGGCATGCCGACCTGTCGAACGTCGCCAACCAGCGGGCGGGGTCGCGGGCGGTGGCCGATCAGGTGCTCGCCTGGCGGGCCAGGTATCCCGATCGGCCGGTCTTTCTGGTCGGCAAGTCGGGGGGAACGGGGATCGCCGTGGGGGCGCTGGAGATCCTGCCCGAGGGGTCAGTCGAGGGGGCGGTCCTGCTCGCGGCGGCGATCTCGCCGACGTATGACCTGACCCAGGCGCTCCGCGCCGTGGTCCGCGAGGTGGTTGTCTTCTGGTCGCCGCTGGATGCCATCGTTCTGGGCGTCGGGACGTGGGTCTTCGGTACGGTGGATCGGGTCCACGCCGTGAGCGCTGGGCTGGTTGGGTTCAAGATCCCGGCAAACCTGGATGCCGAGGGAGAGCGGCAGTACCGCAAACTCCGGCAGATCCGCTGGACGACGGAACTGGCGGCGGCTGGCAATCTGGGCGGTCACGCCGGGACGGACAATCCGGCCTTTCTCCGCAAATATGTCGTGCCGCTTCTGCGGAAAGGTGCGGCTCAGCCCGACACTGAATTGACCCCGGGATCAAGCCCACCCAGCGTCGCGCCGATAACATCATTGCCGGGGTGAGACGCGATCAACCCGGCCTGCTCTGGATCGTCCCGCCCCGATTTCAATCCCTCAATCGATTAGCTCGCTGGAGGCTCGCAGGCAGTGGCCCGGTCCTTTCTGCAAGGTCCTGGACTTCCGCCTCCGAGTCTCCCTCCTCTCAGCCCGACGCAGGGCTGGCTCACCAAGAACGTGCACCGCGATGCCGCATCGCGCGGCGGTCTTCGCCCTCTCATCTCTCCCGGGCGACCGCATCTCCTCGAACTCTTCCTTGCCGAAAAGGGGAGGGTGAGACCGCCGCGCATTGCTTTTTCTTTCCGGACATCCCCTTGCCGATCGCTCGCCGAGACGGTCTGATGATGGGTGGGTTGATCCTCCACCTGTCCGAGGCCAGGCAATGATCCGCGACGAGATCGATGGCGTTGGGTTGGCCAAGGTTGAGCCGCTCACCCGGGCACGCTATCGTCGGCTCCAGTTTGGGGTCTCGGCCGCATTCGGGGTGGTCTTGCTGGCCTGCTGGATCGCGCTCCGCTATGGCTCGCAGTTCGAATTCCTCAACGGCCTGGGTAGCTTTATCTTCTGGGCGGCGGTGTTCCTGGGCAAGTTCACCGTGGATGCCTACCTGAAGTGGCGGGGTCTCTCACTGAGCGGGCCGACGGTTCAGGTCTTCGGCAAGCTCGGGGCAGCACCTTCGGGAGCCGACGTGCCCAACGCGGCCGTCGAGATCCGCTCGCCACGCGACCTCATGCTGGTCTTCGGTGCTGGCTGCCTGGTCGTCTCCTTGCCCACACTCGCGGTGGGTTGCGGGTTCCTGGCGCAGCGGTTCGGCACGCACGACGCAGACTTCGCGCCGGTCGCGATCGGCTGGACGCTCGCCCTGGTTGCGGTCGGCGTCGTCAGCGGTGGTGTTGGCGTCTGGTTCCTGACCAGTGCCGAGACTCCCAAACGTTACTACCGCGTCGATCCGGCCGGGTTCACCAACTTCACGACCGACACCTTTATCCCCTGGGCTCAAGTCGCCAATCATCGGGTCATCACCGACCACGACGCCCTTGGCGATCCGCAGGGCATCACGCACGAACTGACCGACTGGCACGGCGCCTCGCTGGTTCGGTTCCAGCTGGGCCAGAACCTGCACCGCGAGCGCTTTCTCCGCTTCCTCCAGGCCAGAATGCCCAAACCCGTCAAGGACGAGGCCTGGGACGAGCCATGATCTGGGACCGCGAGTTCGACGGCGTCGGCCCGAAGCCCCGCCTGGCCTCGGAGCGACTCTATCGGGCACTCGATTGGATCGTCTTCGGCGGGTTGCTGCTGCTTGAGTTAAGGGCGGTATATCCCCTGGCGATCTGGCTGCAATCCCCCGCTGTGCTTGGCTTTGTTGGTGGCCTGTCGATGGCGAACTGGATGCTGGCGCAGTACCTGGTCGGGGTCTGGCTGAGCCGCCAGGGGCTGACCCGCCCCCCCGATCCCCGGTCGAGACAGACCCGGACCCCGTTGCTCCCCGACGGCGAGCCCGATGCCGCCATCGTCGAGGTCGCCCCGCCGGCTTCGCTCTGGTTATTCTGCGCCGCGATCTGCGGGGGCATCACGCTGATCCTCGCCGGGATACTCACAATTTCGCGGCAGTCGGGGACCGGCGATTGGTTCACATCCTGGGAGTGGCTTGGGGTCCTGGCGACGGTCGGCATGGGCCTACTCACGGTCTTTTACAGCGTGGTGGTCCCCCACCTCAACGCCCACACGACGGTCGACGCCACCGGCATCTGGGGCTATCCCCGCGACCTCGCCATCCGCCGCCGCTTCATCCCCTGGTCCGCCATCGCCACCTGCGAGCTTGAGACCGACCACATCCTCAAGGGCAAGCCCATCTCGGTCCGCCCGATCCTCCTCGACGCCGCCGGCCACCGCCTGATCCGCCTCGACCTCGGCGGCGTTTCCCTGGCTGACCGAGATCGCCTGATCCGCGCCATTCAGGTCCGGTTGCCGGGGTCGATCGAGATCTGACAAAAGCAAGATAGTTTTTGTGGCCTCTCGGTGTGGTGCCCGCTATAACGGGTTGCGACTGCTTTGAGAACGCAACTGCAACCGTTCCCAACGTGCGGACCTTGCAGATCGATCAAGCTTGCAGTTATTGCCAAACTCGCCGGCGGGTTTGGCCAATCTCAGGATCTTCGCCATGTTGACGTTTGCGTTTGCCCTGATCGCCTTGGGGTCGATTGGTCTGGCCATGTATGGGTTGCTGGGTCGGGGCAACTTGACCCGGCAGATCGAGTTGCTGAAACGCCGGATTGCGATCCGCCAGGAACAAACCGACGCGAAGATCGGGGAACTGCAAGCCGAGCTGGCGGCGGTGAATCCAATCCGCCACATCCCGAATATCATCAATCGGGCCAAGCGGCTCGAAGCCGAGACCACCTCTCGACTCGAAGAGGTTCGCCGTCAGGGCGAGATCATCCTGACGCTAGCAAATGCCGACATCGAGCTGCGGCAACGCGAAGCGGCCGCGCGCCTGGAGCAAGCCCGCCAGCGTGCCGCAGCGGTCATCCGGGGAGCCGAACACGATGCCGCGTGCCGGACAGCCGAATTGACCCAGGACGCCGAACGCGACCGGCAAGTCATCCGAACGGCCCGGATCACCGCCGAAGCTCAGGCCCAGCAGCTCATCGCCGATGCTCAGGCCGAAGTGAAGCAGATCGCCGCTGCGGCTCGTGAGGAGGCCAGGGAGAAGCACCACAAGGTGGAGGAGACTCTCGACCTGGCGGTGAAACTGGCTCATGAGATCCGCCAGCAAGCGGAAACCAAGGCCGAGGCGATCGGCGGTCAGGCCTACGACGCGCTGCGGCAGCATAACAGGTACGCCGCCCAGGCGCTCGCACTCAAAAACCGGATCGAGGGTTATGGCGACTCTTATTTGGTCCCAGCCGAGCATGTTCTGGATGATCTGGCTTATGACTTCGGGTTCCACAAGTCGGGCGAGCGGCTGAAACTGGCCCGTGATCGGGTCAAGATCATGGAGCGGAATGGTACGGCGGCGACTTGCCAGTATCCCGACGGTTGGAAGAAGGATTATGCGATCAAGTTCGTCCTCGACGCTTTCAACGGTCAGGTGGATGCCATCCTCTCCCGGATCAAGCCGGCCTATCACGGTAAACTCACCCAGCAGATCCGCGACGTTTTTGCCCTGACCAACCGGAATGGCGAGGTCTTCCGCAACGCTCGGATCGAAGACGAGTTTCTCAACGCCCGGCTCGAAGAACTCAAGTGGGGCGTCGCGGTGAAGAAGCTCAAGGACCAGGATCGCGAAGAACAAAAGGCTTTGAAGGAGCGGATCAAGGAGGAGGAAAAGGAAGCCCGCGAGCGAGCCAGGGCGATCGAACAGGCGGAACGCGAACAGGCACTCATCGCCAAGGCGATCGAGAAGGCCAGACGCGAATACGCAAACGCCAAGGCTCAGGACCGTGAGGGTTATGAAGCGAAACTCCGCGACCTCAACAGCAAGCTCCTGGAAGCCGAGCTGAAGAACCAGAAGGCCATTTCGATGGCGCAACAAACCAAAAACGGCTTTGTGTACATCATCTCAAACCTCGGATCGTTCGGCTCGAATGTCTACAAGATCGGTTTGACCCGGCGGCTGGAACCGCTCGACCGGGTCCGAGAACTGAGCAACGCGAGCGTTCCCTTCTCGTTCGACGTTCACGCCTTGATCTATTCGGAAGATGCCCCAGCGCTGGAAACTGCCTTGCACCGCCGGTTCCGTGCCGACCAGATGAACAAGGTCAACCGTCGAAAAGAGTTCTTCCGGCTCGATCTCAAAGAACTGCGGGATGCGCTGATCGAGATGAAATACGAGGTCCGCTGGTCGATGGCCGCCGAGGCGCAGGAATACCACGACACCTTACGGATGGATGACCAGATGCAAGGCGATCCCGAGTTCCGCCGCCGCTGGGCCGAGTCCGAAGCGGCGTACGAGGCCATTCACTTTGATGAGGATGAAGACTCGACCGCGGGTGATCTGGTCGAGACGCAGTCGATCAAGAAGGCTCGGTCCTCTCGCAGGCCACGGAGCGCTGGCAAGGCATCGGCTCGGAAGGTCGAGCTTGATGGCTCGGCGGTGGAGTCGACCTGATCCGCGCAGGTCAATTCAGTTCCGTTTTTGTGCCGGTTAAGGATGGCCATGCGCGAGCGGGTTTGAAGAAGGTCATGATCGGCCCTTTCAAACAAGGAAAATTCTCATGTTTCGGATCACGATCAGTCATCTACTTCTGGCCACGGCCATGGTGGCAGGCATGATGGGCTGGATCTTCATCGACCTGTCGATGCCGACTTATCTGATGCTTGCGACCGGATTCTCTGCGGTTCGGATCGGGCTGGGTGTTAGGCGGTTCGGTCGGCGTGGGGAACCGTTGAGGGGGATCAACCTGACCGTGCTGGTGGTCGGGTCAGTGGTGGTGGGAAACCTGTGTGCCCTGCTGCCGGGCGTGGCGTTTTATGGGGTGCTCCTGCTGCTCTGGGGGCAGACGAGTTCCTTTGTGATTAATTGGACCGCGGCGATTGGGGCAACTCTGGTCGTGGTGGTGTGGCTGACGAATCGGTTCGATCGCGTGGGAGCCGGGTTGGAACCGGACCTGGAGAAGGTGGTCTGGAAGGGTCCGGGGCGGGCTCGGCCGGTGGGATTCCGTGCGGAACCTTGACCGTGGACCGGTCATCCATGTACGGTCTGAGCTGGATCAGTCCCGGTTGGGGCTGGGTTGTTGGGTTGAATGGAATCTGGTCAGGAACTTCTGGAACAACGATGAGCATGCCGCACGCCCCGATTGCCGCCGTCCTTGGTCGCGAAATCCTCGATAGCCGGGGAAACCCGACGGTTGAAGTCGATGTCATCCTGGCTGATGGAACCGTGGGCCGCGCCGCCGTCCCGTCGGGAGCGAGCACGGGCGCCCACGAAGCGGTCGAACTCCGCGATGGCGACAAGAAGCGTTACCTCGGCAAAGGGGTGACGCAGGCCGTCGCCAACGTCAACGGCGCCCTGAGCAAGGCCGTGATCGGGCTCGACGCCGCCGACCAGCCGGCGCTCGATGCCGCTCTGATCGCCGCCGACGGGTCGGAGAACAAGGGGAAACTGGGCGCCAACGCGATCCTCGGCGTCAGCCTCGCCGGTGCCCGCGCCGCGGCGACCGCGTCGGGCCTGCCGCTCTACCGGTATCTGGGTGGCGTGAACGCCCGGATCTTGCCCGTTCCCCTGATGAATATCCTCAACGGCGGCGCCCACGCCGACAACAACGTCGACGTCCAGGAGTTCATGATCGTTCCCCTCGGCCTGCCGACCTTCGGCGAGGCGCTCCGCTGCGGTGCCGAGATCTTCCACAGCCTCAAGTCGGTCCTGAAGAGCAAGGGCTACAACACCGCCGTCGGCGACGAGGGGGGCTTCGCGCCCAACCTCAAGAGCAACGACGAGGCCATCGAGGTCATCCTGACCGCCATCGATCAGGCCGGCTACAAGGCGGGCTCGCAGGTTGGCCTGGCGCTTGACGTCGCCTCGACCGAGTTCTTCAAGGACGGCATCTACACCCTCGAAAACGACGCGAGCCCGAAGAAGACCCCGCAGCAGATGGTCGACTTCCTGGCGAGCTGGGCCCGGCAGTTCCCGATCGTCTCGATCGAGGACGGGTGCGCCGAGGACGACTGGGAAGGCTGGCAGATCATGTCGAAAACGCTGGGCTCGA
The DNA here is from genome assembly GCA_965199885.1 of Isosphaeraceae bacterium. Lineage (GTDB taxonomy): Bacteria > Planctomycetota > Planctomycetia > Isosphaerales > Isosphaeraceae > Tundrisphaera. The sequence continues at coordinate 1,386,720 of CBDATT010000004.1, read as the reverse complement.
CCGTGCAGCTTGTCGGCGACGACCTGTTCGTGACCAACACGAAGCGGCTCCAGAAGGGGATCGACGAGAAGATCGGCAACTCGATCCTGGTGAAGGTCAACCAGATCGGCACCTTGACCGAGACGTTGGAAGCGGTCGAGATGGCCCAGCGGAACGCCTACTCGGCGATCATCAGCCACCGCTCGGGCGAGACCGAGGACTCCACCATCGCCGACATCGCCGTGGCCACCAACGCCGGTCAGATCAAGACCGGCTCGGCGTCGCGGTCGGACCGGATCGCCAAGTACAACCAGCTCCTGCGGATCGAGCAGGAGTTGGGCACCGGAGCCGTCTACGGCGGTACGATCTGGCCGAAGCGGCAGTAAAGCGATACGATCGGCAGCGGCTGGCCAGGAGTCCGATGGACCCTGGCCATGACCTCAGATGCCGCCGAGCCGAAGGACGCGCTGCCAGTTGGCAAGAGCAGCTCCGACCCGAACGAAGATTGAGGGTAAGGCAATGGCACGCGACAACTTTTTCGCGGATGTTCGCCGCGCGGTGTCTATTGTCGCGCCGCGGGTCGAGACCAATAGCCCCTTCACGAATAACGATTACCTGCAAAAAATGCTGCGAGCGGCGGATCTGTGGCTCACGCCCACGGTCGTCGCTGCGTTTGAGCCAGGGGATTTCGCCGATGTGGACGGAGGAGTGCGTGATATGCTCGCCAACTCCGTTGAGGAGTTTCGCCGGATCGCGACGGCGGTAGACCCGAACGGTCCCGTTCGACCAGAACAACGGGAGGCCGCGCTTCCGTCGTTCACCCAGGTCGTCAAGATCGTTCAAGAATTCGTGCGTGAAGACTGGGTGTCGGCTTCGGCGGCTCTCCTTGCTGAAGCTGAGGTTTGGGCCAAGGAACAGGGCTGGCCGACGAAACGGTTTTCGAGAGACCTCACGGAAGATTTTATCGGTCAATATCGCCTGAAAAGACTTCTCTATTCCACGGAAGGAGCCCAACTGGCTCTCATTCCCGTAGGCCGTTTCGCACCCGGGACGGACGGGATGTTCGATCTCGCGGTCATGCCCGCGTACGATTCGATGATGGTCGTTCGTCAGCAGGGCCAGTGGTTCGTTTACCCACTCCCGGGGCAAGAGGGCCAGCAGGACTGGTCCAAAGAGACGTTCGTGAGCAAGAGCCACGATCTCGCGAGACTACCTTGAAACCGGGTCAAAAGACCGAGCGCTCTGAGCGAGTCAAGTCCGTCGAGCGGCAGTACCTCGTGGCGGAGAAGGCGCGAGAAGCCCTGGAAACCGTTCTGACGGCTTACCCGGATCTCTTGACTGGATTGGCCTGAACGCAGCGGATCTGGCAGCGTTCAAATCGAACCTTCTCGATACCTATTTCATTCGGTTGTTCGCCGAGTTCGAGACATCCATCAAGGACTACTGGAAAAATGGTCTCAACGAAGACCCCAAAGTTCGGATCATGGACGTGATTGACTCGCTGGCCGCGCGCCGCCGAGTCCTCGATGTGGTCCGAATGAATGTCCATGCGGCTCGCGGATGGCGAAACAGATTGGTCCATGAGGGTGACTCAGACGAGACGCAAGTCGAGTTGCCCGACGCCCGGCGATCCTTCGGTAAGTTCCTTGGTTTCCTGCCCGATGAATGATGATCAAGCCGAAAGCGGAAGACACCGCGCCGCCGCTGGCTTGAGGTGGGCGGCCGGGTGCCTTATCCTGGGATGATTCCCTTCCCGCCGATGGTTGGCGATGGCTTGGTCCGCCCAGCGCGAGGTCCTTGATCCCCGATGACTCAGCCGATCCATGCCATGCCGGTAATGCTGGGCGCTCTGGCCGTCCTGGCGATTGCTTATCGCTACTACAGCGCCTTCCTGGCGGCGAAGGTCGCGGCGCTGGATGATGCGCGGGTCACGCCGGCGCACGAGTTTCACGACGGGCAGAACTTCTACCCGACGAACAAGTTCGTCCTGTTCGGCCACCACTTCGCGGCGATCTCGGGGGCGGGGCCGCTGATCGGGCCGGTCCTGGCGATCCAGTTCGGGTACCTGCCGGGCCTGATCTGGCTGGTCGTCGGCGTCTGCCTTGCCGGGGCGGTCCAGGACATGATGATCCTGGCGGCATCCGTCCGGCGCGGCGGTCGGAGCCTCGCGAGCCTGGCGCGGAGTGAGATCGGCCCGGTAGCCGGTCTGGCAACGACGCTGGCCATCCTCTACGTCATCATCATCGCGCTGGCGGGGCTGGGGATTGTCGTGGTCAAGGCGCTCGGCGGCGAGGAAGTTGCCATGAAGGCGGGGACGACCCTGACCTATCCAGCCAGAACGCCAATGCTGACGGAAGCCGCTGCCCCCGGGACCCTGGTGTACAATGTTCCGGCCGAGTCCACCTATCGCTTCGCGAAGCCAGGCGCTGATGCCGCCGCCGATCCCGCCAGCTTCGAGATGACGTTTCACGAGCCGTTTCGCCTGGCGGTGCCGATGGGGGGAGAAAACGATGCGGCCCCCGGCGACGGCACGAAGATCGTCCTGCCCGCTGGAGCCAAACGTCTCGTCCCCGGCAGTTCGTGGGGGGCGTTCACGATCACCTGCACGATCCCGATCGCGCTGGCGATCGGCTGGTACATGTACCGGTTCCGCAAAGGACGGGTGATCGAGGCGTCGGTCATCGGCGCGGTGGCGGTGCTTGGGGCCACGTACCTGGGCGGGATGATCCCCGGGTCGAGCCTGGAACCGTACTTTTCGTGGAGCAAGGAGCAGACGACCTACGCCATCGCCGGTTATGGGTTCGTGGCGTCGATCTTGCCGGTCTGGTTGCTGCTTTGCCCGCGTGATTATCTGTCGAGCTTCCTCAAGATCGGCACGATCGCGGTGCTGGTCGTCGGCGTGATCGTGGCGAACCCGACGCTCGAAGCGCCGCCGATCAACCACCAGTTCGCCCAGAAGGGCGGGCCATACTTCGATGGGCCGATCTTCCCGTACGTCTTCATCTGCATCATGTGCGGGGCCGTTTCCGGGTTCCATGCGCTGGTCTCGTCGGGCACGACGCCGAAGATGGTCAACCGCGAGCGCGACGTCCGGATGATCGGCTACGGCGCGATGCTGATGGAGGGGTTGGTCGGGATCGTCGCCCTGATCGCCGCCGCCGCGTTGCCGAACTCGATGTACTACAACATCAACATCGACCTCGCCCGCCGCCCGCAGTTCCAGACCGCGCTGAAGGCGCTCGACGTCGACCACGACGGCCACGGCCAACCCGACACCGGGGCTACCGAACTGGTCGAGATGGAGCGGAACGTCCAGGAGTCGCTCCACGGTCGGACCGGCGGCGCTGTGACGTTGGCGGTCGGGATGGCCCGAATCTTCGCCGGGGCGATCCCGAGCCTGCAACATCTGGTCAAGTACTGGTATCACTTCGCCATCATGTTCGAGGCGCTGTTCATATTAACCACAATCGACACCGGCACGCGGATCGGCCGATTCCTGGTGCAAGAGGTCCTCGGCAAGTTGTGGCGACCACTCGGCGACCTCGACCGCCCCGGTTCGGCGATCCTGGCCACGGCCCTGGTGGTCTTCGGCTGGAGCTACTTCATCCTGACCGGCTCGGTGGAGACGATCTGGCCGATGTTCGGCGTCGCCAACCAACTTCTGGCGGTGATCGCCCTCGCCGTCGCCACCACGATCACGATCAACTCGGGCCGGGCCCGCTACGCCTGGGCGACCTTGCTGCCGATGGCCTTCGTCGCCACCACCACGACCACCGCCGGCATCATGGAGATTACCGGCAAGTTCGCCAAGATGACCAGGGACCCCGCCACGATGGTCAAAGGCTATCTCAACATCGGCCTGACGGCAACCTTGCTGGTGCTGGTGGCAATCATCCTCGCGTCCAGCATCGCCCACTGGCTCAAGGCGATCCGCGGACCACAAGCGCGCGTTGCACCATGACGAGGTAGGGAAGGCCATTTTCCAAGGGATCAGGGATCGGCTCGATATCGATCCGGACAAACCCGAGTCTCGTGTAGAGAGCGATGGCCTTCAAGCTGGTGATATAGACGTCAAGATAGATATCTGGGGCGCATCCCTGCTCGCGGACGAGGACTGTCGATTCACCGATGAGATGCTGAACGATCGACGTGCCATACCCACGACTCGGGATCGACGGGTTCACCGCGATTAGCGGGATATAAGGATGCGGCAAGCCTCCCGTGGATGCCGGATACTCCAAAGCGAGGTCAAGCACGCCGAAGCCAACCAGATGGCCGGCTGGATCTCGATAAGCGTAGATCTGTGCTTGCGATAACTCGTCTCGCTGCGAAATGTCGGTCTGAAGTAGGCGGAGAACGAACGAATCGGCGAACGGCCAGCCGAGGATCGTGATGAATTCGGGGCCGTTCGCCAGGATTAAGGTCGGGGTAAGCGGAACAGGATCTTGAACGCTCACTTGAGACCCAACCTCCGGCGCTGATCTTCGGTGAATGGAAAGTCTGCGGGCAGAGGCGGCAGGGCCGCAACCTGGCGCCGCATTACCTCGATCATCTCAGGGGTCAGGTGCATCCAGCTCCGAGGCCCCGGACCAACGGCCAGTTGCGGGCGCAGCCAATCAGTGAGCAGTTTGTTCATCCGCGCGATCGGTGGCCTGGGGGCAAAGGGATCAGGATCAATCGCCTCACGCTCGGCCCCGCGGTCATAAAGATCCTCGGCCCGCGCGGCAAGCCGTGCCCCCTCTGCGCGGATGACCGTCTCGACCTCGGGATCAAACTCGATCCGCCCGGTGAAGACGGCACGCTTCCACTCGCGGAGCTTCTCGGTGAACTCATGGCAAAGCGCTGCATGCGTGGCCAGGGCGGCATCCAGCGCGGCCTGACTCGCCCGCACGCCGTTGAGGGCCGGCCCCATCCGGGCGTCAAGGCTGGCCACGAACTCCTGGATCTGCGCCAGATCAAACGTCGTCATCGCCACCTCTCCCGTTTCCGAGTTGGTCCGAGCCTGATCCATTCAGTTTACCAGACGACAACCGCGCCGGGGTGGTTCGTCGCCGCCGCTGGAGCCAGGCAATGAGCGCTCGGAGGACCAGATCGAGGACGGTCGGGACCGCGAGCATTCCCAGGAGCATTGTGGTGATGACCAGCCACGATGCCGCGTCGGGGTTGAAGAAGATCTTGTACTTGACGAAGGCGGCGGTGGCCTGACTCCAGGCGAGCAGGCCAAGGGGGATCGCCACCCAGGCTCGCCGCCGGAGTCGGGGCGAAAACCGGGGGCTTGGCTGCCCTCGATCGAATTCGAGGCGGATGGCGGCGTCGACCAGCGCCATCGCCGCGACCGCCAGCGCGAAGACGGGCACCAGAGTCGTCGTGACCGCCGGGTTGGGGGCGATCACCGCCAGCTCCAGCGCCGCGATCAGGATCACGACCCCGTTCGCCCGGAGCGAGATTCGCCCCCGGCGGACGAGGATCAGGTGCACGGCAACGACCCCCGAGATCAGCCCCAGGAGGATCGTCGCCGGCAGTTGGAGGCCAAAGAAGAGGTAGTATTCGGGAGGGAAGAAGATCATTGGATCGCCCGTCGCGTTGGGCGGCTCAAAGCTCGGGCGCGTCGCCGGGCTTGAGGTTGGCGTTGTAGGCGGCCAGGGCGCTGTGTTTGCGGCTGTAGCCGAAGTAGATCGCCAGGCCGATGGCCAGCCAGATCAGGAGCCGTGCCCAGTTCTCCCAGGGGAGCGAGAACATCAGCAGGAGGCAGATGGCGATCCCGGCGATCGGCACGAACGGGACGAGCGGAGCGCGGAAGGGACGCTCGGCGTTGGGGTTGGTCCGGCGCATGACCAGGACCGCGCCACAGACGATCACGAAGGCGAACAGGGTGCCGATACTGACCAGTTCGGCCAGGATGCCGAGCGGGAGGAAGGCCGACATGAAGGCGACGGCGAACCCGCAGAGGATCGTCGACTTCCACGGGGTCCGGTACTTCTCGTGGACCGAGGCGAAGAACGACTGCGGCAAGAGCCGGTCGCGGGCCATCGCCAGGAAGACGCGGGGCTGGCTGAGCATCATGACCAGCAAGACCGACGTGATCCCCGTCAGGGCGCCGATGGTGATCAACCAGTTGGCCGACTTCAGGTTGTGGCGTTCAAAGGCGTTCGAGATCGGCGCGTTCGGGCTGATCTCGTCGGTCGGGACCATCCCGGTCAACACGGCGGCCACGGCGATGTAGAGGATCGTGCAGAGGATCAACGACGCCATGATCCCGATCGGCAGGTCGCGCTTCGGGTTCTTGCATTCCTCGGCCTGCGTTGAGACCGAGTCGAAGCCGATGTAGGCGAAGAAGATCGTCGCGGCACCGGCCACCATCCCGAGCGGCTTGCCGCCGCCGTCCACGTTGCCGAACAGGGTCTTGCCGAAGAACGAGATCCCGGTCCAGCCCTTGGGGGCGAACGGCTGCCAGTTCTTCGGGTCGATGTAGAAGACGCCGACGCCGATGACGAAGGCAACCACGAAGAGCTTGACGACCACCATCGCCGCGTTGAACCGGACCGACTCCTGGATGCCGCGGACCAGGATGATCGTGATCAGCATCGTGATGATGAAGGCGGGCAGGTTCATGAACGCGCCGGTCGACTCAAACTCGCCGGTCCTGGCGATGTACTTGATCGGAGCCGAGGCGATCGACAGGGGCAGGTGATAGTCGTTGAATGCCAGGGCTAATAGCTTCTGGAAGTAGCCCGACCAGCCGCTGGCCACCGTGGCCGAGCCGACGGCGTACTCCAGCACCAGATCCCAGCCGATGATCCAGGCCATCAGCTCGCCGAGGGTGGCGTAGGCATAGGTATAGGCTGATCCGGCGACGGGAACCATCGCGGCGAACTCGGCGTAGCAGAGGGCGGCGAAGAGGCAGGCCATCCCGGCGACGACGAACGAGAGCATGACGGCCGGGCCGGCCTTTTCGTGGGCAACCTCGCCGATCAGGACGAAGATCCCGGTGCCGATGATGGCACCGACGCCGAGGCTGGTCAGGCCGATCGGCCCGAGCACGCGCTTGAGGCGCGGGCCTCCCTCTTTCTCGTCGAGGAGCATGCTGAGCGGTTTCTTGGCAAACAGGCTACTCATGGCTGGACAGGGCCTCCGAGGCGTCGAAAAGCGAATGATGATGAGATCGAGGTGGGAATCGGCTGCGGACCAACGTGCGGACGAGTGCGAGCCGTGGGGCGTACCCCTGTGTCGCGGCGGTCGACCTTCGAGCCTCGGGTGGAGAGCCGGGCAAGGCGGGCGGGTGCAAGCATTGAGCAAGGCGAGAAGCGACCCCGAAGCCGGGCGCGGGGCCAGACTTCGGGGCATCCGACAGCAAATCCAGCTTACTTGACCTTCTCGGGCAGTTCCATGACCTCGACCTTGCGGATCGAGATCCGCGACCCGGGGTCGTGCTGCTGGAAGGCGAAGTGACCTTCCTTGAACCGGGGCTGGTGTTCGAGGAACTCGTAGAGCTGCTCGCCGTTGACGCTGATCCGGTACCGGGTCACGATCTTGCCGCGATAGTTGACGTCGGCAACCTCGACCTCCTGGGTGAACCAGGTGTCGGGCGGGACGACCGACTTCGTCAGGTGAACCAGGGTATAGAGCGACCCGGTCCGGATGTAGTCGGAGTGGGTGGCGTTGATCTGGATCTCGTGGCCATCAGTGAACGACGCCTTCTTGGCCGCGCGGACGTACATCCCCGAGTTCCCGCCGTCGTTGATCTTGACCTCAGCGCGGAACTTGAAATTCTTGTAGTCGCCCTTGGGGCTGAACAGCATCGACTGGCCGCCCGTCCCTTCGAGCACGCCATCAACCACTTCCCACTTGGCGGGCGGGCCGCCCACCTTCAGAGCTTCCCAGCCCGACAGCGTCTTGCCGTCGAACAACGAGGTCCAGACCTCGTCAGCAGCCTGCGTGGTGGTCGTCAGATTCGAGAAACCGAGCAAGCTCAAGGCGACCCAGGCGGCCGCGGTCGATCGTCGCATCATGGGAGTTGGATTCCGTGGATCAAGGAGCCGTTGGAGAGTTTTAGTAGGGTGGGTGCAACCCACCGTGCGTCTGCGGTCGGTCTCATCCCAGAGCCAGGATAATCCCGACCGGAATGTCCTCTGTCACTTCGAGTCGGGCAGTTCCATGACCTCGACGTTCTTGATCCAGACCTCGCTCTTGGGGTCGTGCTGCTGGAAGGCGAAGTACCCCTCGGTGAAGTAGTTAGCCTTGTCGCGGGCCTTGTCGGCGGTGAAGTCGACCACCTGCTTGCCGTTGACCTTGATGGTGATGTGGTTGCCGACGGCCTCGACTTCCTGGGTGAACCAGGTGTCGGGCGGGACGAGCATGTCGTACACCTTGGCGAGGTTATAGAGCGAGCCGGTCCGGACCTTGTCGGTGTGGGTGCTGTTGATCTGGGCTTCGTACCCGGGCGGGAAGCCGCCTTCCTTCTTGGTCCGGAAGTACATGCCCGAGTTGGCCTTGTCGGCGATCTTGATCTCGGCCTTGTACTTGAAGTTCTTGTAGTCGCCCCGGGGGCTGAACAGGTGCGAGACCGGCCCCGAGCCGTGGATCATCCCGCCGTCTTCCACCTTCCAGGTGCCGGTGGTCCCGTCGGCGGTCGTCCAGCCCGACAGCGTCTTGCCGTCGAACAGCGGGACCCATTTCCCCTCGTCGGCGGCCTGGCTGGTGCTCAGGCTCGCACCCAGCATGATCAAGCCGATCCCGATCCATCCTCGTCGTGTCATCGCTCAGACCCTCGCGCTTGTATCCTTGTGGGCCGCCGACGATCATCAAAGGGAGATCGGATCGGCGGCAACCGTCCAGTCCGACGGATTTTAAGTCAATCAGCGACGTGATGCCAGCACCCGCCCCGCCAATCTGGGTCGACCGGGCCAACTCATGGATTTCCCTCCCGATCCCCCCGACATCCTTCAGGCGATCCAACGCCGCCGGACCGCGCGCCGGTTCGACCCCGAGCGGGCCATCCCGCCCGACCTTGTCGACCGCCTGTTGACCCTGGCGACGCTTGCGCCGTTGCCGTTGCCGCTCCAGCCCGCGCGGTTCGTGGTTGTCCGCTCGGCCGCCAACCGCCGCCGCCTCCGGGGCTGTACCTTCGGCGATGCCCGCTTGACCGAGGCCCCCGTCGTGGTCATCCTCCTGGGCTACCTCGACCCACCCCGGACCGACCTGGCGCCGTTGCTCGACCAGCAGGCGAGCGCGGGCCTGATCACGCCCGAGCAGGTGAAGCGGCTTCGAGCCACCACGCCCCGGACCTGGGCGCAGCTCGGCGACCCGACCTTGCCCGCGACCCGGGCGGCGATGATGGCGGCCTCGACCTTGATCCTTGCCGCCGAGGGGTATGGCCTGGCCTCAGCCTGGGTGGAGGCGTGCGACCGCGACCACGTCCGGGCGGAGTTCGGTGTCCCCGACGACCACGCCGTCGTGGCCCTGGTCGCGCTCGGCTACCCGATCGAGCCGCCGCCGCCGTGTCCCGGCCGGCTCCCGCTCGACTGGGTCCGTTATGCCGAGCACTTCGGCCAGCCCTGGCCCGATCCGGCTCCCGATGACCAGATCCTGGCACTCGACCCACCGGCGGATTAGGATGATCCCGGTTGCTTCCACCTCGATCCTCCCTTGCGGGGTCATCTCCATGCGTCTGCCTTCATGTCTCCACCTGCTGGCTGGTCTGATCGTCGCCGGGCCGCTCGCGACCGCCCCCGCTCAGGATGTCATCACCAAACCCGCCGAGGTCGCCCCGGCCCCGGCACCACCCGCGACCAAGGCCCAGAACCAGACCCAGACTCAAGGTCCGGCGACGGTCCCCGCGACCCGGCCGGGTGGCTGGATGAAGCAGCACGAAGGCTACGTCGAGCGAGCCAGGGCGGGGGAGGTGGATCTCCTCTTCCTCGGCGACTCGATCACCTACGGCTGGAACAACGCCAAGGATGTCTGGTCGCGCTCCTACGGACCCCGCAAGGTGGCCAACTTCGGGATCGGCGGCGACCGGACCCAGCATGTCCTCTGGCGGATCGAGAACGGGGAACTGGACACCATCAAGCCCAAGGTTGTCGTCTTGATGATCGGGACCAACAACCTCGGTGCTAACACCGACGCCGAGATCGCCGACGGCGTCCGGATCATCCTCGACCGGCTGCACTCCAAACTTCCCGAGACCAAGGTCCTCTTGCTCGGCGTCTTCCCGCGCGGGTCGAACAAGGACAAGACGGTGCCCACCGTTGCCCCCGACCCCCGGATCGCCCCGATCAACACCCGGCTCGCCACCTTCGACGACGGCGGCAAGACCGTCAAGTACCTCGACATCGGCTCATCGTTCCTCGTCGACGGTCAGGTCAGCCGGGCCAACATGCCCGACATGCTCCACCTGACCCCCGCCGCGTACCAGATCTGGGCCGACGCGATGGAACCGACGCTGTGGACCTTGATGGAAGGCAAGCCGGGATCTTAACCCCGCCGGACCTTGTACCCGATCGCGCCGAGAGCTTTCTCGGCGCTGGCGAGGTGGTCCCCCTGCAACTCGATCACGCCATCCTTGACGGTCCCGCCCGCGCCGCAGCGGCTCTTGAGCCGCGCGGCCAGGTCGTCCAGATCATTCCCCGCCGGGTCGAGACCCGAGACGGCGGTGACGACCTTCCCCTTCGGTCGCTTCTCGACCCGCAGCCGCGCCGTCTGCTCGCCCGGCGGCGTCCGGACTGGCTCGACCACGATCGGCGGGCAAGCACAGGCCGATTCCGGCTGACCACACCGGTCGCACGTCGGCGGCCGGTCGAACGGAGTCCCCGCGAACAAGCGTCCCACTGTCGGTTAGCTCCATGATCGATTTCGGTCGGACCGGCTGGTTTCGAGCGAATCTTGCGCCACTGCCCGACGCGGCTGGGGGCCTCAAGGTGAGTAGGTTTGGCGAGCCTCAACGGGCCTTCTCCTCGTTTAATCAGATCTCGGCCTCCCTGATCTGATACTGGACGTTCAACACGTCGAGTTCGGTGGCTCGGGCGTTGCCTTTCATGGCCTTGGCAATCGCTTCATTCTCCTTCAGGTCGTGGATATGTTTCTCCAACGCCGCGACGATTTCCGCCTTGTCAGCCCCTGCCAGTCGAGCGAGGTGGCCCATGCCCGGGCGGCGACACGGCGGCTGACTCTGTGAAGCAACGGCCCGAGGGTGCCATCCGCCTGGACCGCCGTTGCCCGGCGGACCAGCACCAGGAATGTTGAAGCTCGAAACACGGTCACCCTCGCACGGGTTGATGAATCACAACCGACTGAGTCTGGTGAACAGGTGGCGGAGCCGCTTCTGGCCGAGAATGAAGTTGGGGCACCCGGAATGAGAACTCGCCAGTGCTGGGATAAATTTGCAGGTCTTTAATGAATGTTTCGTGTCCACCCCTGAAGATAACGGTCAGATCAAGATTCTCGATTGCTTCCTGAACGACGTCCAGGAGAGTAAACATTTGCCCATTCACGATCTCTTCAAACTCAGCAAACAAGCTCTGGATTAAATGGGGCATTGCCCCGAGATCAATTGTCCCGCCGAAGTGGTTGCCCTCGTTCTTGACCTCACCTTGGGCCACTACATTCCGATTCATGTCGATCAACCGCACCTGCTGGCTATCCATGATCAGTGTCCCGTCGTGTGTTGAAATACAGCCGAGAGCATGGTGAGGTTGGCTTCATTGAAGCCGGCAGCACTTTGCGGGTGGATGATGTGATGATGATTCGGTAAGGCCCGGGAGGGAACGAAAACGATCTCGAAGCCTACCCGCCGGATGGAATCCTCACTGGCCGAACCAATGGTCTTTGCTTGCTCATGAAGCTTTGTGGCTCGGGGCAGCCCGGTCCGCATCTCCTGAGCCGCAGCTCCAGGCGTCGCCGCCTTGACCACAGAGATCCCCGGGACATCCAGAGTGACCTCTCGCGGCTTCAAACGCAAGTTCTCGACGTCGCCACCACCAATCCGGTGGATGTCGCGGAGTTGAGTTGACATCGAGAGAGAATTATCCTCTTTAATGGTCGATTCAATCGCGAGAACACGTCAAAAGCCCGGGTTCGCGGCGTATCTCGGGTAGATCGCCACGCCGAGATTGGCACGCTTGGCGTAGAGGAACTTGAGGTGGTGGTCGAGGTGGTGGACCGACCGGACCAGGATCTCGGCCAGAGTCTGGCGGCCGGCCTCGGTGTGGGTGCCGGTCCGAGCGAAGGCGGCGTCGTCGAGGCCGCGGAGGATCTGGCTCATCCAGACCCGGTTGGCGGCGAACAGCGCCGCGCCCGCCGCGACCGGCATCTGGCCGGACTTCAGGCCGGTGATCCACTGGCTTTCGGGCATGTTCAGGAGGGTTGGATTGTCCTCGGCGATGACCCGCTTCATCCGGTCGGCGTGGACGAGGTCCGAGTCGGCCAGGTGGGCGATCAACTCGGCCAGGCTCCAGAGGCCCGGGCCAGGGTGCGCCTGGGCGTGCTCGGGGGTCAGGCCGTGCGCGGCCTGGACCAGGATCAGGCCGCCGTCGGCGTACTTGTCGATGATCGGCTTGCGGGCCTTAGCGGTGTCGGTGAGGGGCGAGGCGGTGTCGGTCGGGGTCATGGTCGCGGTTCCTGGGCGTCGTCTTTCCGCCAGATGGCGAGTCGGGTGTCGGGATATTCTAGGAACCAGATCTGCTCCTCGACACCCAGTTCCTCGGCGAACCGGTGCGCGACAAGGTGATTGACCACTTCGAGCGAGACGGCCAGGAAGTCGGTGCTCGGGTCCACCGGCTCGGGCAGACCCGTGTTGTGGAAGATGAACCGGATCACCAGAACCCGCTCGTCGATGGCGCCGAACCGGCTCGACAGGTATCGGCCATCCATCTCGTAGATCGAATACCCGCCCGACGCCCGGCAGAGCGTCTTGACCCACTTCGCCTCGTCGAAGGATTGATCCTGACGGCGCCGCTCGGCGATCGTCTCTTGCACAAACGGGATCGCCCGGATGGCCGACTCGTCGAACAGGTCTTCTAAAACTTCCTGGACCTTGCCGAAATAGCCGATTTTCTTGGGAAGGATGACTTCATACATCCGGGCCGACTTGGGGCCTTCGAGCCGATATCCCGCCATCCGGTCGCCTCATTGGGTCCGCTTTTTCGGAAGTTGCGAAAAGTTAGGGTAGACTGGAGTCAAGATTCACCCCGCACGGAGAAACATCGTGGCACGGCAGGAGCAAGACTTCAACCAGGAGACGAACCGGCAGGCGGCGGCGATCGTGATCCGGGACTCGCACGGCGTTACCATCGACCTGACCGAGATCCAGTGTGCCCAGGTTCTCCAGTATCTCCTGACAATCTCCCAGATCCAGGAGCGGCGGCAAATGCTCGATCAGGTCGGCGATAAGGGGCTGTTCCTTCTTAAGCTGCTCGGCCGCCATCCCGAGGGCGAGATGCAGGACATTGAGGTCAACACGCTCCTGCAACGCCAGTCGATCCTCATCGAGAACTGCTCCGACATCCGGATCACCGTCAATCAGGTCGAGGTCGAGCGCGTCGTCGAAACCGGCCTCGAACTGGCCAGCCTCCTGACTCGGCAAAGTGGCGAGGATCTCCCGCCCACCACCAGGGCATGATCCGAGCCGGATTCTGCTAGACTGGCTCCCATGCACGACCAACTCTACGCCATCGGGATCATGACGGGCAACTCGCTGGACGGGGCCGACCTGGTTTTGTCGCGGTTTGGGTTGGATGGGTCGATCGAGGACATCCAGGCGCATGCGGTTGCGTTCCCCGAAGGGCTGAAAACCAGGCTCCGGGCCGTCCGCGCGGCGGTGAACGCGGCCGGGGGACGGGTCGAGGCCGTGGATCTGGGTCAGACACTGGCGGACTATACCGCGTTGCTGGTCGGGGCGGTGGCGGACCTGCGAGCGCAGGTTCCTGCCGTGGCGGTCGACCTGATCGGGCTGCATGGCCAGACCTGTGCCCACCGGCCGCCGTCGATCGCCGGTCCGGGGGGTGATGTTTGGACGGTCCAGCTCGGTGATGGCCAGGCGCTGGCGGATCAGACCGGGGTGGCGGTCGTTGATGACTTCCGGTCGGATGACCTGATGGGGGGAGGCGAGGGAGCGCCGCTGGCTCCGGTCCACCACGGGCATCTGGCGCGGGTGATCGCGGGGCAGGGGATCAACTCGCTGGCGTTCCTGAATGCGGGAAATACGGGTAACCTGAGCGTCATCGCGGCCGGGCCGGGTGCTGATCCAGCCTGCGTCGTCGGCTGGGATGCGGGACCGTTCAACCACTTCCCCGACCGCTTGATGCAGCTTCAGGCCGGTCAGACGTGCGATTGGGACGGCCGGACAGGTGGCCAGGGGACGATCAACCTGGATCTGCTGGCGCTCCTGTTCGAGCGGGCGGTGGTGGCGGGTCCGGGGGAGAACTTTCTGCTCCGGCCGCCGCCGCGGTCGTCCGACCCCGAGTGGTATCGTCTCCTGCCCGAGTTGCTGGGAGAGCTTCCGGTCGGGGGACAGATCCTGACGCTGGCGGATCGGGTCCGGACGGCGACGTACCTTGCCAGTTACGTTTTGATGCATTCGTTGAGCTTGCTCCCGGGCGAGATTGCGCCGCCAACCCACTTCGCGGTCTGCGGCGGGGGCTGGCGGAACCCGCTCTGCCTGCTGGACTTCCGCCGCCTGCTGGCTGGAGATTCGGTCCAGGCGCCGGTCTTGGCGGAGCATGAGGGGATCTTTGACCGGCTCCGAGGGTGGACCGCGCGTACCGTGGTCGAGTCATCGGGTCACTTCGGGTTTGACGGGACGGCGATGGAAGCGCGAATCTTCGCCGATGCCGCTGTCTGCCGGATCAAGGGGGAACCATTCACCCTGCCGACGACGACGGGAGTCCGGGTGCCGACTGTATGCGGGATCATTCGCTGGCCGGAGGGGGATCGGTCGCGCTCGACCGGCGCGGTTCGCGCCTGGCTCGACCACTTCGGGGCCGAGGGGGCGACGTTCGACCCACCCGCCACGTCCGATCGCCGCTGGAGTCGCGCTCGTGCTGGGTGGATGAAGTTGACAGGAGGAGCACACTGATGAGCCGAAATCTGGGACTGTTTGGAGTTGTCTTGGCGCTGGGACTGATCGCTCCTACCGCCTGGGGGGGAGAACCCGCCCCAACTCGATCCCTGGTGATCGTCGGTGGGGGCGGGATGCCCGACGCTGTCCGCGATCGGTTCGTCGCGCTGGCCGGGGGGAAGTCGAAAGCCCGGATCGTCGTGATTCCGACTGCGAGCGTTTCCGCCGATGACCCGGCTGAGGATGCTAGTTTCCTCGACCCCTGGAGGAAATATGAACCGGCCACGCTGGACCGGCTGCATACCCGGTCACGTGAGCGGGCCGACGACCCCAGTTTCACCCACGTTCTCGACGAGGCAACAGCGGTCTGGTTCAGCGGTGGCGACCAGACCAAGTTGACCGCCGTTTACCTTCAAACTGGCGTTGAGCGTGCGATTCACGCGTTGCTGGCTCGGGGTGGGGTTGTCGGCGGAACGTCGGCGGGGGCGGCGGTGATGTCTGAGGTGATGATCGAGGGAGGAGACCCGAAGGCCAAGGTCGGGCGTGGCTTCGGGTTCGTCACGCATGCGATTCTTGATCAACACTTCCTCCGCCGGAGCCGGCTCAACCGCTTGCTCGGCGTTCTCGCCGATCACCGCAACCTGGTTGGGCTTGGGATCGACGAGGGGACGGCCCTGGTCATCGAAGGCGAACGTTGGAGTGTCGTTGGCCGGTCCTACGTGCTTGCCTGCCAGGTCGGCCTTGATGGCAAACCGACCCGCTTCGCCTCGTTCGGCGACGGCGACCACGGAACCTTCGGGCTCGAAGGTTTCCCGACCCTGAATCGGGCCGGAAGTCCCGCTGCTCAATAAGAATCGGCGCTGATGACTTCCCCCCCGGCGCGGGTGGCGAGTGCCTGATACACCCCGAGCGGGCCAGTGACGCTGTAGGTCGTTGCAGTCGAGTCATACACGGCACTGGTGGAGTTGGGGCCCGTAAACGACCAGCTCTGAATCGTGTCCTTGAGAAATCTGACCGAGCCGTCGACAAAGGCGAAATTCACCCCGCCAGGGTGATAGCTTGACGCGTTCATCGCGTACGAGGTGTTGCTCGGAACTCCGAGATTCCGTTTCTTCATGTTGGGCGGATAATATGCCTCGAACATCGTGTCGGCATAGTAACCCGAGTTCCACCAGTGGAACGTATTGACGACGCTCGTCGCCAGTAGGCTGTGGCCGTGCTCGCCGAAGAGGATCGTATTGCTTGTGCCATCAGTGATGGATGCGAAACTAACGCTGGAATAGCCGTAAACCGTTCCATTCATGTTGCCAATCCGACCTGCCAGATTCGAGTTCGTCCCCTGGAGGCGGAGCCCCCAGAGCCCCTGGCAGCCGGCATAACTCGTGAACTGCTGCTGCCAGTTGCCCGAGGTTGTGCAGGTATAGCTCGTCGGGTCATATGCCACTGATGTCATGACGAGGGGATCGCTCGGGCACCAGAGGGCCGAGACACCAATGCTAGCCATCGTGACGTTCGATGCCGAGAAGGCTGAGAAAGCAAAGTTGTAGATGTTGTAGTTTGCCTGTCCCTCGATGTACGGAGCGATCCGGACGAAGACGCTGGTCGCTTCGCGGACGGCCTTGTCGCAATCACGGAGTGAAGGAAGCTGACCAGGGGGCAGACAGGTATTCGACGACTCGTAGTTGTTCGCCGCCAGCGCCAGTTGTTTGAGGTTGTTGACACACTGCGTTCGACGGGCCGCCTCACGCGCGGCCTGAACGGCGGGCAAAAGCAAAGCAATCAAAACGGCGATGATCGCGATGACCACCAGAAGTTCGATGAGTGTGAATCCAGTCGGGGTTTGCGAGCGGCGGGAAGCGCAGGGCATGGCGAGGGTCTCGGCGAAGGTTGACCACAAGAGAAGGTTGACCATTGAGGGGAGGGAATAGAGAGGATGGCCCCAGGAGACCATGACCGCATGAGAAGGTCGGCGAGTGGACCGGGAAGTGTCTTACCACGAACCAACAAGCGAAGAGTTTCAATCCGCCAGCAGTCCCAATTCTTTCGTGAGAACTTGAGTATGCAACGAGCCGGAGGACATCGCAAGCTACGATTCCAATAAACTTCACGCTTTTTTCTCAATCGCTCGCCGGACCGATCGGGCGTTGGGCAACTACGACCCTCGCGGGTCTTGATGGGATTTCCCGAAAACAAGAAAACAGCGAGACTCTATTTTTTCAGGACGCCGAACAGGTCGGATCTACATCCGACTTAGCTGGCTGGGCACCTTGAAGACTCCAACAAGTAGAATGTCTCCTTTTCTTCGGCGCGAGGGGACCGACGCGGGGTCGAACTCCGGCTGTCTGATCAACCTTCACCGATGTTTCCCCTCGACGTCACCGCCGCGAGCGAGGCGGCATCGGCTTTTGACCCCGTCTTGGCGCTGGTTCCGGCCGGCGGGCGGCCGTGATCGCCAGCGTGTCCGTCGCCCGATCGCGCCCGACCGGCCCCGGCATTGGGTTCGTTTCGCGCGCCCCGATCGCCGGATTCCAAGCCAGCGGAGCCGGAACGGGAGCTGGTTTCGTGGGTGCAACCGGTGGCGGAGCAACGACTTGCGGCGCCGGGATCGGCTGGTCGAGGGGGGCGGTCGGTTCCGGCGGCGCGGCGGCCAGGTCGGCGATCAGGTGGCGAAACCGGCGGTATAACGCCACTCCATAGTGGTGGACCCGGGCCAGGGCGGGCGTCGGCAGGTGCACCCGATCCGCCTGCGCCAGGTCTCGCGCCTTCGCGTCGGTCACCACCACGAGTTCCTGGTGCTCCTGTAGTTCGGCCATCATCTCCACGACGATCTCGATCGGTCGCAGCACCGGTCCGGGCGGATACTGGCGGCAAGCGAACGCCTCGACGACGGACACGCCCCGACCCTCGGTTGGCACACCGAGCAGGTCAAAAGCCAACGTCGTCTGCGCCTCGGTCCAGCCTTCGGGAGCCCGCAAGGCGCGGCCCAGGATGTCCCAGCGATAGATCAGCCAGGCGCACCCGTGCGGCGTCCGCCGAAGCTCGGCGACGACGGCTGACGGATTGCGACGGAGCTTCAGGGCGAGCTGCTCGACGACGGCGGTGCGGTCGGCGTCCCAGACGGTCTGGGCCCGCAGCACCGCCTCGGCCCGGAGTTCGTCCTCGATGACCTGCGTGCGGTCCATCTGCGTCATCGTGCGCGTGAGGAGCTTGCCCAGAAAGGCGCGACCGGTCACCGCGGCGACGGGCATGGTTCCGGCCTGATCCGGGCCAAGCGGGCTGGCAACGAGGTCGATCACCTGCGCCGTGAGGCCATGCTTCATGGCGTTCCCCCGCGATCGGGATTTGCCGGCCTCGGTGGTCGGCCCTGTGCTTTTTTGAGCATTGGCGCGGTTCGCGGCGATCTGAGCATCCGAGGCGGCCATGGTGTCATCTCAATCAAAGAGGAAAATTCATGCCCCCGCCCCAATCTGATCGACCGGTTGCGGGAATAGTCTCCTCATAATATCGTATATTTTGCGTCTGCTAGATAGCCTATTTTATCCCGATTAACAAATATTTTCGATCTGCTTGCTCATGTTCGGACCCGAACGTAATTCGGCCAATGTTTTCAACCGGTGCGATTCGTCCGTGCGGATTAATTGGGAATTGACACCAATTACCCAATCCTGTTCGGCACGGGATTTGGCATATCTGAGCGATCTCACCGGCTTGGCCACTTTGAGTGAACCCAACGGGTGCCGAGTTCTTTTTGGTCGTGGGGGGCGTGGCTAGCCGGTCTTTGGTGACGTTCACTGCGCAGCGTCAACGGCCACGCGACCCCAGCAAACGAGGGGGCGGTGGACTCAACGACTCGTTGTTTTTGATGCCTTCGACGCTGCTTGCTTGGCGATGAACGCCTCCAACTCTTCCAGGTCGGCTAGTCCCATCAGGTAGTAGCTGACCATCTCGAACATCGCCTTCGTCGGCTTCTGACCCGACGACTGCTGCATCAGCAGGCAGGCGATCAAGGCGCAATACGTCTGCAGGCGGATGCCCTGGGGGTGGTCCCAGAGCAGGTGCGCACATCCCAACGTCTGCTTGAAGAAGCGGAAGAAGGTCTCGATCGTCCAGCGGTACTGGTAGATCAGCCCAATCAACTCCGCCGGCACGTCCAGCAGGTTGGTCACCAGACGGACCTCGGTGGGCTTGGCGGCGACCTTGGGTGCCAGTCGCCGTTTGGGATGGGGGGCGACGTGCAAGATGACAACCCGCGTGACGTGATTGGCCTGGGTGCGCGTTCCCACACGGACCACCGCATCGCTGACGACGCCAGCAGCCTTCGCCTCGGCCGTCAGCGGACGATCCTCCACGACCTCCAGGTGGGTGTTGTTGCGGAGCCGAAAGACGTAGTCGCTTCGAGCCGCCACGATCTCATCGAGCAGCCCCGCGTGGCCAAACCAGCGGTCGCCAACATAGGTTCGATCCGGGCGGAGATGGGCCTTCAGCACGGCCTTCTCGTCGGTGACGCCGGAGTTCTTCGGTCCGGTCAGGTCGAGCCAGTCGGGGATCGAGTCGTCGATGTCCAACTGGGCGTGCAGCCGCCACTTGTGTCGGGGCGACCCGTCGCGGTGATGGCCCCAGGCCGACTCGACGAGCCGAGGCAAGGCGTCGAGCAAGGTGCTGTCGACGGCGGTGAGGCGGTGATTCAACGCCGCCAGACGCGGGTCGCGTGGCATTGAGGGCTGGTGACGAATCAACTCGGCCAGGACGTTGCGAAGGGGTTGGGGATTAAAGACGCGGGCCGCCTCGGAGATCGAGCCGAGGGAGGCGTGGGAGACGTCAAATCGTTTGCGGACCTGCTTCAGATCACTGATGCGCATCATAGCGCGATGGCTGCGAGCCAGCGGCTGGAAAAGAGCGATCATGACCAGAGTGAGCAGTTGATCAAAATGCAGCGTGCGATTGTCGGCCTTGTCACGCTCACAGCCGTGATGATGGAGGTGAGCGAAGAGCGATCGCACGCCCGTCAAGAGGTTGAGCGTACGTCGAGAGACGGTCGGCGTCGGATCAGTGAGAGCTGGAGCATTCATGATCAAGAATGACCGATGAATGCTCCATGCGCAACTGGGAACTTACGTAAAAAGAAACCTCGTCGCTTGCGCAAACCCCGTGCCGAACAGGATTGCCAATTACCGTTCCCGACACCAATTCCCCCGTTCCCATTCACCGTTTCGGTGCCCAAACTAGTGAGCTGCTCGGATGCAAAGCTCGCATGTTGGCATTTTAAGACAATGAAACCCAGGCATTGCGAAAAGGTAGGGGTTGCAATAAAATTTTAGGTACGTCTCTTCCTTTTCCTCTATTTGAGACTTCATCATCGATGCTTCTCTCGCAAACCTGCACTCAGGACCAGATTGATTCTCCCACCTTTCGCGACTGGGCCATCCAACTCGGGTTAACCCCCGGGAGAATGCACCGCAAGGATTGGGATTGGTGCTACATCGTGCAGGCGCTTCAGGAGCGAGGAATGCTCGCCCAGGGCAAGCGTGGTCTGGGGTTCGCCGTCGGCAAGGAACCGCTGTCGGCCGTGTTTGCCCGCGATGGGTGTGAGATCGTCGCCACCGACCTCGACGCCCGACGGGCGAGCGAGGCCGGCTGGGTCCACTCGGCGCAGCACTCGCGACAACTCGACGACATCAACGCGCGGGGGATCTGCCCCGCGGACGAGTTTCGCGAGCGAGTCCGGTTCGAGGTTGTGGACATGAACCACATTCCCGCCCACCTGACGGACTTTGATTTCTGCTGGTCGTCGTGCTCGCTCGAACACCTGGGCAGCCTGGGTGCCGGGTCCCGGTTCCTAATCAACATGACGCGGTGCTTGAAGCCGGGCGGGGTCGGCGTCCACACGACCGAGTTCAACGTATCGTCACTCACCAAGACGACCAGGTCGGGCTGGTGCGTCCTGTTCCGCCAGCGAGACCTGCTGCTTCAGAAGACCTTGCTCGAATCGCTCGGGCACCACGTCGAACCGTTCGACTTCTCGGCGGGTCGGACCGAGGCGGATCGCTTCGTCGATCTACCCCCATACAAGTTGGAAACGCACCTCAAGTTGAAGATCAAGAGTTTCGTCGCGACCTCGTTCGGACTCATCGTGACGGCGGGCGATCGGCAACCCACACCGGACCAGTACCGCCAGGCGCTCCGACGCACGTACGGCATCGGCGACCTGATGAACCGGCCGCACCGTGCTTGCTCCCAATTACTCGAAAGATTTCCCTACAACACCGCCCACAAAATCCGGGTGGCGTGGCGGCGGACCGTAGGGGCGATTTCCTGAGCGATGAAAACAAACTCGCACCAGCTTCCCAGCATTTGACGATCCGTTCGTCCGCTGAGCCGGAACAAAGGGGACAAGCCGGGAAAAAGGGCCGGGTCGTTGTCGTGTCTGGCCCCTTTTCCGTGGTTCATTGTCGAAGAACCATCGCCGTGGTGCCGGCTGGGCGGTAAGCTGGAGGATCGTCCCAGACACCCTTCAGGAGCTGGTCGCATGCCCCTTATCGCTCGAAGTTCCTGGCGTTCGGCATTACCGCTGATCTGCCTGGCCATCGCCGGCTGCCGCGACGGTGTCTCATCGAGCCCGACGCCGGATCAGCCTCGGGTAGCCATTCCCACTGGAGCCACCGAGATGCCCCCAACTAAAGACGACCACCCCGCAACGCCGGACTCCAAGTACAACCTCCTCTCGTCCGAGGAAGCACAGGTCCTGCTCCGGAAAGGGACCGAGCGGCCGTTTACCGGCGAATATACCAACTTGAAAGAGGCCGGCACCTACGTCTGCCGCCGCTGCAACGCTCCGCTCTATCGCTCCGAGGACAAGTTCGCCAGCGAGTGCGGGTGGCCCAGCTTCGATGACGAGATCCCGGGCGCGGTCAAGAAAGAGACCGACAGCGACGGTTCCCGCACCGAGATCCTCTGCCAGAACTGCGGCGGCCATCTGGGCCACGTCTTCGTGGGCGAGCGACTGACCCAGAAGAACACGCGGCATTGCGTCAACTCCGTCTCGATGAAGTTCTACCCCCAGGGCAAGGAATTGCCCGCCGTGATTCACTAACGAGCGAAGAGCCAACGAGAAGGAGAATCGGGCCGGGTCGCCCAGAGGATTATCCTCCGGGCGACCCGGCCCATGACTTTCCTCGAATCAATATTGATCCGAGCTGATGACTTCGCCCTGGTTCCGGGAACCGAGCTGCCATAAGGTCAGTTGATTGACCGTGTTTTTGAGGAAGTGAACCGAGCCATCACAAAAAGCGACGTTCGCGCCGCCGGGATGATAGCTGCTCAGGCCCACGCTGCCGTAGTCGTCATCGGTGTCACCGCCGCCGAAGCTGTACAGGCAGTTGGGATACTGCGAGTTTGGCGGGACAACCACGTTGCCCATGCTGTGAGCCAGGAGCCCCTCAGCCCAGAGATCGCCGATATAGCTGTAATGGTTGGGAACCGTACCTTGGGGCTGAGCCAGACCGGCACACTGAGCCAACCAGGTGTTGAGGATCGCTCCTCCCAGGGGCATCACCGTATAGATCCCCGTATTGCCGCTATAGTCGCGGGGGCTTGCCCCAGATGGCTGCGTCGAGTTGATGACCATGTCCTGCGGTGCTGTGAACTTGCTGTTGTTGTTGTCACCCGACCGCCACTCACCCACGGCAATCGTGTTCGACGTACCGTCGGTCACGTCACGCTCGGCGTACACGGCCCCGTGGGCAAACGGGCCGTTCGGCGCAGCCGATGAAGTGGCATACATCCCGAAATTTCCCGGAGCAAAGACATTCATGCACGACCCACCCGACAGGAAGTAATTATTCCCCGGCGCGTTGCCCGATGCACCGCCCGACACCGGAGTGATCGTGCCGGGGAAGGGCTGCGATGACGGGCAGAGGAATGCGTTCACCTTGGTGAACACCGCCGTCGTGTTCCCTTCGGCCCCGGTCCCAACAGCATTTTCGCAGGGGACCGAGAAGTTGATCGAGTTGTAGATCGCGTTCTGTTCCAGGAAGGGAAGCATCGTCGCCTGACCACTCCACCCGCCCCAGGACGACAGCGGCGTGACCGAGGCAGGCGCACCGAGTGACGACATCGGGATACCGCCCATCGGGAAGCTCCCATTCGCGGAACTGTAATTGGCGATCGCCAGGCCCATCTGCTTGATGTTGTTGACGCATTGGGTACGTCGGGCCGCCTCACGAGCCGCCTGCACCGCTGGGAGCAACAGCGCAATCAACACCGCGATGATCGCGATGACAACCAGCAACTCAATGAGGGTAAACCCTCGCAACTGACTCGAACGGGTTTTGACTCGGGTAATCATGTCGCCATCTCCCCAGGGTGGTCAATTCATGCAGATGAGAGAACTACAAAATCCGTTGCACTAAATCGAAGGAGTCGCCTCCAGGCAGGCCAGTTATTTCCCTTCGCTACCGGGTAAAACCGCTGGGCTGTGGGTCGCCTTCTTCGGGAACGCTTTGGTTTGCTTGGGGGGTTCCTGGGTGACTGGGGGGACGTCGGCAAGTTTGACGTCCGTGGAAGAACCACAACCCACGAATGTGGTCGCCACCAAAAAGGCACACGCACGCATCGAAACTGTCCAGGTCATCCGCACAAACCACCTGCTTGGGAAAAGGACTGAAGAACCTCGCTGCGATTCAGCACATGCTGAATGGCATGCCCCGGTATTTATCTCAGAGTTTTCTACCGCTAAATAAATAAACATCAGATTAGATCCGGCCTTTTGCCAAGCAAAGGTCGAATCTAACTATCTCTGGTTATTCTACGAATGAATCATGAACCTTGGCCCAATTTTTCGGTGCCAGGATCAAGAGGAACTTGCCCCAAATTTAAGACAAGGGGTTTATTTCGGGGACCGCGGAAAGACCACGACGACATCAACCTACCAGGCAGATGATGGTCGATAGCTCCTGAAGAATCGTAAGCGAGACCAATCCAGTGTCAAGTGATCGAGTACGAGCTTCTAGCCGTTACGTTATTAGTATTGGCCCGCCAACGGTTTTTGTAGCTTCTCAAGAACATTGCTAAAATATGATACAATATAAAGTATATCAAAAAATATTGTTCAATCATTAAGACGCATTATTGTATGCGAAATGAATTTGTTTTTTGTTGATATATCAAGTTTTTACGTTTAATGAAGTTTCGATATCATGAGTGCAAACGGCAGCGAACGCGGTTGGTGGCACATCCCCATTCTCGCCGATGTGGTTCGCAGGAGGGACGGCTGCTGGCGTCGTTCCGCTCCTCCCACGCGCAACGACGCTTCACCAGAATGTGGACGTCAAGGGTCGAGGTTTTGGCGGCAAATGTTGGACACTTGATGTGGATCGCGTGAAGGGTCGATCAAGTCAGCATGAATCTCGCTCCCTCGAATGAATTGGGGTTACCCGTCTGCGACAAAGGTGCTAGCATGGATTGGTTCGGCTGCGAACTGAACGATTGTCGGGAGAGTTGAACACCGAAGCAGACCGCCGCGTATCAGCAATCTGATCGGATCAGGCAGAGCCCAGCCTGGCCGAGGTGGATGGGGGACCGACTAATGCAACACGATGATTCCACCGCCTGGGGTGCCGACTGGCAGACCGAGCGGGTCACGCTGGGCCGCCACTTCCTCCGCGATATGGAGGGACTCTGGCGCCAGGTTTTGAAGCTGGCGGCGGTCGTGGAAACGACCCTCAATACCAGCGTCCGGGCGCTCTGCGATGGTCGCGCTGACCTCGCCGCCGAGGTCAAGTTTGAGGAAGTCTCGATCGACCGCTGGGAGGTCGAGATCGAGCGGGATTGCCTGAAGATCCTTGCCTTGCATCAGCCGGTGGCGTCGGACCTCCGGCGGGTCGCGGCGATTTTGCGGATCAACAGCGACCTGGAGCGGATGGCCGACCTGGCGCGGCATATCGCCAAGCGGGCCCGGAAGCTCGCCAAGAACCCGACCGGGCGTGCCTTGCCCGAGGGACTTGAAGCGATGGCCAACGACACGCTGGAGCAGGTCCGCGAAGGGCTCGACGCGCTCAGCCAGGGGAACGTCGAGATCGCCCGCGCCGTGATCGTCGGCGACCGGAAGGTCGACCGCCACCGGAGCGCCGTGATCGACGAACTGAAGCAGGCAATCCGCGACGACCCCGACCGGCTCGACTCATGGCTCCGCCTGATCAACGTCGCGCGGAACCTCGAACGGGTCGCCGACCACGCCACCAACATTGCCGAAGCAGTCATCTATCTGCAAAACGGCGACATCATCCGCCACGACAACTCGACCGGCCGGTTCGCCAAATCGGGTCGGAAACGGCCGCCCACCGAGTAAATTCGGCCCCGCGATGACCTGATCCTCCACCCCCCCTCACCGTCAGGGGGTGGGGGTGGGGCCGGGTGGGTTCAGGATCGCGAGGTGGACGATCCGGCGATCGAATGGGGTAAACCCGGCGGCCTCGTAGAGGTTGCGGGCGGGGGTGTTCCGGGCGTCGACGGCCAACTCGATCCGGTCAATCCCGGCGGCTCGGGCTTGCTCGACCGCCTGGACCAGGGCGGCCCGGCCGAGCCCTCGACCACGAGCGGCGGGGGTCAGGCCCAGGTAGGTAACCTCCCAGACCTGGCGGTCGGGCACTTCGGTCAGGAGGAGCACGGCGGCGGCATCGGGTTCGTCGGGAAGGTGGCCGACGCTCCAGCGGGTCGCGTCGAACCGGCCCGCCGCGCGGTGGCTGGCCATCACGTCGTCGAGCGACCGGACCCCGTCGAGTTCGGGCATGTCGAGGCTGGCGTGGTAGGTTGAGTTCAGCACGGCCCGGAAGTCCGCCTCGGTGGCCGGACCGAGCGTGGCCCAACCGAAGACTGGACTCCCCGGCTCGGCGGTGAATCCGGGCAAGAACGGCTCGTCGGTGGCTCGTTCCAGGAAGGTCAAGGTCGTCACGGCGGGCAAGCCCCCCCGGACCAGGTCGACCGTGATGGTCGTTGGCCCCGACGGGTCGACGAGCGCCTGCGCCACGCGGAACCCCCGGGAGCGGAGATCACCCAGCGCCGAGCGGAGCAAGCTGGCCGCGACCGCCGCTCGGCCCCAGATCATCTCGACCTCGGGAGCCCAGACGGCCGCCGCCCGCCCGGCCAGCGCGTGCGTCAGCAAGGCCCCGACCAGGCGACCCCAGCGCTGCGCCACCCAGAGCCCCGCCAGGTCGAGCCGCCCCGCCCGCGCCTCACTCAGCGCGTCGTGGATCATCTCGGTCCGGAGGTCGCCAGGTATCCGCCGGTACAGGACCGCCAGCGCTTCGGGCCGTTGCGCGACCGGACAGACAAAGATCGGCGCTGGTGAGCCCGTCGGCGCGTTCGACATCCGATCCCGTCTCCCCAAGATATGCCCCGCGACCGTCCGCCGCGAATCGCGCCTTACTTTCCCCCACCAATGATCCATTATGGCTCAATCGAGAACGCGGGGTCGTTGATCCGCCCACATCGGTGTGGTTCTGGGCCGAATATTCCTGGGACTCACTGAACCGATCTCTTGCGGCGAGCGAACCCGGATGGGATCTTGGCGTCTGGTTTGCGTGCTGTCAAAAGACCACAGGCGACCGATTCGCGCCAAACCTGGATGCGGATCTTGAAAAACTCCAACGAGTTGACGATGGCTCGCCGTATAGTAAGTGCGGCAGGAGGACGTCCGGTGCAAAAAGCGGCCGACTTCATGATCGGATCAACCCAGGTAGCTGGCCCGAGGGGAGTAAACTCCTCGCCAGCCGCAGGTGTTGAAGAAGCGGGTGACGCCAAGCTGGTTGAGCAGGCCCGAGCGGGCGACGATCAGTCGTTCGCAGCACTTGTCGCCCGCTACGAGCGAGCCCTGATCCGTGTCCTGGCTCGCCTGGTCCGCGACGAAGAACTCGCCCGCGACCTGGCGCAAGAAACCTTCTGGAAAGTTTACAACCGGCTCGATCGTTTCGATACGTCGCGTCGGTTTGGTCCCTGGCTGTTCCGGATCGGTGTCAACCTGACATTGGATTCGCTCCGCCGTCATGAACCGCCCCCCGCCGTCTCGATACATGTGCCGATCGGCGAGAATGGCAAGGCGTTTGATCTGCCCGACGCCGACCCAAGGATTCAGGCTGAACTGGCTCAGGAAGTCCAGTTCGTTCTGGAAAAACTACCGCTCGCGTACCGCACGATTCTCGTGCTGCGTGATCTGGAAGGGTTCTCTTCAGCGGAGGTGGCGACCATCGTGGGTCGTCGTGAAGCCACGGTCCGATGGCGGCTTGCCAAAGCCCGCGATCAGTTTCGCGAGCACTGGGAGCGACGCCAGCATGTTACGCGACGGGAGGCCAAACTTGGAATCGACTAATCGGACTTGTCGTTGGGTTTGCCGTCGCTTGCCGCTCCTTGCGGGCGATGACCTGGCTGGACCGGAACGTCGGCGGGTGGAACGCCACCTGATCGGCTGCTCGGACTGCCGGTCGCGTTCCGATAATGCTCGGCAAAGTCTGACGCTGCTGCGAGATTTCGCCACTCTCAGCCCGCTCCATCGTGGAGCCGAGTCTGCTGGCAAAACACCCTCGCTCTGGCCCGCTCTGGCCCGCCAGATCCGCGAGTCGAAGCGGCACCCGGTTCGACCCTCGCCAGGCGAATGGTTCCGGTCGTGGCATGGAACCGTCGGACCGGTCTGGGTTGGTTCTGGTCTGGCTGCCACGCTCCTGCTGGGTTTGATCTGGTTCCGATCGGCTGGACCCGTTGATCCGCCCTCGGTGCCCGTGGTTGCCGCCGTCGCCGCCCCGACCATGCCGGTGGTTGTGGATGCTGAACCAGTCGGACCACCGGGCGTGGTTCTGGACCCGTCGCTGGCGCCGTTGATGGCCAACAACGAGCGTGCTCGCCAGTTGTTCGATGAGTTCAACGAGTTGGTCTGGCGTTTCAAACGCCGCACGGCGGCTTTGCCTGAGGGAGTTGCGCCCACGGAAGTGTCATTCGTCAAGCCTGGTACAGATCCGTTTGCGCCTCCGCTGGATCTCAGGCTTGACTACAGCCTGGGGTGGGGGACGCTGCTGGGACCCGCCCCCGATACGCAACGAGCGTACTGACCCGAACAGTCCGGGTTCATCTTCGAACGCAATGGGCCGCGTTGGTCCGTTGCCTTTTCGGCCCGAGACGCGTGGGTGAACGTGAGCCACTTTTCCCACCAGCCCCAAACTGAGTTTCAGGGTCGCCTTCGCCGGTCAGCACGGGCGAAGCCATCACCTGGGATGGGTGGTCTTCCGGCTCCGGCGGTCCAGCGTGGTTTATGCTGGTCGCCCCGCTGGTGGTCGGTCGGGGCCGTGCTGGTGGGCCTGCTGGTTCTGGTGGCTCTCGGTCGGCTGGTCGGTGGGCAGCCACCAACTGGGTCGGATCGTTTGAGCCTGGAATCGGGTCCGATCGAGCCGTGGACCGGACTCAGGATGGGTGAAAGTCCAGCGCCGGTGCCGGTTCAACCCGTGGTCCAACGGGAATCGGGTCAGGCCGAGGGGGACAGGAACCAGCGGATCAGCGACGCGATCGCTCGGACGCGGTCCTCCACCGTGATCCTGGAATATGATGTGGGGCCGGCGCCGCTGGTTCATCGGTTCGCGCTCGGGGTGGTGATCAACGATGCGGGCGAGGCGCTGTCGATCCGCAGCGACTTTCTCGCCGATTGGAACCAGACACCCGTCGTTGCGTTCGATGCCGTGGGGCACCAGCATCCAGCGCGCTGGATTGCCGCCGACCCGGAAACCGGTCTGACGTTGCTGAAGGTTGAGGGGGACGCCATCAAGCCGATCCGCCAGGCGGCGGGCGGCCCCGCGCTCGGCTCGGAAGTCTTCCTGATCGGCAACCCGTTTGGGCTGGGGATGCTGGTCATCCGCGGGCACATCGCTGGCCTGGGGCGACGGTTGCGGATCGGGACGCAAACCGTGCCGGGTCTGATCCAGGTTCAGGCGCCGTTCCACAATGGTGACATCGGCGCACCGCTGGCCGACCTTGATGGCGGCTGGCTTGGCCTGTTTGGCGGGCTCGGCCTGGCCCCGGTGGGGCAGGGGACCGGGCGCGACAACGACCTCGGGTTCGCCATCCCCGCGCGGGACGCCCTCTGGGTGGCTGATCGACTCCGCGCCGCGGGCAAGGTGGACCGGGCGTACCTGGGTCTTAAACTCGCCGCTGGCCCCGAAGCCGAGCCCGGAGCCCGGGTCACCGACGTCATTTTGGGGGCACCCGCTCACCAGGCGGGACTCCGGCCAGGAGATCGCGTGGTCGGGATGGATGACCGCTCGGTCGACATGGCGCACGACCTGACCGACCGTCTGGAGCGGACCGCCGCCGGGACCGATCTGAGCCTGGAGTATCTCCGCGAGACCCAGCGGCATCGCGTGACGGTTCGGACCACGTCGCGCCCCCTGGCGGCCGTCGCGCCGACCCGGCCGAGCGTCGCTCCCTCGTCGGGTCTGACCGGCAACTCCGCCCCGCCCCGACCCACGCCCGGAACAGGTCGCCCCGACACGCGTGCCGAGGAAGCGACGGCGGCGGTGATCCAGGCACTCCGCGAGCAGATCAGCCAACTCGAAAAGCGTGTCGAGCAACTGGAACGGGCGAACCGCCCGCAGAAACCCGCTCCCAACAACTGAGCCGTCGCGGTTACACGGATCGCGTCAACGTCAGCCAGACGACTTCGGGGCGGCAGAACAACCGGACGGGCGGGGTGACGGTTCCGGTCCCCCGGCTGATGTAGACCTGGCACCGCGGGGCCTGAACCAGCCCGTTGAGATACTTCTGGCCGAACGCCGACGGGACCAGCGGCGCCCCATACCCGGGCACGACCACCTGCCCACCGTGGGTGTGGCCGCTGAGCATCAAGCCAACGCGCGGGTCGTCGCAATACTCGGCAACGTCGGGGTTGTGTGACATCAGGACCACGGCGTCGCGGTCGGTTGTCTCGGTGCCGATCGCGCCCGGAACGTCGGGCCGGTCGGTCCAGAGATCACCCACGCCGACGATCCGGAGTCGGCTCCGGCCCTTCTCGACCCAGGCGCCGGCATTGCGGAGCAGGGGGGTGCCTGCCGCCGCCAGCCCGGCGATGCTCTCGTCGAGGCCATCCCAGTGGTCATGGTTCCCGAGCACGGCAAACCGGCCCAGCTTGCCACGGAGCCGACCCAGATCCTCATGCACCGGGGCCACGTACTTTGTCCCGTGGTGGCTGTAATCCCCGCCCAGCAGGACGAGATCGGGCTTCAGGCTGTTCGTCATCTCGACGATCGACCGGACATACATGCGCGGCACATACGGCCCATGGTGGACGTCGGACAGGAACGCCACGGTCGTCCCATCAAACGCGGCGGGCAGGTGCGGGATGCTCACGGTCCGGCGGGTCAACCGGCACCACTTGGCCTCCAGGAACGGGTAAACACCCCCCAGAGCCACCGCCGCAACCGCCGCCCGCCGCCCGAATTGCCGTCGCGTCATCCGCTCCGCCCCTCTTTGATCCGTGTCGGTTGCGCTTAGATCCGAGAATGATCGACTCTATCAGATCGGATCGAAACTGGCGTCGCGTTTGCGACCGACCCCGCCGCACGGATTGACGGAACTGGATGTCGGGTACTTGACAGGTCGCGGACTCGGCTTCAAATTCAGTCATGTGTGGCTAGGCTGTCGTCCCAAGTTGAGAGGGGCGATTGCGGCGCGGGTTGCCAGGATCGAGTATGTTGGGTTCTGTCTACATCGCCGAGAGTTTACCCATGATTGACGCCACGGATGACGACCGCCTTGCCGACGACGAGCGGCGCGCCGAAGTGGTCTACCACCGCCTCGTCCGCCCGATTCTGCGGCCGGCGGACGACGGGAAGTACGTTGCCATTGCCTTCGAGGCGGACGACTTCGAGATCGACGCCGACGACTACGCCGCGACCGGTCGCCTGCTGGCCCGTCGTCCCGGGGCGCGACTCTGGTTGATGCGGACCGGGCCAGCCGCCGATTACCGCCTCCGCAGTTGCGGGACGGCCCGACCGTGACCGGTCGGGGCGCGGTCAACGCGCGACTGGAGGCGATCATTCCCCTGCGCGTGCGGGGTCCGGCCGGCGACGAGTTGGAAGTTGTGGCCATGATAGACACCGAATACAGTGGGACGCGCGCCCTTCTGGCAACCGAGGCGGGGGCGGTTAGGCACGCCTGATTATCTCAGGGGAGTTGTTGCATGGGATTCAGCATTCATTACCAATCGACTCGTGCCGTCACGCCGACGGAGGCCAAGGCGATCCAGCGGGCCGCCGATGTGGCCAGCGAAGGGCGGACGTGGATGCACTGCGAACCGGTGCACTTCCATCCGGTTGAAGACGATGGTTTTTTGATGGGCAGCAGCAAGCCGAACTTCTTGCCCCATCCCGACGATGTGACGAGCGCGGCACTGGAAGGGTTGCCGGACGGGACCTGCCGCGACATGGTCGACGTCCTTTGTGTGTTAAGTCGGGACCATGGCGTCGGCTGGACGCTGGGCCACGACCACGACCCGGACATCGGGTCGATCCGCGGCGGGGTTTGCGACCCCGGCGTCGTCGACCAGATCGAGGCGCTCGCGGAACTCGGGGATATCCTTGGCGAGCTGGACCCGGACGAGTATGCCTGAGCCGAGGATCGGCGGCGGTCGGGCGGTTGGTTGACGGCGCTAGCGGGGGGTCGTAGGATCGAGCCCTGGAACTGGCTGGGCGCGTCGAACGGCTTCGACGGGGTTTGGCCGGTCGACCGATCACCCGCCGGGAGCCTCCTGCCGTGCGAATTCTTTTGACCAATGATGACGGCGTGTTCGCGCCGGGGCTCCGGGCGCTCCGCAAGGAGTTGATGCGGCTCGGGGATGTGACGGTGGTGGGGCCCGCGCTCGAACAGAGCGGCGTGGGGCACTCGATCACGCTGCTGGAGCCTCTGATCGTCAAGCCGGTCGACTATGAAGACGGTGCCTCGGCCGGGTACATGGTCGAGGGGAGCCCCGCCGATAGCGTGAAGCTGGCGATCTGCGAACTCCTTGGCCGCCCGCCCGACCTGATCGTCTCGGGGATCAATGCCGGGAGCAACGCGGGGATCAACGTCCTGTACTCGGGGACCGTCGCCGCCGCGATCGAGGGGGCATTCTTCGGGATCACGAGCATCGCCGTCTCGCTCGAACTCGCCGAGCACTTCGACTATCCTCACGCCGCCGTCAACGCCGTGCGCGTGATCGAGCGGATCATCGCCAACAACCCGAAGCCGGGCTCGCTGTTCAACGTCAACCTCCCGGCGCACTCGCGGGGCGAGCCGAGGGGAATCCGGGTCGTGCCGATGGGCGTCGGCCGCCACGGCGAGGGGTTCGAGAAGCGCCAAGACCCGCGCGGGCGAACGTACTACTGGATGACCTACAGCCCGCCCTACAACCTCGAAGGCCCCGAGACCGACGTCACCAGCCTGTGCGAAGGCTACATCACCGTGACCCCGCTCCACTTCGACCTGACCCGCCACGACCAGATCCAGGCGGTCGGCCAGTGGGACTGGACCGCCTGAGCCGGGCGGGAGTGACGAGGCGGGAGACAAACTGGCCACGGATGGAACACGGATGAAGGGAAGATTCTTGATGGAGATTCCCTGGATGAGTGAGATAAATCCGCATTGATCGGTTTTTTATCTATGTTCACCCCTGGCTCAAAAGTTGCCGCTTTTTCCTGGTCCTCCCTCACATCCTGGAGCTTTCCCGTGATCTCTGTTCGCCTTGCTCGCTCCTGGTTCACCGCGATGATACTCGGGAGCCTGGCCCTGATGGTGGTGGTGGGCTGCGACCAGCCAACCGGCTCGACGCGCCCGCGGTCGAAGGTCGCCCAGAGTTCGGAACCCGTCGCCGCTGACCCGGCCCCCGCGCCCGAGCCGATCAAGCCCCGGCCGATCCTGGGTGAGCGGACGACCGACATCCGCGATGCCCAGCAGGAAACGCAGCCCAAGGCGGGCGGGGTCGAGACGCCGCCGAAGATTACCGCGAAGGACCCGATCACGCTGGTCGGCAACGCCTACGTGTCGATCGTCGGCCAGGCGTCGATCATGAACATCCAGCACGCGCTCGACCTCTACCAGGCGACCAACGGCGACTACCCCAAGACCTACGCCGAGTTCAAGGAAAAGATCATCACGGAGAACAACATCGCGCTGCCGATGCTGCCCTTCTACCAGGAGTATGGCTACGACGCCCCGACCCACCGGCTGGTCGTCCTCGAATACCCCGACCGCAAGGTCCAGGCCGGCTACCCTGGCGCGAAGTAAACCCGAGCCAGTTCAGGCCGAGCCGGTCGTCTTTTTCTGGACCGTTGGGTTGGTCATCTCATCCGTCAGCGGGATGTAGACGACCGCATCGGACGCTACCGACCCGGTCCCGCGAGCGCCGGTGCTCCCTGACGTCGAGGTGGCGAAGGTATACGGGATCGACGCGGCCGGGATGGTCGCGCCGTAGCCCTTGGTGCCGAAGCCCTGCAACACATCGCCCCCGCCGCCACTGGGCCGGTACGCATACAGGCCCAGCGTCGGCAGGTACACCGCCGCGTCGGTCTTCCCGTCGCCGTCGTAGTCGCCGGGTGCGGGGATCGAGTTGCCCGCCCCCTTCATGCCGAAGGGGATCAGGTAGTTGGCCGCACCACTTGAGGGGTGGATGGCAAAGGAGGCCGAGGCGGGCAGGTAGACGGCGACATCGGTCTTGCCATCGCCGTCGTAGTCGCCGGGTGCGGGGATGGAAGCACCGGGGCCGGCGGAGCCGAAGGGTGTGATGATGTCCTTGCCGGTGGCAGTGGATCGGTAGGCGAGGATGCCTTGACTGGGGATGTAGACGGCCAAGTCGGCGATGCCATCGCCGTCGTAGTCGCCAGGTGCGGGGATGGACTGGCCGGTACCTCGGACGCCGAAGGGGACCAGGACGTTGCCAGTGCCGCCGGGTCCGCGGATGGCGAAGGCTCCTTGTGCAGGCAGATAGACGGCCATGGCGGTGGTGCCGGTGCCGAAGTAGTCGCCGGGTGCGGGGATACTCGCGCCGGGACCGGCGGAGCCGAACTGGACGAGGACGTCGTTGCCCCGCGAGGAAGGTTGGTAGGCGAACGAGCCGGAACTGGGCAGATAGACGGCGATATCGGAGTTGCCGTCGCCGTCGAAGTCGCCGGTGAGGGGGATGGTGTTGCCGGCGCCGGGCTGACCGAACTGCTTGAGGACGTCGCCGTCGCCCGCCGAGGAGCGGTAGGCATAGGTGGCGGTGCTGGTCAGTTCGACGGCGAAGTCGGACTTGTTGTCGACGTCGAAGTTGTTGGTGGCGGGGTTGTGGACCACAACGGGTAGAAGCTGCGCGATGAGGCTACGATTCAGATTGCCGGCCCCGTTGATCCCGGCGATGACAACCTTATTTGATGGCGTCAGGGCCACGAACCCGCCGCCGATGTATGAGTTGGAGGAGCCAGGAAACGCGGGCGGTGGGATCACCATCCGCCCGCTCAGGCCGAACGAGGGGTCGACCGCGCCATTGGCGGTGAAGCGATCGGCCAGGAGCGAGCCCCCGACGGTGATCGCGCCGGTCGAGCCTACGGCAATCGAGAGGAACTGACCGGCGAAACTCGGGCTGCTGGTGTTGAGGGGAAGGCCCGCGAACGTCGAGTCGGTCGAGCCGGACGCCAGCAGGCGGATCAGGAAGGGACGCCCGGAGGTTCCGAGGTACCCACCTCCCCCCGCGACGATAAGGTTGGAGCCGTTCTGGAGGGCAATGGCGTTGATCTGCTCCGCACCCAGGTTGATCACGCCGCTCGTCCCGAACGTCGTGTCGACGGAACCGTCGC
This sequence comes from Isosphaeraceae bacterium, assembly GCA_965199885.1. Classification (GTDB taxonomy): domain Bacteria; phylum Planctomycetota; class Planctomycetia; order Isosphaerales; family Isosphaeraceae; genus Tundrisphaera. The sequence goes on along the minus strand of CBDATT010000004.1, from coordinate 1,351,851 downwards.
TGTTGAACCGCGCCAGGTCCCCACTGTTCTGATAGGCCGCAACATACTCGTAGTTCTCATTGGTTGCCACGGTGATCTGCCCGCTCGGGTTGATCACAACCCCGGCGGTGATCAGACCTCTGAAGAAATCGATTGAGCCGACGGGAATGGGAATCGTGGCCTGCCCCGCGGTGCCGAAGGTGGTGTCGAGCGTCCCCGCCGTGGTCAGGCGGTCGACTAACAACGGCTGGTTCGCCGAGCCAAAGGCCACCGGTGCCCAACCGGCGACCACGACCTCGCCGTTGCTCTGCACGGCCACGGCATCGAACCTGTCGTTGGCCGTAGGGAACTGGTACTCGCCGCCGGTGCCGAAGGTCGGGTCGAGTTGCCCTGCGCTGGTCAACTGGGCCACCAGGCTGTTGTAAGTGATGGTCGACGAGCTGCTGGTGCTGGAGGCGGATGTGGCCGCCAGGTCGATCGTGCCGTTGCTCTGGACCACGATGTTGATCGGCCCGCTGTCGATGGTAGTCGCCGACGAGGAGACGGGGATGTCAACCTGACCGTTGGTCCCGAAGCTGGTGTCGACCGAGCCGTCGGTGTTGTACCGCCGGACGGCCACATCCGGTACGATGGCCCCAGAGCCACTCCCCGACGTATGGGATGCACTGCCGGCGACGAGGATCTTGCCGTCGCTCTGGACAGCCGTGGCGGTGACGGTCCTCAGATCAGTCCCCATGGTCATACCGAAGACCAGGCCGCCGGTCCCAAAACTCGGGTCGAGCGCCACGGCCAGCAGCGCCCGCCCTTCGAGCGGCTCAAGGCTCGGTCGCACGGTTCGACGGTGCCGGAGCCTGGCGGTGGTCCGGCATGATTTTTCGGTCTCCGGCCGTTTGAATTGAAGCATATTCGTTATTATCATAATCGGCTCGAAGAGGAAGGGGTCAGTAGAAGCAGAGAGAATCAGCGAGCTCTGGTGTCGAATCCGCCAGCATCGGAGGCGGCTCCAGCGCCGTCCCGATGCCTGGTACGGATGGCTCAGGCGGTGCCGGTGGTCTTCTTTCTGGCCGTGGGGGTGGGGTTGGTCATCTCATCCGTCAGCGGGATGTAGACGACCGAAGCCGGTGTCACGGCTCCCGTACCCCGAGCACCCGTGCCACCACCCGAGGACGGCTGGGCGTACGGGATCGACGCCGCCGGGATCGTTGCCCCGGTGCCGGTGTTGCCGAAGACCGTTACCAGATCCGACCCGCCGGTGCTGGGCCGATAGATGAACTGGGCCAGGCTGGGGATGTAGACGGCGATGTCGGTCTTGCCGTCGCCGTCGTAGTCACCCGGAGCAGGGATCGACGCCCCGGCTCCGACCTGACCATACGACTGGAGGACGTCGGCTCCGCCGGATGAGGGTCGGTAGGCGTAGATGCCCAGGCTGGGCAGGTAGACGGCGATGTCGGTCTTGCCGTCGCCGTCGTAGTCGCCGGGAGTGGGGATGGAGGCACCGGCACCGGTGTTGCCGAAGACCGTCACAACGTCCGACCCGCCGGTCGAAGGGCGGTAGATGAGCTGGCCGAGGCTGGGCAGATACACAGCCAGATCGGTCTTGCCATCGCCGTCGTAGTCGCCGGGAGCGGGGATCGAGTTGCCGGCGCCGGTCTGGCCGAAGGGAATCGTTTCGGTTCCACCGCCGCCGGTGAGCTTGATGGTAAAGGCACCGGTGGCGGGCGAGTAGACGGCGTCGTCGGTTTTGCCGTCACCGTCGTAGTCGCCCGGCGTGGGGATGGCGTTGCCGGTCCCGGCGGTGCCGATCTTGGTCAGCGAGTCGTAGGCGGTGGTACTCAGGTCGGAGGGTCGGTAGGCCAGTTCACCGAGGGCGGCGAGGTAGACGGCGGTGTCGGTGATGCCGTCGCCGTCGTAATCGCCAGGGGCGGGAACTGAGTTGCCGGCACCGGGCTGGCCGAACGAGGTGAGGACGTCGCTGCCGCCGCTGGAGGGGCGGATGGCCAGCGTGGCCAGACTGGGCAGGTAGGCGGCGATGTCGGACTTACCGTCGCTATCGTAGTCGTTGGCGACGTTCGGGGTGGCTTTGGGCAAGAGCCGGACCAGGAAGTTGGTACTGCTCAGCGTGTCGCGGCCCTGGGCGACGATCGCACCCGACGACGTTACCGCGATGGTATGAAGAGTGGCGGTCCCATAAACCGCCTCGGCAGCGGGGGCGACCGCACTATACTGGATGGTGGCCAACCCGTCGAGGCCGAATGACCGGTCGGGAGCACCGGTGGCCAGGAAGTGGGCGAGGTTGAGGCCGCTGTCCAGGAGGATCGAGCCATCGCTCTCGACCGTCATCGCGCTGATGAAGGGGAGCCGTGGGCCGATACCAGTGGTCTCGGTCCCGGTCAGGCTTCCCACAAACGTGGTGTCGCCCGTGCCATCGGTGTTCAACCGGAGCATGGTCACGGAGTAGCCCGAACCCCTCCCGGGACTGGTGCCGGTGAGCACGACCTTGCCGGTCGGCTGCACGCCCATGCCGGACAGTCGGTTGAGCAAGATGTTCTGGCTTCCGGCTGTGCCGTAAGTTGTGTCGATCGTGCCGGTGGCGTTGATCCGGGTCAGGGCGACCGAGTCGACAGAGTTATTCGACGCGGTATACTCCGTGCCGACGTAGATCTGCCCGCTTGGAGCGACTGCGGTGATCTGCCGGGCGAGATCGGTGTTGGTCTGGCTGGTCGGGGAGTAGGTGAGCTGGCCGGTACCGTTGAACGTGGTATCGAGCGTGCCGGTGGTGGTCAGCCGCACGACGGCGAGTTGGTAACTGGTGGTAAAGAAAGCTCCCACCGGCAAACCCTCTCCGCCCGTGATGAGAATCTTGTTGTCGCCCTGGATGGTCACGTCCTGGATGAACTGGACCGAGCTAGGCAGCGTCACCGCGCCGTTGGTGCCGAAGGTGGTGTCGAGCTGTCCCGCAGCCGTGAGCCGGGCCACGAAGTTCGCGGTGGACGAGGTATTCACCGCCACGACCACGTTGTTATTGATGTCGATTGTCAGGGTGGGAATCGGAGTGAGTTGCGATGAGGTGGTTTTGGGCAAAGGGATACTGGACTGCCCGTTGGTGCCGAACGTCGTATCGATCGACCCGTTCGTGTTGTAACGCCGGACCAGCAGGTCCGAAGTTCCGATGAGGTTGTCCCGGGCCTCGGCCACAACAACCTTGCCCGTGCTCTGTACTCCCATCGAGTTATAATCGTAAGAGACGGGCTGGGTCGTAGCGGTGAGCGACGGAGTCTGGGCCACGCCCCCTGTGCCAAACGTGGTGTCGAGCGACGAAGCGTTGAGCACGACTCGCCCTTCGAGCGCTTCGAGGCTCGGGCGGGCCGATCGCCGCCGTGAATGAGCCGTCAACGGGAACCGGCCAGAACGGTGGCGACCTTGCATGGAGAACGGGATCATGGGAGTGCGTTCCAGGGTGGGGAGAGAAGCGGTTTATCTTTGATCCGACGATCAACCGGTTACCCAGGCGAGACCCGAAGTCGATCCGTTCAGAGCCAAAGTAGGCCGGTCAAGTGCCTGCTGGGTCGCGCGTAATCCCCTGGTAGTCGGAAGCTGACGGGGAAGCGGACAGACAAGACCGCGGATTGTTGGTTCGATCTTATGGAGTACGGTGCGCTGCTGGATTCCGGGATGACGACCGGCCAGGCGGGACTGGCTGAAGCTCGCTTGCGAGCCTTGCCTGTCTCACCTGGCCGGTCGGTTGAACCTCACCGTGCCCGAATTCAGACCGTGCCGGTGGTCTTCTTCTTGGCCGTCGGGGTGGGGTTGGTCATGTCATCCGTCAGCGGGATGTAGACGACCGCCGAGGGCGCTGCCGCTCCCGTGCCGCGCGCGTTGGTCCCGGCTGTGGGTGTCTGCTGGGCATACGAGATCGACGCGACCGGGACCGACTGGCCAGCCCCAGGCTTACCGAAGACGTTGACCACATCGGCGCCACCGGTGCTGGGCCGATAGATGAACTGGGCCAGGCTGGGGATGTAGACGGCGATGTCGGTCTTGCCGTCACCATCGTAGTCGCCCGGGGCAGGGATCGAAGTTCCCGCACCGGTCTGGCCGAAAGTGGTGACTACATCGGCGGCACCGCTGGAGGGTCGGTAGATGAGCTGCGCCAGGCTGGGGATGTACACGGCGAGATCGGTCTTGCCGTCGCCGTCGTAGTCGCCCGGTACGGGGATCGACGCCCCGGAGCCGACCTGGCCAAAGGTGATGATCTGGTCAGCGCCGCCGCTGCTGGGCCGGTAGGCGAGGGCGCCGAGCTTGGGTAGATAGACAGCCAGATCCGTCTTGCCATCGCCGTCGTAGTCGCCGGGGGCGGGGATCGAGTTGCCGGCGCCGGTCTGGCCGAAGGGGGTGGTCGTGTCCGAGTTCGTGCCGTAGTAGTAGTAGGGGGAAGTTCCGCCAGTGTAGGCTGAGCTGCGGATCAGAAAGCTCCCGGTTTTGGGCAGGTAGACGGCGTCATCAGTGAGCCCGTCGCCGTCGTAGTCGCCAGCGGCCGGGATTGAGTTGCCGGTGCCGTACGTCCCGAAGTAGGTCAGCGTATCGGAGCCATAGTAATAATTCGATGGGGACGGGTTGACGGAGGCGCGGGATGCGAACTGACCAGCGCTGGGGAGATAAGCGGCGACATTGGTGATGCCGTTGCCCTGATAGTCGCCGGGCGCGGAGAGGGTGCTGCCCACGCCTTGCATGCCAAACCCCTGGAGTTGGTCGGCGAGGCCGCTGCTGGGTCGGTAGGCGAAGATGCCGAGGTTGCTCAACTGGATGGCAATGTCGCTCTTGCCGTCACCGTCGTAGTCGTTGGCCACGCTCCGGATCGCTGCCGGTTGGAATTCGGCCACGTAGCCGATGTTCGGTTGGACCTGGCCACCGACCAGAACCTCGCCCGTCGCCGTTACCGCAAGGCTTGTGGTGCTGGTATAACCTCGGTAGGGAGTCTGGAAACTGAGGGCTTGCGACAGGTTAAGCGGAATGACCCCCGCCACCCCGAAGCTGGAATCGACCGTCCCATTGGCCAGCAACTGGCCGATACCCGCGCCCCCCTCAAAGAGGATCTTGCCGTTGGCGGCGATGGCCAGGGCGGTGACCCCGGAGAAGCGTGGCGTGACCCCGGTGGTTTCGCTCCCGTTGAACCCCTGGAAGGTGGGATCGACCGTGCCATCGGTATTCAGCCGGCTCAGCACGCCCACATACTGGTAGGCCCGGGGCGTGTTGTAGGCGCCATAGAACTGACCTCCCAGCAAGAGCTTACCGTCGGTTTGCACGACCAGGCTTTGCAGCGTCTGGATGGTGGCGGATGTCGTGGTGCCGTTCGTGCCATACGACGTATCCACAACGCCAGCGCTGGTGACTCGAGTCAGGTCGGCACCCGGCGAATTCCCATAGTAGTACGAGTTGAGGTTCGTTCCCACGTAGATCAACCCGGTCGAGGTAACCCCCAGGTCAGCGATCGTGAGTTGGTCGTTGGTATTGCCGTAATAGGTGTTCTGGTTCTGATCGTTCGCCAGGTTGAACGTCAACTGGCCGGTACTGTGAAAACTGGTGTCAAGCGTGCCGGCAGTGGTCAAGCGGGTCAGGGCCACCGAGTAACGCGGATTGGACGAGCTGCCATCGGAATTCACTGTCGCAACGACGATCTTGTTATCGCTTTGCACCGTCACGCCGGCCGAACCCGAGGCGACCGTCGCCAGGATGACCGCGCCGTCCGAGCCGAACCCGGAGTCGAGCTGACCGCCCGGCGTCACCCGGAGAACAATCGAATTATAAGTGTATGTGTACTGGGCGGCCTGATGGGTGACGTTGACGTCCAGGACGATGCTGCCATCGGCGCTGATGGTCAGGTCGTGGACCTGCGTGATCGAGTCGGCCGTCGGTGCGAGGATGATCGCCGCGCCGTCGGTGCCGAAGGTCGTGTCGACGGACCCGTCCGCATTGAACCGGCGAGCGACCAGCGTCGAGTAGGGCGACGTGCTGCCCACCTGACTGCTGCGAGTCTCGATCTCGACAACCTTGCCGTCGGTTTGCGTGGCCAGGGCGTTGACCGTGCTGGGAATGGACAACTGCTGCGTGGTATCGGTGGCCGGGCTGAGAACGACGCCTTTCGCCCCAAAACTCGCGTCCAGCCCCGAGGCATTCAGGACCAGACGCGCCTCAAGCGCTTCCAGACTCGGCCGGATGGCACCGACGCGGCGGTCCGATGGCTTACGAAATCGGGATGAGCTCGCACCGGGACGACGAAGTTCGGATCGGAACAAATTCATGACAGTGATGCACCAATCTAAAGTAGGAGATCAAACCACCTCCAAAATCTATGACATCCGTCTTGGGAATTGCCAGCAAAAAAATTCATGATTTGAGATTTTGGGGGTTTTGGGTGAATCCTGTTGTCGATTCACTTCAGGGTAGGTGGGCTGATCGCGGCGAGGGACCCTACCTGACCGAGTTCGCGGCCGGAGTCACGCGGAGCGGTCGGTCGGGTCTGTTTCAGTGGGGACTTCTCAGGAACGGGTTCAAGTAGCCCGGGAACCGGATCGCGGTGATCCGCGTGACCTTCCAGACCTGGGGGGCGACTTCGCGAAAGCCAAGCGACCACTCGGTACTGGTGGCGGGAAACGGCTGGCTCCCGCCAAAGCTGCCTCCCGTGCCGGCGACTCCGCTGGCCAGGATCTTGAACTCGGCTGAACCGCGCTGGGTTTGCGACCCCGCCTGGGATGCCAGTTGGCGGACCTTGACAAGGTCGAATTGGACCCACTTCAGCTTTCCAATCGACTGACCGACCTGAGCAAGCCCCTTCGCGATCGTCAAACTGCCCAACGTCACGTTCACCTCGGGGGCCAGGTGCGACTCGACCGCCTCGACGTCGGATCGCGAGACCGCGTCGGCCAGCTCGTAGACCACCGCCTCAATCCGCTCCGAGTCGGTCACCACCAGCCGCTCGACCACAAACAGGACCAAGGCAACGCCGATCAAGGTTCCCGCCCAGATCAGGAACTTCCCTTGCTGCGTCACCTGGAGCGCGACCAGCAAGAGCAAGGCCACCAGGCCCAGGGTGATCAGCGGGTAGGTCGGGTCCTCGATCAGGTAGTGCATGGACGTTGCCGATCTGGAGAGCAAGGGAGGGAAGGAAGTGGGCAGCTCGGGGCGGCTTGACGCCTGATCCGATCCATCTTATCGAGCCCAGCGGCGCGGGGAACAGGGTCGATTCGGCTCTAACCGGTCGCGGCGCCCGGGTGCGCCCGGTACAATGCCACCCAAACCCGCGGCAACCCCGCCGATTGTCGCGGTTCACCCGGCAACTTCCCGCCGAGAACTCCCTCAGGATGACGCCGCGCCCGGGCAATCCGCCCCAAGGCCCCGGGCCAGCAACGGAGACCCACCCATGATTCGATCCCACCGCCGATCCTTCCCCCTGCTCGCCGCCACGCTGGTGCTGGCTGGGTTTGCTCAAACCCAGGCGCAGGTGCTGGCCCCGCCGCCGGCTCCGCAGCCCGTCGGCAAGGATGACACCGTCCGCGACTCGGTCGTGAAGATCTACGCAACGATGCGCGGGCCGAACCTGATCCAGCCCTGGCAGAAGTCGAGCCCGCAGGAGGCGACCGGCACCGGCGTCGTCATCGAGGGGAAGCGGATCTTGACCAACGCCCACGTCGTCAGCTACGCCACGCAGGTGATGGTCGAGCCCAACGGGTCGAGCGAGAAGCTGGCGGCGACCGTCGAATACATCGCCCCGGGGATCGACCTGGCAGTCCTTAAAATGGAGGATGAAGCCTTTTTCGACGCCCGCCCCCCCTTGCCGCGGGCCGAGACTCTGCCCGAGATCAAGGAAGCCGTGACCGTCTACGGCTACCCGACCGGCGGCGCCAGCCTCTCGATCACCAAGGGGATCGTTTCGCGGATCGAGTTCACGAACTACGCTCCGACCACGATGGCCCTGCGCATCCAGATCGACGCGGCCGTCAACCCCGGCAACAGCGGCGGTCCCGCGCTTGTGGGCGACAAGATGATCGGCCTGGTCAACAGCGGCATCCGGGGCGCTGATAACATCGGCTACATCATCCCGTCGGAAGAGGTCGACCTGTTCCTCAAGGACGTCGCCGACGGCCACTACGACGGCAAACCGATGATGCGCGACCAGTTGCAAACCCTCGAAAACGACGCCTTGCGGGCCATGCTCGGCTTCAGCAAGAAGTCGGTCGGCTTTGTCGTCCACGAACCCGACTCACATGATGACTCGTACCCGCTCAAGAAGTGGGACGTGATCACCAAGATCGGCGACCACGAGGTCGACAACGTCTTCATGACCAAGGTCCGCGAAGGGCTCCGCCTCCGGTTCGAGTATTACTTGCAAACCTTGACCAAGGACGGCAAGGTCCCCCTGACCCTGGTCCGCGACGGCAAGGAGCTGACGGTCGGACTGCCCGTCGCCCCCAAGACCGACGAGTTGATCCGCCCGCTCAAGGGGACTTATCCGTCTTACTTTATCTACGGCCCGCTCGTCTTCTCGACCGCGACGGCCGAGTTTCTCCAGGCGCTCGACCGCTCGCCCGGCCAGTCGATCCCGGTCGTCCTCGCCACGATCGCCAGCCCGCTCGCCACCCGCCGCGGCGATAAAGTCGCGTTCCCCGGTGAGGAACTGGTCGTGATCTCGTCCCCCCTGTTCCCGTCGCGGCTCGGCAAGGGCTACAGCAACCCCCTGACCAAGGTGATCAAGGAGGTCAACGGCACGAAAATCAAAAATCTTCGCCACCTCGTCGAAACCCTGCGCGACTCGAAGGACAAGTACATCCGGATTGTGTTCGACGACAAGAACTCCGAGTCGATCGTCTTCGACCGCGCTGAGATCATGAAGTCGACCGACGACATCCTCTCCGACAACAGCGTCCGCCAGCAGGCTTCCGAGGACATCGCCCCGATCTGGAGCAAGAAGGACTGAACTCTCTGGTATCGAGGCTCATGCCATGCGGTATCGGGTCCGAACGCTGATGATCCTGGTTGCAGTCGCGGCTATTGGCCTGGGTGTGGTGGTCCACATTCAGGCCATGATCCAAGCCGAAGACGACTTCGCCGTGCCCATCCTCTTATTCGAAGGGGTTGTCGGGTCGGTGCTTCTCGGGTTCGGACTCACAATCGGCGGGGCGATCTGGTGCGTTCGCAAGGACGACGCCTATGCCGCCCAACTTCAACGTCAGAATGTCCCCACCCGCTGCCCCTGGCCGCTCGCGGAGACGAACCTCCTGGATGATCATTGCTGAGGATGTTCGCATTCCTTAACAATGGAAGATCATTTCGGCCGTTACCAAACAAACAAGGGAGCTAACGGCGATGGGACGTGTCACAGTGACCGCCAAGATCGAGAACTTCGAGGATCTGTTTGCCGCCAGGCGGGGCCAACTTCCCACAGAGGAGGTCCGAGCCGTCGAGGTTGACGACGCTCTGGTCGACTCGGGAGCCTCGCAACTGTCGATGCCCAAGACGCTCCTTGCCATGTTGGGTCTGGAGTACATTCGAACTCGCAAGGCGGTGACTGCTGCTGGCCTGGTTGAAGTCCGCGTCTTCGGTCCCGCCCGGCTGACGGTGCAAGAGCGAGATTGTCCGGTGGATATCATCGAGTTGCCCGACGGTTGCCCGGTCCTGATCGGCCAGATCCCGCTGGAGGGGATGGACTTCGTCATCGACATGCCCAATCGCCAGGTGATCGGCAACCCCGCACACGGCGGCGAGCAGATCATTGAACTGTATTGAATTTCTTGCCCGACGATTCCGTTTTGTCGCTTGATCGAGCAGAGAACTCAACCTTGAGGTACTGGTATGAAGTGCTCGATCTGGCAATCCATTCTCTTGGGGCTGTTGACGGTGAATTCCTGTCTGGCCCAGGACAAAGACGCGGCCGAAGCCTGGCCCAAAGCCGAGGTCGGCCGACCGGGGCGAGGCGTCGGCAACTTTGGGCTCGGCGTGGGAGTTGATCCCATCAAATACACCAAGGCTGAACTCCTGAAGATCGCTGGTATCCAGGAAGAGTTGGGGCTGAGCGACCAAAAACTCAGTAAACTGAAAGAGGCGCAGGCGGAGTGCAAGCAGGAGGAGGCTCGGATCTACCAGCGCTATCAGGACGAGACCGCCCGCTTGAAGCAAGCGGGAGATCGAGAAGCCGAACTGGCATATCGGCGAGCTACACTGGCCCACGCGGGTAAGTTGACCCGCGAATTTGAGCGCCCGCTGCTCAAAGTGCTCGACCCAAAGCAGCTCAAGCGGCTCGAACAAATCCAAATTCGCGCCGATGGATACGGTGCGTTCTCGATCCCTGAGGTGACCGACCGGCTCGGGCTGTCAACTGATCAGGAGGCGGCAATCGCGGGATGCCTCAAAGCGGGACGCACCCAGGCCTTGCTGGCTGCCCGATCCTACCGCGAGGCATCGACCGCCGCGGCGGAATTACCGGCGGATGGGCAGCCGGCCCGCCTGAACTCGGCTGACTTCCTCGCGACGGCAACGAAAGCCCAAGCGGCGGTTGTCGAAGCACGCTCGGGCACACTCCGCGAGATCCGCAAGGTCTTGACCAACGCCCAGCAGGCCACTTTCCGCAATATGGTCGGGCCACCATTCGATTTCAACAAGCTCAGCCCAATCAAGGGGATCAAGCCGGCCGCGACGCGACCGGACGAGATCTGATGACGACCACGATTGGGCCGACCGTCAATCCTTCAGGTCAAAGTCGATCGGGTTCGAGCCCGACTGGACGGTGGCCTTGAGGCCGGAAGTTTTTGGGTTTTCGTACTTCGCGGGGACGAGATACTTGGGCGGGATCGGCTTCTTGGGGATGTAGTCGAGGACGACGTCGTCGCGGGCGGCGATCGCAACGGTGTAGTCGCCGATCAGGGCGCCGTCGCCGGGGTTCTCGGTCTGGAGGCGGTAGTTACCCGACTCGTCGATCTGCCCGGTTGCGTTCCGGCCGCCAGGGGTGGCGGGGATGAAGCTGACCATCCCCTTGGGCACAGGTTTACCCTGAAAACTCACCTTGCCGGCCACCTGTGCCATGCCCGCCCCCGTGGCGCCGCAACCGGTCGCGGTGAGACTGATGGCGCCCAGGATCAGATAACTAAGCCGGACCCAGCGGTTCATTTGCACAGCGGAGCAGATCACGATCAGATCTCCTGAAGCAGCGTCATTCCGGGCGCGGAAGTGCCAGACTCAAGGGGCGAGGCAACCGTGAAGTCGCCCCGCCCGCACGATCAATACTGATCCGACGAGACAACTTCACCCTGACCCCGGGTGCTGAGCGCCTGGTAGGTGGCCATGTTGATCGTGCTTTTGATGAACTTCACCGAGCCGTCGCACATGGCGAAGTTGCCGCCACCGGGGTGCATGCTCCGGAAGCTGTACCAGTGATACCAGTTGCCACGGTCGCTGGCGCCGGTGGAGACGACGATACTGCCGCTGCTGCTGATGGCGGTGCCGGGGGCGATGTAGTTGAGCGGGATGGCGGTCGAGCCGATTGACTGGTTGGCCTCGACCCAGGCGTTCCACTGCGTCACCTTCTGGATCTGCTCGCCCGCGAGGAAGGTGTTCGACGTTCCGTCGGTGATCTGCTGGAGCGGCACGCCCGAGCACTGCCGCCAGAAGATCCCGCTTCCCGTCCCGGTTCCTGGCGGGGTTGTCTGCGTGGTCGGGTCGCCAAGTTGCGCCCCTCGGCAGTTGTACCCTTGCGACGAGCAGAACATGACCGTCGGGGTGCTCCCTGGGGTATTGCACTGGAGGCAGTTGTCCCCCAGATTCCCCACATACGACGTACCCGCCGCCGGGTCGTTGCTGATCTCGTCGGCGTTGCTGGAGTCGACCGCCGGGCTCGGGTCGGACGGGCAAAGCAGCGAGTTGATCACGCTCACCCGGACGGTCGAGTTTTGCTGGCCCAGGTAGGTAGCACTCCAGTTCCCGAGCGCTTGCTGACCCCACATCACGTTGAAGTTGATGGCATTGTACAGCGGCTGCTGCTCCATCTGTGGGAGCACAAACACCAACCAGCTTGAGTTGTTCCACGCATAGGTTGCGGTGGCATAAGCGGGGTGGAGGTAGAGGTTCGACGGGAACGTGTTCATGATGTCGTTGTAGTTGTGGCAGGCCAGCGCCAGTTGCTTCATGTTGTTGACGCATTGCGCCCGGCGTGCGGCCTCGCGTGCCGCCTGGACGGCCGGCAAGAGCAAGGCGATTAAAACCGCGATGATCGCGATGACGACCAGCAACTCGATCAGCGTGAATCCGCGAACGCGACGCGACATGCCATGTCTCCTCTAGATAAGATCGTGAGAAGGGCGCGCAACTCCACCGCATCCCGGGGTGTCCGGAGGCTTTGAGAGGGATAGATAGGGAGATCAGGATGAGAAGGAGGTGCTAGAGCGCAGAGGTTATCGGAAGGGGTAGGCAAAAGCAACCGAAAGAAAATCGATTTCGAAAAAATTCTTAAGAGGTGTGGAACCAGACTTAATCGAGCCGACCTGGACGGCTCATTCCTGGCTCACTGACGCGGGCTCCGCAGAGCACGACCACCACTCATCCCATGTTTCCGGCCAGCCGGCAGCTTCCCATGATCCGAGTGCCGCAACCATCCGCCGTTCGCGCGCGGCCCCGAAGGTCGTGAATCCGAATCTCGCGGCTCAGGCTCGCAAAGGGATGTTGGCCACTGGACCAGACCCCTGGTGAGCAACGTTGTCCGGATGAGCCAGCCGGCTGGAATTGGTGAGTTGCCCCCCACTCTCCAGGAGTCAGGAGGTCTGCTCCGGGCCGGCGATCGGGAGGGGTTGCGTGGGGTCGATGATAACGCGTGACAGGAGGATCAACTGGTCGCCGGGCTTGATCGGGCCGGCCTCGTCGTTGATCGGGTTCAGCATCATCTCCTCGCCTCGTTGAATCCCGATCAAGAGGCATGAGCGCCGGTCACCGCGGTGGCGGGCGAACAGTGTCAGGAGTTCGACGAAGTCCTTGCCGATCAGCTCCTCGGGGGCGTCGAGGAGGAACATCTCGTTGGCATCACGGCTGACGGTCAGCAGTTCTTGATAAACGCGGGTCATCCCGTGGAACAGCGCCGTTCGCGCCAGGAGGCGGAGGCCGAGTTCGTCCGACGAGATGATCTCATCGGCGCCGGCTTTTTTCAGGTGATGGCGGTTGTTCGGGTTCTTGCATTCAGCGGCGACGTTGGGCTGGATCTCGCCCTTGCAGATGTTGCGGATGGCGATGCAGGTAAGGATGCTCTTGCCGTCGGCATGCTTGCCTTCGCGTTCGTCGGTCAGGACGACGACGGAGTGGGCGCGGGGCACCTTGGCGCGACGGAGCACGACCTCGCTGGTCGGGTCTCCCTTGACGATGTAAACGTCGGAGAAGGCGGCCTCGTCCTGCTTGTCGGGCAGGTCGATCTCGTCGGTATCGTCGTGGATAATGACGACGGGTCGCTTCTCGGCGATCGTCTTGTTGTGGACCTCGCGAATCCACTCCAGCCCGCGTGAAGACCAGTTGCATAAAACCAGGTGTTGATCCATCTCAAACGTGGACACGTCACGCCTCCGAAGGTACCGCTCGATCAAAAGCGAAGCCACGCTCGCGGTGAACAAACCGGCCAGACCGACCCCGAGCACCAGCAGCGCCATCGACACCAGCCGCCCGCCCAGCGTCTTGGGACTGGCGGCATCCAGACCGCTGAACAGCATCACCCAGACGCCCCAGAGCGAGTCGCCCCAGGTGGCGAAGCTCCCCTCGGTGTCGCTCCGCTCCAGCAAGTGGAGCACCGTGGCCCCACCCAGCCAGGTCAGGACGACGGCCACCGCCACCCGCGCGATCTGATTCCGGTTCCAGGCCGCCAGCCTCGACAGGACGACGGCCCGCCACCGACCTTTGAGCAACGTTTCGAGGATAAGTTTCCGCCGCGCCATGAAACCAGAGCCTCAACCCCGAGGAACGCCACCTTTCGACCGGCCCGGATGCGGCTGGATTGCCAATCCGAGGCGATATCCTACCACAAAGGGTTCGCCCTTGCCCGACTTCTTCGATCGCGGTCTGATACAACGTTTGGGGTCGAGTTGGGCCGATCCGGAACGCCGTCGTTCGTGCATGGTGACACTCGATCGCCCCGTCGGGCTAATCCATCCATTCTGGCAAAATGGGGCGATCTTGGCCCGGTTGGGCCGGCAGCCGGCGTGGGTGTCGGCGCATCAGGACGCGAGCAGGTCGTCGCTCGCGTCCTGATCTTGAAATCGGCGCGGTTCAGGACGGGTCCATGTCGGTCTGCATCATCGCCACGAGCGTCTTGCCGCGCGTGCCGACCTGCCGGTACCACGCCGAGTTCTTCATCTCGGCGGCGGCCTGCGTAAAATCGGCGCTGTTGACAGCGGCGATCAGCTTCGTGAAGCCGGCGAACTTCGCCTTGCCCAGGTTGAATATCATGTCGGCCAGGACACGCTGGCGGACGTCGGACAGGTCGGCGAAGTGCGGAAAAACCGCCTGGCATCCCGCAATGGCGGTGTCCATGTCGTCGCTCAGCAGGCTCATGATGTTGGGCTCGCTGAGTTCCTGCGTGCCCGCCTTGACCTGGGCGTAGTCAAGCCCGAGAGCCTCGATCCTGGCCTTGGCGTCGTTGCGGTCGAGGTTGAACCCGACGCCGATCGTGGGGTGGCCTTGCGTGTCGTTGTAAACCTTCGACCTCTTACCCTCATGCTTAATCAACTGCGCTGTGAGTTTGCCGCGGTCGAGGTCCGTAGCTTTCGCACCCGAGGCGATCAGGCTCGTCATCAGCAAAACCCATCCGCAGCGCGCGATGCGGCTCATGGTGGTCATTTCTTTCTCTCCAGATAGGAACAGGGTTAAGGGCGGACGATCAGCGATAGATCATCGTGGCCGATCCCGAACTAGCCAGATCGCTCCGGCGCTGGCCGTCCGGTGTGGCAAGGTAAAACTGAAACGTCCGCCCCGCAGAATCCACAAGTTCGACCCAGGTGGTTCGCTTCTCCTCCTTGGGAATGGAGACCGGTTCCAGGTTGTAGATGAGCAACGAGCGGGTCGGATCGACGAACTGCGCCAGAATGTGAAGGTCGCGAGGGCCGGGGATCGGCGGCGCCGTTGCTGGCGGTGTGGCCGGCGCAGAGGCGGAATTCTCAATGAACAACCGGGCGGATTGCAGCTTCGTCGGCCCATCCATGGGGAACTCGATCGCAAAGGCGAAGAGATCGGGTGTCGTATTGGTCGTTGGTGTTGGTGTTGGTGTCGTTGTCGTGGCGGCAACGATGGGTGGTGGGGCGGGCCACTGGATCGTCGGGCCGTCGGGCGTTTTGGGCCAGTTGAGACCGTTCCGATAGGTGAGCCAGTCGAGGACGAGCGTCTCCAGAACTCCCGAGGAAGCGGCGTCGCCGAATTCGAGCACTTTCGTCAGGGCATCAGTGATCTGGCCGTTTCGAAGGTTCAGCGCGCCCAGCGTCTGGATGGGTAGTTTGGTGCCGTACAGAGTGGGATAGCTGAGGATCAGACTGACGTCGTCGATCGTGTCGGAGATCTCATCCAGGGCATTGACCGCGTGCGCGATGGCCCGTTGCGAGCCGGGGGGGATGCCGCGAAAGAGTTCGGCGTAGTTGGAAAGCCGGAAGCCCAGGACCGGCAGCCCCTCCTGATTGGTGTCCGCCAGCCTGCCGACGTAGTTATCGACCATCGTCTTGACGGCGTCGAAATCCAGCGCGACGGTTCCCGGTTGCCCGAGCCCCGCCTTGCCCGTCGCGACGACATGCGACGAAACCCGCACCGTGGCCGAGTAATCCTGCATGGCGTTGTTGATGCTGTGCGAAAGCCCCGCGTTCCAGCCGGAAAACCCGACCGACAACCCGGCCTTGGTAGCGAACCCGCTCAAGGTCGTCCGGGAATCGGCAGAAAAGGTGTAGACCACCTTGAGCTGAGCCCCGGTCGTCATGCTGGAGATGTAGTGGGTGCCGTATTTGCCGAAAAACGCCTCGGGGTCGGATTGCCAGGTGCTTTGGGCCGCGTCGGTCAACTCTGGGTTGAGCCGGGTCTCGGTGGTCCGGAGGTCGGAATAACTGACAACAAGCCAGGCGTGGTTGGAGGACTGCTGAGTTTGCCGCATCCCGCTGGTCTTGAAATTGAGGCCGATCGAGAAATCCTCGGTGCCAAAACCCAGGCTGAAGCCGGTCGAGTTGGATGTCAGCTTGGCCACATCGTTCTCATCGCTGAGAAACTGGACGTCGGTGGCCAGACTGATGGGACCCAGCGCAGGGGCCGAGAGCGAGGGTATCAACGAGTTGGATGCCGACCCTTGCGGCACGAACGCCAGGCTCCGCTTCCGCTCAAACGCCGGCACCTGGCGGATGTCGATTCCCGTGCCCAGAACCCGGTTCGCATCCCACCCTTGGGGCGCCCGAAAGCTCCAACTGTCCACCAGCGCCCCCCAACTCGGGGCCGAGGTCGAGGAATCGTTCTGGAGTAATAAAACGCGAGCCGAGGGAGCATCCAAGGTCCCCCGGGCCACCTTCCACTTCTGGCTCGCCGGATCGATCCACTCCCGCGCCCTGGTCGAGTGCCTGGGACCGGCCTTGACACTTTGCGACGTTTCAAACAGCAACGGCGGCGGCGGCGGCGCAACCGCCTGTGCATGACAACAAGGTGCGATCACCAGCACAGCCAAACCACCAAACAAAAGGCGACGCATCATCGGACCTCCACAACGCTGGGCGGGCAGGATACGTGCGGCAAGGACATCGAAACCGAACACAACGAGGAACAAGTCGATCGGATCGACGATTGGCACGTGCGTGGATTAGAACACGTCCGATCGGGATTTCAAGAGAAAAATAATGTGGGCGATGTGAGCACCTTTTGGGATCGAATCGTTCCGCCTGTTTGCGACCCATGATCCCCCAAGGATCTCGGACCGGCCGGACAAACCTCTGGACGCAAATCGGATCTGGCTTATGATGAGGACCAACCCCCTGTTCACGTTGAGATCGATCCGGAGCATCCATGCCGTCACCCCCGAGGCATAACCCGCGTTATCGGCTCCTTGACGCCTGGCGAGGCTTTGCCTGCCTGATCGTGGTGCTGCATCATTCCGGGTTTGTCCTGTTCGGGACCCAGGGGAGCGGCGGTCCGTGGCAGGTGGCCGTTCAGAATTGGGTCCGCGTCCTGTATCGCCGGCTCGATCTCGGCGTGCCGTTGTTCTTCGTGATCAGCGGTTATTGCATCGCCGCGAGCATGGATGCGCACCGCCAGCGGGGGGCGTCGTCGTGGCGGTTCCTGGCACGGCGGTTCTGGCGGATCTACCCGCCTTACTGGGCGGCCCTGCTTTGTTTTGTCGTGGTGGTCGGGGCGCTCAACGGGGTTGGCTGGCGGCCGATCCAGGTAGGGAGTCACTCGCTGCACCTCGACCGGCCGGGCGAGCTGACCTGGGCGCAGTGGCTCGGCAACGTGACCTTGACCGAGACCTGGCGGCATCACGTCTTTGGCGGGAGTCCATACAAGAATCTGACCCGGATTAGCTGGACGCTCTGCTTTGAGGAGCAATTTTACCTGGTTGGGTTCGCCGTCTTGCTCGCGCTCCCCCGGCGGTTGTTCGGAGCGCTGGCGGTGGTCTCGGCCCTGATCTTCGCCGTCGTGGCCGCCGCCTTCGACGCTGGCTGGTTTGTGGATCTGGAAGGGATCTTTCCCGAACTCTGGTATCAGTTCGCCGTCGGCCTGGCCGTCTACTGGCGGCTGGTTCGTGCGGAATCCGCGAGTGCCCGGCACGCGGTCGACCTTGGCCTGGTTGGTCTTGCGGTTCTGGGGGGGATGCACGCGAACCTGGCCATGATGGTCGTGGCGCTGTTCGGACTGACCCTGATCGCGCTCCGGCCGCTGGATGACCGGTTGACCCAGGCCCGAGCCCTGGCGCCGTTCCGGGCGTGCGGGGATCGGTGCTATAGCATCTATTTGATCCACCTGCCGGTCTGCACCGTGGGGACCGAAGCCCTGATCCAGCTTGGTTGGACCGGCTTTTGGGTCGAAGCCCTGCTGGTGAGCCCCTTGATCGCGGCGGCGGGCGTGGCGGCGGGTTGGTTGTTCTTCGCCGTCGTCGAGTCGCGGTTTCACAACCCTGCGCCCGCCAGGCCCCCCCGACTCGATCCCGCGTCCATCCCGACCGCGCCCCGGCTCGACCCGATCGCGGCGGTCTGATCGTGATGGCAAAACAACCACGGATGGCGCCATGGATCAAAGATCCGTGTTCCATCCGTGGCTCATTCTGGCTTCGCGCGATCCGGATCAGGACGGCAAGGTGAGCGGCCCCAGGACACGCTGCGATGCGTTGACGGTCACGCCGTTGCGGTCGCCAACGAGTCGTGAGGTGGTCACGATCGACACGTTGTTTCGGACGTTGATGTCCACGTGGCTGAGCGGGAACCCGACGACCGACGAGTTCGCGACATTCCGGGCCTTGATCAGGTTCAGGTTGCCGGCGCCGTTGAAGACCAGCCCACGCACGGTCTGCGCAGTGAACGACTGGACGTTGCCCTGCACGTCGATCAGCGCCGAGCCGGCGATCTCGGGGTGGAACGACTCGCTCAGGTCGGAAAGCGGGTTGCCGTAGTTGAGACTGACCGAGCCTTGCGACGCCAGCGTGGTCGGGCTGAGGAGCGCGAGGACATTCTTGCCGTTGGAGACGCCGGTATCGAGTGCGAGGTTGGACCCGATGCTCCCTACGGCCCGCGAGGTATCACCGGTGATGGTGCCATTCGCCCCCGGGACGTTCGCGCCACCGCTCGTCAGGGCGGTCCGCGACGCCTCGGAGATGACCCCGCTGGTCGTCGGCGTCAGCGTGATGATTCCCGCCTGCATCACGTTCGGGGTTGAGGTGTTGAAGTAGCCGGTCCCGAGGGCGTAGATGTTGCCCGTCCCGGCAACCCCCGTCGCGCCACCAGCGAGGGTGAACTCCTGCGACGGCGCGTAGAAGGTGCCGATCGGGACGGTGTGGCCCACGGCAAGACTCCCCGCCACGTTGATCTCTTCGTACGCCTGATTGGTCAGGATGTTGGCGTCGACCAGGACGGTGATCCCGTTGGTGCTGGCGATCCCGCTGATGTCACGCGCGGTCGTGAACTGGCCAACCAGGATTCCCGACAGCGCGTCGTAAGCCGAGACCGTTGTCCCGGCGCCGACCAGCGCGACCAGTTCGGTGCCGTTGCGGGCCAGGGCCACGCCGCCTTGGCCGCCCGCGAGGCCCGCTCCCGCCAGGTTGATCGTGTTGAGCACAGCACCGGTCACGGCGTCGAACCGGATCAGGCGGTTGGTGGCCGGATCATATCCAAATATGTTTGCGTTCCCGAGCGGCGGGTTGAGCGCCGTCGTCCCGCCGTTGACGTGGTTAATGTTCAGGATCACACCCGGCGGCGCGACCCGACCCCCGTCGATCGGCAAGCTGTTGTCGCGCGGCTCGATCAGGTTGGCGCCTGGAACGAAGAATCCAGCGACGCTGGTCAGCCGGATCGCGTTGGCCGTTTCGGTCGTGGTACCGAAGGCGTAAGTCAAGCTCCGGCCGTTGCTAACCTGCGTCTGCGTCAGACCGGGGGTCCCGCGGACGTTCTGGCCGTTGCCGATCGTCGGGATGATTGGGATCGCGCCGCTGATCGCGCCGTTGTTGGTCGAGGGGAACCCTGTGATCGTCGGGTCGAGCGTCCCGGCGTTATAAACCCCGGTCAAGCCGGTGTTGTTGGTGACGCCGTTGAGGCTGGTCCCGCTGACGGCAGTCCGATACGGCTGGTTGCCAGCGTATCCCAGGCCAGCGCCGGTGATCGGGTCGACCGACGTGCTGATCCCGAGCGTCGTGTTCAGCGGGGTATCACGCAAATGCATCTGCGAGTTGCTGGTGACCGCGTTCAGGAAGAGTTCGTTGACGCCGGGCGTCAGGTTGATGTTGCCGCCCGAAACCAGGTCGAACTGCTTCAAACTGATCCGGCCGATCAGGGTGCCGCCGAGACCCGTCAACGAACTGAGCGGGACGCTCGCGTTTTTGATCGTGCCGATGTTCGCCTGCCCCGACCCGCCGCTGACGGTCCCGATGATCGAGGTGAAGATGCTGGTGTCGTTATAGACCAGGTTCAGGTTGCCGTTGGCATCCAGCGCCGTGCCGGTCAACTCACCTGGCCCGTTCAGCGTGACCCGGACCCTGGCCCCGTCGACGGTCGTGTAGTTGAACTGGGTGGTGGTCGAGGTCGTGACCGTGCCCGTCCCCGTCGGCGCCGTGGTCGCCAGGGCATGAACCGTCGGGTTCTTCGCCCCGTTCAGCAGGTTGCGGCATTCCAGGCCCTCGATGCTCGGTCGAGCCCGCCGCTGTGTTCGCTCCATCATCCTGGGAATCTCCGCTTCCTGGGCACGATTCGCTGCGCAATGCGGTCGACCACGATCCATCGCCGGTCGAAGAGGGTAGTTAACCGTGATGATCGACCCACCAGGCCAACCGGCATGATCCGAAGAACTGGGCGGATGCAAGTTCGTGGATGAATGAACCGGATAATCGGCAAACTCACCGCAACCGGCTCACTGAAAGACAAAGTGGCCACGGATGGAACGCGGAGGGGAAAGAGGAACTGCTTTCCACTCTGAACTGGAACTCTCTTGTCTTTTCTGCTCCGTATTTCATCCGTGGCCAATTTTGTTTCTTGAATCATGCTGGCCTGGAACCAACCGAGTCATACTGGCACTGGCGGGTCGGCGTCGGTACACTCAGCACAACCGTTCGAGGTCATGCACTTGCTCGTGGCCTCGGCCCCTTGTGTCTGTTTGCATCCCCGTTGCCCAGAGGAGATTCCCAAGGTGCGCCGTTTTGCCCTGACCGCGCTGTCGTTGTTTGTGCTGATCGGGACCGCTTCGGCCCAGGATACGAAGACGGAAAAGACTGCGGCCCCGGCTCCCGCCAAGGCCGACGAGCCGAAGAAGGACGCTCCGGCCGCGAAGGCCGAGCCGGCCAAGCCCGCCGCCGAGGCGCCGCTGCCGTCGATCCCGCCCGAGGTCGAAGCGAAGCTCGAAGCCGCCCGGATGGCCGTTGCCGAGGCCATCGTCGCCGCGCAGGATGCTGGCCTGGTTGAGACGACGATCGACCCGCCCCCCATCCTTGACATCCTCGTCACCGGTCGCGCCACCGACCTCCGCGACCTCAAGGCCAGCCCCCGTCGCGGTGTCAGCCCCGAAGTGTTCGCCGCCTGGTTCACCGGCTACGGCAACAAGAACATCGAAGGTGTCAAGGCCGAGACCGACGTCCGGATCGTCACCCCGTCGAAGGGCCTGCAAACCTACTACGAGCAGCGCTCGAACCTGATCAACAAGCACATCGACATGGTCCGCAAGGCCAAGTCCACCGCCAAGTCGGCCACCGACGACAAGGCCAAGGCCGACGCGGAAGCGACTCAGAAGAAGGCGACCGACGACGCCGCTGCTGCCGCCGCCAAGATCAAGGCCGACGCCGACGCGAAGGCCAAGTCGGACGCTGACGCCGCCGCTGCCAAGAAGAAGGCTGACGACGAAGCCACCGCCAAGGCCGCCGCCGACGCGAAGGCCAAGTCGGACGCTGACGCCGCCGCCAAGAAGAAGGCCGACGACGAGGCCGCCGCCAGGGCTGCCGCCGAAGTCAAGGCGAAGGCCGACGCCGAAGCGAAGGCCAAGGCCGACGCCGAAGCCAAGGCCCAGGCCGCTGCCGCCGCCAAGGCGAAGGCCGATGCCGACGCCAAGGCCGCCGCCGACGCGCAGAAGGCTGCCGACGAAGCCAAGGCCAAGGCCGACGCCGAAGCGAAGGCCAAGGCGGATGCCGAGGCGAAAGCCAAGGCCGAAGCCGACAAGCCCAAGGAAGACGCTCCCAAGAACTGAGCAATCCGCTCGGCTCGGCTCGACCTCTTCAAGACCGCGACGCCCGGAACTCCTCCGGGCGCCGCGGTTTTTTGTTGGGCTCGTCATGCATGACGATTGTAGCGAGATCGGTATTTTGCCAAAATAAACAAAATTTGGGCGAAGTGAGTTTTAATTTTCATTCCGGAGGCAATGTTATAAGAACAACGCCCTGACTTGCCCGGGGGTCGCTCCGGCCGTGGATTCTGACCCAGCCGTGGACCAACATTGCTCGCGAGGGACACCCATGACCATCTCACCGGCTCGACTGGCCGCGAACCAGGCCAACGCCGCCAAAAGTACCGGCCCGACGTCCGAGGCGGGCAAAAAGCGGAGTCGGGCCAACGCCGTCAAGCATGGGCTCCGGTCGGTGGTCGTCCCGATCGCCGATGAGGCCACCATCCGCGCCCGAGCCGCGGGCGTCATCGAGACGATCCGCCCGCAGACCGAGTTTCAGCTCTGGTACTGCGTGAAGATCGCCCAGACCATGATCCAGGTCGACCGCCTCGGGGTCCTGGAGCGGCAGGTCCGCGCCGATGCGGCGCACCGCGCTGAGGTGTCCTGGGATGAGGATCAGCAGGCCGAGGCGAACCGCGTCGGTGCCCGCCTGAGCCGCAACCCCGAGCAAACCGTCGGGCAACTCCGGCGGACGGTGGCCGGGTGCGATTGGTTGATCGACCGCTGGTCCAAGCTGGCCGACTCCGCCGGTCGCCAGTCCTGGACCGACACCCAGCAAACCCTGGCGCACGACCTGATCGGCACCCCGCCCGAGTTCCGCGACAACGCTCCCACCCATCTGGTGGACGATTGGGGCCGCGCCGTCGTGCCGGCTCCGACCGAGACCGAACTCGCCCGGATGTATCTCGACGAACTCCGCGAGCAGCGCGAAAACGTGGTCGATGATGACGAGGTCGCCCAGGCCCGCGCCGCCGCCGACCTCAACGACTTCGGCAACCGCGACATCCAGCGGATTCGCCGCCACGACCGCTCGTTCATGCGGCAACTCGACCGCGCCTTCGCGCTGAGCCAGCACGAATCCCCCCGGACCGTCACCGACCCCCGCCTCCTCAAGTCGATCCCCGCCCACTTCTTCGACCCTCCGGTTCCGGCCCCGCCTGAACCCGTCGCCCCGCCCGAACCCAGACCCGAACCCGCCCCAATCGCGCCGAACGAACCCAAGCTCGAACCTGTCGCGATCACGCCGCCCGAACCCAGGCCCATCGCACCGCCCGTGGTGCCGCCCGAATCCACGTTCGCCCTGCCGCTGCTGTTCCCGCCCGCGCCATCGGGCCTCAGTCCCGAACTGATGGCGATCCTCGAAGCGGGCCTGCCCAACCCCGACACCCTCGAACCCGCCTGGTGCCGCCAGTTCATCGCGGCCAACCTCGGCATCGACCCCGCCCGGCTGCTCGCCGACCCCGCCCCGCCCGACGCGGCCGATCCCGACGGGGGGTCGTCCGCAGGCTAGGCTCAGATCCGCCCGCAATCCGAGTTTAAACCCATTTCATCGGGTAACCAGGAGTTTTGTAGGGTGGGTGCAACCCACCGTGGCACAATGGTTTGCGTCGAGAGAATTCGATCTCCAGGCGCACGGCGGGTTGCCCCCACCTACAAAAAACTCCGGATCTCTGGCGGATAGGGGTATAGAGGTGGCCGGGCTGATGTCGGCTGACTGGAAACGGTTAGATTCCTTCCGCAAAAAGAAAAAGAAGTAGGCACTCGACAAAAGAAAAACAGATCGTAGGATCGACTTGTTCCTGGCCGCCCGGCATCCGATATGGCCATGCATACGTCTGGTCACTGTTTGCTCCTGTTCCTTGCCGCAAGCGGGCCTGGCAGGCTGCGGGGCGGGTCGTGGTCGAGGAGTGTGCAATATTTATTGATCCGAACGGCCCGACTGGTGAAGCCTGTGCTTGTAGATATGCGGTCAGTGAATAAAATTTACCGCTTGACCGAACTTTATGATTTGTCGTGAGACTATTTATGAGTTATAAGCCCACTCATCTAATCGTGCGATAGTAGCCCACCATAAAGTGGGTTTTCAAATCACGGCCAATAGCCATTTTATTGCGTGTCTTATTCACATGCCTATTGATGCTGTCCGGTGTCCGGAGGTGTTCGGGCTGGTTAACCCGCCGCTAACCGTGTCCCAAATCGGACGACATCAGCGGGTTTGTGAATTGCACATTACAAAACTACCGCTTTTTCCATCCGACAAGAAATTGCCAGTGGTTCAATCTCGATCTGAAGCTGCAGAAGCTGCTAACGCATAGGGAGCACGAAAATGCCGAGATCTACCTTCTGCTTTGTTATAGTTTTTGCCATGCAGTCTGTGGTTCTCGCCGATGATACTTTGCTCAAAAAACGGGTTTATGAGGAATATCCTGTTGCGTTGGCTAAACTTGAGGCTCGTTATGGCTCCATGCATGGAAAAGCTCATTGCCGAGAGTTCAAGGTCAATCCTTCTGACAAATCTCTTGCGGAAAAGACATTAAATATTGATTTTGCCTTCTCGATTCTTAACTCTAGACTCTCGTTTACGTCAGAAAAGACCGAGGTTGTCGCGAGTCGCGATGATCGGGCGATTTACCAGACGATATTTGCTGTCAATTCAAAGTATTGGTTTCGTCTCCTACTAGTGGGTCACTTGCCACGGCTGTTGCCATAACTTGTGAGTGGTCGTTTCAGTTCCTCTGAAGCGCAAGCACCCGACCCGCCCAGGCGACGCCGTTCTCGTTGCCGACGACGACGAGCGGCCCGCTTGCCGCCCCACTCGAACGGCGTCGGCGAGCGGTTCCAGTGCTCCGTCACCGCCTCGAACCACCCGATGATTTCCTCCGGCGTCCCCGGCTGCTGGCCGTCCAACGCTCGACGCTTGAGGATGCGTTGCAAGCTCTCGACCATGTTGAGCCACGACCCGCCCAGCGGCGTGTATAAGGGCATGATCCCCATCGAAAACAGCCATAACACAAACGCCGGCGTCTTGTGCCCCACGAGGTTGTCCATCACCAGCAGCATCCGCAGCGGCGGCAACTCGGAGGCCAGCGTCGGCTTGACTGAAAGTCCCTTCTGCCAATGCTCCCATGCCGACCGCAACGTCACTCCATCGCCTGGAACGGCCACCGGCGGCGGTAACGTCGCCAGGATCGCCGTCAGTTCCTCCTTCAGCCAGCCGTGCAGGACCGCGTTGGGGCAGGTGGTAACGCCCTTAACCCGGGCCCGGCCGTCGGCCGGGTGGAACAGCGTCATCACCTTGGCCGTGCCATTGCGGATGTACTCGTACGGGTGGCGATCGGGCTGCCCCTCGGGACGCCACGATTGGCCGGCCTGAGGCACCGTTTGGAACGGCCCGGCCTGGTCGGTACACCAGACCGAGATGCCCATCGCCTCGCCCTGCTCGTAGGCGTCCTCGATCAACTTTTTTTTGACGACGTATCGGGGTCGGTGACCACGGCAATGCCGTCCTTGCGCTTCCGCAGCACGGTGCCGGTGGGGCACCACGAGCGGGTCTTCTGCGGCGAGGCGCCCGCCTCGTGGAGGACCTTGCCGATGGTGTGGGTCGAGACGTTGGGCAGGCCATCGGGGGCCGAGCGGAGGGCCTTTTGGAGCGTTGTGAGACTCCACGAGGCGGTGCCATCGGCCTGCGGTGTAGGTTGGCGTCGGGCCTCCCGAAGGATGCGTTCCCGGGCCGCCTGGTCATAGATCGGGGCGGAACCGCCCCCGTGGCGAGGATCGAGGGCGGTCAGGCCCTCGGCGTTGAAGCGGGCGACGAGGTGTGAGACGGCGTCGCCGGAGCGGCGACCGATCGATTCGGCGGCTTGCTGGTAGTCGTCGCCCCGGGCCACAGCGAGGATCAAGGAGGCCCGGGCGACTCGGGTGGCCGACTCGCTCTTCGATCGGCTCAGTTTGGTCAGGACGGCGACCTCGTCGTCAGTAAGCGGTCGCAGGGGATCGGTCTTGCGGCGGGACATGGTGAACCTCAAGGGGTGAAGTTCACCAATCCTAGCCCGACTGCGGGACTATGGCAATGGTCGAGACAAGTGACCCACTAGTAGTCCGCCACGCTCAAAGGACAGGGTAGAGCCGACGCAGCTTGATCCGTGCATCCGCCGTGGTGAATCGCCACTTGATCTGGTCCCCACGCTCGTTGCGGACCTCCTCCCACAAGGCCACGAAACGCTCCAGGTCTTCTTTCGTCTCGATCCGCCGGTCCAGGCATTGCCGAGCCAATACCGACAGCTCGATCTCCGCCATGTTCAGCCAACTGCCGTGCTTCGGCGTGTGATGGATCTCCAACTTGGCGGCGATCCGACGGGCCTGCTCCGGTGGGAACGCCTCGTACAGGCTGGCGACCTTGTGCGTGTTCAGGTTGTCCATCACCAGGACCACCTTCTCCGCCTCCTCGCACACCTCCTCCACCAGCCAGCGGACCACCTCGGCGAAGTCCACCATCGTCCGTCGGTCCGTCACCCGCACCGCTCGCCAGCCCAGAAGCGGCATCGTGACCATGAACAGGTTCATCACGCCGTTGCGGACGTACTCGTGGTCGAAGCGTTCGGGCTGACCCGGCTCAGCGGGGATGGGCAGGATCGTCTCGCCGATGAGTTGCTTGCTCGACTCGTCCAGGCAGACCAGGGGCCGCTTCTCGTCATAGGGGCGGTGGTACACATCCAGCACATCCTCCATCTGGGCGACGAACTCGGCGTTCTGCTCCGGCGGGATGCACCACATCTGCTTCAGCCACGGCTTGATTTCGTTTTTTTTAGAGCCCTGCGGACGGTCTCGTCGGAGATCGACTCGACGACCTCCAGTTCCACCAGCTTGTCGGCCAGGAGTTGCATGGTCCAGGTCGCCCGGTCTTCCGGCGGCGGCGAGCAGGCCAGGGCGATCAGGCGAGCCTCGGCCCGACCGTCGAGCTTGGCCGGACGGGGCGGGGTTTCTCGTTTCTTGCGTTCCAGGGCGGCGTCGAAGCCCAGTTCGACGAAGCGTTGGCGGACCCGCTCGACCATCGAGACGTGGACTTCCAGGGCATCGGCGATCCGCCAGTCGGGCCAATGCAGGCCGTCGTCGGAGGCGTCGGCCTTCAGGAGGATGCGGGCATGGGTCAGCTTGCGAGCGGCCCCCTTGCCAGCGGCGATGAGGTCACGGAGCGTTGATCGTTCGTCGGCGGTGAGGGTGACTTTGAAGCGTTTCACGGTCGGTCTCGGTGGCGGAAAAGCCTTATGAGAACCGATCCGAGACTGACTTGCAAATTAGCGGTGGCGGACTACTACGTCGGCACCCTAACGATGATTTGTCCATCATGAGTATTAACGATGACACAAGTCGAGGTCGCTCGACGATTAGTGCTCAACATGGAAATGAAATCCAATGTGCATTGAGTTTTGGTTCGCGACCCGTTTCAGTTTATTTGGATAACAAGGTTTTTCAGATCGACTCAGTTTCTGAGTTGCCTCAGACCCCCGAAACCTCGAAACAACTTCTCATTCGATTCCGTGTTTTGCCTGATCCAGGCCGTCCCAAACAAGCGAACAGCATTGCTGTAGATGGCTGGCTAGTTGTCGATCCAGACAATCGTTGGATTATTCGGGAATTTGGCAGGACAACGACCAGCGGTTCTGGCCAACCACAAACGACGATCGGCAAGATCGAATACGCGCGTTCGATCGATGGTCACCTCGATCCATTTAGGCATGTCCAACGACTTTATCTAGGTCGGGTCGACCGCAGCAATCCAGGAACTCCAGTGACTGGCTCCGACCTGGATATCAAATCCGTTAAGTACGAAGCCTTGCCCGAATCTGACTTTCGCTTACCGGCGTATGGTCTCCCCGAGGTTGAGCCAGCAGGCAAGAACGGGGCCTCGACCGACCGGCCCTATGGCCTCTTTGCCCTGGCAGGGGTCGGGTTTGGTGTGGCCGGTGGGCTCAAGTATCTCGCTGGGCGGCTGAAATGAGCCTGAATAACCCAGTAATGAAGGGTGGACCGGATCATGCGGACGCGGGGGCGAAGGGGAGGATTGCGGGAAGGTGGGTTTACCCTGATTGAGGTGGTTGTGGTCGTCGGGGTGATCGCGTTGCTGATCGCCCTGACGCTCCCGGCGGTCCAGTCGGCCCGCGAGGCGGCACGGCGGGCTCAGTGTGCGAGCAACCTCAAGCAGATCGGCCTCGGCCTGGCGCAGTATGAGGCGGCGGCGGGCTGCCTGCCGCCGGGGCGGATCAAGACGTTCGACCCCCGATATGCCGGGACGAACCCGCCCTGCACCCCGACGCTCATCGACAAGAGCTACGAGGTCGGCATCCTCCCGTTCGTCGAGCAAGCCACGCTCTACAACGCGATCAACCAGAATTTGGCTGTCGTCGGCCGCGAGAACTCGACGACGCACACGGCCGTCGTCGCCATCTACGCCTGCCCGAGCGACTCCACCGCCGGCACGCCCCGCGACCTGCCCGCCAACGCGCTGGGCCGCTATGGGCTGGCCGACCCGCCCGGCGGTCGCCAGCAGATGGTCTTCACCAGCTACGCCGCTTGCACTGGGTCGTTCGAGGTGATCGCCCTGCCGCTGGTCTCGAACCGCTGCCAGCCCGACCCCCTGGCGCAGCAACAAAACAACGGCTGCTTCCATGACCTCTCACCGATCACGCTGGCGGCGATCACCGACGGGCTGAGCCAGACGCTGTTCGTCGTCGAACGCGCCACCAGCCCGTTGCAAGGCGTTGACGCCTTCCGCCCCGATCAGTTCGCCCGGCACGGCTGGTACATCACCGGCAACTGGGGCGACACGCTGGCCACCACCTTTTATCCCCCCAACGCCTGCCGCCGGGTGACGCTGGCCGCCCCGGCCGCGCAGTTCAGCGCTGGGTCGAGTCTGCACCCCGGCGGGCTGAACGCCTTGCTCGGCGACGGCTCGGTCCACTTCATCCGCGAGTCGATCGAGTCGTGGCCCTTCAGCCCGATCACCGGCAACCCCACCGGCGCTACCCAGACCCGCCTCGGCCCCTGGGCGAACCTGCCCACGCCCGGCGTCTGGCAAGCCCTCGCCACCCGCGCCGGGGCTGAGAATCCAGCACTTGCCGGGTTCTGACCCCTGAAGCGCTCTTCATCCTGGACAAAAGTGAGAGAGTCTGATCCACTGGTTGCATTCTGACAAGGATCTGGATCACTGCGGCGCTTGCCTGCTCAACCCCACGTCGGAGATCACCGGATGAAGTCGTTCGCCTGCCTTGCCGTGCTGGCTCTGGCCTGCCTGACACCCGATGCCAGCCGGGCAGGGAACCCCGCGCCGCCGGTCGCGAGCAAGATGCCGGCGTCGGTCGTCGTCCGGCCGGGGACCGTGGTCCCGAAGGCCCCGCGACCGATCGAGCCGACGAGTTTCGCCGTGGATCTGGGCAAGGTCGAGGCACGCAGCGAGACCTGGGTCGAGTTGGAGATTCGCAACACCTCGGCCGCGCCAGTCAAGATCCTCGGGGGCAACTCGGGTTGCTCGCGCGACGGTTGCGTGGCGATCCGCGGCAAGTATCCCGTCGAGATCGCCCCGGGCGCGACCGGCAAGGTGACGCTTCAGTTCCACGCCATGGACTACGACGACAAGGCCAGCACGCACCCCGCCGGCTTCGAGGCCAACTTCTACGTCGGCGGCACCACGACGTTCGCCGTCCCCTTCCGGATCACCGGCGAGGTCGTCCCGGCCCCGACCCCGACCACGGCTCCAGCGGTGGTGGCTGCAAAGGTGGGAGGCGGCTCATGATTCGGACACTGGTGCGGACCTGCATGACGCTCGCGGCGCTGCTTGGTCTGGTGGCGCATGGGGATGATGCCGCGCTCCGGCAGCGGGTCGAGACCGAGTTCCCCCTGGCGATGGCGAAGCTGGAGGCGCGGTATGACTCCATGCACGGGCGAGCGATCTATCACGCCACCCGCTGCCCGCCCGGCGGCAAGCCCTGCGTGGAGGAACTGCTCCGGCTCGATTTCGCGTTTGCACCGGGATTGGCTCGGCTGACGACGACGAATCTCAAGCCCGACGAGGTCGTCAATCCGAAGCAAAAACAAGCGCTGGAATCGGTGCGTGGGGTTAACTCCCAGTACGGATTCGTGATCAGTCGATACCAGCCCGGCGCAGCTTACGTTGTCCGCGATATCGAAGCGGATCTCCGTCAGGCACGCAGCATCATCACGAGTCGGCACGGCAGCGAACTGCAATGCGGGGCTAGGTTTGGGTTCGGCAAGCTGTCGGAAATCTTCGCGGTCAAGGCGTTTCGGCTCGATTCGGTGGCGGAGGTTGAGGGGGCGGCAGGCTCGAAGCAGGTCCTGATTCGCTACGCCAGTACCCGCGACTTCAAGACCTTGAAGCCGAGTGCCGTCTTCGTTGATGGGTGGATCGTTGTCGCGCCCGACGATGGCTGGATCATCCGCGAATATGGCGTTGTTTCTACTTCAAACACTGGTCAGGCTCATGCGACGGATCTCGGCACAATCGAGTACTCCCGCTCTGCCGATGGCCACCTCGATCCCGTCCGGTTGGTCGAGCATTATTGCCCGGGACGGATCGAGCGCGCCGCACCCGAACCACCTCATGATGGCAGTGTGAGCTTCGAGCTGACCTTCGAGTCGGTAAAGTACGAAGCCCTACCCGAGGCCGACTTCCACCTGCCCGCCTTTGGCTTGCCCGAGGCCGAGGCACCGGCCAAATAGCACGAACCCAGGGGGACCAATCCAACCTTGCGGGCTGGTGATCCTCCTGGGATTCAGGCAGAATTAAAATGCCATCATGTGAGAATCTGACTTCTCGGTGTTCTTCTCCGAGCCGAGCCAGATCGATGCGGGGGGGCGGCCTTCAACCTCGCCGGCGAGCGAGGCGTAATCCTCAGCGCCTCGGCTGGTCGGGGCGTACTGGAAGATCGACTGGCCGAAGCTCGGGCACTCGGCCAGGCGGATGTTCCGACGGATGCGGGTCCGGAAGACGCGGGCCTCGGCCCAGGGGGAGTTGGAGTGCTTCCGGCCGTCGAAGTACTGGTCAAGGTCCTCGATGACCTCACCGCCGAGCCGGGTCCCCGAGTCGTAGAGGCAGAGGACCACGCCGCCGACCTTGAGGTCGCGGTTAACCCGCTTGCAGACGAGGTTGATCGTCTCCAGCAGCTTCGACAACCCGTGCAGGGCCAGGAAGTGGGCCTGCAGGGGGATGAAGACCTCGCGGGCGCCGCAGAGGGCGTTCAGGGTGAGGATGCCGAGCGACGGCGGGCAATCCATCAACACGTAATCAAAATGTTCGCCTTCGAGCAGGGCGTCGAGCTGGTCGCGGAGGATGGTCTCGCGGCCGACGGTGCCGATCAGCTCGACCTCGGCGGCGGCCAGGTCGATATGGCTCCCGCACACGTGGAGGTTCGGGGCGACCTCGCGGCGGACCTCGTTGAGCGAGAGCCCCTGCGTCAGGACATCATAGAGCGACGGCCCCGACCGGCCGGGCAAAAGCCCGAGGTGGAGCGTGGCGTGTGCCTGGGGGTCGAGGTCGAGGACCATCGTCTTCTTCCCCTCGGCGGCCAGCGCAGCGGCGAGGTTGACGGTGGTGGTCGTCTTGCCGACGCCCCCCTTTTGATTCAAAACCGCGATCCGTCGCATGATTGGGGTCCTTCGCGTTGAGCATGGCCGCGATCACCCGCAGCCACGCGCCCCAGCCGAGTGCCCGGAGCGTCCCGATGGTCTGATCGGGGGAGTTTATGCCAAACGCCCCGATCGGAGAAGGCGAACCCGAACCGGCTCAGACCCCGGTTGCCGGACGCACCCACTCGCTGTCCTTATCATTCGATCTTCGGCACGCTCCCCCACCGTTCTTGATTCGGAATTGGGCGGCTCCGCGATCAAACCGGATCGGCGACGTGATGCCCGCGTGCCCTCAATGCCGCGATGGCGCGGGGGAGATCATCCTCCTGAACCAGCAGGTAGTCGGTATCGAACGTCGCCAGGGCAAACAGGCTGATGCCAGCCTCGGCCAGCGGCGCGGTCAACGAGGCCAGGATGCCGACGAGGGCAAAATCCTGGGTGCCCACCACGCGGAACGCCCGCCAGCCCAACTGAGCCTTGATCCCCGCGGGCACGGCCGATGCCGAGCAAACGACCGAAAGCTCGTCACGCGTCCGCGTCACCGACGCGATCTCACCTTGCCAGGCCCAGTCCGGGATGGCTGCGTGTGGGTCGAGCCGGCAGACGGCCAGGCGAGCGTCGAGAAGTTGCAAGTTGAGGCGGTGAATCATCAAGTTCGGTTTCCCGGTGGGAAGCGTTCGAGGGGCGGGGCGTGATCATCGGCTCCGGGTCGTGCCCACGCCGTCGTGCTCACGTCCAGAACCCATGAACTGAAACAGGTCTTCCGGCATGATTCGTGCCGCCTGGAGAGATCTGCTGGTGGACCGCCCCCGTCATACGACCAACCTTCTCCTTGAACTTCCAAGGCTTTCCAGAATGACGAACGTCGCTCCCGTGATCGTCCAGAACGCCGATGGCCTGCTAGGTGTGCTGGAAAACCCGGAATCCCTTCAGGTCGGCTCGGACTCGAGAATCGCCGTGCGGCTCACAACGGGTCAGGTCGTCCTCGTCCCGGTCGACCTGATGGTCCAGCAAGACGACGGTAGCTTCCGCCTTGACCTGGATGCCACCCAGGTCGCCCAGTTCGAGACCCGCGACACCGTCGCGACCGCTGCCGGTTCCGACCGATCAGCGGTCGCTGCCCAGGGCGAAGACCGCGTGGTCGTTCCGGTCGTCGCCGAGACGGTTGAGGTGACCAAGCGTCAGGTGGAGGGGGAAACGGTCCGCATCCATAAAACGGTGCAAACCACGGATCAAGTCGTCAACGAGATGCTCGTCGAGGAAGGTGTCCAGATCGAGCGAGTGCCGATCAACCGGGTCATTGATGCGCCTGTCGGCAACCGTCAGGACGGCGATACGCTCGTGGTCCCCGTCTACAAGGAAGTCCTGGTTGTCGAGAAGCGCCTGATGCTTGTTGAGGAAGTCCGGATCACGCGGCGACGCTCTGAGCAGCCGTTTACCCAGACGGTGGCAATTCGGACCGAGACGGTGGAAGTTGAGCGCGGCGCACCGTTGAGTGAACCGGCCACGCCGCCCATCAATGGGCACAAAAAGTGAGCGACAATTTAACCGTTCAGTGGTATTTCATTTGCTCTCTCATCAAAAGGTTAAAAGATCTCAAACACGCTTTTTCCTCCCGAGCATGCGGTCCTGTTCTGCACGATGTTTCTTCGAATAACCCGGGCGTACCGGCGAAGAAATCACGTCGGGTCCGTGGTTTTCGGGCTGACAAGACAAGGCAAGGATTATCATGGCTAGCACCAACAAGAATCACGAAGACACGAAAGCCACCGCAAGCACCGCCGGCGGCGGAACAGCGGGGGCATTAGCCGGCGCCGGGATTGGAGCCGCCGTGGGCGGTCCGGTCGGTGCCGCTGTGGGAGCAGGAATAGGTGCCGTTGCCGGGGCTGCTGCCGGTGGCGCTGCCGGTTACGCCACGCACGAGGCCGAGTTTCGCAAGGAATTCGAAGCGTCGGGCAGCACCCGGTCGCATACCTGGGAGAATGCCTCTCCGGCCTACCAGTACGGCTACGAAAGCTTCGATAAACCCGATTATCAGGGCAAGTCGTACTCCGAGGTCAGTTCCCACCTGAAGAAGGGGTGGACTGGCCGCGGGGAATATTCGGCGTTCGAGCCTTACGTCAAACAGGCTTATGACCGCCGAGCCGCGCTGCACACGGGAGCGAGTGGCACAACCAAAGCCGCAACTGCCAGCACCGCCACTGCCCAGGGTGGGGTGATCCCGATTGTTGAAGAGGAGTTGCAGGTCGGCAAGCGGACCAAGGAAACCGGCGGCGTCCAGGTGACCACCTCGGTCGTCGAGACTCCGGTGGAAGCCGACGTCAACTTGCACCAGGAAAAGGTCAAGGTCCAGCGTCGGGCGGTGGATCGGCCGCTCACTGACGCCGACGCCGCGTTCCAGGAAGGAACGATCGAACTGAAAGAGACGGCCGAAGAGGTCGTCATCAACAAACGGGCTCGCGTCGTCGAGGAAGTCGTTCTGTCCAAGGAAGGCACCGACACGACCCACAAGGTACGCGACAAGGTGCGGAAGACGGATGTCAGCGTCCAGGATGTCGCCACGCCGACCACCGTAACCCACGAAAGCTACGAGTCGTTCAAGCCCGTTGCCGAAGCACATCACCAGGCCAACTACGCCGCGAAGGGGATCTCGCTCGAAGAGTTCACCCCGGCGTACCGCTATGGTCACACGCTGGCCACCGACTCGCGCTACGGGACCGGTACCTGGGCCACCGTCGAACCCGAAGCCCGCAAGCACTGGGAAGCCAAGAACGAAGGCACCTGGGAAGAGTTCAAGGAAGCCGTCCACCACGCCTGGGACAAGGCTCGCGGCAAGGTCTAAGCCCAACCGCGGCCTGATCGGACTCGAATAAACCAGGGGGTGGCGTGGGGATCAATCTCCTGCGTCACCCCTCGGTTCGTTTTTCACTCGCCCCCAACCGTTCAATGCGTGGTACCGGCGAAAATCCGAATCGGCTGACTTGAAACAATTGTCAGAGAGGCGCACAATCTCAAGGGTCAGCCCACATCTCGGAATCGACACCAAGTCTCCTCCGTGTCGAGGTTCGCCGATCATGAGTCACCCTGATCTGCTCTCGCGACCGCCCTCCTCTGCACCGCGACCGACGCCGGCATCGCGTCTGGTCCGGGCTTTGTACACGCACAACCCGTTCTATGTCATCAGCGCGGATCTGGTATTCATCGGGCTCCGGATGTCGTTTGACCCATCGGCCAAGGCGTTTGATACCTGGGCCTTGATCCTGAGCCTGGCGGGGTTCACGCTCTTGCTGGCGGTCACGGCGTGCCTACTCGTCCGGTTTGGCCGGGTCTGGGATGATATGCGGAGCGTCTTGCTCCTGGTTGTAATGATGTTCCTGGCGATTTCCTCGACGATCGACGATGTGCTGATCAACCGCCCCGGGACCGGCGTAACGCTTGCGGTAGGCGGGCTGGCCTTTGCGGTGATCCTCAGCGAAGGCTTGCTGCGCGGGATGAGACTGGAACTGCGGGCGCTGTACCGCGGCCCTTACTATCTCATCCTGGCTCTCTTCTTCCTCTACCCCGTCGCGCTCCGGCCCTTGCTGGCGCGGCCGGATGATCCGACGTCGCACTGGGCCTTGTTCGGGTTCGCGACGGCCGCCGGGCTCGCGTTTTTGACCCTGATCCCGGCGATCCGGCGCGGCGGCCAGTACGTCAAGGGAAACGGCAGCCCCTGGCGCTGGCCGATGTATCCGTGGTCGTTGTTCGTTTTTCTCGGTCTTGGAGTCTGCGCCCGGTCGTATTACCTCTGCATTTCGTTGCACAATGTCGAGGGCTACCAGAGCATCTTTGGCTTCTACTTTCTGGTCCCGTTCGGGTTCGCGATCGCGCTCCTGTTCCTGGAGGCGGGTTTGACCACGCGGCGAGCGGGCGTGACCCGGTTCGCCTTGCTGATCCCCTGCGAGCTGCTGGTGATGGCGATGATCGGGCACCGACCGGATTCGGTTTATGAGCGGTTCCTCGGGCTCTTTCAGGACGGGTTAGGTGTGGCTCCACCGGCGGCAACCCTGCTGCTGGCACTCGCGTTTTATGGGTATGCGGCCGCTCGGCTGGTGCCGCTGGCGCAGGGGTATGCCATGGCCACGCTGGTGGCGCTCTCGGTCGTCGGGCCGACAACGCTTGACCCGTCGAGCCTGGTGGCTCCGCAAGCCTGGCCCCTGGTGCCGGTTGTCTTGATGCAGGGGTGGCTGGCGATCCACCGGCGCGAGTTGTGGCGGGCGGTCCTGGTGGCGGCCTGCCTGGTGGCGGCGATTCTGATCCTGCCGGGCGAGGCCTGGACCCCAGACCAGAAACTCGCGGCGGCCGAGCACCTGGCAATCGTCGCGCTGTTGACGCTGGGGGCGCTGGGCAAGGGCGATCTGGCCCTCGTGCTCCGGTCAGCGGGGGCGTTTGGACTGTTGATCGCCACGATGGCGGTCATGAGCGGTGAGCCTCGGTTCTGCGAGCCAATCCCCACAGCTTTCCGTCCGGCCTACCCGGTCCTGATCGCCACGGTCGCGGTGGTTTACGGGTGGTTCGTGGGCGGCTGGACGTTCCATGGCGTCGCCGGCCTGGTCGTGACCGGTCTCGCGGCGAACTACGGGGCGAAGTGGTACGTCTTGCTCCGCCAGCACATCTCCGGCCTCGACCGGATCAGCATCGGGCTGGCCTCGTTCCTGATCGCCATCCTGATCAGCCTCTGGAAAGCCGGCCTCCCCCAGCGCTGGCTGGCGACCCGGCCGCACCGGCAGCGGTTTGATCCACAATAACCGGACAGGTTAAGTGAGGAGTCGGTCTGGACTCCGGAAGTTGGTGGAGGTCGAACGATGGGTCGCAGATCTGAACTAAAGCTCCAGAGACGACTACGGACCATTCAATAAGCAACGGTCTTCGATCCGGTAAGTCCTCAACGATTTCCAGATTTGAAAACATCAAGGGATTGAGTGGTCCCCTGTGTTGACCTTTCTGACTTGTTGCGTATAATGGAATTCGTTCCCGTTTCAGGAATTCTCAATTCGGGCGATAAGTATGGTTTATCACTCAAAGATTTTGGCTTTTGCCTTCTGATAAGTAATTCGATACGCCCAGAGCGGGATCTTGACCCGGCCTAACGGATGCTTGCCAAGTGCAGGCTGGGTCGAGACCCAGCTCTACATGGCCTGTCGGAGTGAACCGTTGAGGCAGATTGGTTCAACCCGTCGAAGCTTGCGAGTCGTTGACTGCCGGGTGGCGGCGGGTGATCTCGGCGGCGACGGCGGCCGTGAAGGAGTCGGTCGACTCGGTCCCGCCGAGGTCGCGGGTCCGGGTCCCGTCGCGGAGGAGGTCGAGGACGGTCGACTTGAGGGTCAGACCGAGGTTCACTTCGCCGACCTCGATCAGGAGCATGGCAAGCGCCAGGAAGATGGCGGTCGGGTTGGCCAGATTTTTTCCCTGAATGTCGGGGGCGGTTCCATGTGCGGCATCAAACATGGCAACTCGGACGTTCGAGGCCGCGTCGAACGCGAGGTTGGCACTGGCACCGATGCCGAGCGAACCGACGAGGCCACAGGCGAGGTCGGACAGGAAGTCACCGTATTCGTTGAGCGTGATGATGATCTGGAACTTCTCGGGGACCATGACGAGCTTCCCGAGCAGGGCATCGAACAGCTCGACGTTGTGCGGGACGTTGCCATTCGCCTTGGCGACCTCGCGGACGACCGTCTCGAACAAACCGTCAGTGGCGCGTTGGACCGTATACTTCGACGCCGACGTGACCCGACGCCCGGTCTTCTTGCCGAGTTCAAAGGCATAGCGGGCCGCTTCCAGGACGGGCTTACGCTCGACGATCCGGAGGCTGACGGCTGAGTCAGCACCGATGGCGCGGCCCTGATCGTCGTAGGTGCCGCCGGTCGCGATCCGGATGATGTCGATATCGAGCGGGGCGTGGAAGTGGCTCTGAACCCCAGGGATCGTGTAGACCGGCCGATGGATCACGGCGAGGTCGAGACGGCGACGGAGGATGGCGTTCGGGCTTTCCTCGGCGGTGATCGTCGGGTACTTCAGCGCAACCTTCTGCGCCACCACCGACCGGACTGCCTCGTCATAAAGGGCCTGGCCACGAGCCCGGCGGTTCTCCAGCGACAGGTCCACGCTCGAAAAATCGAGCTGGACGGGCAAGGCATCGGCCAGGGTATGAACCGCCTGGGACAACTCGGCACCGATCCCGTCGCCCAGCAACTCGGTGACCGCGTAGGTGGGTCGCATGCTCAAAGCTCCGCTCCGATTCAGTTCGACCCAGAGAACAGCCGGCAGGGTGGGGCGGAGGCCGGCATTCATCAAGGGCAGGTGGGACCAGGTGATCGGCCCATTCGTCGGTGGGTCGGCCGCGTCCCCAGCAAAGGTCACGCGGTCTCGTCTGATACGATTCTAAAAGGGACAACCCAACCGGTCAAACTCAGCGCATCCGGCCCTTGTGCCCCACGCCGAGGAAACTGTTCGAACGCCTCTTGGCGAACCTGTGATAAGATAGGTTATATTGTCCTTATTGAGGAACGGTGGTCGGTCGTGCCGCGACCCAACCGCTCGATGCCTTCCAAGGATCAGAGCCCCAGGTTCAGGGAGAGGTTCGATGTCGACCGCCGGGAAAGTCTTGACTGTCTTGATCCTCCTGGCCATGGTCGGCTGGATCGTCGTGATGTCCGCCGTCACCCAGTTGAATGTCAACTGGCAGACTCGGATCCTGCAACAAGAAAAAGATGCCGACTCGGCCCAGGAGCGTGCCACCAAGGCCAACGCCAGTGCGCTTGACCTGACCGCGCGAACGAAGGCCGAGCAGACCGCCAGGGACCGCGACCTCCGCGAGATCCAGGGCCGGACGATCGCCGTGGAAGGCCGCCTCTCGATCAAGAACGAGGAAGCCAGCCGGGTCAAGTTTCAGCTCGCCGACTATCAGGCCGCTGTCGAGCGTGCCAAGCTGAACCAGACCACCCGCGAAGCCGAACGCGTCAAGGTTGAACAGGATCTGGCCGCCAAGAAGGTCGAAATCGCTCAGCGGCAGGAAGAAAACGCGAAGCTCCGCGACCAACTCGCCAGGCTTCAGACGGACTTCAAGCGCCTGCTTGCCGATAACGCCCGACGGCTCAGCAAGGATGGTGAAAGCCGTCCCGCCTCTCGTCCCGCGTCTGAACGACGCCCCGCACCGTCGTCTTGATCAGTGGTTTCGAGCGGTCAACCGCTTGAACGGGGATCGGTGCCCTGGAACTGGCCATCACGAGCACCGACTCAACGTCTCTCGGCCTGCGTACCGGGGATTGATCCCGAGTTCCTCACTGATTCTGAGCAGTCGATTGTACTTGGCGAGACGCTCCGAGCGGGTGACACCGCCGATCTTGATCTGACCGGCGCTCGTTGCCACGGCGAGGTCGGCGATGGTCGTATCCTCGGTTTCCCGGGCACGAGCGGCAATGATGGCCCGTCTCCCGTGCTGGCGGGCGGCGGCGAGAGCCGCGAAGGTCTCGGTCAGGGTGCCAACTTGACCGGGTTTGATGACGACGGCGGTCGCGGCCCCATGGGTGTGACCCATGCCGATCCGGTCCGTCCGCGAGGCGAACAGATCGTCGCCCGCGATCTGGACCGTGGGGCCAAGCCGGGCGGTCAATTCCGTCCAGCCGGCCCAGTCGTCGTCGCCCAGACCATCCTCGATCGAGACGATCGGGTATTGCCGAGTCCAGTGCTCTAACATATCAATCATCGCTGCTGGATCGTGCGTCTCACGACCGATGGACAAGTGGTAGGTTTGTGAATCGGTGTTATAAACATGCGTTGCCGCGACGTCGATCGCCACAGCCACATCACGACCGATCACCAACCCGGCCAGGATGACCGCTTCGAGCAGATGGTCCACCGCTTGCGCATTGGAGTGGAGATGCGGACCATAGCCCCCATGAGCGCAGACGAGGTGCGACGCGTGCCCATTCTTGTCGAGGATCATCCCGAGCGCATGGTAGACGGCAACGACCATGTCCATGGCCTCACCGAAGTCACGAGCGCCGACCGGGATCATCAGCACGTCCTGAAAGTCGAGCGTCCGGCCGATTCGTGCCGTCCCCGAGATCATGTGCGCCATGGGCAGGGGTAAGGTTGGGGGAGACGCCTGGTCGCCGGGCAGGTGCCGTTGCCAGAGCTTGTGAAAGTGGGCATGGAGTGGTGTCTGACTCTCGCGAGCCGCTGCCCGGGCCGCGGCGACCGACACGGCGAGCAACGTATTGGCCCCGAGCCGCGACCGATCCGCCATCCCATCCAGCGCGATCAGGGCCGCATCGAGCCGCTGTTGATCATCAAGGTCAAACCCCCGAATTGCGGGGGCAATTTCCTGGGCGACAAGCGCGACCGCTTTGCGAACTCCGCGACCGCCATGCCGTCGAGGGTCGGAGTCGCGCAACTCGCGAGCCTCGTGCTGGCCCACGCTTCCCCCCGATGCCACGGTCGCCCGGCCTCGCGCCCCGGATGCGGTCTCGACTTCGACTTCCAGAGTCGGATGCCCGACCGAGTCGAAAACTTCACGAGCGGTTAACTGGTTCAAGGTGGTCACGGCCGGGCCTCGTGGGCAACATAGCGGTACAGGTCCATCCTGGGAGGCAGCCGAGGGACGAACCAGGACTCAGGCCAGCACAGATTGAGAGGAAAATCACTCGACCTGCAACCTGGAGTTAGACTCGCTTCCCAGCGTGATCCGTGCCCAGATTGATGGATCTTTCACAACCGCATATCCCGCGCCAGATCAGAATCTGTGAGGAAAAACCTGACATTCGGCAGATGCACCGAGCGGATCTGGGGTGTTCCTGCTGACGGTAGGACTGGCCCAGACTCGCCACCGGGAATGATGGCGAGGTGGTCAGTTTGGACAGGTTTCCGACGAAGAGCATTCACTTCATGTCGGCGGGGACCTCGCCCCGGGCGGCCCAGACGACGCCGCGACGGAGCCAGGTTGCGGCGCCGGGGTCGGCGATCGCGGCGACGTCGTGGCCGAGAAGGTCCTCGAAGACGCGCCCTTTACCGTAGGGGTTGACCCAGATGACCGCCTCATCCTTGCCTGTTCCCTTGGGCTTGCTCGGGTCGGCGTAGGCGGTCGCCAGGACGGTGGCGGTCGGGGGTACGAGGCAGCCCGAATAGAGTTCGTCGGTCAAGTGCGGGAACGAGGCGGGAGCCCCGGCGCTGATCGGGTGGGCCTGGGCCTCGGCGGTCTTCTTGACCGTGAACTCGTGCGCCGGACCGTGAAACCCGACCTTCCGCCAGCCGCCGACGGCTTGCTCAAACTCGGTCCAGTTCGGGTTGGTGAACGCCCCCGAGGCGTGGTGGATCAGGACAAGCCCCTTGCCGCCGTCGTGGACCGCCTTGAGGAGCGCGGCCTTGTTGGCGTCGGTCCAGGTGGTCTCGGGGCTCTGCTCGGGCTTGGTAAAGTCGTAATAGTTGAGCAGGAGGACGTCGAATTTGGCCAGGTTTTCGTCGGTCAGATCCTTCGTCGGGGTGGTGGTGACGACCGACTCGATTGCGCCCCCCTTGGCCAGCACTTCGCCGATGGCGGGCGTGGTCATCTTCCAGTTGTGCGCCGAGTGGGTGTCGCCGGTGATGATCAGGACGCGGATGGGTTTGCCGGGCTCGGCAGCACCGGCATGGTCCGTGGTCGAGTGGATCACCGCTCCTATCCCACCCAGGATCAGGAGGGGCAGGAGGCGGGTAGGGCGGGCGAAATCGTTCCGGCGGTCGTGATTCATGAGAGAAAAGCTCCGGCTGGAGGATCGGTCGGTGGCACGAAGCCGCGCCGCCTGTCGTCGCCAGTGGAACCGATCGGTGAGCGACAATGCAAGGCAAAGCCCGTCCGGATCTCGGGGAAAGATCCGGACGGGCTGCGCGCGAGCCACACTCGTTGATCAACTCGCCCCGACCACCGGCGGCGACCGGGGGCGGGCAGTCCGGGCGATCGGATGAGGACGACGGACCTCGCGCCGCTGCCCGAGGCGTGAGGACGTCGGGCGGCGGGGGAGCGGACCCGCGCGACCGGTTGACCCACGCAAGGTCAACCGTCGTGAGGGCCGACTCAGCCCGCCGCGCTGCGAACGGATCACCGGCTGGGCTGGCAACTCGCGAGCGATCGGCACGTCGATGACGACCGGATCGGCGGTGGCAGGAGCTTCGATCTCGCGATCGAGAGCAACGTCCACCGGATCGGAGGTCATGGCAAGGTCCGGCATCACGGGTTCCTGATCGAGTCCCATGGTTCCATCGCCAGGTCCAGACGACTCCAGCGATGCCACGTCGAGGTCGGGAGCGTCACACAACCAAACGTCGGGCATGGGATCGGGGGCTGACTCGGCGGCCGGTGGCTGGGGGATCGGTCCGGGCGTGAGGTCCAGGCCCGCATCGGCTTCGACTTGCGGCGTGGTGCCGTCGGCGGTCGGGTCGATGAGTCTCGATTCCTCAACGCGGGTTTGATCCCCCAAGGCCGCGGGGACCGGGTCGGTCGGCGATTCCAGGGCGACGATGGCGGGAGCAGCCGCGACTCCGGGGGCATGGTCGGGAGCGTCGAACTCGTCGGCGGGCTCGAAGATAAGACCAGGAAGCGTGATGATCGGCTCGATGACGATCGACTCGGCTGTCAACTCAGGGTGATCAGACCCGTCGGCACCGGCTCCAGCGGAGGTTGATGCTGGCGGGGTGGTACCGATCGGGTCGAGATCCAGCTGGGGCGCTGGTCCTCCATCGAAGTGGGGGCTGGCGGCCATCGCATCAGCGGCGGGTGATTCCACCCGGACAAACTTGCCGGGACCAACTTCCATCCAGGTGGCTGGGGCTGGCTCGACAACTTCGGTGGTCGGCTTGACCTTGCGGGGACGACTTCGGCTCCGCTTCGGTCTGGCCGTCGCGATCGAGGGACCGGCGGGATCGGTCGCCATGCTCGTATCCCCCGGATCGGCAGGGCCGTCCGAAGCCGACGAGGCAACCGAATTTTCCCCCGCTGCCGACCTGGTTCCGTCTTCGTCGACCGGATCAGCCTGATCCCGAAGGGAATGGGTCGATCCGGCCGGCTGGGTGGAGTTGGGTGGGTTCGGGCGGGTCCCGCCGGTCGGGAACAGGATCAAGGCCATCACCACCAGATACGGCGGGACGAGCCAGACCGAGGCCAGGAGCGTGACCGCTCCGCAAGTTCCCGCCACCAGCATGAGCAGGGCGAGAACCTTCCAGGGGTTGAAACCAGACCGCGTGGGTGCCGGCATCATCGCCGGTCGACCCCCGT
Organism: Isosphaeraceae bacterium; assembly: GCA_965199885.1. Taxonomy (GTDB): domain Bacteria; phylum Planctomycetota; class Planctomycetia; order Isosphaerales; family Isosphaeraceae; genus Tundrisphaera. The sequence goes on along the minus strand of CBDATT010000004.1, from coordinate 1,309,058 downwards.
CGGACTGAGTCGCAAGATCCGGGTTGGTCCGAGGTTTAGCGTCGTGCCGCACGCGAAGGCTGCTCCGGTCCGTCAATACTGCCGATTTCCCGGGCGGAAGGTCCACCGAGCAGCGACGCCCGACGGCCTTCGAGGAGAGTTATCGGATCAGTTTTGCCCATGCCTGCCGCTTTTGAAGCCCCTTCCGACGCGGGAGACTTGCGAAGCGCGCCCGATCGCCGACAATCGGTATGACCGCGCCCGAGCGGCCGGCTTGAGCCCCTTTTCCCTCTCCAGCCCTTTTCCCCGAGCGATCCACCACCCATGCCCGACCGCCCCGAAGCCACCGTCGCCCCGATCGTCGAACCCGCCGCGACCGGCCGAGTCCTGGCGATCTTCAACGACATCAAGGCGACCAAAAACCTCGACGCCGTCCCTCGGTTCTGGCGCGTCCTGGCCACCAATCCCGACCAGCTCGACCGGGTCTGGACCCAGCTCAAAAGCACCATGCACCCGGCCGTGCCAACCCACCTCAGCTCGCTCATCCGCGAGATCATCGCCCTGGCGGTCTCGGCCACCAACGGCTGCCCCTACTGCGTCCACTCGCACACCGCCGCCGTCCGCAAACTCGGCCTGGATGCCGCTGGCATCGGCGAGGTCATGTCTGTGGTCGCCCTGTTCAACGGGACCAACGCCCTCGCCCACGGCTACCAGATCGAGCCTGACGTCTTCCCGCCGCAGGATTAATCATCGGGCTTTCCCAACTCTTCAGACCGTCGACACGAACCGCAACGGAGCCAGGGAATACGCTTCCCAGAAATGGATTGCCCATCACATATTGCAAATAGCAAATCAACTTGTGAAAACCCTTTGCGATTTGCGATTTGGTCTCTGCGATGCCCATCAACTTCCTGGAAACCGTAGTAAGATCAGACTCCCAAGGTACGGACTGATCACGGCGGAGGCTTGGTATGAAGCGGTTCACAATCAAGCGCTTGATGATCATCATTGGCGTGGTCGCGGTGCTCCTCGCACTTTACCGTGCGCTCATGCCGCAGTTGGCCCCGGTGGTACCGATCTGCCTGGGGGTGATGCTGGCCGAGACGGGCGTTGCCTGGCTGATCTTACGGCGTCGCCCGCGGTTGGCCGCCTGGAGTTATGGCGTCGTGGCTTGCCTGACCAACGCTGGAACCGCTCTGCTCAGTGCTTACCTGACCAGTATCGCAGGCCTTGTATTGATGTATTTGATCGAGGTCGTGGCCCTGCCGCTGCAGATCATTGCGGGCTCGATCGGGGCGTTGGGGATGTCGCGGGGCTGGCGGTTCAGACGATTCGCCGCGCTCGGGTTGGTCCTGGCGCTGGTCGTGCTGCCGTTTGTGACGATGGTCACCAGCTGGCCGCTCCGGCTGGCGTTCGCACTCTCGGAGCCCGCGATGAATCGTCTGGCCGATCGGGTAGCCGCCGGCCGGACGGTGGCAACTCCCGAATGGGCGGGGCTGTACCGGGTCGTGGCCACCGTCCGGGAGCCGACGAACGGCAACATCGCCTTGATCATCGACGCCAACTCAGCAGGCCGGTCCGGCTTCGTCCGTGTCCTCGATCCGACCCAGTCGCTCTTTCCCCTCTACAACTTCAATTTCGACGAACCCGTGGGGACATACTGGCGCTACCAGAACGAAGACTGACGGACCTGCTCAAGAACGGCCTGGGGCGGGCCGCTTCGAAATATCGGCATTCGCTTTGCACTGGTAATGAACGGCTTTCGCCCCTTAGTTGCAAGTTTGTTTTTATGAATCGATCTCATATGATCCGGTACTCCTCGTCGCGCAAGGCTGAGCCTCTCAAAGGATTGGTCGCGGGTCTGGTGGGTGGGGTCGTCGGCAGCCTGGCGATGGTGGCCTGGCATGGTGCCTGGTCGTGGTCAACCGGCTCACCGACGCGACCCGCCGAGCATGATGTCGCGGGGGATGGCGCTAACCCCAGCGCCGAACCCTCGACGGTCCGGGGCGCCAAAGCGGTCATCCAGCCGATCCTGAACCGCGAACTCGGCGCGGCCGAAGGCCGGGTTGCCGGCCGACTGTTCCACTTCGCCTTTGGTACCGGTCTGGGAGCGGCGTATGGCTTGCTCGTCGAGTACGTCCCGTTCGCTTCGGCGGGCTCGGGTGTGCCGTTCGGAGCTTTGCAAACACTGGCCGCCGACGAGTGGAGTGTTCCCGCGCTCGGCCTCTCAGAATCTCCCCGCCACGCTCCGGCCACCGAGCACTTTCGGGCGCTGATGTCGCACGTCGTCTATGGTGTCATTACTGAACAAATCCGCCAGCGCGTGCGGAGTCGGCTATGATCCTCGTTCAAGCCGATCCAGCCGCCCGCAGCAAGGTCATCGCGTGGCTGATTCGGGCTTCAAAGTCTTCCCCCTCGATCTCCAAACAGTATGCAAGGTACTCAAGCATGACCGCTCGCTGCTCGGGTGAGAGGATGTGAGCAAGTGCTTCGGCTCTTTGATCCAGTCTCGGCACGAACTGGGAAATCAGGCTGTCAGAGATGACGTCGGCCGTGGTCGGGTCTTCGAGATCTGCCAGGATATAGGCGGGCAAATAGTAACGGAGCGCCTCGACGGTCAGTCGATAAAGCGCATCCTGATGAAATCTGAGGTCGCGGACCGTATGGCCGTGCCACGACTTGCCACGAAAATACTCATCAAGATCATGGCATTCGTAGCAGTCGCAGTCGGTCAGGTTGTCGTCGCCGGGGTTGGGGACGGCGGCGAATGCTTGCTCCAGGCGGGCTCGAAACTCGGGTAGATCCACGGGTCTGTCCACCGGTCAGGGCTGAGGGGTGGGAACCGGTCCCGGTGGCTGCCAGTCGAGCGGGTCGTCGAACAGGCGGTAGCTGGCGACCTCGCGGGTCCTGGTGCCGGTGAGGTCGGACTCCCAGAGGCTTTGTTTGGAGTCCTGGGTCGGTCCTCCGGGCCAGGACTCAACGAGGCAAAGGAAGTGCTGGCCATCGGGCAGAAAGTGAGGTTGATAGCAGCCCAGACCGGGCGGTTTTGGACTTGGCTGGCCCAGGGTGGCGAGCTTTTGCCGCTTGGTTCCGTCGGCCTGCGCAAGGAAGATCCGGTGGTCGGGCGAGTATCTGCCGTCGGCGAAGGCGATGGTCTTGCCATCCGGCGCGTAGGCGGGGTACGACCCGCTCGACTCGGCGAGCGGTTGCGACGGTCCGGAACCATCGGCAGGCACCGTCGTCATCCCTTCTTCACCAATGTACAGGATTGTCCGACCATCGGGGGCGAAGTGGGGCGACGAGGCGGGAGAATTGTCGGGCGTAAGCTGACGGAAACCGGTTCCGTCGGCCCGCATCACGCAGAGGACGCCGTTATCCCAGTTGGAAGCCAATCCACCCCACTGGTACGTCTTGTCGCGCGTGAAGGTGATCAACGAACCGTCGGGCGAGAAGGCGGGCTCGGCGTCGTTGGATGGTTCGCGGGTCAGTTGCGTGACCGTCTTGCCCTCGAGCGACCGGACGAAGATGTGGTCGGCCTTGTCGCCGGGCACGCCGGCGGCATAGACCAGCGACTTGCCATCAGGGGCGAAGTCGGGGTCGACCTCGTAGTCGGGCGTGGCGGCGACGGCGCGGACCTGAAGCGTCTTGAGGTCGAGCAGGTAGAGGTCTTTCTCGCCGGTCCCAACGGCGTTGAAAACCAGCGAGGCGCCGTCGGGGGCGATCGCATAGGTCAGGTCACCCTGTCCCGACGGCCGGCTATGCCCGGTGCCCGGGATGCATCCCGGAATGATCAGGCTCAAGGCCCCGACCAGACCCAACGCGAGCGAACGGGCAGACCGATCAGCCAACCAGCGCATCATCTCGCCTCCATGGAAGCAGATCAGGGGGGATCGAGGTTGGTTCGCCGCCCGAACGGCGATATTGGGTGAATTGCGATCCGACGATCAGTTGGCCAGCGCGATCCGGGTGCCGAGGAGAACCAGCGGCGCATCGGGGTTGTCGGGCTCGGGCATCGCTCCCAGGGTAAAGCCGGCGATGGCTCCCGGGCGGAAGACGAGGCAATGCGTTGAGCCGCCGAACTGGAAGTAGCCGAGTTCGTCCCCCTTGGCGACCTTCGCTCCCGGCTGGATCTGGGGATGGATAATGCACGACGAGACCTCGACCATGCCGACGGGCATCATGCACATCAGGCCGATGGTCGGGTCGTCGGCCTCGATGAAGATCAGGGCGCGGGTGGCAATGTGCGCCAGGAAGCCCTGCGACTTCTTCGGCCCGTCGGGGTCTTCACCTTCGGATTCGGCCTCGGCGTAATATGACCCCTCGACCACGTAAGCCCGGCGGATCGTCCCCGATACTGGGCTGTGCCACCGGTGGTAGCTGTGCGCATCAAGGAACGCCTGATAGACCGTCCCCCCGACGAACTGGTCGACCGCCGGATCACCGGCGAGGAGGTCGTGGAGCGAGTAGGGTTGCGACTTGATCCAGAAGTCGTCGGTCCGCTTGACGTCGGTCTTGATCGCGTAGGGGGTCGACTCGCACCCGCTGACGATCACCTTGTCGTTGTCGGGGTCGGCGATCGGCCGCTGGCCGGGCTTGAATTGCCGGGTGAAGAAGTCGTTCCAGGATCGGAAGCCCCAGTGCTCGTCGGCCTCGTCGATCTGGAACTGGTCGATCTTGGTGGACTCGCGGGCCGAGGCCGACTTCCAACCGTTCGGGCCATCGTTGAGAACGTATTTTGACTCCGGGCTGGAAAGGAAGACGCACCAGGCTTGCAGGATTTTGCGGATCATTGCGTTGAGCTTGTCGTGCCGAAACGCGGCGAACCCGGCGGGCGTGCCCATGCACCAGTCGAGCACGGCGTTCAGTGGCACGCCGACGAGGCCCGTCTCGTTGTATTCGGGGGCGCGGCCGATCACCTCGTCGATCAGCATGAGCAGTTGGTCGAGACTCTGAACATGCCGCTGGCGGTACCGCTTCTTGCTGTGCGGTTGCTGGGCGATCATCTGCGACAATTCGAGCCGGATGACGGGGTCGCGGTCGATCAGCTCGCGGAACTCGTTCATGACGGGGTGGCGGAACGAGGTATCGGCTCGTTGCTCGACATCCTTGGTCAAACCTTCGAGCCAGGCTTCCAGCGAATCCTGATCGGGAATCCACCGGCCCGCACGGGGCCGACCCTGGTTGGCGGGATGATCCATTGGTCGGAATGCCTGTCTTGCAAGTGGGAGAGGAGAGCCACCGGGCAGTTTATCTGCCGCTTTCGGGGTCGCACATCCCGCGCCGGGAGCGGAACGACTGTGCGGAAGATACCGAGGATGGATCGCCGCGCCGCTCAGGCACGAGAGTCGATTCCTGATCTCCGTGGTAAACTTGGATCAAAGTTTCAGCGCATGCTCCGCCAATGCCTGCAGCGACCCGATCTTGTTCCGACTCGAAAGGACCGACCCATGCTGACCGTCCGACCGCGGTTAACCCGCCGCCTCGCCCTGCTGGCCCTGATCCCGGTTCTCACCACGCTCGCCGGTTCCAGCGCCTCGGCTCAGGATGGGTATGGGCCATTCCAGCGGTATTCGCTCCGGTGGTATGGCCAGAACTTTTATGACCGTCAGTACAACGGGATCGGCACGCCTGGCTTTGGTCAGCGGCAATATCACGGTAATTTTTATGGCCCGGCGATGATGTATGGGCGGCAGTACTCGGATATGAACGGCTACACCCGGCCGCGACCGTTCGCGCAGAAGCAGGGGCTGAGCCCGGTCGAGGCGAGTTTTCCGCGTTATTGAGTCGAAACTCAGGGTTGGTCGTCCGGCAGACCTGGTGCAATTTCCGAGGTCGGAACTGGGCCAGTCTGTGGATGGATGGGCAAGCCGGTTTCCCCCGTCCCCTTGACGAGCCCGAGTCCGATGGATTCCAATCCATCGGAGCGATCGACCGCGATCGAGTTGAGCGCCGAATCCTTCAAGTGAGCTTGAAGGTACGGGGGACCCAGAACCCGTGCCGGTTTCGCTGCCAAGCGAGCCGGGACGGTTGGGGCAAATCGAGTGTCGGCCTTGTCGAGGCCGGCCCTTGCCATCCGGTCGGACTTCGCGCTCACTGCTTTCTTTGGTTCTGGGAGTGAAAACGGTCGCCCATGCTGTCCACCGGGGAACGTCCTCGCGAGTTGCGCTGGTATCATGCTGGTCCGATGCTCTTTGGCGATTGGGGGACCAGCCGACTTTATGTGCTCGGGCTGGCCTTCGCCTACACGTATCGCGCTTCATTCTGGTATGTCGCCGCGATGTGCGGCCTGATGATCGGGGTCGGTTGGAGTTATGAGATTATCTGTCGCCTCTTCCCCGACGGCGGCGGAGTCTATTCCTCAGCGCAGCGGCGGTCGCAGTTGCTGGCGGTTATTGGTGGCCTCTTGCTCTGCGCGGATTATGTGGTGACGGCGTCGCTGTCTTGCCTGGATGCCTTCCACTACCTCGGGATCAACGGCTACTACCTGAACCGCCACGGGATCGCGACAAGTGGCGGTGGCATCCCGCTCGATGCCCTGGCGGCGACCGTGACGATCCTCCTGATCGGCGGTCTCAACTACTTCGGCCCGACCAAGACGGGCGCCATCGCGATGGTGGTGGCGCTGGCGACAATCGTCTTGACGATGGTGATCGGCGTGGCGTGTTTGCCGCACCTCGGGGATGCTTTCCGGCGGGTTGAGTCTCCCTTCGCCCATGGGATCGGGCGCTCCTGGATCGGCTTTACCGAGATCGTCCTGGCGCTCTCGGGGGTCGAGGCGATCGCCAACATGACCGGGATCATGGTCCAGCCGGTCGAGCAAACGGCGCGGCGGGCGATCCTGCCGGTCCTGATCGAGATTGTGATCTTGAATCTGATCCTCGCGCTGGCGATGACCTCGCTGCCCGACTCGGTCCTTTATGCCACCGACGCCAACGGTGCCGTGCAGTATCTGCCCAACGGCGAGCCGGTCTCCGCCCACACCGGCGACATGCTCAAGGTGATCGCCTCGCACTATGTCGGTCCCGGGTTCGCCGCCGTGGCCGCCGTGGTCTTCGCCTTGCTCCTGCTCTCGGCGGTCAACACCGCCATCGGGGCTCTGGTGTCGACCCAGTTCATGCTCTCACGGGATAAAGAACTGCCCCGGGCGCTTGGCAACCTGAACCGCTATGGGATGCCCAAGATCCCCTTGATCGTCGCGGCGGTGATCCCGGCGGTCGTGGTCGTCCTGTTCCCCGACGTCGAGAAGTTGGCCGGGCTGTATGCCATTGGCGTCGTCGGCGCCATCTCGATCACGCTGGCGACGACCTCGACCAACCGCGAGCTTGACATCAAGCGGTTCGAGCGGGCGTTCATGCTGGGCCTGACGCTGATCATGCTGGCGATCGGCTTCACGATCTGCATCGAGAAGCCCGCCGCGCGGAGTTTTGCGTTGATCGTCCTGGTCTCGGGCCTGGCGGGTCGGCTGATCACGATCGTCTCGAACAAAATCGTGCCGATTCCCAAGAATACGCGGGTTGGCTATACCGTGCTGGCGTCGGGGGCCGTGGTCGCCGAACTGGCCATCGCGATGATCATGGGCGACGACTGGCGGGCGTTCATCCCATCGTCGATCGTGGCTTTGATCATCGGTTATGCCAGCTACGAGTCGCAAAAGTACCGTGTTTACCTGTTCCCAGTCCACGAGCCCGAGCACCACGCCGACCCAGCGATCCCCAAGCCGAAGATGATCCTCAAAGGGAACTATACGGCCAAGGAGCGGATCATGGTGCCGACCACCGGTAACCCCCGGCTCCTCGAATTTGCGATGAAGGAATGCTTGACCCGCCAGGCCGAGCTGGATGTGCTGTTCATCCGCCATCTCGCCGTGACCCCGATGGGCTCGACCGCCCCACCGACCCTGACCGAGGACGCCGACGCCCTGGCCCTCTTCGACCGGCTCCGCGAACAGTCCACCACCAACGGAGTTCCTCTGCGTCTCCTCTACGGAGTCGCCCGCGACATCCCCGAGGCCATCCTCGACATGGCCGTCACCCACGGCGCCGACCTGCTCCTCCTCGGCACCACCCGCCGCGGCACTCTCTGGAAAGCCATGAAAGGCGACATCATCCAGGCCGTCGCCGAGCAACTTCCCGAACGAATTGGCTTGCTGATCCACGCATGATTTCCGTGGAGTCATGACCGACGCCGGGTGGAGTGGATTCGCTCCCCCGGCGTCGGTCGCCTAGTGGGTCACTTGTCTCGACCATTGCCATAGTCCCGCAGTCGGGCTAGGATTGGTGAACTTCACCCCTTGAGGTTTACCATGTCCCGCCGCAAGACCGATCCCCTGCGACCGCTTACTGACGACGAGGTCGCCGTCCTGACCAAGCTGAGCCGATCGAAGAGCGAGTCGGCCACCCGAGTCGCCCGGGCCTCCTTGATCCTCGCTGTGGCCCGGGGCGACGACTACCAGCAAGCCGCCGAATCGATCGGTCGCCGCTCCGGCGACGCCGTCTCACACCTCGTCGCCCGCTTCAACGCCGAGGGCCTGACCGCACTCGACCCACGCCACGGGGGCGGTTCCGCCCCGATCTATGACCAGGCGGCCCGGGAACGCATCCTTCGGGAGGCCCGACGCCAGCCCACTCCCCAGGCCGATGGCACCGCCTCGTGGAGTCTCACAACGCTCCAAAAGGCCCTCCGCTCGGCCCCCGATGGCTTGCCCAACGTCTCGACCCACACCATCGGCAAGGTCCTCCACGAGGCGGGCGCCTCGCCGCAGAAGACTCGCTCGTGGTGCCCCACCGGCACCGTGCTGCGGAAGCGCAAGGACGGCATTGCCGTGGTCACCGACCCCGATACGTCGTCAAAAAAAAGTTGATCGAGGACGCCTACGAGCAGGGCGAGGCGATGGGCATCTCGGTCTGGTGTACCGACCAGGCCGGGCCGTTCCAAACGGTGCCTCAGGCCGGCCAATCGTGGCGTCCCGAGGGGCAGCCCGATCGCCACCCGCACGAGTACATCCGCAATGGCACGGCCAAGGTGATGACGCTGTTCCACCCGGCCGACGGCCGGGCCCGGGTTAAGGGCGTCACCACCTGCCCCAACGCGGTCCTGCACGGCTGGCTGAAGGAGGAACTGACGGCGATCCTGGCGACGTTACCGCCGCCGGTGGCCGTTCCAGGCGATGGAGTGACGTTGCGGTCGGCATGGGAGCATTGGCAGGAGGGACTTTCAGTCAAGCCGACGCTGGCCTCCGAGTTGCCGCCGCTGCGGATGCTGCTGGTGATGGATAACCTGGCCGGGCACAAGACGCCGGCGTTTGTGTTATGGCTGTTTTCGATGGGGATCATGCCCTTATACACGCCGCTGGGCGGGTCGTGGCTCAACATGGTCGAGAGCTTGCAACGCATCCTCAAGCGTCGAGCGTTGGACGGCCAGCAGCCGGGGACGCCGGAGGAAATCATCGGGTGGTTCGAGGCGGTGACGGAGCACTGGAACCGCTCGCCGACGCCGTTCGAGTGGGGCGGCAAGCGGGCCGCTCGTCGTCGTCGGCAACGAGAACGGCGTCGCCTGGGCGGGTCGGGTGCTTGCGCTTCAGAGGAACTGAAACGACCACTCACAAGTTATGGCAACAGCCGGGACAAGTGACCCACTAGAATATTTGAGTCGGCCATCCCCGAGAGATATTCAATATTGAGTCCGCCATGATCCATAGCATCCGCCTGCAAAACTTCAAGGGGATTCGCGACGTTGAGGTGGGCCTCGAACGCTTGACGGTGTTTGTCGGACCAAATGGATCGGGAAAAACCAGTATTCTTCAAGGACTCGAACTGCTAGCACAATCTAAAATTACTATGACGTATGATTTTCTTAACAAGCTGATTTTTAATTGTGGCTAACGAGATCAACACTCTACCGAACAACCATTAGCCTTATTTTGTTTGACAGAATGTGGTGAGTTTCGATTCCAGATCGAACCTTCGTACCAAGAATCATTAGCAAATAGATCTCTTTCCGTAAGTGTGCCAGAATCGCAAATGATGATTCGGGGACGCTCAAACAGTGACGGAGATGGTGAGTGGAAGTACCCACTGCAAGTTCCGTTGGTCACAAAATCAATGGGACTTGCTCGACTATTTCGATTTGAACCCGCCCGGATGATGGAAGCCTCTGCCGAGGTAGGAACATCATTGCGACCTGATGGCTATGGGCTGGCTTCGACATTAGCTTTGTTGGCATTAAACCAGCCCGAAACTTTTGCTGTAATTCAACGAGAGTTTAAGAGTATTATACCTTTTATGAGAGGGATTAGATTTGACAGATTTCGGTCGAAAGTTGCTCAAGAAGTACTCGATGCGTCGGGTAACTCTAAGCGGGAGTTGTTTCCTGTGACTTTGGATCAAATTTTATTTGATCTGGAAAACAACACAACGGTGACAACTCGTGGAGTCAGTGAGGGTACGTTGCTTGTTTTAGGATTGTTGTCAGCTCTGCATGGATGGGGATTGGACAAACCAAATCTTGTGTTACTCGACGATCTTGATCGAGGCCTTCACCCATTAGCTCAAATGAATATTATCAATCTTCTTCGTAAGGTCATGGAAAAACAACCAGACCTCCAGATTGTCGCAACGACCCACTCTCCCTACCTACTCGACAGCCTACGCCCCGAAGAAGTCCGCTTGACCACGCTCAACGACGATGGCTCGGTAGCGTGTGGTCGCTTGGTCGATCACCCCAAGTTTGAGCAGTGGAAGAACGAGATGGCCCCCGGCGAGATGTGGAGCCTGTTCGGCGAGAAGTGGGTCAGCCAATCGCCCACTCAACCTGCCGAGACGCTCTGATGGAACCGCTCGTCTTCGTCATGATCTGCGAGGCGGCAGCCGATTTTCGGACCGCTGCGGGTTTGGTTGAGCGGGTGATCTGTGATTGTGTAGATTACATCGACATCGGCGAGATCGAATACTTCTATCAGTGGCAAGGACGAACCGCCCAGTTTTCGTTTTGGTTGTGGAGCGAGATCGACGACCAGGCGAGGTTGGCCGGGATCAAGGTTCGCGGCCATTTCGATCAGGAACCGGGAAGTCCCGATGCTCACATCGCCCGGCGGGCACTCAATTATCTCAGAAGTCGATGGCTCGACGGCGACCCGCTTGATGGGGTTCTCCTGGTTCGCGATGATGACGGCGATCGCAGTCGGCGAGTGGGGTTGGAGCAGGCTCGCGACTCCGTTCCCGACCTGCGCGACCGGATCGTCATCGCTCTGGCTCATCTCAAGCGCGAGTGCTGGGTCCTCAATGGACTCGTCCCAACGGATCAAGAGGCTGTGACGGTTGACGAGATCCGGCGGCAACTTGGCTTTGACCCAGTGACGGAATCGCACAAACTCACCGCAAAGCAAGATCACGAGACTCGGAGTGCGAAACGAGTTCTGAAAGCGCTTACATGCGATGATTACGACCGCGAGCAGGCTTGCTGGAATCAAACCAGTCTCGCTTTACTATACGAGCGGGGCGAGTTAACCGGGTTGAGAGCTTTTTTGGAAGAAACCAAAGACCGACTGCCGCCGCTGTTTCCGGGGCAGCACCACCGCAAGAGTCACCAGCCGACCTGATCACCCCGCCAGCAGGACGGCTTCGGCGGTGGCGATGGTGTTGGCGACTCCGTGGAGGAAGATGGTCAGCGTGAGCGAGCCAGAGTAGTAGCGGACGGCGCCGAGGTAGAGGCCGGTCAGGTAGATGGTGGCGACGCCGAAGAGGTCGTACTGGATGTGGAGGCAGGCCCAGGCGATGGCGGTGATGCCGATGGCCATGCCGGGGCCGAGGCGTGATTCGGCCAGGCCGCGATAAAGAAAGCCGCGAAAAAGCACCTCCTCGGTGATCGGCGCGGCGACGACGACAGCGAGCGCCAGGAACCAGAGCGGGGTTGTGTAGAGGGCGTCGGCCATGAAGGGGGGAACAATCGGCCGGTCGAGGAACAGCGTCAGGCCGTCGCTGGCCGCCAGGCCGATAATCAGACCTGAGGTTGCCAGAATTAACGCCCGGATCGATCCCGGCCGGAGCGCCAGGTAAGCACGGACCGGCCAGCCCCGGAACCAGATCAGGAACCAGACCAGGCCCAGGACCACCGGCAGGCAGAGCAGTGTGGCCAGAGCGATGAAGGTGCCGTCGCTGGCCAGGTTGCTCAGATCCACGCGGGGGTTAGCAACCTTGCGGACGATTGCGTAGCCGATCGCAGCCACGAACTGCGTCATCACGAACGCCAACTCGATCAGGAGCGTCCAGCCCACGCTGACCCAGGGACCCCAGACCAGCCGGGCAGGGGTAACGGCAGCGGTTGGTTCGATCGAGGTGAGGGGGACTCCAGCCATCTCTGTTCGCTCCGAGGCAAGGAAGCAACCCAAGGCCCGCGGGCGACCGACCGATCCGGATCAAGTGGGGTTGCGGGAGTCGCCCGACCGTTGTCGCATTTCCCGCCCCTAACCTCAAGTCCAGCCGGCCCGATCAGGCAAAGTCGTCCAGCGGGTCGGTATCCTCGGGGCCGCCTGCCTCCTCGTCCTCCGGGTCGGTCAATCGCCGGAGCATCCGCCCGCGTTTGCGGGGCAGGTGGGCGCGACCAAACTCGATCATCCTCGGCTCGAACTGCGGCCAGGTCAGCACGGTCAGGCACGACGACTTCTGAAAGATCGCCACCAGGACCTTCCCGCGATGGACCGCCAGCACCGCCACAGCCTCGTTGCTCGGGTTCCGCCCGAGCCGTCTCGTCCGTTGCAAGGCGACCCGGAGCAAACCTTCCGCCTCGTCCGCCCGCGCTCCAAAGCGTTCGACGAACCGCTCGACGGCGTGATAGCTGAGCCGGGAGTGGCTGAGGTCGCGTTGCCCGGCGCGAGCCATCGTCGATCCTTTCCGGGTCAAGCCTTCCCAGCGGCATCACGGAACGGCGGGATGATCCCCGGCACCCGGAACCGGACCTTGTAGACGTGATCGACGGCGGTGATGGCCAGCGTCCGCCCATCCGGCCCGCCCCAGGCAAGATTCGACGGCCGTTGCTCGACCGCAAGGATGCCGAGGAGCTTGCCATCAGGCTCGAAGACCCAGATGCCTTGCTGGACCGCAACGTAGACCCGCCCCCCCTGGTCCACCTTCATCCCGTCGGGGCCGCCCTTGCCCTCGGGGTCGAGCGTGCAAAAGATCCGGCTCGACCCGGCGGTCAACATGCCCGACAACTCGACGTCGAACGCTCGGACGTGGTACTTGCCGGTATCGCAGATGTACAGCGTCTTCTCGTCGGGTGAAAACGCCAACCCGTTCGGCTTCTCGAAGTCATCCACGAGCAAGCGCGGTTGCGCTAGACTGTCGAGGGCGAAGACCCCCTGGAACGAAATCTGGCGGCCGAACGTCGGGGCACCGTAGGGCGGGTCGGTGAAGTAGATCAGGCCATCGCGGCGGGCGACGACGTCGTTGGGGCTGTTGAGGTGCTTGCCTTCCCACTCCTCGATGATCGTCTCGACGTTCGACCCGTCGGCGTTCATCCGCGACATCCGCCGGCCGTTTTGCTCGCAGAAGACGATCCGCCCCTCAGCATCAAACGTCTGCCCGTTCGCCGCGCCGGTCTTGTCGCGGAAGGCTGCCGGCTTGCCTCCCGGCGGCACCCGGTATGACTTCTCGGCCTTGATGTCCTGAAACAAAAGGGTGCCGTCGCCGAGCCAGAGCGGCCCCTCGGTGAACTTGATCCCATCGTCGGGCGACGCGACCACTTCGAGCGTATCGGACTCGATCAGGGCGGACAGACCAGAATCGCGCAGGACGTCGATCGGCACGAGGACAACTCCCAGAAGGAAAGGGCGGCCTGACCCGTCGGGCACTTACGCGATCCAGAGGACCATCGCCTTACCGGATCGCTGCGCCGCCTCGACCGCCGCGAACCATTGTTGCAAATAAGATGCGAACTCGGCGAAATTTTTGAGGTAGTCACGAGGTTCGGGTCGACACTGGGCCGCAAAGGGTGGTCGGAGTTGCTCGACATCTAATTGCCGATAATCCGCAACCATCCGGGCCAGGGTCGCCGGACTGAAGATGTCGGCCACCCCGTCGGCCCCGCTGGTTTGCTGAAACTTCGGGAGGTCATGCGACTTGGGGGTATTCATGAACATGCTGAAGAAACGATCCCAAGCGACCCGGTCCGGTTTGCTCAGGTCCTTGCGCAACAGCCGATAAAACTCGGCGGCTTCGCATGCCCAACTGTAGTTCTCGATCCACTCGGGGAGATCATACGACTCGCGCTGAAATCGCGGGTGCCAGCCATCAAATTCCGCGTCGTACTCTTCCTGATACAAAAAATCGTCCTGCCAGAACGCGGCGGGCTCATCCCGCCACTGCTCCAACACGGCATCCCAATCAACGAAGAACACCGAGCCGTTGACACTCATCGCACCATACCTTGCAAAATCGAGTACCAATCAGGTCGCAAGTGACCTCGCCTTACCTGATTTCCGCAGATATCTGACTCGTTTAAGCTGCCGTGCTCCGCACACACTGAACCATACGACGACGGGCCAGCCCGATGCAACTCTTTCGCGACAAAATGGCTTTCTTTGCCGGATCAGGCCCCGGGACGAGAGGATGCGGCCATGAGCTTGTCTCGCTCAGCTTCAGTCACCGTCAGCAGGATAAACCGATTGGCCAGGTACAGGTATTTCTGCCCCGCATCGTCAACCACGCGAAGCATGTTCTCCGCGCGCTCGGCCTCGTCAGGCAGCACGCGGGACAACCTGCCAGCCTGAGATCATCGATCCCTGGGCGATCGACGCAGACCGCGAACCGGAGATCCCGGTCGAGGATAGTCTCATCATCGGGCGGTCGATCCCGCGTTCGATGTTCGCGACCGAAGGCGATTACCTGATCGAAGCCGGGTTGGTCCTGCATGCAGCCGATGACCGCCCGCAACCAATCCCAGGGATTCGGGGTTAGAGGCATACCGCTGCTGGCGGATCGGAGTCACGGCGGCTTCGGGCGAGGCCAGGCGCTGCTCGATCGAGCTTTGATCAGCCATTAGAGCAATTTTCGATGGACCGTATCAGTACCGAAAAGGTGGGACAGGCACCGCGACAACGTTGCTTGAGCCAGTCCCCTTTTTCTCGGTATCACACTCCAAAGGAAATTGCTCTAGTTTGCCCTCGGACGATCCGGTTGGTTCGGCGACGAGTGGTCAAATCACCAGAGCCGCCGGTCAGCCATGCGGTTCGCCCTGGCGAATATCCGCTTCGCGCCACCAACGGTCCGACCGGAACTCGGCGGGAACCTCCTCATCCCCCGGATCGTTATAGCCGAGTGCATTGAGCGTCTTGTACCAAAGCTCTCCCTTGGAGGCGGGAAGTTGGCTACCGCACCAGGGGCAATATCGGATCAGCGTCGAAGAATAGCCATCATAAGGCATGGGAATACGGTACTCATCGTGAGGAGCATACCAATCAAGGATCCGGTTTGGGCCTTGATAGGGAGTGAGGCCCGGGTGCGCGATTGCTGAGGCCATATCCAGACAGCAGTGATGATCGGGGTTGATTCCGCGATGGGTGCAGTACTGCCTTCTGGCCCAATCCCGACACGACTCGCATTCTTGCTGATGGCGAAACCAGGCCTGTTGCTCGGGCGGGTACTGGTTGTTGACCGGCCCTTGATCCCACCAGCGATCATGGGACGTCCGGAACTGAGGGCAAGTGAGCAGCATGGATGCCTCGTCATCCGTTCGACTCAATTCACCGTCTCGGCCAGTTGGTCGACGCCGATGCGGTGGCAGAAGTCGCCGAAAGTCTCGCCGTCGTGGCGTTCAGCCTTGAAGCGGGCGAAGATCGGGACCAGCGTGGGGACGACCTCGCCGAAGGGAACGTAGTCGCGGAACTCGGTGTTGAGGCGGTCGCCGATGGCCCGACCGCCGAGGAACACCGTGTAGGTGCCGGGGCCGGGGGTCCCATCGTCGTTCCGCGTGGCCGAGCGACCGACGAGGCCGATGTCGGCGTTGTAGGGGCGGGCGCAGCCGTTCGGGCAGCCGGTCATCCGGACGGTGAAGCGGTCATCGGCCAGCCCGAGCCTGGCCAACTCGACCTCAAGCTGATCCATGATCGACGGCAGGGCACGCTCGGCCTCGGTCACGGCCAGGCCGCAGGTCGGCATCGCCGGGCAGGCCATCGACCAGCGCCGGACGGTCGAATAGCGCTCGACCGTGGCGACGCCGTGGGCTTCGAGCAGCGCCTCGATCTCGTCCTTCCAGCTCGGGTCAAGGTCGGCCAGCAGGATCGACTGCTGGCAGGTCATCCGCGCGGGGGTCCCGAAGCGGGTGAAGAACTCGCGGAGGGCCGATAACAGGCGGAATCCGCCGTCGTCCTTGATCCGGCCGTTCTCGACGGGCAGACCGAGAAAGAGCTTGCCATCGCCCTGTTCGTGCCAGCCGAGGTGGTCCTGGACCTCGGTCACGGTGACGGGTTTGGGGTCCTGGAGCGGGTGGCCGAGGTATTCCTCGACCTTGGCACGGAAGGCGGGCATCCCCCAATCGAAGACGAGGTACTTGATCCGCGCCCGCTTGCGGTCGGAGCGGTTGCCGAAGTCGCGGTAGACCTTCATCACGGCCTCACCGACTTGAATGAAGTCAGCTCGATCCACGTAGCAAAGCGGCTGCGCCAGCGCGGGGAAGGTTTTGCCGGCGCTCGGCGTGGTCCCGAGGCCGCCGCCGACGGTCATGTTATAACCAACCAGATTCCCATCCTCGACGATGGCGATGTAGCCGAGGTCGTTGGTCAGGACGTCGGTGCAGTTGTCGTCGGGCAGGGCCATCGCCGTCTTGAACTTGCGCGGGAGGTAGGCGGTGCCGTAGATCGGCTCGACGTCGCTATCGCCCGCCGTGGGAACCTGGATCGGGCCGGGGGTGGGCAAGAGGGGGTTATCGACCTTCTCGCCGTCCATCCAGATGTCGTAGTAGGCGGAGGTCCGGGGGGCGAAGTGGCTCGTGAAGGCGTCGGCGTCATGCTGCATGGCGTCGCGGACGCTGTCGCGGATCGGCGCTGGACAGGTCAGGACGTTGCGCTCGACGTCACCGCAGGCCGCGAGGGTCGAGAGCAAGACCTCGTTGACCCGGCGGATCATGGTCGTCATGTCGTCCTTGGCGATCCCGTGGAGCTGGAACTCCTGCCGGGTCGTGATCCGGATCGTGCCGTTGCCAATGGTGGTCGCCAGGTTGTCGATCGCCAGGTACTGCTCGGGGGTGCATTTGCCGCCCGGCATCCGGACGCGGACCATCATCGAGTAGGCTTTCTCCTTGCCTTCGCGCTTCAACAACGTCCGGTGGTCGCGGTCGTCCTGCTGGTAGCTCCCGTGGAACTTGAGGACGGTGGCGGCGTCCTCGGTGAAGTGCGAGACCCCATTGCGCGCCTCGTCGGCGATGTGGACCCGGAGGAACTCCGAGGCAAGCTTGATCGCCTCGACCTTGCTCGGCTTCGGGGCGGCGGGCGGCGTTGCGGGAACCTTCGACTCCATCGGATTCATCCTCTCAGGCAAACATCAGATCCCACCGGCACCGGTTCAGCGTACCGGCCAACCAACCAGTCGGCGAAACATCGGTCCAGACGGCAAGATAGTCACCATCATTCTAGACCGCCTCGACATCTTCTTCAATCTAGCCACCGAATCGACCCGCTAGACAAACTGTTTATTTTGTAACAGGCCCCTTGCTTCCTCCTACGAACGCGACTAATCTGGTTTTGTGTTAATTAATACGCAGAAGGCTGATAGGATGGTGTGGGGCAATTTGGGGGATCGGCTGAGGACCTGGTTCTCCGCCTGATCGAGGATGAGCAGGTCATCCCGGCGCAGCTCGCTGAGCTGCTGCGGGAGGCCGCGGGCGGAGTCGACAAGCGGGGCAGGGGCACGAATCAAAGGAGATTGATTGCATGGGGAACAGCCTGGGGGTGGTCGCGTTCGACGTGCTGGGCAAAACGTCGGGCTTGCTCGCGGTGGCGGGCGTGGTTCACTGGGGGCTGGGTCGGCGGCGGGCTCTGGTCCGGTCTTCGCTCTGGAACGGTGTGCTGCTGGGCCTGATTCTGATCCCGGCGGCGAGCCTGGCGTTCCCGCGCTGGAACTGGCCGATCCTGGCGGCCCCGCCCGCCGACCGGCCGATGACACGCGTGGCGACCGATCAGACACCTGCCAGGGTTGAGCGTCCG
This sequence comes from Isosphaeraceae bacterium, assembly GCA_965199885.1. Lineage (GTDB taxonomy): Bacteria > Planctomycetota > Planctomycetia > Isosphaerales > Isosphaeraceae > Tundrisphaera. The sequence goes on along the minus strand of CBDATT010000004.1, from coordinate 1,290,886 downwards.
CCCTTGCCCAGAGTCGCGCGGGTCGAGGCAGCGCCGGTGGTGGCGTCTGGGGAGGCTCCGAGCGGTCTCGATATGGCTCCGGAACCTGCTGGGCTGGTCGGGTGGCATTGGGATCTTGGGCGGATCGTCCTGGGGGTGTACCTGGTGGTCGTGACTGCTGGGTTGATCCGGCTGGCGGTGGCGCTCCGGGCTGTCGGGCGTTTAAGGCGTGCGGGGCGGCCGTTGCTCGATCCGACCTGGGTGGCCGCCGTCACCGGGTGGCGGGTGCGGCTCGGGGTGCGCCGGGTGGTCACGATCCGCGAGTCGAGCCGGGTGGCGGTCCCGCTGGTCGTTGGGTGGTGGCGCCCGACGATCCTCGTGCCCGCGGGGTTGAGTCCGACGGCGAACCCCGACCTGATCGACTCGATTCTCGTCCACGAACTGGCGCACGTCCGACGCGGGGATTACGGCTGGAACCTGGTCCGGGCGGTGGTCCAAACGTGCTACTGGCCCGACCCGCTTACCTGGCCGCTCCGCCGGATCATGGGCAGCGTCCGCGAGCAGGCATGCGACGACCTGTGCGTCGGCATCCTCGGCGGTTCCGGTCGGTATCGTGCCTCGCTTCTTGCCGTCGCAGCCTACCTGGTGGCTTGCCGCCCCACCACGCCCGCTATCGGCCTGGCGATGGCCCGCCCCGGGCACCTCGCCGGCCGACTCGCCTGGATCGACCAGACCCGAGGCGCCGCGACCTGTTTGCTCCGCTGGCCGGCCCGGCTGGCCGTGCTGGCCGGCGTGGCCATGCTCGCTGGCACGCTCGGCGCGATCGAACTGGCGCATGCCCAGTCGGCCAGACCGCCTCAGCAAGCACTCCCCGTCGCTCAACTTGCCGGGCAGCCCGCCGTGGTCGAGGTGGAAATTCGAGCCCATGACACGGGTCAACCGTTGGTCGGAGCGACGGTCCAATGCCACCTCGATCACCGACGCGTTGATGCGACGACCGACCCGGCGGGGAAGGTCCGGGTCAACTTGGTGGGCCTTCAGCCGACCGCTACGCTCAACATCGACGTCTGGAAAAACGGCTACGTGCAGCAACGTTATTTCTTCGCCGATAATGATGCGGGATTGCCCCGGATTCCGTCTCAAATCACCATCACGCTCTGGCCGGGCGAGGAAACCCTCGGCGGGCGGGTGGTCGACGTGGCGGGCCAACCGGTCGAGGGGGTCAAGGTCCGGGTCTGGGGTTACCTGGGCGCGATGAAAGACCCGCATGAACTTGCTTATATGGTCGATGCCACCACGAACCAGCAAGGCGAGTGGCGGTGTCGCGACTTCCGGCAGATGAAGTTTGCTTACCTTTACCTGGCGCATCCGGACTATCTGGCGGACACCGAGTTGACGCCCCGACGCCACGGCCAGCCGTCGTCGGCGAGCCCTCCGCCCCCCGATACCATGCCGATGGCGGCCTTGCGTGACTTCTCCGACGTGCAGGTGCTCAGGCGGGGGGTCGAGGGGGTGACCGGCACCGTGGTCGACGAGCGGGGGAAGGCGATCGCCGCCGCCGAGGTGGCCTGGTTCCCCGGAGATCAGCTCGTGATCGGTCGGACGGAGTTGTGGACGACCACCGACGGCGCCGGAGTTTTCCAGTTCCGGCAGGTCCGGCCGGGGCGGATCTTCGTGCTGGCAAGGGCCCCCGGGCACGCTCCCGAACTGAAGCTGGCGGACGCCGGGCCGGGAATGGGACCGATCGCGGTCACGCTGGGACCCCCACACACGCTGCTCGGTCGGGTGGTCGACTCGCAGGGACGACCGATCGCTGATGCAAGCATGAGGGTCGATGCGTGGCGGAACACCCAGGGGCTGGATGTCTCGCTCAAGACGGATCGCGACGGGCGCTTTCGCTGGGATGATGCCCCGGCGGACCTCGTCACGATCACCGTCACTTGCTCGGGTTTCCTGGAAAGTCGCTGGCAACAGGTCGTCGCGGGCGGGGATGAGATCGTCGTCCAGCTCAACCGGTCGGTTCGGGTTGCGGGCATGGTCCGCGACTCGGCGACGGGCCAGACCGTGGCAAACAGCCGGGCCTGGATCGGCAAGTTCAACCCGATCCGCGGCGGCTTCCAGTGGCGATCCGACCGCTCGCTCTTGCGGATTCAGGGCCGGTTCTCGGGCACGATCGACGCCGAGCGGAACCACGAGTTCCGCGTGCGGATCGAGGCCGACGGGTACGAACCATTCGAGTCGTCCACCTTGCCGACCGACGGCGGGCCGGTCCGCCTCGACGTCAAGTTGATCCGACGCAGTCAGGCCGAGGAGCGGACCGTCGCCGGGCTCGTCCGCGGCCCCGATGGCAAGCCGCTCGCCGGGGCTCAGGTGGCGCTGACTTACTCCGAAGCGAGTGATTTGGAGCAAAGGGTACGGATCGAAAACGGCAAGATCAAGCCGCCGCCCCGGCAGACGACCGTGCCGACCACCGACGCCGAGGGGCGTTTCTCGCTGCAACGCAATGCTGGCCTGGACGGGAAGGTTTATGCCGTGGTCGTCGTCCATCCTGGCAGTTATGCCCGGGTGGATCACGCCGCCTTCGAAGCCGATCCGGTCATCACGACCCGGCCCTGGGGCAGGATCGAGGGGATCGCCCAGCGCAACGGCCAGCCCGCCCCCGGCGTGGCGGTGGAAGCCTGGAACGATCTTCAGGACTTCGACGAGACCAGGATCGACGCCCAGACCGAAATCCGCGCCGATGCCGCCGGTCGGTTCACCGTGGAACGGGTACCCCCGGGGGATGTTCGGGTCACAACGCTGATCGAGCAGGGCGACGAGCGACTCCCCGAGAACAACGGCGAGATCGTCAAGGTCGAGTCGGGCCAGACAACGCGGGTTGCCTTGAACAATCAGGGCCGACCGGTCGTCGCGCGGGTCGCTGTGCCGGCGGGGTTCGAGGCGCGGGGGGCTGACTCGCGGCGTGGGCGGGTCTGGGTCGAGAGCGAGACATCCAGCCAGCCTCTGGCTTTTCCGCCCGATCTGCTTGCCCGCGGGGATGGCTCGGCGCTCGACTGGGGCAAGCGCTGGTGGACATCGACCGCAGGGTACGCTTTCCGCCGGAGCCAGTACCAGGCGGATTCGCGACTCCTGGCCGACGGGACGATGCGGCTCAACGACGTCCCGCCTGGTCGCTATGAGGTCACGATCACCGCCTCGAACAGCACGAGCGATGGCGTTGGCGGGACGATCAGCCGGACGGCGACGGCGACCCGCAAGTTCACCGTGCCGCCGCTCCCTGATGGGCGGACCGATGAGCCGCTCGACCTCGGCACGATCCGCCTGGAGCCCGAACCGCCCCAATCGGTCTATCGGTCCGGGATGGGGCCGTCCCCACCGCCGGGTTAATCGGGCGGCACCGGCGAATTTCAGATCTGCCAGCAACCCGGAGTCGTTGATCTTCTTTGGTTGGCTGGCGGTCTGTCGGACTTTGCAACCCCCGGAAGCCGGCAGGCTCGGTCCGACCACGACCCATTCCGAGGTAACACGGCTGTCTCGCGTTGGCATTTCCAGTAAAATCCTGCAGGATAAAGGAAGCTCTCGGCCGTCTCCTTCGCCACGAGAGGATCGTTGATGGACTCGATACACTCGCAGACTCTGGCGGTGGAACTGGCGACGCTGGATGCGAAGGTCAATGCCCTGTTGCCGGCTCGGTACCAGCACTGCTACACATCGGTGGCGCCGACCTCGATGGGCTCGGCCGGCCTGAAATACGACGCGCATGGGCAAGTTGCCTGGGCGCAGATCTGGACGACCTTCTGTGATCTGGCCCTGGCGGGAGGTCCCCCGCACCGCGGCAAGCTGCTGGAACCCGTCGCGCAGGCGAAGGTGGCCACGCAGCCGGAAGCCTATGCCAGGGTCGTTGCCGAGCTGGATCGCGCGATCGGCCTGACGACCGGCTTGCTGATCGCACCCGACCACGAGCCGGGCTGGATCGGCGTTCAGTGCGACTCGCCGGAACAGGCGGCCTGGCTCCAATTTGCCGTCATCGCCGAGAACGTGTCGGCACGGCGTCAGGGTGCTGTTCTGTTACTCCCGGCGGGGCCGGACTTTCGAGTCGAGAAGGAGATCAAAAACGTCGTGGTGGCGATCACCAAGGGATGCCACTACTGGGATGGCCACCTGACGGCAACCCAGAAGTCGCTCGCCGGCGCCCGCATCTGGCAGCCCGCGACACCCCAGGAGGCAAGAACCAACCCGGCGGCCTACGAGGCGGCGGTGGCTGAGGTCAGAAACGCCCTCCGACCGGCGGGCCTGCCGGTGGCATCGCGCTTGTATACCGGCTGGGTCAGCATCCAGCTCGCCAACGAAGAGGAAGCGGTCTGGCTCCTGCGGGCCGTCCTGGCCGACCAGGTGCTGGCCCGCCGCGAGGAACGAGTCCTCTACCTGCCCGTCGGAGCCACTCCAGACGCCGATCAGGCCGCCCAGGTCGGAGGCGCGTTCTGCCAGGCATGGCGGTTGTGGACGGCCTCGCAACCACGCCGCGCTTCGTGACGGCTGGCGATTGTCTGCCACGAGTTGCATGAAGTCTTGATAGGGGTTGGTTCCAGATGAACATCAGGGGTCTCGGCTGGGTGGGCTGTTTGATCCTCGTCGTGGGGCTCCGCTCCGTCGAGGCTCAAAATCGGTTGGAACCACCGACCAGCATCCTGTTTCGCGACTCGTCGGCGTATGATTACTGCAAGAATGTGGATGCCTTGTTCTTCGCCCCGACGCCGCGTGGCTATCTCGCCCGGATGTTTTGCCGGCCGGGATTTAACCAGCCGCAATGGTGCGTGACGATCTATCGGGACCCAACCACCAGAAGCTGCACGGTCGAATCTGTCGAGGCGCAGCGGACGATTGATGAGAAGCCAGAGTCGCTCAAGATCGCCGTGACGCGGGCAAAGCAACCGATCGACGCCGAAACCGCAGCGCTGGTCGAGGCCGTCTGGCGGCGGATGCTGCGTCAGGTCCGCTATCCCGACGAGCAGAACGAAGGTGGCGACGGCGACGAGTTCGACTTTGCCCGCAACCTCGTCGGCTTCGGCCGGTTCGACCTGCTGCCGGGCGACCCGCCGTATGGGTCGGAACAGGGCCAGACGTATGGACCCGACGCCGGAACCTTCCCCGCCCGGCTGGTGGAGATCGGCCAGAATCTGAAGCGCTTCAGCCTTGCCGCCACGACCGAGCAGCGGGCCGCGCTTTGCACGGAGATCCGCACGCAAGCCCGGCAGCTCGACGCCGACCTGATCCGACCACCGATCACGAAATAACCACGCAAGCCAGCCCGCCGTCGCATGCATACAATACCTCAAGTCGGGCTCAGGGTAGGGGAGTTGGTTCGGGGGCGAAAGCGATGCAGTCAGCGCTGGAAACCAGAGATTTGCCACACGTGCCGCACGTAGAGCACCACTTCACGGCGTCGGCGGCGGTCCGCGATATCGTCATTGGGATGTCCGATGGGTTGACGGTTCCGTTCGCCCTGGCGGCGGGGTTATCGGGGGCGGTCAGTTCGGGGTCGATCATCGTCACGGCGGGTCTGGCCGAGGTGACGGCGGGCGCGATCGCGATGGGACTGGGCGGCTATCTGGCCGCGCGGACCGACTTCGAGCACTACGCCGCCGAGCGTGCCCGTGAGGAGCGCGAGATCATCGAGCTTCCCGACCGCGAGACCGAGGAGATCGCCGACGTCTTCCGCGGCTACGGCCTGACCGACGAGCAGATGGCCCCCGCCGTGGCCGCGATCTGCGCGGATCCGACCCGGTGGGTCGACTTCATGATGCGGTTCGAGCTGGGTCTCGAAGCCCCCGACCCCCGCCGAGCCAGCCGGAGCGCCCTGACGATCGCCGGCTCGTACATCGTCGGCGGGATCGTGCCGCTGGCCCCCTACTTCTTCATCACCTCGGTCCACGCGGCCCTGCTCGCCTCGGTGGTCGTCACCCTGGTAGCGCTTTTGCTGTTCGGTTATATCAAGGGACGCTTCACCACCACCCGCCCCCTCCGGAGCGCCCTGCAAACCGTCGCCGTCGGTGGCTTGGCTGCCGCCGCCGCCTTCGGGATCGCCCGCGCGATCGGCACGCCGGGATAACTCCGGGAGCCGCGACCAATGCTCGCCGAATCCGCCTTGCTGGCCGCCCTGGCCGCGAGCCCGACCGATCCCGCCCCCCGCCTGGCCTACCTCGATTGGCTCGAAGCGCGAGACGACCTGCGGACGGCTTACTTTCGCGCTGAGGATCAACTGCGGACCACCCCTCTGGGCGATCCCGCCCGCCAGGCGCTCGGCCAGGTCTGGCGTGCGGTTCGGGCGGCGCAAGATCCCGCCTGGTTAACCCTGGTCGAGCCCGTTGCCCCGGTCGCCGCCTGGGTGCCGACCGAAGCGCGCCAACCACCCCATCTTGGGATGGAGGATTGGGATCAGTGGGCTAGTCCATCGCTCGATTCCTCAACAATGATAACGACGAGATCCCGTTCTGATCGGAAAACGAATGCGGGACGGCCGCCGTTGGCTCCGTCCCGCTCGTTGGTCCTGCTCACTTATGGGCTTTGCTCCTGGCCGGGGTGACGGTCAGCAGCCGGCCGGTGTCGACGGTGGTGGTGGCTCCGCTGGGGTCGGAGACCGAGACGAGGACGTGGTAAACACCGGCGGGGACGTTCGCCTTGATCTGCTGGGCCGACAGCGTGAGCTTGGTTTCCTGCCCTTGCTGGAGCCTGGCGCGGGTCGAACTGCTGGCGATCACGATGTCGCTCGATGAGCCGGTGGTGGTTGTCGAGAGCCGGAGCCGGACCTGCTCCTTCTGGTTGATCTGGGCGTAGATGCTTTCCAGCGTCACTGTCTGCTTGATCTTCGTCCTGCTGCCGGCGGCCACGGTGGTCGGCAGTGCCCCTCGGATCGTGATCGGCAGGACGTACGATGGCGCCGTCGTGGGCGTCGGGGTTGCGACCGGGGTAGGAGCTGGTGTTGGCGTGGGTGATGGGGTTGGTGTGGGTGATGGGGTTGGTGTCGGGGATGGCGTGGGGGTCGGGGTCGTGGTGGTCGAGCCCGAGGCGCCGACGGTGACGGTGAACGACTCGGTGGCGGGGGTGCCGTCGGAGCCGTAGCCGGTCACGGTGATGTGGGCGGTGCCGGCGGCGATGGGATTGATGGCCAGCGTGCCGCCGCTGACGGTCGCGGTGGCGACCTTGGGGGCGTCGCTGGACGAGAGGAACAGGTCGCTGGCCGTGGTGATGTTTTTGATCAGGACATAATTGCTGGCCTGGACGGTCTGGCCGCTGGTGTAGTTCAGGAGCGGCGCCGAGTCGAACGGCGAGGGCAGGGGGCCGGGCGACGGGATGTTGACGGCGCTAACTGCGTCCATGACCGCCAGACCATCGTTGCCGACGACGTGGCCGAACACGGTAAAGCCGCTGTTCTGGGCGTCGAGGTTCGCCGAGTTGTCGGCCTCGTTGAAGAAGAACTGGTCGGTGGCGCTGTTCGGGTCGCTGCCGAGTTTGGCCATCGCGATCGTCCCGCGAATGTTCGAGGCACCGGGTTCATTCTTGACTGCCGCGCTGGTCGTGGGGGTCGTCACGGAACCCGTTGACGAGAGCTGGAAGCCGCCCGCCTGCCAGATGAACCCGGGGACCGACCGGTGGACGATCGAGTTGTTGTACGTCCCCTTGTTGATGTAGTTGACGAAGTTGGCGACGGTGGCCGGCGTGGTCCCCGGCGTCAATTCTACCGGGATCGTCCCGAGCGACGTGTTGACCATCGCGTAGCTATTCGCCACCGGCTTGGAGTCGGTGAAGTGTGTGGTCAGGTCAACGGCCGCCACCGTCCCCCCTGGCGCCACGTTCACATCCGCGATCGGCGCCGTTGCCGCGATCGTCATCAGCGACCGCGTCTCCAGAGCTTCGACCGCACCCACCCGCCGTTGCCGCCGCGCTCGTTCCTGCGTGTTCATCCCTGAACTCCAGAAAGCGTCCCATCCATCCCGATCCGGGAGGGCTGCCAACGCCTGGCGGGAGCGAAACTCAAGAGCAGGTCGAGCATAGAGCCAGGACTCAAGGTACAGCACCACGACCTGTTCTCTTACTCCCAATCTGGATTTTGTGACAGGCCAATCTTGCTTTCTGACCCCCGGCCCGCGTCTCGGTGCTAGACCATCCAGGAGTCGGATCACGATTTGTCGCGCGGATATTGTGGAACTATGGTTCTGGCGAGAGCACCCGATTGAGGCGATTGCGGACGTCGAGATGTCCATTGCCCGGGGCCAGATCACCGCACAAGGTTCGCACCAACCATGTTCCGCACCCACCGCACCCCCCGGCGCTGGCCCATCACCACCTCGCGCGGTCGGCTTCTGGTCGAGGCGTTGGAAGGGCGCCAGCTCATGACCGCCGCTTCGGATCACCTGGTGATCATGCCCGTCGCCGCCACGACGCAGCTTCAGGCGGGCGTCGCCGCTCGGTACACGGTCGAGGCTGTCGATGCGCAGGGGAACGTCGACACGAACTTCGCCGACCACGTCGACTTCCGGAGCAACGACCCGAACGCGATCCTGCCGCAGGAACTGAAGTTGCCGAGCGGTACCGCAACCGTCTCGGTGATCTTCACCACCGCCGGGCAGCAGACCGTCACGGTCCGGGATCTGGCAACCAGGAGCATCAACGCCACCTCGGCGGGGGTTGCCGTTGTTCCCGGGTCGGTCGTCGCGCTGACGATCTCGGCCCCGTCGAACGTCGAGGTCAACGCGCCAGCAACCCTCACCGTGACGGCGATTGATGCTTACGGCAACACCGTGACGGGCGATGCCGACACGGTCAAACTCGCCACCAAGGCCAGCGGCACAAACCTCCCGGGCAGCCTCTCGCTGGTCAACGGCGTCGCGACCACCACCGTCGCGTTCACCACCCCAGGCAAGAAGACGATCGCGGCGACCGATGCGTCGACCAGCGGGATCACCGGCGCCTCGGCCAGCATCGTGGCGGGCCAGATCATCCAGGGGACCGTCTTCCTGGATCAGACCGCCAGCGGCAAGTTTGCCAGCGGTGCCCCACTCCTGGCGGGTCGGGTCGTCTATCTCGACCTGAAGCAAGACGGCCGGTTTGATGCCGGCGACCCCACCGCCACCACCGACTCGCAGGGGCATTTTGCGTTCTCGACCTACGCCGCCGGTTCGGCCGTGGTCCGCGAGGACCTGACTCAGGACGCGAGTCTGCGCAACGTCGCCACCGAGACGCTCTTGCAGTCGGGCGGGACGATCGCCATCGGTGCCGTCCCGATCTCGGCGGTGGTGCCGCTGCCGGTCTTTCCGAACCCCTTTGGCGCGACGACCGGCACGAGCGCAGCGGCCAACTACGTCGAGTCGCTCTACCGCTCGATTCTCGGCCGCAATGCCAGCAGTTCCGAGATCAATAACTGGACCGGCCTGCTGCAAACCACGATCACGCAGGCTCAGGTGGCCAACATGATCGTCGGCTCGGCCGAGCACCTGACCGCCGAGGTTGATGCTTACTACGAACATTTCCTCAGCCATGCCCCCGACCCCACCGGCCTGCAACACTGGGTCGGCCAACTGACCGCCGGCACCATGACCGAGACGCAGGTGGTTGAGTCGATCCTCGACTCGGCCGAGTATCAGGCCGATCACGCGACCACGACCAGCAGCGGCTCCATCGCGTTCGTCCCGGCGCTTTACCTCGACGTTCTGGGCCGGCAGGCCGATCCGGCCGGTCTTGCCGCGACCGATGCCCTCGTGGCCGCCGGGATGACCCCGGCGCAGGTGATTGCCCGGATCGTCGAGTCGCCCGAGGCGACTGATGCCATCATTGATAGCTTCTACTCCGCTCTCCTGCGGAGCCAGCCCGACGCCACCGCCGCGCTGGAGTCGGCCGCAGTCCAGGCGGGCGCGCAGACCCCGGCGATGGCTGAGGTCAACGTCCTTACGAGTGATCTCCACGCCGTGCTCGTCGCGGCGATGCCGACCGTGAAGTCGGTGCCGATCCCGACCACAGCGCCTGCCGACCGGACCTGGTACTCGACCCACCTGAAGACCCCGGCGATCGCCGCGACCGTCCAGGCGGATATGCTCGCTCACGGTCAACTGACCCGCCGCGACATGCTGAATCTGTTCAAGCAAGTTCAGCGGTCGGGCAAGGTCACCTCCAACGAACTTCATGATCTCAAAGCCATCATCAAAAACATGACCGTCGTCGCTATGACCCCCTCGGTTCGCAACCTGTCCAGCAAGCTCGTCTATGGCTCTTCGGCGAACAAGTCCTCTGGAACGCAGACGTTGGGGGACCTCAAGGTGGGAAGTTCTTCCGCCCACCTTGGGAAGTTGGTCAACAAGTGGTTCCTGGGTCTCGACCGACCAACCCCCACCAGCACCGACGATTCGGGCAACGTGACGACCTACAAGTATGCCAAAGCTGCGGGTCCGCTGTTCGTGGGCCAACCGAGCTATCATCAGGTCCAGCAAGGATTCGCGGGCGACTGCTACTTCATGGCCTCGCTGGCCAGCTTGACCTTGCATTCGCCCGAGCAGACCATCGGCAACATGATCACCGATAACAAGGATGGGACCTATACGGTCCGGTACTACGACAATAACGTCACGACCAACGTCGCCACGCCCGATTACGTGACGGTCGACCGCTGGCTGCCGAAAACAACCAGCGGCTCCTACGCATTCGCCAACAATAACTACAAACTCAGTGACAAACACGCCGCGCTCTGGGCTCCCTTGATCGAAAAGGCGTATGCCCAATGGACTGCGGAGGGGCATAATCTGGCGCTTGACTCGGATCAACAGAACAACTCTTATGATATCAATGGAATTGGTGCTGGTTCTAATCAATACAACGGGGCGATTGAAGCTCTGACCGGCCAGTCTGGTTATGTCGTTGCGGAACCGCCGACTAGTCCTTACGATGAGCCCAAGGTCCAGTTCGCAAAGTTCGCCGCCGCCTTTGCCGACGGGTCGAACATCGTCTGCGCCTCCAAATCGACGCCGGGAGATGACCACATCGATGGTAATCACGTTTATGCCGTGGTCGCGGTCAATGCGGCAACACAGTCGATCACGTTGTACAACCCCTGGGGTCTGGACGGCGGAGATGGCACCAAGGCGCACATCGCGGGGCTGGTCACGCTCTCCTGGAGTAAGCTGGAACAGAACTATGATATGCTTGCCTATCGCCCCAGCACGTTGAGTTGATCCTCTCTCGGTGTCGCAGACCATGAGTGATCGAGTGCGAGCGCCAATCGCGCTCGATCCAACCTCACATATCGGTGTCAATTCTCAATTAACCCTGATGCGATTGTTCGGTCGAACCCCAGCACGGCCTACTGAAGCTAGGGCCTGGTCTCGACCTAACCCAGGAAATTTATGTCAATTTTGATTATTGGTTGGGCGTGAACTGGGCGGAATCGATGCCCTGTTGGGCGGCGATGAACTCGCGGCACCAGGCGGGGTCGAGGGTATCGGGGTTGGGCAGGTCGGCTTCCAGGAGGGCCCGCAGTTCGGGGGGCGTTCCCTTCGGAATCTGGAACGGTCCCGCAAACGAACCAGCCGGGGGACGGTGCGACGCGGCCGGCGGCCGGCGCCTGGGTTCGGTCGGCATGGTTGGCGTTGAGTTCCTGGGTTCGGTCGGCTCGACCTGAGCGAGTGACTTCGAGGGTTCGAGCGGCACCACCGCAACAGGTTCATTGTCCTTGGGTTCGGTCGTCGCCTGGATGTTGGGTTCGCTCTTGGGTTCGGTCGGCAGATCAAGCTTGGGTTCGCTCGGCGCTTCGATGTTGGGTTCGCTCGGCGCGGTGGGGGGTGGCGGGTTGAAGAACTGGGCGGGGATCGACTTGAAGAACCGCGAGTTGGTCGCGCCTTTGGGGGATTCGTAGCGGGCCTGGTCCGAGGCTCGGTTGAGGTCGTTCATCAGCGAGCGTTCGTACCGGCGAAAGATGCCCTGATCGCGGTCGCCGAAGTCGTTGAGGTCGGCCATCGCCAGCGTTCGGGCGGCCTCGTCGGTGTCGTCCACGGTGGCGCGGCACTGATGGAGGTCGGCCAGATGGGCCTGGGCGAGTTGCAACTCGGTCGGCGCGGGCACGACCTCCGCGCCGAACTCGTCGATCAGGTAAGTCGGCGGGTCCGACCGAAATTCCTGCGGCGTCCCGAGCAGGTCATGAGCTATGTTCTTCTGTTCGTCGGTCCACGACGCTCGACCGGCCAGCGATGCCAGGTGTGCCCAGCGCTCGATCAGCCAGGCGCACCCGGCCACCGTCCGGCGCAGGAGTCCGACCGTCCGCCCCGGGTCGCGGTCCATCCCGGCGGCGATCCGGCGGGCTTCGCGATCTTGATCCTCGTCCCAGAACTGCGCAGCGCGATGGACCGCATCGTCGCGTGTCTGCCGCCGGATGACGTTCAACCTGTCAAGCTGGACCGTCCGCAGCGCGATCAGACCACAAAGCCACGCCTGATACTCATTCTGAGGCCGGATCGTGTCAAAGACGCCCACCGCGCGGGCACGAATCGTCGCCTCATCCTCGACCGGCACCACCAGAGCCCGGAGCCCATGCTTAAGGCCATTGGCGCGACTCCGAGCCTTGCCCTCGATGGTTCGCGGGCCGGTACTCTTGGCGGCATTGGCCCGGTTAGCGGCCATCCGAGCGGGTGAGATCGTCATGGGTGCCTCGCAAGCGATGGTGAATCCAAGATGTCAAGAGATGGCAGCTCGATCGGCTTCCCGGTGGGACCGCTCGCGGTGTCTTTAATAAGATCGTAAAATGGCACAGAATTTAAACCGGATTTTGCCATGAATTTCCTTGTTTCGGCAAAGTTTCCCAGAATCTTCGACCAGTTCAGCTTTGTCGGCTTCGATTTGTAAGGGTGGCTTCATGACGATCATTGAGAATTGGCTCCTCCTTGCCTCCCCGATTTACGATTCTTCTGCTTATCTAAGGAACATTGGCATTAGGGGTTGAAGATCAGCGAGGAAACGGTCGACTCGCCCTGTACCTCGATCCAGAGAGTGATCGGTTTGCGGAGAACTTGAGCCAAGAGTGACAGGCAAACCTGGCTTTCCTGGCTCGGTTTGCGGCCTTTCAAGTAAAAGGTCAAATTGGGTTGATCCCAGATGTGGACCTGACGTTCGATGATCTCGACACCAAGCCGAACGAACGCTTTGGGCTCAGGCTCGGCGCTCGTCCAGTGGAGCCATCGCGCCACGCGGTCGAGGTCGTTAGCGGCCAGAAAGGGTAACAATTTCTGCCCGGGGCGACAGAAAAAACCGGCAGCAAACCGCTCATATTAAGCACGAAAAGCCGTATCCTCCTGGGCCGCCGCAACGCCAATCAGAGGCGGCGCGGCGGTCAGTGGGGGCGACGGCTGATCTTCCCGAGATCGACCAAACCAGCGACCGAACAGACCACTCATCGCCCCACCTTTCGCTGACAGAGAATTTGAATCCAAGGACTTAATAATTACTGGACTTTAGCTTCATGGAAAGGGAAATGGGGCCATGTCGTCCGGGGTAATACTCCGGACGACACCTTCTATTACGCCCTATTCGAAATTGGCACCAATCAACGCCTCGTAAATTGAAAATTGACACCAATTAACCGCTAAAATTGACACCAATTAACCGCTGACACCGATTAACCGCTTGGATGAGTTCGCGAAGCAAGGGACTTCCGTTCCCGAATCGGCCCGGTTTGTGTCTCCCAAAGCGACGATTGACCCCGTCAAGCGGGCGGAGTTCTACCGGTCGCTGACGGTCACTGGCCTGGCGAGGACCGCGCGCGACGAGTACGACGCGATCCTCGACCGCTTCGGGACGACCCGCGTGCGTACCCGGGCTCGTCGATCGTCGCTCCTGGTCAGCCGGTGGGACAAATACAACCCCGAGGAGTTCAAGCTCGGCAAGGTCTGGAGCCGCGACACCCAGTCAGCCTTCGTCGTTTGCCGGCAGGGTGAAGGTGCCCGACTCCGATTCCTGCTCAAACTTGAGGATGAGGGTTGGCGGCTGGAACTGAAGCAAACGCTCGACGCGACCGCCAAGAAGGTCGAGTCCACCCACGAGATCTGGCACTGAGCCATCGTCCCAAAATGGTCTGGGTGCCACTTTTTAGGCTCTCGTGGAAGCGAATTCCGGGTCGTCTGTCGATCTTGAGTGAGCGCTTCTCCGGTTTCGATCGTTTCGTTTTGCCTCCTGGTTCACGGCGTTTGAGCGGTTCTCAGATCTATGTCGATCGTGTTGAGACGCTTGTTTCGGGGTTAACAGCAGAGGAGCCCGGACGATGAACCCGCCAACCTACTACACGACCATGCTCAGCCCGATCGATGACCTGCTCCTCGTCTCCGACGGCGACGCGCTGGTCGGTCTTTACATGGACACGCCCCGGACCCGCCCCGGCACGATCATCGAGCCATCATGGCAGTGCGACCCTGGCCCCTTTCGAGCAGTGACGGACCAGTTGGCAGCCTATTTCGCGGGCGACCTGGCTCGGTTTGACCTGCCGATCCGGCTCCGAGGGACCGACTTTCAGCAGGTCGTCTGGGCCGCGCTCCAGGCGTTGCATCCCGGCGAGCGGATCAGCTATGGCGAGCTGGCGCGGCGGATCGGGCGGCCGAGCGCCAGCCGAGCGGTCGGCCTCGCCAACGGTCGGAACCCGGTCTCGATCATCGTCCCCTGTCACCGCGTCATCGGCGCGGCCGGGACGCTGACGGGTTACGGCGGCGGCCTGAGCCGCAAGCGATGGCTGCTGGATCACGAGGTCCGGTTCCTGCCCAGATCGTCGGGAACCGTCACCGACCAGCCGCTTCTTTTCGACTGATCGGCACGCGGATCATCGAATTACCGGGTCCCGCTGCTGCCCTTGCGTCCCTCAGCCGTCCGGGTCGGGCTTTCGGGCGTCTCGCGGAACAACCGGCGCTTCGTGATCCGGTTCCGGACGGTGTCGCTCACCGAGGGCAACGGTTCGAGGTGGGCGCTCGGCGCGGCGATCGGTCCCTCGACGCGGATCACGCCGAAGAGGCCGCCGAGTTCGCGGGTCACGTCGCTGAGGATCGGGATGTGGTGGGTGTCGCGCCCAGGGACGATTTCGAGCTTCAGGTTCAGGTTGCCCCGGACGTCGAGCGTGCCGTCGCCCGCCAGGCTGACGGTATTGCCGGTCAGGTGGACCGGCTTGAGCGTGGTATCGCCGTTACGGATCACCGCCTTGACCTCGGCCGAGTCGAACGCCGTCTTCGTGTTCTCAGCCAGGCTCACCGCCTTGAGGAACCGGAGGACGACGGGCAGCATCCCGAGGTCGCCATCGACCACCTTGGCCCAGCCGCTCCCATTGAGCGAGTGCAGATCGTACCCCTGCCCGCTGACCCGGGCCGCGCCCGAAACACGCCCCTTGGAGGTCTGGTGGCCGGGGACCGTCTTGGCGTATTCCTGGAGGTCGGCGTTGTCGATGCCCAGCTGAATCTCATAACGCGGGGTGGCTTCGAGCGTGCTCGACACCGATCCGGCCACCGTCCCGCCGAGGATCACCCCCTGGCTCAGGTCCACCCGCGCGCCGCCATTCTGGACCGCCAGCTTCGCGGCGATCTTGGTCACCTGCTGCTCCAGGATGCGCACGCTGTCGAGCGCGATGTCGCCGAAAAGTTCGAGCGTCTGGCCGTTGGATGAACCGCGGACCTGGTCGAGCTGCCCCTGGATGAACTCCAGCGCCAGGTCACGCCCGCCGATTTCGAGCTTGTTGTTCGCCAGGACGACCAGCCCGTTGCCCCACCGACACCAGGCCGATTCGCCGAGCTTGCCCGACCAGCCGAGGTCGAGATCGGCGCGGATCTTGGGGATTTTCCGATCGTCGAGGCGGCGGGCGAAGGTTGCCATCACCTCGGGCATCATCCGCCGGAGCCCTTCGTCGAGGAGCAGGTCGGCAACCTCAAGCTGATTCATCCGCAACGAGAACTGCCCCGTATCCTTGACGTCGACCTTGCCCTGGGCCAGGGTGACCCTGGCGCCGCGGAAGTTGAATTCCACGTCGGTCATCGTCAGCGGCGGCGCGGTGCCGGTGTCGTAGACGAACTGGCCGTTAACGTCATCCATCCGGAGTTCGAGCGCCACGGGGGCCGAACCGCCACCTTTGCCGCCCGGCGTCGTGACCGGGTTGAACCGCAAGGTCACGCCGGTCTGGGGTCGGGGGTGGATCTCGATCTTGCTCCGCTCGGGCTTGCCGGGCTCGGCGTGGACCGTGGCGACCAGATCACTGGCGCCGGTCGGGTTGAGGGTCTTCCAGGTCAACTTCCAGGGAGCGGGCAAGGCGTCGCGCAGCTGCTGGTCGAAGGGAAGGTTCTCGGCCTTGACCTTGACGTCCACCTTGAGCGCGTTCTTGCGGATCTCCTCGACCTGGCCGTTGACCTCGATGATCGCCTGGCCATTCCGGCCTTGCATCCCGGTGAAGGTCCACTGTTTAGGGTGGATCTCCAGGTGCCCGGTCAGGTCGCGGACCGGGTACGGGATATCCTTCCAGGTGGCCGAGCAACCGGGGTTCAGGTCGATCTTGGCGTCGAAGGTGACCCGACCGACGGGGTCGTCCTCGGGGCGAAGTCGTGGCTCACGCACGAGCCAGGCCGTGCCCCGGACGGTCCCGGTCGGCTTGAAGTCGTTGACGACCTTGCGGACATCGGGCGGGAGCGCCTTCAGGAACAACGGATCGTCGATCGGGAGCGCATCGACGGCGAACTGCAACCGCGCAATCGCGTCCTTGCCCGGGTTATCGACCGTCCCATCGACCCGGAACGGCTTGTTGCCGATGGTTGTGTGGACGTTGTCGAGCGTCAGACGCTGCGGCGTCAAATGCATTCGCCCCCGGACGTGCTCGACGTGATACGGGAAGTGCTTGTACTGCATCGCGACGTCCGCCAGTTCAATATCCGCCCCGAGATCGACCTCGGCCCCACGCGCTGGGCGACCCGCCTGGATCGATACGTTGATCCGCCCGGCGCTGGCGTCCTTGGACCGCGCGACTTCGGGAAAGTAGAGATCCCAGAGTTCGAGCAACCTGGCGGGCGTCTTGCCGCGGAGCCGGTTGTCGAGCGCCAGCCCCTCGGCCTCAGCGGCAACCTCGAAGGGGGCCTGGGTCGGGTCGTCGAGCGCGAACTTGCCCCGGAGCGCGAACTTGGTTACGCCGTCGTTGCCGCGTGCCGAGGTGACGATGACCTCGCCGTTGCGGATCACCACGTCGGCCGAAACGTCGCTGATCGGGAACGGCAGTTTGGGACAGTTCCAGATCCCCCGCCGGAGCCGGATCGACCCATCCCCCTGGACGGGACTCGGGCTGCTCGGGTTGATCGCGAGCGCCGACCAGCTCGCGTCGAGTTCGCCCGCCGAGAACCCGAGTTGATCCACCACGGCGTTGACCTCGGGCGGCAGGCGATCCCACAAGGCGTCGCTCAGGTTGAGGCGGACGAGTTCCCCCTTGCCGAACGTGATGCTGCCGGCCGGGTCGATCGCCCCTTTCAGTTCGACCCGCTCGAACAGATCCCCCTTGGCCGTCAGTTCGAACGGGATCGGCCCTCCGGCGGGCGCGGCGGGAATGTCGATCGCAACGTCGGTCAGGATCTTCAGGACCACGCCGCTGCCGCTGCCGCTGCTGCTGTCGCTATCAGCGTCGGCGTCGGCGTCACTCATCAGTTCGATCGTCCCCTCCTTGATCCGGATCGGCGGGGTATCGCCACCGACCGGACCGGGCCAGGGGTCGGCGATCAGGTTCTGGCAGTTCCAGGTCCCGTCGGCGCGGCGGCGGAGGCGGATCGTCGGGCGCGGGACGATCACCTCGCGGGTGACGAAGTGGCCGTGGAGCATCGCCATCGGGTCGAAATTCACCTGCAAGTACGGGAGATAGGCCAGCGAGGCCGGGCCGCCGGGGCCGGTATCACCGACCGAGATCGCGTGGAACAGGACCTCGCCCCGGAGCGGCCAGATCCGGGCCTGGATCAGGTCTACCTTGCTCCGTGGGAGGAACTTCGGCGCATCGCGGCGGATCAGCTCGACGAGCGTATCCCCCTTGGTCACGTAGTTGTAGGCGGCGATGACGCTGCCCGCCCCGATCGCGACCACCAGAGCCAGGGTCCAGAGGATCGCCTTGCGAAACCGGGCACGTCGAGTCATCGCGGGTTGGCCTCCCTGCCATCTTCATCCGTGCCGGTCGCTGGGCTCGGTCCAAGGTCACGCCGACCCCGCCGCGGCTCGCGCTCCCGGACCCACCCTGCGACCCGACACCAGCCGAACCCCGCCAGCCCGAGCGCGGGGACGAGGCCGGGAATCCGGTAGCGGATCGAACTGACAAATACGAGGTGCAACCCACAAAAATAAAGCAAGGGCCCGCCCAGCAGGGCCAAGGCCCGGAGGTCGCGCCGCCGGTCCCAGACCCCGACGGCGATCAAGGCGAAGACCGGCAGTGTGACCGCCGCCGACCCGAGCGCCACCCACCGGTTCCGGAGCGTGTCGGCGTTGGGCCACGGGCTCCAGAACCGCGCGAACTTGATCCCCGCCAACTGAGCGACCCGACCCGGTTGAGCCTGCGCGAAGGCCAGCGACCGATCCCGAAAAACTTGGTCTTGCTCAACCTCGCCCAGACTCCGGACCTCGGAGGCATCGACGAACCGCATGTCGCTCGACCCGTCGGCCTCGGGGTTGATCCCATCGTACAGGCTGGCTCCCACCCAGAGCGCTGTCGGCACGAACCGGCCGATCACCCGCGCATTCCGGACCCACCAGGGCGCCATCACGACCGCCACCGCCAGCGCGACGACGCAGGCATGGCGGATCGCCGCCCGTCGCTCGATCCGCTGCGTCCCGACCACCCAGACGAGCAAGATGATCGGCAGGAACAAGGCCCACGATGGCCGAGCGAGAATCGCGCCCCCCATCGCCGCCCCCGTCAGACTTGCGACCAGGATTGGCTGGGCCACCGGTTCGGGTCCGGTCGGCCTCTGCCAGAGGACCGCCAGCCCCCAGAGTCCGGCCATCATCAACGGCAGGAATACCGCTTCCGAAAGCACGAGCGCCGCCATCGCCACGACAAACGGCTCAACCGCCGCCAGTCCGACCGCAACCTGAGCCGGTCTGGGCTGCGTGCCGCCAGCCCGACGCACCAACCGATACACGGCCGCGACCGCGACCGCGCCGAGGACCGCCTGAACCACCCGAACGGCCAGCAGGCTCGGCCCGAACAGGACGCGACAACCTGCCAGGAACGCGGGATACCCCGGCGTCCGGAGCGCATAATGCGGCACGCCCCACTGCGAGACCTGGTAAATCGTCCCGTCGGCGATCGTCTTCGCCAGCGCCACATAGATGGCCGTGTCGCCAAACACGCACGGTTTGCCCACCCGCGCGGCGTACCACGTCACCGCGACCGCCGCGACCAGTCGGAGCCCGAGCGCCACCGCCAGGCAGAGTTCAACCCACCTGGTCGGTCCTCGCCCTGGCTCGACCCCGACCTGTTGCGCAGCCTCGACCATTGCCACCGCCCGGAGGTGAAAGGACCTTCCTGGATCAAATCAAAAATCAAGGGCGGACGGATCTCGGCGCGAGCGGCGGATCGTACGTTGGTCGGCCCCGACGGTCAAGCGGGGAATCGGGTGGGCTCAGAAGTCGAACCGACGAAAAGTTGCCGCCGTCACCGCTGATTCCCGCCCTTTCTTTTGCCGGAGTCGGATATTTTTTGCCAAATGCGTCGAATTTTCTTGATAGGCCCCGATCGGTCGTCGATGATAAGCCAACCCATTCATGATCCCGATTCCGGGTAAGTGCTGGGCTGCTGCTCATTTCTTCTCGTCTCACTTTCACATCATGCTGGATCTGTCGCGCTCGACCGCGGTTGGCGGCTTGCGCCCCTTATCGCGTCATGTGCCCAGCGGCGCGACGTCATTTCAAGGGAGGGTTCGTTTCATGTCGTCTCCTCGCACGTCAGGAAGCCCCCGAATCCTGCGGTCGAAGGGCTTCACGCTCATCGAGTTGCTTGTCGTCATTGCGATCATCGCGGTCCTGATTGCCCTGCTCTTGCCCGCCGTCCAGGCCGCCCGCGAAGCCGCCCGCCGCGCCCAGTGCGTCAACAACCTGAAGCAGATCGGGCTGGCGCTGCACAACTACCACTCGACCAGCGACTGCTTCCCGCTAGGTGCGTCAGAGTACATCGTCTCGACCAACTCGACGCGGAACAACAACTTCCAGTGGGATAACTGGAGTTGCCATGCCTTGATGCTCAACTACCTGGAGCAAACCGCGATTTACAACGCGGCCAACTTCATGGTTGGCAACAACGAAGGCGTGAATTACAACATCAACAGCACGGTAACCAACACGTTGGTGACCGGGTTCCTTTGCCCCTCCGATACCAACGCCGGCTCGGGGATCGCCTCGAACCGCAACGACAACAGTTATGTGGGCTCGCAGGGGACGACCACCATGACGCCGCAGGTGAACTCGGCGACGGGGTCGAACGGGCTGTTCTACTACTACGTCTCTTACGGGTTGCGGGATATCATCGACGGGTCATCGAACACGATCGCCTTTTCCGAGGCGCTGGTGGGCAACCCAAGCATCGCGTCGAAAAACTATCGCGGCACGTCGGTCATGAGCGTCAGCGCCTGCATCGCCGCCAACGCGTTCGACCCGGCCACCATCTCGCCCAATGGTCTCTACGGGACCGGGCCGGTCCTTTCGGCCCTGGTCGCATGCCAGCAAGCGTTCCAGGCGTCGAGCAACCTCAACTCGGCCCGCGGGATCTACTGGGAAGTGGGAGCCAACGGGATGACCTGGTTCAACACCGTGACCACGCCCAACTCATCGCTGTATACCTGGGGTGCCTGCCGGGACCAGGGCGGCGGCTGGCCCGACGAAGCCACCTTCGCCACCGCCTCCAGCGCCCATGCCGGCGGCGTCAACACTCTGATGGCCGACGGGAGCGTCAAGTTCATCAAAAACACGATCGCCGCCCAGACCTGGTGGGCGCTCGGCACCCGCAACCGCGGCGAAGTCATCAGTGCTGACGCCTACTGATCCCCTGAAACTCAACCAAACAAACCAATAGAGCGGATTGAACCTTCCCCCAAGGCTCAATCCGCTCTTTCGTTGGTCCCGCTCGGGCTCCGGGACCGGCCAGATCGTTCTGTTCATTGATGATCCCAAAGGACCAGAGTTGGCTCGGAGGATCGAGTCCATTGGCCGGCTAATTCCGGCCTAAAATTTGACTATTTTGGTAAAATAAGCGAAATCGGCAAAATAACCGGTTTAAAGCTTGATGGAGTTCCGATCTTATTATTGCAGTTCATGCCCGCCCGATCAACGACGCTCATGAACCGTTATCACCGATTTGATTCCACATCGAAGCGGAGGGGGTTGCCATGCACGTCTCCGACCAGCGCGTCGAAGCCAATCGGCGCAACGCCCAAAAAAGCACAGGTCCGAAGACCGTCGAGGGCAAGGCCCGATCGGCGCGGAATGGCATCACGCATGGCTTGACGGCGTGCCTGCCCGAGATCGAGGTTGAAGCCATAGCCGTCCGTGCCGAGCGGATCGCCGCCTGCCGTGCTCAGTATGCGCCGCGCGATGGCTGGGAAAGCCACCTCGTGGAGGAACTGGCCAGCGTGAGCCTGAAACTTGGTCGGATCGGCGATCTGGAAAGTCAGGCCCGATCGGCCGCCGCGTGGCGTGCTGGAAATGATCTCTGGCACGAGGACCGCCGCCTTGAAGTCGCAACCATCGCCGCGCGGCTGGAGCGTCAACCTGCAAAAGTGGTGGCCCAGTTGCGCCAGACCCCGCACGGCTGCGACTGGCTGATCGAGCGCTGGGAGGTCCTGGCACGCGTGGCCGAAACGTCAACCTGGACCGACGACCAGATGCAACGGGCGCATGACCTGATGGGCACGCCGACCATGGAGCGACTCGCGGGCTTCAACCTCGCCCCCGAGGCGCTCGCCCGCGCCCAGATCGCCCAGTTGCAAGCGACTCGGGGCCTGGTCGCCGATGCCGACGAGGCCGAGCGAGCCTCGGTCCACTCCGGCCACGGCGACGTGTCAAATCGTCAGTTCGCCACCCTGGGTCGCTACGAGCGCTCGGCGCGGCGTCACCTCTACTGGATCATGGACCGGATGGCCGAGGCGGGCATGCGCTCGCAGACTCGTCCGACCCCAGTTCCTCCCGCCCCCACCCCAGCGCCTCCCCAGCCGACCCCGCCAGCTTCCCCGAGACAGCGGATCGAACCAACCGAAGCCATTACCCCGGTCGCGCGCGACGAAACGAACCCAACCACGATCACACCACCATCGGTTTCGGCCGAGCCGATCGTCCCACCGAACCCACCCAGACGCCCCGACCTGGCCAGGATCGCCAAGCGAGAGCGCAAAGCGCGTCGCAAACGCGGTCGACGCCAGCATTCAGCCTGATCCGACGTCCCGCCGAACCCGCTCATTGACAAGCCGGATGCCCCCGCACGCCCTGAGATCGCCTCGCGGTGCCGAATCAAGGCAAGCCGGGCTGAATCGGGATTGTGGCCGAGAATGGGCGGTCGCCGCGGAGCATGGCTGCCCCAGCGCCGGTCAGGCGGAGATACCAATCGGTCGGTAGGCCGTCAAAGGTGAGGAAGCGGGCCTGAGTGGGAGGCTCGTTGGTCACCTTGAAGATCGCGGTCCCCTCGTCAACCTCGTCGAACATGGCAACGAAGGCGGCGTCGGCCTTGAGTTCGGCCAGCCGGGCGAACTGCTCCCAGTAAAACCGGCCCCCGGCACGCGGGATCGTCGACTGGCCGGGCGGGAGTCGCTGGAGGTTGTCCCAACCGAACCCAGGATAAATCACCGGGAGCCAGATTTGCCCGCGGGCCTGGCAGATGCGCTGATCTTCGAGCCAGGTGCCGGTCGAGGCGTGGCGGGCTCCGTCCTGGTCCCGGGAATAGTTGCCGACGTTCCAGGGTTTGATCGCGTCGAGCCGCGCCAGCGCGCGCTGCCAGGCAGGGTCGGGCTGGCTCCGCCAGTTCCAGTCACCCGCGCCAACCAGAAAGGCGGCGGTCGGTCCGTTCTCGTGGAAGAAGTCGGTCAGGCGGTTGGCCTGCTCCGCCGACATCCGGTCGTCCGGGCCGCCGTGGTAGTAACCGAAGACCTCGACGACCGGTCGGCCCGCTTCATGGAGGTAGCGGGGATCCGATGTGACCCCAGCCTCGACCAGCCGGCGCCACTCGCGGGTCAAAACCTCGAAGCCGCGATCGGCCGGCATCCCCGACAGGTCGAAGCTGATCGCCCAGGCGCGGCCGGTCGCCGCGGCGGCGGCCCGCACGTGGTCGAGCACTCGAAGCCGAGATGGCGAGCGGACTTCCAGCGGGCCACCCGGGCAGTCGACGACGAATTCCTGAAGCCAGATCCCATCAACCCCGTACTGCTGCATCCAATCAAAGTGGCGGCGGACCGTCGCGGCGTTGTCCGAGCTGAACAGGGTCGCGGGTTGGCCGTTAGCGAGGGTGAACCCGGCAACCTCGTGCCGAGCCTCGGCGGGAAAGTCGCTCAGGTCGGGCCACATCTCGACCGTGAGCGAGGTGGAGTCAACCCTGGTCGAGTCGCGGCTCCAGTGGATGTAGCCCAGCCCCGACGGATCGCTGGGGGTCCGGAACCATCCTTGATACCCAGCCAGAGTCTTGCCTCGGATCGTGGTGGCATCCACAACCGGGTTAGAAACCTGGCCCAGAGCCAGGCTGGCCAGGATCAGAACGAGCACCACCGGTCAGGCCGGACTTGGCACGGGGTCGGTCCTGGGGAACCGCTTGACGAGGGTAACCTCGTTCCCCTTGTCGTTGTAGAAAAAGTCGTCGACCAACCCCTTGGCGAGCATGATCCCGAAGCCTCCCTCGCGGATACCGAGGTCGTTCCGGATATCAAGGTGACCGATCGGGTCGGCGTCGGACGCGGCGTGCGCGAGGGTGGTTGGGTTGAAGCCAGGCCCCTGGTCGCGGATGATGATCGTGACCTTCTCGTGGTCGATCCGGTAAGTGATCCGCACGGTCAGTTCGGCGTTCTTGCGGTTGCCCCACTCGATCGCGTTACCGCCCATCTCGTTGATGACCTGCTTCAGATCCTTGACCTGTCGCTCAGTCAGCGGCGTGTGGTGGAACAGGTCGGCGAGCATGTCGTTGGTCTGCCGGAGGTAGGCCAGTTCGCTCCGGATGTCGAAATTAATCTCGCCGGTCGTCCCCTTGTTCGTGTGTTCTTCGCGCCAGGCGAGGGCGGCGTCGATGCTATCGAACAACTGGCGGGGGGTAAACGGTTTGGTCAGGTAGCCGTTGGCCCCAACGCGCACACCGGTCAGGTGATGGTCGGGATCGTTCAGCGAGGTGACCATCACGACGGGGGTGAGGTTGGTTTCGCGGGTCCGCTTGAGCTTTTCGCAGATGGCGAACCCGTCGGAGTCGGGCAGCATGAGATCGAGCAGGACGAGGTCGGGCTGAAGGGTCCGGACGTCGTCGATGACGGTAGCGCCCTCGAAACGCTGGACCGCTTCGAAATCGCGAGCCTTGACAAGGCTGGCGAGAATATCATTCACGTCGCGCTCGTCGTCGACGATCAACACGGTGCGCGGCATGAGCGGGACCCCGCGGGACGGCGAATCACTACCAGAGACCTATTCTTCCACGACCGAGGCGAACTGGCAAGAGATCGCACCCAGAACGTGATCGGACTTGGTCCCCAAGAGCGATGCCGGGTCGATGAGATGGGTCGGAAGTTAAGACCTTGCGGCTGGGTCTGGGCCGGCCTGGAATGCCGAAGTACGCCGCATGCGCAGGTCCGTCCCGGCCGCCAGGCAATTTAGATTTGATCTCGCTTGTTTGTTGCATGCATGGAGTCTATGATCCGAAAGAGGTATTATCAGTTCGAGTTGTCCGAGGTTCTGGGAGGTCACGCCGATGCCCCTCGTCGCGTTGGTCTGTGCCAGTTTCTTGAGCCTGGGCGATCCGCCCGTATCAAATCCCGACCTGACCACGGAATATCGCCAGGCTCAGGCTGCGGCGGGCCGCTCGTCCGCCGAACAGGTTCGGCTGGCACTCTGGTGCGAGGCGCATGGACTCGCCGCCGAGCGGGTCCGGCACCTTGCCCTGGCCGTCCTGGCCGATCCGACCAACGTCATGGCCCGTGGCCTTGCTGGTCTGGTTGCCCGCGACGGTCGCTGGGTCGCCCCCGCCGCCGTCGCGCAGGCTGCTCGGACCGACGCCGCCGGGCAGGCGCTCCTGGCCGACTACGACCGCCGTCGGTCGCAGACCCCCTACACGGCCGACGCCCAGTGGGCTCTGGGGCAATGGGCCAGCGACCAGGGGCTGCTCGACCAGGCCCATGCCCACTTCACCGCCGTCACCCGGCTCGACCCAACCCGCGACCTGGCCTGGAAGCGCCTCGGCTACAAGAAGCACGACGGCCACTGGGCCACCGACGCCCAACTGGCCGTCATCAAACTCGACGTTGAGGCCCAGAAGAAGGCCGACCGGACCTGGCCGCCGTTGCTGGAGCAGTGGAAGGCGGACCTGAACCGACCGTCGCGCCGGGCGGCCGCCGAGGCGAACCTGCTGACCGTGACCGACCCCCGCGCCCTGGCGAGCGTCGCCCGGGTCTTCGGGACCGATGCCGACGCACCCCGGGCTGTGCAACTTCTCGGGCAGATCGACGCCCCGGCGGCGTCCCGGATGCTGGCGCAGCTCGCCTTGTTCGGCGCCTCGCCCGAGACCCGCCGGACTGCCACCGAGACGCTCCGCCGCCGCGACCCGCGCGAGTATGCCCACCTTCTGATTGGCTTCCTCGCCCGGCCGGTCCGCTTCGAGGTCCGGCCCGTCAACGGCCCCGGGTCGCCCGGCGTTCTGTTCGTCGAGGGGGAGAAGGCCAACGTCAAGCGGCTCTACGAGCCCAACTCACCCATCCGCCCGACCGACCAGATCACCACCGACCGCTTCGGTCAGCCGGTGATCTCACGCGTGACGTCGTTTTCCGCCTATTCGCGTGGGGGAAGGCCATTCAACCCGTCTAAGCTGTATGGCTTTGGCTCTAGCTATAGCGATTCCTTCGGTTCATCGACCAGCATCGCGGGGAATCTCGATTACAGCCGTTTCGGTGGGACAAGGCCCGCATCTGTCCCGGTCCCAGAGATGAGCCCGCAGGCCGCTCAGGTCACCGACCAGTTGCGGAAACTCGTTTCTCAGAGAGAATTGGCCGGTCATCAGGGGGAATCGAAATTCGGTTCGGCACAGGTCGACGACGTTGTCTCGCGGTTCGAAGCGAGCACCGTCCCCCTGACCGCTTACAACCCCCGCGACTACGCCGAGCAGCGGTCAGTCGAGTTCTCGCTCGCCCAGGCGCAGGCGGAGACGGCCCGCTCGGCGGCGGCATCGCAGGGGCAACTCGATCGCGACGTGGCCAACCTCGAACAGCAAAACCGGGCGATCACCGCGACCAACGACCGGGTCGTCACACTGCTGAACGACGCCACCGGCGCGGGTCTCTCCGCCGACCGGAACGCCTGGGAACGCTGGTGGGTCAATACTCTGGGCTATGCGTTCGTGGAAGGTCAGACGGTGCAGAACCCCACCTTCGTCGAGGTGGTCCCGTCGGACTATCAGCCTGAGTTGACCCCGACGAACGTCGTCACCCGGTCGATCGCCGTCAATGGAATGAGCTGCTTCGGGGCCGGGACCGCCGTGCAGACGATGACCGGCCCGCGGCCGATCGAGGCGATCCGGGTTGGCGACCTCGTCCTGACGCAGAGCACCGCCACCGGCGCGCTGGGGTATCACCCGGTCACGGTGACGCACCACAACCCGCCGGCCCCCACCTTCCGGGTCGGGCTGGGGGACGACGTCGTGGTGGCCAGCCACTTTCACCGCTTCTGGATCGCTGGCCGGGGCTGGGTGATGGCCCGCGACCTGAAGCCCGGCGACCCCGTGCGGACCCTGGGAGGCATCCGGACGATCGACTCGGTCGAGGCCGGCCGGGTCGAACTGGTCTACAACCTCGACATCGCCGACGACGCCGACTTTTTCGCCGGAGCCTCAGCCGCCCTGGTCCACGACAACACCTTGCCCGACCCCCGGCTCGTCCCCTTCGACCGCCCGCAAAGTGAGGCCAAAGCCGTCGCCGCCCGCTGACTTTGGCTCAACTCGGTCCGCATACGTTCGGTCCTGGCCCGGTAGCGCGGGGCGAAATTGGCGGCTGACCGGTTTGAACCGTCCCCCGAATCCGCTACTGTTGAGGGTGGGCCAAGAGCAATTGCTTGCTGGTCCCGCCCTTTTTTCATTTGACTCCCTCAGAGCACCGCCCGGATTTTTATGAAGATTACCGAGATCATCGACGCCTTCGGCTATCTGATCTACGCCGCGCTCGGGCTTCTGGCCGTCTGGGGCGTGTACAACGCGATCTTGCTTTATCGGGCGATCGGGCGGAAGACGATCGGGTCGAATGCCACTCCGCTGATCCAGCAGGTGGGCAAGTCGCTCCAGGTCAACCAGGTCGATAACGCGCTGGCGGTTTGCCAGGGGCCGCCGTACTGGCACACGGCGCTGGCGCAACTGATGGCCGTGGCGCTCAGCAACCGGGCCAAGGGGCTGGCCAAGATCAAGCCGCTGCTGGTGATGGAGTTTCACACCGAGGTCATCGCCGCGCTCGACAACCGGCTGGCCACGCTCTCGACGATCGTCCGGATGGGGCCGCTGCTGGGCCTCCTCGGCACGGTGGCGTCGATGATCGGGGCGTTCGGCCGGATCGGTGGTGCCGAGAAGGTCGCGCCGCAGGTTCTGGCCAACGACATCAGTCTGGCGCTCTGGGCGACCGGGTCGGGCCTCTTGATCGCCACACCGATCATGATCGTGGCCAACGACATTCATGCCAAGCTCCGTCGCCTCCGCGACACGACCGAGCGGAACTTGCAAGACTTTCTCGAAGTCCTTGAAGCGGCCGAGAACCAGGGCCAGCCCGCCCGGACCAACCGCCCCGCCCCGGCTGGCCGCGCCGTCTTGCCACGCTGATCGGTCGCTCACCTGGTGCCCTGGTTGATCCCGTTTCATCCCGAGGTTGACCCGCCATGATGCTCCGCCGTCAGGAAACCCAGGACCGCGACGAGCATATCGACATGACACCGATGGTCGACGTCGTCTTCCAGCTGATGACGTTCATGCTCTTCTCGGTCCAGCTCTCGGGCGAGCCCGAGGTCAACGTCCCCACGGCTCGGCGGGGGGTCGGCGTCGAGGAAACGGTCGCCACCTTCCTGACGATCCTCAAGCCCGAAGCGCCGGGACAGCCGGGCCGAATCCTCGTCGGCAAGGACAAATCCGGTCGTCAGGTCAACTACGATGGCGCGGCGGCGGTCGTCTCCGAAGGGGTGGCCAAGGGCCTCAAAAAGGTGGTCATCGAGGCCGACGGCGAGGTCCCCGAGGGGGAAGTCCTCAAGCTCATCAGCGAGCTGAGCAAGCGCGAGACCGGCGTCACCATCCATATCGGCGTCCAGGACCCGACTTGAACCGGGACCAATCCCACCTGATCCGACCCGTCACCCCGACCGACCGACCGACCGAGGCCAACTGCCGTGTCTTCCATGTGGGATGTGTTTCACAGCGTGCGACTGGAGGTCGAGCGCGGGGTCGCCACCGAGGCCGTCCGGTCGCGCCTGGCCGACGGGACCCTGACCAGCGACGACCTGATCCGCCCGAGCGGGACCACCCGCTGGAGCCGGATCGCGCAGGTGGCCGCCCTGCAGGCCACCGAACCTCCCCCGGCCCCGGCCCCGGAAGTACCACCGACACCCGAGCCGCCGGTGGTCGAGGTCTTGTCGCCCGTCGTCACCGAATCAACGCCGATCCGCCTGGTGCCGCTCCTCGAACCGACGCCCGACCTGGAATTTCCCCCCGAGGAGGAAGACAACGAAGCCGAGGAGGCAAACGACACCACCGTCGAGTTGCCGGCGATCCAGGCCGGCTCGGCGACCGCTCCGCCCCTCGCCACGCCGGTCTTGCCCGACGACGAGGCGGGTGGCCCGGACCCGCCCGAGTTGGACGACCCGCTGGCGCCGGAACTCGAAACCGAGCACGATGCCGAGGACGACCCGGCGAGCGACTTCACGCTGACGCGGAACTCGACCGAGACCGTCGAGGAGCTTGACCTCGCGGCGATGGTCGACGTCGCCTTCCAGCTCGTTCTCTTCTTCCTCGTCACGGCGTCGACGGTCGTTTTCAAGACGTTCGAGATCCCCCGACCCAACGAGGACAAGCCGCCCGAGGCCGCCGCGCAGAGCCGGGCCAAGTCGATGGACGAGCTGGAGAAAGACTTCATCCTGGTCGAGGTCGACGCCGAGGGGGCCGTTAAAATCGACCACCTGCCGGTCCCCGCCGACCGCGCCGCTCTGATCGAGAAGCTGCGAACCGCCCGCGAGTCGACCGGCCGCAAGGAGATGCTCCTCTCGACCGACGCCACCACCCGGCACAAGAACGCGGTGCTCGCCCTCGACGTCGCCAGCGAGATCGACCTCCAGATCGCCATCGCCCAGCCGGCCGCGAAGAACTGAACGAAACCGTCGTCCCTGGCCTGGCACATTGGCTTGACTGATGTCGTCGGGTCACGGTCAGGGTCGATCTATTCGCCGGCCATCATGTGAGCATCAGATTCAACCGAAGCATCAAATGCGCGATACCATCAGAGCAGCCCCACCGCATCACCCCAGAGGCCAACGACATGGATCACGCTATCTGATTTCCCGCCCGCAACGCAATCTACTTTGTGACGGACGTAACCGCGACCAAGTCTGGCTAGATCGTCGAGCCCGGCGCCTGACTGGAAGTCCCGTCAACGCGTTTTCCAGTCCCCACGGGGAGCAGCCTGAGCCGTCTATCTATCTGTCAAGCAGTGGATGACCCCTTCATGACAAAGTCTACCTTGATCCTTCGGGGTCTCGCAATAATCAACTATCTGGGCTTGTTCTGTGGTTGGATTAGGCTCCATAACGAACCAAGCCTCTTGACCTTGATTAATTGCTAACTATATTAGCTACTCAGATCGAGAGATTTCTTGGCCCGGTTAAATCAAGCTGGTGGGGATCGATCGGGGTTTGGGACTTGAAAGAGCAACTCCCCGGCAGTGATCGAGCGACCCTTATTGGTCCTCGAACACTTTCATGTATCGATCGATCCGGGCTGCGACCAACCTTTTCCGTGGGGTTTTGGCGATGATGAGTTTGAATCATATCAACCTTCCCGTGGGCAACGTCCCGGCGAACCGCGACTTCTTCACGAAGTACTTTGAGATGACGACGGTGATGGAGGTGGGGAAAAACTTTCTGGCGACGCTGGTCGACAAGTCTGGCGTGGTGTTCAACTTGAGCCACTTCGACAAGGATAAATCGGCGGTCATCACCTATCACAAGGACTTGCATATCGGGTTCTTCGTCGACACCGACGAGGAGGTCGACCGCCTCCATGCCCGGTTCGCCGCCGATGCGTTCGCCGTCGATGCACCGGAGCGGCGAGAGTACCGGTACGGGTTTTATGTGAAAGCTCCCGGCGGGTTCGACGTCGAGGTGGCCCGCTTGGACAAGCCCGGGTCGCCGTCTACCGGCCACAACGCGGACCAGTCCTGAGATGTGGCCAGGGCGGCACCTCGACGGCCGAGATGGTTGTGAGAGCTGAGAATTTGTCCCGCGGGGATGCGAGCCCGCTTCCTGGGTCACGTACTGGCAATCGACGAACTTGATGGGCTTGCTCCTGGGCATCAACGACGAGAGGAGAGGGGACGATGACGGCCAAGAAGGGGGCGGCCCTCGACATGGTCTACCACATCCGCCTCGACCGGAGGGAATCGCCCACGGGCCTCATCGCGGGGCTGACCGTGCTCGCGGGGGTCGAGAACATCAGCCTGAAACGTCGGGAATGAATCCGGTTGCTCGACCGTGCATCGCCCGCCGCCTGCGTCCCCACTTCTTGCGAACCTCCTGCCACCCACAAAGGTACCATCCATGAACCCCGCACCGCCGCGACGATTTTCTGTTTCTCCGTCCTCGCGCCTGGGCATCCGGGCAACGATCGGGCGTCATCCCGCGTGGCCCACTGTGGTTGTGTGCTTGCCGCTCGTCCTGGTCTTTCTCTTCGGGATGGTCTTGATCGCCCGGGCAGGCGAGCCGGCCGGAACGAAAGGTCTGCCGGCCCGGGCGGCGGACCTCTTCGATGCGGGTAAGGTCTGGACGCTCCACCTCCGATTTACTCCCGAGCGATGGGCCGAGTTGGAGCCGAAGGGAGGATCGAACCCTGCCGCCATGGGGGGCTTCGGGTTCGGGATGTTCCTCGCGCCGCCAATGATGCGGGACGGCGATCGGGACCGGAACAAGAGCCTCTCGGCGGCCGAATTTCGTGAGCTGGGCGAGCGGTGGTTCACGGCCTGGGACCGGGATGCTGACGGCGTCCTGGACTCGAAGCAAATCCGGGAGGGTTTGAGCGTGGTGCTCGCCCCGCCCGAGATGGGCGACGCAGCGGGGCCGCCGCCCGGGATGATGCTTCAGGGCCGGGAGGGCAAGCGGAATGGGCTCTCCAGCATGATGGGAGTCGAATTCGAGTACGTTCATGCCGACCTCGACTTCGAGGGGTTGACCTTCCCCGATGTGGCCGTCCGCTACAAGGGGAACGGCACCTTCCTGGAGGCGCGGGGTTCGCTCAAGCGGTCGCTAAAGATCGACCTGAACAAGCACGTGAAGGGGCAAAAGCTTGCCGGGATGGCGACGCTCAACCTGCACAACAACGTCACCGACGCCGGCATGATGAACGAGGTGATCTCGTACCGACTCTACCGCGATGCCGGCGTCCCGGCCCCCCGCACAGCCTACGCCCGGTTGTTCGTGACGGTTCCGGGCAAGTTCGAGCGGCAGTACCTCGGCCTCTATTCCCTTGTCGAGAACGTGGATAAAAACTTCGTGTCCGACCGCAAGCTCGGCCAGGGCGGGGCCATCTTCAAGCCGAGCCTGCCGGACCTATTCACCGACCTCGGGGCCGACTGGAAAGCCTACCAGCAGGGCTATGACCCGAAGACGGACCTGACCTCGGAGCAGGAACGTCGTGTCATCGCCTTCAGCCGCCTCGTCGCGACGGCGAGCAACGAGGAGTTTGCCAGGCGGCTGGGCGACTTCGTCGACCTGGACGAGTTCGCCCGATTCCTGGCCGTGACAGTCTGGATCGGCGATCTCGACAGCATCCTGACCGCCGGGCAAAACTACTACATGTTCCTCGGCCCCAAGGGCGGCCGGTTCCTGTTCATCCCCTGGGACAAGGATCATACGTTTGGCTCCTGGATCGCGGGAACCCGCGAGGATCAGGAGGGGCTGAGCATCCGCCAGCCGTGGGAGGGACGGAAGCGGTTCCTGGAGCGGGCCTTCCAGGTCGAGGCGTTCCGCTCGCGATATCTTGAGGCGATGGCGAAGTTCGCCCGCGACCAGGCTGAGCCCGAGCGAATCAAGGGACTCGTGCGGGATCTCGCCTCGGCCATCCGGCCGGCGGTGAGCGAGGAGTCGCCGCAGAAATTGGCTCAACTCGAAAAAGTCGTCGCGGGTGATCCCCTTCCAGGTGGTCCCTTCGGGTTCGGCAAGGAAAAGCCGACGCTCCTGATGTTCGTCAAGGGCCGCGCAGCCTCCGTCCAGGATCAGCTCGCGGGCCGAAGCGAAGGCCGCATCTACGGCAAGAAGAAGCCCGGAGAGCCGAAGGGATCGCGCGATTTTCGACCGGAAGAGGTGGTGGAGCCGACACTCATGAGTGCCCTCGACTCGGACGAGG
The DNA here is from genome assembly GCA_965199885.1 of Isosphaeraceae bacterium. GTDB lineage: Bacteria > Planctomycetota > Planctomycetia > Isosphaerales > Isosphaeraceae > Tundrisphaera. Next base: position 1,258,092 of record CBDATT010000004.1, on the reverse strand, counting down.
ACAAAAAGCTCAGTCGCACGGAACTCGTGGGCGGTTTTAGCAAGTGGTTCGTCGGCTGGGACGCCGGTTCGACCGGAAGCATCGACGAAGAAGAACTCCGTAAGGGGCTGAATCGGGCGTTGCCGTTCTCGTTCTTCGGACCTCCCAAGAAAGACGAGCAGACGCCTGGCAAAGGCGGTAACGCGAACGATGATAGGACGCAGCGGTGATGCCCGTCCGCTTCCCGACGAACCCCAGAGGCGACAGCGAGACGACCCATGCCTGACGGTCAGCCATTCTCGACCGAAGACCCGCGCGGGCTGCACATCGCGGGCGATGCCATCGGTCGCCACTTGCAGGAGATTGCGATCCTGACCCGTGAGGCCGCAGGTAAACTCGGGGCCGCGCTCGGCATCAACCAGACCGATCTGGCCGCGATGGAGCAGTTGATGACAGATGGTCCGCTGCCGCCGACGGAACTCGCCGCACGGCTGTCCGTGACGACCGCCGGCATCACGCAGGTCATCGACCGGCTGGAGCACGCCGGCCACGTCGTCCGCGAGCGGCAGGTCGGCGACAAGCGGCGTGTTCTGGTGCGGCCCGTGCAGGCGTCGATCGCGCGAACCTACGAGCACATCGCGCCGATGCTGAACGGCCTCGACGCCGTCCTCCAGGCCCTGGATCCCCATGACCGCAGCGTGATCGAGCTGTTCCTCGGACGGGTCATCGCCGTCTACCGCACCACGTTGCCAGGGAGCAGCCAAATCACCTCCCAGGTTCGAGGTGCGGCTACTGAAGCGAGGATATCGAACGATCGGAAGGCGTGAAGTCGAAGTGAGCGGCGCGAGTGTCGTCAGGCCGGCGACAGCGTGAAAGCCATCCGGATAATAGATATTAACGAGTGATCACGTTGAGTCAATTTACAGTTCGCTCAACTTGAATGGCACGTCCCCTTGTCGAGACGATCCGAGCAAAAAAGGAGGCTCTGAAGACCGTCATGGACGAGCGATCTCCACAGGAGAATGTAGTATTCAGGAAGTGATAACGTGCCAAACCACGAATCCGACAGGTTATTCTTGCGAGCCTCCATACTGGCCCGATGACTCGGTTCACAATCGCGACTGGCAACGGGGGTGGACATCGCGTGGTACGTTGGGACCCGCCGGGCCAGTCTCTGGGGAGATATCATTCCTTGAATGAACTGACCCTGGTCATGCCTTGCCGTTGCTGACCAGCAAGTTGCCCCCTTCGTGGGCGGCCTCGACCTTGGCCTGGTGGATGGCGTGGTCGATCGGGGTTGCCTGCTGTTCGGTCGACTCGGTCACGGTCTTGGCGGCGGCCTCGGTGTCCTTGCGGAGGTTGTCCTCGGAGATCGCGGCGGCCGACTTGGTGGTCGGCACAGCGTTGGAGGCCGGGATCGCGGCTTGCCGACCGTTGCTGTGGCCGTGGGGTGCCGGTTCGGCGAGAGGTCGCGACATCGCGATGGCGATCGGTCCCGAGACGCCAACGGTGGCGTGGTTCGACGGCGGCGAAATTCCCGCTTGCTGGAGCCCGACCTTGATCTTGAGCCGGAGGTCGCTTTGCAGCTTGTCGTTGTCCACGCCCTTCGTCGGCATCCAGTAAGTCGCTTTGAGCCGCACCCCGTTGACTTCGAGGGCCTGGACCAACGTCCGGGGTTTGGGCTCGGTCAGCAGGCATTCGGTCGTCGCGAGCGCCTGGTTGATCGCCTCCATCGCCGTCGCTGTGGACGACTCGTAGGGGACCAGAACCTCGACTGTCCCCAGGACGTTCGGGGTGACCGACGCATTGACAAGCGTTTCCTTGTAGATCACCGCGTTGGGAATCCGGACGTGGTTCCCTTCGGGGGTGATCAACGTCGTGGCCCGGGTATCGAGCATCAGGACCGACCCCGACCGACCGGCCACGGTGATAAAGTCGCCGATGCTGAATGGGCGCCGAAAGCCGAGAAGCATCGAGGCGATGAAGTTCTCGACGATATCGCGGAACGCGAACCCGAGCGCCAACCCGGCCACCCCCGCCAGCCCAAGGATCGACAGGACCGCCTGCGTCAGGTTGAGGATCGACAGGCTGATCATGATCCCAGCCACCACCAGCAGCGAACTGAGGATCGACCCAACAACCGACCGGAGCAGCGTGTTCTTCAGAAACGGGGAGAGGATCGTCTCGGAGTACTTCGAGAAGACCCGCGCCAGACTCATGAAGCCGATCAAGAAGCCCACGGCCACGAGCGCCAGCAACCAGTTCCGCGCGACGATGTGCTGGTAATGCCGCAGGACGTTACCGGCGATCTCAGGGCCGGTCAAAACCTCGGCGTCGGTCTTCATCTTGTTCAGAACGAGCCGGACTCCCTCGACCTTCTGCGCAAACCGGGTGACGTCGTCAATCGTGCCGTCATCGTCGGTCTGACCGTCGAGCGTGACGAACCCCTCGCGGGCCTTGACCGTCACCTGCCGGACGCCGGGATACTGCCCGAGCAAGTCCGTCAGCGTCTCCTCGATCCCCCGGTCATCGACGACCTGGTCCACCTTGATCGGCTCGCTGGTTGCCGAGAAGACGGCCCCAGGATGCCCCTTGGCGGGGACCGGGTTCTCGGCCGGGTCCTTCTTGGCAGGCTCGACCTGCTTCGCCTTCGGCGGACCTGGGAGCGCCGAGATCTGGCCGGGAGCCGGCGTGGCCAGGTTGACCAGCATCAGCACCACCGCCAGCCCGGCCGCTCCGATGTGATTCGGTTGAAGCCGCCGTGCGCAACGAGATGCTCGCATCATTTCATCCGTCATCAGCTCAATCCTTAATCCTGGTCAGCCCGAAGTCGCGACCCGCTTTGAGGTCGGTATCAGCGTGGTGGGCGGTCTCGGCCGGTCATCGCGACCGGGGAAACCGGAGGGCAGGTCGAGGAGCGCGCTGTCTGTTCTCGATCCTCAACCGCAGCCCGGTGGGTGTCGATCCCTCATCGAACCAAACCAACCCGGCAAACCCTGCGCCAATCCTGTTGTGTGCTCGACCTGACCGGGTGCTCCAGGGTGGGAAGCGTCTGATCGAGTTGGTACAGTGGGTCGAGTCCGAATCGGGCCCCCTCTGGTCCGGGGTTCCGCTCTCGTCGTTGCACTGGAAAGACTTGCCGATGGCGTTCGACTCGTCCCGCAACCTGTTTCGCGGCCTGACCGCTCTGGTCGCCCTGGTCCTCGGCGCGACGGCGGCCGTCTACTGGGTTGACTTCAAGGACGAGGACCCCAAAGCCCGGCGCGTCGGCCCGTTCCTGGCGACTCCTTACGTGCAACTCGGCAGCGACGCCACCCGAGCCGACGTCTTGACCCTGCTCTGGCACGCCGACGACGTCGAGGCCGACTGGGCCGTCGATGTCCAGGCGCCGGTCGGTTCGGCCTGGCGATCGGCGGGCAAGCCCGCGGCGCGGCCGATCCGCCTCGACGGGGTCGAGCCGCAGCGGGTTTATGCGTCGGTTTTGGATCGGCTCGTGCCCGGCAAGGCGTTCCGGTATCGGGTCAAGCGGGGGGGCGCGGCCGTCTTCGAGGCCGAGGCGAAAGCCAAGCCAGCACCCGGCCAACCGCAGCGGTTCGTCGCATTTGGTGACTGCGCGGCGGGGACGCCAGGGCAAAAGAAGGTCGCTTTTCAGGTATCCCGGACCAAGCCCGACTATGCGCTGATTACCGGCGATATCGTCTACTTTCGGGGGCGGATCGGCGAGTACCGGTCGAAGTTCTTTCCGATCTATGCGGCAGCCGAGGCGTCGCCCGACCTCGGGGCGCCGCTGCTCAGTTCGACCCTGTTCGTCGGCGTGCCGGGCAACCACGACATCGCGCTCGACGACTTCGACCGCGACTCCGACCTGATGGCTTACTACCTGTTCTGGTCGCAGCCGCTCAACGGGCCGACGAAGGCCGCCACCGGCAAGCTCGCCTCGCCGTTGAAGGGGGCTCCGGCCCGGCTCCAGGCGTTTCGCGCAGCCGCCGGTCCCAACTACCCACGCATGGCCAACTTCTCGGTGGATCTTGGCGACGTCCACTGGACGGTCCTCGACTCGAACCCGTACATCCAGTGGGCCGACCCCGAACTCCGGGCGTGGGTCGCCGCCGATCTCCTCGCCGCCGCCAACAAGCCCTGGCGGTTCGTCTCGTTCCACCACCCGGGCTTTCACTCGTCGAAGGCCCACACGCTCGAACAGCAGATGCGCCTGCTGGCCGACCTTTTCGAGCAGGGCGGTGTCACGCTCGTCTTCAGCGGCCACATCCACAACTACCAGCGGACCTACCCGCTCAGGTTCGCCGCGAAAACCTATCCCGACGGCCATGCACCCGAGCCGGCGCACCCCGTCGACGGCACCTTCGCCATCGACAAGGCGTACGACGGGACCGAGCGGACCCGCCCCAACGGGGTCATCTACCTGACCACCGGCGCCGGGGGCGCCAAGCTCTACGACACCGACCAACCCCGGCACCCCGAGACCTGGAAGCCGTTCACGACCAAATTCGTGGCCGACGTTCACTCGTTCACCCAGGTCGACGTCACCTCCAGCGTTGCCACCGTCCGCCAGATCAACGCCGACGGCACCCTGATCGACTCGTTCGCCATCGCCCAATGAGTGGCGAAGTCAACCGTCTCCGATGCGATCCGACCGAACGCCCCTCACATCACCTGAGTTCAGGTGGATCGACTGGGAAGGATTTGTCGATCTTTTCGTCTGTTGGACCCGGATTTGCGATGGGAATCTTGTGTCCACGACTTCTTGATTCCGATAAACGTCAGCAGGCGTGCTGGCGACTGATTGTTCGGAATTATCAGTCGCCGATCCGGGCTTGGTTGCTCGGCACCTTGAGATCTCCTGGATCGCACGAACCCCCCCAGCGAAAGTGACCACCCAGGCATCTTCAGGGGTAGAATCAGGTCATGTCGCCTGATCTCCTTGGGGTCTGACTGGCTTCGCCGCGGCGATCAATACACCGTTTTTTGAGACGAGACCAGAAGCCATGTCCAAGAATCGCTCTCCCCGGTTCCGTCCGTCCGCCTTTGATCACCTGGAAGACCGGACCGTGCCGAGCAGTGGGCTGTCCCACGTCACGGCCGCCGCGGTCAGCACAACAACCAGCACCAGTTCGCAATCGAAGCTGCAAACCGCGCTCACGACGGCCGGTACTCAGATTACCGCAGCCTATGCCACGTTCGCGACAAACGTTCGGGCCGCCGAAGCCACTTTAATCAACCCGACGACGGCGGTGCCAACATCGACGGCCATCTCGGCGGCGACTACGCTGATCAACACCCTGGCGACATCGGTAACCTCAGCGTTTAGTGCCGTTCCCCGCGTCTCGACCGTGATCCCGCTCATCGTGAGTGGCATCAACGGCAGTTCCGCGAGCAGCCTGGTTTCCCGGGTTAGCACCATCCTCACTGCCGCCTCGGTGAATGGGACCGTGCCGCAGGCCAACCTGCCGGTTCTGTTCACGGCGGTGGAAAACGCGATCGCGGGTTCGTATCAATCCACGTCGCTCCAGGGTTACCTGGGAGCGGTGGGACGCACGGGTCAGACCAGCGCGACCGCGTCGTCCACGTCGAATTTTGACCTGACCACCTTCGGTCCCCAGCTCAATGCTGCGTTTGCCACTTATGCGACATCCATCCGGGCGGCGGAACTGACAATCCCCATCAACACCCCGGGAACCACAGCTTCGGCAACCGCAGCAACTTCGGCCCAGACTGCCATCACGACCGCCACCGCCACTCTGACCCAGTCAGTGCTCGCCAGCCTGGCCAACACGCCCGCATCGCCCTACTCGGCCTTGATTCAGGATCAGTTGGTCGGGTCGGGGTCTGGGAGCCTGTCGAGCCGGTTGACCGCGCTGGCGAACGTTGCCGTCGTCAACAGCTCGATCTCCTCGACCAGCCTGTCGCTCGTCTATGCCACGGTCGACTCGCTGATCAGCGACACACTCGCCTCGCTCACGCTTGATGGATATCTCATCGGGAACGCGACCGCCACGCAGTCGAGCGTTGGCAGCACGGGGTCGTCAAGCACGACGTCGAGCACGACGTCGACCACCTCATCGAACACAACCGCGACGAGTAGCTCCACCACCGGCAGCACCACCAGCACATCCATCCCCGTCACGACCAGCGTTGGTAACGGCACGTCCGTGACCGGGGTTGGCGGTGAAACCGGTACCACCACCGGCGGGACGACCGGCACCACCGGTACTTCCACCATCGGCAATACCACTACCGGCGCTTCGGGCAGTACCACCACGACAACCACCGGCACTGCGACCGGCAACTCCGGCACGACCGGCAGCACCACCGGCACGCTCGGAACCGGCACCGGCACAACCACCACTGGGACCACCACCACCGGGACCGGGACCACCACCACCGGCACTACTGGCACCAACACGGGCAGTGGCGTTACTGGCACGACCACCGGGACCACCGGCACCGGAGCCACCACCACCGGGACCACTGGCAGCGGAACCACCACCACCGGGACCACCGGCACCACCACCGGCGGCACGGGCATCGGCGATACGACTGGCCTCGGTAATGGCAGCACCACGACGACCGGTCTGGTCGGTCTCGGCGGCGGCAACGGCAGCGCGGGGAGCGGCACCGGTACCACCACGATCACCAACCCGACCGGCTTCTGAACCGATCGTGTCGCCCGTCCTGGATCAAATTCAGTCGACCCTCGAAATCCATCGTCGCCACGTTCGGCGGTGGGTTTCGAGGGTTGTTTCGCGTCGTGAGGTCAAAACGGAGCTTCGGGGATCGTCGTGCGGATCGGCTCGGGTTCTTTGGGCAACGTCGTGGGAGTTACGGCCACCGGAACTGGGGCGGGTGGTGGGGTTGGCGGGTTCATGGGCAGGATCGGGGCCGTGGCCGCCGCGTCGAACGGAGTCGTCACTGGTCGTCCGCTGTCGTCGACTCCGGTCAAGAGGGCGACGGAACGCTCGGCGCGGTCGAGGATCTCCTGACAACTGGTCAGCAGGGCAACCCCCCGACCGTAACCGGCCAGCGCTCCGCTCAGGTCGGCACTACCTTGTTCCAACCCCGCGACGATCGCCTCAATCTCGGCAAGAGCGGCTTCAAATTGCACAGGTTCGGCGTCGGGCATCGGTCCGGCTTTCGGGTCAGGCGGTTGGGGGATTGGATTCGGCGGCGGCGTTGACTTCCTCGACCCGGGCCGCGAGCGATCCGGTCGCGAGCCGGATCGTCACCCGATCGCCGACGGCAACCTGGCGGGCGTCACGGATCGGGGCGGCGGTGGCACCGATATTGGGCTCGCGGAACGTCAGCGAGTAGCCCCGGGCCAGGACGCGGACCGGGCTAAGGGCTTCCAGGGTCGCGGCGAGTCGGCCGAGGCGGTGGCGGCGATCATCAAGGACGCGCCGGATGCCGCGGTCGAGGGTTTCGGAGTGGTCATCCAGGCGGAGGCGGGCATCGGTCAGGCGGTTCCGGGCATCCCGGATCAGGCGGTCGCGGAGGTGGTCCAGAGCCACCCTGGCCTCGCGGGCATCGGGCACGCAGCGCTCGCCGGCCTCGCTCGGCGTCAGGGCCCGGAAGTCGGCGGCGTGGTCGGCTAGCGTCACGTCGACCTCGTGGCCGACCGCCGAGACGACCGGCAACCTCGACCCGGCGATGGCGCGGGCGACGACCTCCTCGTTGAACGCCCAGAGGTCTTCCAGACTCCCGCCTCCTCGGGCGACGACGATCAGGTCGGCACCCTCGACCCGGTTGGCCAGGGCGATGGCCGCCGCGATTTCCTCGGCCGCGCCGACTCCTTGAACCCGCGCCGGGGCGATCAGGATCTCGGCCGCTGCCCAGCGTCGCCCCGTCACCTGCAAGAAGTCGCGGACGGCCGCCCCCGTGGGGCTGCTGATGATCACGATCCGCCGGGGGAATCGCGGCAACGGTCGCTTCCGCTCGGGATCAAACAATCCTTCGGCCTGGAGCCGGGCAAACCGCTGCCGGAACGCGAGTTCAAGCGCTCCGACCCCTTCGGGCTCCAGTGTCCGGATCGTGAGCTGGTAGTCACCCCGAGGGGCATAAACCGTCAGATCACCCCACGCCTGGACCGACAACCCATCGGTCAACTCAAACGGGAGCTTCTGGGCAGCACTTTTCCAGAGGACCGCGCGGATCTGTGCCTCGTCGTCCTTCAGGCTGAGGTAAACATGCCCCGACCGGGGCCGCGAGAGGTTCGAGACCTCGCCCCGGACGACGACGTCGGCAAAGTCGCCTTCGAGCGCCGCCTTGATCCGCGCCGTGAGGTCCGAGACCGAGACCGGCTCATCGCTCGACGGCCCAAACAGCGGCAAGAACGCCGCCAGGGTCGGTTCTGATTTTGCGTCCGATCGTTTCCGACTCAAGCCGTCGCCCCTTTCGATGTCTAACCCCGACCGCATCCAGGGGACCCGATCAAGCCCCCCGGTGCAAGCTCGATCGGCGGAAATTTCCCCGGGAGGATTCGGCGCCGGGCCAGAATCCGGTTGCTTCGAGGGGTCGGTCGGCGTACCTTGACAGGTGGCAAAGTGGGATCAGTCGGGCCGAGCCAAACCGCACCAGCACGGATCAGAGCGCCTCGATGAGTAATCAGATTCCCTTCGGCGGGTTCGACGCCAGCGAGTTTGCCGAGAACCCCGAGCCGCGGGTTGCGTGTGTGCTCGTGCTGGATGTCTCCGGGTCGATGGCCGGGCGGGCGATCGCCGAGTTGAACGCGGGCCTGGTCGAGTTCGCCGACACGATGGCCGCCGATAGCCTGGCCAGCCGCCGGGCCGAGGTCGCGGTCGTCACCTTCGGCGGGTCGGTCGTGGTGCAAACGCCGTTCACGTCGGCTGAGGTGTTCATCCCGCCCCTGCTCACCACGAGCGGCCAGACGCCGATGGGGGCCGCGATCGGCAAGGCGATCGACCTCGTGGCCGATCGGAAGGCGACGTACAAGCGGGCGGGGATCTCGTACTATCGCCCCTGGATCTTCCTGATCACCGATGGTGCTCCGACCGACGCCTGGCAGGCCGCCGCCGACCGGGTCCACCAGGGGGAGCGCGAAAAGGCGTTCGTCTTCTTCGCCGTCGGGGTCGAGGATGCCGAGATGGCCACCCTGCGGGCCATCGCCGTCCGCGACCCGCTCAAACTCCGTGGCCTGAGCTTCCGCGAGCTGTTCGTCTGGCTCTCGCAGTCAATGCAGTCGATCTCGCAGTCGGCACCCAGCGACCGCCTGGCACTGCCCGCCCCCTCGGGCTGGGCCGAGATCTGATGGACCGGGCAGGCTGGAACCTGGTTGTCGCCAGCGTCGCCGGCACCGCGCACCGCGACGGCGTCTGCCAGGATCATGCCGATGCCCGGTTGGTGGATACCGCCGATGGCCCGGTGTTGATCGCCGCCGTCGCCGATGGGGCCGGCAGCGCCAGTCATGCCGATACAGGGGCCCAGGTCGCGGTGGCGGCCTTTCTGGATCGGGTCGAGGCTGAGGTCGCCGGAATTGGGCTCGAAGCGATCACCGACGAGCATGTCCGGGGCTGGGTCCAGGCAGCGCGGGTGGCGGTCGAGCAGGCGGCCGAGACGGCGGGAGTGCCGCCCCGGCAATTGGCTTGCACCTTGCTCGGGGCGGTCATCGGGCCGGATTTGGCCTGGTTCGCGCAGGTGGGAGACGGAGTGATCGTCTGCGATGACCGCACGGGAGGCGGTTATGCGTTCGTCTTCTGGCCCGACGCGGGTGAATATGCCAACACGACCCGATTTCTGACCGATGCCGACTTCCCCGGCCCGCTGCGGATCGACCGCCTTGATGAGCCGATCCAGGCGCTGGCGCTGTTGACCGACGGCTTGCAGCGGCTCGCCCTCGACTACGCCGCCGAGGCGGTTCACGCCCAGTTCTTCGACCCGCTCTTTCAGGTTGTGGCCCGCTCGACCGACCCCGCCGCCTTGACCGCGAGCCTCCGCGCCTTCCTCGACTCGCCCCGGGTCAACGCCCGGACCGACGACGACAAGACCCTCATCCTGGCAACCCGCCACCATGACCATGAACCCGCTGCTTGACCCCGCCGGCCGGTCGATCGCGCTGGCCTCGGAACCGCTCGCGACGGGGGGTGAAGGCTCGATCTTCACGATCCCGGGCGACCCCGACCGCGTCGCCAAGGTTTACAAGACAGCCCCGGCGACCGAGCACGCCGCCAAGCTGAAGGCGATGGCCGACCGGGCCGATCCCGCCTTGCTCAAGGTTGCCGCCTGGCCCCTGACGACGCTCCATCGCGAGCCCGGTGGGCCGGTCGCCGGGGTCCTGATGCCGAAGGTGGTTGGATCACGCGAGATCCACCACCTGTACAGCGTCGCCCAGCGCAAGAAAGACTTCCCCGAGGCCGACTGGCGGTTCCTGATCCATGCCGCCCGCAACTGCGCTCTGGCCTTCGAGACGATCCACGCCGCCGGGCATGTCATCGGCGACGTCAACCAGAAAAACATCCTGGTTTCGGCTCAAACCCTGATCCACTTCGTCGACTGCGACTCATTTCAGGTCCGGACGGCTGCCGGCAAGATTTATCGCTGCGTCGTCGGCGTCCCCGAGTTCACCCCGCCCGAACTGCAAGGCCAGTCGTTCCGCGCGATCGACCGGACCCCGAACCATGACCGGTTCGGCCTGGCGGTCCTGATCTTTCACCTGTTGATGATGGGCCGGCACCCGTTCTCGGGGATCTACACGGGCTCGGGGGAGATGCCGCTCGAAACCGCGATCCAGACCGGGCGGTTCGCCTACTCGAAGTCGCCCGCGCTGACCGAGATGAGCCCGCCACCCGGCACGCCACCGGTGGCGCTGCTGGACCCGGATCTGTACCCGCTGTTCGAGCGCGCGTTCGCTGTTCCCGTCCTGGATTCCCGCCCGTCGCCAACCGAGTGGGCCGACGCCCTGACGGCGACGCTTGGTCAGCTTGCCGCTTGCCCGGTTGACCCCCGGCACAACTTTCCGAGGGGGCTCGGGGGGTGCCCGTGGTGCGAGTTGATCGGCACGGCGGGGGTCCTGTTCTTCCTGCCCGGCCAGTCCATCGGCACGGGGGCCAACCCGAACTTCAACCTTGCCGCCGTCTGGGCCGAGATCGCGCCGTATTCCTCGGCTGAGTTCCAGTATGCTCGCCCCACGCCAACCGTGATCGCGGGCCAGGTCGGCGAACCCGTCCCGGCCGCGCTCGGCGCCCCGACACCCCGACCGGCACCGCCCGGATCGCCGACGGTCGGCTTCGGGTTCGAGGTCCTGGCCGCGCTCGGGCTGATGACCAGCCTGCTCTTGCTTTGCTGTGCCCGGACGACGGCCGTGGTCGGTCTGGTCGTCTTCGGTGGGTGGCTCGTGGTCCTGCTCGCCAGCCGGAAACGGCGGCGCGATCAGGCTCTCACCCGGTACCTCCACTACACCATCGCGGTTGAGGACTGGGAGCACGAGAACCGGCGGTGGGTCAAGGAATTTCGGAGCCGAACCGCCCGCCGTGACCAGCTTCAAACGAAGTTGGCCAAACTCGAAACCACCTTCGAGGCCGAGGCCGCCACCGCTCTTGCCTCATTCCAGAAGATCCGCGAGCCGCTGCTCGCCGCCAGGGCCCGGCATGATGAGCTGACCCGGCAATATCAGCTCAAACGACAGACAATCGTCCGAGATTCCGCACGATTGCAAAGAAATCAGTGGCTTGACTCGGTCCTGATCGCGGATCATCGGATCAACGGGATCTCCTCGGCGCGGCTGGCCAGCCTCCGGTCGTTCGGGATCGAGACGGCGGCCGACGTGGCGAAGCTGGAGCAAGGGCAGGTCAAGGTCCCGCAGATTGGCCCCAGGCTGACCGAGCGTCTGGTCGCCTGGCGCGACGAGCAGGCCGCGGCCTTCCGGTTTGATGCCAGCCTCCAGACCCGCGACCTCATGGCCTTTGACCGGAACCACCGCGCCCTGATCGACCCGGCCGAGACCACCCTGGCCGCCGGCCCGGCGCCCCTCCGCGACCTGGCCACCCGGTTCCGCCATCGTAAAGCCCGAGTCCTCCGGCAGATCCAGGCGGCCGTGGACGGGATTCATCAGGCCGAATTCGACGTGGCGATCATGGAGCGGATGTTGACCTGACAGCAAGGGGGACGACGATGCGGACGATGCCCGAGCGGTTGACGGTTGGTCGGCTGATGATCGTGGTGGCCCTGCTGGCGGTCGTCCTGGCGGCCTGGATGTACCACCGCGACCACGCCGACGTCGAGCGGGCGATGATCACCGCCGACCTCCACTCACTGACCAGTGACAACGGCGCCGAACGACTCCGAGCCGTCGAAAATCTGAGCCGCGGTGTCACCCGCGATCATGCCCGGATCGCCGCGACCCTGGCCGCGCTGGTGCTGGGCGACCCCGACCCAGCGATCCGCCAGGTCGCGGTCCGATCGCTGGGCCAGGTGCTGATCGCGTGGGATTCCAGCCAACGGCAGCCGTCCGCGCCGTCGGGCTCGACCGCTGGTTCGGTCCCATCGTTCGGGACGGCCGACATCGAGGCAACCGCCGTCCGATCGCTCATCCGTGCCCTGAGCGACCCTGATGCCGGAGTTCAGTTCGTGGCGCTCCGAGGGTTCCGCCATTTGCAGTTGAACCTCGCGGCGAACCTGGAAGTCGAATACGGTCAGGCGGTGGACCGGTTGCTGGCACGCCCGGACCTTTCCCCCGGCATCCGGTCGGAGGCCGTCTGGGCGCTGGCCTGCTTGCGGTCCCCGACCGTCGCTGGGCACGACCGGGTGCGGGCGGTTCTGGAGCACGACCCCGATCCCGAGGTCCGGCAGTCGGCCATCCGGTCGCTGGTCCATGCCTGGCCGGCAAGCGGCCTGTACCCGATCTTGCTGGCCCGGCGGCAGAGCAGCGACCCGGACGAACGCTCGGAGGCCGAGGCGGCCCTGTGGCAACTTCCCGCCCCGCCCCCCGAGGTTGTCCCCGCATTGATCCGCCTGCTGAAGACTGACCCACACCTGGCCCCCACCATGGCACAGGCGCTGGGCAAGCTCGGCCGGACCGGGATCCCGTATCTGGTCGAGCTGCAACCGCTGGCGGCAACCGAATTTAGAGAGGCGGCCACCAGTCATCGTAACCGGCTCAATGCGGTGGGCGCGATTGTCGGGATCGACCCCGACTCCGTTGAGGCTCAGGCCATGCTGGCTCCACTCTGGCAACTGGCCCAGGTCCACCCCGACAACGACGAAACTCCCGCCGATCATGTCCTGAATCTGTACGCGGCTTCGGCGGCCGCGCTGGTCCCGACCTATCGCGCGGCGCTGGCAAGTCCGGACCGGGGGCTCCGGCACAAGGCGGCGCGACGGCTGATCCCGGTCGGCGCTCCTGCCGTGGTCGCGATTCCCGACCTCGAAGCCGCCCACGCTCGCGAACCGGACCAGGACTTTGAATGGGCGCTCAACCGGCTCCGGCCGTTCGCGACCCCTGGACCCTGAAAGGAGCCGACGATGGAAATCATGCCGGATCGGTTGACGGTGGCGCGGTTGATGGCGATCGTGGCGGTGGTGGCGGTCTTGCTCGGGTCGGGGCTCTACTGGTGGGAGCATCACGACGTCGAGCAGGCGATGGTCACCGGCGACATCCAGATGATCAGCCAGGGTGGTCCTGCTCAGCGTGAAGCGGCGGCTTATGGCCTGGGCGCGACCAGCCGGGGCGACCCCGCCCGGATCGCCGCGCTGCTGACGCTGGCGGTCCTGGGCGACCCCGAGCCGAAGGTCCGCGCGGCGGCGGCCAACTCTCTCCCCCGGATCCTGACGCTCTGGGCTCGCAACAACCAGCCAGTACGCGGCGCCAGGATGCCCACACCTCCCCCGTTCGGCACAGCCGATGCCGAGGCTACGGCGGTCCGGGCAATCCTCCGCGCCCTGAACGACTCACAGCCGAAGGTCCGGTTCGCGGCGGTCGAGGCGTGGCGGCGGGTCCAGGATAGCGTCAAGCTGACGCCGGAACTCGACGTTGAGTCCGGCCCGGCGCTCGATCGGTTGCTCGTCCGCCCCGACTCCGACCCCGCCACCCGGTCGGCGGCCGTCTGGGATGTGTGCCGGCTGCAAACCCCGACCGCCTCCGGGCGTGCCCGGGTGCTAACCATCCTGCGCACCGACCCCGACCCAAATGTCCAGGAGATGGCGGTCCAGGCGATCATGAAGGGGTGGACACCGCAGGCGGATCTTTATCCGATCCTGCTGGCCCGGACCGAAGCCGTCCCGCCCCCGACCGCAGCTCCCTACGATCTCTGGCTGTTGCTCAACCTGCCGCCGCCACCGCCCGAGGTCATCCCGCAACTCGTGCGGCTCATGAACGCCGGCGGCGACCGCGCGGCCGTGGCGGTGGCGGTTCTGGGCAAGGGTGGGGTCGCTGCTCGGCCGTATCTCGCTCAGGTTCGGGAGGTCGCCGAACAGACGCTCCGGGATAGGAACAATGCCTGGCTGATCCGCCAGACCGTGGAGGCGCTGGTCGCCATCGATCCTGCGTCACCCGAGGCGCAGGCGATGCTCGGCCCGCTGCTTCGATTGCTCCTTGCGGCCAAAAATCCCAACGATCGACTGCATTTCCGGGGCAGCATCGCCCGCTACGGCGCCAATGCCGCGCCGCTGGTGCCTGACCTCCGAGCGCTGCTCACCAGCCACAACTGGGACAATTTCGAGCCAGCGGCCGGCCTGCTCGCGGAGATCGGCCTACCGGCCGTGGTGGCGATCCCCGACCTCGAGATACTTCAGCAGCGGGTCCACAGCAAGGCGGTCGATGCGGCGCTCAGTCAGCTCCGGCAAATTCCCACACGTTGAGCCAACCTAAGGGTCGAGCCCACCGAGTCAAGGGTCATTGACATTCAGACACACCGAATCATACCGTTTGTGCAACGGCCGCGACCTCGATGGGGAGATCGGTCCTGACGCGAATTGGGGGACAGCATAACCGAGCCGCGTCGGGAGGAGATCAAGGGGTCGGATTGGCGAGTCGATCGATCTGGTGGGGAGCAAACAATGGTTCCGTTGTCGGATCGCTGGGTGGCAAAGGTTTTGAAGTTGGCTCGACGGCTGGCCGTGTGTGGGGCCAGCGCCGGGGTTGTTGGGGCGAGTTTAACCGGGTGCGGCAAGCCGGTTGTGCCCCCCACGCCGCCGCCGCCGATGGTCGGCGTGGTCGAGTCGAAGCGGATGACGGTGCCGGTCATGGCGTTTCCGGTCGGGACGACCCGGGCGCTCGAACAGGTGACGATCCGGGCACGCGTTCAGGGGTTCCTGATCGAACGCCACTTTGAAGAAGGGGCCACCGTCAAGAAGGGGGATCTTCTGCTCGTCATCGACGAGGAGCCGTACAAGATCAACCTGGAGACGGCACAGGCCAAGGTTGCCGAGGTCGAAGCCGCGGTCCGCAAGGCCGAAAAGTCGCGGGCCCGCGAGGTCGCCACCGCGCAACTGGCGCTCGACAAGGCGCAGTTGTTCCTTTATCAGGTCGAGGAGCGACGGAGCCGGGCGCTCTTGACCCGGAACGCCGGGACCCGCGAGGATCTCGACAAATCCGAGGCTGACAGCAAGCGGATCGGGGCTCAGGTCGAGGCCGATCAGGCCAGCCTGGACCAGGCCAACTCGGACTATGAGGTGGCCATCCTCTCGACCAAGGCCCAACTGGCGGCCGCCAAGGCCAACGTCCGCGACGCCGAGCTGAACCTGGGCTACTGCCGGATGTACTCGCCGCTCGACGGGCGGATCGGTGAGGCCAAGGTCAAGGTCGGCAACCTCGTCGGCCCGAATCAGACCAACTTCAGCGAGCTGGCCACGATTCAGCAACTCGACCCGATGGGGATCGAACTCCGGATCGGCTCGCGCTACCTGGAGCGGGCCTCGCGACTGTCCAAGGAAGGGCAAAAGGTCCACCTGACCCGGCCTGGGCTCGAAGGCGACCTGGATTACCCCGAGGAGGGAGAACTTTTCTTCGTCGACAATACCGTGGACGAGACAACCGGCACGTTCCTGGGCAAGGCTCGGATTCCCAACCCCCAGGGGTCGCTCTTGCCGGGCGAATACGTCAAGCTCCGCGTGGAGGTCGACCGGATTACCGACGCCGTGGTCGTCCCGCAGCAGGCGGTCATGGAGACCGACGGCGGGCCGGTGGTCTACGAGGTCGACAAGGACAGCAAGGTCGCCATCCAGAAAGTCATCGCCGAGCAATCTTACGAGGGGCTGCGTGTTCTGACCAAGGGGCTGGAACCCGGCGTCAGCGTGATCGTCGAGGGTCTCCAGATGATCCGCCCCGGGATGCCGGTCAAGACCGAGAAGGCGACCCTGCCGCAACCAGTCGGCACCGCGGCGGTCACCGCGCAACCCCAGTCCGACCAGGTCGCCGAGAAGTCGGCCACCAGCAAAACGCCTGAGCCCGACCGGTCGCACGGCGCAACTCAGACCCGAGACAGCCTGACACCCGGCGGCTCCCGGTCGGCCGTCGTCGGCGAGCAAAAGGAGAAAGCGCCGACCCCCGCCGAGCCTGCCCCGCACTGACCCGGCCCGATCCTCAGCACCCGACCGCCGCAAAGGACGACTCGATGCCCGGCCCGACGACCGAAGTTCTTGGTGACGACCTCAAGGAAATGCGCGCTGATATCCATCGCGCGGAGGTCGCACTGACGACCGCGATCCACCAGGGCGATGCCGCGCTTTCCGCCGAGATCGGCAGGGTTCATACTTCGCTCTCGGCGGAGATCGCCAGGGTCAACTCTTCGCTCTCGGCCGAGATCAACAAGGTCAACGTCACGGTGTCCAAACTCATTGGTGAGTTTTCCATCATGAACTGGCTCGTTGGCTTGACCCTGGCCACCGCGCTGTCCGGCGTTGTTAGTTCGGCATACTGGGCAGGATCGCTCGCATCTCGAGTCACCAGTCTGGAAGGCCGATTTGACAAAGTCGACACCCACATGAGCCAAATTGACAGTCGCCTGGACCGGCTCGAATCCCACATGAGTCGGATTGATGGCCACCTGGAGCGGATTGAAGCCGGCATCACCAGGGTCATCGGTGGGGCCGCGACCTCGACGCCGAGTCAGCCCCGAGACAAGCCATCGCCTTAACTTAATCTCGACCGAGCGGTCTGGAGCCCTCTTTTCCCCTGGGACGAGTTCGCACTTTCATGGTGAATTTCTTTATCCGCCGCCCCATTTTCGCTACCGTGTTGGCGACCCTGATGGTGCTCATCGGGGGAATCTGTGCCTTCCTCCTGCCCATCGCTCAGTACCCGCCGATCGTCCCGCCGCAGGTTCAGGTGACGACCACCTACACCGGCGCTGATGCTTCGAGCGTGGCCCGGACCGTGACGACGCCGATCGAACAGCAGATCAACGGCACCAAGGGGTTGATTTACTTCAACTCCGAGTCGACGAGCAACGGGATCTCGACGATTGTCGCGACGTTCGACGTCGGGTTCAACCAGGACCTCGCGGCTGTCGACATCCAGAACAAGGTCCAGACAGCGCAGGCGCAGTTGCCGCCGGAGGTGAAGCAGTACGGCGTGACGATCAAGAAGACCTCCACCGACATGGTCTGCGTGGTCAACCTGATCTCACGGACCGGGAAGTATGACGCCAACTTCCTCGACAACTACGGCCAGATCTACATCTCCGACGTCATGAAGCGGATCAAGGGGGTCAGCGACGTCGGCGCGATCGGCCGGAAGTATGCCATGCGGATCTGGCTCGACCCCGACAAGCTGTCGAGCATGCTCATCTCGACCGCCGAGGTCATCACGGCGATCCAGCAAGAAAACTTGCAAGCTGCCGCCGGCAAGATCGGCGCCCAGCCGGTCCCGACCGGGCAGGCCTTCGAGTACCCGATCACCATCAAGGGGCGGCTCAACAAGGCAGCCGAGTTCGAGGAGATCATCGTCCGCCGCAACAACGACGGCTCGATCGTCCGCGTCCGCGACCTCGCCCGGGTCGAACTTTCCTCCGAGAACTACGACACCGCCGGTTACCTCGACGGCCACCCCGCCGGCGCCATGCCGATCTACCAGTATTCCGACGCCAACGCCCTCAATATCGTCGGCGAGGTCAAGTCGGAGATGAACCGGCTCAAAAAGGACTTCCCCGAGGGACTCGACTACGAGATCGCCTACGACACCACCAAATATGTGTCGGAAAACATCCAGGAAGTGCAGCACACGCTGGTCGAAGCGTTCCTGCTCGTCATGATTGTCGTGTTCATCTTCCTGCAAGGCTTCCGCGCCACGCTCATCCCGATGCTGGCCATTCCCGTCTCGCTGGTTGCCACCTTCGCGGCGATGGCGGCGTTCGGGTTCTCGATCAACTCGCTGACCTTGTGCGGGCTGGTCCTGGCGATTGGCCTGGTGGTCGATGACGCGATTATTGTTGTGGAAAATGTGGAAAAATTTCTTCATCGTGGGCTGAAACCGCTCCCGGCGGCGATGGCGGCGATGGCCGAGATCACGACGCCGATCGTGACGATCACGCTCGTGCTGGCCGCCGTGTTCGTGCCGGTCGCCTTCATGCCCGGCCTGACGGGGCGAATGTACAACCAGTTCGCCATGACGATCGTCTTCTCGTTCGTCTTCTCGGCGATCAACTCCTTGACGTTCAGCCCGGCGATGTCGCGGCTGTTCCTCAAGACCAAGCAAGGCCCGACTCGGTTTTTCCTGTTCCGCTGGTTCAACACCGGCCTGAAGTGGGTTGAAACGTCGTATGACGACGTGCTCGAATTCACTGCGCACCACTGGTGGACCATCGTCATCCCGTCGCTGGGCCTGCTCGTCCTGACTGGATACATGATCGTCCAGCGCCCCAAGGCGTTCATCCCGACCGAGGACCAGGGCTACGTCATCTGCGTCGTCCAGACGCCCGACGGAACCAGCCGCGAGAAGACCGCCGCCGTCGTTCAGCGCGTCATCAAGCTGGCGATGGACCTCGAAGGGGTCCAGCACGTCGTCGCCATCGACGGCCTGAACGTCATCAACGCCACCAATCAGAGCAACTGCGGCGTCGTCTTCTGTCCGCTGCAACCCTGGCACGAGCGGACCAAGCCTGAACTCCGTGCGGGAGCGATCGCCAAGAAACTAGGGGAAGTTACGGGCAAGAGTATCAAGGATGGCATGGCCCTGGTCCTGCAGCCGCCCCCCATCCGGGGTCTGAGCCAGACCGGCGGGTCGGAACTGATGATCGAGGACAAGACCGGCAAGGGGCCCGAGGCGATGCAGCGCGTCGTCGACCAGTACCTCGACGCCTGCCGCAAGCGGCCCGAACTGGTTGGCGTCTTCACCGCCTACTCGGCCCGCGTCCCGCAGCTCAAGTTCGACCTCGACCGGACCAAGGCCCGCCGGCTCGACGTGCCGATCAACGACGTCTTCGCCACCTTGCAGGTCAACCTCGGTGCCTATTACGTCAACGACTTCGACCTCTACGGCAAGGTCTGGAAGGTGATGGTCCAGGCCGAAGGAAAAGCCCGGACCAAGCCCGAGGATATCTCGCGGCTTTACGTCCTGAATCGGCAAGGGTCCAAAGTGCCGCTCTCGGCGCTCGGCGAGGTCAAATACACCCTTGGGCCGATCGACGTGCCGCACTACAACCTTTACGCGACTGCCAAGATCAACGGGAGCCCCAAGCCTGGCTACAGCTCGGGCCAGGCGATCACCGCGATGGAAGAGGTGGCCCGCCAGACCTTGCCCGAAGGTTACAACTTCGAGTGGACCGGGACGACTTTTCAGGAGCAAAAGACCGGTAACGTGGCGATCTACATCTTCAGCCTGTCGATCGTCTGCGTCTTCCTGTTCATGGCCGCCCTCTATGAAAGCTGGATCCGGCCGATGGTCATCGTCCTGACGGTCCCGCTGGCCATGTTCGGCGCGATCGTGGGGCTATGGCTCTACAACATCCCGCTCGACGTCTTCGGCCAGATCGGGCTGGTCATGCTGATCGGCCTGGAAACCAAGAACGCGATCCTGATCATCGAGTTCGCCGTCGAGCAGCGCGAGAAGCACGGGCTCTCGATCGTCGAGTCGGCCAAGGTCGCCTCCCGCGAGCGGCTCCGCCCGATCTTGATGACGTCGTTCGCCTTCGTCATGGGAGTCATCCCGATGGCCCGCGCGACCGGCGCCGGGGCCTACAGCCGGAACTCGCTCGGTATCGTCATCGCCTTCGGGATCGGCGTTTCGACCATCCTGGGTCGGTTCGTCATCCCGATCTACTACGTCCTCGGCGAGCGCCTCGGCGACTACCTCAAAAAGGTTCGTGGGGTTGAGCCCGACCAGGAACCCGAACCTGCCCTGGCCAGCGGCGTCGATGACCACGCCGAGTACCACAACGGCAACGGTCACGACGGCAACGGCCACCACGCCAACGGGTCGAACGGCGACGGCCATCCGGTCGAGGTACCATCAACCACCGTGGCTGGATACTGATCTCGGATCGCGTCCAGAGGACCGGCGGCACGCGGGGGCATGCTTGACCCGCGTCCTGTCGGCCGTTCTGCTTGGTCCACCTGAATACGGGAACCGCAATGAAGCGACGACTCACGCTCCTCCTCTGTCTCGTCCTTTCGTCGGCGGCGAGCCGCGCGGCCGACACGCCGGGCGTCACCCCACACCGGATCACGCAAGTCTCGGTAATCGACGCCTTGATGGTCGGCCGGTACGACGGGCTCATGCCGATCGCCGAGTTGCTCGGCCACGGCGGGTTCGGGGTCGGGACGCTCGACCATCTCGACGGCGAGTTGATCCTCATCGACGGCCGGGCGTACCAGGTCAGCGGCGACGGCAAGGTCCTGGAGGTCCCGCTGGACCGATCGACCCCGTTCGCCGTCGTCACGCCGTTTGAGCCGGTGGGGGAGTTCGCTTGCCCGGTCGTGACGAGCCTTGCCGATCTCGACAAGGCGCTTGATCAAGCTTTACCCCAGAAAAACAACTTCGCGGCGATCCGGATCGACGGGCATTTCGCCTCGCTGACGATGCGGAGCATCCGTCGCCAGGAGCCACCGTACCGGCCGCTCGACGAGGTGGCCAGGTCGCAGTCGGTCTGGACCAGGACCAACCAGGCCGGGACCTTGATCGGGATTCGCTCCCCCGCCTGGACAGGTGGCCTGACTGTGCCCGGCTACCACTGGCACTTCCTGGCCCAAGACCGGCAAAGCGGCGGCCACGTCCTCAACTGCCAGGTCGAGGACGGGCGGGTCCGCTACGATATCTGCACCGATTGGTCGGTCAAGCTCGAAGGATCTCCCAGCTTCAACACCGCCGACCTGGTGAAGGATCGAAGCCGCGAGTTGAAACGGGTCGAAAGCTCGCGGGATGAGAAATAACAAGGTCGAGCCTCAACGGCCCGGCATGATCCGCCCGGCGATCGACCGAAGGATCGGGAACCGGAAGTGGTCGGGGACTGCGTAGCCGGGCGATGGCACGGCCGACGACTCGGGCGAGTGGACCCGAAACCGGGGCGGGCCGACCCGTTTAACGAGCGCGGGGGGGATCGGACAGAGCGGGACGACTCCGCCCGACTCGTTGACGAACGCGGGGGCCGACCAGTCCCCCTCATCCAACCGAAGCGACGCGGGCGGCACGGCGACCACGGTGCCACGCGTCTCGTCGTACCGGACGGCGACGGCGAGGGTTGGTAATCCCTCGGCGACGTGTGCGGCCTCGTCGCGGGTCCGGAACAAACCGGCGCGAGCCTGGGCGGGCGTCAGGGCATGATCCGCCGTCCACTGATCATTCGCGATGGTGTAGAGCATTGGGCCAATCCTTCGGAGCTTACAGGTATCACACGGGGAGGTACAGCCTCGATAACCTTCATGTCGTCGAAGCGACTCTGCCTGAAACATAAGGCACCACCCATGCCACCGGCAAACGACTTGTCCCCGATCCGGGGTCGGGTCCACCCGGTCGCGCCAGTCTCGCACAGTTAGCCGGAAATCCCGATCAGATCGACAAGGCCTGATCCACGGCCCGCGTGATCCCGATCATCGCTCTAAACCAATCTCGCCGACCGCACAATCCATCCCCCTTGCCAGCCTGTCGAGCCGAGATCCAGGCATCAACGCCGGGCAAATTTCTGCCAAAAACCAATCGGAATGCGGGCGGCTTTTCCTCTCCCGGTTCGGTCGTGCGCCCGGAGTGCGCGACGTTGTTACAAAACCAGGCTCGCCCGTCTACTGGACGACGTCAAGTTGCGGGCGAGCTTGCGTGCAGGCCGCCACGGCCTCGGGCGTGATCTTTGTGTCGCGGATCAAGAGATACGTCAGCGCGGGCAGCTTTGCCAGCGTGGCGAGGCCGATATCGGTGACGGCGGTCTTTTCCAGACTCAGCGACTCAAGCTTCGGCAGATTGGCATCGGCCAGCGTCGCCAACCCCGCGTCGGTGATGGCCGTGCCGTCGAGCGTCAGTTCTTCGAGCCGGGTGAGCTTGGCGACCGAGCGGAGCCCGGCGTCGGTGATGACGGTGCCTGCCAGGTTCAAGAATCGGATCTCACCGACCGACTCCAACCTGGCCAACCCCTGGTCGGTCACTGCTGTCTGACTCAGGTTGAACTCGGCAAGCGCTGGGAACATCGGCAGGAGCCCGATCGTGGCGTCGGTGATCCGGGTTCCCGTGAGGTCCAGGCTATCCAGGAGCTTTAAATCCGTGAGTTGAGCCACCCCCGCGTCGGTGATCGGGTTCTCCCCCAGGTCCAGCTTTTGGAGTTGGACTAGACCACGCAGGTGGACCAGCCCCGCGTCGGTGATCGCGGTCTTCTGGAGCGAGAGTCGTTCCAGATTCTCGAAGTGGCTGACATGCCGCAGACTCGCGTCGGTGATCGGAGTGAGGTAGCAGTTCAAAGATTTCAGCCGGGTCAAGCCCATCAACCCCTCGCCCGTGAGACGCATATTGAACAGGCCGAGAGCTTCGAGGTTTGCCAATCCCACCAGATTTGCCAACCCCGCGTCGGTCATCTCCTGCCCGGCAAGATTCACCCTGGTGACGGTCGCCAGCCGACCCACCTCGACCAGGTCAGCGTCGGTATTGTTATCTCGGAGATTCACCTCATCCACGTATTCCAGATAATCCGAGACGATCGCATCAAGGTGAAGCCAGCGCCACCATGCCCAGGTCGGTTGAGCCAGTCCCCGCACCACCGAATCGACCTCGTCGTCCCACTCCGAAAACGGCCAGTATCGTTGATGAACAACATGGCTGGGTTGCGTCGCCACGATGGCCGCCACGGCCTCGCGCTGGACCCGAACCCGGTGGATCAACCAACCCATCGCCACGGCCAGCACGCCGATCAGGAGCATCAAACCCCGCAAGCTCAGACGGAGCCAGCGGCGGCGGCGCGGAGTTGGAACCGGGGCAGTGGAGTCGGACATGGAGCAAGCCTCGCACGGGGGGAGATGCGGCTGTGGCGGCACTGGTCTGGACTCACGATACCCCAGGTCAACCGTCGGGGCCAGGATCTGAAACCAGCGGCGGGGCCAGTTCGAAGACGCCGACGGGGCGTGGGGGCGACACGTCGCCGATCTCCCAGCGGGACGACGTGACACGCCAGCCAGCCGCTTCCAGGGTGTCGAGCAGGCGGAGGCTCATCTTGCGGAACGGGTCGGCGATCAGGACCCGACCACCGGGCGCCAGGTTTTGCTCGAAGATCCGCCGGAGGTCGGCGTGCAGGTCCTCGACGTAGAGGACATCGGCGCCGATGATCCAGTCGTACCGCTCGGGGTCCGTCCACGCCGTCCAGTCGGCCAGGCGGTACTCGACTCCCCGAACGTCGTTCCGCGCTCCGTTCCGGCAGCACAGGTCGAGGACCAGTTCCTCATGATCGGTCTGGACCACCCGGGCGCCTTGCCCCGCCGCGACGATCCCGGGCAGGCCCGTTCCCGAGCCGAGTTCGAGAACCGACCGGCCCGCGAAGTCGCCCGGGCGATCGGCAACCTCGTGCGCCAGGGCAATGGCGCCGGGCCAGAGCGAGATCCCGTACGGCACGCGGTTGGTCTTCAGGACGATCGCGTGCGTCTCGGCCGCCTGGGTCAGAATCGTCCCGGCATGCAGGACCGACCACTCACGCTCTCCCTGCCCGACGCGGTAGTCGGCCAGCGGAAACGTCCCGCCCGGGGTGACGATTGACGGTTCGGAGGGGGTCAGGTCGGTCATCCGGGCCTCGGGCAGAACCATAACAGTATTTCTGGGAAAAGGTCAGCCACGCAGGACGACCCAGGCTCCAGCAACCGCCGCCAGCAATCCAACGACCCCGACCGTAACCAACCAACCCCTCCCCCGGCGTGGGGTCCGGCCGCCACGGCGGTAAAGGTAGTCGGCGACGGCTCGGCGGGCTTCGCGGGGGGAGACGTCGGAGGCTTGCCGGACGGCGCGGATCATCATCTTCGGGGTCACGGTCTGGTCGTCGCGGGCGGCGCGGGCACGCTCGGCGTCGAGGAGGCCGTCGAGCCAACCGGTCCGGGCGTCGGTGGTCGGGGTCGTCGCGGGAATGAAGCCGCCTCGGTCCTCGATGAACCGGTCCACAGCGCGGCGGGCCTCTTTGGGCGGCAGGCCGGTGGCCTCGATCAAAGCCCGCGTCAGGTCGGGGCGGGTCGGGGTCCGACCGGCCTGGATCAGGGCGTCGCGCTCGGCGTCGATCAGCGAGTCGTACGCGCTCGGTCGGGTCGGGGCTTCCTTGCGGCGGGCCATGGGTCAAGCTCCTCCCGAACGGATGCCGGTGACGTTGACGCCCGACCCAATCACCAGATCGTGCCCATAAGCCCAGTCGTAGAATCGGCCCGACTTCGCGGGGGAGAGCTCAGCAAGGTCGGTGAAGCCGGCGGCGGTGAACCAGCTTTTCAGCTCTGCGACGGTGTGGTGCGACTGGTAGCGCGGGGCATACCAGTCGAAGTTGTCGCAAACGCGGAGCGTCCAGTCGGAATGGTTCGAGAAGTTGGCCACCTTGTTCAGCGTTCGGTTCAGCCCCGGGATGCTGCCCAGGACACCCATCCCGGCACAGATGGGTTCCAAAATTCGCGCCGGGATGCGGGTCGAGACCAGGCGCAGGGCCGAGTTGGCCCACTCCTGCGGCCAGGTATTCTTGCGGTAAAGCCAGACCGAGAGCCGCCCCCCCGGCTTGACCCGACGTGCGATCGACTCGAACGCCCCATGCGGGTCGGGGCCGTGGTGGAGGACGCCGATCGAGAAGACGAGGTCGAACACCCCCTCGACCAGCGGCAGTTGGTTCAGGTCCGCCTGGACGATCGCCAGGTCGGGTTGATCGGGACCGCCGCACAAACTCTGAGCCTTGTCGACCGCCGAACTCAGATCCGCCCCGACCACCTGCGCCCCGTGACTCAGCAAGAGCCGCGCATACCGCCCACCGCCGCAACCCGCGTCGAGCACCAACTTCCCGGTCAGCTCGCGGGCATCAACACCCGTCTTAACGCGAAAAATGGCGTCGTCCTCGGCGTCGCGGGCGACGTCGTATCGGTTCCACTGGCGGCCAAAGCTCGCCGCGAACCCGTCCCCCGCGAACCGAGCCACCCCGCCGACGATCGGCACCAACGTCCCGCAACCGCCACAGCGCAGCGCCTCACCGCCGACCCGTTCGAGCTGGTTCCCACACCGCAAACACCGCAGCAAGCCGACCAGTGTGCCATCCATGCCGCTCATCATACGGTCCCGGCCCGATCAGCGGAACGCCGCTTGCCACCATTGCGAGTCGGGGAAACCTGGGCTAAGTTGAAGGCCATGCGTCCCCCCTGGTTAGCCCTGGTGCAAGCGGCAATGGCTCCCTGGAGCGGTCAAGGGGTCGTGGTCGCGGTGTCGGGCGGCGGCGATAGCGTGGCCTTGCTCCGGGTACTGTCGTACCTTCGCGATGAGGAGGACTGCCGCCTCTCGGTCGCCACCCTCGACCACGCGACCCGCGCCGGTGCCTCGACCGCCGATGCCGCCTTTGTGGCCGATCTGGCAGCGCGATTGAACTTACCGTGCGACGTTGGCCACTGGCGGGCCGACCGCCCAGGTCACTTCGAGGCCGATGCCCGCCGGGCGCGCTATGCCTGGCTTCTGGAGGTGGCGCAGCGACGGCAAGCACGAGCCGTCGCCGTCGGGCACACCAGCGACGATCAGGCCGAGACGATCTTGCACCGGATCGTCCGCGGCACCGGTTTGACCGGCCTGGCCGGGATGGCTCCACGCCGCCCGCTTGGACCCGGTGTCACCCTGATCCGGCCGATTTTGGGAGTAAGTGGGGGCGAAGTTCGCGCGTATCTGACCAGCATCGGCCAGGACTGGCGCGAGGACGCCAGCAACCTCGACCCCGCCCGGACCCGCGCTCGCATCCGCCACGACCTGCTCCCCGCGCTGGCCCGCGACTTCAACCCTAACGTCGCCGCCGCACTGGTCCGCCTCGGCCAGACCGCCGCCGAGGCTGACCGGCAAGCCCGTCGCCACGCCCGCCGATGGCTCGACCGCCTGACAGTGACCCGCGACGATACCGCCATCACCCTCGATCGCGTCGGCCTGTCCCGGCTCGATCCAGCCGCGCGGGTGGACCTGATCCGGCTCGCCTGGGACCGGCAAGGCTGGCCCGCCGGGCGGATGAGCCACGCCCGCTGGACCCGTCTGGCTAATCTCGCGGCAAGCGGAAAGTTAGAACGGATGACTGTGACGCGGGGGATCGAAGCCCTGGGGACTGTCGATCAGTGGACCCTCCGCCATCGTCTCGATCGGGAAGTCGAGCCAAAACCCATCCCTCAACCGCTCGCGGTTCCCGGCTCGGTGGCCTGGGGGAACCACCAGATCACGACGTCGCTCGACGCCTCCAGCCCGATGGACGAGTGGGTCGACCGCGACATGATCTCTGGTCCGCTGGTCGTCCGCGCCCTGAGGCCCGGCGACCGCTTCGGACCGCTCGGGCTGAACGGCCACACGCAACCACTCGCCGACTTCCTCCGGAGCCGCCGCGTCCCCCGCCCCGAGCGCGGCCAGATCCCGCTCATCACCGACGACCTCGGCATCGTCTGGGTTGCCGGCCACCGGATCGCCCACCGCGTCCGCCGGACCGCCACCACCACCCGGACGCTCGGCCTCCGGCTCGAATGAGAAACCGCGTGAATCGCCCTGTTGGCATTTGTAAGACTCAAAGAGTAAGATCCACTGGTGTGCTGCTTTCTGGCAGGGTCGATCGCAAGGATTTCGTCATGAGTCGGTTGTCGGTCGGGCGGCTGACGGTGGGTCGGTTGATGGCGATCATCGCGGCGCTGGCGGTGTTGCTGGCGGCGGGGATGTACCGCTGGCAGAATCTCGATCTGGACCACGCGGCGGTGTCGGCGGATTTATGGGCGATCCGCCAGGGTGAAACCTTCGAGATCCGCCGCCGCGCTGCGGTCGAGTTGGGCGAGATCCAGTCGGCGGACCCCGCACCCGTCAGTGCGGCGCTGATGGCGGCGGTTGCGGGCGATCCGGCCCCCGAGGTCCGCGCCGCAGCGGTTGGATCGCTTGGATATGTGACCCGGGTTGCCTGGGACGATCAGAAGCCGCACCCGCACGCCCCATCGGACGCGGACCTGGCGCCGACGCGGGTGATTTTGCAAGCGTTGAGCGACCCCGCCCCCCAGGTTCGGCGGGCGGCGACCGGCGCGATCGGCCAGATCCAGGGGGCAGGGCTGACCAGCCCGGCACTGGCGGCAGCGATCGGCGCGCGACTGCTGGCCTTGCTCGACGACCCCGACCCCGAGATCCGAACCGGCGCGGCGTTCGGTTTCATGTATAGCCCAATCAAGCCACCGACGGCTTATGATCGGGTTCTGGCGGTGGCCGAGCACGACCCCGACCCGCACGTCCGGGCGATGACGCTGCGCGGATTTATCATCACCTGGTTGAACGTGGACCTTTACCCAGTCGTTCTGAAGCCGCGCGCCACCCCGCTGACGACCGAGGAGCGCCAGGCGATCCTGGAATGCCTTGTGGCCCGGATATCGCCCCCCGCCGAGTCGATCCCAGTGCTGACGGCCTGGATGGAGGCCGACGAGCGAGCCGCCGCCCGGGTGCCCGACGCGCTCGCCCGGCTCGGCACGCTGGGGCGTCCCGCGCTCGAACCGCTCGCCCGGCTCGCGGCGCGGCAACTCAAGGCCGACTCCACGCAATCCAGCTCCGCGGCCCGCGCTCTGGTCTGGATCGACCCAACCTCACCCGAAGCGCAGGCGGTCCTCGACCCGATCGCCCGCCAGTTTCGTGACGCCCCCACCGCCGAGGCCCGCGAGCAAGCCGCCTCCCTCCTGACCCGCTACGGCCCGGCCGCCACGCCCGCAATACCCACCCTCATCACCGCCCTCCACAGCCCCACCCCCCTCATCCGGACCGCCGCCGCCCGCCTCCTCGGCAACTTCACCCCTCCCGCCACCGCCACCGCCGCGCTCGCCGACCTCCAAACCCTCAGCCAGAACGACCCCGACCCCACCGTCCGGGCCACCGCCGGCAAGGCGGTCGCCCGTATGCAGCAGCCTTGAGGGTGATGGTCGACGATGGAGGTGATTCCGGGGAATTGCAAACTGACACCGATTTGCCCTGGATGGTAATTTGAGTTGACGGTATTCCATCTGCGTCATATGAACTAGAACGATAAGCGTATCACGTCTTGAAAGCGTTATCGAATTAGCGATTGGCTTTATTGGCTCATGATTCCGGACCGGTGGTGACGTCTTGCAAGCGGCCGTCTCGTAACCGTTCACGGGGTTTGTAGCTTGCGCTCAGCGGCTTGAGCGGTTACTCTTGTTCTATGACATCCCAGCCGCCACTTCTCCCTGACCTCTGGAACGCCTTGCCGATCGAGGTTCGCACTCTTTTCGAGGCGATGCAACGGCAAATTCACGCCTTGCAACACGAGATGCAGTCGCTCAAGGCTCGACTCGGCTCGAACTCCCGCAACTCGTCGAAGCCTTCCTCCACCGATCCCATCCACTTCCAACGCCAGCCCCCCCAAAAACCTACCGGCAAGAAACGGGGCGGGCAGCCCGGACACCAACGAGCCACCCGACCCCTGGTACCCCCCGAACAACTCGCCGAGACCATCACCTGCAGGCCCACCGCCTGCTCCGGCTGCGGCGTCGCCCTGGATGGCTCCGACCCGACTCCCCACCGCCATCAGGTCGCCGAGATTCCGCCCATCCGACCCACGGTCGTCGAGTATCAGGTCCACCGCCTGACCTGCCCGGGCTGCGGCAAGACGACCCGAGGCACGCTGCCCCAAGGCGTTCCCACTGGCTCGTTCGGCCCTCGACTCCAGGCCACCTTGAGCCTCCTGGCAGGCGAACGCCTGGCCAAACGACCTATCCAACGCCTGGCCCGCCACGTTCTGGGCCTATCGATCAGCCTGGGCATGGTTTCCAAGCTCGAAGCCCACACCGCCGGCGTGCTCGAAGGGGTCGATGCCGAGTTGGCCGAGGCGGTGCGGCTCGATCCGTGGGCCCACAGCGACGAGACCTTGTGGCGCCAGGCCGGGGCCAAGGTATGGCTTTGGATCGCCCGGAGCGAGCGGGCGACGCACTTCCGCATCAGTCCGCATCGGGACGCCGCCACCGCCCGGGCTATGCTGGGGACCGACGAAGGTAAGGTCGTCATCTGCGACCGGTATGGTGGCTACACCTGGGTGAAAAAGAAGCAATGGTGTTGAGCGCATCTGCGTCGCGACTTACAGGCGATGATCGATCGGGATGACGGCGGCTCGGTGGTGGGTTGGCAATTGCTGAAGAGGTCGGATCAGTTGTTCTGGGGCTGGCATCGGGTGGCCGACGGCGAGCTGAGCTGGGACGACTTCTTGTGCTGGGCTGTTGCGATCCAGATCCAGATGTGGCCGGTGTTGGAGGTCGGGGCGTCGTGCTCGAGTCCCAAGACGGCAGGGATCTGTCGCCGGTTGCGGGCGGGTTGGGAGCATTTGTGGCGGTTTCTGGCGGGTGACGGTGTGGAGCCAACCAACAACGCGGCGGAGCGTGGGCTGCGGCGTGGCGTGATCTGGCGGAAGACCAGCGGCGGGACGGCCAGCGTGGTTGGTAGCCAGTTCGCGTCTCGACTGTTGGGCGTCATCGAGACGTGTCGTCAGCGGGGCCGCTGTGTGATGGACTTCTTGATCTCGTGCTTCGAGGCGAGCCTTCAGTCGCAGCCCATGCCCTCGCTGATTCACCCCTGATCCGAACCAGCCAAATCATGGGCAGAGGATGCCCCGTGAACGGTTAATGGGGGGGAGGTAATGAGGTCAAGCGTGCTCTCGCCGCCGAGCCAGGCGACCAGACCCGCCAGCAGTCCCGCGCTGAGCCCAAACAGCCAAACACGGGCGATCGGCCGGGGGGCATGGTCGGTTGCGAGATAACGACCGGATCAGGGGATGGCGCGATCGACTCGGGCGACGACATCGGGCGGCTCCGTGAGCAGCAAGAGATGGGAGAGTAAGGGGGCTCCTCGTCTCGTTAGATCGCAGGGGTCGCCGGAATGTCACCAGGTTCCCGTCGCCAATGGGGGAACGGCTTTAGAAGACGGCAAAGTCCCCCGATTTCCTGCAAAGCCCGCGACTTGCGCCACTGCGCCGTGGGCAGTGCCGATTGCCGGTTTCGGGGCGGTGGCCAATGGACAATCGAGTGCGGTTTGCCCACAATGTCGAAGTCGGTTGGGAAATGATGAAGGTGGGCCACTTTGGCTACGCAGGGATCGCGGGCCGCCCCGCGTTCTGTCGCCCGGCCTGGCCTGAGATCTCGTGACGTTCGCCCTCCTCATGACGATGACAACCACGCCGATCGAGGCCGCCGACTTGGGGCTCGCCGAATTTCTGGGAGAAGCCCGACGCCGGGTCGACCAGGCTCTGGAGGGCTACCTCCCCCCCCTCACCGATCCAACCGCCGCCTGCCCGCCCGAACTTGTCCGGGCCATGCGCCATAGCCTTCTCGGTGGGGGAAAACGACTCCGGCCCATCCTGTCGCTTCTGGCCGCCGAAGCCTCTGGCGCGGATTGGCGGCTCGCCCTGCCCGCCGGGTGTGCCCTGGAGATGGTGCATACTTACTCCTTGATTCACGACGACCTGCCCTGCATGGATGACGACGACCTGCGCCGCGGTCGGCCGACCTGCCATAAAGTGTTTGGCGAGGCCACGGCGCTCCTGGCGGGTGACTCACTCTTGACGCTCGCCTTCGAGGTTCTTGCCCGCGATATCCACCCGCCCACCGCCGCCGCCGCGTGCGTGCTCGCCCTGGCCGAAGGGGCGGGACCCAACGGGATGGCCGGTGGTCAGATGGCCGACCTGCAGGCCGAGACCCGGACCGACATCACGGCCGATGGGCTCGAAGCGATCCACCGCCGGAAGACGGGTGCCTTGCTCCGAGCCTCGCTCCGGATGGGTGGGATCGTCGCTGGGGCGAGTCCGGATCAACTCCACGCTCTCGACGCTTACGGGCAGGCGGTTGGCCTGGCCTTTCAGATCGTCGATGACCTGCTCGACGTGCAGGGCGACGAGGTGAAGCTGGGCAAGCGGGTGAACAAGGATCAAGGGTTGGGTAAGTGGACGTACCCGGGATTGCTCGGTCTCGACGGGAGTCGTCGCCGCGCACGGGAACTTGCCGATGAAGGTATAGAAGCGCTGGCTGCTTTTGGCGGGCGTGGTGACCGACTGCGGGCCTTGGCCCTGGACCTACTCGAAAGGGACCGCTGATGAGCAGCGATGTGCTGGACCGGATCAAGTCACCGCTGGACTTGAGGACCCTTGCCGAGAGCGAACTTGAAGACCTCGCCGCTGAGATGCGCGACGAACTGATCCGGGTCGTCAACCATCGCCCCGCGCACTTCGCCAGCAACCTCGGCGTCGTCGAACTTTGCCTGGCGCTGCACCTCGCCTTCGACTTCCGGACCGACCGTCTGATCTGGGACACCGGCCACCAGATCTACCCACACAAGCTGATCACCGGCCGCGCCGATGCGATCCACACGATCCGGACCAAAGGGGGGCTGATGGGCTACCCCAACCCGATCGAGAGCGAGTACGACCTGTTCATGACCGGCCACGCCGGCTGTGCCCCCTCGACGGCGCTCGGCCTCCGCGCTGGCGACACCCTGACGGGTCACCCTGAACGTCACTCCGTCGCGGTGATTGGCGACGGCGCGTTTCCGTCGGGGATCGTGTTCGAAGCCCTCAACAACGCGGCGGGCAAGAACGGCAACAAGTTCCTCTGCGTCCTGAACGACAACCAGATGTCGATCTGCCCCCGGGTGGGTGGCGTCGGCTACTACCTCGACAAGGCGCGGATGGCGTCGACGTACAACGACTGGAACAAGAAGCTCCGCAAGCTCTTGCCGTCGATCCCGCTCGTCGGTGACCAGGCCGACCGCTGGCTCCAGCAGATGAAGGACGCGATCAAGGCGTCGCTCCACGGCGGGATGCTGTTCGAGGAACTTGGTTTTGCCTACCTCGGCCCGGTTGACGGCCACGACATCAAGACCTTGCGCCACTACCTGGAGAAGGTCAAGGCGATGGACGGGCCGGTCCTGCTCCACGTTCTGACCGACAAGGGGCACGGCTTCCCGCCCGCGATGGAAGACCCGGTCAAGTACCACGCTCCCTCTCCGTTCCAGACGCACGAGGACGGGATCATCCCGCTCACCACGTCCTCCAGCCGCGCCTATACCGACGCGATGAGCGACGCCCTGTATCGTGCCCTCAAGGCCGACCCGAAGGTCGCCGTCCTGACGGCCGCGATGTGCGAGGGGAACAAGCTCCAGAAGATCCGCGAGTCGTTCCCGAACCAGTTCTTCGACACCGGGATCTGCGAGAGCCACGCCGTCGCCTTCGCTGGCGGGATGGCCAAGGCCGGCGCCCGGCCCGTCGTCGACATCTACAGCACGTTCCTCCAGCGCTCGTTCGACCAGATCTTCCAGGAAGTGGCCCTGCAAGACCTGCCGGTCGTCTTCACGCTCGACCGCGCCGGGGTCGTCGGTGCCGACGGGCCGACGCACCACGGGAGCTACGACCTGGCGTACCTCCGGATGTTCCCGAACATGGTCGTGATGGCCCCCGGGGACGAGAAGGAAGTCGAGCCGATGCTTCAGTTCGCCCTCGGCCATACCAGCCCGACGGCGATCCGTTACCCCAAAACGAACCTCGAAGCGATCGACCGCGAGGTCCAGCCAATCACCCTCGGCGAGGCCGAGATCCTTGAATGGGAAACCGACGGGATGTTCCTGGCCGCCGGGACCCTCGTCACCACCTGCCTCCGCGCCGCCGAGCGCCTCCGCGAGCGCCACGGCCTCCGGGTCGGTGT
The DNA here is from genome assembly GCA_965199885.1 of Isosphaeraceae bacterium. Lineage (GTDB taxonomy): Bacteria > Planctomycetota > Planctomycetia > Isosphaerales > Isosphaeraceae > Tundrisphaera. The sequence continues at coordinate 1,224,834 of CBDATT010000004.1, read as the reverse complement.
GATCAACGCCCGGTTCGTCAAGCCGCTTGACCGGCCGACGGTCCTCAAGGCGATCGAGGAGTGCGGCTTCGTCCTGACCGTTGAAGAAGGCTGTCTGATGGGCGGATTCGGCTCCGCCGTCCTTGAAGCCGCCAACGACGCCGGCCTGTCCACCCAGCACGTCCGCCGCCTCGGCCTCCCCGACCGCTTTATCCTCCACGCCGAGCGCGACGAACAACTCGCCGAGGTCGGGCTGGACGTGGATGGCCTGACGAGGTCCGCGCTCGAACTGGCCCGAACGGTCGGCCTGCCCGCCGCGTCGGCCGTTCTGGCGGGGGATGACTCCGCCTGGGCGAGTTGAGAGGATGAAATGGCAGTTCTGGAGCCGAAGGTCGGAAGCTACTGTCGGAACCACGGTGCAGACAGCAATTCCTGACATCCTGGCTGAGACCGAGGAAGGATTCGCCGACCTCGTCTTTGCGGTCGTTCGCGAACGGCGAACCGCCAATGGGGGATGGTCGTTCTTCCTGAGAGCCAGCCACGAAGGCGAGACGGTCGGTCTGGAGATCGAATTCTCTGCCGAATGGCAATCCCGGGACACGAGCGGCATTCCTTGCTACGCTGGCATCGTCACTTACCGATCCGCCGGGGCCGAGAGTGATCGATTGCTCGTCCTGTTGGACCGCCTCTACGAGACGAATCTCAGGCCCGCTCACATGGTCAACTCGGTCTCCTTTGCAGCGCTGACGCTTGGCGATGATCCAAAAGCGATGGATTCCACGGTCGTGCATACCAAGCTGTTTCACGAGCCCGACGAGGAAAATTTCTACGCTGAGGTCTATACAAACATCGATCTACCCCGCGGGTTGGTCCAGATCCGCGAGAAGGACAACAGTTATCGTCGGACGCTTGTCCTGGTCTTGTCTCGAACCGCCGAATGATGAAGCCAAGGTATCGTTATGTTCGGTGGTGTGGTCGTTGACCTGACGCAGTGAAATCTTGCGAGCAGGAGGAACCGATGCCCAAACTCGACAGATTCGTTCACCTGCATCAGAGTGGCGAGAGCCGAAATTAAATTCTTGCGGTTGTGAAGCGGCAAGGGCTGACCATCACCGAAGCCATCAAAGCCTCGGTGCAGGTCTTCGGGATCGACCTCAAAGTGGCGAAATTACTTGTCAGTGCCGACCCCGCCTGGCTCCCGACGGCTAAGGCCGCCGAGCCATTTCAGCACGAACTGATCCAGTTGGTCCGCGACCTACAAGGCGGAAGGGTTCCTCGACGCGGCTCAAGTCATTGTTAGTTGGGCAGATGGGGGGCTATGAGATGCCGATCCAGGTTCCGCGTGGTCATACCGACCCCACCCTCGACCAAATGATCCTGGCTCTCCAGGCGTACGAGACGGACCATCCGCAGGCGCGGATAGCCATCTATCGCCAGAATCAAGTTTCCGTGCGGATGCGGAACATTGCCCCCGATTTCGCCGGTCGGAGCAAGGTCGAGCGAAGCAAAGGCGTCTGGAAATATCTGGATGCGCTCGACGATGACGCTCAAGCCGATCTCAGCACTTTGATTCTGCTGACACCGGCGGAGGTGCAGATGTCGTTCGCCAACCGAGAATTTGACGATCCGATCGCATCCCGTCTGTGACCCATCAGCAAGCCTCCCTCAGGTCGAGCATGGCGAGCCACTCGCCAAGGTCGGCCTCGACCTGCATGCTCGGCATGGCAGACGTCCCAACTCGACGCGACCAGGATTCAAGAGATTTCGCGCGACAACCGAACCATAGGTTGAGCCGTGGTCCAGCCCGCCGAGCCGATCCGAGGCAACGCGATCCCGGGGCGACGTGACCGACGATCTGGCCCAAAGGACCCAAGCGGAGTTCCATCGTGCCAACCCAATCAACCGTCCCCACTTTCGCCCCCGGCCCGGACCCGCACACGGTACGCGGAGCCGATGGCGTGGTCATTCCGGTCCCCGCATCGTGGGTCTTGCTGCCGCCGGGTGATGCTGGACTCACGCGCCGGGTCAAAGCCGCTGGTGACTACTGGGTTGTGCAGGAGCGGGTGGGCCGGAGGATGTTCAGCCGGGGCGTCTGGGCCGCGCAGGCGACCATCGAGCAGGCGCGGGCCGACCTCGCGGCCGAGCGATCCACCGCAGGTTATGCCCGCAAGCAGGAAGCGGCCGCCCAGCGTCGCGAGCAGGTTCAGACCGAATACGTCGAGGATTTCCGCGGCGCGGTTCTGACGTTTCTCGCCTTCCATCCCACCCACGCCGACCTCGCGGACCGGCTGGCCCATGCGGTCGCCGACCATGCCACGCCGGTCGGGAGTGGGACCGTCGCCCGGACCGAGCGAATCCCCATCGACGAGCGGGCCGAAGCCGCCGTGATCGCCTGGATGCGGCACCAGACAACCGGCTACGACGGGATGATCATCCCCCGGATTAAAGGGAAGCGGCGTGAGGTTCGCCGGCTGCTGGCCCAGCGCTCCCAGGAGCTGCTGGCCCGCTACCGCCGAGGTGAACCCAGCGCCCCTCGCTGCCCGCTCTGGAAGTCCGTGATGCTCAGCCCCACGGGCGCGATCGGCGGCGGAGGCACGACCGCCGCCAGTTAAGTCCGGCCCGACCTGCGCGACTGGTGGGTGCCGATCCGTCCTTGGGCCGCCGGGGTGTCGGCGTGCGAACTTCCGGACGTCGATCGGTGTCGAGCCCGGAACGCTCCAATGCGATGAGAACCTGGGTTCGATCTCGAACGAAAGGCACCGGCCGATGCACGATGATTCGATCCAGGCCGAACCGGCCGCCGTGGCCGCGATCTGGGCCGACACGACCGCCGCGGGCTTTGCGATGGCTTCGGAGCCGAAGGTTGGCTCGTTGCTCCGGACTCTGGCCGCCGCCAGGTCGGGCGGTCAACTCCTGGAACTGGGGTCAGGCACGGGCCTCGCGACGGCCTGGCTCCTGGACGGCATGGATGTCGATTCCACCCTGACAACCGTGGACAACGACCCTGCCGTTCTGGCCATTCTCCGGAAGCATCTCGGCCATGATCCTCGGCTGACCGTCGTCTGTGCCGATGGGGATGAGTTTCTGGCGTCGCTCGCGGGGCGGCAGTTCGACCTCGTCTTCGCCGACACCTGGGCGGGCAAATATCGTGGGCTTGATGCGGCGCTGGCACTCGTCCGCCCATCGGGCTTTTACGTGATTGATGACATGCTCACGCAGCCGAACTGGCCCGACGGGCATGCCGACAAGGTGGCGGACCTGATCACCACGCTCGAAGCTCGTCGCGATCTGCGGGTCACCCGGTTGGCCTGGGCGAGCGGTGTCATGCTCGCGACCAGAGTCAAGGTGGGGGTGTGATCTGGCCGGACAACTTCGAAGGTCCTGGTTATCGAGTACCCGGCGGTCCGGGGTGGGACGATCCGTCCTCACCGCGAGGCCGCCGCCTCATGACTTTCCAGCCGGAGCCGTCCTGGCGCTGGCCTGACAGTGCGGGCAGGTGCAGGCGGGTTGCGAGTTGCCGCCGGGAAGCGAACCCGGCCCGAACAAAATTGGGGTCAGGGTCTCTTGGTTCGAGAGATCGGCGGCGAGCTGTTCGAAGAGAAGCCGGTGACCGAGGGGGTTGGGGTGGTCGTCGCCGGGGGCAACTTCAACCTCACGGGCGGGCACGCCGTCGAAGGTGGCGCTGAGATCGAGGAACGGCACGGCGTGCCGGGTGCTGATGGCGGTGTGGCGGGCCACGGCCAGGGCACGCGCGTCGGCGTCGTCGTCGCGACAGGCACGCGGGACGAGAGTGGTGACGAGGGGGATATCTAGTGACCGGCAGTCGGCGGCGAGGGCGGCCACGGTCGCGTCGGCGAATGTCCAGTAGTGGTCCTTGACGCGAGCCTTGTAGCCGTTGCGGCGGTCGAGTTGCTCCCAGGTGCTCTGCCGCTCGCGCTCGGGGTCGATCCCGGCATCGGCGACGGCGTCGCGGAAGAAGTCGTACTTCAGGTCGACGCCGTTCTTGATCAGGCCGCCGAGGTGGATCTCGGTCAACCGGGGGTCGAGCAAGGTCGAGGAGAGCAGGACGAGGTCGGGGGCGTATGCCAGCGCCCGCCGGTGGAAGACGTCGTACCGCTGCGCGGGACCGTAGGCGGCGACGGAGAAGTTCAGGATCTCAAAGCGGCGCTTCAGACCCCGGCGCTCGGCCTCGGCGTTGAGCCAGGCTTCGAGGCGGTTTTCGTAGGTGTCGGGCGTCGCCACTCCCCAGCCCATGTCGATCGACGAACCGAGCAGGACGATCCGGAACACGCCATTTGGCTTGCTCTGGTTGTAGCTGTGGTCGCGCATCCCGGCGGCGTTGGTCGTGAACCGCTCGCCGAAGAAGACCTCATCATGGTTCGCCTTGAGTTCAAACTGAAGGAAGTCGTCGGTCCGCTCGTGCATGATCCGCCGGACGAGGTCGCGGTTCCGGTCGATCGGCTTGCCGAGCAGGGCCACTTCAAGAGCACTCGGCACCCCCCGCGCATTCGTCCCGGCGCCGCCGATCAAACCCTCGTAATAACCTCCGGCCGTCGCCTCGCGGTCGGTGCGGTTGAGGTCCTGCGACCGAGCCACGTCGCGGACCTCGCGGAGCCAGCCGGTCGGCAGCGGGAGCAGACCCACCACCAGAACCGACGCCGTCAGGGCAACCCGGGCGATCGAAGGTCGAGAGTTGCTCGCGGTGGAGTCCAACATGGCGCAGATCCTTGTAGGGAGAGAAAACTGGCCACGGATGGAACACGGATGAAACACGGATCAGAGAGATTAAATTCTGCTGGATTGATCCGTGTTCCATCCGTGTTCCATCCGTGGCTCCATTGGGTTTGTTTTGTCTCAGCCAGCCCAGGCCCGGCGGAACATCCCCACCCAGGTGGCCAGGTCGGGGCACGACCAGAGCGACCAGAGCAGCGCCAGCGTGGTCCCAGTGGCGGCGATCTTGGCGGCTCGGATCAGGCACGCGACGGGATTTGGTCGACTTGGGCAGCGCGACGGGCGGGCGGCGCCGTCGCGGGCGTCGAACTGGACGTTGACCAGCACGAGGGCTCCCAGGATGCCCCAGAACAGGGTGTCGGGGACCGAGAAACCCCAGATCCCCCGGACCCAGAACGACTGGTAGGCATGCAAGGCCCACGTCACCACGAACACCGCCAGCGTCGCTCCGCCCAGCGCCTGCCACTGCGGCCGGCGCTTCCAGCGGAACGCGAGCGGGTGGAAGACGACCCGGACCATGAAGTCTTTCCAGTAGATGTTCACCCGTCGCCAGTAATCCGTGAACCCCGAAGCCAGCAGGTAGTGATGGTGCGTCGTGGGCAAGTGGTAGCCGAACAGGTGGAACATCCCACAGGCCAGGTGGAACTGGCCGGAAACCTTGAGATAAAGCAGGTAGTTCGCCGTGATGAATAACGCGAGCGTCCCCAGGTTGTGGACTTGCTCGGGGGCTACATGCAGCTTGTGGTACACCAGGCGGTAGGCCAGCAGATGGATCAGGCCGTTGAAGATCATCCGCAAACCCGTGCGCTGGGTGGCGTGGATGTCGACCTGGCAAAAGCTGCGGTTGAGCGTCCGGTAGTCGACCACCGGGAAGTGGATGAAGCAGTAATTCGGCAGGACGAAGAAATAGCTGAGCGTGTCGAGGAGCGGTTCGGGGCGGTCGACGTGCTTGATCTCGTAGAGATAAACAATCGTCCGGAACATCATCATCGACCCGAGGACCGGCCAGACGACCTCGCCCCAGGCTGACCCGGAACTGCCCATCAGGTAGCGCGCCACACCCAGCCCGACGCCGATCGAACCCACCAGCCCGGCGCGAACTCCCCAGCGGACCGGCAACCGCGTCACGGCGATCAGCCCGAGCGCCAGGCTCGCGACCGACAACCCGGCCGCGAGGCCAAACACCGCCAGCAGGGCCGCGACCGAGACGGCGAGGAAGAACGGCTTTTTCCAGCGGTAGGCGAGCAGGTAGTGGACCGGCAGCGCTGCCCAGGCCAGGCCGCTGACGAGAAAGAGGGCGCGACCTTCGATCCGGTACACCTTGATGATGGCGAGCATCAACGTCAGGTGTGCCCAGATCGCCAGAAAGTGGATCAAGTTCCGGCGGCAGGTTTCGGGCTCGCCGGGGTGGAGGCCGAACAGGTTTGCTCGCCAGCCCGAGGTCGGGCGGTCCGTCGGCAAAAACTGCCGGTGCGGGGCCAGTTGCCGGGGCGCGGGCAGCGCCTCGGCGGTCGCCGACGCCGAGCGCAAGCGGGGGATGACGGACCCGACGGGAATCGCGGACCGGAACGCGAACCGCGCGGCGGCGGTCAGTCGGTTGTCGAAGGTCAAAGCGCCAGCCCCCCGTCCATGCTTTTGGCTTGGCTTGATCGGATCGATCCAGCAAAGGGCGTTGACCACGAATCACAAGCCACGGCGGCCGTCCCTGGCCACACCACGCTCGCTTCGTCTCCACCTCGGTCGCGCCCGGCAGTCGTCCGGCGGTCATCCCCGGGAACCAAACCCCTGCTGGGTTGAGGTGCCCGACCACGACCTCGGAGCCAACGCAGGGGTTTTTAGCCGAAACCTGGCCCGCGCGTCAACCCGACCCGGCGCGAGGATTTCATCCAGGATTCACTTGCCATCCTCCTGGGCCCCTTCCATGATGGTCGCCAGGTCCGGTCTCGCCGGCTTGATCACCCCTGGAGGATTTGCAGTGATGAAACTGTTTGCTGTCATCCTGGCAACGTGCGGTCTCGGTCTGCTCGTGTCGGCTCACGCGCAGGACCCGGTCCCGACCCCCACTCCCAGGGCCGACCCGGTCAAGGCCGACTCCAGGACCGACCTCGACAAACTGCAAGGCACCTGGCAATGCACATCCTGGATTAGCAACGGGATGGACGGCATTCGCAACCCCGACGACATCCGGTCCAGTTACGACGGTAACCGGCTCACGCTCTGGTCGGGCGACCAGGAATACCGCCACGGCCTGGTGACGCTCGACCCCGGCCGGACCCCCAAGGCGGTGAATACATGGGATCTCGACGGCCCCTACGCCGACGAGACCAACCGCGCCATCTACGACCTCGACGGCGACACCTTGAAGGTTTGCATCAGTCTGGATCGGTCCAAAAGCCGACCCACCGAGTTTGAGAGCAAGCCCGACTCGAACCGCCTTCTGGTCATCTACAAACGCGTCAAGCCCTGATCAGGCCACTCGATCGACCCGGTCAAATGTTGGTATCGGATGGAGCTCGCTGCTGGAACTTCTCGCGGTCAAGGATGACATTGCACCCCTGATCCCAGGTTTCAGGGCTCCACCCGTTGTCATAAGCTGGGATTGCTCGATCCGAGGATTCCAGGCATGATGCTCCGTATTCCCGACGGACCGGGCGTACAGACCTGCGGATCGTCGGCTTTGTGTTCTGGTTCTTCCCACCGCACCTCGATTGAAAAGCACGACCAATGGGCACGGACGCTCAGCACCAAACCGCTCAATTTCCGCATCTCCGCCACCTCCTCGACCAGGCATCAGCCCAACGGCCCAACCACCCGGCTGTGGTCGATGATCGTGGTCAGTCCTGGACTTATGGCGAACTCGCCCACGCGGCCGACCGGCTGGCGACTCGCCTTGCTCGCTGGGGCGTGGGCAGGGGCGACCGCGTCGGCGTCTTCTTGCCCAAGGGTTTTGAAGCCGTCGCCACGCTGCACGGCATCCTTCGCGCGGGGGCGGCCTATGTCCCGGTCGACCCGTGCGCCCCGGCGCTCCGGGGGGCGGGCATCCTGGCCGATGCCGGGGTCAAGGCGGTAATCGTCCTCGAAGAACACGCCGTCGAACTCCGTGCCCACTGGCCCGAAACCGCGCACCAGCCCCGCTTTGTGGTTGTGCAGGGAGCTGACGGTCCGAACCCTGCCGCCGCCGCTACCAAGATCCGCGGCCCGCTTGATGCTCGGTGGGAGATGGTCCTCGCCGACCACGCTCCGGCGCCGCTCGTTCCGGCGTATGATTCGGATGACCTGGCCTATATCCTCTACACTTCCGGATCGACCGGCGTGCCCAAGGGGGTGATGCTGTCGCACCGGAACGCGTTCGCTTTCCTCGACTGGTGTGCCGGGGCGCTGGGTCTGACGGCTGATGATCGGTTCGCGTCGCACGCGCCATTTCACTTTGACCTGTCGATCTTCGACCTGTTCGCGTCGTGCCAGGCGGGAGCAACCCTCGTCCTGATCGGCGAGGCGACCGGCAAGGACCCGGCGAAGCTGGCTGGCTTCATGCGGGGGGCGAACCTTTCGGTCTGGTACTCAGCGCCGTCGATCCTGGGCTTGCTCGCCGAGCATGGCAAGCTCGACGGCGACGACTTCACACCGCCCCGGGTCGTCCTGTTCGCGGGCGAGGTCTTCCCGATCGCCCCCCTGCGGAAGCTCCGCTCAGCCTGGCCGGACGCCAACCTCTGGAACCTCTACGGGCCGACCGAGACCAACGTCTGCACCGCGCAGGCGATTCCCGCCGTCATCCCGGCCGACGTCGATGATCCGTTCCCGATCGGCGTCGTCTGCTCCGGCGATCAGGCGCGGGTGGTCGATGAGCACGGCCGACCGGTCGCCCTCGGGTCGGTCGGCGAGTTGATCATCACCGGCCCGAGCGTCATGCTTGGCTACTTCGGCCGCCCCGACCTGACGGCGAAAGCATTTTTCCTCGATGACCACGGCGCCTGGTACCGGACGGGTGACCTCGTCTCAGACCTCGGCAACGGCTCGTACCGCTTCCACGGCCGTCGCGACCGGATGGTCAAGAAGCGCGGCTATCGGATCGAACTGGGCGAAGTTGAGGCCGCGCTCTACCGCCACACCGAGGTCGACCGCGCCGCCGCAATCGCCCGGACCGGACCCGACGGCGTAACCCTGATGGCCTTCGTCGCCATGAAGCCCGGCGTCAAGGGGTCGATCATCGCGCTGAAGCGGCACTGCACCCGTCACCTGCCGCCGTACATGGTTCCCGATGAGATCCAGTTCCTCTCGAACCTGCCGACGACGTCGACCGACAAGGTTGACTATCAGGGGCTCAAGCGGCTGGTCGCGGTGGTGGCGGGCTGAAGTTTCTTGTAATCGCATGTTTACGTCAAAGTCTGTGAGGGACCGACGATGGGCCTGAAGTTTACCGTGGGGCGGCCGGACGACGTTTTTGACGAGCCGTTCGCCGAGCTGGTCGGCCATGTGCTGGAGGCTGAGTGCGCCGATCATGTCGATTTTGGTATGGAGGGCGTGGCGCCGTTCCACTCCGCGGAGCTGGGCTGGTCGGGGTGGAATTTGCTGCAAGAGCGAACCCGGGTGGAACTCACGGCCGAGGCGGTGCCGAACCTGCTGTCGATGGACGCCATGCACGGGGCGTATCTGCCGGGCTGGCCCGAGGCGGGGGCGATCCTCTTTGATGACTACCCGCTGCCGCTCGACGTTGCTCCGCTGGAAGGTCTGATCGGCGAGCTGGAGCAAGTTGGCCCCGCGCTTGGGCTGGCGACCGACGATGCTGGGCTCGCCGCGATCGCCGCAAAGTACGCGGACGACGACCTCTGCGACGATGACATGGAGATCCAGACGTACGCCCAGCTCCTGATCGCAGCACGCGAGGCCGCCCGCCGCCGCCAGCCGCTCTGGGTTGTCAAGTAACCGCTGTCGTCGCCTCGACCCGACCTGAGCCTCCCAAGGAATGACGATGGCGATCGAGTTGCGTCGCGCCCTGAGCTGGAAATCGTGGTTCTACAACGTCGTCATGCCCGGCCTGCAACGGCTCGGACCCGAGCGGGCCGACGCGGCGCTCGGGAGATTCGGTCGCCTCGCCGTCACCTGCCGACCGGGCCTCCGGCGCGAGATCGCCGCCGGGGTGGCCCGGACCCGAAACTTGCTCGGGGCCGATTGGGACGAAGCGACAACCTGCCGGGCGCTGGCGAGCAACCTCGGTCGCCATGCCGCGCGCGACACGCCGGTCGGCGGTCTGACCGACGCCCAATTTCTGGCCCGGTTCGACGTGGCGGGGGCTAGCCATCTGGCCGATGCCTTGAGCCAGGGACGGGGGGCGATCGTCGTCGGCTGCCATCTCGGGGCGCACCTGGCGGCGCTCGGGTGGCTGGATCGGCAGGGGGTGCCGCTCCGGCTCCTGGTTCAGCGTCCCCGGCACGTTTCGGCCGAGTTGCACCGGGCGTTTGATCGGTTGGGACCGCACCCACAGGCCGAGTTCACGTTGCGCCGGGCGATGAGCCCCGCTAAAAGCGCGGCGCGTGTCATGCGGGCTCGCGCGGCGCTCCGCGACGGGATGATCGTCTACCTCGGCGGCGACATCCTCTGGCCTGGCGCGAACTGCCGGCCCGCCCACTTCCTGGGTCACAACCGGACGTTTTTGTCGGTCTGGGCCGACCTCGCCGCGCTCACCGGGGCACCGGTGGTTGCCGCGTTCGCTACCCATCAGGCCGGGGGCCGGTATGCCTTGACGCTTGATGAGCCTCGGATGGTTCCGATCGGTGGCGAGGATGCGGCGGTTGGGAGCTTCCTCGCCCGCCTTGAAACCGAGATCCGTCGTCACCCCGCCGACGCGGTCGCCTACCTCCTCTGGCCCTGCTTCGGCCCCCCCGCCGCGTCGGTCGCCACCGCCAACCCCCGGATCGGTCGCCGGGTGTCGGTGGCCGTGGGAGGCTGAAGGCAGAAATAAAACGACCAGGGACACCCCGATTGGTCGGAGTGCCCCTGGTTGTCGATAGGCTTTAGATCTAACTAAAGTTAGGATCAGAGGCCCGACAGGTCGAGAGCAAGAACCTTGACGCCAGTCTTGAGGCCGAAGTTTTCGGCCGACTCGCCCGAGACGGGGAGCGAGAGACTCCGGCGGGGTGCCAGTGAAATCCCGGCGAGAACCTTGAGGGGCTCGCTTTCCTTGGCCACGGCGCCGGTGAGGGCGATCCCGTTGAGCATCAAGGGAGAGTAATTATCGATCCGGACCGTGTAGGCGGTCTTCTCGCGTTCTTTCGGGGTCTTCGGCAGGAGGCCGCCACCCGTGGCCGAGGGCCTGGTGACGACGACCTTGACGAGTCGCTTGAGCAGTTCCTCAGCCAGAGCGTCACCAAAGGCTTCGCCCTTGACCTTGCCGGCTTCGTCGCGGACCAGAGGCAGGGTAAACTTACCGGTGGCAAGCCACTTCAGGCCCGAAGCGTCGGTCGTGACGACCTGAACGAGAGCTTCGGGTTTGTCAGTCGTCCCCTGGATCTGGACCTTGCATGCCACGGCTGGGCCGGTCGGAGTGGCCGGTACGGTTGAGTCCACCTTGAGGCCTAGCATCGTCTTGTCGCGGAGCATGGTTCCGAGGACGGTCGAAGTCGCGGTCTGGGTGTCGTCCTTTGCCGTCACTTCGATCAGGAGCCGGCCAGTATCGCCTTCAGTCTTGGCGTCGAGCTCGTTGACGAGCTGCTTGGCCAGCGCGAGTTCCTGCGGGTTGGCCCAGCCCTGCGACAGGCGGGCAACGTCGCTCCAGTTCATCCCAGCCACGGCCCAGAGAACCATCTGCGAGACGTTGTCGGGAGCCTTGTCGCGAGCCAGCCGCCGGAGCGCGGTCTGAATCCGGGGATCACCGGCCAGTTCCGAGGCGTCGCCCAACTGGAGCGGTTCGCCCTTGGGCGGGTAAACAACCTCGCCGTCGGGGCCAGGAGCCACCAAGCTGACGATCCGGGTGGACAGGTCACGAGTCTGACCCGGGGCCAGCGTAGCGTTGGGAGCGAGCGTCGGCGGGACCGAGCGGAAACCGCCGCCCATACCGCCACCACCCATGCCGCCGCCACCCATGCCACCGCCCATACCGCCACCACCCATACCACCCATACCGCCACCACCCATACCCATCATTCCGGACATGAGCGAAGCTGGGTTCCAACTCTCGGTCGGCTCGACGAGGGTCATGATCAGGCGGCCCAGCATCATCATGCCCATCGTGGCGGGCATAGTCAGCTGCCGACCACCGCCACCGCCACCACCCATCCCACCGCCCATGCCGCCACCACCCATACCGCCACCCATGCCACCGCCCATACCGCCGCCCATGCCACCACCCATACCGCCGCCACCCATGCCACCGCCCATACCGCCCATGCCACCACCCATGCCACCCATCTGGCCGGTGGCACCGGTGGCGATCAGGCCAGGCGGGAGAACGATCTTGAGCCGCTTGTTGGTGTTGTTGGTAACCCGAATATTAATCTTGCCGTCGCCACTTCCTTCGGCCGAGACGTTCACGTCGCCCGAGCGGGCGGCGTCAAGCAAACCCGTACCCGGATCTTCGGTCGGGGCTGCGGTCGTAGCCTCGGGTTTGGCAGCGCTGGCTTTGAGGGGATCATCACCGCGGGCGATCCCGATTGGGGCGAGGATCAGCAAGGCGGCGGTCAACTTCTGGAACGGAACTGCACGCATGTTGCAGACCTTTCTGAGTAGTGGCAAGCAATCGAATTAAGGACGATCGCTAAAATGTTGAGTACGATCTGGTGATCCGGTCTGGTCACCCGGCGACCGACTCGCTTGATGCAACTGAAGACGCCGGTGCCGCTCGCGTTATTCATCTCGACCCGCAACAAAACTGGGACCCCTGGTTCAACCCCCTCGTCAAGCCGCAGCCAGCGGGCTGCGCGGTTGGTTATGGTCGTGGTGGGCATTGGCGGATGAACACCTGCCGCAACTGCGGCGGGGTGGCCGAGAGTTGTCAAGAAGTCCGGGAAAGTTCGGGCGAGGGGCCGACCATTCTGGCACGCGCCCGGCGCGCGGTCAAGCAAGCCCAAGCAGGGCCAGGTCGGCAATCTCCGCGGGGGTCGGCTTACGGTCCTGGGGAAGTTCGGGGACGAGGTTGATCTTCTTGACGGGTCAGACTCCCGGGCCGCCGGCGCCGCGCATCCCGGGGGGAGAGGCGCCCCAGCCGAGCTTGTCGCGGAGAGTCCGGTAGAACGAGTGGTCGGCGAAGCGGACGATCGGCAGGGGGGGGGTACCCTGGCGGATCGTGACCCGGTCATGCGCCTCGACGCAGACCTGGACCTGCCCATCGACGACCAGGACGGTGGCGACTCCCTCGGCGAGGGGGGTGAGCTCATAAACCTTGTCGTGGCCGTCGACCAGCGGACGCTGGGTCAAGGTGTGGGCGCATAGTGGGGTGACAACGAAACTCTGGGCGTTAGGGGGCAAAATCGGGCCGCCGGCCGAGAGGCTATGCGCCGTCGAGCCGACCGGGGTGGAGACGATCAGGCCGTCGCCGCGATAGGTGATCACGTCCTCGCCGTCGATCGAAAGGCCGATCTCCAGGAGGTGAAACATGGGCGCGGCTCGCAAGACCACGTCGTTGAGCCCGCGAAACGTCTGCGACGGTCCCCCCGCGCTCGGCGTCAGGGTACATGAGAGCGTCATCAAGTCTTCCACTTGATACCGCCGAGCGGCCAGGTCGGGCAAATGGGCGACCAGCTCGTCGGGGGTCAGCTCGGTCAAAAACCCGAGCCGGCCGAGGTTCACCCCCAGAACCGGCACCGGCGCATCACCCATCCGCCGGGCGGTGTGGAGGACCGAGCCATCACCACCCAGGACCAGCGCCAGATCGGTCGCCAGCCCCGCGAGGTTCGATTCCGCCGCCAGATCGACCCCGACAAGGTCGATCCCCGGGGCCTCGGTGATCGCCCGGCGGAGTCGGTCGGCTTCGGCCAGAACACTGGGCTTGGTCCCATTGCCGAGGATCATCAGTCGGAGAGGCGCAGCCAAGGGAGGAAGCTCCAGGAACCAGATGTCCGTTGCGGGGTGCGAGCGAGCAAGCGAGCAGGAGCGGAAACTACCGAGTTGGCGGGTTGACGGCAACCTCGACCTCGGCGGCGAACATCAACTTCGGGTCGTCCCGCTCGGCGAGGGTCCGCACCAGCGATGCCGCCGACCGAGGCAGTTTGCCCTCGAACCGAATCTGCCCGGCCACGAGGATTCGGATCGGTTGGTCAAGGTCGACCAGGCGATCATCGAGCCGGATCAGGAGCTTATCGACCCCCTCGGCGCGGTCGATCCGGACCTCGTGCCCGACGACCGATGCCACCACCGCCGCCCCCGCGTGCGCCTGCCCGGCGGGGACGGCAAGCCAGTAAAACTGGTCGTGCGTGACGTCGTCCTGATACCAGACGACCTTTTTTGGAGTTGGGTCGCGGCGAAACTTGGCCATCCAGGGGATGGCCGAGGCGTCCTCGCGGTCCATCCAGTGCCCCTTGCCCGCGTGGATCTCGACGAGGTGGGGGTAACCGCCAGGGTCGGCCGTGGCGAGGGCATCAAGCTGGTCGCCATAGGTCCGCGCGATCTCGTTCCGCTTGTAAGCGGCGTCGTTGGCCCCCATGTGGAGGTTGAACGGTAGGTTCCGGAGGCCGAGCGGCTTGCTCTCGTTCGGGTGCCCCGCCATCATCGCCACCGCCGCGAACCGGTCGGCCAGCCGGGGGGCCACCTGATACACGCCATCGCCGCCGGCTGAGTACCCCATCAAATAGACCTTGTCGGGGTCGACATCCTCAAAGACGACCATGTCGAGGATCAGGCGGGCGAAGAATTTGTCGATGTGGGCCTGATGCCAGAGGTCCCAGGTATCCGTCGGCGCCCGGGGGGCGAGGTAGACCCCTTCCGTGGGTTTGTAGAGCTTCTTCTGGTTCTCGTACTGCTGGTTGTTGACCCGCGCCGGGGCACCGCCGCCACCGTGCATCGAGAGGAAGAGGCTCCGGCCGCCGGCTGGTTTCTCGCCCGCGACCGTGAAGAAGAACGGCATCTTCAAACCATCCCGCTCGATCAGCCGCGCCTTGACCTCGGCGGCGCGCTCGGCGTCGCCACGGACCTCCGCCACCCGTTCGGTCCAGAGCCGATGCGCTGTCGCATTGGCCTCGTCGCGGGTCAAACTCGGCTCGTTGGCCCGAGCGCTTGGGGTATCGGCCAGGGTCAAGCCAACCATCAGGAAGAGGAGGGGGAGGGGGAGGCGGTTGCAGTCGGGCATGGGTGCGGTCTCATCGGGCGGATGGGTACGGGCGGGCGATCCGGTCTGATCAGAGCGGCGGCAGGATCACGTCCTGGTTCGGTTCGGTGGTTAGCTTGACCAGGCGGGTGGTCGGGCTCGGCTGGCCGTCAAGGCGGAGTTGCACTTCATAGGCGGAGTCACCAGGAAGTTCAAACGTCGTGGCCGGGGCGATCCGATCCTGAGCGACGATCCGGCCATCGTGGCGGACGGTGATCTCGCCGGGCGCCGAGGCTTCGGGCAGGCGAAAGGTCACCCGGCGGCGCGTCGTGTAGCGGCGTGTGACGTCCTCGGCCGGGTAGTCGCGGACCGACGGCTTCCAGACGAGTGGAAAGTAATTGAGGGCTTCGCGGAAGCTGACGGCATAGATCTTGTGTTCCGGTTTGGTCTCGTCGGCCTTGCTGGCCTGGTCGACGAACCAGCCCTCGTTGAGGCGGCTCGGCTCACAGGCGCCGACGAAGGACCACTCGCGATCCCAGATCTCGACCCAGGTATGGTTGCCCGGCTGCGTGGTCCAGCGCGGCGTGCCGACGAGCCGAGCGGGGATGCCGACAGCGCGGCAGGCGTCGATCAGCAGGATCGAGAGCCCAGTACACGACGCATAGCCCGCCGCTGCCGACTCGTACGGGCTCTGGTCGGGCTTGGGCCGTTTGGTCGCGTGGTACCGGACGTTCATGGCATCAAAGACGGCGACGTTCAGGAGCCGGGCAGCCTCACCAGCGCTGGGGGCCGACCGGGCGATCCCGATGAAGCGGTCGTAAAAGTCTTGTCGCCAGTCGTCGCGGTGCTCGTTGAGGTTGCTGTACGGGAGGACGTCATTCTCAAAGAGTTCGAGCGGAATCCTGGCCGCCCAGGGGGTCGCTTGGCGGGCTTTAAAGGCATAGGCGACGTTTTTGAGCAGATAGTCCTTGCTCAGGGTTTGCCGGTCGGCGGGCGGCATGTGGGCGACCAGAAAGGCGACTGCCGCTCGCTGGTCGTCGTCGGGAGCTTCGAGGATCGCCGCGGCCAGGTTGGCGGCGTTGGTCCCAGCGGCGGCGAGTGAACTGGCAACGGCCGGGCGGGTGGCTACTGGCAGCCGTTCAAGCGCTGATGCAACCGCAACCGCAACCGGGGGCGGATTGTCAGCCTGGGCCTGGCTGCCAGCGCTTAGCCCCACCAACGCCACTACCATTCCCCACCAGATCTTCGACATCAGGCAAGCCCTTCCCCAAAAAGTCGCGTACGGTCGGGTTTCCGGCTGGTTCCCGGGTGACTACCCCTCTGGAGTCAGGCCGACGGCCCCGATCGTATCGCAGCCACCGCCCGGTCTGCCAGCACTTGCCCGGCTGAATATGGGGCATCGAGTCATAGTCTGGGCAAGATTTACCCGTCAGGTTGACCCGTCCGTGGCATGTTTGCCGGTTATCAGGATTAAACCGTCGTTCTATCTTATGCAGATTTCCTGGGCTCCGGAATCCGGACGACCGGCACGACGCCTTGACGTAAGTCTTTGAAACAAAACGCGAACGGCGCTCAAGGTCGGCGCTGGCTGGGACGATAACTAGTCTTGCCTCACCGAGGTAACGCCGAAGTGAGGAGATGGGGAGCACCGCCGAAGTGGATCGTTGGTGGGGTTGGGTCTCAGGACCTCAAGCCCGGGAAGGTTTGCCCGCCAAACGGTGCCGGTTGGATTCCACAGGGTCAAAGACAAGCCGTTGCTGGACTTGTCACCCTTTTGCACAAATGTTTGCTTAGGAGTTTGTTCTCCCATGTTGAAAATTTTCTCGCTGAGCATGACCTTCGCCGTCGCCCTGGGTTTCGCTGGTGCCGTTCAGGCTGGTGGCCTGATGCACGGTGGTAACAGCGGTTGCACCACTTGCGGGTTGGCCTCGCCGCAGGGTACCGTTGCCCCGGTCGCCTCGTCGCAGAGCTATGCCGCTGCCGAGTCGTGCGACACCTGTGCCCCGGCCAAGTCGAAGTGCAACTTCCTCAAGAAGTGCTTCACCCACGCCCCGAAGATGTACACCTACGAATGGGTCTTGAAGAAGAAGCGGGTTCACGGCCACAAGTCCAACTGCAGCGGCTGCGACACCTGCGGCGGTGCCGGTGAGTCGTACGTCACCCCGTCGGCCCAGGGTTACGCCAGCCCCCAGGGTGCGACCTACGCCGCCCCCCAGGCGACCTACGGCACCTCGCAGTACGGTTCGGGCCAGGCTTCGGTCTACCCGACCACCGAGATGAAGGCCGCTGAGCCCGTTGGCGACGCGGTTCCCCCGGCCCCGTCGGCTCCGGCCCCTTCGGCCCCCGCCGCTCCGGCCCCGCCCGCTCCGGCTGGTGCCCAGAGCAGCCTGCTCTTCCTGAGCCCCGCCGGTAACTAATTTAACTTTCCCTGGGCTTCGATCTGGGGATTTATTGAATTATGATGCCGAGCCACCCGCGTCTCTTCCGAGATGCGGGTTTTTTTGTTGACTGCATGATGAATTCCAGGGTGGTGAGTTGCCCATCTCGAGTCCCCCTGGGGGGGCGTGGTGGGCGAGCGCTACAAGCCGCCTGGAACGAGTCGTGTCCGCCCCGCTGAGGGGTTGGATCGAGGCCAAACCGGCCATCACCCCGCAAGCCATGATGAGCCAAGATCTTGATCTTTTGGTGGCGAGGGACTGGTCGAACGTCCAAGGTGGCAGCTCGATATGTGTCCAGCAAGCGACGCAATTTTGCGGAGAATCCTGGGCCTCAATTGACAGATCCAGGCGATTGTGGATAACTCCGCTTCATGGTGCCGGGGCCGGCCAGGTGACTCCAGGGACGGAGTTGTGGTTGGTCTCTGGGTTTGCTCCGGGGTCGGGTCTCGACCGGATGGGGCGCAGCTTCGGTTCGTCACGGAGGATGAACATCGATGCGGAAGGAGCCTCAATCGCCATGGTCGGTGGCGCTCGATCGGGTCCGGACCCCGTGGGGACGGGCGCGGCGGTGGCTGGCGAGCCTGAATCCGGCCACACGCGTGGGCCTGATCCTGGCGAGCTTGGCCGTGGTCGGCTCGGTCGGCTACCTCGCCGCGGGTGAGCGGACGCCGGGTTCGGTGCCCGCGACTCCGCTCTATGAAGGGCAGCGGTTGTCCAACGACGACATGGCCGCCATCGAAACGGCGCTCGATGCCGAGTCGATCTTCTTCCGCTCCGACTATCCCTCGCATCGGATCTTTGTCCGGACTGATCGCAAGGCCGCGGCCCTGGCGGTGATCATCAAGCACAAGGCCACGCCGGCGACCCTCAATGACCTCAACCGCGAGGACGATCCCGAGTCGCCCGCGTGGATGCTGACCGCCGCCGAGCGCGACCGCCGCGAGCGGCATCATCTCGAAAAGATCCTCAAGCGGCAGATCGAGGGGCTTGACGACCCGATCATCTCCGCTCAGGTCACGATCATTCGCGACCGGGTCCGCGGAAGTCTCGATCCCCGGGCGAACGTCCACGCTTCGGTGGATCTTCTGCTCGAACGAGGTCGGAAGCTGAAGCTCCAGACGGTCGAGTCGATCGAGACCTTTCTGGTCAGCAAGATCCCCGACCTCAAGCCCGACGCGATCACCGTGATCGACCAGACCGGGCACAAATATCTGGGTGCGGGCGACGCCCCGCTCAAGGAAGAAGTTCGCAAGCACTCGCGGGAAGAAGAGTGGTCGGAAAAGATCGCCGAAGGGCTCCGCCACATCCCCGGCGTTGGCGTGATGGTCACCCTGGAGTCGGTTGCTGTCGCCGCCCCGATGCCGGTCGAACCGCCGACGGCTCCGCTGGTCGAGGGGACCGTCTCGAACCGGCCGTTCAGCGTGGCCCCCGAGCCCAGGTTCATCGTTGCGCTGCCGCTTCCGCCGACCCTCAAAACCCACGCCAACGTCTGGGTCCGCGTCCCCCGGAGCTTTTACCTGCTTGCGGCGCAGTCGCAGACGCCCAACCGGACCCCGTCGGCCGAGGACTTGCAACTGATGCAGACCACGACCAACCGGATCGTCCACGAGGCCGTCGACGCCAGCATCCCCAAGGAGATGCAGGGCGATATCCGGGTGGCCACGGTCCAGGATGACCTGGCGGTCTCGCGGAATCTGATCTTACCGCCCGAGTCGACCCCGAGCCCGCTCTGGCCGATCCCGGCGGTTGCCGCCTCAGGCGTGGGTCTGGCGCTCCTGGCATCGGTCGTTACCGGCTTGCGGATCGCCGCTAAACGCCCGACGCTCCGGCCCGCCAGCGCCTGGCGTCCCGGTTTTGTCGCCGATGAGCCCAACCCCGGCCCATCGGAACGGGTCCGCGAGTTGATCCGGCTCAACCCCGAAGCCGCCGCCGGTGTCCTTCAACGCTGGATTGGCCAGGGGGGGGCGGTCGGATGACCTCGCGTGACGCTTCCACCACCACCACGACCGCCGTCCTGACGCCCAAAACCAGGACAGGTCTGAATCATCCGCCGGCCGATGCCGCCCAGAGCAAACCCGAAAGTCTCGACCCGCTCCGCAAAGCGGCGATCCTGGTCGTTAGCCTCGAACAACCACTCGCTTCGCAACTCCTGGCGCAGCTCGATCGACCGGCGGTTGAGGCGGTGACGCTGGAGATTGCCCGGCTCGAACGGATCGCTCCGGAGGAGCAACAATCCGTTCTTGAGGAATTTTACGGCTTGGGTCTTCGTCGGCTTCGATTTGTGTTTGATGATCTGGTCAGGATGGACGATAACGACATTAGTGAGTCGTACCACGCCGAGGATGCACCCACCTGGGCATTGGCCCTGAAAGGTGCTGCTCGACCGGTAAGTTCCAAGGTCCTGGGGGCCCTGGAACCCGGAGTCGCCGCTGACCTCCGCCGCCGGATCACCGCGGTTGGCCCGTTCCGACTCGATGATGCCGAGATCGCCCAGGCCGAACTCGCCGACCGACTCCGCCGACTCCACGATCACGGCCAGTTGACTCTCCCCGACCCGAGCGGTCAGGAGGCGATCCTTGTCTGAACTCGTTGATTTTGAAGATCTTGCTCAGCTCGACGGTACCGACCTCCGGGCGGTTTTCGGCCAGGTCAGCGGGGATGAAGTCCTCGATGCTCTCGCCGGGACATCACTCGGCCTCCGCCGTCGCTTTCTGACCAAGCTCCCAGGCGCCTCGGCCGCCAAACTCGAAGCTCAGATTCATGCGCACGGCCCGGTTGGCTTCCTCGCCGTTCAGGCCGCCCAGCGCACTTTAGTCGATGCCCTGTGCCGCCTCAGTCGCGGTAGTCAGGTTGCCTTCGACGACCCCGCCGACCTCGCCGACATGGTGGCATGACTCACCGGTGCGGTGGCTCGTCAACGGAATCGCCTGATCCTCCGCTTTGCAACTTCGGGCGATTCTGCGATGCTCCGTCGCCCGGACCGATTTCGTGGTGGTTGGTGGTGAGGATCACCCTAGCCATCGCCGTTTTCTCTGGATAAATTCCGGGACAACGTCGGCTGGGCTGGCATTCTCCAGGAAGGATCCGCACCATGTCTGGCACCTCTCGGCGTTGCGTGATCGTGGTCGCGTGGCTGTGTGTTTTGCCGTTGCCTGTCGCTCAGGGGCAATCTCCCGGCGGACAGACCGTCGATCCGGACATCGTTCGGACCAGCCTGGCTCAGCGACCCGAGCCGATCTCGGTCCCACCTCGCTCTGGGCCCCGAGGCGGTCCGCTGGCCAGGGGCGAGAACGCCGCGGGCTGGTGGTTTGGCCCGGTCGGCATTGCTGCGGCGCTGGCGGTCGTGGGTGGGATCAGCCTCGCGTCGAAACGGTTCAACCTGAACCTCGGGATCGGGGCCGTCCGCGACCTCGGTTCGGTTGGTGTGGTTGGGCAGACCCGGCTCTCACCCAAACATGCGGTTTACCTCGTCCGTGTCGGCGACCGCGTCCTGATCGTCGGCGCTGGGCAGGGGGGTAGCCCCGCAACGCTTGGCGAGGTGACCGACCCGACCGAACTGGCCCGCCTGATCCCCCGCCGAGTCGTTCGACCCGGCACGACAGCGTCATCGGCTCCCGCGATCCGGGCGGCTGGCTCGGGGCGACCGACGGGCTTTGACCAGCGGATCGGAGACGACGAATGATCCGCCCCATACTCACCGCGCTCGTCGCCGCGATCGGTTGCTTGACGCTGACCGCCGCCGACGGCCCCTCGTCCCTGAACCGGCCCGCCAGCGTGACCCCCCGTGCCAGTCAGGCGAAGGCGGTTAGCACCAGGCCTGCCCTGGAGATCGTGCCGACTGCGAGCGTGACCCCGGCGCCCGATCCGATGGCGGCGACACCAGCCCCGCCCAGCCTGAAGCCCACGCCGACCAGTTGGATGCCAACCTTCGAGGAACTGAGACCGCTCAAGAGTGTGGCTCTGATCGGCCTGGTCTCGCTGGCTCCAGCGGCGGTCTTGATGTTCACGTCGTTTGTCCGGATCAACATCGTCCTGATCCTGCTCCGCCAGGCGCTCGGGAGTCCGCAGGTCCCGGGGAATCAGGTGCTCTCGGCGCTGGCGATCTTGCTCTCGGCACTGGTGATGCAGCCGGTAGCAGAGTCGGTCTACACGCGGTCGATTCAACCTTATTCGGAAGGGAAGTTGACCCCGATGGCAGCGTGGGAGGCGGGAACGACACCAATAAAAAACTTCATGGTCAAGCAGATCATCCGGACCAACCACGTCGACTACCTCTGGGATCTGTATGAGTTCGCCGGACCCGCCGGCCAGACCCACGCCACGCCGACCAGCGCTGAGGATTTTCCGCTCCGCGTCGTGGCACCGGCGTTTCTCCTGAGCGAGTTGACCACCGCCCTGACGATCGGCTTTTTGATCTACCTGCCGTTTCTGGTCGTGGATCTGGTCGTCGCGGCGGTCCTCTCGGCGATGGGGTTGTTCATGCTCCCGCCGTCGCTGGTCGCGATGCCCTTGAAACTCGTCCTGTTCGTCCTTGCCGATGGCTGGATGCTGGTGGCGTCGGCCCTCTTGCGTACGTTCACCGTCTGACCCCGTTCCCGGAGTGCTCCGATGCCCGAATCGCTGGTAATCGACGCCTCAAGGGAGGCGATCCAGGTGGCGCTCTGGCTGGGCGGGCCGCTCTTGCTGGTGGCCCTGGTGGCGGGCCTGCTCGTCGGGATCGGCCAGACCGTCACGCAGATGCACGAGCCGGTCGTCGGGCAAGTCGCGCGGCTGGTCGCCGTCCTGGCGGCGGTCCTGCTGGCCTTGCCCTGGCTAGCTGGGCGCTGGGTCTCCTACGCCGCCGAACTCTTCGGCTCGATCCCCGACCAGTTCTGAACTGATTTTGGTTGCTTTTTAGCCTCTTTGTAGGGTGGGTGCAACCCACGGTGTGCCGACGTCTGGCCTTTGCGGGTTCGATCTCGCAGCACACGGCGGGTTGCACCCACCCTACAAAGAGCCTTGCTGGCCTTCGAGATCCCGACCCATGCCCCCCACGAACTACACCGCGATTGGTCGCCTTGCCTGGGTGGGAGTGCCCTGGGTTCTGGTGTTTGCGCGAGTCTCGGGACTGGCGTGGACAGCTCCGGGCTGGGCGATGACCGGCCTCGGGGGGCGGTTTCGGTTGGTCCTGGCTCTGACTCTGACGGTCCTGGTCGCGCCGGTCGCTGCTCGGAATCTTGTCGTGCCGGGGGATGTTGGCTCGTTGGCGGTGGCTCTGGCCATCGAGGCGATCGTCGGTGCTGCGCTCGGCGGGACGGCCGCGCTGGTGGTTGCGGGGGCTCGCCAGGCGGGCGAAGTGGTCGGGGCCCAGACGGGTCTGTCGCCCGCGGCGCTGCTTGATCCTGAGGCCGGGGACGGCATGAACGTGCTCGGCCACCTGTATGGGTGGGTGGCGCTCGGCGTCTTCCTCGAGTTGAATGGACCAACCGAGTTGGTCCGCGCCGTGGCTGCCAGTTATGCCGCGATTCCGGTCGGCGGCGGCGCGGGCGGGTCGGCACCGATCGGCGCTTTGGATCTCACTGATGGCCTGTTCGGGGCCGTCTCGCGAGCGCTGGCGCTGGCGCTCCGGGCGGCGTGCCCGCCGGCGCTGGCGTTGCTGGTGGCAGGGCTGGCGCTCGGGTTGCTCGGGCGGGCCGCGCCGACGCTGCAACTGGTCTCGCTCTCGCTGCCGGTCCGGACGGCCTTGGGCCTGGTCCTGGCAGCGCTGGGGCTGGTGACGCTTGCCGCGACGCTGGGCCTGGCCTGGGAACTGAGCTTTCCGTTCGCGCCGGGCTTCCGGACGGGTCCTTAACTCAAGGAAAGCGGGTGATCGGCGATGTCGGAGGACCGGACGCAGGAACCGTCAACGCGGCGCCGCCTGCTGGCTCGCGAGCAGGGTCAGGTGGCGCGCAGCCCCGAGTTAACGGGCGCGGCGGCCCTGCTCGTGGCGTCGGGCCTGCTCTGGATCTGGGGCGACTCGCTCTTTACCGGCCTGATCACGACCATTCGGACCCCCTGGCTCGGCGACCTCGGCGTGCCGGACATGAGCGAGCCGCCGGTCGACCTGCTGGCAAAACTTGGCGGGGCGCTCGGCGCGGTCGCGGGTCCGACGCTGGGCATCCTCGGCGGGAGTTTGGCGGCGGCTATCCTGGCACACCAGGCGCAGGTCGGCGGCCTGTTCAACCCCGGCCTGCTCGCTCCCGATTTCACCCGGCTCTGGCACCTTTCGCTCGATGAAGATGACGGCGGCGAGGGCTTCCTGGCCCGCGCTGGGCGGGGGAGCTGGTCGCTCATCAAGACGGTGGTCGTGGTGGTCGTGGCGACCCTCATCATTCGCCTCCACCTGAACGACTTCTTCCGGCTGAGCCAGACCGACCCGCAGGCCATGGCGCTTGCCGCCGGGGGGATGGTCCGCTCGACCGCGTTTACCCTGGCGCTGGCGACGGCGGTTCTGGGCGTGGTCGATTACGTCCTCCAGCGGCAGCGGTTCGAGGCGATGCTCCGGATGACGGCCGACGAGCACCGCGAAGAACTCCGCTCGGCCGACGGCGACCCCGCGCTCCGCGCCCGCCGCCGGAACCTGGCCAAGTCGCTCCGCGGCGACGCTCCCGAACTCCTCGCCGGCGCCTCGCTGACGATTGTTGGTCCGTCCGACCTCGCCATCGTCCTCGCGGGCGGCCCGCCCCCGCGCAAAGTTTCGATCCGCTCGTCGGCGCACGGAACCGCCGGTCAGAAGCTCCGCAAGTCGGCGTCTGCATCGAACCTGCCGCTCGTGGACGCTCCCGAGTTGGCCTTCGCTCTGGCCCGGCTGCGATCGCCGGTCGTCCCGCCCGAACTCTACCCGCTCCTCCGCGCAGCCTGGCCAGAGGCCGACGAGTCCGCGTCGGCATGAGCCGCGGTCATGCTTCAGAAGAGCATCTTGCGGATGCGGTCGTCGTTCTGGAGCCACTCGGCTGGCACCTCGTCGATGGTGGTGATCCGGCCGGTCTTCTTCTCTTCTTCCCAGGTGATCCGGGTCGTCACCCACCCCGACGCGAGGCGGAAATCGTAGTCCCACCGCTCGGTCCAGCGGTACATCTTGCCGACCGGGTGGGATTGCTGCTGCACGAAGTCGGGGGCGCCGAGGAGTTGCAGGACGTCGGGCGCGGCGAGTCCGGGGTCGAGTTGAGCAAGCCGAGCGTGGCGGTTCTCAAGCTGCTCGGCGCTGGGGAGTCGGTTCCTGTGCCGGTCGATGAAGTGGTAGGTGGGGTAACCGACCGGCTCCTCATCAAGCAGACGGAGTGCGTGGTGGACGATCGGTCGGAAATACTGCGTGACCACGTCGCCTCGCCAAAGGGCGTGCGAACCCGTTTCTGAAGAACCGTGGTCGATCGCTTCCCATTCGCGCAACCAGGCGAGGCAGTCGCGGAGGTGATGGACGCCCACAAGCTGAATCGCCGGGTGGACTCGCCTGATCTGCGCGAGCAAGGGTGAATTGGTGTTCCTGTCGGCATCTTCATGAAGTAGGGCGCGGACCTCGTCCATCACCGGGGCGAGCGCGGCCAGCAGGTTGCGTGCCCCGATTTGTTCCGCAGCGTCGAGCGCCGCTGCCAGGTTGGATTCGGCGCACTGCTCGGCGGTGGTCACGACGCGCGACCGGCTCAGGTCGAGCACGAGGCGCTGTCCCCAGGCGGTCCGCCAGCCGAACCAGGGATGACTTTGGTACTCGAAGAAATAAGGCCACGAATCGCCCGTCCAGAAGTTGCCGGCGGTCGTACTTCGCAGGGTGTCGGGGTGCCAGGGGACTCCGGGGCGTGGGTCGTCGGCGTCCGCGTCCATGATCTTGACCCGGATCGACTCCGCCCCGCCGGGCTCAAACGCGATCACCTCGGGTTCGAAGCCGTGGGTCCGCACGATCGACCAGCCGGCGTCGGACACCAGCAACTGGTGGGGCGAGTTTTCCCCTTTAGGCTGCCAGCGCTCCCAGAGGATGCTGTCGGCGCGATTGTCGCGAAGGCGGGAGCGGAACCCGCGTTGATGCTCACGGTATTTAAAGCCGAAGTCATCAGGTGATGGGAACTTGCCGTCCTGCCGGGCGATTGTGCCGTTGTCCGGCGAGCGGGCTTCGAGGGTAAACCAGCCGCTGGGCGCGGTCGCCTCGTCGTCGGGGTAATAGATGGCGGTCAATGATCGGCCTCCCCGGTCGGGATGAGTTGGCTTCTCAAGATACGGCATGAACGCCGGGTTGAATGCAAGAATCCGAGCCTCGGTTGACAATCCCCCGCGCGCCTGCCAGCCTGGATCGGGCCGAGTCGAATCCTGCTACCTTCTCGATCCGCGTGGAATCTCCCCCCAATGCCGACGCGACCCGGCCGCAAACTGACGATCCGCGACATCCTCATCCTGATCGCCGCCGTCGGCGTCGGTCTGGCCTGGATGCGGCACTTCCAGAACTGCGAGGCAGGGGGCGAGAGCTATCCATACCGGGATGATGCGTCTTCGGTCTTGACGTTTCGGTACCGCGCGGAGGTGCTCTCCTGGTGGCTCGAAAGCCTGGGGTACTGCCTGAAAGTCGTGGCGGTGGGGGTACTCGGCCTGCTGGTCCTGCACACCCCTCGGCCGCGCCGACGTCTCCGGTATCTGACCCGGAGTCCGGGCGTGGTGGCCGGCGGGGCCGTGCTGTTGACGCTTAGTTTTGATGTCGGGCGAGCCGGTTACGAGATCCTCGAAGGGGTGACGAGCGGGCGGCCGTATGACGACGTCTTGCAGTTTTCGTATCTGTACATGAGCAGCGAACATGCTGCCATCGCCGTGGGCTCGGCCTGGGCCTTGCTAGCGCTGAGCGGACGCTGGCGGCGCGAGCCGGGCTGGCTTGATCTGCTGGGGGTGGTACTCGGGGTTTTCTGGTTGGTCGACCTCGGTCTTGGTTGGGCGCTCAACCTGGAGATCTGGCACCCATTGATAGGCGGCCTCCGCCCTTTCTGATCGGGGCCGGAAAAGAAGCGATCCCTGGCGAAGGGTCAGACCGCTGTGCGAGGATGCTTACGCCGGAATTGATCGCCTGCATCTCGCAAATCAAAACAGGATTTTGCGAGATTTCCGGTCGCGTTGCCGCCCTCGCGGAGATCGGGCGGTCCCCCTCATTTCGTCAGGAGCATGACGCCGTGCGATCTCTCCTCATCGCATCCTTGATCGGCCTCGTCGTAGGCGGATCGGTGGCGGTCGCCGCCGACCCGCCGATCCCGCAAGATCCCGTGTTCATGAAAAAGCGCCTGCAAGATTGGCTGGTGTGGAATCGGCTGACGCTGGGCGATTTCTACGCCAAGAGCGGCAAGAAGTCGCCGAAGTGGGACAAGCCCGCCGAGGCCGCGCTGGAGCAGGCGGCACGGATGTTTTCGCTGCAAGATGACCCGTTCGTTACCCCCGCCGACATCCACAAGTCGGTCAAGCCGGCGGTGGCGGCGGGGTGCGACGACCCCTTGATCCTCTACCTCTACGCCGTGACGTCGACCGATCCTGACTTTCCGGGCGAGGCCGAGTATATCCGCCGGGTCCAGCGGGCCGCCGACGCGCTGCTGGCCAGCGACTGCTCGCCGTTTCGCAAGGGGACGGGGGTGCTGCGGGCCACGCAGCTCAAGCTCCGCCAGACGGCGAAACCGCCGACCGCCGACGAGAGCCGCGCGATCGAGGCGGGGCTCGACACGATCTTCGGCCTGCTGGCTCAGAGCGTCAAGGGCGACCCACGCAACGAGTTCTGGGAGAAGCTCTGGTACGGCAACCTCAGCGACGTCTTTCGGGTCTATCAAACGCTCACTCCCGACCCCAAGCAGGCGTACGACAAGTTCGATGGCAAGCTCAGCAAGGTCGCGGGAGTCGAAGGGTTGCGGCTGACGTTGAAGGGAAACTTCTTCAAGGAATGGGCCTGGAAGGGGCGGAGCGACGCCTTCGCCCCCCAGGTCACCGATCAGCAGTTCCAAACCTTCGACCAGCGGCTGGCAATGGCCCGGCAGAGCCTCGAAGCCGCCTACAAGCTGAACCCGAAGCAGCCCGAGGTCGCGCGGATCATGATCGCCGTGGAGATTGGCAGCGGCGAGGGAGGGCGCGAGGGGATGGAACTCTGGTTCAAGCGGGCGCTGGAACTCGACCCGAATGACGCCGATGCCTGCCTTGAGAAGCATTCCTGGCTCGAACCGAAGTGGCACGGCGACCCCGAGGGGAAGGAGGCGCTCGAATTCGGCAAGGCCTGTGGCGCGACCAGGAACTGGCGGAACGGGTTGAGCATGATCGTCGCCGACGCCTACTGCCGCCACGGGGCGACCCTGCCGCGTCCCGAGCAGCAGGCCTTCTTCCACGACGCCGCCAACTGGCAGCCGGTGGAAGAGGCTTGCACCGAGTACCTCAAGCACTACCCCGACAACGCCGTCATCACCAGCAAGTACGCCTATCTGGCCTACTCCGCCGGGCGGATCGGCCTCGCCAACACGATGTTCAAGCGCGTGGGCGACAAGATCACCACCTGGGCTGGCACGACCAACGTCTCGCTCCAGGAGATGAAGCGGGCCCGCGACTACGTCTACAAGGCGATGGCAGAGCAAATGAAGCAAAAAGCTGCTGCGGGCCCCAAGGGCTGATCGCTGGTCGCGGCCAGCGAGCGAAACGAACAAGGAATCGCCGTGTTCAGGTGGCGATTCCAGCCAAGATTCACCCCGGATCTTCCTTGTGGTGCCTACTTCACCTTTTTGGGCACTTTCTGGAACGCGGTTGGTGGACCGGGTACGACCCCACTGGCGGGGGCCACCGGCGGCGGAGGCGGAGCAGCCTGGCTGCACCCGATGGCGACGGTCGGGATGAGGATCAGTAAGGAGCGGGTCAGGCCATGAAGTCTGGGGATCATCAGTGTCGCTCGCGGGTCAAGAGAGGAAACCTGGAAGGCGCGCCAATTCATTGCCGCGCACTTCCAGGAATGGCCGGGTTATCCGTGACGATTCCACTCAATAGGCATCAGCGGAGATGACCTCGCCACCACTGATGCTGCCGAGCGCCCGCCAGGTCATGAGGGCAACGGAATCCTTCATGAACTTCACGCTCCCATCGGCCATCAAAGTGTTGACTCCACCCGGGTGGCGGCTCCGCGAGGCGTTGAAGGCGGGCGTCACGCCGTTACAGGGCGGGACGTTGGGGCCGAGACCATAAGCGCACCAGGGTCGACCGTTCGAGTCGCCGCCCATCCCGTCGGGAACCTTCGAGTTGGGCGTCGAGTAGGTCATGAACATGGTGCAGTTCAGGTCATCATTAAAGATGTCGCCCCGGTGATCATAGATGTTGCCCCCGGCGTTATACCCCATGATCACTTCGCCGCAGAGGATCGTGTTGCTGGTTCCATCGGTGATGTCGCGGAGACCCTTTGAGAGGTTGCCCCGAAACGGAGCCCCGCTGAACTGCACACCGAGCGGAGCACCGGCCAGCAGCAACGGCCCGGTGTTCCAGGGGTTCGGGTAGCCCAAGCCGCTCAGGATCGCCGCGTCATCCTGGCCAAAGTGCGTGTTGCCCCAGTTGACCGCGAAGCTTCCCTTGCCGCGCGGGTACGGCGTGTCGGGTTCCTGGATCGAGGGTGTATCGCTCGGGCACTGAAACGCGCTTAATTGCAAGCGAATGATGGTGGTATTGGCGGACTCATAAAACTGCAAGCTGAAATTGATGGCGTTGAAAATCGCGTTTTGTTCGAAGAATGGCATGATGCTGAATGCCCAGGTCCGGCGCTGGCCCAGCCCATTCGCATACGAATAGCCACTCCCCATGCGCCCGACGGGAAATGTTCCCTGGGTGTCATGGTAGTTGTGCATGGCCAGGCCAAGCTGTTTGAAGTTGTTGACGCACTGCGTCCGGCGGGCGGCTTCGCGTGCTGCTTGAACGGCTGGCAGAAGTAGGGCGATCAAGACCGCGATGATCGCGATCACGACCAGCAACTCAATGAGAGTGAATGCGCGCACTCTCCCACGATAGTCTCTTGCAAGACGACCCATCTTGGTAGCCCCGATTATGGAGGAAGTAAAGGCGAAGTGCAGTCGCGATCCTATACCGTGGATTTAAAGAGTGCTACAAGATTTTGATGTTTTTTTTAAATTTCTTCCCGATCTGGTTCCAGGTCAGAAAATTCTCACAATGTCTGTCGGAAGTTCAAGATCGTTTTCTACCTGAGGTCACCCGATCAGGGTGTATGGCTCACATCAGAGGAAAACAATAGAGCCCGCCCCGTCGAACCCCTCAGATCGGCTTGATCCAGTGAGGTCGGCGGCGCGGGCTCGGATGAGGACGGGAAGGCGGATGACTGCAAGGATCAGAGAGAACCAAGTCAGATCAAGTTAATATCACGTCCCGAACTCGGGGCGGCGGGTGTTGAGCTGAGACTGGAGACGTTGGATGATCGACGAGTGCATCTGCGAGACCCGCGACTCCGACAGGTCGAGCGTCGCGCCGATCTCCTTCATCGTCAGTTCCTCGTAGTAGTAGAGGATGATGATGAGGCGTTCGTTGCGGTTGAGCCCCTTCGTCACCATGCGCATTAGATCCTTGCGCTGGAGGCGTTTGGTGGGGTCTTCGCCCTTTTTGTCTTCGAGGATGTCGATCTCGCGGACATCCTTGTACGAGTCGGTCTCGTACCACTTCTTGTTGAGCGAGATGAGGCCGACGGCGTTGGCGTCGGTGGCCATCTTCTCGTACTCGGTTTGCGGCAGGCCAAGGCGTTCGGCCAGTTCGTTGTCGGTGGGGGGTCGGCCATGCAAGGCTTCGAGCGACTTGCGGGCCTCTTCCATCTTGGAGTGCTTGGATCGGACGAGCCGGGGGACCCAGTCCATGGTCCGGAGTTCGTCGAGCATGGCTCCGCGGATGCGGGGGACGCAGTAGGTCTCGAACTTGACCCCGCGACCGAGGTCGAAGGCGTCGATGGCGTCCATGAGTCCAAAGACACCGGCGGAGATGAGGTCGTCGAGATCGACGCCTTCGGGCAGGCGTTGCCAGATCCGCTCGGCGTTATATTTCACCAGCGGCAAGTACCGCTCGACCAGTCGGTTACGCAAGGGCGTGGTCGGCTGTTCCTTGAACTCGCGCCAGAGTTCGGTCACATCCACGTCCAGCTTGGTTGTCATCCCTGACCTCCATGTCGGCAGCCTGAGAGGGGGCACGTCCCTGTGCCTAAGCCCGCAAACATCCGGGATACCATCAGCCTGTCTCGGGAAGCTGGCTTCTTGCGAGAGCCGCTAATCTCGATACCGACCCAACCGGAGTCCGCCTGCTTCCTCTCACGGTCCAAGGAACCCATCATACTCTTTGTCATCGGACAACCGGCATGGCTCGCTTGAGCTTGCCGTTTAGAATCTTCGGATCAAGGCGGCCAAACCAACCTTTGCCTAAGCTTCGAGGCCGATTTCGCATTAAGTTACCCGACTTTTCGATCATCGCCACCCCAATGTTGTTGGCTGGAGCCGTTTTGAAAAAAGGGAAATGGTGAACTCTGGTTTGACGAATGTCCAGGATGAGCCTGGAGCCTATTGACCCCTTTGCTTGTCGGATCATGGATCAGAACGCAGCCACCCGAGCTAGCGCCCAGCGCGCGGCCAGCACCGCGAAAAAACCGGGCTTGCGGTGGCGTGTCGTCGGTTCCGAACCCCTGAGCAGGACCTGAGCCAACTGGCGGACGTCGCGGGCCGCCGGACTTGACGGGTAGCACGATGCAACCGGCCGCCTGTTGCGTACGGCGAGCGGGACCGACGGGTCTGCGCGGACAGACCCGAGTCCGGCGACGACCGCTCCCTGAAACTGACGGCTTGCCGCCGCCAGGTGGGCCAGAACCTCGTCGCCTTCACGGGTTGAAGCTGCCTGGTTCACCACCGCGCGGATCAAGGGCGCCGTCGGCAAGCGCTTGAGGCGGCTGATCGCGGCGTGGGCGTCGGCCACCGAGGTCGGCTCGGGCGTGGTGACGATCACAACCTCGTCGCTGCTTGACGCCAGGCGCGTGATCGCCGGGCTGAGCCCGGACCCGGCATCGATCAGCAAGAAATCGGCGTTGGCTTCCAGACTGGCCAGCTCGCCAAATAAAAGATCTGGGGCATCGGCCAGCAGGTCCGCCAGGGTCCGGGACGCGTGAGCCCCCGCGACGATCCGGATTCCCGCCGGCCCATCGACGATCGCCTCCGCCAGTGCGCAGTCCCCAGCGAGCACGTCGCCGAGGTCGTGAGTTGGCGTCAGACCACACAGCAGGTCGATATTCGCCAGCCCGAGGTCGGCATCCACCAGGACGACCCGCTGCCCAAGTTCCCCGAGCGCGACCGCCAGGTTGAGCGCCAGGTTGGACGTGCCGACACCTCCCTTGCCGCTGGTGAAAACCAGTGATCGGCACCTCGGAGGTGAACCCGCGGCGATGGGAGACTGGGGCGCGAATCCGACGCCCGGCATTGCGGGCGGGCCGGCACCACACTCCGCCTGTTCCAACTCCGGCCTCGACTGCGATCGAACGAGCTGGCGGAGTCCGTCGGCTTGGTCGGCCATTGAGGGTCCTCGGGTGAGTGAAAGGAGGTCGCATGATGTATCAAGAACCCCCCGAACCGACAATGGCGAGTTTGTCGGGTTGGCAACTCGGTGGAAAGGTTGCTGGCCTCGTTGTCGCGGAGGGGATAAGCTGGCAGACTCCTGTCATTGATCCGCGTGCGAGCGGATCGGCTCTCCCTGGGCTGGTGTCATTCATGGGCATGAACGACGTGACGCGGGTGCTCGCGGCCATCGAGCGTGGCGACCCAACGGCGGCTGATGAGTTGTTGCCGCTTGTCTATGACGAACTTCGCGTACTCGCTGCCAGCCGGTTGGCTCGCGAACACCCCGGGCAGACCCTGCAGGCCACGGCCCTGGTCCACGAGGCATATCTCCGCCTGGTCGGCTCCGGCGCTGGCCCAGCTGAGGTCAGGTGGGAGGGCCGCGGCCACTTCTTCGCAGCGGCTGCCGAGGCCATGCGGCGAATCCTGGTCGATCAGGCGCGGCGGGCTCGGAGCCAGAAGCGGGGCGGTGGCCTCGTCCGCCATGACATCGACGCCACGCAGGTCGCGACCCCGGAAGCTCCCGCTGATCTCCTCGCGCTCGACGAGGCCTTGACCGCGCTGGCACAGACCGACCCCCGCCTCGGCCGGTTGGTCGAACTCCGCTACTTCGCGGGCCTGACCCTCAAGCAAGCCGCCGAGGCGATCGGTGTCTCGCCCCGGACCGCTGACTCCGACTGGGCTTACGCCAAGGCATTCCTGCTCGCCGAGTTGACCCCGCGCGACTCTTGATCAGCGACGTTCGAGCTTTCCGTCGGATCTGCCCAGAAATCACTGCGCATCGCGTGAGCGGATCTCGCATTGGGGTCAACCAGTCAGATGATCCAGAGTTTCCGAGGGACCGCCATGACCGAGCGTGACGTCTTTGACAATGCTCTCCTGATCGCCGATCCCGCCGCCCGGCGGGCTTACATCGCGACGGTGTGTGGGAGCGACGAAGCCCTCCGGCGACGCGTTGAGATCCTCGTTCATGCCCATGATGGGGCACAGCTCTGGCTCGAACAACCGATCTTTCCGCCCCCCGAGCATGTTGACCCAACTCGGGCCGGCGGCGCGATGACCGAGCAGATGAAAACCTCGGGCGCGTGGCCCGACGGCGTCGATGATGAGGACGAGGAGGACGCGCTCGACTTTCTCGAGCCCACGACCAAGCCAGGCTCGCTCGGCCGGCTCTCGCACTACGAGGTGCTCGAAATTCTCGGGCGAGGCGGCTTCGGGACCGTCGTCAAGGCGTTCGACGAGAAGCTCCACCGGATGGTCGCCATCAAGATCATGGCGCGAGGGCTGGCCGCGACCTCACCAGCGCGAAAGCGGTTCCTTCGCGAAGCCCGCGCCGCCGCCGCCATCCGCCACGAGAACGTGGTCAACATCTATGCCGTGGACGAGCAGCCGATCCCCTACCTGGTCATGGAATACATCGCCGGCCAGACCTTGCAGGACAAGCTCGACCGGGTCGGGCCGATCGAGATCCCCGAGGTGCTGCGGATCGGCTTGCAGATCGCCGATGGTCTGGCCGCCGCCCACCGTCAAGGCTTGATCCACCGCGACATCAAGCCGGCAAATATCCTGCTCGAAGACGTCGTCGAGCGGGTCAAGATCACCGACTTCGGCCTGGCCCGGACCGTCGACGACGCCAGCCTGACGCAGTCGGGCACCATCGCCGGGACACCGCTCTACATGGCTCCCGAGCAAGCCCTCGGCGCGACGATCGACCAGCGAGCCGACCTGTTCAGCCTCGGCAGCGTCCTGTACGTCATGTGCACCGGTCGTCCCCCGTTTCGGGCCTCAAGCACCCTGGCCGTGCTCCGCCGGGTCGCCGAGGACGCCGCCCGCCCGGTCCATGAGGTCATCCCCGAAGTCCCCGCCGGACTCTGCGCGATCATCGACCGCCTCCACGCGAAGGAGCCCGCCGACCGCTTTGCCTCGGCGGCCGAGGTCGCCGACCTGCTCCGAGGCGAGCTGGAATCCCCCCGGTCCCCCCGAGCCACGAACCCGGTCGTCACCCCCCCGCGACCGGGTCCGCGTCTGCAACCCACCGCCCTCGATTCCGAGTTCGCGCCGCAGCCATCTCGGACCCATAAAGGCCACCAGATCCAGGGCCGACCGACATCACCCCTCGCTCCCGCCTGGGTGTTAGTCCTGGCCGTATTTGCGGTTCTGTTCGTGACCGAGATCACCGGAGTCTCGAACTTTCGGGGGGCGATCAGTCGCTTCGTCGCACCTCGGGGGACGTTAACCGTCCGGGCCAACGACCGTCGCCTGGAAGTTGTGGTCATCGGCCAGGGAACCGTCAGCAACGGCCCGGTCGGGCAGGGCGTCTGGGATTTTGCGCTGCGGCCGGGTCAGTATCAGGTCCTGATCCGCCAGGGGTCTGAGCGACTCCTGCACCAGGAGACGGTCACCATCACGGCCAATGAGACCCAGGTCGTCAAGCTCGACCCGAACATCCTGAACTCCGAAACGGCGATCGCGACGGCCCCTCCCACATCCCCCAAGACGGACCTCGGGCCGTGGGGCCACCTCGTCGACCCGCTGGGAGGCACCCGGGCGACGCGGGCTGGCGACCGCTTGACCCTCGCCCTGCCGATCAACTCGCCACGCGACCTGAACCCCGAGCGTGATCTGAACGCCCCTCGGGTTGTCCAGACCGCCAAGGGCGCTTGGGTGGCCCAGGTGAAGGTTCTGTCATCGCCCCGACCGCGTTTCGACCCCAATGCCGGCGGGCATGCCTTCCATCTTGCCGGCCTGATCGTCTGGGTCAGTGATCGCGAATGTCTCCGATTCGGCGTCTCAAGCCACAGCGAGTACAACGCGGGGAAACCGCTGGTAGAATTCAAGGCTTATCGCGACCTGAAGCCCAGCGCGCAGGAAACTCATGATGCCGGCGACGGCCCGACCTACCTCCAGGTGGAGTGCCGCGGCGGTATGTTGACGCTCCGGACGAGCGCCGATGGGGTGAACTGGTCGTTCTTCAAGGATTACGTGCTCGGGAACCAGGCAACGCCCATCCAGGTCGGCGTCATGGCGATCAACAGCGGGCTCGCCGGCTACGCCCCCGAGTTCGAGGGCTGGTCGCTCCGAGCGCTCGACCCGGTCACGACGACCGACCTCGGCTCGTGGGGCCAGTTCGAGGACCCGACCGGAAAATGTCGGGCCTTGAAGAGTGAGGCTGGGCTCGCCATCACGATCCCCGCCGAGCTGGGATGCGACATCAATCCGCGTCCCGGGTTCAGCCTCGATGCCCCCCGTGTCTTGGGGGACGCTGAGGGGAATTTCGCGGTCCAGGTCCATGTCTTGCCCTTCGAGGAGCCGGGCGACACCCGCGGCGTCGTGTATCGCTGGGCGGGCCTGGTCGTCTGGGCCGACGAGCACCACTTCGTCCGGTTCGGTCTCGCCGAGTTTCCCGGCGGCAAGGACAGCAGGCCGTTCACCGACCTGGAGGCGTTTCGGAGTCCCCAACAGTGGGAGGACGACCTCCGCCACGCCGCCGCACCCCCCAGCCACTTTCGAGCCGAGCGTCAAGGCGACCGGCTGGTCTTGCAAACCTCGACCGACGGCCAGACGTGGACCTACTATAAGGCCATCGCGCTGACCGGTTACCCCTCCAAACTGCGCGTGGGCGTCGCGGCGATCAAGTCGGGGGCGAAGCCATTCGCCCCGCGCTTCGAGGGCTGGAAGCGGGAGTCTGGCGACCCAGTCTTCATAACCGACCTCGGGCCGTGGGGCCGCCTCGTGGACCCGCTCGGCGGCATTCAGGCGACGCGGGAGGGAAACCGCCTGACCATCGCGATGCCCGAAGGCTCTTCACGTGACCTTAACCCCAGTTCGGACCCGATCAAAAATCTGCACGCCCCCCGGGTCCTCGCGCCGGTGAGCGGCGACTTCACGTTCCAGTTCGATCTGCCGGTCTATCCGAAGGCCAAGCTCGACGCCTTTGCCACACCGGAAGGGCACGCTTATCAGTTCGCCGGTCTGCTCCTCTGGTGGAGCGAACGCGACTTTCTCCGCTTCGGTGTCTCGCGGAATCTCCATTCCAATCTCGGCGCACCCTTCCTCGACCTCGAATTCTTTCGTGATCGCCGGGACGTCGAGGGGGACAACCGGGGATTTGAAGCCCAGCCGACCCATTTCCAGGCAAAGCGACGTGGCAACACGCTGACCCTCAGGACCAGCGTCGATGGCCAATTCTGGACGGTCTACAAGGTGTGCGACCTCGCCGGTCTGGCCAGCTCGGTTTACCTCGGCGTCACGGCGGTCAACACCACTTATGCCGCTTTTACCCCCCAGTTCGAGAACGGGTCGCTCCAGACCAACAGCCCGAACCCGCCCGTCCCGGCCATGCGCACCCCACCGGCGGCCAGCCTGGGACCGTGGGGTCAGTTCATCGATATTCTCGGCGTCAACCACGCCACTCGGGAGGGCGACCGGCTGATCATGGCGTTGCCGGAGAACGTCCCGAACGACCTGAATCCCGCCGCGGGAAGGAGTCTCAACGCCCCTCGCATCCTGCAAACCATCAACGGCGACTTCACGGCCCAGGTCCAGATCTTGCCCTTCGCGAAGCCGGTCTTTGACCCGGATTCCGCCCAGAGTGGCCACATCTACCATTTCACGGGGTTGCTCCTCTGGGTGGGCGAGCGCGACTTCCTCCGCTTCGGGGTTTCCCGGAACACCGAGCACGAGGGAGGACAGGCCCTGCTCAACGTCGAGTTCTTCCGCAAGGGGAAGGTCATCGAAGGTGGTCTCAAGTGGGCTGGCGATGCCCCACTTTACCTGCAGGCCGAGCGCCACGGCTCCAGGCTCATCCTCAAGACCAACTCCGACGGCCGCGACTGGAACGACTACACGACCCTCGACCTGACCGGCATCCCCGCGCAGGTCTCGATCGGCGTCACAGCGGTCAACACCGGCATGAAAGCATTCGCTCCCCAGTTCGCCGCCTGGTCCCTCCGACCCAATGGCCCGGACGAATTTTGACCTTCGGACCCTCTGCCATTGAACAAATGACACAATTTCAAGGAGATTCAAACGCATCGCAGAAATCTGATTGCATATCGCCAAGGGTTATCATGCCCTGGTTGGCGATTTGCCATCATATAATGGGAAATCTTTTCCTGGAAAGCGCATGATTCCAGCCACGGCTCAGGCGTAAGGCGTGTCTGCCAGCGCGGCCTTGAGTCCGATGGTTCCCTGATCGACAAGAGCGAGAAAGGTGGCTTTCGCTGCTCCCGTCTCTCCACTCTGGCGGAAGGTCTGGTGCGCCTGGATGAAGCCCACGGTCCACGTTGCCAATAGCAGACCGGCCGCCAGATGGGCGACGGGATCGGTCGGTTCTCGCCCGACGCATTCGGCGAGCGCCAGCGTGACGACTTGCGTCAGTTCGTCACGGATCGCCCGAGCCCGCGCTTTGAGGGTTTCGCTGTGCTCGATCGTCTCGATGTAGCCCTGGCTGACGGCGGAAAAACGGACGAAAGGGCTTTGCTCCGTAACGAGCCGATGAGCGAGCAGGCGTAACGCCTCGATCGGCGCGACGCCGGGATCGCGCTTCCGCAGAGCGTCGCGGAGGATCTCGCGACTCTCCTCGTCGCGATCAAAGAACATGTCCTCCTTGCGGGGAAAGTGGTTGAACACCGTCATCCGCCCGACGTCGGCGGCGGCCGCGATCTCATCCACCGTCACATGGTCGAAACCCCGCTCCAGAAAGAGGCGTGTCGCCAC
Organism: Isosphaeraceae bacterium; assembly: GCA_965199885.1. Taxonomy (GTDB): domain Bacteria; phylum Planctomycetota; class Planctomycetia; order Isosphaerales; family Isosphaeraceae; genus Tundrisphaera. The sequence continues at coordinate 1,187,152 of CBDATT010000004.1, read as the reverse complement.
ATCGGAGATGCCTTGTCGCGTGGCGAGGCGCTTCCGAGATCGACGGTCGGCTGGCATTCCGCACTTCCCCATCACTGGCCGACGCCAGGTGAACCGGTCAATCGGCGAATCTGGATTCGATCAGCGTCAACGAGTCGAGCGAATACGACGACCTGATCCCCCTACCTGGAAGAAAATCGCCATCATCGCTGTTTGGCCAGGGGGACTTCGAGGTTCGAGCTTACACTTCTCACCCGGCGCCCGCCATCCGTGCAAAAGCCCATTGACAGGCAGCCGCCCCTGCTTAGTATGTAGACTGAGTCTAATTTGATACTCGGTCCAATAATTGGGGGCGTCGCGCATGGAAAACGCTGTGGATGTCGTGGTGGTTGGGGCTGGGCCGGTGGGTCTCCTGACCGCCATTGAGTTGACCCTGGGCGGCGTGCGAGTTCTGGTGCTGGAGCGGCTGGCCGCCCCGAGCACGGTCACGAAGGCTTTGGGGATGGGACCGCTGGGGAGCGAAGCGCTGCAGCGTCGCGGGCTGGCCCCGGTCATGGCCGAGGTGGAAGCGCGTACCCTCGCGGCGAGGAAGCAGTTCGCCGAGCGGACCGGATTGAACACTCGGGGGGGAGGGCCCAAACTCGCGGGCCACTTCGGTGGCTTGAAGCTGATCCGCAGCGACATCCAGCAAGAGCCGGCCCGGCGTGCCCGCCTGGTGGATCAGCATGCCATCGAAGCCATGCTCGGCGACCGTGCGCGATCTCTGGCGATCGAGATCCGCCGTGAGTGTGATGTCACCGGCCTCGTCCAGCAGGCCGATGGCGTCGATGTGGTCTGGGAATCTCCAACCGGCGCGGACCAGGTCCGCTGTTCCTGGCTCATCGGCTGCGACGGGGGGCGGAGCCCGATCCGCAAGCTGGCCCGCTTCGAGTTTCCCGGTACCCCTCCCACGTTGACGATGTATAGCGCCGTCGTTGAGGTTGACGATCCAGACCGCGTGTTGCCCGTCGATTGGCATCGCACATCGGGGGGCGTGTTTTCTTATGGGGCATTCCCCAATCGCTTGTTCATGGTGGATTTCAGCGGTCCGCCAGCGGATCGGCAGACCCCGGTCACCCGCGAGGAGATCGAAGCCATCCTGCGCCGCGTCAGTGGCATGGACGTCCGGGTGCCAGCGCTTGAGAGCGGGAGCCGATGGACGGACAACACGCGGCTTGTCGATACCTACCGCCATGGCCGGGTGCTGCTCGCCGGTGATGCCGCGCATATCCATTCGCCGTTCGGTGGTCAGGGGATGAGCCTCGGCCTCGTGGATGCCGCCAACCTCGGCTGGAAACTTGCCGCGGTGGTTCGTGGTGAGATGCCCGCCAGCCTGCTCGACACCTACACCGCCGAGCGTCGGCCCGTCGCCGCAGCCGTGCTGGCGAACACGCTTGCCCAGACTGCCATCATGCGGCCCGATCCCCAATCGGGTGCGTTGCGGGACCTCATGGCGGATCTCATGCAATTCGACGACGTCAACCGGTTTATCGGCGCGATGATGAGCGGCCTGGCCACCCGCTACGATCTCGGGTCGGAGCGGGACGACGTCGGCCGGTTAATCGGCGACAGGCCGATTGGGGCCAGTGATCTCGGCGACTCGCTCTACGATCTGATGCACGATGGCATGGGCGTGTTGCTCGATGCTTCCACCGAGGGGAAGGCTTCCAGGCTCGTTGCAGCGAGCACGCGGAGGGTCCGCTGTGTCGCCGTCGCGACCGGGCCGTCGCTGCTGATCCGTCCCGATGCCTGCATTGCCTGGGTCGCTGAGGAGAACAGCACCGACGGACTGGAGGAAACGCTCCGTCGTTGGTTCAATCCGACCCTGGCTCATGAGTCCCCGATGCAATCCTGAGATGATTATTTTAATTATTAGTAATTTGTGTATATGTTTCGATAAAATGATCTGGTGCGCCCAAGCCTTGCGGGGGGGAATGGGTTCGCTTACGGTGGTGAGGCGGTTTCAAACGCCCGCAATCTGACCTTCTCGATCCGCCCGGAGACAGAGCCATGGCCGACGACACCAGCAAGCGTAGTCCGCAGGATGCCAGCAAAATCAATGTTCATGAATCGTGGGAAGTCGAGTACTGGACCAAAAAGTTTGGCATCACCGCTGCCAAGCTCGAAGAAGCTGTGCAAGCGGTCGGCCCGGGGGTCAAGAAGGTCACCGAATACCTCGGCAAGTGACTGAACGCAGCGACCAGAGCGAACGATTGCCGATCATTCGTTCTGTTTGCTTGCTCGGCAAACCATCATATATGGTCGAGTGTCAGTCGGGTGGATTGGCGGCCTTGCCTGTCCTGGCGGCCTTCTCCTGGGTCTGGGCTCGGCGGAGGGGGCGTTCGGTGTCCATCCCATCGTCGCCTTGATCACGCATCCAGGCGGTGACGTCGCCGCGGAGCTGCGCCAGGATCGCGGCGTGCTCGGGGGCTCCAGCCAGGTTCTGGAGTTCCCAGGGGTCGGTCTTCAGGTCGTACAGTTCCTCGGCCGGGCGGTGGTGGTAGCGCTGAATCACGGCGGCGGCGGTGGGGTCGGTCCGGGCCTGGTCCACCCACGAGTCGAAGTAGTTGCGGCCGTCACCGGCGGCGGCCTTGTCGACGTGGGTGTGGTGCTCGGACGTCGGGTCGAGGTTGCGGATGTACTTCCAGTCGCGGGTCCGGACCGACCGGATCGGGTACTGGTTCATGGTCCCGTCGCCGCTGTGCGTGCCGAAGACCTGGTCGCGATGGGTCGAGGTCGAGCCCATGAGGACGGGCAGGAACGACCGCCCGCTGATCCCGGTCGGCGCTGGGCCACCGGCCACGGCAACGCACGTTGGGAGGATGTCGATCCAGCTTACCAGGGCGCTCGACTTTGAGTCCGGCGGGATCTGGCCGGGCCAGGCGACGATCAAGGGGGTCCGGAGGCCGTTGTCGTAGTTGTTCCACTTGCCGAACGGGAACTGCGAGCCGTGGTCGCTCGTGAACAGAAAGAGGGGGTCGGCCTTGAGGTACTGGTGCGCGGCGTCGTAGATCAGGCCGAGGTCGCGGTCGGCGTTGGCGACGGCGTGGTCATAGCGGGCCCGAGCCTGACGAGTGGCCGCCGTATCGACCAGCGTCGGCGGCAGGTTCACGCTCTCGGGGGCGATGGCAGGCTGCGACGGCCAGGGGACGTGCGGCCAGTTCGTGCCGACGATCAGGCAGAGCGGCTTGGTCGACTTGCGCTGCTTGAGCCAGGCGACGGCGGCCTCGACGCATTTGTCGTCGTGGTAGGTGAAGTGGCTCGCCTGATCGAATCCATACGTCGTCACCTGCGCGTAGTGCGCGGTCTTGCCGATCGCCACGACCTGATAGCCCAGGTCCTGGAAGTAGGCGGGCCAGAGTTTGAGCCCGGCCCTGGGGTGGGCGTGGTTGAGCATCGCGCCATTCCGCATCGGATCGAGCCCGGTCAGGAGCGCGGCCCGGCTCGGGGCGCAGCTCGGCGAGGCGACGAAGGCGTGCGAGAACGTCATCCCGGCCCGGGCCAGCCGTTCCATGTTCGGCGTCGGGATGTCTTTGCCGCCAAAGATCGAGCAGTCGGCCCAGCTCAGGTCATCGGCCAGGAAGAGGACCATGTCCGGCCGTTGTGCTGGTTCAGCCGCGCGGGTTGGCGTGATCACGGCGAGGCCGACGCCGAGGATGCCAAGAATCACCGATCGCATGCTGTGCCGACCTTTCGCCGAGTCGTCGCGGGGAGCTGATCAGGCCAGATTACCGGGCGCGGTGGCGGCTGCCAAGCGGTTGCTGCGTGCTCGGTGCCGCCGCCAGCCCAGCAGCAACGCCGAGCCGATCCCGACCACCAGCGCCGCGTGGGGAATCTGGCCCATCGGTGGCGGTCGAGTCAGATCCTCGTCGGCCCGGATGAAGTCGTAGTATCCATTGAACATCTCGTCGGTCGATTGCGGCCCGGCGCGGACGGTGGCCGTCGGGTCGGGGTTGGCGGGGTTCCGGATCGAGTTGTCGTACGTGGCGATCGCCCGGATCGTCGAGCCAGCGGGCAGGAACAGGGGTTCGGCCAGTTCGTAGCGGTTCTGCCAGGCGAAGTCGAACCGGGGGACGTTCAGCAGGGTCTCGGTCCGACCGTCGGGGAAGGTGGCCTCGTAGCGGAACGACCGACCACGGACGTGCATGTGCGGGAAGAGGGCCAGGAGTCTGACGTCGTGCTCGAAGCGCCGGGACTGCTCGACCCGATGGTCCGGAGCGCCGGGGGGAATGACGAGGTCGGGGTCGACCAGTAGGTTCGTAGCGACCTCATGCCGGACCTTGCGCGGATCGGCGAATCGCAAGGCAAGGCGGGTCTGGTCGGTCTGTGGTGAGCCAACCGGCGCGTAGTGGACGACGAACACGAACCGCCAGCCGGCCGGGACCCGCTTGGCCATCCCCGGCGGGAGCGTCAACGGCGGCGTTCCGGGAGTCATCGTAGCCAGGCAGAACGAGCCGAGCGTCCCTTGCTCGCTGAGCGCTTCGCCGCTCAGACCCGGCGCCCGGAGAAAGACCGTCGCATGGTGGACGACCCGGCGGTTGCCCGGCTGGATCTCGGCGGCCTCGACCCAGCGGTCGGTCGTGAAGCCGGGGTCCACCTCAAAGTACTGGTACTCGACGACCCCCTGCGCTGGCACGGCAAACGCCCGGGGCATCGACAGGATCAGGTCGGGACGCGCGATCCGCCAGTCGTTGCCGAGATCGGCCGGCGGCGGAATCGGCTCGCCCTCGGGGCAACCCGCCTCGATCCAGGCGAGGATCTGCGCCTTCTCACCGTCGGTCAACCGGGCGTCGTTGCGGAAGTGCCCGTGCGCGGGGTCGGCGTGCCAGGGGGGCATCCGACCATCCTCGACGGCCTCGGCAATGGCGGGGGCGCGGCGGCTGACCTCGGGCGCCGTCGTGAGCGGGAATGGGCCGATCTGGCCGGTCCGGTGGCAGGCAACGCACCGCCGGGCCAGAATCGGCGCGACGTCGGGGTAGGTCGGGCTGGCGGGGGTAGCTGGTCCCACGACCCGGCGGGCGATCGGGCAGCCGACGGCCTCGGTCCTGGGCTGCTGGACGGGGCGACCGGCGAGGAGGTCGGCGAGCGCATCGGCAAGGTCGTGCGTCCGGGGCTCGGCCCGCCGCGAGCCGACGGCGTAGCGGTCGTCGATCCGCCCCCGATAGCGGATCGCGCGGGCTCCATCCAGCACGACCACCTCGGGCGTCCGCGTGGCCCCGAGCTGCGCTACGATCCGCCCGCCGCCGTCGAGCACGACCGGGAACGGGAGCCGGTGCTCGGCCCGAAACGAACCCAACTCGCTCGGATCATCGGTTCCGGTCAGGACCCCGACGAAAACGACCCCGCGCGGCCCGAACCGGCTCGCCAGGTCGGCCAGCGGCTCGGCATACAGTTCGGCCACCGGGCACCCAGCGCGGAGGAAGACCGCGCAGACCGGCCCCGTCGCACCCGGGGCGAGGTCCACATCGTCCCCCGAGCCCAGCACCGCCCAGGTCATCGCCAAAATCCAACCCATCGCCACCGCCCCACCACCGCTCTCGAGAACCGGACCTGGCCCTCCCCTCAGTCTAGGTCGCGTTTGGGCGGTGTGGTGGTGGCATCAGGGTTCGGTCCGCTGCATCAGGTCGATCAGGTGGTCCTTCCAGACGGCGGCCAGGGTGTGGGTGCCGTGGCCGCGGGTCTGGCTGGTGCGGGGCATGACGATTGCCCGGCCGCCGGGAACGCGGGATATCTCAGCTTCGAGGATGCCGAGTTCGGGCGGGTTGATCAGGTCGTCGGCGAAGTTGATTGCCAGCAGGGGAGCCTTGATCTGGCCGAGCGCAGGGCCGGGGTCGTAGTCGGTCGAGGCTTCGAGCGCGTACAGGACGTCGTTGGCGTCCGACGTCCGGGTCAGACCAGCGACGTAGGCGTCGATCACGCGGTCGGCCTCGGCGCGGGTGGGGGCTTCCTTCTGGCGTTCGATCGGGTTGTTGCCCATGAACCAGAGGACCTCGGCCGCCGATGCGAGGCTGGGGGGCTGGTTCGCGTAGTCGCCGCCGAGCCAGGCGGGATCGTGGCGGATCGAGTCGCTGATCAACCGTCGCCAGATGCGGTTTCGCCCCGAAATCTGCGTCGGCAGCGACGCCAGCGGCATCAGGGCGTCCATGAAGTCGGGGTGGATCTCGCCCCAGAGCCAGGCGTGCATCCCCCCCATCGACGTGCCGATGACGAGGCGAAGGTGGTCCACCTTGAGCCCATCGACCAGCATCCGGTACTGCGCCTCGATCATGTCGCGGTAGCCGTAGCGTGGGAACCGGGCGTGGAGGCCATCGCTCGGCTTGCTCGAAGCTCCGTGGCCAATCCCGTCGGGCAGGATCAGGAAGAACCGAGCGGCGTCGAGCGGTTGTCCCGAGCCGAACAGCTCACCGGCAAACTCGGGGCGAATGAACTGCCCGCCGGTCCCCGTCGTCCCGTGGAGGACCAGAACGGCATTGTTCACCTTTCCATCCACCCCCCGCCGCGGCGTCCCGATCGTCCGGTAGTGGACCTTCAACTCGGGCAGGACTTCCCCCGAGGCAAACCGGAAGTCGCGGATCGTGTGATCCCCCCCGACCGGCGCCGGGTAATCCGCCCCGCTCGCCCCATCGATTGATCCCAAAGTGAGCACGAGGAGGCACAAGAGCAAGCGGGTCATCCGATGGTTCCCTTCAAGCGGCCCGGGGGAAAGATTACCCTACCCGGGCCAGGTCGCGTCGGCCCCGTCGGCCTCAAGCACCCGCACAAAAGCGAGCCCAAGCCTACCCCGCTCATCCTGCCAGACCCGACCCGCGAATGCGATCCCCGCCCGCCGGATTCATCCCCACGACATTGAGGGAAAAGATTCTTGCTTTCAACCTTCAGGTAGGTCATAACGCCCTTTATGACCTAGGAACGGGGACGGGTCAAGGAGAGTTGATGTCAGCGTGTGCCACCTTTCTTTCGGTTGGGACAGGTGCTAGACTCCCGCGAGGCAGTAGATGTTACCCAGTCCGGTTTGAATGTAAAAAAAGCGTGTGCTTATATGAGCGATCTACCTCTTGGACTCCGGCATGCTCTTGAAAGCGGCAATTGTGTTTTGTTCATAGGAGCGGGGGTAGGAAAACATTTAGTTAAGGCGGATGGGACTACGGCCCCAAACGGAACGGAGCTTGCTGAAAGCATGGCAGATGCCTTTGGCATCGAAACCGAAAATGAATATGATTTGGCTCAAATTTCACAGGCAGTTGAGCTTAAAAGAGGCAGAAAAGAGTTAGACACTTTTGTTAAGAATCAACTAAGCGGAGTAGAACCGGACGAAACTTTTAGGTGGCTGTTTTCAAGAAGATGGAAGTCAATTTACACGACTAACTACGACAACACGATTGAGCGCTCGTACGAATTAAACTCAAGTCCAAAACAAACTCCAGTTACGATGTCAAGCACGCAAGACATCGTTCAAATTGAGCCTAGATTTCAAGTTCCAGTAATCCATTTGCACGGAGTATTGTTTGGTAACCAAGTTCCTCGCATCGTAATCACTGAGGATGATTATCTGCGTTTCCGAGAACGGCGGAGAATGTTGTTCGAGAGGCTGAAACTGGAGTTTGCAACCGCTACAATTCTGTATGTTGGATACTCGCATCGCGACCCTAACTGGAAGTTGGTTCTGAGCGAATTGACAGATGAGTTTTTGCCTTCACCGCTTCCACCATCGTATAGGGTGACTCCAACATCTACAAAGTTGCAAAGCGATAATCTAAAAGCGAAAGGTATAGAGACAATTGCATGTGATCTAGTCGAGTTCGTTCAAAGAGCTGAAGCAAGTCTTGCAATCAATGCAGTGGATGAAGATTTTTTGAACCGGGCTCAAAGGTCTGTGCCTTCCGAACTAGTTGGATTGTTTCAAGCTAATCCGCCTGCTACATCCCGCCTGCTAAACTCTTGGGAGTATGTAAATCAAGCTCCGTTTTCCGCTCGGCCGAACATCAAGGAGTTTTTGCGAGGCGACAGGCCAAACTGGCCATTGATCGCCGCCCGTGAGTTCTTCTCGCGTGACATCGAAGACGATTTGTACTTCGATATGATCGACTTCGCTACTAGCAGTTCAACGAAACCGACGTTGGAGGTAGTGCTTGGACCTGCTGGCTTTGGCGTTACTACCCTTTTGCTCTCTACAGCGGTTAGGTTGGTTCAAGAGCGGGCAGGCATTGTCCTTATCTTAAAGCCTAATGCAAAAATTCTAGAAGGGGATGTTGAGTTTGCACTGAGCATTGGACCGCAACAGAGGGTATTTTTCTTCGTTGATGACGCAGGTGATCGAAGGTTTGAACTGGAAGCCGCGATGTCACGACTCAAGCAAAGCCGGCGGGCTGCCATGTTCGTCGTTGGTTCTCGGCTCAATGAATGGAGGCAAGCTAGTGGGTCACTTGTCCCGGCTGTTGCCATAACTTGTGAGTGGTCGTTTCAGTTCCTCTGAAGCGCAAGCACCCGACCCGCCCAGGCGACGCCGTTCTCGTTGCCGACGACGACGAGCGGCCCGCTTGCCGCCCCACTCGAACGGCGTCGGCGAGCGGTTCCAGTGCTCCGTCACCGCCTCGAACCACCCGATGATTTCCTCCGGCGTCCCCGGCTGCTGGCCGTCCAACGCTCGACGCTTGAGGATGCGTTGCAAGCTCTCGACCATGTTGAGCCACGACCCGCCCAGCGGCGTGTATAAGGGCATGATCCCCATCGAAAACAGCCATAACACAAACGCCGGCGTCTTGTGCCCCACGAGGTTGTCCATCACCAGCAGCATCCGCAGCGGCGGCAACTCGGAGGCCAGCGTCGGCTTGACTGAAAGTCCCTCCTGCCAATGCTCCCATGCCGACCGCAACGTCACTCCATCGCCTGGAACGGCCACCGGCGGCGGTAACGTCGCCAGGATCGCCGTCAGTTCCTCCTTCAGCCAGCCGTGCAGGACCGCGTTGGGGCAGGTGGTGACGCCCTTAACCCGGGCCCGGCCGTCGGCCGGGTGGAACAGCGTCATCACCTTGGCCGTGCCATTGCGGATGTACTCGTGCGGGTGGCGATCGGGCTGCCCCTCGGGACGCCACGATTGGCCGGCCTGAGGCACCGTTTGGAACGGCCCGGCCTGGTCGGTACACCAGACCGAGATGCCCATCGCCTCGCCCTGCTCGTAGGCGTCCTCGATCAACTTTTTTTTGACGACGTATCGGGGTCGGTGACCACGGCAATGCCGTCCTTGCGCTTCCGCAGCACGGTGCCGGTGGGGCACCACGAGCGAGTCTTCTGCGGCGAGGCGCCCGCCTCGTGGAGGACCTTGCCGATGGTGTGGGTCGAGACGTTGGGCAAGCCATCGGGGGCCGAGCGGAGGGCCTTTTGGAGCGTTGTGAGACTCCACGAGGCGGTGCCATCGGCCTGGGGAGTGGGCTGGCGTCGGGCCTCCCGAAGGATGCGTTCCCGGGCCGCCTGGTCATAGATCGGGGCGGAACCGCCCCCGTGGCGTGGGTCGAGTGCGGTCAGGCCCTCGGCGTTGAAGCGGGCGACGAGGTGTGAGACGGCGTCGCCGGAGCGGCGACCGATCGATTCGGCGGCTTGCTGGTAGTCGTCGCCCCGGGCCACAGCGAGGATCAAGGAGGCCCGGGCGACTCGGGTGGCCGACTCGCTCTTCGATCGGCTCAGCTTGGTCAGGACGGCGACCTCGTCGTCAGTAAGCGGTCGCAGGGGATCGGTCTTGCGGCGGGACATGGTAAACCTCAAGGGGTGAAGTTCACCAATCCTAGCCCGACTGCGGGACTATGGCAATGGTCGAGACAAGTGACCCACTAGTTCATCGCTCATGGGGAAAGAATTTGAGTTGCAGGATTTGAGCGACCCAGAGATCGAACGGCTTATAGAGTTTTTAGATCGGCATAACGAACTAGGTCTCTTAAAAGAATTGTCACCGTCGTTAAGGACAGCGGCCGTTCGGCAAAAGCATGGTAAGCAGTTGCTTGTTGCTATGCGGGAGGTTACGGAAGGTCCGAGGTTCGACGCCATCATAGAAGATGAGTTCCGTAAGATAACTAGCGATATCTCACAAATTGCTTACCTGGCAACCTGTGCATTTTACCAGCATGGTACATACATTAGAGACGGGTTGCTTGCCCTTTGCTTGAATTTACCTTTGGATCAAATGCATTTAACGATCGGCCAATTTACCGAGGGCGTGATTATTTTTGATTTGCTCAATGAGTACTACGGTGTTTATGGGGCAAGATCGCGTCATCGTACCATCGCCGAAATAGTTTGGATTCGATGTGCAGGATTTATAGATCGCGAACGTCTGCTGCAAGACGCTTTAAAGCACATGAATCTGAACTTTGGCCCAGACAAGGCTGCCTTCGACCAATTCGTTCGTTCTGATGAAATGGTCGACTCGATTAATACCTTAGACGGCAAGATTAAATACTTTGATACTGCTTGTCGTAAAGACCCTGATAGCCCTTATGTACTTCAGCATTATGCTCGCATGTTGGCACGCGAGCAGAGATGGGAACTTGCATTGTCGCAAATTGATGCAGCAATTAGGTTGCGTCCTAGTGTTCGGGTTCTGTATCACACCAAGGGGAAGATCTTAGCCGGTTTGTCCGCGGCAATCGAAGGCGATGATTTATCGAGGAAGCGGATGACTCAAGCAGAGTCATGTTTTCTTCAAGGTTTGAGAATTATGCCCTCAGACGAATATTGCCATCAGGGCCTTGCGGAGTTGTATTTGGATTGGGCTATTAGAGCTTCGTCTGATCGAGAAGCAATGGATTATATAGGCAAGGCCGAAGGTGTAATTACCGCTGGTCTTAGAGGCTATCCGGGAACGAATTTTCGCTTTAAAATAGGGCCTTGCAATGAGCTTAGCCCGACGCACCACCGGATCGGCACCCTTCGATGCGCAAGCCCTACCCGTCCGACCTCACCGACGCCCAGTGGGCCATCATCGAGCCGCTCATCCCCATCAAGAAGACCGGGCGGCCCCGACAGGTCGACATGAGAGAGGTCCTCAACGCCATCTTCTACATCGACCGGGCTGGCTGCCAGTGGGACATGCTCCCCCACGACCTGCCCGCCAAAAGCACTGTCTACGACTACTTCGCCCACTGGCGGGACGACGGCACCTGGGACCAAATCAAGGACGCCTTGATTCAGAAGGTTCGGGTGGCCGCCGGCCATGACCCCGCCCCACGGATCGCCTCGATCGACAGCCAGACGATCAAGGGGAGCGAGGTCGGCGGCCCCCGGGGCTACGACGGTGGCAAGAAGATCACGGGCGTCAAGCGTCACATCATCGTTGACAGCCTGGGCTTGCTGCTGGTCGTGGTCGTCACGTCGGCGGCGTTCGATGACGGGACGATCGCCCCGCAGGTCCTGCGTCGCTTGTCGGCGGATCACTTGCGTCGCTTGGAGTTGGTGCGTGGTGACAGCAAGTATCGCAACAAGAACCTGGACCGCTACTTGGCCCGGCCAGAGGTGAAGTACCGGATCGAGGTGATCCAGCGGCCGGTAGACGCGAAGGGGTTCGTGCTGCTGCCGAAGCGTTGGGTGGTGGAGCGATCGCACGCGTGGCATGGGCGTTACCGTCGCCAGAGCCGGCACTACGAGTGGTTCACCACATCGGCGGAGTCGATGATCAAGATCGGGTCGATCCAGAACATGCTCAGGCGGCTAGATCCGAATCCGGGCAAGGTGAACCCGTTCCGCTACCCGAAAAAACAGCTCTCAGTTACCGGATAGCCTCTTAGAGTTGTTCGAGTCCGTGAAGGTTTAAGAATTGTCAGTGCCAAGATTATGGACTGGCTTGGAAACCGTCCAGGCCATTTATCGGCTTTGGAAACTGCTGTGCGGGAGTCTCCGAACAGTATTGTTGCTAGATATTTGCTGGGTCGAACTTATCGTCGAGGTGGCGACCCGGAAAAAGCTCGGGAATTGCTGGTGCCGTTGGTTCAAGAGCATCCTGAGGAGTTCAGGGCTTGTATCGAGCTTGCGAGAAGCATGATCGAGCTAAAAGAACCATATTCGAAGGGAATAGCAGTACTTCGATTGAGCACATTACACGGTTTTTCGGACCCACGGTTTATCGCCACATTGGGCGGAATGTTATTCCTTGATGGCCAGTTTACTGAAGCCGATCAAGTTTTTGAGAGAAGCCTTGCACTAAATCTTAATCATAGCGATTTGAACAGGGTGGAATATAAGCCGAGCGATTCTAATGAACCAAAGCTGCCCCTTCGGTTGTCCGGTGTAGTGGCAACCGTTAAGAATGGATACGCTTTCATCGACGTCCACGACTACCCAAGGGTTTATTGTCCAGGTGCAAAGTGGTTTGGTACGCCTATGCGGAGAGGACTCGCAGTTGACTTCGACGTAGTTTTTTCACCTAGGGGAGTCCAAGCGTATCCAGGGCCAGCGCACACTAACATGTTGATCCTTTGACGACTTGCATCAAAAATTCGTCGCTCCATCCACAGCTTCTTCGTTTCATGGCGACACTCTGGCGGCCTGGGTGTTGCTTCAGCAGCGACAGACTGAAACGGTTCAGCCAGGCCATGTTCTCACGCAATAGCTGTTCGCGAATCCGCGATTCGTCCTCTCGATAGGTCACGTCGAGCGTCCAATGACAGCCATTCTCCACTCCCCAGTGTGAACGAGCCGAATGGGCGAACGTCTGAGCGTCCGCTTCGACCGGTAGGCTGCTGATATAGTACCGCACTTCGTCCGTCGCCTTGCCGTCACGGACGCTCTGGCTGACCAGCACGCCGATCGACTTGAGCCCTCGCCACAAGGAAAACCCCGGAAGCGTCGTGGGGGCTGCCAGCTGGTTGTAGGTCCGCGACTCACTGCGGCCATGGCCTGTCTCGACGGTCTCACCGCGGCCCACCTCATCGCCACCAAAATCGTCGTCCCAACGCCCTAAAACGTGGTCGACGACCGCCTGATGCAGCGTCCCCTGATTCCCTTTGAGAGCCAACAGATAGTCCCCCTTGGCCGCCACGACCGCACCGGCGATCTCTTTCTGGCAGCCCATGGCGTCGATCGTCACGACCGCGCCGGCGACGTCCACCAACTTCAGCAACACCGGAATTGCCGTGATCTCGTTGGACTTCTCGCCGCAGGCGACCTGACCCAGCGACAAGCCGTACTCGCTGGCCCAGACGGTGACCGAATGCAACGCTCCGAGGCCGTTTTTGCGGTCGTGGCTGCGTCGCAGCGTCTTGCCGTCGATGGCCAACGTCGGCCGCTCGACGCCGGTCTGGGCGACGGCTTCGTCACGTAACGACCGCACCCAGGCAGCGAAACAGGCTTGAAAGGCTTCAGGGCGAATGGCCATGAGTACCCGACGGAATGAATCTTTGCCGGGAACCCCGTTGGGCAGCGGCAAGATCGAGGCGAGCCAGTCTTTCTTGATGGCCGCCCAGTGAGCGATCGCCGTTGGCCCCGACGCACCGGCAAGCACGGCGATCAGAGCAATGACGACCACTGAAGCCAGCGGATGCTTGCGGTTAATTTCCGAGCGTGGGTCTTCGAGCTCCTGGAAATGTGCCACGACCTCATCAAGCCCGAATCGCTGTGTCTGCGCCATCAACCACCCCCATGCCTGAACCCCGAGAGCCGCATGGAATATGGTTTAACCGAAAGGAGAACTGAGCGCAAGGCGTCAAAGTTTACCAAATCGACCTATAAGTACGCGCTAGCCCTGCAAGCGTATCGACCTTCCCTCACTCCAGACCCAATCGAGATTCGCACAAAGGCGGGCATTGCATCTTTAGATTAGCCCGACCTTGTGTTTATGAGGCAAAATTACAAATTGAGTTTATCGAACGTCCGATAATTGGGTTTATGACCGCCACTCAAATATCCCTAACTGAAGACTCCAAACTAACCACGTCAGATCTAATTCGCTTCAGAACAGAGAACGACAAGGTCGAGTTTTATGCCCCGACCCGCGTCAATGAGGTTTCACTTGCCTCAGGTCGGTGAGTTAGACAGGCGGGGTGAACGGGTGGGCTGACCGGTGGCGAGGAGTCGTGCGACTCGAGCGCACGCCGTCGGGAGGTCGGGGGACAACTCGTCGGGTTTGGTCCCGTAGTCGGCCTCGGTGGGAGTTGAGACGCCGAAGCCGTGGTTGGGTCGCCATTCAACGACGATCCAGTGCGGCGCTTCGCACGAGCGGACGTCGAGGTACCAGATGCCGAGTACGTCGGCGGGAGCATCGATCTCCAGGCGGACGCCAGGAAATTGTCGCTCCAGGTCGGCTCGTAGCATCTCGATGGCGTTCATGAGGGACCACTCCAGAGGACTAAATGCGACCATCGACGCCGGGCTTGACAAATAGCGGCGGCCCGGAACTGCCCGCGACGATCTGGATGGAACCATTAGTACCGATGAGGGTGCTGTGGGCCTTGCTCCGGTAGCGAGTTACGTCCACGCGACCAGGCACTGACCTTATGCTATCGGCTTGGGGAGGGTACATCCGGCTGTCGTTGAGCGGGAAAGCGGAGTCGTAAGGAATCGATGTCAACTCGTCCTCGACCTGATTGAGGAGATCCGTGATCAGGCGGAGAGCCTCGTCGTGAGTGGCTGCGGGCGGAGCGAGACTCAGCCGAAGGAAGAACTCGCGGAGTCGAGCCGCCCGATCCGCGTCTGGTGTCATCTCCACTGATCACGCCTCGGCCCAGGCTCGCCCCTTGGCTCCAGTATCCCGGTTACGCTGGGAGTGTCAAGGCTCGGCAGTTGCCGGGTCGGGGCGGGTTGGGGTACGTTCGCTGGTCCGGGGACGGGATTGACTGCGAGGCACACCCAGGGAGCGGATCGGATGCAATTCGGAGCGATGGGACGGAAGAGTCTGGCGGCGGTGGCTGCCTGGATCTTGGTAGGAGGCACGGCTGTGCTGGCGGATGAAGGGATGTGGACGTTTGATAATTTGCCGCTTGCACGCCTGAAGGCGGCTTATGGCTTTGTGCCGCCGAGCGGGTGGGCCGAGCACTTGCAATCGGCGGCCGTTCGGTTCAACAGTGGGGGGTCAGGGTCGTTCGTCTCGGCCGATGGGCTGGTGATGACCAACCACCACGTCGGCGCTGACACGCTGCAAAAGATCAGCACGAAAGAGAAGGATTACTACAAGGTGGGATTCCACGCCCGGACCCACGCCGAGGAGGTCAAGGCTCCCGACCTGGAACTGAACGTGCTGGTCGGGATCAAGGACGTGACCGACGAGGTCAACGCGGGGGTCAAGGAGGGGATGGACTCGGCCGCCGCCAACACCGCCCGGCGCGGGGCGATGGCGGGGATCGAGCAGGCGTCGCTGACCAAGACCGGGCTCCGGTCGGATGTCGTCACGCTCTATCAGGGGGGCAAATATGCCCTCTACACCTTCAAAAAGTACACCGACGTCCGGCTCGTCTTCGCCCCCGAGTTCGACATCGCCTTCTTCGGCGGCGACCCGGACAACTTCGAGTACCCCCGGTATGACCTCGACGTCACCTTCTTTCGCGCTTATGAGAACGACAAGCCCGTTCGGCCCGAGCACTTTCTGACCTGGAGCCCCAACGGCGCCAAAGCCGGTGAGCTGACGTTCGTCGCCGGGCACCCCGGCCGGACCAACCGCCTGAACACCGTGGCGCACCTGGAATACCTCCGCGACCACGCCACGCCGCTGACGATGCAGATCCTGATGGACCGCGAAGCCTTCCTGCTCGACTACGGCAAGCTCGGCCCCGAGCAATACCGCCAGTCGAAGGAAGACCTGTTCGGCATCCAGAACAGCCGCAAGGCGCGCGGCGGCGGCCTGAAAGGGTTGCAAGACCCGGCCGTGATGGCCCGCAAGGTCGCCGACGAAAAGGCACTCCGAGACAAGATTGCTGCTGACCCGAAGCGGAAGGAAGCCTACGGTTCGGCCTGGGACCGGATCGCCGCGACCAAGGAGGTTGGCAAGGCCGTCAGTGCCCCGAACGCCTTCCTCGAACGCGGGCTGGCGTTCGACTCGCCGCTGTTTGGGATCGCGCGGACCCTTGTCCGACTCGCCGCCGAGAAGGGCAAGCCCAACGCCGACCGCCTCCGCGAGTACCGCGACTCGGCGCTCGAATCGCTCCAGCTCGAACTTTTCTCCGAGGCCCCAACGTACCCCGACTTCGAGACGGCCAAACTCGCCCGCTCGCTCGCCTTCTGGAAGGCCCACGCCCCGACCGACCCGATGGTCGAGCGCGTCCTGCGTGGGCGGACCCCCGAAGTGGCTGCGAAAGAACTGGTCGGCGGGACCAAACTCGCCGACGTCGCGACCCGCAAAAAGCTGGCCGAAGGCGGCATGGCCGCGATCGAGGCCAGCGACGATCCGATGATCAAGCTGGCGATCGCCATCGACGCCGACGCGCGGGCGATCCGCAAGCGGGTCGAGGACGAGATCGACGCCGTGGATACGGTCGAATACGGCCGGATCGCGCAGGCCCGGTTCGCCGACCAGGGGGCATCGACCTACCCCGACGCAACCTTCACCCTGCGCCTCGCCTTCGGCCCGATCCAGGGCATCCCCGCCGACCCGACCACCGGCTCGGCCGCGATCCCGCCATTCACGACGATCGGCGGCGCCTTCACCCACGCCGCCTCGCACGGGAGCCAGCCCCCCTACGAACTCCCGCCCACCTGGCTGGCAGCGAAGGCGTCGGGCGTCCTGAACCTCGACACGCCGTTCAACTTCATCTCGACGGCCGACATCATCGGCGGCAACTCGGGCTCGCCCGTGGTGAACCAGGCCAATCAGGTTGTCGGCCTGATCTTCGACGGCAACGTCGACTCGCTCGTCCTTGACTACGCCTACGACGACCGCAAGGCCCGCGCCGTGTCGGTCGACTCGCGGGCCATCATCGAATCCCTCCGCTCCGTCTACCACGCTGACGGCTTGGTCGGCGAGCTGACGGGGAAGCGTTGAACTGGGCCTGAGCGGGACGAGCGAGTCGGTGCCGTCGCCGGGTCGCGAGGGATCGCCCTCACGACCCGACCAGCTTTGGTGCTATCGCATCAGTCAATCGACATGAAATCCGTCGACGATCTGGGACACGACTCCACCCCGGAACCAGACCTCACGCCGCCAGTAGCTACCCTGGCGCAGCTTGCCGGCGCGGGAGTAGTGCCACATCGGTTCCAGCGGGTCGGCCCCCGGTGTGATTGGCTGGCCCGATGGTGTGACCTGCCACTGCCCGATGGTCAGCGGCGGGCCGACGGTCGCCTCGACCTCGGCGGACGTCATCCCGAGCCGGAGCGAGCGGAAGCGGGCCTCGCGGTAGCCGGGGGCGTAGACGGTGAAGTCGCCGTCGAACCTACAAATCGTGGCGAAGAAGACGTCGCTGGGCGAGTTGTCGATAAACAGGGACTTTGTGCCAACGATCAAGAGCCATCCCACGAGCCCGACCAGCAGAGCACCCACCCCGATCCGCCAGCCTTTCCGGGAGCCAGGCGAGGCAGCGACAGCAACGCTTGGTTCGTCCGGCTTCATTTCCATTGGCTGGATGCTCAGGGACGGGACCGGATCGACTCCAGAGTGGGGGATGGCAATCTCGATCCTACCCCGGCAGGACGGCAGGCTCAAGCGCAGCCAGTCGCCGTCAGGACTCGCGGCATGGGCGTGGGGAGATGACCAGCCTTTGCGGGTCATGCGTGCGTCCTGATTCTGATCCCGGTGGTGCGCCGGGCGTGGGGGATTGACTCCAGCCACCGGCACGGGTCTGATAAGGATCTCCCTCTCTTCTCATCGAGTTCTCGATCCACCCCCGATCCCGCAGCCGAGGAGCATTGCCGCCATGTCGCTCATTGACCGTCGCCGGTTCTTGCAGAGTTCGGCCGCCTTGACGACCAGTTTGGCCGCCTTTGAGGTCGCCGCCACGCGTGCGAAGGCCGAGGATGATGAGGCCGACAAGACCAAGGCCGTCGAGACCAAGAAAGTCGGCCCGAATGATCAGGTCCGCGTGGCGATCATCGGCGTCCGGGGGCGCGGGCTCGAACATATCGCCGGCTACTTGAAGCAAAAAGATGTCGTCATCACGACGATCTGCGATGCCGATGAAAACGTGATCGGCAAGGCCAACCTGATGGTCAAGGCGGGCAACGGCGGCAAGGAACCGAAGTACGTTCAGGACCTCCGCCGCGTCTTTGACGACCCGAACATCGACGCCGTCTCGATCGCCACGCCGAACCACTGGCATGCGCTCGCTACCATCTGGGCCTGTCAGGCGGGCAAGGATGTGTACGTCGAGAAGCCGGTCAGCCACAACGTCTCTGAAGGCCGGCGGATGGTCGAGGCCGCGCGGAAGTATGGCCGGATTGTCCAGGCGGGGACGCAGTGCCGGAGCCACAAGGGCATCCAGGACGCCATCGCCTTTTTGCATGCGGGCAAGCTCGGCGAGGTCTACATGGCGCGGGGACTCTGCTACAAGCCGCGCGGTTCGATCGGGATCAAGCCCGACGGTCCGGTCCCGGCGGGTCTCGACTACGCCCTCTGGACCGGCCCGGCCGAGATGAAGCCGTTCAACGCCAACAAGCTGCACTACAACTGGCACTGGGAATGGAACACCGGCAACGGCGACCTCGGCAACCAGGGCATCCACCAGGTGGACCTCGCCCGCTGGGGCCTGAACAAGCACGAGTTCCCCAAGGCCGTCACGGCGGTCGGCGGGCGGTACGGCTACAAAGATGACGGCGAGACGCCCAACACCCTCTCGGTCAACTACGAGTTCGACGACTGCATGCTCGAATTCGAGGTCCGCGGCCTGCCGACGAACGAGGAACTCGGCGTCAAGGTGGGCGACATCTTCTACGGGACCGAAGGGGTCCTGGCGATCTCGTCGTATACCGACTGGCAGACCTACATGGGACCGAAGCTCGAAAAGGGTGCTGGCGGCAAGGGCGGCGGCGACCATTTCGCCAACTTCCTCCAGTCGGTCCACTCCCGCGACCCCAAGACACTCAACGGCGATATCGAGGAAGGCCACCAGTCGAGCGCCTATTGCCACCTCGGCAACATCGCCTACAAGCTCGACCGGAAGCTGCACATCAACCCCTCGACCGAGTCGTTCATCAACGACTCCGAGGCCGACACCCACCTGACCCGCCCCTACCGCGATGGGTTCAAGGTGCCGACGGTGGTCTGACGCCAGCCGATCGGGCGGCCCCCTTCATCTGGGAGGGGGCCGCGTTCGTCTTTCACTCGCGTCGGCCCGATCATCCGAGACGGTCACGGCGGAACCTGACGCCCCGGCTGCCGGTGGCCGGCGCTGGGGTCCCGATTGTGTTCCGTCGGCTTGGACTCCGAGCTTGACGTTCCAGGGGGTGAGTGCCGTTGCAAGGCGTCCCGATCTGGGCAGGTCGAACCGGTCGACCAGACGGATCGGCCCAGGTTGACCTATCTTGGTCTTGCAAAAATTGTCGGAATGGTGCAAGACCGGATTTATTCATGGCGATTGCAGGTGCAGTCGATCTCGAATACAACGATTATTCAGGCGCCCGGCGCAATCCCCTCAGAACCAAAGGAGTGGTTTGATGGCTCACTGGATGCGGCACAGTGCCGATCTTCCGGCTTTCGGCGGGATCGGTCCCGACGATACGGTCGTTGACGTTGGCTGTGGCTCGGGAGAGGTGTGCGTTGCCGCGGGTATGACCGGCGCCGAGGTGATCGGGATCGACATCGACCCCAAACTCGTGCCCCACCTCTACCAGCGCATGAAGGACGTGCCCGCACGCTCCTTCCGGGCAATGGCCAGCAATTGCGATCCGATCCCGATCGCCGACGGGATCGCGAGTCATGTCATCTGCACCGAAGTGATGGAGCACGTCGACAACCCGGCTCGGTTCGCGGCCGAGTTGAACCGGATCGGCAAGCCCGGCGCGACCTACTTCATCTCGGTGCCCGACCCCGTCTCCGAAACGATGATGAAGTCGCTCGTCGAGCCGTCCTACTTCCAGCGGCCGAACCACCAGCGCGTCTACGCCCGCGAGGAGTTCGACGCGTTGCTCAAAGCCGCCGGGCTCGACCCCGTCGATCGCCCCCGCAGCCCGAACAATTTCTACTGGGCGTTCTGGTGCCTCCTGCGTTGGTCGGGCACCCCGGACGGCAACCCCGCCCCCGGTTACCTTCCGCCCAGCATCTATCAATGGAACGAGGTTTGGGCGGCCCTCATCGAGTCGCCGATCAGCGGGCCCGTGGTCGAGCAACTCGACCGGTTGATGCCCCGGTCGCAGATGGTCATCGCCCGGAAGTCGGATCGGGTTATCGACCTGCCCCGACTCGAGGCGCAATGGGATTACCTCGCCTATCAGGGCGACAAACCCCCCGGCTCGGCCATCCCCCGCCCGCACTTCGCCCGGCGGACCTGGCGTGAGCGCCTCAAGGATGGTACGGTCCAGCTCGGGAAGGCCGAGTTGTCCTGGTCGCTCCGCCGGACCAAAGCCGCCGACGGCGAGTGACCCAGGCATGACTTGATCCAGGCGGCTGGTGCGCGGATCTCGATGGGAATGACACAGTTCGCGGTCGGGGGGAGGATGAGTCGGACCGTCCCGGAGTCGGGGACGGTGTGACTTCCCTCCCCGACCGCTTTGGTTGAGTACTGCCGTGACGGTGCCGCCAGCGTGCTGCTCGCCGTCGGAAACCGGCAGCGAAGCCGCCTGGATGGGTCCTGGCTGGCCCCGAATGGAATATCCTCCCGTGGCAGCCCGGCGATCGGACAGGTCCGAACCGGTGAGTCTGACCTGGAGTTGACCTTGTTTCAATCGGTCGTGGGCAGCAACCGCCGGGGTCCCTGGAACGGGCGGTCGAGGTAGTGGCGGGTGAACCAGGTGGCGGCGTAGATCTGCCACTTCTGGACCGCGAGGGCGTCCCAATCCGCCGGAGCTGGGCAGGTGCCTTCGTCGAGGTGGTAGCAATGGTTCCGGCCCGGGGCGAGGTCACGCTGGATGGCATGGCGGGCCTCGGCCGTCGGGCAGAGGACGGCATCGGCGCGGTGGACGAGGTGGGGGTCGGTGGCGGCGGGGTTGGGGTCGAAGGCGCTGGCGACGATCAGGGCGCGGTCGGCGATCTCCGCCAGCACGATCTCAAGAATGGGTGGGGCCAGCCAGCCGCAGGTCTCGACGAGGTCCCAGGCGTCGCGGCGGAGAAGGGCCTGGAGGTCGGATGCCGGGCCGACCTCGACCGGGATGGCGAAGCGGGCAGCGCAGGCCCGGGTCAGGTCGACGTTGGCCGGGTCGTCCGCGTCGATCCGGATCGTGAAGGCGACCCGGTCGTTCAGCCGGGCGACCAGCTCGAACAGGCCCGTCTCGGCCGCCAGGTCGACCGGGCGGGACGAGAGGACCAGGAGGGTCCGCATCCGCGGGGCGGCGGCGGAGGGGAGGCGACGACGCGCAACCGGCGCGGGGGGGAAGCCCGGGTGCGCCGGGTCGAGGCGAACGGGAATAAAGCGAGCCGTGGGCATCCGATCGCTCCAGGGGCGGGAGATCTTGGCGGGAACCGGGATCAGACGAGGGCCGCCTCGACCGGATCGGTCGCGGCCGGTGCGGGGTCTGGCTCGGGGTCGCCGCCGGTCGGGGGAGCGAGCAGGGCGTCGACGTGTTCTTCGAGGATGCCGAGGCGCCGGGTCAGCGCGATGTAGTCCCAGCCGAAGGCGACGGTGGCCGGATAGCGGCCGACCTGCTCCTCGTGGCGGCGGCGGAGGTCGTCGAACTGCGGGGGCAAGGCGGCAAGCTGGCCGCGGTGGTCGTCGAGCCGACCGCAGTGGTCGTCGAGCCGACCGCAGTGGTCGTCGAGCCGACCGCAGTGGTCGTTGAGTTTGCCGGCCAGTTCGTCGCAGCGGTCGGGGAGCGCGCCGAGCTGGATTGCGTGGTCGTCGATCTGCGCCTGAACGATGTCGAACCGGTCGGGAATCGCCCGCAACTGGTGCCGGTGGTTGTCGAGCTGGCCGTGGTGGTCGTCGAGCTGGAGTCGGAGGGTTCCGAGCTGACTCCGGAGGTCGCCGACCTGGCACTGCAACTGGACGAGCTGGATATGGAGCTGGCGGACCTGGCTTTCTGAGGTGTCGAGCCGGTGGCAAAGGCTGCCGAGGATCTGGACGAGCCGGTTCGACGCGGGCAGGAGGATGCGGCGGAACTGGCGGCGGGTCCAGACCATCAGGCCGGATTGGCCCGCATCGGGCTCGCACCCTTCATTGTAGTAGGCCAGATGATCCATGCGTGATCTCGCTTTCCCTGGACGAAACGGAACTGAGCTGGTCGAGTGCCATCAAGCCGCGGCGACGGCTTCGGCGACGAAGACCCGAGCGAGCTTTTCGGCCAGCAGAGCGAGCCGGTAAGCATCGTCGGCGGTCCCGGCGGCGGCTCGGGGGCGGCGCGACGCGGTCTGGAGCGCGTGTTCGATCCTCGGGAGGATCTTGGCGAGGTGGAAGTCGCGGCTGACCACCGCCGCCACGCGCCGGGCGATCGGTTCGAGGTCGGTTGCGCCGGTCAGGACCGAGCGGATCGCCTCGGCAAAGGCGGGCGGCGTCCGGTCCGCCTTCAGGCAGTGGACCCCGCTGACGAACCATTCGGCGTTGCCGCTGAGCTGCGAGGCGAGCGGGACGCACCCATGCCAGCCCGCTTCGAGGGGGGCGAAGGCGAACGGCTCGCGGGCCCAGGTCGGAAAGGCGAACAGGTCATGCTCGGCGTACTGCTGGCGGAGTTCCACCTGCGGCCGAGGCCCAAGAAACCGCACATGCTGGTCAACCTCGCGGGCCCGGGCGAGCGCGGGGAAGAAGGGGTCGTTGACCTGGCCGTAGAGGTCGATTGTGAAGTCGTCGAACCCGTCCGTGCGGAGGATCGCGGCGGCCTCGATCAGCAGGTCCACCCCCTTGTTCCGGTTGATCTGCCCGGCCGACATGAGCCGGAGCGGGTCGCCCATCCCGGCGCGGTAGACGCGGGTCCGGGGTCGGGGCGGGGCGCCGACGACCCAGTTCGGGACGATCTCGACCTTCGATCCCAGGCTGACCCCACCGCGTTCGATCTCGTCGACGAGTTGCCGCGAGCAGGCGAGGAACTGGCCGTCGAGCTGGCGACTGACCTCGGTGACGAGCGTGGCCGGGTGGTGGCCCGCCAGGTGGCAAAGTTCGAGCGGTACATCATCCATCAGGTGCCAGACCCAGGCCGCGCCCAGGTGCTGGACCGTGGCCATCAGGCCGAGACCACCCAGGCCGACGAGGTTCCAGACGTAAACCACGTCAGGTCGAAACGTCTCGATGGTCTGCGTCAGGGCCTGGACGTTGACCGCGTTGATCAACGAGGATTGAACCTGAAGCAGTCGGGCTGTGACCGGGCTATTGTGGGCGAAGGCGTAATGATCCCAGACGTCGCAAAGCTGGAAGTCGCGGCGAATGTGTGGGACGCTCGGCGTGGGCGTCCGGGGGGCCGAGGTAAGCACGACCACATCGTGCCCGCGCTCGCGGAGCGAGTCGACGACCTGCTTGCACCCCAGTTCATAGCCGCCGATGACGTCGGGCGGGTACAGGTTCGAGAGGACGAGGATCTTCATGGTCGGCATCTTCCGCTGATGGCTGGAACTCGGACCCAGGTCGGGTGACGCCGGCGGGTCGAGTTCAGGCGCACGCCGCGGCCTCCTGGACCAGGATCGTGGTCAGTTTTTCCGCCAGGAGGGCGAGCCGGTACGCCTCGGCGGCGGTCCCTGGTGCGACCCGGAGGCGGGGTTGGTTGGCCGCTCGGGACAGCGCCCGCTCGATCCTGGGCACCTGCGCATCGAGGTGGAAGTCACGCCCGACGGCGGCGGCGGCCCGCCTCGCGAGCGGTTCGAGCGGGATGGCTCCCGTCAGGATCGCCTCGAACGAGTCGGCGAACGCCTGCGCGGTCCGCGCGGCCTTCAAGCAGTGGACGCCGTGGACCGCCCAGTCGGCATGGCCGCCCAGCGCGGCGACGAGCGGCACACAACCCCGCCAGCCGGCTTCGAGCGGGTCGAAGGCGCCGACGTCGGGGGCCTCGGTGGCGAGCGCGAGGACATCATGCAGCGGCCAGACCCGGGCCATCTCGGCGCGAGGGCGGGGCTGCCAGAACCGGATCTGGTCGCGGACCCCGAGCCGACGAGCCAGCGTCGGGGGGGCGGGATCGGTGCTCTCGCCGTGCAGGTCCAGGGTCAGGTTCGTGTACCCTCGATCGCGGACGGCGGCAATCGCCTCGATCAACAGACCGGTGGCGGCGGGGTCACCACCGGGGGCCAGCACGCGCAAGGTCTCGCCCGGCTGGAAGAAGCCGACCCGAGGCATCGGCGCGGGGCCGACAACCCAGGGGGGCACGACCTCGACCCGATCCCCGAGCGTGATCCCGGCCGCTTCCACCTGCCGGATGATGACCTCGGAACTGGCCAGAAAGTAGCCGGCAAGCTGGCGGTTGACCTCGCGGACGAGCGGCGCGACGACCTGCCCCCGACTCTGGCAGAGCCGGACCGGGATAGCGCTGGTCAGGTGCCAGACCCAGGGGACGCCCAGGTGCTGCAAGGTCGCCAGCAGGCCCAGTCCACCCATGCCGACGACATTCCAGACGTAGGCGGCATCGGGGCGAAACTCCTCGATGACCTGGGTCAGACCATGGACGTTGTAGGCGCTCACCCCGGTCGCTTCCGCTTCCAGGAGTCGGTTCGAGACGTCCAGGCTGCGTCCCGAGACGTAATCGTTTGTGGGACTGACGTCGCTCAGCTTGAGTGTGCGGATCACGCGCTCGTCGGTCGGGGTCGGCATCCGTGGGGTCACGGTCAGGACCCGCGCGTCGTGTCCCCGAGTCAGAAGTGAGGTCACAGCCTGCTGGCAGGCGACTTCGGCCTCGGTGGCGGAGTCGGGCGGGTAGTAAGTGGAGAGGACGAGGATCTTCACGCGGCCACCCCCTGGCGGCGGGCGATCAAGGGGGCGTAGATCGCCCTGAGCTTCGCGCCGGCCACCCGGTAGTCGAATTCGTCCTCAACCTGGCGACGGGCCTGCCGACCCATGAAGTCGACCAGGGCCGGGTCCTCGGCCAGTCGGGTCAGACGCTCGGTCAGGGTGGCGAGGTCGTCATAGACGAAGCCGGTGACGCCGTCCTCGACGTATTCAGGCATCGCGGCGACGTTCGAGCAGATCGCCGGGGTCCCGCAGGCCATCGCCTCCAGCAACGTAAAGCCCATCAGTTCGGGGGCCATGTGCGTGTGGCCGTAGTAGTCGCGGTAGACCGACGGCAGGACGTTGACCCACGCTCGCCGGTAGAGCGACCGGATGTCGTTGTCGCTGGCGTCGGTGATGAAGTGGACGACCTTGCCCGAGCAGAGGCTTTTGAGGACCTCGAAGTATTCGGGGTGATAGACCCGACCGCAGATCGTCAGCGGCAGATCCGCTGGGGTGGCCTGGATGAGCTGGTCGATCCCCTTGTGCGGCAAGAGGCGGCCGACGTAGAGGATTCGATCACGCTCGACCGGCGTCGGGGACGGGCAAAAGTGGCTGCCATCGACCCCCCCCTTGACGATCGTGATCGGCGTCCGGGTCCGGTAGAGCGCGGCGCCGAACTCGGAGTAGGCGACGATCTGATCGGCCAGTTCGAGGGCTCCGACCGACGTGCCGAGGCTGCTGGTCGTGCCGCCGTGGTCGGTCACGACGATCGGCTTGCCTTGCTGGCCGGCCACCAGCAGGGCCATCTCCGAGCACCGAGTATATGCCTGGTGGATGTGGACGAGGTCGGCATCGACGAGCGCCGCGGGCAGGTCCCAGGAGACGACGTCGAGCGAGTTCAACGGGGGCCGGGCGGCCTGGAGGACCTGGACCGTCAAGCCGGGCCTGATCTCATAGGATCGCGCGGCGGGCCCGAACGAGATCAGCTTGACCGAGTCCGCCCCGCCCGAACTCTCAACCACCCCCCGGGCCAGGTTGAGCGGGTAGCGCTCGCCGCCGCCGATGTACGACTCGTCGCTGAAATACATGGGGCTCAAGAAGGCGATCTGCGCCACGGCACGGCCTCCGACGGACCACATCATCCTGACATCACGGCTCGATCGGTCGGGCGGGGGCACCGCAACCAGTCGGGCGAAGGGCATCCTGCCCCATGCCGTCGCTGGCGGTCGGGGGGAAGGTGGTTTCGACCCGACCTGTCCCTGCCGATGACCGCCGCGCGACCGCGTTCTATCAGACCTGCCCCAACCCGTCAACCTGGGACGCATGGGAGGGGCTCAACTCGTGGTGGTCGGTGGGTCGGTCGCGGACCACCAGGGAATAGAGCGACGGGACCACAAACAGGGTCGTTACCAGGCCCGCCAGGATGCCGCCGATGACCGACCGGCCGAGCGGGCCGTTCGCCTCGCTTCCTCGCCCAAGGGCGAGCGCCATCGGGATCAGGGCGAAGAAGGCAGCCAGCGCCGTCATCAGGACCGGTCGGACCCTGAGCGCCGCCGCTTGCCGGATTGCCGCGTCGGGCGCGAGCCCCTCCTGGACTCGCAGGTTTTGCGCGAAGTCCACGAGCAAGACGGTGTTCGAGACCACGATCCCGACCATGAAGATCACCCCCAGCAGCGACTGGACGTTGATCGCCGTGTCAGTCAGGTAGAGCATGACGACGACCCCGATCAGGCCGAGCGGGACGGCGAACAGGATGACCAGCGGGGTCAGGTACGACTTGAACAGGGCGGCCATCAGGAAATAGATCAGGAGCGTGGCCAGGACGAGGCCGATCCCGAGGCTCCGGAAGGTCTCCTGCATCCGCGAGTATTCGCCGCTCAGCTCGATCGTCGCTCCCTTGATCGGCTCGCGGTGCGCGGAGGTATCGCCGGGAGCGTAGGGGAGGAAGGTACCATCCCCCTGATCGACGCCGAACCCGGCGACGACGTGGGCCACATCGTCGGCGACGTGGCCGAGGTCGCGGCCGTACACACCCATGCTCAGGTCGATGGTCGTTTGCAGGTTGTTGTGGGTGATCTCGGTGGGCACGGTCCCCCGGCGGAGGGTGGCGAGGTTCCGGAGCGGGATCGGCTGCGGTTGCGCGGGGCTGGTGATCGGGATGTCGAGCAGGGTCTCGACCGAGTCGATATCTTCCTCGAAGTACTGGACCCCGACGAAGTACTGGTTCTTGCTGACGGGGTCGATCCAGAAGTTTTTCTTGTGGAACTGGATGCTCGAATTGAGCGCGGCGACGACGTTCTTCATGACCTCAACCTGACTCAGGCCGAGGTCGGCGACCTTGGCGCGGTCCACCTCGATGACGTACTGCGGGTAGTCGAGCCGCTGGATGATCCGGGCATCGACCACGCCCTCGACCCCGACCACCTGGCGCTGGATCGCCTCGGCGATCTTCCGCGATTGCAAGGTGTCCTTGCCCGCGATCCGGACGTTGATCGGCGACGACTTCCCCTCGTTCATCGCCGAGCGGATCATCCCGCCCGCGTCGAAGGCAAATTCCAGGTCAGAGAACGACCCATCGTCGCGAAACCCCTGGCGGAGCATCTGCACGTATTCCTGGGCGGAGTGATGACGCTCCTCGGCAAGTTGGACCTTGACGACCGCATCCATCGGCCCGGCATTGGGAGTGTAAGCCGCCGACAGGTCGGCGACAACTCCCAGTTCAGAGATCAGGATCTGAACATCCTCGCCGATCGTCTTGCGGACGAATGCCTCGACGCGCTCGATCTTCTTCTCGGTCTCCTCGACCCGCGTGCCGCTGGCGGCCCGGGCGTAGATCTCAAACGAGCCGGCGTCAACCTCGGGGAAGAACTCGCGGCGGAGCTGGCTTCCGAGCACGCCCAAAGTTGCCACCAGCGTGACCACCGCCCCCGCGACGACCAGCCCGCGCCGGCGCATCGTCCAGTCGAGCCGACCGACGTACCAGCGGATGCCTGCGTTGATCAGACCCTCCCACCGCGCAAACGCAGCCCCAAGCAAACTGGGCTTGTGGTCATGAGCGGGATCATGGGCATGGGGCCGGAGCCAGCGGGCGGCTCGCGAGGGAACCAGGGTCCGCGAGAGCAGGTAGGCCGAGGCCATCGCGAAGGTGACGGCCGCCGCCATCGGGCGGTAGAGGAACTCTCCCAGGCCGGGCATCAGGGCCAGCGGAGCCAGGACGAGCAAGGTGCACAGGCTGGCCACGAGTTCGGGCACGGCGACCTCGCTCGCCCCCCGGAACGCGGCGTCCTCGGGCGTGGCCCCCAGGCCGAGGTGGCGGTGGGTATTCTCCAGGCAGATGATCGCCGAGTCGACCAGGGGACCGATCGCCAGCGAGAGCCCGGCCAAGGTCATCACGTTGATCGTGTTCCCGGTGCAATACAGCCCGATCAAAGCTGCCAGGACCGCGATCGGGATCGTCAGGACGGCAATCACCGTCATCCGCCACTCGCCCAGGAACAGCAAGATCACGAGCGAGCAAAGGACCGCCCCCAGGACCCCTTCCTCGACGAGACTCTCGATCGACTGCCGGACGTAGACCGACTGATCCATGACGAGCTTGAGGTCGATCCCCGGCCGGGTCAGGCGGTTCTTCATGGTTGCAAGCGAGGCTCGCAAGGTATCGACCACCTGCAAGGTGCTCGCCCCGAGCTGGCGGAAGACGGGCACATACACCTGGCGCTTGCCGTTGACCCGGACGACGTTGGTCTGGATGTAGTTGGCATCCTTGGGCGTGGCGACGTCGGTCAGGTAGGCGGAGTTGCCGTGCTCGTTGTGGAGCGGGATGTCCTTCATGTTGCCGACGAGGTCGAACATCGAGTTCGAGTCGATCGCGTAGTCAGTCTTGCCAAACTTGGCGCTGCCGGTCGGCAGGAAGACGTTGTAGTCATCGACCGCCTTCAGGACGTCGAGCGGCGAGAGGTGGCGGGCTTGCAGCTTCATCCGGTCGAGGTAGAGCATCACCGCGCGGACCTTGCCGCCGTAGACCAGTGGGGCGATCGCCCCCGGTTGCCCCATGATCATCGGCCGGACCTCGTACCGCCCGGTGTCGAAGAGGGCGGCCTCGTTCTGGCTTGCGCTGTCGAGCGCGAGCAAGGCCACGGGCGTGGTGCTGGTCGGGTCATACGGCAGGACGACCGGGGGCAAGGTGCCGGGGGGCATCGTCGGATACTCCCAGCCGGCCAGCGAGTTGGTCTCGGTCAGGGCGCCGCTCCGGTCGATGGTGGAGCGGAAGTAGTCGCGGACGATGCTGACGCCGACGATGGAGCGCGACTCGATCTTCCGCCCGCCCGACGCCTGGACGACGCCGCGTTCCATCCGCGCCGTGATGTTCTTCTCGATCGATGCCGCCGGCATCCCGCCGTAGAAGGTCAGTACCTGAACGGCGGGACTTTTGAAGACCGGCAGGATGTCGATCGGGATCGCCACCGTCGCCAGGGTCCCCAGAACCACGATGGCCAGCGACATGACGGTGACGGCGATCGGGTTGCGGAGCGAGGCCAGGATCAAGCCGTTCATGCGTCTCTCGGGTGGGATTCAAGAGGAAGAGGAAAGAGCCACGGATGGACCACGGATGCAGAGGGAGAATTTGGGTTGCTCTGTTTGCTCAACTCTCTGTGGGGTTTGCTTCTTATCCGTGTTTCATCCGTGTTCCATCCGTGGCTTATTTCCTTGGAATTTGTTGCCCCCTCACCGCGCGGGTTGGGTGACGACCTTCATGCCGGGGTCGACGGGCATGCTGGAGCGGAGGATCACGTCGTCGTCGGGTTTCAGGCCGGTCTCGACCTCGACGAGGTTGCCGTTGTCGGCGCCGAGGGTCACTTTGACTCGGGCGACCACGCCGTCGCGCACGACCTGGACGGTCCCCGACCCCTTGCCGGTCCGGTCGAGGATGCAGGCGGTCGGGAGAGTGAGCCGCGTTGTCGAGGGGTGTTCGAGGGCGATGATAGCGCGGCCGTACATCCCTTCGCGGAGGAGGTCATCGGGGTTGGCCAGGTCGATCTCGACCCGCATGGTCCGCGTGGCGGGATCTTCGGATTCACCGATCCGCGAGACCGTGCCGCGAAACTCGCGACCGCCGAGGCCATCGACCGTGACGACGGCCGGGTCGCCCGGGTTCGTCAGAGTCACGTCGCGGTCGGGAACGCGGACAACGACACGCATCTGGTCGGTCCGGCTGACCGTCAAAAGCGGCGCCTGGGCACCATCCGACGCCGAGCGGATGAAGGCCCCGGGATGGTAGCCGCGCTGGGTGACGACCCCGTCAAACGGGGCCACGATCCGGGCATAGTCAACGTCCACCCGAGCCTTCTGGGCTCGTGCCTCGGCCACGTTGACGGCCGCTTTGGCCTCGGCGACGTCGGCCTGAGCCTGATCGACCTTGGCTTGCGCTCCGAGCAACCGCGCCCGCGCCGTCAGAACCGCGAGCCGCCCGGTCCGCTCGGCGACGGTAGCGGCTTCGAGTTCGCGTTCCTGCTCGTCGACCAGCCGCTTCTCGATCGCGTTCCGCTCGTAAAGCCCCGAGATCCGTGTGAGCTGGCTGGCGGCAAGCCGCCGGTTGGCGACGTCACGGTCGACGTCGGACTCGGTCTGCTCGACCCCGGCGGCGGCGGTCGCGCGTTCGGCCTCCATCGCCTTGACCTTGGCCTCCATCTGGAGCGCCTGAGCCCTGGCCTGCTCCAGGAGCGCGGCGGCTTCGAGAACAACCTGCCGCTCGCGCGGGACGTCGATCTCGGCGAGCAGATCGCCCCGCTTGACGTGCGAGCCAATATCCACCGACTGCACCTTGAGGTAGCCCGAGACCATCCCGAACAGATCCACCGACTCAAACGCGTGGACCGACCCCGGCTGGACCGTCCGCCGCTCGATCCCCCCCGCACTCGGCCGGAGAATCTCAACCCGCGGAGCACTCATCGCCGGGTCGGTCACCTCCGGACCGGTCTTGACCAGTCGTGCTTGCGCATCAATCCGACTCTTCCAGACCGAGAGTCCCCCGGCCATCCCTGTTAGAGCCACAAGCCCAACGACCCACCGCCCCCATCGACCCGTCTGGCTGCGTGATCGAGCATGTACCGGTTTGGATGTCGCCAAGGGAAGGCTCTCCGTCGCAAGATCTGAGGAAGCGTCTTCATCAAATCTTAACAAATCGCCATCAAGTCTCAACCCCTTCAAAGAACGCCGCCGCTGCCAGTCGGCTCGATCGCGGATGCCATCCGAATTTAATGGGAGGAACTGGTGCGCTCAGCGGCTGGCGGTCCTGGCCGGGGTCGGTACGCTGGTCCAGGGGACGGAGTCGGCCTGGTGGACCTGGCCGTTGGCGCGGTCCTGAGCGAAGACAACGACGCGGTAGGCGGCGGTCGGGTCGCTGTTGGGCGGGAGTTCGACGGGGAAGGTCAGGGTCTTCGAGCCGGTCCGGTCGAGCTTGGTGAACTTGTGGTCGAGGCGACGGACGACGTCGTGCTCGATCAGGGTCTTGCCGGCGTTCTCGCCGCTTGGGACCGGGGTGCTGGCGTGGTTCTGCGTCAGGGCGACGCCGACGAGAATGTCGCGTCCGGCCACCTCGGCGCTCCGGGCGGCGATCTTCACCGATGCCGTCCGACGCGGGCTGGTCCCGTCGAGGCTCAGGTCGAGCGTGACCGCCGGTGCCTCCCCCTTCGCCTTGCGGATCGACGCCAACGCCTGGTCGCGGTTCGACCCGAGCTGCGGGTTCCGGCCGTCGATCATCATCATCGGCGTGAAATAAAGATCCGTGCGCTTCATGACCTGATTATAGCTCTGCTCGCGGTCGGAATAGGAGGGGTCGGAGAACGGGTCCACCCAGGGGGTATTGAAGTAGTCGACGTGGAAGTTGAGCGCGACGACGCGGTCGGGGCCGAACCCGAGCGCGGGGAGCTTGCCCATCAGGTCGGCGGCGGGCGGGCACGAGTCGCACCCCTGCGACGTATACAGCTCGACCAGGACCTTGCGGGTCGGGGTGGTTGCCTTGTCCTGACCGAAGGTCGGGCCGGACGCGAGCGTGAGCGCGAGGCAAGTGGACACGAGAATCGCCAGGAAGCGATGGGTCATGGGAGACGCCTCGGTGGGGAAAAGGTTGGCATTCCTCAGATGTATCAGAAATGAGTCGCCCGGTCCGAAAATTCCTGACACGATGTCAGGGTCGGACGGGTCTGAGCGACGAATCCGGGGAGACTGGCCAAGCGGCGACGGGAGTTGGGCGACGATGGGCGACGATGGGCGGATCGGGACGGGTGAGGCGACGCGAGCGGACCCGGCGGGGTGGGTGGACCGGCACGGCGACTGCCTCTACCGGTATGCGCTCCTGAAGCTGGGGGAGCCTGACCGCGCTGCCGACGTGGTCCAGGAAACGTTCCTGCATGCGCTCCGGTCGTTCGAGTCGTTCTCGGGGCGGTCGAGTGAGCGGACCTGGCTCGTCGGGATCTTGAAGCACAAGGTCGTTGACCAGTTGCGGGCCAGCGCTCGCCGCCAGTCGCTGGCCGAGACGATCGCCGCCGAGCGAGCCGTGGCCCCCGAATTTGACCGCGCTGGGTACTGGCGGGCTCGACCGGGCGACTGGGCAGGCACGGTCGGGCAGGCGGTCGAAACCCAGGAGTTCTGGGACGTGGTGCGCTCATGCCTGGCCCACCTGCCCGCCACGCTGGCCGATGCCTTCTTGCTCCGCGAACTCGACGGGCTGGGGGCGGACGAGGTCCAGAGCCGGCTCGGGATCACCCCGGCCAACCTCTGGGCTCGCCTCCACCGCGCCCGGTTGCTGCTGCGTCGGTGCCTGGAAACGCACTGGTTCGACCCGGGGACGGAGTCCGCCACCACGTCCCATTCCGCCCCACCTTCCGCGCACCGAAAGGCTCGACCTGCCGATGGGCCGACTGCATGATCTCTGGCATCTCCTGACACTCCCCTGCGCGGGGATGACCGAACTGGCCTCGCGTGCCCTGGACGCCGACCTCAAACCCGGCGAGCGGGTCGCGCTTCGGGTCCACCTGCTCACCTGCGTCCCCTGCCGGCGCTTCGCCGACCAGATCCGCGCCATCGGCCAGGCGCTCCAGCGCGTCGGGAGCGACCACGACGTTGACCTCGTCGCCGGTCCGGGCTTGCCGGACGATGTCCGCGCTCGGATCAAACTGCGGCTGGAACACGAGGAATAAGAGAAAAGGAGCCACGGATGGAACACGGATCAGAGGAGGATATTTAGCGTTTCCGTTCATTTGAGCCGGGGCACGGATGGCCCGTGGATGCGCTGCTCTGGGCGTGCGGCTGCTACCAGATTGTCAAGGAGCGGGGGCGCTGGGCGGTTGGGTCAGACTGGATGGCGACGTTGGCCCTGTTTGCGGCGGGCTTTGCGTTCGCGTTTGGCAATCTTGGCCAGGTCAGGCCGCCTGGGGGCTCGGGCGGAGACGATCGGCTCGGGCAAAACGCTGGGCGGGATGATGCAAATTGGCTTCGTTTTGTCGTTGGAAACCTGGGCAATGGGTTCGTTTGGTTCGACCCGGGTCAGGGGAACGGCCGGGGGTACGGCGACGGGCGCGCCAGGGCGTGCGGGTTGCAGCGGTGGTGGGAGCAGAGGCGGAGTTGGGGCGGCAGGTGATCCCGAGCGCGGGCGTAAGAGCAGACCGGCCGCCGTCATCTGATCCATGATCCACGAGAGGCGGCGGAAGTTGGCCCGCTGGTAGCGGCGGAGGTTGGCAACGTCGCGGCTCGGAATGTCGGTCCGGCCGGTGGCAACGGCCGAGCGGTCCGAGTCGTCGGCCTCGATGGCGCAGGTCCAGAGCGTTTCGAGCCGGGTGATCTCGCGGCGGGCGAGGGCGGCGGGGCCAATCTCGGCGGCGTCGCGGGCCAGCAAACCGGAGCGCTCGGTCAGCGGGATGCCCAGAAGGTCGTGCGCCCGTTGGACCAACTCGTCGGTCCAGACCTCGGCGTCGGCCAGGTTCGTCCAGCGCTCGATCAACCAGTCGCAACCGTAAGACGTCGTGCGCAGTCGCGCCACGACCCGCGCTGGCTGGCGACTTAGCCCGGCGGCGATCGTCTCGACCTCCAGGCGGCGGTCTTCGGTCCAGAGGTCGCTCGCCGCGCGTTCGGCGGCCAACTCGCGTGCCTGGTGCTCGCTCCGGTTGCTCCGATCGAGCCTGAGCGTCACCTCGGCCAAGTCGGTGACGAGCCAGGTTTCCCACCCCTCGCGGGGCGCGAAATCGTCGAGGTAAGCAGCAAGCCGCGCAGCGCTGGCCTGCTCGGCCTCGGGGCCGATTTCGGGCAAGCGAGCCGTCAGGCCGTGCGTCGTGGCATTGCGAGAGGACCGGGCTTTTCCCGCGTCCGACGTCGGTCCCGTCGACCGCTGAGCATTCCGCTGGTTCGCCGCGCGCTGCCGCTCCGAGGTTGCCATGAATTGATCTCCGACTCGATGCTGAATCGACCAGGTGAAGACGAGGCAATCCGCGAGGACGGAGTGAAACGTCCTTAATAAGATCGGATCTGGCAGCGGTCGATGATTCGCTTATTGCCGAAATCGTCCCAATTTTGCTAAAATAAACAGATTGGACCTCGGTCCCTCTGAGAGGTCTGACTTTTGTAGGGTGGGTGCAACCCACCGTGGCACAGCAGTTTGCATCGGGTAGGTTCGATCTGTCCGCCCACGGTGGGTTGCACCCACCCTACAAATTCCCCAGTAGGGGATGATGTAATCGTACTGCTGGTACCAGACAGCACGCTCCGGGTTGGGATATTCCTCCGCCGGACGCTAAACCCAGATCCTGCCGAAACCCGGACTTTTGTAGGGTGGGTAAAACCCACCGCGGGTTTGACTCGGTTAAGCCTGGCAGGCTCGATTCCCCGGATTGACGGTTCCACCCCAAGGCGCACGGCGGGTTGCACCCACCCTACAAAAGTCTGGCTTTCTCAGAAAGCGTGGTTTAAGCCTTCGAGCCAGGCCACGCTTTGTCGCGGCCGACACCTGGCCCGCGCTGCTCTCGGATGTGAGGGTATTCTGGCGGCGTTGATTGGATCAACGTCAATCCTCCTGGTCGATCCGACGTCAGACTCCTCGGGAGGCGGGGGGGACATCCACCCGAGGGAGAGGTTGGATTGGCACTCAGGGCGTCCTGGCGAGGTTGACCCGGTAGACGCGGTCGGCGATCTGGACGGTGACGGGTTCGTCGAAGGCGAAGTACTGGTTTTGCTCGGCGGTCTGCCTGGCGGCGAGCTTGAAGTATTCGTCGCCGAACTGTTCGATGACGGTCGCCCTGGCGTCGTCTTCGGGCTTCACGGCGGAGTCGACCCAGCGCCCATCCTTGCGGTAGAACGTCTTGGTGCCAACGCGGCGGACGTTCGCGGCGGGGTTGATCTGGGCCGGTTTGGTCTGGATTGCATTGAAGGGCACGATCTGGGCCGCACCGAGCGATTTGGCAGCCGACGGGCCTATCTGGCCCGCTCCTCCTCGCCCACCCATGCCACCGCCCATCATCGCCATCGTCGGGGCCGGACTGGCGGCGGACTTCGTCCCCACGTCCTGCGCGGCGCTTCTCTGGCCCAGAGGATCGGCGGGGAGCATTTTCAGGGCATCGAACGGATCTCGGATTTCTCCCGACTTGGCAATGACCATCGCCCGGTCGACGTCGGCCATGGTATTGGCCTGGCTGTATCCCTGCTTGGCCCCACGCTGGTTGACGCCGAGTTCCCCTTCGGTGATGCTCAGGTTCCGGAGGTTCGTGATGGCCCGGCTGCGGTTGGTCATCCCGGCGTGAAGTTGAACGCGCTCGTCGGCGAGGAATGACGTGTAGGGAGTGAGGATGCCGTGGCGGGTGCTGAGCGCGACGAGTTCGTCGGTCAGCTCCTGGTTCGGACCGTTGAGGTCGATCTGGTCGATGATGAAGCCGATTCGCCGGACGGCCCAGAGCTTTTCGACGAAGTCGCGGCCCGAGGTAGCGTTCGCGCCGGTTAACTCGGCGGGAAACTCGAACGACTGGGTTTCGCCGCCGACCTTGCCCTTGAGCCGGATCGTGGTCGAACCGCTCCGGGGATACCGACCGACCCAGGCAAGCTGGCCCCCCTCGAAGATGTCGGGGATCGAGCGGGGGTAAGTGCGGTTGACGTCGGTCCCGGCCAGTTCGACGCTGATGCCGGTCAGGGCGGGGCGGGTGATCTTGCTGTAGAAGGCGGCGACGTGGGCCTCGATATCCTCGTCGGGGCGAACATATTCGCTGGTCCCGCCGTTGCCGCCGCTCAGGCGGTCGAGCAACCGGGCGTTGACGTCGAAGCCCAGCCCGAAGCTGAAGATCCGCGCGTGGGCTTTGTTGCCGTTTTTCGCGTTGTTGCTGATCCGGATCTCATCCGTTTCGCCGATCGAGGCGATCCCGTCGGTCAGGAAGAGGACGTAGTTGGGCCGGGTGTCGTCGGGGAGTTGGGCGAGCGCGGCCTTCATCCCGCCGTCGAGGTTCGTGCCGCCGCCGGGGCGGATGTTGGTGATATAGCGGGTCGCCTCGGCGCGGGTCGAGGACGAGTAGCGCTGAAGTTCGGGCTTGAACGATTCGACCTCGGAGTCATAGGCGATGATGTTGAAGGTGTCGTCGTCGCGGAGGTTGTCGAGGACGAACTGGAGCGCCCCCTTGGCCTGGTCGATCTTCTTGCCGCTCATCGATCCCGACCGGTCGATCACGAAGACAACGGTCTTCGGCAGCGGTTTGGTGTCGGCGATCTTGACCCGAGGACTGGCCAGCAGGAGGAAATAGCCGTCTTCCCCCTCGCTCGGGCGGTACGAGAGCAACGACGCGCCGACGGCACCCTCACCCAGGGTGTAGACGAGGCGGAAGTCGGTTGTCGGGATGGTGTTGAAGGCTTCCAGGGTGGCGGTCGCCTCGCGCTCGGCGGGGCGGGTGATCTTGGCGTCGTGGCCGGGGCAGTAGACCGACTTGATCGCGTCGCGGCCATCGACGCGGACGGACAGATTCAGTTTGCCGATCGGTTTGCCGGCCTGCTTCTGGATGGCGAGCGGGAAGTCGAACTCGATCACGTCGCGGTCGCGCTTGCAGACCTGGGTGTACTTGAGGGTGACGACGCGGTCGGCACCCGGCGGGATCGGGAAGACGCTGGCCTTGAAGAGGCCCCGGCCCATGTATTCGAGGAGCGCTGGGTCTCGTTTCGACCGGACGATCTCCTCGTAGATCCGGCGAGCTTCGGCTTTCGGCATGACCCGGCCGGGCAGTTCCTTGCCGTCGACCATCAGGACAAGGTCACCGACGGCGGCCTCGTCGGGGAGCGGGAACATGTACTCGGCCTCGATCACCATCGAGCCCGGGTTGTGGAACGTCTGCACGACGCGGACGTCGGCCACGCCGTCGCGGACCCGCGCATCGACGGAGACGTTGCTGATCTCGTAAGACCGGGCCACTACTGGCGCGATCATGCCGGGCATGACCCGCCCGATGGGCGGCTGGGCTTGCCGGTCGACCACGAACTGCCCCCACGCCGGCCCACCAATGGCCAGAACCACCAGGAGCCCGCAGGCCCAATTTCCAGGTCTCGAACGTCTCATCGTCGACTCCCTCCCGTGAAGATCCGCCAGGATGACCCTCTCAGGGCGAGAGCCAGCCAGACCCGTGCGACCCGATCGTGCCCACGGTGGATTGCATCTACCCTACAAGAGTCTTACCAGGAACGCGACCCATTGGACGACCATCAGCGCCTGATAGTTCCGCGTCTTGTCTAGAGGAGGCGTTTCTTTGGGGAGTGGTCCTGCGTCTTTATTTCGGCCTGCTGGCTGTCAGGTACCGGGATCAGTGGCGACCAATCCTCGCAACTTGCCCGACGATGTCACGTTGGGGAAGCAGGATGCCACTCTCCCTCTGTTTTGGAGTCAGGATCGTGATGCGCACCCTCACAAAGATCGCTGCTGCTGGTTTAGCCCTGGTGGGAATCGGGCCGATGATGCCCGTTGCGGCGGGCAATGATGGGCCGAAGAACGTGGTTTATGTGGAAAGCAACGACCAGCACGGCAACGCGATCCTCGCCTACCGCCGCCACGCCGACGGCAGTTTGACCACGCTCCCCGGTTCGCCGTTCAAAACGGGTGGGACGGGCGTCGGCCCGACGTTCAACCTGGGGCCGTATGACTCCGACAGCGAGATCATCACCGACCCGGCGCATACGTTCCTGTTCGCCGTCAACGGTGGGTCGAGTTCGATCGCCGTGTTCAGCATCGCCGCGAGCGGTGCCTTGACCCCGGTGGCAGGCTCGCCGTTCGACTCGGGCGGGTCGAACCCGGTTTCGCTGGCCTTGCGGGGCAATATCCTCTGCGTGGTCAACAAGGACGAGGACCCGAACCACCCGGGCCAGTCGTTGCCGAATTACACGTCGTTTCGCGTGACACCCAGGGGAGCCTTGATCCCGATCCCGCACTCAACCGTGTACGACGAGAACGGGTCGGACCCGTCGCAGATCCTGCTCTCACCAGGCGGTCAGGTCGGCTTCGGCGCTGACTTCCTCGGCGGGGCGCTCCGGTCGTTCGCGCTCGCCCCAACCGGTCGGTTGATTCCCCGGGCGATCATCGCCCCGCCCGCCTTCGAGTTCGCCGACAGCGGCGCCCCGGCCTTACCGCTGGGTCTGGCGGTCCACCCGACCTATCCGTTGCTGTACGTCGGCTTCGTCACGATCAACCGGATCGGGATCTACCGCTATGACGCTCTCGGCGGGCTCCACTACCTCCGGTCGGTCCCCGACTCGGGCAAGGGGGTCTGCTGGATCTTGCTGAACAAGGAGGCGACCCGAATGTATACAAGCAA
The DNA here is from genome assembly GCA_965199885.1 of Isosphaeraceae bacterium. GTDB lineage: Bacteria > Planctomycetota > Planctomycetia > Isosphaerales > Isosphaeraceae > Tundrisphaera. The sequence continues at coordinate 1,148,418 of CBDATT010000004.1, read as the reverse complement.
CACCGTCGATCCCAGCATCTCGGTCTACGACCTGACCCATAACCCCGCCGAGCCGGTCGAGATCCAGAAGGTCAACCCGAACAGCATTCAGGGGAGCAACCCGGGCGGCTACCAGATTGCGCTCGACCCGACCGGGAGCTTCTTTCACCTGGTCACGCAGCAGTTCGCGGCGACCTCGACCAGCATGGCCAACGCCTTGCACGTCTTCAGCGTCGGCGGCGACGGCAAGCTGACCGAGGTTGCCTCGTCCCCCACCTTGCTGCCCGTGCCGAACCTGACCCGCCCGCAGGGTGTGGTCGCCTTCTGACCCTCGATTTCAATCATGCGACGGTGGTCCGCTTCGACCTGGGAAGCGGGCCGCCGTCATTTGCTGGAATCGGTGGCAATCACGACCTTGTCAGGAAGAACGCCCCGACACCGAGAATGGCCACCAGGACGCCCAGGCAGCCGAGCACGTACAGCCAGACCACGAACTGCAATCGCGCTGAGGGCCAGCGGAACCAGCCGGGTCGGTTCCGCAAGGTCCGGCTGACCAGCTTCGGGCACGCGTGCAAGGCCCAGCGGCGATAGGTGCCGGTGGCACCACAATCCACGCAGTGGTACTGGACCAGGGCCGGCAGTCCCGCCATCAGGACGACCGGAAACAGGGCCACGGGCTGATAGACTGAGCCCGCCGCGACGATGGCCAACCCGATCAAACCCGCCAACCCGGCGACCGCGAGGAACGGGTTGATGATCAGGCGCTGGTGGTCGGCCAGGATCGCCCCTGGAGGCAAGCGCGGCATCGGGAACGGGTCGAGCGCGAACTCGGGGTCGGGCCGGGTCGGGCTCGGCGATGCCGGGGCAGCGGCTGGCGGGGGGGACGACTCCATGCGGCAAGCCACCTCTGGTCGAGCAGAAACGCGACAACGGCGATCGGACCTGAATAATCTTGCCCTGGATCGGCCGGAGTTGTCGAGCCACGAACGAACGGCTCCCGTCGCCGTTGACCGTCAGTTGGTCCTCAACTCGTTCAAGAGACCGGGCGTTCGCGTGCCTCGGCCTTCGTGCGTCCTTTCGGCGTTCCCATAAAGTACCCGACCCGGCGGCCGAGCACGCCGCCCAGCCAGGCGACCAGCAAGGTCACCAACGTGTGACCGATCTGGATAAAATCCTCGGCTGATGCCGCGTCGTGTGGAGCGTTGAACGCCGAACCCATCTCGACGGTGGCGACATCCTGGATGCGCAGGATCTCACCCTCCGGGTTGGCCTTGAGGATGATGTTGCCGTACTGCTCCAACCTGGCAGACCGGGCTCTCGGGATTCGCAGATACAGCGACTTGACGCTCGGCGGTGCCGGATTCGGCGCCGGGCTGGGGGCTGCGGTCGAGACCGCCTTGTCTTCCACAACAATCATGAGGTCGATGTCGGACCGGTTGTGGCGTGCCGATGGGCTCGGCACCATGCCGGTCGGTGTCAGAGCCTGGCGAACTTTGTCGGCGGACAGGCTGTACGCCCGCATGCGGTCGGCATCGACGATGATCCGCACTCCATGCGTGCGGACGAAAAACAGATTGGTTTGAAGCAGAGCTTCGAGCGCCCTGGTGATGCTTCGCCTGGGCGGGGCGGCTGGGATCTGCGCAAGACTCAAATATCCCCAGCCAAACAGGGCAAAACCAACCCAGAACGCCCGCCTTGTTCCTGTCTGAACAGCCGCCAACAGCACCGCAGCCAGCAGGAGGCCAATCGTCAGGTAGCCAAGCCAACTCGCCCACCACTCGTCCGCTGCGCGCAGAGCAGCAAGGCCGACAGCGACAAACGCGATGGCGCCTAGAGCGGCCGTAATACTGGATCGCCGGTGAAGCATCACGGAATGATCCCGATCGGATTAATCGGTGTCAATTTTCAATTTCCTCAGCGAGGATTTACCGCGGTCGATCGGATTAATCGGTGTCAATTTTCAATTTCCTCAGCGAGGATTTACCGCGGTCGGTTAGTCGAGGATTAATCGGTGTCAATTTTCAATTTCCTCAGCGAGGATTTACCGCGTTCGGTTAGTCGATGTCAATCTTCCGGTTGATTGGATCGTATTAATCGGTGTCAATTCTTAATTTTTACAAATGAAAATATTGATTTAATTGAATGCGGATCGCTTGTTGAATAACAATGGATTGCTGCATTAGAAATCGATCCAGTTGTCTTTCCTCCAGAATGCCAGTCAGCCCACATATCCCCAGTCCTTGGTTTTGAAGCGGTAGATGCGATGATCCCCCCCATGCGGGTTGTACCAGAACATGGGAGGCTCGACCGTCCCGCCGCCCGAGTACCAGAAGATGCCGCCGAGGGTGTATTGAGCGCACGGCACATGGTCGATGAATTCCGGTACCAGATCATCGAGCTTTTTCGGGTAGACCCCGGTTGCCGCCCGATAACTCTCGATTGCCTCGATCAGCTGATTGGCGTGCAATGGAGTGATCTGTGCATTTACTTTGGTCATAACGACGACCGCGACAAGTAAGCCTCCGAAGATGCCGACGTTTCTGAGTCGTTGGCGTCGATCATCTTGCTTCAAGAAGCAGAGCGGCAGACCGACGACCCCTTGAAAGATCCCGGCAAGCAAGGACAGCATGACCGCGTTTACGATCAAGGCATCCATGACGAAGAAGAGGCCGCTGACGAATACGACAGCACGAAGCGAGGCTGGTTGGAACATTGTGGGAGCCAGCCTGGCGATGATGGTGGTAGAGCGAACTTGATCCTGCTACTCATCGTGGCAGGCTGAACCCTGGTTACCAAACAAAAAGGGTGCAATCCTCCTATTTCTCCGAACCGATTCGCCCTGGCTGGCGTCGGTGGGTACTTTACAACCGGGGGGCGAGAACGGGAAGATAACGGTTTGGTGTCATGATCGGGATCGGCTGCTGGCCGGGGTCTGGGTTTCGCGTCGAAGGGGCTTCCAAGGTGCATGAGGAAGCGATCCGCAAGGCGGACGTCTTGATCGAGGCGCTGGGCTATTTTCGCCAGTTCCACGGCAAGTTCACGGTGATCAAGCTCGGCGGCTCGGTGATGGAGAGTCCCGAAGCCCTGCGGGCGCTGCTGGTCGACGTCGTGTTCATGCAAACGGTCGGGATGCGCCCGGTGGTCGTCCACGGCGGCGGCAAGGCGATCACCCACGCGATGGAGCAGGCGGGGCTGGCCGCCCGGTTCGTCCAGGGCCGGCGGTACACCGACGACGCCACGCTGGCGATCGTCGCCCGCGTCCTGGCCGAGGAGATCAACGAGGACATCGTTCGCCACATCAAAAAATTTGGCGGGCGGGCGTCGGGTTTGCACCACAAGACGCATCAGTGCCTTTATGGTGATAAGCTGATGTTGCCCGACGCCAACGGCACGCCGATCGACCTGGGTCGGGTCGGCGAGGTAACCGAGGTCGACGCGGCGCCGATCATGGATCTCTGCCTGATGGGGGTCGTTCCCGTCCTGCCGAGTTTGGCCGAGGACGACGACGGCGGCCTCCTGAACGTCAACGCCGATACTGCCGCGGCGGCCGTGGCGATGACGCTGGAAGCCGAAAAGCTCGTCTTCCTGACCGACACCCCCGGCATCCTCCGCGACCGCCACGACCCCGCCAGCCTTTACCCGAGCCTGACACCCGCTGATTGCCAAGCCTTGATCGCCGAGGGGATCATCGACAAGGGGATGATCCCCAAGGTTGAGGCGAGCCTGGCCAGCGTCGCTGCCGGGGTCAAGAAGGTTCACGTCATCGACGGTCGGGTCCGGCACTCGCTCTTGCTGGAGATGTACACGAACTCGGGGGTCGGCACCGAGATCGTCCGCGAGCGTGCCACCCCCGACCTGCGATCCAACTCGCCCGCCAACCACGACCGCATCCCCGTCCCGATCACCGGCCGCGCGAACGGTTGATCCCGCCCCGGTGTCTGGCCCTCGGCCTCATTCCGCATCCGCTTGATGGAGGCATTTTTTCATGCCAGTCGACGACCGGCACTACGACAAGCGGCAAGCCAGCGTCCACCGGGTCCTCCTCCGCAACAAGGACCAGTTCGGGGCGAAGCTGGTCTTCCTCTCCAAGGACAACAGCCAGGACGGCGGCTGGGAGATCCGGGCGTTCGACGGCAGCGAGGATGTGACGAGCACCAACTCGCCGCACACCCTGGCCGAGATCGAGGCCGGAGCCGACTACAGCGAGTTTCCGCCGTTTCTGAGCGTCGAGAAGCACCCCGAGAAGTGGGCTGTGTACCTGGAGATGCGGAACATGGCCCTGACCAACGAAGCGGCCCGGGATCAGGGCCACGAACCCCACTAACTCGATCAAGCTGCTCCAGTCCAAGGACTTTTCCATGTCATCAGCCGCCACCCAGACGTCCGCCGAGACGATCGCGCAGTTTGACCGCTACGTCGTCCCCAACTACCGCCGCTACCCGGTCTGCCTGGTCCGGGGCGAGGGGTCGTACGTCTGGGACGCCGAGGGCCGGCGGTTCCTCGACTTCTTTCCGGGCTGGGGCTGCAACATGCTCGGCCACTGCCCGCCGCGTGTGGTTGAAGCGATCCGCGATCAGGTCGGGCAGTTGATCCACATCCCCAACACCTGGTACATCGAAGCTCAGGGCGCTTTCGCGCAGCTTTTGTCCGAGCGGTCGTTCGGGGGCCAGTGCTTCTTCTGCAACAGTGGGGCAGAGGCCAACGAGGCCGCCATCAAGATGGCCCGAGCCTACGGCCACCCGCGCGGGCGGTTCAAGATCATCACGATGGAGCACGGCTTCCACGGCCGGACGATGGCTGCCGTCTCGGCGACCGCCCAGCCGAAGTACCACGAGGGGTTCGAGCCGCTTTTGCCCGGCTTTACCTACGTGCCGCACAACGACCTGCCCGCGCTCGCCGCCGCGATCGACGACCAGACGACCGCCGTCATGATCGAGCCGATCCAGGGGGAGGGCGGCGTCAACATGCCGGCCCCCGGCTATCTCGAAGGCATCCGCCAGTTGTGCGACGAGCACGGCCTGCTCTTGATTTTCGACGAGGTCCAGACGGGTCTCGGGCGGACCGGTGAGTGGTTTGCGCACCACCTCTTCAACGTCACGCCCGACATCCTGACGTGTGCCAAGGCGCTCGCGGCGGGCGTCGCGGCGGGGGTCACGATTGCCCGACCCGAGGTCGCGGCCGTGCTCAAGCCGGGGATGCACGCCAGCACCTTCGGCGGCAACCCGATCGCCTGCCGCGCCGGGATCGCGACGGTCGAGACGATCGAGGCCGACGACCTGCTCGATCGCGCCAAGGCCGTCGGCGAGCGGTTCCGAATGCACTACGAGCAGTTCCGGACCGCGATGCCCAACCTGATCCGCGACATCCGGATTGCGGGCGTGATGATCGGTCTGGAGTTGACGGTCGACGCCACAGCGGTCGTCGCCGACTGCATGGAGCATGGTCTGTTGATCAACGTCACGCACGCAACGGTGATCCGCCTTCTGCCGGCGATGAACCTGACCGACGAGCAGATCGACGAGGGGTGCGAGATCCTGGGCGGAGCCCTGCGTCGGCTCGCCGCCAACGCGGGAGTGTCGTCGTGATCCGCCACTTCATCGACCTCTTCGACATCACGCGGGACGAGGCGAGCACCTTGCTCGACCTCGCCCAGGAACTCAAGGCCGCCAACGACGACCACGCCAAGCGCCCGCAACTGCTGGCGGGTCGGATGCTGGGCCTGGTCTTCGACAAGCCGTCGCTCCGGACCCGCGTCTCGTTCGAGGCCGCGATCACCCAACTTGGCGGCAACGCCCTGTTCTTGCCGGGCAAGGATGTCGGCATGGGCTCGCGCGAGACCGTGGCTGACTTCGCCCGCGTGATCAGCCAGTACGTCGATGCGCTCGCCGTCCGGACGTTCTCGCAGACGACGATCGAGGAACTGAGTCGCCACGCCACGATCCCGATCATCAACGCCCTGTCCGACTCAGCGCACCCGTGCCAGGCGCTCGCCGATCTGATGACGCTCCGCGAGGAGTTCGGCTGGTTGAAGGGATTGAAGTTCGTCTTCGTTGGTGATGGCAACAACGTCGCGCGCAGCCTGGCGCAGGCTTCGGCGCTGTTCGAGGTGAACTTCAGTCTCGCCTGCCCGCCCGGCTACGAGTATCCGCCCGAGTTCGCCCAGAAGTTCGCCGCCACCTACCCTGGGGTGGAGTTGAAGGTCGAGCACGACCCCAGGCTTGCCGTGCAGGGCGCCGATGCCGTCTACACCGACGTCTGGGCCAGCATGGGGCAGGAGTCCGAGACCGAAGCTCGCAAGGAAGTCTTCGCCCCCTACCGCGTCGACGCCGACCTGATGGCGCAGGCCAAACCCACCGCCATCTTCCTCCACTGTCTGCCCGCCCACCGCGGCGAAGAAGTCACCGACGCCGTCCTCGACGGCCCCCAGAGCCGCGTCATTCCCGAGGCCGCCAACCGCCTCCATCTGCAAAAGGCCCTGCTGGCGTGGTTGCTGCGGGACAACCAGGCGTGAAAGGCGATGTGGCCGAGCCAATCGACAAGCTGATTGAGGCAACCATCGAGTTGCGGACGACGCTGCGGATTGGCTTTGCCATCGTCGGGCTTAGCTTTCCGCTGATGATCGGGTTGCTGACGTTTCTCGTCGTCCAGTCCTGCCGCACTTCGGCCAAGGTCGATCGCTTGAGCGATCAGATCGCCACGACCTGGAGCGATGACACTCGATTCGCCGAGCGCCAGGATCGACTGGAACGACCGAGCCGGCCTTGATCGAGCGGCATCATTCCCAAGTTTGCTAACTGATTGTATTCACATAAAGCGAATTTGGGTTTGGATGGCCGAATAAGTGGAGGTCAAGCCTTTTGCGCCAAGCTATCCCAGAAGCGAAGTGTTTCCTCTAAACGGTCCACTAAAGGCTTGTCAAAAGAGCTTCTGTGCAGCCGTACAATTTCGGATTGGATTGGAGCGGGTCGCTCTTCACCAGAGATCAGGTCGAACTCGCGAAGAACTTCGATTTTGACAAATCCTCCCTCTAAACCTAAGACCTTTCCTTCTCGGATGGTTCGCTGACCGTCTAAGGTACTTACGTCCCATTCGACGGTCCCCCCTAAACGAAGCTCCTGGCCTTTATCGCCATGAAATCCTAATCCAACAGCCTTCTTCGTTTCAGCAAGAGAGAGTCCAAAGACCTTACGAATCATGCGGATCAAGGTGATCGAATCCAGACCCTCAGCCGCTCCCAAGCGATAAATGGATTGAGGCGTTCCACCTTCCTGCCGGAGAGTTTCATATCTACTAAAGTTGTCCATTGACTTCTCCTGGGTTAGGTTAGCGGATTAAGAACAACTTGAAATAGACTTCCATCTCGCCATCGTTCCCAAGGTCATCAGGGACTGGTTCCAGACGTTGGGCAAAGTCGAGCCGTTTTACCATCTTCTCGATGTCACCATTAATGATTGCTGCACCAAAGAGTTCGTACTCTTGCATTTTGAGGTATTTGCCAATGTTAAGTGTTCGATCCCGAAATTGGCGGAAGGTTTTCGAGCCATTCCCTCTGTCATCCACTTCGATGATACCACTTCGGAGCAATCCATTATCGGTCCAGTGAATCAGAGCGATTCCCGGATGACTTTGGGTTCTCAAAGCGTAAACAACAGGCAACCGCAAGGCAAATTGGATCGTTTGATCTTTCGCTAGACCGAGTTCCATGAGCAACTCGACCAGTACCAAATCCATTATGGCCTTATTTCTACTGTAACGGATGGTCTGGCGAACCTCTTCGGTTTTGCGGATGATGGATGGCGAGTCATCGATCATCCGGAGTCGCCATCATGTCGTTGCTCGACCATCCCGACGCCCTCGATCTCCTGGCTGACGCCACCGTCTCCACCGACGATGTCCGCGACTGCCGTGTCCAACTGACCGCCTTCCTCCGCCGCTATCTGCCCCTCTTTCGTCGCTCCGAGCAACGTGGCCATCTGGCTGCCTTCGTGCGCGGGCTGCTCAGCGGCCTGGAACGCAAGAGCGTCGAGCCGATCGCACGCCAGGCCGGCATCCCCCGCAAAAACCTCCAGATGTTCGTCGGCCAGGGGGCCTGGGATGACGACGCCGTCATGGCCGAGGTCCGCCGCCACGTCGCCCGGCAGATCGGCGATCCCAACGGCGTCATCGTCCTGGACCCCTCCGCCTTCCCCAAAAAGGGCGACGACAGTTGCGGCGTGGGCCGCCAGTGGTGCGGACGACTCGGCAAGGTCGAAAACTGCCAGCTCGGCGTGTTTCTCGCCTACGTCTCGCCCAAAGGGCACGCCCCGCTCGACCGCCGGCTCTACCTGCCCCAGGATTGGGCCGACGACCCGGCCCGTCGCGAGGCGTGCCACGTCCCCGCCGAGGTCGTCTTCCGCAAAAGCTGGGAGATCGCCGCCGAGTTGCTCGCCCGCTCCGGGGCCGAGGTGCCGCACGGCTGGGTCGTCGGCGACGATGAGTTGGGCCGACCCGCCGAGTTCCGCGCCCTGTTGCGTGAGCGATCCGAGCGGTATGTGCTCGACGTGCCGTGCAACACGCTGGTCCGCGACCTCGATGTGCCTCGTCCGACTCGCCGACCGGGCCAACGCGGCCGACACCCCGAGGTCCCCTTCGTGCGAGCCGACGCCTGGGCGGCGGGCCTGCCGGCGGACCGCTGGACCCGACTGAGGGTCCGCGACGGGACCAAGGGGCCGCTGGTCGTCGAGGCGGTGGCGACTCGGGTTCAGACGCGACAGGAGGGGCGGATCGGCGCCGAGGAGCGGTTGCTGGTGATCCGGACGATCGGGCCAAAGCCGGAGGTGACGTATGCGTTGAGCAACGCGGCGGCCGAGGTGCCGCTGACGGATCTGGTGGCGGCCCGCTCGGTACGGCACCGGATCGAACGGGTGTTTCAGGAAGCCAAGGGTGAGGTCGGGCTGGCCCACTACGAGGTGCGGAGTTGGGTGGGTTGGCATCACCATGTGACGTTGAGCTTGCTGTCGCTGTGGTTCTTGATCCTGGAGCGTGAGCGACTCGGGGGGGAAAACCCCGGCGGTAACGGTGAGCCAGGTGCGGGCGATCTTCAGCCGGCTGCTGCGCAAGAACCCACCAAGCTCGGCGGCGATTGCCGAGGAGATCAGCGTGGTGCTGCGGCGTAACGAGGAGTCGCGGATCTACGCCTGGCACGCCCGAACCCAGTCATTCCCGCCCCGCCGATCGAAATCAAGCTTCAGTTAAGTGTTACAGTAGAATTATCCTCTCAGCTTAAATTTGAGTCTGTGGTTGGTCTATCCCGCTCCTGGCGCGACCTGGCGGATCATCACCTCCAGCTTGGTGAAGTCGATCGGCTTGGTCATGTGGGCGGTGAAGCCGGCGGCTCGGCTCCGGAGGATGTCTTCCTCCATGCCGTAGCCGGTCAGGGCGATGGCGGGCACGGCACCGTGGAGCTTGGTCACGCGCCGCATCAGGTCGAGCCCGGTCCCGTCGGGCAGGCCGATGTCGCTGATAATCAGGTCGAAGTCCTCGGTCTCGATCAGGCTGAGCGCGGCGGCGATCGAGCCGGCGGCGGTGACGGTGTGGCCGAGCCGCTTTAACAGGCGGGCCATGATCCGCATCGTCGCGGGTTCGTCCTCGACCAGCAGAATCCGGAGCGAGGCCGGGACCGGGGGCGTGTTGGCCGGGGCGGTCCCTGGCGGTTGGTCGGTTGTCTCGATCGCCATCTGCTCGGGCAGCGGGCCGAGGGTGATCTGGAACGTCGTGCCCTGGCCAGCTCCCGCGCTGGTGACGCTGATCGTGCCGCCGTGCGACTCGATGATCCCCTTGCAGATGGCCAGGCCGAGGCCGAGACCGCCGAACTTGCGGGTGATCTCCTTTTCGCCCTGCTGGAACGGGTCGAAGACGAGCGGCAAGACCGCCGGGTCGATCCCGATCCCGGTATCGCTGATGGTGACGATGAGCTGCTTGACCCCAGCAACCACCTCGTTCCGCGACCGGATCGTGATGGTCCCGCCGCTGGGGGTGAACTTGACCGCGTTTTTGATCAGGTTCCAGAAGACCTGTTGCAACCGCGCTGGGTCGGCGTTGATGTGGTGGTCGTGGGCTTGCAGGTCCATGACCGTGTGGAGCTGCTTGCCGAAGACCTCGCTCTGGCAGATCTGCTGCGACTGCTGGATCAGGCGGTGCCCGTCGGCGACTTCCCAATGAAGCGGCATCTTACCTCGGACGATGCGCATCACGTCGAGCAGGTCGTCGATCAGGCGCGACTGGAGCAAGACGTTCTGGCGGATCATCTTGAGCGTCGCGCGGATCTCCTCGGGCTCGGGCGGGAGTTCGAGCATCGACGTCGTGGCGAGCAGGATCGGGTTGAGTGGGGTCCGCAACTCGTGGCTCAGGATCGCCAGGAAGTGGTCCTTGGCCTTGTTCGCCGTCTCGGCTTCTTCCTTGGCGGCCCTCGTCTCATCTTCAACCCGGCGCTGCTCGCTGATGTCGGTGTTGGTGCCGACCCACCGAACGATCTGGCCCGCTTCGTCCCGGATCGGCAGCATCCGCGTCAGGAACGGGCGGAAGACCCCATCGGCTCCCCGGAGCGGAAACACCATGTCGAACGGTTCGCCACCCGCGAGCGCATCCCGAAATCGAGCCTCGACGCCGCCAACCAGGGCGGGATCATGGACCGACCGCCAGCCCCAACCTTGCATCTCCTGGAAGGTGGTGCCGGTATAGTCATACCAGCGCTGGTTGTACCAGGAGATATGGCCATCCGGTTCGGCCATCCAGGCAAGCTGGGTGATCGCCCCGGCCATCTGCCGGAACTCTTGCTCGCTGGCGCGGAGCGCGGCCGCGTGGCGTCGTTCCTCGGTGGCGTCACGAAAGACCATGACGACACCGATGATTGTACCGTCGGCAGCGCGGATCGGCGCGGCACTGTCCTCAATGGCGGTCTCGGTCCCGTCGCGGGCGATCAGGATGGTGTGGTTCGCCAGCCCGACGATCCGCCCTTCGCGCAAGACCTTGCCGACGGGAGGCTCAACGGGTTCGCGGGTCTCCTCGTTGATGATCTGAAAGACTTCGGCCATCGGTCGGCCGGTTGCCTCGGCCTGCGACCAGCCTGTCAGGGTCTCAGCAACCTCGTTCAAGAAGTTGATCCGTCCCTGGGTGTCGGTGGCGATCAGGCCGTCGCCGATGCTTGCCAGAGTGACCCGGAGCCACTGGCGTTCCTCGTCGAGACGATCCTCGGTGAGCTTGCGGTCGATCCCGAGCGCGATCCCGTCGGCGACCGCCTGCATTGCCTGCAAGGTCAGGTCGGAGAGCGGGTGGCGGGCAAACAGGCCCAGCACACCGACGACCCGATCATCCACAACCAGCGGGTAACCGGCGAACGAGACCATCCCCTCGCGTCTGGCCCAGTCCTGCGCCGGGACGAGCGGATCGCCGACGACGTTGTTGGTCAGATGGGGCTCGCGACTGGAGGCGATCTTGCCGATCTTGAACTGGCCGATCGGCACGCGCTGGTGCGGCCCGTCGAGGTGAGTATACATCCCCGCGCTGGCTTGAAGATCAAGGAACTGGCCCGTCTTGTCGACCGCCCAGATCCGGGCAAATGCGGCGTCGAGGTAATCGACCGAGGCTTGCGCGGCGCGATCGAGCATCGCGGGCAGAGTCGTGCCACTGGTCAGGCTCAGGTTGACGACCCGGGCGTACTCGGCCAGTCGAGTCCGCTCAGCGATGCTGGCCTCGGCCCGTTTTTGCACGCTGATCGGCTCGGTGATGGTGACCAGTCGGAGCGGCTGCCCACGACTATCGCGGATCGGCGAGACGTTGTTGCGGACCCAAATGATTTGGCCATCCGCGCGGATATACCGCTTCTCGACGATGAAACTGGCGATCTGACCGGCAATCAGTTGCGTGAGCAAGTCGAAGCTGGCCGCCAGATCGTCGGGATGCGTCAGGTCGGTGCGGTCCAGGGTTTGGAGTTCGGCGAGTGAATAGCCGACCAGGCTCGTGAAAACCGGGTTCGCTTCGAGGAATCGGCCCGAAATCTCGGTCACGGCCAGCCCAACGACCGAATGGTCGAGCGCCGATTGATAGAGCTCGCTGGTCTGCCGCTGACCTTCCACGGCCTGCCACCACTCCGAGCGGTCCGTGAGGATCAGCGCGAACATCGGTCCGGAATCGGCCTGGTCGGGGACGGGAACCGTCACAGCGCGGACCCAGAGGCGGCTCTCGTCACGTCGGACGAACCAGCCATCGCGCACGCTCCGACCCGAAGCGGCGGCCTGGCTCAGCTCCTGGTCGAGCACGAGGCTCCGGGCATCCTCGGGGATGAGCAACCGCTCTGCCGACTGGCCAATCATCTCGGCAACCGAGTAGCCCAGCAACCGCTCGGCGGAGGGAGTCCAGGATTGGACCGTCCCATCCTGAGCGACGGCAAAGATGGCATGATCTTCGATGTGATCGACCAGCAACCGGCTCAGTCTGTCTTCCTGGATCACCGAATTTGCCCGTTCCTGTTGAGCCATCGGAGAAATGATGCCCCGCAAAGGGATTGCCTGGGCTGGCCCGCGACCTCCGAGGATGTGCAAGGATCGGGCCGAAGGAATGAGTTTCGCGCGGTCCGAGCATGAAAACTCGCTCATTGACCAGCAATAGCATCCAGCCAATGATACGATCAGGGGCGCGGGACGGTGCCGCGATTCCGTTCGACTTGTGTTGATCCGACTTTCAGGACCTGATCCCATGCCCCGACACGACGGCCGGACTCCCGGCGAGATCCGCCCTGTTTCGATCGAGCGTGGCTTCGTCCGGACCTGCCCGGGCAGTGCTCTGTACCGTGCGGGGGCAACGACCGTGCTGGTCACGGCGCACCTGGCCGATAAGGTTCCGCCCTTCCTCGAAGGCAAGGGGGTCGGCTGGCTGACCGCCGAATATGCGATGCTTCCCGGCAGCACCCCAACCCGCAAGTCACGCGGGACCGACGGCCGATCCACCGAGATCCAGCGCCTGATCGGTCGGAGCCTGCGTGCGGTGGTCGATACGAAGGCACTCGGCCCCTGGACGATCCACGTCGACGCCGACGTCCTGGAAGCCGACGGCGGGACCCGGACTGCCGCCATCACCGCCGCCTACGTCGCCGTCGCCGATGCGCTCGACAAGCGCTTCGGCCCTGAGATCCGCCAGGTCGTCCTCAAGGACAGCATCGCCGCCATCTCCGCCGGGATCGTCAACGGCGAGGTGGTGGTGGACCTCGACTACGTGGAGGACTCCCGGGCGGAAGTTGATATGAACGTCGTCCGCCTCGGCTCCGGCGGCCTCGTCGAGGTGCAAGGAACCGGCGAAGGCGGCACCTTCACCCGCCCGCAGTTGAACCAACTGCTCGACCTCGCCGAAGCGGGGATCGACCAGTTGATGCAGTTGCAGCGGGATGCGCTTGGGGTAAAATGAGCGAGAGGACATCTTCACTGACGTCCATGATGCCAGGATGGGTTGCGCTCCGAAACGGTCGTGTCGAACCAGAGCGGGAGTCAGGATTCGTGACGATCATTGCTGATCAAAATTTGCTCGACTGCTTGTTCGACGGCTCCCTCGCATCCTTTGGTCAAGTCCACTCCGAAGAGGAAGCCGTTCCGGGCGGACGGTCAGTGGAGCGAGCCGGTTGGGATCGCACAATCGATCACCTCTTCAGTCTCTCCAGTCTGGAACCGGATTGGGATGGTCAACGAGCGATCCCTCCCCAGTCGTCCCTCATCGCTAGCGCTATTGACCTGGCCCGGTGGCTGCGTGATCAACACGCACCACTACCGGAATTTGCCACGGCAGGAGTGAACGGGACAATCCAATTCGAGTGGTTCAAGCCTCATGTTCATTGCTTGACCATCGAGGTCGTGGCGCCTGGTGAAGCGGAGGTCTTTTTGCATCGAGAAGACGACCACAAGGGTCAAGTGACTTCGCTCCGCTGGTGACAAACGAGAACAGGTGGTTATGCTCAAATCGGAATCCGACGCCATCACCAGTGACGAGTGGCTGATACGACTGGTCTGGCACGAACGGGTTACGAACCGCGATCCAGTGATTGCTCCCAGTTCCTTCGAACCGCGCGAAAATGAAACATCTGGAATTAGCCTGTATCGACGATCCTGTTTAGCTGAGCCGACCGACGCCTTGATTCCGTTTCCCGACCCTGCAAAACGTGATCGATACGCGATCGTTCTCGTCAGCGTCCGTCTGATCGAGCAGACAGGTTGCACGGTACGCTCCGACCCGCGCTTCGATGTGCCGGGGCATGTCCTGATCCCCGAAATTAACATCACGGCATTCAAGGCCGATCGCCAACGCTACCGTTCCCTGACCCGTGACCTGGCCACCGAAGCCAGCGACCACATCATCCGTCGCCCGCTGGCCTAAGCTGGCGGGCGACGGATCAAGCGACTTCAAATCGGCAGTTTGGCCAACTCGCGGCCGATGGCGGTCATCAGGGGGGTCAGGCTGGGTTCGTCGAAGGCGAACCGGGCGCCGGCGGCCTCGAAGAGTTCGGGCAGGGGGCGGGCGCCGCCGAGGGACAGCGCCTGGCGATAGCGGCGCACGGCGTCGGCCTTGTCGGTCAGGCTGTTGAGCCAGACCTGCAACGCGCCAAGCTGCGCGATCCCGTACTCGATGTAGTAGAACGGGTAGAGGAAGATGTGCAGTTGGCGGTGCCAGCCGCTGGCGCGGGCGTCCTCGAAACCGGACCAGTCGACGTTGCCGCCGAAGCGATCCAGAAGCGCCACCCAGGCAGCGCGGCGGTCGTCGCGTGAGTGGCTCGGGTGGGCGTAGATCCAGTGCTGGAAGGCGTCGACGGTGGCGATCCAGGGGAGGATCGTCACGATCCCTTCAAGGAGTTGCCGGTACGACCGGTCGGCGTCGGCGTCGGAGTAGAACAACGCCAGGTTCCGGGCGCCCAGGAGTTCCATCGACATCGAGGCCACTTCGCAGAACTCGATCGGACTGTCACGGTAAGCGGCCAGCGTTTCGCCCCGGCTGGCGAGGGCGTGGAAGGCGTGACCGCCTTCGTGGAGCATCGTCCGGACGTCGCCATCGACGCCGACGGCGTTCATGAAGATAAACGGCAGGCGGTCAGCTTCGAGCGTGGTCTGGTAGCCGCCAGGGGCCTTGCCCTTGCGGTTGGCGAGGTCGAGTAAGCCCTCTTGCCGCATGTAGGCGAACTGGGCGCCGAGTTCGGCGTCAACATCACGGAAGATCGCCTCGCTTCCCTCGGCGAGCTTGTCCACATCGGCGAACGGGCGGAGCGGAGCGCGGCCGAGCGGGTCAACGCTCAGGTCCCAGGGGCGGAGCGAATCCACGCCCAACGCCTGCCGCCGTTCTTCCTGGATCTGGCGGGCGAGCGGCACAACCACCTTGGCGATGGCGTCCTGGAAGGCGGTCGCCTCGGCGACACCGTAGTCGAACCGCTCGCGGGTCCGGTAGGCGTACTCGGTGAAACTCGGGAAACCCGCCTCGTGCGCGATCTCCTGCCGAAGGGTGATCATCCGGTCGAAGATCTCATCGAGCGCATCACGGTCGACCAAGCGGCGGGCGGCGACGGGTTCCCAGGCGGACTGGCGCAAGGACCGGTCGGTTTCTTCGAGGAAGGGGGCCATCTGCGACGGCGTGCGTTCCTGGCCCTGGAAGTGGATCGTCATGGCGCCGACGATCTTCTGGTACTGCTGATCCAGCTCGGCGATCTCGGTCTCGCGGGCGATGTTGGCCTCGCGATAGAGGGCGCGGCGGTTCTCCTGGGCGCGGTCGAAGACGCGGTAGCGCTCGGCGGGCAGGCCAGCCCGGTGCGGTGAGTCGAGATACTTGCCGCGGAGCTCGTCCTGAATGGGCTTGAGCCGGGGCTCGATGTCGCGGACGAATGCCAGGTGCGCCGCTTCGCGGGCGGGGTCGTCGGTCTGGCAGGTCATGGCGACGTAACGCTCGACGCCTTCCTGCGAGACCGCGCCGTTGATTTCGCCGAGGTCGTTGAGCCAGGCTTCCAGGTCGGCGGGCGAGCCGATCCCGCGGGTCAGGAGCGACCGATACCAGGGCTCGATCTCGTCCCAGGTCTTGAACTTCGAGTCGCCGGGAAGCCAGCGGTAGGGGAAGGATTCGGGTTCGTAGGTGACGCTCGCGCCAGGTGCGGCTTGGGCCATCGTCGGGTCGATCCTCGGGTGCGCGGCGGTTCTCGACCCGACTTACCAATGCCGGCCGGGTTCGGCACTCCTAATTTAATCCAGGACCCCCTAATTCACCAGTCTGGTTCCGAAATGAACAGTTTCGAGGCGAAGCGTGCGGTTGACAGTGACTTTTTTCGGTTCGTCGCAAATGATTCCAGGTCTGGTATGATCTTCGTGCGGTTCTTGGGCGAGTTTGGGAGTTCGGGTGGTATGGCCTCGTGAATCCGGGGTTCTTCGAGAAGGTGCTGGGCGATATGGCGATTGAACGGATCGAAAAGCTGCCCCGGTTGCCGGAGCGGACAGCCGACAGTCACAAGGGGACCTTCGGCACGGTTCTGGCTCTGGCGGGGGGGCGCGGATCGGCGGGAGCCGCGGCGCTTGTGGGTGGTTCGGCGCTCCGGTCGGGGGCGGGTCTGGTCCGAGTTCTCTGCCCCGACGAGGTGCAAACCACCGTCGCCAGTTTCGAGCCGTCGTACATGACGTACCCGATCAAAAGCGACCCCGAAGGGTTGGTCTGCTTCGACGCGGCGAAGAAGGTCCTGGAAAAGTATCTGCCGCACGCCACCGTCCTGGCAATGGGGCCGGGCCTCGGGCAGTCGGCCGACCTCCGCGAACTCGTCCGCTGGGTGGCTGAGTCGGTCGAGATCCCGACCGTCCTCGACGCCGATGCGCTCAATAATCTGGCCGGCCAGACCGAAGTCCTCGGCAAGCTCACGCGACCGGTGGTCATCACGCCGCATCCCGGTGAGTTCTCACGCCTGACCGGACGCGAGATCAAGGAGATCCAGGCCGACCGCGAGACCCACGCCGTCGGTTTCGCCGAGTCTGCCCGGAATCTGGTTCTGGTCCTCAAGGGGGCCGAGACGCTCGTCACCGACGGCCGACGGCTCTACAAGAACACGACCGGCAACGCCGGGATGGCCACCGGCGGGTCGGGCGACGTCCTGACCGGCGTGATCTCAGCGCTGATCGCGCAGGGGATGAACACGTTCGACGCCGCGTGTCTGGGGGTGTATGCCCACGGCCTCGCGGGCGACATCGCCCGCGACAACAACGGCATGGTTGGTATGATCTCGGGCGATATCGTTGACTCGCTCGCCGACGCCTGGCACCACCTGGCCCCGTGATCTTGATCTGTGATCAGTCACCGAACGGCTCGTCTGGGAAAGCCATGTCACGCAGGATCAGCCGGTAGGCGGGCAGATCCTGGAGGGGGGCGAAGTTGCTGTCGCCGGTCAGGCTGGGCGGGTCGCGGAAGCCGGCGTCGGTCGCTTCCCGCAGCAAGTTCAAGGCGCGGCGGATCAGGTCGTCGCGCTCGATGGCGCGGGCTTCTCGGGTTGCCAGGGTGGGGTCATGGTCGATCAGACCAGCGGCCCCCGCCAGCCAGCTTGCCAGGATCACGCGGTCGAGGATCGAGCTTCCTTGCAGGTCGCCCATCGTGGTGATGGCTTGCCGGTAGAGCCGCGACGCCTCGACCAGCCGCCCCGCCTGGCGTTGGACGTTGCCAAGTTGGCCATAATCTTCGCCGAGCAAGATCCGGTACATCGAGACGGTCGGCTGTTCCCGTGCCAGGCGCTCGCGGAGCGCGATCGCCCGGTCGTAGGCGCTGCTGGCCGCCGCCGTGTCGTTCAGGCGGGCCAGCGAATACCCGCGTGAACTGGCCGTGGCAGCCAGACGGGCGCGAAACAGCGGCACCGTTGGGTTCTCCTCAACAAGTGATTCGAGCAGGGCGTCGGCCTGGTCGTACTCGACCAGCGACTCGCGGACGCGCCCCGGGAGTTCAGCCAGCGTGACGCCGATCCCAATCCGGAGGTCGGCCATCGACCGCCGGACGACCGATAGCGTCGGATACCGCCGGAGGACCGGTTCCAGCACCGTCACGGCCTGCGCATAGAAGGGGAGCGAGGTCTCGATTGGGCCGATCTGCTCGCGCGCCGTGCCGGCGTGGTGCAGGGCGAGTGACCATTCTTGCCGCAATTTGATGTCGTCTCCCTCGGTCGCCGCAAGGCGGAGGTAAATGGCGGTTGCCTCATCGACCAGGGGGATGGCTTCCACGGGTCGCGGCATCGCGTTGAGGCGAAGGTAGCCCGCCTTGGTGAGCCCAACAGCAAGCTCGCGCAGCAATCCCGGATCGGTGGGACGAGTCTGGACCAGGCGTCGGAGGTCGGCCACAGCGCCATCGAACGTGGCGCGGGCGGTCTCGACCTGAGTGGTCCGAGCCAGAGCCTCGCCGGCGTTGACACGCTCCGAGACGGCGCTGAGCTGGTCCTGATCGGTTCCCCCGAGCTGTCGGGCCGCCGTGGCATATTCGGTGGCGGCCTGGTTGTGCCAGTCGGCCGCGGATTCGGGTGTGCCGATGTCGGCATGGACGACGCCAAGATGATGGTAGAGACCCGCCAGAGCCTGCCGGGCCGCGAGTGCCTTGGGAACCGCGGCGGCGAGTGCCCGGCGGAGCGGCAACGCCCGCTCGTAACCGGCCAACGCGGCTTGCTTGTCGCCAACCTCGAAGGTGACGCCGGCCAGCTTTTCGTAGCTCGCGGCAACGGCTGCCTGGACCTCGGGCGTCGGGGTGGCGCCGTCGCGGCGGTCGCTCTCGACCTGGAGCTTCCGGTAAAACTCGAGCGCTGAGCCGAGCAGTTTGCCCCGCAACTCCTTCATTTGCGGCTCGCGGAGCAAGACATCCTCGCTGGCACCGGTGTAGAAGGTTTCGATAGCGTCGCGAGCCAGGGCGTAGCGGGCCTCGGACTTGCGAAGTTCGGCCCGCTCGCTCGCCTCGGCCCGCGCGGCCCGGATGGCGGCCCAGGTGCTGACGGCGGTGGCGGCGACCAGCAATGCGGCGGCGGCGGCGGTCGCGAGCAAGGGCCGCCGGTGGCGGCGGGCGAACTTGCTCAGCCGGTAGCGGGCAGTCGGCGGCGTGGCTTCGACCGGCTCGTCGTTGAGGAACCGCTCGACGTCGCGAGCCAGACCGTTCGCGGTCTCGTAGCGTCGCGACCGGTCCTTCTCCAGCGCCCGCATCGCGATCCAGTCGAGGTCGCCGCGAACCATCGGGGCCAGCTTGGCGGGGTCGACGCCGCGACAGACCGCGATCGAGGCCAGGGTTCGGGAATTGCTCAGGCGGGTGCTGGGTTTGGGTGGTTCCTGCTCGCGGACGAGGCGGAGCATTTCATAGAGCGCGGCCTGGCCCAGGCGTTGCCGTTCCAGCGGGGTTGTGCCGGTCAGCAACTCGTAGAGCAAAACGCCCAGCGCGTAAACGTCGCTCCGGGTGTCGATATCGAGCTGGTCGAGCGAGGCTTGCTCGGGGCTCATGTATTCGAGCGTGCCGATCACGGCGCCGAAGTTCGTGACCATCGTCTTGTCGGTCAACGGCTGGCCGACCGCCTTGGCGATCCCGAAGTCGATCACCTTGACGACCGGTTTGCCGTCAAATCGGGCCACCAGGACGTTGCCGGGCTTGATATCGCGGTGAATAATCCCCTTCTGGTGCGCGTGCTGGATGGCCCGGCACGCCATGTTGAACAGGTCGAGGCGGTCGCGGGTCGTCAGTTTGTGGTCGTCGCAAAACGTCGTGATTGGGACGCCTCGGACCAGTTCCATGACAAAGTAGGGGCGGCCGGTTGCCGTTGCTCCGGCGTCGAGGACCCGGGCGATGTTGGGGTGATCCATCAGGGCGAGCGCCTGCCGCTCGGCCTCGAACCGGGCGAGGACCTGGCGGGTGTCCATCCCTTCCTTGATGAGCTTGACCGCGACCAGTCGGCGGATCGGTGCCACCTGCTGCGCCATGTAGACGACACCCATGCCCCCCTCGCCGATCGACTCGACCAGCTTGTACCGCCCAGCGATCGTCGTGCCGACCGCCAGATCGGCCCCCTTGCTCAGCCCCGATTGCTCCTGACGCTGACTGTCGGAGTGCGGTTCTGGGCTCGAGCGGCCGTGTCGGAGCGTCTTGAACAGCGAGATAGCTTCTCCCTCGCGTTCTTGCAGCCTCGCCTCGCACAGGGGGCAAGACCCCAGGTGATCGGCGATCCGATCAATCTCCTCGGCGGGCAGGTCGCCACGATCGAACGCGGCAAGTTGGGCATCATCGGGGCAGGGCGTGGATGGCGGCATCGCATCGAGTTCCCGCGAAAGTGGTCAGGAAGCAAGCTGCGCTGATGTTACAATGAGGGATCGCAAGGTTGTGACAGGTTTTTTCCAAGTCCGGCCCTCTGGTGAGTCCTGAGCCATGACTGACCCGGAACCCCGCATCGAGCGTGGCGTTGCAACCTCATTGACGTTGCTCGACCGTCTCCGGTCGAACGAGCAGGAGGCCTGGAGCCGGACGATGCAGCTCTACCGGCCGCTGGTGGTGTCCTGGTG
This sequence comes from Isosphaeraceae bacterium, assembly GCA_965199885.1. Classification (GTDB taxonomy): domain Bacteria; phylum Planctomycetota; class Planctomycetia; order Isosphaerales; family Isosphaeraceae; genus Tundrisphaera. Next base: position 1,127,896 of record CBDATT010000004.1, on the reverse strand, counting down.
CCGGCGAGGTGGGGTGAGCACCGAGGACGCCGAGGACGTGGCGCAGGAGGTTTTTCGCGGGGTCGCCTCGACCCTGAGTTCGTTTCGCCGCGACCGCCCCGACGATACGTTTCGCGGCTGGCTCCGGGGGCTGGCTCGCCACAAGACGCTCGACTGGCATCGCTATCGCGGTCGCCAACCCATCGGCGCCGTGGGGGGGACCGAGGCCGGAATCGCGCTCGGGCAGGTGGCCGACGTGGATCTGGGCGAGGATGACCCGGCGGAGACCTCGGCGCTGTACCACCGGGCGCTGGAACTGGTGCGCGGTGAGTTCGAGCCCAGCACCTGGCAAGCCTTCTGGCGGGTCGCCGTCGATGGCGCGACTCCCAGCGAGGTGGCTCAGACCTTTGGAATCACCCCGGCGGCCGTTCGCCAGGCGAAGTCGCGGGTGCTCCGGCGTCTCAAGGAAGAGATTGGCGACCTGATCGCCTGATGTGGGCCGGACGCAACTGCAACTTCGAACCAACAAGCCAGGCCGACCGGATGGTTCCGGTCGGCCTGGCTTAAACCTGCTGTGAGTGGCGGAACAACGGTTTACGAGAACAAACCTTTCAGGTAATTGATGGCCGTGCTGCCGGCATTCTGGGCTTTTTTGAGGAGGTTGTTCCACTCGGTCGTGATTGGCTGAATCACTTGCTGAGCGAGGGTCGCGGGGGTCGGGATCATCGAGTCGAAGATCGACTGAGCCTGCTGCCGGATGTTGACCTGGCCCGATTTGTAGTTCAGATCGTGGGCGAAGCTGTTCAACACCTTGCCGCTGGAAGTCGCCGAAGCCCCCAGCGAGCCATAGATCGAAACCGAGCCCATCCCGTTGGCACCGATGTGGATGTTGATCCCAGCGTCCAGATCCACCTCGGTGGCCAGACTGCCGACGTTGACTGTTTTGTCGAAGCTGATCTCGCCGCCCATCCCGATCCCGTCGCTGGAGAAGTCGAGCCAGCCGTTGGCGACCTGCTGGCCCAGCAGCGAGTAGGTGCCAATGCCCTGCATCTGGAATTCGCCGTTGCTCAGGTTGAAGTAGCCATCCCAGGCCAGCGAGCCGGTCGGCAGGATGTTGGCAACGGCCGTTCCCTGGAAGAGCTGGGCGGTCTGCTCGTGGAAGAACGCACTATTGGCTGGCCCATCCCAGACGAACGAGCTTTGCGTCAGGGGGACGGTGATCGAGATCCCGTCCTGGTTGATCCCGAGCGAAAGCTGGGCGTTGCTGCCGATCTGGATCCCGGTCAGGTCGTGGCCGAGGGCGGCCAGGGCTGCCGAGCTGGCGTGGGTGCTGATGACCCTCGACAGGTCGTTCGTATCATGCTTGGCCGTTTCCAGCAAACCCGAGTGGGTCGGGTCGAAGTTGAACATGATCCCGCCGTCGAGCAAGAGCGGTACCGTGTCGTCGGTCAGGTCGCCGATGTTCAACTGCCCCTTGACGTAGAAGTCGCCGTAGAAATTCGTCCGGTTCCACGAAGTGATCGTGTTCGTCGGGGTGAATGGCATCAGATCATTCAGCGAGCCACCAATGGCCAGGTCGGACACGACGGGCGTACCCGAGATATGGAAGTAGAACGACGGGTCGGTCGGGTCGATCACCGCATCGACCGCGTAGCTCGACGAGCCGGCCGAGACGTTGACCTGGCCATAGGTGTAGCCGATCCCCGAGTTGGTGGTGAAGTACAGGTAGGGCACAGCCGGATTCACCGGGGCGTTCTGGTCGTTGAGCTTGCCGCCCGAGCCGACCAGCGAGTCGCCCAGGGCGATCCCCCACGAGTAGCCTGGCGTGGTGGCCGAGCCGCCCGTCACCGACGGGAGGTTGCTGGTGAAGCTGAACGCCGAGCCGACCGAGCTCATCAGACTGGTGATTGGCATGCCGGCGATCGCCAGTCCGACGGTTTTGACTTCGCCGAACAGGGTGTTGCCGTTGGCGTTGGGCTTTGTGGTGACGACCACAGAGCCCAACGAGGTCAACGGCAGGTTGATCGTTCCGAGGGCCGAGACCAGGCCAACGCTGTTCGACGCGGTGAAGGTGGCCGAGCCATCGCTCGCCGTCGTGGTTTGCCAGTTCCCCCGCAATTGAATGGCTCGCCCCGTCGGGCCGGTCAGGTCGAGCGTCTTGCCGTCGGCTTCGAGGAAGGCATTCAGGCCGCCGCCGGAGTAGCTCAGCTTCGCGGCATCGGCGGCGTTGTGGTTCGGGTCGAGGTGGGCGTCGGTGGTCGGGTCCATCGTGATCGGACGGATGTTCGCGGCGTAGACAAAATCGTAGTTGATGGCCGACGAGTCGAGTTGTTGGGGAAGGGAATAGGTGCTCCAGAAGTGGACCTGATAGGTCCCGCTCATTGAGGCCCGGAAGGTTTGTTCGGCCATGTTGTTCGAGCCGCTGAAGACGTTGCCGATGAAATGGCCATTCGGGTCGGTGACGTACATGGACGATGCGGCGGTCGGCTTCGACCCGTTCTGGCGGTAGTAGCTGACCTGGTCGGTGACGTCGAGGATCTGACCCGCCGTCATCGGCACCCCCACGACGGCCCCGCCCCGGTTGTCCATCACCCCCTGAACTGTCGTCTGCTCCATCGGGGCGGTGCTGACCGAGGCGACGACCGAGGTAGCAGAGACGGTGGCGAACGTCGGGATCGTCGTCATCAACTGGCGACCTTCAAGCGACTCGATGCCCGCGAGCGAAACCCGGCGGCTCGGGCGGACCTTGCGGCTGGAACGACGGTCGGTGCTGGTGGGGCGGATGGTGGTGGTGAACATGGGAAGTCGCCTCTCGGTCAGGTGGTGCAGTTCTGGGAGCAAGTGGTCCGGCCGATGGGTTTTGCCATCGCCTCGCCTCATGCCAGAAGAATCGCCGAGGGTGTGACAGCACTTTTTCGAAACGAGAAACCCGCCCCCGGCAAGCTCGCTGTGAGCCGGTTGCCGGGTGGGCGGGTCTTGGTGGTGATCTCGGAATGATCTGGCGCGGGTCAGGTTGTGTAGTCGGCGTTCAGGCGGATGTAGTCGGCGGTCAGGTCGCAGGTCCAGAACCGGACCGAGCCCGCGCCGCGCTTCAGGGTCAGTTCGATCGTCGTCTCGCGGTTGGCCCGCAGGTGCGCCGAGACCGCCGCCGGGTCGAAGCTGAGCGGGGCACCATCGCGGTAGAGGGGGGTGCCATTGAGGGTGAGCGAAAGCTCATTTTCCTCGAACGGGATGCCTGCGTACCCGGCGGCCGAAACGATCCGCCCCCAGTTCGGATCAGCGCCGTGGATGGCGGTCTTGACGAGCGGGCTGTCGGCCACGGCCCGCGCGATCGTCCGGGCCTCCTCGCGGTCGAGGGCACCCGCGACGTCGATGGTGATCAGGTGGGTGGCCCCTTCGCCATCCTCGGGAATCATCCGCGCCAGCTCGATGCACGACTCACGGACGAGGGTGGCGAACTGATCGAGGTCGGCACCGGCCAGGACGGGTTGCGCCGGGTCGCCGCCCGCGAGGATCAGGACGGTGTCGTTGGTGCTCATGTGGCCTTCGACCGAGATGCAGTTGAACGAGTGGTCGACCGCCTCGGCCAGGATGCGCTGGAGGTCATCGGGAGCGACGCGGGCATCGGTCAGGAAGAAGCCGAGCATGGTGGCCATTCTGGGGCCGATCATCGCCGCCCCCTTGGCCAGACCGAGCAAGGTGGCTTCCTTTTTCTCGTTCCCAATCGTCCAGCGGCGGCTGACGACTTTGGGGCGGGTGTCGGTCGTCAGGATGGCCAGCGAGGCGTCGCGGAAGCCGGTCGGGTCGGCCGAGGCGGCGACGATGGCGGCCTCGACCCCGGCTTCGACGTTTTCCATCGGCAACTGGTGGCCGATCACGCCGGTCGAGGCGACGAGGACCTGATCGACCCGGCACCCAAGCTGCTTGCTGGCCGTCAATGCGGTCAACCGGGCGTTATCGAGCCCCTGTTGCCCCGTCGCGGCGTTGGCGTTGCCGGCGTTGATGATGATGGCACGGATGTCGCTGCCCGGCACCAGCGCCTTGTCCCAGTGCACCGGCGCGGCGGCGACGCGGTTGGTCGTGAACGTCCCCGCCGCCGCGCAGTCGCGGTCGGCGATCAGGACCGCCAGGTCCATCCCCCCCGACGGCTTGATTCCTGCCCGGACCCCACCGGCGCGAAACCCCACCGGGAGATCCGCACCGCTTACCTTGCCGCTGCCGCTCGCACTCTCGCTGGTCATCCGCCAACCTCACGTGTCGAATTGAGATGCCGGGCTGGGCTTTGGCTCCAACCGGCCTCGAATGTTGTCCAAACTTTCGAGCACCCGGTCAAGCTTCCGCTCCAGATCGCGCAACCGCCGCTCGTGGTCATCCGACACCGGCGGCACCGGGACCGGTTCGGACCGGATCAATCCGGGCGCTGGTTCCCCCTGAGGAACGGGAAGATACACGCTTCGTTCCTGCCCATCGGCCCCGACTCGGGTCTCCACGCGGCCCAATTCCAGGCGCGGCTGGGCCGGGCCTGACCCCTGGACTTGCTCGGGGGATAAGGGCACGACGATCCCGTCATCAATTCCCGGCTGGGGATCTGCGCTGCCAGTCACAACGGGCGGTCCGGGTACGATGACTTCGCCCTGGATCTCAGGTTCAACGACCGCGGGAGCTTCGAGGAAAGGTTCGGCCGCCGGCGCTTGCCCCAACCGCTCGATGATCCGGTCGAGCTTGCGTTCCAGGTTGACGAGCCGCGGGTCGGGGACGGGAGCCGCCACTTGCGGAGTACCTTGACCCGCCGGGACGGGGCGACCCGGGATCAGGGTCGTTCGGGGCGAGTGGGCCTGAAGGCGGTCGAGGTCGAGGTCGGTGCCGTTCACCCCCTTGAACAGGCTCTGGGCCAAACTCGCCAGGAAGTCCGGTCCCCGATAGAGCCCCACATGCTCGTTGGGATCGGCGAAGTTGCAGATCCCGACCAGGTAACCCTCGGTGGTGAACAACCCACCGCCTGATCGGCCCTCTGCTGGCTGATACTGGCATTTGATGGTGTCGAACGAGCCACTCTCGTTGTCGTTCATCTTGACGCGGGGATCGAGGATCTGCGTGTTCCAGGCGGTGGCATCCTCGCCGTGCGAGCAGCCAGTCGTGTAGAGGTTCATCCCCTTGACAGCCTTCCAGGTTGCCGCGACCAGGGGAGTCACCGGCAGAACGCGGCCCGGACGGATCCGGAGCAGGGCAAATTTCTCCGCATGATCGATGGCTACCAGTTCGGCGGATAGGTCCCTGGTGATGCAGGTGAGTTGCGCTGGGTTCTTGCTCCGGAGCTTGCCGTCGAACAGGTCCACCGAGAGCTTTGGCAACGGCTTCCCGATGGCAAACTTGCGGCCATCCTTGTTGCGGAACGCATGATCCACGGTCAGGATATATGCCGCTTCGGGAGTGCTGGCGATCACGGTACCCGAGGCAAACCCCCACTCCTTGCCACTCAGGTGGTTCTTGACCCGAACCACAGTTTCCCACGGCCGGGGGATCAACTCGGGGGCCGCGAACGAGGGCTCGCCCGCAGGGATCGGCTCCGACCGGGCCGGCTTGGCGTTCATCAGGGTTCGGTTCTCGTTAAAGAACTGGGCGAGATCGTCGGCGGCTTTCGCCCCCTCGGTCCGGGCAAACTGGTCGCCCGAGCCGTTGACCAGGATGAACGCCGGCACCGCCGTGACGTTGTACCGCTGGGCCATGAAGCGGTTCTTGTCGATATCAATGATCTGGATCGGGTAACCCTTCTTGCTCAGCAAGTTCAGTCGCGGTGTCATCTCCTGGCAGGGGCTGGACCATTCGGCCTGAAAGCAGAGCAGGGTGGCCGGATCGGGTTTGGGGGCGGGCGCGACTGCTGCGCTGGGTGGTTCGGGGACCGACTGGTTCAGGTTCTCGTTGTAGAATTCGGCAAGCTGCCGGGTCGACAGCTCTCCCGCCTTGCTTACCCCCTGGCCCGAGCCATTCACGACCAGATAGGTGGGACGAGCGGTCACCCTGAACCGGCGGGCCAGCCCCGGATCGGCATCCGCCGCCACCTTGCGGATCGGATAACCCAGATCCGCGAGTTTATCCAGGTCGGGGACCACCTGGCCGGGATTCGGTAATCCCTCAGCGGGGAAGCAAAGCAACGTCGTCAGGTCGTCCGTTCTGGCTGGCGGCGGGGTTGATTCCGCGATCTTGGGCGACTCGGCCCGGACGACCGAAGGAGCTGACGGAATGAAAAACGTGTCAGGTTCACTCGGTGGGTCCGCCACGACCGGCGCGGGGGTTGGCACCGGGCCGTTGTGAGCAAAGTTGCTCTGAAGTTCATTGTATTGCTCGGCGAGATTTCGAGTGGTGATTTTTCCCCGGATGACAATCGAAAAGGATCGCCTCAAGTGCTTGTTGGCAACGACGTAAGCCGGAGTGCTGGTGATCTCGTAGAGTCGAGCAATACTGGATGCGGTGGCAAAATCGAGGACCTGCACCGGGTATCCTGCATGGCGGAGCCCGTCGAGATCGGGTGCGACGTCGGTCGGGCCGCTCGGATCCGGGAAGCAGATCAACTGCGGCATCCCCGGGACGACGACAGGGGGCGGGATGGACTCGTCGGTCGGGAGCTTGGGCGCGGGCTTGGATCGGGTCTGGTGATAAAACTCGGCCAGTTCTCGGGTCGTCATCTCTCCCGTACGTCGCCCGAGGACTTGCCCAGCTTGATCGACAATAAGAACTGTGGATTCCTGGATGTTGTACCCATCGACCAACTTCTGAGCTTCGCCATTCCGGGTAAAGATAGTTCCGACTGGGTAGTTTTGCTGAGACAATCGCGTGACTCGCTGGACCATCCGATCCTCGTCGGGCATCTCCGGATCTGCGGTTGAAAAATAGAGCAGTCGTGGTGAGACCGAGAAGGGGGGAATCCGCTCGTCATCGGCTTCCGGCGGAGTCGGGACGGGGCCGACAGCGGGTCCGGGTTGGACGGGCGCCGAAGCCCGGGGAGCAGCAACGACCGGATCGTCCGCCGCGGCCGTGGGTGTCGCTGCGTAAGCGAGGAGGCGATCGTCGCCGACTTCGCGGGTAGTCGTCGATGCGGGATTGGGGTCAGCCACCCCGTCTCCCGGAACAAGGCGCGGGCCGACACTGGTGGTCAGCACGCCGAGGGCAGCGGTCAGGGTCAGGGCGGCGGCGGTCAACTTCATCGTTGCGGTTCCTTTCGCGGTGGTGGACACCAGCGCCAGCACGGTCGGGGCGATCAGGGTCGAGGGGGCGGCCTGGATCAGCCAGAGGGGAGCCGTCCGGGCGAGCGTGGCGGCCAGGGTGGGGGGAAGCGACAGGTTCAGGCCCGACGTGGGCAACAGCCCCAGGGCCGACGGGGCGAGGCCGCGCCGGATCAGGCGGTCGCGGAGCTTGCGGCGGCCGCGATCGAGGCGCGACTGCAAGGTGCCGACCGGCCAGCCCAGGCGGTCGGCGGCGGCGTGCTGCGTCAGGCCGTCGAGGTGGCAGGCCACCACTGCCGCGCGGTAGGGTTCGGGCAGGCGCTCAACCTCGGCCACCACGGCGCGGATGGTCTCGCTCCAGCCGGTCGAGGTCGGGTCGGTGACCAGTTCGGGCCGAGCCGCTGCCGCCTCGTGCCGCTGGCGGCATGCCCGTGCCTTTCGCGCCCCGAGCGCGACCCGTCGCGCGACCGACCCCAGCCACGGGCCGAGCGACTCCCCAACATGAAGCCGCCGGGCTTTTTGAGCCAGGAGGAGGAACGTCGCCTGCGAGGCGTCGAGGCTGGCCGCCTCGTCCCCCAGGATCGTCCGGGCCACGCGGAGGACGGTCCCGCCATGGCGGTCGACGATCGCTCCAAAAGCCAGTTCCGCCGCGTCGAGGTCAGCACGAGTCGTCGAGCCGGCGACGAACCGCGCCAGCAAGTCGGCATCACTCATCCCTCCGACGGCGCCGAGGGTCCAGAGCGTCCGGAGGTGCCGACTCCCGCTCGGGTCGAGCCGGTTCGCCGGGCCGTTTGCGTTTGCCTGCACCGTGGTTGGCCTCCCGGTTGATCGTGATCCGACGAAGTTGCCGCCTTCCTCCTGGATCTTATGGCCTCTGCCCGGCGAGTTATTCCCGATTTTAGGGCGAATCGGGGTCGACTTTCGGGCGGGGCTTGAGGATGACCGGTTCGGTGAACTCAATCCCGGCGAGCTGCGAAGGGGTCAACGGCAGGAGGCGGGTCTCGTTTTCGGCGTTGATCCACGACTGGCCCGACTTGAGGTTGTGGAGGAAGTAAACCTGATCGCCGTTATCGAGCATCAGGTCATGCCGGACGTAGAAGTGGCGGCCAACCAGCAGGATTTTCGTGCCATCCTTCGACCAGATAAACCGCTCCGAGCCTTCAGGCTTCCCCTCGTCGGCGGAGGAGCGGAGGAGTGTCGTGATCTCGCGCGCCTGGCGGGGCTTGAACTGGCCGAGCCGTTCGAGCCGGATGCTGAAGTTCCGGTCGAGTTGGAAGTTGACGTGGAGATCAACGAGCCAGACCCGGTACGTGTCGTCGGGCGAGAGTCGGCAGGTCGTCACTCGCTCCTCGGCGACCCAGCGGACCATCAGCCCGAGGACCAGGGCCATGCCTGCCAGACTGACTCCAACAATGATCGCGGGTCGCCACCGGCGGTTCATCGGGGCAACTCTCCGCGCTCGACATACCGAGCCACCGCGTCGGGCGGGGCGTTCCGATCGACCCGGAGCCGGTCGGATGCTCCCGCCAAACTGTACGCCTGGGTGGCCCAGGTCCGGTCGAACTCGGCCCCGGCGCCGCTGATCCAGAGGGGGTCAGGTGCGACCAGCGCTGCCGCCGCCTTCAGGCCGCCAAACTGAAACAGGCCAGGGAAGTCGAGGTCGGGCGGGATCGGCGTCGAACCGTCGCCGTAAGTGAAGCGCTCCAGATCCACGACCGTCTTGCCGATCCCGCTCAGTTGCGGTCGAGCCAGCAGGGCCAATACACCAGCATGGCCGCGTGCCACGAGGTTGACTTCTACCACGCCCGCCAGGCTGCGTGCCCACGAGACGACCGTGGCCAGGTCTTGCATCCGGTCGAGGGCGAGCGCGGGGTTGTAGGTGTCAAAGCGGATGGTGGTCGGGCGAGCGGTGGTCGGGTGGTTCGGGTCGACCGATTCGCCGATCAGGAACGGGTCAAAACCAACGACTCGCTGACCCTGATCAAGCAGCGCTTGCACCAGCGGGCTGGGCTCGCCGGCTGGAGTCACCAGGTCGACCTTGCCGCGATCGAGCGAGACGACCGTCACGGCCCCCCGGTTCGGCGACTTCGCGAGCGGCTCGAAGTGGACGACCGGGATCAGGCCGCCACCCGCCCGCCGCCCGACCGTGTAGTGCCGGACGGTGAAGCTGGGAGGCTCGGCGACGCGGATGAGTTTGGCGTTCGTGTCGCGCGGGCTCGGATTCTCGATCGCCACGCGGACCCGATACGCGACGTCAAGACTGGCCCGCCGGGCGGCCCAAAGCGTGGCGTCGGTCCCCGGAGTGAACTGCTCGATCTGCCCAGCCAGGCGCCCGATCAGCGCGTCTTCGAGGCGATCGGGGGGCAAAGCCTGCGCGGGGTAAGGATGGCTGGACCCATAAGCGAGTAGGTCGGCAGGTCCGTCGATCTTGAGGTCGGCGGGTTCTTTGATCATTGGGTTGTCTTTGGTGCCGAGGAGCCAGCGGCCGAAGAAGGCATAGACCGCCTCGCGGCTGGTCCGGTTGTAGTTATGGGGGAAGTCGAAGACGTCGGCCGAGACCCGGTCGGAGGCACCATACAGGCCGTAGACGAGTTGCAAGGTCGGGTAGGCGTTGGTCATCGTCCGCGCGGTCCAGTCGCCGGTCGCGCCGACGAGTTTAAGTGGGCGGGGCGCGGCCAGCGCGGCGATCTCGACGTTGTCCGTGCCCCAACGCATCCCGGGGGCGTTCTCGCAGTCGCAGCCCCCTTGATAGCTGTCACTGACCATGACGACCGGCGCCGCGACCTTGACCCGGGAGTCGAGTGCGGTCAGGAGGATCGTCTGTGTCGCGCCGCCGGACTCGCCGGTGACGGCGATCCGTGCCGGGTCAACGTCGTGCCGGCTGGTGAGGTAATCGAGCGCTCGGATGCTGTTCCAGGTTTGCAAGCCCGCCAGACTCAGCCCATACCGCTTGAGGCGGTCGGACGTGAAGGCATGGCCGAACGGCTTGCTGTCGCCGAAGCCGACCATGTCATAGACGAAAACCACGCACCCAAGTTCCGCCAGGCGGACGCAGCGTGCCTGCACGTCGGCGTCGAAGCGCCCGTCCTTGGCGTGCCCGTGGGGGCAAAGGACGGCCGGAAAGCGGAAGTTGGCCATCTGCCGGGCTGGGGGGCGATAGAGATTGCCCGCCAGGAAGACGCCGGGCATGGTTTCCAGGACAACCCGCTCGACCGAAATTGAGTTGTCAGCGTGGGTCACCATCCCGAAAACCTCGGGGTGCAGATCGGTCCGGGGCGGCGCGGGCCAGAGGCCGAGCGTCACCCGGAGCCGCTCGCGGAGCCGATCCGCTCGACCTTCCCAGACGTCCAGCGATGCGGGCGGGTCGAAGTCGGCCCCGACGTACTCGGTCCGGATCGTCGTCCGGCGCGGGTCGATGGGCGGGTCGATCGACTTGACGTTCCCCCGGATCAGGTCAGGGGCGCGAGCGGCGTCGAAATGCGGTTCGTTCGTGATCGCGAGCAAGGCGGGGATCGGCCCGCCCGGCAAGGTCTCGAACTCAATCCGGGGCATGGCGTCGATCGTTACGGCCCGCTCGCTGAGTTTGACCCAGCGGGGCTTGCCATCGCCCCTCGACGGCTTCTCCCCGATCCGCAGGTCCCCTTGAGTGTTCCGATCCACCCAGTCGGTCCGGCCATCGGTCCAGACCCAGAACTCGTACCTCCCCGCGCGGTAGTCGGTCACGAACGGCGACTCAACGAGGTCGCTCGCGGTAAAGATCCGCGTGTCGGGTGGCGACGGGTCATCGGCCCGGGCCGAGGTGGGCATTAGCATCAATACGGCCAGCGAGAGGATCTTGATCATGGGAGTGGGCTCGGTCTGGGAAGGGTGGGAGCGAACGGTTCCTGCCGGATCATACCCCGGCATCGGGCAGCAGCGGCGCCTCGCGCTCCATCCGGGCCGGCGCCGGACGGGCCACTAACTGGCGGTGGACGGCACGCAATGTCATGCAGATTCCAGTCACGCCCAACACACCCACGCCCAGCATGGAGAACCAGTTCAGCATCACTGGCCAGACCGCGGTGCCCATGACGATTGTGTGGAGCCCAAAGAGTGAGATTAGTGGCTGCAACAGTTGACTCGCGATGACCAGCCAGAGCCAGCGGGAAAGATCCCGATAGACGAAGCAGGCAATCAGCAAGACGCATTCGAGAATGTCATGCCCGATCTGCATGACCAAGATTTCGTCGACCCCGATGCGATCTCGGGCAGGACTCCCCGCAAGACAAACCCCCACCACGACCACGTAAACCATCAGGGCACGGATCGAGAAGCGGGGTCGGTCCGGAGATCTCATTAGTCAGTTTCCTGAGCCGCTCTCTGATGGCGGTCACGAACCAAAACAGGTCAAACCCCAGGCGCCGGACCGCCCGAGGCTTGCCGACGGGTTCTGGGGATGTTAAGACGGTTCGGAATGGATTGCGAGCGAAAAGGGGACCGCCCACCCGGTTTCGCCGCTTGATCTCTCTGAGGACGTCTGCCTGCCCGTGTGTGCCCGGTCGCGCCTCTCCCGCGTGACGTGCTAGGGTACATGCTGTTGCCCTTGATCTGGATCGGACTTGATCCGTTCTCCTTCCATCACTCGACCCTGACACCTCGCCGGGAGATCTTGCCCATGTCGGGCTTTGCTCGTTTTGTTCCCAGTCGGTTGCGGCCGCTGGCCGTGCTGCTTGCCGTGGCCATGGCCGTATCGGTCGGCGCCACGCTCTGGTCGGCCGACCTTCGGCTCGACTATCACCCCGCCGCCTACGCCGTGAAGGGGGCGCGGATCGTCCCGGTCAGCGGTGAGCCGATCGAGACCGGTACCGTCGTCGTCCGCGACGGCGTAATCACCGACGTTGGCCCGCTCGACAAGGTGGAAGTCCCCTTCGACGCCGAGGTGATCGACGGCAAGGGCCTGACGGTTTACCCTGGCTTCATCGACCTGATGACGACCCAGGGGCAAGACCCCACCGCGATCCGGTCGAGCACCGGCGCCGGTCGGCCGATCAACTACGCCGACTTCGCCCTCGCCCGGACCCCCGACGACAACCGCTACGGGATGACCCCCGAGTATGAGGTCGCCAGGGCGGTCGACATGGGCGCGCTCGCCGAGGACCGCCGCAAACTGGGCTTCACCGACGTCCTGATCGCCCCCGGCGGCGCCATCGCCACTGGGCAATCGGCACTCGTCGGCACCAGCGGCCTGCCCCGGCGCGAAGCGATCGTTCGGGCGCCGATTGGCCTCCACATCGCTCTCCGAAGCCCCGGCGGCTTCGGCGGCGGTGAAGGTGTCATCGGCCACAACCACGACGACGAGTCCGGCTCGGTCGGCGCCCCAACCAGCCTCGCCATGACTGAATACCTCGCCGCCCTGACCGCGACGCAGGCCCCCGTCACGCCCGCGACCCCGGCCACGCCCGCAACTCCCGCCACTCCGGCTCCGGCCCCGCAAGGCCGACGCGGCGGCGGTGGTGCCTTGCCGCAGTATCCTGGCTCGCTGATGGGCGTGGTCGCCCACCTCCGGCAAGCGATGATGGACGCGCAGAACCACCACGAACGGCTCGACTACTACGAAAACCAGGGCGGCTCACGCCCCGCGACCGACCCGGCTCTGGACGCTCTCTATGCCGCTCGGACCAAGGTCATGCCGGTCTGGTGGGAAGCGAACAGTCGCGACGACATCCACCGGGCGCTCGACCTGGCCGAGGAGTTCGGCACCGACGCCGTGATCGTCGGCGGACGCGAGGCGAACAAGGTCAGTGACCGCCTTAAGGCCAAGAACATCTCGGTCGTGCTGAAGCTCGACTTCCCCGACGAGCCGAAGATCCCGACCGAGGCCGACTATCGCAAGCTCCCGGCCGAGGAGCGGAACGACGCCCTCAAGGTTCTGGCCGAGAAGAACGCCCGCTGGAAAGAGCGGGTGGCCGTCGCCAAGGCTCTCAGCGACGCCAAAATTAAGTTCGCCTTCGAGGCTGAGGGGACCGGCACCAACGCCACCAACTTCCCGAGCCAGCTCAAGAAGGTGATCGCCGCCGGCCTCTCCCGTGAGGCCGCCATCGACGCCCTGACCCGCCGCGCTGCCGAGATTGCCGGGGTCGGCAAGCGGCTCGGGACGATCGAAAAGGGCAAACTCGGCCACCTCGTCGTCATGAGCGGTCAGGTGGGCGACGACGACGCCAAGGTCAAGTACGTCCTCGTCGATGGGATCAAGTTCGACACCGACAAGCCAACCGCCGCCGCTGCCAAGAAGGGGACCGACGCCAAGACGGCCAAGAAGGGCGGCCGAGGCGGCAACCGCGGCGACCTGGCCAAGACCACCGCCAAGAAGAAGGAAGACGCCGACGACGATGACGACGACGAGCCCAAGAAGGCCGTCGCCAAGGTCGCCGAGAAGGTGAACGAAGCCGCTACCAAGGTCGCCGACGCCACCAAACCCGGCGACGAACCGAAGAAGACCGAGGAACCGAAAAAGGCTGAAGACACGAAACTCACCGAGGCCAAGGCCGAAGTCGCCGCCACCGCGACGGCCACGCCTCGGCCCGACCCCACCTCGGCCCGGACCGACGACGACAAGGGGCCGGCGACCCCGTTCGTGGACATCGCCGCTGAGTTCGACGCCGACCGGAAGCCGACCATTCGGACCGGTGGGACCGTCCTGATCAAGGATGCCACGATCCTGACCGTCACCAAGGGGACGATCCCCAAGGGCTCGATCCTGATCCGCGGCGGCAAAATTGCCGAGGTCGGCCCGACCGTCTCGGCTCCCGAAGGCGTCGTCGTGATCGATGGGACCGGGCTGGTCGCCATGCCGGGGATCATCGACACCCACTCGCACCAGGCGGTCCAGGGCGGGGTTAACGAGGCCACGCTGTCGGTCGTGCCCGAGGTTCGGGTTAAGGACGTCGTCACTGGCGACGACCCGGGGATCTACTATGCTCTGGCCGGCGGGACGACCGCTGCGCGGCTCTTGCACGGGTCGGCCAACACGATCGGCGGGCAAGACGCTGTCATCAAGCACAAGCCGGGGATGGCGGGTCGCGACCTGATCCTCCACGGTGGCCCGCAAGGCGTGAAGTTCGCCCTCGGCGAGAACGTGACCCGGCGGCAAGGCCGGTTCCCGAACACCCGAATGGGGGTTGAGGCCGTCATCGAGCGGGCCTTCGAGGAAGGCCGGGCTTATCGGGCCTCGATCAAAGCGTATGAACTGGCCAAGGCCAACGGCCAGCCCGTCGGCCCGCCGATCCGCCGCGACCTGCGGCTCGAAGCCCTCGCCGACATTGTCGATGGCGGGATCAAGATCCACAGCCACTGCTACCGCTCGGACGAGATCCTGATGCTCCTCCGCGTCGCCCAGCGGTTCGGCGTCCGGGTCCAGTCGCTCCAGCACGTCCTGGAAGGGTACAAGGTCGCCGCCGAGATCGCCGCCCACGGCGCCAGTGCCTCGACGTTCTCCGACTGGTGGGCCTACAAGATCGAGGCGTTCGACGCCATCCCCGGCAACGCCGGCCTGCTCACTCAGGCTGGGGCCAACGTCTGCATCAAGAGCGACTCCGAGGAGCTGATCCGCCACCTGTACCTTGAAGCCGCCAAGATGGTCAAGCATGGGAATGTGACCGAGGATCAGGCCCTGGCCATGATCACGATCAACCCCGCCCGCGAACTCGGCCTCGACAAGCGGATGGGCTCGATCGAGGTCGGCAAGGACGCGGATATCGCCCTCTTCACTGCCCACCCGTTCGACGGCTTTGCCCGCTGCGAGTTGGCCCTCGTCGATGGTGAGGTCCACTTTCAGCGCAAGAACAAGTCGGGCCACGCCGAACCTCGGCCCGGCGACCACGCCGCCATGCCCGCCGCCAGCCTGGCCGCCGACGCGAAGGCCAGGACGCTGGATCTGACGGTTTCGCAAGGTGGCAACTATGCCATCACCAAGGCCAACCTTCACCCCGTCACTGGTGCCGACATCATGGGCGGCACGATCGTCGTCGTCGGCGGCAAGATCGCCGCGATCGGCGGGTCGGACACTCCGATCCCGGCGGGCTCGAAAGTCATCGACGCCACCGGCCTCGACGTCTGGCCGGGCATGATCGACTCCGGCACGCAGCTCGGCCTCTTCGAGGTTGGGAGCTTGCAGGAGACCCTCGACTCGGCTGATTCCGCCGAGTACCAGCCTGAACTTCGGGCCAGCATCGCCCTCCACCCTGATAGCGAGCTGATCCCGGTGGCCCGCGCCAACGGCATCCTCTCCTCGTTCGTCCAGCCGACCGGCGGCGTGATCTCGGGGCAGGGGGCCGTCGCCAACCTCGACGGCTGGGTCCCGACCGAGATGCTCGTCATGGACAAGGCGGCCCTGATCGTCAACATCCCCCGCTATGTTGCCCCGAACTCCGAGGGCGGCGGCCGTCGCGGTGGTTTTGGTGGTCCGGGAGGAGCGGGTGGCGACCCGAACGCCGCCCGGAAGGATCGACTCGATACGATCCGCGAGCAGTTCAAGCAGGCGCTGGCCTATGACAAGGTCGTCGCCACCGCGCACGACCGCCACATCGCCGGCCCCACGCCCGACCCCCGCCTTGCCGCGCTGGCTCCCTACGCCAAGGGGGAAAAGCCGGTTGTCTGCCGCGCTGAGGGTCGAGTCGAGATCCTTGATGCGCTTAAGCTGATCGCCGATCTGAAGCTTAAGGGGATTCTGTCGGGCGGTGCCGAGGCGTGGAAGGTGGCCGACGCGATCCGGGCGGCCAAGGTTCCGGTGATCGTCGGCGGCACGCTGCGGCTCCCGGTCGAGCCGACCGACCCGTATGACTCACCCTATGCTAACCCGGCCAAGCTGGTCGAAGCCGGCGTGACGATCGCGCTCAAGTCGGGCGGGTCGGACGTCGGCACGGCGTCGCGGAACCTGCCGTATGACGCCGCCGTCGCCGTCGCCTACGGCTTGCCCGAGGCCGAAGCCCTCAAGGCCGTGACGATCACCCCAGCGCAGATCCTCGGCGTGGCCGATCAGATCGGTTCGCTCGAACCGGGCAAACGGGCCAACCTCGTCATCACCGCCGGCCACATCCTCCAGCCGACTACGGTCGTCAAGGGGCTGTTCATCGCCGGCAAGCCGCTGACCGCCGAGAGCCGCCACACCCGGCTTTACGCCAAGTACCAGCAGCGCCTCGCCGAAGTCAAGGCTGGGACTGCCCCGCTCGGTCTCGAACCCGACCCGAGCGCCGGGCCAGCCACCCCAGCCCCGCAACCGACGACCACTTCCACCCCGGCGGCGACCGGCGGGACGAACGAGCGGAACTGACCGGGCAACCGAGTCATTGCCGATGAGCCGCGGCCCGACCTCTCTACCATGGGGGGCCGGGCTGCTCATTTTTGCGCCCTCGACCCGTTCAGGCACCGGGCGCCGAAGGCAGAAGGTCCGCCACGGGGACTTGCCCGACCTCGGCATCGCCGATGACGACCGGCACGACCGCGTCCTCCCCGTACAACACCTCGGCCGACCTGCGGGCGGCGCCTAGCCCTCTCCCACCCGGCTGCCGATCGACCTCGACCTGCGGGTTCGCCAGTTTGACGACCAGTAGGTCGGCATGCCGGCCTCGGCATACGTGCGCTACTCGGCTCGACTGCTGCAGTTTGCTCAAGGCTAGGTCACCAGGGTTAAGGCGTAAAACAAGCCTGCTCAAAAAGCTTGGGGAGTAGATCCTGAGCCGTGCGTCCCCCAGCCTCTGGAAAAACCCATTTCTGCCATCACCAGCGGCGGACCGAGATGATGCCATCGGAGAAGGTCATCCCTTGCTTATCCGGCCATTCGACACGCCTAGAACGCTTCGACTCGGCCAAGCTCTGGTCACCGAGCACAGCCCGAACAGACATGGAGCGGCTCGAAGAATCGTCTGGCAGCACCAGCCTCGTATCGTCTTCGGGCTGAGTAACAAACGCATCTCTTGCAATATGGTCTCGATGCTCACCGCTGGCCATGAATCTGGCACAGCGGCTCGGCCTTCTTCTCCAGATCGGTCATCAGATACCACGGCTCGTCCCGCTTCTTGGACTACTCTTCACGCCAATGGATGACAATGTTGTTCCGCACCCTCCTGTCCTTGCGGTCATCGAACTGCCGCAGCAGGTGGGACATCCCCTGCTTCGTCGGGTACTTCCGCAACGTCCCGAGAGAGAGTGAGCAACTGACCGCCACGTTGGGCTTGATGCGGACCACAGACTGGAACCTTAACGGATACACTGCGGGGATACGATGGCTTCCTCCTGGCAAGAGACGATCGGCTGTTCTGGTGACCCCAATTGTTTCGCATCCAAGTCGCGGAGCCACGATGTTTTCCGATTGAAACTCGCACTGGGGATGACGGGTGCAGGAACACTGATGTGGTTCAAGCGGCGTTTGGGAGAGCCGGGCGAGGCCGTGAGTGTGGGTGACCTGGGCGATCTTGCAGGTGTTTGGTTAACGCCTCCTCGTCGCCCAGCCAATCACTACGCAGTTGAAGGATCGCCTCGCTGCTGACCTCATCGTTCCAAAACTTCTCACTGCCCTTGACCCGCCGGTTGAGCTGCTTGATCCACGACTCGATCGGGCTGCTGGTGATCGGCAAGCCCGATCGACGATAACGCGGATAGTCCATCTGCGTGGTGTTGTTGCTCAGATAACCACGCTCACGCTGCAACACGCACCACGCATGATCCGGCTCCGTCCGCGGATCGACCGGTTCGCGGAGTTGGCCTTGGTGCGCCTCAATGGCTGCGATCACCTCGGCGACTCGACCTTGCCAGCAGGCGTTGACCCAGTCGCGGCCGGCCACACCGGCCGCACCGGCGGCCGCATGGATGTGCTGGGCCGCGTGGACAAAGTCGAGGATCGGCTCGAATGAGCCGAATTGCTGCTTCTGGATCGTCCAGTTGTATGCCTGGCCGTCGCTGAGAAAGGCTCGTGCCTGTGCCGTGAAAAAGCCCCGGTGGTCGGCCGCCGCCGCGGCCTGCCAGCCAAACGCTTCGCTCGACGCCAGGCTGGCCAGCCCCGTGCGGAAGAGGAGTTCGCGACGCGGGTGGGTCGGTTCGACTGCCTCGGTCGGTGGACCGTCCACCGGCGGCGGGTCCGACCCGTTGCCACCGCGAAGCAGGCGGGTAACTCGGGCTGGGGGTCCGAGTCGGTGGGCTGATGCGTCATCCGCAGCAAGACGGCGGTCTTGGTTTCCCGCCAGGCGGGGCTGTGGACGCCGGGGCCGCAGTCGGCCTGTCGGGTCTGGATCCGGCCGCCATCGACCAGCACCACAGCGAGGGGGACTGGCGGACTGGCCGTTTGGGGCGGGGTGTTGAGCGGTTGTTGGCGATACGCTTGGGTGCGTTGTTGCCGCTGATCGACCAGTTCGTTGCCGACCTCCTGGCACAAGGTTTGAAGGTGCCGCGGCGTGATCGACCAGTCGGTGTTGATGAGGAGGACGCGGCTGGCCTCCTCGAAGGAGCTTGTGGCCGTGGCCGTGATTATCGCTCGGCTCAGGACGCCGGGACTATAGCGGCGATGATTGAGGCGTTGGCGTGGTCGGTTGGGGGAAAAAGGCTCGGCGGCAGTGCGAGCAAAAGTGGGCGGCTTCGGGCAGTGAGATCGATCCGTCCTGGATCAGGAAGGGGCGTGATCGCACCGCCCCGGGCGACTGGCGGTCGCAGTCGGGACAGGGCTGGGGCGTGTCGGCGGTTTGTGCCTGCTGGGTGGTGGCGTCGCGGGCGAGGCGTGGGGCGACCTTGCGGCCGACCTCATGAGCGCGTTGTTCGATGGTGGCGAAGTCGAGTTGGTGGATGTCTTCGGGGGGACCGAAGACCTCGCGTGAGACCTCGGCGTAGAGTAGTTCGAGCTTAGGATCGAGAGTGGTGTCGGCCGGCTTGCGGAACATGGCGGTCCTCCTTGACCAGGTCAGATTGCCCAGGCGATGAGAAGAGTCGAGAAAGAATTGGAAAACCGCCATTGACGACCCGCCGGCCGCTCAAGCAGTCGCAGAGGCGTTCCTGTACCCACTGGGGATGTGGGGATCTGGGGATAGGGGATGACTCAAAGCAAGACCGTCTTGCTTCCGCTGGCTCGGCCTGCTATCTTCAATCTCGTTCGTTATCCGACTTGTTCGATAATTGCTCGGCAAATTCTGTAATCCCGCCGAGTTTCCGTTTGCTTGGAACGATGAAGGAGAGCCAATAGGGCAGTTCAAATTTAAGTACTGAAACAGTTTGGGGCGGTAGCTCAATTGGGAGAGCGCAGCGTTCGCAATGCTGAGGTTGAGGGTTCGATCCCCTTCCGCTCCACTAAGCCTTGAAACGACTTACGGTGAAGTTAGAATAATCCTGGCAGCTAGTGGGTCACTTGCCACGGCTGTTGCCATAACTTGTGAGTGGTCGTTTCAGTACCTCTGAAGCGCAAGCACCCGAGCCGCCCAGGCGACGCCGTTCTCGTTGCCGACGACGACGAGCGGCCCGCTTGCCGCCCCACTCGAACGGCGTCGGCGAGCGGTTCCAGTGCTCCGTCACCGCCTCGAACCACCCGATGATTTCCTCCGGCGTCCCCGGCTGCTGGCCGTCCAACGCTCGACGCTTGAGGATGCGTTGCAAGCTCTCGACCATGTTGAGCCACGACCCGCCCAGCGGCGTGTATAAGGGCATGATCCCCATCGAAAACAGCCATAACACAAACGCCGGCGTCTTGTGCCCCACGAGGTTGTCCATCACCAGCAGCATCCGCAGCGGCGGCAACTCGGAGGCCAGCGTCGGCTTGACTGAAAGTCCCTCCTGCCAATGCTCCCATGCCGACCGCAACGTCACTCCATCGCCTGGAACGGCCACCGGCGGCGGTAACGTCGCCAGGATCGCCGTCAGTTCCTCCTTCAGCCAGCCGTGCAGGACCGCGTTGGGGCAGGTGGTGACGCCCTTAACCCGGGCCCGGCCGTCGGCCGGGTGGAACAGCGTCATCACCTTGGCCGTGCCATTGCGGATGTACTCGTGCGGGTGGCGATCGGGCTGCCCCTCGGGACGCCACGATTGGCCGGCCTGAGGCACCGTTTGGAACGGCCCGGCCTGGTCGGTACACCAGACCGAGATGCCCATCGCCTCGCCCTGCTGGTAGGCGTCCTCGATCAACTTTTTTTTGACGACGTATCGGGGTCGGTGACCACGGCAATGCCGTCCTTGCGCTTCCGCAGCACGGTGCCGGTGGGGCACCACGAGCGAGTCTTCTGCGGCGAGGCGCCCGCCTCGTGGAGGACCTTGCCGATGGTGTGGGTCGAGACGTTGGGCAAGCCATCGGGGGCCGAGCGGAGGGCCTTTTGGAGCGTTGTGAGACTCCACGAGGCGGTGCCATCGGCCTGGGGAGTGGGCTGGCGTCGGGCCTCCCGAAGGATGCGTTCCCGGGCCGCCTGGTCATAGATCGGGGCGGAACCGCCCCCGTGGCGTGGGTCGAGTGCGGTCAGGCCCTCGGCGTTGAAGCGGGCGACGAGGTGTGAGACGGCGTCGCCGGAGCGGCGACCGATCGATTCGGCGGCTTGCTGGTAGTCGTCGCCCCGGGCCACAGCGAGGATCAAGGAGGCCCGGGCGACTCGGGTGGCCGACTCGCTCTTCGATCGGCTCAGCTTGGTCAGGACGGCGACCTCGTCGTCAGTAAGCGGTCGCAGGGGATCGGTCTTGCGGCGGGACATGGTAAACCTCAAGGGGTGAAGTTCACCAATCCTAGCCCGACTGCGAGACTATGGCAATGGTCGAGACAAGTGACCCACTAGGGTAGCGAAACCCGGTAGCAAAACCTACCAATCGCACTCGGCTACTGAGGGTTTTTTCTATGGGGCGACCGAAGAAACAGAACCGCGAGCCGTTCTGGAGGACCGACCGGGGCTACTGGTACGTCCAGCAGGGGACGAAGCAACTTCGCCTCGCTCCCGACAAAGATGAGGCGTGGCGGATCTGGCATGAGCTGATGGCCCGGCCACCAGAGGAGCGGACCGTGGTCACCCCCGACGCTCGCACGGTGGCCGAGGTGCTCGACCTGTTCCTCGAATGGGCCGAGCGAAATCGCGACCGGCTGACCTACGTGGCGTACAAGCGGCGGCTCCAACACCTGGCCGACGCCATCCCGGCTACTCTGGCCTACCGCGACTTGAAGCCCTACCACCTCACCCGCGTCAACGACGCCAAGGGCTGGAATGGCACTACGAAGAATGATTTCATCGCTGCCGTCCAGCGGGCGTTTAACTGGGCGCTGGAGGAAGGGATCATCGACATCCACCCGCTTCCCAAGGTTAAGAAGCCGGCCCGGCAGATCCGCGATCTGGCGATCACCCCCGCGCTGTATGCCGAGACCATGGACGCGATCCGGGAACCGAATTTCAAGCTCCTGCTCGCGTTCGCTTGGGAGTCGGGGGTCCGTCCGCAGGAAATCCGCATCGTCGAGGCGCGGCACGTCGATCTCGAGATCAAGCGGGTCATCATTCCGCCCAAGGAGGCCAAGGGCCGGAAGCGGCACCGCGTTATCTATCTCACTGACGTTGCGGTGGAAATGCTTATGCCGCTGATGAAGGTACGGCCCAATGGGACGCTATTTCGCAACTCCGGGGACGCCGCCTGGACGAAAGACGCCATCAACTGCGCTTTTTGCCGCCTCAAGGAAAAGATCGGTAAGAAACTCCATCTAGGCGCCTGGCGCAAGGGATATGCCACGGAGGCGATCAAGGCAGGGGTCGATCTCTCGACCCTGGCCGGTCTCATGGGCCACCAGGACGGGCGGATGCTGACGACAGTTTACTCAAAGGTCACTCAGGATCACGAGCACATGGCTAATGCCGCGAAGAAGGCCAAAACTCCTCGCAAATAATCATTTCGATTTGAAGATCTCAAAGCTTGGGCAGTTATCACTCCGGCTGTTGCTTCGCTCATTCAGGACGCAGGCGAAGTTGGACAGTAGCCATTTCCAGGGGTGGTTGCTGAGGGCGAGACGAATCAATCGCCCTCAGCTCTCTGAAGACGGTATGGGCCGGCCCTCGCAGTGGGCGCTGAAACACCGTCCGGTAACCCAGTACGGTGCGCCCCTACTGGTAATAGGTCGCCACGATGCTTGGGACCTGGCCGACGAGTCGACTTCGATGCTAGCCGTCGGTCCAGCCGTCAGACCTCGGCCAGCTCACTCACAACTCAGCACCCGCTCCTCCGCGTTGTTATCGGGTTACATTCCCGTCACCGTCTAGAGCGTTCCTCGAGCGCCGTAAATGGTGGCATACTTTCGTCGCCCACTTGCAAGGGCCGTCGCGAGCCGCCTCCAAATTGAATCAGACCGCTAGTCCTCAAACAAGCGTGATGTGGTCTGTTTTGTGATGCTTTCCTTGCTAGGATTGCTATACGGATCTTCTCCGAGCCGGAAGATTACATCCGGTTCGTCATGCTCCGTTTTTTCTGCATCATCAAGCCATCGCCTCTCATCGTTCGATGCCAATGCGGACCGAGGCATACAAACCTCGGCTTCATGATCTCCCATCCTCAACACAACCGCCGACCGTGCAGTCGCTCCACCAGGCGTAGGAACACTTCCTGCCACGGGTTCCACGCCAGCAGCCGGTACACCAGCCCTCGACCACCACGCACGATCTGGCACGGCACCTCCATCATCGCCACACAAAACGTGCTGAACTCCATCCGCAACAGCGAACGCTTCGCCGCACCGTACTTCGCCCCCCACCGACCATCTTCCGGCAGCAGCAACGCCGCCCAAGCTTTCAAGCCCCACGCCAGGCTGGCCATTACCAGATACGCCCAGTTACTCACCAGGTCGCCCAACGGCATCGCCATCGCCCCAGTGTCCTTGAGTTGGGCGATCAAGTTCTCTTGGTTGCACCGATCGTTGGCCAACAAGACGATCTCTACTGCCGAGATCGTCCGGTCATTGGTGATGTAGAAGAAGTAGCGGTACTCCTCGAAGAGAACCCGTTGCCCCTTCTCCCTCGACAGCTGCTTGCGGAGTACAACGACCCGGTACGCCTTGTCGCAGGCCACGGGGCGGTAGTCGAACTCGGCGACCTCCTCGCCCTTGAGCCGGATCGTCTCGTACTGCCGGGCCACCACGATCGGCGTCTTGTGGTCCTTGCGTGGACCTCGGGGCGTGGTCTTGACCTGATACCGGGCCGGACGCTTCAGCACGCTGAAGGACCCGGCGGGCAGGTCCTCGGCCCGATCCTTCAAGTTTTGCCGGGCGTCGATGCCGAAGACGAACCGGACCCCATCGCCATCCCAGCGGTCGAGATGCTTCGTCTGGGTGAAGTCGGTGTCGCCCCGCAGGGTGACCCGGCGGAAGCCGCCCCGGCGGCACAGGGCGATGGCCCGGTCGAGGTAGCCGTCGGCGTGCTCGTGCGACGGGCGGTTGCCCGAGCGGTTGGCCAGGAACAGCGGCTCACCGGTGTTGGCCAGCGAGACGACCAGGGGGTGGTAGCCCCAGACGCCGTTGTAGGCGATGTCCACGCCCTGCTTGCACCAGCCCTGGGTCGGGGCGAGCGTGCCATCGGCATCGATGATGGCCTCGTCGAAGAAGGCGGCGGGTTGCTGCTTCCAAACTCGCAGGCGAGTTTCGTTGAGGGTGTCCATGAGCCGCTCGACATCGGCGGGTCCGAAGCGACGGCAGAAGTCGCCAGCGGTGGTGGGGTCGGGGATGCGAGTGGTCCCGAGGGCATCGAGGTAGACCTCGTCATTGCGTCGGACTTCGAGGTGCTCGATGCGGGTGCCCCCGGCGAGGAGGTTGTAGGCGAGGGAAAGGATGTGGTCACTCTCGAAGTAGGGCTGATGGCGTTTGAGGAGATGGAGGTTGTCGTTGAGATCCTGAATCAGGCCGAGTTTCTGAGCCATGAGGTGGATGGCTCCGATGCCACCGGCGGCGATGGCCCGAGTGCGGTCGGACATTTCATAGCGAATGTTGGTGGCGGTCATCATGGGCTGATGACGTTCGATGCCGGGCTGATTCTTGATCCGGCGGGCGATCCTGCGCTTGCGTGCGACGAGTTGTCGGTGGATAGTGGCGTTCACTCGAAAACCTCTTGGGTGGCGAATGGTCGAGGGGGTTAAGTACCTCGATTATCCGCTCAAACCAGGGGGTTTTCGAGTTTCAGCGACCCAAATAGGCTTCAAGTGACGCTTGGTTGAGGGCTAGTCTGAGCCAACTCGTATCGTTTTGCAGGGGCGACAGCCGGATCAATTCGGAACTGAGGCTTTGCCACCAAGCAAAGACCCGACCGGGGAGGACCAGTTGCCCAAAACCGGCACCCTGCCACTCGGCCGTTCGGGCGATCATCTCCCTCAAGTCACTTCTGCAATGAGCACAGCATGTTTGCCAATCAGGCGCCATGGCACAGGTCGAGGCGCGGTCACGAAAGATTACCAGGGTGATCGGCTCGCCGACCAACGCATGCAGTCCCGCCGCTCCCCCGTTTCGAATCGATCCAGAGGAGGATCTCAATGGGGGCACTAGCGCGACAGCCAGTCTTTGGCCGTAATTCCTCTTTCGAGGGTGGACTTGGATATCGCCGCGGTACGCCGGCGGGAGTCTCCAGGGGTAGCCTTGCTGCACTGGGGACCGGTCAAGCGATGGCGGCGATACTCCACGACGGTGGGTCGGACCTCAGGGAGCTCGGCGCCCTGATGGCGGCTTGGCTCGGGGTCGTCGCCAGCCGGGTCGTCGCGGCAGCCCGATCAAATACTAGGCCTGCAATCGACGATGGCAGCGAATTCTGCGGATGACAGCAGCGGCGGGATGCACCGTTTGTGATCCGGTTGGTCGCTGCGTCTCTCGGACGCGGAGGAACCGGCGGGTGGTGATTGAGTTGGGAAGGATAGTTACCAAGTTCGGATGAGTTGGACAAGTTTTGGCCGAACTGTCTCTCAAGGCAACGGTTTGCTATCCCAGCACCGCCCAGGCGGAGAGTTGGGCGGCTTTGATCACTTGCGGGAACTGATCCCACAGTTCTCAAGGGGTGGACGACTCGTCAATCATGGGACGGTTGGAAACCATCCGTCGAGCGTACGCTAGTTCCTCTTGTGCTGAATGGTCCTGCGTGGAAAAAGCTGGCCTGCCTCCCATTCTCGAACCATGATGGTGGTACAAACCACTACCAGTGGCCTAATCATGGATTGCACCCATGTCTCGAAATAGCAAGGTCATAGCCAGTTTTTTAAAGTTGATTCCAGCGACGGCCGAACCGACCGAGGGGCCGCTTGTCGATGCGAACCAGGACCCAAGAGCAGTCAAACCGCCCTGCAGGAAATCCAGACCGCTGTTTCGGGCCAAGACCGCTATCGAGACGGCGCGAGCCCTGCGTGATCTGAGCCTCTGGCCCATCGTGAGCCAACGCTCCGCAGGGAGGTATGCCGGCTGGGACCCAGTGGGTGGTATGGACCAACCCCAGGACCTCGATGTTCTCGCCGATCAGACCAAAGAACTCGATCCGTCCTGGCTGGGCGTCTTACTTCGGCTGGGACCGGGTCGCGGCCCCGATCACTCGTGGTTGATCGCCATTGATGGCAATGGACCTGAGGGGCTCGAGTCACTCCGCAAGCTTTGGGGTAGCGCTACCCCGGACACCATGGGCTGGGAAACTGATCAAGATTTTGGCAAGCTCGCCTGCGTTGACGGCACCCGAATACGCGCCCTTACATCGGCTAGCAAACTGGTCCTGGCCAGCTTCCCGCGGCTGAAGATTCGCCTCGGCGGTGACCCGGATGGGCACGGTGGCGAGTACTCGAACACCCAGGCTTTTTGTCCGCCCACGACCGGAATCAGTGGTCGTCCACGAGTCTGGCACCGGACGACCCGCATCCGCGAGGTTCCTGAGAAGTTCTATCAAGAACTCGCTCCTACGATCCAGAAGCAGGACGTCCTCGAGTCTGACTTCACGACGAACCTTCGGATCGGCGGCGACGCCACCACGGGAGAGGAGGACGGGTACACGTACAACCAGGTCAGGGAGGCGCTGCAGTGCCTCAGCCCAAACTGCGACCGGGACGATTGGCTCCGCACGGCCGGGGCATGCAAGGCTCTCGGGGAGGCTGGGTTTCAGCTCAGGCTGGATTGGTCGTTCCGGGCCAACGAATGGACCAAAACAGGCCAACTCGATTCCATCAAAGACAAAATCCTTGCCTGCGAGCAGCGGTGCCGCCAGGCATGGGCGACGCTTCGGAGTGGCGGCGGGGACCCCAGGCGCGCCAACTGGGTGGGGCTGTCCAGGCGTGATCTTGGCAGCCTGTTTTATGACGCGTCCCAGCAGGGGTTCCAGCTTCCCCCGCGGTATGACTCCCCGACCGAGAACGGGCACGAAGAACGCCATCGGTCCGTAACCCCGAAGGGAGGACATCCCGCCGGATCCGGGTCCGGTGAACCACCAGGCTCCCCGTCCCACGATCGAGCTGACAGTGGAACGGCATGCCGTGCGGAATCAGGCCGTCGCGGCGTTGGGACTTGCGGGTGACCTCTTCGTCCATCAGGGCCAGTTGTGCCACGCGACGACCGGCGAGGATGGCATGCCCATCGCCGAACCGAACATCGCGGCGGAACTCGCTCGCGTCGCGCAGTTCACCCGGCTGGTGTCGCGTCACGGTGACCCGGTTACCGAAGCGGTCGCGGTGCCCGACTGGCTGACCCGGATGGTGGCGACGCTCGGCGACTGGCCTGGGGTCCCGGTCCTGCGTGGCATCACGACGATGCCATTCCCGCGACCCGACGGCACCATCGTCGCGACCGCCGGGTTCGACCCGATGACCGGCATTTTGCTGCGACCGACGTTCCCATGCCGCCCAGTTCCATCATGGCCAACGCAGCGGGACGCGCAAGCCGCCGCGACGCGCCTGCTCGACTGGTTGGCGGACTTCCCCTGGCGCGAGGAGGCCGACAAGATCGCCGCCCTGGCAGGTTTCTTGACCCCGGTGGCCCGGCCGATGATCGCCGGACGGGTACCCGGGTTCGCGGTATCGAGCAACCGTCCCAGGGTCGGCAAGAGCAAACTCGTGGACTTCCTGACGATGCCGGCGCTGGGCCGATCCTGCCTGACGGCTCTCTGGCCGAGCAACGACGCCAGGGCTGCCGAAGTCCTCACGACGCTCGCCCACACCCAAATTTCTTGCTGCCACTTCAGTCATCTGCGCGACGGCAGTTCGTTCGGTGGCGGCCCCGTTGACCTGGCGCTCACGACCCGATCGGCCCAGAACGGGTTGGCCGCCACCAGTCCTTCGATGTCCAAAGAACTGCGCACGGTCCTCTTCGTGACTGGGACAAGGATCACGCCGGGCGTCGCAGCAAACCAGCGGTTGGTCACGATCGAACTTCAGACCGATGAGGAGCACCCCGAGCGACGAACGCGGAGCCAGTTCCGCCGTCCGGATCTGATCGCCGCCGCGCTCGCCGGGCGTGGCGACCTCGTGCATGACCTGCTCGTGATCCTCCGGGCGCATGCCCTCGCGGGTCGGCCTCAGTCGGATCTCGATGGCGCCGGCTCCTTCGAGGAGTGGGACCGGATCGTTCGAGGCGCCCTGCATTTCGCGACGGGCCAGGATTGCCTGGCCAACCGGTGGCGAACCGTGGAGACCGGTCCGGAACGACTCCTCGACGTCGCCTTGCTCCGGGCCATCCACGAGTTACCCCGAACCCGGCAGAAGAATCAAGGTTTGAGGAGTTTGGACATCATCGCCGCGGCCCGGGACGGCAAGCCGGAACTCCCCTGTCAGGCACTCCGCGAGGTCCTGAAACGACTCGGGCAACCAGGCCAGCCGATCGACGCGATCCGGCTGGGGCATCGATTGGCGACAATGAAAAACCAGACTTACGGGGGCATGACTTTACGGCCACGCGCGACACGGCTGCACGGTGCCGTCGTCTGGTATGTCGAATAAACCTGGGACAGGTAAGCCGGCAGGACGACCTTTCCACCCTTAACTACCCCTAGATCTACCTTCAATAACGGCGTTGGAGAAGCGGAATATTACAATTAAGGGTAGGAAGGTAGTTCTACTGTAACGGATGGTCTGGCGAACCTCTTCGGTTTTGCGGATGATGGATGGCGAGTCATCGATCATCCGGAGTCGCCATCATGTCGTTGCTCGACCATCCCGACGCCCTCGATCTCCTGGCTGACGCCACCGTCTCCACCGACGATGTCCGCGACTGCCGTGTCCAACTGACCGCCTTCCTCCGCCGCTATCTGCCCCTCTTTCGTCGCTCCGAGCAACGTGGCCATCTGGCTGCCTTCGTGCGCGGGCTGCTCAGCGGCCTGGAACGCAAGAGCGTCGAGCCGATCGCACGCCAGGCCGGCATCCCCCGCAAAAACCTCCAGATGTTCGTCGGCCAGGGGGCCTGGGATGACGACGCCGTCATGGCCGAGGTCCGCCGCCACGTCGCCCGGCAGATCGGCGATCCCAACGGCGTCATCGTCCTGGACCCCTCCGCCTTCCCCAAAAAGGGCGACGACAGTTGCGGCGTGGGCCGCCAGTGGTGCGGACGACTCGGCAAGGTCGAAAACTGCCAGCTCGGCGTGTTTCTCGCCTACGTCTCGCCCAAAGGGCACGCCCCGCTCGACCGCCGGCTCTACCTGCCCCAGGATTGGGCCGACGACCCGGCCCGTCGCGAGGCGTGCCACGTCCCCGCCGAGGTCGTCTTCCGCAAAAGCTGGGAGATCGCCGCCGAGTTGCTCGCCCGCTCCGGGGCCGAGGTGCCGCACGGCTGGGTCGTCGGCGACGATGAGTTGGGCCGACCCGCCGAGTTCCGCGCCCTGTTGCGTGAGCGATCCGAGCGGTATGTGCTCGACGTGCCGTGCAACACGCTGGTCCGCGACCTCGATGTGCCTCGTCCGACTCGCCGACCGGGCCAACGCGGCCGACACCCCGAGGTCCCCTTCGTGCGAGCCGACGCCTGGGCGGCGGGCCTGCCGGCGGACCGCTGGACCCGACTGAGGGTCCGCGACGGGACCAAGGGGCCGCTGGTCGTCGAGGCGGTGGCGACTCGGGTTCAGACGCGACAGGAGGGGCGGATCGGCGCCGAGGAGCGGTTGCTGGTGATCCGGACGATCGGGCCAAAGCCGGAGGTGACGTATGCGTTGAGCAACGCGGCGGCCGAGGTGCCGCTGACGGATCTGGTGGCGGCCCGCTCGGTACGGCACCGGATCGAACGGGTGTTTCAGGAAGCCAAGGGTGAGGTCGGGCTGGCCCACTACGAGGTGCGGAGTTGGGTGGGTTGGCATCACCATGTGACGTTGAGCTTGCTGTCGCTGTGGTTCTTGATCCTGGAGCGTGAGCGACTCGGGGGGGAAAACCCCGGCGGTAACGGTGAGCCAGGTGCGGGCGATCTTCAGCCGGCTGCTGCGCAAGAACCCACCAAGCTCGGCGGCGATTGCCGAGGAGATCAGCGTGGTGCTGCGGCGTAACGAGGAGTCGCGGATCTACGCCTGGCACGCCCGAACCCAGTCATTCCCGCCCCGCCGATCGAAATCAAGCTTCAGTTAAGTGTTACAGTAGAACTAGGAATACGTTCCATTTCCTGGCACTATCTCTTTTTTAATCTTTTGCGATGGCGTGATCGCGACGCCTCCAGGCCTCTGTAATTTGAACGAGCTGGAACAAGACATCGTGCGGTCGCGATCGGGTCGCGTGCTCTCAAGGATCCAGCCAGGACGTGGCTCATTATAAGGCCTGCGGGCTCCAAAAGTGGGAGCCTGGTGATCTCGATAGTGGCTCGTTGAATTGAACGGGCCATGCCGGCAAAACCGTCTGCCACCGCACTGCTGCTTCGAGACCTTGTTCAATGACACGAGTCGGCACGACACGGCCGTTTGTTTAAGGCCAGATGGTGAAAGAACACCGAAAACCTCGGGGAGCGCTTGCACGTGACCGTGAACAGTTTCACCCGATGATCTTGATGCCGTCAGGCTTCGTTCAATGTAATGGAGCCACGACACCAAAATGGCCGTCGTTGTTTCGACGCCGCAGAGCCCCGGTGCAACTCGGGGCAACGAAATTTCAACACCAGCGTCAGCCGGTCGACCGATGTTCTGTCCACGCACCCCCATCCTGACTCAGGCCTCGTTAAATTTAACGAAGCCCGGGTTGGCACCACTGCCAAACACCCCGTGACGCGGCACCGGGATGTCCCGCGGTGCTAACGGTTGGTACCTACCTTGAGCGCAAGGCCTGCTGACCCACTCGATCCCGACGCAGATGGAACCGTCACGAGAGGCTCGATGCATTGGCCGCCCCGACGCCCGGCCGGGTGGCCCCGGTGATCTCGCCGAACGCCATCTGAGCCGTGATCTGCCTGATGACCATCATGACTTGCGGATCGCGTTCCCGCTGGACAATTCGCGCCAGAGCGGCCGCCACCTGGCCTTGCTCAACCTCGACGTACGACCTCAACATCCCAAGGATGGCAAGTCGGTGGATCGACTGCTTCGCCCGCGGCAGGGCGCTTCCCAGCGGGCCCACGATCGCCCGAGCGCCGAGCGCGTCCAGCGCCAGTGCCGCCCGATTGATGGTCGCGCGGTCTTGGCTCCCGAGCAGCGCGATCAAACGGTGGATGGCGCGGTCCATCCCAAGGGCGGCGCGGTCAACCTCGTCCTGCGGTGGCTTGATCATGGGTTGCTGAGTCCTGACGTGTAGAGTTCTCGATCGAACGTGAAGTTGGGTGCTGTCCACCCCGCGTGGTTGCCCGGGAACGGTTCGTCCTGCGGCCAAAAACCATCCCCCGTTTGAATCCACCGGCGCTACGGTCGTCGTCCGTGAGTCAGCGGCGATTCTCCAGCGCCAGGAACCATCCCCGGCAGGGTGCCATGTTGCCGCCCCAGGGGGCTCGATGAGCCCAGTGGCGCCGGTGGGTTGAAGAGCGCCAGTGAGACCCGTGGGTCGGGCTCGACGCCGTTCGTGCCATCCCGACCGGCCGGCGGCACCGGGGTGTTTTCCTGAGCCGGTGCCGCGACCGGCACGTGCGACCCCGGGACGAGCCGCCGGACCAGCGCGAGTCCACCCAGGGCCGCCATGTACCGCCGGTGGGCGGCGTCCTGCCGCTTCTGGGCGAAGCTGGCCTGGCGGAGCGACAGGGCCGCCGACTCGGCCACGCTGGCGTCGCTGTAGTGGACCTGAAGCCAGCACGCGACGATCCGGGCGACGAGGAGCTTTTCAAGCGACGACGGGGCCGGTCCGGCCAGTTCGGCCCGGAGCGCGGCCGTCTGGCGACTCAGCGACTCGCGGGCCAGCAGGTCCGGGCCGGCGATGAGGTTGATCCAGGCCTCCTGGGCCTGGAGAGCCAGGTCACCGCAGTGCCGCCAGGCCGCGGGGTGCTCGTCGAGGAACGCGCGGAGCTGGGGCAGGATCGCCGCGTCACCGCTCCGGGCGCGGATCACGAGCGCGTCGAGGTCGTCGGGCTCCGGGGGTTTCACCTCGGGGGTCACCAACGTCGGGTCTGCCGTCGGGCCCATCGGTCCGGGGTCGGGCACGGTTCTTCCTCCAGGATCGGTGCTGCTCGTGGTACCCGGCGGCCAGCAAGGTCGCCGCAATGAGCCGGCGGCAGCCGCGGTCCAGTTCGTCCATCATAACCGTCAGGGGGTCGAGTTGATCATCGATCTGGCGGATCGCGGCGGCCTCGTCGGCTGCGTCCTGGGCCGCCAGGGCGGCGAGCTGCTCGGCCGCCTCCGCCATCGGACCGTTACCGATGTACCGCTTGAAAATCCGGTCGCCGATCCGGTCGCTCAGATAAAAGTACCGTCGCCCGCGCCGCGTCTCCCAGCCCATCGCTTGGCCTCCTTGTTGTGCGACATTCCCTCGGCCGCCTCAGCGGCACCCCGAGCCCAACGACCCGCGCGATTCCCGGACGACCGACCCAGTCGTTCACCCGACCGCGCGTCGGCCCGTCAGTCCCGCGGCCGACCGATCGCGGCAGTGAAGCGGCTCCAACGGTGGCAGAAGATCCTGTACGCCATCGTGGTCCCCGGGGATGCTGGTCCCGCGACCCGCCTGACTACCACCAGCATCGAGCGCACCTTGCCAATCCTGGGAAGACCACCGCCCGAGGACGTCACGATTTAGGCGTCGCCCCACCAGCGGGGCAAAGACCGGTGCAACTGCGCGGGCGGCGGCCCGCCGCTCCAGCCGGTCGCTCTCGGCCGCGAGTTGAAGGATCGCCGGTCCGGATCGGGCGTCGGCTGGCAGCCTCATGACGTTCATGAGCAACGCGGTCAGGTCCACGGCGTCGCCTGAATGGTGAGTGGATTCTCCGGTCGACCGTTCGCGGCGGTGCCAGGCGACCAATCGGTCCAGGACGAACGGACCCAGGTGATACCCGCACGTTTTCCAGAGTGTCTCGACGTCCAGCGGCGCCGCAGACTCATCCCGCCAGCCCCCCAGCGCGATCGCCATCATGCAGTCAGGTGCGGCCAGCCGGCTCCGGACGTCGAACCAGATCGCCCCGTAGGCTGCGATGACGTCGCTCGCGACTCCCACGGTCTCGGCGATCGCGGCGTCATCCTGGCGGGCCAGCAAGCACGCTTCGACCTCCCAGCGGCGATCAGCACCGGCCCGGTGCAGTAAGTACGCTTCCCGGAGCGCCGGATCGGCGTGGCGGACCCGGGGGTGGTGCGCGTCACCGCCGGAGCGGCGGACAGTCCTGAGGAACCGCGAAGCCCGCCGGACGTCGCCATCATCCAGCCGGCCGAACCGGCGTGAATCGTTCATGATGTCCTGCGCCCGCAACTAGCGCCACGCCGGCGGACGCAGGGGGTTCCGGGGGTCGAAGTCGATCGCGTCCATGCGGTTCTGCCTCGAATGGTGCTACAACTCCCACAGCTCCATCGTAAGGCCCCCGGCCTCAACATCGACGCGGGACGTCAGAACATTTCCCCGGAAAGTGGTTCATGGCAGGGACCACGAACCTGGATACCGGAGCCGCTGGGCCGCCGGGTGGCGAACCTGCTGCGATCGCGTGACTGTTCGGTGTCGTCGTGGGCCAGCATTCTTCCAGCATACGGTCGCCACGGGAATTCAGGTGGGCACCCGTCGCGAATCTGCGAGATGAGCGGACCAAAACGTCGAGATCGACACGGGACCATCACCGCGACAATGGGTCCCGCCACCCGACGAAGGACGCGAAGGGTCTGTTCGACCGACTCATGTGGTGCCGAATCGTCAGCCGCGCGGAGCCGCCCACGAGGCCGTCGACCGGGACAGGCCACGTTTCGAACGAGCCCGCGGTCCCGCGACCCGCCCAGCATCTGGACCAAATGAGACGCAGGGTGTCGCGCGACCCAGATACACCTCGCTGACGACCGGATGGAATTTATCGGGACGGCAAACACCTGTTTCCCCAGCAGAACAGGTGCTGGCGGACCGTTTTTCCCGGGGCCGATCCACTGGGCGTCGTGGGTCCCCAGGTCGACCGACGCGATCAAAACCGCGGGGGAGCGGCCTGCGGGAAGCAGAAGCGCGCGCAAATGTTGTTCGCGATTAGACTGAGGATGCGTTGGGATCACGATGCATGAAAAAACCACACCTTGGCACCGGCAACGTCTGGGGATCATCCGAGAGCCACTACCCGGGGAAGGCGTGATCCGCGTGATGGAACAGCTCCACCGCCTCCTGCCCCCCGCCAGCACACCGAATACACCGCAGCAAGAGCAACCCCAGGGGGTTACGCGACCGACTCGACGCACCACCAGGCCCGGAGTTCCAGGATCAAGAGATTTCAACACCTGGACTTCAAAATGAACTCAAAAGCGCAACCAGCGCGCAGGGAACCGCCACCTGGGGACGGAATCCGCGCAGCCAGTGACATGATTTCCACCGAATCAAACCCAATCAAACCATTATTGGTCCGCCACGTCGCCCCAACCGGACATTTCGTGCGGAACGATCCCCCTCACTCGACACGGCTGGTCGAACGCATCGCCCCACTTGTGCCAGCATGGTGATCGTCACGACGAACCACGTCCGGACACCATCAGGGGGGGCCACGACGAACCACCCGGTTGGCCAGCACCGCATTCACCCACCCGGACCCAGTCAAAACCCGTCGGTAGCCCCGGACCGTTTCGGTCTCAACACCGTGGCGTCGGTCGCGGGATGCCCGATCGAGCGAATGCTCGTAGGCCGTCACCATGAACTGGTACCTGGCGTGCCGGTCAACTCCGGGGAAACCAATCGACCCGCCTCCCCAGCAAAACTGAAGCGAACAGAGCAGATGCCGCACGCCGTCGCAAGCCAATCCTGGCCGACATATCGCAAGCCACCAAGCGGGTAGATGTAAACGTGGCGAAATTCAGGTCATGGCAACGCAACCATACCTACGGGGTCGGCCCTGCAACGACCCATCATGACGGGGGGACGGTTGTGGGGTGGCGTCGGCACCCGACATGCACGGCGATGTGGACCGGGACGGCGACCATTACGAACGCGAGGTGAATCCTGGCGGTGATCCAGAGCGGCCGGTCCCATCTGGGACAAACTACCACCAGCTGTGGTCACCGACTGACACTGACGTGAAGCGGGTGATCGTGCGATCCGCCTCAAACGGCGATGACGTTTCTGAAGATAACAGAACTCACCAATCCAGGCGATGATCGCCCCAGCTCCAACGGGCCACCGATTCTGTCGTCCTGGTTCAGCGACGGCACCACCAAAATCAGGACCAAAACAGTCCGTTTCGGGAAATCGCGATGGTGCTCACAAAAATAAATCGAGGAACCGCCTGTTCGAGACACACGTAAGCCCAATCCGTTCCATAAAGCAGGCCGCCACGTTTCCTCACAAGACCCTGGACGTCAAAAGCCAGGATGAATGAGTCGTTGAACGACCACCTGATCAGGACAACGTTCATCGTAACGAGTCGCCGAAATCGATCACGACGATTGACCCAAACTGGACACAACCGATCGAACACCAAAGTTATCGTCGCTCGATACAGGGACTGTTGACCGCTTCAGACAATCAAGACTCAAGAAAAATTCACAACCCAGGACTCGTTAAAATTAACGACCCCCAACCCGAACATCCAACATCACGCTCAATCCGTAAAGAGAACGACGCATCGGGGTACAAATCGAAACAGTCATTTGAAAAAGGATCATGACACCATACAGGGTAATGAAACCAGGAACTGAGCGGATGCGAAGGAGCATTTTAACGAAATTCATGTTGAGCGGATCACCAGCGACGACTATTCCGAATCATCTCAAGACCACAAACAGGTTCAGTCGAATGCTCAATCGATGAACAAAAAAGTCCAAGAAACAACCCACACGATCGACACCAAAAAAACCACGACGTCAGAAGCGAACACACAACACGACCTCATTGCAGACAAATCTCGACAACGTCACGGTTACCGTCACTCAATTCAAAGATCAACGACTCCATCACAAACAAAAATCATCAACAGATCGAATCGAGAGAGACGCATGACAAGGCGAACCAACACAACACCAACAAAACCGAAAATCGCCAATCACAACAATCCCCACTCAATCGATATAGGATCAAGAATGAAGACGAATCTCTGATCAGGAAAAGGAAAACGACAAGGAAAGAAAACAGGAGGAGGATATTCACGGGGATGAGATTGCCGCCAAGTTTGTCAAATCACGATATGGCAACTCTTATCAGGCTGGTCAGCAACTGGGTAAATCGCTCTCCTTTTCGCACCAGATTCCGGTCGGCGGGAGGCTGGCGATCGACGCCTTGTGTTCGATCCGGGCCGTCAAATGCTGGGTCAGCACCGTCTCACGTTTCGCCTGGGAGTTCTTCGCCCGATCGCACATGGACGTAATCTCGTCGTTCCGACGATGGGTGTGCAGCGCCTGGGACAGATCGGGGCGGCCTGACCGGATCAGATCACCAATCGTACGAACCACGGCTCGCAGCGAACCCTGTGGGCGATCCTGCCACTTCTGGCGAAACGCCAGCGCTTCGAGCCCCAGATGGTGACGATCCTCGAACGCCTGGCACTGTTTGAGCAGCCTCGTCCACTGGTGTTCGTTGGCGCACAAGAATGCGGAGAGCCGAACCGGCTTGTACCGCCCGATCGACCTGCGGGTGTATCCGAGCGGCACGACGACCGGGCGCCCGTGGCCAAGCACGAGGCTCCGACTCGTGACCGCCACGGCGTCCTTGATGCCGAGCCGTTTCACCATGGAACCTAGCGGTGGTACCCGGGCGAGCCGGTCGGATTGCAGCTCGGCGATCGCCCAACGGGCGATCCGCCGTTTGCTCCTGGGGCTGAAACCACGCCGCGATGACCCCAGGTAGATCCAGCGGTCCGACCGGGTCGATCGCGCGAACTTGATATCGTTGGAAACCCCATCGCACACCAGAACGTCAAACTTCGTGCGATCCTTGTGCGCCTTGTGCTCAAACGGGAAGCGTTCAATGGGCGAAGTTTCCGTCTGGCCGAGAAACCACCGGACGTGCTTGCGAAACCAGACGTCGAACTCCCGATCGTCGAGCGGGACCTGATCGGTAGGCAGAAATGGGATTGGGCCGCCGGCCTCGGCGCGGCCGACCAGATAGTCGGGCTGGAGCCGGAGACACTCACCGAGCGGGACCGCCGGGATCTGGTCACGCCGGTACGTGCAGCCATCGGTGATAACCTGAAACCCGTTGAGTGCCTGAAACATCGTCCAGGCTGCGGCCCGTCCGGCCGCGGTGATGATGTTGGCCGCCACGACGTTACCGACGGCGAAGTGGCGACACGCCACCGCACCGTAGGTCGAGTTGCTCAACAGCTTGAACGTCTGCTCGTGTCCTGGTCCAGCAGAGGACTTTTCCTGCCGAGCCTCGGTGCGAAACTGACCCATCCGTTGGTTCCAATCCCCGAACGGAACTTGCAGGCAGACGTGCTCGGCCGTGATCGGCTCGATGGTGCGCAGACACAGATGCTCAAGGTCGAGCCCGGTGGACCAGCCGACCCGGGGTGTTCCGAGTTTCTGCACCAAGGCGTCGAACTGCGGACCATCGGCCGCGATCAGCCGGTTCAGGTAGACGACCCCGCTCTCGGCCTCCAACGCCTCGTAGTCACGCCGGAGCGCATCGGGTAACGCCTGGATGACCGCCCAGGTCGCGGCCGTGACGATCCCGGACTGGATGGCTTGCGTGTAGAGCCGGGACTTCGAACCTGTTCCACGGGGCTTCACCTGCCGTCGGCGGCGTTTGCTGTAGTTCGCCACGGTGATCGCATCGACCGTCGAGGAGATCAGGGTGTTCTGTCCCGCCACGATCGTCCCGCTGACCCGGATGAACCAGGCATCCGGGGCGCTACTTTGTTGCAGCGCCTGCACCATCGCCACAAGCGTCACGCAGTCCTTTCCGGGCTCGATGACGACGGGCCGATTGCAGTAGAGATTCATCGCGTGGCTGATCTGGTTGTAACACCCGCGCATGTCGAGATCGCGGATCTGTCCCGGGGCCTCGTGCCAGAAAATCTCCGGCGTTCGGCTGTACAACAGGCCGCCATGGATCGTCCCGGTCTGGCTGCCAAACCGACTGTACCCGGCCTCGCCCCCAAACGGGTTCTTGTTCCCCTTCTTCATCAGGTTACCCAGAGCCGCCGGAGTGGCGAGCAACTTGGAGCCCACGGCAAACCGGCGCGTGATGGCTTGCAGGAGCTGAGCGGCGCGAGCCCCCTGAGAGTTCTTCATGACGGGGATCTGGTCGTCGGTGAAATCGAACTTCCGGTAGATCACGCGGTGGTGCTCCCGCATGGCCTCCAGGAGCCGGAGGTTCTGGACCACGTCGGCGATCGCGGAGGTATAAGCTCGGGCCGGATCCGCGTCGAACAGGCCCCGCATGTTGCGCTGCTCGGCCCGCGTGAGGTCACCGACCTTGCCTTGACCCAGAAATGTCTGGCTCATCGACTCCAGGGTCCCCGGACCAAACGGGAGCGTCGTATCGATGGTCGCCAGCTGGATGGCAAAAAGCTGGCCACGGGCATCCTCGGCATACTCGACCACGGGATCGAAGGAGGAATAGGCTTCATGGATCTGCACGAAGCTGGTCCCATGCCCCTGCTGCAAACCGATCTGCGGTGGCTGGACGCGGCCGGGCTCAGGGGTGAAAACGCTCCGGAGGAACAACCGGCCGAACATCCGCAGGAGATCGGCACCCAAGAAATGCCCGACAAGGACCAGGCGAATCGTCGGGACGTCGCTCAACTTTCCCGTCGTCAATTTGCGCCGCCGGTAACCTTGCGTCCGGGTGATGGCTTTGAGGCCACGCATTGCAAACAGATCCCGGAGCATCGCGACGGGGGAGAGTTCCGGTGTGATCCGCCGCACCGGGCGGAACTCGATCTCCCCATCCCAGCCACACCCGGCCCGATCGGCCTGAGGCCAGTGCCGCTCAAGCTCGAAACCACGCGGCAATGCTCGGACGTTGCCGTCCTGGTAGATCTGGACGAGGTAACGACCCGTTGGGTCTCGCGTCGCAAGTTGGACGGTGTTGGTTTGCTCGTGGGTCGACTCGGTGTTGACGCCAACCTCGATCCGGCCGCGCTCAACGAGCGCTTGCAGCGTCATGCGTTTTTGGGACTGCGAACAGGTGCGGCTCATGGTCCAACCTCTCCGACTTGCTGGTTCCAAATTCATCGATCGTCCCGCGGACGATCCTGGCGAAACACGACAAAACGAGCACCACCGCAGCAACAGCACGTGGCTCAACAACCTCCGCGCTGCCGTCAAGTGGACGGCAGCGCTGGACGACCCACACGGCGCAGCACCATCACCACACCCGTCGCGGCTGCGTGGCGGTGCGGCGTCGATCCAGAGCGCGACGAAATCGACTGCGCTTGCGTTGTTGACGCTGTGGTGGGGACACCGGCTCCGAGCCGAAATATGGCGAGGAGTCGATCCTGCTCCGGCAACCTGGTCGGATCGGCCCTCGCAGGGATTGCGGGGTGCGTTCAGCGATCCAAGTTTTGGGGCGGCTTGCGGGATCGCCGCGCGATCCCGGCCCGGACGTTCCGACGTTCGCGTGAGTCCTCGATGTACTCGCACGCCGGTTGCCCAAAGACCGAGGGCTGCCATGAAAAATGGGGCGGTTGCCCGTCGCGGATCCGGTAGTGGAATGGTTCAAATTTCGGCTCGGGGGGCGGCCCTTCGGTCCTCAAAAGCGGTTGCACGCCGACGAGGTTGGCGAACCGGTTGCCCGCCCCCGACACGGCATACTCGATGAGGAGCATCGCCACGGCCCCGATCAGCGTTTCGAGTTTGACCTCGCGGGTTGGAAAATAGCCGGGTCCCCGCCATTGGTCGATGAGCGTCATCAGGCGTGATCCCGGGTAGTAGGCCATCGTGTAAGTCTGATTGACGACGTGCGGCGAGCCATCGGGGCGAACGACACCGGTCTGCCAGCAGAGCAAGGTCTGACGTACTTCGCGCCGGACGCTGCCATAATCCAGCAGATGCGTCCCCAGGTCGATGACCGCGAAGAGAAACGCGGGATACCGTCCTGCCGGCAGCAGGAACGGACCGATCGGATCGAGATCAAGGGGCACTGAACGAGGCGAACGACGGTTCATGGGTGCAAACTCCTGAGGGCTTCAGTCGTGAGACCAAACGGACGCGACCCGCTCGACCTGGGGCTCGACGCCGGTGCAGTGTCGAGCATGCGGGAGACTTGCCTGGGTCCCAGGGGCAACGCTTGCGGAAACCATCGGCGGTGGTCGTTACGCCACCCCGACGACAAATTCCCCATCAAGCCCAACGATCACGTTGGATAGATGCTGGGTCCAGGCAGACCACGCTCGTCAAGATCTGGGGAACCCGCAAATCAGGTCAACCCCAGTTTGCCTGAGCTGGGATTCGTTCCAAAAAGGACGCAGGGTCGCGGTGCTTTCATCACCCCAGCACGGTTCCAGGTTCTCTCTGTCGTCGATCTGCGCGGACCCAACGCGGCCCAATCGAAATTGCGGCCAAGCTCAAACAAGTTCGATCAAAGCGAGACGACCTTGCCGTCATGAAACGAGCGCTGATCGCATGACAGAACCGTTGAATACAGCGCCCCGGATCGCCATCCCTGCGGCGAACACGGGACTGGTGGAGCGGCATCAAGGATCGAACGATGGTGGTTCTGGGGCACGAAATCTTCGCCAGTTCGTTTAAACAAGCCTGAGCAGGTTCGCCACCTGGGGTTCGTTAAATTTAACGAGACTGATCCTTCCGGTGACCGAAGTTGGCGAGCGTGACGGTGATCTCTTGGGGGGCGTTCTGCATGTGCTGCGCATGGCTGATCGCATACCGCATTCGCATCTGCCGCCGCCTCCGGTAGGCCCGGATGACGCGCAGCGAGTCGGGCGGTCGGAAGCCTGCCCGGAGCAGACCAAAAGCATGCAGGCACTGGATCGACTGGATGTCGCGTGCGTTGATCCAGGGACGTACCACGCAGCCCGGTTCGACGAGGAACATCAAGTCGCAGTCACGACGCGCCCTGGGTAACACCGAAGTCGACACACCCCGGCTAGTCCAGGCCAGCAGTTGGGCTTGATATCGCCAGCGCATGAACGGTCACGCTCACGCAAACTGACAATCTTTAGCAAATCCTTCATCCTTACGACCCATGTAATCCGAAGAGTCCTTAAACTTGACCAACCTGGATGGCTCTGAATTCTCCAGAAACTCGTGATCATTGATCCGACGATTCCTGGCAACTTTTCCTTTCATACATCGAGTCTGAGCCATGTTGCGACTCCTGATCAAGCACTCGAACGTTCGCCGATCATTCGTCGCGAAGCGTCGCTCGTCGCCGACCTTCGAGAGTCTGGAGTTGCGTTCATTGCTCAGCTCTGCAGCTGTGATCTCCTGGAAAATGGCCCCGCAGATTGCTCTCGACCCGGCCCATGGCAATGCACCTGATCTGCCAAATACGTCAGCTTATGTCAGCCCTGCCGGCGGCTACAAGGTCTTGCTCGACGCCTCGGGATCTCCGGGTATGAAACCGAATTCAACCTGCACCTGGACAATCAGTCAATCGGGGCGAACGATTGCCACGGCTCAAGGGAAGAATTCGAGTGTCTCTCTGCCCGAAGGGCCTTACACGGTTCATCTCACCGTGAGTGGCGTTCGAGGCACCAGTAGCCCCGAAGTCGCCGATCAGGATATCGTGGTCAAGGACGTCCTGATCGTCGCGATCGGCGACTCCTATGCGTCGGGCGAGGGGAATCCGGTAGTCAACGGGGTTTACTTCCTCAAATCCGCGCAGTGGGCCTACTCGCCCGATCCAGCCATGAACATCCAGAATGCCAAGGCCCATCGTTCGACCCTGGCGGCCCCAGCCCAATTTGCTTTAAATTTGCAGGCAAACAACCCTCACGAAGCTGTCACATTCGTCTCCGTGGCCGACTCGGGAGCAACGATCGATAAGGGGTTGCTCGGCTCCATGCAAAGCAACATCGACCCAACGTATTCGTTGCCTGGGCAGATCGATGAGGTACGTCAGATTGTCGGGTCGCACCCCATCGACATTTTGACCATGTCGATCGGCGGAAACGATATTGGTTTTTCGACCAGAGTCGAGGAGCTGGCCTCCAACTCGATCACCGGCAAGACAAAGTTGAGTGGCATCCAGGACCAGCTTGACACGGACCTGGCAGCCCTCCCCGCGAAGTATGCCGCGCTTGACCAGGCGATTCAAGGACTTGGTCCCAGCAATGTTCTGATCACAGAATATCCGAATCCGACCCGGAATCAGCAGGGTCAATATGCTCCCATCCGGATTGCCGGTCTTCCTGCCATCAACAAAGCAGACGTTCAGTTCGCTGATCAACACATCCTGACCCCGTTGAATCAGGCCATCGAGACGGCCGCCGCCGCCAACGGCTGGGTGGCGGTCGGTGGCCAGAATGCCTCGTTCCGAACCCACGGTTACTCCTCGTCTGACTCCTGGTTCCGGAACGTCTCTCAGTCGCTGAGGGTCGAATCGACCACAATTGGGGCGTTCCATCCCAATCTCAAGGGGCAGGAGGCGATCGCCAATGAGATTCTTGCAGCCTACGATCAGGTGAACATCGCAGCGGCGAGTTGAATCTGTAACCTCAGCTGGAGACGCGTTCGTCAAATGGGCAAAGCACATCGCCTTGCCAACTTCTCGGCGTGACGGTGGTCCCAGTGGTCGGTCAGACTATGGCGGCGGTTCCACGCTTTGATGAGGGAGACCAGCAAGCCGAGCCCGTCCAGCATGGTCGGTCGACTCGTCGCGGCGTCAGTCGTCGATATGGATCGGTGCAGGCGTTGGACGATGCCCAACTCGCGGGATGTCGCCCCGCTTGAGTCTGGCGGATGCGCCTGGTCGTGATGCATGACTGGTACTCCGGCTGGCGGTATCAGCAGGAAGATCGAACTGCCTCATTGGGATCGACTCGTCGCCAGCGGGCTATCAGCGAATGGTGTGGGGTCGGGGTTGATGAGGTCGAACGCGGCCAGGAACTCGGCATAAACCCGAAGACCGACGATAGCACCGTGACGTTCGTTGAGCCCAGCAGCAATCGGCTCCAACACTTCGGTTTGCAACACCGATCCGTTCAGACCTCTGTCGCGATACCAGGCGGCGACCTCCTGAATCTCGGCGATCATCTCAGCCTTGTGCGACGGTCGTCGATCGCTGTTGCGATAGAACTGCATGATCGCTATTGCCCGGCTGTTCATCTCCAGGATTGCTCGCTCGGCAGTCAAGAAATCACCTCGCATCCAGATTGGTTAGTGTCTGAGTTTCACCCGCAAGCATGATTCGCCCAAACGGTCCCGTCAGCCGCAAGCAGCGGCGCGGCGGGTGAGTCGAGTTCTGGCAAAAACCTTAACGGCCAGCACCGAGACGGTGATCTCTGTGGCCAGCGGTCGTCGGGCGCAGCGACCGGTGTTCGTGCGGCACACTCAGGAAACCACCAAAACCGCCAGCGACCAACCCGCCCAGCATGGCCAGGAAGGTCCAGGTGGCGGCGTGACTGACACCGCGAGCGGCGGCATCACCGGCTTCACGGGCCTTTTGCTCGGCCTGAGCGCTCAACTCGGCAGCCTTGGCCTTGGCCTGCTGATAGGTCTGCTCCCACTGGTCCACCGTCCTGGTGACGTCTGCCTTGCTCTTGCCAGTCCGGGCGGCGACGACGTCGATCAGGGCGTCACGGTCGGCGGCGTTCGCAACGTCGGTGGTTCGGTTGAAGACCCGGTTCATCAGTTCGGTCATGTTGCCCAGGGCCGCTTGTGGATTCTCCGCCGTCCCTTTAGCCGTGTTCTGAGCGTCGGTGCCGGCGTTCTTCGCCTTGTCAGTGAGGGCGTCCGGCTGCAACTCGGGCTTGCCGGTCTGGCGGAGCATGGACTGTGCGTCGTCCTTGATCGAATCCCAGTTGATGCCGCTGTTTTGCAACTGACCCTTGACGGCATCCGAGAGAGCCGGAGAAGCCGATGCGGCTCCTTGACCAAGCAAGGTGGCCCCCTGACCAAGCGTGCGAGCTGCTCCGCCCATGATGGCCCCGATGGCGGTGGTGAGCAGGTAGAAGATCAGCAGAGTCGCGATGCCCCAGGTGAACACGCCATGGAGGGCCGAATCGACCAGACGATGAATGCCAGCAAGGCGGCCAGCGTTCCAACCACCCGCGAAAAGTGAGAGCAAGCCGGTCAGCAGAAACCAGATGCCCGCTCCAATACTCAAGCCGTTGGTCGGAGTGTTGCCGGCAAGTGGGTCGATCGTGCTGACCCCGATCGCGAGGCCGAGCACGCCGAGAAGCAGTTGGGTGACGAGGGCAACCGTCACCCCGGCAAAGATAGCGGCCCAGGAAACACGTTTGGTCGCAACCGGCACGATGGTTTGGACAACAGGCTCGACGATCATCAAGGTCATGGAAGCTCCAGCAAGGCGGGGTGGTGCAAAGGCAACGAGAACCCAGGACCGGTAAAGACCGGTCTGCTCATGCGCCGAGTTGAAGCGGCTGACGATCGCAGTGCGACCCGTATTTTGGCGGGGATGCGAGGTAGGTTCTGGCGGTATCTTCGTCAGGGTTTTCGCAATATCAGGGCAGAATTGAGATGTTTTTGAATCTCGAAATTCGTGCGAACCATTGCTCGCTGACGAGCGTTATCTACCGGCGTTCGGCGTGAAACCACGCACCCAAACGACCTGGCTTTGCTGCCGAGTTCGAGCACGTGCTGCGACGAAATCGAAGGGCTCATGATTCTCGGACGGTGAAGCGTGGACGCCCAAGTGGTCGAGCCAGGAACTCGTCGGTCGCTGACTTGATGTTATTCCTCCAGTCGAACATCGCCACGGAGCCAGCCAGGTACCACTTGCTCGCCCCACGCAACGGCCGCTGAAAGTTGTGCAGCCCCGTCCACCTTCCCT
Organism: Isosphaeraceae bacterium; assembly: GCA_965199885.1. Taxonomy (GTDB): domain Bacteria; phylum Planctomycetota; class Planctomycetia; order Isosphaerales; family Isosphaeraceae; genus Tundrisphaera. The sequence continues at coordinate 1,083,338 of CBDATT010000004.1, read as the reverse complement.
CCATCGTGTTGGTGTGCACCTCAACCACTCTGTCGCCGTCGTCGTCACGAGCGTACTCGCCGGCCCCGTGGTCGCCTGCACCAGGCTTTCCACTGTCCACCGGTCCGAGTTGCCGATGACATGGATGCAGACCCGGCCCGACTCGCGGCCGATCGGCGCGGCGACCGGCGGACGGTCGTTCCCAAAGGCGCCGTGGCCGCGCCACTTGTTGGCCCGCCGCCGCGGCGGGTCATCCGCTCGTGATGATGTGGGATGCCTTTTTTCCCGCGTTGACGTAGCACTCGTCGGCCTCGACTACCGTGTCCGGCAACGGCCGGGGGGCGAAGCCCCCGAGCGCGTTGTCGTGGAGCTTGTGCCGCAGCTCCAGCAGTTTCATCCGGTCGCAATCCAACTTGGGTGCCAACTCCGTCGTCGGGACGCCTTGGGGGACGTCTCGAAGGCTGAGCACGGGGGTCATGAGGCGGCAGCTGGTGACCTGCAGCGACGTGCCGGTATCAGCGTTGAAGCCCCGCTGGCTGTCTCGGCAGCGGTGGCCGAACATCGGGACATAGTGGCGGCGATGAAAGTCCAGGCGAGTCGTCCCGCATCGTGGGAAGGCCAAGCCGTTGGGATGCAAGACGTCCAGGAGCTTGGCGTAACAGCGTCCTGATCCATTAGCTCGGCGATCGGCAAGTCCATTGGCTGCGGGCCTTGTGGTAGTGGGCCGGGGACGAGTACATCACACCAAACTGTTCAGACCCTCACGAACCCTTTCCACCAACTCGGAGATCATGAGCCACGTTTGTCAGCTTGCTTCTACTTCTACTGTAACACTTAACTGAAGCTTGATTTCGATCGGCGGGGCGGGAATGACTGGGTTCGGGCGTGCCAGGCGTAGATCCGCGACTCCTCGTTACGCCGCAGCACCACGCTGATCTCCTCGGCAATCGCCGCCGAGCTTGGTGGGTTCTTGCGCAGCAGCCGGCTGAAGATCGCCCGCACCTGGCTCACCGTTACCGCCGGGGTTTTCCCCCCCGAGTCGCTCACGCTCCAGGATCAAGAACCACAGCGACAGCAAGCTCAACGTCACATGGTGATGCCAACCCACCCAACTCCGCACCTCGTAGTGGGCCAGCCCGACCTCACCCTTGGCTTCCTGAAACACCCGTTCGATCCGGTGCCGTACCGAGCGGGCCGCCACCAGATCCGTCAGCGGCACCTCGGCCGCCGCGTTGCTCAACGCATACGTCACCTCCGGCTTTGGCCCGATCGTCCGGATCACCAGCAACCGCTCCTCGGCGCCGATCCGCCCCTCCTGTCGCGTCTGAACCCGAGTCGCCACCGCCTCGACGACCAGCGGCCCCTTGGTCCCGTCGCGGACCCTCAGTCGGGTCCAGCGGTCCGCCGGCAGGCCCGCCGCCCAGGCGTCGGCTCGCACGAAGGGGACCTCGGGGTGTCGGCCGCGTTGGCCCGGTCGGCGAGTCGGACGAGGCACATCGAGGTCGCGGACCAGCGTGTTGCACGGCACGTCGAGCACATACCGCTCGGATCGCTCACGCAACAGGGCGCGGAACTCGGCGGGTCGGCCCAACTCATCGTCGCCGACGACCCAGCCGTGCGGCACCTCGGCCCCGGAGCGGGCGAGCAACTCGGCGGCGATCTCCCAGCTTTTGCGGAAGACGACCTCGGCGGGGACGTGGCACGCCTCGCGACGGGCCGGGTCGTCGGCCCAATCCTGGGGCAGGTAGAGCCGGCGGTCGAGCGGGGCGTGCCCTTTGGGCGAGACGTAGGCGAGAAACACGCCGAGCTGGCAGTTTTCGACCTTGCCGAGTCGTCCGCACCACTGGCGGCCCACGCCGCAACTGTCGTCGCCCTTTTTGGGGAAGGCGGAGGGGTCCAGGACGATGACGCCGTTGGGATCGCCGATCTGCCGGGCGACGTGGCGGCGGACCTCGGCCATGACGGCGTCGTCATCCCAGGCCCCCTGGCCGACGAACATCTGGAGGTTTTTGCGGGGGATGCCGGCCTGGCGTGCGATCGGCTCGACGCTCTTGCGTTCCAGGCCGCTGAGCAGCCCGCGCACGAAGGCAGCCAGATGGCCACGTTGCTCGGAGCGACGAAAGAGGGGCAGATAGCGGCGGAGGAAGGCGGTCAGTTGGACACGGCAGTCGCGGACATCGTCGGTGGAGACGGTGGCGTCAGCCAGGAGATCGAGGGCGTCGGGATGGTCGAGCAACGACATGATGGCGACTCCGGATGATCGATGACTCGCCATCCATCATCCGCAAAACCGAAGAGGTTCGCCAGACCATCCGTTACAGTAGAACTAGGCCGTGTGGACAAAATTCAGGTAAGGCAGGCAGTCTGGGCTAACGCAGCAGTATCATGATCGATGCCACATGAACGAATGAAAGAAAGTTGCGTCCCGTCTTTTCATACCGGGTTGCTACTCGCCGATATTGCTTCATCAAGCTGATGAACCACTCCACTTTCTTCCGCTCTTTGTAGAGATCCTTGTCATACTCTCGAACCGTCTTGCGGTTCTTCTTGGAAGGGATCACCGTAATCGCTCCTCGTCGTTGGGCCGCTCGCACCAACTTGTCGCTGTCATACGCCTTGTCGGCGATATAAGCCTCCGCCCGATGGGCCTTGATCAACGGTTCGGCCTGGGTGACGTCGGCCACTTCGCCCCCAGTTAAGATGATCCCGACCGGGTTGCCCAGGGCGTCGGCCCCGATGTGGATTTTGGTGCTCAAGCCGCCCCGGCTGCGTCCAAGGGCCTCATCCTGAGCGCCCCTTTTTTTCTCGCCCCAGCGGCATGTTGATGGGCTCGAATGATGGTGCTGTCAATGATGAGCCATTCCAAGTCGGGGTCCTGGAGCGTCTGAAAAACCCGCTGCCAGATCCCCTTCTTCGACCAGCGGTCGAACCGCCGCCACACGCTGTTCCACAGTCCGAACCGCTCGGGCAAGTCCCGCCACGGAGCGCCCGTCTTGCCAATCCAAAGGATAGCATTGATGAAGAGGCGGTTGTCCTTGGCGGTGATACCAGGGTGGCCAGCTTGGCCGGGGAGGAGAGAATGGAGACGACTCCACGATTCGTCGCTGATCTCATGACGTCTCAATGTGGCCGCTCCGTTGCCCAAAAATCCTCGGTGCAAGTCATGGGTAGCTTACGCAAATTACCCGAGTTTTGTCCACACGGCCTAGGAGTTTGTCCGAGTATTGCCTTTGGCCACCGATCTTCGAAGAATGCGGTGGTGAGTGATTCCGCGATGTTTTGATCGAAGCGGGGTGGTGGCATGTCCAAAACTTATCGCGATTGGTCCTCCGACCAGACCTACTAGTCCGCCACCGCTAATTTGCAAGTCAGTCTCGGATCGGTTCTCATAAGGCTTTTCCGCCACCGAGACCGACCGTGAAACGCTTCAAAGTCACCCTCACCGCCGACGAACGATCAACGCTCCGTGACCTCATCGCCGCTGGCAAGGGGGCCGCTCGCAAGCTGACCCATGCCCGCATCCTCCTGAAGGCCGACGCCTCCGACGACGGCCTGCATTGGCCCGACTGGCGGATCGCCGATGCCCTGGAAGTCCACGTCTCGATGGTCGAGCGGGTCCGCCAACGCTTCGTCGAACTGGGCTTCGACGCCGCCCTGGAACGCAAGAAACGAGAAACCCCGCCCCGTCCGGCCAAGCTCGACGGTCGGGCCGAGGCTCGCCTGATCGCCCTGGCCTGCTCGCCGCCGCCGGAAGACCGGGCGACCTGGACCATGCAACTCCTGGCCGACAAGCTGGTGGAACTGGAGGTCGTCGAGTCGATCTCCGACGAGACCGTCCGCAGGGCTCTAAAAAAAACGAAATCAAGCCGTGGCTGAAGCAGATGTGGTGCATCCCGCCGGAGCAGAACGCCGAGTTCGTCGCCCAGATGGAGGATGTGCTGGATGTGTACCACCGCCCCTATGACGAGAAGCGGCCCCTGGTCTGCCTGGACGAGTCGAGCAAGCAACTCATCGGCGAGACGATCCTGCCCATCCCCGCTGAGCCGGGTCAGCCCGAACGCTTCGACCACGAGTACGTCCGCAACGGCGTGATGAACCTGTTCATGGTCACGATGCCGCTTCTGGGCTGGCGAGCGGTGCGGGTGACGGACCGACGGACGATGGTGGACTTCGCCGAGGTGGTCCGCTGGCTGGTGGAGGAGGTGTGCGAGGAGGCGGAGAAGGTGGTCCTGGTGATGGACAACCTGAACACGCACAAGGTCGCCAGCCTGTACGAGGCGTTCCCACCGGAGCAGGCCCGTCGGATCGCCGCCAAGTTGGAGATCCATCACACGCCGAAGCACGGCAGTTGGCTGAACATGGCGGAGATCGAGCTGTCGGTATTGGCTCGGCAATGCCTGGACCGGCGGATCGAGACGAAAGAAGACCTGGAGCGTTTCGTGGCCTTGTGGGAGGAGGTCCGCAACGAGCGTGGGGACCAGATCAAGTGGCGATTCACCACGGCGGATGCACGGATCAAGCTGCGTCGGCTCTACCCTGTCCTTTGAGCGTGGCGGACTACTACCTCTTCCCACCCTCGCCTCAGGACTGGCTCCCCCAGAACGACCTCGTCTACTTCCTCCTCGACACCGTCGCCACACTCGACATCACCCCGATCTTCGCTCACTACGAACGAGAGCTTCGCGGCCAGCCCCCGTTCCATCCTCGGATGATGGTCGCGTTGCTGCTGTACTGCTATGCCACCGGCACACGCTCCTCCCGCAAGATCATGAGGCGGTGCCATGTCGATGTCGCCTGCCGCGTCATCGTCGGCGGCGACATCCCCGACTTCCGCACCATCAGCGACTTCCGCAAGATCCACCTGGCCCGGCTTGAAGCCCTCTTCGTCGAGATCCTCAAGCTCTGTGCCCTGGCCGGGCTGGCCAAGGTCGGCACCATCGCCCTCGATGGCACCAAGGTCAAGGCCAATGCTTCACGCCACAAGGCGATGAGCTATGACCGCATGAAGAGCGAAGAGGTCCGGCTGAAACAGGAGATCGCCAAGCTCCTGGCCGAGGCCGAGGCCACCGACAAGGCCGAAGACATCGAGCTGGGCCGCGACCGCCACGGCGACGAGTTGCCCGAGGAACTGGCCCGCCGTCAGAACCGCCTGGCGAAGATCCTCGCCGCCAAGAAGCTCCTGGAAGAGCGAGCCCGCACCGAAGCCGCCGAGGAAGCCGCCCGCCGCCAGGCCGAGGGGAAGCCACCAACGCCGATCCCGCCGAGCCAGGCGGTCCCCGACCCCAAGGATCAGATCAACTTCACCGACCCCCAGTCGCGGATCATGAAGGCGTCGAACAAGGGCTGGGATCAGTGCGGCAACGCCCAGGCGGTGTGCAACGAGCAGCAGATCATCCTGGCCGCCGACGTGACCCAGCAGGCCAACGACGTCAGGCAGGTGGTGCCGATGGTGGACCAGACGCGAGCGAACCTGGATGCGGCCGGCGTGGCCGAGGCGATCCGGGCAGCCTTGGGCGACGCGGGTTACTACAGCGAGGCCAACGCGACGGCGTTGCAAGAGCGAGGCATCGACGCGTACCTGGCAACCGAGCGATTGAAGCACAGCGAGAAGGTGGCGTCAGCGCCGCGAGGGCGGATCCCCAAGGACCTGTCGGCGAAGCGGCGGATGGCCCGGAAGCTGAGGACGAAGCCGGGTCGAGCGATGTATGCGAAGCGGAAAGGGATGATCGAGCCGATCTTCGGCCAGTTGAAACAGGTGCTGGGTTTCCGGCAGTTTGCGATGCGTGGCCTGGCATCGATGAGGGGCGAGTGGCGTCTGATGGCGACGGTGCACAACCTGCTGAAGCTCTGGCGGCATGACCAGCGAATGGAGATGGCGGGGTGATGACCCCGATGAGGCGCTGAGGATCGACCCGCGGTGCCTTCGATGCGGCCCTCCGAGGCGATCCAGGAGGGCCTTGACCGACCAGAGAAGTCATCGAAAAAAATCAGCCGATGAAAAAACGGGCAGTTGCCCACCCGGAGCATCATCCGGACGAACTCCTAGCCATGGCCCGTCCACGGCTCAATGAAGTCCTACCGTTCGGGTGCCCACTCCGCTACAATAGAACCCTTCGTTCCAATGAACGGAGGTGATTCGGGGCAAATTCTTCTCGTTGGGCGATCGTTCTGCGTCGACGAACGTCATCCGGAGTTCGGAATTGGGGCCGATGCCGGGGATAGATCAATCGACCCACGAATCGCTCTTACGCGCGGTCTGCATGCGCCCTTTCGACACCGATGCTTGGTCGCGATTCGTCTACCTCTATGGTCCACTCATCGTTGCGTGGTGTCGTCGCTACGGCTTGCAAGACGCGGACTCGCGGGATGTGGCCCAGGATGTCGTGCTCCAATTCCTGAAGCAAGCCGAACGTTTCCAATATGATCCTTCAAAGAAATTTCGCAGCTATCTACGTCAGATCACACACGCCGCCTGGTGTGATTGGGTTGAGCGTAAGCGGTTGAGCGATTCTGGGAGCAGATCGAATCTTGAGGAGATGGACCAGCTTCCGGCTCGCGACGGCTTGCTCGCTCTGATGGAGGCAGAATACGACCACGAGTTGCTCGGATTGGCGATGGAATTTGTCAAGAGGCGTGTTGAGCCGCAGACCTGGGAAGCGTTCCGACTCTTGGCAATCGAGGGCCTGTCCGGTAAGGAAGCGGCGGAGCGGGTAGGGATGCAGGTGGGTTCTGCTTTCGCGGCCCGTCACAAAGTGCAGAACCTCTTAAAACAAGAGGTCTCACGCCTCGACGTCTGAGGGGTAGATGAACATGAAGGCGATTTGCCCGGTACCCGAATCATGGCTGGATCTGCTCGAAGATCGGGTCGATTCCTCTCGGCGGTCGGCCTTGGAAGGGCACCTAGAAGGGTGCGAATCATGCCTCGAGGCGATGGCGAGGCTGGCGGGCGGTTGGAGTTTCGCGGATCGCGTGATTGCCGAGAACAGCCCGGTGGCGGGGATGGGGACGATGGCGATGCTCGCCAAAATGGCGGCGCTGCTCCCCGAGATCCCCGATTACCAGCGGGAGTCGGCGGAACGGTTCGTACCTCCCAACGTTCCCGGCCTGGTCGAGTGGGAGCCTATCGGTCGTGGTGGGATGGGGGTGGTGTTTCGCGCGAGGGAAGTTGAACTCGATCGTCCAGTCGCGGTGAAAGTGCTCTCGACCGTCGGCCGGCTTGAGCCCTCGGCTCGGGTCAGGGCGATGCGCGAGGCGCTACTGATGGCGAGCCTGCGCCATCCCAACGTCGTGCCGGTCCACCGATTCGGCGAGTTTGATGGGATGCCCCTCCTCATCATGGAATGGTCCGAGGAGGGGACGCTGCAAGATCGGGTCGGCTCCGGACCGCTCTCGGCACGCGAGGCGGCGGAGACGGTCCGCGACCTGGCGGGGGCCGTGGCCGAGGCTCATGCCCTCGGTATCGTCCACCGCGACCTGAAGCCATCCAACGTCCTGCTCTTCCCGGCAGCAGGCCCCGTATCGAAATTCGTCCCGAAGCTCACCGACTTCGGCCTGGCTCGGAGGGGGGATGCGGTCAACGTGACCGAGGCCGGGGTGGTGCTGGGCACCCCCGAGTACATGGCCCCCGAACAAACCGGCATCGACCGCAACTTCGCCGAGGTCGGGCCGGCCACCGACATCCATGGCCTGGGGGCGATCCTGTACGCCTGCCTCACCGGGCGGGCTCCCTACGCGGGCAGGAACACCTGGGAATCGCTGGTACGATCATCCCGGGGCGCAAGGACTTCCTTGCGCGAATTCCGCAGTGACGTCCAGCGCGACCTGGCGACGATCGTCGACAAGTGTCTCCATCCCTCACCCGCCAAGCGTTACCGATCCGCTGGCGAACTGGCCGACGACCTCGGTCGCTTCCTCGAAGGGCGGCCAATTTCCGCCCGATCGACCTCGGCTCCCGAACGCTGGCTGAAGTGGGCACGCCGACATCCCGCCTCGGCGGCGTTCGCGTTGCTCCTGACTGCATCCTCGATCGTCGGGATCGCGGGGACGGCTTATCACATCGCCTCGATCTCCGCAACCAACCAAGAATTAGCCAAGGAGCAGAATCGGACTCGCACCGCTCTCGCCTCGGCGCTCGTTGAGCAGGGGAAGACGCACGACGCACTCGAATCCGCGACCTCGGCTCGCGACCGGGCGAGAGAGGCGCTGACCTCCCTGAGCAACGACGTCCTCCGAAGGATCGTGGAGCGGGGAAGCGTCCTCAATGAGTCGGACCGTTTGTTCCTCGCGAACATTCGCAACCTCTACCTCGAATGGCCTTTGGAACCAGACCCGGAGGCGTCGTTTCGGTTACGTTGCGAGGGGATGGGACGCCTTGCCGACATCTTCGAACAGATCGATCAGTATCGCGATGCTCAGATCTGCCGTGAAGCAGCAATCGCGTCCTACGACGAGGCGATTCGTCGGGGGCTCGGCGGCCCGACGTTCGTCGACGCCCGCCTGAAGGCCCTGGTGTTGCTCCATCAGTTACTGGGCAGGGCCAAGCAGCCGGCCGCCGGCGAGGCCGTCGCCCGAAGGTTGATCGAGTTACGCGAGCCACTCTCGCGGAAAAGCTTCGATAGCCGACACAAATTCGCGTTGGATCACATCCGACTCGGCGACGATCTGGCGATGCAAGGCCGGCACCCGGAGGCCGAGGCATCCTTTCGAGAGGGAATCGATCGCCTGGAGAGTTTGAGCGTCGAGAAACCAGACGACCAAGCGATTCTTGAGGCAGAAATCCGGGCGCTCTATTTCTACGCCACCCGGACCGAATCGACCGCCACTTCCCAAGCACGGCTGCAGCAGATGCTCCGGCTCGCCGATTCAGCGACGATCCGCTTCCCCAATAATGTGAAATTGTTCCGCTATCAGACCCTTGGCTTGTACCAGGTCGTCAAGGCGCTTCAGGCGGATCGCCCGGAGGAGGCCCTGAAAGTCCATCGTCGGCGGATGGAACAGGCTAGGAAGCTCATCAAACTCACGCCAGGCGACCCCAACTCGCTGGAGGACATTATTTTCGGAGCGGCCCAGGCGTATGGCTTGTGCGTCCGCCTGGGCCGTCCGTTGGAGGCCGAACCTGAGCTTCGAGAGGCCGTCAAGGAGGGGAGGCGTCTGGTCGAGGCCGAGCCGGCCGTCTATGAGCGTACCAGGGCGTTGACCGAGGCAGTGGAGGCCTACGCCGAGCTGTGCGATGCGACCGGCAGGCCGCGAGACTCGCTCGAGCATTTCGAAAGTCTGGCGGCCACGCTCACTCCCTGGGCGGGATTGCAAAATCGTTCGGCCGAGGTCGTCCCCATCATCCTCAAAGCACGCAGCCGAGCGGCCGTGTTCCTGGCGAAGCAAGATGATTGGAAGGGGGTAGATCGGCAGGTTGACCTCGCGCTCGCCCTGTGTTCGGGAGAAACTCGGACCCAATTTCTCGCTCAACTCGCCGAGATGCACCGAGCTGCCGGGGATCTGCCGGGGGCGAAAGCCGCGTTGGAGCGTGCCGCTGCCAAATCCTTGGCAACCCCGAATGGGGAGAACAAATAAGCCGCGTCGGTTGCCAGGTCGAAGTTCAAGGGGGGTGAGTAGCACTCCATGCTTGCAACCAACCAACTCAATGATCGAGATTTTCGGCAAAATTTCTCCGCTCGGTGCTAACTTTTGCCTTTTCTCCCCCAATAGATTATAGGCCACGGAACTTGGTGACATCCCGCGGGTCAATGCTACAGATTCCAGGCAATGTTTTTGCCTTTCACCATAATCTGATAAAGATTCGTTGATTGATTCGGTTCCGACCCCACTTGCAGTTCAATGTCACCTCTGACGTTGATCAAAGTGCGTGCTGCGGTGACGGGATTTATTGGCATTCTTCGCCCAACGATGGTTGAGAACTTCTGACTCACTGACGGTCTCGTCGTGCTCAGACCGGCCGACGTGCCCGCGCAGTGGCAGGTCGATGCCGATGTGGGTTTGGTTGACCCCGATGATGAGAGCTTCGAGATCTGCGGAGAACAGCCTGTGCCGATGATGGAAACCCGGAGTGAGATGCAAGACAATCTCTACTACATCAATCGCCACAAGGATTTGTTCGACATCGAGCCGACGCCGCTGCTGATTGAATTTGAGTCGTTCGCGGCATGGTCGCGAGACTGGGGGCAGGACTGCTCTTGCAAGGTCGAAAGGAGTCGGGTTTTCCCCGCCCGGTTCTATCTCTCCCGCGGTAAGCCCAAGCAACGAGATCATCTTGCAGTACAGGGGCTATTCCGGCGGGTGGAGTCGATCCCCGGGGTCAAGTTGAACTATGGCTGGATCGACCGCTTCTTAACCGATCGAGACGACTTGGCGAAGGTTGATAAGGTCATCGTGGCGATTGACGCGCGTCGCGACGCACCGACTTTAAAGTACATCGTCCAACTGGGTAGTGATCCGAGGTTCCGGGATCGTGCAGCCGCGATGGTCGGGGACCGGCCGGGACTTCGCGACCAGTTGGCCTTGGCCGATTATTGGCAATTCGCCTTCAGCCTCCACATGGACGGGCGAAGTGCGATGGAACTGTACCTGGGCTTCGAGCATCCAGATTGCGAGCCATCACGCGGAAGCCTGGCGGGATGGCTTCCGCCGATCGCCCGACGATGGCCTGAGAAGTCAGATACTATTGGTCTGGGCATCGAAGCGGGTCGATCGAACAACGTCGTCTATGTGATCCCTAGGGATCCCGACACATTCATGGCTCGGATCGGCAACGACGCCGCAACAGGGGTCAACGCTCGCTTCCGCGACTTGGCACTGCTCAACCCGTGGGTCGGCTTCCCCGAGGAGCGGCTAAGTGAGGGAAGGACCGACACACTTGCTCTGCAATACACAGTCCGCGACGACAGGACCGAAGGGCCCGAGCCCTCAGTTGTCGTGGCCGGCGGACGTGTTATGCCCCCCCCACTTCAAGCGAGGTGATCGATGGAGCAAGTCATCCTGGTGAATGAACAGGACCAAACCGTCGGAGTCGAGGAGAAGCTGCAAGCTCATCGTGATGGCGGCCGGCTGCACCGCGCCTTCTCGATCTTCATCCGCGACCCCGCCGGGAGGATGCTCCTCCAACTCCGCTCGCAGCGGAAGTACCACTCCGGCGGACTTTGGACCAACACCTGCTGCGGGCACCCCAAGCCAGGCGAAGAGACGGTTGCGGCCGCACGCCGCCGGCTGGTCGAGGAGATGGGCATTGTCGCACCTCTCGTCAAGGTATCATCATTTGTATACCGCGCGGTGGATACTTCGAGTGGCCTGACCGAGTACGAATACGACCATGTTTTCCTCGGGACCTTTGAGGGGAAGCCCCGGCCTGACTCCGCGGAGGTCGACGGTTACCGCTGGATGGAACCCTCGGCGATCGCCAGCGACCTGGAACGAAACCCCTGCCGGTACTCTCCTTGGTTTCCACTGGCGTTCGCCACGGCGTCGGGCTTACTACCGGTCGTTCCCACCGCGTTAGCTCGCACGAATCAACGCGCCGTCCAATGGCCCGGGGGCGGAGGGCCTGCTCTGACCTTGACCGGACCAAAACTCAAGTACCAGGAGAGATCCGATGACCGAGCGTGAGATGAAGATCCAGAAGCTGTCGCGGGCCGTCCGCCCTGCCCAGGCTGCTCCCGTGCGACGCGACGAAGTCGCCCTGAACCACCGCGACGCCTCGGCCGTCGGTGGCGTTGAAGCCAATGGATATAAAACCGCGCACAATCCCTTCGCGGGCGATGACGCCGAGTAATCCGCCCCCGCTGTTGACCCACCCGGGGCGCCACGACGTCGCGGGACCTGCGACCCCCCGTCCGATGGCCCGAGGACGGAGGGGCTGCTCTGACCTTGATCGGGCCAAAACTCAGGCACCAGGAGAGATCCGATGACCGAGCGTGAGATGAAGATCCAGAAGCTGTCGCGGGCCGTCCGCCCCGCCCAGGCCGCTCCCGTCCGACGCGACGAAGTCGCCCTGAACCACCGCGACGGCTCGCCCGTCAACGGCGTCGAGGCTGCTTCTTGGTACGGGGGCGGTAGAATCCCCTTCGCGGGCGATGACGCAGAGTAAGTCGCCCCCGCTGTCGATCCACCCGGGGCGCTACGGCGTCCCGGGACCTGCAACCTCCCGTCCGACGGCCCGGGGACGGAGGGCTTGCCTTGTCCTTGATCGGGCCAACATCCAGGCACCAGGAGAGATCCGATGACCGAGCGTGAGATGAAGATCCAGAAGCTGTCGCGGGCCGTCCGTCCTGCCCAGGCTGCTCCCGTGCGACGCGACGAAGTCGCCCTGAACCACCGCGACGCCTCGCCCGTCAACGGCGTCGAGGCTGCTTCTTGGTACGGGGGGGGTAGAATCCCCTTCGCGGGTGACGACGCAGAGTAATCCGCCCCCGCTGTCGATCCACCCGGGGCGCCACGGCGTCTCGGGTTCCTTCGGAGGTCCTTGATGGCTGAGTTTGAGAAGATCCCCGGTATGAGTCGACTCCGGAATCGGACCAAGGGGGACGGGCGCATCTGCGTGGCTGTGCTCGATGGCCCGGTGGACCTCACCCACCCTTGCTTCACGGGGGCCGACCTGACCGTCTTGCCCGTGCTCGGCGAGAAGGGTGCGGTCGCCGGTGGGGCAATGTCGGCGCACGGCACGCATGTCGCCAGCGTGATCTTCGGCCAGAAGGATAGCCCGGTGACCGGGATCGCGCCGAAGTGCCGGGGCCTGATCGTGCCGATCTTCTCGGACGGGAGTCTGCGGGTCTCGCAACTCGACCTGACGCGGGGGATCGAGGCGGCGATCGAGGCGGGCGCCCACATCATCAACATCAGCGGCGGCCAGTTGACCGACGGCGAGTCGGGCGACGCCGACGAGTTCCTGAGGCGGGCGGTGGAACTCTGCCGCGACCGCGACATCCTGATCGTTGCCGCCGCGGGCAACGACCACTGCCCAGGGCTAGCGCGTACTTATAGGTCGATTTGGTAAACTTTGACGCCTTGCGCTCAGTTCTCCTTTCGGTTAAACCATATTCCATGCGGCTCTCGGGGTTCAGGCATGGGGGTGGTTGATGGCGCAGACACAGCGATTCGGGCTTGATGAGGTCGTGGCACATTTCCAGGAGCTCGAAGACCCACGCTCGGAAATTAACCGCAAGCATCCGCTGGCTTCAGTGGTCGTCATTGCTCTGATCGCCGTGCTTGCCGGTGCGTCGGGGCCAACGGCGATCGCTCACTGGGCGGCCATCAAGAAAGACTGGCTCGCCTCGATCTTGCCGCTGCCCAACGGGGTTCCCGGCAAAGATTCATTCCGTCGGGTACTCATGGCCATTCGCCCTGAAGCCTTTCAAGCCTGTTTCGCTGCCTGGGTGCGGTCGTTACGTGACGAAGCCGTCGCCCAGACCGGCGTCGAGCGGCCGACGTTGGCCATCGACGGCAAGACGCTGCGACGCAGCCACGACCGCAAAAACGGCCTCGGAGCGTTGCATTCGGTCACCGTCTGGGCCAGCGAGTACGGCTTGTCGCTGGGTCAGGTCGCCTGCGGCGAGAAGTCCAACGAGATCACGGCAATTCCGGTGTTGCTGAAGTTGGTGGACGTCGCCGGCGCGGTCGTGACGATCGACGCCATGGGCTGCCAGAAAGAGATCGCCGGTGCGGTCGTGGCGGCCAAGGGGGACTATCTGTTGGCTCTCAAAGGGAATCAGGGGACGCTGCATCAGGCGGTCGTCGACCACGTTTTAGGGCGTTGGGACGACGATTTTGGTGGCGATGAGGTGGGCCGCGGTGAGACCGTCGAGACAGGCCATGGCCGCAGTGAGTCGCGAACCTACATTCAGCTGGCAGCCCCCACGACGCTTCCGGGGTTTTCCTTGTGGCGAGGGCTCAAGTCGATCGGCGTGGTGGTCAGCCAGAGCGTCCGTGACGGCAAGGCGACGGACGAAGTGCGGTACTATATCAGCAGCCTACCGGTCGAAGCGGACGCTCAGACGTTCGCCCATTCGGCGCGTTCACACTGGGGAGTGGAGAATGGCTGTCATTGGACGCTCGACGTGACCTATCGAGAGGACGAATCGCGGATTCGCGAGCAGCTATTGCGTGAGAACATGGCCTGGCTGAACCGTTTCAGTCTGTCGCTGCTGAAGCAACACCCGGGCCGCCAGAGTGTCGCCATGAAACGAAGAAGCTGTGGATGGAGCGACGAATTTTTGATGCAAGTCGTCAAAGGATCAACATGTTAGTGTGCGCTGGCCCTGGACCACTGCCCCTGCCACCACCTGCCGGCGGCGATCCCCTCGGTCCTGGCCGTGGGGGCGATGGACGACGATGGCCGGCCGCTCGAGTTCAGCAACTGGGGGGCCGACTACGGGCGGCAAGGGCTGCTCGCTCCTGGCCAGATGGTCCGAGGAGCTGTCCCCGGGGGCGGGACGACCGAGCTGTCGGGCACGAGCTTCGCCGCGCCGATCGTGACCGGCGTGATCGCGCTGCTGCTCAGCTTGCAGATCGAGGAGGGCCGCGAGCCCTCCCCTCACTCAGTCCGCGAGGCACTTCTGGCCGGCGTCCGGCCGTGCAAGGTTGGCGTTGGCCAAGACCCGGGGCAGTGCCTTGCCGGTCGGCTCGACGTGACCGAAACCTTGCGTCTTCTGTCTCTCACCACCAAGAAAAGGGTATCCATGTCGAGCGAGTTCGAGACCGAGGCCGTCGCTGCCTCGTGCGGATGCGGGGCCGTCGGGGCCGAAGGGCCGCCCGGCACGCCGGAGGCCGAGTTGCCCCGGGACCTGGTGGCGTCCCCATCCCGGGCTGTCCCCGCCGGGCCTCGCCTCGCGAGCCGGTACGGGCGCTCTCCGGGTGTGACCGCCTCATCAACATGGCCGGGCATGTTCGGCCCGACCGGCGAGATGGGCCTGGTTTATGCTCTCGGCACGCTTGGCTATGACTTCGGCACCGAGGCCCGCCGCGACACGTTCAAGCAGCTCATGCCGCCGCTGAGGACCGACAACACGGCCGTTCCGGGCAACCCCTACGACGCCCGCCAGATGGTCGATTATCTCGCCACCAGCCCATCCGAGGCCCGGGCCCTGATCTGGACCCTGAACCTCGAATTGACCCCGATCTACGCCATCGAGCCGCTGGGACCGTTCGGCCACCACGTCTACGACGTCCTGCGCGAGTTGCTGTCCGGCGAGGTCCTGGCCGAGCACCTGGAAGAGTTTATTCAGCGGGTGAGCGTCCCCGGCATCCTGAGCGGGCGGACGGCCCGGCTGTTCTCAGGCCAGATCGTGCCGATCATCGAGGTCGAGAACGTCCGGGGCCTGTACGGCTGGCGCACCAACGCCCTGATCAAGCGGACCCTCGAAGCGACCGGCGGGAAGGCCGACGAGGTCAAGGTCCGGCGGATGCTCGACGGCTTCCTCAACCGGATCTATTACGACCTCCGCAACCTCGGCGTCACCTCACGCGACCGGGCGTTGAACTACGCTGCCACCAACGCCTTCCAGGCGTCCGTGACGTTCGATACCGCCATCGGCGAGGGGATGGAGCTCGACAACATCGGCGTCGAGAAGAGTCCTATCTGCCGGCCCGACAGCGATTGCTGGGACGTCAAGCTCAAATTCTTCGACCCGGAGAACAACAAGCGGGCCAAGCGTGTTTTCCGGTTCACCATCGATGTCAGCGACACCATCCCTGTCACCCTCGGCGAGGTTCGGACCTGGACCGAGGCGTACTGAACGGAACCTTCCTCGCGCTGGGCGTCCGACCATCCGGTCGGCGCTCCGCGATCTCGGAGAGCATGAGTCATGCGAATGCCCATCCAGGCAAAACCCGTCCGGCGCCCCGACCTGATCCAGCCGCACCATGCCGTCGAGGTCGTCTACGGCGACGCGGAAGACCTCGTCAGCATCCGCTCGCGGCTGATGCATGGGGCCAACTACAACGACCCCCCGCGACTCCAGATGCCCTCTTATGAGCGCATGAAGAAGACCGGCCCGGCCTGCTTCCTCCCCGGCTGGTGCTGAACTCGACCCTCATCCCGAAAGCCGCCGATGCCCAAAACCTCGACCATCCCCGGCCTCCGCGACCTCTGGGACCTCACTCTTGGAGATCCGGAGATCTGCGTGGCCGTGCTCGACGGCCCGGCCGACCTCGAGCACCCCTGCCTTCGGGGGGCCGATGTTCGCCGGGCGCGCAGCTACTGGATCGGCGCTGATGACGAGGCCGAGGATCGTGTCGTCGACCATGCGACCCACGTTTGCAGCGTCCTCTTCAGCCCGCACGACACGGGCGTGCTGGGCATCGCGCCGCAGGTTCGCGGCCTGAGCGTCCAGGTTCAGAGTGGGGGGATGACGGATGCTGCCAACCTCGTCCGGGCGATCGACGCAGCCCGGGACGCCGGGGCCCACATCATCCACGTCGCTTTCGTCCAGCCGGCCCAGTCGGGGGTGCCCGACAGTATGCTGGAGCGGGCGATCAAGACCTGCCTGGACGAGGGAATCCTTATCGTCTCGCCCGCCGGCAATGACCGGGGCGAATGCTGGACGATGCCCGCGGCGATCCCGGGGGTCCTGGCCGTGGGCGCGATGCGCGACGACGGCCAGCCCTTTCAGTTCAGCAACTTCGGCGGCATCCTTAACGAACAGGGGGTGCTTGCCCCGGGCGAGAACGTCGAGGGGGCCGACGCTATCGGGGGGATTGCGAGCCACAAAGGGACCAGTTGCGCTGCGCCGATCGTCACCGGGGTAGTGGCCCTGCTGATGAGCCTCCAGCGTCGCCTGGGACGCAAGGTGTCGGCCATCGAGGTGTACCGGGCGATCCTCGACAGCGCGATTCCCTGCGACCCGAGGGACGTCGACGAGCCCCAACGCTGCCTCCGGGGACGCTTGAACATCGCCGGAGCGGTCGACATCATCCTGGGCAGCGACTCCCGGGCCCGCATCCGACCTTCGGGTCGCCCGGCGGAAGGCTCGGCCCCGCTCCGCCCCGCACAGTCGGCGAAGGTGTACGCCCTGGGCACACTCGGCTACGACTTCGGCACCGAGTCGCGGCGCGACACCTTCCTCCGGCTCATGCCGCCAGTCGAAGTGGGTGGCGTGTTGGTGCCGCCCAATCCTTACGACCCCCGGCAGATGGCCGACTACCTGGCGATGCGCCCATCGGAGGCTCGCTCGCTGATCTGGACGTTGGAGCAGGAACGGAGCCCGATCTATGCGATCAAGCCCCTCGGCAGCTTCGGCAACGTCGTTTACGAGACACTCCGCCTCCTGCTGGCCGGGCAGGTCGACGCCTCGGGCGGCGACGCCTATGTCGAGCGCGTGAGCCTCCCCGGTGAGCGAACCGGCCGGTCTCTCCAGCTGTTCTCGGGCCAGGAAGTGCCCGTGGTCAAACTCACCGCTGCCCGCGGCCTCTACGGTTGGCAGGTCGACCTCCTGATCGATGATGCCCTCGCCGTCGCGGCCCCGGACCTTGCCCCCGAGGACGTGCCGCGCGTCCATCGCGCGCTCCGCGATTTCCTCAACCGGATCTATGACGACCTCAGGAATCCCGGTTCGTCGTCGAAGGACCGAGCGCTGAATCATGCCGGCACCAACGCCTTCCAGGCTGCTGAGGTGTTCGCCCGCGCGGTGGCCGAGCGTCGGTCGCTCAAAGACATCGAGATCCTCAAAAGTCCCATTTGCCGGCTCAACAGCGATTGTTGGGACATCAAGCTCAAGTTCTTCGACCCAGACAGCGGCCGCGCCAAGCGCGTCTACCGGATGTCGGTCGATGTCAGCGACTTGTTGCCCGTAACAATCGGCGAGGTTCGTACCTGGATTACGCGGGATTGATCGAAACCTCAACCCTAGTTTCGAATGGGAACAATCCGATGGACGCAACAAAGTCAGTCATGCGCTTCGACGGGCAGACCGGGTACATCTCCCTGCCGCTACCACTTCCTGCAATGCCGGCGGGAATTACCATCGAATTCTGGGCATTCGGTGCCGATGATCTCCCCAGTTTCAACTCGATCTTCCACGCTTCGATCGAGCCAGACCAAGGCTCCCGCTTACGCAACCTAAACATTCACCTTCCCTGGCATGGCGAAACTATCTACTGGGACGCTGGAAGCGACCGCATCGGAGAGAAGGCTTCGGAGGGGGAATACGACCGCATCGACAAGAAGGCTTCGGCGCCGGGATACAAGGGCCATTGGAGGCATTGGGCTTTCGTCAAGGATGTGGCCAAAGGGGAAATGTCGATCTATTACGAAGGAGGCCTCTGGCATCACGAGGTTGGGAAGAAGCGAGCGATCCCCGCCAGTCCATTCGCGAGCATCGGGTCGAACCATGGGGGCTTCCAGAAGTGGAGCGGCCGACTGACGGAATTCCGCATCTGGGATCGGGCACGGTCCGGAGCGGAGATTTCGGCCTACAAAGACCGCCGCCTGACCGGCGCCGAGTCGGGATTGATCTCCCTCTGGCCACTCGATCGGATCAACCCCGACGGCACGACGCCGGATCTCACGGGTCGATGCGCCGGTCAGGTCACCCTCGCGACGGTCGAACTGGATGACGCGCTCCCTATCGAGAGCGTCCCCGATCCGACCGGTCCGATCTTGGCGATCGACCAACACGTGGGGTTCACCGGGACAAATCGCGAGGCGAACATTTATGAGCTGCGTGGGGCGGATGCTGTCGCGGTCCAGGAGACCTCGCTTCAGTTCCAGGCGCGAGGCGATCGAGGTCTATCGACGAACGGGACGATCGCCATCAGTGGCGACGGCCAAGAGTGGACCGACGTCGGCAAGTGGACCCAGGACTCCTGCACGAAGGCGGTAAGTGTGAACAATTGGCAGACTTTGTCCCTGAAGGAGGCACCTGCTGGTCTTGCTGGCAAGACGCTTTTCGCCCGCTTCCTCTACCAGTCCGGAGATCATCGGCTCGATATCGCCGAAGTTCGCTGGATTGGGACGACGGCAAGCAAAGCGAGCGCTTTCCCGCCCGATCAGCCGTTATTGATCAAAGCCGATTCCAGTGACGCGGCCACCCCACCTTCACCGCTAGCCGAGGCTCCGCTCTCGGAAGTCCATCCAATCGCCACCGAGTTTCAGGCGACTGAACCCCTCGCCTCTGATCACATCATGAGTTGGAAGACCACGACTTCCGGCCTTGAGGATTACGCCATGTGGAGGATGACCCTCAAAGATGAACGACTTGAGGGTGATCCTCCATTCCGCCGCGGGCGGATCTGGGCGTAGAAAAACGCGTGTTGGCAGAGTTCGGCGCTGGCCGTGCGATCGTCGCCGCGGTCGGCTCGATAACATCAGCCAACATGCTTTTTGCTAGTGCGTCAACATGTTTATTTTTCTCACGGTCTGGTCGGCGGTGGTGGGAGAATTCACTGCCAGTTCGGTTCTGATACATATCTTCCGCCGCCGTCCACTCGCCTTGACCACAACTCGGACTCAACCTTGATGGACAGCTGGGAAACAGCATTGAATTTCGACGGGGTGACGAGCTTCATCTCGCTCACTCGCTCGCTCCCGGCCATGCCGGCCGGCATCACCATTGAATTCTGGGCGCTCGGGGCCAACAACTTACCGAGTTACAACTCGATCTTCGAAACCCACACCACCGCCGGCAAGCGCCTCCTGAACATCCACCTGCCCTGGATCAACGAGATTGTCATCTGGGACGCCGGCCCCGAGGGCCCCCCCCTCGAACGCATCGAGAAGCACGCCCAGACGGCCGAGTATAAGGGGAAGTGGACGCACTGGGCCTTCATCAAGGATGTGGCCCGCGGGGAGATGGCAATCCTTTGCAACGGAGAGCCGTGGCACAAGGAGACCGGCAGGCCGAAACCGATCCCCGAGAGCAACCTGACGTGCATCGGGAGTTCGATCGATCCAAATCATAAGTGGAGCGGGCGACTGGCTGAGTTCCGAATCTGGGATCGACCACGCACCGTCGAGGAGGTCCGGGCCGACCGAGGCCGCCGGCTGTCGGGCCGGGAGCCCAACCTGATCGCCTGCTGGCCCCTGGGTCGCATCGACGCCGACGGGACGACGCCCGACCTCGTCGGCGGCCGCCCTGGCAAGGTCCAGGGCGCGGCGATTGTCGATGATGTCGCCCTGTCCCCGGCGGTCCTCAAGGCGCGGGGCCCCGAAGCAAGCATAGCCCCGGGGGTCGAGACGAAGTCGGGCCTTGTCCTGGACCTGAAACTCGACGCGATCGTCGACGGCAAGGTACTTGACGTCTCGGGTAGCGGCAACCACGCCGCCGTGACGGGCTCCGTGAAGGTCGTCGACGACCCAATTCTGGGCCCCTGCCTCGACTTCCCGGGGGGCGTGGACTTCCTCACGATCAGAGACCCGTTCCGCCACGACGCGGCGTTCTCCATCTGCCTCTGGGTCAAGCCCGCCCTGCTCGATGATGGCGGGTTCCACGGGATCATCGGCAAGCTGGGTGACGGGGGCAGGAGCCCGTCGATCTGGGTAGCACCCGGCAAAGGGGGCTTCCACTACGACTCCTTCGATCCAACCCTCGCGGACCGCAAGGGCAACATCCTCGACAATTTCTTCAAAACCGCCGGAGAGTGGGTTCACATCTGCTGGGTCAAAGGCGGAACGGACTACTGGATCAATCGGGACGGCGCGCTCTTCGTCCACCAGCCGGCCCCGGAGCACATCTACTCGGCGAAGTCTGGATATCAGATCGGCAGGATCGACAATTCATTCGTGGGCAAGATTGGTCGGGTCCGGATCTACGACCGTACCATCTCGCCCGAAGAATTGACCCGCATGATTGCGGACGATCGCGCCGCTGGCCTGCGGGCTAACACCAAGCCGGCACCGGCCTCGGCAAACCCGACGGGCGCTCAACTGACGACCGTCACTCCGATCATCGCATCAGCACCAACCGGAAACCCTCAAGGTCCCGCCCTCATGAAGCCGGAGAATTCTGCCCCGATGAAGTCCAATGCCGACGCTATGAAGACAGTCTTGGAAGGGGCCACCGCGGGCCTCGCCGATGGTCAGAGGGCCGGCGCAGCCGCGACGGCGGGCTCGGACCTCACAAAGGTCGGTTACAACGGCGGATACGCCCTATCGTACGGGTTCCTGAACGGCCTGCTTGATGGCGTGAGGGCCGCCTCGGCCAAGGTCGAGCCGCCGAAGACGGACGAACCGGCCCACCCGACCGTGTCGGCGCAAGCGAAAGCGGCAGCGATCAAGGTGCGCTCGAATACGGGCGTGCCTGAGTCGTTCTTGCAGCGGGATCTGCTCGTCTGCTGCGGGGAAGACCGGGAGGAGATGCTGCACGCTATCCGGACCGTACTGCCCGGCGAGGTGCCCTCTTATCGCTACCGGTGCTACGAATTCTGGCGCTACCCGTCGTTCACTCTCGTCCTGACCGGCATCGGGACGGGTTGCCTGGAGCCGATGCTCTGGGAAGTCATGGACGCCAAGACCCTTGGGGACAAGGCGGCACGACGCCTGGTGTTGTTCGGTACGGCCGGCTACCTATCGGACGACAAGTCCGGGTGCGGCAAAGTCTTCCTCGTCGATGGGGCCTACCCAGCGGGCTGCGCCGTGAGGCTCGATCCCGCCGACCTGCCGGTCCGGCCCCGCTTCCATGGCCTCGATCAGTTGCCGAACCCGCGCGCTGAGGAGATCTCAACCGATCACTATTATGCGTTCAGCCCTGGCACCGACCCGCACAAGATGGTCGCTAAGAAATACGACAAGTCACTCCAGGAAGGCGTGACGGCGCAGTGGAAGAACGGTCGGTTGATCGCGATGGAGACGGGCCAGTTCTATCACTTCTGCCGATGCTATGGTGACGCCGAGACGCAGTTCGCCGCATTCCGTGGGGTGGCTAACCTGGCGGACCAGTTCGAGCAACAGGGGGACAACGCTGTCAACGTCCTCCGCGAGAGCTTTCGCCAGGCCATTCAATTACTCACGGTGTAGGAATTGTCACCCCCTTCAGGCTCACGGGAGGCATTGCCGCAGAAGGCTCTGTCGCAAAGTGAGCCGAGAATGGTCGGATCGAGTTGACAGTTTGACTTGAAGGGGAGGCCGCTGCGTGATCGACTGGTTCACAACCACGATCGCCAGCAATCCTCAAGGGCCTCCCCAATGAACACGCTACCTATCCGCACTCTCGTTCGCAACGCCGCCGCGGTCTTCTCGGGCGCATTCGGGGCCGTTTCCCGCCAAGCCCGAGAAGCCGGATGCAGCCGACCGACGGTCTACCAACATGCTCGCCAGGTCGAGCACCAACTCGACCCGGCGACCCGACAGACCCAACTCGATCCCATTCACGCCGAGGTCCTCACGCTGCGCCAACAACTCGCCGGGGCCCAAGAACCCGCTGGGCCCACCGTCCTTTGCAATGCCGCAAAACTCCGACAGGTCGCCACTGTCGCCTTCGCCGCGGGCGTCAGCCTCCGGCAGATCGAAGTTCTGTTCAAAGCCTTGTTACCTGCCCAGGACGCCCCGGATCACTCGACCATCGGTCGCTGGGTCGCCCAGGAGGCCAGCAAGGCTCGGGAGATCCTCCAGCCGCTCGATGCGGCAAGCGTACCCCTGGTGACTACCCTCGCCGTGGACGAGGTCTTTTTTGGGGGGCGCCGACTTTGGTGGGGATCGAGCCGACTTCGATGACCGCCCTGTTTTGCCACAACGCCGCCGACCGCTCGGCCACCTCCTGGCACGAGGCTCTGGCCCCCTGGCAGGCCCTGGAGTTCGTCATCTCCGACGCAGCCAAGGGGATCGCCTCGGGCCTGGATCGTTTGGCTCGCCAGCGTCAAGGGGCCAACGACCCCACACCGCTGGCTCCAGGTCTGGATCTGTTCCACACCGCCCGCGAGGCCCGCACCGTGCTCTTTGGTGCCTGGCGGCGGGCCGAAGCGGCATGGACCCATGCCGAAACCTGTGACACCCTGGTGGCCCAGGCCAAGCGGAGCGGGCTCGACGCACGCGGCGTCGCCCAAACCGCCCGGGCCGCCTGGCGTCAGGCTGTGGCGTTGCTGGGATGCGTCGAGCGTCAGGAATCGGCCTGGCGGCGTGCTCGGGCGGCGTTGGACCTTTTCGATGCGGCCGGTCGGCTGAACACGAGCCAGCGAGCCCGGGCGGAGATCGCCGCGACGTTGCCCGCTCTGACTGGTCCGGACTGGAAGCGGGTCCGCAACTTCTTGAGTGATCCGCGGAGCACGGCGTTTCTGGACCGGATGCATAAGCAACTGGCCGAGGGCGAGCCCCGCGTCGATTGGTGTGAGGCGATGGCCTGGCGATGGTGGTGCGAGCAAGAGCGGCCCGGAGCGGGCGGCCATGAGCAAGGCCAGTTGGTCCGCAGGATCGCCCGGAGTCGTCAGCTGGAGGGGACCGAGGCCGCCTCGTTTGCCCGGGTCGCGGCGGTGCTGAGGCGTACGGTGCGTGCCAGCTCTGCGGTGGAGTGCATGAACAGCGTGCTGCGAATGCAGCAGTGCCGGCACAAGAGGATGACTCAGGGGATGTTGGATCTGAAGCGGCTCTACTGGAACTGCCGTGCGTTGGGTGCCGGGAAGCGAAGAGGGGCCTGCCCGTACCAGCATTTGGGGCTGATTCTGCCGACGTTCGACTTCTGGGAACTGCTCCAAACGCCCCCCGGGCGACTGACGCAAGACCTGTCAGGTCACAAAGATGCCTCGTGAGACAGAGCCCCCGATGCGATTGTGGCACGAGCGACGGGCTGGTCCGGTGGTATCGAACTTCACCGATCGGGTGCGTCGGGTGATCGCCAAGGTCACACATCGCCTGCGTGACCGGGTGTTGGCCGACCGCAACGACCAGCGGTTGCTTGATGGTCTGGGCGGCTGCCATGACGCGGGGTCGCTGCTGAGGTTCCTGGAGAACCCATCGATCGAACCGACGAACAACCGAGCGGAGCGGTCGTTGCGACCGGCGTTGATTGCATGGAAGGTGTCGCAGTGCACCAAGATGCCGAGCGGGACGCGAGCGTTCGAGGCGTGGACGAGCGTGCTGGGCACCTACTCGCGGACGGTTTGCGGAGCCGCCCTGCTCGACGCCATCGTCGAACTCATCCGCCCCGCCGCCCCACAGCCCGCCTGAAGCAACAGTCAGGTCGCTAATCAGTTACCCAGGGCTTTTCGAGTTTGATCGACTCAAAAGGCTTGGGGTGACGCTTGGTTGAGGTCTAATCATGCGATACGTCAGGCCAGTTGTCGCATGCAAGGAGCACGGCCACATCACGGCGATGCGGGCCGGCAGCGGCCCAGGTGTCGCGACCGAGCTCTGGCGCCACTCCCGATCCAAGGCGTGAGCGGGGGACCTCGTCGGCCTGAAGGATCAGTTCCAGGTCGAATACGAACTCTGGACCAACATAAAGCCTGGTCAAATCCACGAGTTCTTTAAGAGTCGTGGTGCCAGGCAAAAATTCCCGGAACCGAGCATACGTCAGGGGGCCGATCCGGATCCGAAACTTGCCCTGGCTGTCGAGGTAGCGGCGCCCAATCAGGCAATTTTGCCCGATCACGTTGTTCCGCCCGCCTGGGCCAATCCGAGCGCGGAACTCAGGCCCGATCTCGACCCAGCGGGGAACAAATTGCTCGACCTCGGCGTCAATCCCGATCGTCTCGGCGATCAAGGCGGCCAGCCCCGCGGCGCTGCGGACCTGTTGAGCCAGAAGCCCCGTTCGCAAGAGCAACCGGCGGTCATCCAGGCTGAGCCGGTCACGCGTCGGGCTCTCCTCCGGCCCGAGTCCGATCAGCGCCATCAGGGCGTTTGTGAAAGCGTGACGGTCCGAGCCGCCCGCTTGCTCGCTGGCGACGCGATACTTCTCGCCGGCACGATAGAAGAGCGAGATTAATCGGTGGTTGAACAGGTCGAAGAACTCGGCGCTGAGCTGATCCCCTGCGCGGAGGCGACTTCTCAGTTCGGCCGTGTAGTGGACCGGCAACACCCCCTGTGGCCCCGTCAGACCCATGAAAGCGACGGTCATCACCGCTTTAAACGAGGCACGCGGCGACCGGGGCAACTCGATGCCGGGTTCACGCTTCAGGTCGTAAATCGAGCTGGCCGGAAAGGCGAGCGATTGGCGGACGGCGAACCGAACCACCTCGCGCCGGGGTGCATCACGACCGATGGCGTTGAGCCCGTCGCCGATCTGCTCCAGGAGCCGGACCGCCTGAAAAAAGTCGAACTGAAACGGACTCTCAAAGAGTCGATCCACTAGCGCGAGGCGACGCGAGTCCATGACGGGTCCAATTGGTGATCGTTGACCGGTTTGACTCCGATCCCCTCAAATTAACGGTTTCTCACCCGATCGGGGACGCCAGCGGTGGATCTCGCGGCCGAGGTCGTCGACCACGACGAGCTGGCTAAACGAGTTCATCGACACATAGAGCCCGAAGAAGCGGTCGAGCACGCTGGCCAGCAGGTAGGAGCTATGCCCGAGGAAGCGAGATTCATCGAACTGGATCGTCACTTCGACGCCGCCGACCGCGCCTCGGCCGCCCGGGGCGGGGCCGAAAATTTGTCGGCTCCGAACGGCGACGATCCCGGCGATCCGGTCGCTCGCCGAGCGGTCGCCTTGCGGGCTGTAGATGGTGAGCAGGTTGACGAGCGCTTCACGCGCCGCATTGGGCCGATCGTTGTCATCCAGGGATGCGTCGACGCGGGTAATCGGGGCGAGTGAGAGATAATTGAGCGACAGGTTCGAGATCAATTGCCACTGCGCTCCGCGTCCGGTCGGGGGTCGGACCGACTTCGTCGGCGGGAGGACGCAACGGACGGGACCGCAGGTGACGGGGCCTTCGGGTTCGAAGTCGCCGCCGCGCTGGTCGATGGGCATACCGAAGGGGGCATCGCCGTTGGTGCAGGTCAAAGACGCGCTGACGATCTCGTCGCTGGTGGGGACGAAGGGGTCGAAATCCGCGCCGCCGAAGGCGAGATCGACTCCGGTCCGCCACCCTTCCGGTCCGCCCGCCTGACGCCGATGGGCATGCCAGAACGGGGCTACGCGTTGGCCGTCATCGGGCCGGTAGTCGTGGAACGGGCGGTACTCGATCGGTTGGTCCAGCTCGGCCCGGGCGCCGACGACTTCGTTGATCTGGTAAACTTCGGCCGTGCCTGGCAGGTTGGGGACAACGGGGTAGAAACTCCGTGTGTGCGTGAGCCGGATCGGCGTGGCGGCGGCGGGGAATAGATTTACAACTGGCGTGCAGCCGAGCCGGATGTGGCGGTTCTCGACCGCCAGATCGTCAGGCGGATGTTGATTGAAGAAGATCAGGATCTCGCACGCGCGAGCTGTGGCGGGCAGCGACGCAACCTCACCGAGGCCGAGGTCGAAGAAGAGAAACTTGTGCGCGAAATGAGCGTATTCCTGGATCAAGCGATACCCACGTGGGACGCGCCTGGCGTAGGGGACCAGCCCCTCGTCGGCGGCGAACCCGACCGGCTGAACGGCTTGGGGACCGAGCACGACCCGGCTGGCTCCGGGGCTGGTCTCGGGGGTCGCGCGGACATCAATCCGAGTGATGGCTGTGTTGATCAGTTCGTGGAGGCGGAATGCGACACGATCCTCGCCCGCCAGATAGAACCGGAGCCGGTCGAGCCCGAGTTGCGCGAGGCTGCTCGGCCCTTCGATCTGGAGCTTCAATCGGAGCAAGGCCGCGTCGCCCCGGCGGCGGTCGGCGGGGGGAATTCGGTCCGTCATAAACTCGGCCGCGACGATCTCAAGCGGCCAGAGCGTGACGGGATAGACCGTTCGGAACCGGCAGTGGGTGTAATCGGGGTGGCGAGCCCGGAGCGGCGTGCCGGCAACAATCGTCTCGCCGCCGGGAGGGGTCTCGGCAAACGGGCGGCGGGAGAACTGGACAACCGAGGCCGACGGGAACGGGCGGAGCAGGTGCGGGTGGAGGACTTCGAGGAAGGCGTCGGTAATTTCGGGAAACTCGTCTTCGAGCTTGGCACGAATCCGCGCGGTCAGGAAGGCGAACCCTTCAAGCAACCGGGCGACGTGCGGGTCGTCGTCGCGGACGCGGTCGACTTGCAAATGCCCGCTGACGCCTGGATACTTGGCCTGAAACTGCGCTCCCATGTCGAGGAGGTAGTCGAGTTCCTTTTGATAGTAACTCAGCAGATCATCGCGATCGCGCATCGGTTCAGCTCGCGAGGTCGTCGGCCGGCATCTCGAAGGCGCGTGTGGGGATGTCGAGCAGCGGCTCAGCGCTGAACGGTTGCGGCTCGGGCTCAGCGCGGAGCATCGCGTCGATCCGGAAGCGCAGCTGGAGTTCTTCCGAACAAACGGCGTCCACGCTGATCCGGACGTCGAAGAGACGCGGCTCGAACCGGCGGATCGCGTTGGCAATGGCGGCGCGGAGTCGTTCGCGGACGGACGCCTCGTTGAGCCGGGCATTGGTCAGGTCGGGCAGACCATACGCCAGAAGCGAATCGTCGAGGGGCGCAGCCAGGTCGGTCGGCCCCCGACGACTATTGAGCAAGAAGACGAGATCACGAAGGACCCAGTTCCGAAGGTCGTCGATCCCCACTACGCGGTTCGTCCGCAAGCCAGCGGCGCGGTCGAGACGGTCCAGGAGCGAGGGAAGGAGGGGGCGGCCCGTCGTTCTGGCGGACATGGGCATGGTCCCAGGCGAATCAATGCGGACCAGTCAG
Organism: Isosphaeraceae bacterium; assembly: GCA_965199885.1. GTDB lineage: Bacteria > Planctomycetota > Planctomycetia > Isosphaerales > Isosphaeraceae > Tundrisphaera. The sequence goes on along the minus strand of CBDATT010000004.1, from coordinate 1,055,698 downwards.
GGTCCAAAGCGAACGAGGGTGGCTCAGAGTCGGCTCTGGGCCACCCTTGACGAACTTAACGACCGCTCTTTTGCTTCTTGAGGTCCCAGCCACCATCGACGCTGGTCCCCGACGACCCGTCGCTCTTTTGCGGGGTATGCGTGAAGACGATCTTGGCGAAGTTCAGGCTGATCTGGTCCGACGGGATATCATCGTTGCCCGCCTGGCCACCGGTCTGATAGCTGGAAACCAGCAGGTCCGACATCACGACCTTGATCGACACGACGGGAGCCTTACCGCCCGCCTTCAGGCTGACGAACGTCGCCGTGGTGACGGCTGTGCCGTTGGCGCACGCTTCCATCAGCTTGGGTGACGCCTTGTTCGTCTTCATCGTGAAGTTGAAGTCTTGCATGTTGGTTTTGCCGCCACCACCACCCCCACCGTAGGAGTAGGTGCCGGTCTGGGTAGCTCCCCAGTTGAACGTCTCAATTTCCATGTAGTCTTCGTAGCCGACGACGGTAGATTCGCCCTTGATCTGGGCACCGTCGATCTTCAGCAGATAATTGACGCTCATGCTGACGCTCCTTCAAAGATGCGAGGGCTGTCGGGAACGACCGGACCGAGGGACAACAATTTTGCCTGAGCGACTACGACTTGACCGACGCGGGAAGTTCGGCAACGAGGCGGAGTGAGATGGTTAACTCGTCGAGCATGTAGTGCGGTCGAAGGTAGGCCGTGGCGGCATATGCCCCAGGCCGACCGGGAACCTCGGTGACGTCAATCCGGGCCTCGCGGAACGGCCGCTCGGCCATGACCGCCTGGTCGACCGTCTCTTCGGTCACGAACTTGCGGATCCACTCGTTCAGCTCGAATTCGCACATGTCGCGACTAGTATAGCTGCCCACCTTGTCGCGTGCCATCGCCTTGAGGCAGTGCGCGATCCGCGACGTGGCCAGGATGTAGGGCAGTTGCGCCCCGAGGCGGGCGTTGGCGTTGGCTGCGTCGGTCGTAAACTTCGCGGGCTTGTGGACCGACTGCGCCCCGAAGAAGACGGCGTGATCGGAGTCTTTCTCGTGGACCAGGGGAATGAAGCCGAGGTCGCTGTATTCCTTCTCCCGCCGGTCCGACAGTTCGACCTCGGTCGGGCACTTGGCGGCGAATGCTCCCAGGTCGGTCCGAAAGTTGTGGATCGGCAGGTCGGAGACAAGCCCACCTCCTTCGGTCCCCCGGATCGCCGAGTACCAGCCGTAGTCGGCGAACGACGCGACGAGCCGCCCGGCCAGGGCGTAGGCGGCGTTCCCCCAGAGATACTTGCGGTGGTCGCGGCCGTCAACGTCTTCCTCGAAGTCGAACCCATCGACGGGTGCCGTCTCACGACCGTAGGGGAGCCGCAGGAGGAACCGCGGCATGCAGAGTCCAACGTACCGCGACTCGTCCGACTCGCGGAAGGCACGCCAGCGGGTGTACTCCGACCCTCGGAACAGCTTTTCCAGCTTTGTGGTATCGGCTTCTTCCTCGAACGATTCCCAGCCGAACAAGCCGGGTGCGGCGGCGGCCAGGAATGGCGCATGCGCACCCGCGGCAACTCCGGCGATCCGCTTGAGCAACTCGATATCCTGCGGGCTCCGCGAAAACTCGTAGTCACCGACGAGGACACCGTACGGTTTGCCGCCGAGCATGCCGTATTCGCGTTCGTAGACTCGATTCCAGAGGGCGGATTGATCGAACTCTCGCCCGGGTGCCAGATCCTTGACGAGGTCGCTTTTGGGGGCGTTCAGAACCTGGAGCCGAACCTCGGGACCAGCTTCGGCGGCCTGCCGGACCAGGTAGTGAAGGCCGCGCCAGGTCGACTCCAGCTTCTGGAAGTCGGCGTGATGCATGACCCGGTTCACCTGATTTTCGACCGCCGCGTCGATCTCGCCGATCCGGCGGGTGATCTCCACTCGCATGTTGGCGGTGAGCTTGATTGTGCCGCGGTCGATCTCGCGGAGCAGGGTGTCGATCGAGCTAACCGCGGCGCGGCGGTGGTCTTCATCAACCGCGCGGCGCTCAAGCAGCACCTGATCGAGAATACCGAGCGAGGGCGGTGAGGCGCCAGTCGTGGTCGTCGTTGCGGTTGGGGTAGCAGCGGGCTGGTTCTCGGGCGTGGCCATGATCAGGCACCTCCTGAGCCAGCGGGCTCTGAACCGATTTCGCTCTGCAACTGCTCGCGTTTCTGGCGATCGCCGAGGATTTCTTGCAGCGCGTCGCCGAACCGCGGCGTTCCCTCGATCCCGTTGAGCAGTTCGGCCAGTTGCTTGCGTTCTTCAAGGAGCTTGCGGAGCGGCTCGTTCCCCTGGGCTACGCTGTTGGCGACCTGGTCGGGCTCGAAGTCGGCCAGGCTGGCGAAGTTCACCTCGACGTCAACGGTCCCCTCGCCGCTCAGTGTGTCTTCCACCGTCATGGCGAGCCGAGGCGCGGCCCCCGCCAGGATCGCGTCGAAGTTGTCGCCGTCGATTGGCAGGAACTCGCGATCCGCCAGCCGCGGCAGCGCCTTTCTCGACTTTCCCGACAGGTCGGCCATGACGCCGATGACGAAGGGAAGCTCGCGGGTCCGCGTGGCGCCACCGACCTCGACATCATACGTGATGTGAACGCGTGGCTTGCGATTCTTGTCAAGGAGATGCTGAGTGCTTTTGGCCATGTCGAAGCCACTCTCGGGTATTCCATGCCAATCATCGACTCCGACGGAGCCGATCTCGTGCCAGATTCTCGATCGAGTGGGTCGATTGATTGAATCAATCCGACTCGCGATGACACAGTTCTGGGGCCTAGTTCAGCAACTTTCAAATCTACTTGATCCAAGTAACCATTCACTGGAAAAAGAGTATCGAGACCTGCCCAAGACAAGTCAACGGGCTACCTGAAGAATCAGGGTTTTATTCGGCAGGGTGGCCTGATCACTTGCTCAATCTGGCCGCTTCCAACGACCCGGATTTGATAAGTTGATTCCGCGGCTCCATCCCGTGACCCCCGGCGGTGCGATCCGACGGTGGCCTTGATACGGGGCTTTCGCGACGACCGCGTTTGTCGGAAATCCGCGGCCTCGGTTGGCTGGGCCGTTTGCCCCTGTTTCGGAGTGATCCAATACGATAGCATCGACGACCTAAGTTGTCCCGTCTGGCGGAGCTGTTTACCTAGTCAGGAGCCTGCGCATGACGGTTCGAGATGCCCTGGCCCGGGGAGAACTCCGCGAGGCGATCGGCCTGGCCGGCGCCTCGGTCCGAGACCATCCGCTCGACACCGCCGCCCGGTTCACGCTCATCGACCTGCTCGGTTTCGCGGGCGACTGGAGTCGGGCGGGCAAGCAACTCGATGCGCTCGGGAATGCCCCTGGAGTCGAGGTTTATCGGTCTCTCGTCGGAGCGAGCCGGCATCGCGACGAGTTCTTCGCCCAGGGTGGCGCGCCGCCGTCGTGGCTGATCGAACCTCCGGCGTGGGCCGACCGGCATCGAGGAGCTATCGACCACCTCCGAAGCGGCAACGACGAGGCGGCCCGGGCCGACTTCGGTGCGGTTGAAGCGGCAATCCCTCCCCTTTTCGGCACGTTGGCCGGGGACGAGTTTGCGGGGATTCGGGATCTCGACGACCGGCTCGGCCCGGTCCTGGAGTTGATTTTGCCTGGGGGTTACTACTGGGTGGCCTGGGAGGATGTCCGGTTCCTCGACGTTGCCCCGCCAGCGTCGGTGCGTGACCTGCTCTGGGCTCCCGCGCGGGTGGCTCTGGCTCAGGGGCCGATCGGCTGGGCTCATCTGCCGACCCTTTATCCCGGTTCGGCGGCCATCCCGGGAGCCGTCGCGCTCGGTCGCGCGACCGACTGGCGTGAGGTGGGGTCCGACCTCGCCCTGGGCCTGGGCCTCAAGCTCGCGTTGGCGGGTGAGCGGTCGCTGACTCTCTTCGAGTTGCGTGATATCCAGTTCCACCCGCCGACCCCGGAGTCACCAACCGAGCCCGCCTGAGGTTCTCCAGTCCGCCAGCTACGCCCCGAGGAGTTTTTGAGTGCGCACCGCGACGGTCCCCGTTGAGCGAATCCTGGCCCCGATCCCGCCCGGCTTCCGCAAGGAAAACGAGTACGAGGCCGATGGGAGTGGGCGCGACTATGCCTATGACTACCTCGATATCGAGGAGGCTCGTCGGGTCGTCGAGGTCGCCAAACTGCGGGGAGATTCCGCCGACGCGATGCGCCAAAAGGCCCAGCCGCAGGCGAAGGCGGCCGACTGGGATAAGGTGCTCGCGCTCGGGGTGGCGGTCCTGACGACCGAGAGCAAGGATCTTCGCGTTGCAGCCTGGGTCGTCGAGGCGCTGGGTCACCTTCGGGGGTTTGCCGGCCTTGCCGCTGGGTTTTCGCTGTTCCGCCAGCTCCAGAGCCGGTATCGCGTGTCATCTTACCCTCGGGGCGACGACGACTCGCGAGTTCCCCAGGGACCGTACGAGTTCCTCGAAGGCGAGCGGATCTTGCCGCTCCTGATCCGGCGGCTGCCGCTCATCCGGGCCGAGACGGGGGAGTCTCTCTCCTACCTGAGTTGCAAGGAGGCCGAGCGGCCCGAGGTTCAGACAACCAACGACGATCAGCCCGCCGACTCCAGCGCGACCCGGCTCCAACTCCACGATTGGGAGGCGGCGGTTGCGGCGACCTCGACCGACGACCTCGCCCGGTTGGCCGACGACCTTGCTGATTGCCTGATTGCCTTCCGGGCGTGGGATCGCGCGACCGACCGCCTCTGGGCCGACCGGAAGTTTCCGCCCAGTCTGTCCCGGATCGGCGAGGCCCTGATCGATTGCGCCCACGTCGTCCAGCGGATGTTCGCCGACCCCGACCAGCCCGAGGCCGGACCACTCCCGCTGGCCATCCAGCGGTTCACCTCCGGTCGCCCGAGGGCCGCCGACCGGCCCGCTGCCGACCCGATTCCCGAACCCGTCTGGGAGGAAGAACCGCCCGCCCGCCCGGCCCCCCGGATCGAGCGCCGCCCCGCCCTGGAGCCGGACTCTGAGCTAGAACTTGCCGAACCCGAACCCGAACCGGCCGCCACGGGCAACCTGCTCGGTCCGATCGAGGATGTCGAGTCGGCCTACCAGCGGATTGAGGAGGCGGCCGCCTTTCTCCGGAGCCAGGACCCGAGCGACCCCGTGCCTTACCTCTTGATCCGGTCACTCCGGCTCGGCGAACTCTTCGCGATCGAGCCCGACGCGACCGCCGAACCGTTCCCCGGCCCGCCGAGCGCGACCCGGAAGGAACTCCGTCGCCTGGCCACCGACGGAGATTGGGACGACCTGATCGAGCGGACCGAACAGGTCCTGGCACAACCCGAGGGACGCGGCTGGCTCGATGCCCACCGGCTCGCGATCCGAGGGCTAGAGGAGCGTGGTCGCGACCGCGCGGCGCATGCCTGTCAGAGCCTGCTGGCGGCCGCGCTCGACCGCCTGCCTGACCTCGCGGCCAGCGAACTCGACGACGGAACTCCCGCCGCCAGCGCCGAGACCCGCGCCTGGCTGGTGAAGTCGGTCGTTCGGACCGCTCGGCCCGAGCCACCCCCCGCCGAACCGACCGACGAGCTTGCGGCCCCACGACCCATCGACCTCGCCATCGAGGCCAAAACCGCCCTCCAGGCGGGTCGGACCGAGGAGGCGCTGGCGATCTTCGCCGCGATCCTCGACGCCGCCGCGGGAGATCGCGTCCGCTACCTGGCGACGCTCCAGTTCGCCGAGGTCTGCGTCGCCGAGGGGCTGGATCAGGTGGTCATCCCGCTGCTCGAAGGGCTCCTTGAGTCGGTCGATCAGGCAATGTTGAGAAGCTGGGAAGGTCGGTCATTTTTCGTCGCTGGTGCGGACCTGTTGCTCGCGGCGTTTGGCCTGGCCGATGGCGAAGTCTCGGCCGATCGAGTAGCCTGGGCGCGGGCTCGGCTGGCTTTCCTCGACCCTGGCGCCGAGCTGCGGTCGCGGACTCGCTGACGGTCGGATGCGCTCTGGAATCCTGACAAAGCTCACCCGTAACAGGTCGTCGCCGCTCGCCTAGCGCCAATCCAGATCCTGAACCCAGTCGATCCCCAGCGGATCAAGCTTGAGGCGGCGATCCGGTACTCCCCGTTGCAAGCTGATGAACAGGAGTTCGCACCGGGTCGGGCTTGACTGCAACTTGCGGCGTGGGATGAACCAGACCACGGACAGGCCGTCGGGTGCGCAGCAGGGGGGACCGTTCGGCCGGTACTCGCGGTCGCCAGCATAGCTTGCCTGGAAATCAGCCAGATCCCTCGTCGTCTCACTGACCAGATCCTGGACGACCATCCACTGCTGAACCTTGTCGCCGGGAAACCGGCGTTGGGGATAGACAAGGCGTTGCCCATTGGGAGTGGACTGGGCGGCAATGGGGGGACCGAACCGGGCGTCGATCGTGTCGGTCGTGGGTTTGGTGGTGACCAGAGTTGATTTTGCTGTCGCCAGATTCCAGAGATAGATCTGGCGGAGCGGATACGTTCCCTTCGTCGGATGCTGGTAGACGTGGTCGCGGTTGCCCGCCATCACCGCCAGCGTCTGACCGTCGGGCGACCAGTCGTTGACCACGTCGGCCGCGGGCAGAGACAAGACCTGCTCGGTGCCGGTCGCTATGGTCAGGATGACCTGGACATACTCGCCGCGACGCTCGGGGACGGCGCGGAAGCCAAGGAGGCGGGTCGAGTCGGGCGACCAGGCAACCACAAACAGGTTCGCGGCAAGCAGCCGGCGCGTGCGGTCGGTTGCCAGCAGCCAGAGTTCCGCCGCGTCTGATCCCTGCCGGGTGACGCTGTAGGCCAGGTGCTGACCATCGGGTGCCACTCGACCCCCCGCGATCAACTGTCCGGCATCCAGAGTCAGGATCGACTCCATGCCGGTCCCGTCTGGGTTCATCCGCTCGATCCGCGCTTCCCGCGCTCCGACCGACCGCTGGACCCCGAACAGGACAACTTTGCTGCGAAAGGTCTCGATCGGTCCGGCTGGCTCGGCGATCGGGGGCGCCAGGCTCGGGCGTGGCACTAGCGCCAGCCGGACCACGTCCGGAGCCAGCCGGACCACCGGAGTGGGGGGTGGGGCGGGCACCCGGGTCGCCATTCCCTGGGCCAGACCAAGCAACGCCCAGGCTCGGACGAGCGGTGGCCCTGGCTGATCGATCCAGGCTTGCGCGGTGGCTTCGTCGCCAACCTCGCCCTGAGCGCGAGCCAGAAGGCTGGCCGCGCTGGCTTGCAGGTTGCCGCTGCCGGGGCGCAGATCGGGAATCTGACCGATGCTCTGCCGGATCGCCGCGAACGCCGTGCTCGCCTCGGTCCGGGCTCCCCGACGATACTGGGCCTGCGCGAGCACGATCTGGGCGTGGATGCGCTCGTAAGGGGCTTCGATCCGCTCGACGAGCGAACGGGCCTGAGCCAGATCCGCCTGCTTGAGCCGATCCTGGATGATGGCCAGCAGTGCCTCCCCCTTCTGGCTACTGGTTCGGATCGACTCCACGGTTGCGAGGGCCGCCTCGGGCTGATGACGCTCCGACTGCGCCCGGACGATGTGGACCCAGGCGATGTCGCGCCAGGGGGCCTTGGTGATGGTGCGGGCCAGTGCAGTGGCCTCGTCGGTGGCCCCAGCGCGAGCCAGAACGCCGGCCAGTTCGGCGCGGCTGCTGGGCTGGCCGTCGCTCGGTTGCCCGTCCGGACCGGGATGCGGCGGAATCTGTGCCGTGGTCCGCCGGGCTTGGTCGAGCGTCTGGGCGGCGGCTGGACTCCCCGCGCGGATCTGTTGTCCGGCGAGCGTGATCAAGGCTTGCGCTTGCTCGGTGGGGTCGGCAATGGTCTGAATCGTGGCCAGGGCTCCGTCGGGGTCACCCTGGTTGCTCTGGGCGAGCGCGATCTTGCCGCCAGCTTCGCCGCGATAGGGTTCTGTTTGGATCGCCGCCGCCACCTGCTGGGCGCCGAGGATGTCGCCGGTCTGGGCGAGCGCCGCGGCGATGTGGTCGAGACCGGCATCGCGGTTAAGCCGGAGCGGGGCGACCAGATCGAGAGCCGGCCTGGCGTCGCCCGCTAGTGCCATCGCCTCGGCGACGTTGTCCAGCCGGTGCTCACTCTCGGACTCCTGAGCGGTGGTTGTGGCGAGTTTGAGGGTCGCGGCGCGGTCGGCGGTAAGGCCGGTCTGCCCCTGAACCCGCGCGGTCTCGCACAAAAGCCAGACCCGCTGCTCAATGTCCTCCACAGCCGGGACGGCGGCGACCACCTGATTCAAGACCAGCCGGGCAAACAGGGAGCTTACGCTCGCTGGTCCGGGCGGATCTTCGGCCACGGCCACGGCCAGCAACGGACGCGGCTGGGGCCGGGGCTGGCCTGAAGCCGTGGCGCGATAAGCCAGTCCACCACCGATCGTGCCGACCAGCGTCAGCGTCAGAGCGATCAGGGGTCGAGACAGTAGCCCGCCCGCCTGATAACTTGGGCCGATCCCCGCGCCAATCCATCCCGTGGTTGGGGTCAACTCCGCAACAGTTCGGACTGTTGTCGGGATCAGCGTGGGGGGAATCTGGTGTGTCCAGCCCGCTGCCGCACCCAGCGGCGCTGCGAATCCGTGCCGGGTCAAGCGACCAGCCAGCAGAGATCGCCCCCGCGCCAGGCGACTGGCGAGCGTGCCTTCTGGCCAGCCAAGCTGGGTGGCAGCCTCGCGGCGGGTGAATCCTTCCAGATCGCAGAGGACGATCGCCGTCCGGTAACGCTCGGGAAGGCGGCCGAGTTCGTGGTCGAGCACCGGCAACAGGTCGGGCGGGGCTGCCAAAGGTCGGGCAGGCAGATCCGCGACGATCGCTTGTTCCCGCGCTTGCCGGCGGGCGGCGATGGCTCGCGCCTTGGTTGCGGTCCGGCGGGCGACACCGTACAGCCAGGGGGCAAGCGTGGCACCGGGTCGGAGCGCGCCAGCCCGCCGCGCCAGGACCACGAAGGTGGCCTGAAACGCATCCTCGGCGCGGTGGTGATCAGCTAAAATTCGGCGGCAGACGCCCCAGACCAAGATTCCATGCCGGCGGACCAGCGCCTCGAAAGCACGGTCGTCGCGTTGGGCAACGAACCGCTCTAGTAGCAAACTATCGGGCCAACTCCCAACGGCGCCGGCCTCAAACAGGTCGTGCAGGTCGCCAGTCATGATTCGCATAAGGTCACTCTCTTCGGTTGCTTGTGATCCGCTTCAGATCTGCACCCAAAGCAACTGCCCAGGTCTGCCCGGTTTGATCCCAATTTCTCCGGAATACCCGAGGAAGAAGAGATATCCTCGACTGCTCTGATGCTAACTCCAGTCAAGCGTTTTGTTCGAGGCTCTGCCTTTTTGAAGGTGGGTCGCTCGCGACTTACGAAAGTTATGAAAGCAGCGAAACGAGGTTGAACTCACTGAATTTGCCAATAACCAATTTTTTTCCCAATATGCGGTTATTTGTCTCGCGAATTAACGATCTTATCAGCGGACAATTTTGGCGGACCCGCGGGGCCGCTCGGGTTGTTGTCTCACCACCTGGATCGCTTGCGAGAACACCCGATGAGTATCTCACCTGCTCGGCTGGCCGCCAACCAGGCCAATGCCCTCAAGAGTACCGGCCCGAAGACGAAGGAGGGCAAGGCGGTCAGTCGCGCCAATGCCGTCAAGCATGGCCTGCGGTCGCGGGTAGTGCCGGTGGCGGACGAAGCGACGATCCAGGCTCGGGCCGTCGGCGTCTTCGAGATGTTCCGGCCGCAAACCGAGGCCCAGGCGTGGTTTTGTGGCTGGATCACGCAGACGACGATCCAGTTGGACCAGGTGGCCGTGATCGAGAAAGAAGTTCGCGACGACGCCTCGCACCGCGCTGCCACCTGCTGGAGCGCGGATCAGGCCCGCGAAGCCAACCGGATCGCCGCGCGACTTGCCCGCCAGCCCGAGCAAACCGTCGGGCAGCTCCGGCTGACGGTGGCGGGCTGCGACTGGTTGATCGCGCGCTGGGCGATGCTGGCGGATCAGGCCCGTCGTCAACTCTGGACCGACGAGCAGAAGACTCTGGCGCATGACCTGCTCGGTACCCCGCCCGAGTTTCGCGCTGAACCGCCGACGCATCAGGTCGACACCTCCGGCAAGGCCATCAGTCCGGCTCTGACCGAACTTGAACTTGCGCAGGCCCAGCTCGGCGAGTTGCTCCAATGTCGGGCCGACGTGAGCGACACCGACGAGGCCACCCGACTGCTGGCAACGGCCAACCTGAACGACTTCAACAACCGCGACCTCGGCCGCGTTCGGTGCTATGGCCAGCGACTCTGGAAGAACCTCAACCAAGCCATCGAGTTAGCTCGGTCCGAAGTCGATCTGGCGCGAGCCACCACTTCCTTCCTCCACGCCATCCCCGCCCGGTTCTTCCAATCCCCCGCCACGCCCCCCGAACCCGACCCCCAGGTCGAGGCTGAGGCTGAACTTGCACCGATCGCGCCGAACGAACCCAACCCCGAGCCTGAACTTGAGATCGATGTCGAGGCTGCACCGATCGCGCCGAACGAACCCAACCCCGAGACTGAACTCGAGATCGATGTCGAGGTTGCGTCGATCGCGCCGAACGAACCCAACCCCGAGCTTGAGGTTGCACTTGCACTGATCGCGCCGAACGAACCCAACCCCGAGCCTGAGGTTGAGCTAGCACTGATCGCGCCGAACGAACCCAACCCCGAGCCTGAGGTTGCACTTGCGGTCGAGGTTGAGGTTGCTCCGATCGCGCCGAACGAACCCAGGCCCACAACCACCGCATCTGTGGCGCCGAACGAACCCAAGCAGGCGGCACCTGTCGGGCCGAGCCGATTCATGGGCCCCATGCCCGACGCGGCTCTGGCCCGGCTGAGTCCCGAGCTGCAAAGCTTGATGGAAGCGGGTATGCCCGACCCTGACAGCCTCGACCCGGCCTGGTGTCGCCAGTTCGTCGCGGGGCGATTGGGCATCGACCCCCGTCGCCTCATGGGCGGGCCAGCTCCATCAGGCCCGTTCCAGCCGCCCGGTTCCGCCCGCGACTGGCTCCCGAAATCAACCTGACTTCGCCCGACCGGGGCCCAGGTTCGACCCAGAGTCAGGACAGCCACCAGATATCGACGGTCAGACCCTGGCAGAAACTATTGGCTATTAGCGGACCCCCTGTGACCGCCCTTGCCTTGCCTGCCCTGGTCCTATTATAGTATTGGGTCTTGGGTCGCCGCCTTCAGGGGATGATCCAGCCATTTCACGTTTCATCGACTATCAGCCGGTGTCGCTTAGCGCGGTCAAGGCACGTTCGAGGTCAGCACCATGTCGAACGCTGCCGTCCACTGGCATGATGGGATGTTTCTATCGCCGCACCACTTCCAGGCGGCCGAGCGTCACGCTCGCCAGGAACTCAAGCGGTCCGAGGAGTGGCTCCATCCCTTCGCCTGGGGGGTCCGTGGTGTCCGGTACGATGACGAGGCGATTGCCAGTTCGGTCGTGTCCCTCCAGGCGTGCGAGGCCCGGTTCAAGGACGGGACGCACCTGGCCGTCGGTCCCGGTCGCGACGTTCCCGCGCTCGCGATGAACCTGCGGGATGCGCTCAAGGCTGACGGCTCAGCGACGATCTTGCTCGCGGTTCGGTCGTTCAGCCTGGGCCAGCGGAACGTCGATCTCGCCCCGGTGGACGGCGGCGGCCGGTTCTGGGCCGATGAGGAAGAGTGCGAGGATGAGAACAAGGAGGCCGCCGCAATCCCGCTCCGGGTCCGGCGGCTTCAGGCCAAACTCCTCCACGCCGGCGAGAGCACGGTGGGTTACGAGACCCTACCGCTCCTCCGAGTTCAGCGGTCGGGGTCGATGGATGCGACCCCCCGAGTCCTGGCGTATGTGCCTCCCCTGTTGAGCTTTGATGCCTGGCCCTGGTTGGTCGAACGGCTCGACTCGCTGGCGCACCAGATCCAGGGGAAGGCGGGCGAGTTGGCCGGGCAGATCGCCGGGCGCGGCCTGGCCATCCAGGGGCACGACGGGACCGAAGCCGAGCGGTTGCTCAAGCTCGCCGCGCTGAACGAGGCTTTGCCACCGCTCCGGACGATCATCGCCGCGCCGGGGGTGACGCCGTTTGCCGTGTACCTTGAACTCTGCCGGATCGTCGGTCGGCTCGGCCTCTTTCTGCCCGAGCGGATGCCCGCCCCCGTCTTGCCCTACGATCATGAGGATATCGGCGGGCGGTTCGTCGCCCTGATCGACCAGATCCGCCAGGCGCTCCGGGGCGTCGAGACGACCAATCTTGTCGTCCGCCACTTTACCCGCGACGGCGACCACCTTCGTGTTGCGCTTGAGGATGCCTGGCTCCAGGCCGATGCGCAGGTCTACCTCGGGATCGAGACCGACCGCTCGGAGGCCGAGTGCGACCGCTTGTTGACCAAACTCGACCGGAGCATCGGCGCCGGGTTGCAGGTCGAGGAACTCTACGCCCGGCGCGTTCCGGGTCTGACGCTCACGCCGCTGAGTCGCCAGCCGATCGACCTCCAGAACTTCGTGGGCGTCGCCTTCTTCGAGATCGGTCGCGAGGCCCGGACCTGGGCGGGGGTCGTCCGTGACCGCTCGCTGGCGATCCGGCTCAACATGCAGCAAGCGACTTTTCAGAGCGGCGAGGTGATCCGGATGACGACCCCCGAGGACAAGGGCGTCAACCTCCGGTTCGCCCTCTATGTGGTCCCGGGCCAATGACCGAATCCTTCGCCGGGCTGGTCGGCCCGATCCTCCAGCAAGTCATCGATCTTCGCGAGTCGTTCCGCCGCGATGAGAACCCGTCGCCCGAGGTCGTCAAACGGAACCTGATCAAGGCTTTCCAGGCCGCCCAGAAGCACGTCTCAGAGGCCCAGGTTGGCGACTTCGCCCTGGCTCAATACGCTCTGATTTACTGGGTGGATGAGGTCCTGATCAAGTCCTCGTGGCGGTCGGCGGATCACTGGAAGAACAGCATCCTCGAACTCGAATACTTCGGGACCCGTCAGGCCGCCGTGGACTTCTGGAACCGGGCGAAGCAGGCCGAGGATCAGGTAAAAATTCGGGGCCGGACGACCCGCAACGCCGACGCGCTGGAGACCTTTTTCCTTTGTGCCGCGCTCGGGTTTCGCGGGGAGTTATTCCAGGATGAGGCCGAGATCGAGATCTGGTCCGCCCGGGTCGGGCCGATCATCCGCGACACTTACCCCGATCCGCCGCCCCCCTTGCCGGGATCGGCGGGAAATCACGGGGTTCGCGGATTTCAGGGCGAGCGGTGGCTGGTGAGAGCAAGTTTGCTGGTGGCGATCACGTTTGTCCTGACACTCCTGGGCTTTATTACCGCCGTTCATCAGCGTGGTGTCTGAAATTCCTGGTCGGGCCGGGCAAAGATCCTGACGGAGACATCCTTGCGCGATATCCTTTACGTCGTTTCTCGTTGGTTATTCTATGTGATTCTTTTGCTTCTTGCCTGCTACCTGTTTTACTCGCAGATCTACCTGATTTATGGCCCAAAGGTCGCCGACGTCGATGCCCGGTTGCCGACGGCGCTCCATGCGAGCTCAACGGCGTTCTGGAGCTGGTTTGGCAGCTCGGCGGTGCTGGGCGGTGGCCTGAGCTGGTGGCTCCTCCGGGTTTACCGGGCCATGCGGCATGGTGCGCCCACCCTTGCCCCTGATGAGGCGAACGAGGGGGATCAAGCGCTCGTCGCGGCAACTCAGGCCGTCGCCAACCTCTGGCAGGGTCACGAGGGCGATCCCGCGTTCCTGATTCTCGCCGAGGGGGATAGCCCGCTCGCGCTCATCGGCGCGGCGGGTCTGGGACCCGACGCCGTCGCCCCCGATGACCCGGCGCCGATCCGCGGTTTCCGGACGGCGGACGGTGTTTACATCCAGTGTGGCGGACCCGACCCCAGCGGGGCTCGATCCGCCTGTAGCATCTTGACCACCGGCGTGGGCACACCACCGCCGCTCCGGGCGATCCTGATCCAGGTTCCCGTCGCGACATTGCTCGGGAGCCGGTCGCAGACCGCCGGGAGTGCCAGCCGGGCTTTGCTTCGCGCTGTGGCTGAGTCGATCGCGACCCGTTGCCCGGTCTACGTGGTCGTCAGCGGGATGGAAGACGTCCCTGGCTTCCTCGAATTTGCCCGCCGGAGCCCCGCCGATTACCGGACCTCGGCCCGGTTCGGGTTCACGATTCCCAGCGGAGCCGACTGGTCGCCCCTCGCGGTCGCGCGCGAGTACGACCGCCTGATCGGCTGGTACAACCTGGCGATCCTCGACTTCATGGAGGCTGGCCCCCTGGACCAGGACGGCAACGAGGCGCTTTTCAGCCTCGGCCGCTGGTTCGTCCGGATCCGCGAGTCGCTGCTGAATCTCCTCGAAGCCGCCCGGCCGGGGGGAGACGACCCGCTCGACCTCGCCAACTGCTACTTTGTGGCGACCGGGGCGACCCCCGAGCATCAGGCCTTCGTCGAGAGCCTGATGCGGGTCAAGGTGGCCAGCGACGACCGTTCCGCTCGTTGGTCGGTCGCGGCGATCCAGGCCGACCGGACTCTCCGCCGGATGGCGGTTGGCCTGGGAGCCATCGGCGGGACCAGCGCGCTGGCGGCCTGGGTCATGATCTTCTCCCAACTCAGGCCAACAGGCTGGCTCGACGTCGTGCTGGTCCTGTCCATCGTGGTGGGCTGGGGAGCCGGCTGGTATGAGTTGCTCTGGGGCTTCCGCCAACCTCGAAGGTAAGAAAATCGATGTTAACCGCGGGTCTGCCGGTTGACTGGGAGAGTGATGGTATGCGGGATCAGGTGGCCGCCGAGCTTTTCGATCGTCGTGTTGGGGGCCATCTGCTTCAAGACCGGTAGCGGCAGGCCCAGGGTAATCGTGCCGCCCTCAACCTTGCAGCGGCAGGAGCCCTTGCGGATCGCCTGGGAAATTCCCTGCAAACTGACGTCGGGGATCATGGTGTTGGTCAGGATCTCCTTCGTCTGGTTGCGAAGGTTCAGGACCATGACGAACTGCTGGCCCTCGCGGTTCTGAGGTTCATTGACCGCCTGGCGGTTGAAGACGTAGGGCCGATCAAAGGTCAGCCAGGTGGAGTTGTACCGCGTCCCCACGAACAAGGTTTCCATCAGGGCCGCGTTCATCGCGGTCGATCCTGGCGGAGCGATTTTGTTCCAGACTTGCATCTCCTCGTACGACATCACGCGGAACAACTGGTTGGCCCCAGCGATCTTGGCTTTGCCCGCGAGGTATTTCAGCCGGAAATCGGCAACGGCCTCGGGCCGGCTCTGCTCCAGAAGGGCCAGGGCCTCGTCGTAGTAACTCATTGGGCGCGACCTCAAGATCGGGGCGGGAGGGCTGACATTTCCCAGCGAGGAAGCATATGCAAGCCGCAAGCGCCGGTCAATTCGAGGCGGCGACCCGGAGGATGATCTCGCCGAGCCAGAGTTCGTCGCCATCCTCGACCAGGGTCCGCTCGCGAACCTTGACCCAGGTGCCGGTCTCACTGTCGAGGTCGGTGAGGGTGAGACGCATGTCATCGCGTCCCCGGCCGGTGATCCGAGCGTGCCGCCGACTGACCTTGGGATCGTCCAGGAGCGGCAGATCGACGTCATTCTCGCGGTTCTCGCGGTCGAGCCCGCCCCGACCGATGATGGTGGCCACGGGGTTGAGGATCGGGAACCGGACCCCCGGGCGATCGTCGGGCCGGAGAAATTCCAGGTAGCCGAGCGCCCAGAGGTCGCGGACGAGCAGGTGCTCTCCTTCCAGGACCAGGGGCTCAGAGTGCTCGGGAACCAGGGCCTCGCGAAAAGTCAGGATGTAGTTCGAGATCCGGATGCTCAGGCCATCCACCAGCGCCACGGGCTGGCGGACCCGCTGGTACACGCCGTTGAGCGAATTACCTGGTTTGATGAACAGGCCACGACTCGTGTTTTCAAACTGGATGTGCCGCGCGGCGAGAGTCTTTAACGACTCCAGCGACGACCCTGCCTCACGCCCAAATACCTTCTTGCCCGTGCCGATCATCGAAAAAAGCGGGACCCACCGGTTCGAAGTGTCAAAGACCTCGATGGCATAATTATGTTTGGCAATGTTCAATACGGAGATGTCGATCCCCTTGAACGTTTGCGTCCGGAGCCCTTCCGGGTCGCCACCGGTGGTCGCGGCTGGGTTGGCATGAGCCTGGACCGCTGGCTTCCGCGGAGGCAATGGGGAAACGGCCGGTGGTGGGGATTCGGCTGGTTTTCGCAGAGCTTGGGGCGCGGGCGATGGCGGGACCGGTGGTTCGAGAGTCACCGGAGCTGGTGGCGCGACCGGAGGCGGCGTGGCAAGCTGGGGCCGGGGCATGTGGGTCATCGTCCGCATGATCATCTCGCGACAATGCGGGCAGCGCAGCGGCATCCCTTCGTAACTCTTGCCACATGCCGGACAGATGCTCAACATGAAGATATTCCAGAGATCCTGATCTGGCCTCAACCCATTCGGGTCAACATCTCACTTTTACGGTACCAAGCTGGGCAAAAGCCGTCAAGCGTTGGATTCATTGATGCTGATACGAATAGGGCTATAGGTTTGATATTTTCCTGTGATGGCCAATATTTTTCGATTCAATCCCAAGTTAGGCTGGGCTGCTGATCGGGCATATTTTCGATTTGATTGGATTCATCCTCAGAACTTGCCAGGCCGATACGATCGAGGTGGTAGTTTGGTCGACAGAGCGAATGAGCCAGCCCTTCCGGAACGAGTTCGCGGTTATGCCGATGTGGGGTCGCTATCGCTGGTTCGAGTCGCCGCCGGTCCGCACCATGGTGGCGAGTTTGCTGCTCGCTGGCGCGACCAAGGCTCGGGCAGACGACACGCCCCCGTCAATCCCCCGGAACTGGCCCAATCCCGCGCGGCTGGGTCGCGACCAATCCGAGACAGGGGAGCGGCCCAGGATTTCAGAGCAACCTGAAACTCCCGAGCGGCGCGAGGCCGAACCGGCGGAGCCAGAAAAAGAAGCCGAACCCGACGGTCCGTTTGACCCGTTCTTTGACCTGATCGACCCGGCGCGGTTGCAACGCGACCTCGACCGGTTGCTCGGCACGCGGTTCGGCCCTCGTCGCCCGGAGCGGGTCCGGCCCGAGGTTCCAGAGATTGGCGAGCCGGTCTTTTTTGACTTGACCCGACCGCTCGGGGCCTTGAAGTACAGCAACGAACTGAACTACCTGTTCAACTCAAGCAGTCTGAGTTCCCCGACGCTCCAGGTGATCGAGTACGAATATACCTTTGCCGACTGGAATGCGGTCGAACTCGACCTTTCCTACTACAATGCCCGTCTTGAAGTCATCACCCCTTTTTATCAGCGGACCCTGCGGGTCGGTTGCCGGGGACGGTCGATCTCGGGAATTCAGGTCTCGCCCGATATCTACCTGCGGAGCGGGTTCATCGGCGGGTCGGCCGTCTATGCCTACGGGTGGCAGCCGACGAAGGAGTCGCGTTTCAGTCTGCTCTCGTTTGTCGGCGTCAACCGGATGCTGATCGGCGGCTTCCTGACCCAGACCCCGACTCCCGGTCAGGCTGGCTCGATGCTCTCAACCGCAACGACCAGGGCGGGGCACTCGGGCGATGTTGACCGGATTTATGGCGCCTGGCGACCCACCTTCAATCTCGACCTCTTTTACAAGCTGAACGAGAAGTTCACGCTGGGCATCGAGAATGACCTCTTTTTTCACTCCGGGAAGGGAGGCGAATACCTTTCGTTCCCGTTCGTCACCTGGGAGGCTGGTCAGCACACCTTCTTTCAGCTTGGTGGAGGCTATTATCACTTCGAGTCGAAAGATCAGTTCACCTTCCTCCTCCACTTGAATTTCGTGAATCCCTCCATCCGTCGCGAAGATGCCCTCAAAGCGGGATCAGCCGAAGGAACCCGACCAGAAAGTTCGACAGACGCCGAGGCCGATCCTCCCCGTGCTGGGCCGATCCGGCGGTGGCTGGGCCGAAGGTCGAGACGCTAAGCCCGCGATGGAACTGTAAGTCGTCAAGGTTGCCCGACCGATACAGATGATCTGGATTTCCTATTCTTTCAAGCCGAGTCTTGGCAAACAACTGATCAGATGCGATGATCGGTATCTCTTGAGTTGCGAAACTTACCGAAATGTCAGACGGCGGTGCTGATGATTCGCCCACCGGCTGAGCTAGTCGCTGCTGACAACCACCCTTGAAATTCAGGAATTGCGGCTCCGATGAAGAAGTCAACTCGTATCCGTCCGGTCATTGAATCGCTTGAGTCGATGATGCTACTATCCACAGCGGTGGCTCATGTCCACGCGGTGGTCCAGCCTGCGGCTCATGTTGTTGTCGCCGAGTCCACGCCAGTTGTTGCCTTGCACGGCACGCTCAAAGGGGCCGGCAAGATTACCGGTACCTCGGCCGCGATCTCGGGGTCGGGCAACCTGGGGAGCGTCGGCGCCACGACCTTCAAGGTTAACGCCAACCTGCTCAACCCGCCGTCCAGCATCACCCTCTCGACGAAGAAGGGGAACCTGTACCTCAGCGCTGCCTCATCGTTGGTTGGATCAGGTACCAGCGGCTCGACCACTTACCAGATCACCGGCGGGACCAAGGCTTATGCCCACGCCACCGGCGGGGGCTCGGTCCTTGGTTCTTACTCGCTCGTCAAAGGTAAGCTAGCGGTCACGATCCACTTCTCCTGATTGGATCGGTTATAGGTTAAGTTGGTTCATCAATGGCCCCCGGCGGCTGTAGGCTTTACGCCTCGACCTGCCGGGGGTTCGGTTTTGTTGCGGGTTCCAGGCTGAAGACCTCGACCACCACCCGGCGGGCATAATGCGCAAGCGGAGTTTCGTCGGGACGCTCGATCCCGGCGGCGGTGACCGCCGATTCATCGAGCGAAATCAAGCGTGCGGCTTGCAGTGGGTAAGCCGAATGGTGAACCCGGCCGCACATCAAGGTCGCGACGGACTCAGTCGCCGTTCCTGCTGGACCCGCCGTGTAGAGCAAGTAACGCTCGGCGAGCCAGAATTCGAGCGTCCCGGCGACAGCAGGCGCTGGGGGGCTGGTCACCTCGGCCTCAACCCGGGTCGAGGCGGCTGATCCGGGCCAGATCCGTCGCGATGCATACTTCAAGTTCCATCCTCCGTCGGGTTGCTCGCGTGCGGTCAGCGTCATCCGAGCATAGAAGTAAGGCAGACGGAACCAAAACCGACCGAGCAGGGTTCCGACGATGTTGGCTGCGTCGAGACTGAAGAACCAGACCCCAGGCCGACCGTCGGGCAGGCGGACATAGGTCCGGACGTTGGTTTCGTGGAAGTTGGACAGTCCCCAGACACTTGGCAAGCCCGCTGGTCGGACACCCGCCATCGTGAATGGGACGAGACCGACATAAGCTCGGCCCTCGAACAGGTCGACCTCGAGACCGGCAGGAAGCAGCCGCGAGATCGCCGTCGGGTCCACCTCCCAGTGCAGAAACAACAGGTGTTCCCACCGTTGCCGCATGACGGGGTTGCCGGATCTGGGACGCTGCGTCAGCAGAACGCGATCGTCGAGCCAAGGGTCGGCAGTGAGCGGCACGGGTGCAATCTCCTCGAAGCCAGACCAGTGAACCAGAACCAGACCGATATTGTAGGCGGCGGCCAGCGGGAGGGACCATGCAGGCGACTAGATCGAATTCCGCGGAATTTTTAAGTTTGATCGACTTTATGCTGGTTCACATCCGAGAAAACTGAGAGAATCCCTGACGACCCTCCACTGGTGTGAAGGTTTGAGGGGGATGCTGACGTTCTGTCAACATCCTTCCAGATTGGACCAGTGCCCTTCGGGTCAACTTTCCCCGATCACTTCGACCAGCGGCATCGCTCACCCCGAGCGTATGGAAGGATGCTCCGCAATGATCTCGATCCAGTGCCCCAAGTGCGGCCGGAGCGGCAATGTTCCGCCCGACCGTCTGAATGCTCGGTTGTCGTGCAAAGGGTGCCAGTCCGTATTCCACATGGATGCCGGTGGCCGGATGATTCTCGGTGAACCTGGTCGTTCATCCTCGAAGAAGGCTGCCAGGACATACGCTTCAGCCCCCTCGGTAGACTTTGACCTGGCCCAGACCTGGCGCGATGCTCCCAAACCGGCCAAATACGGTGTGCCGTCAGCGTGTTTGCTGGTCGGCGCCTGGTTCCTGATGCCGTCGTTCTCGTCGGGCCTGGCGTATCAGGAGCAGGCTGAGGTGGTCGGTCGCGCCATACTGTCTGGCGACCGGGCCAAGGTGGTGGCAACCGCCACTCCCGCGACGGCCGAGGCCGCCGGTAAGTGGTATGATCTGGTCCATGCACCCATCGCTGCCAAAAGTCCGGGCGCGGTGACCAACGAAAGCGTTCACGCTTCGCTGGTCAGCGGAACCCCCGAGACCAGTGGCTTGGTCAACATGAGCGTGATCATCGTGACCGACACGGTCGCTACCAGCATCGACGTCGAAATGAGCAAGGAAGACGGTGTCTGGAAGATCGACGGAGCCAAGTCTCTGACTGACGCCGAACGAGCGACCCCGATCAAGCTTGCCAAGAAGAAATAACTTAGCCTGAACAAGCGCAAGGTTGGCCCAGTCAGGTCCTTCGCAACAAGAGTCAATGACTCGCTTTGCCAACAAGGATCGGCTTTCCCCAATGGGAGGAAAGCCGATCCTTGTTGTTTTCTTCGAGACATGGGAAAGAGAAACGACCTGGGCCGAGTTGTGCGAGCAACTCTCAAACCAGAGGGGAATCCGGGCTGATCAAACGCTGGATCGGTTCACGGTATTGCCGGGCGCTTACCCAACGAAAAAGCCCTCTCCTCGGAGTTCGAGGAGAGGGCTGAGTTTATGTGGGTCGTTCGCGGCAAGAGTAGCCAGGATCGAACATTTGCGGCAACCGCTTAGTAGCTGTCAGCGCTGACGACTTCGGTCCCGGCCCGGGTACCAAGTGCCCAGTAGGTAACGCGGGAAACCGTGTTCTTGATGAACTTGACCGATCCATCCGCCATCAGGACGTTGACACCGCCCGGGTGGGCGCTGGTGGCCGGATAGGAGGTCGAGTTATCCATACAGCACCCAGGACCACACGCGAGCCGGCACGCGTTGAAGGGAAATAGAGAATCATTCGGCGTTTGCAAAGTATTGAACATCGAATACCCCGAGATGCCCCCCGCCCAACGCCAGCCGCGATAATCGACGATCTTGGTACTGGCCTTGTTGTTCCATTCGGTCAAACAAGTCTGAAGCGCGGTGAGCACAGTCGCAAAGTTGGCACCGCTCCCGTCATAGAGGTCAGGGTCACCCGCGCCGCCCGCACCCATGAGGCCATTGCCCCGAGCGTGACTCGCTGGCGTGACGCCACCACGACCATTACCGCGGGCATCGCCTTGCAGGTTTTCGGCGTAAGCAATCGTGTTTGAACTGCCATCGTTGATGTCGCGCAGGCCGAAGGCGATCCACATCCCGAACACACCGCTCCCGCCTCGGTGGGAACCACCCTCGTTGACGTAGTTATTGCCGGTCGAGGTGCCATAGCTGGCGGAGTAGCTGTTGTTGCACCACTTGCCAGCGTTGGTGTCCGACGGGCAAAGGAACATGTTAATCGTGGTGAGATTGGTCGTGCTGTTGATCGGGTTGGATTGCCCATCACCGTTCTCGTTCGTCCAGGCGAAGTTAGCCGCCGCATACAGAGCGGTCTGCTCCAGGTAGGGCAGCATCAAAGCCTGGGCGCTCCACCCGGACCAGTTATTGTAATCCCCCGACCCGCCGTAGGCGTTTTTCGAGCAACCCATCGGGAAGACTTCGTTGCTTGAATGGTAGTTGTGCAACCCCAGCCCGATCTGCTTGAGGTTATTGATGCACTGGCTCCGACGAGCCGCCTCCCGAGCGGCCTGGACAGCCGGCAGCAAGAGAGCAATCAAGACAGCGATAATGGCGATGACGACCAGCAACTCGATCAGCGTAAACCCACGGCGAACTCTAAGACTCATGAGAGGAACTCCGAAAAAAATTGGGGTAAAAAGCAAAAAACTCGGGGGAAGAACAACGACCTGTCTTTTGACGAGCATCTCAACGACTACACGTTGGTGAAGCGGGCCCTGATCATTTCTTTTTGCGGTCCTTGGCGAACTGACCGGATGACATCTGACCTTCCCCCGCTGGCGGTGCATCTTTCAGCATTGGCCCCGTCCCCTTGGAGGCCGAAGAGTCGCCGCAACCGGGTGTGCTGAGAAGGAGGGTCAACAACATCGAACTGATGCTCAAGCCAATCAGGCCGCGGGCGATGCGCATGGAAACCTTCCCCAACGGAATAAGTTCGGATCACCGAAGACGAGGCAGATGGAAACAAACGAGATGCGGTGACACGCTAAACAACGTCTCAGCCATCTCCTGACGCAGGATCAACCGCCACAGGGACAGGGCAGACGTTTTCCAGGTCCAAACTTCGACTCGGACCACGAAACATGGATCGAACGTATACAATCGCCGGTTCGAAAAATGACGAACCGCAAACGCACAAACGAATTGTTATTGACAAGAAGAAGGCAAGATAGGAACTACAACATCTCATAGCCGATCAAGGATCTTGAGTCAACAGATTTGCAAAATTTTCAGAAAGAGAAATCCTCTATGGTACACCTGCCAGGACCGGTACAGAGCGGCATTCAAGGACACTCGATGAATATTTAAATCAACACGATTGAAGACCGTGGAACGTTGCGGAAATCAGTCTTGACAGGGAACAGATCAAGCGGCGTCTTGCTGCTGATTGGGTGGGGCGTCACAAGTTGGGAGTCGGAGCGTAAAGGTGGTTCCTCGGCCAACGCGACTCTCGGCGCGGAGGCGACCTCGATGGTTTTCGACGATTTCGCGGCACACCGATAGGCCGAGGCCAGTCCCGCCAAGTCCCGTCTCATCGGGTCCGGTCTTGGTAGTGAAGAACGGCTCAAAAATGCGCCGCAGGTCCGCTGGGGCGATCCCGCGTCCGGTGTCACCGATGCTGATCTCGGCGAGTCGGCCGGAAGCATCAGTCCCGACGCGAATCCGAACGGTTCCCCCCTCGGGCATTGCCTGTCGGGCGTTAATCACCAGATTAAGCAAGACCTGTTGGATCTGCGCTGGACTGACCCGGGCATAGGGCCGACCTTCGACTGCGAAATCGAGGTGGACCCGATGGTTGGTCAGATCTTTGGTCGTCAACAAGAGCACTTCCTCGACCAGTCGCGCCAGATCCGTCGCCGAGCGTTGATCGGCCCGGGGACGCGCCAGTCCGAGAACTCCCCCCGTAATCGCCGCTGCACGTTCGGCACCTTCGAGGATCTTCTCGAATGCTCGCCGCTTGAATTCGGGATCAGGGTTCCGCAGACCAAGTTTGGCGTAGTTGAGGATCGGGGTGAGCGCATTGTTCAACTCGTGGCAAACGGTCCCAGCCAAAATCCCGAGGCTGCTAACCCGCTGTAGTTCGACGACCTGACGCCGGAGCATTTCGACCTCTTCGAGGGTCGGCAGGGGCGGCGGCGTCAGCATCGCGGGTTTCGAGCTGGTTTTTGAAGCGGCCATCGCACCCTCTTCCTGAGATACCCGGAGGACCGGACCACGATCAGGGACCACAACCAGATTCCACCCCAGACCCATTGCCCCGACCCGAGCAACTGGCTTGGTTCCTTTCACCTATCGGCCACCCCAAGCCCCTGGGATGAGCCAGCAAGTCGATTCCGCCGGCTTGCTCCAATCAGCGAGAATGCGGGTAGTCTGGGCCGGGTAAAAGCGAGTGGATTCCGGGTGATCCCTGATGCGGGTTAGGTCAACCTTGGCGACTTCGTGGATTGGTCGTTAGAATTGTCCCACTTGCGTTGTCTGGGTGGAGACGTTTTTCGTTCGAGCGCAAACTCGACGGTTTTTGCCAGGTTTGCCCATGAATCTCGCGATCTACGACGACCAGGGTATTCGGTTTGAATATCCCGCCGACTGGGAACTTGACGTGACCGCCGATGGCCCACGCACGACAATCGCGATCCAGGCGGAAAGTGGCCTGGCCTTCGCCCTCGTGACGGTGGAAGCAGGAGATGAAGCCGACCCCGCCGAGCTCGTGGCCGAGGGACTCGCTGCGCTCAAGGAGGAGTATCCGACCCTCGACGCTGAGCCGACCGCCGAGGAGATCGACGGCCATGTCGCCACGGGACACGATGTCGAGTTCGTCAGCCTCGACCTGTCCGTTGCCTGCACTCTCAGGGGGTTCCAGACTCCGCGTCGGACGGTCTTCATCCTGACGCAGTGGTCCGACCTCGAATCGCTCGACTCCGACGATGCCCTCCGGGGAATCCGCCAGTCGATCGAGGAGACCGACGCCTGATCCGACGCGATCAGGTCGGCGGGATCGCCTGGTTGAGAAAGGCAACGACGGCCTCGGCGAGCGGGTCGCCACCCACGGAGAAGACGTTCGCGTGCCCGGCGCCGGCAACTTCAAGGAATTCGGCGGCCTGACCCTGATCACGCCCGATCACGCGAGCCAGTTCGCGAGCGCGACCGACCGGCACAAGGGCGTCGTTGGTGCCGTGGACGACAAGCGTGGGGGCCTGAATTCCAGGAGCCAGGTCGATCGGTCGCGGGCGATCGAGCGAGACCCCGGCCAACCTGCGTGCCCGCGCCAGGACCAGTCCCGCCAGCCCACCGGGAACGCGGAGCTTGCGGAGAACCCCCGCCACGGCGGTCCGGAGGTCATCATAGGGGGCTTCGAGGACGAGAGCTCGAATCCGATCCTCGGCATTCGCCCCCCGGAGCGCGGTGGCTGCCCCCATCGACCGACCCCAGACGGCGAACCGGGTGGAATCGGGCTTGAGTGCGGTCAAGGTATCGAGCCAACATCGGAGGTCGTCTCCCTCGCGGCCGCCGAATGTCACCCACTTGCCGCCGCTCCCGCCCGACCCGCGTGCATCGACCGCCGCCACGTTCCAGCCGCTTTGAATCAACCGGTCAACCCGGACCTCGAATGCCCGACGGTCTTCGGCCAGACCGTGGAGGAGAAGGATCGTCCGGTTCTGGGTCCGATCACCCGCCGCCGGGAACCAGTCGCCAACCAGGATCGAGCCGTCGGCCGCTCGGGTCGTGATCCGCTGGGCTGATCGGTCGGGAGCAGAGGGGGCCACTTCGGACCGGGTTTGTCCGACTCTCCGTCCCGGCGCCACCAGCGACCAGGCCCCCCACTCGATCGCAATCACGACCACCGCGAGCCCACCGCCGCCGAGCAAAGCGAGCAGCGCGACGACCACCGTTCGCGGCCAGCCGACGAAGCCGATTGCCGCCAGTTTGGGCGTGAACTCGACCGGGGTTGGAGGGGAAGTCGGCGGTCCGAGGAACGTCGTCGCGACCAGGCCGGCGGGCTCCCAGGTCAAACGGATGGCGCCGGTCTTCCAGGTCCGGAGGACTGGTCGACCTGTCCGACCAGGTGCATCAAGGAAGGCCAATGGGTCGCGCGCGCCGGCGGTCGGCGGACGTTGGCTGACGGCAACGATCCGGGGCCTGGCCCAGTCGTAGAGAGCGGGGGGATTGGCCGTCCGACCGCCGTGGTGCGGCGCCAGCATCGCGTCGATCGGTGATCCGGGGGGCGACTCCGTCAGCAACCGGGCCAATCCCTCGCGTTCGAGGTCGCCGGTCAGCAATAGCTTCCGGCTCGCCTGCGCCACTTCCAGAACCACGCTCCGCGCGTTGTCCGTCCCCTGGGTGTCGTCTGGTGTCGGGTGGCGTGCGGTCATCGTCACCCCGGCGCCGAGGTCGACCACGTCTCCCGCCGCGATCGACCGCACCGGAATACCCCGAGCCTGAGCCGCCGCGATCAGGCGCGCCGCCCCCGGGTTCTTCGGGTCCGCAAACCCCGGCGGCACACGGACCGAGCCGATCGCGAACCGGTCGAGCAGGTCGGGCACCCCGTTGAAGTGGTCCGCATCGGCATGAGACAGGATCAAAACGTCGACCCGCGCCACGCCGACCGACCAGAGCGTCGGGGCGATGAGCCGGCGGCCAACGTGGGGGTCGCTCATCTTGCCCGCGTCGTAGAGCGCGGTTTGCCCTGATGGCGACCGGATCAGGACCGCCAGGCCGTGCCCGACCGCGCAGACGTCGGCCGTCGCGACCTCGGGCCGGACCGGGATGAGCGGCCAGACGGCCAGGACCAGGCCACATCCGGTCACGGCGCGCAAGGTCAACCGGACCCGACGCGAGGGCCACCGGTTGGCCAGGGCGACGGTGGCTCCGGCAAGCACGACATAGAAGACCCCGACCAGGACCGACGGTGGGCCGGGGACAAACGCGTGGCCCCCCGGCAGGGCCATTGCCCACCGGACGATCACCTCGGTCCCCCGGAGCGACTGCCCGCACAACCAGCCGAACGGCACGCCGAGCGGAGTCCAGACGGCGGAAACAGCCAGACTCAGGCCCGCCAGCAAGAGGGCGACCGACGTGAGCGGGATCAGGGGTATGTTTGCCAGGATCGCGATCGGCGAGACCAGATGAAACCGGAGCGCCACCAGCGGCCAGGCCGCCAGCCAGACGACTGTCGACCCAATCACCCCCGCGCGCAGGTAAGCCAGCCCGACCCGCCGCCGGATGCGCCACCATGACTCGGTCTGCCGCTCCAGGACATCCAGCGGCAGCAACTTCGGTGCGTCCCATGAAAGGACCTCGGGCACAAGCCAGATCACCGCCGCCACGGCCAGAAACGAAAGCTGGCAGCCGACGTCACCCAGGTCGCTCGGGTTCCAGATCAAGGTGGCCAACGCCGCGCCCGCGAGCAGGTTTCCCGGGGTCGAGCAGCGGTGCCGCCAGCCCGCCAGGCAGGCGCCGACCGTCATCGCCGCCGACCGGACCACCGACGGTGCGAAGCCAACCAGCGCGGCATAGGCGACCGTCCCGAGCGCGACCAGCAGGAACGTCGGCCGGCGCCGGACCCCGACCGATCGCGCCAGCAGGGCCATTGTCCAGGCGAGGACCTGCAAGTGCAGCCCCGAGATGGCCAGCAGGTGCGTCGTCCCGGTGCGCGCGAAGGCATCGTTGACCTCGGGGTCGACCGCCTCGCGCCGCCCGAGCAAGAGCGCCGCCGCGAGCGGGAGCGTCGCGGGATCGAGCGTGCTCGCCAGTCGCCCGTAGCTCCAGCGGCGGACCGCGCCGAGGCGTCGGGTCCAGGGCCACTCGTCGCCGGTCGGGTCGTCCCAGATCCCGGTCGGCCCATCGACCATCATCCGGAGCCGGATGCCACGGCCTCGGAGGAGCGGTCGGGGATCAAACTCGCCCGGGTTGAGCGGCCCTTCCACCTGCGCGATCACCCCCGCCGCCTCGACCGGCTGACCACTCATCAGGTCGGACCGATCGCCGGCCACCCACATCTGCACCGCGCCCGAGACGGGCCGCCAACCCCCCGGGGCCTTGTCATCATGGATCGCCGTCAGACCGATCACCGCGCGGGTTGATCCCCGGTCGTCCGGGCCATCGTGACCCGGTCGGAACGTCGCCTCATCCACCACCACGCCACGGACCCAGCCGACCCGCCGCTCGCCCGCTTCCCAGCCCTCGGCCTCGACCACCCGCGCCAGATCATCGTCGGCCAGATCCGACCAGCGCTCGTGGTGCCAGGCAGCGCCGAGCGCCAGCCACGTCAGAACGATGACGCCGATCTGAGCGGACTCATTCCGCCCAATCAGCCAGGCAACTACCGCCAGACCAACAGCCCAGTCACCCCAGACCGTCGTTCCCCATGGATCGAGAAGCCGATCAACCACGACGCCCAGACCGACCACCACCGCCAGCGGAGCCAGCGGTGCCACTCGGGCTCGGCCTCGGTTCTGATCCGCATCGTCCCCCATGAGTCTTGCTGCCTTAGAAACGACGGGTCCAAAGCTCGACGATCGGACATCGCGGTGGACACGCGATCTCGCCGTTGCTGAATTCGCTGCAACCGATCAGACACCAATCCCGAAGCCGGGGCGATAGCGCTTGTGGATCAACTCGTCAGCCTCGGAGGCGTTGGTTGCCTTCATGGTGGTGGCATCCCACTCGATCCGCTTCTGGAGGCGGAGGGCGAGGTTGCCGACCAGGAGTGCTTCGGTGAACGGTCCCGAATAGGCAAAGCCCGCCTTGGCGTTGTCGGGCTTGCCATCCTTGCACGCCTGGACCCACTCGCCGTAGTGGCTGGAGGAACGCGCGATCGTGGGCTTGGGAGTGCCGAACTCCTGGCGGCGGGCTTCGGGATAAAGGGTCGGAGCGCCCGACCAGCCGCCGCAGACCATGAGTCCCTTGTCGCCGACGAAGTAGATTCCGTTATCGGCCAGTTCGGTGCCGGCGGGAAGGTCGCGAGGGCGGGGCGGGTTCTTGCCGCCGTCGTACCAGGTGATCGACGTGGCGGGACGATCGCCGTCGGCGGCGAACTCATAGCGCAGGATCGTCCAGAGCGGGTACGACTCGGCCTTCAGACCGCTCGTCTGGGCCTCGACCGCCGACGGAGCTTTGAGGTCGAGCGCGTAGAAGGCTGGGTCCATGTTGTGGATCGCCATGTCGCCCAGAGCACCCGTGCCAAAGTCAAACCAGCCGCGCCAGTCATGCGGGTGGTACTGCTTCGAGTAGGGTCGGACGGGGGCGGCACCGAGCCAGAGATCCCAGTCGACCGACGCGGGTACGGGCGGCGTGTCGGTGGGCCGGTCGAGGTTTTGCTTCCACCACTTGCCCGGTCGGTCGGTCCAGCAGTGGATCTCGCGGACCGGGCCGATCGCGCCGCCCTGGATGTATTCGCGCGTCAGGCGGAGCCCTTCGCCCGCATGGCCGTTGTTGCCCATCTGGGTCACCAGACCGGTCTCGCGGGCGACCCGCGTCATCACCCGCGCTTCCTCGATCGAGTGCGCCATCGGCTTCTCAACGTAAACATGCTTGCCCGCGCGGAGCGCGGCGATGGTAATCGGCGCGTGCATGTGGTCAGGAGTGGCGATCATGACCGCGTCGAATCCCTGAGCCCTGTCAAGCAGTGCCCGGTAATCGCGGCCAACTTCGGCTTTGGGATAGTCCTTGAAGGTGGGCGCTGCCTTGGCCGAGTCGATATCGCAGAGAGCCACAATGTTCTCGCCGGCCATCTCTTTCAGGACGCTGCGACCCCGGCCGCCGATCCCGATCCCGGCGATGTTCAGTTTTTCGCTCGGGGGGATGAATCCTCGACCCAGCACATGGCGGGGCACAACATGAAACGCAAACGCTGTCCCAGCGGCGGCTTGCAGGAAACCACGACGGTTCATGCGACTTCTCCCGGGTGCGGGTTGGATCGAGCGGAAAGGCGAAGTGATCACCCAGGGAACCGAGCATAAGTTGCGCACGGGTCCAGAGCAAGCGGCGAGGTTGCTGGTCCACTCGCAATATCACAAATCAGGTTCAGGTCTGACCCGGGGTCCATTTGCCCGGAGCTTTCTTGGGAATCGTAATGAGGAACTCCGTCGACTCACCCTCGGTGGATTCGACCCGCATCTCGCCCTGATGTTCGCCGACGACGATATCATGGCTCAACGAGAGCCCAAGACCGGTCCCCGCGCCCGGAGGTTTGGTGGTGAAGAACGGGTCGAAGATCCGGTCGCGGATCGCCGCCGGGATGCCGACGCCGTTGTCGCGGACGCGGATCTCGACCATATTGCCCTGCGCATGACTGCTGACCCGGACCGTCGGGGTGAAGCCAGGTCCGGCGGTCGTCTTGCGTTGATTCGCGGCATAACAGGCGTTGTTGACCAGGTTGAGGATGACCCGGCTCATATGCTCGGCGATCAGGTCAACCTGCCCGACCGCCGGGTCGAGGTCGGTCTGGATGGTGAGCATCAAGCTGGAATCGTGCGCCCGGAGACCATGATAGGCCAGGTCGGTGTAGCGCTTGAGGAGTTCGTTCAGGTCGGCCGGGTAGCTCCGCGCGACCTCACCCCGCGAGTGCATCAGCATCGTACTGACGATTCCATCGGCACGCTTGCCGTGCTCGCGGATCTTCTGGGTGTTCGTCTTCAGACTATCGAGAAGGTCTTCGAGGTTGTCGCGCGTGTCATCATCAAGGTGATGGCTAAGAGCCCCTAACTCGTCGGCGAACTCGGCGACGAGGTCGGTGGAAAGCTGGGCAAAGTTGGTCACGAAGTTGAGCGGATTCTTGATCTCGTGGGCGATCCCGGCCGTCAAGGCACCCAGCGACGCCAACCGCTCCTTGGCGACCAGCTGACCCTGTGCCGCGTGGAGTTGCTGGAGTGTCAGTTCCAACTCCTGGTTCTTGGCCTTGAGTCGGCCGGTCTGCACCAAAGCGGTTTGTTCCTGGACGTCGAGTAGTTGCGTCAGGGCGGCAACCTGGAAGTTCTCAATTTGCGTAAGGAGGGCGACTCCGTTGTTCTTGGGGGCGAACACGCCGGCGCCGTCGTGGGGTAAGAGGGCAACCTTGATGTTGAGTGCCACGGTTTTGAAAAACTCGGCGGTGCCGGCGGGGATCGGTACCTTGGAAAAGAGCAAAACCGCGACAAGTTCGCCTGACGGAAGGACTCCACCAAAACCCAGCACCGACGCGATCTTGTAGGGGATGACGAAGCCGGTCTGAGCTGGAATATGCGGTGAGTTAAGAGCTTCCTGAACGTGGAAGACGTTGTAAGTCCGCAGTTCTAGATCGAGCATAAGCGCAGGGTCTAGGTTGAGGAGCGAAGCCGACTCCAGACCAAACTGGCGGATCAACTGCGTAACCATCGGTAGTTCGTCGATCTGGGCGGTCGATATGAGCGGGATCGCCTGGTGTCCGGCGGACGACCGGCGGTCGTTCCACGCGGGCTCGTCACCGGCTGTGGCCAGCAAGGTAAGGCACTTCATTGCGGCAACGGGTTCATCGGGCAACGCCGCCCGAACTCGTTGACGCAGCTCAGGTTCGAGGTCCGTGAAGGAATGCGTCTTGTAGAGCCGGACCAGAGCACACGCTCGGGGACCGTCCGAGCCGTCGCGGAGGTGGTGATACAGGTGGTTGACGATTGCTTGGGCCACCGGTTCCATGTGGGTTGCTCCCACACCCTGGGTGCGCAGGTCGGAACCACACCGGACCATGTCTTCCAGGTCGAAGTGCGTCAGATCATACATGATGCGTTGCCAAACGGACGGGTGAAGAGTCAAGCAGAACCGATCGACCACTAAGAGATGAGCATCACGTCCGGCCAATATAACGGAGGGCAAGCACGGTCAGGTCGTCCGACTGTGGGGCACCGTGGGTAAACGTGCCGACATCCTCGACCAAACCGATGATGATGTCCTTGACCGAAGCCGCATTCGCTCGGTTCAGGTAGGTTTCGAGACCATTTTCCTGGTACATCTGGTTGTTCAACGCCCGCGCTTCGGTCACGCCGTCGGTATATAGCAACAGGCCATCGCCCGGCTGAAGATGACAGGTCGCGGTGCTATAGCGGGCTTCGGGAACCACCCCCAGCACGGTCCCTAAAGCTTCGTCGGTCGGGAGCATGACGACCTGCCCATCCCTCGAAAACTGGTAGGGAGAGTTGTGACCGGCACTCGAAAAATCAAACCGGCCGGTTTCGAGATTCAAGATGCCATAGAACAGCGTCACGAACAGGTCGGTTCGGTTATCTTCGCAGATCAGGCGGTTCGTTTCGCTCACCGCCGCGCCAGGGAGCAAGCCCTGAGCGGCGATTGACCGCAGGAGCGAGCGGCAAATCGCCATGAAGATCGCCGCCGAGACTCCCTTGCCCGATACGTCACCGATGACCACGCCCAGTCGACCATCCTTGAGGAAGAAGAAGTCGAAGAAGTCTCCCCCGACATTGCGGGCCGGCAGCATCCGCGCGTAAAGTTCAACCCCCGCCACGGTGGGGAATTCTTGCGGCAGCATCGACTGCTGGATCGAGTGCGCCAGGCCAAGCTCATGGCGGAAAGCCTCAACCTGCTTTTGAGCAAACGAGGATTCCTTGACCAGACGCATCTGCTCAAGCGCCTTGAGGATCGTCGTTTCCAGGTCGGTGAAGTCGATCGGCTTGGTCAAGAAGTCGAAGGCACCTCGGTTCATCGCTTCCCGGATCTTGGGCATGTCGCCATAAGCCGAGACGACCACCGGTTGCGGCCGACTGCTGAGGTGGTTCACCTTGTCCAGCAAGGCTAAACCATCCATGACCGGCATGTTCAGGTCGGTCAGCATCACCTCGAAATTTTCGTCGCTCGTCAATTGTTCTAGAGCTTGCGCACCATTCTGAGCAAAAGCAAACGTATATTCACCACTGCGTATTTGCTTGCGAAATCGCTGACGCATCAATAGCTCTAGATCGGGCTCGTCATCCACCACAAGGATTTTGACGGTCATACCAGTCCCTTATGCAGCCAGCCAGATCCTGGCAACAACGAAAGATTTAAAAGAATTCGAATTGCGTCTTGCGTCGGTTCTTGATGAGAAAGCTATAGCACAGGCGATGCCAAGACGCCAACGCCAACGGGCGACGCACTGGGAAGCAACCTGATCGACGCAAGAACTGGGCAGATCCTGTCAATCTATGATGCATGGTTGAGGCATCATCAACAATCAACGTCGCTCGGAGGCTGCCGCGGCCTTGGTGACAGCGGAGTCCTGGGTGGAGCCCGCGGCCATGATCGAGAACCGGCCGAACCCTTTGATCCCGGCGGCGGGGAAGACGCGCGGGACGGTGGACAGGTCATCGCTGACGATCGCGGGCAAGACCGGTCGGCCGTCGGACCAGTAGCCGAGGTGGCGGAAGGCGTCTCCCTTGTTGGTCGCCTCGTCGAGGGTCTTCCCTTCAAACGCGGCATCAAGCGTGAGGTCGGCCATCCGCCAGAATCCCGACGTGTCAAGCGCATTGACCTCGCACTGTGCCATCTGCGCGGCGTGAAACACACCGTCGCCCGAGTCAAACCGCGACTGGAGGCCGGTCGGGGCGAGGTGGTCGGCCTTGAAGTGGGGATAGCCCCTCAGGTCGCTACGGTAGAGGATAAACTTCTTCCGATCGAGCGGAATTGAGGTCGTTAGTGAGAAAATCTCACGGGCGCGTTGATCACCGACGACGAGGTCTTTTTGGCCGGCGACAACGACCAGCAAGGTCTTGGCCGGAATGTTGGCCAGATCAGGCCGCTTGGTGGCGAGAATCTCCCCGGGCATGATCGCGATCACGGCCTTGGGGTCGGGAAGGTCCGCTTCGGCAGCGACGGCAGCCATCTGCGCTGAGAGGTTGCCACCCGCTGAATGCCCCATCAGCGCGAACCGGTTCCGATCGGGTCGGACGTGGGCTGGCGACGTGGACAGGACGTCGAGCGCATCCCGCACGGCGATCAGACCATTGGGCAAAAAGTTGGCCGGCGGGGTGAGCAAGTCACGCTGGTAGCGGGGGGCAATCACGATCCGCCCGCGGCGGACCATGTGCTCGATCCAGGCACCATAGACCGCCGGGTTGACGGCAAACCAGCCGTGGTTGAAGACGACGACGGGACCAGATTCAGGGGTTGGATCAGCTGGTTCAAATAACCAGTACGACCGGGGTCCTTCGCCGACCTCGGTTTGCTTGACCGTCTTGTGCGGGTAGACAGGCTCGACCGGTTCGGCACCCAGCGCGGCGGGGCTCCGGCTGGATGGCTCCAATACGGTCAGAGCCAGCAATAGTCTCAGAACAACCACCAGGCCAACGCCTCGTGGGAGGATGTGAAAGCGGCGAGTCATGGCGTCCCTGCCTTACCTTTCGCCTGAACCATCCCAATTTTTGGCGGGATTTGATGAGATAAATATCGCATCAGAACTTCCCCTACTGACCGACCGAAGCGATCGACGGCTCACGAGCTGTATAAAATACAGCCGATCCGTTCATGATTTGCAATGATTCTCCTACCCGACCGCACCGAATTTGTAAACCGAATCTGAATTAATTCCGAGGTGCCCCTTGCGGACGTCCAGCGACGGATGACCCATTGGGCTTGGCAGTCTGCCCAGCGCTGGTTGATGGAATCTCCACCGAGGCGGGCAGCACTGGCGGCTTTGACTTCGGCGGGCGGCGTGATTTGACGACTGGCTCCGAGTAGACCGTTTCGAGGTAAGGGGATGCCCAAACTCCGTGGCGATCATTCCCAGGGAAAAAGACGGCTTGGTCAAGCTTCAAGGAAGACAGAGTCGTGAATGCGGTCACGCAAACCGGGAAATCGTTAATATTTTCCATGTCCGCCAGAACGACAGGTTCAGAAAGCCGTAAACCCGCGTGGCGAAACGCTTTTTCGGTCATCTCCAGACAGTACAACTCGCGGTCATCGGCTGAGAGTTCCCAGTCGAACTTGAGCTGCTTCTGGAAGACGTCATGCAGGTATTCGACCACCTTGGGAATCCGGTTGCGATAGGCGGCTTTAAGTCGCTTGACACCAAACGGTCCCGCGTTGTCGAGCACCCAGACCTTGAACGGTTGGCGGCGGACACTCGGGTTGGTGGTGTCATACACGACCGGTTCGCCATCCTCAACCACGACCGTGCCTGTGTGCGAGAACTGGCTGTTGGTCACGTTGGCGGTGAACTGGCTGAACGGGAAGTAGCCCAGCATGACCTTCGCGTCACCGCGTCGGAAGACGATGTCGCCGGTCCTGAGCACCTTGCGGCCCCACTGGTCCCATTGCTTCATCTCGGGTGTATCCACCAAAGGCGGGATCTGGCCCGACTTTCGAGCGGCGGTGGCGGCCGGTCCCCAGGGGTTACCCACCCAACCCGGAGGGATCAGGCGATCGGTCGCCTCAAGTCCATCGGGGCGATTGGAGAACGCCATCAGCAGCCAGAGCAAGACCCTCATAATCGCACGTATCCTTGAGGAGGATGGGCAATGCAACCCGGTGATAATCGGCGGGTAACTGACCCTAAACTCGACGTCAGGGCCGCAACTGTCACCCCCCACCTAAATCTGAACGACGCCCAGCGATCATTACGCTGGGGTCAGTGCGGATGGTTGGAAAATTCGCCGAGGTCGTCAGGAAGGATCCATCCGTCAGCATCACGTCGCTCGGGAATGTCATCATAACCGCTCATCGTTCATCAGTCCAATGATATCGATGGTCATTTGTGAAAATGGGCAATGTGGGTAACGGCTTTGCGTGGGGTGGCTCGGGTCTTGTGGGTTTGGGCGATCTCGTGAGCTGTGCGGAATCGTTGGAGTTCGTGGGTCGACGAGCCGATCGGAATTTGATAGATAACCATCCGCCAATCGCAGACGAGGGTTTCCCAGGCAGGTTGATCTCGGTCAGCAAGGACGCGAACCGAATCGATTGGATGATGCCGGAGCCCCAGGGGTATTGAAAAGCCGCATGGCGTGTTCTGGACCAAGTCCTTTTAAGCCGGCCTGGTGGCTGGTTCTGTTGCTGTCGCTGGTTGGTTCGGTCGGGCTTGCCGCCAGCGAGCCACGACCGGTCGGCCTGCCGGTGGCCATGACGCTGGAGGTTGAGTGGTCGCCCATGCCACCGCCGGCCCGATCGGTGCTGTCGACTCCCATGACCGAGATGTCTCCCGGTCCGAGGCAGGAGGTCAGTCTCGCCGTGACGACGGGCCGGATCGTCGAGGCAATTGCCTGGCCGGTCGGGCCTCGTGAGTTGGGACAGGCGCTTGTCACTCCTCGCAATCAGATCGACGCGAGCTGGCTGGTCGGGGCGACGGGTCGCGGCAAGGTTCGGGTCCGGGTCGAGTCCCCCCTGGCGGCGGATCTCGTGATCCAGGTCGGTGGGCAGGTGGCGCGGATCGGCCTGGCGAGTCTGCTCGAAGGCCCCCAAAAAGGGGCGACTGCCGGTCGGCAACCGACCGAGGTCGCCGTCGAGCGGCTGCCATGGGATGCGATCCAGGTTGAGCTGGGTGCGACGGACGGAACATCGGAGTCGGACGCGGTTGTCCCGCTCGGTGTCGGGTTTAATATCCTGACTCCCGAGTCGGCCGAGGTTACCTTGCGGAGCGTGGTCGAGCTGCGACCGATCGGCGGCGGTGAGCCGGTCTGGCGGCAAGAATGGCGCGAGATCGTCCCGACCAACAACCCGTCCCCGCCGCCGCATGCTGTGAACCTGACCATGCCGGGGCCGGAAGGGACCTATCTTCTTGAGGTCCGGACCGACTGGGAGCCGCTGGGCGATCCGGCGGGAACCCGGCTCGGCCGCTGGGTCCGCAGGCGCCGGAACCCGACGCAGATCACGTCGGCAACCCGGCGGCTGACCGTCGCGGTGGTCAACTCGCGGACCCCCGCGCCGGTGCCGCTGACGAAGGCGGACGGGTCGGGGATCGACGTGGACGTCATCGACCTGACGCGACCGACCGGACACCGCGCCTCGGCTTCTGGGCGGGCTCCGAGTGATGGTACCAATCGGTGGGCCTGGACGGTTCCCGATGCGGCTCTGGTGGCGCCACCATTACGGGATCGGCTCCGAGGCTGGATCGGTCGGTCTGCTGGCGAACTGGCGATCCTCCCCGCTCCTGATGGGCTGGGTCTCGCCTGGTCGGCCGTCTCGCTCCGCGTCCCGCACCCCGACCGCCCGCACCGACTGAGCTTGACCGTCACCGGCGGCCACCCCGCCGCGCTCGGCGTGGCCCTGATCGCCACCGGCAACGGATCGGCGGGCCGGAATCGGATCTTGCTCGATGCCTGCGTGGCGGCGGCTCCGATCCTCGAAGGGTCGGCCCCCGTCACCTTCTCCTGGCCAGTCTGGCCGGGCGATGAGGCACCCGTCGTCGTGCTGGCCAATCGGGGGGCGTCGGCTCCGGTCCAGGTCGGGGCGATCACCTTGACCGAACTGGGCGACTTACCGCCCGCACCCGCCTCCGGCCGCGAAGGAGATCGCTCGGTCGGTCTCCACCTGGCCAACGCCCGTGAACTCGACCGCTTCGGCGGCGGCGACTCGACCGGCCGGGTTGACCCCCTGATGCAAGCGCGGAACCTGACGACTTATCTGCTCCACACCGGAGCGTCGAGCGTCGTCCTGCCCGATGGGCTCGCCGACCGAGCCACGCGGCGCGGTCTGGCCGGCCAGGCCGACGAGGATGCGACCGGACCCGATCGGCTCGACCTCTTGCTCCGCGTGCTCGCTCGGCGGAACTGCTCGGCCTGGGTCGACGTGGCGTTCGAGGGGTCGATTCCCGGCCTCCCGCCGCTCGATTCTCCCGAAGCCGCGGCCGGAAATCTCCTGCGGGTTGACCGCTGGGGCCTGCCCGATGGTCGTGCTTACCAACTCATTCATCCGACCGTCCGCGACGCGATGACCCGTCGGGTCGCCGACGCGGTCCGACTGCGGGCATCTCGTCCGAACTTACTTGGCGCCTTGATCCGACTCGGTCCGGGTTCGACCTTGCCGGGCGGTCCCGACTCGGGGCTGGATGATCTGACCTATGCTCGATTCGTCGCCGCGACGTTCGAGGCGGGTCCCGCCGGTCGTGTGCCAGGGCGGAACAACGACGACCCGAACCGGTTCGAACTCCGGGCGCGGTTCGTGGAGACGGCGGGGCATTCTCCCTGGCTCGCCTGGCGGGCCAACGAGGTGGCTGCCGTCTATGCTCAGTTCGCCCAGGCGGCCCGGCGAGCCGCGCCCGGGTCAACCCTGGCGGTGGCGACCCCTGGCCTGGATTACGGACCTGCTGGCGACGAAGCGCGCCGGGTTGACCTGGCTGGCCTCGGTCCCGCTCAGGCGTGGTGGGGAGTGGGTCTGAACCTCGCGGCCTGGAAGGTGGGTGAGGGAGCGCCGGTGATCCTCCGGGCGACCGGCCTGTCGACCGACGATCTCGCGCACGACCTGGCCACCAGCCCGGAACTCGACAAGGCGGTAGCCGCTCGGCCGGGTCGCGGAGCCTTGATCGGTACCGAAGTCGTCGACTCGGCCGCGATCGGCACCGGTCCGCGCCTGACCGCTCGCCCGATGGCCGAGGGATCGACGGGTGACGAACCGCTGGAGCATGCCCTGGCGGCGCTCGACGCGGGGCGCGTCTTCGTCGCGGCGAGCAGCGTCGCGGGGCAAGAAGAACGACTCCGGCGGTTCGCCCGGGTCTTCGCCGCGCTCCCAATGCCCTCCGGTATTGGTGTCGACCCCCGCCTGGCCGCGTCGGGAGTCGTGGCCCGGCCGATCCGGTCGGGGGCGGAAACCTTCCTGGCGATGGCCAACGACTCGCCGTACCCGATTCTCCTGGAGACGACGCTCGGGACCACCGGGCACCCGGCGGTCGATGACATCGGGCGCGGGATCAGACTGGAACCGGAGAAGGGGCCGAACTCGCTCCGCCTGGTGATCGAACTCGGTCCCTACGGCGTGGCCGCGACCCGGATCAGCGCCCCCGATGTGCACCTCGTCGGCCTCGCCCCTTATCCAGGGCCTGCCGTGCTTGATGGGATGAAAGCGCAGTACGAAGACCTGGCCACCACGCTCGCCCGCCTCAACCGGTTGCAAGCGGGCGGGCCAGCGCTCCCGCGAGCAAGCGGCCTCGTCAATCCTGGCTTCGAGTCCGACCTGGTCCTGACGTCGGGCACCGCCGCGACGGTGGCCGGGTGGGATCTGAGCGCCGAGGGGACGCCGGGGACGCTTGAACTCGACCGCGACCACCCGCACAACGGTCGGAGTTCGCTCCGGATCGAGGCCCACGACGGGCCGTCGGGCGTGGCGAGTGCCAGCTTTCATCCCGATGCGCGGTCGAGCCTGGTCGTCCGCGGCTGGCTCCGCGCGGATCGCCCCGAGACGAAGGTCCGGGTTCAGGTCGAGGGGCAGTCGAGTCGCCGGGGCTACCTCCGCCAGTTCGACGTTATTGTCCGGTCCGACTGGACCGAGGTTGCCGTGCTGGCCCCGCAGTTGCCCGACGGCGGGCTTGAAACGGCTCGGGTCCGGTTCGAGCTGCTCGGGTCGGGCCGGTTGTGGATCGACGACGTAGCGGTGGCGGGAGATGCGCTCGGTGAGTCCGAACTGGTCAACGCCAAGCGTGACTTAATGGGAGCGCTTGTCGCTTACCGCGAGCGTCGCTACGCCGAGTTCGCCCGGTTGGCGGGGTCGCATTGGACGCGGCATGTGGCGGGCACGCCCGCCGCCGCGACGGTGGCGGGTGACCGGACCGGCGGGATTCGGACGGGTGACGCTTCCTCCCTTCCGCCCGGACGTCGACTGCGGTAAGATCCCGTCAACTCAGAGGGATCGACCGCGAGATATCGTCGAGGAGGGGATTCGGGTGTTTGTCGCTTGCAACACGCTTTGCTTTTCCAAAGAGCCGCTGGCCAAGGCCCTGCGACACATCGCCGACCTCGAATTTCGCCGGATCGACCTGGCGATCGTGGAAGAAGGCGACGGGTTGCATCCATCCGAAGTGGCTGACAACCTGGAATCCGCTTTGGGTCGCCTTCGCAAGGGGCCGAGCATCTCACCGTCCGCCTTCGGCGTCGACTTCGGTGATGTCGAGGCCTCTGGCTTCCGCCGCCGGTTCGACGCGATCTGCCGCCTGGCCAAGACCTTGACCGTCGCCGTCATCACGATCCCGGCCGCGCCGATCGGGACACCGTACGATGACGAGGTCAAGCGGTTGCAGACGCTCGGCAACTACGCGATGCGTGAAGGGTTGGTCCTGGCCCTGATGACCGACTCGAAGACGCTGACGTCCGACCCCTCGCAGGCCGCCGCGCTCTGCAAGGCCGTTCCCGGCCTCGGGATCACGCTCGACCCGAGCCACTACATCCAGGGACCGCTCGCCGGCGGCAACTACGACGAGGTCTTCCCGTTCGTCCAGAACGTCCTCCTGCGCGATACTGGCCGCAAGCCCGGCGAGTTCCAGGTTCGGATCGGGCAGGGGGAGATCGAGTACGGCCGGATCGTCAACCTCCTCGAACGCAACGGCTACGACCGCGCCCTGACCGTCTCGATCCTCGACAACATCGACAGCCCCTTCGAGGTCGAGGTTGAGGTCCGCAAGCTCAAGCTCTTGCTTGAAAGTTTGATCTGACTCGCGTCCCAGCCCCGACTCGGTTCGGGTTCCCTTGACGCTCGCTGGCATGAATCCACAATAGCCTGCTCATTCGTTGCAAACGATGAAACACGGTTATTGGAGGGTTCCCATGGCAGACCCGATTACGTTCGTCATTGACAAGGTGGAAGAGTTGATCGGCCACAGCCCGCACCCGGCGGTTGTGGCCGTGCCGATCGGCGCTTACACAGTCAGCAACATCTGCGACGGCCTGGCAGCGGTGACGGGCGAGGATTCGTACGACGACGCGGCGCGGGTCAGCATGGCGATCGGCCTTGTCGGCGCGGCGGCGGCGGCCGTCACCGGCTTTCGCGATTACAGCCGGATTCCCCGCGACCAGACCGGGCATGGTGTGGCGACTTCGCACGGCTTGGGCAACGCGGTTGCCACGGCAATGATGGCCGCTAGCTTCTTGCTGCGGGTCCACGACCATGCCAATGATCGCCCGGCCAGCGTCTCGTCGCGGGCGCTGGCGCTGGGTGCGGGAACTTTGACCTTCTATACGGCCTGGCTCGGTGGTAAACTGGTGGAAGAGATGGGCTATGGTGTCAAGGGCAAAGTCAGCCAGCAGGAATGGTGACTGTAATGAGGCGGTGGTTCCAGACCCATCATCGAGCCCGCAACCTTGCGGTCAGCTTGCTGATCCTGGCCCTGCTGCCCACTCCCTTGCCCAAGGTGGAGTTCCACAACGTCCGGCATCATGACGAGGCCGGACAGGTTTGCGAGTACCACGACCACTTGCTCCGCTGGCACCCCGATGCCGCCGCCGGCGCGGATGTCGCCGTCCTCCACTGGCACTGGGGCTGGCCGGTACCAGATCCGACTGATGATGGTCACACCGGTACCATACCCCGGCTGCATGCTTACCTCGCCGAGGAGGCTCTGCCGACCGCCGAATCGGCTCCGGCCATCGTGCCTGATGGCATGGCGCGGTCATTCGTGCCGGTTGCCGCTCCGCTTCTGGCGGCCATGCTGGTTGACGACTCCTGCGTTCATGACTACCGGTTGAGTCAGCCGGGCATCCCGCGGGCGCTGACCTTCGGCGCCACCTTTGCGCCGCGAACTTCGTTGACTACTCGCCTTCATCGCTGGTCTTGCTAGACCCAGCCTCGGTTCCCGTTCGTGACAAGCTGTTCGCGCTTGCGGCCTCGAAGTCGTTCTTGCTTCGGTCGTCGGCCTGTTGTCACCCGCGTTCCTGGGCCTGGATCTGGTGAAGACTGACTCTCCGGCACGATCCGTGGGCGGATCGGGTGCTGGAGTGGGGAGGTTGCGGTCATGCAGTTGCTCGTTCCGGCAGAACAGCGACGCTTTGGGCGTGGGCTGGCAAGGTGGTTCGGTGATCGGGCCGTGGTCATCGGCGTGGTGGCGTCGATTGCGGTCGCGGCGGCGACGCTGACCCACGACCGGCTCTTTCATGGGAACGCGGGCGAGGCGAAGGCGGTCGCCGATGAGCCGGCCGGGACCATGCCGAAGCTGGCGTTTGACCCGACCACCACGGTCGTTCTGGCTGAAGGAAAGTTCCAGACCGCTGCCATCAAGCTCGGCGTGGCGCGGGTGGATCAGGTTGCGAAGGAAGTCGCCGTCGCCGGGCGGATCGAGGCTGACCCGAACCTGCGGGTCGAGATCCGTCCCAAGGCCGCCGGCGTCGTCCGGACATTGCCGGTCCAGCCGGGCACGAAGGTCCACGCCGGGGATGTCTTGGTCGTGCTCGACAGCGCCGAGGTCGCTTCGGCCCGGCTACTGATCCGCGAGCGGCAGCGAGCCTTGAGCACCGCGCGGGCCGAGGCTGCCTGGAAAGGGGCCGTCGACACCAACACCGAGGCGATGATCACCCGCCTCCGCAAAGGAGCCTCGGCGCAGGATCTGACCAGGGACTTCGCCGACAAGCTCGTCGGGACGTCGCGCGGGACGCTCGTCTCCGCCTGGGCCGAGCTGGAGATGGCCACCCATGAACTGGAAAAGCAGTCTGGTCTCAACAAGCAAAAGATCGTCGGCGAGCACCCCGTCTTTCTGGCCGAGCACACCCGCGAAGGGGCGCAGGCCAGGTTCGCCGCCGCGCTCGAACAGGTCCGTTTTGACGTCTCGCAGCAGGACCGGATCGCCCGGCAAGGGGTCCGGAACGCCGAGGAGATGGTCATCGACGCCGCCGAGCGGTTGCAGATCCTCGGGATCACCGAGAGTATCCCCGACCTCCTGGCGCAGTCCGACTCGGCCGCCAGCCTGCCGAGCGACTACTCGGCAATCTCGCAGTACCCGATCCTCGCTCCGTTCGACGGCACGGTCGTCTCGACGACCGCCGCGCGGAGCCAGCGGGTCGACGTGGCCGACCCGCTGTTCGTCGTCGCCGACCTGAGCCACGTTTACGCCGTGGCCAACATCCCCGAGTCGGCCTTCGCCGCCTTGCCTGGTCTGGGCGGCGGGGCGGGCAAGATCCGGCTCACGGCCGAGGCTTATCCCGGCCAGGAGTTCGCCGCGCGGCTCTTATATACCGCTGCCGAGGTCGACCCAGGTACGCGGACCGTTCGGATCGTCGCCGAGGCCGCCAACCCCGACGGCCTGCTCAAGCTCGGCCTGTTCACCCGGATCGCGCTCGACGCCAGCCTGACCGAGTCGGCGACGGTGGTTCCCCCCGGCGCCCTGGTCGACTTCGACGGCGTCGCGGCCGTCTTTCAGCCCGACCCCCGGCAACCTCGGACCTTCACCCGCCACCCCGTCAAGCTCGGCCGCGCCACCCCTGAAGGCCAGATCATCCTCGCCGGTCTCAACCCCGGCGACAAGGTCGTCACCAGCGGCACCTTCCTGCTCAAGAGCGAGTTAATCCTGCAGAACGACACCGAGGAAGAATAACCTCGGATCTGGCTCCCTGGAGGGTTCGCCATGCTCAACGCCTTGATCGAAGCAGCGCTCCGGAACCGGTTCATGGTACTGGCGGCGGCCTTGCTGGTGGCGGGAACTGGGGTGTACTCGGCGATCCGGTTGCCGATTGATGCCGTGCCGGACCTGACCAACGTCCAGGTCCAGATCATCACCGAGGCGCCGGCGCTGAGCCCGATGGAGGTCGAGACGATGCTCTCGTTCCCCGTCGAGGGGGCGATGAGTGGCCTGCCCGATGTCGAGCAGATCCGGTCGATCTCGAAGTTCGGGATTTCGCTCGTCACGATCGTCTTCCACGAGGGGACCGACCTCTACCGCGCCCGGCAACTTGTCGGCGAGCGGTTGACCAGGGCCGCGAGTTTGATCCCCGCCGGGTACGGCACGCCGACGATGGGGCCGATCTCGACGGCGCTCGGGGAGATTTACCAGTTCCAGGTCCGGGGGAAGGGGATGACCCCGATGGAACTGCGAACGATCCTCGACTGGTTCGTCGCCTTCCAGCTCCGAGGCGTGCCCGGCGTCACCGAGATCAACGCCCAGGGGGGGGAACTCAAGACGTTTCAGGTCGAATTGAACCCCGACAAGCTGGCCCAGTACCACCTGGCGATGACCGACGTCTTCAATGCCCTCCGGACCAACAACGCCAACGTCGGCGGCGGCTACATCGTCCGCGAGGGGGAAGCCCGGTACATCCGCGGCGAGAGCCAGACGCACTCGCTGGCCGACATCGCCGCGATCGTCATCGACGAGCGGAACGGCGTCCCCGTCACGGTGGCCGACGTGGCGGCGGTCCAGCTTGCGCCGATGATCCGCGCGGGGCTGGTCACGCGTGACGGGGAAGGGGAGATCGTCACCGGCCTGGTCCTGATGCTGATCGGCGAGAACTCGCGCCAGGTCGTCAACAACGTCAAGGAGAAAGTCGCCGAGCTGCAAAAGAGCTTGCCGCCGGGGGTAACGATCGAACCGCTTTATGACCGGACGCACCTGATCGACCAGACGTTGGAGACCGTGGTCCGGAACCTGACCGAAGGGGGAGCGCTGGTGGTGGCGATCCTGTTGCTGCTGCTCGGCAACGTCCGGGGGGGCCTGATCGTGGCGCTGGCGATCCCGCTGTCGATGCTGTTCGCGGCGAACATCATGCTCGCCACCGGGGTAACGGCGAGCCTGATGAGCCTGGGGGCGATCGACTTCGGCCTGATCGTCGATTCCAGCGTGATCATGATCGAGAACTGCGTCCGTCGGCTGGCCCACGAGGGCGGGACGCGGTCGAAGCTCGACATCATCCGCGACGCCGCCGTCGAGGTCCGCAAGCCGACCATGTTCGGCGAGCTGATCATCGCCATTGTCTACCTGCCGATCCTGGCCCTGGAAGGGACCGAGGGGAAGCTGTTTCGGCCGATGGCGTTGACGGTGATCTTCGCGCTGGCGGGGTCGATGGTCCTGTCGTTGACGGTGATGCCCGTGCTGGCGTCGCTGGTCCTCAGCTCGAAGACGAAGGAAGAGGAAGTCTGGCTGATCCGGCTCCTGAAACGAGTTTACGAGCCAATCCTGGCCGGTTCGATCGCCCGGCCGGTCCTGGCGGGCCTGATCACGCTGGGGGTTGTCGGTGTCAGCATCCCGGTCGCCTTGAACCTGGGCGGCGAGTTCATGCCCCGGCTCAACGAAGGGGATCTGGTGATCGAGGCGCTCCGGATTCCGTCCGCCTCGCTTGAAGGGGCGGTCCCCGCCTCGACCCAGATCGAGAAGATCCTCATGTCGTTCCCCGAGGTCCGG
The DNA here is from genome assembly GCA_965199885.1 of Isosphaeraceae bacterium. Classification (GTDB taxonomy): domain Bacteria; phylum Planctomycetota; class Planctomycetia; order Isosphaerales; family Isosphaeraceae; genus Tundrisphaera. Next base: position 1,011,102 of record CBDATT010000004.1, on the reverse strand, counting down.
CTGGTCTACTGCAAGACCGGCCGCCCCGAGATCGCCAACGACGTGATGGGCGTCCACCAGACCGACGTCTGGACGATGCTCAGGCCGCAAAGCGAATGGCCCGCCGGGCAGACCCGCGACGAGTTGATCGAGGCGATGGATAAAAAGCTGTCGGAGAACGTCCCCGGCGTGAAGTTCGGCTTCAGCCAGCCGATCGAGATGCGGGTCAACGAACTGGTCGCGGGCGTCAAAAGCGACGTCGCCGCCCTGATCTACGGCCCCGACCTCGACGTCTTGCGGCAGCTCGCCACTCAGGTTGAGCACTCGCTGGGGAAAGTCGCCGGGGCCGAGGACATCAAGTCACCGACGGCCGGGCGGTTGCCGATGCTCAGCGTCTCGGTCCGGCGCGACCAGTTGGCCCGCTACGGGATCAAGGCTAACGACGTCCTCGACGCCGTCGCCGCGCTCGGTGGGACGACCGTGGGCAGCGTCCTCGAAGGGCAGAAGCGGTACGCCATCCAGGTCCGCCTCCCGCTCTCCTGGCGGAACGACCCCGACCGGATCGGGTCGATCCGCGTGGCTGACCCGAAGGGCATTCCGATCCCGCTCCGCGACCTCGCCGAGATCGCCGCTGAGGAAGGCCCCAGCGAGATCGAACGCGAAAACGTCCAGCGCCGGGCGGTCGTCGGCTGCAACGTCCGGGGGCGCGACCTCGCCGGTTTTGTCGCCGACGCCCAGAGCACCATCAACCGCGAGGTGGCCTTGCCCCCCGGCTACCTGATCCACTGGGGCGGCCAGTTCGAGCACCTGCAAACGGCCAGCCGCCGCCTGCTGATCGTCGTGCCGATCTCGCTCCTGCTGATCTTCCTCCTCCTCTACAGCACCTTCGGTTCGGCCCGACTGGCGGGCCTGATCTACCTGGCGGTACCGACCGCCGCGACCGGCGGGATCTTCGCGCTCGCCGTGCGCGGTCTGCCGTTTTCGATCTCGGCTGGCGTCGGCTTCATCGCTCTGTTCGGCGTCGCCGTCCTCAACGGCCTCGTCTGGGTCAGCGCGGTGGAGCACCTTCACCAGGACGGAGTGGAAGCTCACGAAGCCGCCCGCGAGGCCGCGCTCAATATAAATGATGCTCCGCCTTCGTCCGATCCTGATGACGGCCCTCGTCGCCGGCTTCGGCTTCATCCCGATGGCCCTCTCGACCACCCCCGGCGCCGAGATCCAGCGTCCCCTGGCCACCGTCGTCATCGGCGGCCTTGTCACCTCAACGTTGTTGACCGCTCTGGTCTTGCCCGCCATCTATCCCTGGTTCGCCGTCAACGGCCCACCACAAGTACCCGTCCCAGATCCCGCCGAAACGTATTGAAACTGGGCGAGCCGAACTGGTCAGGATTGATCGTCATGGCCAGAAACTGGCCTTGTCGCAACAGACCGAAGCGAGTAGTCTCCCCGCATCACACCTTTGGACCTCTCTCCAATCTCCACACCATGAGTTCGCAGGTTGTTGCAAACGAGCGGCTCGGCGTTTGGCCCCGGATCTTGCTGGGGTTGTTTGCCGGTGGGCTCGTGGTCGTGCTGCTGATTGCCCGCCGGCTGGAGCCGGACCCTCGGGGATTTGGCACGCACACACAGTTGGGCCTGGCGCCGTGTGCCTTTCAGGCGGCGACGGGTCGACCTTGTCCAACCTGCGGGATGACGACTTCGTTTGCCTGGTTTGCCCGGGGAGAACCGGTGCGTTCGTGGCGGGCCAACCCCGCTGGGAGCTTGCTGGCCCCGATCTTTCTGGCAATTGTTCCCTGGCTCCTGGCCGCGTCGGCCCGGGGGCGTCCCGCGCCGTTTCGGAGCTGGGAAGTCCCCCTGGTTGGTCTCGCGGTGGCCGTCGTGGCCTTGACCGTACTATTCTGGACCTTTCGGATGACCCTGGGAGGGCGTTAGGGATGACCCCTCGGCCACACGCAAGCACGCGTCGAGCCGCTTTAGCGACCATGATGTTCGCCGGAGCGAGCCTGTTGACCCTGCCCGGGTGCGACCCGCGCACCATGCTTTACTTCTTGCAGCCGTTTGACCCGACCATCCCCCCCCCGGGACCGTCGCTCAGCGGTAAAAAGGTGGTCGTGGTCACCCACGTCCAGCCGGGCGCTGGCGAAAGCTATTCCGACCTGTCTCGCGACCTGACCCGCGAGTTCATGTCGGCCCTGCGCAAGAACGTCAAGAAGATCCAGCTTGTCGATAACGACAAGGTCAACGCCTGGATGGAAGCCCACCCGTCCTGGACCGACGCCACCGAGGTCGGCAAGGACTTCGAGGCCGACATCGCCATCATGCTCGACGTCGCGACCTTCCAGGCCGTCGACCCCAAGAGCCCCGACCTGATGGAAGGGACGTCGAACATCCACATCCACGTCTGGAGCTATGGGCATCCCAAGGACTCCAAGGGCAAGGAAGAAAAGCACGAGCCGAAGGAGTGGGATCAGATCTACGAGGAGCAGGCCGACACCTCGTTCCCGACCCGCGGCCCCGTGCCGCGTGATGTCGGCGTTTCGGAGTCGTCGTTCAAGCTCAAGTTCCTCAAACTGGTCGCCAACGAACTGTCCTGGCACTTCGTCGAGCACGCCCCCGGCGACGACATCCAGGACGTGAAGTTCAACAACAACGTCAAGTAAACTAAAGTCAGCTGCCAGCGATGAGTCGAACCGCTCGGCGTTGGGTTATGATGGTCGCTTTCGCGGCCATTCGACCTGATCGCCGAGCTTTTTTCGTTGACCGCATTCGGACCGGAGCCTGATCCACCCATGCCCGACATCGACCCGATGGATGAACTGCTTGCTGCCGCCCGCGCCGCCAGCCAGCGGGCGTATTGTCCGTACTCGAACTTCCACGTTGGTGCTGCGATCCGGGCCGGGGGTCAGATCTTTACCGGGGCGAATGTCGAGAACGCCTCGTACGGCCTGACCGTCTGCGCTGAGCGGACGGCGGTCTTTGCGGCGGTCCTGGCCGGGTTCACGCAGATCGAGGCCATCGCCGTGGCCTGCGTCGATGCTCCCGAGGGTTCGACTCATGCGTTGCTGACGCCCTGTGGCGCTTGCCGGCAAGTTCTGGCGGAGTTCGCGGCGGGCGACGTGCCGGTGGCGATCGACCGCGTGGGCCGATTCACGATGGACGATATCCTCCCGCTCGCGTTCCGGCTCGGGTGAAGATTGGCTGATCTCGACAAGAGTCATGTCCCATTGATTGACTCTGAAGCCAGTCGAATTATAATGGCCTCGCGGAATCGGGCGAAGATTCGGGAATTACCGGGGACAACCTGGCCCGGTTCGACGCCTCTCTCTGGCGGGTGTGAGGTTAAGACCAGCGTCGGCTCGACCTGCGCTGGTGATCCCGAAGGTTGATCGGATCAACCGTTTCGGGTCCAATCAGTCAGGATAGCGAACCGTCAACCGACTCATGCTTCGTGAAGCTGGACCGGTTGGCTGGTCGTGCGGGTCTGGCCTCACCAATGCTTTGCCGAACCCTTCAGGAGTTTGCTCCCATGCGCAAGTGGATCCTCAGCGTCGCCGCCCTCGCTCTCATCGCCGCCCCGGCCCTCGCCGGCAAGTACAACAAGGTCGTCAGCGTCGGCGACAAGTGCCCCGCCACCACGGCCATCCCCGCCGTCTCGGCTGATGGCAAGATGGAAATGCCGTTGAACATGGCAGACATCAAGGAAGACGTGGTTGTGGTTGCCTTCCTGGCCAACCATTGCCCGGCCGTCAAGGCCGTTGAAGACCGCCTGTTCGACACCGTCAAGGCGTACAAGGGCAAGAGCGTCAAGTTCGTCGGCGTCTGCTCGTCGGGTCCGAGCATGAAGGACGAAGACGGGATCGACGGCATCAAGACCGCGATCAAGGACGGCAAGTACAACATGGCCTACGGCTATGACGAAGACGGCAAGATTGGCAAGGCCTTCGGTGCCACCAACACCCCGCAGTTCTTCGTCCTCGACAAGGACCGGGCCATCCGCTACACCGGTCGCTTCGACGACAACAACCGCGACGAAGGCAAGGCCGGCAAGAGCTACGTCAAGGTCGCCATCGACAACCTGCTCGCCAGCGAGACCATCGAAGAGACCGAAACCCGCGCCATCGGCTGCGGCATCCCGTACAAGAAGTAAAGTGACCGACCCTATCCTCTAGGGTTAGCCCTGCTCACTTTTGCATCGAATCATCACGCCGCCGGGCTTCAGTGCCCGGCGGCGTGATCGTTTATCAGACCCGCAACGATTCTCGGATCGCGGAGTCCATGAGATGGGTCTGGATGCCACGATCAAACGGCTCGATGGGGAACCACTCGGCGTGATCACGGCGGTCCAGCAAGAACTGGCAAAGGCATTTCCTGGAGTCACGTGGGGCCAATCGGTCAGCGGCCCTGAAAAGATTCGTCTTGCCGCCAACCGGGGAATCATCTTTCCGGAGGTTATCCGCCAATCCATGGAAGCCACTGCTGCGGAGTGGGTTGGTCACTTTGAGGGACAAGATCACTCCGTCGAGTTCTTCCTCGGGTCCGCAACGCTGGTTGACGATGTCAGCCTGGTATTCCGTGGCAGAACGGGTGCATTGGCGTTGGAGCAATCCCTCAAAGCTCTGGAACATCGACTCGGCTGGACGACAACTTTCCCGTAATTTGGTGTGTCGGTTGAATCGGCAGTGATTGGAACCTGGCGGTGTGGTCGTTCGCGAGCGGACCGAACCGAGACAATGCTTGCCTTTCGGGTCAGGCCGGGCAATGGTATCATTCAGGGTATTCCCAATCTGTTCTGGCGGAGAAGTCGCGATGCTCACGTCGCTCAAGTCGCTCGGCCTCGATCGTTTGAGTCAGGCAGAGCGAATCCTGCTGGTCGAGGAACTCTGGGACAGCATTGCCGCTGATCCGGTTGAATTTTCCCTGCGGGATTCGCACCAGCAAGACCTCCAACGGCGTCTCGATGCCTACCGCGACAACCCCAAGACGGGCGATTCCTGGGAAGTTGTTCGAGGGCGATTGCGGGGGCCGGCTGAGTGAACTTGCCCCTGATTATCAACCCGGAGGCAGAACTCGACCTGGCGGAAGCCATGGCCTGGTTTGATGGTCGCCGATTGGGTCTGGGAGCTGCGTTCTTGCTCTGTGTCGAGGAAGTCTTCGAGGGGATTCGCCGGCTCCCCAAGTTGCATCCAGAAGTTTATCAGGATTGTCGGTTAGCATTAGTTCGACGGTACCCATTTGCGGTCATTTATCGTTGTGACGTCGACCAGATTACGATCGTCGCGGTGTACCATACCCATCGCGACCCGCGTGGCTGGCAAGGCCGAGCGTGATCTAATGGCCAGCAACGAACGCTCGTGTCACGTCACGATGCAGTGGTTCCGATACCGGATGGATCGGCGTGGCCTGCCGGATCGCATCAAAGGTTTTGAGTTGCATTGACCCGCCACCCCATTGAAATCTGGAGTCGCCCCCTTTGAACGTCACCTACCGCCCGTTTGCTCGCAGTGCCCGGTTCGCTCTGCTGCTCGTCCTTGGAAGTGTGGCTCTGGCCACCGGGGCTGATACGCCGACTGTGAAGCTCGAAACCGTCAAGTATGACGCGATGGTCAAGCAGATCGCCGCGAAGAAGGCAAAGCTGACGGTGGTCGACGTCTGGGCGACCTGGTGCGGCCCGTGCAAGCAGAACTTCCCGCACCTGGTCGAGATGGCCGGGAAGTATCAGGACAAGGGGATCGCGTTTGCTTCCGCCAGTGTGGATGACACCGCCAAGCCGAAGCAGGTGGCCGAGGCGAAGCAGTTCCTGGAGTCGAAGAAGGCGACCTTCACCAACTTCCTGATCGACGAGTCGATGGACGACGCCTTTGAGAAGTTCGACATCTCGGCCATTCCCGCCGTCTTCATGTTCGGGCCGGATGGGAAGATCGTCCGTCGGTTCACGCTCGACGATCCGAACCACCAGTTCACTTATGAGGAAGTTGAGACCGCCGTCCAGGAGTTCCTGGCTGGCAAACCAATGACGACGGGCGAGGCTCCCAAGAAGCGCTGATTGGTTCCCAAATTTCCAATTGTTTGGGCCAACCCGTTTCGAGTATCGTATTGTTTTGGGTGCGGCATCGAGGACTCAGGTTGGGCTTCGGCGGGCCGCATCATGATCTCCCGATCCGAGAAAGTCAGACCCCGATGAAAGATAGCATCCACCCGAACTACCAGGCCGCCACCGTCACCTGTGGTTGCGGTAACTCGTTCGAGACCCGCAGCACCAAGGCCAAGATCAGCGTCGAAGTCTGCTCGAAGTGCCACCCATTCTACACGGGCTCGCAGAAGTTCGTCGACGCCGCCGGCCGGGTGGACAAGTTCAACAAGAAGTTCCAGGGGACCTACGGCAAGAGCAAGAAGGTGGCGGCCACCGAGCCCGCCCCGACTCAGGCCTAGTTCGCCAGTGGATCAGATCCAAGGAACGGCCCGTCGATCAGCCCACGCTGGTCGACCGGGCCGTCCGTCGTTTCCAATCATTCCTTCGTCCTCCTTGATCCATTGGGCTGATCGTGTTCGAGAAACTCCAGGCCGACTATCAGCGGTTTCGTGAGCTGGATGCCGCCTTGCTCGACCCGGGGCTGGCGACCGATCCGACCCGCTATGCCGTGCTCGCCAAGGAACGGGGATCGCTGGCCAAGCTGGCCGGTCCCTATGGCGAATACCTGGAACTGGGCCGATCCATCACCGAAGCGGCGGCGATGGTCGAGGCCGAAGCTGACTTTGACATGCGGACCTATGCCGAGGCCGAACTCGAAGCCCTTCGGACCCGGCAGAACACCATCGGCGAAGCCCTCCGCGACCTCCTCTACGACAAGGCGGCCGGGGCCGATCGCGCCAGCCTGATCGTCGAGATCCGCGCTGGGACCGGTGGCGACGAGGCGGCCCTGTTCGCCCGCGACCTCTTCGAGATGTACCGCCGGTACGCCGAAACCCAGCGCTGGTCGTTCGAGATCCTCGACGTCGTCCCGACCGAGCTAGGCGGCTTCAAGGAGGCCTCGTTCGGGATCACCGGCGACGGTGCCTTCCGCCACCTCCAGTTCGAGAGCGGCGGCCACCGCGTTCAGCGCGTCCCGGCGACCGAGACCCAGGGCCGGATTCACACCTCGGCTGCCACCGTCGCCGTCCTGCCTGAGCCCGAGGACGTCGACATCGTCATCCGGGCCGAGGACATCCACCGCGACGTCATGCGGGCGGGTGGTCCCGGCGGCCAGCACCAGAACAAGACCGAGTCCGCCGTTCGCCTGACCCACCTGCCGAGCGGGATCGTCGTCCTCTGCCGCGACGAGCGGAGCCAGCACAAGAACCAGGCCAAGGCCATGCGACTGCTCCGGAGCCGCCTCTACGACAAGACCCTCGAAGAGGCTCAAAATCAGCGAGCCGAGCAGCGCCGGACCCTGATCGGCTCAGGCGACCGGTCGCAGCGCATCCGGACGTATTCCTTCCCGCAGAACCGGGTCACCGACCACCGGATCGGCCAGACCTGGTACAACCTCGACCGGATCATCGTCGGCGACCTCGAACCGGTCGTCACGGCCCTGATCGACCACGACCGCCGCGAACAACTCGGCGACCTGAGCGACTAGCCTGCCGCCTTTGCCGGCGGAATTGGATACATTAAGAGGACGACCGGACCACCGTTTTCCTTCCGACTGCCCAGGAATCCCCCATGCCCGCCGAAGCTGAGGACCGCTGGACGGTCGGTCGTTTGCTGACCTGGACCCGCGACTTCCTGCAGAAGAAGGGGTCGGATAGCCCCCGGCTTGATGCCGAGGTCCTGCTCGCGGCGGTCATGAAGTGCCAGCGGGTCAACCTCTACGCCCAGTATGAGGAAGAGGTGGCCGAAGCCCACCGGTCGAAGTTCCGCGACCTCGTCAAGAAGCGGGCCGAGGGGGCGCCGGTGGCGTATCTGGTCGGGCGGAAGGAGTTCTTCACGCTGACCTTGAAGGTCTCGCCCGCCGTTCTGATCCCCCGGAGCGACTCGGAAACGGCCGTGGTCGAAGCGCTGGCGCGACTCAAGAACCTGACCGCTCCCCGGGCGGTGGATGTTGGGACGGGGTCGGGCTGCCTGGCCCTAGCGTGCGTCCAGAACCACAAGACCGCCCGGTTCATCGCAACCGACATCAGCCCCGAGGCGCTCGCCGTCGCCGAGGCCAACGCCGTTAAGCATAACCTCGACGCCCGGGTTGAGTTCCGCGCGGGAGACCTGCTTGACCCGGTCGCCGACGAGGAACCGTTCGACCTGATCCTCTCGAACCCCCCTTACATTGCCACCGACGTCATCCCGACGCTGGAGCCGACCGTCAGCAAGTACGAGCCGCACCTGGCGCTCGATGGCGGTCCTGATGGTCTCCGCATCGTCGCCCGGCTGATTGCGCAGGCGCCGTCACTCCTGAAACCGGGCGGGCACCTGATCCTCGAGATCGGCTCGGATCAGGAAGCCGCCGTCCGCGACCTGGTCGCGGCCCAACGAGATCTGACGCTGAGCCCAACCATCCGCGACTCGGGCAACCAGCCGCGGGTCATTCATGCCTCGAAGAAGGGTGGTCGTCCGGATGCGGTTTGATCGAACTTGGGTCAAGTTTTTGCTCCTGATCGGTCTGGTCGCTGGGTGTGATGGGCCACCGCCGCCGGTCCAGGCGCGAACCACGATGGCCGGACATATCGCCGACATCACAGCGCTGGCTTATACGCCCGATGGGAAGACCCTGGTCTCGCGCGGGGCCGATTCGATCCAGGTCTGGGATGCTGCAACGCTCCATGATCGGGCGAGCTTCCCGTCCGACCGCTCCGAGTTCGGCTCGGTCGCGATCAGCCCCGATGGTCAGACCCTGGCCGCGACCCTCGCCGGGCGCGGGATCGTGTGCTGGAACCTCCTCGACCACACCGAGCGAGCCGTCCTCCACGTTGGTCCCGCCTCGACTGCCGAACCAGGCTCGCCCGAAGCGTTCGGCTGGGGTCTGGCCTACGCCCCCGACGGCAAAACGCTTGCTGGGCCGAGCGACGATCAGGCCGCAGCATCGTCGATCCGCCTCTGGAACCTGGCCGACCAGCAACCCATCGGGCTCGGTCCGCCGGGTCAGCCCGCCACCCACCTCGCCTTTACCCCCGATAGCAAGTTGCTCGTGGCCAAGAGCATGGAGGGGACGCTCCGAGTCTGGGATATGGCATCGAGGAGTGAAAATGCGTCGATCTCAGCGTCGGCATCTTATCTGGCGGCAATCAGCATCAGCCCCGACGGTAAACTGGTGGCATCAGCGGGCGACGATCGGTACTTGCGACTTTACGCGGTGGATTCGGGGCGTGAGGTTGGCAAGTTCAAGGGGCACCTGAAGGCGATTCTCGGGATCGCGTTCCATCCGGATGGCCGCCACATTGTCACGGGGGATTCGGGCGGGTCGATCTTCCTCTGGGATATTCCCACTCGTCGGGTCATCGCCCAGTTCGCCGGGCATTCGGGCAAGGTCTGGGCTCTCGCCTTCCGGCCGGATGGGAAGGAGCTGGCCTCGGCGGGAGAGGATCGGAAGATCCGAGTTTATGATGCGGCAACGGCGATCCGCGAGCATGGCGGTTGAGATTATGAAAGGTTAGTCGTCGCCGGGGTCATCGGCCTTCGCGTGCGAGTCGCGCTTGGGTTTGACCTCGCGAAGGGCTTCGGCCAGGGTTGACATCTTGGGCCAGCGGCCGGGCTTCCGTTTGAGGCACTTGCGGAGGATGTCGCAAAGGTCTTCCGAGAGGCGGGGATTGGCAAGCGCTGGGTCGTTCGGCTCGGCGTTGATCTTCTGGGTCATCTGTGCCAGCGAGTTGCCACCTGAGCCGAACGGGAGTTTGTCGGTCAACAACTCGTAAGCCATGACGCCGAAGCCGAAGATGTCGATCCGCTCGTCGGTGGTCTCGCGGCGGATCAGTTCGGGGGCCATGTACTGGAGCATCCCGGTCCGGTTGCCGGGGCGTTGAAACTCGGGCGTGTTCGGTACAGAGAGCCCGAAGTCGATCAGCTTGACCGAGTTATCGCGGAGCACCAGAAAATTGTTCGGGTTGACGTCGTGGTGGATGAACCCAGCCTTGTGGACCGCCGCCAGTCCTTCGGCCGCTTCGGCGAGGATCTTGACCTTGCCCCGGACGCCGACCTTGGTGGCCTCGCGGACGAACTTCAAGCTGACCCCGTCCACATATTCCATCACCAGGTAGAGCGCCCCCTGGGTGGACATGCCATGCTCATAGGTCCGGACGACGTTGGGGTGGATCACCTGAACCGCAATTGCCCCTTCGGTCGGCCGGTTGAGCTTGTGGGCGCGTAGCTCGGCGGCCTTTTGCTTGTCGGGCAATTGGATCTTGAGGCAAACGGTCCGGCCCGTGTCCTTGTCGGTCGCGCGATAGACCTTCGACATGCTCCCTTGCGGCGTCTCGCAGGCGATCGAAAACCGCCGTTCCAGGTCGACCCGCCCGCCCGCGCCTAACAACCCTTTGAGCATCGCGAGCATAAAAGCGTTCCTGACGATGAAAGGGAGGGCCGAAGGCCAATAGACGGGACCTACTACAAGATAAGCCGCGGAAGATCATCACGCAAGGCGGTCTGGACAACACCCGAATTGTAAGCTAGGTACGATGAGATCCCCCGATCGTGACAGAGACGCCGCCCCGAATTGACGTTCCCAGCCTGGTCACAGAGCGTCCACCAGACTGAGTTGACAATATTGCCGGAACGGGTTGTCGCTGACCAGCGCTCAATGATCGGCTGCTTGCTCGGTGCTCGACTCGACCGGTTCCACGGTCGTGACGTGCAGCAGGGAACAGATCTTGAACCCTGAGGGCACACCTTGTCGCGTTTCGTTGATCCCGACCAGGATGTCCGTGCGAGTTAACAGGGCCATTTCCGGGTGGCGGACCTCATAAGATTGCCCGCTTGACATGATTAGCCGGAACGGCTGGAACGGCTGGCGTCTCAGCCGGTCGCGAAACGTTTGTACGGTCATGGTCCCCATCGTATCGCTTGAGGATATTGCTGTCATCACCCCGGATTTTGGTGGAGTCGGTTCCGGAGGACCGGAATACTTTGGTGCGCACCGGGTCGGCCGCGTGCGGCGAACGCGGGAAAATCAAGCCATCGCGGGGCGAATCATCAGGCGGTATTTGTTAGATGGAGTGAATTGTGCGCATCCAGGCGGCTCATCGGGGTCGTTTCGGTCGGTTTGGGGTGGTTTGACCCGGTCAAGACAGGCTCAGGGGGTGTGGTTTCGTCCCCGGAGGTGGTCGAAGTTGGCTTCGTTTCGGTCACGCTGGGTTCGTTTTGCAAACCCGCCGATCCGAGCGCAACCGCTGCGGCCTGGGCGACTTGCAGTTGATCCATGAGCCAGCGCAGTTGCTTGCGGAGCGCCGAGTCATACCGCCGGAGACGGGCCAGAGCGGGGGTCGGCAGGTCGACCGAATCGGCCTGCGTCAGGCGGCGGTTCAGCGCATCGGTCTGGGTTGCAATGGCTTGTTGTTTTTGAAGCTCGGCAAGCATCTGCTCGGCGATCTCATGATTGCTTAACGCGGGAGTGATGTGCAGGTGCCGCAGCGCGACGGCCGCGCCGACCGTCAGGTCGCGGAACTCGGCGGGTATCCCGAGCAGGTTGAACGCGAGTTCGGTTTGCGGTGCATTCCAACCATCATTGCTTGTCGCTGCGTGCCGCAACAAAGCCCACCGCGCGATCAACCACGCACAGCCGGCGGCGGTCTGTTGAAGTTTCGCCACGGTTGCCGACGGCTGGCGGATCAATTGCCGCCCCAGCGTCTCGGCCTGCACCGCCTGGTCGGTCTCCCAGATGGTCGAGGCGCGGAACGCGGCCTCGGCGCGGAGTTCGCCTTCGATCCGCGTCGCGCGGTCGATCTGCGCCATCGTCCGCTCGCAATGATTGGCCAACCAGACGGGGTCGAGACTCACCGCTCCCGCATCATCGCCCGCCGGCACTGGTTCGATCCCGTCCAGGCCAACGACCCGAGCCGTCAGACCATGCTTGACGGCGTTCCCCCGCGACCGCTCCTTCCCTCCCTTGGTGTTGGGTCCGGTCGAAAGTGCGGCATTCGCCTGATTCGCCGCGATCCGCGCTGCACTCGTGGTCGGATTCATCACTCGACCTTTCCCGAAAACGTCGATGGTGCAAGTTCCTGTGAAGGGCATCATCGAATAGTATCGGAATATTCGAGTCGCTTTGAGCCTAGTATTTCGAGGGTTCGCATATTTTTGTCAAAATAAACCGGAAATAGTATTCGATTTGGGCCGCGTCAAGCCGTTCCGCTTTACCATTGATATCGAATCCACCGCAGTCAATAACTGACGATTTTTGCCTCAACAAACCTTGACCCCACCAAAACCAAAGCGTGTAGGGTGGGTGCAACCCACCGTGCGCTTCGATGTCCAACCAGGCATCGAGCAGGATCGAAGTTGCCCCGTGAGATCACATCAAAACCACGGTGGGTTGCACCCACCCTACAAAATCAGCCACGGTCGGACACTTTTTGCCAGGCACGCGCTTTGACTTGAGACCAGGGGACCGTTTTCGCTCCCCCAGCATCGTATTCGTCCGAACGGCGGCGGATCTCGGTCATCCACTCATCATCGGGCATCAAGATCCCGCGTTCATCAGCCGCCGCCATGAGGGCAACCATCAGTTGTCGGTGCTCCTCGACGGACAAAGCCAGGGCAGCTTGAAGCAGGTCCTGGACATCCTGGCTTATGGTCTGTGTCTCCGAGCGGCTCCAATGAAGTCAATAATCAACGTCGCACAATCCCATCGGGGACACAACCGGACTTCGTCTCAGCGCCCAAACTGGACCGAGTCCGGCCAAAAGCTGGAGTTCCTTGGGCTGGCTGTTCCGCAAGCTGAATTAAGATCCAACCTTCGAAACTTCCTTGGCTCCGCCCAGTTTGGCGACAATATTACCGCACCCCAATCGGAATGGACCAACCTGTCCGGCACCGTGGCCGCCTATTTTCTACAAGAAAGATTCGCCGAATGGGCAAGGTGGATCACCTGCCCGATAGCAAACGACTCGGAGCAGGCTGTCGGGACCAAGATCGTCGAGGAAAAGGTCCACGCAAGGGTAGATTTCAGTCGGTGAGACGAAGACCGTGCGACAGAGCGAACCGATGATGTCGTCGCCCTCATGAACGACCGGACCACCGAGATAGCGCAGCTGATAGTCCCTGGGAAGTTGGCGAGCCAGATGTTGCTCCGCGACGACCGTGAGCGTTTCAACGGCCTCGCGGACAACGGCTGCGAACTCGTCCCTTGTCATTACCGCAACCTCCGGAGATTACTCCACCGTCCGGACGTGCAGTTCGCGGAGCTGCTTGAAGTCGACGGTGCCAGGGGCTCCGGTCATGAGGTCGGCTCCCTTGGCGGTCTTGGGGAAGGCGATGCAGTCGCGGATGTTGGTCAGGCCCGCGTAGAGCATGACGAGGCGGTCGACGCCGAGGGCGATCCCGCCGTGGGGGGGGGCGCCGTTTTTGAGGGCGGAGAGGAGGAAGCCGAACTTCTCCTCGGCTTGCTCGGGGGTCAGACCGAGGAGTTCGAAGATCCTGGACTGGATCTTGGGGTCGTGGCAGCGGATCGTCCCACCGCCGCATTCCTCGCCGTTGACGACGAGGTCATACGCTTGCGCGCGGACCTTCGCGGGGTCGGTGGCGAGGAGGTGCAGATCCTCGGGCAGGGGCATCGTGAACGGGTGGTGCTCGGCGGCGTAGCGGTTTTCCTCGGCGTCCCAGTGGAGGAGCGGGAAGCGGATCACCCACGAGTAATGGTACGACCTGGGGTCGTAGAGCTTCTTTTCGGCGGCGAGGCGGATGCGGAGGTTCGACAGCGACTGCGACGAGACCGCCTGCGTGTCGGCGACGATCAGAATCAGGTCGCCCGCCGTAGCTCCGAAGCGCTCGCGGAGTTTGCTCTGCGCCGAGGCCGGGAAGAACTTGGCGGTCGGGCCGGCGAGGGCTTCGGCCTCAACCTTGAGCCAGACCAGGCCGCTGGCACCGAAGGACTTGGCGTACTCGGTCAGGCCGTCGAGGTCCTTGCGGCTGGCCTCGGCGCCGCCGGGAACGCAGATCCCGCGAATCCGGTTGCCGTTCGTCCTGGCAACCTCGAAGACCTTGAACTCGGTCTCGGCGGCGATGTCGGCGATGTCCTTCAGTTCCATCGCGTACCGCAAGTCGGGGCGGTCGTTGCCGAACCGCTCCATCGAATCGGCGTAGTCGACCCGGATCAGCGGCAGCGTCAGGGTTTCGCCGGTGAACTCCCTGGCCATGTCGCGGACGAGGTTTTCCATCGTGCCGATGACATCTTCGTCTTCAACGAACGACATCTCGACGTCGAGCTGGGTGAACTCGGGCTGGCGGTTGGCGCGAAGATCCTCGTCGCGGAAGCAGCGCGCGATCTGGAAGTAGCGGTCGAAACCAGCCACCATCAGAACCTGCTTGTAAAGCTGCGGCGACTGCGGCAGCGCGTAAAAGTGGGCGGGCGTGACCCGGCTGGGGACGAGGAAGTCGCGGGCACCTTCGGGGGTGCTCCGGCCGAGGATCGGCGTCTCGACTTCAAGAAAACCGAGCGCCGACATCGAGTTGCGCATCAACTGCGCCATCTGGTGGCGGAGGATGAAGATGGCCTGCATGGCCGGGCGGCGGAGGTCGAGGTAGCGGTACTTGAGGCGGAGTTCCTCGTTCGCCTCGGTGGCGCCGCTGACCTCGAAGGGGGGTGTGGGGGAGGCGTTGAAGACTTCCAGCTCGGTAGCGCGAACTTCGATGGCGCCGGTCTTGAGCCGGGGGTTTTCCTTGCCCGCGAGGCGCGGGTGAACCATCCCTTTCACGCCGATGACATGCTCGTTGCGGAGGTCGTGGGGGTCGCCCCCGGCGCTGGTGGTCGTGCCGGGTTCGAAGACGACCTGGGTCAAGCCGTAGCGGTCGCGGAGGTCAATGAAGATCAGGCCGCCGTGGTCGCGGCGGGTATCAACCCAGCCGTTGAGGATGACCTCTTGCCCGACCTGATCTTGGGTCAACTCACCGCAGGTTTGCGTCCGTTTGAGCATGGTCGTCGCTGGTCAGCCGCCTTCGAGGAACAGGATGCGCCGGGTCGGGCCGACAGACGGGCCAGCCCTCCAACAAGCGCCAGACAAGCGTACCGACCGGGTGGTTCGGGCGTCAAGGCAGGCAAAAGGCCAAGGTGGTCGGGAGCGGCATTGCGGACGGAGGGGAGAACAGGATATTTTAAGGGAGTGACCCACGTTGCGCGGTGGCCTCGGGTGCGCCCCGACATTCTCGAAGCCGGAGTCGCACCGACTCCAGGACCGGATCGTATGGACTTTCAACTTGTCGTCCTTCGTGGCCGGAGCGCCACGACCGCCTTGAAACTCGGCGACGGCATCACGACGGCCGGTCGGCACGATGAATGCCAGCTCCGGATCAAGTCGTCGGAAGTCAGCCGCAAGCACTGCCAGTTCTTCGAAAAGAACGGGATGCTGATGGTCAAGGACCTCGGCAGTTCAAACGGGACCTTCCTCAACGGCAAGCGAATTGAAGGCCAGCGCGTGCTCGAACCGGGCGACGAATTGACCGTCGGCCCCGTCAAACTTCGCGTCGAATCGGGCAGCAAGCCCGGCGCGGGGGCCAAGCCCTCAGCTCCAAAGCCGGGCGACACCGCCGTCCCCGCTCCGACGGTGAAGCAAGGCGCGGCATCGGACGAGTTCGAGATCGACTTCGACGACGCTCCCGAACCCGCATCCGAAGAAAAGACGGTCGCCATCAAAGCAGGCGCCAAGGCGGTCCCCAAACCCGCCACTCCCGCCGCAAAAACTGCCGCTGCTCCTGCGGAAGACCTGCCGGCCGCCGAACCCAGTGAGATGGGCGATGACGCGATCGCCGACTTCTTGCTCGATCTCAAGCTCGACGACGACGAATAAGGCGAGCATTCGCGAGATTTTATGCGGAAATGCACCTTCAGTTGGATTAATGCAACTTAAGGTGTTTATTTTTTGCGAGAAACTGTATTATTGAATTAACAATCTACTCGTCTTCGTTAAAATGCTGCGAAACACCGTGCAAAGTTAAGTCACGCTGGCTCGTTTCCCGCGTTAATTAACGGTTGAGTTCTTGATATGATGCATGGTGTCCGTCTCTTCCGCACTTCTGACTTCCTTTTGACCGAGAGATGATCTCCCATGGCTCGCCGTAAAAATGCTCCCGAGTCGATTCGCCTGAAGCATAGTTTGTCCGAGCGGCTTCGCGAGTTGAGGACCGAGTTTTTTGGTGAGCGGGGCGGTCCCGATATGGCCCGGACGCTCGGGATTCTGGTGCGGACCTGGTACAACTATGAGAGCGGCGTGACGGTGCCGGCCGAGATTATCTTGCAGGTGGTCGAGTTGACGTCGGTCGAGCCGGTCTGGTTGCTCCGGGGTGAGGGACCGAAGTTCCGTCCCACGGCGGCGGTGGCGGCTCAGGGTGAAGGGCTGCAAACCTCGTCGGTGGCCTCGTTGCTCCGGACCGCCCTTGAGCGGCTTGAGCAGAGGGAAAAATCGAATCAGGCCGACACCGATCAGTCGTTCGCGGTGGCCTCGCCGATTGTGGCGCAACTCGAAGAGTGGGAGCCAGGGCAGGACGGGTCGAACCTGGTGTTCGTGGGGGGAGGAGGCCGCCCGACGGGTGGCCGCGCGATCACTCCCGATGATGGTCACCAGTATCTCGCCGCTCGCAAGGAGTGGCTGGCCGCCCGGAAGGATCTGCGGCACCTCCGGATCGGTGATGAGTCGATGGCCCCGATCATCGCTCAGGGGGCGCACGTGACCTATGCCCAGGCCGAGTCCGCGTCGGCGACTCTGCACGACAAGCTGGTGGTGACCTGGGTCGAGTCGCGGCCGGTGGTTCGTTGGTTCCAGCACTGCGGGCGGTTCGCCTTGCTCCGCGCCGAGAACCTGGCGGTGGTGCCAACCTCGACGCTGGTCGAACTCAACGACGACACGCAGGAATTCCACCGGGTCCAGTGGATCTGTACGCCGCACTGATCAAGCTCGGTGCGAGTCCTGAATTCGAGGTGGCACGATGCTTCCTGAGACTGTTCCGGTGCATAAACCCCGGTCCAACTGGATGACGGTCCGGTGGTTGATGGCTGTTACCCTGGGCGTCGCCATGGTTGGTGGTCTCCTTGCCTCTGAGCGGAACCATCGGCAAGGGTGGGAGATGCGCCGGGCCGAGTTGGCCCGGCAGCGTGACCAGACGGTCGCTTTCCTCGACCAGCCGTTGCCCGGCCCCACGCGATCGGGTGAGGCATCGCCAGCGAGTCTGCGGATTGGTCCCTCGGCAAGCACCCGACTCTGGTCGGTCGAGGTTCGTCAGTCCGATACCCTGACCACGCCCATCACCTCCGGGTCCAGCCGGGTTCGTGTTTCCGGGGCCAACGGTGAATACAGCCTGGCCCCAATCAAGATCGAGGTCAACGACCCGCTCCTTGAAGGCCCATGGTTGGAGCGTCTCCTGACGCAATATCGGGAGCGAGGTTGGCGTTATGAGGTTGTGCGATCGAGAGTTCCGATCCGACTCGACCATTAAGCTGAATTACCAGGCGACGAATTGATCGCAGCAGCGTGAGACCATGATCTTGCCGTCGCCGATCCGGCCGGTCCGGGCGTGGTCGAGGATGATCCGGACCGCAGGGGCCACATCGGCCTCGCGGACGAACAGGGTCAGTTCGACCTTGGGCAGGAACGACGCGTTGTACTCGCTGCCGAGGTAGCGATGGAGCCGGTTCTTCTGGCGGCCATACCCCATCGCCTCGCGGACGGTCCCGCCGAGGATCTCGATGGCTCCGAGCGCATTGAGCACCGCGCTGGTCCGGAAGGGTTTGACCAGCGTGACGATCTGATAAATCCCTGGCTCCATGTCGGCTCAATCCCCGCTTGCCGGCCCGCCGGTCGCTTGACAACACCTGGCCCGCCATGGACATTAAACCATCGGACACGGTGAGCCAAGGGCGCGCCGTTGGTCCGAGCGGGGAAGTCGGCTCTTTGCCCGCCTTCCGATCGGTCCGCCCGAAGATGAGGTGCTCGCATGCGTCGGTGGTGTTTGCTCGGTCTCTCCGCGGCGCTCGTCCTCATGGTTGGCTGCTTCGGGCAAAAGTCCTACGAGGGTCGCCTTGAGCACACTCTGAGTCGGCTCGAACGCGAGCGGAAGGTTTACAAGAACCTGATGCCGCCGCCCGATGACAAGCGGTTCAAGGATCTCTCGATCTACATCCGTGCCCCCAAGGATGAAGCAATGGCCAAGACCGGCCAGTTGCCCGCCGGTGATGGCTACGAGCTGGATGCATCCTTCCTCGACAAGTCCGACGCCGCGCTCCACCTGCTTGCCCGGGTCAAGTTGCCCAAAAAGCCACTGACGAAGGGGGCCGCCCCCGCCCCCACACCGAGCCCCCGGGGTGACTTCTCCCGCGATGTCCTGAACGTCTTGACCAGCCTGTACGGACCGGTCGAAGGGTTCGCCACTCCCAAGTTCGTGGACGAGAAAAAGGGCAGCAACCGCTTCAAGCGGCTGGTTGCCACGGCGGACAACAAGGAAGTGAAGCTGTACACCTACAAGGAAGGCAACTACGAGGTCGCGCTGATCTTCGTTTATGATCCCAAGCTCAAGGGGCTCCTCGCCACCAAGATCGACCTTTGCCTGGAGACCTTCGCGGCCGGTCCCAAGGCAACCCTGATCTACAACGGCGGCGACGCCGACGAGGACGATGCCGGCACGAGCGCACCCGTCCCGATGTGACCGGCCAAAGCGTACGCGGCGACCATCAGCAAAGCCCACGGCTGCCGTTCTTTGAGAACCGGCACGCCGTGGGCTTCGTTTCGGTCTGACGATCGAGATCAAGAAACCAGGCAGGCCGAGCCGGCGCGGGTGTGCGGCTCAGAAGTTGGGCTGAGCCGGACACTCGCGCCGTGGTCGGTTGGGCTGCGGGTGAATCGGGGGGTAGGCGTGGTTCAGGACCGGGGGGCGTCGGAGGCATCCCAGGCCGATCGGGCGGCCTGCATCTCGGCGTCGTTGACGAGTTCGTCGCGGACGATCACCACGTCGGGCGGGGCTTCGATCCCGATCCGGACCTGATTCCGGTCGACCTTGACGATCTTGATCCGGATGTCCGAACCAATCTGAATCCCTTCGAGCTGCTTGCGGCTGAGAACGAGCATCCGTTTCCTCCATGAAATCGGTATGTCCGGTGCATTTGTGTTGGGCTCACCTGTGTGAACCACTCCAACCAACTCGTCGAGATTCGGGGTGGACAGCCGACACGAATTTTGCCTTACACGAGAAATCTAATTTTTTGGCCATTTGAGCCGGTATGGGATCATCCAGTTGACGTACCACCGATTCATGTGGCGGGTGTCGAGCAGTTCGCAGATCCCGGTCCCGAGACTGTGCTCGGTGTGATCTAGGAGTTCGCAGTCCGCCACCCAGCGACGGTAGAATGGGCCGTCGTCGAGGCAAACAACCGTTCTTCTGGTCAGGCTCGCATGGCCGTCGTCGAGGGTACGTTCCCTTGAGTGGTGGATGCCGAAAACGGTTCGTTCGGGATTTTTCTCCTGAAGCTGAACCGAGGATTGATTCTCGCGGACAGCTTCGGGCCGGCCTGCCCGGCAGGTAATCCAGAGCGATTGCGACTCACCCTTGCCGAGTTGCGGGATGCTGGCGTAGTAGACGTGGGTCTCGTCGCCGATGTGGACCCGCCCCCACTCCCAGCGCTTCATCGCCAGCGACATCTCTTCCGACCCCGCGTTGTGGTCGTGGTAGCCTCGCCCGGTGAAGTTGGTGCTGAGATCGCCGATCGCGACCGACCCTTCGACCTGGCAGTCAGGGGCGGCCAAAATCCACTGGTGTGGCAACTCGGCCGAGCCAAGGTTGCGCTCAAACGGCACGGTCCCGGCGGCGGGCGCGAACCGGATCGACGCACGGATCGGCTTGCCGTCGACCGAGGGAGTCAGGACCGTCAGCCGATACGTCCCGTCGAGGTCGCGGGCCACGCGGCTGGTGGCCACCTGAACCTCGAACGGATCAGCCTGATGACGGAAAGCGTCGGCCTTGTGGCCGCTCAGAGCATAGGCAACCTGCTTGCCATCACGATGCCAGCTCAGGCCCACGGCCGAGTGGTCAAGCGGGTTTGGCTGCGGGTACTTACCGGGATTTCGGACGTGGCGGATCGCGGCAACGCCATAGCTCGGGTCAAACGGGAGCCCGGCGTAATAGATGATCACCAGCACGTCGCGACCATCAGCGCTGATGGCGTCGAAGTACCACCACTCATGGGCACCCGGCGTCTTGAGGTCAAAATAGCGGTCGGGATCGAGCGGCGGCGGCTGGGTGTCCATCAATCATCCTGCAACAACTCAGGCTGAAAACAACCATGAGATGGTCATCATCACGTGGAGAAAATTCAATATGCGTTAGCCCGGTGGAGGCAAAAAAGGCAGGATTTTGTACACGAACTACTAATTCTGCATCAAATAGTAGTTTGCTAGTAGTTCATAACCACAATGGCAGCAGTGAGTTCGTTGCAGTAAGGCTTGCCGGTTCGGTTCCCTCACCCCCAGAACCGGCGCCAGGCGTCGCGGGCGGTGTCGGCCTCGCAGGCGGCGAGGGTGACGAGTTTGCGGGGGGTCGAGACGCGGGCGCGAGCGCGGAAGACGTCGAGGTCTTGCCGCTCGATCGCAGCGAGGATGCCGGCGTAGGCTCGACCCATGACGCGGACCGTCAGGCGGGCGGCGTCGCCGTTGAGCAGGGGGATGCCGCCCTCAGCCTCGGCATAATAGCGCCGGGCGCGGTCGATCTGGAAGCGGATCAAGGCTCGGAGGGGGGCGGTCATCTGATTGGCGGCGAGGTCGGCCTCGGTCACGCCGAACTCGTCGAGTTCGGTCTGGGGGAGGTAGACCCGGCCGAGCGTCCAGTCCTCGGCGACGTCGCGGAGGATGTTGGTTAGTTGCATCGCCGTGCCCAGCGCCAGGGCGTTCGGGATGCAGCGGTCGGACGTGAAGCCGAGGACGTGCGTCATCATCAGGCCGACGACCCCCGCGACGTGGTAGCAATACCTGTCCAGCGCGGCGAAGTCGGGGTAGCGGGTGATGTCGAGATCCATCGCCATCCCGACGAGAAGATCATCAAACAGGTTGCGCGGGATCTGCCGTGCCCGGACGGTCCGCCGGAACGCCCGGAGGCCGGGGGCGATGTCCGACCGGGTGCCGTAGGCCAGATCGAGCGCTTCCTGTGCTTCGGCCAGTTTGGCGGCGGCCTCAGCGCGATCCTGAGCGTCATCGACGCCGTTGTCAGCCCAGCGGCAAAAGCCATACACGGCGTAGGCGTGGGCGCGGGTTGGGCGGGGCAGGCAGGCCGAGGCGAAGTAGAAGGTCTTCGCATAGTGGCGGGTGATCCGCCGACAGACCCGGGCGCCCCGAGCTTCGAGCACGGTCTGCCGGGCCGCGATCAAAGGAACTTCTCCAGGACCTTGGCCGACGAGATGACCCCCGGCAGGCCCGCGCCCGGGTGCGT
Source organism: Isosphaeraceae bacterium (assembly GCA_965199885.1). Taxonomy (GTDB): domain Bacteria; phylum Planctomycetota; class Planctomycetia; order Isosphaerales; family Isosphaeraceae; genus Tundrisphaera. Next base: position 989,546 of record CBDATT010000004.1, on the reverse strand, counting down.
CCCGGCGCCGACGAAGAACAGGTTGCCGACGTCTTCCGACCGGTTGTGGGGGCGGAACCAGGCGCTCTGCGTCAGGGTCGGCTCGAACTGGAAGGCCGACCCCTGGTAGGCGTCGAGGTCGGTCTCGAACTCCTTGGGGGTGAAAGTCCGGCAGGTGACGAGATGCTTGCGGAGGTCGGGGACGAGGTGCGGCTTTTCGAGCGCGGTGAAGATCCGGTCGGTATATTCTTCGCGGATCTGATCCCAGTCCTGCTTGCCGCCGAGGTGGGGAACCGGGCTCAAAACGTAAAACGTCTCGCAGCCGGGGGGAGCGAGCGACGGGTCGGTCCGCGTCGGCGCGTGGAGGTACAGCGAAAAGTCGTCGGCGACGATCTTTTTGTCGAAGATATCGCCAAGCAGGCCGTGGTAGCGCGGGCCGAGGATGATCGAGTGGTGCGGCAGGTGGGGATAGGTCCGGTCGGTCCCGAAGTAGGCGACGAACAACGACATGGCGAAGTTCATCCGTTCGAGCCGCTTGTCGGTCCACTTCTTCCGGTGCTCGGGCTTGATCAGCTTGCGGTAAGTGTTCGTCACGTCGCCGTTGCTGACGACCACATCGGCCTTGTACCGCTCGCCCGAGGCCAGCCGGACCGCCTGGACCTTGCCACCCGCGACCTCGATCTCCTCGGCCCGCGCGTTCAGGATCATCCGCCCGCCCAGCTCGTCGAACAGCTTGACCAGACCGTTGACGAGGGCTCCCGTCCCGCCCATCGCGAAGTGGACGCCCCAGGTCTTTTCGAGGAAGTGGATCATCGAGTAGATCGACGAACTCCGGAGCGGGTTCCCCCCGATCAACAGTGGCTCGAACGAGAAGACCTGGCGGAGACTTTCGTCCTTGATGAACGACGAGACTTTCTTGTAGACCGACTGGTCGGCCCGCAGCTTGATCAGGTCGGGCGAGACCTTGACCATCTCCCAGATGCTGTGGAACGAGTGGTCGGCGAGGTCGGTGAAGGCGCGGTCGAAGACCTTCTCGGTATAGGCCAGAAACTTGCGATAGCCCGCGACATCGTCGGGATTGAACCGGGCAATCTCGGCCTCGATCCGGTCCTTGTCGCCGACGTAGTTGAACTCGCGGCCGTCGGCGAAGTAGATCCGGTAGAACGGGTCGCACGGGACGATATCCACGTAGTCGGCGATCGTCTTGCCGTTGAGCGCTGCCAGCTCATCGAGCACAAACGGCACGGTAATGATGGTGGGCCCGGCGTCGAAGGTAAACCCCTTGTCGGTGTAGACATACGCCCTACCGCCCGGCTTGTCGCGCATCTCCAGCAGGGTGGTAGCGTACCCCTTTGCCTGAAGCCGAATCGCCGCCGCCAGGCCCCCGAACCCGCTGCCGATGACGACCGCCGTCCCCTTCGACCCCACCGGCGCGGGCTTGGTTTTGGTGATCGTGGGGGATTTCTGCTCGGCGATGCTCATGGATCTCATGTTTCCGGGTTGAGAATGCGGGATCGGTGGCCTGACCGGAATTCTCACGGCCCGGTTCGCCAGCAATCAGCCGTTAATGTAGGCTGAGACAGTCCGATCCGACAGGGGGCACCACGGAGGATTCCGACCCACGTTGTTGACACCATCGCCCGGAGCAAGCCAATGGCAAGTCGACAGCCGCGACCACGCCTCTCGATTCGCGGCATGATGTTGGCCGTTGTCTGGGTGGCGCTCGGCTGCGGTGTGGTCCGCCCGCTGTATCTGGTCCTCGACGCGGAAGTGAACGGACCTTACTCCCGGAGCTACAAGCAACACCTTCAGCAGGTCGCCGACGCAGCGCATCTGATCGGCCGACCCGAAGCGGATATCATCCCGATTCTCGGCGAGCCCAGCCGGATCGGCCAGGTGATCATTGAGGAAGGGGAGGCGCAGGTTACCTTTTACAATCCCTCGTCCCTGAGTGATCGCTCGTCGTTTGGTGTCGCTTGCCAGCGGGGCATCGTCGTCAGATGCATCTCGGAGTGGGGGGAGTAGCTCAAACCCCGCCGTCAACCGAGAACCGACTTAACCTTGGGGCTCGGGTACTCGTCTCCACCGCGGAACCAAGCTCAGGGGATTGCCCACCGACAAGGACGAAGACGTTCAGGATGAGGTCAAGATCTGCATTCGCTCCATACCCCAGCGTGACGATCCGCGCTTGCGCCAGTTTGAGCCGCTCATTCAGCTCACGTTGCGACAGCCCAGCCTGGTCGCTGAGATACCTGATCGCGTGTAGAGCTTCGGTCCGAATGGCGTTGATCCGCTGGTCGAATTCGTTCAAACCGAAGAAGGATTCCGCAGTCGTCACAATATGCCCAGCAGCCTCAAGTTGCGCGCGACGTTCGGGAGTCATCGTTTCACCTGAATTTAGAGAGCATCGAAGAGAAGAAGCCGCTGCTGGCAAAGATCCACTGTGTGCTTGGGGGTCGTTTGGGTGGTCTTATTCAGGACCTCAACCACGATAATTTCCGATGGATCGATCCGATAGATGACCCGCCATTCGCCGACTTCATCGCTGATTCACAACTCGTAGACTCGTGACGCTATCGACAGCATCGGACGCGAGATTGGCATGCTGAGCATCTCGCCATCCTGGATTCGGTTGAGGTAACATCCGGCGTCGCGTTACGACTGGGCCGACATTGGCGGAGCGTTGATTCCCACGAGAAAAACCAGTGGCTTTTTAAGCGGCGCAGGCGACATGCCGCTCCATCCTCAAAGACCGATCGCCAGAAAGTCGATTATGCGTCGGTTTTATCATTCTCCGAGGACGCATATTGTGCAAAACCGCCCACCTTTTTCCATCAAGGAGGGCGAAGATCGACAAAGAAGCTTGCTGCCAAAATCCGCGGCGATTTGGATTCCACACGATTCGGTGCGGGTTTGGTTTTGGCTAGAGCGACCAACCATTCCGGACGAAAGAAAGGAGTGGTCGGGCACGTTTTGCCGACAAGAGGATCTGGCCCGAGGATGCAATCTGGCCGGATGGTGCCCAACCCGTGGCGGCGACCCGCAGGCGATCAGATCGCACACGACCGATCCATGAGAGGATGCTCATGCAATTTTACGCCGCCGCGTCGAGCCGCCGTTATCGCCTCCGGCCGAGCCTGGAGCGGTGCGAGCCCCGGACTCTGATGACGACGTATACCGTCACCGCGTTGACCGACGGCGGCGCCGGTCGGGGAACGTCCGGTGACCTCCGGTATTGCATCGCGCAGGCCAACCACGACGGTCACCGCGACACGATCCAGTTCGCCGTCACCGGGACCATCCAGCTTGGTTCGCCTCTCCCGGCGCTGACCAGCGGGCGCGGGATCACGATCGACGGGCCGGGCGCTGGGTCGCTCGTGGTCAAGGGGGGCGGCGCAGAGTCCCACTTCACGATCCTCCGGGTCAAGCAGGGGGCCCTGGCGACGATCTCGCGCGTGACCTTTGCCAACGGCAGCTCCAATGAATCCGGCGGCGCGATCTTCAACGGCGGCAACCTCACGGTCTCGGGGATGACCTTTATCGGCAACATCGCCCGCCGCAACGGGGGAGCGATCAACAACGTCGGGAGTCTGAAGGTGATCGACACGACGCTGACTGGCAACAATGCCACCGTCGGCGGCGCTATCAACAACTTCGACGGGTTGACGATCACCAACTCGACCATCACCGGTAACTCGGCCTCCGACTCCGGAGGTGGGGTGGACTCGTCGTTCGCCCCCGTCAAGATCTCCGGCACGTCGATCGACCACAACTCGGCCGAGATCTTCGGCGGGGGGATCTCGCTCAACGGACCGCTCGACCTCGCCACCCGGGGCGGCTCGCTCACGCTGGTGAACTCGACGCTGGACGCGAACCGGGCCGGGAGCATGACCGACGGCACCGGCTACGGCGGTGCCATCGGCGAGAACGATAGCGTGATGGATATCAGCGGCACGGCGATCACGAACAACACGGCGGGTCGCGAGGCCGGCGGGGTTGGGGTCAACGGCGGTGATATCAGCCTGACCGACTCGAACGTCAGCAACAACGCCACCGGTGGCCGCGGCGGCGGGTTCGCCGTCAACGGCGGCCGGTCGGTCTTCGGTCTCGACGTCACCAACGGCGCGACGCTGGCGGTGAATCACGCGACATTTATCGGTAACTCGGCCGGACGCAACGGCGGGGCGATCCAGTCGACCCTGTCCACGCTGAACATCACCGACTCGGTCCTGTCGACCAACTCGGCCACGGGGTTCGGCGGGGCGATCTCGCTCGATATCGACGCTTCCTACCGCAAGACCCACGGCTCGCTCGTGCTTGCCGGCTCGTCGATCACCGCTAACTCGGCCGGTCGCAACGGCGGCGGGATCAGCAGCTTCGACCAGTTGACCCTGCGAAACACGACCGTCACCGGCAACCTCGCCGGCGGGACCGGCGGCGGGGTCTACAACGGCGGCCGGTTGATGCCGGGCCAGTCGACCATCACCGCCAACCAGCCCAACAACACCGCCAACACATGAGGACTAGCCGGGAGCGCTGTTGCCACGCTCAGCGCTCGACGGCCAGCCCGGGCTCGATGATCGCCGGGACTGGTTCGATCGCGCCGAAGCCGTTGACCAGTTCGAGACTTCGCTCGGGCGAGGCACCGAACAGGCCGGTCAGGGCGACAAACTGACGACGCTGGGCGGAGTCGAGCGGGGCTTCGGCCAGCGCGGTGATCGCGTCGCGGCGGACGACATCGAGCTTGGTCCGACACCAGGCCACCGCTCCGCTCCGGTCGATCAGCGTGACCAGGGCGCGGCGGCGGTCGAGCCCGACCGGAGCTTCGAGTGCGGCGACGAGATCACGGCGTCCGTCGTGGTTGAGGCCCCGATAGGCGGCCCAGAGCACGTAGGTCCGCTTGCCGCCATCGAGGTCGGGGTGATCGCCAACTTCCAGGTCGGCCGTGAAGGCGTCGAGATCGTTCTGGACCTGAAAGCCGAAGCCCAAAAGGTCGCCAAACCGATCGAGAGCGCGGGCGACTCCCGGATGGGACCCGGCGATCGTTGCCCCGAGCGTGAGCGGGCCGGAAACGCTGTAGCGGGCCGTCTTGCGGAGGTACGACTCGACGATCTGGTCTTCGGTCAGGAGGTCGAGCGGGCAGTCGTCATAGAGGACGTCGAGCGCTTCGCCGAGTCCCGTCTCGAACAGCATGTCGGCCATCAGGCGGTTGGCGCGACCGAGCGTGCAATCGTCGAGACCGGACCGACTCAGGAGGCGCATCCCGAGCGAGAACAACAGGTCGCCGCCAATCAGGCCGAGGTCCGAGGCGCGCTTGCGCTCGGTCGGGTGGTCGGGTTGCTCGGCATCAAGGCGGATCGCCTCGTGCAAGGTCGCTCGGTTCCGGCGGAGGACCGAGCCGTCGATCAGGTCGTCGTGGACGAGCATGAAGGCGTGGAAGACTTCGAGGCAACTGGCGGCGAGCGCCACCGGCACTGGTGGTGGGTCGAACCGGCCAGTCAGAATCCGGTACGACGCCAGGCAGAGGCGCGGACGGAGCCGCTTGCCGCCCCGGAGGACGAATTCGCTCAGGCGACCGTAGAGCGGGGCAAGGTGGGGGTTACTCGCGTACCCTCGGCGCGTCTCCTCGAAGAACGCCTGCAGGTCGCGGTCGACGCGGTCGCGGTCGCTCGCCGGGGTCAACCGGTCCAGGGGCGTGAACTCGGTGGCGATCGAGAGTCGGGTGGCGGCCTGAGGCACGGGCTTCCTCGCCATCATCTTGCGTGTCATGATCCGCCGCGAGGCCCGACAGGCCCCGCAGGCGAGGAGAATCGGCTTCGGACCAAACCCCAAGCCGCCGACGACCAGTCTCGACCCAGGGAAGGAGAGCCCAGGGTCGACAGTTGCAAACGTCACGAGCCATTGTAAACGATCGGCCAGACCCAGGCTGAATCCAAATTGCCCGGATCGCCCCGATTTCCGGCGCGACTGGTATGATGAGGCAGATTGAAGAGGAAACTGACCACGGATGGGAAGGGGAGGAAGAGAGATTTTTTTTGCGTTTTGCCTGATCCGTGGTTCATCCGAGTCGCTTCGATGTCTTTGGCTGCCGGAGTTTACCAGCGCATGATCGACGTGAATGCCGACCTCGGCGAGGGCTGCCCGTGGGATGAACCGTTGCTTGCCCGGGTCTCGTCGGCGAGCGTCTCGTGTGGGGCCCATGCCGGGACGCCCGAGGGGATCGAACAGACGCTCCGCTGGGCGATCACCCACGAGGTCGTCATCGGGGCTCATCCCGGGTATGCCGACCGCGCTGGTTTTGGTCGGGTGGATCAGGATCTGACGACCGAGGAAATCCAGCGGCTGATCAACGATCAGATGGACGATCTGATCGAGATCGCCAGTCGGGTCGGTGCTGAGATCCGGTTCGTCAAGCCGCACGGAACGCTTTACAACCAGGCCCAGCGCGACGCGCGGATCGCCGCTGCGCTGGTCGGTGCCCTCCAGGGTCACGGCTTGCCGATCCTGGGCCAGCCGGGGAGCGAGGTCGAGCGTGCCGCTGATGTGGCCGGCCTCCGGTTCATCGCTGAGGGGTTCGCCGACCGCCGCTATCGGGCCGATGGTCGCCTCGTTCCCCGGACCGAGCCGGGGGCCGTCCTCCATGAGCCGGCCGAGATCCGCGCCCAGGTTCTGGAACTGGTCGACCGGGGCCTGGCGACCCTTTGCGTCCATGGCGACGACCCCCGATCGGTCGGGCTGGCCGACCTGGTCCGGGCCACGCTGCAAGAGGCCGGGATCGAAGTTCGGGGGTTCGCCTGACGTGAGCCTGATCGTCGTCCGACCCGGCGTGCTGACGACGGTCCAGAACCGGGGCCGACCTGGCTACCGGCGCTTCGGCGTGCCGGTCGGCGGCGCGGCCGATCTTGCTTCGTTCAGCCTGGCCAACGCTCTGCTCGGCAACCCCGAGGACTGCGCCGCGCTCGAACTGACGCTGGTCGGCGGCTCGTACCGCGCCGAGGTCGCCCTGGCGCTCGCCCTGGCCGGTGCCCCGCTCCCGGCGACCGTCGAATCGGCAACGGGTCAGACCCGAGTCTGGGCGATCCCCGGAACGCGAACGCTGCACGCGGGCGAAACCTTGATCCTGGGGGGGATACCGGTGGGTGCCCGCTGTTACCTGGCGGTCCGGGGCGGCTGGCAAACGCCGGTCATCCTGGGGAGTCGGTCGTCCGAGTTACCGATTCGGATCGGGGATCAGTTGCCAGCCGGAGCCGGGACCACCTCGACTCGCTGGCCCTCGCATGAAGTGCTGGCTGGGTTTGGCTGGCCGCGTGACCGCGCCGCGCCGATCCGTTGGGTCGATGGCCCCGATCGCGGTTCGACCGTGCTTGCAGGTTCGTATCGGGTCTTGCCCGACTCAAATCGGGTGGGAGTCCGGCTGGAAGGGGCTTCGATCGACTTCCCGAGCGATCCGAACCGCGTGTCGCGCCCGGTGGCGCCGGGGGCGATTCAGGTGGCGGGGGGGCAGCCGATCATCCTGGGAGTTGCGGGCGGGACGATCGGCGGTTACCCGCACGTTGGGCACGTCATCGCCGCCGATCTCGACCGGATCGGCCAGCTCCGACCGGGTGATTTGATCCACTTCGAGCAAGTCGCCATGGCTGAGGCCCGCCGGCTCGATCGCGACCAACGTCATGTCCGCACGGCCTGGCAGGCACGGATGCAGGTCTGGGCTGGGGTCTGAATCCGTCGCAAATCGTCCTGGAATCGGCCGACTGGCGTTGCCGGGTCCGGCGAAATTCGGTATCAAACGCGGCGACTGACGCGAAGTGGATTGATCCAATTCCAATCTCTTGCCGACCCGGGAGCCGACCTTGATGACGCCTGGTAGCCGATCGCGGCGGATTGCGGTGGGAACCGCCATCTGGACGATGGCCGTGCTCAGCGGGTGCCATGGGGTCCCGGTTACCCGCTTGACGGGGCCGCCGCCGATCCCGAACCGGCCGCTGTCGAGTCTGGGGCCCGGTGGCCGCCCCGGGTTGTTCACGGCGTCCGCCGCGCTGGAGACCCCTGCCGAACTGGCGGCGATCGACCCGAGCAATTCGGCCCACGGCAACATCACCCGGACCTCTGCGCTGGAAGATTCGGGCCGGGCGACCTTGATCTCGACCGACCCGACCCCGGCCTCCGCCGAGCCTGCCAAACCGACGCCGCTGCTCGACGCTGCCCTGATCCAGGCGCGGAACCGGGGCGAACTGCCCGCCGAAACCGAGTCGAGTGCCGCGTCGGTTCCCGAGTCCACCATGCCGTTGCTGCCGGTCACCGAGGTCGTTGCCACTCCGGCGCCGAACCCGTCGCCGCCAGCGCCGGTGATGACGTCGGTCCCGACCCCCGAGCCGAAGCCTGCCGAGGTCGCCGCGCCGGTCCCGCCCGAGGAACAATGGCGCGACGGGGTCCACAAACTGGTCGGTCTGGCCCGGTCGAAGCAAGAGCAGGGGGGGACCAGCGGGTCCGAGCCGTGGGGCCTGCGGACCCGCGTTCTCGCCTGGCTCGCCGAGCCCGAGATCGACCCCGACTTCGGCGGCCGCGAACCCGATGGGGTCCGGTCGGTCCTCCACGCGCTCGAAGCGACCACTCCCGCCGACCCAACGCGGTCGAGCGGCGATCCTCGTGGCCGGGGCAATGACATCCGCGCTGCCGTTCAGACCCTCGAAGCCCGGGCACCGCTCGAACTGGTCGAACTGCAGATCTGTCAGGAGGTTCGAGTCTTCGGCGACCTCGTCCCGTTCGCGACTCCCGCCCGGGCACCCGGCGACTGGGTGGTGATCTACTGCGAGGTTGACGGCCTTCATCAAGAAGCGACCTCGGGCGGCTACCAGACCCGCGTCGAGAGTCGAGTCCAGATCATCCCCGAAGGCGGCGGGGCACCGATCGGCGGGCCAGTCGACATCTCCGAGGACACCACGCCGCGCCGTCGTCGCGACTACTTCCTCGCCTCCCGGAAGTACCTGCCGCCGACCCTCGCTCCCGGCCGGTACACCCTCCAGGTCACCATCACCGACACCTTCGCCAACCGGACCGCAACCCGGACCGTCCCGCTGACGATTGCCCGAGGCCAGACCGGGGAAAGTGGTGGCGGCTTGCCACCCGAACCGACCCGGAGCCCGTGAGGACTGGGTCTGGCCACGGGTTCTTGGGGGTGGCGAGGAAAAGGGGACTGGCTCAAGCGAGGAACGAGCGGCTGCCTGTCCCTCTTTTCCGGTCGAACCATTAGAAATCATGGTCGTACCCTGAGGACTTGCGGGCGGCGGGGGGATCGGCGAAAATGAGATCATCCATTCTCGCAACCCCGTCAGCGCGATCCGCGAGCACATCAACAAGGGTAAACCGGCCATGTCGAGCAAGGTCCGAGCCGTCGGTCGCTGGTTTGTCGTCGCTGGTCTAGCAGGCGGTCTTGTGGGTGCGGCGGTGCTCGGCTCTACGAGGGCCGATGATCCCCGCGGCGGCTCCGTCATCCGTGTTTCGCAAAAGCAACAGCCGAGCAAGAAGAAAGTTGCCAAAAAGGGCGACACTGCCCCCGCGACCGACGACGCCGGGATGATGGGGATGACCAAGGACGGCGCCGCCGCCAAGGGGGCTGCCGCTGCTCCGGCCTCTGACCCGGGGACGCTCTCGTTCAAACGCGACATCGCGCCGATCCTGGTCGCCAACTGCGTTGGCTGCCACACTGGGGGCGGCGCGGGTCTGAGTCGCGGCAAGCTGAGCATGGCGAGCTTCGAGAAGCTGATGGCTGGCGGCAAGCGCGGCAAGGATATCATTCCGGGTGATCCCGATGCGGGGCATCTGGTGCTGATGATCAAGGGGGAAGAACTTCCCAAGATGCCGCCGAACAACGGCCAGCGCGGCTTTGCCGAGAGTGCTGTCGAGAAGATTGAAGCCTGGGTCAAGGCGGGCGCCCGGCTCGATGCTGGTCTGTCGCCGACAGATTCGTTCGACAAGTACGCCGCGACGACGGCCGACCTCCGCCGCGACGAACTCGGCAAGATGAAGCCCGAGGAGCGCGACAAGCTCGCCGAGCAGACCGGCCGCGACCGCTGGAAGAAGGCGACGGCCACCGTCCCCGACTTCACCGTCGGCACCCACTTTCTCGCCTTCGGCAACCTGCCTGGTGACCGGACCGCGAAGCTTTTGAAGGCGATGGAAGCTCAGTACACGTTCGCGAACCGCCTGGTCGGCACGGCGGCGAAGCCCGCGCTTGATCCTGCCGAGAAGGTCAGCCTGTACATCTTCAAGGATCAAAACAGCTTCGTCGAGTTCGTTCGGACGGTCGAGAACCAGGAGGTCGAGACGGGCGAGGTGGCACGCGGTCGCCTGAACGTCGAGTCCCCCTATCTGGTCGTGGTGGACCCCGCCAACGGAGGCGAGGAAGCCGCGCCAGCCGCCGCCAAAAAGGGCACGCGGAAGAAGAAGGCCGACGATTCGATCGGTGGCCCCGAGCGGTCGTTGCTTGGGCTCTTGACCGAGCAACTGATCACCGCCGCCGTCAACAAGGCGGGCAAGGCGCCGAAGTGGGTCGCGCTCGGCCTTGGTGCCTATGCCTCGCAGCAGGTCGAGAAGGGGAGCCCGTACTATCGTCGGCTCCAGGCCGAGACGCTCGAAAACGTCCGGATTGGCTGGCAGGTCAAGGCGACCGAGGTTCTCGGTGGGGGTGCTCCAGCCGACACGACGCGTGCTGTCGGCTATTCGCTGTTCGAGTGGATCAACGCCAACGCCCCACCCGCAGCGCTCAATGCCTTCATCCGGGTCATGCTTGAAGGGCAAAACCAGCTCGACGACGCGATCTCCGGCTGCTTGAGCATTACCCGCGAGCAGTTCCTCGAAGGGTCGGGCAACTGGTTCGCCGAACGTTACGGACGCTAACTCCTCATGGAAGCAATGTCAGGGACCGATCCCACCCGCTACTTCGTCCGCGCCGATCCGACCGCCGCTCGCCCCCTCGCGCCGGGAATCAACTTCCGGGCGACGGCGGGGGATGGGATCATGCTGTCGGTGGTCAACTTCGAGCCCGATACCGTGATCTCGGACCATGCCCACCCGCACGAGCAGATGGGCATGATGATCTCGGGCCAACTCGAATTTACGGTCGGTGACGTGACCGAGACGCTCTCGACCGGCGACATCTGGCGCATCCCCGGCGGCGTCCGGCACTCGGCGCGGGCGGTTGGCGGCCCGGCCGTCGCGCTCGACGTCTTCCACCCGATCCGCGAGGATTTCCTGACCTGACCTGATGGGTCCGGGGAGCCGGTCTGATGCCCAAGTCGCCCTCCACGATGCAGCGGAACTTCCCGACGTTTCGCCTGATCTTTGCCCCGGTTCGGTGGCTGTTCAGGAATCGGCGCCGGTTTTTCGCGCTGGCCCTGATTCTCGTCGCGATGGTCGCCGTTCCCACCCTCTGGTGGGCGACGCAACTCGTCGGCCTGCCCGACGTCGGCGACCCATTCGACCTGGTGGCGTTCCGGGCCGAGACGATCCCCGACGACCGGAATGCGTTCGTCCTGTACCGGCAGGCGGTGCAGGCTTACCGGCCACCCGATCGAAGCGACAAGACAATCACGATTCGCTTCAACCGCCAGGCGCGATGGCCCACGGCCGAGCCATGGGTCCGGCAATGGGTCGAGGCGAACCGGCCGGCCTTGGATTTGATCCGGCAGGGGAGCGAGCGGCCCGATGCGTTCGACCCTGGTGCCGGGAAATACGGCGGGTCTGCCGACTTTGAGGCCCTCGCGCTCCTGCAACAGGCGATCCTGATCGAGGCGTCGCGGCTCGAAGATCAAGGGGACATGGCCGGGGCGTGGGCCTGGTATCGAGTCGACCTCCGCTTGATTCACCATGTCAGCCTGCGTGCCGAGACCTACCGGCGCCATATTGCGTCGAACTGGCACGACGAGTTGAATATGCGTCTGCTCGGCTGGGCTGCCGACTCGCGGACCACTCCCGAATTGATCCGCGCGGCGATCGCCGACGCGATGGCGGCCGGGGCCCTGGTGGCGTCGGATGCGTACACGCTCAAGGCGGAATACCAACGACTGATGGCCGGTCGCGAGGGGTGGGACTTTGTCGGCGGAGCCGCGCCACCCGCCTGGTTACGTTACTTCAAAGCTCCGAGATTTCTCACCCCCGAGCAGATCGAAGACATCATGGCGGCGGACCGGACCTGGCACGCCGAGCCCGAGCGGTCGAAGCGTCTCGCCCGGTTGCTCCTGGCCAATCGGCTGGCCTATCTCGATCTCCCCCCGGCGCGGCGGCCTGCCGCCGAGGCTGACCTCTTGCCGATCAAACTTTACAAGTTCGGCTCGGAGGCACCCGCAGCGGCGCGGGCGTTGACCCCGGCGCGGCTTGATCGTTGGCTCAACACCAGCACCCACGCCGCCGACCTGACTCTGTGGTGGAACAAGCCCTGGCTGACGAGCCGCGAACAGGCCGCCCAGCAGACCTTGCTGGTCCTCCTCGGGTCGGAACTCTATCGCCGCGCCCACGCCGGCGCCAACCCACCGACCGACGAGGCGCTCGTCGGCCCGTATCTGCCCAGTTTGCCCGCTCCCGAACCTGACTGAGCGACAACCAGCCCCCATCATGGACCCCCCTTCATGACCAGCCCGTCGCCGATCGTTCGGAGCTTCGCGACGTTCGCTCTGCTCCTCAAGCCGCTCCGCTGGGTGATTCGGACCCGGCGTCGGCTCGTCACCGCTGGTCTGGTGCTGCTGGCGCTGGCTGCCGCTCCCGTCGTCTGGTGGTCGTGCCAGTTGTGGAACCTGCCCGACGTCGGCGACCCGTTCGACGTCGCGGCGTTCCGGGCGGAGCGAGTCTCGCCGGATCGCAACGCCATCTTCCTCTACCGCCGGGCGATCGAGGCATACCGCGAGGCGCAGGTGGCGTTCCGGCCCGCCGAATCATGGAGCGAGGTCGGATTGCCGCCGAGCCCGGAGTGGACGACGACCAATCCTGACATCCTGCGGTGGGCCGAAGCCTGCCGCCCCGCGCTGGATCTGTTCCGCCAGGCGGCCGAGCGACCGGTCCTGATCGACCCCCCGCGCGAGTCGGACCAGCAATATGGCGAGTTCGACGCGATCAACACCCTGCAATCTCTGGTCCTGCTCCAGGCAACCCGCGCCGTGTCTGAAGGCGACATGGCCGCCGCCTGGGACGACTACCGGACCTACTTCCGGACCGGCTGCCTGATCGCCAGCCGCGGGATGGTCTACCGTCGTCATGGGGCAACCCGTTGGTTCGACATCCTGGCCCGTCATCTCGCCGTCTGGGCCACCGACCCACGGACGACGCCCGCCCAGATCCGCCGGGCACTCGACGACGTCCTGGCCTGCGCAGCGCTTGTCCCGTCCGACCCGTACACGGTCAAGGCTGAGTATGTCTATGCGAAGGACAACCCCCAGGAATGGCAAAAGCCAATCGTCCCGCCCCTGACCATGCTGCGGTCGCAGTTGGTCATGTGGGGGATCGGCCTGACCGACGAGCAGGTCGCCAAACTCGACCAGGCCGAGCAATTCTGGCACCGCCAGCCCGAACGCCGCCGTCGCCTCATGCAACTCCTGATCGCCAACCGGCTGGCTTACCATGAACTCCCCGTCGACCGGCGCCCGCTTGCCGATCCGATCCAGCACGTGCCGCAATTTTATCAACTCGACCTCTACACCTTCGGCTCCGAGGCGCCCGCGTCGGCCCGGGCCCTGCCCACTGTCGAGCTTGACCGCTGGGTCGAATCCACTTCGGATATCCGCGAGTTGATCAACCGCCTCGACTGGTCCAACCTGTCCGGCCGCGAGCAGGGATATCGCCGCAACCTGATCATGCTGCTGGCAAACGCGCTCTACCGCCGCGACCACGGCACCGACCCGCCCGAACCCGAGGCGCTCGTCGGTCCCTACCTGAAAGCCTTGCCCTGATCCGACTTCAGACCCGGACCTGCGTCGGCCGGTGGCCTCGGCCTCGGAAGGGGTCGAACTGGCCGCGCTGGCGCTTCATGGCCTCGAAGGCTTCGAGCTTGGGTCGGAGTTCGGCGAGGATCTCGGCGAGCGACCAGACGTGGTAGTCGTGGCCGTCGAAGCCGACGTCGAGGGCGGGCCAGGCGTCGGCGTCCTTGAGCGGGCTGGAGCCGGGCTCTTTCTGGTAAATCGCGTGGACGTGGCCGTAGAGGTGGATGTTCGGCTCGGCGACGGAGGCGTGGTGCTGGCCATTCCAGGTCATCATCGGGTAGTGGTTGACGGTGATCCGGACTCCCTGGTCGCGGATCTCGGTCTGGTCGTGCGTCGAGGCGAAGAGGTCGCGGATCTTCGGCTCGTCATGGTTGCCCCAAACAAGGTGGATCGTCTCGCAGGCGATCTGGTCGCGAAACCAGCGGGCATTCCGCATGTAGTCGCTCCCCCGACCGAACGCCCAGTCGCCCAGGCACCAGAGCGTGTCATGTCGGCCAACTCGCGCGTTGATGTTCGCCACGAGGCCACGGTTCATGTTAACGATCGACTCGTCGCTGATCCGGAGCGAGTTGAACTCGCCGCCGGTCGCTTCCATCTCCAGGTACGCGGCGCGGTCGGCGTCGGTCATGAAGCAGATCCGGCGGCAAAACTTCAGGATATTGCCATGAAAAGCATGGGGGTCCGAGCAATAATAGGTGGCCATATATCAGTCCTTACCTCTGGTCGTGCTCCCGGCCCGATTGCCGGGTGGGGGGGTGGCCCCGATGGGTTTTGATCTGACGGATATCGTATCAAGCCGACGGGATCTCCTGCCAGACGAAACCCGCCCCGAAATTCGTGGGTGCTGCCTCATGACGACGTTGCCTCGCTGCTCCACTGCACGACGAGGTCGAGGTACGCCGCGCGGACCTCGGCGAAGACCGTCACGTTGGGGATGTGGTTGACTTCGAGGAGATATCTCGTCCCGTCGAGCCCGATCATGTAGTCCACCCCGACCGTCGCCAGGCCGAAATGATCGGCGAGGGCGCGGGCGTCGGTGAGCAACTCGGGGTCAGGGTCCATGAAGGATGAGCCTGGGTTGTGGATCGACTTGAGCCACCCTTCGCCTCCCATCCGAACTTGCCAGCTGTGGGCGCCGATCAGGACGACCCGGACCGCGTCGCCGGCGATGAACTCCTCGAACAAGGTCGGGACCTGGGCCGTCCAGGCGCCGTCGAATCGGGCCTTGTCCTCGCCGCAGTGCCAGTTACCCCACTTGGCGACGGTGGAGGACTCGACGGCGACGGTCGCCGCGCGGTCGGCATACCCCCGCTTGATCCCGCCGAACCGTGTGACCGCCAGCGCCCGGACGAGCCCCGGTAACCGCCGCCGGAGGTCCATCATCCCTCGGGCGCCCGGCAAACACGGCCCACCCCAGAGCGCCAGGGCGGCGAGGAAGTCGGCATCGTCCTCGAAGATCGCGTGGTAGATCACCCGACTGACCGGCACGAACAGGTTCATGAAGTGGGGATGCTCGACGAGCAGGCTCAGGCCATCGACCCGGACCCGGGGCAACGAATCAAACACCAGCGTCGGGCAGCCCAACCGGAGGTGGAGCGCGAAGACCTCGGCCTTGTCGAGGCCCACAATCAGGATCGGTTGCACGATCGTCATCCCCCTCGGGTTGAGCCTTCCAACCGCGATCGGGGCGCGGGTGGGTTGACCTTATTAACCTGCAAGACACACTGGCACCGCGAAAGTTCGAGGGTCGGTCATTGGTCGCACTCATACCACGAGTTCACCGCCGGTTGCCCGGTCCAGTTCGGCCCGGCCGCGTCGTCGGCACCCAGATAGCGGTAGGGAAGCGGAATCGACCGTTGACCCTCGCAGCCGACCAACCGGTGGCGGGAATCATAGGTTAGACCCGCCCGGCGGAGGCTGGCCGCGAACTGGCGCGGGGCGGTCTGGCCCGACTCCAACCGCAGGTTGTTCAGGTCGAGACTGGCCGCGACCAACCCATCGGCGGTCAGCCATGATGCCGCCCTTGTGAGCAAGCCGAGCTTGTCGCCGATGTAGTGCAGGCCATGGACGCAGGTGATCAGGTCGAACGAGCGGGCAGGCTCCCAGGTGCTCAACGAGGCCGTGACCAGGGTCAGGTTGGGCAGGTCGCGACCAGTCGGGAGGAAGCCATCGACCAGGTCGACGCCGACGATCGTGATCGGTTCCGATGAGCCCATGCGGGCCGCCTCGACGAGCGCCCGAGCCGAACCGCAGCAGAGGTCGAGCCAGGCGACGGCCCGACCGTGGGTGGCGACCCGCGCGCGGAGGAAGTCGAGCGGGGCGAAGCCGACCTCAACAGCGTACCCGTTCGACCCCGTCAGGCCGCGCTCGCGGTTCATCCGGCAGTTGGCGACGACCGACGACCGGGTCAGGTCGGCATCGCCGAGCAGGTCGGGCACGGGAGCGGACTCCTCTGGCTTGAGAATCGCAAGGGAAGATTCGTTATCATAATCCAGCATACGCGGGATCGGCCGGAATCGGGCTGGGGAGGCTGTTTGATGGGTCGCGTCGTGGTCCTGGGTGCTAGCCTGTCCGACATGAACCTCCGGCTCGACCGGCTCCCGCGCCCCGGAGAAACCCGGCTCGGGTCGGGCTTCTTCATGGCTCACGGCGGGAAGGGGGCCAATCAGGCGGTGGCCGCCGCCCGCGCCGGGGCCGAGGTCACGTTCCTGACCGGTTTCGGCGACGATGAGCCGGGGCGGGCGATGGTCGAGCGCTACCGGGCCGAAGGGCTGAACCTGGACCATGCCCGGATCGCGGCGGGCGAGGCGTCGGGCGTGGCCCTGATCCTGGTCGGCGACGACGGCGAAAACCTGATCGGCGTTTCCATGGGACCGAATGCCCACCTCGACCCCGCCTACATCGACGCCTTGCCCGCCGCCGTCTTCGAGGCGCCCGGCGTCCTGCTGGCCAGCCTCGAAGTGCCGCTGGAGACGGTCGTCCGCGCGATCGAGCGGGCCAGAACCGGTGGGATGACGGTGGTCCTGAACCCAGCCCCAGCCCCCGCCGCACTGGTCGGGCACGCGATTCTGGCTCAGGTCGACTTCGTGACGCCGAACCAGACCGAGGCCGCCATCCTCGCCGAGACCGACTCGCACGAGGACCACGACGCGCTCGTTGCCGCCTTGCTCGGCCACGGTGCCCGGGGGGTGATCTTGACCCTGGGGTCGGCCGGTTGCCTGGTTGCCGACGGGACGAATCGGGCGGTCGTCCCTGCCTTTCGGGCCGAGGCCGTGGACACCGTCGGGGCCGGGGATGCCTTCAACGCAGCCCTCGCGGCGGGTCTGGCCGCGGGGATGACGCCCGCCGCTGCCGCCCGCCGGGCCAACGCCGCCGCGTCGATCGCGGTGACTCGACCCGGAGCGCAAGGTGCCCTGCCGACCCAGGCGGAAATTGATCAGGTGCTTGCGGACGCGATGAGATAAGAGAATTTGTGGATTTCGCAAAAAAATGCTCAACTCCACACGCTCCGTGGTCGAAATGAAGGAAACATCACTTTCGGATTGGTCGTAATAACTCCGGTCCGATAGCGAATCCACGAGCAGGCACCGCGGACGGCAACCAGGGAGATGGCAGCTATGGGTCTGGACATCGCGCTCGGGGTGATGATCTTCATCGGGGCGGTCCGCGGCTGGTTTCGCGGGTTTCTCTTGCAGGCAATTCGCCTCGGCGGGATCGTCGGCGCGGTCTATCTGGCGGCGCCGGTGCGTGATCTCGCCCGTCCCTATGTCGCCCCTTACCTGACGACGATTCGCCCCGACCTCCTCGACCGGATGCTCTGGTGGGCGTCGGGCGTGCTCTGCTACCTCGTCACGGTCGGCCTGGCGACGATGGTCGTCAACATGCAACGTCGGCGTCCTTATGGCGACCCCGAGGTCGGTCGCGCCGATCAGGGGGCCGGTTTCCTGCTGGCGGCGGTCAAGTCGGCAGTGGTTGTGGCCTTCCTGGTGGCCAGCCTCGACAAGTATGCAACGAGCTGGGCGCAGTCGGTCCCCTGGGCGGATGAGCAGGCTCGGACCTCGATGGCACTCGCCTGGGAGCGGCAGTATCGCCCCGCCGACCAGATCTGGGCTTCGGCACCCGTGCAGCAGTTCGTCGGCCATGTCCGGAAAATGGGCCTCTCGGGAGCCGGTGACCTGGCCACTCCCGCCAGCATCCTGACGGGTCCGCTCATCCCCCAACTTGCCCCGCCGCAGGCCGCGACCGCCGAAGTGGCGGGACGCAACCCTCGCCTCGGCCTGCCCCCCGTCCAGCACCTTCGCGCCGACATGCTGCCGCCGCCCGACGCGACCGAGGCCGAGGTGGCCCAGAAGATCAATGAAACCGTCGAAGCACTCAACCACCCTTGACGTCTCGACCTCGACCCGCCAGACTCCGAGCCAAGCGAGCCGCCATGATGGGCGGCTCGGGCCGAGACTGGACCGATGCTCGACCCCGCCGCCAGCCCGTTTCGACCCCACCGTCTGCTCTGGTTCGTCATCCTGGCCGGAGCCTATCTGACCCTGCGCGGGTACCACTCATTCGACGGTGACCAAAGCTACCGCCTGCCGATCTTGCTCCACTGGCAAGACCCGAGCCTGTACGCGGCTGATCCGTTTGTTCGAGCGTTTGACACGTTTAATCCACACCGGGGATACCTCGCGATCTTGCAATGGGCCAGCATCCCGTTGGGGTTAGCAACCGCCTTGTTTGGCCTGTTCGTGGTGACTCTGGCGGTGACGATGACCGGCGTGGATCGCCTGGCCCGCGCGGTCTGGCCCCACCTTGGCAGTCGGGTTGGTCTGGTAGCGGTGACTTTGGTCCTGGCGGCGAAGGCCGGGAACATCGGCACGAATCACCTGTTCGAGGCGACCTTGCTCGATCGGCTCCTGGCCTTTGGGTTCGGGTGGCTGGCCCTGGCGGCCGTCGTGGCCGATCCGGGGCGCGGGGTTCGGGTCGCAGCGCCTTGCCTTGGGCTGGCAACGCTGATTCACCCGTCGGTTGGCTTGCAGATCGCCTTGACGCTCGCGACCGCGTGGGTCGTCTGGGCGTGTCGGCCGAGGATCACCGAGGTCTCGGTGGCCGGCGCGGTTGGTTCGGTGCTTGTCCTCGCGTTGGCCCTGATCCCGGGCCTGATCCTGGTCGGTGGGCAAAGCGGGCGATTGCTCGTCGGGATGCCGCTCGCCGACTTTCGCGAGTGGGCCGTCCGGGTGCAAGGGCCGCAGCACATGCTGCCGTCAACCTGGCGACTGGCGCAGTGGCTCGCTTTTGGATCTTATCCGACCTTGACGATTATCGCCTATCTAGGCCGAAAAGTCAACCCCGCCGGGTGTCGGTTCTGGCATCTCCTGGCGGTGAACTTGATGAGTTTGACGCTGGCTTACGTCGCTGTGGACGTTATCGGCGACCTGCGAGCGACGTTGTTTCAGCCGTTTCGGATGGTGATGCTGGCGCGGGGGCTGTGCCTGGTGGCGGTGGCGGGACACCTGGTTAGCCTCTGGGACCGGGGCGACCTGATCAGCCGGGGGCGGGTGGTCGTGATCATCGTGGGGCTGACCGGGGATTGGGCTCTGGTGGTGGCGACGCTGGTCGAGGTGGCGGCGACGCTGACCGAGCGGCTGGGCACGGTCCGGTGGGCAGGCTGGCTCGGCGGTCTGGTTTTGGTCCTTGGTCTGATCTGGCTGAGCCGGCACGACACCGAGTCGGGGCAGGTTGTGTTGCTGGCCGGGCTGGGAGTCTTGTTGATCGGCACCGGCCTGGCACGCATCCGGCCGATCGGCTGGAACCGGCGCCGGGTGGTGCTGGTTCTGATCGCGGCCTGGGCGGTGCCGGTCGCGGCGTGGGGTGCGGGGATCGTCTGGGGAGATCGGGTGGCTGAGCATCCCGTCGGCCGGTTCCTGGTCGGTCGGTGCCGGTTGGCCGAGGTCCCCGTGGACCCCGCCGAACGGGTCGCCGCCTGGTGCCGGGTCCATACGCCCGCCGCGAGCCGGTTCGTGATCCCGCCGGGCGAGAAGGATTTCCGCCTCTGGTCGCGGCGGGCCGTCGCCTTCAACCGCGCGGCGAGCCCGTACCACGCTGCGGGTCTGCTCGACTGGTCCGAGCGGTTCCGGGCTCACGTCGGCTTTACCGGCACCTCGGCTGAGTTCGCGCGTGCCTACCTTGCCGGGCGGCACAACCTCGAACGCGGCTTCGACCGGATGACCCCGGCGGCAAAGCTCGCCCTTGCCCAGAGCCAGGGGGCCGACTACGTCCTGGAGCGATCCGGGAGTGGACCAACCCCCGACCTCGGCCCCGGACTGGAACTGATCCACGCCGAGGGGGGATACGCGGTCTATCGGGTCCGGTAATTGAGGTTGAGGTCGAGTTATCTGGCGTTCTCCTTCAAGCCCAGGTCGAACCGGACGGCGGCGATCCCGGCCGCGTTGATGGCGGCGACGACGGGCGCCAACTGCGTCAACTCGACCGGACCCGTCGCGACGATCAGGACCCAGGGAGACGACTCGGCCAGCGGTTGGAGGGCTGCCGTGAGTTGGTCGAGCGTGATGGGTTTGTTCTCGAGGGTCGCTGATCCGTCGCCATTCATGGTCAAGATCAGCTTGCCGGGTCGGTCCTGATCGACCGCCTGCAACGGGCCGAGGTCGCGGCCGTCGGGGGCGTAGCGGCCGCCGTCGCGGATGGCGAAGAAGCCGAAAGTTCGATCCAGCAGGTTGACGGTCCCGGCCATCGCCCCTTTGCCTTCGCCGAAGAGGTAGCCGTCGAACTCCTGCCGGGCGCGGGGCAGGGCGATGGCGAACCGGACCTTGCCCGGGGCGTCGGTGGCGACCTGCCCGGTGACCGGGTAGGCGGTCCCGTGGAGGTCGGAGCGAAACCGGCCCGAGATGATCCCTTTGGGCTCGACCTTCAGGTCCAGGCCGCCCGACCACTGGCCGTTGGCGAACAGGCGGTACCGGCCCGCGAAGTCACCGGCGATGATGGACCGACCCGGCGAGGGCCGAGGGGCAGGGGTGTCATCAAAGGTCGGGTTCTTGCCGAGCGTGAACAACTCGGCCGGCGCGACCACTTCAAGCCGGGGTTCGCCGTTCGTCGTCCGGAAGACGAGGTCGCCCCCCTGACCGAGCGGGACCACCTGACCGGTATCGACGTCGAGCGGCATCCCGTCAAACAGAATGATCTCCCGCCGCGATGCGAGCCGGGTGTTGAGGTCGCCCGCGTCGAAGGTGTCGAGCCGGTCGACGACCAGTACCGGCGTCGGCTCGGCCTTCGGGTCGCTCGCGGGGGGCTTGCGGAGTTCGGGGACGAGCAGCAACCGCGCGGGATTGCCGGCCTCGGTCCGGACCACCACCAGCGCCGCGCGGGAGTCGGCCAGTCGGGCGGGCATGGCGCCGATCTCGCCGAGGCTCAGGTCGCGCCGCTGCGCGACGTCGGGTCCTTTCAGGAGTCGGTTCAAGGTCTGTCCATCGAGCAACTCGAACTGATCGGCCCAGGTGGGCGCGGGGACCAGCAGGATCAGGGCAAGGCACGTCATCCACCTGGCAGCGCGACGGACCATCGGCAATCTCCTGAAAATCTCGGCAACGACGGCTCGACTTGATTCCCCGGTTCCGAGCCGTTCATTGTGGCGCCCCGAGCGGCCTGGGGCCAGGGATAACGAGCCGTGCCAGCTTCGGAAGCAGCCGCGAGCAATGCACTATAAGCCATCGAGGAAAGATAGGCGGGCATCCTCGAAGGAATCCTTGAATTCGTGACCTACACTTCGAAGCAGCGACTTCCCGAACTTTTCTGGCGTACGCCCAGACGTCAATCGAGTGCGTGGCGATGTGGATGAATTCTTGCCTCCCCGAAGCGGAACGCCTCAACGCCTTGCACAGGTATGGCCTCCTCGATACAGCGGCCGAGCGTGCCTTTGATGACCTGGCACGTCTGGCATCGCTGATCTGCGAAGCTCCGATGGCGCTTGTCACTCTCGTCGACGCCGACCGCCAGTGGTTCAAGGCGCGGCTTGGTCTGGAAGTCGCAGAGACTTCGCGGGATCAGTCGTTCTGTCATCATGCCATCCTGGGGTCGGGGCTCTTCGTCGTTGCCGACACGCACCTTGATGAGCGCTTTCAGGCCAACCCGTTGGTCACCGGCGATCCGCACGTCCGGTTCTATGCGGGGATGCCGCTGGAAACTCCTGAAGGCTATCGGCTGGGGACGATCTGCGTGCTGGATCGCCAACCCCGGGTGTTGAGCATCAAGCAGACCGAGGCACTCGAAGCGCTGGGAAGGCTGGTGGTCGACCAGCTTGAATTGCGACTTCATGCCGCCGAGTTAAGGCTCGCGGCGGAGCGGTTGCAAGCGAGCGAGGAGCGGTTGTCGCTGGTGGTCGACGCGATGATCGATGGGATCTGGGACTGGAATATCCTGACGGGCATGACCGACTACTCGCTCCGCTGCCAGGCCCTGATCAGTCGCGACGTGCCAGTCGAACCAAACATGGAAGCCTGGAAGTCGCGGCTTCACCCCGACGATCGAGTCGCGACACTGGCGGCCCTGGATGCTCACCTGGAGCGGCACGAGCCGTACGACGTCGAGTTCCGCCTCATCACCGAGAGCCACGGCTTTCGCTGGTTCCGGGCTCGGGGGCAGGCGAAGTGGGATGAACTGGGGCGACCCGTCCGGATGGTGGGGTCGATGAATGAGATCACCGAGCGGAAGGCCGCCGAGCAAGAACTGCGCCTCCTCAAGGACGCCATCGATAACGCCAATGACGCCATCCTGATCACCGAGGCGGAACCGATCAACCAGCCGGGACCCCGGGTCGTCTACTGCAACAAGGCATTCACCCGGAACACGGGATATACCGCCGAGGATATCATCGGCAAGACGCCGCGGATCTTGCAGGGGCCGGGAACCTGCCGCGCGACCCTCGACACGCTCCGCAAAAAGCTCAAGGGCTGGCGTGAGGTCCGGGTCGAGCTGCTCAACTACAAGAAGGATGGAACCGAGTTCTGGATCGAGCTGAACATCCGGCCCGTTGCCGACGCTCGCGGCTGGTACACCCACTGGGTCTCGGTCCAGCGCGACATCACCGAGCGCAAGCTCGACGAGGCGAACCGGCGGATGCAGGCGGACAATGCGCTCAGGCAGAGTCAAGAGTTGCTCCAGACCGTCGTCACGGGTGCCCCGGTGATCGTCTTCGCGCTCGATCGCCAGGGGGTCTACACGCTGGCCGAAGGGCGGGGGCTGGACGCGCTCGGGCTCAAGGCGGGTCAGGCGGTTGGTTGCCGCGCTGAGGACCCGGCCATCTCCCTGCCGATCCATGCCGACGACATCCGCCGGGCGCTGGTGGGCGAGTCGTTCGCGTCGGTCAACGACATCAACGGGCTGGCCTTCGACACTCGCCTGTCGCCCCTCCGCGACCGCGAGGGGTCGATCTCCGGAGTCATCGGCGTCGCCACCGACATCACCGCCCGCAAGCAAGCCGAACACGAGATCAGTACCCTGAATAACCAGCTTGGCGTCCGTCTCGAACGGATCGCCGCGCTCCGGCGTGTCGATATGACGATTCGCGGGAGCATGGACCTGAAGGTGACGTTGAACACCTTGCTCGATCAGGTGATGGGGCAGCTCGACGTCCATGCGGCGGCGGTTCTCTTGCTTGATCCGCATGCACGGACGCTGACCGAGGTGACGTCGCTGGGCCTCCGAGGCGCCGTGGCGGCCCGGCCACCCGTCTTGCTGGGAGAGGGGGCCGTCGGTCGTGCGGCGTTGACGCGGGCGCCGGTCCAGGTGGATGCCAGCAGTCTGGCCGAACCGGCGACCGGGCGGACCGCCGCGCTGGCCGATCAGGGTCTGATGGTCACTTACGCCATCCCCCTTGTGGCCAAGGGGTTGGTCAAGGGCGTGCTGGAAGTGGCCCACCGGACCCACCTGGACACGAGCCTGGAGTGGGGTGATTTTCTCGAATCGCTCGCCGATCAGGCGGCCATCGCCACCGACAACGCGGCACTCTTCGCCGAGTTGCAGACCTCCAACGCCGAGATGATGCTGGCCTACGACGCCACCATCGAGGGCTGGTCGCGGGCGCTCGACCTCCGCGACAAGGAGACCGAAGGGCACACCCAACGCGTGACCAGACTCTCGATCCGCCTGGCGCAGGCCGTCGGGATGAGTGGCGCCGAACTGACCAACGTCCGGCGCGGTGCCTTGCTGCACGACATCGGCAAGATGGGCATCCCCGACGCGATCCTGCTCAAACCCGGCCCGCTGGACCCCGAAGAGTGGGCCATCATGCGTCGTCACCCCGAATATGCGCACCAGTGGCTCTCGCCGGTCAGCTTCCTTCGACCGGCGCTGGAGATCCCCTACTGTCACCACGAGAAGTGGGACGGGACGGGCTATCCGCGTGGGCTCCGCGGCGAGCAGATCCCGCTGGCGGCGCGGTTGTTCGCGGTGGTCGATATCTGGGATGCGCTCCGGTCGGATCGACCGTACCGAGCCGCCTGGCCGGTGGAACGAGTCATCGAGCACATCCGTGGTCTCGCGGGAACCCACCTCGACCCGGCCATCGTGCAGCTTTTCCTGCGGACGATCGCCCAGAACGAAACGAGCATTGCCGGCGCGTTTGACCTCGATCCCGCCGAGGGAGGGCTGGAGGAGCAGTTGCGGCTGGCGACGCAGGCCGTCGAGGAACTGCAACTGCAACGGGATGAACTCCGCCGACTCAACGAGGAACTGGCCGAACTGTCGAGCACCGACGACCTGACCGGTCTCAAAAATCGCCGCCACTTCCACGACTCGCTGAGCGACGCAATCTCCAACCCCGACCGGCCGGGGCAGGTTGTCTCGTTGATCCTGATCGACGTCGACCACTTCAAAGCGTACAACGACGACTTCGGCCACCCGGCCGGTGATCAGGTTTTGCGGCTGGTGGCCACCGTGCTGCGTGACCAAACGCGGGTGAACGACACGACGGCGCGGTACGGCGGCGAGGAATTTGTGATCCTGATGCCTGGAACCGATGCCGAAACGGCGGATCTGGTGGCGAGCCGGCTCCGCAACGCCGTGGCCGACATCGACTGGCCATTCCGGACCGTGACGCTCAGCTTCGGGATCGTGACTACCCTGTCCGAATCGGCCGACTCGTCGCAGATCATCAGCGACGCCGACAAGGCACTCTATCAATCCAAACGGCAGGGCCGAAACCGGATCACCCACGTCGGTCAGGTGGAGTCACTCGCCGTCTCGCTGGTCTGAACCAAGGGGGGTGCCCCAAGCCGTAGCCGGCGCGCAGCGGGAGCGTCCGTGGCGTCGAGCCGGCTTCGGGCCTGACCCCGCAACCTCAAACAGCCGACCCGAGAGCGGCTGGCGATCGACCGTATCCGTGCCGGAAAGAGGGACAGGCACGCTCGCAAGCTCGCTTGAGCCAGTCCCCTTTTCCTCGAACCTCCAGCCAGAAAGAAACCGCTCTAGCCCGAACGACTGCGCCGCCGACGGGCCTTGCGGAGCCGGGCCAGTACCTTCGCCGGGTCGGGCCGTCGCTGGCGATCAGCAAAGCGAACGGGTGGGGTGATCGAGATCTGGTCCGGCAAGTTTGAGTCGGCAATTTCTGGCAACGAGGCGGCTGGCTCGGCGGCTGAATTTGACTCGTCGTCCGCCGATCCGACCGATGGATTATTCAGGACGGGCGTGTCGAGCTGCGGCGTGACGTGGGCAATGGGTTCGTTTTGCGCGGGCGAATTGGGTTCGTTTTGTGCGGGCGAATTGGGTTCGTTTTGTGCGGGCGGATTGGGTTCGTTTGGGGGATAGGGTTCGACCATCTGGCGGTCGTAGTCGGGGTGGAAGCGGTAATCGAGGCGACGGTCTGGGGGGTCGATCCGGAGCTGGGCGACGTACCACTTGAGGTCGCGTTGCAGGCTGGCACGGTATCGACGGATGCGGGCGAGGGGCTTCGAGACCTCGTCGCTGATGTCGGCTTCGGCGAGGGCACGCATAGCACGATCGGCGTCGCGGTTGCGCTCGCGTTGCTCCTGAAGGTACTCCACGCGCTCCCAGGCGAAACCGGGCGTCAGCATCGGGCTCGGCTGGACCGGGTAGATCAGCCGCACAAACCGCTTCTGGCCATCGGTCCACTCCTCGGCGGGGGTCTGAGCCAACGCTTCCCAGCGCGCGATGAGCCAATCACAGCCGGCGACCGTGCTCCAGAGCGCGGCGTAGGTTGGGCCTGGTTCGGTGGCGAGTCTGAGGGCGGTCTCCTCAGCCCTGGTCCGCTGATCCTCTTCCCAGAAGTCGATGGCGCGGAGCGACTGGAGGTCGCGCAACCGACGCTCGATCCGCTCGGCACGACTGATCCGAAACATCATCACGCTGGCCTGCTGGCCGGCCCAATCTTCCCAGGCATTGCGGGGCTTGAACGCGCTCAGGACGCCAAGCTGCCAGTATTCCATCGTGTGCGCATCTTCCGGCACGGTCACTGCCTCGACCATGTTCCGCAAGAGTTCCGTCCGCCGGTCGGTCCGCTCCGGTGTCAACGGCTCACGAACCAACGGCGGCGGGACGACCGACTCCACGATCCATGGTGCAAGTTCCAGAGTGGCAGAACTCATGGGATACGACCTTTCGGGGGGTAAGGCAAGTTGGCGCTGCAAAAACTTCCCCCATAAGATCGTATTTAACGGCAGTCCTTGAACCAGATCTGGTCAGATTTTTCCAAATATTTGCAGATTATTTCTGAAAGCGGGAAATTCTTGCCTGATCTCACAGGTCAATGAGTCACTCAGGATCGATTGGGAAACCATTCGTCCTCGATCCGGAGTGCTGCTCGTCCTTATTTCGCCGTGGTGGCTCCGGCCGGGCGGAGGTAGGGAACAGGGTCGATATTGCTGAAGCCGGGGACGGTGGCGGCGAAGTGGCGTAGCCAGTAGTTGTGGCCCGCGCCATAGACGACGACGATCCGGTCGCCGGGTTGCGCGACTTGCATCAGTTTGGCAAAGATCTTGGCATTGCGGGTATACCAGCGGCCGTTGAGATCAGCGCCCGGCTGTTCATGACCGGCGCCGATGGGGAGGAAGGTCCCGTAGTACATTGGGCCGTGCCCCAGAGCCCCGAGTTCGCCATCGGGCAGGTTCTCGCGGAGGATCATCTCGGTCACGCTCAAACGCTTCAGATCCTGTTCTTGCTTGGTGAATTCCACCTTGATCCGGTCGTTCATGACGGCAAGTTCGGGGGCCCGGCCGTGATCCTGAGCCCAGGTTGCCAGTTTGTCGTAGGGAAAATAGGACGGTTCGTTCTCGCCCGACTGCTCGTCGATGGCGTAGACGCGCTTCAGGCCAAGTTGATCCGCCAGGCGGTAGGCCACCTGCACTCGTTCGTCGGGGTTGGTCCGGAGCGCAGCACGCTCAAATTTGGGGTATTTCGGGTCAAGCATGGTCGCGGGATCGGTCGCGACGCGCTCCAGGGCCACGGCGGTCGGGCGGAAGCGAGCGATGGCGTCGACCATCGACTGGATCTCGGCCTGCTTTGAGTCGGTCGTCACCGGGTCGACGTGGATGTTATGCAGATCCAGCCCGGGGTTGGCCATGTGGTGCGTGCCCAGGACCATGACCTCGACGGGTTTGATGGGTTCGTCGGCGGGAGCATGCTGGCAGACGAGCAGGAGACCGGCAATCGTGAGGGTCTGACGCAAAGCGGGCATCGGGTGAGTTCTCGGTACGGAGGTCGGGCTCAATGATTCAGTACTCGGTGAGATCTGGGGTCGGAGTGGCGACACCCGGGGGGATCGACATGGTACGCGTTCTGAGCATGGTTATCAGCATCGTCGTCGGCCTGGGGGCCAGGATTGTTACGCGAGCGGTCAGGCCGCATGATCTGGCCCGCGCCCGGTCCGACCACGTCCGGCGTCTTTGATCGAATCGCGAGATTTCCCATCTCGCCAAAATTACTCTTGTTCCCGACACCGCCCAATTTGTGTGATAAGCTGTTCCAGAGATTTCGAATGGATTTCGAATCGCGGAGGAATGGATGTCCACGCTTCAACGCCGAGGCTCGCTGGCTCTGGTGGCAATTCTGGTCGCCCTGGGCTCGTACTGTCCCGTTCAGGCTCAGGTTGGCGGCGACTTTCGGCCGTTTCGACCCCAGGATGGGGCGTTTAATCAGTTAAATATCGGGGTCACTTATGATCGCGTGAATCAGGCGAAGGCCGAGCGTAATTTGCGGTTCCATGAAGAAAAACTGAAACGCGATGCCGCGAACTGCAAGACCGGAGCCGAGCATCACGACATCCGCCGGATCGGTGCGCTGAAATACCGGATCGCCGTCGATGAATGGTTGATCCGCAAGAATCTGACCGGGGAACTTTATGGTTATCCGCCGCTGACGGATCCGGTCTCGGCCGTCGCGATTGCTCAGGCCGCCACCCCAGCGCCCTTCATCGACTCCGTTCAAGTTACGCCGCCTACTGATTCGGCTACGGCAGCGCTGGCTCCTGCTCCTGCTCCTTCCACTCCGATCACGATCACGATCGTGAATACGGCTCGGCCGGAACTCACGGTTTCCTTTGCCATTGATGGCGTTGCCTATCAGGCCGCGGGCGGCTCGCGGCAAGACTACAGCGTGACCTCGGACTCGAACATCACGTTTGACGGTGGCGGTTCGGTAGGCGCTCGGCGTTATGTGGTCTCGTCCGGAGTCTACGAGTTTCGATCCACCGCCGGCGCCTGGGTGCTTTACAAGTTACCGGCCACGCCTTGAATCCGCGCTCGCCGCGCCTGTCAGTGCTCCCCGGTCAGTGACCGAGGCAAGTTTCGCGCGTTACTCCGGCTGCTTGCGCTGGTTTCATCTTGCATCCGCTCGTGAGATCGGCTCAACGCGGACCGATTGCCGGCTGCCAGTTCCCACCGGAATGGCGCCGGTGATCGTGTGCCGTTGCTGACCTGGACTCATTCGTAACCCGCGCCGGCTGCCACTGTTCGGGGAGATTACTCCGTGATGATCCACGCATCGGGTCGAACCCAGGCTTTGTCGCTGGCCGTTGCCCTGGCTGGCCTGCTGCCCCAGGGTGTCTCGGCGGGAGAAACCCACCGCAAGGGGGAGGGGGGCAAGGCCGCCGTCCATGCCGCCAGGGTCGCCAACGCGGGTGAACACAAGGGGATCATGCAGCAGCAGGCCGCCATCCAGCACAAGCTCGCGCTGAAACAGCAGCAAAGCCATGTCGCGATCAACGGTTCAGGGCTGAATGGGACCGGGATCAACCGGACGGGAGTTCATCATCACGGTGGGGTCGCGCACCACCGGACCGGCGTCGGGACCGGCCAGCACCACACCACCATCGAGACCGGGCCGATGGTCTCGTCGCTCCACTCGGTCGTCGGCAGGCTCCATCAGGCGGACCACGACTATGATGGCCACCGGGTCCAGGCGATCCACCAACTGGAACAGGCGGTCCACACCCTGAACGGCGGGACGAACGGCCATCATGCCACGGGGGTCAACGCTGGGATTGGCAAGGGCACCGGTACCGGCAAGGGCGGCACGTCTCGACTGTCGCAGGCTGAATCCGACGCTCATCTCCGCCAGGCGCACCAGGAATTGATGCAACTGGAGTCGTGGATGTCCAACGGTGGTGGGACGATGACAGCGCACCACCAGCAGGCCCACGGCCATATCCAGCAAGCGCTTCAGCACCTCAACACCGCGCTGGCGACAAGGTGATCACGTGGGGTCGGTTGGCTTGATCGACGACCAGGATGGTATAAGGGAGGGGATATGGGACTCTCCGCCCCTAGCTCCCTGATCCCTCTTGAACGCGAGCCGAGCCCGCCGATGTCTGATCCGACCCACGCCGACCGTCCCGCCAACCGTTTGAGCGGTGAGACCAGCCCGTACCTGCTCCAGCACCAGCACAACCCGGTCGACTGGTTCCCGTGGGGTCCCGAAGCCCTGGCGAAGTCGCGGGCTGAAGGGAAGCCGATCTTCCTGTCGATCGGCTACTCCGCCTGCCACTGGTGCCACGTCATGGAGCGCGAGAGCTTCGAGAACGACGCCATCGCCGGGCTGATGAACGAGCGGTTCGTCAACATCAAGGTCGACCGCGAGGAGCGGCCCGACCTCGATAACCTCTACATGGCCGCCGTCCAGGCGATGACGGGCCACGGCGGCTGGCCGATGTCGGTCTTTCTGACCCCCGACCTCGAACCGTTCTACGGTGGGACGTATTATCCCCCCACCGACTCGCGCGGGATGCCGGGCTTTCCGCGTGTCCTGCTCTCGGTCGAGCGTGCCTGGCAGGAGAAGCGCGACGAGATCATGACGGCCGCCGCCGACATGACGAAGCAACTCCAGAGCACCGGCGACATCCCGAGTTCCGAGGGGGACCTGAACCTGACGTTGCTCGAAGACGCCGCGCGGTCGCTCGGGCGGATGTTCGAGCCGGTCCACGGCGGTTTTGGCTCGGCGCCCAAGTTCCCGCACCCGATGGACCTCCGCGTTCTGATCCGCCACCATGCGCGCACCGGCGACGCCCACAGCCTGCACATGGTCCGCCACACGCTCGACAAGATGGCGCGGGGCGGGATCTATGATCAGCTTGGCGGCGGGTTCGCCCGCTACTCGACCGACGAGCGCTGGCTGGCGCCCCACTTTGAGAAGATGCTTTACGACAACGCCCTGCTGACGACCGTCTACCTTGAAGCCTACCAGTTGACCCGCGACGAGGAATACGCCCGGGTCGCCCGCGAGACGATCGACTACATCCTCACGCGGATGACCAGCCCCGAAGGGCCGTTTTACGCCACCGAGGACGCCGATTCCGAAGGGGTCGAAGGCAAGTTCTACGTCTGGGATCTGGCCGAGATTCGCCAGATCCTTGGCGCCGATCGCGCCACCACCTTCGCCGCCGTGTACGACGTCGCCGATGGCGGCAACTGGGAACACCACACGATCCTCAACCTGCCCGAGCCGATCACCGCCGTGGCCAAACGCCTGGCCCGCGACGAGGCCAGCTTGCGGGCCGAACTCGCCGAGAGCCGCGCGAAGCTCTTTGAAGCCCGCGAGCAGCGCATCCACCCCGGCAAGGACACCAAGGTTTTGACCTCGTGGAACGGCCTGATGCTCGCCGCGCTGGCCGAGGCCGACGCGATCCTCCGCGAGCCGCGTTACGCTACCGCTGCCGTCAAGGCCGCCGAATTCCTCCTCAAGACGATGCGGACGCCCGACGGCCGCTTGCTCCGGACGTACAAGGACGGTCAGGCGAAGCTGAACGCCTACCTCGACGATTACGCCAACCTGATCGACGGTCTGACCCGGCTGTTCGAGGCGACCGGCGAATCCGAGTGGATCAAGGCGGCGCTCGAACTGGCCGACGTCATGGTCAGCGAGTTCCACGACTCCGCCAAGGGGGGCTTCTTCTACGTCGGGTCGAGCCACGAATCCCTGATCGCCCGCCAGAAGGACGCCTACGACAACGCCACCCCGTCGGGCAACGCGATGGCCGCCACGGCGCTGGCGCGGCTGGCCGCGCTGACCGGTCGCGACGATCTCGACCAACTCGCCCGGTCGACCGTGCAGTCGGTCCACCTCGTCATGGAGCGGATGCCGACCGCCGCCGGCCAGAGCCTGATCGCGCTCGACTTCCTGCTCGCCCGCGCCCGCGAGTACGCCGTCATCAGCGGCTCGGATCTCGGCGAGTTCCAGGCCGCCCTGCAAACCATCGCGGGTCGGTTCGATCCCCACAAGGTCACTGCCCCCGCGCCTGGCCCCGTTGCCCCGCAACTGGCTGCACTCGTCCCGCTGCTGGCCGATCGCCCCGCCCGCGAAGATCAGGTGACGACCTATATCTGCCAGAACTTCGCCTGCCAGGCCCCCATCGTCGGCGTGGCGGCGCTCGACCAGGCGATCGGCTCGGCCTGATCAGATCCGACCGAAGAGGAAGAAGACGCGGATATCACGGGTTGATCTTTCAACCCGTGAGCCTTGTTTTGAAACAAACTTTGCGGGCTGGATAGGCTGCTTCACATGCTCGGAAATTTCGATTCGGACATCAAGACGCCGGGCAGTCCTCCCGGCGGGATTTGAACCCGCGACCACTCGCTTATAAGGCGAGCGCTCTGACCGCTGAGCTACAGGAGGAGAAATGACGATCACGGCTTATGCCGGATATCAACTCAGCCTCGTGTCGCATCGTGGTCGTCCCCAAAACAGGATAGCTGGATCGTTTGCCGGGTTAAGTCTCTCAAATCGAGACGGCCGCCGCAACAGAAATCATGGTCTCCTTGCGGGGCGGCTCAAACCCGAGCCAGCAGATTCAGGTATCCCTCAGACTCGTTCCTCCAGTCGCCATAGACGGCGACCAACCCACACTGCACGCACCGGCACCCGAGGTAGAGCCATTTCACGTCGTCGCTGCCCTCATAAAGCGAGACGCCGACCGTGATCTCGAACACTTCCTGGTCGCAGGGGCAGGCGCACTCGCCGAGTTCCGCATCGCTCAGGAAGTCACCACTATCACCGATCGGGTGCTCGGTCATGCAGGCGATACAGGAGCGGACCGCTACCCCCGCGCTATCGTCCAGCAAAAGTCGAAAAGCGATGCCCCCGCATTCGCAGACTGCATCAGCGAAGTGCTGAGCGACGTAAGCATTGATCGTGCTATAGCGGATGATCTCCGGACGGATATCAGGTTGGCCGTCGCCGTAGCGAAACCTGCCGCGTTTCTGGAGTGTCATCACACAAGCTTTCGCGGTCTAATCCTGCTTCCGAAATTGAGTGCTCACTTTAGCTTCGACGAAGCTGAATCGCAACCACCATAACAGACCCGGCTCGGGGGTTTGTCGATGTCTAAAAACGTCGCGAACCTTGGGTCGGGGGCGGCTGTCTCCCCTAAGGTCGAGGGGGCCGCAACTTCGGTTGGGGTCTCAATCCCGCGAGGGAATCTCGGCTTCCGGACCCTTGCTTGACTCCGGTCGAGCCGATGGCAAGCCGTTATCTGGTCCTGTGGTTCAAACCCACCCTCGACCACTCGGTGTCTGTTCTCGTCGGGAAGGTAGCTCAGTGGTAGAGCACGTTCGATGATCGCTCATCCCTTGCTCATTCGATGAGCCGACGATCGGTCGTTACCCACTCATAATGGCGTGGTCGCGGGTTCGAGTCCCGCCCTTCCCGCATCCGCGAGCCGAAGTTCTGGGGTTACCGTTATGGACGTTACTCCCCCAGAGCGTTGCCTTGCTTGCCGAGCCTTGGTTCGTGGTCGTGATTGCTGGAGAAGGTAGCTCAACTGGGAGAGCACGAAACGCGACTGATTGACTCTTGCTCACTCGGTGAGCCGATGATTGGTCGTTAACCTCATCACGGTCGGGGTTGCGGGTTCGAGTCCCGCCCTTCTCCCCTCGGCAAGCCGCTGCGGCGGGGTTATCAATCTGAAACCTTGAACCCACCCCATCGCGTTCCTTGCTTGCCGATACCGCGACTCCGGCCGGTCTGGGCCGGTCGCATCAGTGTCGTGCGGTGCCCCGCAAGGGGATTCCGGCTGCCAAGCCTTGCCCGATTCGGTCGGGCCGATGGTTGGTCGTGATCAGGACCGTATCGATGGTGGTGCCGACCGGCTCGACCGGGCCGGTGTCGTGATCAATCCGTGTTTTGCTGCGAGTCGCGGGCATGTCTCGGCGGCTCGAAGGGATGGTGCGCCTTGAACGCCTTCACGAAGTTGTTTCAGAAGGGTCAGACCCCACAAGATCAGCCGATCCCCGGGTCGGGCCAGGTGCCGAACTCGGCGGGCGGGTACTCGTTCGTGGTCGATGAGTGGAGTCGTTTGGAACGGTTCCTGATCCTCGGGACCGACGGCGGCACCTACTACGCGACCGAGCGGACCTTGACCCTCGACAACGCCGAGGTCGTCGCCCGCTGCCTCGACCTCGACCCCGCGCGGACCGTGGCTCTGGCCGTGGCGATCAGCGACTCGGGCCGGGCACCCAAGAACGCGCCGAGCGTGTTCGCGCTCGCCGTCGCCGCCGGGACCGGCCACCAGAAGGCGATCACCGACGTCGATGCGCTCCGCAAGGTCTGCCGGACTCCGACCGACCTGTTCGCCTTCGCCGCGACCGTGCAAAGCCTGCGTGGGTGGGGTTCGGGGCTCCGTCGGCTCGTGGCCGGTTGGTATGCGGGGCACGACGCCAACCGCCTCGGCTTCCTCGTCACCAAGTACGCCCAGCGCGACGGCTGGACCCACCGCGACCTCTTCCGCCTGGTCCACCCCGAGGCCCCCACGGCCGACCATGCAGCGGTCTACCGCTGGGTCGTCACCGGCTCGGCGGGCCTGAGCGACCGGACCGTCGCCCGCCGGGTCGGGCCGGATCGGTCGGCAACCGCGACCCTGACCCGAGAGTATCCCGCCGTAATTGGCCTCCCAGAGTCCATCAGCGCGTTCGAGGCCGCACAGAGCGCCCCCGATGTCGCCACCGTCGTCCGTTTGATCGAGGAATACGGGCTGAACCGCGAGCACGTCCCGAGCCAGTGGCTCAACGAGCCCTCGGTCTGGGAAGCGCTCCTGGCCAAAATGCCCGCGACGGCGTTGGTCCGGAACCTTGGCAAGATGACCGCCGTGGGGTTGCTGGCGCCGTTGTCGACCGCCTCCAAGGTCGTGACGGATCGGCTCGGCGATGGCGACTGGCTCCGGCGGTCGCGGTTGCACCCGATGGCGATCCTGCTGGCAGCGTCGGTCTACGGTCGAGGCAAGGGGGTGAAGGGGAAGCTGGCGTGGGAGCCGGTCCCGCAGGTCGTCGCGGCGCTCGACGCGGCCTTTTATCGTGCCTTCGCCGCGGTCACGCCGACCGGCAAACGCCGGTTGCTGGCGATCGACGTGTCGGGGTCGATGGACGGCTCGATGGCGGCGGGCACCGCGCTTTCGTGCCGCGAGGCTGCCGCCGCGCTCGCCCTGATCGTCGCGAAGACCGAGCCGGGTGCTCACATCGTCGGTTTCGCGAGCGGCGGCGCTGGTGGCTTCGGCGGCCAGTGGGGCGGCGGTGACCCGAAGCTCGTCCCGATGAACCTCTCGGCCGTTTCGACGGTCGCGGGAGCCGTCGCGCAGGCCCGAGCCATCCCGATGGGTGGCACCGACTGCTCGCTGCCGATGCGGGTCGCTCTCAAGGAGAAGTGGGCCGTCGACGCGTTCGAGATCTACACCGACAACGAGACCTGGGCGGGACCGGTGCATCCGATCCAGGCCCTCAAAACCTACCGGAATCAGACGGGGATCGCCGCGAAGCTAGTCGTCCAGGCGTTCACCGCCACCCCGTTCACGATCGCCGACCCGACCGACGCGGGTTGCCTCGACGTCGTCGGCCTCGACGCCGCCAGCCCAGGGCTCGTCGCCGACTTCATCCGGGGCTGATTCAAAGCTCCTCAGCCGGTGGGCCATCTTGATCCGTCAAGGTGGTCCGGACCGCCTTGAGTCGATCCCCCGGCCAGGGAAGGAAGCCGGCGGCGAGGAACATCAACCCAACCCCTCGGGCCAGCACATATCCGCCGAGAGTCTGGATCAAGGCTGTCTCGACGCCCGGCAAGATCAGCGGGTCGGCCACCAGGCTGAACCCGGCAATGACCGCCACCGCCCGGACGGCCACCTGGCCCCCGCGCCGCCAGCGGTCGGCCGAGTGAGTGCTCGGGCTGGGCGTGGTCGGGGGAGCATAGGGGTTGAACGAATCGGGGTTCATGGGCCAAGGAGCCTCGTTCTCCGGAAAAACGTTGACCGCCCCCTCATGGTGCTCGAACATGGTGCCAACGTCCACGCCTGGCGTGCGATGATCCGGGGCAAGAGCGGAGGGGAACCCGATGCGGCTGACTCTGGTTGATCTGCTCAAACTTGTCTTTAGCTGCGCCATGGCGTGCGCGTGCCTGGTTCCGACGACGCGCCTGGTCCAGGAAGGGATCACCAGTGTTGGGCCGATGCTGATCGTCGATGCCATGATCGTCCCCTTGGTCTGGGTGCTCATGGCATTCGCGCTGGTCCGGCGTGGGCCGAAGCGGACGGTCCTGATCGACGGTTTGATTCTCGGTGCGGTCAGTATTCCGGTCGGTCTGGGCGGCGCATATCTCGGCTCCCATGTCTGGCGGCTGATCTTCCGGGGCCAACTTCCCGGTTCGACCGCCCGTGCTCCCGCGGTGCTGATGTTCGTTCTGGAGCTGATCGTCGTACCGCTGGCGCTCTGGCTGGTCGTCCGGCTCACGCGGGGGATTCGCCTCCTCCAGGGTCGATCCCGCCTGGCCCTCGACCCGACCGTACTTTCCCGGAAGATCGACTCATGATCCGGATTGCTTCTGAGCTTCTGCCCGACGGCAACGGCGTCCGGTTGATGATCGATCTCGGCGCTGAGCCCGCCTCGATGGGC
This sequence comes from Isosphaeraceae bacterium, assembly GCA_965199885.1. Classification (GTDB taxonomy): domain Bacteria; phylum Planctomycetota; class Planctomycetia; order Isosphaerales; family Isosphaeraceae; genus Tundrisphaera. The sequence continues at coordinate 953,224 of CBDATT010000004.1, read as the reverse complement.
GCCGTCGTGGCGGGCTGGCGAGATGATCCAGCTTTTCGCGCGGAATTCAACCGCGCGCTGGCGGGTGTCGAGTTCCGGGCCTTCCGCTGGGAGATGCCGCCGGTGACGGCCGCGAGGCTGGCGGACCCGTTCGAGTGCGTCGTCCTGGACAGTCCGGGGCTCGACCGCCGGCCGGATCGGGCTGCCTTCGCGGAACACTGGACCAGATCCGAAAGCGTGGTCGCGTTCCCCAACCTGGGTCGGAACGCGATGATGGTGGTGCCGTGCCCGGTCGGCTCAGACCAGGTTTATACCCACCTGGGATCATTCGTCCGGCGGGCTCCCGAGTCGCAACGTGATGCCTTCTGGCAGCGCGTTGGCGAGGAGATGACGGCTCGGATCGGCACTCGACCGGTCTGGCTCAACACCGCCGGGGCTGGTGTCGCCTGGCTGCATGTCCGGCTCGATGATCAGCCGAAGTATTACCACTTCGAGCCGTACCGCCGCCCAGTCTGATTGGTTGGCCAAGACCTGCTTCCTTTGCCGGCTCGGTCGGGTCTGGTAGGCTGTGGGACGTGGAATCTGGAGGATCGAGGCGGATGGATCGCCGAGGGAGACGCTGATGGTCGCATTTGAGGTTCATGTCAACGGCAAGCATCTGGTGACGGCGGGCGTGGGGCAGGACGGGGTCCTCTCGACGATCCTATCGTGGGCGATCGGCCCGCCACCGCGCGTCGGTCACGGGGCGATGCGGTTCGGGGTCGGTGGGGCGGATGCGACCGACCACCTCGACTGGAAGGTGCCCGAGGTCGGCGTCGGCGACGAGATCACAATCAAGCTCGTCAACGTCGAGGCCGACGCGATCACCGCCCCGACGAGCCGGTTTCAGCCCGACGACGCCTTCAAGGCCGAGATGCAAAAGGTGCTCGAACGGGTCGCCACGGGCGAGGGTTGAATGCGCCGATGATCGCCCGCTCGGTCCTGTTCCTGATCGCGAGCGGGCAGGCCTTCCTCCTCGGGGCCGGTTGCCTGGTCGTGGCCGCTGGGGTGTCGCGCTGGGCGACCCAGCAGCGAGCGCTGCGGATCGCCCGGAACCTGCTGGTCGGGCTGGGTGGGGTGCTGGTGGCCGCGTCGGCCACGCCGTTGCCGGGCCTGGTCGCTCTGGGACTTGGTGGTCTGTCGGTAATCTGGTTGGTCATTGAGGCAAGCGGGGCGCGGTGGTCAGGGTGGCTCCGGGGTCTGGTGGCGGTGGCGTGGCTCGGGGCTGGAGTCGTCGAGGCGCGGCATCAGGTCATACCGACCGTGGCCCGGCTCGGGCGGCCGGTGTTCAGCGTCGTGGGCGACTCGCTCACGGCGGGGGACGGCGATGCCCGGATCATCACCTGGCCGGAGCGGCTGGCGCAGGCCCACGCGATCGACGTCCGTGACCACTCGGCGGCCGGTGCCACGGTCCAGACCGCCGCGCGGCAGGCGGCGGCGATTGGTGCCGATGAGCGGTTGGTCCTCCTGGAGATCGGCGGCAACGACCTCCTCGGCGGGACGACTCCCGAGGCGTTCGAGGTCGGGTTAGCCCGCCTTCTGGCGCTCGTCGGTCGTCCCGGTCGGTCGGTCGTGATGCTGGAACTGCCGCTGGTGCCTGGCTGGCACCGCTTCGGCCTGATCCAGCGCCGGCTCTGTGCCCGCGCCGGGGTGATCCTGATCCCGAAGCGCGTGCTGGCCGCCCTCCTGCTTGCCGACGGGGCGACCGTGGACTCGATCCACCTCTCGAACGCCGGGCAGGACCGGCTGGCCCGGACCATCTGGGCCTTGATCCAGCCGGCCTATGCGGATTGAGGACTCGCCACGACAGATCAGCGGTTGATCGTCTGCATCCCCTGTGCGTGGTAGCGGTCGCCGACGGCCGCGCCGCCGGGCAGGATGGCGTCGATCTGCTTGAGGTCGTCGGCGGTCAGCTCGACGTTGGTGGCGCCGAGGTTCTCGTCGAGGTATTTCGTCCGCTTCGTGCCGGGGATTGGGACGATGTCGTTGCCCTGCGCCAGGACCCAGGCCAGAGCAAGCTGGCTCGGCGTGCAGCCCTTGGTCTGGGCGAGGTGGCTGATCTGGTCGACCAGCTTGAGATTCCTGGCGAAGTTCTCCCCCTGGAATCGAGGGGAGTTCCGGCGGTAGTCGTCGGCGGCGAGGTCGTCGATCGACTTGTACGCCCCCGTCAGGAACCCCCGCCCGAGCGGGCTGTAGGCGACGAAGCCGATCCCGAGTTCGCGGAGCAAGGGCAGGATCTCCGCCTCGGGCTCGCGGCTCCAGAGCGAGTATTCGGTCTGCAACGCGGCGATCGGGTGAACCTTCGCAGCGCGGCGGATCGTGGCCGGGGCGGCTTCGGAAAGGCCGAGAAAGCGCACCTTGCCCGCCTGGACGAGTTCGCTCATGGCACCAACGGTCTCCTCGATCGGGACCTTGGGGTCGACCCGGTGCTGATAGTAGAGGTCGATGTGATCGACCTTGAGCCGCTTCAAGCTGGCGTCGCAGGCTTCCTTGACGTAGGCGGCATCACCGCGAATCCCCTGGAACTCACCGTTGGGGCCGCGGACGTTGGCGAACTTGGTGGCCAGCACGACCTGATTACGGCGGTCGGCGATCGCTCGACCCACCAGTTCCTCGTTCCGACCCGATCCGTACATGTCGGCGGTGTCGAGGAAGTTGTCGCCCGAGTCGAGGTAGCGGTGGATGACGCGGATCGACTCGGCGTCGTCCTGATCCTCCGGGCTGTAAAATTCGCTCATCCCCATGCACCCCAGCCCGACCGAGGACACGGTCAGACCCGACTTGCCGAGCTGCCGCTGCGTTGCTGCGTCTGAACTCATGATCGCCTCGTCCTGTCCGATGGGAAGATCTTGCCTGGTCCGCGATACGGCGTCATTCTAGCGACGCGATCAACCGGGCCGACTTGCGAGGAAGCTCACCATGCAACCCCCGACCAAACCCGCCGACCCCTTTCCCCGGCTCGCATCGAAGCTCGCCGAGGTCCGCCGCCGCGGCCTGACCTGCTTCGGGTCAGAGAGGCACCAGTTCCGCTGGAACGCCCCGTTGACCGAGGCCGAGGTCGCGGCGTTCGAGACCGAGCACGCCATCGAACTGCCCGAGGGGTACCGCCGGTTCCTGCTCGAAGCCGGCAACGGCGGCGCGGGGCCATATTACGGAATTGTGCCACTGGCCGATTGGAACTGGACGGTCGACAGTGATCTGGCCAACTACCTCGCGCGTCCCTCGGTTCTTCGGCCGAATCTGCCGCCGACCGACGATTGGGAAGCCGCTCTCGGGTGCGACTGGGGCGAGTTTTTCCAGGGGACGATGACCATCGTTGAATGCGGGTGCACGATGTACCTCAACCTGGTGGTTTCGGGTCCACACCGAGGTCGAGTGGTTTTTGTGAACACTGAGATGAACGACCCGCCTTGCTTCGACGCTCCCCGAGAGTTCCTGATCTGGTACGAGTGCTGGCTCGACGAGATGCTAACCCACCGACCCGGACTTTTTGGTATGGCGCGAGCGTTTGTCAGGCAGATTTGTCGTGGATCGTGATCAATGAGGGAGTCGCCGAGACCAAATTTAAATCGACCCATGCGAATCTATTTTGAAAAGGTCGCGACATCGACCAACGAAAAATCAAGCGGGCGGAGCCTGCACGGCCCCGCCCGGATCGAATGACAGTCTGGACTCAATCCCGGCCAATCAGGGATGGGTCGGCTCGGCATTGTTGGGGGACTTGAGGAGGTAGGGATTCAAGGTTTTGGCGCGGGCGAGGAGGGTGGCAGCCTTGGCCTTATCGCCGCGAGCCTCGGCGATCAGGGCGGCGTGGTGGGACATGTTGGCTTCCTGCGTGCCCTGGGCCATGGCGAGGGTCATCTCGCGGTCAGCCTCGTCGAGCAAGCCTTTTTTAAGGCAAGCGTAGGCCAGCGTGTCGTGGGCGCCGACGTCGTGGCGGAGGGCCAGATCCTGGCGGGCCAGAGTGAGCGCGGCGTCCAGATCCTGATCGGTGTCGAGGCAGAAGACGATCCAGTGCCGGTCGTAGATCCGCGCGAACGACCCGGCGAGGGTCCGAAGGGCCTGGAACTGCTGGTCGGCCTCGGCCTTGCGGCCCATCCCGGCGAGGGCTTCACCGGCGAGTCGGATCGCCTCGGGGTTCTGCGGGGCGAGTTTCAGGGCGGCCTCGGCCCACTTCAGGGTGTTGGCGTGGTCGGAACGCCAGGCGGCGGCCTCGGCCAGCCCGGTCATGGCGCGGTAGTCGTTCGGGAAGATGGAGAGGGCCTTTTCGCACGACTTGACCCCCTCATCGAGGTGGCCGGTGTCGATCAGGTGGTGGCCGACCATCGTGTGGAACCAGGCAACGCTTTCGGCGGGCATGTCGGGGCGGATGTTGGTCCCGGTGGCGGCCTCACGCATCAGGCTCAGCGCCTCGTCGGGCTTGCCGTGGATCTCGGCGAAGCGGGACTTGAGCGCCAGGTAGTTGAAGTCGTCGGTGCCCGGGGTGATGGTCCGCATCCGCTGGTCGGCGTCGTCGTATTCGCCCAGTTCGAGCTGGATGTCAATGATCAGGCGGAGGGCACTATCGTCGAGCTTGGCGGCCTCCTGCGCGACTGCGAGGGCCTCGGGGAACCGGTGCTGCGCGAGCAGGGCCGAGGCCAGCCGGGTCAAGGCGACGACGTTCTTCTTCGGGAAGATCTCCAGCGACTTGCGCGCGGACTGCTCGGCCCGGACGGCGTCGGCGATGTCGCCGCACTCGCGGAGGCGAGCCAGATAGGCGCCTGCAAGCTCACGCTGTTCGACGAACTCGCGCGGCTTGACCTTGATCAAGGCTTCGTAGAAGGCGATCGTCCGGTTGGTGACGGTGGGGTCATAGGGGGGACGCTCGGTCGCGGGCCGAGGGATCTCGACGCCGTTCTTGTCGAAGACCAGACCGCCGATAATGGTGGCTCCATCGGGCAGTTTATCTTGCTGAGCGAGGGCCGGAGTCGCGGTCAGCCCGCAGCTGATCAACCCGGCGACAAGCGCGGTCCGGACTCGGCGGGCCTGAAGTTTCGCTATCAAAATCATGATGAAGTCTCAATAGATATGGGCGAACAATGTTGGATGATGAGAAAAGCCCCCGAGGCGCCGGATCGAAAGATCGGCGACCCGGGGGCGTCATGCAGCTCGGTGATTCAAGGATCGATCAGATCGATCAGTGCGGGACGCCGAGGTAGGGGAAGACGGTCATGTAGTCGGTGTGCGCGCCGACGTTGTCGGTGGCGAACATCGGCTTCTCGGCGTTGTCTTCCCCAGCCAGACCGAGAGCGATGATCGTGCTTCCGAAGATGGCGCCGAGGTCGGCGTCGATGACATCGTCGGTGAGCTTACGGCCACCAAACGCCTTGCCTCCGGTCGCCTCATAGCCGAGGTAACCCGCCGGACCACTGTTCGACAGGTCCGCGATCATGACGTCGGGGATCAACACCTTGATGATGCCGGCGGCGACGTCGGCCGAACGACCGGCCGGAAAGCTCATGAAAGCCGCGATGTCGGTCTGGATCGTGGTCTTATCGTTCACCGGGCTCACCGAGTTGTTCGTCATGTGCCGGTTGACGGCGACGGTCGCCAGAGCTTCGTTGACGGCCGGGCGAGCCAGGCGGTCCTGCTGGGTGAACTGGAAGCTGGGGGCACCGCCGAGGGGGCTGGTGGTTTCCCAGAGCCGGATCACGCCGACCTTGCCGGTGGTGGCGTCAGCCAGCATGGCGCGGGGCAGTTCGACGACGATCGAGAGCAGGTTGAAACCGGCGAGCAGGTCAGACGCCGGGCTCTGGTTGTAGCTCGGGTTGGCTGCGGTGAACCCGCGGAATCCCGCCTTCATCGTCTTGGTTGTGGTGTCCACGGTCATGTTGGGGGTGTCGGCGGCGGCGATTGTCGCGTACGGGCTTTGCTGGCCACCGGCCGGATAGCCGCGGTCCGGGAAGATCGCGAAGAACTGGGCGAGGTCGAAGAAGAACGGGTCGGACCGACCACCGGTGAACACGGTCATCCCCGGGGTCGGGCTGAACGTCGTGTTGATCAGGCCGGTGGTGCCGTAGGGGCGGGCAAACGTGGCGGTCGTGCCGGTCGTGTAGGGCTTGTACGGACCCGAGACGACGGCCCGCTGCGCGGCACCCGTGCCGCTGAACCGGACCTGGATCACGAGGTCCTCGGTGATGTTGGCATCACCGTTGGTGTCGATCTTGATCTGATAAAGGACGTTCGGATCAAAGTTGGTCGTCGTCCCCTGACCCGCCGGGATCAGCGGGTGCACGTTCATCACGATGACGACGTTGTTCGCGCTGCTCGTGCTCGGGAAGATGTAGACGTCGGCCATGTCGGCACCCGGACGGGTGGCGTTGGCGACGGTGTCGGCATGGTCAGAGGCCAGCGCCGGGGCGGCGGCCAGGGTCAGAGCGCCAAGCACCCCGCTCAGGAAACGAAGGGGAGAGCGAAACATCATCGAAGTCATCCTTGGAATGCGAACAATGAATTCAGCGAAACAAACAAGGCAAGATGAATCAAACCGGTATCAACCGATTCCAACCAAAACCTTCAACCAGCAACAACCGCCGAGCGACGCGACCGCACACCCAGTCCCAACGCCATGCAGAGACCCAGACCCGACATGAGCAGGCTCGCCGGTTCGGGGACCAGCGAGGGTGCCAGGGTCGTCCCCTGGATTGCTCCCGGGGTTCCTGAGTTCGTGTCGAACCCAGAAGCCTGGTAACCGAACGCGCCCGGAGCATAGTTACTGTAGAATGAGAACGTCCCGCTTGAACCCGGCGCGATCCCAATGAAAGGAGCCCCGTTGTCAAATGCGGTGAACGTGATGAAGGGGTCGCCCGACGTGTAGAAGGAAAAGAAGTTCATCGGGAAGGTGATGCCGGCATCCAGGATCGGCGCGCTCAGAGCCAGGTCGAACTCCGAGACAGACGAGGTGCTGGCGGCCGAAACCGTCACGGTATAGCTGTAGAAGTAGAGCGAGGGATTGACGGCGACCACGTTCGTGGTCTCGGTCGCAATGAAGCTCGCACGGGCTGGGGCAACGCTGCCCAGGCAGATGATCAGCCCGCCGAGGAACGCCGTAGCGCACAATTCTCTGAGTCGCATGATGAGACAAATCCTCCGAATGAGCGTGAGGGAACCTGGTCAGATCAACGGACACTGGCCGTTCACTGAGAGTTATTCAATCTCGGCAGGATGAAATCTCAGTGAAGACGGTTGGCCCGTATCCCCAAGAAGCCCAGCACCAGGTGAGACACACGTAGCGAGCTACGCGGTCCGACTTCCATGAATCGAAATGACGACGAGCTTTGCGACCTAAAGCTCGGAGTGTTGCGTCATGTTAGCTCACAACTGTCTCGAAAGCTATCCAGATACCGGCCGGGTTGTCGGGAAAACTCCTCAATTCATGAACGACCGCCGATTGAAGTGTCATCTTAACGGTATATCAGTCAAAGGGTTCCAAAAATGGTGACACTGGATTGAGCCTGGTTTGCCTACCTTTAAAATCGCTGGATCACCGATGAATTATTGCATCATTCATCTTTTTAAGTCACAAGGTTGCTTGCTGCCTGGTGTGCCCAGCATGCCGGGATCACCCTGTTCACCGCCGAGGGGAGGGGGAAACCTGTGCGGCGGCGGACGCGAGGTTACAACCTTAGCTCACGGGCCAGCCGCCGGCGGCGGAGAGGATCTCGCCGTTGACCCAGCCCGAGTCGTCCGACGCGAGGAAGACGGCCACCTTGGCGATATCATCCGGCTGGCCGACCCGGCCCAGCGGCGTGCTCTGGGCCACTTGCCTGGCGAAGTCCGAATCGACGAACCCGGCCGAATGCGTTCCTTCGGTCTCGACAAAACCGGGGTTGAGCGAGTTAACCCGGATCTTGCGCTCGCCCAGTTCCTTGGAGAGTGATTTGGTGATGGCATCGACCGCCCCCTTGGTGGCCGAGTAGACCGACCCGTTGGCCATCGGAATCAGGGCAGCCACCGAGCTGATGTTGATGACGCTGCCCCCCTCGGAACCGAAGTGTTTGATGGCCTCCTGGGTCGTCAGGATCAGGCCGAGGACATTCAGGTTGAACTGCTTGTGGAAGTGGTCCTCGGTGATCTGGCCGAGCGGCAGCATCTCATAAACGCCCGCGTTGTTGACCAGGATATCGACCTTACCAAACTTGGCCTTGGTCTCGCTGAACAGCCTAGTAATCTCGTCCTGCTTCGCCACGTTGGCCCCGACGGCGATCGCCTTGCCGCCGGCGGCTTCAATGGCCTTGACCACTTTCTCGGCCCCTTCGCGGCTCGACGCGTAGTTGACGACGACGCTCGCCCCTTCCTGGGCCAGATGCTGGGCGATCGCGGCGCCGATTCCCTTGGATGCCCCGGTGACGACGGCCACCTTGCCTGCCAGTTTCGCTGCCATGGAACGAGTCCCTTATCGGTGTGTTTGGTCGTGGGTGGCGGTCGATCCGCCAGCCACCTCGGCAGTGATCCTAGAAGCTCGGATCGCTCGGACAAGTACTTACCTCGGGGTGCGTGCCTCGCTTCGACCGACCGGGCGGGTTGCTCCGGATCGCTCCGCCGGGCTAAACTGATCAGACGGAAACCTTCAACCGCCCGAACCGAACCGACCACGAGGGTTGCGACCAATGCCGCTGCGGAACTGGCTGGCGATCGTGATGGTGAGCGTTTTGTCCCTGGCCTGCTACCAGGCAAGCCATGGGGCGAAGCCGAAGGACGATGTGGCCGAGCTGTACGGCGTCTTCGTCGATGCCGTCGAGCAGGTCCAGCAAAACTATGTCCGGCCCGTCAGCCGTCGCGAGCTGATGGAGTCGGCCTTGCGGGGGATGCTCGGCGACCTCGACCCGCACTCGACCTACATCAATACTCCGCAGTGGAAGGCGTTCAAGCGGCAGATCGAAGGCAAGTTCGGCGGCGTCGGGATGACGGTCGAGGTCGACGACGACACGAAGCGGCTCAAGGTCGTCGCGCCCATGGTCGGGACCCCAGCCTACCAGGGCGGCGTGATGGCGGGCGACATCGTCATGGAGATCGACGGGACCTCGACCGAGGGCCTGACGATCGACAAGGCCATCGAACTGCTCCAGGGGCAACCCGGCACGCCGGTCAAGCTCCAGGTCATGCACGAGACGTCAGACAAGGCCGAAACGCTGACCTTCAACCGCGCCATCATCGAGATGCCGAGCGTGATGGGCGATCGGCGGAAGCCCAACGACGAGTGGGACTTCATGCTCGACCACGACAAGAAGATCGGCTACATCCGGATCACCAACTTCATCCAGAACACCGTCGATGAGGTCAAGGCCGCGCTCCGCGAACTCGACTCCGACGGGATGAAGGGCCTGATCATCGACCTTCGCGACGATCCGGGCGGGCTCCTGGCCGCCGCCGTCGAGATCTCCGACCTCTTCGTCGAGGACGGCAAGATCGTCAGCACCCGGGGCCGGAACACCGCCGAGAAGACCTTCGAGGCGCACAAGGAAGGGACCTATTCGGGCTTCCCGATCGTCGTCCTGGTCAACCACAACTCGGCCTCGGCGTCCGAGATCCTCGCCGCTTGCCTCCAGGATCACGACCGCGCCATCGTCGTCGGCGAGCGTTCGTTCGGCAAAGGCTCGGTCCAGAACATCCTCGACCTCGAAGACGGCGACAGCGTCCTGAAGTTGACCGTCGCCACCTACTGGCGTCCCTCGGGCAAGAACATCCACAAGTTCAAGAATGCCAAGGACAGCGACGAGTGGGGCGTCAGCCCGAACCCTGGCCTGGAAGTGAAGCTCAACCGCGACGAGTACCACGACTGGTTCCTCGCCCGCCGCGAGCGTGACTTCCTGTCGAGCCACAACAAACCCAAGGCGCCCAAGGAAGGCGAAAAGCCCAAAAATTACACCGACAAGCAACTCGACAAGGGCCTCGCCGCCCTGACCGAAAAGCTGCTGAAGTAAGATTCGCAGACGGGAACAAAGGAGCCACGGATGAAACACGGATGAGAAAGTAGAATTCCTTGATTGATCCGTGTTCCATCCGTGGCCGACTTTATCTTGAATCACCTCCATGTTGCTCCTTGCTCTCGAAACCACCTGCGATGAGACCGGCGCTGCGGTGCTGGACGGTCCGGCTCCGTTGGAACCGGTTCGGGTGCCGACGATCCGGTCGAGCGTGGTGGCCTCGCAGATTGCCATCCACCAGCGGTTCGGCGGGGTCGTCCCCGAGATTGCCGCCCGCGAGCATGTCCGGCAGATCATTCCCGTGATCGACGCGGCCTTGAAACAGGCCGGCGTGACGCTCGACCAGATCGAGGCCGTCGCCGTGGCGACTCGACCGGGGCTGGTCGGGGCTCTGGTCGTGGGCCTGACGGCGGCGAAGGCGCTGGCGGTCGCTCTGGAGATCCCGCTGGTCGCCGTGGACCACCTGGAGGGCCACCTTTACGCCTGCCAGCTTGCCTACCCCGAGCGGGACGTTTACCCGTGCGTCGGGCTCGTGGTCTCGGGCGGCCATTCGAGCCTGTACGCTTGCCGGGGGCCGATCGACGCGGAATTCCTCGGCGGCACGATCGACGACGCGGCGGGCGAGGCGTTCGACAAGGTCGCTAGCCTTTTGGCGCTCGGCTACCCCGGCGGTCCCGGGATCGAACGTGCGGCTCAGGCTGGCAACCCGACCGCGTTCGCCTTTCCGCGCTCGTTTCTCCACGATGACCGGCTCGCCTTTTCGTTCTCGGGAATCAAGACGGCGGTCCTGTACGCCCTCAAGGGGCAAGACGCCCGCTCGACCGGCCACGCGCCACCCCCCGAGGTTGTGGCCAACGTCGCCGCCAGCTTCCAGGAGGCGGTCGTCGACATCCTGGTCTCGAAGGCCGCCCGCGCCCTCGACCAGACCGGGTTTCGCAAGCTCGGGATCGGTGGCGGGGTCGCCGTCAACGGCCGGTTCCGCCTCAAGGTGGGGGCGATGGCCCAGGCGCGGGGCGTCGAGCTGTTCTTGCCCCCCGTCTCACTCTGCACCGATAACGCGGCGATGGCGGGCATCGCCTTCAGCAAGCTCGCCGCCGGTCAGGTAGCGGAACTCGACATGGACGTGACACCGGGCCTGGTCCGCCCCGCTGCGCCGGCGAAGGCCCGATGAGTCACCAAATCACATCCTGCCAGATATCCGGAGTTTTGTAGGGTGGGTGCAACCCGCCGTGCGCTGCGGGATGGAACCGTCAATCCGTGGGATCGAACCTGCCAGGCCGAACTGAGTCAAACCCACGGTGCGTTGCACCCCCTCTACAACTCATGAGGAAGCCCCTGTCGCTCCTATTTGATCGACATGCCAGAATCCATTGTCGCGTCCCAACCCTGTCGCTCTCCCGGAACTTGGGGTGTTATTGATCTGTTCAATCCCGACCGGATTGGCTATAGACCGGCCTCCAGCGTGCTGAGCTGACAACCCAGGTTGCCGCATGACAGGGAGGTTGCCATGATCTTGACCACCGTTTTGGGTCTGGCCGTCTGGGGGCAGGTTGTCTTGCCCGGCAGTGACCTGACCCTGACCCATGCGACGAGAGCCGCCGAGACGATCCTTGTCGCCAAAATCGCCACCTTGAAAACGCCGGTGCTGGCCGGGCCAACCTCGTGGAGCGAATGCAGCCTGACTTCGGTGACGCTTTTGAAGCGGGAGCCGAATTCGTTCTGGAGTGATTCGGTCTCGATCCACGCGAGCGGTCCCGAAGCGTTACCCCGGGTCGGCGACGAGCGGATCTTCTTTCTCGGCAAGCGGGGGAGCTTCAGTACGGTTCTCAAGGTCTTGCCCGACACGCCCTTGAACCGCGCGGCGATCCGGGACACGGCGGGTCAAGGGGGCCTGACGGGCAGCAGTTTGACGCTGGAACAGGCAACCTTGCAGGCTCGCGTGATCGTGGTCGGTCTCCCGCGCTGGGCCGTTCAGGTTGGCGCGGGCGGGTCGGCAAGCGGCCTGCTGGATCTCAAGGTGGCCGCCGTTTTGAAGGGCAAGGCGGCTGTTTCCGAGTCAAGAAGGGTCTCGGTTCAACCGGGCGAACCCGAGATGGAACCCCAGTTGGCGGCGAAGTCGATCTACTTCCTCAGCGAGTTTGACGGCCATGACCAGACGATCAAGATCGTGCCGGATACCGCTGCCAACCGCGCCGCGATCAGCCTGGTTTGCCAGGAGATTCAGTTGCCGGGAAGCAAGTACACCTTCGATCAGGCCCGCGCCCTGTCGCACACGATTGTTGTGGGCCAGCCGACAAGTTGTGGTATCATCATCGGGTTGGGGCCTTTCTTCAGTGGGAGTTACGACTTCAAAGCCTGCCAGACTTGGCAAGGTGAGGCGCCCGCTGGCGGCTGGAACCATCTATCGGTGCAAGCTTCTGGGCAAGAACAGCTCCCCGTGATTGGTCGCGACTACATCATCTTTGTGGGTCAGTTCACGGCCAGCGATCGGACCGTCCACGACCATGTCGTGAAGATCCTCCCATTCGCACCCGCCAACCTCGAAGCCGTCAAGACAGCGACCGGACCAACCCCGCAACCCAATCCGCCCGGCTTCTGAGCGGCAACTGGGGCGATATGGGGTGAAGTTCCGCCGGAACTCGATGGTCCCTCGACGACACCAGATTGGAAAAGATCCGCCGCTCCTCGGATCTGCCAGACTGATCCTACGACATGGACTTGAGCAGGGCGACAACGCCGGCACAAAATCCCATCGATCAAGCCTTGTGGGCATAGACGGTGACGACCTCGGGGCGGACGACCTTGTCGCCGCTCTGGAAGCCGGGGCGGACGCGGGCGGCGACCTTTTTGTTGAGGCTGGCGTCGGCGGTCGGGACGGTCGAGAAGGATCGTTGGCGGCGAGGGTCGAAGGTCTCGGCGTCGTGGGTGTAGGTTTCGACCCCTCGGCGGTAGAGGATGTCCTCGATGGCCTGCTGGTAGCCGAGGACGAGCCCGAGCAGGCGCTGGTATTCGGGTGAGGCGTCGGCCGTGGGCGTGGCGCTGGCGGCGACCTTGCCGATATCGTCGTGGAGCTGGATCAGCTCGACGAAGACGGGGCGAAGGATGCCGAAGATCAGGTCTTGCTTGTACTCTTGCAGCTCGCCGTGGAGGCGGTCGACCACCTTCTCGCGCGTTTTCTCAGCGCGGATCTCGCGGTCGAAGGCGGTCTGCAAGGCGTCGAGCTTCCGCCCGAGCCCCGTTTCGATCGCTCCCAGGCGATCCATCAGCCCCCCCGGATCGGCGGCGGGCGAGGGTTGATTCGGGTCGATGGGGGGGAACTCGGCCGGGGCGTCGCCGTCGCCGATCGGCTCGGCGATCTCCAGGTCGGGGCGGTCGGGCGTGAGGATGATCGGCTCGCTCGGCTCGTCGAGTTCGATCGGCGCCGGGTCGGGTACCGGCGTCGGCGGGGGCGGCACCAGCGGCGGGGCGGCCAGCGGCGTTTCCTCGGTGTCGAGGGGGTCCAGGCCGAGGTTTTCCTCGTTGTCGATCAAGGCCATCTGATCGTTCATGGGTTCATGCCTCCGCGTTCGATCACGTTCCGCAGAAAAAATAGCCATTGGGTCACTCGCATTCATCCCCAGGGTAACATCAGGGGCGGCTCGGGGGGAAATCCCCGGGCAACCACACAGGACGAGGTGAGGGGGAAGGTTGATCGGCATTGAGCAGAACTCAGGGGGTTAGAGGTTCGGGCTCGGTCAGGTCGCGCGGGCGGACCGAGAAGCTGCCGGCGTTCCAGAGGATCTCGAACGCTGGGAGCGAACGGGCCAGGCGGCGGAGGTCGGCGTCGGCGAGGGGTGTCTTGTTGCCCGCGAAGTTGAGCCGCCGGAGGCTGGGCATCCCCATCAAGGACGTCAGACCGGGTCCGGTCAGGTTGAGCTTTTCGAGCCAGAGGATTTCGAGGCTCGGGATCGTCCGGATCGTGCTCAGGCCGGCGTCGGTGACCTTGGTGCCGCTGAGATAAAGCTCGGTGAGCCTGGAAGACCCGCGCAGGGCATCGAGGGTGGCGTCGTCGACCAGTGGGGCGTTATTCAGGTGGAGCGCGACGAGGTTGGGCAGGCTGCCGATCATGGTGGCGACCTGGGCGCTGCTGGCACTGGTCCGGGAGAGGTCGATGCTCTGGAGGTGGGGCAGGCTCCGGAGCGCGGCGTGAACTCGGGCAGCGGCGGCATCGGCCCCGTCGGCGGGGAGCCGGAGCGCAAAGACCTGGACCGCCGTCACGACCTGCCGGTCCGACCCGCCGGGATCGCGGCGGTAGGTCCACTTGCCGCCCAACTCCTCCAGGACCAGCAGCGCCCGATCCGCCGCCGACGACCGGCCCACGGTCGTCAGGGCCGCCAGGATCAAGGCCGCGAGCGCCGTGGCAAGCAGGGTGCGGCCGATGGTGAGGCGGGGGAAAGCCTGCCCAGGCTGGCACCAGAACCACCAGAGCGGCGGGATGACCAGCGGGAGCATCCAGACCCAGCAGGGGGCGACGAGCGCCTCGACCTTGAACTCGTTGGTGCCGCCGAAGCCAAACCCGACGATCGGTGCCCTGGTCTCGCTGGCGTGCTTCCAGTGCAGGGTCCGGGTCCAGCCGATGTCGCTCCGGTCGCGGCCAAAGGGCTGATAGGTTGCGGCCTCGACGGCGGAGCGCGCCCCGCCGAAGAAGAAGTTAAGGATCGGCGGCAACTCCTCGACGTTTCGACCCTGGGGGTGGGTGAGCGAGTCCAGCGTCATCACCCGGGGCGCAGGGACTCGGCCCCAGTACCAGCCGTATTGACCCTGCGACTTGCGGATCTGTGCGACCGCCAATGGCCTGACAGCGGTGTCCGACCACGAGTCGCGACTCCAGGTAATCCCCAGCACTCCTTCGAGCGTTTCGGCCTTGACCTGCCAGGCGTCGGTGCTGGCCAACTTCAACTTTTCGTCGAGGAAGCCACCGGCATGACCGACCGTGACGACTTCGAGGTTGCCGACGCTTTGATACCAGATCCACCCGAGGCCCAGAGCAATGACGAGCGGACCACCCAGACAGACCAGGGCGATGACCCAGCGGACCAACCAGACCCGGCGCGAGGTGGGCTCAGCGGCGGAAACGGGAGCGGTGGTCATGGCGATGGGACTCGCTCGAAAGATCGCCACAGCGGCGCGGCCCGAATAGTTCGACGGTTGTCCTCCTTACAGTAAATGAGCGGTCGGCTTGAAGCGACGGGTCAGGTCGAAATCGAGATCAAGCGGTTGAGTCTCCATCATCTGTTGCTTTGGCGGCCAGAAACCGGCGGACTTTTTTGAGAAACTGGGCAATTTGATCAGGCAAGACTGAGTGGTTCCGGACGCATTGAAGGGTTGGGCATCTTGAAGTCGCCGCCGGCAAGTCCTAAACTGGGCATGGTTCCATCGACCTGATCTGGTCTGCCCAGCGGGATGGCGGGATTTTCTCGCGAATATTTGAGCATTGCCCACGAACCCTCGGCCTCGACCGGACGTACCCATGGTGAAGGCCCTTGGTTCGGAGATCACGGCCAACCTGGCCACGGAGTCGGATGAGGAGATCCTCAGTCGATACCGTGACTCGGCCGACCCGGCCGACTTCAACGAACTGGTCCACCGCTTCGAGCGGGAACTGTACCGCTACCTGGCTCGCTACCTCGGCAACCCCGCGCTGGCCGAAGACGTGTTTCAGAACACGTTCTTGCAGGTCCACCTGAAGCGGGCGCTTTACGAGGATGGCAGGCCGGTCCGACCCTGGCTTTATTCGATCGCGACGCACCAGGCCGTGGATGCAATGAGAAAGGCGGGCCGTCATCCGACGGTCAGCCTGGACCGCCGCGTCGCCGGATCGAGTGAAAGCGACACGGGAGCCCTGGTGGACCTGCTGGTCGGTGACGGCACGTCTCCGCTGGTTGAGATGCAGGAGCAAGAGCGACGCGACTGGGTGACCCGGAGCGTCGAGCGCTTGCCCGAGACCTTGAAGCAAACCTTGATGCTGGCTTATCACCAGGATCTCAAATATCGTGAAATCGCCGAGATCCTGAAAATCCCCGTCGGAACGGTCAAGTCGCGCCTCCACGCCGCGCTCGCCAAGCTCCAGGAGATGGCCCGGGTGGCTCGACACGATGGAAATGGTTGAACCATGAAACCCGATGACTTGCTCGACTACTCGCTCGGCCAGCTCCAAGGGCACCCCCTGGCGGTGTTCGAGGCTGAGCTGGGCCGCGATCCCGACCTTGCCGCCCGGAGCGAACAACTGACCGCGATGCTCCGGCTCATGCTCGATGACGGCGACCCCCACGAGATGCCGGTCGGGCTGGCCAGTCGGACCGTTGCCTTCGTCGCCGACCAGAAATCGAAGCCGGCCATCCTCGACTTCGTTCCCCGGCGTTTGCCCTTCCGCTGGGCTGATGTTGCCGTGGCGGCTGGAATCCTGGTGGCGGGCCTGTTGACTCTGTCCCCGGCGATCAAGTCGAGCCGCGAGCAGATGAACCAGGTAGCCTGCGCGAATAACCTCCGGCAGCTCGGGACCAGCCTGGCCAACTACGCCATCCGCCACGACCACTACCCCAAGGTCGTCGGCAGTGGCGGGGTCTTGCCCGTTGGCTATTATGCCGAGGCGCTCCAGGGAGACAAGCTCCTGGACGATCCCAAGACGCTGCATTGTCCGTGCAAGGGGGACTGCCCGACCGACACCCTTCGCATGAACCCCCGCCACATGGACTTCGGCTACAACGTCGGTTACGTCGCCCAGTCGGGGCGGTCCGAGCCGATCAGCCCCGATAGCCCCGTCTCGGTCCCCTTGCTTGCCGACCAGCCGCCGCATGATGGCAAGGGCCGGATCCTGGAAGGGAACAGCCCGAACCACGGTCGGCGTGGGCAGAACGTCCTGTTCTCGAACCTCTCGGTTCGCTGGCTGCCGACCCGTGACCTCGGCCCGCACGACCATGACCTGTTCCTCAACAACCGGCAACAGCCCGAGCCGGGCGTCTCGGTCTTTGACTCCGCCGTGATCCCCGCCAACTTCCACGTTGAAGCGACCCACTGATCGCCGCTCATCACCGCACAACCGGACGCCCCGCCAGACCCGCATCCCGGGATGGTGGGGCGTTGGTGCGTTAGTATCGGCTGACCTTGCGGGTTGTGCGGCCTGTGGCTGGTCCGTTGGCTTGATCCGGTCGGTCATGGTGAATCGAGGATGCGGGCTGGACGATAGATCACGGTGCTGAAGGTCGATTCGGTCGGGCGAGGATCGCCCACGACCCGCAGCCAAGGAGGGCGGACCATGCGATCCTGGCACACCTGGAGCGGACGGATTGGCGGCTGCCTGACCTTGCTGGTGCTGGTGCTGATGGGCCGAGGTCAAGTCCGCGCCCAATCGCCTACCATCCCCGAAGGGCCGGTCCAGGCGGGAGCCATCGCGCCGGGGGGAACTCGGTCGCTGCTGGGCACCGTGCCGGGGTCGGGGGGCGGGTCGTTCAGCGATCAGGCGGTCTCGGCGGGACAGGTACTCGGCGGTCGACCCGGCACGGCCACGCCGAGGGTCCCGACCTCGGTCTCCACGCCGGGAAGCGACTCGACCCCGACGGCCCGGCCAACCCCGCTGGCTGTCCCGGCGCTGGCGCCACTGACCGAGGTCCCGCTCTACGGCAATCTGGACCTGGCCCCGGGTGCCGACGAGGGGCCGGAGAACGGCCTGACGTTCGACGCCGCGCTCGACCTGATGCTCCGGAACAACCTTGACCTGATCGCCCGCCGGTTTGAGATCCCCGCCGCTCAGGCCGATATCCTCACCGCTAGCCTCCGCGCCAACCCGATCTTCTACGCCGACAGCCAGCTCATCCCGTACGGCAACTACTCGGCGACCAGGCCGGGCGGGCAAACGCAGTATGATGTGAACGTGTCGTACCCTGTGGATTTCTCGGGCAAGCGCAAGGCGCGGACGATGGTGGCCGTCCAGGCGAAGAAGTCCACCGAGGCTCTCTTTCAGGACGCCGTCCGGCTCCAGATCGGTAACCTCGCCACCGCCTATGTCGCCGTCCTCGCCGCTCGCGAGACCGCCCGCTATGCCGCCAGCGGCCTCAACGGTCTGGGCGAAGCCCTCGACGCCACCGAGAAGCTCTTTCAACGGGGCAACCGGACCAGCGCCGATGTGGACCGCCTGATCGCCCAGCGAGGGGCGGCCACCGTGGGCCTCGAAGACGCCGAGGAAGCCGTCCGCCGCGCCAAGCGAGCCCTGGGCGTGATCCTCAACATCCCGCCGTTCGAGGCCGAGACGATCGAACTCCGCGCCAGCCTCCGCGACTCCGCCCCGCCGCCCCCCTCGGGCGACGAGCTGATCGCCATGGCCCTCCGCTGTCGCCCTGACCTCCTCGCCTACCGGATCGGGGTGCCGTATGCCAAGGCATCGTTGGAACTGCAAAAAGCCAATAGATATGCGGATGCGTATGTTCTCTTGCAGCCTTATACCTTTCAGAATAACGCGCCCACGCATCAAAAGAGTGCTTATTCGTTCGCGGTTGGGGTGACGGTGCCCTTGCCGATCCACAACCGGAACCAGGGCAACATCGAGCGTGCCCGGATCAACATCAACCAGACGCAGGTGCAGCTCGACGCCTTTGTCCGCCAGGTGACGAACGAGGTTGTTCAGGCCGAACGCGAGTACACAACCACCCGCGCCTACCTGACCCGCCTGGAAACTAACGTCTTGCCCACCTCGCAAAAGGTCGTCGCCAATACCCGCCGCCTGCTCACCGCCGGCGAACTTGTCGAGGTCACGGTCCTGCTCAACACCCAGCGCGAGGCCAACGACATTGTCCGCCAGTTCCGCGACACCGCCGTCCGCCACCGCCGGAGCATGTTTAACCTCAACACCGCCGTCGGCCAGCGCATCCTCCCGTAAATTCAAGACTGAGTTTGTAAATGGGATCGGGTGCTCACGCCAGTTTTTTGAGGATCTGCTTGCCGTAGACCTGGCGCATCACGAACTCGACGACGCGGTTGGTGACGGCGAACGGCAGCGGCATGGGTCGGCGGATGTCGACGATCAGGACGACGCGGTCCTCGGTGGCTTCGTTGTAGACCTCGTGGTTCCAGCTATCGTCGAACATGAAGCTTTCCCCCTCGCGCCAGGTGTGGTGGTGGTCCTTGATCCGGATCGAGGGGGGATTCGTTTGCGGGACGACCAGCGCGAGGTGATAACGGAGGTAGCCGCGATAGGGACCGCAGTGCGCCGGGATTGATTTACCGCCTTCGAGGATCGAGAAGAACGCCTGGAACAGACCCGGCACGCGATCGAGGATGGCCGCCGTTTGGGGGCACTTGGCGCGGTTGGCGGCCGGTTTCTCGCCGATGGCGTAGAGGTAGAAGACCTTCCAGTCCTTGTCCGGATTGACCCGCGCCGAGATTCCCGTCTGCATCTGGTCGAGGTCGTGGTAGCGGGGGATCGACGCCTTCTCGGTCAGGAGCGTGGTCAACTCCTGGCGGATCTCGGCCGAGTGGCGGTCGAGTTCGCAGAGTTCCGGTCGGATCTGCGCCGCATCGAAGAGAACGGGACGCTTGGCGCCGCCGGTGTGGAGATCAAAAAATGAGTTGATCCCACCGAGCAAACCAACCAGATTCAAGTAAGACATGACGGCAATCCCAGACTTCCCGAGGCGGAATGAAGTCAATTCAAAAGAAAGAAATCTCAGGCTAGCTTACGGACCTTGGGCAGATTTCGCAAACCCCCAGACGTGGATTGATCCATGGGTCTGGATCTGCTGGTGGTTGCCCACCAAGCCAGGTCGATAATCCTCCTCAATCATGTGGATGTGACTCTTGTAGGGTGGGTGCAACCCACCGCGCGCCGCGACGTTCAAAGGACCATCGAGTGAGATCAGAATTGCCTCGTGTGACCGAGTCCAACCCACGGTGGGTTGCACCCACCCTAGAAAAGTGGGGATTTTTGGTGATGTGTGATTTCTTTTGAGTTTTAGCGGTTGCGGCGGCGTCCTTTGGAAGTTGGAACAGGGTGGCGTGAGCAAGAGATATCCAGGACCGCCGTCGGCAAGAGGCTGGCGGGAATTGGCTTGCCAAACGAAGCCAACTCGCGACCGATCCTGGTGGTGGGTATGGGGGTTGGGTCAACGGATCGAGCAGCCACGGGGGACGGTTCGCTGGGCGTTGCAACGGCGACGGCGACAGGAGCAGGATCGGCAATGGGAGCAGCATCAGGGAGCGCTTCGGGTTCGTCGCCGCTCACGTCCGCCTCGACGAGCCGAAACTCGCGGAGGGCGCGGGACAACTCGCGGGACGATGCAGCCTCGTAGCGGCGGACGAGGCCGGCGGCCTTGCTCGCGGCGAAGTCGAACAGCGCACGCTCGACCGCCTCGGCGCGTGCCTGGGCAATCGCGGCGTGGTCGAGCGTCGCCCGGTGGGCCTGCAGACGCTCGACCTCGGCCTGAATCAACTCACGCATGACGACGGCGGCTGGAGCGCGGCTCTCGGGGTTGCGGACGATCGTCTCGGTCAAAATCTGAACCTGCGTGGACGGGATGCGTTCGGCCTGGATGCCGAAGTAAGCTACGGCTCGTCGCCCATCGTGTTGATTCCACCCAGGACCGGAATCAGTCAGCCGGGCTTGAAGCGTGAGCAGACCTTGGATCAGGGCATTGGTCCCTTCGGGAGTGGCCAGCAGGAGGGGACGGCGGTGGACCGGGTTATCGACGATCGAGACGATCAGCGTGTTGACCTCGGCGGCGCGGTCCGTGGCAAATTGTTGCTCGGCCTGCCGGATGCAAGCGGCGAGCGCGGCGGCCTCGTGCCGCGTCGAGCGCTGCGCGCGGACCGTCATTAGGGCCATCTGGTGCGCGTAGAACGACCCCAGGACCGTTTGCGGGGCAAGTTCTTCCTGGATCGCGGCGAACCGCTGCTCGATCTGCTGCGCATCCTCATTCGGGAGCGCGATCCCAGCGCCGGTCAGACCGTGCTTGACGGAGTTGGCTCGCGATCGGGCTTTCCCCTCAACGGTCTTCGGCCCCGTCGATCGCAGGGCATTTTGCCGGTTGGCAGCGATCCGCGCCGGGCTGGTCGGAGTGGCGGGCATGGTGATCACCTTGATGAGCGGCCTGGATTGGGCACGGGTGCAGGCAAGCGGATCGCCCCGATTGGCAACCCTTCCTGCTTAAGCATGGCCCATCCCGTACCGGTTCGCAAGGTTATTTTGTGAGATCGGGAATATTTGCCAGGATTTCCCCGTTGCTTTCGCCGTCGAATGCGGTCAATGGTTTGATCTCTGAGAGGAACCTGGGCTGCAACCACCGGATCAGGAACGCCATCAGGAGCGCGGCAATCCCGGCGCCGCAGAGGCCGGTCGCGCGGGCGTGTTTGGCGAAGTGGACCCGAACGCGGGCGGGGAAGACGCCGACGAACCACTCCTCGGGGCCAACCGCCGACGCGATCGAGACCGCCTGGACCGGGAAGCCATCGTCGAAGTGCGGGTCATCGACCGCGATACCCGCCTGGATTCGCTTGCGATCAAAATCTTGTCCCCAACTGCGGGAAATTTCCCCAAAATGGAGTTCGGCGTCGAACCGAGCGCGGAGGCGGTCGGGGGTGTCCTCGGCGTGGTGCGGGCTGACGAGTTGCCAGACCGTTCGGGAACGGCCATTGCCGGGGGGCTGATAGGCCAGCGTCGCTTCGATCTCCGCTTGCCGTGACCGGCAATGGGCCCGGAGGAACTCGACGAGGCTCGGGTCGGGCCAGTACTGCCTCGCCAGGCGACCGGCGCGCTCGAAGGCGTTCCAGGCCAGTTGTCGTTGCCCGACGCGCAGCATCGTTTCCCCCAGCGCCAGGGCGAAGTGCGGGTTCGCCCCGCCGCCTTGCCGCCACATACCGATGATCCCGAGCGTCGGCTCATCAAACGGCGCGGGCTTCTGGTGCGATGGGACGGCCACCGCCGACCAGCCTTTCTCAGCGCCGACCGTGGTAATCTGGGCACGGATTGGGTTCAAGGTGGGCCAGAGCGCCGGGTCGGCGAGGTCCGTCCCGGCCTGGAAGTAGAGGGCGGGTTCCTGAATCTGCCAGCGGCTGAACTCGGGGCTCGTCGCGCGACCATAGCCGCCGTTGATGGGCCAGTTCGTCTCGCGGTTCAGGATCGTCTCGATCGGCAAGGCGAGGTTGTTGCCGAGAAAGTCCCAGGTCCGCAAGAGGCCAGGATCTGCCATCGCCGCCAGCAAGAACTCGGCGATCGCCAGTTGCCAGCGCTCGCGGCCAAAGTGCGCCTCGGGGTTAAGCCGGACCGCTTCCCGGATGCAGTCGATTCCCTCCCGAAACTGGGCCTGGGCAGGCGGATCGCCCCGGGTCGCGGGGACGAGACTGCCATGGATCAAGAACGTTCCCAGGTTTGCATACGTTGTATAAAGGTCACGCCCCGTCAAACCCGCCGCCTGCTGCAGGATCAATTTGCCTCGGAGGAGCTCAATGGCGGTGTTGGTTGCTCTGACTCGTTCGAGACCGACGCCCAGGTCATCCGTCAGCGCAAACCGCTGCGGATCTGCTGCAGGCAGAGCCGCGAGCCGGGCACGGTCGAGCCGGTTGCGCTCGGTGTAGTACTCGGTTGGGTGGCGGTTGAAGCGTTCGACAAGGACATCATGGACCATCGCGAACCGGAGTGACGCCCCGCCGGCATGCTCGGGGACGTGGTGGGGCAGGGGGATGCGCTCGGTCAACTCGGGCAAGGCGTCGGCATCATGCGAGGCCTCGTAGTAGGCCTCTGGCAGCGCACCGACGACCCACCCGACCCCCCACCCCACGAGCGCGGCCAGCCCGACCTGCACGATCCGACCGAGTCGACTGCCACGCATCGGTTTAACCCTTCGCCCGCTTGTTCGCCGTCAGAAAGAGTGCGCCCGTCAGGCACGCCGCGCCGACGGCCGCCAGACCGGGATCGACCACGCTCGCCAGGCGCCCGACCGCCGACGGTGCCGGCGCCTGCGTCATCGGCTCACCATACTGCGACCGGAACTCTCGCTCATGCTGCGACGATTCGACATCATTCATGCACGCCAGCGCGGGACTGGCCAGGCCAGCCAGCACCAACCCCAAAACGAAGGTTCGCACGGATCACCTCCTGGTAACGACAAATGACGGAGAGGAGATGATCAGCTTAGTCGAGACGGGAATCGGCGGTCAATCCAGAAGAAAGAAAATCGAAAGGAGCCACGGATGGAACACGGATCAGAACCAGAAGGGTCAGGATTTCCTCTTGTTTTCTCTAATCCGTGTTTCATCCGTATTCTATCCGTGGCTCCTTTCTCTGGATCAAGGCACCGTCGCGCCCAGCGCGAGCCGCTGATAAACGGTTCGATAGGCCAGGTAGCTGATCAACCCGATGACCGGCAACGCCAGCGCACCGGCGACCGGCACCCACTGCAAGCCGACGAGGATCAGGATCAAAAGCCGCACGCCCCAGCGGAGCAACAGGTCGCGGCCCGGGGGGATGTAACGGCGGAACGGTGCCACGATCAGGAGTCGATAGGCGATCACACCGGGGATCAGCCCCAAAATCGGGATCAGGCCGAACAGGAAGCCGACACCGCAGGCCAGCGGGACGCGCCGGTCGATCGTGCGGATGTAGGATTCGGCGAAGGCGGGGTCGCTCATCAGGTGGTGGCCGCACGCGGTGCAGGTCTGCTGGACGGCGCGACGGGAAAACCGCGTGGCGCAGGTCGGGCAGCGCTTCACGGCGACCAGATCATAGGGGAGCGTCGCGGGATCGGCGGCAGCCGCTTTCGGTCGGCCCAGGAGCCCCACAGCTCGGGGGGACTCTGCCCGATGGGCACAGTGGGGGCAGGCCACCGCGCTGGCGTGGATCGGTTGATTGCACTGGACGCACGGCACCATGAGCCGGTCGCCGCGCGCCTCGACGACGCGCTCGATCGCGAACAAAAGGCCGATCGCCACGCCGAAGGCGGTGATCGTCAGCACGGGGAAGACGATCAGGGCCACCGGGCCGGCCATCCCCCACAAATCCCCAGCCCACCGGAGGAGCCGCTGCAACCCGAGGTCGTCGTCCTCGTCGGCATAGGTCAAGGGGCCGACGATCGACCCCCGGATGCGCGACACGGCAAGCGTTGCGGCGGCGATGAACCCGGCCGGCACGACGTCGAGAAAGCCGGCGGGTTCGATCAGCCGCCCGACGGCCGCGCGGTCGGTGGCGTTCAGGACGCCCATGTAAGTCAGCGCTGCCATGCCGGCCTTGAGGTAGCCGTGGATCTCGTCGAGAAACTGCTTCGCCTCGGGAAACCGCTCGGCCGCCAGTTCCAGGACCGCCAGGACGCCCAGGACAACGAGCGCGATGTCGGAGGTGAACCAGGTCGGGACCGCGCGGACGCTCGGGAGGAGGCCAAGTTGCCCGACCCAGGGGAACTCCGGGCCGTACCGCACGAGGAGCGCCGTCACAAATGCGGGGACGAAGGCGCGGCCCGCGAAGATGCCGACCGAGCCGAGACCGTGGAGCAGCAAGGGGAGACTCACGGCGGTGTCCTGAGGTCACGGGGAAGTCGCAAGATCGGCAGGAAAAATTGCACGACTGCAAACCATGGTAGGAAAGCACTTTGCGGTTTGCTATCGGGCAATCTCTCCAGTGTGATTCGGATCGAAGGCTGGATTCTTGAGTGCCGGCAGGGATGGACGACGGTTTGTGAGCCGAAGCGATTGGCGATCGACCGTGTTCGTGCCGGAAAAGAGGGACAGGCAGCCGCTCGTTCCTCGCTTGAGCCAGTCCCCTTTTCCTCGACCAATCCACGCGACAGGACGTTGCTCTATCTAGCCTCGGTCGGTGAGCAACCGGCAACTTCGCGCCTTGAGGATCAAGGTGACGGGGTCGCCGACCTTGAGGTCGAGCGAGCGGACGGTGGCGGCGATGATCCCAACGACCCAGCGGAGGTCACCGACGCGGACGATGACCTCGGCGGCGGTGTCGTGGACGATGATCCGGTCGATCGTCGCGGCAAGCTGGTTCCGGGCGCTGAGCGGACCGACGGGGCCGAGCGCCAGGACGATCTCCTCGGCATCGATCCGGACGACGACCGGACTGCCGACCGGCTGGTCGAGCGCCGAGAGGATCAAGGGCGGGCCGCCATCGAGCAGGATGGTGGTTGCCTGAGTGGCGGGATCATGACCCGTCACGACGCCGGTGCAGACGTTTTGCAGGTGCGACGCGGCAAGCCAGTGGCGCTCGGAAAGTTCGCCGAGGACGTCGTGGGGCGCTCCCGACGCCTGGATCTGGCCGTGGTCGAGCAGCCAGAGGCGGTCGCCGAACGTCAGGGCCTCGTCAACGGCGTGGGTGATGAGAAGGACCGGGATCGACTCGGCCCGCTGGATCTGGCGGAGCCGGTGCAGGAGTCGATAGCGTGCGTCGAGGTCGAGCGCCGAGACGGGCTCATCGCAAATCAGGATGCGTGGTCGGGGGGCGATCGCGCGCGCCAGGCCGACGCGCTGCCGCTCGCCGCCGGACAGCGTGCCGACCGCGCGCTGGCGGAGGTGGTCGATCCCGCAGAGGGTGGCGACCTCGTCCATTCGCGCTCGGGCCTCGGTGCTCGGCCAGCCGTGGAGGCCATAGCGGAGGTTGGCGGCGACGTCGAGGTGCGGGAACAAAACATTGTGCTGGAAGACGTACCCGACCCGGCGCGTCCGGAGTGGCAGGTTGATCCGACGAGTCGAGTCGAACAGGACGGCTTCGCCCACCCGGATCAGGCCATCGTCGGGGACCAGCAGGCCCGCGATCAGCCGCGCCAGCGACGTCTTGCCCGCGCCCGACGGACCGAACAAAACCCCAAGCTCAGCCCCGAGCCGGAGGTCTACATCGAGCGTCAACCCCGCGTGGACCCGGTGGCGGATCGTGGCCTGCAAGCCGTTGGCGTCGGTCATCGGGCCAGGTGCAACCGCTGCGCCCGCTGCGCCAGGCCGACCGCAACCAGCGACGTCACGACCAGCAACCCGCAGTTGAGCGCGGCCCGGCGTGGTTCGTTGCCGAGCACGGAGTCATAAAGCGCCAGCGAGGCGGTCCGCGTGCGGCCGGGGATGTTTCCGGCGAGCATCAAGGTGGCGCCGAACTCGCCCAGCGCCCGCGCGAACGCCAGGACGACGCCCGAGACGTAACCGCGCCAGCTCAGCGGCACGGTGATCGACAGGAAGACCGAGAACTCACCGCGACCGAGCAGTCGGGCGGCGTCTTCGAGTTCGGGATGGACCCCGGCGAAGGCCGCGCGGGCGGGGATCACGAACATCGGCAGCGCGAGCACCGCCGCCGCGATCACTGCTCCCGAGGGGTGAAACACCACGATCACCCCCAGCGTCTGCTCCAGCCAGGAGCCCACCCAGCCGCGCCGGCCAAGAACTAACAGCAAGCCATAACCGAGGACCGTCGGGGGCAAGACGAGCGGCAAGGTCAGCACACCCATCACGAGGTTTTTACCGACGAACTCGGTCCGGGCCAGGAGCCAGGCGACCGGAGTGCCAACCACCACGATCAAGGCCGTGGCCAGGCTGGCGACCCAGACCGACAGCCAGAACGGGTCGAGGTCGCGGGCGCTCAAGGCACCTCCGCCGCCGGGCGCGGCGTGGCCGCCGCCGTGGTTTTCGGCAAGAAACCCAGGTCGATCAGCATCGCTTGCCCGACCTTGCCGTTGAGAAATTCGGCAAACGCCCGCGCATCGTCCTTGCGAGTCGACCGGGCGACGATCCCGAGATACTGGACGATCGGGTCATGCGACGACGTCGGCACCGTCAGGATTTCGAGCCCCTTCGTTTCCGAGTCCGCGCGGCTCACGAATCCGACCTCGGCGCTCCCCGACCGGACGAACTGAAGCGCCTGCGCGACCGACTCGGCTGGGACGACCCGCGCCTCGACCTTGTCCCAGAGCCCGAGCTGGACGAGCGCCTGCTTGGCGGCGATCCCGTACGGGGCAAGTTCGGGGTTGGCGATGGCGATCGACTTGATGGCGGGGTTCGTCAGGTCTTCCAGCGTCTTGATCTGGTGGTTGAAGACCGGGTTGACCGCCAGCGCGAGCGCTCCGCGGGTGTACGGCTGGACCGACTCGGCGACGACGGTACCATCCTGCGCCAGCTTGGCGACGAAGTTTTGGTTCGCGGCCAGGAAAAGATCGAAAGGTGCTCCCTGGCGGATCTGCTCGGCCAGTTGCCCCGACGACCCCGCCGTGAAGTCGACCTCGACATTGCGCGTCTGGCGGAACGCGGCGATCAGGACGGGCAGAGCCTGACGGAGGTCGCTTGCCGCCGCGATCCGGAGCGGTGCGGGCTGGGGGGGCGCGGGCTGGCAACCTGCACCCAGAACCAGCACCCCGGCCAGACATAAAGCGAGACGAGACCAGATCATCGGCAGAACTCGATCCATTGGAACCGATCCACGCTGGGCCCGGGGCGGCACCGATTGTTTGTCCGCGACGGATCGGGTAAGACAAAAGGGCGAAATCTTGGCTTTGGTCCTGGAAAGGCACAATCGGGATGAAGATTGATCAGTTTCTCAAGCATCATGGGATCACCGGCAACCCGTTCAGCGAAGAAGATGCCCAGACCGACACCGTCTTCAAGCGCGTTTGCCTCGACACGATCCACCACCCCGCCTGGGATAAGTTCTTCGGCAGCCCGAGCGACCCCTCGACCGCGCTCGTCTTCGGCGAAAAAGGGAGCGGCAAGACCGCCCTGCGCCTCCAGGTGACGTCGGAACTCGAATCATACAACGAAGCGCATCCCGACGCCCGGGTTTTTGTCATCTCGTACGACGATTTCAACCCGTTCCTCGACCACTTCCGCGACGCCCTGAAGGCCCGCGACGCCGGCGAAGCGCTCGACAAGTGGCGGCTCCAGGACCACATGGACGCCATCCTCGCCCTCGGCGTCACGCAACTGATCGACGCCCTGAACTCCGAGAAGATGGATCTGACGGCCTTGACGCTCGACCAGCGCCGCGACCTGCTCCTGCTGGCCGCGCTCTACGACCAATCCACCCGCGAGCCGATCGACAAGCGCTGGAACCGCCTGCGCCGCCGGTCGGGCTTCCGCCCCTTGTGGAGTCGGCGCGATTTGCAGGTTGGGTTCGGGACGACGCTGGCCGTGTTGATCCTGATCGCGGCCTTCCCGGCGCTCCGGTCGGTCAAGATCCTCTCGTGGTTGCTGGTCCCGATCGCGCTCGGCTGGCTTTACTGGGGCTGGCGGCTGGCCCGCGCTGAGTGGGCGGCGCGGTCGATCCGCAAGGCCGTCCGCGTCCTGAGCCGCGACCCCGCCGCGCTCCGGTGGGAACTCCTCTGGTTCCAGCCGAACGAACTCGGCGGCCAACCCCTGCCGTCTTCCTCGCGCGGTGGCGGTGAGGAGCGATACGAACTCGTCCGGAAGTTCCAGAGCCTCTTGAACACGCTCGGCTATCAGGGCATCCTTGTCCTGGTCGACCGCGTTGACGAGCCGCAACTGATCGAGGGTGACCCGCGCAAGATGCGCGCCCTCATCTGGCCGTTGCTCGATCACAAGTTCCTGCGGCATCCGGGGATCGGCTTCAAGCTTTTGCTCCCGATCGAGCTGGCGTACTACCTCGAAAAGGAAGACAAGGAGTTTTACGACCGCGCCCGGCCCGACAAGCTCAACCTGATCAAGCCGCTCCGCTGGACCGGGCCGTCGCTGTATGACCTGGCGGGGGATCGCCTCAAGGCGTGCTCGCAGTTGAGCGGTGCGCCGGTCGATGGCGAAGCCGAGAAGCCTCGCTTGCGGTCGATCGTCGATGAGGCGGTCTCGGACGACGCGCTCAAGGACGCGCTCGGCAACCTCCGGACGCCGCGGCAACTGTTCAAGTTTTTGCACCGGTTGCTCGAAGAACACTGCCACCGCCACACCGAGGACGCCCCGCGCTGGACGATCGACGCCGACACGTTCCGGACCACCTACTCGTCGCACATCCGCGACCTCGACGCCTTCGACCGCGGCTATGGGCACGGTTGACCCCCGATCGCCCCGAGGGACCGCGACCTCGGGGCGACGCTACCTCAAGTTTTTCAAGCCCTTCGACGTTCTGACGCAATTCACCGACGAGGTGGGCCGCGCGACGCTCAAGGACTTCGTCGCCGTGCCCAACGTCTACCCGGTCGGGCGGCTCGACCGCGACAGCGAGGGGCTCTTGCTCCTGACCGATGACGGCCCGCTCGCCCACCGATTGACCGACCCCCGCTTCGAGCATCCCAAGACCTACCTTGCCCAGGTTGAGCGCATCCCTGACGATGAGGCTCTGAACCAACTCCGGCGGGGCGTCGTGCTCAATGATGGGCCGACCCGCCCCGCCGAGGTCGAGTTGCTGGCCGATGAGCCCGACCTTCCCGAGCGCTCGCTCCCGATCCGGTTCCGCAAAAACGTGCCGACGGCCTGGATTCGGCTCGTCCTCCGCGAGGGTCGCAACCGCCAGGTCCGGCGGATGACGGCATCGGTCGGCTTCCCGACGCTCCGCCTGGTCCGCGTCGCCAGCGGTCTGGTCACCCTCGGTACCCTTCAACCCGGCGAGTGGGCCGACCTGACGCCCGAGGAACGGAGCTTGCTCAGAGCAAAATCCTGGTAAATCTCCGGTTGAATTGAGTAAACTTGCGTACAGATGACCGCGATCGTCAGGAGTGCCAGATGGCTCAGCAAAACGTGGCTCCCTTCCTGATCACCCTTGGGTTTGATCCGGCGACTTTTGATCAGCTCGACGAACTCCGGCAGCTTTATTTTCCGCCCGATCGGAATCAGGTCCCCGCGCATCTCTCGCTCTTTCACCAGTTGCCGGGCGACGACCGCGAGACCATCGACGAGGTCCTGACGCGGGTCGCGCAGAGTCACCCGCCGGTTGCCCTCCGGTTCAACGCGATCAAATCGACCGGTCGCGGGGTAATGATCGCCACGCTGGCCCCGAGCTTGATGGCGATCCGGAACGAGCTGGCCAAGGCGTTCGATCGCCAACTGACGCCGCAGGATCGCCAGCCGTTCCACCCCCACGTCATGGTCATGAACAAGGCCGAGAAGGAAGACGTGGACCTGGCCATGAGCGAGCTGCAAACGACCTGGGCCCCCTGGACCGGGATGGGTGATCGCCTGATTCTCTGGCGGTATCTGGGCGGGCCGTGGTCGGAAGCGGCCAGTTACCCGTTTCTCGGTCCCACCCGCGACCGGATCGGTTAGACTGGAGCTGGAACCAGCGATCGCTTCTTGACCCCAGCGCACTCGGTAGGGTGGTTGATGAGCTTACCAGGACCGACGACGGCTACGCTCCGGTTGACGTACAGCGAGGGGTCGATCCTGATCGACGGCCTGAGCGAGGACGAACCGCACGGCCTGACGGGGCTCCGGTACGATCCGCGCGTCAAGCTCCACCGCGCTGAGGCGATCCACTACCGGGCGATCGTTCAGAAGCTGCACAGCGACAAGACGCCCTACATCGACGAGGCGAAGGGATACGAGGGGAAAACCCCCTGGCCGTTCCGCGTCGTCAAGGATGCCTTTCCGCACCAGTTGGAAGGGCTCGACGCCTGGTGGCAGTCGGGCGGGCGGGGTGTGGTCGTTCTCCCCACGGGGACCGGCAAAACGCACCTGGCCAACCTCGCCATCCACAAGGCGGGGCGGCCGAGCCTGGTCGTCACGCCGACGATCGACCTGCTCAACCAGTGGTACGACGAGCTGGCGATGGCCTTCGGCGTTGAGGTCGGTATCCTCGGCGGCGGGTACTATGATATCAAGCCGTTGACCGTCACGACGTACGACTCGGCCTATCAGAACGTCGAGCGGCTGGGCAACAAGTTTGGCCTGCTCGTCTTCGACGAGTGCCACCACCTGCCGAGCCCGACCGTGAGCGCTGCGGCGCTGGGGTCGATCGCCCCGTGGCGGCTCGGCCTGACGGCGACCCCCGAACGCGCGGATATGGGCCACGAACGACTCGACCACCTGATCGGCCCGATCGTCTACCGCCGCGAGATCACCCAGTTGCGTGGGCAGTACCTCGCCGATTACCGCGTCGAGTCGCTGTACGTCAACCTGACGGACGAGGAGCGAATCCGCTACGAGTCGATGCGTGAGGTCTACCGGACCTTCCTCTCGAATACGGGGATCGACATGCGGCGCCCCGGCGGCTGGGGCCAGTTTTTGTTCCAGGCGCACCGGTCGGTTGAGGGCCGGCAAGCCTACCAGGCATACCGCGAGCAGCGGGCGCTGGCCCTGGCGGCTCCCGCGAAGCTGAGCCTGCTGGCCCGCCTGCTCGAACGGCACAACGGCGACCGCGTGCTGATCTTTACCCACGACAACGCCACGGTTTACACCATCGCCCGCCAGTTCCTTGTTCCCGTCATCACGCACCAGACCAAGACCAAGGAGCGGCGCGACGTTTTGCTGAAGTTCAACTCGGGCGAATACCCGATCGTCGCCACGTCCCGCGTCCTGAACGAAGGCGTCAACGTCCCCGAAGCCAACGTCGCCGTGGTCCTTTCGGGTTCGGGGTCGGTCCGCGAGCACGTCCAGCGCCTCGGGCGTATCCTCCGGAAGTCGGGGACCAAGGAGGCGACCCTCTACGAGGTCGTCACCAAGGGCACCGTCGAGGAGTTCACCTCGAACCGTCGCCGCCAGCACAGCGCCTACGGTGGCGAGGCGCAATGATCACCCGATTCGTCTTCCTCGCCTGCCTCGCCGCGACCCTCGCGATGACTGGCCTGATCTGGTTCGTCCAGGTCGTTCATTACCCGCTGCTCGAAAAGGTTGGGACCGCCGACTTCCCCGCCTACCACGCCGACCACACCCGCCTGACCGGCCGGGTCGTGTTTGTGCCGATGGTGGTCGAGTTGCTGTCGTCGGCCTGGCTCGTCTGGGACCGACCGCGTGGCTTGACGCTCACCCTGGCGATCCTCGGCCTGCTCGCGGCCCTCGTCACCTGGGCTGTAACGGCCGTCCATTCCGTCCCGGCGCACAACCATCTGAGCCGGGGGTTCGACCCCGCCTGGCAGCAGTCGCTCGTTGCCGTCAACTGGCTCCGGACCTCGGCCTGGACGATCCACGCGTTCATTTTACTCGTCGCCGTGAGTCGGCAAATGGACTGATTCACGACGAAGTCCTGTCTCGTGCATTGGTTCATGCTCTGACACCTTTCTTGGATGGGAGCCGCGATGAATCGTCGTGCATGGCTGAATCGATCTTTGATGGCGCTGCTGGCACTGACCCTCACGCCACGGATCACGGCGGCCGATGAGGGGAAATGGGCCGATGGCGACATCACCATTGGCCCGAATTACATGTCTGCTCCCGAATTGAGCGTGCGGGACGGCGTGCCGCGGGGCGTGGTCAAACAGTTCGTCATGAAGTCCGAGGACTCGAAGATTTACCCGGGGATCGCCAAGCGGCGGACGGGCGTCGTGCCGTACGAGCGCAAGGTCTGGGTCTACGTCCCCAGGCAGTACAAGCCGGGCACGGCCATCCCGTTCCTCATCGCTCAGGACGGCGGCGGATATGTGAAGACGCTCATCCCGGCGCTCGACACCTTGATCCATGAGCGCCGGGTACCGGTGATGGCGGCGATCCTGATCGACTCGGGCGGCGGCGACGCCCAGGGGAGCCAGCGTGGCCTGGAGTACGACACCGTCTCCGACGTCTACGCCAACTTCGTCGAGACCGAGGTGCTGCCGCGTGCCGCACGCGAGGCAGGGGTCCAGTTCACGACCAACCCCGACGCTCGGGCCACCATGGGCGGCAGTTCGGGCGGGTCGTGCGCCTTCACGATGGCCTGGTTCCGGCCCGACCTGTACCACCGCGTGCTGACCTACTCGGGAACCTACGTCAACCAGCAGTCGCCGCTCAACCCACAGTCACCCCACGGGGCCTGGGAATACCACGAGAACCTGATCCCCAAAGCCGATGCCAAACCGCTCCGGGTCTGGCTGGAGGTGAGCGAGAACGACAACGGGTCGAAGCGCGACGAGGCCAGCTTGCACAACTGGGTCATGGCCAACCAGCGGATGGCCGCCGCGTTGAAGGCGAAGGGCTACCACTACCGCTACGTCTTCGCCCAGAACGCCGGGCACACCGACGGCAAGGTGACCCGTCAGACGCTTCCGGAAGCGCTGGAGTGGCTCTGGCACGGCTACCAGCAACCGTAAGAGGACCAGATGACACCCATCTACTTTGGATCGCCGGCCGCTTTCCGGACCTGGCTGGAGCAAAATCACACGCAAACCGAGCCGCTGATCGTCGGCTATTTCAAGAAGAAAACCGGACAACCGAGCCTGACCTGGTCCGAGTCGGTTGATGAGGCGTTGTGTTTCGGTTGGATCGACGGTGTCCGCCGGACCGTCGATGCCGACCGGTACACGGTCCGCTTTACCCCCCGCAAGGTCGGGAGCGTGTGGAGTACCATCAACGTCGCCAAGGTGCAGGCATTGCTCGATCAAGGGCGAATGCAGCCTGCGGGCCTCAAGGCTTTCGAGCACCGGCAAGCCCACCGGTCCGGGATCTACTCGCACGAGCAGAAGGACGTGGAACTGCCCGAGCCCTACCTCGGAGTGTTGCAAGCCGACGCGACCGCCTGGAGTTTCTTCGAGTCCCAGTCAGCGTCCTACCGCAAGGCAGTGAGCTGGTGGGTCACAAGCGCGAAACAGGAGAAGACCCGTTTGACCCGGCTGGCAAAGCTGGTTGCATCCTCGGCCAACGCCGAGCGAGTGCCGCAATTCACGTCCAATCCGCCCGGCGGTGCCAACCGTTAAGCCTGGCTGACGAAAAGCTCACTTGAGTCCGGTTCCTGGCATGGATGAATCCACGCAAAAACGGATCTTTGATCCTGGAACCAGCGTATGGTAAGTTCCGATCCATCTCGATACAAAGATGGCTTCGGTGGGGAACGCGCGACCCTCTTGCTCGATGGTGCCGCGGCGACCCGGGTCAAGCCACGGCGATCGATTCCAGGACGGTGCCGACCCGAAGCGGTTGTCATCCCTGGTATCCCCGCGTGGGAATCTTCGCTTTGGGCTCGGACCTGGTGCCATCGACGAGGATGAAGGAGTAAGCAATGGCGCGAAAGAAGCAAGAGCCGGGCGCTGAGCCCTCGGTACCGGCACCCGCCCGCCCCGCCTATGATGCCATCGTGGCCCTGACCGACGCCTTCTGTCGGGAGCATCTGGACGGCGAGTATGGCGTTTTGTGCCGCAGGATGGTGGGCATCCTGGCCCGCAAGCGGCCTTCCCCGCTCGTCCGAGGCAAGCCCGAGTCGTGGGCCAGCGGGATCGTTCGAGCCGTCGGCTGGGCGAACTTCCTCGGCGACCCGAGCCAGCCTCATCACATGAGGATGACCGACATCGACGCGGGTTTCGGGGTTTCCGAGGCCACTGGCTCGGCCAAGTCGATGGCGATCCGAGACCTGCTTGGAATTGATCGGTTTGACCCCGAATGGACGCTGCCCAGCGGCATGGACAGGAACCCATTGATCTGGATGTTGAAGGTCAACGGCCTGATCATGGATATCCGCGACTGCCCGAGGGAGGCACAGGTCGTCGCCTTCGAGAACGGGCTCATCCCCTACATCCCCGCCGACCGCGCGGAGGAATAACGCATGACTCGCACCAGGACCAAGGGCGAATCTGTCCCCTCTCGCTTCGAACCAGGGGCCAGGGTCCGGGTCAAGCAGGGCGTCCGTGACCCCGACTTCGCCGACATCCCCCTGGGGGGCTGGGCCGGGACCGTCAAGCAAGTCGAGCGGGCCAAGGGCGAGAACACTTACCTGATCGCCTGGGACCGGGCGACCCTCAAGGGCATGCACCCGATCTACCCGAAGCGGTGCGAGCGAGACGGGCTCGAACTGGAGTCGATGTGGCTCGGGGAGGAGGACCTCGAACTCGACGACGGGACCACCGTCCCCATCGAGCCGCCGACGACGATCGTCACCCAGCCGCTCACGGAGAAGGACCAGGACGATCGGGTCCGGATGGCCCCCGGCCTGGCCCACGTCGACGGCAGAAATAAGCATCCGAAAGCCAACAGAAAAGGCCAGTTGCGACGAATCGCAACTGGCCTTTCAGTGGAGGCGGCGGGAATTGCACCCGCGTCCCGAGACACATCAATGAAGGCATCTACGTGCGTATCTGATCATTTAGTTGTCGGCCTCGATACCCCGATCAGCGAGGTTATCTTTAGCTTATCCCATCATGAATTTAGCCAGCACCGCAACGGGTGGTTAAGTGTCGGCGATCCAGCATTGTCGTCTTCGGGCGGAGCTAGCGGGAGAAGACCCGCCACGAAGCCGTTTCTGCTCTTAGGCAGCCATACGGAGAGAACGAGTGTTCTCGGCAGATAAATTTTAGTCGGCTTTTTACGAGGCCCGCTGACCAACCTCGGCACGCCACACAGCAAATCAGCAATCCGGTCGATCCTAGTTCGCCCCCAACTTATCAAAGAGCCCAGACCCGCCGAGTCCCGAGCCGAAGCTCACGCTGTTTGGTCACCTGGCTCTCTTATCATCGTCGATCCGCCCCAGAAGTCAATCCCGTCCCCGCGCAGCGCGGTCGATATCGCGCTTGGCGTCCTGCTTCTTCACCGCCTCACGCTTGTCGTAGAGCTTGCGTCCCTTGGCCACGGCGATGTCGACCTTGGCGATCCCGCGCTTGAAAAAGATCTTGAGTGGCACGATCGTCAGGCCGCGCTCGGCCGCCTTGGTCGAGAGTTTATCGATCTCGTTGCGGTGGAGGAGCAACTTCCGCGGG
Source organism: Isosphaeraceae bacterium (assembly GCA_965199885.1). Lineage (GTDB taxonomy): Bacteria > Planctomycetota > Planctomycetia > Isosphaerales > Isosphaeraceae > Tundrisphaera. Next base: position 917,487 of record CBDATT010000004.1, on the reverse strand, counting down.
CGCTTTGGCTTGTGGTTCATCCGGTTGGCCTGGAGGTACTCGGGGATGTCGCACCCGTAGAGCCAGACCTCGTCGCGCTCGATCATCGCGTAGGCTTCTTCCATGCTCGCCTTGCCGGTCCGGAGGCTCTTGACCTCGGTCCCCGTCAGGACGATTCCCGCCTCGAACGAGTCCATCAGGTCGTACTCGAACCGGGCGCGCCGGTTCCGCGCGACGATCTTGATCGCCTCGTCGTCGGCCTTCTTGTCCACCTTCTTACTCGGGACAGGAGCCACTTGCTTGGTCTTGCCCGCCTTTGCCATCGTCGCTGCTTCCTGTTTCCGCCGCCGGATCTGTCGTCGGAGGATTATAAGACACGGGACACCCGCGACCAATGCCCTGGTTCACCAAACCTTCAAACGCCCTCGATTCCCCGGCAAACCGCCACGACCTCGGCGACGATGGCGACGGGGTCGGTTGCCTCGGGTCGGTAGATGGGGACACCACCGCAGCCAGGCTTGCGCGGATGGTTCGACGCGTCACAAGTGACAGTCATCGTCGGGTAGGGCAGATCCACCTGTCTTCGCGCGAACTGGATCTGAAACCACAACCGCGGGCTGGCCGTCACCGCCGACTTGACTACCAAATCCGCGGCTTCAATCAAAAAGGATGCTGAGTTCGTAATCTGAAAATCGCCGGTATGGAACGCGAAGTTGCAGACTGACCAATCATCCCTGACGATAGACCCACCGACCCAGGCCAGCCGCAGCGTTTCGAGTTTACCGAGATAATCGTGATGCCGTTCCCACCCAATCCTTGGAGGCATCTCGCTGGGGTCCGCCCCCAAGGCTCGCAGGCTGATCGGCTGGCCGTTCAGACACTCCGCAACCTTCAGGTGCATCCGAGGGTCATGCCGGATCACCGAAGTATCAAGCATGAGGAGGCGAGGGCGACGGTCGAGGTTCGCCAGCAGATCGTCCACTCGTTGATGAGTCATCGTATCCACGACATCTGGCGCAATTTCGGCCAGCGGTTCCAGCACGAACCGTCGGACCGCTAGCCTGGGGTGGGGCAACTTTAAGTCCGGCTCGTCAACGAACTTCGAGCCGAAGATCAAAAGGTCGAGATCGAGCGTCCGTTCACCCCAGCGGACGGTCCGGACCCGTCCCAGCTCGTTCTCGATCCCCTGCGTTACCCCAAGCAGCTCGCGGGGCGTCAGGATTGTTTCCAGCCGCGCCGCCGCGTTCAGAAATGGCCCCTGGCCGGGTGGACCGCCGACCGGTTGCGTCTCGCGGAATGAACTAATCTGCGAGACCACCACGCCGGGGGTCTGGTTCAGCAGATTCAGGGCAGCTTCGATGATCGCACGGCGATCCCCGAGGTTGCTGCCCAGGCTGATCCAGACCGGCGTGGTCATCAGAATTTCAGCCTGGCAAAACGGTCAACCGCTTCCATCAAGCGGGGGGTATCGACCGTCAGGGTGGCGCGGATGTAGCCGTCGGCGGTCCGGCCGAAGCCGAGGCCGGGCGTGGTCACGACGTCGGCCTCGTCGAGGATTCGCCCGCACATCTCGGTCGAGGAGATCCCCTTGGGGCAGGGAATCCAGACGTAGAAGGTGGCCTCGGCGGGCTCGACCTTCCAGCCGATCTTTTGCAGGCCGGTGACGAAGGCGTCGCGCCGGTCCTTGTACATCGCCCGGATCGGCGGGGTGATGGTGTCGTACTCGTCGAGTGCGGTCTTGGCGGCGTGCTGAATCGCCGTGAAGATCCCCGAGTCGGTGTTCGCCTTCACCTGCGCCAGGGCGGCGATCAGCGGGGCGCCACCGATGGCAAAGCCGACCCGCCAGCCGGTCATGTTGAACGTCTTGGAGAGGCTGTGGAACTCGACGACGTGGTCCTTCGCGCCAGCCACCTGCAAGATGCTGGGCGGGGGCTGGTCGAAGTACATCTCGTTGTACGCGGCGTCCTGCGCGATGACGAGATTGTGCGTCTGGGCGAGGCCGACGACCTTCTCGAAGAACGGCAGATCCGCCGTGCCGCCGGTCGGGTTGTTCGGGTAGTTGAGGAACATCAAGCGGGCGCGGGCGTAAACGTCGGCCGGGATGGCGTCGAGGTCGGGGCGGAACCCGTGCTCGGCCGTGAGCGGCATCGTGTAAACATCAGCGCCGGCGAAGTTGCTGCTGCTCCGGTAGACCGGGTAGCAGGGGTCGGGCACAAGGCTGATGTCGCCGGGATTCAGGACGGCAAGCGGGAAGTGGGCGATCCCTTCCTTCGAGCCGATCAGCGGCAGAATCTCGGTCGCCGGGTCGAGGTCGATCCCGTAGCGTGACTTGCAGAACCGGGCGATGCTGGCGCGCAGTTCGGGGGCACCCTGGTCGAGCGCGTACTGGTGGAAGCTCGGGTTCTCGACGTGGTGTTGCAGGCTCTGGATGATCGCGGCGGGGGTCGGTTTGTCGGGGTCGCCGACGCCAAGGTTGATGATATCGCGGCCCGCGGCGATGGCGGCCTTTTTCTTCTTGTCGATCTCGGCGAACAGGTACGGCGGGAGCTTCTGGAGCCGCTCAGACTTGACAAATTGCGTGGTCGCCATCGGAATTCCTGCATGCCTCTCGAATCAGGCCGCCACCCGAGCGGAGGCGGCGACAGCGTGTTCCAAACGAACCCAAGGTCTGACTTAAGCTCTTATGATTGCTCGATTTCCGAGATCGTCTTCGTGATCAAATCCCGTCGCCAGTCGGTCAGAGCCGAGTCGAGGGCGCGAGTCAGTTGGTTGGCGAGGTTCTTCTTGGCCTCGTCCAGCGTCGGTCCCTCCGAGCGGATCTCGGGAAACTCGCGGTGGTAGATCTGGACCGACGACGCGGTCAGTCCCTGGCTCACAACCAGCTTGTCCGCCGATTCGCTCATTAGTTCGCTCCCGAAGATGCTGCCTGGACTTGTTCAGAACTGGCTCAAGAACCGCAGGTCGTTCTGGTAGAACTGGCGGATGTCGCGAATCCCGAACCGTCGCATGCAAAGTCGCTCGACCCCCAGGCCAAACGCGAACCCGCTAACCTCGTCGGGATCATACCCCACCGCGCGAAACACGTCGGGATCAACCATCCCCGCGCCGCCCATCTCGACCCAGTTGGTGCCGCCGTGCCAGATCATGTCGACCTCGACGCTCGGCTCGGTGAACGGGAAGAACGACGGGCGAAAGCGGATCTTGACATCGGCGCCCAAAAACTCGGTGGCGAAGAGGCGCAAGGTCGACTTCAGGTCGGCCATCGTGATCCCGCGATCCACGACCAGACCTTCAATCTGGTGGAACATCGGCGAGTGCGTCTCGTCGGTCTCGTCGGGGCGATACACCTTGCCGATGGCGATGACTCGGATCGGCGGTTGCCGCTGCTCCATCACCCGGATCTGCACGGTGCTCGTCTGGCTCCGGAGGAGCGTCGTCGGACTCGTGAAGAAGTTGTCCGACGGGTCGCGGGCCGGGTGCGACTCGGGGATGTTCAGCGCAGCGAAGTTGTGCCAGACATCCTCGATCTCCGGCCCCCGCGCGACCGAAAAGCCGAGCTTGCCGAAGATCCCGACCAGCTCCTCGGTCGTCTGCGTCAACGGGTGACGATGCCCGACCGGAACAGCCGTTCCGGGACGGGTGACGTCGATCGCGTCCGCCTCGACTTGCTGGGCGGCAAGGCCATCGCGGGCCTCGACCCAGGCCGCTTCGAGCGTGGTCTTGACCAGGTTGAACTGGCGCCCGTACTCTTTTTTCGCCTCGACCGGGAGCGTCTTGAGCGCATCCTTGGCCGCGTTGAGGCGCCCGTTCTTGGCACCCAGAAATTCGATCCGCGCGGCCTCGGCCGCCTCGGTCGTGGCGGCGTCCCGAAATGCTTGCACGCCCTCGGATTCGAGGGCGGTCAACTGCGCGAACAGGTTGTCGGTATTCATGAGATGAGGGGAAGGGGGGCCAAGGGCTCAAAACCACTGACCCGCCTGCGAGAGACCAATGATCAGGCGTGGCTGACCATCTTCTGTTCCAGGTGCTGCCGGACGGTGGCGAAGATCTTGTCAAACGTCTCGGCGTCAAGGACGGCGAGGTCGGACAGGCTCTTGCGGTCGAGCTTGATGTTGGCCAGGCGGAGGCCGTGGATCAACTGGCTGTAGCGCATCCCACGCATCTCGGCGGCGGCGCTCAGGCGGGTGATGAACAGACGGCGGAAGTCACGCTTCTTGGCCCGACGGTCGCGGAACGAGAAGACACCGGCGCGGAGCAAGGTTTCCTTGGCCGACTTCAGGAGGCGACGGCGACCGCCGACGAACCCTTCCACCTTCTGAAATAACCGCTTCTTCGCCCGGTTACGAGCCGAGCCTTTAGTGGCGCGCATGGATCAATCTCAACAAAGAAAAAAGGACGTCGCTGGGTCGTGTAAGAGAGGCTACCAAAATGAGATTCAGGCCGTCGGTGCGACTTCATCGGCCACTTCGATGTACTGGGCGATCACTGCGCGTTCCTGCGCGATCTCGGCCGGGTTCGAACCGATCCGCTGGCGGACGGCGCGACGGACGCGCTGGCCTTCGGCGAGCACCTTCAGGAAGACCTTTTTGCGGAGCCGCCGGACCTGCTTGCCACTCTTGTGACTCATCAAGTGCGAGGAGCCACACTTTTTGTGGCTGACCTTGCCGGTCGCCGACACTTTGAACCGCTTTTTCATCCCTTTGTGGGTCTTCAGCTTCGGCATCGGTTTAACCTGAATCTTAAAATGGAGAGCCGGCCCGCGAACCATCCGCCGCCGTTCATGCGCTCAATCAATCAAACGCGGGGCGCCACAATCGCCGTCATCCGCTTGCCTTCCATGGAGGGGTTCTTCTCCACCTTGGCGACGTCTTCGAGCGCGAGGAGCACTTCGTTCATGACTTTCCGGCCCTCGTCGATGTGCGCCAGTTCGCGACCGCGAAACAGGACGTTGACGAGAACCTTATCCTTGTGCTCCAGAAATTCGCGGGCACGCTTGACCTTGACCTCAATGTCGTGGTCGCCGGTCTTGGGCCGAACGCGAATTTCCTTGACCTGCACCTGATGTTGTTTTTGCTTGGAAGCGCGCTTCTTTTGCGAATACTTGAACTTGCCGAAGTCCATGATCTTGCAGACGGGAGGTCGCTCGTTCGGAGCCACCTCGACCAGATCCTGCCCCGCTTCGCGCGCGGCTTCCATGGCCTTGCCGGTTGGCATCACACCGAGCAACTCCCCTTCGGCGTTGATGACCCGAACAGGTGAGATGCGGATCTGCTCGTTGACTCTGAGGTTCCGGTCGATGACGAATTCCCCTGGAAGCGGACAAATAACCCCGATCGACATGCGAAAGCCGGTTATCCATGAACCGGTCGATAAGTCGCACAAGTCAACCCAGGTCGAACAGGACGATCGTTGATTCTAACAAGAAACTTGGAGCCGTCAATCGACCGGCGAGACCGGTTCGGAAATCGTGCTCACTGGTGGCGGCGGGATCGGCGGCGGTGTGACCCGCAGGACATTCTCGCCGTTGAGCTTGCGGACCACCTCGTCGATCCCGAACGACCCGAGGTCGCCGCCCACGCGATCGCGGTAGGAAACGGTCCGTTTCTCGACTTCCTGAGCACCGATCACCAGCATCACCGGGACCTTGGCGAGCTGCGCATCGCGGATCTTGGCGCCGATCTTTTCGGGCCGGAAGTCATGCTCGACCCGCAGCTTGTACATCTGAAGAGTCGTCACGATGTGCTGGGCGTACTCGGTGAACTTTTCCGAGATCGTCAGCACGCGAACCTGCTCAGGGGCGAGCCAGAACGGAAAAGCGCCCGCGAAGTGCTCGATCAGGATGCCCATGAACCGTTCCATGCTCCCGAACGGGGCGCGATGAATCATCACGGGTCGATGCGGCAGATTATCGGGGCCGGTGAAGGTCAGGCCGAACCGCTCGGGCAAGACGTAGTCGAGCTGGACCGTGCCGAGCTGCCATTTCCGGCCGATGACGTCGGAGACGACGAAATCCACCTTCGGGCCGTAGAACGCCGCTTCGCCTTCGACTTCCACATAGGGAAGTTGCATCGTGTCGAGGACATCGCGGATATCTCCCTCCGCCCGCGCCCAGACGGCATGGTCGGCCCCCTGAAACTTCGGGTCGGTCGGGTCGCTCTTGGACAGCCGCAACTGGTAGTCGTTCAGACCCAGGCAGTTGAAGACGAACTGCGTCAACTCAAGCGTCGACCGGAACTCCTCGCGGACCTGATCCGGCGTGCAGAACAGGTGGGCGTCGTCCTGCGTGAACCCCCGGACCCGCGTAAGGCCCGACAGTTCGCCCGACTGCTCGTAGCGGTACACCGTGCCGAACTCGGCCAATCGGAGTGGCAGATCGCGGTAGCTCCGTGGCTGCGCGGCGTAGATCTGGATGTGGTGCGGGCAGTTCATCGGCTTGAGGAGGTATTCCTCCGCCAGGCCGTGGGTCTCGACAAACTTGACCCGCTCCGCCGTGTCGAGGTCCCAGTAGTTGACCTTCCGCTCCAGCGGCGCGGCGGCCGAACCGACCGACTCGGTCACCAGTTCCTTAATGTTCGCCTGCTTGAGCAACTGCTTTTGCGCGGCGTCGTCGAGGGTGCCGTTTTCAAGACCGTCCATCAACTCCATCGCCGAATCATCGGGGAGTTTGATCGACGGGAACTGCGAACTCTTGTAGTACGGGTAGTGCCCCGAGGTCTTGTAGAGGTCGATCTTGCCGATGTGCGGCGTGTAGACGGGCAGATACCCGCGTTTGGTCAACTCGTCCTTGAGGAAGGTTTCGAGCAGGCCGCGAATGATCGCCCCCTTGGGCATCCACAAGATCAGGCCTGAGCCGACCAGTTGCGAGATCGTGAACAGGCCGAGATCCTTGCCGATCTTGCGGTGATCGCGCTTCTTGGCTTCCTCGATCAGGTCGAGGTGGGCCTTGAGCGCCGTCTTGTCGAAGAAGGCGGTGCCGTAGACGCGCTGAAGCATCTTGCGGTCGGTGTGCGCCTTCCAGTAGGCGCCGGCGATCGACATCAGCTTGAAAGCGCCGACCTTGCCGGTGGCGGGGAGGTGCGGGCCGCGACAGAGGTCGATGAACTCGCCGAGCCGGTAGAAACTGAGGTGGTCGAACCGGCTCAGTTCGTCGCGGATGTGCTCGACCTTGTACGCCTCGCCGAGTTCTTCGGTCAGACTCCGGGCGTCGGCGGTCGGGAGTTCGAACCGCTCAAAGGCGCGATTTTCCTTGATGATTTTGGCCATCTCGGCCTCGATCGCGGGAAAGTCGTCCTCGGTCAGCGTGTGGTCACCGCAGTCGACGTCGTAGTAAAAGCCCGCTTCGGTCGCTGGCCCGAAGCCGAGGTTGGTCTTGGGAAACAGGCGGAGGATCGCGCAGCCAAGGATGTGTGCCGTCGAGTGGCGCAAGACACCAAGGGCGTCGGGGTCCTGGCTGGTCAGGAACCGGAGTTCGTGGTTGTCCTGATCGGCGGCGGGCAAGACCTGGTTGAGGTCAAACAGGTTGCCGTCATAGGAGGCGGCGACAACCGTCTTGGCGAACGCCGGGCCGAAGCTTTCGGCGATCTCGAAGAACGACGTCCCCGCGTGGAACGTCCGGGGCTCGCCGTCCGGCATTTTGAGGTGGAGCATCGGACCAATCACCCGTCGTTGCCGGCGGCGGGCAGCATTGTCTCAAACGAACCCAACCGCGAATCGAACCTGGAAAACGATCAATACACCCGATAGGACTCGAACCTATAACCTTCGGCTTCGTAGACCGATGCTCTATCCAATTGAGCTACGGGTGCGTGGTGCGATCGACGCTCGGAATATACTCGACCTTGTCCCCAAAGAAAAGTCTCGACCCACCGGCAGGGTGAATTTTCCGCTCCGGTCCGGCCCCTCTGAGATCTCCGTCCGGTTCTGGATACAATCAACTTGTCGCTTGATCTCCTTCTTTGATCCTCCAGCGGTCCACCTTTGATGATCCCCACCACGTCGGTCCCGTCATATCAGCTCGGGAAGAGTCATGCCGCGTTTGAGCGGGCCAACCGCGTCATCCCGGGCGGAGTCAACAGCCCGGCCCGCGCGTTTGGAGCCGTGGGCGGCGAGCCGCCGTTCATGGAGTCGGCCTCGGGGGCGTATCTCCACGACATCGACGGCAACAGGTACATCGACTACATCGGCTCGTGGGGCCCGATGATCCTGGGACACGCGCACCCCGCGATTGGTTCGGCCATCACCGCCGCGATGCAAAAAGGGACGACCTTCGGCGCCCCGACGTTGCGCGAGGTCGAGATCGCCGAGGTGGTCGCCGCGGCAGTCCCGTCGATCGAGAAGGTCCGGTTCACGTCGTCGGGGACCGAGGCCGCAATGTCGGCCGTCCGCGTGGCGCGCGGGGTCTCGGGCCGCAACAAGATCGTCAAGATGGCCGGCCACTACCACGGCCACATCGATGCCCTGCTCGTTCAGGCGGGGTCGGCCGCCACCACGCTCGGCACGCCGAACAGCCCCGGCGTCACCCCCGGCGCCGCGGCCGATACCGTGATCTGCCCGTTCAACGACGCCGAGGCCGTGCTGGAGGTCTTTCAGCGCTACCCCGACCAGGTTGCCGCTGTGCTCCTCGAACCGGTCGCGGGCAACATGGGACTCGTCCCACCGCGTCCCGGCTACCTCGAACGCCTCCGCGAGATCACCGAGCAGCACGGCGCCATCCTCGTCTTCGACGAAGTGATGACCGGCTTTCGCCTGGCGCTCGGTGGGGCGCAGGAGCGGTTCGGGATCACGCCTGACCTGACGGCGCTCGGCAAGATCATCGGCGGTGGCCTGCCAGCAGCAGCGTATGGGTCGTCGAGCAAGATCATGGATCACGTCTCGCCCGCCGGGCCGATCTATCAGGCCGGGACGCTTTCGGGCAACCCGCTGGCGATGGCCGCCGGGCTGGCCACCTTGCAGATTCTCCGCGATCAGCCGCCGTACGAGCACCTCGAAGCCGTCTCCGAGCGCCTGGCCGAGGGGCTTGACCGCGCCGCGACCGATGCCGGCGTGCCGCACGTTGTCCAGCGGGTCGGCAGCATGTTGACTCTGTTCTTCAATCCCGACCCGATCTGGAACTACGACGACGCCAAGCGGTCGGACACGGCGATGTTTGGTCGGTTCTTCTGGGAGATGCTGGCCCGCGGGGTTTACCTGCCGTGCAGCCAGTACGAGGCTGCGTTCGTCTCGGCGGCGCACACCAATGACGACATCGACGCGACGATCGACGCCGCCGCCGGTGCCCTTCGCGCCGCGAAAGGATAATCGACCGCCATGATCCGCATTCCCAAGACGCTCGTCGCGCTCATCGGCGCGGTCGCGATTCCGCTCCTGATGCTGATCTACCTGGCGAACCTTCCCGGCGGCGGGCGCGGTTCGCTGGGAGCGGTTCTGCTGCAGGTGGCGATCGTGATCGTCTCGGTCGGGCTGTTCGCAATGTTCCTGGCGCGGTTGGTCGAGCAGATGAACGCTCGCCGGGTCCGCCGCTGGCTGGCGTCCGACGAGGGGCAAGAGTGGCTCGCCGACCTTCCCGAAGGGGAGCGAGCCGAGTTTCTGGCGCGGCTGGATGGGGGAGTGATTCCCGACGAACCCGCCGACGCCGGATTACCCGTTGACACTTCGGACCCTTCCCGCTAATCTCCCGCCGCACGTCGCGACCCCAGCGACGGACTGATCGGGCCTTCCTCGGCTTCCTTGGAAATTAACCAGGTCAGATTCCGCCGCCGACGGTGGTCGATACGCCGGCTTGGGCGCGCTCAAGGACGAGTGCGCATTCCAGCCAGGCGTCCCTTTGACGGGCGAGGGTGGTTCATGGACGAATACTCCGCCGGTCCGGCGAGCCCGGAGCTCTGGAGCCAACGGTTGTCGGTCGTGATCCCCGTGTACAACGGGGGCCGCGACTTCGAGCGCTGTCTCCAGGGTCTCCGAGTCTCTTACACGCAAGACTTTGAATGCGTCGTCGTCGATGATGGCTCGACCGATGGCTCGGGCACTGTTGCCGAGCGCTGGGGTGCCCGCGTCATCCGCCACGACCGGGCGCTCGGCCCCGCCGCAGCGCGGAATGCCGGGGCACTGGCCGCGTCGCATCCGCTGATCTTCTTCCTCGACGCCGATGTCGCCATCCATCGCAGCACGATCGGCCGAGCGCTTGCTCGGTTCGCGGCTGATCCCGCGCTGGTCGGCCTGTTTGGTTCCTACGACGATCACCCGGCCGTTGGCGGCTGGGTCAGTCCGTTCCGGAACCTCTTGCACCATTACGTCCACCAGACCGGGGCGTTTGTCGATGACCTCCGGCCCGCCCGGACGTTCTGGACAGGGTGCGGCTTCATCCGCCGCGACACGTTTCTGACGGTCGGTGGCTTCGATCCGCTCCGGTATCGTCGGCCCGCGATCGAGGATATCGAGTTGGGGTACCGGATCGCCCGCGCCGGGCACAAGCTGGTGCTGGCCCGCGACGTTCAGGCCATGCACCTGAAGCGCTGGACGTTGCGCGACATGATCCGAACCGACATCTTCCGCCGGGGCGTTCCCTGGATGCTCCTGATGAAGCGGTCGGCGGTGGCCGAGACCGACCTGAACGTCGCGCGCTCGCAGCAGGCGAGCGTCGCGGCTACCGGACTGGGCGGTCTGGCCGCAGTGGGAGCGCTGCTCTGGTGGCCGCTCGGGCTGGTTGCGATCGCGTGCGTGCTGGCGGTGGTGGGCTGCAACCGTGGGTTCTACCGGTTTTTGAGCCGGACCCGGGGCGTTGGCTTCGCCGCGTCGGCGGTCCCGCTGCATCTGATCTACTTTGGTTGCTGCGGCCTGTCGGTGGTGATCGCGCTGGGGATCTGGCACCTGGCGCCGCGGCATCGCCTTGACGAACTGGGCGGATCGTCGGGCCTCCGGCTTGACCCTGGGACCGACACAGCCCAAACCGCGGCACCGACCCCGCATCGAACGGCCGCGCGAGCGGTTGCTGCCGACCCGGTCGACCGGACCTGATCGCCTTGAATTGAGGACGCCGAGCGATGCGGATCGGGATCGATGGTGGTTGTCTGGCGAACCGGCGCGGGTTTGGCCGGTTCGCGCGCGAGATCCTCGCCGCGCTGGCTCGTGCCGACTCAAATCATGAGTTTGTCGTCTTCGTCGATCGGCCCTCGCTGGACCGCGTCGTCATCCCCCACGGGATTGCCACACAGGTGGTCGACGTCCGCGTCGCGCCCAGCGTGGCGGCCTCGGCGAGCGGACGACGCAGCCTGGGCGACATGCTCGCGATGGGCCGGGCGGTGGCTCGAGCCCGGCTCGACGCGATCTACTTTCCGGCCAGCTACAGCTTCTTCCCGGTCTGGAATGCGGGCAAGGTGGTCGTGACGATGCACGACACGCTGGCGCTGGCGCATCCCGAATGGGTCTTCCCGAACGGAAGCGGGCGGCTCGCCTGGAAGATCAAGGAACATGCCGCGGCGCTCGTGGCCGACCGGATCGTCACCGTCTCGGCTGCCGCCGGCCGCGACCTCGCCGCCTGGTTTCGCTTGCCTCCCGGACGAGTCCACGTCATCACCGAGGGGCCAGACGCCACCTTCGGACCGGTCGGCGACTCTGCGGCCTCAGCCATCGCGCTCGGCAAGTACGGGATCAATCCCCAGGCTCGGTTTCTCCTCTACGTCGGCGGCCTGAGTCCGCACAAGAACCTCTTCCGCCTGATTACCGCGTTTGATCAGGCCAAGGCGCACCACCCCGACTGTTATCTCGTCATCGTCGGTGACTTCAGCGACGTCTTTCATACCCAGATTCCCGCGCTTCGCGACCAGGTGGAACGTCTCGGCCGCACTAGAAGCGTTCACTTCACTGGCTTCGTTCCCGACGAGGATCTGGCGCACTTCTATCGGTCAGCTTACGCTCTCGTGCAACCGTCGCTGATGGAAGGATTCGGGCTGCCGCCGGTCGAGGCGATGGTCTCGGGCACGCCCGTTCTGGCCAGCACCGCTGGGAGCCTACCCGAGGTCGTCGGCCCGGCCGGAATCTTCTTTGATCCGTTCCGGGTGGATGAGATCACCCGCGCCATCGTCCAGGTTCTCGACAACCCGACGGAGCGCGATCGACTGGCGGCGGCGGCCCTGGTTCAAGCTCGCAACTTCACCTGGGATCGCGCCGCGAGGTTGCTGCTCGCCTGTTTCGACGGCTTGCCAGGTTCTCCGTCAGAACACGTTGCGAAACGAACCGGCTAAACAGGATAAAATAAGCGGAATGATCGCAAACCTTTAGCGAACTATTGCCGTTTCAAAGTGAGCAGATATCAAAATGGGGTTTGGGGCCAGCGTGCGTCTTATCTTGCGATTCTCGTAATGGTTTGGCAAAATTGAAATTAAAGACACGTTGACGAGGAATTTGCGCCAAAGATGCCCCCTGAATCGAGCGACGGTCCTCATCGCTGGAAGCTCCGCCGATGACGACCTGAAAGTCGGCTCATTGGGCGGGAGGAATGTCGGTTGAAAATTACGTTTCATGGGGCCGCCAAGCAGGTGACGGGCAGCGCCCACCTGCTGGAGATTGGGCCTTATCGAATTTTGCTGGATTGTGGCCTGTTTGACTCCGACCGGTCCGCCCCGAACAGTCCGAACCGAAGTTTCACCTTCGAGCCACGCGACCTCGACGCGGTGATCGTCTCGCACGCGCACAACGACCATATCGGCCGCCTGCCCTGCCTGGTCAAGGCCGGCTATCGCGGGCCGGTTTATCTGACCCGGGCCACCGCCGATATTACCAGCGTCATGCTCCGCGACAGCGCCCGGATTCAGCGGGAAGATGCCCGGCACGGCGGCTCAAGGCACCAGCACCACGGCTCGACGCAACAACAGGTTGCCACCGCGCCCCCCGAACCGTTGTTTGAATTGAATGATGTGGAATGGCTCGTCGAGCAGTTCCAACGCCTGAACTACAAGGAACCGACCGAAATCGTGCCGGGCGTGATGCTGACGCTCCACGATGCCGGCCACATCCTCGGCTCTGCGATCGTTCAGCTTGACTATCAAGAGGATGGCAAGGATCGGCGGTTCGTGTTCTCGGGCGACCTCGGGCGCCGGAAGATGGGCCTTTTGCCCGACCCGACGCCGATCCAGAACATCGACATCCTCGTCACCGAAAGCACCTACGGCGCCAAGGAGTTGGAGCCGAACGACAAGCTGATGAAGCAGCTTCACGCCATCATCGCGCGGGCGATCCGCCTGCAATCGCGCGTGGTGATCCCGGCGTTCAGCCTCGGCCGGACCCAGCGGATGGTTTACTGCTTGCAAGAGCTGTTCGCGGTCCACAAGGTCCGGCCAATCCCGGTCTTCGTCGATAGCCCGCTCGCCATGCGGTTGACCGAGATCCACCGCGACTTCCCCGAGGCCTACACCCGCGAAGCTCAGGACCTGATGGATCAGGACCCGAAATACTTCGGGTCGAAGTACGTCGAGTTTTGCGAGTCGTGGGAAGACTCGCGCCGGTTGAACTATCAGCCCGGCCCTGCCGTGATCATCGCATCGTCGGGGATGTGCGAGGCGGGGCGGATTCGTCACCACCTCAAGCACACCGTCGAGGACCCGAACAACGCCATCGTGATCGTCAGTTATCAGGCTGAAAAGACGCTCGGACGCAAGATCTCCGATGGCGTCGAGCGGATCCAGATCATGGATCAGTGGTTCGACCTCAACGCCGCCGTCTACGTGCTTGACGGCTTCTCCGGGCATGCCGATCGGAACGACCTGGCCTGGTGGTTCGAGCAAAGCGGCGGCAAGATCGGCAAGGGGTTCCTCGTCCACGGCGAACTCGAGAGCATGGAGTCGCTGGCGGGCGTCTTGCAACCGTTCGTCGAGACACCCGTCATCATCCCCGACCGCCTCGATACCTACGAGGTCTGATCTCGCAACAACCAGCTTGACCTGACACCGCCGAAGCTTCCCGCGAGCGAGCATCCCACCAGCGGGACGCTCGCTCGCTGGCGTTGGTAGTGCCGCATTTCAGCCTCATCCTGGCAGTGGCGTCATTCCAGTCTCATTCATCCAGTTCGCTGATTGAGGCCATTGAACGATCTGATCGGTTTGGACGATTTGATTGCGTGGTTGAACGCGTGCTGTTGCAACCAATTTAACCAAGTGGTTCAAACAAAATTGAACCTAAATGCCGTAAATTCCGTCTACCGGGATGAGAAGTCGATGATTCCTTATCAATTCACCCACTTTTTTGTTGCGATCTGGCCCCAAGCTGATCTACAATGAAATCGTTCAATCCGTCCAACTGATCGCCGGAAAATCGTCCATGATCACGACGGAAACATTCCTCAAGACGCAACAACTCGCCGATGCCCTGGGCGTCAGCGTCAGTTCCATCAAACGCTGGGTCGATTCGGGAGCCTTGCCGGCGACCCGGACGATGGGCAAGCACCGCATGGTGGCTCTTTCCACCGCGCTGCAGTTTGCCCGTCGCGAAAACTTCGCGGTCGATAGCTTGCTCGCGCTGACTGAGCCGACCGAACCGACTGCAACCGTTACGATTGATGATCAACTCTGCAACCGTTTGCTCGATTCCCTGCATGCTGGCGACGAGCGACTGGCCTCAGCGCTCGTCGTGGGGGCCTATCAATCCGCGACCGGTATCGTTGGCCTCGCTGATCGCCTGATTCGACCCGTCATGGACCGGATCGGTCACAAGTGGTTTCTGGGCCAGTGGGATATCTTCGAGGAGCACGAGGCGACCAACCTTTTGATCTCGACCCTCGGCGGCATTAATTACAACCTGATTCAGGCGGCGACATCCGGCCGGCCGATCGCGTTGGGCGCTTCGCCCGATGGCGATCCCTACGTCTTACCTCGCCTGCTGGGCGAAATCGCCGTTCGGGAAGTTGGCTGGGATGTACGGAACCTGGGTGCCGACCTCCCGCTCCGCTCACTGGCCAACGCCACAAGAAAATATCAGCCCAGACTGATTTTTCTGTCCGCGAGCAGGATCGTTGATCGGGTCCGATTCATCAACGATTACACGTATTTCTACGAGGCGGCCAATCAAGTTGGTGCCGCCGTGATTTTAGGAGGGCGTGCTTTCGACCCGGAGCTGCGTTCCCGACTTGTTTTCGCGAGTTTTGGCGATCGGATGGCCCACCTCTCGGAGTTTGCCAGACAAATCTTGCCATCGAGTTAACGGAGCCCCTCTGACCACGGATGAACCTTTCAAGTCGACCCGCTTCGTTGTCCACCCAAGGGAAATTCGATGTACACGGCTCGCCGAAGTGAAGATATCGACGGTTTCTCGGCAATTGACAGTGCGGATACACAGGTGCTGACGACTCGTGACGAACGTAAGCTGCTGCAAGACCTGGGCGAGTGTCGGGATAAGTTGACCGAAGCCTTGCGTCAGGTTCGGAGCTTCGCCTATCCCGACGAGGAAGCCGATACCCAATCGCTGGCCCAGCATATCGCCGCGTTTTATGCGGGTAGCCAGCCCTGTGAAGCCCGCCTCGGAGCGATCTTCCACCGCTACTCGGAACTGCGCGGCAAACTCGCGCTGGCCAACATGCGGCTGGTCGCGCACGTCGCCAAGCGGTTCCGTGATCGGGGCGTGTCCTACTCTGACCTGCTACAGGAAGGCTTTTGCGGCCTGCTCGAAGCGATCGACCGCTTTGACCTGACGCACCAGACGAAGCTCGCCACTTACGCGACGTGGTGGATCCGCCAGTCGATGCAGCGAGCCGTGGCCGCCGGTGCTTATCCGGTCCGCCTGAGCCCGCGTCACCTCCGGCAGCTTGCCCAGAATCAGGAAGAAGTCGAAAAGCGGCCCAGCGACACCAAGCCGACCACCAACCCCGCCCCCGTCGGCAGTGAGATGATCCAACGCATCCACGCCGCGACCCGGCCGACGATCTCGCTCGACGCCACGCTCGACTCAGATAGCAGCTTCAACCTGCTCCAGACGATGAGCGACCCTGAAGGCGACCGGACCGGCGACGTCGATATGGACGAGACGGTCGGCAAGATGATGGATGTCCTCCGCCCTCGGGAACAGCAGGTTCTTGAACTCCGGTTCGGCCTCGGCGGCAAGAATCGTCTGTCCTTGAGCCAGGTTGGCAAGGTTCTCGAAGTGTCGAAGGAGCGGGTCCGTCAAATTCAGGACCGCGCTCTCGAAAAGCTCCGCGCCGTGTCGGCTGAGCATGATTGGGACGACTCCTTGCTCGCTACCGTCTGAGTCGAGAAATCCGACCGAGTCAACAACCTGTGCTGGTTCTTCGTTTAGACCCCCGATGATTGGGGGTCTGTTCGTGCGCTGAGGTCGCGTTCTGAGCCGATGTTCTGCGTTGGTGCCGCTGGTTTTCCTGCATGGGCACGACAAGGACTTCGCGATGGCTCCGCTTTCCGGTTCGGTCCGACCCGACCCCAACTCCGACCCGATCGGCCCGTTCCTTTACTATCTCATGGCCGAGTGTGGTCTCTCGGCGCACACGCTTGCGGCCTATCGGTCCGACATCACGCGGTTTAGCCGGTGGCGCAAGAAGTTCGCTCCGGGGCCGCTCGCGGGGCTCAAGATCGGCGATCTGACGGGTTACGTCGACCACCTGGTCGGGGCGGGCCTGGCGCCGTCGAGCATCGGCCGGAACCTGGCCGCACTCTCGACGTTCTATCGCTACCTGATCTACGACGGCAAGCTCACCACCAACGTGGCGCAACTCCTCGAAGCGCCCGCCGTATGGGACCGCTTACCGGTGGTGCTTGGTCCGTTGGGAATCGACAAACTCCTTGCCGCCCCCAACCTGGAGACCACCATCGGCCGCCGCGATCGCGCAGCGCTCGAAACCCTGTACGCTACCGGCTGCCGCGCGTCTGAGGTTGCGGGCCTTCGGGTGGCGGATCTGGACATGAATCGCGGCTCGGCGCGGTGCGTGGGCAAGGGGAACAAGGAGCGCCTGGTCCCGCTCGGTGGCAAGGCCCGCGCGGCCCTGACCGAGTACCTCCAGCGCGACCGACCGGTCTTGCTCCGGGGGCGGATCGGGATTGATGCGGTCTTCTTGACCACCCGCGCCCGTCCAATGTCTCGCGCTGGTCTCTGGCAGATCGTCAAGCTGCACGCCAGCGCGGCGGGTCTGTCGCCTGACGTCAGCCCGCACACGCTCCGGCATAGTTTCGCTACCCACCTGCTTGCCGGCGGGGCCGACCTCCGCGTCGTCCAGGAAATGCTCGGCCACGCCTCGATCGCGACCACCCAGATCTACACCCGAGTCGAACTGAGCCGGCTCCAGCAGGTCCACGCTCAGTTCCACCCACGCGGGGGCAAACCCGGATGAGATGGATTTTCTCGATCTTCTTGGAGTGGGCTCTGACTTGCGGATTGCCGGGGGGAACCCCATACTAGCCGGGCAATCCCCGACCGCCCGAGATGATTCCTCCATGAGTCTGCCCGAAGAACCGCTCGATGCGACGATCCACCTCGCCTTCGCCTTTGATATTGGCTACGAGGTCGACATTGATCGCGCCCGGGCCCTGGTGCCGACCGAGTCGGGCCTGATTAGCCGCCGCCGCCGGACCCCCGAGTCGATCCAGTATCGCCCGGCGCCCCTGCGGCTCACGCTCGACGCAACCGGGATGGCGCTGCCGGGGAATCTTGGGTCGGTCCGCCCGCCCCGTGCGGAACTGACGATCTTTGATTTCGCCGCGATCTCGCTCATGGTTCGGTTCTCGGTCCGGGGGACCTTGACCGAACTCCGAGAGTTGGCGGGCGATCTGGCCGATTCGGGTCCCCTGGTCGCCGCCGCTCGGCTGGTCGTCAGTCCGTGGGTGGAGCGGTTGCAGCCGGTGGTCGACGGCTTCGAGGTCAGCGAACTGAGCGAGGAGTACATCATCTTCCAGCTTGGTGACGTCCACCCCCGTTGGGTCGAGGAGCATACCGACTGGATCGCTGGCCTGATCCGGCTGGAGTCGGCGACGCTAAGCGAGGCGGAGATCCGCGAGGCGACCCGCCTCCGCCTATCGTACACGCCTGATGACCTAGTGATGCTCGACTGGGCGGCCGGGTTCGTCGCCGACCGCGACTGCGCCGAGACGTTGCAGGTGATCGAGTTCGCCAACGTCCAGTTGCTGGAATTTCGCCACATCGACGACCGGCTCGACGACCGCCTCGAAGCGGCCTACCGCCTGATCCATACCGAGAGCAACCGAAACAAGAAGCGTAACCGCCTGGTCGGCCGTCGGACCGAGAACGACGCCGTGCGGAGTATCCGCGAGCTGGAAATCGAGGCCACGAGTCTGTTCGAGCGCGCCGATAATAACCTGAAGTTGATTGGCGATCAGTATTTATCGCGCGTCTTCGACCTGGCGAGGAACCGCTTCCACCTTGGCGAGTGGCAGCAGAGCATCCGCCGGAAACTCGAAGTCGTCGGCGACGTCTACGACCTGCTCGTCCAGCAGTCGGGCGGTCGGCGGATGGAGACGCTGGAACTGATCGTGGTGGTTCTGATCACCCTGGAGATCCTGTTGGCTTTGTTTCGTCACTGACCGGCTTACTGGGTACAGATCGTCCGGGCAGTGGCGACATCCTGGGCGATCTGAGCGAGCAAATCGTCCAGCCCGGCGAACCGGCGAGTGTGTCGGATGCGGGCGAGCAGGTCGAACTCGACCGACCGACCGTAGATATCCCCCTGGAAGTCGATCAGGTGGGCTTCGACCTTGCGGGTCTGCTCGCCGAAGGTCGGGTTGGGGCCGATGTTGCAGGCGGTTGGCAACCCTGGACCAGCGCCATCGATGTAGGAAAGGCCGGCATACACCCCATCGTCGGGGATCATGGTGTCGATCTCATCGAGGTTCGCCGTCGGCACACCGATCCCCGCACCGCGGCCGGCGCCGTGGGTGATGACCCCGCGAATCCGGTGCGGGCGACCAAGCATCCGCGCGGCCGACTCGACCTCGCCCGCCGCGAGTGCCGCTCGGATTCGGGACGACGAGACGATCGTGCCATCGTCCTGCGTCGGGGGGACGACCTCGAAGCCAAGTCCCGCCTCGGCGCACCAGCCCCCAAGCAACCGGGCATCTCCCCCTCGGTCGCGGCCAAACCCGAATGTTGGCCCCTCGACGATCCCCTTCGCCCCGAGCTGGCCGACCAGGACGCGGTCAAAAAACTCGCGTGCGGTCAGACCGAGGAGCCAGGGGCCGGTCTCGAAGACGCCGACCTCGCTGACCCCGGCGGTGCGGAGCAGTTCGACCCGGCGGTTGATCCAGGTCAACGGCGCCGGGGCGGTCTCGGGGCGAAGGTAGGTGGCGGGTGGGGGATCAAAGGTGAGTGCGAGCGACGAAGTCCCAGCGGCCTCGGCGCGGGTCTGAAGGCGGTTGAGAAGGTGCGCGTGCCCTTGGTGGACGCCGTCGAAGTTGCCGACCGCGACGAAAGCTCCCCTGATCCGGGAAGGGATGTCGCCAAAATCTCGCAGCATGATCACCGACGCCCGCCCTCCGACTTCAACCCCGCCGCTCCGTCGCATCGCCGTGCCCCGGCTGGCTTCTCGGATTATGGTCCCGGTGCTTCCGCCGGGTCAATCCCGGCCGGGCTGTTTGAAACCAGGCGCGGCGGTTTTGACCTTTGGGCGGCAATATGTTACCACCATTCCTGGACCTTGACCCCGGATCGACCACGGCCCGCCAACGGTCCGACGAGCCGAGCGGGCGGATTGCGACGGCAAGCGACTTCGACCGGGAGCCGGGTTTGGCGGACGCTCTGATCGGACACACCGGCTACTTCGGGATCTTCTTGGTCCTGGTTCTCGGTGGACTCGGGTTGCCCGCCCCCGAAGAAGCGGTGGTCGTTCTGGCGGCGGTCCTCTCCCGCAAGGGGTCGATGCACTGGATACCCGCGCTGATCTCGTGCCTGAGCGGGGTCCTCGTCGGTGATTTCGTCGTCTACTTTCTCGGCTTCTTCTACGGCGAGAAGGTTCTCAGCCTTCGCTTGACGCAGAAGTTCCTGACGAGAGAACGCGAAGCCCAGATCAAGGGCTATTTTCACCGCCACGGGATCAAGATTCTGATCCTCGGGCGGTTCGCCGTCGGCTTCCGGACGGCGGCTTACCTGACGGCCGGTATCCTGCGACTGCCGCCTCTCAAGCTCTTTTTGATCGACCTCTGCGCGGCGTCGTTCAGCACCTTTTTGATGTTTGGTCTGGGTTACGCCTTTGCGAGCAAGGTCGAGGAAGGTTTCCGCGAAGCTCAGCATTACCTGATCGTCGCCGTCGCGGTCGGCCTCGGGTTCTGGCTCTTGCACCGGTACGTCAAGGCCAGGAATCACGCCGGGAAAGTGGTTGGGCCGCCGGTCTTGATCGATGATGTCAAGCCGACGCCGACCGACGAGTTCCATGTTCGCCACTCGGTCACACCACCTTTTGTCGAATCTTGCCCCGAGATGACCGCCGAGCCGAGCCGGTCGCAGGTCCTGCCGGTTCCGGTCGTGGTGCTGACCACCGCCGATCAAGAACCGGCGACCGTGCCACCGGTGCCCGTCCTGACGCCGGCGGAGCCGGGTTGACCAGCGAGTCGGCGGCTTGGTACCCTCGCGGCGGTCAACCCGCGCTGGCGACTGCTCGCCTGGCCAGGGAGGAGACCTGCCTCGGAACCGGACTCGCATGACTTTTCCACCCATCGCTCGCATCCGCCAGGTGAACCACCAGCCCGAGGTCCGCGACGTTCCCGCCGCCATCGCCGCCGCGATCCGGTCGAGCCGGATCACCGAGCGCGTGCCGAGCGGTGGGTCGGTCGCCGTCACGGTCGGGAGTCGCGGGATCGGCGAGATTGCTACCATCGCCCGCGCGGTCGTCGCCACCTTGCAAGATCTCGGGTTCCGCCCCTTCGTCGTCGCGGCGATGGGAAGCCACGGCGGCGCGACCGATGCCGGGCAACGCGCGCTCCTGGCCGAACTCGGCGTGACCGAGGCCAGCGTCGGTTGCCCGATCCGGTCGAGCATGGAGACCGTCGTTCTGGGCCAGAACAGCTTCGGCCTGCCGATCCACTTCGACGCCGTCGCCATCCAGGCTGACGGGATCGTTCTGCTCAACCGGATCAAGCCGCATACGTCGTTCACCGGCCAGTACGAAAGCGGCCTCTTGAAAATGCTGACGATCGGCCTCGGCAAGCGTCAGGGGGCCGAGCAGGTCCACAAACTCGGCCTGCCGGGCCTGATCAAGCTGCTGCCCGAGGTCGGCTCGTTCCTTCTCCAAAGGACTCCGGTCGCGCTCGGTCTGGCCCTGCTCGAAAACGCCGATGAGCACCTGAGCCGGGTCGTTGCGGTCGAGCCCGAGGAACTGCTCGCCGTCGAGCCCCGGTTGCTTGCCGAGGCGCGGACCTTGATGGCCCGGCTCCCGTTCGACCAGATCGACGTCCTCCTGATCGGCGAGCTGGGCAAGAACTACAGCGGGACCGGACTCGACCCCAACGTCATCGGCCGCCAGCGGGTCGAGACGATGCCCGACCTCCCGCGACCGGTCGTCACCCGGTTGGCTGTGCTCGACCTCTCGCTCGAAACGCGGGGGAATGCGCTCGGGATCGGCCTGGCCGACCTGACGACCGACCGCCTCGTCGCCGCGATCGACCCGGTGCCGATGCGGGTCAACAGCATGACGTCGAACTTTCTGACACGTGCCCGGGTGCCGATCAGCCTCTCGACCGACGAAGCCGTGCTTGCCGCTTGCCTCGACACCTGCTGGCGGATCGACCCGGCCGATGCCCGGCTGGTGATCATCCCGAACACCCTGGAGTTGACGCACCTCTGGGTCACGGCGCCGCTGCTTGCTGACGTTGATGGTGATTCCAACCTCGTCGTCGAGACCGACTTGCAGCCGATCCCGATCGGTTATGATGGGTCGATTGACCAGGAAGCCTTGTTCCCCGCCAGCATCCGGGCTCGGCGAGCCGTCGGTGCCGGTTCCGCCCATGTCTGACGATTTCTCTTGCCCGAGGCGCTTGTGAGTACGGTTGCCGCACCCCCCGCCCGGATCATGGCCGTGGCCTTTGATCTTGATGGCCTGATGTTCGATACCGAGGCGCTCTTTTTCCGGGTGGCGTCGGAGATGGTCCGCGACCGCGGCAAGACCTTCCACGTCGACATTATGCGGGCCATGATCGGCCGCCAGCCAAGCGAGTCGGGCATGGCCTTGAAGACCCTCGCGGGTCTGGAAGAAGACCCCGAGGTCCTGATGGCCGAGGCCACCGAGCGCTTCATGGCGCTGGTCGATACGGCGGTCCACCCCACGCCGGGCCTGATCCACCTGCTGGATATCCTCGACCGCCACGCGGTCCCGCTGGCCGTGGCGACCTCGTCGCACCGGCAGTATGCCGAGCGGTTGCTGACCCGGCACCGGTTCATCGAGCGATTTGCCTTGATCCTCGCTCGCGAGGATGTGACCAGGCACAAGCCTGACCCCGAGATCTACCAGACCGTCGCCCACCGGTTCGGGATCGACCCCGAGAACCTGCTGGTTCTCGAAGATACGCCGACCGGCCTGGCTGCCGCCAAGGGGGCGGGGGCGTTTGCGGTCGGGGTCCCTCACGAGCACAGCCCGGCTGAGGATCTGGCCGCTGCCGACCTGATCGTCGAGTCTCTCGACGCCCCCGCCTTGCTCGATCGGATCGGCCTCCAATGACCGACACCTTGCTCGGCGAAACGCCCGGCCCCGCGATCCGGCACGCCTCGGATCGCCGCTGGCCCTGGCTCCCCTACGTCGCGCCGATGGCGACGTATGTGCTCTTGACCTCGCTCGAAGATTACCTGCCCCAAACCCGACCGGGGGCACCGACGATCGCGCATTACCCCTGGGTCTATGCGATCAAGCTCGGCACGGTCATGGTGGTGCTGGGGCTCTGCCGAGCCACCTGGCGCGACCTTCGCCCCTGGCCCGGTCTGGCCGCCAGCGCGGCGAGCGTCGCCATTGGTATCCTGGTGGCGGTGGCCTGGGTTGGTCTGGATGGCCATTATCCGGTCTGGGGCACGATCGGCACCCGCGCCGCGTACGATCCCTCGATGCTGACACCTGGCGGGTGGACCGCTTTCCTCGCCGTCCGGTTTCTGGGCCTGGTGCTGGTTGTGCCGCTGTTTGAGGAATTGTTCTGGCGGTCGTTCGTGGTCCGCTGGCTGATCAATCCCGACCACTTCGAGTCGGTGCCGATCGGTCGGATCACGCTTACCGCCGCCGTCCTGACGGCGGGCTTCTTCGCTCTCGAACACCCGGCCGAGTGGCTCCCCGCGCTCGGGACCGGCCTCGCCTGGGCGTGGCTTCTCCACTGGTCGCGCAGCGTCTCGGCCTGCGTCCTCAGCCACGCCGTCGCCAACCTCTGCCTCGGGATCTACGTCATGACCACCGGGCAGTGGAAGTTCTGGTAAGCCGAATTGCACTAACGTCTTGCGTCTGAAACCGGACCTGTCGCCTTGCGTCAATGGGTTCGTTTGGTACAAATCGCACAGCAAATTTGGGTTCGTTCGCTCCGACCGCTTGGGTTCGTTCGGCGCGGTTGATTTGCCATGGTTGGGTTCGTTCGGCGCGATTAAGGTTGAGGGCAAATTGGGTTCGTTCGGCGCGGTTGATTCGCCATGGTTGGGTTCGTTCGGCGCGGTTGGTCCGCCGAAGTTGGGTTCGTTCGGCGCGGTTGGTGCGCCGAAGTTGGGTTCGTTCGGCACGATTGGTGCGCCGAAGTTGGGTTCGTTCGGCGCGATTGGTGCGCCGAAGTTGGGTCCGTTCGGCGCGTCGCTGAGTGAACCCACGCGGCGCACGAGATTCGACCGGAAGAATCGGGAGGCACGCGATGCATCGTCTGGTTCGTGTCGGTTCATGGTGCGGGTGGTGTTCAGGTTGGTGCGGAACTTGCTCTGCGCCTCACTTTCGCTCTTTCATTGGACCTCTTGATATTATCGTTTTTTTGGCACGTCTATAGACCGCCTTTTTACCCAAACCGCCTATTTTGGTTGAAATGATGAGACGACGACCAATCACCCCGATATCTGGACAAAAAAAGAATTTCCTTGCTTCGCGAAGTCTGTTCGTGAATGGTGGCCATCGTCTTGCCACTTCTCGGTCTTTCCGGACCAGACGAGCCCGCTCCTGATTGCCGAGCGATCGTCGCCGACCCCAGGCCCAAACCCACATGAGCCGCTTAACTTCGTTGCCAACGACAACATCGCCGTTCGACAGGCGAGTGGCAATCGGGATGCGAACCGGGCGAATATTGACGGATTAAACCCCGATTTCCTCGTATCCCGAAGTTTTGCAGGGTGGGTGCAACCCACCGTGCGCCGTGGGATGGAACCGTCAATCCGTGGGATCAAGCCGCCAGACGGAACTGAGTCAAACCCACGGTGGGTTGCACCCACCCTCCAAAACTCCAACTTTCGACAGGATCTGGGTTGAGAAACGGAACAAAGCGACCTCGCATTTGTCGCGACGAACTCAGGCGATTTGATGGCCCTTGCTGATTAACAAGGGCAGATCGATCACATTGGCAAAGAAACCATCGAGTTGTGGAGCGTCGTCGTCCCGCCCCTGTCATGCGGGACGGCGCTTGTTGACACTTGACCAGATCCAGAACCAGCAAGAACTTTTCCCGATCCCGAGATCAAACATGATCCGCAAGTCGCTGCTCGTGGTGAGTTGCTGCATCCTCGCCTTCACGACCCAGGCGCGGGGCGAAGATCCGCCCCGACCCGACGCGCATGGCGAAAATGCGGTTGCCTTCGCACCCGATGGTAAGTGGCTTGTCACGGCGGGAGGCGACGGCAAGGTCCGCATCCGCGACGGCACCACCGGCGAAATCCGCGCCACCCTTGTCGGACACAAAGCCAATGTCGATGTCTCGGCCGTGGCCGTGGCGCCCGACGGGCGGACGATCGCCTCGGCCGCGCTCGACGGTTCGACCCGGCTCTGGGACGTCGAGCGGCGGAGCGTGCGGCACGTCCTGCGCGAGCCGGTGGATGTGACCAAAGGAGAGGTTCCCCAGTGCGTCCTGGCCGTGGCCTTCGCCCCCGATGGCCGGACGGTCGCCACCGGCGACAGCGGCGGCCGCGTGCGGCTCTGGGACGTCGAGTCGGGAGAGGTGCGGGAGTCGTGGCACGCCGACGCGAAACAGGTCAAGCAGGTGCTTTACTCTCCCGACGGCCTGACGCTCGCTTCGGTCGGCTTTGACGCCGATGTCAAACTCTGGGATGCCCGGTCGCACGCGCTCCGGCGGTCTCTGGCGCAACCGGGGAAATTCTACCTCCTTATGGCCTACTCGCCGGATGGGGCCAGATTGGCTGTTTCCCGCGAAGGGATGATTGTGCTGTGGGACACCGCGACCGGCGCCAGGAAAAGTTCTTTTCCGCCCGGCATCGAATATGCGCCCACTTTGGCCTACACGCCCGATGGCAACGCGCTGGTCGCCGGGTGTTGTACCGGCACGTCGGTCCTCTGCTCGGTCAAGCCACCCATAGATGGGGATAACTGTTGCTCCCCTTTGTTCTACCCAATAGGTGGTGGATTTCTGTTCCCCGTCGCTGTCGCCGTCTCGCCCGATGGCCGGTGGGTGGCCCACTGATTTGCCAAAGACGGAACAGACTACCCTGAATCCAACTTCAAGCTCGTCGCCATCCGGTGAGAAGTCCGAGCGCGACGGATCAAGATCATGGTCGGTGATGTCGTGGTCTCGTGCCAACTACGTCATGACCACCGGGCAGTGGAGGTTCTGGTGAGGGGAAAAGCCCCGACGGTCGTTCCTGGGCACTGGGCCTGCAATCGTTTCCCCATGACTCTCTGGGCTGCGCCTCGTGTCAAACGATTGTTGCCTAACAGGAGACAGAGCCGATGCCACCTTTGCCGCAAGACCATGCTGAGCGAATGAGGCGGGCCCGCCTTGCCCTGGATGGGCTCTCCGTCGGCGACGCTTTTGGCGGCCGGTTTTTTGCTCCGCCCGGCGGATTGCGGGTCGTCCCATCCGCCCCGTGGCCCTACTCGGACGATACCGCGATGGCGCTGGCGGTCGTCGCCGTGCTGGATCGGTACGGCCGGATCGAGCCGGATGAACTGGCCCGCGACTTCGCGCGCCGTTATGAGGCCGATCCCTATCGAGGCTATGGCCTGACGGTCCGGCGTGTTCTGGAAGATATTGCTCAGGGCATGCCCTGGGACCAGGCGGCCCGGCAAGTCTACGGCGGCCTGGGTTCGATGGGTAACGGTGGCGCAATGCGAGCCGCGCCGATCGGCGCCTACCACGCCGACGACTACAGCACCGTGGTCGCAGCGGCGCGACTCTCGGCCGCCACCACGCACGCTCACCCGGAAGGGCAGGCCGGCGCCATCGCGGTGGCGGTGGCGGCGGCGTGGGCCTCACGAACCGGGGACCAGGTGGACACCGGCGGTCAGTTGCTGGAAGTCGTCGCCGCTTACACCCCGACCGGCGAGACTCGAACCGGGATCGAACGGGCGCTGGCGCTGGATCTCGCGCTCCCGGTGCCGTCGGCGGTCGAAGTTCTCGGCAACGGCAGCCGGATCACGGCACCCGACACGGTGCCCTTCGCGCTCTGGTGCGCCGCCCGCCACAGCGGCGATTACGCCGAGGCACTCTGGGCAGTGGCTGCGGCCGGTGGCGACAACGATACCAATGGCGCCATCGTGGGCGGAATCGTCGCGTTGGCGAGTGGGCCAGGATCGATCCCGCGGGACTGGCTTGCGGCACGAGAGGCATTCTGATCGTCGGGTTGGCACCGCTCGATCACCACGGACCCAGCCGTCGGACACCGACGATCAGTCATCCAACCGGAGCCGGGCCAGCAGCGCCGAGCGGCCGATAACCGTCACCGAGCTGAGCGACATCGCCGCCGCCGCGATGATCGGTCCGTAAACTCCGAACCAGCCGAAGGCGGCGAGCGGGATGCCGAGGGCGTTGTAGGCGAAGGCCCAGAAGAGGTTCTGGCGGATGGCCCGGAGGGTCCCTCGGCCGAGGCGGAGGGCGCGGTCGACGGCCATCAGATCGTCGGTGGCGATCACCACGTCGGCGGTCGCCTTGGCGAGGTCGGTCCCGGTCCCAAGCGCGATCCCGACGTCGGCCGCCGCCAGTGCCGGGGCGTCGTTGAGACCGTCGCCGACCATCGCGACCCGCCCGCGACTCGCTTCCCGGAGCGCGACGAGCCGCGCCACCTTGCCTTCGGGCCGGACCGGCGCGAAGACCTGCGCGGCGTCGATCCCGACCGCGCTGGCCACCGCAAGCGCCGTCGCTTCGTTGTCGCCGCTGACGAGCGCGACGGTCCGACCTTGCGATCGCAACCGCTCGACCAGCCGCGCGGCCCCGGGCTTGATCGGGTCGTCCAGGGCAATCGAGCCGATGAACTGATCGCCCCGGGCGACGTGGACGACGGTCCGAACGTGGTTCCAGGCGGGGGGAGTCGTCACCTCGACCCCGGCGGATCGGAGCCAGTCCGCCGTGCCGACCCGGACGACCACCCCCTCGACCTCGGCCCGGACCCCCGCGCCCCGGGTGGCCTCGAAGTGGGCGACGCGGCCGGGGCCGGCCTCAGCCCGGAGCGCCCGCGCGATCGGGTGCTCGCTGGATGACTCGGCCGATCCCGCCAGCGCCAGCAGATCGGCTCGGGTCACCCCGGCGACCGGGGCCGCGTCGACGACGGCGGGCCGACCGAGCGTGATCGTCCCGGTCTTGTCGAAGACCACCGTATTGACCTTGTCCATCCGCTCAAACGCCGACGCCTCGCGGATCAAGATGCCAGCGCGGGCGCCTCGACCCGCCGCCACGGCGACCGCCATCGGCGTGGCCAGCCCGAGCGCACACGGACAGGCGATGATCAGGACCGCCAGCGCGTTGCTGATCCCAGTCGACCAATTTTGCCCCCAGGTCCCCCAGGCCAGCACGGTCATCAAGGCGACCAGCAGCACGGCGGGCACGAACCGGGCCGAGATCGCGTCAGCCAGGCGCTGAATCTCGGCCTTCGAGCTCTGGGCGTCGCGGACCATCCGGACGATCCCGGCCAGGACCGACTCGGCCCCGACCGACCGGGCCGCGACGACGAGTGAGCCGTCGCCGTTCCGGGTCGCGCCCACAACCTGATCGCCCGCCTGCTTCGGGACCGGTCGGGCCTCGCCGGTCAGTATCGCCTCGTCGACGGTGGAACTGCCGTCGACGACCACCCCGTCGACCGGGATCGCCTCGCCCGGTCGGACGCGAACGTGAGCGCCCACGCCGATCTCATCGAGCGGGACGTCGCGCTCGGCCCCAGCCTCGACCAGGTGGGCGACCCGCGGAGCCAGGTTCAGCAACTGCTCGATCGCCGCCCCCGCTGCTCCCTTCGACCGTGCTTCGAGGTACTTGCCCAGCGTGATCAAGGTGAGGATGATCCCGACATCGACCAGCGAGTGCGCCTCGTGCGCGTGCCCCCGGACGAGCTGGACTGTGCTGAAGCCGAACGCGACCGAGGTGCCGAGCGCGATCAGGGTATCCATGTTGGCCGACCCATGCCGGAGCCGATCCCAGGCTCCCCGAAGGTACGGGGCGCCCAGATAGCCTTGCAGGACCGCCGCGATCGCGAACATCCCCCAGCCGACGAGGCGGACCGATCCTCCCGACAGACTCGCAACCATGGGCAAAAGACCAAGCGTGGTCAGCGGGATCGTGCCGATCAGACCGACGATCAGCCGGGTCCGCCAGGCATCGACCAGCCGGTGGCGATCGGCGCGGAGCGACTCGGCTCCAACCCCGGGCCGCCACTCGTCGCGGGTCGCGGCATAGCCGGCTCGCGCCAGGGCCTGGGCGATCGTGGTCTCGGTCGCGATCGCCGGATCGACCCGCAACGCCGCCCGCTCGGTGGCCAGGTTGACTCGTGGTTCGCTCACCCCGGCGACCCCTCGGAGTGCCCCCTCGACCCGGCCGACGCAACTGGCGCAGTGCATCCCCCGGACGGCGAAGTTCCACTCAACCGTCGCAGGAGCGAGACCTGATACCGCTGGTGGAGCGGGACGAGCGAGCAACGGGCCGATCCGCACGAGTTGAGGAGCGGCCGGGCTGGCGGTCTCGTCGGCGACCCGATAGCCCGCCGCTGCGATCGCGGCGACCAGATCGCGCCGAGCGACTCCGGGAGCGACAACCTCAGCCTGCTTCAAGGCGAGGTCGACCTGGGCCGAGGTCACACCCGCGACGGCTTCGAGAGCCCGCTGGACGGTGGCGACGCAGTGCCCGCAGGTCATCCCCTCGACCGGCAATCGGGTCGGCGTGACGGTCTCGGATACGCTCATGGATGCCTTTCGCTGAGGTTGCCGCGTCGGTCGCAGGTGAGGGATCTCTCCCATTGTTCGGGTGGAAGTGGATCTCGCCAAGTCGATTCGCTTGCCCGAGGCGTCGCCAGAGGTTATGGTTCCTGGAGCCGATGGTGAGACCGCACGAGGACCAAGCGATGGCAACGTCGAAGCCGCATGACCCTGACCAGCCCGATGAGATTCCCGCCCGGAGCGGCGCCGCCTTCGGGAGCCTGCCGATCCTCGACGATGATGAGGATGACCTGGACGATACCGAGGACGAGGGAGAGTACGACGAGGATGCGGTCGATGAAGGCCCTCGGACCATCCTGATCACCGGCGCTAGCGGCAACATCGGCCGCAAGCTCCGCGCGGCCTGGGAAGACCATTATGACTTGATCCTGGTCGATCAGGTGACCGCTGAGGATGACTCCGACGTCGTCGCCGCGAATCTGGCCGTGATCGATGATTCCTGGATGTCCCTCTTCCACGGGGTCGATACCGTCGTTCATCTGGCCGGCAACCCGAACCAGAATGCTCCCTGGGAGGAACTGGTCGGGCCCAACATCGACGCCGTCTCGAACGTCTTCCAGGCCGCGGCGTTGGCGGGAGTCGAGCGGATCGTCTTCGCCAGCTCGAACCACGCCATGGGCGGTTACAAGACACTGGGCGACATCCCAATTACCGTCGAGTTGCCCCCGAAGCCGGGCAATGCCTACGGTGGAACCAAGTTGATGGGCGAGCGGATCGGGGCGAGCCTGGCGAGCGTCTTCGACCTGACCTTCGTCGCCTTGCGGATCGGTTGGGTCCAGCCGGGCGAGAATCTTGCCTCGACCCTGACCGATGACTGGGGCAAGGAGATGTGGTTGTCCAACGACGATATGGTCCGCCTGTTTGACCGCGCCGTGGAGGCGGATCTGGGCGAGCGCAACTTCGTGGTCGTCAACGGCATGTCGAAGAATACGGGGACGCGCTGGGATCTGACCGACGCCTTTGAGTCGATCGGTTACTCACCCGAGGACAACGCCTTCCAGACCGAGATTGCGCACCCTGGCCCCCGTAGCCTCGGTTGACGGCAACTTCAGTGCTGAGGATCGCGACCATGAATCGTGGCGGGTGGCGGATCAGTCTGGTTGGGCTCGTCGCGCTCGCTTCTTGCCAACCGGTTGGGACCCCACCATTGATCTCGCACTCGGGAGCCGTCCAGCTCGGTCCCGGGACCGAGCGCACGACGAAACTCGCCGCCGACCGGATCAAGATGGGCCAGTCGGTCTTCCTGCCGGTCTATTCAACGATCGCCTCGGCCGACAATGCCCGGCCGATCAATCTGGCCGTGACGATCACGATCCGCAACCTGGACCGCCAGGGCTCGATCGTCATCGAGGCAATCCAGTACCTCGACTCGGGTGGGAAGCTTGTCCGCAAGTCGATCGATACGCCGATCCGGGTCGGGCCGCTCGCCGCGTTCAACCTGTTTCTGCGTGAGAGCGACAATAGTGGTGGTCCCTCACCGAGCTTTCTGGTCGACTGGGTGGCCGAGACCACTGTTGAACCGCCGCTAGTTCAGGCGGTCATGATCAGCACGGCGGGATCGCTCGGCTTGACGTTCACCACGACCGGCCGGGTGATCACCGCCCCGCAATAATTCCAACGACCCAAACCCCGGACCCATTGCGGGGCCGGGGTCTGGTCGGGACGGACCCTGCGCGAGGGTCCGCCGAATAGTTGGAAAGGCAAGACCGCCGTCTGGCCCTTCCTGTCACAGGGAGCAGATGCACGGCAAATCGCAGGATAGCAGATTACAAATCAAACCACGGATTGAATTTGCCATCTGCGATCCGGGATCAGCAATAAATCTTTTCCCTTGGTGACTCGTATTAGAGCCCCGGCGGGGTCATCACGCCACCCGGTGCCGTGTTGGGATCGGGGGCGGGAACGGCGGGATTCGGGGCGCTGGCCCCACCCGGCATGGCGTTCTCCGCTTCGGGGGCGGCAACGGGACGGGGGATACCGGTGCCACCGGCACCCGGACCCGCGTTCATCCCGGCGGGACCGGTGCCACCGATCGGCGCGGCGCCCTGCAAACCCGGCGGCGGCGGGAGCGGAATCCCCTGGGCCTGCATCCGGGCCCGCATCGTTGCGGCCTGGGTGTTGGCGTAGGGGAAGTCCGGTCCGGGAGCGAAGTACTGGACGTCATCGTGCATGTACTTGCCCGAAGGCAACGTCATGCCGGCGTATTCGACCTGGCAGCCTGTTGAGGCCAGCAAGCCCAGGATGGCCAGGCCAGCTCGGACCGACATCCGTCGGTCGCTCGACCGCCCCTGCAATCCCGTGCGGGAGGACAACATCGATTCCACCCTCCTTGGTTGAAGCGAACCCGACAGGCAAATGCTGCCCGGTTGCGCCGATGAACTCGACCATCCTGGTGAGATCAGGACCGCCGCTCAGGATGACCTGGAACGGTTGTCGCTGTTCTTTCACACCTAGGGTTTCGGCCGATGGCGTCGATCAAGCCCAATGATTCCGGAAAAAAGATCCAAACCGCGGCCAAATCGCGAAAATCGCGGTGGATTCGCCATTGGGCGATCGCTGGATTCTCGCTAGACTTCCGGCCGTACGAGTCTGGTCTGGAGGATCTTGCCCCGTGTCGCGAACGATCGAATCGCAGTTGTCGTTGAATGAAGCCCGAGCCCGCATCCAGGGGCTGGCCGAGCCGGGCGATCACGTCGAGGTCTCGCTCGGCGAGGCCCTCGGCCTGGTCCTGGCCGAGCCGGTCGTCGCCGATGTCGATCATCCCCCGTTTGACCGCGCGAGCCACGATGGGTATGCTGTCCGCGCTGACGAAGCGACGCCCGGCACGCTCCTTCGGGTCGTCCGGCCGACCCGGTTGGTCCGGTCGACCGAGGTGACGATCGAGTCGGGTGAGGCCGGGCGCGTGCTTGCGGGTGACCCGCTGCCACCGGGGACGGATGCCGTCCTCTGCCCGTCAGGCGTCCGTCCCGATCCCGCGACCGGTCCAGCCCTGGTCGTCGAAGTTCTGCAGGCTGCCAGGCCCAACCATCTCGTCACCGCTCGGGGCGCCTATCTGAGCGCTGGGGCGACCGTGGTGCCGGCGGGCACGAGGATCAGGCCAGCCACAATCCCGCTCCTGGCATCGCAGGGGTGCGTTCACCCCTTTTGCCACCGCCGGGTCCGGGTCTCGATCGTCGCTGTCGGCAATCATTGGGTCGGACCCGCCGACGCCCCGACGATGAACCGTGAGCGGAACGCGACCAGCATCGCCCTGGTCGCCCTGGCGCTCCGCCTCGAAGCGATGCCGCACGACTTCCAGGCGGTCAGTGGGTCGAAGATCCGCCCAACTCTGGAGCGGGCCGCCACCAGCCCGGTCGTCATCATCGTTGGCGCGTCGTCGCGACCCCTCGCCCGCGCCTTGCAGCAGATCGGCATCGAGCCCGTCATTACCGGAATCGCCGCCACGCCGATCAGCCGGGTCCGCTACGGGGTGATCCGCGACGACGAGGGAACGGTCGTCAACCACGTGTTTCACCTCCCGGGCGATCCCGTCGCCGCCTCGGTTGGCTTCGCGCTCTGCGTCCAACCCCTGATCACCCGGATGCAAGGGGAGATCAGCGAACCAGCCACCGCCCTGGTCAACCTGGCCGACGGCCAGACCTACCCAGCCACCCGCCGGCGCCTCCGAGTTGTGCCCGCCACGACCAGGGTCGACGACGATGGCCGACCCGTGGCCGAGATCATTCGCCACACAGAGGCCGACTTGACGGCCTGGAGCCAGGCGACGGGCGTCCTGATCTTCCCCGAGTACTCCGGCCCCTGGCTGGGGGGTGATCCGGTCGAGTATGTGCCGATCGGGAGTTGAGACGATGAGCAAGGAGTGGACACGGAGCCTATGCAGCCCTGATCTTCTGGTGCCAGTGCGACACCTGCCGCCCTGGCTCGGGTTGTGAGGTTTGACCGTTCCAGGTATCGTCCGCGCACCAGCGACAGAGCGAGTCGGCGCGACCCGGGAGGCGATGATGCCAGCAGTCCGAGCGGAACAAGAGTGGTGGACCCGAGGTTCCGAGTGGACCCTGGCCGTGGTGGCGAGCCTGGCCTTGCTTGGCTGGCTCGGCTCGACCGAACTCTGGGGCAAGCGCGAACAACGCGCGGCGGCCGAAGCTCTGGACACCGTCAACCACGGGCACTGGCTGGTCGGCCAGATCCAGGGCCGCCCCCGACTCGAAAAGCCCCCCTTGCCGCGCTGGATCACGGCGGGCGTGATGGCGATTTCGGGTCGCCGCGACGAAGTTGCCGTGCGCTTGCCCAGCGCCCTCGCGGCGCTGGCCGTTATCGGTCTGGTGGTCGCCTGGGGTCGAGCCGGCGGCGGCCGATCGGTCGGGCTCGCGGCGGGGTTCGCACTCGCGAGCACGCCGTTCTTCGTCGTCGAGCTGCGTCAGGCTGGCAATGATGGCTTGCTGACCCTGTTTGCGACCCTGAGCCTGTTCGCCGCCGCGCGGCGGTGGGGAATCATGAGCCCCGATGGCCAGCCGGGGCCATCGGTCTGGGGCCGCGTCTTTTGGTCGGCCATCGGCCTCGGATTCCTCTGCAAGGGGCCGGTGATTGCGTTGTGGGTTGGAGTTCCAATCGGGGGATTCCTGATCACCCAGGGGCAGGTGCGGGCGGGCTTGCGGCTCCTGGCGAATCGCTGGGGAGTGCTGATCGGCTTGATTCTAGTGGTGGTCTGGCCGGTGGCCGTCGCGGTCCGGTATCCGGCGGCGCCTGGGGTCTGGTGGCTCGAAATGGGCCAGAAGACGGGCGCGCTGGCGATCGAGCACGGCAACGCGCGGGGGTCGATCCTGGTTGAAGCCCTGGGGGCGACCTTGCCCTGGACCCCGCTTGCCCTGGCGGCCTTGTTCGGCCCGGTCCGACGCTGGCGGCGCCACCGCCTGGGGTTGCGGAGCGAACCCACCGCGCCCGCCCTGACGCTGGCCTGGTGGTGGGCGTTTGCCCCCCTGGCCGTGCTCGGTCTCTGGGATGTCGCCAAGCCGAGCTATTACCTCCCCGCCGTCCCCGCCGTCGCCATCCTGGCCGGTGCCGGTTGGGTCCGCCTGGCGGCCCGGGCGCATGACGCTGCGCGAGGTCTGGCGGCACGAACAAGCTTGCAACTGCTCTGGTCGGGCCTGTTCGCGGCGAGCCTCGTGGCGCCCGTGGTCATCCATGAACTATCGCCCGATTGGTTCGGACCGGCGGTCGTGGGCGGCGTCGCGCTCGGCCTGAGCACGCTCCTGAGCGCCCGGTGCTGGCACCTCGGCCGCGACTCGGCCAGCCTGGCGAGTCTGGCAGTCGGCCTGGTCGCGCTCAGCTTGATCGGTTACGGCATTTTCGCCCCCGCCGAGAACGCGACCCGAGGGCACCGCGACCTCACCGCCCACCTGACGCAAAGCCTTCCTGCTGGCTCGACGACCTGGTTTTTCGACGACCTCGACGAAGCCCTCTGGTTCTACGGTCCCAGCCTCAACTTGCAGCCCGTTCCTCCCCTTCAGGCCACCGCTTCGGCAACCGCTTCCCCCACCAACCGCGGCCACGCCCTTCGAGCCGCCGTGATACCTGGCCAGGCTCGGGCCGAAGCGACCGCCGCGCGCACCCAGGCCGCCGTCGCTCAGCTTGCCGCCTGGGCCGATCAGGCTGGTCCGGGCGCCTATCTCTTAATTCGCGGCAAGCTCCGCGACCGCCTCGGCGCCGATCTGGCACCGACGTTGGCCCCGGTCTTCCGCGAGACCGGGGTCCAGCGCCCCGAACTGGTCCTCCTGCGTGTCCGGACGCCCGATGAGATCGCTGATGCGTCAGCCCCGACCCGGCGGTGATTGCCGAACGCGGTTGGTGAGTCGAGAATCCGAGTCGCTGAACTTCTCGAGTTGGTATCTGGCTCAATTCCCCGCCGCGACCGGGGTGATCCGCGCCACGAAACCTCCGGCGCGAGGCATCGTGACCGCCAGCCGGCCAGTCGGCGGGACGACTTGCTGGCGGCGGATCAGGGCGGTCGGTCCGTGGGCGGGGTCGTCGAGCCTTAACTCGGCCCGAGAGGATTTGCCGGCTGGGCCGGGGAGCGTCAGGTCTAGATCACGCCCGGCGCCCGCCGTCATCCCGCCGAGGTACCAGACGTCTCCCTTGCGCCGGGCGATGACGAGACATTCGCCGAGTTCGGCGTGCAGGACGCGCGTCTCGTCCCAGGTGGTGGGCACGTCGACCATGAAGTCGAGCCCAGCCTGGTTGCGATAGGCTTCGGGGTAGTCGGCCATCATCGGCAGGTGGTTCTGGTAAACGACATACATCGCCAGTTGGTGCCCGCGTGTGCCCTGGACGGGGGGTGCCTTGTCGCGCGGGTGGTAATTTTCCGGGAGGACCGAGCGCATCCCGCCTTGATGGTAGTCGAGCGGGCCGGCGAGCATCCGGACGAAGGCGATGTCGAGGTTGTGGCGGGGGGGCGTGCCGGGTTCGCCGGGCTTCTCCCACTTGTTGTATTCCTGGTTGAGCGCTGCCTCATACGTCAGGACGTTGGGCCAGGTCCGCTCCAGGCCCGTCGGCTTGTAGGCGCCGTGGAGGGTCACGGTCAGGTGGTGCTCGGCGGCCTTGCGAGCCATCTCGTGGTAGAAGCGGACCATCTCCTGATCGTCGCGGTCCATGAAGTCGACCATGACGCCTTCGAGTCCCCACGCTCCGTAGACGCGAAACGCCTCGTCGATCTGCGCTTTTAACGCTTTCCAGTGCAGCCAGACGCGGAGCCGGATGTTCTTTGATTTTGCGTACGCAAGCAACTCCGGCATGTCGATCGAGGGGGCGGCCCTGGTGATGTCGGTCGGCCCTTGCGGCTGGATCGGGCCGCCGTACCAGGCGATGTCGAGGCCGTCGAGCGAGTGGTACGGGATGCCGTGCGCCGCGGCGAAGTCGATGTAATGCTTCATCGTCGCCGTATTTACGCCGGGCTTGAAGGTAACGTCCTCATCGACGTACCCGTTCCACCACGGAAAGAGCGTCTTGCCCGGTTTGATCCAGCTCGGGTCAGCGATGGCTGAGGGGGCGTTGAGGTGGAAAATGAGGTTCGACTCGATCAATCGGCCCGGGTCGTCGGCCACCATCACCACCCGCCAGGGAGTCTCGAACGGTACCCGGTCGACCACCACCCTGGCGCCGTCGATCCGGCCGGGTAGGGGGGATAGTTTCGCAGCGAGCGTCCCCGGCTTGCCATCGCCACGCGCCAGATACATCCCCGCATAGTTGGTCAGGTTCGCCTCGGTGATCGCCATCCAGACCCGCCCCGAGCCCGTCGCGGCGGGCTGGTCGAGCAACATCGGCAGCGCGTAAAGCTGGTCGGGGGCCATCGCCGTCACATCGAGCGTCTTGTAGTATCCCTCATACGAGGTCGTGTAGTCCTTCAGCGGCAAGGCCAGCGCCCGGGGGGTGCCGACGAAGGTAAACCGCGTCAACTCGTCCCGGATGATACCGTTCGCCAGCGGCCCCCCGGCGGGGATCTGGTAACGGAACGCGAATCCATCATCGAAGACCCGGACGGCCAGTTCGAGCCGTCGGTGCGGCGCGAGCACTTCCTCCCAGAGCACGATCAGCTCATTGTGCTGGTCGCGGGCCGACGCGGTCTTGCCGACCGGGATCGTGTACGTCGTGTCCACGCTCGACTGGCGAACCCCGACCCTCCGGAGGCCCGTCTCCAGCGGCCCCGACCCGGCGAGATCGAGACCGAGCTTGACGCCAATCAACGCCCGATTCGCGGAGGAGAGGTCAAGAACCGGCTCTCCTGAGTTCCCGAGGAAAACGGTGGCCTTCAATCGGCCGTCTGGCGACCTGGCATCATGCCCTGGTTCAGGGGCCTGGGCACCGGCGGGCCGAACCGAAGTAAGTCCCGCGACCCAGACCAGCGCAACCACCAACCGCCACCAGCGCAGTGTGAACATGACCAGACTCCGAATCGAGGGGACAGGCGATGGGAAGCCCCAACGCTAGCACCCCCTCAACCCGGCGGCAAGGAGACGACCCGGTCTCAGGTCGACTTCTGGTTCGGGCCGGTCTTGTGGCCGTCCTGGTTGTTCTTGTAGTGCGGCTGGCTATCGCTCTGGTCGGGCTGGTGCGACTTCACCTCGGGGGCAACGTCGTGGAGCGCCTGGTTCTTGGCCTGATCGTGCCCCATCCCCTGCTTCTCGTACTTGTCGGCCAGCTTCTCGGCCTGCTTCTTGTGCTTGTCGTCGACCTTGTTGACGTTGACGTCGTTGGACATGGTGCATCTCCCTGAAAGGGTCCAATCGGGCGGCCTGGATCGATCGCAGCCGCAACCTTGATGCCGCCGACCCAATGCGGGGCAGAGAGCACAAATCGAGATCAGCCAGCGGCGCGAACCTGAAACTGAGTCGCGGCGTGCATGATCTTTTCTTCGGTGGCCTCGGCGCGGGGGATGTCGGCGGTGAGCCGGCCCTCGCAGAGGACCAGGATTCGGTCGGCGACGGTGAGCAGTTCGGGCAGCTCGCTCGACGTCATCAGGACGGCCATCCCTTCGCGGGCGAGCAGGCGGATCAAGGTATAGATCTCGGCCTTGGCACCGACGTCGATCCCGCGGGTTGGCTCATCGAGGAGCAAGAGCCGGGGGTTGACCAGCAACCAGCGGGCGATGATGCACTTTTGCTGGTTCCCGCCCGAGAGGCTCGTGATTGCCGCGTTCCCGCCGTCGGTTTTGATCATCAGCCGCTTGATCGAGTCGAGGACGGCTTGACGCTCAGCCTGTCCACTGACCAGACCCGCCCGGGTGAGGGCTTCGAGTTTGCGGATCGTGATGTTCTCCGACACCTTCATCTTGCTGAACAGGCCGAGCGTCTTGCGGTCCTCGGTCACCAGTGCCACGCCGGCCTTGATCGCCTCGCTTGGTTCATGAAACAGGGCAGGTTGATTGTTGAGGGTGATCGTCCCGGTCGGTCGGGTTGGCGTGGCGCCGAAGAGGCTTTCGAGAACCTCGGTCCGCCCCGCGCCAAGCAACCCGGCGATCCCGACGACTTCGCCCGCGTCGACCTGAAACGTGATATCCCGGAGCGACGGCCGACCGCTCCCGAGCGGGCTCGGCAGGTTGAGCCTGTCCACGGCGAGCATCGTCCGGTTCGTGACCGGCTTGGGGTCGAAGTGGAGGCTGGCAATCTCGCGGCCGACCATCCAGCGGATGACCTTCTCGGGGGTGATGTCGGCCTTGGGTGCGCTCTGGACGTGCTGGCCGTCGCGGAGGACCGTCACGGCATCGGCGAGGGTGAAGACCTCGTTCATCTTGTGCGAGATGTAGAGGATGGCGGTCCCGGCGGCGCGCAGGTCGTTGATCACGCGATAGAGCCGGGCCACCTCGGCATCAGAGAGCGCCGAGGTCGGCTCATCCATGATCACAATCGAGGCATCCGACGCCAGCGCCTTGGCAATCTCGACCATCTGCTGGTCGCCGATCCGCAGATCGGCCACGCGGCTCCGGGGTGAGATCGGCGTCCCCAGGCGATCAAACAGTGCCTTGGCCTTCGCTTCCATCGCCCTGGTGTTGAGGAAGCCGAGCGGACCGGCGATCTCGCGGCCGAGAAAGAGGTTGGCGGCCACGCTCAGCTCGGGAACGAGGTTCAGTTCCTGATGGATGATCTGGATGCCAGCGGCCTCGGCGTCGCTCGGCCCGGTGAACTTGACGGGCTTGCCATCCAGGAGGATCTCACCCTCGTAGTCGGTCAGGGCGCCGGCGAGGATCTTCATCAGCGTGCTCTTGCCCGCGCCATTCTCGCCGCAGAGGGCATGGACCTCCCCCGCCTGAGCTTCGAGCGAGACCCCCCGGAGCGCATGAACGCCTCCAAAACTCTTGCGGATATCCTTCATCGTCAACCGGGGCGGCGGCAGAGTGCTCGTGTCGGTCATCGGATTTAGCGAACCAATCAGGCCAGAACAACGTCAGGAACGACGCGGAAAGGATGGGCTCGCGGGGTCAGGCGGGAGTCGGATCAACTCCCGCCTGGCTGCGAGCCGCTTCTATCCTAGGTTCCCTGCCTCGCCGACTCAAGACCGCTCGCGGCTCCGTGCTGACTTAGAGTTCGGGGTTGGGGATTTTGGCAACTTTCTTCTTGTCTTCGTCGTGCTTGGCCCAGACGGCAAGGAGCGCCAGGAGGTTGAAAACAATCCCGGCGGCCAGCCACAACCAGGGATCGCGGCCCGTGCCCCGAGCCCACAACGCCCCCACCGCCAGCACCTCGACCCCTGAGGCAAACGGGACGCCCAGAATGTTGCCGGAACTGGCTGCTTCGGAGCGTTCTCTTTCCAGCCGACCGACCCGCTGTTCGAGGTCGCGAATGCGAGTATCTTCTCCTGCGCTGAGTTGAGGCGTGACGAGAACAACGATCCCCAGCAACCAGCAGAGCAGGAACACACGCATGGGTTTAACCTCGACCGGGATAGATTGCTCGGATTGCCGATCGGGATTCGACCGATCCGAGCCAATATTGCCGATCTGGAATGATTGCACGACGACCAACCAACGATTCGCGGACGCTGGCTCACCTGGAGCATCACCTCGACTTCGATCGTTCCTCTGGTCCGCAACCTAGACTCGAATGGGTCGAACCGGCGATGATGAACGAGTCGGCACCAACGTGCCGCGCTTTGTCCTTTGATTCTTTGAGGTTTTGCCTTGATCAGCACATCGGCAGCTCAGATCGTCCTGGTTATTTACGCCGTGCTCCTGATCGTCGGCGGTCTGATCGGGTATCGCAAAGCGGGGAGTCGGCCGTCACTCATCGCCGGCTCGATCAGTGGTCTGGTTGCCCTGGTTGCCGCCGGTCTGATGATCTCGGACGCGCGGGCGATCTGGCTCGGGATCGCGCTGGCGGTGGCCATGCTGGTCGTCTTCTCGATCCGATTCAGCAAGACCCGCAAGTTTATGCCGTCGGGGATGTTGGGGATCGTCAGCCTCGTGGTGCTGGTGGGTCTCTTCCTGGCCCCCCACTGATCGAAATTCCGGTATGATGGCGATACGTTAGTGTGGTTCCGGGGTTTCATGGGTTATCGAGGGGAGAACTTGCTCATGATTCGTTCGGCTCGCCACAAATCACGGTCGCTCGCCTGCTGGATCGGCTCGCTGGTCGTTGTCGGACCCGGGGTCGGTCTCGCGGCCGATACGACCAAACCTGCTGCCACCTCTGCTCCAACCGGCACCAGCACCAGCAAGACAGTCGCTCCGGCTCGCGCTCGCTCCGGACTACCCGAAGTCGTCCGGACCCAGGTTAACGAGGACGTCGACGGCGGTGTCGCGGCGAAGGAGGCCAACAAGCCCGCCCGGTCGCGGACCGCGTGGACCTCGGCGGATATCGACGCGCTGATCGACCGCGAACTTGCTGCGAGCAAAACCGTACCCGCGTCCGCCACGAGCGACGAAGCGTTCCTCCGGCGGCTTTCGCTCGATCTGGTGGGTAAGCCACCGACGATCCAGGCGATCCGGAAGTTCAATGCCGGTGGGGGATCAACCAAGCGCGCCGCCGCGATCGAGGATCTGCTTGCGGACCCCGAGTTCGGCGAGAACTGGGCACGGTACTGGCGCGACGTCATCGCCTTCCGCGCACCGAACGAAAACGAGAGGCAGATCGACTTCCCCATCTTCGTCGATTGGCTTGCCGATCAGTTCAACCAGAACGTCCCCTGGAACAAGATCGCCGCCGCGATCATCACCGCCACCGGTCGGACCGACGAGAACGGGGCAACTGCCTTTGCTCTGGCCGAGGAGGTGAGCGCGGTCGAGATCGCGGGCGAGGTTTCGCGTGTTTTTCTCGGTATCCAAATCCAGTGCGCCCAGTGCCACGACCACCCGAGCGACCCCTGGAAGCGGCAGCAGTTCCATGAGTTCGCCGCCTTCTTCTCCGGCATCAAGCGCAAGCAGGTTCAGAAAGCTGGCCAGGGGCTGAAACCGATCTTCGAGGTCACCAACGCCGGCCCGACCCGATACGCGATGGTGGATCTGAAAGATCCCGAAAAGAAGATTCCGATTTCGCCCAAGTTCTTCCTGGGCGATGCCCCCCAGGTTTCTGAACAGGTGAAGACCGAGGGGCGACTCGCGCTTGCCGCTGGCTACGTCACCAGCCCCGACAACCCCTGGTTTGCCCGTGCTTTCATCAACCGGGTCTGGACCACGCTGGTCGGCGAGGGATTTTACGACCTCGTGGATGACCTCGGCCCAACCCGGACAGCACACTCCAGCGAACTGCTCGACGGACTGGCCGACCAGTGGGTGCAGCACAACTACGACGTGCGCTGGTTGTACCGGATCATCCTCAACACCCGGGCCTATAGCCGGGACTCGCGATCCACCAACACCGCCGCCGGGCAGATTCCGTTTGCCGCCAACGTTCCGAGCCGCCTCCGCGCGGATCAGATATACGACGCTCTCTCCCAGACCTTCAACATCGACGCCAACCTGAACAAGAAGGCTGCCAACGCGCTTGCCGGTCCCAAGGCCAAGGGGAAAAAGGCTGCGCCGGCGGGTGAAGGGGACGACAAGCTCCGCAAGATCGTCGAGCACACGTTCGGGGTTGATCCCTCGACTCCGGCGGGGGACGTGGTCGGCACGATCCCGCAGGCGCTCTACATGATGAATAGCCCGCTGGTGACGAAGCTGGTGGAC
The DNA here is from genome assembly GCA_965199885.1 of Isosphaeraceae bacterium. Lineage (GTDB taxonomy): Bacteria > Planctomycetota > Planctomycetia > Isosphaerales > Isosphaeraceae > Tundrisphaera. The sequence goes on along the minus strand of CBDATT010000004.1, from coordinate 875,554 downwards.
TCGACCCCCGGGTCGATGCTGACGCAACTCATGGCCAGCGCGGGCAGTCCCAAGGAAGCCGTCGAAGTGCTGTACATGAAGACGCTCGCTCGTCATCCGAATCCCAAAGAGCTGTCAACCTGCCTCCGCTACCTCGACAACTCCGAGAGCCGCCGTGAGGGGTTCGAGGATATCCTCTGGGGTCTGGTCAATTCCACCGAGTACATCAGCCGCCGGTAACCGGTCCAGCGCAGGGGGGACAGGTCGATGTTCGAGTCGAGCTTGCTCAAAGTCGCGATGAATCGGGACGGTGTCGTCGGTCGGCGGTCGTTCCTCCGGGGGATCTCCCTCGGCGCCGGGCTGGCGGGGTTGAGCTTCACCGACCTGATGGCGGTCCAGGCGGACGAACTCCGCAAGCGGCAGATGGCGTGCATCCTGCTATGGATGTCGGGCGGCCCGAGCCAACTGGATACCTGGGACCCCAAACCGGGGACCGATACCGGCGGTGACGCTCGCGCCATCGCCACGGCGACGCCTGGCATTCAGATCGCGCACCACTTCCCACGGACCGCCAAGGTGATGAGCGACATTGCCTTGATCCGGTCGATGACCAACAAGGAAGGGAACCACCAGCGGGCAACCTACCAGTTGCACACCGGCTATTCCCCCTCTGGCACGGTCAAGCATCCCGCGTTCGGCTGCGTTGTCGGGGCCGAACTCGGGCCGCCGAAGTTCGACCTGCCGCACATCGTCAGCATCGGGACCCGCGACGCCGGCTTCGGGATGGGCGCTGGTATCCTCGGCGTCAAGTACGAGCCGTTCCAGGTTCCTGACCCACTCAAGCCGCCCCTCAACGTGGAACTTGGCGTGCCCGCGAACCGCTTCGCCCGCCGCCTGAACCTGATGCACTCGATGGAGGTTGCCGGGTTTGGCAACTCGGGGGGCCTGGATCGGGTCAAGGAGCACCACGACGTCTACAAGCAGACGGCAAGCATGGTCCTTTCGCCCTCGATGCAAGCGTTCAACGTCGCCAACGAGACCGACCAGACCAGGGCGATGTATGGCACCAGCCCCTTCGGTCAGGGCTGTTTGCTGGCCCGGCGGCTGGTGGAATCGGGCGTGACGTTTGTTGAGGTCCGCTCAAACGGGTGGGACAACCACACCAAGGTGACCGACAGCGTGGCCAAGAACGCATCGGGCGTTGATCCCGGCTTCGCGTCGCTCGTGACCGACCTGAAACAACGCGGGATGCTCGACCGGACCTTGGTCATCTGGATGGGCGAGTTCGGCCGGACGCCGAAGATCAACCCGAACGCCGGTCGAGATCACTTTCCGCGCGTCTTCAGCGTCGCGATGGCGGGCGGCGGCGTCAAGGGCGGCCAGGTGATAGGCTCATCGACCGCCGACGGGAGCGGCGTGAAGGATCAACCCGTCACCGTGACCGACCTGATGACGAGTTTTTGCCACAGCCTCAAGATCGAGCCGACCAAGGAAAATGTGAGCCCGCAAGGCCGACCGATCAAGATCGTTGATGGTGGCAAACTTGTCCCCGGCCTCTTTGGTTAAAGTCTCGATTTCCAGCCAGATCACCAGGGATGGTGTTGATTGAATTCCCTTTGCCGAATCTGTTTGACCATTGTTCTGGGCGGCTCACTTGCGGGCTGTCAAACTCGCAGCAATTCAGCGTCAACGGTTAGCCTGGCCAAACCGGCCCCGGCAGTCTGGAGGCTGCTGGGAGTGAGCCGGATCGACGAAACATCGGCGGGACTCGCCCCCGGCGAGGTTCTGGCCAGCTTCGCCCTCGATCTTGATGGCCCGCCTGGGTTAGCTCGGGTCACGCTGGCGACCGACAGGACGAACACGGCTGCACCCGACAAAGCGTTCCTCAACGACGTCCTGTTCGAGGTCCAGGGTGCAACCCGCCTGGTCGCCTTGGTTCGACCTTTCCACTCCGAGGTGCAATTTCGGGTCGCTGCCAACGGCGCCGAGTCCACCGCGTCGGTTCAGTCTGCCACACCCACCGGCACCTCGAACACAATCAAGTCGGTCGTCATTGAGCCCATCAGGCAGACTCTTCCTGAGGGCCTTGAGGTTACGGTCGCTCGCTGGTCCTGGCGGGATGAACAGATCACGACCGAACTGACGACCCGCATCCTCCTATCCCGCCAGGCAGTCGGCCCCCGGCTCAAGCCCGAGCGTCAATCATCAAGCGGATCAACGGTCAACCACGAGTAATCCGCTGGACTCCGCTCGTGACGGCGGGGGCCTGAGCGAGTGCCTTCACAACCATGTCAGCCAGCGCTTCCAGCGTCGCCCCGGGGTCGGTCACCGCGACGACCTCGACGGCCGCCTGCGAGAGCATCAGGTTGACGGTCGCCAGTTTCTGGCCCGGCAGAGCGTCGCCCCCGGCGCGGAAGTCGGTCCGAACCAGGACGATCGGGATTCCCAGGGCGTACGCCAGCCCGACCTCAAAGCTCGTCCCACTGTCGGGGTCAGCGCCATCGACAACCGCGACCACCGCCTCGGCCGACCGAACACCATTGACGTCGACCCGAAAGATCGTCTCGGCGTCGAGGGTCGCAATCGCCTGGACCTCGGTCTGCGGCAAAAAGACCGAGTGCCCCGCCGCGGTCAACAGGTCGCCCAACCGGATGTTCCAGGCTCGCTCCGCCTGGGTGAACAACGGCCCCGCCAGATACAGATACATCGAGATCCACTTTCGGGACAAACGGACAAACGCTCCCACCAGCCCGTGGTCGAGCGGATGGGAGCGTTGCGATTCCAGTCAAAGATCAGGAAGCGTCTGGCTTCGACTCGGCGGGGGGTGATGACCCGGGGTTCGGCTCGTCATCGTCCTTGGCCTGCCAGAGTTGCTTGAGTTGACCGAACGACCGGAGCGGCACGCTCCCGGTCAAAGCATCTTTCGACAGCGGCGGCGGTGGCGGCAACGGCTTGGCGGGTTTGGGCGGCATCATCGGTGCCGAAGACCGCTCGGGTGGGCGACCACCGCCGCCCGGACCGCCACGACCCCCACCAAAGTTGCCCCCACCACCCGGGCGAGGACCACCTCGGCCACCACTCGACGCGGGGCGGAAGTTGCTCTCGCGGCCACCCTGAGTCGGCGGCCGGTCGGGCCGACGCTGCGGCGGTCCATCCGGTCCACCTCCCGGCTGTCCTCCCGCGGCGGGAGTACCGACCGGCGGCGAGGTCAGGTTCGAGGGCGAGGCCATCTCGCGGCGTGGGCCACGACCCGGTCCGCCGGGACCTGGCCGGCGATCACCCGGCGGCCGTTCGCCACCACCTGCTCGCCTGGGGCCTTGCTGCTGACCCCCAGGAGCTTCCCGCTCGGCGCGAGGCCGCTCGGTGCCCGGCTTGACCATCGTCAACGAGACCCGCTTCCGCTCGTTGTCGACGCCCATGACCCAGATCGTCACGACGTCGCCGACACTGACCACGTCGTGCGGACTCTTGATGTAGCGGTTGGCAAGCTGGCTGATGTGGACCAACCCCGAATCCTTGAGGCCGATGTCGACGAATGCCCCGAAGTCCACCACGTTGAGGACGGTGCCCTTCAACTCCATGCCGGCTTCGAGATCTTCGAGCTTGAGGACACCCTTCTTGAAGATTGGCTTGGGGAGGTCGTCACGCGGGTCACGGTCGGGCCGAGCCAGTGCCTCGAAGATATCACGGAGGGTCGGCTCACCGACTTCCAGTTCCTTCGCCAGCGCGGGCAAGTCGGCCTCGTTGAGCTTGGCGTGCAGGTCGGGAAGTTTGTCCTTCTCGCGGACGATGTCAGGACTCATCCCGAACGAGGTCAGCAGCTTCTCGGCAGTCGGATAACTCTCGGGGTGAACCCAGGTCCGGTCGAGTGGGTTCGCACCGCCGCCGACCTTGAGGAAGCCCGCCGCCTGCGTGTAAGTTGCCGGGCCAACTCCCTCGACTTCGAGAAGCTGGGCACGGTCCGTAAACGGCCCTTGCTGCGTCCGACGCTCGACAACCCGCCGCGCGGTGAGCTGATTCAAGCCCGAGACGTGGCGTAGCAACGGAATGCTGGCCGTGTTGAGGTCAACCCCGACGAAGTTGACGCAACTGGCGATCACGCCTTCGAGCGACTCCTTGAGTTGCTTCGGGTTGACGTCATGCTGGTAAAGACCGACGCCGATGTTCTGCGGCTCGATCTTGACCAGCTCGGCGAGCGGGTCGAGGAGGCGCCGACCGATCGAGATCGTGCCACGGACCTTATCGTCGAAGTCGGGAAACTCCTCGCGGCCCACCGGGCTGACGGAGTAAACGCTCGCCCCAGCTTCATTGACGATCACATAAGCAAGTTGGCTGATCTGGGCATCGGCCGCGTGTGGCCGGGGGGGAGGTGGCGGCCCTTTCGGCTTCTGGGGACGATCACCGCCGCCCCCTTTGCCGGGGCGAGGTCCACCCGACTTGCCTTTCGGGTTGCGGGGCGGCCGCGCTTCGGCCGAGCCGCCGTCGGGCTTGGTCTCGGTCTCAGACTTCTGTTCGACAGCCTTGTCCGATTCATCGATCGGGGCGTCAGCGCTGGCGGACGAGTGGTCGTCGGCGGGCGTTTCGCTCTGAGTCGAGGTATCGGCCTGACTCGGGGCGTCGTGGTGCGGCGTCGGCTTCGCTTCGGGTTCACCGCTGCCCACAACCGCCTCAGGGTGCGCTGGCTCGGCGCTGGCTTCGGTTGGGCTGGCCAGTTCGGCGGCCACCGCTTCGCTCGGGCCGGCAGGCTGGGCTTCTTCCTCGGCCTCGGGTGAGCCGCCCGAGATCGGCGGCATCGACTCAACGGGTTCGGGTTCCGACTCGACGGGCGATCCCGTCACCACCGGGTCAGGTTCGGCCACCTGGGTCGATTCCTCGGCGTGGTGGACCGAGATCAGGGCTTCGGTGCTGGCGGTTGAACCCTCGGGCATGGCGGTTTCGGCGGCTCCGGGAGTGGATTCCGACTCGTGGGTCTGCGACTCGCCGTTGGCCTGAGCGTTCGGCATCGGTTCGTTCGCGGCGGCCTGGGCCAGGTCGGGGTTGTTGTGGAAGTGCGTGCCCTCGGAAATGATCTCGGCGATCAGTTCCTCGGTCTCGCGGCAGGCGGTCCCGTTGCCGATGGCGACCACGCCGATGCCGTGTTTGCCGACCAGATCCTTGATAAAGACCTTGGCCTCGTGCCGGCGGTTCTGCGGCGGGTGCGGGTGGATGACCCCGTGGTCGAGAAGTTCGCCGTGGGTTCCGAGCACCGCAACCTTGCAACCGTTGCGGAATCCCGGGTCGATCGCCATGACGACCTGCTTTGGGATCGGCGGCTGAAGCAGCAAGCTGCGCAGGTTCCGGGCGAAAACATCGACCGCGTGCCGCTCAGCCATCTCCGTCATGTCGCGCCGGACTTCGCGGTCCATGCTGGGCAGGAGCAGGCGATCGAGCGCGTCCAGCGCCGACTTGCGGAAGAAGTCGGCTTGCGGGTGGCCTTCGAGCGGGAGTTGCGAATAGGTCGCAGCTTCGAGTTCCGGGCGGGAGACTTCGAGTTTGACCTTGAGCGGGCCTTCCTTGTCGCCTCGGTTGATCGCCAGGACCCGGTGCGGCGGGATGTTGGCAACCGGCTCCGAATACTCAAAATAGTCGCGGTATTCGAGCCCCTCACCCTCGGGGATGTCGGCTTTCGAGGTCACGATCTTGCCGGTCTTCCAGACCACCCGGCGGACGGCGTCGCGGACGATCGCCAGTTCGTTGATCGCCTCGGCCAGGATGTGTCCGACCCCTTCGAGGACCTTGTCGGTCGTCTCGATCTCTTTTTCGGCACTCACGAACTCCTGCGCGGCACCTTCCAGATCGGTCAGCGTATCGTCGTGATTCCAAACTCGAAGGGCGAGCGGTTCCAGACCCTTATCGCGGGCGTCTGATGCCTTGGTCTTCTTCTTGGGCTTGAAGGGCAGATAAAGGTCTTCGAGTCTTTTGGAATTGTCGGCGGCCTTGATCGCGGCGGCGAGTTCTTCGGACAGCTTTCCTTGAGCTTCGATCGCCTTGAGGATGGTTTCCTTCCGCTCACCGAGTTCGCGGAGCCTGCCGACCCTAAGCTGGATCTCCCGGATCGCCACCTCGTTCAGGTTGCCGGTCCGCTCTTTGCGGTAGCGGGTGATGAATGGCACCGTGTTGCCCTCGTCGAGCAACTGAACGACGCTCTCCACCTGAACGCGCCGGATCTGAAGGTCCTGCGCGATTCGGCCCAGATCGACCTGAATCGGACTGTCCATGGCATGGTTCCCGGAAAGGGAGTACGGCGATAATACGATCGGGTCCGCCACCGCGGTGGGGTCGCGGAACAAGCGCGCAGATCAACCCAAATCGACCGAAACAAGAGATTCGTCGGCCACTTTATGACATCCGATCAGGCATGTCAAGAATTCAGGACAGTCCTACCCATCTCCCGAACCGGATTCGCCACCGGTAGTTCGGTAAACTGAGAACCACGGCAAATTGGGTAGAATGGTTCGAGTCAACCCCAATCTCCCTGCCGGTTCACGTTAGGGATGCAAAACGACCTTCATGCAAGCATCCTGGTCATCGTGGAAAGTCTTGTAACCGTTGGCGGCATCATCCAGTTTGAGCCGATGGGTGATAATGACGGTCGGGTCAATGTCACCTTTCTGAATCCGGTCCATCAACGGTTTCAGATAGCGGTGAACATGGGTCTGACCCATCCGAAACGTCAGACCCTTCGAGAACGCCGCACCGAGGGGAAACTTATCGACAAGGCCCCCATACACGCCGGGGAGTGAGACGACCCCGCCCTTGCGGCAAGCCTGGATCGCCTGGCGGACGACGGTGATCCGGTCGGTCGCCACTCCGAGCTTGGCCTTGATCTGGTCGTAGGCCGCGCCGAAGGTGTGTCCATGGGCTTCAAGCCCCACGGCGTCGATGCACGAGTCGGCTCCACGGCCGCCGGTCTTCTCCAGGATCTGGTCGAAGACGGTTTCTGAAGCGAAGTCGATCGTCTCAGCGCCGGCGGCTTCAGCCAGTTTGAGGCGGCTCGGAATGTGGTCGATCGCCAGGACGCGCTCCGCTCCAAGCATAAAGGCGCTCCGGATCGCGAACTGACCGACCGGACCGCAGCCCCAGACCGCGACGGTATCGCCCGGCTTGATATCGCAGTTCTCGGCAGCCATGTAGCCGGTCGGGAAGATATCGGTCAAGAACAAAACTTGCTCATCGGTCAGACCGTCAGCCACCTTGAGCGGGCCAACGTCGGCGAACGGGACCCGAGCGTACTCCGCCTGGCCACCAGCGTAACCGCCGAACATGTGCGAATAGCCGAACAGAGCGGCGGCCGACATCCCGTAAAGCTTCTCGGCCATCCAGGCGTTCGGGTTCGAGTTGTCGCAGCACGACCACAGTTCCTTCTTGCAGAAGAAACAATGGCCGCAGGCGATGGCGAACGGGACCACGACCCGATCGCCCACCTTCAGGTTCTGGACGCCCGAGCCGGTCTCGACGACTTCCCCCATGAACTCATGGCCGAGGATATCCCCAGATTGCATGGTCGGGATGTAGCCATCATACAGGTGGAGGTCAGACCCGCAGATTGCGGTGCTGGTGACTCGAATAATGGCGTCGCGCGGGTTCAAGATCTTGGGGTCAGGGACCTTATCAACGCGGACCTTTCCCTTGCCTTCCCAGCAAACGGCTTTCATGATCGGCGAGCCTCTGGTTGATGAATCAAATAGTGGTGATAATTGATCAGGCGCGGCCGGATGATTGACCTTTGATGGTGGGGATTTCACCGGTCTCCATCAGTTGCTTGAACTGGCGGAGGTTTTCCTTGGTCATTGCGTCAGGATCCTGACCGATCAGCTTGGCAACGGCAACACCGAGCATCCCGGCGGGGGGTTCGTAGTTGATTTCAACAGTGACGATGGTTCCCCGTCCGCCGGTGTTGGGCTCAAACCTGATCATGCCTGCATGCGGGACGTCCGCGCCGGGAAGGGTCTTCCAGGCGAACATCCGGCCGGGGTCATCCTGGAAGACTTCCGAATCCCACTCGAACGTCTTGCCGAATGGGCCCCCCGAGACCCAGTGCGACTTGTTCGGGCCGGTCTTCATGACCGACTCGACGCCGGTCATGAATTTGGGCGCATTTTCCTCGTTCCGCCAGTAATTATAAAGCTCCTGAGCGGGCTTCTCGATCACTGCGACCTGTTTGATCAGACGGCCATTGTGAACGTGGGCATCGGCATCGCTTCGGTGCTTGCCGGCTGTGTCGATGTTGAGCGCCTGGTAGGCGCCGCAATGGCCCGACACGCCGCGATACAGCAGACCACCGCCCAGCAGGGCGAGCGCGACACCTGGGAGCGACCGGCTCCGTAGTCCCTGCACAACCAGCAGGGTGCCGCCGACGGCCGATGCCCAACGCTCGACATCACCGACGTTGATCTTGCTGGGGACGATCTGAGCGTCTTCATGCTCGCGGATACCAGCCGCCGAAAACCGGGGATTCTTGGCAATGCTCATCGCGGGTGCAGCCTCGGTGAATGGAAAAACTTTGGGCGTTGCTCGGTTCACAGGCATTATCAATGCCAGGACCGATCAAAGACTGCGAGCTTTTTGCTCCGTTTCACCCCTCGAAAGGAGGAAACGAGCAAAAAGCTCGCAAATATGCTCGATGTTTTGAGTGGATCAGGCTCGCCGGTCAGCCCCCACGACTCCCCTGAAAGAAGAAGGGGAAATAGTCAGGGCCGGGCCCAGGAGCAAGCGAGTCAAGATCATAGATCGGGACATAACTACCAAGATGGTAGTACATGCCGACCGGCTTCCGATGATGGGTCAACTGCTGGATACCACGGAGGTACGAGGGGCGCCAGGGGCGGCTCTCCTCGGTAATCGTGCTCTTGCCGGGCGAGCCGTAGAAAAACGGATAGACCGAGGCGGTGTCTCGGGCAGGGAGTCGCACACCAAAGAGGCCGCCGTTCAACGGGTTGTTGGAATCGTCCACCTTGGCATAATCGCCATACCGAGCACCATAGAAGTTGTCACGGTAGGGATCTTGCGGCAAGTTGGTCCGAGGTGGTTTGAATCGTTGCAACAATCCGCTCCGCTCGTTCACGTTTGGAAAGTGCGGCTGCGGAATTTGTGCCTGAGCAATATTGTTCATTCCGACCGTGATCAGACCCGTCAGGGCGATCGCGAGCCGAAGTCCTGATCCTGTAAGGTTCCACCGAGAACGCATCACAACCTCCATGTCGGACGCAACCGAGGGTCGTCCCTGGATGGGGACGACCCTCGACTTGATTCATCGCCTCAGATTGAGACGATTGGTTCCTCAGATATCGGCCGGTCAAGGCCAATTTCGTCAAAATTCGCTGGGAGTGTAGGGCGGGAACGCCAGGAAATCACGCGGTGACCGGGTCGTGATCGTGTACGGCACGTAACCCGGGGTCAGCGGAACCGGACCACCCGGCCCGACGAAGTACTTGATTTTGCCGCCCTTGTGGTGGAGCAGGCCAGCCAGTTTGTTCTTGAGGCCGCTGCAAAGGTTGCAACCCTTGCCGCCGCAAGCCCGACAGCCATTCCCACCATGATTGAAGAGTCCGCACTTCCCGCAGCCTTTGCCGCCGCACGAGTCGCACGCATCACCCGCTCCATGATGGAAAAGCCCACCCAGCCCGCACTTGCCGCCGCAACCCATGTTGCCACAACCACCACAAGGATCACCAAGTCCCGATTTCTTGTGCAGGAGGCCACAACCGCCGCACTTACCACAACCCTTGCCGGTGCAAGTGTCGCACAACATCGTGCCGCCATTCGGGTCAAACCCTTGTGACGAGCTAATGACCTGAGACGAGGGAACCGGGGTTTGTGACGAGGCCATCACGTACATCGGGTCGCCGATGGAGCTTGACTGACACAGGCCGCAGCCTTGATTTTTGCAAAGTCCGCAATCTTTGATCCGACGCGACGAGCCATGACCAAGACCGCAACCCCCAGTCCCGCAACCACCGCTCCCGCACCCATCCCCCGCCAGGCCAGAGCCGTGACCAAAGAGGCCGCATTTGCCGCCCCCGCCACAGCCATCGCCCCCACCGCATCCTCCACCCAGGCCACATTTACCGCCCAAACCACACTTTTTGCCGAGTCCACACCCCGAACCCCCGCAGTTATTACAACCGTTGCCACCGCAACTCTTGCACTTGTGGTGCAGGAAGCCGAAATGTCCGGCCTTGGGGTAGTAGTGATCGAACAGTCCATCCTTGGCATAGTGACCCCAGGGGATGGGTGGTGCAAAGTAAGGTTGACCGGTGTTCAGATCCTGGGCGAGAACCTCCCGGGGGATCGTCTTGACGAATCCATCCGCCCGAGCGGATTGAGACATCAGGACGGCCGAGATCAAGGCTGCCGCCAGCGTAACCCCTCGCAGTTGACCGAAGCGCATCAGCATTCCCTTTGTCGTTTGACGCGAAATCCCTCCTGGAATGTCGGTAATTATGCGAGCGGTGGCATCCCCTGTGGCTTCCTGCACACAAAGGTCGCCAGCTTCGTCAGCGGGGACCGAGCCAGGCCATCGATGGGAAGCCGTCCCACGCCCGATGTCTGTTTGCCCGAAGCGCCCTGCTACCGCGACTTATCATCGACGAATCACAGGTTTGGCTGGAACAAAAACGACCCGACCTCACCTTTCGTGTGGAAAGGTGAGGTCGGGTTCATCAGGACCGAGGATCAAATTCGCTGCGACCTCGATCAGTGACCGCCACCGCTGCCGTACACGACCGAGGCGGGCAGTTCGTTGATGGTCGTGCCATCGGTGTTATACGGGATCGAGGCGTGAGCCTGGGTCTTGCGATCATCCTTCTGCTCACGCCATTCCTTGGCGACGTTGCGCCAGCCCATGATGTGGCTGATGATATAGGGATTGCTAGAGCTGGTCGTTTTTCGCTGGAAAGGGGCGGGGTTGCCGCCCGACTCCGCCATCGAGTGACCGGGCATCATCGAGCTGGCGGTCGGCACGCTGTTGGGCATCATCGCCGGACCGGCAGGAGCGGCGGCCATCGTCCCGGGTTGGGCATAGTTGGTTTGCATGACACCGATCGGGCTCGGCTCGGCTCCCATCATCCCCGGGTTGTAAACGGCGGATTGATTGGCGTACTGGGCCTGCGCCGGGTTCATGGCGGGCTGATTCGCCGGGCCGCTGCTGACCATCGCGTGGCCCGGAGCTTCGCCCGCCGGGGCGTTGGGGGCTGGGTTCCCGACCGTCACGGTGCCTGGCATCTCCAGCAAGGTCCGGCAGGCGGGGCAAACGCCGTTTTTGGAGTGGGCACAGGCGACGACCTGCATCCCCTGCATGGACATCTCTTGCTTACTGGCACAGCTCGCACAGAGAACCTTGCCGCGGTGCTTGTGCGGCTTGGCGGCGGAAGCTGGTGCAGAGGCAACTGCGGCGGTCGGCAGCGGCTTGCCGTCCATGCCCATGTACATTGCCGACCCGGCGGGTTGACCGTAGCCAGCCGGGGCGGCGGTCTGGGCAAAACCCACGACCGGAGCCAGTGCTGCTGTCAGACCGACCACGGCCAAGCTCGTCCGAACGAATACTCGCATCTTCGGGAACTCCTTTCCCTGTCACGCTGCCAAGGTGGACCGGCTCATCCGTGCTGACCGGATCAACACCCTCGACTGGCGATCATCTTGTCAGGAATCTAGGGATCGCGACGAACCAGTTTGAGGCATCCTGACCTCGCACTGTGAGCATTGGCTGAATCAAACAGCCTCCGGCTGATCTGATCTCACCAGGCTCCAGTTCAATCAAGATCCACTCCGTGCTCTATCAGGATCGACCGTTGCAAGCCCGAGCTTGCGAAAAACCGTGCGGACCTGTCCATTCGGTACCTCTCGGTGGGCTCCCTCTTGGAAGTTAGCGGTGCACAAATTTGTAGGATGGGTGCAAACCATCAGAATCAGCAGAGAATGTCGAACGTCGAACTATTTTCGCCAAACTACGTAAATTTCCTCGCTGACGCGGTTTAAACCTCGACGCATTTACGATGTTATCTCTGACAAACAAAGCGGAACCACGTCGATCTGACCAACACGTCCGCTCTGATCCCGCAGATATCATCCGCGCTGACGAGGACACCGATGAGTATCTCACCTGCTCGACTGGCCGCCAACCGGGCCAATGCCGCCAAAAGTACCGGCCCGACGACTGATGCAGGCAAGGCCAGGAGTCGCGCCAATGCCGTCAAGCATGGGTTGCGCTCACTGGTGGTGCCTGTGGCCGACGAGGCTACCATTCATGCTCGTGCCATTGGAGTCTTCGAGACGTTCCGGCCCCGGACCGAGGTTCAAGCCTGGTTCTGTGGCCGAGTGACCCAGACGATGATCCAGCTCGACCATTTGTCCATCATCGAGCGGCAGACCCGCGACGAGGTCGCCCACCGCGCCGAAACGTCCTGGGAGGATGACCAACGTCGGGAAGCGAACCGGCTCGGCGCACGGCTCAGTCGGAGCCCCGAGCAGACGGTGGATCAGCTCCGGCAGACGGGGGCCGGCTGCGACTGGTTGATCACGCGCTGGGCTCAACTCGCCGATCAGGCCGGACGGCAGTCCTGGACCGATGATCAGAAAACCCTGGCGCATGACCTCCTCGGCACCCCGCCCGAGTTTCGCGCCGAGCCGCCGACGCACCAGGTCGACGCCTTTGGCCAGGCCGTCAATCCGGCGTTGACCGAGTGGGAGCTTGCCCACGCTCAGCTCAACACGTTGCATGAATCTCGCCTCATGGTGAGCGATACTGATGAGGCCACGCGATTGCTGGCGGCGGCCAGGCTCAACGACTTCGGCAACCGCGATCTGGGTCGCGTCCGAGGTTACGGTCTGAGACTCTGGAAGATTCTCAACCTGTCCATCGAGTACGCCCGGCATGAGACACCCCCGGCGTTGGCCAACACGCCATTCCTCCGGTCGATGCCCGCCCACTTCTTCGACCCACCGGCCGCGTCGCCCGAAACCGAGGTCGAACCCATGCCAGCCGTTGCGCCCGACGAACCAAAGCTTGAAGTCGAATCAACCCCGCCGAACGAACCCAACGACGAGCCCGAATCACCCGTCCTGACGAACGAACCCAGGGTCGAAGTTGCTCCGATAGTGACGAACGAACCCACGGTTGAACTTGAGCCAGTCGCGACGAACGAACCCAAGGTGGAAGTCAAATCGGCCCTGACGAACCGATCCCAGCGGCCCTCACTTGGCGAGCTATCGCGGGCAGCAACAGCCCTTGGACCGGAACTTCTGGCCCTGATCGAGGCAGATCTGCCAGATCCGGACACGCTCGACCCGGATTGGTGCCGCCAGTACATCGCGGCCAACCTCAACATTGACCCTGCCTGCCTCGGTGCTGGGCCGCCTCGACCCGGCCCAGCCCCCGGCAGACCGGCGGCTTGCGGCTGAGTTGGCAGTGACGATGTTGGCTTGATATCGTGGGTTGGCAAACGTGTGGACACAGCCTGCGAATCTGGTTGCGTTCTGCCGATGTGGTTTGCGGTCCGGATGTCCGGAGTTGTCAGCAACTGGCACCTCATGGTCGTGTTCTATTTCTGAAATCCTTAAGATGGTTTGTCGCGCTGGGCTTTCCAGATCGTAAGGTAGAGCATCGCTCGACCCTTACCTCTTCCTCTGGAACTTCGCCGTGTGGAACATCAACCCCATTCGACCAGGCTTGATTGGTCTTTTTCTCTGGCTCGGTTCTGGTCCTGATCTCGTGGCACAGGTCGGGCTCGGACCCCAGGGACTCCCACCAGGTTACGGTTCTCAGGACCCGGCTCTCGGTTTGGGGCAAAACCCGAATCCAGGAGTGACGTTGCCGCCTGGGGCCGAGTATTTGACCCGTGGGCCGATCCACGAAGCTTTTGCCGAGCCCGTCGTCTTCAACCCAACCTCATCGGTGATCGTCCCCAAACCACCGCCCGATGGACTCGTCAACGAGATCCCACCCGACCAGAAGCCAACCGGCGCCGACGTTGAGTGGATTCCGGGTTACTGGGCCTGGGATGATCAGCGGACTGATTACATCTGGATCAGCGGAGTCTGGCGCGACATCCCCCCCGGTCGGCAGTGGGTCCCCGGGTACTGGAGCGCGACGCAAGGGGGATTTGGCTGGACGGCCGGCTTCTGGGCTCCCGCTCAGCCGGTCGGACCGATCGACTACTTGCCACCACCACCGGCATCACTCGAAGCCGGGCCGAACTCGCCGGAGCCAGGGCCTGATTTTGCCTGGAACCCCGGATCGTGGATCTGGTCAACCGACCAGTACCGCTGGCAACCAGGCTACTGGTATCAGGCACAGCCCGATTGGGTCTGGTCGCCCGCCACCTATCAGATGACACCGAGCGGAGCCATCTACAACCAGGGTTACTGGGATTACTCACTCCAGCGCCGCGGGGTTCAGTTCGCACCCCTGGGCTTTAACGGTGGTGGCTTCAATGGCGGCGGCCTGAACGGTGGTGGCCTGAACGGTATTGGCCTGAATGGTGGCGGCTTCAATGATGGCGGATTGAACGGTGTTGGCTTCAATGGTGGTGGCCTGAACGGTGGTGGCTTGAATCAGCCGTTCTCGTACACGCCCAGCCTCGTTCTGCCAGTCGCCGGTTTGCTGGCCAACCTGTTTGTGCGGCCCAACTCGGGGCGGTACTACTATGGCGACTACTACAATGCGGCCGGTGTCGGGGGGAACGGGGGGTATGTCCCCTGGTTCAACTTCCGGAACAACAAGATCGGCTATGACCCGTTCTATTCCTCGCTGAACGCCCTCAACCGAAATCAGCCGAACTGGGATCAGCACTACCGGGAAGGGTTCCGCGAACGCTTCGAGAACCAGGGGGCTCGACCGCTGCCCACGTATGCCGCCCAGCGGTCTCTCATTGATGAGAGGCGCGGTCGAGGTGAGGAAGTGCGGAACCTCGGGTTTGCCCAACCGCTGAACCAGTGGGCCCGCAACCCGAACTCCTCGCAGCAGTTCGTGCCGGTCGGCGCGGAGCATCGCGAGGAACTCTTGCGGCGGCAAGGCGACCTCCACCGACTCCAGCAGGTTCGGGTCCAGCAGGAAGAACGCGGGCGACTCGCGGAGGCCAACCGGAACTTGCGGATCGAGGAGGCACGCCGCCCAATCTTCCGCAACGAGATGCCGCGCTCACCAATCGCAGCCGCCGAGCATGCCCGCTTCGAAAGTCGCGGCCTGAGTCAAGCACCACCGCACCCGCCCGGCCAAAATCCGTTCCGTGCGGAATACGGCCCGCATCGGCCGGAAGTCCCCGTGATCTCGCATCGGACCCCCGAGGTTCCCCGGGCCACGAACCATCCCGAGCCGCACCCGCACCCCGAACGGCCCCGGGAGGGGCGCCGAGAAGAACGACCCCGTGAAGCCCAGCGCGAAGAACGTCCCCGCTGATCGGATCGGCTCAGCCCTCAGCTCCCGCCACCACCTCATCATCGTGGTGTTCGCTGGAGCCGGGGGATGACCGGAGCAGGCCATCCTCGATCTCCAGGACCAGATCCTCGGGCCGGATGAACCGGCGGTCGTGAGTGACGACGACCAGCGTTGTTTGCTGCTCGGCCTGAAGCTGCCGCAAGATCCGGTAAATCTCGTCGCCGGTTTTGCGATCGAGTTCGCCGGTCGGCTCGTCAGCCAGGACGACCAGCGGTTGCTTGATCAAGGCTCGGGCAATGGCGACCCGTTGCTGCTCGCCGCCGGAAAGCTGGAACGGGCGGTGGTGGAGCCGGTCGCCAAGTCCGACCGTGCTTAAAAGTCGAGCCGCTCGTTCGCGGTGTTCGTTGGTGACGCCGGTCGGCAGGAATGGAATGACAACATTGTCGACCGCCGAGAGGTTGCGGATCAGGTTGAACGACTGAAAGATGAAGCCGACCCGGTCGCGGCGATAAGCGTTCTGCTCGGCTTCGGTCATCGTGGTTAGACTCTGGGTGTCGATCCTGATCGTGCCCGAGGTGGGCCGGTCGAGTGCTCCCATCAAGTAGAGCAACGTGCTCTTGCCTGACCCCGACGGGCCGACAATGAACGCAAAGCGACCTTTCGGGATCGAGCAAGAGACACCGTGGAGAATCTCGACCTGACGGCTACCACTCTGGAACGACTTGCGGACCTCGGCCACTTCAATCATCGCTACCCCTTGAAGTCCGAAGTCGATCAATGCGAGCCCAACCGGATTGCGTCCATCGGCACCAGCCGCGACGCCTTCCACGCGGGATACAGACCGCCCAGGGTTCCCATCACGATCGACAGACCTAGCCCTAGCAAGACCAGCGTCGGGTTGAAATCCAGTTGCAACCCGCCACCGATGAACTGATTCGCCACCTGGGTCAGAGTGAAAGCCGCGACGCAACCAATCACCCCCGCCAGCAACCCGAGATACGCGCTCTCAACCGTGACGAGAGCCAGGACGTTCCCCCGCGACCAACCATTGGTCCGCAACACGCCGAACTCGACAAACCGCTCGGTGGTGCTCATCAGCATCGTGTTGATGATCCCGACGACGCCGACCAGCAAGGCCAGGCTCACGGTCATCAACAGGAACGTATTGAGTTGACCCATGAGCATCCCGAAGTTGGCGGCAAACTCGCTCATGCTCCGCGCATCGAGCCGAGGTTCGGCGATCGTCTCCTCGATCCGCTTCGCAACCTCGTCGATCTGCGAGGAATCGGCGGCCTCAACGTAGAAGCTGGAAACCTTGTCGTCCGCTTCGCCCAGGACGGTTCGCGCCATGCCAATGTCCATGACGATGATCACGTCGAGGAACATCGACCCCGTCTCGTAAATTCCGACGATGTTGAAGATTCGATCGCCGATCTTGAGAGTATCGCCCACCTGCTTGGGTTTGCCGGCAGTGTCCTTGTGCTCCTTGGCGATCTTCCGACTGATCACGATGTTCGGCTGGTTGTGATCATCGTCCCGGAGAAATCGCCCTTCCTTGAGCGCCGCGGGGTAGACCGCACTCTTGAGCAGATGATGCGCGGGGATGTCCTGACCTTGAATGACGGTGGCGTCGATCAGGCTCTGGATCTTTTGTTCCTTCGACTTCTTGAGAAACTCGACCATGTTCCGGGGGATCAGGCTTGTGTCTTCGATCGTGGGCGGCAGTCCCCAGAGTTCCGGAGCGACCGCCGAGACGCCCGGCACAGCGCGGAGCTTATCCGCCAGCGCGGCGGGCAACTTGCTGAAGACGGGGGTCGGCGTGTTTTCGCGCTGGACCATCACTCCTTTGATCTTGTCGAGCGTTGTCCCGACCAGATTGCGGAGCCCATCCGACACGCTGAACAACCCGAGCACACCCAGGATCGGTACGGACAACCCGACCAGAGCCAGGATGGTCCGGAGCGGACGGGTAAGAAGGTTTCGCCAGGCAAACTTGCCCATGATTGCTCGACCACCTGCGCCGGGAGACGGGATCGGACCAAGGATGAAGTTGGATTATAGTCGAGGCCGGCTGATCTCCAAGAGCAGATGCGCTACCACCCACTGGACCGACGCACCCGACCGGCGATCCGTCGCCGAGCCGCGCTCGACGACAAACCCACGCCAGATCCATTCGAGGTTCCTGCCGGTCTCCGGGGATCAAGTCCCTGGCAATTCCTCAGGTGTTGACCAGGCGAGACTCGCCGCGAGCCATCTGCCGGGTCATGGTGGCGAAGTGGGTGTGCATCACGCACTTGAAGGCAAACTGGAAGAGGTAGCGGGGCGGACGACGCGACTTGATCAGCTTTTTGAGGTACTTGGCGTAGACGGGGCGGTCGAGTTTGGTCCGAGGGTCGAGCCAGATCTTGGCCAGCATCCCGAGCGCGGCGGCGATCGTCAAGGTCTGGTTCTTGAGGTAGCCGAGATAGTTGTTCTTGCGGAGCCACTCCATCTTGGCGGTCGCCAGGGGAAGCTTGCCTTCAATGAACAGGGCGTCGAACCGCGCGAAGTAGTTCTCGCCGTCGTAGAGGCGGATCATGAGGTCGAGCCAACCGTCGCGGAGAGTCTCGACGCTCATGTTGAGCGGGATGATGTTGGTGGCGATGTTGGGGTCATCCGCCGCCGCGTTGTCGAGTCGACCGGCAGCCTCCAGACGCTCGTAGAGCGGCGTCTTGGGGATCGCCGACAGCATCCCGGCCATCGCGCCGACGACGCGCGCCTCTTTCAAAAACTCGTACTGCCGCTCGAAGACGGTCTCGTCGTCCTGGTCGAAGCCGACGATCATCCCTGCGTAGACTTCCAGGCCATGGTCCTGGACCTTTTTGACGCGGTCGAGGATGCCCGCTCCACGGACGTTCTGGAACTTTTTGGTTTCCCGGAGCGCTTCCTCGTCGGGGCTTTCGATGCCGATGAAGACGGCGACCATGCCCGCTTCGGTCATCAGCCGCATCAGTTCGTCATCTTCGGCGAGGTCGAGCGACGCCTCGGTGAAGAAGGCCATCGGGTAGCCGTGCTTGTGCTGCCACTCGATGATCGCACGCAAGATGACCTTGGCCACCTTCTTGTTGCCGATGAAGTTGTCATCGACCAGAAAGATGACGTGAACGCCCAACTGGCGCTGGGCTTCAATCTCGGAGATGACCATCTCGGGGGTCTTGATCCGTGGTCGACGGCCGAAGATCACGATGATGTCGCAAAACTCGCACTGGAACGGACAGCCGCGCGACGTCTGAACGCAGCCCATCGTATATTCTTTGAACTTGACCAGGTCGTACCGCGGGATCGGGACCTTGGCCATGTCGGTCTTTTCGATCTGCTCATACCGATACTGGTGCAGCCCCTGCTGCCATTCCTTGAGGAACTGCGGCCAGGTATCCTCGGCCTCACCGATGAAGATGACGTCGACCAGCCCGTCGTACCAGTTCTCGGCGACGGTGATCCACGGTCCGCCGATGATCGTGAAGATGTCGCGGTGGCGGAGTTCGAGGAGGATCTCTCTGATCCGATCACGCTGAACCGTCATCCCGGTCAGGCCCACGATGTCGAACGACTTGAGCGCGTCGAAGTCGATCTCCTCGATATTCTCGTCGATCAGGACGATCTCGTGACCCGGCGGCGTCAGGCCAGCGAGGACTGGCAAGGCCAGAACCGGCATGTTCGCTTTTTTGCCCAGGATCGGCAGGCCGTGGTTCAGACCCCAGAAGGAAGTGGGAAAACGAGGGTTGATCAGGCAGATCCGAGCCATGAAGGGTTCCTTGGGGGCGAAGCCCCAGGCATGGGACTTCGGTTCATCGGAGTTGACCGAAAGCAAAGGACGGATTGGATTAGGGCGTATGACACAAGATTGTAAAGCAATCGTCGCGGAAGTCTTCCCCCCCGCGTCAGCTTCAAGACGATTTCTGGGTCGCTATCTTTCGAAAGATAGAGGCCATGCTGCTTCTGACACCTCGATGTCACCGCGATCGAATCATGCCATCCAGAGTTCGACTCGTCCAATCCAACTTGTGGATTACAAAGGTTGGCGCGATCAGATGATCTCGCGTTGAAGGATTTAAGAGCGAGTGAGATGGGTCAGGATCATCGCGTTAACCCGGTCGGCCTGCTCATGGGCGACCCAGTGCGTTGCCCCCTCGATCCACTCGATCCGCGCATCCTGACACTGGGCAAAGCTCGACCGCGCCAGGCCAGGTCCCAGCGCATGATCCTGCGGTCCCCAGATGATGAGAGTCGGCACCCGGATCGGCTGGTCGGGTAGGGGAGTGCGTACCCCCCGCAGCGCGGCGCGATACCAGTGGATCATCGACCGGAGCGCATCGGGCCGCGACCAGGCAGACCGATAAATCTCGATGTCGGCGTGGTCAAACGCCCCCGGCCGACTCGTCGCGTGCATGCCACGTTCGAGCATCCGGAAGTTCCGGCGACTGAGCATGAACTCTGGTAAACCGGGGACCTGGAACAGGAAGACGTACCAGCTCCGCCGGATCTGGCTCCAGTCCGACCGCAAGGCCGCCTGCATCACTCCCGGGTGCGGCGCGTTGAGACTCACCGCCCGCTCGAAGCGGTCCGGGTACCGCTCGATCGCCGCCCAGGCGACGATCCCGCCCCAGTCGTGACCGATGATCGTGGCCCGCTCACGACCCAGGGCATCGATCAGGCCGACGACATCACCGACCAGCGTTTCGAGGCAATACGAGGCGATACCGCGCGGCTTGTCGCTCGCGCCATAGCCGCGCTGGTCGGGAACGATGACACGGTAGCCGGCGGCGGCCAGCGGCTCGATCTGGTGCCGCCAGCCGTACCAGGTTTCGGGAAAACCGTGGAGCAGGACCACGAGGGGGCCATCCTCGGGTCCGGCTCCGGCGACGCTCAGCTCGATCCCATTGGTCGCGATCCGTTGGACGGTAATCTCGGCGGTCACGGTTCGACCAGAACCTCGATCTTTGAGACCTGGTTGGGCGTATGGTAGACGCGCTGGGTCGCCTTCTGGAAGTCCTCAGCCTTGGCCTGGTAAATGTCCTCGAACTTTTGCGGGTTCCGGTCGGCGAGCGGGAACCAGGTGCTCTGGATCTGGACCATCACCCGGTGCCCGGTCCGGAAGGTGTGGTAGACGTCGTTGACCTTGAACTTGACCGTCGTGGGCTGGTTCGGCTCGAATGCTTTGGGCTCGGTCAGGCTCTCGCGGAACTTGCCGCGGATCATCTCGCCACGCACGAGTTGCTGATAGCCCGCCTTGCGGAACCCGTCCGGCCCCGGGCCGAAGGAGATGTTGGCATCGGCGTTGGCTTCAGGGTAGTCGTTGGGGTAGACGTCGATGATCTTGACGACCCAGTCGGAGTCGGTGCCCGAGGTCGAGACCTTCAGGTCAGGCACGATCGGGCCGGCGAAGGTCAGGTCGGCGGTCAGTGGTTCGGTCTGATAGACGAGGACGTCGGGCCGCCGCGAGGCGAAGCGCTGGTCGTCGGTCATGTACTCGCGGGTCATGCCAACGTTAACGTTCTCGATGAACGGGACCGGGTGCGCGGGGTCGCTGACGTACTCGTCGAACTCCGGACCACCCGCCGACGGCGCATCCATCGCGAGCTTCCCTTCGGCCTGCAGGTAAAGCGCCTTCGGCTGGGCCGACTTGGGCGGCCAGGCGTCGTGCTTCCGCCACTGGTTGACGCCGGTCTGGAAGACCATCGCCTCGGGGAGTTTGGGGTCGGCCTTGCCGTTGAGGTGGTACTCGAAGAACGGAAAGATGATCTGCTCGCGGTAGAAGTCCCCGGTCTTGGCGTCGAAGGATGCGTTGCCCATCTTCTCACCGGGGTCACGAGCCCACTGGCCGTGGAACCACGGACCCATGACGATCGTGTTGGTTGCCCCGGGGGTGCTGGTTTCGATCGTCCGGTAGCACTGCAAGGCGCCGAACAGATTCTCGGCATCGAACCAGCCGCCGACGGTCAGGACGGCGGGCTTCACGTCCTTAAGGTGCGGGCGGATGTTGCGGGCCTGCCACCAACCGTCGTAGTTGGCATGCTGCATCAACTCGTTCCAGAAAGCGACGTCACCCTTGAAATACTGCTTGTCGGCGTTGGCGAGTGGGCCCATCTTCAGAAAGAACTCGTAACCGTCGGGCGTGCCGTGGTCGAACCGCTTCATCGCTTCCTTGGTAGGCATTGGCCGCGGGTGCCCGAACACGGCCAGGAAGTTGAAAGCGTGGGGGAGCCAGAAGACACCATTGCGGTGGAAGTCGTCGCCGACGAACCAGTCGATCACCGGCGCCTGGGGTGAGGCCGCCTTGAGGGCGGGGTGAGCATCAACCAGACCCGCCGCCGTGTAGAAGCCGGGGTACGAGATCCCCCACTGGCCGACCTTGCCGTTGTTGTTCGGGATCTTCTTGATCAGCCAGTCGATCGTGTCGTAGGTATCGGTCGACTCGTCGATTCCCTTGTCGGACTTGTCGGGCCGGGTGGGCCGCATGTTGACGAACTCACCCTCCGACATCCAGCGCCCGCGTACATCCTGGTTCGCGAAGATGTACCCCGCCGCGGCGAACGCGGGGGACGGCCCCATACCTCGGGCGAAGTTGTCCTCGCCATAAGGAGCCACCGAGTAGGGGGTCCGGTTGAGGAGAATCGGGTGTGCCTTCGCCAGATCCTTCGGCACATAGACCGCCGTGAATAGCTTGACCCCGTCGCGCATCGGGATCAGGTATTCGTATTTGGTGTAAGTCGCCTTGAGCGTCTCCGCTGGCGGAGTCTGAGCCCAGCTGATCGAAGTCGAACTCGCGAGCCAGAGCCCGCCTAACAGCAGCCAGGAACCAAGAGTGCGCCGACAGATCATGAGGCGTTCCTTCAAGGTGCGATCAAGAGGTCGAGATAAACCAGGCGGTGGTCCGAGCTGGCGACCACCGGAGTCATGAGCACGAGGCGGCTGAGGGGATTGGTGGACTCGGGCCAGAAAATCCCCGATCCTAAAATCTTCAGATCCGTTGAGGGCAAGACATAATCCACGCGGAGGTTGCCGACCGACCGGTCCTCAAAGTCGGCCGTGTCCTGCCCGGGATTCCCGTTGTGCTCGGTGTTGACCCCCGCCTGAATCCGACTGGCCTCGGCGCTGCCAGGACTGGTCGGGACCGAGGCCGAGTTCACTTTCGGGTGGGCCAGCAATTGCTGAATCGTTCCCGGTACGCTCCCTCCGTCGACCGGGTCAGCGTTGAGGTCGCCCAGGATGACAAAGGTCGCGGGCGGCTGGACCGAGCCCAGATAGTTCGCCTTCTCCCCGCCAGTCAAGTAGTCGGCCCAGAGGCGAATCTCGTCATGGTTCCGCTTGCCGTTCCGATCCTCAGGTCCATCGAAGGCGGGTGGGGTCGGGTGGCTCACCAGCAAATGAACTGACCGGCCATGAACCAGGAGCGGCAAGTCCCAGTGATTCTTGGATGACAGGCGGAACACCCCGAGCGAATTCGGGGAATAGTAGCTCGACCCATCCGCTCGGGTCGGTAGGAGTGCGCCTGGCTGGTTCCGCCACAGGAGTTGACCGAACTGCCGGACGGCGCTGGCGTCGATCGGAAACCTGGAATAAACCACCATCCCGTACTGGCCTGGAAAAGTGCCATAGCCGAAGGCATCGTTGCCATATCCCCGGCTGCCCGGCTCTCCGTTGACCTGTCCATCATTGTCAAAATCCTGTCCGCTGGCGACTCCCGTATTGACTTTGGCAGAGAAGTGGTGCGGGTATTCGATCAGATCCGCGCCGTTTTGTGATTTCGCGAGGTAATTGGTCTGAAACAATGTCACGGATTGGTCAGCCGCGTCGTAATCAAACTCGTTCAGCAGCAGGATATCGGGCCGAACTCGTTGAATGATTTCGGCCACGTTCCGGGCCTGGATGTTGTCAGGTCGGGACAGATCTGCAATGAGTTGGCCCGCACGATCGCGATTGAGCGAGGCGTTGAACGTCGCCACCCGCGTTCCATCCCGGGGTGGCGGATCAATCTCCTGGCTCGTGCGCGGCCCATCAATCAGGCTGAGAATCCAAACCGCGATGGTCCAGCGGTGCATCGTTCCACTCCAGATCGGTTCCCGCAAGGATGTTGCTCGATAGCGACAATGAACCGGTCGGAAGGAGGATACCGGCATCATCAGGGCGTGTCTACGCGCTCGAATTGGCGATTGGGCTTGCCCAATATGCCAAAATGGTACAAAATTCCTTCGACGACACGATGTCGAAAGTCGATGAGGATAGTTAAGCCTTTCCGGTTTTCCAGTCCGTCGGCTTCGATGCGGACCACGTAACTCGGATTTGATCCGAGCCTGGCAATCGTTGAGGCTCTTTCCCGTCTCCGGCCGTTCTTGGCCATCATGCGTTTTCGTGGTTCGATAGCCCGGATAATCACGTCCAGGCTGAACACACGAACTCTCATCGTTGACCGTTCGTAGAAACGGGACCCCGTGGTCGTGGATCACGAGTTCCCGAAGAACGACCCCTTGGGCATGCATCGCCCGATTTTGCTCTGTCGCCCGATCCACGCGGTTCGCGTTGTGTCTGGACTTGACTGGCAAAATCGTGGTGGCCTCGACGAAAGGCAAAGGGGGGATCAGACCATGAACTGGCGACGACTTCCGGCCTGGCTCGTCCTTTTGGTGGGAATTCAGCTCACCCCCGTCACCGTGAACGCGGCGGGAGTCGATGACTTCAGCCCGTCAGACTGGGCGAAGCTGAATGGCTACGCGAAGGACACCTGGCATTCGATGGAGGCGTTGACGCTGCCGACCGGATTACCGGCCGACTCGTTGACTCGGACCAAGGATGGCACCTATCAGCCGGTCTTCTTGACCTCGCCTTCCGACATCGCTGCCTACATTTGGAGCACGATGGCCGCCGAGGATCTGAAAATCATCAGCGCCGAAGTTGCCGCGGATCGGCTCGGACGAACCTTGACTTCGTTGGTCAAGCTTGATCGATCCCACGGCTTCTTCTATAACTGGTATGACCCTCGCGACGGATCGAATCTCAAAGCATGGCCGGGTGGAGGAGCGGTCCGCCCGTTTCTGTCCACGGTTGATAATGGTTGGCTTGCGGTTTCGCTGATGATGGTTCGCAATGCTCGCCCCGCCTTTCGCGAGGTGGCGGATAGCTTGCTGGCACCGATGAACTTTGGGTTTTTCTACGATCCTTACGACGCCACCAACCCGATCAAGCATCCAGGTCTGCTCCGTGGTGGCTTTTACACCGACGATAATACCTACGCTACTTATCATTATGGGATGCTGAATACCGAAGCGCGGATCGCGAGTTATGTGGCGATCGCCCGGAATCAGGTCCCTGCCGAGCACTACTACCGGATGTCGCGGTCGCGTCCCGCTAATGCCGAGGGGCCGTCCTCTACGTGTCGCGGCAAGACCGCCGAATATGGTGGCGTTCAGGTCGCCGAAGGATATAACTCCTATCGTGGTCTGCGGATCGTCCCGAGCTGGGACGGTTCGATGTTCGAGGCGATGATGGTCCCCCTGTTCATCCCGGAAGCGGAATGGGGTCCGAATAGCTGGGGCGTCAACCACAAACTCTACGTTCGCGCGTCGATCGACAACGCTCTCGAAGATCTTCGCTTGCCTGCCTGGGGGGCATCACCGTCGAGCATTCCGGCGGGTGGTTATCGAGTTTACGGTGTCGCTCCATTGAGTGTTGATGGCCGGAGCGTCGAAGCCGCTCGGGAAACCGTCATGACGCCGCATGCCTCGTTCATCGCCATGCAATTCGCACCTCAGGAAGCGATGCGAAATATCGAGATCCTAGCTGACCAATTCCACGCCTCCAACGCCTACGGATTCGCCGATGCAGTGGACGTGAAGACCGGCAAAGTCTCCGAATCGCAACTCTCGCTCGATCAGGGGATGATCATGGCGGCCGTTGCCAACACCCTTGGCAATGGGATGCTCCAGAAGGCATTTTGCGATAGCAAGGTTACGGAAGCCCTCCGCCCCTTGATCGCGTGTGAGCAATTCGCTTCGGGGAACGAGAATGCCGCTAACCCTACTCAACCGGTCTCACCGAATCACACGGCCTACCGGTCTGTTATGCCTGCGTGTCGGAATGTTTGGGGGCCCTCTACCCATGACCTTCAGCTCTCACGTTCCTGGTCTTCCTGGTCGAGTCATCCGGCCGAGTTGACCCTACAACTTGCAGGGCTTCGCTGACGGCAGCAGATCCAATCGAACTCTGCCCTCCGGTTCCAACGGGTCGAGACGTTTCGGGAACGACCTCCTTAAATCTCTCGACCCGTTTCGTCATTGGCATCCCAGGGATTGGTTGGGGTGCGCGACCCTGGAAGCTGGAGATTGGAATATAAAAGTAGGAACATTACTATATTTTTGTTTTATTTATTCTCAAAGTTGCTTTCTTGCTGTCTGCTAATCCTGATTGCGAGACTCTCCCGGATCGCGATCTCTACCGAAATCGGTGCCCTAACTTGCCTGATGCTTTGCGATCTGAGCGGTCGCCGCTATATTGACGTCTTGCATTTGCGAGGCGGATTCGTCCATGAAGTTCGCTGCCATCAGTTGGGGTCTGAGCGATGAATCGACGCAAGCTGCGGGTGGGGATGGTCGGTGGTGGTGGACCAGCCAACTTCTTTGGTGGACCACATCGCCGGGCGATCTTGATGGACAACACCGCGGAACTGACAGCCGGAGCGCTCCGGAGCCGGCCTGATGAGTCGATCGCGGCCGCCAGCGAGTTGTTTTTCCGCCGTGGGTATGGCGACTGGCAATCGATGATTCGTGATGAGGCGAACTTACCCGAGTCAGAGCGGATCGACTACGTCACGATCGTCACCCCAAACGATGCTCACTTCGGTCCCGCTGATGCCGCCGCTCAGGCGGGGATCGGCGTTATCTGCGAAAAGCCCCTGACAACGACGCTCGCCGAGGCCCGCCGCCTGCAAAAGACCGTTCAAGCCAGCGGCGCCCCGTTCGGGGTGGCTTACACGTACACCGGGTTCCCGATGGTCATGCTGGCGCGGACTCTCGTCCAGGATGGTCTGATTGGTCAGGTCCGGAAAGTCGAAGCCTGGTACCCGCAGGGGTGGTTAGCCAACAACCTCGAAGCCGAGGGGCAAAAACAAGCTGCCTGGCGAGTGGACCCCACCAAGGCGGGGGCTTCGGGGTGCGGGGGTGATATCGGCACCCATGCTTATGAGTTTGTTCGTTTTGTCGGCGGAGCTGCGGCCACCCGTGTGAGTGCGCGGTTGACGACCTTCGTTCCGGGCAGGGCGCTCGACGACGACTTCACCGTGCTGGCCGAACTCGATAACGGCGGGATCGCCACCATCACGGCATCGCAGATCACCATCGGCGCTCAGAACGACAACGGGTTTCGCATCAGTGGCTCAGCGGGCACCCTGGAATGGTCGATCACCGAACATAACCTGCTCAAGCACTACAAGGGCGGTGAACCGGTCCAGGTCTACCGCTTGGGAGCTGAGTACAAATATTTTCCGGGTTCGATCCAGCCCTATCTCCGCGTGCCGTCGGGACACCCCGAGGGATTCCATGAGGCGCTGGCAAATCTGCACATGTCGCTCCAGCTCAAGATCCGGGCAAAACTTGGTGAGTCGGTCCCAACACCTTTCGAGCACCCGGGGATCGACGACGGTGTGGCGGGGATGGCTTTCGTCGAGGCGGCGGTTGCCAGTTCGAACCAGGAAGGGCACTGGGTTGATTTGCCACCGGATCTGACGTCCGCATGACGGTCGGTTGATCCGGCGCCGCACTTCCTTCATTTTGCCAGGGTTCGCTGTTGTGAAATCTCCTCTCGTGCGGTTTAGCGTGGCGATTGGTGGCGAGTTACTCGAGAAGTTCGATCAGTACCGTGCCGAACATCGTCATCCCAACCGCAGTGAAGCCGTGCGTGGCCTGATGCGAGCCGCGCTGATCGAGGAAGCCATCGCCTCCGACGACGAGGAGGCGGTGGGGGTCGTCACGCTGATCTACAACCACCATGTCGCCCGGGTCGCCGACCGCTTAACCGAGTTGCAGCATCTCCATCTCGCCACCGTGGTAACGACGACTCACGTCCACCTCGATAGCAGCCGTTGTCTCGAAGTGATCTTGCTCCGAGGTCCAACCAAGATCGTCCGAGAACTTGCTGACGGTTTGATTGGAACCCGAGGTGTCGAGACGGGCCGACTCGTCCTTGCCGCGGCTCACCCGATCGAGAACCTTGTTGGTCATCACCACCATGATGCCCACCACGAACATCCCCGCCCCAACTCCCCCGATGAAAACCTGTCCGATCGATTGACACGCTGAACCGGATGGGCCAGCCTTGATGAGGTTTCTCCGACTCAGTTGACATAGCAAAGCGCAAGAAGTTGTCGGTTGTTAGCGCCCCTGTGTGCTAAAATCTTTCCAACGGTTGCCCCCCGGTCCAACCTCGCTGATTCGTTCCAACTTGTTGATTGGAACTTGAGTTTTTGCACCAGGGATGCATCCATGACTACACGCGTTGCGCGCCGTCATCTCGGGTTGGAGGGTCTTGAGGCTCGCGCCCTACTGACCCTGGCTTCGGCTTCTCCAGTGGCTCAGGTCGGGCCAATCTCGGCATCCGAGATCTCCTCTGCGACCTCGCTGCCCACATTTTTCGTCAAATTTACGCCGGGAACCTTGGGCAGTCAACAGGCGGCGGCCCTCTCCTTGGTTCGTGGTACGGTCAGCCAGACCTATCCTGATGGCAGCGAACTGGTCCGGGAGCCAAACTCGGCTGCCGTGGCAGCGGCGGTCAAGACATTGAGTGCCAACCCCCTGGTCATGTACGCCCAGGGAAATACGGTCATCAAAAGCGAAGCCGCGGTGGTTCCAAATGAGGCGACGTTCCCGTACTCGTGGGGACTGAACAACTCAAACGACGTGGATATCGACGCGCCTGATGCGTGGGGGGTGACCACCGGGAACTTTTACACCATCGTCGCGGTGCTCGATACCGGGATTGATCTGACCAACCAGGATTTCGCAGGCCACATCTGGACGAATCCCTATAACGATGCCGCGTCCGGTTACCCTAATGATGTCCACGGCTGGAACTTCGTGGCTAACACCAACAACGTCAACGACAATAATGGGCATGGGACATTCGTCAGCAGCATCCTGGGCGCGGTCGGGAACAACACCACTGGGGTCGCTGGTGTTGCCTGGAATGTTCAGATCATGCCCGTCAAATTCCTCGATTCCAATGGAGTCGGCACCACTGACCGAGCGGTTTCGGCGATCTATTATGCCGTGAATCATGGTGCCCGGGTGATCAACGCGAGTTGGGGCGGAATTGACTTCACGCAGCCATTACGTGACGCCATCACTTATGCCAACGCTCACAACACCGTCTTCGTCACCGCTGCTGGTAACAATGGGACCAACAACGATGTTACCGCAAGTTACCCGGCAAGTTTGCGATTACCGAACGAGTTGAGCGTCGCGTCGGTCGACATCAATGGGAACTTGCCTTACTTCTCCAATTACGGCTCCCAGACCGTTGATCTCGCTGCACCGGGCGTGTCGATTCTCGGCGATTATCCCACCGCGTTCTCCGCTACAGGGACCACGGTCCTGAGTGGAACTTCGATGTCGACCGCCTATGTCTCGGGTGTCGCGGCACTGGTTGCTTCGGTTCACCCCGAGTATACCGCCGCGCAGATCGTGCAACGAATCGACGCGACGGTCAAGCCGTTGCCCGCTCTGGCTGGGAAAGTGATCACCGGCGGGATCGTCGATGCTTACCGAGCCATCGGCTCCACTGACTCCCAGGTTCAGGCGGCGATCCTTGGGTCCAATGAATTTTACGTTCATTCGGGTAGTACAGCTCAGGGGTTCGTTACCAGCTTGTATGTCGACCTGCTCAATCGGTCGCCGGACGCGAACGGCCTCGCTTACTGGTCAAATATCGTGCAAACAGGCGCCGCCACCCGGACGCAGGTGGCCGCAGCAATCCTCGGCAGTAACGAGGCCGAGGCGACCGAGGTCGCGGGCTGGTATCAGACCGACCTCGGGCGAACGACTTCGATCGATACTCTGAAAAGCGACAGCGGAGTTCAGCACTGGGTTTCGATCCTCAACTCCGGTGTCAGCCCAGAGAATGTCGAAGCTCTGCTCCTCTCCTCGTCGGAATACCTGAATGCTCATGGGAGCAGTCCGACGCCCGTGGTCGCCGCCTGGTATCAGAACGTCATGGGTCGGACCGCCGACTCGGGCGGCGCGGCGGTCTGGGCCAATTTCCTGGCGGCAGGTCAGACCCCGTTCTCCACCTTGCAGGCATTTCAGGCCACGAGCGAAGCGAAAACCACTCGGGTTGCGCGTTGGTTTACGCGCTATCTGGGCCGGACCGCTTCGTTGAGCAGCCTCAAGGCTGATGCCGGCGTGCAGTCACTGGCGGCCGGCCTCGTTCCAGGGTTGTCCTGATCGCCTAATCATTCGATTCGATCCCGAGGGTCTGGAGGTGCACCATATCCTGGTAACGCCCCCCTCGGGCCATCAGTTCTTCGTGCGTTCCCGACTCGACGATCTGACCAGCATCGAGGACCAGGATTCGATCCGCAGCGCGGATCGTGCTGAGTCGGTGGGCAATGACAAATGAGGTCCGACCTCGGATGAGCTGATTCAGCCCTTGCTGGATCAGGCGTTCGCTCTCGCTATCCAGGTTGCTGGTTGCTTCGTCGAGAATGAAAATTTTGGGGTCGGCCAAGATCGCGCGCGCGATCGCGAGCCGTTGCCGTTGACCACCACTGAGGCGAACGCCGCGCTCGCCGATCCGGGTTTCATACCCGTCCGGTAAACTGCGGATAAATTCGTCGGCGTGAGCCGTTTGCGCTGCCTGAATGATCCGATCTCGGTCTGCGTGGCGAGCCGAATAGGCGATGTTCTCGGCAACGGTCCCATCGAACAGGAAGACATCCTGTTCCACAATTCCGAGCAATTTTCGATAACTTTCGACCTCAATCCGCGGGAGGTCGACGCCATCAAGGCGGATCGTTCCCTGGGTGGCGTCATAAAATCGAGCAATCAGGTTGCAGAGCGTTGTCTTGCCGGCTCCCGACCTGCCCACAAGTGCGATCACTTCACCTGGCTCGGCGACCAGGTTGATTCCAGTCAGGACAGGGGTATCGGCTGTGGGGTAGGTGAAACTGACATTCTCCAATGTGATCCGCCCAACCACCGCTCGTTTCTCAACCTGGATGGCTCCTGGCGGCGTAATCATCTCGCGTGGTTCGGCGAGAAGATCAAGCACACGATCGAATCCGGACAGGTTGTTCTGCAACTGGGTTGCACTCGTGGCCAGGACCGCGATCGGCTCCAGCAACATCGCCAGATAGACCAGGAACATCATCAGGTCGCCGAGCGAGAGCCGGCCATCGAGCACGCTCATGCCGCCGAACAAGAGCAAGACGCCCGAGGCCACCGGCAAGAAAAGATCCCAGACCACCTCGACCACGCGGGACCAGACCCAGGCCAACATTTCTTGCCGGACCATCAGATGGTTTTCGCCGACGAACCGGGTTGTCTCCCGACGCTGACGGCCAAAGGCACGAACCACGCGCATCCCACCGAAGGCTTCAGCGGCCTTGGCATCAATCTCCTGCCGCTGCTGGCGAACCGCGCGATAAATTGGTCGGAGCCGTTTGTTCCAGAGTCGATCGGAAATCGCCGCCGCCGGGGTCAAAAACACCGCCCCGATCAAGAGCCGCCAGTCGACCCATGCCAGAATCGCCAACCCGCCGATCAGTTGCACGATCGCCCGCAACGGGTTGATGAGCATACTGAAGACGAGTTCGCCCACGCCGCCGGCATCCTCGCGCAGGACGCTGGCGACACCTCCCGCTTTGAGTTGATAGATCCGGTGCAGGGGGAGTCGAGAGGCATGCTCGTAGACCCGGCGCCGCATCAAAACCTGCAACCGCTTGCTAGCCAGGGTCGCCAGCCACCGGCTCCAGACCCCGATGAGCGTTCCAACCAGGGTCACGCCGAAGACGAGACCGACCAAAAAATACAGTCGCTGCCGAGGCGTCGAAGCTGGGCCGAGCGAACTCAGCCAGGGAGAGGTCAGCGGGTGGCCCAGCAGGACGTTGTCGATCACCAACTTCGTCGCCGCGGGCGGGACCAGCTTCAGCATTGTGCCTACCGAAGTGAGCAGCAACGCACCCATGATCAAAATCCAGTGTCCTCGGATGACTTGAAACAACTCACGGTAAAGCCGCGGCAGAGTCCGCTGTCGCCCGCTCGCCGTGAGCTTGTCCGCAGCGAGCGCCTTTCCATGGCTTGCCCCGGTCGCACGTCGCTCCTGGCGGGCTTTCAAAAACCGCCGTCGACTACCGCCTCGGTCCTGTTCAGCCAAGTTCACCAACCTCCCTGGAAAGTTTGCTTCCGATCGATCCACTCTTCTTATCTTAGACACTTCAATCCGCCAGCGGCGTGAAAGGGCCAGCGAGCCGAACCCGCGAGTTGAGGGCTTGATGAACTGCGTCGTTTTTTTTCAACAAGTGGATTTCTTTTGTACGTATCAACGCAATCGAAATTTAACGAATTCAAGGATAACCGCACAATCGAATACGAAACATTTTATCGCCAGAAAAGCGCGTCGCTTTGTGCCGCACGGTCGTTTAATACTTTGCCATTAGGGCAGACGTGAGCTATTAGCCGACGCACCTGAACTCTGGGAGTACGCTGATGAAATGGGTCGCAAATGTGTTTCGATCACGGAAACAAAGCCGCATTTCTCAGCTTGCGGTCGAAAACCTAGAAGGCCGGCTCTTGCTCTATGCGACGACTCCCAATCACTTCAGCAACAACAATATTACCATCAGCTTCGCACCTGACGGTACCGCCGTGGCGGGAACTACGACCAACCTGGTCTCGACGTTCAACCAGACCTACGGCTCCACCACTCCCTGGCAGCGGGCAATCGAGGATGCCGCCGCGTGGTGGGAGACTTATGCCAACATCAACTTCACGATCGTATCAGACAATGGCGCTCCTCTTGGGTCAGGCAACTATCAGCAGGGCAACCCCAATTTTGGCGATATCCGGATCGGTGGTTACGCTCTACCTCAGTCAACTCTTGCTTTCACAATTGCTCCGCCGCCAGCGAACGGTGATTCATCCTCGGGTGACATCATGTTCAACACCGCGGCCCCAATCGGAACTCAGGGGGGGTATGATCTGGAATCGATCGCCATCCATGAATTTGGGCATGCTCTGGGGCTGGGTCACTCCAGCAGCTCCAGTTCCGTCATGTACGCGACGTATCAGGGGACCAAAAATTCACTGATCCAGGATGATATCAACGGTGTCCAGGCGATCTACGGAGCGCGGGTCAACGACGCATACTCGCAGGCTTACAATGCGAGCCTATCGACCGCTCCCGACATCTCCAATCTGGTCAACCAGTGGGGTCAGATCGGTATCGGGAATCTGGACCTGCTCAACAATCCGGGGTCGCCGCTCAATAGCAGCATCTTCAAGGTCACGACGACCGCGAACGCGTCGAACCAGTTCGCCGCGATCGTCCAATCAACGAACTGGAGTCTGCTCGCTCCGGCGGTTGCCATCTACTCGTCAAGCGGGAAAATGTTGAGCCAGAACATGGGCAACATCTATACCTATGGCGGTACGATGGGGACAATGATCAACAACGCCACTCCCAACACAACCTATTACATTCAGGTCACGACGGCATCGTTCACCGCTAACGGGTCGGGCAACTACGGCTTGCTGATCAATGAAGGAAACTACGCTCCCGGGCCCGTCAACCCGACCACGACGACCGTCGCCACCAAACCCAATCAATCGGGTGGCACGATCGCTCTGAAAAATGGATCGACCAAAACCGTGGACCAACCCGACTTCACGCACATTGGTGCGCTTCGGTCGTCCGGTGATGATCTCAAGGTGGCACCGGCCGTCGCCCGCCAAGTTCACGCCGCGCGAGTCCATATCGGCCACCACCACCCCGTCCAGAGTCTCGCGATCAGACAGCACACCAGCGGCAAGCATCATCTCGGTGTCACTTTCTGATCGGATTGCACTGGGAAGTTGGGGGGGGGTTATTCTGGAACCTCTTCCTCATGGAATCTAGGTCATGTTACCTGGGCGGAGCGGAAGTCTTTTCCGCTCCGCCCAGGTTCGTTTCGCAGTTGTTCTCTGATCGCATCGGGCTTGGCCTTCGACTCGAAAGCATCCTCCGACTTGTCCCCTGACCAGGAATCCGTAAAAATCTAATTGTGATTTTCCAAGAAGGCGACGCAGGTTGAATGAGCGGATCAGCCCCGGGTTGGTTCGGAAGGGTCGGTTCCATGAGCGAGTCCAAGCAAAGCGAAGTTCGTAACCCGCCGGCCCTCGACATCCGGATTGGCTGCCCGGTGACGGTCGACCCAGATCGAACCATCCCGACGATCGACGTGATGAGTCCCTTGACGATTGAAGGTGTGACTCTCCGGAACCGAATCGGCATATCGCCGATGTGCCAGTACTGGGCGAAAGATGGGTTTGCCAGCGATTGGCACCTCGTTCACCTCGGCAGTCGCGCGGTCGGTGGCGCGGGCTTGGTCATGGTCGAGGCGACGGCGGTAACACCCAACGGCCGGATCACGCCGGGCGACCTGGGAATCTGGGACGAGAATCACATCGAACCGCTGGCTCGGATCGTTCAGTTCCTCGAAACTCAAAATACGGTCCCGGGTATTCAACTCGCGCATGCGGGACGCAAGGCCAGTTGCGCAGCTCCGTTTGAGGGCGGCAAGCAGCTTTTGCCCGGCGAGCAGGGGGGGTGGCCCGTCGTCGCTCCCAGTCCTAAAGCGTTCCGCGACGACGACGTGACCCCGATTGAACTGAGCCATTCGGCCATTGCCATGGTCGTCGATTCCTTCGTTCAGGCCACCAGGCGCGCTCTGAAGGCGGGGTTCCGGATCATCGAACTCCACATGGCGCACGGCTATCTCTTGCACTCGTTTCTGTCACCTCTGAGTAACGAGCGGACCGACCAGTTCGGCGGCTCGCTGGCCAATCGGTTCCGCTTGCCGTTAGAGGTTGTTGCCGCCGTGAAGGCGGAGTTGCCGTCCTGGTCCCCGTTGTTTGTCCGGATCTCGGCAACGGACTGGGTCGAAGGAGGATGGGACCTCGAACAGGCGGTTCTTTTGGGACGTGAGTTGTGCAAGGCGGGGGTTAAGATCATCGATGTTTCCTCGGGTGGTCTGGTTCCCCACGCCAAGATCCCGACCGCAAAGTCCTATCAGGTGCCTTTTGCCGCCACGATCCGCCGCGAGAGCGGGGTCGGCACGGCCGCCGTGGGCATGATCAATGACCCGCGGCAGGCGAACGAGATTATTACCTCGGGCTCGGCTGACCTCGTCTTTGTTGGCCGCGAAGCGCTCCGTGACCCTTACTGGGCCATTCATGCTCAGCAAACGATCCGCGGCGAGGCGCACTGGCCGGTCCCTTACGGTTACGCTGTCGAACCCAAGAAAAACTGATCAGCCATCCTCGACTTCGAAGCTTCCTGATTGCGGAACAGGTTCATCCTTGAAAGCTTTCAACTGCGATCAGTTCAAGGTGCCGCTCCCCGAGTGGCACCGTTTTCCGATGGCCAAATACACGCTGCTCCGCGAGCGGCTGGAGCAGGCCGATTGGTTTGACTCCACGCAAATCTTGACTCCCCGACGGGCGACGGATGATGAGTTGCTCCGGGCGCACGACCTCGAATACGTCAGTCGCGTCAAGTCGGGTTTGTTGACGCCCGATGAGGTTCGCTTCCTCGGCTTCCCCTGGACGCCACTGCTTGTCGAGCGATCGCGCCGGTCCGTGGGCGCGACCATCGAGGCCAGTCTGGCTGCCATCGAAGACCGTGTTGCCGTCAACCTCGCGGGCGGTACGCACCACGCATTCCGCAATCATGGCGGTGGCTACTGCGTCTTCAATGATGCCGCCGTGGCCGCTCGGGTCGTGCAGGACCTGGGCAAGGCGCTTCGCGTTCTCATTATTGATTGCGACGTGCACCAAGGGGACGGGACAGCGTCGATCCTCGCCGAGGACTCGACCATATTCACGTTCTCGATTCACGGGGCCAAAAACTATCCTCCAGTCAAGCCGCCGAGCGATCTCGACGTGGAACTCGACGATGGAGCCCGTGACGATGAGTATCTGACCGCGCTTGCGGCCGGTCTGAACCGGGCGATCGCCGAGTCCAAGGCCGACCTGGCCATCTACCTCGCCGGTGCGGACCCCTTCGTTGGTGATCGACTTGGGCGGTTGAAGGTCACCAAGGAGGGTCTCAGTCAGCGCGACTCCGAAGTCTTTCGCGCGTGCGGCGCGGCAGGAATTGCCGTGGCCGTGACGATGGCGGGAGGCTATGCGGAAGAGGTTATAGATACCGTCGACATCCACCTCGAAACCGTCCGTCAGGCGAACCTGTTTGCCGGAAATGGTCAACCGACGGTCAGCGGCCTATAACACCGGGGATGTCTTGCTTCCCACTTCTCTCTCGGTCACGACGCAGAAAGAGCGACTGATGCTTGACCAGTTGATGGAGTCGGTTCGTCCCCTCCGCCAACGACTGATCGACCACCCGATCTACGAGGCGATCGACTCACCTGACGCGCTCCGATGCTTCATGGAGCATCACGTTTTCGCCGTCTGGGACTTCATGAGTTTGCTCAAAGCACTTCAGATTCGCCTGACCTGCGTGACGGTTCCCTGGACACCAAGCCCCGACCGCGCTGCCCGACGCCTGGTCAATGAGATTGTCCTGGCCGAAGAAAGCGACGAGGACGGCAACGGTGCCTACGCGAGTCACTTCGAATGCTATCTCGAAGCGATGACGCAGGCCGGCGCTGATGTCGGTCCGGTCCAGGAATTCGTCAGGCGGATCGCGGCGGGCGAGTCGGTCCCCGATGCGCTCGAATCTGCCCAGGTTCCACCTGCTGCCCGTGCGTTTGTCTCGACCACCTGGGACTTTGTGACATCGGCTTCTTTGCCGACATTGGTCGCGGGTTTCACCGTGGGACGCGAGGATCTCATTCCCGACCTGTTCCGAGGTCTGGTCGAACGCATAACCGCCAGCGAGCCAGTCGGTTATGAAACCTTCATTCGCTATCTCGACCGGCATGTTCACCTCGACGGTGACGAGCATGGGCCGATGGCTCTGAACCTCTTGAAGTCGATCTGCGAGTTCAACCCGGACCGGTGGCGTGAGGCAACCTCCGCCGCAACCAGAGCGCTCGACTCGCGACGGGAACTCTGGGATGGGGTCGTACGTGAAGTCGGTCAACTCGTCAGGTCATAAAGAGTTTGGGAAACCAGCAGGCGTGATCTCGAAAAATGGCGAGAAAGTTGAAACTTTCTTTCAAAGTTTCTTGTACAGAGGTTGTCTCTTTACCGGTGGGTTCAACCCAGGCGGACGAGATTGCTAACCTCCCCTCCTTTCCCCCCCACAAAGACCTAGAGAGTCCATTCAATCCCCCCCCGTGGTCGATCATGGTCACCGGAAGCTTTGCTTCCGGTTTTTTTATCCCAGCGATTTCCAACTCGGTCATCATTTCGGCTGCTGATGGATTGACGATCTGGTAAGATAGGTTCTTCGTTTCAGCAAAAACCAGGTCGATAACGCTGTTAGCAGCCGTTGTCGGGTAGTTTGCGATCGGGAAGGACCGAGTTTGCCATGATCGACCCGCGCGTGGCCAGCGGGCTGAGAGACCTGCTGCCGGCTGCGATGATTGCCCGCGAGCGTGCCTTGGCTTTGTTTCGGCAGACCTTGACCGCTTTCGGCTTCGTGCCGATTGAAACCCCCCATATCGAGCGGATGGAAGTTCTGACGGGTAAAGGGGCGGGCTCTGACGAGGTGCTCCGGCAGATCTATGAGGTCACCAACAAGGGCGGCGATCGCGGCGAACTTGGACTCCGGTTCGACCTGACTGTTCCGCTGGCTCGCTTCGTGGCGCGTCACATTCAGGAACTGGGACGACCGTTCAAACGTTATGCGGTTGGGTCGGTCTTCCGTGGCGAGCGTCCCGCCAAAGGTCGATTTCGTGAGTTCCTCCAGTGCGATTTCGACATCGTCGGGACGGAAAGCCTGCTCTGTGATGCCGAGGTGGTTCAGGCCGTCTCCGCCACCCTGACCGCAATCGGCACCCCTCCCTTTACGATCACCTTGAACCACCGGAAGATTCTGGACGGACTGTTTCGAAGTCTCGGGCTTGCTGATCAGGCCACGAGTTTACTCCGGAGCCTCGACAAGCTCGGGAAGATCGGTCGTGATGGCGTTCGGACCGAGATTCTGGCCCGCTCGACGCTCCCCGATGCTGCGCCAGACTCGGTCGTTTCCCCCGAGCAGGCGGACCAGATTCTCGACTTCGTGGCCGAGGGACGCGGTGGGATTGACGTGCTGGAGCGCGTCGCGGCTCGGTTAACGGACCAGCCTCAGAGCCTGGCCGCGATCGTCGATCTCCGCAGCCTTTTCGCGATGATCGAGGCGGGGGGAGTGCCCGCAAGTCGCCTCCAGGTCGATGTCGGCCTGGCGCGTGGTCTCGATTACTACACGGGCATGGTGCTGGAAACAACCGTCGATGGTTGGGAGAGGTTCGGGAGCGTTGCCTCCGGCGGTCGATATGATCATTTGGCCCGCTTGTTTACTGATCAAGCCCTCCCGGGAGTTGGGGCTTCGATCGGTCTCGACCGCCTCCTGGCGCTGCTAGATGAAGCGGGCTGGGCCAAAGGAACAGCGATCGCCGTCCCCGTCTTGATCCCCCGGTTCCAGGCTGTCCCGGCCGAAACCTTGATTCGGCTGGCGACCCGGATCCGGACGGCTGGAATTGGTGCTGAGGTTTACCCCGACGCCATCCAGACCGGCAAGCAGCTTCAATACGGGACGACCCGCGGCCATCGTTTCGCGGTGATCATTGGCCCCGACGAGCTGGCCAACGAAACCTTCAACCTCCGTGATCTGACCACCCGCGCCGAGCGAAAAGCTCTGCCGCAAGCGGAACTCGAAAGTGTTCTCAAAGCGGCGCTTGAGGTTTTGAGCAGCGAGGCGAGCCGATGACCCGCGTTGATTCCCGAGAAAAGTCGATCGCATTGGTCAAGGGGACTGCGGATTGCCTCCCCAGCGACTTCGTTCGGCTGGCTCGGCTGGAAAAGAGTCTCCTCAGCTATTTCGATCGCGTTGGTTATGACCGACTGGCAACGCCTGTGCTCGAACCCGTCGATCTCCATGAACGCAAAAGCGGAGCAGGCATTGTTTCTAAACTGTTCCTCGTTCAGGGGTCAGCCTCGCCGCGTGTCTGTCTGCGCCCCGAGTTGACGGCTGGCGTGGTTCGCGCTTACACCGCCACCCAACCAGGACCTGCGCTCCCCTGGCGTGTCAGTCACTCGGGGTCGGCGTTTCGCCATGAAGACTCCGCTCGCCCCGACCGGCTCCGCGAGTTTCATCAGGTCGGCGTCGAGCGGCTCGGCGATTCTGGTCCCTTTGCCGATGCCGAAGTCATCTGGATGGCCACGGCGGCTCTCGCCGAGGTTGGGATCACGAACCCTTCGATTCGCGTTGGGCATGTCGGCCTGGTTCTCGAACTCTTGACCCGGTCGGGTTTGCCCACCTCGGCTCAGACCGCCTTGATCGAAATGTTGAGCGAGGCCGCCGCCGACGGGGGCGACGTCCACTCAATCGAGCGTGGTCTCGACCACTTCGAAGGTTGGCTCCGCCGGGCCACCGATGCCGACGAGATCGCCGAATCCTCGAGTTCAACCGACGATCCGGCGATCGATCGGCTGTTCCGGACCCTCGTGCCGGTCGTCATCGGCCGTCGGTCAGGAGCCGAGATCGTGGATCGCCTCCGGCGCAAGTGGGTTTTGAGCCACGACCTGAGCGACAAACTCGGGCACGTCCGCAAGCAGGTCCGGGCAGTCGCGCAACTCCGGGGAAGCCCTCGGATGGTACTCGACCGGTTGACTCGCGAGTTCGAGGCCTGGGCTCCCGACTCGGTCGCATCGCTCCGGGCCCTGTTCGAGTCACTCGGGCACCACGGGATCAATTCCGACTCGATCGTGCTCGATCTCGGCCTTGGGCGTGGCATCGGGTTCTATTCGCAGATGATCTTTGACCTGACGACATCGACCCCTGCCGGCATTGTCGAACTGGGCGGTGGTGGCCGCTACGATGGTCTGGCCCGGGTTTTCGGCAGCGACCGCGATGATCGCGGGGTCGGCTTCGCGTTCGGCCTGGAACGGATCGATCAGGTCCTCCAGGCGCAAGCCGAGCATAACCGTCAGCCCAAAATCCCTGACGCGACGCTCGTGATCCCAGCGAAGACCGAGGCCATCTCGGCTGCCGTGCGACTCGCGGCCCAGATCCGCGCTCTCGGGCGTCGGGCGATCCTCGAATCGGGCTGGGACGCGGCGGATATGGTCAGCCGGGCGCGTTTACTCGCTGCGCGGTGGTCGGTCATTGTCTCTGGATCAATCGACTCCGACTTACGTGTCACAATTCATGATCACCACCGGCGGACTCAGGTCCAGGGCACAATGGCCGACGTCATCCGCTTGATTACCGACCCGACTCGGGAGGCTCAATCATGACTTCGACCATCGATTCGGTGATCCGCCTTGCGTTGCCATCGAAAGGTCACCTCTACGACGGCGTCGTCGAGATCTTGAAGACCGCCGGCTACAAGGTCCGCCGCGCGAGCGATCGCCAGTACGAGGCGACGATCGCCGGTCATCCCCGGTTCCACGTGGTTTTCATGCGGCCGACCGATATCGTCACGCAGGTTGAGGAGGGCCGCTGCCATCTCGGTGTGACCGGGATGGATCTCTACGCCGAACGCGCTTTTGAGGCCGAACACTCGACGGTTGTGGTTGAAGATCTGGGTTATGGCGGCTGTCGCCTGGTTGTTGCGGTCCCGGAGAGTTGGGTGGATGTGACCCACGTGATTGATTTGGTTGACCTGACCAACGAGTTCAAGGACCGAGGCCAGACGTTTCGAGTCTCCACCAAGTATCCAGCACTGACCGAAGCCTATTTTCGCAAGTGGGGCATCTATTACTACCAGATCATCGACTCTGACGGAGCGCTCGAACTCCACCCGACCCTGGGGATCGCCGACATCATCGTCGACCTGACCAGTTCAGGCGTGACGCTCAAGGACAACCGCCTCCGCGAGATCGAGGCGGGCCGAGTTCTTGATTCGGCTTCGTGCTTGATCGGTCATGTCGAGACGCTGCGAACCCTGCTGGATGAGGGCCCGACCGGTCCACTCGGGCTCTTGCTCGACGCGATGGACGGTGTTCGCGCCTCGGAGGGGATGCTCCATCTCGAAGTGGTCGGCCGGATCGGTTCGGCTGGGCCAGGCACCGCTGCCCAGGTGGCGAACTACCTCGTCGCGCAAGGGGCTCAGCACCCGGCGCGTGGTGAGATCTGGAACCGCGAGGATGAACCTGGTTGGCGTGTCACGGCCTTAATCGCCGCCCGCAAACTCACCGAGTGTTACCGCCAGTTAATCGCCATGGGGGCGTCGCGGGTCGTTGGTTCCCCCACTCAGTTCGTCTTCGACCGCAACATGGAGACAACGTTTGGTCGGCTCCGTGACCGTCTGACCGCCCGATCAGAAAGCTCCTCCTAACGGATCGTGGCGCTGATCGAGATTCTCGAAACGGGTCAGATTCTTGCTAAACTGCAGCTTGACCGTATCCGTACCGCCCGACCGATTCTTGGCGATAATCAATTCGGCGATGCCGGGTTGATCATTAGGGTCGTAGTATTCGGGTCGGTGGAGCAAGAGGACAAGGTCAGCGTCTTGCTCGATGGCTCCGGACTCGCGAAGGTCCGCCATCCGTGGGCGCCGATCTTCCCGGTTCTCGACGCCCCGATTGAGCTGCGACAGGGCGATGACCGGGATGTTTAACTCGCGGGCGATCTGTTTGAGCCGCCGACTCACCTTGGCGATCTGTTCCTGACGGCTATCGCGGGGTTCGTCCGCATCGACGAGCTGAATGTAATCGAGCACGATCATGCCAATATCTTTGCGAAGTTTGAGCCGCCGAGCATTCGCCGTGATCTGTAACGAGTTGCGTGCCGGCGTGCTATCGATATAAAGGGGCGCTTTGTGCAACTCATTGTAAGCGCGGCCAAGTTGAGCCAGATCTTGTTGACCAAGCCCCTTGCCAGTCTTCAACTTATATCCGTCCACTCTTGCCCGCGATGAAAGTAACCGGTCCACAAGTTCCAGCTCACCCATTTCAAGGCTGACGAACAACACCCCTTTGTTGAGCGTGCAGATGACGTGCTCGCAGATGTTCAAGGCGATCGCGGTTTTCCCCATCGCGGGGCGGGCAGCCAGAATGATGAGTTGGGTCCCTTGAAAGCCTGCAGTGATCTCATCCAGGTCATGGAACCCGGTACTGACTCCAGAAACAACGTGGCGATCCTCGACCTTGGCGATGATCCGGTCCATCGCCTCGACGATCACATCCTTGACCTCGACCGTCTCGCCGGAAGACTCCTCCTCGGCGATCATGAAGACCTTTTTCTCGGCGGACTGCAAAAGTTCCTGCGCAGTATAGTTGTTCGAGTAACCTTCGTTGAGGATCTCGTTGGCGGTCTCGATCAACTGCCGACTGATCGACTTCTGGCGAACAATGTCGGCGTAATACTTGGCGTGTGCCGAGTGCGGCACCCCCTCGATCAGGCCCACGAGCGTCTCGTCGCCACCCACGGATTCAAACAGGTTACGTCGAACCAGTTCTTCCTTGAGAATCAGAATATCGACAGCCTTGCCGAGGTCGTAAAGATCACGAATTACTCGGTAAATCTTCTGGTGCCCGTCGCGGTAAAAATCTTCGACCTTGAGCACCGGAACAACGTCGTGCAGCGTCTCGTTGTCGAGCAGGACGCTCCCCAGCACACCCATCTCGGCTTCCAGATTGGCTGGCGGCAACCGCTCGGTATCAAGAGCCAGAACCTGAAGATTGGGCCCGTGCCCATGCCCGTTCCGATGCGAGCCCGAACCGTTGCTGTCTGCCGAACCATTTTGATATTTGGACATGCTGCGGCGAACTCCGATCGCAACCAATCACAGCCAGGTGGGGTCGAGAAGATGAGTGAAGGAACACTCACCCCAAAAGCCCCGAAGACCCATGAATCCCCAGATCTCCTGTCTTCTCATCGGCCTGCGAATTACCAAACTCGAATGGTAAATCTGGGGACGAAAAACAAAAGAGCCGGCAGATACCTGGACAATGGTATCTGTCGGCTTGTCAATTGTACATGCTGTTCAAATTTTCGCGACCGCGACTCGCTCAGACGGCGGGTTCGTCAGTGTGGGTTGGTACAACCCAGAGCTTAACCTCAGTCTCGACATCTTGCCCAAGGTGGAGCCGAATCGTGTAAAGACCAAGTTCCTTGAGCGGGCCTTCGATCTTGACGTTTTCGCCTTCGATCGGGAAATTGTCCGCCTTGAGGGCTTCGGCGATCTGCTCAGCGGTCACTGAACCGTAGAGGTGGCCATCCTGGTTGGCGTTGCTCTCGATCGTGATCTGCCGCTGCGCGATCTGGGCGCCGAGGTTCACCAAGTCACTCCGACGAGCTTCTTCAAGCTGGCGGAGACGTTGGCGATGCTTCTCGACAATCCGCAAATTATGCGGAGTCGCGAAGGTGGCTAGTCCTTGCGGCAGGAGGTAGTTCCGGGCGAAGCCGGGGCGAACCTTGACGAGGTCCCCAGGCTGGCCGAAGTGCGGAACGGTGTGGGTGAGCAGGATCTGCATGTACCCGTCTTTGGACCGCATCGGGTGGTTCTTGCGCCGATCGTTGCCCGGCTGATGCGCGGTCGAGACGACAGCAGTTGCTTTGGGGGCGGGGGCGTTCTTTTTGGACTTGACCGAGGTTTTGGCCTTGGCTTTGGCCTTACCCGGCTTCTTGTCGGTCATCTTGGCCATGATGCAACACTCACTCCAGGAAACGAACCGCGTTGGTGTGGGAATCGAGTCGGCCCAGAGTTTGAGCCCGGTCCTCGTGGGATTCAGAAGGGAATATCATCCTCGTCGCCATCTGACTCAACGGGTGGCGGCGCGGGTCGCCGGGGCGGAGCGTTGTTCGATGGGGCATAGCCGCGAGATGGGGCACCGCCACCATTGCTCGACCCACGCGGTTCGGCGGCCGGGCGACGCGGCGGAGCTTCGCGGGGAGGTGCGGATGAGTAGTCATCAGCTCCTCCACCACCACCCGGTATGTCATCGCGACCACCGAGAAACTGGACCCGGTCCGCCTGGACCCGCAGTTTTGACTTCTTCTCGCCCGTGGTCTTGTCGTCCCACTGGTCCATCTTGAGGTAGCCCTCAACATGAACAGGACGGCCTTTCTTGAGGTACTCAACGCAGGTCTCGGCCTGACGGTCCCAGACGGTCACGTC
The DNA here is from genome assembly GCA_965199885.1 of Isosphaeraceae bacterium. Lineage (GTDB taxonomy): Bacteria > Planctomycetota > Planctomycetia > Isosphaerales > Isosphaeraceae > Tundrisphaera. Next base: position 831,713 of record CBDATT010000004.1, on the reverse strand, counting down.
GATGTAAACGACCTCGTCGCGCTTGACGCCATCCTTGCCGGTGTATGACCGGTTGAGCGCGAGCCCAAGATCGGTCACGGCGGTCCCGTTAGCGAGGCGGCGCAACTCCGGATCGCGCGTGAGGTTACCCATGAGGAAAACCTTGTTGAGCTGAGCCATCGTCCTCCACCTCCCCCTGAGAAAAAACCACCAGGCAACAACACGATCAAACCCACTAAACGCTTGTTCCCTGGGCGAGAACGTAACATACTTTTCGCGAAGTCACAAGCGTGAGTGAGCCGGTCAGTTGGGTCAGTCGTCACGACGACGGCGGCGGGGGCGATCATCCATGTCTTCTTCGCGGGGGGCTTCTTCACCCTCACCCGGAGTCGAGTTCATGGCGCGGTCGACCAGGTGGTCCACCAACTTCGGGTGGATCTTGAGAACCAACTCACGCAGCACAAGTTCGCTCAGATGGCAATCCGAGACGATCTCCGCGAGGTTCGCGCCATCGGTTTTGAAGTAGGTCAGCAGGTAGGTGCCCTTCTTGTGACCTTCGACGGCATACGACAACCGGCGCTCATCCCACTGGCGACTGGCGACGATCTCGGAGTTATGCTTGGCCAGGATGTCATGAACATGACGGACGGAGTCGTCCCAGTTCATCGCGACCTTGCTGCTATCGAGCAAGAACATCCCCTCATACGTATTGACTGGCAAGGCAGACTCCTCAAGGAAAACTGGCGGTTGGTGACTGACCAACCCCAAATCAAGTGGTGAGCAATGAAATCAGCAGTTAGTTGGCGGAACCGGCCCCATTGAACCGACTCATGGCGGCGTCGGCCCCTTGCGTGACCCAGACGGCAACGGCTTGCGTGGCCGAGATCAGGGCATCATCAATAACTGGTCGCTCGGTGGGTCGAAAGCGGCCGAGCACATAGTCGGCGGCATCGACGGGACCGCGCTCACCGATCCCGACGCGAAGCCGGGGGTAGTCTTCGGACCCGAGGTGCGCTGAGATATCGCGCAGACCTTTTTGACCACCATCGGACCCACCCCGGCGGAACCGGAGTTTGCCGAGGGGCAGGTTCAAGTCGTCGCAGACAACCAGCAAGTCACTCGGTTCGAGCTGATAGAAGCGGAGGGCCGGCACCACCGATCGACCGCTCAGGTTCATGAACGTCTCTGGTTTAAGGAGCAGGACGCGGCGAAAGTCGACTTCGATCTCGGCGAGTTGGCCGTCGAACTTGCGGTTGAACCGCGTGCCCGAGCCTCCCGACGCCAGACGGTCGATCACCTCGAACCCGATGTTGTGTCGGGTCCCGTCGTATTTGCTTCCCGGGTTTCCCAACCCGACTACCAGTTTGAACATGCCCTGAGCCACCTTCAGCGGATCGCCAACCAGACGTCAGTCGTCCTTGTCTTTCCGTTCCGGCTTGATGACCTCGGGCTGGGTTCCTTCAGCGGCCTCGGTCGTCGGCTCGTCGGCAACCTTCGTCGTGACGTGAACCACCAGCGTCTCGGGATCACCCTTGACCGTCACCCCATCAGGCAGCTTCAGATCCTTGATGTGGATCGCTTGCCCGATCGCCAGCTCCGAGATATCAACCCGGAGCGAGTCGGGGATTGCATCCGCCCGGCAGGTGACATGAACGGCATGGATCAAAGTTTCCAGGATGCCACCCTCGGTCACGCCGGGAGCCGTGCCGCGGAGGTCGATCCGAACTTCGGTCTCGATCGCCTCGCCGACATTCACGCGGGCGAAGTCGAGGTGAAGGATCTCTTTGCCCAGATAATCCCACTGAACATCACGCAGCAAAACCGTCTCGGTCGTGCCATTCATGTTCAGTTCAGCCAGGTGAGTCTGCTTTTTGATCATGTCCAGAACCGTCTCGCGTGGGAGCGCAATCGGGACTGGAGCTTGCTTGTGACCATAGATGATCGCGGGGATCTGACCGTTGGCCCGGAGTCGCCGGGAAACCCGGGTACCGGTTCCCTTGTTCTTTTTCGGGTCTCGCGATTCGACCTGAATTTTGACCGCTTCCGCCATGACTGATCTTGCCTTTGCGTCGGATGGTTGTGGACTGGCGCTCCGCTCGGGTCAGCCCAAGCGCCCCGCCGCCAGAACCGGAGAGAAACCGGACCGAGAAGTCGGTCCGCAATCCGGAGCGCGCGGCTGGTCCGGCCGCGCATTGGGCGATTATTTCGTTTTTGCGGTCAGATCGCAAGCCGGTCCTGACTCGATCGACCCGATTTTTGCGAACGTCGGTTAATGACCCGCCACCGCATACGCCCCGGCCAGGCGTCGACCTCGGACACTTTCGGGGAAAAGTCCTTCCTGATCAAGCCAGCCGTCGGCATCAAAGGTGATCGGTTTCCAGTCGGTTTCGAAACTCAGGTGCGGGTGGGCTTCAACCTCGGCGGCGAGGGCGGCGGAAACCCAGATCGTGGTCAATTCCAGAGTATTCGGGATCACGACCACGCGCGCCTCGCTTGGATCAATCCGCCAGCAGGTGTCGAGGGCCGCGATCAGGACTTCCTGGTCGTTGGCCAGGGAGATCGGAATCCGGCCTCGTTCGAGGCAACATGAGGTCAGGATATTGATCCGAAATGGTTCCGGGTCGAGCTTGGCAACCAGTCGATCGGTGGTCAGGTCGGCGAACCCGACTCCCACGATGTTGCCGTGGGTTTCTTCCGAAGCATCGAGGACGACCAGACGGGTCACGACAGGTCGGGGATGGTCGGCCATCGTCTCGACCATCAACCGCCCAATCACATTGGGGTCCATCCCCGCGCCGGAGTAGTTCTTGCCGAGTTCGCCCACCACCAGCACGTCGATCTGATCAAACGGGAGCCGGCCCATCAGCTCACGTGCGCGGGCAAGCAAGGTGGGTTCATCGTCCAGGATCGTCTCGGGTTCAAGAGCGACGATCTCGGCTGGCATATCGGCGACGTTTTCGAGGATTGCGAGTCCGAGCGCGAATTTCGTGCGAGCGACCAGGAACCGCATCACACCAGGCATCACTTCGCAAAGACCTTTGATTCCCAGTTTATGGACTTGCGTCGCACCTTCACGCTTGCCGAGGCCGATCGTTAGCATCTTCAGGATGCCGGACTCATACGTCCCGGTGAAGTCGGTGTGAGGCTTGACCCGATTGATCAGGACGATTCCATCCGCTTCATGGGCATTGCGATCAAAGTAGATGGGGAGTCCGACCGAGTTTGTCCCCACCTCAACCACATCCATTGCGGTCCGGACCTCGACTCCCATGGCTTCAGGCGTGATTCCGTACCCAGCCAACAATTCACGTTGGCCGGCCGCCGTGGCTCCACCGTGGCTCCCCATCGCCGCCACGATAAATGGGCGAAATCCCATCTCCTTGAGGGCATCGACGGTCGCCCGGGCAACGGTGGGGATCGAGGTAATGCCCCGACTCCCAACCCCGACGGCAATCGTGCCACCCGCAGGTACACGACTGGCTAACCGACTGGCAAAGATGATCTGTCGCACCGTCGCGGGGATGTCGGCAACCTGAGGCTGCGGAACAGACTGGCGAACGCGGGCCAGCATGGGGAGTGTCATTCGTGGAGTCACTCGATGGGAGGTCGCTGATCACCTGCTCCACTTTGATAGCAGATCAATCAGCGCCTGCCAAGAGGGCGGATCACCATGCGGCCGGTGCCCGAAGTTCAGGTCCAAAACCTGGAGCGTAAGCTCCAATCGAAGGTCCATAAGCGGGTGGACCCACCGGGTAAGGGTAAGGCCATGTCCGATACCGGTAATTGATTCCATAAACACCCGCCGGCACAACCTCATTCGGGCGCCAGAGTTCCACCCCAAACTTCCCAGGAACGAACCCAACCGGGGGATAACCGTACCCATAACCGACGCCAAATGGAGACGAATACGACGACCAGGTCCGTTTCATCCCATAACTGGCGACCCCCCAACTGGTCCCGTAAACCTGGTTTCGTGCAGGAGTTGTGACTAATGACTGCGCCGATGTTGCGGTCGCTGAGGCCAGGCAGAGGAACGAAACAGCGATCGTCATCGCCAGCGGGGATCGTCGCAAGGGAAATTCTCCGTTCGGTTGCAAGTGGTTGCCGAACGACCCTCCCGTGGTCGACTCATCGTTACCGACTCAATATTACCCCACGAAGTCGGCTCATTCCCGGTCGACGCAAAAAGGCGAGGAAAACCTCGCCTTGCTGAGCAACTTCAGGGTATTTGCTCCGACGTTACTCAACGATAGCGGCGAAATCCATTGAGCGGGCGGAAAGGAGCAAACCCGTCTCTCGAACCGTTGCTGGAGTTACCGTAACCATAATTGCCGTAATACGGTCGCGAACGATAACCGGTGTTGTAGCCACCCAGCCCGGAATAGCCGGAGTTATAACCATAGGTACCGCCAATCGCCCCCGGACCCGCAAGATAGCCGGAGTTCGAATAGGACTGATAATTGTTGCCGTAACCCAAGCCGGAACCGATCCCACTGTAATTCGAGTATCCCGAGGAGTAGCCGTAACCGGCTGATCCCAAACCAATGCCACCCGCGTAAGGGTTGCCAATAGACAAGGAGAACTGAGCCTTGGCAGGCGACGCCATTGTTGCAGCGAAACCAATCATCACGAAAACGATTTTGAAAAACTTCATGCAGGTGTCCTGACAGATTGTTGAATGCCACAAATTCAGACCCATGACCAGCATAGGTCAGCAATTCAGGTGCCGTATAATTTTTGGTCAACCGAAAACTTATTTTGTGTTGAAGCAATCCCTTATTTTGTTTTTCACAAATCGGTATTGAGTCTGAGTTATTGGTCGTTACCATTGAGGGATGACTGGGAAGATAGTTAAGTTGCGCGGGTCCAGATTAGCCGCAACGGACAACCTTGGTGATGAAACATAAGTTCGGTAGTTTCCTGAAAAGTCGGGATGAACCCGGCGAATCCCCTCGCGTCAGCGTGGCGTCATCCAATCCCTTTAAACGCCTTTTTGGCTTTATGGGACCGGCGTATCTTGTCAGCGTTGGATACATGGACCCTGGTAACTGGGCGACGGACCTCGAAGGTGGAGCCCGGTTTGGTTACACGCTGGTGTGGGTCTTGCTCCTGTCGAATCTCATGGCTGTCGTCTTGCAAACGCTGGCCGCCCGACTGGGAGTCGTGACTGGCCGTGACCTGGCTCAAGCTTGCCGTGTCGAGTACTCGCGACCGATCAACTGGATTCTCTGGCTCCTCGCCGAGATCGCCATCGCCGCTTGCGACCTCGCCGAAGTGGTTGGAACGGTGATCGCGCTCAAACTCCTCTTCGGGATTCCCCTCCTGCTGGGCTGCCTCGCGACGGCGTTCGACACCTTCCTTTTGCTTTACCTCCAGCGCTTCGGGATGCGAAAGCTGGAGGCGGTCGTACTGGCATTGATCGCGACCATTGGCGGTTGCTTCCTCGTGCAGATTTTGCTGGCGAAGCCCGACTTCGGGGCTGTGGTGGGTGGGCTCCGACCGACCCCGTTGTCGCAAGCTCAGTTGTTCGTCGCCATCGGCATCCTGGGCGCGACGGTCATGCCGCATAACCTCTATCTCCATTCGGCACTCGTCCAGTCGCGGCAAATCGGCAAGGATGATCCGAGCAAGCGACAAGCCTGCTGGTACAACTTGATTGACTCTGTGCTGGCGCTGAATGTTGCGTTTCTGGTGAACGCGGCGATCCTCGTTTTGAGTGCCTCGGTCTTCTTCGGCAAGGCGGAAGTGGCCAGCATCGAGAAAGCTTATGAGCTGCTCCCGCACTTCCTCGACAAGTCAGCGCCGATCTTGTTCGGTGTGGCGTTGCTCTGTGCCGGGCAAAGCTCGACGCTGACCGGCACGCTGGCCGGGCAGATCATCATGGAAGGGTATCTTGACCTCAAACTTGCTCCCTGGCTCCGGCGGCTGGTGACCCGGTCGATCGCGTTGATTCCGGCAGTCCTGACGATCGCCATCGCGGGCGAGAGTTCGACACAACAACTCCTGATCCTGAGCCAGGTTGTGTTGAGTTTGCAGTTATCGTTCGCGGTTGTGCCGTTGATCCAGTTTACCTCGAACCGGCGCAACATGGGTTCGTTTGCGACTCCCTGGTGGGGGCAAGTGCTTGCCTGGTCGTCCGCGGCCCTGATCGCCGGTCTGAATGCCAAACTGGTGTACTCGAACGCGAATGATTGGATCGAGGCACTCCGAGTCTCCGGATCGCATCTCGGGCCAATTCGGCTCGACTGGGTCGCGGCGGCCGGTCTGTACGGTCTGATGGGGTCGGCCGCGGCACTTCTCGGCTGGGTTCTCATCAAGCCCTGGGTCCGTCCCGCACCACCATGGCAATCCGGTCCCACAACCGAGTTCGACTGGTCCGATGCCGTCCGGCCCCGGCGGGTCCAGCGGATCGGACTTGCTCTGGAACGAGGTCCAGGCGACAGCGAGATTGTCAATCGGGCACTGAGCCTGGCCGAACCCGAACGAACCCATCTGGTCCTGCTCCATGTCGTGGACTCGCCGATGACCCATGTTTATGGCGATCAGACAGCAGACCAGGAGACCGACGCCGATCAGCGCTATCTCGACGAAGTGGTGCAAGTGCTGGTGGCGCGAGGTTATCCCGCGTCAGCGGTCCTGCTCCATGGTCCCAATCGGTCGCGCGAATTGATCATGCACCTGAAGCGTGAGCCGATCGACCTCCTCGTCGTCGGATCGCACGGGCATGGGCCAATTCGTGATCTGATCTTCGGTGAGACCATCGACAAGGTTCGCCACGGCCTGGCAATCCCGATCCTCATCGCAAGGTCCATGAATGAGCCTTCAGGAGACTCCTGAACGGAAGAATTCCACCCATCCGGACTGCCCATCATTGACCATGTTGACCACGATGACCAAAATGGTGCATCGCAAACTGACCTGGCGAGCCGCCTTCAGATCGTCCGTTGTCGATGGCAATCACCTACTACAAACGGTTCCGGATGGAGATCGGCCTGGATGGGTCGCTGCCGCCCCCGGTTTTGCCGTCGCCTTTCCGGTGGGTTGGTTGGGAAGAGTCGTTGCTCGACTCGCACGCCGAAGTCAAATTTCAGAGTTTTCGCGACGAAATCGATGCCAGCGTGTTCCCTTGCCTTGGTGAACGTAACGGCTGCCTGCGGTTGATGCGAGAGATCCGTCGCAAGCCGGGGTTTCTGGCGGTCTCGACGTGGTTAATCGCCTGCCCGAGTGGATATTGCGGGACCGTCCAGGGGATCATGGATCGAGGACCCATCGGCTCGATCCAGAACCTCGGGGTCGTCCCGGCATTCCGGGGCATGGGTCTGGGCAAAGCCCTCGTTCGTCAGGCGCTGGAGGGATTTTACCAGGCGGGTCTGCGACAAGCGTATCTGGAAGTCACGGCCGAGAACAATTCTGCCGTTCAAATGTACCGATCCATTGGTTTTCATCGCTCGAAAACCCTCTACAAGGCGGTCGGTGGTTGATCCTGGCGGCATTCAATCGCAAAATGATTGGTCTTGCCCGGCCAACGACTGAGTTCTAGCCTCGGTCGCCGCTTCTTCGTTGAGAACCAAAGTGCCAGAATCCTTCATCAAGCATCACCAATATCCGAATGGGCTAACTCTGGTCGCGGAGTCGATGCCTCATGTCCAGTCGGCGGCGTTCAGCTTGCTCGTACCGGCAGGGGCAGCGTATGACCGCGCGGGGTATTTCGGTTCGGCTTCGATGCTGGCCGAGTGGATCACTCGTGGCGCGGGCGATCGCGATAGTCGGGCTCTCCTGAATGCGCTCGACAATCTCGGGGTGAGTCATGGTGAAGGAGCCCAGACCCTTCATACCAGCGTTTCGGCCGCAACTCTCGGGCGGAACCTGATCCCCGCGCTCGAGATCTTCGCCGACGTTGTACTTCGGCCTCATCTTGACGAGGAAGAAGTCGAGCCAATCCGGGCTCTGGCGTTGCAGAACCTGCAAAGCCTGGAAGATGACCCCGGCTCCAAGGTCATCTACGAACTTCGGCAACGGCACTTTCCCGACCCCTGGGGTCGGCCCAGTCCTGGAACGATCGAGGATGTCGAGCGCATCACTCCCGAAGTTCTCCGCGAATTTCATCGAGACTTTTTCCAGCCACGGGGGGCAATTCTGGCCGTGGCGGGCAACCTCGACTGGAACGAACTGGAGACAGGTGTTGGTCGGCTCTTTGGGGGTTGGGAACCCCGGCCCGAACCGGTCCTGAAGTCGCAACCGACCGGACCGAAACGGGATCAGTTGATCAAGGAAACCCAGCAGACGCAGATTGCGCTCGCATACCCCACCGTCACCGTCACCAGCCCGGATTATTATCAGGCCCGGGCGATGATCGGGGTCCTCGGCGGCTATTCGTCGGCTCGACTGTTCACTGAGGTCCGCGAGAAGCGGGGGCTTTGCTACACCGTTTATGCTTCGTACGAAGGTCTGAAAGATCGCGCGGCGGTCGTTTGTTATGCGGGGACCTCGACCGAGCGGGCCCAGGAAACTCTCGACGTCACGCTCGCTGAGATCCATCGGCTGGGGAACGAGGGTCTGGAAGCCGAAGAACTCGACACAATGCGGGCCGGGTTGAAAAGCTCGCTGATCATGCAGCAAGAGTCGAGCATGAGCCGGGCGGGTTCGCTCGCTTCCGACTGGTATTACCTGGGCCGGGTTCGTTCGCTCGACGAAATCTCATCAAGTCTCGACGCTTTGACACCTGCATCGGTCGGGGACTTTGCCCGTCGCCATGCTCCCACCGAAATGACGATCGTGACGCTCGGACCAACCCCGCTCCAACTTCCTCCGGAGGCTTGATCTGATGCCGTTTCACCAGACTGTGCTTCCCAACGGTCTCCAGGTCATCGCCGAGCTGAACGACCATGCCCGGTCGGTCGCCGCCGGCTTTTTCGTCAAGGCGGGCAGTCGCGACGAGTCGACCCAGTTGGCTGGCGTCTCGCACTTCCTCGAACACATGATCTTCAAGGGGACGCCCAACCGCGATGCCTTGACGGTCAACCGCGACTTCGACCGCGTCGGGGCCAAGCACAACGCTCAGACGTCGGAAGAAGATACCTTTTACCACTTCACCTGCCTGCCCGAGTACCTGCCGAAGTCGTTTGATGTTCTCGCCGATATTTTACGTCCATCGCTGCGTGCCGAGGACTTCGAGACCGAGAAGAAGGTCATTATCGAAGAGATCCGGATGTATCTCGACAGCGCCGTATCGGTGGCTTACGACGCCGCGAAGGCCGCTCATTTTGGTGCGCATCCGCTCGGGCAAAGCATCATCGGCACGGTGGATTCGATCACCGACCTGACCATCGAGCAGATGCGGGATTACTTTGCCGAGAAGTACAGTCCGAGCAATATCGTGCTCGCGTTCGCCGGCAATTCCCAATGGGACGACCTCGTTGCGCTTGCCGAGCAGCATTGCTCGGCCTGGACGGGTCGCGACAGTCAGCGAACGATCAGTCCCCCGAGTGGCTCCGGTGCCTTTGAAGCGCTGCTGCGCTCGGAGGACCTGCAACAGACCGTGATCGGAGTGGCCGACGCACCCCCGCTCGAAGATGATGATCGTTACGCGGCGCAACTGCTGGTCACGGTGCTGGGGGATCACACCGGCTCGCGACTCTACTGGGAACTGGTCGACCCCGGGCACGCCGAGGGGGCTGAACTGTCTTATCAGGACTATAACCAGGCTGGGGCGTTCTTCACGTTTCTGAGCTGTGAGCCTGACGAAACTCAGGCCAACCTGGAACGAGTCGCGCAGGTCTTCGCTCAGGTCGATGCCGAGGGGATCACCGAGGAAGAGCTGAGCCAGGCCAAAAACAAGGTAATGGCGCGGTCGGTGCTGCGCAGCGAGCGGCCGATGGGTCGGCTCTCGTCGCTCGGCTTCAACTGGACCTATCGCCGCGAGTACGTTCCGGTTGACAAGGAACTTGACCTCTTCAACCGGGTCACGGTGGCCGATGTCCGCCGTGTTCTAGATCGCTATCCGGTCGCGAAGCTGACCATCGTCTCGGTCGGCCCGACGACCGACGTTCGGCCCGTGGCCTGAACCTACTCGCCCCGACCCGAGGCATTCTTTCATGCGGATCGTCAGTCTGCTGCCATCGCTGACCGAGTTGGTCTGCGCCCTGGGTCGAGGCGATGAACTGGTCGGGGTCACTCATGAATGCGATTTCCCCGCCGGAGTCGAGTTGATCCCGCACCTGACCCGGTCGAACATCCCGCACGACGCCTCCAGTGCCACGATCGACGCCCTGGTCAACGACCAACGCGGGAGCCTCTACGAACTCGATGCGCGGACGTTAGCCGAACTCCGACCCGACCTGATTCTGACCCAGGAACAGTGTGATGTCTGCGCGGTCAACGAGGCCACGGTCCGCCGGACGGCCGCCGGCTTACCGCATGTACCCGCTGTTGAAAGCGTCAATCCCACCGACCTCGAAGGTCTGTTCGCCATGTTCCGCCGGGTCGGGGTCGTCCTGGACGCCCGCCGCGCTGCCGAAGGGCTGGTCGAGCAGTTTCTGAAGACCGGTGAAGAGATCGCGCACCGGATCGAGGATCAAGCAACCCCACGCACCCTGATCCTGGAATGGCTCGATCCCCCATTTTCCTCGGGACACTGGAATCCCGAGATCGTCGCTCTCGCCGGCGGGCGTGAGGTGATCGGCCGCGCCGGTGAGAAGTCCGCCCGGATCACCTGGGAGGCGATCAACCAGGCGAATCCTGCGGCGATTTTGGTCTCAGCCTGCGGATTCTCGATCGATCGAACCGAAGCCGAACTCGCAGCTCTCGCCGACCGCCCTGAGTGGCAAAGCCTGGCCGCGGTCCGCGCTGGACGCGTGGCGTTGACCGATGGCTCAGCCTACTTTTCTCGCCCTGGTCCCAGACTCGAAACGAGCCTGCGGATCGCGGCGGCTTTCCTGCACCCCGACCAGTGCGGTGACATGGCCCCCGCCGATTCGATCCGACCACTCACCGCGGCCATGCAAGCCACCCTCAACCCTCGCGGCGAATTACCTGAGCCGTGAGAGCGAGCAGAACGGACTTCGCGGGCGAGTCAGGGAGAACTTCCAACCGGTTCGCAGCGCGACGAGTAAAGCGCTCGGCGTGGCTCCAGGCGTAGCGGAGGGCATCGGTCTGGAGGATGACACGCCGGACCTCGCGCCGGTTCTCGACACTCGCTTCGCTAAGAAGACTAAATAACCTCTGAGCATCCTCGCGGCTGGCAACCGCCAGGGCTCGAATCAGGGGTAGAGTCAGCTTTTGCTTTTCCAGGTCGGTGCCCAGGCTCTTGCCGGTGATGTGCTCCTCACCCATCAAGTCGAGCACGTCGTCGGCGATCTGGAAGGCAACGCCGACATCGCGGCCAAACTCTTCCATCGCCGCGACGACCTCGTCACTCGCACCCGCGTAGCGAGCGCCGAGCTGGCACGAGACGGCGATCAACTCGGCGGTCTTGCCACGGATGATCGCGAAGTAAGCCTCTTCGTCGAGGTCGAGATTGCCACGGTGGTAGACCTGCTGCATCTCTCCTTCGCAGACAAAGTTCGTTGCCCGCCCGATGGCGCGGCAGGCCCAGGTTGTGTCGAGCGATGCGGCGAGGTGGAACGCGTGGGTAAACAGATAGTCGCCCATCAACACGGCGGACTCGGTTCCCCACTCGGCGTTGACGGTCGCGGCGTGGCGACGGACGGTGGATTCGTCCAGGATGTCGTCATGTACCAACGTCGCGGTATGGATCATCTCGACCACGGCCGCCAGAACGGGGTGATCGCTCGTGACCTGACCTGATGCCTTACCGACCAGCAGGAGTAAAGCTGGACGGAGGCGCTTGCCTTTGAAGTCCGCGCAGTGATCAACGACCTGTTGCACGAAGTGATGGCGGCTGGCCAGTTCCTGGGCGAAGATCCGCTCGGATTCCACAAGTTCCAGAGCGATCGGGGCGTAGAGCAGGGCCAGTTTCCGGCCGAGATCATCAGCTTGACGAGGTGCGATCGTCGACATGGGCAATCTTCCCTCGAAACTCGACCCGGTATGACAATCCTGGAGCGTGATAGCCATGATCAGCCCGTCCTCATTACGGAATGGGGGCGGCAACTTCATCGCTCCGTCGGCGATAATCGCCACTCCGCCCACCCGATTTGGATTCCAGTTGGATCTGGTGGAAAACCACATCGCGATCCATGGCCTTCACCATGTCGTAGATCGTCAACGAAGCGACCGCGACGGCCGTCATGGCTTCCATCTCGACGCCCGTCTTGCCATGAACCGTGGCCCTTGCCCAAACCTTAACCGTGGAATCGCTGATCGTCTCAAACCGTACCACCACCGAGTCGAGACCGATCGGGTGGCAGAGCGGGATCAGATCGCCGGTTCGCTTCGCGGCCATGATCCCCGCCAGGCGCGCGACCTCGAAGACGTTTCCCTTCGAGGAAACACCGTCCTGGATGAGCCGGAGCGTTGCTGGATTCATCTGGACCAGACCGCTGGCCTCGGCGGTCCGGAGGGAAATCGGCTTGGCCGACACATCGACCATCCGGCTGGCGCCGGTCTCGTCGAAATGGGTCAACTCGGCCATGGACGGAATCCTCGGGTGTCAACGGAATCTGCGACTATTATAGAGATCCACCCCGACCCGGCTAGAGGGGGTTGGGTTTCGCCGTTTCAGGAGCGCACTTAGCCAGATTCCCTGGCGAGATCGGACTGCAATCCACTCGTCGTGCAAGAGCCGTTCCCGCACGACATCGGTCCAGTAAGCGGTCCGTCGGGAAACAACCAACCAATCCGAGGTTGAGGCCGCGTCGGCGTCGCCCAGGATCACCGGCAGTCGGGCCATGGGGCGGGTCGTGGCGACCTTTCCCTGATCGGGCGCGAGCGTCGGCGCCAGTGCCGCCGAACTGCTAGGTACGGCTCGATCGGCCAGACGTTGCAGCAGGACGCCGTCGACCGCATCGCCCCAGTAGGTCAGTTCCAGGCCCAACCGTTCGGCTCCCGGCAGTCCACCAACCAGCAGGTTGTAATAACTCAGCCCGAACGGATGCAACCAGACAACCCCGGTTGCTTGTGCCAAAACGAACCCAATCAGCACCACGCGACCTTGCCGCTGAGCCTGAAACCAGAGTGAGCCGAACCCTTGACCGACCAGGACCGCCAGCGCGGGAAAGACGACCAGGAAGAGGCGTTCGCCATCGTAAATGGCCACATTCGTGCTAAACAGGGCCAGAAAGATCAGGATTGAACCCACCCAGAACACCGTGATCCCTCGGCGGTCGCTGGCGAGCCAACCACGGATCGTTCCCCAGGCTGCCAGCAAGAGCAGGCCCACCGGCACCGTTGTGCCTAAATAAACCCAGGGATAGTGCCAGGGGAGGTCGCGGTCGGCATATACCACGCCGAAGTAAAGCACGCGGATCGAGACTCGGGTCACTCCCGTTCCCAGATAGGCTGTCAGTCGGCCCCAGGGGTCGGCCCAAAGCCATGGCCAGCCGGCGAGGTAAATCGCGAACCCGGTCACAAGCCAGATCAGATAAGCGGGCAAACTTCGGCGAATCGGGAGACGAGAGACGACCCAGATCAAGGCCAAGGGCGGGACGAACCAGGCGTGAATTTTGGTCAGGAGGGCCAGACCCCAGATGAGACCAGCCACCATCATCGCGGGGATGACCCGATCTTGCCGACTCGCCCACAGGAAGGTGAGCAGGGAAAGGGTCCAGAAGAGACTGATGAAGGTGTCGAGAGCCGCCAGGTGGGCGTGGGCGAAGACCCGAGGCATCATCAAGAGGGCGAGACCGGCGACCACGCCCGCGGCTCGACCATCTTGGCGACTCGATGCAAACACGATCGAGCCGACCAGCAGACCGAAGGCGAGTGCCGGAGCGACTCGACTAGCAACGATGTACAACCCGACCGGATCAGGACCGCCGCGGAGCAACACCTCGAACGGCTGGCCCAGAGTGGAAGCCAGTCCAAGGAGCCAACGACCCAGCGGGGGATGTTCGGCGTTGTCGCGGTAAACGGTGTCGATCACCGCTCGGTCGAAGAACCGCCAACCCTGGGCCTGGAGGACGGTCAAATAGGTTCGTCCCGGCCGGACGTCAAGCGGTTCGTCGATGGTGATTCCGGGATCAGCCAGGGTTACCAGAACCAAAATTAAAGCAAAGCCGCCGACGACCCACGCCAGTCGAGCGGGGGTCCACCAGGATCCAACCTCGCTACCTCGACCACTTATCATCGAGCGATCTCCCGTTCGTCCATCCAACTCACTTAGCCATTATGACGAGTACGGGGTCGGTCTGACGCCTGACTTTCCCGCGGAAATTACGTTCTGGAAGGTTTTCCTCCTGAATCGAGCCCACGGATTCCGGAAAAGTGGACTAGGCTTCCTCGGGATGGCTTCCATTTCAGGAGAGTGATACATGTGCTGGAGCAGGTTCAGTCAAGCAAACAAAACGCACCAAAGCCGACGACCTCGCAAAGCTGCGGCGGCCGTCGAACTGGCCTTGATTCTTCCTGTCCTGTGCATGATCACGGCCATCACCATCGACTATTCGCTCCTGTTCTATCATTGGACCACGATCACGGTCTGCGCTTACAACGGCACCTGTTACGCCTCGCTTAATCCTACCGCCAGCAACTCCGCCGTCAGTTCCGCGGCGCTCGTCGATGCGACCAATTTGACCAGCCCTTCTCCCACCGTGGGGGCGCCGGTCTTCTCGTACGATACGAGTGGCAATCAATACGTCGCGGTCACGGTCTCGTACACCTACACGGCTCACTTTCCCTGGCCGGGATTGCCCACGACCGTCAACCTCAGTCGCACACTCCAGATGGCAGTGACGCCCTCGTAAGTTCATGAGTGAGTTCTCGTCCGCCGTGCTGATTTCAGGTCTTTTTGCCATCGAGGTGACGCCATGTTTCTCGCTTGTTCAACCAGCCAGGGCCGACGCCGACCGAGACGCCGCCGGGGTGCGGTCATGCTGGAAAGTGCCATCATCTACACCGTGACGTTGTTGCTCATCCTGGGAACGATCGTCATGGGTCTGGGAGTTTTCCGCTTCCAGCAAGTTGCCTCGCTGGCCCGAGAAGCGTCGCGCTGGGCTTCAGTGCATGGCGCCACTTATCAGAGCGAAAACAGTGCGAGCCTGCCGACCGATGCTCAGGTGACGGCTGCGGTCGTCTCAAAAGCAGTGATCATGAACACAAGCTCTTTGACGTTCGATCTTGATCAAACTCAGATGGCCAATGGCGTGGCTAGCGTCACGGCGACTTACAACTGGACACCCGAAGCCTTTTTCGGCTCGATCACAATGAAAAGCAAGTCGGTAATGCCAGTCACTTATTAGTATTCATAAGGTTGATTCGTTGGTTTCATCGATCCGGTTCCTCTTCCTTTTCAGGCTTACGCACAATGCTGCACCGACCTTTTCCTTCCAGAAAGCGTCGTCGGGGTGCTGTCGCCGTGATAGTGGCACTCTGCCTGATCCCATTGATTGGGGTGATGGCGTTCGCTTTTGACGGTGGCATCATGCTTGCCGCGCGACGGCGTTCACAAACGGTCGCGGACGCCGCCGCTTACTCGGCTGCGTGCCAACTTGCCACGAACCTGACGACCGATCCGACCGGGCTGGACGTCAGTGGCAAAGCCAAGACCGTGGCGCTGTATAACGCCAAAGCCAACGGCTTTACCAACGATTCAACCACAAATACGGTCACGGTAAATATTCCCCCACTGAGCGGAACAAACCAGAGCTCGCCGGGATATGTTGAGGTCATTGTGACCTATATTCAGCCGAGAATCTTCGGTGCGGTGGTTGGTTCCGGGTCGATGACCCTGACGGCTCGTGGTGTGGCGCGGATCACCATCTCCAACCCGGCATCAATCCTGTTACTCGATGGATCGGCGAACCCTGCCCTGAACGTCTCGGGAGGGTCGAAGATCACGAGCGAGTCGGTGATTCAGGTCGATTCGTCCAGTTCTGGGGGGACGCAACTCTCTGGATCAAGCAGCATCACCACGACCGGCCTGCAACTGCATGGCGGTGGTTTTCGAGATAGTAGCAGTTCAGTCACAGTGACAGGGGGAGGAAGTGTCAAAACTGGCGTCGCGTACATCCCCGACCCACTTGCCTCGCTGGCCACGCCAAGTCCTGCTTCGCTTACGGCACAATCATTCACGTCAACATACGGATCAAAAACGATATCGCCTGGAGTTTACAATGGTGGATTAACGATTGCGAATGGGATGAATGTTGTGTTACAGCCAGGTATTTATTACATGAAAGGTGGACCACTCAGCATTTCGGGTGGGGCAAACGTTTCGGGGACGGGGGTGACCATCTTCATGGACAACACCAGCAGCAATAGCCAGATCAGTATCGCGGGAGGGGCGAATGTGAGCTTATCACCGCCAACGACTGGAATCTATGCGGGTCTCACCTATTTCCAGGACCGAGCCAATACGAAAGCGCTTTCATTTAGTAACGGCACCAATATCACCTTGAGGGGGACCGTTTATGCCGCTGCGGCTGCCATCAATGTGACCGGGGGGACAGCGAATACTTATGGTTCGCAGATTATCGCCGATACCATGGCAATATCGGGTGGCACGAGTGTCAAGATCAACACCACCAGCGATGCCAAGCTGGGTTACGTCGCAACCAACTCATCCACTGATTCCACGATCCTGCTGGTTGAGTAGTTGAGCGCAGAGTTCTCTCCTAATCAGTTCCCAAAACCAAGCCAGCAAGCCCGGAGTCGCTGGCGAGGGGTGCCAGACTGGCTCAGTGGACTTGCTGGCTTCGTTCTGCTAATCGCCTTCAGGCCGGGATCAAGGCTCGTCGGCCTTCTTCTGCGAGATCAGGCGGCGAACCCGTTCGGCGAGTAACGCACCATCGAACGGCTTCTTGAACGCATCGTTGAAACCCAGGTTGTAGGTATCTTCGTTAGGTTCATCGCTCGTCAGGGCGACCAGGATGGTTGTCAGATGGTCCTGACTCTTGCGCAGATTCTGAGCGATCTGCCCGGCTTCGATCCGGCCAACGGCGAGGTCGATGATGATGCAGTCCGGGTGGAAGCTCTCGGCCCGGATACCAGCCTCAAAGCCCGACGCGGCGGTTTCGATCCGGAAGTCGTCGCCTTCGCGAAGATGCTCGCGAAGACTGCCCAGCATCGGCGCATCAGCACCAACAACCAGGATCTTCTGAAACACTTCCGACTCGAGATCTCCCAGCGGCATCCCGTATTCCTTGAGGAATCGCAGGAGATGCTCGCGGGGAATCCGACGGTCCTGCGACCCCGGAATCCGGTATCCCCGGAGTTTTCCCGAATCAAACCATTTGCTAACGGTCCGAGGCGCGACTTTACAAATTTTCGCGACTTGACCGGTGGTGAACACTTTCTTCATATCGAGGACTCCACTCCCGAGAATGGTGCGAGGCCTCGGAGGTTTTCATTCCCCTCCGGTCGGGCCCAAGTCGGCGTGTTGGCGGCTCGACCGTCGTACCCTCGAGCCAAAAACGCCCGAGACCAGGACAATCGATCATCCTCGAAGTTCGAGAACGAACGCTCCACCATCACTCTCCCGCGAAGTTCCGTTGTTCAAAGCTTCGAGCGTCCACTCGAAATCTCCGAGACAGAACTGATCAGATCAACCGAGCCATAGCCGGTCGTTCGATGGTCCGCGAGAGAGGCCCCCCATACGTCATGTGAGGCTTGACCGGTCCGGGTCCACTCATAAGGGGTCGCTACTGCCTCCTTGCCGAAGCGAACCTGACCGTCAAGAGTAATTTTCGAGTTTTTCCGCCCAACTCTTGAGGATCGATCTCGACTCTCTCATCATTCTCAAAAAATCAGTCGGTGGGGCAAGCTGGGTTGATCGTGTATCCCCCATTTTGCCAGCAGATTGATCTGGGCTGATCAAGACAAGCGGTATAGTTAAAAAGGCTTGAGGCGAATTCAGATGGCTTACGGCTTCGAATCGCTTGTACCGGCCCTGAACCCCACACTTGTCATTGGATCTGGTAAGCTAACAACTTTGCTGTGGCATCGCATGGACCGGCTTTCAAAACCTGACTGAACCTTTGTCAGTGAATTTATCCTGTGCCAACAAAAAAACCCGATATGTCTTGCGACATGCCGGGCCGTACGAGCCGAAAAAACGAAATTCATTTCTAACGTTTGATCATTTTCTGAAAGCGTTCGATCAATGTCGTCCTGCCGCTCTCAGCGCTCGTTTTCTTGAGTGAGTCGTCTTTCTTGATGACGGCATCACTGAGTTGAACTTCCTCGTAGGCCTTGTTTGGAGTCGGCAGCGCATCGACCACATAAGGGCCAGGCAGGTTTTTCTGCACTGATGCCGCACCCAGGAGGGTGGCTACCTCGGGATAGGAAGCTCCGATGTTTGCCATCTGGCGGACAACGTCAGCCACTTCGAGCGAACTACTCAGTTTCTTCCGAGGTGAGTCAAGAGTCTTTTCGGTGATCTTGCTGATCTGGACCATCTCGTCGCCATCCGCTGCGTTCAGGAGCAGGGGGCCTCCCGAACCCAGGACGAGTGGAGTAAGCATCTTCTGGGATTTGCCGAAGATCACCAGCTCAGAGCGGGTGTTTCGGGCGACGTGGATCATCGGCGGCCCTTCGCAATCCACGATGTAAAGCGAGAACGGCTCCTCACGGCGAGTTGCCTTGCGCTTCGGTACGGCGGATGTGATCTGCATCGCCATATCGTCGGTGTCGGGGGTCGGCAACTCATCCAGGACCGAAGCCTTCCCCAGGAAGGGGTCAGTCGGGTCGAGCGTTCGAAGTGCGTCGAAGGCACCATAGCGCAGCTCAAACTCGGATTCGTTCATCAGACTCCGCAAGTGCAGGAGCGATGCCGATTGATCGGTCGCGGCCATGGCCTTGAGCGCGTAAGACCGAAACTCAGGCTTCTTCTTGGCGGTTTCCGCGAGGACCTTGGCGCTATCTCCCTCGCTATCGTTCAGGTAAGCCAGCGCTTCGGCGGCGAAGAACCGGACCGTATCATCGGGCGACCCCAGCGCGGCTCTGAGTTTGGGGGCGGCTCCAGGCCCGAGCCCTTCCAAACGAAGCGCAGCCAGACCCGTCTTCTTCGGGTCAAGCAGGTCTCGTCCCCATTTATCTGTCCGTTGCTCGCGGAGTTCGGGGTTATCGACCAGCGGCAAGAGCTTGATGATCTTGTGGTAACGATCCTGGTTATGGTGATACGTCTTGGGCACCTTCAGGATCAGGAGCGAGTCGGTCTTCGCGACCGCCATTCCCTTCTGATCCGACCCGGCCGTTTGATGAAACCGGTTGTTGATGACGTTCTGCAGGAGTTGAGAGGTCCGCCCGCTCCGGCGCGCTTCCTTGATCGTCAAGGCGTAGGGCGAGTCTTCCTTGATATGGCCGCCGCCCAGAATCCGACCGATCTTGGGGTCGGTCGGCCTGGCGTTGTTGCCGATCATGACCGGTCCAACGGCCGAAGCGATGACCTTGTCATCCTTGTCGCCTTCCTTGGTCTTGGCCCGCTGCGCGAGCTGGGTCGTGACGAGCCAACCACCAGCCAGGCTGGTCGTGGCGGTCGACGGTGACATCTCGATCTCGACGTCAAATTTATCGTCCAGGCTGGAACCCGCCGGAACAGTGGCTCGAACGGTGACCAGCGTGAACTGCTTGGTCTGAAAGAGTTGTTCGGGGTGGGGCACACCCGACTTCCGCATCTCGTCGAGCAACTTGGTCCGCTGCCACGAGGGGGCGGGATCGGAGCCGGTATTGTCGAGGCCCATCACGAGCCCGACGCCCTCAACTTTGAAGTCGGTCCCGATGATTGAGGCCACGTCGCCGACGGTTTCCTCGATCTTGGGTGGCGCCGGCTCCTTCTTTTTGCCGGCGCCGGTGAAGATCAAGGCCGCGCCCGCGACCAACGCCCCGATCCATCGGGTCTGTCCAGGGTTCGTCCGCCGCATCGACCTGCCTCCTTGCGTGGCTTCCCCGGCGATCTCGTCCGCGCGGCTCCAGTAATCGTTCCGCGTGCGGATTGGATCTTTCTGCCCATCCGTGGGCACCAGACCGAGGGGGGAGTTCGTCAATGACGAACCGCCTCGGGGGGTATCTATCTTGGCGGGCGGACTTTAGCTTTGCTTCGCAATCAGGTCAAGTCGGGTTGACGACGGAAACCTGTCGGACTTCGATGTTCCTTTCAATCGAGGGGGAATTCTGCCTCTTCATCCACCTCTGAAGCCACTCGGTCGACTTGCACCTCTGCCGCGATTGATCGCACTTCAGAAGTGCTACTCGCGAGGTTCCGGACCGGAGGTTGCACATGAAGTAGATGTTTAACAAAAAAATCACGCCGCCGCCGTTCCCCATAAGGGTTGCCCCCGGCACCGTGGTCACCTCCTGGAAAAACGATCAACTCGAAATCTTTATTGGCCTTGATCAGGGCGTTGACCACCTGCATGGTCGAGGCTGGGTCGACGTTATGGTCGACCTCACCGACCGTCAGGAGCAACGCCCCCGTCAAGCGGTGAGCGTTCGTCACATTGGACTGCTCAGCGTAGTATGGTCCGATCGGCCAACCCATCCAGGCCTCGTTCCACCAGATCTTGTCCATGCGGTTGTCATGGCACCCGCAGTCGGCGGCAGCGGCCTTGTAAAAGTCGCCATGAAACAGCATGGCTCCCAGCGCATTCTGACCGCCCGCCGAACCGCCGAAGATGCCAACTCGCGATAAATCCATGGCGGGCTCATGCTCGGCAGCTGCCTTCATCCACAAAATCCGGTCAGGGAATCCCGCGTCCGCGAGGTTTTTGCTGCAAACATTATGAAAAGCTTTCGATCGCCAGTTCGTTCCCATCCCGTCGATCTGAACCACGATGAAGCCAAGCTCGGCGAGCGCTTGATTTCGCGGCATTGCGGCAAACGTCTTCGGCACGAAGGCTCCCTGGGGACCCGCATAGATGGACTCAATGACGGGATAACGTCGCAACCGATCGAAAGTGGTCGGTCGGATGATGATCCCGTGGATATTGGTCTGACCATCGCGACCCTTCGCAACGAAGCGTTCGGGTTGGTGAATCCCGACCTGATCCAGCCCCGAGATGTCTGCTCGTTCCAGCGCGATGACCAGACTCCCGTCGCTGACCTTGTGAAGCTCGGTCGTCGGTGGCAGGTCGACGCGTGAGTAGGTATCGAGGAGATAACGGCGGTCGGGCGAATAACGAATGCGATGGTTGCCATCGGCCTGAGTTAGGCGAACCAGGCCAGACCCATCCCAGTTCACTCGGACGTAGTGGATATGATAGGGGTCCTCGTCGGGGTTGATTCCCATCACTTGCAACCAGACTTGCCGTTGCTCGTCATCGACCCGGTCTACCGCCTTGATCAACCAATCACCATGAGTAATTGCATTTTTGACCGTACCCGACCGCGCATCGATCAGGTAGAGATGGTTCCAGCCGCTGCGCTCCGACATCCAGAGAACTTCGTCCCCGTTCCGGGTGAACTGGAAGAAGGTCTTGTTGGAGTAGTCGATGAACGTGGGGCTCCGCTCGTCGATCAGACTTGAAGCGACTCCCGAGTTGGCATCGACGGCGACAACTCGCAAGATCTGGTGACCGCGTTGGTTATAGAGAAAAGTGAATCGGCTTGAGTCTTCATCCCACCGGATCTGTTCCAGACTCCAGGGATTGGGGAACAGAGAATTCGAAACATCAATAGTTTTTCGCTGACGAACGTCGTAGAGATAAGGGCGATCAAGCGGAATTTGATCACCCGGCTTGAGATAATCGTAGGAAGAGAGCTTTGGTTGTAACTGGTCTTTCGGCGAAGATTCGACCAGCCAGACCTTGCGATTGTCGCCTGGATTGACCCGGACCACAACAACCTTACTGGAGTCGGGAGCCCAGTAGATGCCGTGGTTGCGTCCCTCCTTAGCTTTACCCTCACTCGATATCAAAGTTTCCGCTTGAGTTGTATTGTCTCGCAGCCAAACCTCTTCACCTTTCAGGAATGCTGCCAACTTCCCGTCAGGCGAGTCGACTGTTGGCGGTGTGTCTGGGCGGTCTCGATTTCCCGGTCCTCGGCGACGGCCAGGCTCGTCTTCGGGTTCGTCCGCGGCGGCCGGTGGGAATGGTTCCGAGCGTGTGAGGCTGTTACCGACCGGGTCAAATCGAAAGTTCTTCTCGGTCCCCACGATGTTAAAGCGAATGGCTCCATCGTCTTCGATCCGAATCGTCTCGATCGGGAGTGGATCCACACGGATTGGATTATCGGGATCGACCCTGGCCAAAGCCGCTGCCAATTTTTCGTGATCAAACGCCGGCCGCTTTTCCCCGTTGACTGCGTCCACCAGGACAAACTCGCGACGCCCCGCGGCGAGGTCAACGCGATACCAGAAGCGATCGTTGTTCGCGAACCAGTGAGGCACAACGCGATCACGGAACACCTTGCCTCTCGCCTTGACTGCAAGTTGGTCCGCCCGCTCATAATCAGCGGGCAAACCTTGAGCTTGCGTTAGGCCAGTCCCGGGCAGAAGGCCCGCAACCAGGCCGATCAAGATTGCACAACGGGTCGACCAGGCAACGAGTCGAACCAAAATCATCAGCTAGACTCCACGAGTTCAAGACGATCAAGCGACCCCATGACATGACGGTCAATTCTAAGACGTTCGCTTGTCATCTGCTCGGTTTTTGCCGACAATTCCGCCGTCGGGAGGAACTCTCCTCGATTGGGGGAACTCAACAATGCTCGCTCGTCCATCTGCCCACGATGAACCAGCAATCCGGGTTGAAGAGGCGACGGATGAAACAAGTTGCGCTCAGGTCAGGCGTTTGCTGCGCGAGTTTGCCGCCGAGTTTCAACCTATTGTCGCCGAGATCTTCACCATTCAAGGATTTGAAGCCGAACTAACCGGGTTGCCGGGACGCTATGCAGCGCCATCAGGATGCCTGCTCATTGTCAGCAAAGGTCAGCTAGTCGTCGGGTGCGTGGGTCTGCGGGATCTCGGAGGTGGGACTTGCGAGTTGAAACGGCTATACGTTTCGATCCCTTACCGCAGAAATGGTCTATCCCGGCTCCTGGTTGCTGAGGTGATCCGCCGGGCCGCGGTCATCGGCTATCAGCGGATGGTCCTTGACACCTTGCCAGAAATGGCTGAGGCCATCACGCTTTACCGGGCCTTTGGGTTTGTCGATGCCGACCCCTACTGGAATCACCCGACCCAGCACGCGGTGTTCATGACGCGACCGGTCTCCTCGAACGATCGCATCATCACGCAAAGCCAAAACTCATGAGCGCGATCCCAACGTCGCTCCGTCCCGCTCAACGAACCTCGATTGCTTCGAGTTTCAGTTTGGTGGCCACACGCGCGACGGTATTGAACGTCTCGAATGGTGAGACGCCGTCGAGACTCGTCTCGGAGAGCTTGATGTGGACCGCATCGACCTGACTTTGATCAAATGCCGAGTCGATCGCCACCCAGCGGCGATTGACGTAAACCTCGTTCCACATATGATAACCAAACCCGCTCAGATTGGTGGCATATACCAGACCAACAACCACCCGCGCTGGAATCCCCTCGGCGCGACACATCGCGGCGGTCAGGACACCATGCTCGGTGCAATCACCGGTGAGAGTACGAGCCACCTCGTCGGCGGGGGCGAAGCTCGTTTCAAAATTTTTCTCACGGATATTGGCATGAACCCACTTGGTGATCGCTTCAGCCTTGGCCCACGGATCGATAGCGCTCCCGACCGCTTTCCGGGCAAGCCGAACGACTTGAATGTCGTTTGAGGTGACAAGAGGGTTCGATCGAGTGTACTCCTCGCCTACAGATTCAGCGCCTGCGTTGCCAACCTCGGGGCCAGCCGTCCGAACCGTCATCAGTGCGGACTTGGGCTCGCTACTGATTTTTAAAGTTTGCCGCCGGTCGTTGGGGAAGAGGGTCGTCGGATCGGCGTCGGTGAGCGAAATCTTGTAAAGAATCTCGCGACTATTCTCGGGGTTGGTGATCTTGCGAGCCAGACCGATGACGAGGCCGTTAATCAGATCAAACTGATCAGCCCTGGCCACCCTGGCGGTCGCAGCGTCCTTGGTCGTCCGGTAACTCGTCATGCCGCCGTAGGCATCGTTATAGGTCTTCATGACCTGACCAAGTGCATCGACCCAGAATGATTGCCCTAGTTCGGGCATGGGTTTACCATCAAGCATGATTACCTGATCGATTTTGAGCAGGTCTCGAACGGCGTTACCTCCGAGGGTGACCTGTTCTAGAACGCCCGCCGTGAGGGTGGCATCAACGATCCGATTCAAGTAGGGAATGAACGTCTTGAGCTTGCGAGTTTCACCAGGTTTCATGGGTGTTCGCGCGAAACTCAGCTCCGCGCCGTAAGGTCCGCGGACCTCCGGACCCCAGGGGATCACCTGTTCCTGCACCTGAGATTCGTTGGCGATCTTCAGGGTCATCTTGCCATCAACCACATCACCGTGGACCCGGATCTCCGAGTTGCTCGCCCTGGTCCGGGTATCTAAGCGCTTGACCTCGCCTTCAAGGGTCTCGATCGTGCCATAACGAACACCCATGACGACCGAGTCGTTGCCGCGACGGACACTAATGTTGAAGTCGACCAGCACGTTCAGGAAGTTTTGCTTGCCATCGCTGACCGGTTTGACGGTGACGTGGAGCGAACCGACCCGACTGTTACCGATGAAGACAGCATCCATGATTCGGAGTCGGGTTGAGCCTGGGCCAGGATCGGTGACGCCAGAACCAGCAAACCCCAGCAGGCGAATCCAGCCTGGAGCCACCTCATTGTCATCCGCCGCATCCACGACCCCCTTTCCGCGCAAGAATGAACGCACAGGCAACGGGGGATTATACCTGAGTCAACAGCCGAATCGATGCGATAGATCACAACTTACCCTGATCAGCCGAACGGTTCAGCGTGGTTCACCAACCAAGCTGAACTCATTTCAGGGATCAGTTGAGCAAGCGCAAAATCAATCAGGGCTTACCCCACGGTAATCATCGCCGAAAAGCGATCTCCCGAGAGGAGTTCAAGTGCCCCGTGGAGGGCAAGCTGCCGGGTGTGATGTGACGGGACCTGACCTCTCAGAAACAGGTGGCCACTAACATCTTCCACCGTGAAATTGCGGATTCGACCGTGCGTCGACCTGAGCACACGTTCCTGAACCTGTTCGGACAGCGAAGATTCCGTAGTGAACATCCAAGTAGACTCCGGGTTGGCTGGGTGTATTTCCGATCGGGTGCGAGCCAAAATTGAGATATTCTCAAGTCAGACTCAGAACTCAACGCGTCTAAAAATGAATTGAGAAGGACGAATGTCCGGCGGACGTTGTTTCAATTTATAACACGCGATGGAATTTAGCCACTTTATGCGCAGATTTCTGAAAATTTCGGATAATCCTGATGGTCGAGCAAGGACGTCGTTGAGGAATTGAACGAAGAGATGATTTTTATGGTTCAGGCAAATCTTGAGCCAATATCGCCAGTTTCGCCTGATCCCAGTGGATCACGGCATTTTTCCACTCGTCCCAGAACACCCGACGACCGAGCCCGGTCAATTCGCTCAGTCGGCCAAGATTATAGCCGAGTTGCAGCAACGATCGGCGGTCTGGATCGTTCTGAAGGATGATCTCGCGGATCTTGGCGATGCAGTGCTCCATGATGGACTCGACGAGATCGGCGGAATGGGGATTTGGGATTCGAAGCTGGATTTGAGAATCAATCGCGGCGGGGCTGAGCCAACTTCAACATCAGGCATTCCAGGATCTGACGGGGATTGAGCGTTGAATTTCCCTTCAGATCGAAGTCCGCGTTGAGCAACATACGCGGCAAGTCATCCACGCGGGATGGACCAAGGTGAGAATGCTGCTTGGCCGTCTTGTCTACCATCCCAGGGTAAATTCCGGCGGCCTGGCAGGCGGATCTGAGGTCGACCCGGGCCAGCCGGAGTTGGCCGGCGTGGTGAACTTTTTGGAGCGACGACGCCATGCCGCCCATGATCCGGAGCGGAGCTTCACCCGAGGCAAGCAGGTGATCGAGGTCTTCGATGGCTGTGGTTGTCACGCCGGTCGTGGCGGCGTCGAGGATTGTCCAGACCTTTTCGATCCGTCCCGACCCCACCATCCGGGCGACGTCCTCGCGGCGGATCTGCTTGCGGTCGCCGACATACACGATGAGTTTGCCGACCTCGGACGCGAGCAAACCCACTTCCGGCCCAACCAACTCGACCATTAATCGGGCGGCATCGTCGTCGAGTTTTGTCCCATCTTCGTGGTTGGCGAGTTGAACGAGCCAGGCAGGGAGCAAACGCTCATCCGGCGTCTTGCACTCGATCGTGAGGCCAACTTTATCGACCAGTTTGGCGAGTTTGGTATTCGATGGAAACGACTTGGCGGAGAAGATCAGCACGCCCGACCGCGATGGCTTCTCCGCATAGGTTTCGAGTTCCTTGCGGTGAGCTGTGATGAACGGGTCGGCGTTCTCGACAACCACCACCCGGCACTTGGCGAGGAAGGGCAGCGTCCGAACCTCATCCAGCACGTCGGCGAGCCGCGCATGATCGCCGGCGACCTTCGTCACGGCAAGTTCGGTGTCGGTTCCCCCCACCGCCTGGCGGGCAATCGAGCGGATCGACTCGTCGCGGAGGTAGGCGTCCTCGCCCGCGACCGCATAGATCGGCTTCAGGTCGCGCTTGCCACTGGCTGGCCGGAGGAACTCAAAGGCATGCACTGATCTGACTCCGTTATCACGAGATTCCCAACGCTCGTGCCCTTGCCCCGGTTACCTGAATACGACTCGCTGCCGTCAGGCTCCCAGGATAACGGGAACGGATCAGCGGGGCCACTCAGAGATGAAATCGGGTGGAGGAGCGGGTGCGTTGAGTTGAAATCGCGCGGCAATGACCCGGACGATCCGCTCGACCGCGAAACCATCACCATAGGGGTTGCTGGTGGTGGACGCTTGCTGATACGCGGCAGGTTCCGACCAGAGCCGGTCCACCGCCGCGACGATCCGTGTTGGGTCCGTCCCGACCAGTTGGACCGAGCCGGCAAGGATCGCCTCCGGGCGCTCGGTTTCGTTGCGGAGCACCAGGACCGGAACGCCCAGCGATGGTCCTTCCTCCTGGACTCCACCTGAGTCAGTCAAGATCAGAAAACTGGTCCGCATCAGTCGAACGAAATCGCGGTACCCGGCGGGCTCAACCAGTTCAACTCGCTCGATGTGACCCAGCCGAGCCGCGACCATCGCGCGGACGCCTGGGTTGGGGTGGACCGGAAAGCGAACATGCAGGTCTGGGTAACGAGACACAAGGTTGCGGATCGCGGTGCAGATTCCGGCCAGAGGCTCACCCAGATTTTCGCGACGATGAGCGGTGACGAGGATGGTCCTCCGACTTGAATCCCAGCCGGTACGCGGGAGAGGCTCTTGATTCTCCACCCACCGCAGCGCGTCGATCCCGGTGTTGCCGGTCAGGTGGATGGTTGCCGGGTCGATCGCCTCAAGGACCAAGTTGGCATGGGCACGCGGAGTGGGTGCGAAGTGCAAGGCGGCCAGATGGCTGGCGACAACCCGATTCTTTTCTTCGGGGAAGGGACGATCAGGCTGACCGGTCCGCAGTCCCGCCTCGACATGACCGAATGGCACTCGTTGATAAAACGAAGCCAACGCCGCCGCCAGCACGGTTGTCGTATCACCCTGAGCCAGGACCAGGTCGGGACGTGCCGCACCGATCGTCTGGTCGAGCGCGACGAGGGCCCGCGCCGTTGACCCGGCCAGCGTCTGGTCAGGTTGCATCAGGTCCAGGTCAATGTCGGCGGACAGATTGAACTCGCGCAACGCCTGCGCCAGCAATTCGCGTTGTTGCCCCGTGGCGACCAGGCATACGTGCATCCGCTCGACGTCGCGGAGTCGCCAGACCAACGGAGCAAGTTTGATCGCCTCGGGCCGGGTGCCGACCACGACCATCACCGTCCGACTGCCTGACGAACTTGCCATCCCTTGTCGATCTCACCAGGAATTGATGCGGAACCAGGCGGTTGAGTATGCCAGGCTTGGCAATACTTGGCCACGATTGACTGGTTGTGACATTGTTACTTGACAAAACTCATGGAATAAAGCACCCTGGATCGAAACAGTTGTTTGAAACGGCTGTTTGGTTCTTTGAGGTTTGCTCATGGCATTGGACGAAACGAGAATCCGGCTGATCGACGCGGCCGGGCACGAGTTTGCCGAGAAGGGCTATGAAGGAGCGACTGTCCGGGCGATCAGTGATCGGGCGGGAGTCAATCTGGCGGCGATCAACTACCATTTTGGTGACAAGGAACGGTTGTACGAGGCGGTTTTGCTCACGGCTCACCGGTCACGACCAGCATTCCAACCAGACCCGCCGGAACTGGACCCTCGGCTAGCACTCCGGCGCTTCATCATGGATTTCCTAACCGAGGTTGCCCATCAGGAGACCGCGCCCTGGCATCAGGGCGTCATGTCGCGGGAGATTGCGGCGCCATCGAAGGCGTCAGACACCTTGATTCGTGAGGCGTTTCGCCCTCGGTTCGAAGCTCTCGTGGCAATTATCCGTTGGCTTTGTCCCGAATCCGATCACCGCCAGGTTCATGCGATTTCGTTCAGCATCGTCTCCCAATGCTTGCATTACAAGATGAGTCGTTCAATCTCCGAGCGGATCATCGGGGTTCCCGCTTACGCGGAACTCACCCATGACTATTTGGTTGAGCATATTACGCGATTCACGCTGGCGGCCCTGGGGCATGCGGCACCATTGACCGTTCGAGATGACTCCGATCCATCCTGATCTGACCCGACCTCGCGGAAAGGTGACCGATGAACTGGATTGCCTGGCAGATGCTGACCGGTGACCGCGCCAAGTTTTTTGGGATCGTACTGGGACTCACCTTCACGGCGTTGCTGATCACCCAGCAAGGGTCGATCTTCTGCGGTCTGATGCTCCGAACCGCCTCGCAAATCTCGGACACCACGGGCGCGGATCTCTGGGTGATGGACCGGAACGTCCTGCAGGTGGACGACGTCAAACCGATGATCCAGAACAATCTCTATCGCGTTCGCGGTGTCGAGGGAGTTCGCTGGGCGGTCCCGTTCTTCAAGGGGACGGCGCGGGCCAAAGTGGATAATCTGGAGGGGACGCCGCGCCAGGTGATCGAACAGGTGGTGCTGCTGGGTCTCGACGATTCGTCGATGGTTGGAGCACCACCGCCCGAGCGGATCTTGATCGGTCGCCTCGAAGACCTCCGGCGACCCGACGCGATCTTCATTGATCACACCCGACTGGGCAAGTTATTTCCTGGTCTGCCGGATGTCGCCTATACGAAGCCTGAAGCGTATCGCTTTCTGGGCAAAGAGATCGAGATGAACGACCACCGAGCCATCATCGTCGGAGTCTGCGAAGCGTCCCGGACCTTTCAATCGAACCCGGTTGTTTATACAACCTATTCGCGCGCCAAATCTTACGCGCCAAGCGAGCGCAAGGTCCTTTCCTACATCCTGGCGAAGACCGAACCTGGGAGCGACGCGGATCAGGTTGCCGAGAACATCCGCCGCCAGACGGGTCTGTCAGCCCTGACCGGGCCACAGTTCGTCGCTAAGACAATCAACTATTATATCAAATACACCGGTATTCCGATCAACTTTGGGATCACGGCTTGCCTGGGATTTCTGGTCGGTACCGCGATCGCCGGCCAGACCTTCTATAACTTCACCCTCGAAAACCTCAAGCAGTTTGGTGCTCTGAAGGCGATGGGTGCGACCAACTTCATGATCGTCAAGATGATCATGCTGCAAGCCACGGTCGTTGGTTTGATCGGGTATGGGATCGGGACGGGTCTTGCTGCCTACTTTGGCTACAAGACGCAAGGTGGCGAAC
The DNA here is from genome assembly GCA_965199885.1 of Isosphaeraceae bacterium. GTDB lineage: Bacteria > Planctomycetota > Planctomycetia > Isosphaerales > Isosphaeraceae > Tundrisphaera. Next base: position 801,804 of record CBDATT010000004.1, on the reverse strand, counting down.
TGGCCTATTACACGCCGTGGCAACTCTTGCCGATCACCGCCGTCGCGGTTGTGGCGATCTGCGTGCTGGCAAGCCTGATTTGTATTCGCAAGGTTATGGTTCTGGAGCCTGCGGTCGTCTTCCGGGGCTGATCTGGATTCGCTTTGAATTGGGTTCGTTTTGATCCTTTCCCCTGATCACCTCCGAGGGTTGCTGGCGATGTTCAAGGCACGACCACACCAAGCCCATTTGGCCGCCCCCGAGCCGGGCAACTCTCAGGAAAGCTCCGTCGCAGTTCGGATCAGGGGCGTGATCAAACGGTTTGGCGAGGGAGAGCGGCAAGTCCAGGCGCTCCGGTCGGTGGATTGGGATATTTATGCCGGCCAGATGAGCATGATTGTGGGACCCTCGGGGTGTGGCAAAACCACGCTCCTGTCAGTGATTGCGGGAATTCTGAACGCCGACGAGGGATCGGTCACGATCTTCGGGTCGGAAGTATCGAGCATGCGAGACCGCGATCGGACCCGATTCCGCGCCACGCGAATCGGCTTCATCTTCCAGCAGTACAACCTGTTGCCGGCACTCTCGGCCGCCGAGAACGCCGCGGTACCGCTGGTCATTGCCGGCTGGTCGAAGGAGAAGGCGGTCAAGCAGGCCCGCGAGATTCTCGCGAGCCTGGGGATGGAAACCAAGGCGGATAGCTTCCCCAACCAGCTCTCTGGGGGGCAGCAGCAACGGGTGGCGATCGCACGGGCTTTGGTCCACGAGCCGCAACTGCTGGTATGCGACGAACCGACCGCCGCGCTTGACCAGCACACGGGTCACTCGGTGATGGAACTGTTGCTCAAGGCGGCGGTCAAACCCGACCGTGCTGTGGTGGTTGTCACTCACGACAACCGCATCTTTCACTTTGGCGACCGGATCGCGCACATGGACGACGGGCAGATCGTTCAGGTCGAGACCCGAGCCACTGAACCAATCCATGCTTCCACGGACCTGACGCGGGTCGGCTGATCCCGAATATTGGAGTTAGCGATGAAGAACTGGCTGTTGCCCGCCGTCGCGGGGCTCGGGTTTGGATATGCTCTCTTCTCGGTAGTCAAGGCCCGCGAGGTCGCCCCGATCGCCCCACCCTTGATGTCGCCGCCGACGCAATCTTCGTTCAAGCGGACGATCGCCGGGGCAGGAATCGTCGAGGCGAGGCTCGAAAACATACCGGTCGGCTCGCCGGTGCAGGGGGTCGTCTGGGAGGTTTTCGTCAAGGTCAAGGATCGGGTCAAGAAAGGAGACCCGCTGTTCCGGATCGACGATCGCGAGTTGCGGGCCGAACTGGAAGTTCGTGAAGCCAGCCTGGCATCGGCGATCGCGTCAGCGCGCAGGTCCGAGGCCGCGCCCATCTCGGGTGATGTGGCGACCGCCGAGGCCACCATCGATGAGGCTCGCGCCAAGGTCAGCGACGCCGAGACCGCCTCGGGCCGGACGGAAAAGCTCTATCAGCGGCAGATGGGCACCGCGGCCGACTACGACAAGGACCGCTACACGTTTCAGGCAGCCAAGGCGACCCTGGCCAAAAATCAGGCAGAACTCCAGCGGCTCAAGGTCACCTGGGACGCCGACAAGCTGGTCTCGCAGGCCGCCGTCGCCATGGCGGACAGTCAAGTCCGCAGCACCAAGATTCAGCTCGAACGGCTGGTCGTGCGGGCACTCGCCGACGGCGAGATCTTGCAGGTCAATATTCGCCCAGGTCAACTGGCCGCCTCACTCTGGAACCAGGCGTTGGTGGTGATCGGCGACAGCAACCGCCTCCACGTGCGGGTGGATATTGACGAGAACGACGTCCCATTGTTTGATCCGCAGGCCAAAGCGATCGCAACTCTCAAGGGGCGGCCGGGTGTGCAGTTTGAACTGACCCCGTTCAAGGTCGAGCCCTATGTCATTCCCAAGAAGAGTCTCACCGGTGACAACTCGGAGCGAGTCGATACCCGAGTCCTTCAGGTTGTCTATTCGCTGCCCGACCAGCGATCGATGCCGCTCTATATTGGTCAACAGATGGACGCCTATGTCGAGTCGGCCGAACCGCCAGCCGGGGTGAAACTCGACACCGACCTGCGCCGCAACAGCCCATTCGAGCCCCTAAAGGAAGCAAAGCCGGTCGACCACCAACCTGTGCCTGCGCCTACGCCTGCCGCGACGTCCTGACTTAACTCGGTTTGCGGGCGGTCCGACCCGTCCTGGCCTTCGTGGTCCGGGCGGGTTTCGGCGTTTCTGGTGCAGTCGTGGGCTTGACTACCGCCTCGGTAGCAGTGGGAATGACCTTGAAGGTGAGGGTTTGCCTGGCAGTTGCCTGGCCGTCGATGGCGTCGTGCAGGATGATATCGAGTTCGTATTCACCCGGTGCCAAGCTTTCGAGCCCGATCGTATTGACCAGATAGATCTGCATGTCCGCCTGGACATAGCGAGTTTCATATTCGAGCAGCTTATCTTCCTTGGCGAGCACGGATTTTTCACCTTTCCGGCGAATCCGTCCATCCTCGACAAACTTGGCTCGATAGGGTGATTTGTTCTTGAGGTCGGTCTCGACCTTGTACCGGAGCGGACGGAAATAGACCTTGAGCTTGTCCGCGTTGGTCAATGTCGCATCGGGCAGCAGACTGAATTGCTCCAGACCGTCAACCCGCAAGCAAGCAACCGGCGGAGACATGCCAAACGCGGTTTCGCTAACAACATCCATCGTCTGTGGCGATGTTTTGGTCGGCTGCGTTGCCGGCTGGCTCTGATCCTGGGCGACCGAGGCGGAAGCAACCGAACCAATCACAACAACGATCCAATGGATTTTACAAGTTCGAGCCATGATCGGGTGTGCCCTTTCAGGATCAACAATTGCCTCAGCGCACGATACGCGAAAAACCGTGTTCAAGCAATTGTGTGGTCCGATCGGAACAACTCACTCGGAGAAAAGGCATGGATGAAAGTCTCGGGAATTGATCATGAGAGCGACCTGTCCGATTAAGTCGATTGCAACGAAGATCGAGCTTGTATCGCTCATCTTCTGGCCCATGAATCATTTGGAAGGATCGTGATGAGACTGGCGAGACGAAAAGAGAAACGGCGACCCAAGGTGGGGTCGCCGTTTCGGCTTGAGGATGGCGGACGATGGATTGTCTGACAACCCGATCATCACTTCGGTTGGTTCCGGCGGCGGTAACGCCAGGCTGCCCCACCGACGATCAAGCTCCAGGCCAGGATCGTAGTCGGCTCGGGTACGGCCGGAGTTGGCGCTGCGGGGATGACCGGCGGATTGGGATTAAAATTCTGCTGGTTGAGGTCGAGCGGGCTGACGTAGGTGCTGGAGATATCGCTCTTGCCCACGATGATCGTCTTCTGGCTCCCAGCGTAGGCCGACAGGTAAAAACCATTGGTCAAGGCGTTCAGCCCAGGGATGGTGCTGAAGTTCTTGATCGTGAACTCAAGGTCGGGGTGAGCCATCGACGGGTTGTAGGCAATGTTCCCGAGGTTGTTGGTCAGGGTCTGCCCGTAGGAGTAGGTCAGACCACCCACGGAGGGGGCGTAAGTCGCCACGTTGAAGTGGTCGGTGGTCGTGGTCGGAGCATTCGTCTTGTCGGCGGGAACTCCGGCGACGATCAGTGGGCTGGCGTTAATACCGGCCGTTGTCTTCGGGGTGAAGGCCAAGGTGACCGACTTGTCTGCACCGAAGTTGGCCGGATTGGACCCGTGCGACGCCACCGTCAAGGGGTTGGTGCCGCCGTCGGGGCTGCCGTCGGTGTTGCCGCCAATGCCATAGAAGTTGACGCCCACCGCCAGCGTGTCGGTCGTCTTATCGTAGCTCAAACGGATGTCTTGCATCGCGTAGCCATTTCTCAGGCCTGCGTCGGTCATCCATTGCGGTTGAGCTGTGTAGTTAAAAGGGTGGCCGGGAATGGTGGTGACCGCGCCCGTGTTACTCGACGGCATGTCGGTTTCGACATTACCCGTTTTGAAAATCGGCGAGACTGCCGCACCACTCGAAACAATAGCGTCGGCTTGTACAAAGCTGGTCCAGCTCATCGCCAGACCAACGGCTGCCAGGCAGCGACTCCACTTGCGGGAAACCATAACGAGACTCCTTCTGCGTTAAGGCAGACATCCCCGGTTGCGATCGAACTGCTCCGTGATCGCTTCCTGGTGGGGACGTTTCCATTGATGATCCGACCTGGCCTCTTGGCGTCCTGGGGTCATCCTCGACCTCGGTTGCCGCTTGGTGCGATTCAGATTGGCTCACTCCCGCGACCGTACTTCCCATTCGAGCCTGTCACAGTTCGTTTGTTCGATGCGGTCTGAGTTGCCCGCTTCCCCTCGGTACAGCCCGTATTCCGGGTTGACCATCAGGAAAGGACTTGAGCGCGATGTCGTTGTTCACGAAGCTTTCAGAAGCCGTTCACTCGTGGCGGCGCCGTCGTGTTGGGACGAAAATGTCCCGCAAGCGGTCCGAACCCATGATGGAACAGCTTGATCATCGACAACTCCTGGCCGTTAACTTCACTGGAGTCGCTGCAAACGATTTTCCCGTTACAACCAGTCCAGGCGTCCAAGTCGTTACAGGTATCCCGATCAATACGTCGACGGGGGCTCAAACGAACCTCCCCGGCGCGAATAATCAGGTGCCAATCGTTCCCGAGCCATTCCGCCCTTTTTTCAACGTCTCTGGCTTCGAGATTGATCAACTTCGGGTGAGTTACACCGCCGCCGATGATACCCTCAACGTTGGTGTTGAAGGGCCATTAAACGGACGGAACGGCAATCAGGTGATCGCCGCCGACTCGGATAATAATGGAAATTCGGGAACTGTCGACCCCAGAGTTCTCGCGCTCGATCCATTGTTCGCCGATCCTGCCGACATGGGTGGCACAAAAACCTATGGAGTCTCGCTCGAATTTAATGGAGCAACATCGCCGCAGATTGTCGCCGGCTTCCCGGTTGGGGCTCAAACGGATATCGCCGCCAAACCATTCCAGGTTGCCCGTGCGCTCCAGAACACTCCGTCCAACCTCCCGCAGTTCGACGAAACCCAGACGCTCCCGCAATACACCGGCAATTATTACCTTGCGAATGATCCCACGCGGCCCAACTTTGAGTTCCAGATCCCCAACTTCTCGCAGTTGTACCAACAGATCACCGGTCTGGCTTTGACCTCGACTTCGCAGATTTCGATCGGGGCCTTTGGGACTTCTCAGCAAGACGCTGGGATCAGCGACGAGGTTTTTGCCCCACTTCCGCTGAGCGTCCCCCAGATCACCGTACCAACGCCGACTCCCCCGCTGCCACCTGTCCCGACGCCGATGTCGCCCACAACCTTTGTGAATTATCACGAAGGGAACCACGTCAATACAGCTCACAATGGGCCGATCAGAGTCAACGTGCTCGGGTCTTCGGGATTTGATCCCTCAACGATCATTCCTTCGAGTGTTCGGTTTGGTGATCCAGCCACCGTTGCCACCACGGGCGCGACTCCGGTCCTGAACTTCGAGCGGAACGTCAACAATGACGCCTTCCCCGACGAGACGTTTGTTTTCAACGGGCTTGATGTGAAGTTGCCCGCTGGCATCACCAACGCCGAGATCACAGGGACAACCACCTCAGGTCAAACCTTTGCCAGTACGGTTCGGGTTTTCAACCGCGATGCGACTTACTACACCCCCGCTCAGCTTGCCGCACAGCAAGCTCGATTCACGAGGTACGATGCTGCCCACGGAATTGACACCAGCAACGGTCCCGTGGCTCCGCCAACCCGAGTGCCGTCGGCGGCTCAGCAGCTAGCCACCTCGGCGGCGATCAATGATCTGTATAATCCCTTTGCCGGCAAAAAGGTTCCCACACAGATCAACCCGAGCGCCACCAGTGCCAACGCCGGGACTGGTGTGACCACGGCTAGTGTGGTTCCGACTTCGTCCGCGATCCCCACGGTCTCAATTCCCAAGAAGCATGGTAAGGTCACTGGCAAGGCAGCCAAGGTTGCCGCCGCCAAGGTGAGCCCGACGGAATCGCAGACCATCGCTCTGAGCAACCTGCCGACGAGCCTAAGCACCCTTCCAACCAGCTTGAATCTCGCCGGTGGTGCTTGATTCTTTGAGATAATCGCTGCGATTATTGAGCATCGTTGAGGCGATCGCGAACATTGGTTCGCGATCGCCTCTCTTTCATGGAGTCCGGACAAAAAACGCGGCAGATGGCACGGTATCTGGTTATAAAGAGAATGATGGACGCAACATCGACCACGCAAAACCCGGGTAACTTCCTGGCGATCACTCGAACGCTGGGTATTCCGCTGGATGAGTTCACTTTTGAGTTTGCCCGATCCGGTGGTCCGGGCGGGCAGAACGTGAACAAGGTCAACTCCAAGGCGGTTTTGCGTTGGAAACCCGCAATCAGCCCGAGCCTGCCACCGCTGGCCCGCGATCGGCTGGTCCAATCCGTGGCGTCACGACTCACCCGTGAAGGCGAACTGTTGATCACTTCGCAGTTGACGCGCGATCAGGGTCGGAACGTTGCCGATTGCCTGAGCAAGGTCAAGCAACTGGTGCTGGCCGCCTTGCATCCTCCCAAAACCCGCCGCGCCAGCCGCCCGACTTTGGGGTCGCAACAACGTCGAATCGATTCCAAACTTCGGCATTCGACGACCAAGCGACTCCGCCGCAAACCCGACGCGGACTGACTTTTATCTCGTTGCAAGTTCCTGTCAACGGAGTGATCAATCATGGCTGACCTGTCTCCTTACCAGCAAAAGATCGTCAACCGCTATTACAACAATTACGATGCGATCGCATCGCAGCGGTTGGCCGAACTTGTGGGTGAGATTTATCTCACTCAAGGCAAGAAACAGGACAAGCTCTGGACTCGCGTCGTGGAGCTTCTGACGAAACTCGAATTTCCAGCGACCCGGATCGAACACCTGCTCGCCAAGAAAGATCCCGCCCTCCTTGCTGGGGTGATGAAAGATCTGGATGGCAAGGGAAATTAAGGGGATTGGGTAGATTTTTCCTTGCAAACCAATAGCTTGCGCTCATCGAAACCAAATAATTTTTGGTCGAGTTGCCTCGATCTCATTCGTTTCGTACGGTTCCATCGGTCGGCTGTACCATCAAGCCGATGGCGATCTGGAATACGGCTTTGACACGAGGGAGACTCGACCAATGACACTCGCCCAACGGGTCCGCGACCAACGCTACGCGAAGGGGTGGGGTCCAGACGAACTGGCCAGCCGGGCATCGATATCGCGGACAGCGTTGTACCAGATTGAAAGTGGCAAAACCGAGCAGCCTCGCGCAGCAACGGTCCGGCGGATTGCCGAGGCACTCTCGATCCCGACAGAAGCGTTGCTTGGTCCGAATCTCGGTGTTGTCTCGGTCGCCTGGAATGGAACCGATGCTGGCGGGCTCAACGATTACAATCACCAACTGCACGGGCTCGAAACCGACCAGCAAGCGTCTTACCGATTTCGGTTCGATTCCCCTGGCAATCTCTCGCAACGTGACCGCGACCTGGAACGCAAACTTCACGAGTTATTGAACTCGCCTCTCGGTGAAGGAGTCGCGCGGATTCTGGAAGAATCTCACCGCTTCTTGCCGCGTGGGATCGTAGATGCGGGCCGTTGATTCGAGAATTTTGGTCAAATTCAAAATTGGTGTCAAAATACTCAAGTCAGGAACGATTTTGGTCGGGGTTTATCCGCCTTCGTTGGTCGTTTTGAAACTTCATTGAGATGACACCATGTTCTGCTATCCCTCGCGGTTCTTCACCGGCTTATGCCTGGTGATGCTTGGTGGCCCGTTGTCGGAGATTTCTCGGTGCGAGGCGGGCTGGCCCTGGAAGAATCGATCCAGCCGCACGTCCGCTCCCGTGACGACATCACCCCGAGCCAAGGATCAGGTCGCCGCTTCGCCGATGCTCGGCACCTTTCAACCCACTCCGGTGATCACGGTCCGAGGCAATGGGGTCATCGGTGGCGGGTACTCACCGATTGGGCTCTACGGTGAAAATAATGCCATGACCCTTTTCGGACCAATCTCATCGCTGCGCGAAACCGCCGCACCGGTCAACACCGTGGTCCGAGGGTACAACGGAGTGGGGAATCTGGTGGAAGGGACGTCGTATTCGACACCATTCCAGCCGGATCTTTCGCCAGTCAAGTATCCGACCCGCGTCAGCAACTATTCAGCCCCCCGAGGGCCTGGAATTCCCCCAAGGACCGGCAATGGCATCATGTGGGTTGACCAGAATTGAGCGAATCGGCTCCTCGCTCACTCGATGTTGATTTTTTGGCTGAGCCGTTCGAACTTGGTCCGGATCTCACCCCCGCCGAGGTCGGGGTGGAGGATGCTGGTCGCGTCGATCACCTGGCGAGCTTCCTTCCCTCGATCGGACCGATAGAGGGCCAGCGACAACAGGTAGCGTGCATCAAACCAACCCGGTGAACCCGCGGCCAGCCTGCCACCACGCAGTCGCTCGGCGTCGACGGCCAGCGCGTAGGCTTCGAGTCGGAAGTATGTGTCACCCAGGTCCCGGAGGATGGCTGGGTCGTCGATCTTATGAACAGGTCCGCCCCAACGACTCAGGGCACGCTTGGCTCCGACCGCATCCCCGGTGAATAGCAGTGCCCGGACAAACCGTAACTGGACCTCGTCGCGGACACTCTCGGGGGATCGGTCGATCGGGTCGCTCCAGGGATCAAGCAAGACCCGGAGCAACGACCCGGTCCGTTTGCGAATCAGGTCGCCTTCGGTTGTTGACGCCCACTGATCAAGCAGGCGGATCGTCGGCAAAATCGCCAGGATTTCGGACCCCTTGGCCTCGCTCCGCCCGATCAAGTCAGCTTCGGCAAACCGGTTCAATTCCGCGAGCGCTACCATCCGATCGAGGCGGAGTTCGCGATGCTGAGCAGGGCTCGCTGGTGCCCGGAGCAGCCGATCGAGAACCTTGACGGCTTCGGCGGGACTCGCAGCGCCGGGGATGGATTCGAGCCGGGCGACTCGGATCCCGAGGGCAATTTCCTCGTCGCCCGGGGTTGCCTGGTCGAGTGCCTGACCGATCAGCTTGCGAGCCGCCGCCACCTGAGGTCCGACGGTGCTGACATCGCGGTTGACCCATTGAGCTTCGATGCCCTCGATCAGTAGATCCGCCGCGGCGGTCTGGGCTTCGAGCCACCGGGGCTGACCGTGCTGAACTCCTGACCAGAGACTGATGGCTTCGTTTTGCCGTTGCGCGGCAGCTCGGACCTTGCCCAGGATCCACCGAGCTTCCGCGGAGACCGGTTCAGCGCCGAAGTCGCGCACCTGACTTTCGAGCGCGGATTGATAAGCTTGTTTCGATGTGCCGGGGAGGTGATCCGCCAACGCCCGACCGCGACTCATTGCGCGGAGCATGCCGGCTTTGGCTCGGATCGAGTGGCTCGCCGCTGGATTCTCGACGACCTGAGTCAAAACCGCATCGGCCTCGGAATAGTTTCCAGTCTGAAACCAGCATGCTCCCGCCTTGACTCGAAGTAGCCCTGCCCGATCTCCCGCGTCGGAACCGACCTGATCGGCGGCCCGGGTCGCGAACCTTGCTGCCCGCTCTGGGTTGTGAAGCAGAAGTTGCCCATCCGCCAACAGATCCCACCACTCGGCGGGGCTGCCTGCAGCCAGTTCATCGATGGCCCTCGCCAATTCCATCAGTCCCCGGACCGATTCTGGTCGGTTTCCGTTCCGGAGCGGCAGGGCGGCCTCGAACACAGCGGCGGCCGCTGCTTGCCGGTCGCGACCTGGAGGAGCGAGCTTGCGTCGGGCCAGGGCGATCCGGAGTTTCCAGAAAGCCTTTTGTTCAGGACTGGCCGCCGTGCGGTCGGCAACCGCGATCGCCTCGGCAAACTCAGCCCGCCCTGCCAGGGCGTTGATTCGGGCGTCCGTCAAGGGGATCAGGGGAGGGGCAGGTTTGTACTTCTCGATCTCCTCAACCTCGATCTGCGCTGGACCGAATTCGCCGAGTCGGTTCGCCAACTCTGCGTGCAGGAGACGTGCAAAAACCTTGAGGCGAGGAGCGTCGAGCGAGCGGTCGAGTAACCGCTGCGCTTCCTTCTCGGCGTTGATTCGAGCCGGGTCGAGATCAGGCCAGAGTCGAGCTCGGTCCGCCAACGACTGAGCCAGCCGAAAGCGAATATTCTGAGCCAGAACTTCGTTGCCCTGAACCGGTTCAGGCTTGATCTGACGGAGCCGCTCGATCACGTCGTCCAGACCCCGAGTGACGTCGACTCGGTCGGGGTCGGTCGCGGCCAGAAGATCGACCTGATCGAGTAGTGCCCGCGCCCGTGCCCAGAGATAGACCGCGGCCTGAAATTGCACGGATGCCGCGGCTGGGTTCGATCCGTTCTTGGCCAGGAAAGCGTCGAGAACCCGCGCGGCTTCCTGCCATTTTGCTCGACTGATGGCGACCGACGGGGCCCGCTGGGCTTGCTCATCCAGCGCGGTGGCAGCATCGAGAGCCCGCCGGACTCGGTCCGCAGGGGTGAGTGAGGGATCATCCCAAACTGGCGGGCTCAGAGCGGCGGGCCTGTCGATACTCTGAGCCGAGAGGAATCCGGTGGTCGTTGTGAGCCAGAGGAGGCATCCCAACGGCCAGCACAACCAGACCTGCACCGGCCTTACAAATCCGAGCGGCATGAACAGTCACCTATGAGTCCGAAAGTGCCGGATCAGCCCGGTCCGCGCCGGTGCCTCTTTCGATTATAGACGACCTCGACTTCAACATGAGTTTGGCCCTTCGAGAGCAAGGAAGGCATCCCAGGTATTTCGGAGCAGCAACGCAACCGTCATCGGACCGACGCCACCAGGGACGGGAGTGATCCAACCAGCGACCTCGGCCGCTTCAGCGAATGCCACGTCACCGCAGAGGCGGCCATCTGCCGCCCGATTGATCCCAACATCGATGACCACGGCGCCAGGCTTGATCATCTCGGCCGTCACCCACTCGGGGCGACCAACAGCGGCGATTAAGATATCGGCGCGGCGGGTGTGACTGGCAAGGTCGCGGGTCGCGGCATGGCAGATCGTAACCGTGGCGTCGCCGCCTGGCCCTTTTTGCAACAGGAGCAATCCGAAAGACTTACCGACAATCTGTGACCGGCCCAGGATGACCACGTCGCTCCCTCGGGTCTCGATCTCGGCCGCGATGAGCAACTCGCGGATGCCGAGCGGCGTGCAGGGGGTAAAGCGCGGGCGACCAATGGCCAGCAGGCCCGCATTCTCCGGATGGAACCCGTCGACATCCTTCCGAGGGTCGATCCGCTCGATCACCCGAGCGTCATCGATCCCGCGTGGGAGGGGAAGTTGAACGAGGATGCCATGCACCTCGCGATCCGCGTTCAACTGGTCAACTGTCGCGAGGAGCGTGGTTTCACCGGCATCGGCGGGCAGGCGGATCAAGGTCCCGGTCATACCGGCGGCCTCGCACGCCTTTTGTTTGTTCCGGACATACACTCGACTGGCCGGGTCGTCGCCGACGAGGACCACCGCCAACCCCGGGACCCGGCCGGTTGCCAGGCGGTGCTGAGTCACCTGAATGGCAATCTGAGCCCGGATCGTCTCGGCCAGGGCTTTTCCGTCGAGAACCTGCGCGGGCACGGTTATGTCTCCGAGCCAAACGAAACGAAGCCCACCTGTCGGGCACCTTGAACCCACCTCGACCCGTATAATGACGAAGTCGGCGGATCGATTCCAGGTCAACGACTGGTTCACTCCGCGATTGTCTTTTGGCCTCGTCCCCGTTCTTGACCGTTGAGCCCCACCCACGATGAATGGAAACGCGACCGAAAGTGAGGTTCTTATTCCCTGGAGTGATGAGACGGAGCCGCCCGAAATTTATACGTCCCTGGTCGATCCGACGACATCGATGAATCGGCGGGTGCTTCGACTCGCGACTCCGGTGCTGATCGAGCAGATCCTGCTTTACCTGGTCGGTCTCTCAGATACGATCCTGGCAGGTCGCTATCTGACCGAAGACCATCTGGCCGCGATCACCGTTTCCACGTACCTGTTCTGGTTCCTCATGGAACTCATGACGGTGGTTTCGGTCGGGGCCACGGCTCTGGTTGCACGCCTGACTGGGGCGTGCGACCCGGGTCAAGCCAACCGGATCACCCAGCAAGCGGTGACTCTGGGCCTGATCCTCGGCGTCTTGATCTGCGTCTGCGGGGAGTTCGCAGCCCCTGGCCTGGTCCGGATGCTCAACCTGGAAGGTCGGAGTGCGGCCGATGCCACCTTCTTTCTGCGGTCGGTTTTGCTCACGGTTCCCCTCGGCGCGCTCATGACAGCGGGAATCGCCTGCCTGCACGGGGTCGGTGATACCCGAACCGGGATGTGGGTCATGTTTCTGGTCAATGCGGTTAACGTCGGTCTGGCCTGGCCGCTGGTCCGGGGCCTCGGACCGATCCCCGCGTTTGGCTACCCGGGGATCGTGGCGGGAACCGCGATCAGCGAAGGGGTTGGGGGAATCGCCGTTCTGATGATTCTGGTCCGGGGTCGGTCGGGCCTCCGACTGTCTTGGGCGGGGGCATGGCCCAACCTGGCCGAGTGCTGGCGCATCCTTCGGATCAGCTTGCCAGCATCGGGCGAAAGTCTGACTACCATCTTTTGTCAACTCTGGTTCCTGGGTTTGATCAACCGCCTCGGTCCCATGGCCACCGCTGCGCACGGGGTCGCGATCCGCTGCGAGGCACTTGCCTTTCTGACGGCGACGGCATTCTCGATCGCAGCCCGGACGTTGGTGGGCCAGTATCTGGGGGCTCGTCGCCCCGATCAAGCGGTGCTGGCCGGCAAGGTGGCCTGGGGTTATGGCGTGATCTTGCTCACTCTCATCGGTGGTCTGCTCTACTTCGGCGCGGCGGGAATGCTCGACCTGTTTCTCGGGGGTCGGCAACCGGCGGTCGTCGCGGCGGGAATACCCGTGCTCCGGATTGTGGCGTTCGCCCTGCCGTTCCTTGCCACGATGAATATCCTGACCGGTGCCTTGCAAGGCGCGGGAGATACACGCTGGCCCTGGCTTATCGTGCTGGTCGGTTACTTTGGCTTACGGTTGCCGCTCACCTATGCTTTGACTGATCCACACTGGTTTGACCTGGGTCTTCGGGGAGCCTGGATCGCGATGTTTGCCGACCTGGCGCTCCGAGGAGTTTTGATGGCCGCCCGCTTCCTGCATGGTGGCTGGCGGACAATCAAGGTCTGAGGCGAAATCCTGGGGGGATCAGAGTTCGGCCAGCGCGGCCGTCCGGTCGCGGACGACCTTGAAGAGTTTATCGAGGTTTGACGTCTTGAAGACCGCCTGAACGGTCGGGGAGAGTTCGCAAAGAATGATGCGCCCCCCACCACCTTCAACTCGTCGGAGCAGCAAGATCAGCTTGCCCAGTAATGAGCTGGAGATCAGGTCCACGCCCGTAAAATCGAGAGCGAGCCGCAGGGGTTTTCCACCACTGGGGAGAGCTGCATTCAACTGATCGGCGGTTTCGCGCACGGTTTTGTCGTCAAACAACAAGCGATCACGGAACGAAACCACCTGAATGCCGTCTTTGTCGAGGACTTCGATCCGCTGCGGGCCAGGCATCACAACTCCCTGATTGAGGCAAGCCGTTCTGGATTTGACCAGCCGGTTTTCGAGGGCAAGCATACCGACTCACCGGCGGAATTGCGACGGTCCGTGGCAAAATTCCCCACCCATCACGTTTCGTGATCGCGGCGATGGCTCCGCCGGAGCGGTCCACCACTCCGGGGCATCGTGGAATTCGAGCTGGGAGGCGGTATTGGAGCGGGGGGAGCGGCCAACAACGCCAGCGCGGCGGCCCGGTCGCGAGCAAATGCGAACAAAGGACTTAATTTGCTGACCCGAAACACTTCCAGAACATTCTCATCGACTTGACAAAAGACGATCCGACCACTGTTCTGCGAACTGACTCGGTGGATGCCGATGAACCCCCCCAGAGCGGCTGAACCGGCGTACGTCACACCATTCAGGTCCACGACCAGGTCCGGTTTACCGCCGTTCTTCAGGTGATTTTCAAAGTGCTGACGCAGGTCGCGGACCGGCGCCGGATCAAGCCGCAAGCAATCCCAGAACTCCGCGATCAGCGTGCCGGCTTCATTCTTGATCTCGACCATCGGCTTGAGCATGGATTAGGACACCGGCAGGTCGAGGGGGACGAAATGAACCGATGGGTTGACCGAAAGCTATCGGCTGCAAGGGGTCATTGTGAACGCGGTGAATATCGCTTACCCCGAGATAAGATAATCTACCAAAACCAACCCCACCCTTCCAACATTCCTGGCTCAGACGTCTGCTTTGCTCCCCCCACGCTTATGATAAACTGAATGAACTGATCGCGTCTGGTGAGCCTCGGTGGGGGCAGGAAGATCCCGGCACCATCGTTGCAATCTTGATCGACCTTAAGATGCAGTCATGGTCGTGAACTGGTCGCGTCGTCACTACTCACCCGTCTCGAAGGGTCATGTCATCCATGCGAAGGCTATGGTTCATCAGCGCGATGTTGGTGTTATCAGGGACCATCCCTGCGAGTGCGGCTGACTGGACGACCGTCGTATTCCCGGAACGCAGTCACGACTTTGGTACCGTCGCGCGTGGCTCCAAGGTCCGCTTCTCGTTTCCGGTGATCAATTCGACCGACCAGATCATCCATATCAAGTCCTGGCGGACCAAGTGCGGCTGTACGGATGTCCGGATCGGTGCCCGCGAGATTCCTCCCGGCACGCAAACCGTCGTCGAAGCGGTGATCGACACCACCAACTACACAGGCTACAAACCGTCGGGTCTCTTTCTCAACCTCGACCGGCCAACTTCAATAGATATCGAACTCAATCTGACCTGCTTCATCCGATCCGATCTGACCTTGACCCCGGGCCTGGTCGATTTCGGTGTGGTCAACCGCTCGGCTGCACCCCAAGCGGAGTTGAATTTGACCTACGCGGGGGCGCAAACCGACTGGTCGATCTCCAGCGCTCTGACGATCAGTGACCATATCACCGCCAAACTGACCGAGCAGTCGCGGTCGGCAGGGGGAGCCGTGACTTACCACCTGAGCGTCAGTCTCAATCCGTCGGTGCCCGTAGGTTTTTTCAAAGACGAAATCACCCTGAAAACGAACGACCCCACAGGGCCGAACTTACCCATTTCGGTCACGGCGATCGTCCAATCGAACGTGACCGTGACACCGACCGTCATCAACATGGGAGCGGTCCGACCCGGCGATACGATTCAGAAGTCGTTCCTCGTTCGCGCTGCCCAGCCGTTTAAAATCCTTGCCATTGAATCCAATCGGTCCGACCTGGTGGTCGCTGCGGTTCCCGACCAATCCAGGCCGCTTCATACACTGACTTTCAGCTTCAAGGCTCCCACAAGTCCTGGGGCCTTCAATGCGGCCATCGAAATTCAGAGCGACCTGAAGGACGAGCCACCCACCAAATTGATGGCTTTCGCGACAATCGTTCCTTAGTCAGAATGAGGTACGGCAAGCCATTGGAAGCGAGAAGAAGGTCACTTCTCCTCGCCTTTGTGGTGGAGAAACTCGCCTCGATCTCAGGAGGAGGGCGGTGCGGGAGGGGCCGGGGCGACCGGGGCCGGCGGTACCGTATCAACCGGGGCCACGACTGTCTGAGACGGAGTCGCGTAGACGGGTGCGGGAGCCGCTGCTCCTGACATCTGCGAGCTGCTCATCGGTTGAGCGGTCTGGGCCATCGTCGATGGAGCGTAACTCATCGTCGTGCCGCAGGAGGTCATCGGTGTCGCGCATTGGGTGGTCCGTGCGCGGACGAGATGCATCCGACCGCCGCCGCCACAATGCTTGCCGTGGCCCATCATCCCAGTCGCTGATAAAGCGGTCAGGATCGTGATCGTGTGCAACATGGAGAGTCCCTTCGAGCGAAAGATGCAAATGCGTGTTGTCCGAAAACCGACTTGCAGGTCGACCGCGATCCGTTCGGTAGACTCTGGCCTGAAATAGTCGTCCCAGCGACTTTCGGTATCGAGCCGGCAAGGCGGGTGGATTGTAGGGCCTCGATTCCTCGACCGTCCAGTCTATTTCTCGATCAGACCTCGGGCGAACAACCGGCTGACACCTGCCTTTGTGGCAAACTGTGTTGTTTTGGTCGCCAACTTCGCGCTATTTGCCGTATCCTGGTTACTCAAGGTCGCGTTGGTCCGAGAGCCATCTCGGTTTTAAAATGAGCTTGGCGGCATGATGCTCAACATGAAGTCAGGCCAGTTGGTCGCGGATACCGGCTCGACCCGCTTCGTCGGTGATCTCGTCATCGCCGACGCTGGGTGGTTTACCACGGCGAACCTGTTTCGCGAGACGCCCTCCGAGCGGGCGAACACCTTGCTGCTCCGTTGTGCCGATTTTCGCGTGGCCTGGTCGCAGGGGCAACGACCCCCCGGTTGGAATCGCCCTGCGACGGTGCTGGCAGGATCGGTCTGGCAGCAAAACCTCGTCTTGCCGACGGGTTGGATGAAGTCCTATCCGCGCCTGGGGATGCGCCCGATCGCGCGGGCGGTCCGGCGCTGGCGGGCTCGGCCTGGATCGAGCGGCGGACCATTGACGATGGTTGTCACCTATCCTTATTACCTGCACCTTGCCCGCCAGGTTCACCCCGATCGCTTGATCTACCTGAATATCGATGATTATCGCCTTTACTGGCCGCGATCAGCCCATCAGGTTGAACGCTATGAGCAAGCGATCGTTGCCGAGGCGGACCTGACCGTGTGCACGGCCCGGTCGCGGGTCGATGCCTTGACCGCGCTGCACCCAAAATCCGCCTGCAAGATTCGCCACCTGCCCCATGGTGCACCTTCCGCTTCGATTCCGGTTGAGCCCCAGCATCTTCCCGGCCCGGGACCGATGGATATCGCCGCTTTACCTCGACCCTGGCTGGGATATATCGGCACGCTTGAAGACCGCGTCGATTGGGCGACTCTGGACCGCGTGGCCGCATCGAACCCCAAGGCATCGCTGATCCTCGTCGGTCGAGTTGGTCCCGATACCGCAGCGCCCTGGCAAGCCGAGCGTCGCCGGTGCCTGGAGCGACCCAACGTCCACGCGATCGGCTGGCGTGATCAGGCTGTCATCGACACCTATAATCGGTCGTTCGACGTCGGTTTGATCCCGTACGCGACCGATCATCCATTCAACATCGCCTGTTGCCCAACCAAGATCATGGACTACATGGCAGCGGGCCGACCAGTGGTGGCCACCGACCTCCCCGAGTGTCGGTTGCACGCCGACGTCTTCGATGTCGTGGTGCCGGCCGACTTTCCCGCGGCGGTGCAGCAGCGGATACGTCTTGGACCGGATGATGGTCGAGCCGCCCTGCGGTGGAATCGGGCTCGTGAGCATTCTTGCCGGGCTGTCGTCGAGCGCTTGCTCGACTGGATCGGCTGAATTGAGATTTTGAGAAAAAGTTTGGCGAGGTTGGCCCGGTCGTTGGATTGTGCGCCGGAGCGGGTTAGATTGGTGCCAGCACGAGGTTTGCATCTGACCTTTCTTCCCTTCCGACCGGACGTCCACCCATGCCCATCGGCCTGAGAGTTCGCCTCTGCTCCATGATGTTTTTGCAATATTTCGTCTGGGGGATCTGGCTCACAGTGATGGGCCTTTATCTGAGTTCGAGTGCGGTCGGTCTTAAACCATCCCAGATTGGCTGGATCTATACGGTCTACGGTTTCGGGGCGATCCTGGGACCACTTGTACTGGGTCAACTGGCCGACCGCTACCTGGCAACTGAGGTTGTCATGGCATTAGCGCACCTGATTGGCGGCGTGCTGTTGATCGCCACGGCGTACGTCACCGGATTCTGGTCGATCTTTGGTCTGCTCTTTCTTTACTGCAATCTTTATATGCCGACGATGGGGTTGGCCAACTCGATCTCGTTCCGGGTGCTCGGTGATGGCAACCAGGATCGGTTTCCGGGAATCCGGTTGTGGGGGACGATCGGTTGGATCGCGGCGGGGTTATTCCTGACGTGGTATCTCGAATCCGCCGGGAAAGTCAGTGCGCTTCGACCCCTCTTTGAGCTGATCGGGATGCCCGCGCTGCGAGATATCTTCCGGCTGGCGGGGGTTGTCTCGATGCTTTATGGGTTGTATTGCTTCACTTTGCCCCACACCCCCCCGACGCGGGTCGTCACCGACTCGACGGTCATGAAGAAGTCCGCGATCGCCGAAAGTCTCGCTCTGTTGCGATTCCGGTCGTTTGCCGTTCTGGTTCTGGTGGCCGGTTTGATCGGGATCATGCTCGCCTTCTACTTCGCGTGCGAGAATGAGTTTCTCAAGTCGCTCGGCATTCAAGAAAGCCGAATTAGTAGTTACATGACGATCGGTCAGGTGGCGGAAGTCGTCCTGATCGGCATCATTCCCATCGCGGTGCATAACCTCGGCGTCAAGCGGACCATGATTCTCGGTGCGGGGGCCTGGGCGCTCCGGTTTGGTCTGTCCGCCTACGGCCAACCGAACTGGCTCATGATCGCGACCATCGGTCTTCACGGCTTCGCGTTCGGGTTCTTCTTCGTCGTTGCCCAGATGTACGTCGACCGCGCCGCTGGTCCCGATATTAAGGCCAGCGCCCAGAACCTTCTGATTTTCGTGATCTATGGGCTCGGGACGATCGTCGGCAGCATCCTGGCGGGTTATGTCCGTGAGTTCTTCCTCGACGATCAGCGCCGCGACAACTGGCACATGGTCTGGGCGGGTCCCACGGTTCTGACCTTGCTCTGCATCGTCATCTTCGTCGCCTTCTTCCGCGACGTCGAACTCAAAAAGGGTGCCCCGATCGAAGCCGAGCCGGCGCTCGTTTGACACAAACGGATCGAGTGCGGAAAGGATCGTCCCGCACTCGATCGCGTCACGGCTTGAGCAGACCGGTCTGTTCAAGATATTCGTGGGCTACCACGCCGGGGTCGCGCTTCTCGCCGTCCACTTGATTGTTGAGTCGTCGCATCGTGGCCGAGTCGATCCGATTGGCCAGTTTGTTGAGGGCTTCGCGTAGCTTGGGGTGGCGTCCCAGTGTCTCGGCGCGAACTAGCGGCACCGCCTCATAGGGTGGGAAGAAATGGCGGTCATCCACCAGCATCACGAGATCAAGCGTGGCGACCCGACCATCGGTCGCATCCCCCGCCGCGACGTCGATCGACCCACTGGCCACCGCCTGGTAGAGCAGGTTCCGGTTCATCTTGACCGGCGTCCGGGCAAACTTGAGGTCATAGGCTTTCGCCAGCCCAGGAAAGCCGTCGTCACGCTGCCCGAATTCGGGACCGAAACCGATCTGAAGTGACCCCGTGTGGCGGGCGAGGTCTGAGATCGTCTTGATCCCAAGTTGACCGGCCTGAGCGCGACGCATCAGGATGGCGAACGTGTTCTCAAAGCCGATCGGGCTCAGAACTTCGATCCCCTGGGCACGCAATCCGGCCGTGACGGTCTGGCGGACCAACTCGGGATCATAAGCAGGGGGCTGTTGCAAAAGCGTCGTCAAGGCGGTCCCTGTGTACTCGACATAAGCGTCGAGCGACCCCTCGCGAAGGGAGTTAAAGCAAAACAGGGTGCCAGCCATGTCAAATCGGCGGTCGACGTGGAGCGGCGTATGAGCTTCGACCAGTTCGGCGAGCATGTGGGCAAGCAACTTGGGCTCCGCAGAATCCTTCGAGCCGATGACAATCGTCCGCGCGGACTCCTCGGTGTTCCAACGGATACTTTGCCAGGCTCCGAACCCGGCGAGCCCGACCAGCCCCGCCGAGACGCCGACGGCGATTGAACTGCGGAGCCGGGTCGAGGCTTGATGGCGGCGGATCGGGTCGAGCCGCTGCTCGATGGTGCCCAGGGTTGCATCACACACCAGCGCGAGGAGTGCCGCGGGGACTGACCCGAGCAGAATCAGCCGTGGGTCGGAAACTTCCATCCCGGCGTAGATGTAGCTTCCCAGTCCCTTGGCCCCAATGGCCGAGGCGATGGTTGCCATCCCCACCGCCGCGACGGCCGCCACCCGGACCCCACCCAGCAAGATCGGCGTTGCCAGCGGCAGCTCCACCCAGAACAGCCGTTGCATCGATGTCATCCCCATGCCGACGGCGGCCTCGGTGACGCCGCGATCGACCCCCTTCAGGCCGAGGATCGTGTTCTTGAGGATCGGCAGGAGCGAGTAAATCACGAGCGCCGCGAGCGCGGGCGGCTTGCCGATCTGACCATGAAAGAGCACGAGCAAGATGCCGAGCAAGGCCAGCCCCGGGATGGTCTGGAAGACGTTCGCCACCCCGACGGCCACCCACTCGACCCAGCGATCGCGACTGGCGAGGATGCCGACCGGGATGCCGATCAATGCCGCGAAGACGATCGCCTCGACAACCAGATCGAGGTGCGCGGCGGTCGCTTCCAGCAGCGGCCAGCGCTGGGCTTCAAGCAGAGTCAGCCAGCCATTCATCAACGTGATTCCTGAGGAGTCGAGGCGGGTGTTTC
The DNA here is from genome assembly GCA_965199885.1 of Isosphaeraceae bacterium. GTDB lineage: Bacteria > Planctomycetota > Planctomycetia > Isosphaerales > Isosphaeraceae > Tundrisphaera. The sequence goes on along the minus strand of CBDATT010000004.1, from coordinate 781,299 downwards.
GGTATCGACCGCGCGGGCGTCGGCGAAGAACGACCGCACGAATTCATTGGCGGGTCGATCGAGGAAGTCTTGCGGGCGACCGACTTGCACCAGTTTGCCGTGATCGACGACTGCCAGGCGGTCGGCCAGCCGGCAGGCCTCGCGCAGGTCGTGCGTCACCAGGATCACCGTCGGTCGAAGAGTCCGCTGCAAGTTGCGGAACTCATCTTGCAAACTCCGTCGGGTGATCGGGTCAAGTGCGCCAAACGGCTCGTCCATCAAGATCAAACCGGGGTCGGTCGCCAACGCCCGCGCCACCCCGACTCGCTGTCGCTGGCCACCACTCAACTGGTGGGGAAACCGATCGCAGACCAGCGTCGGGTCCAGGCCGACCAGGGTCAGGCACTCGACCGCTTTGGCCTGCCGGTCGTGCTTCTTCATCCCGACCAGACGGCACCCCAGCGCGACGTTATCGACGACCGAGAGGTGCGGCATCAACCCCGCTTCCTGAATCACGTAACCCATGGACCGCCGGAGGGCGATCGGGTCCCAGTTCGTCGTCGCCAAAGGACCCACCCAGACCGAACCGCTGGTCGGGTCGGCCAGGCGGTTGACCATCTTCAGGAGCGTCGTCTTCCCCGACCCACTCGTGCCGAGTATCGCCAGAAACTCGCCCGGCTGCACGTCGAGCGTGACACCGTCGAGCGCGACGTGGCCATCGTCGTACACCTTGCGGACGTCGCGCCACGAAACCGCCGGCGCTGCCGTCGCGATTGCGGTTGAGGTTCGAGACAGGAGATCGTTAGCCAACAGTGCGACTCCTTGGTCGACTCCGACGCGAAACGTGGTTTATGATCGCGGCCGATCGTCGCCCGCCTATTCTGGTCAATCGCCACTCATCCTTCAAACTGGGAGCCGGATCTCGATGATTCAACTCGGCATCTGCAACGAACTCTTTGAAGGGTGGGAACTGAGCCGGGTCTGCCACTTCGTCCGGGACCTGGGTTACGACGGGCTCGAACTCGCCCCGTTTACCCTCGCTCCTCGGATTACCGACCTGACCAACGACCACCGGCGGACTATCCGCGCGACCATCGCCGACTCAGGGCTGCAGACGATCGGCCTCCACTGGCTCCTGGCTCAGACCGACGAGTTTTACCTCACGTCACCTGATCCCGCCGTTCAGCATCGGACCGGGGTGTACCTGCGCGCGTTGGCGCAAGCGACGCATGATCTCGGCGGTACAGTGATGGTCCTGGGCTCGCCCAAACAACGCAACCTGTTGCCAGGAGTTAGCTATGAGCAAGCCATCGAGCACGCATCGGCGACCCTTGCGTCGGTCTTGCCGATCCTGAACGAACTCGAAGTCGATCTCTGTCTCGAACCTCTGGGGCCGGTCGAAACCGACTTCCTCAACACCTGTGCCCAGACCAACGCCTGGTTGGCCAGCCTCGATCATCCTCGGGTTCGACTGCACATGGATGTCAAGGCACAGAGTACCGAAACGGGTCAGACAGTCCCCGAACTGATCACCCAGCACGCGGCCCGAGCCGGTCACTTTCATGCGCAGGACCCCAACAAGCTGGGCCCGGGAATGGGTCCGGCGGATTTCGGGCCGATCATGCAAGCTCTGGTGGCTAGTGGTTATGACCGCTGGGTCTCGGTGGAGGTTTTTGACTTTACACCTGGTCCTGAAACCATCGCCCGGCAGAGTCTGGCTTGCCTGCAACGCAACCTCGCGGCGGCTCAAGCAGGTTGATTTCGAGGGGCAGAGTGTCACAAATTAAGGTTTGTTCGGTCCAACCTTGTCGCCGCGCGGCTCGATCTGACGACCAGTCGACAGAAAGAAACTGGCTCGATGGACTTGCCCAACCGATCCTGTTGGAGAGCAGACCGAGCAAAAATGATAAATTTGTACAGTACCCCATTGCCGGGTGATGCTTGCTGACGATACTGTCAGGGAGTCGACGCTCGGCGCGAAGCCGAGTAATCACCGGTTGGGGTTGGCGGGGATGAGGGCGCTCGGGAATGGCCAGAACGAAACGAGGGGCGAACGGTGATGGTCGGATTCAGCCCCGCCCGCAGATGGTGGTCGAGGACGTGCCGCTGGCCGAGGCAACCCGGTCGCGTTACCTCAACTATGCGCTCAGCGTCATCACATCGCGCGCCTTGCCTGATGTTCGCGATGGTCTTAAACCCGTGCAGCGACGGATCTTGTACGCGATGTACTCGGACCTCCGCGTGACGGCTGACGGTCGCTACATCAAGTCGGCGGCCGTCGTGGGTGAGGTCATGAAGAGCTACCACCCGCACGGCGACCAGTCGATCTATGACGCCTTGGTCCGCATGGCTCAGTCGTTCAGCCTCCGGTACCCGCTCGTCGAAGGTTACGGCAACTTCGGCTCGATCGACGGCGACCCGCCCGCCGCGATGCGGTACACCGAGTGCCGCCTGACGCCGATCTCGCAGGAACTTTTGAGCGAACTTCGCGACCAGACCGTCAACCATCGCCCCAACTACGCCTCGACCACCGACGAGCCCGAAGTTCTCCCCGCGCAGTTTCCGAATCTCCTGGTCAATGGGGCCTCGGGTATCGCCGTCGGGATGGCCACCAACATTCCGCCACACAACCTCCATGAGGTCTGTGCCGCACTCGATGCGTTGCTTGATGACCGCGATCTGCCGGTCGAAAAGCTGACTCACTACATTCAGGCTCCCGACTTTCCGACCGGGGGCGTGATCCTCAACTCCCCCGCCGAGATCTTGCAGATCTACGCGACCGGGCAGGGGCCGATCAAGCTCCGGGGGACGTACGAACTTGATCCCGACAAGTCGAACAGCGTTTTGATCACGTCGATTCCCTACGGAATCGAGAAGGATGCCCTGGTCGCGCGGATCGGCGAATTGATCGGCAAGGGGCAAGTGCCGCAACTCACCAACGTCAAGGATCTGAGCACCGACGATGTCCGGATCGCCCTCGAACTGCGGCCCGGGGCGAACGTCGATGCGGCTCTGGCTTATCTGTTCAAGAACACACCGCTGCAAACAAACTTCAACGTCAATCTGACCTGCCTGCTGCCCGCGATCGGTGCCGAGGTCGCGGTCCCGGCGCGGCTTGATTTGAAGTCGATGCTGTTGCACTTCCTCGACTTCCGGCTGGAGATCGTCACCCGCCGGTTGCAGCACGAGCTGGCCAACCTGCTCCGGCGGATTCACATTCTCGAAGGATTCGAGATCGTCTTCAACGAACTCGATGAGGCGATCCGGATCATTCGCGATAGCAACGGCAAACCCGACGCCGCACCGAAGTTGATGGATCGGTTCGGCCTTTCTGACTTGCAGGCCGACGCAATCCTCGAAACCAAGCTGTATCGCCTCGGCAAACTTGAAATTCAGGACATTCGCGACGAACTCGCGGTCAAGCGGGCTCGGGCGCAGGTGATTGAGGGTCTGCTCGCGGATGAACCGCAGCGGTGGGCGATCGTCCGCGCCGAACTCGCGGAGATCCGCCGGGCTTATGGTGATGCCCGCCGGACGCAGGTTGGGAAGGAGCAGGTGGCGCCGGTCGAATACCGCGAAGAAGACTACATCATCGACGAGGATGCCTGGATCATCGTCACCCGCGACGGGTGGGTGAAGCGGCAAAAGTCGTTCAACGACATTGCCAGCATCCGGGTCCGTGAGGAAGACAAGGTCGGCTGGGTTTACCGGTCGCGAGCGCGGCACACGATCAGCTTCTTTACCGATCGAGGGGTCGCTTACACCTTTCGCGTCAACGACGTGCCGATGACGACCGGCCACGGTGAGCCAATCGGCAAGCACTTCGCGTTTGAAGATGGCGAGCATGTCGTCGGCGTGGTTTGCCATGACCCCCGCTGCCTGCCGGCCGCCGCGCCCGTCCCGCCGCCAGCACACCCCGAACCGGTCCAGGCGATGCTCGGCGGCGAACTGGCCACGCTCAATGGCGATGGCCCAGCGTCCGGGCTGCCACTGCCGCCCTATGCCGTCGCCCTGACGGCGGGGGGCAAGGTGCTCCGGTTCGCGCTCGCGGCCCACTCGGGGGTCTCGACCAAGAAGGGACGCGGTGTCGTTCGGCTCGATGCGAATCTGGCCGAAGATAAAGTCATCGGGGTGGAGACGACCGACGGTACGGAAAATGTCTGCTTGGCGACACGATCCGCTCGCGTTCTGATCTTTCCCGTCAGCGATGTCAACGTCGTCGCCGGGACGGCCAAGGGAGTGACCGCCGTCAAAATGGACGCGAACGACGTCGTGATCGGCTTTGCCCTGGCGAACAAGATGCGCGAGGGTTTGAAAGTGCTGACCAACCGGGGGTCAGAGCAGATCGTCCGAGCGACGCGCTATCCCGTCACCAGTCGAGGCGGTCGCGGGTACAGTATCCTCCAGCGTGGATCACTTCAGGCTGTGATCCCCGACGAACCGGTACCCGTGCCGACCCCCGAACAGGTGGGAGACGTTTGATGCCCCTGCATCCCGAGATCACCGACCTCGGTCCGGGGTCGAAGCGAGCCTTCCGCCGCCATCATCGATTGCGGATGGTTAATCATGGCCGGACCCACCTGGACTGGTTCGATGCCTGGGATCGCGAGCACTGGTCACTCTGGAATCATGATCACCTGGCGCGGTGCTCGTGCTGGATGTGTGGAAATCCTCGTAAATATCGCGGTGAGCGGACCTTGCAAGAAATTCGTGTCGCGGCGTTGCCCCTGCGCGGTGGTGTCGGCCGGGTGGAGGATTGGGACTGATGGCCATTGGAACTTATGACGCCTCATCGATCACGGTCCTTGAAGGGCTCGAAGCGGTTCGTCGCCGCCCCGGGATGTACATTGGCGGCGTCGACAAGGCGGGTCTGCATCACCTGATCTGGGAGATCGTCGACAACTCGGTCGATGAGGTCATGAACGGGCACGCTACCCGAATCCTGGTGACGCTCGAAACCAACGGCAAGACGATCACCGTCAGCGACAACGGGCGCGGCATCCCGGTCGACAAGCACCCGAAAACCGGTCAGAGCGCGCTGGAGGTCATCTTCACGACGCTGCATGCGGGCGGCAAGTTTGATAATGACGCCTACAAGGTCGCGGGCGGCCTGCACGGTGTCGGCGCCAGTGTGGTGAATGCTCTGTCGAGTCAGTTGGTTGCCACGATCCGCCGCGACGGCTTCACCTACACCCAGACCTACCATCGCGGCAAGCCCGCCGGCGAGGTGATGCGGGGCGAACCTGCTCGCGGGACCGGGACGTCGATCACTTACACGCCCGACCCCGAGATCTTCCTCGACGCGTCGTACGACTCCGAGATGATCGCCGAGCGGCTCGACGTCAAGACCTACCTCAACAAGGGGCTGGTGATCCAGTTCCTCGACAAGCGGAAGGGGGATCAACCGGTCGAGTTTCGCCACGACGGCGGGGTGCTCGACTTCCTCGATCACGTCAACGCGAGTCGGACCGATCAACGTGTCGCGCAGATGCCGTTCGTGCTGGAGCGCGAGGACGACGAACTGCGCTGCCATGTCGCGCTTGCCTGGACCGAGGCGACCGATGAGGACGTTCGGTCGTACGTCAACACGATCCCGACCCGCGACGGCGGGACCCATGAATCCGGCCTCCGTGAAGCGGTCCGATCGGCAGTTCTCAAGTACATGAAAGACCACGAGCACCTCAAAAAAGGGCTCGACATCAAGACCGAGGATATCCGCGAAGGTCTGACGGCGATCCTTTCGGTCTGCATCCACGAACCGCAGTTTCAGGGGCAAACCAAGGGTCGCTTGAACAACCCTGAGGTCAAATCCCTGGTCGACTCGATGGTCCGACCACGGCTCGAAGACTTCTTGCTCAAAAACCGGAGCGTCGGCGACGCCATCGCCAACCGGGTGATCCAGGCGGCTCGCGCCCGTGAGGCCAGCCGGGCCGCCGCGAGCCAGGTCCGGCGGAAGACGGCGATCAGCAACAAGCTCAACCTTCCCGGCAAGCTTCACGACTGCGATAGCACGAACCCGGACGAATCCGAACTGTTCATCGTCGAAGGCGATAGCGCCGGTGGGTCGGCCAAGCAGGGGCGCGACCGCGATATCCAGGCGATCTTGCCCCTCAAAGGGAAGGTACTCAACGCCGAGCAGGCCGGCCGCGCCAAGGTCCTCGACAACAAGGAACTGACCGACATCGTCTCGGCGATGGGCTGCGGGATGGATGACCAGTATGATCCGAGTCGGCTCCGCTACGGCAAGATCATCCTGCTGACCGATGCTGACTCCGATGGACACCACATCGCCACGCTCCTGTTGACGTTCATGTATCGTCACCTGCCAGGCTTGCTCCAAGAAGGGCGGGTTTATCTGGCCTGCCCACCGCTCTACAAGGTGACGCACGGCCAGGAAACCCAGTGGGCGGCCGACGACGCGAGCCGTGACCGGATTCTGGCCAAGCTTCCCAGAAATGCGAAACCAAATATCACCCGGTTCAAAGGGCTGGGTGAGATGCCGGCGAAGCTCCTTTACGAGACGACGCTCGACCCCGCCCGCCGTCGGTTGCTGCGCGTGACCGTTCCCGACGACGATCGCCCGTACACCGAAAGTACGGTCTCGGACCTGATGGGCAAGGAACCCGAAGCGCGCTACAAGTTCATTATGGCCGAGGCTTATACCGCCAAGGACATCGATATCTGAGCGATCAGGGGCTCGTCAGCGCGTCACGTCGAGGATGATCTTCCGGGCTCCGGGTCGAGTCGCGGCTCGGAAGGCCGCTTCCGCCTGAGTGATCGCGAACTCGGAGGCGATCAAAGGTCGCACATCGATCTGTCTCGACGCCAGAGCCGCGATGGCGGGCGGAAACGGACCGCATCGTGAGCCGACCAATCGGACCTCGTCGATGACGATTGGCGCCAGGCTGAGGTCATGCCTGCTGGCCACTGTTGTCTTTAACACAATGGTGCCGCACGGTCGCACGAGCCCGCAAGCCGTGGTCAGGCCGCTGGTCGAGCCGGTGCAATCGACGACCACATCCTGACTGCGGCCCAGCCGATCGACCTCGGCGAGCGTGCAAGTCGCGACGCCGGTGCCAGCGAGAGCGAGCTTTTCCGGGTGCTTGCCCACGAGGGTGACGCCGGCCCCGGTCAAGCGGAGCACCCATGTCGAGAGGAGGCCGAGTTTGCCATCGCCAATCACGGCGACTCGGGTCTCAGGCAGGAACGGCACCTGCTCGATGATCCGGAACGCGGCGGCGAGCGGTTCGATGAAGATGGCCTCATCGTCGCGGATCGAGTCGGGGACGAAGTGGAGGTTGCGCTCGGGAACGGCCACCCGATCGGCCATCGCGCCGTCGTGATTCAAGATCCCGAGAACCGACCGGTGGGGGCAATGGTGGGTCTGACCCGCGCGACAGGTCGCACACTCGTGGCAGGCGTTGTTGATCTCGGCAGTCACCCGGCGACCATTGGGGGTCCGACCCACGAATTCATGCCCGAGGATGCCCCGATATCCCATATACCCCTGCGCGAGCTGCACGTCGGTATCGCAGATTCCCACCTTGCTGACCGCGATGATGACCTCTCCAGGCAAGCGTACGGGTTCGGGCAGATCCGAGCGGTAAAAGATTGTTGATCCATCACAGTACACTCCACGCATTGTTGTGACCTTGGGCCGAAAATTGTCGATCGAGCTTGCCAGGTGAAGATTTGGGCATTTTAGCGGAAACAGCCTGGCGACGACTGTCAGCTTTGCATACCATCCGTACTTGACGTGACCAGGAGTAGAACCGATTCATGATTGACTTCAATCATTGCGAATCGGCAAATTTTTGACGCACGGGAGAGATCGAGTCTCAACTCGCCGTCCCATACTAGGTGATGCCCCACGGCATGTTCACTCGGTTGAGCGGCGGCCATTCATGGCATGGATGTGATGACTCGGTGGAACCACGATTCCTGACTTTAGCCGCCGCCGCAGCACGACGCTTCGATTCCTTTGAGCACCCAAGGTAGAGCATGACGACATCGACGGAAACACACCCCGAGAACAATAGCATCGCCTGGCCCGCCTTGATCTGGATTGGGTTCCTGCATGTGGGCGCGCTGCTCGCCTTCGTGCCGGCCTATTTCTCCTGGGGTGCCGTTCTGACGTGCGTGATCCTGCATTGGGTCACGGGTGGCCTGGGGATCACGCTGACGTATCACCGGCTGTTGACTCACCGGAGCTTTGAGGTTCGGCCGAAGTTCATGGAATATGTGATGACGGCGATCGCGTGTTCGGCCTCCGAAGGGGGACCGATCGGTTGGGTTGCCGACCATCGCCGCCACCATGCCCACTCCGACGAGGAAGGCGACGTTCACACTCCGGCTCGCGGGTTTGGCTGGGCACACATGTTCTGGTGGATGACGCCGGATATCATGTCCGAGCACACCCCCGACTACTTCCGCCGGTGGGCTCCCGACCTGATGAAAGATCCGGTCCATCGCTGGTTCGAGAAGTATTTCATCATCTTCCCGCTCGCTGGCGCTGCGGCTCTCTATGCGGTCGGTGGGATGCCGTATCTGGTCTGGGGCTTTTTCATGCGGTCGATTCTGGTCCTGCACGCGACCTGGCTGGTCAACTCGGCCACGCACGTCTGGGGCTATCGGACACACGAGACGCGCGACAATTCGACCAACCTCTGGTGGGTCGCCATCGTCACTTATGGTGAAGGTTGGCACAACAACCATCATGCGTTCCAGACCTCGGCCCGGCACGGCATGCGGTGGTGGGAGATCGACATGACCTACTGGACCATTCGGGCCATGCAGTTAGTTGGGATGGCAACCAAGGTCAAGGAACCGAAACTGACTCACGCGGCGCCGATCCAGAGTCCGCTCAAGGCAGCAAAGGCCGCGCAGAAGCTCAAGCGTCAGACCGCCCGATTGGACGACGAAGCCGAGTTGGTTGGTGCTGGGCGCTGAACCGCATTGACTCATTGCTCATTCGATTGCCTGGACCCTGCGGAACTTACGTTCCGTGGGGTTCCTGGCTTTTTGGCTTGATCCACGAACCTGGTCCGACCATGATGGTGTCGGCTGGAAGCAGGTGCTTCGTTCCTTTAAGCGGCCCTAGCTCAACGGCAGAGCAGGGGACTCATCAAGAAAAGGTGGCGCCGGAGGGTGACCTCCGGACGCGATCCGGGTGAATTGCGGGAAACCTAAACCGGGGGCAGATTCCTGTCGTCGGCATGGCAATCCGCAGCCAAGCCTGGTCGGGCTGAGGTGACCAGGAAGGTTCAGAGACTAGCGGGGTGAGTCCCAACAATAACCCCCGCCGACGAGCGCCCGGCTTCCCCATCTGATTCCCAGATGGGGAAGGTGAGATAGTCCAAGCCTCGTGGAAACGCGAGGGTGCCTTGAATCCCTAGGTTGCAGGTTCGAATCCTGCGGGCCGCATTGCCGCTGAGAGCCGTCGTGATCGACTGACCGAGGAACTTCGCCAGCGTGATTGAGGTTGACTGATCGTCCCCTGTCCGGTATCTCTCGACCCATGCCACCGACCTGGTTTTGAACAGGGCGGCAGTCGACCCGATGGATCGGGTCGATCCCCGGCTCCGAACTGATGCGCTTGCTGCTTGATCTACCCACCGTTCGGCCCGACCTCCAAGGAAGGAGTGACCCGTGCCGCCCGACCCTCTGGGTCCTACCTCTGATCCGGATCGCCACGGTCGTCGTGCCGTGTGGATCGCCGCTCTCATCACGATGATCGGCGCCGGCATGATCTATCGCGACAAGGCCGCCGAGGACCGGAGCGCCTTCATCCGCTGGCGGCACCAGGTTCTCGAGATGACCACGTGGGTGCAAGTCTACGAAAAGTACGACTTCCCCAACCCGCCGATCATGCCGGTGACGTTCTACCCGATCTGGCTCCTCCCACCGGTCGCCGGTGCGCTCGTCTGGTTCACGATCAAGGTGGGCCTGGCGGCGACCGCGCTCCTGTTCTGTCTGCGGATGGTCCGACTCGGTGATCGACCGGTGCCGTCGTGGGTCCAGGCGATGGTCGTCTTGCTGAGCCTGCGCCCGATCATGAGCGACCTCCACCACGGCAGTAATAATATCTTCATTCTGTTTCTGGTCACGTCCACGCTGATGGCCTGGCGTAAAGGTTACGACGTGCTGGCCGGGTTGATCCTCGGCTTCGCGATCGCCTTCAAGGTCACGCCCGGTCTCTTCCTGGTCTACTTCGCTTACAAGAGATCGTGGCGGACCGTGGGCTCGACCCTGATCGGCATGGGTTTGTTTTTCCTGGTCGTTCCGAGCGTATTTCTCGGTCCTGACATGAACGCCCAGTGCCTGGCGACCTGGTGGTCGACGATCATCAACCCCTATGTGGACGGCGATGTGGTCGGTCAGCAAGAAATCAACCAGTCGATGGTCGGTGTCTTGACCCGGTTCCTGACCGAGACCAAGGGCGGTGACGGACCCTATGCCCAGAAATTGCACGTCAATATCGTCTCCTGGAACACCGTCGTCGTCGTTAAGATGATCAAGGTGCTGTCGGTGGCGTTGCTGGGTCTCCTGGCCTGGCTTTGCCGGACCCGAACCACTCGCCGCGACGATCCCCGCCTCTTCGGCGAATTCTCGCTGATCGTGCTGGCAATGTTGTTCGTTTCCGAGCGGAGCTGGAAGCACCATTTCGTCACACTGTTGCTACCTTACACCTACCTGGCGTACCGTGTGGGCGTCCGGGGACTTCCGAAGCTCAGTCGGTACGTTCTGGGCGGAGCCTTGATCGCCTCGGCGCTGATGATCGCGACAACATCCAGCGAGATGGGGGGTTTGTTCGCTCGTCATCAGGGACACAAGATCGCCCAGGCTTACGGAATGTTCTTCTGGGCAGGAGTGGTCCTTTTTGTCGCAACGGCCTGGCGGGTCCGCGTGGAGGGAAGGATACCGGCGCCAGAGCTCGGTCTCGATGAGTCGGGATCAAGTCACTCGTCCCCTGACGAATCCATCAGATCCGCCTCGATCCTGCGTGGTCCCCATCGGGGACTGGCCCAGGTGGTCCGCCGCGACTGAAAGCTCGGCGATCCTTTGATCGCTGCTCTGTAAGTTCTCTAGAGTTCGTACCGTATCCAAGGATGGAATTTTCGGTGCACCGCCCGGGTCGGGTGGTGACTACTCGAATGAACTGGCCATGGAGGGCCCGCAGATGAACTCGTCGAACCCCAAGCCTCGTCGTCCTCGGTCGCCATCGTTGAGCACCGAGATCCTGGAAACCCGTCAGATGCTGACCGGCGGTGTGGGCAGCACGTTTGCCATCCTTCCGGCGACGATCAGTACCGCCGGCGGGCATACGACTGTCGCATTCACTCTCGATCCCAAACTGTTCACGATGGGCAAAAAGCCTTTCGTGCTCGGGATCGACGTGGCGCCAGCATCGACTGGTACGACCAACCCGATGGTCAAATCCGTGACGACTTCCACCGGCAAATCGCTGGCGGTTTCGCACTCGACCTTCGATCCTAAAGTGACGCGAACCGGCGTCATGAGTGACAGCAAGTTGTCGAGTGCCGCCCTCGTGACGATCCCCGGTCACTCGGGCAAGAGCAGCACCAAGACCGAGGTTTACAAGGTTAACGTGACGGGGCTGGACCACTCATCGGGGAACGTGCTCGTCGGTTTCTACATGCCCGGTGATGCCGCTGGGACGGGGACCGTTAACCAGGCGGACGTTAACGCCGTCCAGTTTGCGCTCAATAGCAACGCCAACGACACGACCGGGAAGTATAACTTCGACGCCGACGCCAACCGTGATGGCCAGATCGACAAGAAAGACGTCGCCATCGTCAAGCAAAACCTGGGGATCAGCACCAAGGTCTCGCCGGTCATTTCCGCCGACCTGAGCCCGACCGGGATCGCCGACCCCAAGAACCGGATCTCCGCCGTCCCGAACGTGGTCGTGACGGGAACAGCCACCCCGGGCGCTAACATCGTCTACTCGGCACCCAACGTCCCCAGTCAGACCGTCACCGCCGACGCTACAACCGGTTCCTATTCGGTACCGCTCACATTGAACGTCGGGGCGAACACCTATAGCGTCGTGGCGAACGACGCTTTCAAACAGAAAATCACAGGCACGATCGCCTCGATCACCTATACCCCAGGTGCTCAGCCTGTCGCCGATACCGCCGCGCTCCAGAACGCCACCTCGGCCTCCGCCACGGCAACGACCAGCACGAGCACCTCGGCCAGTTGATCCCCGAGTCAATCCTGACCCAGCGGCGAAGCAAGTCCCACGACCTCTGTGGGATTTGGTTCGCCGTTGGTCGTTGGTGCTGCTGAAGACCGGGCCGCTTTCCAGTCCCGGACCGCGGCCAGGGCTTCGGGCGTCGCGATCTGTTCGAGTGCCCAGGCCGATGCCGCCTGGACGACCGGCTCGGGATCTGCCAGGCGACCGATCAAGGCGGGGACGGCGGCGACGACCCCACGCTGTCCCAGGATCAGCGCCGCGTTCCGGACCAGCCCCGAGCGCTTGGTCCGCGCCAGTGCGGTCCCCTTCAACTGCTTGCGGAATTCGACCGGGTCACGCTCCAACCAGGCAATGAGGTCGGGGTTGACCCAGAGTGGATTGGGCTGAAGTCCCGCATCCGTCCCAGGTGGCGCTTTGCGATTCCAGGGGCAAACATCCTGGCAGATGTCGCACCCGAACGCCCAGTCTCCGAGCTGCCCAGCCATCTCGTCGGGGATCGGTCCTTTATGTTCGATCGTCCAGTAACTCAAGCACCGCCTGGCATCGAGTTGATAGGGAGCCGTGATCGCTCCGGTCGGGCAGGCGTCGATGCACCGGGTGCAGGTGCCGCAATAGCCGGCCGGGATCGGCTGGTCGTAGGTGAACTCGCGATCCACCAGCACCGAACCAAGGACCGTGAAACTGCCGATCCGGCGGTCGATCAGACACGTGTTCTTGCCGATCCAACCGAGGCTGGCGAGCTGCGCGAAGTCGCGTTCGAGCAGCGGTGCGGTATCGCAGACGGCGCGACCGGTCAGCCCGGGGCATTCCACCTTGAGCCAGCCGAGCAAATCGTCGAGTCGTCGCCAGAGGATCTCGTGATAATCCGCCCCTTGCGCGTACCTAGCGATCTTGCCCTGCGTCGGTCCAGGAGCCCTCGGCTCGGGCCGACCATAGACCATCGCCACCACGATCACGGATCGGACCCCGCCCAGCACATGGTAGGGGTGCCCGCGCGCCTCGGCCCGCGATTCCATGTAGGCCATTCCCGCGGCGCGGCCCTGGGCGACCCAGTCGAGATACCGACCATACCCCGGCGGGACCACCGCCGGGGCGACCCCGACCCGGTCGAAGCCGAGCCGGATCGCCTCGTTTTTGAGTCGCGCCGTGAGGTCGAGCGTGGTCTCAGGCGTCATGACTGGCGTGCAAACCCGCGGGTTGGCTGCGTAGCGCGAGCGAGTCCTTGACGCCCAGGTTCTCGTAAATCTGCCGGGTCGCGTCCGACTTGTTGAGCGTGTAGAAGTGCAGGCCGCGGACGTTGTTGTCCAGCAACTTACGGCATTGCTCGGTGGCCCAGTGAATCCCGACCTTGGCAACGGCTTCATCGTCCGAGCACCGGTCGACGGCGCGGATCAGACCGGCCGGGCAGCGTGCCCCTGCCGCCAGATCAAGCATCCTGGTCAGCCCGCGCTGCTTGGAGACGGGCATGATCCCGGCGAGGATCGGCACGCGGATACCGGCCAGATCGCACCGTTCTCGGAAGTCGTAAAAGTCGTTGTTATCAAAGAAAAGCTGGGTGCAGATGTAATCCGCGCCCGCGTCCACCTTCCGCTTCAGGTGATCCATCTCCCGGATCCGGTTGTGGGTCAGCGGATGGCCTTCGGGAAAGCCAGCCACGCCGATCCCGAAGCCGCGGGTGTTGCTGGCCGACTCTCGGTCGCGGATGAACTTGACCAGATCCGCCGCGTACAGGAAGGCATCCTTGCTCTGGTCATAGCCAGACATATTCTTGGGCGGATCGCCGCGGAGTGCCAGGATGTTTTCGATACCCGACTCCTCGTAGCGGTCGAGGATCGCTGCCAGTTCGTCCCTGGTGTGACAAACGCTGGTCAGGTGCGAGACGGCGGTGATATCCGTTTCATGCTGGAGGCGAACGATCAAGTCGTGTGTCCGCTCGCGGGTCGAGCCCCCGGCGCCATAGGTGACGGAGACGAACGAGGGCTGCAACTTCTGCAGTTGAGCGATGACCAGAAAGAGGTCGCGGGACGCCTCATCGGATCGGGGTGGAAAATACTCAAAGCTGAAGGTCGTGGGATGATCGCGGAAAATATCGAGGATGTGCATGGTGAGTTACACCCGGGCTGGTTCAGTGATTTGGCCTCATTATCATCAAAAGCTGGGGTCGGCGTCCAACCCGAACTTGAGATTGTGTCTTTAGGAAGACAGGTCGGCCAAGTCAATGATCAACCCGGACTTCCTTTGACACCATTGCGCGGACAGATCGACGCCAGCGGGCAATCCAGGCAGCGGGGGCGGATCGCCGTGCAAACGGTCCGTCCATGGGCGATCAGCCGATGACTCAAATTGATCCAGTGCTCGCGCGGGACCAGTGCCGCCAGTTCATGCTCGATCACCTTCGGGTCGGTCTTCTCGGTCAGACCCAGCCGGAACGCGAGTCGCTTGACGTGCGTATCCACCACAACTCCCGACTCGATCGCAAACGCGTTGCCCAGCACGACATGAGCGGTTTTGCGGCCGACTCCCGGCAACGCGGTGAGAGCGTCGATGTCTCGGGGGACTTCTCCGCCGTGGTCGGCAACCAGCTTCGCCGCCAGCTTAACCAGGTTGCTGGCCTTGGCTCGGAAGAAGCCGGTCGGGTACACGATCTGTTCAACTTCATCGAGTTGAGCCAGGGCCAGGCTGGCGGGGTCAGGATACCGTGCGAACAGTCCCGGAGTGACCAGGTTGACTCGGGCGTCAGTGCATTGAGCCGACAACACCGTCGCCACCAGCAGTTCAAAGGCGTTCCTATGTTCCAGGGCACAAACCACGGTCGGATACAAAGCCACGAGTCCCGCGAGGACCTGGCCTGCATGGACCTCCCGCGCGGTCAACTTCCGACTTTTCGGGTCACGACGGGGCATCGGCTCGTCTCAGACTGGCTAACATTCGCCCGGGTCATGCGGAACAGGGCACTGACCAGCACAGCACAAGGTCGAAACGACTGACCTTGCCGCCTTCTGATCTTAACCTACAATCAGATTCACAACCCAGGCATCCAACGCCTCAACTATGGATTGTGCGCTCTCGTCCAAGTCCATCGGTTCCAGATCCACTCGACCGTTGAATTGACCTTTGACCGATCCAACCATCTGTCGGGTAAGCGTGCCATGGACGACGATTACGATCTCAAAAACTTCACCAACGTCTGTCGCCTCTTTCCGCTTCCCGGGGTGGTTCTGTTCCCCCATGCCGTGCTTCCCCTGCACATCTTTGAGCCCCGCTATCGCCAGATGACCGAGGATGCGCTGGCGACCGATCGTCTGATCGCGATCGTGCAAATCCGCCCAACCAACGGGTTGAGCCCGACCGATGAACCCGAGTTGGAGTCGGTGGGCTGCCTCGGTCGGATCTTCAAGCACGAGCGGTTGCCCGATGGGCGATTCAACTTCTTGCTCCTGGGCCGCAAACGAATCCGCCTGGAGCGCGAAGTCGCCAACGGCAAGCTTTACCGGTCGTCGCGGGTCTCGATCATCGAGGAAATCGAGGCCGACCCGATCGCCGAGGGACGCCGGCAAGAACTGGTGGCCCTGTTTCGGCAAACGCATGAAGGCTCGATCGACCCGGATCTGAACGCGCTGTTTGAGACCGAGCTTCCCCTGGGTGTGCTGGCCGATATCATCATCCAGGCGATGGGCATGTCTGCCCCTGACAAGCAAAGCTATCTGGCGGAACCTTCGATTGGACGTCGAGTTCTCGCCTTGCTCGACCGGCTGCGCGATGGGGATTCGGCTGGAAGCACGCTCGCCGCTCAGCGGATCGAATTCCCACCGCCATTTAGCCGGAACTGATCGGGATTGGGCGTTCCGGTTGCCTTCGACCCGGTCGGAACGGTAAGATTCGCTTGGGAATCTGGTTCAAATCACGCCGATCGCGGTGAGTCAGTTCGCGGTGGAATTGCTTGACATGGTTGAGGATGAGTCGGATCAGGTCGCCGCGCCACCCGCCGTCGATCTGGGTCGTATCCGCCGCGCGGTGCGCGAGATCCTGATCGCCGTCGGTGAAGATCCCGACCGCGAAGGACTTGTGGAGACGCCCGATCGCGTGGCCCGGATGTACGCCGAGGTGTTTGCCGGCCTCCATCACGACCCTCGGACCCACCTCCGGAAGCTGTTCACGCAGAAATATGATGAGCTGGTGCTGGTCAAGGACATCCGGTTCGAGAGCTTCTGCGAACATCACCTGCTGCCGTTCATCGGCTCGGCTCACGTTGCCTATATTCCCAACGGTCGAGTTGTCGGCTTATCCAAGATCCCGCGGGTCGTCGATACGCTGGCCCGTCGGCCGCAACTTCAAGAACGACTGACCGAGGATCTTGCCGACCTCTTGATGAGCGAACTGAACGCCAAGGGGGTCGCCGTCGTGATCGAAGCATCACACTCCTGCATGACAATCCGCGGGGTCCGCAAACCGGGCAGCACGATGGTCACCAGCGCACTCCGAGGTGCCTGCAAGGACCGGGCCGCCACTCGCGCCGAGGTCCTGTCCTTGATCAACGGCGGTCGCCAGTAAGTCAGAATCTTGCTTCAGATTGCCAACGCTCACCGATCCTCCGGCGAGAATCGACCCACTCGCCGTCTATCATCCGATAGGCTCATCAGTCCGCTCCGCTGAAGCAGTTCCCTCCCGTTGCTCTCCCGCTCTGTGGGCTTCTCCTGCCAGCCTCGGTTGCCTTGATCTGTCGTGGAAGGAAGCGAAAGCCCTGTGGATGAGTATCGGGCCCGGATTCACGATGATCTCCGGGGCATCATCACCGGCGACCTGCTGTTCGAGCCGATCGAGCGGGCAGCTTACGCCCACGATGCCAGCCTGTACGAGATCGATCCTTTGGGCGCTGTGGTCCCGCGCTCATTGGACGACCTGGTCGGTCTGGTTCGCTATGCGGCTGAAAACTCGATCTCGATTCACCCGCGAGGTGCCGGGACGGGTCTGGCGGGGGAGACGCTCGGCCACGGTCTGGTCGTTGACTTCAGCCGCCACTTCCGCCGGATCTTGCATGTCGGCGCGGATCATGTCGTCGTCCAGCCGGGAGTCGTGCTCGACACGCTCAACACGCGTCTGGCCGCGATCGGTCGGCGGATCGGTCCCGACCCCAGCCACTCCGAGGCGCGGACCATCGGGGGGATGGTTGGTCTGGATTCCGCTGGGATGCGGTCGATCCGGCACGGGACCACCGCCGACCACGTCCGACAGCTTGCGGTCGTCTTCGCCAATGGCGAGACCGATGAGGTCAGCTTCGAGCCCTGGCAAGCGCCCGACGATGACGAACCCGCTCGCTTCAAAGATCATGTCGTGCGCAAGCTCGGCACCCTGTACCGCCGCCAGGCCGAGATTCTGAACCGGCACAAGCCGAATTTGACCCGCAACCGTGCCGGCTATGCACTGGGCGCGGCCGCGTCGCCGCTCGGGATCGACCTGGCTCGAGTTCTGGTCGGATCGGAGGGGACGCTGGCGTTGGTCTCCGAGATCACCCTCGGGACGGTCCCAATCCCAGCAGTCCAGTCCGTGGTGGTCTTGCCGTTCGGCCCGATCGGTGATGCCGCCGATGCCGTGGGCGAATGCCTCCGCTGGCGGCCGTCGGCTTGTGAACTGTTTGACTGGCGCTCGCTCAGGCTGGCGCGCGACGTTTTGCCAGCGGTCCGACCCTGGATCGCCGAAGCCGCCGAATCCGCGCTGATCCTGGAGTTCGATGGCACCGATCCCGACGAGGTTCTTGGCCGACTCCGCGATCTGACCCGCAAGTTGAGTCGCTCGGGGGTACTCGTCGCCGACCCGGTCGAGGCCTCACGCCGAGCGGATTGCGACTTCCTGCTCGGGCTCCGCCGGTTCATCACCCCGAGCCTGATGCGGCTCAAGGGCGCAGCGCGTGCGGTCCCGTTCGTCGAGGATGTCGCGGTTCCGCCACGGATGCTGGGGGCTTACCTCCGTCGGGTCCAGTCGATCTTCAAGGAGTACGAAACCAACTGGACCGTCTACGCCCACGCCGGCGACGGTCAACTCCATATCCGCCCGTTCCTCGACCTGAGCAACCCCAGCGACGAGGCCAAACTGGAACCGATGGCCGCGGCCGTTCTCGATGCGGCGCTGGAACTCGGGGGGTCGATCTCGGGCGAGCATGGCTGTGGCCTGGCTCGCACGCAGTTCTTGCGGAAACAGGCGGGGGACCTGTTCCCGATCCTCCGCGAGATCAAGGATGCGTTCGACCCCTATAACCTGTTCAATCCCGGCAAGGTGGTCGGCGATGATCCCCACCTGATGCTCCGGAACCTGCGTCCGACCTTGCTCCGCGACCCTGCCGGCTCCCCCGCGACGGGAAGTTCGGCCGAGGTTGTTCTGCCCGACTTTGCTCCGGCACCCGCCCCGTCCGGGCTGATCCCCGCGTTGCAATATGCTGACTTCCCGATCCTCGATCAGGCCGCCGCCTGCAACGGCTGCGGCGCGTGCCGGTCGCTGGAACCGAGCATGCGGATGTGCCCGACCTTCCGGGCGCTCCGGGTCGAAGCCGCGTCACCCCGCACGCAGGCCAACCTGCTCCGCCAGATCGCTTCCGGGTCGGTGGACCCACGGCTCTGGGGGTCCGAAGAACTCAAGGCAAACGCCAACCTCTGCATCCACTGCACCGCCTGCCGGACCGAATGCCCGGCCGGGATCGACGTTTCGAGCATGATGATCGAGGCCAAGGCGGCCTATGTTGAGGAGCACGGCCTGGCGCCAACCGACTGGTTCCTGTCACGGGTCGACCTCTGGGCCAAGCTCGCCAGCCGATTCCCGATCCTCTGGAACGCGCTGCGCAAGAGCGGCCCACTCCGGTGGTTGATCGAACGTTCGTTGGGGCTTTCGCGGCACCGGTCGCTCCCGCGAGCCCGGCGCACCTCCTTCCTCCGTCGAGCCGAGCGGTTGGGGCTGACCAAGGCGCGACCGCAGGCTCCCGGTCCGCGGGTGGCCTACTTCGTGGACGTCTTCGCCAACCACTTCGACCAGGAACTCGCCGAGGCGGTGGTCGGCGTCTTGCGGCAAGCCGGGGTGAACGTCCACGTCCCGAAGCGGCAACGCGGGTCGGGGATGGCTGCACTGGTGGCGGGCGACCTTGACCACGCCCGCGAACTGGCCCAAGCCAACCTCCGGGCGCTCGGCGACAGCGTGCGCGACGGCTATACCGTCGTCTGTTCCGAGCCGACCGCCGCGTTGATGCTCCGGCACGAATATCTCAAGCTGACCGACGACCTCGATGCCCGGCTCGTCGCCGAGAACACGATGGACGTGGGCCAGTACCTCGCCGGGCTCTCCGAGCGCGGCCAGTTGCCGGCACCCAAGCATCCGCTCCACGCCCGGGTCGGCTACCACCAACCCTGTCACCTCCGGGCGCTCGAAGTCGGCACACCCGGGCTGGACCTGATCCGGACAATCCCCGAGCTTGACGTCGAGTTCATCGATCGCGGTTGCTCCGGGATGGCTGGCACCTTCGGCATGGCGGCCGAGAATTTCCGGACCTCGCTCCGAGCGGGCCGGGGTCTCCTCAACCGCCTTGACGAGGACGACATTGAACTCGGCGCGACCGAATGCGGCACGTGTCGAATGCAGATGGAGCAAGGGCGGACCAAGCGAACCTTGCACCCGGTCAAGCTCCTGAGCCTGAGCTACGGCCTCAATCCCTCGCTCCTGCGTCAGATCAACAAGCCCAAATCCCGCCGCGAGATCTCCTGACCGCGAAACGGGTTGGGGCGAGGTCAAGCCACGAAAAAAGCCCGGCGATGGTTCGCCGGGCTGATCAGTACCGAAGGTGGGACTTGAACCCACACGGGTGTTACCCCACCGGATTTTGAGTCCGGCGCGTCTGCCATTCCGCCACTTCGGCAAGGCTGAACGATCGAGATCATCAAAAGGAGATAGCGGCGGCCGGATTCGAACCAGCGACCCGCGGCTTATGAATCCGCTGCTCTAACCAACTGAGCTACGCCGCCTCTGAGTCTGTCGAGTCCCGCAGGACGACGATCAAGATACCGTGGCGGCGGCTCAATTGCAAGCCGAATGGATCAGGTGATCAACTGCTTGATGACGTGGGCCTTCTCGACGCCGGTGAGCTTCTGGTCGAGCCCTTGATAGCGGTACGTGAACCGCTCGTGGTCGAAGCCGAGCAGGTGCAGCACGGTCGCGTGGAAGTCGCGGATGTGGACCGGGTCCTTGACGATGTTGTACGAGAACTCGTCGGTCTCGCCGTGGATCGTCCCGGGGCGGGCACCGCCGCCCGCCATCCACATCGTATAACAGCGCGGGTGGTGATCGCGGCCGTAATTCTCGGCCGAGAGCCCACCCTGCGAGTAGATCGTCCGGCCGAACTCACCGCCCCAGATGACCAGCGTGTCTTCGAGGAGCCCACGCGCCTTGAGGTCCTGAATCAGGCCCCAACTCGGCTGATCGACGTCCTTGCACTGGCTCGGCAACCGCACAGCGACGTTCGAGTGGTGGTCCCAGTTGTTGTGGTAGATCTGGACGAACCGGACCCCACGCTCGACCATCCGGCGGGCTAATAATGCCGAGTGGGCGAACGAGCCGGGCTTTTTGGCATCGTCGCCGTAGAGGTCATAGGTCGAAGCCGGTTCGGATGCCAGGTCGGTCAGGTCGGGGACGCTCGACTGCATCCGGAAGGCGAGTTCGTACTGCTCGATCCGGGTATGGGTCTCAGGGTCGCCGACGGCCTGATAGTTCAGTTCGTTGAGCGCCCGGAGGCCATCGAGCGTCTGGCGGCGGACTTCCTTCGAGACGCCGGGCGGGTTGTTGATGTAGAGGATCGGGTCGCCGCCGCTCCGGAACGAGACGCCCGCGTGCTCGCCCGAGAGATAGCCAGACGACCAGAGCCGCGCTGAGATCGCCTGGATCTGCTCGGTGTTCGACGGTTTGGCGACCAGCACCACGAAGGTAGGCAGGTTCTCGTTCGCCGAGCCGAGACCGTACGAGGCCCACGACCCGAGGCAGGGGCGGCCGGTCACCATGTTGCCGGTCTGCATCAGGGTGATGGCGGGCTCGTGGTTGATCGCCTCGGTGTTCATGCTCCGGATGAAGCACATGTCGTCGACCATCTTGGCGGTATAAGGGAGCAAGTCGCTAACCCACATGCCCGACTGACCGTGCTGGGCGAACTTGAACTTTGAGGGGGCGACGGGGAACCGCTTTTGCCCCGATGTCATCGTCGTCAAGCGCTGGCCATTGCGGATCGACTCGGGCAGATCCTTGTCGTACCACTCGGTCATCTTCGGCTTGTAGTCGTAAAGGTCCATCTGCGACGGCCCACCGACCATGTGCAGGTAAATGACCCGTTTGGCCTTGGGGGCGAAGTGGGTCAACTGCTTCAGGTCGGGCGCGGGGGAATCCGCCGCGCCGAGCGAGCGCCGCTCGTTGCCGAGCAAGGACGCGGCCGCCGCCCAACCGATGGCGTTGACCCCGCGACCGAGGAACTGGCGACGTGATTGCGCCCGGATCATATCATCGATGAGATTCATGAACTTGACCCCGCATGAGAGGCACGATCGAGGACTGGTAACCGCCCGTGTCGATCATTTATTCAGGACTTCGTCGAGGTTCATCAACTCGTTGGCCAGCATGGTCCAGGCGGCCAGTTCGACCCGGGGAATTTGCTCATTGGGCTTGGACTCCCCGACGTTCACAACCTGATCGGCCTCGGTCGGATGGTCGCGGTAGTAGTCGAGGAGGGCATGGAACGACCCCGCCACGATGCTCTGTTCCTGATCGCGGAGTGACCGGCTCAGCAAGCGCCGGGTGAGGTCGTTGAAGCGGTCAGACTCGGTCTGGTTCGGGATTAAAAGGGTGATCTCCGCCAGGTGCCGCGCGGCCTCGATGAACTGCTCGTCGTTGAGGGTAACGAGAGCCTGGAGCGGGGTGTTGGTCCGCTCGCGCCGGACCGCGCAGGTTTCGCGGTTCGGGGCGTTCATGATGTCCATCGACGCCGGAGGCGCGGCCCGCTTCCAGAGCGTGTACATGCTCCGCCGGTAGAGTTTTTCGCCCGAGTCGCGCTTGTACTTGCTCGTGTTGCTTTCCGGCATCGCGACCGCTTCCCAGACGCCGGCAGGCTGGTAGGGCCGCACGCTCGGCCCGCCGATCGTGTCGACCAGGAGGCCGCTCGTGAATAGCGCGGCGTCGCGGATCATCTCGGCGTCCATCCGGTAGCGTGGCCCTCGGGCCAGAAAGCGATTCTGCGGGTCCTTCTCGATGCTCGCCGGGGTCGCGGTGGCCGACTGCTGATAGGCCGTTGTCATGACGAGCATCTTGAAGAACCGCTTGATGTCCCAGCCCGACTCGCGGAAATCGACCGCGAGCCAGTCGAGGAGTTCAGGGTGGCTGGGGGCCTCGCCGGTCAGACCGAAGTCGCCCGAAGTCCGGACGAGGCCGTTACCGAAGAGTTCCTGCCAGAACCGGTTGACCGTGACCCGGGCGGTCAGAGGGTGCTCGGGGCGGAATAACCACTGCGCCAGGCCAAGGCGATTTTTGGGGAGATCGCTGGGCATGGCCGGCAGGACGGCAGGCGTGCTGGCCGTCACCGGGTCGCGCCGTTTGTCGTAGTCACCGCGGAAGAGGACGAACGCCGAGGCTGGCTCGGTCCGCTCGTTCATGACCGACGCGACGGTACCACGCATCCGGATCGCCTTGCTCTCATCCTCAAGGCGTGCCAACGATCCGCGGAGTGATCGAGTCGGCTCATCGCGGGCGGTCAGATACCACTGGAAGACCCCCTCGGTGTCGGCGTCGGTGCGCTTCTCGGCGGGTTTGGCGAGCAGGTCGACAACCTGGCTGATCGCCGCGAGGTCGGCAACCTCGGCGGCCGAGAGGGCACGGTTGTAGATCCGGAGGTCGTGATACTGCGCGGCATCGACGGGAGACGAGTTGTCGCGCTGACCGACCTTGAGCGGAACCTCGGTCCGGATCGACCCCTTGAGCTGGTCGCGCTGGGGGGTGCTCGGTTGGAGGACACCATCGACGTAGATCGCCAGGCCCGCCGCCTTGCTCGACCCATCATAGGTCAGGCAGACGTGGGTCCAGACGTTGACCGGCAGCTTCTTGCCCGAGTTGACCTTGAGCGCATCGGCATCCCACCTGGCGATCAGGTGCGACTGGACCCGGCCTGCGTCGAGCCACAGGTCCCAGCCCTGAAAGTCCTTTTGATCGTTCATCCGGGCGACAAGGGCACCGTTGAGGTTGTCTTGCCCGGCCTTGACCCAGATCCCGCACGAGAAGGGCTGGTTGGAGTCAAAGTCACCCGCACCCGCCACTTCGAGAGTGGGCTTCGTGAACGGCTGCGCGTCGCGTTCGTCGAGCCGGGCGCGAAGCTGCATCCCCTGGGTGGGCAAGGTCGACGCCAGTTGCTTGGGGTCGGCGGTCTTGAGCCAGTTTGCGAATTCGGGCCGAGCCGCCTCACGCCGGTCGGCAATCTTCGTCCGCTCGGCCTGGATCTCGGGGCCAAGCTGGGCGTAGCGGTCACGCTCAGGTTTCAGCGGCACCACGATGATCGGCGGGGTGTCCTTGACGTTGCCGTCCATCGCCCCCTGCGTGGTGTTGTTGAAGAAGGCCGCGAGTTCGTAAAACTCCTTTTGCGAGACGGGGTCGAACTTGTGGTCGTGGCAGACCGCGCACCCCGTCGTCAGACCGAGGAAGACCTGCGAGGCCGTTTCGGTCCGGTCGCGAGCGTAGAGGACCAGGTATTCCTCGTTGATCGCCCCCCCCTCATTGGTTGTGATGTTGCAGCGGTTGAACCCCGACGCGATCTGCTGGTCGAGCGAGTGGTTCGGCAAGAGGTCGCCCGCAAGTTGCTCGATCGCAAACTGATCAAACGGCTTGTTGCTGTTGAGAGCTTCGATCACCCAGTCGCGGTACGACCAGACCTCGCGATAGTTGTCGAAGTGAATCCCGTGCGTGTCGGCATAGCGGGCCGCGTCGAGCCAGTAACGGCCCCGATGCTCACCCCAGGCCGGTGATGCGAGGAGTTGATCGACGAGCTTTTCGTAGGCATTCGGTGACTCATCCGCGACGAACGCATCGACTTGCGTGGGGGTCGGCGGCAAGCCGGTCAGGTCGAGGCTGACACGGCGGGCCAGGGTCCGGCGGTCGGCGGGAGCCGTTGGAGCGAGGCCCTTCGCGGCGAACTGCGCGTGGAGGAACCGATCCACCGGGTTTCGCGCCCACTGAGGGTCGGCGACTTCGGGTGGAGCTGTCTTCGTCGGGGCGAGGAACGACCAGTGCAGTTGATACTCGGCGCCAGCCTCGATCCACCGCTTCAAAATGGCCTTTTGATCGGCGGTCAACTGGTGGTGAGCTTCGGGGGGTGGCATCACCTCCTCAGCATCCTCGGCGAAGATCCGCGCGATCAGTTCGCTGGCGGCGGCATCACCGGGGGCAATCGCCTTCTTCGCGATCGCCTGATCGCGGCGGTCAAGGCGCAAATCTGCTTTGCGTGAGCCACTATCGGGTCCATGGCACTGGTAGCAGTTATCGCGCAGGATCGGCTGAATGACCTTGTTGAAGCCGATGTCATCACTCGCCCAGGTCGCTGAGGACACCGTCAAAATGCTTACCAACATCGCGAGCCCGTTGCTCAGTCGGCAGCGATGATTTCGGTCTTGCCTGGGATCTCGTGGCATGGAACTTCGCCTCGAAGTCGATCCAGAATGGGAAAGCAGCGACGAGGCAAACGCTCATCGCTGAAGATTACGAACGGCAAAGGTAGAAAGGGATGTATCATTATGTTCCAACCAGGAAGCATGAGTCAAACTTTTTTTCGTATCAATGAATCTTCGCCTCGACAGCTATCGTTCGATCGAGAAATTCGGAGACATATCCGGGAAAAATTGCAATAATGCTCGCGTCGGCAGCATCGTCTAAACTGGACATCCGCCATGGTTTTTTGCACACTGGGAAGATCTCTGAAACCACCAACCCGGCCACAATCTTTGGTGGAACTTTCGGCTCCAGATGATTGGGGATCATGTCCAACACCCGTAACCTGATGAGTTGCCGGCCCCTGCTTGCCGCTCTGATCGGCTTTCTGAACGTCGCCATTGCCCCCGCAGTGGCGGCGGACATGGCCCCTGATGGCAGTTCCCCTGGCGCAGCCATCTACCAAACTCGATGTGCTTCTTGCCACGGTCCGGCCGGTGAGGGAAGCAAGGAATACGCGAAACCCTTGATCGGTGAGCAGTCGATCGGGCAGTTGAGCCGGCTGATCGCGCGGACGATGCCCGAGGATGATCCCGGATCGTGCGCTGGCGAGGAAGCCCGCAGCGTTGCTGCTTTTATCCATGAGTCTTTCTACTCGCGGACCGCTCAGGAACGGAACCGACCAGCCCGGGTGGAACTTTCGCGGCTGACGGTCCGCCAGTATCGTCAGACGCTGGCCGATCTCGTCGGGAGTTTTCGCCCGCGCGTGCTCTGGGATCAGGGCTCGGGGTTGCAGGGCCAGTACTACAAGTCGCGCGAGATCGGTCGTGAGAAAGAGCTGGTCTTCACGCGGACCGACCCCGAGGTCCGGTTCGACTTCGGGGTCGAGGCCCCCCGCGCCGAGGGCTTCGACCGCGCTCAGTTTTCGATCCAGTGGAAGGGCTCGGTCCTGGTTCCCGACACGGGCGAGTATGAGTTCGTGGTCCGCTCGGATCAGGCCATCCGCCTCTACGTCAACGACATGAAGCACCTGCTGATCGACGCCTCGGTCGCCTCGGCGGCACACACCGAGCAGCGGGGATCGATCTTCCTGCTCGGTGGCCGTGCCTACCCAATCCGCCTGGAGTTCTCGAAGGCGAAGCAAGGGGTGGATGATTCGAAGGACCCCAAGAAGAAGGCCCCCGACAAGAAGTCGGCCGTTCAACTGGCCTGGAAACCGCCGGGACAGGTCGAGCAAGTGATCCCGATGCGGTTGCTCGCGCCGGTGGCGGTGGCCGAGTCGTTTGTGCCGACGACCTCGTTTCCGCCGGACGACCGGAGCGTCGGCTACGAGCGCGGGTCGGCGATCTCGCGAGCCTGGGACAACGCGGTGACGGAGTCGGCCATCGAGACTTGCGTCTACATCGCCGACCACCTCCGCGATCTGGCCAACGTCCGGGAGGATGGACCCGACCGCGAGCGTGACCTCCGCAAGTTTTGCACGAAGTTCGCCGAGCGTGCCTTTCGCCGCCCGCTGACTCCCGACCAGATCGAGCACTGCGTGAACCGACCATTCACCGGGTCGCCGACCCTCGAAGTTGCGGTCCGGCGGTCGATCCTGGCGACGATCAAGTCCCCCTACCTTCTCTATCGCGAGCTTACCTGCACTGATCCGTTCGACGTGGCCTCGCGGCTGTCGTACGGGCTCTGGGATGCTCCGCCCGACCCGCCCTTGATCCAGGCAGCGCATGACAACACGCTCAAGACTCGCGCTCAGATCGCCGCGCAGGCGGACCGGATGCTGGCCGACGTTCGGGCTCGATCCAAGGTCCGCGACTTCTTCCTCCAGTGGCTCAAAGTGGACCCTGCCGCCGATCTGGCGAAGGACTCGTCTGCCTATCCCGGGTTCGATCCCGGTTTGGTCGCCGACCTCCGGACCTCGCTGGAACTGGGGATCGACGACATCGTCTGGGGTACAGACCCTGACTGGCGCCGGTTGATCACCACCGATCAGGTGTTCCTGAACGGTCGCCTGGCCGGGTTCTTCGGGCTCAACCTGCCGCTGGATGCTCCCTGGCAACGGGTCACCTGGACGGAAGCTGACCGATCGGGCGTCTTGACCCATCCTTATCTCCTATCGCAGTTTGCCTACACCGCGACGAGTTCGCCGATCCACCGTGGGGTCTTCCTGATGCGATCGGTCCTTGGCCGGACCCTGCGTCCCCCGCCCGAAGCGATCGCGCCACTGGCCCCCGACCTCCACGCTGGCCTGTCCACCCGCCAGCGCGTCGAGTTGCAGACCAGTCCGAACGCCTGCGTGAGTTGCCACTCGCAGATCAATCCGCTCGGCTTTGGACTCGAACAGTTCGACTCGGTCGGGCGGTGGCGTGAGCAGGAAAAGGGACAGACGATCGACGCCTCGGGAATCTTCGAGGCGGCCGACGGCTCGACCCACTCGTTCCGGGGTGCCCGGGAACTGGGGGCGGTCCTGGCGGCCAGTTCCGAGACGCACTCGGCATTCGTCGCCCAGTTGTTCCACCATCAGGTCAAGCAGTCGGTCCGGGCGTTCGGCCCCTCGATCCGAGCGGACCTGACCGCCGACTTTGAATCGCACGACTTCGATATTCGCCACCTGCTGGTCGAGGTCGCGGTGACCTCCGCTGGTTTGCCCGCCCCCGTATCTGGCCCGCTCATGCCGAGCTGGCCCTTCCTCTCGGAGAACTGAACCGTGGGCCTGATCCGCAACCGCCGCGATTTTCTCCGTGACCTCGGCCTGAGCAGCGCCGCGATCCCGTTCTTGCTCAACCTGCCGAGTCTGGGGGCAAGTACCCAGGCGACCCGGAAGAAGCGGCTGATCATCATGTTCAGCCCGAACGGGGTCTTCCCGAAGACCTTCTGGCCCGAGGGGACCGAGACCGAGTTCACCTTTGGCGCCAGCCTGAAACCGCTGGAACCGTTCAAGGACCGGATGCTGACCCTGCACGGCGTTTGCGACAAGGTCCGCGGCGACGGCGACAACCACATGCGAGGCATCGGCTGCCTCCTGACGGGGGTCGAACTCTTCCCCGGCAACGTCCAGGGTGGGTCGGATACTCCCGCCGGGTGGGCGAGCGGCCTGTCGATTGACCAGGAGATCAAGGCGAAACTCCAGAGTGACGCCGTGACCCGGACCCGGTTCGGGTCGTTGGAGTTTGGCGTTCTGGTCCCCGAGCGGGCTGATACCTGGACCCGGATGGTCTACGCCGGCCCGAACAAGCCGATCGCTCCCATCGACGATCCCTACCGGATGTTCAAGAAGCTGTACGGGAAGACCAAGGACCGTGAAGACCTCCGGAGTATCATGGACGAGGTTCAGGACGACCTCAAGCTGATTGGGTCGAAGCTGGGGTCGGCCGACCGGCAAATCCTCGACGAGCATGCCACGTTCGTCCGCGAGATGGAGCAGGAACTCAACGCCGACCAGCAGGCCGCCAGCCACGCTCTCCCCGAGATCGAACCCGGGGTGAAAGCTCAGAACGACTCGATCCCGAAGCTGAGCCGGATGCAGATCGACCTGATGGTCAACAGCTTCGCGGCCGACTTCGCCCGCGTGGCCACGCTCCAGTACACCAACTCGGTCGGCGGCGCCCGTATGCGCTGGCTGGGCATCAACGAGGGGCACCACGAACTCTCGCACAATCCCGACAGCGATGAGAAGTCGGTCGAGAAGCTGACTAGGATCAACCAGTGGTACTGCGAGCAACTTGCCTACCTGGCCCAGCGGCTCAAGGACACGCCCGAACCGGGTGGGACCGGCAGTTTGCTCGACAATACGACCATCGTCTGGACCAACGAACTGGGTAAGGGCAACTCGCATACGCTCGACAACATCCCCTTCGTCATGGTTGGCAACGGCCTCGACTTCCGGATGGGTCGGGCCCTGAAGTTCCCCAAGGTTTCGCACAACCGACTCTTGCTCTCGCTGGCGCACGGCATGGGTCACACCATCGACCGCTTCGGCAACCCCGACTTCTGCGGCGACGGCCCGCTAGCCAACCTGACCTGATGGATACCCCCACCGCTCGAACGATTCCGCCCACGAGTCGCTGATCTGTCGCCTGACCTCGGCATCCATCGGCTTGTGGCGGTTCTTTTGGTATCCCTCGATCGTCTTCAGATAGTCCCTGATGACCGGCTCGACCATCCCAAAATCTCCCAGGTTCAGGTCCGCGTAGACCCTGGTCAACTGCTCGATCGGGGCCGTTTCCAGGTCCTCATACGCGATCTCGGTGAATTGCCCGGGGGGGACCAGCGCGAGGTCCTCAAAGAAAGCGGCATACATCTCGCGATAAGTTTGCAAGATGGCCTGATGGCGGTCGGTCTCGCGGCGGACCCGCAGGCGGAAGACCGGGTCAATATCCTTGAGCAGCCGGACCGTCGAGACATAGACGTCGAACGGGTTCCGACGGATGTGGACGAAGCGGGCATCGGGGAAGACGGCGAGGATCGCCCGGATTCGCCCCGTGTGCGGCGGCGACTTGAGCAGGATCGGCTGGCGATAGCGGACCGTTAGCGCTGCCAGATACCACCGCAAAGCGGCTTGCCAGCGGGTCAACTCCGCATTCGTAGCCCGCCGAAACGTCGAATATCGCGAGTAATCGACATCACTATCGGGCCAGCACCAGTCCATATACGGCGACAGGCCGGTCAGGTTCATCAGGGCAATCTCGTCCTCCTGAACCCGCCGCGGCAGCATGAACAGGTCGTTCAACCACCCAAACCACCGCTCCGTCGCCAGGAAGCTCGACGGCTGGTACGCCTGAAACCGCGTCGGCGAGGCAAACCGCGAGTCGAGCGACATCAACTCATGCAGGTGCGTCGTGCCGCTGCGATAATGCCCCAGAATGAAGATGGGGGCCTCGACCTGCGCGTTGGCGATCGCTGCCCCGAACTTACGTGCGACCCGATCCGCGAACCAGCTTTGCCAGGCCGATTGCACCCTCAGCAAACCCAGCTTCGGCCAGTAGAGCGGCGAGATCCGCCACCGTTCCCAGCGGAAAACCTGATCAAGCCGACTCCAGGTCAGCCCTTCAAGGGGGTGAAACAACCAGTACGCCAGCAGCAACCGGATCAAGAAAAACATATCAATTTTCGGCTCGCGCTTGATCACGGCGTTTGAGGGCGGCGGTGATGAAGTCGCGGAAGAGGGGGTGGGCCTTGGTCGGCTTGGACTGGAACTCGGGGTGGAACTGGACGGCGACGAACCAAGGGTGGTCGGGGGCCTCGACGATCTCGACCAGCGAGCCGTCGGGGGAGAGGCCGGTCGGGATCAGGCCAGACTCGGTGAACTGGGCTCGGAAGCGGTTGTTGAACTCGTAGCGGTGGCGGTGCCGCTCGTGGATCAGGTCAGCGCCGTAGGCCGAGTGGGCGCGTGAGCCGGGGGTCAAGGCGCACTCCCAGGCGCCGAGCCGCATGGTCCCGCCGCGCTCGCGGACGCTGGCCTGGTCTTCCATCAGGGCGATCACGGGGTTCTGGGTCGACTGGCTGAACTCGGTGCTGTTGGCGTCGGCCAGCCCCAGGACGCTCCGCGCGAACTCGATCGCCGCGCACTGCATGCCGAGGCAGATCCCGAAGAAGGGTATCCCCTTGAGCCGGGCGTGGCGGATGGCCTCGATCTTCCCCTCGATCCCGCGCATCCCGAACCCGCCCGGCACCAGCAGACCATCGACCCCCGCCAGGGCGCCGGCGACGCCGTTCCTGCCGATCTCTTCGGCCTCGATCCGCCGGACCACCACCCGGGCTCGGTTGGCGATCCCGGCATGGTCCAATGACTCATACACCGACTTGTAGGCGTCGCGGTGCTTCATGTACTTGCCGACGACGGCGATGGTGACCTCGGTCGAGGGGTGGACAATCCGATCGACCATCTCGCGCCAGTCGCTGATATCAAGCGGGCCGGCCTTGAGGTTCAGGCGGCGGACGATCTGGTCGTCGAGCCCGTTCTGGTTCAAGCTGAGCGGGACCTCGTAGATCGAGAACTCGCGGTCGCGCTCCTCGATGACGGCCGTCCGTTCGATGTTGCAGAAGAGGGCGATCTTGTCCTTATCTCCTTGACTGATCGGGTGTTCGGTCCGGCAGATCAGGATGTCGGGCTGGATGCCGATCTGGCGGAGCGAGCCGACCGAGTGCTGCGTTGGCTTCGTTTTGAGTTCGGCGGCGGCCTTGAGGTAGGGGACCAGCGTCAGGTGGATGTACAGGCAATTTTCGCGGCCGACGTCAAGGGCGAACTGGCGGATCGCTTCGAGGAAGGGCAGGCTCTCGATGTCGCCGACGGTCCCGCCGATCTCGGTGATGACCACGTCGACGTCGTCGGTCGCCAGGCGGCGGATGCCGTCCTTGATCTCGTCGGTGACGTGGGGGATGACCTGGACCGTCTTCCCCTCGTAAAATGACCCTTCGCGTTCCTTCTTGATGACCGACATGTAAATTTTGCCGGTGGTGTAGTTGCTTTCCTTGGTGAGCGGGGCGTTGGTGAACCGCTCGTAGTGGCCGAGGTCGAGGTCGGTCTCGCCGCCGTCGTCGAGGACGTAAACCTCACCGTGCTGGTACGGGCTCATCGTGCCGGGGTCGATGTTGATGTACGGGTCGAACTTCTGGAGCCGGACCCGCAACCCGCGATGTTCGAGGAGCATCCCGATCGATGCGCAGGTGAGTCCTTTACCCAGCGAGCTGACGACCCCACCGGTGACGAAGATATGCTTGGCCATGACGCTACGAACCTTTCTCGGACCACCAACCCGACCCCGCGACCCCTCGGCATCGCGCCCGGGCGATGATAGCACGAAAACTCCTCGCGATCCCAGGTCGGGGTCGAATCAGGCTGGCTTTCAAGCTGACCCGCAGCAGCCTTGAGTGCGCGACCGGGCCTGACTCGGGGCGCACCGCGATCCTCGGTCGCGTCGAATTGGTTCGAGACCCCAACTTGCGCGACGACCGGCCCATCCAGATTGCCAAGGAACGGCACGAAATCGACTCAACCCATCGGCTGCCGAGGATCAGTCCCGGGGCAAGATTGGGTTCGTTCTGTCAGTTTCCGAGAGGATCGGGTCGGATATTGGGTTCGTTCTGTCGATTTGCGAGTCCATCGGGTCGGATGATGGGTTCGTTCGGTCATCGGCGGTGGCTTCGCTCGGCGCCGTGGGTTCGGGCCTGATGTCGTTGGGCACGAAGTTGGGGAAGTGATTGAGGTTCTGGTTGCGGTTGGGTGGCTCGATCCGCAGTTGGGTCACGTACCATTTCATCTGCCGATGGAGAGATCGAGCATACTTGCGGACCTCGGCGAGCAGCTTCGAGGGGACGGGGCTGAGGTCGGATTCGGTCAATTTGCGGAGCGACTCGTCGGCCGCCTTGAGCCGGTCACGCATCACTTCGAGATTCAAGATCCGCATCCGAACATAGCCAGGGGTCTGATAAAAGTGGGCTGTCGTCGGGTCGATCTGGTGCGCGAGTTCGACCTGAGCCTCGGTCCAGTCGTCGGCGGGGGTGGCCGCGAGGCTTTCCCACTTCTCGATCATCCAGTTGCAGCCGGCGGGGGTACACCAGAGTTCGGCCACCACCCGTTGCGGGTCCAGCGCCAGGTCGGCCCCGAGCGCCTCGGCTGCGCGGACCTGATCGAGTTCCCAGCAGTCGATGGCTCGCAACGCCTGGAGGTCGCGGAGCCGACGTTCGATCCGCTCAGCGCGGTCGATCCGGATCATCTGGATGGCGACCCGGTGGGACAGCCACTCATACCAGGCATTCTGGGGTTTAAAAGCATGAAAAGTGCCGACGCTGCAAATCTGCATCGTCTCGGCATCCTCGACCTGGAACGTCGATTGCTCGATCCGACTCAGGATCTGGGCCCGTTCGAGCGCGAGTTTGGGCGAGCGCGGAACTCCGGGCAAAGGCAAGACATGCGGCGAATCAATCAACGGGGTGGCAGCGGCGAGAACCATCAAAATTGCCTCGATCTCAGGTGCAAAATCCAGGTGCAGAATTTTTGTCACCTATACCATCGGATTTGCGCGTAGTTTTGAGTCAGATCGGCCATCAAATTGCCCCATTTTGCCAAAAGAGTTGGCGTTGCCTCGTGATCGAACACCACCGACTGATTCGATGGGTCCGGTTTGCCGATCAGGGATCGCGGATGTAAGATAGATGACCTGACCGGGTTTGCCGGTTGATCGAGTCGCCTCGGATTCCGTACCGGACCTCACCTGCGAGTCCCGCCATGCCTCCGATTCAGCTCAATCGTCGGCGGTTTCTGGGAGCTTCGGCTGCCGCGGGGTGGGCGTTGTCGCAGGCGGTGGCCGATGGGTCGGTGCCAACTCACCCCGTTCGCGTCGGCCTGATCGGGCTCGGGAATCGGGGGACGACGCTCCTCCGGACCTTGCTGGAGATCGACGGGGTGCGCGTCGTTGCCCTCGCCGACTCCGAACCGCGACATCGCGACCGCGCGGCCGGGATCGTCGAGAAGGCCACCGGTCAGCGACCCGAGATTACCGACCGATCATCGAGTTTGATCGAGCGGACCGACGTCGATGCGGTTGTCGTGGCCTTGCCGTGCGACCTCCATGCCAGTGTTTATCGCGAGACGCTGCGGGCGGGCAAGCCTCTGTATGGCGAGAAGCCGCTGGCTTTGACCCTGGCGGACTGTGACCTTGTGATCAACGAGGCCACGCGGCATCCCGAACTCGCCCTCCACGTCGGCTACCAGCGCCGGTCGAACCCACGGTTCCGCGATGCGGCCAACCTGATCCGTCGCGACGAACTCGGGACGCTCGTCTCGGGTGTCGCCACCTGGAACAGCAGCAACGGACCGATGAACGGGCACGGCGGCTGGCTGGCGGATCGAGCCCGGTCGGGGGACTGGATGGTCGAGCAGGCGGTCCACGTCTGGGACGTCTTCAACTGGCTCAAAGGCGGCGAACCCCCCGCACGAGCGTTCGGCCACGGGCGCCGCGACCTGTTTGCCGCCACTCAACCCGCCCGCGACGTGACCGACGACTACGCGGTCAACCTCGAATGGGCCGACGGCTTCCGCGTCGCGTTCGCCCAGTCGTGGGTGGCCCCCGCCGATGATGCCT
Source organism: Isosphaeraceae bacterium (assembly GCA_965199885.1). Classification (GTDB taxonomy): domain Bacteria; phylum Planctomycetota; class Planctomycetia; order Isosphaerales; family Isosphaeraceae; genus Tundrisphaera. Next base: position 747,315 of record CBDATT010000004.1, on the reverse strand, counting down.
TCACCGGGATCACCCAGCGCGTCACCGGCGAACGGGGCGGGCTGGACTTCGGCACCGGCTCGGTCACCTTTCGGGACAAGAGCAAGCCCCGAGTCACCTTGCAACCTGGCCCCCAGCCCGATACCCGGTTGGCCCTCGAAGCCTTCCTCCACGCGGTCCGGGCCGATGGTCCGACCCCGCCCCCGGTGACTCTCGCCGAAGCCCGGACGGCCACGGCGGTCGGCCTGCTCGCCCGGCTGGCGGTCGATGAGCGGCGGGTCGTGACCTGGGATGAGATCCAAACCCGCAGTTAAACTCGGCCGATCATTGATGACTCACGGCAAACAACTGGCGAGTTCGATGGATCGGCATCGACCAGATCCGGCATCAACATCGCCAGATGCCCAACCTCGTAGGGTGGGTAAAACCACCGTGCGCCGTGGTGTTGAACTGTCCCATCCGCTGGGCCGAGCCAGACAGCACGACCGGATTAACCCACGGTGGGTTGCACCCACCCTGCAAATTCCGGATCTCATCAGGAATTGAGTTTCATTGAGTCCCATGTCGGACTTCGGTCACGTCAACCATCGCCAGAATTCTGAGCATAGAGGCGAAATTCTAACCAACGCTGACGGGTTCGAGCGCGGCGACATGCCCGGCGACCGAGCCGTTGTTTTCCTGGTGAGTGACCGTCGGGAGCAAGGCGCGCAAGTTACCGTCGATGGTTCCGCAGATCTTTTCGAGCGGCAGGTCGTTCTCGTCGCCGTCGAACGGGTTTTCGATCTCGACGCCGATCTCCTCGATCCCGAAGAAGATGTAGGCCACGAGGAAGGTTGCCACGATCGCCCCGGCGCCGAAGTCGTTGACGATGGCGAACGGCAAGGTGAAGCAATAGAGCATCAACGCCCGGCGGATGTGGACCATGTAGGCGAAGGGCAACGGCGTCTTTTTGATCCGCTCGCAGCCGCCAAGGTAGTCGATCAGCAGTTGGACGTTTTGATCGAGGTGGTTCAGGAGGACGTCGGATAGGTAGCCCTTGTCGCGGGCTTCGACGAGTTTGTCGGTGATCCGGCCAGCGACGTGGACGGCGACGTGGTCGCTCGCCAGTGCGGCCTGTACTTCTTCTTCGGGCAGGAAGACGGCGGCGGGGCCGAGCGAGATCCGTCCCCGGAGGCTGTGCATCGCCGCGTGCGGCCAGGCCATCGTCCACCAGAGCGTGGACCGAACGAGTTCAGGGTCGCTCTTGCAGAGGGTTGTCATTTGTCGGGCCAGGTTGCGGCATTCGTTGACGATCCCGCCCCAGAGCTTGCGGCCTTCCCAGAACCGGTCGTACGACGTGTTGGTCCGGAAGACCAGCAGCGTACCGAGCGCGAAGCCGACCAGCGTATGCACGGTCGTCGGGATCGTGATCGGGTCGCGGTCATGGTATTGCAGGATCAACCGGTGCGAGATCAGGACCACAACCGACCAGCCCACGCAGACCAGGATGCGCCCGAAGATCGCGTGGAACATCGAGTTCCGGATATCGAACAGGTGCGAGGACCAACGCTTGGCATCATATTCGACCATCGCGAGGTAGAGCTCCATGAAGGGATTCGGAGGCAGAATTCATTCTAACCGCAAGAGCCGCGCCGAGCATCATTGCGGCGAATTTGGCGGCACCCGATTGGCCACCGGACCGCGATCCGGCTACAGTTCGGGTGACGCGAAGAGTCCAGGGGGCAGTCGGTGAGTGGTGAGGGATGGTGGTCTGAATGGAATCGAAGCAGGCAGATCCAGCGGCGCTGAGCCCGGCGTCCGAGCCCGAACTTGAGCCCGACGCGATCCGGCTCCGAGGGGTCCGCGTCCACAACCTCCGCGACATCGACGTCGACATCCCGCGCGACCGGTTGGTCGTGCTGACCGGTGTCTCGGGGTCGGGGAAGTCGACGCTCGCCTTCGACACCCTGCACGCCGAAGGGCGGCGGCGGTACATCGAAGGGCTTTCCAGCTATGCCCGGCAGTTCCTCGACCAGATGGAGCGGCCCGACGTCGACCTGATCGAGGGTCTGCCGCCCACCGTCGCCATCGACCAGAAGTCGGGCTCGGCCAACCCGCGCTCCACCGTCGCCACCGTCACCGAGACGTATGATTACCTCCGCCTTTTGTACGCGCGGGCGGGCATCCCGCACTGCCCGAAGTGTGGCCAACCGATCCAGCGGCAGGCTCCCGAGCAGATCGTCGACACGATCCTCCGACTCGGCGACGGGCGGAAGGTGCTCGTCCTGTCGCCCTTGATCCGGGGGCGGAAGGGGCAGCATCTGGAAATCTTCCGGAAGATCCGCGAGGCCAAGCTCCTCCGGGCGCGGGTGGACGGGGCGATCGTGGACCTGAACGACGAGGCTGAGACCCCGAAACTGGTCAAGACCAAGGTCCACACGATCGAGGCGGTCGTCGATCGGCTGGTCGTCCGTGAGGGGATCAGGCCGAGGGTCGCCGAGAGCGTCGATCGCGCGCTGGAACTGGGGGACGGGTCGATCATCCTGAACATTCAGGATGGCGAGACCTGGACCGATCAGGTCGCGAGTATCCACTATGCCTGCCCGGGCTGCGGGACCAGTCTGGACGAGATCGAGCCGCGCACGTTTTCGTTCAACAGCCCGCAAGGAGCATGCCCCACCTGCGGCGGGCTGGGCGCGTTCGCGCACTTCGACGCCGATCTCGTCGCCCCCGACCGCGCCCGGTCGCTCGATGACGGGGCCATCGTCGCCTGGGATGCCTTGACCGAAGGGGCCCGCGAGGAGGCCGAGTTCGACCCAGCACTGACGGCGTTTTTGAAGCGGCACACGGTCAGTCGGACCCAACCGCTCCGGGATTGGCCCGCGAAGACACTTAAAGTTGTTTTCGACGGCGAGAAGAAGGGGGATGGCTTCACCCCTTATCCCGGCCTGCTCAAGCAACTCGACGGTGCGGTGGCCGATGCCAAGACCGATGCTCGCCGCGATGCGCTGGCGATCTATCAGAGCACGGCCACCTGCACCGCCTGCGACGGTGCCCGGCTCCGGCCCGAGGCGCGGGCGGTGACGATCGGTGGGCGGGCGATCCACCAGTTGACCGGCATGGCGATCGACGAGGCGCGGATCTGGCTGGCCTCGATCCGGTTCGAGCCGCACCACGAGTTGATCGGCCCGCCGCTGGTGGCCGAGGTCGATGCCCGGCTCGCCTTCCTGGAGCGAGTGGGGCTGACCTATCTGACGCTGGCACGTGGCGCTGACACGCTTTCGGGCGGCGAACTCCAGCGGGTCCGGCTGGCGACGCAGATCGGGTCGGGCTTGGTCGGCGTCTGCTACGTCCTCGACGAGCCGACGGCGGGGCTGCACCCCCGCGATACCGACCGACTGCTGGCGAGCCTGACCGACCTCCGCGATCGGGGGAACAGTGTTGTCGTTGTCGAGCACGACGAGGCCACCATCCGCGCGGCCGACTGGATCATCGACCTCGGCCCGGGAGCGGGGGTCGAGGGGGGCCAGATCGTCGCGCAGGGGACACCCGCCGACCTGATCCGCACCGGGGAATCGGCCACGGCCCGGCACCTCCGCGGCGATGCGATCGAGCCGGTCGGCAACCCCGACCGCCTGGCCGGCAGCCCCGGGGCGATCGTGATCCGCGGCGCGACCGAGCACAACCTGAAGGGAGACACGGCCACCATCCCGGTCGGCACCCTGACGTGCGTGACGGGGGTCTCGGGGTCAGGCAAGAGTACCCTGGTGCATGACATCCTCGGTCGGGTGGCGCGGCGGCACCTGGAACTCAAGGGGGCCCGACCCGGATCGCATACCCGTGTCGATGGTCTGGAGCGGATCGACAAGCTGATCGACATCGACCAGTCGCCGATCGGGCGCGGGCCGCGCTCGACCCCGGCGACGTTCACCGGCGTCTTCGACGAGATCCGCCAGGTCTTCGCGCGGACGAAGGAAGCCAAGATCCGCGGCTATGGTCCCGGTCGGTTCTCGTTCAACGCCAAGGGGGGCCGGTGCGAAGGGTGCCAGGGGCAGGGCGTCCGCAAGATCGAGATGAACTTCCTACCCGACCTGTACGTCCTCTGCGAAACGTGTGAAGGGATGCGCTACAACCCCCAGACGCTCGAAGCCCGCTTCAAGGGACGGTCGATTGGCGACGTCTTGCAAATGCGAGTGGATGATGCTCGGACGCTGTTCGAGGCTGTGCCGAAGGTTTTTCGGTCGCTCCAGTCGCTGCACGAGGCGGGGCTGGGGTACGTTGCGCTCGGTCAGGCCAGCACCACGCTCTCGGGTGGCGAGGCCCAGCGCGTCAAGCTCGCCACCGAACTTGGTCGGGCGACGACGGGCAGCACCCTTTACATCCTCGACGAACCGACGACCGGCCTCCACTTCGCCGACGTTGCCAGCCTGCTGGTCGTCCTGCATCGGCTGGCGGATCTGGGCAACACCCTGGTCGTGATCGAGCACAACCTCGACGTCATTCGGACGGCCGACTGGGTGATCGACCTCGGCCCCGAAGGTGGGTCGGGCGGTGGGCGGATCATCGCCGAGGGGCCGCCCGCCGCCATCGCGGCGAATTCTGCGAGCGCAACGGGTCATTGGTTGGGTCAAGTCCGGGAGTCCTCTTGATGGCGTTTCGAGCGGTGGTTGCGGTCGCTTGCCTGGGTCTGCCCCTAACCACGCTGACGTGGTGGTCGGCTGATGACCCGGTCCCGCCGCCGGCGCCGGTCGTGGCGGCGGCGGCAGGGTCGCGGGTGCATGATCCCTGCCTGATCCAGGAGGGAAACCGCTTCATCCTGTTTGCGACGGGTCGGGGGGTGCCGATCCGGACTTCGACCGACCTCGTCCACTGGGAGCGGGCCGGTTCGGTGTTTGCCGACAACCTGCCCGCCTGGGCCAGGGCCGAGTTCCCCCAGGCACGCGACCTGTGGGCTCCCGATATCTTATGGTGGGCCGGGGAATACCGGCTTTACTACAGTGTTTCGAGCTTCGGTTCGCAGCGGTCGGCGATCGGGCTGGCGACGAACCGAACCCTCGACCCCGCCAGTCCCAGCTATCACTGGGTCGACCAGGGGCAGGTGATCGACTCGCGACCGGGCCGCGACAACTTCAACGCCATCGATCCCAACGTGATTCCCAACGACCCGGCCGACATCGTGCGTGATCCGCAGCGTCCCTGGCTCTGGCTCTCGTTTGGCTCGTTCTGGGGCGGCATTCAGATCGTGGCTCTCGACGCGGCAACGGGCAAGCCCGACCCCGCTCGGTGGGGTCCGCCGCGGACGATCGCGGCCCGGCCGGGGGACCACGCCATCGAGGCGCCGTTTCTCTACCACCATGACGGCTGGTATTACCTGTTCGCCTCGGTGGACCACTGCTGCCGCGGGGCCAGCAGTGATTACAACGTGGTTGTCGGGCGATCGCGGACGGCCGACGGCGTGTATCTCGACCTTGACGGCAAACCTCTGACCGAGGGGGGCGGGTCGCCGGTCCTGGCCAGCATGGGGGCGATCCGGGGGCCAGGGCACAACGCGGTCCTCCGGTTAACCAACGGCGCCGAGGTGTTCGCCCACCATTACTACGACGCGGACGATCGCGGGCTACCCAAATTGCAGGTTCGTCGCCTGGTCTGGGGGACGGATGGCTGGCCACTCGCGGGGGAAGTGGTGGACGCGACGACGACCGATCCCCGGCTTGTCGTTAGTCCCGTCAATCCACGCATAACGCCGAGCCGCTGGTCCTATTCGAGCAACTTCGGCATTCCGCGCCTGATCAAGTTGCAGGCGGACGGAACCATCGCGGACGATATAGCCCGGGCCACCTGGCGTCAGGACGGTCGGACTCTGACGCTGGACTGGGGGGCGGGGATGCGGGACGAGTGTATTATCGCCCCGGATGGCCACTCATTTATCGGCCGGAATCCAGCTCACGCGGTCGTCCGGGGCCGGGTGGAACCCGACTAATACTGGGTCACTCGTCGGCGAAGGCAAAGTACATCTTGAAGCCCGGCGGACTGACAGTCCGGTCGTACATCAGGCCGAGGTAGAGGCCGGGGGCGATCTGACGGATCTCATCGCGATAATTGCCGTAGACCTTGGACGTGTTTTGATAGTCGAGGATCATGCTTGGTGCGCCGTCGAGCCACGACTCGCCCCCGTAGACCGAGCCTCTAATGACGCGCACGCCGAAGAAGCGGTTGGTGGCGGTGTTGTTTGTCGGGTCGAACACCTTGCCCTGCCAGGCGACCCGGGCCGCTTTGGCCTTCGCCCGCGGGAACCGGGCGTCGGGGTAGAGCGCCAGTCCCCTGACCTTGCCCTGCGGGATCGGCCCGGGTCCGCTCTGGCGGTAGAGCGCTTCAAGTTGACTGGCGGACAGGCTGGCAAGATCGTCGAGCGTGCGGACCTCGACCGGGGCGGGGGCTTGCATCGGGATCGTCTCGACAACAAGAAGGGTTTGGGACTGAGCCTGAGCCTGCGGGCCGCCAGTTCCGATCAGAGCCAGGCCGATCACCAACGCCCCCGGAGTGAACCAGCGCCGTTTCATTTGCCAATCCTGTTCAAGCACGATGATATCCCTTCAAGTCTTGGCCCGAACTGACCCGGACGGGCAACCGTGATCGACGCGAACCTTACCGCGATTATCGACCAGCCAATATCTGTTTGCTCACGCGACAACGACGATCGTCGACCGTCCCCACCGGTCCATGGGGGAAGGCAAGAAATCGGGATTAATTCGCTCGGAACGCCTGGTGGGACTGAACCGTTTGTTGAAATTTTGCCCATCACGGCGAGCTTGATGCGCCTGTTGTAACGGCCGTAACAAATGGGTAATTGGTACGTTCTGGCGATATTGGTCGCTTAGGTATTTTAGTGAAAGACGCTGAAGTTTGGTCGATCGCGTGGACGAAGTAACCCTCTAGTTTGGCGGGCTCGAAGCGATGGCGGAGCTATCTCTCGGGTTTGCGACGATCAAAGACGTCGGTCGGTATTGTCGTGGAGCGTTCGACGATGCGTAAACATAATTCGGTTTTGCTTGTAACCCTGATCGCGGGGTTGTGGGCCGCCGAGCAACGTGCCGAAGCAGGCACCTATGCCGGTGCTGCTGCCAATTGTGCCTGTCCTGCTCCCACCGATTGTGGGACCCCCGGTTTTGTCCTGCAACGCCAGACGGTTCTCCGTCAGGTTTGCGAAACCATTTATGAATCTCGCCCCGTCACGACTGAACGAGACGTGGTTGAAACGATCTATCAGCCGCGGACCGTGACCACGATGAAAACCGTGGCCGAGCGGCAGCTCCGCGAGGTTCCTTACACGGTGCAACGTCCGGTTTACCGGACGGTGATGCGGCAGGAACAATACACGGTCCAGCGACCGGTGACCCGGACCGTCTACACCGACGTGCCGTACACCGTCAGCCGCCCGGTCCGCGAGACGCACATGGAAACCAAGTCGTACACCGTCAACCGGGCTGTCCGGGAGACGTCGTACAAGACCTGTGTTTACACCGTGAGCCGACCAGTCCAGGAAACGGCTTACAAGACCGTTGCCTACACCACCTGCCGCCCCGTGCAGGAAACGATCATGAAGTCGGTGCCTTACACGGTCAAACGACCGGTTTATGAGACCGCCTACAAGAACGTCTGTTACACCGTCCAGCGGCCGATTCAGAAAACGTGCTACCGCTCCGTTCCTTATCAAGTCAGCGTGCCGGTCCAGTGCACCGTGATGCAGGCCCAGCAGTACACGCAGATGGTCAACGTCAAGCAGTGTGCTTACAAGCAGGTCGCCTACACCACGTGTCGTCCGGTCCGCGAAACGGTCCTGAAGGAATGCCGGTATACGGTCCGGACTCCGGTGCAGCGGACCGTGATGAAGACGGTTTCGTACAATGTCTGTCGGCCCGTGCAAGAAACTTCGGTCAAGGAATGCCGCTACACGATTTGCAAGCCGGTTCAGGAGACGTCGTACAAGAACGTCTGCGAGACGACTTGCCAGACGATCATCGAGCAGGCGACCAAGGAAGTTTGCGAGTCGGTCTGCGTGCCTCGCGAGGTGTCCAAGCAGGTTTGCCGGACGGTCTGCGAAACTTCGACCCGTCAGGTCTTCGTTCCGGGCAAAACCATTTGCAAGGATGGTTGCGTCTACCAGTGCCCCGGCACTTACGTGAACGAGACCGTCAGCACCCCTCGTCAGGTGGCTGAGACCGTGACCGAAACCGTCCTGGAACGCCAGGCGGTCCGGCGGACCATCCCCGTGACGATCACCCGGCGCGTCCCGGTGACGACGACGCGGCAGGTTCCGGTCACGACCACTCGGATGATTCGTGAGGAGCAGGTTCGTCAGATCCCTGTCACGACCACCCGGATGGTCAGTGAGGTCCAGACCCGCCAGGTGCCCGAGACCGTTTGCGAAGTTGTCACCAGCGAGCAGGTCAAACAGGTTCCCGTGACGACCTGTCGGATGGTTTCCGAGACGAACTACAAGACCGTCCCCTACAGCGTTTGCGTGCAACAGCCCCGGACTTGCACCCGCCAGGTGCCCGTCAGCGTGACCAAGATGGTTCAGCGGACCCAGTGCCGCCAGGAACCTTACAGCGTCACGCAGATGGTCAACGAGACGGCGACAAAGATGGTCCCCTACCAGACTTGCCGGACCGTCTGCGAGACCGCCACTCGCCAGGTTCCTTGCACGGTGACCCGGACGATCCGCGAAACCCAGACAAAGATGGTGCCCTACACGGTTTGCCGGACCGTGTCGGAACAGCGGACCAAGCAAGTTCCGTACACAACCTGCCGGATGGTGTCGGAGCCGCGGTACTGCCAGGTGCCGGTCACGACCTGCCGGATGATCCAGGAAACCGCTGTCAAGAAGGTCTGCCAGAAAGTTTGTGAGACCGTCTCCGAAACGCGGACCCGCTGCGTGCCGGAACAGGTTTGCGAGATGCAAACGATCCAGTGCGTCAAGAAGGTCTGCGATACGGTTTGCCGCCAGGTCCCCTGCACGACGACCGTCTGTGACCCCATCCAGGTGACCCGGAAGGTGACTGAGTGCAAGATGATCTGCGAGCCCCGAACCATTACCCGTCAGGTTCCGGTGGAAGTGTGCGTCCGGGTTCCGGTCGCGAGCGAACAGGCTGCCGTCCTACCCTCTGCCCAGACCGTGCTGGCCACCAGTCAAAACCAGGCCCCGAGAATAATTCCGATGGCGATTGAAACGACGGATCGTCGCCACCCGATGTTCGGTCGCCTGTTCCGCTAAAACTTCGGTGTCGCGATCCACGAATCGGACTCAAGGAGGGGTCCAGGATCACGCCCCGCCAAACTCAACGATGCGGACGCCCCCGTGGTACGGGAGCGTCCGCATTCTTCGTTTCGAAGCCGTCACTCGCCTGGTGGCGTGATGGTCGCAGACATCGGTTCAATGCCGTGCATTTCGCCCGATGCGATCAGCTGAATCAACCGCGGCCGGATCTGCTCGAACGCCCGAGCCCGGTGGCTCAGGTGCCGTTTAACGATCGGGCCGAGTTCGCCGAACGTCTTGTGGTATTCCTGGATCAGGAAGTAGGGATCATAGCCGAAGCCGTTCGATCCCCGAGCTTCGCGGGTGATCAGGCCGCGACAGATCCCCTTGGCCTCAGCGCGGATGGCGCCGGTCGGGTCGGCGAGGGCCAGGTGGCAGCGGAAGGCGGCCGTTCGCTTCGGGTCGGCGGTCGCGGTGAGCGCTTCCATCAACTTCCGGTTGTTGGCCTCGTCGTCCGAGGGCTCGCCGGCATAGCGGGCCGAGAGGACGCCGGGAGCCCCCTTGAGGGCATCGACGGCCAGCCCTGAGTCATCGGCCAGCACCCAGGAACCGAGCGCGAGGGCAGTCTCGGTGGCTTTTTTGCGGGCGTTGCCGGCAAAGGTGTCGGCATCCTCGACGACCTCGGGTAGCTCCGGGTGGTCGTCGAGGGTCAGGATGGAGAGGCGGGCGAGGTGCGCATCGTTGGGCCAGGCCGGCACGATCATCTCGGCCATTTCGCGGCCCTTGTGCCGGTTCCTCGTCCCGAGATACAGGGGTATAAGGACACCAGCGGCGGATTCGGTCGGTTCGGTTGCGGGCATGGTTCTCGACGATCCTGGTGCCTGCACGCGGGCCGAGCGGAGAACGACTCAGTTGGCTCGGACCTGCTGCATCGGCGGGGATGCTTGAATCTGGGACTTGATCTTAGCCAAGTCGGTCAAGTTTGGCGCGGGGACGATGACGACGTTCTTGGTGATCTTCTTCTGGTTGAGTTCCACCGTCAAGCGGATCAACTTGTCGTGCAGTTCGCGGGCCTTGGGATCATTGGGGTTATCGAAGGTTCCCATAAACACCCGGCTCGAAAAGCGGTCATGGAAGACGTAGGGTTCATACCCTGTTTGCTGGACGTCTTTATCCTTGCTGAGCGAGTCAGCCAGGCGCTCGGCGTCCTCGGCGGCGGTCTTCAGGGGGCTCTGCGCGAAGAACTTGTCCTGGAACCGCTTGTCGTTCTCGGGGTCCATCGTCTTGCGACCCTCGAAGTTGGCGATCTCCAGCGAGAACCGCCCGGGGCAGTGGTGGATCGAGTGCGGCGCGTCCTTGACGTTGATCTGGGTCACGAGCAGGTCTTGCTGCTGCGGGAACAGGTTCTCGGCCGGGACGAACGGGTTGGTCGTCACCAGGGCGCGGGTCAAACCCTTGCCGTTCCGCCAGTGGTAGATCGACTTAACCCCATCGATGCAGGCGGGGTGGATCTTCTTGACCGTGTGGAGCAGGGTGTACGAATCCTTGATCGTCTTCTCGTTGCCGACCAGCACGGCGGCCTCGTCGAGCGTGCGGTAGATCTCGGGCACGGTGACGTCGTCGCGGGTGGCGAACGTCGCGGCCTGCGGCGGCACACCCCGGATGTTGCTCCGGTTCGGGAACTTCTTGGGCAAGAGGATGAACGCCGGCAGCTTGTACTGGTTCCGGAGTTCGAGGACCAACGCCAGCGCCTGCCGCGGGGCATCTGGCCCGCGGAAGCTGTACGCCAGGACCATGAACGGCCCGTTCTCCTTGGTCAGCATGTACGGTTCGATCGGCCCGGTCGGTAGCGGGATCTGCGGCCCATCCCCCCCCTTGACGTCCTCGGGTGCCGGGACCTCGGAGTTGTCCTTGAGCGGTTCGGGGTTGATCGCCCGGATCGGCGTGTTGGTGGGCCGGGCCAGTTCGCCGCTCGCCGGCTCCTGGGTTGGGGTCGCGCTCTTGGTGCTGGCTCGCGAGACGTTCGGGTCGACCGGAGCGTTGGCAGCGGTCTTGGCCGAGCGTTTGAACAGCCCGCCCGAGGTCTGGGCGAAGGTCATCGGCACGAACATCATGGCAGCGAGAGCGACGGTCGCCCCTGCGATCGGCGTCTTCATGGTTGATCCCCCATCCTTGGGTTCACGGGTCCGGGTCGTCAATCGTCAACAAGCAAAACCAGAGAACAGGTCGCTCGGATCAAGCCGTGTTCAGCACGAAGTCTAGCCCCGGCGACATTCGACCCGGACCTTAACAAATCCGCAAAAACCTGCCCAGATCGATTCGACGGGATTCGGGATCAGTCGATCTTACTCCGACTTCGTGGTCCGATCCTGACCAGGGGCAATCCGTTGCGCTCGCAGTGCGTGGTAAAACTCGACCTCGCGGTGGTTGCTCGTCAGCGCCGCGTGGGCTTCGCGGACGAGGTTGATGCTGGCCAGGAGCATCAGAAAGACCCCACAGACCGACAGGGTGATGGCGACCGAGGCGATCAGGTGGCGTTCGCCGGTGAAGATGGTGTCAATCGCCAGCGTCAGGCTGGTGCCGACGAACGAGGCGAAGGCAAGGTAGAGCATCGTCAGGGTCAGGCGGACCCGGTCGCTCCGCCAGACGAGCCGCGCGACCTGATCGTCGATGTGAGCGAGGCGTTCGGGAAGAAAGTCGAGCTTGGTGTCGCCCCGGTCAATCGAGTCGCCGAGGTCGTTCAAGGCGCGGATTCGATCAACCACACGCGACATCCGGTTCGACGTCGAGATGATCATCGACCCCGCCGCCGTCAGGAAGATGGCCGGCGTGATCATCGCCGAAAGCGCGGCGTAGTTGGCGGGCGAAACCAGGGGCAAGTGCGGATGATCCACGCAACGAGACTCTTCAGAGGAGGGAAGACGATCAGATCGTGAGCCCACGACGCTGGTGATTCTCCGGCGAAAATCGGGCCAAACCGGGGTCATGGGTGCGTCAACGAATACTGGCATCCTACAGCAAGCGAGGAAAAGGGGCCTGGCTTAAGCGAGCTTGCGAGCGGCTGCCTGTCCCTCTTTTCCGGTCGATGTGCCAGAATCCATTGACGTGGCCGGGTTTCCTACCTCCAGGCGTGGGCGGTGGACGTTGGCCGACGGCTCGCGGGGGTGGTACGATCAGGCTTCTCGATTTTGATGCCCGCCGCGAGGGCATCCCCCATCCGCCGAGATCGTTATGATTCGCCGCTTCGCCCCCTGGTTCGGTCCGCTCTGCGCTCTGGGCTTGCTCCTGTTCTGCTACGGGTCGGTCCTCTTCCGGGGGGAGCAGTACGGCTATCGCGACGCCGCCCACTACTACTATCCGCTGTACCAGCGGGTCCAGACCGAATGGGCCGCCGGGCATGTGCCGCTCTGGGATGTGTCGGAGAATGCCGGGATGCCCTTGCTCGGCAACCCGACGGCGGCCGTGCTGTATCCGGGTAAATTGATCTTTGCCGTGTTCTCTTATCCGTGGGCGGTCCGACTTTACACCGTGGCCCACACGGTGCTGGCCTTTGCCGGGATGTGGGTCCTGGTCCGGGGCTGGCAGGCGTCGTGGACCGCCGCGACGCTGGCGGGCCTGAGCTTTGCTTTCGGGGCGCCGGTCCTGTTCCAGTATTGCAACATCATCTATCTTGTGGGCGCGGCGTGGATTCCCTGGGGCTTCTGGGCGGTCGACCGCTGGCTCCGGCTCCATCGAGGGTCGGGCGTGCTGGCCCTGGCGGTCGTCCTGGCGATGCAGGTGCTCGGCGGTGATCCGGAATCCGCCTACCTGATCGGCCTCTGCGCCGGGGGCTATGCGCTGCTGCTGGTCCGGGCCGACCGACCGGCCCGCCCCTCGACCGCCAGGCGGGGGCGGATCGTGGCTCTGGTCGTCGTGGGGCTGGTCGCCTGGGTCAGTCTGAGCCTGCTGGCCGCGCTCTGGGCGCCGGGCTTTCGTGCCTATAAAGGAGAGTCGCTCTGGGGACCGTTTGGTCGGTGGATCGCCACGGGTCGGCTGCCCCGGTTTGATCCGGACCGATACCGGGGGCCGGTGCCAGGGCTGGTCTGGTCGGGGTTGATTGCGCCTTTGGTCCTGCTGGGGTGGAGTCTCGTTGCCCTGATCACCCTGAACCGGTGGCGGCGGACAGGATCAAGGTGGGTGCCGGTGGTGCCGATGCTGGCGGGCTTGCTCGGGTCGGCGGCCCTGGCGGGGATGCTCGCGGCGGTCCAGTTGCTGCCCGTCACCGAATTCACCGGCATCAGCGCGCGGGCCACCGCCGAGGGGCCGCACGATATCTACCCGTTCAGCCTCGAACCGTATCGCGCCGTTGAGCTAGTCTGGCCCGGCTTTTTCGGCCGGAATTTTGGCGGGAGCGTCGCCTGGATGGGCAGCCTCTTGCCCAGCATCAACCACCGGATCTGGGTCCCGTCGCTCTACCTCGGTGGGCTGACCTGGATCTTCGCCATTGCGGCGATCCGGCGGTCGGCTGAGACCGAGACCGAGCGCTCGCCCTGGCGAGTCTGGCTGATCCTGATCGCGCTGGTGGCCACGATCGCCAGCTTTGGCGAGTTCGCCAGCCCGATCTGGGTGGCGCGGTTTCTTCCTGGGATGGACGGTTGGATCGGCCCGCACGACTCACCGAAGGCCAACGCCGTCCGCCTCGACGGTTGGCTCCGCGACGGCGACGGCAGTCCTTATAGTTTGATGGCCACCTTTCTGCCCGGCTTCCACTCGTTCCGCTACCCGAGCAAGCTCTTTACCTTCGTGAGCCTGGCGCTCGCGGGGCTGGCGGGTCTGGGGTGGGACCGGATCACGCGTCAGCCCGCGCGAGGCGCCCGGCGGTGCGCGCTCGTCGGATCGATCGTCAGCCTGGGGACGATCCTGGTCGTGCTCGTCAGCCGGTCGCGGTTGATCGGCTGGTTCGAGGCCCGCAAGATCATGACGCTGTTCGGGCCGCTCGACGCCTCGGCGGCCGTGGTCGACCTCTTGCTGGCGCTGGGGCAGGGCGGGGGCCTGTGTCTGCTGGCGCTCGGCCTGATGACCCTGGCGCGGCGACGGCCGGAGGTCGCGGGAGGGCTGGCGGTCGTCTTGATGACGCTCGACCTCGGCTGGGCGAACGAGTCGATTATCCGGTCGGTCCCGCAGCGCGACTTCGAGGACACGCCGACGATCCTGACCGAGATCGCCCGCGCCGAGCAGGCCGACCCGAGTCCGGGGCCGTACCGGATCCACCGGATGCCGATCTGGAACCCGCCGAGTCAGCATGAGCAAGGCTCGACCGACCGGATTCGCGACTTCGACCGCTGGGAGCGGAACACGATCCAGCCGAAGTACGGGATCAACCACGGGGTCGAGTTCACCAAGACCATCGGGGTCGCCGAACTCTACGACTATGACTGGTTCTTCTCTCCCTTCCCGCGCTCGGCGGTCGCCGAGACGGCCCGGTCGCTCGGGATCAGTCCGGGAGATCAGATCGTCGTCTACCCACGCCGGGGGTTCGACCTCTGGGGCTCACGGTACTTCATCCTGCCCTACGTCCCGCGCTGGGATGACGCCGACCGGGGGTTCGCGTCGTTCCTGCCCAACACGCACCGGATTTACCCGCCGCTTGATTCCTTCCGAGGCCCCGATGGGACCGAGGCGCAGCAGCGCTGGGCCCGAGAGCAGGATGTGCAGATCTACCGGAACAAGGATGTTTACCCCCGCGCCTGGGTCGTCCACGACGTCCGGTTCAAGCCGACGGTGGGCGGCCTGAACCGAGCCGAGCGTGACGGGACGATGGAGGAGATCCTTTTCAGCAACGACCCGACCTGGCGCGACTCGACCCGGACCTTGTTCGACCCCAAGGTTCTCGCCTGGATCGAGACCGACGACCAGACAAGTCTGGCCGGCTTCGTCACGCGCGGCACTCCGACCGCGCATGAGACCGTCACCGTCGCCGCACAGACCTCGGACCGGGTCGTCCTCGACGCCACGCTCGACCGGCCAGGTTTGGTGATCCTCGCCGACGTCTTCTATCCCGGCTGGACCCTGACGATCGACGGCAAGCCGGCACCGATCTTCCGCGCCAATCGCCTGATGCGCGGCGCGGCAGTGCAGGCGGGGCGACATCAACTCGTCTACACATATCAACCCGCCTCGTTCCGGCAAGGTGCCGCGATCAGTCTGGTCGGTCTGCTGATTCTGGCGGGTGGTTCGGGCTGGTTGGTCCGCAAGCGCGGTCGGGGATAAACTCGCCCAGATCTTGGGAATGACCGATACTACCCCTGAGACCGCGCATCTTGGGGGGCGGCATTTCTGTTGGGCTTGAAGTCTTCGGTCGGGAGTGGTCCGGAATGAGCAGCCGCCGGCACCAAGCACGACCGACGATCCGCCGGCTTGCCGATTGGCTGGGACTTGTGCTGGTCGGCGGGTCGATCGGTTGCCAGGCCGTTCCGGCTCCAGAATCGGCGGCGGTCGAGCGCTTGCCAGCGCCGAATCAGGCCCGGCAGGATGATCAGGTCCAGACCACGACGCACCACGAAGCCCGCATTCCCGCCCGCGTGCTGTTGCCGCCCGAGGTCGAGCCTCTGCCGCCCGACGGGGTTTTGACCTTGCCTGCGGCGATCGCCTACGGGCTCCGGCACAACCCGAGGCTGGCTCAGGCCGCCGCTCAGGCCCGCGCGGCTCGGAACGGCGAGTCGATCGCCTTTGCCCCGTTCCTGCCCGAGGCGAACTTTAACTTCGTCATCGCCAACTTCAACCGGCCGATCCTTCCGGGGGGCAACTTCGTCCCGGCGTCGCTCCAGTCCGGCGTCCACACGTTCAGCCTGGCCGAGTTGGGAGTCCAGTGGACCTTGCTCGACTTTGGCCGTCGCCTGGGCAAATACGAGCAAGCGATCAGCAAGGTCAACGTGGAGGACCTGTTCCTCCAGCGTGCCCGGCAGACCGTCGCCTTCGACGTCGCCACCGCCTACTTCAGCTTGCTTCAGGCCAGGGCGCAGCGGAAAGTCCTCGTCGAGGCGGTCGAGCGCTCGACCGCCTTCCGCCGCGACGCCGGCTCGCAGCGCGAAGGGGGGACGGCCGAGCAGGAGACCCTGTTCCGGTCCGATGTCCAGGTCTCGCGGTCGTCCGAGCAACTTGCCGCCGGCCAGCAAGCGGTGCTCGACGCCGATGCGATCCTCAACCAGGCGCTCGGGCGAGCCTGCCCGGGACCACTCGACGTCGTGGACGTTGCCCGCCGCCCGCACTGCGACGACTCGCGTGAGGTCTGCCTCAACCGTGCCGCCCGAACGCGGCCCGAGATCGGCGCGGCCCGGCAAGATATCGCCGGCGCGGCGGCTGGCATCCAGACCGCGAAGGGCGAGCGTCTTCCCTTGATCTACGCCCGGGGGACGATCATCCAGGCCGACCTGCCGGGCTCGTTCAATGGCCTGATCGACGGCGCCGGGGTGAATCTGGAGCAAAACCTGTTCGAGGGGGGCAAGCGGATCGCCGGCGTCCATCTGGCCGAGGAGAACGCCCGGGCGGCGGCGGCGGGCTTGCGGGTCGTCCTCAACAACGTCTCGGCACAGGTCAACCTGGCCTTCAACGCCCTGAGCACCAACCGCGAGCGTATCCGCCTGAACGCGGTCGCGGTCCAGCAGGCGCGCGAGAACCTCCGGGTGGTCCTGGTCCGGTTCCAGAACGGCGACTCGATCCCGGCGCAGGTCATTGAGGCCCAGACCGCGCTCACCGGCGCTGAGGTCGGCTACTACGATGCGGTTTATGGTTTTCTGGCCAACCTGGCCCGGCTCGATTATGCTCAGGGGAACGACCTCGAACCGCTGGTCCACGCGGCGATGGCCCCGCCCGAGGGGGACGACGAGGCGATCATCGCTCCCGGCGATCGGACACCCGCACCCGATCCGGCGCCGCCCGCGACGGGCCTCCCGCCCGCCTTGCCCGCCTCGACCTGACCGACCGGAAGGACCGCCCGGATGTCGTCGTCCCCCGCAATCCCAGCCCCGACTGCCGAGCGCCGGCAGAGCTTGGTCCTGGCGCCGGTCCGTCTTGTGGGTCGGATCTTGCGGTCGTTCCGGTTCTGGCTGCTGGTCCTGCTCGTGATCATCGCCGTGCTGGTCGTCTACTACGTGCTGGCGGACCGCGACGCGCCGTTGACGACCGACGCCTACCTGCAAGCCTACGTTGTTCGGGCCGCGCCGCAGGTTGCGGGCAAGGTGGTCCGGGTCCACGTGGCTGAGGGGAGCAAGGTCCACCGGGGGGATGTTCTGTTCGAGTTGGATCACCGGCCGTTCGAGCATCAGGTCCGGATGTCCGAGGCGCAGGTTGTGCTGGCCCGCCGCGACGTGGACCAGTTAACGATCCATCTCGCCGCCGAGCGCGCCGACCACAAGCGGCTCGCGGCCGAGGCGGCTTATTCCGACTACGTGTCCGACCGCGACGCCAAGATTTATCAGAAGGGAGCGACGACCGAGCGGAAGTTCACCGAGTCGGCCCAGACGAGCCTCGCCAACCGCGCGGCGGTCGAGAAGTCAGCGCAGATGGTCCGCGACGTCGAGGTCGCCATCGGGGCCCAGGTCAACGACGTTAACGCGATCCTGGCCAAGGCCGAGGTTTCGCTGGCGATGGCCCGGCTGGACCTGGAATACTCAACCGTCCTGGCCACCTGCGACGGGACCGTGACGAACCTGCAACTCCGCGACGGCGACTTCGCCCACGTCGGCGAGTCGATCCTTTCGATCGTCGATGACGCCCAGTGGCTGATCGTCGCCAACTACCGCGAACGCTCGCTCGAACGGATGCGGCCCGGCCAGCCGGCGCTCGTCACCTTGCGCGGCTTACCCGGCCGGGTTTTGACCGCGAAGGTGACGACGCTGGGTCTCGGCGTCATGCAAGGGCAGGGGATGCCGTCGGGCAACCTTCCCGACGTCTCCCCGCTCCGCAACTGGGTGCCCCCGTCGCAGCGGTTCCAGGTCCGGCTGGCGCTCGATGATCCCCGCGCCATTGACCTCCGCGTCGGGATGACCGCCACCGTCACGACCCTGACAGACCCGGGCGCGCCCGTCCTCGACGTCGCCCGGTTCGTCCACCGGTTCGTGGCGATCTGGTACTACTTTTGAACCTGAATCACTGGTAATCACCCGTTTTCTGCCACTGCACCGAACTGCGGGTCGCGGTCGAGGGGATCATCGCCGTTTCCTCGGGTTGGATAGCAAACAGGCTGGCGAAGGAGGTCGGATCGAGTGCCCCGGCGCGAGCGGCTCGGGCGGGGGAGTCGTCGGCAAGGCGGAAGCTCTCGGCCGGACCACCAACCCTGGGGTCGGCCGCGACGTTGCCGGGGGGCATCGGCTTGTCGGCCAGCATGACCTTCATGACCTGGGGGACCTGAAAGAAGTAATTATCGCTCACCTTCGGGTCGCCAGGCGGCAACTCGGTCTTGTCGCCATTCCGGCTGTTGGTGTAGCTGCACCAGATCCCGACGGGGTTATCGACAAAGACGTTGCGGACGAGTTGGGGCTTTGATTCGCCATTGATCACGCTGATCCCCTCGCGGAGGTTGCCGATCACCGTGTTCCCTTCGATCGTGTCGGTGTTCTGGAACCAGCACGACATGGCGTCCATCTCGTTCCGATAGAAGACGTTTCCTCGAATCGTGGCCGAAGTTTTACCGGAGGCATAGATGCCGCTCCGGGCATTACCGAAAATCTGGCTGGCCAGGATCTGGGGGGAACAGCCGTCGTACCGGATGCCGTGCCAGGCCGCGCCGCTGATCCGGCAGCGCTCGATGATCGCGTCGTTGGTGCCGAGCGTGACGGCCGTGTAATAGCAGTTGCGGATGTCGCTGTCGACCAGGTGCAACTTCGACCCGCGAGCCGCGCTGACGCCCACGTTCCAGACGGCGGCGATCAGGGTTTTCTCGATGGTCAGGTCGGCTCCTGCCTGGAGGATGATGCCGTTCGAGTACGGCCCGACGATCGCGCAGTCGGTCAGGGTGCCCCGGGCTTCCTTCCAGAGCACGAGCGGTTCGCGACGGAGCTTGCCATCACCGCCCGCGATCGGCGCGGCCCGCCAGCGGATGCCGCCGAGCGTCACGCCCTGCGCATCCTTGACGGTCAAGGTCGGGACAGGTTCGCGGGTCGCCATCGCGACGGCGATCCGCGACCGCTGCTCGGGGTCGTTTGTCGCGTCGAGCAATGCGAAGAAGGCATCCTTTTGCTTCTGGGTCAACGGGCCAACCTTGTCGGGGCCGATCGTCGTCTGCTGCCACCCAGCGCCCAGGAGCGTGATCGGTTTGGTGATCGTCAGACTCTCGGGGAACGCGCCCGCGCTGATGCGGATGGTCGCGCCTTCGGGTGCCTTGTCGATCGCTTCCTGGATCGATTCACCGACGCGGACCAGGATCTCGGCGACCGCTGGACGCGGTGCGGGAGCGGGACGGGCGAGCGGGACGACCAGGACGGGAGGGGCCGGCTTGGCCCGTTGCCTCGTGGTGATCACGCCGGCGACGCTAGCTCCGCAGATCATCAGCACGCCGGCGATCAGGCCGGCCTTAACCTTGCTGAACGTCATCATGGACAAAACCCCCTCGGCCAGCGCGGCAACCTGGGCTGATTCCGCACTGGCTGCAAACGACCCTCCTGCCACGACCCGCGTCGCAGCCTCGACAGTGGCCTGGGCCAGAAGATCGGGCACCGCCGCCCGCGCTGTTGCGGTCCCGAGCGCAACCGCCGCCAGTGCCGCCGGCGCGGTCACTCCGCGGCGGATCAACTGCCCCCGGAGTCGTTCGCGTCCCCGGGCGAGTCGACTGTGGACCGTCCCGACGGGGCAGTTCAGCACCCGCGCGGCCTGCTCGGGCGTCTGCCCTTCAAGCAGGCAGAGCACAACAGCCGGGCGGAACCGCTCCGGGAGGCGCCCGACCTCTTCCTGCACGATCCCGCCGAGATTGTCGGGCAAGGTGTCGATCTGAGCTGCCCGGGGGGCCGTCTGCGCTGCCGCCGTTTCGTGCCGGCGCCGCCGGGCCGCCATCGCTCGGGCGCGCAGCGCGGTCCGGTATGCAACCCCGTGCAGCCAGGGTCCGAGCGAGTCGCGGCCCGCGAGCCGGTCCGGTCGCCGCCGGATCAGGACCAGCCAGGTCGCCTGGAAGGCATCCTGCGCGTCCTGAGCATTGCGCAGGAGACCCCGGCAGACACCCAAAATCATCGGCCCATGGCGGGCGACGAGCACCTCAAAAGCCAGGCACGCCGCCCCATCACCACCGGCCTCGAAGCGTTGGAGCAACTGACCGTCGGTCAGATCCGCAGCTGCGCCCAGGCGAAACACGGTATCAAGGTGTCGGAGTGCGTTGCTCTGGTCACTGCCCACCGTTGACTCTCCCAATGCGGCGATCCCACCTCGATCAGGAAGTTATGTCCTGAGCACCGGCGGCTTGTCCCGAATTCTGAGAAAAATTCGCCTCATTCCGGACCGGCCCGGCGGGTCGGGGCGGTGACTGCGCGGACGGGTGCCCGGGTTCGGGTGCCAGACCGAGGGCAAGCCAGACATAGCCCATCACGATGGCGACGCCGGTGAAGACGTAGAGCGCGACGATGTTGTAAAAGGTTGAGGCTGGCGACTGGATCTGCTCATAAGGAGCAATCACCAGCAGCGGGTAGACCGTGCCAAACTCGGTGCCCATCGCCTTGATTGGGCCGGACGCTTGACCGATCCACGAGGCAAAAAAGAACGCCAGCGCGATGATCGCCAGGAACAGCGGGAAGTGCGGCAGGCGGTTGAGGACCAGATACGTCACCACCGCCGCCCCCGTTGCCAGCAGGATACTGCCGGTGAAGACCCGATGGTTGGCCAGCGCCGATTGCAGGTTGGGGATGACCGCCAGCAGGAACAGGCCGAGCGTGTTGGAGATCGGCGGCATGTCGAGCGCGAAGAAGAGGTACTGCGCCCCGAGCATCGTCGCCACCATCTGCGCCGATCGGCTCAGAGCCGCCTCCTGCAAGGGGAACAGGTGCCCGGGGCCGGGGTCGATGCTGAAGTTGGATTCGCCACCCGTCGCCCACATCACGATATAGGCGATCGACACCCCGATGACGAGCGCCAGGAACATCCACCCGCCGTTGACCCACGCGGCGCTGATGCCGTGGGTGTTCATCATCACCACCGCGTTCAGGTAGAGTCCGGCATTCATGTAGGTGTAAGCCAGCCGCCCGCAAAAGTGAGCATAAAAAAATCCGAGCATCGCCGCGATCTCCAGCAGGAGCGCGAGTGGCGTCAACTCGCCGACAAGGTTGACGATCAGGATGCCGAGCAAGATCCCGACTCCCCGGCCGACGATCCGCTCAACC
The DNA here is from genome assembly GCA_965199885.1 of Isosphaeraceae bacterium. Classification (GTDB taxonomy): domain Bacteria; phylum Planctomycetota; class Planctomycetia; order Isosphaerales; family Isosphaeraceae; genus Tundrisphaera. Next base: position 725,763 of record CBDATT010000004.1, on the reverse strand, counting down.
CCCTTCTGAAACGCGGTATGCGTGAAGCTCGACATCACCATGTGCGTCGTCCAGACGGCCAGGTTGGCATGCGGCAGATGCGCATACTCGGCCACGACGAGCGCGATTGACGCCGCCACCGTCACCCGCAACGCCTGAACGACTCGATGCCCCGGCGCCTGATTGGTCAAGTTCACTCCCCCTTGCCGGGTCGTTGCTCACTGGGAACCAGGATACCTCTGATCCCGGACTTCGAGCCATCAGCCCGGGGCAAATGAACCCGGTTCTTTACGGCAAGGATCAGTCGGTCAGCTCTGACCGGCTGAGATGCTCAAATCCGACAAACTTCGGTGAGCAGTCCTCCCGAAGCTCGCTATCCGGTGGTGGCTGGGTATGCTCGGAGTATCATCAATTCTTCCCTGAAGTGAGCCCCCCGTGACGAATCTATTGCGTCGAATCAGGTGGTCGGGTGTCGGTTTTCGGGCGTCGATGAGCAGCCGGCGGGTGGTTCGTCCCCGGTTGGAAGTGCTGGAGGGGCGTGCGCTGCTGGCTACCGCCGCGTTTGACTCGACATTTGGTCAGGGGGGGATTGTCGCGGGCCTGCTAGCGCCCGTATCGCATACGAGCTACGAATATCCTTTGAGTTTTGCGCTGACGAGTGACGGCAAGATGGTCGTGGTTGCCACGTCGGGGGATGGTCAGGCTTCACCCTCGACGTTCAAGCTGGCCGTGCGCCAGTTCAATACCAACGGGTCGCTCGACACCACCTTCGGCACCAGTGGCGAAACCGACGTCCCCATCCCGACGGGGACGACGGGGATCAACTCAAGTCAACCTGGCAGCGTCGCAATCAAGGCCGATGGTTCGATCGTCCTGGTCGCCTCAGCGCAGGTGACGACCGGCACCAGCAACCTGACGACCAACATCGTCGCGCAGTTGACCAGAACCGGCCAGCTCGACGCGAACTTCGGGACCAATGGGGAATTCACCGAGACAACCAAGCACGACTTTTCCACAGGATACGACCTGCTGGGAACGGTCGCGGTGCAGGCCGATGGCAAGATCCTGGTCGCGGGCACTCGGGCTGCGGCGGATACCATTTCGAACTATGCTACGCCCAACCTGCTCCTGGCCATGCGTTTGACCGCCTCCGGTACGCTCGATCCTTCGTTCAACGGGACGGGCACGCTCGCCGTCGCGGTGCCGGGAACAAGCGCTTTCTCTTTCAACGGTTATGTCCAACTGATGGGAATCGAACTGGCGGTGGCACCGAGTGGCCAGATCTATCTGGGAACAACGTTGCAAGGTGAGGGGTTGAAGTACCAGGCCGACCTGAACGGCGACGTGGCCCGGATCAATAGCGACGGGACCGTCGACACCGCGTTCGGCACGAACGGTCATCTCAGTTTGACCGCGGCGCCGCAGAACTCGCTCAACGCCATCGCCGTGCAATCCGACAACAAACTCGTCATTGCGGGGAACATCACCGCCGTCTCGGTCGCTTCCACCACGAGTCAGCGGCAAACTCCTTTTCTCCTCCGCTATCTGCCCACTGGGACGTTGGACTCGACGTTCACCGGCCTGCCGCTGACGTATGCGGCGAATGAAGTTGGCAAAGTCGGCAGCTTCACGTCGCTCGCGCTCGGCACCGACGGGACAATCACGGCGGCCGGAACTCAGTCGAACTATCCCAGTCACTTCCTGGTCGCGCAGTTCACGGCGACCGGCCAGGTCAACACCGCGTTTGGCCTGCATGGGCAGATGACGTTCTCTTACCCCACGCCCGACGTCGCGACCGGTACCTTTTATCCCAACATCCCGACCGTAGCGTTGACCTCGACGAAGCAGGTCGTGGTCCTCGGCGCGGTCCAGGGCAGTTTGACCTTCGGCTTTCTGGCCCGGTTGCAGCCCAACTTGCTGCTTAACAACAGCACGAACGACTTCGATGGCGATGGCAAATCCGAAATCGCCGCCGAACTCACCACTCCCGGTTCCTACGCTTACCGCAAATCCACCGGCGGCGACATCGTTCAGCCGTTTGGCCAGAAGGGCCTGGGCCTCTCGATCCCCGAGGTCGGTGACTTCGACGGCGATGGCAAGCCCGATGTCGCCGTGTACCTGCCCAACCTGGGAGAACTGGCCTACCGCTCGACACTGACGGGATCCGACGTCCTCGACGCGTTCGGTCCCGCGGGCGTTGGCGCATCGATTCCCGCCGTCGGTGACTACGACGGCGATGGCACCACCGACGTTGCCGTTTATCTCCCCGCCTCGGGCTCGTTTGCCATCCAGTCGACCGCCGGTCCCAACATGCTCGTCCCCTTCGGCGTGCCCGGCGTGGGCCAGTCGATCCCGGCTCCGGGCGATTACGACGGCGACGGCCGGACCGATCTGGCCGTCTATATCCCCAGTCAAGGTATCCTGGCCTATCGCCCATCGAGCGGTGGGAAGGATGTCTCGATCTCGTTCGGTCCGTCCGGTCCAGGGGCGTCGATCCCGACCCCCGGCGACTACGACGGCGACGGCAAGACCGACGTGGCGGTCTACATGCCAGCGTCCGGGTCGTTCGCCATCCATCCGTCGAGCGCTGCGGCGAACTCTCTCATTCCGTTCGGGATGAGAGGGGCTGGCAACTCGGTTCCGGCGCCGGGCGACTATGACGGTGACGGCAAAACCGACGCGGCGGTCTATCTGCCCACGCTCGGTTTCTACGCCTATCGGCCCAGTTCGGGCGGTCAAGACGTCGTGCAAGGGTTCGGTCAGGCTGGCTTCGGGGCGACGGTGCCAGCGACGTCGATCCCTTATGCGATCGTGCGCACGAGCGCGGGCACAAGCGCCCAGGCGGGATCGAACGCGGTCACTCCGGCCGTGTTCATCCCGCTGACTGATGACATGATCGTCAAGAAGAAGTCCACGACCCGCCAATCCTGATCGATCTGATGAGCCGCTTAGGTTTCTCCCGTCAGCGGCTCACGGTTGGGGTTGGTGCGGGTCCGGATCGGACGCAGCGGAACCCGGTATGCGACGCGGCGCTGCCGGGGTCGCCCTTGCCGCGCGTCCCGGGTCGGTAGCGGACGCAGTAGTCGTCGCTGCATAGAAACGAACCCCCGCGCTGGACGCGCTTGGGGATGCCAGGTTCGTCGGGGTCGAAACTGTCGGTCGGTCCGGTCGGGTTCGTGGTCGAGCCCAGTGCGTAGGCGTCGGGTCGATACCAATCCGAGCACCATTCCCAGACGTTGCCCGCCATGTCGGCGAGCCCGAACCCGTTGGGCGGAAACGAACCCACCGGCGCCGTGCTCCCGTAACCGTCGGCCACCGTGTTCCGGGTCGGAAACTGCCCCTGCCAGATGTTGGCGCGGCTGGGACCGGCCGACGGGGGATCGTTGCCCCAGGTGTAGGTGGTCTGATCCAGCCCACCTCGGGCGGCGAACTCCCACTCCGCCTCGGTCGGCAGGCGTTTGCCAGCCCAGTTCGCATAGGCAACGGCGTCGTCCCAGCAGACCTGGACGACCGGATGATTGCTCTGGCCGTCGATTGAACTACCCGGGCCCTGGGGGTGCTTCCAATCGGCGCCGGCGACATAGCTCCACCACGAGAGCGGCGAGTTCAGGTCCACATCTTGTTTGGGTGGCGTGAAAACGATCGACCCCACCACGAGATCGGCCGGGTTTGCCCCTGGAAACAGCCGCGGGTCGAGCGGTCTTTCGGCCACCGTGCGGTATCCAGTGGCCTGCACGAACCGCGCAAACTCGGAATTGGTGACCTCGGTCCGATCGATCCAGAAGCCATCGATCTGGATCTCGCGCACGGGCCGGGTATCGAAATACTCGGTCGTACCCCGCTGGAAGCGGCCACCCGGTATCCAGACCATGCCCGCCGTCGAGCCGACCTCGGGCCTGGATATCGCGGCGGGTCGCCTGCTCGACGACCCGCGGTTGAACCAGATGAGCCCGGAAGCGAGCCCGATCAGAGCAAGAGCGGTGCCCACAATCGAGAGAATTCGCCAGCGTGATCGAGTGGCCGAACTCACGAGAAAACTCCTCATCTCACTTCGTTTCGTTGCCCATCACGTCGTCGGTCGCTTCAGAACCCCTATCGTCGCCGGATCAACCTGGAAAGACCAGTCCTCAGTCCCTAGAGGTCGGGACGCGACGCGGGAGAGCGCGAAATGCCTCTGGTGATCGCGGCGGGTGGCGTGATAAGCTGTGAGCTTGAGGAACGCACCACCGGGCCGGGCTGTCCCCGCGAAGCCGATCGGTGGCGATGACCAGTGGGCTCCCGCCGTGGTACCGGTCGGACTGCCCCGCGTCACCCCATCTTCCCGCGCATCCGGTCGGCGTCTGCCGACTCGCCTTCAGTTGGAGCCCTTCCCCCGGTCCTCAGCCCAAGGGGAAGGCGCGAATCCCATGCCGACCGACAAGGACCTGTTTGCCGAAGAACAGACGATGGTCTCGATGAGCTTCGGCGACCATATCGAAGACCTCCGCTATCGCTTGATCCTCGCTCTGGGTGGTCTCTTCCTGGGTCTGATCATCACGTTCGTGCCGATCCCGCTCCTGGGGGAAAGTATCGGCATGTACGTTTTCGACACGATGGAGCGGCCCGCCCGCCAGACCCTCAACAAGTTTTATGAGGATCAGGCCGCCACCCAATCGCGTGAAGCCGACAAGACCAAGCGGCTCAACCCGCCGGTGGTCAACCACATCTCGGCCAAGGAGTTCGTCGAGCAGATCCGCACGATCGCTCCCCAGTTAGCCCCGATGCTGCCGAAGCCAGACGATAAAGACCTGCTCGAAAAGCAGATCCGGCTGACCCTCTCCCCCGAGGCCGCGAGTCAGATTCTCAGTTCGCAGTCAAACGTGATCCGCAACCCGTTGATCTCGCTGGCCCCGCTGGAAACCATCACGATCTACTTCATGATCTGCATGGTCTCGGGCCTGGTCCTGACCTCTCCCTGGGTCTTCTACCAGATTTGGGCATTCATCGCGGCGGGGTTGTACCGGCATGAGCGGCATTACGTCAAAAAGTTCCTGCCGTTCTCGCTCGGCCTCTTCCTGGGTGGGGTCTTCCTCTGCTTCTTTGGCGTCTTGCCGTACACGTTGCAGTTCCTGCTTCAGTTCAACGTCTGGCTCGGGATCGAACCGACGATGCGGATCACCGACTGGATGAGCTTCGCGACGATCTTGCCGCTGGTCTTCGGCGTCTGCTTCCAGACGCCGCTGGTGATGCTGTTCCTGGAGCGGATCGGGATCGTCTCGGCTGAGGTCTTCCGGAGCAAGCGGAAGATCGCCATCGTCATTATCGTGGCCGCCGCCGCAATCCTGACGCCTGGCCCCGATATGTTCAGCCAGGTGATGCTGGCCATCCCGATGATCCTCCTCTACGAACTCGGCCTGATCATGATTACCTCGAACAAGCCGCGTGCTCCGGCTTACAGGTATGAGTAAGTTGGGAATCTTCCGGGGAAGTTGCCGCTGATGGATCTGTTCGGTCCGGCTCCCCCTGTCGCTCCCGGCACGGTCTACCTCGTCGGCGCGGGTCCGGGTGACCCGCGTCTGCTGACGCTCCGTGGTCTCGAAGTGCTTCAGGGGGCCGAGGTCGTCGTTTATGACCACCTCGCCAACTCTCGGTTGCTCGCTCTCGTTCCCGCCGATGCCACTTTCGTCGCGGCCGGCAAATCCATTGGCCACAAGACGCTGACTCAGGATCAGATCAACGCCACCCTCGCCGATCACGCCCAGCGTGGACGACGGGTTGTCCGCCTCAAAGGGGGCGACCCCTACGTCTTCGGTCGCGGCGGCGAGGAAGCTGAATACCTTCACGACCTCGGCATCCCGTTCGAGGTCATCCCCGGCGTGACGGCGGGCCTGGGTGCGACGGCGTACGCGGGGATCGCCGTCACGCACCGCGAGTCGGCCTCGGCGGTCGCGTTCGTCACCGGCCACGATGATCCTAACAACGTCGGCCGGCTCGACTGGACCGCGTTGGCCCAGTTTCCGGGGACTCTGGTCTTCTACATGGGGGTGACCCGCCTCCAGCGGATCTGTCAAACCTTGATCGATGGGGGCAAGACTCCCGAGACCCCCGCAGCGATGATCGAGGCCGGCACCACGCCCCGGCAGCGGACCGTTATTGGCACCCTGGCCACCTTGCCCGACCTGGCGGTGACTGAAAAAGTCGGTTTCCCCGCCTTGCTCGTGGTCGGTGACGTGGTTGCGCGGCGGGCTCGGCTGAACTGGTTCGAGTCGCTCCCGCTGCTCGGGCAGCGGATCGTCGTGACCCGACCGGTGGATCAGGCGGTGGACTCAGCGCGGGTGCTTGAGAACCTCGGTGCCGAGGTTCTGCTCGCCCCCCTGGTCGCGATTCAGCCGGTTGCCGATTTCGAGGCGCTCGACCATGCGCTGGACCGGCTGGGCACCTTTGACTGGGTCGTTTTCACATCGGGCAACGGTGTGCGCCACTTTCTTGACCGCTTGATCGGGCGGGGCGATGATCTCCGCAAGCTCGGTCCCACCCGGATCGCGGCGATCGGGCCGAGCACCGCCGCCGTGCTGGCCGAGTACCACCTCCGCCCCGACCTCGTTCCCGACTCGTTTCGTTCCGAAGCTCTGGCCGATGCGCTCCGCGATCGGGTGGCCGGTCGCCGGATCTTGCTGGCTCAGGCCGACCGGGCTCGGTCGACCTTGCGCGACATGCTGGGTCCGATCGCCGAGGTCGAGTCGGTCGTCGTCTACGAGAACCACGCCGCCCAGGCCCTCCCGGATGACGTGCTGACTCGGATCGAGGCCGGGACGATCGACTGGATCACCCTGACCAGCCCCGCCAGCGCCGAGTGCTTGCACGCCTTGCTCTCGCCAGAATCCCGAGATCGGATCGGCGGCACGATCCGCCTGGTGTCGATCAGCCCGCTGACCTCGGCGACCATCAGAAGTCTTGGCTGGTCGGTTGCCACCGAGGCTGCGGAAGCCAGCTGGGAAGGGGTCGTGGCGGCGCTCAAGGGGGCGTGCTTGCGGTAGGGGTTGCGCTGATCTGGCTCAGGTCGTCGGTCAGTTCGCCCGCGTCGTTGGCCGGGTAGACCAGCGGTTGCTTCGTGTTCGGGTCGATCGGGACTGCGGGCAAGATCGAGGGCACCAGTTCCCCCACCGAGCGGGGCCAATGGCCGGTGGTGGCGTGATAAAGGTGGATGGACCACTCGACCATCAGGTACCGCCAATTCCGCTCAACCCGGTCGTGGATCTGTTGACTCGACCGATGAACCGGGGCAAACGCAGCGGCCCGTTGACCCGAAAGCTGAAATTGGACCCGGAGATAAAGCGGGGTAACGCCCGCGAACAACCGGTCCTCGCGCGCCTTGACGGTCGCAACAGCGACCCGTTGCGCATCGAGTTCAGCCAACCGAGCAATCAGGTCCCGCTGCGCTGTTGGTGCGATCTGATCACGGAGGAGGCGAAGCCGGCCAATCGCCTGGTCCTGAATCACCCAACCGGCAGTCGCTCCGGCGAACGCCGATCCCTGGCTGAGAGTTTGACCCACTTCGATCACGTCCAGGTTGATCCGGGCGGCGTCGAGCGTTCGCCCCTCATCCAGCGCCAGCCGAGCCTGACCGGCGAGCAACCGCGATATGTTGCGGATTTGACCCGACTGGTCCAGATGCTCTCCCAGACCGGGTTCCGTATCCGCGAAATGAGCCATTCCCGGACGACTGATCCCGACGCGAGCACGATCCAGAGCGGTTCGATTGGAGTCAACAAAGGTCCGGAGTTCCGCCAGATCAGCGCTCGCCCAATCGCCCTTGTTAGGCCACGGTCCCTGGATTAAACCGGCTGCCTGCACCAGGTCGTCGAACCCATTGGGGTCGGGAAGAACTTCAAGGGTGGACCAATGAGAAGCCAGACAAGCGAGGAGGACCAGGACCAGTCCAAGAAGACTGAACAATCTGCGCCGCCGACCGAAAAGAGCGCGGACGCGGAGCATGGTGAGAACTCAATCGGGTCGGCCTGATGAACGTGCTTGATGGAGAGTTCGCGGCGACCGGCGACTTATTAGAAGACGATTTACCGAAGTTCGCGCGACGTCTCGAAACCCTGCCAGAGGACGAACGCCGACCCGAGAATGAACATGATGTCGAGGACCAGGCTCTGGCCGCCGAACACCTGGGCGACGATATCCATGATGAACAGCAAGGCGACCACGCCCGCAATGGCCATCGCCGTATAGCAAAGGATTTTTTCAGTCTCCATCGACGCTCAGGCTCCGGTCGCGCGGGTATTACCGAACTTCGCCAGGTTATCCAATCATCTTACCACATCAAATCGAGGCAATCGAGCGAGCGGTGGCAAATCTCCCCGGAGTGCTTCGCCAGCCGCCAGCTCTATCTCACTCAGCCCGGGCCAATAGGCTGAATGGGAATCGTCCGCGGTTGCCCCGCCGCTCGCTTGGGCAGGCGAACCGTCAGCACGCCGTCCTTCGACTGCGCTTCGACTTGATCGAAATCCACTTCCTCGACCAGCGTGATTTCGCGGTGGAAGGAACCGACGGGCCGCTCCTTGACTCGACCCCGAGGGGGAACGACCGGGGCCGACTTCTGGGCGGACTTGACGGTCGATACCGGCTTTTCCCCCCGGAGCGAGAGGACATTGCCCGCCAGCGACAGGTCGATCGATGCCGGGTCCACGCCCGGGAGGTCCACCACCAGGGTCAACTCGGTCGGCGATTCCCAGAGGTCGATCGCCGGGGTCCAGGCCGCCGTCATGACCGTGGGTTCGGTCACGAGCCCAGCGCCATCGGTCGGGTCCGGCGAGCCGCCCGGGTTGCCGGGCGCGTGCCAGTATTCGTCAAACAGCCGATTCAACTCCGTCTGAATCGACTGGAGCGGAACAGCCAACTCGCGACGCCAGATTCCGGGGCGGATCATCGGAAGGTTCCTGGATGGGTCAGCAGAGTGCGTGATGGATGCGTTCAGAACACAATGATCATCAGCGATTCGCTCAAGATGTCCGAATCTCGATTCGGCGCGTCCGAGATCGTTCGGCTTTGGGCAACGTGACGCGGAGCACACCGTTTTTCAGCGACGCGGTGATTTTCGACCGATCCACCTCGTCGCTCAGGATGAACGACCGCCCGAAATCGCCGGGGTGGTACTCTTGATGGAGCACGAGTGCTCCATCAAGACCTTGCGGGAAGACCTTACCACGCAGGTTCAGGACATTATCTTCAAGCTGAATCGTCAACTGGTCGTTGGGAACTCCCGGCAGGTCGGCTTCAAGCACAAGCCCATCAGGTCCTTCGTAGATGTCGATGGGCGGTGTCAAATAGGCAGTCGCGGCCTGGTCCGTCTCGGGTCGGTTCGCGGCCGTCCGGGGGCTGGTTGAGTTGACCCCTGGCGTCGTGGCCGCGTGACCGACGGGAACCGCAACCGAATCTGGGTCCACAGGCATCGTCTCCGCTCCGTTGATCAAGCGTCGAACTGAGGAGATCCGTCGAGTCGAAATGAGAGCAGTGAGCGATTGTCCGTCTCCGAGTCGGCAAGGACGAACAGGTAACCTCGCTTGCATCTGTCCCCTTCTACTCGAAGCAAGGACCAGGGAAAAACGGCTCTAGACGTCAGAATTTGCCACGGACGCGGCTGTAACGTTGATTTGCCGGGGGGCCGCTTGTTCGACCTTCGGGATCGTCACGGTCAAGAGACCCTGGGTAAACGTGGCAGCCACACCCGCCGATTCGACCCGACCCGGCAGAGTGACCGTCCGCGTCCAGCGCCCGAACACCCGCTCTTGACGCCGGTAACTCTCCTCGGCCACCCCTTCGGGACGTTTGCGCTCCCCTCGGATCGTCAAAGTTTCACCGGTAATCGATAATTCGACATCGTCCGGCTTCATTCCCGGCAGCGGCGTCGTGAGAATGTACTGATCGCCTAGCTCATAAAGATTGATCGGTGGCAAGCCACGCAAGATCCGGCCGGATTGAGGCGGACCGAGCGTCTCGAAGATCCGGCCAACCTCGCGCTGAAAGTCGCGAAACGGGTCCAACGATGGTGGCCCCTGCCAGGTCCGCATGGCTCGATTTCCCTCACAAAACAGAAATCTGAATCAGCAGAGATGGACACACCACAAGCATTTCCCGAACCGCATTTTGGGATTGCTCAACATCGATCTTCGAAAACCACTTTCAGGATTGTATTTAGGGCAAAAATATTTCCTGATTTTTCGTCAATGGGTCAGATCTAAAGCGGTAATTCATGCCATCTTGGCAGACAAAATCGGATATTCGTCTGGCTGTCATTTTGGCAGTGGCAGCAGATCATTCCTGCAAGTTGATGCCGTCGATCGCGGTCAATAGCTGGTCGAGTTCTACGTGCGAATGGGCGGCCGTCAGGCTGATTCGCAACCGGGCGGTCCCAGCCGGAACGGTTGGCGGCCGGATTGCGGGAACCAGGCAACCAGCGACCAGGAAGTGGGTGGTGTGGGCGGTTGCGACCTCGGGGTCAGCGACCACCCAGGGGACGATCGGACCGACGCCTGGTATGGTGTGTAGGTTGCGGTTTGCCAGACCATTTCGCAAGCGCTCGGCCAGTTCGAGCAGATGGCAGCGGCGTTCGGGTTTGGCGACGTTCAGTTCGAGCGCCCGGAGCGCGGCGGCGGCGGCGGCGACGGGTGGTGCGGTCGAGTAGATCATCGTTCGGGCATGGTTGTGCAACCAGTCGATCAACCGGCGTGACCCGGCCACGAACCCGCCGACCGACCCGAGCGCCTTGGACAGAGTGCCAACCTTGACCGGGATCTGACCCGGTTCGAGGCCCGCTGCCTCGATCGCCCCTCGACCCGTCACCCCGAGCACACCGGTCGCGTGGGCCTCATCGACCATGAGGATCGCCCCGTACCGATCGGCGATCTCGACCAGATCCACGAGTGGCGCCACGTCACCGTCCATGCTGAAGACGCTATCGGTGGCGATCAGGGACCGTCGGAATCGTCCCCGGTCGCGGGCGAGGATCGCGGCGAGGCGGTCGGCATCATTGTGCGGGTAGACTCGGAGCCGAGCCCCCGCCAGCCGGACCCCGTCGATCAACGAGGCATGGTTGAGCCGATCGGAGTAGACCGCGTCCCCCGCGCCGACCAGAGCGGCGATAGTCCCGAGGTTCGCGGCGAACCCCGAGGCGAACAGGGCCACAGCTTCGACCCCCTCGAACCGAGCCAGCGCTTCAGCCAGGGCTGCGTGTGGCTCACGCCATCCCGAGACCAGCGGCGAGGCTCCCGTCCCCCACCCATAACGCTGGGTGGCCTCTACGGCGGCGGCGATCACGCGGGGGTCGCTGGCCAGGCCGAGATAGTCGTTGGAGGCGAAGTTGAGCAGCGACCGACCAGCGCGGACGATCCGGCCGGGCGGGGATGGTCCTGAAACACCGAGCCGACGCTCCAGCCCCTTGCGGGACCAGGCGTCGGCTTCGGTTTCGATCCAGGCGAGTGGATCAGGTCCAGACTCGCTCGCGGTCATTTCAAGGTCGCCAGAAACTCGACAAGGTCGCGGATCTCGGCGTGCGAGAGCTTTTTGTGGAGGTCGGCGGGCATCGCGGACTCACCTCGTTTCCGCTCGTCGATGTCGCTCTTGGGGATCTCGATCAGCTTGGCCTCGGCCGTCATGAGCTTGAGGGTCTGGCCATCTTCCGACTTGAAGACCCCAGCGACAATCTGGCCGTTATTGGTCGCGACTACGACCGACTCGAACCCCTGCGCGATCGCCTGGTTGGGGGCGACGATCGACTCCAGCAGATACTCGCGAGGGTGCTTCTTGCCGATCCCCGAGAGTTCGGGACCAACCTCGCCACCATTGCCGTTGACCTTGTGGCAGCGGACACAGTAGACAGCGGCGTTATCGGCATAGATCTTCCGGCCTCGCTCGGCGTTACCCCCTTCGAGCGAGGTAAAATACTCGGCGATCGAGCCCGATTTTGGCTGGTGGGCCAGCAGGGCGGCGACCTTCTCCTGGATGGCGCTCGACGACCGGCTGGCCGTCGCGTTCATCAGTTCGAGCGCGATCGCCGGGTCGGGCTGCGTCAGTTGCTTGTCAAGGACCAGCGCTAGCACGCGGTCGGCCTCGGTCTGCTTCGCGGCGCCCAGAACATCGAGCGCCTTTTGCTTCTCGGATGTCGAGCCAACCTCCAGGACGCGAGCCAGCGCGGGGATGGCCCGCTCGGGGCTGAGTTTGGCCAGCACCCGCAGACCCTCGGCGCGGACGTCGCCGTCCTTCGACCCGATCGCCAGACCGACCGCCTCGGCCAGTTGCGGATCGTCGATCTTTTCCAGCGTGCGGATCGCCTCGGCGCGGCTGGCCGGGTTCCCGACGTTGCCCCGGATCATCGCCACCAGTTCCGGCCCGGCTCCCTTGACCTTGAGACTGGCGACCGCCTTGAGCATCGCTACTCGGACCTCATCGGGAGCATCCTTGATGATCGACCCGACAACCGGCTGCAACGCGATCGCGGCGGGCTCGGCCGACCGGGTGTCGATCGGCCGCCAGAGACCGTTGACCCGGTCGCGGCCGGGCGGTTTGGCCCAGGTGGCGAGGATCGACAGGGCTTCCACCCGACCATTCTTCGAGACCTCGGGGCGAGCCGCCACCCCCGCAATCGCGGTGGCGTCGGCCGTCCGGCCCACCCGACCGGCGGCGTTGATCGCGCGGCGGAGGAGCCGTTCGGTCAAGCCCGGCTTCACAGCAATATCAGCCAGCGCGGGCAGGGCCTTGTCGATTGGTGCCTCATAGATCGCCATGCCAGCCTCGGCGGCAATCTTCGGGTCGGAGTCGGTAAGGAACGCTGTAGCTTCGGTTTGACCAAGACGACGAAGTGCCAGCAAGGCGCCGAGCCGGACCGACGCAGCCGGGTCGATCGCGGCCTTGGCCAGAGTGGCGACATCACCGATCCCGACGAGGCCCATCACCGCCGCGTGGCGGATGTAGGCGTCGGCGTCGTTGTTCTCTTTGAGTAGTGCCATCAGAGCGGGCACACTGTCGGCCTTGCCATGGTGCCCGAGAGCGAGCGCGGCGAAGCAGCGAACGCGGGGCTCAGGATCTTTGAGCAAGGGAACCAGAGCGGCGGTCAGGGATTGAGCGGGATCGCCCGACGGGGGGATCTCGCCGAGCATCTTGACGGCCTGGGCGCGAACCTCAGCATCCTGATCCTTCGTCAGGTCGGTCAGGATGGTGGCCGGGTAGATCGTGGTCCGGCGGAGAATCTGACCGAGGCCCCAGATCGCGTGCAGGCGGGCCAGCGGGTTCGTGTTGGTCGTCTGGGCGACGGTCTTCAAAGTCTGGATGGCGTCCGAGCCGCTGTCGGTGCTCGGCTGGACCCGGCCGGCCAGCTCATATTGAGCCTCAAGCCGGACCCGCTGGTCGACGTGGCCGAGAAGCGGGGCGAGTTCGGCGACCGGGCGGTCGGCCATCCCCTGATTGATCAAAGTTTTGGTCGCGGCGACGTTGGGGTCGGTCTCGTCAGGGGTCAGCTTCCAGATCCGCCCCTTGTTCGGCTTGTTCCAGCCGTTGATCCAGTCGGTGACGTACATCGAGCCATCAGCGCCGAAGTCGACGTCGGTGGCCAAGACCGACCAGAGGAATTGCTCGGAATCGACCAGCTTGAACGACGCGCCGTCGGGTTGGTTGGCAAACGTCCGGATGCCGCTGTTCGAGCTGGAGCCACGGAAGTCGGCGAGGAAGAAGTGGTCGCGGTACTTCGGCGGGAGGCCGGTGCCGGGATCATGCACGAGACCCGAGGGGCCATCCGAGATGTTGATGATCGGCGGGAGGATGTAGCTCGCCTGCTTGTCCCACCGCGGAACCCAGAGTTTCTCGGCATTCCAGGGGCCACGGGCCATGGGGAAGTCGAGGTATTGATACCCCATCCGCCAGCCGGAGTCGCCCCCTTCGACGAGGTAGACCCAGCGGGCCTTGTCGCCACCGTCGGAGTTGTTGTCGCAGGTAAAGAAGTTACCGTGGTTGTCGAAGGCGAGTTCCTGGGGGTTCCGTAACCCTGAGGCGAAGATCTCCAGGTTTGCCCCGTCGGGCTCGCAGCGCAGGACCGACCCGGTATCGGGCACGAACAGGTTCTTGCCTTCCTTGGTCGTCACGTTCAGGCCGCGGTCACCGACCGAGAAGTAGAGCCGACCATCGGGACCCATCTTCAGACCGTGGAGGTCATGGCCCAGGAACGCGACGTGGACGCCGTAGCCAGAGCTGATCGACTTCTTGACGTCGGCGTGGCCGTCGTTGTTGGTGTCCTTGAGCTTCCAGACGTCGGGGATGCAGGTGAAGTAAACGTCCCCCTTGCGGGCCAGAACGCCGGCGCCGATGCCGTCGGCGGCGTCCTTGAAACCGTCGGCGAAGACCGTCGAGACGTCGGCCTTGCCGTCGCCGTCCCTGTCTTCAAGCTGTCGGACTCGCTCGTGCTCGACGTTATAGGCGGCGAAGCCATCCTTGCCGAGATACTTTTCATACATCTTGACCCGGTCATCCACGGTCCGGCACGCCATGTCGGCGTCGAGCCAGTTCATGTGGTTCCGGTTATCGGTCACGCCCGCATGGAGGCGAAAGGTCTCGCACACAAAGAACTTGCCATGTTCATCAATGCAAAAAGCCACCGGGTTGGCCAGCATCGGCTCGGCGGCGAACAAACTCAGCTTCATCCCCGCCGGGACCCGGAACGATTTGGATGCCTGACCGGCCTCAGGCGACGCGGTCGCGATCTCCGGCTTGTACGATTCATCCTGGGCGAACACGGAGCGAGTTGGGGCCATCCAACCCAGGGTCGAGCCAGCGGTCAGGGCCGCCGCGATCAAGGCTTTGCGCATCGTTTTTTGATCCAAGGCGACATGAGGGGCGGACGCCCACGGCGAATCGCCAGCCGGGCGGGCTGCAAGGATCGTTCAATCCTACGAAAAAACGAATCAGGGCCGCAACCTGTGAGGTGTGGTCCTGGTTCGTTTTTGTTCAGACTGAGTCTCGTTTATGAAGCTGGAGATTGGCATCCAGAACGATGGCAAATCGCAAGATTGCCGATTGCAAAGGGAAGCTCTCACCCTGTCCTCATGTGCAATTTGCTCTTTTGCAATCTGCCATTCTTGATCGGAGCGAATTTCCCCGATTCCAGGCGATCCCCGTTCCGACTCACCCACCGGATCAGCCCGATCGGGGTCAGCGGATCAACGCTTCGAGTGCCTTGTCGAGCGCCGCGCCCTGGAGTTCGAGGCGGACAATCTTGCCCGTGGGGTCGATCAGGAACGTCGCCGGGATCGACTGGACGCCGAACGCTTCGACGAGGTCGCCGTTGCCGGTCGCGTTGTGGACCTGTTTCCAGGGCAGTTTCCGTCCCTTGACGAAGTCTTCCACGACTTTCTTCGACTCGTCGAGGCTGACGGCGACGACCTCGAACCCCTTGGGCTTGTATTTGGCGTAGGCCGCCTGCAATCGGGGGAGATCGGCGGTGCAGGGGGCACACCAGGTTGCCCAGAAGTCGACCAGAACGTACTTCCCTTTCAGGTCGGCCAGTTTGAGCGCAGCGCCGTTTATCTCGGTCACGGGGGTCTGGGGTGCCGGCTTGCCGACCATATCGAGTTGTTTGAGGTCGGTCTGGACCTTCTGGACGAGGTTGGGGCTGTCGGTGCCGAACTTTTTGATCAAGGTCTGGTACACCTGGCGGGCGACGGCAACCTCGCCGGCCGCGGTGGCGGCGTCGGCAAGCGAGTCGGCGAACGTCGCGGCGAACTCCTCCTGATCAGCACCGCCGAGGTTGGCCATCAGCAGTTCATACGACGCCAGCGCATCCTGATACTTCCCGGCCTGGGCCCGTGCCATCGTCGTGACGATCCGCGCCAGCGACCGGACAGCCCCTTCGGGATAGGTGGTCAAATACTTCTGCGCGGCGGCCTCGTTGTCGACGAACCAGTCGTGCTCGATCGCCTTGTCGAACACCTTCATGTAAGCCTGATCGAGGTCGGCCGCCTTGGGGTTGCGAGCGAGGTAGTCGAGCAGGTCGCGGATCAAAACGCGGTCGTGGCTGTCCTGGATCTCGGCCACCGACTTCGGCGTTTCGGGGGTCTGGGCCGGAGCCGGGGTCGCGGTGATCAACCCGAGCCCGAGGGCGGCGATCAGGAGGAAGCGGTGGTTCAGCATGAGTGGATTCTCGATCTTCCTGCGGGAAGCAGCGTGATGGAAAGCTCAGGATGCGGGCTCGGCCCGATACGAACGAGGCGTTGCGGTCGATCGCGCGGGCGCGGTGAGGGGAAGCAGATCGGAGATCATCGACGCCCACTGGACGCAGCAACCGTCCTTTTCGTGGTGGGCCAGGAAGGCCGCGCGACCACGGCGACCAAGGTCGGCACCAAGCGCGGGGTCGCTGGCCAACCGCTCGATTGCCGCGACCAGACCTGCCGGATCACCGAGCGCGACCTGGAAGCCGCACCGCGCCTGCCGGATCGTGGTGGCGGATTCGGAATGCTTGGGACCGATGAAGATCGTCGGTCGCGCTGAAGCCATCGCGCCGTAGAGTTTGCCCGGGACGACGATTCCCGTCATCTCGGCTCGCATCGAGATCAGATGCACGTCGGCGACGGATAAGGACTCGTGAAGCTGGTCGCGGGGAAAGTAATCCAGCAGCCGGATGTTATGGAGTTGTTCGGTCGCCTTGGCGTCGCGGACTTCGGCCAGTCGAGGCCCACCGCCGACGAAGAGAAAGATGACCTCGGCGCGATCTCGAAGCCGCCGGGCGGCCTCGATCACCTCGCCAAAGCTGTGCGCCAGGCCGAGATTGCCCGAGTACATCACCACGAACTTGTCCGCCAGACCGAGCGCAGCCCGGAGCGGGTGCCCCACGCGCGGGATCGGGAAGATCTCGTCACGCCGGCTCCAAACCGGGATGGTGATCAGGTTGGCACGCGGGACGCGCTTGGCGGCGATCCGGTCGGCCATGTAGGGGCCGAGAACCACGACCTTATCGCTCTGGCGATAGACCGCGTCGCTGATCCAGCTCAGAGTTCGGACGACAGGGTTTGCCGGGTTCATCCGCCCCAGCGCCAGGCTGGCGTCGGGGTGCAGATCCATGCTCCAATAGACGTGCTTTGATCCCTTGAGGCGGCGGAGGATCGTCCCGACCAGACCGATGATCGGCGGCGTCGTCAGAGTCACGACCACATCGGGACGGGGCAGGAACAGGGCCGCCAGGAACGCACGCAGGTAGAAGCTGAGGTAATCGACCATCCGGTGCAGCGTCGATTTGCGACCGAACGAGGTTGCCTCGACGCGATGAATCTGGACGCCGTTGTTCGTTTCTGACGCCGGTGGACGCACCGAACCGGGCTTATAACCCCCGCGACTGCACAACACATGCACTTCGTGTCCCTGCTGTGCCAGGTGTTCGGCAAGGTCCGTAAGGTGCTGCGCGGTCGAGGCGTGGTCGGGCCAGTAATACTGGTTGACGAACAACAGCCGACGCGCGGGCGTCGGCTGTTGGTTCTCGTGGGGCGGATTCACCACTTCGCGTCCGCCTGAGCCTTGTTGGCCCGGTACCAGGCAACGGTCTTGGCTAGACCGTCCTTGAGCTTGGTCGGCGGGGTCCAGTCGAGAATCTCCTGCATCCGGGTCGTGTCGAGCACCTTGAACCCGGCGCCGTCGGGCTTGTCGGTCAGCCAGGTCATCTTCCCTTGATACCCGCTGACGGCGTTGACAGTCTCGGCCAGTTCGCGGATCGACGTGCCGACGCCGGTGCCGATATTCAAGGGCATGGCGGCATCGTCGTACTTCTCGGCGGCCAGGACAATGGCATCAGCGCAGTCTTCGACGTAGATGAACTCGCGGACCGGCTTGCCGGTGCCCCAGACCTCGACCTCGGGCGTCTTGTTCTGCTCGGCCTCGACCCACTTGCGGACCAGCGCGGCGACGACGTGCGAGCGGTCGGGGTTGTAGCTATCACCTGGGCCATACAGGTTCGTCAGGATCAGGTGGATCGAGTCGAGCCCGTATTGGCGCTTGTACGCCTGCGCCTGCACGGCCATCATCTTCTTGGTGAGGCCATAGTTGACGACCGACGCATGGCACGGACCCGACCAGAGGTCACTTTCCTTGAGGTGACCTTCAAGGTAGCCGGGATACGAGCACGCGGTGCCGATCGCGATGAACTTCTGGATATCGGCCAGCCGGGCCGCTTCCATCAGGTTCGCCCCCATGACCAGGTTCGAATAGTAGAGCGTCGCCGGCTGCGTCTGGTTGATCCCGATCCCGCCGTAATAGGCTGCGGCGTGGAAGAGATAGTCGCACGGGTGTTCAAGCAAGCATTTCAGGCAAGCGTCGAGCGTCGTCAGGTTGTAGTCCCGCTGGCGGGGGACATACACCTCGGCGCCCATGTTCTTGAGCCGCTTGACCAGATGCTGGCCAAGGAAACCGGCCCCGCCGGTGACCGTGACCTTCTTGCCGGACCAGAATCCTTCCATGATGTGCATCCTTGATGAGTGATGAGATCGTTAGAACGGCCAGAGGAGCCGGCTTTGATAATATTGGCGTCGTCTCGATGCTTCTGCCGTTCGTTCACGGAACTGGCGAACGCATTCGTCGTGATAACCGAGTTCGTCGCCCCAGCTTCTGGCGCCGTACCAGTCGCCGACGTAGTAATTGCGAGACCGGTTCAAATCGTAAGGTTTGCCTGCTCCGAGAGCGGTCCGGCAAACCATCGCTTCGCGAGCGTGGCGAGCCACTTCCTCGATGCAATGCTGTTCAATTCGGGCGTTGTCGTTGCGATGCCAGCGGTTATCGCGCTCGATCCAAACGCAACCGAGCGAGCCAAGGATAGCGATGATCAGGAGGAGCGTTCGGATTCGAAATCGGCCGAGGCGGCGAAGCGAACCGTGCCAACCGTCCCACAGTTTGGCGGAATGATTAGCTCGCATAACCAACCTCAGACGTTGGCGAACTAGTTCGAGAACTCGATCGGCCGCTTAATCAGATGCTGGTCAAGGAAACCGACCCCGCCGGTGACCGTGGCCTTCTTGCCGGACCCGAATCCTTCCATGATGGGCATCCTTGTTGTGCTAGAGACTAGCCGAACGGCCAGAGTCGCCAACGCTGCTTCCTGGGGTACAGTTCGGGGTGTTTGGCCCGTTCGCGGTAAATGGCGCTGTAGTGATCGTGATGTTTCGCTTCCTGAGTCCAGGAATCTAAGCGAAACAGAAACACACCCATGGCGCCTTCCGATGGGTCGTCAGGACTCTCAAGCATCGGCCGATTGAGATAAGGTTCGTCTCGAGCAAAAGCTGCGCGACAAAGTTGGGCTTCGTGTTCGTGCTGTGCCGCTAACTCCTCGTGAGACGTACCAAAACCATACCGAGCGTTGAGCCGGCGATTGAGCCAGTTTGTTAAAGCAAAATCGCTGCTGAGGAGGACTGCGACTAGTGCTGTCAAGAGCATCAGCGAGCGAACATTTAGGCGGAAACAACGAGGCCGAAGCGTACCCCAGCTCCTGCGACTGAAGTCCGTTTCACCGGCTGGCATCGCAAAACCTCGGAGTCTATTGGCTTTTCGTAGGGAGGGTGCAACCCACTGGTTTCAGCCGGTTGGCCACGGTGGGTTGCACCCACCCTACAAAGACGGCCATGGCGAGGTCAACGGCGGCGACCAGGCATCAAACGTTCGCGAATGGGTTCGAGAACTCGATCAGGTTGCAGGCGCGGGCGAGTTCGGCGATCCCGCGGTCCATGTCGATGGTGGTCTCGAAGCCCTTGGCGCGAATCTTCTCGTACGAGACCTCGTAGTTCCGCTGGTCGGCGTCGGTGCCGACCTCGGCGAAGTGGAGGTAGTAATCGACGTGCTTCAGAACGGTCCGGGCGATGTCTTCCTTGGTGAAGTTCATCGACTCGTGGCCGACGTTGTAGACATCGTCCTTGACGTTGTCCCAGTTGTCGAGTGCGAACATAATCGACCGGGCCATGTCGCGGACGTGGATGAAGGTTCGCTTGAAGCCGCCCTCGTAGACGATCAGGTTGCGGTTCTTGACGGCCTGATAGGTGAAGTCGTTCGGCATCAGGTCGAGCCGCATCCGGTTCGAGACGCCGAAGGCGGTCGCGTAGCGGTAGGCGACGCTGTTGCCGGCGGCGAGGATCATCTGCTCGGCAGCGAGCTTGGTTTCGCCGTAGAGGGTGATCGGCTCGGTTGGGGTGTTCTCGTTGCAGATGTAGTCGGGAATCGACCCGTAGATCGAGCCGGTGGAGGCGAAGATGACCTTCTGGTCGGGCGTACGGTGGTTCAGGAGGTTCCGGGTTCCTTCGACGTTCGTGTTCTGGGCGACCTGCGGCTCTTTTTTGCACGCGGGGTAGCCGACGATGGCGGCGAGGTGGACGACGGCTTCCATCCCGTCGAGCGCCTTCTTCATGCCGGTCGGGTCGCAGACGTCCCCCTTGACCAGCTCGAAGTGGCGGTTCTGGCAGCAGGGCAGGAGGCCATGGCCGCCGAACTTGAGGGCGTCGTACACGCGGACCTTATGGCCCTGGTCGAGGAGCATCGGGACCAGAGTCGAACCGACATAACCGGCTCCGCCGGTGACCAGAATACGCATGGCTCTGTTTCCATCCTTGGTGAAAATGAACGTGCCTGGGGACGTCCTTGTCGCGGTGTCTATTCCAGCCGGAGCGAAACGGGATTCACTGACCAGGCCCCATCTCGCGCGGCCCTCGGCGTCGCTTATCGAAACTGCCAGCCGCAAGCGAGGGGTGGCGTGACCAGGGCCGCCGCAAGCGAGCCCCGAACCGTCGCGGCGATCCTTCACCCAATCAGTCGAAAACCTGGCTCAGATGGCGACCGCGTTGTCGTGATTTTTTCTGGTCCTCCTGGCGGCGAACGATCCAGGCAACTCCAACCGTTCTTCAAATGAAAAAACGGTGGCCAGGACAAACCTGACCACCGTCGGGGGGGGGGTCATGACAACCGGACTTGATGGCTTCAATTCTTCGTCAGGCTGATGCTGTCGAGGAACGCCGTCGAGTCGCCTGTCGTGTTGATCCCCTTGAAGGCGATCGTGTGCGAGCCAGCCGTCAAGGCGAACGTGGGTGTCGAGACCGTCTGGTACGTCGCGCCGTTGGTCGTGTAGGTCAGCACGACCTGGTTGTCCACGAGCACCTGGAACGTTTCGGACGTGTTGAGGTAGTTGGCCCGCTGGGCCACGGCGAAGCTGAGCACATAGCTACCCGCGGTGACGTTGGAGATCGTCTGCGAGATGAGCCCCTGGTTTTTGAGGAAGGCGACCTGGGTGCCTTGGGGTGCGTTGGGGTTGCCGTTGGTGAAGGCGGTGCCGTTGGCCGAGAGGCCTGATCCGCCGGTGAAGGTCCATGCCGATCCGGTAGGGTTGACGACGAAGCCGTAGTAGCCGGTGCCGGCGGAGACGGTCTCGAAGCCAGCGTCACCCAGTGTGACCGTCGTCGGTGTCGGCGTTGGCGATGGTGTCGGTGTCGGCGATGGGGTCGGCGTCGGTGTCGGCGACGGAGTGGTCGTCGTGGTCGTCGTTGGCGTCAGGCTGACGCTGTCGAGGAACGCCGTCGAGTCGCCCGTCGTGTTGATCCCGTTGAAGGCGATCGTGTGCGAGCCGGCTGTCAGTGCGAACGTGGGTGTCGAGACCGTCTGGTACGTCGCGCCGCTGGTCGTGTAGGTCAGCACGACCTGGTTGTCCACGAGCACCTGGAACGTTTCGGACGTGTTGAGGTAGTTGGCCCGCTGGGCCACGGCGAAGCTGAGCACATAGCTACCCGCGGTGACGTTGGAGATCGTCTGCGAGATGAGTCCCTGGTTTTTGAGGAAGGCGACCTGGGTGCCTTGGGGTGCGTTGGGGTTGCCGTTGGTGAAGGCGGTGCCGTTGGCCGAGAGGCCTGATCCGCCGGTGAAGGTCCATGCTGATCCGGTGGGGTTGACGACGAAGCCGTAGTAGCCGGTGCCGGCGGAGACGGTCTCGAAGCCAGTGTCACCCAGCGTGGTGGTCGTCGGGGTTGGTGTTGGCGATGGTGTCGGTGTCGGCGATGGTGTCGGGGTTGGCGACGTCGTGGTCGTCGTTGGCGTCAGGCTGACGCTGTCGAGGAACGCCGTCGAGTCGCCCGTCGTGTTGATCCCGTTGAAGGCGATCGTGTGCGAGCCGGCTGTCAGTGCGAACGTGGGTGTCGAGACCGTCTGGTACGCCGCGCCGCTGGTCGTGTAGGTCAGCACGACCTGGTTGTCCACGAGCACCTGGAACGTTTCGGGGGTGTTGAGGTAGTTGGCCCGCTGGGCCACGGCGAAGCTGAGCACATAGCTACCCGCGGTGACGTTGGAGACCGTCTGCGAGATGAGCCCCTGGTTTTTGAGGAAGGCGACCTGGGTGCCTTGGGGTGCGTTGGGGTTGCCGTTGGTGAAGGCGGTGCCGTTGGCCGAGAGGCCTGATCCGCCGGTGAAGGTCCATGCCGATCCGGTAGGGTTGACGACGAAGCCGTAGTAGCCGGTGCCGGCGGAGACGGTCTCGAAGCCAGTGTCACCCAGCGTGGTGGTCGTTGGGGTTGGTGTCGGTGATGGTGTCGGCGTTGGCGATGGTGTCGGCGTTGGCGATGGTGTCGGCGTTGGCGATGGTGTCGGCGTCGGCGACGGAGTGGTCGTCGTGGTCGTCGTTGGCGTCAGGCTGACGCTGTCGAGGAACGCCGTCGAGTCGCCCGTCGTGTTGATCCCGTTGAAGGCGATCGTGTGCGAGCCGGCTGTCAGTGCGAACGTGGGTGTCGAGACCGTCTGGTACGCCGCGCCGCTGGTCGTGTAGGTCAGCACGACCTGGTTGTCCACGAGCACCTGGAACGTTTCGGGGGTGTTGAGGTAGTTGGCCCGCTGGGCCACGGCGAAGCTGAGCACATAGCTACCCGCGGTGACGTTGGAGACCGTCTGCGAGATGAGCCCCTGGTTTTTGAGGAAGGCGACCTGGGTGCCTTGGGGTGCGTTGGGGTTGCCGTTGGTAAAGGCGGTGCCGTTGGCCGAGAGGCCTGATCCGCCGGTGAAGGTCCATGCCGATCCGATGGGGTTGACGACGAAGCCATAGTAGCCGGTGCCGGCGGAGACGGTCTCGAAGCCAGTGTCACCCAGCGTGGTGGTCGTCGGGGTTGGTGTCGGCGATGGTGTCGGTGTCGGCGATGGTGTCGGCGTTGGCGATGGTGTCGGCGTTGGCGAAGGAGTTGGCGTAGGTGTCGGCGATGGGGTCGGTGTGGTCACTACGGGCGGATCATTCGAAATCACACTGACGTTGTCCAGGAAAGCTGTCGCCTCATTATTTGAGTTGAGACCAACGAACCTGAGCAAGTGGACCCCGGCCGACATCGAGAAGTTAGGACTGGTGATCGTCTGGTAACTTGTGCTGCTGGTCGAGTAAGTTCCGAGCAACTGATTATCAATCAGGACCTGGAACGATTCTGACCCAAAACCGATTCTTTGAGCCATCGAGAATGTCAGGTGGTATGAACCAGCCGCCTGGTTCATGAAGGTCTGGCTGATTCCGCCGAGATCTTCCAGAAAGGCAACCTGCTGACCAAAGGGAGCGTTCGAATTTTTGCTGGTGAACAATGTACCGTTACCTGTCACGCCAGCCAGCCCCGTATACGTCCATGGCGTGCCGGTCGGATCATAACTGTAGGCATACGAGCCGGTTCCCGCCGCGTACGTCTCAAAGCTCGAATCCTGAATTTCCGAAGTGGCCACGATCTGAGAACTCGGCGGGCTCAAGGTGAGATTGAGCGTACCGAAAGTCCCCTGCGCTTTCAGAGCGATGGTATTCAAACCAGCATGCAGCGCCAGGTTTCCGAGCGAGTAGGTTCCCCCGGTACCAAGGGTGTAGGCCACTGGGGTGCTCGTGTCGCTGAGCGAGACCGCGACCTGAGCATTGCTCGTGGAACTTGATGTGGTCTGCAATGACAGGGTGTAGTTGCCCGCCGTCGTCACATTCACGAGGTAGTAGTAGGTTTGACCGGCGGTCGGATTGCTGAAATTCTGGTAGATGCTGTCGGAAGCGACAGGCAAACCGGTCACGCTGGTTGGTCCGACCACCGTGGCCACCGTCACGGCTTGCGGGGCCGCTGCGTTCAGATCTAAAATTCCCCGAAACTTTGGTGACGAGGTTGGGTTGCTTGCCTGTGTCAGTTCCATTAGTGAGAACTGGTTGTATGGTGTGTATTCGTCGTAGGGACCGTCATAGAAGCAGGCAAGGGTGCCACCCGCCGCGTACCAGTCGAGATAAACCTGTTTGATATAAGCTTCCATCCGCGGGTCGCGGTTGGCGGCCAGCTCGATTTGCCCTTGATCCGAGTTCGTCGCGGTCGAACTCGGGCCCCCTTCATAGGCGACGTTCTGCAACCCGTAGTACGTCGCAATCGCGGTGTACTGTGAGTCGACCATTAATTCTTGTGGCAGATAGGAATACAGCGACGTGATGTAATTATCGACCGAGGAATGGTCGGTCCCCGAAACATAATTGGCGTTGCCCATCCCGTAGAAATAGTCTTTCGGAGCGCCATGGTTCTTCTCGAACCAGGCGAACGTCGTGGGATAATAGCCGATCGAGTTTTCTTGCCACCCCAGCATGGGACGAATCTTGGAGTAGGTCGGGTCAGCGCCGAAGACGCTCCGGAAAATCGTGGCGACCTG
Source organism: Isosphaeraceae bacterium (assembly GCA_965199885.1). Taxonomy (GTDB): domain Bacteria; phylum Planctomycetota; class Planctomycetia; order Isosphaerales; family Isosphaeraceae; genus Tundrisphaera. Next base: position 701,121 of record CBDATT010000004.1, on the reverse strand, counting down.
AGCTGTCCGCTCCAGATAGTACCGCTGCGACCAAACGTATGGGGCAGTGGTGCCATCGTTGTTGAGGTCTGATCCTCCCGCAGCAACGACCTGATCGGCCGCGTAGTCGTTGTAGGCCTGGGGTGCGGGGAGACCGCCCCAAACCTCGTTGGACAGTTCGATATTCACCTTGAGGTTCGCCTTCAAACCATCGTAGTGAACACCGTTGACGTCATCGCCGTTCTTGATCAAATTCGCCAGTTGCTTGACGTAATTGTCGCTCGCTGGTCCCGGAATGTTGATCCACATGTCCGTGTTCGTGGCATTGGCCAGCGCGATCAGGTATTCCCAGGCGTCACCAGGCTGCCCTGGACCCGACGTCTGCGAGGACGCGGTCGGCAGCTTGCGCTGCGACCATTCGAGCGGGATCAACTGGTGATTTGAGTCGTAAACGGGAGGGTAGCTGTTCGCCCCATCGACGTTCAGGTAGCGGATCGTACCGAACGGGGCCAGAGCATTGAGATAATTTGTCGTGAAGAGTTGAGTTGTGTTGGCGTCGTAACCGGGTTGGATCAGCCTGATATTGCTGACTCCGGCTCCGGTCGAACTGGCCGTATTCACCGTGTTGCGGAAGTCGATGTACAGCATCTGCAGTGAGTTGTGCGTTACAACCAGGTCGGCGGTCGTCGTGTTGGTCGCCGCGTTATAGACCTGATTCTGCACCGTGTAGTTGTTCGGGAAGTCGGCCGAGAGCGACGCCTGCCCCGTAAATGAAAGGTGATAGGTCCCGCCAATATCCACGGGAGTCGCGCTGGGGTCGGGACCGTTGAAAAACTGATTGAGCCGGTCGTCGAGGACCAAAATCTGTGCGTCTGCCTGAGGCCAGCCGTTTGAATCGGTCGGCAAAGGTGAGCTGGTCAACGAAGTGAATGGCCGCGTATTCTTCATCAAATCGACGAAATCGATCGACGTGGTCAGGTTGATCCCGATAGGACCCGCTGCCATCATCTGGCGAGTTTCCAGCGTCTTCCCGATCATTGACAGCTCAGTACGTCGAGACTGCCGGACTTTGCCATGAATCTTGCGGCGTGGGTCGCGACCGGGTGAGAACGGGCTCTTCATTGGTAAATTCTCGTGGCGACTCTAGGGTGCGTAGACAACGATATGCTCACACGGACGAACCAGCATATTCGTATGAAATGTGCGCGTAGGGGGTCCTTCGCAAGCGTGGTCCTGAGAGAATCAGGGACCGCTTTGAAGGGCAAACAATCCAGACTAGTTCGTGCAACGCAAACTGGGGGAACGGATGGGAGTTGGGGGGCAGCACGCCCATTATCGACACGGCTAAATGTCAGTCAAGACAAGTTTGTCGGTTGATTATTTATTGAATTTCAGAGGATGAATCCGCGGGTTTTTCCCTCAAAACTGGACAACACTGTCGTCACCTGAATCATGAGAGTGACAGTCTTGGATGTCTTGGAAAAATATACTCAATTTTGCATACTTATTATCAAACAATGTCGTCTGATACCGTCCGGTTAAGACGGAACTTTGATCAGCAAAAGCTCAAGAAGAGAGAGACGATGGCGACCGATTCTGCCTCGGATCAAGTGACCAAATTCGACGCTCCTCCAGGCGATAGGGTAAAGTCACATGTCGTGAATTTGTGAGCATTTTATTAAATTATATATGAGAAGTTGTCAACAATGATTGAAGCCTGGCGTCAATGCCTCGTCGGCGATCGGGTCCGGATTGTGCGGCTGCCCTCGGGCGTTGATGCTCCGGGACAGACTTTCGCTGCGGAGACCCGGGAGTTGTATCGACGACTGATCGCCCGAGGTCGGTCGGTGCGCGTCTTTCGGATCGATGAAAACGATTTGCCCTGGATTCGCTGCCGGTGGCGGGGGGATGATGGGGGCTGGGAACACCACTGGCTGGCCATCAACGACGATAGCTGGGTCCGGGTCGTCCCGCGCGGCTGACGGGACCAAACCGGAATCTCTCCTTGCTTGACAGGTTCGCCGATGACTGACCAGCGCTTTCGACCGTTTGAGCGGATTGTCGATCCGGCCGTCTTCAAGAAGGCGTTCGACCGCAAGAAGTCGGTGTCCGACCCGTGGTTGATCGTGTATGGGGTCGAGAACGGCAAGGACCATGTGCGGCTCGGAATCTCGGCGTCGAAGCGGCGGATCAGGAAGGCGCACGACCGGAACGAGTTCAAACGGTTTGTCCGCGAGGCGTTCCGGCTGGCGAAGCCGGATCTGCCGCCCGGCGTGGACTTGATCGTGGTCCCACGCGGAGCCCGCTTGACGTTCGGCCAGGCGATGGTGTCGTTGCCGAGCCTGGCGCGGGGGGTGGCTCGACGGCTCGCCCCGGCGGTCAACCCGCCGCGCCGGGGGCCGGAATCGTGAGGCTCGCGGCGATCCCGTCCCGGGTCCTGATCGGGGCGATCCGGGTCTATCAAGGGACTTTGAGCCGCTTGCTCGGGCCGACGTGCCGGTTTGAGCCTAGTTGCAGCCACTACATGATCGACGCGGTCGTGAAGTATGGTTTGCTCCGGGGAGTCGCCCGGGGGATCGGTCGGGTCTGTCGCTGCCACCCCTGGAACCCGGGGGGGTATGACCCTCCCTGAGCGGGTCGGGTATCGCTCTTGATTTCGGAGATTGGCATCTAGAACGATTGCAAATCGCAGGATGGGCAAATTGCCAAGGGAAGTCCTTGCTTTCCTCTTTGTACGATTTGCCATTCTTGTTCTGAGCGGGTCTCCAGAATTCAGAGCGATACCCGAGCGAGTCGTTCCGGAAACGGGGGCATTCCCGGGGGTGGGTCCAGGGTCTATAAAGGAAGAAGGAAACCACAGATCAAGACCCGGGCCAACCACGCATTTGTCCCGGCTGGCGAAGGGATCGATATCATGGGTCGAATTGCCCGGATCACCGGTGCCGTGCTTTGTTGCCTGGGAGTGGGGTTGAGCGGAGCCCGAGCGGCGGATACCCCGCTCGACGTCGATGCCGCCGAGCGGGGCCACCGGGCGATGACGGCCACGGGTCTGCTCAAACCAGCCTGGTCGACCGAGACTTACGCCAACGTCGGCAAGCTCTGGGAGACCCCTGGCCCCGACCCGGTCGCCGACCCCGAGGGGTACGCCGCCGCGTTTCGCCACCGGTACGGTTTCGCCCCGGCCCCCTATCCCAACGATGGTCTGCCGATGGGTCTCAAGCGGGGTGTGAACCCCGACGGGACGAAGACGGGGATCGCCATCGACTGCCTGACCTGCCACGGCGGGTCGATCGGTGGGACCAGTTACGTCGGGATCGGCAACACCCAACTCGATCTGAAACTCTTCTTCAACGAGATGATGCGGGCCGACGGCAAGCGGGTGCCGCCGAGCACCTTCACCGTCAACTCGGCGCGGGGGACCAACAACGCCGGGATGTTCTCGGTGATCCTGTTGAGCCTCCGCAACGAAGACCTCACGTTCCGCAAGTTCCCGCTCATCACCGGGGCCTGGCTGCCCGAGATCGATACGCCGCCGTGGTGGCTCCTGGCGAAAAAGTCGACCATGTACTATGACGGCCGGACCGATGCCGACGCGGTCCGGACGAACATGCAGTTTCTCCTCGGTGAAAAGACGCTCGACGAGTTCAAGGCGCTGGAGCCGACCTTCCGCGATATCCGGACTTACTTCCTCAGCCTCAAGGCGCCCAAATATCCCTTCCCGATCGACCAAGGCCGCGCTGAGCGTGGTCGCGAGGTCTTCACCAAATCGTGCGTCAAGTGCCACGGGACGTACGGTGCCAACTCCGAGTACCCGAACCGGATGGTTGAACTGGACGAGATCGGCACCGACCCAGCGCGGGCGCGCGGGATCGCCGGGCGGTTTGTCCAGCATTACAACGCCACCTGGTTTGGCCAGGAGTCGCCGGTCGACCTGGAAATGAAGGGCTACCAGGCCCCGCCGCTCGACGGGATCTGGGCGACGGCTCCCTACCTGCACAACGGGTCGGTCCCAACTCTGGCGGCTCTGCTCAGGTCGAGCGATCGACCCAGACAGTTCTACCGGCCCGCCTCGACGGGCTTCGAAAACTATGACCAGGCCCAGGTTGGCTGGAAATTTGACCTGCCAACCGGCCCGCTCCCCGCCGGCACCCCGATTGAGCGAGAGCATTCGCTCTATGATACGTCTCGATTTGGTCTGGGTAACGAGGGGCATAACTACGGCGACTCGCTCTCGGATGACGCTCGGCTCAACCTGATCGAATATCTCAAGACGCTTTGAGCTTGGACGGACCCTAGTCGGGGTGGGCGAAACCCTCGGGGCGCGGTGGGTCTCGGCGGCTCTCCCGAGCCGTCCTGATCCCCGGTTGCGGCGGTCACGAGACCGCGGTTCGGTCAGCGACTCGCGGTAAATGGGTAGATTGGAGTGCTCTGCGAGGGGGGCGGTTCATCCAGAATCCGACTCAAGGTGTCGCGACGGAGGGTGGCCCTGGGTTCGTTTGAGATCGGCGATTGCGACTCAACCACCGGGGTTGGCTCGAGCGGGACAGGGAGAGCGGGGGGAGTCATAACTGGTTCTGAACTCGCGGTTTGCGCTGGTTCGTCGGGAGCTTCGGCTTCGCCTTGTTCCAGCTTGTGGAAGTCGCGGAGACTGCGGAGGAAGGTGTTGATTGCGGCGGTCTGGTACTTCTTGGCGAGGATTGCCTCGGTTGACAGGATCACTCGGGCGCGGTCGACGGCTTCGCGGCGATCGTCCGCGACGATCGAGGGGTCGATCGTCGCACGGACCTGAGCCAACCGGGTCCGCTCGGCATCGACCAGCGCGATCAACTCGTCGCGGAAGTACCGGTCGCGTGTCCACCCCTCGGGGATTTGGGCCAATTCGCTCTGCGGGATGTGGGCCGGGTTGCCGGCGATGGCGAACATCACGGCATCGCACCGCGACATGGGAAATTTGGATACCGACCCGCCGAGAAAGCAATCGACCTTGTTTCGATCAACGACCGTCCATGTTTTGTAGGAGCCCGACCGGAGCTGATCGCGGACCCCTTGCAACGCGGCGAGCAGGCGGTCCACGCCCTCGATGGTCGTCTGCAATCGCCGGTGGTGCTCGCGGGGGTTGGTATCGATCGTGTCGAACAGGCGGTCGACCTCGGCGAGCCGGGCCAGATCAAATTCATCGGCGGCATGACGACCGGCCATCGCCACCATCGCGGTCTGGTGCCGCGCGGAGCGCTCGATCTGGACCGACATCAAGGCCGCCAGATGAACGAGCAGGCGACCTTCCAGCGTGGTCGGGGCCAGGTCGGCCTGCATCTCGCTGAACCGAAGTTCCACGATCGCCGCATCTTCGGCGGGTAACGCGATCCCAGCGCCAGTCAGACCATGCTTGACGGCATTGGTTCGCGCGCGGGCCTTTCCTTCCGATGTCCTGGGACCCGTCGAGAGTTGGGCATTCTTGCGGTTGGCAAGCAGTCGAGCTTCGGAAATAGGAGTAGCCATCGGGGTGTCGCCTCGGAGGAAGTTCAATTTAGATGATCGGGTCGTGTGCTCTGAATTCGCACTCGTCTGATACAATCGTGAAATGAACGACATCAAAGCGCACTATTTTGCCTAATTTGACAAATCTCTCGAAAAAAGTTTCCCCTATGCTCAATACAAACACGAAAGGCTGCGTGATCGCAGGATCACGCGGCCTTCCTTGAGTTGCTCGATCAGATCAGAACCTACCAGGATCAATACTGGTCGGACGAGACGACTTCACCACCAGCCAGGGTGACGACGCCGCGAAGGACGACGATGTTCGTCGTATCCTTCATGAACTTGACGCTCCCGTCACCGAAGAGGCAGTTGGCTCCGCCCGGGTGGAACGAGAAGATCTCGTCGTTGGCCCCGGCATTGTTGCCGGCAGTGCTGAGCGGACCGGGATAGGTATTCCAGCCGGATTGCTCGCTCATCGGGCGGAACTTGTTGTTGATCGAGCCCGAGACACCGAAGCCACCATCGGCTTCCGCCCAGCGCCAGTAGCGGAGGCCCAGACCCGCGTCGCTTGGCGAGTAGATATTGTAGTTCAAACCGGCATACGCAGCGGCACCAGTCCCTCGGGTATAAGGGCTGATGAACCGAGCGTCGCGGCCAGCGTCCTCGGCGATGGCGATCGTGTTGCTGGTGCCGTCGGTGTTCTCGGCAATCGTGGTCTTGCCTTGCTTGAGCAAACCGTTGGCCCGCGAGAGCTTGAGGCGGAACGGAGTAGCGGTGCCCTGGCCGTCGGTCGTCGCGACGCCCAGCGGATTGATGTCGGTGTAGACGGTCGGGCCGTAGTCGGCCACGCCATACCCACCCACGCCGTTGGCTTCGGTATCGGCCTGGCTGCTGGCACCTTCGCGGTTGCCACCGGGTTGGCGGTTGGCGCTCGGGCAGATGAAGACGTTCAGGGCAGCGGTGAACGCGGTGGTGTTACCGCGTCCGCTGTGGTTGTACTCGTAGTTGAAATTGATCGTGTTGAAGATCGTGGTGCCTTCAAGATACTGCAAGAGCCGGGCGAGTGTGCTGTAGTTGCCGTCAACGAACTGGGTCGAGGGGTTGGTCGTCCCGCCCGGGAACAAGGTGGACTCACCACCGGAGGGGAAACAGCTATTGCTGCTTTCGTAGTTATGCAAGGCCAGACCGAGCTGCTTCAAGTTGTTGACGCACTGGGTCCGCCGGGCCGCTTCGCGAGCCGCCTGAACGGCGGGGAGAAGCAAGGCGATCAGGACCGCGATGATGGCAATAACGACCAGCAGTTCGATCAGGGTGAAGCCACGACGACCGGTCAAAGACCGCGACGAGTTCATCGGGAAGCAACCTTTCAACAGACCAAAGAACTCACTTTGAGACACTGATCCAAGTTATGGCAAACTTCCATGAAGCCATGATGAAGATCGAGTGAGAGTTGGGTGAGATGGGTCTGGCGGGTCTGACCCGTGTTTTCTGGGGTGGGATGAGCCGACCCCAAAAAACAGCGGCCATACCTCGGATGGTTTACTCCGGTTCGTCCTCGATCGTCGGTCCTGTCGTTTCCCGGCGCGCGTAGGCGGACTGCGGCGCGACGGGCGGTTTGAGATGAGGGCGGGATGACTCCCGATGGGCCGTGCCGCGATGACCGATCAGGCGGACGTTGTCCGAGCCAAAGGTCAACTCGATCTCGTGGAGAAGCTGGTCATCGTGGCGGATCTTGAGGTTGGCCCCCGCCTTGTAGATCGCCCGCTTGACCTGGGCGAGGCCGAGGATTTCCAGATAAAGATCGAGGTTGCCCGGATAGTTGCGGATCGTGCGCAGGAGACGCTCGATGTCGGTCGGCTGCGTGCTCCCCTTGTGGAGCGAAACAACCAGCCCACGCGACAGTTCGGCGGCGCCGCGTTCGAGCGGGATCACCTTGGTGATCATGAGTTCGGCCGGGTCCCGCTGCCGATTCATCGTTCCCTTGACAAAGCCGATGAAGTCGTCCTTCAGGAACGACTCGACCTTGGCGAACTCTGACGGCCACATCATCGCGGGGGTGGCACCGCTGAGATCTTCAAACGTGAATTTGGCCATCCGGGTACCGCCGTCGCGGCTCTGCTTGACGTTCTTGACTTGCAAACCAACGACCATCCCGCCGAGCGTGATTTCGGCCTTCTCGGCAACGTTGCCGAGGTCGGCAACCTGCGTGGACGAGAGGGCCTTGAGCAGTTCGGCGTGGGTGGTGAGCGGATGGCTGGTCATGTAGAAGCCGAGCGCCTTTTTCTCGTCGGCCAGGCGCTGGACGTCGGGGTATTCCTCGATGTCGGGCAGGGGAATGGCCGAGGTCGGCTCGGCGGTGGGGGAGGTGGTCGCCGTTTCGAACATGTCGAACATGTGGCCTTGCTTTGAGTCGAGCCGGACCTTCTGGATCGCCTGGCCGCCCTGCACGGCACGCGGCAAGATGGCGACCAGTTGGCTTCGTTTCGCCCCCAGGCAGTCAAAGGCGCCAGCCTTGATCAGGGTCTCAACGGTCCCCTGACCGACGGTCGCCGTCGAGATCCGCTCGAAGAACTCGCCGAGGTCCTTGAATGGGCCGTTGAGCTTCCGCTCGGCGACGATCGCCTCGACGGCCTTGGTGCCGACCCCCTTGATGGCGCCGAGGCCGAACTCGATGACGTTGTCGGCGCTGACGCTAAACTCGCACTCGCCCGCGTTGATGTTGGGCTGGCGGAGTTCGATCCCCATCCGCTTGCAGTCGTCGATGTGGTCGACGAAGTACTTGTCGCGCTCGGCACCGTCCATCTCCGAGGAGAGGAGCGACGCCATGAACTCGGCGGGGTAGTGCGTTTTGAGCCACGCCGTCTGGTAGGCCACCAGAGCATAGGCGCAGGTGTGCGACTTGTTGAACCCGTAGCCGCCGAAGAATTCGATCAGGCCGAAGATCTCCTCGGCCTTCTTGCGGTCCATACCCTGGACAACAGCGCCATCGCAGAACTGCTTGCGACCCTGCGCGATCGTCTCCATCTTCTTCTTCGAGATCGCCTTGATGCAGGCATAGGCTTGCGACAACTCGATCCCGCCGAGGCGGTTCAAGATGCGCATGACCTGTTCCTGGTACACCATGACGCCGTAGGTTTCTTCCAGAACGTCCTTCATCACCGGGTGATGGTAGACCGCCTGCTTGCGCCCGCGCTTGACATCGACATACTCATCAACCATCCCGCCGTTGAGCGGACCCGGGCGATAAAGCGCCAGGATGGCGATGATGTCGGCGAAGCGGTCAGCCCGCATCTTGACGAGCAGGTCGCGGATGCCCGCACCGTCAAGCTGAAAGATCCCCTTGGCCTCACCACGCTGGAGGAGGGCATAGGTTTCCTCGTCGTCGAGCGGCAGTTTGTTGAGGTCGGCGGGGAGTTCGCCGGGGTGGCGGGCCTCGATCATCCGGATGGCCGCGTCGAGCGACGTCAGGTTCCTCAGTCCGAGGAAGTCCATTTTAAGCAGGCCGGCCTTCTCAACGTCCCCCATCTCCCACTGCGTCCGGATGATGTCGGGCGTCTTGGGGTCGATCTGAAGCGGGACCATATCCTGCAACGGGCGATCGGCGATGACGACGCCGGCGGCGTGGGTGCCGACGCTCCGCGCAGTGCCTTCGAGGCGGAGCGCGAAGTCGTACATCCGCTTCAGGTCGGGGTCTTCCTCGGTCAGCCGCTTGAGCTGCGGTTCTTCCTTCAGAGCATCTTCGAGCGTGATCCCGAGCCGGGTCGGGATCAGCTTGGTCACGGCCTCAACCTGCGCGAACGAGAGGTTTAGAGCGCGGCCGACATCCTTGAGTGATGCCTTCGCCGCCATCGTCCCGAACGTGCCGATCTGCGCGACGTTGGCCTCGCCGTACTTCCGCTTGACGTACGCGATGACCTCGACCCGGCGATCCTTGCACAGGTCGATGTCGATATCCGGCGCTTCCGACCGATTCGGGTCGAGGAACCGCTCGAACAGGAGGTCATACGTCAGCGGGTCGACGTGGCTCAGGTAGAGCAGGTAGCTGACGAGCGCGCCGCAGGCCGAGCCTCTGGCCGAGTTGGGGATGCCTTCTTCGCGGGCATAGCGAACGAAGTCCCAAACGATCAGGAAGTAGGACGCGAACCCCATCCGGTTGATGATCCCAAGTTCGTGCTCCATCCGGTCGATGGCGGCCTGGCTGGGGTTGTCATCGTAGCGGTCCTTCATCCCGGCCAGGCAAAGCTCGCGGAGGTAGTCCTCGGGCGTCTTCTCGCCGGGCGGCTTGAACGACGGGAACTGCCGCTTGCCGAGGTTGAAGCTCTTGTAATGGTCCTCGACGCTCTCGGCGATCTTGACCGTGTTGGCGAGCGCTTCCTCGTGGCCCGGCATGGCCGCGTACATCTCTTCAGGCGACCGGACGTGGAACTGGTCGCAATCGAACTTCATCTTTCGCTTCGGGTCGTCTACGGTCATCTTGGTGTTAATGCACAACAGGATGTCGTGCATCTGCGCATCGGCCTGGTTCAGGTAGTGCGCATCGCTGGTCGCGACCATCGGGAAGCCAAGCCGACGGGCGAAGTCGGTCGCGGCCCCCTCGTGGTCCTTCTGGATCTGGACGCCGTTGTTCTGGACCTCGACGTAGAAGTTCTCCTCGCCGAACACCTCCTGATACCAGACGGCGAGCTTTTCGGCATCGGCGAACTTGCCGTAAAGGATGTGGTCGGAGAACTCCGACGAGACGCAACCCGACAGGCAGATCAGGCCCTCGGAATGCTGCTTGAGGATGTCCTTGTCGATCCGCGGCTTGTAGTAGTACCCCTGCAAAAAGGCCATCGACGAGAGGCGCATCAGGTTCCGGAACCCCTCGCCGTTCCTGGCGAGCAGGGTCAGGTGGAAGTTGTGCTCCTTGCCCGAGTTGCCGCCCAGCGTCTTGCTAGTCCGGGCGAACGGGGCCACGTAGGCTTCCATGCCGATGATCGGCTTGAAGTCGGCGGCCTTGGCCTCGCGGAGGAACTCGACGGCGCCATGGAGGTTGCCGTGGTCGGTCACGGCCAGCGCGGGCATCCCGAGCCCCTTGGCGCGCTTGACCAGCGCGTCGATCTTGCTGGCTCCGTCGAGGAGGCTGTAATGGCTATGGCAGTGCAGGTGAACAAACGGCCGGCTCGACATGCAACACCTCGGCGGTCCTCGGGTGGTGAGGGTCTGACGCGCCGCGGTCAGCTCGAAATTCCCGGCTAGGTGTCGGGTCAGTCGTGCCAACGTTGGCTGTCCCCATCTTCCGTTGCATCGGGTGGAACGGCCCCACAACTCGACCCCAGGATTCCAGGTCCAGCATAGCCAAACCAGCGCGATCGTTGCAAATCGTCCGGTCCGTGTTTGGTCAGGGATCACACAGTGGGGGTCTAGCTCTAGATCCTGGAGATCCCGATGGCAAATCGCAGGATCGCAGATCGCCAAGCCAGGTCCTCTTGGCTTTCTTCTTTGCGATTTGCTCTTGGAGATCCATCAAGAGATGCTCGAGAAATTCAGAGCTATACCCACACTCAGATATTACGCAACAAACCGTGGGCTGGTGCGTTGCCACACCAGCCCACGGTCTGTGAAATTCCCGAGGTCCAAAGTCGGACGCGACCTGTACCGACTCCGGATCGAAAACTGTTAATTGGGGCTCGGTGTGATGGGGATGACGGTGTCAACCGCGTCCGACTGAGAGGTAATCTGAGTCGATGTTCCCATCCCTTGCGTGAGGGCAGCTAGTTGCAACGCAAGCAGATTATCTTCGGGAGTCGACCGGCGGAGCAACGCCTGGAAAGCCTCGGCGCCGATCAGGACCGCCTTGGGTTTGCTGTGAACGGTGAGCACAACGCGAGCGTTCGCATTTCCGAGCGCATCAAGAACCTTCGGCAAGTCGCGATGTAACTCGCGGCTCCCAATGTACTGGACACTGTTTAAGCTCATCAAGCATCTCGAAGGCCAGAACCGGCCAGCTATCTGCGAGGGGGAACGAGGCGAAAGGCCGCTAGCGCCTCGGGCGGTAGGTTTTTGAATTTTAGACGGAAAGCGGAACGAGGTCAAATCCTGGAAAGAATTCCGTCCCTGGATTGACCTGGGCCGACCTAGGCAAGACCCTCTCGGACGCGAGCCCGACGCCTCCAGACCGCCCTTGACCGATTGCGAAAAAATCCTTAATTTGCCGCCGCTTGCCGACCCTGATCGTGCGGCGAAACTGGATCGAGACCGCGAAGAGGAATGCGTCCATGCACCTATCACGACCGATCACCGCGATTCTGGCGGCCCTGATCGTCGTGGCGGGGGGTTGCTCGACGACCAATCCCTTCAGTCGCGAAAAGCTCGCGATGTCGGCTGCCCCCAAGTACGTTGGCGGCCGGGGCTACGCGATGTATCCGACCACGCCCAACCTGACCCAGAACATCCAGACGACGCTGACCGACCTCGGGATGCACTCGATCCACCCGATCCCCGAACCCAACGGTGGGACCGGGCTGGAAGCTACCACCGCCGACAAGCGCAACGTCCGCGTGTCGATCCACTCGACCGGCGTCCGCTCGACGGTCGGCATCAAGGTCGGCTGGATGGGCGACGAACCGCTGAGCCGGACCTTCCTCGACAAGCTCGAAAACATCCAGGGAGCCTTGCCCGACACCGCCTTGCCCGACCCCGAGGTCGAAAAAGCCGGCGCCTTCGGCTCCCGCTTCGCCAAGGACGCCGTTCCCGACGACGTCATGTACCGCAACCAACTCGACCCTGGCTCTAACCCCTCGATCGCTCCTTGATCTTGCCGGGTCTACCATCATGTCTCGGAAACGATCGGACATTATGCTCGCCCTTCAGGCGATCCGCGACGGCGACTCGGCAGCCTTGAGGCGGGTTCTGGTGGCTGATCCCGAACTCCTCAAAGGACTCTTCGTGGCCGAAGGCTTGATGGACGAGGCCATCAAACTCAATCGGGCCGTGGCTGTGGCGGTCCTGCTCGAAGCGGGTGTTTCGGCCAACGAAACCAACGGCAATAACGGGACCTTCCTGATGACGGCGGCCAGTCATGGGTACCTGGAGATTGCACACCTGCTCCTCGCTGCCGGGGCCGACTGCAACCCTCTGATGACCGTTCCCAGCGATGACGACTTCAGCGATGATACGGCCGGCCGCTCGGCTTTCTACTTTGCGTTGATCCAGCAGCATCAGCCCCTCATCGACCTCCTCGACTCAGTCACGGACCCCGAAGTCCGCGAGTCGGCGTACGAAACTGCGGCCGGATCGAGTCGGTGGCTCGCAACCGGCCCCTTGCGGCATCGGCCCACCATCGACCTGTTCCGAGCCGCTCGGACCAGCCAGCTCGAGCCGCTCGCAGCGGCGATCGAGGAGGGGGCCTTCCTCAACGAGGTCTTGCAGTCCTGGGCGACCGACGAGCGACTCGGGAGTACGCCCCTCTCCTTCGCCGCGAGTGCGGGGCGACCCGATTTGGTGGCGGCTCTGCTCGCGGCCGGGGCCGACCCGGCCTTGAAAAATCATCGCGGTTGGACCGCAGCCGATTACGCCGCGTTTCATGGTCATGACAAGATCTCCCGCCAACTGCGCGACCTGAGGCAGCGCACGACGACCATTGGGCGACCGGGCGAGGGTAATCCGGCCGTTCAATCGAGCCACAAGATCACGCAGCAACTCCGACCATTGATCAACGCGGTGGACGAGGCAGGGGTTCGCGCCTTGATCGACCAGGAAGCTGGGTGGCTTGTCCACCACCTGAGCACTTTCGGACCGTTCGTTCATCTTTGCGCCGAGCGAAATCTCGTAGGGATTCTGGATGCGATCCTGCGGACGGGAACATCGGCCAACCCTCTGGACAAAGCCAACGCCACCCCGTTGATGACGGCGGCCCAACACGGGAATCTGGTCATCGCCAGAATGCTGCTTGAGGCCGGCGCCGACCCCAATTGGGTGCTAATCCTCAAACAAGCGTGATGTGGTCTGTTTTGTGATGCTTTCCTTGCTAGGATTGCTATACGGATCTTCTCCGAGCCGGAAGATTACATCCGGTTCGTCATGCTCCGTTTTTTCTGCATCATCAAGCCATCGCCTCTCATCGTTCGATGCCAATGCGGACCGAGGCATACAAACCTCGGCTTCATGATCTCCCATCCTCAACACAACCGCCGACCGTGCAGTCGCTCCACCAGGCGTAGGAACACTTCCTGCCACGGGTTCCACGCCAGCAGCCGGTACACCAGCCCTCGACCACCACGCACGATCTGGCACGGCACCTCCATCATCGCCACACAAAACGTGCTGAACTCCATCCGCAACAGCGAACGCTTCGCCGCACCGTACTTCGCCCCCCACCGACCATCTTCCGGCAGCAGCAACGCCGCCCAAGCTTTCAAGCCCCACGCCAGGCTGGCCATTACCAGATACGCCCAGTTACTCACCAGGTCGCCCAACGGCATCGCCATCGCCCCAGTGTCCTTGAGTTGGGCGATCAAGTTCTCTTGGTTGCACCGATCGTTGGCCAACAAGACGATCTCTACTGCCGAGATCGTCCGGTCATTGGTGATGTAGAAGAAGTAGCGGTACTCCTCGAAGAGAACCCGTTGCCCCTTCTCCCTCGACAGCTGCTTGCGGAGTACAACGACCCGGTACGCCTTGTCGCAGGCCACGGGGCGGTAGTCGAACTCGGCGACCTCCTCGCCCTTGAGCCGGATCGTCTCGTACTGCCGGGCCACCACGATCGGCGTCTTGTGGTCCTTGCGTGGACCTCGGGGCGTGGTCTTGACCTGATACCGGGCCGGACGCTTCAGCACGCTGAAGGACCCGGCGGGCAGGTCCTCGGCCCGATCCTTCAAGTTTTGCCGGGCGTCGATGCCGAAGACGAACCGGACCCCATCGCCATCCCAGCGGTCGAGATGCTTCGTCTGGGTGAAGTCGGTGTCGCCCCGCAGGGTGACCCGGCGGAAGCCGCCCCGGCGGCACAGGGCGATGGCCCGGTCGAGGTAGCCGTCGGCGTGCTCGTGCGACGGGCGGTTGCCCGAGCGGTTGGCCAGGAACAGCGGCTCACCGGTGTTGGCCAGCGAGACGACCAGGGGGTGGTAGCCCCAGACGCCGTTGTAGGCGATGTCCACGCCCTGCTTGCACCAGCCCTGGGTCGGGGCGAGCGTGCCATCGGCATCGATGATGGCCTCGTCGAAGAAGGCGGCGGGTTGCTGCTTCCAAACTCGCAGGCGAGTTTCGTTGAGGGTGTCCATGAGCCGCTCGACATCGGCGGGTCCGAAGCGACGGCAGAAGTCGCCAGCGGTGGTGGGGTCGGGGATGCGAGTGGTCCCGAGGGCATCGAGGTAGACCTCGTCATTGCGTCGGACTTCGAGGTGCTCGATGCGGGTGCCCCCGGCGAGGAGGTTGTAGGCGAGGGAAAGGATGTGGTCACTCTCGAAGTAGGGCTGATGGCGTTTGAGGAGATGGAGGTTGTCGTTGAGATCCTGAATCAGGCCGAGTTTCTGAGCCATGAGGTGGATGGCTCCGATGCCACCGGCGGCGATGGCCCGAGTGCGGTCGGACATTTCATAGCGAATGTTGGTGGCGGTCATCATGGGCTGATGACGTTCGATGCCGGGCTGATTCTTGATCCGGCGGGCGATCCTGCGCTTGCGTGCGACGAGTTGTCGGTGGATAGTGGCGTTCACTCGAAAACCTCTTGGGTGGCGAATGGTCGAGGGGGTTAAGTACCTCGATTATCCGCTCAAACCAGGGGGTTTTCGAGTTTCAGCGACCCAAATAGGCTTCAAGTGACGCTTGGTTGAGGGCTAATTGGACATGGAGACCTGGACCACAACCCGACTGACTGCGGTCAATGTGCTCTGCATTTCGCCCAGATCAACGGCGATCGGGCGATGATCGACCTCCTCGAACCCGAGACCCATGTCGGCGTCCGCTACCATGCCGCGGTCTCGACGCAGCTCCGGCGGGCCGAGCGCGCCGGGTGGACCGGGCAGCGGGACGAGACTTCCGAGTCGGCGGCCGCGCTGCGCCGACTTTTCCGTGCGGTGGGGCGATTCGGCGTCGATGGTATTACCGATGCGGTGGCCGAGGGAGCCGACGTCAACGGGCGGAACGAGGCCGGGTGGACTCCCCTGAATTGTGCAATTCATAATGGTAATCGCAAAGCCGTCATCGCCCTGCTGGCCAGCGGTGCCGAGGTCGACGCGCCCGCCGACGATCTGGGTCGTACCGCCCTCTGGATCGCCATCAACCAGCGGCAGGTCGATCTGCTGGCCCCACTCATGGCCGCTGGTGCCGACCCCAATGTCACCGACCAGAACGGCCGAAGTCTCTGGCAGCGTGCGACCGATCGAGGCATCGGCCAGGCCCTCCGCCAGGCCTCGCCTGAAACCCACGATTCCGACCTGCTGGCCTGATCCGTCATTCCAGCGGGCGTCTGCCTGAACGATTTTGCAATGCTATTTGCTCCATCGGGATCGCAATCCGCCGCAAGTGAATTCCACCATGTATGACGACCCGAAAGATCCGCGCAACCTCCGTTTCGGTGGTTTCGACGATTCGATCGAGGAGCGTGTCGCCTGGCCCCTTGCGGGTGGTGCCATCGAGGCGGGCGACACGGCCGCCTTCCAGCAAGTCTTGCTCGATTATCCAGCCTTGCTGGAAAACCGCTACCTCATGGAGAGCTTGACGACCGAAGCCGTCGACTTTAATCGTTGGGAGATTCTGACGATCATGCTCAAGGCCGGTTGCGATGCGGACCCGATCAACGGGTCCGGCGGAACCCCGCTGATCGATGCCGCCTGGCTTGGCCATCTCGAAGTGGCTCGCGTTTTGTTGTAGGCGGGCGCCGATCCGAACCATGTGGTCGAGGACCATCGCGGTTGGAGAGATCCGAACCGCTGGGGCGGATGTGCGCTCTTATACGCGCTGGTCAAGCGGCACGATGCGCTGGTCGAACTCCTGGAACCGCTCACCGATCCCGACCTTTGCGACCTCGTTTGGCAAAGTTTGCCCGGGTGGTTCGCCAGTCTTGAGGCCAACCGATCCAATCATCGCCCCACGATGGAACTCTTCATGGCCGCGCAGGGTAACGGCGATCTCGACCGAGTTCGCGACGCCATCGCCGCCTGCGGGGATGTCAACTTCATGATGGAGCCCGGAGCGAGCAATACGATGCTGGGTAGTACGCCCCTCTCATTCGCGGCGGGGCGAGGGCGACTTGATATGGTCGAACTCCTGCTCGCCGATGGCGCCGACCCGACCCTGCGCGACCACCGAGATTACACCGCCGCCCACTATGCCGAGTTAAACGAGCACAAAGACTTAGCGGCATTCCTCCGGCGAGCCGAAGCGAACTGGAATGCTCCGGACTCGATTCATCCAACGAATTGAGCGTCACCGACTCAGCCAGGTCAGCAGTGCCAGGTTGGCCAGTGCGTGGTCGATCTGGCCCGAGGCGACCATGGCGATGACCTCAGGGTGGGGAAAGAGGCCAACGGTGACTTCCTCGCCGACGTCGGGAGTCGGGGGGGTAACGAGGCGGGCGTTGGTGATCAGGACCGTTGTCATCCGGGTCGTCACGAGCGCGGGGTTGGTCCAGACGGTGCCGAGGGCGATGGCGGGATCGCCCGCGTAGCCGGTTTCCTCGACGAGTTCGCGGGGACCGGCGAGCAGGGGGTCTTCGCCGGGGTGGAGCAAGCCGCCCGGAGTCTCCCAGTGGTCGCGTCGCGACCCCGCGCGGAACTGACGGACAAGGATGACCTGATCGTCGGGGGTGAGAGCCACCGTCGTGACGGCGTCGGCGAGGTGGACGACGTAATAGTCGTGGGTTTGATTGGTCGCGCGAGAGCGGAAGCGCTCGCGGCGGAGCTGGAACAGCCAGTTGGCTCCGATCGTCTGGTCGTCGGCGGGTTCGCTCGTCCAGGATGCGGCATCCATGCTTGGGTCCGTTTCGGTCAGATCAGGCCAGGAGGATTTCGTCGATGAGCTGCGCAACGCCGTGCTCGGCGTTGGTCCCGACGACGCGGTCGGCGATCGCCAGCACGGCCGGCACGGCATGACCCATCGCCACCCCGAGTCCAGCGCCCTGGATCATCGGAATGTCGTTCATGTCGTCGCCCACGGCGCAGACCTCGGCGGGGTCGATCCCGAAGCGAGTGCAAAGCTGGCGGACGGCGGTCCACTTGTTGGCGTCGGCCCGCAGGACTTCGCACATCGTCCCGGCATAGCTCGGGCTTTTCTGGACGAAGGTTTGCACCTGATCGCTGACCGCCGCGTGCAGCGCTTGCTCAAGGGCGAGCATCGCCACGCGCTCGCCGACGGCGGTCAGATGATAGTGGACCCGGGCGCGGTCGGTGGTCCAGGTCGGATCGACCTCGGCGAACCGCGCATTGCGATCGAGGAAATCATCGATCAGCGGGCGACCGGTATGAGCGGTTGCGACCACGAAATCGGCGGCGCCGGCGGGGGAGTCGAGAAACGAGATCGCCGGCTGGTCGAACTGCTCGAACACGGCGAGCACCGCATCGACCACAGCGCGGTCGAGGTCGGCCCGCCAGATCGTCTCCTGGTCGTCCGCGCTGCGAATCAAGGCTCCCGAGTTGCAAACGATCGGTGTGGTCAGGCCGAGTTGACGCGCGATCGGCACCGTTCGGCGCGGGCGGCGTCCCGTGCAAAGGACCGGCACGATCCCCGCCTTGACCGCGCGAGCCAACGCCTGGACCGTCGCCGGGTCGATCCGCCCGGCGGGGTCGAGCAACGTCCCGTCGAGATCCAGTGCAAGGAGCCGATACCGAGTTTGAATCAAGACGTCCACCACGAAAGTCGAGCAAAGGCAACGTACGATCAGTCCAGCCAGTCTCTCTTATAATGATCCTGCCCGGTCGCGGACCAGCCTCGACGTAGAAATCCGACAGATCCGCAAAATTTTTGTCCGCTGGCCCCGAATTTGTACAACTGTCATTATAAGAGCTTGTTAAGATAGTGCAAAGTTGACGAAATGGTGCGGGACGGACAAAATCAAGAGTCCGATCCGCTTGAGGCTTCCGCCGTCGTCGCGATCAATCCTCTCGCTCCCGACCAGACTCACCCTCAACCGACCCTCGTTGTTGGATTGTTCGGTGATCTCGACTTCGGGCCAGCCTGGCCCCCGTAACCCGCCCGAACCGGCAGGAGTGGTTTCGCCGTGAATCACCCGACTTCGTCTCCGCAGCCGACCAAACTTCGGATCGCCGATCTCACTCCCAGGGCGTCCGCGCTTGACATGAGTTCGTTCAAGTCCAGAGCCGAAACCAGGCCGGGTCACTGGCTGGTTCGAGTTGGTTGGCTCGGTGGTGGGTTCGCGCTGGTGGCCGGTCTGGTGATCGTGGGTGGGGCGATTCAGCGATCGCGGGTGGCGGCCGCACGGAACGAGACAGTCCGTGATCTGCCGATTCAACCGGTGTCCCGGGTCGACTTCCGGACCTCGTTGACGGCATCGGGTCGGGTTGAAAGTCATCGCAAGACGATGATTCTGTGCGAGACCGAACGAGTGTCGGTCAGCAACGAGGGACAGCGGGTCTCATCGGGTGAAAACTCGCGAGTCCTGGAAGTGATCGAGGAAGGAAAGCACGTCAAAAAGGGGGACATCCTCTGCCGGCTCGACTCATCGGAGTACGAAGAGATTGTTCGGACCCAGCAGATGAAGACCGATCAGGCTCGCGCCGCGCTGGATCAAGCTCAGCTTAGCCTCGGAGTCGCGGAGATCGCGGTTCAGGAATATCGTCAGGGGTTGCTCCAGCAAAACGTCCAGGTGATGGAGGGGCAAATTGCCCTGGCTGAGTCCGACGTGGCGCGGGCCAATGATCGTCTGCGATGGACCAAGGACATGTTGATCAAGGGCTATGTGCCTGTGGCGCAAAAGGCGATTGCCCAGCGGAGTGTGGCGCAAAGTCAACTGGACCTGATGACCGGGCGACTGAACCTAACCAACTTCAACAAGTATGGCAACCCTCGCACGATCAAAGAGCTGGAAAGCGAGGTCGAGAAGCGGCAATACGAGGTGACAGCCAACACCCAGCGGGTCACTCGGCTGCAGGAACGGCTCGACTACTACCGCAAAATGGTGGCCAACTGCACGATCCGTTCGCCCCATGAGGGGCTGGTGATCTATGCCGTGGACCCGTGGAAGCGCAACGTGCCGCGGTTGGAACCAGGCGTCGAGGTCTACCAGAAGCAGCAGCTCTTCTACCTGCCCGACCTGAGCGATATGGAGGTTATCACTTACCTCCACGAGTCAATTTCCCGCCAGGTTGCGGTGGGAATGACGGCCGAAGTCAAGGTGGAAGGGTTGCGCAACCAGACTCTGACCGGTAAGGTCACCAACGTGGGACCGCTCCCCGTCTCGTCTCCTGTCTGGACGACGAGCGACGAGGTTAAATACTTTGTTGCCACGGTTCAGTTGAGCGAAATTCCCAAGGGGCTCTTGCCTGGCATGTCTGCCGAGGTTCAGATCGACCTGACCGGGGCGGCTGATGTTCTGGCTGTTCCGGCCGAGGCCGTGGCCTCGGAAGCTGGGCATGACGTCTGTTATGTCGCTGGGATTGATGGTCTCGAACGCCGCCAGATCACCCTGGGCCGATCGACCCGCAACTATCTGGAAGTGACCCAGGGCTTGATTGAAGGTGAAGAGGTTGTCATGAATCCAGCCAACGTCACCGCGATCGACTCGTTGTTGTCGCACACCGAGAGCGACAAGGATCGGTCGAGCGAATTCGGAGACTCTGGCTCGTCAAGTACTGGGACTGTTGGAGTGGAGTAAGTGACGAGATCTTTGCAATTCGGATCGCAATGACCGTTCTAATCAGAACAGGCATCGTTTGAGACTTGGAAATCGGCTGACCCACCGCCCCGGAGTGGTCGATCCTAAATTGAGTCTTCAGTCCAAGACTTAATTTCAACGTGATCTGACAGCCCAGCGAGCGGAGGCCATCCGATGGGTACCACCAAGCGAGTTGCTCCTCGATCGGTTTCGTCCGCGTCCGTCTCTCCCGCTGCGCCGCTGTCCACAGCGGCTCTGCTTGGTGTTGCGTTTGCCGCGAGTGTTAGCACACTGGTTGCGCATGGTCAGTTGCATTGGCCACCAACCCAATTACTGGCTAATCTTTGCACAGTGGCGGGATGCCTGGCGATGGTGGGACCGATCCTCCTCGTTCGCAAGGAGGCGGTCGCGGTGGGTCTTGGCGAGTTGATCTGGATGGTTGGTGGGTTGTTGATCTGGATCTTTGACGCCGCCGCGGTGGCTCGCGGTGAGACTCGAACGCTGCTCTGGGCGACCCCGCTTGGTGATCAGACGATGGGGCTGAAGATCTTAGCTGTCGCCCTCGGTGGCTGGCGGTTTCGGGTGGGTAGTTTGAACTGGTCCTGGTTGAATGTCACCGGGTGGGCTCTGGGCATCTTCTGGGTCGCGATGGCTGCTGGCACGCTTTTGCCTCCCCGGACCCTGGGCCTGGCCTGGCGCTGATCGAGGTTGGCCGCTTGACGCCTCGGCAAGGGCGGATTAATTTCGTTGGTGGGAGGGCTCGCGGCGATGGCGTCCTCATTATACTTTACGACCGGGTCCACCCGGGCGGTCGCCCGCAATCTCCCGAGGAGCCCTCGACGTGGTCATTGACTCGCAGACACAGATGCAAACTGGCGCGCCCAGCGGCCTGGAAGCGTCGATAATTGAAAACGAGATTCCGACCTACCGCGCGATCAGTGCGCGGGCGGTGACGAGCGTGGTCCTGGGCCTGGCCTCGGTATTTTGCTTCACCAGCCTCTGGTTCTTGCTAATCACGGTCGCCTCGGTCTGGTTTGGCTGGGCCGCGCTCCGCGCGATCAAGCGCATGCCCGACATCCTGACGGGTTCGAGTCTGGCCAAGGCGGGGATAGGCCTTGGCCTCGTCTTCGGCCTGTCCGCCGTGACCCGCGCTGTGGCCGAAAGTGCGATGATCAGCTATGACGCAAGTCAATTCGCCAAGAAGTATACCGAGATCCTCAAGACAGGTTCGGTTGGCGAGGCGGTCTGGTACAAACAGGCCCCCGAATATCGCGAGGAAAAGGACGCTGTTGAATCCGAGAAGGAACTTCGAGAGACCAAGAATCCCACCACTCCCGATATGTATGCTCAGGAGACTGGGCCGATCGTCGCGATCAAAAATATCCTGAAGGACCCGAAGGCGGATATCCACTACGTCAAGGTCGAGACGCTGCTAGTCGATGGTCTGACTCAGTACGCCAACGCCTTGCTTGACATCGACACCCCCCAGGGCGAGCAAGCCGCCCTGCTCGAACTGACCAAGGGGCCGAACGGGAAGTTTGGCGACTGGCGAATTCGCGAGATCCGGTTCCCCTACCGGAAGGAATCGGCGATGGCCATGCCCGACAAGAAGCCGGATGATGGCCACGGGCACGATCACTGACCTCGATCGGTCGGTTCGTTTTTCGCTGGTCGGTTGGGTTCGCCATAAGTGGCATGGCAATGATCGGTCTCCCATAGGACCACCTCGACCACCGGCAGTCCGGCCGACACCGCCTGCTGAAAGATCAACCGAGCGATATTCTCGGCCGTTGGGTTTTGATCCATCACGAAGACCCGTTCCCCCCGCTCCACCAGGAGTGGCAGGAGCGGGTCTTCGCGGCATAAAAGCATGTTGTGGTCGAGATTCTCGTCAATCCAGCGCTGGACGTGACGTTTGATCTCGGTGAAGTCGACCAGCATCCCCTTGGCGTCGAGTTCCGGCCCTTCAAGGGAAATAATCGCGCGGGCATTGTGCCCGTGCAAGTGACGGCACTTGCCATCGTAGTTGAGCAGGCGGTGGCCGTAGCAGAAAGCAATCTCACGCGAGACCCGAAACATGGCGGCTCCGATTGGCTGGGTTCAAAGGGCAGTATCTGGTCAAGATTGGTATGAGGTCGGATCAGCGATCCCAGCCAGGGCAAATGCACCCTGCCGCTCCGCGCATTTGTTGCAGGCTCCGCAGTGCTGCCCCTGATCGGCGGGAGCAAGGCAAGAGACGGTCAGGTGCCATGGCAAAGTAGGGAACCGGCGGAGGATATCCACCTTCCTCGACCCGGCGAACGGGCGGATGATGGCAAGATCCCCGTTCATCCCCTGGTTGAGGACGGCCGCAAGCTGGTTAAAGAACTCGGCTGAGCTATCGGGAAACGGGTTGCCGGCCAGGCTGCCCAACGCCAGGAACTGAATCGACCGGAGCCGGCACCAGACGGCCGCTTTGGTCACGAGGAGCAGGTTCCGGCCAGGCAGATAAACCTCGGCGTCGGCGGAGTCAAGCCCCGGCACGGTGGCACCGGCGACGCTCCAGTGCTCGCGACCGTAGACGTCTGCCACCGGCTCATCAAGCACCGTCACCGGCTCGATCCGGTCCGAGCCAACTCGCGTGAGGAACGCCCGGAGCCCTGCCAGTTCGGCGGCCTCCCACCGGAGGCCAAACCGCACGAAGATCGGCCAGACGCGCACATGGATCCTGGCCAGATCCACTGTCAACGCCGCGCTGTCGACACCACCGCTGGTCAGAACAGCCACCGCCTCACCCATCACTCCGCTCAATGCGCTCTCTCCTGGCTAGAGCCACCGGCCATCCGGTCGATTCTAGGCCCGGACCCGGCCGCGAACCAGAGAAGATCCTGACCTGATCAGAGCCGGGACTCGTGACCGGTCTTGAACCAGCCGAGCACGGCCGCATGGCGCGCGTAGAGGAAGCCAAGCATCCGGCAGAGGACCATCGCCATGTAGAGCGTCAGGACCCAGCAGGCCCAGAGGCCAGCCACGCCCCACATCACCCCCGGCGCATGGTTCAGGACGGCGTACCAACTGCCGACCGTCACCACCAGCGCGGTCATCGTCACCAGGCAAGGAAACAGGTAATCCCAGCCGATCCGATGGATCGAGACCAGCACCGTCACCGGGTTCGCCGCGACCAGGGTTTCGTGAAAAAGCGCCGCGAGCAGCGCCATCTGGGCATACGAGACGCCGACGATCGAGAGGTCGAAGAAGAGGAACCAATCCAGCGCATCGACGTCGCCGCAGTGGACCCAGAACAGGATCGCGGGACCACCACCAACGATCAAACCCATGACCGTCGCCCAGATCCACCGGCCCAACTCCTCGACGATCTCAACCCGATTCCAGATCGGCAGTCGCGGGTGCAACTCCTGACCGTTCGCCGAGTCGAGCATCATCCGGCCGAGGAAGATCAGGATGTAGCCGATCAAAAAGGCAAAGCAGGTGAGCAGCGGCATCGTGAACGGAATGATCAGCAGGTTGACCGGGTTGAGCGCATTGCTGGGTTTGAACTGGACCATCAGGTCGATCGCTGGCAACGCCATGATCGCCAGGAACGGCGGGAAGAAGAACAGGAGCGCGACCCCCGCTCCGTCCATCAACGGGTACGCCCAGCAGTTCCGGAGGCGGTCGTCCTTGATCCGGCGGTAAGTCCGGAGCCGCCGCCCATTCCGGTCAAAGCCAAACGGGACCGACGAGATCGTCTGACCTGAGCGGATCGCTTGAGCCATCGTGCGCGGGCATCCTTCCATCCAGCCGAGAGCCAGCTTGCTCGAAGTGAGGAGACCTCTGTTGTACGCTGGGGACCGGCTCTGAGCAAGGCACCAGAAGCAAGTCCAGGCCGGTTCAACGAGAACTGACGATCTCAGCCAGCTTGTTGCGGGTCGGCGTTTGCCAGACGGGAAGGTTGAGCTTGGCGCGGTCAGCCTGGGCGGGAATCTTGGTCCCCTGGCGGGCGAGGGTGAACAGGTGGCGGGAGGTCAGGCGGGGCTCGGCAGCCTTGAGGACGGCCACGATCCCGGCCAGTTCGGCGGCGGCGTTCGATGAGCCACCGGTGATCATTCCGTCGCTGAAGTCGGCCCGCGCGTCGAGGATGATCGTGTCTGGTTTGACCCGGTTGTCGAGCGTCGGACCGACCGATGAGGCGGGGCCGGCATCTCCCACCGTCAAGACGGCGGCGTGGTCGGCGGGTGGGTAGAGTTCCTCGCGGTTCGAGGCGTCGAGAAACGTCAGCGCTTCTTGCGGGTAGCCACCGCCGGGGGCCACGTAGGATTCCTTGGCGGCGGCCACCAGAATCCGAACCCGGTCCGAGCTGATGAACCGACCACTTTTGACCCGGACCCGAATTCGGTAGGCGTATTCGGGGTCGGCACTGACCACGGGGAAGGCCGCCAGACCGGTGACGACCACCCGCTCGCGGGGGTTCCGGCTGGTGGCCTCGTCGGGCTTGGTGGCCGGTTGCGGGGCGTTGCTGACCTGGATCTTGGCCCCCGAGCCGACCGCCCGGCCGGCGGGATCTTCGACCAACAGGTCAAGGTCCTTGCTGGTCCCGGCGTCCTCGGTGTCGCGGTAATCCGTCCACGTCAGCGTGATCGTCACCACATTTTCATCGACCCGATTAAGGAACCGGATCGCCGCAACGTCGACGCCCGCTCCCGACCGGAGCTTGAGGAACCCATCCTTCAGGAGCCGGACCGGCGCATCGAAGACATGCCCGCCGTAGTTGCCCGCCGCGTTGATCCAGATAATCCCCCGCCCCACCGCTTCATCGACGATCCGGTTGATCGGCCCGCGACCATCGCCGTTGCCGCCGCCGTCGAA
Source organism: Isosphaeraceae bacterium (assembly GCA_965199885.1). Classification (GTDB taxonomy): domain Bacteria; phylum Planctomycetota; class Planctomycetia; order Isosphaerales; family Isosphaeraceae; genus Tundrisphaera. The sequence goes on along the minus strand of CBDATT010000004.1, from coordinate 676,013 downwards.
CGACCCGCTGAACAGGATGATATCGACCTGACGATCAATTGCGAACGCCACTGCGCGGCGGAGCATCGTCGGCCCGTTGGCGTTGAGCAAAAAGAACTGCGGCCCCAAGGGATGCGACCCAGCCAGTCCCCAGATGATCTGAGCCATGTCGCGACCGTGGCGGTTGCCGGGCTCGAACGGTTTGTGGTAGTCAGGGTCGCCGAGGTTGTGGCGGCGGACGAACTCGGCTTCGTAATCCTCCACGATCTCGGCCGACCGGGGCAGATAGCGGCCGTCACCCGGCAAAACTCCGTCAAAGCCGTAATCGAGGACGGCCACCTTGACGGCGTTAATCCGGGTCACTGGAACCGCATCATACGTCGGGGCCAACCCGAGGCGTTGTCGAAGCTGCGCGGGGTTCGCCAGATGTGTGCCCGAGGGTCGGTTCGTGGACGGTCGGGCCGACTCCGACTGAGCCAATGCCCAGGCGGGTGAGAGGCAGACGAGGAGAAGACCTGAACCGGCGAGCATCACGGATTTCATGCAAGCTCACCCTGCCTTCGATAAAGTCTCACTCAGATCGCATCTAATGCAAAACCCCTCATCCCCGCAGAGCGGGTCGACGAGGGGTTATGATCCAGCCGCAGTGCGACCAGCTCAATAAAAGCCGCCGCCCCCAATGTTCAAGGCAAATCCACCATAGCCGTACCCTGGGTAGCCATAGCCGCCATAGCCCAGACCATATCCCCCGAAGTAGGGATATCCCAGCCCATAGCCACCACCATAACCCCCACCGAGGCCGCCGTAACCCCCGCCGAAGCCACCGTAACCGCCACCGAAACCGAGCCCAAAGCCACCGTAGCCGCCACCAAACCCGCCGTATCCCCCATAGCCACCGTAACCGCCACCAAAGCCGCCATATCCGAGTCCGATCCCGAGGCCGAAACCACCGAATCCACCATAGCCACCACCGAAGCCACCATAACCGCGGCCGTAACCGCCGAAGCCGCCGTAACCACCACCGAAGCCGCCATATCCTCGACCATAACCTCCGAAGCCGCCGTAACCGCCGCCAAAGCCGCCGTGGCCAAAGCCACCACCGCCGAAGCCACCATGCCCAAAGCCACCATGTCCAAAGCCGCCACCGTGGAAGTTGGCCTGAGTCGGTGCTTCGCGATCAAGCTCACTGGCAGACATCTCGGCACGCTGCTGGTTGGCTGCTGCCGTCTTGACGTCCGGGCGAGGATTTGCAGTTGTCATAGTGGTGACGGACCGCTTGGTCGGACCATATTCGGTATCCAGCTCACCCGCCGACGCGGTCGAGATGCTGCAGAGAGACGAGGTCGCCGCCAGCAGCAAGCTGGCCAGGCCAAGAGTGGATCGCATGACATGAACCTCCCGTGCAGAGTATCGTTCTGAACAGCAAACGAGTCTCGATGCTGAATATTCTACAATCTGGCTCAACCTGGGGATATCCTCTCGCAAAGCGAGAACCACACGGATCGGAACCAGAAGAATTGCCAGCGACGGTGCGACCGGCTACCTTGATTTGACCCAGAGCCAGCCAGGTTCTTCGTCGTTGTCGCGCCTCGGCACGAGGTTGCGCCGGTTTGCGACCGCGTGGAGTCAGCTTGCATTCTGGCCTGTTGTCGCCCCTAGTTCTTTCGATGGCGGAGTGCCGATCGTGCGAAAAAATGTTCGATTTCCGGCCCTGATCGCCGTGGCGGGCTGGGCCACACTCCACTCCTTGACCGCGGGTGATCGGGCGCAAGCCCAGAACCCCACCATGCCACTCGTCCGTGTCGTGCGCGAAGGACCGGCCTCCTCCCCCTTGAAGGTTGCGATGGAACTTTACACTCTGACGAATGGCCGGATCACCGCCAAGGTGACCAATTATGGTGCTGCACTGGTGGCGCTGGACGTTCCCGATCGCACCGGGAAGATCTCCGACGTCGTGCTTGGGTTTGATTCGCTCGCCGAGTATCAGGTCAACAAACCTTACTTCGGTGCGACCGTCGGTCGATTCGCCAACCGGATCGGCGGCGCGAAGTTCACGCTCAACGGCAAGGACTATCAACTTGCCGCGAACAACGGCGTCAACTCACTTCACGGTGGCGTGCAAGGGTTCAACAAGCATCCCTGGACGGCTGAGGAAGTGACGCCGACCTCCGTGCGGCTCGCGCTGGTCAGCCCCGACGGTCAGGAAGGCTACCCGGGGAACCTACGCGTCCAGGTCACCTACACCGTCACCCCCGACGATGCGCTCCGGATCGACTACGAGGCCAAGGCCGACGCCGCCACACCGATCAACCTGACTCACCACAGCTACTTTAACCTGGCCGGACCGCAATCGAAGTCGGTCCTCGACCATGTGTTGCTGCTCAATGCCGACACATACACCCCCGGCGATGAGGGGATGATCCCAACCGGCAAGATCGACCCCGTCGCGGGTACACCGCTCGACTTCACCAGGCCGACCCGGATCGGGGAGCGGATCAAGCAGATCCCCGGCGAACCGGGGGGCTACGACCATAACTTCGTCATCCGCGATGGTGGCAAGACGGAGGCGCCGCCCGTCCTGGCGGCGCGGGTGACCGAACCGACCTCGGGCCGGACGATGGAGGTTTACACGACCGAACCCGGGATCCAGTTCTATTCAGGGAACTTTCTCGACGCGACCGACACCGGCAAGGGCGGGGTCAAGTACGGCAAGAACTACGGCTTTTGCCTGGAAACCCAGCATTACCCCGACTCGGTCCACCAGCCGAGCTTCCCGACCACGATCCTCCAGCCGGGGCAGACCTACACCCAGACCACCCTTTACAAGTTCTCGGCGCACTGAGTTGACCACCGGGCGGGGGAAAGCGACTCCCCGCCCGTCAAACATGCCAACTGTCAAGATTTGTTGATAATTTGGTGAATCTGCCGTGAATGGATTGTTTCGGCAGATCGACCTGTTAGGTTGCGATCTTTGCCGCCAACCCCACGGAGTTGGCGGCGTTGCTCAAACTTTGATGGCCGAAAGCTGAGAGATCCCATGGCGCTCGCCCCGATCCGTCCCGGGAAGTTGATGATTCTGGCTGGACTTGCGGCCGGTCTTTTGCTCGCGGGGTGGGGCTGGTGGACCAGGACGAGCGCGGCATCCGCTGATCCGGGAGGGACGAACCCGGCGGGGCGCTGGGTCGAGATCGACGTGCCTTGCGACTGCCCGACCAACGACTGAGTCCACTGGGACTCAAACGCTGCCGCGTTAACCTCGCAGCGTTGGTTCGAGCTTGATCAGATCGTTGACGACGGCGACGCAAGCGGTCTCGGCATGACTGCCGCCGCCGTTGCAGGCGGCCATCGCCGCAACCTTGAGTCCGGGGGCGAGGACGAGATAAGCCAACCACATCGTGTTGCTGCCGGTATGGTCCAGCAGCGGACCAGCGGACCAGGGTTTGCCCGCGCTCACCAGCCAGCCCCCTGCATAATGTTCCCCGGGCCGGGGCGTGTGGAGGTTAGCCATCGACTCGGCCGTCAGCAGGCGTTTCCCGCCGGGTGCGGTGCCGTCGCCCAGGTGGAACGAGGCAAACTTCGCCCAGTCCGCGACCGTGACATGGATCGTGCCCGCCGGACCCATGACAGGTGGGTTGTCGCCCCAGGTGGGCAGGAAGAGAGGGCCGAGCGCGCGATGCCCCCAGGGCTGCGTGATGGCATCGCGTGAGCCCGGAGGACCGAACCCGGCCGAAGTGATGCCGAGCGGCTCGAAGACCCTTTGCCGCATCAGGTCTTCCCAACTCGTTGCCAGGACCTGTTCGGCCATCAGAGCGGCGAGGCAATAGCCGACGTTGGAATACTCGAAAGTCTGGCCAGGGGTATTCCGGGGCGGACCATGCAGCTCCGAGGTCAGGATTCCGCGCCGCCCGAGCGTGGTCGATGACGTGTCTGCGTACTTCGAGTAATCGACGTTGGCGGGGAGTCCGGCAGTGTGGTGAAGCAACTGGTCGAGCGTGACGCCGCGATAATCGACGTGCATCGAATCCAGATCGGTGGGGAAGACGGTGGCAAATGTGGAATCCCACCGGAGTTGGCCCGACTCGACCACCGAGGCGAGCATCGTCGCCGTCATCGCCTTGCCGCACGAACCGAGATGAACCAGGTCGCCGACCTCAACCAGGTCGGGCGAGCCCAGCTTACGGACTCCGGTCGCGCTGATGCCAAGTAACCGCTCAGCCCGGACGAAGGCGGCGATCATGCCCGGAAACGAACGACCCGCCCGCCGCGCATCGGCGAGTACCTGAGCCACCGTGGCATTCGTGTCGGCGTGCTTCGCCTCCACCAGCGCGGGTTGGGCAGGCGAAACCGCCAGGGCCGCCAGTTTGCCCCCAAGTTGCGAGGTAAGGCCCAGCCCCGCTGTCACTCCACGAAGAAAAGTGCGCCGTATGACCATCGCTTCCAGGCTCTCGTGAGGAAAAATTAAGGAAAGCTACCCAAATGCTCATATCGATTTGGCCAGAAAGTTCAAAGACGCGTCGAGGTTCGATTTTATTGGACAAACCGCGAAAAGTGTCACACCTTTGGAGCAGAAGCCGGTCGGATGGGAGCCGCCCTGAGGCGAACCCTGCTCGATCAGGCGAACTTCGAGCGACTCGAAACGGCACGGATCGCCAATCGACCGCCACAGTGCTTTGCCTGGCGGAAATCTGCCTGGCAAGTCTGATTTTCACCTCGTCAGGACGGACAAGATCACGATGACTCTTCTGATGAAGCGTCTGTTCGCGGATGAAGAGGGAGCGACGATGGTCGAGTACGCCCTGATGGTCGCCCTCATCGGGGCTGCACTGGTCACCGTCGTCCGAACGCTAGGAACATCGGTCAGCGGCAAGTTCTCTTCCGTCTCGACCTCGATTAATGGCAGTTCCTCTAGCTAGTGTGCTGAAATGGTCCGACAGGGGACACCCATCAACGTTTTTGTGTTCGCATGGATTTATAGGCTCTAACTTCTGACAAGGACCACTCTGATGACCAAGTTTTGCAAGCAGTTGATTGCCGGTGAAGAAGGCGCGACGATGGTCGAGTATGCCTTGATGGTTGCCTTGATCGGTGCCGCTCTGGTGACGGTCGTGACGACTCTGGGCACCTCGATCAGCTCGAAGTTCAGTTCGGTGTCGAGCACCATCAGCGGCTCGTCGTCGAGCTGATCTGACCACGCGACTCTACCTGTCTGGCAAGTTCTGTACTGTCATAGCGATGCTGCTTTTTGTTCTCCAACCTTGACAAAGAAGGACCACTCCGATGACCAAGTTTTGCAAGCAGTTGATTGCCGGTGAAGAAGGCGCGACGATGGTCGAGTATGCCTTGATGGTTGCCTTGATCGGTGCCGCTCTGGTGACGGTCGTGACGACTCTGGGCACCTCGATCAGCTCGAAGTTCAGTTCGGTGTCGAGCACCATCAGCGGCTCGTCGTCGAGCTGATCTGACCACGCGACTCTACCTGTCTGGCAAGTTCTGTACTGTCATAGCGATGCTGCTTTTTGTTCTCCAACCTTGACAAAGAAGGACCACTCCGATGACCAAGTTTTGCAAGCAGTTGATTGCCGGTGAAGAAGGCGCGACGATGGTCGAGTATGCCTTGATGGTTGCCTTGATCGGTGCCGCTCTGGTGACGGTCGTGACGACTCTGGGCACCTCGATCAGCTCGAAGTTCAGTTCGGTGTCGAGCACCGTCAGCGGCTCGTCGTCGAGCTGAACCGCCGGACACCGACGGCTCGATTTACCTGGTTCACATCGCGGCGTGGGGCTCGGATCACTCGTACCGGACGCTTCATGCCGCGGTCTGAACCAAGGTCTGTTCCGGGTTTTCAATCCGGAACGGGCCTTTTTTTCGTGCGGTTGATCCCGAATCGGTCCCGTCTTACCCCGGAATCAAACGCTGATGTCATCCCTTGCCAAGAGAAGGATCATCAATGAGCTGGTGGTTGGATCGAGCCTGCAAACTCCTGCGAGGTGAAACCGCCGCCACCATGGTGGAATATACCCTCTTGATGGTCTTTATCGGCCTGGCCTGCGCCGTGGCGGTGACGAACTTTGGCACCGCGCTGCGGGGACTGTTTCAGCGAGCGGTGAACGGCTTCCCGCCCTGAGCTTTCTCGAATGCCGTGCAGTGGAATCATCCGCTGATGGATTCGGCCCGAGCCGAGTTGTGCGCTCGTGCGCCGTGTTCTATAGACAGAGTGTGAGGAATCTGCCCCGACTTTCCTTGCATTTCCTCATCTGGCTCGCTTCCCGGTTAATCTTCCCACCCATGTCGACTCTGATTGCCTGACCTCGAAGGAACGAAGCCGTGTTTTCGATCGACCTGTTTCCCCTGGGGATGGTGGCGCTGATCACCATGCTAGCCGCGTCCACCGACCTCTGGAAGTTCAAGGTTTACAACGTGCTGACCCTGCCCGCGCTGGGGCTTGGGTTGATCGTTTCGACGGTCCTGGGTGGTTGGTCGGGGTTGGGGGCGAGTTTGCTCGGCGCCGGCTTTGGCTTCGGCATCCTGATCGTCTTTTATCTGCTCGGCGGCGTGGGAGCGGGCGACGTCAAGCTCTTGACCGCGATCGGCGCCTGGCTCGGTCCATACTGGACGGTTCACGTCTTCATCGCCGCAGCGCTGTCGGCAGGGGTCTACGCAATCACCCTGATCTTCGCGCAAGGCGGTATCCTGGCCGTGGCGGTCGAGATCCTGACGATCCGGCAAGCGGTCTGGCACCCGGCCTCGCTGGGGCGGCCCGCCGCCGACATCGCGGCGGAAGTTGAGCGGAGCGACCGCCGTCGGCGGCTAGTTCCATTCGCCGCAATGATCTGTGTTGGCTTCTTCGTGATGATCGCCTACTGGCACGCGAAGCTGGCGCAGGTCTGGCCCCCTTACCCCATAAGCCAAGCGGATCATGTCGCGGTCGCGCCGACTCTCGTTAATCCGACGGCCCCGCCGCTGCTCACTCTGGAGAGGAACCGATGAACGCGCGGACTCTGATCGTCGTTGTGCTGGCCGTGGTCTGTGGCCTGTCCGCCGTGTTCCTGGTCAAGGCGCTTCAAGCTCCCTCGGCGCCCGCGATCGAGATGACGGCCGCCGTCTATGCGATCGAAGACATTCGGCTGGGCGAACTTGTTGTCGAGAAGAATGTCGAGATCCGCCAGGTGCCGGTGAAAGGACTCGCCGTCGACGCGGTCCGCAAGATCGCCGATGCCGTCGGTCGGGTCGCTCAGTCGCCGCTTGATAAAGACGATGTCGTCCGCGAGGTCAAGCTCGCCACCCGAGGCGCCAGCCAGGGGATCGCCGCTTTGATCCCGAACGGGATGCGGCCTTTTGGCGTGCAGTTACCGGCCAACTCCACCCCGGCGGGCAACTTCAAGGCAAAGGATCGGGTCGACGTGGTCCTCATGGAAAACCTGGGCGGAAGCGACTCCAGTGAACAGTCTGGCCAGCTCCTCTTGCAAGACGTCGAGGTCTTCATGGTCGGCATGACGATCAACCCCGACCCGACGCAAAAGGCCAACGCCGAGGACGCCCGGCTCATCACCTTGCTGGTCACACCCGAGGACGCCCGCAAACTTTCCTGGGCACGGACCCGAGGAACGCTTGACCTGCTCCTCCGAAATCCCAACGACCGCGGCAAGGAGATCATCGTCCAGAAAGCGCCGCCCCTCAAACCCGCTCCGCCCGAGGGTCTCGAAGCGAGCATCAGTCCCGGGATGCGTGCGTTCACGATCGACTCACCTAACTTCTCGGCGACGCTCAACGAGTTTCTTGCCCCTGACCAGCGGGTCGATATCTTGCTGACCGCGAAGACGGACGAGGAATACAAGGAACTCACGGGCGGCGGGTCCACCAAGACCATCCTCGAAAACATCAAAATTCTGGCGGTGAACTCCAGGAACGAGGCCCCCAAGGTCGGCGACGTTGTTCCCCCGGTGGTTGCGGCGGCGGCGGGGCCGGCGATTCCTGACCCAGCCGTCAAGATCGGCACCTCCTCGGGCGACGCCCGGACCATCACTCTGGAAGTGACGCCCAGCCAGGCCCAAGTCCTTGACCTCGGCCAACTGCTGGGCAAGCTTCATCTCTCGCTCCGAGGCTTGCGCGAAGACACTGGTAAGAAAGAAGATCGGTTCGTTCCCTTCCCCGGCACCGCGCTGGCGGCCATCCGGAAAGAGACCAACCGTGCAACTCCCCCCCCCCAGCTCAAAACCTTGCTCGCCGGTGAGCTGAACATGGTCCCTCCCAAGCAGGCGGTTGTCGTGGAGCAGGGTCCGCGCGTCCTGGCACGAATGCAGGTCCGGACCCTCCGAGGGACCAACGTGGGGGCCGACTCGTGGACGGTCTACGAACCGACCGACCCCGTCCAGCCCCGGCCCGACCCTCCTCAACGTCGGCCGAACGCGGTTCCTCCCCGAATCTGGGCTTCTCACTAATTCGACTCCTCACCAACCCAGGGAAGACGAGGATCAAGGTCCGATGCCCTCCTTCATCGTAGCCGATCACGGGAGCCTTGCTCAGCGGATACGCGAAGTCCTTAACTTCGGCGGGCTCGATTGCCCCAGCTCGCACGTCCTCGCCGTCGATGACGCAGCGGGTCGGCTGGAGCGCGAACCGGTGGTGGATCTGGTGGTCCTGGCGCTCTCAACCGACCCTGAGCGGGGCCTGAACCTCTTGCCGACCTTGAAGCGGGTCGCGGGGCGTAAAGTCCTCGCCGTCGGACCCGGCGCCGATACCAAGCTCGTCCTCAAAGCCCTGCGTGGGGGCGCCGAGGACTATATCGACGCTTCCGAATTGGAAGCCGAACTTGAAGCGGCCATCGCTCGGATCACCGAAGCGTCGCGGACACCGGTGGAGGCGGGACGCTTGATCGCCGTGCTCGGTCCCAACGGCGGTTCGGGGTCGAGCACCATTGCCGTCAACATCGCCGCTGCGCTCGCCACGGCCAAGGAAGCCAAACCGGTGGGGCTGATCGACCTGAAACTCGAATCGGGGGATCTCGCCTCATTGCTCGACCTGAAGCCCTCGTACACCCTGGCCGATCTCTGCCAGAACGTCGCCCGACTCGACCGGACGATGTTTGAACGCTCGCTCGCCCAGCACAGCTCAGGCATCCGCCTGCTCGCCGCACCATTACACCTCAGCGATGTTGCCCGGGTCCGGGTCGAGGGAATTACGCATGCTCTTAACCTGGCGCTCGCCGAGTACCCTTACGTGATTGCGGACGTTCCCTCGACGTTCCGCGAGGAGCCCAAAGTTGTCCTTCGCAACGCCGACACGATCATCATCGTCTTGCGGCTCGACTTTTCGTCGCTCCGCAATGTTCGCAAGACGTTCGAGGCGTTAGAAGGTCTGGATATCCCTCCCGAAAAGATCCGGCTCGTGGCCAACCGTTACGGCCAGCCGCAAGAGGTTCCTTATGCCAAGGCCGAGGAAGCGCTTGGGCGGAAGATCCAGCACTACATCCCCGAGGATGCCAAGACGATCAACCGGGCCAACAACCACGGAGTTCCCGCCGTCGTGGAAGCCGCGTCGAGCAAGGTGGCAAAAGCGCTGATCCAACTTGCTGGCAGCCTGGCAACTCCTCGCCGGCGGCAGACCGACCAGGTCGGTCGCTGATTTGACCCAGGTCGCCATCAAAGCCCACCCGCCACCGCGCATCATGTCAAAATGTGACCTAGGCTTTCCTGGGATGCTCCCTCGAAAACCACCGCCCGACAGACCGAAGCCGCGATGCTCACCCAAGCCACCTGGATATCCACCGCTCGCGACCGCTTGCTCGCGCTCCGCTCCGTTGAGAGCGGGTGGGGATACCGTCCCCAGTCCGCGTCCGCTGTCGAACCTTCGACGCTGGCCAGCCTGGCACTCCTGGCGTGTCGCGGGGCTGACAGCCCGACCACTCTGACCGGAGCCCGCGACGCAGCTCGCTGGATCGCCAACCATTGCCGCCGAGGGGACGGGTCAACAACCGTCGCAGCGCACTCAGCGGCCGATACCCCGGGCTGGACGACTCCCTTCGCCTTGCTCCTCTGGAATGCGCTCGGCGGTTTTGAGGTCGAGCAACGCGGCGCCGTCGCCTGGCTTCTGACCATGCGGGGTAAGGGGTACAAACCGGTCCCATATAATCCAATGGGCCATGACGTCAGCCTAATCGGCTGGCCCTGGGTGGCAGACACGCACTCGTGGGTCGAGCCGACCGCCACGACGCTCCTGGCCCTGGCGCCGAGCGTGCCGAACGATCATCCCCGGGTTGTCGAAGGGGTCCGCCTCCTGATCGACCGCGCGATTTCGACCGGTGGCTGGAATCTGGGCAATCCCGTCGTCTTCGGCCAGACCTTTCGTCCGTTGCCGGGTCCGACCGGGTTGGCCCTGCTCGCGCTCGCCCGCGTCGGCCGGCAATCGTGCCCTGAGCCGGTCATCCACCGAGCCCTCGCCTATGTGCGGTCGGTGATTCAACAGACCACCGCGCCGACCTCGCTCGGCTGGGCGGTCCTGGGTCTCCGAGCCTGGGAAGGTGTCCTTGATCCGACCGTGACAGGTCGTCTGGAGTTGGCGGCCAACCGGATTCTGGCCCGCGGTCCCGCCCCGGTCGAACTGGCGATGCTCTTGCTGGCCAGCGGCGAGCGGTCGCTGGACGTGCTCGGTCTCAATCCACCTCAAGCCCCGGAGACAGCCCGATGAGCGACCAGACCCCCCTCGGATCGTCCCCCGCGATCAGCCGTCGCGGCTGGATCGCCGGGATGGGCGGCCTGGCCCTCGGTGGGGTCGGTGCTGGGGCCATCGCCTACCGCCACGCGGACGAGGCTGGCTGGCGTGCCGATGTTGTTGTCGCCTCGGCCCCGTCGTATGCGGCGGACCTGACGGCGATCGTCCGCGACGGGCTCCGCGAACTCGGGATTGGGCCAGGTTGGGTCCGCCGGCGGTCGATCCTGCTCAAACCAAATCTGGTCGAGCCCTCGCTCCAGGCGCCGCAGATCAACACGCACCCCGCGTTTGTGCGTGCGGTGGCCGACGTCTTCCGGTCGTGGGACGCCCGCGAGGTCTTTGTCGCTGAGGGGCAGGGGCATTGCCGCGATACCGCCTACGTCCTGGAACAGTCGGGGCTCGGGCCGATCCTCGACGAGGCGAAACTCGAATTCGTCGACCTGAACCATGACGAGATCTTCACCACGCGGAACCGGTCGGGTTTGACTCCGCTCGCGTCGCTCCACCTGCCGGTAAGTCTGAAGCGGGCCGACCTGGTAGTCTCGCTGCCGAAGCTCAAGACGCACCACTGGGTTGGCGTCACGCTGGCGATGAAAAATCTGTTTGGCGTGATGCCCGGAGTGGCCTATGGTTGGCCCAAAAACGTCTTGCATCAGGCGGGGATCGAGGCGTCGATCCTCGACATCACCGCCACCGTCCGGCCCTCGCTCGCCATCGTCGACGGGATCGTCGGCATGGAGGGGGACGGCCCGCTCATGGGGTCGGCGGTCCAATCGGGCGTCGTGATCCTCGGGACGAACCTTCCCAGCGTCGACGCGACCGGATCTCGTCTGATCGGGATCGACCCCGCCACCGTGCCCTATCTGGCCGCGACGTCGGGCTGGCTGGGGCCGATCGCCGCGACGCACATCCGGCAGCGTGGCGAGTCGATCGCATCACTCGCCCGGACCTTCCGTCGGGCTCCCCGCGAAGGGGAACCGTTCCCGACCATGCCCACTTCCCACGTTGACTCATCGCTTCCGACCTCTTGACCAAGGATGCTCCGCCGATGTCACGAATTGCGCTCGGTCCCGCCCCGCTGGTTCCGCAGTCGAACGAGGAGCGGATGCTCCGGATCAAGAAGGAATTGCACCAGAAGCTGATCGGCGAGATGGACCTGTCGGCAATGGGCAGCCTCGGCGAAGAAGAACTCCGCAACGAGGTCCGCAAGGGAGCCGAGCAGCTCTGCCGCCAGAGCGATGACCTGCTGAGCATGTCGGAGCGCGAGCGCCTGGTCGGCGAGGTGCTCGACGAGACGTTCGGGATCGGCCCGCTGGAAGTCCTGATGCGCGACCCAACGGTCTCGGACATTCTGGTCAACGGCCCGAAGTGCATCTTCGTCGAGCGTCGTGGTCGGCTGAGCAAATCCGACGTCGTCTTCAACGACGAAAAGCACCTGATCGAGATCGTTCGACGGATCGTCGGGCGGATCGGTCGCCGGGTCGATGAGACGTCGCCGCTCTGCGACGCCCGGTTGCCAGATGGCTCCCGAGTCAACGCGGTCATCCCGCCGCTGGCCCTCGACGGGACGTCGCTTTCGATCCGGAAATCGTCAAAGAGTCCGCTCCAGTTCGCCGACCTCGTCGAGAAGAAGGCAATCACCTGGGAGATGGTCGACTTCCTGGCTGCGGCCATGCGTGGGCGGATCAACATGGTCGTCTCGGGCGGCACCGGCTCGGGCAAGACGACCTTGATGAACGCCCTCTCGTCGTTCATTCCGCACGACGAGCGGGTGGTGACGATCGAAGACGCCGCCGAACTAAGGCTCCAGCAGGAGCACGTCGTGCGCCTCGAAACCCGGCCCAAGAACGTTGAGGGGAACGGCGAGATCCTGACCCGCGACCTTGTCAAGAACGCCCTCCGGATGCGGCCCGAACGGATCATCGTCGGCGAGTGCCGCGGCGGCGAGACGCTCGACATGCTCCAGGCCATGAACACCGGCCACGACGGGTCGATGACGACGATCCACGCCAACGATACCCGCGACGCCATCGGTCGTATGGAGATGATGGTCGGGATGGCGGGCTTCGACCTCCCGATCTGGATCATCCGGCGCCAGATCGCTTCGGCCGTCGGCCTGATTGTCCAGGCGGCCCGGCTTTCCGGCGGCGTCCGGAAGATCATCAAAATCTCCGAGATCGTCGGGATGGAAGAAGATGTGGTCAGCATGCAGGACATCTTCGTCTTCAAGCAGACCGGGGTCGATGAGGAACGCCGGGCCCAGGGATACTTCTACTGCACCGGCATCCGGCCAAAGTGCCTGGAGCAGCTCGAATCAGCGGGCGAGACGTTGCCCCAGTCGACCTTCGAGCGCCGGATGCTGCCGGGTGGACCGCGGGCCGGCGTGGCGGAGGCCGTTCGATGAATAGCACGTCGATCGTCCCCGTCCTCGCCTTCGTCACCGCAACCGCCGGGCTGCTCGCGGTCGCTCAGGTCCTTTCCGAGGTCCTGCTCCGCGACCGGACGAAGACCAACGACCGGGTCGATGCCGAGTTCTCGCACAAGCGGGCCGAGCAGACCAAGAAGACGCCGTTGTTCAAGAACCTCGGACAGGTCGCCGCCGAACTGTCCGACCCGAATGCCTCGCCATCGATCCGCCAGCGGTTCGAGTCGATGATCGAGCAGTCGGGCCTGGACACCACCCCCAAGCGCGTCTTGCTGACCGCGGGAGCCATGGCCGTCGGCTTCGGTTCGCTCGACTTTTTCTTCAGGCAGAATCCGATCGAGGCATTGATCGTCTGCTTCATTGGTGGCCTGCTGCCGATCTATCGCGTCAAGAAGACCCGCGATCGCCGGCTCGAAAAACTCCGGTCGCAACTGGCCGATGCCTTCGACCTGATGGCCCGCGTGATCCGCGCCGGGCAGACCCTGGGACAATCACTCCTGGCGGTCGCCGACGAGTTCCCGCAGCCGATCGCGGGCGAGTTCGCGCAGTGCTACGAACAACAAAACCTGGGCCTTTCGCCCGAGGCGTCGTTCCGCGACCTCAACCGGCGAACGGGCGTCATCGAGTTGAAGATCTTCGTGCTGGCCGTCCTGGTCCAGCAGCAGTCGGGCGGCAACCTGGCCGAGTTGCTCGGCAAACTCGCCAACATCGTCCGCGAGCGCTACCATATCCGGGGAACGATCAACACGCTGACCGCCGAGGGGAAGATGCAAGGCTGGATCTTGGCTGCGCTCCCGCCGTCGATGCTCGTGATCCTGATGGTCGCCAACTGGAGCTATGCCAAGGGGCACTTTGCGCCTGAGCACCGGAACCTTTTGATGTACACGTTCGCCGTCGAGGGACTGGGCGTCCTCTGGATTCGCAAGATCATCAACTTTGATTTCTAAGAACACAACCGGGTTCAAGGCCCACGAATCGGGGGACGACTGATGGGTAACGAAACGATTATTATGGGGGTTGCTTTTCTGCTAGTGACGTCGGTGGCGGTCGGGATCGGTCTTTTCGTCTCGGCGGGAGGATCGAAGCTCGACGCGCGGATCGGCGAGATGGCGGGGCGGGCTCGACCCGACGAAAAGGTCGAGACCGTCGCGCAGATGGCCAAGTCCGCGCTGCCCAAGATGGGCAAGATCATCATGCCCGACGACGAGAAGGAGCGGACGATGCTCCAGGCTCGACTCGTCCACGCGGGGCTCTATCAGCGTCAGGCCATGCATATCTTTCTGGGTGTCAAGCTGTCGCTGCTGGGGTTGGCGACGGTGGTCGGCGTGGGCCTGACGGTGACCAAGATCCTGCCGCCGATGCAAGCATTGCCGATCGCGCTCGTACTGTTCTTTGTCGGAATGATTGGCCCCAGCTTCTGGCTCGACCGGTACAAGAGTAAGCGGCAAGCCACCCTCCGGCGTGGTCTGCCCGACGCGCTCGACGTTTTGATCATCTGCCTGGAAGGTGGGCTTGGTCTCCAGGCCGGCGTCAAGCGCGTGGCGGACGAACTCAGCTCGGCGCACCCGGTCCTGGGGGGTGAGCTTCGGATCGTCGACCGCGAGATCCACCTCGGCCGGAGCCCCGGCGAAGCGCTCAGCAACTTCGCCAAGCGCACCGACCTCGAAGAAGCGCAGAGCCTGGCTTCGGTCGTGGCCCAGTCCGAACGCTTCGGCGCCAGCCTGGTCAAGAGCCTCCGGACGCACTCCGATGGCCTGCGTGGCAAGCGGAAGCAAAAGGCGGAGGAACTGGCCCAAAAAGCCTCGACCAAGATCCTCGCGCCCACCCTGCTGTTCATCTTCCCGGCGGTCTTCGTGATCCTGCTCGCGCCGGCGGTTTATCAGGTCATGGGCGTCTTCAAGGGCGGAGCCATGCCCTGACGGATTAACGTCCCAGTGAGGTTGGAACGACGGCGGGGTCGGTCCGCGGTGCACTGCTGGCGAGGGCGGAAGCTGACTCGCCGGGGAGCTTGGGCAACCCGGTGGGTTGGATTGTGCTGGCCTTGAGGACCGATGATGCCACCCGCAACCCTTCGGCGGCGGTGGTCGAGGTCGGTTTGGCCTTGAGAGCCTGGGCATACTGGTCGCGGGCATCGGCGACCTGGCCACCCAAGGCCAGCGCCAGCGCGAGGTTCGCCCGCGAGTCGGCGGGATCGGTCCCGGCTCGCCCGAACTCAGCGATTGCCGTGTCGGCATCGCCCCGAGCAGCCAGGACGAGGCCTAGGTTTGTGTGACTCCGGGCGTGCCCCGAGTCCAGTACCAGCGCGGCCCGGAGCGACTTCTCGGCGTCCGCCCCCTGACCCCTTAGATAGTAGCTGTAACCCCGGTCGCAGAGGAGGTCGGCGTTTTTCGGGTCGAGCTTGATGGCTCGGGCGAAGTGCTCATCGGCCTCGACCATCTTCCCCTTGCGGTCGAGGACGATGGCCAGTCGGGCTTCGATATCGCCGCGCTTGGGAGCTTTGCTGAGCGCGGCCCGATACGCACTTTCGGCCTGGTCGAGCTGGTCTTGCTCCTCGTTGGTTCGGCCCATGGCGAACTGAACATCGGCGGTCTGCTTGTCCGTGACTTTGACGGTTGGCCCCGAATCGAGCAAACTGGCCGAGGGGTGGCGAGGCGGGGCCGGGGGTCGGAACGAGTGCAACGTGCCGCACCCACAGCTCAGGCCCACCGCCATCAAGCCTGCCCAGCAACCGCATCGCATACGCCTGGTCATGGCACAAACCCCACTCTTGCTCGATCCGCCGCTTGGAATTGGTCGTCCGCAACCACATTGGCTGGACCGGTTCGATCCCTGACTGACTCAATCAGGGGATGGCCCCGCCCGAGTAGTTCTGGGTGACACCACTCGGACTGTTGACGCCATTGCTCTGGATCGGGATCGGCGGGCCGTACTGCTGGACCCGGCCGAGCGAGTTGCCGGCGATGATCTGGGCATCGACCCCGCGGAGGCCAGTCGCGATCGGCACCCCGACCAGGATGCGCTCGGGTGGGAGCGGGCAGGGGCCTTGCGCCAAACGGACCGCGATTGCCTCGCGGCGTGCTGATGCGAGTGCTGGGTTATCGGGGGTCCGCTCGATTAAGAGCGGATAGGGGCTGACGAGCAACTGCGGGACGAGCTTGGAAAGTTGATCAAGACCGCGCGGGCTCAGCTCCGCCGAACCTGGGACGAAGTCGAAGTTGTAGAGCGTCAGCTTCGCCGCCGCCGCGTTGGCGGTCATCATCAGCGTGTGATCATAGAGCGCGGCACCGAGCGGGCGGGGCACGAACTCCTCGGGGTAGCCATAAAGCCGCCCTTGAAGTCGCCGCCAGACCGCCGACCGGCGCTTGTGCTCGACGTTCCTCGGCCCTTTGCGGGCCTGGGCGACCGGGTCGTCGGCTTCACGAAACCAGGTTTGCCTGATCCCGTCGGGCGGGACCAAAGTGACGGCTGGAGTCGGGCGGACCTCGGGAGGCGTCGCGTAAACCGGACCCGCGCCGCCCATCGATCCCGAGGGGGACTCAAGACCAAGACCTGCCGCCGGCAGGGGCGGCAAGGCATCGAGTCCGGGACTGGCTGAGCCAGTCTGCCCCCAACTCGTGTTGGCCCCGACCACGCTGAAACCGATCCCGGCAACCAGGCCCGCGAGGCGGGCTCGATAATGAACCTTGGTCATCCTTGCTCCTTCTCGCTCGGTCTGGGTTCGGTTTGTGAGTGGGCGACGAGGGCTCATCGGCTGTATCCCGACGGGCCGATCAGGTACTTCTTCTCGACCACCTGCCGGCGGATCAAACCAAACGGGTCGTCGTAGCGGGTCGTGGCGCGGTTATCGATCGCCGTCCGCCCCTCGATCCGGTTCATCAGGAAGAACTCCAGGTCGTTGGGACCGACCACCTCGTCGCCCGGTCCGGGTGGGACCTGGCCCGGCTGCATCGGCTCGACCAGGTAAGGGGTGACGGTAACAACCAGCTCCTTTTCGAGTCGCTGACTGGTCGTGTTGCTGAAGAACTCACCGATGAACGGTAAGTCACCCAGGCCGGGCAGCCGCTGCGTCTGGCCATCCAGCGAGATCTGGAGCAGGCCGGCGATCGCCAGGGTTTCCCCTTGCTTGAGTTCGACGGTGGTGTGCGAACTCCGCTTGTTCAAGCCCGGGACTGGCGAGCCGCCGGGGACCAGGGTCGTGGCGACCGAGAAGTCAACCGTGCTGACCTCGGGGTCAACCGTGAGCCGGATCACCTCGTTGTCGAGGAGGATCGGCAGAAACGAGACGCGGACGCCGAACTCCTTGAACTGCGTGCTCGAACTGCCGCCGCCGGTGGTCGAACCCGCTCCGATGCCGGAGAACGATGGGACCGGAAACTCGCCCCCCGCCAGGAAATGCGCCTGGTGGCCGTTGAGTGCGATCAATTCGGGTTCGGCGAGGACCTTGAGCAGATTGTTCCGGCGGAGGGCGGTCAGGACGGTGTTGAACGCTCCCGTGCCGAAGGTGCCGTAGGCGGTCGCCGCCGACCCGAGCCCTAGGGCACCGGCTGCCCGGTTGACCGTTCGACCACCGTACGAGACGGCTGTTCCAGGGAATGCCTGACTGCCGATGACACCGGCGAAACCGTTGCCGGCAATCTGAGTCCCGAAAAGGCTCTGAGCGCCAGGAAGCTCGGCCAGGAAGTCGGCTCCGATCTGGCGGAAGGCAGTACGATTCAACTCGGCGACGCGGACCTTGAGCATGACCTGCTGCGAAGTTGGGACGCGGATCAGGTTGATGACCTGCGTCTGGTCGGTCGCAATCCGGTTGGCCGCGATGGCTCCCGGCGAACCCGGACCGATCGCTCCACCACCGCTGCCACCCGCCTCGAACCCGTTCACGCCGAAGCCACCGCTGGGACCGAACGCGGTGTTGACGGGTGGCGGAGGGGGTGGCACAGGAACCGAACCACCCGGGGTTCCACCACCAGGAGCACCTCCCGCGGGGTTACCGGGAGTGGAGGTTAAGGACGGATCGACACCAGGTCGACCCGCATAACGTACGTCTTGGATCTGACCGATGATCTGGATCTGTTGCGCCGAGCGGATGGCTGCTTCGAGCGTCGAGATGATCCGAGCGACCTGGGCGGAGTCGCGAGCCTGCCCTTCGACCACGAGTTTTTCGCGGACCTGACCGAGGCGAAGCGTGGCGTCGGGAAACATCTGCCGGAGCTGGGCGTCGAGCAGATCGAGGTCGGCAACCACCTGGATCTCGAAGTCGTACGTCTTGCCCGCACTCGTGGTTATCGAGAAGTCCGTCGTACCGAGCCGCTTGCCAATCAGGCGAAGCTGGCGCGGCCCAACCTGGAAGATGTCGGTAACCGATGGGTCGCCGATGGCGATAAAGGGCGCGGGCTGGTTCGGCACCACCAGGTCTTCCTTGAGCGTGATAAACCGCCCCTGGCCGACCTTGACCTCGATGTTACCACTCGGCAACCCGGCCGATTCGATAAGCGACGACGTCATCCCCGAGTTCCGCGCCGTCCGGGGCGTTGGGAGTCGGGTCGCGAATCCACCCATGGTCCCGGGCGTGCCCGGCTGCGGAATTGGCAGGGGGACGACGGATGATGGCGGCACGACTCTGGTGCCCCCAGGCTGGTCGTCATTCTGAGCCAGCAGATTTGTTGTCATGCCCGCCCAGACCAGGATCGCCCGGCACCATTGGCCAACGCCTGGGTCTCTGCGGGTTCGATTCTGGACCCCACAGCGGGGCGGGTCGAGTATGCTTTTCATGCCAGAGGTATCGGCACGATAATGACGATTCTTCAGATTCTAGGACGGGAGGTTCGGTAATTCATGGGAGGGAGTAATTAAAGAAAGCCCGCGGCTTGACCCTAAGACGGGAGTCAGGCCGAGGGCATGAATTTGATTGATCGGTCACTTGAATGGATCAGAGCGGTTCGTTGCCCGGGTTTTCCTCCAGATCACCACCGAAGATGACCCGGAAGGGGCTGGCCGCTGGGGCGGACTGGACCATCGCCTTCGGTTCGAGTGCCTGAGTGATCCGGGCCTTGACGTCGTCGAGGTAGATCCGGGTCGTCTCGATCACCTGCGAGGTTTTCAGGGCAGCATCCACCTGTGCCATCAAGGCCCGCAACTCGGCGCGGGCCAGCGCGGGGAGGTCGGAGTTGGTTGCGTCGCGGTTGACCTCGTTGGTCATCATCTCCAGATGCGCCCGCTGAAGGTTCCGGCGGTACAGGTCGATGGCGACGGGCTCGGTCTTCAGCTCGGCCCAGATCCCGTCGCGGAGATCGTTGAGGAACGCCCGAGGGCTGTAGGAATTCCGCGGTTCGCGTGAGGTCTGCTCGGCCATCCGCCTGATCCGGCTGTCGCTGACGAGTTGGCGGAGCAACGACGCCTGAGCGCTCCCAATCCGCGCGACTGCCCCGTCGGCTTCGAGCCGGTCGGTTATGGCCGGGTCGATCAGGGCGGTTGGAACCTGGAATCCTTGCTTGAGCAGAAAGGCGACGGCCTCGCGCTGCTTGTCGGCAGGGACAGGATCAAACCGCTTGTCGGCGTCGCCGAAATAAAGGTTGGTCTCGACCGAGCCACCGATCAGGGCGACGACATGCCCCAGCTCACGATTCCGCTGACTGATGAGCTGCTGGTACATGTTCCGGAGGTCTTCATAGTCCTCGCCCTTCTTCGAGGTGGCCTTGACCAGATACGCTGCCACCCGGTCGAGGTTCTTGAGCCCAAGTTCGGTCGCGGCAACCGCGTCGGAGCCCAGGTCTTCGGTCTGTGACGACGGGTCCGAACCGGTCGGGTCGCCAAACCGGAGGGTTGCATCCTTGATCTGGCGGGCGACGATCTCGTCGAGCTTTGCCTTTTCCGCTTCGAAGTTCGTCGCCTCGGGGAACGGCTTGTAACCCCATTCCACGGCAAACTTATCGTAAGGGCCGATCATCGGGATCAAGCGAGCACCATCGCCGGGTTGGGCCACATAGTTGAACCGGCCGTAATCCATGATCGAGGCTTCGGTCCCAAACTCGTTGGTGAACTTGGGGTCGCGGAGCTGCGCAACGGAGTAGCTGGAACTGGCCTTCATGTTGTGGGGGAAGCCGAGCGAGTGGCCTACTTCGTGCGCGATCACATAGGTCAACAGATCACAGATCAGGTCATCCGAGAGGGGCAAGGTCTGCGCCTTCGGGTCGTTGGGCGACGCCTGGATGAAGTACCAGTCGCGGGTTAATTTGAGGATGTTGTGGTAGACGAGGATGTCGGCTTCAAGAATTTCGCCCGATCGGGGATCGTGGACGTGCGGTCCCATCGCGTTTTCGATCGTGGCCGGCAGCCAGCGAATCGTCGAATAGCGGGCATCCTCGGCGTCCCAGTCCGGGTCCTCGCGGACCGTCGGCGCATCCTTGGCAAGGATCGCGTTCTTGAACCCAGCCTTTTCAAACGCGACCTGCCACGACTCGATCCCCTTCTTGATGGCGGGGCGGAACTTGTCGGGAACTTCGCGACCCACATAAAAGACGATCGGCTTCTTCGGCTCCGAGATCGCGGCCGACGGGTCTTTCTTCTCCAGGCGCCAGCGGGTGATGTAGCGGACGTCCTCGACCTGGTGATTCGAGATATCGCCGTAGTCCTGGAACGCCTCGGTGAAGAAGCCAACGCGGTCGTCAAACTTCCGCGGCTTCATCGGCTCCTCGGGAAGCTTGATCATGCTGTGGTGGACCAGCACAGTGACCGACCCACTGCCACCACCCGGCTGCGATGCCCGGTTCGGTTGCGGACCACCGGGACCGACCACCAGACCGCCACCACCGCGGCGGTAGGTCATGAGCATCTTGGTCTCGATGTTTTCGGGGTACGCCTTGACCCCTTCGATGAACGTCTTGCGCGGGTCGGCCCCGCCGCCACCGAGCCGCCGCCCGACACCAAACTCGGGCAGGTCTCCTGTAAACAATTCGGTCACGTCGATGACGGGTGCCTTGTCCTTGCCGTACGCCCGGACGGGCAAGACGGCGATGATCGGCTCCACCGAACTGGACTCGACCGCGTTGTGGATTGGGTCCTTGGTATCGGCGCGGATGTCATAATTCACGTCGCGGAGCAAGATATCGTCGTTGCGCTGCTCCCACCGGACCACGCGGTCTCCCACCGGCGAACCACCGTAACCACTCCCGGCGCCGGTCTTCTCGATCTGCGTGACCCACAAGAAATCCTTGCCGAGCGTCTCGACCGGAATCTCGTAATAGATCTTCTCTTCCTGCTTGTAAACCATGAACACGCCGCGGCTGCTCTTGGCCTCGGCCGTGATCACATCATCGAACGGCTTGATGTTCGAGGCTTTTGCCGTCTTCTTCGTGGCTGCCTTGGGAGTCTCGGCCTTGGTCGGCTCGGCCTTCTTTTCCTCAGGCTTGTCGGTTGGCTTCTTATCTTCGGGCTTCTTGTCGTCCGGCTTGGGAGCCTCGGGCTTCTTGTCTTCGGGTTTCTTATCTTCGGGCTTCTTGTCGTCCGGTTTGGGTGCTTCCGGCTTCTTATCGTCGGGTTTGGGTAGCTCGGGCTTCTTGTCTTCGGGTTTCTTGTCATCCGGCTTGGATGGTTCCGGTTTCTTGTCGTCCGGTTTGGGTGCTTCCGGCTTCTTATCGTCCGGCTTCTTATCATCCGGCTTCTTATCGTCCGGCTTCTTATCGTCCGGCTTGGGATCGTCAGGTTTTTTGTCGTCCGGCTTTTTATCGTCGGACTTTTGCGAGTTCGGCTGCGTACTGTCGGCCCAGACCGATCCGGGGTGGTTGGCAAGGGCGCCTCCCACAACCAGCGACAGGCTTGTCAAAGCTGCCAGGATGCTCCGCAACATCAATCTCTCCTCAGGGTGCAAATAGAATGGAGTGGCGGGACGGGCGGGAGAGGTTCTTTCCTAATTTATCCAGATTAGCAGAGCGATCCTCTAATGGAAACCATTGAATGCGAAAAAAGTGGGCGGAGAACGTTTTGTATGCGGCTGCCCTGAGGAAGTCGGCGTCGAATTTGCTTTGACGTTCCAACATCGACATGGCTTCTTCGATCTGCTGCTCAAACCTGCGGAACTTCCTGCGATGACAACCCAGCGATTCAGTCGGTTCTTGCTGCTGACGGCCCTCGTGGCTACCCCACTTCTGACCGGCTGCGACCAGGACACGCATTCAACCGCGACTGGCCTGCCCAAGAGTACCGGTCTGACTCCCAACGAAGGTGGACCTAACGGTTCCGGTTCGATCTCCCCCGAGAAGGTCAACGCCGGCGGCCCTGGGGCTCCTGGAACGACCCCCGCGAATCCTGGTCGGGACTGACCCGACGTTTCTTTCAAGGTTCGCGGACAACTTGCCCGTCTTTGATCACCATCCTGACCTGCCGGACAGCGTGGATGTCCGTCGTTGGGTCGCCCGCCACCGCGATCAGGTCAGCGGCAAATTTGGGTTTGATCTGGCCCACGTGGTTGCCGATCCCAATCACCCGGGCGGCAACCGACGTTGCGGCTTGCAGGCTCTGGGTCGGAGTCATCCCAAACTCGACCATCAGTTCCAATTCGCGGCCCTGGTCGCCGTGGCGGAAGGCGCCGACATCACTGCCGTTGATGATGGTGACCTGGGCATCGAGCGCCGCCCGAAACGCCTTGCGGACCTTGGTGATCCGGAACCCCTCGACGTCGATCCCGACCAACCCAGCGCTCTGGCGGGCAATGGCTTCATAGACGGTGAGGGTCGGACACCAGGCGACGCCGCGCTCGGCCATCAGCTTGAAAATCTCGGGTGTGCCGTTGTTGCCGTGCTCGAGGGTGCTGACACCGCCGAGGGTCGCCCGCCGCATCCCCTCGGCACTCGTTGCGTGCGCAGCGACCGGGCGGTTCTGAGCGCGGGCGGTTTCAACGACGAGGCGGATCTCGTCCTCGGTAAACGTCGCCCCGCGGCCGTTGTCGGTGTAAATCTTGATGACGTCGGCTCCGCGGCCGATCTGATCGCGGACAACCCGCCGGAGGACGTCGCCATCGGCTTCCTCGGCTCCTTGCGGGATGTGCCATTCGGGGGCGAAGGTGCTTGGGGCATACGTCCCGGTGGCGACGATTGCGCGCGTCGAAGCCAGGATGCGTGGGCCGGGGATGATCCCTTGCTCGACCGCGCGCTTGATCCCAACGTCGGCATACCCCGCCCCTTCGGTCCCGAGGTCGCGTAAGGTTGTGAATCCGGCATCCAGATCCGCCTTGAGGTGATTCGTCGCCCGACAGACCCGGAGCGCCAGGGATTCCTTGAGAACCTGATCCTCCCACGGCGTCTCGCTGTAATCGTGGAGCAAGATGTGCGAGTGGGCATCGATCAGCCCTGGCAAGAGCGTCATCCCCTTCAGATCGAGAACGCGCGAGCCGTCGGGAACGGCGATCTCACCGGCTGGTCCCGCCGCCTCGATCCGCTCACCCCGCACGACCACGACCCAGCCGGCGTGCGGCTCGGCTGCGACCCCATCGAAAACGCGATCGGGCCGCAACACGACCACACCAGGGGGTTTGGGCGTTTGAGCCAGTGTCAGACCAGTCGAAGTGAGGCACAACCCGACGACCGGGAGAAATGCAAACCATCGCGACATGGCGGGGACTTCCGGAGCAAAGGTGATCGGCAAACGATCCGGCGGCGATCGGCCGCTCTTTCGCTATTGGAAACGACCCAGCAGCGCACCGCCAGCATCCAACGCGCGGAATATTGCCAGTCATGCGGTACGATGGTCCCGTCGCGGTCGATCGATCCCTCGCTTGAGCCCCCGTCTCATCATGCCCACTCTCGCCGACGCCCGCCGGGTCCTGAACGACGTCTTCGGGTTTGAGACGTTCCGTCCCGGTCAGGCCATTGCGATCGAAGCGCTCCTCGACGGCCGATCCAGCCTGGCCATCTTTCCGACCGGGGGCGGCAAGAGTCTGTGCTATCAACTCCCAGCGCTCCTGCTCGACGGCCTGACGGTGGTCGTCTCTCCTCTGATTGCGCTGATGAAAGATCAGGTGGACGACCTGACTCGTCGCGGTGTGGCCGCCGCGCGACTGGATTCGAGCCTCGAACCGTCCGAGGTCCGCCGGGTCCAGGCCGACATGAACTCCGGTCGGCTCAAACTCCTGTACGTTGCCCCTGAACGTCTCGCGAGCGAACGATTTGTTGCTTCGCTGCAAGGTCGTGAAATCGTTATTCTTGCCGTCGATGAGGCACACTGTATCAGCGAATGGGGACACAATTTTCGTCCTGAGTATCTGAAACTGGCCGCACTCGCACGAAAGTTACAGGTCGGCCGTGTGCTGGCCCTGACGGCGACAGCGACTCCCGAGGTTGCCACCGAGATCGCTCGCGCCTTCGCCATTGAGCCCAACGACGTTGCCACGGCCAGTTTCCATCGCGCTAACCTCGAACTGCACGCCTTCGCCGGGACCGATCAGGATCGGCTCACGCGGCTCCTCGACCGGATGCAATCGCGCCCCGCTGGACCAGCGATCGTTTATGTCACCTTGCAAAAGACCGCCGAATCGGTCGCCAAGTTCCTCACGGCTCAGGGGATCGCCTCCGAGGCCTATCACGCTGGGCTGGCCACCGAGGTTCGCTCCCACGTGCAGGATCGGTTCATGCACTCGACGGATGGCGTCGTCGTGGCGACGATCGCCTTCGGGATGGGGATCGACAAGGCGAACATCCGGTCGGTCGTCCACTTCAACCTGCCCAAGGGGCTCGAAAGCTACGCGCAGGAGATCGGCCGCGCGGGTCGCGACGGCGGGTTCGCGCGCTGTGACCTGCTGACGGCTCCCGAGGACGCGATCACGCTGACCAACTTCGCCTATGGCGACACACCGACGCCCGAGGCGATCGGTGCCCTGGTGGTGGACCTGCTGTCCCGCCCGCCCGAGTTTGCTATTTCGACATATGACCTCTCACAGCGGTACGACGTGCGCCCGACCGTGCTGAGCACGCTCCTGACCTACTTGGAACTCGACGGCGTGCTGGCCGCGACAGGCCCGTTCTTTGCCGAATACAAGTTTCAACCGGCGCGACCCCTGAGCGAGATCATTGCCGGTTTCGACGCGAAGCGGGTCGAGTTCCTGACCCGCGTCTTCGACCGGGCACGCCAGAACCGCGTCTGGTCGACGCTCGACGTGGCTGAGGCCGCCGAGGTTCTGGGCGAGCCTCGCGCCCGGATCGTCGCCGCGCTCGGCTACCTCGAAGAGCGTGGCGACCTGACGGTGCAGGCGACCGGTCCGAAGCTTGGCTATCGCCTGCTCGAACCCGACGCCGATCCGGCCGCCTTGACCGCCGACTTGATCACCCGGTTCGCCGACCGCGAGGCCCGCGACGTGGCACGGGTCGCGAGGATGGCGAGTTTCGCCACCGAGCCTGGCTGTCTGACCGCACGCCTGGTCGAGCACTTCGGCGCAGCGCTCGCGCCGCCGGGGACCTGCGGGCACTGCGGCCCCTGCCTGGGTGAAGCACCCGCCCCGCGGATCACGCCGATCGGTGAATTCACTTTTGGGCCGATGGAACGCGTCGCAGCGGCACGACTTCAGAACGAACGCCATCCAGGCCTGGCCAGCCCTCGGCAGATGGCTCGCTTTTGGTGCGGGCTGGCCTCGCCCGCGACGACGAAGACGAAGTTGACGCGCGACCCACGCTATGGCGCCTGGAGTCACGTCCCGTTCGCCACCGTCCTCGACTGTTTGACCCAGTATCAAGCGTAATGACCCGGCCCGATCAGGGAGCGTCGGGCAGGTTGGGCAGCGACTCATTGGGAGCGAACGATCGGACTTCGAGCAGATCAAATTTGGGTTGCGACCTGGTGCCGACCGTCATCGGTTGGCCGCGATAGACGGCGACCTGGCGGCTGACGGTCTCGAAGACGAACAGCGGAGACCAGCCCGCGCCCTTGGCCCCAAGCGAACCGGCCGTCATGACGAAGTGGGGTTTTGGAGCCGATTCGGCGAGCTTGAAGTCGGCCACGAGGTCACGCTCGGCGAAACCGTCGATGATCTGCGTGCCGGCTACGGACTGCCGGAAGTTCGGGATCGACATGACGAGTCGCGCTGCGCGGTAGTCGAGAAAAAAGAGGGCATCTTGCGGTGCCTGGATCTTGGTCCGCTCGTTATAGTCGAGTGAGATCGGGGCGGTGGTCACCGCGTAGTCGCCAACTCGATCCGCGCCACCCGACCAGGCGTGGACCGCCGGGTGCCGGTAGTTGGCTGCGACCCAGCCCAGCGTGAGACCAAGCAAGAGCGTCGCGGCGAAACCCGGCAGTCGAGCAGGTTGTGGGACGGACATGGGCGGGCTCCTCCTTGAGGTCAGACCAGGATGATCGACAACGTCTCGGCACGCACCGGTGACCGGTCGCGGGCGGATTGTGCAGGGGATCGACCGATGCGTCCAGACCAGATTGGCCGCTCGGTTCGGCGTGGGCTGGCCGTCGCCCTCAGCATCATGCTCCTCATTGGATCAATCGCTCGCGCACAGATCCCGCCGCCGCAACTGGGGCCGTCGGAATCGCCCGAGTTGATCGCCCGCCGCACGGCGATTCTTCGCGAAGAACAGACTCGCCGCGTCGCGCTGGGCGGCCCCCAACTCGACCCGCCGCCCCGGACCAGCGGAGATGGCTCGACCCGGTTTGTCCCACTCGCCGAGGTCGTGACGGCCGCCGAGATCGACGCGGGCCAGCCCAGGGAACCCGCCGAGGCCGCGCTCCGGCTCGCCATCGCCAGGCAGTTCTACGACCTCGCCATGAGGGCGGCCAGTGCTCCCGAGCCGCCGCTCGCCTTCATCGACGATTGCCTCCGCGCCGCTCTCGCCCGCCAACCGGGGCACGCCGAGGCCCGCCGACTGCTCGGGTTCGTCCCGCACGAGGGAAAGGGGTGGGCGACGCCGTTCGCGGCGGAGGAACTCAAGAGCGGCAAAGTCAAGGATTCGACCTTCGGTTGGGTTCCCGCTGAGTGGATGCCACACCTTCGCAACGGCGAATTGCCCGCGCCCAACCGATCGAAGCGCTGGCTTCCCGTTGCAGAAGCCGACGCCCTCCGCCGCGAATGGCCGCGCGGTTGGATCATCTACACGGAACACTTCGAGATTCATGCCAATCTGCCGTTTGCAGGGGCGATTGCGTTCGGCCACCAACTTGAGGTGTTTCATCAACTGTTCGGGGCGATCATGGCCGACCTGATCGGTCCCGAATACCTGCCGCTCGCCCAGCGCCTCAGATCGCCCGGACTGCAACCGACCGTCTCGAAACGGCCGAAGCATAAGGTTTATTACTTCGCCACCCGCGACGATTACCGCCGAAACCTGGCGCCGGTCTTCGGTGGCGCCAAGGAGAGTCTGGGGATCTACCTTCCGAAGAAGGATTTTGGCAAGGCGGGCGAGATCAGCTACTTTTTCAACGACGTCGGCGGACAACTTCCCGTTTCAGCGACGCTTTATCATGAGGTCTCGCACCAGCTTTTGTTCGAGTCCGCAGGCAGCAGCGACTACGATAAAAACCAAAATTTTTGGGTCTTCGAGGGGCTTGGCACCTACTTCGAGACGGTCCAACTCGATCCCGACGGCACGATCCGGGTCGGTGGGCTGGTCGGCCCCCGGCTTGCCGTGGCCCGGCAACGGATCATTACCCAGCGCGATTTCGTCCCAATCGGGCCGTTCGTAGCGATGGGTCGGACCGCCTTTCTGGGCGACCTTGGCGGCGATGTTTATTTGCACTACGCCGAGGCCATGGCGCTGGCGGTCTACCTAATGCAAAACCACGATGGCCGCGACCGTGAGCCCTTCCTCGACTACGCGCGTGACGCCTTCCGTGGCCAGTTACGTGGCAACAACGGCCGACCGCTCCACGACCGGCTCGATCGCCCTTATCCCGAGGTCCAGCGTGACTTCTTCGCTTACCTCGCCCGCTACCCGACCCTGAACCCCGCTCCGGAGACCCAGCCTGCTCCGAAGCCGCAACCCTGACCAACGGATCAAAGCAAATCAGGTTAACCGTCCAGCCCCGAGGGAATAGACCGCCAACCTGATTAGTTCACCGAGCGTCTGTCGAGAGGACGGGATGCCGAAGATTTTATTCGCCGACGTAAGGAATCAGGGCCATGTACCGGGCGCGCTTCACAGCGTCACTTGACGCCCGCTGGAACGCAGCGCAGTTGCCGCTCCGCTTCCGGGAAAACATTTTGCTCTGGTTCGTGCAAAGCTTCTTGAGCAAGCCGATGTCTTTGTAGTCGACATAAGCGGGGCGGGGGCAGCCTTCAGGAGTGCAGAACCGGCAGCGATTCTTCCGGTTACGACCAAATTTCTTCCGCGGCATAAAACAGATGTCCTGTAACTGACGTAACCCGCGTCCAACGCGGCGACGCACGGCGACCTTGACTCTATCCCCAAGGGCCGGGGAAACCATTATCCTAAAGCCTCCCCAAACCGCCGTCAAGGTTTTGATCCACGTACAATATTCCCGGCTTGTGAGCGAATAGCCCGAAACGAATCAGATTAGCTCGCCGGACCAATCAGGATGTCCCCGATGTCCACCGCCTTTGCCACCGATGACCGATTTGAGGCATCCTCAGCAACAAAAACCTGGGACCGGAAATTCGAGCCTCGGATCTCGGTGGGATTCAACGTTGCCCTGTTTACCTTCCAGACATTGCTCGGCCTCGGTCAATTCTTGATTTCGGGCCGCGGGCAGGGGTTTTCTGGCCCAGGAATTGTCGTCTCGACCCTGCTCGACCTGATGCGAGTGATGGTGGTCGTCTTCATCACCGCTTATTTCCTCCAGATCTTCTGGCGTCGATTCATCGCCTCGATCTCAACGACCCGGAGCATCGACTACCAGGAATCGCTCGCGATCATCCTGATGCTCGGTATCCTGTTCCGGCAATAATGGTAGATCAACTCTGGCGATACTGATCTCCCATCTGGGTCTCTTTGGAAAGATGACAGAGAGGATCGAGGAAAAGTTCGATGATTTTAATCACGGGAGCGACCGGTCAACTGGGCCGGGTGGTGATTGAGCACCTGACGAAACATGGGGACCCAGGTCAGGTTTGTGGGCTCGTCCGCGACGAGAGCAAGGCTACGGACCTGAAGGCCAAAGGGATCGACATTCGTGTGGGGGACTACAACGACCTCGCCTCGCTCGACGCTGCCATGCAGGATGTTGACCGGATCTTGCTGATCTCGGGAACGGAGATGGATCTGGTCAAGAGCGTCGAGCAACATGCCAACGTCATCGAAGCAGCCCGGCGGGTGGGGGCCCGCTTTATCGCCTACACCGGGCGGGCAATGCGCGACCCGGCCGCCACGGCGACCGAACTGATGCGGGGCCACTTTCAGACTGAGGACCTTATCCGCGCATCTGGGATGACCTACGCCCTGTTCCGGAACGCGTTGTACCTGGAGTCGATCGCCTATTTTATCGGCAAGGGACGGCCCCAATCCGGGGAGCGGGTTCAGTTCGAGACAGATATCCGCCTGCCTGCCGGTGACGGCAAGGTGGCCTATACGCTTCGGAGCGAACTGGGCGAGGCAATCGCTACGGCCTTGCTTGAAGATCGCCGCGAGGACCATGTTTACACCCTCACGAACATTAACGCCTGGTCCTTCGATGATATGACCCAAGCGCTGAGCGAGCTCTCAGGGCAGCCGGTGACCTATATCCCGACGGACAGCGAGACCTTTGAATCCAAGATGCGTGAGCGAGGGTTGCCCCCGGCGATGATTCGCCTCTCCTCCGGTTTTTACGCCGATATCCGGAACGGCCAGCTCGACGAGGTCACCCCTGAACTGGAAGAACTCCTCGGTCGGCCGCCAGCGACGCTCAAGACCGGGCTCAAGGCGTTGTTCGACTTGTAAAAGCTCAGTGCTGGAGATCGAAAATCTGTGGCGGACTCGACCCAAATCGCTCACGACTGTCGTATGATTGTCACCAACGAGGCCACGTTAAGCGCGGTGTTCAGATGCTCGAACGGTCGAGGTTGACCCCGATTTGGAGCGGATTGGCTTCGTTCGGTTCGCCAGAGCAAACGGGCGAATGGGTTCGTTTCGCCTCGCGCTGTTTCTCAATTCGGTCGGCGGGGGCGGAATGATTCCCAGATTCGGTTTTGTGCCACACTTCTTTGTACTAATAGAGTTTAGGGCAAAAATGGGTTCGTTCTGCGCCGGGCTTCATACTAAGATTGGGTTCGTTTTGCGTGGTGCTTATTTGGCTTTGAACTCTCGCTTCGGGCCGCTCGAACCGATCTGGACGGTGAATGTCTGACCGTCGGTCGGGACGCTGACGTGGATGAACTGGCCGGCGGACCTGGAGGGGTTGGCGATCAGACTTGGGTCGGTGTTGGCGTCCGGTTCGGGAGAACCATTCGCGTGGAGCTGATAGGCAGCTTGAATCGAGGCGAGTGCTCGGAGGCGGCGGATGGTCGCTGGTGAGCCGCCCTTGCGGGGACCATTGTTCATCACGGTGACGGTCGGGGCGATCGTGGCCAGCAGCGTCGGGTGGTTCGAGATGTCCATCCCGTGATGGGTGACCTGGAACAGGTCAATCGGTCCAACCTGGTCGAGGGGGCAGACGAGTTGCTTTTCGACGTTCCAGGTCAGGTCGCCGCAGTCGAGAAACTCGAAGGCGCCGAGTTTGAAGCGGAGGGCGATGCTCCGGGCGTTGTCGGAGGTATCGACCGGCCGGTCGGGCGGGGCGGCGTCGCAGAGCGGGTTCGACGGCGCGAGCGGGTTGCGGATCACCTCGCCACTCGCCGCGAGGACGGTCAGGTCGGTCGTCCGGCCTCGCAGGGCAATATGTTGACCCGCCTTGAGCGTGATCCGTTTCCCCTGGCTCGCGGCGCGATAGGCTTTCCCCAGGGGATCATCGACGCCCGGTCCGTCGGGGAACCGAGCGCGGTCGCCCTCGGGGGCGGTGGGGTTCGGCAGGCCGCGGTCGAGAAATTGGTCGATCGGAATCCGCTCAGCCAGGGCGGCGACACCGCCGTAATGGTCGGTGTGCCAGTGAGTGGTGATCAGGTGGTCGATCCGGAGGAGCTTGGCTTCGTTTCGCACAACCTGCTCAATCCGGATCGGGTCGCGGTCGCCTTGCCCCGGCCAGCCGGAGTCGATCAGGATCGACTCCCGGTCCGGCGTCACGACCAGAGTTGCGGCCCCGCCGTCGACGTCGATGAAATAAATATCCATCGTCGGCGTCTGGGCAACGAGCAACAGCGAGAGCGCGAACCAGGGCATCGGTGAACTCCTCGGCAGAACCACTTACGACTTTGAAGAGGGCAACTGGCGAGCGACCTCGAACACCTGCTCCAGGTCAAAGACGGTCGGCTCACCCGTGAACAAGGCCCGGACGCTTGCCTTGTGGATCTTCATCTTCAGGCCGCCCACGCCCAACGCTCCCCAAACTTGCACACCTTCGCGGTCCTTTCCGGCATCGGTCGGTTTGATCCCGCCGAGGCCGTGGGGCGGGACGGCATTGAGGTCAACCGCCACCCGCAGGCCGGGCATCTTGGCCCGGTCGAGCGTGGGCAGGATCTCGACCCCTGGCGGCCCGGCGGCAATGATGACGGCAGCCGAACGGATTGAGCCGAGCCAGTCGCCCTGGATCGTGAACGGTTCGATCGGCAGATCTTGACCAATATCCCGGACCTGATCGAGGTCGGGGGTGCCGAGTCGGACGTGAGCCCCCTGCTTGGCGAGGAGTCGCGCCACCCGCTTCCCGACCGGCCCGGCGCCGAGCACGACGGCCGGAGTTGACGACCAGTCGGGGGTTGGGCCGAGGCTCTGCTCGATCGCGAGGACAGCGGCCGAGGCCGTGGTGTTGGCCCCCTTCGAGTCGAGCAGGACCGAGACTCGAAACGGACCGAAGAACGTTGCCAGGACGTCGGCCAGGATCTGCTCGCCCGCCGCGACGTCGGCGCCGCCGATGAAGATGGCCGAGCGCCGGAGGTCATCCCCGCCCCGCGTGAACAGGAGGCCGTAGGCAAGGTCGCGGACCTGATCCGACTGGACCGCATGATGCCGGAGCAGGTGATCCACCCCCGAGTCAACCGCGACGACGGCGTCAAAGACGCTGGGTTGCGGGTCGGTATCGAGTTGGAGGAGGACTTTAGGCTTGGGTGGCTTCCCGTCCGGCATCGGCTTGGTTCCTCAACCGGCGAAGGGGTGCTTCGCGGTCTCCTTCTTGGCGACAACTTCCTTGACCGAGGGCTCGTTCTTCATGGCCCGCTCGATGGCGAGTTTGGTCGCGGCGTGGTTGTATTCGAGGATCTTGGCGTTCTCGGTGGCGGCGGGATGGATGAAGACCCCGCAGACGATGACCAGGTCCTCGGCGGCATCCTGGGGGATCGTCCCCTCGGCGACGCAGTCGGCCACAGCCTTGGCTACGGCATACTGCGCGGGGCCGAACATCTGGACGGCCTGAGACATTCCCTTGATGGTGACCTTGGTGATCAGCACGGTGGCTGGCTTGACCGGGAGGTTCGGCTCCAAGACCGCCAGCAAGTTCGAGTGCCCGGCCGACTGGTTCGCCAGCGCCATGGCGAACGCCGCGCCCACCGGGCCGGTCTTCGAGCCGATCAGGAGGTCGATGTGGGCGATCTCGTTGCCATCGCCCACCAGGGCCTCACCCACATACATCGTGTGCAAACCAGCCATCATCGGAGGTCTCCCGGAAGTCAGATCAATAAGGACCAGGCAAGCGACTCGCCCGGGTGGATGGATGTCATGGTCAGCCGGCGAGCGGACAGACCATCAATCGACCTCGCATGATAACAGCCCGAACCGGGACCGCAACCGCTTGCTCGCCGAGAATCGTTCGACGATTCGAGCTTGATCCATTACCATCTCGATGCCGAACCCATCGTCCTGTCTTGCCCATCACCTACAAGCGAATACTCACATGAAACGTTCTTTGTGGTGCCTTGTCGCGTCTGGTTGGTTGCTTACGTCGGGTCTCGCGGAATCAGTCCTCGCCGGCGAGCGCTGGTCGCCTGAGAAGGCAGTCGCTTGGTCGAAGTCGACGCCGTGGGCGGCCGGCAGTAATTTTCTGCCGAGTAGTGCCATCAACCAGTTGGAGATGTGGCAGGCCGAGTCGTTCGACCCGGTGACGATCGACCGCGAACTGGGCTGGGCCGAGGGGCTCGGCTTCACGTCGATGCGGGTCTTCCTTCATGACCTGCTCTGGACGAAGGAGCCTGAGAGGTTTCTCGACCGGATCGACCAGTTCCTGGCGATCGCCGCGAAGCACAAGATCCGGGTCATGCTCGTTCTTTTCGATTCTTGCTGGGACCCATTCCCCAAACTCGGCACCCAGCGCGCCCCCAAGCCGGGGTTGCACAACTCGGGCTGGGTCCAGAGTCCCGGCAAGGAGGTCCTGACGGACCCAGGCCGGCAAGGGCACCTTGAACCCTACGTCAA
This sequence comes from Isosphaeraceae bacterium, assembly GCA_965199885.1. Taxonomy (GTDB): domain Bacteria; phylum Planctomycetota; class Planctomycetia; order Isosphaerales; family Isosphaeraceae; genus Tundrisphaera. Next base: position 642,487 of record CBDATT010000004.1, on the reverse strand, counting down.
AGGGGTCGTGACCCGGTTCAAGAACGATCCCCGCGTCCTCGTCTGGGACATCTGGAATGAGCCCGACAACCTGAACGGGTCGAGCTATGGCTCGGAGGAGCCGAAGGACAAGACCGCGTTGACGCTTGCTTTGCTCAAGCAGGCGTTTGGGTGGGCTCGCGCGGTTGACCCGTCGCAGCCCTTGACCTCGGGCGTCTGGCAGGGGGACTGGAACCTGGAGAAAGCCTCGCCGACGGCCCGGTATCAGATCAGCGAGTCGGACATCGTCAGCTTTCATGCCTACAACGGGGCCGCCGACACCGCAAAGCGGATCGCGCCGCTGCTGACGCTCGGTCGCCCGCTCACCTGCACCGAGTACATGGCCCGGCCGATCGGGAGCAAGTTCGATGGCGATCTCGGCTACTTCCACGAGGGAAACATCGGGGCATACAACTGGGGCTTCGTCGATGGCAAATCGCAGACGATCTACCCATGGGATTCGTGGCAGAAGGCGTACGACAAGGAGCCGCCGGTCTGGTTCCACGACATCTTCCGTCGTGATGGCACGCCCTACATCCCCGCGGAGGTCGAGTACATTCGCAAGGTCACCGGCGTCAGCAAGCAACCCCTCAAGAAGGTTGCCTTCCGTGAAATGCCCAGCTTTTGACGTCGGGAGGAGGCCAATTGCTGGCATGATCTTTGCCACTCCAAGGGCGAGATTTCGGGATGGTTTTCAGTCATTCCGACCGCCCTTTGCCCCACCTCGACCTGACTCGCCTAGGAGCGATCGACCTGTGAAAGTTAAGCCGGGAACCCCGTATCCGCTTGGAGCTACCTGGAATGGCCAGGGGGTGAACTTCGCTTTGTTCTCGGAGAACGCGACCAAGGTCGAGTTGTGCCTGTTCGACTCGGCTGATGCCAAGCAAGAGTCGACAAAGATCGTCTTGCCCGAGCAGACCGACCTGGTCTGGCATGGTTACATCCCGGATGTGCGTCCGGGCCAGCTCTATGGTTACCGGGTTTACGGCCCGTACGACCCGGCCAACGGGCAGCGGTTCAATCCGGCGAAGATCTTGCTCGACCCCTACGCCAAGGCGATCGGTCGCGAGCTGGTCTGGGACAACTCGCTGTTCGGTTATGTGGTCGGTGGTGAGGAGAAGGACTTCGCGATCAACAACGACGACAGTGCCGCGTTCGCGCCGCTGGCACGCGTTGTCGATGGCACGTTTGACTGGGACGGCGATAAGCGACCGCAGACCGCCTGGCACAAAACGGTGATCTACGAGGTTCACCCCAAAGGCTTTACCAAAAACAACCCGAACGTGCCCGAGGCGATCCGCGGGACCTATGCCGGAGTGGCCAGCGATGCCTCGATCGCGCACCTGAAAAAGCTCGGGATCACCGCCATCGAATTGCTGCCGGTCCATTACCACGTCGACGACCAGTTTTTGCTCGAAAAGGGTCTGGTCAACTACTGGGGTTACAACACCCTGGGCTTCTTCGCCGTCGATAGCCACTACAGCGGCGACCACCCGGTCCAGGAGTTTAAGTCGATGGTCAAGGCCCTCCACAAGGAGGGAATCGAGGTCATCCTCGACGTCGTTTATAACCACACGGCGGAAGGGAATCACCTCGGGCCGACGCTCTCGTGGCGGGGGGTAGATAACCTCTCGTACTACATGACCTCGCCTGAGGATCGCCGCTTCTACATGGACTTCACCGGCTGCGGCAACGTGCCCAACATGGCGCATCCTCGGCTCTTGCAGTTGATCATGGATAGCCTCCGCTACTGGATCAACGAGATGCACGTCGACGGGTTTCGATTCGACCTTGCCAGCACGCTGGCCCGCGAGCTGCACGAGATCAACAAGCTGGGAGCCTTTTTCGACATCATCCATCAGGACCCGGTGATCTCGCAGGTCAAGCTGATCGCCGAGCCGTGGGACGTCGGCCCCGGCGGGTATCAGGTCGGCAACTTTCCCGTCCTCTGGACCGAGTGGAACGGGATGTACCGCGACACGACCCGGAGCTTCTGGAAAGGCGAGGGCGGCACCGTCGCTGAGTTTGCCACCCGATTCAGCGGTTCGTCCGACCTCTACGCCGACGACGGTCGGAAACCCTACGCCAGCATCAACTTTGTGACCTGCCATGATGGGTTCACCATGCAGGACCTCGTCAGCTACAACCAGAAGCACAACGAGGGGAACGGCGAGAACAACCGCGATGGAGCTGATGATAACCGGAGCTGGAATTGCGGAGTTGAGGGCCCGACCGATGACCAAGCGATCAACGACCTCCGCGATCAGCAGCGTCGGAATCTGATGGCGACCCTGCTCCTCTCGCAAGGGGTGCCGATGATCTGCGGCGGCGACGAACTCGGCCACAGCCAGATGGGGAGCAACAACGCCTACTGCCAGGACAACAATCTGACCTGGTTCGACTGGGATCTCGACGAGCGTCGGCAAAAGTTTCTCGACTTTGTGGCCAAGCTGGTCATGATCCGCAGTACCCAGCCGGTTTTCCAGCGCCGGCGCTTCTTCAAGGGGAGGCCGATTCGCGGTGTCAAGGATTTGATCTGGCTCGACGCCGACGGCACCGAGATGGACGAATCCGACTGGGCATCGGAGCACACCAAGGTCGTCGGTGTCCGACTCGCCGGTGATCTCATCGACGACGTGGACGAGAACGGTGACAAGATCGAGGGGGAGACGATCGTGATCCTCATGAACGCCTACCACGACTCGGTCCCATTCATCCTGCCCAGTTACATCAAAGACAAACATTGGGAAAAGATGATCGACACGGCTGATCCCGACGCCGAGGTCAGTTTTCATGGGAGTGGCGATAATTTCGACCTGGCGGGTCGCAGCCTCGCCATGTTTCGGCTCCGTAATAAGCACGAGGAGGCTGGAACCGTGATGTCGTCGCAACAGGTCGATCGTCTGATCCATGCCCACCCGGCACATTGAGGCGTTTTCTGATCCAGAGTGATCAGGCGAGACAGGAGCACGAGGCAACGGAGTTGATCCGGCCTGAGCCTTTGACTCAAGCGAAAGTGAGCGGTTGAGCCGCTCGTCGAGCCGTCCCGGTCATCTCCATGATGGCCTGGGCGGCTCGTACTGTTGATACCAGACCGCAAACTCTCCAATGGAACAGGTTTCACAATCGCCCAGAGAGGGCGCTCGCCAAGACGTGGAATTTACAGGTCGATCTTGTTTCCCAATTTACCTATCTGGTAATCTCAGCCTTGTCCTAAAAACCGTGCTATTCTGCCTGCGTCCGCATAGATTTTTTGATCGACACCTGGGAAAGGGAAAGCAATGCAAGTGCGAGCGGTTGGTTTTCTGGGGATGGCCGTGGCCATCTTGATGCTGGGCGGATCAGGGACGGCAATGGCTTGCCACAAGTGCCAGAGAACACCCTGTGTCTATGTTGCGGTGCCGACCCCCACGATGCAGTGCGTGACCGAGATGGTGCCCGAGACCGTCTATCGGACCCGGACCCGGATGGAATCGCGTCCAGTCACCGAGACGATCATGACCCGGGTGGCGAATACCCAGTACATCGAACGGCCGCGGACGGTCTGCAAGCCGGTTTTCGACACCAATTATGTCCAGCGGACGGTATACACTTGCCGGCCGGTGAGCGAGACGACCATGGTCAGTCAGGTCGTCAACGTCTGCCGTCCTGTCCAGTCCACGCAGCAGGTCACTGAATATGTTTATCAGCCGACCACGCAGATGGTCAGCGTGCCGGCGCGGGTGCCAACCTGTGGCAAGTGTGGCAAGATCAGCTACTCGTGTGGTTGCATCACCGTCGCGCAAACCTGTTATACCCCGGTCCCGACCGTCCGGAACGTGACCGTGACCCAGATGGTCACCGAACAACAGACCCAGCAGGTACCCGTCACTACCACCCGAATGGTGCAGGAACAGCGGGTCGAAAACGTCCCGGTTCGCACTTGCCGGATGGTGACCGAGACCGTCATCGACCGCATTCCTTGCACGACCTTCCAGTGCGTCCCCAAGCAGGTGACCCGGATGGTTCCCTACCCGGTTTGCGAGACCGTCGCCGAGACCTGTTATCGTCCAGTGCAGCGGATGGTTGCCATTGCCCCGCCGCAGTATGCCGCCCCATCGCCAATGGCCGCTCCGCAATCGGTCGCGCCGAGCGGCCAGGTCGCTGCTCCGTCCCGTCAGGGGTAAGCAACGCGACATCTGGTTGCACGAGATTCGAATCCGCGTGACGCGGTCGGCTTCTTCCCGAGGGGAGGACCGACCGCGTTGTTATTTCGATAGATCGCGATCTGATCTCAGGGTATGCCCTTTGCGTTCAATCCATTCTCAACCCCCAGGCTGAGTGTTGCGGTTGAGGTACTGCATGACCCGCTTATCGACTGGTATCGCCGACCTCGATGAGATCCTCCCGGGCGGTCCGCTGGCTGGTCGAGTTGACACGTTCAGCCTCCCGCCAGGTACGGGTAAGCCGACTCCGGGGCTCCAATTCCTCGAGGCAGGTGCGAGACAGGGCGAATCGGACCTCTTCGTGACGCTGTCGCAGTCCGAAGCCGAACTGCGAGCCAACGCCGAGATTCAGGGCTGGAATTTTGGTCAGGTGCGATTCCTTGATGTTCACCCCGACTCGGACGGGATCGGCCTGGACCAGCAGTCTTCCATCTTCCACTCCGCCGAAGTCGTCTTGATTCCGGTCGCCCGTCAGAGTCAGGACGCGCTTAGGCAGCTCCAGCCCATGCGGGTCGTCTTCGACAATTTGTCACAACCTCTTCTGCTGAGCCATCATCCTTGCCGCGACCGCCGCCATAAGTACTGCGGCGGTGGAGATCGCGAAGGGTTGCATATCAATGACTTCGGACAAGGTGGCCTGCGGGTCCTCCCGCTGCTCCTCGCACTCGACCACGGCCAGAAGTTCGAGCCTGCGGTAATGACGAGCGGTGCCCCCGGACCAGAACCCACACAGTCTGGCTTCAGTTCCCTGAACGACCTGATCGAGGCCAATTTTACTTATAAGCATAAATGCGATTCACTTAAAGAGCTCGGCACGATCAACAAGCGAATCAACGATCATAAGAACTTACTGCGTTCGTCACAGGTGCCGAGTCGAAAGTTTTGGGTAGGCAAGCCATTGCCCAATATTCGGGGTATCTTTCGAGGCGCAGCCTTCCCAAGTGACCCGGTTCTCCAATCCGAGGATGTGGCTGATGCTTGACGCCACGGTACCACCTCGGCCTCTGGTCCTGGTGCATTGTGAGTGGACCCGCGATCGGGAGTTGATTCAGCAACTTCTTGACGAACTCGGCTGCGAATCGCTGGGCATCGAGAATTCCGATCAGGCGATGACGATCTTGCATGACGATCGGGTTGACCTGATCCTGGCGGATTCGAGCGGTGGTATCGACCCAATTCGCACCCTGCTTCGATTGCTCGATGATCGAGCGGAAGGGTCGGACCTCCCGATTGTTTTTCTGGCCAACGCTGCGGATCTGCCATTGCTAAGTGAGTTGACGATGCGGCGGTTTAACGCCGTGCTCCTGACCAAACCGATGAGCCATGACCAACTGTGCGCCGCCGTCGAATCAGGTCTCCGGTTCCGGGCCCGGCAGCGTGAGGTACGGTTGCTCTTATCCCAGTTGTCCGCCTCGAACGAGCAACTTGCCTCGGCCAACGAGGCGCTCGAACTCCGCCGTGAGGAATCTGCCGAGGAAGCGCGGCGCAAAACCCGATTTCTCGCCGCGATCAGCCACGATATTCGCACTCCGGTCAACGCTCTTGTCCTGAGCTGCCAGTTGCTCAGGATGATTGGTCAGACTTCTCCCAATGGCACGATTGAAGCCCGTGACATCGACGAGTTGACTGGCGCCTTGCTCAGCAACGCCTCGGCGCTGGTCGAGTTGGTGAACGACTTGCTCGACATCGCACGCCACGATCAGGGTAAGCTCGAATTTGTCGAATCCGACTTCCCGGTTGGTGACTTCTTGACGGCGACGACCGAAGGCTTGAGGCCGCTGGCGGATCAAAAGGGCCTGAAGCTCACGGTGGATGTCGCCCACCCCGACGTGGTCGTGCGGACCGATCGCGTCAAGTTCGCCCGCGTGGTCCAGAATCTGGTCGCCAACGCGATCAAGTTTACCGAGGTCGGCCATGTCCGCGTTACGATCGAGGCGACGCTGGCGACCGGACTCCGACTCGAAGTGGAAGATACCGGGATCGGGATTCCCGCCGGTATGTCCGAGGGGATCTTCGACGAGTTCGCGCAGCTCCGCAATCCTGAGCGCGACCGGACCAAGGGAACGGGGCTTGGTCTGGCGATCTGTCGTCGCCTGGTCGTGGCGATGGGCGGGACGATCGCGGTTGATCCCGCGGCCCGCGCCGTCGGCAGTCGCTTCGTGGTGACCTTGCCAGCGTCCCGGATCGCTGCCGATAGCCTGCCGAGAGAGTCTCCAGGCGAGGTCGAGGTGCCACCATCCGCGCCGCCACGTCGGGGGGATGTTCTCGTTGTGGAAGACCATGAACCGTCGCGTCTCTTGCTTCAGCGTCTTTTGCGATCGGCGGGGCTTTCGGTCAGGACGGCCGAGAATGGGCAAGAAGCGTTGCGGGCAATTGACCAGTCATTGCCGGATCTGGTGCTGATGGACCTGATGATGCCTGTCCTCGGCGGTCGCGAAGCGCTCCATATCCTTCGGACTCAGGCGGGCACTCGTGATCTCAATGTCATCATCCTGACGGGCGACCTCAACCAGCAAGACGCCAGTCAGATGTTTGGGGAGGCGAACGCTTATCTGAGCAAACCGGTTGAGATTACGATGCTCCACGCACTGCTCGACCGCTTCATACCTGGACCAATCAACGCGGGTTAGATCAGGGGCGAACCGGCCGCCAACTGGCCCGAGCGGGAGCCACAGTTTTGGTCTCGGGTTCTGTCTCGGAGCTCGGCGGATTCTGGTCACTTGGGGCCGCCGCCGTCCTGGGCGGGATGACTCGATGAGCTCGGACCCGAGGCGTCGGGGACATGGGGCCGACCACTCGGGCATCGGTGATCGAGGCTCGCTTAACCTCGGCATCATCGAGGTTGCCCGAGTAGACTCCGAGGTGCAAGTTCAAGATCCGTTTCAGTTCCACAATCGTATCGGGCGTATCCTGGCACCCGTGGTCGCCGGTGACAACCTTTTCTGAGACCGCCCAGCTGATATGCGAACTGCCGTACGGCACGACGCCGTCGGTGCTCTCCTCGATCGGTGTCGTTGGGTCTTTCCGCCCGATCACCGAATGCGCTTCGAGACCTGGCCGGGTCGGAAGTTTGTCCATTGTCATCAGGAGTCGATTATCACGGCGGAGTTCGTCGATGGACGAGGGCATGCCCGATCGGACCTCGGGAGTGAAGAACTCGCGGCCGTTCTGGATCATCAACGAGCGATACGTCGACCGGAGCGAGCGGGGAATGCGAATTAAATGATCGGCAAGCCGGCCCACGAACTCGTCACCAAGTTCACTCCCCCGGTGCGGCGTCGCGATGAACACGGCACGCTCGACCATCGGGTGCGGCTCGAAAAAGAAGACGTTGCGGAGCATCTCCTTTCGCTCAGGACTCGCCTTGAGTTCATCGAACGGCCGACGACCCACCAGGTTCCACATCGAGTCGCCGCTGGCCGAGATCATTAACCGCGTGATCAGGCCCCCCATGCTGTGCCCGATCAGAACTGAGCGGTCGAGCGCCTTGTCGGTGTGCTCGGGATCGACCACATTGCGGAGTTCGTTCATCTGCGACCGGAGCTTCGCCGCTGAGTAGGGGAACGGCGTTCCGGTCGGGTACATGAACAACCAGATCTGGTAGCGGTCCCGCAGGTCGGGATCGCCACGGACCTCGTTCATGACCTTGAGCCATGCCGCTGGACTCGACCTGAGGCCGTGGACCAGGATGATCGGGATCTTCCCTGGAATGTAAGCGTGCAGCATGTACAGACCTGCCAGTCGCTCCAGCGCTTGCGGGTCAAGCAGGCCGATCTCTTGCAAAAGCGGCAGCGGACTATGGACGAAATGATAGGTCAGCGATGTCGTCAGATCGCCCGCAAGCGGTTCCGACCGCCCCTCGAACTCGACCTTGCGCTCGATGAGCGGATCATGCAATTCCAGGACGTAATCCCCACGCGGTGGCGGCGGGATGACGGCCGGGACGGCCCGCTTATCGTCCCGGAACGCCGCCAACTCGACACCATCCCCCTGGTTGCCCTTGCCACGCGGTTTCAGGACCGCCGTCACGGCATAAACCTGGGTTGGCATCAGAAACTTGGCTTCACCCTTTCGCGCGGTTAGATCGCCCGGTCGATAGAGCTTGACGCCGACCAGCGGCACGCCGAGCCCTTCGTACTTGTATTCGTGGCCGATCCCCTTGATCGCATAGTCATCGGCGAACAGAAAGTCATCGAACTGATCGGGGTGATAGGTTGATGCCTCGGCATCGAACTGCACGCGGATGCCCTGGCTCGCGAGCTTTTTCTCCCAACTTCGGTTGAGCTGGACCCGGCGGCCCGAGGAATCGCGGAGGAAGTCGCGGAGCGCTGCCTGGTAGACTCCGCGAGCGAGCGGTGCCTGCGAGTCATCAAGCCGACTCGACGGTGCCGAGCGTGCGGCGTCGAGGGCCTCGATCGCCTCGGCGACGGCGGTCAACTCGAACCGGGCAGCAACTTCGCGCGAGGTACCCACCGAGCTAACCCCCGCGCGGCGGTTGGCGTCGGCGTGGGTCAGTAAATCGTCGGGATTTTTGACAACCGGGTCGGGTAGCGGGTCCAAACTCGTGACCGTGCCATCGAGTGTCGGCCCAGGTTGCGAATCTGGCCAGCCGGCCGTCGGTCCGAGCGGCTTGTTACTCGTCGGATTGGTGTGGCGATCAAGCCTGGTAATCGAGACCGTCTGGCATCCCGATGCGCAGGCGATGCCTATCAACCAGGCAACCGTGATCCACTGGTCCGCAATCCGTCGCATGAGCACGCGCTTCCTGCTGACTCAGTCGGACCTGGGTGGATCGGGCCAATCCCTGGTCCCACCTCCTATCCGTCGGACCAATTCGATCCTGAATCGGCATTCTGGAACGAACGGCCGATCTCGTCAACCCGAGGTCAACGTATCCGTATAGTCAACCCAGATCGAATTGACTTCAAGAAATCGGACTTGACATCCGAAAAACTGAGAAAGAATGGTCTGACCTTTGCGGTATTGCCCAGTACACCTCGCATAACCTGCCCGTTGACTTCCCGATCAGATCATGTTCCGCGGCGAACGACCAGTTTGGTTGCGGAACCGGTTGCCATCCGATTTCCCCGATAAGGATTGCCGGGTTGATCGGCATGGGAGGATACCATGCGGCCCTGGAAGATATGTTTCTTGATTTTGATGACCTTGAGCAGCGGTTGCGCAGGTTCGCAAGGTGTTCGCTACGTCTATCAGGATGGAAACTTTGGCGTCGTCGGAATGCCCGAGAATACCGATCGGTGGCCGACCCACTACCGGCACAAAGCCGAGTCGCTGATGGAGGAACACTTCCCGGACGGCCACGAGATCGTCCGCGCTGAGGAAGTGATCGAAGGAGAGCGGACGTCGAAGGTCGAAGGGTCCAAGACGGCCGAAGTGGCACCGCAGAGTTCGTCGGGAATTATCAACATTGGGAAATTTGGCCATACGTCGAGCCGAAGCACCGCCGACACAACCAAGATCAAGGAATGTCGGATTATCTACCGCCGGATCGGTAGTCCCGAAGTCCCAACCGGCTTCGCCGCCGCCGCCGACCCCACCCCGACGCAGTACATTGACCCGAACGCCTTCGAGCGGCACAAACTGGCCAACCCCGAAGGGGTTAAGTCCGACGCCAAGGGCGAAAAACCAGCCGCTGAACACCCCGTCACCCCGTCGCCGCAGAAAGCCGACGACGCGGGGTGGGGGATGTAAGGGCATAAATCAATCACGCCGGGCAGGGAAATGGGTTCCGCTCACTGAATCCGCTTTGGTGCCAGTAAGGATACGCCATGGTGGTCTTGCTGGCATCGTCGAGCGTCTTGACCTGCTCCCTGGTCAGGTTCCAGCCGACCGCCCCCAGGTTCTGGGTGAGTTGTTCCTCATTGCGGGCGCCGATGATCACGTTGGCGACCGTCGGCCGCTGGAGGAGCCAGTTGAGCGCCACCTGCGGCACGGTCTTGCCGGTCTCGGCCGCGACGATATCGAGCGCGTCAACGACTTTGTAGACGTATTCATCCTCAACCTGCGGCCCCATGTCGACCACGGTCTTGCTCTGCAACCGACTCTTCTCGGGCAACGGTTGGCCACGCCGGATCTTGCCTGTCAAGCGTCCCCAGCCGAGCGGGCTCCAGACCACCGCGCCAACCTTTTGATCGACCCCGAGCGGCATTAACTCCCACTCGTAGTCGCGACCGATGAGCGAGTAATACGCCTGATGTGCGACGTAGCGGGGATAGCCCAGTCGATCCGCCGTATCGAGCGACTTCATCAGGTGCCAGCCCGAAAAGTTCGAGCAGCCGATATAGCGAATCCGCCCAGCTCGGACCTCATGGTCGAGAGTTTCGAGCACTTCCTCGACCGGCGTCAGCGCGTCGAAGGCGTGAAGCTGATACAGGTCGATGTAGTCGGTTTTGAGTCGCTTCAGGCTTGCTTCGATCGCTTTTTTGAGGTGAAACCGCGACGAGCCGACGTCGTTCGGGCCGTCACCCGAGCGGAACGTCCCCTTGGTCGAGATGATGACCTTGTCGCGCCGGCCCTTGATCGCCTCGCCCAGGATCTCCTCAGCCATCCCGCCCGAGTAAATGTCGGCAGAGTCGAACATCGTCAGGCCGGCATCGAGACACACATCAACCAGGCGGGTGGCCTCGGCGACGTCGCTCGCTCCCCATGCTTTGAAGAATTCTCCACCGCCGCCAAAAGTTCCAGTCCCGAGACTCAGGACCGGTACCTTGAAGCCCGAACCGCCGAGTTGGCGATATTCCATCACAAATCTCCATTCCTGGTGCAAAAACGAGTATCTTCGGAGCTTGTCGGACATGGATCAAGTTCGGAGCGTGGGATAGTCCACGTACCCCTTCGCACCACGGGCATAAAAGGTGGATGAGTCAGGCTCATTGAGTGCCGCGTGCTGGCGAAACCGCTCAGGCAAGTCGGGGTTGGCGATGAACTGGACGCCAAAAGCGACCGCGTCGGCTTCATCCGCTGCGAGTGCTTGCTCGGCGGTGGCCTGAGAGTATTTCTCGTTGACGACGTAGACTCCACCGAACGCTTTTTTGAGTTCCGGCCCGAGTCGCGGTTCGCCCTGGTGTTCGCGAGCGCAAAGGAAGGCAAGGCGCCGCCGACCCAATTCGGTCGCCACATGGGTGAACGTGGCGCGCAGGTCCGAGTCACCCATGTCGTGAGCATCGGCACGCGGGGCCAGGTGCATCCCGACGCGGCCTGGCCCCCAGACGTCGATCGCGGCGTCGGCCACTTCGAGCATCAACCGCGCCCGGTTTGGCAGCGACCCACCATAGTCGTCGGTCCGCTGGTTGGTTTTGTCCTGGAGGAACTGGTCGAGCAGATACCCGTTCGCGCCGTGGATCTCGACGCCGTCGAACCCCGCTTTCTGAGCGTTCACGGCGCCGAGGCGATAGGCGGCGACCACACCGGGGATCTCATCACCGTCGAGGGCTCGCGGTGTGACGAACTCCTTCATCGGGCGGATCAAGCTGACGTGACCGGCGGGTCGGATCGCGCTCGGGGCCACTGGAGCCTGGCCATCCAGGTAGACCGGGTCCGACATCCGGCCCACATGCCAGAGCTGGAGGAGGATCGTCCCCCCAGCGGCGTGGACCGAATCGGTGACCTCCTTCCATCCCGTGACCTGATCGTCAGACCAGATCCCCGGCGTGTCGGGGTAGCCGACACCCATCGGAGTCACCGAAGTGGCTTCGGACAGGATCATGCCCGCCGAGGCTCGCTGAGTGTAATATTCGGTCATCAGGCTATTGGGCACCCGCCCGCCCCCATCGGCCCGACACCGCGTGAGCGGGGCCATGAAGACGCGATTGCGCAACCGCAGATCGCCCACCTGGATTGGATCAAACAAACTGGGCATCACCTGGCCCTCGAAGCTGGTGGGAGACAATCAACACGGGTCGCTCGTGAGCGGTGGCAAGCAACACCACGCCGGTTTCGATCGGCGGATTGAAGCTCGCGACGACCAAACTCCTGACTGGCTCGACTCTATCGACGTTCATCGAACGTTGCCAATGATAGGAGGGCTACCCCAGTGAGGCAACTCCGCCACCCGGACCGCTCCGAGTTCCGTTTGCCCCGAGTTTCGGCCGCGCTGAGTGATCCCGCCCGACCTCAGATTTCCGCCATGCTGGCCGATGACCTGGAGCGATCGAAGCTGACGGCCATCATTCGACACCGCAAGGACGGGTGATCTCGCATTTCTGGTCAAGTCGGGTAAGCTGGACGGACGATAACGACGCATTACCGCACTCCAAGCCTGGCACTCATGCCAGCCGTTTGCGAATGACCACGGACAGGACTCGCCATGAAGGTTTTTGTGCTGGGTCTCGATGGGGCCACCTGGGACCTGCTCAAGCCGCTGGCTGACGGTGGCGATTTGCCGACCCTCTCTCGCCTGATGAAAGCGGGAGCGTCGGGAACTTTGAACTCGATCTTCCCACCGCTTAGCCCGGTCGCCTGGACCGGGATCATGACAGGGAAGAACTCCGGCAAGCACGGGATCTTCGAGTTTCTTGAATACAGTCACAACCCGCTCGGTGGCCGGGTGAACTCGTCGAAGGGCATCCAGACCGATCTCGTCTGGGAAATCCTCGGTCGCCATGGCAAGTCGACCGTCGCGGGTGGGGTCCCGATGAGCTACCCCCCGCGTCCCGCCCCCGGCTTCTTCCTCGGTGACTTCCTCAGTCCTGCCGACGCTCCGGATTTCAGCAGTGATCCCACGCTGATGAAGGAACTGGAAACGCACCTCGGCGAACCCTATCGTGCCTGGAATACCTCGGTGCACGACGGGGGGAACGAGGCGAACGCCCTCAAGGAACTGACCGAGTACCTCGATCACCACCTCAAGACCGTGCAGTTTCTCATGAAGCGGGTCCCGTGGGACCTCTTCATGTTCGACCTGATGGCCACGGATCGAATCCAGCACGAACTTTGGCACGTCTGGGAACCTACCCACCGCGAGGCAAAGGGCCGCGATCTCTCAGCCGTCCGCGCTGGCTACGTCGACTTCTGGCGGAAGCTTGACCAGGGGATCGCCCGGATCGAGGCCGACCTGCCCCCCGACACGACCTTGCTCCTGATCAGCGACCACGGGTTTGGTCCCGTCGACTGGTACGTCAACTTCAACGTCTGGCTGCTCGGTCGCGGCGATATTGCGCTCCAAAACTCGTTTTATGTCAAGCAAAAGAAGTGGTTTTACGATCGTGGAGCCACCCCCGAGTGGTTCTACAACCTGATGGTTAAATTCAACCTCGCCGAGCAACGCGTCGGTCGATTTCGGGGCAAGCAGATCGGGCCGATCGAGCGACTCGCGGAATCCGCATTCCTATCGAAGCGGCACATCGACTGGTCGAAGACCAAAGCGTATGCCCAGGGTAATTTCGGTCAGATCTTCGTCAACCAGAAAGGGCGACAACCCCATGGCTGTGTCGAGCCGGACGACGTCCGGGCACTGCTTGACGACCTCAAGGCAGGATTGATGGCGATCAAGCACCCGGAAACGGGCGAGGCTCTGGTCGACCAGGTACACGAACGCGAAGACCTTTACGACGGCCCGCACGCCCACCTCGCCCCTGACCTCACGGTGGTGCTGAAAGACTGGCGGTACCGGACGATTGGTCTCCACGACTTCACGACGAACAAGCTGATCTCGCCGTCATTTGGTCCGACTGGTGACCACCGGATGGAAGGCGTCCTGATTGCGTCGGGCCGAGGCGTGAAGCAGGGGGCTCACCTTGGGTCCAACGCGACCCTGCTCGACGTCGCGCCGACAATCTTGCACTTGCTTGGTATCCCCATTCCCACGGATATGGATGGCCGTCCCATGGATGAATTGTTCGACCCAGCGATCGTACCCGCGCCCATCACCGCGACCACCGAGCCGACACCGACACCGACTGAGCCGCAACCCGATGACCAGGTCGATGCCGACGGCTATACCGAGGAAGAAGACGCCGCGATCCAGCAGCGTCTCGCCGACCTTGGCTACCTCTGATCTGGTTTGTCGTTCGGGAGTTGAGCCCGGTTTGACTCGGCTCACTCCAGGATTTGCCCGTCGCCCTTGAGACGTTGTTGCAGACTCGGCACATCAACCTGCTGAACCGTCACCCCGCGATCGATCGCCTGCGCGGCGGCCGTCGCGGCGGACTGGCCGAGAACCATGAACACTGGCTCCATCCGGATCGACCCGTAGGCAATGTGCGTCGCCGACAGGCACACTGGGACGAGGAGATTGACGCACTCGGTTTCCTTGGGAATAAGCGACCGGTAGGCGATCGGGTAGGGGGGAAAGCCGCCGACCTGGACATCCCCCTCGTTCCGGACGTGGCCCGCGCTGTCGATGAACCGGCGGCAGTTGTGCGAATCCATCGTGTAGGCCGCCATCCCGACCGAGTCAGGCACAACTTCCCGGCGTTGGCAGTTGAGCTGGGTCATGACGTAGGCACCGATCATGCGGCGGGCCTCGCGGATGTAGAGTTGATGCGGCCAGCCGCCGTTGTCGGTGAACTCATCCCTGCAGAGGCCCCACTGGTTGACATCTTGCCGGACCTTCGCGGGAACTTGCGGGTCGTTCGCCAGAAAATACATCATTCCTTGTTGATACGCGACGTGGTCGCGAAAGATCGCCTCTCGCGTGGCATAGTCTCCTTCGGGGTAGGCATAGTTCGCGCCGATGTGGTCGGTGGAGACGGCGCCGTTGTTGTTGGTGTCGGTCTTCCGGTTGGGCATCGGGGTGCTCGAGCCTAGGGCATCCCAGACGCCCGCATTGACATATCGAAGGAGCAGTTCGTACCGCTTCGCGTCGTACCCTTCGGGTTTGGGCCAGGGAAGTTTGATCTCAGGGGCGGTCGTCATGCACATCCGGAAGTTGTACGCCTGAATCCGGTTGTCGCCAGTCCCGCTTGGTTCGGGTGAAGTCGGATCGATACCAGGGAGGACGCCACTGGCCAGGTTACCGGGAATAACGTAAGGATCGACGGGTTGCTTGAACTGATGCTTGTTGAGTATCTGAACACCGTTATAAGTCTCGCCGAACTTTGAGTTTGCCTCGCGGCCGACGGCGGTCGAAACACCTGCCCCCGCCATCAGGTCGCCCTCATAGGTGGCGTCGATGAACATCTGGCCCCGGATCACGCGGCCCGATTCGAGTTGGATCGACTCGATCCGCCCTTGTCGCCTTGTCACGCCCCCGTTCAGAACGAGTCGTTCGCCTTCCAGAACGGGTACCTCGGCCTCCCGGACCATCGCGCGGTAAAGCTCCTCGGCGACGTGTGGCTCGAAAGTCCACATCGTCGCTTCGTTGCCGACCTGGCGAGCACTCCTGTATTCCGCACGCTTCTGAACCGTCCAGGCGTCGTCCCGCGCGTAGTGCTGGGCGATCCGGCGGTAGAAGTCGCGTGAGATCCCACCGATCACTCGCTTGTTGCCGATGTCGGTGGCGCCGAGGCCGCCACTCGTCAGGCCGCCGAGGTGGTGACCTGGCTCAATCAAGACCGTGGACTTGCCGAGTCGGGTCGCCGTGATTGCCGCTACCACTCCACCCGATGTTCCGCCATAGATGACCACATCCGCTTGGGTCACGACCCGGTCGGGGTCCGCCGCAGCTAGGTCGCTTGCGAGATCATGCTCCACCAGAGCGACGATCAGGAAGGCAGAGATCCAGCGCATGATCGGGAAGTCCTGGACGTTACTGAAGCGTGACCACCCGCGAGCCGTCAGAGTTTCGGCTCCGACCGACCATCGAACTCGACGGGGGGTAGTTCCTGGACAGCGCGGCGGAGAGCTTGCTCCCACTGCGTATGGACGGCAAGAAGGTCAGGGTCCTTGGCACCGAACCGACGGTATCGCGTGATTTTGAGGTCGTCCTTGCTGTAGACCAGCAGGTCAATCGGCGGGCCGACGGTGACGTTCGATCGCATGGTCGAGTCGAGCGAGATCAGGGCGTAGCGGGTGGCGTCTTCGAGAGTCGTCCGTTCATAACGGACGCCCCGGTCGAGGATCGGTCGCCCGTATTTGTTCTCGCCGATCTGGAGGAATGGGGAATCCTCGGTGGCTCGGAGTGGGTTGCCTTGAGGGTAAATCATGTAAAGGTCGTGCGGTTGACCAGCAATCTGCCCGGCGAGGATCAGGTGGACGTTAAACTTGTACTCGTCGAGCTCCAGAGCTTTGCGATCCATGTCGGAGACGCGCCGCATCTGATCGCCGACGACTCGCGCAGCGTCATACATGGACTCGGCCTTCGCCAGGCCGACGCCATTGTCAAAGTCGCGGCGTAACAGGGTGATGATCGACTGCGAGCACGACAAACTACCCGAACAGAGCAGAATGAAGATCCGTTCACCGGGGAGGACAAAGGTGTGCATCTTCTGGCAGATGTTGACCTGATCGTATCCCGCGTTCGATCGCGAGTCCGAAGCCATCACCAGGCCGCCGTGTGTCATAATTCCGACGCAATACGTCATCGAGATCCCCGGCTGACCAACTGGCCTGGTGTGCTGGACCTGGAAATCCAGGTAAATCGACCTAATCCGTTCCTGGATACCACGGAAGTCCACACGACGCAAGTGGAGCGGCGAAAACAGGTTCGCTTCGTTGACGCCGCTGGACACTCTGATTTAACATGGCATTTTTCTGGTCCTCCCTCTCGATACGGGTGGACATTCTAGTCGAGGTAGGAATGCTGATTCGAATCGGGTACGAGATCGCCTTCGACGTGCCGGCCGCTGCGCCGATGGTCTTGGTCCTTGGAACACGTCCCGAGTGGGATGATAAGTTCAAGCGCCCCGGCAGACTTCACGTCGAGCCCGAGGTGCCGGTCGAACACTACACCGACACGTTTGGCAACCGTTGCGCCCGCCTGGTCGCGCCCCAGGGCCGGATCACCTTCTGGGACGACGCCGTGGTCGAGGATAGCGGTGAGGTTGATGAGCAAGCACCCACAGCGATCCAGCACCGGATCGAAGAATTACCGAGCGACGTCCTGGTTTACCTTCTCGCCAGCCGCTACTGTGAGGTTGATCAGCTTTCCGACATCGCCTGGAATCTGTTCGGTCAGACCCCCGAAGGCTGGGGCCGCGTGCAGGCCATCTGCACCTGGGTCCACAACCATGTTGAGTTCGGCTACCAGTACGCCCGCTCGACCAAAACCGCGTGGGATGTCTATAAGGAAAAGCAAGGCGTTTGCCGTGACTTCACGCACCTGGCACTCACCTTTTGCCGCTGCATGAACATCCCCGCACGGTACGCGACCGGCTACCTCGGCGATATCGGCGTCCCGCTCTCCGACAGCCCGATGGACTTCTCGGGTTGGTTCGAGGTCTATCTCGGTGGTCGCTGGTACACCTTCGACGCCCGCCACAACAAACCACGAATTGGCCGGATCGTCATGGCACGCGGCCGCGACGCCGTTGACGTCGCCCTGACCACCTCGTTCGGTTCGGCCCCACTCTCCAAATTCATCGTCTGGACCGACGAGGTTGGCCCCGAGCTAATCGACCAGCCGGCGGCAATCAAGCAGGGTTGACCCAGGCGAGATACCTCGGCAGGTTCTGACGCAACTCTGCCCGTGATATTGGTCCACGCGATTCTGGTGTCGGGTCGTGTGGCCTATGCTACAGCGGTTTTCTTTTGGCTCTAGTTCGGAGGAGAAAATGACTGGCTGAAGCGAGCCGGCTAACGCGCCTTCCCTGTTGGCCGATAACGATTCAGTCAGTCTACAACCGCTCTATGAGAGGCGTATTTATCGTTATTTGATCAATCCTCCAACTTGCGAGATCGAAGTTGAAAGATCCATTGCCTACTCAAAATACCGGTGTGGTCGATAACGATCGGCCTCGGGTTTCTTCCGGCTTGAAGCCTCACGCTCTGCGCTACTTGTTTCACTCGTCCAACATGCGTATGACGGTGGCTCTCTTTTTCATATTCTTGACTCTAACTTTCGTCTTCGGCTACCTTGGCTGGACACTTGTTGGATCGCGTAATTTTAAGACGCTCCTTCTTGGTTTAGCCTTGATGGCGGCTGGTGGCATGTGCGGATTGTTAACCCCTTTGATGCTGGTGATGGGTTGGCTCGGGTTTCGCGGCGAGTTGCAAGATTTCCCGACGAACGCGCTCGTCCCCGGTCTCGTTGTGTCGCAGAACCCGACACTCGTGGTCTGCTTGGTGGATCTAGGTCGAGTTACGCCGGGCCAGATCTATTGGCTCACCCAAATGAACTCAACGTCCGGATTCAAGAAAACCGAACCGGGAACTAGAGTCCCGTGTTTCGCCACTTTTGCGGATAAAAAAGATCCCGAACGGTGGCGAACCACTTACACCCATCCGGTGCAGTGTGCAACGTCAGACCCCTCCGAGTTACAGCGATGCTGCGACCTGATTGGTGATGAAGAGTTTCGCAAACTGGAAATTTGCGCGTCCCGAGGACCTCTTCCTCCCGACCCGATTTTCAGCATAGTCCTCGATGGCGAACTCGAGGTAATTGGCCAGGAATCTTTGATCCGGCCCTCCGAGTCGCGAACATCAAGTTGATCGGGTCAGCCTCGTTACTGCTGTTCCCCTTGCTGCTGGACCAGGCCCGAGTGCTGACCGCGCTGGTTGGGATAAGGGGAGCGACCCTGACGCTGAACCATGTTGCCCATGCGTTGGGATTGAAACATCGAGCCGGTGGCGACGGCGGGTCGGCCGGGGGTGGACCACTCGTTCCACTCCATCGGGACGCGGTCCACGGGTTCGACCTTCACCGCAACGGTGATCGTCTCCTCAGCGCGGCCTTTCCAGAGACCGCGATTCGGGGGAACGTCGGAGTAGTCGCGACCATAGCCGATGGCGACGTGGTTATCGGCGACGAATTTCTGCGTGGTCGGATCGACGTCCACCCAGCCGGTCCGGTCGCCGCCCCAGACCTGAGCCCAGGCGTGGGTCGCCAGTTCGCCAGGATGGTTGACGTAACCGCTGACGTACCGGGCCGGAATACCGAGCGACCGGCAAACCGCAATGAACAGGTGCGAAAAGTCCTGGCAGACGCCAAGTCCGAGGTCAAACGCCTCGCTGGCGGTGGTCCGGGTCTGGGTCACCTTGGACTCGAATTTGAGCCGCGCACCGACGGCGTCCATCACTTGCTTGATGAAGTCGGCCCCTGAATCACCAGCCTGGGGGCGGACGAGGTCGGCGGCAAATCGGTCGATCGCGTCGGAGCGGTCGGCCAGTTTGCTGGGCTGGAGGAATTCCATCGCGTCGACCGATCCCGGACCCTCGGCCAGGAGTGCTTGCGCCGAGCCGAGGCGGGTTTGAGCTGACCGCCGGTGGGTCCGGACGTAGCTTGTCGCCAGGATCACCAGTTCCTCGTACGGCTTGCTGATGTTGAACAGGTCAACCCGATTGCCGAGCCCGTCGCGGTACGACGTGACAGGGGAGGTCGGGGTGGTTTTCAGGCGATAGCCGAGGGTGGTCTGATCCTCGTCGGTCGCCGGGGCCATCCGAACCTCGAACACCGTTTCCGACACCGGCGCTGTGTAGGTCAGTTTCGTTTCGTGGCTGATCCGCAAAAGCATGATGAGGATTCGCTAGGTGTGCGACTCGACGCCAGCAACGGTCGATCGAGGCGGGTCGGGCGGGACAACTCACCGGGCCGCGAGGGTGGGCCGCACTCACCGTACCGCAAGGATACGGGTCAAGTCCAGCCGGTCAGGTCTGAAAGTACGCCTGATGAATCTCGTCGCCGATCCGGTTGCAAGCATCCTGGATGCCGCCCAGGAACGAACTGAGCCCGCGACCAAAGATTTCCTGAACATCAATATAGCGCAGTTCGCTGTCGAGTCTGCCCAGATGCCGCTCAGCCTCAGAGTGGTAGTCGTCCTCATCAGCCCCGGTGATGGCCCGCAGCGATTCCACGCAACGGGCAACACAGAACCGCATCGCTCGGGGGAAGTCGGGGTCGAGGACGAGGTACTGCACGACCCCTTCCGGGTCAATCCGGTCGTGATGCTCCCGAAGGTAAGCCTCGTAAGCCGAGCAACTTCGGAGCAGGCTCGACCAGTGGACGACCCGCATCGACATCTCGTCGATCGGACCGCCATCACGCAAGGCATGAAGCTTGACGCTCAAGATCCGGCTAACTTGATTGACCCGTTCCAGGTAGCGACCCAACTGCAGAAAGTGAAAAACTTCGGTCCGGGGCAAGGTTCCATCGACCAGGCCATCAAACAGGATGCACGACCGCTTGATCCCGTCGAAGAACCGCGACGGACTCGCCGCGAACCGCCGCTCTGCGCGCGGGCTACATAGGTAGAGGTACAGCTTGTTCACTTGGCTCCAGGTGTCGCCACTCAGAGTCTCCTGGGTGCCCCGCGCGTTTTCCCGGGCCTTCATCAACATTGCCAGGATCGAGTGCGGGTTGGTCCGCTCGAAGGTCAGGTAGCGGAGGACGGTTTCCCGCTCTTTCGGCCCCGATCCTTGAGCGGCTTCGAAGGCATCGCGGCAGGCAAGGATTGTCAGGACCGACTCGATCGGCCCTTGCCCGCCCACGTCACCTGACAGGCCCGAGGCGTCGAGTTCGAGGTGGAACCCTACATCGAGGAGGCGGGCGACGTTCTCGGCTCGCTCGACGTATCGGCTAATCCAGTAGAGATTTTCGGCGACTCGGCTCAACATGACCTAGTGAGCCTCCCCGAACCTGGGACCGGTTGGCAACGCACGAGCAGGTCGAGGTGCAGCGCCGCGGAGCACCCAGGTGTCTTTTGTCCCGCCACCTTGCGAACTGTTGACGACCAGACTCCCACGCGGCAAGGCAACGCGAGTCAAACCGCCCGCGAGCACCTTGACCTCCTCGCCGTAAAGTATGAACGGGCGGAGGTCGACGTGGCGGCCCTCAAGGTGGCTATCCACGAGCGTCGGGTGCTGGCTCAGGGTGATGGTTGGCTGGGCGATGTAGTGGTGGGGGTCGGCCTCGATCTTGCGAGCGAACTCATCGCGTTGGGCGGCGGTCGAAGCCGGGCCGATCAGCATCCCGTACCCGCCTGAGCCGTCGACCGTTTTGACGACGAGTTTATCGAGGTTGGCCAGAATATGTTGCCGATGCGCGGGGATCGCGGCACGAAAGGTCTCGACGTTGGCCAGGATTGGATCTTCACCCAGGTAATATTTGATGATCGCCGGGACGAACGGGTAAATCCCCTTGTCATCGGCCACGCCGGTCCCAAGCGCATTTGCCAGGCCAATCTGCCCGGCACGATAGGAGGCGATCAGACCAGCCACACCGAGTTGGCTATCACGCCGGAAGGTCAACGGGTCGAGGTAATCGTCATCAACCCGGCGATAGATCACGTCAACCCGCTTCGGCCCTTGCGTGGTCCTCATGAAGATCTGCCCACCGTCAAAGAACAGGTCGCGCCCTTCGACCAGCTCGACACCCATCTGGCGGGCAAGAAAGCTGTGCTCATAGTAGGCTGAGTTGTAAACGCCGGGCGTCAGCACAACGACCGTTGGGTCGTCCGAACCCGCCGGGGCGATGTGCCGGAGCATGGCGAGCAGGTTCGAGGCGTAATCATCGACGGCGCGGACATTGTACTGACCGAACAGTTTCGGGAACGCCTGCTTCATCACCTGCCGGTTCTTGAGGACATAGCTGACCCCCGACGGCGTCCGGGCATTATCTTCAAGGACGAGGTATTGCCCGGCAGTATCACGAATCAGGTCAATCCCCGATATGTGAATATAAATATCCTTCGGCACGCGAAGGCCCACACACTCGCGACGATATCCCGATGAGCCCAGCACGAGATCAGCCGGGACCGCGCGGTCGCGGAGGATCGCGCGGTTGTGGTAAACGTCGTGGATGAACAGGTTCAGTGCTCGGACTCGCTGCGTCAGGCCACGCTCGATCGTCGCCCACTCATCAGCGGCAACCAGTCGCGGGACGGGATCAAACGGGATGATCTGCTCGACCCCCTGATCACGGCCATAGACGGTGAAGGTGATTCCCTGCTGCCGCATCATCAGGTCTGCGGCACGGTGGCGACGCTCCAGTTCGTCGGCTCCCATCGCGGCCAGGCGGTGGTGGAGCGCTTCGTAGTGCGCTCGGGGGGCGTCAAGCCGGGCGAACATCTCGTCATACCCGGTCAGACCATAATCGCTAAACAAGCCGGCGTTCGCATCTGCATTGCTGGGATGAGTCGTCACCGTGAAAGCCCCATCCACAAAGTCGACCACCCCATCCTTCGATTGAGCCGAAGGCGATCAAGCCGGGAGCTACCATCATCCACATTGGGCCAATGCGGCAGCCCAGGCATGATCCGTTTCGTTATGCAATCACCACGTCAGATCAGATCAGTCGCTGGTCATCGTAATGCGCTCCTCGTTTTCTCGCAAGCGCAAGATCAGGCTCAAATGTAGCTTGCGACGTCCATTTGCCCGCTTGACTAGCAGGTCTGCCGTAATTTTTGGCTCAATTGCCTGTTCACCATTAAATGAGAACAGGTCAACATTCACTGCCATCGGTATCATTTGTGCTGTTTGTTGCGGTTGAAGTTGGTTGCGGTTAGTTGCTCAGACACTCATCCAAAGCTAGATCTCACCCATTGCAGGACCCACGCATGTTCGGCTCGACCAAGCACCAGTATGAGATGCAGGACCCACTCAAGCAGTATCCGCAGCCGAAATATAGTAAGGAAACGCAGAGCAAGCCTGGCCTGGCTGGAGAGATGGACCCCAAACCCGACCATGGAGAGACCAGTTACAAGGGATTGGGTCGTCTGGAAGGTCGCAAGGCGCTGGTGACCGGCGCGGATTCGGGGATCGGTCGGGCGGCGGCCATAGCCTTTGCTCGCGAAGGGGCCGATGTCGCGATGAGCTATCTGCCCGCCGAGGAAAGCGACGCCAAAGAGGTGATCGCGTTGATCGAGAAGGCAGGCCGCAAGGCGTATCCAATCCCGGGCGATATCACCAGCGAGAACTTCTGCAACGACCTGGTCGCCCAGGCGGTCAAATCGCTCGGCGGGCTCGACATTCTCTGCAACGTCGCGGGTCACATGTACGCGCAAGAGTCGATCGAGGATCTGACGACTGAAGCCTTCGACCGGACGATGAAGACCAACGTCTACGCTTTGTTTTGGATCTGCAAGGCGGCTGTCCCGCACTTGAAGCCGGGCGCGTCGATCATCAACACCGGATCGATCCAGGCCTATCAGCCGTCGGCCGGCTTGCTCGACTATGCCGTGACCAAGGCGGCCAACGTCAACTTCACGAAAGGGTTGGCGCAGCAGCTTGCCGAAAAGGGAATTCGGGTGAACGTCGTATCCCCGGGTCCAGTCTGGACGCCGATCCAGCCTTCGGGTGGTTATCCTCCCGAAAAGATTGCCGAGATGGGGTCGAGTGTGCCACTTAAACGCGCCGGGCAACCGGCCGAGTTAGCTTCGGTTTACGTCTTGCTTGCCTCGCAAGAATCAAGCTATATCACGGGCGAGAACTTCGGAATTACTGGCGGTAATCCCTGTCCCTGATTGGTACAACGGGTGCTGATTTTTTGGATCCTGGACGATCCTGTTTTTCGGCCTGGAATGGGCCGCCAACAGGGTCGTTTTTTTGTTTGAAGGCGCACGTGTGATCAAGCTTGAACGGGTTGGTGGAGTCCTGGACCTGGACCAGTATGCGGCGATCGGGGACGGTCGTTCGGTTGCGCTGGTTGGGCTTGACGGGTCGATCGACTGGTGGTGTGTGCCGAACCTCGACTCTCCGCCGCTTTTTGATCAGATCTTGCACGACGACAACCCCGCCGCCGGTCGATTCAAGGTCGCTCCAACGGACCCTGAGTTCACGGTCGCCCGGCGGTATTTGCCCGACTCCAACGTCCTGGAGACGACCTTCACGACGAGTACGGGATCGGCGAAGGTGACCGAGTCGCTCAACTCGGGGTTGGCCGGCCGCCTCCCCTGGTCGGAACTCGCCCGTCGCGTCGAAGGGATCAGCGGGCGGGTTGAGTTCACCGCGTTGATGACCCCCGGAACTCGCTTCGATGCGGATCAGCCCGAGCACTGCGAGACCCCGCACGGTTTGGTCATCCAGGTGGGCGACATCATCGCCACTGTTTGCCATGACGAACGCTGGCACTCATCGGTCTGGGACGGCCCCAAATGGTCGGGCACCTGCGCGGTTGCAGCCGGTCAGCGTGCGGTTCTGGCTGTCCTCGCCGCACAGGCCGAGCCGCTGATTATTCCCAAGATGAGCGAGATCGACGACAGGATCGACCTGAGCGACCATGCCTGGCGCGAGTGGACCGAGAACCTGGGTTACGACGGTCTCTACCAGACCTCAGTTCGCCGCAGTGCCCTGGCGTTGAAGCTCTTGATCTTCTCGCCGACCGGTTCGATCGCGGCAGCGGCGACGATGGGCTTGCCCGAGCAAGTCGGGTCGAAAAAGAACTATGACTACCGGTTGACCTGGATTCGCGACATTGCCTACACGATCAAGGCGTTTCTCCGTGTCGGTGCGCAGTCGGAAGCCAAGGCCGCGTTCGCCTGGATTCTCCGGACGATCCGCAATCAAGGTCCGTCGATTCACGTCATGTACACGTTGCAAGGCGAGCTTAGCTCCAAGCCAGTGCCAGTGAAGTGGGAAGGATACCGGGGATCGTTGCCGATCATGCTCGGTAATGGTGCTCGCTCGCAGCTTCAACTCGGGGTTTACGGTGACCTGATCGAAACGACCAAGCTGTTCACCGACAAGGGGCATATCCTCGACGCAACGACACGCGATCTGATGGTCAAAATTGTGGATCAATGTCTCCGCGACTGGCAAAAGAAAGATGCCGGGATGTGGGAGTTGCCAAAGGCCCAGCACTACACGATGTCCAAAATCGAATGCTGGCTGGCACTCGACAAGGCGGTCAAGATGGTACGGGAAGGGCACTTGCCCGACCGTCACCTCGACCGCTGGGAACGGGAGCGCGACAAAATGCTGGCTTACATCGACCGCTATTGCTGGTCGGAATCCAAGCAGAGCTACACCGAGTACGCTGGCTCGGAGTCGCTCGACGCCTCGCTTTTACTCGCCACCAGGTTCGGTTTCGATCGCAAAGATCGACTCGATCTGACCCGTGCCGCAATTCAACGCGAACTTTGCCGAGGTCCACTCGTGTACCGCCGGACCGGGGCAGATGCCGAGGAAGGAACCTTCCTTGCCTGCTCGTTCTGGCTCGTTGAAGCCTTCGCTTTCCTTGGTCATACCGCCGAAGCTCGGCGCACGATGGATGAGTTACTCGCGCTCGTTGAAACGCGCAACCTTGGTTTGCTGAATGAAATGGCCGATCCCGATACGGGGACTTTGCTAGGCAATCTGCCCCAAGGATTAAGCCACCTGGCTCTGATTCACGCCGCACTCGCCGTGACCAACGCGGATCGTGGAACAATGGGATCGTAATTTTAACCACGAATCAAGTCGAAAGCAGCATTTCTTTATAGATCAGATTAACCCATTATTATTAACAATGGCGGATGTTTCGATAAAACCACAACGAAGCTCATTATTTAAGGCATCGAGCCGCGAATTGTCCGCGACGCTTGCTTGATCTCCATCGGCCTTACGAGTAGATTAGTCCGACCCACTTCACTGCGTACGTCATTATTTCAACTAATCGGGACGTTTCACGGCGATTCATCGCTTGCCTCGTCGCCACCTGCGCTATCAGAGGCACCGAAGAACTTTCGGTTTTCGTTTGAAGAAGGACACTATCATGTCTCGACATTCGCTTAGTAACCGCTCTCGTGGCTTCACGCTCATCGAACTATTAGTCGTCATCGCGATCATTGCCGTCTTGATTGCTCTTCTGTTGCCCGCCGTTCAGGCTGCGAGGGAAGCGGCCCGTCGGTCGCAGTGCATCAACAATCTTAAGCAAATTGGGCTGGGGTTACATAATTACCACAGCACGCACGACGCGTTCCCACTGGGAGCCATCAATAACGCTCGCGTGGGTCCTGGGACCATCAATTCTGACTGGGCTCAGTGGAGTCCGCAGGCACAAATGCTCCCGTTCGTCGAGCAGACACCGCTCTATAATGCGATCAACTTTAGCTGGGCTTATAACCCGTTTGGTGACCTCTGTGGGCAAATTAACAGCACGGGAGCATCGACCGTTATCAAGAGTTTCTTGTGCCCATCGGACCCGAACGCTGGCTCAACCTCAAACAACAGTTACTATGCGAGCTTCGGTACAACAACCGACAACATGAATTACGGGAACAGCGGGGGGATGTCGCCGCCCGACAGTCACTTCACCGCCACCGGCAGTTCCGGAATGTTCGCTTACTACAAAACCTACGGCATTCGCGACGTGACCGATGGCTCGTCGAACACAATTGCCTTCAGCGAAGCGCTTGCGGGGAACGCAACCAACCCGACCTACCGAGCCAACAGCACGCGTGGTGTCAGTGACCCAGGTTGCTATGTTTTTGATGTGTCGGCGATTCCCGTCGCCACGGTGAATCAAGCTTTGCTAGCTTGTTATACGCAGTTCAAAAACAAGACGAATACTCAGCTTGATACCCCAATTCAAAAAGGGTTGACCTGGGCGTATGGGGCGAAAGGTTTCACCCTTTTCAACACCGTTCAGACCCCTAACGACAAGCAGTATCCGTTCGGCACGTGCCAGTTCGGCTGCGATGGTTGCGGAATCAATGTATCCAACTTCGTTGATGCGCAGAGCTTGCATCCAGGCGGTGTCAACGCGGCGATGGCTGACGGTTCCGTCAAGTTCATCAAGGACACGATTTCTCGAAACATCTGGTGGGGGCTCGGAACCCGCGCTGGTAATGAAGTGGTTAGCAGCGACCAGTATTGATCTGATAATGCTCGCTTTACCTATTCAACCTAGTTGGCGGTTGGGTTCAAAGCCGGTTGTTTTTCGACTTCATAAGGTTTTCACGATGCAAGCTCTTTTCCTTCGTCGCTTCCTGGTCTTATCAATCTGCACGGGGTTGGCATTGATTCCGCTCAGCGGGTGTGACTCAAGGCCCGCCGACGGGAATCATGTGGAAACGACCATCAAGCCGGAAGTCGCCAAGGCGCAGAATAACGCTTACAGCGACTATCAGAAGACCGCGACTAAAAAGAAGCGTTGAACCGAGTTTCGTCCAGTACGAACTCGTCGACAGAACCGGGCCAGGATCGCCAGCAAGTGGTGATTCTGGCCCGGTTCGTCTGTTCAACCGGCCAGCCAGGGCGGAGTTGCCCCCGCTGCGGGCAGGGCGATCGTGCTGACGCTGAGGATATCGGGGTGAGCACGAACCTCGTCGAGCGCAGCGGCCGAGGGGCGGGCGTCGAGGTTGACGACGCCGATCGCTTGCCCACCCAGTTTCTCGCGGCCAACATTCATCTGGGCAATGTTCACCCCGTGGCGACCGAATGTCGTGCCGATGAATCCGATCAGGCCGGGTCGGTCGTAGTGGGTAAAGATGAGCAGGTGGCCGTCGAGATGAGCGTCGAGCCGATAGGGACCGATCCGAACCAGGCGGACGAACTCCTTGCCGAACAAGGTGCCAGCCGCCACATACGTTTTCTCCTCGGTGGTCACTTCAGCCTGGATTAACGAGGCAAAGTCGCCTGCCTCCGGGTTCGTCTCCTCGACGATCGCGATTCCTCGATCGCGGGCAAGAATCTCGGCGTTGACGAGGTTGACCGGTTCATCAAGCGCAGCCTCCATCCAGCCGGCGGCGAACGCCGAGGTGATCAATCTTGTGTTTTTCGTCGTCACTTCGCCACGATAGCGCAGCTTGACCGCCTTGGCAGTCCCCCGGTCCATCTGCGCGTGGAGCATTCCGAGTCGGCGGGCAAGGTCGAGATAAAGGCGGATCTCGTCAAGTTCAGCCTTTTCCAGGCTCGGCATGTTGACCGCGAATCGGACCCGGCCCGACCCGAAGAAGTCGGCGAGTAACCGTGCGGCCTCGACGGCGACATTGACCTGCGCTTCCTCGGTCGAAGCCGCCAGGTGCGGCGTCGCTAGGACCTTCGGGTGCATGACGAGCGGGTGGTGCGCGGGTGGCGGCTCGGGGTCGAAGACATCCACAGCCAGACCAGCGACTTTGCCAGCGTCGAGGGCTTTGATCAAGGCATCTTCGTCGATCAGACCCCCTCGGGCGCAGTTGATTAATCGGACGCCGGGCTTCATCTGGTCGAGTTCCGCCGGCCCGACGAGGTTGCGGGTCTCGGCCGAAAGCGGGGTATGGATCGTGATGTAGTCGCACTGGCCCCAGAGGTCATCAAGTTTGGCAACGCTCTCAACGCCCATCGTCAGCGCCTTCTCGGCCGCGAGGAACGGGTCGTAGCCCACAACCTTCATCTCAAATCCGAGCGCCCGTCGTGCCACGGCCAGGCCGACCCGCCCGAGTCCAACCACGCCCAGAGTCTTACCTTCGAGCTGCGTCCCGGTGTACTTGGCGCGATCCCAGCGACCGGCTTCGAGGCTCGCGGCGGCCGGGGCGACGTTCCTCGACAGCGCCAGTAAGAGCGCCATCGTGTGCTCGGCGGTCGAGATCGTGTTGCCGCCGGGGGTGTTCATCACGACGATCCCCTGACGGGTGGCCGTCGCGGCGTCGATGTTGTCAACGCCTGCCCCGGCGCGGACGATCGCGCGGAGGCGGGGCTGGTCCTTCAACACCTCGGCCGTCAGTTGTGTTCCCGACCGGATCACAATTCCATCGGCCGTCTGGAGCGCTTCCCGCAGAGCGGCGGGATTGCCCGCCAGTTTGGTGTCGACCACGACTTCGAGGTTGGCCTCAGCGCGGAGGATCGCCAGTCCTTCTTCGGCCAGCTTGTCGGTTACCAGAACGCGATACGCCACGATGCTTCCACTCCGAAGGATAAGGAAAAGTCAGAGATTCCGAGCCGGAGCCGTTGAATGTGCCATCATGACTTGCTGCGCCGCAGTGACGGCGACACCGGGCTCGACCGGGTGGCCCAGATCATGCAAGACCAGCTCGAGCGCCGCAAGCGCCGCGACAACGTCAATCTCGTCGGTGTAGCCCATGTGCCCAATGCGCAGAATTTGCCCTTTGAGCTTGTCTTGCCCACCGATCGTCGTGATCCCAAACCGATCTACCAGGCCCGCGCGGATCGCGGTGTCGGTCAGCCCGTCGGGGATGCGGAAGACCGTCATCCCCTCGGCTGGCCGCTCGGAGAAGAGGTCGAGACCGAGCGCCTCGATCCCTCGCTGGCAAGCCAGGCTCATCCGAGCGTGACGTGCCCAAACGGCGTCAATCCCCTCGGCTTTGATCCGGTCGAGCGCGACGCGGAGGCCGTTGATCAACGTATGCGCGGGGGTGTAAGGTGTCAGCGACTCGCGAGCGGACTTGCGGGCGGCTTTGAGGTTGAAGTAGTAAGAGGGGGAGTCGAACGCGTCGATCTTCGCCCAGGCTTTTGGACTAACGGCCACGAACGCCAGCCCGGGCGGCAGCATGAGTGCTTTCTGCGAGCCGACGCAAAGGACGTCGATCCCCCAAGCGTCGGTCCGGCACTCCATCGCGCCGACGCCCGAGATCCCATCGACGACGAACAGTGCCGGGGTCCGTGCCACGATCGCCCCGATGGCCGCGACCGGATGGCCGGTGCCCGTGGAGGTCTCGCTCAAAGTCCCAAACACGGCGGCGACGTCGGGGTGATCGGTCAAAGCTTGCTCGACCTGATCGGGATCGACTGGCTGGCCCCATTCGGTCCGGACCGTGATTACCTCGATTTCGAACGTCCGAGCGATCACCCCCCAGCGCGACGCGAACCAGCCGGCGTCAAGGACGATCGCCTTCCCCCCGCGCGGGACGGTGTTGACGACCGCCGCTTCCATCGCGCCGGTGCCGGAACTGGTGAGGATCAGAACGTCGTGCTCGGTCTGGAAGACGTAGCGAAGCCCAGCCACGACCTCGTCGTTCCAGACTTGGGCCTGGCTTGACCGGTGGTGGATCAGGGGTGCCGCCATCGCGAGGAGCACGTCCTCGGGGACGGGCGCGGGGCCGGGAGTCATCAGGCGAGGTTTGTGCATGGTTGGTGCAGGCTTGGCGGGTTCAACCGTTCCGGGCGGCAAATGCTTCCATGAAGCTGGCCAGCGTCTGGCAGGCTTCGAGACCGATTGCGTTGTAGAGCGACGCTCGCGCGCCGCCAACCGAGCGGTGTCCGGCCAGACCGACCATTCCCTCGGCTCTGGCATCGGCGACGAACTTTTTCTCCAGGTCGGCGGTCGGCAAGTTGAATGTAGCATTCATCTTCGACCGCGAGTTCTCCTCGGCATGACCCCGGTAAAAGCCCCCCGAGTTGTCGATCGCGTCATAGATGATCGCCGCCTTGCGGTCGTTCCGGGCCGCGACCGCCGCCAAGCCCCCCTCGGTGTCGACCCAGGTCAGAAAGAGGTCGAGGAGGTAGATACTGAACGTCGGCGGAGTGTTGTAGAGCGAGTTATTTTTGGTGTGCGTGTTGTATCGGAGCATCGTGGGGATCTTTTGATTCGCCCGTTCCAGCCACGACTCACGAATCAGAACGACCGTCACCCCGGCAGGTCCGAGGTTCTTCTGGGCGCCTGCATAGATCAGGCTGAACTTCGAGGCGTCGATCGGTCGCGAGAGAATGTCGCTGCTCATGTCGCCGACGAGTGGAGTGGCACCGACGTCGGGGAAATCGCGGTACTGAACCCCCTGAATCGTCTCATTCGAGGTCAGGTGGATGTACGCGCTTGGGCCGTGGGCCCGATGGATCTCGTCGGCACGCGGGACACGCTTGTAGCCGTCCTGACTGGTCGAGGCGGCAACGTGAGTTTTGCCGAGCAGTTGCGACTCCTCGACCGCCTTTTCGCCCCAGGTTCCGGAGACGACATACTCGGCGGTCGTCTCAGGGGTCAGGAAGTTCATCGGTACGGTGGCGAACTGGCTCGACGCGCCCCCCTGCATGAAGACGACACGGTAATCGTCGCCGACCCCAATCAAGCGCTTGAAGTTGGCTTCAGCGCGGGCGTTGATCGCCTCGTACTCCGGGACGCGGTGCGACATCTCCAGGATCGACATCCCTTGACCATGGTAGTCAATCAGCTCGCGCTGAGCTTCGTGCAGGACCGAGGGCGGCAACGGTGCCGGACCGGCGTTGAAGTTGAGCACGCTGCTGGAACTCATCGCTGCGACCTCACCCGAAAAACCAAGACGGAATCCCACCGGTCTCGATCATACCGGACCAGGTCGGGACTCGGAAGCCGGGCCATAGACGGCATCGGCGGCAAAGACTGGCTCGGCATCAACCGCCAGCGTCCCATTGTCATTAACTCGCCGCCAGAAACAACTCCGATAGCCCTCGTGGCACGCCCCCCCGACCTGCCGCGCCCGGATTAGCAGGACGTCGGCATCGCAGTCGACATGGATTGACACAACTTCCTGGATATGGCCGGAAGTCCCTCCCTTGTGCCAGGCTGCTTGCCGGGACCTTGAGTAGAAGTGCGTTTGCCCGGTCGCCAGCGTCGCCCGGACGGCTGGCTCATCCATCCAGGCCATCATCAAGACGGTCCCCGACTCGGCATCCTGCACGATCGCCGCGACCAAACCCTCGGCCGTCCAGCGAATCTGATTGAGGATCGGCAATGGTTGCTCTGGTTCTAGTTCGGGCATCATAAGGACCTTCGTGATTAAGATCTCAGAATGCAAGCCGACGCTCTTGAGGTTTCAGGTTGATGGACGATTCACGATCGCGGAATGTCGCAACCGGCTGCAAGAGTATGAGAAACGCACGAAATGGGGCCGTTTGGACTTCAAGAAAGGCTGAGAATACTGAATCCTGGGGTCAAGAGAAATCAACACCCGAAATTCTGGAAAAGTCTTTTCGATACTCCCAGAGAGGTATCGGGTTATATTCTCTGGTGGTGTGTTCGCAGAAACCTTTGTGACCTTAACTTGGTTTTTTTCGGGAGTCTGCCATGAAGCGCTTGGTCCCCGTGGTTTTTGGCTTCGTTCTGGTCGCGAGCATGTCCAGTCCCGCCTGGGCTCAGCGTGGTCGGAATGCGGGAGTGAACAGCGTCTACGGCCAGTTCAGCGCGGGGGAAATGCAAGCGGCGGGCGGTAACCCCGAGATGGCGAGCCAGATTCGCCAGCAGAATCAGATGATGCAGTATCAGCAGCAGATGTACAAGCAACAGCAGCAATACATGCAGCAGACCGCCAAGCAGCAAGAATTTCTCAAGAAGCACCCCGAGGCCGCCAAGGGTTTCAGTTATCCGGCTCGGACCACCAGGAAAGCCGCGTCGAAGACGGGTAAGAAAGACAAGACAACCGCCGAGCCGACCGTGACCACGCCTCCTTCCGAAGCAACCACAACTCCGGCGGTCACGGCCCCGAAGCCCTCGGCTCCCGCGAAAATCAAGAAGACGAGCTAAGTTTCAGCTGGCGGGTAGTTCTTCCAGAGTGACAAACCCGTCGCGGTCGATCTGGCCGCGACGACCGGTTTCGATCCAGTTCGGGTTGCCCGCTTGCAGGACTTCGAGGCGACCGACGATCCCGGCACGCGCTAGCGACCCTTCTTGGGCAACGGATCGAATCGCCACTCCTGGAATCGAGTGTCCAGTCGTTCCTGGCTTCTGGCCAACTTGTTTTGCCCCCCCCGCTTCGTTGTCGGGGGCCGATGCGGTCAGAAGTCCAAGCGCTGGATGCTGCCAGGATGGCAAGCTCGGGTCGATCGTTTCGAGGAGGGGAACAGAGTTTTTGATCCGGGACCGGGCATGAACGCCTTGAGCCAGAATTGCCTGGCGGACCTCGAAAACCTGGACGGGGCCGGGTATCGGCGGACCAAAGTCGATGATGACCTGACGCCGGAACCCTTGCGGGCGCTTCCAGAAGCAGACCCCTCCTGAATAGCTGAGCATGCTCCCCCAGACGTTGTCGATGAAGACCGGGACGACAGCCACGTTGTCGCGACCGTTGAGGATCACTTCGAGCCCGCGATGAAACGCGCCAGTGAACCCGGTCCGGCTTAGTTGACCTTCGGGGAAGATTCCGAGCAATCGACCCTCATCGAGCGCTTTTCGGGCCGTCTCGATCGCGGCTCGCTGGGCTTTCGGCCCAGTGTACGGGATCGAGAGCAAGCCCGACCGTTTCGCCAGATAGCCGATGATCGGCAGACCAAAAATCCCGGCATTAACCAACGCCGTGCCGCGTCGCGGGATCGTGGCCGCGAGAAAGAAGCCATCAAACCAGGTCATGTGATTTGATACGAGCAAGACGGGGCCGGTCAGGGGAACATTCTCACGCCCTGAGACGTCGAGATCGTACCGGAATCTGAGCATCAGCTGGATGAACGGCTGGACGATCCAGGGAAGCGCGACGACCCAGGCGACCACCGCCGCGAGCACAACTCCGACTACCACCAACGTCACCGTGAGCCATGACCAGTGCATGATGTTGCTTCCGATCATCAGAGAGATTCGGGCTGTAATGGAATAGAGATCAATCCGTGGGCACTTTTTCGGTAGTCTCTCCCCCGGTCGGACCGAGCCGACCGTTCCGGTAGCAACCGCGGAACATGGCCTTGGCCTGGTCGGGAAGATTTGAGGCTTCGAGCCGTGCGATCGTTTCTTCGATCGGGTAGGTGACTCGTTTCAATTCGATCTTGTTCCCGTCGATTATTGCGTAAGCGGCACGGGGATCGCCATCGCGGGGGTTGCCGACGCTTCCCGGATTGATCACCACCGAGGTACCCGCGCGAATGTTGAACTGCATGTGCGAGTGGCCCACGCACACAATATCGGCGTGCGCTCCTTCCAGGCGACGGGTCCAGGTGGCGACGTCGTTCATCAGGTACTCGTCGAGCGGGTCGCGTGGAGTCCCGTGGACGAGCAGAAACCGCTTGCCTTCGACGGTAAATCGGCTCATGAGCGGGAGTTCAAGCAGGTAGCGGCGTTCGGGCGGTCCCAGCGCCTGCCAGACATGCTCACGGGTCATTTGAGTCAGGTAACGATACCCGGAATCGCCGACCACCTGAATTCCCTGCGCTACACCGTGGTCGTGGTTGCCCCGGACGACGTAGCGGGCATGTTTCATCACCCATCGAACGCAGAGCAAAGGGTCGGGACCGTAGTCGACCAGATCACCCAGGCAAACGCAGAAGTCATACCGCTCCTGAATCGCGGCCAGAGCGGGCCAGTTGGCGTGGATGTCGGAAATGATGAGGATTCGCATGCAACCAGTGCCGACTCCGTCAAGTCAAGTTTGCCCGAGCCACTGATCATGCCAGAGTTGAAACATCAAGAGCGTCCAGAGCGGCTTGCGGTGATCGCAGACCCCGTTTCGATGTTCGCCCACGAGCCGATTCACTTCAACGGGGCGGAACAACCCTTGCCGGCCGATCCGTTCGGGACCGAGCAGCGACCCCAGCAGAGGCGCCAGCGGACCCCGAAGCCACCGTGCCACCGGAATGCCAAACCCTTTTTTGGACCGCTGAAGGATTGATTCCGGTAATCGACCTAGGAGCGACTGCTTGAGCAACCGCTTCGAGACGCCACGACATCGCTGATAGCTTGTCGGTAACCGGGCCAGAAAGTCGTCCAGATCGGCGTCAAGAAACGGCGCTCTGACTTCAAGGCCACACGCCATGCTCGCGCGGTCGACCTTGAACAGAATGTCATCGGGCAAATACGTCTGCTGATACATCGCCAGGCTCGTCCCGAGCAGATCGCGTTCCGATCCGAACGCGGCGACGCGACTCACATGCTCATCCTCGATATCAAAGTCGGGCGGATTGATCAGGAGACGACCGATTTCGCTCCCGTTGAACGAGCCGAGCCACCTCTGGTGGGCGAGTGCCGATGGTTTGCCTGCTCCCCGTAAAAACTGCTTGGCCTTGAAGTCGAAACTCAGGTTGCGGTGATCGACCGGCAGTCGACCGACCGAGTGCTGGATCAGATCTTGAGCAAATCGCGGCAACTTGCCGAACAACCTCGAAGCTCGCTCGGCGCTGAAGGTCGGATAGCCAGCCATCAACTCGTCGGCCCCGTCACCACCGAGTGCGACCGTCACTCGTTCGCGTGCGAACCGGCTCAGCAGGTGTGTCGGCAAGAGCGAGGCATCACCAAACGGCTCGTCGAGCCATTGCACAACCTCGGGCAGCAGATCGAGCACGGCCTGGGCCGAAAACACCCGCTCGTGGTGATCCGTCCCGAGGTAATCCGCGACCGTGCGGGCATGACGTGACTCGTCAAAGCTCGGGTCATCGAACCCGATCGAGAAGGTCTGGAACGGTCGATCCGGCTCATTTGCGCGGACGGCCGCTGCCACCGCCGACGAGTCGACTCCGCCCGATAGGAAGACCCCAAGAGGCACATCTGACCGGCAATGCCGCGCCACGGCTTCCCGGAACCGATGCCAAAACGAACCCACCGCCTGCTCGAACGGCTCGGGGTTGGCTGATCGCGGCGGCGGTTGCCAGAAGCGAGTGATCGTCGCCTGGCCACGCTCCCAAATCAGGGTATGACCCGGCAGGAGTTTTTTGAGGCCACGCCAAATCGACCGTTCGCCCGGGAGATATTCGTAGAACAGATAACGAGTCAGGCCGGCGGAGTCCAATTCAGAGGGGACGTCGGGGTGGAGTAGCACCGCTTTTGCTTCCGACCCGAAAACGATGCCCCCCCGGTTGGTCAGCGAGTAGAAGAGCGGTTTTTGCCCCATCCGGTCGCGAGTCAGGACCAACCGCTCACGTCGTTCGTCCCAGAGAGCCAGCGCGAACATCCCGTTGAGTTCGCGGGCAAAGTTGAGGCCGACCTCTTCGTAGAGGTGAACGATCGACTCAGTATCGCAGTAAGTCCGGTACTGGTGGCCGGTTTGGAGCAAACGCTCTCGGAGACCCGGCTCGTTGTAGACCTCGCCGTTGTAGGTCACCCAGACCGAGCCGTCCTCGTTGCTCATCGGTTGGACGCCCGCGGCGACGTCAACAATGGAGAGCCGCCGGTGCCCCAGCGCTGTCGGGCCCACACAATAGAAGCCATCGCCGTCAGGGCCACGATGCCGGAGCGTCGCCGTCATCTGCGCGAGGAGGTTGGGATCTGCCTTGATCCCGGGCGAGTTGACGAAGCCGACGATACCGCACATGGGTTGAAATGACGCCTCTCAAATCAGTCAGTTAATGAAATCAAAGTCGTTTGATCGCGATGTTGCGGAACTGGACCAGGCTCGGGTTGCCCACATATTTGCCATCCTTGAAGTCGCCGTGGTGCTGAAAGGCGATCGGTCCCGACCGCGGGATGCCCGGCAACTGCGCTGACTCGATCACGGTGACATCGTTCAGGACGACCGTGAGACGATCTCCCTTCAACGTGATCACAAACGTGTTCCACTCGCCGACCGGCTTATCCGCCTGATGCTTCGGCGTCACCCCGGCGCGAACCTCGGGCGATTGGGTTTCGTCGGTCCGGTAGCCGTAAACTTCGCCCGAGCCAATCGGCCAGCACCAGATATTCACCTGGCTCTTGCCGGTCTTGAGGTCGCGGAGATAGACCCCCGAGTCGCTATCGGGCAGGGCCAGTTGCAACTCTTTGCCATCGACTCCGCGAGCATGGGTCCCATCGGGGAGAATGTAGGGGATAAACTTGTTGACCCAGGGAGTGTCCTTGATCCGCCAGTCGAGTTTAAGGACGAAATCTTCGTACACCTCACACGAAACCAGGTTTTTCGCACCTGGCGACTCGCTCCGGGCATCGTAGTCGATGACCCCGTCAACGACCTTCCAGTGGCCGTTATCGCCTTCAGGCGCGATCCAGCCGGCGAGATCCCGCCCGTTGAACAACGTCACGAATCCGGAATTTTGGGGGGGACCTGCGCCGAAAATCAAACCAGAGCCGAACACGACAAACCAGAGAGAGCGTGTGAAAATCGAGGATGAGCGCACCGGAACCACCTTCGACGCCAACAAGGGCTCTAAGAAAGAAGTCAGTTGATGGGTCGTATCGTTTGTATCGTGCTGGGCGAAAAATTCAAAGCAAGAAATCTCGGTTCTTTGCCTCAGCCCGCATCATCGTCCGCTAAGATTGCCTATTCATCCGGTCAGACAATATTCGAGATCGCGCGGGATTGTGGCTCGGCGAACTTGT
The DNA here is from genome assembly GCA_965199885.1 of Isosphaeraceae bacterium. Lineage (GTDB taxonomy): Bacteria > Planctomycetota > Planctomycetia > Isosphaerales > Isosphaeraceae > Tundrisphaera. Next base: position 605,164 of record CBDATT010000004.1, on the reverse strand, counting down.
CGATGAAGCAGAAAAGGGGTTCATGATGCCGATGGGTCCAGCCGAGATCGTGGCGAGTCTGAAAGAACTGTGCGAGGCCCAGGGACCGACGATTACCACGAGTTCGATCGTCGACTGGATTGACGAACAGGGTGGTTACGAAACCGATGCCGAGCTGATCGCTTATGCCAAGAAGATGAAGGCTCGCCAGTATGCCCGAATGTTGATGTTCGATGACGAGGAAACGGGTCGGAAAATCAAGCGGCTCTGGAGCTTTTATGACCGAGAAACCGGTCGCCGCGCTTACTCGGATATCCTGGCGTTGCCGGTGGAACGACGTCGAGCGCTGATCGATCGGTACGTCAACTTTCTGGAACAATTGACCTCGGTTCGCCGGGCCATGACCGACTATCTGGCTGGTCAAGAGTTTTTTGATTTCTATGTCGAGCAGTACGAGACGCAAGAAGCAAACGCTTGACGAGTCGGGGGCTGGGTCGGTCGTCTCTTGACCAGAATCGGGGTCAATCCGCAAAATGAAAGTGCGACTTGCATCCGGTGTCGTTCTCTTCAGGATTGGCCAGCCATGTCCTCTTTGACTCAGGATCGCACGACGGCCACGGTCGTCCCCGATCAACACGGACGGTTCGGTTTGTTCGGCGGTCGGTTCGTCCCTGAAACCTTGATGGACGCACTCGACCGCTTGACGATCGCCTATGAGGCAACCAAGACTGACGCCTCGTTTCAGGCAGAGTTAAACGGGTTACTGGCCGATTATGTGGGTCGCCCGTCTCGGCTCTTTTTTGCCAAACGACTGACGGAGTGGGTTGGTGGGGCCCAGATCTATCTCAAGCGGGAAGACCTGAACCACACCGGGGCGCACAAGATCAATAACGCGCTCGGTCAGGTCATGATCGCGCAGCGGATGGGGAAGAAACGGGTCATCGCGGAGACCGGCGCCGGTCAGCACGGAGTCGCCACGGCGACCGCCTGTGCCCTGTTTGGTCTCGAATGCACTGTCTACATGGGCGAAGAAGATATCCGCCGTCAGAAGTTGAACGTCTTCAACATGCGGACGATGGGAGCCCAGGTTGTGCCCGTCAACGCGGGCTCGCGGACGCTCCGCGACGCAACGAACGAGGCGATGCGCGACTGGATGGCATCCTCGATCGAGACGCACTATACCATCGGGAGCGTGGTTGGCCCGCATCCCTTCCCGATGATCGTCCGCGACTTCCAGGCGGTAATCGGTCGCGAGACTCGAACGCAATGCCTGGACCGGTTCGGTCGTCTCCCCGATCAGGTTGTCGCGTGTGTGGGGGGTGGCTCGAACGCGGCTGGGATGTTCTATCCGTTTGTGGCGGATGCCGAGGTCGAGATGGTTGGCGCTGAGGCGGGTGGCCGGGGCCTGGCCTCGGGCGACCATGCGTCCAGCCTCACTCAGGGCCAACCGGGTGTGCTCCACGGCAGTTTCAGCTACGTTCTTCAAAACGACGACGGCCAAACCGACGACGTTCATTCGATCTCCGCGGGGCTTGACTACCCCGGCGTTGGTCCCGAACACAGCTACTGGAAGGACTCGGGCCGAGTTCGTTATGAGGCGGTCACCGATGCAGAGGCGCTCGCGGCCTACGATGCGTCGGCGCGGTACCAGGGGATCTTGCCCGCCCTGGAGTCTAGCCACGCCCTGGCTCAGACCTTTAAGGAGGCCGCCAAGCTGAGCAACGACAAGGTGATTGTGGTCTGCCTCTCCGGTCGTGGTGACAAAGATGCCTTCGAAGTGGCTCGCCTTCGTGGCGAACCGATGTTTTGACCCTTCCGACCAGCGAGCCTAGCAGTCTGTAATTTCCCCATGAATCGTATCCAGAACCTGTTTGATCGGCTCCGCGGCGAAGGTCGATCGGCCCTGATGCCATTCATCACCGCGGGCGATCCATCGCTTTCGGCGACGATCGACCTCATCACCACGATGGCACGCCAAGGTGCCGACTTGATCGAGGTGGGCATTCCCTACTCAGACCCGATCGCCGATGGACCGGTGATTGCCGCGAGCTATCACCGTGCTCTGACGACCGGATTTAAGCTCACCGACCTTTTCGAGTCGATCAAAGCGATCCGGGCGCATGGAGAGTCGATGGCGTCCTCGACCCCGCTGATCGGGATGATCTCTTATGCGATCATCCACCGCTGGGGGGTAGCGAAGTTTCTTGGAGCGGCAAGATCGGCCGGGTTCGATGGCTTGATCGTACCGGATTTGCCGCTCGAAGAGTCGAGCCAGCTCTGCCGGCAAGCGACCGACCACAACCTCGCTTTGATCCAACTCATCACCCCGACGACCTCGCGTGAGCGAGCCTTGGCGATCGTCGCGTCAACGACAGGCTTCATTTATTATGTGTCGGTCGCCGGGGTAACGGGCGAGCGTCGCGAGTTGCCGCCTGAAGTCGTCGAGAATGTGGCCTGGCTGCGGTCGCAAACGAGATTGCCAATCTGTATTGGCTTCGGGATCGGCTCAGTCGAGCAGGTTCGCGAACTGGCGGGCAAGGCCGATGGGCTGATTGTAGGTAGTGCGATCGTTCGCAAGCTCAACAATGCCAACCAGCGATCCGTCGATCAGGTGGTCGCTGAGGTGGGCACGTTTGTTGCGGAACTCGCGGGCGGCCTGCGCTGACCCTTTTCCTCTTCAGTTCACTATCGCCCGACCCGAGGCTGCCCTGATGAAAGAAGTTCGCCGCAAGTCGCCCTTGGGGATTCTCTTGATCGGCGTTTTCAAGCTGATCAGTGCCTTCCTGCTCATCCTCCTCGGAGTCGGCATTTTCCGCGAGATCGGCAGCGATCCCGCGCTTGAAGCCGAGCACTTAATCGCGCTGTTGAAGCTTGATCCCAAGAACCATTACATTCACAGCGTTATGTCGGCGGTTTCTGGAGTCAGCACGCGTCAACTCTATTTCTACAGCGCGGGCACGTTTGTTTACGCTCTCCTCTATGCAATTGAAGGGATCGGGCTCGTCTTTCAGAAACGCTGGGGCGAATATTTCACAATCGGCATGACAGGTTCATTGATTCCGCTCGAATTTTACGAGGTCATCCGTCGCCAGACGTTCATGCCATGTGTGATTTTGCTGCTTAACGTCTCAATCGTGGCCTATCTGGTTGTGCAGTTGCGGCGGGCGCATGCCCTCGAACGAGCCGACAAGGCGGTTGAGATGGCCGAACTCTAATTAGACAACGCCAGATCAACGTTTCGGTACGATCAGTTCGAGGTCGCGGACCGAGATCAGGCGTGCTCCCAGTCCCTCGTCGAAATGGACGACGCCGCGGACCCCAACCTTCTGGGTCAGGTACTGGTTGATCGGAATTCCGGGTGGTACCTCCAGATAGCTGGTTGTTCGCCCCTCGGGACCTACCAGCGCCAGCACCTTTTTTCCCTGGTAGCGCCGGGACGACGGCTGCAGGAGTCCTTGAGCATCGTATCCTCGGTCGGAACTCGACTGGGCGAGCGCGACGGTTTGTTGAGTGTGAGCGATCGCGGCATCGCGTTGATCACCCGCTTTGAGTAACTGCGCGAAAGCCTGAGCAGATTTCGCTAATTCCATTTCGCGGCGGACCTGGTCGAGCTTTGGTTCGACCGTCGCGAGGACTTTTGGGTTGGTGCCGAACTGGCGGAGGAGCGAATCATATCGCCCTCGGACCGGGTCGAGGTTCCAGGTCTCGACGGACGCCGCCCGAATTGACCGGCCCATGGCGTCGATCGAGACGAGTTCGGCGTTAACTTCGGGTGGCAGGTTGGCGTCATCGGTAGCTGGTTCGTATCTGGCACGCCGCTCGGGTCGATTGGCGATGTCAGCCCCGGTTGCGACGGGTGGCGGCTGTGGTTTGATCGTCTCCAATCCGTCGGCCTCGAGGTAGCGGACGTCATCATTGGTCGCTTCAATCGCCCGCCAGGTCTGAGACTTGCCACCAACCAAAACGATCAGGTCAGGATGATCGATCGGGCGAACGACCGTTCCCTTGCGGATCAACCGGACCGGCGGACCGGGAAGCCGGGCGGATTCGGCCGCGAAGCGAATTTCAACCTGCCGCTTCGATACCACGCAGGTTCCGTCCGAACGTTCCTCGACGTCGCCGGCATTGATCCAGTGGAATTCGCTCGACGGTGTCTTGACCTGGACCCACCCCGGTTGCATGCCGATCATGACGACATGATCCCCACGCTTGAGCCTACCGGTCGAGTAGGCTGAGTGGGTCGGCTCGATCATCAGTTCCAGATCAGATCGGATGACCTGATATTCATCATTGCTTTGGTCTACGCGTGCGGCAGCGGCGATCGTCGGTACGATCAAGATTAAGCAGAGGGTCGCGAACCGCCAGGCGACCATGCGTCTCCGTTCTCTGGAAAGGATCATACCAGGTACGTCGGCCATCGACGCTTCCGGCGAGGCTTTACCATAGGCGACTTGATCTGTCAATCGCGACCCGACCGCCCGCAAGTGATTCTAACCTGAATATTTCCTCCGTCAGTAGTCGGGACGTCGTCGCCGACGATGACGTGGCAGGCGACATCGACGTGGCAGCGTCTCATGATCTTGCATGAGGATCGGGTGCCGGTGGCATAGCAGTACAAGAGCAGTGCGACCATCATCCGGGGATGAAAGGGAGGCTGGCCAAGCAGCTCGCGCTCGTAACGGGCGAGGATCGGGGTGAGGTCGAGGGTGGCGACGGTGTTGAGGAGGAAGTAGACGAGGTAGCCCTCGGTGAGCTATTCCCGGGGCGAGGGTGGGAAGAAGTAGCTTTGGTCGGAGGACCAATCGCGATAGGTCTTGGTCATGGCACCACCCTGCTTCGCTCAAAACACCACCGAAACACTCATCACCGCATTCTTCGAAGATCCGTGGCAAAAGGCAGTACTCGGACAGACTCCCAGGACGCTCGGCTGCTCAATCTGTTGCGAACGGCACCAGGATGCGAAGCTTGCGGTCGCGGAGATACAGCCCGAGCCAGGCGATGACGCCAGGAATGACTGGCACGAAGAACATCCCATCATTGGCGTGGACGTGGGTCGCCACCGCGCCGCCGAGATAGGCGAGCATCAAGAGGCCGCCGAGGTAGCGGGTCTTCGGCACGAAGTAAAGCACTAAGATCGTCAACTCGATGATCCCGAGCGGCAAGGCCGAGGCTGCGGGGTAGGTCTTGGACCACTCCTCGATGAAGCCTTTAGGTTGGGCGATCTTGAAGAACGCACTGGGCAGGAACGGTACGGCAAGGATGCCCGAGAGCACCCATCCGGTCATACGCTGCCATGTCGGAATCGGGTCGATCGTCATACTGGTTGCACCGCTTCGGGAATAGCAGAAAGGCGACATGATGCCCCTGTCTGCGTGGTTCGCCAGGATATGTTCCGGCTACCGCTCAGCCTTCTCCCCGCCGCGCTGCCTCGATCGCGACAATGTCGATCTTCCGCATCGTCATCATGGCCTTCATGGCACGCTTCGCGGCGGCGCGGTCCGGGTCGGTTGTCGCCTCGAGCAACACACGGGGCGTGATCTGCCAGGAGAACCCCCAGCGGTCCTGGCACCAGCCGCAGGCGTTCTCCCGGCCGCCGTTGCTGACGATGGCGTCCCAGTAGCGGTCGGTCTCCTCCTGGTTGTCGGTCAGTACCATGAAGCTGACCGCCTGGTTCGGCTTGAAGTTCGGGCCACCGTTCAGTCCGGTATACGACTGGCCCAGCACGGTGAACTCGACGGTCAGATCATCGCCCACCTTCGCGGCGGGGATGTCCACGGCGGAGGCGTTGGCTTTCAAGACGTGGCTGTCTGGGAACACGCTCGCGTAGAACTCGGCCGCCTCGAGGGCTTGATTGTCGAACCACAGGCAGTTGATCAACTTGCTCATCTCTGTCTCCTAATTGATGCGGATTTGGAGATTGGAACGAGTTATCTGTCGGAAGTCAACGGGCGTACATTAAATTTAGAAATGAGCGATCTCGTTAAAACTCTCTCAAAACGTGGCTTGATAGCCGAGACTGTCTGAGTTGCAACGGAAAACACTATTGATGGGCCTCCCGACATGACCGTGAATAACCCCAGAAAGCCAGCCACCAAACCCGCACCCGACACCATCTCAGAACTACTCGATGGCCTCTTGGGCATCATCGAGTCGCTCCCCGACGAGCGTTACCCCGCCAAAACCACGGATTGGCCACGGGTCAATCTTCGACCGTCCTCGATGGCATTAGCTTCCGCATACGGACGGGATGCCAGTGGAACCGGATGCCCGAACGCTTCGGCAGTGATCGGACGGTGCATCGCTGGTTCCAACGCTTCTGCCGGGACGGCTTCTTCGAGCCGTTGTGGGGCCTGCTGGTGACCACCTGCGATGACCTGGCTGCGATAGATTGGCAGTGGCAAAGTGCCGACGATCGACTGGGCAAGGCCCGGTTCGGGGGGGAAAAAGTGGGCAGAAACCCGACGGATCGGGGCAAGCCGAGGACCACGATCAGCCTGCTGGTCGAGGGGTCGGGTCGGCCACTGGGAGCGGTCATCGACGGGGCCAACGTGCCGGGCTGCAAGCTGCTCAGTGCGACCATCGAGGCGGTCGTCGTGGAGCGTCCCCAGGGCACGCTGGAGGACCCCCCGAACCTGTGCTTGTACAAAAGGCTACGACAACTCAACGGGACGTGAGGCGGCGGCATCGGGTGGGACACGCCGCACATCCGGCGAGTCGGCGAGGAGCAGAAGCCTTGCGACGTGGCAGCGGGCCACAAGCCCCGGCGGTGGGTGGTGGAGCGGACGTTCGGTTGGCTGAGCAAGTGCCGGGCGATCCTGATCCACTACGACTTTCATGCGGTCAACTATCTGGGTTTGACCCATTTCGCCTGTGCAACCTAATGGCATCGAAAGTTGTCACATGTGCTTGAACAACCGGCTCTAAGCTCAATTCTTAAGTTGCGGAGCGACAACATGTTCATGAAAGAGGTCCACCGGGTGACTGGCGAGTGTGAACCAGTCAACCACGCAGCGGCCTCCCCTTCGCCACTAACAATGAGTTTTCGTCTGCCATTTCCACTACCAGCAAACATAAAATTTTATGATGCAAACCTTTTGACTGAACTAGACTGAAGAAGCCCCTGCCCATTCCTATAAGACTCGTTGTCATCTGGGTTGCAATTCATTCAGTCGTCAACGACTTCGGCGGTTAGGTTTGGCCTCGTTGGCCACGGTGGCGTTCGCCGAGGCGGCGTCGGTCTCGATTGCGTTCCGAGCGTAGTCAACCCAGCGGGCCTGGAGGTCGGTGAAGTCGTTGATCTTGTAAATGCGTTTTAGTTCAGGTTCAAATCCATTGGCCTGGGCTCCTTGCAAGAATCGGACGAACTGGCTGGGACTGCCTTGTTCGACGAGGAAACGAGTCAGCGATACGCTCTGCGCGTAATAGAGGGTCCAGTACCGTTCGTCGGGGTAGTCCATCTTCATAAGAGTCTCGATGGGGAACAAGAGATTCCGGCCGAGCGGGTCCACTAAGTCGTTGGCTCGCCGTTTTTGCTCGTGGCCCGGTTCCATCAGCACTGCCATTCCCTCGTCAGCCCAGCGGGGGATCTGCTGCTCCGTGAAGAAATCGGCCAGAATCACGTGGGTGATCTCGTGCGGCAAGACGGCGGCTAATAACCCCGCGTGGTCGGTCCGGACGTTGACCCGCCGCGACGTAATCTGGCCCTGGTTCATTCCCATCGTCGAGAAGCCGGGGGAATCGGCCGGCTGGCCGGTCATCTGAGCGTACTGAGGTGCGTTCGGGAACAGATAGATATCGCATCGCGGTGTCCATTTCGAGCCAGGGATCTGACCCGACCAACGCTTGATCCCTTCGTGGCGGACGTTTTCGGCGATCTGAGCCACCTGCTCGGCCAACTCGGGGTTGGCGTGGAAGACGCGGAAGTTCTCCGACTCGCGAACCCGCCACCGTCCGACCGGGCCGCCGGGCGTTCCTCCCGGGTCGGTCAGCATTGGCGTATCGACTCGGATCGGGTTTGGTGCGGGAGCCGGCGCCTGATTGGTCGTCGGGGTCGGGACCGAGCGAGCACCGCGACCAGAGCGCGCGGGCGGTTCCTCGGGCGAGGCGGCGCGGACGACGGTCGAGCCTGACCTGGCCACTTTTGAGGCCGTCGGCCGGGCGGCGGCGGCATTCCTGAGATACTCGCCCAGCCAATTCATCGGGGCGAGGGCACGAATCTGGTCGATCTCGGCGTTGATGCTTTGCCACTCGGCCTCGCTCTTCGGCTTGGCGGCAATGCGCTTCGCGACGACGGCCGATCGGCAGTAGGCCCAGTGCTCGACACGATCCGCCGGCAACTGCCGATTGCGAGCCAGCGTCCCGTAAATCTGGCCCGCCTCGTCATATTTCGTGGCCCGGAACGCGGCGTCGGCCTCGCTGAGGCCGGGACCCCTCGGAGCAAGTACGGCGGCCGGATCAGGAATGGGAGCCGGTGTCGCCGGGCTTGGCTCGGGCAGGCGGTCGGGTTCAGGGGCGACCAGGGGTACAGGCGCTGCGGCGGCAGCCTGATCGAAGGCGGCGAAGTGGTCGTTCAAGGTCTCGATTGGCGTGGTCGGGGCTGGCATCTCGACCAGTGCTTGTGGTGCGGGCGTCGGCGGCTCTGGGAGCGGGCTGATCCCAAGGGCGGCGGGTGTTGCGACTGGTGCCGAGATCGTCGGGACGGGATTCCCGGGTTTGCCTGGCTTGCGGCCGAGGATGCGGGCGTTCTCGCGGTAACCGTCGGCTTCGCGGGTCCGACCGGCCGCAACAGCCTGAGCGGCTGCGGCCTCATACGACTGCATCAGGAGGTCGAGGATGGCAAACTTATCCGCCGATTTTGCAGCCAGAGCCGGGTCGGCGAGAGCTTGTTCCAGAGTGCTGATGGCGGTGGTCGGTTGGCTGCTGGCAAGCGAGCGCCGGGCGTCGGCGAGCCGCTGACTGATCGGGGCGGGCGCGGCACCCCCCACGCTGAGGATCGAAGCTGCGAGGATCAAGCGGGCGAGAGTGGGGCCGTGCATGACGTTCCGTGTCCTGCGTGACGGTCGGGGCAAACCTGCCTGGTCTGTGGGTTGCGAGCCTGTTGGTCCGAACCTCGCGAACAGCTCAGCCGTCCGTCGGGTATCGACCGCGGAAGCATTTTTACTTCAACCCAACGACAGATCGACCTCATCCATGAGGTGCATCCAGCTTCCAGATGGTGGGATGTCGGGCGACGTCCACCAGAGGGCCGAATCGTACCTGGATCGGCGTTACCGTCAACCCCGATCAAAATCGGCTCAACTTTACAGGATCGGCTCGACCAACCAGTCAACTTGAGTGTTCAAACTATTAGGCGGATTGGCATCCAGTTTGGTAAGCTAGCGAACGGTACCAGAGCCAGGAGGTTCATCGACGATGCGCATCATCGCCGGCCAGCGGCGGGGTCATAAGTTTGATGGACCCCGCGATAGTTCCACCCGCCCGACGAGCGACCTCGTCCGTGAGTCGATCTTCAACATCCTCGGCGAAGCCGTCGCCGGGTTGGTCGTCATCGACCTGTTCGCCGGCACCGGCGCGATTGGGCTTGAAGCTCTCAGCCGAGGCGCCGAGCGAGCCATCTTCGTCGAGCGGAACCGTGAAAACATCACGCTGATTAAACGCAACATCGCTACTCTGCGGTATGAGGATCGCGCGGCGGTCATCGGCCACGATGCCTACCGCTGGGCCCGCTCCTACGTGGCCGAGGATGCCGAACCGGTCGCCGTCTTTATTGATCCGCCCTACTCCGACTACGACGAAAACCCTGGGCGGGTCCGCAAGCTCCTTGAAGGCTTGCTCGCCGCATTGCCCAATGGGTCGATCATCGCCGCCGAATCGCGAATCAAGTTGGATGACGAGGTTTTGCCCGACCTCGGCGCCTGGGACATTCGCAAGTACGGCGGCACGCAAGTCGCCATCCGCAGTGTCGGCGACCCCGAACGCTTTGAAGACGAAGACGTGGAGGAGTCGGAGAACGATACCAAATCCGCCCCCGCAGACGAGGAATCGGCCGATCATGAGCGGGAATGACCTCTGCCGCCAGTTCGCCACCGACGTCGTGACCCGGCTCCAGTCTGCTGGCTTCCAGGCGCTCTGGGCGGGCGGCTGCGTCCGCGACCTGATTCTCGAGCAAGAGCCGAGCGATTTCGACGTCGCCACCGACGCCCGGCCCGAGGAGGTGATGAGCCTTTTTCGCCGGAACGTCCCGGTCGGTGCCAGCTTCGGTGTCGTCCGCGTGCTCGGCCCCGAACACATGGACGTTGAGGTGGCCACGTTCCGAACCGACGGCGCTTACCTTGACGGTCGCCGTCCCGAGTCTGTCGAGTTCGCCGACGCCCGCCGCGACGCCGAGCGTCGCGACTTCACGATCAACGGGATGTTCCTAGACCCGCTCGGTGGTGAGATTCTCGACTTCGTCGGTGGTCGCGCCGATATCGACGCCCGCGTTATCCGCGCCATCGGCGATCCTGTCGCCCGGTTCACTGAGGACAAGCTCCGACTGCTCCGAGCCGCCCGGTTTGCCGCCCGGTTCGGTTTCACGATCGAGACCGCCACCCGCGCCGCCGTCGAGGCGATGGCGGGATCGGTTCCCGTCGTCGCCGCGGAGCGGATCGCGCAGGAACTGCGGAAGATGCTCGTTCACCGCTCGCGAGCCCACGGGATGGCGTTGGCGATGGAAACGGGCCTGCTCGCCGCGATCTTGCCTGCCGTTGCCGCGATGCGGGGCCTGGAGCAAGCCAAACCCGCGCAGCCCGACGGCGACCTTTGGGATCATACCCGACTCGTCCTTGACCTCTTGCCCACGCACCCGAGCTCGGAACTTGCCTTCGCGGCGTTGCTTCACGATGTCGGCAAGCCCGAAACCCATGCCATCAGCGTCGAGGGCCGCGCCACCTTCCATTACCACGAGCAAGTTGGTCGCCGAATCGCCGAACGGATCGCCCGCGACCTGAAACTGGCCAACTCCGAGCGCGAGCGGATCGCCTGGCTTGTCGAGTTCCACCAATATCTTGGCGACCCCCTCAAGCTCCGCGAGGCCAAGCTCAAGCGCATCCTCGCTGAACCGGGGATCGACGACTTGCTCGCGCTCCATCGCGCCGATGCCCTGGCGACGCACGGAGCGGCACCGAACGTCGACTACTGCGAAGCCTACCTCCGCGACCAACCGACCGGACCGATCAACCCAACAGCACTGTTGTCGGGCCACGACCTCGCCCGGCATGGCCTCAAGCCTGGTCCTCGCTTTAAACAGTATCTGGAAGCCGTCTACGAGGCACAGCTCGAACGCCTAGTCCACAGCAAGCGCGAAGCGCTCGAGTGGCTTGACCAGTTCGACGCTAGCCTTCGTCAGGCCGACCAGGTCTGAACAGGGTCGATGTGCTTGATGGCGATTGTCGGTCGCTCGTCACCCGACTGCAACTGGAAGGTGAGCGGCACCACCGTGCTGGGCAGGATGATGGGTTGGTCGAGGGTCGACTTGCCGACGAGGTCGAAGCTACCGTTCGTGTTCAGGCAATACAGTTCGAGAGCCCAGGGGTAGCGATCGACAATCAACAATTCACGGGTGCCGACCTTGGCGTAGAAAGCGAACTTCTTGCGTGAGCGGTCGAGGCGACTGACGATCTCGATGGCGAGGTCGGGACCACCGAACCAGTGCGATCGTCGGTCTTCGACCTTGTTCCCCTTCAAAAAGACGAGCACATCGGGACAGCGATAATTTTGTTTCCAATCGGTGTCCTGGTCGGAAACGTTGCCTCCTGGAAGGACCTTTCCCAGCCCAGTGTACTGGATCGCCAGCACCAAACAGGTCGTGAGATTTCCGACGAGTTCTTGATGCTCATTGTTAGGGTTCGGCGACATGACGTAGACTCCGTTCCAAACTTCATCCTGGCGATCAGCGCCGACACGCCGCCGTTCGCGGATCAAGGCAGAGCGGGTTTTGGGCTCGAGGATTAGTAACTTCATCGTTCTGCCCTCACGGTTCTACAGCACGCCAGAAAGCTCTGTGGCACTAGGCCTTGGTGTTAATCGTGAAAACGACAACGTCCGGCCCGCGATGGTTGTGCTCCGAGTCCACAATCGAGTCGCTGAGATTCACGCCAGGTCAGACCTTGCCAGGGCCAGCAAGTTGGATGACAACCTTCAAACAAGCGAACAGGTTGCCATCCAGGTCTTGGTGTTCATCATCAGGCAAAAGAGATGTAATAGAGACTCTGTTCTAAATCTCGTGGTACAGTCAGACGCCAGCGCTTTGCAGTGTTCGATGAGGTGCTGCTTGGCGATGATGGCCATACGTTGCCCTGTTGATAAAGTTTGGCGAGCGATTGGCCCAAGAACTCAGCTCTGTGCATCGGGCGGGATAATGCTCGGGAGTTCGAGCCGGCGTCCGCCGCCCGGCCCTTTAAGCATCTGGTGCTTGGCCTGAGTGGTCTGCGAAAGGCCATGAATCTTGATGAAGCCCTGCGCAGCGGAGGAATCGTACTGGTCACCCTCTTCATAGGTCGCCAGTTCGTGGCGGTAGAGGCTGTGCTCCGACTTCCGCCCGGTGATCATCGCGTGGCCCTTATAGAGTTTGATTCGCGCGACCCCCGACACATACTGCTGGTTCGATACGGTGAAGGCCATCAAATCCTGATGCAGCGCGCTGAACCAGAGGCCGTTGTAGATCAGGTCGCTGTATTGCTGGCTAACGTGGGTTTTGAAGCGGAGCGCTTCCTTGCTAAGCGTGAGGAACTCGATCTCGCGGTGGGCTTCGTGCAGGACCAACGCAGCGGGGGCCTCGTAGATCTCGCGCGACTTGATCCCGACCAGCCGGTTTTCGATGTGGTCGACGCGGCCGACGCCGTGCCGCCCGGCGATCTTGTTCAGTTCCTCGATCAACTCGGTGCCGTCGCGCTTGATCCCGTTCAGGGCGATCGGGCGCCCGCGATCGAACTCGATCTCGACCTCCTCGGGTTCGTTTGGCGCGTCCTTGGGGTCGACGGTCCACTGGAAGGTTTCTGCGGGCGGCTCGACCCAGGGATCTTCCAAAATGCCTGCCTCGATCGACCGGCCCCAAAGGTTCTGGTCAGTCGAGAAAATCGACTTCTTGGTCGCCTCAACCTCGATCCCGTGGTCGGCGGCGTACTGCAACTCCTGCGTCCGGGTCCACTTCCACTCGCGGACCGGCGCGATGATCTTCAGGTGAGGGGCAAGCGTCTGAAACGTCACGTCGAACCGGACCTGATCGTTTCCCTTGCCGGTGCAGCCGTGCGCGACCGCAACCGCGCCATGCTCCTTGGCCACGCGGACCATCAACTGCGCGATCAAAGGGCGACCAAGCGCCGTGGCGAGCGGATATTTGCCCTCATACAATGCTCCCGCCATCAAAGACGGGAAGGCGAAGTAGTCAACGAACAGGTTGCGCACGTCCTCGGCGATGGCCTCGACGGCCCCAGTGCGGAGCGCCTTGTCGCGGATCGCCTGGATATCCTGCCCTTGGCCGAGGTCGCAGGTGTAGGCGATCACATCGAGACCATACGTCTCGTTGATCCACTTGACGGCGACCGACGTGTCGAGCCCGCCGGAATATGCCAGAACAACCTTGTCGCGTGCCACGGAGATGGTTCCTCATTCAGAAAAAAGGAGGGAGCCACGGATGGAACACGGATGAAACACGCATTTAAGCCAAAATAGCTGTTTTATCCGTGTTTTATCGGAGTTCCATCCGGGGCCAATTTGATTTTAGTCAACGCTGAGTTCAAACGTCTTCTTCAGATATTCGAGCGCTTCCTGACCGCGGTCATGGTCGGTGGCGATGTTGATCCGGACCTCGCTGGTGTTGATCAGGGCGATGTTGATGCCGCCGTCGGCCAGCGCGGTAAACATCCGCGCGGCAACGCCGGTATGAGTACGCATCCCGACGCCGAGGACCGAGAGTTTGGCAATGGCGGGCTCAACCGAGACCTCGCCGAGTCCGGTCGCGGCGGCGGCGACCTCAGCGCGGTGGGCTTCGTGGCGGGGGACGGTAAACGAAACGTGGGTGTTGCCCGCCGTGCTGACGTTCTGGACGATCATATCGACGAAGACGTCGGCCCTGGCGATCTCCGCGAAGACGGCCGCCGCGTAGCCGGGCCGGTCGGGCACTTCAAGCAAGGTGACGCGGGCTTGCCCTTCGTCGAGTTCGACGCCCGAAATGACCAGGTCTTCCATCCCCGCCAGGTGGCTCGGGTCGGGTGGGGGGGTGGAGCCGTTGGTCGTACTGGGTTGCCGCCGCGAGGCGCGAGTGCTCGACCAGTCGGCGGCCTTCGGCGGACGGGGAAGGTCGGCGACAGGCTGATCAAGGTGGAAGGCCGCGTGGACTGTCTGCAAGGCGTGTGCGGCAGACGGGCGATCGACCAGGACGCTGATCTTGATCTCGCTTGTCGTGATCATCTGGATGTTGATCCCGGCGTCGGAAAGCGCCTGGAACATCTCCTGCGCCACGCCGGTATGAGTCCGCATCCCCAGGCCGACGACCGACACCTTGGCCACCTGCGAGTCGTGCGAGATCCCGGTCGCGCCGATGGCGCGGCTGGCCGTTTCGGCAACGAGCAAGGTCTGTTCCAGGTCGTCATCGTTGACGGTGAAGCTGACCTCGGTGACCCCTTCGGTGGCGATGTTCTGCACGATCATGTCGACCACGATGTTGGCCGAGGCGATTGCGCCGAAGATCTGGCGGACGACGCCGGGCCGATCGGGCACGCCGGTCAAGGTGATCCGTGCCTCGTCCTTGGCTAGCGCAGCGCCCGTGACGCGGACACCGAGCCGGCGGGCGTCCCCCTCGGCGACGATCCAAGACCCTTCGTCGGGCTTGAACGAGCTCCGGACGTGGATCGGGACGCCGTACTTCTTGGCGAACTCGATCGACCGCGAGTGCATCACCCCGGCCCCGAGGCTGGCCAGTTCGAGCATCTCGTCGAACGAGATCCGGTCGATCTTCCGCGCTTCGGGCACGACGCGTGGGTCGGTCGTGTAGACGCCATCGACGTCGGTGTAGATTTCGCAGGCATCGGCTCCCAGGACCGCCGCGAGGGCCACGGCGGTCGTGTCGGAGCCACCGCGCCCGAGGGTCGTGATGTTGTAATCGTCATCGACTCCCTGAAAGCCCGCGACGATGACGATCTTCCCCTCGCCAAGCGCCTGGCGGACGCGCTCGGTTGAGATGTTTCGGATGCGGGCCTTGGTGTGGAAGCTGTCGGTGACGATCCCGATCTGGGCCCCCGTGAAGCTGATCGCCGGGACCCCCTGCGCGTGGATCGCCATCGCCATGAGGGCGACACTGACCTGCTCGCCGGTCGCAAGCAGCATGTCCATCTCACGCGCCGGGGGTCGCTCGTGGATCTCTTTTGCCTGCTTGATCAGATCATCAGTCGTGTGCCCTTGAGCCGAAACGACGACCAGGACTTGCTCCCCACGGTTGTGCGCGGCGATCGCCCGGCGGGCGGCGGCCCGGATCTTCGACGAATCGGCGACGCTCGTGCCACCGAACTTTTGCACCAGAAGGGCCACAGGCTTCGCTCCGCAACTCGGCAAACTTGCTTGATTGGGTGGATATTAGCCACCCTCTGCAACGCGATCCAACCCACGGTGGGTTGCACCCACCCTACCAGAAACGCCCAGCCTCTGCCCGTAGCCGATCAAACGTCGAGAAACGCATCCATCAACTCGAACCCGTTGGGGTAGCTCGGCCCCCCGGCGCTAGCGGCCGAGGCTTCATCGTAAGGCAAGCCCGACCCGGTCAGACCGACGCCCGCCATCGCCCAGGGGACCCAGGCGCGGTCGTGGGCGCGGGTTCGGATGAGGGTGGCATGGTCGGGCGAGACCAGAATCCGCCCGCCATACCCGGCGACGGCCTGACGGAGGGGGCCGACGATGTGCTGATCGATCTGCTCCAGGGCTGCAACCTTGGCATCGGCCCGCCCCTCGTGACTGGCCTCGTCGGGGGCTTCGATGTGGACGCAAACGATGTCGTGCGTCTTGAGTGCTTCGACCCCCGCTCGGCCCTTCGAGGCATAGTTGGTGTCGAGGTAACCCGTCGCCCCCTCGGCATCCCAGCGGGTCCAGCCGGCCAGCATGCCGACCCCCCGGACCAAGTCCACCGCCGAGACGATCGCCCCCTTCAAACCATGAACGACCTGGAACTTAGGCAGCTTGGGCGCCTTGCCTTGCCCCCAGAGCCAGACCAGGTTCGCCGGTCGTTTACCCTGAGCTATGCGGGCCTGATTGACGGGATGGTCGCGGACGATTTCAGTGCCCGCCGTAATCAACCCGCGCAGCAGGTCCGACCCGGCTCCCGAGGGAAGATAGTTGGCGAACGGCTGGTCGGGGTGGTCATGCGGCGGAACAGTTTTCGTCGAGGCATCGAACGGCGGCTCGACTCCCCGTCCCCCGCGAAAAACCATCAGGTTCCGGTAGCTGACGCCGGGGTGAAACTCGATCTCGGGCCGACCGAGTTGGGCCTGCAAGGCGGCGATCAACTCGCGGGCTTCGCTCGACGTGATGTGCTCGGCGGTAAAATCGGTCAGAGCGCCATCGGTGCTGTTCATGACGTTGCACCGAACCGCCCAGTCGTCCGGTCCAAGCGCCACGCCCGCCGCCGCCGCTTCGAGCGGGGCTCGACCGGTGAAGACCACCTCTGGGTCGTAGCCGAACAGGCTCAGCGTGGCGATATCGCTGCCCGGGAGGAACCGCTCGGGGACGTTCTTCGACCGCCCGAGCACTCCGGTACGCGCGATCGCATCCATCTCGGGTGTGTACGCCGCCTGGAGCGGCGTCCGGCCGCCTAGACTCTCCAGGGTTTCATCGGCCGCGCCGTCGGGGATCACGATGGCAAACTTGTGGGGCATAGCGGCGGAACCAAAAATCGGGTCGAATCGAAAGTTGCGGCATATCGGGCTTAGTGGCCGCCGGTCGAGGAAACTCGGCTCATCTTAGCGATTTGAGGATCAGGATTTAAGAGGGAAGCCGGCCCACATCTCGTTCAGATTGAATATTGATCGTTGCCAAGCGAATAGCGGGCAATCGGTCTCTCGTCCCACCTCCCCGGGAAGGTTACCATGACCGCCGATTTTGTCGAACTTGTGATTCATCTCCTCCAGTTCGGGACGCTTCTGGCTGATCCGAAGGACCAGGCCAAGGGCAAACCAACTCCGCGCCGCTCGGTTCGCTGGGCGCCGTGGGTGATCGCGTCCAACGCCATCGTGGGGGTCGGCGTCCTCGGTCTGGTCGGCTACTGGTTGAACCTAGGTCGGTCGCTTGATCAAGCCGTTACGATGCTTGGCCTGCTGCTCGGCATGGGCTGTCTCGGTCTGGCGGCATGGATGGCCGACGAGACCGACCTGGCCGGTACCAAATCACCCGCAAACCCGGCGGCTCTCGACCCGAAGAAGGTGCCTGATCCCGAGTGGGGTGAGTTCTGACCGGTCCCGGAGCGGAGGGAGTTGCATGCTCGCCGATTTCGCTTATTTCTTCGTCGAAGGGATTGTTACTGAAGTTTTTCCCCCGATCATGGCCGGATTCTTCCGCCGTGCCCGGTCGCCGCTGGCTGCCTGGTGCAAAGGACTCGCCTGGGTCTGCCTGATCCTGGCGGTAATTGGCACCGGGCTGGCCGTCGTGTTCGACCCGGTGGGTGCAAAAGCCAACTGGTCCGCCGTTGCCGTGCTGGTCGCCGGAGCAACGGCTGTTGGTCTGGCTCTCGCAGCGCGAGTAACGAACCACTGGGCCTCGTTGGCCCTGGCAGCTTCATCAAATTCGATCGCCCGCAACGAATGGCGGGCGATGCTTGACCGCGAAGCGATCCACACCGGTACCGACTAATCGCCCGTCAAGCCAATCCAGCGACGTTCCAGATCAGGACCGTCGTATCCCACGATCCCGACGCCAGCCGCCGCCCATCGGGTGAAAAGGCGAGCGCCTCGATGCCGGCCTGATGCCCTGCAAAGCGGCCCAGTTCGCTGCCCGAGGCCACATCCCAGAGCTGGATCAAGCCGGGCTCACTGCGCTTGCCCGACGCGGTGGCGATGACTCTTCCAGAGGGATCAAAAGCCAGCGCCGACGGCTCGACGATCGCGAAGCTGGGTGAGGGAACCTGTCGCCGCCCGGGAGGGAGATCGTGGAGTTGCAGCCCCTTCTCGCTGTCGATCGTCGCCAGCAATGAACTGTCGGGGGCAAAGGCGATCGCCTCGTCGTTGAAGCGCTCGGGGTACCCAATATTGACATTCATCGGCAAGGCAAAGCGGTGCAGGAACTGGCCGGTCAGGGCATCGTGGAGGGCGATCGAGTCGTCATAGCCCCGGATCGACGCCAGCGAGGCCAGCGTCCGGCCGTCGGGCGATAGAAATGGACGGCCGCAGCGGCTCCAGTCGGTTGCTTCACACGCCCAGCCGGTCGAGACGACCCGCCGCTCGCTGCCGGTCGTCAGGTCGAGGAAGGCGAAGATGAGGTCGTCGGCTAACTTGTCGATCACGATCAACGTCCGGCCGTCGGGGGCAAACTGAAAGTAAACGCTGCTGTCCTCGGCCTGGCGGAACTGGTCGAACTGGTGAACCACTTGGTCGGACCGCACCGCCAGGACATTGATCCGGCGGTCCTCCCACGTTTCCTGATAAGCCAGCCAGTGCCCATCGGGAGAAAGTTGCCACTCACGCCAACGGCCGTTGAGTACTGGCAACTGCTGGAGCAACGCGCCCGTCTCGACCTCCCAGACGCAGACGGCTTCGTCGCTCGCCGAGGTCAGCGTCCGACCGTCCGAGGCGGACGCGACCCGCGAGACCGGCCCCGTATGCCCGACTGATTTGATCCGAAGCGTTCCGGCGGGCAGATCCCAGACCTGGGTCGTTCCCCATGAGCCAACAGCTACCAGGCTCCGCGCGCCAGGACCGAACGCCACCCCGACCGCGTCTCGATTGATCGCCTCAAACCGAGCCAGTTCGTGCCCGTTGGTGCCATCCCAGAGCCGGACGATGTCCTGATCCCCCGCCGTGGCCAGCGTCCGACCATCGGGGGTGATCGCCAGCGCATCGAACGAGTGCCGGAGTTCGGCTGGTCGGCCACCATCATCGCTTACAGACGAGTTCGCCATGATCGAGAGCCGATGCTCGCCCGTCGGTCCGTCCCAGATCTCGATTGTCCCGCCGTGCAACCCCGCGACCGTCGCCCCATCGGGGGTCATCACCACTCGCTCGCAGCCTGATGATTCCGGCCATTCCGCGCGGGTAAACACGCGGAGGGAGGTACCGGTCCGCGTGTCCCAGACGGTGAGCGGTCGCTGGTCGCCGCCTGTTATCAGGAGAGTTCCATCCGCCGAGAGCGCGATCGTGGTTAGACAGTCCCGCTCGGCGGGCGAGCTGAACTGAAGACGCACTGCTCCTGAATCGGGATCGCGGACGACGATCCGCCCGAAGCGGTCGGCCGTCACGAGCGTCGAGCCATCGGCCGCATAAGCGATTCCGAAGACGGGCTCTTCGTGCCCCTCGATCGCAGCCAGGGGGCGGCCCGTCGCCACATCCCAGCGTTCGACCTTGCCCAGCGGCCGGACGACCCGGTTATGTCCACGAAGCTCATGCCGTCCGAGGACCCGACCCGGACGCCCGACTGCCAGCGTCGCCCCGTCGGCCGAGAAGGCGACGCTGTGGATTTGGTACGAATAGGCGGGTCGGCGCGCGGGACTTTGACCCAGACGCCGGACCACCCGCCCGGTGGCCGCATCCCAGAGCGTGACCGGGTCGTGGAGGTTGGCCGTGGCGATCAGCCGACCGTCGGGGGAAACGGCCATCGACTCCAGCCGATTCATCCGGGGATAGTCGCGAAACCGAATCGTCCCGAGCCGGGCCAGGGCTCGGGATGGGATCGGGTCGCCGAGGGGATCGAGATGCGGGATCGGCAGAGCCGGCACGACAACTGACCGATCTGGGCGGACCCGGCCGGTCGCGAAGGCGGCGAGCCATGCCACGGCCTGAGCGAACTCGCGGCGGTGGATCATTCCTCGACCCCGAGGCAGACCGTCGGCGGGCGGACGACGTCGAGGCGGTCGATCTTGTCGAGCGCGGCGCGGATGGCCTGTGCGGTGGCGAGGTGGGTCATCATCACCAGCGGCACGGGGGTCGACGGGATCGCGCCGTCGCCGGGGTCATGCTGGATCAGGCTGGCGATGCTGATCGAGTGGTCGCCGAGGATCTTCGAGATCGCGGCGATCACGCCTGGTCGATCGGCGATCGTGAACCGGAGGTAGAACCGGCTCCGGGCCTGGTCGGCCGGGGCGAGTTGTGGGTTTGAACCGGTCCCCGACCAGAGGTCGAGCGCCCGCGCCGTCAAGGCGGCGCGGCCGATCAAAACATCGATCAGGTCGCCGACCACAGCCGACGCCGTCGGCATCGCCCCCGCACCTCTGCCGTAAAAGAGGGTGTCGCCCACGGCATCGCCGACCACGCGGACAGCGTTGTACGGGCCCTGGACGTCGGCCAGTGGGGTGCCGCGCTTGACCAGGGTCGGGGCGACACGAAGCAAAAGGCCGGCGTTGGTCTGCTCGGCAAGCGCAAGCAACTTGACGACGTAGCCGAGTTCGGCGGCGTAGGCGATGTCAGCGGGTTGGAGGCGGTCGATCCCCGCGCGGGCGATGTCGGCGGTCGTCACGGTCGCACCGAAGGCGATCTGCGCCAGAACGGCGAGCTTGTGCGCGGTGTCGGTTCCGTCGACGTCCATCGTCGGGTCGGCCTCGGCATAGCCGAGCTGCTGGGCTTGCTTCAAGGCTTGATCATACGGCAAGCCGTCGCGACCCATCGCGGTCAGGATGAAGTTGCAGGTGCCGTTGACGATCGCGGCGATGGCCTCGACCCGGTTCGCCGCCAGGCCGACGCCGAGCGCCTGGACGATCGGGATGCCGCCGCCGACGGCCGCCTCAAAGGCGATCGCGCGGCCGTGGCGGCGGGCCACGGCGAACAGCTCGGCCCCGCGCTCGGCCAGCAGTGCCTTGTTCGCCGTCACCACATCCTTGCCGCTCGCCAGCGCCCGACAAATCCACTCGAACGCGAGGTCGACGCCGCCCATGACCTCGATGACGACCGCAATCTCGGGGTCGTCGAAGATCACCCGAGGGTCGGTGACGATCCGGTCAGTCGGGATCACGCAATCCCGCACTCGGTCCGGGTCGCGGACGACGGCCCAGCGAATCTCAATTTGACGCCCCGCTCGCCGCGTGATCCGGTCCGCTCCCTTATCGAGCAACCGCGCGACACCCGCCCCTACCGTTCCCAGCCCGAGCATACCCACGGCCACACGATCCATTGCTGCCCCTCGATTTGTCAGACCTGCGGCGTTGAGGGGTCGAGAGGCTGCGCCAATCGTCGGAAGACCTCGGCCACCTCTTGTTTGGTAAGTCGACTATCGGCGACGGCAAGCGTCATCTCTTCGAGCATCGAGGTCGGCTGATCGATGATCCAGCCGTTAACCTCCAGGAACGACAACGCGGTAGCCAGACCAACCCGCTTGTTGCCGTCGACGAACGGGTGATTCTTGACGACATGAAACAGATAGGCTGACGCCATCGCATACAGAGTGTCGTGGAGGAACATGCCACCAAAACTCGCTTCCGGCTGGGCGAGCGCTGAGTCGAGCAGGTTCGGATCACGCACCCCAATGAGACCACCGGTACTAATACGATGCAGCTCGTGAATTTCAAGAACCTGACCGTACGAGATAAACCAAGGCCGCACCTGGTCGCTCATTCCGCCAGCTTGCGAAATGTGGCCTCATGGATGCGCATCATCCGGGCAGCAGATTTCATAACCGCTTGCCTGTCGGCGTAGACGATCTCGACATCGATCGGTTCAGAAATCGGCGAGCCCATTGGACGATCGCGATCGGCTTGAGGTTGCGCCACGGGATCGATCGTCATCCGTTCCGGTTGCGGAGTCAAAGCAGACATAACTCGAACCTCCCACACCAGAGACTCAACATTCTCAATATCTTACAGGATCATCAGTTGTGGTCAACCATCAATTCAGGATCGCCAACGCCCCGCGCGTCACACCATACTTGCCGGTGGCCTTCAGATCTCGCCAGAGGGTTTTCGTTTCGCGTCGGCCGTGGATGGCCTCGGTGTAGAGGGTCAAGGTCCGGGTGACGGTGGCGGGCGTGTCGTCGAGGAACTCGACGCGGAGGTGGGTCGCTCCCCGAGCGATCAGGCGGGGCAGGTATTCGGCGGCGGTCTGCGGGACGGCATTATAGAGAGTGTTCCGGCACCCAACGTCCGCTTTGAGCGGATGCTCCATGCCGACGCGGTCGCGCAGCTTGACGTCGTGGTGGTCGCAGGGGCGACCGCAGTTCGTCTTATCGGTCCCGGGGCTCAGGAAGGCACAGAAGACGCAGTGCTCCATATGGAACATGGGGATCTGCTGGTGAATGACGACTTCGAGCGTGCCCGGCACGACGGCGCCGAGAAGGTCGTCGAGCTGATCGAAGCTCAAATCATAAGAGGCTGTAACCCGACTGGCTGCCTGGCCCGCGAAGAAGGCAACGGCCAGCTCATTGGCGGCATTCACGGCGAAGTCGGCCACGAATGGGATATGTTCCTGCGAGCAATAAGCAATCCCGCCCGCGTTCCGGACGAGCAGACCGTCGGCCCCCTGACGGGTCAGATAACGGTAGATGTTGCCTTCGCCCGGCTTCTGAATTCGTGGCGTGGCCAGATAGATGGCGACCCCAGGGACGACCCGCACCGCCGCAACCGCTGCTCCATACTCCTTGATATCCTGGAACTCGGCATAGATGGTTTTCGATCCGAACGCGAGGGCGGCCTCAATCTGCGCGACGTTTCGGCAGAGAACGATCAGTTCGGGCAGTGCAGGGGGTGGACCTGGTTGCGACCGATCAGGCCGCAACGCATCAAGCACCGGCCCGGCGGCGATCTGGCGGACGGGAGCGATCGGGGCAGCATCGAGCGCGGCGACGAGGTCACGGCGGAGGGCGTTCAAGACACTCCGGGGGACGAGCGGGCCGCCCTCGATCGTGGCCGAGAAACTGGCAAGTTCGTAGATTGTGCCGCCAAGGCGGTCCACCTGATCGCGGAGCGATTCAACCGTGGCCGGCTGATTGGTGGCAACGGCGAGCGGAGTTTCGCCCTCCACCTGCGCCGAGGCTCCGTTCTGGGCGTGGGCCTGTATCAAGAGGGGAGATCCGACGACCGCTCGGATCTGGATGGTGACGCCAACCTGGCGGCGTCGTGGCCCCTCGAAGGTCTGGCGGAGACGCCGGGTCAGGTCGGGATCGTCGGTTTTCCAGACCCGCTGGCCCGGCTGCACCAGGCGGAGGTCGAGATCCCGGCGACCGAAGCCGAGTTCGGCGGGGCCTGCGCTCAAGCCTTCCGGACCGATTGGGCTGAGAGTTGCACCGCGACCCGAGCGGTTAACGGGCCGGGCCACTTCATAGAGCCGCCCACCCTGTTCGGGAGCGCCGGTTGCTGTAATGGCGTCGAGGACGAGACCGTCGCCAGGCTTGACGGGGGCTGCGAGGTCCAGCCGAATCCGGCCTCCGCTCACGCTCTGGACCGTGCCGACGAACACCCCGCGCTTCTTGGCATGGTCGCCGCGGACCAGCACCTTGTGGTTGTTCCCGTCGAGGAAGCCGTGACTGAACCCCCGCGAAAACGACAGCTCCATCTCGCGGATCGCGTCCCGGCCGATCGGGGCAGCCTGCCCGGCCAGCGCGCCATCGATTGCAGCTCGGTAGTTGCGGGTGATGTTGGCGACATATTCCGGGGTCTTCAGCCGACCCTCGATCTTCAAACTGGCAACGCCGATCTCGACCAGTTGTGGGATAAGGTCGAATGCCGCGAGATCTTGCGGGCTCAGCAGATACTGAATATCGCCGAGGTCGCGACGTTCGCCGTCGCAAATCACCTCATACGGCATCCGGCACGCCTGGGCGCACTCGCCGCGGTTGGCCGAACGACCGCCGAGCGCTTCGCTGGTTAAGCACTGCCCCGAATACGCCACGCAGAGCGCACCGTGGACGAATACCTCAACGGGAAGGCTTGCGGTCGCGCGGACCTTGGCGATCTCGCTGAGCGACAACTCGCGGGCGAGAATCACCCGCGAGCAACCCAACTCGGCGGCCAGTCGGATGCCTGCCGCTTCGGTGATCGACATCTGCGTCGAGGCGTGAATCTCCATGTCGGGCGTAATGGCGCGAATCAACCGAGCCAGCCCCACATCCTGCACGATGACCGCATCAACGCCGGCCTCGGCGATCGTCCGTACCGTCGTTTCCAGCTCGGGCAACTCTCGTGAGAAGGCCAGGGTGTTGAGCGTGACGTACCCCTTTACCCCCCGCCGGTGAAGCAGGTCCATGACCTCCGGAAGCGTCTCCAGCTCAAAGTTCGTCGCGCGAGCGCGGGCGTTATGCCCCTGGACTCCAAAATAGACCGCGTCGGCTCCGTTCTCGATCGCCGCGATCATGCATGTCCGGTCGCCCGCCGGCGCCAGAAGTTCTGGCCGAGCCAGGGTTTGTGCAGGTTCCACATGGTTGAGCAGAGCAGTCGACACGACGGCAGCCTCAGGCAAGTTCTCGAACTCGGTTACGGTCTGCCCCATTATCCTGAGTGCGTCGGACCGCGACAACCCACTACGGGCTGTCGGCAAACGATCGATCCCACGTTTTCGCCGTGGAAAAACGTGGGATCGATGTGAGGAACCGCTAGATAAGGTCAAGTTCAAACTTAGTAAGCGTCGGACGAGACAACTTCCTTGCCGTTCATCGTGGACAACGCCCGCCAGACTGGGACCGCAACACTATTCTTGACGAAGCGAACCGAACCGTCACCAAACGTCACATTCACTCCGCCAGAGTGGTTGCTTCGCGCCGCGTTGAACGATGCACCTGGGCTGGGATTCCCATCGCATGGTGGATTATCTTCGTTCGGATAAACGCAATAGCTTTGCATCGCATCGGGAATCGTCGAATTCGGAGTGGTGTAAGCGTTCACGTAGAAACAATTGTGATCATCATTGTATATGTCGCCACGATGTTCCTGATTGTTTGAGCTATTACCGACAGTTACGAGGATCTCACTCATGATAAATGTATTGCTCGTGCCATCGCGCATATCCCGCAAGCCGTAAGAGACGTTAGTCGTGAAAGGAGCCTTGAAAAATTTGACCTTGGTGTACAAGGGATTAGTTGATTGGGTACTGATCGTGAAAGGGTCGTTCGCATTTGCCTGATCGAAATGGGTGTTACCAAAATTCACCATGAAATTTGCCTTGACCCGGACATACTGATCTCCCAAATCTTCGAGAGCACTATTGTTGGGGTCGGAAGGGCAGTCATAGGTGGCCACGTTGGTCATTCGAACAGTCGTGTTGGCTGGTTGATAGAAGTCGGTCGCGAAGTTGATCGAGGCGTAGAGCGCAGTTTGCTCGAAGAAGGGAAAGAGCGAGAAGGCCCAAGTCCGTCTTGGTGAGCTTTGTCGACCGATGGGGAACGAACCGTTAGTGTCGTGATAGTTCTGTACGGCCAAGCCGAGCTGTTTCAGATTGTTGATGCACTGCGAACGCCGAGCAGCCTCCCGTGCTGACTGAACAGCAGGCAGGAGCAGAGCGATCAGCACCGCGATAATCGAGATGACGACAAGCAACTCGATCAGCGTGAATCCACGCCGAGATTGGCGACGGGCAGAGAAAGACTGAAACATTCTTGGTTACCTTGAGATCGGAAATCGAAGATTTGAGGTGAAGAAGGGCAATGGCAATCTAACTTATTATGAAGGTCGAATCCAGCGAATTTTCAAATTAGCCTGGTTGGTTCTGGAGGCAAATTCAGGCGAGGTCACCGGTAACCATCAACCAAATTGTCCATGCTTTCGTTCTATGGCTGCCCTGTGCCCCGGGTCTCGTGCGAAATCAGATCAAAAAGGATCAATCTATGTGCCGCTGTGGGTCATGGGTCGAATTTGTTATGGTGAAATTTATCATCGAGTCGAGCATTGCGAAGCGAGTCGGACTGGTTTACGTTGATCTCCGGGCAGTCACAGACCGGTTTTTTCAATCATCTGCATCCGATTGTTGCTGGCTACCGCGTCCGCTCGTAAATGTGGTCGCTTGGCCAAATTGGCAACCGTTCGAGATCAGTCCAATGGAGCCCAGAGACAAAAATGAAAAGCAAACTTTGGCGTTTTTCGGTTCTTGGATTCATCCTTGCCACGATCTTGACTGGCTGCTCGAAAGCAACGCCCTCTGTGGTCAATGATCCGGCTGTGGGCAACAAGCCATTTCCTCCCGTGATCGAACCAACAGGTTCGATCAAAAAGGCCGACCCATTTCCCGCTGTGGGGCAAGGCCAGCCGAAATAATTGCCAAATTGGATCGTCGGTCGACACCGAACCGACGATCTCCCTCACGAATGGCTTGTAGGCTTGAAGGACAAAACGTCTGGCTCGATGGAGTGGACCAAGAATATTTGAATGGCGGGTCGCGGCAGGTTTTTCGATTCGTAACAAATCGCCGTTGACGACGTGATCGGTTGCGGGGTAAAACACCGTCGTTCCGCGAACCGATACGGCGAAGTGGCCGAACCGGAGGAACCGCTCGATAGGCTTGACGCACCCTCAGGGAGTGAGGGATGCAGGACTCGACTTTGTCGTCTGCTGCCGCGGAATGGATTCCGGATGGTCCACCCCATCTCGGACGAAAACGATCGCCTGATTGCCAGCGATTTGGCTCATTGATCGAGCCACCCGCGCTGACGTCACACCATCGCTTGCATCGCCCTTGATTCGCATCGAACCAACTCGGCGCTCATGATGAGTCGCCGCCCTGGTTGGTTTGAATGAGTTGGCCATTGTCGTCGCCCCTCGAACTCGCAACACCCCGATCTGCCTGACCTCCTCGACCTTTGAACGGGTGGGCGGTGGGCTGGAATCGGCTCAGCTCCAAGGATGAACCTCACATGCACCGGATGCACTGCCTCGTTGTGGCCGCCAGCGTGTTCGCTCTGAGTTTGACCGCGTTCAGCCCGTCGGCGTCGGCTGACCTGCTACGTCCCAAGGACACTCGCGAGTTCCCCGACCTGACCGCATTCGCCAACGGTTATCAGGTCTACAACTATGACGCCGCAACCAAGACGGGCGTCTTTCAACTCGCCAACGTCCCATTCTTGCTGACGCAGGGCAAGAACACCGACGGGAGCTTTCAGGAGAATACCGTCACCAAGACGGACGACGGCATCCAAAAGCAGCAAATGACAGCCGTTCTCGACTCGAACGGCAAGCTCGTCGACAGTCCGCTTAACACGTTTCAGGTTTTCGGGAAAGTCGTCCTCGACGGCCAGACTTATACCGGCCTGCTCTTGCAGGGCACGCCGACCGCGTTTGGCTCGCAGACGCTCAAGCCGATGGTCGATGGCGAGGACCTCTTCGACATGAAGTTGCAGATTACTGGCGGCGTGATGGCTGACCTCTACGGCAAGAATGCCTACATGAGGGTGACCGCCGAGGCGAACAGTACTTTCACCGGGGTTTTCACGACCGCTTTCTCCAGCGAGAAAGTCATGACCAACGTTCATTCGATCTCATCGATCCTGCCGCAGCCTGCCCCGGAGCCCGCAACTCTGTACGTGCTGCTCGCTTGTGGCGCTGGGCTTTTCTATCGGGGTCGGAAGCGGATTGCCGCTCGCGACCTCTCATCTTGATCACCACCGAGTCCAATGGAACCGCCCATCGCTCGTTTAGAACGAATACAGTCGTTCCAAACGAGCGACGGGCGTTCCTATTTAATCAGGGATTCGCATCAATCTGCTGCGAAAGTTGCTGAGAGTTTGCCCAGTGCTTCGTTCTCAATCTGACGAACTCGTTCCCGAGTCAAGTTGAGCGACTCGCCAATCTCTTTCAAGGTTTTCGGCGGCTCGTCATTAAGCCCAAACCGCATCCGGAGGACAGTCGCTTCTCGTTTGTCCATCTCGCCGAGTCGGCTCATAACAAGTTTGAGGTTATCTGCCTCAACCATCTCGACGTCCGGAGCTTTGATGCGCTCATCCATCAGCATCTCGCCCAGGCTCCAACCATTTTCAGGCTGGTCGGTCTGAGGAACGAGGTTATAAACCTTGATGGCTTTCTTGACAATCGCCAACTTCTTTTTGGGGATCTCAAGCCCTCGAGCAATCTCATCCATCGTGGCTGGACGACCAAGCGACTCTTGCAGGTCAGCGGCCATCCGCCGCCATTTGCATAGTAATTCGACCATATAGGCGGGGATGCGGATTGGCTTGGCGGTGTTGACCAGGGCCCGCTTGATCGATTGCTTGATCCAGTAACTGGCATAGGTACTGAACCGCGTTCCGACCGCAGGGTCAAACCCTTCGACAGCACGCAGGAGGCCGAGGTTGCCCTCCTCGATTAGATCCTGAAGCGCCAATCCCTTGCCGACATAACCGCGAGCGATATTGACGACCAGGCGCAGGTTCGCCTTGACCATCCAGTCGCGAGCCGAGCGATCCCCATCCGCGATCCGTCGCGCGAGCATCTTTTCTTCGTCCGCATTGAGAAGCGCCGTCTCGTTGATTTCGCGGAGATACGTTTCCAAGGGGCTTTGTACCGTGTCTCGGCGGGGGCGGCGTATACGGGCCATGGAGATCCTCGTCGTCGGTCAGTCGTGAAGTGGGTAGGTGGTTACCGCCCCGAAATTGGGAAAAACCAGGGCGAGAACACGGGGAAGAGCCCCGTCGCTCATCAGGCGAGCCGTCCGCTCCACGTCGGGCCGCGAGTTTCCAGGGAAAAGGAATAAGCAGACCATCAACAACCAGACAGCCTCCGCTACCAGCCATTGACGTCCATCGTCAAGCAAAAGTCTGGGAGAAGATCGACACCAGTCAGAAATCGAGCAATCTTGCGTCAGCGGACCCGAAAGTCCGGCTCAAGTCGCCGAGTTTTTGGCCGATCTCACTTGACCTTTCTCCGCCTGTGATACTTTATCGGAAGTGAACTCGGGAAACTTGAATAGCCTTTGGAACTTTGGGAGTTATTGGAGATTTGAGGGTTTTGAAAACTCTTTCGATTATTTAATTTGAATGCTTCGTGCAAGTTTTGCCAGTAATGTCGATCAAGGTTAAACGCAAAAAGCCACCGCCTCCCCGATATCGGGAAAACGATGGCTATGGATTGCGAAATCGAATTAACTCTGATTTAGACTAATGATCACTCATCGAACGACTCTTCGGGCTCGGGCGACTTGGGCGGGCCCGAGTCGGTGTCGGCCTCAGCAGCAGGCTCGGCTTCGGTGCTGGATTCGGTCTCGGTTTCCGCCGAGGCTCCGCCACCCATGCTGAACAGCGGGCCGCCGCCGCCCAGACCTCCCTTGAGGCCCTTCGACTCCGGCTTAGCGGCCGCGGCACCGGCGGACGCAGAGGCTCCAGCGCTGGCGATGGCCGGTTCGCCCGACTCGCCTTCGGTGGTCTGGCTCTGGGTTTCCCCTTCGCCGCCTTCACCCTCCTCGCCGTCCTCCTTGGTCCACTGCGCCTTCTTGCGCGAGAGACCGATCTTCCGTTCAGCGCGGTCGACCCGGAGAATCTTGACCTCGATGTCGTCGCCGACGTTGACCACTTCCTCGGGGCTGTCGACTTTGTGGTCGGCCAGCTCGGAGATGTGGAGCAAGCCTTCGAGACCCTGTTCAAGCTCGACGAAGACGCCGAAGTTGGTCAGTTTGGTGACCTTGCCGGTCACGACGTCACCAGGACCGTAGCGGTTCGGGATGTCAGTCTCCCAGGGGTCATCCTTGAGCTGCTTGAGTCCAAGCGCGATCCGCTTACGCTCTTGATCGACGTTCAGGACCTGGCAGGAGATCTTCTGACCCTTTTCGAGCACCTCGTTGGGGTGACCGATCTTGCGGGTCCAGCTCATGTCGGAGATGTGGAGGAGACCGTCGATCCCTTCCTCGATCTCGATGAACGCCCCATAGTTGGTCAGGTTGCGGACGGTCCCTTCGATCATCGTGTTCGGCGGGTACTTGTTGGCGACCTGATCCCACGGGTTGGTCTGCGTCTGCTTCATCCCCAGGGAGATTTCTTGCTTCTCCTTGTTGATGCCGAGGACGACGACCTCGATCTTGTCGCCAATGTTGACGAGTTCGGAGGGGTGGTTAATCCGCTTGGTCCAGCTCATCTCGGAGATGTGGACCAGACCCTCGATCCCTTCTTCAAGCTTGACGAAGGCACCGTAGCTCATCACGTTGACGACTTCGCCCATGACGCGAGTGGCGACGGGGTACTTGTCGGCGACGTTTTCCCACGGGCTGGCCGACTTCTGCTTCAAGCCGAGCGCAATTTTCTCGCGGTCCTTGTCGACGTGGAGGACCATCACCTCGATCTGGTCGTCGATCTTGACCATGTCGGAGGGGTGATTGATCCGGCCCCAGCTCATGTCGGTGATGTGGAGCAGACCGTCGATCCCGCCGAGGTCCACGAACGCGCCGAAGTCGGCGATGTTCTTGACCGTCCCCTTGCGGACCTGGCCGACTTCGATTTCCGAAAGCAGGTTCTTCTTGAGCGTTTCGCGGGTGATCTCGATCAGTTTCCGGCGCGAGACGACGATGTTGCGGCGTCCCTCGTCGATCTTCAAGATCATGCAGTGGATGTCTTGATCGATGTAGTCGGCGATGTCCGACGGCCGGCGAATATCGACCTGGCTGGCGGGCAAGAAGACGTTGACCCCGATATCGACGAGCAAGCCACCCTTGATCTTGCGGGTGACTTTACCCGAGACCGAGTCGCCTTCGTGATACTTGGAGATTACCATCTCCCACTGGCGCATCCGGTGGGCTTTTTTGCGCGAGAGGACGATCTCGCCCGTCTCGTCTTCCATGCCTTCGAGGAGAACCTCAACGGCGTCGCCCGGCTTGGGCGGTTCTTCGCCGTCTTCCCACTCGTTGAGCGGGACGAGCCCTTCCGACTTGTATCCGACGTCAACGATCACCTGATCGCCGACGATCTCGATCACCGTGCCCGAGACGATCCCGCCGATGTCGAAGTTCTGGCTTTTTTCGAAGTAACGATCAAACTCATCGGGTCCGTCGGTGACGGTGAGAACATCACCCATCTCGTCGTCGGAAACGTCGAACTCGCGGAGGAGGTTGCGATCTACCATGTTGTTGTGTTGAGTTTCATTCACCCCCCGATCGTCATGAGCGGGGGGAACTCGGCCAGCCGCCGGACATCCATCCAGCAACCCAGCGCGAATCGCGAGCCAAGAACCACCCCGGGCGTGGATCAGCCGAGGTGGTGGCCGCTTTGGTCTTGCCGGTTGGGGAAAAAAAGGACCCGTCTCCTCCACGCGAGAGACGGGTCACCGCATCGTCGATCTTAATCGGACCGGAATATTCTCACAAGCGGACTTGCTCGGAATGCGTGATTACCAATCACGCCGCTTACACCCCATAACTGCCAATCAAGTAGCCCTCGATACCAATCGAACTGTACGAGGCATCCAACGCGGCCTCGTAAGCGACCGTAATCAGGCTCAGGTTACTCAAGATGTTGACCGTCTCGTAACCCGAGGACAGGGCCTGGATGCCGGCCGCACTGGTTAGAGTATCGAAGCGGGTCGTCAGACTCCCAGCGAGGGCACCCGACAACTGACTTTGCAGCAAACCGCTAGCCGATGCCGCGGGCGTGCTGGCCAGGCCGTTGGTAAGCGTTTGCGCCAGGGTACTTACCCCAGTGTCCAGCACGGTAGCCAGCGGCGTGATGGTCGCACTGGTAGCGCCCGTGCCAAGAACTCCACCCGGGAGGATCGTCGCCTGAAACTGCCCGAACGCGCTATGCAGTGTCGTGCCCAGAGCGCTATAGGCGGGGTTAACGAGACCCCCGATTGCCGTCAGGTTCGTGGTCGCCAGGCTCGAAACGGTCGACCCCGTGACCGCCGCCAGGTATCCTTGCACGCCGGTCGCCTGGAACGAGCTATTGATCGCCCCTTCGACCGCCGTGTAGAAGATCGCCTTGTTGGTATCCTGAAGCACGGTCGCCCCGTTGTTCGTCGCGGCCGACGCGGCGTTGAAGAGTGCGATCGTCTCCGCGAACAAAGTGCCCGCTGTCCCGCCAGCGATACCTTGACCAATCACCGCAGCCTTGCTGGCCGCTCCCGGTACTGTGTTAAGCGCGGTCTCGACCGAATAGGTCAGACCATAAATCGCGCTGACGATGCTCGCTTGGGTGGTCGCCAGAGTTGGCGTTGCTGTCAGAGAATTGCTCGGAAACGCGGCCAGTTCCTGCTGACGGATCGTGGTGGCGAACGTGGCGTAAGCCGAGGCAATCTGATTACCCGCCGCAGCGAGCTTCGTCTGAAGAGTGGCCGCCGAGGAACTGCTTGTAGTCGCCGCGATCGCAACTTGAGCCGAGGCATGACTCGGAACCACACGCGGCTCCAGACGATCCGCGAAGGTAAGCACATAACGACGTGAATGGTTGCGGGTCATGGGTAGCCTTCGTAGCTTGGGGAAAATACCAGATGCCTAGGCTTATGGTAAGCAGGGTAAATTTGGGAATCAATGCATGGCCTCCGAAATTTGTCGTTTGAATCATTGTCTGAAAGTGGCCAAAAGCTCGGCAAGTTGTGGAGGTGGTCGTACCAGGTTGAGCCCAAAAAATTCGCATCATCGGCGGCAGCGGCGACCATCCTGGTCTCGTGCGGTTCCTAATATCTCGCAACGTACCGAGGAGTCTCGATGGCCATGCCAACTTTCATGCAATGGCAACCCAACCAGCGCTTACACCGACTGTTCAGTTGGGAACCACTGGTCAGCTCGTGTGACGTTGACCTAGCGTAGCGCTACGTTGCCACCCGCGATCCCGTCACCTTTATCGCGCGGGTCGCTCGGCTTGGTACGCTGATCCTGGTGGTCTGCCGGGGTGTCGCGGGGTCGGCCAGCGGCGATGATGCCTTTGAGGCCACCTGGCTGATTTTCTTTCACCGAATCGGCTCATTTCCCGTTGCTGGGTCGCTCCGAGGCTGGCTCTATCGAGTTGCGTGGCGCATCGTGCGGCAGGCTCGGACCGTCGCCGATCCGAGGCCGATTGCAGTGAGCGCCGGTACAAGCCCTTGATTGAATTGGATCAAGGGTTCTTGATCGTGTCGAGCGCGGTCTCGGCGTCGAGCATCGTCTGCGCGCCACCGACAAGGTCGGCGACATCGGGGTAAGCCGAGAAACGCTTGATGATGTCGGTCAGAACGTCATGTGCGTAGCGCCGGGCCGCGTCGTTACCGGCCAGCGCGTCGGGGACAACCGCTTTCTGGAGGAGGCTAGCAACGGTAATGCGTCGGGTGGTAATCGTCTTGGCGAGGTCGTCCGCCTTCGACTCGGCCATCAGGACCCAGCCGCGATTATCCCTCCCTTCGTGGGAGACCTGCTGGGCCATCGTCCGCCAGATCGCTTCGGCGTCGGCGTCGTGGTGCAATTTGAGTGCGGCATCGGCCTCGTTGAACGAGTGAGCGTAGAGCGCTTCTGCCTCGGTCTTGGGCTTGCTGAAGGCGGCGAGGTTGGGCTTTTCCAGGATCTCAGCGCGGCGGGTGGCTTCGCGGAGGTCGAGCCGATCGCGCCAGGCGTCGGTCTCATCTCGATAAGGATGTTTTGGGAAGCGGCTGTCGAGCGGGTCGAGGTATTCGTCGCGAGCGCGGATCCAGTCGGTCGCGTCCGCCGAGGCCATCAAAGTTTGTGCGTGGGTGTAAAGGTACTTAGCTCCGGGGGGCCACATCAGATAGGTGATAACTCCGAGACCCAGTAGCAGGGCGCTGGCGAGGCCGATCGTCGTGAGCCGCTCTTGCCGTCGCTCGGCCTTCTTGCCCTTCCGCTTCCGCGGGGCTCGTGGTCCCGAATCGGTCACCACGCCTGCCTCGGCGCGGGTGGGCATCGACCCGAGCGTCCCGGCCTCGGGGTGAACCATCGCGATCGCTTCCTTGCGTTCAGCCTTCTCCTGGATCTCGCGGAGGTTCTGGGCCACGAGCGCCGCATCCCACGGCCGGTCGGTCGGGTTCTTGGCCATCAAGTTGACGACGAGATCATCGAGCGCCTTGGGGATGATCTCGACCTTCAGACTCGGGCGTGGCACGGGTGAGTTGATATGACCGTGCATCAGGACGACCGGCGACGTTCCCGAGAACGGGGGCTCGCCGGTCAGCATCTGGTAAAAGACGCACCCGAGCGCGTACAGGTCGGTCTTGTGACTCACTTCGGGCGTGCCGCGGATCTGCTCGGGGGCCATGTAGGCAGCAGTGCCCAGCGTCCGGCCCGTCGCGGTAAGTGCGGTCGCGTCGAGATCCTTGGCGATTCCGAAGTCGGTCAGCTTGAGCTGCCCCTTGTCGTTGAGCATCAGATTCGACGGCTTCAGGTCGCGGTGGACGATCCCATGCTCGTGCGCATAGTGGAGCGCCTCGCAAAGCTGAATACCGAGCCGGACGACTTCTTGCCAGGGGAGCGTCTCCTGCTTGCTCAGGACGGCGTCGAGCGTCGGTCCGTTGACCAACTCCATCGCGTAATAGTACGTGGCCCCCGACTTCCCTCGGGCCAGGTAGCGCACGATGTTGGGGTGGCGAAACTGTTCGAGGATCGAAGTTTCGCGGAGGAACCGCTCGAACGCCTTTCCCTTGCCAACCTGATCGGCGCCAATGATCTTGATGGCGACCGGTCGGTCCTTGCCCTCTTGACTCCCACGATACACGATCCCCATCGCCCCGGAGCCCAGTTCCGCTTCGATCTGAAACGAACCTAGCTTCTGGCCGATCATGGCTTGATCCTGTCCCAGAGGAAGTGGAGGAGTCGAGAGTCGGGCAGGGGGGAAAGGTGTCTCGACGTTTTCTGACTGGCGATCAGGACCGTGGCATCAGGCAGGACAACCCGGCGGCGGCGGGCAGATAGCTGCTCATGACGTAGTCCATTACCATCCGGTCCGAGTTGAATCTCCAGCCGAGCGACCGGAGCGCGGACTTCTGCCGGGCGATCCAACCGCGTGGCAAGCCCGAGGCATCGCGGTCGTAAAACAGGGGTATGACCTCGTTGGTCAACGTGGCGATCAGCGCCTGATGGTCGCGGTCGTCCTGGATCGACGGGACCGAGTGGCCCTGGCCGGTACCGATGGCGAACCCGTTGGTCCCATCGTAAGCCTCGGCCCACCAGCCGTCGAGGATCGAGAAGTTCAGGCCGCCGTTGAGCAGAACTTTCTCGCCCGACGTCCCGCTCGCTTCCTGTGGCCGCCGGGGATTGTTCAACCAGACGTCGACCCCCTGGACCAGATGTCGCGCCACGTTCATGTCGTAGTCTTCGACGAAGACGAGCTGATGTTCAAGCCGCGAGTCGCGTGTGAGCTTGACGATCCCCTGAATCAGTTCTTTGCCGAACCGATCTTCCGGGTGAGCCTTGCCGGCATAGATGAACTGGATCGGCCGCTCGGCATGGTTGATCGAGTCAATCAGGCGCTCGACATCTTTCAGCACCAGACCCGCCCGCTTGTAGGTCGCGAACCGCCGCGCGAAACCGATCGTCAGGGCGTCGATGCTGAGCGCTTCGCTGGCCTTCTTGACGGCGGCTTCGCCTTCCTTGCGTCGTTCGGCTTGAGCCACGAGCCGACGACGGACGAAGTCGATCAGCCCTGCCTTCAACACCTGCTGCGTTTCCCAGAGTTCGGCATCGTCAACGTGGTCGATCCCTGCCCAGGTCTCGGGCAGACTCATCTTGCCTGGCCAGTCGACGCCAAGGTGGCGGTCAAACAACTGGTGCATCTGCGGTGCGACCCAGCTCCGGACGTGGACGCCATTGGTGATGTGGCCGATCGGCACCTCTTCCTCGGGCCGGTTCGGGTAGAGCGGGTGCCACATCTGCCGCGAAACCTGCCCGTGCAGGGCGCTCACGCCGTTGGCGTGGCGATCGAGCTTCAAGGCCAGGACCGTCATGCAGTACGGTTCCTGATTGTCACTCGGGTTGACCCGACCGAGGCCGAGAAAGTCATCATAGGACAAGTGCAGATCTTCGCGGAGTTTGCCGAGGTGCTCCTCGACCAGTTCGCCCGAAAACCGGTCGTGCCCGGCGGCGACCGGTGTGTGCGTGGTGAAGACTGTCATCCTCGCCACGGCTCGCGCGGCTTCGCCGAACGGAAGCCCTTCGGATTCCATCAGGTAGCGGCTCATCTCCAGCCCGGCAAAGGCACTATGCCCCTCGTTCAGGTGGAGGACCGCCGGGTGAATGCCCATCGCCTGGACCGCCCGGACGCCGCCGACGCCGAGTAAGAGTTCTTGCCTGATCCGGACTCGCGCATCGCCGCCGTACAGCCGCGAGGTCAAAGCCCGGTCCGAAGCCGAGTTGGCGTCCACCTTCGAGTCAAGCAGCAACAACGTGATCCGCCCGACCAGCACCTTCCAGACCTTGGCGTGCAAGACGCCAGCGCGGGTGTCGATCGAGATGGTGACGGGTGCGCCGTCGGGGCCGACCGCAGGTTCAATCGGCAGCAGGTCGGGGTTGTTGTAGGCATACGTTTCCTGCTGCCACCCGTTGGCGTCGAGCGATTGCCGGAAATATCCCTCGGCATAAAGCAACCCGATCCCGACCAGGGGGACTCCCAGGTCCGAGGCACTCTTGAGATGGTCGCCCGCCAGGACTCCGAGCCCGCCCGAATAGATCGGCAGACTCTCATGCAAACCAAACTCGGCGGAGAAATAGGCCACCGGCCGTGTTTTGAGGATCGTCGCGGGGATCGACGCCCAGGTGTGCCGCTCTTTCAAATATTCCGAAAGCCGACGCGACGCATAATCGACCCGCGAGTGCAGCACTGTGTCGGTCAAGCGGTCCAGGTCGGCCGTTGGCAGTTTATTCAGGAACACAACCGGGTTATGATCGGATTCGCGCCAGAGTTCGGGATCAAGTTCGCGAAAGATGCTCAGGACATTCGGTTGCCAGGTCCACCAGAGGTTCCGGGCCAGCTCGCGAAGTTTGTCGACGACTTTTTCCTGCCCTACCATGCTCATCCCCCGGCCTCACGCTGATGGACCCACCGATTCCCGACCGGGTCGAACCTGGTCGCCCCGTGCCCGCGGTGTTTCCCCGCTCGAACGCGATAGTATCGCGAATTTCCACCGAAATACTAGCCCTTAGGTGGCTTCGCCTGGGCTCAGTTGACCAGGCTCTCGGGCGGTCCAGAGCTTCAACATGCGTGAGTGACCGGGATTAGTCCTCAACCAAGCGTCACTTGAAGCCTATTTGGGTCGCTGAAACTCGAAAACCCCCTGGTTTGAGCGGATAATCGAGGTACTTAACCCCCTCGACCATTCGCCACCCAAGAGGTTTTCGAGTGAACGCCACTATCCACCGACAACTCGTCGCACGCAAGCGCAGGATCGCCCGCCGGATCAAGAATCAGCCCGGCATCGAACGTCATCAGCCCATGATGACCGCCACCAACATTCGCTATGAAATGTCCGACCGCACTCGGGCCATCGCCGCCGGTGGCATCGGAGCCATCCACCTCATGGCTCAGAAACTCGGCCTGATTCAGGATCTCAACGACAACCTCCATCTCCTCAAACGCCATCAGCCCTACTTCGAGAGTGACCACATCCTTTCCCTCGCCTACAACCTCCTCGCCGGGGGCACCCGCATCGAGCACCTCGAAGTCCGACGCAATGACGAGGTCTACCTCGATGCCCTCGGGACCACTCGCATCCCCGACCCCACCACCGCTGGCGACTTCTGCCGTCGCTTCGGACCCGCCGATGTCGAGCGGCTCATGGACACCCTCAACGAAACTCGCCTGCGAGTTTGGAAGCAGCAACCCGCCGCCTTCTTCGACGAGGCCATCATCGATGCCGATGGCACGCTCGCCCCGACCCAGGGCTGGTGCAAGCAGGGCGTGGACATCGCCTACAACGGCGTCTGGGGCTACCACCCCCTGGTCGTCTCGCTGGCCAACACCGGTGAGCCGCTGTTCCTGGCCAACCGCTCGGGCAACCGCCCGTCGCACGAGCACGCCGACGGCTACCTCGACCGGGCCATCGCCCTGTGCCGCCGGGGCGGCTTCCGCCGGGTCACCCTGCGGGGCGACACCGACTTCACCCAGACGAAGCATCTCGACCGCTGGGATGGCGATGGGGTCCGGTTCGTCTTCGGCATCGACGCCCGGCAAAACTTGAAGGATCGGGCCGAGGACCTGCCCGCCGGGTCCTTCAGCGTGCTGAAGCGTCCGGCCCGGTATCAGGTCAAGACCACGCCCCGAGGTCCACGCAAGGACCACAAGACGCCGATCGTGGTGGCCCGGCAGTACGAGACGATCCGGCTCAAGGGCGAGGAGGTCGCCGAGTTCGACTACCGCCCCGTGGCCTGCGACAAGGCGTACCGGGTCGTTGTACTCCGCAAGCAGCTGTCGAGGGAGAAGGGGCAACGGGTTCTCTTCGAGGAGTACCGCTACTTCTTCTACATCACCAATGACCGGACGATCTCG
This sequence comes from Isosphaeraceae bacterium, assembly GCA_965199885.1. GTDB lineage: Bacteria > Planctomycetota > Planctomycetia > Isosphaerales > Isosphaeraceae > Tundrisphaera. The sequence goes on along the minus strand of CBDATT010000004.1, from coordinate 566,674 downwards.
GCAGTAGAGATCGTCTTGTTGGCCAACGATCGGTGCAACCAAGAGAACTTGATCGCCCAACTCAAGGACACTGGGGCGATGGCGATGCCGTTGGGCGACCTGGTGAGTAACTGGGCGTATCTGGTAATGGCCAGCCTGGCGTGGGGCTTGAAAGCTTGGGCGGCGTTGCTGCTGCCGGAAGATGGTCGGTGGGGGGCGAAGTACGGTGCGGCGAAGCGTTCGCTGTTGCGGATGGAGTTCAGCACGTTTTGTGTGGCGATGATGGAGGTGCCGTGCCAGATCGTGCGTGGTGGTCGAGGGCTGGTGTACCGGCTGCTGGCGTGGAACCCGTGGCAGGAAGTGTTCCTACGCCTGGTGGAGCGACTGCACGGTCGGCGGTTGTGTTGAGGATGGGAGATCATGAAGCCGAGGTTTGTATGCCTCGGTCCGCATTGGCATCGAACGATGAGAGGCGATGGCTTGATGATGCAGAAAAAACGGAGCATGACGAACCGGATGTAATCTTCCGGCTCGGAGAAGATCCGTATAGCAATCCTAGCAAGGAAAGCATCACAAAACAGACCACATCACGCTTGTTTGAGGATTAGTCGCCGGTCCCAGGCCGATCTGGCCTACCTTTTGCACGCTGGGAAAGCTCGGGTCAACTTATCTTGTTCGATCCGCCCAGACGCTCAATTGATAGCCGCCATGTGAGGGCACTGGCATGGCCTCGACCGACAAGAATGCATCTGATCCGATCCCAGGTGTGACCTCGATCTCGACGACCGACTTCGACACGACAATGCAGTCGGAAACGCAAGCGTCCAGGGCTCCGACCGGTCCGGATCAAGCCGAGGGGGCTGTCCGGCAGGAAGAACCTGGAAACATCGGGAAGAAGGATCCGGCCACGGGTGAGACCGAACTTTGGCAGGATCGTTACGCCTTCGGCAACTTCGCGGCACGGTTCCTGATTGGCTTTGCCCTGATCGCCCTTTGCCTCTTTTTTGTCTATCGGGCCGCCGATCCCAACGAGCGTTATTATCGACCGTTGGCGATCCTCTCGGGCGTCGTGACTGGGGTCTTTTGGATCTGGTTGGCGTTCAATATTTTTCGGTCGCGGTTTGGTCACCATTACCGCTTGACGACACGCCGTTTATTTGTCAGTTCGGGAATATTTCGACGCCAGGAAGATATGATGGAACTGAATGACTTGAAAGAAGTCACAGTAAATCAAGAAGCGTTCTTTGACCACGTCTGCAAGGTAGGCCATGTGGTGGTCACTTCCAGCGTGAAAGGCGCGCCCACTCTAATTTTGGTGGGTGTGCAAAACCCGCAGCAAGTCTCGGATCTGATCTACAAGAACGCTCGTGAGGAGAGCGCCAACCCAATCATCTGATTCAATCATGGCAGTAGAGTCGGAACGTATTCGTGTGTTTGTTTTCGATGACGGGAGTGGTCTGAGATGCCAAAGGTGACGGTTGAGGGTGAGCAGACGATCGAGGTCGAATCAGGCCGCAAGTTGGTGCTTGCTATCGAGGATGCGGGAATTGATATCCTCCACCGCTGTGGGGGCGTCTCCAAATGCACAACCTGTCGGGTGCAAATCCTCGACGGTGACGCCGGACCGATGACCGATATCGAGCGTGATCGGCTTGTCAAGGAAGCCTCGTTCGGACCTGACATCAGGCTGTCCTGTCAGATCCGGGTGGAGTCGGATCTATCCATCCGCGTTCTTGCCCGTGCCTCGACCTCCAATATGACGCCGGGCACCCGACCCGCCGAGTAGACCAGGCGGACCTGGAACCGACCCATGCTTGATGCCCTCGTCGTTGCTCCTCACCCCGACGATGCCGAGATCGGTGTCGGTGGGACGATTATCAGGCTCCTCCAGGCTGGTTGGAAGGTTGGCATCCTCGACCTGACGAGCGGAGAGCCGACCCCACTTGGCTCTCCTTCGATCCGCCGGGCCGAGACGGACGCGGCCTCGCGGGCACTTGGTCTCACCTGGCGCGAGAATCTCGACCTCCCAAATCGAGCCCTCGAACCAACCTTGCACCACCGCCGTGCCCTGGCCGAGGTGTTCCGCCGGGTCCGCCCCCGGTTGCTTTTCGCTCCCTACTGGGAAGATGCCCACCCGGACCACCTCGCCGCGACCCAGCTTGTTGAGGCCGCCCGCTTCTGGAGCAAGCTGTCGAAGAGTGACCTCGCCGGCGACCCCTTCCACCCCGCCCGCATCCTTTATTACTTCAGCGTCCACCTCCGGATCGTCGAGCGCCCGAGCTTCGTCCTCGACATCTCGGCACAAAACGAAGCCAAACTCGCCGCGCTCCGGTGCTATCACTCGCAGCTCGTTGCCAACCAACCTGTTGACCGCCCCGGCGTGATCAACGCCGTCGCCGACCGGACGCGCTTCTGGGGCAACACCGTCGGTGTGCGCCACGCCGAACCCTTCGCCAGCCGCGAACCAATTGGGCTTTCGGGACTGGATCAGTTCTTGCTCTGAGCCAGGGCGGCCCCAGGACATTTGGCTCGAAGACCGCCCGCACAATCAGACTCTCTTGAGCCAACCCTCAAGAGTCCTCCTGATCAAAGCAGGCTTTCGATCCGGTCGGCGAGGGCCTCATCGCCGATCTCCTGGGCAATTTCGAGCGCGACCAGCGTGAGCGTTCGCCCCTCGTCGTCGTGACCGTTATCGAGCATCGTCTCGGCGGCGTCGAGCGCTCGAGCGGCGTCGGTGGGGCGAGCCTCGATGATCGCGCGATAAGTTTCGAGTGCAGCAGCTGGCTGACCGGTCCGCGCCAGGATTTCGGCGCGCCAGGTCGTGAACTTCCAGATCTGACTCGATGCCCCGATGATCTGGTCGAGTACCAGTCCACGGTCGATCCAGTCGAGCGCTACATCCTGCTCGTCGTCGGCCAGCGCCTGACGGATCAAGGTGGCGATCAGGGCCGAGAGATCGACCTTGCGGAGGGTGGCGGCTGATTGATCCGGGTCAAGATCGGCGATCCAGGCAGCAAAGCGGGCGGTCCGAGCATCATCACCGAACGCGGCGGCCGACTCGAAGGCTTCGACCAGATCCAGCTCGCTCATGGTCCGGGGATCGAGCGCGTCGAGGTCGGTTGCGCTCATCGTCGCGGTGTCGGCGGGGTCCACGGCCTCGGGGTTGACCGGCGGCAAGCCGAGCCGACGGCGCAAACGGTCGAACGGATAGCCTTGATAGAGCCGGAGGGTCGAGGGGCGTGCCCCCAGTTGCTCGCGAACGCGGATCACCGCCGCGAGTTTGGCGGCCAGGCCCAGGTCACCGGCAAGCGCCAGCCGCGCGGCATCGAGCGGCGAGTGGCCGTCGAGACCAAGGCGGGGACGGTGAATCCAGACGGTCTCGTAGTAGCGCTCGACGGCCGCCCGATTCGCCATGTCGGCCTCTTCCGGGTCGATCCCGACGGGCAAGCGGATCGCCCAGACGGCAGCGTCAAGAAAAGCGAGCGGGAGCGGCGTGGCCTCTCGCTTCAGAGAGGCCAGGCCTGGGCCAACCCGGCCGATCACTTCTTGCACGGCGGTTTCCAGGAGCGCGGGATCGGGACCGGACAACCGGAGCGAGCTTGTTGTCTCGATTGCCGTGGCCAGCAGCCGACGGACCATACCGCCAGCAGCATTGCCAACCGCCGGATCAACGCCGTCGAGCCACTCGAACAGCCGGACATCCGCACGGGTTGGCTGACCGGTGGCGGGGTCGACCGGGGTCGGAATCGGGCGGATCTCAGGGCGATCGACAAGCCAGCCAACCGGGTCGAGACTGCCGTCAGCCCAGGTGAACGTGACGGCCTGGTTCAGGTCGTCGGCGAGTGTCTCGGCTCCCACTCCCTGACGGAGGATCTCGGCCAGGGACCAGGCATCAAGCGCGACTCCTGGTTCGTCCTCGGCCAGAGCCCCGACCGCCTCGTCGAGAGCGGTGATCGCGACGGCGTTCTCGCCGAGCCAGGTCAGGCACAACCCCTGATTGAACCGGGCGCGTCCATCTTGCCTGCCCGCCCCACCGCCACTCGCCTCGGCGAGCCGGCCAAACGAGAGCGCCGCGACGGCGAGATCACCAAGGTCTTGGCTCCTCAGTTCGGTATCCCACCGCGTCCGCTGGTCGGTATCGACCGGCGTCAGGAAGCGATACTCAGCACGGGCGGCGTCGGGCAGGTCGGGGGCGTTCGTCAAGATGTTCAGCGCATGCGTTGCGGCCTTGTGCTCGGGCTCGAATCGCAACGCTTGCCGCCAGCAAGCCCAGGCCGCAACTGGACGCTGCCGCTTGATGTGGTTCCAACCCTCATGGACCAGGGCTAGGGCAGGGGACGAGTCGGCGGGCGGACTGGAGGGCAAGTCGGGCATCGTCGGGTCGCAGCGGGTCGAGATTTTGCATCAAACGTCGTTCGACAGTGCATTGTGCGAAATTGCCGAGCGGGCGGACAGGGGATTCCCGCCGTCGGTCGGGCATGACGCCGTCCGCGAACCAGGGACCGCCCAGCCTGCTGGCCGCCTGTTACACCGGGCTGACCGCCGACAATACAGATGTTGAGGCCGGAGTCTTAGCCGTTATGGCGGGGGAGGAAACGTTGATCATCTTCGGCTTCTTCGCCTCGGCCAGGTCTGAACTGGTCATCTTAATGTTCGTGAGCGCCTCCTTTTCGAACTGCTTGAGGTCATCGGGTGACAATGCGCTTTTCAGCTTGGCGAGATTAATGTCGAGGTGCTTCAGGTGCTCCAGATCGTCTGCGGACAATTTGCCGGACATCTTCTTGACGACCAACTCTTCGGACTTGAGATACGCCACCTTGCTGACCGACTCGGGATCACTCAGCTTGCCGAGCCGCATCTCCTCCGCCCAAATCTTCGTCAATTGGTCAGCCGAGCTCAGGTCGAGCCCCTTGAAGTTTTTTTGCTTGTCGATCTCGAACTGCTTGAGGTCATTGAGCGACAATGCGTTTTTCATCTTGGCGAGATTGAGTTCCAGGTGCTTCAGGTGCTCCAGATCGTCGGCGGACAGCTTGCCGGTCATCTTCCCAACGCTCATCTCCTCGGACATCAGATACGCGAACTTGGCAACGGAGTCCGGGTCGTTCGACTTGCTGATTTTCAGCTTTTCAGTCTCGATCTTGACCACTTCGTCGGCGACGGACGGGTCGATCGGCTGACTTTTCTTTTTGAGCTCATCGGTCGCCGAGGAACTGGCGACAATCTTATCGACCGTCGGTTTGGCCGGCGAGCTGATTGCGACGGCCGCAGGGACCGGCAGGACGATTGAATTGACAGTGCAGAGTTGCCGGGTTTCCAGTCCGTTTACGGTCAAGGGCTGCCGGCGGCTCCCCCGCTTGGTCGGCGACGTGTGGCTCAGGGGATTGCGGCCGAAAAAGTGGAGCAGGCTCATCTTCGAACTCCTCAGCACTTGGTGTTGCTCAGCGGGCCACCCGGCCCATAACAACATCCGCTGATCGGCGTCCGCGCACGCCACGGTTCGCGATATTTTTGGATCGTGAGATCCCCCGATCAGCGATCAGCCGCCGCGATCATGCCGCAACTGGTGGTCGCCCGTGAAGGCCCGGCGGAACCGACATGCCAGCAGGGTCAGGAGGCCAAAGGTCACGGTCGCGGCGATCGCCAGGTAGAGGAGGATCTGATAGCGGATCGCCTGACCAACATCGGCGCCCGCGAGGAGTTGCCCGGTCGTCATCCCGGGAATGGCCACGATCCCCGCCAGACTCATGTTGTTCAGAATCGGTGCCAGCCCGGCGGCCACGGCGGCTCGCAGGGCGGGCGTAGCCGCTTGCCGCGCGGTGGCTCCAAGCGACAGGCGCAGCTCGACCAGTTCGCGATCGAGCCTCAAGGTCGAATCAAACCGCTCCGCTCCCAGGCTGATGGCCGAGACGGTATTGCCGAGGATCATCCCGAGCATCGGCAAGACCGTTCGCGGATCATACCAGGGGGTAATGTCGAGCGCCAGCCGGACCGACACGGCCAGCACCATGACCGAGCCGAGCAACATCGACGCGAATGCCTCGACCCGGAGCACCCACCGATCACGCTCGTGGGGATAACGCGCCCCGACGGCGTGCGCAGCTGTCGCCAGCATCAGCAGAGCCACCGCAAGCACCAACGCCGGCGAATCGGCCGCTACGATTCTACCCAACACGACCGCCAGCAACATCATCTGCCCGACCAACCGCGCCGTCGCCACGATCATCGGCCCGGTCTGACCCAGCCTGAAAACGACAAGGAGCCCCCAGGCCACAATCAAGGGCACGCTCGCCCAGGCAAGGCCAGTCCAGGTCGGACCGAAATTGGCGGTCATGGGTTCCTGGTGACTCCGTCCGCTCGATCCAGCAACTGCTGGATCGGACCCTGATCGCGGATCATTCCAGCTTCGAGTCGGATGCCCCAGTCCCCGAGCAGCGGCGCCATCGCTCGGTCGTGGGTCACGACGATGGTCCGCAACTTGTCGGTCGCGGCTCGATGAGCCAGCAGACTGGCGATCACGCGAGCGCTCGCCGGGTCAAGCGCGGCGGTCGGCTCGTCGAGCACCAGAATCTCAGGCTTCATCCCCAGCGCCACCGCGATCGCCAGCCGTTGCCGTTCGCCGCCCGAAAGTCGTGCCGAATCGCGGTCAACCCAGCCCGGATCAAGGCCGACCGCACGCAGCGCCTCGGCTTGTTGCTCATGATCGGGAGCCGGTGACTTACCGACCGAGTATGGGTAAAGCAAATTGTCACCCAGCGTTCCCGGTAACGGCCGAGGCGTCTGGAAGACGAGCGCGATCCGGCGGCGGACTTCGAGGACCGGCAAACTCGCCAGCGGCACATCCCCCAGGGTGATCGTCCCCGAGTCGGGATCATCGAGCCGGTTCAGGAGTCGAATCAGGGTGCTCTTGCCCGAACCGGTTGCACCGATGAGAACGTGGCGAAGTTCGAGCTCGAACGCCAGGGTGATCCCTCGAAGGATCAAGACCCCACCTCGGCGGACGATGACGTCTCTCAAACGCAGGCTGGAATCCTCATTGGGAAACGAAAACGGGTTGATGATCTTGTCTCGGCGGGCAGGGTAAGTTTCCACGTGTCCAGGCCATGTCGGCTTGAATCGTCGATCCAGTTGGGCGACGATAGGTTGAATGCAGGGCCGTCGAATCGCGACGCGCCCTCCCATTGTAAAGCGTGGCGGCGGATGCCGCGAGGGTGGGTGCTGGATGCCGCTGGACTGGTTGACCCGGTTGGACCCGCTCCGGCGGATCAGATGCCCGTTTTGCTTCGAGAAGTTCGCCGCGTGCGAGATGCACCTCCGCTGCGATGACCCGTATTGCAAAACCGACTTCGGTCACATGATCCCCGACCCGATCCTGTCCAAGGCGCTCAACGGGCCCAAGGTCGCCGCCGGCGCCGGGGCCACGTTGCGGAGCCCGTGGTGGGTTGACCCACGCGAGGACAAGCGCCGGGGATTCCGGCGGCATCTCGACTGGATGATCTTGCCCAATGCGCTCGACTGCCCGAACTGTGGCAAGCCGACCGACGTCCGCCTGTGCCCACGCTGTCATGGGCGGTTGCCCGAATCGGCCGTGACTCTGGAAGCCGGCCACATTGCCATCTTCGGCCCGCAGTCGGTCGGCAAGACCACCTACGTCACAGTTTTGATCCACGAGTTGGAACATCGCGTCGGTCCCGGGCGTGGGTTCACCCTCGACCCGCTCACCGACGACATCCGCGACCGGTACGACCGCGAGTACCATGAACTGACCTACGGCGGTGGTGGCGGTCAGTTCGGTGTCGGCGAGGGGTTCGACACCGATGGCCGACGGAGTCATTCCGCCACGCCCAGCCTGGAGACGAACCGCGGCGTCTTGCAACCGCTCGTCTACAAGGTGACGGCCCGGAAGGGGGATAAGGGGAAGCGGGTCGGCACCTTGCTCTCGTTCTTCGACACGGCGGGCGAAGATTGGGAGATGAACCTCGAACTCCTTCGGAGCGAAGCCCGCTACCTCGGGCAAGCACGCGGCTTGCTCTTTCTGCTTGACCCCCTTCGCATCCGCGAGGTCGCGCTCGACCGACGGATCAAGTTGACCGAAAAGGAAACCCGCGTTCCACCCGCCGACTACCTGACCGACGCCCGCAAGCTTACCACCTTCTTCGGCCGGACACCCGTGAAGACGCCGCTGGCGATCGTCCTGAACAAGCTCGATCGCTGGGGCGGCCTGACCGAGCCGGGGTCGATCCTTCATCGCCTGGCCACGTCGGTGCCTGACGACAAGGTCGACACCCACCTCGATCAACTCGTCCACGACGAGGTCCAGGCTTCGCTCCGCCGCTGGGGGATGACCGGCTTCCTTGACTACATGGATCTGCACTTCCCCAATCACCGCTTTTTCGCGTGCTCGACGCTCGGCGACGCCGCGCCCGAGCACGACGACGCCCCGCAACCGTTGCCGACCCCATTGCTGGTTGATCGTCCCGTGCTCTGGCTCCTGGAACGGCAAAAGGTGATCGACCCCGCGCCAAGGTAAGTTCGCTCAACTGCCCAGCGGCTGGGCGCGGTGGACGATCTGAATGCGATTGCCGCTGGGGTCCTGGAAGAAACAGGTCGTCATCGCGTCGTTGGCGACCATGGTGTCGATCTCGAACGTCAGACCGCGCGCTTCAAGGTCGCGGCGGGTGGCGGCGACGTCATCCACCAGGATGGCGACGTGGCAAACGAAGCGCTGATTGGCATTCGTTGTCCCCGCGGGACGACCGATGATTTCGAGGGCCATCCCGCCCTCATCACCCACCAAAAAGTAGCCGGGCGGCGTTGTGTGGGCGTTATCAACCAGGACGCGAAAGCCGAAGGCCGCGAGGTAAAAATCCTTGAGCTTGGCGGGGTCGCCATCGCTATAAAGCGCGACGTGTTCGATCCGAGGCATCGTGAATCAACCTCCAGGGGTTTCTGACTTGATCCGTGTTCGATCCGTGGCTTCGTTTATTCTACGATTGCCTGGCCACCAGATTCGGTAGATCGTTCCTCGCGCCGGACCGAGGTCATTGGCATCGCCGGTCGCGGGCTGGCCGTCGATTTCCAGGCCAAGGGCGCGGACGGCGGCGGTGAATCCTGCGCACGCGACGCGGTCGGGGTCGGTGATCAGGGCAACGCCGTCGTGGGCGAGTTTGGCGGCGATCACCCCGGCAACGAGGGGCACCAGGCGCCGCTCATAAGTGATGTCCGCCCCGAGGATCAAGGCAAATCGGCCGGGAGTCGGTTGTCGCCAATCCAGCAGCGCGACGGAATAGAGCTCAGGGTCGAACCCGTTGGCCATGATGCTCCGGGCCACGAACCCAAGCGGCGTCCGGTCGTGATCGGTGAACTCGACCCGCAAACCCACGCTGAGTGCCACCAGACCCGGCAGACCAAGCCCACATCCTAATTCCAGGGTCCGGGTTCCCGGCGCGAACTGCCCTGCGACAACGGCGTCACAAAGCAAGAAAGAACCCGGCCAGAGGTAAGCCCAGTAAGGCATGTAGTCTTCCGCTTGATTCCACGCGGCCACTTCGGGAGCTTCGAGCAGGCGATCGGGGTCGACTGGTTGCACCAACTGAATGGCCCGGCCACCAGCCCAGTAAGTGACTGTGTGGACCGGTCCGTCATAAGGGCTGGCTTCGTGGGAGGCTGACATGGCACTGGGACCGGCTCACAAATCCGACCGTCGAAGGGTAACGAATTGACGACCGCACCAAGCGAGACTACAATCGGGACGTTGAGACTGAATCTCAGTATTTGTGAAGTCCCGTATTGGTTCGACTGGACTTCGCTTCAAGCGATGATGAGACCCACAATGGAACGCCTTCCGCTGCGATTGCTGGTGACGATGAGCCTGATGGCCATGCTGGTCGCGGCAACCGATGCTGGCGAGGTCAAGGGTCGGGTCACGATACCCGAGACCTGCTCGCCCTCGATCAGCCCGGCCGTCGTGACTCTCGACCCCGTCGATCCAGCCGTTTTAGGCTCGACCGAGGTCGAGGCTGGCTCAAAGGTGGCTCTTGTCCGCCAGCAAGGTCTCCAGTTCGAACCGCGGGTGCAACTCGCTCGGGTCGGTCAACCGATTCAGTTTACCAACGGTGACGGTGAACCGCACAGTGTCCATAGTGCCACGGCGGACATGCCGTTCTCGTGGAGCATGGCCCCGAACGCAACCCAAAGTTATACGCCGGACCATCCTGGCCTCATTCGCCTCGTCTGCGATATCCACACCCACATGCGGGGCTATCTGGTTGTCACGGGCTCGCCCTGGGCCAAGGTCTGCAAGTCGGGTTCGGCCTTCAGGTTCAAGGATGTTCCCGCTGGGCGCTATACGCTCAACATCTGGCACGAGATGGGACCAGCCTACAAGGCCGGAGTGACCGTTGATGCCGCCGGACTGGACCTCGACACCATCGCCTTGCAAGGGCCGGCTCCCGTGTCTGCTGCCCAGACTGACATTCCCGCTGTCGCCTGGCCTGAGGTGATTGACCGGATCAGCATGTTGCTTGGCGAGGCTCGGTTACTCGCCGCCAAGCCAGAGGGTCTGGCTCGGGCCCGAAAGCTGGCCGAGGATGCTTACTGGGGTGAGTTTGAACTATCCGACATGGAGACGGCCGTTCGCCGCCATCTTGGGTTCGCTCGTGCTGGGGTCATCGAGGCGCAACTCCGGGGCTTCCGGACCGCTCTGAAAAGCGTGAACGATGGTTCGGTTGACCCGAGCGACCTTCGGTCTCGTCTGGGTTCGTTGATGATCGAACTGAGCCGAGCATCGGTCGACCTCAAACGGCTCAACATCTTCGATCGCCGCGACGTCACCAAGCCGACCGTGGCCACCGTGACCGATACTGGTTCGTCGCTGGCTGTCTCCGAGCAAGAACGGCAGCTGACCGCCCTCGCCGCGTCGTTCGATCAAGTCAAAAAACTGGCCGACAATGGGCAGTCTAGCGACGCTGCCTCGGCGATGACCGATGCTTACTTCAACGATTTCGAGCCGCTCGAACGGATGCTCAATACCCGGTCGCCGCAAGCTGTTGCCCCGCTCGAAGCCCGCTTCAACATGATCCGCGGGCGGATCGACTCAGGGGTGGCTGGCTCGACGCTGGCTGGGCACCTCGATGAGTTGCAGGTCGCGATCAGCGAGTCGGTCACCAGGGCAAGCGCAGCCATGGTCGGTTCGTTCGGCCCCGCATTTGTGATGTCACTGCTCACGATCCTCCGAGAAGGGGTCGAAGTAATCCTATTGCTGACGATGTTGATCGCTCTGGCCGTCAAGACGGGTCAACCCCGAGCGCTCGTAGCGATCTGGTGGGGCATCGGTGCGGCAGTCGTCGCCAGTGGTTTGACGGCTTATGGTTTGACAACCCTGCTCGCGTCGGCACATGGTCGGACCCAGGAGATCATGGAAGGGGTCGTGATGATGGTTGCCGCAGCGATTCTCTTCTATGTCAGTTACTGGCTGATCGCGCAGACCCAGGCGAAACGCTGGGCAGACTTTCTCAAGCAACAGGCGACTCAGGGTGCCAGGGTCGGTGGACTGGGAACTCTGGCTCTGACGTCGTTCCTTGCCGTTTACCGTGAGGGGGCCGAGACATCCTTGCTGTACCAGGGGATGGTCTCGGCGCAAGGCGGAGCCCGTGATGGCCTGATCGGGATCGTCGCTGGGCTTGGTCTCGGCCTGGTGCTTTTGGCGGTCATCGCATTCGTGATCCGGGCGTCGAGCGTTCGGCTGCCACTTCGCCCGTTCTTTAAATTTACTGGGTTCGCCCTGTTCGCGATGGCGGTTATCTTTGCTGGTAACGGCGTCTTCGAATTGCAAAACGCTGGCTTGATCAAGGTGACTCCGGTGTCTTGGCTTGGCCTCGGCGTGCCCATGCTCGGCATCCATCCGAATGTTCAGACGCTGGTCATTCAGGGATTTTTGCTTTTCGGGGCATTGATGACTTTGATCTTACCGCTGTTCGAGCGAGCAGTCGTGGTTCAGTCGACTCCTACTCGCGTCGGCGTGGGCGTCTGATTCACGGTTGATCGACAACACAAACAGGAGCTTGGAACGTGGTTAAGTCGTGGGCAAGCTCCGCGGTAGTGGGCGTGATCGTCCTGGGGATCGGATCGTTTCTCTGGCTCAACCTGGAACCCCCCAAGTCGCCTGCGAATCAGGCCACTAAAGCTCCGTCAGCGCCACTGCAACCGCTGGCTGGAACCGGAGCACCCATCCGCGAATATCCGATCGGTGATGAGGTTGAGAAAAATCAGATCCGGATCGCCGCCGTCTGGTTGCCAGCAGTCATCATGGATAACATGCCGTCCGACCCGACCATGCACATGATCCATGTCGAGGCCGATATCAAGGCGCTCGAAGGCAATCCGAACGGGTTCGCCAAGGACGAAAAGATTGACTACCTGAAAGTGACATACAAACTCGCTCCCGCCGCAGGTGGTTCCGAGATCGCGGGTGGACCGATGATTCCGATGATGGCACGTGATGGCTTTCACTATGGAGCCACCATCGCCATGCCCGCCCCCGGTCGATATACGCTTACCTACACAATCCCGGCCCCCGAAGGTCTTGGTCGGCACAGCGATCCCGCAACCGGTGTGGCCCCGTGGTGGGAACCGTTTGATGTCTCGTTCGACTGGGTCGTCGAGGCTGAGCCCAAGGTCGCCACCGTTAGCCTTCGCTGATCGGCCACACGTCTCCGCAAAAAATCTGGCGAGAAGGTCGGTGCATCCCGCGCGAGGATGAGCTAAGATCGCGGTGCCGTCGATCCATCGGCGGGACAACGCGTTCTTGGCGACTCCTGATCTCGTGTCCGGGGAGTATCGAAAGATGAGCGATCCGCAGGTGAGTGCCGTCGATCGTCGTGCATTCCTTCAGGCAAGCCTGGCCGTGACGGCCGCGACGACCGGCCTGGTCGCAGGTGCCGCGAGTATCGCGACAGCGCAGGACCCCAAGCCGGGTGAGGACAAGCCGGTTTTGCCGAAGCGGATGCTGGGCAAGACGGGCGTAGAAGTCACTTTGCTAAATCACGGGACCGTCGGCGAGCCCGCTGGTCTGGCTCGACTGCTCCGCTCGGCGTACCACGAAGGCGTTCGCTACTTCGATACCGCCGAAGGCTACAAAAACTCCGAGAAAGTCATCGGCGAGTGGCTGACGGCCATGCCCGAGGTTCGCAAGTCCATTTTCCTGGCGACCAAGAGCCATGTCAAAACTCAGTCCGACATGCTTAAGAAGCTCGACCAGCGCCTGGCGAATCTCAAGACCGACTACATCGACCTCCTGTTCTTCCACGGGCTCGAGACGGATCAAACCGATTGGCCCAAGAGCAAGGAACTGAAAGAAACGGCCGAGGCGCTGAAGGCCACGGGCAAGGTCAAATTCGTCGGCTTCTCGACGCATGACGCCATGATCACCGAGCAGATCCAGAACGCTGCCGAGGGTGGCTTCATCGACGTGGTCATGCTCAAGTACACCCCCTGGCTCGACCGGAACGCCCCACTCAACAAGGCGATCGACGCCTGCCATGCCAAAAATATCGGCCTGGTCTCGATGAAGCAACTTGCTGGTCAGACCCAGTTCACAGCCGACCACGTTCCGTCGATCAAGGCCAAAGGTTTGACCCCCGGGCAGGGCTTGCTCCAGGCGATCTGGACCGACGAGCGGTTCTCGGCGTCGTGCGTGACGCTCCGGAATACCGACCAGGTTCTCGAAAACGCGGACGCCGCCCGTCGATTCGAGCCTCTCAAGGCGGCCGAGATTTTGGAACTCCGCGACGCCGTGCTCGCGTCGAACCCGACGATGTGCCCCGGCTGTGATGGTCGGTGCTCGCTGGCCGGTGGAACCAAGGCCAGGCTCGGTGATCTGGCTCGGTTCCTGACCTACCACGAGGATGGTGGGATGCGACGGGTGGCTCGTGAGTCTTATGCCGAGCTGACCGCCGTAGCCCGCGACTGGAAGGATGCCGACCTCGTCGCCGCCCGCGAGGCGTGTCACCACAAACTGGATTTCAGCCGGCTGCTTCCCGAAGTGGATCGTCTCCTGAGCTGATCCACTGTCGGTAACACCACGAAGGGAAGGGGACGTTCCTCGGTTCGTCTGTGGAACGTCCTTTCCCTGGATAGGTTGGGAAGGAATTCTTGTCTGGCTTGACGGACTCTGGCGGAAGGCTTAGCCTGAAAGGTGAACGTCCGGCCCGTTCCGGATGTGATCCGCAGCGATGCTCACCAGGGCCATCATGGAATCCAAGACTTACGACCTCGTCATCATCGGCTCCGGTCCCGCTGGCGAAAAGGGGGCGACCCAGGCCGCTTACTTCGGCAAAAGTGTCGCCCTGATCGAGAAGGAAGTCTGGCTCGGGGGCGCCTCGGCCAATACGGGGACCTTGCCGTCAAAGACGCTTCGCGAGACGTCGCTGTTCCTCTCGGGGTTCAAAAACCGAGCGCTCTATGGGTTGCAGTTCTCGCTGAAGCAGCAGGTCAACGTCCGCGACTTCATGGCGCGCGAGCGCTACATCTGCGACACCGAGCGTGCCCGAATCCAGGCGAACCTGAAACGGCATAAGGTCCGAGTCTACTCCGGGATGGCCTCGTTCGTCGACCCGCACACTGTTGCCATAAAACCACACGGCAGCCCTGAAATCCGGATTCGCGGCGAGAAGATCCTGATCGCGACCGGCTCCTCTCCCTACCGCCCGCCAATCTTCCCGTTCCATGATCCCCGCGTCCTCGACTCCGACACGATCCTGACCTTGCGCGACATGCCCGCGAACATGCTCGTTTGCGGTGGTGGTGTGATCGGGTGCGAATACGCTTGCATGTTCGCGGCGCTGGGCGTCAAGATTACCTTGATCGAGCAGCGCGACCGGGTCGCCAGCTTCCTCGACTACGAGATCTCCGCCGCGCTCCGGCGGGGGATGGAAGGGCTCGGCATCCGGATGTGCATGAGCGACGCCGTCGTCTCGGTCCGGAATGACCAGGAGATTGAACTGCACCTCAAATCAGGCGCGGTTGTCTCAGGCGATGCTGTCCTCGTCTCTGCCGGACGGAACAGCAATACCTGCGGCCTCGGCCTGGAAACGATCGGTGTCGAACTCGGCAAGCGTGGTCTGATTCCCGTCAACGAGCATTACCAGACCGCCTTGCCGCACATCTACGCGGCGGGCGACGTCATCGGCATCCCCGCGCTCGCGTCCACGTCCATGGAGCAGGCCCGCGTGGCGATGGTGGATGCCTTCGATCTCAAATTCAAGAAGAAGGCCGTCGCGCCGATCTTACCGTTCGGGATCTACACGATCCCCGAATGCTCGATGGCGGGCGAGACCGAGGAAGGCTTGATCGAAAAGCAGGTTCCCTACATCGTCGGCCGCGCCAGCTATACCGCCAACGCCCGCGGCCAGATTATCGGCGACGACGACGGCTTCTTGAAGCTCCTGTTCCGCGCCGAGGATATGAAGCTCGTGGGCGTCCACGTCATCGGCGAACAGGCGACCGAATTGATCCACATCGGCATGACCGCGCTCCTGATGAATGCCGATGCCGACCTGTTCATCAACTCGTGTTATAACTATCCGACGTTGTCCGAATTGTACAAGTACGCCACCTACGACGCTCTCGGTCGCAAGGCTGCTGCGGATACCCTGGCCGCCACGGTCGAGCAGGACGCGGCATGATCCCGTGAGGCTCGCAACCGAGAGGCAGTTCGCTTGGACAACCGCAACGCATTCCACGCCCCAGACATCCTTTGGGGCGGCCGAGAACGGGCCTGTCCACGCTGCGGCCATCGCTTCAAATCCCGGTTCGATAAAGGATGTTGCACCCAGTGCAACTTCCTCTTCGACGCGACGGCCGTCCATGGTGCTCCGCCCGATGCCAATGTGCCCGCGGCCGAGGCGTTGGCCCACTCAAATCGGGAGACTCACAATCACGAGGTCCGGCAGCGTTACCTCAACAACCCGTTCGTGCGATTGACCGCCGCGCGAGAGATCCCCCTCCCCAGGCCCACCGACGGCAGTCCCCTCTGGCGTCGGCAGTGGGAGGCTGACCGGCTCGAGTTGCTCAAGACACTCGACGAAACGAGCGTGCTGTACTATTGGGTTTGCGAAGGCGTTCGCAGCCGGGATGCTGGGTATCTGGTCGTCAAGGGCGGTCTCGTGACCGGGCTGATCACGACCGAGGCTTTCCGGAGCGACCCGGCGTGGCATCCCCGCGAACCGGACTGAGCCGGCCCGGCGGGTTGCGAGGCTTGAGATCGACCTTCAGCGGGCCGTCTTGCGTGAGCGACGACCGCCGATGAAACTGTCGAAGACGTATTTGCCGAGATCTTCGGCGTTGCAGTAGGCAGCGACACCTTGCGAGACGCGGGCCATCTCCTCGACGAAGTTGACCAGACCGAGGTAAAAGTAATCTTCGATCAAGGCAAAGCTCGACACGCGGATGCCCTGCGCGGCGCACCGGCGGACTTCGTTCAGGGTGTGCTTGGCGGTCTTCTCGGCAGGGGGATAGATCAGGCACAACTCGCGGCCCTCGATGTGCGCCGTGGGCTCGCCGTCGGTGACGACGATGATCTGCTTGTTTGAGGCACCCGACCGGCCCAGAATCGAGCGGGCCAGCTTGAGACCGGCGTCGATGTTGGTGAAGTGCTGCGGGACACGCTTCGGCAGGTTGTCGAGGTCGAAGCGGAGGTTGACCCGGCTATCGTAGATGCTGACGGGCTTGGGGGCCGAGTTGATCAATTCACGCTCGGTCAAAACACTGGCGAACGAGTAGAAGCCGACCAGTGAAAGCGTATCCTGGCTGTACTGCGACCGGACCATCGCTTGCAAGGCGAGCGCGACCTTCTTGGTGGTCGAATACTTGCCGTACCGGCTCATCGACCCCGACATATCAATCAGGACGACGGTGGCGCACCGGGTCTGGTGCTCAACCTCGTGGACGACATAATCTTCCATCTTGAGTTTGATCGGGTAGCCGCCGCCTTGCCGCGCCATCGCGTTCTTGAGCGTCTCGTGCATGTTCATGTTGGCCAGCGAGTCGCCGAAGACGTAAGGCTTCGAATCCTCGTGGCGGATCGAGCCGTCCCCCTTGTTCGGGGTCTCGTGCTTGCCGATCGCGTCGCGCTGGAAGGTCTGGAAGAGGTTGGAGAGCGCTGATTCCTGGATGCGGCGAATCCCCTTCGGGCTAACCTGATACTTGCCCTCGCCGTCTTCCTCGATCAAGCCTTCCTTTTTGATCAACTCGACGAGGTCTTTCATGTCCTCGTCATCGACGTTGTCCAGGTTGCGCATGACCTGGTCGCCGTATTGCATCAGGTATTCGCTGAGCTGATCGAATGCCTTGTCGGCCGACTGCGGCGAGAACTCCTGCGACCCGTCCCACTTGGTGTATTCAAAACGTGCCATTGTCGCCTCTCGGTCGCGGGTCCGTCGGTGCGTCTGAGTTGCATCCATTCTAGGAAACCGCGAGCGGATCGGATAGCCTTATCGGTCCTGGTGTCCTGCCAACGTCAAGGTTGAACCGATCCACCGAGGAGGTCGGGTCGGATGCCCCAAATCCGCGCGGAGTAATCATCGCTGGCAGTGGCCAGCCTGGTCCCGTCGGGGCTCCAACTCACGGATCGAACGTAGTTGACGTGACCTTTGATGGTCAGCGTCTCCGCACCGCTCCGCGCGTCCCAGATCCGCGCCGTGTCGTCGAGACTGGCGGTGGCCAGTCGCTTGCCGTCGGGGCTCCACGAAACCGAGAAGAGGCCGGCCGCGTGCCCTTTGAGGGGAAAGACCTCGGTGCCGCTGGTGATGTCCCAGACTCGCGCGGTTTTGTCGCGGGAGGCGGTGGCGAGCCGGGTGCCGTCGGGGCTGAAGATGACCATGTGCAGCATCTCCGTGTGGCCTCGAAGGATGCTCACGGTCGAGCCCGAGCCGACGTCCCAGATCCGCGCCGTGGTGTCGTCGCTCCCGGTGGCCAGTCGCTTGCCGTCGGGGCTCCAGTTCACGGTCAAGATCGGACCCGAGTGGCCGGCAAGGGTCTGGACCTCAGCGCCCGTGGTGGCGTCCCAGATCCTGGCCAGCTTGTCGCGGCTAGCCGTGGCGATCCGGGTGCCGTCGGGACTCCAGGCGACCGAGAGCACGCCACCCTTGTGATTCCGAAGCGCGAACAATTCACGACCACCCTGGGTTGTGTCCCAGACGCGGGCTGTGCCGTCGGTGCCCGCGGTCGCGATCCGGGAACCGTCGGGGTTCCAGGAGGTGACATAGACGGGTCCTCGATGGCCGCGCAAAACGAGCACCGGCGCCCCCGTGCGGGCGTCCCAGATCCGCGCAGTGCCGTCATCGCTGGCGGTGGCGACCTGGCGGCCATCGCGACGCCAGGCGACCGCGTGGACGATATTGGTATGGCCCAGGATCGGCAACGCCTCGGCAGGTTCATCGACGCGCCAGACCCGGACGGCATTGTCATAACTGGCGCTGGCAACGCGCTTGCCATCAGGGTTCCAGGCCACCGCCGTCACGACCGCCATGTGACCGCGAAAGGTCCGGACCTCGAAGCCGGTGCGTGGATCCCAGACCTTCATTGATCCCTCAGCGCCGCCGGTGGCGATCCGGGTGCCATCGGGACTCCAGGCCACCGAATTGGCGCTCCGGGTATGGCCGCGAAGCGACACGAGTTGCCAACCACTCTCGACGTGCCAGATTCGCGCGGTCGTGTCCTTGCCGGCGGTGGCAATCTGGGTCCCGTCCGGGCTCCAGGCCACTCCAGTCAGGTCGCCGACATGGCCCTGGAGGGTCCGCATCTCTGCCCCATCGCTGACGTCCCAGATCCGCGCCGTGCCGTCACCGCCGGCGGTGGCCAGGCGCAAACTGTCCGGGTGCCAGGCCACGCCTACGATCGCGCCGGTGTGGCCAGTCAGGGTCCGTATCGCGCTGCTATCGGCCGCGCTCCAGACCCTGGCCGTGCCGTCGGCGCTCGCCGTGGCGATCCGCCGGGCATCGGGGCTCCAGGCAACCGCGTCCACACGCGCCTGATGCCCCCGGAGTGTCTGAATCTCCAGCCCGGTCGTGCTGTTCCAGATCCGGGCCGTCGCATCTCGCCCGCCGGTGATGATCCGCGTGCCATCCGGACTCCAGGCCAGCGCGGACACGCCGTCGGTGTGACCTTTGAGCGCTATCAGTTCCAACCCGGTCCGCGCATCCCAGACCTTGATCAGCTTGTCCCAACTCGACGACGCGATCCGGGTACCGTCGGGGCTGTAGGCGACAGCGGTCAAAATGTGGCGATGCCCACGCAGCTCGCGTTCCTCGGTATGGCAGAGGCGGTCGACAAAGTCCCACTCCCACCCCCGGAGGTCCGGGCGGGTGGCGTCAAGGAGCATCCGCGAGACATCGGGGCTGTTGTCGGACCACTCCTGATACGCCACCTGCATGGCTCGGCCGTACTCAACGTGCGCCAGGCGGTCGCGGGCGGTTTCGGCGTCGCCCTGAGCTTGCCGGGTGCTGGCAAGCGCGATCTCGACCTCTTGCCGCGCTGCTCCCTCGGCATCCTTGGCTCGTTCGGCGACCTGCCAGAGGACGCCGAGACTCGTCCCGAAGGCCAGCAGAATTGCGACCGTGGCGGTCAACGCATAAGCGGCGGCCTGGGTCGGCTTGCGGCGGACCCACTTGATCGTGCGTTCGACCCGACCAGCCGGGCGGACCAGCACCGGCACGCCCGCGACGAACCGGTTGAGATCCTCGGCGAGCGCCCGAGCGGTCGGGTAGCGGTCGGCGGGACTCTTGGCCAGGCACTTCAGGCAGATCAACTCAGCATCGCCCGCGACTCCCGGCCGACGCTGGCTGGGCCGCTCGGCATCGGTCTCGATGACATGGCGGAGCAGGGTCAGGTGATCGTCGTCGGGAAAGGGCCGAGTCCCGGTCAAGCACTCGTAGAGGATGCCGCCGAGCGAATAGATGTCTGCCGCTGGCCCGACGAACTTCATGTCGCCACGGGCTTGCTCGGGAGCCATGTAGGCGGGGGTGCCGATGATGGCACGCGTGGTTGTCACGTCGGCGCGATCGGTCCATTTGGCCAGGCCGAAGTCGGCGACCTTCGGCTGATCGGTGGCGTCGAACAGCACATTTCCCGGCTTCAGGTCGCGGTGGACGATCCCGAGGTCGTGCGCGGCCTGAACCCCGGCGGCCAGCGTGGCCACCAACCGCGCTGCCGCGATCGAATCAAATCGCATTCCGGCGTGTAGCCGAGCGGCGAGCGACCCGCCAGCAAGGTATTCCATCGCGAGAAAGGGATGACCAGCAGCCTCGCCGTACTCATGGACCAGCACGACATGAGGGTGACGGATCGCGGCCAGAGCCTCGGCCTCGATCAGAAAACGGACAAGGTCTTGCGATCGGACCCGATCCTGGTCCTGGATCACCTTCAGCGCGACGATCCGGTTCAACTTGATCTGCCGCGCCTTCCAGACGGTCCCCATCCCTCCCTGGCCCAACGGTTCGATCAGCTCGAAACCAGGCAGGACCGCCGCCATGACCGAGGCGGTGCCGGGTGACTTCGGATCCGCGGGAGGCTCCGAGGACTCGGAGGATGACGAGGCATCCGCCGCGAGCCGATTGAGTCGGCTGAGGGAGACCGCAAACAACGCCGGCCAGATCGCCACCAACTGCACGCTCGGGAGCATCTGCAAGGCATCCCGCGTGGTACCAGTTGGCTGATCCGACGCCGAAATGGCGAATGCGGCCATGACGATCGACGGATCGTCGGGGAATCGCCCGAGATACTCATCCATGCCAACCGACTCGGCAAGCCGCCGTCGGGCCGCGATTTCGACCGCGAGCAACTCGCGGAGCAGCGCCGGTCTGAGCGCGGACTCAACCCCGAGCAACGCCGTCGCGATGTTCGGTCGGTGTCCATCGCGCCACTCGGAGTCGAATCGAGCGCACTCCTGGTCGATCCGCACCGCCCTCGTCAGCGATAACCCATGCTCGATCGCCATCGACGCGCCCGGCGGATTCATCGGTCGATCTCCCACACCAAAGAGGGCGATGGATCGTCAGCCAGCTTGGCGGGTCAAGGTCTTCCCAGAGCCACTCTTGAGGGATCTCGATCTAGCCAACGCTTGATGGGTCTCGATCTCATCATGTGTCGCCGCACGAGTCAACGAATTTCTTGGGATTGATCTTAAATTGGGTTGTGGGGAATGCAAAAAACCCACCCCCGGTTTGCCATGACGGCGAGTCGGGGAGGGGCCTTGAGTTCTGACGACGAGATCAGACCAGTTATCGCTTGTACGACGACCCGCCGGCCTTGGAGGTCTTGTTCAACTTGTTGTGGACGTGCATCCCTTCCAGCATGAACTCGACGGCGCTGGCGACGGCGGCCTCGCGGGCTCCCGCTTCGCTCAACTCGGGCATGAGCTTGCGGGCGAACTCCTCGGCCTTCTTTTTGAGTTCGGGGATCTTGTCGATCTTTTCGAGCACGACCCGCGATGCCTGCGTGTCGCTAATCTCGACTCCCTTGCCACCTTCAAAGAAGTCGACCGCCGCGCGGAACTCCTTGATATTCATGTAGGAGTCGAACACATTCTTGACCGCTTCCGACGCGAGCCGGCCGATGAGCTTGTCCTCGTGCCCCTCATCTTCCGACATCGTCAGTTCGAGCTTGCCCCGCGAGCTGGGCAGCGAGTGCGTCAGGTCGGAAACGCGGGGGACGATGTCGTGCTCGTTGTTGAGCAAGCTCCGGCGTTCGGCATTCGAAATCACGTTCTCGAGGTTGGCGATCGACATCCGGACCGAGACGCCCGACGCCTGGTTGACGTGCGACGAGGTTCGGGCCAGGCGCGACATCTCCTCGACGACTTCCTTGATGTAGATCGGCACGACCAGCTTGGCGCCGTCGCGCTCGACCCACGCGTTCTGGTCGTTGATCGCGATCCCGAGTTCGCGGGTCAACGGGTAGTGCGTCCGGACAACCGAGCCGATCCGGTCCTTGAGCGGGGTGACGAGCCGACCTCGGTTGGTGTAGTCCTCGGGGTTGGCCGAGAAGACCATGCAAAGGTCGAGTTCCATCCGGATCGGATAGCCGCGGATCTGGATGTCGCGCTCTTCGAGGACATTGAACAAACCGACCTGGATCTTTGGCGAAAGGTCGGGTAACTCATTGATGCAGAAGATCCCGCGGTTCGTCCGGGGGACGAGGCCGAAGTGCATCGTCAGTTCGGACGAAAGGTAACGCCCCTCGGCATGCTTGATCATGTCGATCTCACCGATCAGGTCGGCGATCGTCACGTCGGGGGTGGCGAGCTTTTCCTGGTACCGGTCCGACCGACCAACCCAGTCGATCGGCGTGGCGTCGCCCATCGCCTCGATCTTGTCGCGCGACTCCTTCGAGAGCGGGCGGTAGGGGTCGTCGTTGACCTCGGACCCGACCACGACCGGCATCGCCTCATCAAGCAGGTGGACGAGTTGCCGGAGCATCCGGGTCTTGGCCTGACCACGAAGTCCCAGGAAGAGCATGTCATGCTTGGAGAGGATCGCGTTCTGAATCTGCGGGACCACGGTTTCTTCGTAGCCGAGGATGTCGGGAAAGAGCGGCGAACCGTCGCGGATCTTGGCGATCAGGTTGCGCCTCATCTCGTCTTTTACCGACTCACTCTTGTATCCACTCTGCTTGAGTTCACCCAGCGTCCGAGGTCGCTCCGTCGCCATGTCGTTTCGATCTCCGGGAAGTCGAGACTTAGAAGTTCGATCAGGAGTGAGCTTGCTGTATCGAGGTCGGGCAGGCACCCATCGAGCGGCCACCACGGCGAGAATCCAAAAAACTATCGTAGGCGGAGCCAGGGACAGGGTCAACCAACGCGGATGAGCCGGCCAGACAACGCATGAGCCGGAAGGGTCAAAAACTTCGGAAAAGCGGACGGGAGAGCCGTCTGTCAGATCGACCGGGCGACAACTTAGAACCGCTTTTTAAGAAATGACTAATGTCTTAGGTTGAATTTGCGGAGCAACGTTCATTTTAAGCATCAATTGGATGGAGAACTCTTGATTACGTTGATTTTACTGTGCGATCCTATGTCACGAACACGGTACACGGCCGTGTCAGTGTCAGATTTCGTCCCGAAAAGTGTCAATCCGCTGTGCGTCTAGCCGGGCTGGATCTGCCAGCGGATTCGTCGACTTTTCGGTCGTAAGGAAGCGAGTGATGGTCAATCGGCGTTCGGTCGCATTGCCCACCATTGCTGCCCTGGTGTCCGGGGCCGAAGTCCGTAGAAGTTTGCTTAAGTAAAGAGGGTTTGACTCGATGATGAAACGATCCGTTTTGTTCGCCGCCACCTTCGCAGTTCTGTCGCTGGCCAGCCAGGCTCATGCCGACTATCTGGTCGGCCTGAGCGCCCTGACCCCAGCCACGGGTGCGGCCATGGGCACGTCGTTTACCTTCAGCATCCCGTTGGCCTCGCAGAATGGCTTTGACGGTCTCGGCCCCCAGCCTTTTAATGTGATCAACGTCGCTGAGCCGACGGGTGCGCTTAATTCGATGGGGTCGATCGCGATCTCGGAGATGATCACCTTCACCGGGACGAACGGCAACACCAACAATGAGACCGGCACCCTGTCGGGCACGTTGACCGTCACGGGTGCCACCAGCACTTTCAGCGGGTCGTTTGCCGTCCTCACGGGAAGTGGCTTCGCCGTCACGGCGATCACCTATACGCAGCCTTCGGTCGGGTCGAGCGCCAACTCGAACAACTCGGGTAACATCACGATCGTCGTCACCCCGAGCGCCGCTGTGCCCGAGCCCGCCTCGATGGCCATGCTCGGCCTGGGTCTCGCCGGTGTTGGTGGCGTCACCGCCTTCCGTCGTCGCCGTGCCAAGTAAGCTCCGCGCACGGTCCTGATCTCAGAGCCAATCCGTCAGCAATCAAAACCCTGGCCTCGCCTTGCGGCGCGGTCAGGGTTTTATTGTGGTCAACGACGCCCAATCCGACCGGATCATCTCATCGGTGGTCAAGCCGACCGGGGAGCGGTTACTCGCCCGAACCGTTCCTCGTAGCCGGTGTGGTTGGTCCCGAGCAAGCGATCCCAGACGTTGAAAAAGAGGCCGTAGTTGGCCGCCAATTTTCCATTCGGAGGGCGGATGTCCGTCATATCAAGGCCGCCAGTCGCCGAGCGGGTCGAGTTGCCGGGGCGGTGGTTGGCCGTCGAGGTGTTCACGGTCGCGGGTATAGTGCAGGAACCCGATGCACAGCTCGTCGTTGGTCTGTTCGCCCCAACGGACGAGAGCCGGGGGCGTTGTCGGGTTGATCGGGTTGGCGGCCGAGTTGTCGAAGTGCGCCACGATGTCGAGCCGCGTCCTCAGATCCCTCAGCCGCGAGGGAATGATCCGCGTCCGAACAACCGCTGCAATGTCGTGAGCCCGCTTTCGTGCCTGATCATAGTTGAGGAGCGAGAACGGAGCCACCTGACCGGGACGGTGGCTTTCCTGGCACCGCCCCTGAAGGATTCGACTTACCGCCGAGTGGTACGTGGGTGGGTTCTCTGATCCGAGGGCTACGCCACTCATCAGATTACCCAGCCACGGCACAACGCGGCAGCGCATGAAGTCAAAACCCACGGGGGAACTCGGAACTAAGCTCAACCTCGACGCGAACCGGCGGGGATGGGCCGGCTTTGAGGGCAAGACTCGGCCCGCGTTGGCTTGATCAGCGGCCCGGACCGTTGGTGGATTGAGTTGTGCTGGCCTGAATCGCTTTCGTCTGGCGGCGTGATCGCCCGTCGTTGGTGGAGTGCGACTTCCACCCCGTCCACGCGGCCAGCATGGCACCAGCGGCCAGCGCAGCCTGGGTCGGACGTGCCAGGGGCGTCGGTCCTTCCTGCTCGATCTCGGCGGTGATCAACTCCAGCGCGGCGTCCCAGACGGCGACCGGGACCGGGTCGAGCACCGCACTGGCTTGCCCTTCCGGCAGAGGAGCCAGAGCCGGGACGGGATCAGCAGGGAGCGCGGGAACAGGAACCGGCGCAGGGGCGATGGGCTCAAGTGGCGGTTCGACGGGAAAGAGCCGTGCCGGAGCAAATAGTTCGAGGTCGGGGCCGGGGATCACCTCAACTCCGGTCGGCGAGCGAAGCTGGAGGATCGGCACAACTTCGGGGGTACCGAGAATGACCGAGATCCGATCGGACCGACCGGGCTGCGGCCGGGCGACCTCGGACGAGGCGGCGTTGGCGGTCTCGTAGTCGTTCATCAACTGAGCCAGGGTCGTCGACGGCCCGGTGGCCGATGAGATCGTCCCGGCAGCCGTGGCCCCGGGCGCGACGCTGACCGAGACCGGGGCGACGCTCACCGCGCTCGTCGTCAACGTCGCTGGCGAGGACGTAAAGCCGAGACCCGTAGCCAAACCCGGCAGTGGCAGACCGCTCGCGAGAGGCAAGTTGGCGGCGACATTGATCGGCGAGGCCGCCAGAAGTCGGCGGATCTCTAGCCCCTCGCTCGCCAGTCCGGGCCGGGGACGAACGCGCAACCGAGCGAGCTGAGACGACCGGGTCCGAAAGCGTCGAGCGTGTCCGAGCATATTTCCTCCAGCGACCAGGCGTGAGTCAAGCTGAAACCGAGGCAGGGCGGATCACCTACCGAATTCAGCCTATCCATCCGGCCACCCAGAAGCAATCCAGTGCTCGTGCCATCCGCAAAGCGATCCCCAAGGCGATCTGGTTGCTTGCGAGCGGCGTATCGCTCTTGTACGCTCGTCCTGGATTGAGATGACCTGGTTGCCGGCTGGCTCCAATCGGATCTTGAGGCGTCGCTGAGCATGGAAACCCGATCCACCCCGGTGGCCCGTTCCGATGGTCGTTGCCCGTGCTGTGGGACCATGCTTCCCTCGCGGACCGAGCGTCGGTTGACGATCCTTGACGCCATGGTCATGGTCGTCGCCACGGCGGGAACGCTCGCGCTGTCACGGCCGTTTCTGGGGGCTGGCAACCCCGGTCGTTCGGGCTGGGTCGGTCCACTCGCGATTCTGGTTGGGGTGCTTGTCACCTGGACGCCGACTGTGCTCTGGCTCCGGCTCCGCCAGCCGAGGCCGACGGTCCGCCGCCTGGCGCGGCAACCAGGCTTCGCGGCGGGAGTGGTCGGAACGTCGATCCTGGCGTTGGGAGTTGTGGCGACTGTCCTTTTGACCTTGATCCGACTGGCACGGCAGGGCATGACCAGGCGGGTTGGTGGGTTCCAGCCTTCAGACGACCCGCTCTGGTGGAACGGGGTTGTGCTTCATTTCGCCGCTGTGGTCGGCCCGGCGGTCATCGCCGCCTGGATTGTGCTTGCCCTTGCTGGTCGCCGCAGGCCGGTCCGCGGCTGGATCGACGGCCTCGGACGCGCGATCGGCGCTGGTTGGATCATCCTGTTCGTGATCAATTGCTGCTTCCGCCTGGCCTACCTGCAAGGCTAATTGCGCCTCGCGAGCAAGGCCGGCCTCTCACCAAAGAGTCGTCTCATGGATGTACGGATCGTTGAATTTCCCGCGACGAAGGTTGCGGCCATCGAGCATCATGGATCGCCCGGATCGGAATATGACACGGCGCGGAAACTGATCGCGTGGCGGATCGAGAACCGCCTCGATCCCGCCCACCACGCGACCTACGGAGTTCACTACACCGATCCGGACACCACACCACCAGAGTTGCACCGGGTCGATTTCTGCGTGGCGGTCAATCACGACCTCGCCCCGAATGAACTGGGGATCGTGACGAAGGTCATTCCGGGCGGGCGGTGCGCCGTGGCCCGCCACCTGGGATCGCGACGGCGAAATACGACCGCGATCGCCCTCTGTTATGATTGGTTGCCGGGAAGTGGCGAGACGACAAGAGACTTCCCGATCTTCTTCCAATACGTCAACGTCGGGCCGACCATTCAAGAATCTGACATGATCACCGATGTCTATCTCCCGCTCCGATAACGGCCGGGGCTTGTTGACCGGTCGGCCACCTCAGGGATGGACGATCGGGCGATCGCTCGTACAATCACTCGTGCCTCGATTGGGCATGACCGTGATCGTGAGTAACGGCTGCCGCCCGCCCGCCCGCTGGATGACTCGCCTGCCTTGATCAGTACCGCCCGCCGTGTGATCTCCTGGTTGGCCGCCGACCGTGCTCGGGTTGCCGTTGCGCTTGGCTTGACGACGATCGTCGCGCTGCTCAATCTGCCGACGCCGATCCTGGTGCAAGGCTTGATCGACCGAGTGGTGACGGCAGGTCGGTACGGTCTTTTGCCTGTTTACCTGCTCGGGTTGCTGGGTGTTTTCGCGTTGCAGGCAGGTGTTAGCTACGTCAATACGCGGGGCGTCGGCCGGATCGGGCAGGGGGTCGTCCGCGAGTTGCGGCATCGCCTCTATGAGCGACTTCAGCGGCTCAGCCTGTCGTTCTACGACCGGACGCCGTCGGGGTCGATCATCGCCCGGCTGATGGATGACGTCAGCGCAATCCAGGTGCTGGTCACCGCGCAGACCGTCCAGATCCTGACCGACCTGGGGACGACGGTGGCGATCACCGCCTTTCTGGTCACGAAGAACTATCGGCTGGCACTGGTCGTGCTCGCGTTCTTGCCGGTCTATGCGGTCAACTTTCGCTTCTTCATGGCCCGGATTCGGGCGAATAGCACGATCGTCCGCTCGAAGATGGACCTGATCTTCGGTCTGCTCAAGGAGCGGATTGACGGCACGATCGTCATCAAGACCGCCGCGCAGGAGCCTGCCGAGACGCTTGGCTTTCAGGCGATGCTCGACGACGCCCACATCCCGCGCGTCCGCGACCACAAGCTCTCGGCCGCGTTCTCGAACATCAGCGCTGCCATCAGCGGCGTGGGGATCTCGGCCGTCTTTGCCGCCGGTGCCTGGGAAGTCCTCCAAGGCCGGATGACCCCCGGCGGGGCCGTCTCGACCGCAGCCCTGGCGTCGCTGCTGTTCGGTCCCGTTGCCCGGCTGGCCGACCTGACCTATGTCTTCGAGCAGGCCGCAGCCAGCGTCGACCGCCTCGGCGAGATCCTCGACCTCGCCCCCGACGTCGTCGAGCCAACCGACCCCGTCGCCATCGGCCGCGTCCGGGGCCACGTCACGTTCGACCGCGTCGGCTTTGGCTACCAGCCGGGGCAGCCGGTCGTCTGGGATATCCGCCTGGATGTGACTCCTGGGACGCGCGTGGCTCTGGTTGGCCCGACGGGTTGCGGGAAGTCGACCTTGATCAACCTCTTGCTCCGCTTCTACGACCCGACCTGGGGCGGAATCCGGCTCGATGGCATCCCGCTGCAGGCCATGACAACCAACGACCTCCGCCGTCAGGTCGGGGTCGTCCTGCAAGAGCCGGTCCTCTTCCGCCAGACGCTGGCCGACAACATCCGGTACGGTGCCCCCGACGCGACCGATGCCCAGGTGGAAGCCGCAGCGCGGGCGGCGATGGTCCATGACTTTGCCGTCAACCTGCCCGACGGCTACGGCACCCTGATCGGCGAGGGCGGCCACAAGCTGAGCCACGGCGAGCGCCAGCGCGTCGCCATCGCCCGGGCGTTTTGCAAAGATCCCGCGATCGTCATCCTCGACGAGGCCACCAGCGCCCTCGACACCGCCAACGAGGCGATGATCCAGGCAGCACTCAAGAATCTTCTCCATGGTCGAACGTCGTTCGTCATCGCCCACCGCCTGGTCACCATCGTCGACTCCGACCGGATCGTCGTCATGGATGGCGGCCTGATCGTCGAGCAAGGGACGCACCGCGACCTCGTTGCCCGCCCCGATGGCCTGTACCGCGCCCTCTGCGCCAGCCAGTTCGAGGCCGAACCCGCCCTGGCTCCCGCTAGGAAACCGCACTCGAACACCGCATCCCGGACCCAGAAGCAATGGACGTGACCCCCGCTCCGCTCCCCGACCCAGCGCTGGCGGCCGACCGCCTCCGCCGCCTGGTCCGCGAGTTCCTGTATCCCCATCGAGCGACGGTGATCTGGGCCCTGCTTGGCCTGATGGTCCAGTCGGCCCTGATGCTGCCGATCCCGGTCCTGCAAGGCGTCGTCATCGACCACCTTGTCGCGCTCACGCGGCGGGCCGGGACTCCATCGGCGGTCGACCAGGCCCAGGCGTTCCACCTGATCGTGATCGTCTTCGCGGTCTCGGTCGCGTGCCACCTGGGCCGGATGGGACTAGCCTGGAGCGTCGCTCAGGCTGTGGGGCGGGCGAGTCAGGAGCTGGTCGTTGCCTTGCGGGGTGCGTTGCAAACCAAGTTCATGCGGCTGCCCATGGCCTACTTCGACACCCAGCAAACGGGCCGGTTGATGGCGCGGGTGACGAGCGACGTGGGGTCGATTCTCGTCTTCTTCAACAGCGGGTCGCTCCAGCTCGTCAACGACCTGATCCTCGGCATCGGGGTCGCCGGCGTCATGCTCTGGCTTCAGTGGCGGCTGGCGCTGGCGGCGTTCCTGGTTCTGCCGATCTATGCGGTGAATCATCGGGTCTTTGCCCGACGGGTCCATCAGTTGTCGCTGGCGATCCGGGCTCAGGTGGCGTCGATCTACGCTCTTCTTTCGGAACGGATCTCGGCCGTGCGCGTTGTGCGGTCGTTTGCCCAGGAGGACGCCGAGCTGGGGGAACTGGACCGTCAGGTCGACCTCCACCGGGGCCTGAACCTGGCCAACCTTGACACCAGTGCCGCGCTGAATGCCCTGGCGACGCTCGTCAGTGGGACCGGCACCTTGCTCGTCCTGGCGTATGGGGTCTGGTTGATCCGGCAAGGGCGCCTCACGGTCGGCGAGTTGATGGCCTTTTATGCGTTGATCGCGCAGCTTTACCTGCCGATCGTCCGCCTGACCCAGTTCGGGATCACCGCCTCGGCCACGCGGATCTCGGTCCAGCGGTTGTACGAGATCTTCGACGAGCCCGAGCCGGTCAGCGACCGACTCGATTCGCAACCGATCATCCACCCTCGGGGCGAACTCGTCTGGGACAATGTCACGTTTGCTTACGCTCCCGACGCCCGGCCGACGCTCGATCGCCTGTCGCTTCGCGTCGAAGCCGGCTCGACCCTCGGCATCATCGGCCCCAGCGGCGCGGGTAAGTCCACGCTGATGGCACTCGCGCCTCGACTCTACGACGTCGGCGATCGTGCCGGAGTGATCCGCTTCGATGGCATCGATATCCGCCAACTTCGACTGGCCGACCTCCGCCACGCCGTCGCTTTGGTGCCGCAGCAAGCGTTGCTGTTCGAGGGGACGGTCCGCTCCAACCTGACGTATGCGAACCCCGCCGCGACCGACGATCAGATCCGCTGGGCGGTCGAGGCGGCCGATCTCACGCGGACTATCGCTGCGCTGCCGCTGGGGCTGGACACAATCGTCGGCGAGCGGGGCCAGTCGCTTTCCGGCGGGCAACGGCAACGCCTGGCACTGGCCCGAGCCCTGATCGCCGACCCTGCCGTGCTCCTGATCGACGACGGGACGAGTGCCCTTGACGCCGAGACCGAGGCCCGTGTCCGCCTGGCGCTCAGTACGGGGCGACCCGGCCGGACCACCGTCATCGTTGCCCACAAGGTCGCCTCGGTCCGCCACGCCGACCGGATCGCCGTCATCGAGCACGGCCAGGTCACCGAGTTTGGCACCCACGCCGACCTGATCCGCGCTGGCGGCTACTACGCCCAGGCCCACCGCCAGCAGACAGCCGCCATCTAAACCCCGATCCATCAGAGATCAAAATTTTCGTTGGGTGGGTGCAACCCGCCGTGGGCGGAAAGATCGAACCCATCCGACGCAAACCGTTGTGCCACAGTGGGTTGCACCCACCCTACGAAGCTCTGGTTTATCAGGAGCAAACAAAATTGCCCGCCGATCTCGGATGAGATCAGCGGGACAAATTAATTTTATCAAAGAATCCAAGAATGATCAATATTGGTCAGACGAGGTGACTTCGCCACCGGCGCGGGTGGTCAGCGCCTGATACACGCCGGGACGGATCACGGTCGGATTGAGTGTGTAGACACCGGCCGTGTCGGTGATCCCGTTCGGGTTGCCGCCGGTCGGCGAGGGGGGCCAGGTCGCGATCGTGTCCTTGAGGAAGCGGACCGACCCGTCGGCGAACGAGAAGTTGGCCCCGCCGGGATGGAAGCTTGACGCCCCCTCAACCCACGAGTTGGCGTACTCACCGTTCGAGCCGAGCTTGACCTTGTTGAAGGCGTTGATCGGGTACAGCGAGGTGAACAGCGTGTCCGAGGTGACCGCGTCGGCCCACCAGCAGTAGTTGTTCTGGTCGTTCGGAATCGTCGGTGTCAACGGGTCGAGGATGGTGAACTTTCCGTTCGCCTTTTCGCCGTACATGATGGTGTTGCTGGTGCCGTCGGTGATCGCCGACATGCTGTAGCTGATGTTGTAGTTGAAGATCCCGTTGCTGTTGGCCTGGATCGGCTGCAAACTCGTGTTCAGAGTCGCCAGGACGGCTGTCTGCTGGTAGTCGAGCGGTTCCGACATCCAGGTGCCGAAGCAACCGGTGTAGCTGGTAAAGCGGACCGTGCAGTTGGGGTTGTCGCTGGATACCGCACCGGCACTGTACGACCGGCTGATGTTTCCGTCGCTCGGGCACCAGAGCGTCGAGAGGCCGGTGGCATAGATGGTGCTGTTGGCGATCGAGTAGATGCTGCGGTTCGAGTTGAACGCGTTGTAGAGCTGGCCCTGCTCAAACTGCGGGAGCATGGATACAAACGTGCTCTGTGACTCGGCATAGACACCAATGGCGGCGACATCGTTCATCAACGGGCTGCCAATCGGGAACGTGCCGTTGGTGTCGTGATAATTCTGCGCAGCAAGGCCAAGTTGCTTCAGGTTGTTGACGCACTGGCTCCGACGAGCCGCTTCGCGCGCTGCCTGCACGGCGGGCAGGAGCAAGGCGATCAGCACCGCGATGATGGCGATGACGACGAGCAACTCGATCAAGGTAAAGCCACGCTGGCGGGTCGAAGCGAACGAGGATTTTCGCATAATGAACCTTTCGAGGCAAAACAGCAGACGGATGAATCCACGAAAGCCCAGTTTGTTGGCCACCAGAGCCGACTCAAACAATCAATGCGACCGATGATTTTTCGCCAGAGCCTTGGCCTTGGCGTCTTGCAGCTTTTGAAACCGAGGGGAAACCTGGCCTTCTTGCCCGCCCCCACTCGAACCACCGCCCGCACCACATCCCATCATGGTCATTGCCAGCAGTAGCCCACTCAGAACCCAGGCAAACGGCGAGCGAGTCAGCAAGGAAACACGCATCTTGAAAAAACTCCGCACACTGAAAGCTCTGATGATCGACTGACTCGACTCAAATCCTGTCATCACACCAGGTCATGGCTGCCTGAATGAGCGAGGCACCACAACCCAGCCGAATAAAGTCCAACAACCCATGACAAACGAAACATTTCGGATACGGCATCCGAGAATCGCTTTGTTGATTCAACCCGGCGGCGAACAGAGCGACTCGCGGTCCTGCGTCGTGATGGCTAACCAGGTCAGACACGATGCTGACAGCGAACAACTCAACGGGGGTCTGAGTTGCTTTAAACTGGCAGGATTAAAGAACAAAGGAGTATTCGAGAGAATAGTACGAAAGTCAACAGCACTCAAAAATTGGCTGGGTATTTCATCAATCCTCTCGATCGACCGAACGCCATTTTGTCGCGCGAACCGATCCATTTGCGGTGTTGCCGATCCCGCGATCGGGATAGACGCTTGTTGACTGCGCTCAGTTCCGTGTAAGTTCTTGATCTCAGGGTTGTGCATCCTGGGGACAGTCCGTCGGTTGGCTTGCGGCCGTTTCTGCTCCGGAGTTCTCGATCGATGCCCGCCAAAGAACACAAGCCCCGCGTGGGCAAAG
Organism: Isosphaeraceae bacterium; assembly: GCA_965199885.1. GTDB lineage: Bacteria > Planctomycetota > Planctomycetia > Isosphaerales > Isosphaeraceae > Tundrisphaera. The sequence continues at coordinate 533,832 of CBDATT010000004.1, read as the reverse complement.
ATGGGACGCAAAGCTGGTATGTTAAGGGTGAGCTGCACCGCGATGGCGACTTGCCCGCCATCGTGGAACCCGATGGGATGATGCGCTGGTTCCAGCATGGTAAGCTGCACCGCGACGGTGACCTGCCCGCGATCATCGAGCCGAACGGGATGCAATGCTGGTTTCGTCGGGGTAATTTGCACCGCGATGGCGACCTGCCCGCCGTGATCCACGGCAACGGCGACCAGTGCTGGTATCAGGGAGGCCGCCTCCACCGCGACGATGATCAGCCAGCGGTTGTCTATGTCGATGGCGCGCGGTTCTGGTTTCTCGAAGGCCGCCGCGCACGGTCGGGCGACGGTCCGACGATGATCGATGGCGCCGGGACGCAGCTCTGGCATGGTGAACCGCATAGCGTCCTGCACCGCGACGGGGACCTGCCCGCCGTGATCCGCGCCGACGGCCTGCGTGCCTGGTATCGTCTGGGGAAACCCCACCGCGACACCGGCCCCGCCGTGATCACTCCCGAAGGGGACGAGATCTGGTTCCGCGACGGCGTGCTCCATCGCGCCGCCGACAACGGCCCCGCGCTCCGGTTCCAGGGAGAAATTCAGCTCTGGTATCGCGTGGGTAACTTCAAGTCCGACGACGGGACCCCTCGCTACACCGCGGCCGACCTTCAGGCGGATCTCGACCGTGTGGTACCGATCGTCCGCGAGCCTGGCATCGACGATCTGGAGCGGGACGAAGACGAGCCCACGCGCGATGACCCACCCACCGAAACCGACCGCGATGGGACTCGGCGGTGGCTCCGCGCTGGTCGCCTCCACCGCGACGGCGACAAACCCGCCCTGATCCATGCCAACGGCGGCTGCTCGTGGTATCAGGAGGGTGAGTTGCACCGCGACGGCGACAAACCCGCTTACTGGCGGGTCGGATTTGGCGAGCAAGGCTGGTATCAGCACGGCCTCCAGCACCGCGACGGCGACAAGCCCGCTTACATGACCGATAGCGGCCGCCTCGGCTGGTACCGCGCGGGAATACTCTCCCGCGACGGCGACAAACCGGCCTCGATCGGCGACGACGGCAAACGCGAGTGGCGCCAAAACGGTCAGCTGCACCGCGACGGCGATAAACCCGCCGTAATCGAGGCCGACGGCACCATGAAGTGGTATCAAAATGGGAAACTCCACCGTGACGGCGACAAACCCGCCGAGATCCACTCCAACGGCACTCAGAGATGGTATCGTCACGGTGTCTCCGGCCGAGCAGGTGATCTTCCCACTTCCATTAACGTGGATGGTGGACGAAGTTGGACCGACCAGAATGGTCAGAGTCACCGCGACAACGACTTGCCAGCCTCGATCGGCATCGCGGATTGGTCCTGGGCACAAAACGGCTATCTCCACCGCGACGGCAACAAGCCGGCTTACATCCGAAACAACGGCGATCGCCAGTGGCAACGTGCGCAGAAACCCCATCGAACTGACGGTGGGCCTGTCACCCTCAAAGGCGACGGGTCGCGACGGTAGGCCGAAGTCGGCCGGGCCTGACAACCACGCGAGTGCACGGTGGGTTGCACCCACCCTACAAGCTCTGGTTTCGGCGGAGATCCGGGTTTAGCCGCGATCGGGGCCGGTTCCGGGCTGGTCGGTTCGCGGGATCTTGCCGTAGGACGGGGGGATCGAGACGCGACCCTCGGCGTCGACGTCGAATGTCCTCATAATCAACTCGCGGCACCAGGCCGGGTCGAGTGAGTCGGCGTCGGGGAACCCATCTTCCAGCAAGGCAACCAGCGCCGGGTCCATGCCGGTCGTGGGGGGTAAGCCCAGACCGAACGAGGGGAAAGTGGGTTCGTTCCGAACGACAGGCGCGACAGCCACAGTGGGTTCGTTCCGGATGCCAGGCGCGTTAGCCACGGTGGGTTCGTTCCGAACGACAGGCGGGATCGCAGCAATAATGGGTTCGTTCCGAACGACAGGCGCGACAACCACGATGGGTTCGTTCGGAATGACAGGCGGGGTCGCAGCAATGGCTTCGTTCAGCACGATAGCGGGGGTGACGATGGTGGGTTCGTTCGGGGTGAGGGGAGGATCGAAGAAGTGCGCGGGGATCGAGGCGGGGAACTTGAGACCGGGGGCAGCCTGGGGGGACTCGAACTGGCTCAACGTGCAGAGCCGGTGGAACTCGTTCTGGAGCGACCGCTCGTAGCGCCGACACCGGACCAGGTTGGGGTTGTTGAAGTCGTCGAGGTCGGCCATTGCCAGTTGCCGCGCGATGGCGTCGGCGTCATCGACCCGCTCCTGGTGCAACTTCAGGTCGGCCAGCATCGCGAGCGCCAGGGCCACCTCGTCGGCCCCGGTGTCGAGGGTCTGGCCATCGGTAGCGACGGTGAAGCCGGGGGCATCGACGCGGAGTTCGGGCGGCGTGCCGAGCAGGTCGTTGGCCAGCCCCTTCTGGTCGTCGGTCCAGGCGGTCCGCTGGGCGACACTCAGGAGCATCGACCAGCGCTCGATCAGCCAGTCGCAGCCGGCCACCGAGCGGCGGAGCAAGCTCACCACCTTGGCGGGGTTGCGAGCCAGGCGGGCACCAACTCGGCTGGCCTCGTCGCGCTGGTCGTCGTCCCAAAACGACGCGGCCCGCCAGGAGGCTCCCTTGCGGATCTGCTTTTCGAGATCCCGCAAGCGGTCCAGGCGGATCGTGATGATGGCGATGGTGGCGCAAACCCACGCCTGAAACGCGGTCTGCGGCTTGAACGTCTCATAAACCCCGATGGCCCGCTCGCGAACCAGAACCTCGTCCTCAACCCGCACCGTCACGGCACACATCCCATGTTTCAGGGCGTTCCGCCGCGACGCCTCCTTGCCCGCCTCGGTCGTGGGGCCGGTGGACTTCTGGGCATTCCGACGGTTGGCGGCCAGGCGCGCTGGGGAGATGCTCAGCATCGGGGCGTCCTCGGGTGGATAGGTGCGAATCGAGGGGCAAGAAGGAAACTTACCCATCATCATTGCGAACCCGGGCGAGAAATCAACCATGTAGATTGTGAAATTGGGATTTTATTTCCGGACTTATTGCAATGCTGACGGCTTTTGGTCTGTTTGCGCGGGAATTGGTTTGTGTTGATCGAAACTCGGGGTCTAGAGTCATAGTCTTCTCAGGAATAGATTGCCGATAGCAAATAGCAACTAGCAAATAGCAGATGGCAGATGGCAGATCGCAAATGGATTTGTGACAACCCCTTTGCGATCTGTGAACCCATTCATTTCCTGGGAACCGGATATGGTGGACGAGCCGGCCGGGCTGGTTCTTGCTCCCTGCGAAATCATGGAGGTGATGTTTGTTCGGTTGGCAATAATGCGTGTTCTCTGATGCATCTGGGTTTTTCGCTTGACCGGAGGAAGCGAGAGGTTGATACTGGGACAAGCAAGGATTGCCCGCCTTTGATGACGCCTTCATGGAGGATCACCCGGATGCCCCACCACCTTGACCCACCCGCGGTCGCGTTTTGCGTTCGCCTGCACCCGGATCGCCTCGCGAGCGGTCCTCTCCAGCGGACCCGGGCGCGGTTCTCGACCGCCGACTCGGCTCCCGATCGGTTCCCCACCGATTCGCGGCTGTTCGTCCGCCTCACCTGGCCCGTGCGGGGCAGTTCCCGGCGCCTGGCTCGTCGCTGAAACCGTCGCGGTTGCGACTGGTTCTAGCAGAGCATTGCCGAGCAAGTTCCCTGGACCTGCATCTTTGCCGCCATCTGGCCCCGGCTGTCCCCGGTCGAACAGCGCATCAGGTCGATGAGGACCGTCCGTTCCATGCCTAATCCGAACGCATACCTGCTCATCTTCGCCGTCGGCTTCATGGGCTGCGTCCTGGCCACGCCGCTCGTGACCCGATTTGCCACCTGGCTCGGCGCGATCGACCGCCCCGACCAGTTCCGCCGGATCCACAAGGGGGCAACACCCCGAATGGGCGGGCTCGGGCTCGCCTTCGGGCTGGCGGTCGCGCTCGCCGTGGCCGCCTCGGGCCACCACTTCCGCCTCTGGGAAGAATTCCCGCGCTGGGTCGTGACCCTGGTGCCGATCGGCCTGGCCGCGCTGATCATCCTGGCCGTTGGCGTCATCGACGACAACCGCGAGATGAGCGCCCGGGTCAAACTGCTCGGGCAGATGGCGGCTGTCCTGGTCCTCTATGTGGGTGGCGTCCGGATCGACTCGATCCGCGTCCTCCAGGTCTCGATCCCGCTCGATTCCCCCGCGCTCGACGTCTCGCTCGGGGCGTATGGCCTGCACGTCGCCATCCCCGGCCTGCTCGTGACGCTGTTCTGGTTCCTGGCGTGCATGAACATCTGGAACCTGATCGACGGCATGGACGGGCTGGCCTCGGGCGTGGGCCTGATGGTCAGCGGCACGATGGCCCTGGTGGCGATCTGGCTCGATAACCCCGCCGTGGCGATCCTGGCATCCGCCCTGGCTGGATGCCTGGCCGGGTTCCTCCTTTATAACTGGCACCCTGCCTGCATCTTCCTCGGCGACAGCGGGAGTCTCCTGATCGGCCTGACGATCGGGATCATCGGCGTGCAAGGCTCGGTGCAGTCGGGGTCGTCGATCTCGCTCCTCTTCCCGATCCTGGCAATGGGGCTGCCGATCACCGACACGGCGATGGCCATCTTCCGCCGCTGGGTCCGGAATCTGCCCCTCTCGTCGGCGGATCGGCGCCACGTCCACCACCTGTTGATCGGACTCGGCCTGAACCCGAGGCAGGCGGCCGTCTTCCTCTACTGTTTCTCGTCGGGTCTCTGCGGCGCGGTGCTGATCGGGGTCGTCTCCCAGAGCGAGGTCCTGGCCCTGATCATGGGGCTGGCTGGTTGCCTGGCCTTCCTCCTGATCCTGACCAGCCGCCGCGACGAACTGGCGACGCTCAGGGCCGACCTGAACTCGCGCCTCACTCGCGGCAAGCAAGAACGGTTCGCGGCCAAGGTGACGTGGGAGGCGATTCAGCGCGTCGAGCTGGCCGAGTCGGTCGAAGGGATCGAGGCGATCGTCCGGGCGGCGGGCGACAAGCTCGGGTCCGACCACCTCCGGCTCTGCTGGCTCCGGGGCGGCCAACCCCTGCCCGCGACCGGGGATCAGGCCACGAGTCCCGTGCTCGAACCGCTCGGCGGGTTGTCGGGTCCGTCGGTGACATTTCGACTCTCCAGTGGGGCGGACCTGGCGCTGGTGGTCTCGGTCCACCAGCCGGTCGAAGCGCCCCTGGCGGCCGACATCGCGTTCCGGTTCCTCCAGCGGCTGGCGTTGGCGGCGGCGGAACGACTCGACGGCCTGACCGCCCCCGATCTCCGACCCGCGCCGGTGGTTGTCGCGGAGTCCAAGGCAGCGGACCGAGGCGAGGTCGCCGCTCCGCAGCCGGCCACCGTCGGCGTGCTGGGGCGTGGTCCCTGGCCGCTCGCGCTCGCTCGGGCCACGCTGGCTCGCTACCTCACCCCGGGCCGACCCCGGATCGCCATTCCAGGCCGACCCGTGGGTCGTGGTCTGACAGGAGACGAATGAACCATGGATGGCATTCAGACCTACTCGGGTGCAACGGTCGCACCCACACAAGCGCACTCCTACCCGCCGGCGCCCGGCGGGGCACCACCGATCGTCGCCACGATCCAGCATCCCGGCGGCTGGCAACCCGGTGGCAGCGCCGCGGCGGCCAAGACTCCGACCGACTACCTCCAGGCGGTCCGGCGGCGGATCTGGCTGGTCTTGCTGGTGGCGATTCCGATCGCGACGGCGGGCACCTTGTACGTCCTCCGGATGCCGGCCGTCTACGCGGTCACGGCCCTGATCTCGATCGAGCCACCCCGGACCGACCCGGCCGTCCACAAGCTGGTCGGCTCGGGCGACATGATCATCAATGGCGGCGGCGAGTCGGCCGAAACCTACGTGCCGAACGCCCTGGCGCTGCTCAACAGCAAGACCTTTCTGCACGAAGTGCTCGTCGACAAGTCGCTCGGGCTGCCACAGTCGTTCTTCGACGGTGGTGACCCCGCCGCCGAGATGGTCGGCAAGCTCAAGGTCAAGATCATCCCCAAGTCGACTAACGTCCAGGTGACCTACGAAGGCCGCGACCCCAACCTGATCTCGTTGATCCTCCACCATAGCCTGCGGAAGTTCGAGGAGAAGACCGAGAAGCGGAGCCGGGTCGCCACCGAGGACGCCAGCAACCGGGCCTACAGCACCCTCAAGACCTACGGGCGCGAACTCGAAGGGATCGATAACAGCCTTGCCGACCTGATCCAGAAGAACCGCGAGATTGCTCCCAACGGCAAGAATCTCAAGGAGGCCGAATACGAGATTGCCCGGTCGCAGTTCTGGCACCAGCAGAACGAGGTGATTGCCACCCAGCAGCGCCTCCAGTTCGAGGCGCTTCGCCCCCAGGGAGGCGGCAACTCGACCGCGGCGCAGAAGATCGCCCAGCTGGAGGATCGCCGGATCGCCACGGCCCGCCGGCTCCGGACCGGCCGCAACGCCTCCCGCGACGGCGCCGACCCCGCCATCACCCGCGCCTCGGTCGAGATGCAGGAGATCGACACCGAGATCGAGCGGATCAAGCGCGCCTCGATGCCCCAGGATAACGGCGCGACCGAGGACGCCGGCCAGCGCCTGATCGCCAACATGATCGAGAACACCGAGGCCGCGCAGGGTCGAGTCAACGAGGCGATGGAGGGGATGCGCGACTCGATGCCGGTCTATCAGAAGTACACGACCCTGATGGCCGACCGCGAGATCAAGTCAAAGCAGGTCTCGACGCTCAAGGAGCGGATCGCGGCGTTCCAGATCATCATCGATGCCCAGAAGAAGCCGGTCGAGATCATCGACATCCCCGACATCCCGACGGTGCCGATCCGGCCCAACCGGAGCTTCTACATCCTGGCCTGCCTGATGTTTAGCTGCGGCCTTGGCCTCTCGCTCGTCTGCTTGCTCGAACACATCGACCACTCGGTCAAGGTCCCCGAGCACCTGACGGCCGGTCTGGCCTTGCCACTCTTTGGCGTCGTCCCCCGGATGATCCGCTCGGCCCGGAACCACCGCGGCGGCCACCTCTGGACCTCGGGCACGCCCGACTCGATCGAGGCCGACGCCTACCGAAACCTGCGTGCCAGCTTGCTCGGGGCGACCGATGGCAAGAACCCGATCGTCACCCTTTTGATCACCTCGGCCAAGGCGGGCGAAGGCAAAAGCACAACCGCGCTCAACCTCGCTGCCACCTGTGCCCGGGCCGGCGAACGGACGCTGTTGATCGACGTTGACCTCCGCCGCCCGAGCCTCAACGGCGTCTTCCCGGCGCAGGATCACGACAATGGCCTGGTCGACGTTCTCCGGGGAGATCTTCCCTGGCAGCGGACGATCGTCCAGACCGACCTGCCCAACCTCGACTTCTTGCCCACGGGCAACACCCGCGACGTGCCGATCGAGGTGCTGGGTAGCCTGGAACTGCGTCAACTGCTCCTGTCGCTGTCGCAGCACCACTATGACCGCGTGATCCTCGATGGTCCCGCCGTGCTCGGCCTGGCCGACTGCCGGATGCTCGGGCGGATCGTCGACGCGGCGGTTCTGGTGGTTCGCTCGGGGTCGCAGGAGATCCGCTCGCTCCAGCGGGCCAAGGCGATGCTGGAGCAGTCGCAGGTTTTCATCGCCGGGCTGATCTTCAACGGCCTCTGCGACGACCTGGCCAACTGGTCGAGCTATGGTCCGAACCCATTCGTTGAAAGCCTGTCGATTCCTTCCCGGAATAGGGCCGGTGCGGCGTTGACCGCCGGTTCGGCCTCGGTCTGACGAACTTTGGGCTGTTTTTCCCACTTCATCTTGCCGCCATCCTGGAACCTCGCACCGTGATGTCATCGTGGAAAGTGAGACTGATCGGCGGAATCGACCTTGGCCTGGCGGTCATCGTGGTGGGTCTGATCCTCGGGACGGCGCTGGCGTTTGGCGGCGTGGTCTGGTGGTCAAGGCCGCTGGTAGCTGTTTTGGCAAGTCTGGCGGCGCTGGTCTGGCTCGTCCGGGTGGCCATGCTCGGGCGGTGGGTGATTCTTCGGAGTCCAGCCTTGCCGATCTTTGCGCTGGCGATCGGGTTGGGGTTGATCCAACTCGTGCCGTTACCCGCATCGGTGGCGGGGCGGATCTCGCGGCGGGCGGTGGCGACGAATGCGCTCGGGGTGATCCCCGACCGCGTGGTCGCCGATGATCCGAGCTTCGCCATTCCCGCCACCTATGCGACGCGGTCGCCGCTCTCGCTGGACCGACCGGCGACGCTCCGCTGGGTGGTTGCGGCGCTCTCGTGTCTGGCCGTCTTCTGGGTCACCTGCCACTTTGGCGACCACCTGAAACACGTCCGGCTCGTCTGGGGATGCGTGATCGCGGCCTTCTTCGTCAACGTCGTTCTGGGCACGGTCCAACTGGTCGGTGGGGTTTATGGCGTCTACGGGTTCATCCTTCCGGGCGCGGGGCCGGGCTGGGCACCGACGCTTGACGACCTGATGGCGTCGCCGGTCCCGTCGGTCCTCCGGGTCGTCGGTGAGGTCCGACCCAACCGACCGACGATCGCCGCCGCGCGAGCCTTACCGCTCTCGCAATTCGGCAGCATGGTCGGTGGCCCGGGTGCCTTTCTGGCTCTGGCCAGCCTCGCCTTGCCGCTCGCACTGGGGCTGACGTTGCAGACGCTCGCTCCTCGGGGTGGCCGCGACGGGATGCTTGCCCGGGTCCGCGACGCAGGGCAGGGGAGTCAGGTTGTCTTGACGCTGGTCCTGACCCTCGCGGGGGCGGTCCTGGTCGGGATGATGGCGGGGAAGTGGGCCAGCGTGCCGTTTGCCGTCGGGGTCGCGACCGTCGGGATCTGCGGGTCGTGGGGTTCGGGCATCCGGAAGACCGGCTGGTGTCTGACCGTGGCGTTGCTCGGGGCGCTCGCGGGTGGGGTCGCGATCCATGAGATCACCACGCCCGAAGTTGTCCCCCGGGTGAGCTGGCTCCAGTCGCGGCAGACCTGGCGTGAATCCCTGGCCATCTGGCGTGACTTCCCGATCGTCGGGACCGGCATGGGGACGTTCGCGACGGTTCACCCGTACTACAAGCAAGGCGACGTCGAGCCAAACTCGGCCATGAGCAGCCTCTTGCAATGGACCGTCGAGGCGGGCGTCGTCGGCGTGGCGCTGGGGGTCGTGCTGGGCGGTTGGGTCCTGGTCCGGCTCCCTCGGGCGATCGGGCGGGTCGGGACCGCCGACCGAGCCTTGCCGTATGCTCTGGTCGGGTCGATGGTTGGCTTCGGGCTGTTCTCGGCGATTCACTGGACCGTCGAGTTGCCCGCCGTGGCCCTCGCCGTGGCCGCCGTCGCCGGGACCGCCAACCGCTGGCTCGCGGGCGGCACGGACCTGTTCGTCGAACGTGGTTGAGAGTCAAAATCGGCTCGGCTCGGATCGGACCCAATTCACGCTTTGCTTTGCACTTTCATCGAACCAAGTTAGACCCCTGGACGAGGTGATCAACGTGGCCGCCACCCGCTCGCATCGGACCACTACCGAGACCGCTCCGGGAGATCGGTCGGCGATGGCGGCGCCACCGGCTTACCTCCACATCGAGACCGACGACGGCACGCCGACCCGCGTGCTCGAACTCGGGGCGACTCCGGTCCGCGTCGGTCGCGGCATCCAGTGCGAGGTCCGGATCAACCAGGTCGGACTGGGCGACGTCCAGTGCACCATCCGCCGCCGGGGGGACGAGTGGCAGGTCCAGCCGGTTGGTCCACCCGGGCGGATCTGGCTCGACAACCGACCCACCGACCAGCAACGTTCCTTGCCCGTTGGCAGCACGCTCCGCGTCGGTCGGGCCACGCTGACGATCCACCACGCCGACCCCGACCACCAGGGACGAGGCTCGTTCGACGCGCCGATCACCGTCAACGCCGAACCGGTCGAGACCGTCGTCGAGCCGATCGCCCCGAGTCCGGAGGCTGCCGTCGCCGCCGAGGTTGAGCCGATCGTCGAGCCCGACCCGACCCATGCCGAGCCAACAGCCTCGGTGCCGGAGGATCGCGTCAAGCGCTGGCAGTCGCGACTCGACCAGCGTGACCAGTGGCTCAAGGATCGGCAGAGCGAGAAGCGCTGGGAAGCCCGCTGGAAGGCGGCCGGCGAGACGATCCGCGCCCGAGCCGATCAACCCGGAACCGGGCCGAATCCGACTCCGCCCACCGCGCCGGCACCAACTTCCCCGCCGACCCCACCACCGACGCTCCGGTCGGTCACGCCCGGTTCTCGCCCGCCGCTCGCGTCACGATCCGCCCCGGTCCGGACGTTCGAGCCCCGGCCCGTCTTCGGTCACACCCGGCGAGCGCCCGACGCCGACCTCAAGGCCGATCCCCAGCGCGTGCCGGTCCGCCCCGAACCGGCACCGGCACCGGCAGCCGTGGCCCCCGAGCCAACCGCCGTCGTCATCCCTCGATCGTCGCAGGTGGTGCCGATCGTTCCCGTCGCCTGGACGCAGCCCGAGCCGACGCCTCCGCCGGTCGAGCCCGCCGCGCTGGTTGAGACTCCAACTTTGGTCGAGTCGCAATCAAGCGACTTCGACGACGTGGAGTCAGTCCTGCAGGCGTTCGAGTCGAAGACCACAGAGACAGACCAGTTTCCGGACAGCAGCGGCCTGCCTTCCCCCGCGACCCCGGAAGCCGTCCCGGATGGCGTATCAGAGACCGGGGTTGCGGATGACCGCAGACCCCTGGCACCCGAGGTATTGAGGGAATCTGGCCCTGATCCGGAACTTGAGCCGGCTTTCATCGCCGTTGCGATCGAAGTTGCGGATCACGTGCCCACGGTCGAACCTGATCCGGTCGCGGTGGAGGTTGTTGAGCCGGTCGTCGCCCGGATCGAGAACGAACCCAGCGACAGCCTCGCGGTCGAGCCGATCGTCGATCCAGTCGCGGCCGTGCGTCGCCCCGATGTCGAGGTCGCGCCCCGGGTTCGCCCCGAGGTCGCTCGCCCCGATCCGAGCGTCCGCGAGCGGGCTGAACCGCGTCGGGTCGCGCCGCCGGCCGATCCCGCCGCCAAGGACTGGCCCAGCGCCCGGGCCATCTTCGCCGCGCAAGGGACGAGGCCAGCGGCTGGGATCACGGCGGGGGTCGAGGCGGCAACCGGCCCGAGCCGACCACGACGGACGCCCGAGCCGACCTCGGCCGTCGCGCCCGAGGGTTGGACGATCCCGTTTGCGCTGGGGTGGTTGCCGGCGGCCGGGCTGGTCCTGGCGCTCGGTTGGTTCACGGTCGGGCTGGCATTGGTCTGGGTGGGTGACTCGGCGAGCGGCAACCTGGCCATCCGGCTGGCGACGCGATCCGGGGGGCGATCCCCGATCATTGAGGCCGACAGCTTGCCCCGATCGGCCTGGTGGCGGACGACGGCAAGCCACTTGGCAGCGTGGTCGATCGCCCTCGAACGGGTCAACCCGGGCGAGGATCGCACGGCCGATGCCCGGGCGCTGGAGGCCGATGCGCGGGTGGTCTCGCCGCTCGGTGCCCGCGCCCGGTTCGTGGCCGAGCCGGTCCCGGGTCAGGAAGCCGACGGGATGGCCACCATCCGGCTCGGCCCGACCCGCGACGTCGTGACGCTGACGGCGATGGGGCACCGCCTCCGCCGCGAGGGTAAGACCGCCGACGCGCTCCGCGCCTATCAAACCGCGTTCGAGACCGCCGCGACGACGCCTCGGAGCACGCTGGGCGCGCCGGTCTTCGTCGAGGACACGCCGAGCCGCCGGTACACCTTGCCGCACTCGACCTTGCTCGACCCGATCGCTCGCGACATGGCCGACGCGGGCGACTGGTCCCCCGCCGACTTGTCGGCCGTCGTCCCTGAGTTCGGTCCCGCGCTCCTGGCCGTCGCCACCGCGCTGCGGGCGAAGCACCCAACCGACGCCGACTCGCGTCTCGAACTGATCTGCCGGGCGGGTGATATTCCGCTCGATCCTCGGTTCGAGATCGCCGAGCACCGCGCCGCCGTGGCCGAAGCCCTGGCCGAACGCAGCCGCTGGCCCGACGCGATCGCGCAGTATCGTCGGGCGATCGAGGCGGAAACCCGCGACCTCGACCGCCGGGTCTGGTGGTTCAACCTCGCCGAACTCAGCGGCAAGAGCGGCGACGGCGAGGGCCGGAACCAGGCCATCGAGAACGCCAAGGGAGCCGACCTCAGTGACGAAGTGACCCAGCGCGCCGCTAGCGCCAACCAACTCGCTCCCGAACCGGGCCTGAGTGCCCGGAACCGCTGACCGAAATTTGACCCGTCCGGAATCCATCTCCCCCCATCCGCAATCATGCCGTGTTCTTGATCCGAGGAGTCTCGTGATGGCGACCGTTCCGACCTCGACCCCTGCTACCGCCGAGCCGATGCCTCGGACGTCGCCGCCGCTCCTCGACCTCCTGCGTGGAGCCTGGGACGACCCGACGCAACGGACCGCGCTCGTCGGGGGTCTCGGTGCGCTCGGCTTGCTGGCCTTCCTGTTCTGGGAAAACCTCGTCAACTTCGTCCACGTCTGGTCGACCGACGAGAACTACAGCCACGGCTTTCTCGTCCCCTTCCTGAGCCTCTACTTCGCCAACGAGGCCGCGCGGCGGGGACCGATCGCCGTCCGGTCGGGCGTCTGGCTCGGGTCCCTGATGATCCTCTTGGGGCTAATGATCAAGGTGGCGACGGTCCTCATTCCGTTCCCATCGGCCAGCGACTATGGCTTGCTGTTCTGCCTGGCTGGCCTCTGTGCCGTGCTGGCGGGAACGGCGGTGCTCCGCCGGTACTGGTTTGCGTTCTTCTTCCTGGTCTTCATGGTGCCGCTGCCCGTCGCCCTTTACAGCCTGATCGCCAACCCGCTGCAACTGATGGTTAGCCAGATGGCGACGGCGATGCTCAACGTCATGAACATCCCGGCGATGTGCGAGGGGAATCTGATCACCTTGCCGGGCGACAACCAGCTTTTTGTCGCCGAGGCGTGCTCGGGGATGCGGCAGTTGACCGGCTTCCTCGCCCTGACGACCGCCTGGGCCTACCTCTCAGCGCGACCAGCCTGGCACCGGGGGCTCTTGATCGCGTCGTCGGTCCTGATCGCGTTGACGGCCAACATCGTCCGGGTCACGCTGACCGGTGTCGTCTCGCACGTCTTCGACCCGAAGTATGCATCGGGGGCATTTCACACGGTGGAAGGGCTGGCGATGATGGGGCTGGGCCTCTTGATGCTCTCGACGTTCTCGTGGCTGCTCGATCAGGTCATCGTGCTGCGGACGCCCACGCATGAACAGTCGCCAAAGCCAACCGTCGTCGCCGCTCGGGTCAATCCGACCACCGCCACCACCGCCGTCGTCGCCACCGATCTGGTCGCCTCGACCCGGATGGCCCGCTCCTGAACCGTTTCCGGGCCAGCATTGGCTCTGCTCCCCAACCCCCCAGCAAGGACTGCCGGATGAACGCTCTGGGTCGCGCCCTGGTCTGCCTGATTCTGTTGCTGGTGGGAGTGGTCGCGCAGGCCGCACTGGAGCGGATGAGCCGGATCGAGCGGCCGTCGCTCCGCCAGCCGCTGGTGTCGTTGCCGTTGACGCTCGGGGACTGGACCGGCCATGACCTGCCGGTCCACGAGGCGGTCCTCCGGGAGTCGCAAGCCACCGAATATCTCAGTCGGTCGTACACCAGCCCGAGGTTTCCTGGCATCGCGCTGTCACTCTGGGTCAACTATTCGTTGATCGGCGACAACATGCGGCATTCGCCGAAAATTTGCCTGCCGGGCAACGGCTGGACCGAGATCGAATCGCAGACCAAGGTTTTGCCGATTGCCGCGCCAGGCGGGCACGATGTCGCGGCGATCCGGCTGGCGTACTCGAAGGGAGAACTGGTTCAGAGCGTCGGATTCTGGTATTACATCTTTGGTGAAGGCGCGGTGGAGCGCTGGGTCCGGGGTCTGCCGATCACGAATCGAAGCAGCCACGGCCGGACGACTCGCGGCTCGGGGATGACGGTGGAAGTGTTCTGGACCGGAGATTCGGACGACAAGGTCGTTGCTTTGCGGGATTTTGGCCAGGCCACCCTGAGCGGCCTCGAATCAATCTTGCCAACCGACCGCGCCGAGTACTATGTTCCATGAAACGGGAATGATGCGGTAATTTGGAGACCGATCAGGAATCAGAACACGATCCGGTCGCGGGCGCGGCGAGGTTACCGTCCACTCCGCCGGGAATTGGGCTGCTTCCCGGTCAAACCGCCAACTTGCTAGACCAGACTTTGAGGACGAGGCGAATCTTATGAAGCGAGCGTTGATCACCGGGATCACAGGTCAAGACGGCTCTTACCTCGCCGAGTTCTTGCTTGGCAAAGACGACTACGAGGTCCACGGTCTGGTCCGGCGGTCGAGCTCGCTCAACCGGCAGCGGATCGACCCGATCTTCCGCGAGATCCCCGGCGCGGCCGAGCGGTTCCACCTCCACTACGCCGACCTCGCCGACGCGTCGAGCCTGTCGCACGTGGTGGACCAGATCAAGCCCGACGAGGTCTACAACCTCGGTGCCCAGAGCCACGTCCGCGTCTCGTTCGACCAGCCGCTCTACACCGCCGACGTCGTCGGCCTGGGTACCCTCCGGCTCCTCGAAGCCGTCCGCCAGTTGCACGCGACCAAGCAGGTCAAGTTTTACCAGGCGTCGTCATCGGAGATGTACGGCTCGGCCGCGCCGCCGCAGGGGCTCGACACGCCGTTCCACCCGCGCAGTCCATATTCGTGCGCCAAGCTCTATGGCCACTGGCAGACGATCAACTACCGCGAATCGTACAACATGTTCGCCTGCTCGGGGATCTTGTTCAACCACGAGAGCCCGCGCCGGGGTGAGTCGTTCGTGACCCGGAAGATTACCCTCGGGGCGACCCGGATCAAAGAAGGACTCCAAAAGAAGCTCGTCATGGGCAACCTGGAGTCGAAGCGCGACTGGGGCTTCGCCGGCGACTACGTGCGCGCGATGTGGCTGATGCTCCAGCAGGAAAAGCCAGATGACTTCGTCGTCGCGATGGGCGAAACCTGGGCCATCACCGAGTTCTTGCAGGAAGCCTTCAACTACCTGAACCTCGACTACACCGACTTCGTCGAGTTCGACGAGAAGTACACCCGACCCGCCGAGGTTGACGTCCTGCTCGGTGATCCGACCAAGGCCCGCGAGGTCCTCGGCTGGACCCCCGAAGTCGACTTCAAAGGGCTCGTCCACATGATGGTCGAGCACGACCTCGAACTCGCCCGCCGCGAGAAGTACGCCCTCGGCTACCAGTCGGCCTGAGATCAGCCCGCCAACCGGTTTGATAACGGACCGGTTGGCGATCTTCTTGTAGGGTGGGTGCAACCCACCGCGCGCCGGCGGGACCGAACCCACGGTGGGTTGCACCCACCCTACAAGGAGTGATCGCACCAAACAACTCTCTGTCCCCGCACCAAAGGAGTGGTTTCGATGCCTCGACCACCATCGGGCGCGACCAAGGTGGTCGTCATCGGCCTTGATTGCGCCGAGCCGAGTCTCGTCTTCGAGCGGTACGCCGCCAAGTTGCCTAACCTGACGAAGCTCCGCGAGCGTGGGGTTTGGGGCAAGTTCCGCAGCTCCGACCCGCCGATCACCGTGCCGGCGTGGATGTCGATGATGTCGAGCAAGGACCCGGGAACGCTCGGCTACTATGGCTTTCGGAACCGCGCCGATCGGTCGTACGAGAAGATGACGACGGCGACCTCGATGGCGGTCAAGGAACCGCTCCTCTGGGATCACCTGGGGAACGCGGGCAAAAAGGTCGTCTTGCTCGGCGTGCCGCAGACGTACCCGCCCCGACCCGTCAACGGCTGGATGATCACCGACTTCCTCACGCCGTCGATCCAGTCGAACTACACGCACCCGCCCGAGTTGAAGGTTGAGATCGCCGGACTGGCTGATGTGCATCCGTACGAGTTTGACGTCAGCGACTTCCGAACGCCCGACAAGACGGTCATCCGCGACAGCCTGATCCGGATGACCGACAAGCGATTCGCGCTGGCGAAGCACCTCATGACGACGAAGCCGTGGGACTTCTTCATGATGGTCGAGATGGGGACCGACCGCGTCCACCACGCCTTCTGGCAGTACATGGACCACGGCCACCACCGCTACGAGCCCGGCAACCCGTTCGAGTCGGTCATCCCCGACTATTACGAGCACGTCGACCGCAAGATCGGCGAACTCCTGGAGGTAATCCCTGAGGACGCCCACATCGTCGTCGTCTCCGACCACGGCGCCCAGTGCATGGACGGCGGCATCGCGCTCAACGAGTGGCTCGTCCAGCAGGGCTATCTCGTCCTGCTCGAACAACCAACGCAGCCCTCGCGGCTCGAACAGCTCAAGGTCGACTGGGCCAAAACCACGGCATGGGGCTCGGGCGGCTACTATGGCCGGTTGTTCCTGAACGTGAAGGGCCGCGAGCCGCAGGGCCTGATCGAGCCCGACCAGTACGAGGCGATGCGCGACAAACTGATCAGCGAACTGGAGGCGCTCGGCGACCCCGACGGCAAGCCGATCGGCACCCGCGTCCTCAAGCCCGAGTCGCTCTACCACACGACCAAGGGTGTCGCCCCGCCCGACCTGTTCGTCTACTTCGGCAACCTCCGCTGGCGCTCGGTCGGCACGGTCGGCACCGGCCTGATCCACACCTTCGAGAACGACACCGGACCCGACGACGCCAACCACGCGCAGGACGGGATGATCATCCTGACCAGCCCCGGCGTCCCGAGCCAGGGACCTGTCCCCGGCATGGAGATCCGCGACCTCGCCCCGACGGTCCTCGAATGGTTCGGCATCCTCGTGCCCAACGACTTCCAGGGCCACACCATCACCGCCGCCGTGGCGGATCAGGCGCAAATCTGAGGCAACGGAATTTTTGACGAAGTTCGGGAGAATCCGCATGGCATCGGCCACCGACCGCAAGGCAACCCTCGACGATCTTTATCGCTTCGATGGCAATGCCGAGCTGATCGCGGGAAGGATCGTGCCGCTGATGGCTGCCGGAGTTCTGCCCAATCTAACCGCGGGTAACCTCTTCTTCAGTCTCAGGTTGCATGTGCGGGCGACTGGTCGAGGATTGGCGCTGACGGATGGGATGGGCTTTGCCGTGGCGGAACTGGCCTCGGGGCGGGAGTCATTTTCGCCCGATGTGGCTTATTACGAGGGTGACCTACCAGCCAACCGGATGCGATTCATCGAGGGAGCCCCGACGTTCGCCGTCGAGGTCCGGAGCGAAAACGACTACGGCTCCGCTGCCGACCGCGCCATCGCCGCCAAGCGGCGGGACTACTTCGAGGCGGGAACCTTGATCGTCTGGGATGTGGACCCGCAAGCCGAGTTGATTCGTTCCTACCGCGCTGAAGCTCCCGCCGAGCCAATCACCTTCGTCCGAGGTCAGGAAGCCGACGCCGAGCCGGCGGTGCCCGGGTGGCGGGTCGCGGTGGATGAGATCTTTGCCTGATTTTGCCTGGTCTCCTACCCGAAAGGTTCCATCATGGCATCGGCCACGGACCGCAAGGCAACCCTCGACGACCTCTGGCAAATCGATGAAAAGGCCGAGTTGATCGGTGGAAGGATCGTCCTGATCATGCCGACCGGGTTCTGGCCGGGCAAAGTCGGCGTGAGGATCTTCACCAGTCTGGATCAGTACGCGGACAGGATCGGCCGAGGAGTTGCAACTCCCGACGGTGTCGGCTGTGCTATTGCTGAACTGCCATCAGGTCGTGAATCCTTCTGCCCAGATGCCGCCTACTACGATCATGTCACCCCGTCCCGGCAGATGCGGTTCGTGCCGGGTCCACCAACGTTCGCCGTGGAGGTCCGCAGCGAAAACGACTACGGCCCCGCTGCCGACCGCGCCATCGCCGCCAAGCGACGGGACTACTTCGAGGCGGGAACCTTGATCGTCTGGGATGTGGGCCCAATAGCCGAGTTGATTGTTGCCTATCACCACGATGATCCCGACCATCCCCGAAATTTTCGCCGCGGCGACATCGCCGACTCTGAGCCGGCGGTCCCCGGCTGGCGGATCGCGGTGGATGAGATCTTTGCCTGAGCTGTTGCCCGTGTCCTCCACTGATCCAGCCACCCGCGTCCTGGTTGCTTGCCCCGATGCCCGCCCGCCCGCGTATCAGGCGGTGGTTGGGCTGGCGGCAGTTGGGTTGCTCGACCAGTTCGTTACCGGGTTCTACCACCGGGGGGAAGGGGGGTTCGCGTCGGCGCGGTTCCCGCGGATCAGGCGGCAGTTGCTCCGGCGGCATGACCCGGCGATCCCGGGGGATCGGGTCCGGTCACTGCCGAGCTACGATGCCGCGCTCCGGCTTGAGGCACGGCTGGCGCGGTTCCGGCCGGGGATGCAACATCCGGTGGCGCGGTGGCGGACGCGGCGGTTTGATCGCGCGGTGGCCCGAGCCATCGACCAGCGTCGGCCCGACCTGGCATTCCTGTTCAGCGATGTCGGGTCAGAACTGGCCTTGCCAGCCTGTCGGCGGTTCGGCATCCCATCGATCCTGAGCATGGTCCACGGCGACGTCCGCGAGGAGACTGCTCTGCTCGACGCCGAGGCGGTCCACGCTCCCGACTTCTTTCCGATCTACCTCGGCGATGGCAAACTCGACCGCGTGGAACTCGACTGGCTCCACCAGCGTCGGCTGCAAGACATTGCGCTCGCGGATCGAATCCTGGTTCCCTCCGACCACATCCGGGGGGAGTTGATCCGCCACGGCACCCCGAGCGAACGGATCAGCGTCATCCCCTACGCGGCCGACACGGACCGCTTCCGACCCGACCCAACCAGGGCCGTGACCGACGGTTGCACCTTCCTCTTCGCCGGTGGGATCACCCAGCGCAAGGGGATCAAGTATCTCCTCGAAGCCTGGCGCCAGGTCCGCCGCCCCGGCTGGACGCTGCAACTCCTGGGCGCCCTGCCGAGCGATCCCGGCCCGCTCCGGCCTTATCTGAGCGAGGTCGACCACCTCGGCCGGGTCGGGCACGCCGAGATGCCCGCCCGGATGGCTGCCGCCGACGTCTTCGTCTTCCCGAGCCTGTTCGAGGGGTCGGCGGTCGTCACGTATGAAGCTCTGGCGTGCGGCCTGCCAAGCATCGTCACCCCCAACGCCGGATCGGTCGTCCGCGACGGCGAGGATGGGACGATCGTCCCCGCCCGTGCTGTTGACTCGCTCGCGGCGGCGATGGTCCAACTGGGATCGAACCCCGAGTTGCGTGCCCGGATGGCGAACTCGGCCCGGGTGCGGGCCGAGGCGTTCGACTGGCCCCGCTACCACGCCGCAATCCGGGCCGAGGTCGAGCGGCTCAGACCAGGACCGGGTCGGACAGTTGACTCAATCCTGCGAATGTCATAGGGTCGGGAGTCTGGGTCGATTCCTCTTCCCCCTCCGACTGGTGCCTGCCATGCCGTTACTGAATCGTTTGAGCTGCCCGCTCATCGCTTGTTTGATTTTGATCGGTGGACTCGACGCCCGCTCGGCACCCGCTCAGGAACCGGCACTCGACGCGGCAACAGCCGGAGCCGACGTCCATGGTCTGCTCGATCTTCGGCCGAAGCTTTTGCTGGAGAACCCCGAATTCCAGCGGTACATGAGCAAGTTCGCCGGGCCAACCACTCCCGGGATCATGGGGGCGACCCTTCGAGGCAAGATCGAGCAGGTTTTGATCCTGGGCACGATCCGCCAACCTCTCCCAAAGCCCGATCTGGGTGGTCCGCACCTGCTGGCGATGGTGATCCGCGCCACCGACTCGTACGACTGGACGAAGTACCCGACCTGGAAGACCGAGGAAGTCAAAGCAGACGGATTTACCTACAAGCGCGGCGAGCCCGACTGGTTCTTCGGCGGATGCTACCGGGTTCTCGATGACCGGACGCTACTGGTCGGCACCGAGGATCAGGTCAATCACCCGCCGATCCAGGTCGGGCAAGTTCCTGTCCCCCACGACTGGGACGCTGCCTGGAACCGGTTCCCGACGGGTCCGTTCCGCCTGACACTGGATCGGACCTGGCTCACTCAGTTTCTCGACAAGCGGACCGAGTCGCAGACCGCCCACCTGCTGGCACCTTTGCTCGATCGGACCCGAGCCTTCGCGGTGAGCCTGAGCGGCAAGGACGGCCTGACGCTCGACGGGGTGGCGATTGCTAACGATCGGTTCGAAGCGCCCCGGGTCCAGGCGACGATCGAGGCCGCGCGGACGCTTGCCCGCAACCTCTTGCCGCAACTGCGAACCCCCGCCGAGTTCGAGACACCAGCCACGACCCAGGACCGAGACACCCTGGTCGACAAGCTCGACCCGGTCCTTGGCGCGGTCACGATCGACCAGGATGGCACGGCGACGCGGGTTCACCTCCAGGCCGATCGGGCTTTCCTCGCCAACGCGGTTGACTACCTCGTGCCCGCCATGCCTCAGGCCTGGGAAGATGGTCTCCGGCTCGAAGCGGCCCGAAAGATGAAGCATATCGGCCAGGCGATCTTTCTTTACGAAAATAGCACAGGCCGCAAGCTCAACGCCGTGATGTATGGCCGCGACGGCAAAACCCCGCATAGCTGGCGGGTCGCCCTCTTGCCGTACCTCCATGGAGGCTACGGCAACACGGTCCTGTACACGGAATACAACTTTGAGGAACCCTGGGACGGTCCCAACAACAGCCGGATGATCAATCTGATGCCCCGGGTCTACGAGGACCCAGGGATCGAGCATACCCACCTCAGGGCCAGCATCCCGTCGTACTTCCTCGTTACCGGCCCCGCCACCATGTACCCGTTCCGGCCCGCCGCCGGTCAGCCGCGACCGTTCCTCGACCTTGGGTATCACCCGGTCGACCGGGGAATTGACGATGGTCAGGGCCAGACGATTCAGATGGTCGAGGCCAAGCGGGATATCCCCTGGACCAAACCCGATGATGTTCCGTTTGCCCCGGACGAGCCGCTCCCGACCTTCGGCGGCTTCTACCCGGAGGGGTTCCACGTCCTGTTCGCCGATGGCCATGTGGAGTGGCTCAAGCAGACGATTGCCCCCAACATCCTCCGCGCGCTGATCACCGCGGCCGGCCACGAGATCATCCGTGAGGGAGACTACGAGGTCACTCGGCCCGAGACCAGGGAACGTTGATCACCACCACGCGGCGGCAGCCTGGCACGAGCCGACCGGATCAACCGGAGCCAGCTCGGGGTTGTGTCGCCGGTTGATCGCGAATTCGAAGGGATTGGCAGGGAGACTCGCGCCGGCGCCATCCTGGGAGCTGAACCGACCGTCATGGATGACCTGTTCTTCGTGTATTGCCTGGCGGCGCTGATCTTCGGCCTCGCGGCCTTCCAGGTCGTGACGCGTCGGCTTGATCCGTTCGCGCCGCCGTGGCTCTTTCTGGTCGGGATGTTTCAGGAATACGTGGTCCAGCCGATCTCGTATCACGAGTGGGCGCTCCGCGTCCGTGGTCCCGAACTGATCGCCGCCGCGAGCTTCCGGTCGTTCTGGGCGGTTGCCTGGATGCTGGTCGTCTACTACTTCGGTCCGGGTAAGCTGCTGGCGCGGATCTTACCCAGGCCGCCGCTGGGGTGGAGTACCGGAGTCGTCAACCTGTTCGCGCCGGTCCTTTTCGTCTATGGGCTTGGCTGCGGCCTGATGGTGGCCCGAGGGTTCGATGGCGGCGATGCCCCGTCGGCCGAGGCGATGCTCTTGCTCCAGTTCCCCTTGATGATGCTGGTCGCGGGGGTCGTCTGCATCGTGACCGGACGGCAGCCCAATCGGCCCCGCCCTGGTCTCGTCGCCGTCGGGATCGGGATTGCCGTATTTTACATGCTGATCTGGATGTTCATCGGCAAGCGGTCGCACTCGCTATTCGCCGTTTTGACCGCCGTCTGTGCCTTTTACATCCCGCAACTCAAGCGGCCAAGCTGGCTGGCGCTGGGGGGGACGGCCGTGGCGGGAGCGCTTGCCGTCGGCCTTTCGATCGGCTGGCGCTACCATGCCAACAGCACGGGCCAGCATGGGTCGATCAGCAGTTTCGTCTCGTTCGTCACCAACTTCGACCCGTCGATGATCCTTGAAGCGGTGAATCTGAAGGACGGCGACACCCTGGTCCGCGAGTCGTACGAAACCGAGGAGATCGGCGGCTTCTACCTGATGATGGCCACCGTTCCCGACCTGGCCGACTACGACCATGGCGCCAGCTATCTCCGGATCTTCTCGACCTTCATCCCGCGCCTCTTCTGGCCCGGCAAACCGATCTTCGGCCGCGATCAGTGGATCGCCGCCTGGATCGCCGGCTCGGAGATCCAGCGCGACTCAACCTTCACTGGCCCGTCGATCGGCATCCTCGGTGCCTGCCAGCTCAACGGCGGCGACTGGGGCACCTTGATCGTCATGGCCAGCGTCGGCCTCGTCTTCCGGACCGCCTACGAATACTTTCGTCGGTACGCAACCATCCCCTGGGTCCAGGTCTGGTGGGCCTTGACCTACTACAACGCCTGGCTCGCCACCGTCGGCGACGACCCGCTGACCTGGTTCTACTACAACTATGGCTTCACCACCCTCCCGCCGCTGGCTGGCTTCTGGCTGGCCAACAAGTTCGTCGGCGGCGGGCGGGCAGGAGCGTGATTCCTCTCGGTCTGGCACCCCATGAGCGCAGCAACAAGGACGTTGTCGATGGCTGAACTGCTACCACCGCGCCCGGCTCCGAGCGGCAAGCCGGGGCCGAACTTGATCCGGAACATCGACCTCTGCCGGGGCCTGTTCGCGTTTCTGGTCGTCATGGCGCACTCGTACGACATCTGCTGGGCGATCGATCCCAAGGTCATGATGGCTCTGCCGCCGGTCCTGCAAACGTGCCTCTTCGCCACCGTCCAGTCCGGTTTCTACTGGGTGATGGGCTTCTTCGTCATCAGCGGCTACTGCATCCAACTGTCGGCGAACCGGATGCTCGACTCGGGCCGGTTTCCGATCGGTCACTACCTCAAGGCCCGCTGCACGCGGATCATGCCGCTCTACTATGTTGGGCTGCTGTTCGCCCTGGTGGTCGAGTGCCTGGTCGCGCCGATCCGGCCGCCGTATTACCCCGATGGGGTGGATGGGATCGGCTTCGGGGCGCAGCTATTTTTTGTGCAGCGCCTGACGCGGACGTTCGGGGCGTTTGCCCCGTCGTGGTCGATCACGAACGAGATGTTTTACTACGTCGGCTTTGGTCTGCTGGCGCTGGGGGCGACCCGGTCGCGGGCGCGGCCAGCATGGTTCGGGCTGGCGGTCTCGGCTCTGGTCGGTGGGTCGTTGGTCTCGCTTCATCTGCTCGGCTACCGGCACGGCCTGATCCTCGGCTTCGGGCTCCTCTTCACACTCGGGATCAACTGGTTCCTTGGCGCCCTCGTGGCGGTCCACGGTCCCGACCTCGTCCGGCAAGGTTGGGTCCGCTCGTTGGCTCGCCTCTGGCCGGTCGGTCTGGTCCTGGTCGTCTGGATTCGGGCCACCGGCCGGGTTCCCGAACTCCCGATCGACCTCCTGCTCGGTGTAATCTTCGCGGGACTCTTGCTCCACCTGATCGCGGTCGACGCGGCGGATCAACTTCACCCCCAACCCGCGCCGAACTGGCTTGCCCGCCTGGCCGGCTTCGTGGGCCTGGCAAGCTACCCAACTTACCTCTTTCACGGGCCAATCCTGCTGCTCTGGGGCTCGCTGATCCGCCGGTTCGGCCTGATCGAGGACTGGCGGTTGACCTGGCTCGTGCTGGTCACCTCCGGGATCAGCGTCGGCTGCGCGCTGGGGTGGTGGCTGGAGCGCCCGCTGATGGCCTGGCGCGTGGGACTGCTGACGCGTGCAAAGACCCGGGACAATGTCGGATCAGTCGCCGACGCCGGCGAGCGTCGGTCGTTCAGTCCCCCCGCTTTGACTCAAGGAGCTTGATCGATGCGGGTTGCCGTCTGCTTCACCAACTTTGGTCCCTATCACCTCGCCCGGCTCCGCGCGCTTGGTGAATCGCTCGGGAGCATGGGCGGGCACCTGATCGCCTACGAACTGGCCGACGCCGAGCAGCGCTACCCCTGGGCACGGCAGGCGGGGTCGGAACCATTCACCTGGACCACCTTGTTCACCGGCCGACCGATGGAGTCGATCCGGCGTGATGAGGCCCGCCGGGCGATGACGCAGGCACTCGATCGCGACCGGCCCGACGTGGTCGGCGTGGTGGGCTATGCTCGACCCGAGTCGATGGCGGCGATCCGCTGGTCGCGCCGGGCCAACCGACCCGCCATTCTCCTCTCGGAGAGTCAGGAGATCGACCACCCACGCACCTGGTGGAAGGAAGCGATCAAGCGACCACGGGTCAAGGCGTGCTCGGCCGCGCTGGTGGGTGGACCCCGCCACCGCGACTACCTGGTCCAGCTCGGGATGCCGCCAAGCCGGATCGCGCTCGGTTACAACGCGGTCGATAACGCCGCGTTCACCCGCTGGGCCAGCGAGGCGCGGGCTCGACCCGACTCCCGCTCGGGGTTGCCGACCCGGCCCTACTTCATCGCCGTGAGCCGGTTCGTTCCCGAAAAGAACCTGGTCGGTCTGGTCGAGGCTTACACCCAATATCGTGCCCAGGCCGGTTCCGCCGAGGCGTGGGATCTGGTGCTCTGCGGGGGCGGACCGGGCGCGGGGCCGATCCACGACGCCATCGCCGCGAGCAATTGTCCGCACTCGATCCACTGCCCTGGATTCTTGCAGGGGGAAGATCTGGCCCGCTGGCTGGCGGGGGCGTCGAGCTTTGTCCATCCGAGCCGGATGGAGCCGTGGGGCCTGGTGGTCAACGAGGCGGCGGCGGTTGGTCTGCCGCTGCTGGTCTCCGACCGAGCGGGGTGCGTCGAGACGTTCGTGCCCGAGCCGGCGTTCGACCCGAGTTTGCTCACCGGTCGGCGGTTTGATCCGGCGGACCGCGACGACCTGACCACCGCGCTGGCCTGGATGGCGGCGGCGAGCGCGACCGATCGCCAGATGATGGGCGCTAATGCCGCCCGGATCGTCGGCGAGTGGGGTCCCGAGCGGTTCGCCAATGGGATGCTCGAAGCCATCCGCTCGACCCGATCGCTCCGGCTACCTCGCTCCGAGGCCACCGGGCCGCACCGCGACCTCCTCGCCCACCGAGGGAACCAGTGATGAACCTGCTTGCCCTTGAACGATCGACTCCGGCCGCGCTGACCACCACGGCCGGGCTCATCCACTGCTGCAACGGGCTCGACCCCCGACGCGATGGCGGGATGGTCCCGAGCATCCTCGGGATGACGGGCGCTCTGGCCCGCCGGCTCGGCTCGGTCACGATCGTCACACCGACCCCGTCCCGGACCGAGCACCTGACGATCCCGGACGGCGTCCACCTCGCCGAGCCCGGCCACGACTGGCAAGGGGCCGTTGCCGATGCCGACATCGCCCACTTCCACGGGATCTGGCAGGTTCATACCCGGGTTGGCTCGCGGATCGCCCGCCAGCGCCATGTCCCTTATCTGATCGCCGCGCACGGGATGCTCGAACCGTGGGCGTTGCGGCATAAAGCCCTCAAGAAACAGGTTTACACGGCGCTGATCGAGGGGAAGAACCTGCGTGGCGCCTCGTGTCTGCACGCCCTCTCGCGACCCGAGATCGGCCACCTCCGCGCGATCGCCCCGCACACGCCCGTCGCCTGGGTGCCCAATGGAGTCAACCTGGCGCCGTTCGATGATCTGCCGGCTCGGGCCGGGCTCGAAGCAAATTACCCCGAGTTGCGTGGCAAGTTCGTCGTCCTCTTTTATGGTCGGTTGCACTTGAAGAAGGGCCTCGACCTGCTGGTCGCGGCTCTGGCAAGTCTGCGCCATGATCACCCCGACCTGCATATCCTCCTTGCCGGCAACGACGACGGCGCCCTGCAACCGACCCTGACTCAGGCCGAGGCCGCGGGCGTCCGGGATCGGATCACGGTTGTCGGCCATGCCGCCGGGGAGTTCGCCCGCCAGGTCTGGGGGGCGGCGGATGCCTTTGCGTTGCCGAGCTACAGCGAGGGGTTCAGCATGGCGATCCTGGAAGCCCTCGCCGCGCGGTTGCCCGTGCTGGCGACCACCGCCTGCCACTTCGCCGAACTGGCCGAGGCCGAAGCGGGCGTGGTCGTCGAGCCCACGACGGCAGGCGTCACGGCTGGCCTCCGCTCGATCCTCGACAGGAGCCCCGCCGAACGAAGCGCGCTCGCCGACCGTGGGCGGAAGCTGGTCGAGGCCCGCTACACCTGGGACGGCGTCGCCGCTCGGCTCAGCGCGGTTTACGACTGGGTCCGCGGCGGCGGCTCGAAACCGGAAGCCGTGCTGCAAGCCGACGAGATCGGTGGATGACGGCCAGTCGCGCACTTGATCCCGTAGCCCCGAAGGTATCCCTTTTGATGCACACCCCGACAGCTTCCTCAACCCGTGCTCCGATCAGCGTGATCGTCCCGGTCAAGAATGAGGCCGAGAACCTGCGCCGCTGCCTGCCCGCGCTCGCCTGGGCGGATGAGGTGTTCGTCGTCGATAGCCAGAGCAGCGACGAGACCGCCCGCGTGGCCGAGGAACATGGCGCCACCGTCGTTCAGTTCGCCTTCAACGGCACGTATCCCAAGAAAAAGAACTGGGCGCTCGACAATCTGCCGTTCCGCAACGAGTGGGTTCTGATCGTCGATGCCGATGAGGTGGTCGTCCCTGAATTAGCTGCCGAGATCGCCCAGCGGACGGCGAGCGGCGAGGCTGACGGCTTCTACCTCAACATGAAATACTTCTTCCTCGGGCGTCGGATCAAGCACTGCGGCTATGCCGAAGCCTGGAACCTGCGCCTGTTCAAACACCGGCTCGGGCGGTACGAGCGGATGCCGGTCACCCCTGGGGTCGCGACGGGCGACAACGAAGCGCACGAGCACGTCCTGCTTGAAGGGGGTCGGGTCGCTCGGCTCAGGTACGAGCTGGACCATCATGCCTATCCGTCGATCGCCGTCTGGGTAGAGAAGCACAACCGCTACGCCGTCTGGGAAGCCGCAATGTACGACCGGTTCCTCCACGAGCCGATCCCCGCGTCGATCGGGCGCGGCAAGCGGTTCAAGCGGCTACTGAAGAAGGTTTACCTGCGGTTACCGATGCGGCCGGTGGTCCGATTCGTCTACGCTTACGGGTTTCGACTCGGCTTTCTCGATGGGCGGCCGGGCCTGGTCTTTTGCTCGCTTCTGGCAATTTATGACTTTCTGGCCTGGGCCAACGTGTACGAGGCCCGGGTTAAGGCAGCCAGCGGCTCGGCTCAGCAGCTCGAATCCGCCACCCGCCTCGGAGCCACTTCGGGGGCCGCGACCGGACCTGGATCGGGGTCGGGGTCAGGGTCGGTCCGCAGCGGCGGAGCGGTCGTCTCGCTGCCCTGATTGGGGGCCAGGTTGGCGGGATTCCGGTGGCGGAGCATGTAGAACTCGGCCAGGCGTTCGGCCTCACGCTCGGGGTGGTGGTCGAGGAGCACGGCCGACCGCCCCGCTTCGCTCATCCGTGCGGCCTGGAGTGGGCTGGAAAGCAGCGTTGCGATCGACTGCGCGAGCAGATTCGGGTCGCCGTGGGGAATCCGGAGGCCCCAGTTCTCGCCATCGACCAGCGAGCGGAGCCCCTCGACATCCGACGCGATCGTCGGTACACCATGCGCTTGCGCGATCGCGAGCGAGCGGCCCGAGGTGGGTGAGACCGACGTCTGGCAGTAGACGTCGAGCACATCCCAGAAGGTCTGGCTCGTCGCCCGGTCATCGACAAACGTGAATCGGTCGGCGATCCGGAGTCGGTCCGCGCGGCGGCGGAGGTCGGTTTCGCCTCGCCATGCCCGGCAAGGAGGAACTCGGCGTCGAACCCGAGGTCGACCACGCGCCGCGCCGCGTTCAGGAAGGTGGCGAAGCCCGACCCAGGGATCAGGGGGCCGACGGCACCGATGACGGGAACGCGGTCGGGTCGGGGTTTGGGCCGCTGCTGCTCGGGCTCGACGATCCCGCGCGGGACGACCCAGAGGAAGGCAGGCGGCACGCCGTACTCGCGGACCAGGGCCGCCGCCAGTTCGGGGTTCGTGGCGATCAGCCCTCGGCAGCGGGCTCGACTCAGGCGGAGCCGGGCATCACGCCGGGGAAACTCGTCGACCGTCAGCACGTAGGGAACGCGCCAGCGCTCGGCGATGTCGAGCCCGGCGTCGGCCATCGGGGCTCCCAGGATGTGAAGCCAGACCGGTCGGGTCGGATCGAGCACGACCCCGGCGGCCACCTCCAGCCCTCGCGCCGCCCACGGGAACCACCAGCGCCGCCCGAGCGCGGGCCACTCGGTGACGTGGGCGATCCCGTGATCGGGGCCAATCCCCGAGCAGATCAGGCGAGTGCCAAACCCCAGTTGCCGCAATCGTTCCGTGAGCGCGCAGTGGCTGCGGATCTCGTCGCGATCGATCAACCGACCCGACAAAAACACGATCTCGGCGCGCGGATCGCCCATGCTCGACAGGACCCTCGGACGTAGTTCCGGGACGCGACCTGACCCGGAGTGGACAACTTTAGCAGATCGAATCGGCGGGTAACAGCCACTCCCAGAGCGACTCCGATTTCCATCAGGACATCTGCAAACCTTGAAAGCCGAGACAAACCAAGGGTACTGCCAATCGCCGCTGGCACGGTCGTCGTGAGTGCAGTCGAAATCGGGTCATAAAGCGGTCAGCCTTTCTGGTCCGTTTCACCGGATGATTCGGGTTGTTGGAAAGGGAAACGCAATCGCTTATAATTCGCCCCGGCACCGAACCGCCACGGGGACTTGCCGTTCCACCAGACCGTCTGCTTTGATCTTTCCCGGGATGGCCCGCCGATCTCGATATCGCTGGAAGGAAAGCTCCCCAATATGAACGCTTCGCCCACCGCCAGGGAGGTTCAACCCGGCGCCGCAGAACTCGCGTCGCTCTTGACCCGACTGCTCGACAACGTCGGGACCGTCGTGCTGGGAAAGCCCGAAGCGATCAAGCTCGCCGTCGTGGCGCTGCTGGCGGAAGGTCACCTCCTGCTGGAAGATGTCCCGGGAGTCGGCAAAACTTTGCTCGCGCGGGCCATCGCCGCCAGTATTGATTGCTCATTTCGTCGCCTCCAGTTCACTCCCGACCTTTTGCCGTCGGACATCCTCGGGTCGAGCGTCTATAACAATGTGACTGGTGAGTTCACCTTCAAGCCCGGCCCGATCTTCGCCAACGTGATTCTGGCGGACGAGGTCAACCGGACGACCCCCCGGACGCAGAGCGCACTCCTGGAAGCGATGAGCGATGGTCAGGTGTCGGTCGAAGGGCGGACGCACATCCTGGAACCGCCGTTCCTGGTCATCGCCACGCAGAACCCGTACGAGTTCGAGGGGACTTATGTCCTGCCCGAGAGTCAACTCGACCGCTTCATGATCCGACTCCGGATGGGGTATCCGCTGCGGTCCGAGGAGCGCCGCGTCTTGCTGACGCACCGCAAGGGAGAGCCGGTCGAGTCGCTGACCCCCGTTCTCTCGGGCGCCGATATCCGGATGCTGCAACTGGCGGTCCGCGATGTCCGCGTCGATGACGCCATTGCCGATTATCTCCTCGATATCGTCCACGCGACCCGCGAAGGGGACGATCTTCAGGTCGGTGTGAGCACGCGGGGCGCCTTGACGCTCTACCGGGCGGCGCAGGGCCTCGCGTTTGTTTCCGGTCGTGATTACGTCGTGCCCGACGACATCAAGACGCTCGCCGTGCCGGTCCTCTCGCACCGGGTCGTCGGTAAGTCGTTCCTCCAGGCCGGCGAGTTTGGCGCCGCCGAGGCGATCATCCGCGACATTGTCGACCGGCTCCGCGTCCCGACCTGAGCCGATCTCACCGGACTCGTGAGACCAGATCGACCCCCGTACCCTCCCCGATTGAGGCAACCACCGATGGCTGTGACTTCTCCGCGTGGTCGGCGGCTCGGGCAGCGGGTGCTCCGGGGCCTGGCGCCGAGCCAGAAGCTCCGCTGGACCCGCGAAGGGGTGATTTATGGGCTGGTCTGGGTCGGTTTGCTGGCGATGGGTCTGGTCCAGCAGATCAACTTGATCTTGCTGATCGCCGGGCTGGCCGCCGGACCGATCGTCGGGTCCATCTGGTCGAGCGCGGCGATGGTCCGAAAGCTCCGGATCGCACGCCGGGTGCCGCCGTATGCCTTCTCGGGTGAGCCGCTGCTGATCGACTACACCCTCGACAACGATCGCAAGCATTCGGCGGCCCTGGCCCTGGTACTCACCGATGAGATGGTCCCGCTCGACCGGTCGATCTCGGGTGGGACGAGTCTTCGTCCGCGCGGGTTTTTTCCCCGAATCGCGGGCCGGTCGCGCGGTCGGGTCCGCTGGGAAGGGGTGGCCCCGCGACGCGGTCGGTACCGGTTCCGGTCGTTCGACCTCGTGACACGATCTCCGTTCGGTCTCCTCGAACGCCGGGTCTCAGGGGGAGAGCCGACGACCATTACGATCTATCCGGCCGTCGGTCTGCTCACCCGCCGCTGGCAATACATCCACCGGGAAGCGAGCGAGACCCGGCGCGGCTCACGCCACGACCGGTCGATTCAGCAGCAGGAGTACCACGGTCTCCGCGATTATCGACCCGGCGACAGTCCACGGTGGATTCACTGGCGGACCTCGGCGCGGCTCGGGCAGTTGATGGTCAAGGAGTTCGAGCAACAGCACGAGCAGGATCTGGCCATCCTGCTCGACCCCTGGATACCCAGGGGGAAGGTCTCCGCCGAGCAGCGCGAGGCGGTCGAGGAAGCGGTCCGGTTTGCCGCGACGATCAGCATGGATACTTGCCGGCACGCGGGTCGCCGCGTCCTGCTCGGTTGGACCGGGCCGACCCCCGGCCTCCGCCAGGGGCCGGCATCGGTGAAACTCTTGCATGAATTGCTGGAGCAACTGGCCACCGTCCGGGCGTCCGCTGATGGCCAGATCGCCAGCCTGCTCGACGTGATCCCACCATCGACCCTCCGCGAGTCGATCCTGATCGTCGTGACGACCCGGACGCTCGACCTCCACAAGGAAGCCGAGAAGTCGCAACGACTCCCGGCGGCGGCAATCCGCGGTCTGCTGTCACGGGTGACCTTGCTCGATGCCTCGAAGGGGGATCTGACCGATCTGTATCAGGTCAACCGCCCCACGAGGGCGAATTCCGCGGTGGGTGGGCTCGACTACTCCGAACCAACTCCCCGACCCGACCCCAGTCAGATCCCGCCCGGCATCCTGGTTCCCAAGTCCACCCGAGGGCCCCAGTCATGACGTTTCGAGCCATGTACCGTGCCAGCTTCTACCTGATGCTGACGTTCGCCACGCTCGTGCTGAGCGTGGACGCCACCGGCGATAACCCACTCGCCATGCTGTACCCGCTGGTGGTGGCTCTCGCTGGTGTCCTGGCATTTTTCCTGGTCGACCTCAAGCCACGGTTCCACCTCTCACGCGACCTCGCCAGCCTGCTCGCGCTGCTGACGGTTGGACTGAGCCTGGCCGAGTACCAGTACGACAACCTCCTGCTCGTCCTGTCGGCGGCCCACTGGCTGGTCTATCTCCAGTTGATCAAGATGTTCCTGCCCAAGACGGTTGAGGATGACTGGTTTCTCTTCCTCCTCGGTGTCATCCAGGTTCTCGTCGGGGGCGTGATCAGCCAGAGCGACAACGTCGGGATCATCCTGATGTGCTGGGCCTTGACGTCGCTCTGGGTTCTGACTCTGTTCGCGCTGCAGCGCGAGTCGCTCCGGATGGCGCGCGTCCCGTTCGGCTCGAATGACCTGGAACCGACCGACCGGGCCGAGCCCTACCGCGGGCTCTTTGATCTGGCATTCGTCTTCGCGACGATCCGGGTCGCGGCCATCACCCTGGCGCTCGGCGGCCTGATCTTCCTGGCGATGCCCCGACGGGCGATGACGGCGAACTCGATCGCGTCGGATTCGGTCGGCAAGCACCTCTCGGGGTTCGACGATGAGGTTCAGCTCGGTCAGCTCGGTGAGATCCTCGAAAATGACAGCGTCGTGATGAGCATCGAGCAGTTCGACCTCGACAACAACCGGATCTCGCGCGACTCGACCGACTCCGAGCAGCGCTGGCGGGGCGTGACGCTCGATCGCTACGACAAGGGCCGGTGGCGCCGACCATCGTTGCGGAACACCAGCGTCACCCTCGGGATGCCTCAATACGAGAAGGACAAGCGGGTCGTCCGCCAGCAGATCAAGCTGGAACCGACCGATAGTCCGGTCCTCTTTGGCCTCCGCCCGATCGTTGACAAGGACGCACACGACAAGCGCTTCGACCCCGAACTCAACGAGATCGACGGCTCGTTGTATCGGAGTGATAGTCGCGCGGTCCCGATCGACTACCGGATCGACTCGATTCCGGGCGCCGATCTTGCCCAGCGGGGTGAAACTTATCCGTCGGAGGAGTATCTCCTGAACCTCCGGTCGATCCCGGTTGAGATCGCCACCCAGATCCGCCCGATCGCCGAGGCAGTCGTCGCGGAGATCGATCCGACCGACCGGCGAGCCCGCGTCGAAGCGCTCGACCGCTACCTGCGCGATCCCGCATCGGGCTATCGCTACACTCTCGCGATGAGCGTGGTCGATCCCGACCTCGACCCGGCGGTGGACTTCCTGCTCAACCGCAAGGAAGGGCATTGCGAGTACTTCGCCACGGCACTGACGCTCTTGATCCGCTCCGTCGGCATCCCCGCCCGGATGGTCAACGGCTTCAAGGGAGGCGACTACAACGCAGTCGCGGGCCTGACCACGGTTCGCCAGAAACACGCGCATAGCTGGGTTGAAGCCCTGGTCGAACCGTTCTCACCGAGCGGTGACAAGGCATTCTGGCTCACGCTTGATCCAACCCCAACCGACCAGCGGAACGAGTCGGTGGCTCGCGTCGGTGGCATGATCGGCAACTTCCGCCAGTTGACTGACCTGATTCGCTACATCTGGGTCTTCTACATCGTCGGGTTCAACTCCGACCGGCAGAACCGCTACCTGTATGGGCCGATCCGCGAGTTATTCCTCCACGCGATCCGTGGGTTCCGGATCATGGGCGACACGATTCGGACCTGGCTCCACTTCCCGAGCTTTGAAAGTTTTTTCAGCGTTCGGGGGTTTCTGGTCAGTTTCGTGACGTTGTTGCTTCTGGCCGGGACGATTCGCCTGCTGGTCGTCCTGGGTCAGCGGATCTGGCGCCGGACCCGAGGTAAGAATCTTGATACATCGCCGCAGGCGGTTGGCAACCTGTTCTACCGCCGGTTACTCGCGACTCTCGAAAGCGTGGGAGTGACACGGCTTGTTACCGAAACACCCCGCGAGTTCGCCCGCCGCGCGGCCCAGTTTCTCGCCGGGCGGGGGTCGGACTCGGCAACCGTGGCCGATGTGCCGCCCCTGGTGGTCGATGCCTTCTACCGGATCCGGTTTGGCAACCACGCGCTCAACGAGTCCGATCACCACCACCTCGCCGCTCGCCTCGACGCCCTCGAAGCTCGGCTGAACCCTCAGCCGCAATAGCCCAACCTGCCCCAGATCGAGTCAAGGAGTGCGGAGCAACCAGCCAGCCATCACCGGAGCTTCGGTGCTCGTCAACCGGTCTCGGTTCGCGCCCCAGATTTGAGTCACCGCCGCGGCCGACCCATAAACCCGGATTGCCACATCGGCCAGACGCTCACCCGGCTCCACAATGGTGGCCGACGAGTGCGGCACAGCAGTGATCCGAGGCGGGGGAGTCGGGGCAGGTGCGAGTTGCCGCGGTAAAGCCGACGTCACGGTCGGGGCTGGAGTCGGCAGGGTCGCCGAACGAGATTCGGGCTGGTTAGGAACTGGAGTGACCGGCAACACGGTCGGACCGACGGAAACCAGGGCGGATTGTGGGATGACGGAGGATCGAGAGGTGCCTGGTGGCGGGGCCGGTGGGGTCAACGCGATCACGTGATCAGGAGTTGTGGTCGTAGGCTGCGGAGCAGAAGGAGAACGAGAAGGAGGGGAAGAGTCCTGGGCGGCCAACGGCGCAGTTCTGGGAGGTGGGGTGTGGCGTTCGGCTTCGTGGAGGATGATGGTGAAGCCGACCAGGATCATGAAGCTTATTAGCGATGCTAATCCGGCATTCTCATTCATCACCAGCTCCCGAGGCGGTCAATGCGATAAATCAGGGTGTATCCTATTCATCGTCGCAACCGTCGGGATCACTTGAGCTGGAAACGTCGGATTTCGAAAAAAAAACGAGAACCTTTCGGTTCTCGTCTCATGGCTTCGATTCTGGCGGAGCAGTCACACTCAGCGGGGCCGCGAGCCGGCCGTCGAATTGGTTGGCGGGGTGTTGTTGTTGCCGACTCCGTAGCCGCTCACGCCCGACCCAGGACCAGGGGTGGGCACGTTGAGAACTCCGTTGGGACCTTCGGTCGAGTTCTTGACGTTCCGGGCGGCTTCCGCACCGGTTGCCGTGCCGGCAGTCTGGCTCCCGGTGCCGTAAGTGCCCCCGACAATCTCGGGAGCGTTGTTCTGGACGCGGCCAGGGTTCAGGAGTTGATTATTGTACTGACCGGCGTTGAGCGGGTTGCCACCCACTCCTCCACCTGTGTACATCTGCGAAGCCATCGGGGCTAGTCTGTCAGCGGCGGTGATCAGATCCCGTCCACGCTGAGCGAGCAGCACTGCGCTGATTGGAGCGCTGGGGTCAATCGGGTTGGTCCCGCCAATTCGGTCGAGGGTCTTGTTACCCTCATCCTTCATCGTTTTCGCATGGTTCAGCAATTCGCTCATCGCGGGGGAGCCCCCGCCCATGCCGGCGAATTGACTGATGTGACTGGCTTCCATCATCGCTTTCACAGCGTGGTTAACTTCCGCCATCTCTGCCTTGTTGTTCGGCGCGGCCATCAGACCAGGCTCGCTCAACTTTTCGAGAGCGTTCATGTAGTTGCTGGCGGCATGATAGAAGCCGCGGACGGGCGAGTCACCCGGCAAATTGTTGCCGACCGCCGCCGCCTTGGTCAGCAAATTCTTGCTCGCCTTCATATCGTCGTCAGCGTGCATTTTCAGAGCCTTGACAGCGTCGTTCCCCGCCTCGTCGGGCTTGCTGTCCATGGCGATCGTGCCCAGGATCGAACTGCCGATCCCCATCTCAACCGCATGCTCGATCAGCATGGCAGCGTCGAGGCCCGCCGGCATACCCATCCCGCGAGTCATCGCCCCGGCGGCGCCCGGAACTCCCACGGCACCATTGGGACCCACAGCGCCCGCCGTCAACGGACCACGAGCAGCCGGGTCAATCGCCGCACCACCAACCGGTGACGCACCAGGGATGTTGGGCAGTGTGCCTTCAGCAGCGCGGCGGTAATCCGAATTGACCGGCGGCGGCGTGGTGGACTCGGTACCAACCCGTTCGTTGGTAGACCGGGCACGACTTGCCGATCCCGCGGCAGTCTCTGAATTCTGGGCAAAAGTGGTATTTGAAGCGGACAGGGAAACCAGACTGGTTAACGCTAGACTGGCCAAGCAAATCGGTTTGCGTCGCATCATGGAATTCTCCACCCGGATAGCCCCGTGGAATGGATCGCGAAAAGTCGCGACATTCGCAGGGACCCATGCCTCGAATCATAGGACAATTTTCGTGCCAATTTTTTCGTGGCCTCGAACGTGACGGCGAATCTGCTCGATTTCGACCAGAAAATGAACGAGTGACGCTGATCCTCGTAGAAGTCTCACCGCGCCGATTCTGCCAGCTACGGCGACCTTGTTGGTTGACGGTTCTTGGTCTATGATGACCAGATGGAGCCGAGCGGCGTCGATGGTAATTTTCACCACCTCTCACGGAAGCTTCTTTCATGACCCGATCCGTCTTGCGTCCTCTCGCGGCGTTCGGTCTCGTCGGTGTGGTGGCCCTGGTCGTGGGGGCGCAGTCGCCCGCGACCACACCGATCGACGAGCGGACGGCGAAGCTGGTGGTGGCTTCGCTTGAAAGCAAGCATATGGCCAAGCCCACCATCGACGATGCCACGGCCCAGAAGTGGGCGAAGATGTTCTTCAAAGACCTCGACCCACTCAAGTATTACTTCTTGAAGTCGGACATCGACGAATTCATGCCCCGAGCCACGACGCTCGACGATAAGATCCGCGATGGGAACCTCGACTTCGCCCACGACGTCTTCAACCGCTTCCTCAAGCGCTCCGACGAACGGCTCAAGATGGTCGAGGAGATCATCAAGCAGAAGCCCGACTTCACCATTGATGAGTCGATCGTCGATGACCCTGATAAGCTCGACTACCCTGCCACCAACGCCGACGCTCAGGAGCGGATGCGCAAGCGGGTCAAGCTCGAACTCTTGCAGGCCAAGGTCGACAACGAAACCGACGACGAGGCCGTCAAGAAACTGGAGATGCGTTATCGCGACCGGAACCGGATGGTTCACCAGTTCAACGGCTCCGACCTGCTCGAATTCTATCTGAGCAGCCTGAGCAAGACGTTCGACCCCCACACGTCGTACATGAACAAGTACTCGCTGGATGACCTGATCCAGCAGACCTTGCAGCTCTCGTTGACCGGTATCGGCGCCTCGCTGATGTCGGAAGGTGGGTACGCGGTCGTCAAGGAACTGATCCCGGGCGGCCCAGCCGACAAGGACGGGCGGATTCAGCCCGAGGACAAGATTCTCGGCGTCCAGAAGGATGACGGGACCGAGGACGACTTCGTCGAGAAGCGGCTCCGCGACGTGGTCGCCAAGATCCGCGGCGATGCTGGCACGCACGTCCGGCTGATCATCCAGCCGAACAACACCAAGGACAAAAAGGTCTACGACCTCGTCCGCCAGAAAGTCGAGTTGTCCGAGTCGCACGCCAAGGGGCAGGTCATCGAGACCAAGGCCGACGGCAAGACTATCAAACTCGGCGTGATCGCCTTGCCCGCATTCTATGGTGACTCGCGCGGCGTGGCCGAGGGTGAAGCCGAAGCAGTCAGCTGCACCAACGACTGCCGGAAGCTGATCGAAGGTTTCAAGGCCAAGGGCGTCGAAGCCGTCATGATGGACCTGCGCGGTAACGGCGGTGGCTTGCTCAACGAGGCGATCTCGCTGTCGGGTCTGTTCATCGACACCGGCCCGGTGGTGCAGGTCCGCGAGGCCGACACCGTTCGCCACCTCGACGACGAAGAACCGGGCACCGCGTGGGATGGCCCGATGGTCGTCCTGATCGACCGTCAGAGTGCTTCGGCGTCGGAGATCTTCGCCGGCGTGATCAAGGATTATGGTCGGGGTCTGATCATCGGTGACGCCAGCACCTTCGGCAAGGGAACCGTCCAGCAGATCATGCCGATCAAGGAAGGGTTCTCGCTCCGGAATAGCTCGAACATGGGAGCCCTCAAGCTCACCATCCAGCAGTTCTACCGGGTGAACGGTGACAGCACGCAGGTCAAGGGGGTCGAATCCGACATCCACATCCCGTCGATTTTCGACCAGGCCGAGTTCGGCGAAGGAAAGATGGACAATGCGCTCAAGTTCGACCACGTTGCTCCGCGACCGCACGACCAGTTCAACCGGACGCCGGCCGCGCTGGTGACCCGCCTGGCCGCGATGTCAGACAAGCGCCGGGGTGAGAATGCAAAGTTCCAGAAGCGTGATGCCGCGATCCAGCGGATCGTGGATCGCAAGTCACGCCACGCCATCTCGCTTAACGAGACCAAGTTCAAGGCCGAGACAGCCTCGGAAGAAGAAAGCAACGACGAGGCGAAGGCCAAGAAGGACAAGAAAGAGAAGAAGCGGCTGGCCGACCACCCGGTCTGGGAGTCGAACTACTACAACGACGAGATCCTGGCGATTGTCGGTGACTACCTGACCCTGGGCCATGACATTCTGGTCGCGGCCCCGCTCAAGGCGGCGGCGAACTGAGTTGGCTCGACTCTCGTGGTGATTTCCGCCGACCCGGCGCCTGGACTTTGGTCCGGCCGCCGGGTCGGTTTGTTTTATTGGTGGACCGGGCCAGGTGCTCGATCTTGCCTTGCTCTGAGGATTTTCAGCGGTGAAGCGACCGAACATCTTGTGGATCTGCACCGATCAACAGCGCTTTGATACCCTCGGCTGTTACGGTAATACCTGGGTCCGATCCCCACGGATCGACGCCCTGGCGGATTCGGGCGTCCTGTTTGCCAACGCCTACTGTCAGAACCCGCTCTGCACCCCGTCTCGCGCCAGCTTTCTGACTGGCCGCTACCCCCGGACGACCAGGGCGCGGCAGAACGGTCAGTCGATCCCCGCCACCGAGATTCTCGTCACGAAAGCCCTCGCGAACGCTGGTTATACGTGCGGGCTCGCGGGCAAGCTCCACCTCTCGGCGTGCCAGCCCAGCCGGACCCCCGACGAGGAGCGGCGGATCGACGACGGCTATGCTGAGTTCTTCTGGTCGCATCACCCAGATGACGACTGGTCGACCGGCGACTATGCCCGCTGGCTCCGCGAGCAAGGCCATGCGTTCGCCCGCCAGACGCACCCGAAGTCGCAGCACATTCAAACGAGCGTCGCCGAGGAGTACCACCAGACAACGTGGTGCGTCCAGATGGCAATCGACTTCATCGAGCGCCATCAGGCCGCCGACGACCCCTGGCTCTTTTCGATCAACTGCTTCGATCCCCACCACCCATTTGATCCGCCCGCCGACTTCCTGCAGCGCTACCTGGACCGGCTCGACGAGATCCCGCTCCCGAACTACGTCCCCGGCGAACTCGACTTCAAGCCGTCGTTTCAGCAGGTGGACCACCTCGGCGCTTATGGCGGCCAGTTCGGCTTCTACCCCTACAAGGAGATGGCCGAACTCGATCATCGCCTCATCCGCGCGGCCTACTGGGCGATGTGCGACCTGATCGACGTCCAGATCGGCCGCCTGCTCGCGCAGCTCGACAAGACAGGCCAGCGCGAGAATACGATCGTCATCTTCATGTCCGACCACGGTGAGATGCTCGGCGACCACGGCTTTTATCTCAAAGGCCCGTTCTTCTACGAGCCGGCGATCCGGGTGCCGCTCATGATCTCGGCACCGGGCCGGATCGCGCCGCACCAACGGACCGGGGCGCTGGTGGAACTGGTCGATCTCGCCCCAACCTTGCTTGAAGCGGTCGGCGAGAAGCCACTCGTTGGGATGCAGGGCAAGTCGCTCTGGCCCTTGCTGACGGGGCAATCGAGGCTCGACCACCACCGCGACGACATCTACTGCGAACATTACGGCACAATTCACCGCCAGCCCGGCCAGCCAGTCGCCTACGCGACGATGGTCCGGACAGCGACGCACAAACTCGTCGCCGTGCACGGCAAGCCGTTCGGTGAGTTGTACGACCTCGTTAGTGACCCCGCCGAAACCATCAACCTCTACCTCGATCCAGCCCACGCCGCGCTCAAATCTGAACTTTATCGCCGACTTTGCGACCGGATGGCCTGGACGGTCGACCCGCTCCCCGAACGTGAGGCAAACTATTGAGGAATCGACTTCAATCTCGTCCGCCCTGATCCCCATTGACTCAAGGACCGCAGCGGGATGATTCTCCCCAACTTCATGATCCTGGGCGCTGCCAAGGCCGGGACGACCGCCCTTTATCATTATCTCAAGCAACATCCCGAGATCGGGATGAGCCGGATCAAGGAAACCAACTACCTGGCGCTCAAGGATCATCCGCTCGACTTCCAGGGACCCGGCGACTGCGATTACATCAAGCGCTTCACGATCACGACCGAAGCCGGTTACCACGACCAGTTCTCTGATTGCGGCGGCAAGCGCGCGATCGGCGAAGCCTCACCCCTGTACCTGTATGACCCCAGGGTCGCCACCGAGATCAAACGGCTGGTGCCCAACGCGAAGCTGATCATCATCCTGCGGAACCCGGTCGATCGCGCCTACTCCGCCTTCCTCCACCTCGTCCGCGACCACCGCGAAACCACCCGCGACTTCCTCACTGCTCTCCAGCTCGAACCCACGCGGATCGCCGACCGCTGGGAACATATCTGGCATTATGTTGGCATGGGACGATATGCCGAGCAACTGACAGGTTACCTCCAGACTTTCGACCGTGAACAAATTCGAATCTATTTGTACTCCGACTTCCAGCGCGAACCAGCGAACATCCTCGCGGACGTCTATCGTTTTCTGGACGTCGATCCGAGTTTCCAGGCCGATTGCACCGTCCGTTATAACGCTGGTATTACCCATTCTGAACGTCCGGTACTTTCTCTGGACGCTCGGGCCTGGATCGAAGACGCCACTCGCGATGATATCCATCATCTTGAATCTCTCCTGAACCGAGATCTCGCCGACTGGTTCGCTCGCCCAGTTTGATGTCTGACGAAATCGCCCAGATCATGCGAGATTCGGCTTGACAGGAAGTTTCCGGTCGGTACTTTGTGATGCGTAGTAGCAATGCAAAGGAGCGGCCGGTGATGAACACGTGGGAAACCCAGTTGCGCAAAGGGGTGATCGAGCTGGCGGTGCTGGCCTGGATCGCTCGTGGCGAGACTTATGGGTATGAGGTCGTTGAGCGGCTCCGGCGGCTCGACGGCCTGGTCCTGACCGAGAGCACGGTTTACCCCGTCTTGACCCGGCTGGCCCGCGACGGCTGTCTGGCCGTTCGGCTGGTCTCCTCGGCGACCGGCCCGCCGCGTCGCTACTATCGTCTGACCGAACCGGGCCGAGCCCGGCTCACTGGGATGACTCGCGCCTGGCAGACGTTGTCGGGCTCGATCGGCACGCTTCTATGCCCCTCGCCACCCCCTGGACCCACGGAGGAACACGCATGACGACCGCGACTGCCAGCACCCCAATCGAATCAGCCATTCTTGACGTGAACGCCCAGGCTTTGATCGACTCGCGTCTTGATACGATCGAGCGGATGCTACTTGGCCAGGTTCCGCGTGCCGATCGTCTTGCTATCGTCCGCGAGGTCGAAGCTCAGATCCACGATCACCTCGCCGAGCGCCACTCCGACGACACCGACCGCGACGCCGTCCTCGCCGCGCTCGGCCGTCTCGACCCGCCCGAAGCTTATTTGCCTGAAGAGGGCAGCGCCCCGCCTCGGGTCTTGGCGTTAACCCGAGGTCCGCTTGCAGCCCGTCCTGAGTCAGGATCTACCCCAGCAGCGGCTTATCCGGGCTCGACAATGGGCAAGTTAGCTGGAATTTTGGGCCTGGTTGGGATCGGACTCGGCCTGCTAGCAGGCGGCGTCATGTTCCTGGACTTTCTTGTCTTGGGGACAGAATTTCTAGGACTGGGAGCCACAGCTGTGCTCGGCCTGGCCGGAGTTATCGGACTTCAAGCAATTATCTTCGCAGCCTGTGCCCGGCTCATAGGAGTCTGGCCCGTGGTCGGCTTGACGACCGGAATCATCACGGTCCTAGGGAGTCTGAGCGGGGTTAGCTACATAAGTTACATTTTGCTCTCGTAATTTGGTTGCGGCTTCGAGCCACCGGAAGGGGTGGTTGCGGCGGCCCCGAGGATCTGGTCTGCCGCAACCGAACCTTTCAACGATCTTTAGCAAGCAGATCCGCCCATTTCACCCCTGGATGGCGTTGGTCCGCCCGAGCGCGATGTCGAAGTCGCCCACGGCGGGAATCAGCATCGAGAGCAGCGCGAAGCCGTAGATCCCAACAGAAAAGATGAACGCGGCAAGGATGTCGCGGTTCATCAGGCTGATCACGCAGTAGAACGACCAGAAGGGGGTCAGCAAGGCAACAAGAGCGATGGCTCGCGAGGGATTCTTGGCCCCGAGCGACCCGAACAGGGCCACGCTCCCCGCGCCGATGAAAATGGTGAACGAGAGCAACTGGCGGGCGAACTGACGGTCGGAGAGCAAGATCAACCAGGCACAGATCCCAATTCCCACCATCAGGAAGAAGATCGTCCCGAGACTGTTCGCCACAGCGGTCCGACTGTTGGTGTAGGTGATCGCCGCGTGCAAGCCCAGCATTGCCGCGAAGTGGGCCAGCAACAGACCGTCGATGATCGCGTAGGCGGCGTTTTCGGCCGTCATCAACCCCTGGAACGAGAACCAGGCGGTCAAGAGCAACGGCAAGACGATCATCTCCTTGGTGTTGTAGAGCACACCATAGAGCTTGCCATAAACGAATTGCTTCGGTGACAATTCGGTCACGAGCAAGAGGTCGAGAGCCCCGGTGTCACGCTCGCTGGTCAGCGCGGTTACGCCCTGCGCATTGATCAGAATCAGGCTCAGGATACCCAGGAGGATCAGGACCCATGACGACCGGCTGGCCATCATCGTGGTGTCGAGCGAGCTCGTCACATAGATGACGCCGAGGATGAAGGCGAGAAGGTAAGCCCCCTTGATGACCAGTGGCTTCGTTCCGTAGGCCCGAGTCATCAGCTCGCGCCAGAGGATCGGGTTAACCCAGGGTTGCCGATAGGTTTGCGCTCCCCGCAGAATCCGGCGGTGGGTTCGTTTTGGGACGTGGAGACCGGTCGCATCGCCAGCCGTGACGACGGCGGTCGGATCCGTCACCTCGACGAAGGCACCATCCACTTCGCCCTCGACCGAGCCCGCCTCGCGCTGCTCTCTGGGTTCGTTTCGTCCCGGGTTCCAGATTCGGAGCATGAACGTCGCCAGCACGAGGGTCGCCACAGCGAACAGCGTCGCCGCAACCATGAAAACGAGCCCCGACCGGACCGAGACGCCCGTGTCATGTGTCGCCGGATCAACGACCGCGGCGACTGCGCGGAAGGGATCGAACGCCTCGGCGACCGGGACCCCGGCGATGGCCAGGTTCGGAAACGTGAACCCGAGAGCCTCGATCCCAGCCAGGCCCAGGACCAGCGTCAAGACGGTCAAGGCCAGCGATTGAAACGTCCGGTCGCGTCCCAGTGCGACCAGCAACCCGAGCGACCCACCCGCGAGTCCCGCCGCTGCCGTGACACCCACGACATCCAGCACCTGCACGCTCGACACTCCACCTAGCAGTATGCAGAGAAAGAAGACGGGAGCCGCCGCCAGCAACAACGTGACGATCTGCAACAGGCTGGCGGCCAACTTGCCGAGGATGATCTCGACGTCGCGCAAGTCGGTCATTAGCAGCAGGATAAAAGTGCGCCGGTCTTTCTCATGGGCAACCGCCGTGGCCGCCGAGAGGGGGGCGAAGAAAAGCATCAAGGTGAGCTGAAAGAGAACGAAGAGGCGAAACAGGAGATGGCCGAAGTGGGCGATGATCCCCACCTCGGAAACCTCGGCAAAACCGACCAGCGATTGCCAGGCGGTCCACATCAGGATGAACAAAACACCAATATACGAGGCACGCGCCACATAGAAGCGGACCGGCCGAGGCGCGGTGAGCACTTCACGAGCAATGATGGGTCCGGCGAACAAGAGAACCTCCAACCTGGGTCGTCGACCAGAGAACCGACCGCCCCGCAAGGGCGTCCTGATCGATCATACCTGCGCACGAACCCAAACCACCACGCAACCTCGCCGGGGTGGGTAGCAAACTGCTGTTTCGATTCGGGAGGCGATCGGGTTCGAAACTTCAACTTGCTTTTTCGAATTATCAGTTTTGGCGACAGTATGTTTCTTTTTTTCAACATCACTGTGACCGATCAAGATAGTCAGAGTCAAAATCGGAAGAATTTGTCGATTGGGGTATTCTTTCGGGATGTAAGATTTCCTACTATCTTACGTGTCAGGCAATCTGGGCGATCTGGTGAGGTTGCTTGCTCTTCTTGAATTCATCACTGTGAGGCACACCATGCGTTCGCTTTATCATCCGACTTTCGAGCTGGACAAGATCGAGGCTCCGAAGACCCACGAGCACGCCGCCGACAACATGGCTCGCCTGGCTGCGACCACCTCGCGTCGGTCGTTCTTTGGCCGGACTCTGGCGACGGCCGCCGCCGGGACCGCCGTGGTCGCTGGTGCCTCGAAGTTGGCTCACGCCGCCAGCCCGCTCCCCTCGCTTTTCCCGGGTTCGACCGCAAAGTATTTCCAGGAACTGCAGTTCGACGAAGCTTCGCACGTCAACATCAACACCGCCGCGATTCAGTCGCTGGGCGGCACGGTCCGGCCGATCCCGACCTTCACGGGGATCACCGACCTGTCGGCTGGTGATCTGTTGAACCTCTCGGTCCTGATCGCCAACACCGGTGTCGGCGCCCTCTTCGGTGCGGCCCCCTACATCTTCAATCCGTCGGTCTTCAAC
Organism: Isosphaeraceae bacterium; assembly: GCA_965199885.1. Taxonomy (GTDB): domain Bacteria; phylum Planctomycetota; class Planctomycetia; order Isosphaerales; family Isosphaeraceae; genus Tundrisphaera. Next base: position 489,630 of record CBDATT010000004.1, on the reverse strand, counting down.
GTCGCCGCGTCGATCCTCTTCGTCGAGGCTCACCACGCCGGTTTCCTCAACACCACGGCCAATGCTCTGCTGGTCCCGAACGGCCTGGTGTACGACGTTCCCTTGACAATCGACCAGGTTACTGCCGCGATCAGCCCGTACATCAGCAGCTTCAACGACCCGAACAACATGTTCCCAGCCACGTTCAGCACGACCGAGAAGTCGACCACCAACGACATCGCGATCCTGAACTTCGCCATCATCATCGACCAGCTCGAAGCGACCCTCTACTACAACAACGTTCCCCGGTTGTTCGGTTGAGATGAATTTCAGGCCGATCCGAGGCGGTTCGCCCGTCCTTCTGTCTGGCCTGAAGCTGATTCGCGAGCTTGATCTTACTCATTCGGCAGACATTGCTTTTATTTTCTCCATCTTTCTTGAGGCGCACCCATGACCCCGTCGCTGCCCCCGGTTTTTGATCTGAACCCTGTTGTCCCGACCGGCGAGAAGAAGGTCAACGAGTATCTTCAGGACCTGGCCACCGGCACCCGCCGCCAGTTTATTGGTCGCGGTGCCGCTACCGCCGTCGTCGCCGGGACCGCCGCCGTGCTGGCCAGCCCGAGCAAAGCCTCGGCCGCTGTTCCCTCGCTCTATCCTGGCTCGTCGCAGACCTACTTCAAGACGATCCAGCGCGACGAAGCGACCCACGTCAACATCATCATCGGTGCCATCCAGTCGCTCGGCGGGACTCCCCGGCCGTACCCGACCTTTACCGGGATCACCGGCCTGACCACGACCCAGTTCCTCCAGGCGGCTGCCGCCTTCGAGTATACGGGCGTCGGTGCTTACTTCGGTGCGGCCCCCTACGTTTCCAATCCGAACGTTCTGGCCGTCGCCGCGTCGATCGCCACCGTGGAAGCCCGGCACTCGGCGTTCATCGCCACCACCTTGAACATCCCCCTCGTGCCGAACGTCCTGCCGTACGCGGTGCCGCTGACGCTCGACCAGGTCACCGCCGCGGCGACCCCGTACATCACGTCGCTCAACGACAACGGCCAGTTCCCGGCCACGTTCAGCACCACGCCGTCGGCCGCCAACGACATCGCGATCCTCAACTTCGCGCTCTTGCTCGAGTACCTCGAAGCAACCTTCTACTACAATAACGTCGACTCCGCCACCGCCTGAGTCGAACGCTCGACCCTATTTGCTGGGGTAGAGACCGGATGATCCGAAGCGGATCGATCCACAAAGGGTCACCAACCTGTCACAGGGTTGGGGGCCTTTTTTCGTTTACAGGCAGCATCGCATCTTCGGAAACGAGAACTCCCAGTTCGCAGCCAATGCCTGACCAATCTCCAACGGGCTGGGGTATACTGAGCCGCCCGCCCGTGCCCGACCTGCTGGAGAGCCGTCCCGATGCTGCGTGCTTATCGACCAGTCAGCGGCCTGATCCTCCCTTTGATGCTGATCGCGACCAGCCGGACCGGTGAGTCGCAAACTCCCGACCGCCCCGAGGCTCCCGTCCTCCGCAGCTATGATCTTGGGGATTTTCCCCTGGAGTCGGGCACGAACTTGCCGGGGGCCAAACTCGCCTACACGACCCGAGGTCAGCTCAACGAGGCGAAGTCGAACGCGATCCTGTTGCCGTCGCCCTACTCGGGAGATCATACGTCGTACGACTTCCTGGTCGGGTCAGGCCGGGCGCTCGATCCGGCCCGGTACTTCCTGATCGCGACGAACCAGTTCGGCAACGGGTTCTCGTCGTCACCGAGCAACACCCCCGCGCCCCACCACGGTCCCGACTTCCCGGCCATCGCGATCCGCGACGATGTGGAAGCGACGTACCGCCTCGTCACCCGCGAGTTCGGGATCAAGCGGTTGCACGCCGCCGTCGGCTTCTCGATGGGGGGCCAGCAGGTGATGCAGTGGGCGGTCAGTCACCCCGACGCGGTCGGCAAGGTCGTCAACCTCTGCGGCTCGGCCCGCGAATACCCGTTTGGGTTTGTGCGGCTCGAAGGGGCCAGGGCCGCCATCATGGCCGACGCCGCCTGGCAGGACGGACGCTATACCGAACCCCCGGTCAAGGGGTTGCGGGCACTCGGGGCGCACTGGGTTGCCTGGGCTTACTCGCCCGAATGGTGGCGGGACGGCGAGTACAAACGGCGCGGCGGGACGATCGAGGGCATGGTGGATTCGTGGCGGTCGAACTTTGCCAGGGAAGACGCCAACGACCTGCTCTTGCAGGCCGTGAAGTGGCAAAAGCACGACGTCGCGGCCACGCCGGGGATGGACCACGACCTCGCCCGGGCGCTCGGGTCGATTCAGGCCGAGGTCTTGCTCATGCCGGGTCGGACCGACCAGTACTTTCTGGTCGCCGACGTCGCGGCAGAGGGCAAGTTGATCCCCAACGCCCGATTAAGCGTGATCGACTCTACCGCCGGTCACACGGCGGGCGGCGGCGGCGACCCGGCCCGCATCCCGGAGTTGAACCAGACGATCGCCGCTTTCCTCAACTCCGAACCAGCGCACGAACCGGCTCGCTGAATCTCTGTTTGATCCGATCACCACCGGCGCGGAAGGGACTTCCTTGATGCTTCGATCTCGTTTCGCCATCCTCCTCGGCCTGGTCGGTCTCGTCGGGTCCAGCCGAGGTGCCGACCTCCCGACTCCGCTCGACGGGCTTAGCCAACCGGTCGAGATCCGCCGCGACCGGTGGGGCGTGGCTCACATCTATGCGCGGACCGAAGCCGACCTGTTCTTCGCCCAGGGGTACAACGTCGCCCGCGACCGCCTCTTCCAACTCGAACTCTGGCGCCGGCAGGCGACCGGGACACTGAGCGAGATCCTTGGTCCCCGCGCGGTGCCGCTCGATCGGGGGTCGCGGCTCCTCCGCTTCCGGGGGGACATGGATCAGGAGTTGGCGAGCTATCACCCCCGAGGGGCGAGCATCGTCGCCGCCTTCGTGCGCGGGATCAATGCCTGGATCGCCGCCACCGAGGCGAACCCGGCACTCCTCCCAGTTGAGTTCCGCGCACTTGCGATCCGGCCGGGGCGATGGACCGCCGAGGTCGTCGTCTCGCGGCATAATGGCCTGTTCCGGAACGCGACGCAGGAGGTCCAGGCGGCGCGCCTGGTCGAGATCCTCGGCGCTGACCGGACCCGCGACCTCCTCAACCTCCAGCCGGGTCGGCCCGACCTGACTCTCGACCCCGCGCTCGGCAAGGGAGCGTTCACCGACGCCACGCTGGCCACCTATCGTGCGTCGCGGGCCGTGGTCCAGTTCCGCCCCGAGGATGTCATCGAGAGCCTGCGCGGCGAGCCGATCCCCGACACCGCCCCGGGCGAGGCGACGGGTGCCGGGGGAATCGAGACGCGCGGGAGCAACAACTGGGTCCTGGCCGGGAGTCGGACGGCGACCGGCCTGCCGATCATGGCCAACGACCCGCACCGGACGATCGACCTCCCGTCGCTCCGGTACTGGGTCCACCTCGTCGGTCCCGGGTGGGATGTGATCGGCGGCGGCGAACCGAGTTTGCCCGGCGTCTCGATCGGCCACAACCAGACTGGTGCCTGGGGGTTCACCATCTTCCCGGTCGATCAGGAAGACCTCTACGTCGCGGCGATCGACCCCCTCAATGCGAACCAGTTCCACGACCGCGATGGCTGGGAGCCGATCCAGACCGAGCACGAGACGATCGCGGTGAAAGGGGCCGCGCCGGTCGGGGTGGATCTGAAGTTCACCCGCTTCGGCCCGGTCATTCACGACGACCCGGCGCACGGGCGGGTCTACGTCCTGCGCGCGGCCTGGCTCGAACCGGGCGCGGCGCCGTATCTGGCCAGCCTCCGGATCGATCAGGCGGCGACCTGGCCCGAGTTCCAGACCGCCGCTCACTATTTCAAGACCCCGTCGGAGAATCTGGTCTGGGCGGATCGCTCAGGCGCGATCGGCTGGCAAGCGGTCGGGATCGCCCCGAATCGACGCGGTTACTCGGGCGTCGTGCCGGTCCCGGCGGACGGCCGGTTCGATTGGGATGGGTTTGTGCCGCCCGATCATTTACCGTCAGCGCTCAACCCGTCCTCGGGATGGTTCGCGTCGGCCAACCAGAACAACCTGCCGGCCGGCTACGCGATCCCCGTCGGCTTCCAGTGGGCCGATCCGTTCCGGTTCCAGCGCGTCAGCGAGGTCCTGGCCCCCGACCACCGCCTGACGCTGGCCGATTCGGTCCGACTCCAGCAGGATCAACTCCTCCTCCCCGCGCGTGCTCTGGTCCCGCTTCTGAGCAACCTTGAACCGACCTCGCCGGCCGCCCGCCAGGCCCGCGACCTGCTGGCGAAGTGGGACCGCGTGATGAGCCAGGATTCGGTCGCGGCGGCGATCTATGCCACCTGGGAGAAGGCGGTCCGGACCGCAGTCTGGGAACGCCTGGTCCCTCCAGAGGCGCGGGCGATCCTCCCCGCGCGGCAGATCCCGCTCGAACCGACGATCCGCCGCCTGATCGAGCCGACGGCCGCCCTGTTCGGTCCTGAGCCTGCCCGGCACCGCGACCTGCTCTTGCTCGGCGCTCTTGACCGCGCCGTGGCCGACCTCACCCGACGGTTCGGCCCCGACATGAGTGCCTGGCGGTACGGTCAACCTGGCTTCAAGCACGCGACGCTCACCCACCCGCTCAGCCGAGCCGTCCAGCCGGGCCTGCGGGCCGAGTTGGATCTGGGGCCGGTCCCACGCGGTGGCTCGGCGTACACCGTCAACAGCACGTCCGACGCCGACAACCAGGCCACCGGCGCTTCGTTCCGGATCATCGCCGACACGAGCGATTGGGACCGATCGGTCGGCACCAACTCCCCCGGCCAGTCCGGCGACCCCGCCAGCCCCCACTACCGCGACCTCTTCGTCCCCTGGGCCAACGGCGCGTATTTTCCCGTCGCCTACTCGCGACCCCAGGTCGAGAATGTGACCGAATCTGTGCTGCAACTCGTCCCCAAACCCTGAAAGCAAAGTGACCACGGATGGGAAAAATGGATTTGTCTTATCCGTGGCTGCGTTTCGTCTGGAGTCTTCAACTTATGCCGCGCTGCCTGCTGTTGTTCGCCTTGCTTGCCGTGCCCGCCGGGGCTCAGACACCGACTCCGACCGTGCCGCTTGACCGCTTGAAGACGAACATCGAGCGGATCACGCAGGGGGTCAACGCCCGGTGGGGGATCTACATGAAGTGCCTGGAAACGGGCGACGAGATCGCCATCGGTGCCGACGAGCCGATGGACACGATGAGCGTGATCAAGATTCCGCTCATGGTCGAAGCGTTCCGCCAGATCGAAGCCGGCAAGTTCCAGCTCGATGACCGTTACATCCTCAAGGACGAGGACAAGCGCCCGGGGACCGGCGTGCTCCGCTCGTTCGACCCCGGGGCGAACCTGTCGATCCGCGACGTGATGACACTCATGAATACCGTCAGCGACAACACCGCGACCGACATCCTGTTCGGCAAGGTGGGCGGCGTCGAACCCGTCACCAAGCTGATGGCCGAGTATGGCTTGAAAACCATCCGGGCCACCGGCACGACCGACGCCTGGTTCCAGGCGCTCCGCGAGGCCGGCGACTCGGCCCGATTCCACCGCGAAGCCAGAACCCCATTCGGTCTGGCATCGCCCCGCGACATGGGCAAGCTGCTGGAGAAGATCGCCAGGGGGGAAGCGGTCAGCCCCGAAGGGAGCAAGGTGATGTTATCCATCATGCGTGGCCAGCTCTACCGGAGCCGGATACCCCGCTACGTCACCGGCTACAACATCCCCCACAAGACGGGCGATTTCCTGCCCTTCATCGGCAACGACGTCGGCATCCTCGAAAGCCCCCGGCACAAGATCGTCCTGGTCATCTTCACCGCGCAGCACTACGGGAGCGGGGCCAACCTCGAAGACGCCATCGGCCGAGTCGCCGAGCAGATCGGCGACTTCTACGCAACCCGCGAACCAAAGACAAATTGAATGAGATGTTGATTTGTAGGGTGGGTGCAACCCACCGTGCGCAGTGATGTCCAATCCACTCGGTAAGCACAGTCAGACCGGCCCCGAATGACCAGATCAAACCCACGGTGGATTGCATCCACCCTACGAAGGGTGCCAGTGCTCAATACCGCCAGCTCGTCACGTCTCCCCCCGGCGGGGCCGTCTTGAGCAGGCGGTCCACGATCCTCGGGGCGTAAAGCTGGTGGTAGCGGAGGCGCGACAGGGCGTTGGGGCGCGTCGGGTCGCCGTTCCAGCAGTGCTCATCGCGGCAGCCGTAGGTAACCTCGCCACCGTAGGGGGGATTGGTCGTCGAGTTCAAAAAGTCCTCGACGAGGTGGACGGCGTTGTTGAGGTAGTAATTATCCGCCTCGCCGACGTAGATATGGATCTTCCCCGCGAGCTTCGGCCCGAGCGTCGCCCAGTCGCGGCGGAGGATCTGGCCGAGGTCGTAGTGCTCGCGCCAGTACGCGGCGACCTTGGGGTCGATGGCGCCGGTCTCCTTGTCAAAGATCCGCTGCGGGTAGCCATCAGCGCCGACGGGCGAGTAGACCGCCTCCCAGATATCCCACTGCCCGCCCGACCGCGACTTCGTGCCGAGGACCAGCTCGCGGCGGTTCATGGCCGCAACCGTGGTCGAAACCGCGCCCGTGACGTCGCGGTGGCCGGGACGGAGGATCTCGCGCCAGGGGCCGGCGTCGTGGTAGGCGTTCCTGTCCTTGTAGAGGTCGATCAAGGTATAGGCGCGGAAGTCGATCGGGTCGGGGCAGGCGGCGAAGCAGCCGTTGTAGTCGTCGGGGTAAAACATCTGGACGGCGAGCGCTTCCCAGCCGCCGGTCGACCCGCCGTAGAGGAACCGCGCCCACCCCTGACCGATCCCGCGGTACTTGGCTTCGAGGTACGGGATCAGCTCATGCGTGATCGCGTCGCCGTACGGGCCGAGGTTGGCCGAGTTGACGGCGTACGAGTCGTCATAAAACGGGTTGGCGTGCTGGATCTCGACGATGATCATCCGGGGATATTTCGACCCGATCCACTCCTGATAAAACCCATACGCCTGCTCCTGCACGGTCCGGTTGTACCCATTCAGGTTGAACCGGGCGTTGAAGTCGGGCTTGAGGTTCGGGTCGGGCGGAGTCTCGCGGAAGCCGCCGAACGTGGCGGGGTGGTGTCCGTGGTAAATGAGAAGGGGGTAATGAGCCTCGGGGTGCTCATCAAACCCCTCGGGCAAGAGGACGTGCGCCCCAAGGTGCATTGGCCGCCCCCAGAACTTCGTCAGGAGCTTGCTCTCGATCCGCTCATGCTTGATGTACTTCGTCGTAGGCGGGTCGGCGATCGGCGGGATGACCTTGTCGAGCGTCAACGCGATCGGCTCGGGTCGAGCGGGGTCGAAGTTGACATCCACCGGTGTGCTGTAGAGGTTGCCAGGCGCCTTGTCCCACTGCTGCCCCTCGCCGCGATCCATCGGCAACTTGACGGTGTGCCCATCGGCGCGATGGAAGGTCTCGTACCGATGGAGCAACGCCTGGACCCGATACGTCCCCTTCGGCACGTCGCGCAGGTTGTGGACCGGATACCCGAGCGCGGTGGCGTCGACCGTGACGACCCCATCGGGCGGGACGGCGTCGAGGTCGATCCCGAACGCCTGCTGCGACTGGACCGCGTCATTGATCTGGAACCGCGGCTCGTCGCTCGGGTCGGTCGAGATCATCACCAACAGCCGGCCATCAACCGGGCTCGACCCCGCGTGCGGCCCGAGCCGAACGGCAAACTTCGGCCCATCCGCCCCCACGGCGGGGGCAACCAGGCAAGCGAACAGACAGGACGTTAAAAACCAGCGCATGAAAACTCCCGGATGGCAGATCGGCGCGACGTCGAGGGTCCACCATCCCGGCTGGTGCCTTCGTCCCCGGCGCTCGCCTTCCTACGGTACCGGGTTTCCTTCCAGGGGCAATTACCGACTCCGATCCCCTCGCTATTCGAACGACCCGATGAGGTGAACGATCTGACAAAAAAGGGACTGGCTCAAGCGAGCGTGCGAGCCGTGCCTGTTTCAACGTTTCGGCACCGATCTGTTCCTGAAGCGGTCGCTTTTGGTCGTGCCACCGCCTGCCGACGTTCAGCGCTCATGTTCCCAACGGCGAGATCGGCAAGATTCATGATCCAGTAGCAAAGAATGGCCGCACCGATCCCACCGAGCCAATCGCAACCGAAGAGCAATCCCCATGGACGAATCCGCCCGCCTCGATCAAGCCTTCGCGGCATTCATCACGCCTGACCGTGTGCCCGCAACGGCGCGGGATGAGGCGCTTCTGGCACGCGGGACCAGCCTCGGCCTCGTTGCAGGGATGGCCGCGACCGCGTGGGGCGAGGGACCAATTGTGCTCCTGGCCCACGGCTGGAACAGCCGCGCGACGCATTGGGGTTCTTATATCGAGGCGCTGGTCGTGGCGGGCTTCCGCGTCGTGGCGGTGGACGCACCTGGGCACGGCGACTCGCCCGGCGAGCGGTGCCACGTCCTGGAGTTCGGCCGCCAACTCGTCGCGGCCAGCCGCGAATTGGGACCACTTGCGGGGGTTGTCGCGCACTCGTTCGGCGCCGGGGCGACGGTCCTCGCGCTCGATCGCGGCTTGCGGGCGGATCGGGTCGTGCTGCTGAGCGGACCCGCATCGTTGCTCGGCGTCGTCGAGCGTTGGGCGCAAGCCCACGGCCTGACCGATGCTGAGTTGCCGACCTTTCTCAACCGCGTCGAGCACTTCGTCGGCGAGCCAATCGCCGACCTCGACCTAATCCGCACCGTCGCCACCCTGGATCAACCCGTCCTGATCGTCCACGACCGGACCGACGACGAGGTTCCCCCCACCGAGGGCCAGGCCATCGCCACCGCCTGGCCAGGGGCGCGACTGCTGCTCACCGACCGCTTCGGCCACCGCCGAATCGTGATCGCCCGCGAGGTCGTCCGCGCCGTTGTGGATTTCCTGACCGAGCCTTGACCTAGCGGATCAGGTGAGGAAACCCAAAATTGACACCGATTATTAGGCACTTGGATGTTCTGGGGGATGTCAAATTATTTCGAGGGTCAACTGTGGGATACCCTGGAAGCCCAGGTATGCAGGCGGCGGGAGTTACTGCTGCGTCGATTGATCCCATCGTAGCGACCGTTTACGCGGCGTTAAGTGCAAGCAAGGGAAGTGATCCAATTATTTTGTTTGGAAGTAAATCCAACTTTGGCGGAACTCTGGGTTTCGGTAATATCAGTCCGACTCTTAGGACAATTGAGAGGGAAGTCAGTGTGCCTATGCTACCGGCGGATTTTGCCAAAAACGCACCGTTTTCTATTTCACTTGATCGCGCCAGAACTATTCTTGACCAATTAGGTTTCCAGGTTCCGTCGCTCATTCACGGAATGACCGAGACTAAGGACGCCATTCAAACTCTTCCAAAGATGACCCCAGAGCAGATCAAACAGTTCCTACAACTGGCGGAGGCTGCTGCATGACCGTGCAATTCGTGACATATGAACTAAACATGACCTCATTAGACACTTTGACAGCCGATGGTGCTGTTGAGGCTGGAGACATACATGTTGGAACAAAGTTTTTGAGGGTGAGTCGTAGTTTTAGTCGATTCGAAGCTTCAGTGTTACTCGACACTCAAGCGATCGAATTGACTGTCGTGAAAATTGAAGCTTACTCCCGCAATATTCCTGTACTAAATAATTGCATGTCGGGACGCCTTTATTTGAAAGGTGCAGGAGGAAGCAATGTCAAACCACCTTGCGTTTTGTTGGCGGAGTAAGGAGACATCAAACCCCAGGGCGATTGCACCGCGGCGGTCTACGGGGACATTCCTAAATTACGACGCGCTCTGGGTAAGTTAGGTAATTCACTTCTACCATCTTCTGGCAAAGCGAGCGCCCGACCCACACTTCTGCGAACTACCATTATGGAGCTATGCGAGCCAGTGAAAGTTCGTCGCGCTCGCCATCGTTCGGAGGGATGACTCGAATGCCACGCACCATCCGGGCCTCGGCCGGGGGCTACTGCTACCACGTTCTCAACCGGGGTAACGGCCGAGCCCAGGTCTTCCATCACGAGGGGGACTACGCTGCCTTTCTCGGTCTGTTAGCCAAGGCCGGGCTGCGCGTGCCCATGCGGTTGATTGGGTACTGCCTGATGCCCAACCATTTTCACCTCATCGTCTGGCCACGCGCGGACGGTGACCTGAGCCGGTGGATGCACTGGCTTATGACGGCCCATGTCCGCAGGTACTTGAAGTGTTACCGTTCCAGCGGCCACATCTGGCAAGGGCGGTTCAAAGCCTTCCCAATCCAGGAGGACGACCACCTCCGGACCGTGCTCCGGTACGTCGAGCGCAATCCCTTGCGGGCTCAACTGGTGAAGAGGGCCGAGACCTGGCCCGGTCGGCGGACCCACCACCGCTCGACACCGGGCCAGCGCCGCGAGGAAAGATTCGGTGTCAGTTCAGTATTTCCCTCTTTTGCGAACGTGTGGTTGATCGATATCGGTGACTCGGCGATAAGTTCCGCGATATCTCGCGCTCCGTGGAGCACGCGAAGGATCTCAATTCCGCCTTCGACTTGCCGGTAGAAGATCCAATGATTCTCAAATCCTTGAATTCAGCTGGTGCGGATGTCCGTGAGTCGCGTTTTGGCCGATTGCCACCTTGCGCCGATGCCTGGCATGCGGGCAATGGCTTCGAAGCTGCTCTCGGCCGCATCGTAAAACCACAACGCCGATTCGAGGCTGGTTTGATCAGCCAGATAGGCGACCTGGACGTCCAGGTCGGCTTCGGCAGCAGGCGTGATCCGATGCAATGGCGTCATGCCGACGGGTCGCGGGTTTTGCTCAAACGCTCGGTTAGCTTGCGTTTCTTCGCGTTCCAGTAGTCGGCCGTTACCGAGATCGGCTCGCCGGAGGCCAGGCCATCCAGCAACAAGGCGTCGATGCGTTCCGCGGTCTTGCGTTTCTGATCGGCTCGAATCAATTCGCGGACGTATTCGCTCGCGCTACTGTAGCCGCCTTCGCTCACGCACGTCTGAACGAAAGCTTTCATCGATTCGGGCAAAGCGATGTTCATGGTATCCACAGGCATACCTCCTGGCTGCCAGTCTACTTCTCTGGCAATTCTTGTCAACTGAATGGCCAAAGTTGGCAAAGCATTGTTGTAGTCAAATTTCTTGTGTCTGGAATCACGCTCGCGACAGATCGGATCTCAACAAGGCGATCTGATCTTGAGATTCCTTTATCTTGCCAAAATCCACAGATTCGTTGCGAAACCCGGTTTCACTACTCGTCGAAATTACGATCTTATCAAGGACATCGCGAGCGGTCCCACCGGGAAGCCGATCGAGGTGTCGTTGCTTGACCTCTGGGAATCACCACCGCTCGCGAGGCACACCATGACGATTTCACCCGCTCGGATGGCCGCTAATCGGGCCAATGCCGCCAAGAGTACCGGCCCGCGAACCATCGAGGGCAAGGCGCGGAGTCGCGTTAATGGTCTCAAGCATGGGCTCCGGGCTCTGGTGGTGCCGGTCGAGGATGAGGCGACGATCCGGACTCGCGCGGTGGGCGTTTTTGACACGATCCGGCCTCAGAACGAATATCAGGCGTGGCTTTGTGGTCTGATCGCGCTGCGGACGGTTCAGCTTGACCGCTTGAACGTCATCCGGCGGCAGACGCGCGATGATGCGGTCCATCGCGCCGCGCAGTTCTGGGACGAGGATCAGGATCGGGATGCGCGGCGGATCGCCGGCGGGATGGACCGCGACCCGGGGCGGACGGTCGGACTCCTCCGCCGGACGGTGGCCGGTTGTGCCTGGCTGATCGAGCGCTGGGCACACCTGGCATCGCTGGCCGGGCGAGCGTCGTGGACCGACGAGCAGAAAAATCTGGCCCATGACCTGATCGGCACGCCGCAGCAATTTCGGTCGGACCCGCCCACTTACCTGATCGACGAGTATGGCGTGGAGGTTGTGCCCGCTCCGACCGAGTTGCAACTCGCCCAGGCCCATCTGGCCGAACTCCACCAGTGCCGCGTCCTTGTGGACGATACCGACGAGGCCGCTCGGACGCTGGCGATGGCCGACCTGAACGACTTCGGCGACCGCGACCAGGCGATCTTTCGCCGGTACGAACGCTCGCTGATGAATGACCTCAACCGCGCCGCCGACCAAGCCCGCTACGAATCCCCCAAGGGCGCGACCAACTCGCAGTTTTTCAAGTCGATCCCCGCCCAGTTCTTCAGTTCCCCACCTCCCACCTCGCCGAGCGAACCCATCATCGCCGCGCCGATCGAACCCATGATTGCAGCGCCGAGCGAACCCAGGGCGGCTGAACTCGTGGCAATCGTGCCGCTCGAACCTGAAACAGCACCCGCTCAGGTCGCGCCGACCGAACCGATCATCGAAGCGCCGAGCGAACCCAAGATCGTCGAGCCGAGCGAACCCAAGACCGTCGCGCCGAGCGAACCCAAGATCGTCGCGCCGAGCGAACCCAAGACCGTCATGCCGACCGAACCCAAACTCCGGCCGCCGGTCGCGCCGCGTCGGCCCGTCGGCGGTTCGTTTGCGGGGGCGTTCCGGATTCCGGAGGGAACGCCCCCCGAACTGCGAGCCCTGCTGGAAGCCGACCTGCCCAACCCCGATACCCTCGACCCCGCCTGGTGCCGTGAGTTCATCACGGCCCAGATGGGGATCGACCCGGCCCGCGTTGCCCTCCCGGTGGGACCGCCGACTCCATTCTCATCGAGGGAAACTTGATCCCCGGTCGCTTCGGGTCGCAACCTTGACCCCCAACCGACCCAGAGGAATGCACCGACCCGTCAGCGCGGTACGCCGAGTTGATCCAGGAGGAAGGCGGCGACGAACGCCTGCTCCTTCAAGGCATCGAACCGGCCCGAAGCTCCGCCGTGCCCGGCCGCCATGTTCACCTTCAAGAGCAACGGGTTGCTGTCGGTCTTGAGCGTCCGGAGCCTGGCGACGTACTTCGCCGGCTCCCAGTACATCACCTGACTATCGTTGAGCGACGTTCGGACCAGGATCGACGGATAAGCCCGCTTCGCCAGGTTTGTGTAGGGGCAATAAGTTTTCATGTAATCATACGCCTCTTTGCCGTTCGGGTTGCCCCACTCCAGGTATTCCTGGACCGTGAGCGGCAGCGAGGCGTCGAGCATGGTGTTGATGACGTCCACGAAAGGAACTTCGAGGATCGCCACCTTCGCGAGGTCGGGCCGCAGATTGACGACCGCGCCGATCAGGAGGCCGCCCGCGCTGGCGCCACGGATCGCCATCTTCTCATGCGAGGTATAGCCCCTGGCGACCAGGTGATCACCGACGGCGATGAAGTCGGTGAACGTATTCTTCTTCGCCATCATCTTGCCGCCGTCGTGCCAGGGCTCGCCGAGGTCGCCGCCGCCGCGGATGTGCCCCTGAGCATAAATGACGCCGCGATCGATCAGGCTGAGCCGGCTGGAGTTGAACGCCACCGCCATCGGTGCCCCGTACGACCCATAGCCATAGAGCAAGAGCGGACTCGACCCGTCGAGCTTCGTCCCCTTCCGGTAGACGAGGCTAATCGGGATCTGGGTGCCGTCAGCGGCCGATGCGTGGGTCCACTCCGAGACATAATTCGCCTGGTCGTACCCGCCGAGAACCTCGGTCCGCTTGCGGAGGGTCAGATCATGATGTGCTGGGTCGTAGTCGTAGACCGAGCTGGGGGTGACCAGGGAGGTGTACCGGAGGCGGAAGTCGGTGGTGTTGAACTCGGGGTTCCGGTCGAGACTCACGTTGTAGGCTGGCTCGGGGAACTGGACCCGATGCGGCGTTTTGCCGTCCTTGAGGTCGATGACGCTGAGCTGCGGCAGGCCACCCTCGCGCTCGGTGACGACGGCGAAGTCGCGGAAAAGGTCGATGTCGGCGACGTTCACGGTCGGCCGCGCGGCGACGAGTTCGGTCCAGTGGGCGGGGTCGGGCGTGCTGACGGGGGCGGTGACGACGCGGAAGTTCTTGGCGTCCTGGTTGGTCCGGATGTAGAGCAGGCCGTTGCGGTGCTCGACGTCGTACTCGTGCCCATCTCGCCTTGGGACCAGGACGCGGAGCGGGGCGTCGGGTGTGCCGGTCGGCAGGAGGCGGACCTCGCTGGTCGTCGAACTCCGCGACGTGATGACGAAGAACTGGCGGTCGCGGGTCCGGCTCACACCCAGGCGGAAGAGTTCGTCGGTCTCGTCATAGACCGGGGTGTCGGCGTCGGTCGAGCCGACGGCGTGCCGCATGAGGCGGAACGGGCGCTTGGCGGCGTCCTCGGCGACGTAAAAGATCGTCCGGCCGTCGCTCGACCAGACGGGAGCGTTGACCTTCTCGATCCGGTCGGGCAAAAGCTGGCCGGTCCGCAAATCCTTGATTCGGAGGGTATAGAGCCGAAAGCCGGTCACATCGACCGCATAGGCGAGCAGGTTGCCGTCATCGCTGACCGCCGTGCTGGCGACGGAGAGGAACTTTTCCCCCTTGACCAGTTCGTTGAGGTCCAGCATGACCTCCTCGGGAGCGTCGAGGCTCCCACGCTTTCGGGCATAAAGCGGATACTGCTGACCCTGCTCGGTCCGGGTGTAGTAGAAGAAGTCGCCGAGGCGATAGGGGACGTCGAGGTCGGCCTCCTTGATCCGCCCGCGCATCTCCATGTACAAGGCCTCGGCCTCGGGTTCGAGCGAGCGCGTCACGGCGGCCGTGTAGGCATTCTCCTGGTCGAGATAGGAGATGACGGCGGGGTTGGTCTTCTCGCGGAGCCAGTAGTAGTCATCAACCAGGTTCTCCCCGTGGATCGAGGTGACCCGAGGCGACTTGCCCGCCACCGGCGGACTGGCCCCCGTGGTGTCGATCGGCGGCAGCAGGAACGGAACGATCGTGAGCCAACCAGCAAGCCAGGGAGTCATCGGCAAGATCCTTCGAGGAGCGGAGTCGAGGCGTCCGGAGCCCACCAGCGGAACCAACTTCCCCACGAAACGCAAGGGCCTGAGAAAAAGCGGGAACGATCGGGCGGGGCCTGGTCTCTATCAAGGCAGACGACGACTGGCAGGGGAGACATCGATCCAATGCGACCCGGACAGGCAACGATCCCCGACGGTATCCGGGCAGTCTTCGAGGGCGGGGCCACCGGCCTGATGACTGATGGCCAGCTCCTCGACTGCTTCGCCGGCGCGGATCCACGGGCGGCCGAGGCGGCCTTCGCCGCACTTGTCGAGCGGCATGGACCGCTCGTCCTCGGGGTCTGCCGGCGCATCCTGGCCGACGACCACCTGGCCGAAGATGCCTGGCAGGCCACCTGGCTGGTCCTGGCTCGGCGCGGTGGGTCGATCCGTGATCGCGAGGTTCTCGGCGGCTGGCTCCACCGGGTGGCTCGCCGAGTCGCGACGCGGGCCAAGATCCGCGCCAGTCGCTGGCAGCGCCGGGAACGAGCCGGGATCACCGAGGTCGCCGTCCTGCCCGAGAACCCCACCGAACGCCGCGAAGTTCAGGCCGTGGTCGACGCCGAGGTTGACCGCCTCGGCGATCCGTTCCGCTTGCCGATCCTCCTCTGCGACCTCGAAGGCTGGACCCACGAGCAAGCCGCCGACCACCTCTGCTGGCCCGTCGGCACCGTCAAAAGCCGCCTCAGCCGGGGTCGAGCCCGCCTCGCCACCCGCCTCGCCCGGCGCGGCCTGGCTCCATCCTCCACGATCCCGCTCGGTCTGCTTGGCCTCAAGGTCAAGCTCCCGGCCAAGCTCGTCGCCGCGACCGCTGCTCATGCTTGCCGCTTCGCGTCCGGGATGATCACGGGCTCCGCCACGACCGCCATTGTCCTTGCCCACCAGGAGATCCGCGCCATGCTGTTTGCTCGTCGGTTGCTCCCCGGTTCGATCACCGCCGTCACTCTCGCCGCGTCGGGAGCTTTCATGCTCAGCGGTCGAGCCGATCCGCCGCCGATCTTGCCTCCGCAGGCGTCAGTCGCGATCGCACCAGGTCCCGCACCTACCCCCTCGGCGTTGACTTTGAGTGCTTCGGGCCGAGTTGTTGATTCGGCGGGTCGACCGATCGCGGGGGCCTTGGTGCTGATCCGCGAATGGTCGAGCCAGCGGGCGAACGAGGGACCCTGGTCCATGGAGAAGCAAGCCGTTTTGATGCGTGGCGACCCGATTGCCGACATCTTGGGCCAGACCCGGAGCGATGCCAACGGTCAGTTCCAACTTGCCAAAGTTCCAGCTCCTTCATTCAAGGATCGACCAGACCTGGGCAAAAGCTGGTGGCCGTACGATCTCGTCGTTCTAGCCGAGGGACATGGGGTCGCCCATGTTCACCTGACGGCAGCAACCCAGACGCAATCGCTAAATTTGAGCTTGCCTACCGAGCGTTTGATCAAGGGGCAAGTCGTCACGCCGGTTGGTCAGCCGATCGCGGGTGCGGAGATTAAAGTCACGACAATCGGACGGATTGGCCAAGAGGAGAAGCAAGCTCAAGATGATGACCGGATGCTCAAGTTGAGTTGGTCGTCGGTCCCCATGAACGCGACCAGCGACCGCGACGGCCGGTTTACCTTCCGGGGAATCCCGCCCGAGATGCAAGTTTTTCTGTTCGTTCGGGCCGCTCGCCACGCCACCGCCTCGTTCTATTATGCGACAACCGATCAGCAGCCCGCTCCCATGATTGACACGACGATCCAGAGCGGCCAGCGGACCGAAACTCCGGTGCCGATCCGGACCGGCTTCCTTGACGTCGAACTCCAGCCGACCGACCATCGCCTGAATGGCCGGGTGGTGTTCGAGGACGGAGGCCAGCCGGCGGCGGGAGTGGACGTCTTCCGGGGCCAGCAACGGCTCGGTTCAACCGATGGCGATGGCCGGTTCGCGATCGACGACCTGAGCGCCGGGCCGTTCGAGCTGCACGTCTCGGCCTCGAACACGCCTGCCGCCCCGCTGGCGGTGCGGGTCGAGATGCCCGCCACACCGCAGGTCGTCAATCGGACGTTCCAACTCCCCAAGGGGTCCACGATCCGCGGGCAGGTGACCGACGCGGCGACCGGAAAGGGGGTCGAGGGGGCCGAGGTCCGCTACAACGCCCGGCTCGGCCCGGACGATGTCTGGTCGTTCTTCGGCAACGACACCAGGACCGATGCCGAGGGACGATATCACCTGGTTGTCCCGGCAGGTCGGGGCGAGGTCGAACTGTTTCGGCTCCCGCCCGCTTATCCGCCGGTCCCGAGCCGGGGGGTGGGCAACTCCGCCGAACCCCAATTCAAGCGGGAAGTGGCGGGCGCGACCGGGTCGGCCGTCGATGCCTCGTTTGTTCTGGAGTCTACGCCGGTGCTGGTCCTGCGGGCCGTCGATCCCGCCCTTCAACCCGTGATCGGGGCCGAGGCCCGCTTCATGCGGGGATTCGACTTCACCAAGGTCGTGGGCCAGACCGACGCGGCCGGCCTGATCCGCCTGGTCGGGCTCGACGGCGCTCGGGGGACGACCGTCGATTTGATCCAGCCCGTCCGTCAACTCGGGGCTCGGCTCGTCATCCCGCCAGGCACCGCAAAGCCGCCCCGCGAGCTTGCCTTCGCCCCCCTCGTGCCGGTCGCCAGCCGGGTCCTCGACGCGACGGGGCAGCCGCTGGGTGGGGTCAAGGTGCTGCTCTATACCGACGTGGAGTTCCCCGAGCGGTCGGGGATGCCGGTGGGTGAGACAACGACCGACAGCGCCGGCCGCTTCCGGTTCGACTCGCTAATCGAGGGGTCCGAGTACTATGTCCAGCTCAAGCTGGATGGCTACGCCGACGCATCAAGCCCGCACATCCTGGTCAAGAACGGCACGGCACCGCTCCTGGCCGAGTTCCGCCTGCCAGCCACGGTTCAGACGCTCGACGGCTTCGTCGTTGACCCGCGTGGGAACCGGCTTCCCAACATCACGGTGTCGGTCGAGCGTGACGGGAGTTCGCCCTACTCCCCGTCGGGTCATTCGTTCGAGGATACCGACGGCCGGGGCGAGTTCCACCTCAACGGCTTGCCGGACGGTGAACTGAAGGTCATGGCCCACCGCAAGCCCGAGGGCAGCGACCGCTCGATCAAGAACCTGATCAAAGTCAAGGTCCAGGCGGGTTCAAAGGACGTCCGGATCGTCCTGCCCGACCCGAATGCGCGGCTCCAAGGGATCGAAGACTGAACCAACAACGTGGAGATTGCGACCATGAACCTCGTCAGCCTTGCTTGCCTGATCCTGATTGCGCCCGGTGATCGCCCCGACCTGAAGGGGGTCGTCGTCACCGGATCAGGGGCTCCCGTGCTGGGAGCTCATGTCGTCATCGAGACCGCCGCCGTCCGCCAGGGGTCGAGCCCAACCTGCCCGTCGTGCTACCTCGACTGCGGCAAACGGACGGAGACCGCCGAGGATGGATCGTTCACCCTTCCGGCGGTCGACCCGAGCCTGCAGTTTCGCCTGCTGGTGATCGCGGATGGGTTTCGGCCCACGTTCGCCCGCCGGGTTGATCCGCTGCGAGAACCAGTCCAGATCCCGCTCGCCCCGCTCGACCTGGCCGCGATCCCACCCGAGCGGATCGTTCGGGGGCAGGTGGTGGGCCCCGAGGGCAAGCCGGTGGCGGGGGCGACGGTCGAGGCGCACTCGTACCGGACCGAAGCCCGCTCGGGGTCGGGGCCGGGAGTGTTCGAACCGCTCGCCATCACCGACCTCGGCGGGAACTTCGCCCTCGTGGCCAACTCGCCGATCCGGGATGTGACGCTGGAGGTCTCGGCCCGGAACCTCGCCCCCGCGCTGTTCACCGGCCAGAAGCCAGCCCCAGCGTCGAACCGGCTCGCGCTGGGGGTCGGAGTTGAGGTCAAGGGCCGCCTGATCCGCGACCAGCAGCCGGTCGGCGGGGTCAGTGTGGGGCTGGTCCAGGTCGACCGGGGGAGCCAGAACCTCCTCGTCCCGATGACGATCGGGACCGACGCCGAGGGCCGGTTCGTCTTCTCGAACGTCGCGCCAGACCGCGACTGCTTTGTTTATGGGATCATGGACAGCCTGAAAGAGCTTGGGGGGGCTCCAGCACGGCGGGTCAAGGTCAGTGGTGATGGAACCCAGCTCAACGTCGGTGATCTCACGGTCGAGCCGGGGCATCGGGTCGCGGGTCAGGTTGTGCTCGGTGATGGCCAGCCGGTCCCGGCGGGGACGCGGCTCCAGGTGTCCCGCGCAGGGGCCTGGGATCACGTCACGACGGTGCTTGACGCCGAGGGGCGGTTTGCGTTCGTTAACCTTCCGGGCGAGCAGGTGTCGCTGAGTGTTCAGGTGCCCGGCTACCACCTGTCGAGCCGGAACAAGAGCATTGATCCCCAGGGGTCGTCGCGCCTGATCGGCTTCATCGACGAGGATCTGACCGGGCTCAAGATCCTCCTGGAGCCCGGTCCATGATCCAGAGTCGCTTACTCGTTGTCCTTCGGCACCCGCACGAGCGCGAGGTGATGGCTGGTCAGGACCAGTACCTGCCGACCGTCGGGGTGGACAAGGAACTGCCTGGTCGAGTCGTTCCCACGCACGCCGAGCTTCGACTCCTTCTGCTTGACCCCCGTCGGCAGGAAAACGAGCAGCGGAAAATCATGGTTCTGAGCGTAGATCAGGCCCCCCTTGAGGTCGAAGCCGAGTGTTTCCGGATACGATCCCGACGTGATTGTGATCGCCGGTTTGGCCAGGTTGGTGATCTTGTAGATGTACGTCCCGTAACCCTTCGTGTTGTAGTTGCCGCCGCCCGACGGGAGCGCAACGTAGTACCCATCAGGGCTGATCACGATCGACTTGCCGTTCTGCGCGATCCGCTCGCTGGCTTCCTGATGCTCGATCTCGGTTCCCTTGACCCGAAAGCGGTGCAGTTGCTCGATCCCGCCCTGGCAGAACAGGTACTTCCCGTCGGGCGTGATCGCCAGGTGCTTGAAGCCGTCATCGCCCCCCGCAATGTCACGCGGGCCGTACTGGCGGGCGATCTTCTTCCGTTTCAGGTCGATCACCGACAGGACCGCGTCGTTCCGTTTGCCACCGATCGCATACGCAAGACTACTCACCGGCGACGCCACGACGTGGTCAACCGACGGCACCGAGACCTTGAACTTGAACTTGAACTTCAGCGTTGCGGGGTCGAGGACCCAGACCTCACCCGTGGCCTCGATCGCGACGAGCAACCCTTCGGCGGAGAGTGCGAGCCACGAGCACGCGGCCTTGAGATCGACCTGGACCTCCTCGACAAAGCCATCCGCCTTGATCCGCCGGACCACGCCCGTTTTCTCGGCGACGAACAGGACTTTGGTGTCGGCGGACCAGACCATGCACGGCAAGACGCCCGCCGCCGGGACGTCGATCTCGGTGACCTCCAACCCATCGACACTGCGCGGGTCGCCCGCCAGGGTGGCGTTGGTGGCGGTGGGCTCGCGTGTCTTGCCCCCCTGGTTCGAATCCTTGAGGTCGGCGAACCCCCCCTTGGGCTCCTCGTCCGCCTTGTTCTTGCGGGCACTGGAATGAGGCGGCGTCACCGGGGTTCGGTCGGGCATCCGCGACGGCACCACCCGGGCAAAACCGCCAGCGGGTTGGGCGGGTTCGGCAGGAGGAGCGGCGGCGATCTTGGGGCGAGAGTCGCCCGCCTTGACCGTGGTCCGGACCGCCACGGCCTCCGGCTCGATCGGGTCGGGGATGATTCCGGTGCCGACGCGGTAGGCCACCGGCTTCGCAAAGACGAAGCCTTTTCCTTCGCTGATGAGGATTGTCTGGACCCAGAACGTCGCCTCGGAATCACTCGCGGGGAAGATCTCGAACGTCCCGGTCACGTCTCCCTCCTTGGTCACCGTCAAGGGTGTCGATTTGACGCCGACGAGTGCCGCGCCCCAGCTTCCATCGGCGAGCGGCCTGGGACCACCAGGCACGGCGCTTTTGGCCAGGACGGTCAGCGATAGACCCAGGACGCTGGCCAGTGGGTCATCGAGGTGGGCACGAAAGTTGACCTTGGTGGGGATATCGGCGACCCCCTTCGTCTCGACCCGGGGCTCGGGGTCTGATTTTGCTTCGAAGGTCAGGTGCGTGAGTTGCGGTTCGAGCCCCCGAACGAGGGCCGGCAAGGGGATGTATTCATCGATCTTGCCGAGCCGCTCCGACATCGTCGCGATCCCGAGCGCCTTGCCCGTCTCATCCACGACCAGACCGCCCCCAAAGCCGGTGTTCCAGTCGCCGGGAACCTCCAGGGGCAAAATCTCGGCGAGCGCGTCGTCCCCCTCGGTCGGGGCCGATCCGGTCAGAACCTTGATGGCCGGGTAGGGGGGGGTGGTCTTGGGATACCCATAAAGGAGAACTGGTCGGTTCGTCTTCGACCTCGCGATCATCGGGGCGATACTGGCCACCGCAAGCGGCCTGGGCGGGGTCTTGACCCCCGGCACCTGCACCAGCATGATCCCGAAATCCTCCCGAGCCACGACCGACCCCGCCGCCACCCGGCGCTCGTTCTTGGTCCCCGCCTCGAAGATCACAAACACCTCTTTGCGGTGTTCCTCGATCACCCGGTCCGCCGTCACCACCGTGACCTTGTCGCCATCCACCCGGACGACCAACCCCGTGCCCCGCCAGGCCTGCTCGATGTGCTGCTGCGGGGTCGCCTTGTTCGGCAACAGGACCTCGATCAGCACGGTCGCCTTCTGGATCGCCTGGAGATCCGGGGCGGGAATCTTGTCCTGGCCCTGGGCAGACACGCCCAACGACCCGATCACGAGCCCAACAATTCCGAGGATTGCGGATCTCATCATGTCAAATCTCAGAGGTGGGGTAGGCCTGGTTCATGCCACGTAAACCATTCTCCGAGATAAAATACCGCTCTGCCAGACCCTTGTCATCAGGTCTGATGACTACCGAAGGCCAGATGTGAAAATCAGGAAAAAGCGGAAGTTGACAGAATCTTCTTGCGGTCGGTCACGCGGCCTACTATAAGTGTGGTACCCCGAGGTTGGATCTGATCCAACCGACCCATTCATCAAGACCATCGTGGTTTTGGTCCCGCCGTGCCTGGCAACGAACAAGGAGGTCGATCGTTGTCAGCCTCGCAAATCCTGCTCAAGACTCTTCGATCGGCGATCTACGTGCTTCCGCTCGTCCCGACGCTCGCGCTCGGGCAGCAAAAGGAGGACGATGACCCGAACAAGGTCTCCAACGACACACCGACCCGGCCGATTCAGATGCCAGCCGCATCGGGTGAGGTCCGCGAAGCCTTCGACGATTTTGACCGCTTCAAGCGCCGAGGAGCCTGGGAACGGGCCACGAAGGCTCTCTATGCCATCCCCGAAGCCCAAGCAGCGCGATTTGTTGACGGCACCAACAACTTCATCATCCCGGTGGCCCGCAAGCGGCACGAGGTTCTGACCGGGCTCTCGTCCGAGGGCCTCACCGCCTACCGGTTGTTTTACGACAACGACGCCAAGAAGCTGCTGGATGCCGCCGAGGGGACCGCTGAGCAGGCGAACCTCGAAAAGATCTTCTCGTCGTACTTCCTCACGACGATCGGTGACAACGCCGCCGATCGTCTCGGCGACCTCCACTTCGAGGCGGGCCGGTACGATCGCGCTGCCGAGTGCTGGCTCGCCGTCCTTCGCGACCGGACCGACACCGACCTCGCCCCCGCGCTCATGGCCACCAAGGCTACCATCGCGCTGGCCAAGGCGGGACGCCGGACCGAGGCGCGGGCGCTCCGGAATGAGTTGACCGAGCGCTACCGCGATGAGATCGTCACGATCGGCGGCAAGAAGGCGAAGGCGGTCGACCAGGTCGCGCGGCTCGTCGGCGATCTTGATGCGGTCAAGCCGGTCGCGGTCGCCTCGGCCGCCGCATCAAACAGCACGCCGCCGACGCTCGGGGCGACGGTCCCCGCAACCTGGCAGGTCCGCTTCGGTGCTTCGGTTACGGCCGGCATGACGCCGGCCGAGGTCTCGCAGTGGGAAGCCAACGGCCTGAGCATGGCCGTGCCCCGCGTGGCGATCGAGGGAGGCAAGCTGTTCGCCGACTACCTCGACCACATCTTCGCAGTCGACCTGGCAACCGGCAAGATGCTCTGGCGGTCGGCGAGTTTCCACAACCTCGACATCAGCGCCATGTCCGACCAGGCGCGGATGATCGACCCGAATCGGTACGCCATCGTCGCCGCGCCCGGGTTTGTCTGGAGCCTCGGCCGCGACATCAAAGACCTGAACATGCAGGCGACCTCGCGGCTCATCTGCCGCCGCGCCGATAACGGCGAGGTCGTCTGGCAGTCCACCGACTTCGCCGACTTCGAGGGGATCGACTTCGTCGGTCAACCAATCCTGGCCCCCGACACGTTGCTGATCACGGCCAAGACTGCCATGAACAACATGTACGGCGGCCAGGAAAACATGTCGAAGCAGTTTGTCCTGGCGATCCGACCGGTCGATGGCAAACTGCTCTGGAAGACCGAGGTCGGGTCGTTTCGATCCGTCCAGCGCTATTACTACTACAACCAACGCGACACCGCAGCGCAGCCCAAACTGGCCTACCATGCTGGGGCGGTCTATCTCGATACCCACGTCGGCATCCTGGCCCGGCTCAACCTCGAATCCGGCGCGCTCGAATGGGGCTACGGCTATCCGACCGAGCCGGTCAAGCAGCAAGGGCGGTTCTTCTTCTCCGGGATGACCGAGGACGCGATCTCGGTCGGCGCCCCACCGATCCCCAGCGGTGAAGATCTGCTGATCAAGGGGGCCAAGTCGGACCACCTGACCGTGATCGACCCCGGCGCGATGAAGGTCGTCTGGGATCGCCCGATCGCCAAGTCGGCCCGACCGATCGGCTCGGATGCGACCACCATCTATCTCGGCGGCCCCGACCTCGAAGCGCTCGACCGCCAGACTCGCGCCCTCAGGTGGTCGCTGCCGATGCCCGAAGGGAGCGACGGTGGCACCGTCCTCGTTCGCCCCGATGGTCTCTTCCAGTTCACCACGCGCGGGATCTATGAGGTTGACCCCCAGGCGGGCCGGGTCCGGCGGATCTTCCGCGGCGATGATTCGGGGGCGCTCGGCGGTGACCTGTTCCTGACCGATCACTGGCTGCTGGCCATCAGCAATCAAACCATCTCGGCCTACCCACGGGGTGGACCCGACGCCGACAACGCCGCTGCCGCCAAAGCGGCTGGGACCGATCCGGCACCAGCCACAACCAACACGAGGGGGTCGGATGAATAGGTCGCGGTCGCAACACATGATCCTGGTTCTCGCGGGTCTCGCCCTGAGCGCGGGGCCACAGGCCGTCGCGCAGCTGCCGAGCCCAAGCCCGAACCTGGAAGGGTTCACCGTGGCTGGCAAGGGAGCGGCGGGATCGAAGCCGAACCGGCTCGAAATCGACATGGAGATCTCGGCGTCCTCGGAGATGACAGCCGACGTCATCGTCAAGTATCGCGACGCCAAGAAGCGGATTCAGGACGCCTTCAATACCCTGAAGCTCAAGGACGTCACCGTCGAGGAAAAGGCGCTCGGGGTGGATCAAAAAGGGCAGGCCTTCAACCCCTACATGATGGACACCCCACCCGCCAAGCGCGGTAAAGTCGAGGTTCAGCTATCACGCAAACTGATCGTCCAGTGCGGCAACATCCGCGACATGGACGAGGAAGCCGTCCTGCAACTCGTCGGCAAGCTGCTCGACGTGGCGCAGGATGCGGGAGCCAAGGTGGGGCCGCAGAACGACAACAACTCGTATTACTACTATCGCTATTCTAACAATAACAATGGTCTGGTTCGGTTCATCCTCGATGACTTCGGTGCACTTGAAGAGAAAGCATATGCGGCGGCGATCACCGACGCCCGGACCCGCGCCACGCGGCTGGCCAAGCTGAGCGGCGTTGAACTCGGGCCGGTTGCCGGGGTGCGTGAGGTGGCCATCCCGGGAGAAAAGGCGTCAAGCACCTCTTATAATCCGTATATGGACTCGTTCAGCACCAACGATGACGAGATGCCGCGGAAGCGGATCGAGGTTGCCAAGTTTCAGGAGATCCCGGTCAAGGTCGAACTCCAGGTTCGGTTCGCCACCAACCCCGCCAAGATCGCCAAGGGGGAGGCTGGGCAATGAGCGACCTACGGCGTCGGCAGTTCCTCGGGTCATGCGGGATCGGCATCGGTGTGCTCGGTCTGGGTTGGTCCGCTCGCGCCCAAGACAAGGAAGTGCTGCCCAAGCACATCACGACCGAAGCTCAACGCGCCGTGGTCAAGGGGCTCGACTACCTGTCCGGCGTACAGGCCGAGGACGGCGCCTGGACGACCGGCGGTGGGCAGGCTTACCCGATCGCGATGACGGGGCTGGCGGGCACAGCCTTCCTGGCGCACGGCAACTCGCCGACGCGGGGGAAATACTCGCGCACGGTGCAGAGCGCTGTCGAATATCTCGTCCGCTGCTCGACACCGACCGGCCTGATCACCGGCCCCGGGCAAGATAGCGGGATGCCGATGCACGGGCATGGCTTCGCGCTCATGTTCCTGGCCTCGGTCTACGGGATGATCACCAAGGACAAGCTCCGCCGGCAGGTCGGCGACGTGATCCGCAAGGCGGTAACGCTGACCGCCGAGGGGCAGAGTAGTGAAGGCGGCTGGACCTACACCCCCGGGACCGGAGATGAAGGTTCGGTCACCGTCACGCAGGTCCAGGGCCTTCGAGCCGCGCGCAATGCCGGGTTCACGGTGCCGAACGCGACGATCGAGGAAGCCGCGCGGTACCTGGAGAAATGCAAGACCCGCGAGGGGGGCATTCAGTATTCGCTCTCGTTCCCGAGCGGGCCGAAGCTGCCGATTTCGGCCGCCGCCGTGGCCACGCTCTACAACGCCGGCCAGTTCGATAACCCGATCGCGGTGGATTGCCTCAAGTACGTCTGGGACCAGTTCCGCGCCAGCGATGACTGGAACAAGGGGGGCGGCCACGCCTACTACACCCACCTGTACGCCTCGCAGGGCTTTTACATGGCCGGCGATGCCTACTGGGATGTTTACTTTCCCAGGTCACGCGACCAGATCATCGCCATGCAGGGCGGCGACGGGTCGTGGAACGGCGACGGCATCGGCGCTGTCTACGGCACCGCCATCGCCGTGATCATCTTGCAACTTCCCTACAAATATCTGCCCGTCTTCCAGCGGTAAACTCGCGATCTTCCCACCTTCCTGAGAGGCCGCCCCGTTGTCCACCACGACCATGCCCGCGACTGCCACCGCCGAACCCGACCTGGCCGAACTCGATGAACTCCGCACCGCCCACGCCGAGATCCGGAGCCAGATCGCCCGCCAGATCATCGGCCAGGATGAGGTGGTCGACCAGCTCCTGATCGCCGTGTTCGCTCGTGGGCACTGCATCCTCGAAGGGGTTCCCGGGCTGGCCAAGACCTTGATGGTCCAGTCGCTAGCGCAGTCGCTCGCCCTCGACTTCAACCGGATTCAGTTCACCCCCGACCTGATGCCATCGGACATCACCGGGACCGAGGTGCTCTACGAGGATCGGACCACGGGAGCCCGCGAACTCCGGTTCGTCCAGGGGCCACTGTTCGCCAACCTCGTCCTCGCCGACGAGATCAACCGAACCCCGCCCAAGACGCAGGCCGCACTCCTGGAAGCCATGCAAGAGCGGCAGGTCACGGCGGGCGGACGGCGGCACAAACTGCCCGAGCCCTTCTTCGTCCTGGCCACGCAAAACCCGATCGAGCAGGAAGGGACGTACCCCCTTCCCGAAGCCCAGCTCGACCGGTTCCTGTTCAAGATCTTCATCAAGTACCCGACCCCCGACGAGGAGCGGCGGATCTACCGGATGACGACCGGAGCCGACCAGCAGGAGATCACCCCGCTGATCTCGGGCGAGCGGATCGCGGCCTTGCAGAAGATGATCCGCCGGGTTCCCGTCTCCGACTACTGCATCGACTACGCGATGGACCTCGTCCGCGCCACGCGCGGGACTGATCAGGGCGGGCCGAAGTACATCGGCGACTGGGTCTCGTGGGGTGCCGGGCCGCGGGCCGGACAGGCCTTGATCCTGGCGGCAAAAGCCCGCGCGGCGCTTGACGGGCGGCCGAGTGTGGGGATCGACGACATCCGGGCGGTGGCTCGGCCGGTCTTGCGGCATCGAGTCGTGCTTAACTACAACGCGCAGGCGGCGGGCGAGACGAGCGACTCGATCATCGAGCGCCTGATGAACGATATCCCGGTCCGGAAGGGAGCCGCCGATGCCGCAGTCGCGGGCGTATTCCGATCCTGACGCGATCGCGCAGATCAGCGACCTCGTCCTCCGGTCGCGGCGGCTGGCCGAAGGGGGCATCAGCGGCCAGCACCGGAGCCCGTTCCACGGGTTCAACGTCGAGTTCGCCGCCTACCGCGACTACAACCCCGGCGACGACCTCCGTCGCCTCGACTGGCGCGTCTTCGCGCGCTCCGACCGCCACTTCATCAAGCAGTACGAGCAGGAGACCAACGTCCGCGTCACCTTCGTCGTCGATGCCAGCGCGTCGATGAACTACAAGGGGGGCCGCGCCACCTTGAACAAGTTCGACTACGCGGCGACTCTGGTCGTCACGCTCGCCATGCTCCTCGCCCGCCAGCAAGACCCGGTGGGGCTGGTCCTGTTCGATAGCAAGGCCGGCACGACCCTGCCGCCCAGCGCCACGCAGTCGCAGGTCACCGTCATGGCCGATCTTTTGCAAAAGTGTCAGCCAGCGCGGACGACCGAACTCGGCGGCCTGTTACAGACCTTGACCGACCGGAGCAAGCGCCGGAGCCTGTTCATCATCGTTTCCGACCTCTTCACCGACCTCGACGCAGTCTATGACGGCTTGAATCGGCTCCGCTTCCAGGGGCATGAAGTGCTGATGATGCAGGTGCTCGACCGCGACGAACTGGACCTGCCGTTCGATGGCCCGACCGTGTTCGCCGACATCGAGGGGGACGAGGAACTGTTCGCCGAGCCCGCCAGCTTCCGCAAGGCTTACGCGGGGGCGATGCGCGACTTCCTCACCGAGATGCAGCGTGAGTGCGGCGCCCGGGGTTACGATCACGTTCAGTTCTGCACCGATGACCCGCTCGCCGAGTCGCTCGGCATGTTCCTCCGCTCGCGGTTCGAGTCGGGTCGGTCGGGGGGGCGCGCCTGAGTTATGTTCAACCTCTTGAGCCCGCTTCTGGTCTGGGGAACCCTGCTCGGGATCGTCCCGATCATCATTCACCTCTTGAACCGCCGCCGGTTCAAGCGGGTCGAGTGGGCGCCGATGCGCTACCTCAAGATGACGATCCGGCGCAACAAGCGGCGGATTCAGATCGAGCAACTGCTCCTCTTGCTGGTCCGGGTTGCCTTGCCGGTACTGCTGTTCCTCTTCCTGGCGCGGCCGGTGATGAACCCGACCGGGCTGGAAAACTGGTTCGTCGGCACGGGTCGAACGAGTCAGCTCATCCTGGTCGATGACTCGTTAAGCATGGGTTATGCCTCGGGCGGGCCGCCCGCATTCCATCGGGCACGCGAGGTCGCCGAGGCGGTCATCCAGGCCGCACAGCCGCAGGACCGCTGCACCCTGATCGCCACCTCAGCCCCCCGGACGCCGATCTTTCACGAGGTCGAGGGGGGCGAAGGGCGTGAGGCGATGGCCCGCGACGTCCTCGCCCTGCCGCAGTCGGCCACGCATGCCGCCTGGCCGACCGTGCTGGCGGGCGTCGATGAGGTTGTCCAGTCGTGTACCTACCCGACGCGAACCCTGACGATCATCACCGACATGCGGAAAGCGGGCTGGGATGCTGGCGTCGGACCCGTCGCCCGCCGCTGGGCCGAGGCCGGGTTGCGGGTCCGCGTGGTGGATGTGGGTTCGGACGAGATCAGCAACGTCGCGCTCGAAGCGCTGATTCCGCTCGACCGGACGATCCTGGCTGCTGCCGAGACGCACTGGGAAGCGCTCGTCCGGAACAACTCACCGCGCGTCCTGAACCGCGCCAAGGCGATCCTCCGCGTCGATGACCGGCCGACCGAAGTGACATTACCCGAGATCCCGCCGCGTCAGACGGTCAAAGTGCCGCTCACCGTCCGGTTCCCGGTGGCTGGGATGCACGACCTGTCGGTGCAGTTGCCCGAGGACGAACTGAGCGGCGACAATCAGCACTGGGCGGCCGTGCCGGTCAAGGACACGCTGTTGATCCGGCTGGTCGATGGCGACCCCTCACCCGACCCGTTTGGCTCGGAAGTCGATTACCTCGCGGCGCCGCTGTCGGTCGGTGTGGGTGATGCCGAAGCGTGGCGGATCGAGGTGGCGCAGGAAGAAAACTTTCTCAACCCCCGCCTCGACCCCGCCGATGTGATCGTCCTGGCCAATGTCGCGTCCCCAACCGTTGAGCAGGCGCAGAAGCTGCTCAAGCTTGTCGAGCACGGGACCGGGCTCCTGATCTTCACCGGCAGCAAGATCGACACCGGGCTGTACAACGACCGGATGGGAAAGTTGGCTCCGCTCTTGCCCGCCGCGCTCAAGGGGCAGGTGGACGAGGCATTCCACGGTCTCGTGATCGATCCCGTCCGGCCGTCGCCGATCGAGAAGCTGCTTGAACTTCGTCCCTCAGCGCTCGAACGAGTGCCGATCCGGCAGACGATGGCGATCGACGAGACGACGGCCAGCCCCGGTTCAACCCGCGTCCTGGCCCGCTGGAATGACCCTGGCCATTCGGCGGCGATCATCGAGCGGATCGTGGGAGACGGGCGGGTCTTGCTCTGGACCACCTCGGCCGACCGCGCCGGGAACGACTGGCCGGTCGAGCCGAGCTTCGTCCTGGCCGTCCGCGAAGCGGTGCGCGGCTCGGCGCGGCCGACGTCGTTCGACCACACCGTCACTGCGGGCGAGCGCCCGAAACGGATTGTCCACTCCAGCCAGCAGATCGGCAACGTCCGCGTCACGCCCCCCACCGGCGGCGGCGAGCCGCGCTCGCTGACGGCGGTTGCCTTCGAGGACAAAACCTCGGGCGACCCCAGCCCTGCGTCGGCGATTGAACTCAACGACACCCGGCAATCCGGTCTTTATCGGCTTGCCTGGGAAGAGGGAATGCTCGGTCCGCAGGCCGATCTGTTCGCCAGCAACCCCGACCCCCGCGAGAGTGGGCTTGACCGGCTCACCGGCCAGAACCTGAAGGATCTGCTCCAACCGCTCAAGGTCGACGTCGCGGTGGCCAAGGGGGAAGGCAACGACACCCCCTCGACCGTCGGCCGAGAGGTCTGGCACGAGATGGCCTGGGGCCTGCTGGGCCTGCTCTTGCTCGAACCGATCCTCGCCGCATGGGTCGGGAGGTCGCGATGAAAACTCGTTCAGCCGTGGCCTGTCATCTTTCCTCATTCTCACCGCGTGGCGGACGTTCATGAACCGGATCTGGCAATCACTGCTGGGGATCGACGCCCGGTCGGCGAGCTACGGGCCGAGTGCGGGTCGGAGTCGGCTCGAACTCTCGGCGCTGCCGGCTGGAAGTCTGGCGCTGGGCTTGCTCGTGCTGGCAGTCGTGGCGTTGTGGCTGCTCTGGTGGCTCCCGCACCGTGAGAAGCAGGAACTCACCTGGCGGAAGCGTTTGATCCTGGTCGGGCTCCGGGCGATGGTCCTGCTGGCCGTCGCCACCATGCTGGTCGAGCCGGTCCTGATCACGGCGGAGCGCGAGACGGTCAAGTCGCACCTGGCCGTCGTCGTTGATGATTCGGAGAGCATGCGGTTCGCCGACCCGTACACCGATGATTCGGTCGCCAGCAAGTTCGCCGCCGCCCTCAAGCTCCCGGGCGACGGGGCAAAGTCGCCGGTCGACCGCTTGCGCGGTCTTCCCCGGATCGACGTCGTCAAGACCGCGCTCAACCCCGAACTGCCCGCGCTCGCCAGGGGGCGAGACCTGTATCTCTACGACCTGGAATCGGCGTCGAAAACGGGCACCGCAGGCCCGGCGCGGGCCAAGAAGCTAGGGGCGATCGAGCCGAATCGGTCGGTCTCACCGCTCGGTGACGCCTTGCGCGGGGTCCTGGCGGCGCACCGAGGGCGGCCCGTCGCCGGGATCGTCCTCGTGACCGATGGCCGGAACAATGCCGGCGAAGACCCAATCCGGGTGGCCGAACTCGCCGCCCGGCTCAACATCCCGATCTATCCAGTCGCCGCCGGCGCTGAGGAAGGGCCGCGCAATGTGCGCGTGGCCGAGATCGAGGCCAGCCCGGTCGTCTTTGCCCGCGACCCGATGAGTCTGGGTGTCGTCGTGGAAGCTCGCGGCCTCCGCGACGCCGAGGCGAACCTGATCGTCGACCAGAAGGTCAACGCGGGCGAGTGGGAACAGGTTGTCAACCAGAAGCTCGCTTTGGGTGAAGACGGCATCTTGAAGCGGACGACGTTCCGGATTGTGCCGAAAGTCGTCGGCCAGTACGAGTACCGCGCCCGGATCGCCGACGCCGGGCCGGAGTTGACGCTCGATGATAACACCGCGACCGCCGCCGTCCGCGTGGTCCGCCAGCAGATCCGCGTCTTGATGATCGCCGGGGCGGCCTCGCCCGAGGTTCAGTTCCTTCGGAACACCCTCCAGCGCGATCAGCACGTCGAGTTCGCTGCCTGGCTCCAGCACTCCGACCCCGGCTATCGCCAGGCGGGCGACCGGCCGATCGTCCGCCTGCCCTCGAACGCCGAGGAACTGGGCAAATATGATGCGCTGGTCCTGATCGACCCCGACATGCGAGCGCTGGGTGCTGAGTGGCCCGAGTTGATCGCCAACTTCGTCGGCAAGGACGGCGGGGGTCTGATCTTCATCCCGGGCGAATTGTACTCGCAGCAACTCTTCGAGGCCGACGCCGACGACGCATCGAGCGACCCGAACGACCAGAGTCCGGCTGGCGGTCGCTGGACCAAGATTTTGCCGATCGTCCGCGAGCCGGGCCTGTTCCGGACTGAGGCCGAGGTTAGATTGACGACGCAAAACACCTATGTCCTCGACCTGACCCCCGAGGGGCGCGGCGACCCGATCTTTGAGTTCAACCCCGACCCGATCCGCAACCGTGCCACGCTCTCCAGCTTACCCGGGATGTACTGGAGCTTTCCCGTCACCCGCGCCCGCCCTGGTGCCACGGTGCTGGCCCGGCATGGCGACCCGCGCATGCAGAACCAGTACGGGCGGCATGTGTTGCTGGCCTCGCAACTCTACGGGCCGGGGCGAACGGTCTTCATTGGGTTTGATAGCACCTACCGCTGGCGTTACCTGTCGGAAGACTATTTCGACGGGTTCTGGGCGCGGCTGATCGACCGGGTCGGGCGCAACAAGGCGCTCGGCGGTCGGTTCCCGTTCCAGGTCCATCTCGGCAAGACGGCTTATCGCGTTGGCGATCAAGTCACCGTCAGCGTGCGCTACACCGAGGCCGCCGCCGTCGCCGAGGCGTCGGGGCTGGCGGCCGAGCTTGAAGTCGAGGGGCAACCGCCCGACCCGCTTACCTTCGAGCGTGCCGCCGATGACCCCGCTGTCCTTGTAGCCACCTTCCCGGCCGAGCGTGCCGGAGCCTACACCTTGCGAATCACCCCGGCAACGGGGGTCGATGCGGGTGCCACGACCCGAGTCTCCTCGACCACGTTCCGCGTCGAGCCGCCGCGTCGCGAGGTGGACGAACCCGCGCTCAACCGACCGCTCTTGACCGACCTGGCGCGGATGACGGGCGGCCAGACGTTTACTGTTGCGGATGTCTCCCAACTTGACACCGCCATCCCGACCCGCGAGGTCACTCGGACCCTCGAAACCCGCGACGAACTCTGGGACGCGCCCATCCTGTCTGCCATTATCATCATGGGTCTTACCGGCGAATGGATCGCCCGTAAACTGTTCCGAATGGTATAAGACGATGAGTGGTGTCGATTTTCCGCCTGGCTGACGACTGGAGTTCTCGATGCCCTATCAATGTTCCAACCCCGCAGCTTACAACGGCAAAGTCGTCGGTAACGGCCAGTGCGTGCGGTTCGTCCAGTCCTGCTCGACCGTGCCGCAGACGATGGCCTGGAAGCAGGGCGTTGCGGTCCGAGGGGCGAACATCCCGGCTGGCACAGCCATCGCCACGTTCATCAATGGCAAATACCCCAGCATGGCGGCTGGGAACCATGCCGCCATCTACATCAGCCAGGATGCCACGGGAATCTGGGTCTGGGATCAGTGGGTGGGTCAGCCAGTTCATAAACGCCACATTCGGTTCAAGAACTCGGACACCATTGACCGGAGCAATAACGGGGCGGCCTTCTCGGTCATCGAATGATCGTTGCGAGTCGGCGAGCGACGACGCACCAGCAGCCCGTCTTATTTGTAGCTAAGGGAGCCTGTTAGACGTGACCACCGCGACGACCACCATCGACCCGACGTCCGAGATGCAAGCTCTGCACGCCGAGCAACGACGCCTGCGTGAGCAGCTTGATCGGTCGCGGCGATCACTCCGGCGCCAGATGGGTCTGGAGTTCGCGCTTGACGCGGTGGCAACGGCGGTCGTGGTGGGCCTGGTCCTGGTCGCGCTTGATGCCTGGCTCCGACTGGAGTTGACGACCCGACAGGTTTTGCTCGGAATCAGCCTGATCGGTGTCGTGGTGGCACTGGTCATCCGGTCGATCCCACGAGTCCGCGCGGCGACTCTGGATGACTTTGGCCTGGCGGCAACGCTCGACCGGTTCCGGCCGGGGACAGGGCAAGAGGTGGCCGACGTCTTGCAGTTGCCCGCGCAGCTGGATGCGACCCGGCCCGCCGCATCGCCCGCGTTGATTCGGCTGGCGGTCCGGCGCGCGAGCGAGTCGTTGGCGGCGGCCGACTGGCGAGCGCACTGGAACTCGGGGCGGACGGCGGGCCGGGTGGCGTTGCTGGTTGGGTTCCTGGTCGTGCCGGTCCTGCTGGCGGCGGTGGCGTCGCGCGCGGCTCGATTGAGCGCTGCGCGATGGTTGCTGGGATCAACCGAGCGATGGCCGCAGCAAACGTATCTGGCGGTGGTCGGGCTCGGCGAGCAAACCCGGATGCTGGCACCCAGGGATGAGCCGTTTGCCGTGGACGTGCGCGCGGATCTGCCCACACTGGAGCGGCACGGTGACGGCTGGACGATCGGGGGACGAGGTGGGCCGGCCATGGCAATCCATTCCAAGCCCGCGGGCATAATCCCGGCCGACGTTCGGCTCCGCGAGCGGACCGCCGAGGGGATGGCGCGCGACGCCGTGATGAACGTGGTTGGCGAGGGTCGGTTCCGGCTCGAACTTCCCCCCGCGGGGGCGTCGTCGACGTTCGAGCTGACCGGCAACGACGACTGGCTCGGGCCGATCGCCGTCGATCGGGTCGATCGGCCAGTGCTCACGACAATCGGTGTCCGGGTCCACGACCCGGGAGCGGGGACCGGTGAGTTCCGGACAATCGCCGACACCCGGCAACACCTGATCTTTCTGCCCGACACGGAAATCGAGCTGACCCTCAAGGGGACCGAGCCGATCCGCCAGACCCGCGTCGACGTCCACCCGGGGGCTCCACCGCAGTTGGACCGGATCGATGATCGGACGTTCGTCGCCCGCTGGACGCTCCGCGAGGCTCTGACACTCGAAATTCAACTCACCTCAGAGGCCACGGGGTTGGTCTCGAAACCGACATTTCTCTCGCTCGGGATCATGAAGGACCGCGACCCACGCGTGATCCTCCGGACGCAGGGGGTTGGCAACCACGTCACGCCGGTGGCCACCATCCCCGTCACGATTGCCGCCACCGACGACCTCGGTCTGGCGAGCATCCACCTCAACGTCGAACGGACCGCGCTGGCCGAGGAGAAAGCCGAGCCGGTCACCAGCAAGAAAGTCATCACCATCCCGCTGGCCACCGACGGCGGCCGCGTGGTGCTCGACCATCAGGCGCGGCAGGATATCGAGCTGCAAGGCAACCCGCCCACGATCGGCACGACGATCCGCCTCGTCGCTGAGGCCGACGACCATTGCGCCCGTGGGCCGCAAGTCGGTCGGTCGGGGGTGATCCACCTCCAGATCGTCTCGCCCGACGACCTCTTCTACGAGATCCTGATCCGCCAGCGGTCCGAGCGGGCCAAGTTCGTCGCCCAGTACGAGGCCGCCGAGAAGTGGGGCAAGACGCTGGCCGGGTCGCCGAGCGTGGAGGATGCAACCTCGGTTTCGCGGGCACTCCACACCAGCACGCGGCAACTGGAGCTGATCGCCGGGCGGATCAGCGACTCGCTTGCCGAGATGAAGCTGAATCAGGTCGGCTCGCCGAAATCACTGCGGCTCTTGCAAGACGGCGTGATCGACCCCATCCTGGCGCTGAACTCGGGACCGGCCAGCGAGTTTCGGAGCAGTTTGCAGACGATCACGAACGGATCCAGATCGGTCGAGTCTGCCGACAAGGCCCGCGCGGCGCACCGGGGGGTTTTGACCCGGATGAAGCTGATCCTCGACCAGATGTCACAGTGGGAAAGCTTCGTCGACGTGGTCAACCAAGTCGCCGAGGTCATCAAGATCCAGCAAAACGTGCTCAAGGCCACCGCAAAAGCCCGCGAAACCCGCACCGAGGAGGTCTTTGATGCCAAGCCTTGACCCACGCCCCCTGCTTGCGCTGGGAGGTCTGCTCGTTGCCTTGACATGGTCATCGGCCCACGCCCAGGACAAAGCGGCGGGCCTGTTCGACGACGAAAAACCGGCTGCGACGAAGGACAAAGAGAAAGATCCCGCCAAGGATCAAGCCAAGGCGGAGATCAAGGACGCGGGCAAGCCGGCGCCGGGATCGGCGGCTGACCGCGACGTGATCGGGTTCACGCAGGAAAACGCAACCGGGCAGATGACCGAGCTCGAAGAGCGGATGTACCGGCTCTCGGAGGCGTTGCGCGGCCTGGAGCCCGAGAATGCGTCGCGGCTCCGGTTGGCGCTCAAATTCTCGAAGGAAGAGTCGATTTTGGAGCAAATGCGCGAGACGCACAAGCTCCTGAAGGATACCCAACTCAACCGCGCCGAGGTCGAGGTCAAGGAACTGCTGGCCAAACTGGAACACCTGCGCGATGTCTTGCTCGCTGAAGACCTTGACTTCCAGCTCAAACTCGCCCGGCTCCGGCAGATCCGCGAAACGCTGACCCAGCTCGATCGGATCGTCAAGGAAGAACAGCGGGCGCTCGGTTGGTCGCGGTTCGCGGTCGACCAGCGGCAGGCGAAGGCGCGGTTGACCGCCGTGAAGCCTGACCTCGAAGCCCTTGGCCGGGACGCGATCGCGTTGTTGACCGACTCCCGGGCAACCACCAAGGACTCACCGGGAGCGGATCGGCAAGGGATCAAGAACCGCGTATCGAGTCTCGGCAAGGCGGTCGCCGCGCTCGCCGCGAATCCGCTCTTCGCGGACTTCCAGCCCTCCGAACTCCGCAAGGCCGACGCGCAGATCGGTGCGGCGGTGGCGAAGTTCGACGACGACCTCGCTGCCGCGGTCCAGGCCGAGGAGCAGGCCGAGACTGTTTTGCGGAGCGAGTTGAAAAGTCTCGACACCCGGATCAGCGAGGCGGACCGCGATGTGGCCGACGCTGAGTTCCGCCGTCACGAGGCGGACCAGATCCGGAATCGCCAGGCCGCCGCGAGCCTCGGAGCCAGCTCAGCGCGGCTCGGGGATGTCGGTGTCCCGTTGCAAAAAGACCTGATTCGCGCTGGGAGCGCGATGGAGACCGCCGAGGCGAAACTGGGCAAAAGCGAACCCGACACCGCGACGACCGAACAGACCGCAGCGTTGGAGATTCTGGTCCGGTCGGCGGAAGAACTGGGGCAGGCGGCCGAGAAGCTGCTCGTTGAACTTCGGACCGAGCTGCAAAACCGCCTCAACAACGACCTGACCGCGATGAACGAGACGCAACTCTCGATCCGTGAGACCGCCGAGGCACAGGTCCCAAGGCTGGCGCAAAAGTCGCGGTCGGCTGCCATCGCCGTCACCGGTCTGGCCCAGAAAGAGGCCGACATGGCGGGGAAGATGGAGTATTTTGTCGCTCTCGTGGAAGAGACCGAATACGGGATCGCCCTGCCAACCACCCTCCGCGTATTTGGTCGCGAGATGCGGGCGATCGAAGGCTGGCTCAAGGAAGTCGACGCCGGTCCTCGGACGATCAACCTGGCCAAACGGCTTGAAGACGACCTCCTCACCGTCCTGAGCGCCATCCGGCGGCTCTCGCCCCGGACCCCACCGCCGCCCGGCTCAGCGCTCCCGTCGGACCTCCGCGAGCGTGAGCGGGAACTGAATCGGTTCATCGCCGAGTTAAAACTCGTTCGACTCTTGCAGGCCCGCCTCAACGATGACACGGTCGGGATCGACAAGTCACGGCCGAACCCGTCGGATCTGCCGCCCCTGATCCGCCGAGAGGTCGAAGGGCTGGAATCCAATCAGGAAGAAATTCGCGATGCCCTCGCCCGGGTCGCCGAGCGGATTCAAGCTCCGTGAACTCTGATTCGAGTGCCGAGAATGGGATGAGCCGGCGACGAATGAAAAGATGCCGAGGAGGACCAATCCTTGTTGATCCGCATCTCAGAAGTTGTAAGTCGAGTTCTGATCGTGCCCTTTCCTGGTTCTTGAACTAAGGAGTTCAGCCGATGAAGAAGACGCAATGGACCCTGGCGGCCTCAGCCCTGGTGGCGGGTCTAGTCATCGTGCCGCCAGCAACGGCAGCCGACGTCAAGGCGGAAGATATCGCCGGCAAGATGGCCGGCGTGGTGGACAACCTGGGCCGGAAGCAGACCGGTGAGCCCGTCCAGGCGGAGCAGAAGGAGATCGTCAGCGACCTCGACGCCCTGATCGCTTCACTGGAGCGGGAAGCTCAAAACACGCGCGGGGGGATCAAGAAGAAAGGTCCGGGGATGGCTGATTCGACGATCGCGCGTGGCACGGGCGAGATGGGTGGGCTGGTCGCCGCCGACGAGGGTGGCAAGGACTGGGGCAAGCTCTCTGACCGCGAACGTGACCGGATCTTGCAGTCGATGTCCGAAGGCTTTCCGCCCGAGTACCGGACCGTTCTGGAACGCTACTACCGCCGTCTCGCCGAAGAAAAGTCCGCCAAGACTGGTGAAACCAAGCCCAAGGCCGCAGCCAAACCTTGATCTGGTGCAGCCCTACTCCTCACGGCTGGAATACGGGTTAAATAAAAAAACAGTTTTTTCTGATCCGTGTTCCATTTGTGACTTATTTCTTGGATCTTGAACTGCCGGGGGCAAAGCTGATGCTGGGCGCTCTGATCGTCTGGATGGGGCTCGGGGCTCTCGGAGCGGGGGATTACCTCCGGCCGTTCGGGGCCAAGGTGTTCGACCAGGCCACTTTCGACGCCGAAACTTTCGGCGACAAGAAGGTACTGGCGCGTGACAAAGACGGCCTCCACGTCACGTTACCGATCAGCGAGACCGAGGCCGGCTACAAGACCCCGCAAGCGCTCAAGATCGGCGGCGACTGCACGATCACGGCCACGCTCGATATCCGCAAACTGCCCAAACCGGGTGGCGAGGACGGCGTCGCCATCGGCCTGGCCGTTGCCACGCAGGATATTGACCACCCCGAAGCGACCTTGCTCCGTCAGGTCGAGACCGACGGCAAGCAGGTGTTTCGATTCATCGACAAGGGAGGCGATGCGCCCGAGCAGGGGCAGATGCGGCGGATGCGGCCCGGGATGATGGTTCAGATCGGCTTCGGCGGGCCGGACGACGCCAAGAAGAAGGTCCGGCACACGGTCCCCGCCAAGGGGAACGCCATTCGCCTTGGGGTCCGGCGGCAAGGCTCGACGCTCCGGTATCTCGTCTTCGACGAGATAGCCACTGAACCTCGCGAGATCGGCCACTTCGAGCTGGGCTCGACCGACATCGTCGGCGTCAAGGTCTTCGTCACCAATCGCAATGGGACCGACGCCGTTGAGATCCTCCTGCGCGACCTGACGATCCACGCCGAACGGATCAGCGGCCTCGGGACCGCTGTTCGGACCATCTACGGGACGGTCGTCCACGGCGATCCGACCGCTCTAGAAGCAGGCGCCCTCGTTGTCGGCGGCCCGCCGCCAACCCCGCCGCCAGCGCCCAAGCCCGCCACTCCGACACTGGCACCGGCACCAGTTCCGGCCGCCACGGCGGCACCCGCTGCCACACCGGCACTGGTTCCCCCTCCGGCGGCGGTCGACTCTGCGGTTTCGGTGACTATCACCACCGAGGTCGTAACCGCTCCCGCAGCCATCGCTCCAGGCGACGTCCAGATCGTGTCCGGACCCGTTACCGTGGCGGTACCCGCGCCTGTTACGGCCCAGCCCAAGCCCGCCGAGGACGCCAAGACGCCAGCCCCTCCCGAGAAAAAACTGGTCCCGCTCGACGAGGTGGAGACGATCGCCTTCGAAAAGTCGTCCGTGCTCGCGGCTCGGTATCTTGGTCAACCGAACGTCGACTCGACCGGACGCGGTGGCAAGGATGTGGCCAAGGAGCAGGAAAAGACCCGCGATGCTGACAAGGACAAAGACAAAGAGAAGGACAAAGAGGTCGCCAAGGACAAGCCGAAGCCAGGGGGCGTCGATGACCTCGCCGCGCCGCCACCCGGGACGGCTAGGGCCGAGAAGGTGATCAAGGTTGAGGCGAAGCCGAACGGTATTCGAGATATCCACCTGAGCCTGTCATCGCTCCGTCCCGTCGTCATCCAACGCGTCCAGATCCAGTGTCCCACCGACAAGGGTCAAGCCACGTGGCAACTCGACACGACCGGCACCGACAACTGGCCGTTGACCATCACCCGCGCTGGGGTCGAGTCATGGTGTGACCTCTTTCTGGAACCGCCCGACGGCGACTGCAAGGATAAAGAGTTTGCCATCACGCTCAGCTACTCCGACGGCCAGCAGGCGAACTGCAAGGCCACGGCGACCGGTTCGACCGATTCCAAACTCAAGTTCGACTCCGATTCACCAGGACACGCGCTCGATGCGCGGGTTTACCTTGCGGGCGATGAGCAACTGTTCGGCAAACTCGAAGCGATCAGCGGCGAGAATCTGTCGCTCTTGACGCCGTGGGGAGACAAGCTCGATATCCCGATGACGCGGGTGGTTGGAGTTTATTTCGGGATGGCCGACCACAGGGAATCACCCGAAGCGTTCGGGAAGCGGCTCAAGACTCGGGGGGATCAAGACACGCTCCTCGCCCGTGCCAAGGATGGCGAGGTGGTGGCGATCAATGGCGTTGTCGAGGCGATCAATGCGGGCAAACTCGGGTTCGTTTACGGCGGTAAGACCCGGACGCTGCCGCTGAAGGGAGTGGAAGCCGTCGTCCTGGCGAACCGACCCGCTCCCGCGCCGCCGACCGAGGTCCGGCCGACGTTCGACCTTGCGGGTGGGATCATCGTCTCGGGGAAGTGGAACACGATCGAGGCGACGACCTGGCAGGTGGAAGCTCCCTGGGGCCAGACGATTAAGCTCCCGGCTGGGGAGATCCGCTCGGTCCGCATCCGGGGCGGGCAGATGACGTATCTTTCCGACCTGGAACCGAGTCAAGTCGAAGAGATCCCCTACTTCAGTCGCCGGACCCCGTACCGTAAAGATCTGACGCTCACCGGCAAGCCACTCAAGCTGGATGGCCAAATCATCGACAAGGGACTTGCCGTCCACGCGCGGACGAGCTTGACCTACGACCTAAGCAAGCGGTACACCACGTTCGAGACCCTGGTCGGCTTTGACGAGACCGATGGCAAGAAGGGCCGCGTCGACTGCCGGATCTTCGCCGACGGCAAGGAGATCTATGCCAACCCCGACCTCCGCGCTGACGCTCCGGCGGTGGCCTTGAACCTGCCCGTCACCGGCGTTGAGCAACTCAAACTGCTGGTCGACTTTGGGAACGATGAAGATACCGGCGACCGGGTGATTTGGGGTAACGCTCGCCTCTACCGCCGCGGTCCGGCTCCCAAACCAGCCACACCGGCACCGGCAACGGCACCCTTGACTACGCCGGCACCCGCATCCGCACCGACCCCCAAACCCGCGAGCGCTCCATGAGTCGATTCCACCTCCTCAGCGCCCTCGGGCTGGCCTTGATTCTGGTCATTCCGGCGTGCGGTCAAACCCCAGTCGGTGACAAGGTCCAGGACAAGGACCGAGCCGAGCCCCCCCTTGAGGTCTACGACTGGTCGGTCTGGATCGGCAACCTTTCGCAGCCGACCTTGAACGCCCCTCGGGTCTACCGGAACCCAATGCCGCCCACCGTCGGCACGGTTCGACCCAAGGCGGAGGGGGCCGAACTCGACCGCAAGATCGCGATCACGCCGGTGTCAGTTGTCCAGTTTTTTGGCGAACCGACCGACGACATCGACGTCGACATTCGCGTCAAGAAGGGGAACATCCTGGCCCACTGGCCCCAGGCCACCGAGCGGAGCGGTCGCCTCCAGTGGTTCAAGGCGAAGTTCCTCAAGGAGCCTCCCGCCGGCGTTGCCCCCGGTAACTTGCCCGACGACCACTGGTTCAACAAGCTCCGCAAGGTCGACTCGGGCCTCTACCTGAAAAGTGAGAATCGCGTCGAGCGGTTTGTCGCCTACGACGTCGAGGTTGCCATGCCGATCCCGGTCAAGATCCGTGGCGGACCCGACGAGTACACCCTCCAGAATCTGACGAATCAAAAGCTGATCGACGTCGCCGTGATCGCCCCCGTCGCAGGTGGTGGCTACCGCGTCGGCTGGCTCGACGCCCTGACGACCGCCGTTCCCAAGGAGTCCGTCGCCGAGGAACTGGCCAAGACCAAGGTCAAGGACGAGGCCAGGCGGACCGCCGACAAGCCCGAGAACAAGGCCAAAGCTGCCGAAGCTGTCTTCGACGCCGCCGATGCCGAGGCCGCCAAGGAGAAGGAGAAGAAGGCCAAGGCCGCGCAGGACAAGGACAAGGCCGACGAGGAACCCAAACCGATCCCCCCGGAAGGGGACGCCAATATCCGGGCGCGGGTCGACCAAGCACTGAACCGGCAGATCAACGCCCAGGTTCAGGGAGCCTCACGACGCGAGGTCCTGGCACTCGTCGCCGGCCAGGCGCGGCTCCGGACCGAGATCGACGAGATCACACTCACCAAGGAGAAAATCGACTTCAACTCCCCGGTGACGATCCAATCCCCAACGATCGCCGCTCGTGACGCACTCGCCGAGATTCTTGGCTCGATCGGGCTGAGTTACCGGATCACCGACGAGGCGAGCCTCTATATCACCACCGCCGCCCGCCTCGCCGCCGACAAGACCAAAAAGGTTGTCATCGAAGGTCCCCCGGTCAAGCTCACTCTTGGTCCCGCCACGCAGGCGAGCGACGCCATTTACCGCAAGTTGACCCGCGATGCGTACACTCGACGCCTCAAGGATCAAGGGATGCGCACCGAGTCGATCGACACTCTGATGGACCAGTACGCAACCGTTCTCTTTGAGCCCAAAGGGCTGATCGTGATCGCTCACCTCTCGCGTGACGCGATCGACGAGGCGGTCCTCCTTGATGTCTTCCCAAGCCCCAAGAAGCTCGTCCGCGTCGCGGTCGTCGTTGCGCACGGAGTTGACCCCCGCCTCGCCGACCAGGCACGCGGTTTGGTCAAAAAACTCGCTGACCCCGCAGCCAAGACGCGAGAGACCGCCGAGGTTGAACTCTATGACCTTGGCCCGGTTGCTGTCCCAGTCCTTGAGGATGCGCT
This sequence comes from Isosphaeraceae bacterium, assembly GCA_965199885.1. Lineage (GTDB taxonomy): Bacteria > Planctomycetota > Planctomycetia > Isosphaerales > Isosphaeraceae > Tundrisphaera. The sequence continues at coordinate 446,966 of CBDATT010000004.1, read as the reverse complement.
GAAGGAGAAGGATCTCGAAGTTGTATTCCGTGCCGAACGCGTGTTGATGCGTCTCAATCGCCCGGTCCAGTAATCTCTCAGGACGAGTCTCATCAGGTAATCTCAGTGAGCAATCCATCCTTGTTAGGGAGCTTGCGTGAAGTGGAGGTTGCTCCGAGCCGTCGTAGCAAGCGTCGATTCATTCTGAGTGTGTGCGTGGACGATCTCCGGTCAAGGATCAGAAGCTGTTGGAACGAGTCCGGATCGGCCGACGACCCTTTGACCCCAACGCTCCCGATCGAGCCACTTCACAGCCTTAATGAGCCTGCAAGGTATCAAATCTGACATTGTCAGGAAGGGGGGCCCTGACGAACAGCGAGTCATGCCAGTGGTCTTCGGCTCGGACCGTTCTTTTTCAAGAAGATACACGGAGTTCGGGTTCACCGGGTTGTCGCTTCCGGCCCGGCGGCGCGGTAAGCTGGTCAAGACACCAACCCCCATGATTGCGGGCCTTGACTCGCTCGCGCATCATTCAGATATTGCTTAAGGCCTTGGTTCTCATAGCCCGCCGACCTTCCGGGAGGATCTGAACCCATGTCGACCACGCAGAAGCCTGCCCCCTCGACTCCGCTGAGCGGAGGCGTACCGATGGCCGACCCCGCGTCGGTCCCCGTCGGCGTCTCGATCGAGGCGATGCCCAGCGAGCCTGAGGCCAACAAGCTCTTTCGGATGGTGATGAAGCACAAGGGGTCGGACCTTCACCTCAAGGTCGGACTCCCGCCGTGCATGCGGATGGGCGGTACCTTGCGGCAGATGGCCTTGCCGCCACTGACGACCGCCGAGATGGAACGGCTCATGTACCCGATCATGACGCCACGCGTCCGGGCGATCCTCGAAGAGGAAGGTGGGACCGACTTTGCCCACATCGTCATGGACGGCAACCGCGAAACCCGGTTCCGCGTCAACCTATTTCGCGCCCGGGGCAAGCTGAGTCTGGTCGCACGGCGGGTCAATAACAATATCCCCAACTTTGAACAGCTCGGTCTGCCTCCCATCATGGCTGACCTCACGCAGTACGAGCAGGGGATCATTATCCTCGCTGGCGTCACGGGGTCGGGCAAGTCGACGACCATCGCCTCGATGCTCCAGTACATCAACGAGCGCGAGCGAATGCACATCGTCACGATCGAGGACCCGATCGAGTTCACCTTTACCGACGACAAGTCGATCATCAACCAGCGCGAGATTGGCATCGACGTCAAGGACTTCCACAAATCCTTGAAGGACGCGGTCCGCCAGGACCCTGACATCATCCTCGTGGGTGAGATGCGGGACCAGGATACCTTCTCGGCCGCGCTCCACGCCGCCGAAACCGGGCACCTCGTGTTCGGTACCATCCACGCTTCCAGCGCACCGTCCACGATCAGTCGTATTCTTGACCTCTTTCCCCGCGAGATGCACGCGCCACTGCGGCAGAACATGGCGTTCAACCTCAAGGCGGTCGTCGCTCAAAAGCTTTTGCCAACGACCAAGGAATATACCGAGAGGACGGGGTCGAACCGGGTTCCGACCAACGAGATCATGCGGACAAACCCGATCATCAGGAAACTGATTCTGACCGAGGAAGACACCAAACTCGGCGACGCGATCCGGATGGGTAAGGAAGAAGGAATGCAGGACTTTACCGAAAGCTTGCGGCAGTTGGTGGTGGACGAAAAGATCGAACGAGCAACGGCGTTCGAAGTCGCGCCCAGCGTCGAAATCCTCAAAATGGCGCTCAAGGGGATTTCGCTCGCTCAACCTGGTATCTTGTAAACCCGTTGGCTGGCTGATGTTGGCCTGTAATGTCTCGCCGCGAAGGGGATTCGCCCCGAGTTTCGTGTTTCGACCCATGAAAGGTTCGCGATGATCCGTCCGCGATTCCCCTTCGCCCTGCTCGCCGTGGTTGCTTATTTCTCTCTGACCGACGTCTCAATGGGCCAGGAACCCGCCGCTGGCCCTTCGATGGGCACTGTCGAGCGTGGCACCGGCTTCTACTTGAATTTATTCAAGTTCGTGCCGGTCCTCCTGGTGTACCTGCTCTGGGTCCGCACGACCGCCTGGGTTGATGAAGATACCAAGGAGTTGCAGAACCCGCGGTTCGAGATGTGGAACTCGATCGTCTTCACGGTCGGCGTCCTGGGTCTGGCCCTCGTCTGGGCGATCCCAATTTACCCGATTGGCCTCGTTTTGCTCTTGCTTGCCTACGCCGTGCCGATCCTGTCCTATTGCTACGTCCGAAATCAAACCGTCCCCGACAATGATAAGGTGCTGACACCCTATCACTTCGGTGAGGTCGCCAATGCCTTGATGAACAAGTTGGGAATGCACGGGGTTTTCAACAAAGGCGAGACCGACGCGAACCGCGAAGGACCGCCGATCGAGTTTGTCGGCAAGTCGCAAGGGGCTGCCAAGGGAGACCCTGAGCGCGTCCAGCGGGCTCAGGAATCCAGGTCGTTCATGGCCGCGAAGGAACTGGTCTACGACGCCGTCATCCGACGAGCGACCGACATCCACCTGGAGCCCACGACCGAGCAACTCTCGATCCGCTACCGCATCGACGGCATCCTCCACTCGGCCGAACCGTTCGATCGGCCCACGGGGGACGCGGTCCTAAACGTCTTCAAAGTGCTCGCCGCGATGGACATTTCAGAGAAGCGGAAGCCACAAGACGGCTCTTTCGGCGCCAAACTCGAATCGCGAGGCGTCGACTTCCGCGTGGCGACGTCGGGGTCGAAGTCGGGCGAGAAGATGGTTATGCGTATTCTGGACAACGCTGCCGCCGTTGGTAAGCTCGAAGAGGTTGGTCTGCGGTCGAAAATGGTCACAGAAGTTCGGGGCGTGGTCACGCAGCCGCACGGGATGTTCCTCTGCTGTGGGCCGACCGGGTCGGGCAAGACGACCACACTCTATGCCTGCCTCCGCGAGATCGACCGGTTCCAGAAGAACATCATCACGGTCGAAGACCCGATTGAGTATCACCTCGACAACATCACGCAGATGGAGATCAACACCAAGTCAGGCGCGACATTCGCCGGGAGCTTGCGGTCGATTCTCCGGCAGGACCCCGACGTGATCATGATCGGCGAAATCCGCGACCAGGAAACCGCGACGATCGCCTGCCAGGCGGCGACAACGGGTCACTTTGTCTTCTCGACCGTGCACTCGAACGACACGATCACCGCCTTGTTCCGCTTGCTCGACCTGGGTGTCGAGCCGTTCATGATCGCCTCAGCGCTGACGGCGGTACTAGGCCAGCGGCTCGTCCGACAGCTTTGCGATACCTGCAAGGAACCGTACAAGCCGAAGCCCGAGTTTCTCAAAAAAGCCAACCTGCCAGCGGATAAAGTGGACGTCTTCTATCGCAAGCCGACCGAGGCCGAGGTTGTTTGCCCGGTCTGTGGTGGGACGGGTTACATCGGTCGGACCGGCATTTTTGAACTTCTAGTCATCACCGAAGCGATGCGTGACCTGATCCGCGAGAATCCGTCACTCAACGCGATCAAGGCTGAGGCCCGCAAAAACGGGATGATCTACCTGCAAGAAGACGGCCTCCGCCAGGTGATCCAGGGCAAAACGTCGATCGACGAACTCCTCCGAGTGGTCAAATAAAGTGCGTGACTCGATCCTGGCTTGATCTTGTATCTTCCACCTCTCTGCTGGCTTTCGTAAGGGTTTTTCGCCCATGTCCACAGTGATCGACTTGATCGTTCTCGTCTTGGTGCTCGGGATGACGTATGCCTTAACCAGCGAAGGACTTTGGGGGGCGGCCCTCATGTTCTTCAATACGCTGTTCGCCGCCTTGATGTCGTTCAACTTCTATGAGCCGGTAGCGCAGCTGATCGTCGACAATGCCTCGTTTGCCGCCGACTTCGCCGACGTGCTTGCGATGATGTTCTTGTTCATCGTGCCGCTCCTCTTGCTCCGGCTGGGTACTGAGACGATCGCACCAGGTATGATCCGGTTCCCGACACCGGTTTATCATCTCGGCCGGATCATCTTCGGCGCTGGCGGAGCCGTCATCATGGCAGGTATGATCATCCTGGCTTACGAGGCGTCGCCGGTTCAGAAAAAGATGCTTGGGGTCTTCGACTACAGCTACAAGCCGTTTTACAATGTTCGATTTGATCGTGACTGGCTGGCATTTTTCCAGTACAGCAGTGGTTATACCTTCGCCCGTAATGGTGCGGGGGCCGCGGGCGACTCCGAGTTTCCGGCCAAACCCATGCTTTTCGACCCCCGAGCGGAGTGGCTCCTGAACCATCAGCGGGCCCGTCCTTATGGCAACGAGCCGATCCTGGCAGAACCGCCTGGTGAGGGTGGAACTGCTCCCGCCGCTGGAGCCGCCCCGGCGGAGGGAGCCGGGGGTCCTGGAGCGCCAGGGGCTCCAGGTGGTCAATCAGGCAGGAATCGATCGGGAGGGCCGCAATAACGGGTTGTGCTCAGAGCCTAGGGGCGGGCGCTTTGATTGGTCCCGCTTCGGGGCGAACCCCAACCGTCTTGAGTTTACGCTTATAAACCTTATCGCCGGCCGCGACGTACAGGGTACTCATATCCTGACCAGCGAACCCGATGTTTGACGCCCGGCCGTTCGGCGTTGGAATGATCGCGTTGACCCGACCGAGTTGGTCGGTGATTTGAATGCCTGACCGGGTGGCGATGTAGTGCCGCCCGTCGCGATCGACTCGCAGGCCATCCGCGCTGCTGTCGTCGGCGGTGTCAGGCACATGGACGTGATCAAACTTCTGCTTGTCAGTCAGCGAGCCATCCGGCTGGATCAGGTAACTGTAAACCCAGTGGCTCCGCATGTCGGTGACGAGCAGAAAGTTCTGGTCCGGCGTCAAGGTCACTCCATTGGCGTAATTCAGCCCGGTGTCAACGACCTTTTTGTCGCCGGTGGGACTGATGTACCAGACTCGGCTCTTATCATCCCCTGGGACGTTGGGGTTGGTGGCGAAGATCGAGCCATCAGCACGGACCACCAAATCGTTTCCCCGGAAGCCGCTGGCAACCACCTTGGGGTCTCCGCCGTCCGCGTTATAAGAGATGAGTTGCTCGGTCCCGGTGGCCAACGAATACAGCCGTCCATCGGGACCAAACTGCAAGCCGTTGGCCCGCTTTGAGTCGGCGACGACCACGCTCACTGCTCCGTCGAGCTGAACCTTGTAGATCTTGCTCTCGGGGATATCGGAGAAGAACAGTTCCCCCTGCTTGTTGGCAGTCGGTCCCTCGGTGAATTTGTAGCCTTCACCAACAAGGTTCCACCCCTCACCCTCGATCAAAATTTCCTGAAGTACCTTGGAGCCAGTCCCTGCTTTGATCGGCCTGGGATAATCTCGCCACAAGAACCGCATGGCGTCGGGAAAGATCTGCGTCGCCTGCTTGCTGTCGTGTCCGCCCTCGCCCCAGACGTGTTCCACCTCGTAACCGCAGAACTTGAGGGCCCGTTCCATCTCATTGTTGGCCATCCACCAGTCACCACCGTAGATGTTCAGGTCATTCGAGCCATCCTGAAGGAAGACCCGGATCGGCTTCGGTTCGTACTTACGAATCAAGGTTGGGTAGACGTTGCCTCCTCGAAGGCCGACGTAGGTACCGATCGAACTGAAGACGCGGCGAAAGGCGTCGGGACGTTCCCAGGCGGCGGTGAAAGCCGCGATGGCGCCACTGCTGGAGCCGCCGATCGAGCGGTCGTTTCCATCCTTCGAGAGCCGGATCGGCTTACCGTCGTGGGTCAGCTTGGTCTCGACGTCGGGAAGAATCTCGTCCAGGATGAACCGGACGTAAGCATCGCCCAGACCATCGTACTCAAAGCTCCGGTTGAATCGAGCTGGAGCGTCGGCGGATGCCGGCTTGACTTGCCCTGGAGTGATGAAAACGCCGATCGTGACCGGCATTTCGCCCGCGTCGATCAGCTTATCAAAGACCTCGTTTGCTTTGAACTGAATCCCATCCTGATTGACGTGCACACAGGCTGGTCGGGCAGGGTCATATTGCTGCGGAACGTAAACGAAATAGTCGCGGACGGTGCCGGGAAAGATCCTGCTCTGGTGAAACGAATACTTGGTGACGCTCCCCTCGGGGGGAGCTGCCAAGGCAACCTCCGGCACGACAACCGGGCTGAGGAGCAACGCGAGCAGACGGGCTAAGAAGCTGTTCGAACAATTCAAAGGGGGATCTCCTTGAGGTCTGGATAAGCCACTCGGCAGGGTCAGAGACCTGAAGCCAGTCAAGGTTGCTCGACGCTTTTGATCTCGCGGACCCAGATGTTGCGAAACTTCACCGGATTGCCGTGGTCCTGAAGCATAATCGGCTCTTGATCACCATGCTTCTCGTACTTGGCGACCGCCCTCCAGACGACCGAACCGAGCGATGCGGTATGGTTTTGAGTCAGAACGCCATTGTGAAAGACCGTTATATAGGCAGGGATTGCGACCGAACCGTCGTCTTTAAAACGCGGGGCCGTGAAGGCGACATCATAGGTCTGCCACTCACCCGGCGGTTTCGATGCGTTCACCAGGGGCGGAGTTTGCCCATAAACCGCCGTGCTGGTGCCATCGGGGTACGTTGGATTCTGGTAACAGTCGAGAATCTGAATCTCGTACCGACCCATGACGATCAGGCCGCTATTTCCGCGACCCTGGCCCCGACCCGAGGCGGGCGTCGGAGTGGAAAATTCCAGATGGATTTGAATATCGCCGAACTTTTTCCTGGTGTAAGTCGCACCACCGCCGGCCGTGCCTTTCGGCGGCACGACCATAGCTCCATCCTGGACCATCCAGCCTGATGGTGATCCATCCTCGGCTCGCCAGGCGGAGACATCGTGACCATCGAACAGAACAATAGCATCGGATGGGGCTTTGCCCACAGAGTCGGGGGTGCTCGGTGTGCCGGGTGTCACCACAGGCGGTTGCGGACGCTCGCCGTCGTGGACGTGCCACCTGCCACCCGGCAAGAGCGGCGTATCCTGAAAACCGAGCCCACCAGGCTGCTGCCAAGCCCAGGCAACCAGACTGGTCGAACCAACGAAAGCGGCGGTCACTACGCTAATGAGAAATCGTTGTTGTGGCATGGTGAATCATCCAAAGAGGATAGAGCAGCGAAAGAGATGGGTCGGAGGCAACGAACGTACGCTCCGCCAAGTCCCAGTGTATCGCCACATTCCGCATCAGTATCGTGCCAAGTCGCTGAGAAAGGTGAGAATCGCATTCTTCTGGAGATGGTCGATTTCGTACCAATTTTGAAAACCCAGGGCTTCGAAACAAGATGAGCCTTCGAAGGGCAATAAACCACTTCGAAGGCCCGCTTTTCGTTCAAATCGGGTGGACTAAAGGCACCCTGGTAACATGTCCGTTGCGGCTCGCCAAAAGTTTGGCATCCCGTACGGTGGTGGAATCAATAGCGTTTGCCGCCACCACCACCATAGCCACCGCTACTACCACCACCGCCGTAGCCGCCGCTACCACCACCGTAGCCGCCGCCACCACCACCACCATAACCACCGCCGCCGCCATAGCCACCACCGCCACCGCTGCGGCCACCACCGCCGCCGTAGCCACCGCCACCACTGCGGCCGCCACCACCACCGCCACGATCTTCACGCGGCTTGGCTTCATTGACCGTCAAGCGACGGCCGTTGTGCTCTTGATCGTGCAGGCCGTCGATCGCGGCTTGAGCTTCGGAATCGGAACCCATCTCCACGAACCCGAAACCCTTGGAACGGTTCGTGTCACGGTCCACGATGATCTGCGCACTTTGCACGGTGCCGAACTCGGAAAACAGTGCTTCCAGGTCGGACTCGTTGACGGAATAAGTCAGGTTGCCCACATACAGCTTCTTGGCCACGATCAAACTCCCGACGAGAGGCAAAACGACCCGCGATGGACTTTCCGGGTCGAGAAAAAAGGGGTTTCAGGTGAAACCCAACTGGCTGGAAAGGCGAAAGTGGGGAGCAAGGACCGGATCAAAGAGAGCCAGCGGTGCTACCCGGTCGTCAGACCGTCCGAGTAAAGATTAACAGAACTCAACAAAATCTAAAATAGGATTTCATTCAAAACGACAAGTTTTCCAACAAATCAGGAGATTCAAAACCGAGATGCCGAAAAACCGAATTGATGGGAACTCAACTCGAAAAGGCTAGAAAAAACTATTTGTCACGGCGAGCGTGAAGTGGGGAGGGAAATTGCACTGACAGACGCGGCAGAGGGAATCGAACCCCCGACCTCCAGGTTATGAGCCTGGCGAGCTAACCGCTGCTCCATACCGCACTTGGATAATAGCGGGACTCGGGCTTGAAGTCAACGGATCGGAGCAAATTTTTGGAATCCGTCTCGTCTCTGGCTGCAAGTCAAGATCGCGATCTTGCGGTAGAATAATCAAACTTGTTTGTTTCCTATCATGCAAGTCCATGCCCATCTCGGAGGATTTCCACCATGGCTTCTCAAGTGGCCCCGCAGGTTGGTGATTTTGCTCCTGAATTCGCGTGGGGCAGTACTCGATCGGCTCAACTCAGCGATTGTCGTGGCCGAGCCGAGGTCGTCCTTTTCTTCTATCCGAAGGATCAGACACCCGGTTGTACCGTGCAGGCATGCTCATTCCGCGATAACTTTACTTCGTTTCGCCAATTGGGCGCCGAGGTGATCGGAATTAGCTCCGATTCGACAGCGTCTCATCAGGCATTTGCTGACCAATACGATCTGCCGTTCCTCTTGGTCGCCGATCCGTACGGGTCGATCCGGCGGTCTTACGGCATCAAGAAGACGTGGGGCCTAATTCCCGGTCGAGTCAGCATCCTGATTGATCGTGCAGGTGTCATCCGGCAAATCCACAATTCGCAATTCCAACCTTCGACCCACGTGCCGATCATGCTCCAGGCGTTAAGGGATCTGCATGCGAGCCCACACTAAATCCGAGCCCCGAGGCTACTGGCGGCGTTCGAGCGTTGGCGAATCGTTCGAGATACTCGCGCTCGGTCACCACGTCGCGCGGACTGGCGAGACGATCGAGGAAAACCAAACCATGGAGATGGTCGTCCTCGTGTTGGATCACCCGGGCGACGAAATCAGTGAACTCGCGGTTGAAGGTCTCACCCTCCAGGTTTTGATAACAGACCAGGATTCGCTGCGCTCGGGGTACGAGTCCCCGTAAGCCCGGGATGCTCAGGCACCCTTCCCACCCCGCCACCAGGTCAGTCGATTGCTCGACGATCCTTGGGTTGACCATGAGTTCAGGTTCCATGCGAGGGGCGTCGGGATAGCGTGGGTTGGGTCGCGACGCCACGACGAATAGGCTGGCCGACTCGTAGACCTGGGGCGCGGCGATCCCGACGCCGTTGGCCGCAAGAAGGGTGGCCAGCATGTCGGCGCCGAGTGATCGGATCGATTCGCGGGCAGGCACAAGCACCGATTCGGCCGGAGTTCGTAAGACAGGATGGCCAAGGTGAGCGATTGGCCGGATGGTAGCCATGACTTCGAGTTCCAGAAGAAAAACGAACCCAGAACCAAAGGGAGCGGGCAGTCTTCGGGCTTGAGACCCGAGGACTGCCCGCGTGATTTCATGGCCTGGATCGAAACACCTCAAATCGTGTCGAGCCGACCCGTAGAGTCACCAAAGCGGTCCACGCTCGTCACGCCGAACCGGTCGGCCAGCCCGAGGAAGAGATTGCTCATCGGGACCGACCCCGCCTTGTGATAGCGACCGGGGTTGAGCGTGCCACCACCATTGCCAGCCAGGATGAGGGGCAGGTTGTCGTGGTTGTGGCGGTTGCCGTCACCGTTGCCGCACCCGTACACGATCATCGAGTTGTGGAGAACCGACGTCCCATCCAGGTCTTTCATTCCGTCAAGTTTGGTCAACAACCGAGCATATTCTTCAGCATAGAAGCGGTCGATCTGAGCATACTTGGCCAGTTGATCCTGCTTATTCTGGTGGTGAGAGATTGAGTGGTGCCCTTCAGGAATCCCAATTTCGGCGAAGGTCCGGTTGCTACCGTCATGCGCCAGGATCAAGGTGGCGACGCGCGTTGAATCGGTCTGGAACGCTAGCGCCATCATATCGGTCATCAGGCGGATGTGCGCACGGTGCGAGCCGGGGATGCCCGCAGGAGTATCCGCGTTGGGATCGGGACCGGTACCGAGGCGCTCAGCTTGCTCGATCCGCTGCTCAATCTCGCGAACTCCAGCCAGATATTCGTCCAGCTTTTCGCGGTCGCGCGTGCCGAGCTGACCGCTCAGGTCGCGGGCGTCTTCGAGCACGAAGTCGAGTACCGACTTTTGCTGAGCCTGCCGTCGAAGCAAGTTGGACCGGCGCTCACTTGCGGGTCCGGCACCGAAGAAGCGCTCGAACACTGCCCGAGGGTTCGGTTCAGGGGCCATCGGTGTCGTTGGCGTCCGCCACGACATATTGTAGTCGTAAGCACATGAGTACCCTGAGTCACACCCACCCGACTTCCTAACCCCATCACAGGTCAGTTCGAGCGAACGGAACCGGGTCATGTGGCCAACTTCCTTGGCCACCAACTGGTCGATCGAGACACCCGCACGGATGTCGGCCCCCGACGTCTTCTTGACCCGAACTCCGGTCAGAAACGTCGAACTGGCGCGAGCGTGGTCGCCGGCACCATCTCGTCCCGCGGTCGCGTTGATGTGATCCAGTCCACCGATGACCTGGATTCGATCTTTGAGCGGTTGCAGTGGCTCCATCGTCTGGTTGAATTCCCACGACGATGAACCAGCGTCCCCCTTGGGCCACCAGGTATCCTGGCGGACACCGTTGGGAAAATAGAGGAACGCCATCCGGAGCGGGGCACCACTCGTGGTGGTCGCCATCCCCCGCGAGGATGCCGCAACGGCGGCATTTAAACTCTTCGGCAGCAAAGATTCGAGCGCTGGCAGCGCGACGGCGGCACCCACCCCTCGGAGGAAGACGCGACGAGTGGCGGTCAGGCGGGATTGCTCGGCGAGCGTGTCGCCAGGAAGTTGGGTCGGCTTCAAGGCTTGGCTCCGGCAGATTTTGGAGAGGAAGAAGAGTCAGAAAGGGACGCCACGATGCCCGAGTTCGCCGAGGTGGCATTCGCGGTGGTGGTCGGATATAGCCGTCGGCGACCAAACGGGCCCGACTCGATCACACCCATCAGCAGAGCCGAAAACCGGCCCTCAGCTCGATCCAATCGATCAACGATGGAATCGACGGTCTCCACATCATAATAGTCGATGCCACGGCCGACAGCGTAAGTCAACAGTTTTTCAGTCAGGCAGGTATAAAAATCTGTTTTAAACTCCACAACCAGGATCTTCTTCAACTCAGTCGCATTGGTGAACGTGCGACCATTTACCAGGCGACCGGAGGCATCGATCGGCTGCTTTCGCTCGGTGGTCCGGAAAGTGCCGAGAGCGTTGAAGTTCTCGAACGCCAATCCCAGTGGGTCCATTCGGTTATGGCAGGAAGCACAGAGGGCATCCTTGCGATGGACTTCCATCACTTCACGGGTGGTTGGCTCCCGTCCAGCAAGGTTCCGGATCGTGTCTTCGAGCGAGGGGATGTCAGGTGGGGGCGGTGGCGCGGGCGTCCCCAGGATGTTTTCCAGGATGAACTGGCCCCGCTTCACGGGCGATGTTCGCGTCGGGTTTGACGTGACCATCAATATCCCCCCTTGTGTCAGCAGACCGCCGCGCGGACTCCCCTCGGGCAGGATCACTTTGCGAATCTCGCGTCCATCCACGTCGGGGATGCTGTAGTGCTCGGCCAGAACACGGTTGACGAAAGCATAATTGCTATCGATCAACTCCAGGATCGGTCGATCCTCGCGGACGATGTGACCAAAATAGGCTTCGGTTTCGGCCCGCATGGCTCGGCGGAGCGCATCGACCTGTGCATCCATCTTCGCAGGCAGATTTTCACGGCGAAACAAGATCTTGTGCTGAATCGGGAAGTGCTCGAAGTCACGAGCCTGGAGCCATTGCCCGGTAAAGTTGCGAATCAATTCCTCAGATCGCTTATCGGCGAGCATGCGGCGGACCTGTTCGCCGAGGTGGTTGCGTAACTCGCCCCTCTGGGCCAGGTCGATAAGGGTCGGATCAGGCATCGTCGACCAGAGGAAATACGAGAGGCGCGACGCCAGGGCAAACTCATCAATCGGTGCTGAGGGAGCGGTTGGTCCGACCGGCTGAGTGGTCTCAATCCGAAAGAGAAAGCGGGGTGACGCCAGGACCGCCACCATCGCCCGCGCGATTCCCGCCTCAAACGACTTGCCTGGTTGATTGTAAGTCTCCTCGGCGATCACCAAGAGACGCTTGATGTAGCGATCTTCAACTGGGCGTCGGTACGCCAGGGCCGCGAACCGGGAGATCAGATCCCGGGCATAAGCCTGGCGAAGTTCGGGCGTCTGTGGATCGCTCTGTGAGAAGAACCGGTCATAATTGGGTGTCTTGACCCAATCGCTGGGATGGAGCGGGCCGTCAATCTGAACGTTCTTGATCCGGAGTTCGATCGAGGTTTTCTTTGCACTCTCCGGGACAAGCGGTTGGATCTCGCAGGTCAGGGTGTGGTCTCCTTCCGCCCACTGCAACTCGATTGGGAACGAAAAGGACCGAAAGTTTTCCCACGAAAATTCCTGATCGACAAGCACCTGGTCATCTTGCTTGCAGATGATCCGAGCACGGCCGGGATCTGAATAAAAATCGCCCTTTACGTCAAGATTCAGGGTCAACAGATAGGCCGCCGACTTGGCGATCGAAAAGGTCTGCGACACGCGGGCCGGTTTGTAGAACGACATGCCGATCCCACTCGCACCGCCCTCGCCGCGAAAGTCGGCGCCGAGCAGTTGCCGAGTCCGGACGATTCTGGGGATTGTTGGGACCGCGGAGGCGACAATGGTCTCGGCCGCTTGGAGGTACTTTTCAAGGAGCAAGGGCGAGACGGAAAGCACATCGCCAATATTATCGAAGCCGTACCCCGAGTCGTCCGCTGGAAATTCTTCGTCGGTTCGAAAGTCGATGCCCATCAGGTCGCGAATCGTGTTGCGATACTCAATCCGGTTCAACCGGCGGAGCGTGACACGACCCGGGTCAGGATCAGCCGGGTCAAGTCGAAAGGCGTCGCGTTTGATCCAGGTCTCGAGTGTCTTGATCTCGTCAGCGGTCGGCCGGGGCTTGTCAGGAGGTGGCATGAGCCCAGCCCTAACGTTTTTCAGCACGTTGTTCCAGAGATCGCGACGCGAGAGCAATTCGGCATCGGACGCGAAGGCGTCGAGGATCACGCCTCCCTTTTTGCTCCCGTTGCCATGACATGCGGAGCAATGATCGGCCAGGATCGACTCGACTTCGTCGTGGTAGCGAACGGCGGCGGCGGCATCCGGCGGCGCAGGCACATCTGCCCCGATGGCGAAGGCTGGGTATGCCAGAGCCACCAAGATCAAACCAAGCCATTTCGACTTGAAGCAAATCCCGAGTTTCGAGATCGATTGTGTTTTTGACGTCAAGCCGGTTCGCGATCGGTTCACGATGAGTTTTCCGCGAGAGGTCTGAACTGAATGAGAGAAAGTCCCGAAGATCTCGCCAGGGGCTCACTATTATCCAGGGATCAGGTCCGATAATTTGCGACAGGAGATCAGTTATCTTAGCGTTATCGGTAACTCCATTGTCCAGGATTTCTCAATTCGCTCTGGGAGTGCCAACCATTTGGGTATTTCGGCGCGAGGAATGCTACTGGGTGCCAGCCAATCTGGTCACGGCTGTTGGTTAGCCCTGCGTGATTGCCCCGATCCGACTTTTGCCTGCAAGGACTGACAACATGGCGGAATTGAAGCGAGCTCACGAGAAAGCTCTGACCTTAGCGGCTCTTTGTGGATTCAAAATCGCTCTGGGGCCTGCTTTTCTTCGAGCATCGCAACGGTCGAGTTCCACACAGCTGTGGGCCACGGCCGCGCTGGGAGAGATGGCAATTGATAAGATCGGTCTTTTCCCCGCTCGCTTTCGCCCGATGCTGCTGATCCCGCACGCGGTAGCCGGTGTCTGGACCGCTCGTGAGAGTCTGAAAGAAGATGGCGAAGCCGATGATCCCGCCGTGCTGGCCGCAGCGGCGGTCGTCGCCGCTGGCGTGACTGTGAGCCTGCCAATCATCCGGATCGCTTTGAGCAAAGGGCTACGCATCCCCGACTACCTGCTCGGCCTCGCCGAGGATTACGTGGCCCTTCAGGTGGGAAGTCGGGCAACCGGAATCTCACTGGAGCAGGTGGGTCAGATTGCTCGCGAGTCGGTTGAGGGGGTTGGTGCTCAGATCAAGCCAGCGCTCGAAAAGTCGGGCCTGAGCGAAAAGCTGAATCCCATGCTCGACAAGGTTTCGGAAACTGTGAATCCGCTCCTTGAGAAGGTCGGTTACGGTAGCTAACGCTTCGAATCTTGGAATTCAGTTGATCGCCTCGGACGGTTGCATCCAAGCAGCGTCAAGGGCGATTGTGTTTCGACCCTTCTCGCTCCAACCCGTAGCGTCGTGAGAAACCAGGGGCTAGAATCACCGCCAATCCCTGTTCTCAATGATCGTGAGCGAGCCACTGGCTCCAGGTCGGTGAGACGCCGAGCCTGGGGTCGGCTCTTGACTGGTTTGGCCGCGCAAGTCTCTCGACGCGTTGGCGGAAAGGATCGAGCGGTGGTCACAGGACGACGCGAACTGGGGAACGGGCGCTGTTTGCTCGTGGTTCTGCTCTGGATCGGAACCGCGATTGTCTCCGGCCCCCGAGCGACCGGCGCCGACCAGGGATTGGGGTTGAGCGATGCCCAGGAGACAGGCGCGTTCAACGTCGGGGCGTCTCGAGCGACCCTGGACCCAGCCCCGATCCAACCCTCATCACCGAATCGTCCGGTCCCGTCGCTTTCCTTCCACCTGCTGCCTGGGACCGCCGCCGGGATCTGGACCAAAAAATACCCTGCTCAGTTCTCCCCGGAGCATGTGGACCTGATTCGCTATCGCGTTCGTACGCTCGGTCGGGATCGGGAGACGCCCCAGGTTGATGCTCAGCTCGAAATCAAGGGAACCACAGGCACGCAGACGATTCCCCTCGCGTTGGTATTGGGTCCCGATGTCGACCCCGACACTCTGCTGGAAACTCCGCTGAACTGGGCGGGGATTGGCACGGTCAACGAGATCGTGGTCTCGGTCAAACCAGGTGCCGGGACGACTCAAGAGATCGAGGGCACGCTTCAGTTCGACGTTCGGTTCGAGGCCATCCCCTGGACCCAGCAACTGGCCAGGTCGCCGCTGGCCCGCTTGGGTGGTTCGGTCGCGATCATGGGACTGATGAGCGTATTCTGGGCGGGGTTCCGGACCCTTCGCCCGCTCGTCCCTGGTTTAGCAAGCGCGGTTCAACCGACCAGAATCGGGGCAGATCTGGCGGCCGGAATCACGCTGGTGGCAACTCTTGGTCTGGGTGTAGTCGTCTTCGACATCGGAGCACGGCCAGCGGCGGAGACCAAGTCGTGGTATCTGCTCGTCGGGGCACTCGGTGGAATCCTTGGCATCGTCTGGAGTTATCTCCTGACCGGACGTGGGCCATCGACCGCCGAGGTGGCTCGCGACACGCTCTGCTCGGGCCTTCTGGCGGCAAGTTCAAGTCCGCTGGCGATTCTGCAACCACCCGCCGGCTGGGGCGACCTGTTGCTGTTAAGTCAGACATCAGCGTCGGTCGCCATCGTGCTTTACCATTTGAGCAATGCGCGTCGGCTCACGACTTCCAGGCGACACCTGGGATCGGTGGCGGCGGGCTTGATCGTGGCGACTCCGTACCTGTTCGGAGCATTGATTTTGCTCGCGGCCGACGCTAGCGGTCTGGTGGGGCAACTGGGTGCCTGGGTTTCGTGGGGGGCACTCGCCGATTGGCGGGGCGGGGCTGAGTCGCTGGGGCGGATCTTGGTCCTCTGGGGATTCAATGAGGCGATCGCGGCGGGGCTTGGCCTGGCGACGAAAGGGGCCGTGTCGAGTTCGATCCGGCTTCACGCCTTGTTGCTGGCGGCGAGCGTAGGCGCAGTTCTGGCGCCCTGGGTCGCCGACTATGGTTCGGGCGTCGCGGTGGCGAATTGGCCCCGAGGCTTGCCGCCGATTGTGGCGACAATGGCGGCCAGTCTCTCGCAGGCCGGTCTCTGGGCCGAGGTTTATCTGATTACGGGTCTGATGCTCGACGCCGTGGCCGGATTTGCGCCAACAGGTGCCGCAACTCAGCGACATGTGGTGAGTGGAATCGGCAAGGGGGCTGTTTACGCGGGCGTGTTCATGGCCATCCTTCAGGTCATGGGACTTTTGCTGATCGAGCCCAAGTTTCGCGACTGGATCAGGGCCTATCCGCTTGTCCTGGCGATTCCGCTGGGAGCACTCATCTTTCCGCTCATCAAAACGATTATCGAGACGTTCGACGGGAGCCAGGGTTTCTTCCGCCGGACCGCACTTAGCTATCGTGACCCGCTCCTTTATGCGCGTGGGGCGGTGGTCGGGCTGGGGATTGGGCTGGCTGTGCAATGGCGAGCATCGGACTGGACAATTCTGGGACGGGCGACGTTCGGATTTGGGGTTGGAGCGCTTGCTTATGCGGGTGTGAACCTGATCAGCCACCTGATCGAGGCGTCACGGAGTAAGGGGCAGATCCAGCCGATCCGGGTCTACCTGACGCAGTGCTTGCTCGGCGGCTTCATCGGAGCTGCGCTAGGATTTTACTTCGACCAGGCTCAGGTCAGTGTGGTCGTCACCAAGTTCTGGCGGTATCTCGCGGTAGGACAAGCTCCCGAATCATTCGACGTCCGACCCTTCCTTTCGAAGTGGGGACGGATCGACCTCGGCACGTCGAGCGGCGGGGCGAAATTGCTGTTCAACGAGTCGCTCGCCGGAGTCATCTCATGGGCGGTCCCCGCCTGGTTGTTCGCCATCAACCGAACCTTTCTGGCGGCTTACTTCGCGGGCGAAACTGGCCCGATCCGCTCGCTGGTCACGCCGGAGGGACGCAGCGCTCTCGGGCGGAACATGATCGAGGTCCTGCGCTGGGGGTTGTGGATGTCCCCCATCATCAACTCCTTCCTCCGACCAATGGGTGAGCCGACCTGGTACAACCAGGACGGCGCCATCCGAACTCTGGTTGCGATCGGCCACGACGCCACCCAGACGACCCCTGCGTTCCAATCATGGAGTCTGGGCGTCTTCACCGCGCTGCTGGCTTACGACTCGTTGCGGATCTTGATCTGGCTCGACCACATGGGACTGCGGGTGGCGACTCTGGTGAACCTCTCCTTCCTCGGGATGGACCGGCTCGACGCCAAGTTGGCTCGCTTCCTGGCTCCCGCCAGCACTGCCCGCTGTATTCCCGAAGGCGTCAAGCGGTTCACGACTTGGGCACCGCTGTTGATCCCCTTCTACATCCCCCGCGGCCATGACTGGGACGTCGCCTGGGATCGCTCCGGAGCTGGACACCCACCCGCCGTCGTCACCCTCTTCGAGCCCTGGTTGCACGACGCTCCGCTGAGCTTGCTCGGCCTGCTGGTTGGGTTGGTCGTGGTGAGTTCGGGAGGTTTCGCGGCTGTCAGGGCTCTGGGAAAGCGGCAATCTGCCGCCGAACGTGTGAGCTGGTCGCTAAGCAACCCCGAATATGCTCTGACGATCGAGCCGTCAGGAGCCGTGACAAGCGTAATCAAAGCACGCGGTTACGACCTCACCCGGCGCTCCTACGACGGTCTTGATCCCGCCGGTCGGGCGCTGTTCCTGGTGGCGGGCGCGGGAGATGACCGGCGCACGATCCCGATCCTGGGGCAGTTTCCCGACGGAGGCCTGCCCGCCGGGAACGGTCCGATTACCGACGAGCCGATCGTCTCGTGGAAACCCGGCGGCAGTACGATCGGGTTCGCGCGCGTCCAGGATCACCTGATCGCCAACGTCGAGGTCAACCTGCCCGCCGCCGACTCTGCGATCGAGTTGTGGACGATCCGCCTGACGGAAATAGGCCCGGTCGGGCGTTCCATCAGCCTCGTTCCCTATCTCGAATGGGTCCTCAACCGGCCCGGCGATGACCGCGGGCATACGCAGTACAATCGCCTCTTCGCCGAGATGGAATACGTCCCTGGCCTCCATGCGGTCCTGGCGTGGGACAAGCATGCCAAGGCGCTCGGCTTTCTAGCGGCCGACGTCGCCCCGACCGGCTTTCTTACCAGCCGGATGGACTTCATCGGTCGCGCCCGGAACCTCCGTTCGCCCCGCGTCCTTGAAACGATGGCATTTCAGCCCGCTGAGGCGACCGAGGCGCACCCGACGTTCGACCCGATCGCCGCCCTGCAGGTCGACCTGGAGTTGAAACCTGGCGAAACGAAGCCAGTTCGCCTGCTGGTCGGCTATGCCCCCGACAAGGCCACGGCCATCGCGCTCATCGCCCGGCACCTCCAGATACCAGGGGCCGACGATGTTGCCTCGACCCGGCAGCGGAAAGAACTCCACTCGATCGGGCACGGCGAGATTCCACCTGGCACGCCTCAGCCTTATTCCGAGTTTACCAATGATGGCAGAACCCTGCGGGTGCTCACTCCGTTCACCCCTCGACCGTATGACCACGTCCTCTCCAACGGTCTTGGGCATGTTGTCGCGGTGACCAATCGGGGCTTTCAGACCACTTCAAGCGGTAATTCGCAGCAAAACCGGATCACCCCCGACTGGCCCGACACCGTGACCCGCGAGGTCCCACCCGAGGCTTTCTACCTGTTCGAACCCGCGACGAGTGCTTGGTACTCGCCGACCTATCATCCGCTCAACGACGACGCGGCCCGCTACGAGGTCGACTTCAGCGTGGATGGGACCGCCACCTACCACATGACGAAGGGTCCGATCCAGACCGAACTGACTGTCTTCGTCCCTCCCGATCAACCTGCTGGCTTCTATCATCTCACTGTCCGGAACCGGAGCGATCAACCGCGTTCCCTCCGTGTCGCATCCTATTTCCAGATCGTCCTCGCGGCGCAGCCCGAGGCGGCAGGTCCGCTGAAGATTCGGACCGATGCCCGGGCGAACGCCCTCTTCTTCGAGAATCCGCGCAACGGCTTTCGGACCGGCCCCGCCTTCGCCGCGACCTCGATTCCTGCCGACGCGGTCGAGACCTCTCGCGGGCGGTTTTTCGGTCCTGGCAACGACGTCAGCCGCCCTGAGTTCGTGTTCGATCCCCAACGAACCCAACCTACCGACACTGGGGGCGACGATCGCCCCGTCGCGGCGTTTCTGAACACGCTCAACATGCCCGCGTGGGGTCAAGCTGCGTTGACAGTCGTCTTGGGTCAGTCCGCTGACCGGCGCGCGATTGCCACCTTGCTCCGTGATCTCCGGGAAAAGCCTGCCGCCGCGCTCTTGGCTCTCGCCACGACCCGGAACTGGTGGAATGCCTTGATCGACACGGTTCAGATCGAGACCGGTGAAGCCAGCTTTGATCATTATCTGAACTGGATCAAATACCAGGCTCTTGCCGAGCGGATCTGGGCGCGGCGCGGCTTTTATCAGGCGTCCGGAGCGTTCGGCTTCCGCGACCAGTTGCAAGACTCGGTCAACCTGTTGTGGATGGACCCGAGCATCGCCCGCAAGCAGATAGTACTCCATGCCTCGCAGCAGTTCCTTGAAGGCGACGTCGTCCACTGGTTCCACCGCCTCGACGATGGTCGGACCGGTTTCGCAGCGCGGACGCATGCGTCGGACAACCTGCTCTGGCTGGCCTGGGCGGTGGTCGACTACGTCGCGGCGACCGGGGATCTGACTCTGCTCGACGAGTCCACGCCGTACCTCGAAGCCGAATTGCCGTTCGGCCCGTTGCCCAGGGACAAGGGCGGGATGGGATTCGATCCGCTCCGGTCGGCCCGCGTCGATACGATCTATCAGCACTGCCTGCTGGCCATCGACCTCGTGCTGGATCATCGGATGGGCGCGCATGGCCTTCCCTTGATCGGGACCGGCGACTGGAACGATGGACTCGACGAGATCGGCGCCGAGGGCAGGGGGGAGTCGATCTGGCTCGGCTTTTTCCTCCACTACATCCTGGAGCGGATGGCCAACATCGTCGGCGCCCGCGAAGGCGAAGCGCGGCAGGACCACTACCTCCAGGCGCTCCGCGACCTCGGTGAAGCCCTCGAAAGCACCTGGCGTGATGATCGCTACCTCCGAGCGATCCACGACGACGGGACCGAGATCGGCATCAAGGGTTCGGGCGTCTGGGAGATCGACGCCTTGACTGCCGCCTGGGCCGTTATGGCTAACATCAACCCCCTGCGCGGTCGGATCGTCTTCGAGACAGCGCTCGACGTCCTCGAACGCGACACGACGATCCTGCTCGGCTCGCCTCCGCTCAGCGAGGACACGAAACCCTACCTCGGCCGGAGCAGCGGCTATCCCGCCGGGGTCCGCGAGAACGGCATGTATTGCCACGGCGTCCAGTGGCTGGTCGGGGCGGCCCGCCTTCTCTCGGAGCAAGCTGCCAGCGACGGCCGCTTTGCTGATGCCCGCCAGTACGCCGCGACCGCCTATCGCCTCTGGTCCAAAATTGCCTCGATCTCGCACACCGGGCCCGACCAGATCGAAACCTTCGGCGGCCAGCCCAACAAGCAATCCGCCGACATGGTGACGACGTTCGACCCCGGCCGGATGATCTGGCATGGCTACACGGGCGCGGCGGGCTGGATGTTCCGCCAGGCGATGGAGGGCGTCCTCGGCTGCCGCCTGATAGACGGCGCCGTTTTGCATCCCCACGAACAGGTGATCGCCCCCGAACTCGGCACGACTCGGGTCAACCGCGACTTGGCTGGCAGTCCTTTTAAGTACGGAACTACCGCAGTGCGATCACCGGATCACGTCACGATCAAGTCGATGGGCTAACCTCTCAGACCGACACCGACCAGCGAGACAACCAGATGGACACCGATAAAAAACGCGATCAGGGCGGGTGGCAAGGTTGGTTCCGAAGCACGGGTGCCCGTCTTGGTTGGCTCCTGGCGGGATTAACTGCGTGGATCAGCGGCGTGGACCCAAGTCCCACTCGCGCGGCGGACGGGGATAGGCCAGGAATACCCGCCGAGCACCCTCATGCTCGTCTGTTACTTGCGAATGCTCTCAAATACGTCGATCCCGCCCAAAACCTGGTTGATCCCGTGTCGGGTTACCCGGTCGAAGGGTGGAACCAGGACCCAGGTCGGGGCCTGTTTCTTCGGTCGTTCACGCAGTTGACGGCGATCGGCCAGTACATGGAGTTGCTGGTCAACGTCGCGGCGGGTCGCGCTGACTCTCCGAGTCTGAGTCGCGAGGAAGCTGTCCGACGGTTGGCCCATCTGGTCCGGACACTCCGGCAGGACCAGGACGACCCGAAGCTGGCGGCGAAGGGTCTGCTCGGCAACTTCCTTGACCTCGCGAGTGGCAAGCGACTCGGGCCCCTCGCCTCAGATGTTGACAAAAAGATGATCCTGGAAGTGTTCGGCGACGATCGGGGGACGCGCCTCTGGTCAGCACTCATTGCGGTTGGTTGGATCGCCCCCCGGAACCAGGATCGCGAAGCTGAAGTCCACCGGGGTGCCAGGTACGGGTTCTCGTACTTCGAAGGCCCGCTCCTGCCGTTCGCCGACTCGGCCACGAAGACGAAGGTGATGGATATCCTGGACCGCCGGATCGTTATGATAATCTTCGGCGACAACAGCAACCTGACCGCGTCGGCCGCCAAGACGATCGGGGCGTTGCTTGACCCGGCGATCAAGGATCAGACCGGGATCGCGGCGATCCGTGTGCAACTGGAAGTTTTCCTGTCCGCACAACAAACCGGTTATGAGCGGTTATATGACTTCAAACTCGGCCTCTTCTATTTCGGTTGGGATGCGACCCGAGATCGTCTCTTCGGCTGGGAAGATCCGAACGGAAATTGGACGACGGGGCACATGGACTACCTCGTCAACGAGTTTCGCGGCCCAGCCACCTTCGTCGCGGTCCGATATGGGTTGCCGATGGCGGCGATCGCGAATCTAGGCTTCCACCTGAAACCAGCCAGGACAGCGCAGGGATCGAATCTCTACGCGCTCGCACCCTGGGAAGGGTCGGCCTTCCAGGCGTTCGGCTTATCGTTGATGCTCGGTGAAGCAGAGCGGCCGGGATGGGGGAGCTTGCTCGGCAATCTCGTGGCGATCGAAATCGATTACGCCCAGAATCACCACCTGCCCGGCTTTTTGAGCGAGTCTTACACTGGTGATGGCGTCCAGTACACTGGGAGCGTCGGTATCCCGGCCATCACGGTTGCTCCGAAGCCTCGAATTATCGATGCAGCGTCGCTGTACACTCTGGGGGTTGCCTACTCAATTGCCCCCGACCTGATCGAGCAGTTCCTTGGGACCAACTGGCCTCGGATTACCCCGATCCTCACCGAGCACGGCCCCTGGGAAGGCTTCAATACTACGCAAAATCAGGTCATCACCTTTCAGACCACCGCGCACACGCTAGCATTGACCCTGGGTCTGATTGGGCACGCTTCGGCCGACATGGCCCGCTACCTCGCCGCGCACAACCTCACGACGACCCTGAATCGCAATTTCCAGTCCGCCACGGCGGCGGTCAATCTGCTCACTCCCGCCAGCACCGCCTTTGCCTGGACCGCCAAGGGCCAAACCATTGAGTCTGACCATGTCGGCCCGATTTTCCAGGTCCGTGGTGCTGGTCTCAAGGAGTTCGGCCTCGCATTCGTCCCACCCAATCAGCAACCCGTCAACCTTGCCGGTCTCGTCATGACCATTCAGTATCGCGCGAGCGGTCCCGCGCTTGGTCCGGCCCTGATTGCGCTCAAGAGCAAGCCTGGCGCCCCCGACCCGGCACTTATTCCGCAGGTGATCCACCTCGATCTAGCCGACACCGGCAATCAGGAAATGACGGTCCGAGTCGCACTCCCGGCCACCCCCGGCCTCACTTCCATTCGTGAGGTGGTATTGACACACGGTCCCGATGCGGAAGGGCGATTGGTCGCCTTGACAGTCACCGGCCTGCGATTCGACCGACCGTAAGCAGGATGTTGAGGCGACCCATAGGCAGATTTTTGTCGGCACGGTTACCTGAAGCGACCCCCTCTGAAGTCGAATCCTTCAGGATAACCGTTCCGGTCGAGTCATTTTCAGAGTCAAACGCCGACGGTCTTCCCGCCGCCGCGACCAGCCCGCTTCCGGCCCTCTTCGGTGAGAACCTTTTTACGAAGGCGAATCTTCGACGGGGTAATCTCGACGAGTTCATCGGATTCGATGTATTCGAGCGCGTATTCGAGCGACATCAGCCGGGGGGGCTTGAGCAAGACGTTCTTGTCTGAGCCTGACGCTCGCATATTCGTCAGCTTCTTTTCCTTGCACGGATTCACGACCATGTCGTCACCCCTGGCGTTCTCGGCGACAATCATGCCTTGATAGATTTCGTCACCAGGAGTGATGAACATCGTTCCACGCTGCTGGAGCGAGTCCATCGCGAAGGCGACGGCGGGT
The DNA here is from genome assembly GCA_965199885.1 of Isosphaeraceae bacterium. Classification (GTDB taxonomy): domain Bacteria; phylum Planctomycetota; class Planctomycetia; order Isosphaerales; family Isosphaeraceae; genus Tundrisphaera. The sequence goes on along the minus strand of CBDATT010000004.1, from coordinate 423,459 downwards.
CCATCAACCATAGAAATCATCACACCGTTAGCCCGCTTGGGAATCTCGCCGCGAAATGGCTGATATTCGTGGAAGTTATGGTGCATGATCGCCTCGCCTTGCGTGCCGGACATCAGCCTCGAGCGGAGACCGAGCAGACCACGAGCAGGGATGACGAATTCACAATGAGCATAGACGCCCTTGACATCCATCTTGAGCATCTCGCCGCGGCGGGCACCAACGAGTTCCATGACCGGACCCATGTGGGTCTGCGGAACGTCAACGACGAGATATTCGTATGGTTCGTGCTCGACACCGTTGATCCGCTTGAGAATGACCTCAGGCTTCCCGACAGCCAACTCGAAGCCCTCGCGCCGCATGCTCTCAATCAGAACACCGAGATGGAGCAAACCGCGCCCGGAAACCATGAACGACTCGCGGCCTTCGCCCGGTTCGACGCGAAGTGCGACGTTCGACTGCAATTCACGGTCGAGCCGCTCACGGAGGTGGCGGGATGTGAGGAAGTCGCCTTCGCCGACCAACGGGGAGTCGTTGACTGTGAACAACATGCTCAGGGTCGGCTCGTCGACCTCAATCCGCGGGAGCGAAACGGGATTGGCAGCGTCGGCAAGGGTATCGCCAATGTCAACCAATGAGGCACCGACGACTGCAACGATGTCGCCCGCGTTTGCTTCCTCGACCTCCACCCGACCAAGCTTGTCAAAGACGAGAACGGTATCGGCAGTACAGGTCTTGACGACACCCTCAGCCTTGAGCAGCGCGATCTTTTGACCTTTTCTGACTCGGCCGGCGGCGATCCGCCCGATCGAGATCCGGCCGACATATTCCGAGAAGTCCAGAGTCGTACAGAGCATCTGGAAGGGGCCGTCGGGCTCAACTTCGGGGCCAGGAACCTTCTCGACGATCAGGTCAAGGAGCGGCTTGATATCGCCCGAGGTTGCGTGGGCGTCATGCGATGCGAACCCACCCTTGCCTGAGGCAAAGATGTACGAAAAATCCAGTTGCTCTTCGCTGGCGCCCAGCTCGACGAAACAGTCGAAAATCTCGTTCAAAACTTCATCAGGGCGGGCGTCGGGGCGGTCAATCTTGTTGATGACGACGATCGGCCGAATGCCATTGGCGAAGGCTTTGCGGAGTACAAATTTGGTCTGCGGCATCGGTCCTTCGAACGAATCGACCAGGACCAACGCTCCATCGGCCATCTGCAACGTCCGCTCGACCTCGCCGCCAAAGTCGGCGTGGCCGGGGGTATCGATGATGTTGATCTTGGTCGAGCCGTGATTGATCGCGATGTTTTTCGCCAGGATTGTGATCCCGCGCTCGCGTTCTTGCGGGTTCGAGTCAAGGATACAGTCTTGGGTGAGCTGAACCGCCCGGAACTGCCCGGATTGGCGGAGCATTACGTCGACCAAGGTTGTCTTACCATGGTCAACGTGTGCGATGATCGCCACGTTGCGGATATCATTACGTCGGATCATGAAGAAGAAGTCCGCCAGAAGGAGGAGGGGCGGTCCCGGGCAGGGGTCGTGTCTTGTAGAGTTAGACCAACCAACTACTTTCGGTGGGCTCGCCGCAGTCGGGACTTTTATCCTAACCCATCTTTCCATTCACGACAAGTCGGTTCGAATTCAGGGCAGGGTGAATCGGTTTGTGAATCTATGGTAGACTTTTCCCCTGGTTTCAACCCGCCCTGTGGCCCGCATCTTGAACTGCCATGCCTCTTCATCCCGCCGGTAGTTTGATGTCGTTCCTCGCTGACGTCCCCGACCCACGCGGCGCTATGGGCAAGCGGCATCCGCTCGTCGCTATGCTCACCCACACCTGTTGTGACATGCTCTGCGGCTGTCGCGGCTACGCCGCCATCGCCCAGTGGGGACTCGACCAGCCGATCGAGTTTATGCACCGCATTGGTTGACATCGCACGCCCCCCTCCTACGGCTCCTTCCAGGGGCTCCTCTCACGCCTCGACGCAACTGCTCTGGAGGGCGCGTTGTCGCGGTGGGTGGCCCACCTCCTGGGCGAGCCGGCCCTGGGTGACCTACAGGCCATGGCCCTCGACGGCAAGTCCTCGCGGGGCAGCCTGACCCCATTCAATGCAGCGGTCTACCTCCTGGCGGCGATGGATCAGCGGACCGGCGGTGTTCTTGGCCAGATGCGAGTTGAGGCGAAGACCAACGAGCACAAAGCGGCGTCGGAACTGCTCCGGGGCCTGGTCCTCGCTGGGCGGGTCGTTACCGGCGACGCGATGTTTTGCCAGCGTGATCTGTCGCGGCAGATCATCGAGGCGGGGGAGCACTATCTCTGGAAGGTCGATGACAACCAGCCATCACTGAAGGAGGCGATCGAGTCGGCCTTCGAGCCGGCTTTTTCCCCCTACGGCCGGCGTCGCCAGGCCGAGGGATTTGACGAGGCCCGGACGCTCGACGCCCACGGCGGTCGGATCGAGCGTCGCCATCTGGCGGCGACGACGATGCTCAATGGTTACCTCGACTGGCCGGGCGTGGCGCAGGTGTGCCGGGTTGAGGCCGAGGTCAGCCAGGGGGCTGAGGCAACGCACGAGGTGTCCTACGCGATCACCGGCGTGCCGCGGGCCCGGGCCGTCGCGGCGGCGCTGTTGTCCTGGCATCGGGGGCAATGGGGCATCGAGGACCGGCTGCACTGGGTGCGGGACGTGACGATGGGCGAGGACGCCAACCGGACCCAAGTCGGCTCCGGTCCCCAGGTCCTGGCGGCATCCCGCAACGCGGCCATCAGCCACATGAGGTCCTTGGGATCGACCAACATTGCCGCATCGTTACGACGCAATGCCGCCCAGGTCGGCGGCCTGCTGAAGGTCCTGTACAGATTGAAAAAGTGCTCCAAGCTAAGGTGAGACCGCGGAATCGAAGTTCATCCTGATGGAAAGTGGGCTTGACTCGGTTTTAATTTTATGAGATGCTCGGCTTGTCGATAGCATATTACTTAGGGCGATTAGCTCAGTTGGCTAGAGCACCAGCTCGACACGCTGGGGGTCACAGGTTCGAATCCTGTATCGCCCACTGATCCCAAAGTGTCCTGCCGAAACGTTTTACGTTACCTCCCGGTGGTCGGGAATGCGGCCTGAAGATCCATGGGAAGGTGGTAGCACTACCACCTCGATATCGATCCGAGGCCGTAAATATCTAGAATCTCGTCCCGAATCCCCGCCTACCGCCTCCACAAACCTACTTGCCAGGCAGTGGTCCGACTCGACGGTCGCGATCACTATTTGGGCAAGCACGGATCGGAAGCCAGCCAGGAAAAATATCGACGACTGATCGCGGAATGGTTGGCGGTCGACCCCATGCCCGCCGGTTCCACAAAATTTGACACTTCCGACCCGCTCACAATCTCGGCTCTGATTCTCGCCTACTGGCAACACGCTGAGCAACACTACCGGACGCCCGAGGGTGTGCCGACCCGCGAGCAGGAAAATATGCGGGATGCCCTGCGCCCGCTCCGGCGGCTCTATGGCACGACCGACGCTCATGCCTTTGGCCCCAAGTCCTTGCGGGCGGTCCAGTTGGATCTCGTTGCGGCTGGGTTGTCCCGAAAGGTCATCAATGCCCGGATCGACCGCATCCGACGCGTCTTCAAATGGGCCGTCGGACTCGAACTAATGGCCCCCTCGGTCCATCAGGCCCTCCGCGCGGTCTCCGGCCTGCAGCGGGGCCGCACCACCGCCTGCGAGGCGCCTGGAGTGTTCGCCGTTCCCCTGGAACATGTCGAGGCTGCCCTACCCAAGATGCCCACGCCAATTGCGGCGATGGTCCGCATCCAACTCCTAACGGGTTGCCGCCCTGGCGAGGTGATCGTCATGCGCGGCTGTGACCTGAAGCCGGGCGATCCGATCACTGTTTACACTCCGGCCTCGCACAAAACCGCCTGGCGAGGGAAGGGACGAACCATCCTGCTGGGGCCCCGAGCCCGCGAGATCCTCGTGCCCATCAGCAATACCGACCCGTCCGCCTACCTCTTCGACCCGAGGCAAGCGAGCGAGGCCGAGAGAACTCGAAGGGTCAACGAAGGCAAGGTTCATCGCCCGACCAGGGTAGCTGTCGGCGGTCGGGCCAAACCGCTTCGCGAGCCGGGCCCGAAGTACACTCAGTATTCGTACCGCCAGGCCATCCACCGTGCCTGCGTCCGGGCCGGGGTGCCTCCCTGGTGCCCGCTTCAACTCCGACATTCGGCCGCGACGGCGATCCGGGCGCGATTTGGACTCGAGGCAGCTCAGACGGTGCTCGGCCATGCCAGAGCCGACGTGACTCAGGTTTACGCTGAGCGTGACATTGCCAAGGTCCATGCTATTATCGCCGAGGTGGGATGAAGCAATGAATTCCGCCTGACTCCGTGGTGGCCTGATCGTCAGTATGGCTGGCTTCCGACAGGCCCTTGCCATCCGGTCTGGGAGACCGGATGGCGAACTGCCGATTGTGAACGTGGGCTTTGAACATTTGGCCACGCCAGCCACACTTGCGATTTGCGCTATAAGTTTCGCTCTCCGTCAGGACATGTGGAAGAGGACAGGCCCGTGGGCTCGTTTAATAATTTGCCGGATTCCGGTCTTATCCCATCAAAGGCCACGGCCTCTTAGGCTGGTCGGGGGAGCGAGGAAGTCACCCAGCAGTCACCCGGGTGGCTCGTGTATGACTTGGGCAAGCAGCTGAACAGGCACCGCTGGCAATTGGACCAGCAAATTTTTATCGACGGCTTTAAAGTACCGGAAAAAATTTACCAGGTGACCGTTGATTTGATAAGCCGTCTGCGCGTCGTGTTCGACGAACCGGCGGCACTCAGGCTTCAGCGGTACATCGAGAAGAATCAACGAAATTTTCTGGATATTTTTAGCTCATTATCAATCCTGTTCGGCACAAGGTTTGCGCGACGCTTTGAGCTGCATTTCTTTTCCCATTGGCCACTTGCGCCCGGCCCGTTCCTCGGGCATATTCTTCTGGCATGGAACCATGCCAAGCTGACGACGATGCTCCTCGACGTCTCACCGGGCTCAAGACCCTGGGGCGACTCCGTGACCTCTTCGCCCACCTGCGCCACCACGGTTGTGCCCGCGATAAGGCCGGTAACCGTACGCTCCACCTCGACCAACTGGCCTGTTTGGTCATGGTCGCCATGTTCAATCCCATCGCCCGCAGCATGCGGGCACTCTCCCAGATCAGCGACCTCAAGCAGGTCCGCAAACGCTTTGGCGTCACTCACGCCTCGATCGGATCGCTCAGCGAGGCGGCTCGCCTCTTTGACCCCGACCCGATCGCCCAGGTCATCTGCGAACTCACTGGCTCGCTACGCAACGGCATCAAGGACCCACGCCTGGCCGCCGTCAAAAACCCGCTCACGGCCGTCGACGGCACCCTGCTCAAGGCCTTGCCGACCCTGCTGGCATCGCACTACAAGACCACCTCCAACGGCCAGGATCATCATGCCTGGCGACTGCACTGCCACCTCGACATCGACTCGTCCATCCCCCGCTGCGTGGATCTGACCGGGCCGAAGAGCTCCGGCGAGGACGATGAAAAGGCCGTGATGCGGCGGCGTCTGGAAGCCGGGCGGACCTATGTCATGGACCGCTGGTTTGCTCAGTTCACCCTCCTCAACGCCATCGTGGCGGCGGGCAGCGACTACGTCTGCCGCCTCCGCGACAACACGCGGCCCGAACTCATCGAGTCACGCCCGGTGACGCCCGAGGCCATCGCGGCGGGTGTTCTGAGCGATCAGATCGTGCGACTGGGCCAGTCGTCGCCGGCTGCCCGCCGCCCCGACCATCCGACCCGTCTGGTGACGATCCGCATCAAGCCGCACACCAAGCGAGGTGGTCGCCCGGGTCAGGCGGCCGGTCCATCGAGCACGGGTGAACTGCTGCTGGCGACCAACCTGCTCGACGTGCCGGCGGAGGTGATCGGGCTGATCTACCGCTATCGCTGGACGATTGAGATTTTCTTCCGCTTTTTCAAGCAGATGCTGGGCTGCGGGCATCTGTTCTGGCAGCACCCGCGGGGCATCGTGCTGGAGACGTACTGCGCGATCCTGGCGTGTGTATTGATGCACCAGGCGACAGGCTCGCAGCCGACGCGTCGGACGTACGAGATGCTGTGTTATTACGTGATGGGTTGGGCCGATCTGGATGAGGTCGTGGCCCATCTAGCGAAGCTCAAGGGCACGGCAGGGACGCTCAAAAACGCGAGTTGACGTCACCACCGCCCCCATGTCGCCTGGGGTCGCGTGGCGGTCGATATTGGATGCGACTGTTGCGTCCATGACGGCATTTGGTTCGGCTCGAATGATCAAGCCGAGGTCGTCGGCACCAACATCGTTGCACAACTCGATCGCCAACCCGGCACCGTGCCAGGCCAAACCTCGTGCCTAACAGGATTGGTGTCCGAGTGCAATAAGCCAATCGCAGGTCTTTCGTCCTAGGCCGTGTGGACAAAACTCGGGTAATTTGCGTAAGCTACCCATGACTTGCACCGAGGATTTTTGGGCAACGGAGCGGCCACATTGAGACGTCATGAGATCAGCGACGAATGGTGGAGTCGTCTCCATTCTCTCCTCCCCGGCCAAGCTGGCCACCCTGGTATCACCGCCAAGGACAACCGCCTCTTCATCAATGCTATCCTTTGGATTGGCAAGACGGGCGCTCCGTGGCGGGACTTGCCCGAGCGGTTCGGACTGTGGAACAGCGTGTGGCGGCGGTTCGACCGCTGGTCGAAGAAGGGGATCTGGCAGCGGGTTTTTCAGACGCTCCAGGACCCCGACTTGGAATGGCTCATCATTGACAGCACCATCATTCGAGCCCATCAACATGCCGCTGGGGCGAGAAAAAAAGGGGCGCTCAGGATGAGGCCCTTGGACGCAGCCGGGGCGGCTTGAGCACCAAAATCCACATCGGGGCCGACGCCCTGGGCAACCCGGTCGGGATCATCTTAACTGGGGGCGAAGTGGCCGACGTCACCCAGGCCGAACCGTTGATCAAGGCCCATCGGGCGGAGGCTTATATCGCCGACAAGGCGTATGACAGCGACAAGTTGGTGCGAGCGGCCCAACGACGAGGAGCGATTACGGTGATCCCTTCCAAGAAGAACCGCAAGACGGTTCGAGAGTATGACAAGGATCTCTACAAAGAGCGGTAGAAAGTGGAGTGGTTCATCAGCTTGATGAAGCAATATCGGCGAGTAGCAACCCGGTATGAAAAGACGGGACGCAACTTTCTTTCATTCGTTCATGTGGCATCGATCATGATCCTGCTGCGTTAGACCAGACTGCCTGCCTTACCTGAATTTTGTCCACACGGCCTAGATGAGCGTCACCTACTCTCAATTTCAGAACATCATCATGCCGGTTAGGGCGGTTTTTGGATGAGTGTACCCGTTTCTGTCATCTGTCCGTTTTGGTAGCCGCAATGACCGAACTAACCCATGATGTCGTGATGGGATACTGATCGCAAAGCCTCGCCGATGGCATCGACCAGCCTCGCGAAGGTCCGCGCCTTGGCTGAACGCAACGCCTCCTTCAGCTTGCTGAACAACGCCTCGATCGGGTTGAGGTCCGGGCTGTAGGCCGGCAAGAAACGGATCTTCGCACCAGCCGACTCGATCAGCCGGATCACCTCGGCCGACTTGTGGCTCGACAGGTTGTCCATGATCACCACGTCGCCCGGACGCAGGCTCGGTACCAGGCAGGTGGCGACGTAATGCACGAACCAGAGGGCGTTGGTCGCCGGGGTCGAGGCCTGACAGGCCGGCTCGATGACGCCATCGAGCCGCACGGCGGCCGTCAACGTGGTCATGCTCCAGTGCCCATGCGGTGCCGGGCCGTCGACCCGCTTGCCGCTGGCGGCCCGACCATGAGTGCGGTCCATGGCGGTGTTGGCCCCGGACTCGTCGAGGAAGATGAGTTGACTGGGGTCGGCCAGGGCGAACTCCTCAGGCCAGGCGACCCGCTCGGCCTTCAGATCGGGGCGATCTTGCCCGGCCGCCCGTTGCGACTTTTTTTTCTAGGACGGTAGAGCCGACTTGATCAAGGTCGCTTCAAGCGATTGGAGATAAGCCTTCGGGGATTGCCGGAAGCGGCGACCCCAGGTCCGACTTAACGCGCGACGGTCCAGGGCCGCACGTAGGCAACGCCAGCTCGCCAGATCCGCGGGGGCCAGATCCGCCGCCTCGATCACATGCAGGCGGCTCGCCGTCGCCGAGACCAAACGCACCGACCCACGCACCACCATCCCCGGCGACGCCACCCTCCGGCCGCTGGCACGCCGCTCGTGGTAGCGGTACGACCCAAAAAGCTGCTCCAGGTCGTTGTTGGTCCGCGGTAGGTCCTTGGTGTCATAGCAGGCGAACAACCCCGCCCAGTAGCTCCGCGTCACCTTCAGCAGGTGGCCGATCGCCCCATCCAGCGACCCGACGCAACGGCCATGACGGGCGATCGCTCCGAGCAGGCCCCGCAAGCGACGACGGACCCCGACGCCGTCCAGGCCCTGCTCGTTGCCGAGGATCGCCGCCGCCTGATGCACCCAGCCGAAGGCGCGTCGCACCTCGGGCCAGGCCGACTCCGTCGTCGCCAGGGCCTTGCCCAGGATCGCACGCAATCGTGTCAGCTCCCTGGGGAGCCCCCTTTTCGGCCGAGGCCGGCGTGGTCCAGGCTGGCGGCGATCTCGGCCAGCCGGTCGCGGAGCTTCAGCCCCGACGCCTCCAGCGGCGGCCGGCCGTCGTCGGTCAACGCCGAGCGGACCGCGGCGCAGTAGCCCCGGATCGCTTCGGCCTCGGCGTCGTCGCGGCCCTCGACCTGGCGTTCGATCGGCCGGATGCCGCGAGCTTGCTTCTTCAGGCCGACCTTGGCGTGGCGGTCGGCCTCGTAAATCGGCCGGGCCGCCTCGCGGAGGTAGTGGAACTGGCAGAGCTGATGCGGTACGCCGGGCAGAACCTCGGCGACGGCGTTGCGGATCGAGTGCTGGCCGTCGGAGACGACGCCGGCGATGGGGATCTCGGCGGCGACGCCTTCGCCACGGAGGGCTTGCTGTACCTCGCGGAGGAGCCCGGCCAGGTCGCCCTGGGTCGAGGAGAGGAGGCTGCGGGCCAGGAGGATCTCGCCGCTGAGCACGTCGCGGACGACCCAGAGGACCTCGTGGCTGATGTCGGGCTGCAAGCCGTCGATGGCCAGGATGACGCGACCGGCCTCGCCGGCGATGCGGCGCAGACGCGTGGGGTCGGACAGAGACAGGGCGAGCAACTCATCGTAGCGGTCCAGGAGGCTCCCGACGCTGCGGACGCAGATGGCCACGCCGCGTCGGGTCAGCTCGGCGTGGATCTCCGTGGTGCTGCGGTGCTCGACGTGGCGGAGGCGACCGATGAGGGCGATGACATCAAGGCCGAACTCCTGCTGCGGCAGGGCGATGACCCCCTCGCGTTCGGCGCGGAGCGAGACGTTGTGGCGTGGGCAGTCGGCGTTGCGGCATCGTCGGACCTGGACGGCGAACCGGGTGAGGCCATCGAGGGTAGCGACGACGCGGTAGCCCTTGTAGGCGGCCCAGAGGGGCCGCTCACAGCCGGGGCAGGTGCGGATGGCGTTGGTCAGCTCGACCTGGCGTGTGGGGGCTGGTCGTGGGGTCCGCTTGGGCCTGGGCATCGGTCGTCTCCTGGGATGGACTTCCCCCAGGAGAACAGATACCGACCCACGGATCAAGCGGGCTCTGCCGTCCTAGTTTTTTTCGCGTGATGCCCAGGGCCTGCAATCGGCGGTACACCGCCGAGGCGCTGCAAGCGATGCCGGTGGCCTGCGCCAGCTCGGCCAAGGTAGCGTCGTCGTGGGCCACGACGGCCTGGCGGAGGCGGTCGCTGGCCTCGGGGCTGAAGGCTCGGGGATGGCCGCCGCCGCGAGGCTTGGGGGCGATAGAGCCGGTGTCGCGGCGTAGGCGGAGGAGCTTGCGGACCCAGTGGATACTGACACAGAACCGGTCGGCGATCTGCTGTCGAGTGCCGTCATGGGCATCGCAAGCGGTGATGACCCGTTGCCGGAGGTCGGTCGAATAAGCATGCATCGTGATGACTCCTAACTGCACTTTCCGAAACTTCACCATCCCTCGTCGGCTAGCGTTTCTACGTGAAGTCAATCCGAATCGTGTTCGCGGAGGTGGTCCGCTAGTTTTAGCAAGAAGGCCATTTGCTCAGTGTTGAACGATTCCTTGATGTGCTCCAACTCGGCCTCCAAGGCGTTGTATTTGAGGTTGTCGAGGGTCGCCAGCATGAGATGTACGACGCCGTTGAAGTCGTAGGTAGCCGGGTCGCCGGGGAAGTTGGCGAAGCGTTGGAGATAGTCGATCAGGTCCTCGTAGCTGCCGAGCCAAGGCATCTTTGCAACCCTGAAGTTGAGTAGACGGGGGCCGGCCCGATCGGGACGATGGCGGTTACCACACTGCCTGACACCCCGAGCGGAGCCGACCCCCGATGACATCCTCGCATTCCAAACCTGCCCCGTGCCAGTGGTTCGCCTGGCTCGCCGCCCCCCTCGACCGTCGCTCCGCTCCGCGGCTCGCCCTCCTGTTCCTCGGCGCCATCCTCGCCCGGGGTCGTCGGACCGTCACCAGTTGGATTCGGGCGGCCAAGCTCGGCGACCAGTATCAGTCCTGCTACCTCGCCGTCGCCGCCGCCGGCAAGCGAGCCGATCACATCGCCTGGCGTCTCTTCGTCGAGGTGGTCCGGCCCCTGCTGGCCGGGGCCACACGGCTAACCCTCGCCCTGGACGACACCCCCACCAAGCGGTTCGGGTCGCACGTCCAGGGGGCCGGCGTGCATCACAACCCCACCCCCGGACCGGCCGGCTCGTCCTTCGTTTATGGCCACGTCTTCGTCGTCCTGGGGCTGCTCGTTCGCCACAAGGCGTGGGGCACAGTCGCCCTGCCGCTGCTGTCCCGGCTCTACGTCCGCAAGAAGGACCTGCCGGCGATTGCGGAGAAGCACCGGCCGGCTTTCCGGACCAAGTTGGAGATGGCCGTGGAGATGTTGCGGTGGGCCAAGCCGTGGCTGGAGATGCTCAAGCTGCCCATCTGGGTGGTGGCCGACGGGGCGTATGCCAACAAGGAGGTGCTCAAGCCAGCCCAGGCGTTGGGGATGACCGTCGTCAGCCGGCTCCGCAAGGATGCCGCGTTGTGGAGCTTGCCCGAACCTAAACCGCCGGGGCGGCGTGGTCCAGCCCCGACCTACGGCCGGATTGTGATCGACCTGGCCAAGCGAGCCGGCCAGCGACGCGGCTGGTCTACCGGCACATTCGAGTTGTACGGGGTGGAGGCGATCAAGCGATACAAGACGTTCCTGGCGACCTGGAAGCCAGCCGGTGGGGTGATCCGGGTGGTGCTGGTGGACGAGCCGACCGGTTGGCGGGCGTACTTCTGCACCGACACCTCGGCCAGCATCGCCGACATCCTGGGAGTAGTGGCCGATCGCTTCAGCCTGGAGATCACCTTCCGCGAGGTCAAGCAGGTCGTCGGGGCTGGGCAACAGCAGGTGCGGTTCCTGTGGGCCAACGTCGGGGCGTTCCACCTCTGCCTGTGGACGTTCACGATGACCGAGGCGTGGGCGTGGAACCGGGAGGCCGAGGAGCTGGTGGACCGCTCGGAGTCGCCGTGGGACAGTTCGTCACGCCGACCAAGCCATGCGGACAAGCGGCGGGCGTGGCGTCGCGAATTACTGGGTGAGGAAATCCGCGCGGTTCTCCGTCCCGGGGTGACAGAGGAGGAGATTCGAGCTACTGCCGACAGGCTGCTGAGCCTGGCGGCGTGACATATAGCATTCCCACGGAAAGTACAGCTCCTAAGGAACAACCAGGAGAACCAATGCAAAGGGGTATAGTCAAGAAAAAACCGCTCTAAAATTGCGGGCCGATTTGTAAAACTCGGTCTTTCATACGTCGCGACGAGCAAGGAACGAATCGGCCAGGATCATTTGGAGAAACTCAAAAATTATTAATGCCCGACTCCAGGCCGAGCAGATCGATGCGTTGCGGGTATCGGTGACGGTCGAGGCCGCGCCGGAGCGGACGGGGATACGGAAGGCGGTGCGGGCCGAGCGGCCGGTGGCGAAGGTCGAGCCGCAGGCAAAGGAAGTGATACCGGAGCCGGCGCAGGTGACCGGGCCGATCGCGGAAGTCATCCCGCTGCCCGTGGCGAAGCAGGTCGAGGAAAAGCTGGAGGACGGCATGCCGGGGACGCCGCCAGACGGTGCGTCGGGGGTCGTCATCCCGGCGATGTACCAAGAACGCGGTCCGGTGCACGCCCGGCAGGTGACAAAGCGGCGTCAGGCGAACGGAGCGCAGTTGCGGTTGTTTTGACCGCTATCGGCCATCGCCGCAATGCATTAGGATGGATGCCGATTCTTGATTTGTGCCTACGACTCGACCTGCACTGATCCGGACGTCCGAGCGGCATAGGCATCGTCGTCCCAGCTGGGGGTGATCCGTGCGAATTTTAATTGCCGGTGCAAGCGGGGCGATGGGTCAGGCCCTCATAGCCGAATTGATCCGCCACGGCCATGTGGTCACCGGCATGACGCGTTCGGAGGCCGGTTCGAAAAAACTCGTCGACATGGGGGCTGGAGTCGTCCGTGTGAACGCCTTCGATACAACTGCGGTCGAGCAGGTTTTGAGAGACTGTCGGGCGGAGGTCGTCATCGATGAGCTGACGGCCTTGCCCAAAGATCCATCCGAGATGGCGGCCTATGCCCCGGGCGACCGAAAGCTGCGACTGGAGGGTGGCGGGAACATCTATCGCGCGGCGAGGCTCATTGGAGTCCGTCGGTACATTCAGCAAGCGAGCGGATTTTTCCTCGAACCTGGCAACGGCCTGGCCGACGAGTCGGCGGGCCTGGCGATCGATGCCAGTCCGAGAGTCGCCGAGCACGCGCGAAGCTACGCCGAGTTGGAGGCACGGATGCTGAACTCGGGGGACATGGAAGGCGTCACCCTTCGTTACGGGTTTTTCTACGGGCCGGGAACCTGGTATCACCCGGACGGAGCATCGGCCGATCAGGCCCGCCGTGGTGAGATCCCGATCATCGGCGGAGGCGGGGCGGTCTGGTCCTGGGTCCATATCGAGGACGCGGCCCTGGCGACCGTCGCTGCACTGACGGCCCCGCCCGGCGTGTACAATGTCGTCGATGACGATCCGTCGCCCGTAAGCCTGTGGTTGCCGGCCTTCGCACAATTCGTGGGCGCCGCAGCCCCGCCTCGGGTGACTGTGGAACAGGCTTTGTCGTCAGCCGGGGAGGACGCCGTGTACTACGGCACTAAGCTCCGCGGCGCGTCGAATGAAAAGGCGAAGAGGACGTTCGGCTTTCAGCCTCGTCGGTTGGAATGGCTGGACCGGTTGAGATAGGGCCTTGGGGATTACTCTCCAAAGTCACCAAACCTTCCACCTGCGATTTCCGTTTCATCTCATGCTTTGAGGAATCCTCATGTACGATCTTGAAGGAATCATCAAGGAGAGGCACTCGACGCGAAAATTCTTGTCCCGACCGGTTCTACAAGCATTGGTCAATGAAGCGCTGGCACTGGCTCAGTGTGCGCCGTCCAACTCGAACATCCAGCCGTGGCGGATAGTGTTTGCGGCTGGGCCAGCCCGCGAACGCTTGAAGAATGCTTTGCTCAACGAGGCCGGGCGACAGGCACCGCGCATTCCCGAGTTGCCCGAGTCGTTCCCACACTACCGACAAGAGTTGGGCGTCCAGGTCTATGGTGCGATGGGGATCGCCCGCGAGGACAAGGCGAACCGGCTGGCCGCCGTGATGCGCAACTTCGAGTTCTTCGGCGCGCCGCTGGTCGGGATCACCTGCATCCACCGCGATCTGGGATTGGCTGATGCCGTGAGCGTCGGGATGTTCCTTCAGACGTTTCTCCTGGCCCTGACCGCACGTGGGTTGGGGACTTGCGTGGAGGTCTCGGTGGCGGGATATCCAGACGTCGTCCGTTCCGAGCTCAAGATTCCGGAGGAATTCACGATTATCTGCGGGCTGGCAGTGGGCTATTCTGACCCAGACTTCCCAGCCAACCAGTTGCATATTGGTCGCGAGGCGATCGATAAGAACGTGGTGTTCGTGAACGACTGACTCCGGCCATTACATAGTTTTGCGACCGACCGGCGGCGGCCACACGCTGGAGCAGAAGATGGGTCTGTCGTCGGTCGCGGGGCGAAGGATGGGGAAACGAGTGGCGGAACTCAGGCAGAAAAAAGTTGCGATCTTCGGGGCTGCTACCTGAATCCATAGCGTCGTCTACTAACCCGGTTCCGCCATCGTGCCCTCGGAATCGGGCGGGAGAGCTAATAGTGCCTCAGCCGTAGCGATCGCCGAGGCGGGGCGGTCGGCCGGGTTCTTGGCCAGGAGATGCATGATGATCTTCGCCAAGGCCGCCGGTATGTTGGGGTTCACCTCGGCGAGCGGTCGAGGCGTGTCGACGGCGATCGACCTGAGCAAAGCCATGATCAATTCACCCTGAAACGGCGTGCGCCCCGAGCACATGCGGTAGAGGATCGCCCCCAGGCTGAACAGGTCGGACCGGCCATCGACCGATTCGCCGGCCGCCTGCTCGGGGGACATGTATAGCGGCGTACCCAGCATCATCCCGGTCTGCGTCAGTCGACCGACGCGGTCGTCCGACCGCGCAATCCCGAAATCGAGTATCTTGACGCGTCGGCCTGGCTCCTCTAGCCAAATGTTGGACGGCTTGATGTCGCGATGCACGAGCCCCGCCTCGTGGGCCGCAGCCAGGCCAAGCGCGATCTCGCGTCCGATCCGCACGACCTCCACATGCGTCAGCACGTCAGGTACGATCAGATGCTGTTCTAGAGTCCTCCCCCGAAGCCATGGCATGACGATGAATGGCCGATCCGCGTGATGCCCCACCTGGTACACCGAGACGACGTGGTCGTTCGACAATGCCGCCATGGAGCGGGCCTCATGCAGGAACCGCTCACGGTTCTCGGGAAGCGCGGCGACGGCGGGCAGCATGTGCTTGATGGCGACCTGACGGCCAAGCATCTCATCCTCCGCGAGATACACCACGCCCATCCCGCCCGCCCCGAGTTCCCCGAGGATCCGGTACTGCATGATCCGTGATGGCAACTCCTTGATCTCGGAGACAGCGACAGCGGACGGGCGAGCGTAGGACGACGACAGTGATGCCCATGGGTTGGAAGCTTCCTCCACGGCCATACCGCCCGAGGAGGGCTGAAGCTGGGTAATGTCGAGGTCGGCGACGGGACGTGGGACGATTGCGACGCGAAATGTGCAATAGAGATAGCCACTGTGCATGCACGAATGCTCCACGATCTCAACATCCTCGCCGTAGATTCCGGCAACGCCCCTGATAATGCCCTTGGCGACGGTGCAGAGCTGCCGCTTCGAATTATACGTCAATTGCATCTCGTTTTCGGAGATGCGCAAGCCTTGGACAACCGGTGGGTCGGCCAGCGGATTGCGATTTCGCATCGCCGTGTGCATCGTCTCGACATTTTCCAGGAGGTCTAGCGTCTTCCATTCCGGGCGAATCAGGGAACGGAAGAGGCCGAGCAGGTCCGGGGCGATAGCGTAGCCGAAGCTCTCGACCAGGTCCGGTATGGGCCGCCCCGTGAGGCGACCGGCAGCTTGCAACAGCCCGATCGCCTCTTCGTCGGGATAGGTTTCTTCGGCCAGGTACATCCTAGGGACGAGACCCGCCTCGGCGAACAAACGGTTCCAGGCCGCAGTTCCGAGTTCCTTTTGAAGGAACCGCTGTAGCAGGAAGAAGATGATCCCGAGCATTTTTGGGCTCGACTTTGAAGTTTCCCGAATCGTCCATACCCGAGATTGTATCGTGAACTTGTCACCGCCGTAATCTTCGACTATCGATCAATCAGATCAGATGGTCGTCACTAGCGGCATGTTACCTCTGGAAACTGGCCATCGACGCCAGGACTAAGCGGATCATCAAGCACCGAAGCGGAGTCTGGGTCCCGCAATTCGGGACCAATTTACCTGGACTTGGCGGGCACATCGGCCAGCGTGCTGGTGGAGCGCGACCGCGGGGGCAGCTGGCGGGGTGGCGTCAGGTCGATGCCCGAACGGCCACCACGCAACAGCTCTGGCCCGGCTCCGGACGCGGCCAATCCTTCTTCTCAGGGTAGTGCCCCGCCTCAAGATAAACCTTGATGTGCTCGGCATCCTCGGCGGTCACGCCCGAAGCGATGGCGACTGGGGCCGAAGTCGCCAGCCGTTCGGCCTTCGTCGTGTCCAGATTCAGCCCAACGGTGGCGGAGGTGCGAAAGCCCGCCACCTCGTTCCACTTCGTCCGGCTCGGGATGCGGACGGTCAGCAGGGTGGCCACTACCGGCCCGTGGAATCCCGCCGATACCGATTCGAGGACGACGTCGTGAGTCATGGGGATTATCGCATCCGTCCAGCTCGAACAAACGCAGAGGGCAGGATTCGAACCCGCGGCTTCGGGGGATTAGCCCGACGAGTTGACCGCTACTCCACCCCTACGTCACCATTGTAAAGCAACGGAGACTCTGGGGTAACCCCGTCTGCGGACAGTGGGGCGGAGGAGTGTGGCATCGCAAGGCGGGGATCTGAGGGAGCTGCTTGCGCCGCCGGACACGGCTCGCCATAATGAGGCGATGAATACCGACCCCGAGATGATCACCGCCAGCGAGCTGGCCGAATGGGTCTATTCCCGCGAGGACTGGCGGAAACAGCGGCTCGGGCTGTCCGCCCCGGACCAGGTTCAGCTCGACGCGGGAAAGGCCCTGCACGGGCGGAAGGAGTCGGCCCAGCGACGAGGCGGCCAATCGCTGGCCATCGGACGCGCCATGATCGCCCTGGCCGTCATCGTCCTGCTGGTGGTGCTGCTATGGCGCTGATCCTCGCGATTGCCGCGCTGGTCATCGGCATCGTCCTGATGCTTTATGGCCGCCGGGTGCGCGAGACACACGGAATGATCGACGCGCCGACCCTCGATATCGACACCGAGACCCTGCGTTCCAGGCGGCTCGGGCTCGCGGCGAGACCGGATACCGTCGTCCGCGAAGGCGATATCCAGATTCCGGTCGAGCTGAAGTCGGCCAAGCGGGTTTACCCGAATCACTTGGTCCAGCTTGGCGTCCAGCTCATCCTCATCGAAGAGGTCCACGGCAAGCGGCCGACCCACGGCTACTTCGTGACCGGGGACGGGGAACGCCATCGGGTCGAGAATACCGACGAGTTGCGGGCCTGGGTGCTGAAGGAGGCTGAGGAACTGCGGCAGGCGAAGGGGAAGCTGCGAGGGGAGATTGGATAGTCGCCGTCGTGCGCTGGCGTGCCGCCGCCGGCCGGCACGCCCCCTGCTTCCATGAAAAAAATCCACGCGCATACACTTGTCTAAAACTATAAGGACTCTACAATTACTGTAGATGCGTCCACTGTTCCACACACCCGGAGCATCCACCATGAAGGATGAGGCTGAGGTGAGCCGAATAGTATACCTGTTGGGGTAAATTCAAGAATATAGCGTCTCTGAGGCGGCCAATAAGCAAACCATCTCTTTCAGCTCAGAGACGCTTAACGCTGGGCTCGCTCTGTGAAGCATCCGATGGCAGTTCGCACATACGATGGCCAGGTCAGCTAATCGCGTCTCCGCGACAAACGGCAGCTCGGCGAGCGGGACCCTGTGATGGCATTCAGCGAAGCCGCGTCCCAACTGGCCGGATGTCTTTTCGAAGTCGTAACCGTTCAGAGGGGTAGTGGGTTGCGCTTTGGCGTTTGATCGGGTACATCAGGATCATGACGCTTCCACCTCCGCTACCTCAAGACGTTTGGCAGGCCACGCCGGATGACTCTCGGGCGTTGATCGAGGCGTTGTTGCTCCAGGTGGAGGCCTTGCGGGCCGAGGTCGCCGCGTTGCGGGCTCGCCTCGACGCCAACTCCTCCAACTCATCCAAGCCCCCTTCCACCGACCCGCCCCATCTCAAACGCCGGCCGCCTGTCCCACCCTCCGGCAAGAAGCGGGGCGGCCAGCACGGCCACAAACGCTCCATCCGACCACTCGTGGGGCCCGAGCAACTCGCCGGCTCCTTCGACTGCAAGCCCGACTCCTGCTCCGGCTGCGGGCACCAACTCGCCGGCGATGATCCCAGCCCGATCCGCCACCAAGTCGCCGAGATCCCCGAGGTCCGGCCCACCGTCCTGGAGTATCGCCTCCACCGTCTCACCTGCACGGGCTGCGGCGTCTCGACCCGAGCCCAACGCCCCGCCGGCGTGCCCCGAGGGGCGTTTGGCCCCCGACTCCAGGCGATCGTGGCCCTGCTCGGCGGCATGTACCGCCTGAGCAAACGTCGCACCGCCGCCCTGCTGAGCGATCTGTTGGGGCTGTCGATCTCCCCGGGCATGGTGTGCAAGGCCCAACGCCTCGCCACCGAGGCCCTGCAAACGCCGGTGGCCCAGATCCAGGCCCATGTCCGCTCGGCCCCGGCGGCCGGGGTCGATGAGACCGGCTGGAAGCAGAAGGCCAAGAAGGCCTGGCTTTGGGTGGCGGTGACCTCGCGGGCGACTCTGTTTCGGATCGATCCGAAGCGAGGGGCCGATGCGTTGCACGCGTTGATCGGCGAGCCGGTCGGGCCGGTGCTGACTTGTGATCGCTATTCGACCTACGCTCGCGCCCCGGATCGGCAAACGTGCTGGGCTCATCTCCGCCGCGATTTCCAGGCGATGATCGACCGGCAAGCGGGGGGTGAGGAGGTCGGGGCCGGGTTGCTCCGGTCGACGCGATTCGTCTTCGTGTGGTGGCGTCGGTTCGAGTCGGGCTCGATCCAGCGGCCGACGTTGCAGTCGTACGTGGCGGGGCTGAAGGCGGTGGTGCGCTTGCAGCTGACCGCGGGGGTGGCCTGCGCGTGCACCAAGACGGCGAAGTTGTGCCGGCAGTTGCTGGCCCACGAGGCGATCTTGTGGCGGTTCGCCACGGCCGAGCAGATACCGCCGCACAACAACGCGGCGGAGCGAGCCTTGCGTGGTGGAGTCATCTGGCGCAAGACAAGCTTTGGGACGGACTCGGCCGGGGGCAGCCGGTTCGTATCGAGCCTGCTCAGCGTGGTGGAGACGTGCCGACAAGGACGTCGGCCGTTGCTGAGCTATCTGACGGATTGCTTGCGGGCTCAACTCGACGGCCAGCCCGCTCCCGCCTTGCTCGACTGAACCGAAGCCGCCAACGTCACTCAAAGCAACGGCCGTGAACGGTTACTTGCTCTGGAAGCACCCAGTTTTGGGAAGCAGCAAGGCATGGTGGGGGGTCGGGGGCGTCTGGAGCCTCCTGATCTTCATGGCCGTGGTCAACGGCGACAAGGACAAGAAGACGCCCGCAGACAAACTCGCAGCCCTACAGGTTGCTTCGGGCCGACCGTCCAGAACCAAAGAAGCCGTACGAGGAACCGCAATTCCTGATGCCTCCAAATCGGTTGTTGAGGACGATGCTGGTCGGACTCCCGTCGCAAGCAGCGGATCACCTCCTCGCACCAAGAAACCGAAGCCGGAGAAGGTCAAGAAGGGGATCAACCTTGAAAACTACGAGAGGATCATCGACGGGATGACCAGGAGTGACGTCGAGACGATGCTCGGCAAGGGAAGAGAGCTTGCCAGCCGCGGTTATGAGAAGGCCATCGTCTACGAGACAAAAAATTTGCTCACCGGATCTGAGAAGTTCATCGAGGTGTATTACTTGGACGGACGAGTAACGGTCAAGTTCAAGGATGGCTTCTGACCGATTCTTCGGGTGTCGGTCGTCGCAGAGGCGATTAGTCAACCATCAACAATCGGGAGGCTGGACGTCACGGGCAGGGTCACGCCGTCGTTCGGTGTCTTTTTGAGCTTCGACACAAGCGGCGTGAATGCCAAGGCTTTAATTAAGGGCAGGGATTCCGCTAAGGGGGGTGGAAGGCCGGGGAGGTGCTGATCTCGATCGATGGTGTAAAGGTCGGCGAAGTCCCGGTCACGCCCGACCGACTATGCTTCCTCAAGATCAGCCAAGACGTCCCGTTTGTCGAGAAGAGGTAGGTCAGGATAAAACCATGACCTTCAAAAAAAGCGATGTTTCGATGCCTCCGGTTCAAGTCCCCCACCGCTGGTGTTTACACGCCGGATCACCGCTCATGTTTGATGAGGCGACGGCCTGCTCCAGAGGACTTTGGTCTTGCCGACAGGTCACAGATCATCCGCTCTCTCGCTCGAAGAGGTGCATGATAGACTCAGAACGTAAGGGCAAACTCCATTTTGATTTGTCTTGAATCGACTCCCATATCGCCAGCGGAATACCGCCCGCTTTGCTCGAAGCCGGTGGTTTCGCTTCGACCGATGCGACGATTCGTCTCGCCGGGCGGTCGAGCGTCAACCCCGCCTTGAGGTAGGTGTCGAGCAGCTTGTGATGAAACTGGCAGAGCCAAAAAAGATTGCCCGGTACGGCATAACCTCCCAGACGATCGGGTTTGATGTGGGCCGCATCAACGGTGCCGGAACAATGGGCCATGATGGCCCAGGAGCAGCGGCGATCGGGTTGTTTGGTTTTCAAAGCCCGGTTCTGCCCGTTGCTCAACCTGGAAGGCCCGAGATCAAGGGGGGAGAGCAGCGAATACATGAAGTCGATTCCCTCGAACGAGCTTAGGGCCACCGTCGCTACATCGCTAGCCCCCTTAAGGGGGTCGGCATCATCCCAGCCCACGAACTCGGGAAGCCGAGCGATGGCCGAGAGGTGAATTCGACTCCAGGTAATCGACTCGATGTTTCTTGGGAGGGTGGCGTACACCCCGAGGGCCTCGTCCAACTCGGCGGGGTCGTCATCACCGAAAGCTAAATATTTGTCGCCGCCGCTGCCTAGGCTCACATGACCATTCTTGCGCTCGTTGCGTCGGAGCCAGGCGGATAACTTCCCGGCTACTGCATCCCGCTCGGCCCTGATGTTCGGCATCAAAAACCGCATGCCCAGCGTCGGGTCGAACATGTCGAACCCGGCGAGGACGACGTACGAGTCGATGTTCGGCGAGAAGCATCGTTCCAGATAGAAGCCAAACCGGAAATCAACGGTATGACCCGGCTTGGTCGGCGAGATGTGGTGGAGGATCGGGTCGTTGAAATAGACGCCGACGTGCGGCTTCTTGCTCTGGTTTCAGGGGCCGGACTGGCGGAAGATCATGGGTCGGGCATAGCGGTCGCAGAGCCGCTCGGCGACCTCACCACCGACAGCATCGATCCAGGGCAGGTTGGCCTTGTTATTCCGGGGCACCGCATCCTCCTTCACGATCGCCGCTTGCGAATGCTCATCATCGGGTGAGAGGAGCACGCCTCAACTGGGACTTGCGGACGCTACCCAGCGTTCGCCGGGACGGAGCAATCGATTGCCGGTTTCACTCAATGGGTGTCTTGGAAAAGACGTTCGGGCCGGACGTTTTATCTCGCATCTTCATAGGTCGTACGACCCCGAGGCGGCGGGCGATCAACTCGAAGCCCTGACCGTTCTTGTAGGGCTCGATCTTCGACGCCAACCTACGCAGCTTGACCCGCTGCCACGTCGAGGTGGTGTCATGGTGCTCTTGGACGAACTCCCTGGGCAAGGTGAAGAACTCCGGCTCACGCTCCCCCTCCGACCCGTCGAACCTCCCGAAGAAGTTACCGATGTTCTGGAAGACCACGATCAAGTAGTCGAAGGCGTCGATGCTCGCCTCCCTGATCGGGAAGCTGCGGTCGCAGTCGGTGGCGTAGCGGCTCTTGACCTGGACCCGGACCTGGGCAAGCTCGCCCTCCTTGGGGACGTATCTCGGGTCGGGGTGGATGCAAATCAGGTCGAACCCCTCGTTGTGCTCGGGTGCCTTGTAGGCGAGGATGTTTCGCCGCATCAGATACCCCATCACGAGGTACTCGGCCCCGGAGGAGACGACCGGCAGTCGGAGTGGGCCTTGCTTCGCCATGAATTCAACGCCTCCTTTTGATCTCAGCCACTCTCGCCACGAGACAGCCGGTCTCGTCGCCATCAAGTTCGGCCACCGGGCCGATGCCGTGCCGTGGATGTTACGGATCAAGTCAGCGGACGACCCGAGGAAGGTCGCCAGGCTCGTTTGCATCTCGGTCCGGCCCAGCAGGTGGCCGTCGGGCGTAATCACCATCTCGACGAGCCGAGGGGTTGTCCAGTCCTCGCCCAGCAGGCACCCGAGGATTGCCTGGAAATGCGGGCTGACCTCGACGTCCCGCAACTTCTTCGAGCAGGACTGGCGGATCTCGTCGGGCTCTCGAATCGGGGGGTCGGGCATGGTCAATTGATACCCAGGGCCTTCATTGCCGCCGTCATCGGGTCCGAAAAGAACACCGGATCGACTCGTTCCACGATGTCACCCGAGACTTCCAGAAAGTTCCGCTTGTTCTCCAGCGGGACCAATGCCCTTCGTGCCCCATTGTCCATGCCGACTTGGAGCGGCTCGGCCAGGGAACGAACCGCCTTGATTTTTCCCTGGATGCTCAAGTCGCCTAATACGAGGAGTCCGGCTACGACGGAGTGCTTCTTGATGGCCGAGTAAACGGCGACCACCAGGGCAATACCCGCTTCGCATGGGACACGATTACTCAGCAGGTCGATCGCCTCGACGTGGAAGTCGGTTGTGTCGAGTTGCTGGGCGATCCCCATCTTGACCTTCTGCCCCTGGAGGTAGGCGAAAGCCCGCTGGATCGACTCCTTCATAGAGCCGTCGATTCCACCGGTAATTTTTAATTTGCCCGTACCCGGCGAGCAGCCAACTTCCAGGCGATAAAGGCCCACCTTCCCTTGATCATCCACCGAGGCGGCGTAGACCGAACCGGGGGCCAGCGGGTCGGTCGAGATCATCTCCCTGCCGCCCTGCTCGGGCACTCCCACGAACCGCTCCTCACGGCCCTCGTTCTCGATGTAACTGAACGAGGTCTGGTGGTACTCGAACGAGCCCATCTTCTTAAGTTGTTCTTTGACCCTTCGCCGCCCTTCGAGGGCGACCTCGACCAGTTCGGCCAGGTCGTCTCGGGAGACCTCGCCATCTGGGTAGATCAACTTGACCAAACCCGAGACGGTCTTGCGGACGGCTTTCACGTCACGGGCGTTCAGGTGAGATCCCAGGGAGAAGTAGCGATCGATGACCTCGGTGAAGTTGTGCTTGCGGAGTTCACGCAGAGCCTCGGCCAGGTAATCGACCACGAACCCATAATGGTCCGTGAAGAACTCCACCCGCATTTTGGGGACCTCCCAGCCGGGCAGGTAGTAGTGGAGCCGGTCGATGAACGCCATGTCATCCCGGATCACCTCGGGCATCGGGGCGAACAGGTGTGACGAGCGGGCCATTGCCTCGACAGGCTGGTTCGTGTTCCCAAACATGGCGAGCGAGGCCGAGCCCGAGAGGGCGTCTTTGCCCCGTGCAAACGTCCCCGACTCGCAGTAGGTCTTGAGCGTAGTGATGACTTCCTTGGGCATCTTCTGGAGGTCGGCCACCTCGTCGAAGGCGACCGCATCCCAGATCCCAACCAGTCCCATCTTGCCGCTCGCCATGTTATAGAACAGGTTGGCGACGGTCGTCGGCCCGGTCATTAGAATGGCGTAAGGCGAAAGCTCCTGGTAGGCGTAGCTCTTGCCCGTCCCCCGAGGCCCGAGTTCGACGAGGTTGTAGTTCGCCTCGCACAGGGGCAGGAGCCGCACCAGGAGGAGTAGCTTCAGTCGTCGGTCGAAGTGGGCGGGCTCCATGCCGATGCTGCGGACCAGCAGATCCACCCACTCCTCGGTCGTGAACTGGCGGCGGCTTTCCCGATACTCGTCCAGGTCGAACGTGGCAAGCTGGATCGGCTTGAGGCCCTCGATCCAGAACGGGATCCGCTTCCCCTTGGCCTCCTCGTCGTACTGGTGCTTCAGTTCGACCTGAGCCCAGATCCCACCCATCAGGAGGCGGTCGAAATCCCGCAGGTAGTGCTCGGGGATGTGGATGTTCTTGTGGCCGAAATTCCCCAACTCGGCCTAGTGCTTATTGTCGTCGGAGAGGTAGCGGACCTTGATCTTGTCGATCAGGGTGAGCGTCCCCTTGTCCTTCAGGAGCGACTGGGCCTAGTTCGCCTCGTCGGGCCGGACGAAGTTCGTGGAGAGGGTCGAATTGACGACCCGCATCCCGGCGTCGATGGCGGCTGGGTCGTCGGTGGCGCAGTATTTCCCGAGCAGGTACTCCAGTACGAAGACCGGCACGTTGGCTCCGACCTTCACCTTGCGGACCAGATCCTTGCGGACGACCTTGCCCGCAAAGACGTTCGTGGCCTTCTGGTCCAGTTGAGGCATGGCACCACCGTTCAGAGGATATTTGTCACTTCGATTTTATCCATGCTGGCTAACTCTGTCCCGCTTGCCGCATCAAGCAGGCTGACGGTCACCGTCTTCTGGCCGATCGCCTCGACCTCGACCATCAAGGTCACGGTGTCGGGCTCGATCTGCTTAGGGCCGTTGGGCGAGGGCCGGAGTTGTACGTCGCCGGTGGCCTCTTCGAAGCCATAGGAGGCGCTCACCGGGATCGAGACGCATTTCCTTTTCGCCCGGACCTCGACCCGCACCTTGGGAGGCTCCAGCCCAAAGAGCCCGGTGCTTTCACCGGAGACCTGGACGGAATAGAACCGTGTCGAGAGTTTCTTCGATCCCGTCCCCAGAGTCCACCGGATACCCGTCGGGGGGCCGTTGAACACCTGGGCGGTCGGGGTCATCACAACAACGGGGATGATGACCTCCTGCGGCGAGAGCCCGCCGTGGAAGTAGGCCCGGCCGCCGCCCTTCGACTTGAACACAGCGAAGGTCCAGGGGGTTGCCAGGTCGAACTCGCTGTCCACACCCAGCGAGGCCAGTGAGGTCCGCAGGTAGGACGGCTCGGACGTGCCGCCCACCCCGACCCAGGCACGACGGTGCAAATCTTCCGTCTTGCCACCGGGGGCCTCGATCTTCATGTCCTCCCCGATCTCGTCGGCAAAGAGGTGCCCGTGGTCGGCCGCCAGCACGATCGTCCGGACGCCGTGGTCGGCCAGGACACGCACGCCCCGCCTCAGTTGGCCCAGCACGCCGTCGATCTGGAGCCGGGCCTGGGCTACGTTGTCGCCCTCGCCTAGCTCGTCGATCTCCTGCGAGGTCACGAGGACCAGGACGGCATTCTGGATGCCCTCCTTGACCTTCTTGCCGGGCTTGGGCAGCAGGTCTTCCAGCTTGGCGTCGAAGACCGGCACCCCGGCGTGGTCCTTGAGAAAGGCCACCCTGTCCTTGCGGTCCTTGATCACCCGGCCGTCGATCTCCAGGGCTAGCTTGCCGCCGCCCACGCTCACCACCCTGGCCGATTCGTGGGCCTTGGGCAGCAGGGCTGCCATGCCGATCTCGGTGATGGGGGGATTGTCCCGAGGGCGGGCTGGATCTCCAACTCGAAGTCGTCCTTGAGGACACGGGCCAGTTCCCGTGCCATCTCGAACCGCAGCGCATCGACCCAGACGTAGGCGACCTTGCCCTCACCCAGTCGGGGCTTCACCTGCTTCTCGAAGAACTCCCGCTGCCGCAGCAGGCCCGGTATCGGGTGCTTGGCCTTTTGGAACTGCTTCACGAAGAGATTCGAGAGGGCCGACCCGACCTCGGAGTACCGCTGCTCGGCCCTGGTGATCAGCTTCTCCAGGCCGTCGTGGTCGAGTCCGGGGGCGAACTCAAAGTTGTACTTGCGGCTCTCCATATGGCGGGGGTGGGTGTCGAGCAGGCACCACGGCTCGTCGCCTTCGGAGTAGGCTTTCACCAGGGCCGGGACGGTAGAGGCGGCCTTCTTGAGGGCTCGGCCCACCCGGTCGGCCTCTAGCAGCACCTCGGCGGCCGAGGAGATGAGCGCCCATCGGGCCTGGATCGCCGGGACGACCTCGGACCAGAACCGGGACAGGCGGGACTTGGCCAGCCGCAGCAGGTCCGGTTGGGCCGACTTCAGCAGCCCCTCCTCAACGTGGGCCAACAAGGCCCGCTCGACGCACAGAAAGGTCTCGTTCCCCACCAGCCGGTCCACGGGCAGATCAAGCTGGCAGAGCCCAAGCTCGTGCTCAACGACCTTCGCCACGGCCACGTAGACGTCCCGGTGCTCCCGGCTATTCCGCCAGTGGCGGGACAGGCGGACGCACGCATCGACGCCCCCCGGCGTGGCGGCGACGGGCACGGACGAGAGCGAGGGCGGAACCTTGTCTCTCAACGCCGCCACCAAGTCGGTAAGCAGGACGTGCCGCCCGAGTTTCTTCCGCCAGACGGCGAGGGGTCCAGCTGCCGGGAGGTCGATGTCGAACCCGACTTGCAGGACGTGGCGGAGTTCCTTGCCCGCATCCTTCTTGGCGACCTCGGCGTCCTGTCGCTCGTCGTGCAGGAAGGCCAGGGCGACCTCCTGCGGATTCGCCGAGCCGAAGATCAGGGTCAGAACGCCGGTCGAGATGTCTTTGCCCTTCTCGGCCCGGGAGTCGAGGTCGGCCAGCGAGAGCTTGCCCGCCTCGACCTGACGCTCGATTTCGGTCACTTGGTCGTCGCCCAGCAGGGGCTTCAGGGCGTTGCGGGCGACGACAGAAAGCCGGGTGTTGCAGGCGGGGGGCTGCTGTCGGGGCTGCATCACGACCCCGGCACAGTCAAGTTCGATCAGGGCGCTGTCCGTCTCCGTCCGCTCCAGGGGCACGTAGACGACCAGGCGTGGCGGCTGTCCATCGTTGAGCAGGTGGTCCACCTGCTTGCGAAGCTGGAGGAAGCTGCCGTCGTATCGGGCCACGGTCGTGCCGGGGATATTCAGGGTGGCCGCCGCATTTTCGTAGGCCCTCTCGGGGTCATACCAGACGACCAGGCCGCCCTCCTCAACCTGCCTGACGACGATTTGCCCCAGATGCTCGGTGACAACGCCCATCAAGTCACCAGCCCTTTCTGACGAAGCTGTTTGCCGATGGACGACCACTCGTACTTGCCATCGAGCAGTTCCTCCCAGTGCGCCTTGGCCTCCTTCCAAGGCACGAGTTCCCAGAGCAGGGCAATGTTCAGAACCACGCCGTCGTTGAGGTCGGGTTCGAGGTTAAGGTTGGCCGCTCGACGCAGCTTGTCCTCGAAGTCCCTAAGTTCGGACAGGAAGTCCTCCTGCTTCTCGACCTCCTTCGCCAGTCGCTTGGCCTCCTTGCCGCTGTCGCCCGCCTGGGCCTTTTGGCTGAAGAGGGTTTGGAGGCGTTCGGATTCGAGGCGAATCTTGGGTTCGACATAGTTGGTCAGGGCCTTGAAGAGAATGTCCTTGTCGATCCGGTGGTAATAGAGCCAGAGGGCGTAGTTCTTCTTCGACAACTGGAGCAGCCAGTAGATCGGAGCCTTTCGGCGGCTCATCGAATATCGCCCGATGTGCTCGCTCCAGAAGCCGCCCTTTCCTGGCTTACGAAAGTAGTCTCGCAGTCCTTTTACTTCAACCGACTCGCAGACATTTAATTCCCTGTTTACACCATCGTTAGGCCACACCGCCTCGAATACATGGACTACGCCGTTTACAATATCCTTATCATGTCCCAAATCATCGACAAGAATGGCATCCCAACTGACTTTGATCGGGTATTCATCGTTCTGGCGGGGCTCTGTCGCAAAGTGAGCCGAGAATGGTCGGATCGAGTTGACAGTTTGACTTGAAGGGGAGGCCGCTGCGTGATCGACTGGTTCACAACCACGATCGCCAGCAATCCTCAAGGGCCTCCCCAATGAACACGCTACCTATCCGCACTCTCGTTCGCAACGCCGCCGCGGTCTTCTCGGGCGCATTCGGGGCCGTTTCCCGCCAAGCCCGAGAAGCCGGATGCAGCCGACAGACGGTCTACCAACATGCTCGCCAGGTCGAGCACCAACTCGACCCGGCGACCCGACAGACCCAACTCGATCCCATTCACGCCGAGGTTCTCACGCTGCGCCAACAACTCGCCGGGGCCCAAGAACCCGCTGGGCCCACCGTCCTTTGCAATGCCGCAAAACTCCGACAGGTCGCCACTGTCGCCTTCGCCGCGAGCGTCAGCCTCCGGCAGATCGAAGTTCTGTTCAAAGCCTTGTTACCTGCCCAGGACGCCCCGGATCACTCGACCATCGGTCGCTGGGTCGCCCAGGAGGCCAGCAAGGCTCGGGAGATCCTCCAGCCGCTCGATGCGGCAAGCGTACCCCTGGTGACTACCCTCGCCGTGGACGAGGTCTTTTTTGGGGGGCGCCGACTTTGGTGGGGATCGAGCCGACTTCGATGACCGCCCTGTTTTGCCACAACGCCGCCGACCGCTCGGCCACCTCCTGGCACGAGGCCCTGGCCCCCTGGCAGGCCCTGGAGTTCGTCATCTCCGACGCGGCCAAGGGGATCGCCTCGGGCCTGGATCGTTTGGCTCGCCAGCGTCAAGGGGCCAACGACCCCACACCGCTGGCTCCAGGTCTGGATCTGTTCCACACCGCCCGCGAGGCCCGCACCGTGCTCTTTGGTGCCTGGCGGCGGGCCGAAGCGGCATGGACCCATGCCGAAACCTGTGACACCCTGGTGGCCCAGGCCAAGCGGGGCGGGCTCGACGCACGCGGCGTCGCCCAAACCGCCCGGGCCGCCTGGCGTCAGGCTGTGGCGTTGCTGGGATGCGTCGAGCGTCAGGAATCGGCCTGGCGGCGGGCTCGGGCGGCGTTGGACCTGTTCGATGCGGCCGGTCGGCTGAACACGAGCCAGCGAGTCCGGGCGGAGATCGCCGCGACGTTGCCCGCTCTGACTGGTCCGGACTGGAAGCGGGTCCGCAACTTCTTGAGTGATCCGGGGAGCACGGCGTTTCTGGACCGGATGCATAAGCAACTGGCCGAGGTCGAGCCCCGCGTCGATTGGTGTGAGGCGATGGCCTGGCGATGTTGGTGCGAGCAAGAGCGGCCCGGAGCGGGCGACCATGAGCAAGGCCAGTTGGTCCGCAGGATCGCCCGGAGTCGTCAGCTGGAGGGGACCGAGGCCGCCTCGTTTGCCCGGGTCGCGGCGGTGCTGAGGCGTACGGTGCGTGCCAGCTCTGCGGTGGAGTGCATGAACAGCGTGCTGCGAATGCAGCAGTGCCGGCACAAGAGGATGACTCAGGGGATGTTGGATCTGAAGCGGCTCTACTGGAACTGCCGTGCGTTGGGTGCCGGGAAGCGAAGAGGGGCCTGCCCGTACCAGCATTTGGGGCTGATTCTGCCGACGTTCGACTTCTGGGAACTGCTCCAAACGCCCCCCGGGCGACTGACGCAAGACCTGTCAGGTCACAAAGATGCTTCGTGAGACAGAGCCTTCTGGCGGTCTCTGTTCTGGCGGTCTCTAGGAGTTTGTCCGAGTATTGCCTTTGGCCACCGATCTTCGAAGAATGCGGTGGTGAGTGATTCCGCGATGTTTTGATCGAAGCGGGGTGGTGGCATGTCCAAAACTTATCGCGATTGGTCCTCCGACCAGACCTACCTCTTCCCACCCTCGCCTCAGGACTGGCTCCCCCAGAACGACCTCGTCTACTTCCTCCTCGACACCGTCGCCACACTCGACATCACCCCGATCTTTGCTCACTACGAACGAGAGCTTCGCGGCCAGCCCCCGTTCCATCCTCGGATGATGGTCGCGTTGCTGCTGTACTGCTATGCCACCGGCACACGCTCCTCCCGCAAGATCATGAGGCGGTGCCATGTCGATGTCGCCTGCCGCGTCATCGTCGGCGGCGACATTCCCGACTTCCGCACCATCAGCGACTTCCGCAAGATCCACCTGGCCCGGCTTGAAGCCCTCTTCGTCGAGATCCTCAAGCTCTGTGCCCTGGCCGGGCTGGCCAAGGTCGGCACCATCGCCCTCGATGGCACCAAGGTCAAGGCCAATGCTTCACGCCACAAGGCGATGAGCTATGACCGCATGAAGAGCGAAGAGGTCCGGCTGAAACAGGAGATCGCCAAGCTCCTGGCCGAGGCCGAGGCCACCGACAAGGCCGAAGACATCGAGCTGGGCCGCGACCGCCACGGCGACGAGTTGCCCGAGGAACTGGCCCGCCGTCAGAACCGCCTGGCGAAGATCCTCGCCGCCAAGAAGCTCCTGGAAGAGCGAGCCCGCACCGAAGCCGCCGAGGAAGCCGCCCGCCGCCAGGCCGAGGGGAAGCCACCAACGCCGATCCCGCCGAGCCAGGCGGTCCCCGACCCCAAGGATCAGATCAACTTCACCGACCCCCAGTCGCGGATCATGAAGGCGTCGAACAAGGGCTGGGATCAGTGCGGCAACGCCCAGGCGGTGTGCAACGAGCAGCAGATCATCCTGGCCGCCGACGTGACCCAGCAGGCCAACGACGTCAGGCAGGTGGTGCCGATGGTGGACCAGACGCGAGCGAACCTGGATGCGGCCGGCGTGGCCGAGGCGATCCGGGCAGCCTTGGGCGACGCGGGTTACTACAGCGAGGCCAACGCGACGGCGTTGCAAGAGCGAGGCATCGACGCGTACCTGGCAACCGAGCGATTGAAGCACAGCGAGAAGGTGGCGTCAGCGCCGCGAGGGCGGATCCCCAAGGACCTGTCGGCGAAGCGGCGGATGGCCCGGAAGCTGAGGACGAAGCCGGGTCGAGCGATGTATGCGAAGCGGAAGGGGATGATCGAGCCGATCTTCGGCCAGTTGAAACAGGTGCTGGGTTTCCGGCAGTTTGCGATGCGTGGCCTGGCATCGATGAGGGGCGAGTGGCGTCTGATGGCGACGGTGCACAACCTGCTGAAGCTCTGGCGGCATGACCAGCGAATGGAGATGGCGGGGTGATGACCCCGATGAGGCGCTGAGGATCGACCCGCGGTGCCTTCGATGCGGCCCTCCGAGGCGATCCAGGAGGGCCTTGACCGACCAGAGAAGTCATCGAAAAAAATCAGCCGATGAAAAAACGGGCAGTTGCCCACCCGGAGCATTATCCGGACGAACTCCTAGCAGACCGCACCGTCTGGCTTCCTGGCGGGATCCTGATTCCCTGGTTCGAGGGCTCGGACGTTGCCCTGATTAACATCCGAAGATTAGAGGGTGCTCCCAGGTACGTTACCGTCTCAGGGAGCCGATTAGGCGGCCTGTACCCCAGCCGAGAAGGGGTCTCGTACGGGAAACCTGTGGTGATCGTGGAGGGTGAACTCGACGCCTTGCTGCTTGGCCAAGAACTTGGCGCCCTGGCCCCTCTAGTAGCCCTCGGAATGGCTAGCAATGTGCCGTCCGCTAGGGCCAGGAGCGTTATGCTCGCCGCCTCGCCTTGGGTCGTGGCGCTGGACGCCGACGGACCCGGCAAAACGGCGACCTGAGCTTGGATGTCCATCTCGGACCGTTGCGCCGCGGTCGCGCCTCCGGGCGGAATGGGCAAGGACTGGACCGAGGCATTCCAACACGGACTTGATCTGAATGGCTACTGGCGGAAGGTCCTCGATCAGAGCACCGGTCGTTCGACCTATATACCTGAACTCGATCCGTCCTCCAGTTCGCTGTTCGACGCCACCGTGGACTCCCCTGAATCCCACAGCGTCGTCGATGACCTGAATTTCGACCCTCCCGCTCACCCATGGCGGGATCGCATCGGCAAGTGGCCTCCCGATTGGAGGCTGCACTGGGGCGCCTTGGCGAATTCATATAGCCATTCGGGCATGAGTTGGTCGGAGGCGGAAATCCGGGCGGCCAACGAGGTGACGATCGAAAAAGAAGCCGCAGGCGGCGGGCCGGCACCGCAGCCCGACACGGACCCTCACGCCGCTCTCCAGCGGGACTTCCTCGAAGAAATGATCGCCAGCGGGGAAGCCGAACGCTTCCTCTCGCCGGCCGAACTATGCAACGCCCGCCGGTCGTTGGTGGCCAAGCCCTTGGACTACAACGAGATCCAGCCTTTCGTTGCGATGGTGATGTCACGTTCCCGGGTTGAGCGGGATCGAACCCTCGGCATCCCCGAAGCGCCCGTCCAAGGTCGTTGGCACTGCCAAAACTCTTTCTGCCGCAACAAATCGCGATGGTGGCTTTCGGAGCACGGGGTGGTCAACTGCCGCAACTGCTGCCCGGCCAGCCCATGCACGCGAGTCGTGGCCGAGGGCGACTCTCAAGATGCCCCGCTGGTAGAACCCGGTCGATCCCATCAGATCCAGTCCCCATTCGCTGGCCGCCCCCCTACGACCTGAATCCTGCTCACCGATTCGCGGTCGTCGGTTCCGGATGATTGGATGCGTTTCAACATCATCACGTTTGGAATGGGAAGGGTCGGGAATGCCTGGGCGTTGCGGCGATATCCGTAGGAAACCGAGGGCTCAATCGCCGAATCCTTCAGCGGCAGCCGCCGGATTCGGCCCGTGATGCCGCGAGATCCTGTTCCTAATTAACCGACCCAAGAACTCTCGCCCCTCGGTGGGGCTGACCATCGAGCTGGAGGGACGGCGGGATGTTTAGGACGCAGAGGAACTTCGGACTTTTTCTGTCCGAACACAAGATTGAAACTCAACCACCTGGGGCCGGCCCACCAGAGGTCGTAACACCCCCACCCAACTGAGGACTGCACCAATGACGGCCGTCGATTTCCAGGGCATTCAAGCCCAACTCAATGAGATGCGCACGATGATCTTGAACATCCACGAAAAGCTCGACACCCCGAAGGAGTCCCGAACTTGGTACTCGGTGGAGGAAGCCGCGAAAATGCTGGGCAAGGGGGCCTACACCGTGAGGGAATGGTGCCGACACGGGCGGATCTTCGCCGCCAAGCGGGCCGAGAGGAGGGGCGGGGCTGAATTGTGGAGCATCTCGTCCGACGAGGTCGCGAGGTACAAGAACGAGGGGTTGCTGCCGCTCGCAATTGATCGCAAGGCTGTTTGATGGCGGCAAGCGACACGGCGGAGCGGCCCCTCGCACGGTCCGCTCCGCCGCCACCTCGGCTCACCTCGACCTTTGAAAGAGGCCCTCAATCGCGTCCGCCTGCTTTCGGGGCAGCAAGTGCTGGTATCGCCGTTCCATCTCCTCAGTATGATGCCCGAGCACGGAGTTGATGACCCGCTGGTCGATGCCCGCTGACGCCATGTTGCTCGCCAGCGAGTGGCGGAAGGTGTGCCAACCGTGGAGCACCGACCACTTCCCTCCCCTCATCAGCCTCCGGAAATATCCCGTCGAGACGCGCGGATCGATCGGCGACCTGTCCTCGGCCGCGATAGCCCACGGGCCGCCGGGGTGGTGCTCGAACCAGTCGCGCATGATCGCCGCCAACTCGGGATGGATGGGCACGTTCCGCCGAGTGAACGACTTGGACTTGTCCGCCTTCTTCTGGCGAATCGCGACGATCCCCGCGTTGAAATCCCAATCGTCCCCCTCGGAGCGTAGCAACTCCCCTCGCCTGGCGCCGGTGTAGGCGGCGAAGGCGACGAGCGGGAAGAGGAACGGCCGCGTCGCGTGCTCCCGGACCCAAGCGAGGCATTCGACCGTCTGGTCTTGGTCGAGCCAGAGGCACTCCCACAACTCGTCGCATTGGGCCTCGGTCAGCCCGCCCCGCTGGATCTTCCGTGTGATCTGTTCCCAGGTTTGGAACGGCGGCTTCTCGAGCGCCTTGGGCAACGTCAGGTCATCCAGATGCCAGGTCAGCGGGGCCTGGATGAGCTTGCGTTTGTGGGCCCAACCCAAGAGGACCCGAAGCGTGGTCAACTCCTTGTGGATGGTGTCGCGGACGACGCCCTCGCCGGCTCTCTTGTTCACGTAGCCCTGAAGCACGTCGACCGTAAGCGAATCGAACCGGTGACCCGCCCCGAAGATCCGCTTGAAGTGACGGCCGTGGAGGGCCTCGGTATAGATGGTGTTCGCCTCCTTCGACCCCGGCGTCAGGGTCTCGGCGTATGCTTCGAGAATGTTGCCGATGGTCGCCGGTGTTGCTTCTGCCTGGACCGGGCTGGTGGTGACCTTCGGCTTTGA
Source organism: Isosphaeraceae bacterium (assembly GCA_965199885.1). GTDB lineage: Bacteria > Planctomycetota > Planctomycetia > Isosphaerales > Isosphaeraceae > Tundrisphaera. The sequence goes on along the minus strand of CBDATT010000004.1, from coordinate 389,495 downwards.
GGCGATCCTGCCGCCCGAGAGGAAGAAGGCGACCACGTCGGCGTCCTCGGGGACGGTGAGCTTGCCCCGCTCGACGTCCTGAAGGGTCTCCTCGATCAGGGCAACAAGTCGCTCCGCATGCCGCTCGGACCTCACGGCGAGCGTCTTGTTGTATTGACTCTGCCCGAACCGGAAGTGGACGCGGGCCTTTTTGGTCTTCGAATCGAAACTGAAGGACGCCATGGGACGGGCCTCCGAAAAAAGGGGGCGGCGTCCCATACTATCGCCCTGTAAAGCCCATACTGTTTCAGAAATGTTTCAAGCCCAGGGTCTTGAAACGAAAAAAGGAGTCATAGCTTTCGCCACAACTCCAATTCTCGCAGACATTTTTGCAAAAAAGCGGGTAGTGAGAATCGAACTCACATGTCTAGCTTGGGAAGCAAGCCCGCAATCCCTGCCGAAAAGCGAAGAAGTCGTTGTCAGACGCGAGGATAGCGTCATTGGGCAGGGTTCGCAAGTCCTCGTGAAAGGTAGCATATCCTCGCAGTTCCTGGCGGTACGCAGGGGGTAAAACGGTACAAGACGGTACATCGAGAATCATCGGCGTACGCGATTGGTCCAACCTCGTATCAGCGTGTACCGAAGAAGGACCGCCGACTGGCTGGCTCGGATGATCTCGCCGCTCCGGACCTCCAAGGCGGTAAGCCAACCTCCCCGCGAGCAGTCCGTATCGATGCAGATGATGTGGCCGAGGTCGAGCACCTCGCCGCTGGTCTGCGGCGTGTGGCCGACGATGACCGTCTTGCCGGATGCGTGGGGGCGTTGATGTGCCTGGTCGAGGAACTCCCACCTCAGCTTGAGCGAGGGCTGCCGGTCCATCGGTAAGTCTGGGTCGTAGCCGGCGTGCGCGAAGATGAAGTCGTCCGTCTCGTGGAAGTCGACAAAGCCCCGGACGAACTCGACGTGGGCCGGGTCGATGATGTTGGTGCCGTCGTAGGGGTAGCTGAGTAGCGTTCGATCCCCTCCGAGGTCGAGCCAGGATCGCAGGGCCGAGTCGGAATCTAGCGCCTGGAGCATCCGCTCTTCGTGGTTGCCCAGGATGGGGACCAACCGACACCGGCCGGACAGGTCGATGAGTTGCCGGACGCAGTCCCGGCTGTCCGGCCCCCAGTCGATCATGTCGCCCAGGACCACGAGGGTGTCATCCGGCCTGGGATCGATGGCCTTGATGAGAGCCTCCAGGGCCGTCGAACAGCCGTGAATGTCGCCGATGGCAAAGAGGCGGTTGGCCATGAATAAATGCTTTCTCCCCGAAGGGACTTGTTCGGCTCAGGGTGCTGGCGGGTTCGGGAAGATAGGGGCGTAAGCTACCCCATCGCCGGCGAACCAGAGGATGTCCGACCTCGTGACGTCCCAGATCCGGATGGGGTCGGGCTTCGTCTCCACGAACACAAGGTAATGACACACGGTGGCCAGGGGCGGCTGGCGGATTGGGTCCCAAACCGAGACCGGGAATTGCTTCAGCCCTTCGCTGACATGACCTCGCCTAATCCCGGAGAACCGGCCTCGGAATGTCCAGTTGTCCAGGCACTCATGGCCTGGGCCGAAATAGACCACCGGGGAATGTTCGGGATTGGGGGCCAGATTGGTGAACCCTTGGCACTCGTGACATCGGAAGTCCCGGGAGAGGTTGGCGTTCTGCTCGCTCAGCCTGGTGACTTCAAGGAGCCGCTGCCGCATGGCCTGAATGTCGGGCCAAGGGCAAGAGACCGGGTGGTCCGGCATCTTTGGATCCTGAAGGAAGTCAAGGCTGACATAATAAGCTCGGACAAAACCCTGTTTTTCACATAACGTCGTGGTGCAGGATCCGGAAGCAGATCACACTCGCAGCGAGTGTCGTCCAGGCGTCCATGATCACCTCCAGCCGATCGTATCGCACTCGCAAGCGCCGCAGCCCCTTGAGCCAACAGATCGTCCGCTCGACCACCCAGCGGACCTTGCCCAGCCCGCTCCCGTTGGGCGTCCGCCTCTTGGCGATGTGCGGCTCGATCCCCAGCCACCGCAGGAACTCCCGGGTCGCCTCGCTGTCGTACCCACGGTCGGCGTACACCTCGTCGGGCAGCTCCTTGGGCCGTCCACGCTTGCCGCCGACCTCGGGGAACCTCACCACCAGGGGGAGGATCTGGTGGTGGTCGCTGGCATTCGCCCCGGCGGTGCGGATCGCCAAGGGCACCCCCGCCTTGTTGACCATCACGGTGTGCTTGGTGCCCGGCCTGCGGCGGTCCACCGGGCTGGGGCCGGTCTGATCGCCGCCGCCGAAGGCCCGGACGGTGACGCCGTCGACGATCACCGTGTCGAGGTCGAGCTTGCCGGCCCGCTTGAGCAAGCTCAGGAGGTCGGCGTGCAGGCGATCCCAGACGCCGGCCTCGTCCAGGCCCTGAGCCGGCGGTGGGCGGTGCGTCCGGAGCAGCCGAGTTCGGGCGGGACGTCCTCCCAGCGGGCGCCGGTGGCGAGGACGAACCAGATGGCCCGGACGACGGCCCGGTGCCCGGCCCGAGGCCGGCCGCCCTTGGGGCCATTGGGCTGCTCGGGCGGCAGGTGATGGGCGAGGATATCGAAGAACTCATCCGGCATGCGAGCGGTGGCCATGGTGGTAGACCCCGGTGTGGAGCGGTGCTACCGACCTATGGCGCAAAACGGGTGCCAAGAGGGTTTTGTCAGAGCTTATAATGAAGCCCCTCCGCCTGCCACTCATTCTCTCGTATGGACGAGAAACGGTGCATGGCCGTGTCATCGAGTTGCCGCTCCCGGAACTGCCGATGAGCGGTATTGATCCCGAGCTGGAAGTGGGCCCCTTCGAGGATGTAGTGATCGGCGAAGTCGCGTTCCGGGCCGGTCAGGGGCATGAGTTGGGCCCCTTTGGTTGGGCCGGAGGCTCGTTCAGTGGACCGGCCCGAAGATGGAGGAAAACTTCTCCGTGTGGCCGGGAAGTTGGGTCTCGTGGCCGTCGAAGATGAACTTCACCTTCCGCCCGGAGAGCCGGAAACCGGCGACGACCATCTCCTTCCATCCGGCCGTGGGGGAGTCCTTCCCGTGGAGGATCAGGAACGTCTTCTCCGGCCTGGTGACCCGTCCGCGAGGGAGGGCCGTGTAGTACAGGGCCAGCTTCTTCTTGAAGACCTGGGCGTCCTTGTCCCAGGCTTCCGCGAGGATGCCCATCAGCCTGGGCCAGAGGTCGGCGTCGTGGCCGGCGTCTCGCCCGCAGCCGAGGTCCCGACAGGTCACCACGGACCAGGTGAGCCCGCCGGGGGTCGGGTTGGGGAGCCAGTAGTAGCCTCCGGTGAATGGCTTCGCTCCCGGCTTCGTTTCCCGTGCAACCTGGTCCGTACCCGCCGGGGCGGTTCCGGATGTGGGGATGGTAGATTCATCCCCCGCGTCGTCCGGTCCTCGTCGCATGCCTGAACTCTCCGAATGGGACGGTCACGGGTGATTCGTGACCGATCCACTATGACGCCGGATGCGCCTCCGAGGTTCACGATTCTTGAACGTCGGTCACGTCATAGCCGGGATAGCTGGCCTGGGCGTTCGTCCGAGCCTACATGCTTGACGTGGCCGAGATCTGGACGGTGATCGGGGATGGCTTGAAGTCGCCCGGGGCGTGGGAGCCGTAACGTGAGAGTCGCACCCGGTAGTTCCGGGGTGCATCGACGGGACGACCGCTGTTCGGACATCCGTAGGGTAGAGACACGGTTGGGCTCCTCATGAATTGACACTCAGATCGCACGCCGAGGCTACCCGCCGCGAGCCGCAAGGGCTCCGGGGTTGACCTGGCATGATCGTCGGGAGGCCCATCGGCCCCGGGACAACGACGACGCGAGCCCATCCTGCCCAAGTCCAGTGTCACAGGGAGGTCAGGCGATCAGCTTGGGAAGGAAAAATTATGGCCGGGCGTCAGGCAAGAGAAGGCGGGACGATTTCGGTGGGAGAGCTGGACCGGCATTGCAGTCGCCTTCGGCAGCCTTCGAAATCAAAACCGCGACGACTTCGCAACTCGCAGAAGAGATCTTCGCCGGCTCGCCACAGAGGATGGCGACAGAGCGGCTTGATCACTCAAAAAATTTAGTAGTGAGAGAAATACCATTGCTCGTTTACATCGCTCGTCGGACGACTAGGCCGACGCACGCAATCCTAATCCAAAAGGCTATTACTGGTTTCAGGGCTGGTGAGTCCGTTGGATCAAACGCAAGTCTTCGGGTGGTGTCTGACAATGGCTAACGAGGTTTCGCGGGGTAACTGGCCCATTCCTTGATACTCCACACATGGTCACTCAAGCCCGCTGCCATCGCCGGTGTCCGGGCCTGCCAGGGTCCATCGGCCTCCCGAATTAGCAGCGTCCGCACCGCCCAGCAGAAGTTGTAGCTATAGCCGATGGTAGCCGTTCATGGGGGTAGTGCCTTGCGCTCGGGCCGCGGGTCGGGTACATCAGAGATATGAAGCCCACGCCGCCGCTACCTCCGGATGTCTGGGACACCTTGCCGGTCGAGGTTCGAGCCCTCATCGAAGCCCTGCGTGCCGAGGTCGCCGCGCTCAAGGCCCGCCTCGACGCCAACTCGCAGAACTCCTCCAGGCCGCCGTCGAGCGACCTACCCCACGTCAAACGCCAACCCCCGCGACCCCCCACCAGGCGGAAACGCGGCGGCCAGCCCGGACACAAGCGGGCCGTCCGACCGATGGTCCCGCCCGAGCGACTCGCCCAGGTCGTCGAGTGCGTCCCGACGGCCTGTCCCTGCGGTGCCGCTCTGGCCGGCACCGACCCGGCCCCCCATCCCCATCAGGTCGCCGAGCTGCCCGAGGTCCGACCCGACGTCGTGGAGTATCGCCTCCACCGCCTCACCTGTCCGGCCTGCAAGAAGGCCACCCGCGCCGCCCTGCCGCCGGGCGTCCCGGCCGGCGCCTTCGGCCCGCGTCTCCTGGCGACCATCGCCCTCTTGACGGGCCGCTACCGGCTCAGCAAACGCCTGGCCCAGGCGGCCCTCCTCGACCTGATGGGCCTGACCGTCTCTACGGGCATGGTCAGCAAGGCCGAGCGTCGGGCCGACACGGTGACGGCCGAGCCGGTCGCCGAGGTAGCCCGGGCCATCGCCAGGGCCCCAGCCCTGAACGTCGATGAGACCGGCTGGCGTCAGGGCCACAGGCGGGCCTGGCTCTGGACGGCGGTGGGCCAGGGGATGACGCTGTTCCGGATCGACCGCACGCGTGGGGCCGACGCCCTACGGCGTCTGGTCGGCCCGAAGATCACCCCGGTCATCACCAGCGACCGCTTCTCGACCTACCAGGTGGTGCCGGTGCGTCAGGTGTGCTGGGCGCACACCATCCGAACGCAATCGACAACTCGGTCGCTGGACCGGCGATTCCTCGGGTTCGCCTCCTGCATCCTGTCCCGGACCGGTGGGCTCCTCCGGGCCCTGGCCTGACGAGTCCCCCCCGCCGTGACCCAGCGGGATGACGTGGCGGATCTCCAGCGTGTCCTCGCCGACTATGACCCGCTCGATCAACAGTTGCAAGATCCGCTGCCGCTCGGCGAACGTCGCCTCGCCCAGACGCGAGCGGACCCGGCGACAGAATGCCTCGAGGTTGGCCCAGACCGCTCGGGCCGCCTGCTGCTCGTCGCGGAGGCGCTGCTCCTGGTCGCGCTGGGTGATCAACACTTGCCGACGCCCGCCGATCTGCTCGCGGCGAGCCTTCAGTTCGGCCAGGTCGATCACCTCGGCTTGATACGCATCGACCAATCGCTGCTCCTCGCGGGCGAGCCGCTGGAGTTGGGCTTCCCAGCGATGCACCGCGTTCGGGCCGTCCTGCGGGCTTCGGCGAGCCGGGCCAACTCCTCGAACCGTGAGGCCAGCGTCGCCGGGTCTTCGAGGAGGGCTCGGACATGATCCCACACGGCCGCGTCGAGTTCCTCGACCCTGGCCGGGGTTTGCGTGCAGCGGCAGGCCCGATCACGGGCCACGGTGTCCTTGCCGTGGCACTTGTAGTACCGATGCGTCTTCGGACCGGACCCGCTGGACGTCGTGATGCCGTACATCGCCAGGCCACAGCCTCGACAGGTGAGCAAGCACTTGAGCAAGTACTCGTTGCGAGTGTTGTTGCGAAAGGACAGAGTCGAGTTGGCAGCAAGTTGTGCTTTGGCGCTTTCATGCGTTGCTTCGTCGATGATCGCTGGGACTCGGATGGCAATCCACTCCTCGCGAGGACGCGCTTGACGGCACGTCGGGGTGCCCGCCCGCGGGCCGGTCGATCGCGGCTTCTTGGGCACCACAAAGACATGGCGGTTGGCGTAGCCGGTGCCGGTGTAGACCGGGTCGGAGAGGATCCGGTGCACCACGGCGTTGGACCAGAGCCGCTTGCCCGAGCGGGGCCGCCACGGACCGGCGGCGAGCCGCTTGAGGATCTGACGGACGGTGGTCCGCTCGTCGATCAACCAGCCGTAGAGCATCCGGACCACGGTGGCCTCCGCCTCGTCGACCTCGAGGTGGGCCGGCACGGCGTCGCGGGCCGCGACGTAGTGGTAGCCATACGGGGCCTGGCCGGCGATCCAGTGGCCAGCACGGGCCTTTTGCAGCTTGCCGCGGCGGAAGCGCTCGCCGAGTACGGCCCGCTCGTACTCGGCGACGGCCCCCTGGATCTGGAGCAGGAGCTGGTCGTGCGGGTCGTCGCTGATCGGCCGGTGCACGAACGCGACGGTGCAGCCGGCCCGGCGAAACTCCTCGAGGAGGAGGACCTGGTAGGCATGGCGGCGGGCCAGGCGGTCGGGGCTGTAGACGGCGACGACGTCGAACTCATCCTCACGGGCGGCGTCGCGGAGGCGGTCCAGGGCGGGCCGGTCGAGTCGCGATCCAGAGTAACCTTCATCGATGTAGACGTGCTGGCGCTTGAGTTCATGGCCCTGTGCTGTGGCCCAGTTGCGGAGGGCTTCGATCTGGCTGTCGATGGTCTGGTCACGCCCCTGCTTCTGGGTCGAGACCCGGGCATACACGGCGGCTCGCATGAGCAGAACTTTCTTCTTTGGTGGATGAGAGGTGGTTGTCCCCCCGGTCGGCCTGGAGCAAGACCTGGAAGGCCTGCTCGAGCCGGCGGGGGGCATCGCGATGGGGCACGGTGATGGAGTGGATGGTCCACCCCGAGGGGCGGGGCAGGCGGGAGTTGCGGCTCATGAGGTTGACCTCCTCGTGGGAGGTCAAGATGGCCGCAGCCGGGTCAGCGAGCTAGGACTGGCGGGGGGAGCGAGGGGCGTAGGGGCGGGTGGTCGACCTGTACGAAACTACCAGGGTCGCGCGGAGTTTGTGGATTGCGTTCGGATGGTGCATCTCCGCCGGGATTTCCAGGCGATGATCGACCGGGATGGTGGGGGCCAGGAGGTCGGGGCCAGGCTCCTGGCCCTCTCGGGCCGGGTCTTCGACTGGTGGCGACGGTTCGGGTCGGGGGCGATCCGCCGCTCGACGCTGCGGGGCTATGTCGGTGGGCTGCGGCCGGTGTTCCGGCTCAACCTGGAGGCGGGGCGGGATGGCCCGTGCAAGTGGACGGCGAAGGTGTGCCGCCAACTGCTGGCGATCGAGGGGTCGCTGTGGACCTTTGCGCACGTCGAGGGGGTTGGCCCGGATAATAACCCGGCGGAGCGGGCGTTGCGTCATGGGGTGATCTGGCGGAAGACCAGCGGCGGGACCGACGGCGAGCGGGGCAGCCGGTTCGTCGGCCAGGTATTGAGCGTGGTGGCGACGTGTCAGCAGCGGAGCCGGGGCGTGCTGGGCTACTTGACGGGGTGCTTCCACGCCCACTTCGCGGGTCGGCCGGCCCCACCGCTGATCAGCTAAAGGGCGAGCCGCCAAATCGCCCTCAATGGGTACCCCCCGTGAACGGCTACAGCCGATGAAGTAGGAGGCCGCCCGGTGCATCGCCAGGTCCTTCGAGAACCCGCAGGTCTTGCGACGCTTCCGCGAGTTCTGGTGCCGATCCGTCCCGTTGTTCCGCTCCACGAACGACGTGTTGATCGTCGTGCTCGCCGTCGATCGACTCAAAAGGCTGCCCAACAGATACAGCGTGCCGAAGACCAAGGTCCGCACCACCTCCACGACCCGGCCTTTCTCGCGTCGCTTCCGCACGGTCGCGTAGCAGGTCTCGGCGGAGACGACCTTCACCGGCTTGGGTGGGCGGCCCGGCCCGGGACGCCTCGGTCGGGGTGTCTCGACGCCGTAGACCTGGCGGATCGCCGTCTCATACGGGGCATGTTCGTCGCTGGTGAGCAGCAAATCGGTCCGTCCCCCGGTCCGGTCGTGGACCTGGCGGATCAGCCGTTCGCAAGTCGGGCCGTCGCGTTTGCCGGGCACCAAAGCCAGGAGCAAGCGGCTTTCGGGGTCGACCGCCGTATGGTCCCAGTCGTCGCCACGCAGCCGATCCAGGGGGTCGGCCGGGTCGCACGACGCCTCCTTCTGATAGACGTAGCCCCACTTCTCATCGACCTGGACCTCACGGGTCTGAGGGGGAAAAAGCCACGAGTTCGTCGTGGAGCGTCTCGGCGTGGACGCCGGCCTTGGCCAGGTAGCGGGTCACGGTGTTCTTGTCCACCTCAACCAGACGGCCCGTGGCCCGCGTCCCGCAGCCTTCCCGGAGGTGATTCAGGATGGCCAGGGCCTTGTCGTCGGGCAGTCGGGCGTGCTCCAGGACGGTCCCCTTGCGTTCGGAGAAGGACCGCTTACAGGTGCGGCAGTAGACCAGGCGGATACGTCGACCTTTGCCACTGTAGCCGCGAAAGTAGAGATTTTTCCCGCCTCGGACACCGGCCTGGGGGCAATCGGAATTCTGGCAACAGAAGTGCTCGATAGGAACCATGCGTACCATGCCTGCTCGTAAAGACCGAATGGCCCATGGCTTGGGCCGGTTTCTCCCTCCGTGATTGAAGTAACAGAATCAGCGAGTCAACGCCACACACCACCCTCTTTGCCACCGAGCAGGAGAGCACGTCGCCGCCGTCGGGCCGCTCGGGCACGACGCACCCCGGCCCAACTCCTAATGCACCCGAACCCGGATCGAGTCGGACCAACACAAGAAGTCCTCCCAGCTCAGCTCGTCGTCGGACACCCGGTGCCAGCCCCAGAACAGCGTGTCGGACAGCTTCAACAGCGACCGAGCCGCCGTCGTCCCGGTCGATCATCGCCTAAAAAACCCGACGAAGGTGCGCTCAGCACCAGGACCTCTTCTTGACCCAGTTGTAGGCACTGAAGCGGTCGCAGATGACCACCTTCTCGGGGTCGTCGCCCAAGACCTGATGGGCCGTCTAGGCCTTGCGGTTCGGGGCGATCCGGAAGTGCGTCACCCCCTCGCCGGTGCCGACCCACAGCCAGGCCTTCCGGTTGGCCTGCCGCCAGGGGGTCTCGTCGATGTGCGAGGCCGGGGCCGACCGCACCGCCCCGGCCAGTTCGGCATCGACCGGCTCCAACACGATCGCCGTGTGGCGTTCGGGTTTGGCGACCATGCCCAGCGAGATGTCCAGGCCGAGCAGGGCCCGGGCCGGGCGACGGACCGGGCGCTTGGCCAGGCGGAACTCGGCGGCCAGTGTGCTCAGCGTCGCCCGTGCCCGAGGCCCGAACGAGCCGTGGGGGACGCCCTCGGGCAGCGGGACCCGGGTCGTGACGCCGCAGCCCGGGCAGGTCAGGCGGTGGAGCTGGTACTCGACGACCACAGGTCGGATGGGCGGGACCTCGGCGACCTGATGGCGGATGGGCTGGGGGTCGGCGCCGTCGAGGTCAGCACCACATCCGGAGCAAGCGGTGGGCTTGCAAGGTGATGGTGTCGGCCAGTAGCTCGGGGGGGACCAGGGGTCGGGTGGCCCGCTTGTGGCCGGGCTGGCCGCCCCGCTTCCTGCCGGAGGGGGTCCGGGGTGGCTGTCGCTTGTTGTGGATCGGGTCGGTGGACGGTGGACGGGAGGAGTTGCGGGAGTTAGCGTCGAGTCGTTGCTGGAGCGCTCGGACCTCGGCTCGGAGGGCGATCTGGAGTTGCATCACCTGGCTGAGGGTCCGAGCCTCGACCGGTAGGGCGTCCCAGACATCCGGAGGTAGCGGCGGTGGAGGCGTCATGACACCGTTCTAACCGTTCAATCGCTTCGGCGCAACAGGCCAGCCCCGTGAACGGTTACGTCAAATCAATACGATCACCAGCGGCGGAGCCTTCGTCCTCTGCGGTACAATCTGTAATTTAGGCCTGCCGAAACGTCGGTACCATTCTTCATCAGGCCAAATCTCGCCCCGGGATAGAAATCTGCTTCCTCCACGGGATTTGAACCGCAAGGGTAAGTCGGCCGGTTCCTCCGCGAGAATGCTCGCGAGGTCTACTACACACAACAGGGATTTTCTTCGATGCGTCCAGGAACGATTCGCAATCAGGCCCGAATGGCCGCCGTTCTTCTGATCGCGTCATCCCTCGGCTTCTCTGGCCTCCAAGCCAGTCGAGCCGGCGATGGGCCGTCGCCCGGCTATCAGTGCAGCAAATCGGTCGTCGCTTGCGGGTTGAAGGTCACGCCATCGACCGAATCCGATGTGTGCGGCGTAGTCGATCTGCTTGGCCTCAGCAGGCTGCCCGATAAGGCCTACAACCGAGTGAAGTTCTTCTTCGGTACCCGGCTGGACAATGAGGTTCTCTTCCTGGGCGGAGGCTCCGCCAAGATGGAGACAGTCATATCCTGAAAGGTGCCCTGGGAAGAGACGTAGAAGGCCCTTAATTATGTATGCCTCCGGCGTGAAGTCCCCGCGATCCTCCAGGCCGAGCCGGCGATCAAGAAGCAGTTTCCCAGGCTCTTCAAAGTCGAGATCGACAAGGCGATGGAGTTCTAGATTCTCAATCCGGCTGATCTCGACGAGGTGAAGACAGCGAATCCAATCCTTGACAAGAGGTAGCAGTCGGCTTGACTTTCATGAGTTTGCGAGACACCAATGAGTTCCTGTGGACTCGCGGATCGAGATCATCCTTCGGTCCTCGACTCCTCGCAAGACCTTCTATTGCGAGCGAACCATAGACCTGAGTCATGAAACCGTTCGATCATTACAGGATCGCACCTTATGGACATCATCGACCCCACGCCTACTCCCTCGGATGAGCCGCAGCCGAAAACCGAGGCTGTCAAGTCCACAAGGATGTTGTGGCTTGTTCCCCTCGGGTCGTTCGCCGTCATTTTTGTCGCGATCCTGGCTTTCCCGCGGAGCCATCGCGATACCGACAAAACGTCACGAACGGCCGTTTCCAAGAACACCGAGAAGACCCCGAAGGAGGGGATTCGAAAGATCCCGACTAGGCCGCCAACCCCGTCCGCGATCCTACCTCCTGTCGGAATTGGTCCGCTGACGAGTCCCAGTCCCCTCGAGAATTCCGTTCCTCCGAAGGTCAGATTTTCGTTCGATCGACTGATCCGCGAAGTCGGCGAGTTCCAGCGAATAGGGATTTCGACGCCTCGTCGCGAGGCGATCGCGGCCGAGTTGATCGAGCTTTTCAAGGAAGCCCGTGCCGACTCGGGTCCGGCACTCTCGCCGAGCGATGAGGAATTCTGGGGTCTAATCAAGGACCGAAACTCCAAGGCGTTGGAGGAGGCTCGCAAGGCCCGGGCAGAGTCGCTGAAGAAAATCCGTGGTGATGCTCACGTGATGGTGACCACCGCCCTCCGCGAATCTGACCTGGCGGTCCTCGCCGCTTTAAAGGCCGAGGCCGAGCGCGGCGAGAACGTCGGGGCTCAGGATGAGGCATGGGCGATCCTCCGTGAATCTTCTCCGCAGTCGTCGAATCCCGCCGATGACCCTTTGATCAAGCTTCTGGGGCCGGTCGCAATGGTCCAGGTCGAGGCCTGGCACGTGCCGGTCGCGCAAAAGACGATCGGCGTGCTGACGCGTCGAATCTATGAGTTGGTTGACAGCGGGTCTCGTCCTGAACAGGTCGCCACGGCGATTCAGAAGGACGAGCTGGACCTCCTGCCGCGACTCTATGGCCAAGATCTGGCCGAGGCGCGCCGGCTAAGGGGTGACGCGGTCAAGAAGGGTTTGATGAAACAGGAGGACGCCGATCGGCCCTTGACTCTCCGGCAGTTCTTCGAAGAACAGGAGGTCATGCGGAACAAGGACGCGGATTTCCGCTCGCGGATCGAAGGTGAACTGGCGAAGTTCTTCGGCCGGGTCGCGCTCCAGATCCTCCGAAAAGAGCGGGTGAACCCCCGGCCCCGGGCCGATTTTCGGCCGTTCTTCGGGCCGAAGGTGGGCGAGGTGCTCGCCTCATTAATCCCTCGATCGCGCGACGAACGCAAGGCGGCGCTCGCAGCCAGGTTGACCCAGAGCCAGGGACCGGCCGCGCAATGGGCCAGGAAGCAAGGGATTACCACCGTCGGCGAACTTCGCGAGCGGATCGAGACCGGTTTGATCGAGTCACACGACACGACGACCCTGACCGATGCCGCCTTCGCCTCCGCTCTCCAGCGCGCCCGGGACGACCGACTGGCCGGGCGACTGGAACCGATGAGTCCCCGCGCGTCGGCCGCCCGGCGCGCCTCCGTCTTCCTCGATGAAGCCGCGAGGAAATCGCCCAAGACCGACGGCGACCAGGACGCGAACTACCCGGCGCTGCGAGCGGCAGCCGATCGGGAGCCGTTTGTGAAGCTGCTCGAAAAGACCCCTGCGGCGGAGCGACTCGGCCGCGCGGCCGAGCTTCTCGCTTCCGCTTGTACGGCCTTTGAAAACCTCGCCAACGGCGTACCTTTGCATCGCGGTTTCCGCCTTGAGCCGATCGCCGAAACCTGGGAGCTGGTCCCCGATTCGAGCGGAAACCTCGATCTGTCACTTGACTTCGAGATTGTCGGGCTGGTCCTCGAAGACGGTGTCGTCCCGAACGCCAAGGCAGGGACGTCGGCCCGCGAGACCAGGACCGAATCGCTCTCACCGACCGGTGTGGTCGTCAAGGCCATCGCCCTTCCGGCTGAGGGGGGAGTCGTGCTCTCCGGCCCGCTCAATCTCAAGGTCACGGACGCCTCGGCGCGGTTCCTGGAAACCATTCTCGGGGCGAGGATCGGCTCGCCCGAGCGCGTCGAATCGCCCGAAGACCGTCGGCTCGAATTCCTGGTCCGGCAACTCGACAAAATTCCGACGGCCGCGTTCGAGACCCAGGTCGTTCTGACGGTCGACTCGCGATCGCCCAGGAAATGGTTGATTTCGGGTCAGGTCAACGGGCGGCCCATGGGTGACCTCGCCGCCGCAGTCCGTGCGGAACGCCTCGCGAGGCTCGCCCGACCGACCACCCTCAACGCCTTGAAGGTTCAGGTCGAACGGGCGATCCGAGCGCATGGGTTGCAGGCGAATGCCGGATGGTCGCCGAGCATGGACGCGGCGGGGTCGATCCGCGTCGATCTGGCTCGGTCGACCACGACCTTGACCTTCCGCATCGATGAGCACGGCGCAGTAGAGCTGGCCGATCTCGCGCCGGAGGCAGACGACGCCCTCGTCCAGACGATCGCGAATCGTCGTTGGGGAACGCTTCCCGAAGCGGTCGCGCGATCGCTCGGTGGCCGGGTTCGATCGCGTCGCGGCGTGTTCGAGTTCCAGCCTCGGCTGTACGGTAAGTTCGGTCCCAACGACTCGCGCGAGGTGATCGGCCCCTGGGTCGCGGAGGAGGTCGGCAAGGACCCCTCGAACGGAATCGAGCCGGGCCCGGCGACCCTGCTTCCCGGCGGGGCGAACGTTCGGCTCGACGGAATCGCCCGCGCAGGCGATGCGCTCAAACTGTCGTGCCGTATCGACTCGGGTGCGACTTCGGGACGAGTCGGCGAACTCTTGTTCAATGGGGCGTTCCAGTTTCAGGCCGTTCCGATCGACTCCAGTCTGACAGCGGCTCTCTGGAACGAGGCATCGCACCAACTGGTCGGGCTCTTGCCGAAGGAAGTTTCTTTTCCGGTCGTGGCTCTCCCGCTGCCGGACGTCCTCCCTTTGGGGTCGATCGCGATGACCGGCGATGGTCGCTTGGCGATCGAGGTTGTGCCGGGGCCTCCGCTTCAGGGCGTCCCGATCCGTCTGGCGACCTCGGGTGACCAGTGGCGACTCGACGACCCCGCCCGGGTAGCGGGTCGACTCCGCGAGGTCCTTCCCGAGCTTGCACGACGGTCCGAGGAGATGACGGGGCAACTGACGGCATGGTTCGCCCAGCCACATTCCGTGGAGCTTGGCGGGGCCAAGGTCGACCTGCGGTTCGACCCCGTGGCCCCCGCGCTTGGCCCGGTCACGTTGTCCGGCCGAGGTGAACTGCGGATCGGTGGTCGTCGGATCGGGGTTCGCGTCACCGAGGCGAAGTTGACGCACCTGCCCCGGTCGTCGTCCGAGACGTTCGACAAGGTGTTCGTCCCTGGTTCTCTGCGGGTCGAGTTGGTCAACGTCGATGATTTCACCCGGGCACAACCTGAACTGGAGGGTCTGGTCCGGCCTTTGGGCCTTAAATTGGATCTGGTGGGGCTGGGAGCTTCGGGCTGGAGGCTCGGGGGATCGTGGGTGCCGCCCGGTCGATCCTATCGGGTCACGTTCCATTGCGAGAGCCGCGAACTTTCGGGGGTGTCCCTGGTCCGAAGTCTGCTTCGGGCGGCGGTCGCGGCGATCCCCAACCGCCTGAGCGACTCGACGGGTCCGTTTACCATCTCGCTCGTCCCGGCCGTGATCGATGACGGGGATGCGGTGCTCCAACTCGACGGCCAGGCCATCATGGCGGCGCCGGCGTCGATCGTCTTGGACGTTCGCGGCCTCCGCCTCCGTCGGGACGAGAAGCAGGGTTGGCAATGGGATCGCCCCGCCGAAGTCCGAACTCGCGGCGACGGACTCGACCAGATCAAACGGGTCGTGCAAGCCGAGGCCGAACGCCTCGGCTTGCCAGCCGCGTTGCAGCCATTGACGAACTCGGCGACCAACCCCTTCGACTTCTCCGATATCAAGCCCACCGTCCTGATCCAGGGCCACCGCGTTGATGCGCGGATCGATGGCAAGGTGATGCTCGCTGTTGAGTCCGCCAAATCGTTTGCGCCCGACGGGATCGCCTTTGCCCTCGACCGGGACGGCCTTCGGATCGATTCCGAGAATTTGCTGGCGAGGCTTCGCGATGCCGTTATCGAAAGGGCTCAGACCGAACTCGGACACGTGGGCGACCGCTTTGAGCGCTGGATCGATGAGTCGCTGCGCGGGGTTCGGGCCTCGGAGTTGGGCAGTTCGGAGAGCGGCCTGGTCAGCAACTTCGGTTTGCTGGAAACCCGGTTGCGACGTAGCCCGCTCAACCTTGGGATGGTCCGGCTCCGTGCCCATCGGGTCGTCTCGTGCAAGTATTATCGTTTCGAGACGACCGAGGACGGCATGGCGACAATGCGATTCCGCCCGGTCCCGCCGCAGAGGTCACCGCTGGAAAACCTGAGCGAAGCCGATCGTCGACAAAGGGAGTTTGAGCGGAAGAAAGAGGAGTTTTCGCGGAGGGCCGGCAAATTCGGTCTGGAATTCGACGCCGAGTTGATCTTGCCTGGAGGCGCGGCCGTCGAAGTGGTGGGCGATCCCGCGGCCCCGGCCGACCTCCGACCAACTCGGGGAGCGTTTCGACTGAATGGTGAGGGCCTTTCGCTTCAGGCCGGGTCGACGATCCGGCTTCCGGGCGACCCCCTCGCCTGGTTGCAGCAGACGGTCCGGGGCGAGGGGTCGGCCACCGCGTCCGCGATCGCCGAGCTCGGGCGTTCTCTGCCGATTGGGGTCCGATTCTCGCTGGAGGGATTGCCGGGCGTTGGAGCCTTGACGCAGGATGCGATGAACCTTGCGCTGGTCGCCGACGTCGAGCTGACGGCCGAGGCGGTCCGGGGCCTGCTGGGACCGGGTACCACCGACAATGGAGGCCCGATCCCACTGGCGAGGCTTCGGATCAGCGCTCGCGAGGGTGTCAAGCTTGAGTCGACGGTGGACCGCGACCAGGTTCTGGCGACGATCTCTGACCGGCTCAAGGCGGTTCGGCTCGCTGCGGGACCATTCCGCCTGGCGGTCGACTCGCTCGTCTGGGATGGCGATGGCATCGAGGTGCTGGGCCAGGTCGAGGGGGTCGTCTCGACCTTGGCGCGTGTCGTCGGCGGCGACTCTCCCCCCGCCTCCGAGAACCCCTCGCTCCCGTTCCGGGGGATCGTCCTCCGCCGGACTGGCCTGGATCTGTCGCAGGCCCGGATCGACGCCTCGGCGGCCACCGAGTTCATCGAACGACGTTTCGGCCAGGGCCTGCTCAAACCGATCAACCTCGGCGGTGCCACGGTCCGATTGACCCACGTCCCGGAACTGACCTTGCAGTCCCTCCGGTGCGACCTGGAAGTCCGGCTCGAATGCTTTGATCAGCCGATCGTTGTCCCGATCGAACCGATCGTGGTCCGCTTCGATCCCCTCGCGGTCTCGGTCGGGGGGATCTCGACGGCCGTCCTCGATCGAGTCATCGACGACGTCGCCCTGGCGATCGAGCGGCAGATCGCACGCGTCTTCGAGCGGATCAAGCCGATCCGGGTGGACGGCCTCCTGAGTCTCAGGCTCGTCTCGGCGCGGTTCGATAAGGCCAATAAGCAGGTCACACTCGGGGCGATCGTGGCCGTTGATGGCTACGTCGATCCGTCTGACGTGTCGCTGTCGCTCGACGTCAACGGGCGCCTCGCGTTCAATGCCGATGCGATCTGGAAGTCGCTGGAGAAGCGAATCGAGACCGCCGCCGTCTCCAAGATCAACGAATTGACGACCGACCTCGCGTTCTGGAAGACGCTTCGGGTTGCCGGCGTCCGGTTCACCCCGGAGCTTGCGGCGGAGCCGAAGGGGCGGGTCTACGCCTGGTCGTTGCTCGCGACGACCGACGGCGAGGGAATCCCGGTCGGCTCGACCCCGCTTAAGCTCGATCGGAGCAGGGTTGCGACTCTCCACCTCGACCTCAACGACGGCCGGTTCGAGGCGACTGTCAATGAGGAGCTCCTCGGGAAGTTCACGGAAAAGGTTGCCGATGAGGTTGTCAACGCCGTTCATCAACGCATTCCCGACGTCTTCCGGCTGAGTTTCCTGGGCGAGTCGTTCGAGCTCAAGCCGCGATGGGATGCGTCGAACGGCCAGGTCGTCGTCGACCTGATCGCGGCGATCGAGAATGGCAAGTTGGTGGGCGACACCCGGAGCGATCACGACCGCCAGGTCCGGGTCGGGCCGATCGTGCTCCTGGGCCTCGAAACGCGCCAGCCCAGCTTCGAGCGGGTCCGGGTCGAGCGTCCTCACCTCCTGGCTGAGTGGCTGGTCGGCAAGATCGGGTTCGACAAGTACGTGCAGTTCCGTCGTTGCGAGTTCCGCGACTGGGCCCTGATGATCGACGCCTCTCTGGCGGTTCCCGGTTACCTCGATCCGGTCGATGTGACGGGCGTGACCCTGCCGATCGACGGTCCACCCGAGGAGTGGGCCCGCGCCCTTCTCAACCCGCTCCTGGGGCGGTGGCAGGGGCACGACTTCGAGATGGCCAATGGCGTCAAGTTCCACGTCGACGCACCGTCGATCACGCGCGTGACGCCCGATGTGGAGGTCGCGGTCCGCCTGACGCTCTCCCTGATGGACGATCCTCCGATCCGAATCCCCGCCACGCTCCTGATCTCGGGGGCTGGGGTCCGTCTGGCGGAAGGGGCAGCCCAGATCCAGAGCCTGGTGGAAGCCCAGATCAAGGGGTCGATCGGCAAGTTCCTGACCGAGTTCGCCTCGTTCCTCACCGATGACATGCTGACGTTGAAGCCCGAGATCCATACCGAGGGGCCCGGCATCCCCGTCGGGTTCTCGACCGACGGCGAGATTGCGCTGAGCGTCCTAGGAACCGACTTCGGATCGGCGGCCTTGAGCTTTCGCGGCCTGACGATCCGAAAGGGAAAATTCGAACTCCCCACGGGCTACGGCCTCCGCATCCCGGTCTCGATCCCGATCGGTCCGTTCGCGCTTTATAGCCTGGGAGGGAGCTACGAGACCCGCAAGAAGGAGATCCAGCTCAAGGCCAAGGTCTCGATCGTCCCGGGCGATGGACCCGGGATGCTGATCCATTTCGATACGACCCAGACGATCCCGCTGGCGAAACTGACCAAGCTTCAGACCGATGGGGCAATCGTCCTGTTTGGTGTCGCACTGGCCAACGCGACGGGCATCCTCGACTACGAGAACGCACGGATCAGCCAGTCATTCGAGACGACCAAGCTTCTCAATGACGTGATCAAGCTGAAGGGTGATCTATCGCTCGACTTCCATCAGAAGAAGGTGACTGGCAACCTGCTGGCTCGGCTTCTTGGCTGCGACGTGACCCAGGCCATCCTCCTCCTCGACTTCGTGGCGATGCAGGCCAAGATCAGTGGTGACGTGAATCTTCACGTAGCTCGCGCGTTCGCCGACTTTCAGATGCAACAGAGCTTTTCCAACCCGACGCTTCGAGCCGGGGCCAAGGTGGAACTCCCGGTCGTCGGCAAGATCAGCGAACTGGCGATCGACCTAAACGTTCATCGCGCCAAGGTCAGGGCGCAGGTGCTTGTCGCCAAGGTCTCAATGGTCTTCCGCGCCGCCGACGCGATCAACCTGGACAAGATCAGCCAGGCCATCCTCGAGTTGCTCAACCCCGCCAATCTCGTCAAGGGCCTCTGGGAGTTGCTCGACGGCAACTTCAACATCTCGATCGGCGGTTCGGTCGGTGGCAACGGCGACGGCGAGGGAAACGGCGACGGCGGAAACGACGATGAGAGTGACGGGGTGGGAGATCACGAGACCGGCGGCGAGGGACGCAACGATCAGTACCTGGTGGGGCCGGAGGGTCCTAAGCTCCCCAGTCAGGCTACGGGGATTGCCGGAGGGTTCGGCACCGCCAGCAACGGCCAGATGATTTACCAGTTCTACAAGCTGGACGGGCATCGGTTCGTGCAGGTCACGGAGAAGCCGACGGGGCGGCAGGTCCAGCTTCGTGCCGATTTTGGGGAGGATCTTAAGCCGAAGGACAAGTTCAACGAGTTAAGGGCGGCGATGGCAGCCGAGCAAGGCCGCGTCCTGGACATCGGGTTCGGCGTGCCGACTCCGATTCCCGTCGTCGAGTTCCGCATGATCGAGATCGGTCAGCGCACGGCCAATAACCCGCTGTATCTGCGGTGGGAAGCCACGACCAACAAGAAGATTGAGGAGGTCGAGCCTTTCATCCCGGTCGGCGAGAGCGGGCTCACGTCGACAACGCCCCGCCCGAACGCGGGCGTACCTGAAGCAGGCCCGCCGCCGAAGCCTCAGCCGACCACTACGACTATCCCGAATGTCGTCGCCCAGCCAGCGGTTGACTCGGCGCGTCCTCCGGGGATCGCTCTCGACAACGCGTCGAGAGACGGAAACCCAGTGAACATGTATCCTCCGACCTGGAAGGCCGACGGCCCGTTCACCCTCCGGATCGAATACCTACCAACCCACCCCTGGCACAATCTCCCCGACGAGATTTTCGCCGGCCCTTTCTTCACCCTCGACGATGCCACCAAGATCCTTGGCCAGCCCGGTCAGCCGACCAGGGGCGATGGGGTCTTGCTCTATCTCCAACATCGCGAGCAGTTCGAACGGATGTATACGGTGATCGCCCTGGAAAAAGCGATCGGTTCGTTCCCGGCCGGGATCTTGATCGTCGACCAGAGCGGCAAGCTGTTCGATGGGAAATACTTCTTTATCAATCAGGTCGATGCCTCCTTCGTGACCATGCCAGAAGGCGTGGCGATGGTCCGAGACCGACTCGACCCGCAGACGCTTCAGCCACTGGGGGGCAAGGAGTTAACTCCCTGGGCACGGGCCATCGCCTCACTCCAGGCCGAATTGGTGATCCGTCATGGGAACATCTTCCCCGGCCACGGAGGCCGATGGGTCGCCAAGGGAGGGAAGAAGCAGTCGTTTGAACATCCCTACGAGATGGTGAAGGATCTGAAAAAGGACGGACTGACCGTCTTCACGCCCTACACTTACAAATCGGCCGATGGGACCAAACGACTCGCTGGCGTGCTTCTGGACCGGAAGTACGTGAACGCCTATATGGAAGACAGCAAGATCTCCGCCTATCCATACTGGGTTGTCACGCCGCAGGGCGAGATCTGGGCCCCGTTCGATAAGCAGATCAACCGGCTTCCGGAAGCCGTCCGCGAGCCATGGCTCAAGGGACTTGTTCACCAGGAGTATCCCGATCTGGTCGAAGCGATGGAGAGTCGAGGTGGCTATCTGCCGCTATCCGTACCTGATCCGGCGACCCGCTCGGTCCTGATGATCGATCGGGCCAGGAACCGTCTGGTCGTCTTTCGCGAAATCCAAGGGGCCTCGGCGACGACCGTCGACCGTCGCGACTTCGCGATGCCGGTGGAGGTGAACCGGGCCTTCCAGTCGAACCGGTCGATCGTGCCGACGCTCCGGGGCAGTCTCGACCGGGACGGCACGGAACTGTTGGTCACCGTTCCCGACGACGAGCGGGATGATTACATGGCCGCATCGGGCACGAACTTTCATGCCTATCCGCTCTGGATGATCCGCAAGACCGATCCCAGGGCGACCGCCCTGTTCGGCTTCCGCGACCCCAGTCGGATCAAGAAGTTTCCGGCCCTGCTCAACGTCGATCAGCTTCGTTCTCATGCGAGGTTCTCCTCCGAGGCGCGGCGAGTCGTCGCCCAGGGCGGCGAGCCCCTGGAGCCGATCCAGTTCAAGGAGACAGCGGGAGCCTGGCATGGGGTGTTCCTCCAGCGCCGGGGGAACAGCAACTTTCTCGTGACGATCAAGGAGGGACAGCCGGCGGCCGAGGTCCGCAAGGTGGAGGCCCGAGTCCCCGACGAACTGGACCGGTTGCTCGGCCGGTTCGGCGAGTCGGCCGAGATCGACCTGGGAGGCAACTCAAATGCGCCGCGAATCCTGGTTGGGTTCCGTCGCTCGGTCGTGGCGGACGTTATCGACGTCAAGGTGGCTGGCCCGCTCTGGATTCTCAGCGAGGGTCAGGCCCGACGCCCGCTCCGCGTCGCTCGCGACGACGACTGGGATCACGCGGACGAGGTTTACACCAGGGTCACGGTACTGGCCCGTCAGGACGCACTGGTCGACGAAATGGTCCGAAGGACCGAGGAGAACCGGCCGCTGACCCTGCTCTCCTTCGGACGAAAAGCAAGTTCGACGGTCCGATATCTGTTCCAGGGCGCGAAGGCCGGAGAGGATCAAGGCTGGTTGATCCGAGTGGCGGCCCGGGAGGGTGACGTTCTGGCGGTCAGGTCGCCTGCCGATCTCTCGGAAGAGATCGGGAGCCGTCCCGAGGGTCTGCGATTCCAGGACGTCGAATGTGAGGGTCAACCGGCCCTCGTAGCAACGCTCGACTCGTCATCGATCAATGGGTGGCTGACGAGTCACCCGTTGACGCCCCGGCGAACCTTGCCGCTCTGGTGGCTCTCGACGGGATTGTCCGGAGCCGCGTTCCTGGCCGCTGGGCCGGACGGGATCACCCCGATTGCCCTCGCCACGCTCGAACCCGGCCATGTTTTCGAACTTCCCACGTCGGCTCGACCCGGACGGCTCGGCCTCCTTCGCGAACTGGCCCGCCGGGGTGGTGGCCGGCCGATGCGGGTGTTCGCCTCGGGTGGGACGACGACCTGGACAGCACTCAACGTTGAGGGCACTGCTTTCTGGCAGGTCGTCGAGACCGACTCCGGGTTTCGGATTGACGAGGTGGGATGCCCCGAAACGCTTCGGGCCTATCTGGTCAACCCGCGGGCCGCTCTGAGTCAAGTCCGCGTTGAAGTCCGACGCGCTGCCGGGGGGGCTGTTGCGGTGGTCTGGCTGGAACCGACCGACGGCGGCAAGACCGATCCCCGGGTCGTCTTCGAGAGTCTGAGGGCGAGGTCTCACCCGCCGACATATCCCCTCTGGGCGGCGATCGCCACGGGTACGGAAGGTCTGTCGCCCCTGGCGCCCTTTGCCTGGGATCGGGCCAATGGCTCACCCGTCGTGGCGGAGGGCGTGGGGCATCCAAAGTCCTACCGTCCTGGGTTGCTTCTGGATCAGCCGCCGCTCACGATGGAGATCCTCGGGACGATCGTCGGTGGGCGGCTCTGGCGGGCCGGACCGGCGGAGGCCGAGGGAAACGGTTCGCTGCTCTGCTCGATCGCGGAGAAGTCGGGTGAGCCCTCGATCGTCCTGATCGAGAACGCCACCACACGGAACCTCCCTCCCACAACCTGGCGGCGTCTGAGTCTCCCGGCCGAGGTCGACCTCGCCGGGTTCCTGAAGGCATCGACGGATGGATCGCTGATGAAGGACTTCGGCGACACTCTCCGGGACCTCCCCGAATCCCAGGGCCTCTGGTGGGCCGAGGCCGCGCCGTCGCCGGGAGGGGTTGGGTTCGCGGTTGGCCCGGCGACGCCTCCGTCCGGCCCGTGGCCGGCCAACGTAACGGTCCGGGTTGTTTATGCCCGCCGCTCCGGCAGCCTGGAACGATTCCGCCGGTCGGTGCCCGACATTCTGACCGCTGCGCGAAGCAATCCGTCCGTCCTGCCGAAGCGGCACAGCGACAGGCTCGGATCGGGAGCCGACCCGGCCCGCGAATGGGAGTTCCTCCGCGAGGTAGTCCGCGAGATCCTTCGACTCGGTGGGACCTGGCAAACCAACTCCGATCGCGATCCTTCGTCCGAGACCTGGGGCACCGATCCCCGGCAACTCCTTCAGGGGAGGGTCCGATGAGTGATCGCGAAATCGAGACAATGAACACGTCTTCGATCGACCTGATCTGTTGCGCGCTCGGGGGCCTCCTGCTGATCATGCTCTTCGTGGCGACGTTGGTCCGCGTCAAGGCCGAGCAAGCCGTCCTGGAAGGGAGCGCGTCCGAGGAGGCTCAAGTCGGCAAGACCGAAGGAGCCTGGGGTTTCGAGACGGCCCCACCCCGGCCGATGATCGTGACCCTGAACTGGGTCGGCCGCGCCCGGTTTCCACCCGAGATCAAGGCGTATCCCCCCCGGATCGAAGCGGGAAAACCCCGACCTCAGGAGGGCGTCGCCCTCGACGAGACGAATGGGATGGCACGACCGAAAGGCGGCGGTACGTTCGTCGGCTTCTTCGAGCGCAAAGCCAACGACAACGGCGGTCAGATCCAACTCGTCATCCCACGCGGCAGTCGCGACCCGTCGCACGCGTCGAGTTGGCGATTCCGGCTGATCTACGCTCCCCTGAACGGTCGCAAGATCGGACCGGCACTCGACCCGGCCGCGTCCCTCCAAAACGCGTTCGAACGGTTGCGCGAGTGGTCGAAAGATGGGGCTGAAACCGTCTGGCCCATCGGTCCCGACCCGGGTCGAGAGCCCGATGCATCGGATGGGCCGGGGAGACTCGCTCAGATCTGTCGCAGAACGATCTTCCCCGAACTCAATCGTTTGCCGACCTCGGTTCCCTCCCCCGCCGAACAATATCGCCTGGCGTTCAAAATGACCCAGTTGATTGACCGCGCCATCGAGGAGGACAACCTCCAATACCCCGGCCAGCCCATTGCGCGGGCCGGCCTGCTCGCCATTTCGGGACCGGTCGAAGCGGCCCGCCCCGACTCTGCGGCCTGGCTCGACCGCCTCTACGACTACGCAAGCCTGTTTGCCGGCACCAGTCCCGAGGCGACCGAGGATGTCTCGTTCTCGATGACCGTTCGCGTTTATCCGGACGGAGTGACGAACCTCATCGATGAAAAGGGTGACAGTGAGGTGACCCTCCCACCCCGCGACGACAACCCGCCGGTCCTATTCCGAGGCTCCGAGCCGTCGAAGGAGGCACCATGAAGGAGATCCGTGTCTATTCGATGGCCGTGCTCGATCTGCTCACCTGTGCCCTCGGAAGCACGGTCCTGGTGAGCTTTCTGTTGATCGTTTCGATGGGCCGGCCGAGCGGGGCGGGTTTCCCTTATGCGTACTTCGTGGTCTCTGGGGGGGTTTGGATCGACGTCACCGACGAGGCGGAGAAGTTGAAGGGGGTCGTACCGGGGATTCTCAGCGACCCCGGCGTCGAGGTCGACGACACCCAGGCGGAGAGACTGCGATCACTCAGCCAGGAATGCGAGGTTGAACTTCAAATCTACTGGAAACCCAGTGTCGATGGGAAAGGTGCCGAGGTCTGGGTTCCGCGAGCCTCGCACGACGAACTTCTGGCCGATTCGCTCTTCAAGATCAACTCGTCGAGCGAAGGCGTCCAGTTGCGCGACAAGCAGCAGGGGGCGAAATTCATCGGGCGGACCACCCGCCTCGGCCTGCGGCGGGTCAAGGTCGGTCAGGCGACCCGAATTTACGCGGCCTTCCTGGTTCATGGAGCTGGGTTCCAGGTGGACCACGGATGGTATTTTGCCGGTCTGAGCATCCTCAAGTATCCCAACGTCAACGATCCCGACAAGGACTTCGCTCCCCACAACGCCGCCTGGCTTCGGATCGACTCGGGCGGCGACCCCGGTGCCATTTTCCTGCAAACCGACAGGACTTTTGATGACCCCGAATGGCCCGGCCGACTCGGCTATCCCCGTCTTCTGGAGGACTGGAGCCCGGAAGCGTTCCCCGCCGAAGCACTGAGTCAACCCAGGTCGGCCCGAAGCGAGATGACCCGGCGCGGAGTTCCCGACCTTTACGTCCCGGATTGGCCGGTGGGCTTCCCGTCACCCGACGCCTTCGATCCCAACGCACGACCGTCCGACGCGTCGCCCAGCGGCCCCCGGTTCCAGTATTGCCCTGGGTTGGGAGTCTCGCCCTACTTCGCGATTCACCGTGAACGCGCCCCAGACCAGCCGAATCAGGGCGTCCCGTTCCCGGCCCGAATCCCTTCCCCCGACGCTCCCCAGGGGCCCGGGTGGCACCACGTCGAACTTAAGGACGGCCTCCCGTCCGAGGATGATTTTCTGCCCGGCTTTCGGATTGGGAGCGAAGGACACCCCTGATGCGCACCATTGTTGACCTGACTGCCGATGATTCGGATCAACAGGTTTCCCTCATCGAGCCATTGACGTTCGAGCGGTGGCCCCGATGGATGAAACCTCTTAGCGGCGACACGAGCGTCTCCAGTGTCCTGATCGACACGGGCTCGCGAGAGCTTCGTCGAATGGCCTGGTTGCGCGCGGCAGATCGATTGGCGAATCGGCCCCCCGCGTGCCCACGTCTGGAGCCGGGCTCTGCCGATTCGTCCCTTCTCGAACGGTTTTGGCCAGACTGGCTTCGGATCATGACCAATCTTGCGATCAACCAGTTCGTGTTCATGGAAGCCGAGGCCGGACGATCGTCAAGCGGACCCACGCCGTCCTCAACTCCGGCCAACCCGACCATTGACCTGGAAGTGCTGGCCGGGATGATCGTCGGTGGCTTGATGGGAACAATGGCCCTCGGCGAAATCGCCAAATACTGGCATGACATGTATCCAGAGGACTCGAAGGCGATCAGCCGCCGGCTCATCGGAGGCTCCTTGCCGATGAGCTCACCCTCGTTCGATGCCGCCCTGGGTGGTGTCGTCGACGACCCAACCTTCATCCGCGCCATTTCCCGCGCCCTGATCTGGCAGAAGGGGTTGAGCGTCGACGCGCGGCCGGGACTTCTGGAGTCGCGATGGGTCGCCTGGCCGCCGTCTGGGCTAACCGGAATTCTGATTCATCTCTCGCATCGATTTAGCGAGCACGTTTACACCGATTACGACACGTCGACGACCAGCGACACGATTGCGCCCAAACCGATGGCCGTCCCCATCCTCGTTCACTGAAACTTCGGAGGACCATTAATCCCATGAAGTCGCGGATCGTAAAGCTCATCAAAATCGCTTTCGTTCTGGGCCTGACCTACGCCCTGACCTGGTCCACGATCGCCGGGATCAATAGTCTGGCCCGGTTCAGCGCCAGGGAGGCGTTCCATGAGGAAATCCGTTGGGCGAAAACGGCGCCGGGATCGTCGGGATCGTTCGAGATCCCGACCACAATCCAACTCTTGAGCAAGGCCAGGGACGGGCTCGAACCGTTCGACCTGGGATGCAAGTCATCCGGAGAGATCCCCAAGAGCCTCGCCATGAAGGAGTGGAATAAGAACCCCGCCGAGGATGATAT
This sequence comes from Isosphaeraceae bacterium, assembly GCA_965199885.1. Lineage (GTDB taxonomy): Bacteria > Planctomycetota > Planctomycetia > Isosphaerales > Isosphaeraceae > Tundrisphaera. The sequence goes on along the minus strand of CBDATT010000004.1, from coordinate 363,365 downwards.
CCTGGGCGAGATCTTCTTCATCAAAAAGCCCGAAGACAAGTTCGATGAATGGTACGCCAATTACTTACATATACCTCTCCAGCCCATCGAGCGCGAGAAGAATGTCCGCAACAGCGACCGCCTCCACTTCAAGGATCTTCTCGCGAAGGAGAAGAACGATAAGGCGAGGGAACAGATCCTCCGGCACTTCAGCAACGTCTACGGTTCGCTGGGAAAGCTCTTTCCCTGCCGGATCATCCGATGGATCAACGGCTGGGTTCAGGTGACGGCGTTCGCGGTGTTCTGGCTGACGGTCCTGGTCGTGATTGGCCAGTGGTGGACTCGGGTCCGAGGCGAAAAACGGCTCGCGGATCGATTTTTCCCAATCGCCCGGACCCTGGCCGATGGCACGCCCTTAATGTGGAGTGAGCGCCCAGGTGAGGGGAACTGGCTGACCCCAACCGAGATCGATGTCGAGTTGGAGTCCCTTTATGCCCCGGAGGTCGCCAAGAGGCCTGGCTCGGTCGCCCTCATGCTTCGCGAAGTTTATGAGACCTATCTCAAGGGATCGCTCAATCTGGAAAACTTCCGCGACGTACCCGGCGCCTCGGCGGCTCTCGAACAGGCCGCCCACCGCGAGCACCACAAGATCGAGTCGAACATGGCGATCCTGACCTACCTGGGTTGGTCACTCCCGTCGTTGGGGTTCGTTGGGACCGTGCTCGGCCTGGGCACTGCGCTTTTGACGGCGGGTGACATGGTGACGCCCAACAGCGAGTTGCAGCGCGACGCGATTCAATCCGTCTCGATTTATCTGGGGCGAGCGTTCGACAAGACGTTCGTTGCCCTGATGCTCAGCCTGGTTCAGATGGCGCTCATCTACGGTGTCCGCCGCGCCCAGGAGACGGTCGTCTTCGATTTCCAGGACAAGATCGCCCGGGGTGTCGTCTCTCGCCTCAAGCATTGACCAGGGAAACATGATGATCACGGCTCGACGACTCCGAGACAAGGGCCGGTCTTCCTATCGAAAGGTACACCCCGAAGGCTCCGTGATGTCCCATCTCCCTTCCGATCCCGGCCCCATTCCACCCTCGATGCGGTCAACAGTTCCAGGCGAGTCCATGCTCACGGGGTCAACCGAGTCGATAAGGTGGGGCTGGGTGGGTTTCGTCGCGGATCGACCCTCATTCCTGCCGTTCTTGACACTCGGCGAGCAGGTCGAGGCCATCCTCCGACTGCGAGGGCGTTGGAAATCAGGTGGGCGAACGCGGATCGCTGAGATCCTGAAGGAGCTGAGCGACCCCACCCCCGGCGCCTCGGACCTCCTGGAGCGGATCGATGACCGGCCAATCCGCTGGGAGATGATCCCCAGCCTCGCCTGGAGGGTCGGTCTGGCGCAGGAGATCGCCTCCATGCCCGATTCTAGCGAGAACGGGTCAACCTTGCCGTGGTACCTCCAGGTTGGATTGACTGTGGGAGCGAGCGACGGAGGGAATGGTTGGCCGGCCCGAGTTCGCGAGCAGGTGGGTCGCTATCTTGGTGGCTGGGAGACCAGCCACGGCCGGGTCATTCTGTCGACCGATGAGCCGGCATTCATCGACCGATTCCTCGTGGATTCGTCAACCGTCGACGGTCCCCCGGGCGCCTCGCCGTCGGGGGTCGTGGCGGGCTGGTCCTGGGCGGTCTGGATGATCGGGAAGGAGGTCCAGGGACGTGGTTTGCCGATCTCTGCCCCGACTGCCGCCTGCGCCGTGCTGCAGGGGATCACCGCGGTCGCTCTTCAACCCAGCGATCTGGCGACGATGAAACTCCTGCACGTGTTGATCCTGCTCGGAACCTTTGCTTCGCTCCTGGTCCTGGTCGTGACGCGAACGCGTCGGGATTCACAGGCGGTCGCGCGATGGTTCGGACCCGAGGGGAAGTGGTCCGACCGTCGAACGATTCGACGTTGGACTCGAAGTCGATGGATCTTGGTCCTTTCGGAAACCGTGGTGCTCACGCTTCTCGGGTTCTACGTCGGTCTTATCCTGAGAGGTTGAGCTCGAAGAGCAAGACGACCGGGGAGCTCGTTCAGCGGAGCGAGACGGAGGAGGCGATGATCGAATATTCCAGATGAATCAGATCAAGGTCTCCTTTGCCCGTGTTGAAGGCCAGGGCATTTTTCTTCGTGTATTGGTAGTGGACGACGACGGCGACAGGGTCTCGACTACTCAGCCGAACCAGGTGACACAACGAGCTTGTCTCCGCGGCGGACTGATAACTCGACCTCAGCCAGAGGCCCTCGTCGATCATCACTCGGTTGTAGAGAGGGGATTTTGGATTCCCCTGGATCGGCGGTAGCGGCTGATCGGGAGAGTCGGCCGGGTTCTGGACGCGAAGGTCGAGATAATCATAGGTGAACCTGGGGTCGATGACGTCGGCGACCGAGGCATTCACCAAGCGGTCGCGTGTGAGAGCGAAGGCAACCGGCGAGCGGGTCTCCTCGTCGCTGAGGTTGATCTTGAGCTTTGGAGGTGCGCCGGGCCTGATATTTTTGAGGAAGTCGGCCCGCCCCTTCGTGAACAACTCGGGCTCAACCGTCACCCAGATCGATAGTGGTGAGTCGTACGGGGCCGCGACTTGGCGATCGGGGTGCAAGGTGACGAGAACGCCGTTTGGAGAATCCGTCTGGAGGGCGTTGATCCGATATCCCTTGGGCACCAGGAATTGAATCTTCAGCAACGGGTTTGAGATGATGGCCATCGGTCCTCGTTTAAGCAACCGATCGAGCTGCACCTTGCGAACCTCGCCGTACACATCTTCCGAGTAATACTTCTTGTTGTCGATGAATTTCTCGATCACCTCGGTAGCCGTCGCTTGGGGATCGATATATCCGCGATGGATGAACGGAGCCTCGACCTCGATACCGGCGAGCTTGACCTTGACGGGGAGGCGAGGGTTCCCCTGAGGCGGGAGGGAGGCGGGGACCGGGTTGACCCGGAACGGGACGGCCGGAGCGGCCGTGACCGCGAACGCGGTTTGAACGGGGGCCAGGATCGGCTTACTGAGGTCATGGGCTGGCCGATTCCAGTCGAAATCAAAGAAATGCTGCCGGTGGACGGCAAAGCCGACATCCGAAGAATTTTTGATGGTACTGGACTGGATGCCGACCACCAGACCGTCGCGGAGCGACACGATCGGGCTCCCGCTGAACCCCTCCGAGATCCGGATGTCGTGCTGGATGAAGGTGAGATCCTGCTCCCAGGGCCTGAACTCCACGACCTTTCTTTTTTGCTGTCTAGCGATTTCCAACAGGGAGATCGGGGAATTCTTGGCATGGCCAGAGTAGTCCGTGAACACGAGACCACTCGGGCTGCCGATCACCATGAGATTTTCGTTGTGCTTCGGATCAACGGTGCTCCAGTCGAGCGCGGGAATCTCTTTCAGGTCCGAGGGGACACCCGGTGTGAGCATGGCAACATCGTGCGCATCGTCGACCAAGTACGCCGAACAGCGTGTTGAGTCTTTCATCTTCCCACACCGATAACCGACGCTGACGACTGGTGGAGCCTTGGTGTCCCTTCTCCAGAACCCGTGAGCGGTGGTGGCAATCCACTTCCGTCCGCCAAGCCCTACGACGACGAACCCGGTTCCGGTCCCGAGCAATAGGCTGCTCGGTCCGTCGCTTGGTCCGTAGAAATAGAGATTGACCAGCGACTGCCTGACTTTTGACTCGATCTGACCCGGCATCAGGTCGTCGGCAGCCGCAGTCAGCTTTGCGCTGCCCAGGATGAACGGGAGAAGGGAAATGACGAACCCGATACCGTGTCCAATCCGACGGTTCATCTCGACCTCCGAAAGTGTTCCGGCGGCTTCCAAAGCTCGAATATCTTGTCCAAGATTTCCTTTGCGGTCGCGTTCGGTTTCTGGCGACGGATCTCGGTCGCCACCGACTGGACCCCCTTGCTGACGCTTTCGAGTTCTCTGAGGTTATCATCCTCCGACAATCGAGCATCATAATGATCCGCGAGGGTTCCAGCCCAATCGATGGGAGTCTTTGCCTGACTCGCAGTCAACCGGAACGAACTCTCGATTCCCGAGAGCGGAACCGCCTGCGAACCACGCCCTTCCTCGATCGACTTCTCCAAAGCGGTGATCCGTTCGACCGCAGCCTTCTCGGCATTTCTCGCCTGAATGGCGGTCCAGACCGACACCGCGACCACGAGGGATGCCGCCAGGCTCGACCCGATCGCCACCCAGCGCCAGCGACGGACTCGGAGCCGACCCGGTCCCGGCGCTTCAACTTCCCGTTCGATGGGTCGCGGCGTCAGTTCCGGCGACTGCATCGCCTGGGGCTGACCCGGCCTCCCGAGGCGGGCGCGACGGATGAACCGATCGAACTGGGCCCGATCCTCGGGTGCGAGTTCGTCCTCGATGCCATCCCGGGCAATCTCCAGCAAGCGTTCCAGGGTCAAGCTCATGCGTCGGTCTCCGGCTTGGGTGGCGGAAACTCCACGACATGTTCGTCGTCGGCACCACAGGCGAGGCACACGCGGGCGATCAGGTAGGGCAGGCCCCACTCGTCATCAAGTTGCTTCAACATGGCGAAACTATAGTGATTTTGGATGTCCTTGGGCGGGTCGCGTCGTTCAAAATCGATGAAGGTTCTATAATGTTCTTTCGCGGCAGCTTTGGAGCGTTCGTTCGCCCGCCACTGAAATTGTTTGAGATCGTCGCAATTCGTCATTTGCCATCCCGGTTGCGCATACATGGAGTGCAGTTGCCAGAATTCCGCATGGGTGAGGGTCTCACTGGTTTTGACTGGTGCCCGATTGCGAACGGCCAGAATCGCCTTGCAGTACCCTGCGACTCGGGATGATTCGATGACGCCCTTCGAGAACGGCGAGAAGGCATCTTCTCCCTCAATAATTTTGATTCCTTCGAGCCATACTTCGATCGCGAAAATCAGTTCGAACCCGAATTTGCGCCCTCCTCGCAGGTAGCTCCGCAGTGTCCCTTCATCGTAGCCGCCAAGTTCTCTGGCCATGGTCTTGGCCGTAAACTTCGCATGGGCAAGCTCTTCATAGATTCGTCTCTGTGTGACATCCAGAAAATGTTTCCTCGCTCCGTCGCGGTAGTCTGTAAGAACCGCCAGGGTCATCCCCTTGAATCCACCGTAATGGGGGACGCCGCTCAGGATCACCTGGGTGTAAACCTCATCGGTTTTCAGTGGGGTCAGCACGGGCATCGAGCGAGCTTCTCCCGAGTGAATGGTAGCGGATCGATTGATTGCGGCGTGACGAATTGTCACGCGGACCGGCGGTCGGGCCTGAATTTCGACGTTCACGTCACGATCCGTCGCGTGGTCTGCCTCGCTCCCCAATACAGTTCCGGTGTCGGTGGGTGTCGGGCCATCTACTCCGTCGCTGTCACCGACGATTCTACCAGAGGAGTCGCCGTGCGAAACATGAGCGAAACGGAGAAGGCTCGGGTTCGAGACGAGGTCGACCGCCGGACTCGCGCGGTGCTTGAGAAGGGGCTGGGTGTGGCGGTGTTCGGCCCGACCGGGGCGGGCAAGTCGACCCTGATCAACGCCATCACCGGGGCCAACCTGCCCACTGACGACGTCCGCCCCTGTACCATGCAGGTGAGCGAACCGGTGGTCTTGCAGGCCGCCTCGGGCCAGGAGATTCGCTTCTACGACACGCCGGGATTCAACGAGGGGGTCGAGGCCGACGCCCGCTATCAGGCCGACTACACCGCCATCCTCCGCGAAGTTGACGTGGCCATCTTCGCGATCCACGCCGACAACCGGGCCGTCATGCCCGACGTGACGGCCCTGCATCGAATCCTCGATACTCTGCCGACGGCCGAACGCAAGGCGGCGATCAACAAGATCACCTTCGCCATGTTCAAGTGCGAGATGCCCGCCAAGAACCCCTCGGTCTTCGCCAAGGAGGGCGACGGTGGATTCTTCGCCTTGGTCAAGCCGACCGAGGAGCTGCTCGCCGCTAAAGGGCGTTACCTCGCTGATCAATTCCTCCGGCCGTTCGCCGCCGACCTTGAGTCGCGGACCTACGTTGAAACGCCGTTCACCCCCCGCGACGTCCGGCTGGTCGTGACGGGCGAGGTGGCAACGTTCCTTGGTTATCTCGACGACCGGACCGCTGCCGAGCTGAAGCGGAGCCACTCGGATGCCCTGCCGGTGATCGATCGGCTGGCCGACAACCACACCGTGACACCCGTCTCGGCCCGGCTCAAGCTTAACCTCGCGAGGCTCCTGACCGTGGCGGTCAGCCGGGGCACGCCGGAGGCGGCCAAGCGTCTCTCGGCAGCCCTCGCTGGTGTCGACCTGACCCGTGTCCCGTTCGCCACCGCCAAGACGTTCAGCAACATCGTCGTCGTCGATCGGGCGAAGAAGGCCGTCCTCTTCGACTTGGGCTCCGCGAACATCTGACCGAACGCCGGGCAATTCTCGTTGCCTGGCGAGGAGGGCGACCGCCTCGCAACACTCCCGACGCCCACTTTTGACGGAGAACCGCAGTGGACTACGTTGATGCCGTGAACAGCTACGCTGACAGCAACGCCTCCTACGCCCGAAGGCTCCACCATGCTATCGAGAATGGGCTGAGTAGTCTGCTCTTGCAGCTCATTCGCGAGGCGGTGCGAGCGGTCGTCGGGATCGTCGTCGACAAGCTGCTGGATCAGGCCCGACGGTATTTCCAGGGCTAAGAAGCTCAGGGCCGTCGTATTTCCAAACCGGCGGGGCGGATGCTGGAGCATCGGCCCCGCCAATGAGTTTCCGATCGCTCATCTTGCATCGCGTATAGCTCTACTGTAACCGTTTCAATGTTTCGGGATGCGTAATCTGCGATAGTGGGCAATCAGATCGTGTAGGCATTCCTGATACGTCGCTCATACAACGACTCATCTGCCGGCCCCGGCAGCATTGCGCCGTGATGTCGAAGAACACCATCCACTCGCCGTTTCGCCGCTCCCCAATCGAAGTCGCCGCTCCCCCAAGTTTGATCGGCTGGACGACCCACGATCGCAGTGTGGAGTTCCTCATACATCAGCTCGGCGAGGTCATTGTACATCCTTCGCGTTCGCTGCTTCTCCAAACGCTGAGCGAGTTCATCCGGAACCAGGAGGCGGAGCACATGATCCAATTCGTGGTCATGGTAAAACCAAGTTCGCTGGGCATCGACATTTCTGATCGCATAGTCCCAGGCCGCCGTCCAGGACGTGAAGCGATCCTCCGACCGTAACCGTTCACGGGGTGCTCTGTTGCGCCGGGCGGCCGGACCGGGTAGAACGGTGTCATGATGCTCCCACCGCCACTCCCTCCGGAAGTCTGGGACGCTCTGCCAGTCGAGGCCCGGGCCCTCATCGAGGCGATGCGGCTCCAGATCCAGGCAATGCAGCGGCAGATCGACTCCTTGCAACAGCAGGCCCGATCGCTCCAGGCCAATTCTCACAACTCCTCCAAGCCGCCCTCGACCGACCCCATCCACCTCAAACGCCAGCCACCCAAAACTCCCACCGGCAAGAAGCGGGGCGGACAGCCCGGACATCCGCGGGCCACCCGGCCCCTGGTGCCCGCCGAGCAACTCGCCGACACCATCACCTGCAAGCCCACCACCTGCCTCGGGTGTGGGGCGGGCCTCGATGGCTCCGATCCGAAGCCCATCCGCCATCAGGTCGCCGAGGTCCCGCCCATCCGCCCCACCGTCATTGAGTACCAGCTCCACCGCCTCTCCTGCGCGGGCTGCGGCGTCACGACCCGAGGCTCGCTGCCCGAGGGCGTCCCCACCGGCTCGTTCGGGCCCCGACTCCGGGCGCTCCTGAGCCTCCTGGCCGCCGAGTTCCGCCTGGCCAAGCGACCGGTGCGACGCCTGGCCAGCACTCTGCTGGGCCTGGAGATCTCCCTGGGCATGGTCGCCAAGCTCGAAGGCCAGGCAGCCACCGTGCTGGAGCCGGTCGATGCCGAGTTGGCCGAGGCGGTCCGGCTTGGCCCGATCGTCCACATCGACGAGACCCCCTGGCGACAGGCCAACGGCAAGGCGACCCTGTGGGTTGCCCGGGGCGATCAGGTGGCCCACTTCCGCATCAGTCCCCATCGCGACGCCGCCACCGCCCGGGCGATCCTGGGCGACGACCCGAGGAAGGTGGTCATCTGCGATCGGTTCAGTGCCTACGGCTGGGTCCTGAAGAAGCAATGGTGTTGGGCCCACCTGCGACGGGATTTTCAGGCGATGATCGACCGGGACGACGGCGGCTCGGCGGTCGGGTCGAGGCTCTTGAAGCTGTCCGACGGCCTGTTCTGGGGATGGCACCGGGTGTCCGACGGCGAGCTGAGCTGGGCCGACTTCCTGCGGTGGGCCGACTCGATCCGGGTGCGGGTGCATGAGACGCTGGGCCGGGGTGCGTCGTGCCCGAGCCCCAAAACGGCGGCGACGTGCCGCCACTTGCTGGGTGGGTTCGAGCATTTGTGGCGGTTCCTGGGCGGTGAGGGGGTGGAGCCGACGAACAACCCGGCGGAGCGTGCCCTGCGGCATGGGGTGCTGTGGCGTAAGAGCAGTGGCGGGACGGCCAGTGTGCGGGGCAGCCGCTTCGTGTCCCGCCTGCTGGGGGTGGTCGAGACGTGCCGTCAGCAGGGCCGCTCCGTGCTGGAGTTCCTGACCTCGTGCTTCGAGGCCAGCATCCGATCGCAACCTATCCCCTCGCTCGTTCGCCCTTGAACGAGCCAATCCGCCTCATGGGCAGAGAATGCCCCGTGAACGGTTACCTCCGACCAGCCCAACCACCCGGTGAGCATGGGTCGCCAGATGTCGATGTACCATTGGTAGAGACCGTCTGGCGATTCCATCTCACCTCGGCGCCTAACAGGTGTTTGGCCTCGACCGCCGCGGCGGGAAGCCCCCGGTGGCCTTGTACCAGTGGTAGATCCGCGACTCCTCGTTACGCCGCAGCACGCGGCTGACCACCGCCGCGATCTTCTCCGGACTTGGTGGTTGGTCGCCCAGCAGCCGGGTCAGGATCTGCCTCGTCTGCGGCACCGTCATCGCCGGGGTTTTTCCCCCCCACCTGCCGTCGCTCCAGGCACAAAAACCACAACGCCACCAGCGACAGTGTCATGTGGTGGTGCCAGCCCACCCAACTGCGCACCTCGTAGTGATCCAGCCCGACCTCCCCCTTGCCGGCGCCGAACACCTCCTCGATCCGGTGCCGGTGCCGCTGGGCTCGCACCACCTCGGCCAGGGCAATCTTGGGGTCGGCGTTGCTCAGGACGTAGTCGATCCGCGACTCGCCCACCGGGCGGATGACCACCAGGCGTTCCTCCGGCCCGACACGTCCGTCCTGTTTGGTCCGCACCCGCACGCTCATCGCATCGACTGTCAGAGGCCCCTTCTCGCCGTCGCGGACCGTGATTCGCTCCCAGCGAGATGCCGGCTGTCGTGCCGCCCAGGCGTCAGCTCTCCCGAAGGGCACCTCGCGTTTGCGACCAACCCCCGCCTTCTTGCGGGGCGGGCGCCGCCGCTCCAGGTCACGCACCGCGGTGTTGCACGGCACGTCGAGGGCATAGCGCTCCCCGCGCTGTCGCAACGCGGCGCGGAACTCGGAGGCCCGGCCCAACTCGTCGTCGCCTGTGATCCAGCCGTGAGGCAGGCCGGGCAGGCTCCGGTCGAGCAGATCAAGGGCGATCCGCCAGGTTTCCTGGAACTTCACCTCCTCGGGGACGTGGCACTTTTCGCGTCGGGCCTCGTCGTCGGCCCACTCCCGGGGCAGGTAGAGCCGGCGGTCGAGCGGGGCGTAACCAACCTCGGTGGCGTAGGCCAGGAAGACGCCGAGCTGGCAATTCTCAACCTTGCCCAACCGGCCGCACCACTGGCGATCGACGCCGCAGGACTCGGCCCCTTTCTTGGGGAAGGCGCTGGGATCGATGATCACCACGCCGTCGGGGTCGGCCAGTTCCTGGCGGACATGGTGCCGCAGTTCGCCCATGACCGCTTCGTCGTCCCATTTGCCGGCACCGACGAAGAACTGGATGGGCTTGCGGGGTCGCCCCGCCTCGATGGCGATGGGCTCGGAGGTTTTGCGTTCGAGACCGCCGAGGTGGCCGCGAATGACCAGGGCGGCGGTGGCCCGCTGCTCGACGCGGTAGAACTTGGGGAGGTAACGCTGGAGGAAGGCCGTCAGGCGGTCGGTCTGACCTGAGATGGCCTCGGGAGTGACCACGGCGTCGGCCAGGAGGGCCTTCGCCTCGGGATGATCCAGGAGTGACATCGGGAAACCTCCGAGCGCACCTCAAATCCGCCACGAAGATCGATCGTAGTAGGGCCCGAGCCAAAAGTCACGCGGAATCGGTTACAGTAGAAATAGGGTCCGACAATCAAGATACAGGTGACGTGGAGGTTACCCCATAAGTCATTCTAGGGTGGGGTGGCTTCATCGGCCGGTCACAAACCGACCGGCGTCTTGCGCACTTCAGTCCGCCATACCTACGCTCGCACTGGATAGGCTAATCGAAGTTCCGAGCTTCAGACCTCTCAACTGAACTGGATTCGGACGGGGCGCGAAATCTCCTTGGTCAGGGCTCGCTTGTCGGCTCTCACTCCCGGTTCAGTTCGATCGCCATGCGGAGGTGCGACAGGAGCATCGAGCGTAGTTCCGGCGGCCGGACCACCGTGGCTCGTCCCGACCAGCCGAGCACCCAATGCACGACCTCTTCCAGGCCGTCGATGTTGAAGTTCAAGGTGACGCCGCCATCCTCGTGGCGTCGGGCCGCCTGGGTCGCGTGCCAGATCGTCTCCGCGACCAGGTCGGCCGCCTCGGGGGTGAATCGGACCTCGACCTCGTAGGTCTTGGCCCCTCGTAAGACGCCCCAGGCGTTGCCGAAGTAGGACTTCAGATCGAAGTTGGCGGGGCCCGTCGCGGGCAGGTCGGACGGCCGGATCGTCTGGAACCGTGCGACCCGGTAGGTCTGGGGGTTGTCGAACTTCTCGGGCCGGGCGACGAGGTACCAGGCCTGCTTGATCAGGCAGAGGCGGTACGGGTGCAGGTCCATTCGCTTCGGCCTCGCCTCGTAGGGACTGCGATAGCTGCCGGTCAGCCTCCGGCCCCGGATCAAGGCGTACTGGATGGTCCGGATCGCCTCGTGGCTCCGGCCGTGGTCCGCGAGCTTGAGGTCCAGGACGGCCGTGACCTTCTCCGCGTCATCGAGGAGCCTGGAGGAAGGCGCCCACGCATTCGCCCACAACTTCCTGGTGGTCGGGCCGGCCCCTTTGGTGACATCCAGCCCCGGGGCCGAGGTGATTATCGCGGCCGTGGCCTGGCCGATGAGTTCGTCGTCGCCAAGATTCATGGCCGGGAAGTTGTAGCCCGGCCGGACCCGGTAGCGTTCGCCCGCCTCGTCGAAGAACCAGGGGACGCCCGCCAGTTCGAGCACGTTCAGGTCCCGGAAGATCGTCCGCTCCGAGCACTCCAGCTCGGCGGCCATCTGCTCGGCCCCGTACCCGGCCCGCCCCTGGATCAACTCCAGGACGCGCATGATGCGGGCGAAGCGGGCCGCCTGCCGGAGTCGCCGATCGGAATCACGTCCCTTGGGATGTTCCTCTCCTGGCATCCTGACGATCCCCCTTCCAGATCACGTCGATGGTTTCCGTAGAGCGAGACACCCAGTGCGGCCTGGACTGCCCGGGGATCATCGGCGAGCATCTTCTCGTGCTCGGTGAACTCCGGGGTGACTTCAACGCCGATCAGTTGGAATCTTGCCTTCACCAGCTCCAACCACTTGAACGACGGGGCGTCATCTCCGTGAATCACGATATAGCCCGGGTCAGGGGGGACGATCCTCCCGCGTGGAACCCCGGTGTGGTGATCGCGGAGCCGACGCTTGAGGGCACCGGCGTCCAGACCCCAGGCGACGGCGAGCCGCTCGAGTACGTGGGGCCAGAACTCCCGGTGCGACACCCCGTCCCAGACGCCGAGATCGTGGCAGGTGACCAGCTCCCAGGTCACGCCTTCCGGGCCGGGACGTGGGAACCAGTAGTAGGCCCCGACGAGGGAACTCAGACGAACGGATCGGCTCATGTTGAGTCCCCTTGGGTTTTGATGGTCGGGCAGATCAGCCCTTCTGCAACTTGACGACATCCTCCGTCTTCGCCCTGGCCCGGGACCAGACCTGCTCGACGGAATCGGTGGGGATCGTCTTCCAGCCCTCCGTGTCCTTGACGGGGAGTTGGTACTTGGTGACGAGGCCGTCGATCCCCGTGCTGCCCGGTTCAAAGAGGTTCAGGGGGATGCCCTTGGAGATGGCGGTCTGGAACGTGAAGTTGCGGAGGATGCCGTCGTTGGAACCCGTGACCAGGGAGGTCTTGGCCTGCTGGTCGGCGATCTGACCGATCTCCGGGATGCTGATCTTCACGTCCCAGATCTTCGCGGCATCCTTGTAAGTCTGGAGGACTTCTTCATACCCCCCGACGACCAGTTGCTCCTTCGCGGATCGGGCCCTGTCTTTGGCCATCGTGACTTCCGTCGCGAACTTGCTTAAGAGCTCGCCGAACCGTTGCCGGTTGGTGCCGACCTCCTGGGCCGACCGTAGCTCGGTAGCAACCCGATAGACTGGCTCATAGACTTCGGGCCGGGGATCGGGCTGGGCCGCGACGGGTGCCGGCGGGTTGGAGCATCCCGCCAGGTTCAGCGACATGAGCAGCACGATCCCGAAGCTTCTGGCGGCGGACATCTTTGAATCCTCGCTGGTCTGGTGGGTGAATCCATGGTGAAAAAAGAATGACGCGATAGTCGTGGTGGCCGTCCCGTGCGGGATCAGAAGTAACGCTCGGTGAGGTAATCGATGTAGGCCCCATGGGCGTCGCCGTGCTGGACCGCCAGGTGGTGGATCAGGTCGGGATAGGCGATTGCTTGGAACCGGAGCTTGGGGGTGCAGGCGGCGGCTAGCTGCTGGAACTGCCCGACCTCCTCCTCGTGCTTGACGGCTTCCTTCCCCGGGGCCGGGTACCAGAGGTAGGCCAGGTCGAAGTTCTCCGTCCCCCCGAATCGGTTCTTCAGGCCGAGGGCGTGCTTGACGAGCTGGGCCACCTTGAGGTGGCGATAGATCTGCTTCTCGCCCCGGTTGATCCGAACGGCGAGATCCCGGAGTGGCTCCAACCCTTCCCAGATGACCCGGTTCTCATCGGCCACGTAGCAGGTGGCGAACGGCCCCTGGTCCTGCCCGTAGAGCTCGCCGAACTTGGACTCGACCCCGATCCCCCGGACGAGCGTGGCGTCGGCCCTGTCGCGATAGGTGAGGACGGCATCCAGGTGGGGGGGCATGCGGTCAGGCTGGGGACTGGGCCAACCAATCGGGCACTGGGCCTCGAAGATCAGGCCCTCGGCGTCATGATGGGCCAGGTTGGGGGCCAGGGCGGCAAGGACGGGTTGGAGCTTCCCGTAGAGCCGCCAGTACGCGAAGGTGTTGACGACCAGGGCGGCACTGGAGTGGACCGCGTGCAGGGTCTCGTGAGGGGCTCCCTGCGGATCGGTCGGCAGTTCCGCCAGCATCTCATCCGTCGGGGGGATGAAGAAGTTGTCGTTCAGCTCATCGACATAACCCTGGTCGTCGATCGGGACCCCGTGACGTCGGGCCCAGGAATACTGCCGTTCCTTGATGTGGTCGGAGGGACGCATGGACCTCGCCTTTCTCGTGGATTTGAGAGGTGTGGCGAGATCGTAAGGGGGATCACTGACAGCTTTGGGTCAGCCAGGATCCGGAAAATTTGCGGCTCCGATTTCGATCGCCGTTCACTTCGGAAACGGCCCCGCCATGTCTTCCATCGCCTTGGTGAGCCGATCCAGGGCCTGAATCACGCTTTCCGCTTCCGTCAACAGTCGTTGGGCGGAATCCTTGGCCATGGTCACGATCGACCGGGCATCATCGGCAGACAGAGGAGGCGCCGACGGGCTTACGCCATCTCCTCTGGGCTTCGCCGAGAAGTGGGCAAGGGAGCCCTTGTAGCCGTCCCTGGTGCGGTAGCTCTGGGCATATTCGTCGAAGAACCAGGGCACCCCGGCCGCCGCCAGGGTCTGGAGGTCGCGGTAGACGGTCCGCTCCGAACACTCGAGTTCCCGGGCGATGCTCTGGGCGGTGGTGGGGCCGGTGCCCTGAATCAGTTGCAGGACGCGGAGTACCCGGGCCAGCCTGTCCGTCTGGCGTACCCTCCGCTCGGCATCGGTTCGCTTGCTGGCCATCAACGAGAAACCCCCGGAAGCCGGGTCAACCCGTACCTCCAGGGGCGATGCTAGCCGACGGTGCTGACGGCAGTGGGTCAGTCCACTGACAGAATCTCGAGGGGCGTTTGCTGGCCGTGAGGCAACATCGACACGGCAACGCCCGCTGGCCTGTCCGACTCCGGGCCCGTCCGGGTTGGGATGCCGGCCGCCTTGAACTCAAGGTAATCCGCCAGCCCCGCGACCACCCGCCGCTCCGCCGCGTTCATCCACCGGGACCCATCGGCCAGGGTGTACCGGATGTCGCGGTAGTCGACCTGTCCGACGAACGGGCCGCGGGGCAGACCCACGAGCTTGTCCGCGTGGGGGATCGACCCGCAGAGCTGCCCCGCGTCGCGGTAGCGCTCGACCAGGGGGTGCCCGTTGCGCGGGGCCAGCACCAGCACGACGAGGTCCCGGGGCGGCTGCTCGAAGAGCCGATCCCCCCGGTCGAAGTAGCCCGACCCGAGCAGGCCCACCCGGATGTTGCGGATCAGCTGGTCCGACGGGAACCCGGAGGTCCCGTCGTCCCCGGCCACGGCGGTCGTCAGGCCCGAGCCGTACTTCGCCTCGATGAAGACGGTCGTCGGCGGGTTCTCCCAGGTCAGCACGACGTCCACCTGCGTCGAGCCTTCATCCCACGGGAGCAACTCGCGCGGGTAGCAGGGCTGGTTCACCCAGAGCCGGATCCGGAAGCCCCGGAAGACCTGGCGTCGGAACCGGTCGGCCCCGAGCCCGGCGTTGAGCAGGCCGGGAAGCCACCAGCGTGGGTTGATGTAGCCCAGCACCCCGAAGATGTTGCCCGTGATGGCGTCCTCGGAGGTGGGCCGCACGATGAGGGGGCAGCGGATCGCGCCGGACCGGGCGTGCGAGCAGAGGTTGCCCCCCTTGCCGTTCAGCTCGGTCAGCACGCGACGGCCTCCTCGATCCGGAGCCGACTTCGATCGCCCGCGGCTAAATTCCGACTCGAACTCCCCAATCCGGCCCACCCCCGGCACTCCCGGTAGTAAGCACATCCCGAACAGTTCAGGGGCGACTCGACGGGGTAGAAGCTCGCCGCGTCGATGGCCCGGGCCACGGCCTCGATGATGTCCCCCAACCTTCCAAAGTCCCCGGCATCCCGGGTCGCCTCGATCCGCTGGACTTTCGGGACCCTGGTCTTGACCAGGACGACGTACTCGACGACCGCTTCCTCGCCGGTCAGCTCGTGGACGGCGGATGCGTAGCACGTCGGCTGGAGCGACGTGGCGACGTCCGACTCCGAGAGCGACCGCCCCGCCGTCTTGATCTCGCCCACCCGGAGCGTGCCGTTGGCGTCGCGGGCGATCAGGTCGGGGATGACCAGGAGGGGGCGCTCGAGGTAGTCCCCACGCGAGGTGGCGATCGGGGCCAGCACCGGCCGCTCGACGGCCAGCACCTCGGCCGGGGCGGGCTCCCGGAGGTACGCCTCGACCAGCGCGACGCCCATCGCCCGGGCATCGCCGAGCGACCCGCCGCCGGTGGCGACGATGCCCAGCTCGCCGGCCTGTCGATCCCAGTGGGCGTGAAACGTCGCCAGCACCGCCTCCGCGGCGACGGGCTCGCGGGCCTGATGGCGGCGGTGGCAGTCGGCCAGGGCGGCGTGGACCGAGGCCCCGAGCACCAGGGCGTCGGAGGCCGACCGCCGCGGCAGGCGCAGCACGCGCTCGAAGTAGTACTGCAAGGGGCACCGCTGGTACTGGCTGATCGAGGAATACGACCAGTGCGGTCGGGTCACGCGCTCTCTCATGCTGCCTCCCGGGATGAAGTCGGGGCCGAACCCCATTGCCCGGCCCCGGTCACGCGAATTCGATCTCCCGCCCCCGATCTCACCGTCGGGGCCGGTTGTCGCCGGCGCCTTCCGGGTTCAGGGCATCGATGACCGCCCCGGCCTCCTTCTTGGTGAGGTCGTAGGGACCGCACGGCCGGCCGACGACGTCCTCGATGAAACCTTCGAGCTTGGCGCCGAAGAGCTTCCGCCGCTTGGCCAGGGTCTGGAGGTACTGCACCTGCTTGTTGCTCGCGGGCTCGCCCGTCCCGCCCGGCTGGCCGTCCTGGTGGCCGTTGCGGGACGCGTGGCCGTTGCCCTCAGAGGCGGGGCGAGCGTCGGGCTCGGGGGCGGATCGGCCGGGAGCGTTGCCGTTGCGGGCTGGCAGGGGTCCGGCGTCGCGGGAGGCGATGGCCGAGTCCGACCGGTGCCGCTCGACCTGCTGATCGAGCGCCTCCTCGGCCAGGTCGAACAGCTCCTTGACGCGCTCGATGACGGCCTCGGGGTCGTCCAGGCTGGCGTTGATCTCGCCCTCCAGGTTGAGCGAGAAGCCGGTAGACTGGTAGTTCTCCGACAGCTTGCGGGACAGGCCAACATTCGCCTTGAGCATGATCCGGACCTCGCAAAGGGTAGGTGGAAGGGCGTCTCCTCGACGGGCCGGGTACCCCGCCCGCCGCCCGCGGGCTCCGGGCCACACGGGCGAAGGTCGGGCGGGGTGCCCGGGGTCAGTCGTCCTCGGCCATCGCGAGGGCTAGGTCGAACGCCCGCCCCTTGAGGCGGTTGCCCGAGCCGAACCAGGCCGACTCCAGGCGGTTGCTCCCCCGCTCGTGGTCGCTCGTACCCCGGCTGGAGCGGTGGTGATCCACGTACTCGGTCACCGCGTTGAACGCCGCCCAGGTCGAGTGGCGGACCGCCGGGATCTCCTGCCCCTTGCCCCGCTCAAACAGGTTGTAGAGGGCATCGCGGACGTTCCGCGCCCGGCTGCCGCTCCCCTCGGCGGGGTCGGGGTAGAGGGCCTCGAAGTAGCGGCCGAGCTGGGCGGCGGTGGGATGGTGGCCCGCCAGGAAGTCGATCCGGTCCTCCAGGTCGTCGTAGTAGCGGCGGGCGAGGCCGAGCACCTGCTGGGCCTCCTGCACCTTGGCGGCGAGGTTGCCCTGGTGGCGGATCGAGATTCCCTCCCCCTTGCCACCCCGGTCGGCCATTGCCAGGGTGTTGGCGCAGACCACGCGGATCGGCGTGAAGAACACCCGGAGGGCCGAGGAGCCGTCGTGCGAGTTCGAAAGCAGGACGAACTTTTCGGTCAGATCGTCGGACCCCTTGACCCGGATCTGGCCGGGTAGCTTGCCGAGCAGCCAGATCCGCTCGCCGCGGCGGAGAGCGCCGGCGGTGTGGTAACGGATGCCCCCCTCGGCGGCGACGGCGTCGAGGAAGCCGAACGCCCGGTGGTTCTGGACCGGGACGTAGGAGTTGCCCACCACGCCGAGGACGTCGTCGGTGTCGGTCCGGACGACGGCCTTGCGTGTCGGGACGGAGAGGCCGTCGATCGTCCGCAGGTCGGCCAATCGGACCTCGTAGTCGAGGCCGGCGGCGACGATCGTCTCGCGGGCGGTAGCGGGGCCGGCGAGGCTTTGTCCTAATCCGTGCCATGGGACATCGCCGCAGTACATCATGCTGGTGCGGCCATTGATCGTGGCGAGCTCGTGGGCCATCGTCGCGTACTCCTCGTGAAGGGTCGGGCCCCAGGTGAAGGGGCCGTTCGTTCGGACCTCACGGGCGGTACCCGGGCGAGGAAGGCGAGGCTGGCGGAAGGGGGCGGGCACTGAGAGGTGAGATCTCGGCCCGAGAACATCGAGGCCGACCATCCTGGCTTCGAGAGGAGAAGCTTCGGCACCGGACTTCCACGCTCGGAAGGGACTTGAACATCCAGTCCCGCTCTCCCGCCTGAAGATGAATCGGGCAGGTCGAACGGTCGGACGATGGGTCGGCAGGGTCGATGATCGAGGGATGGGACGCCGACGACTTGCTCGCGGCCGCCACGCTTGAGCGGCTGGTCCGCGAAGTTCAAAACCACCGGACGGCAACCCTCCGCGAACATGGCGTCTCTTCGGGGGTTGATGCCGGCGACGCTCCAGGTCTGGTGCCGCGACTACCTGCTGGTGCCTACGGCGAGGAGGCCGGTTCATGCAGTTCCGCTAGCAGCCGGACTACTTGGATGGCCTTTATCGATCTCTGAAATCGGACGGGCAGGTCGGCCCGAGGCCCCCCTGGCTCGGGGGCTGCACTCGATCTGAGGTCGTGCTGGACGGCGGGACTTCTTCGCATGCGGCGGTCGGGCGATCGCGACGGTCTAGGTCTTCCACGGAAATTCCGGGATGAGCTGGGAAGTACTGGTCGATCGCATCGAGCGCGAGTTGGGACTGGCGGAGATGATTGTCGCGGCACGGGAGTCGTATGACCCGGTCGGCCACGCGGACCGGATGGTCACCTAGCTGGATGAGCGGAGAATCTTGATGTAACGACGCAGGAACCTAAATCTTGCGTGGCTGCCGAAGACGCGGCCCTGGAGGTGGCGTGATGCTTAACTGGGGATCTGGCAACCTGTTTACGTCGTCGGCTCGCTCGTATTTGGTTGTACCGGCATTGGGCCGACGCGGCCAGCCCGTGCAGAAGAATTGCAGAAGGTCAACCCGCCTTCTGCACGGCCTGCGACAGGTCCACGATCCGCCCAATTCGACGATCTGCGACCATGCAGCCAGTCTCGGCCCGCATCCGGACGGCGAATACCTCTACCCGCTCGCCCTCTTCGCGGCCGTGCCAGGGGGCGATGAGATACCCGTCGCGCCGCTCCACCTTGAGTCCCGGGAAGTCGGCGAGCACCCGGTCGACGATTGCCTCGTCGGGGGGGCGGATGGCGATCGTCCGTCGCTCGCGGATCGCCGCCGCGTGCATATGGCCGATGGTCAGTTCGTCGATTATCGCAGGCGTACCTCCGGTGGCTTCATGGCCCGCAGGATGTGACGGGCGTCCTCGCGGATCGGTAGTTCGGTATCCAGCGCGTGCTTCAGCGCCTCGACATGGCTCCAGCCATACCGGGCCTCCTCGTGCTCGTGCGAAATGGTCGCGTCGAGCCGGTCTCGGAGGCTGGCCTTGGAGCACTCTTGATTTCCCGGCATCGTACCCAATAGCTCCGGGTTGAACACGCCCGAATCGACCGTTAGGCCGCCGAGGTGGTCGTTGCCGCTGCCCGACCGCTCGTCGGGGATGAAGGTTGCGTGCCCTTGGCCGGGAATGCGCGAGCCGATCCGGTCCGTCGGGATGCCGAGTTCGGTCGTCCGGTTGCCGGCGAGGTAGTCGAGCACGTCGGCCCAGAGGTGGGCGAAATCCTCGGCGTGGTCGGCGGGGCTCAGTGGCGGGCGGTCGGGCGTTCAATGAAACTAGCAGGACGTGGGGCGATGCGCAAGCTGAGATGGCGTCGTCAGCTGACTCGCGCCGAATCAACTTAAGTTGTTTCGAGGTAGACCTATAGGAGCTGAATCAGCTTGCAGTCAATTTTTTTGGCCAAAATACGGCCAAAAATCGTGGACTTATTGGCCACTCCATCCGTATATTTGAACGGGGAGGTGGCCCGATGAGTGATGCTAAGCGGACGATGACTTTAAATCTCACCGAGGTCGAGATGCAGGCCCTCGAGGAGCTTGCCAAGAAGAAGGATTTGTCTAAGACGGCCATAATCCGGCAGGCGGTCCGCCTCTACCAGATGATCGATGCCCGGCTGAGTGCGGGGGAGAAGCTCGTCTTCGAGGACGAGAAGACCCAGAAGAAAGCGGAGCTGATGGTCTTATGAGTTCCGTTCCCATCCAGATCGTCCGCCGCCAGGACAAAACCCTGGTGGACGCCGTCCTTCACACCGAGCTGAAGGCGAAGGTCCTGGTCGACACGGAGAAGGAATGGGGACCGTTACGGTTGGCGGCAGCGCGTAAGCTCAAACGCTCGGGTAATCTCCAGAGCATCCCCCAGCATTACCACTGGGATTGGGGAGAAAAGAGTCTGAAGCTCCAGCACCTCGCTTTCCAGTGCCTCGGCATTGAGTGCGAGGGGAAACTTCAGGGGCTGCTGATGGTCAAGCTCGTCGGTCAGGTTGCACGGCTCCCTCCCGACGAGAACAAGGATGTCGTCTACATCGACTACCTGGAGTCGGCGCCTTGGAATCTCGCCTCCATGGTGGAAACGCCGCTCTATGGCGGCATCGGACCATTGCTCATGCAAGCCGCAGTGGAAGTGAGTCACGAAGAGGGGTTTTACGGGCGGCTCGGGCTCCACGCCCTACCCCAATCCGAGTGGTTCTATCGAGACGATTGCGGCATGCAGTGCTGTGGACCCGATCCGTCCTACGAAAACCTGCCGTATTACGAGATGACCCGCGAGATGGCGGCGCGATACACGTCAAGCTCGAGCGGGGGTGGAGCATGAACCTGAACATCGATCGGGAATGGCTACTCCGGATGGCGGAGAAGGAGGCGAACGGAATCGTATCCGTCGGCGGTCTCATTGCGAGGATCGACCCTAAGACGGTCGCACAGCCCACACCGGTAGTCGAGCCGGTGACCGATTCTGCGGCGTGGAGCCGACGTTTCCCGCTGAAAGACATGAAGCGGTTGCGATTCTCATTGCCGCTAGAACGACCTGACTTAGAGGCACTCCTGGATTTTTTCGGGGTGAGCTCTCCGGAGGGCTGGCAGGCTGGCTGGAAGAACGCTCACGTCGCCTACCGCCAGACTCAGCTGTTTGACGCCAAGCAAGAGGCCGTGGCCGCATGGGTCCGGGAAGCCGAGATCATTGCTGGCCAAATCCCCCTCGCCGACTTTGACGAGAAACGGCTTCGATCTTCGCTGGAACCGCTTCGCCGTCTGACCCGTAAACCGGTCGACGAGGCCTTGGACGACGCCCAGAAGATCTGTGCGAACGCCGGGGTGGCCCTGGTCATGGTGCCGGAGCTGCCTGGCACCAGGCTCAGCGGTTGCGCGAAGTGGATCAGCGACAGACATGCCCTACTGGGCATGACTACCCGGTACAAGAAAGATGATCACCTGTGGTTTACCTTCTTTCACGAGATTGCCCACATTCTTCTACACCGTGACTGGCAGATGTTTGTGGTCGATAATGCGGCTGAATTCGTAAGCGACGCCGTGGTCGACCCGGACATGGTGAAGTGCGAGGAGGAGGCAAACCGCTTTTCGGCCGACATACTCATCCCGCCGGACGCCCTGGCCAAGTTCATGCAACGTGTCGGCAAGGCAGTATCGAGCGACGACATCCATGCCTTTGCTGACACCATCGGAGTTGGGCCTGGCATCGTTGTCGGCCGACTGCAACACGAAGGGATTCTGGGCTGGCACCAGGGGAACGCTCTAAAACAGACGCTCAACTGGGATTTTCCACCGGAAGGCTGAACCCATGATTGGGAAGATGGTGGTCACAAGAACCGGCTATGACCCCGAAAAGGGGAAGCACGTCAAGGATCCTTACCTGGGGGCGATCCCAACCCTTGGGGCGTGCCGCCACGACATCCGCGCAATACTCAAGACCGGCGACCAGCTCTTCTTCGTTTCCGGCAAAGTGCGAAACGTCAATCAATTCGTGATGGGCGGTTTCGAGATCGCGGAGAAGATCAGCGCCGCCGAGGCCTATGATCGTTTCCCGGAGCAGCGTTTGAGTCTTCGCGAGGACGGCCAGCTCACCGGGAACGTGATCGTCGGTGCCGACGGAAAGCAGCACGAGCTGGATGGTCATAACAAGTTCGACAAGCGGATACAAAACTATGTCGTCGGGAAAAATCTTATTGTGTTCACAACACCTGCCGAGATCGCTGAGGCCCGGCTGCGGACGGTGGAGATTCTCCGGGACGTCTTCGACGTCAAGGGCGACACGATCCGCGAGGTTATGGGCCGGTGCCGCAATCTGACGGACAAGCAGATCGAGAAGCTTCGCGTCCACTTGGATGCGGTGAAGAAGGCGGCTCGACAGCCGCGAGTGGTTGAGTTGCAGAAGAGGGCTGGCGAACCGGCCGTTCTGACTATGTAAGGGGGTCTGAGATGGCGGCGCAGGGGATTGACAGCATGATCCCGCAACATAAGGGCGAGAAGCAGCCATCGCTGTTCGGCCCGCATTTGCCCTCGACGCTCAATCTGGCGGGGCCGGACGTGCCTTGCGAGATAGTCGCCATCGAGAAGCGACGCGACGGCGGCACTAGGTATTGGTGCCACGCTCACCGGGCTGATGCTACGGCCAAGGGAGGCTCGCAGGCAGACAAATGCCGGGCGGCGCACTTGGTCCCCATCGGGCCCGACGAGATCATGGCGCTCGACTTGAACAAATACCTCGGTGGTGTTGCCCTGTGGGGTGCCGTCCCGGCCGTCTACGATACGACGCGGCTCCCGATGGACCGAGGGGTCCACATCCACACCCGAGAAACGCCGGAGGCGAAAAAGGACACGGACCACACCTATCGAGCCGTTCGGCTTATTGGGAAAGGCCTACCGGACGACGGTGCCGTGGTCAGCGAGACTGACGCGATCTATTACATGGTCAGCTCGATCTTTCGGTTCCCGATGTGCTACGTCACCTGCACCCACTGCGGCTGGCCGCACCTGGATAAGGATTGGTTTAGCGTTCATCCGCACCGTCGGCATCTCTGCTCCGGATGCGGGAGGCATTTCCACGATCAGGTGATCGGGATCGGCAATCCGATCATGGGCATCCGCGAGGCATGCGGATTCGAGGGGCATAAGGTCGAACCGGCCCGGAAGTCCCTGGACATCCGGCAGTCGGATTATCCCGGCGGCATCCAAATCTGGGGATCGAATCCGGCATTCTTGTGGACAAGTCCCAAGCATGAGGAAGAGGGCGTTCACGTCCACGCTTTCCTGGAGGGCCAGACCGAGCCGGAGATGGATGATACCTTCCGCGAGGTCACCATCGACGGCATCAAAATCGACCCCGTGATGGTCCGAGTGCTGATGGCCCAGAAGGTGATGCCATCGCTCAAAGGCCGTATCCAGTCGATGGACTGTCCTCATTGCGGCGAGCCCGGCTTCGATGCGGGCGAGGCGGCCTACGTGCCCGGACCGACCCACATCTGCTCGGAATGCGGCCGCCAGTTCCCAACCCCCGGCCGTACGCGCAACGTGGTGGCCAACCCGCTTCCGGACATCCTCGCCGAACTGGCCAAGATGGCTCCGAGGGAGCCTCAAGAGCATGAACTCAACCTGCTTCCTGAGACGCTTTAGGCCTGGAAGCAAGCCCTGCCAATTATCAGATAGAGAAATCAAGAAGTGGGGTTCTCGAAGTGGGCTTCGATCGCTGCCTTATCAACCGCTGAGGCAAAATTCCGCAAGATGTTCGTCGCCCTTCCTACGAACTCCCGGGGCATATCGATCTGCGATCCCTCCACGCGTCCACAACCGGGGTGTCTTGCGAGCTTTCCGTCGACGATGCTCCGGTTGTGGACGACGCAGTTCCTGATCAGGGCTGTCTCGATGATGTCGTTATCAAACTGGTCGGTCAGCTGCCGCAATCCGTATCGTCGTCGAAGTGACCTAAGCCAGTCCTTGGCAGGCTTGTAGAAGAGCTCATGCACCTCGCGCTCGGCGATCGTTGCGAGCAGGGCCTCCTTCGAAGGATGGCCAAAGACATCTGCAATTTTTATTTGCTTGTCTTGGCCAAGAATCTCGGGTCGTGTGGTCAAAATGAGCAGAAGCAACGATCCAAGATAGTGCTCAAAGATGCCCCACGCATGGACCAAAGTCATCCCGTGAAAGAACGCCGGCAGATCGGTCGCCAGTTCCGCAATGCCGGTGCGAAAAGCCCTCAAATAGTGGAACTCGCCGAGGTCCAGTTCCCAGACCTTGGCGTTCCTTGGTATTCCCCTGGGGTCATCCGCAAGTAGCTGTAGGTCATGCTCTCCGGCGTCTCGAATATTCCAGTCGACCCCAGCCCTACTTCGTACGATCAAAACCAACTCGCGTTCCTCGAATTTGCCTTGGAGAAGCTCGGCGTCCGTCTTGATCGGGCCAAGTTCGCTTGCCCAGGATTCCCTCGCCTTATCCATCATCCCGATGGTTACGTCGAGTAAGCCGATAGTGTAATGAAGCTCAGCTAGTAGATCGGTCATGGCGTTTACCCTTCGACCACCGCGACATCGTAAGTCTTCCGAGGTTGATCGGGTTCTAAAATAAGGACATGGATGAGTTGACTCGGGTTCGGCTTTAGGATCGCCTTGGCGGCCTCGATCGATTAGCCTAACACCGATGGGGGATTCGGTGAACGGCCAAGCTATTCTGACGCAACTCGACAACCCGTCCACCTGGAAGCAGGGCGACCAACGCGCGCCGCACAAGCCGCTGCTTATCCTGTACGCCCTCGGCCGCTGGCAAGCCGGCCAGCATGCGGTCGGCTTCCGCCAGGTTGAGACCGACCTCACCGCCCTACTGCGCGAGTTCGGGCCGCCCCGGCGGTCGGATCATCCCGAGCAACCGTTCTGGCGGCTTCAGCGTGACGGCGTCTGGACCGTCCATGCTCCGCCCGACCTTCAGACGAAGGCGGGCGCCGATATCCCGCGCATCGGCGAGTTGCGATCGCTCGACATTCAGGCGGAGTTTTCGCCCGACGTTCACACCGCCTTGGCGGCCGACCCGGGCTTGATCGTCGCCATCGCCATCCGCATCCTGGAGCGTCACTTCCCCAAGTCGCTCCACTCGGACATTCTCAACGCAGTCGGCCTTACCCTCGAGACCACCGGTGGCCGCCGAAAGCGCAACCCGGCGTTCCGCCAGCGCGTGCTCAAGGCTTACGAGTATCGGTGCGCCATTTGCGGCTTCGACGTGCGGCTCGGCTCAGCGTCGATCGCCCTGGATGCCGCCCACATCCGCTGGCATCAGGTCGGCGGTCCTGACGTTGAGAGCAACGGGCTGGCACTCTGCGTTTTGCACCACAAGACGTTCGACCTGGGCGCCTTCACGGTGAGGGAGGGCGTGCTACTGGTTTCGGACCAGGCGAACGGGACGACCGGATTTCAAGAATTTTTGATGGCCCACCATGGCCGACAAATCCGGGAGGCTCAGCACCCAGATTGGCGGCCTGAGCCGAGGCGCCTGGACTGGCATGGTCGCGAGGTATTCAAAGGTATGGCCAGACTCTGAGAGCGAATTATCTCTCTTTCACGATCAGGATATTGGAGGATGGCGATGGATGAAAAAGAAAAGCGATTGATCTTTTTAAAGTTAATCGCTGCTAGGGCTGGAAGATTTACTCGGAAAAACGTAATTCAAGTCAAAGCCATCAGAAAAGATCGATCTCATCTTCAGCATATGGGTACAGCCTTTCTTCTTCGGAATGATCGAATCAATGTTATTGTTACCGCCCTGCATATTCTGGAGCAAATTGCCCGAGCCGATGATCTAGAAGCATTAGCGTTTTGGGGCGGGGCTGGACCATTCATTACCCCTGGCTTCGTTTTGAGTTGGCGAGATTTGGACATTGCTATTATTTCGCCGAATAAAATAGTTAATATCGGAGAAACCAAGTCTTATTGGGGAATTACGTCACCGAATCATGGCCCCATTATCGGTTCAGAAGAGTATTATCTGGCACACGGGTTTCCAGAAAGACTGGTTCGATGGAGCGCCATAGCAAATGGTCCTATCGCTAGGACGAATCCCCATCTCGCGGGCGTGCATATGCGCGAGGAGGACTTCAAAGAGGGAAGCGTTGACAAGGCTCAACAAATTTTGGGAGACTACCCGTTGCTGCCCCGCAATCTCATTCAGGAACATCAATTCGCCTTGGATTATTCTGAGGAAGGTGGTCCATTACTTTCTGAAACCGGCGAAGAAATCACCGATAGCTATGTAACTCGTCATCAAGCTGGCCTTTACATGAACGGGTCTTCTTTCGAGGACCAACCGGTATGGGGATCTGGCGGAATGAGCGGTAGTCCAGTATGGGACGTCGGAGCGGTTCGATGCAACTGGAATATAAATAATTGGACGGAGGAAAATATGCAATTTGCCGGTATTGTCACTCATTGGAATGAGGGGAAGAAGATTCTCGTTGCCACCAAGTCCACAACTTTTTTTCACAGATGGGAAAAAGAAAAACTTACGAACAAGTTGTCAGTAAAATATTAATCTGTTGACAAGCGATAACGTTATTGCAACTTACAATCCCCCGCTCGCCGATAACCCTTCTCATCCGCTTCCGCAGCCGTTTTGAACTCGACCCGGTTCTCCGGTCCCATCACCGCCACCGCCCGGCAGTGCGGCGCGTGGTAAACGTGGCTGTTCCAATTGCCGATCACCGCCGCCGTGACGGGCACGCCCCGGCCTCGCCGCCAGTCCCGGATCGCGGAGATTACCGGCAAGAACTACGCGACTATCTGGAGGTGGAGAAACAAACCACCCTCCGCGTTCGTCTGCGATGAAGGGGTGATGCGACTCGTGCAGGAAATCGAGGCCGGGAGTCTGAGCGGTTCACCCCTGACCGTGTGCCCGCCGAACAGCCAGAGCGCCGAACACTCCCACCGGCTCACCCCCGCGGCCCTGCGACGCGCGTCTTTCGATCCGTTTGCAAGCGAGAGCTGCTTGCTACTCTATGACTTAAGCGAGAAGATGGCCCGCTTAAATCAGGCGACGTCAGCCAGCCGCTCTCCCGACGACTCGGCGCATCGAGATGTCCATGAAATATTATGTCCGAGACACCAAAGGCCGGGTCGCCGGCCCGTTCAGCGCGGCCGACCTAAAGCATGCCGCGCTCGACGGCAAGATCCAGCCATCCTGGGAGTTGAGCTCGACCCGGGAGAAATGGACCCTCGCGGCCAAGGTGCCGGACCTATTCCCCAAGGTTGACGAGACGCTCGCGGCCGACCTGCCCCGTGCGAAGCGCTACCGGGACCTGACCCGCAAGGAGCAGGTCGCCCTTTTCGTCGACAAGTTCGTCTTCAATAACGAGCACCTCAAGGATTCGATGCCCTGGATGCAGAGCGTGCGGGCCTGGTGGGCACGACTCACCCTCCCCGCCAAGGGCTTCGTGATTGCCGAGGTCACTCCTGCCGGGGTCAAGCACATCCGATACGATTTCGCCCGTGAGCAGGGCGCCGATGTGGGGGAGGACGAATTCGAGCGGGACATCCGGGAGGGTATCCGGCAGTCGAACTGGTTCGTTGGCTTCGCCGTCGCCGTCGCAATGGTCTGGGGCGTCTGGACCGTCGCGGACCTAGTCGGGCAGTTCAGCCTGACGTGGGGCACGACGAAGTTCGCCCTCTTCCTGACGCTCCTGATCCTGGGCTATATCTACAAGGCCAGGCGGACCAAGGTCTTCATCGGCTACGAACTGGCCCCCGAGGCCGAGGCGAAGTTGAATCAGATCCTGAGCGCGTTCGACGCCCTGCGTCGGAGCAGCGCCGTGTGGGCCTTCCGGTTGCAGGCGAACATGGACGACAAGCAGTGGAAGTACAACGCGGGCGGCCAATTCTCGGTAACGAAGTTGCCGATCGCGATCTTCAACCGCCCGATCCCCAACATCGAGACCAACATCCACGTCTGCGGCGTAGCCTATGGAGAGCTGGCACTGTACTTCATGCCCGAGAAGCTCCTGGTCATCGAGGGATCGAAGATCAGCCACTTACCCTACAGCCGTTTCGCGATCGGGCGGGACCACCTCGATTATGTCGAGGTGCACGGGCACGTCTTCCCGGACTCGATGATCCTCGAAAGGCGTTGGCGATTCATCAACCGCGACGGCTCGCCGGACCGGAGATTTAAGGCGAACCACCAGGTGCCTGTCGTGCGGTGCGGCATCCTGAAGTTCGACGTCGCGGGATCGGAGGTGAGTTTGTTGACGACCAACCCGGACTCGCCGCAAGCATTCAACCAGATCCTGCCCAAATTGGATGGCCTCGCCCGGCGATAATCCTTCGAGAAATTCCCGGCTCGCCCGATACTCCTTCGTCGCCTCGACCTCGTCGCCGCGCAGCCGTGGAGGCAGGGTCAACCGCGTCCGATTCGATGGCCTATCCCCTTGGATCAGTCCGACCGTAGTTGTATGCTTGTGTGGTATTAATCCAGACGATCTTCAAGCCCCGGGCCAGGTGCGAGCTTATGAGCGATCAGATCGAGTACGCCGGGTTCGAGGCGAGCGAATTCGCCGACAACCCCGAGCCTCGAGTCCCCTGCGTGCTGCTCCTGGATACGTCCGGTTCGATGAATGGACAGCCGATCGCCGAGCTGAACGAAGGCTTGATCACGCTCAAGGATACGCTCGCCGCCGATTTGCTCGCCAGCAAGCGGGCCGAGATCGCCATCGTGACCTTCGGGGGGATGGTCACCACCATCCAGGACTTCGTCACGGCCGAACACTTCCAGCCCCCCCACCTGCACGCCACGGGCGGGACGCCGATGGGCCAGGCGATCATGCAGGGCCTCGACATGATCGCCCAGCGCAAGTCGACCTACCGCTCCAACGGCATCTCGTACTACCGCCCGTGGGTCTTCCTCATCACCGACGGCGGCCCGGACCCGGCCGACCCCTGGCAGGCCGCCGCGTCCCAGGTCAAGCAGGGCGAGGCCGCCAAGTCGTTCGCCTTCTTCACGGTCGGCGTCGAGGGTGCGAATCTCGACGTGCTGGCCCAGATCGCCACGCGAGCGCCGGTAAAGTTGAAGGGCCTCAACTTCCGCGACCTCTTCCTCTGGCTCTCCCAGTCGATGCAGGCGGTGTCCCAATCATCCCCCGGCGACAAGGTGGCGCTCGCGCCGCCCGGCTGGGCCGACATCTGAGCGGGGGACGCCATGTGGAAGCTGGTCCATGGGTCCGTCCGCGGCACTTCCCACGCGCGGACGGGACAGCCCTGCCAGGACTACTGCGCAGGACGCGTCGTCGGTCCGTCGCTCATCGTTGCCTGCTCGGATGGAGCCGGCAGCGCCGAGCTGTCACACCTGGGGTCCAGGGCGGCGGTCGAGCGGTTCCTGGATGCCGCCGGATCGCCCACCTCGCCGCCGAGCCGAGAGGAGATCGAGGCGTGGGTGGACTCCGCCCGCAACCGGGTGCTTGAGGTGGCGGCCGATAATGAGACGACGCCCCGCCAACTCGCGTGCACCTTCCTCGCGACGATCGTGGGCGACGGGTGGGCTGCCAACCTGCAAGTCGGCGACGGGGTCATCGTGTTCAACGGGCCAGGGGGATATGAGCTTGCCTTCTGGCCGGACAACGGCGAGTACGCCAACACGACACGGTTCCTGACCGAGGACGACTTCCGCTCGAACCTGCGGATCGAGGTCATCGATCGCCAGGTTGCCGAGGTGGCGGTCCTCACCGACGGCCTCCAGATGCTCGCGCTGGATTTCGCCCAGGCACGCGTGCATGACCGTTTCTTCAGGCCCTTGTTCAAGACGGTCAGGGATGGCCCGGACGGCGAGACGCTCAAGTCCTCGCTGCTCGAGTTCTTGGACTCGAAGCGGGTCAACGACCGGACGGATGACGACAAGACACTCTTCCTTGCCACGCGAATCCCCCCCGATGTCCCGTCAAACCACCTATCCGACGCAACTGCGTGACCATGCCGGCAACGACGTCCGGCTGCCGGCGAAGCCCTTCGCGATCGGCGGCGAGGGCGCGGTGTTCGACGTCCTGGGACGGCCCGACCTGGTCGCCAAGCTCTACAACAAGCCGCAGAGCAAGGAACGCTGCGACAAGCTCCGGGCCATGGCCAAGCTGTGCAGCCCCGAGCTGCTCAAGATCGCGGCCTGGCCGACCGCGACGCTCAGCGGCGGGAACCCCGCGGCGGTCGACGGCATCCTGATGCCCAGGATCGTCGATCACAAGGAGATCCACCACCTCTACAGCGTGGCCCAGCGCAAGAAGGATTTCCCGGATGCCGACTGGGGGTTCCTGCTCCACACGGCGAGGAATTGCGCGATCGCCTTCGATGCGGTCCACCGGCACGGCCACGTGGTCGGCGACGTCAACCAGAAGAACGTGATGGTGTCGAAGAAGGGCATCGTCGCGCTGGTCGATTGCGACTCGTTCCAGGTGGCCGAGGGGGCGCGCATCTTCCGCTGCGGGGTGGGCGTGCCCGAATATACGCCCCCTGAGCTGCACGGCAAGAGCTTCGCGGGCCTCGACAGGGCGGCGAATCACGACCTGTTCGGCCTGGCCGTGCTGATCTTCCACCTGCTGATGATGGGCCGCCATCCTTTCTCGGGCGTGCCGCTGGTCAACGTCGACATCCCGATCGAGAAGGCGATCCAGGACGGGCTCTACGCCTACACGAGGAACCCGATCAAGCTCAAGCCGCCGCCGCACGTCCCGCCGATATCGATGCTCGATGCGGCCACGCTCGACCTGTTCGAGCGCGCGTTCGGCTCGCCGAGGCGTCCCACCGCTTCCGAGTGGCGAGCAACCCTCGACGCGGCCATGGGGCGACTCCAGCGCTGCCAGAACGACCCAAAACACTCGTACCTGGGGGCGGCGGGCAAGTGCCCATGGTGCCACCTGATCGCGGTCGCGCGGCTCATGTTCTTCCTGCCCGGCCAGGGTGCCACGGGAACGATCTTCCGGCCCGAGGACATCGACCAGCTCATCCGCAAGCTCGGCGGGATGCAGGTCACGTTCACGACCTACGTCCGGCCGAAGGCCGTCCTGCCGATCCAGGTCTCGCTGCCGCCCGGGTTGAGATCGGTCCTGAAGCCCGCCCTGATGCCGCATCCTGCGTCTCCCTCCCCGGTCCAGAGGCCCGTGCTGGCCCAGCTACCTCCGCCCCCGATGCTCTTGACGAAGCCCCAGTTGCAGCGCCCCCCGGCGCCACCGGTGCGCGGACTCGCTCCACCTCTCAAGCCCCACCCAATCCCGCCGCCCGAGCCTCCTCGTCCCAACCTAAAAACAATACCCCTGCCGCCCGCATACCCGCCGGCCCCGACGCTGGGACCGGCCGATCCGTTCCTTCCGACGCTCTGCATCGTCGGCATGTCGGTGGGGGTCCTGGTGTTCCTGGTGGCCCGGCCCGTGGGTGTCCTCCTGATGCTCGCATTCGGTGCCTGGTGGGCGATCATGAGGGCGACCGAGGCGAAGAGGCGCGAAGCATCTCGCAAGTCGCTGAAACTTGCTCACCAACAGGAGTGCGAGTGGCTGGACGAGGAGTATGCCGAATCCTGCCGGCCGATCGAGAAGGCCAATGAACGCCGCACCGCCGCATGGAAGGCCGCCGTTGCGGCCCTGAACGCCGAGCACAAGCAGCAGTGCGATGCGATCGACGAGACGAACCACCGCCAACTTACGGCTTTCGAGGTCGAATGGTCCTTCCTGCGAAACTCGTACGATCGCCAATGCCGCGAGATCGAGGTTGCAAATCGATCGGTGCTCGATGAGTGGGAGTCCGAGAATGCTGCGAGGACGGCCGTCAATGAAACCGCCTGCAAGAGGGTCGAGTCCGCAAATCAGGGCCTGAGCGACGCGTGGGAAGCCCTGAAAGCCTCCCGACAAGCCGAGCACGATCGGGCTTGCCGAGAAGTCGATGCAGGCAATCGCCGACTGATCGCCGCCTGGGAGGCCGCCAACGCCCCATGGCTCGCGGAGGAGAAGCGGTGGCAGGATCGAGCAGCGCACGCGCAGGCAGAGCTTGCGCGGCTGGAATCGGAATTCAATCGGCAACGGCAAGCGACCGAAGGGAAGTTCCGGCTCCGGAGGGATGAAGCCAGCGGCATCGCTGCGACCCATGGCCGCGCGAAGATCGATTACGAGCGGGAACTGCTGCAGGCGGAGGTGGATTCAAAGAAAATCCAACTCGAAGAGCATCTCGACCGATCGCTTATCCGCCAGGCCAACCTCAAGGGTATCAACAGCAAGTGCATCCTTGCGCTGGAATCGTTCGGGATCGAGACCGCCAAGGATGTCCCCCTGCTCAACAACCAGAAAGTGCCGGGGATCGGGCCGGTCCTGAGCAGGCGGCTCCTCGAATGGAGCGACGGTCTCAGCTCATCGTTCCGTCCGCAACAGACCTTGCCGGCCTCGGAGAAAAGCCGCATAGCGGGGCGGTATGCGCCCGTGATGCTCCCGTTGGGCCAATCAGTCCAGGGGGCAATCAACGACCTGGATACGATCGCCTTGACCCACCGGTCGCGCGAGGCGGACCTCTTGAGGACGATAGTGGCGGCCGTGCAAAAATTGGCCTTCGCCGAGTCGCATGTCAGGGCCATGAAGGTTGCGTGATCCCTGCTGCGTTCCGCTGAAGTATAACCCGCTCACGATAGACATACTCGCGCGTTTCGCACGCCTGCCGCCACTTCGTGCCGTCGGACAGCGCGAACAGCCGGTCGAAGGCGTAGCCCTCGAAGATGCCGGTCAGCTGGCCTTCCCAGATCATTTCGGCGACCATGGTGAGATGGTCGCAGATCGGCAGGCAACTGTCCAGGCGTTCACAAAAACTTTTTTGTTTGGCTCATGTCGGTTGACTACGATTGCAAACCATAATAACAACGAAGGATGAAGGTTTGCTGCTCTTGTAAAGTATCACTTCCACGCTCTAGCTTCGGCGTCCGTTGCGGAAGAGTCGATGGCCTTCAATCACGGTGCAAAAAATGTCGGCGTGCCTACATGAAGATTTGGTACGAAAAAGACCGGCAAAAGAATCGAAACCGCTTAACAAAGTGGAACGCAAAAGCCCGCGAACAAAGCCAGAAATCCATCTTGGATTACCTTCAGTCGCACCCATGTATAGATTGCGGGGAAACAGACCTCGTCGTTTTGGAGTTTGATCATCGCGTCCATGATTCCAAATCGTTTAACGTGTTCGAGGCTCTAACCGGAAAGAAAGGGCCTTCTACGGTGATTAAGGAAATCGCAAAATGTGATATACGTTGCGCAAACTGCCATCGTCGGAAAACCTATAGAGAGCGCGGGCTGTCACATCGGGGCTACGCTTCATTCCCAACCAGTTCCTCTCGTCCGACTAAATAATAGACGTTTTTACGCTTGCGCCCCGCCACTTTCTCCCCTATCCTCCGCGCTGCGACCGACGATACACCCATCTTCAGCTCCTTCGCGTAACCGCTGCTGGATTCTCATGCCTAGAGCATGATTAACACGTCGAAGTTTTCAGTAATGATTACAACCACCAGAAGGCAACTTATTGTTGATTGGGGATTGCGCAATTGGTTTGGATAGGCTTCTCTTCAAACAGGACATACTCCCCATCTACCTCCAGTTTAACGTCAGATGTTCCAAGATAAGGAACAATAACCAATTCCAAGTCGATTACTTCACCCGGATTAATGTAAGACCACTTGAATTTGGGAGGAGTCGAACGCTCATCAGTTTCGAGTCTTTCACAAACTACTTGTTGTTGGACAAGAAAAGTATAGCGCAACAGTTTAACATCGTTTTGTAGCTCAATTCGAACCTTGACGTTGCGTGCGATAATCTGCGAGCTATTCTTTAGCCTATAGTAAAAGAGCGCTGCATTATGAGTTCTCTCTCCATCTACAAGCAATTCAACTGTATGGCCTGTTTGGCTGGCATCCGCATTGAGAAACGGATGACAAGAAGGCGAACAAACAATATGTGCTTGAGTCTTTTTCCTTTCAAGTTTTTTGTCATAATAAAATTTAACACCATATGCAATGGCAGCTCCTGAAAATGCAACAACCACGTAGGAAAATACAATCCACGCGAGGCTAGGAGTTTGGGCATCCATAACAAACTTCTTTCATAAAATATTAAGTTTGATTCACGAAGTATGTTGAGGTGATGAACTTGACTGACCAACACCCCCAGGATCTGCCAACGATCCGCGGGGCCAAAAGACATGCATAATTCGTGCCGGTGGCCTCAAATTGATCATTGAGGAGACGACCCGAATCGTGCCGATAGCTCAAAACAACCGCAGCTGCCCCGCGTCGTCGCTCCGCCGCCGCGCCACCCGCCCGGCGTGCCCGAGCTCCTGATACGTCGCCGGGACAACGACCCCCGAAACGCCGTCCGGCTTGCCCTCCGACGGCTTCTCCTCGACCGGCCTGGCGACGGGCAAGGTGATGATCTCCGCGACCGGGTGTCCTGCCGTTTTTGCGTCGACCTGCACCTCCTGCCGATTTTCGTCCGGACTGCCGGTTTCGCCTTGGCTTGCATCACCTGAAGTTTGCGGCTCGACTTTGGCCGGCTCAACTTCCTTCATCCGCTCCCTGATCCGCGCCGTCACCGGCCGTTCGGCCCATACTGCCTTCCGGACCGTCCGCTCGGGTGCGGCCTCCACCGTCACCGAGTCGCGCAGCGCCTTGATCCGCCCGGCCAGTTCGGCCACCGGCTCGCCGCCCTCGGGGGCGTGCTCCGACAGCCCGAACTTGAGCCGGTCCCGCAGGTCAGCCAGCTGACTCTGATAGTCCTCGTGCTCGAACGGCCGGCCCAGCCGGCTCTCGAAGTCGCGGAGCTGGCCTTCCTTGACCGCGATCTCGGCCTTCAGGTGGCGGATGTCGCCCTCGTACCTGTCCGCCAGTCGTTCCAGGGCGTTGAGCACGGCGCGCGGCCCCGGGTTGTCCCGCACCAGCTGTTCGCGGCAACGGACCGCCCCGTCAAGCACACCCTCGGTGCCGCCCAGCGGGTGCAGGATCAGGCTCGCCTTGAGCCCGCGATAGGTCCCGAGGTCCGTGCGGTAGGTCTCGCTCACCTTCTCGGGCATGCGGCCCATGCGGTGGCCGATCGCCTCCTGCGACGGGACGCCGATGTCACGGTCCATGGTCGCCATGTCGGCCGTCAGGCCGTCCACCCGCTTGTTGAGGTGGCGGATCGAGTCGGGCAGGTCGCGGAGGTTGCGACGGGCCAGGTACTGCTCGTCGCGGTGATTCTTGTGCAGGATGGCCAGGCGTTGCAGCTCGGCGTCGGTCTCGGCCAGGGTGAGGACCGCCGGGTTGCCCGAGGCGATGGCCTTCACCTCGGCGTAGGATAGCTCCTGGCCGCCGACGTCCTTGGCCTTGCGGACGGCGCAGTCGCCCGACATCACTTGGGCGATGAAGCGGGCTTTCGTCTCCAGCGCCTGCCACATGAAGGCGTCGAACGACCCTTCGGTGACGTAGCGGAAGATCGCCACCTCCTTGTTCTGGTTACCCTGGCGGAGGATGCGGCCCTCGCGCTGCTCGACCTCGGCCGGCTTCCACGGCGCGTCGAGGTGGTGCAACGCCACCAGCCGCTTCTGGACGTTGGTGCCGGTGCCCATCTTTGCCGTCGAGCCGATCAGCACCCGCACCGTGCCCTGGCGGACTTTCTCGAACAACGCCTGCTTCTTGGCGTCGGTGTCGGCGGCGCCGATGTCGGCGATCTGGCTCTTGGGGATGCCGACCTGCTCGAGCTTCCCGGCCACCTCGTCGTAGGCCGAGAAGCCCCACGCGGTCGGGTTCACCCCCATGTCCGAAAAGATCAGCTGCGTGCCGCGCGTCGGCTCGGTCTGCTTCCAGATGCGGGCGACGTTGCGGACCAGCGCGTTGATCTTCGAGTCGGGATGGTCCGGCCCCGGCCCGAGCATCCGCCCGTCGAGGGCGAGTTTTCGGCCGTCGGTGGTGATCGCCAGGGCGTTGTCCTCCCTCGGGTCCACCTTCTGGCTGCGGAGGCGGTCGTACCGCTCGATCAGCCCGGCCTGCAACTCCCGCTGCTCCTCCGACATCGGGCAGGCCACCGTCTGGGCCTTGTCACCCTCCAGTGTTGGCCTCGGCAGGTCGAGCATGTCGGCGGTCTGCACGTCCGCGAACGCCCGGAATATCTGCACCAGCTCGGGCAGGTTCACGAACTTGGCGAACCGCGAGCGCGGCCGGAGCGTCGCCCCGTCGGGGCTGATCTCCATGGTGTCCACCACCTCGCCGAACGAGGCCGCCCAGGCGTCGAAGTGGTCGATGCCGCGGCTGGCCAGGCCCTCCGGGTCGAGGTAGCGGCACTGGGTGTACATCTCGACCATCGAGTTGCTGATCGGCGTGCCCGAGGCGAAGACGACGCCGTGCCCAGGATGCCCCTCGCCGAGGTAGCGGGCCTTCATGAACAGGTCGAACGCCCGCTCGCTGCCGCCGGTCTGGATGCCCGCTAGACGCTCCATCTTGGTCGCTGTTTCGAGGTTTTTGCCGGCCTGCGACTCGTCGAAGAAGATCTGGTCGACGCCCAGCTCGTCGAACACGAGCCCGTCGTCCTTCTTGCCCTCGGCGAGCAGGTCCTTGAGCTTCTTCTCGCGCCGGGCCTTCTGCTTCTCCAACGTCTTGATGATGTTGCGGCCCGGGGATGATTTGTCCTTCAGCAGCTCCTCGTATTCCCGAATCTCCTCGCGGAGGAACCGCTCCTGGAACTCCTTAGACATGCCGATCCGCTCGAAGCTGGAGTGGGTGACGATGATCGCGTCCCAGTCGCCGGTGGCGATTCGGGCCGTCAGGTGTTTCCGCCGATCCTTCGCCATGTCGTCCTTGCCCGCGACCAGCAGCCGGGCGTTGGGGTAGAGCTGCATGAACTCGCGGCTGAACTGCTCGAGCATGTGGTTGGGGATCGCGATGAGCGGCTTCTTGACGATCCCGGCTTGCCGCATCTTCATCGCCGAGGCGGCCATCTCGAACGACTTCCCCGCCCCGACCGCGTGCGCCAGCAGCGTGTTCCCGGCGGTCATGCAGCGCCAGACGGCGTCCACCTGGTGGGGCTTGAGCGTGATGGCCCGGCTCATCCCCGGGAAGTCGAGGTGCGAGCCGTCAAACTGCCGGGGCCGGAGGTTGTTGTAGGTGTCGTTGTAATCCCGCACCAGCCGCTCGGTGCGGTCGGGGTCGGCGAAGATCCACGCCTTGAACTTCTCCTTGATGAGCTTCTGCTTCTCGCGCGCGGCGGCCGTCTCCTCGGGGTTCAGCACCCGCTCGTCGCCGTGGGCGCCCCGGACGATGTCGTAGATGACCGGCGTCTTGAGGTTGAGCGCCTGGCCGAGCAGCTCGGTTCCGTTGATCCGCGAGGTGCCGTAGTCGGCGGTCGCCGCGACCGACTGGATCGCCCGGTAGTCCGGCTCGACCGACCAGACCGCGTCCTTCTTCAGGTGGCCGACCCGGAACGCCTCCGGGGGGACATGGAACAGCTCGGCCGCGAACGCCCGGATGTCGGTGGCGGGTATCCACGGGGCCCCGAGGTTGGCGTCGATGTCCCCCGGCAGGACGTCCTCGGGCTGGACGGAACGCAGGGCCATGGCATTCCGGGCGTACTCGTCGCCGGCTTGCTCGGCGAGCTGCAGCTTCTCGCGGACGTTGCCCGAGAGGTAGGCGTCGGCGGTCAGCCACTCGCTTGTGGCGGGATCGCGGTAGATCAGGTCGCCCAGCTCGGCGACGACGTCAGCCTCGGGCTTGCCGTAGAGCGAGGCGATGTAGCGCAGGTCGATCGCCCCGCGGTCGTTGAGCGAAACCAGCAGGCCCGCCTCGGCGCTGGCGACATGGGTGACCGGCGGTTTCGGCCCGACCACGTCCCTCAGGAGGATGGGCGCCTTGCTGGCCGTGCCGGTGACCTCGTCGTACTCCTCCAGGGCCATGACCAGCATGACGTCGGGGTCCTCGCGGAACTTAGCCAGGTTGGGCATGCGGCGGATGGTGCCGGTCCTGGTCTCGGTGAACGTCGTCTTGTTGACCGGGCCGTGCTGGGCGACGAAGCGGTCGTAGGACCGGTTCAAATCCCGGCGAGCGGCTTCGCGGTGGGCCCCCGGCCAGCCCTCGTTCTGCGACTGGAGGACGCGGCGGGCGTCGTCCCTCAGGCCGATCAGGGCGGCGATCCGGCGGGCCTGGGGCGTGCCGTCGACGCGGAGCAGGACGCCGCCGTAGGTGACCGGCCGGGCGATGCCGTCCTCGACCTGGTGGATCACCTTGGTGGCGGCGACGAACAGGCTGCCCTCGGTGACGTGGCGGAGCGGCGGCGGGGGGACGAACGGGGCAATGGTCGCCGGGATCATGGTCGTGGCGATATCGGAGGCGGCGGGGGTGGCCACGCTTTCGGGGAGACCGGCGATCGCAGCCCGGAGTCGACTATCGAGGTCGCCGTTGCTTACGAGGCTGTAGGACGAGTCGTAGAGCCGCCCCGTGCGGCTCAGCGTGCCCAGCATCATCCCCGTATGGTCGAGGAAGTAGCCGTTGATGGCCACGGTTGCGTCCCCGACGGCCACCGGCCGAGTCCGGAGCCATCCCGGGTCGGCGTGGCGGGCGGGCTCCCCCGGGGCCCGCTTGCGGAGGAAGAGGATGTCGGCCACCACGCTCGTCCCCTCCCGCCGGAAGGCGTCGGAGGGGAGCCGGATTGCCCCCAGGAAGTCCGCCCGGGTCGCCAGGTGCTCGCGGACGGTTTCGTCCTGCTTGTCGAGGGTGAAGTGCGAGGTGATCAGGGCCAGGACCCCGCCCGGCCGGAGGGCGTCGACCGCCCGGGCGAGGCAGTAGTCGTGCAGGGCCAGCCGCCGGCCCGCATGGTCGACCCGGCTGTCGGCGAAGGGGACGTTGCCGATCGCCGCGTCCACGCAGCCCTCGGGGAGGCGGGCGTTGCGGAGGTCCTCGATGCGAATGTCGGCCGCCGGGTGGAGCCGCCGGGCGATCCGGCCGGAGAGGGGCTCCAGCTCGACGCCGATGAAGCGCATCCCCTCGGGGGCCAGGTCCAGGAACCGCCCGGGGCCGCACCCGGGCTCGAGGACCGTGGCGTCGGGCCGGACCCCCAGCCGGGCGAGCGCGTCGTACATCGCCCGGATGACCAGGGGCGGGGTGTAGAAGGCGTTGAAGGTGGAGCGTCGGGCTGCGGCATATTCCGCGGGCGTCAGCAGGGAGATCAGCTCCTCGCCGTACCGTTGCCAGGTCGGGTCCTTGTAGCAGCCGCGAACGGGGTCGGGGAAGATCCGCAGGGCCAGCGACCCGAAGCCGGGGAACCGGGCCAGGACTTGCCGCTCATCCGGGGCCGGCGGGCAATCTTCGCTCTCGACGAGTTGCAGGGTGCGGATGGCGGCGAGCAGGTCGCGGGCCCTGGCCTTCTCGCCGGCAGCAGGTTCCGTGATGGGGAACTTCGCCCCGTCTTCATCGCCCGGCACGGCATCGGGCTCACTCGCCCCTGAATTGACCGGAGGCGTCGGATTCAGACCCACGGAGGTCGGGTTGACCGGTGGACCGGGTCGGGCTACGCCCATGAACGGGAGCAATGGATTATCGAGGTGTGTGGGGTTGGCGACCGACCGATTGCCGCGGGGATAGGATTCGATCCCTCCAGTTCGGGCCTGTCGGAAGGGTAGCGGCGGGAGATCCACCCTCTGCGTGGGCCAAGGACGGCTCGGGTCAGGTTCGCGATAGCCGGATGACATGACGGGCGGCCCCCTGGTTGGTCGTCCCCGCCTCCGTGATGGAGACGCGTGGAACGACCTCTGACGGGGCTACCCGCGTCACCGTTGCGGTACTCCGGAAGGTGGAAGCATCGAAGTGGGGCGGATCGGCGTGACGGGGAGGGCATCACCGCCAGATGTTGCCCGGGACCGGCGGCCGGGCCGGCGTACCGAGATGATCCCGAGCGCCGCGACCCGAATAGTCTCGCCGTCGATCCCCGGGACCCGTGCGTTCGAGAGTTGGTGACGGATGGAACCGGCCGAGAAGACAAACTGGTTCATGATGCGTCGTCGCTCGCGTCGCTACCGAGGCGATCCCGTAACGATCGGACACCGGGGAATCCCTTCGGTCCGGGAGATATGGCGAGGTGGAAACAACGTAAAGTAAATTTATTTTGTGATATTAACTTCCATCGTGAGCTCTAGAAACTATCTCAAAACCGGTTCTTCGAGCAGATGTGAGAGCCTGCGATACCAATAGGTTGCACACGCCAGTTGGATCAAGCCCAGATAGTTGACCGCATGATGGTCATAGCGGATCAGGATCGCCCGGCACTTGCTCAGCCACCCGAACGTCCGCTCCACGACCCACCGCCTCGGCTTGTGGCCCGCCGCCACGTCGCAGGGCTTCTTCTCCTCGCCGATCCGCCGGATGTGCGGCGTGTGCCCGCCCGAGGCCGCCGCCTCACGCCCCGTCGGGTTGTCATACCCCTTGTCCAGGCACAAACCCTGGGGGGCCTCAGGTGTCGGCTCGGGGCGGTCCACCACGATCGCCTCGATCGTCGCCCGCAGCAGCTTGCAGTCCGGCACGTTCGCCCCGTCGATGACCACCCCCAGCGGACGCCCCGACCCCTCGACGATCAGGCTCGACTTGGTCCCCGGCTTGCCCCGGTCGGTCGGGTTGCGGCCCACCTTTTTCCCCCCCGAACCGGGCCTTGCCCAGCCGCCCGTCGGCGCTCTGCCACTGCCAATTCACCCCGCCCAGGTCGTCGCAGGTGGTCGCCAGGAGGCCCCACAACTGCTCGAAGAAGCCGTCCCTGCAGAAGCGTTGGAACCAGCGGTGCACGGTGCGATCGCTGCCGAAGCGCTCGGGTAGCTTGTTCCACTGGCACCCGGTCCGCATGCGGAAGATGATGCCGTCGATGACCGGGCGGAGGCCGACCCGAGGCCGTCCGGTGGCCTTGGCCGGGTAGCGCTCGTCGAGCAGGGACTCGATGATGCCCCAGAGGCCGTCGGGCAGCTCCCAGATCGTGTCGGGCGGGGGCTTCTTGGCGGTCTTGCTGGGCTTCGTGGTGGTCATGGCGGGTGGCTCATGGGTGGGATCTCATCGATTAGAACCCGCACCAACCAGTCAAGCAAGAGCCGTTTTGAGATAGTTTCTAATATCTCTCGCCTTCGGGCGACCACCTCAGTACGTCGTGATGATCGTCGGACCGGGGGGGGGTGGGTCGATGGAACCAGAAGCGAGCGTCACTGACAACAGGGGTACCTCGCCACCGGCTTCGATGATCCCGCTTCCGCACACCCTGCTCGACCTTTCAGTTGACGGATAACTGACCGGATTCCAGCCGGTCAGTTATCCGTCAACAATCGGTTTCGGGTGCGACGCGACCAGAGACTTACGTGTTCTGAAGCTGATGACAGCCTACGTGTGAATGAGCGAAACGCTCCTCCAAACTCGCCAACT
Source organism: Isosphaeraceae bacterium (assembly GCA_965199885.1). Classification (GTDB taxonomy): domain Bacteria; phylum Planctomycetota; class Planctomycetia; order Isosphaerales; family Isosphaeraceae; genus Tundrisphaera. Next base: position 322,292 of record CBDATT010000004.1, on the reverse strand, counting down.
CAGACTGGGTTCTAAGGATTAATGCCTCCTGAACCTCGCGGATCTCCTGACAATAGCCAAGAGTTTCGCTGAATAGCTGTCGGAGGGAGATGAGCCGATTTCGCCCGCCGCCCGTGACCACCCGGAGTTTTGAGTAAGTTGAATTTATCCCATCAATCGCCTCTCTCACAATCCTCCTCGACGAGCATGGGTCAGGCAAACCTGCTCCCACAGTAAGAAAGAGTGAGTGCTCCTCGATTGCGGCCGCCCACCCGATCAGAAATCCGATTGCTCCGATGAACTCCTCACTTTCAACCAATGAAGAGGGAAGGATGTCATTTCCAACAGCTGATCTGGTCGTGGATTGACTATGCCCCGAACTCATCTGGTTGACTATCGTTGTTCTGCTGTCCTCGAATTTTCCCTGGCCTTGGCGTGGAATCGGAGCGGCAAGTTCGATGAACCGACTCAGTTGAGATCTAATCTCACTCACGAGCAGGTTTCTGATGCGGTTGATGTACTCCCAGATCTCGGTGAACTCCCTATCGGATCTGAGGGCGTTCTCGTTGTCGATGGCTGCTCCTGAACCTGGAGCTTCAGATGCTGACTCGAGGAACTCCTCTGCCTCTACTAGCAAAAAGTGAAGTTCGGCAGCGCTTTCAGGGTTAGCTGAGATCGACCACTGGGAAGTCTTGGACCTCAGAAATCTCAACTCTCTGAAAACATCCCAATGTTTGGAAGCATACTGGGACTTGATGGGCTCGTCGTCAATTTGGGGTCGAGACATCGGATCAGTCCTGCGTGTGAGAGAACGAAGAATACTCTTGTAGGACGGACGGTTAATCAGGGCTAACGCGGTGGAGGCACGTCGAAACCTCTAGATTTGGCATACTCGACCAATGCTGCGTCCAGGATCAGGGCACCGGGAAGCCGAGTCTGCGTCTGCAGTCGTCGAAACCAGGTCTGGAACTCCGGGCCGCCCTTGAGGACGGCCAAGGTCGGCTTGTTGCTGGGCTCTCGCTTGGGTGCGTCCGGCATGAAATTCTCCGTGAGAGCTGGGTCGTCCCGGCCACCTTCCGGATACCCGGGTCAAATGCAGGTAACTCGTCGGGAAAATTGGAAGCCAAGAGGATCTGGAATCGATCCGTTGGCCCCTCCTAGTTACCCGGGTTAGATCCGGTATCTCGCCCGTGTCAAACTTCCTTGAGGATTATTCCAGCCAACCGTTACAGGCGCCGACAAGTCGAATGAGCGTGCGTAACGTTTGTCTTGCTCGGTCGAATCATGAAAAGCGTCGTTCCCCGACTGACTTCCCGGTCGATGTACACCGGCAAGTTGCCCTCCTCGGCCCGAGGATACGTTCCCGACGAGTGTTCCCGATTTGATGATCTCTTTCCCGGCCCATGGCATGAGAGGTGCCCGCGGCGGGACCCGCTGTCGCAAGCGCAAATATCGCGAGATAATTTGCCCTCAGCTGAGGCATGGAAAGAAGTGAGCGCAGTTCCACTGTCGATCTAAGTGCCCCGATCTTCATCGATCCCCGTTGTCCAAGTTCGATCCACTTGGTGGCGACCTTGCTCGAAGCCGCCGCACGGTCTGCGAGATGGCGGGTCCCGGCTTCGAGGCGTGAACGCCCTGATGGCGAGTGATGTACGGGGCGGTCATGGAATCTCCTGCCATGAGCACGCCCTCGCCCGAGTCCCCCCAAAAGGGCAACGGCGATGGGTAGTTCAAGAAGCTCGATGGGACTGCCGGATCTTTCATTTCCGGATCCTTTTGGGCAGGCTGAGCGTTGAATGGTGGGACCTCCTCGATGCGCCAGCCCTGGGGCCGGGCGTTGATTCAGGACTTCGCCCCGTCGTGTCCATGGACCAATCGCCACACCCCGGACCTCCGCGGCCCGGCGGAGCGTCTCAACGGGAAGTGCTCTCATGCCGACTGGTTGGAGGACCTGGTGATGTCGGCTCCACTCGCTGGGTTATCGGGCCCCTCCCCAAAAACCGGGATAAGCAGGCAAAGTCCGGTGATTTTGGGTGGCCGGGAAAAACGCCCCCCGGACACCCGAGCGTTTCCTACTCGGCCTCGCCGGAGGGGTCGACCGGAGCCGACCCGAGATCGTCTTCGTCGACGGAGGGGGCCAGGTGTTCGAGCCGGAGCCGGACGCCGTCGAAGGCGTAGACGAGGACGTCGAACTCATGCGTCTCGGTCAGGTAGCGGTTGTCGAAGAAGCTTCGGGCCTCGGCGTCGCCGGCCAGGCGGTCGGCGTGCCGGACAGCATCCAGCCGCCCCTCGGGTGTAGCTGGGAAATGGGCAAGGATGGCATAGTCGCCGGTGAGTAAATAGCCGGCCGAGATCGATCGAACCACCCATGGTGGGGCGGTTGCCTCGTGCAGTGGACTATCGACCACATCCTCTGGCGTCTGGAATGCCTCGGACAGCTTGCGGACGGCCTCGGAGTGGCCGTCCCAGAGCTTCCAGCTCATGTCGCGGACCGAGGACGCCGGATGGATGATGAGGGCGGCGGCAAAATCGGCCAGCGCCAGGTGGTACTCTTGCCGAGCCAGGCGAGCGCGCCCGCGATCCGCATAGGCCAAATCGAGGCCGACGCTAAATCCGTGGGGCATAGGCGACGGTCCCAGGTTGTCCCGAAGGTCGTTCGTCGGAGGGCCGGGGACGGCCGAAGGGCCTCCGAGGTCGGACGTGAATTGGCAAGCCGCCCGATCGAACTCCGCCCTGTCCCGGTGAGCACTCGCGAGGTGCTCGTGGATTTCAGCGATCCGGCGTGAAAGTCGGTGAACCGCCCCGTCGTCCGGACTTGCATCACGATCGATATCTTCCATCGAACTCGCCTGAGGTAGGTCTTCCATTGCTGGGTTTTCTTTCGGTAGTGAATGGCTCCCTGCCGAGTCCCCTGCCGCCTCGTGCGACATGGTGGTCGAACGTCGATCCCCACGGGCGGTGTCGTGAATCGCCTCGTCATTTTCGGCCTTGGAGCCGTACCAAAGTGTCGAGGTCGTTACCTGCCGCATACAGGTCGCCGGCATTGACGTGGATGGCGGTCCTGGCCGAATAGCCGTAACTGAGGAGGCGGTTCAGGTCGGCGTTGTACGCCGGTTCGAGGCCCATGAGCAGTTGTGTGGATGTCGTGTCGGATCGAGAAAAATCTGTTAATATAAATGTTATAATGTAAATTTACAAATGCGCGTGCGGTACGTTCATCCTCTTGCGTCATCTCTACTCGCTCCCACGACTGCTGAATGGTTAAATTGCCGGGAGTTGACGCTTGGCGGCGCACGGCTTCGGAACATGCTGTTGACGTACCTTCTCAGCTCCGGGACGGCTGAAGTTCCGAGCAATGGCCCTGAGAAAACCCCTGAGCGTTTACATCAACGAATTGGTCAAAAAGCTCTCGTTCGCGTTGTGATGGTCGTTCGTCGCGGCAACCCTCGAACTCAACCTTAACAGACCCTCCGTTGGTTTAGACCCCGCCGAGATTTGCTGGCACATCCCCAGCCGCCCTTGCTCCGGGATTGCCTGACTATGAGATACCTGAATCCAATCCAGAGGTAGATGGCGAACCTGGCCCCTGTTTCGGTGGTGAAGAAGTGCCCCAGGGGACAATGGTCGCTTGGGTCGATGACCCCATCGCAACGACGATGAGCCCAACCCACTTCGATCCGATCCCGACGGATGGCGACCAAAGGTGAGGAAAGTCGATGGCCGTCCTCCAACCAACCATCCGGGATGGGCTCGACCAGGACTTGCCAGCGACCTTGTTTCACGACCTTATATCGTTCGATGTGCAAGCAGTCCCCGAGGCGGATGGGCGAATACAAATATTTCATCCTGCTTTCATGCTTTTTCATTGCGTCACCACCTCGACGAAGGAAATCGTGTTGCCAGCCCGATAAACTACGAGCTAGCATCGCTAGCTGACCGACGCCAGCTGGCTGCGACGAACGCGTCGGCGACCCGAGCGGCCAGCTGCTGCATCGTGTCAGGCCCAGCCGATCGGCTCACCAGCGACTCGTGCTTGACCGAACTGCAGTTGTCAGCGACCATACCCGCCGCGCCAAACAGCGCCTGTGCAGTAGTCTCGGCATGGGACTTGGTCCCATCTCGTTGGGTCAATTCGCTGCCAAACCAACCGATGATGGGCGACAACTTGCGCTTGAGCGATTCTCGACTCCTCCTCAAAGAGAGAGTCGAGCGACCAACTCATGACGCGAGTTGCCGGACGGGAGGGCCTACCCTTGATGCGTCATCTGTCGCCCCGTAAGGTCCCAGCCATGAGCCTACATAGGGACTCGGGGCAGGCCGTGGTGCGATTCCGCGAGGCGGGTGATCCTCGAGTTGGCGACGTCTACCTCGGGATCTATGGGACATCGCAGGCCGGGCAGCGTTATGCGGAGGAGATCGCGGCCTGGATCGAGAGAGCACTGGAAGTGGGCTGGTGTCCCGACGGGTGGGAGCCGGCCCGAACCGGTCACGAGGGAGTGCTGACCGTCGGGGGGCTGGTCGAGGGCTATCGGCGCTATCTTGACGGGATCTGGGGTCGGGGCTGGCGGCAGGTAGTTGTCGGCGCCGAAGACATGGATGAGTACCGCAAGGCCCTCGAGCGTGCCTGGGGACTCATGCGGAGAGGTCGATGGGAGGGGGATCCCGATCAGGTCCGGGACGGCAGGAGGTTGAAGTCGGAAACCCGACATCGCTTCGAACACCTCGAAGCCGACCTTGGGCATTTTCGGACCGCCCGGATGCTGACCGATCTGCATGACGCCTACGGCTCGCTGGCGGCGGCGGCCTTCGGTGATCGTGAACTCCGGGCCCTGCGACGGATGTGGCACGACCGGGGTTGTTCGCTCGCGGAGCGCAAGCAGGGCAACGCGACGATCAGGGACGCTTTCGTCGTCGTGATCGGGAGGAGGCCAAAGGCCCCGCACGACTGCGCCCGAGGCTTCCTCGAGGCAAACCCTCACCTCTATGGTTTGGACGTGGGAAGCATGGGGAGCGATGGTCGGTGGGCGAAATCCATTGGATCGTGAGGCCAGGTTTGTGCCTCCCGGCGCTCCGGATCCTCCCGGCTGTCCATCAAGCTGTGACCGCGGAGAATGCCGCGAGCTTTCTGCCCGGTGCAGGCCAACCGGAAAAATGTCGACCTGGCCGAGCGGGCCTGCCGGACAATCTGTCAAGGACCCTACCTCTACTGTAACCGTTTTCTCGCTGCGGACGTGCGATGGCCGATGTGCTACAAAGTCAGGCAATCGAACCTGCTCCGAATGGGGAGTGAAATCGTGCTTTGGATATTTAACGTAAGTTCATAATATGGGCCATGCTTACCGACCACAGGATCAAACCACTTCTCGCCCCGCTCCTCGTAGCGTGCCAGAAGGGTCTGCACACCATAGGAGAGCTTACCGCGGTGGATCGCGAGCGATGTGCTGTGCAGCAAGGAGGTGACTTGCCCCCGAGAGTTGGTCCAGGGGTTATGAGAGAACAGGTTCGGGTTTTGGTTCGACCGCGACCGGGCGAAGTGGGACTTCCATCGGCTGACGGCAACCGGCGGCGAACGCCGCCAGGGTCTGGTAGTTCAACGAGCTATGTGGCCAGTATTCGTTGAACTCCCGGCGGTGGTCCTCGATGAGAACCCTAGCCTCCTTCAGGCTGGCGAACACCTCACGGTTCAAGAATTTGTCACGAAAGCGGCCGTTGAACGACTCGCTGGAGGCGTTCTCCCACGGGTTGCCCGGGGCGAGTTGCCAACGGTAGAACCGTGGCCACTCCCTGGCTCTTCGATACATCGTACTCCGCGGGTTCACTTGCCATATGGTGGTCTGATCTTGAAGGATAAATGATGGCCAACATGAGCCATCTGATGATACTCGACCACGAGTGTGTCTCGTTGCGCGGATGAATCTTTCTCATCGATGTGGTTCAAGTCGAACTTGCAGTCAGAATGAGCGGCTTCTCGCTCGGCCAAGGCGTCGTAATGGTCGGGAAAGAATCGGTCCAACCAAAGGAGATTCACCTCTGTGAGAAAAGTATCAGACGTCGGCTCCAGATTTGGCTCCTCCCCCAAGCTATTTTCGCGGATCGTCAGGATGTCCTCGGTGGCGAAGGGGTCGAAGCCCGTGGCAGATTCGAAGACCAGCGGCGTCGAACGGGTCCAACCTTTCTGGTTCAACAGACCAGGGATGACATGTACATCCAGGGTGGTTGGCGTTGCTGATGTGCGTTGGAGATAGAGGAAAAGTTCCTCAGGACCGAGCGGGAGTTCTATCTCACCCCTCTGCCCCTGAACCTCCGAAAATTTCCAGTAGCGTTCGGTTGAAGAGTTGTAATCGTGGTCTTCACCGTCGTATCGGCCCGGAAAATAAGTTTCCACCCAGGACACGGGAAAGTACCACTCGAACTCAAGACCGTGCATTTCCGTGGGATCCACGCCTTCTGACTTCGTACTTCGTGTCAGTATCGGCATCTGCTCCACGAGAAAGGCAAGCTCGCCGGGCCGCGCCTTCCGGATGATAAATTTCCCCTCGAAATGGCTCGCCTTCGAGGCAGTGGGACTCAGGGTTATCGGGTCGCCCGGTTGCAAACCCAGGTGGTCCAGCGTCGTCCGGTCGATGGTTACTCGAAGAGGCTCGCTGGGATGCGTCCCGGGATCTCGGGTTATCATGACCGCGGCGATCTCCTCGGCGTTCTTGATAACATCCAGGCGAGAATCGAAATAAGACATGCTGACAATATTCGAATGGCCCGTTTCGGAACTCATTAATAAATTTCCCTTCCGGGTTGGTCGAGACTCGTTCGGTTCAAAGGCACCAAAGGCAAAATGGCAGGACGGCCCTGACATGGTTGCTGGAATACCTCTGAGATGATGCCCTGGCTCTCTGGTATCTACTACATGCGCAGTGCGACCGCGAGGGCGATGTCGGGATCGGCCAATCATCTCGGTCGGTGGGAGCTTACGTCGCAACGGAAGGATCGGAAGCTACCGGTACACCGACCCGGCGATGCTCCGCCGCGTGCCGACTCGCGATCGACCGTAACGTTTGCATTCCGCGCTCCCTCAAGGTCGTCAGGAACGCCGAGGAAATAACGACCCGAACTCCGACTGCCTACGAGGCCCGGAAGCCAAGTTGGGAGGTTATTTCCTCGGCAAACTCCAAGGGTTGAGGATTACCTGCCGAGAGGGATGATCAGAGTCCCGTCCGCCGGCAGGAATGCCTGGGCAGCTTCGAGGTTGTAATCCTCCTCGATCATGCGGTAGAGGTTTTCTTCCTGATCGTCCCTGTCCTCCCACGGCAGGCGCCAATGCTCCTCCTTCCACTCGCGGGGAAGACGGAAGGAGTATCGGGGCGCGTCGTTGGGGTCCGGGTCCAGTTGGGGAAACCCCAAGACCGAGTAGTGATCGGTGAGGTCCTCGCTGGTGTCCGGCCCGAGGATCAGGATCTGATCCGGGGCGTCGTCCCGGACCTGAATGTTGATGGGAACTCCTTCGGCGATACCCATCTGGTTGAGGATTGCACGGGGGAGGAAAATTTCTGCCTCCCGATCCACGTAGCCCGGGTCGAAGACCCGGATCGCAGTGCTTGAGACGAGACCTTCCGGCATTAGATGCTCCATTGCTGCGTAAAGATCCGAATATGGCCTAATGCTCGCCACACGCGGATTACACCGGCCCAATGATCATCGGTTCTTGCGTGAGCCCGACGGACATCAACCGGCGAACTTCTCGGTGTGGTGTTTGGCATACACCGCTGATGATTCCCCCGCTCCCCCATAACCATTGATTTGCTCCTCGCGCCGCTCCTCGGCCCGGGCTGAGTTTATCGATCCGATGAGGCCACGCTCACGTCGCCCGAGCGAGTCGCGAGTCGGCGAAGTGTCGATCCCGCGCGGCCTCGGCAGCAGTGGAGGCAGTCGAGGCGAGCCTTGACGAGGGGCTTTCGGGGTGGGGGCCAGGGTCTTGAGCGAGAAGGAGGAACGGATCTTGTTCTCTGATGAGTGGCTCCCCGCCCGAGGATCTTGGCCCGGTTGATGACAAAGCCGCGAGGAGGACCCAAGTGGCAGGCGGTGGGTGGTAATCAAGGCGGGCAAATCCGACCGAAGGTTTCTTCCCGAGCGTTGGTCCGGAGGGTTCGGGTATCGTTATCTTCCCACGGCGGTACGGACGAGCTCCTAGGAGTTCGTCCGAGTAGCGACCTCCTAGGACGGGGCCCCTTGAGCAGATGGAGCCACCCGTCGCCCATCTGGGTAATCGTGATCATCCCTCCGAGCCCCATCACCCGGACGACATGTTCGATCCTCTCCCGGAGCAGCAACTGGTTGTGCCGCCACGTTGCTCCCTGGACTTCCTCTTCCCCTGATGTTTGGCCTCTCGGCTGGACATGAGAGACTTCATTTCTGTTTGGGGTCAGCTCCCGACTTTTCACCCGCATGGCATCACCTGCCGACAAGTTCACCGAGTGGTGGATTCAGCCGAGGCGCGACTTCCTACTCGACGCGGATCATTCTTAGGTAACCCCGCTTTGACAGGCTTGCTGGGCGTGACTGCCGGCCCAGCGAGGGGGTCCAGGTCGGATCACCACCAGTAACACGTCGACTCGGGGATGGCGAACGACAGGCTCCCCGGGGTGAGCCGGAAGTTGCCGTAGTGCACCCCGAAGGTGTCGCGCCCCCGATCCGCAAATGAGTAGTCCTCGTCGAACGGGTCCTCGCCGGGGAACCGGATGAGGTCTGGGTCGTCGCTCCCGGTCTCGACCGGGCCTCCTGGCGGGAGCCCCTCCGTGTTGTCGTGCACGCCGGGGAAGTACCGCTCGAGCCAGACTGGGCCGGGCGTGGCGACGAACTTCCCGCCGTCCCAGGCCAGATTGGACTCGCCGGGAGACACCTGCCGAATGGTCAGCACGTCCTCCCGGGCGGACGGGTCGAAGCCGGTCCTGGAGGTCAGGGCGAGCGGCGGCGCCGGGGACCAGCCCATCAGGTGCAGCACCCCGAGGGGCAGGTGGACGTCGAGCGTCGGGGCGGCGGGGTTGCTCCGCTGCAGGCGGAACTCGAGGAGCGAGCAGCCCAGCGGGACGGCCACCCGCTCGCGCCGATCGAGCAGCTCGCGCAGCATCCAGCTCACGCCGGGCGGGATGAACATCGGGGGGCCGGGCCCGAGGAGGTTCTCCTGGGGGAGGAAGGTGTCGACCCACTCCCGGGGAAAGGGCCACTCGACCTCCGGTCCGTCGGGGCCGCCCGGGGCGGAGTACTGGGCGTACGGATTGATCCGGCGCCGATAGTGCTCGCGCCGCAGCTTGATCGCCGGCTCGCGCCGGGTGGCCCGGCGGATGATCAGCCCGCCCTCGCGGGTCCCCCGGTCCAGGGCGACCGGCTCGAAGGTGATCCGGTCGCCGGGCCGCCAGGCGAGCTGATCCAGGAGGGCATGATCGACCGCGATCTGGACCGGGTCCTCGGGGCTGTCCGACCAGCGCATCAGTGACAGGGCGACCGTCCGGTCCGGGTCGGAGAGGGACAGGACCTCGCGGGAACTCTCGGAAACTTCCTGGGGCATCCCTCACCTCCTCCTTGCTGGATCACCGGAGTGATCGACGATGGGTCCGGATGGTCGGCGGGTGGTCGCGGGTTGGCCGATCGCATCGTCGCGGCGGCGGGCGTCGCCTCGCGTGGCCACCTGGGAGGTGAGCTGGCTGGCCAGCGCCCCCCAGGTCCGGGGGGAGATGCAACGGCCGTCGATGATCATGATCCCCGAGTACCCCAGCTGGCGGGCGAACTGACCCGACTCCAGAGCCTCCCGGCGGCGCACCGGGGGGAGGTCCGCGAGCCGGACCCTTGAGGGTACCCGAGGGGGGGCGCCGGCGGTTTCGTCGGGCAGGCAGGCCACCCGGCGGCCCTCCCGCTCGGCCCGACGAATCCCGTCGCGGAGGCCGCCGTTCCCCAGATGGGCGCGGACCTCCCCAAGCCACCGGTCGCGGGCCCGGACCGCCGCCGCGAAGAACCCCCGGCAGGGGACGGCGGCGTGCACCACGGCGACCGGGTTGAGGAACCAGGCCCCCCGGTGGAGGGCGTCACCCAGGTGGCCGAACCGGGCCGCGGTGACGTCGCCGGGCTCCCCGGCCCCCCAGTCGAAGGCGAACCGCCTCACCTCGACCCTCGGCCCGGTGGGATGACGGGCGACCGGCGCCTCCCCCCTGAAATCAGGCATCGGGCCTCCCCCCCGTCGAAGGGCGAGCCACCGGCGGGACATTGGCCCCCTGAGGGCCAGGCCGGACTGGCATGCCGGGGTTGGCCCCGGGCGGCGATGGCCCCTGCGAGCCCTCCCCCGCGGGTGGCACGTCGCCCCTACCCGGGACGCCGGCCGGGGGCTCACCGCCACCCGCTGGGCCCGGCGAGGGAAACAGGGGCGTGGCCCGCTCGAGCACGGCTACGACGTAGTCCTGGAGGCCCATCGCCGAGGCTGCCGAGTTCGCCACGCACTGGTACCACAGAGCCAGGGGTACGAAGACCCGGATGTTCTTGTGCCCCGGCGGGGTGATGTTCCCCCGCGCGGGGGTTGACGGCCTCGCACCCCTCTGGCCCGACCCCTGATCCGACATCCTCATCTCCTCCAACCTTTGGATGGATTTACCCTTCCCGGAACTTTGCCCGTCTTCGTCTCTCGTCTGCTTCGAGTGGCCGTTCGTCTTTCGTCTCATTCAGGTTGTCAATCGTCTGTGTCTAAATTGGAAGCCGGAAGTGTGAGTTGGATTGTTTCAGTACCCCGTCCTACTCCTATTCCTTCTAATTGTTTGAAAAAATGAGAATATATTAATTATTGTGCAGTTTTGTCGGCTGGGCCGACGCTACGCCTTGGGTGAGGTGGCGAGCGAACCTCGATGCCGCGTTCGAGAAGGGCGTCCCCAAATTCCCGCCGGCGTTCGCATTCCCGCCGGAACGGATGGAAACCCGGTGCCGGGGCCGAACGTGAGTAATCCGTTCCAGCCTGGCACTCTGATCCACAAACCCGCCGATGCTTTTGATTTTCGGCGAGCTCGTGAGCAATATCGCCGCTATCTGGTGCTCCAGGATCGGAGAATATCAACGGGTTTGAGAATGAACGAGTGCCGGAATTCTGGATTCTCGCCTGGTCATGACGGTGGTCGTCTTTGCGAGATCGCCAGACCCTGGCGAGGACGGCATTGTCGTCGGCGAGGAATCGAGCCGTGGAACTCGAATGCTGATTCGTGCTCGTGAACTCGGTTAATGATCGCTGTCAATCGTTGCATCGTCCGCGCCGCGGCAGGTCGCTCTCGATGGTGAAAGGTGTGCAGGTTTAGACAACGAGCGACAGGAGAGGCCCGTCGTGCGGGCCTCTCCGACGGAAAGGACCGGGGCGGGCCTACGGCACTCCGCCCTTCCGTCGCGCGGGGCGGGCAAGTGGTACCTGGCCGGTACCATGGCTATCCGCGAGTGAGCCGATACCCTGGATCGGGCCACGACGGCTTCCGGGCGTCGCCCCCGGGTACCACGCCCGACCGCTCGGCTTGATTGCATCCCGGGCAAAGATGTCGGAGAAGGGCGGTTTTCTTTGGGGGGCCATTCCACCATGCATCGGGATTGCCGCGACCAATTTAATGGCAGCCGGATCATACGCCTCCACAACCGGCGGTCGTTTCCTTCACTTCGAGTGGATCCCCCTCGTCATCTAAAGCACCGTAATTTTGGACCTCCCGGACCACCGAGCGGACCTCGTACACGAGGGTGTCGCAGTCGGAAGTGTGGATGACCCCCAACTCGACAAGTTCGCGGCGCTTTTGCGGGTCATAGGCGAAACGGTCGGCATCCGCCAAGGCTTCGGAGAGGGAATCGAGCGGGTAGGTGGAGATCAGGACCTCCGGGGCGGCGGAGTATGGCTCGAAACGCGTCACGACGTGATAACCCGCCGTGAGATGGGTCTGCTCGCGGCCGGTCGGTGGCAACTGGGGTCGCACCATGCAGAAGGCGAAGTCGCTCTCGGCCAGTTCGGCCCTGCCGGTCGCCTGATGGAACATCGCTCGGACACGAATTGCCCTGATGTCCTCCTCGTTGAGCCGGAGAACGGCGTCGATATCCCTGTAGGCGAAATAGTGATTGCCCTTTTGGAGGTGGGCCCGAGCCCGGGCAATCATCGCCTCGACGTTGTGGGGGCCATGCCCGAGGGCGGCCCAAGTCCGCGATCGTGAGGTCGATCTCGCCCCGGGTCAGGTGCGCCAGGCCGCGGGCCGTGTGGGCGGCGGCGATGGTTCGGGTCAACTCCAGGAGATTGTCTTCCGACGGGGAGATGACCATCCCGTCCGAGCCCTCTCGGTATTCCAGCCCGCTGGTCAGGATCAGTTCGCACATGGTAAGTTCGATGCTCCAAGAAAGGTTTCGTCGTCATCCCTGGTCTGCATTGCCGCATCCCTGCACCCACTTCTACCCAGATCGAGGATGCTCCGCTGGGCCGCATCGCAGTTGCCGGCGCGGCGAGCCCTGATTCGTCGTCGTCGTGAACGGCGAGAGCCCACTCCGGTCGAGCTGGGCGGCTCGTCGCCGCCGGTGGTTCGGCTGCCGATCTGCGATGCGTCGTTCGAGCCACCTCGCCCGGCCTGGCTGACGCCCGATGATGCGACCGAGGTGCGCTCATCCTCGATCGCGATGCATCAGGAAGCGCTGCGCGGCCACCTGCAAATCACGGATGGCGATGACCTCGTCGGTACCGGTTCCGGCCCGAGCCGCGAGGGCGTCGAGGGTGGCGAGAAAACCTCAGCCTGCGTGGTCGCCTGGCGCCAGCATTGATCGGGCGTCCGCCCGTCGTCCGGCGAGAGCCCAAGGGCGGCGTTGATCCGGGCGACGACCCGGCGGGCCCGGGCGAGTCGTTGCCGGCTGCGGTGCCGGTTGTCGTCGCCGGGGTGCTTCTCCAGGTTCAACTCGAGGCAGGCCGCGAACCGTTGGCAGAACGCTCTGCGTGCCGCGGCCTGCGACGGGGTCGCCCGCGGCCTGAAGACCCTGGGCCGGTGCGTCCTGTCCTCGTGGACCCGCCTGATCTCGTCGACCAGGAACGGCCGCATCACGGCCTGGACTGCAAACAGTTCGTCCCCGGTCGATCCCCTGGTCATGGCGCCGTGGGGCCGCATCCTGCGGGCCTTGCCCGCGTCGGACCCGACGACCTGGACGGCGAGGTCGCGTTCGATGGAGATGTTGTGCGAGAGTGCGGAGCCCAAAGCAGTCAAAACAGGCGGGCTGTGATTGAGGTTTTCCGGCTCCGCGGGTGAGTTGGGGGACAACGTGAGCAGTTCAGGGATGTCGGGTTCATTGGGCACGAGCGATCTCCGATCGTTGAGAGGTCGAGCAGAGAAATGAGGATGGAGGCGCCCGCCCTCCCTGGCGGACGCTCGGCCCTCAGGCCAATCAGAACTTCAGCGGATCGGGGTCGTACTCGCTCACCAGGTCGAAAGTAAGCCGGGGACGGTAGGGGTTCCGGCTTAACGCTTCGACGAGCGCCCCGAGGGCATGGCCGACCACGCATCCCGACTTCTTGACGAGCAGGCGAACCGTCCGCTCCTCGTCCGTCTCGATGTCCCACTGGTTGAGTCGATTGCGAAGCAGCCGGAGGAGTTCTTCGGGTTCGGGGTTCTCGGTGCGCCGCCTGACCCGGAACTGCCCGAGGAAGTCGCGGAGGCGTCGATCGCTTTCGTCTTGCGGCCCGCTCAACCGGATTTCCTTGAAGCTCGAGGCGGTCGCGAAGGTCGTGACGGCGGGATGCGAGAGCATCTCGTTGAGCGGCTTATCGAACCCCCGCTCGACGGCCACATCGGCGTTGTCGAGCAGCACGACGATGTGCCGGTGGCCGAGGCCGTGGATGATGAGCTCGACCTGGTTCTCGAGATGGGTCTTGTTGATTGATGCCCCTTCGATGCGCACGCCGAGATAGCTCTGCCCGTCCTTGACCGAGTACTCCAGGTCATGATTCGCGCCGAAGCTCGGATCCCTCAGTTGTTGTCGGATGTGGGCCAGGAGCGTGACAGATGGACCGGTCCCCTGTTCACCCACCAGCAGGAGGTTGGCCTCGGCTTCGGGCGGGAGGTCCGCCCTCTGGCCCAGGTCTCGCATCACCTTCGTGTTGCCCACGATCTCGTGGATCGTGGGCTTCTGCGCCTCGGCCTGCTTGGGCGTGATGCGTCTGGCGGCCGTCGATCGGACGATCATGAGTGCGCTCCGTTGCTGCGAGTCGCGGTGAACTCGACCTCGGGTTGGTACTTGATCGTGGGAGTTTCGGTGTCCGTAACGGGCGCGGGCAGGGCGCGGATTTTCCAGGCGGTGACGGGTGTGCCTTTGGTGTCGCTTTGCGCGCAAGTCGCGTCGCCGCAGACGCCTGGGTCGGTCACGTTCGGGGCGTCACTTCCGACACTGGCGTCCGGGGCATCTTCGGCGAGGTAGACCGACCATGTCCTGGGGCGATCGTTCTCGTGACGCTGGAGGATGACCCCCATCTGCCTGGCGTCGTCCAGGAGGCTGATGAGTTGGCGGCCGAAGGCATCTTCCGTCGCCGGATAGCTCGGGTCGTCGACGACGATGCCGTGCTGGCGGAGTGTCGTGTTGGTCTTGGCCAGCAAATTGGCCGGTGTATCGCGGGTGGGGCCCTGCTTGCTCAGGAGGTAAAGGCCATGCATCAGTGGCCTCTGGTGAATGAGTTCGGCGCTGCAGCTGCTGAGCTCGCCGAGCGGCTTGCCGATCGCGTAGCCCTCGATCATGTCGATGAAGGTCCGCAACTCCCCTTCCGTGACGTAACCCCGTTTGATCCTCGGACCAAACAAGGTTTTCAGCCACTTCCTGGTCTGAGGCGACTGGAGCGGCACCTGCTCGAATTCGGTGCGCCCGTCATGGGTTTGTCGGGGACGATTGATGAAGACCGTTCCTGACCTGGTCATGAACGCCGCGAGGGAGACGATCAGTTCGACGATTGCGTTGCAGACAACAGACATGCGGAAGCTCCTTGAAATCGAGGAATCAACGGGCGTACCTTCGACGACCGAGCCACTCGGCTCGATGTCGTGGGCAAGGAGGCGAATCAAGCACTCGGGGGATTACAGGCTGAAGCGTTTCTCGAGCTCACGAATGACGTGATCCTGGCGATCCGCGTCCAGGGTCGCGGACCGCTTGATCGCGTAACGCCGTTCCGTCAGCGCGGCGAAGAACCGTCGGATCGCTTCGCGGCTGGTCTGCGTCGACCCGCCCTTCTTGATGGTCTCGAGCCTCTCCCCGCGGAGACCCGGGGCCGCGTAGCGGAACCAGGTGGAGACATGCAAGTCGAGACCCGTTTCGCGGTTCGCGCGTCGCAGTGGAAAAGTCTTCTCGTGGTCGATCATGAACCCCTCGCGGTGTGACCGGGTATTGTTGCCACCCGCGAGAAGTTTAAAGGGTTTCTGGCACTGGACTACTTGACAGGCTCCGGCACCTCCGAATATCCAGAGGCACTGAGGGGGATAATCGGTAAGATCAGCCGATGACCCTTCCCCGGTTGTTCTTTGATCAGGTCCCTGATCTCCGGGCATAACTCCGGATCATTGATGAAGCGGCGAACGGTCCGGTCGCTCACGCCATCCAACAGCTCGATATCCCGGATCATGTCGCGCACTGGCGTCCATCTTGCTGGTCCCTGAGCCCAGAGGTACTCGAGAATGCGGAACTGCTCGGGAGCGAAGCCGTAGAACGCTTGATCGTCGATGATCATCGCGTTCGAGTCCGCATAGAATACGATCCTCCGATCTGGAGCGTACTTCTCGAGCAGCAGGGATCGCAGCCGACGGGCGGATTCCAGCGCCGATCTCGGCTCCTTCTCGCATTCGGCCCGGAAGACCAGCCAGGCGGTGTTGAGGCCGGTCTCGAGATGGCCGTTCGACTGGGTGTCCCGGAGATCTTCCATGAGCCTGTGGAGCGTCCAGCCGTCGAACACCTCGCCCCCGACGTCATTCGAGGTGTATTTGCGTTCGAACGCATCCAGGCATTTGACGATGCATCCAGCCCTGATTCGATGGATATACTGGGACATTCGCACGGGCTCCATGATTAACCGATCTGACGCATCACCTCGATCGCCTTCTGGAAGTCCGCCTCGGCGTAGATCTCCGTGACCGTGCCCAGGCGATGGCCCAGGACGGTGGCCGCCGCGTCGAGCCCATACAGCCGCCGCACCCTGGTGGCGCAGTTATGTCGCAGCTGATTCGGGCTCCAGGGCTCGACCCCGGCCCGGATGCAAGCCTTGCGGATCGCCCAGTTGTACGAATCCTTGGAGTACTGGTCCCCCGGCGCACGGAGCGGCCTCGCGACGTCCCGTGCGGGCGCACGCTTCGGCCCGCGGCCTTGGTCCCCCCGAACACGACAGGACGCCACGGCGTCCCTGGGGCAGAAGACGTATCGCGTCGGCTCGTCGTGCCGGAGGAAAGGCTTGAGGACCTCCTGGGCGCGCGGGCCGACGGCGATCCGCCGGGCGTGCCCGTGGTGCTCGGTCTTGTGGGTCCAGGGGAGGTAGATCCAGACGTCTCCCGTCATGTCGAGGTCGCAGGCCCGCAGGTTGCGGACCTCCTGCGGCCTCATCCCGGTCAGCTCCTGGACCCGCGCCATCGCCCCGATGTGGTCGTTCGACCGGGCGAGGGTCGCCCGGACGACGTGATCCAGGACCGTGGTTACCGGGCCGGTCTCACGCGCCGCGGTCCGGTTCCGCTTGAGCCCATCGACCGCGGTCAGGGCGTGATAGGTCGCCGGGGGCACGAGCCCGGGGGGCGTCCCCCAGCGGAACATCCGCTTGACCCTGCACACCCGGCCGTTGATCGTCTTGCGACTCAGGCCGTCGTCGATCATCGCCCGCCTGACGAGCTCCAGCGACCTCGGGGTGAAGTCGGCGACCGGCGTGCCGCCGAAGAGGCGCTTGAGGGTCCGGAGCGCCCCGCGGATATTGTGGATCTCGCCGGTCGGGGCGCCGTGCTTGACGTAGTACCCCGCGGCGAAGTCGAGGTAGCGGAGGATCAGCTCGTTGATCGAGACTTCGGCCGGAGCGGGACGAGGATGGGCCGGTTTGGCGTCCCGAGCATCGACGTTCAGCTCGGCGATCAGCCGGTTGTACTTCTCGAAACTTTCGGCGGAGTGATACGGCCCGAGGTAATGATTCCTGCCGCCGATCGTGACGACGGCGCAGTTGCGGGCTTTGTGGAAGCGATAGGAGGGGGCGGAGTTGGTGCGGGGCATGAGTGCGGTCCCGAGGCCAAAACGGTACGCGTACCGTTTTTGATCGACCTCTTCGCCGCACTGCCCGCCGCGGGCAGGTACGCTAAATCGAGCGTTCGGCAGGAGTTAAGGAGAAAAGCGGGTAGAGGGAATCGAACCCTCATGTCTAGCTTGGGAAGCTAGCGCTCTACCACTGAGCTATACCCGCGTTGAGAATAATGATAACGGACTAGCGATAAAACACAACCGCAACTTACCGAAATTAGAGGGATGGGGATGGAGGGGAGGGTGTATAACTCTCCATTCTGGAGATTTCGACCCGCCTCGGTTAAGAATGGGTTTTCTCCTTGGCTCAAGGTGGTTCGATGAAGCGGATTGTTGAGGTGCACACCGAACTGGAATCGATCCTTGTGGAGCAAGCTTTGGCCATGGCTCGCGAGTTGGAGATGGTCTCCGATGCCGCTCCCGATGGGCAAGTCTTGGCCATCTCCGAGTTGGCCGCCATTCGGGCCGGACGTGAACTGACCCGCCGTGCCCTGAAAGCCACCCTCCAACGCCAGTCCGCCCCTGCTGAGCAAAAGGGCTCTCGGCCGAGCCTGCCCTTGCGGCGGCAACCGGCTCATCAAGGACAAAACGGCCAAAGCGACTGTGACCGCTGCCGGTAAGGTCCGGCTGACCCGCCGCTCGATGCGGTGCTCGCGGTGTGGCCTGACCGCCTACCCGGCCGACGACTGCCTGGGGCTGGACGGCTTTCTCAGCCCTCAGGCCACTCGCCTGGCCTGCCTGGCGGCGGCCACCTGGTCCTTCGACGTTGCTGGTGAGGGCTCTGTCTCACGAAGCATCTTTGTGACCTGACAGGTCTTGCGTCAGTCGCCCGGGGGGCTTTTGGAGCAGTTCCCAGAAGTCGAACGTCGGCAGAATCAGCCCCAAATGCTGGTACGGGCAGGCCCCTCTTCGCTTCCCGGCACCCAACGCACGGCAGTTCCAGTAGAGCCGCTTCAGATCCAACATCCCCTGAGTCATCCTCTTGTGCCGGCACTGCTGCATTCGCAGCACGCTGTTCATGCACTCCACCGCAGAGCTGGCACGCACCGTACGCCTCAGCACCGCCGCGACCCGGGCAAACGAGGCGGCCTCGGTCCCCTCCAGCTGACGACTCCGGGCGATCCTGCGGACCAACTGGCCTTGCTCATGGCCGCCCGCTCCGGGCCGCTCTTGCTCGCACCAACATCGCCAGGCCATCGCCTCACACCAATCGACGCGGGGCTCGACCTCGGCCAGTTGCTTATGCATCCGGTCCAGAAACGCCGTGCTCCGCGGATCACTCAAGAAGTTGCGGACCCGCTTCCAGTCCGGACCAGTCAGAGCGGATAACGTCGCGGCGATCTCCGCCCGGGCTCGCTGGCTCGTGTTCAGCCGACCGGCCGCATCGAACAGGTCCAACGCCGCCCGAGCCCGCCGCCAGGCCGATTCCTGACGCTCGACGCATCCCAGCAACGCCACAGCCTGACGCCAGGCGGCCCGGGCGGTTTGGGCGACGCCGCGTGCGTCGAGCCCGCCCCGCTTGGCCTGGGCCACCAGGGTGTCACAGGTTTCGGCATGGGTCCATGCCGCTTCGGCCCGCCGCCAGGCACCAAAGAGCACGGTGCGGGCCTCGCGGGCGGTGTGGAACAGATCCAGACCTGGAGCCAGCGGTGTGGGGTCGTTGGCCCCTTGACGCTGGCGAGCCAAACGATCCAGGCCCGAGGCGATCCCCTTGGCCGCGTCGGAGATGACGAACTCCAGGGCCTGCCAGGGGGCCAGGGCCTCGTGCCAGGAGGTGGCCGAGCGGTCGGCGGCGTTGTGGCAAAACAGGGCGGTCATCGAAGTCGGCTCGATCCCCACCAAAGTCGGCGCCCCCCAAAAAAGACCTCGTCCACGGCGAGGGTAGTCACCAGGGGTACGCTTGCCGCATCGAGCGGCTGGAGGATCTCCCGAGCCTTGCTGGCCTCCTGGGCGACCCAGCGACCGATGGTCGAGTGATCCGGGGCGTCCTGGGCAGGTAACAAGGCTTTGAACAGAACTTCGATCTGCCGGAGGCTGACGCTCGCGGCGAAGGCGACAGTGGCGACCTGTCGGAGTTTTGCGGCATTGCAAAGGACGGTGGGCCCAGCGGGTTCTTGGGCCCCGGCGAGTTGTTGGCGCAGCGTGAGAACCTCGGCGTGAATGGGATCGAGTTGGGTCTGTCGGGTCGCCGGGTCGAGTTGGTGCTCGACCTGGCGAGCATGTTGGTAGACCGTCTGTCGGCTGCATCCGGCTTCTCGGGCTTGGCGGGAAACGGCCCCGAATGCGCCCGAGAAGACCGCGGCGGCGTTGCGAACGAGAGTGCGGATAGGTAGCGTGTTCATTGGGGAGGCCCTTGAGGATTGCTGGCGATCGTGGTTGTGAACCAGTCGATCACGCAGCGGCCTCCCCTTCAAGTCAAACTGTCAACTCGATCCGACCATTCTCGGCTCACTTTGCGACAGAGCCCCGTTGACCGTCCATCACTTCGCCGTAAGTCGTTGACACCATTGGGAAAACTTACCGGATAGCCTCTAACTCACCCGTGAATTTTGTGATTCTCAATGATAAAAGTAAAAACATGTTGAAGAAAAAACGAACAGTTGTAAAATTATTTATGCTAATTTTGGAAGGGTTTACCTATTTTTTGGCAATTGTCATTTTCTTTTTTGGTTCAAAAGCCTTTTTTCATAGAGGCGGAGAAAACTTGGATCTCTTGGCTGTTATTTGGCTCACGAGTTTAGTAATAATTTTAAACGTATTCTCTTCCATATACATTTATGAGAAATACCTTCTCAAGCCGCATAAAAGAAGCTTTATTTGCCTGGCAATACTTGGCATTTGGATGGTTTTTTTGGTGATATCATCGACAATCAAGTGATTGATCAATTATTATTGAATGCCTTTTGTGCCAGCATTGATTCAAAAATATTAATATATTTTCAATTGTTTGTTCGGTCATATCGTATAAAATTACCAAGAAAAGTATGACTGTTTTTCACTCCGTGTATGTTGCCGCTCCACTCGCCCAGCATGCCCACGCTTCTGATGCATGGGTGGGACGATGACCCCCGAGACGCCATCTGTTTTCTCATCTGCCGGCTTCTCCTCGACCGGTGGGGGGGCTAATTGGTGTCAATTTCCAATTGTTATCGGCTAATCGGTTTCAATTCCTCAAGTGTTGGGTTTCGGTGAAAATCAGAATGTACACCAACTCTGTTCGTATTCGCGCCGTCATGGACTTCCTGACCGGACCTTGACCCGACGGATCAGCTTAGAAAACTCAAAATTGACATTGCGCCAAGAAAGCTCGGGAAAGGGGGATAGCCTTGGCTGGAAACCTTTCGTTGGAACCCTGCGGGTCTCAATCCCGCCCGGCAAAGCTGGGCCAGCAGCCGGAAGCGAGTCTTGCGTGGGGATGGGTAACCATCACTGCGAAGCGTAGACAGCCAGGTCGAACGCCGTGCCATCGAGCCCCGAAATCTCCTCGCACCGAGCCCTCGTTTTTGTCAAGTGCGGGGGCCGCGTCGGACTGGCCAACCTCTGGTCCCCAAGGGACAGTCCGGTCGGGCCGGGGTCGCAGAACAGGGCGAACGACCATCAGGGTTCCCCGGGAACTTGGGAGACCCCATCGTCTCCGCCGTCCGTGCCGGGGTGGGAGCACCGGTTCATCAAGCTCCAGGATGATCCGCGGCCTCGCGTCCGGGGCCGATCGGGGACGAAAGTCGGACGCAGCGGCGGTATCCTCGGGCGAAGGAGACGAAGCCCGAGGAGACGGGCGATGGGGAGTCGGAGCGTTTCATAGTACCGCTGAGCCGGGGGAACCAACCCGAACGGACCCCGGGGAGGGAAGGAGACGCCATACTCATGACACCGCCGGAGGGAAACATGACCGGAACACCGAGTCCGGACCCCATGTCCACGAAACAAGGGCGGATCGCGCAGCTTGCCAGCAACGCCCCGGAAATGGCGTTCACCACGCTGGCGCACCACATCGACCTCGACTGGCTCATCGAAGCGTACCGCCGGACCCGCAAGGACGGGGCGGTGGGCGTGGACGGTCAGACCGCTCGGGACTACGAGGCCAACCTGGTGGGCAACCTCCAGAACCTCCTGGACCGGGCCAAGTCGGGCACGTATCACGCTCCGCCGGTCCGCCGAGTGAACATTCCCAAACCTGGCTCGCCCGGCGAGACCCGGCCCCTGGGGATACCGACGTTCGAGGACAAGGTCCTGCAACGCGCGGTGCTGATGGTGCTCGAACCGGTCTACGAGACGGACTTTCACGACGTTTCGCACGGCTTTCGACCCGGACGCGGCGCTCATGGGGCGTTGGATTCGCTCTGGAAGCAGTTGATGTCGCTGGGGGGCGGCTGGGTGGTGGACGTGGATCTGCGTCGCTTCTTCGAGACGATCGACCACGGCCATCTCCAGGAGATGTTGCGGCGACGGGTCCGCGACGGTGTGATCCTGCGTTTGATTGGCAAGTGGCTTGGCGCCGGGGTGCTCGAAGCGGGGGTCATCACGACGCCCGATCAGGGTACGCCCCAGGGCGGGGTGATCAGTCCGCTGCTGGCCAACATCGTCCTGCATTATGTGCTCGACGAGTGGTTTGCTCGGGAGGTTCAACCCCGCCTGAAGGGCCGAGCGTTCTTGATCCGGTACGCCGACGACTTCCTCATCGGGGTAGCCCGCGAGGACGACGCCCGGCGGATCATGGATGTGCTGCCCAGGCGGATGAGCAAGTACGGTCTGGAGGTCCACCCGGGCAAGACGCGGCTGGTCCGGTTCGCGCCGGAGCAGGCGGTCGAGCCCGAATCGTCGGAGTCCGGTCCCCGGCCGCCGACGACGTTCGACTTCCTCGGCTTCACCCATATCTGGGGTCGGAGTCGGCGAGGCGAGCCGGTGGTCCGCCGCCAGACGGCGAAGAGTCGATTGCAACGAACGCTGCATGCGTTGTCGGCGTGGTGCCGGTCGAACCTGCACCTGCCGATCGGGGATCAACACCGCAAACTGTCTCAGAAGCTGCGGGGCCACTACGGGTACTTCGGGATCATTGGCAACTCGGCCAGCCTGAGCGATGTCCGGTTACGGACGAGGCAGATCTGGCGAGACTGGCTGTCGCGACGACGTCGCGGCGGTCGGCTGTCCTGGGCGGCGTTTGTCCGCCTGGAGAGTCGCTACATGCTCCCACCGGCCCGAGTGATCCACAGCCTGACCAGTCGCGGAGCGAGTTCATGAGATGACGAGCCGGATGCGGGTAATCCGCACGTCCGGATCTGTGGGAGCCCGGAGGGTAATCCTCCGGGCGACCCGGCCTGATTTCTCGAACTCATGGCTCAAAAACAGCTTGCGACGGGAATTTGCCCAGATTTAGATGCCCCGGCCCTGGCATCCTGACGAACGGTGTGCAGTGGAAGTTTTTCACCGACTACAAACATGACAGCATCATGGATCGCGAACCGTTCGTGCGGTGGGATGTGATGACCGACGAGACGCCCCGCTTGACTTCCTGATGCTGCTCCAGAAGTCGCAGTTCGACCCGCATCTGCTCCGGACCTTCGCCCAGCGTCGGTTTGAGCAAAACCTGTTGATCGACGTCCTAACGCGGCTCCTCGAACCGTCCCCCGAGTTCATCCGGCTGGCCATCGCCAACATCGAGACGCGGAAGTTGACCGAATCCGTGATCCAGTCGTGGAAGCCGGTCCTGGCCAACGCGATCGAGGAGTGGACCAAGTCGCGGATGCTGACGAAGGTCCTGAGCGGCGCCACGCAGCAGAATGGTTTTGACCCGGGTCAAAAGAAAGTCGTCACGACCAAGGACGAGATCGACGGCTTCGAGGCGATCAAACGCATGCTGGGCCCGGATCGGCCCGTCGTCTACACCGATACCGTCTCGTACTTCAAGGTCCACTTTCCCAACCACCCCTCGCGCGTCATCTGCCGCCTCTACTTTGAAACCAAACGACCGCGCGTGCTGGTGCCGGTCCAAATCTCGAAGGTCGAGTCGTTCCTGTCCAACCACAAGGTCAGTTTCCCCAGGTCGGCTGGATCGCGATCGCCCTTGATGAACCCGGCGGCCTGACAGATCTGGGCGACATCTTCCGTGCCGCCTACGACCACCAGAAGGCCGAGAAGCCGGGTCAGACCTCTGACCGTGCCGACGAGGAAAACGGTCCCGCTGCGGATTGAGCCCCTCAACTCCTGAAGCAGAGAATGCTCACTTTGGCGACGCCCACCACGGCCCGGGGAAACTCAAGGTCAACCAGACCCAGCCGGGCGGCGGTGGTCCAGTCGGGGCAATCCGCTGGCAGCGGGCAGCTTTTCAGCAGGACAAGCTCCGCCCTAACCTCCCGAGCGAGGCGGGCGGCGATGCTGTCGGTGGTGGTCGACCAGGCGTGGGGCAGGGGGTCGGCAGCCTCCTGATCTTGCCGATCAAGGAACGAGCGCGGGGCGAAGATGGGCACTTGGCCCAGCTCGTGGGTGGCCCTGATCTCGGCCAGATCAGTGACCACGACCGAGCCGGGCAAGAGGGCGGCGGCCAGGTGGGCCGTCGTGTCGAGGATCTGGAGCGCCAGGGCGTGCGATCGGGCTTCGCCCAGTCCATGCAGGTGGTCGAGGTCGCGGAGGACGTCGGCGAACCGGCCGCCACCAATGACCAGGACGGGCCGCACGTCTGGTCGGGAGGCAAGATAGCGAGTCAGGCATCCGGGCCAGTCGGGCCAGTCGAGCAGGCTCCCGCCGAGCTTGACGACCAGCAGCGGCGTCATGCCTGACCATCCGTCCCGAGCAGCGTCAGCAGGGCGTGGGCACACGCGGCGGTCGAGACTTCAGGTCCCCAGGCATCAGCCAGCGAGATGACCTGGCCGCCGGGTGCGACGATGCGGTCGGCGAGTTTGCGGGCCAAAAACTCGCCCGAGCCGGCAACAACGACGAGCGCCGGGCGACCGCCGAGCGTGGCGTTCGTGACGCGGTCGGCGGCGTGGGTCAGGCGGTCGACGAGGGTGGCGTCGGCGGCCAGTGCCAGGTCGCGGGCGTCATCGGGGGTGAAGTCGTCGCGGTCGAGCCCGACCATCCGGGCGAGGCGGTCGAGCGCAGCGTCGAGGGTCAGCGGGCCGCCGTCGCCGGTCGAGCGGTCGAAGGTATCGGCGGGCAGGTTACCGAGCGTCAGATAGACGTCGGCAGTGGTGGCGAACAGTTCGGCCATGACGGCGGTCTCGACCCCGCGATAGGGCAAGGTCGGCCCGAGGGCGCAGAGCGGGGTCCGCCGCGCTCCGGCGTAGACCAGGGCTCCCGACTGCAACCGGCCGTGGTCGGTCCGGCTCGCGGGCAGGATACCGACCTCGCCCTCGCTCCAGGGGATCAGGTCGGTCGTGGTCGAGCCGACGTCGACCAGCAACCCCGATGCGCCAAAGCCCGCCCGCGCCACGACCAGCGCGAGTGCCAGCCAGTTGCTGGCCGCCGCGAGTTTCGGCTGATCCTGGATGGATTCCACCGTGTGGAACCGGCCATCGGTCGCCCAGACGTGGACGGGCCGATCGCCGGCGGCCTGCGTCGTCGCCGCCAGGATCGCGCGGACGCCGTCGGCCTTGGTGGCGAAGCAGTCGCAAAGCTCGGCCGTCATCGTGATCGCCCAGGCGTCGGCCTCGGGCATGACGTGGGCGATCTCGCTCAGCGCATCGGGTAGGTCGCCGGGCCGCTTCCAGAGTTCAAACGGCCGCGCCAGCGCGGTTTCGGCCGAGTGCGCGGCCTTGAGGTTGGCGCCACCGATATCGAAGGCGAGCCAGCGGGGGGAGGGCTCTGGGATCATGGTGTTGAGCTTTCTCGGATGAGGATCGACCCGTCCGCGGCGAACCGGACCGGCGGCGCCGTGGCAATCTTCCCAACTTCCAGGCTCATGTCAAACCGGTCGTCCGGCTCGACCAGTTTGAGCCAGGCGCGGGCGATCGTGCCGGACCGGGCGAGCCGGACCAGGCCGACGATCGAGGTCGTCACGCGCGGGTTGATCTCGATCACCTCGACCGCTCCCGTCGCCTCGACCACGACAAAATCGACGCCGACGAAGCCGAACAGGCCGGGAATCAACTCCAGCACGCGGTAGACCGGGCTGAGGTCTTGAGTTTCAAAGGGGATCGGCAGTTCACCGCCTCGGTACTCGACCTGGCCACCCTCCCGGACCGCTATCCGCTGCCGACCCACCGCCAGCAGGTGGGCCTGGCCGTCAGGCCCCATGAGAAAGCTCGCGCTGCACACGAGGCCGGCCCGATACGGCTGGATCAGCAAGCGGTCATAAGCTCGGAGTGCCAGCGGGAACGGTGCCGAGCCGTCGAGCACAAACGTATCGACCGACCCCGCGCCATCGACCGGTTTGATCACGAATCGCCCCAGATCCCAGGCGATCGCGGGCCAGCCATCCGCCGGGTCGAACGCCCAGGTGGGCGGGTGCGGGATGCCTTGCTGGGTGAGTTGCTCGGCCAGGCGGAGCTTGTCGGAGCAAACCGCGATCGCCTCGGGAGTCGAGCCGAGCGACCCGCCGCCCAGCGCCCGGACCTGCTGGGCTAGATGTGTGAGGATACCGTCGGACTCGGGGGCGATGATCAGGACGAGATCGCACAATTTCAGCAGCGCGGCGAGGTCGATTGGATGGTCCGGATCGGCTATGATCTGGGTGACGTTGGGGGGTGAAGTCCAGGGATCAAGGCATCGTGAATCGACCGGATCGAGCACGCGGACACCGGCCACGGCTGCGAAATCGGCCACGAGTGCTCGGCGGATCGCGGCCCCTTCGGCGGCGAGTGAGGGGGGCAAAGGCCGGCCGACGAGCCCGCCGCCGGTTACATATTCCCAGATCAGAACCGTTGTCTCGGTCGCGTTGCGAAGGTGTTCAGCCATGCGAGTTGTTCCCGTCCTCGACCTCAAGCAAGGCCAGGCCGTGCATGCCGTCGCGGGCGAGCGGAGCCAGTATCGCCCACTCGTAAGCCAGTTCAGCCCGACTCCCGACCCAGTGGCCCTGGCGCGGGGGATGCGCGATCGGCTCGGGTCCGACGAGATCTATGTGGCCGACCTCGACGCAATCGTCGACCGGATTGAACCGGCCTGGGGGACGTTTCGCGCCCTTGCCGACCTGGGGTTGACGGTCTGGGCCGACGTTGGGATCAAGGATGGGTCGCAACGGATTCCATGGGTCGAGGTGGGAGTTGGCCGGGTCGTCGTCGGGCTTGAATCCGTGCGAGGGCCAGCGGTGCTGAGGGAGATCGTCGATCAGATCGGACCGGATCGGGTCGTCTTCAGCCTCGACTTGAGGTTGGGGGTACCAATTCTGGCCCATGATTCGGACTGGCCACCGGATCAGGTCGATGAAGATAGTCTGGTCGAGCAGGCGGTCGAGGCCGGAGTCCGGTCGATCCTCCGGCTCGACCTGGCGACGGTCGGGACCGGGCGAGGCGTGGCCGACATCCCCCCGGTGCCGGAGCAATGGTCTATGCTGAAATGGATTACGGGGGGCGGCGTGTCGGGTCCGGGCGACCTTGAACGGTTGGCCGGGCGGGGATACGGGGCGGTCCTGGTCGGCTCGGCGTTGCATGATGGGCGGATCACGGCGGACGATCTCAGCGGCCATCGGACCAGTTGACGATCTGGACCTGGCCATCCTCGTCGTCGAAGTAGTAGACGAGCGGGTGGATATCGGGAAGGTGCTGGAGGTTGGATTTGGTCACGGCGAGCCGACGGCCCGACTGGCCGACTGGAGTCAGCATCAGGATCGACCGTGGGGTCCCGTAGAACTCGCGGGCAAGGTCTTCCTCGCTATCGGCGATCCCCTGGGTCGCCAGGACCGCAGCGCCCGTGACCTTGGCCAGATGGCCGAGCTTGCGCATCGCCTCGGTCGGGGTGCGGTCGCCGGTTACGCCGATGTAGTCGGAGAAGGGGTCGATGATGATCAGGCCCGGTTTCAAGGGGGCGACGTCCTCGCCGGTGATCTCGGCATCGACCGCATAGATCCGCGTCAGGTCGGCGGAAGCCGCGTCGAGGCGTGGGCGCACGGTGTCAGCCAAATCGTCGCCGCCGCAGAAGATCACCACGTTCCCCGGCACGACGGGGGCATGGCCGCGAACCATCGGCATGTCCGACCCCCGGCTTACCCGCGCAGCGAGGTCGAAGGCGAGCGTCGACTTGCCGACCCCCGGCTCGCCCTGCAAGATCGTCACCTTGCCGAGCGGAATCCGATCTTCCCAGAGCCAACGGACCGGCTCGGGGCGGATCTCCGAGAGCCTCTGGAACTTCACGTCGCTCACCTGGCACCTCGTCTTGTGATCACCAAAACCATCCACAGGTACATTATTCTACCACGATCGAGCCGGTTCCGGTGGATTCCTCGGGCGGATCGGCCTGGGCTGTCAACTGGCTCCGCAGGACGGTGACCGCCTGGCCGCCGAGCAGAACGCGATCACCCGCCACCGTGACCCGGACGATCCCGCCGCGCTCGGACGCCTGATAGCCGACCAGCTCCGACCGCCCGAGCTTGCCCGCCCAGAACGGCCCGAGCGCGCAGTGGGACGAACCGGTGACCGGATCTTCCGGCACCCCCACCCGGGGGCCGAAGAAGCGGGACGTAAAGTCCGCGAACGGCAGGCCATCGGGCTCGGCCCGGCTCGTGACGATCACGCCGCGGCCCGGGATCGCCGCCAGCAGGGCGAAGTCGGGGCGGAGACTCTGGACGACCCGCGCCGAGCCGACCTCGATGATCAGATCAAACCGTCCCAGCACGGTGGCGACCACATCCCCGGGGTCGATCCCGAGCGCCGAGGCGAGGACATCGGCGCTCGGAACATGCCCACCGATCGCGTTGGCTGCCGGGAAGTCGAGCGTGATCCAGCCGTCCGAGCCAGCCCGAGCGATCAGGGTTCCGCTCCGGGTAAAGAACCGCGCCGGGGTGGCTCGGTCCAGTTGACCTGACTCCCAGAGCACATGCGCCGAGGCCAGCGTGGCGTGCCCGCAGAGATCGACCTCAACGGTGGGAGTGAACCAGCGGAGGCCGTACCCACCGCCGGGTTCGGGGGTCAAGAAGGCGGTTTCCGACAGGTTCAGCTCGCGAGCCAGGTGCTGCATCCAGCTCGTGGCGACGGGATGACTGAGGACGCAAACCGCCGCCGGGTTGCCGGCAAAGGGGCGGTCGGTAAAGGCATCAACCTGGGTGATCGTCAGCGGCATCGGGCGGATCTCGTCGGTGAATGGTCCAAGAAAACAGGAGGGAGGAAACGATACCTCGTTTCGCGGTGGTCGGACGGATGCTAAGATGATCTCGAATGGACCCAGGTTCGCACCAGATCGCTCACTCCGGTGCCAATCCGCCGCCCTCTCGGCCATCGCCCATCGGCATCATCTCGCCTCTCACTTCCAGACCGGAGAACACCAGATGACTCGGGGAATGTCACGTCGCGGTTTCATCGACCGCTCGACAGCGCTATTGATGGCCGCCGGGCTGCCCATGTGGTTTGCACGCGAGGTGGTCGCCGATGACGAGGCCAAAAAGGCCAAACGCAAGGTCGGCCCGAACGACCAGATCCTGATCGGCCTGATCGGGTGCGGCGGCCAGGGCACCTACGTCATGAAGAATGCCCTCAAGGACAAGGGAGTCAAGGTCGTCGCCCTCTGCGACCCCGATGCCGGTCGCCGCGATAGCGCTGCCGACACCGTTGAGAAGGCCGGCGGCACCAGGGCCGACATCCAGAAGTACGCCGACTTCCGCGAACTCGTCGCCCGCGACGACCTCGACGCCGTGATCGTCGGGACCGTCGACCACTGGCACGCCCTGACGTCGATCGCCGCCATGAAGTACGGCTGCGACGTCTATTGCGAAAAGCCCCTGGCGCTGACGATTGCCGAAGGGCAAGCGATGGTCAAGGCCACGCGCAAGTATGACCGGATCTTCCAGACCGGCAACATGCAGCGCTCCGATGCTCGCTACCGCCTGGCCTGCGAGGTCGTCCGGAACGGCCGCCTCGGCAAGATCCACACCGTCGAGGCCAGGATCGGCGACAACCCCGTCGGTGGCCCGTTCGTCCAGACCGAAGCCCCCAAGGATCTCGACTGGGATCTCTGGAAAGGCCCGACGCCCGACGTGGCCTACATCAAGGAAAAGTGCCACTACACCTTCCGCTGGTGGTACGAGTACTCGGGCGGCAAGCTGACCGACTGGGGTGCGCACCACAACGACATCGCCCAGTGGGGCCTCGGCAAGGATGGCACGGGGCCGATCAGCGTCACCGCCACCGGAACCCCTCCGCCCAAAGATCCGGTCCATAACTACAACTGCAATGCTCACTTTGCCGTGACGTATGAGTACGACGATGGTGTCCGCCTGGTCACCACGTCGGACGGTGAGAACGGCAACCGGTTCATCGGCGACAAGGGCTGGCTGTTTGTGAGCCGCGAGCGGATCGAGGCGAGCGATCCGAAGATGCTCAGCGAGCCGTTTGGCCCCGACGCGGTCCGGCTTTACAACTCGCCGAACCACATGGCCAACTTCCTCGAAGGGGTCCGGACGCGGAAACGGCCGATCTGCGACGTCGAGGTCGGCCACACCTCGGCCAACGTATGCCACCTCGGCTCGATCGCGCTCCGACTCGGTATCCCGCTCGGCTGGGACCCCAAGGCCGAGCAGTTCGTCGGCCCGCAAGCCGAGAAGGGCAACGCCATGATCGCCCGCGAGTACCGGTCGCCGTGGAAGTTGGAAGTCTGATCGAGTAAGATTCCTTGATCGGAGCGGGCGAAGGGGCCGGACGCCGACCCTTCGCCCGCGTTTGTTTGTTGGCAACGGCAACCGAGGTGGGCGACGACTCCATGACGGAACCCTCGGGGGTGGCGGCAGGATCGCGGTGGGCTCCGGCGACGAAGCGGGCCGTCAAAATGGTGGCGACAGCGCTGGTCCTGGCGTTCGTCGTTCGCCATGTCCTCGTGACCCGGCGCGACCTGCTTGCCCGCGGCGTGACGTGGGAATGGAACTGGAGGTGGCTGGCGGGGGCCCTGGGGCTCTACCTGGCCGGCCTGACGACGTTCGGTATCTACTTCTGGCGGGTCCTGGCGAACAGCGCCACGCCGGTCGGCTTCTACCCTGCGGTCCGGGCCTATCTAGTTAGCCATCTGGCGAAGTATGTCCCGGGCAAGGCGATGGTGGTGGTGGTCCGCTCGGCCCTCGTCGTTCCCGATGGGGCCCGACCCGCAACGGCGGCGTTCGCGACCTTGTACGAAACCTTGACGATGATGGCGGCCGGCGGCGGGCTCGCGGCGGCAGGCTTCCTGACGCTGGTCGGCATGCCGCTGGGGACATTCATGCCCAACCGGACCGTCCGGATGGGGCAAGGAGGCGGGATCGACGCCTGGTCGCTGGTTGGGGTTGCCGTCCTGGCGGGGCTCGGCTTCCTGGTCCTGGTCTGGCCGACAATCTTCCCTCGCCTGGCGGGCTTGATCCGCAAGCCGCTTCTGGGGGTCGGTGCCGATGCGCTGCCCCGCTTCACGGGTCGGCTCCTGACGGAAGGACTGGCCTGGTCCACGATGGGATGGATCCTGCTTGGGTTGAGCCAGGTGGCGGTCCTGTCGAGCCTGGTCGAGCTTGAAACGGGTCCGGACGGGCTCCGGAGCAAGGCGCAATTCTTCCCGTCCGGTGGCCTCTGCCCGGCGGTGATCGCAAGCGTGGCCCTGGCGACGGTGGCGGGCTTCGCTGTACCGATCAGCCCCGGGGGCCTGGGGGTTCGCGAGTGGGTTCTCTGGACCGCGCTCGGGGCGACGCTCGACCGCGACTGGGCGGTGGTTGCGGCGCTGACCCTGCGGATGGTCTGGATCGTCGGCGAGATCGGCGTGGCTGGCCTCCTCTACGTGCTCCCGCCGCGGGCGAGGCGGGCGGCGGCATCATGAGGACCAACCCCATCCCGCTCAGCGCAGTGGTCCCGCTGATGAACGAGGCCGAGAGCCTCGTCCAGCTCCATCACGAGTTGACCCGGGCCTTCGATGGCCTGGGCCTGGCGGCGGATCAGGCTGAGATCGTCTTCGTCGACGACGGGAGCCGCGACGCGTCGTGGCGGACGATCGCTGCTCTGGCCGCGACCGACCCGCGCGTCCGGGGCATCCGGTTCCGGCGCAACTTTGGCAAGGCGGCCGCGTTGACGGCGGGTTTCGGGGCCAGTCGAGGGGCGACGATCTTGACCCTCGACGGCGACTTGCAGGATGACCCGGTCGAGATCCCCCGCTTCCTGGCGAAACTCGACGAGGGGTTCGAGGTCGTCAGCGGGTGGAAGCGGACCCGACACGACCCCTGGCACAAGGTCGGCCCGAGCCGGGTCTTCAACGCCCTCGTCAGTACCCTGACCGGGTGCAAGCTCCACGACCATAATTGTGGGTTCAAGGCCTACCGGCGGGCCGTTGTCGAGGAGGTCCACCTGTACGGCGAACTTCACCGGTTTGTGCCGGTCCTGGCCTTCGCCCGGGGGTTCCGGGTCGCCGAGATCGAGGTCCACCACCGGGCCCGCCAGTTTGGCCACTCGAAGTACGGCGTGGCTCGGTTCATCAAGGGGTTTCTGGACCTGATCACGGTCCAGTTCCTGGCCCGATTCGGCCAGCGCCCGCTCCATGTTCTGGGGGCACTTGGCCTCCTCCTGTTCGGGCTGGGTGGGCTGGGCCTGGTCTACCTGGCGATCGTCTGGGTCGCCGGTGTCCGACCGATCGGCGACCGCCCGCTCCTGGCGTATTCGAGCGCGATGCTCGGTGTCGGGGCGCAGTTTGTCAGCCTCGGTATCCTGGCCGAGCTGGTAACGGCGTTCCAGATCCGGTCGGTCGCCACGTTCAGCGTCGCCGAGACCGTGGGCGAACCGGCTTCTCCCTGATTTTTCCTCAGAACCGACGAGAACCGCCCGATGGACACCTCCACTGACCCGGCCTTGATCCCGGATGCCGCCCCGCAGATCGTCGCCCGGTCCGAGCCGCGCCGGTTTGTGGCGGGGCTGGTGATTACGACGGCCATCGCCATGTCGGGCGGGCTGGCGCTGAAGATGCCGACGCAGCTCACGGCGAACGACATCTCGCGGTACGCGACCGTCTGGGCCTTGCTCGAACGAGGAACATACGCCATCGACGACTGTCCCTGGGCCAAAGAGACGCAGGACAAGGTCCGCAAAGCCGAGCCGGGCTCCAAGGTGACGCCGCCCCCCGAGCACTTCTATTCCAGCAAGCCGCCCCTGCTGGCCACCTTGATTGCTGGCGTTCTCTACCCGGTCCGGCAACTGACCGGGGTCCCGCTCGACCGCGTCGTCGAGCAACAGCGCCTGGCTCGGAACGTCGAGAAGGACGACCCCGACCACCCCGGCCAGACCCAATTTGTGGTCGAAACCCCCGAGCCGGTGAAGTGGCCCACCTACATCCTCTACTTCAAGCCGGTCATGGTCCTGCTGAACATCCTCCCGCAATTGATTTTCCTGATCCTGTACGCTCGGTTCCTGGATCAGTACGCTGCCAACGACTGGGCCTGGTTCGCGTCGCTGGTCGCGGGTGCGTTTGGCACGCTTTTGTTCAACTTTGATTCGACCCTGAACAACCACACGATCGCTGCGTCGTCCGCCTTCTTCGCCCTGTACGCTCTCGCCGGCATCATCGACGCTCGCGACGGGGCGTCCCGAGCGAGCCGGTTTGCCGTCGCGGGGTTCTTCGGGGCGTTCACCGCCTGCAACGAGATGCCCGCCGCGCTCCTGGGGGTGGCCTTGTTCGGGTTTGCACTGGCACGCTCTCCCAGACTGACCGCGTTGGTCTTCGTGCCGGCGGCCTTGATCCCGCTCGTGGCGTTTTTTGCGACCCAGTACCTCGCTCTTGGTCAGTGGATGCCGGTTTATGAGGAGTTTGGGACGAAGTCGTACACGTATGACGGCAGTTACTGGAACACGCCGCTGGAGTTTGATTATTTCAACAAGTTTCCCGAAACGAAGCTCGTTTACCTGTTCCACATGACGTTCGGCCACCACGGGGTATTTTCGCTGACGCCGATCTTTTTATTTTCGATCTGGGCCGCCGTCGTCAACACGGTTGGGCGGGGTCGACCGCTCCGGGGGATCTCGGCTCTGGTTTTGGTTTTGACGGTGGCGATGATCGCCTTCTACGACTACAACCCGAAGGCGCGCAACTACGGTGGCACGACAAACGGCCTCCGGTGGTTGTTCTGGTTGATCCCGGGCTGGCTCGTGGTCCTCCCGACCGGGCTGGCCGGGGGGCAAAACCGCCGGTCGGTCCGGGGTCTGTTTCTGGTGGCGCTCGGCGTTTCGGGCCTCAGTGTCGGTTATGCGCTCCGTAATCCGTGGAGTCACCCCTGGCTCCTGGACCTGCTGGAGCACCTGAACCTGTACCCGCTGGTCCGGTAAAGTTGCCCGGCGGAACGAACCCAACGACCAGCGGACTGTGTTCGCGCTTGGCGTCGTTCAAGCTCGCAACCCTCTGCGCTGTCGGGTCTTCGGGCGGGACCGGCGTGAGTTCGAGCGGGCTGATCGCGTCGAGCTGAAACGAAGCCAACGGGGAAGCGTTGAGGTTTTCGCCCTCGGAGCGAAACGAAGCCAACAGCGACGGGGCCACGATCGGCGCCGCGTCGGGTTCGATTCCGCGCGCCTTGGCCTCGGCGTTGACCTCGCGGAGTTCGCGGAGTGCCGACTTCATCGACCGCTCGATCGCGGCCTCGTAGCGCCGGGCCGCAACCATGGATGCGTCATTATCCACCTTGACGCGGCGGGTAGCCTCAGCGCGGTCGAGCGCGATCGCCTGGTGGTCAAGCGTGGTGCGGTGGATGAGCAGCCGCTCGATCTCGCCGTCGATCAGCTTCCCGAGCTCCACGCGTGCCCAGGCTTGCCGGTCCACTGTGCCGAGCCCCGCGCCATCGGCTTCGGACTCGGTCAGGCGGCGGAAGTCGCCGTTGATCGCCGCGGCGAGGACCTGCCCGCGCGATGCCGGGATCAACGAGGCACGCCGCCCAGTACATTCATCGAGGGTGGCGGCATGGGCGCCATGGGTCCAGGTCTCGGCCGCCTGAAACTGCAAGTCGTGGCGAATCCCGCGCAGGGTGCTAACCAGCCGATCCACGCCTTCGGGCGTTCGGATCAACCGGCGGTGGTGCGTTGCCGGTTCCGACGAGATCCAGCCGAGCAGGTGATCCGCCTCGGTCAGGCGGGCCTCGTCGAAATCCGTTTCCGCGCGCCGGACCTTCTGGCTCAAAACCGCCGCCTCGTGTTCAACCATTCGGTCGAGTCGGACCGCCGCGACCGCAATCCGCTTGACCAGGATGCGCCCCATGGCTCCCCTTGGGGCCAACTCAGCCGTCAGGTCCTGGTGCAACTGGTCGACTTCGATTGTGGACTCACCGGGTAGGCAGATCCTCGCCCCAAGTCCATGCCGGGGGTCGGGCAACCGCCGGTGCGCCGAGATCGGTAAGTTCGAAACTGGCGCCAGCCGGTCGCGATCGCCCGGGAACCCCGCGTTGACATCAATCATGGTGCTTGCCTCAAAAGTGAGCCGCCTGTGAGTGGTCGGCCGGGACGGATGCCCATCGCCAACCTCGTCATCTCAGAAATTGATCTTCAATAAGATCGTAAATTGGCTCGTTCCTGATTCAGGACTGACCAATTATTTGCGTTGGCAGCACCAAGGCCGCTCGCTCAGGCCGATCGAACCGCCCTTGACTTACGCTGGTTTCAATTTACATTATTTGTAACTCGTCACCGACAACTCATCAATCGGGTGGTTTGCCGACCGAGAACCGAGGAACTTGAACATGGAACGGCGACGATTGGGGCAGGGTGGGCCAGAAGTTTCGGCGGTCGGGCTGGGCTGCATGGGAATGTCGGACGTTTACGGGCCGAGCGACGAGGGGGAGAGCATCGCGACGATCCTTGAGGCGATCGACCGCGGGGTAAACTTCCTGAACACGGGCGACTTTTACGGGATGGGGCACAACGAAACCCTGATCGGGCGGGCGATCGAGGGGCGGCGGGATCAGGTCTTCCTGTCGGTCAAATTCGGCGCGCTCCGTGGTCCCGATGGGGCGTTCGTCGGATTCGATGCACGCCCGGCGGCGCTCAAAAACTTCCTGGCCTATTCGCTCAGGCGGCTCAAGACCGACTACATCGACCTTTACGAGCCCGCGCGGGTCGATCCCTCGGTGCCGATCGAGGAGACCGTCGGCGCGATTGCCGAACTCGTCCAGGCGGGCTACGTGCGCCACATCGGGCTGTCCGAGGCCGCCGCCGCGACCGTCCGACGGGCCAGCGCTGTCCATCCGATCGCGGCGCTGGAGGTCGAGTACGCCGTCGTGACCCGCGATATCGAGGCCGAGACCCTGCCGACCGTCCGCGAGCTGGGTGCGAGCGTGGTGGCCTATGGGGTTCTGTCACGCGGTCTGATCGGCGGGCCCGCGCAGGGGTTCGGAGCCAAGGGGGATTATCGGAATGGCAGTCCCCGGTTTCAGGGGGCGAATCTGGAGCAAAACTTGAAGCTGATGGCAGCCTTCGGCGCGATCGCGGCCGACAAGGGGGCGACCTCGGCGCAACTCGCCATTGCGTGGGTCCTCGCTCAAGGCGAAGATATCATTCCCCTGGTCGGAGCGCGGACGCGGACCCGTTTGTTGGAAGCCCTCTCGGCGTTCGACCTCAAACTGACCGCCGAGGACCTGGCGCGGATCGAGGCCGTGGTCCCGATCGGTGCGATCGCCGGCGACCGCTACCCGGCGCACGCCATGGCGGCGGTCAACCGCTGAACCTGGGCATTTCTTTCCTCGTCGGTGGCTTCTCGTACCATGGCACGCAGCCGACCGACCGCAGCCACCGACGCCCAGCAGCAGCGGATTCTTGATGCCGCCGAGGTCGTCCTGCGCCGCCACGGGCCAAGCAAGACCAACGTCGTCGACGTCGCCCGCGAGTTGGGCCAGACGCATGCCAGCGTCTACCGCTACTTTGCCAGCAAGGCCGAGTTGGTGGATGCGCTGGTCGAGCGCTGGTTGCACAAGATCGCCGACCCGCTGGCGGCGATCGCGCAGAGCCCAGAACCAGCCCCCGACCGACTCCGGGCCTGGCTCCTGGCGTTGTTTCGGGCGAAGATTCAGAAGGTCCGTGCCGACCCCGAGCACTTCGCGACGTACCAGGCACTTGCGGGCGGTTCGGATCTGGTCATCGACCGCCACGTCGCGCATCTGGTTGGGCAGGTCGAGACGATCCTGGCCGCCGGGGTCGCCGTCGGGGCCTTCCAGGTGGCCGACGTCCCCAACGCCGCGCGGGCGATCTTTCAGGCGATGTACCGCTTCCATCATCCCACGATGCTCGCCCCGCCCGCCGTGTTGCCGACCGAAGCCGAGTTCGAGCAGGTGGTTGCTCTGTTGATCGCGGGGCTCAGGGCTGGGGTTGTGTAACCGACCCGGCCAGGCACATCCGGCCAAGAGCCGCAGGCAATGCTGGTAAGCTTGCTTGAGTTAGAGCACACTACTGTCGGGTGAAGTGGTCGAGGAAAAGGGGACTGGCTCAAGCGAGCTTGCGAGCGTGCCTGTCCCTCTTTTCCGGCAGTGATATGGTCATCAGGAAATTGCTCCAATTTCCTTCTTCTGGGTCGCATCGAGTGATCAATCCGATCCAGCGAACAACGTCCGAATGAGCGATTGGGGTTCCCGAGGTTGGTAGAATCAAACGATTCGAAGGATCGAGCCGGGCCATGCGTTCCGGGTCGGTCGGCGTTGATGATCCCCTCCCGCCTCGGCCCTCCTCAAGAACCTTTTCATGCCCGAAACCTCGCCTGCCTTGCACTCGATGCTTCAGGAACGCCTGATCCTCCTGGTTCTGGCAGCGGTCCAGTTCACGTCGATCGTCGACTTCATGGTGATCATGCCGCTCGGCCCGCAACTGGAGCGGTCGGTCGGGCTGAACACGCACGGGTTCGCGATGGTCGTTTCGGCCTATACGTATGCGGCAGGGATCGGTGGTCTGGTCTCGGTCCTGTTTCTCGACCGGTTCGCGCGGCGACCGACGTTCTTGACGCTCTTTGCCGGGTTCATCCTCGGCACGTTCGCATGTGGTTTTGCCACGACCTTCACCGGTTTGCTCGCCGCGCGGGCGTTGACCGGCGTCTTCGGCGGCGTGCTCGGCGGGATGGCGCTGACCATCATCGGCGACGTCTTCCCCGAAAACCGGCGCGGGTCGGCGACCGGGATTCTGATGCTCGGCTTTTCGATGGCCACGGTGGCGGGGGTGCCGCTGGGGCTCGTCCTTGGTCAGAAGTTTGGCTGGCACACGCCGTTTCTGGTCCTGGCCGGGCTTTGCCTGCCGCTGATCGCGATCGCGGCGCGGGTCTTGCCCCGGCTTGATGGGCATCTCAAGAATCCCCGAGC
This sequence comes from Isosphaeraceae bacterium, assembly GCA_965199885.1. GTDB lineage: Bacteria > Planctomycetota > Planctomycetia > Isosphaerales > Isosphaeraceae > Tundrisphaera. The sequence continues at coordinate 284,653 of CBDATT010000004.1, read as the reverse complement.
CGCGATCTCACCGCTCGAACGCCTCCGCGAGACCTTTCTCGCCCCGAACCACATCCGCGCCTTCGCCCTGACGATCGTGCTGATGTTCGGTGGGTTCAGCGTGATCCCGTTCATCGCACCGTTTCTCGTGGCGAACATCGGCATCCAGGAGGCGCAGCTTTCCTATACCTACATCGCGGGCGGCCTAGTGACGCTGGTTGGGATGCCGCTAATCGGTCGGCTGGCGGACCGGTTCGGCAAGCTCCAGACGTTCCGGTTCGTGATCCCGTTGAATGCCTGTTTGTTGCTCGGGATGACCTGTTTGCCGGTGGTCTCGTTGCCGGTCGTGATGCTGATGGTGGCCGTGACGATGTTGAGCAACGCTGGCCGGATGGTCCCCGCGATGGCGATGATCACGTCGAGCGTCGAACCACGCCTGCGGGGGGGCTTCATGGGAGCCAACTCCGCCGTCCAGCACATTGCCGCTGGGATTGGGACCTCGACCGCCGGCATGATCCTGACCCAGCAGAAGGGCGGACCGATCGAACACTATCCGGTCGTCGGGCTCCTCGCCGCCGGGATCACCCTGACAACCTTGTGGTTGGCGGGCCGGCTCCGCTCGGGCACGCCGACCAGGGCTGAGGCTCCGGTGGCTGCCGTGGCGGAATTTGCTTGAAGTTGGCCGACCACGGACCACCGGAACGGAGCATCCAGTGGTCGGTTCTCCTGGTCATCCTGGGCCGCCCAGCGGGTCATTCCAGGATCAGGTACATCGTTTCAGGCGGCAGGGTCAAGGTGATGCCGGACTTGGCCCTGGTGACGGGGACGTTCTCGGTGGCGTAACCGGCGGTGTCGAGGCGGGCGGCCCGGGTGAAGTTCGGGTTCTTGATCGCGAGGCCGACCTCGGTGTCGGCGACCTGCCAGGGGCCAGTGCCGGTCCGGGTGATCTCGAAACCGCGGATCTTGGGCTGGTTGGGACCTTCGGTAAACTCGGCATCGGTGGTGGCCCACCCCGTCGGCCGCGCGGCGGTCGTGACCTGGATCAAGGTCCGGCGCGACGTGGCGAGCGGTTGGTCATCGAGCGCGACCACGAAGATCGCCGCGAAGGCGTTCGAGGAGTTGATCGCCACGTCCTTGAGCTTGATTGGTCCGTTCTGAGCGAGGAATCCGCAAGCCCCCTGAGCCCTGGGGGCGTCGACGGTGCAGAGCCCCTTGCCGTAGTCGAGGGTGATCTCGCCGGTGTTGCTCCGCACGACCTGCTTCTTGCGGTCGATCAACCGCGCCAGGTCGCTTGAGACCCGCGTCTTGCTGGGATTGCCGCCATAGTCGGCCTCGACCGGCCCGACGAGGAAGGCGAGCGGGTCAACTCCTTTGAGGTTGGCGGGGCGACCGAGCCCGTTGGGAGTGACGCCGGGGTCGCGGTTGGGGTCGAAGGCGGGCCCTTCGGCGATCAACGGGTCTTCGCGGTTCCAGATCGCCGCCAGGGACCGCTCCTCGTGGACGACGGCCGCTCCCTGTTTGATGTCGCCGCGGCGGAAGATCAGCGACGCGGCCGGAAATCCGCCCATGATCGTCGGCGTCATCGCCGTCCATTTGATCAGCGATTCCTGGCCATTCGCTTTTGTGAACGAGAGACCCGGGTTCGTGTTGTACTCGGCCTCGATCCCAGAGAACCAGTAGAACGCATCCACCCCCGTCAACGACGGGTAAACGGCCGCCAGGAATGGTCCCTCGGCAGAGAATGCCAACGGCGCGACCCAGGTGCTTTCGGTGATGATCATCGGGTGCCCGACCACCTGCTTGACGTTGAACGGCATCGAGCGTGGGTCAACCAGCGCGGACTTTTGCGAGAACTTGTCGCCCGGGTCGATCCGCCAGCCGTTGTTGGCCCCGACGTGGACGCCCCCGTTGTAGTAGCGGTTCGCGGCGATCACGTCCAGACCCGCGTATGACCAGCGTTCCGCGTCGTCGAGCCGCGTCTCGTCGGCTGTGCGCCAGTTGCACGCGTTGATCAGTTGCTTGCACCCCAGCTCCTCGCGGAAGTAGGTGCCGATCCCCTCATAAAACGTGCGCTGGAGTTCGGCATAGAAGGCAAGTTGATCGCCGACCCGCCGGCCATTGCCGCCCGGCTGGCGCTGGGTGAGTTGCCAGAGGTCGATCAGGCCAATCTTGCCGTTGGGGACGTCGTCGGACGGATGCTTGAAGTTATCCCAGGCCTTGTACGCGCCGGCGACCGATCCATACTTGGCCACCGCCCAGGCGTTGAACTTGGCGGTGAGTTTGGCTTTCTCGGGAGGATGGATTCGCTCGACCGTCCAGAAGAGGAGGCTATCTTCGTTCTGGACCTGGAGGATGGCGACCGCCGGTTCCTGGCTGAGCGGGACGCCGGTGTATGGGTTCGGACGGGTCAAAAGAGCCTTTGTCCAGGCTTTATAGGCGTTCTGGACTACCTCGTCGAAGAAGAGGAGACCATAGATATCGCCCGAGCCATACCCGTCGATTCCCCATTTGGCAGAGTCGTTCGAGTTGGCCCAGAACGGCGAGATCGTCAGGTAGATCCCCTGCTGCTTGGCGGCGGCGACGTACCGCCAGATGCCGTCGATCTCCTGCTCGTCGACCTCGGTCGCCTGCGAGTTGGGCCCCTTCGGCGTGATCTGAGCGTGGATGCGCACCATGTTGACGCCCATCCGCGCTAGAAAGCGGACGTTCTTGTCGATCGAGGCCGGATCGTGCCGGAAAACTTCGCTGTTGATCGCCCAGAAGCGGATCGGTGCTCCGGAACCGAGGACAAAGCTATTTCCCCCCGACGCGAGCTTCACGAAGCCCGACTGCCCGGCCACCGGTTCGTTGAACGGGCGGAGGTCGAGTCGGGCCTTCCCCTCGCTCAACATCGGCGCGTCGCGGTAGGTAAAGTCCCAGCGGTCGATCACCGGTCCCCCCGGTGTCTGCTGCTGGGGAGGACCAGCAAACGGCTCGGCCTGGCTGACCTCGACCGTCTCGCCGCACGCCCCCACGAAGAGCGCCAGGACCGCGACGAACGATGTGGACCGCCGAGCGGACCGGCGGGTCGGACCAGTGGCGATGCGACGCGATGAACTCATGGGATCAAAACCCTTTGCCAGTGGTGGTTGTCCGCAACCGAGCGAAGTACATGTCGGCGGTGATGAACAGGGTCGAGCCGTCGGGCCCACCCCAGCCGACGTTGGCCGTGGCCTGGCCGGTCGCCAGGATGCCGAGCAGGACGCCGTCGGGGTGGATGACGAGCACGCCACCCGGCCCGGTCGCGAAGACGTTGCCGTTTTTGTCCACCTTCATGCCGTCGAATCCCCCTTTGCGCCCCTTGACCCCGCCGGTGGCGTCAAAGAAGACGCGACTGGTGCCGAGCGTGCCGTCGGCCAGGACCGGAAACTGGCGAATTACCGGATCAGCGCCGTCGGAGTTGGCAACGTAGAGCGTCTTTTCGTCGGGAGCAAACGCGATCCCGTTCGGAAACGAGATGTCCTTCGTCAACAGCGTCACCGCGCCCGCCGGCGTCAGGCGATACACACCGTTGTACGGCAACTCCTTGAGCGGGCTCTTGTTCCCCCCTTCCAGACCATAGGACGGGTCGGTGAAGTAGAGCGATCCGTCCGAGTGCAAAACCGCGTCGTTCGGGCTGTTGAACCGCTTGCCGTCATACCTGTCAGCCAGCGTCCGGAACGACCCGTCGGTTTCCAGCCGGGCGATCCGGCGGTCGCCATGCTGGCAGAGGATCAGGCGGCCGTCCTTGTCGAACACCAGGCCGTTCGAACCTGGCTCCCCCCCACGCGGTTGCGAGCCGGTGTAACCGCTCGGCTTGAGGAACGGTTTCGGCGGCCCCTCGCCGTCCTTCCAGCGCATCACGACGTTGGGCGGGATGTCGGAGAAGACGACCGACGAGTCGCCCTTGTTCCAGGCGGGACCTTCGGACCACTCATAGCCGTCGCCGAGGATCTCCATGCTCGCGGCGGGCGGCACGAGCTTGTCGAAGCGCGGGTCGTACCGCTCGATCGTGCCGAGTTTCCGGACCGCGACGAGGTTGGGATCGACGAGGCGACCGTCGAGCGTGGTCCCCTGACCCAGAACGGAGCCCGGGATACCGGCGACCAGGCCCAGGGCCAGAACCCAGCGGGCCGGTTCAATGGAGCGATTGCGACACATGGATCGGTCTCGGCGAGGTGATTGACAGGGCAACGGAGCTAGAAATGGAACTCCTGAAGCCACTGGACCACCAGCGTAGTCGGCTCTCGACCGCCGGGCAATGGGGCGGCTCGCATGTCCCGGGGCGGGTGCAAATCGCGGAATCACGGTGGCGACACTGACACCGCTTCCCGACTTGTGGTCGGACCGATTATCCTGAGATGGCGAACATCCCTGCAAGCCGTCGATTTGCCCCTGGAAGCCGCCGCCGATGCCCGACCCGACCAAGATCCTGGCGACGATCCACCGCGCACTCGGTTTGTTTCGCGCGACTCCAGGCCGGCAAGGGGGCCTGATCACCCTTGGCCCCGAGGTTGAGGATGTGCTGGTCGTCGGCGATCTACACGGCAACATCCCGGCCTTTCGCCAGATCTTGCTGGCTGCGGACCTGGCGAACCACCCGCGCCGGCACCTCGTGCTGCAGGAGTTGATCCACGGTCACCGCCACTACCCCGACGATAGGGGGGACAAGTCGCACCAGCTTGTCGACGTCGTTTGCGCTCTCAAATGCCAGTATCCCGACCGGATGCATCTGATTCTCGGCAACCACGAGCTTTCCGAACTGACGCACCGGCCGATCGCCAAGAATGGTGTCCCGCTCAACGCCCTGTTTCGCCAGGGGATCAACACCGCCTACGGCTCGGCCGGCCCCGAGGTCTACGAAGCCTATCGAGCCCTGTTCGCCGCGCTCCCGCTCGCGGTCCGGACCCCGAACCGCGTTTTCCTCTGCCACACCATCCCCGACCCGATCGACCTCGACGATTTCGACACCGGCGTCTTCGCCCTCGACGACTGGCCCGACGCCGCCAAGGCCCGCCACGGCGCTGTCTACGGGATCACCTGGGGGCGGAACACCGAACCGGAGACCGTTGACCGCTTCGCCGCGCTCGTCGATACCGACCTGTTCGTCTGCGGCCACCAACCCTGCGACGACGGCTTCCGCCAACCCAACCACCGCCAGCTCATCATCGACGGCACCGACCCGTTCCCGGCCTACTGCCTCTTCCCGGCACAAACCCCGCTGACGATCGAGAGTTTGGTCGAGTGCGCCCGCCTGGTGCCCATAAATTTGGACCAATAATTGAGCGGGCGGAGCCCGGCTTTGCCTGGCCAAGTTCGAGCGATTCGCCGACCTTTGCGAAGCTCAATCTATCCGCCAGGGATCATAGCTCCCGAAACTCCAAAGGTGTCCTTCGAGATCGCGGCAGGTGAAGCTTCGGCCGCCGAAATCCTCATCCTTGATTGGCACCTCGATCGAAGCGCCTGCCGCTCGGGCACGCTCGTAGATCGCATCAGGATCGGCGGTGACGACGTGCAAGCTTTGCGTACTGATCCCGCCGACCTCATAGGGCTGGCGCATGAGACGACCATGCGGAGTTTCCTTGACCGAGCCGACCATCAGCATCCCCCCACCAAGCACAAGTTGGGCGTGCGCAATCTCGTCCCCAACGCCTGGTATGACCAGGTGCCGCTCAAAGCCAAAGGTCTCGCAGAGCCAGACAATAGCCGCCGGCGCGTGCTGGTAGCGAAGGCAGGGAATGAGCGCTGAGGTCGTCAAGGTAGGCATGTTCATCTCGCATTAAAAAGGTGGCCAAGGTATGAACGATCGCACAGTATTACCTCCCGAGGAACTCGAAAAGGGACGTCCTCGCCAGGTGGCAATGCGATCGATTGCCGCGAAATTTGTCAATATTCGGTCGTGGGAACGAATAGCCTTCCACAATGCAGTAGAGCGTTACAGACCTGGCACCGCTAGCTCAACGGCAGAGCAACCGCCCTCAAAGGGGGTTCGATCCCGGTCCGACTCCGGGATGGTGCGCTTGGCAATGGCATTTCGCCGTTGCGACATTTGGTGAGGTTGGCCGATCCCATGGGCAGGTTCATCTTGCTGGTCGTGCTTGAGCTGGTGGGGATGGGTTTCGTGGCGCAGTATGACGGCGGTCCGGCCACCGAGGCACGGCGCGACCTATACCTCGCGCAACTCCGGAACGACGACGCCGCGTCTGAACAGATTCGCGTCGATTACACCCACCGGCACACGGCGATGGCCCTGGGGCAGGTTCTCTGGGGCGTGCTCGCAGTGACGCTCTATTCGCGCGAGATCCGGTCCGTCTTTCATCGCTCGAAGGGTGTCGCCCCAACTTCCCGGCCCGATGTGGCCTGAGTGGATCGATGATTGCTGTCGTCCTGCGTTGCTTTTGCCTCGAACCTGGTTTTCAAGGACTCTGCTCACGATGCGTGGCTCCTGTTGGGCGGTCGCGTTGGTTACTTTGGTCACGATGTCGGGTTGCTGGCGGCCCGTCGAGCCGGTCAAGCTCGAAGTGATCGCCCCGAACGAGGAGGGATTCTTGATCCCGCTCGCGGGCGACACCAGAAAGCAGGTCTCGACGGCAAGCGAGGAGTTTCTGAAGCAGAGTCTAGTCCTGACCAAGCAGGTCCGGATTCCGCAGCAGTGGATTCAAACTGGCCGGATGGATTACGAGGGGAACTGGAAGGATTCGGCCGTCCTGATCAAGGTCGACCGGACCCCCGTCACCCGCGAGTGGACGGCTGACCCAAACTCGGGGACGTCGAACAAGAACGAGGCGGTCTGGGTCCAGAGTTCCGATCAGGTCGAGTGGTCGACCGGCTGGACCTGCACCGCGCGGATCACCGGGCGCGACGATGCCGTCAAGTTCCTCGCCAATTATCCCAACGGCGCGATGGCCAAGGTCATGGATGAAGAGGTCCGCAGCAAGATCCAGGCGATCTTCGGTCTTGCCGTCACGGATATCCCGATGGAAAAGCTCCGGAAGGAATCCACCCCGCTGATGCAACGGACGATCGAGGAAGTGACCAAATTCTTCAAGGATCGTGGGATCACAATCACCAACCTCGGGATCACCGGCGGTTACGTGTACAAGGATACCAAAATCCGCGACATGATGGTCGAGGTCTTCAACGCCGAGCAGGGGGCCGCAATCGCCCGCGCCGGGACAGCGGCCCAGATGGAGAAAAACAAAGCCATTGAGATCGCCGGGCAGGCCGAATCGACCAAGATCCTGACCGTCAAGCGCGCCGAGGCCGAGGGGATCAACCTCGTCGCCGCCGCTCGCCAGAAGGAGGTCGAATTGACCAAGGCTGACACGGGAACCTACGTTCTGCTCAAGCGGATGGAACTTGAACGCGAGAAGTTGACCCGGTGGGACGGCAAGTTCCCAACCTACTGGATGGGCGGTTCGGGCGAGAAGGGCCCCGACATGCTCCTGCAAGTTCCCGCCTTCGCGGTGGACAGTCGGAAGTAAGTCAGGATTGGGATCACGAGTCGAGTCGAATTTCACTTCGATCGATCCGTGGTCCTGATCTCGTTTATTTCGGGAACTTGCGGCGCTGAGATCCGTCGGTGGGCGGCAAACTCGGTTTCGCGGCCGACTTGGGTGGCACACCCGGGCCGAAGGTCGCCAGGAAGTCTTGCCCCGCGGTCCGGACGGCGTACGTTTCCTCGCCGACGTAGCCGAGGATGCCCAGTTCGGGGACGTCGAGCCCTTCGATCTCGGCCCGAGCGGCGACCCGGTTGCCCAGCAAGCGGCCGATCACCGCGAAGGTCAGCAGCGAGGTCGGGAAGACCCAGACCAGATTCGCCCCGATCCCGATGAGCTGAGCACCGAGTTGACCGAGTGTCCCATCGGCGAAGAAGCCACGGACCGGCAGAATCTGGCCGTCGGCAGCCTGGATCGTACCGGTCCGGGCCAGCAAGCCGACGCAGAGCAAGCCAAACGCGCCGCAGACCCCGTGGACGCTGATGGCACCGACCGGGTCGTCGATCCGCAAGGTCTTGTCGATGAACAGGATACTTGTCACCACCAGCAGGCCAGCCACGGCGCCGATCGCGACCGCCTCGATCGGCGTGACGAACGGGCACGACGCCGAGATCGCCACCAGACCCGCCAGCAAGCCGTTGCAACCCATCGTGGGATCAGGCTTGCCAAAAACCCAGCGCGTCATCCCGAGTGCGGTCAAGCAGCCTGTGCCAACGGCGAGCACGGTCGTCGTTGCGATGGCGGCAATCCGGGGATCAAATACGCTCAGGGTCCGCCCGAGGTTGACCCCAAACCCACCAATGGCCAGGACGACCGAACCCACAATCACCATCGGGACATTGTGGCCCGGCACGGCGTTCGACGAGCCGTCGCTGTTCAACTTGCCAATCCGCGGGCCGAGCGCCAACGCACCCGCGAGCGCCATCACACCGCCGGTCAGGTGGATCACCCCCGACCCGGCCCAATCGACCATCCCCGCTCCGAGACCAATCGCGCCGAGGTCGCTCAGCCAGCCGTCACCCCAGACCCACCCACCATAGATCGGCACGATAAAGGCCGAGGCGATGAACCCGAAGATCAGCGCCGGGCCGAACCGCCAGCGTTCGAGCATGGCACCGGTCGGGATCGTCACGGCCGCATCCAGGATGACGAGGTGAAAGAAGAAGACGGCCAGCAACGCGGGGGACGCTGCCTCGGAGCTGATCAGGCCAAAATCACGCAGTCCCACGAGGCCCCAGCGGTGGTTGCCGATCTCGACCGCAAGGCTCGCCGGAGTCAGTTGGTTGCTATCAAGTGCCAGCGTCGGCCAGCCTGCCCGACCACCAAACATCCAGGCGAATCCGCAGAGCCAGTATCCCAGCACGGCGACGGCAAAGATCCCGACAATCATGGCCGCCGTGTGCGCCGCGTTCTTGGCCCGGACCAGCCCGGACTCCGCCAGAGCAAAGCCTGCCTTCATCAGCAGAGCCAGGCAACCGGCGGCAATCAGCCAGGCCAGATTGATTGACTCCCGGAGGTTGAGCAACGGAGTGGCGGGATCGAGCGACCGCTCATCACCATGAGCGAATCCATTGACGCCCAGAATCCACCAGAATGCCGCCAGCCCTGGTCCCCACCGAGCGAACAATGACCCGATCCGTGACTTTCTCACGACTAACTTGGCTCGATCCGACCGCACCATGCCGCGTGCTCCTCGCCGCCGACCTGCGCCGACCCAGGAAACCCTCCCAGCGTGGCGTCGTCCATGGTCGCAGGACTGGTTGCCAGGCACAACCGCCCAACCGGTTGGCCGAGGCACGATTCTTGTGGGGATTTTGGCACGTTTTCGAAATAGAAAGCCGGTTGCTCCCCGATACCTGAATACGCCACCTCTCCCATGGCAACTCAGATATCGAAGACCAACCGGCTCGGCTCGAACGGATCAGGGTTCACCAGCAAATACTGATGACCATCCTGATCAGCAATGAAAGAAAGGGCGAGTGAAAATGTCGTGCGAGGCGTTCCACTCGCCCCTTGGCGGTTGAACAGCCGACGCTAGGTCGACCGGTCGTCGCCGTTTGGGGTGGTTTGCATGATGCCGTTCAACGACAACAAAAACTCATTACACGCGTGTCAACACTATGAACAAGTGATTGACCTGCTCAGGTTGTCCTGCGTTATTTGCTTTCAACAGTGAACGATAAAAGCAACGTACGTGCCACACGCCCAAACTGGTGCCTGGATTACTGGGTTCGGCAGCGATACTTGGTCGAGATCAAGTCGTAAACTCTTGGAAGAACGCATTTTATCCGACCTGAAGGAAGTTGAAAAAAACTGGTACAACAGGAGCAGACACCCGTGGAGATTCGATGACGGAAGGGAGGTCTGTTGCGAATTTGAGCAGCATGGCCTGAAATCCGTGCAGGGCTGGCCTCGAACCGCACCATCTCCGCCTTCCGACCAATCGGGATGGTATTTTAGTCCTGTAATGCCTGGGCAAAACCCTCGATCGTGATTCTGGTTGGCTGCAACCTTGCTTGAATGGGAGTGGGAGATGGATTCTGAAAGCGAGCCCGCACCGCTTGAGCTCCATCCGATGTTCGGTGGCGGCTCCGTCGCAAGCTGGCTCGATCATCCTCCGGTCTCTGATTTAACGCGAAGTGAGGAGTTTGTTGAGCCGTCGTCTCCTCAACTCCGGGCATGGTTGACGGCGATTGTGCGGTTCACCCGCCCCGATGGATCGGTGATCCTCGACCAGCAAGGCCGGAAGCCAGCGCGGTTGGTCGAACTCGAACGCTGGGCCAGGCGCGTGGGTGATCCATCGCTGGCGCGAGTCGTCGGCTGGTGGCGACCTTCCAGCCCGATCAACGCCGAGGTCGGTTGGATCGCGCCGCCGCTGCCCACGGCCACCTGGCTCGACCGACCGCTGGCCATCCTCCGGCCCGACTGGACGGCGCGCGGCGACTGGCTGGCCGTCGACCACCAGTCACCCGGCACCCGCACGATCATCGAGGTGGCCGGCCGAGGGGTGAAATGGCTGGGTCCGGACTGGACTTCGCCTCACCTCGACGCCGGAGTCACGCCCGCGCGGGCCATCTACGCCACCACGGGTCCGTACGCCGATGCTTACGAATGGAGCTTCCAGGTGGGACCGACGCGGGTCACGCGGACCGCCGTCCTGATCCGCGGGGCCAGCCTGGCGCTGCTCCTTCAGACCGAGGAAGGGGTCGGACCCGGGGTGGGCGAGGTCCGCTGGTCGCTCCCGCCGGGAATCACAGCTACGCCGGATTCCACCCTGCGAACTCTGATCCTGGCGTCGGGTCGAGGGAAGCCCGTCGCACGCCTGATCCCGCTCGGTCTACCCGAGTCCGCCTACACTACCGAACGGGGCAGTCTGGAGGTTGACGGGAATGAGGTCGTGCTCCGGCACCGGAGCGCTGGTCCCAATCGCTGTCAGGCGCTCCTGGTCTCGTGGCACAAAAAGCCGCCCCGAGGCTGGCGGACGTTGACCGTTGCCGAGAAGTCGACCGCCTGTCCACCGGAGACCGCATTCGCCGCACGCGTTGGGTGGGGCTCCAGGCAAAACGGCCTCCTGATCTACAAAAGTCTCGGGCCGAGCGGCCTGCGCTCGGTGCTCGGCCACCAGACCAGGGCCCGGCTCCTGGTCGCCGGATTCAGCCCGACGGGCGAGGTCCACCCCTGGGTCAAGGCAATCGATAAGCCGAAAATCGTCAATCAGACATGAACAACACAACCCAATATTCCCGCCCCAACGACGAATTAACCGGCATGGAACCACGCACCTTGGGCGAGCGGTTGGACGGTTACAAAACCTATCTGGCGGCCGTGGGCTTCGGCCTGCTGGGGTCGTACCGCCTCTATGACGGGCGCTGGGAAGGGGCCGCCGAGATGATGCTGGTCGCCCTGGCAACGGCGAGCCTGCGGCATGCCATCGCTCGGAAACCCCAACCTGTCGAGCCCAGCCATTTTCTCGAAGATCATGACTGAGCCGCGCATCGGTCGTCGGAGCCGTCGGGAGCCGTGCCGCGCTGGAAGAGGCGGATGGCCTGATCCAGATACTCGGCATCGCTGATGACCGGGCCAGCATAGCATTGGGTGACCGAGGCCCTGTTCTCGATCCAGTAGAACACGAGTGCTTCGAGCATCACCCCAAGCGTGGCGGCATCGATATCGTCGCGGATCGAGCCAGCCCGCTGACCAGCCTCAATCCGGCGGATCATGGCTTCTCTGGGTTTGTTTTGCTCGGGGATCAGGTCGTCGCGCCCCTCAAGGCGGGCCCAGCCGACCATCCGGACCAGGCGGCAGCGGTCGCGAACGAACTGAAAGATGCGCGTCATCTCATCGCGAAGGTCAGCCGGCTGGTCAAGCACCTGCTCGGCCTCGGGGAAGCGGGCGCTGAACTCCTCGCCGCACCGACGAAGGACGGCGTGATACAACCCCTCCTTCGTCGCGAAGTGATGCTGGATGAGCGGGTGCGACACCCCCGAGGCGACCGCGATATCACGGATCGACGTGCCAGCGAACCCCAGTTCGGAGAACAACCGCTCGGCGGCGTCGATGACGTGACGCTTCGTCCCCTCCGGGTCGCGAGTTCGGCCCGACTCCGTGCCCATCCTGGCTTCCACCTCACTCCAAAATCAGCACCTGTTAGGCGCGAACCACTTGAAAGTCCATCTTGTCGGTTTACCATACATACGGTCAATAGCTGCCCAATGAGGAATCCCATGATCCAGGCCAGGCGCGGTGTCCGCTTGAAACAGAACAGGTCTGCAAGCTGGTTGGCTGGAGCGTTGGTGGTCGTTGCCGGGTGCGGCCAGCCCAACGTCTACCACGAACCGCCGCCCGCCGAGGTCGTTGTGGCTCGGCCGATCCAGCAGGGGGTCACGAGCTATATCGAGTACACCGGAACCGCGCAGGCGTCGGAAAAGGTGGAGCTGCGGGCGCGGGTCCGGGGGTTTCTCAAGGAGCGGTTGTTCCAGGATGGCGACCTCGTCAAGGCCGGGCAACTTCTGTTCGTGATCGACGAGGAGCCGTTTCAGGTCAAGCTCGATCAGTTCCGTGCCATGCAGGCCGAGAGCGAAGCCGCGCTCAAGAAAACCGAGCAGTCGAAAGCGCGAGAAGTTTCCCAGTCGCAGGTGGATCTCAACCTCTCGCAGTTGGATCTTGCCCGGATCGAGGAGCAACGCACGCGGACACTATTATCACGGAACGCCGGGTCGCGTGAGGACATGGATCGCGCCGAGGCCAACCGCCGGAAGAACGAGGCTCAGGTCGAAGCCGATCGCGCCAATCTCGAACAGGCGAAGGCCGACTACGAGGTCAACATCCTCTCGGCGCGAGCCAAGCTCGCCGCCACGCGGTCGGACGTCCGGAACGCCGAGATCGACCTGGGATACTGTCGCGTCGTCGCCCCCTTCACGGGCCGGATCGACCAGCGTCAGTTTGACGTCGGCAACTACGTCGGCGACGGCCAGTCGATCGTCCTGGCGACCGTCGTCAAGACCGACCCGATCTATGCCTACATCACGCCAAGCGAAGACGACATGCTCCGCGTGCAGCAGATGGCACGACAGACCGCCTCGGCCGACTACCGGAGCAGCGTCGTCGTGATGGAACTCGGCCTGAGCAACGAAACCGGCTACCCGCACCAGGGCAAGCTCGACTACATCGACCCGAGCGTCGACACCGGGTCGGGAACCGTCCGGACCCGCGGGGTCTTCACGAACGCGGATAACATGATCACCCCTGGACTCTTCGTCCGCGTCCGGATGCCCTTCGAGCGCAAGGAAGGGGCCTTGCTGGTGCCTGACCGGGCGCTCGGGTCCGACCAGTCGGGTCCGTATCTCCTTGTCGTGGGCAAGGATGACAAGGTCGAACGGCGAACGGTCCGGCCGGGGGCCGAACTCGGCACCAACCGCGTCGTCGAGGGTGAGATTCAGCCCGAGGATCGCGTCGTCGTCGATGGTCTCCTCCGAGCCCGACCCGGCCTCAAGGTCGCGCCGAAGCTGGCCGACCCGGCAGTGGCGAGTCCAGGCAAGATGGCCAGTCACCCCTGAATTGGATCAGCAGTTGACGCGGAATCTGGACGTCCAGGCACCCTGGTGGATCTGACCTCATGTTCTCGAAGTTCTTTATCGACCGGCCCATCTTCGCCAACGTCATCGCGATCATGACGGTCCTGGTCGGCGCCGTGACGTTGTTTGGCTTGCCGATCGAGCAGTATCCCGCCATCACGCCGCCAACGGTCCAGGTGACGACGAGCTATCCCGGGGCGGATGCTCAGGTGCTCTCCGACGTCGTGGCGTCGCCGATCGAGCAGGAAGTGAACGGGGTGGAAGGCATGCTCTACATGTCCTCCACCTGCGCCAGCAATGGGTCGTACACCCTGACCGTGACCTTCGAGGTCGGGACCGACCTCGACAAGGCGCAGGTCTTGCTCCAGAACCGCGTGGCGATCGCGCAGCCGAGGCTCCCGCAGGAGGTCCAGCGGCAGGGGATCACCGCCAAGAAGCAATCGACGGCGATCATCCTGGTCGTGGGCTTAACCTCCCCCTCGGGGAAGTTCGATAGCCTCTTTCTGAGCAATTACGCCACGCTCCGGGTCAAGGATGCCCTGAGTCGGATCAACGGTGTGGGGGATATCCAGGTCTTCGGCAGTGGGTCGTACGGGATGCGGGTCTGGCTCGACCCCGAGAAGTTGAAGGCACGCGGCCTGACGACCCAGGATGTGCTGGCGTCGATCAACGAGCAAAACATCCAGGTCGCCGCCGGTCAGGTCGGGCAAGCGCCGTCGCCCCGCGATCAGAGCTTTCAGTACACCGTCACGACCCAGGGCCGGTTGACCAGCGCGGCCGAGTTCGGCGACATCATCGTCAAGACGGTGACCGACTCCCCCGCGCGGATGCGGTTGACGCGGATCAAGGATGTCGCCCGGATCGAACTCGGCGCGCAGACCTACGACATCTATACCGAGATCAAGGGCGTCCCTGCCGCCGGTCTAGGCGTCTTCCAACTCCCCGGCGCCAATGCGCTCGACGTCGCCAAGCAGGTCATGGCGAAGATGAAGGAGATCGAGCCGTCGTTTCCCGAGGGGATGGCCTACTCGATCCCGTTTAACCCGACGACTTTCGTCGATGAAGCCATTTTCGAGGTTTACAAGACGCTGGCCGAGGCGGGCGTGCTGGTCCTGATCGTGATCCTCGTCTTTCTTCAGGACTGGCGTGCCGTCCTGATCCCGGCGACCACCGTGCCGGTCACCATCATCGGCACCTTCGCCGCGCTCGGGGCGCTCGGCTTCTCGGTCAACATGCTGACCCTCTTTGGGCTTGTCCTGGCGATCGGCATCGTCGTCGATGACGCCATCGTGATCGTCGAGAACGCCTCGCACCATATCGACCGCAACCATCTCGACCCCCGGACGGCCACCATCCGCGCCATGTCCGAGGTCATCGGCCCGGTCATCGGGATCACGCTCGTCCTGATGGCGGTCTTCCTTCCGACCGCGTTCTTGCCCGGGATTACCGGCCAGTTGTACCGCCAGTTCGCCCTGACGATCGCCGCCACCGCGATCATCAGCGCCATCAACGCCGTAACGCTCAAGCCAGCCCAGTGTGCGGTCTATCTCCGACCCACCAAAGCCCATAAGAACGTCTTTTATCGCGCGTTTAACTCGATCTACAACTTTGCCGAGCGGATCTACACCGCGATCATCCGCCGTCTGGTCCGGCAGACCGCGTTGATGATGCTTTTGTTCGTGGTTCTGGCGACGGGAACTGGCTACTGGTTCACCAAACTCCCGACCGGCTTCTTACCGCAAGAGGATCAAGGCTACGCCATTATGGGGGCGCAGCTTCCCGACGCCGCGTCGCTGGAACGAACCCATGACGTGACGAACAAGATTAGCGATATCCTCAAAAAGACGCCCGGCGTACGGGGCTGGTTTCTGATTGGCGGGAGTTCGCTCCTCGACGGTGCCACGGTGTCGAACGCGGCGACCATTTACCTCGACCTCAAACCGTTCGAGGAGCGCGCGGGGCACCCGGAGCAGGCGTTGATGCCGATCCTCGGCCACATCATGAAAGAGGTTCAGTCGATCCCCGAAGCGATGATCTTCGCCTTTCCGCCCCCCGCGATCATGGGACTCGGGACGACCGGCGGGTTTGAGATGCGGGTCGAGAACCAGAGCGGCTTGAGTCTGGTCGAGTTGCAGCAGGTCGCCGACGAGATGGTCCGCGCCGGGAACGCGCAGTCGGGCCTGGTCCAGTTGCAGACGCCGTTCCGGTCGGGAGTGCCGCAACTTTTCGTCGATATCGACCGCGACAAGGCCAAGAGCCTCGGCCTGCCGATGGGGGTGATCTTCGGGACGCTCCAGGCGAATCTGGGGTCAGCTTACGTCAACGACTTCAACAAGTTCGGCCGGACGTGGCAGGTTCGGGTCCAGGCGGACCAGAAGTTTCGCCTCAAACCCGAGGACATCCGCCGGCTCGAAGTCCGCAACGACGCCGGTTTGATGATCCCGCTCGGGACGTTCGCCAGGATCAGCACCGTCAACGGCCCGCAGATCATCCCTCGGTTCAACCTCTACCCGACGGCAACGATTAGCGGGTCGGCCGCGCCCGGGCATAGCTCGGGTCAGGCGATGAACCTGATGGAGCAGATGGCCCGCCAGAAACTTCCCGCCGGGATGGGGACTGAATGGAGCGGCATGTCGTTCCAGGAAAAACGGGTCGGCAACCAGTCCATCTACATCTTCGGGCTCGGGGTCCTGATGGTCTATCTGGTGCTCGCCGCGCAGTATGAAAGCTGGCTGATGCCAGCGGCGGTCATCCTGGTGGTGCCACTGGCCTTGCTGGGCACCGTCATCGCCGTGGCGTATCGGGGGATGGACAACAACATCTATACCCAGATCGGCGTCGTGCTGATCATCGCGCTGGCGAGCAAGAACGCGATCCTGATCGTTGAGTTCGCCCGCGAACTCCGCCAGCATGGTCGGCCGATCCTCGAAGCGGCGATCGAGGCGTCGCGGCTCCGGTTCCGGCCGATCCTGATGACCTCGTTCGCGTTCATCCTCGGGATCTTGCCGCTGGTCAACGCCACCGGAGCCGGCGCTGCGAGCCGGCAATCCCTCGGGACGGCCGTCTTTGGCGGGATGATCGCGGCCACGGTTCTGGCCGTCTTCTTCGTTCCTGTCTTCTTCGTCGTCATGCAACGCCTCAGCGAGTTCGGCCAGCGTCGCTCCACACGGCGTCCGCCATTGACCGCCCGTCCCGAATCGTCCTCGACCCAACACGAACTCGATGCGGCCTTCCCCTCGGCCCCCCCGACCGAAACGGAGTTGATCGCCAGTCACGCGGGTCGATAAAATCCAGTCCGCTCGCGACCCAGCAGGATCATTTCTCACGGGTCGCGACGCTTCGTCGACGGCTTCGATCATCGAAACCATGAAGACTTACGCCGTTGGACCTGGGGACAGTTTGGCGACTGGCAAAAAGGGACTGACTCTCGCGACGAAAGAGCGAAGTCTGTCCACTCTCGTGCGGTTGGCCTTCGCCTCCTGCTCATCAACTCCGTAACTATGAGAGCAATTCCCTGTAGGGTGGAGTGGTCGAGGAAAAGGGGACTGGCTCAAGCGAGCTTGCGAGCGTGCCTGTCCCTCTTTTCCGGCACTGAGATAGTCAACGGGAATCTGCTCTAACCATGACCAAACTTAATAAGTTCGAAAGATTTCAGGAATTTGCCTCGAAAAGCGAACACGTATTTCCGTTTTTTACGATCTTATTCATGTCAGGTTGTCCGAAGTGCTGACAGTACGACTTCCGGCTACATGTCGGTTGCCGTAAACTCACACCTGTGGATCGACCGACGGAGGCTCGAAGCCGGTTTGAAGGGATTGTCTTGAGCCCGAAGGGTTCAGGCGAGGACATCCCGAGCAGCGAGCATACCTGGCGGGATCTGCCGGGGAAGACATCTGAGCGAACACGCGGGACGACCTGGTGTTGTTGCTCATGGAAATACTCTGCCCACCATGTCAAACCTAGCTAGCCATCTTCGCCGCTCTGCCATCCATCGCTATGGTGCCGCCGTGCTCGGCGTCGTCCTCGCAACGGGTCTCCGGTCGTTGTTGACTCCCTACGTCGGCACCCGACTCCCGTTCCTTCCTTATTTCTTCGCGGTGATCCCGGTCGCCTGGCACCTCGGGGTTGGCCCATCGCTGGTCGCGATTGGCCTGTCTGCTGTCATCACCGCGACGTATTTTCTCCCGATGCTGGCGTGGGGGAACCCCAACGCTATCACTGACCTGATTGGCCTGGTCCTGTTTATCGCCGTCAACCTGGTCATCGTCTGGTTCGCCGAGGCGAACCGGATCGCGCGGCGGCGGCTGGAACTTGAGGTCGCGGAGCGGGTCCGAGCGGAAGCGACGATCATCGAGCAAGTCCATCGCGCCGAGTTTGCGCGCGATATCGGTCTGGCTCTGACTTCGAACCCGACCCTGGCCGGTGCCCTGGCCGCCTGCGTCGAGTTGACGATTCGTCATCTCGGCGGCGATCGAGCCCGGATTGCCCTGGTCGAGGAAGCGGGCCACGATCTGGAACCGCCGGTGCAGGAGCCTGATGAACTGAGCCACGGTCTGATGGGGCGGATCGCGACCGACCGCCGAGCCTACTTCAGCAATAACCTGATTGACGACTCGGGTCTGGTAGATGCCTCGTGGGTCGGTCGCGACGCGATGACGGCGCTGGCCGGTTGCCCACTTATTGTGGATGGTCGGCTCGTTGGGGTCTGGGTGCTGTGCGCGCGGCACTCGCTCAGGTCAGAGACGCTGGTGGCGCTGGAGTCGGTGGCAAGTTCGCTGGCGCTCGGGATCGAGCGGATGCGGGCCGAGGAGAACTTGCGAGTCGAGGAAGCGCGCAAGACGGCCATCCTGGAGACCTCGCTCGACGCGATCATCACGATGAACCACGAGGGGCGCGTCCTGGAATTCAACCCCGCCGCAGAGCGGATCTTTGGCATCACGGCGGCGGCGATCCACGGGCAGGATCTCGCCGAACACCTGATGCTCCCCCAGATCCGTCAGCCGCAAGGCCAGGGTCTGGCGCATGACCTGGCCACCGGCGAAGGGCCGATCCTCAACCGCCGGATCGAACTGCAAGCACGTCGCGCCGATGGCTCGGAGTTCCCCGCCGAGATCTCCGTCGCCCGCATCCCGATCGCCGGTCCTCCCCTCTTCACAGCGCACATCCGCGACATCTCCGATCGGGTTCTGGCCGAGGCTGCGCTCCGATCTGCCAAGCAAGAAGCCGAGGAGGCCAACCAGGCCAAGGATCGGTTCATCGCCGTGCTCTCACATGAACTCCGAACTCCGCTCAACCCGATCTCGCTGACGATCAACTCGATTCTGGGCAAGACCGAGGAATCGAACGAACTACGCCACGACCTGGAGTTGATCCGCCACTACGTCGGCTTCGAAGCACGCCTGATTGATGACCTGCTCGACGTCATGCGGATCGTGCGTGGCAAGCTGCCGCTCCGCGTCGAATCCACTGACGTCCATCGGTTGGTGGAGCAAGCCGTCGCCATCTGCGACGCCGAACTCGACGCCCGATCGCTCCACCTGACTCTCGACCTCCAGGCGGATCGTCATCACGTTCAAGGTGATCCGAACCGACTCCGTCAGGTCTTCTGGAACCTGATCAAAAACGCCGTCAAGTTCACCCCCATCGGCGGCTCGATCACCATCCGTTCCCGAAACGAACCCATTGCCGGGGCGCCTCGCTGCCAGAACGAACCCAATCCTGGTTCTGGGACCTGGCCGAACGAACCCATTGCGGACTCAACTCGCCGCCCGAACGAACCCACTAATGCGTCGCAAACCCGCCCGAACGAACCCATTGCGGACTCAACTCGCCGCCCGAACGAACCCATTATTGCGTCGCAAACCCGCCCGAACGAACCCATTGCGGACTCAACTCGCCGCCCGAACGAACCCACGATGCAATTCCAACCGGACGAGTTGGTCATCGAGGTGGCCGACACCGGGATCGGCATCGCGGCCGATGTGCTCCCGCGGATCTTCGAGGCATTCCAGCAGGGAGATGCGTCGGTCACCCGTCAGTTCGGCGGGCTTGGCCTGGGCCTGGCCATCTGCAACGGCGTGATCGAGGGGCATCACGGCTCGCTCACAGCCCAGAGCGATGGTGAGGGGCGGGGAACCACCTTTACGGTTCGCCTCAGTTCGCCGCTGCCTGGATCACGCGCCGCGACGACCATCGAGCCATTCGACCCGACCACACTCGTGATGTCGTCGCCCCGTCCGTTGACCACCCACTTCGCGCCGAGCGTCGTGCTGCCCGACCCAACCAGCGGCCCGCCAAAATCCCCCACCAGGTTGCTCCGCGTCCTTGTGGTCGAGGACGAGCCGGCAACGATCCGGCTGATGGTCCGGCTCCTGCGCGGGCTTGGCTACGAGGTGAAGTCGGCCGAATCAGTGGTTGAAGCGACCGAGTGGGTCAACGGGTCGGAGCCATTTGACTTGATCGTCAGCGACATCGGCCTCCCGGACGGCACCGGGTTCGACCTGATGCGTCAGGTTCGTGCGACCCGAGCCGGAACTCCTGGAATCGCCCTGACCGGCTATGGGACCGACGATGACATCGAGCAGAGCCGCCTGGCAGGCTTCGCGGCCCACATGACCAAACCCATCGACTTTGGCCAGCTCGAAAACCTGATTCGCCTGGTCGTTCCCACCACCTTGCATGCCCCTTGATCGCGATCCCCCGGCGCCAAATCCCTGAGTAGTGGACGGATGACTCTAGCAGTCGATCTTCCTGTCCGCTACCCTGGTGAGCCTGACCCGAAACCTCTCGGTCCCGGGCAAGGCATGCGGACCAAGGATCTAGAGCATGGCGGCGGGATCGTCCTGGACCACCGAGCGCGTACTGGCGCTGGCGCCCGACCCGGCTGCGGCCCGAGCCGGTCGCGGATTAGCGTCCAGGGCACACTGGTCGGGACTCGGCCAGGACGACACGATCGTCTGGGGTGAGTGCCGGGGAAGCGGCGGCAAACCGTATCAGACCCGGGTCACACCGGCCCTTGAGGCGACGCTCTGCTCTTGCCCGAGCCGCAAGTCTCCGTGCAAACATGCTTTGGGACTACTTTTGATCTGGACGGAATCGTCCGACGTCATTCCCTCGGCTGAGCCCCCGCCCTGGGTCACCACCGGGACCAGATCCGCGCCAAAGGCAACCTCCCCACGTCGCGTTGACCCCGCCGCCCGGACCAAACGCGAGTCCGCCCGGTTGAGCAAGGTTGCGGCTGGGCTGGACGATCTCGACCGCTGGATCGGCGATCTGGTCCGCGTGGGGTTCGGCACGCTCGGGTCGCGGGGCCCGACCCTCTGGGATGAGCAGGCCCGCCGATTGGTCGATGCCCAGTGCCCCGGCGTCGCCCGCCGCTTCCGCCAGATCGAGGCGATGAACCTGACGGCTGAAGGCTGGCAAACGGCCTTGCTCGACTGCCTGGCCCAGGTCAACCTGCTGATCGAAGGGTTCCGCCACCGCGACACCCTCCCCGCCGGGGTCCGGGCCGACGTCTGGACGGCGATCGGGTTCCCGGCCGACCTCGAAGGCGTTCGAGCCGGCACCGTCGGCACATCGGTCCGCGACACCTGGCGCGTGCTCGGTCAGGGGTTCGCGATCGAGGACAAGCTGACGGTCCGGCGGACCTGGCTCTGGGGCAGCGACTCGCATCGATCAGCCCTCCTGCTCGACTTCGCACCCCGGGGCCAGTCGTTCGAGATCCGCTTTGAGCCGGGTACGCAGGTCGACGCCACCCTCGGCTTTTTCCCCTCCGCCGCGCCCCTCCGGGCCCTGGTCGTCGACCAGCTCGGGCTCGCCGAGCCCATGGATTCGCTCAGCGGCGGGGTCTCGATCGCCGAGGCTCATGCCGCCTTCGGCGCCATGCTTGCCCGGTCGCCGTGGGTGGAACTGATCGCGGTGATTCTTCATCCCGTGACGCTCCGGGTGGGCGACGGGGGCTGGTCGGTGTTTGATCCGACCGGTGCCTGGCTGCCGCTGAGCCCACAGTTCGCGGGCGGTTGGCAGGTCGAAGCCGCAAGCGGCGGCCACCCCATTACCCTCGTCGCCGAGTTCGACGGCGTGCTTCTCAACCCGATCGGCGCGGCGGTCGGGCGCAAATACCTCCCGCTGAGCACGCCGCCCGGCAAGGCCAGGTCTGAACCCGCCGACCGCTGGCTGACATCTCCCACCGCGCTCCTGAGCGCGGCAACCAAGTCGGCCATCGTCGGGGTCGATCGCAAACCGCCGCCGAGCGGGGTGGCCAGCAGTCCCGTCGCCTCGATCGGGGCTGGCGTCGCGGAGCGGCCAGCCCCCGCGCGGCTCCTGGCAATCGCGGCGGCGGCCGGTCTGGCGGCGCGGATTGGTCGCCAATCCCAGGTTGAGGTCGATCTGCCGCTTGAGTCTTGCTTGCCTGGTCCCGAAGTCCGCCCGGAATGCTCGCCTGCCGCCGCCCGCCGGTTGCGTGCTCTGTTCGCTGGGGAGTTCGGAGTCGAGACCAGCCTTTCCACTCGCCTGTTCGAGGAGTGGTTCCAGTGCTGTGCCAGGGCGGGCCAACGTCTCCCGGCGGATCTGCTCGTCGCCGTGCTTGAGCTGGTCGGCGAGTGGGGAGCGCACCGCGCTGAACTGCTGGCGATCCTCGGGGCCAGAGGCCGATGGCTGGCGGGTCGCAACCCCACCTGGCAGAATTACGGCGAATTACCGCCGGTTGCCGAGCTGGATTCCAACTGGAAGAGGGCCACCCGGGCCGATCGGCTGGCCCTCTTCACCCGGCTGCGCGGGCTCGACCCGACCGCCGCCCGCCGCCTGGTCGAGCCGACATTCCACGAGGAACCGCTTGCCTACCGGACCGAGGTCGTGCAGCAGTTGCTTCGGAATCTGAGCCGGGACGATGAACCCTGGCTCGAAATCGTGCTCGATGACCGCAACCCCGCCGTCCGCTCCGAAGCCGCCTGGCTGCTCCGGAAGATCCCCGATTCGCGGTTCTGCGACCGGATGGCCGCCCGGGTGCGCAACCTCCTCTGGTGGGAGGGAGATGACCTGAAGATCGAGCCGCCCGCCGAGCGCGACGAGGCGATGATCCGCGACGTGATTACACGCGACAACGGCAAGGAACTGGCCGGCCAGGCCATGGGTGAGCAAGCCGGGTACCTCCACCAGATCCTCAGCATGACTCCGCTCACCGCGATCACCGACCACCTGGGCCAGCCCCCCGCGACGATTATTGCCGCCGCTCGCAGGTCGCGCTGGGCCATCATCGCCCTCAGCGGCTGGGAAGCCTCGGCCGTAATTCAGCCCGAGTCGGCCTGGTCGCTGGCGCTGATTCAAACTCAGCTCGAAACCGGCGAGTATCGCACCTCGGATTGGTTCGCCGACCTGTTCCAGGGGGTTGATCCCGCGGTCGGCCAGAGCCTGATCACCGACCATCTCCGGGCTGGTCCGAGCTTGATCTGGGGGACCAACCCCGCCACCCGGTTGATTTCGGCAGCGGAGTCTCGATTTTCGATCGACCTCAGCCGCGCGATCCTCCGCGAGGTCGAGGAGATCCTGGGCATCGAGCGCAATCAGACCGTCCCCGACCGGCCCTCGCACTGGTCCACGACCTACCACGAGTTGCGGACGATGATCGAAGGGCTGGACCGCAAACTGCCCTTTCGACTCGTTGCGGAAGGGGTCACCCAGTTGGCCCGGCCGCTGGTCGAGTGCATACCGGTGCCGCCGATGTCGCTTGCCTCGACCGTCGCGGCGATGCTCGACCGCTGGATGTTTCGCGCTGTCATGCATCAGGAGTTCACCACCCAATGACCCCAGCCGCACCAGATCCCAGCACGTCGGTCCTGCGGCGCCATGCTGAAGAGGAGTTTGCCGCCGAACTGGCCGCCCTGAAGGCGCAGGATGACCGGGTCCGGCCACCGATGTGGGAGCTTTCCCCCTGGGCGGTGGCGACATATCTGCTTGGGGGTACGCTCGCTAATGGATTCGTCGTCACACCGAAGTACATCGGCAACCGGCGGTTGATCGAGGTCGCCGTCGCCACCCTGGCCACCGACCGGGCGCTCTTGCTCCTGGGCGTGCCGGGGACGGCCAAAAGCTGGGTATCCGAGCACCTGGCGGCGGCCGTCGCGGGGGATTCGACCCGGCTCGTGCAAGGGACGGCCGGCACCAGCGAGGAGTCGATCCGCTACGGGTGGAACTATGCCTTGCTGCTGGCCGAGGGGCCGAGCGAGCGGGCCCTGGTCGCCAGCCCAATCCTGAGGGCGATGCGGGACGGCAAGATCGCGCGGATCGAGGAGCTGACGCGGATACCAGCCGACGTCCAGGACACCTTGATCACGATCCTCTCGGAAAAGACCTTGCCCGTCCCCGAGCTGAACTCCGAGATCCAGGCCACGCCCGGCTTCAACGTCATCGCCACAGCGAACAACCGAGACAAGGGGGTCAACGAGCTGTCGAGTGCCCTGAAACGGCGGTTCAACACGGTCGTCCTGCCCACGCCGGCAACGGCCGAGGAGGAAGTGGCGATCGTTCAGACCCGGGTCGCGGCGCTCGGTCGAGCCCTGGCGATCCCGGCCGAGACCCCGATCCTGGCCGAGATCGAGCGGGTCGTGACGATCTTCCGCGAACTCCGCGACGGCCAGACCGCTGACGGCAAGGTCCGGGTCAAACAGCCGTCGGGCACGATGAGCACCGCCGAGGCGATCTCGGTCGTCAACCAGGGGATGGCCCTCGCCACCCACTTCGGCGACGGTCGGCTCGGGTCGGCCGATATCGCCTCGGGACTGATCGGCGCCGTCGTCAAGGACCCGGTCCAGGACCGCGTCGTCTGGCTCGAATACCTCGAAACCGTCGTCCGGGACCGCGCTGGCTGGCAAGATCTCTACCGCGCCTGCCGCGAGGTCATTTAATTAATGGGTATATCCGCAAACGTATCAAACATTGATTCAATTGACCTTGCCTGTCGGCCTCCGTCGCCGGGCGTCCATGTTCTGGGTATCCGCCACCATGGCCCCGGCTCGGCGCGTAGTCTGGTCGCGGCGCTCAGGGCGATCGAGCCGAGCATTGTCTTGATTGAAGGTCCGCCCGAGGCAAACGACCTGATCCGGCTGGTCGGAGCCGACGGGATGGTGCCGCCGGTCGCCATTCTGGTTTACCGCCCCGACCAGCCACGCGACGCGGTTTACTACCCGTTCGCCGAGTTCTCGCCCGAGTGGCAGGCGATCCGCCACGCCCTCGACCACGGCATCCCCGCCCGGTTCATCGACCTTCCCGCCAGCTACCACCTGGCCAAAAATGACGCCGAGGCCGAGGCCAGACCCACGCTCGACTTCGGCCCCGAGCCCGATCCGCCCCGGCGACCGGTGGACCCGCTCGGCTTGCTCGCGGCGGCGGCTGGATTCGACGACAGTGAGCGCTGGTGGGACTTCATCGTCGAGAGCCGCCGGCACGGAGCCGACTCCGCCAACGGCGACGGCGTCGGCATGTTCGCGGCCATCCTCGCCGCGATGGCCGAGGTCCGCGCCACCGTGCCCGAGGTCACCGACCGCCGCGAGGTCCGCCGTGAGGCCCACATGCGGCAGGCCATCCGTGCCGTCCAGAAGGAAGGCCACCAGCAGATCGCCGTGGTCTGTGGCGCCTGGCATGCCCCGGTGCTCGACCCCTCGACCTGGCCCCCGGCGCGACTCGACGCAGCGTATCTCAAGGCATTACCCAGGGTCAAGGTCGCCGCGACCTGGGTGCCGTGGACCTATGGCCGGTTAACTCGCGCCAGCGGTTATGGGGCCGGAATCGTGGCTCCTGGCTGGTATGATCATCTCTGGAACCATCACGCGGGCGTGGTTGAGCGGTGGCTGACGCGCGTGGCTCGGTTGCTCCGCGACGAGCGGCTTGATGCGTCGTCGGCATCGGTGATCGAAGCGGTCCGGCTCGCCGATGCGCTTGCGACCCTCCGAGGCCGACCGCTCGCCGACCTGGCCGACCTCGACGAGGCGACGCAAAGCGTCCTCTGCGGTGGTCAAGCCGAGCCGATTCGCCTGATCGCCCGCAAGCTGACCGTCGGCGAACGGCTCGGACGCGTGCCCGATGAGACTCCGGCGGTTCCGCTGCAGGCTGACCTGGCCCGGCTCCAGAAACGGCTTCGGTTGCCCGCGAGTGCCACGGCCACAACCAAGATTTTCGACCTCCGGAACCCGACCGACCAGGAGCGCAGTCAGCTTTTGCACCGGTTGAATTTGCTTGGGATCGGTTGGGGGCGAGTCGTCCCGGCATCGGGGCAGGGGACATTCAAGGAAGGATGGACGCTGGAGTGGACGCCTGATCTGGCGATCGGTTTGATCGAGGCGAGCGTCTGGGGAACGTCCGTGGCGGATGCTGCCGCCGCGTCCACCACGGATCAAGGGCGCCA
This sequence comes from Isosphaeraceae bacterium, assembly GCA_965199885.1. Classification (GTDB taxonomy): domain Bacteria; phylum Planctomycetota; class Planctomycetia; order Isosphaerales; family Isosphaeraceae; genus Tundrisphaera. The sequence continues at coordinate 258,686 of CBDATT010000004.1, read as the reverse complement.
GGCGGCGAAACTGGCCGACCTGACGGCTCTGCTCAACCGGGCGATCCTGGCCGACCTGCCGGCAAGCGTCGCGGCGATCATGACGCGGATCGAGACGGCGGCCGCCGGGGTGGCTGATGTCGCCGAGTTGATGGTCGCTCTGCCGCCGCTGGCCAACCTGACACGGTATGGAAGCGTCCGCCCGACCGACGTCGTCGCCGTCGCTCATGCCGCATCGGGGATGATCGCGCGGATCAGTGTGGGGTTGCCGCTGGCCTGTCACTCGCTCGATGATCCCGCCGCCGCCGAGCTTTTCGCAGCGATCCTCGGTGCCGAAGCGGCGGTCGGCATCATGAACAACCCGACCGACCGCGCCGCCTGGCACGAGGCGCTGACTCGGCTGGCCGGGGCCGAGCGCGTCCACGGCCTGATCGCCGGTCGCGCGAGCCGCATCCTGGCTGATAACGGGATTGCTGATGCGGCCGAGACCGCCCGGCGGATGAACCTGGCTGTCTCGCCCGCAGCCGATCCGGGGCAGGCGGCAAGCTGGGTCGAGGGCTTTCTCAAGGGAGGTGGCGACGTCCTCTTGCACGACGAAGCGCTCTTCGGGATCTTCGACGGCTGGCTTGCCAGTCTGCCCGAGGCCAGTTTTCCGACGATCTTGCCGCTCCTCCGGCGGACCTTCGCCACCTTCGAAAGCCCGCTCCGCCGGAACCTCGGCGAACTTGCCCGCGATCGGTCGGTTGATACCGCCGGATCAGATTTAGTGCTGGATCTCGACCCCGGGATCGACCCCGAACGCGCTGCGGCCGCCGTACCGATCGTCGCGCTGCTGCTGGGTCTGAACCTTCCCGATCCGGGAGACTCCGAGAGATGAGTACCGCCGATTTGCCCGATCACGAACGACTTCGCCGCTGGCGGCTCGTCCTCGGTGATGCCGCGAGCGAGACGACCGAGGCCACCCTCTCGGCCGACGACCTGGGCATGGATCAAGCTCTGGCCGAGTTGTTTGACGACCAGGGGGCCGACGGTAAACCCGGGCGGGTCGGCATGGGGAAGTCGGCCCCGAAGGTGGCGCGGTGGTTGGGGGATATCCGCAAGTATTTCCCCGGGCCGGTCATGCAACTCCTCCAGAAGGAGGCACTGGAGCGGCTTGATCTGCGGTCATTGCTCAAGCAACCCGAGTTGCTCCGCGCGGTCCAGCCCGACGTTCATCTGGTCGCCAAGCTGCTGGCGCTGGGCTCGGTCTTGCCGTCGGAGGCTCGCGCGACAGCGCGGGAGGTTGTCGGTCAGGTGGTCGATGAGTTGCAAAAGCGGCTGGCGGAACCGCTCCGACAGGCGGTCGCGGGCAGTCTGGACCGGTCACGGCGCAACCGGAGACCGCGCCACAACGAGATCCACTGGCCCCGGACGATTCAGGCAAATCTGAAGCACTATCAACCCGACTACCGCACGATCATCCCGGTCACCCGGATCGGCTCGGGGCGCAAGCAACGGTCGCTCCGCGACGTGGTTCTCTGCGTCGATCAGAGCGGATCGATGGCCACGTCGGTGGTCTACGCGGGGATCTTCGGAGCGGTCCTGGCCAGTCTGCCGACACTCACCACGCATGTCGTGGTCTACGACACCGCCGTCGTCGACCTGACGGCCGAACTGCACGACCCGGTTGATCTGTTGTTCGGCACGCAACTCGGCGGCGGGAACGATACGCCCCGCGCCTTGACCTACTGCTCGGGCCTGATCGAGCGGCCTGAGGACACGATCCTGATCCTGATCAGCGACCTGTTCGAGGGGGCCGGCAGTGCCCGGATGATCGAGCTGCTGGGCGATCTGGTCAAGGCTGGGGTGAAGGTGGTGGGCTTGCTCGCGCTGAACGACGAGGGTACCCCGCGGTACGACCACGGCAACGCCCAGGCGATGGCGAACCTGGGCATTGCCGTCTTTGCCTGCACCCCCGACCTGTTCCCCGACCTGATGGCCGCCGCCATCGGCAACCGCGACCTGAACGAGTGGGCGGCGACGCTGGATATCGCCGCAACTCGGCCCGAACCGGGGGGGCACGATCATGGATGATCGAAGTCGAAGACGACGAGCGAACTTTGCCGGTCGGGCAAGCTCGGTAGATCTAGATGGAGGTATTTGTCAAGGAAATGTCGCAAGTCGCCCCGCCGTGCCGGGTTTGCTCTTGATCGACTGGGCGGTCGCCTCTAGGATGGCCCCCGCGCAGGTCTTGATGGCAAAAGTGACATTCGGGCCGATGACCCATGGAGAGGGGCCGGATCGTATGACCGTTCCAATGGAAGCTGGCGTCGTGAAGCGACCTGTGGGTGCGGCCCCATCGGCTCGGGAGATGATGCCCGGACCGTCGCCCCACCGGACCGGACAGCTCGACGACGCGCTGGCCGCCACGCGGAACCACCTCGTCGAGACGCAGGACCCCGACGGCTTCTGGGTCGGCGAACTCGAAGGGGACTCGATCCTCGAATCCGAGTATATCCTCTTGATGGCCTACCTCGGGCGGGTCCGCGACCCGCTCTGCATCAAGATGATCCGCGTCATCCTCGCCGAGCAGAACGACGAGGGGGGCTGGTCCACCTACCCCGGCGGTCCGTCGCAGGTCAGCGCAACGGTCAAGTCCTACTTCGTCCTGAAGATGCTCGGTCGCCCGGTCAACGACCCGGTGATGGTCCGCGCCCGCGCTGTCGTCCACCAGATGGGCGGCGCCCAGATGTGCAACAGCTTCACGCGCTTCTATCTCGCGTTGCTGGGGCAGATCGACTACGCCGACGTGCCCTATGTGCCGCCCGAACTCCTGTTTGTGCCCCCAAAAATGCCGTTCAGTCTGGCGTCGATGTCGAGCTGGACGCGGACGATCATCGTGCCGTTGATGATCATCTCGCGGTTCAAGCCGGTCCGCAAGCTGAAAGACGACGAAGGGATCGCCGAGCTGTTCTTGCCGGGACCGAAGGTCACCCCGAAGCGGTTCCCGGCCGTGTCGTGGGGGAACTTCTTTGTTCAGGCCGACCGGCTGATGAAGTGGCTCGACGCCCGGATTCCCGCCGCGTGGCGTGACCACGGCGTCAAGAAAGCCCACCGCTGGATTCTCGACCACTGCGAGAACTCCGACGGCCTGGGTGCCATCAGCCCGCCGATGATTTATTCGATCGTCGCCTTCGGCTGCCTCGGCTATGCCAGGGATTCGGCGATCGTCACCTGGGCCCACCGCCAGCTTGACGGGCTGGTCATCGAGGAAGAAGCGCACGCCTGGGTCCAGCCGTCGCTCTCGCCCGTCTGGGATACCGCGATTGCCATGATCGCGCTGGCCAACTCGGGCTTGCCCGCCAATCACCCGACCTTGATCCGGTCGAGCCAGTGGCTCCTGGAGAAAGAAGTTCGGGTCGAGGGGGACTGGGCAGCGCGTGGGATCAAGGCCACTCCGACCGGCTGGCACTTCCAGTACCACAACGAGCGCTACCCCGATATCGACGATTCGGCCATGGTGTTGCTGGCCTTGCAGACCTCGACCCTGCGGACCGATCCCGAAGTTGTCGCGGCCACCCAACGCGGGGTTGACTGGCTCCTGGCGCTCCAGAACACCGACGGGAGCTGGGCGGCGTACGACAAGGACATCAACAACGAGGTCCTGACGAAGGTGCCGTTCGCCGACCATAACGCGATGCTCGACCCCGGCTGTGCTGATATCACGGCGCGGGTGATCGAACTCCTCGGTACGCTCGGCCACGACGCGCAGCATCCGGCCATCCAGCGCGGGCTCGACTACCTCTGGCGGACGCAGGAAGCCGAAGGTTGCTGGTACGGTCGCTGGGGTGTGAACTACATCTATGGGACCTGGCAGGTCTTCCAGGGTCTCAAGGCCATCAACTTTGCGATGGATCACCCGTCGCTCGTTCGAGCCGCCGACTGGCTCGAATCGGTCCAGCAAGCCGATGGGTCGTGGGGCGAGTCATGCCATACTTATGATGACCCTTCGATCAAAGGGCAGGGCAACCCGACCCCGTCGCAGACCGCGTGGGGGGTGCTCGGTTTGGTCTCGGCCGGTCGGGCGGATTCGGACGCCGTCCGGCGCGGGGTCAACTGGCTGCTGGAAGCTCAGAAAGACGACGGAACCTGGTTCGACGACACGTATACCGGGACCGGCTTTCCAAGCGTCTTCTACCTGCGGTATCACCTCTACCCGATCTCGTTCGCGACGATGGCCCTGGCTCGGTATCGGGCGGCGATCGGCAATTCGGCTTGATTGATCGGTTGGATTCATCAACACTGTTCAACCGCGTCATGGATGGCGCTCGTCTCACCCAGGAGGTTTCGGATGCTGCGGTTCCCGCTCGAAATGACCAGCCGGATCGCCGGTTATGTGGCCAAAAAGAAGATCACGAAGACCGAACGATTCCCGATGGTCTTGATGCTCGAACCGCTCCACGCCTGCAACCTGACCTGCACGGGCTGCGGTCGGATTCGCGAGTACGAATCCACGATCAAGCAAAAGCTCACGATCCAGGAGTGCCTGGATTCGGTCGACGAGGCCGGGGCGCCGGTGGTCTCGATCTGCGGCGGTGAGCCGATGATCTACCCGGGCATCGCCGAGCTGACGGCCAAGATCCTCGAACGGAAAAAGGTCGTCTACCTCTGCACGAACGGGATGTTCATCCGCAAGCAGATCAAGGACTTCAAGCCGTCGAACCGGTTCTTCTTCAACGTCCACCTCGACGGGATGCGGGAGTCGCACGACCTCGCCGTCGAACGGAAAGGTGTGTTCGACAAGGCAGTTGACGGCATCAAGGTTGCCAAGGCTGCCGGACACATGGTCTGCACCAACACGACCGTGTTCAACGAAACCAGTATGACCGAGCTTGACGCCATGTTCGGCTTTCTGACCGAGTTGGGTGTCGATGGGTTCATGATCTCCCCTGGCTACGGCTATTCGGCCGTGGAAACCAAGGAGATGTTCATGACTCGCGACGACATCCGGATCAAGTTCAAGCAAGCCGAGGCGATGTTCCGCAAGTACAAGTTCTCGACCTCGCCGGTCTTTCTGGAGTTTCTTCAGGGGCACCGCGAGATGACCTGCACCGCCTGGGGTAACCCGACCCGGAATATCAAGGGCTGGAAAGGGCCGTGCTACCTGATCACCGACATCCACCACAAGTCGTTTGACGACCTGATGAACAAGACCGACTGGACGCAGTACGGCCCCGGCAAGGACCCGCGGTGCGAAAACTGCATGGTCCACTCGGGGTTCGAGGCGTCCGCCGCGCTCGGCGTCAATGGCAAGCTTGGCGACACGCTCAAGATGATCAAGTGGCAGTTCGTTTGATTTGAGTTTTTACCAATGAGTTCGTCCCCCTCGCCGCCGCGTGCCGCCGCCCCCGTCTCGGCTGATATTGGAATCGTGGCGGCGCTCGGGATCGAGTTCGCCCCGTTGCTGGCGAAGCTGACCAACGTCCGCAAGTATGCGGGCAAGAAGTTCTCGGTGGTCGAGGGAGAATATGGCGGCCAGCTGATCGCGGTCGCCTTCGCCGGCGCGGGGCGAGCCCGAGCCCAGCGCGGTGCCGAGATCTTGCTCGATGGCCACCGCCCCCGCTGGCTGATCTCAGCGGGATTTGCCGGGGCGCTCGATCCGAGCCTCCGGCGGAACGAGATCGTCCTGGCGTCCGAGGTCGTCAACAGCGCGGGGCGGAAGTACGCCATTGACGTCACCTTGCCTCCCGATGCCGCCGCGCAGGGGCTCCGGACGGGTCGGCTGCTGACCGTCGATGAGATCGTCCGGACGCGCGCCCAGAAAGAAGCCTTGCGCCGCGACCACGCCGCCGACATCGTCGATATGGAGACCTCGGCCGTCGCCGCGCTCTGCGAGCAGCGTGGGGTCCGGTTTCTGTCGGTCCGGGTCATCAGCGACGACACCGCGCACGACTTGCCGCCCGAGATCCTGGCGATCTTCGGCCGGACCGGCGAGGTCAGCGTCGGCGGCGTGCTGGGCGTTCTGGTCAAGCGGCCGAGCAGCGTCAAGGATCTGCTCAAGTTCCGGGCTCATGCCAATCAGGCCGCCGAGGCGCTGGGGCGGTTCCTCCTCGGCGCTTTGCCTCAACTTGGCTAAAGTGGTGAGTTCACCGGCCTGATCTGGCCAATCCATGCTGGCTCGCCACCGCGAGGCTGTCGCACCCATCACGCCGGGGCAGGGGTCAATCCTGCGCCGAGCGTCCGGTTCACTTATCAAGGATCTGCATCATGTCGAGGTTATGTCTGTTCGTGAAGCGCGCTGGCCGACCGCTGGTCGTGCTGGCTGTGCTGGCTCTCGGCGGCGGGGGGCAGGCCGAAGCGCTGGCCCAGGGCGAATCGAAGCAGAAGCAATTCCTGGCGTTCGATGCGCAGGCGAAGGAAGTGCTCGGCCGGATGAGGCTGGACGAGAAGATCGGCCAGATGATCCAGCCCGACCAGCAGTTTCTCAAAGAACCCAGCGATATCGGCAAGTATCATCTGGGCTCGGTCCTCAGTGGCGGCGGGTCGGGGCCGAAGCAGAAGGCGGATTACACCTTGAAGGGGTGGACCGACCTGATCGACGGTTACCAAAAGGAAGCCTTGAAGACGCGGCTGGCCATCCCCCTGGTTTATGGGATCGACGCCGTTCACGGCAACAACAACATCCCTGGGGCGACCATCTTCCCGCACCAGATCGCGCTGGGCTGCACCCGCAACGCCGCTCTCGTGCAGGAGGTCGAGCGGATCACCGCCGAGGAAGTACGCGCGATCGGGGTCAACTGGGACTTCGCCCCGTGCGTGGCGGTCCCTCAGGATATCCGCTGGGGACGGACCTATGAGGGTTTCGGCGAAGACCCCGCGCTCGTCAAGGACCTCGGCCTCGCCGCCGTGCTGGGGCTGCAAGGCAAGAATCTCGCCGATAAGCTTTCGGTCCTCGCCTGCGCCAAGCACTTCATCGGCGACGGTGGCACGCTGCCCGACTCGGGCTTCGCGAACGGCCGACGTGGTCTCGACCAGGGAAACACGGTGGTGGATGAAGCGACGCTCCGCCGGGTCCACATGCCAGGCTACATCACCACAATCCATGCCGGCGTGGCGACGATCATGCCCTCTTACAGTAGCTGGAACGGCGTCAAGTGCTCGGCGAGCAAGCCGTTGATGACCGACCTGCTCAAAGGGGAACTCGGCTTCGAGGGGTTCCTGATCTCCGACTACAACGCGATCGACCAGATCGGCCCCGACTACAAGCAGGATGCCGCCGTCTCAGTGAACGCTGGGATGGATATGATTATGTGTACAGACAAATATGCGGTTCTTTTCCAGAATTTGAAGGATCTGGTGGGCGAAGGGAAGATTCCCCAGAGCCGGATCGACGACGCCGTGATCCGCATCTTACGCGTCAAGTTCGCGATGGGTCTGATGGACAAGGACCGCTCGCCGCTGGCCGACCGCAGCTTGCATGACACCTTTGGCTCGCCCGCGCACCGCAAGGTCGCCCGGCAGGCGGTCCGTGAGTCGTTGGTCGTCCTCAAAAATAGCAAGGCGACCCTGCCGATGCGGAAGTCCGCCAAGATCCACCTGGCGGGTCGGGGGGCCGATAGCCTGGGGATGCAGTGCGGCGGCTGGACGATCGACTGGCAAGGCAAGATGGACAACGTCATCCCGGGGGGAACTTCGATTCTCACCGGCTTCAAAACCGTGGCCGGGTTTGATGGCCACATTACCTCGTCGGTCGATGGCAGCGGGGCCAAGGGGGCCGACGTGGGCGTGGTCGTCATCGGCGAAAAGCCGTATGCCGAGATGATGGGGGATAGCAAGGACCTAACGCTGGCCCAGGAAGATATCGAGACCGTCAACCGCGTCAAAGCGGCGGGCATCCCGGTCGTCGTGGTGGTCCTGAGCGGTCGCCCGCTGGTCCTTGGTGCCGTTCTCGACCAGGCGGATGCCGTTGTCGCGGCCTGGCTGCCGGGTTCGGAAGGGGCGGGCGTTGCCGATGTCTTGCTCGGTGACTTCACCCCGACGGGCAAGCTGTCGCGGAGCTGGCCAGCCACCATGAGCCAGGCCAATCAAACGATCGTCAGCGCTGGTGACCATACCGACCCGCGGTTCCCGTACGGGTTTGGTCTCAGCTACGACAGGTCGAAGTAACCGGATCGCGTCGCGGCGGGTGGTGTCAGATCACCCGCCACGGTCATCATTTCGGCGCGGGGGTCGGCACCGGGGCGGCTTTGGGGACGGGGGTACCGTAGGCCGGGCGGCGGACGGGGGTAGTGATTGACTGCGTCTCGAACCGATCGCTCGGTGTCCTGGACATCATGCTATCGACCCCCATCGTGGCCAGGCCGCTGACGATCATCATCGTGGCCAGGCCGATACCAACCCCGTGCCAGGGGTGGAACCGAAAGATCAGGACGAAGACACCGAACCAGAGGATACCCTGAAACGCGGTCTTGCCAATATCGTCGGTGAACATGGTGGCGAACGATGAGTGCGTCCAGGTCAGCATGACCGCCAGGAGTAACGAACCAACAGCCACCTTCCAGCCCGTCCCCGCCATCGGCTCGTCGTAGAGGGTGTCGTGCCCCTGACCGACGACGAAGAAGCAAACCGCGAACAGGATCAGGTAGTAGACGGCGAAGGACACCAGGAGCGAAACCATGTGCTGCCACTCGCGTTGGAAGGTCGGGGCCGATCGAGACCGAATCGCGGGTCCGCGATCCAGATCAGTCTAGCATCCTAATCATTCGGTCTGAACCCGGCCATGCCTCGCCGCCCGGTTTCGAGAGCGGTACGATGAGCCAGAGTGTGCCAGTGGATTCTGGCATGTCGCCCGGAAAAGAGGGACAGGCAGCCGCTCCCAAGCTCGATTGAGCCAGTCCCCTTTTCCTGACTTGCTGAAAAATGCCAGAATCCGTTGGCGCACCCGATGAGCCAGCGCCGCGGCCAACCCCAGACCTTCGGGAACGATCGGATGATCCTGATCAGTGCTTTCGCCGACGAGATCGACGCCGATCCTGTGACCCAGATCGACGTCCTCGATGCTCTCGATATTCATCATATCGAGTTCCGCTCGATCTTCGGCACCAACGTCCTCGACCTGACGCCGGTCCAACATGGTGCCTTTCGCGACCTCCTGCGAGCCCGAGGCTGCGCCCTGAGCGCGATCGGGTCACCCATCGGCAAGATTCTGGCGACCGACCCGTTCGAGCCGCATCTGGAGCGCTTCGAGCGCGCCATCGAGATTGCCCAGTTTTATGAGACGCCCCGGATTCGGATTTTCTCCTACTACATTCCGCCGGGCGATGACCCCACCGACCACCGAGCCGAGGTGATCCGACGGCTGACTCTGCAGGCCCGAGTGGCCGAACAGCACGGGATTTCGCTCTACCTCGAAAACGAGAAAGGGATCTTCGGGGATACCGCCGACCGCGTTTTCGACATCCTCGCCAGCGTCGATTCCCCAGCGTTGACGCATGCGTTCGACCCCGCGAACTATCTGGAAGTTGGCCAGGAGATCGACCTCGCCTGGGATCTCCTGCGGAGCCGGACCGCGCACATTCATGTCAAGGATTATGACGTGAAAACCAAGGCAATGGTCCCGGCCGGTCAGGGCCAGGGACAGATCCCCCGGATCATCGCCGAGGCGGTGAGCGACGGGTTCGAGGGGTTCTGTACCCTCGAACCGCATCTGATCGTCGCGGGCAAGTCGCACGGCTTCACCGGCCCCGACCGCTTTGGCGACGCGGCCCGCGCCTTGCAAGACGCTCTCGATCGCAAAGGTGTCGCCTACGCCTGATCCAAATCGGGCCAGGAATTTCTTTCGACCCGGCCACCGGTTCGTGCGAAGATCAAGCACCTTTCTTGTTCCTTTCTGGAGTCCTCGACCATGCTCAATTCTCGGATCGATCGGCGGCAGTTTCTCGGTGGTACCCTCGCGGCTGGTCTGGCTGCCGTGGCGGGATCACGGCCAGGCTGGACCCTGGCGGCGGACTCGGGCAAGCCGGCGCCGGGGCCGATCGGCAACTTCAAGGTCTCGCTGGCCGAATGGTCGCTCCACAAGGCGCTCCGGGCCAAGGAGATGACCAACCTGGAGTTTCCCCAGATCGCCCGCGAAAAGTTTGGGTTTGAGGCGGTCGAGTTCGTCAACCAGTTCTTCAAGGAAGAGGTCCGCAACGAGTCGTACCTGTCCATGCTCAAGAAGCGGGCGGCCGACCACGGCGTCACCTGCGTCCTGATCATGATCGACGGCGAGGGGGACCTGAGCGCGAAGGAAAAGGCCGAGCGGACCAAGGCCGTCAACCAGCACAAAGCCTGGGTTGATGCCGCCGCGATGCTCGGTTGCTACGCGATCCGCGTCAACACTGGCAACAACTACAGCGCAACCGACGTCGGTGGGATCGGCGAAGCCTGCTCGATGCTCAACGAGTACGGACTGAGCAAAAACGTCAAGGTCATCTGCGAGAACCACGGCGGCCCTTCGAGCAACCCCGACGCCCTGATCGCGTTGATGAAGCAGGTGAACAACTCCAACTTCGGCACCTTGCCCGACTTCGGCAACTTCCCGAAGGACAAGAAGGGGGATTACACGATCGACGTCTACGACGCCATCGCCCGGATGATGCCGTACGCTCACGGTGTTTCCGCCAAGAGCTACCACTTCAACGAGCAGGGCGCTGAGACCAAACTCGACTATCCCCGGATCCTCAAGATCGTCACCGACGCCGGCTACAAGGGCCACGTCGGCGTCGAATACGAGGGCGAACGGATGCCCGAACCCGAAGGCATCCGCGCGACCAAGAAGCTGCTCGACGCGCTCCGTGGGCAGAATTACGCCGGTTGAGCGCGGGATCGTAACCTGAGTCAGAGCGGATCGTCGTCCCAGGCCAGAGCCGTGCTCTGGGACGACGGTTCCAGATCGGCCCAGGCGACGACTCGACGTCCCAGCGCATCGACCCCCACCGCCTTGAAGACGAGCGGGCCGTCGGTGGACTTGACCCCGGTCAGGGCGATCGGTCGCGAGCGCAGCGTCCCTTGCGCGGGCAACCGTGACGAGCCGAAGGCTGCGTTGATCCCGAGCATATCGAGACCGGCATGGCGAAAGCCCGGGGCATGCAGGTCAGCGACGGGGACCAGACGTTCCCAGGCCAGCACGCCCAGCCGGATCGGCGTGCCACCAGCCTCGCGAAACCGGGCCTGGAACTGGATCGAGCCATCCAGATTGGTTGCGGGCCGGATGACCAGTTCGGGGCGACCGAGACCGGCCGGGAGTGGGATCAACGTAACTTGCAGGTCCGCGTCGGCTGGCCCGGCGATCGTCACCCGGGTTGCTCCCGTCGCGCTCCGGTCGACGAGGACGAAATGAGCCGTCGTTCCCTCGGCGGTCCAGGAGTGAGTTGGTCCACCGACCCGGACGGACGCGGTCCGGGGTCCGGCGAGAATCCAGTCGTCGAGTTCACCGCGCAGATTCATCGACCGGTACATCCCTGGCTCGGGAGAACTGGGGTCCAGGCCGCTGCACGCCACGGCGATGGTCCAGCGGCGGAATAACTCGGCGAAGGGTGTCCCGGTGGCCGCTTCGAGGTTGGCGATCCCCCGCTTCGGTGAGCGGATCAAGGCGTCGAGCAGATTCGGCCCGTAGCGGTCCACGCACCAGCGGAGGAACAGGTAAGTTGCGCCCCGGTTGCCGTGGCTCCGGAACAGGTCAGCGGTCAAGTAGTCTTCGACGACCAGGCGATACCGTTCGGGCTGCGACAGGTAAGCGCTGATCCGGTAGTCAAGGTTCGACCGCGCGAAGCCCAGATCGTCCTCGATCAGGTGAGCCAGCCCCTCGTCGAGCCAACCTTCCTCCTCGCTCGCCACGTCGAGCGGGCCCGACCGATCACCGCTCAGAACCTTGCGCGAGAAGGTGACGGCGTGCGTGTATTCGTGCGCCAGGACGGTCCGGAGGTGCGGACCCGCCTTCATGCTGGCGTTCAGATACATCATGTCGCAGCGGTTGCTGAACGGTGCCGGCTGGCGACGGTCAAGGTCGGCCCCACGGACGAAACCATCCACCCGGACCGTGCCATCGCTCAACCGGTTCAACCAGCGCGAGAGCAGGATCGTGAACCGGCCATCGTCATCCACGTCGGTGGCGGGACCAAACCTCGCGGCAACCGAAGGCCAGACGTGGCGGTCAAACGTCTCGACCAGATCTCGCAGCGTCGCGTCGTCCACGGCCGCTTCGTCGGCGGCGTCCACATACACCTGGACGCGTTGACCGACAGCGCGGAGCCGACTGGGAACCGCGCGGTAGTTGGTCGCGACCGTGGCCAGTCCCGCCTGCGTCATCAAGGTAAAAGTTCGGTTGCTCGGCGGCAGGCGGGTAGCGCGAGCAGGAGCGGCGACCAAAGGCGGCAGATTGAGCTGCGGCAACCGGATCGCGGGGCGAGGCGCAGTCACGACCGGCTGCGCGGGTCCATCGGCGGGCTGAGCCTGGATCTGGACCGGGAGCGGCCCCGGGGTCGTGGTCAGAGCCGACACGATGATCAGAGTCGGGCTTGCCGAGGGATCGCCCGGGAGATCGAAACTCGCCCGGCCCGCCTGGATCGCAACACTCTGGGCCTGGCTCGCCAGACCTGATGGTGAAGTCGCAGCCTGGCTCGTCTTGACCGGCTCCGTCGCCACCACCACCGGCGCTGCCCAGGTTGCCAGCCAGGCAGTCATAGCCCCGCAAGTTGACCATCGCACCAGAAGTTGTTGGCAACGCGCCTTGCTCATCGCGTAGTCAATCCTCGCCCTTTGTCAAAAAGACCAACCCGCATCCCACATCATCATGGGAATGGGTTCACGCCTCTTTCGATCGGGTCAATTCCCAGCCGAGCTTGAACGGATTGAACTGGTCTTGACGATATTTAGGTCAGATCATCAAAACTGCGCGCAGCCCGGAAAAAGGGTCAAGTCGCCACCAGGTCACGGCATCTGGGGCCTGACATCGCTCGACCCAGCCGAGGGGGCGAAATCGTGGTCATTGATCGTCTATAATCCGACGTGGTCGTTGGTCTGAACTCGGATACCTCTTTTCGATCCCGGTCAATTCATGGCACGTTCGCGCTTCATCATCGGGATCGACCTCGGGACCACCAATTGCGCGGTGGCTTATGTGGACACGAAGGGGCGCGAGCGACCCTCGGCGGATGTCCGCCCGTTCGAGGTTCCGCAACTCGTCGCCCCGGGGGAAACTGCCCCGCGATCGATGCTCCCCTCGTTCATCTACCTGCCCGGCCCGCATGAGTTGCCCGCCGGCGCGACCCGACTTCCCTGGCGGGCCGATGCCGACCGGATCGTCGGCGAGTTTGCCCGGATTCAGGGGGCGAAGGTCCCGAATCACCTCGTCACGAGCGCCAAGAGCTGGCTTTGCCATCCCGGGGTCGATCGCGAAGCCGCCATCTTGCCCTGGGGAACTCCCGCCGAAACCCGCAAAGTCTCGCCGGTCACGGCATCAAGCGACCTCCTGATTCAGATCCGCGACGCCTGGGACGACCGGTTCGCCCGCGACGATTCCTCCCACCGCTTCGTCGATCAGGAGATCTTTCTGACCGTCCCGGCGTCCTTTGATGACGCGGCCCGCGAACTGACGGTTCTGGCCGCGCGAAACGCGGGGATCAATAACCCGATCCTCCTGGAAGAACCGCAGGCCGCCTTTTATTGCTGGATCGTCACGCATCAAGACGGTTGGCAACGCGAGGTCCGTGGCGGCGAGCTGATCCTGGTTTGCGACATCGGCGGCGGTACGACCGACTTCAGCCTGATCACCGTCGTCGAGACGCCGACCGGCCCTGGGTTTCGCCGGGTGGCCGTTGGCGATCACCTGATGCTCGGCGGCGACAATGTTGATCTGGCCCTGGCGCACCTCGTCGAAAAGAAGCTCGGGGCCAGGAAACTTGATACCGAGCAGTGGGCCGCGCTCCGGCTGGCGTGCCGATCCGCCAAGGAAAAGCTGCTGGCCGACAAGCCGCTCGACCGCTGGCCGGTGACGATCGCGGGGCGAGGCTCGAAGCTGATTGGCGGCAGCCTGCAATCGGAATTGACCCGTGATGACGTGTTTGGGGTCGTCCTCGACGGCTTCTTTCCTGAGTCGGGCCGCGACGACGAACCCGGGCGCGGCAACCGGGCGGGCTTGCAGGAGTTCGGCCTACCGTTCGTCAGCGACCCCGCGATCCCGAAGCATCTGGCCAGCTTCCTCCGCCGCCACAAGGCGGAGATCACGACCGGACCCGCCGCCACCGCTGGCCCGATCCTCCGACCCGACGCGATCCTGTTCAACGGGGGTGCCCTGACGCCCAAGATCCTCCGCGATCGAGTGGTCAACGTCGTCCGATCCTGGTTTCTTGACGATCCAAACTACGCCCCTCGCGTGCTCAGCAACGCCTCGCTCGACCTCGCGGTGGCTCACGGTGCCGCCTATTACGGCGTGGTCCGACGGGGAGGCGGAATCCGGATCGGGGGCGGGACGGCACGCTCTTACTACGTGGGATTCGAGGCTGAGTCGACGGCCCAACCCTGGCTCTGCGTGGTCCCACGCGACGCCGAGGAGGGAACCGAGATCGCGATCGACCGCCACGACTTCGACCTGTTGATGGGCCAGCCCGTCGCCTTTCCCCTGGCCAGCAGTTCGGTCCGACCGAGCGACCAGCCCGGTGACCTCGTCGCGACTGACCCAGATTCGATCCTGAGCCTGCCACCCATGGTCGGCGTGATGCGGGTTGGTCGCAAGGCGAAGGCGGAACGGGTGCCGGTCCGCCTCGTCTCGCGGGTGACCGAGGTCGGCACCGTTGAACTCTGGTGTCAGTCACGCGCGGATGACCGCCGCTGGCGGTTGCAAATTCAACTCCGATCGCCGGGAACCAACCCCGCAACCACGAGTCCGAGCTTGCCGATCACGTCCAGCGCTGCCGACGCCGTGGTGATCGAGCAATCCGAGGTCGACGCCGCGCTCGAAGCGATTCGCTCCGCCTTCGCCCACCCGAACGGGAACGCCGACGAAGGGCCCGCCAAGCTGATCAAGACGCTGGAAACCGTGCTCGACGCCCCGCGCGAGGCCTGGCCACCATCGGCGCTCCGAGCGATGTGGGAGCCGCTCCGCGAGGCGACCGAGGCTCGCTTGAAGAGCCCCCGGCATGAGTCGCGCTGGTGTAATCTGGCGGGCTTTTGCCTTCGACCAGGAACGGGATATCCGCTCGACGAAACCCGGATCAAGCCGCTCTGGGCGATCTTTAGCGCCGGGGTCAAGCACACCAAGGACATCCAGGTTTGGGCCGACTGGTGGGTGATGTGGCGGCGCGTTGCCGCCGGTCTGAACCGGGCCCACCACGACGAGATTCATCGCCGCCTGGCGCCGCTGATCCTGCCGGGGAAACCCAACTCGACCAAAAAGCTGTCCCGACCGAAGCCCGAAGCTCACGAGCTGGCCGAGATCTGGCGCTGCGCTGCGTCGTTGGAGCGGTTGACGGCTAATCTCAAGGAACCGCTCGGTGATACTCTGCTCAAGGAGATCAGCCGGGCCAGCGCCTTGCCGGTCTACGCGCTCTGGAGTCTGGGGCGGATCGGTGCCCGCGTGCCGCTTTATGGCCCGGCAAACACCGTCATCCCTCCCGGCAAGGCGACGCACTGGCTGGCAACCCTGCTCGATCGCACTTACACACCCGGA
Source organism: Isosphaeraceae bacterium (assembly GCA_965199885.1). Lineage (GTDB taxonomy): Bacteria > Planctomycetota > Planctomycetia > Isosphaerales > Isosphaeraceae > Tundrisphaera. The sequence continues at coordinate 243,022 of CBDATT010000004.1, read as the reverse complement.
CGCGAGACCGCCGACGCCATCTTCGCGCTCACGCAGATTGCCCGCGTCTCGGGCGACCGCGCGCGTGATCTCGACGAGGCAACCCGGTCTCAGGTTCTGACGAAGCTGGCCAGCCTGGGCGCGGACGAGGACGCCATGCAACCCGTCCGCGCGTTTCAGGAGATCGAAGCGACCCAGCAGGCCCAGGCACTCGGCGATGCCTTGCCGACCGGCCTCCGGCTCCTGACGACGGCAGAAGGAGCTTGAAGTCATTCCCAGTTGGATGGAGTGGTCGGGGCAGGGGGCTGGGTTTCCAAAGAATCCCAGCACCCATTGGTACCGCGCGGGTGGAATTGCTTACTTCGGCGCTGTCAGTTGGATCGGTCCAGCGGGGACGGCGTCGAAGGTGATCGGGACGGTCCAGACGTAGTTTTTGACCGTGCAGAGCGAGTTCGGCAGGCAGACAAAGGCCGAGACCGAGACCTTGGCGGTCAGGGATGAGCCGGTTGGCATCTGCCGGGAAAGAGGGATCTTGACCATGAAGGTCTTGGCCGCCCCATCCAGGTTTTGCGGAGTCCCACGCGAGTCGGCGGCGATGGCATCGGCGGGGTTGGTCTCGATCAGGACAACCAGCGGGGCCTCAGCGCTGATCTTGTAGCCAGGGGGTATCGGTAAATTGACTTCAAAACCAAGCTCGTTGCCCGGACGGACTGCCGTCGCTGCCGCCTCGATCTGCGTGGCGTTGGTGAACCGCGGAACCTTGGGTCGAGCCGGAGCCTTGACCGAGGCCAAATCAAGCGTCCGGACCTGTTTGGACGAGAGATCGACCGCGCGGATCTCGTGGTTATTGGTGTCGGCGACGTAGAGCGTATCGCCTACCAGAGCCAGGCCGCCCGGCTCGTTAAACTGGGGCGGCTGGTCGTCGGTCCCCCGCTCGTGGGTGCCAACCAGAGTCTGCACGGTTTTGGTTTTCGGGTCGCAAACCTTGATCTTGTTGTTGTAGGTGTCGGCGACAAACAGCTTGCCGTCGCCGTAAGCCAGACCCAGGCAATGCTGGAGGCGAACCGTCGCGCCTGTCCCGTCAACATCGCCAAAGCCGAAGAGGCCGACACCGACGATCGTACTGACACGGTGGTCGGCAGTCGTGAGATTAATCGATCGGAGCCCGCTGACCTCCGAGTCGGCGATGAACAGATGCTGACCGTCGGTGGCGAGGCCGCTCGGCTGCGCGAACCGAGCCTGCAGGAGCGCCCCATCCAGGATGTTTTCGTGTCCTGACCCCGCCCAGTGGCTGATGGTCCCACGCGCAATGTCATACTTCCAGATCTCGTGCGGGCCCGCCATTGCCACGGCGAGGACCCGGGTTCCGGGAAGCGGCAGGACGTCCCACGGACTGCTGATCGCGGTCGAGGTGCCAGGGCCACTGCCGTCGAAGGCGTGGCTTTGCTCGCCGGTCCCGGCCACGGTCTTGACCGTCCGGGACTTGAAGTCGACCGCGCGGATGGCGTGGTTCTCGGTGTCGGCCACGTAGAGGATGTCCTCGAACAGGCACGTTCCCTGCGGGCGTTGAAAGCTCGCGGTGGCGAAGTCGCCATCCTTCCAGGTCCCTTTGCCGCTACCGATCGCCTCGATAAACTGGCCATTGAGGTCGGTCACGACGATCCGGTTGTGGCCGGTATCGCTGACGAATAGCCGCTTGCCTTGCGGGTCCGCCGAGACCTTGCCAGGGTAGAGCAAGCCGCCCGTGCTCGGCTTGTTGGCCTCCGACGGGAACTCGACCGGGGTTTCGTCAAGTTCGCCCCGAGCTCTGGCGCGCGCGACCAACCGGCCAATCTCGGCGTCCAGGTCCGCGTAATGCCCTTCGCCGGCGAACTTCCTGGCGGGCTGGCCCGTGGCGTCGATCAGGGCAAGTGTCGGCCAGCTCCGGGCGCCGAACCGATCCCAGATCACCTGATTGGCGTCGTTGGCGACCGGGTGCTGAATCCCGTACTCGCGGACCTTCGAGCGGATGTTCTCGGTGTCCTTCTCGGCCTCGAACTTGGCGGTATGAACGCCGATGACGACGAGCTGATTTTTGTACTTGGCTTCGAGCTTGGCGAGGTCGGGCAGAACGTGATGGCAATTGATGCAACAATACGTCCAGAAGTCGAGAAGGACGATCTTGCCCCGGAGCTGGTCGAGATGGATCGGCCCATCGGAGTTGATCCAGCCGGTCGCGCCATCGAGGGTCAACCGATCTTGCGGAGCGGGGCGAAAGGCGGCGGCTTGAAGCGGGGTTGGGATGAGCAGCCTGGACGATCGGCCTGTCGTGCCGGACGACGTGAGACCCAGCAAGACGATCAACCCGAGGATCGAAGCGGCTCCCGAGAACGCGAGACCGCCGCCAATCGCCTGCCTGGGACGCCATATCATGTGCACAGCCCTTTGTGTCAATGAGTCGAGACTGACTGTCATCCGAGGGTCAATCATAAGCCAGGAGTTGTCTATCCTATGAGACAGCCACCATCCAGGGAAACCCATCGACCTGGCGGTTTCCGCGACATCGCCTTGATCTATGATGGGGATAATCTGGCGGAGACGAGCCGGCGACTGGCCTTTGTCGCCCAGGTACGTTAGAATCCGGCCAGCAGCGGGGAACGGGAGCGAATCCAACCGGATTGAAGCGAAGGGGCGGTTGCGGAGTCATGGACCAATCCTTGATTTGCTCATCCAAGCAAGTCGACCCGTTTGGCGAACTCAAGATCTTCGCGGGTCGGGCGAGTGGCGAGCTGGCCCACAACATCTGCGCCCACCTGGGGACAGAGTGTGCTCGGTCGGAGACCAAGATATTCAGTGAAGGCAACGTCTTCGTCCGGGTGCTCGAAAACGTTCGCGGGCGTGACGTTTTCGTGATCCAGGGGACTGAACACCCCGTCAACGACAACTTCATGGAACTCCTGTTCTGGATCGACGCCCTCAAACGGGCCTCCGCCACGCAGGTGACCGCCGTGATCCCTTATTTCTCCTATGCCAAGGGAGACAAGAAGGACGAACCCCGCGTTTCGATCCGTGCTCGCGTCTGCGCAGATGCGCTCGAAGCCGCCGGGGTGGACCGGGTGCTCATGATGGATCTTCATAGTGCCCAGATCCAAGGTTTTTTCAAGGTTCCCGTCGATCACCTGATGGCGATGCCCGTGCTGGTGGATTACTTTCGCAAAAAGCAACTCCCCGACCTGGTGATCGCCTCCCCCGACGTCGGGTTTAGCAAGCAGGCCGCGAAATTCGCCCAGGCAATGCGGGCTGGCTCACCCGTCATCGGCAACAAGGTCCGGACCGACCACAACGAGCGCGCCACGGTGCTGGACATCATTGGCGACTGCAAGGGTAAGAACGTCCTGATCGTGGACGACTTCACCATCTCGGGCGGCACCTTGATCGAGATGGCCCATGCTTGCAAGGAGCATGGCGCCAGAGACATCTACGCCTGCGTCTCGCACGGCCTGCTGTCGGGCGACTCGGGTGCCCGGATCGCGGCCAGCCCGATCAAGGAACTCGTCCTGACCGACACCGTCGGCGCCCGGTCGGGACCGCTACCTGCCAACTGCACCATCGTCAGCGTCGCGGGGCTGTTTGCCGAGGCGATCCTTTCAATCCACCGCCGCGAAAGTGTCAGCCGGTTGTTCGCGGTTTGACTTGCGCGGCCGGTTCAACAGCTGCGCGGCATTTATGATTTCGGCTTTTTGCTGGTCGCTCGAGTGGGGTTGAGCAAAGCTCTGAGAGCCGGCCATTTGGCCGGTTCAGGCTCAGTCGTCTTTCGAGTTGCAGGCGCCTCCGGCGGAGCCTGGACCCGATTGGTTGCGGTCGGCTTGACTGTCGCAACGGGGGTCGGTGGTTGAGACCGAGTGGAAATTGCTTTGGTGGTGCGTGCCGCTACGGCAACCTTGTTCGGTTTGGAGGCCGCTTTCTTGGGTTTAACTTTCGCGGCGGGTGTCGTGGCTTTGGGCTTCGGTGGAGAAACCTTCGCAGGAGTCGCTTTCGGCGCAGACTGGATGGCGGCGGTCCCAGGAGACGGCGACTTGCTCTTGGCAATCACTGGCTTTGTCTGCGGGGCGGGTGTGGGTGCTTCGCTGATTTCGATATCGAAGATCCCTCCCAAATCGGCGTGAGCAAGCCGAGGCGCCTTGCCGGTTGGCTGGGTCATCGCGTCCGGGATCGCCTGCTCGATCAACTCGGCCTGGTTGACGCCTCGGAGTCGGAACAACAATTCAGGATTAGCGTCGAGGCGGTTGCCAACCCCATACATGACGGCCGCGACGTGCTTGCACATCCCCGCGTAGTCCGGGCAACTGCACCGCATCTGGATCTCTTTGGGTTTGGGAAAGAGCCCATGATCGCGGTGCGTGACGATCGCCATGACTCCTTGCGAGAGCTTGCCTTGCAACAACTCCACGAGTGAACCGACTTGCCCCACGCACTGTTTTTTCAAGGCGGTCCAGGTGGTGCTCGGCAGCGCGCCAATCTCGATTTTAACCTGGTAGAGTTCCGACCCGCTGACGAAGGCGTGGATCAGACCCTTCTCGATCGCCAGGTGCACGACTGAGCCGTTCCGAACGTAAGTTCGTCCCCGCTCCAGACGGCTGGCATAGTCACTGTAACTTTCGAGGTGCTTGCACCAGGCTTCGCCCCAGAAGGTGGTGGAGATCTTGCGACCTTCAATATGGACCGGCGAGATCTTTTCACCCTGCTTGAACTGCCGGGCGATCTCACGCGCGGCCTGGGCGCGACGTTGAGCCACGGGCACATAAGGTTTGTAATCACCATACCAGCTCATCGTCGCGTTGCTCCTTCCCGGTCGTGGATCAAAAGTCAGTTGCCCGCGCCAAATCGAGTCGAACGAAATCCAGCAAACGTTTGTCATCCAGTTCGGTCAGCAAGGTCTCACCCGAATCCGTCGGGCCGAAGATTTCACCGGCCACCTGAGTTTTCTCAGCGATCATCTCATCGATCTTCTCTTCTACTGTACCCCGGCAAACGAACTTGTGAACCAGGACGTTCTTTTTCTGGCCGATCCGAAAGGCGCGGTCGGTCGCCTGGTTTTCGATAGCCGGATTCCACCAGCGGTCGAAGTGGATGACGTGCGACGCCGCCGTCAGATTAAGGCCAGTTCCGCCCGCCTTCAAGGAAAGCACGAAGAAAGGGGGGCCATCCTCGCGCTGAAACTGGTCAACGAACGCCTGGCGCTGCTTGACGCTGGTTCCGCCGTGGAGAATCAGCCCCGGACGTCCAAACAGGCTGGCGAGGTGGTCGGCAAGCGGCGCCGTGATCTCGCGAAACTGGGTGAAGACAAGCACCTTTTCCTGCCGCGCCGCGATCTCCTCGACGATGGCCGCCAGGCGTTGGAACTTGCCGCTCCGGTCGGCCGCGTAGTCATGAGTTCCCGCCACTTGCGCCGGGTGGTTGCAGATTTGTTTGAACCGCATCAGATAAGCCAGGACGATCCCTCGGCGCTGCATTCCGTCGGCCTCCTTCAACTGCTCGGCGAGAGTTGCCACGGCATGTTGATAAAGTGCCGCCTGATACTTGCTCAACGGGCAATACGCCTTCACCTCGGTCTTGTCCGGGAGGTCGGCGATGACGCTCTTGTCGGTCTTCAACCGGCGGAGGATGTAGGGCCGGACCAGGCTCCGGAGGGGTTCGAACGACGGTGGCTCGACGTTCTGGAGCCGTTTGACGAACGACCCGAACTGCTTGGCGGTCCCGAGGAGGCCGGGGTTGAGGAAGTCAAAGAGTGACCAGAGATCCGAGAGCCGGTTCTCGATCGGCGTTCCGGTCATCGCAATCCGGCTCCCCGCTCGAAGTTCCTTGACCGCGCGCGATTGCTTCGTTCCCGAGTTCTTGATCGCCTGCGCCTCGTCAAGGATCACCAACCGCCAGTCGAATTGTTTGATCCACTCCGTCCGGGTCAGCATCCCGTACGTCGTCACGACCAGATCGAGGCCGCGAGCCTGATCAGCACCCATCTCCTTCTGCGCCGCGTTTCGTTCCGACGGGTGCGCCACGCCGAACGTCAGGCTCGGCGCAAAGCGGGTCATCTCCCCCTTCCAGTTGGCGATCAACGATGCCGGCACGACGAGCAAACTGGGGGTTGTCGGCTTCGTTTGTTTCAGGTCGAGGAGCAGCGAGATGACCTGCACGGTCTTGCCCAGCCCCATATCGTCGGCCAGGCAGGCACCAAGCCCGAGCCGGACGACAAATCGAAGCCAGCCGAACCCCGTCCGCTGGTAGGGGCGGAGGTCCGCCTTCAGGTTCGGGGGAACGGTCTCGCGCTCGATTTCGGGCGACCGGAGTGACTTCAGGATGGCATCGAGTCTGGGTCCAGCGGTCAGACCCGTCCACTGGCGGATCTCTTCCTCGGTATCCGCCGAACCGTCGGGAGCGAGGTTGGCCCCCGAGAGCAAGCGCATCCCTGCGAAGAAGGTAATCCCCTCGCGGCGCACATCCTTTTCGACCTGCTTCCAGTGCTTGAGCGCTTCTTGAAGCTTATCGCGATCGACCTCGACCCACTTCCCCTTGAGCGGGACAAGTCCACCGCTCGATTCGAGCAACTCGGCCACCTCGGCGGGGCTGAGTTCCTCATCCTCCAAACTCATCCCGACAGTGAACTGAAGCATGTCGTCAGCGGTCAGGCCGGACCGATTCTTCGAATCGACCTTCACATTGACGCGGGGCCGCGTTGGCTTCTGAGCGTTCCACCAGTCGGGAACCCGCACGATCAGGCCGCTCGCCTCGCACTGGGGGATCGTTTGCAAGAAGGCATAAGCCTCGGTCGCAGCCCAGGCCAGGGGATGGTAGATGTCTCCCGAATCGACGAGGTCGTGGATCAGCTCCGAGGATTCGGCGGCCTTCGAGAGCGGCAACAATAGCCCCAGCATCGCGTCGCGGTTCTGAGCGCCCGCATACTGCTGGAGCGCTCGGCCCAGCGGTTCGTGCTTGACCTTGCCCTGCGGAGTCAGGCCGTTGGCGTAGGTTGCCAGGAATGCGAAGGGATATTCGGGATCACGTTTGTTCTCTGCCAGATGCAAGGTCACCCGGCCCACGTACCGCCAGCGGGGGTCGCGTTGCCGAAGGTATTCGGCAAGTCCACCCGGCAACACGGCGACCTCGCGCTGAATCAAGACGTCCAGCGCCGACCACCAGTCGAGCAAGGTGTCGAGGGTCAGGTACTCCAGCCCGACCATCGGTGGCGCCTGCTGGACCAGGGCTTCAAGTGCCGCGATGGGCGGCTCCAGTTCGGGGATCGGCTCACCTGGCCGATCGAGCGCCACCTTGCAGAGGCCGGTCAGATAAAGCCGACCGACCGAGCGGGCGAACTCGAAAGAAAGAGGAAGCACCGCGTCCGGATCGACCGTCGCGAGGCGGAGCATTCCCCGGACAGCACTCTCCCGGAACGCCTCGACCACCGCTCTGGGGGCCCGCCGAGTTTCGGTCGCAAGATCGGTCTCCTGGACGAGGAGGTGCCCTTGCGACGTGATCGTCAGATCGTCCATATTTATCCAGAACTCCCATGAATGGATCAGCGGACGACTTGGGATATTTTACTCCACGATGACTGGGAGAGAAAACAATCTGGACTCCGCGATCCTCACCCAGCAAGACTTTTCATTTCGGCCGGCAGGTCGTCGGACCGATGATAGGTAAGTTTGCCGCGTGGCGTCTCTGGACCATCTCTGCTTGCCAACCAGGATCGACAACCGCATAATAGAGTGAACAAAAATTCAGAAGCGGTAGGCGCTGGAAGGGATCGAAGCGCATGATCACGATGATCCGGGGGATTCTCCGGTCGGTGAGTGACGAGGAACTGACGTTGGCGGTTGAACCTTGCGAGATCGAGGTCGCGATCCCCGAGATGGCGCGCCGGCAGTTGCAAGGAAAAATTGGCGAGTTGGTGGCGTTGCACACCTTGTTCTACATCGAGGGCAACCAGATGGGCGGACGGATGACGCCCCGACTGGTTGGGTTTGGTTCGGCGATCGACCGTGAATTTTTCGAGATCTTTTGTTCCGTCGATGGCGTCGGTGTCCGCAAGGCGCTCCGGGCCATGACCCGGCCGGTCCGTGAGTTGGCCCGGACGATCCAGGATCAGGACGTCAAGAGCCTGGCCACCGCACCCGGGATTGGTGAGGCGATGGCCGAGCGGATCGTCGCCAAACTCCGCCGAAAGGTTGGCAAGTTTGCCCTGATCGTCGGCAAGGATGCCGATGCCGCCAGCGCTGCCGCTTCGGCTGCCGAGACCAATGGCAAACTCGAAAACGCCGAACCCGACGTGATCCGCGATACCTTCGCCGCGCTCGTTTCCGTCGGCCACACCGAGATCCAGGCCCGGCAAGCGATCGACCGGGTTCTGACCGGCAAGAAGAAGTTCAAGAGCGTGGCCGACATGATCGACGCCATCTATCTCGCCCAGCGTCCCGAAACCCCCTGACGTACGCAAGGAGACCGCCCATGAGTGCTCGTGAACCGATCATCCGCGGGGGTGGACCCGGCGGCAATCAACCCCCCGAACCGCCCCGAACGGGTGGTCTGGAACGACCAGCCGATGAGTCGGGCGATGAAAAGTTGCGCCCGCAACGCCTGTCCGAGGTCATCGGCCAGCGGCAGGTCGCTGAACGGCTCTCCATCGCGCTGGCGGCCTCGAAGAAGCGCGGCGAACCCTTGCCGCACATCCTCTTTGATGGTCCGCCCGGCCTGGGCAAGACGACGTTCGCGACCGTCTTGCACAACGAGTTGGGCGTCGAACTGAACATAACGTCTGGTCCAGCGCTCGACAAGAAGATGGACGTGATGCCCTACCTGACCAACGCGGTCGAAGGGTCGATCCTGTTCATCGACGAGATTCACCGGATACCCAAGACCGTCGAGGAGTTCATCTACCCGGTCATGGAAGATTTCCGGGTCGATGTGGTGCTGGGCGAAGGGATGGCCGCGCGGACGATCAATCTCCCGCTCAAAAAGTTCACGATCATCGGCGCAACGACTCGGAGCGGGATGCTCTCGGGGCCGCTCCGCGATCGGTTCCACATGCACGAGCACCTGGAGTTCTACGACGTCGAGGATCTGACCCGGATCGTCGAGATCAATGCCGCCAAACTTCGGACCACGATCACGAGCGAAGCCGCCTGGGAACTTGCCCGCCGGAGCCGTGGGACTCCCCGGCTGGCCAACGCCCGCCTCCGCTGGGTCCGCGACTTCGCCACCGCGCGCGCCGATGGTCAGATCGACCTGAGCATTGCCCGCGATGCGCTCGCGATGCAGGATATCGACGTCGTCGGGCTCGACCGCCAGGATCGCCGTTACCTCGAAACCTTGATCCGGGTTTTCCGCGGCGGTCCCACTGGTTGCGAAGCGCTGGCGGCAACGATGAGCGTTGCCGTGGATACGTTGGAGGAGGAGGTCGAGCCGTTTTTGCTCCGGTGCGAGTTCATCATTCGGACCCCCCGGGGCCGCAAGGCAACCCACAAGGCCTATCAACATCTGGGACTCGCCGAACCGGAACCGGAGTTTGCGGGGGATTTTTTGTTGGATCAGCGGCGATTATTTGATTGAAACAAGCCTCAGGAATTGAGCATTGACGAGAACCAGGTCCTCATACCACGACAGGATTTATCACCTGGGACGTGTTGCCGAATTTGGTTGCGAAACCTCAATCAATAGATTTAATCGGTTGGGTCTTTCTATAATCGAAGATAGACCCTTCTCGCCGGTCCGCGCTTCGTCCGATTGATTGCCCAGCGGTCCTGGTCTCACGTCAAGCCGCCGGAACTCGGAGCCATGATGACCTTTCCCATCTTGCACCCGTCGTTGAGATTCTTGCTGATCGTCGCCTTGCTTGGCCTGAACCCGATCGTCGCCAGTGCGGCCGACGAACCGTCGGCAACGCCCGAGCAGTTGCGGTTCTTCGAGACGCAGGTTCGTCCCATCCTCGTCGAGAGTTGCAACGGGTGTCACGGCGCCTCCAAGGTCAAGGCGGGCTTGCGGCTCGATTCGCGGGAAGCGATGGTTACCGGTGGTGATTCGGGGCCGTCAGTCGTGCCGGGTGAACCCGAGCAAAGCCCGCTGATCGCGGCGATCCGGTACGAAGGGCCCGAGATGCCGCCCAAGGGCAAACTTCCCCCCAAGCAGGTCGAAGCGCTGACCCGCTGGGTCAAGATGGGTGCCCCCTGGACAAAGGAGGCGGGCAAACCCGCCGTGGCTGCCGTCGAAGGCGAATCGAACTCAAACATTCGCAAGCCGGGCTACAAAATCACCCCGGCCGACCGGGCCCACTGGGCCTTCCGACCGCTCCAGACTCCCGCCGTGCCTGCGCACGGGTGTCCGAACCCGATCGATAATTTCCTGGCCGCGGGTCGCGCTCCCAAGCACCTCGACGCCAACCCGCCGGCGACGCGAGCCGAGTTGATCCGTCGGGCAACTTACGACCTGACAGGTTTGCCGCCGATCCCGGATGAGGTCCGGGCGTTCGTGGCGAGCACAGATCCCGATGCGTACCCGAAACTGATTGACCGCTTGCTGGCTTCGCCCCGCTATGGCGAGAAGTGGGGTCGGCACTGGCTCGACCTCGTCCGGTATGCCGAAACGAACAGTTACGAGCGTGATGGTGTTAAACCCAACGCCTGGCGGTTTCGCGACTATGTGATCCAGGCATTCAACGACGACAAGCCATACGACCAGTTCATCCGCGAGCAACTTGCCGGTGATGAACTACCCGACACCGGAATCGCCGGGAAAATCGCCACGGGATATTATCGCCTCGGTCTCTGGGACGACGAACCCGCCGACCGCGACCAGGCACGCTACGACGAGTACGACGATATCGTGGCGACCACTGGTCAGGTCTTTTTGGGGCTGACCGTCGATTGTGCCCGCTGTCACGACCACAAACTCGACCCGATCCCTCAGAAAGACTACTACCGCTTCCTCTCGTTTTTCCGCAATGTAAACAGTTATCGGAACGGTGGTCCTACGGATGAAATCCCGTTCTTTTCGAGTCCTGAAGCCAAACAGCAGTTCGAAGTTGCTCGTCGAGAACTGGCTACCCAACGGAACGACATTCAAGCGAACTTGACCGGTATCGAGCGTGAATTTCAGTCGGCTTACGCCCACAAGCAAGGTGGTGCGGTCTCGACCGCTGATATCGATGACTTGAAATATCGTTACTACCGCGACACCTGGGAAGAGCTGCCGGACTTCGACGCGCTGAAACCAGAAGAAACCGGCATCCTGCCTGATGGGCTGTTTGATCTCAGCAAGCGGAGCCGGAACGAATCCATTGGCTTCGTTTGGGAAGGAAGTTTGGTCGTACCGACGACTGGTCAGTACACCTTCAGCCTGGCTTCCGACGACGGCTCGAAGCTCCGGGTTGGCGGCAAGGTGATCCTGGAAAATGACGGAATTCACGGCGAGGAAACCGTCAAGACAATTGTTGTTGACCTGCAGCGGGGACGAGTCCCGATCCGCCTCGATTATTTTCAGGCGACGCACGGTTTAGGTCTGCATGTTACCTGGGCTGGTCCCGACTTCACTGCGCGACCGCTGGCGACCGGCAACCCGGACGAAGCTGATCCCAAAGCCAAAAATCGGGCGGCTAATAACTTCGCCCGCCTGCTCCGCCGCGAAGGGGCTGAGGTCATTGGTAAGGCGAAAGTCAATCACTACTTCGAGTTGCGGAAAGAACTCGACAAACTCAAAAAACAGGATGTGCCGGCGGATCGAGCCTTGGTTGTGACTGAGGTGAGCGCTGAGCCGCTGGAAACGGCCGTCATGCTGCGGGGGAACCCCCATAGTCCGGGTGATAAGGTGGAGCCAGCATTTATCGAGGTTGTCTCGAACGAATCGCCAATCTTGAATCCGCCGGTCGCGGGATCGAAGACGACCGGGCGGCGACTCGCCCTGGCAAACTGGATTGCCAGTCCAACCAACCCCCTGACGGCGCGAGTGATGGCGAATCGGGTCTGGCAGTATCACTTCGGCCGGGGGATCGTCCGCTCGGCGAGCAACCTCGGGACCCAAGGGGACAAGCCAACCCATCCCGAACTGCTCGACTGGCTCGCCAGCGAGTTGATCCGTAATCAGTGGCACCTCAAGCCGCTCCATCGCGAGATCATGCTCTCGCAGGCCTATCAGATGGCGTCGGACCCAAACCCCACCGCACTCGCGGCTGATCCGACCAACGATACCTTCTGGCGGTTCGACATGCGGCGGCTCACCTCGGAAGAGATCCGCGACTCGATTCTCGCCGTGACCGGACAATTGAACACCAAGATGTATGGGCCAGGGGTCTACCCCGAAATTCCCGACGAGGTGAAAGCTGGGCAATCGGTCCCCGGAGCAGGCTGGCACAAGTCCTCGCTTGAAGACCAAAACCGCCGGTCGATTTATGTTCACGTCAAGCGATCGTTGCTGCTCCCGATCCTCGAAAGCTTCGATCAGGCGGAGACCGACCGATCGTCGCCTGTCCGGTTTGCAACCACTCAACCCACCCAGGCGCTGGGAATGATCAACGGTTCATTCATGAACGACCAGGCCGTTGCGCTCGCGGGTCGGGTACGCCATGAAGCGGGCGGATCGCTGGCCGCTCGGGTCAAACGTGTGCTTGAACTGGTGACGGATCGCGAACCGTCCCCTGGCGAGGTCGAACGTGGTGTTGGTCTCATGACTGACCTGCAGCGCGATGGGATCGACGCCGATCAGGCCCTCGAAACCTTCTGCCTGGTTGCCTTGAACCTTGACGAATTCATCTACCTCGACTGAAACCTTGACCACCTGGCCTCGCCTCTGGTGCGAGGTTCCTGAAAGGAAATGATGACTTCCAATTCAAGGCAGACCACGGAACCCGCGGGCACCTTTTGTCGGCGGACTCGGCGTGAAATGATCTGGGAGGCTGGCGCTGGCTTCACCGGCCTGGCGCTGGCGGGCATGTTTGGTCGCGATGGGTTTCCAGGCGCTTCGGCTTTCGGCGCAGATGGCAGCAAAGGGCAGGGTGGGTTCGTCAATCCACTTGCCCCGAAACTGCCACCGCTTCCCGCCAAGGCCAAGTCGGTCATCTTTCTGTTCATGTATGGTGGTCCAAGTCAAGTTGATACGTTCGATTACAAGCCCGAACTGTACGCTCTTGATGGGAAAACCATTCCGGTCAAGACGTTCGGTCGCGGTGGCAAGAAGAACGAGGGACGCGTCGTTGGCCCGAAGTGGAAGTTCAAGCAGTATGGCCAGTCGGGGAAGTGGGTCAGCGACCTGTTTCCGAACCTGGCCAATAACGTCGATGACATTGCCTTCATCCACTCGATGACCGCCGACTCGCCGATTCATGGCTCGGCGATGTTGCAGATGAACACGGGCAAGATCCTCTCGGGCAGTCCGTGTCTCGGTTCTTGGGTCAACTACGGTCTGGGCAGCGTGAACGAGAATCTCCCAGGATTTGTCGTGATGCTCGACCCGACCGGCGGGCCGATCAGCGGGTCCAAGAACTGGTCCTCAGGGTTCATGCCTGCCACTTATCAAGGGACGATCCTCCGATCCGCCGGGGCGCCGGTGCTTGACCTGAAGCGTCCCGAAGGGCGCAGCGAAGCTCAGCAGCGGCGGATGCTCGACGCCCTGCACGATTTCAACACCGACCACCAGGCCGTTCGCCCCGACAATACGAATCTCGCTGCGCGGATTGCCAGCTACGAGATGGCCTTCGCCATGCAGCGGCACGCCCCGGAAGCCGTGGGGATCGACGGCGAATCGGTCGAAACGCAGGAACTTTACGGGATCGACCAGGATAAGACCCGCGACTTCGGCCGTCGCTGCCTGCTGGCTCGTCGCCTGGTCGAGCGGGGTGTCCGGTTCGTGCAGCTCTATGCGGGCGGAGCCCACAATGACAGCAACTGGGACGCGCACGGCAACCTCGTCGAAAACCACAACCACCACGCCGGGCGGACCGACAAGCCGATCGCGGGGCTCCTCACCGACCTCAAGCGGCGCGGCCTGCTCGACGAAACGCTGGTGATCTGGGGTGGCGAGTTTGGCCGCCAGCCGACCGCCGAATACGCCGAAGGGACCGGGCGCGACCACAACGCCTACGGGTTCACGATGTTCATGGCGGGCGGCGGGATCAAGGGCGGCGTGAGCGTCGGTGAGACCGACGAGTTGGGCGGGACCGCGATCTCGGATCGATTCCACGTCAAAAACCTGCACGCCACCGTTTTGCACCAGATGGGCTTCGATCCCAACAACCTCAGCTACTTCTACAACGGCCTTGACCAGAAACTGGTCGGAGTCGAAGGGGCGGAGCCGATCCGCCAGATCCTGGCTTGATCGTCCCTGAACCTGCTCCCTGCGATTTGCACCCTGGACCCGACTTCTTCGATCGAGGCACCCATGCGTCTGCTGCCACTCTCGGCTTTCCTCGTTGGCTTCGTTTTGTCCTCCGAGACCGCACCAGCGCAGGAGGTTGTCCCGAGTCGCGATCTGCTGGTCTACAAGGACGGCGCGGTCAAGGAGAACGCGGGGCCACCCTACAAGGTGCTCGCTCAGGACAAAGGGCACCTGGCGATCGTCGGGCTTGAGGACAAACTGGAGTGGGAAGTTCCGATTCGCCATAATGCCCACGACTTGCAGGTCTTGCCTAACGGCAACATCCTGGTCGGTAAGGACAGCACGACGATTGTGGAACTCACCCGGGACAAGCAAGAAGTCTGGAAATACCAGTCAAAGCCGGCGGCCGGCAACTCGGGTCGAGTCGAGATCCACGCCTTTCAGCGCCTGGCTGATGGCCGGACGATGATCGCCGAGTCGGGCAACCGGCGGATCATCGAGGTTGAGCCCTCCGGCGAGATCGCCAAAATTGTCCCGATGCTTGTCGAGCATCCGGACCCCCACCGTGATACCCGCCGGGCGCGGAAGCTCGACAACGGCCATTACCTCGTGTGCCACGAAGGGGATGGCACCATCCGCGAGTATGACGATACGGGCGCGGTCGTCTGGAGCTATACGCTCGACCTCGCCGGTCGGCCCCGGACGAACGGCCACGATGGTCATGGGATCGAGGTTTACAACGCACTCCGGAAGCCGGACGGCAATACCTTGATCGCGGGCGGGAATAATAATCGAGTCTTTGAGGTCAACCCAGCGGGGCAGGTAGTCTGGAGCGTCGACCATGACGAGTTGCCGGGCATCGAACTGAAGTGGGTGACGACCTTGATGCTCAAGCCGAACGGCAACGTCGTGTTCGGCAACACCCATGCAGGACCGAAGAACCCGCAGTTGATCGAGGTGACCCGCGACAAAAAGGTCGTCTGGACCTTCCATGACTTTACCAACTTCGGCAACGACGTCGCCTCGGCGGTGATCCTGAACCCTGGTGACGGGGTGATCCGCTGATGGCACGCAAAATTCGCTGGGGCGTGCTGAGCACCGCCAGGATCGGGGTTGAGAAAGTTATCCCCGCCATGCAGCGGGGCGAGCGGACCGAGGTCGTTGCCATCGCCTCCCGCTCATTGGCAAAGGCGAAGACCGCCGCCGAACGACTCGGGATTGGTCGAGCGTATGGCTCGTATGAGGAACTACTCGCCGACCCGAATGTCGATGCGATCTACAACCCGTTGCCCAATGATGGCCATGTTCCCTGGTCGATCCGGGCGCTCGAAGCGGGCAAGCATGTGCTTTGCGAGAAGCCAATCGCCGTCACAGCGCGCGAGGGGCAGGAACTCGTCGATGCTGGGGCCAGGTACCCCAACCTGAAGTTGATGGAGGCGTTCATGTATCGCCACCACCCGCAATGGAAACTCGCCAAGGAGTTGACGACTTCAGGGCGGATCGGTCAGTTGCGGACGATCCAGACCTTCTTCTCGTTCTTCAACGATGACCCGTCCAACATCCGGCACGACCCAGCCAAGGGGGGGGGTGGCCTGATGGATATCGGTTGTTACGCGATCTCGTTGTCGCGCTGGATCATGGACGCCGAGCCGACGCGGGTCTCTGGCCTGGTCGAGATCCACCCCGACTGGGGAGTGGACCGCACGGCGTCGGCGATCCTGGACTTCGGGGATCGCGGCTCGGCGACGTTCACCTGCTCGATGGCTGTCACGCCGTTCCAGGTCGTCCAGATCATCGGGACCGAGGGGCGGATTGAGCTGTCCGAGGTCCCGTTCAACGCTCCCAAGGATGTGCCGTGCGCGGTCCGCTTGCAGCCCAGCAACGGCCCGATCGAGCGGATCGAGGTCGAAACCTGCGACCAGTACACGATTCAGGGCAACCTGTTCGCGGCGGCGATTCTCAACGATACGCCGGTCCCGACGCCGATCACTGACGCTGTTCGGAACATGGAAGTGATCGAAGCGATCCGCAAGTCGGGGGCAACTGGGCAGTGGGTTCAGCCGGGAGTCTGATGGGACGGGCAGACCATACAAAGCAGGCAGGGAGAACCTTACCACGATGTGGCAATGGCTGTTCAAACCACGGAACGTCGAGCCGACAACCATATTCCGAGTCGGCTTTGCGGTCGTTGGCCTATGTATTGCTTTCTGGTTCGCCGGGTTGGACCGGGCCGCGATGATAATCCTGACGACGTGCCTCCTTTTCAGTCTGGCGACGTATGGAGCTTATCTCGACAACCCGATTCTGGGGCGATTGGCCTTGCACCAGGGAGGACTTGCGGGGGCAGTTCTGTCTTTTGTCTTCGTGATCGGGGTGGTAGCCCGGCACTCTTATCAGACGCAGGGGATGATGCTCCCCAACTCAGCCTTCGAAGTGCTCATGCTGGGTATGGTGCTCGGCGTGTTCGTTCCTTTTGGGGCGAGCGTCGGGGGAATGTTTGCTATCCTGGGAGAATGGGCGGTAAGGATGAGTCTTGCGATTTCCTGGCAGGCTTTCGGACACGGGGAAAAGTCCAAAGCAGTGCAGCAACGGGAAGACTGGTCGGCCTGAGAACCAGTCGGAGCCGACGCGCAAGTGAAGAACCTTCGGGCCGTGACCAGATGGATCGAGACGCCGTGAATTTGGCTGGACCACGCCGAAATTCCATCGGCACCGACCTAAGGAACCGGCAGCTTATCTTCCTATTTTCGCCTCAAGGTGTTGCATGAAAACGCGACCGCTCGGCCGGACGGGTTTGGACCTTCCCTGGCTCAGTTTTGGAGCTTCCTCGCTGGGGCAGGAGTTCCGCGCGGTCGACGTCAACGAAGCGTTGCGGTCGGTCCGGGTGGCACTCGACCTCGGGATGAACTTCATCGACACCTCGCCGTTCTACGGGCGAGGGATGAGCGAATGCCTCCTCGGGGTCGCCCTTCGAGGGGTCCCCCGCGACGCTTACATCCTCGGGACCAAGCTCGGTCGCTACGACCGCGACCACTTCGACTTCTCGCCCCGTAGGGTGGTCGAAAGCGTCGACGTCAGCCTGCACCGCCTCGGGGTCGATTATCTCGATATTCTGCTCTGCCACGACGTGGAATTTGTGGATGTCGATCGGGTGATCGAGGAGACCTTGCCGGCCGTCCGGGCGATTCAGGCGGCAGGCAAAGCGCGCTTCATCGGCATCAGTGGTTACCCGATGAAGCTCTTTCGCCACGTGATCGAGCGTGCGGACCTGGATGTGGTGCTGTCCTACAACCACTACACGCTCCAGAATACGATGTTGCTCGACCTCGTTCCCGAGCTGCAAGCGAAGCAGGTTGGGATCATCAACGCCGCGCCGTTCTCGGCGCGGCTCCTGACCGATGCACCGTTGCCAGCCTGGCACAAAGCCACTCCCACGGTCCGCCAGATTGCCCGCCGGGCTGCCGACCACTGTCGCGAGCGTGGGGTCGATATCGCGCAACTGGCTCTGCAATATTCCTTGATGCCAGCCGCGCTGACGACCTGCGTCGTGGGCTCGGCCAACCCAGCCAACATCCAGAAGTGGGCCGATTGGGCGGAGCAACCGATCGACGAATCCCTGCTGACCGAGGTCCTGGATATCCTCCGGCCGATCCACAACTGGCACTACACCGAAGGGCGGCCCGAGAACAATGATCCGCCATCGGAGCCGGGCGTCTGACCACGAATTTTTGGAGTGGCGATGAAAAGGGGACTGGCTCAAGCGAGGAACGAGCGGCTGCCTGTTCCCTTTTTTCGGTCGAACCCAGAACCAGGCGTCTGAAAATTTGCCGATGGGTCGTTGAATCTTGCCGACGCGCCAGGCAAGATAACGGCCATGAAAGCCCTTCTGCTCGAAGCTCCCCGCAACCTGTACCCGATCGAGATCGACCCGCCGGCGCCCCCGGCGGCCGATGAGGCAATCGTGCGCGTGCACCGGGTCGGGATCTGTGGAACCGATATCAGCGGCTATCTGGGCAAAATGCCCTTTTTCAGCTACCCGCGCATCCCGGGCCACGAACTGGGTGTCGAGGTCATCGCCGTCGGCGCGGCAGTGACGACCGTCCGGGTCGGCGACCATTGCTCGGTCGAGCCGTACATCAACGACCCGACGAGCTATGCCAGCCGTCGCGGATTCCCTAACTGCTGCGAGCGGCTGGAAGTGCTTGGGGTCCATCGGGATGGTGGGCTCCGGACTGAGTTTGCCGTACCGGCGCGCAAACTTCACCCCTCGGCCCGGCTCTCGTTCGAGCAACTGGCCCTGGTCGAAACGCTGGCGATCGGCTGCCATGCGGTGGGTCGGTCGGGGCTGCAACCGGGTGAGACCTGCCTGATCATCGGCGCAGGGCCGATCGGCCTGGCGGTGCTTGAGTTCGTCAAGCTCGCCGGGGTCCAGCCGATCGTCCTCGACATGCACGCGGGCCGCCTCCAGTTCTGCCGGGATGTCATGGGCGTCGAGCAGACGATCCAGCCGTCGCCCTGTCTGGAAGCCGACCTCCGGGCGGCAACGGGCGGGAACCTTGCCGATGTGGTGATCGACGCGACGGGTTCGAGCGCGTCGATGGGTGCGGCTTTCGGTCTTGTCGCGCCGGGAGGCGGGAGGCTGGTCTATGTTGGGATCACCACGGACGAGGTCAAGTTCCGCCACACGACGTTTCATCGCCCCGAAGGAACGCTTCTTTGCTCCCGGAACGCGCTCCCGGCCGACTTCACGCGCATCATCGGTTTGATCGAGGCGGGCGCTATCGACGTGGCCCCCTGGATCACCCACCGGACCGCCTTTGATGACCTCCCCTCCCACTTTCCGAGCTACACCCAGGCCGAGTCGGGCGTGATCAAGGCGATCGTCTCACTCGACTGAACCGAGCAACCGCGTCCAGGAGTCGAGAAATCAATGGCTGATCTGCCGCCGTGTGTACCGCTGGGAGTCCAGGCCAGCTTTGGGTTCGGCGATCGGATCGGCCTGGCGACCCCAGGGCATATCGTCGCCATGGAGCGGGCAGGGAAGGGTGTTGCACCGATCTTTCCCCAGCAGTCGATCCGCGAGATGACACGGACCGGCCGGAACCCGTCGGGAGTCATGGCCGACGCCCTCAACGCCGCCCACCACGCCGGTTATCGCGGCCCGATTGGCGCTGATGCCGATCACCTCAAGACGACCGACGACATCGACGCCACGGTGGCGGCCGGCTTCACCTTCTTCACGCTCGATCCATCGGGATTCGTTGACCCCGCCGCCGACCAGTACGACGAGCCCACTCTTCGAGTCCGGTTCGCCGCGATCGAGCCCGAACTCGGCTGGATGGCGGCTTATCGCGGGCAGACGATCCGGCTCGACTCGGGCACAACCATCACCATCGACGAGGAAGCCTGGCTCCGAGCTGGGGTGAAGTATGGCCTGGCTCTGAACCATGCGTGTGGGTTGGCCCGCCATCTCGAAGCGGTGCACACCCAACTTAGCCGTGATTATGAGGTCGAGTTAAGCGTTGATGAGACCGACCAGCCGACCACGCTGGCCGAGCACTGGTTGATTGCCGACCGCTGCCTGAGCGAAGGGATGAAGCTGGTCAGTCTGGCCCCTCGGTTTGTCGGCGATTTCGAAAAAGGAATCGACTACAAGGGGGATCTTGCCCGGCTGCAAGCCTCGCTGCGCGACCATGCTGCGATCGCCGCGAGTATTGGTCCCTACAAGCTCAGCCTGCACTCGGGGTCGGACAAGCTGTCGATGTATCCGCTGCTGGCGGCGGCAACGCAAGGTCGCTGGCACGTCAAGACGGCGGGAACCAGCTATCTCGAAGCCCTCCGGGTGGTCGCGGCCGTTGATGAGCACCTCTTCCGTGCGATCGTCGAGTTTGCCCGCGTCCATTACGACCGCGACAAGGCCACATATCACGTCTCGGCGACGCTTCAAGGTTCGCCCCCGGCGGATCAGGCGTCCAGCGCCGAGTTGGTCCGGGCGTATCTCGGCAACTGGTCCGAGGTTCCTGAGGGAGCTGGATTCACGACGCCGGGGCGGCAAATCCTGCATTGCACGTTTGGATCAACCCTGACCGACCCGACGCTCGGGCCAGCGATTCGAGGGACTCTGGATCGGCACCAGGACCAGTACACGGCGGTTCTCGCCGACCACTTCGCCCGGCATCTCCGGGCGCTCCGGGCTGTCTGAGCTTCGAGAGGAATTAGCGCCGATGGTCGAATCGTTCCTGAAGAGTTTGTTTGGCCTCGAAGGTCAGGTAGTCGTGGTGATCGGTGGCACCGGGGTTCTCTGTGGCGCGATGGCTCAGGGTCTTGCCCAGGCTGGGGCCACCGTGATCATCGCCGGTCGCGATGCGGTGAAGGGGGCCGAGCGGGTCGCGATCATCGAGCAGGCCGGTGGCCAGGCCGTCTTCGCGGCGGTTGACGTGATGGTCCGGGGGTCGATCGAGGGTCTGCTCGCCGCCACGCTGGAGCAGTTTGGGCGGGTCGATGGTCTGGTTAATGGTGCCGGGGTCAACAGCGCTGGAAGTTACTTCGAGGCTCAGGATGACGACTGGGACCGCGTGATTGCCAGCAACCTGAAGGCCGTCCACTGGGGTTGCCAGATCTTCGGCAAGGCGATGGCGGACCGAGGTGGTGGATCGATCCTGAACGTGGCGAGCGTCTCCTCGCACTTACCCTTGTCGCGGGTCTTTGCCTACTCAGCCTCGAAGGCGGCGGTCGTCAACCTGACCCAGAACGTTGCTCGTGAGTTAGCACCGGTCCAGGTCCGGGTGAATGCGCTCGCTCCTGGCTTCTTTCCCGCCGAACAAAACCGTAAGATCCTCGATACCGCTCGGGTCGCCAAGATCATGGCTCAGACACCCATGAATCGATTTGGTGAACCCGAGGAGTTGGTGGCCACGACGCTCCTTTTGATGTCCCCCCGCGCTGGTAGCTTCATCACGGGTGCGACGTACTACGTCGATGGGGGCTTCACGGCGATGCGACTCTGAGGTTTCGCCGTGATCTTGCCCGTCGATTTCCCGTGAGGAGAAGGGCCTGCCGTGATCCGCTCCGCCGTCACAATCAGCCTGGTGGAAGAAGCCGCCGCAGGCCCGTTCGTGTTTCGCCGCGACCTGGTTGGGGCGTGCAAACACGCTCAGACTCTTGGATTTGACGGAGTCGAACTCTTTCTCCCTGGCCCCGATGCCGTCGATCAGGCGCGGCTCCGAATTTTACTGAACGACCACGGGTTGGCCCTGGCGGCGGTCGGAACTGGCGCCGGTTGGCTCAAGCATCAATTGCATCTGGCCATGCCGGATGCCACGGCTCGGGTCAAGGCACGCGAATATATCCGGTCAATGATTCACTTCGCCGGCGCCCTGCATGCGCCGGTCATCGTGGGCTCGATGCAAGGTCGCAGTAGTGTCGAGGTCCCACACTCGACGGCGCTGGGCTACCTGGCCGATGCGCTAGAAGACCTGAGCGAGACCGCGCTGTCGTATCAGGTGCCCTTGCTGATCGAACCGCTGAACCGGTACGAGACCGACCTCGTCACGACTCTCGATGGTGGGAGTCGGCTGCTCCATTCGCTCTCGACACTGAACGTCTTGTTGCTGGCTGACCTCTTTCACATGAACATCGAGGAGTCGGATTCGGCCCAGGCGATCCGAACCGCAGGCAAGCAGATCGGCCACGTTCATTTCGTGGACTCGAACCGGCGAGCGGCCGGGCTGGGCCAGATTCAGTACGCTCCGATCGCCGAGGCACTCCATGAGGTGAACTTTTCGGGTTTTGCCTCGGCCGAAGCGCTCCCATACCCCGACCCTTATCTTGCGGGATTGCAAACGATCCAGACGTTTCAGAGCTATTTTCGCCATCGGTGAAGGTCGACTCTCGGAGCGGGCGCGAGATCGGTCGTTCTCGGAACTTATTCATGCTCAAGCAACTGCTGATTCATCCCCGAATCAACGAAATCCTCGCCCGGGCGGGCCATCATGCCCGGGTCCTGATCGCCGACGGCAACTATCCTTGCTCGAGCAAGAAAGGACCCAACGCCGAGGTTGTCAGCCTGAACCTGATGCCCGGCGTGGTTGACTGCGGCCAGGTTCTCCGGGCACTGCTCTCGGCCGTGCCGATCGACCTGATCCAGACAATGGGTTACGAGACCGCAGGACCCTACGCCTTGACCGCCGACCCGGAAGCCTGGAATGACTACCGCGGCATCATCCAGGACGCCCAACTGTCTCTACCTCTCGAACCGATCTTCAAGTGGGATTTCTACGAAGCGGTCATGACCTTGGACCATGTTTTGACAATTCAGACCGGGGATCAGCGACGGTTCGCGAATATCTTGCTGACGATTGGGGTCCGAATGGACGAGGTTGCATGAACTTCCCGATGACCGACGCACCCCAAACTGCTCCAACCTGGCTGGATCGTTCGAGCAAGGCTGATTGAACGCAATAGTTTATGAATCAATTATCTTTGATATTCTTGATTTTTGCATCGTTCTGATGCGTGATAAGAGCCTGGATTGGTGGACCAATCGGTTCAGTTCAACGAAGGATCAGCAGGGATCTCGGGGATTCGAACCAGGGTCCGTAATTTTCGCGAATTCACTTCCTGGAGAGCGCTCTTCCAGAGTTCGGCACTGGAATGGCAAAAAATGAGATCACTGGTTGCGGGCAGCGTTTCCCAGGTGTCCAGTTCCATTTCTTTCTCAAGCTGACCCGGCCCCCATCCCGCGTAGTTGATCGCGATGATGGATGGATCTAGACGTCTCCGAAGCACTTCCATGACTCTGGTATCTTCGACGGTGGAGAAAATGCCAGGAGTGACTTCGTGATCGGCGGAATCGGCGTCCTGATGCAACACGACCAATGGACCCGCTACTGGACCTCCGAGTGAGATCATTTTATCCCAGATGAAGGAATGCTTGAATATCGCTTGGGATAGGTCGCTTACGGTCGCTTCGGTGGGTCGGTTGATGACCAATCCGGCGGCCCCGTTTTTCGAGTGGGCCAGCAATAACACGACGGACTTCGAAAAAAACGAGTCGAGTAACCAGGGGCTCGCAATTAATAGGTGACCTTTGAGGGAGAGCATGAGTATTCCCTTTATATTGTTATGTGAGACAAGTAATTTATCGCTCGGTCATGGAAATCTCGGATTTTCAAATTGATGTCACCTTCCTCGAAAAACTCAAAGTCTTATTGTCTTCCTTTTTGAGATTATACGCTGACAGACAACTCGACTGCTCGTGATGACAGCGATTCATGGTCAGCGTCAAAACTAACCGGCTGATCCGTGCTACACGGCAAGGGGGGGGGGGGGAGTGATAGCCACGCGACCATCGACCCCATGGGATTGGTGAGTCCCGCTTTCATCGCTCAGCTTTTGAATGGCCAGTGGCCACCTTGGTCTTGCAAATCTAACGCCTGCACTGTTCCGAACAATTGGGGGCGACTCGACACGACACCTTGGGGCGGCCTCATTGCCTCGTGGAATCTGTGCAAGGTCGCCGTCTCGCAGGCACTGGAAGTGGCGTTGGTCGTCCGGAGAATCCCGGATCGGCAAAAGTCTGGTTTGCAATCACGGGATTGCAAGCTATAATTCTTGATGAGCTTTTTTAGACGAATCATCAGGTTTATCCTCGCAAGGTGTCATCATGGCCACTTCTCCTGCTCGGGTGCAAGCGAATCGGCGGAATGCCCAGCTATCGACGGGGCCGAAGACGGTCGAGGGGAAAGCCAATTCGCGGATGAATGCGTTTCAACACGGGATGGCAGGCGCGGGGGACTTGCTGGCTCCGGGCGAGGATGCGGCGCTGGTGGCCGAGCGGACCGCGGCATTCGCCGTCGAGTTTCGTGCCTCGGGGGTCGCGGGAGGAATCCTGGCGCGGCGGGCGGCGGTCTTGTCGGTCCGGATGGACCAGGCCGAGGTGGATGGCGACGACGAACTGCTAGCCCACGTCCAGGCGGCACTCGATACGTTTGACGATGCGCGGGCGAGCGAATTGGACCGCCTGGTTGATCTCCTGGGCCGTCGCGGGGTGATGCTTGAGGCGCAACGAGATTTGGAACAGATGCCCGACGGAATCGACCGCTTGCTGGAGTTCTGGGAGCGGGAGAGCCAGGCCGTCGCGGCCAATCCCGCGAACGCGGACCGACGCCAGTGGCTCGGCGACTTGCTCGGCTTGACCACCGAGGCAATTTTAAGCCAAACCCCCGCCCAATTCATCGAGCGGATTGACGGTGAACGGGTGAGGCTCGGCCATGTCGATGCCGCAACGCGAGCGGATCGGCTGTTTGAACTGGCACGTCAGCGGGCCGGGGTAGGTCGCGCGGCGCGGCTCGACCCGTCGCCGGAACTACTCCAGATCCGCCGCTACGAAGCCGCCGCCGAGCGCGGATTCTACTGCGCCGTTCGCGCCATCCGCAGCCTGCACCTCGATCAAGCTCGCACCGCCAGGGCCGAATCCAAGCCGATCAAGCCTCCTGCCACGATCCGACCGAGCACGCCGACCCCGATCCCAGTCCCGACCGGACCTGCTCCATTAACCCCGTTGGGTTCGTTCCGCGCCGAGATCGAAGTCTGTCCAAAGACATTAATCCCGGCGGTATTAAGCAGGGATTCTTCCCAGATTCGCACGGAATCGACTCCCAAAAAACGACGCGACGTGCGAAAAGTGAAGTCCAAACGCCGCTGAACCCCGCCCGGGGTCAACGTATTCAAACTCGATGGTAAATCTGTCACTGCTTCGGAGTGACGCTGGCCACTCCGCGTCCGGACCTTTCGTTCGGCGGTGGGTGGAGTGATCCCGAGTTTGCTGGTCCTTGGACCGGAAAAGCGAAATCGACACCAATCCTGTTCGGCACGAGGTTTGGCCTGGCACGGTGCCGGGTTGGCGATTGAGTTGTGCAAGGATGTTGGTGCCGACGACCTCGGCTAGATCAACCGAGCCGAACCAAATGCCGTCACGGACGCACCAGTCGCATCCAATATCGACCGCCACGCGACCCCAGGCGACATGGGGGCGGTGGTAGCGTCAACTCGCGTTTTTGACCGTCCCTGCCGTGCCCTTGAGCTTCGCTAGATGGGCCACGACCTCATCCAGATCGGCCCAACCCATCACGTAATAACACAGCATCTCGTACGTCCGACGCGTCGGCTGCGAGCCTGTCGCCTGGTGCATCAGCACACACGCCAGGATCGCGCAGTACGTCTCCAGCACAATGCCCCGCGGGTGCTGCCAGAACAGATGCCCGCAGCCCAGCATCTGCTTGAAAAAGCGGAAGAAAATCTCAATCGTCCAGCGATAGCGGTAGATCAGCCCGATCACCTCCGCCGGCACGTCGAGCAGGTTGGTCGCCAGCAGCAGTTCACCCGTGCTCGAGGGACCGGCCGCCTGACCCGGGCGACCACCTCGCTTGGTGTGCGGCTTGATGCGGATCGTCACCAGACGGGTCGGATGGTCGGGGCGGCGGGCAGCCGGCGACGACTGGCCCAGTCGCACGATCTGATCGCTCAGAACACCCGCCGCGATGGCCTCGGGCGTCACCGGGCGTGACTCGATGAGTTCGGGCCGCGTGTTGTCGCGGAGGCGGCAGACGTAGTCGCTGCCCGCCGCCACGATGGCGTTGAGGAGGGTGAACTGAGCAAACCAGCGGTCCATGACATAGGTCCGCCCGGCCTCCAGGCGACGCCGCATCACGGCCTTCTCGTCGTCATCGCCGGAGCTCTTCGGCCCGGTTAGGTCGACGCAGCGAGGGATGGACGAGTCGATGTCGAGGTGGCAGTGCAGTCGCCAGGCATGATGATCCTGGCCGTTGGAGGTGGTCTTGTAGTACGAGGCCAGCAGGGTCGGCAAGGCCTTGAGCAGGGTGCCGTCGACGGCCGTGAGCGGGTTTTTGACGGCGGCCAGGCGTGGGTCCTTGATGCCGTTGCGCAGCGAGCCGGTGAGTTCGCAGATGACCTGGGCGATGGGCTCGGGGTCAAAGAGGCGAGCCGCCTCGCTGAGCGATCCGATCGAGGCGTGAGTCACGCCAAAGCGTTTGCGGACCTGCTTGAGGTCGCTGATCTGGGAGAGTGCCCGCATGCTGCGGGCGATGGGATTGAACATGGCGACCATGACCAAACAGGCCAGTTGGTCGAGGTGGAGCGTGCGGTTACCGGCCTTATCGCGGGCACAGCCATGGTGGTGCAGGTGGGCGAAGAGGTCACGGAGTCGCCCCAGGGTCTTGAGCCCGGTGAGACGTCGAGGAGCATCGTCGTCAGCTTGGCATGGTTCCATGCCAGAAGAATATGCCCGAGGAACGGGCCGGGCGCAAGTGGCCAATGGGAAAAGCAATGCAGCTCAAAGCGTCGCGCAAACCTCGTGCCGAACAGGATTGAATCGACACTGCATCTTCATCGCTTGAGTGAATCCGCTTTTTCCTGGCCAGCCCAGGTTTCGGCGATCGCACCACAGCACACGGTTGATTGGCGACCCGAGCGAAATCGAGTAGACTGATCTCGGCACGGAGGGGATGGACGGGATCAAGTTCTTCGAGTAGAGAGTCGGGCGGGAGATCGCATGGCGCTGGTGAGCATGAGGGGGGTCAGCCTGGCGTTCGGGGGGCCGAAGCTGCTTGATGGGGTCGACTGGCAAGTCGAGCGCGGCGAGCGGGTCGGCCTGGTCGGGCGGAACGGGGCCGGGAAGTCGACGTTGATGCGCCTTCTGGGCGGCGAGATCGCGCCCGACGACGGCGAGGTCATCCGGCCGGGCGGGGTCAAGATCGCCCGGCTGCCGCAGGACGTGCCGGTCGGGCGCGGGGGCTCGGTCTTTGATGAGGTCAGCGCCGGGCCGGAAACGGTCGGCAAGGGGGCCAGGGCCGCCGAGCTGGCGCCGCCGCATCTGGTCGACAAGATCCTCTCACGGATGAAGCTCGACCCCGACGTGCCGTTCGGGTCGCTCAGCTCGGGGATGAAGCGGCGCGTTCTGCTGGCTCAGGCGCTTGTCATGGAGCCCGACGTCCTGCTCCTCGACGAGCCGACGAACCACCTCGATATCGAGTCGATCCGCTGGCTCGAAGACTACCTGCTCCGGTGGGACGGGACTCTGATCTTCGTTACCCACGACCGGACCTTCCTGTCGCGCCTGGCGACGCGGATCGTCGAGGTCGACCGCGCCCGGCTATTCGACTGGTCGTGCGACTACCCGACCTTCCTCGCCCGGAAAGAAGACGCCCTTGCCGCCGAGGAGCGTCAAGCCGCCCTCTTCGACAAGCGACTCGCCGAGGAAGAGGTCTGGATCAGGAAGGGCATTCAGGCCCGGCGGACCCGCAACGAGGGGCGCGTCCGCGCCCTGAAGGCGATGCGCGAGGAACGCTCGGAGCGCCGCGACCGGACCGGCTCAGCGCGGATGCTGGCTCAGGAGGCGGAGAAGTCGGGGATGCTGGTCATGGAGACCAAGGCCGCCGGGTTTGCCTACGGCGACCGGACCATCTTCGAAGGGGCCGACATTGCCGTGATGCGGGGGGACAAGATCGGCCTGATCGGTCCCAATGGCGCGGGGAAGACGACGTTGCTGCGGATGCTCCTCGGTCAGCTTGAGCCGTCGCAAGGGTCGGTCCGCCAGGGGACGAACCTGGAGATCGCCTACTTCGACCAGCTCCGCGCCCGGCTCGACGAGGAAAAGACGGTCATCGACAACGTCTCCGACGGCTACGACAACGTCGTGATCAACGGCCAGCCGCGCCACGTGATCGGCTACCTGCAGGATTTCCTGTTCGCCCCCGAGCGGTCTCGGACCCCGGTCAAACTGCTCTCCGGCGGCGAGCGGAACCGACTCCTGCTGGCGAAGTTGTTCACCAAGCCGTCGAACCTGATGGTCCTCGACGAGCCGACGAACGACCTCGATGTCGAGACGTTGGAACTGCTCGAGAGCCTGCTGATCGACTACAACGGCACGGTCCTGCTCGTCAGCCACGACCGGACCTTCCTCAACAACGTCGCCACGAGCGTCCTGTTCGTCGACAACGCGCAGGTCCGCGAGTCGGCCGGCGGGTACGACGACTGGCTCCGCCGGACCGAGGCCGAAACCGCCGCAGCCGCGCAGGCCGCCTCCGCGTCCGCGAACTCGACGAAGCCCGGATCGACCGCGACGGTCGCCAAGACCCGCAAGCTGACCAACAAGGAACGGCGCGAGCTGGACGACCTGCCCAAGCGGATCGAGGTCCTGGAGATCGAGCAAGGGCAGATCCACGCCGAGATGGCCGAGCCGTCTTTCTACAAGCAAGACAGCGGCAAGATCGCCAAGACCAAGGCCCGGCTGGAAAAGATCGAGGCCGACCTGGCAGGTACCTTCGAGCGCTGGGAAACGCTGGAAGAACTTGCCTGAACCACTCAACACCCGAGGAATCCGACCGGTGGCCGAAGACTATCAGACCGTGGCGCAGGTGGCCGAAGTGGAAGAAGGGAAGGGGTTCCCCGTCGACATCGACGGGGTCCCGATCGCCGTCTTCCTGTCCAACGGCGAATACTTCGCCATCGCCGACTCGTGCCCGCACAACGGCGCCCCCCTCTGCGACGGCATAGTGGAGGGCAAGGAGGTCGTTTGTTCGTGGCACGGCTGGCGATTTAGCCTAGTCGACGGCAAGCGGCTCGACGCCACCCGCGGCAAGGTCGGGACGTATCCCGTCCGGGTCGTCGGGACCGAAGTTCAGGTCGCCCTGACCGCTTGAGTTGATCCATCCTTCCCGAGGGGGCTTCCGCGATGCGTGCCGCTTACGTTGAGCAACCCGGCCCAGCCAGCTCGATCCGGGTGGGCGATCTGCCCCGACCAGAGCCCGCGACCGGCCAGATCCTGGTACGAGTCGGGGCCGTCTCGTTCAACCCGATCGACCTGATGCTCCGGTCGGGCGCCGTGGCGATGCCGTTGCCGATGCCCTACATCGTCGGGACCGACTTCGCCGGGACCGTCGCGGCGCTCGGGGCCGGCGTGACCCGGTTCGCGGTCGGGGATCGCGTTTGGGGTTCGAACCAGGGGCTGCTCGGAAGGCAGGGTGCAGCCAGCGAGTATGCCGCCGTCGATGAGGATCTCGCCTACCCGACCCCCGATGGCCAGCCCGACACGGAGGCCGCCGCGCTGGCGCTCGTCGGGATCACCGCGCACCTCGGCGTCGTCGCGCATGGCCGCCTGCAGCCGGGCGAGACTCTGTACGTCCCGGGCGGGAGCGGCGGCGTCGGGTCGATGGTCGTCCAGATGGCGAAGGCGATCGGGGCAAAAGTCGCGACCTCGGCGGGAAGTCCCGAGCGGGTCGAACTCTGCCGGACGCTGGGGGCGGATCTGGCCCTCAACTACAAGACCGACGACATCCCCGCCCGGCTCCGCGAGTTCGCCCCCGACGGCGTCGACGTCTGGTACGAGACCCAGCGCGAGCCGAACTTCGAGGTCTCTGTGCCGCTCCTCCGCAAGTTCGGGCGGATGGTCGTCATCGCCGGACGGACCGCCAAACCCGCCTTCCCGGTCGGGGCGTTCTACACCCGCGACTGCTCGCTGTTCGGCTTCGCGATGTTCAACGCCACAGCCGACGCCCAGCGGCGGGCGGCAACCGATATCAGCCAGTGGGCGGCAGCGGGCCAGCTCAAACCACACATCGGCCGGACGTTCCCGCTCAGTGGCGCCGCCGAGGCGCAGGAACTCCTTGAAGCCAACTCGATGCGTGGGGCGGGAACAATGACGGGCAAGGTCGTCCTCGACCTGACCCAGGACTGACCGAGCCATGAACCTGCAAACGACGATCGCCGGATCGATGCTCGAAGGCTTTTTCCCGCTCGGGTGGGACCTGGCCCGGATCGACGCCTGCTGCGCCCATCCGCCGGGGGCGATCAACGACCGGCAAGCCTGGTGGCATCCCCGGTTCGAGCCGGTCGCGTGCGCGTCGGTGGACGACTTCGACGTGATGCTCGGCCACGAGATCGCCCTGACGATCCGCCAGGCCCGCGATGCGGGTCGGCCGCTGGCCTTGATCCTTCCCGTCGGCCCGATGGGGATGTACCGCTGGGCGGTCTACTTCCTCCGCGAGTGGCAGACCCCGTGCGACCACGTCCACGGCTTCAACATGGACGAGTGGTCCGACCGTGCCGGGAGCACCCTACCCCCCGATCATCCTGGCTCGTTCCGGTCGGCGATGACGGCAGCCTGGTACGGCCCGCTGGAGGCGGCCGGGCTGGGCATCCCACTAGATCAGCGCTCGTTCGCCACGCCCGACCGCTTGCCCGAGTACGCCGATCGGATCGCCGCCCTCAAGCAGGGAGGGGCCGAACTCGCGGTCATCTTCGGCATCGGCCGCGTCTGCCATATCGCCTTCTGGGAACCCCACTTCGCCGCCGACTACCCCGACGTGGCCACCTGGCAAGCCGCGACGCACCGCCTCGGCGCCCGGCTCCATCCCTTGACGATCGAGCAGAACGCCATCACCAGCTTCCGGAGCCGGACGACGTTGGTGCCCGCGTACGCCAACACGATCGGCCCTGGCCTGTTCCTGCAAGCCGACCGGATCATTGGCGGCGCTGATGGCATCCTTGGTCGCGGGATGCAGTGGCAGGGGATGTCGCTCTGGATGACCTTGCGCTACGGCCCCGATCCCTGGGTCCCGTCGTCGTTCATGCCAACCTTGCCCGGCCGGTTGTTCTACCTGACCGAACTGGCCGGCCCGCTCGAACCGGCCCTGAACTGACTAGAACTGAGAGCCAAAGCAGCCACGGATTGACACGGATTAGAGGCCAATCTCTCTCGTTCGAGTTCTCATCAGGTCAAGCCGTGGCGTATGGTCTCGGAGGGGCGAATCTTCCCGCTTGCGGAATCGCAATCGACGAAAACTCATTGCGAATGAGGCGTGAACACGGATCAGACGAAAAGACATCCCTCTGATCCGTGTTTCATCCGTGGCGAATTTGGCTTTCAGCACGATGGCTTACTGGCCGGCCTTGGTGGATTGCTTGGCGGCCTCGGCTTCGCGACGCCGGCGCTGTTCGTAGTTCTTGATCCGCTCCTCGCCCTGCTTCTGGAAGATCTGGTTGAGGTCGTCCTTTTCGCCGGGTTTGGTGAGGTCCTGGCCCTTCTTGGTCATGGCGAGGAAGCCGATGCACATCTCGTCGGTGGTCCCTTCGCCCCACTTGACGTCGACGGGCGGGTTCTTGGGGTTGCGGGGGTTGGCGGTCGAGTTGTCGAAGTGGGCGACGACCCGCAGGGTTGAGCCCTTGGGGAGGTTGATCGGCCGGTCGAACCAGTAGTTATTCTGCCAGTCGAAGTCCCAATCCTTGATCTGGATCAGGTCCAGAGTCTTGCCGTCGGGAAGGGTCGCCGTCATCGTCATGTCGTGGCCGAGGAGGTGCATGTGGGGGGCAACGCCGAGCGCGACGACGTCCACCGGCACCTGCCAGTTGGCCTTGATCTCGGTATTGGCCTGCCCCGCCGGCAGCTTCATCCCGATGTTCAGCGCGGCGTTCCAGTGCAAGGTCTGGCGGATCGGCTTCTTCGAGAAGTAGAGGCCGACGGTGGTCCGGTCGATTTCGGGCTTGCCCGAGGGGTGGTAGTGGACCTGAACGACGAGGTCGGCCTTCTTCGGCAAACTCCGGCCGACGCCCTCGGGCAGGAACGACGGCATCACGCCGGGCGCCCAGCCGCCGAGGTCGCCGTGGGTCGGCACCCCTGGCCCCGAGAAGCACATGTAGCCCGGCCCCTTTTCGCGCTCGTCCTTGATCTTCGCTCCGCCCGAGACGTCAACGTAGCCGAGGACGTGGTGGACGATCTTGCGGTTGCCGGGGTGGTACTCGATCGCGCTGATGTATTTGTCGTCAGGCAAGTTCGTCGGGATCACGAAGCAGCGGTAGATGTCTTCGCCTTGAGCCGGGATCTCGAAGTCTTCGGGCGTCTGGACGATCAGGTCGGGGGTGCCGAGCGCCCAGTCGTCGGTGAAGACGGGGGCGGGGCCAAGGTCGGCGGCGTTCCCCTCGGTGGCGTCGGTCGCGGCCCACTTCGCCAGGGTGGCGATCTCGTCCACCGTCAGCGCCTTGGAGTGCTTGAGCGTCGGGCCGAAGTCGGCGGCGGGCTTCCAGGGGGGCATCAGTCGCTCGGTCGTCACGTTCACAATGTCATCGGCGCGCTTCCGGGCTTGCTCATAAGTTTCGAGCGCGAACGGCCCAACCTGGCCGGGCCGGTGGCACTGGACGCAGTTCGACCGGAGGATCGGGGCAACGTCGTGCGTGTAGGTCGGCTTGCTGCTGGCGAGGGTGGTGTCGGGGTGGGTCGGCACCGGGCAGCCGACGGCCTCGACGTGGGCGACCGGCACGTCCTTGCCGGCAAGGACGGCCACCACGGCGTCGCGGAGTTCGTTGGTCTCGTGGTGGGCGTTCCGCTTGCCGCGCGCGGCGTAGGTGTCGTCGATCCGGCCGTGGTAGCGGAGTTGCTTCGAGGCGTCGTAGACGAACGCCTCGGGGGTGAACTCGGCGCCGAACCGGGCGGTGATCGAGCCGTCGCGATCCTGGACGATCGGGAAGTTGAGGTTGTATTCGCGCGCGTGCTTGAGCACGTCGGCGGCGGGCAGATCGGCATCAACGCAAACACCGACGAAGGTCAAGGGGTCGGCGGTGTGTGCGCCGGCGATGGCGGCGAGGGTCGGCGAGAACCCGTTCGAGATCGGGCACTCGGTCGAGTAGAAAACGACCGCCAGAGCGCCTGGTTTCCCGTCGGGAACCAGCGAGACGAACTGGCCATCGACGCTCCGGGCATCAAGGACGGGCAGCGTCGCGGGCGGAGTCGTTGGAGCGTCGGCCGCGTGGCTGGGCAGGGTCAAACCACCCATGAGCACGCTGGCGAGCAGAGGAGGGGCGAAGAACCATCGCATCTGGGGAGATCCTCAGAGGTCGCGGGGCAATCGGGCGGCAGGACCCGCGACGCCATCGTCGCGAGGTCCTATCCATCGATCTTAGCAGATCTGGCCCGCGGATTCTCGCCGGTTTTTGCCGCGATCGGTCTCTCTTTCGAAATAGCAAGATCCGGACGAATGAGAATCCGCCCGGATCAAGGGATCAAGCCATCCAGCCTAGAAGTAGAGCTGGAAGCGGATCAGGAAGAGGTCGGAGGTCTTCTGGCGGCCGAGGGCGTTGTACTGGACCGGTTCGCCGAAGACGGCGTGGTTCCAGGTGAAGGTCAGCTTGGTGTACTGAGTCAAGTACCAGTTGAAGCCGGCGTCGGTCGCGTAAAGGTTGTTGGTCCAGAGATTCGGGTCGACCAGACCGGCAGTGAAGACGTTGTTGGTCAGGTCGAACGCCTGGAACCGACCTTGCAACTCGATCGCTCCCGGGCCTTGCCGACCCTTGCGGATGTCGAAATTGCGGATCGGCTTGGCGATGTTTCGACCGCTGACGGTCTCGCCGGTGATGAAGTACCCCGCCTGGACGTAATAACTATCGATGCCGACTCGATCGTGGCTGGCGAGCGACGTGGCCAGGGCATAGTCCTGATAACCGCTCTGCCACTCGGCGATCAACGACAGGTGGCGGTAGTACCAGGCGGCGTGCAGGTCCCAGAATGCGCGCGGGCCCGACTCGCGGACGTTCGAGTTGAAGGTCAAGAACGGGACACCATTGACCGAGTTGCCCGACGTCGCCACGATCGTCCGCAAGGTCGCCGGCAAGGGCGTGTTGGTCTGCGTCCCTGCCTGCACCGAGCCGCCGAAGACGAAGTTTTCCAGCGGGCTATCTTCGAGCAAGGCAAACGGTCGCCAGTTGACGTACGCCAGGATGTTCTTCTGGTCGCTCGTATCGACGTACGAGTTCCGGGCGTTGTTGAACAGGCCGACGGCGTAATCCAGCGGGACGGTCGTGTTGAACAGCCGACCCCAGCCCATGAGGCCAACCGACCGGTTCAGCGCGAAGTTGTTGAAAAAGATCGACCGTTCCGGCGAGATCAAGCCCTGGATCGGCTCGGAGTAGAACTCGTAGGTAAACGGGGTCTTGTACCGGCCGAACTTGAACTGCAAGCGGTCGTCGTAGTGGACGTTCAGGAAGACGTCGAGCAGGTTCAGGTTATCGAACCCTTCTTGAATCGAAAGAAAGTATTCATACGGCTTGGTAATCCGACCGCTGATGATCCACCACTGCCGGGGGATGGCGAAGGTGTCGTGGACCGGGTTCTGGCCCCCTTGCTGATAGAACCGCCCGTCCACCTGGGTCAGGTTGTGGAACTGCGCGACGAACTCGTCGTCGGCCGTCTTGACCTCGAAGCCCGGGCCGAACCGGCCCGTGAACGGCGAGTTGATTGTCGTCGGCGGCATGTTGAACCGGTTGCTCGGCGCGGGGTTGGGCGGCGAACCTTGGCCGGGCGCCAGGGCACCTCCCTTGGCCGAGGGCACGGCACTCGGAGAGTTGCCGCCGGGTCCGGCTCCCGCTGCGATCGTGTTCGACGTGGTGCTGGTGTCGGTGCTGGGGTTGACGCCGCCACCGGTCGATCCCCCCGTCAGTCCCCCACTACTGCCCACCGTCCCCACGCCGGGAGCCCCTTCCGACCCCACACCGCCGCTGCCAGTAGCCGTATTGTTGCCCGCGCCCGCGCTGGGATCGGTCCCACCGCCCGAGCTGCCGGCAAGGCCACCGTTGGCCGGAACTCCCTGCTTTGTCAGCCGCTCCATCATGGCTTCAAGCTGTCGGACCCGCGCTTCCAGTTCGGCTTCGCGAGCCGTCGGGACCGTTGGATCCACGCCGCCGGTGGGGTCCGGCACGGCTCCGATCCTGGGCGGGAGCGACGGTTCCGGTACGGGTGGAGTTTGGGCTCCCGAAGCCTGCGCCAGTCCGAGCAGAATGGGGCCAACCAGGAAAAGCCATCCGGCTTTTCTGAGACCTGCTCCGGGTTGACTCATCCGATCACACTCCCCCGCCCGAAGCCGCCAGCTTACAGACCAGCCTGGCTCTGTCTGCTTGGGAATCCTTCCCACCCAGACTTGCCGTATCTTATCGTCACAACCGGCAGACTCCATGAGCTCAATTCCCTCGGACCAGCGAGGATCGATCAATCACTCGTAGAGGCTTGCCAGCGCCATCAAGACGACCCCAGCAAGCAAGGCGAGCGAGAGCTTCCCGCGGTCGTGAGCATGGAACTGCAACTCGGGCAGGAGGTCACTCAACGAAATACACAGGAAGGTGCCGGCCGAAAACGCCAGGCACCGCGCGGTGAGCAGGGGGGAAGCCGACCCCGACTGCCGCATTCCAACCCAAAAGATCGCTGCGCCCAGCGGGATCATCAACGCGAACCCAAAGTTGACCAGATGAGCCTGGAACCGTGGGACCCCTCCCCGCAACATCAGACTGACGATAGTCAGAGCATCGGCCGGTTTATGCACGAGAGTTGCGATGAACACCCCCCAGACCCCGGGGCCGAGCCTTCCCTCGGCCTCGACGACACTCGCCAGTGCCACACCACCGGTAATGGTGTGGAAGGCGAGCCCAAAAGCCGCCGCCCCCCAGTGGAGTGCGGCCCCTTTGGTTGCGGCTCCCGCTTTGCCGGGCGCCGCTTGATCGATCAGGCCTGCCGAATGTCCCCCACCATGCCCAACCCCATGCTCATGCGGGTGCGTTGGGCAGGGCTCGGTCGGGTCGGCGGGGGATTCGTGATGATGAAAGGCGAAGAACCGCTCGACAAAAAAGAGCGTCAACAGCCCCACAGCCACCCACCGGAGCGTGAGCGGCGAACCCAACTCCACCGCCTCGGGCATCATGTGCAAGAACGCTGCGCCCAGCATGACCCCGGCCGCGAAGCTGAGATAAAGCTGGAGCCGAATGTGAGTCAAAACCGTTGCCAGCGGCAAGACCCCGCCGAGCAGGCTGGCCGCCACAACGCTCGCGCACAGGACGGCGAGGAGCGGCACCATCTTGCGTATGGCCTCAACAGAAAGACCGGATTGCGTGGAGAAAAGGCAACGAAACACCAGAACCCCGGCCGCCTTCGCCCTGGCATACCAGGCACGCGACAGCCAGGGTTGGATGCGGTTCTTGCCACCGGGATCAGAGACCGAGATCAGCCTCGGCCTTATTGCCTCAACGAGCCGATTAGGGCTTCGCTTCGGGACGCTTCGGTCCCGACTGACCCGGAGCAAGGCGGCGGAACTTCGTCTTCGGCAAGTTGTAAACGCCCGCCGAAGCGGTCCACTTCTCATCTTCCTGCAGCAGCGCCATCCGCTCAGGCCGAGTCAGGACGTTCCGGATGCGGGACATCCCGCCCCCTTTTTTCAAGCTCTTGTCGATCGACATCGCCTATCACTCCCCATTGCGACCAGGCGGATCGCAATCCGTTCCGGCCCCATCTAACTCAATCTTCGGTGATTTCCAACGATCCGCGGCGCACCGCGTGGGCGATCCTGGATCACCCGCACGCTTGGATAGCGATATCGCGAGGTCAACGACTCTACCAATCCTGGCTCCCGGTTGCAAGCTCACCGGGTGTGACCCAGGGTGAATCGGTTTGTGAAACTATGATACAATCTTTCCTCGGTATTTTGCCCCTCGATATTCTGCTGCTGAGATCACATGGCTTACTACCCTGGCGGGAGCCTGATGTCGTTTCTGACCGAGGTTCCCGACCTCCGCAAGGCCATGGGTAAACGATACCCCCTGGTCGCCATGCTTACCCACTCCGTCTGTGCCATGCTCAGCGGCTGTCGCGGCTATGCCGCCATCGCCCAGTGGGGTCGCGATCAGCCCATCGAGTTCATGCACCGCCTTGGTTACCGTCGCACGCCTCCCTCCTACGGCTCGTTCCAAGGTCTGCTTCCTCACCTCGATGCCGTCACCCTGGAGAGCGCCCTGACCCAATGGTTCACTCACGTCCTAGGCGAGCCAGCGGTCAATGCGAGTCGATGCGAGGACCAACGAGCACAAGGCGGCGTTGGAACTGCTCCGGGGCCTGGCCCTAGCCGGGCGGGTCGTCACCGGCGATGCGATGCTCTGCCAGCGCGACCTGTCGGCCCAAGTGGTGGAGGCGGGTGGGCATGATTTGTGGAAGGTCGATGACAACCAACCGGCACTTAAGGAAGCGATCGCGTCGGCCTTCGAGCCGGCCTTTTCCCCCCTACGGCCGGCGCAAGCAGGAGGCCGAGCAGGATCAAGTCACGACCATCGTCGCGCACGGCGGGCGGATGGAGCGACGACGGCTGATGACCACGACGATGCTGGAGGGCTACCTCGACTGGCCGGGAGCGACGCAGGTGTGCCGGGTTGAGGCGGAGGTCAGCCAGGGGGGCGAGGCGACCTACGAGGTGTCCTATGCGATCACCAGCGTGCCGCAAAAGCAGGCCAATGCGGCGGCGCTGCTTTGCTGGCATCGGAGGCATTGGGCATCGAGAACCGGCTGCACTGGGTGCGAGACGTGACGATGGGCGAGGACGCCAACCGGACCCAAGTCGGCTCCGGTCCCCAGGTCCTGGCGGCCTTCCGCAACGCGGCCATCAGCCACATGAGGTCCTTGGGATCGACCAACATCGCCGCATCGTTACGACGCAATGCCGCCCAGGTCGGCGGCCTGCTGAAGGCCCTATACAGATTGAAAAACTGATTCAGCCTGACTATCGATCAGCGTTCCTTGAAAGGCGGTGCCCACTCCGACAGACGAAAAATACTGGCCTGGAGAGCAAGGATTTTTCGATTTCAGGGATAAACGTCAAGCCTGGCTGAGCCGCCGGTTGGCCTCCTGCAAGAGCGCAGCGACTGGTAAGCCGTGTGGACAGGCCGAGTCAACGGTGGGCGTCAGGTGCTCGACGGCTCGATCGGCGGCCGAGAGTGCGGCATAAAGGGCTCGGGCCTCGGTCCGCTTGCCGTAGGTTTCATGATAGCGAAGGTAGCGCAGGACGGTACCGACCTGCACTCCGCCCGCGGCCTCCTGGCAGTGGTGGTCACAGCCATGGCAGTAGGCTTGCGCGGTCTGGAGGCGGTGGTCTTCGAGGAGCCGGGCTTGCTTGGCACCGATCGGGGTGGCGGCGGCAGCCATGTTGTCACGGAGCTGGTCAAAATTGGTCATCTCGCTGACGACGGTGTGAATCCGCTCGTCGCTGAACACCGCTTGAATCGCGGCCTGATGGACCTTGAAGCCCTTGTCGACCAGTTTGTTCATCCGCTTGTCATTCTCGCCCGCCTTGAACTCCCTGGCACCGCCCTGCGTCTTCATGGCGATGATGCCAATGTTGGCCTTGCTGGCGGCGTCGAGTGCCCGGCGGATCGCATCGCCGTCCATCGTCCGGAAGTTGAACTGGATCATCATCTGATCAACCCAGCCAGCCTTGGCGGCAGCCTCGATGATGTCGGTCAGTTTGCCGTCGTGGCACGAAAAACCAGCGAACTTGATCTTGCCCGCTTTTTTGAGATCGTCATAAGCTTTGATGATCTCGGGATCGGTGAAGACATCAATATCCCGCCCACGGACACCATGCATGTAGTAGCAGTCAATATAGTCGGTCCTGAGCCGCTTGAGACTGGCGTCGAGATGGGTGGCGAATGTCTGGGCCCGCGCTGAGCCTTTCACCCGGCCGTATGCGTCGTTCTTGGTGACGAGGTAGACCTCTTTCCGCTTGCCGGTCCGTTCGAGGACGGTGCCGATCGTCTTTTCGGCGTTACCTTCCTCGTACGTTTCCGAGGTATCGATGTAGCGGACACCAGCGGCGATGGCGCGCTGGACGAAGCTTTCGGCAACGTCCCAACTCGTGCCCATCCCGAGCCGGGTCACCTGCTGGCCGGTCTTGCCGAGCGTGACCATTGGCACGGCCGGCTTATCAGGATCTGCGGCCCAGGCGAGCGGGTCAGCCGCCAGCGATGCCGCGCCGGCGAGGGCGGTCGTCTTCAAAAAGGCACGCCGATCGGTACCGTGCTGATCCGCCATCGATATTGGACCTTTCTTGAACCGCGCTGGAAACCTGCCGCCACTGGAAGTCATCATGTCGTGATGAGACGCCGTGCCGCTACTAAATTCCGCCGAAAATCTTTGGTTCGCGACAAATTTCGGTGTCTTGATCCCGGCCAGGTCTCACCCTATCGTGACTGGACAGGACTTACGAGGCTTCGACTCGTGCCGATCAGGAGGTGGCCCTTTGACTCGATCACTCTCGTTTTCCGCGTTTTTCCTGACTATCCTGGCATCAGCCGCCCCCGCCGACGACTTCCCGCGCGACCTTGTCGAGTGGTCCGCGAGTGCGGCGAACCCCATCTTCACGGGCGCGACCAGTGACGATGCCTGGGACAAGAAGATCCGCGAACGCGGTTGGATTCTCGTTCAGGACGGTATCTATCATCTCTGGTACACCGGCTACAACGACGTTAGAAGCCCGAATCGAAGCCTCGGCCACGCCACCTCGCCCGATGGCCTCACCTGGACCCGCGACCCGGCCAACCCGATCCTCAACACGTCGTGGGTTGAAGATGTCTGCGTCGTGAAACAAGGCCCGACCTACTTCATGGTCGCCGAGGGAGCCGGGGACATCGCTCACCTCTTGACCGCAACCGACCCGACCCACTGGACGGAGCGTGGCCCGCTCGACATCCGCCTCAAGAACGGTGAGCCGATCGCCGCCGGCCCGAGGGGAACTCCTGTTCTCTTTGTGCGTGACGGCGTCTGGTCACTCTTCTACGAGCGGAAAGATCAGGGGGTCTGGTTGGCGCAGACCAAGGACCCGCTCGCAGGACCCTGGATCAACGTCCAAAACGAACCCATCTTGACGATGGGTCCCGATGATTACGATCAGTTCGCCATCGCGTTTGATCAGGTGATCGAGCGTGACGGCGTCTATTATGCTTATTACCACGCCAACAGTCACAAACCCTGGACCGCCGACTGGACGACCAACATCGCCCGCTCGCGTGATCTGATCCACTGGGAGAAGTTTGCCCGTAATCCCTTGATCCGCAACAATTCCTCCAGCAGCGAGATCCTCTTTCTTCCTGGCTCGAACCGACCCCGGTTGTACACGATGCACCCCGAGGTCCGCGTCTTCGAGAACCCAACGCCGTGATCACTTAATCCTTGATCTCAAAGATCGCCTCGATCTCGACGGCCATCCCGCCCGGCAGCGCAGCGACGCCGAAGGCACTGCGGGCGGCCTTGCCGGCCTCACCGAAGACTTCGACCATCAAGTCGGAACAGCCGTTGATGACCTTGGGGTGATCGATGAAATCGGGGTCACTATTGACCAGGCCCAGCACCTTGATGATCCGCACGACGCGGTCAAGGCTGCCCAGATGACCTCGCACCGTGGAGAGTAAGGCCAGGCCCGTCTGGCGGGCGGCTTCCTTGCCCGCGTCCACACCCATCCCCGCGCCGAGCTTGCCGAGGATGAGCGTACCATCGGTCTTCAGGGGACCGTGCCCCGACAGGTAGAGCAGATTGCCGTGGCGGACCGCGGTCAGATAAGTGGCCATCGGCTTGGGAGTCGGCGGCAAGGTCAAATTCAACTCGGTCAGGCGGGCTTCGGCTCCCATGGGTGCAGATCCTCAACGACGGTGCGGTTCAGTTCAAAGTCGAGAGGCTACACCATCGTTCGTCCCTTTGCAATCAGCCGAAGGGTCGATCAAGTAGCCGGATTGCGGTATGATGCTGCGGGTCCAATCCCAGATTCAGGACGGGGGCTCTTGATGACACTGACCTGGATGGTCCGGCTCGATCGTGCCCTGACAATGCTTGCTGTGAGTGGTCTGCTCGCAACTGTGGTGTGCGATCTGATCACCGCTCCTGCGCCGCGTGCGGGCTGTCATCAGGAAGATCCGGATATTTTGGGATTGCTGTCCAGTGGGTTCTATCTGTTTTGCCGGTTTGCCGTCCGCCTGATCGGGCGTATGCTCCGCGCGATCAATAAGACCTGCGAACGACTCCTCGCATCCTGGACCCAATCTCCCCCGGCGAACTGCACCTTGTTGATGGACGACCTGGATTACCGACTTGCCGAGATGAAACCGCGACCATGACTCGACCGTCGAAACTGACCCGCGTGGCCCTGGTCCAGATGC
The DNA here is from genome assembly GCA_965199885.1 of Isosphaeraceae bacterium. Classification (GTDB taxonomy): domain Bacteria; phylum Planctomycetota; class Planctomycetia; order Isosphaerales; family Isosphaeraceae; genus Tundrisphaera. The sequence continues at coordinate 201,688 of CBDATT010000004.1, read as the reverse complement.
GCTGCACGCCCGACCCCGACGCCAACGTCGACCGCGCGTGCGAACTGTTGCGCGAAGCCCACCAGCAGGGGGCGCAGGTCGCCTGCTTGCCCGAGTTGTTCCGCTCGCAATACTTTTGCCAGACCGAGGATCATAAGTTTTTCGACCTGGCCGAACCGATCCCCGGTCCCACGTCTGACCGCCTGGCCGACGTCGCCCGCGACACCGGCATGACGATCCTCGGGTCGCTGTTCGAGCGTCGCGCGGCGGGGGTTTACCACAACACGTCGGTGGTCCTTGATAAGACGGGAGCCATCATCGGCAAGTATCGCAAGATGCACATCCCCGACGATCCGCTTTACTATGAGAAGTTTTACTTCACCCCTGGTGACCTCGGCTTCCAGGCCATCCGGACCGACCACGCCACCGTTGGCACGCTTGTCTGCTGGGACCAGTGGTACCCCGAAGCCGCCCGCCTGACCGCGCTCCGCGGTGCCGAGATCCTCTTTTATCCGACCGCGATCGGCTGGCACCCCGCCGAGAAGGACGAGTTTGGCCCCGCGCAGGCCGACGCCTGGCACACGATGCAGCGCGCTCATGCCATCAGCAACGGCGTCTACGTCATCGCCGTCAACCGGATCGGTCATGAAGGTCCAACCGACGGCGGGATCGAGTTCTGGGGCGGTTCGTTTGCCGCCGACCCCTTCGGGCGGGTCATCGCCCGCGCCTCGCACGACCGCGAAGAAGTTCTGCTCGTCGACTGCGACCCCGCCCTGATCGAGACCACCCGCCAGCACTGGCCCTTCCTCCGCGACCGCCGGATCGACGCCTACGGCCCCATCACCCAGCGATTCGCGGATTGAAGAGAAAATTGGCCACGGATGAAACACGGATCAGAGAAAATTGAAATGCAATAGAAAAATCATTCATATAAGTACTTTTTTAAGATTTGCTCTTATCCGTGTTCAATCCGTGGCTCATTTCTTCTTTCTTTGTCTTTCCAAGGTCGCACCCGCTGATGATCACGCACCCCGACACGACCCCCGCAGCGCTTGGTTATCGGATGCCCGCCGAGTGGGAACCGCACGCCGCCACCTGGATCGCGTGGCCGCACAACCAGGAAGATTGGCCGGGGCGGTCTGGGCCGATCCCGTGGGTTTATGCCGAGATTGTGCGGCATCTAGCGCGGGTGGAACGGGTCGAGATCCTCGTGAACGGGGGCAAGCTGGAACGCGAAGCGCGGGACATGCTCGACAAGATGGGGGTCGAACTGACTCAGGTCGGCTTCCACCGGGTCAAGACCGACCGCGTCTGGACACGTGATTCGGGACCGAGCTTTCTCGTCCGTCCCGGCGATCCCGCCGACCCCGACTGCCTGGCGCTGGTCCACTGGCAGTTCAATGCCTGGGCCAAGTACGACAATCACACCCGCGACCGCCACGTCCCACGCGCGATCGGCAAGATCCTGGATCGCGATCGGTTCAAACCCCGCCTTGTGGTCGATGGCGTGGAGAAGCCGGTCCGCGTTGTGCTCGAAGGAGGCTCGATCGACGTCAACGGCTGCGGGACCGTCCTGACGACCGAGGAATGCCTGCTCAGCGATGTTCAGGCTCGCAACCCGCAGTTGACGCGCAAACAGGTTGAGCAAGCACTGGGTGACTACCTCGGCGCTTCGAACGTCGTCTGGCTCGACAAGGGGATTGTGGGCGACGACACGCACGGCCATGTCGATGACCTGGCGCGGTTCGTTGATCCCACAACCATCGTCACCGTCGTGGAAAGCAACTCAGGGGACGACAATTTTCAGCCGTTGCTCGACAACCTCGAACGCCTCGAAGCCGCCCGCGATCAGGACGGCAAACCGTTCCGAGTGGTGGACCTGCCGATGCCTCGCCCCGTTGTCTTTGAAGGCCAACGCCTCCCGGCGAGCTACGCCAACTTCTATATCGCCAACGGTCTCGTTCTCGTCCCGACCTTCAATGACCCCGCCGACCGGATCGCGCTCGACACGCTGGTCGGACTTTTCCCTGACCGCGAAGTGGTCGGCATCCACTGCGGCGACCTGGTTTGGGGGCTCGGTACTCTGCACTGCATGACCCAGCAACAACCCGCCCATGGGTCGATCCCGCCCGAGACCGTCAATTGATCCCTGGCTTGATCCGGCCGAGGCTATTGTGAACTTGAATCCAATTGTCAATTTTGGGCAAGATGGAAGTATTCTCGCGGCCGAACAGGCCAGAATCCTGCTTGATGACCCCGAAAATCTGAAGAATTTTTGCATCTTTTCGTGTCCAACCTCGTGTCAACCATCCCGAATCAAAGGCCAAAACGCAGGATCAAGCGAACTTCGCGGGCGACGATCGTGTCCAGATGGCGTTAAGAAGTGGGATGAGTTGGCCGAGTGGCACGCGGGATGCTTTCTGTCAAGCATCCCTCAGCGACTTCCCCCTTTGAGCTTCGACTCCACTTGGATGGTGATTTCGTTCCCCTCAACGCAGGAGGTCGCGATGTTCTACAGCGTTGCAAGCCCGGACTGGAAGCCCGGTCAGCCGTTGACTCCGGCGGGGGCCTTGCTGTTCCGCTCGCGTGCGGAAGCCGAGTCGTTCGCTCCTGAAGCGACGGTTGTCGGCGTAGCAGTTCGCTACGATACGACCACCCGAATCGTGGTGGCCGATAGCTCCCGGTCGGTTGCCGCCCGCTGGTCGGCGGTCGCGGTCAGCAACAAGCTCGGCGGCATCACCGTCTTCGGCTCGGTTCCCGCCGCACTCGTGCATGACCTCTCAGAGATGCACCAGCCGTTTGCTGCTGACCCGAGTGAGGTGGCGATCGGCGGTTATGGGTGGGATTCGTTGACGATGGCTCTGATGGCTTGACGCACCGCCGTCGTGAATTCCGACTGCTTGAGGTGGCTTGATCGCCGAAGGTCGGTGGTCTGCCTCGAATCAAGGAGTCTTCCACGATGCCGAAATTGCAGCGCAGCCATTCCTGGGTCCTGATCGCCGGTGCCTTGACGACCGCCTGGGGATGCCTGGCCCTGGCCCAGCAGCAACCGGGTCCAGTCGGTCAGGGGCTCAACAACGCGGGCCGCTCGATCAAGCGGGGATTCCAGTCGGCCGGGCAGGCAATCCAGGGCGGCTGGCAGCAGACGCAGACCGGCGTCCACAACATGGAAGTTGTCTCGCGAGTTTACAGCCGGCTCCACTGGGACAAGTCGCTGACCACGTCGAACATCGAGATCGAGGTCAGCAGCGGCGGGATTGCTACCGTGACCGGGGTTGTCCCCGACGAGCCCGCCAAGATTAAGGCACTCAGCCTGACATCCGAAACCGTGGGCGTGATTCAGGTCGTTGACCAGATCGTCGTCACCCCGCCGACCCCGCCCATCCGTCCCGGCGCGGCGCCGATCGTCCCGGGGATCAGGCCGACCGTCGTCACCCCGACCGCCGATCGCCCGCTCTGATTCATCGATCCGCTGATCAGTAACCATCGGCCTTCCCGACATCATGATGGCGGGGAAGGCCGTAAGCTTTTGTGTCACCGCGACCGCGCAACTAAATCCGCGACGCCGACAACCAAAAGCCCCATGCTGATCGCGATGTTGACCTGGAAGAATGCCAGATTGACCCGCGACAGGTCGTCGGGGCGGACCAGAGCATGCTCATAAATCAAGAGCCCCGCCACCGCCACCACACCCGTGAAGTAGATCGGCCCCATGGGATAATCGAACCCAAGAGCGACCAGAGCGGCGACCGTTGCCGAGTGGCTTAGAGCCGCCAGTCGCAGGGCCCGCGTGACGCCCAACCAGCTCGGGATACTCCGCAGGTTATTGGCCTGATCGAACGCCACATCCTGGCACGCATAAATCACGTCGAAGCCGCCGACCCAGAACAGGACCGCCAGCCCAAGCAGCACCGGCGACCACGCCACGTCACCCCGAAGCGCGATCCAGGCGGCAACCGGTGCTAAGGCCAGTGCGACCCCGAGCCAGTAGTGCGCCCAGGGGGTAAACCGCTTTGCGTACGAGTAGCCGAGTAACCAGCCCAGGATCGGCAGCGACAGGATCAAGGGCCACCGGTTAGGCCAGAACAAAGCTGTGCTCGCCACGAAGCCGACCGCAGAGATCAAGGTGAAGACCGCGACCGACGCCACCGAGAGCCGACCGGCGGGGAGGTGCCGCATGGCTGTCCGGGGGTTGGCGGCGTCAAACCGGCGGTCGACCAGGCGGTTGAACGCCATCGCCGCCGACCGCGCTGCAACCATGCAGAGAATGATCCCGAGCCAATCTTGCGGGCGACCCCGCCACCCCGTCGGCGACCAGCTTGCCAGGGCCGCGCCCAGGAGGGCAAACGGCAAGGCAAACAGCGTGTGGCTGAATTTGATCATCCCGAGCAGTTCGCCGACGATCGGGCCGCGAACCGGGGTTGCTCGCGGGTGCGCTTCGGTTTGCATAGGTTCTCCTCTTGATCTCCGATTTCGAGCTCGATGCGTCGTGGCAGCCGTCCCGAGGGAACCGCGACACGAGGTCTGACCTTCACCAGAATACCGCGAGCCCGGCCACCTTTGCGTAAAGATGGCCGGGCTCGGTTTCAACACCAGTCGCGGTCGATTCGTTCGGTTCTCCGATTATTCTTTATTCGCCTTCACTCGCTTGTCAGTTTCGGGATGTTTGACGCGACCCTGGGCGTGCGGTTCGTGGTCATTGTCGGCGGCGTGGTCCGCCGGGTCGTGACCCGCTTCCTGCTCCGCCTTGTTCCCCTTCACACGCTTGTCGGTTTCGGGGGGCTTGACGCGGCCCTGAGCGTGCGGCTCGTGGTCGTTGTCAGCCTGCGCTGCGGGCTCGTGGGCGTCGTCGTGATCGCCCCGGTTGGCCTTCAGCCGCTTGTCGGTGTCGGGGTGTTTGACGCGCCCCTGAGCGTGCGGCTCGTGCTCGTCGTCGGCGGTGTGCCCGTTGGTTTCGCCCTCATGGTCGGCCTTGTTGGCCTTCATCCGCTTGTCAGGTTCGGGGTTCTTCGCGCGGCCCTGAGCGGGCGGCTCGTGCTCGTCACCCTCGGCGGGCGTGTCGTGGGCGTCGTCACGCTGCGACTTGCGACCCCGAGTCGTGGTAGCCAACCCGCCCGCTTCCAGTTCTTCACGCAACTCGTGAATCCGGCTTTCGATCTCGTCGAGCACCCGGACGGCCCGGTTGATTACGCGGCGTTCCTTCTCACCTGTCGACATCGCTCTGCTCCCATCAAATTATGGCAACCAGACTGGCGGAGAGTCTCCGATTGCGGGGAGCGAACCATGGCAAAGAGTGTACCAACCGGTACGTCACGTCCTGTCCATACCCCAGCGAGTGATGAGATCCACCTCGACACCAAGTTGGTCGCAGATCCGCCCGACGACGAAATCGATCAGGTCAGCCAACGACTTTGGCTGGTGATACCAACCCGGCATCGCGGGTAAAACGATCGCCCCGGCACGCGTGACGGCCGTCATATTTTCGAGGTGAACCAGACTCAAGGGCGTCTCACGCGGAACCACGATCAGCTTGCGTCGCTCCTTGAGATGCACATCAGCGGCGCGAGTGATCAAATTCCCGGTGATCCCGTGCGCGATCGACGCCAGCGTGCTCATGCTGCACGGCGCGACCACCATTCCCGCCGTCCGGAACGAACCCGACGCGATCCCTGCGTTGAAGTTGTTCTGATGGTGGTAGACCAGCGTACCCGACCCGAGGTCGCCGAAGACCGCCGGATCGAACCGATTCAGGGCAACCTGGATGCCGAGTTCCTCGTTCAGGACCTGGGCGCCGCTGGTGCTGATCGTCAGGTGGACCGTCCGACCGGCTCGACAGAGAACCTGCAAGAGGCGGACGGCATACGGCGCCCCACTGGCGCCGGTCATCCCCACGACGAGCGGGAGATCGATCGGGGTCATCCGGCGGCTCGCGCCGGCTTGGTGCCGACATACAGGCTGGCGATCCCGCACGTGAGCGGATGTTGCACCAGATCCGTCAGTCCCCGAGATTGCAGCAAGGCGATCATCTCGGGGCCGTCGGGAAACTGGAGGACCGACTCGGGCAGGTACCGGTAAGCATTGTACGAATTTGGCGCCAGCGTCTGGCCCACCTTGGGCAAGACATGCCGGAAGAAGCCGAGATAGAGTCGGCCGAGGATCGCCCCCCGGGGCCGCGAGAACTCCAGGATCGCCACCTTGCCGCCCGGCCGGGCCACGCGGATCATCTCGTCGATCCCGCGGACCGTGTCGGCCACGTTCCGGAGGCCGAACGCGACCGTGACCACGCCGAAGGTGTCGCTCGGCATCGGCAACCGCTGCGTGTCGCCTTCGATCAGGATCACCCCGGCGTCGGCCGCTGCCTGGCGAACTTTTCCCACGCCAAAAGCGAGCATCTCGTGGCAAAAGTCTGCCCCGACGACGGGCGACTGCCCCTTACCAGCTCGGTGATATGCGAGCGCCAGGTCGGCGGTGCCGGTGCAGCAGTCGAGGACGGGCACTCCGGCGATCGGCGGCACGGTTCGGGTGGTGAACCGCCGCCAGGATCTGTCGATATTCAAGCTGAGCAGGTGATTCAATAGGTCATACCTACCCGCAATCGACGCGAACATCGAGCGGACCCGTTGATCCGACTTGTCGACGGTAGGTTTGGTCGCGGCGGAAACCGGCTCGTCGACGGTAAGCATGCCAGGATGATCCATGAAGGAGGGCCGAACGTCAGCGATCGTTGTTCCCAGTATATTCGACATGGGGCGAACGTCCAACGACCCGCAACGGGTGACTTTCGGTCCGGTTCGTCTATCTTGATTGCAGGACGAATCACGCAAGCACGATCGAGATCAGGTGGATTCGCATGGGTTATCGGACGCTGGCCGCGGCCTTGGCGGATCTGGAGCGAACCGAGCAACTGGTCGCGCTCGATGATGAGGTGGACCCGAACCTCGAAGCCGCCGCCATCCAGCGTCGGGTCTATCAAGCGGGCGGGCCAGCGATCCTCTTCCGCCGGGTCAAGGGGACGCGGTTCCCGATGGTCGGCAACCTTTACGGCACCCGGGCACGGACCCACTACCTCTTCCGCGATACCCTGGAAGCCGTCCGGCATCTGGTCGAGATCAAGGTCCGCCCACCCGCCGCACTCGCGCGACCATGGCGATACCGCGATGTCCCCTGGACCGCGCTCCACTTACTGCCGCAACGGGTCCGACGCGGGGCGATCCTTCAGAACCAAACAACGCTCCGCGATCTGCCGCAACTCCGATCGTGGCCGGATGATGGCGGCCCGTTCGTGACCTTGCCGCAGGTCTACAGCGAAGACCCCGCGCGACCGGGCCTGAGCCGGTCGAACCTCGGGATGTATCGCGTCCAGATCGCGGGAAACGACTACATCCCCGACCGCGAAGTCGGCCTCCACTACCAGATCCACCGCGGGATCGGCGTCCACCACGCCGCCAGCATCGAACGCGGCGAACCGCTTCGCGCCAGCGTCTTCATCGGTGGCCCGCCTTCTCTTGCCGTGGCTGCCGTGATGCCGCTTCCCGAAGGTTTGCCTGAGTTAAGCTTCGCCGGGGCCCTTGGCGGTCATCGGTTGCGCATGACCCGCGACCCCCTCGGCGGTCTGCCGATCCCCGCCGAGGCTGACTTCGCCATCGTCGGCACCATCAACCCCACCCAGCGCAAACCCGAAGGTCCGTTCGGCGATCACCTCGGCTACTACAGCCTGACGCATGACTTCCCCGTCCTGACGGTCGAGCGCATCTACCACCGCCCCGGTGCCATCTGGCCCTTCACCTCGGTTGGACGGCCCCCGCAGGAAGATACGTCGTTCGGCGATCTGATCCACGAATTGACTGGCCCGCTCGTCCCGACCGTCTTGCCTGGCATTCATGCCGTGCATGCCGTGGACGCGGCGGGAGTGCATCCGCTCCTGCTCGCGATCGGCAGCGAGCGGTACGTCCCTTACGCCACAGTCAGACGACCACAGGAGCTTCTGACCTCGGCGAACGCAATCCTCGGTCAAGGGCAGATGTCGCTCGCCAAGTACCTCTGGATCGTGGCCAAGGAAGATGACCCAGCGCTCGATATCCACGACATTCCCCGGTTCTTGCAGCACGCTCTGGCGCGGGTGGACTGGACGACCGACCTCCATTTCCAGACCCGGACGACGATGGACACCCTCGACTACTCCGGGACCGGCCTCAACCAGGGTTCGAAGGTCGTAATCGCTGCCGCCGGCCCCCCGCGGCGGACCTTGAGCCCCGAGTTCCGGACTGGTTCGCTTCGGTTCGCCCCTGAGTTCCACTCACCGCGGGTCGTGCTTCCCGGCGTCCTCGCCGTCCAGGGACCACGATTCAGCCGCGACGATGCGGGGCAAGAGCCCCAGTTAAGGGCCTTCTGCCGGTCGATCCGTCCCGATGCACCCGAGTTGGCCGGATTTCCGCTCATCGTTGTGGTCGATGACAGCGAGTTCGTAGCCCGAACGGTCCGCAACTTCTTGTGGGCGACGTTCACACGCTCAAACCCAGCAGCGGACATCGACGGCGTCGGCAGTTTCTGCGATCAGAAGCACTGGGGCTGCACGGGACCGCTGGTCATCGACGCCCGGATCAAACCCCACCACGCTCCCCCTCTGCTCGATGATCCCGAGATCGAACGCCGCGTCGATGCGTGGGCGGCTCCCGGTCGGCCGCTGCATGGGATCTATTGACGAGAAGACTGGGTAAATCGCAGGCCCGAGACTGGCTCGGGCGGGGATTTTGGACTTGGAAAGCTGGAAGGTTTCGCCTGGGAGACTGGGGTATGATATGGTGCCTTGGCTTTGATCCGCCATGCCCTGGGCGATTTTCTTCACCCGCAACCTTGAGTTCCCGCCATGCCCGAGATCCGCAAGCTGTTAGTGGCCAACCGGGGTGAGATCGCGATCCGGGTCTTCCGGTCGGCGAGTGAGTTGGGGATTCGGACGGTCGCCATCTACTCGCACGAGGACCGGTTCGGGATGCACCGGCTCAAGGCCGACGAAGCGTACCCGGTCGGCAAGCCCGGCGAACCGCTTCGGAGCTACCTCAACATCGATGCGATCGTCGAGCTGGCCGTCGAAAAGGGTGTCGACGCCATCCATCCGGGTTACGGCTTCCTGTCGGAGAATGCCGACTTCGCCCGCGCCTGCGACAAGGCGGGCATTATCTTCGTCGGGCCGCGGGCGGAACTGCTCGATCAACTGGGGGACAAGGTCGCCGCGCGGAAGCTGGCGCAGGCGGCGCAGGTGCCGGTCCTCGGCGGCAGCAATGACCCGGTCGAGTCGGGACCCGAGGCCCACACGCTGGCCGAGTCGCTGGGCTACCCGGTGATCGTCAAGGCGTCGATGGGCGGCGGCGGGCGCGGGATGCGGGTGGTGACGGGCAGCGACGGTCTCGACGACGCGATCGATCAGGCCCGGCGCGAGGCGGGGACGGCGTTTGGCGTGCCCGACGTCTTCCTCGAAAAGTTCATCGAGCGTGCCCGGCACATCGAGGTCCAGATCCTCGGCGACAAGCACGGCCACCTCGTCCACCTGTTCGAGCGCGATTGCTCGATCCAGCGGCGGCATCAAAAAGTCATCGAGATCGCCCCCGCGCCCAACCTCGACCCGGCCATCCGCGACGAACTCTGCCAATCCGCCGTCCGACTCGCAACCAGCGTCGGCTATGACAACGCGGGCACGGTCGAGTTCCTCTACGACGCCGACGCGAGCAAGTTTTATTTCATCGAGGTCAACCCCCGAATCCAGGTTGAGCATACCGTGACCGAGATGGTCACCGGCGTCGACCTGATCAAGAGCCAGATTTTGATCGCGCAGGGTGTCGAACTCGCCGACCCCGAGATCAACCTCCCGTCTCAAGACGCCGTTGCCACTCAAGGCTTTGCCTTCCAGTGCCGGGTGACGACCGAGGACCCCGAGAACAAGTTCACTCCCGACTACGGCAAGATCACGCACTACCGCTCGCCGGGCGGACTCGGGTTGCGGCTTGACGGTGGGCTGGCGATCACCGGCGCGATCATCACACCGTTTTACGACTCGCTGCTGGTCAAGGTCTGCGCGAGCGGACGCCGGTTCATCGACGCTGCTCGACGGATGGAGCGAGCCTTACGCGAGTTTCGCGTCCGCGGTGTGAAAACAAACGTCCCATTCCTGCTTAACGTGATCCAGCATCCCGACTTTCTCGCCGGTCGCGCGACAACTCGCTTCCTCGACGACACGCCCGACCTGTTCCGCTTCCCGGTGACGCAGGACCGGGCCACGAAGCTGCTGACCTTTCTCGCCGAAGTGACCGTCAATGGCTTCCCGACGGTGCCCCAGAACCCCGACGCCGCCGGCATGGTCGAACCAGTCGCGCCGAGTTATCGCGCGGAGATCGCCCCGCCAGACGGGTCGCGGCAGGTGTTTCAAAAGCTCGGAGCCGACAAGTTCTCGGCCTGGATTCGCGAGCAGACGCCGCTCCTCCTGACCGACACCACCTTCCGCGATGCCCACCAATCGTTGCTGGCCACTCGCGTCCGGACGCGCGACATGCTCCGTGTCGCCGATGCCTATGCCCGGCTCTGCCCGCAGATGTTCTCGATCGAGATGTGGGGCGGAGCGACGTTCGATACGTCGATGCGGTTTCTCAAGGAAGACCCCTGGGACCGTTTGACGCAGTTGCGGGCCAAGATTCCCAACATTCTCTTCCAGATGCTCTTGCGCGGGTCGAATGCAGTTGGCTACACGTCATATCCCGACAACGTCGTGCGGGCATTCGTCCACGAATCCGCGCAGGCGGGGATCGACCTCTTTCGCGTGTTTGATGCGCTCAACTGGGTGCCGAACATGGAAGTGGCCCTGGAGAGCGTGCGTGAAGCGGGAATGCTTTGCGAGGCAGCCATCTGCTATACCGGCGATATCCTCGACCCGAGCCGGACGAAGTATGACCTCAAGTATTATGTCAACCTCGCGAAGGAGTTGGAGAAACGGGGCGCGAACCTGATCGCCATCAAGGACATGGCCGGTCTGTGCAAGCCGTTCGCGGCCGAGAAGTTGATCAAAACGCTGCGTGATGAGGTCGGCATTCCGATCCACTTCCACACGCACGACGTCGGCGGTGCGCAGGCGGCATCGGTTCTGAAAGGGGCCGAGGTCGGGCTTGATATCGCCGACGGCGCCGTGGCGGCGATGTCGGGTCTGACCTCGCAACCGAGCTTGAATGCGCTGGTCGAGGCTCTCCGCTTCACACCCCGCGAAACCGGCGTCGATCCCAACGCCCTGATCGAACTGAGCCGCTACTGGGACGAAGTTCGCTCGATGTACGCTCCGTTCGAGTCAGCCCTGAAATCTCCCTCATCCGAAGTTTACGCCTACGAGATGCCGGGTGGTCAATACACCAACCTCTACCAGCAAGCCAAAGCACTGGGGTTGGGAGCACAGTGGCCGGATGTGTGCAAATCTTATGCAGAGGTCAACCAGCTTTTTGGCGATATCGTCAAGGTGACGCCGACGTCAAAGGTCGTCGGTGACATGGCCTTGTTTCTGGTTGCCAACAACTTGACACCCGAGGACACGGTCGACCCCGAACGCGAACTCGCCTTCCCGGAGTCGGTCGTCGAGCTCTTCGAAGGCCGCCTCGGCCAACCGCCGGGAGGTTTCCCCCCGGTCCTGCAAGAACGGGTCCTGAAGGGCCGACCCGCCTCGACCGACCGCCCCGGCAAAGGGCTCCAGCCCGCCGACCTCGCCGCGGCGAAAGAGAAAGCAACCAGCCTCCTCGGCTACCCCGCCACCGAGCGCGAGGCGCTCAGTTACATCATCTACCCCCGGGTCTTCCCCGACCTCGCCACGCACGAGCGGGCCTATGCGGATACATCGGTCTTGCCGACCCCGATGTTCTTTTTCGGTCCCGAGATCGGCACCGAGAACCTCGTCGAGATCGAGCCCGGCAAGACCCTGATCGTCAAGCTTTTGGCGGTCGGCGACGCCCACGAAGATGGCAAACGAACCGTATTCTTCGAGTTGAACGGCCAGCCCCGCGAGGTCGAGGTCGCCGACCGCTCGCTCGCCTCCGCCGTCCGCGAGACTCCCAAGGCCGATCCGACTGACCCCAACCAGGTTGCCGCTCCCTTACCCGGTCTGGTGGTTGGAGTCGCGGTCAACGTCGGCGACGCCGTCCGGAAGGGGCAAAAACTGCTCTCGATCGAGGCCATGAAGATGGAAACAACCCTCTACGCCGAGCGTCCCGGCCGCGTTACCGAGGTCACCACCGCTGTCGGCCGCCAGGTCAAAACAGGGGAGTTGCTGGTTCGACTGGCGGCGGAATAACATACGAGGATCTTGACGTCAAAGACCTCACGAACTGGATGCTGCTGATCTTGCCGTGGCTGCTTGCTTCGGCATTCTGATCTAGCAGTTCGTCCGGTGAACGAGACGACCCTGCCCTCGCTCGTATTCAGATCAGGTCGAACACCTGGGAAGGACGCGTCATGATCCTGGTCTGGCGGGGATGGGGTTTGCTGGGAACAACTGGGTTCGTGCTGATCCTGGCCTGGCTCGGGGTGGGTGCGGATCTTGAACCCCGCGGACTCAAAGTGGCCGGTCTATTTCTCTCGATCTTTTTGTCGGGTCTGCTCTGTCTCGATCGTGGGTTGCGTTGGAATCGGCATGGTAATTACCACACGCTCTATTACATTCCCTTGCAGTTCTGGGGCTACCTCTACCTCGGCATGAGTGCCATTTTCCTGCTGGGTGTCATCTGGACCAACATCCGGTTTGGGCGAGAGCACCCGGGGGGAATGACCGAAACCGTCGTGGCCGCCGTGGCCCTGGGCGTGCTTGCCGGGTTCAATTTTTTCTTGATCCGAGCGATCCGTTCGGGACAGTACCCGGATCGCCTTGACTGATCGGGTGAGTTTCGGAGGAGTGCTCATCCCAGCCCTGATCAACGCAGATTCTGCCGATCAAGGATCGGCTCTCAGAGCAACACTGGCCACCAACAACGGAACGATCGCAATCCAGGCGACAAGGGCCGAAGCCAGAGCGACACCCGTCAGCATCAACATGCAACCACCGACTGCCGCAAGGATGCCGATCAAAAATGTCCAGCCGAGTGTCGGCGTGTCGTCCAGGGTCAAGGCAAGGTGAGGGCGATCCAGCGGGAGCGAAGGAGAGTTCGGGCGTCGCAAGGCTCCCATCAATGACCCCTTCGGGACGCAGGGCGGGCTGGCCAGTTCATGAGTCGTACTTGAGGAGCAAGGTCACGCTCAAGACGGTCGCCAGGCCGAGGCAGAACGAGAGGCACGCGAGCAAACTACCATGGGGGCCATCGCCACTGCCACTTGGATCGAGCTTGCGGTGCAACAGGACGACGATGTACCCCAAGCAAAGCGTAGCCGCCAGCAATGCCAGTGTCAAACCAAGACTCGTCACAAGCGCTACCGGGACGTGACTTGCCGACGCCTCGGTGATCCGCCGGATACGGTCCAGAGCGTAACTCATCTCGGCCGTGAGTGAGGAGAGGATCATCGGTATCCCCTGGTAAAAGTCCGACGTTCGCCACCGTGGTGGGTTCCGCAACCCACGCTTGAGGATCGGACCCACCAGCAGGTAGACCACCAGCGGCATCACCAGATACAACAGGGGGAACCGGGCCACCAGCGCCGGGCCGACCGCCTTCGCCAAGGAATCCATGGTCGCTTCCTGAGTCCATCAATCCCACACCGGCCGACCACCCACCATCTTGCCTTATAAGGTGACATCGGTTCACTATAAATTACCATGCCTGAGTTTGAGAAGATCGAAAATTTTCGCTGGCCGTTGGTCCGATCGGAGTGGCATGAGGTCGAGGTAGACTCGACCAACGACTGGTCGCGGCGGCTGATCGAGTCGGGCGATGTGCTGGATCTGCCGGCCCTGGTCTGGGCGGACCGGCAGATCCGGGGGCGTGGGCAAGGGGCGAACGCGTGGTACTCGGATGACGCGAGCCTGACGGCATCGATCATCATCGACCCCGAGGCTTATGGTCTGGCGGTCTCGGTTCGACCTCGGGTGGCGCTCGCGGTGGCGGCGGCCGTCGTGGCGGCGGTGGCTGAGGTGGCAGCGGGCTGCCATGCGGGGATACGGTGGCCGAACGACGTCGAGGTGGCGGGTCGAAAGCTGGGCGGCATCCTGGTTGAAGGGGTGACGAGTCCCGCTGGGCCACGACTGATCATCGGCGTCGGGGTGAATGTGGGGACTCGGCTCGACCGGGCGCCGGTGGAGGTCCGGCACCTGGCGGCGAGTCTGGCGGAGTTTGGTCTCGACGCGGGGTCAAGGCGAACGCTGCTGGCGGCGATCCTGGCTCGACTCACAGCGACGTTTCAGGACCTCGCGACCGCAGCGGCCGACCTGGTTGATGAGTGGAACCGACTCGACACGCTGGTCGGCTCGACGATCAGGGTGCAGGTCGGGACGGAGCGGTTCACGGCGGTCGCCGAGGGGATCGACCCGACGGGTGGCCTGCGGATCAAGCGAGAGGGCAAGGGCGAAGTCTTATTTGCCGGCCGGATTCTCCGAGACTGATCGTCAGGAACGCAACGAGCGGAGCCAACCTCCACCATTGGGGATGGCCCCGCTCACTTTTGCGGGCTGACGGACGGCTTAACGAGCGTAAAAGCTCAACGCGAACCGACGAGTTCGCCCTTCGAGGTCGGCCTGGTGGTGGCCGAGCGGTCCCAGTCGATCAGGATCGGGCTGGCGATGTAGATCGTGCTGTAGGTACCGCTCAGGAAGCCGACGACCAGCGAGAAGGCGAACCCGTGAAGCCCTTCGCCGCCGAGGACGTAGAGGACGACAACGACGAGCCAGGCAGTCAACGAGGTCAAGATGGTCCGGCTCAACGTCTGGTTGACGGCGTCGTTGATCATCTGGCCGGTCAGGTGCGGGCTCTTGCCCTTGAGTTCCCGAATCCGGTCGAAGATCACGATCGTGTCGTTGACCGAGAAGCCGATCAAGGTCAGGAACGCCGCGATCATCGGCAGGTCGATCTTGAACGGTTCGAGCAAAAGCGCCTCGCTGATCCCAGGGATCTTCGAGAGCCAGTAAGTCACGGCGACCGCCCCCAGGGTAATCAGGACGTCGTGGACGACCGCGATGATCGCCGCGAGACCGTAGACGAACGACTTGAACCGGAGCCAGAGGTAGACCGCGATGATCAACCAGCTTGCCACCGTGGCGACGATGGCCAGCGTCTGGGTTTCACCGGCGACGGTTGATCCGAAGGTCTCCGACCGCTCGAACAGCAGGCTCTTGTCGTCCTGCAACGACTTTTTCAAACTGGCGAGTTGCGTCTGGGCCACTTCGGGGTCGAGGTTCGTCCGGAGCGTCAGTTCTTCCGAGTCGGCGACGGCCGAGGCGCCCGGGACGGCCTTCGGGTTGACGACCTCGAACCGCGAGTCGGGGTTGGCGATCCCGGCGGCTGTCAGGACGTTGCGGAACGAGTTGGCGATCTGCTGGCTCGACTCGGCGAGGTTGAACCGAAGGGGATACTCGCGGCCCCCGGCGAAGCGATCGACGATGGTGTCGGCGGTCTTGTCGGTGGAGGCGGCGGCGATCGGTTTGGCTTCACCGGGCGTCAAGGAGACGCGCTGGAGGGCATCCTTGAATGAGTCGAGAATCGTGTTCTTGACGTTGTCGATCTTGATCTCGGTCGTCCGGATGTTGTACCGCGACGCCGACTTCTCGTTGCCGACGCTCAGACTCTCGACGGTCACGTCGGGCAGGCTGCTGGCCTTCTCGCGGACGAACGCGGTCCGGGCCGAGGGAGACAGATCCTTGACCTGCGGGTCGTTCTCGTTGAGACGCAGCGTGACGAGCGTGCCGCCGGTGAAGTCGATGTTGAACATCCCCTTGCCGCGGGCACCAACGGCGCCGAGGCCAATGGCGATGACGACGATTGAGGCGAACATGCACGCCTTGCGGGGGCCGATGAAGTCGATGTTGGTCTTGTCCATCAGCTTGAGCATCGTAACCCGCTTGAGCCATCCCTGGTCGTACCAGAACTCGAAGATGACGCGCGACACATAGACGGCGGTGAACAGGTTCCAGATCATGCCGATGACCAGCGTGACGGCGAACCCCTTCACCTCGTCGGTCCCGACGAAGTAAAGCACCAGGCCCGACAGGAAAATCGTGACGTGCGAGTCGAAGATCGTCACCCAGGCGCGGTCGAAGCCGTTGCGGATCTGCTGCGCCATACTGGCCCCGCGCTCGGCTTCCTCCCGCATCCGCTCGAAGATCAAGACGTTGACGTCCACCGCCATGCCGATCGTCAAGGCCAGCCCGGCCAGACCCGGCAGGGTGAACGTCGCCTCCACTGCTGCCATCGAGGCGACGAGCAAGAAGACGTTCAGGATTAGGGCGACGACCGCCACCAGGCCGGCAAAACGATAGTAAATGATCATGAACAGCGGGACGATGATCATCGAGACGACGATCGCGCGAATCCCCTTGGCGATCGTGTCCTCACCCAGCGTCGAGCCGACGTTTTCTTCCTGCAACGGCTCGGGTTCGAGGCTCGCCGGCAGACTCCCTGAGCGAAGGACCGTGATCAGGAAGTCGAGTTCCTTCTTGGTGAACCCGTCCTGGCCCCCTTCGATGATCCCCGAGTCGTTGATCGTCGAGTTGATCGTCGGCGCCGACTGGATCACGCCGTCGAGCAGGATCGCCAGTTGGTAGCGGAACGAGCCACCCTCTTCGGGCAGGTGCTGGCTGGTCAAGGTGCCGAACAGCCGCCCCCCTTTGCGGTTGAACGTGAAGCCGACGGCCGGCTGGTACTGGCTGTCCTGCTGGACCTCGGCCTTGGCCAGCAGGTCGCCTTTGACGTTCTGCCGGTCCTTCTTGTAGAGGATGTAGCGGACGATGTGGCCGGGGGCGACCTTCTCCTCGCGGACGATCGGCGCCGAGGGGAGGTCGGGGTTGCCCGCCTCGATCCGGCTCGGGTTGAACTCGATCCGGTAGGCGCTGATGCTGGCCAGGGTCGTCGGTTTGTCGAGCGTCATCGCGTTCAGGGTGTTCGACTCGATCGTGGCGGCGACGTTGGTCTGCTCGGTCCCCTTCGAGTCCTTGCCGGTCAGGTAGACGGTCCGCCCCGCCTGCGAGTTGGTCTGCCACTTCCGCGTCGAGTCAACCAGCGTCTGGCCACCGGACTCGATGGTTGGGTTGGTGCCGTTGATCGTCTCACCGAGCACGCCCCAGTCATAGTTCTTGGGCGGCTTGGCCAGCCCCGACGAGGCCAGGGCTCGGTCGGTCGCGCCGGCGTCGTGCTTGTGGTTGGCGAGGATCCGGAACTCAAGCGAGCCGACGTTGGTCAGCTTCTTCTTGATGTTGTCGACCTCGTCGGCCGACTTCTTGGGCAGGACGACCTCGATCCGGTCGTTGCCGACCTTGCGGATCGCCATGTCCTCGACGCCTTGCGGGTTGATCCGACGCTTGAGCGCGGTGATCAGGTCGTCGATGACGACCTTGCCCGAGGCGGTACTGTTCTTCTTGACCTCATAAACCAGGATCGTCCCGCCCGACAGGTCGATCCCCGTCTTGAGCTTTTCGCGCGGGGGGTAGATCGCGGCGACGCCGATCAGGGTCGTCACGAGAATGAGAGCGAACTTACCGAAATATTTGTTCATGGTCGTCGTCGTCCCTTACCGCCCGGCGGTCGCAATCCTGGGAGAAAGTCTCGAAAATGGCCGGAGCCCGCCGTTCCCCCCGGTCCTGGGAGGAAGTCGAGTGCTTTTTGAGTCAGGCTAAGAAGCAAAAATAGATCGAAACCCGTCAACTCCTCGATCGGAGCCGGGCTCGACCACGATTGGACACCAACATCGCCCTGCCTCGCCGAGCAACCGCGCTATCCAGCCGCCCGGCGTGTCCGGGTTGGTGGACATTCGCGGAGCCAGCGGCGACAAAGGAGCGGTCATTTACGGTCGTTTCCCTTGTCGGTCGCTTCGTTGACGACCCGGACGATCCCCGATCGCGCGAAGGCGACACGGACCTTGCCTTCCTCGTCGATCTTCAGCACGATCCTGTCCCCATCGGGGTCGATCGAGACGACCGTCGCATAAAAGCCCGCCGCCGTCAGCACCTTATCGTTCTTCTTGATCTGGTTGATCATCTCCT
Organism: Isosphaeraceae bacterium; assembly: GCA_965199885.1. Classification (GTDB taxonomy): domain Bacteria; phylum Planctomycetota; class Planctomycetia; order Isosphaerales; family Isosphaeraceae; genus Tundrisphaera. Next base: position 183,570 of record CBDATT010000004.1, on the reverse strand, counting down.
TGCGCTTTCGGTCCTGCTGCTGTTGCGGCCGGATCAGCAAGAAGTAGAAGATGGGCAAGACGGCCAGGAACGGGACGAGTTGCATCAACGGGCTGGTCGCGGGCTCACCAGCGGGTGCGGGAGCAGCGGCGGCGGCCTGAGCGAACAGGAAGGGCAACGAGGCAAACGGGCCAAACATGAAGGTCGATCCGGTTTCGGGCGAGAGGAGCAGGTTCCAGGCGGCGGGTCGAGAACCCGGCGGCGGCCGATCGGTCGTCGTGCGACCTTTCGACCGCGATATCCTGCACTTTAACCGTTACGGTCCCAACGCTTCAAGCACTTCGGCCCGGAGCGTGGCGAATCGTCCCTCCCGAATCGCCACGCGTGCCCGCTCGGTCAGGCGCTGGAGGAAGGTCAAATTGTGGATCGACGCCAGCGTCGGCCCAAGCATTTCTCCCGCGATGAAGAGGTGCCGGATGTAACTTCGGGTGAACCGAGTGCAGGCCAGGCATGGACAACCTTCCTCGATCGGACGCGGGTCGAGGCGGTGCCCCGCGTTCCGGAACTTGACGTTCCCCGCAAAGGTCAGGCAGGTCGCGTTCCGACCGTTCCGCGTCGGCAAGACGCAGTCGAACATATCGATCCCCGTCGCAATCGCGTCGAGGATATCCTGCGGCTTCCCGACCCCCATCAGGTATCGCGGCCGATCACTGGGCAGCAGGTGAGTCGTCACCTCCAGCGCCTTCCTGACCTCCTCGCGAGCTTCCCCCACGCTGACCCCGCCCACGGCATACCCGTCGAAGTCGAGCTTGATCAACTCCTCGGCGCACCGGCCCCGGAGGTCGGCATGGCTCCCCCCCTGAACGATCCCGAAGATCGCCTGATCTGCGCGTTGATGAGCCTCGCGACACCGCCCCGCCCAGCGGATCGTCCGCTCGACCGCCGCGGAGATGACGTCGGGCGCGGCGGGCAATGCCGGGCAGACGTCGAGGCACATGGCGACATCCGCCCCCAGATTCTCCTGGATCGCCACCGCCCGCTCGGGGCTCAGCTCCAGCTTTTCGCCGTTCAGGTGCGACCGAAACGTCGCCCCCGCCTCGGTGATCTTCGACCGCGCCGCGAGGCTGAAGACCTGGAACCCCCCCGAGTCCGTCAGCATCGGCCCCGACCAGTCCATAAACCGGTGCAAGCCCCCCATCGTCGCGACCTCCGCATCCCCCGGCCGGAGCGCCAGGTGATACGTGTTCGCCAGGATCATCCGGCTCCCCGTGGCATGGAGCTGGTCAGGAGTCACCCCCTTGACCGTCGCCTGCGTCCCAACCGGCATGAAAACCGGAGTCTCGACCAACCCATGCGGAGTCGTCAGGATGCCCGCCCGGGCGCGAGTGGTGGTGTCATGGGCGGTGGCTTCAAAGCGGACGGGGCGTGGCAAGGCGGTTCTCGCGGATTTTTGGAACGACCAAGGATGATTTGGCTAAGGCTTGTTAGGACTGACGGGATGATCGAGTCGGTCGGCAATCCGTGTCATGAGTTGATCGAGCTTGTCCAACCGATCGCCGTTGCGGACGGTTGTCTGTTCGAGTCGGCCCAACCGTTCATCAATTTTATCAAGCCGTTCGACGACCTTTACAGTCGTTTGTTCGAGAACACCGACCCTTTGATTAACAGCAGAAGCATGCCAGGCCAACCAGATCAAACTGCCGAGCACACTCATCATGACGGTGGCAAAAAATGCTCCAAGCCATTGAATGATGCTCAACTTCGTTTCGACCCGACCCTGAAACCCCGCTGCATTCTCGCGAAATTGCGTGAACTCCCGGCTGGAGTCGCGGAAGTCGGTCGCCAGGCTTTCTGTGGTCGGTCCAGGCATTGATAAGATCCTGACAAGCCAAAATGTGCCGACGGGAAAGAAACAAACTGAGCGAATCTGCTAGGAGTGCTTGTAAGCAGGCAGATGACGCCGCAGTCGCAAAATACCTGCAAGATTGGCGTCATCTCAAATCCACTTCAATCAATCATGCAAATCTCAATTCCGTTGGGTCGGATGATCACTCGTTCTTCAACTTCAAGCTCAACTCCCGCAACTTCTCGCGGACCTCGTTGAGCGACGTCACGCCGAAGTTTTTGCACTCCAGCAATTCATCGCCGGTGTGGCTGAGAAGTTCGCCCATGGTGTTGATGCCGAGCTTGGTCATGCACTTGCGGGCACGGACCGACAGGTTGAGGTCGCCGATCGGCTTGGCGAGCATGGCGCGATCTTCGGCGGAGAGCGACTCAGGCTCCTCGTGGTGGGCGACGGCGGTTTGGGAACTGCCTTCGAGCGCCATGCCGAGCCAGAGGTTCTTCGACGTCATCATCTCCTTGATTTCGGAGAGTGACGTTTCACCGAAGTTTTTCGAGGCGAGGAGGGCGGCTTCGGTCGTGCGCGTCAGGTCGCCGAGCGTCCGGATGTTCATCTTGCGGAGGCAGTTCCGGCTCCGGACCGATAGCTCGAAGTCGGTGACGGGGATCTCCATCAACTGCCGCTTGACGGCGATGTCCTTCTCGACGGTCTCGTCGTAGAACATGTCGCGGCTGGCGCGACAGTCCTTGAAGAACAGGGCAGCGCGGGGATGAGTCCGGTCATGCTGCAAGACCTGCCGGTAGCAGTTCTCGGCCTCGCGGAAGTTCATCCGGTCCTCGTACAGGACGCCGAGGTTGATCAGCGCCGCGAGCGGAACGGGGGGCCGCTTGACGCAGTCCTTGTAGAAGTCGAGCGCGACGTCGTCATTGCCGTGCAGGTCGTTGATGTAGGCCAGCTCGAACAGGGCATTCGTGTGGTGGCGGTCGATCTCGATCGCCTTTTCCAGCTCCGCCGACGCCGCGATCAGTTCCCCTTCGGCGGCCAGCAGGCTCCCCTTCTGGTAGTGGAACTCGGCCGAAGACCCCGACAGCTTTTCGAGCCGGTCAAGCATCTCGCGGGCTTCGGTGTCGTGCCCGGCGCGGCGGAGCGCCCCGGCGCGGTGGAGGTCGGCCATCCGCGGGTCGTACCCGCCGGCCGAGGCCGCCTCGAACGACTTGGCCGCTTCTTCCCAGCGCTGGAGGTACTCGAAGGAAAGGCCCCGGAAGAACTGCGCCATCGCCATGTCGGCAACCTTGCCCAGGTAGCCCAGTCCGGTTGGGTAGCGACCAAGCAGGACGTCGCCGACGCCGAGGCGGAGGTGGACGTCGGGCGTCATGTTCTCGCGGTTCCGGTCCTTCAGGGCGCTGACGGCATCGCGCAAGGTCGCGTACCGCGATGGGTCGCGTCCCAGGACTTCGCGCAGGTCAGCCACGGCCGAGGCGTCGAACGGACTACGATCCAAAAGCGCCCGCACGTCGGTCGTCATCAACTCGGCCATCCGCGTCATCTCCTCGCCAGACCACTAACGACGACCGGGCCGATTGCTCGGCCCGGTCGCACTCTCAACGGTGATTGAAGTCCCTTAGTGTACTCGCAACTGGACAAAATCGCAAGACTTCGGCTTGACAGGACCGACGTCTGTCGGCCGCAATAACTCAGATCTGAACCGTCCCAACCGGTACCCCGAGTCGTTCATGCCGATCCCCCATTTTACGTTGTCCCTCGGCGGTCTGATGTGGGCTGTGGCGACGGCTGCGTTGGTGATGGCCTTGCCTCGATCGCCGATGGGTTGTCTGCTGGCCATCCCCGCATTCCAGGTCTACCTGGTCCGGTTGGTCGCTCGGTTGGGCCGGATGTCCCAGACCCGCGCTGCGGTCTGGGTATGCGGCTTCTACCCCTGGCAGATCGTTCTGGCCATCCACGCGACCTGGGGGGTGGCCTGGTGGACTCTCGGCCATCGCCCGGATCGGACGGGAGCCTTGTTGCCACCGGTGGGCAACTTTGTTGACTTTTGTAACAACTTGACATTCATCCTCTACCTCGGCTTGCCGTTCTCGTTGCTGACTGGTGGCTTGATCCTGGCCCTCTGCGAAGCCTACCCAACGATGGACGAAGCTGCCCCCGGCCCACCCGGCGGGGTGATCCGGTTGATTCTGCTTCCGCCCATCCTCTGGCTCGGAGCTTTCGCCGTGATCGCCGCCGACCCGATCCGCTCTTACGGGTGGTGATTCTGGAGTCGCTCGATGCCGCGTCCCGAACTGCGATTTACGCTTGGCAAACTGATGAAAGTCATTGGCGGGCTGGCCGTCTTTCTGGCATTGATCCGCTGGGATCACGGCTGGTTGCTCGGCTTTCCCGCAGTCGTCGTCGGGTTGGTGGCAGCTCTGGTCCACTTTAAAGGTCTGTCGTACCTCCGAGCGGCCGTCTCCGTTGTCGCCGTCTGGCCCTGGCTTATGATCATCTCACTCTACATGTCCTTTGGTTCGGGCCAGCTCGTGCGCAATGCCCAACCGGTCTCCGGTAGTCCCTCCTCGCTCGGTCTCTGGCTGAACTTCTCAGAGGGGATTACCGTGCTTTTTCTATTTTGTTGGCCGTTGGTCTTCTTGGTCGGTCTCGTTCTGATCTATTTAGATATTCGTCACACGCAGAAGCGGAGAAATCCAAACCGACCTACCGAGATCGATTGGATAGTGCTGGGGCCTGGGTTACTTTGGTTGGGGGCGTTCTATTTCCTGTCGATCGCTCCCGGTGATCCGATACCAACGGCTCTTGGACTATCCAGATAAGACCAACCACCGCCCTATTGAGGTGATGGAGATGTCTCGGCGGCAGCTTCGGTTCACCCTGAGAATGATGATGAAGGTTGTCGGTGGCGTGGCCCTCGGGCTGGGCCTGATCCGGTGGGAACAGGGGCCGTTGCTCGGCTTTCCCGCGATCGTGATCGGCCTCGTCGCGTGTCTGGTGCGGTTCGGGTCGATGACCAAGCTCCGAGCCGCCGTCTGCGTGGTCGCCGTCTGGCCCTGGTTGATGTTCGGGTTTCTCTATTTGACCTACGGCTCAGCCTGGTTGATCCTGGGTGGACGACCCGGCTCGGTCATGCCGGCGCCGCTTGGTCCCTGGGTCCATTTCTGGGAGGGAATCACAGCTCTGTTCTTGCTTCTGTGGCCGTATTGTGGCCTGATCGGTGGGTTGATTTTGATCTCCTCGGACATCTACCTCACGGCGGAACAAAACCCTCCGAACCGACGGCTCCAGATCGTGTGGCTCCTCCTGGGTCCGACTCTCCTTTGGGCCGGGGCATTCGTCCTGTTGGCTATTGATCCCGGCCATGCCTTTGAGTGGATCATCGACTGATTGCGTAGCTTCTCCATGGTGTTGATAAGCAGCAATGGCCATCCTCGTGAGGTATCGAAGATGGCTCGAAGACCAGTCCGGTTCAACCTCGGCGGCCTGATGGGTGTCGTTGGCGTGGTGGGCGTCGTTCTGGCCCTGAGTCGATGGCAGGGGGGGCCGTTCGTTGTGGCCCCTATGCTCGTGCTCGGACTGGTCGGGGCGCTGGTCCGCTGGGCTGGAATGACTGCTCGGCGAGCCATCGTCTGGGTCATCATGGTTTACCCCTGGCTGTTCATCGCTCAGTTATATCTCGCCTGGGGGTCGTACTGGCTGGTGCTGACTCGATATTCGAACGGGCAATGGCCGCCAGAAGCCGTGCTCTGGATCCGATTCTGCAAGGGTTTAGCTGGAGTTCTTATGGTCAGTCTTCCCCTGGTGTTTGTGCTGGGGTTGGTCTTGATCCCGATCGATTTAATCCTGACGATCAATGAGACGGACCCAAATCAGCAAGCCCAAACCGTGCACCTGATGGTCGCTCCTGTTGTGTCCTGGCACGGCGCGCTGGTTTGGTTGTGGGCAGACCCTGGGTCGCCGTGGGGCTGGTTCATCGACTGATCAGGGCGAACCCTTGTCGCGGGTGCCCGTGTCCGGTAAAGTGAGAACTCAAAGGCGCTCGTAGCTCAATTGGATAGAGTCGCGGACTTCGAATCCGAAGGTTGGAGGTTCAAGTCCTCCCGGGCGCACTACTCTGATATCGAATGATCTTGCAGCGATTTGCCGGCGTCCGATGATGTTTGGAGTTTGGCCATGATGATTCCTTTGGCGGTCCAGGGATATGTCAAGGCTGAGCCCTTCCGCCCCTTTGTACTCCGGATGGCCAGTGGCCGGACTTATGAAGTCCGACACCCGGAGATGATCAACGTTTTGAAAAGCTATGCGCTGGTGTTCAAAAGCCCTGATGAATCATCAGAATTGCCTGACGAGTTTGTGAGTGTATCGTTGATGCTGGCCGAGTCGATCGAGTTGCTGGAACCTTCCACTCGTTGATACATTCGGCTGCTGTCTGACTCGATTTCGTCAGTGATTTGTCGCCTTCCCCACTTGCACCCACCTATGAATCAATCGTCCGACCTCAAAGGTTCCTTCTCCTTCGTCACCCTGGGTTGCCCGAAGAACCTGGTCGACTCCGAGCGGATGCTCGGGCTTCTAGCGCAGGATGGGTACGCCCTCGTCCCCGACGCGCAGGCCGCCGACCTCGTCATCATCAACACCTGTGGGTTCATCGACGCCGCCCGGCAAGAGTCGCTCGGCGTAATCCATGAGATGCTCGACCGCAAGCGGGCCGGCCAGATAAAAGGGGTCGTCGTTGCGGGTTGCCTGGCCGAGCGCCAGCGGGAACTTTTGCTCGAACAGGTGCCCGAGGTCGATGCGATCGTCGGCGTGTTTGGCCGCGAGGAAATCGCCCGTGTCGCCGACCGGATCATGGGTGACCTCCACGAGCAACGGACCATCTTCAAGCCCGCGCCGATGCAGGCGCAGGACGACCGCGCCCGCCTCCGGGTCACGCCGAAGCACCTGGCCTATCTGAAGGTTTCCGAAGGGTGCGATCGCCTCTGCACCTTCTGCGCGATCCCCTACATGCGGGGTAAGCATGTCACCAAACCGATCGAAAAAGTGATCGAAGAGGCTCGCGAACTTGCCGCCGATGGCGTTCGCGAGCTGAACCTCGTCGCGCAGGATATGACGTACTACGGGATCGACATCTACGGTCGCCCCCGCCTGGCAGAGCTATTGCGTGAGCTGAATCAGGTTGAAGGGCTCGAGTGGATTCGCGTCCTGTATAATTATCCGAACTACTTCACCGACGACCTCTACGACGCCCTGAGCACCAGCTCGAAGGTCCTGCCATACCTGGACATGCCGCTCCAGCACATCAACGACCGGATGCTCAAGGTGATGAACCGGCGTCATACCCGGGCGCAGACCGAGAGCATCATCGACCGCCTCCGCGCCACGATCCCGAACCTCGTCCTGCGGACAACCTTCATCGTCGGCTTCCCCGGCGAGACCGAGGCTGAGTTTGAGGAATTGCTTGCCTACGTCGAGACCGCGAAGTTTGAGCGCCTGGGCGTCTTCCCCTACTCGCTCGAACCCGACACTCCCGCCGCTCGGTTGCCGAACCACCTCGACGACGCCACCAAAGCTGACCGTCGCGACCGGATCATGGCGGCGCAGCAGGAGATCGCCTTTGCGTTCAACCGGAACCTCGTCGGCCGCAACCTGGACGTCCTGATCGACGGTCCGGCTCCCGACGCGCCTGGCAATCTCTGGGTCGGTCGGACGTATGCCGATGCCCCCGATGTGGATGCCCTCGTTTATGTCTCGGGCGCGAACCTGGAAGCGGGCGATCTGGTCGAGTGTGCAATCCTCGCCGCCGATGGGTATGATCTGGTGGCCCGACCGACCGCGACCTCGGCGCCCCGGCGACGGACCCGGAAGCGACCCAGGCCACGGTCGAAGCCAGGCGTGGCGGCCTCGCCGTTCACGATCCTGAACTGACGGTCGGACGATCACACCCCAGGGTGGCCCCGCATGGACTCGACCACGATCAAAGAACCCATCTCGGCGAAGTTCCCCCTCCCGCGCGCTATCGTCGAGCCGTTCTGGAACGTCCCCAACGCCATCACCCTCAGCCGACTGGCGCTTGCCGGGTTTGTCTTCGCCGGGATCGCCTACGGCTACTTCCTGGCGGCCTTGGTCGTCTTTGTCGCCGCCTCGCTGACCGACGCTCTTGACGGCTTCGTCGCCCGCCGCCTCAACCAGGCCACGGCGATCGGCCGCCAGCTTGATCCGTTGGTGGACAAGGTCATCAACTGCGGCACTTACATCTACCTGCTCACCCTCCCCTCCACCTCGACCGGCCTTTACCCCTGGATGGTGACAACGATCGTCGTCCGCGAACTTCTCATTCAAGGGTTGCGGTCACATCTGGAAGGCGGAGGGCAAGCCTTCGGCGCCAAGACGGCAGGCAAGTACAAAACGTTTTTCCAGTGCGTTTCGATCTCGGCCATCCTGGTAGTCGAGTGGCTCCAACCCGTCGGGACTGCTCACTTTCGCCTCGCCGCCATCCGCGACCTGACCACCTGGCTCGCCGTCGGCTTGACGATCTACAGCGGCCTGGGGTACTTCGCTCTCGCCGTGACGCAGTTCTCCAAGGAAGATTAACGGGTATCCTGCGGGTCAGGGTCTGCTTGCAATCGAGCCGCGAGACCTGGGATAAACCTATCAGCCCGGTGCTCACTTTGGCGTCGGTCCGACCTTCCTCCTGGATGAACTGCCCCGATGATCGACTGGATCGAAGCGCTGGTGTTGGGCCTGGTGCAAGGCTTGACCGAGTTCCTGCCCATCTCCAGCGACGGCCACCTGGCCATGACGCAACATGCCTTCGAGTATGCCACCGGTCGGCAGTCGTCGTCGGCCAACAAGATCTTCTTTGACGTCATGCTGCACGTCGGGACGACGCTGGCCATCCTGCTCCACTACCGCCAGCAGATCGCGGCGGGGGCGAAAGGCTTGCTCGGGTCGGATCAGGTCAGCGCGCCGTTCCGCCGCGCCAATGTCATCCGGACCGGCCTGCTGGCGATCGTCGCGACGACTCCGCTCATCCCCGACAAGCTCTTTTTCCTCGACTACATCGAGCAGACCTTTGACAGCCTGACCTGGATCGGTGGCGGGTTTCTCGTCACGGCCGCGACTCTCTTTGTCACCAACCGGCTTGCGGGGGGCGAGAAGGGGCCGCGCGAGACGTCGTTTCTGGCCGCGTTGTTAGTTGGGATTGCGCAGATGTTCGCTCCGTTGCCGGGGGTGAGCCGGAGCGGCCTGACGATCTCGGCCGCGCTGGCGCTGGGGTTCTCGAAGACGTGGGCGGTCGGGTTCAGCCTCATGATGGCGGTCCTGGCGGTCAGCGGGGCGACGGCGTTCGAGTTGTTGAAGATCGTTCGGGGCAAGGTGGACCCCTCGGCCTTGACGGGGGACAAGGTCGCGCAGATCGTCGCGGCGGCCACTCTGGCGGGCTTCGTTGGTTACCTGGCGATCGTCTGGCTGGTCCGACTTGTTCGCGCGGGGCGATTCTGGTATTTTTCTGTATACCTGGTTGTGCTCGGTCTCGGTCTGATCGCGGTCGACCAGTCACGGAGGAGTTCACCCGATGCCCGGCCCGCGCCTGCTCCTGACCGGCCCGCCGCGCTCGTCGCTCCGAACCGAGGCGATCGACCGATCCCACGCCTGGGCTGGATCGACCAGCAGCCCGGCCCCGATGCTTTGGGTCGCCCCCTCGCCGCTGGCGCGTAATCAGATCGCCCGCGACCTGGCCGGCTCGACGCCATGCCCGCGCGTTTGGTGCTGGGATCAGGTCTGGGCCAACATCGCATCGGCCTCGGCTGATCCGGCCCCGGCCCGACTCTCGCCCGCCGGGATTCGCGCTGTGCTGGCCGAGGCGATCCAGCGCGGCCGCGAGACCGACATCCTCGGCCCGCTGGGAGCCGCCGTCGATCAGCCCGGCTGGCAGAAGCGGACCCTGGCACAGTTCGCCGCCTGGATTCGGGCCGAGCGATCTCCGGCCAGTCCGCCGCCCGGTCGGAGCGCCGCAGAGGTCGCGCAGTGGCTCCTCTTCGGCCACTTCAGCGAGACCCTGGCCGACATCGGGGCGCCAACACCTGAGGGCTGGGCCGCCTGGGCCTCGCGGCAACTCGTCGATCACCCACCCCCCGGTTGGCGCGACCTGAGCCGGACCCTGATCGTGGTCGTCGAGCCGGTTGCTCCCGCCCTGGCGGTCCGACGCGTTTTGACCGCCTGGGCCGAGCGAGCTGGTGGCCTGATCGTCACCCTGCCGTACGACCCCGAGCCAGCGCTGAGCGAGGTCTACGCCGCCGTCGAGCCAACCCGCCGCTTTTGCCTTGGGCTCGGTCTGACCGAGCAGGCCGTTGCAGACGACCCCGGCTCGACCGACCTCGACCGCGAGCTGTTCCGCGCCGACTCGCACCTCCGCCCCCGGCTCGATGGGTCTGGGTTGCAGATCCTCGGCGGCCCCAAGGGGGAAGGACAGGCCCTCTTGATCGCCCGCCTCGTCCGGACGGCCTTGGAGGCTGGCGTTGCCCCCGACGACATCCTGATCCTCGTCCCACGCGAGGATGACGATGTCGCGACGATCCGTCTGGTCCTGGCAAGCTGGGGCATCCCCGTCGCCCCCGGCCCAACCCAACGGCTGGCGACCACGCCCGCCATCACCGCGCTCCGGCTGGTCCTGCGGCTCTCGGTGGAAGACTGGGACGTTGCTACGCTGGTCCGGCTCCTCCGCCACAACGCGATCGGCTGGGAGGGTCTCGGCCTGAGCGACCCGTTCCGCCGCTTCGAGGCCGCCGCCACCCTGACCGCCACGCGGGTCTACCGGAACCGCGACCGGCTGCGGAAGTCGTTGATCGCGACCATCAACAAGCCTCGGTCGAAGTTGCAAGGCGGAGCGCACCAGACGGCCCTCGAAGCTCTCAACAAGATCAGCGACAAGGTAGATAAGCTCACCTTCTCGGGTCCGTGGCGGGTCCACGCCGACCGGCTCCACGAGTTGGCTGGCCATCTCGGCCTGGATGCGAATGCCCTTGCTCCGCTCTGGGACGCCATCGACGACCACGCCTGGGTGCTCGATCAGGTTGGCCCGGCGATCGCGGCCTTGCCCTTCAAGTGGCCCGACTTCGTCGCGGCCGTCGAGCGGATCGTCACCGAAGCCGAGCCGATCGAGCCCGCGCCCGCCGCCGAGGTCGGGACCATCCGCGTGGCCGTCGTCGGCACGGTCGACGGGGCACGGGCGAGCGTCGTGATCGTGGCCAACCTCGCCGAGCGGACCTTCCCGACGCCCGACTCGGTCCCGCTCGCGCTGGTCCGAACCGCCGAGCCTGACCCAACCTCGGCGGACACAACCGCCGACCCGCTCGACGCCGACCCCGCCGTCGAGCGGCACTCGGACCTGAGCTATGCCCGCGAACTCCTCCGGTTCACCCGGGCGGTCGCGGCGGCCGACAACGCCCTGACGCTCGCCTACCCAACCACTGATGTGGACGGTGCCAGCCTCCTGCCGGCCGGGTTTCTCGACGAGGTCTTCCGGCGGCTCGACCCGGTGGCGACCGCGCGGATCGTCGAGCGTCATGCCCGGTTCGACCCGGTCCTGCGCGGGCACGAAGATCTGGCCGCAGCGCTGGGGGATGCCCGCGTCCTGGCGGTGGCTCAAGCCTGCGGCGGGGATGCTGGTGCACTCCGCGATCTGGCGGCTGATCCCGCTCATGCCGGATCGCTCCGCGGGGTCGCCGAGGCGTTCCGGATTGGCCACCACCGCCGCGAGCGGTTCGACTTCAACTCGTACGACGGCTGGCTGATGGACGTTGACGCCGTCGCCGAGGTCGCCAGGGCGTTCGGTCCCGAGCACCCGTTCAGCCCGAGTCAGCTTGAATCCTTCGCCTTCTGCCCCTTCCAGTTCTTCCAGCGTTACGTCCTGAAGATCAAGCCTACCGACGCCGCCGAGGAGCTGGCCGAAGACTACGCCGGGCGTGGCAAGGAGGTTCACAGCGTCCTCGAAGAGGTCCACAAGGCCCTGATCGCCGAGGGATCGACCGACCTGGCAACCCACCTGCCGATCCACATCGCCACCCAGATGACCGCCGCGCTTGAACGGTTTGACCACGACTATCCCCCCGGCGGGGCCGATGTCGCCGAGGTCCTCCGCGAGATCGACACCCGCCGGACCGGCAAGGCGCTCGAACGTTACCTGGCCCAGTTTCGTGCCTACTCGGCCAAGGCTGGCGCGGGGGCCGTGCCGCACCAGTTCGAGGTGACTTTCGGCCAGCCAGATAAAAGCGACTCGCTTGATCATTTGACTCTCGGCGACGGCAACGAGCAGATCCGGCTGCAAGGGGTGATCGACCGGATCGACCTGGTCGAGGTGGATAGTGAGCCGCGGTTCCGGGTGATCGACTACAAGACAGGCTCGAACCCGAGTCATGCCGACGTCAAGTCGGGCCTGGCCTCTCAGCTTCCACTCTACGCCATGGCGGTCGAACGGTTGGTCTTGCCCGACGGAAAAATCGCCTTTCTCGACGCCGGCTACTGGAGCCTGCCCAAGGACGGGTTCAAGGGGGTCAAGCTCGACGCCTGGGAGGACTACCGCGCGGCCGTGATCGACTTCGTCCTCCGGATGGTCACCGAACTGCGTCGAGGAGTCTTTCCGATCGCCTCGCAGGAGGCCAAATGCACCCAGTTCTGCGACTTCCACAAGACCTGTCGGGTCAGCGAGGTCCGCTCGGCTCGCAAGGCATGGAACGACCGACCGGCGCTGGAGGTCATCCAGCCGTGATCGCCCCACCGCCATCACGACTCACCGCCGAGCAGGCCGAGGCCCTGGCCGTCACCGGGGCCAGCGTCGCCCTGAGCGCCGGGGCGGGCTGCGGCAAGACGACCGTGCTGACCGAGCGATTCGTCCGGGCTCTCGACGGCCCGACCCCGATCTCGCTCGGCAAGATCGTCGCCCTGACCTTTACCAACAAGGCCGCCCGCGAGCTGCGCGACCGGATTCGTCGCGAGTGCCGGCTCAAGGTCGAGGCGGGCGTTGACCCCACTTACTGGCGAGGCGTGGTCCGAGGTCTCGAAGCGGCCCGGATCGGTACCTTCCACGCCTTCTGCGGCGAGGTCCTGCGGGGCCACGCGATCGAGGCCGGGATCGACCCGGGGTTCACCGTCCTGGACGAGCCGGTGGCCGCCGCGCTCCGCGACGAGGCGCTGGCCCAGGCCCTCCGCGACCGCCTGGCCCACCGCGACCGCAACCTGATCGAGCTGGCCGTCGACTTCGGCCTCGGGGCCGTCCGGACCGCGCTCGGGTCGCTGCTCACCAACCGGGCCGGCGATGACCTCGACCGCTGGGCCAGCATGGAACCCGAGAATCTGGTCCGGATCTGGCTCGACCGCTGGACCTTGACCGTCCGGCCCGATCTGCTCGGGTCGGTCGCCGCTGCCTGCGCCCCGCTGCTCAGCCTGATCGGTCGGACCACCTTCGACCACCCCAAGACGTTCGGCCGGATGAGCGAGTTCGCTGCCGCCGTCGAGCGGGTCGAGGCGATCGGGCCGGGTGATCCCGTCCCCGCGCTGAAAGCCTTGCAGGAAGCCGCGAAGGTCCAGGGTCTGACCGGCAAGGGAGCCTGGCCGTCGGCGGATATCTACGAGGTCGTCAAGGCGGGGTTCGAGGACGTCCGCGAGACCATCAAAAAGGTCGTCCCGGCGCTGGTCTGGGATGAGGCCACCTCGCTCGCCGCCGCCGTTCACGGCATCCGCTTCGCCCGGCTCGCCAGCCATGCCCGGGCCACCTTCGAGCGGATGAAGCGAGCCCGGAGCGCGGTCGATCATGACGACCTCCTCCTCCTGGTCCGCGACCTTGTGACTCGCGAGTCCCCAACCGTCCGCGACGCCCTGGCCGAGAGCATCGACCTGATCCTCGTCGATGAGTTCCAGGACACCGACCCGGTCCAGGGAGACATCCTCGCCAGCCTGACGGGGGGTGATCCGACGTCGGGCCGACTCTTCCTGGTCGGCGACTTCAAGCAGTCGATCTACCGGTTTCGGGGGGCAGATCCCGACCTCTTCCGCGACTTCCGCGACCGCGTGCCCGATGCTGGCCGGCGCAACCTGACAGCCAACTTTCGGAGTGTGCCCGGCGTCCTCAGCTTCGTCAACGCCCTCTTCGCCACCACCTTCACCGAGGCCGGGACCGCCCTTCAGCCAGGGAACCCTGGCCTCGACCAGGCAGGCCCGCCCGCTGTCCTCTTCTCGTGGGGCGGGCCGCCCGTCCCGGTCGCGGGAGCCAAACCCGGCAAGCCCGACGCTACCCTCCGCCGCCAGGACGAGGCCCGCCGGCTGGCGGGTTATCTGGCCGATCGCCTGGCGGAAGGCTGGATGATCCGCGACCCCCGGACGGGTCAGCCCCGCCGGGCGCATGCGGGGGACGTCGCCATCCTGTTCCGGTCGCTGGCCGATTCGGGGATGTATGAGCAGGCGCTGGTGGCCGAGGGGTTGGACTTCCACGTCGTCGGCGGGTCGGGATTCTTTGCTCAGCTTGAGGTCCTGGACCTGATCAACGTCCTCTCGGCGGTGGAAGATCCGACCGACTCGCTGGCCCTGGCCGGTGCGCTCCGAAGTCCGTTCTTTGCCCTGAGCGATGACGCCCTCTTCTGGCTCGCGGTCGAGTGCCCGGGGGCGATCCATCAGGGGCTGGAGCGGTTCACCCCCGACCGCGCCGAGCGACTGCCCGAGGCCGACCGACCGCGCGTCGAACGCGCCCGGACCCTGCTGGCACGCTGGCGCGGCAGCAAGGATGCCGTGCCGATCGGCACCCTCGTCGACCGGATCTTGAGCGATTCGGGATATGAAGCGGCTCTCCTGGGCGAGTGGCTCGGCGACCGGAAGCGAGCTAACGCCCGGAAGCTGGTCCGGATGGCGCGGCGGCTCGACGACGCGGGGGGATTCACTCTGGCGGACTTCGTCGCCCGCCTCCGCGCTGACCTTCGCGCGGCGACCAAGGAGACGCAGGCCAGCACGACCGACGACGCCGGTGAGATCGTCCGCCTGATGTCGATCCACCAGGCGAAAGGGCTCGAATTTCCGATCGTCGTCGTCCCCGACCTCGACCGCAAACGCCCTGGCGAACTCCGGCGCGTGGCCTTCGACGCCGACCTCGGCCCGCTCGTCAATCCGGTCGCCGATGCCGACGACGGGTCCGACTCGGACGACGGGGCCGACACCGGTTGCCTCGGCTGGTCGGTGTATCGCCACATGGAGAAGAAGGCCGATGATGCCGAAGCCCTCCGCCTGTTCTACGTCGCGACGACCCGGGCCCGCGACTTCCTGATCCTCTCCGCCGCGACCGACCCGACCCGCGACCCAACCTCGCCGACCTTGACCCTGCTCGACCGCCAGTTCAACCGTTCGACCGGCTCCTTCCTCAGCTCGATCCCCGCGGAGTGGCCGATCCCGCGTGTTGAAGTCATTCCCGCCGCAACCCCCACCGGACCAGGTCCGACCCGCCGGTCGAGCCAGCGCCCGATCCCGCTGCTGGAGGTGGCCGAGCTGATCCGGACCGCGCAGCTTCGGCCTGACCTCGTCCGCTCGACCCCTCGGTGGACCGACCTCCCGCGCTGGGTCGCGCTCGACCCGACCCCGACGACCTCGACCACGGCCGCCCGGCTCGACCTCCTCTGCCGCGCGATCCTCGCCGACACCGCCGCCTTCAATTCCGAGGCCACCCCCGCCATCGCCGAGCGGGTCGCCCGGCTCCAGGACCCGGTCGCCGGTCGCCGCCTGATCGACCTGGCCGTCCCTCGCTTCCAGATCTGGCTCGCGGCCTTGCCGCCAATCTTTCAGGACGACCGGAACGAGTGGTCGCCCCGCTGGGAATGGACAGTTGCTTATGCTTCACCCGCCAAAACCGCTGCGCCGACCGTCTTCGCCGGGTGGGGCGACTGCCGCTGCCGCCTGGTCGATGGCTCGACGATCCTCCTCTGCGTCGGCGACGCCAGCCTCGATCCAATGAGCGAAGACTTGCGCGTCATGCTGGCTGCGCGCAGTCTGGCCGATGGCGGGGCCGAGCCGGTCGCCGCATGGTGGGTTCCCTGGGAGATTGGACCAGAGCCACGCCGGTTTGACCGGTTCGACGCAACCGCCGTACGCTTGGCCGCCGAGACCTGGGCGGCTATCCCGCGAGCGTGATCAACGCAGGTTTTCTCGCCCGATCGAACCGGGACAATAGCCGCGTTCTACCTCATATCGCCAGAAACTCAGACGATTGTAGGGTGGGTGCAACCCACCGTGCGCCGTGGTCTCCAACCGATCAAGCCGCTGGATCAAGCCAATTCGCCGTCATCTGATTCAAACCCCAATGGGTCGTTCCAATCCCGCAAAAGTCAGCGTTCCTCCCACTCGGGGGGCATGCAAAGTTGTCCCTCAGCGTCGATGCCGAGCCGAGCCGCGATAAACTCGCGGCACCAGGCGGGGTCGAGTGTGCTGGGGTCGGGCAGGTCCGCTTCCAGGAGGGCGACGAGAGTCGGGTCCATCCCGGCAGTGGAAGGCAAACTCAGGTCGAATCCGCCCGCAATGGGTTTGTTCGGGCGCCGAGGAGCGACGGGCGGAGTGGGTTCGTTCGCGTCAACAACGGGCGGGATGACGAGAGTGGGTTCGTTCTGGACAGGGGGCAAGGTTACCGGAATGGGTTCGTTCTCGGGAACTGGTGTGGTCGCAATAATGGGTTCGTTCTGGACAGGAATGGCCGAGATCGGTGGATTGGGTTCGTTCGGGATGACTGGCGAGTCGAAGAAGTGAGCCGGGATCGACGCCGGAAACTTGGCGTTCGGAGCGGCGTGGGGTGACTCGAACTGGCTCAGCGCGCACAGTCGATGGAACTCACGCTGGAGCGAGCGTTCGTAACGGCCGAGCCGAACCAACTTGGGATTGTTGAAGTCGTCCAGGTCGGCGATCGCCAGTTGGCGGGCGATGGCGTCGGCGTCCTCGACACGCTCCTGATGTAATTTCAGATCAGCCAGCATCGTGCGGGCCAGCGCGGCTTCATCGGCGCCGGAGTCGAGCGTCCGACCATCAAGATCGACGGTCAGGCCGGGGGCATCGCCACGGAACTCGGGTGGCGTGCCGAGCAGATCATTGGCCAGCGATGTCTGCTCGTCGGTCCAAACTCCCCGCTCGGCCAGGTTCAAGAGCATCGCCCAGCGCTCGATCAGCCAGCCGCACCCGTGCCCCGTCCGGCGGAGCCGCGCCACCACCTGCTCGGGATTGCGTCGGAGGCGGGCGCCGATCCGCCTGGCCTCATCGCGCTGATCATCCTCCCAGAACGATCCGGCGCGCCAGCTCGCTCCCTTGCGGATCTGCTTTTCGAGATCCCGCAAGCGGTCCAGGCGGATGGTGATCATCGCGATGGCAGCGCAGATCCACGCCTGAAACGCGGTCTGCGGCTTGAATGTCTCGAAAACCCCGATGGCACGTTCACGGACGAGAGCCTCGTCCTCGACCACAACTTTGATGGCGCAGAGGCCATGCTTCAGGGCATTGGCACGCGAGACGGCCTTGCCAGCCGCGGTGTTCGGACCGGTGGAGCGCTGCGCATTGAGTTTGTTGGCAGCCAGACGTGCGGGGCTCAGGGGAAGCATCGTTCAATCCTTCCGACTCTGGGATGCGATTTTACGCAAAAGAATGATCGCCTACCGAACATCATGGCATCCCGATCGGTAGAATCAACCGAATATTTTGCAAAATTGGGATTTTATTTTCTTTTGTGAGATTAATCTGAATCAGTTACGGATTGATACAGGTTCGGTTCACTCATTTCATTTGTCGCCCGCTTGCAAAATTGCTGGCTGACCCAGTTCTCGCTCGACAATCGTCAATCCCCCAGTAAACTCGTGAGCCGACTGGTCGTTTTGATGAACCCCCGAGGATGCGATCGATGGCGATCACGTTCGAGTGTGCCTGCGGCAAAACGTTGCGGGCTCGTGATGAACTGGCGGGCAAGAAGGCACGCTGCACGCAGTGCGGGGAGATCTTTTTCATCCCTCAACCCGAAGCCGAGATGGTAGTGGTGCCGGCGGTCTTCGATGATGAGGAGGAAGATGATTCGCCGTACGGTGTGCTCGCTCCCGAGCCTCGGGCGGCGATTCCGCCCCCGACCGCGACAGCAGCTCCAGCGCGATCGGTCGCCACGGGAAGTTCGACCTATCACCCCAGTCCGCGCGAGAAGACCACGACGACGCGGTTTGCGCCGAGCGTCGGGTCCGGGACAGCATCAGTACCCAAACCCGGGAAGCCGGGGACCAAGAAGGCATCGGCCCGACCGGGGGGGCAGGCGACGATCCTGGAATACTCGTATGTCTTGCTCGCGCTGGCGTTGATCCCGCTCGTGTTCTCATTGCTCCGGCAGGGGAAGGATCTCGACCTCCAGGAGCGGTTCACGCAAACGATCGAGCAGGCGCCGGCTGCCGATCAGGAGCGGATGAAGACCGAACTTGCGCAGGATTCGGTGGATCTGGAGCAGGCCCTTGCCGCGATGCCGGGCAACAAGCTGGTCGGCGCCCACCTGACGCGCGACACGGCCGTCCACTGGCTCTATGCAGGTCTGGCCACGGCGGGATTTCTGGGTTTGCTGGCGCTCTGCTTCTCGGTCGAGCGGGCGCATCCGGTTCATCTACTGGGAGTCGGGTTGTTCACGGCGACGGCGGGGATCTTGTTCCTCCTGCTCGTCCAATTTTGCGCGATGATCCGGCTCGGGAGCTTTCGCGCCCGCGGCGTTGGCTTGATCATCCTGATGATCATGTGGTTCATCGGCTGGTCGTACGAGTCGGCGAACGACCCGGAGACGGGCTTCCTGCTGAGCGCGTTTGGATTCACGTTCGGCGTCGGTCTCTGCGAGGAGTTCACCAAGGCGATCCCGATGTTCTTCTGGTTCCGGCGCTACTCCGAGGTCGGCTGGCGGGGCGCCTGTCTTTGGGGGCTGGCTTCGGGGGTTGGGTTCGGCGTCGCCGAGGGGATCATGTACGCGAGCCGCTACTACAACGGGATCCACGGCGCCGAGATTTATCTGGTTCGCTTCGTCTCGTGCGTCGCGCTCCATGCGATGTGGGCTGGTTCGGTCGGGATCGCGATTGCTCGCCATGTCGATGATTATGAAGGCGTCCAGGACGCCACCGGCTTCGGTCTCTTTGCGTTGCGGGTCATGATCGTGCCGATGGTCCTGCACGGTCTATACGACACCTTGCTCAAAAAAGACATGAACGCCTGGGCCTTGCTGATCGCCGGGCTCTCGTTCGCCTGGTTCGCCTGGCACATCGAACTCGCCCGCCGCGAGCGGCCCGCCGGGGGCCGACCCAAGGTGAAGCGATCGGCGATGGCATATTGAGAAAAAAGAGAGACAAACTCGCTTCGGATAAGTTCCGGATCAAAACCAGAGTTGCCGTTCGGAGTCTCTGACAATCAGCGGTTGCTCTGGTTCTGGTCCGTGTTCCCTCAACGTTGATAATTTTCAACAAAGTCAAACGGAGGAATCTCGTGACCTACTTTCGAGCTATCAGGCGCAAACTGTCGCGGATCGGCGTCGATCCGGGTGGGTTGGACGCTGCCACTCGGAATGGGAAGCGTATCGATGTTGATGACGAGGCAATGGGGCTGGGTGGCTGGGTTTGGTCTGATTCTGGTGACCTTGGGCCGGGCTGATGCCGGCCTGGTCCAGTTGGGCGCGCAGCATTTCAGCGATGGGCAGATCATCAACGATGCGATGTATGCGTCAGCGGTGAACGGGCAGCCGACGCCGTTCAATGGTTTCATCGGCGGCGATTTGAACACCAACTTCGCCATGTCGTACAACTTCGCCTTCGGGGCGCAAACGGTCAACTCGGCGACGTTCTCGATCGGGATCTTCGACGGTGACTCGGCGGCGGCGGGCAATCAGGTCGGCGCGTTCTCGATCAACGGGGTGGACCTGACGGCGCTGCTCAACACCGCATTCAACGGTCACGGCGGGACGCAGCAAGAATACAACGTCTACACGATCACCCTCCCGACCGCCGCGTTGGCGACAATCGCAACCGGGCAGGCGATGGTGTCGTTGACCCTGGCGGGACCCGGGCTGGCTGGCGACCCGGGGTCGTCGAACGTGACCACGCCGTTCAACGGTGCTGGACTCGACTTTTCGAACCTGAACATCAATCCAACCGCCGTGCCCGAGCCCTCGTCGCTGGCCATGGTCGTAATCGCCGGTTTGATCGGTTGCGGCTTTGCCCGCCGCCGGTCGGCCTGATAGGACTGCTGGATCTGAACGCGATCGGCCCCACCACTCGATCGAGAATCGGGCGGTGGGGCGATCGTGCGTGGATCTCACTTCCAATCCGGTTCTTCCAGCCACCTGGCGGATGGAGTGTCGAGGACGCGCCGGTTCTTGCCGTTGGTGTCGATGATGACAAATTTGGGATTTGTCTTCTCAACCTCATAAAACTTATGACCATCCTCGGGGTCAAACTGTGGAACCTGTGACCGGAAGACGATGGACCGACCGTCGGGCGACCAGGCGAGGTGGTCAGGGTGCGATTTGTCGGTCTCCTCGACCAGAACGCGGCGATTGGTCCCGTCGGTGTTGACAACGCGAATGCTACTCCCGGTGTTATTAAAGTAGAGGTAGGCGACCTGCTTGCCGTCGGGCGAGAAGCGCGGGTAAACGTTGCCACCGGTCCCATCAGAGATCAGGCGTTCGTTCGTCCCGTCGAGGTGCATGACGTAGAGCTGATAGTTCGGGAACTTCGGGGTCTGGCGGTCCGAGACCGTGACGACCCACTGGCCATCGGGCGACCAGTCGTCGACTTCTTCCGAGGCGGGGATGGCAAGTTGGGTCGCCTCCGAGCCGTCGGCCTTGAGTCGCCAGGTCTCGTGCAGCTTGACCTCGCGTCCATCGATGATCGGGGTGATCCCCCGGGTGACGATCAGCGATTCACTGTCGGGCGACCAGCAGAGAGTTCCGCCAGCATCGGCGATCTTGCGTTTCACCCCAGCGCCGTTGGCGTTGATCGTCCAGATCCCAGCGCCGTCGACCGGTCGCCCTGGCCCCGACCAGCCCGATTTGCTCAGAGCGATCGTCCGACGATCGGGAGCCACCCGGACGTTGAAGAAGGAATCATCCGCCAGTTTCTGCGTCTTCGCGGTGACTGGGTCGATGCTGAACAGACCGGATTTGGCCTTGTCCTGCTCACCGGGTTGATTGAAGTTGGCGCGGGCATAAATCTTGTTCGCGTCCACCGGTCCCGAGGCCGGGCCGTCCTGCGCGAACGCCAGATGCAGGGTCGGCACGATCAGGACGGCGACAGCCGCCAGGCCGAGCGACCACCAGTCGCGCGGTCGGAGCGTCCGCCGGGTCGTTCGCGTCGGAGCGAGGAGCGTCAGGCGACGCTTCCAGAAGGTGTCGAGGTGGTTCGAGGGGCCATCACCGAGCGCCGAGGACCAGGGACCGAAACGGTCGATCATCGTGGGATCTCCTTGGGGTCATTCAGGGGGTCAGTGCGAAAATCCAACCAACACACCGGCCGGGACCGACCGGGAGACGACGGCCACCAGAGTGGCGGCATAGCTGGCGGCCCCCTGATCGGCAAGGATCATGGCGGCGGCATCGCAGGCCAGCTCGCGTTCGAGCCGGGCACGAAAGGCGACGTAACCAGCGGCCGGATGGCCCACATAAACAAGGCGGGCCAGCGTCGGTACCCAGCCCCAGAACAGGTCGCGGCGGGCCAGGTGGGCCAGTTCGTGGATCAGGACCGCGCGGAGGGCGCCGGGGCTCAGGGTTGCGACGAGGTCCGCCGGCAAAACCAGGGTTGGCCCGCCGAGGTTGCAGACGAACGGCGATGTCCCGCCGTCAGCCCACCGAGTCGCCGGCACCCGTGCCAGGCCGACCCGACCCGCCAGGTCCCTGACCAGGTCGCAGAGGTCCGGATCGACCGCCAGCGTGGTCCGGTTGAGAACGCGCACGAGTCGCCCACGCTGGCGGATCAAGCCTGCCACCTGGACCACGACGAGGCCGAGCCAGCCGAGCATCAAGACCGATCGCCAGGTGATCGGTTCCGATGGGGCGGCGGACGGGGGATTCGCGCTGGTCAGGGTGAGACTGCCCGTCGAGTCCGATCGATTCGAAAGCGAGGCGATCCTGTCGGACTCAGGGCTGGGATCAAGCGGCGCGAGGGTGGCCGGCGGCTTGGGCAGACCCGACCAGGCCGGCAAGGCCAGCGCAACGCCCCAGAACGGCATGACCAGAAGTTTGAGCGCGGCAAGGTGCCAGACCCAGCCGCGAATCGCTGGCGACGACCGCCGGAGCCACCAGGCCACCAGACCAAAGGCCAGCACCACGACCACGGCCTGCCAGCAGACCGCCCAGGCCACTCCGGCCCAGATCGAACTTATGCTGTTGAGCCCGGGGATCATGCCGCGCCTCCCGACTCGTCGCTGATCTTGCGGGCGATCGCCTTCAGAGCCTCCAGATCCTTGCTGGACAGGCGGTCGCTCTCGGAGTCGGCCAGGTACGCCGCCAGTGGCGCATCCGACCCGCCAAGCACACGCTCGACGAACCGGCGGATCAGGGTTGGCAAAACGCGCCGCTCCTCGACCACGGCGCGGAAGCGGATCGGCCCGCGATCGGTACTCGCCTCGCGGACCAGCAACCCCTTCTCCTCCAACCGCTGGATCGTCTTCAAAACCGTCGTCCGAGCGACCGGACGCTCGGCCTGCATCAGGTCCGTCACCCGCCGCTCCGGGCAGGGTTGCTCACGCCAGATCCAGCGCAACACCTGCAGCTCCACATCCCCCAGCGAGGGAATCGGCTCGTCCATTACCCATCTCCAATCAAATTTACGGCAGCCGTCGTCAACCTTCAAGCGGATCTTACGACAGTCGCCGTCAAAGTCAACTGGTTTCTGATCGATGGTTGCGGATTCGATCGCGGGGTCGAGTTGCTTGACGAGGATTGAGCCGTCGTCCTACGATGGATTTCTTCACGTCGTCCTGTCCGTGCACCGACTTCTGCGGGGTTCGCCCATGCCGCGCTCATCTCTGCTGGTGGCCCTGGTTCTGAGCCTGGTTGGAGCAGGTCCGACCGGTGCGGAGGCTGGGGACGACCCCCGGTTCGCAGCCGATTTCGCCGATGGGTTGCGGACGCGGGGTTACTATGACCTGGCGCTCGAATACCTCGACGACTGGCGGAAGGCCGCCGATGCCCCCGAGGATTTCAAGCGGTCGGTCGACTACCTGGAAGCCCGCGTCCTGATCGAGGCGGCCAGCCGCGACAACGACCCCGAAGCCGCCCGCGACAAGCTTGACCGTGCCCGAACGAAGATCGAAGGGTTCGTGAAAGCTAACCCCGACCGACCCGACACGACCGACGCCCTCGTCGCGCTCGCCAACCTGCTGTATGAGCGCGGGCGGACCGAGGTCATCTTCTCGACCGAGTCGAAGACCCCCGCCGACAAGGACCAGCGCTTGACGTCGGCACGATCGTTCTTCGGCAATGCCCGCGACGCCTTCGGCCAGGCAATCGAGCGGCTCTCGACCAGGTTCGCCGCTTACCCCAAGTTCATCCCGGCCGAGGACGCCCGCCGCCTCGAACGCGAGCGGGTCCGGGGGTCGATGATCCAGGCCGAACTCCAGCGCGAGATCGTCAACTACGACGAGGCCGAGACCGAGCCCGTCGGCTCGCCCCGCCGCGAGGAACTGCTCGGCAAGGCACTCCTGGCGTTCGAGGATCTGTATAAGAAGTATCGAACCCAGATGGCCGGGCTGACGGCACGGATGTGGCAGGGCAAGTGCTTCGAGGAGCAAGGCAAGCTCGGCGAGGCGATGGGGATCTACAAGGAACTCCTCGACCACCCCGACCCGGCGCTCCGCTCGCTGCAACGTCAGGTCGACTACTTCCGGATCATCGTCATGTCGAAGCGGAACGAGTTCGCGCTCGCCGCCGATGAATGCAACCGCTGGCTGACGATGTTCCCCAAGGATCGGCGCTCGTACGAGGCGCTCGGGGTTCAGCTCGAACTCGGCAAGAACATCATCGCGCAGCTCCCGAGCCTGACCGACGCCGACAAGCCCAAGGCCATCCGCGCGGCGACCGACGTGCTGGCCGACGTCGTGAAGATCAGTTCGCCGTTCAAGCCCGAGGGAATGGCGATCCTGCAAAAGTACCGCCCGACCGCGGCGATGAGCGCGGCGGACGCGGCCAAGATGACGTTCGACGACGCGGTGAATGAGGCGAACCAGGCGATCTCCGGCGACGACTTCAAGCGCGCGATCATGCTCCTGCGGCTCGCCGGGCGGAAGGTGGACCCGACTCGCGATCTGGTCAAGGCGAACCGGGCGCGGATGCTCTTGGGCTATGCCCTTTACAAGGCGAATCGGTTCGATGAGGCGGCGGTGGTCGACGAGCACATCGCCCGCCACGACCCGAGCGGCGAGTGGTCGGCCAAGGCCGCCGAGGTGGCCATGTTTGCCTTGCTCAGCTCGCAGAGTCAAGCGTCGGCACTGTCGCGGCAGAGCGACCTCGACCACGTCGCCGACTTCGCCCGCTACGTCGTCGCCACCTGGCCCGAGGTCGAACAGGGCGACACGGCGCGGCTGGCCCTGGGGGAAGTGGCCAGCGAGCGTGGGCAGTTCGCCGATGCCATCGCCGCGTTTGATTCGGTCCGCCCGGCCTCGGCACGAAAGTTCGATGCACAGGCGGCGGCGGGCTCGGCGCACTGGCGGCAGAGTCTCCAACTTCGCGAGTCGGGCGAGACCAAGGGGGCAGATGCGGCCGTCGGCAAAGCGATCGAGGTGCTGCAAACGTCGCTCAAGGCCCGCAAGTCCGCCAACGTCGCCGACAACGAGCCGTCTTACGTCAACACCGCGTGCGAACTCGCCACCATCGAGGTGGCGACCGACAAGGCCAACGACGCCGTGGCGTTGCTGGAACCGATCGTGGGCAAGCTCGGATCGGCCTCGGCGAGCAAGACCGCCACCGCGACCAGCACCCGCGCGATCACCGCCTTGCTCCGGGCGCACGTCGCGGCGGGCAAGGTCGATCAGGCAATGGCCGACATGAAGACCCTCGAAACCGCTGGCGGCGCGAACTCAGCACAGCTTTACTTCGAACTCGGCCGACTCCTCGAACGCGAGAGCGAAACGCTCCGCAAACGCGGCGATACCGCTCGCCTGGCACGAACCGAGGCGGCTTACGTCAAGTTTCTCAAGGCGCTGGTGGCGAACAAGACGGGCCAGACGTTCCAGTCGCTCCGGTGGGCGGGAGATAACCTGCTGAAACTTGGACAGGCGGACGATGCTACCAAGATTTATGCCAGCGTGATCGAGTCGTACTCGAAAGACCCCGAGTTCATGAAGTCACCCAACGCCGACAACCTCTTGCTGACGACCCGGATCAAGCAGGTCGCGGCGCTCCGGCAAACGGGCAAGCTCAACGACGCCGAACTGAACCTGAACGCGATCATCGCCGAGAACAAACGGCTCCTCGAACCGCAGGTCGAAAAGGGGCACATCCTCGACGCCAAGGCCGTGGCCAAGATCGGCACCTGGGCCGAGGCTTACGCCTACTGGAAAGGGCTGGCCACCAAGCTCGCCACCATGAACCCGAAGCCCGAGGATTATTACGACGCCTGGTTTCACGCCGCACAGGCACTCCAGAAGCAAGGCAACAACACCCTCGCCCGCCAGACCGTTGCCACCGTCATGCGGATGTCGCCGACAGTGGGATCGCCCGAGATGAAGTCGAAGTATCAGGACTTACTGAAACAACTCACCAAATGATCGCAGAGGAAACTGGCCACGGATTGAACACGGATAAGATTTTATTATATTTTTTTGAATTGGTTATGGTTTTGACTCGCAGGACGGACAGCAAGGGGTGACTCGATCATGAAGCGGAACTTGTGGGTCGCGGTAGGTTTGGGTCTGGTCCTGGGTGGCCCCTGCGGCGGATCAAGCTGGGCGATCGACGTCATCACCTTGACGCCCGACGCCACGACGAAGGGAGCGGCGGGCGGGGTGGTCCGGGGGACCATCACGGCGGAGTCGCCGAGCAAGGTGGAAGTGAAGCTCGGGAACAACGTCACGTCGGTTCCCACCAACGAGGTGGCGTCGATCGTTTACGACGGCCACCCGGTCAGCCTGGAACAGGCGCAGGACAAGGACGCGGCGGGCAACCTGGCCGAAGCGATCGAGTTGTACAAGAAAGCCGTGGGCGAGGCGTCGGCCAAGCCGTTCATCACCGAGGACGCGGCGTTCGGTCAGGCGCGCGCGACGGCGGACCTCGCGCAAACTGATCCGGCCAGGGTCGCCGACGCGATCAAGCTCCTCGACACCTTCTCGCGGGCTTACGCTAACGGTCGCCACGTCGGCCCGGCGCTCGAAGCGCTGGCCCGGCTCCAGATCGCCCGCGAAAACTACGCGGGGGCCGAGACCACGCTCGCCTCGATCGCCAAGCTGCCCGGCGGCGACGACCGCTCGGCCTCCCTCCGGATCAAGCTCCTGACCCGCAAGGGGCAGACGACCGAAGCCATCACCGAGATCGACAAGGTGATCGCCGCCAACCCTGACGGCTCACCCCGGAAGCGGGACGCGACCCTGGCCAAGGCCGAGGCTCTGGCCACGCTCAAAAAGTACCCCGAGGCCGAGAATCTGGTCCGTTCGGTCATCAAGGCCGCCGGCCCCGAAGACGCCGCCACGCAGGCGCTCGCCCACAACACCCTCGGTGACTGCCTCCGCGCCGCCGGCAAGCCGAAGGAAGCGCTCTATGCGTACCTCCACACCGATCTTCTCTTCAGCAAGGAAAAGGACGAGCACGCTCGCGCCCTCGGTCAGATCGCCCAGCTCTGGCGTGAGATGAAGCGTCCCGACCGCGCTGATGAGGCCATGGAACGGCTCAAGCAAGACTACCCGCGCAGCGCAGCGGCCCAGGGGGGAAACTAATCTCACCGTTCGAGCCAATGCTTGAACCAAGTTCCGATCCAGGCCCCTACTTTCCTGGACTCGCGATCAAGGATCAGCGTCTTGAGTCATCTCGATCCACGTCGGGCCGCCGTTCGTGTTACCGATGCCGAAAGTTCCCTCGATGCAAAGACGCTGGTCCGCTGTGTCCAATCTCGCTGGCTTTGCTGTGGAATGTGCTTCGAAACCTGGTGTCACTCGTTTGGCGGCAGGAGGTGCATCAGTGTTGCAATCGTTCAGCATGATGTTCGATGGCCACCTTCTCAATCGAGGATTCTGGCTGTACGTCTGGCAGATCAAAGGGCCAACGTCCAATCATGTCTATGTGGGCCGAACAGGCGATAGTTCATCTGCTAACGCGTCTTCACCCTTTAAGCGAATTGGGCAGCACCTCGACCCAAAGCCAAACGCTAAAGGTAATGCCTTGGGCAAACAACTTCTGCGACGCGGCGTCATATACTCCGACTGCTCATTTGAAATGGTAGCAGTCGGCCCGATCTTTCCCGAGCAGACCGATTTCGAGACGCATGTTCCGTTTCGTAATCAGATGGCAGCATTAGAACGAGCCATAGCCGACGAACTTAAAAACCGCCTATATGATGTGTTGGGTTCGCATCCACGAAAAGGAGTGCCGGACCAGTGCCTGCTGCAGCAATTAATTACGCTGCTCGACCCCAAGTTCCCATCGTTAGTGGATGACTAAGGTACAACGGACCCCAGCTGCAGCTTATGTCGATTTGTGGGTTGGTGGCGGCCAGGTCCGCTGAGCTGGGACGTTGGATGTCGTGACCCAGTCTCCGCCGAGACCGCAACGGATTATTTCGGCGGCATGGGCGCTGGTGGTGGTGGCGGTGGGAGAGGTTCTGGTCGCGCCCCGATCGCCGTCGCGGCATTGCGGACCGTGGCCTTGAGTTCGACCGATTTGGAGTCGTCGGCAAGCTGGGTCGCGGCTTTGATTCGGTCGGCGGCTCGGTCGGTCAGCCCTGCGCGGCTGTCGGTGGCGGCGGCCGTGAGCAAGATCCGGACCTGCTCGAACGTGTTGTCGCGGGCGACCTGGCGACCGAGGATCACGGCCTCGTCGAGCGTCTCGGCCGCTGGTCCCCATTCGTTGCGGGCTCCCTGAACCTGGGCCAGGCGAACCCGCGCTTCGACCTCGCGGCCGCGGTCGTCGGCGTCGCGGGCCTGGTCCACGGCCTCGCGGGCCGCCTTGAGCGCCGGGGCGAGCCGACCGGCTTCGAGATGGATTCCAGCGACGGCGGCCAGGTCTTCCGACGTCGAGCCGCCATCTTCAAGATGCTTGTGTAACTCGGCTGCCTTCTCGAAGCGAGTGAGGGCCTCGTCGAGCCGATTTAGTAGGACCAGCGACGATGCGGAGGTCGTCTCCATCCAGGCGGCGTCGGCGGCTCGACCCTGTTGCTCATAGAGCGCCTGGGCCTTCGAGAAGTCGGCAAGGGCCTTGTCGGCGTGACCCGATGAGCCTTCAACTTGCCCAAGCGAAGCCCACGCATCGGCGATCCGGGGGCTATCCCTGGTTTGTTCGGCCAGTTCGAGAGCCCGCGCGGCATGCGGTCGGCCCACCTCGGCGCGACCGGAGCCGACCAGGAGGCGGGCGAGCGAGAGCCGGGCATCAATCTCATGGTCGCGGTCGGCGGCGCCTCCCAGGCGAGTCAACGCGCGGTCCAGGCTCCCGATCGCCTCGTCGAGCCGACCGAGTCGGGCTTCAGCCTGACCGATCAAGAAGTCATCGTACCCCGCGAACCCGGGATCATCGCGCTTCAGGTCCAGGAGGTAAGCCTGCTTCCAGGCGGTAATGGCGGCGGCATCATCGCCCAGTTCGCCGTGGCAGATCCCGATCGCGCGGAGGGCGTAAGCCTCGTAGCGGAGGTCACCCGTCGTCGCGCGCGAAGCTCGCTCGGCCTCGTAGAGCGGCAGCGCGGCGGCGAACTCGCCGAGTTTGAGCAGGCGGTCGGCCTCGGTCGCCTGGTTGGCGGCCTCGGTCGCGGCCCGGGCTCGGTCCTGCCCCCGCGCCTCCGTGCCTGGTCCGATCGCGCAGCCGAGCATGATCCCGAGCCAGCACAGCAGCCGAGGTCGGCGCTTGGAGTGAATCAAAGAGAAAGCCCTCTCCCAGAGGATGGTTCAAACCGATTCGGAGACCACCGGGGTTTGGGGTTCCGGAACACGCGTTTTTGACTTGTGGAGCAGGATCACGAACGCGGGGACCAGCACCGGCCGGACGATGAACGTATCGAGCACGACCCCCAGTCCCAGGGCAAATCCAAGTTCCTTCAGCGCGGTCAGGTTGCCGGTCAGCATCGACCCGAACGTGCCGGCCATGATCAGGCCGCACGACGAGATGATCCCCCCCGTGTGCATCACGGCTTGCCGGGTTCCCTCGATCGTCCCGTGTTTTCGTTCTTCCTCGATGATCCGGGCCATCAGGAAGATATTGTAATCCTCGCCGACCGCCACCAGGATCACGAACAGAAAAAAGCTCACTTTCCAGTCCAGACCGACCCAGGGGTCGGGCCCCTGGTGCAGCGACCGGAAGACGAGTTCGGTGATCCCGAGCGACGCGAGGTAGCCGAGCACAACGGTGGCGATCAGATAGAGACAAATCCCAGGCCGGCGGAGCAAGATCACGAGGATCACGTACACGCCCAGCGTGACCAGCCAGTACATCCGTTGTTCATCCTGAGTCGTCACCTGTTTGAGGTCGGCGACCATCGCGGTCGAACCCGCCAGACCAGTCAAGGTGGCTCCGGCGAGGGGACCAGTGGGACTCATGGCGTTGCTGATGATCTTCCGGACCTCGGCAAGTGACCGGAGACTCCGGTCGGAGAACGGGTCAGACTGGAGGATCAGGTCGATCCGGGTAATGTGATTCGTGTCCTTACGGTCGACCGGGGCGGTCGCCACGTAGCGCGGGTCGACGAACGGGCGGCGGACCTGGTCGGCCAACACTTCGCGCCAGCTTGCCGGGTTGATGCCCAGGGGACGAGAAATCGAGCGGACCTCCTCGACGTTCTTGACGCTGGCAAGCTGTTGCGACAGTTTTTCGATCACGGCGCGGCCGGGTTCCGTGCGAAAGTCGAGCGTCGGGTGTTCGAGCAAGATCGTGGTCGGCCCGAGTTCGCCGGGCGCGAAGTACCGGCTGATCAACTTCGAGCCGATGATGCTCGGCTGGTCGGGGCTCAGGTCGGTCAACTGGCTGTAGTTGGGTGCGGTTCGCGCCCCGATCACGGCGAACGGGAGCAATGCCAGCAGGCTGGAGATCAGGATCAGCCCAGGCCGTTCAATCACGGCGTCGGCGATCTTGCCCCAGAAGGTGGCCAGGGGGATCTGAGCGAGACTTTCTTGCTCGCGATCGGCCCCTTTCTCGTGGTGCGGCGGGGTGAACGGAAAGAAGACCGCCCCCCGGAGCCAGTGGAGCAGGACCGGCGCCAGCGTCAACGAAGCCAGCAGACCAATCGCCAGGCTCAGCGCGATCGCCGGCCCGGTGTACTGGATCTTGGCAAACGACGAGAACCAGAGCATCCCGAGCCCCACGATCACCGTCCCGGCGCTCGCCACCAGCGCCCCACCGACCTGCTCGATCGCCTCGCGGAGGGCGTCGGGTCCGGTCCGTCCCCGGGCCAGTTCCTCGCGGTACCGGGCGATCAAGAACAGGCAATAGTCGGTCCCGGCGCCGAAGAGGACAACAATCACGAAGATGTTGGTGATGTTGATCACGTTGAAGTTCAGGCCCGGGATGCGCGTCAGCGATGCGATCGCCAGCAGCGAAAGCTTCACCGAGAGCGCGATCGTCGCCAGCGGAATCAAGGCCAGCAAGGGAGACTGATAGACGATCAACAGGATCAGGACGACGAGACCAATTGTCGCCCAGGTCGTCGCGGCCACGCTGGATATTGCCGACGTGTTCATATCATGACCCACGGCGGCCGATCCCGTCATCTGGACGTCGAGCCCCGCCGGCGGCTTCTCGAAGCCGGCGAGCAGATGCATCAACCGCTCAACCACGAGCCGAGTTTGCTTGGCAATGTAGGTCCCTTTGAGTGCCACCAGGATCAAGGCTGATTGCCCTGGTCCCTGGTGCGCATCTCCCACGAGGCGGGGACCGAGGACCGGGACTCGGTAGTCGATCACCTGGCGGATTTCGAGCTGTGGTTCATCCTGCTTGAACTGGCTCAGGCGGGTGGACAGACGGACGATGTAGTCATAGTCGGACCGAGTCAACTTGCCGTCGGCCCGCTCGACGACCAGAACCACCTGCGAGCTGGCCGCGTCGGCGGGAAAGCCGCGTTTTAACAGTGACTGGCCGATGACGCTCGGAAAACCGGCCGGGAAAAAGCTGACGTCATCATCCTTGGTGACTGATTCCCAGGCGGGTGCGACGTAAACCAAACCGAGCGTGACGAGCAACCAGCCCGCGATGATGACCCAACCGTGGTGATTGACAAGTCTGGCGAGCAGTTGAAACATGAGGAGGTCGGGTCCGCGGTTCGCTAGCACAATCGCCGAAGGCAGGATACCCGGATCGGCCCGACTTGCCCTGATCCAGCGGCTCCCGGATGACCACATCGAAACCAACGAGGGCCGTTTCCGCGACGAAAACTCACCACGAACAGTAATAGAAATGGACCACGGCTGTCAAATGAGGGACTCTGGCTCCATTCGTCGCACCACACTGCGAGATTTGCTGGGCGATCTCTTGCCGGCTCTTGTATGATGAGGTCAGAGGGCTCGGGATCGCGTGATTTCCCGGGTCAATCCGCTGATCTGAAGGATCTTGCCTACCCGTGTCCGCCTCATCTGTCCGTGATCTCGCTCGGCGTTGGACAGGCCGATTGGCTCATTATCGCGACCATCGCAACAACGAACACCTCGAAGCCTTGCTGGCTGAGGCGGTTCGATTTACGGGCTTTCATCTCGAAAATGATCTGGCTCATTCCAGCCACTGGACCAATGCTCCGCTGATCCGGCGTGCGAGCTTGCTTTTGTTTCTCGTGGACAGCGGCGTCATTCACCGGACCACTCGCTCAGGCCGGGTTGCCTACGAAGCGGAGGCAGACGCCGTGCACTGGGTTCTCGCCCAGCCATCCATGGTCCCCTACCTGATCCCGACCCTGGAATTTCTCTCTGCGGTCCAGGCTGACCAGACCCGACGGCATCGCTCGCCGCAGATCTGACCAGGGTGATGGGTCAGATCGTTTGCCGCCGGGGTTTCTCACGGTCCGAACTGGTTCCGGGCGGACCTGGGCCATCCACATCACCCGAGACCCACGAGCGTTAATCGGCTTCATGAGGGTTGAGCGTCGGCTGGCCTGAACGAGCCTGACTGGCACGTCCTGATCCTGGGCGTCAAAAGGCCAGCGTGGTCAAGTTCCCTCATGGGCAAATTTCTGGTAAAATTCGTCATTGCAATCTGCCAGTCACCGGTTCTTTGAGAGAGACGCCGTGCCGATGGCCACGAAGCGCGACTATTATGAAGTCCTGGGCTTGAAGAAAGATGCTGGGGCCGACGACATCAAGAAGGCCTATCGGCAGATGGCTCTCAAGAATCATCCAGACCGGAACCCCGGGGACGCCGCGGCCGAGGGTCGGTTCAAGGAAGCCGCCGAAGCGTACGAGATCCTGTCCGATCAGCCCAAGCGAGCGCGCTACGATCGCTATGGCCATGCCGGGGTCGAGGGGGCTGCTCACCACGACTTCCGCAACTCCGAAGATATCATGTCCGCGTTCGGTGACATCTTCGGTGGCGGCATCTTCGGCGATCTCTTTCAACAGCGGCAACGTGGCCCGCGCGCGGGTCAAGACCTCCTGATGAAGCTGGAGATCGAGCTTCTCGAAGCGGCCCGGGGCACGACCAAGGTCGTCGACGTCAGCCGCCAGGAGCCCTGCGACGATTGCAAGGGGTCGGGCGCCAAGCCCGGGACCGTGGCCACCACCTGCAACTACTGCGGTGGGCAAGGTCAGGTTGTGCAGTCGCGTGGGTTCTTTCAGGTTGCCACCACCTGCCCGGCGTGCGGCGGCGATGGTACGCGAATTAATGACCCGTGCGTTAAATGCAAGGGGCAAGGTCGAGTTCCGAGCGTGGCGCATATCAAGATCGACGTACCGCCGGGCGTCGAGACCGGGATGTGGCTCCAACTGCGAAACCAGGGCGAGGCGGGTGATCCGGGCGCGCCTCGGGGGAACCTGCGCGTCCAGGTCCAGGTCAAAAAGCACCCGTTCTTCGAGCGAGTCCGCAACGACCTGGTTTGCCAGGTACCGATCAGCTTTCCGCAAGCCGCGCTTGGTGGCGAGATCCAGGTCCCGACGCTCGATGGTCCCGACCGCCTGATGGTTCCCAAGGGAACGCAGTCGGGCGACGTCCTCAAGCTCAAGGGGCGCGGGATGCCCGACATCAATGGTCGGGGACGCGGCGACGAGATGGTCGAGGTCCATGTCGAGACGCCACGGAGCCTGACCGCTCGCCAGGAGGAACTCCTCCGCGAACTTGCCGAGATCGAACACCGCGACGTCAGTCCGAAGCGGAAAAGCTTCTTCGACAAGCTCAAAGATTACTTCACCGAGGACGAGGTGGCCGCGGAATTGGACGGGAAGTAACCTCGTTGGATTGCGTCTCCTTATTCTTTCCATCATCCGACCTGATCCGAGCCCGAGCAGGAACCCATGAGCGACGCCATGAACGACGCGGCCCAGACAACCGACGACGCAGTGACCGGCGGTGAAGACCTGGCCCAAATCACCAGGCAACGCGACGAGTACTTCGAGCAACTTCAGCGGACTCGCGCTGAGTTCGCCAACTACCAGAAGCGAGCCAAGGCGCAGGCCGACGCCGACCGCGTTTACCTGGCCGTACCGATCGCGCTCGACATCCTGAACGTGCTCGACAATTACGACCGCGCCATCGAGTCCGCCCGCAAAGGGGGAGCGACCGCGATCGCCGACGGCTTGATGATGGTCGAGAAGCAGTTCATCGCCGCGCTCGCCAAGCACGGCGTTGAGCCGATCGCCGCGCTCGGGCAACCGTTCGACGCCAACTTCCACGAGGCGATCTCGCAGCAACCGAGCGCCGATCACCCTGAAGGGACCGTCGTGGCCGAGTTCGCCAAGGGGTACAAGCTCCGCGACCGCTTGATCCGTCCAACCAAGGTGGCTGTCTCGATCGCCCCGCAATAAATCTTACCCGAGACGAGATCCACCGATGCCGACTTACGACTACATCTGCGACGCGTGCCAGCACGAGTTCGAGGCGTTCGAGTCGATCAAGGCCGACTCCCAGACCGTCTGCCCGAGTTGCCACGAACCCAAACTTCGGCGGAAAATCGGCGCTGGGGCCGCCATCCTTTTCAAGGGCTCAGGCTTCTACCAGACCGACTATCGGTCCGAGTCCTACAAAAAAGGGGCCCAGGCGGACAAGACTTCGAGTGAGGCCGCCAGCAAGCCTGCCGAGTCGTCACCGACCCCAACCGCGTCGCCAACGCCAACGCCGACACCCACGCCACCAGCCGGTTCGGCATCATGATCCGGGTCAAATGTCCCATTTGTGGCAAGACGGGTGAAGTCGCCAAACTCGACGATCTTCCCTCGTTTCCGTTCTGTTCCGACCGCTGCAAACTTGTCGACCTCGGCCGTTGGATCGACGGCGCTTACGCCATCCCCGATCAGACACCGCAAGGTATGGCCAATCCGGACGACCTCGAAGACGAGGATGATGACGGCTGAATCACCACGCGGCGAAGTCGAGCCATCCAATCAAAAAAGAGAGGCGGGGATCACCTGATCCACGCCTCTCTTGATGTTTAATCCACCGTCGTCAGCTCAGATCAAGCAGTTGGCGTAACTTCCGACTCGGGTTCAGTCGAGCCGGCAACGCCTGCCAACGCTTCTTCGCCCTTCTTGGAGGGGTCGAAGATGAGCTTACGGTCGCGGCCTTCACCTTCGACCCGGACACTAATCAGGTCGCAATTCTTGTAGCGACCGCTCAGGATGTCCTCGGACAACGGGTTCTCAATCAGGCTTTCAATCGAGCGGCGAAGCGGACGAGCACCATACTCGGGGTTGAACCCCTCGTCGATCAAATACTCTTCCGCATCGGGGGTCAGCACGAGGTCGAGGCCGCGATCCTTGAGCCGACCTTTGACCTGATTCAACTCGATCGAGATGATCTGCTTCAGGTTATCGCGGTTCAAGCTGTGGAAGACGATGATATCGTCGAGCCGGTTCAAGAACTCGGGGCGGAAGTACTTCTGGATCGAACCCGTGAAGTCTTCCTTCATCTTCTCGTACGACTTCGCATCGTCGCGGCTGCCGGGGAAGCCGAAGGCGTTGGTCGCGGTGGTATCAGCCCCCGCGTTGGTCGTCATGATGATAATTGTGTTCTTGAAGTCGACACTCCGACCAAAGCTGTCGGTCAGTCGCCCTTCGTCCATGATCTGGAGGAGCATGTTGTAGACGTCGGGGTGCGCCTTCTCGATCTCGTCGAGGAGGAGAACCGAGTACGGCCGGCGGCGGATCTTCTCGGTGAGCTGACCGCCTTCCTCGTAGCCGACGTAGCCTGGAGGGGCACCGATCAGCCGCGAGACGTTATGCTTCTCCATGTACTCCGACATGTCGATCGAGATCAACGCGTCGGGGTTGCCGAACATGAACTCGGCAAGGCTCTTGGCCAGCAAGGTCTTGCCAACCCCGGTCGGACCGGCGAACACGAACGAGCCAATCGGCTTGCGCGGGTTCTTGATGCCGACACGGCTCCGGCGGACAACCTGGCTGATCCGCTTGATCGCTTCGGACTGAGAGATGACCTTCTTCTGAATCTCCTTCTCCATGTTGATCAGGCGGGCCGTTTCCTCGGCTTCAAGCCGGGTCAGCGGCACACCGGTCATCTTGGAGACGACCTCGGCGATCACTTCCTCGTCAACCGTGCCGTCGACTTCCTTTGAGCGCTCGCGCCACTCGCGGTTGATCGTTTCTTTCTTTTTCTTGAGCTTGTCGGCCTGATCGCGGAGGGCGGCAGCCCGCTCGAAATCCTGATTGGCGACCGCTTCTTCCTTGTCCTGGTTGAGTTGCTCGATCTGGCCGTCGAGATCTTTCAGGTCGGGCGGCCGGGTCATCGCTTTGAGTCGAACGCGGGCACCCGCCTCGTCGATCACGTCGATCGCCTTGTCGGGCAGGCAGCGACCGGTGATGTACCGATCCGACATCTCGATCGCGGCTTCGAGCGCCTCGTCGGTGATCTGGACGCGGTGGTGCGTCTCGTACCGATCGCGGAGCCCTCGCAAAATTTCCAGGGCTTCGGTCTTGCTCGGTGGCTCGACGACGATCGTCTGGAACCGGCGATCCAGTGCGCTGTCCTTCTCGATGTACTTGCGGTACTCGTCGAGCGTGGTCGCGCCGATGCACTGGATCTCACCGCGAGCGAGGGCCGGCTTGAGGACGTTCGAGGCGTCGATCGCCCCCTCGGCACCCCCTGCGCCGACGAGCGTGTGTAACTCGTCGATGAAGAGGATCGTGTTCTTGGCGCGGCGGACCTCGTTCATGACGGCCTTGATCCGCTCCTCGAACTGACCGCGGTACTTCGTGCCAGCGACCATCATGGCGAGGTCGAGGACGACGATCCGACGATCGCGGAGAAGTTCAGGGACATTGCCGTCGATGATCAGTTGGGCCAGACCCTCGACGATCGCCGTCTTACCGACACCCGCCTCGCCGAGGAGGACGGGGTTATTCTTTTGCCGACGCGAGAGGATCTGCACCACGCGTTCGATCTCGTTGGCGCGGCCGATGACCGGGTCCAGCTTGGTTTGCCGGGCCAGGTCGGTCAAGTCGCGACCGAACGAATCCAGGGCGGGGGTTTTCGACTTACCACCCTTGGCAGCGCGTTCTCCGCCGCCACCTTCCGCCGCACCACCACCAGAACCAGCATCCATCCCGTGACCGAGCAAGTTGAGCACCTCCTCGCGGACTTCTTCAAGCTTCAGGTTGAGGTTCATCAACACCTGGGCGGCCACGCCCTCCTGTTCCCGGAGCAAACCGAGCAGGAGGTGTTCGGTCCCCACGTTATTATGATTCAGATTGCGCGCTTCTTCGATCGCGTATTCGATGACTTTTTTGGCCCGAGGGGTCTGGGGCAATTTCCCCATCGTGACCATATCGGGACCCGACTGGACGATTTTTTCGACCTCGACGCGGATCTTCCGTAAATCGACATCAAGGTTCTTGAGGACGTTCGCGGCGACGCCGCTCCCTTCCTTCACCAAACCAAGCAAGACGTGTTCCGTGCCGACGTACTCGTGGTTAAAGCGCTGGGCCTCCTGATTGGCCAGTTGCATTACCTTGCGAGCACGGTCGGTAAATCGCTCATACATCAAGGACGACTCCGACGGGGCAACCGGGGGTCAAAACCCCTCGGTGGAGGAAATCGAGCAACGTCTCGCTTCGAGTCGATGGAACCGCATTACGCATGAGGCTCGACGGATTGCGTTTTCCTCCGTACGACTGACCGAATCGACTGGTTCGCTTGAGATGGCGACAGACAGCAGTCGGATCTAGTCGAACATGGGCAGACCCTGCCGGATCACGCTCTCCAGTTCATTGTAAAGGCACAATCGTCGCCGCCAAGGGATCGAATCCGCGAAAGCACCAAACATCGATCCTTGGCAACACCGAACCGGCTCGTTCGGGGAGATCATAACCCCGTTTGACCCGCTGACACAAGCCGGACGAATCAGCCACGGGCTCGCAACCATTTACAATGGTCTATCAGTGAACCCAGCATCCTGGAGGGCCTGCTGATAATCCTCGGGTGTGTTGAGATTCCGGAGCGTGGCGAACTCCGGGTCCACCGCGACCAGATCGTGAGCCGCGATCACCCGGCTGTGCATGACTTCCACCAGACCGGTCAGGCGCAGCCGTCCCGCTCGCAGCAGTTGCTCAGCGGCATCCAGGGTTGGCCCCCGGCGGTACACGGCTGCGAGTGGATGGAACCGCCCTTCGACCTCGGGGATGGCCAGGTCGGCAGATCCGCCAAGATCGGCGAGTCTCACCCACCACTCAGGGACCAGGAAGGGAACGTCGGTTGCCAGAGCGTAGACGAGATCCACCGCGTCCGGCAACGCGGCCAGGCCGGTTGCCAGTCCCTGGAGGGGTCCCTGAGCCGCGGCATGATCGCGGACAACCCGAACCGATGCGGGCAATCTGGGCAGGTCCTGACCGGATGCTGCAACGACGACAACCTCGTCCACCGCCGGACCGATCAAACGCGTGACTCGTTGCAGCAACGACTCGGGACCAAACGGCAGCATGGCCTTGGGCTGACCCATCCGGCGACTCGCACCACCACACAGGATCAGCGCAGCGCGGGCTGACATCGGTCGGCTCCGTTCAACTCCGCTCGGCAGCGAACTGGCGAGTCAAATCCTGCCAGGTCGCAACCCGGTGCGGCGGGACGTTGGGGAAATCTTCCCAGAGGTACGCCTTGAATGCGGCATCCCCCACCTTGTCGAAAAACTGGAACGAGTGCGTGACGAAATCCGAATCATGGCCGATCTTCCGGACCGAGTAGATCGACGCGATCTCGGCGTGCAAGATGTGCATGTCGAGGGTGTCGGTCTGGACGTTGAAGAACGGCCCCATCTCGCTGAACCCACCAAATTCACCCACGGATTCAATCACCGCCGCGCGACTCCGGACGAACACTCGCATCGTCCCCAGGCTCGGAAACGTCTCGACCAGATCCTTGAAGGCTCCGTCACGGAGCCGCGTGATCGGCCAGACGCCGATGAGCGAATCCACCACGGTCTGCTCGGGAACGGCGAATTTTCGTGCCGCCATCATCGTCATCCGCGACGGGTCGTCACGGAAATACGCGCGGATCGACTCCGCTTGATCCAGTTCCAGGTCTATCTTCATGGTCATCAGCCAGTATCCTTCGAGCCGACGGACCGGTGGGCACGGCAAGCGTGCCAACGACTGCGATCGATCTCAGGTTCAGTTTAGTCAAATCCTGGCGAACGGGCCATGGCTCAGGGCCAGTTCACCTGAGGTCGTTGCTGGTCGGCCAGCACGTCGTGGAGGATCTGGTCGAGGTTTCGGGTCGGTCGGTAACCGATTAGCTTCTGGATCTTGCCGAGATCGGGGATGCGCCGGACCATGTCCTCGAAACCTGCCGCATAAGCTTCGCTGTAGGGAACCAGCCGGATCTCACTCTGACCGCCGGTCAGCATCCGGATCTGCTGGGCCAGGGCCAGGATCGACACTTCCTGGTCGTTGCCGATGTTGTAGACTCCGCCGCGTGCCTTTGGTTCGTTCATCAGCCCGATCAGGGCTTCGACGACGTCGTGAACGTGGGCGAAGCACCGGCTCTGCGTTCCATCGCCATAGACCGTGATCGGCTCGCCCTTGAGCCCTTGAGCCACGAAACGAGGGATGACCATGCCGTATTGACCCGTCTGACGGGGACCAACGGTGTTGAACAACCGCGCAATCACGACCGGCAACCGCGATTCTTGCCAGTGCGCCAGGGCCAGGAACTCGTCGAGAGCTTTCGCGCAGGCATAGGCCCAGCGCCGGGTCGTGGTCGGCCCCATCACGGTGTCGTCGTTCTCACGGAACGGGAACTTTTCCGACTTGCCGTAGACCTCGCTGGTCGAGGTCAACAGGACCGGCCTCCGGTACCGCGCGCATGATCGGAGCACGGTGTCGGTCCCGCCGACGATGGTCTCGATCGTTCGAACGGGTTGATCGACAACGAGCTTCACTCCGACGGCGCTGGCCAAATGGAAAACGGCGTCGGCCTCGATCACGCAGCGCTCGACGATGGCGGGGTCGGTGACGCTCGCGACCCGCAGCTCAAATCCGGGCGTGCCTTCCAGGTGCGCAACGTTCTCGAACCGCCCGGTGCTCAGATCGTCGAGGATCAGGACGCGGTGCCCCGCGCCGAGCAGGCGTTCGACGAGATGGCCACCGATAAAGCCCGCGCCGCCGGTTACCAGATACGTTTTGCCACCGGCCGCCACGCGCTCACCTCTCAGAAACGGGATCAAGATCAAGGAACGCTGACGGGTCGATATCAGACCCGCCAGCGGCTATCCAGGAGAAAGATAAGAAAGTTGGATCGAAGCCCTTAAACTCGATCTCCCCGAAACCAGGAGTTTTGTAGGGTGGGTGCAACCCACCGTGCGCCGTTGGATGGAACCTTCAATCCGTTGGATCAAGCCTCCAGGCTGAACTGAGCCAAACCCACGGTGGGTTTCACCCACCCTACAAAACTCCGGACTTCTGAAAAATTTGGGTTTAGACCACTTCCTCCATCGGGACGTTCCAGTAAGCTTCGCTCAGGAAGCGATTCCAACTAGCGATCCGAATCGTGGAATTATCATAAAATGGTTTCCAGGTCGGCCGGACCGGATGCTTCCGGAGCTTCATACCCGATTGTTCCGGGGTCCGGTTGGCCTTGCGAGCATTGCAGGGGACGCAAGCCAGCACGCAGTTTTCCCAGGTGGTCGGGCCACCCTTCGACCGAGGAATGACGTGGTCAATGGTCAACTCCTCGGTGCCAGGCTGCTCGCCGCAGTACTGGCAGGTCGAGTGGTCGCGCTTGAACACGTTCCGGCGACTGAAGGTGACCGAGTTCGAGCGCGGTCGGTCGTGGCGGAGCAAGGTCAGGACCTCGGGCACCCGCATCTGGAACGAGACGGTCCGGATGAACGGCTCGCCTTCCTTCGGCGATAGTTTGGCCCAATCGGCCCAGGTGTAAAGGCGGTAGTCGTCGGGGTCGACCACCAGCGCCGACTCGTTCCACAAGAGTGTGAGCGAGCGGGCCACGGTGGCGACGTTTACCGGCATCCAGCTTCGGTTCAGAACCAGGGTCGGACGATCAAGGACGCAGCCCACCATGCGAAGCCTCCCGAGGAAGCCAAAAAGGGGACCGGGGGAGTCGAACCCCGCCTAGGTCAGTACGGACGCGAATCAGAGGAACTCAGGCTTCGCGGATGACGACCTATCAGAACATAGCCGACACCCGCCACACAAGTCGGACGGAAATCTCGACTTGGCTTGCCAATCCTTTGCGCATCCCTCACGGTCGGCGAGTCCACCCGGTAAACTGTCAGACCAAAGCACGACACGCCCACCAGCAGAGGAAGTTCGGGATGAAAGCGGAGATCATCGCGATTGGCACGGAACTCGTCAGCGGCCAGTCGCTTGACACAAACAGCCAGTGGC
This sequence comes from Isosphaeraceae bacterium, assembly GCA_965199885.1. Lineage (GTDB taxonomy): Bacteria > Planctomycetota > Planctomycetia > Isosphaerales > Isosphaeraceae > Tundrisphaera. The sequence continues at coordinate 142,562 of CBDATT010000004.1, read as the reverse complement.
TCAGTCGGGCCCTCGGCGACCTCGGCATCCCCGTTCATTTCCACACGTCGATCGGCGACGACATGGTCGAAAATGTCATTGTCTTTCAGATCGCCATCGCCCGCGCTGACCTCGTCATCACCTCCGGCGGCCTAGGCCCGACCCAGGATGACCTGACTCGGGACGTGCTTGCGCAGGTGGCCGGGGTCGAGTTGCGCGAAGATCCTCCTTCGCTCCTAGGGATCGAAGCGTTCTTCGCCCGCCGGAACCGGACGATGACCGAGCGGAACAAGGTCCAGGCCCTTTTGCCGGTTGGCTCCGCCGCGCTCATCAACCCGATTGGCACCGCCCCCGGCATGGCGATGCGGGTTGGCTCGTCGTTCGTTGCCTGCCTGCCTGGCGTTCCGAGCGAACTGAAAAAGATGTTCACCGAGCAGGTCGTCCCCCACCTCCGCGCCGAGAAGTTGGCCACGGCGATCATCGCCCACCGCAAGATCAACCTCTTCGGCAAGGGGGAGTCCGACGTCGAGGCCGATGCGCTCGACCTGACCGTGCGTGGTCGCGTTCCCGAGGTCGGCATCACCGCGTCGCAGACCACCATCTCATTCCGGATCTCCGCCCACGGCGCGACCGAGGCTGAAGCTCGCACCGCGATCGAACCGACCGCCGCCATCATCTACGAGCGCTTCGCCGACCTCGTCGTCGGCGAGGGGGACGACGACGTCGCCGACGCCACCGCCCGCGAATTGTCCCGGACCGGTCTGACTCTGGCCACCGCCGAGTCATGCACTGGTGGCTTGCTGACCCACCTGATCACGACCGTACCCGGGACCGGTTGCCACCTGATCGGCGGCGTGGTCGCCTACACGATCGAGGCCAAGGCCAATCTTGTCGGCGTCTCGGAGCAACTGATCGCCGCTGAAGGCGTCGTCAGCCCCGAGGTCGCCGCCGAGCTGGCTGCCCGAGTCCGCGAGCGCTTCGGCGCCGACATCGGCCTCGCCATCACGGGCTACGCCGGACCCACTCTCGACCCCGCCGCCCGACCCGGCCAGACGATCGGCCTGGTCTACCTCGGCCTCGCCATGCCCGACGGGACCGTGACGACAAAAAAACTCGAACTCGGCCCCGAACAACCACGGACCGTTATCCAGCAGCGAGCCGCCAAGATGGCCCTGAACATGGCCCGACTGGCGATGCGGGGGATGCCAGAGGCGAGTAACCATCCCGCTTGAAGGGGTTAAACTTGACGGACGAACCTTATCAAACCTGGATTGCAGGATGCGAACGAGTCCTCGCTGCCGGTCGGGATCGCGGATGGTTCGGCGATTGGTGGGCACGACTTGAGGTCGCGCCTCCTGCGACGGTCGCTGAAGTCGAGCGGGTCGAGTCTAAACTCGGGCGGCGATTACCCGAACTGTTCCGGAAGACTTTGCTCGACTTCGCCAGCAAGTTCGAGTTTTTTTGGTTCTTGCCTCAAGGAGTTCACCCTCCCAGTCCACTGGGGAATCTGTTCTATGGTGGATGCAACTGGGATCTCGGACGCCTCGTGGATCTCTACCAAGAAGCTCGCTGGTACGAAGAGAACATCGATATTTCCTATCTGAGTGATGAGCAAATGTAGCAAGACAAGTTGCCATTTCACTCAATTGGGAGCGGGGATTGCATCGCTTTTGACCTGGGCCGAGGTCAGCCTGAGGCCGTTGTTTACCTCAGTCATGACGATCTCTTTCCTCGTGCCAATCAGGCACCCGTAAGCCACAACTATGTTCTGGGCGATAACTTCTTCGACTTTATGAACCGCTGGGCTGCGATCGGTTGCCCGAACGATGCCCTCTGGCCCTTCCCCGGCTCGAACCAGCAACGGTTGATCGATGTGGAGTCGCCGTCAGTCCTGGCCTGGTGTGAATGGCTGGGTCTGCCTCAACCAGATCTTCCTCGGTCCTGATGTTTCTCAATCTCGAACCCGCCGGCAGGCCACAAACAATTCCCAATGCCCGGGCCAAATCTCCCAGCCGGGCAACGGAGTAGAGAAGCCGGCGGCGAGGCGTTCGTCCCAGATTTCGAGGGTAGCGGGCTCGACAAATGCCTCGACCGGAATCAGGCGACCGGCCCGGACGAGTTTCAAGGCGTGGCGGAGGATCGCGGCGGGCTCGAAGCCGCGGATCAGGGCGGCTTCGCTCGCGGAGAAGCCACGGTCCAGGAGGCGACCGGTCCACTCCTCGGTGGTGACGACGGGCTCGGGGGGGGGAGCGATCGGGACAGGTTCGGATTCGAGGCCAGCGCCGAACGAGTCGGGGGCGGCTCGGCGGTCGGCTCGGGGGGTGGGACGTGATGGTGGGGCAGGGGGATCGGCGGGGCTGGAGGCGTTGATCGCCGCGAGCAGCGAGGCGCCGTACTTTTCGAGGCGATAGGAACCCATCCCCTTGATCCCGCCTAGTTCGTGAGGGGTCCGGGGGCGACTTCGGACCATATCGGCAAGCGTCTGGTTTGAGAAGATCGTGAACGGCGACTGCTTGACCTCACGTGCCCAGTTCGTCCGCAGTTCGCGGAGTTGCTCATAGAGCGGGTCATCCTTGACGTCGTCATCGGCTGACTCAGGTTCGTCATCGGTCGCGGGATCAGCGGCCGATCTGACCGCCGGGGCAGGGCGGGCGACGGCTCGGTTCAGGCCGCCGTTCGAGAGCTTGGCATAGAGGTCATCGGGCAGGATCAACGGGGGCCAGGCACCGTCGGGGTCCTTGAACAGGGCGCGGCCTTCGGGTGTCAGGCTGAGGATCGGCCGGTAGCGGTCGACCTCTTCGGACAGGACCAGACCCGCCACGGCAAGCGCATCGAGAAGCTGGATCACTTCGGGCTGGCGAAAGTCGCTCAGGATGCCGAACGTGCTCAGGCCGGCCAGGCCGGTCTTGGTCAGCTTCTCAGCGCTCGACCCGGTCAGCATCTGAGCGACCAGCGTCTTGCCAAACCGCCCCTTGGTGCGTGCCACGCCGGACAGAGCTTTCAGGATGACCTCGCGGCCCGCCGGGGTGTCGATCGGGCGAGCCTGGCGGTTATCGGGCCGGTCCTCGGTCGAACCGCAGTTGTCGCAGTGGCCGCAGTGGGTCGTCTCGGCGTCGCCGAAGTAGCCGAGGATGTAAGCGCGGCGGCAGTGGGTCGTCTGCGCGTACTTGACCATCCGTTCGAGCTTGTCGTACTCGCGCTGCTTCTTCTTGTCGAGCGACTTGAAGTCGATCCGGAAATCGCGTGCCCGCTTCTGGCGATCATTGACACGCACGGCGTTGCCGCGAAACGGCGGGATGTAGTCGATCGGCAGGTCAACCGCCAGCGCCTTGATCGCGCGGGTCAGGGCCGTGCGCTCGATGCCGGTCTTGGCGGCGATCTCGTCGGGCTGGAAATAAACGGGTTCGTTCAACCGGCGGTTGACCAACCCTTCAATCACCTGCAAGACCAGGCGCTGGATGTGGGCCTGGGGGTTGACCCGGTCGATCAGGCTCGGGTCGTCGGGCTCGCCGTTGATCCGAACGATGGCCATGTTCTCGCGCGGGCGAAACCGCTCGACCGCCCCCGCTCCTTCGAGGATTTTTAACGCCGTACCGATCGCCGACTCGCTCAGTTCGACCCGCGCGGCGTCCTTGATCTCGGCATGGGTCAGTTCGATCGGGTCGGCGTCCTGCTTGCGGAGAAATTCATAGACGGCGAAGACCCCGTCTGGCGGCGGGTATTCGTTATCAATGAACATCTCTTGCAAAAAGCGATCACCCGGAGCGTAAAGCAAGACACACCGAGCGGGTCGGCCATCGCGTCCCGCTCGGCCAGCTTCCTGGTAGTACGCTTCGAGCGTCCCGGGCAAGTTATAATGGATCACCGAGCGAATATTCGATTTGTCTACGCCCATGCCGAAGGCATTCGTCGCCACGACGATCTCGACCTCGCCCGACATGAACCGATCCTGCGCTTCGGCCCGCTCGTCGCGACTCAAACCAGCGTGGTAGACGACGGCCGGACGTTTCAATTTCTCGATCAGGAACTGGCCGACCGCCTCACACTTGTTGCGGCTCGAAGCGTAAACGATGCTCGACCCCGGAGCACGGTCGAGCACGCCTGCCAGCGCCACCAGTTTATCGGCATCGCGGCGGGCATCGACAACGGCATAGCTCAGGTTCGGGCGGTCGAAGCCGGTAACGAACTGCTCGGGGTCGCGGAGTTCGAGCTGATCGGCAATATCCCGCCGGACAAGGTCGGTGGCCGTTGCAGTGAGCGCAATGCACGGCGGCGAGCCGATCTGGCGTCGTGCCAGGCCGATCCGCGCATAATCGGGGCGGAAATCGTGGCCCCACTCGCTGATGCAGTGCGCCTCGTCGACCGCGAGCAGCGCCGGTTTGACCCGGAGCATCGTTTCGACGAACCGAGGGGAGCGAAACCGTTCGGGAGCCACGTAGACGAGGTCATAACGACCCGCTTCGATCTCGTTGAGCCGAATCCGCTGCTCGGCGGGGTCGAGCGTGCTGTTGAGCTGAGTTGCCCTGAGCCCGCGTTCGGTCAGCGCGTCGACCTGGTCCTTCATCAGGGCGATCAGGGGGCTAACGACCAGCGTCGGCCGGCCGAGCAGGAGCGCGGGCAACTGGTAGCAGAGCGACTTGCCGCCGCCGGTCGGCATGACGCACAAGACGTCGCGGCCCGCCAGGACGTTCTCGATCACCTCGCGCTGGCCGGGGCGGAACTCTTCGAGGCCGAACCGGTCGTGCAGGGTCGTTTCCAGGTCGGTCGCGGGGTCGGCGGTGCTGCTCATCGCGGGGTTCTCGGCCGGAGGGAGGTCACGACCTCGCAATTATACGTCTCTGTTCACCCCGAAGCGACCCGACGCCGCCTGCGAACAGGCTGATTTTCATGGTGAACCAACGAGGGTCAAAGTGCTCGATTCGGGATCAGCCTGGGTTCGTTTGGGAAGATCAAGCCGGCTCCGGTATCATGAAGCCAGTCGGCCCGTCGGGGTCGGTCCGGAGCGCGAGGGGCGGGCGGTCGCATGGAACAGATCTACTACACCCAGTGTCCGATCGGCTACGGTCTGGGCGCCAGCAACGGCTATCAGATCAAGCGGATCTCGGCGGGGTACCCGGTCGCGGGGGACTTCCGCCACCTCGGTCTCAAGGCGTTTCCGGGGGGTGGTCGGAAGCTGGCGCCGGCGGTTCTGCGTTATCGTCGCGACGACGACTCCGCCGAGGTTGCCCGCCTGACCCCGCGACCGCAGGAGTACCAGACCGAGCGCGGCCTCTGGGGCCGACCGGGGGGTGTTTTCGCGCACGGGGTCCGAATCTCGGCGACCGAACTTGCCCAGATCGGCAACTGGCCCGCAGGGCTTTTCGACAACCCTGCCTGGCAGACGACCGACGCCGAGCCCACGAGAGGCCGACCGCCCGGCGACCTTGATCTCGCAGCGCTGGGTTCGTTTTTCCCGGCCGACTTCGCCACCATCGGCGCGTTGCTTCAGGGCGAAGATGCGGCCTGGCTGGCGCGGGTCTGGACTGCGCTGGCGCAGGTGACCCGCGAAGGACGGACGCTCTTTCTGATCGACGAGCCCGACCGCCTGGCGCGGTCGGTTGCCCTACTGACTCTTGGCTTACCCGCGGCGATCCGGGGCGATCTGACGTTCTCGACCTTTCACGATCGGCCCGAGGAGTTGCCGGGATACCGCATCCAGGGCACCGCGCCCATCGTCCGACCGAACCGGCTGGCCTTGTTAGCGCTCGGGGTCGTTGCCGACCGACTGGCCGGGACGATCGAGCCAGCCGTCGAACCCACCGCCTGGGCGACCACGCTCGCCGGCTGGTGTGCCCGCCGCGAAGCTCTCGACGAGGCCGACTGGACCGCGACCGCAACCCGGGCAGCGCTGGCTCGCAAGCCGACCGATGCGGTTGACGTCACCTGGACGGATGCCTGGCTCGACCCCTTGTTCGCGTTCCCGGCGGCCTATCGCGACCGGACTTGCCCCGCAACGGCTTCTGGGTGGGATCGACTCCGTAACCTGGCGCGGTGGTCAGGCCGCGCCGGATCGGGCGACGAATGGCTCCGCCACCGGGGACCAACCTGGTGGCTCGACCATGCCCGGACCGTTGATCCCGAAGTGATTGGAGCTTCCGGACCCAGGGCGGCGCTGCTGGCTCACGCCCGACTCCGCGATGCCTGGCGGAGCCACGAGCAGGCGCGCGGGTGGGGTGAGGCCATCGCCTGCTGGTTCGCCTCGGCCGATCAGGATGAGCGCGACGAGGCGGTGTCAACCCTCTTCGCCGCCGCGCCGAAAAACGCCCGCCCGTCGTTTGCGCAGGCGCTATTCCGGCACCTCCCGCCCGAGCAGGGGGCCGCGACTCTGGCGACGCTCCGGACCAACCCCGCCGCCGACCGCGCGACGTTGTTGCCGCTGGAAGCCGGCATCCTCGCCGCCGTTCTGGTCCAGGAAGACCAACGGGCCGAGGCGAACGACCCATTCCGGCGCGAGGTCGCCGAGGCCACCTCCAAGGTCCGCCGCGTGGTCGAGGATGCTGCCAGCTTTCCCGGCGCGACCGCTGCCGCGCTCGATGCCGTGGCCGCCGTCGCCACCGATCAACCGGGGACCATCACGCTGCTTGCCGGTGCGGTCGCCGATGCCTTCGTTCTGCCCGCCGCCAGCGAGGCACTCGGCTGGGCGCTCCGCCAGGAAGCCAACACCGCAGCCTGGCTTGCCCCGGCGCTCCGGCCTCGGCTCGCCGACCTCGGGCGGGGTGACCTCTTCGAGACCCTTCGCGACCGTGTGCCCGCTGACCTCCAGGCGAAGTTGGCCCGAGCGGTGGTCGCGGTCGCCGATGACTCTGGCTTGCCCGACGACGCCTTTCGCCTGGCAATCGAGCGCCTGGTCTTGCCGCTTGCTCCGCGACCGCATGATGCCACCTGGGCCGAGACTTACCTCAGGCGGACCCCGTCGACCTGGGATCTGTTTCGGCGGCTCTACTCGAAAGAACTGACGAGCCTGGGGTTGCCCGCGTGGGTCGATCAGTGCCGGACTCGCGGCGAGATCAGCCCCGAGCAAGGAGCGCGCGTGGACTCGGTCCGCCAGTTTGCCCGGTCGCTGTCATCGGGCAACCCGCAAAGTCTGGTCGTAGCCCCGATTCCGACCGGATCGCCCGCCGACCGCGCGCCCTTCTTCCGGCAGATGCTCGGTCGGCTCGGTGGCGACCGCCTCGAAGGACTGCCAATGGTCCTGGATGCCTGCGTCGCTGCCTGGCCGGGAGCGTTTGCCCCGGGTGCGCCGGGGCTGGCGAGCCTGGCGAAACCGCTGGCCGAACGCCTCGCGCCGGGCAAGCAAGCCCCCCGCGACTGGTTCCCGCGCGTCGTCGAGGTGCTCCATCGCCTCGGTCTGACCGCCGGTGGGGGTGGGTTTGAGCCCCATGGGCTCTGCGCCGAACTGCTTGCCGCGCTCCCAGCCTCGTCCGAGGTCAATCCCTGGCCGCTCCGGCAATTTTTGTTTGAAGATGCCCGCGTCTGGCGCGCACTCGGCGCGACGGTCCGGGCCGATCTGGCTCAGGTCCCGTCGCGGGATGCCCCAGCGCTGGTCGAAGGTTGGGATAGCAAGATCATCAAGTCGGCGCAACCAAAGGTCTTACCGGGTCGGTTCTGGGAACTGATCTTGAATGCGGCCGATCCCGCTCGGCTGGCAACCGTCATCCCAGCGCGGGTCAAGGATCTCCAGTCGCTCGGCCCGCTCGCGTGGTGGGACCATGGTCAACTCGCTGACAGCTCGGGAGACCTCCGCGACGCCTACGCCCGGACGATCGCACTCGAACCACTCCCCACGGGTCGGCTCCGCGACGTCGACCGCTGGCTGGAATCGTCGGGAGTCAGACCAACGAACTTTGACGATCCGATCGCCGTGGATGATGTGGAGGACGAACCCGATCTCCTCTCGATCGTCGGCAAACGACGCTGGCGCTGCCTGAAAGCGTTGACCGAGTTTGGTCCCCAGGCAATTGCTCCCTCGACGAGTCGGGAAGCCTCGATTCAGGCGTGGCAAACGCAACTGCCTGTCGATGCGTTGACCGCCGACGAGCGGTATCGCTGGATGGGGTGGATGATTCTGGGCGTGGATCCGACCGACCCCCCGCACCTCGACCGGGTGGCCGGCTGGCTGTTCGAGATCGGCGTGACCGACGCGAAGCGAGTCAGTCGTTGGGTCGATGAGTTGCCGGTCCCGGTCGCGTCGCAAGCGCAGATGGATCGGGCGAGCTTCGTCGGCAACCTCGGTCGCGAAATCCGCTCGATGGCTGAGCAGGCCCACGACGCTCGACGGCGAGAGGGCAAATAAGAGGTCTGTCAGACCCGACTCGCCCACCCGGTGAAGCAGAAAGCGCGGCCCGATTTGGAAGCCGGTGCGCGGAAAAGCCCGACAAACCTGATGCAGGCGACGACCGTCGCCGATTAAGATACGCCGACCGACGCGGGATCAGGTGATGGGGCAGGCAAGCGGGTTCCGGACGCGACCGGATTGATGATCCCACTGGACTCGAACGAGGTGGCGAACCGATGGCGAACCTGGATAGTGGCTCCTCGTTGGTGATGGGCGTCGACCTGGGTGGCACCAAGATCCTGGCCGCCGTGGTCGATGAGCACTATGGGATTCTCGGGCGTGCCAAGCGACCAACCCCGGCCGACCAGGGCGGACCGGCGATCCTCGCGGCAATCGTGGCCGCGATCGACCAGGCGCTGCTCGATGCACGCCGCGACCGATCGGACATCATGGCGATCGGGATCGGCTCGCCGGGACCACTCGACCCGGTCACTGGCGTCATCCCGTTCAGTGCGAACCTGAACGTCCGGAACTGGGCGCTGGGCCCCGATCTCTCGCGAGCGCTGAACCGGCCGGTTCTCTTGCAGAACGACGTCCGGGTCGGTGGTTATGGCGAGTATCGCCTCGGCGCGGGGCGTGGGCACCGCAACGTCCTGGCGGCGTTCGTCGGCACCGGAGTCGGCGGCTGTCTGATCCTGGATGGCGAGATCCTGCTGGGGGCAACCGGCAACGCGGGCGAGATCGGCCATATCATCGTCAAGCCGGGCGGGCCGAAGTGCGGCTGCGGGCGGCGGGGATGCCTGGAAGCCCTGAGCAGTCGGACCGCGATCGCCCGCCGGGTCGGCAAGGCCGCGCGGCGTGGTCTGTCGTCACCGCTCGCCTCGAAGGTCGACAAGAAGTCGGGCAAGCTGAAAAGCGGTGATCTGGCCGCCGCCATGCTCGCGGCGGACCCCGTCGCTGTCGCCGAGATCCGCCGCGCCGCGCGGTTCCTCGGGCTCGGGATCGGCGGCCTGATCAACCTGATTGGCCCCGACGTCGTGATCATCGGCGGTGGTGTGACCGAAGCCCTCGGCGAGCCGTTCGTCGACCTCGTCCGCGCTTCGGCCTGGGAGCAAACGCTGGTCGACCCTGACCACACGATCCCGATCAAGATCGCCGAGTTGGGCGATGATGCCGGCGTCCTGGGCGCAGCCCTGCTGGCCGTGGAAAAATATGGAGTTCACGCTGAGGTCGGTCAGGGACGGCTCTTAAGAAATCCCTGAGCATTCAGCCACTTCGCACAAAGCTGGGTCCACTCCGAATAGGGTAAGCCGGCATTTCGCCCCTGGCCGAGACCGAGGCCGTGGGCACCTTTCTCGAACAGGTGGAACTCGACCGGCACATGCGCTTGGCGCAGGGCCATGACGAACAGCAGACTGTTTTCAGCAAGCACAACCTCGTCGGCGTCGGTGTGGACGATGAACGCGGGCGAAGTATCTGCTTTGACCTGCGTCTCGTTGGAGAGCAGATCGACAAGTTCTGGGCTGGGGTCGGGGCCGAGCAGGTTTTGCCGGCTGCCGTTGTGGGTGATTCCGGCTCGCATCGAGATCACCGGATAGAGCAAGATTAGCCGATCAGGGCGCGAACTCAGGCGGTCGATCGGGTCGGACGCGGTTGGGTCCCCAGCGTCGAAATGGGTGGCGGCGGTTGCCGCCAGGTGACCACCGGCCGAGAAGCCGATGATCCCGACCCGACGGGGGTCGATCCCCCAAGCCGTCGCATTCGCTCGGGTGGTTCGGATCGCGCGGCTCGCGTCGTCGAGCATCGCCGGGTGGTGATTCTGGGGTCCGAGCCGGTACTTGAGCACGACGGCTGTGATCCCGAGACTGTTGAACCACTCGGCGATCGGCTTCCCCTCGTGCTCGGCAAGTCCGCCGTAGCCACCTCCCGGACAGACCACCATGGCAGCGCCACTGGCTCGGTCCGCCGACGGGCGGTAGAGCGTCAATGTCGGCGCCGGACCCGAGGCACCGGTGGGCACGCCGGGGCGGAGGGGGATCGTCAGGGGCGAACTGGACCCACCCACGTCCTGTTCCGGAGGGGCTGCCGAACCAATCCCGATCAGGGTCAACAGGCCAATCGTAGTTCGAGCGACCAATGACCCTCTGGCAAAGGCGGAGTAACGCATGGGCGGACCTCATCCGAGTTGCAAGGGAAGCGAACCGAGCCGGGGATCAGTCCGCTGACCGATCACATGGGCAACGGATCGGCTTACTGAACGAACTGTCGCCTGGCGTTGACCAGGACGTTCAGACAGCGGGCCTGAATCACGAAGCTGGTCAAGAACGTCAACGAGATGAAGAAGATGACTCCCATCCGCAGCAGATAATACCCAGAAGGAGACAGCGCAAGTAGGACTGGGTCGATGTCGGCGTTCGTCGGCAACGACATCGACGGTGGTACCGCCGCGGTGAAAGTATAGCCATGGCGAACTCCTGCCAGGTAGCCGTCGATAAACAAGGTGCTCGGCAGATAAAAATAGGCGATATTGCCTTGCATGGGCATCTGAGCACTGATGTGAATCGATGATGGCAATGGCATGAAGTCGAGCGCGAAGAACGGGAGCGAGCCGCTCAAGTAAAGAATCGCACCCAGGCAGGCCTCCAGAGCAATCAGCGCGAGGAGCGGGAACGACAGAATCCAGGCCATGCTGAAGGGCCGGCTCCAGATAAAATCGAACCGAGAACGGATACGGGCCTGAGGGTTGATCGGCACGGCATGCGCGGCGGCCAGCATGATCGGCAGGATCAACCAACATATCAGGAGAAGCGGGCCTGTCCACCGCGACAGGTGCGGCGAGCGATGCCTTCCCGCATTGAGAACCCAGAGTGGCAAAATGATCCCAGCCGAAAAAAGCACATAACTCAGGCGCTGATACCAGCGCGTCTGGCGGATTGCGGCCCAGTTCGGTCGATTCCAGGGTCTCGACCAATCCGCCGATCTGATCAGATCTGCATAAATTGCGGCACCAGCAATTCCCAACATGAGGACGATGCCTAACCCCGCGAATGGGATCAGAAACGCTCCCGTCATCAGACAGGCGACCAGGGCGAGTGACTGAGATTCAGCTCCGAAGAATAGCTCGGCCGAAAACCGCAGACACTGCAAAACCACTCGCTGTTGTGCCTTCGGAACTTCAACGACCGTTGTTTGATGGCAATCCCAACAGCGGATCTCGGTCCCAACCTGGTTCGACTTCGCCCGGAGAATACGCCCACACCGGCATCTCACCATCACGAACGGCACGGTCAATGGGCGGCTGATCATGAAAGGAAGTGATCCTGATCCGTGCCAGAAGGACAGGGCGACACAAATCGGGACGGACTTCACGTCCCGTCCCGCCACGACCGGACAAGTGGATGAGCGACAAATCCCGTCAACTTGTCGCGTCGACGAGGGTTAGAAGGCAAATGTCTCCCTGGATCTTCAGCCTCCTCTCGACCAATGTCAACCATCCATCGAACGACACGGACCAATTGAACCGGCCGGCTCGAGCTGTTGTTCAGCCGGTGACGCAATCTGACGTCATCCCCGGTGGCTCTCTGCCAAAAAGGCAGTCCGAACCGAAACCAACCGCTGGGCTGTTTTCGCAAACCATTCCGAGGAAACGAGTAATAACGAACCAATCATGACGGCACAACCCTTGCCTATTGAGGAGCGACGAATCCAGGGATTTGCGGGGTTGGGGCAACCCACCCCAGGTTGGCCGCGATCCGCGGAAACCAGCGAGTTTCGTTAGCGATCGAGGGAGAACAGACCGTGTCGAAGATTTTGGCCTACGATGAGGAGGCCCGCCAGAAGCTGGCGAATGGCGTCTCCAAGCTGGCCCGGGCCGTCCGGAGCACTCTCGGCCCGCGCGGGCGGAATGCCGTGATCGATAAAGGTTGGGGCAGCCCGACCGTGACCAAGGACGGCGTGACCGTCGCAGAAGAGATCGAACTGACCGACCCGTTCGAGAACATGGGCGCCCAGCTCGTCAAGGAAGCCGCCTCGAAGACCTCCGACATTGCCGGCGACGGGACCACCACCGCCACCGTCCTTGCCGAAGCCATCTTCAAGGAAGGCCTGAAGGCGCTCGCGTCGGGTGCCGACGCCATGGCGCTCAAGCGCGGGATCGACAAGGCGGTCCTCGCCGTCATCGAGCATGTCAAGGGGCAGTCGAAGACCGTCGGCGAAAAAGAGATCAACGAGGTTGCCTCGATCTCCGCCAACAACGACCCGGTCATCGGTGAAAAGCTTGCCGACGCCTTCCGGCGCGTTGGCAAGGACGGCGTCATCACGGTCGAGGAAGGCAAGGGCTTCGAGACCACCGTCGACGTCGTTGAGGGGATGCAGTTCGACCGCGGCTACCTGAGCCCGCACTTCGTGACCGATCAGGACCGGATGGAAGTCGTCATGGACGACCCGTACATCCTCCTGTACGAAGAAAAGATCAGCACGCCGAAGGTTTTGATCCCGCTCCTGGAGAAGATCGCGCGGGCCAACAAGCCCTTGATGATCATCGCCGAGGACGTCGAAGGCGAAGCGCTGGCGACCCTGGTCGTCAACAAGCTCCGTGGGATCTTGCAGGTCGTCGCCGTCAAGGCCCCCGGTTATGGCGACCGCCGCAAGGCGATGCTGGGTGATATCGCCGCGTTGAGCGGTGGCAAGGCGATCTTCAAGGATCTCGGGATCGAGCTGGAAAGCGTCGAACTCGAAGACCTTGGCCGCGCCCGGAAGGTCACGATCAGCGGCGACGACACCACGATCGTCGAGGGCAACGGCACCCAGGACGAGATCAAGGGGCGGACCGAGCTGATCCGCCGCGAGATCAAGACGACCGACAGCGAATACGACCGCGAGAAGCTCCAGGAACGCCTGGCCAAGCTCGCCGGTGGTGTCGCCCAGATCAACGTCGGCGCCGCGACCGAAACCGAGATGAAGGAGCGGAAGGCACTCGTTGAGGACGCCCTCCACGCCACCCGCGCCGCGATCGAAGAGGGGATCGTCCCCGGTGGTGGGACCGCCCTGATCCGCGCCACCAAGGCGATCGAAAGCCTTGGCCTGAGCGGTGACGAGGCCCTCGGCGCTGCCATCATCAAGAAGGCGATCGAAGTTCCCGCACGGTCGATCGCCGAGAACGCCGGGATCGACGGCGCTGTGGTTGTGGCCAAGATCATGAAGTCGGGCGACGCCAACTACGGCTACAACGCTGACAAGAACACCTGGGGCGACATGTTCGCCGCCGGGATCGTCGACCCCACCAAGGTCACCCGCTCGGCACTCCAGAACGCCGCATCCGTCGCCGGCCTCCTCCTGACGACCGAAGCCATCATCGTCGAGAAGAAGGAAAAGAAAGCGGCCGGCGGCGGCCATGATCACCATGATCATGGTGGCGGCGGCATGGGTGGGATGGGCGGCATGGGAGGAATGGGTGGCATGGGCGGTATGGGTGGCATGGGGATGATGTAATCCTCGACTCCTTGCGTCTCGTGTCAACCTTTTGAGGTGACCCTGGTGACCGACGACGAAATCGATCGCTTGATTCAGACCTACGACTCGCGGTTCTCGCTCGATGATCGGACCCGGCACTCGGCCCTTGCGGTCGAGTTGCTGGGCGGGCCGGTGAATCGATGCGGAGCGGCCCGGGTGGCACTCAGGGCTGTAATCGACGGTTTTGAGTCGGCTCATCCGGTCGCCGCCAACCTGCTCAATGCTTGCGACCGCGACGCCGAAATGGCGCACGCGGCGCTCGAATATCAGATTCGGATCAACACGCATATCCTCGGCTATCCCGAGGGCAATTCCCCTACCAACCTGTTCGGAGGTTCCTAGTTCCATGGCCAAGATTCGCCCGCTTGAAGACCGCGTTGTGATCCAGCAGATTGAAGCCGAAGAAAAGACCTCGGGCGGGATCGTGCTTCCCGACACCGCCAAGGAAAAGCCCCAGCGCGGCAAGGTCATCTCGGTTGGCCCCGGCAAGATGCTCGACTCGGGCGAACGTGCCCCGATCGGCGTTGTCGAGGGTGACGAGGTCCTCTTCGGCAAGTACTCCGGCACCGAGATCAAGGTCGACGGCGAGGAGATCAAGATCCTCCGCGAATCCGACATCCTCGCCAAGATCATCAAGTAAGCACTCAACCCATCGCAAATCCCGGATCGCAAGTCGCAAATTGATTTTCATCCTTTGCGATTTGCGATCCTGCAATTTGTCATTGATCCATCCGGCTCGCCCCCTGGCTTGAGCCTCTTACCTGGAGCAGACTCCCGTGCCGAAGCAGTTGCTGTTTGCCGACGCCGCCCGCCGGAAGATGCTGGAAGGCGTCGATATCCTGGCCCACGCCGTCGGGACCACGATGGGGCCAACCGGCCGCAACGTGATCCTCTCGAAGTCGTTCGGTGGCCCGACCGTCACCAAGGACGGCGTCACGGTCTCGAAGGAGATCGAGCTACCGGACCCGTTTGAAAACATGGGCGCCAAGCTCGTCAACGTCGTCGCGTCGAAGACGTCCGACACCGCCGGCGACGGCACCACCACCGCCACCGTCCTGGCCCGCGCCATCTTCCGCGAAGGCTTGCGGACCGTGACGACCGGCTCCAACCCGACCACCGTCCGGCGCGGGATCGAGAAGGCCGTCGAGGCCGCCGTCGCCGAACTGGCAACGATGTCGCGTCCGGTCTCGAAGAAGGAAGAGATTGCCCAGGTCGGCACCATCTCGGCCAACAACGACGCCACCATCGGCAACCTGCTTGCCGACGCCGTTGAAAAGGTTGGCCGCGATGGCGTCATCACCGTCGAGGAAGGCAAGACGGGCTCGACCCAGCTTGACTTCGTCGAGGGGATGCAGTTCGACAAGGGTTACCTGTCCCCCTACTTCGTCACCAGCCCGACGACGATGGAGGCGATCCTCGACGACGCCCTCATCCTGCTCCACGAAAAGAAGATCGCCAACCTTCGCGAGCTGATCCCCCTGCTCGAAAAGGTCGCGCAGTCGGGCAAGCCCTTGATCATCATTGCCGAGGATGTCGAAGGCGAAGCGCTGGCGACTCTGGTCGTCAACAAGTTGCGCGGCATCCTCAACATCTGCGCCGTGAAGGCGCCCGGGTTCGGCGACCGCCGCAAGGCGATGCTCGGCGACATGGCGATCCTGACGGGCGGCACGGTGATCTCCGAGGATCTCGGGATCAAGCTCGAAAGCTTGACGCTGGATCAGCTCGGCCACGCCAAGCAGATCAAGGTGAACAAGGATTCGACGACGATCATCCAGGGTGCGGGCACTCGCGAGCAGATCAGCAAGCGGGTCGACCAGCTCCGCCGCCAGATCAACGAGACCGAGAGCGAGTACGACAAGGAGAAGTTCCAGGAACGGCTCGCCAAGATCTCCGGCGGGGTGGCCCTGATCTCCGTCGGCGCCGCGACCGAAGCCGAGATGAAGGAAGTCAAGGCGCGCGTCGAGGACGCCCTCCACGCCACCCGCGCCGCGGCCGACGAGGGGATCGTCCCTGGTGGCGGCACGGCTTTGATCCGCGTGATTCCCGCCGTCCAGAAGCTGGCCGACACCCTGACCGGTGACGAGAAGATCGGCGCGGCGATCATCCTCCGGGCCCTCGAAGAACCGATCCGCCACATCGCCAGCAACTCGGGCCACGACGGCGGCGTGATCGCCGACGAGGTCAAGTCGCGCGACGGCGCCATCGGCTTCAACGCCAACACCGCCGAGTACGTCGACATGTTCGCCGCCGGCATCGTCGACCCCACCAAGGTTACCCGCTCGGCCCTCCAGAACGCCGCCTCGATCTCGGCCCTGATGCTGACGACCGAAGCGATGATCACCAACATCAAGGAAGACGAAGAAAAGGGAGCCGCCCGCGCTGAGGGGTCCGTCCGCTAAGCTGATCCGGTCGGGCGAGGCTTTCCCGCCCCGCCCGACCGCGTTACTCTGGAGCAATGCCGCTCCCTCCCCTCAACGATGCCGACGACCTCCCGCCCGGCGCCCATCGGTGCTCGCTTTGAGAAGTGCTCGAACGCTTCGGGGTCGGTTCGTTGCGTCGTCAGGCCGTCGCCTTGCGGCTCGATCGGATCGTCCGGCTCGCCCGTTCGACCGGCCTCGTCTCCCGGTTCATCGTGTTCGGCTCGTTCGTGACGGGCAAACCCGAGCCCAACGACGTGGACCTGTTCTTGTTGATGGAAGACGCCTTCGACGCGAGCCAGGTCGCGGGGGAAGCCAGCCTTATCTTCGATCACGCCGTAGCTGATGCCCACTTCGGAGCAAGTATCTTCTGGATGAGGCGGTTGGCGGCTTTCGGCGGCGAACAAGCATCGGTAGAATTTTGGCAGACCAAACGCGACGGGTCGTTGCGAGGGATCATCGAGATCGCGATCGAATCGGAGTCGACATGATTCAAAACGATCAGGAGCTGCAGGCAACCACGGAACGCATCGCTCATTGCCAGGCACAGGTCGCTCACCTCCGCAAGATGGAAACAAATCCGGCGAACTTCCGAGCCTCGGTCGTTGGCTTTCTTGCCGAGATTGATCGGATGCAGTTGGAAGTTCGGGAATACCTGAGCCTTCTACCGGTTGAAAACTGATCTGACACCAATCCTGTTCCCCTCGCGAACTTTGGGCACGCAGCTACGCTCAATGGATTGTGGAGCGAGGCGGCCATACTGCACTCCAACGAATCTTCGCTCAGCGTAGTTCCCCATCGACCCCAGTCCCCTTACAATGGGATCGGGAAGATTTTGTGCCCGTACGGGAACAGTTGGACCAAATCTTTGCCGGATTGGAATGGCTCAGATGGAACCGAATCTCTCCCGACGCAACGTTCGTCGGCTGTCTCACGAATATAATTTACCCGAGGGTGCGATTCGCGAGATACTGACGATCGGAACGGGGACGAACCAGGGGGATGTGGTCGAGTCTCCCGGACCCAGGCAGGGCCGCGGTCTGCGGTTCTGGCTGCCGGTCGCCATGATTCCCGTTGCCGTTTCCTCGATCTACCTTATTGTGGCCATGCTCCGTTCGTGAGAGATTGGTACACGAAGAGTTTGCCCGAAGGGAACGTTTGATGGCTGGACCGACTACCGAGAGCCTGGACGTCGACTTCAAGGAGTTGCGGGCCGACTTCCATCGGCTGGAAGTGGGTGTCGCCAACTCGATGTCCACCCTCGAACGGTCGGTGAACGCCTCAATTGCTCGCGTTGAGATCGCTCAGGCGAAGCAAGAGGCTGTGCTGGGAGTCTTTCGGGCGATCGTCCTCGGTTCTCTGGGTGCGGCGATTACTGGTGTCTTGACAACCGTTTGGTCGGCCGACTCGATATCATCGAGAATGACAGCCGTTGAGTCTCAAATTGGCCGATTGGAGAGCCGCCTGGATCGGATTGAGTTAAGCATCAATAAACTGGTGCCTTTGACGGAGATTTCGAGGCGTAGCTCCATCGGAAGCACTCTCAATAAGTAGAATTTCCCTGATTATGACAGGGATCATTTCGGGATTGGGCCGCACTTCTGTCCCTCCTACGTCTCCTGATGCGAAGAACAAAGAATAGCGGAACGATCACCTTCTTTCAATTCCCGAAATATTCAATTTTGGGCAACTTTCATGCAAATTACATGTGCTTATTGTGGAGAATTGCAAGAAAATAGTAGAGAACATGTTGTTCAGGAATCACTCGGGGGTGTTGATACTCTAACAAATGTTTGTAAACCATGCAATTTTCGACTCGCAGCGAATGATCGAGTTCTTGCAGTTGATTCGCCATTATCATTATTTGTTCGTCGTGAACTGGCGGGTGTTGGCCCCTATGCTTGGGACAAAGATGAACGACAAAAAAACCTTCTATTAGATGCTAAGACAATGCCAGGTATGGACGGGGTATCGATTGATTCTCAACTAATTTTTGAGCGAGAAAATGTTATTTTCTATTGTAGCAACAACCTTGCAAACAAACTTGGGTCTAACGAAGTTCTTCGCCGTTTCTTCACAAGACTTAGACGTGCTTACGGTCATTATAAAATTTATGGGCCGATGGCAAAGAAAAAAAATCACAAATATTCCGATATGATTAAATTGTCGAAATTGGGAGCTACTCACTATGACGAACGCTACCCACCTCGAGTATGTTGTAACGATAGAAATCTGGACGAAGATTATGAGAAATCTGTAATGTTTTTGTTAAAGTTCTCAGAAGACAAAGACAAGTTTCGTGTTTTAGATGCTTTGAGTAAATCAAACTTTGCAGTCAATCCTGAACACCGCACAAATCAGTATGTTGGGTCAAACATGCCAAAACTTCACGTATGCTATTCTCACAATCAAATGCTGCAAGCGTTAATGAAAATTGGACTAAATATTCTCAATAAATTCTGTCGCAAAACTGAGGTTAATTCTTACAAGTTCAAAGAAGTCACTTCCATTATATTGGAACCTTGTCACTATTTCTCTGATTATGATGCATCGAGATTTGGTTTCGTTCAAACATCTAATGAACGCTTCTTAAATTGTCCAAAAATGTCGCATAAATTTCGATTGACCCATAACAAAAATAAAAATAAATGGGATTTTTATGCGTCATTTTTTGGAGGAAATATATCTTGCTTTGTTGAGTTTCAAGGACCGAATTTAGAAGACTGGGCGACATTAGACGTGATTCAACCATATAAGCAACCAATGTTGCAGCCAATCTTTGATATTTGGTATTGTGCAATTAGTGTTACTACTTCGATTAATCCATCGGAGATTATTACTTCTTTCAAGTTCAAGGACGTTCACTCTAATCTTTTACTAAACTATGAGCATTAAAAGAGGCACAAAACAAAAAAGTTTTTTACTTTGGAGGAGAAAACGGAACATTCTCCTTCATTGTTAATTTGGGCATACCTGGAGAACAAAGTAGGGGACATTTTACTTTAATTAACCTGGCAATACATGGGGGCATAGCGAAGATTGCTCCCGACCGTTCGACTTTGGAAAATGACTCGCGTTCGCCTTCCTGCGAAGTTTAAGAATGGTGTCATTTCATGGTATTGAAGGTCGTCTTAATGAAGCACAAAAAGGGGGGAGGGACAGAGTAGTAACGGCTGGGTCGGCAAAAGATAAATTGATGGGCGACCGGGCCTTTTTCACTCCTCCATTTTGATGTCAGACCGATCTGAAACACAGAAAAGGGGACATTCTACTTTAATGTTAAGCTGAAAAGTATGGAGCCAGAGACACAGAAAAGGGGAAAAGGGGACATTCTACTTTAATGTTAAGCTGGGAAGTATGGAGCCAATCAGACTGTTATTTGAGCAGCACTTATCTCTAATTTGCAATTCTCATCAGCTCCCGATCAGCCAATGCTTGACCCAACGCCCCTGAGTCCGGATGATTTAGGGGGGTGAATGCGGGCGATATCGCATATCTCGGACTTGGTGGTGGGGGGGTTGCCGTGCGATACCGAATCTTGGGCCTGATCGGGATCATCTTCGGCGGGTGGCGGACCCTGGCGATGGTCGGTGGTGCCAGACCGATCGGGACCGACTCGGGGGTCCGGATGGCCTGGTGGGTGGGGACGGTTCTGTGTGCCCTGATGTTCCTGGCGGGCTGCTACCTGCTGGCCAGAGGAAACGGCTTCCCCACTCGCAAGGGCAAGCCTGTGAAACCCTCGGTCCGCACGCCAATCTGAGCAAGATCATTCGGCGAATGCCATTAGGGATGGTGACTCAGATCGGTTCCAGGTTGTTCGGTGATGACCGATCGAAGCTGGCGCTGCGAGTGCCTGGGCGGTGGTTCCGTGACATCATGGCTGGGGTCGGCTGCAAGAGTGCGCGAAAAAGCCCGGGGAGCCAGCTAATAGCTCACCGGGCGGATTGATGATCATAGAGAGCGGGCCGGTTTAACGGTTGACATTATCGTTGGCGCGGTGGGTCGTCGTGGTGACGACCGGGTGGGTTTTCTTCGGCATGAGGCCAGCGAGACCGGCGAGGCCAAGCAGGCCGAGCCAGCCGAGGTTGGAACCGTTGTCGGTATGCTCGACGGTTCGGGTGTCGTTCGTGGCGACCGGCGTGTTCGTCCGGGTCGTCCCGGTTGTGGTCGTGTCGCCTGCCGTCTGAGCAACCGACTGCCCAGCCATCGGGACAACGATCAGACCAACCGTCAGGAGACCAGCGGCGAACAGACTGCGAGTCGAGATGCGCATCGGGATTGTCGAACTTTCGTCACGTTGTACTAACAAGCGGTCCTGAAGCAGGACCGCATGAGCCAGATTCGATCAGGCTGAAAGCAGCGCGAGCTGATTACAACACCGTTAGAGTCTGATTATTTGTTGAAGCGAATCGTATGCCATTATTGAATGGAGTTGATTATCATCGCCGAAACGGCAACCCGCTAGGTCGTCGCCGAGCGACTTGATCTCGTTTTCTGACGCCTCAAGGTTAAATCACGGGCGACCGACACTCCATGAGTCGGGCGATCCGAATAAGTTCAGCAATTTCCCTAAATCTCGCCATACCTGGTTATAGAGTCCCAAAAATAACGATCTTATAGAGAGCTTTCCTGGTGTTAGGATCTGTCTCAACGACAAGGCTGCGGCAGACATTGCCTGGTTCGAACCGCCGATGCGAGATCATCGGACCAGCGAGTCAGGCGAGCAATCAAGTTTTGGGACGGTATCACAACCGGAGCCAGGTTTGGCGAGCGCGTGGATGAGGGATTGCATGGTGGATCAATGAAACTCCGGGGCCGAGTTGCTCAAAAGTTTCCCACCGAACGAAGCCACCAGAGTCAAACCGGGAGCAGATCTGGCCTCAGTCTATGAATTTCAGAACGAAGCCATTGAACCCCACAACCCGAACGCCACCGCACGACCGATCCGGGTGACGCCAGAACGAACCCAATCCCGCGCAGTACTGCCGCCCGAACGAAGCCATCGCGAGGTTCCGCCACTGCCCGAACGAAGCCACCGAGGGTTCCCAGAACCGCCAGAACGAACCCACCGACCAGTCTGATCGGAGCCCAGGAGCCTGAGAACCGAACGCCGGCTGGCCGAAACAAACCCATTCGGGGCGCATCCAGGGTCCCAAACTACGGAACGAACCCATCCTGGCCCCCGATTTAAGCGGCCTGACCAGACTCCTCACCACCGTTGCGGAAGGCTTCCCACTCTTCCACGGTGAAGAGGACCTCGCGAACTTTCCCACTCTTGGACTCGCCGACGATCCCGTCCTCGGCCATGAAGTCGATCAGCCGCGCAGCGCGGCCGTAGCCGATACCCAGGGCTCGCTGGAGGAGCGAGGTCGAACCTCGACCCTCACGGATGATCACCTCGATGGCAGCTTCGTAGAGGTCGTCGCGGGTCTTGATGGTGTCGCGATCCTTGCCGGCCCCAAAACCACCGATACTGAGTTGGGTCAACTCGCGGCTGAACTCCTGAGGATACTGGCCGAGAAAGTCGCAAACCTGGGTGACGTCGAGATCGGAAGCGTAAGTCCCTTGCGCCCGCACGAGATGCGCTGTGCCGGGCACGAGAAAGAGCATGTCGCCATTGCCGAGGAGCTTGTCCGCCCCCATCTCGTCCAGCACAACCCGCGAATCGTTGCGGCTCGACACCTGAAAGGCGATCCGGGCAGGAAGGTTGCTCTTGATGAGGCCGGTGATGACATCCACCGTCGGCTTCTGGGTTGCCAGAATGAGATGGATTCCCGACGCCCGCGCCTTCTGGGCCAGCCGGACGATCTGAGTTTCGACCTCCTTGCCCACCTGGGCCACGAGGTCACCCATCTCGTCGATGACGATCACGATATAGGGCATGAACTTGGGGATGCGCTCCCACTCGTCGTCATCCTCGGGGGCAAACCGCTGGTAAAGCTCTTCCTGACTTAACTGATTATATCCGGCGATGTTGCGGACGCCGGCTCTGGCCAGATAGCCATAGCGCTCGTCCATCTTGTCGCACGCCCAGGCGAGCAGCGCTTCGGCCTTCTTCATATCCGTCACGACCGGGTTCATGAGATGCGGGATGCGCTTGAACTGCGACAACTCGACGATCTTCGGGTCGATCAGGATCAGCTTGACCTCGTCCGGCCGCCGAGTCATCAGGATGGACAGGATCATGGCGTTCAGGCAGACCGACTTACCCGTCCCCGTCCGACCAGCGATCAGCAGGTGAGGCATATCGGCGAGGTCGAAGGCCAGCGGACTCCCCTTCACGTCCCGGCCCAGAAAGAGCGGGATCTTGAACTTGCCCAGGTGCGCTCCGACCCCTTCGATGACCTCGCTCAACCGGACCATCGTCCGGCGCTCGTTGGGGACCTCGATCCCGACCGTCGTCTTGTTCGGGATCGGCGAGACGATCCGGACACTCGGGACCGCCAGGGCAATGGCCAGGTCGTTGGCCACGCTGTTGATCTTGGCCACCCGCAGGCCAGCTTCCAGCTCGATCTCGAACTGGGTGATGACCGGGCCGGTATCGATCTGAACCACCCGGACCTGACAGCCGAATTCGAGCAAGGTCTTCTCCAGGAGTAAGGCCCGCGCATGGACCTTGGCCTGATGCTCCGGGATTGGTGGGACCGACGCCTCAAGTAGCCCAAGGGGGGGGAGGTGGTAGTCTCCGTCGTCAGGGATACCCGGGACGCTCGAGACCGGGGGACCAGCCGGCGGGGTGGACGGAAAGCTTCGCGTCGGCGGGGCGGCGGCACTCGGAGATTCGAGCGAAGTTGCGGCTCCCCGCATCCCGGGAGGACGGTTGACCGGCGGAGTCAGGCGGGCGATCGGGATCGCTCGCCCGACCTCAGGCCGAGTCGATTCTTCAAGCATCAGCGGGGCGACAGTTCGGGCAGGTTCGGGAGCAGTGGAGACCTGCGGATTTCGGATCGACCGAGCGACGCTGAGCGTCTCTCTGAAAGGTGTCAAAAAGAGGAAGTCACGGCACAAGCCAATCCCCACCAGCCCCAGCGAGACCAGTGTCATCACAAACCCAGCGGGCCCAAGTTGGCCTTCCAGCAAAGCCCAGATCGCCGACCCGACATAGCCGCCCGAGCCGACCGGAGGCATCGCCGCGGCTCCCGGCTGAAACTTATGGATCAAGGCGGCTACCACCACGACGACCAGCACCACGCCGATTGCCTGCGGCAGCGGTTCTGGCAGTCTGCGGCGTCGGACCAGCAGTAATGCCGCGACCGCCAAGGTATACAGGATTAGAAACGAACCTCGGCCCAGAGCACTCATCAGCCAGTGGGCAATCGTCGCACCCACGGGGCCGCAAAGGTTGGTGGGCGGATCAAGCGTGGGGACCAGAGCACGACCGGGAGCATCGGCCGGGTTGTAGTCGACCAGGCTCAGGGCCAGAAAGCTGATGGCCGCTACGGCCGCGATGGAGCAACCCGGCCCGGCCCAAGATTGACGATCGGACATGCGGCACCTGCGACCGGAGGCTCGGAGATCTAGGTCCGAGCATGCGGAGGTGACCCAGGGTCGCCGAGCCGGCTCGACTCACTGATCTGTGATCGACCGGCCACGGCGACCGACTTTTGCCATCCCGACCGGCTGGTCGTCGAGTCGGTCAGGTCCTGCTTATTCCGACGGCTGCGTCAGGTCGACCGTTCCGCCCTCGTCTTCCTCGGTCGGCTCGGCGGTGGCAAGGTTGCCCGACATGTCCAGGAAGATCTTGTCCTGCATGATCTCCTGAATGACCACCTGCATCTTGTCCATGCCTCGACCGTCGATCAACGGCCGCGACCCCTGGTTGAGGGCAATCATCCGCTTCTGGATCAGAGTTGACAGCTTGAACCGACCGCCAACCTTGTTGACGATGTATTCTTCTTTGAGTTCTTCAAGCATCGGGTTTCAGCCTTGGGGATGAGATTCGGTGAGGATCTGGGCGAGCAATTCGACGGCGTGATCGAGGTGGTCATTGGTGATCTGATGGTCGTACTGGTCGGCCATCGCAACCTCGGCTCGGGCGTTCTTGAGGCGAAGTTCGATGGTCGCCTCGTCGTCGGTGTTCCGCTCGCGGAGGCGTTTTTCGAGGACGGCAAAGCTCGGGGCGTTGACGAAGATCAGGACGGCGTCGGGAACCTTGGCCCGGACGGCCATCGCTCCCTGAACGTCGATCACGAGGATCACACTCAGACCTTGATCCCGGAGGCGAGTCACAGGTTCAGCGTAAGTCCCGTAGTAGTGGTCGTGGACCCTGGCCCACTCCAGATATCTGTCTTGATCGCGCTCGGCCTCGAACTGGTCGTTTGATACGAAGTAGTAGTTGACGTCGGGGATCTCGCCATCGCGGGGGGCGCGAGTCGTGGTCGAGATCGATCGCCGGACCGGGATCTCACCACGTTCGGCGAGCAAACGCGCGACAATCGTGCTCTTGCCCGACCCCGACGCGCCGGAGAGAACAAACAACCGCCCTCTGGGCTGTGAGGAGCCAGTTTTCGGATCGGAAGTGGGAGATGGTTCGGTCGCCAACGGTCGCCTCACTCGACGTTCTGGATCAGTTCGCGGATCTTTTCGAGGCTGCCCTTGATCTCGACGACGCTCCGGCTGACCTCGACATCGTTCGCCTTCGAGCCGATCGTGTTGATCTCGCGGCCCATCTCCTGGACCACGAATTCGAGCTTGCGTCCGGCACTTTCGGGCTCGTCGATCACCTCGACGTACTGGATCAGGTGCGCCCGAAGGCGGACGATCTCCTCGGCGATGTCGGCTCGCTCGGCAAAGATCGCGACCTCGCGGATCAGGTGCTCGGGCTCGATCGCAACCCCTTGCCCCTCGACCAGCGTCCGGACCCGCTCGACGATCCGCTTTTGATAGGCGGCGACAACCTCGGGTCCACGGACCTCGATCTGCGTCAGGCGTTCGCTGACTTTTTGCCCAAGCGCCAGCAGTTCGTCGGCCATCGCCTGCCCTTCATCGCGGCGGGCCGCCTGAAGCTTGTTAAGTGCCTCGGTCGTCACGGCGGCCAGCGCGGGCCAGTCATGGTGTGGGTCGTCGGTGCTGGGCTTGCGCTCCTCGACGATCCCGGGCAAGGCCAGCAACGCCCCGACTTGAACCTGGGGGCCAGTCATCCCCGCCAGCTTGTTCAACTGATTTTGATAGCTCTGAAGCGCGACCAGATTCAGGCGGTAATCGGCCTCGGTGCGCGGGCGGTCGACGCGGACGGACAGGGTAACGGTCCCCCGGCGGATAGTTTCGCGGACGAGCTTCTCGAACTCGGGTTCAAGGTTGCCGTACGGTTCGCTAAGCCTGGCCTGGAGCTTGAGGTGGCGGTTGTTCACCGTCCGGACCTCGACCACAACCGACCAGCGGTCATCGTTCCGCCGTGCTTCACCGAACCCAGTCATGCTCAGGAGCACGGAACGTCAACCTTTCAGGACGAGATCAGCCGACCCAAGCAGATACGACGGGCGTCCATCATGGGCGGTCCGTCGTTACGAATTTCACGGACGGACCTGATCTCAAGGCTTGGGGTTATTGCCACCACCCGACGGGCTCGACCCGGCCGGCAGTGGTGTCGTGGGTCCGGCGGGTTCGCTCTGGAAGACCTTGTCGGGCAACTCCGACTTGGGGGCCGGGGCGGTCGCGGGGCCGAGCGGCGAGGGGGCCGGAGCGTTGCTGTTCGGCGGGGCGAGAGCATCGGCGCCATTGGCGGCTCCCATGTCCTTCTGCGGCGGCATCCCGGGGGCGGTCTTGTCGAGCGCGGCCTTGTCGGCGGGGGTGCTGAAGGCCGACTTGTTGAGCGAGCCGGCAGTCGGCGTGTCACCCCAGGCAGAGGTCCGCTGGTTCGAGAGGATAACCAGGACCATGTTCAGGACGATCCAGATCCCCGCCGTGATCATCGTGACCTTGGTGAAGACGTCGCCCGCCTTGGTCCCGAACGCACTCGAACCACCGACACCACCGAAGGCACCGGCCAGACCGCCTCCCTTGCCGCGCTGGATCAGGACCAGGCAGATCAAGAAGACGCAAAGGACGATCAGGAGAAACAGGATCAAGGCGGTCAGAAACGGCACCACGGGCGAAGTCCTTCCCAGCTCACTCCCCAACCCGGGGAGGATCGCATCGGCATCTGGCGGATCAGTGTGACGGGCAGAACAGTTGGGTCAATTTTTACCCTGGGCGGTCACGTCTCGACCCGCCTTCACAATGGCGACGAAGTCGGCGGCCTTCAGGCTGGCACCACCGACGAGTGCCCCATCGATATCGGGGCAGGCAAGCAGGTCGGCGGCGTTATCGGGTTTGACGCTCCCGCCATATTGGATGACAACTCGCCTGGCCGTCGCCTCCCCAAACTTGGATGCGAGATCGGCGCGGATCGTGGCGTGCATGGCTTGGGCTTGCTCGGGCGTGGCGGTCTCGCCGGTCCCGATCGCCCAGACGGGCTCGTACGCCAGGACGATCCCGGTCATCTGCTCGGTCGTAATCCCGGCGAGCGAGCCGTCGAGTTGCGTCTTGACGACCTGCTCGGCCTGATGCGCTTTGTGTTCGTCCAGCGTCTCGCCGATGCAGACGATCGGCAGCAACTGAACCTGCAGGGCGGCATGGAGCTTGGCGTTGACCTGCTCGCTCGTCTCACCCATCCCATGCCGGCGCTCAGAGTGACCGAGGATGACGTGGGTGCAGCCGGCGTCGACGAGCATTGGCCCCGAGATTTGCCCGGTGAAAGCGCCGTCGGCCCTGGGGCTCATGTCCTGGCCGCCCAGCCCGATCGGCGTGTTGGTCAGAACCTGGTCGATCCGGTCGAGGTAGATCGCAGGCGGGCAAAGGGCGACCATGACCTCGCCCGACGGCCCGAGTTCGTTCTTGACCGTCTCCGCCAGTGCCGCGGCGGCCTCGGCGGTCGTCGGATTCATCTTCCAGTTGCCCGCGATGAACAGGGTGCGCATCAAACAGAAACCCCCTCGGCGGCGTCGATCGTCTTGCCCATCATGTCGGCAAGCTGGCGGATCTCGGCCATCAAACTTGCATATTTCGCCGGCAGCAAGGCCTGCGGGCCATCGGACAACGCTTTTTCCGGGCACGAATGGACTTCGATGTGGACCCCGTCGGCTCCAGCGGCCACGCTGGCGCGAGCCATTGCGGGGATCAGGTCAGGACGACCGGTGGCGTGGCTCGGGTCAACAATGATCGGCAGATGGCTCAGCCCCTGGATGTTCGGCACGCTGGCGAGGTCGAGCATATTCCGCGTCGAATCCTCGAAGCTCCGGATACCACGCTCGCAGAGGATCACTTCCTTGTTGCCCTGCGAGAGGATGTACTCCGCCGACATCAGGAGATCCTTGACCGTGGCCGCCATCCCGCGCTTGAGCAACACGGGCGTTCGGGTCCGGCCGACTTCCTTGAGCAGGTCGAAGTTCTGCATGTTCCGGGCACCGATCTGGATCATGTCGGTGTACTCGACGACCATATCAAGCTGGCGCGGGTCCATCACCTCGGTGACGACCGGCATGGCGAAGCGTTCGCCGGTCGCCTTGAGGATCTTGAGGCCATCCTCGCCCATCCCCTGGAAGCTGTATGGGCTGGTCCGTGGCTTGAAGGCTCCGCCACGCAGGACGTTGGCCCCGGCGTCCTTGACGGCCTCGGCGATCTCGACCAGGCGGGCTTCGCTCTCGATGGCGCACGGGCCAGCGATCATCATCAGGTGGCCGCCGCCGACGCGGATATTTTTGATCTCGAAGACCGACGATTCAGGGTGGAACTCGCGACTGGCCAGTTTGAACGGCTTCATGATCGGCACGACGGACTCGACCCCCTCGATGGCTTCGAGCGGCTCAGTTTGCAGTTTGTCTTCGTCACCGATCACGCCGATGATGGTCCGAGCGACACCCCGGCTGACGTGCGGAGTGAACCCGAGTTCCTCGATCCGCTCCACGACATGCTGGATCATGGTGTCGGTCGGGTGCGGCTTCAAAACGATGATCATGGCGGTTCTCACCAACTCGATCCAGACTCACGAAGTCAACACCGACCTGATCAGGATCGAGCGGCGATCCCCAACCTGCGCGGCCGATTGCTCCGGAGTGGACCCGAGATCATACCAGTCTGGAGACAAAATCAAAAGTCAAGACCGCCGCTCAGGTCCATTTTTCCTGGGGTTACGATTTTCGACCCGCCAATCGGGTGACGAAGGCGGCATGTTCAGGGGATCTTGTTCCCTGATCGACGACCGCTCTGAGCCGGCGACCATCGTCCGCGACCAGTGCAACTGGATCGAGCCAGAGGCCGGGAAATGCCACCGAGCGATACAAGAAGTCGGGATCGGGTGGGGTCAGCACGAGCTTTCCATTTTGCAGTCGATGCCAGCGGATCTCGTCCGGATCCAGCATCCGAACGAGGTATTCGAGGACCCCGGCCCGCTCATACTCGACGAGTTTCAAGCCAAGGTCGTGCTTTTTCGTGCTCCGCGAAACCTCGACAACCAGCTCGGGGACACCATAAACGATCCCCCGATCGTTCCGGGTCCGCCCACCATATTCCGGCAAAACCCGCAGCCAGACATCGGGCTGGACCTCGTTGGTCGGGTTCAAGACCACCGACGCATTATCGAGAATCTGAACCCCTGGAGTGGATTCTCCATAATAGTGCAACCAGACAATCGGCGGAATACTGGCCACTCCATGTTCGATCCCCACCGGACTCGGCATATAAACCACTCCATCAATCAACTCGGCCCTGGTTCCCGGCGGCATCGCCTCGTAACGCTCATGGAACGTGACCTGATCGAGATTCTGACCGGCAACCAAGGGCGAAGACGTTGTCGTCGAGCGACTGGCGGTGCTCATGGCAGCTCCTCAGGTCGGCCAGGTTGGGTCGAAAACAAGGCGGAATTTAGCTCAGGATCAATTTACCAGATTCCGGGGCGGATCAGCCGATTTGCCGCCGGTTTGGGTCTGGGATCGCAACTAAGTTACGTGCGTGAGCACGATTCCGAATCGACCCCAGAGGGCGCACCACCAGGGCAGAAAAAACCGGAACGTGATAACGGCGGTGGGCCGGCTCGGCTATTCTGGCTGTCCTTGCACCCTGAGCCCGCCACGACCGTTTCGGAGTGATCACGCCGATGCTGCTGTCTCGAACCCTGATTGCTGGTCTGTTGCTGTCCCTGCTGGGTGCCGCGCCGTCGGAGCCGGCCAAACCAACCTATATCATGGCGGGTCGGCTGTTTGACGGGTCGGGGGATGTGTATCAACTCAACCAGATCATCACCATCGAAGGGGATCGAATCAGGGCAATCCGCCCCCGCGAGGGGTTCGAGATCCCGCCGGGAGCAACGATCATTGACCTGAGCCGATCGACGGTCTTGCCGGGCCTGATCGACTGCCACACGCACCTCGGATCACGAGCGGATCGATATGACGAGATCGCCAAGTTCCGAGATTCGCCCAACATGGCGGCGTTCGCGGCGGTCCTGAATGCCCGCAAGACATTGGAGGCAGGATTCACAACGGTCCGCGACCTCGGGTCGGGTCCGTTCCTGGCATGTGACCTCCGCGACTCGATCAACGAAGGGTTTCTGGTCGGCCCTCGGGTTGTGGCGAGCGGGCCGGGGATCTCGATGACGGGGGGCCACGGCGACCTGAATCACTACGCGCCCCGGGTCAAGGTCATGACGTTTCCCGAGGAGCGCGACTTCAAGATCGCCGACGGGGTCGATCAGGTCCGGCAGGTTGTCCGGGCGCAGCTCAAGCATGGGGTGGATGTGATCAAGGTTCATGCCTCGGGCGGCGTCCTGTCTC
Source organism: Isosphaeraceae bacterium (assembly GCA_965199885.1). Classification (GTDB taxonomy): domain Bacteria; phylum Planctomycetota; class Planctomycetia; order Isosphaerales; family Isosphaeraceae; genus Tundrisphaera. The sequence continues at coordinate 112,533 of CBDATT010000004.1, read as the reverse complement.
GGGGTGATGCGCCGGGGGCTCCTCAGTTCTCGGTTGAGGAATTGAAGGTTCTGGTCGAGGAAGCCCACGCGGGGGGTCGGAAGGTCGCGGCGCATGCTCATGGAGCGCAGGGGATCAAGAACGCCGTGACGGCCGGGGTGGACTCGATCGAGCACGGCAGCCTGATCGACGACGAGGGAATCCAGATGATGCTCACCCATGGGACGTATCTGGTCGCCGACATCTACAACGATGATTACCTGCTTGGCAAGGCGATCGAGTTTCACTTGCCGCAGGAGTCGATCGACAAGGAAAAGATGGTCGGGCGAATTCAGCGTGAGAACTTCGCCAAGGCGGTCAAGGCGGGGGTCCGGGTCGCCTTCGGGACCGATGCGGGGGTCTACCCGCACGGCGACAACGGCAAGCAGTTTCGCTACATGGTCCTCGGCGGGTTGACCCCCGCGCAGGCGATCCGGTCGGCGACGGTGGACGCCGCCACCCTGATCGGGCGGGCCGATCAGGTCGGGCAGATCAAGCCGGGGATGATGGCCGACCTGATCGCCCTGGAAGCCGACCCACTACTCGACATCACGAAGCTGGAAGCGGTCGACTTCGTGATGAAGGGGGGCCAGGTTGTCAAACCGCCTCGGCAGCCGTGAGGCTCGATTCAGGCTGGCCCGAGGTGATCTCGGCCGGTTCATCGGGTGTTGCCAGGTCGTCGAGGCGGCCCAACCGGGCGACCTCGGGCCACTTCGCCGCGACAAAGACGACCGAAATGATCGTGCCGATCCCGCCCAGGACCACCGACGCCACCGGGCCGAGCAGCTTGGCCGTCGTCCCCGACTCGAAGCCGCCCAGCTCGTTCGAACTGCCGATGAAGACCGAGTTCACCGCCGCCACGCGGCCCCGCATCGACTCGGGAGTCAGGAACTGGATCAAACTCGACCGGACGACCACGCTGATATTGTCCAGCGCTCCGGTCAAGAAAAGCATTGCGAACGAGAGGTACGGATTCGTCGAGAACCCGAAGGCGATCGTCGCCACGCCAAACCCGCCGACCGCCCAGAGCAGGGCGGGGCCGGCTCGTTTCAGAGGAGGCAGGTGAGCCAGCGTCAGGGCCATGATCGCCGCGCCGATCGACGGCGCGGCGCGGAGGTAGCCGAGCCCAACCGGCCCGACCTTCAGGATATCCTCGGCGAAGATCGGCAAGAGCGCGATCGCGCCGCCCAGGAAGACGGCGAACAGGTCGAGCGTGATCGTTGCCAGGATCAAACGGTTCGAGCCGACGAACTGGAACCCGGCGAGCAGCGATCGGAACGACGGCGGCTCGCGGAGGATGGCCGATTCGGCGGGCTTGATCCCGGCAATCAGGGCGATCACCGTCAGCGAGAACACGACATCGAGCCCATACACCACAGCGGGCAGACCGGTCTGACCGATCAGGTAACCGCTCACCGCCGGCCCAACGACCGACGCCACCTGCCAGCCACTGCTGTTCCAAGTGATCGCGTTGCCGACGAGGTGGTCGGGCACAAGTTGCCGGAGGATCGACCATCGCGCCGGCATGTTGATCGCGTTGGCAACCCCCGCCGTGAACAGGGCAAGGTACATCACCCAGATCGGTCCGTGGAAGACCGAGAGCAGCGTCAAGGCGAGCGACGCCAGCACCATCAGGCACTGCGACGCCAGGATCAACCGCTTCTTGGGGTATCGGTCGGCGGCCTGACCGGCGGGGATCGCCAGGCAAAGGACCGGCAGGACCATGACCAGCCCGACCAGGCCGAGGTCGAAGGCGTTGTGCGTCCGCTTGTAGAGGTCCCAGCCGACGGCGACCTCCTGCATCTGGCTCCCGGCGGAGGCAAGGATGCTCGCGATCAGGAACCAGCGGTAGCTCGGGAGCCGGAGCGGACCGTATGGGTCGTGCGCTGGTCTGCCATCGTCTGCGGGAGTCGGGGCCATGGTCGATTCGCTCAAACCGCGATTGAGGTCATTGGCCCGGTTGGGCTGCTCCTATTATTGCGGATCGACAACCCCGCCCCGGTGAACTCACCGCACCCGAAGGGCGATCGCCCCCTGGCGTGGCTCGACCCCGCCGATAACTCGCGTTGCCAGAGCCCCGCGTTGGGCGAGTTCGTGTTCCAAATGAGTGACGCAATCCCAGTCGATGGCGATCAGGAGGCCGCCCGACGTCTGGGCATCCCACAGGTACGGCTCGGCCAGCGGATCGAGGTCTTGCCCCAGTTCCAGCCGGTCGGCGACGAACTCGCGGTTCGTCCGCGAGGCTCGCGACGTGAACTCGGGCCGGGCCAGTTCCTCCGACCCGGCGATCAGGGGCAGTTGATTCAGATCCAGGACCAGGGTCACACCCGACCCCTCGGCCATCTCGACGGCGTGGCCGGCCAGGCCGAAGCCGGTGATGTCGGTGACAGCATGGACCCCGCCGACGGCCAGCGCTGCATCACGACCGATCGCGTTAAGCTGCGTCATCGAGGCCATGGCCGCTGCCAGGACCTCGGGCGGGCACTGATCCTTCTTGCTCGCCGTGGTGACAAAGCCGGTGCCGAGCGGCTTCGTCAAAACCAGAGCGTCGCCGGGTCGGGCGCCGGCGTTCGTCCAAATTTTGGTAGGGTCGGCCAGGCCGGTGACGCTCAGGCCGTATTTGATCTCGGCATCGCGGACCGAGTGGCCGCCGATGAGCGCGGCACCAGCCTCGGCCACGACGTCGCTCCCGCCGCGGAGGATCGCGCCGAGGATCTCCAGGTCCAGCTCGTTGTCGGGGAAGCCAACGATGTTCAAGGCAGTGACGGGTCGGGCGTTCATCGCGTAGAGGTCGGACAGCGCGTTGGTCGCGGCGATCCGGCCGAACGTGTACGGATCATCCACCAGCGGCGGGAAGAAGTCGAGCGTCTGGACCATCGCTAGCCCATCGGCGACGAGGTAGACACCCGCATCATCCGCCGTGGCCGTCCCCACGAGCACGCGCGGGTCGGCTGGACGAGGCGGCAAGTGGCGCAGAACCTGCGCCAGCCCACTCGGGGCGAGCTTGCCCGCTCACCCCGCGCAGTTGGCGTAGTCGGTCAGCCGTTTTCGTCGCCCCGGGTTCATGAGCCAAGATTCATGTGTGGTCCTCGGAATGGGGATCACCTGGAGAACAAAAACTTTCGTCTTATCGATTCAAGACCCCGCGACTGATCGCCCCCGGGTCCTTGGCAATCCGCTCGGCGAAGACCCCGAGCGCCTTGACGGCGGGTCGAGCGAGGTCGAAAACCCCGTTGGCCGAGAACGCCATCCGGCTCAGGTTGTCGAACAGTTCGGGGCTGGTCACGAGGCGTTGCAGGCTGCCGTTCGGGTTCAAGTGCCCCTTGCCGTCGGAAAGCGCGCCGGTTAACAAGGTCAGGTCGGCGGTGATCCGGTTGACCCGCAGGACCGCTTGACCGAAGTTGGTGATAGGAGTGGACTTGCCCGCCGTGGCGCCGAGGTCGTCGAGGACGGGCCGGATGTCGTTCAGGCTGGCGTCGAGCTTGCCCGAAACGACGTTGAGCCGATCGGTGAGCGACTTGAATTCCGCGGCAGTCTCGGGCGTGATCGCCGCGTTCAGGCGGTCGCTCACCTGGCGAAGGTTGACGATTGCTGGGCGAATATCGGCCTCGTTGTCGGCGATGACCCGAGTGATCCCCTTGGCGGTGGCCGAGACGTTCGAGCCCGCCTCGGCGATCGTCTGGATAAAGTTGTCGAGGTTCTGAGCTTTCTTGGCCACGGTCGAGAAGCCGTTCGCCGCCGTCTCGATCGCCGCGAGCGTCCCGCCCACGCGCTCAAACGCGGCGGTCGCGGCGGCGAGCGCCTTCGAAGGGTCGGGAGTGACGTCACCGGAGATCTCAGGGGCCTTGTCGGCCGTGTCGCCGTAGGTGATGAACTCGGATGAAGCTCCGGGCATCATGTCGATCACCACGTCGCCGATCAAGCTCCGCGTGATCCGGGCGACGCTATCCTTGCGGAGTTTGTACTTCCGTTCGAGCGACATCACGACGATCACGCCTTCAGGCCGACCCGGCGTCTCGTCGAAATTGATGGATAGGACCTCGCCGATCCGGATGCCACTCTTGCGGACCGAGATCCCCTCGGCCACACCGGGCGCCTCGGTGTAGTGGACGCGGACAAAGGCATGGTCGCGAAAGAGCGAGGGAGATTCGCCGAACCAGACGATCATCATCCCCAGGACCAGGCCGGCCACGATGACGAACATGCCGATCCGAAATTGCATGACACGTTCGTTCATGAACCAGCCTCGTCGGAGAGAAAGGAGCGCGAATCCGTCGCGTGCGGTCGCCGTATCACTATAGAGAGTCGGGAAGTGGGCATGGCCGAGAGATCATTCGCGGCCCTGACTCAACTCCTTGAGCCGCTCGCCCGCTTCACCGCGCACGAACTGCCGGACCCGCGGGTCGGGGTGATCTTCGAGGGCGGCGGGTGGTCCGTCATAGATCACCTGCGACTCGTCGGGATCAAGGCGGGTCAGAGGATAGAGCATCACAACGCGGTCGGCCACCTTGACGACGGTCTTCATCTCGTGGGTGACGACGACGCCGGTGGCCTGCTTGGTCCGCTGCGTTTGGAGGATCAGTTCGTTGATGACGTCGGTCATGATCGGGTCCAGCCCGGTGGTGGGCTCGTCGTAGAGCATGACTTCGGGGTTGAGGGCGAGCGCCCGGGCCAGGCCAACCCGCTTGCGCTGACCGCCCGAGAGTTCGGCCGGCTTCTTGGATTCCAGGCCGAGCGGTAAGCCGACTTCGAGCAAGCGGTCGGCAACGACCTGTTCGAGGTCGTCGCGGTCGAACATGTTGTGCTCACGCGGACCGAAGGCGACGTTGTCGAAGACCGTCAAGCTGTCAAAGAGCGCAGCCATCTGGAACAAAAAGCCAAACCGAAGGCGAACCTTGACCATCTCACGTTCGTTCAGCGTGCTCAGGTCGCGGCCGTCGAAGCGGATCGTCCCCTGGGTCGGCTTGAGCAGACCGATCATGAGCTTGAGCATGACCGTCTTGCCACAACCCGACTCGCCGATGATGCAAACCGTCTGGCCCCGCTCGATCTTGAGGCTGATATCGCGCAGGACTGTCTGGTTGCGGAAGCGCATCGTGGCCCGCTCGATCTCGATGATCGAACCACCATCGGCTCCGGCAGTTCCAGCCTGTGGTCGGGGATCGACCGGCATTAAAAGAGCCCCGCCGTGCCGGGCCAGATGGCATAGTAAACGGCGTTCCAGAGGAAACCGATCATGAAGTCGCTGAGCAAGATGGCGATGAATGAGTAAACGAACGCCTCGGTGGCCGCTTTGCCCACACCTTCGGCTCCAGCCTGCGAGTGGAACCCGCGGTGGCAACTGATCATGGCAATGGCCGACCCGAAGAAATAGCTCTTGAAGACCCCCGCCATCAGGTCCAGACCGCCCACATACTGACGCGAGTGGAGCCAGTACGCATAAGAGTCGACCCCGAGCAACTGCGTGCTAACCACAGCACCACCAATGACGCCCATGAAGTCGGCCATCAGCGTCAACAGGGGGATCAGGAGCACGCAGGCCAGGAAGCGCGGGACGACAAGGTAGTTGATCGGGTTCGTGCCGAGCGCCGAGAGGGCGTCGATCTGCTCGGTAACCCGCATCGTCCCGAGTTCGGCCGCCATCGACGACCCAACCCGACCGGCGAGCATCGTGGCCGCCAGGACCGGCCCGAGTTCCTTGACCAGCGAGATATTGATCACCGACCCGAGGTGCGACTCCATCCCCATCGCGGCGAACTGGTTATGCGCCTGGACGGCGAGAACCATCCCGATAAAAGTTCCGGTAATGGCCACCACGGGAACGCTCTGGACACCGATCGCGTAAAAGTTCGGGACCAGGACCGACCAGCGCGGTCGTCGGCTGAACAGCCACGAGATCGCCAGGCCACTGAACTCCGCGAGGCCACCAATCTCCGTGACCGCGTTCAGGACCTGCTCGCCCACCCGATGCACCGGCGTCACGAGGGGCGCGGCGTCGGCGGTCGACTGGTTCGCGGGCATGGCCACGGGGGCGACGCTCATCCGGGGTGTCCTTGGTTCGGATCGTTCCATTCCGCTGGTTCGGTGTTATTCTGGCGAATCCAGGAAAAAACGCAACCCCGACAGCAACGACCTCGGCCCTTGACGAGACCGTCACCGGCGCCAAGCATGACGTCTTCCCTCTCCTCGGCTGGGGTTTGTGATGGCTCAACCACCGACGGCTCTCTTCGTGTCAGCTCATCTCGACGACGTCGCTTTCTCGTGCGCCGGGACGGTGGCGGGTCTCGGCAGACTCGGCTGGCGGGTGACCGTGGCGACCGTCTTTACGCGGTCGGTCCTGAACCCAACCGGGTTTGCCCTGGCCTGTCAGCTTGATAAGGGTTTGACCGCTGACGTGGATTACATGGACCTGCGGAGGCGTGAAGATACGTGCTGGGGCGACCGGCTCAAGGTCGAGTCGCTGATCTGGCTTGACCTGCCTGAAGCCCCCCACCGCGGTTACATGTCGGCTGCCGATCTGTTTGCGGGCATCTTGCCCGACGACACGATCGCCCCCGAGATCGCCCGTCGGCTTAGCCCGCTGGTCGAGACCTTGCAACCCGCCTGGATCTTCGGACCACAAAGTATCGGCAACCACACGGATCATCGCCAGGTCGCCCGCGCTCTGATCGGGGCCGGTTGGCCGGTCCCGATCGCCTGGTATCGCGACCTTCCCTATGCCAGCAAGTTTCCCGATGCGCAACCATCGCCCGACTTACCTAGTGACCTGAGCGAGGTGGCTTTTCCCCTCGGACCCGCTGACCTCGCCGCCAAGGTCGCCGGGGCATCCTGCTACACGACCCAGGTTCCGTTTCAGTTCGGCGCGATCGAAGCGATCGCCCGAGTTCTCGGTTCCTACGCCGACCGGGAAGCCGCCCGGGTGGGGGCGAGCGGCCCAGTCGAGACGTTCCTGGTCCCTGATTGCCCGATCCAGGCTTCGTTCGGGGCAGATTGGGTTTCGGGAGCCATCAGCCGAGCAGTTCGTTGATCACCTTCCCCTGGCTCAGCTTGATCGGGCGCCCGAGTCGCGAGATGTTCTCCCGGAGCGGGTTGATTCCGAGGGTAGTCAGGATGGTGGCGTGGATGTCGGCCATCGACGTGGGTCGAACTGGGTCGAGGAGTCCCGCGGGATCGGTGGCGCCGACGGTCGTTCCTCCCTTCAAGCCGCCACCAGCCAGGGCCATGCTGTAGCCGAGTGGCCAGTGATCGCGACCGCCGAGGGGATTGATCCTGGGAGTCCGGCCAAACTCGCCGCCGCAAAGGACGATTGTCCGGTCGAGCCGACCCCGGCGGGTCAGGTCGCGGATCAGGGCGGCGAACGCGGGGTCGAGTTCGGCGGTCCGCTGGCGGTGGACCTCGTGGTTGTTGACGTGGCTATCCCAGCCGCCGAGCGTCACCTCGACGCACCGGACGCCAACCTCGGTCAACCGCCGCGCGGCCAGGCAGGCACGGCCGAAGGGCGTTTCGCCGTATTCGAGCCGGACACTGAGCGGTTCGTCGCTCAGGTCGAACGCCCTGAGTTGCTCCGATGCCATCAGGGTCCGGGCGCGGTTCAGGGTGGCGTGGTGCAACGTCGCGGCAACCCGATCACGGCGGCCGTGAGCGAACGCGCTCTCGACGACTTCGAGGTCGGCGACCCGGCGGGCGTCGCGACCCGCGGGCACCCGGGCGGTGACATCCTGGAGGCGATGGATCGGGTCGTCGATCTGGAAGGCGTCGTACTCGCCACCAAGGAACCCGCCCCGCGCCGGCCACTGGCCAGGAAGGATCGAGACGTGCCGGGGGATCTCGGTCCCGCCGCCTGGGAGTTCGTGGCAACAGACGGCGCCGATCGAGGGGAACTCGACTGTGGGATCGGGGCGATAGCCCGTCTTCATGACCGACGTCCCGCGCTCGTGGTCTCCTTCCTTGCTGACCAGAGATCGGACGATCGCGACCCGGTCCATCAAGTCGGCGAGCTGAGCAAACCCCTCGGCAAGCTGAACGCCGCGTGCCGCCGTGGCGATCGCGCGCGTCCCACCGGCGATCCGCCCGCCTGGGTGGGGATCAAAGGTTTCGAGCTGGCTGGGACCGCCCGCGAGCCAGAGCAAGATCACCGACCGCGCCGGCTCGCGTCCCGATCCAGGCTGCGCCGCCAGGCACTCGCCGACCGACGTCAACCAGCCCAGGGCCGCCAGCCCACCGAGTTTCAGGAAGCCGCGCCGATCGATCTCAAAGTCGGTTTGCCGTGTCATGCGATCCTCCTCGGCGGTCAGTGGTTGTACGAAAACTCAGTCGAATTGAGGAGAACCCAGATCAGGTCCGTCACGGCTTCCTGGCGAGCTGGGCCGCGCGTGCCGGCCAGGCGGGCCTCGAAGTGGGTTGCCTCGGCGGGAGTCGGCCGGCGTGTGAGGGTGACGAGATACGCGGTCTCGACCCCCACGCGATCGGTCGACGCCAACGCGGCGATCCGACCCGCGACCGTGCCGATCTCTTCCTGGATCGACTTCTGGACAAGATCGCCGTTCATCATGAGCAGCCGTTGCGGGATCGTGCTGGTCTCCTCCTGATCGAACTCATCCTCGCCCGCGTCACCGTGGCGGGCAACGAAATCATTGATGCCCCCTGACGCGGCGAGCCGGAAGAGGATGTGTGATTCCGAGTCGATCGTCGCGGTCGTCCCCGCCTGAATGAATGCGCCGGCGACCTGCTCGGGCCGGAGCCGCGTCATTGGAAAGGCGGCCCAGGCGGCGGCGAGCAGCAACGAATCCGCCTCAGAAGTTGCCGAGTCGAGGGCAAAGGCCCGCGTAGCGCTGATCGACCGGATCAAGTGGCGGAGGTCAAAGTCATGGCGGACAAAATCGTCGGCCAGCAAGGTTAGGGCGGCCGGCAGAACCCCCGCGCTGGCGAGGTCGTCGATCGGCTCGACGAGCGGGCGACCGCACAGGAGCGCCCAGACCCGGTTGACAGTTGCCGCCGCGAACCGGGTGTTCCGACGGTCGGTCACCCAGCTCGCCAACCGCTCGCGGCGTGTCCCGCGCTTGGGGAGCAGCTCGGCGGCGAACGGGACCTGTGGGCTGATGGCGACGGCTTCAGCCCCGGCCTTCGTCGGCAGGCGAAACTCTCCATGACCATCAATGACCCCTGTGAACCCTGGTTCGACCTGCCCGAAGTAGGCCGCCAGACCCTGGAAGTCGGCCCGCTTCCAGGGCTCGAAGGGATGATCGTGGCACTGGGCGCAGTCGATCCGCACGCCGAGGAACGCGCGAGCGACCCGGGCGGCCAGCCGCTCGGGGTCATACGCTTTCGTGGCGGGGTTAAAGGTGATGGTCACGAAATTCGTGGCGGGGTGATCGGTCGCGAACCCTTCGCTGGCGATCAGGTCGCGGACGATCGCGTCGAAGGGTCGATTTCGATCCAACTCGTCGCTCAACCAGGCCACCAGCCGCCGCCGCCGGTAGACCAGAAACGGCCCAGCCTCGGTCCCGACCGCGGCGCGGGCGAACCGCTCGGCCAGGTAGTCAGCAGTCCGGCGCTCGGCCAGCAGGACATCGACCCAACCCGCCAGTCGGTCCGGGCCGCGACTGGTCTCAAACCGGCGGATCAAGGCCAACGAGGGGATCTTGCCCGTCAAGGCCAGCGTTATGCGACGGATCAAGGTCAGGTCGGAGGCCGGAAGCGCCGGGGTCAAACCAGCCCGCCGCCACTCATCCGCAAACGCCGCGTCGACCTGAGCAACAATGGTTGGTCGCGGCCGGGAAGCCAGCAGAACTTCGCCCCGGTTGCGGTTCCAGGGAGGAGCGAGCGGTGCGGCGATCATCCCGCCACCACCCACGATAAGGACCATGAAGAGCAGATCTCGTCGGCCCATGAGACATACCTCCTACTCCAGGCTGTCAACTGGATCATACTCTCTTCGATCGACCTCGGGGACAAGCGTATGAATTTGCTTTCGGATTGGACCCGGTTTTCTTATCCTCGGGAGATGATAATCTGCCGTGAATCCCCATTTCTCGATGCGAACCGAAACCGGCGGGGCCTGGTCGTTGTTCGGGCCGGGGTCGGGTGGTGCGTGGGGGTAGCGGTGCTGGTGATCGGACTCGCGGCGCTCACCGTGGTGCCGGTCGCGCAGTTCCTGAGCCTCGGATACCTCATCGAAGCGGCCGCGCGAGTGGCGCGAAGTGGCCGACTTCGCGATGGGCTGATCGGAGTCCGCCACGCCGCGCGACTGGGTACGATCGTGGTGGGATGCTGGCTCTGGCTCTTGCCGGTCCGTTTCGTCGGGTCGCTGGTCGCCTCGGCCAACCTGATCGACCCGAGCGGACCGGTGGCCCAGGGTTGGCGTGGGGCCTGGACCGCTTTGATCGGGCTGGTCGTCGTCCACCTCATCGCCAGTTGCGCCCGGGGCGGTCGAGTCCGCGATTTCGCCTGGCCGCCAGGAAGTTTCCGCTGGCTGACGCGGCGCGGTTGGTCTTACGTCAGATCCCGCGATGCCACCTGCGACTTCGTTGCATCGCTTCGGTTGCCCTATTACCTGAGGCTCGGCGCGCTCGGGTTCGCCGGGTCAATGGTCTGGCTCGTCGTCCCCACAACGCTCCTGATCCTGGGTCGTCGGGCGCCGATCCTGGGGCTGGTCGGGGGTCTGATGCTGGTGGTCGTGGCCACCATGCTGCCGTTTTTACAGATCCGGTTTGCGCTTGCTGGTCGGTTCGCGGCCTTCCGCGACGTCCGAGCGGTCCGCGAGCGGTTCCGCCGCGCCCCGTGGGCATTCACGGTGGCCTTTTTGATCACGGTGCTCGCGGCCGTTCCGCTGTATCTGCTCAAGATCGAGATAATGCCGCGCGAGATCGCCGGCTTTTCCAGCATCCTCTTCGTCGGCTTCCTGTTCCCAGCGCGGGTAGCCTGCGGCTGGGCCTATGCCCGCGGGAGTTTTCGGATGACTCCCAGCCACTGGTCATTCCGCTGGTCTGGCCGGGTCGGCATGCTTGCCGTTGGCGTCGCTTATGTCGGGATCGTCTTTCTCACCCAAACCACCTCGTGGACTGGCTCCTGGAGTCTTTACGAGCAGCACGCCTTTACCATCCCGGTCCCATTTCTGGGCAACTGACTGTCGGCTGGGCTGGATCGGATCCTCTTCAACCGACCCACCGACCCACCCCCAGCCCCTTCCTGAAACATCCGCACTGGAGTTTGAGCGTGGACGACCCGCAACCGAACTTCCCGCCGCCGAGACCCACTCTCCCGAACCCACGGTACCGCATCCTCGGCATCTCGACCTGGGCCTTCAGCGTGCTGTTCGCGGTCTGGCTGATGCTGGGTGTGCTGGGGATCGAGATCAAGCACGATACCAGGCTGATGATAGGCGACGCGGCGGCAGCACGCCTGAACCCGACCCAGTTGCGAATGGCCGTCGAGGCACGCTTCGAGTGGCTTCTTGCGGCAGCCATTCTGGCCGGGGCGCTCCCCAGGCTCGGCTTCGGCATCCTCGCTGACCGGTACGGCGGGCGGATCGTCATGACTGCGCTGGTCGTCTGGTGCGCGATCCCGACTTATCTGTTGAGCTTTGCCACTAATTACACCCAGCTTGTCCTGTGTGCGCTCGGGTTCGGGCTCGCGGGGAACGCCTTCACGGCGGGGATCTCGTGGAACTCGGCCTGGTTTCCGAGTTGGCGGCAGGGCTTCGCGCTCGGCGTCTTCGGCGCAGGGAACATTGGGGCATTGGGGACAAAGTTGCTGATCGTGCTGGTCCCGTCGGTGCTGACTCTGATCCCGGCGGCGGGCTACCTCGGCGGCTGGATACCAGGAAACTGGCGGTTCATCCCGACACTGTACGCGGTCGTCCTGGTGCTGACGGCAGTTTTGATCCTCGTGGGCTGCCCGAGCACGGACCGGACGCCAGGCGTGGGAAGCACGACGGCTTCGATACTGGCCCCGCTCCGGTTTGCCCAGGTCTGGCGGTTCGGCCTCTATTACGCGGTCGTCTTCGGCGCCTACGTTGCGCTCTCGGCCTGGCTCCCCAGCTATTTTCAGGACACGTATCGCGTTGACCTGCGGACGGCTGCCCTCTTGACCGCGCTCTACATCTTTCCCGCCGCGCTGCTCCGACCCGTTGGCGGCTGTTTGGCGGATCGATACGGACCGCGCGTCGTCACCTACAGCGTCTTCGGGACAATGACTCTTGCCCTGATTCCGCTCTGTCTGCCAACGCGCTGGCTGGACCTGGGGCTATCCTGGGTCACGATCTTGCTCGGCATCGTCGGGATCGGCATGGGTATCGGCAAGGCGTCGGTCTACAAGTACATCGCCGACTACTATCCCGATCACGTCGGCTCGGTCGGTGGCCTGGTCGGTGCGATCGGCGCGCTGGGTGGCTTCTCGCTCCCGCCCGCCTTCGGCGCCGTGGGTCGGTGGACGGGCAGCCCGCAGTCGGCGTTTCTGGTCTTGCTCAGCCTGACGGTCGTGAGCCTCGTTTGGCTCCACCTGGCCGTTCTCCGGATCAAGCGGCTCGCCCGGCGTGAGAGTCGGGCGACGGCTGAACTGGCCGCCGTGCTGTGATCGGTCGGAGCGGATCTTGCTCCCGGTGCCACCACCGGCACCGGGAGTCTTGCTCCCGATCCTCAGCGCAGGGGGACCGAACGCTCGGGCGGCGCCAGGAATTCGAGCCGCTTCGTCAGCACGACCTCCGACCGCGTCTCCCCTTCTTTCAAATCAACAGTCTGGGCTGTGTCGTTGCCCACAGCGGTCGGCGACATGCCGAACGGTTCGATCTGGACCGAATGCTCGCCCGGCGTCAGGCCGGTGAATCGGAAGTTGCCGTCGGCTCCGGTCCGGACAGTCCCGTCGTTCGACCGGCTGTTCGGGCCTCTCGGTTTGCTCAACCGAACTTCTTGATTGGCCACGGGTTGCCCCTGAACGTCGTCGACCCGCCCCTCGATGGTGCCCGGTCGGTTGAGCCGGATCGTCACGTCGTCGACCACCTGGCCGGGCTGGGTCGAGAGGAACGGGCTGGTTGCGTCGGCCCAGGTTCCTTTGGTCCGGGGCGGCCCGTCGTGCGCGAGGAGGCGGTAGGCATCCTTGAGGCTGGCTGGAAGTTGGACCACGAAGGCGCCGGCCGCGTCGGTGGTGCTCCGGGATCGACTCACGCCCGGCGTCAGGTCGCCCGATCGGGTCGCGTCGAGCGTGACGCTGACCCCCGCCCGTGGCTGGCCGTCGGGATCGAGCACCCGCCCGCCGATTGTCGCCGCGCGCTCCGTCTGGATCACGACGGGCGCCATGCCGGGCTGGACATCGAAGCCCAGGAAGTTGCCGTTGGTCAGGAACCCGACCATCGCCGGCTGCCGCATCCGGGGGTCAATCGCCGCCTTGGCCCACCACCGGCCAAACTCCGGCGCAATGAGAGTTATCGACCGCGACTCGAACGGACCCGGGACCATGTCCGGGATGCGGATCATCCCGCCGGCGTCCGAGGTCCCCTTGGCATCGCGGTTGGCGAAGTCTTGGAGCAAGAACCCGGCCCTTGGGGAGCCATCCGCCGCGTCCACGACCTTCGCCACGAACGTGACCGGCGGGATGAGCTGGAGGTCAAGCGGGCGCACTTCATCCGTGGCCAGCACTTGCTTTGGCAAGCGGAGCACGCCGACCCCAGGCACGCGGACGCTCAGACTCCACATCCCCGCCGCCAGCGGCAACCGATACCGCCCATCGGCCCCCGACTTCCCAACGAACCGACTCAGTCGTTCGTACATCCCCACGCGAAAACTGCCGCTATCGGCCAGGATCGGCGCATCGGCGACCGGCTTGCCATCGGGGGCCAGCACGCGCCCCTCGAACGCCGTTCGATCGTCGAGAACCACCACCCAGCCCTTGCGACCGAGCGGGACGTCGTAGACCTCGACCGGCGCATAACCATCCTTGCTGATCTCGATCTCGCTGCTCGGCGATGGCGTCAGCCCCTTGACCCGAAACAGACCCGCCGCGTCGGTTCGGGCTTCGCGACCGGGCACGCGAGTATTGACGTCCGCCAGGACCCCCTCGATCGGGCGCCCCTGGGCATCCACGACCAGGCCCGCAACCTCGTCCGCCGCAACCTGATCTGGCCCGACCGGTCCACCCGCCGCGAAGGTCGGCAGCTTGATCGTCGTCGCGGCGGGGGACCGACTCGGCACGGCGGTCGTGGAGAACGAGCGGCCGTCGGTCAGGAACACCTGGAAGAGGACCGATTGACCCAGCGGCACCGCCTGACCATCCGCCACCTTGTTGCGCAACACGAACCGCCCCTCGGCGTCGGCCACTGTTGAGGCAGTCTCCACGGGAGGCATCCGCGTGGTTTGGGGCGCGGCGGCCAACTTCGCCCCACCGAGCGGTTTCCCCGTCGCGTCGACGATCTGCCCCGTCAGGATGACGCCGGTGTCGTAGATGATTGAGTTGACTTCAAATAGGAATTTGTCGGCGGGCACGGTTATCACCTGCCGCACGTAGCTTTCACTGTGACCCGGCTCGGCGGTGGCGTTGATGATGACCCCGCCGGGCGAAAGGCGGAAGCGGTAGCGGCCCGCAGCGTCGGTGGTCGTCTTGAGGGCAACGCCCGACATGTTGAGCGCCAGGGACCGATAGGCGGTGACCTCGACCCCGGATTGCGGGTTGTTGGCGCCGTCGGTGATCAAGCCCGTGACGGCGACCCCGGCGACGAGCGGGATCTCCACCGGCGTTGTCGCCTCCGCGACGAGGCGCACACCTTCAGCGGGCAGGGCGGTGTAGGGACCATCGGCGGGCAACTTGTCCAGCATCAGGTTCGCCTGCCCCGAGCCCAGGCCGCCGATCTCGAAGCGGCCGTCGGCGTCGGTGGTGGTTTCGGTGTTCAGGAACCCGATCGCGCGATCGCGAACCTCGCGACAGACCACGACCTGACCGGCGACCTTGCCCTCCGGTCCTTGCTTGACCACTCGACCAGCCACCCGAGCTTCGGGCGGAAGCGTTACCGGTGTTGGGGCGACGATCGGCCCCGGCTCCCGCGACCGGAGCGCCACCAGCGCCGAGCGGGTCGTTGCCTTGCCGACGGCCGCGACGATCAGGCGGACGTCCGACCCGTCGGGAAGCTCGGCAAACCGAAACGTCCCGCTCGCGTCGGTCCGAGCCTGGGTGGCCTCGGCCACCGGAGTCCCCGCAACCAGGGGGCGGAGCAGGTCGAAGAAATACGCAGCCGGTGGGGTGCCGCGTGCCTGATCGACCCGGACCGTGGCCCCCGCGACGGGTTGCCCCGCCTCATCGACCACCCGACCGGTCAGCGCCCGTGGGGCCGGCAGCCGGAGCGTGACCTCCTTACCAACGGCTTCTCTGACTCGCAAGGTCGTGAACGAACCGCCCGGCAGGGCCGCGACGAGATACGAGTCGATCGTCGGTGCGCGATCGAAGCGGGCCGCGCCTGCGGGGTCGGTCCGGGCAACCTGACGTTCGGCGGGCGTGTTGATCGACCCGACCACCACCGTCGCGCCAGCGACCGGCTGGCCAGACTCATCCCGGACCAGGACCGCAAAACCCGTGGTGTTCGGAGTGGCCAGCGCGGGGTTTTGCGGCAGGGCAGGCGGTGGCCCCGCATCGACGGCGCGAGTGTTTACCCCGCCGACCGCCAGGGCGAGCGCGGCGAGGGCAGCGACGAGGAAACCTGGATTGAGGCGGGACGGGCGGGTCGCGGCGAGCGGCATGTCTGCCTCCAGCAGGCGATTGATCCGGGTTGTGACGGTCTGAGAGGTGAAGAACGCGAGAGCGTGGAGTCGGGGGCGAATGCGGTGCGGGTTCCGGGCGCAGGCGAGCAAGAGCTGGGCCAGGTCACGCGGGGCGACGCCGCGGGCGATGGCGACTTCGTCGGCGGCGAGTTCGGCCTCGCGGTCGAGCCGCGCGGCGAGCCAGGCGACTCCGGGATGAAACCAGAACGGGGCGCGGGCCAGCTCGGCGATCAGCTTGCCGACGTCGTCCCAGCGTGCCAGGTGCGCCAGTTCGTGGAGCAAGCAAGCCCGCTGGTCGGTCGGGGTCCAGGTGTCCCAGTCATCGGGAACGAGGATCGTCGGCTGCCAGCCCCCGAGCGCCACTGGCGACGCAATCGCGGGATGCCGCGCGATCCGGACGGCGCGCCGACCCGGAGCCGCCGCGCGGTGGGCGTCGGCAAACAGCGCGCCCGCCGAGCCGACCAGCGGGCAGGCCGTTTTCCGGAGTCGGGCCAGCACCCACCAACCTGCCGCCAGGCGGGCCAGGGCCACCACCAGACCCAGCAGCCAGACCAGGCTGACGGCCAGAACAAGGATCGGTCGCCACGCCATCGGCGTCGGGGAGACCGGGCGGGGGGCAGGCGCGAGAACCGGAGCCGAGCGGAGCGGTTCGATCCGGCGTGGTTCGATCGCCGCGCTGATCTCAAGGTCGGAAGCCAGCGTCACCGGCTCGACGCGGGCCACCGGGATCGGCACGGGCGTGGCTCTCGCCCAGCGCACGGTCGGGATCGACCACCCCGGGGCGAGCGGCAACATCAGGCCGAGCCCCAGCGCGGCGGCACAAAGCAGGTGTCGGGTCGCGGCTCGGCGTGGGGGTGCAACGCGAAACCAACCGACCAGAACCAGGATCAAGACCGCCCAGCGGATCGACCAGAGCGCCAGAGCCCAGACGAACGGATCAAGCGACTCGATCATGACTGAGTCTCCTCTGGCGCGGCAGGTTCGGACGAGTCGGAATCGATGGCCAACCGAGCCTCGATCGCCCGGAGCGCGGCGGGGTCGATCTGCTGGGCATCGACGAGGCCCAGCACCAGCCGCTCGGCCGACCCGTGGAAGAACCGGCCGAGGAAGTCGGCGAGCAGGTTCGACGTCGCCTCACCTTCGGTCAAAAGCGGTCGATAGCGGTGCGTCTGCGCTTCCTTGGCGTGCCCCACCAGCCCACCCTTTTCCATGCTCTGCAACAGCCCAAGCACGGTCGTATATGGCTGCCGACTCCCACTCGGCAGGTGCTCCATCAGCTCGCGGACCGTCAGAGGCCCACTCGCCCAGAGCACCCGGAGCACGGCGAACTGCCGGTCCGTGATCGCGATCGTCTTCCGTCCCGCCATCGCCACATCCTCCGCATCCGACCCGGTAACGCACTCACCGGTACGGATCATTGTGTAGACACCGACGAAAGTCAAGAGCCTGCATGGGCTCGGCCGATCTCCAACCGCTTTCACTTCGCAGTTCTTGACAGATCTGAAGCGGGATTTTGCCTTTGCGGACGACTGGATATAATCCCTGTTCACGTCCCGCCCGCAGGAGTTCACGACGATGCCGTTCGATCTCAGGTCATCGCGGTGGTTGCTGGTCCTGCTGATCCTGGCGGGCCTGATGGAGCTGCGCGGTGTCGCGGGCGACGACCCGTCGGGCGGTCGAGTGCCGTGGACAACCTCCAAGGTCGTCGGCTCGCCCGACATTCCGCCGCCCTACCGGATGGAGTTGGCCTTTCCTCGGCTCAAGTTCCGTGATCCGCTCTGGATCGGCGCGGTGCCGGGGCTCGACCGCATGGCCGTGGCCGAGCTAAACGGCAAGATCTATTCTTTCCCCAACCGCGACGACGTGGCGAATGCCGACCTGGTCGTGGACCTAAAGGCGAAAATCCCCACGCTCGCCGCTCTCTACGGGGTCGCATTCCATCCCCGGTTCGCCGAGAACCATCAGATCTACGTCTGCTACGTCCTCCGTCCCGATGGACCCGACGGTACGCATGTCGCCCGGTTCACCCTATCGGCCATCGACCCACCCCAGATCGACCCGGCCAGCGAGCAGACCGTCTTGACCTGGTACGGTGGCGGGCACAACGGCGGCTGCCTGGAGTTCGGTCCCGACGGGATGCTTTACATCAGCGCGGGCGACGCCGGCGGCCCCACGCCGCCCGACCCACTCCGGACCGGCCAGCGGCTGGACGACATCCCGGCCTCGCTCCTCCGGATCGATGTCGACCACGCTGAGCCGGGCAAGGGCTATGCGGTCCCGGCGGATAACCCGTTCCGCACGCTCGCCAACGCCCGGCCCGAGATCTGGGCGTTTGGCTTCCGGAACCTCTGGCGGTTCAGCTTCGACCGCGCGACCGGCCACCTATGGGGGGGCGATGTCGGCTGGGAACTCTGGGAGATGGTCGACCTGATCGAGCGCGGCGGCAACTACGGCTGGAGCATCACCGAAGGGCCGCAACCGGTCTATCCTGACGCCCCGCGCGGGCCGGGGCCGATTCTCCCGGCGGTCAAGGCTCATCCCCACTCCGAGGCCGGGTCGATCACCGGCGGCGTCGTTTACCGAGGCAAGAAACTGCCGGGTCTCGTCGGCGTCTACATCTACGGCGACTTTTCGTCGGGCAAGGTTTGGGGCATCCGCCACGACGGCCAGAGGTTACTCTGGAGCGGCGAACTGGCCAATACCCCGCTGCAACTCGTCTCCTTCGGCGCAGACCACGACGGCGAGGTCTACACGCTCGACTTCCAGCGGACCCACCAGATTTATCGGTTTGTCGCCGACGCCACGGCCAGCACCACCGCCTCGTTCCCCCAGACTCTCAGCCAGACCGGTCTCTTCGCCGACACCCGAACGCAGACCCCCGCGCCCGGCGTGACCCCATATGCCATCAATGCCGAGGTATGGGCCGACCACGCCACCGCCGAGCGCTGGCTGGCCGTCCCCGGCTCGGGGCAGTTGACCACCCACGCCACCAAGCCGTGGCGGGCCCCTGATGGGACCGTTCTGGCCCGGACGATCTCGATCGAGCGCGAGCGCGGCAACCCAGGCACCCGGCAGCGGCTCGAAACCCAGATCCTCCACCAGGAAGCTGGGAGCTGGCGACCGTACACCTACGTCTGGGACGAAGCCGGGACTGACGCGACGCTCGCCGACGCTCGGGGGCAAACCCGGACGCTGCTGATCCACGACAGGGACGTTCCCGGTGGCTCGACCGAGCAGACCTACCGGACCTTCGCCCGGAGCGAATGCGTGATCTGCCATAACCCCTGGGTCGAGCGGGGGAACACGATGTTTGGCCGCCAGACCGCCTCGCCGCTCGCCCTCCACACGGGTCAGCTCAACCGGTCGGTGGCGACCGGAGCCGGGCCGCGGGATCAACTGCGAGTTCTCCGCGACCTCGGCTTGATCACTGGTCCCGAACCGAAGGGAGCGGAGCCCTTGCCTCGGCTGGCGGACCCGTACGACGCGAGCGCCGACCTGACGAGCCGCGCCCGGTCGTACCTGGGCGTTAACTGCGCCCACTGCCACCAGTTGGGTGCCGGCGGGTCGGCGAACATGTTTCTGGCCGCGTCGTTGCCGATCGAGCAGACGCTGACGCTAAACGCCTCGCCGATGCAGGGGACGTTCGGCATTCCGGGCGCCCGGCTCATCGCTCCGGGCGATCCCGACGGGTCGGTCCTCTACTACCGGACGGCCAAACTCGGCGGCGGGCGGATGCCGCGCCTGGGGTCGAACCTGGTCGATCCGGCGGCGATCCGGCTCCTCCACGACTGGATCAAGGCGATGCCAGGTGCGACGAATCAACCCGAGCCATGGGCCGAGACCGGTCATAACCGCCTTGCCAACCCCCGCTCGGCCCTGCCGCTGATGCGTGCCATTGATGGCGGTCGGCTCGACAGGGCGGCGACTCAGGCGGTGCTCGCCGAGGTCCAGCAGACGGCCGGCACCGAGGTCAAGGATCTCTTTGAACGCTTCATCCCGACCGCCGACCGCGCCCGCCGCCTTGGCGACGCGTTCGACCCCGCCGCCGTCCTGCTCTTGCCGGGCAACGCTGACCGGGGTGCAAAGCTCTTTGCCGCCAGCTCGACCCTGTGCGCCAGTTGCCACCGCGTGGGCGGGCAGGGGGCTGGGGTGGGCCCCGACCTCGATGCCATCGGCGCCAGGTTTGACCGCGCTGGCCTGCTCCGTCAGATCGTCGAACCCTCGTTGACGATCGAGCCAAAATACGTCACGCAGACCCTCGAAACCAGGTCTGGGATGGTCCACTCGGGCGTCCTGGTCGAGCGATCGGCCACCGAGGTCGTCCTCCGCGACGCGCGGAACAGCTTGATCCGCGTCCCGGCGGCGGATGTCGAAGCCCTGTCCCCACAAAGCAAGTCGCTGATGCCCGAGGGTTTGCTCCGCGACCTGACCGGCCAGCAAGCCGCCGACCTCCTGGCCTATCTGGGCTCGTTGCAAGGCTCTGGTCGCTGATCAGACCTCGGCCAGCGGGGTGGTTGCGTCGCCGAAGCGGTCGAGGTGGACGCCCATCTTGCCCATCATCGACAGGTAGAGACGGCACATCTGCCGGTTGCTGTCCTGGCGGTAGTCGAGGACCCGCCCGGACACGATCTGGCCACCGCCCCGGCCGAGGAGGACGACCGGCAGTTGCGTGGCGTCGTGGGCGCCGCTCATCATGCTGGAGCAGAACATCAGCATCGAGTTATCGAGCGCGGTGCGTTCCCCTTCCTGGCTCGCGGCGAGCTTGCCGGCAACGTAGGCCAGTTGGCTAACGAAGAACTGGTTGACCTTGAGCCAGTCGGCCGAGTCGGAGTGCGACAGCAGGTGGTGGATCATGTAATCCACGCCAAGATGGGGGAAGCGGAGCGACGAGTGGTCGTTGTTCAGCTTCAGGGTCGTGATCCGCGTCGTGTCGGTCTGGAAACCGAGGACGAGGATGTCGCACATCAGCCGCATGTGGTCGGCGATGTTCTGCGGGATGCCGTCGGGCGGGCGCGGCGCGTTTGGCTTGTCGGACGAGGGCCGCCAGCCTTGCAACTCACCTTGCTTCCCCGCCGAGGCAATCCGGCGCTCGACGTCGCGGACCGATTCGAGGTATTCGTCGAGCTTCCGCCCGTCGGCGATGCTCACCTGGCGCCGGAGGTCGCCCGCATCCGTGAGCACGGCGTCGAGAACGCTCGTGTCCCCCGCCCGCGCCTCGTCCTTGAACAGGCGGTCGAAGGCGAGCGCAGGGTAGAGTTCGAGCGGCGTAGGCGTCGTCGGTGAAGTCCACGAGATATGCGAGCTGTACAGCATCGAGTAGTTTTTGTGAACCGATGGGTTCGACTTCTCGCACCCCAGGACCAGGCTAGGCACTTTGGTGGAGCGGCCGTAAGTCGCCGCAAGGTGCTGGTCCACACTCGTCCCCGACCGGATCTCACCCCCCGAGGCCAGCGGCGAGCCCGACAGCAGGTTCCCCGTCTGCGAACTGTGAATGTTCCCCTTTTGCGCCTGCTCGTTGTACAGACCTCGGACGAACAGCATCTGCTCGCGGAACGGGGCCAGCGGGGCCAGCACCTGCCCCAGTTCCATCCCGGCCCCCGACCCCTTCGCCCACCACTCCTTGCTATGGAAGCCGTTTCCCGCAAAGAAGACGCCTAACCGGACCGGAGCAGCGCTCGCGGCTCCCCGAGCGTTGATCTGATCCCCCCAGACCGCGCGCGACTCCAGCCACGGCAACGCCATCGTCACCCCAAGCCCACGCAACATCGTCCGGCGGCTGAAGCGGTGAGTCGTCATCGCTGAAGGCTCCTGGAAAAAGAAAAGCAAGGCAAACTAGCCACGAATTAAACACGGATGAAACACGGATAAAGAGCGAATTATTAATATAATTTTATGAGTATTATTCATTGTCTTTTCCGTGTTCAATCCGTGGCCGGTTTGCTCTTATTCGGCATCGGCCCGGTCGCGGCCCCGGATCTGGCGGAACTGGGGGCTTTGTGTGATCCGCTCGATCGCGGGGCCGACGCGGTATTCGTTCGCCTTGAGGGTGGCGGCCAGTTCGGTCAGGAGGACCTCGTCGCTCAACTCGGTCGCCCGCCCGAGCGCGAAGCCGAGCAGTTTGCGGCAGAACTGGCGGACGAACGCCTCGCGGCGGCGGGTCAACAGGTAGTGTTGCAAGCCGGGGAGGCCGGCGAACTCAGCGCCGTCGCGAGTGGTCGAGCGGTCGTCGATGGCTCGATCGCCGAGATCCCGGGACCGCTTGCGGCCGATCGCGTCGAAGCCTTCGAGCGCGAAGCCGAGCGGGTCGATCCGGCTGTGGCACCCGGCGCAGGCGGCGTTGCTGGCGTGGAGCGTCACCAGTTGACGGACCGTCAGGCCGGCGGTGCTGGCCTCGTCCTCGGGCAACTGCGCGACCCCCTTCGGCGGGCGCGGCAGCCGCTCGCCCAGCAAAACCTCGCTGATCCAGTTCCCCCGGAGCGTGGGCGACGTCCGCGACGCTCCCGAATGCTCCGCCAGCGTCGTGCTCTGGCCGAGAATGCCCCCCCGGCCGTACCGCTTGATCCCATCCACCCGGCGCCAGCCGTCGGGGTCAGCGGGAGCGGCCGGATCGAGCGGGATCGCGTAGTGCTCGGCGAGCGCGGGGTTGAGGAAGGTATGATCCGCGTCGAGCAAGCCCAGAACCGACCCGTCGTGCTGGAACAGGTCCGTCAGAAACCGGACCGACTCCTCGTGCATCGCGCCACGGAGGCCGAGAAAACTTGGGAAGTGGCGCTCGGACTTGGCGTCGTGCCCGGCGAAATCGGCGATCTGGAGCCACTGGCAGGCGAACTCGGTCGCCAACCGCCGGACCCTCGGGTCGGCCAGCAAGCGTTTCGTTTGAGCTTGCAGGACCATCGGGTCGGCCAGTTGGCCCGAATCCGCCAGCGCCCGGAGTTCCGCATCTGGCGGCGCTGACCAAAGGAAGTAGCTCAGCCGGGTGGCCAGTTCGTGGCTGGAGACCGGCCCCGGCTCTGATCCCGCAACCGGCGTCTCGGCGCGGTAGAGGAACGTGGGGGCAACCAGGATGCGGGCCAGCGTCAGCCGGAACGCCTCATCATGCGGCAATGTTTCGGCACGGAGCCGACCGTACAGGGCGCGGATCTGCTCGCCTTCCGCTCCCGTCAAGGGTCGCCGATAGGCTCGACCCGCGAACGCCACCAAAGCATCGACCTGCTTAGGCTCGGCATCAACCAGTCGGCGGCGGTAGGCTGCGGCTCGTTCCATGATCGGCTGGCGGAGCGGTTCGAAAACCTTCGGGTCGCCGTCCTGCGAGGCATATTCGAGCAACTGCGCGAACGCATCCACTTCCGTCAGGGCGTCGCGGCTACTGAAGTGCAACTCATCCCAGAGCCGGTCGAGGTGGGCGCGCTGTGCCTCGTCGAGCATCAGGCGGCTCAGGTGCCCGTCCTCGCGGTAAAACAGGGTCAGGGTGACAACCTCATCGACCGGGACGATCTTGCTGTAGCAGAGCGCGGCGGGGAAGAGGGCGCGGAAGTCATCAAAGGCCGCCTCGATCCGCCGCCGCGCGGGCGAGCCGTCGCGGACCAGAACCGGCGTGCCGTGCGTGGTTTGCCGCGTGGTCGAGGTCCACGTCGACCCCGCCAGACTTACCGCCGAGTCACCCGCTTGCAGCCCCGGAGTGACCACCGGCACGCCCGCCAGGACGCCTACCTGCGCGCTCCCCTCGGGACCGGCGGCGTCGGCCAGTTCGGCGGTCGCGACCAACTCGGTCCCCTCGGCCAGCTCGGCCGGGATGCGGAGCGAGACGACGCTTGGCGCTAGGGTCGTCAGGCTGGAGTCAGCGCCAAATCGCGCCGGATCAAGCCCCCAGGCGGTCGGATCGGGGGACAAAGGGGGATTCAGGTTGGAGCGGTAGGTTGAGCCCAGGAGCGGGCCACGGACCGACCGGAGTTGGCGCCGGAGCGCCCCATCGGGGCCATCTCCGAGCGGATTCGCGGTCGCAACCAGCAACCGCTCCACCTCGACAGCCAGGCGGTCGCGCTCAGCGGGGTCGGCGCTGGCTCGCCAGCGTGCCAGGACCGAACCGGCGGGTAAGGGGGCGGGCGGTACCGGACCTTGATCGGGCTCGGCGACAAAGTGCCAGACGTGCGGGTGACCGAGGCGGTCGGCGTGCGGGTTGCCGGCAAGGATGTCGCCGCTGACGTCATCGGCCAGGTTCCAACCCTGGCCCGCGTTGTCGCGGATTTGGAGGTCCACAGCTGTCAGGTCGCAGGCATGGTTGCCATCACGAGGGCCAATCGCCAGCGTCAGCACGTCGCCGGGCTGGACGGCCAGACCAAGAATCGAGCCGATCGGGGCGGCATTTGCTCCCTGAGCCACGCCCGACCCAAGTTTCGTCCGGGTCACGCCCCGGCGGTGCTCCAGCGTCCACGTTACGCCGTTGCCGCATTCAGGATGCGCGTGCTGGACGGAGCCGGTCACGACGAGCGAGCCCGACCCCGGGCTCTGCCAGCCGACCACCACCTGGAGGGCCGGCGACGGGTGCACCGCGACGCCGTGCGGCTTCATCGTCCCGGGTATCCGGACGGGAATGTCGGCCGAGTTGGCCAGGAGTTGCGGGAGGTCGGGGCAGCCCCAACCATTGATAAAGGCGTGACCGCCGACGCCCACCACCGGCGCGGGGAGGTGACCCCGGAGCGCGACCGGATCGGCCGGAACAGCGCCGACGAGGTCGAACCAGGCCCGGAGCGTGCCGGGATCGAGGTCATGGGCGCGGGCCGAGGCCGCGACCCTGACCTGACCCGGCGTGGCCAGCGCCTCGGCGGCGGCGGCAAGGTATCGAGTCGTCGCGGCCAGAAGTCGATCGCGCTGGGTGTCCAGATCGGCGGCGACCCGACGGACGTCGCGGAGCGGCAGGTCGGGCCGGCCGGGCGCAACCAGGCGTGGCTGCCGCCAGACGACCACGTCATCGGTCGGCCCGTCGCCCGCATCGCTCCCGACGAGCGAGATCGTCACGCTTTGCCCATCAAGGGCCGGCGGGATCTTGAACCGGACATCCTGGCGGCTGGCCAGTGGGCTCACGGGCGTCATCCAGCCGGTCGGGCCGTTGAGCTTGCCGATGTGGCCGACGCTGCTGAACTGCCAGAGCCCCTTCTGCCATGCGGCGACCTCGGCAACTAGAGCCGGGACATCGGCCTCGGTCGCGGTCCGCCACTTCGCCTGAAGCGAGCCAAGCAGGACCGACGGCGCGGGGTCGGTCAGACCATGCCAGAGGGTTGCGAGATACCGGGCGTTCAACCCGCGAGCGGCGGCAACGGCCGCGCTGGTCCGCGTGCCCGCAGTCAATCCCGCGCGCTCGGCGATCGTCGCGGCGAGGTAGGCACCGACGTCGATCCGCCCGCCGCCGTTGGTATCGAAGACGATCCCCTGGAGGTTCACTCGGCTTCCGCCTGACCCGGCGTCGGTGAACCGGGCGTAGAACTGGCGGATCGCGGCAAGCGATTCCTCAGACCAGTCGCGAGCGGTCGCGCCGGTCGAGAACCGGAAGCCGTCGGGCAGGAGGACGGCATGGCTGGCCAGATCCTTGGCGGCGTCGAGGTACTTCGTCATCAGGGCAGGCGACATCACGAGCGCCTGGCCGGTATTGGTGAAGCCTTCGCCCGCCGCGCCATCAGCGGGAAACTCGCGGGCGGGCTCGATCGCATCCAGCCCGGTCAGGTCGCGGAGGGTGTAGGTAAACTCGGCGTTGTTGAGCCGGCGGAGGACGACGCGGCCCGGATCACCGGCGCGCCGGGTCGCCTCGGCGGCGAGCATGCCCCGGACCCACTGATCAAATGCCTTGCGCTCGGCAGGCGACGGCTGGGGCGCTTCCTTCGGCGGCATCTCACCACTGAGCACCTGATCGGCGACCCGCTGCCAGCTCTGCGCCCCGAGCCGGACCTGATCCATGCTGGTGAAGCGTTCGAGGTCGAGTTCGCCTTCCTGCTCGTCGGCCGAGTGGCATTCCAGGCAGTACCGCTGCACGATCGGCCGGACGATGGTGCTGAAGTCGTCCGCGTGGGCCGGAAAGCCGGCCCAGAGCAGGAACAGCAAGGCGATCAGGGCTCGGAGGTGCATGCGCTGACGCTCCCGAAGGGGGGGGGGGGTTCAGGGGGCGGGTGAAGTCGGTAGATTCGGCACGAGTTTGGGGTCATACTTCGCGCCGGCCGAGACCTGGATCATGGTGATCCGGACCCTGGTCGGGAAGAACTTCTCGGGGTCGGGGCGCTTGTGGGCGTGCCCCTTGCCGCCGCTCTTGTCCTTGATGACGAGGTCGACCTGCTTGATCCCCTCGGACCAGATGATCGACTCGTTCTCCCAGAACGACCGCATCGAGACATCCTTCTCATACACCCCCGGCGCGGTGTAAAGGTCGGACCCGGTGCAGCCATAGCCGTTGCCTTGCCCCTTGTTGGGGATGTAGCACATCGTCCAGGTGGTCGGCTCGCCGCCGGGCGGTTTGTCGATCACCTCGGTCCGGATGTGGACCGTGCCATTGCGGTAATCTACCGGCGCTGTCCAGTCCTTCGGTCGGTCGGGGTTGATCTTGTCCCTGGTGATGTAGTAATGCGACGGGCTTGGCTTCGCATTGTCGGCGTCGGCTTTGGTGTAGGTGAACGTCGCATCAAAGAGGACGAACTGATCGGCCCGCGTGGCTGCGGGACCGACGATCAAGGTCAGGAAGGCGATTAACGGGGCGATTCGAGTCATGGGCGTTCCCCTGGGGTTGCGGGCGGCTCGGGTTCGGGGCGGATCAGAGCACATGCGGTCTTAGCCTGCGCGCGGACCTCGGCGGAGGGGTCGTCGCGGAGGCGGTCGAGCTGCGGCAACACGCCGTTCGCCGCTGGCCCGGCAAGCCCAAGAAACTTGATCGCCAGGAGACGAACGGCGACCGGGTCCGCGTCGAGTAGCGCAACCAGTTCGGGCAGCGACCGCGCGGCGGGACCGGTCCGCTCGAAGACTTTCAGCGGGCGCTCGATCAACTTGGCGTTCTCCTTGGTCGTGGCCAGGGCGATCAGGTCGGGCAGGAAGACGACGCCCGCCGGTCCCAGGCGACCGACCGACCGGATCGCCGCCTTCCGGACGTCAAACTGGGTGTCCTTGAGAGCGCGACTGAGGTCGGGCCGGAGCGTGTCGGCATCGAGTTCGAGGTTGCCGACGGCCAGCGCTGCGACCTCGCGGACGCTGGGCTGGTCGTCGCCAAACAGCTCGGCGAGGCGACCGTAAGCGGGTTGGGCGGGCTTGCCGAGTTTGCCCAGGGTTTGCGCGGTGGTGAGCCGGACCTGCGGGTCGGGGTCGCCGAGCCGGTCCGCCAGCGCGGGGACGGCCTCTGCCGCCGCGCCGCCGAGGCTCTCGATGAACAGGACGGCGGCCAGACGGACCGATGCGATGGGACTGCCGATCACCCCGACCACCCGAGGGAGTGCCGGGCGACCGAGCGGGCCAAGGGCGCGGAGGGTAACGATCGCCGCTTCCTGGACCGCGGGCGAGTCATCACTGATCGCACCGATCAGGTCGGCCACAAGTTGGTCATCACGCGGCGCCGACCGGGCGAGGATCGCCAGGACCCGCAGGCGGTTGGCGGCGGCTGGGTCGTGGAGCAGAGCACGGACCGCCGGGACGGCATCCCGCCCGCGCGAGCCGAGGTGGCCGATCGCGGTGAGGAAATCGCCCCGGACCGCCTCGTCGGGGTCGGGGAGACCGCCGACGAGTTGGGTTAAGGCCCCCGGGTCGACCGGTCGGACCTGACCGAGCGCCAGGGCCGCCCCGCGACGGACGCGGGGGTCGGGGCTGCGGATCGCCGGTCCGAGCAGCGGCACGACCGGCCGCCCGATTGCGGCCAGTGCCGCACCGATCGAGTCGATCCGACTGGCCGAATCGGCCAGCGCCGCGAGCAACCGCGGCCCGCTCTCACGCCCGACGACGCCGAGCAGGAACGCCGCGTGGTCGGCGACCGCAGGCGTCGATCCGAGCAGGTTCGCGGCCAGATCCGGTGCCAGCGGCGCGAGCCAGTCGCGGCGATCACACACCAGACCCGCCGCGGCGTGCTGGACCGATTCGACTGGGTCGCTCAGTCCCGCCCGGAGCACGGGGAGCACGGCAGCGGCGGGTAAGTCGAACCGGGTCAGCGCCTGGAGACCCTGCGTCCGGACCTGCGGGTCGGGATCGCGGGCGGCCTGCAGGACGGCCGCGCTGACCCGCTGATCGGGTCGCGCGACTTGACCCAGGCCGGCGATCGCGCGGAGTCGCGTCGTCAGGTCGCCGGTCACGCTCAACAACAGCAAGGGGTCGAGCGCGGGGCCGCCAATCTGCCCAAGGGCGTGGCTGGCTTCTCGGCCGATCCGGTCGCGGTTGGTTCCCAGCAGGGGGACGAGGTTGGGAACGGCCGCCGATGCGTCGGGGCCGATCCGCCCGAGGGCCATGATGACCTCGGCCCGAACGCTTTCCTTCGGCTCGACGAGAACCGCCCGGAGCGCCGGGACGGCGGGCTTGCCGATCATGGCCAGGGCGAACGCGGCCCGGAAGTCCTGATGGAGCGCCTCGGCCCCCCGGACGCCCGCGTCGGTTTTGAGGGTCTGAACCAGGGCCGGGATGGCGGGCTCGGCGGCAGGGCCGAGCGCTGTGAGGATGTCGAACAAGGCCAACCGGACCTGCCCGTCAGGCTCAGTCGGCAGGCGGTCGATGAGGGTGGCAAGTGCCTGGAGCTGGACAGCCCGGTTCGCGTTGCGGATTCGATTGGCAGCAGCCCGGCGGAGCGGGACCGAATCGGACGTGAGATCGCGGATCAGTGCGGCCCCATCCTGGGCGGTGGCGCTGGTAGCCAGAAGCCCGATCAGGAGCATGGACCAGAGCGGACGCATCGGCACGGCCACCTCCGAAGGGGTTCAGGTCAAGAGGCCCGGCAGGGCTTCGGTACTGTCGCCGAAGCGGTCGACCGGGACGTGGGCACCTTGGAGCATCGCCAGGAGCAGGTTGCTCATGGGCGTCTCGGTCCGGCACTGGCGATGCCGGCCCGAGCGGATCGTGCCGCCCCCCTTGCCGACGACGACGACCGGTAGGTTGACGTGGTTGTGGAGGTCGCCGTCGCTGATCCCGCTCCCGTAGAGGATCATCGCGTTGTCGAGCAAGGTCGAGCCGTCGGCCTCCTCGACCATCATCATCTTTTCGACCATGTAGGCGAGGATCGAGACGTGGTACTGGTCGATCGCGCGGATCTTGCGGTGCTTTTCGGCCTTGCCGCCGTGGTGCGAGAGTTCGTGGTGGCCGTCGGTGAAGCCGAGCCAGGGGTAGTTTCGGTCGGTCGCTTCCTTGGTGACCATGAAGCTGGCAGCGCGGGTGCTGTCGGTCTGGAAAGCGAGAACTTGCAGGTCGCACATCAGCCGGAGATGCTCGTCGAAGTCCTCGGGGATGCCGTCGGGGCGCTCGACGTTGGTCCCGGGCAGCTTGACGGTGCGGGAAGCGTGCTGGATGCGCTGTTCGATCTCGCGGACGCCGGTGAGATACTGGTCGAGCTTGCGGGCGTCGGGCGCGGCAACCTGCTTTTTGAGGCGTTTGGCATCATCGACGACGTAGTCGAGCATGCTCTTGCGGTAGTAGTCGCGCTCGGCGACGGTGGTTTGCTTGAGGCGGCTGTTGCCCTGGCTGAAGAGGCGGTCGAAGACGATCTTCGGGTCCATCTCGTACGGGGCGGGCGAGGTGGCCGACCGCCACGAGATGTGGGTTTTGTACGTCCCGCTGTAGCCAAAGGCGTTGCCCGACCGGGCCGATTCGCAGCCGAGTTCGAGGCTCGGAAAGCGGGTCGCGTTCCCCTGATGCCGGGCGTAGAGTTGGTCGGCCGAGATCCCGACGCGAACGGCGTCCTGCGTCTGCGCCGCCTGGGCACCGGTCAGGAAGCTGGCCGACCCCTGACCGTGGCCGCACCCTTCGGTGTCGCCGTTGATCAAGGCGGTGTTGTGCGTCAAGCCGCTGAAGGTGCTCAGGTAGTCGCGGGCAAAGCTCAGGGGCTGCAAGGTCTCGGGCAGGTCGATCAGGGCTCCCTCTTGCTTCGGGAACCAACCGGCCTGGTTGACACCGTTGGGGACGTACCAGTAGCACATCCGGACCGGCGGTTTCACCGGAACCGTGCCAGCGGCGCGGGCGACGGATGGCAAGCTGCCGAGCCATGGGAGAGCCACTGCCGCTCCCATCCCTCGGAGCAATATCCGGCGGTTGACCGGGTCTGTCAGGGCCATCGCATCCCCCTTTGCTGGCAGCGGTTGGGTCTCGGACTCAGCGGGCAACGCCCCGGTTTTGAAAGGCGGGGCTTTCCACGATCCCGAACAGGATGGCGTGGACCCGGTAATCGTCGGCGGCCAGCGTCTTGCGGATTGACTCGGAAGTGCAGAAGTCGCTCGGTTCCAGACCGCGACCGAGAGCATATGTTAGCATATTCTCGACCAGAGTCTTGCTGAATTTTCGCGCGGCGGTCGCACCCAGAACGGTCTTGAGGTCGCGGATGTCGGCAAACTTCCGGCCGCCGGGCAGTTCGCCCGCCGGGTCGACCGGGAAGGCGCCGTCGAGATCACGCCAGCGTCCGACAGCGTCGTAGTTCTCCAGGCTGAACCCGAGCGCGTCCATCTGGGCGTGGCACGAGGCGCACTTCGGGTCGGTCCGGTGGACCTCCATCCGCTCGCGGAGCGACGCCGTCGCGCCGGCCTGCGGGCTCTCATCGAGCTTGGCCACGTCGGGCGGCGGCGGGGGCGGCGGTGTCCCAAGGATCTGCTGCAAGACCCACTGGCCGCGCTTGACGGGCGACGTTCGGTTGGGGTTCGACGTCAAGGTCAAGACACTCGCCTGCGTCAAAACACCGCCCCGGCGGCGGTCGGTCAAGCTGACCCGGCGGAACTGGTCTCCGGTCACCCCTTTGATCCCGTAGTGCTCGGCGAGCTGGGCGTTGACGAAGGTGTAATCGGAGTCGAGCAGGTCGAGGATGCTCTGATTTCCTCGGAGGATCGCCCCGAAGTAAGCCTCGGTCTCGGCCCGCATCGCGGCGCGCAGGGAATCGTCGAAGCCGGGGAAGAGGTCGCGGTCGGGCGTCACCGCGCCGAGCTTGCGAAGCTGCAACCACTGTCCGGCGAAGTTGCTCACGAAGGCGTCGGCTCTCGGGTCCTGAATCAAGCGGGCCACCTGACCGCGGAGATTCCGCCGGAGCGTCCCCGCGCGGGCCTGGTTGAACAGTTCGGCGTCGGGCATGCTCGACCAGAGGAAGTACGACAGGCGACTGGCCAGCTCATATTCGGTCAGGGGTCGGTCGGCGGTGGCCTCTTCGGGTTCGGCCAGGAAGAGGAACCGCGACGACGCCAGGACCGACGTCAAGGCGACCTGGATGCTCCGCTCGAAGCTTTCGCCCCGTGCGTCGGCCAGTCCGAAGATGGCGACAACCCGATCCACTTCCTCGGACGACGGCGGACGACGGAACGCCCGAGCCGCGAACCGAGTGACGACGGCGCGGGCCTGCTCCAGCCGGGCCGCGTCGCCCAGGCCGGGCGGGTCGCCGAGGATCTGGCGGTGCGCGGTCGGGATCTCGGCTCCGGGCAAGACGACTGGCCCCTTCACGACGAGCGAATCGACGTGCAAGCCCCCATTGACCCCGATCGCCTTGTACCGCTGATCGCCGCTGACGTTGGTGGCGATCTGGTCGGTTTTCGATGCTTCAGGCTGCTGCGGTGCCAGTGCGATGTGGACCTGATTGTCCCCCGCGACCACCGTGAGCCAGTAGCGGTACACGACCGTCTCATCCTGGACCCGGACGGCATCCACGGTCCGGCGGTCCTTACCGAGCCCGACCACCAGCCGGGGCGGGGCGATCGTCTCGCTCACGCCGACGCGGACCAGGCTGAACTCGGTGCGGTAGCGGCCGGGCCGAAGCGTGTGGGCGAACTCGACCGGCTTGTCGGGGGGTAGGGGGTAGGTGTTCAGGCCGATCAGCTCAATCGGCGGCATCGGTTCGGCGTCGGGCAACAGGATCGCGCGATCCAGCGCCAGTTCGGCGGCGTCGAGGTACTTCTCGACGTGGATCGGCGAGATGTTCAGCGCCGAGCCGACGTTGTCGAAGCCGAACCCAATGTCATCGGGCGGGAACGACTCGGCCAGATGAAGGTCGAGGCCGAGCAAGTCGCGGATCGTGTTGTCGTATTCTTGCCGGTTCAAGCGGCGGATGACGACCGGCGGCACGCTGCCGCCCTGACCACATTGAGCCGGGAGGCAGTCGTTTTCGACCCAGCCGACGATCCGGTCGAGGTCGGTGGACGCGAGCTGCGGCGCATCAGCCGGCGGCATCGCGTGCGCTTCCACCTGATCCCGCACGCGGAGCCAGAGTTTGCTCTCCTTTAAAGCGGCGGCTCCATCGGCAAAGCGGTCGAGCACGACCCCTCCTTCGGGGTCGTCGGCCGAGTGGCATTCGACGCAGAACCGCTCCAGCACCGGTGCGACCTGCGTGCGGAACGCATCCTGCCCCCACGCTTCCGAGCCAGCCAGCAGCCAGCCCCCCACCGTTACCACGACCCATCGAGCCTGGACCATATCGCCGGTATCCCCCGCCCTGGTCATCCCGCGTCGCGTCGCACCGCTGCCCCAGATAGGCGTCATTTCGACCCGACCGGGCCGCAGATCCGCTTCCAATATGCCACGACGGCTCGTTCAGGTCGAGTCCCGACCCCAGGCTGATTGGCTGAAGACTCGCGGATCGGATTGGTCGCTCGGACAAGTTTTGTTTGTTCCGCTCCTTCGTGGCTTTCACCAGTTTGATGGTTTAAGGTGGCTCACCGTTCACCATCAATCGTCTGTGGATGATCCCTCCCATGAGCACGACTTCCGCCCTCGAATCGACCCTCCTCAAGCTGTTCGCCGAGGCTCGCGACCACAAGTTGAGCGCCACCACCCTGAAGAACAAGCTGGCCACGACCACCAAGAAGTCGGGCACCGCCCACGAGGCCGAGCAGGTCGACGCGGCCATTACCGCCCTGATCGACGGCGGCAAGGTCGCCGTCACCGGCGGCGGCAAGACCGGCCACCACCCCCGAGCCAAGGGCTCTTACCGCCTGACCGGCGCCGGCAAGGACCACGTCAAGCCCGGCAAGCCGGACCATTCCGAC
Source organism: Isosphaeraceae bacterium (assembly GCA_965199885.1). GTDB lineage: Bacteria > Planctomycetota > Planctomycetia > Isosphaerales > Isosphaeraceae > Tundrisphaera. Next base: position 79,604 of record CBDATT010000004.1, on the reverse strand, counting down.
GAGTTGATCGGCAACCAGGAAGCCTACATCCTCTTCCAGTTCCTGCGGATCAAGGACGGCGCCTCGTCGATGACCCGTTCGGACCTCAACGGCAAACTCGGCACCAAGGCCGCCCGTGAGCAGTTTGAGCTTGACCCCAAGGTCAACAAGGACGTCCTCGACTACCACCTCCATCAGTTGGTCAACAACGGCAGCCTGGAAGAAGCACGCAAGGGCGTCTCGCTCGTCTACACCCTGACGGATGCCGGGCTCAAGACCCTCGGTTCGGGCAAGCAGTACGATCATCCCAGCATCAATTTCACCCTCAACGGCCCAGCGCTCAACAAGCTTCTCGAAGCCGCCCGCCAGTCCTCGGGCACCCAGCACGCCGACGCCACCAAGCCCGCCGAACATACCCCCGAGCCCGTAACCCACGCCCCCCCGAAGTCTGCCGAGATCGAGCCGAAGCAGATCCACGACTTCATCGCCCACCTCAAGGCCGACAAGTACGCTGGCAAGGATCTGATTCCAATCCACGAGGTCCGCGCTCTCGTCGCCCAGCATCACGGCGACCACGCCGCCAGCCATCCGGTGTTCGACCGGCTCCTCAAGACGATGCGGAGCGAAGACGAGTTGGAGATCATCGCCATCGCCGACAACCGCGACGCAACTCAAGAGCAGTTGGACAGCTCAATTCCCAACAAGAACGAGACGTTGTTTTATATTATCGTCAATTGACTACAACTGAGGGCTCGGTCGATGCATATGACTCCAGCCAACCCGTTTCGCGAGTACAAGTTGATAACGGGTCGGGACTACCGGCCCGAGTGGGACATTCTGGAGTTGAACGCTGGGATAGCGAATTGGCTGGTCGATGAGGTCAACAACCTTAAAGGGCAAGTTGATCCCGACCCAGGGCAGCGAATTGCCGTCATCACCGGACCACCTGGTTATGGTAAGACGCACCTGTTTGGGCGGATCCAGCATCAAGTTGGTAGCGACGTCTTTTTTGTGTTCGTGCCAGCTTTCGAACCAGAAACCTCGCCGGTTGATCATATCCGCCGGTACGTAGTCGCCACCTTGTTCCGCAAGGCAGGCGACGGACCTTCGCTTCTCGACCAGGCACTTGCCCAACTCTGTCGTCCCGCATTGGCCGAGTACTTCGCCGATCTGCCACCGACCCTGGCAGCTCGGCACGATTCGCTCCGCCAGCGGCTGACTGAGTCGCCCGCCGCTGTGCTCGAAGTGGTCCGGTCAGTCAAAAGCTTGATCCCGTTTTCTCTCCTCGCCGATTCGCTCGTCCCCTTGATGCCAGGCGACGCCATGATCACCCGTGCTCTAGCACTGGGCTGGGCACCCGATCCCTGGGCTAATACCGCGTGTCGGTGGCTTCAAGGGCAAAGCCTCGACGAAACCGCACTCAAGCGTGTTGGATTACCTGAGGAGACCCCAACCGCACTCGCCGTGATTCGGGCGATACCGGCCCTCCTACAATTTCAGCAGCCGATGATGATCTGCTGCGATCAGTTGGAGGGCATTCTTCAAGGAGACGAGGCCGTCAAGACGGGAAGCATTCTAAGCCAGACGTTAATGGACTTGTTGCATGAATTACCCGTTCAGATTGTGTTGAGTTGTTTCCTGGATAAGTGGGGCGAACTCAAAAAGAACTTTCTGGCTGCCATTCAGGATCGGTTCAAAGACCCATTTCGTCTTGAATCTCTCAAGGCGGATCAGGCAGTCCGACTGGTAGCAAGTCGGATGACCAGTTGGCCCCAACTTCCCGCCAATAAACCACCCACATGGCCATTCGGCGAGGCTGACATTCGCCAGATCGTTGCGGAGGACGTCCCAACCCCACGCAGACTGATCGAGATTTGTGAGCCAAGGTTCGCCGAGTGGCTCGAAACTGATCAGACCAACGAGATCCTCAAGCGGAAGCCTGACCATGATAAAGGACCTGTAGACCCCAGCTTCGCCTTTCTGGCCGAGTGGAATGGGGAAATTGCCGCAATCAAACAAGACCCCGAACGAGCCGTCGGTAAGCAAGCCGAAGACCGGTTGTATCGGGGCGTCCTCGAAGCCCTTAAACTGGCGAACTCGGCCCAGCGACTCCGAGCTTTTGGTGGGGCGAGAGTCGTCGACATCCAAGACAGGGTTATCAGGGCGACGCCTCCAGCTCGCCGTCCCGGAGCGCGGGTAGCGCTAGCGGGTGGACCAGGCGAACCAGCGCAGAACATCGTTGTTGCCTTGACCACGATCGAGAATGCTCAATCATTCAACCATTACTTCAAAGCTTTGAAGGCCCAGTCCGACCTCATCGCAGGTGCCCTACTCATTCATCCTCGTCGAGACCTGAACCTAGGCCACAACGCCCAGACCTGGGTCGATCTGGAGCGGAAGAAAGGCCGATTCCGACTTTTGGCACTCGAAGATCACCCGCTCACTTTCCAGGCGCTCGAAGCCTTTGTCACTCTTCTCGATCGGGCTCTGGCTCAAGAACTGATCCTCAATGGTGTGACGATGACTCCCGAAGATTGCCGTGATCTGGTGATCAAGACGGGGGTGATTGATAACCTGGACCTGTTCAAGCTGCTGGCTCGGGCGAAGCAGGCGACTCAGGGGGGAGAGAAAGCGGCCGCGGGGGCGTCGCAGGCGAAGGATGGGGCCGGGGAGCAAGCCGCGAGCGCACAACAAGCCAACGCGACTCCGCCGCCGGGAGGGGGGGGCGATCCCGCTGGGGCCAAGGCGGAGGCGAAGACTCCACCGCCCAGGGCAGAACCCGCAGCGCCGCGGGTGGATCATTCGGGGTGGGCTCAGGACAAGCTTGACAAGGCGGTCAAGAAGCTCAAGTTGTTAGGGCAGGATGTGGAGCCGGGTGGGTTTGAGGTTGGGCCGTCGTTTGCTCGGCTCCAGGTGGTCCCGCTTGGGAAGACGAACTTCAAGGGGGTCAGCAACAAGGCGGTGGATCTCCGGATCTCGCTGGGGCTGGATGTGGTGCCGATCGTCGGGTCGCAGGCGGGGTGCATCAGCATCGACGTGCAACTGCCCGAGCGGGCGACGGTGACGCTGGCCCAGGCACTCAGCGGCGCGGACAAGAAACTGGCGGGGAAGGCGGCGTTTCCGGTCGGGCAGGATGTCGCCGGGCAGACGCACTGGCTTGACCTGAGCGAGCCGGCGGATTGCCACCTGCTCGTCGCCGGCACGACGGGGAGCGGCAAGAGCGAGTTCCTCCGAGCAGCCGTCGCGGCGCTGGCCGCCCGGCTCGGGCCGGAGCAGTTGCAGTTTGTCCTGATCGACCCCAAGCAGGTGACGTTCAACCTGGCCAGGCCGAGCCCGTACCTCAAAGCGCCGGTGGCTCATAACCTGGAAGAAGCCATCCCGTTGATCCAGGGGTGCATGACCGAGATGGACCGGCGGTACGAGATCCTCAAGGACCGCCAACTGACCAACGTCGGCGACCTCCCGCCCGAGATGCTGCCCCGGACAATCATCGTCATCGACGAGTTCGCCAGCTTCCTCGAAGACAAGGAGTCGAAGAAGGTCGTCACGGCCCTGCTCAAACGGATCGGCGCCATGGCCCGGGCGGCGGGCATCCACCTGATCCTGGCCACTCAGCGCCCCGACAAGGACGTGATCGTGCCGGTCCTCCGCGAGAACCTGCCGGGGCGGATCGCCCTGCACGTTACCAACAAGGCGGGCTCGGACCTGATCCTCGGGTCGCCCGAGGCCGAACACCTGCTCGGCAAGGGAGACCTGTTCTGGAAAAAGGGAGGCGAACTCCTCCGGCTCCAAAGCCCGTTCGTTACCCAGGCCGAACTGGAAACCCGGCTGCGGGTCCAGGGTTGAGGCCAGGCGGAACAGGGATCAAGGAACAATCGTTGATCCCTGTTCTCGCCAATCAGGCCATGTTGACCAGGGTCGAGGCCAGAAACTCGCGGGCGAGATGCTGAATGTCGGGTGTGCCGGGAGCGCAGGGGACGACGGGAGGAACGACATCTCGATCAATGGCTTCCAGTAGTTCGCCCGCATCCTTGTACCGGCGGTCGGGGTGGGCCAGACAGCGCTCGATGATCCGGATCGTGTGCGAGTCGGCTCCTTTAGCTTCGAGTCGAACGGCGAAGTCGTAGGACGGACGCTCGATCGCGCCGAGGATGAGCTGGAACCAGACGACGCCGACGGCGAAAACATCGTCCTGGGTCGCCTTGCGCTTGAAGCTCCGCTGCTGGGCTTCGGGTGGTAAATAAAGCTGGGTGCCCACCATCCCGCCGAGCGAGGCCAGGAATGAGACCTCGGGTCGAGGGCCAGCCGTCATGGCGGCGACCCGGGCCAGGCCGAAGTCACCGATCTTGATCTCGGGGTCGGGGCCGGCGGTCAAAAGGATGTTGGCCGGCTTGATGTCGCGGTGCTGGATCTGCTGGGCATGCGCCGCGGCCAGCCCCTGCGTGATCTGACGGATGATCTCGGCGGGTTCGAGCGCGGGCCGACGGTCCGGGTCCTTCAAGATCCATTCTTCGAGCGACCCACCCGCCATGTACTCGAAGGCGAGGAAGGGATAGGTGGCTTTATCGACCTGCACGTCCTCAAAGTCGACGATCTGATCGTGCTCGCCGAGCCGGGTCAGGAGTGCAACCAGACTCTCTTGCTCGCGTTTAAGCCAGTCTCCCAACCCTTCCTTGGTAAAGAACTTGTATGCCCGAGGTTTCGGGTAATGCGGGTTCTCGGCGAGCCAGACCTCGCCGAAACTGCCCATCCCCAGGTGCCGCTTCAAGATCCAGGGGGAACCGGGCGAGACCGGCTCATTGGCGTGGCGGACGGGCTCGACGCCGGTCAGGAGCAGGTCGAGCAACCGCTCACCCCGAAAATAGCCGCTCACGCTGGCAACCGAGTTGATCGAAGCCTGGGTCCGGACGTTCCGAGCCATGTTGATCACAAGCCCGATCAGCTCCTCGCGCTTGGCGGGAGGCACCTTGGACTGCGGGGTCTTTTTGAACGCGTCCGCCGCTGCCGAGCGGATCATCTCCTCAGTCACGGTCGCGATCCTGGAGACCTGCCGCTCGATCGCCTGCGACGGCTCCTTGCGACTCCAGGTGTTGATCTTCTCGAACAACCAGTCCGCCACGTTTTCGTGGATGCGGTTCATGTCGTTGATGCCGGAATACAGACCAAACAGGGCGACGATCAGTTCCATGCGAGACACCTGCCGGGGGTGGGGGGGAATAGAACCGGGAAGCGACGCTACCTGATGTTCAACCGCTAATCACTTCGGAGCGGCGTCCTTGTCGGCCCTGGCCTTGTCTTCCTTCTCCCGAGCCTGCTTTTCCTTGGCTTCCTTCTCCTTCGCCGCTCGATCGGGTTCCTCGGCGAGGAAGCGGTCGATCGGGGGGCGTTTGAGGTGGTCGCCGACAGACTTCTGGAAGGCGGCGGCGAGGGCGATTAGAGGAGACTCGCCGTAGAGCTGGCCGGTGAAGGTGATCGAGCCGGGGGCGGGGCGGCCGTCGCGGTCGGAGAAGCCGTGCGGCAGAACGACCGTCGGGTGCCCGGTCAGGTTGGTGATCGTCAGGTCGTTGCCGCCGACGTAAAGGTCCACCCCCTTCATCATCTCGGCCACCTCGCGCATCAGGAGCGTCCGGACGCGAGCCGCGCGCAGATACTCGACGGCGGAGACGAACTGCTTCTCGCGGAAGGTGGCGGGCCAGGTATTGAGCCCTTCGGTAACGTGCCGGCGCGTCAGGTCGTCGAAGACGGTGGCCGACTCGACGCTGAGCATCAGGCTGATGGCGTTGGCGGGCAGGCCGCGCGGGATCGTGATCGGTACCAGGGTGACTCCCAGTTCCTTCAAGACCTTCAGTTCGTCGCGATCGGCGTCGGGCTTGTCGTCGCGGTGGACGAAGCCGACGCGCAGCCCACGAACCTCGCCGGGGTAGGGCCAGGCGAACGGGCGGTCAACCGCCGAGATGTCGCGCCCGCCGTCAGAGCCGTGGATCGCGTCGAGCACCAGCGCCGTGTCCTCGACCGACCGCGTGATCGGCCCGAGCTTATCCATCGACCAGCTCAGCGTCATGCACCCCGCGCGGCTGACGCGACCGAACGTCGGCCGCAAGCCCGACGCCCCGCATGCCCGGCACGGCGAGACGATGCTCCCCAGCGTCTCCGACCCGATCGCGAACCCGACCAGACCCGCCGCCACCGTCGAGGCCGACCCCGCCGACGATCCACTCGACCCCCGGCGCGGGTCCCACGGGCTCCGGGTCATCCCGCCCTGCCACAGATCGCCCTGCGCCAGCGCCCCCATGCTCAGTTTGGCCACCAGCACGGCCCCCGCCTCCTCGAGCCGGACCGCGACTGTCGCCTTCTCGTCGATCCGCTGATCCACGAACGGCTTGGCTCCCCAGGTGGTCGGGTAGCCGGGGTACCCCACCAGGTCCTTCGCTCCCCAGGGGATGCCGTGGAGCGGCCCCCGATACAGCCCAGCGGCGATCTCGGCGTCAGCCCTGGCCGCCTGCCGGAGCGCCAGGTCCTCGGTCAGGGTGACGACCGCCAGCAAGAGCGGGTCGAACTTTTTGAGCCGGGCGAGGTAGAGCTTCGTCAGGTCCGTCGAGGTGATCTGCCGCGACCGGATCAGGGCGGATAGCTCGGTGACGGGCAGGAAGGCAAGCACGTCATCCGAGTCGGGCCGTTTGCCAGCTGAGTTCTCGGTCGGCGTCGCCTGGTTCCGGTGGACCGGTTCGACCGTCGAGGGCGTCGGCGCGGGGATGAACGCGAGCGCGGGGGGGACGTCGTAGCCGACCGGAACCTTGCGGATCGCCTCGATCGAGGCCATGGTCCGCTTCAGGTCGGTGGCGGTCTCCTTGCGCTCGGCCTCGGTCAGTTCGAGTCCGGCGATCCACTCGGCCTGCTGGACCATCTCGGTGGTGATATCGCCCGCGGCGGCAGCCTGGGCCGCGAGTGCGCGATGAAAGACCGCCGTGCCGATGCCCAGGCTCGCCAGCCCCTTGAACAGGGCGCGGCGGGTGGCGCCCGTGGGTTCGGGAACGGCAGGCGAGGCAAGGTCTTCGAACTCGGAGTCGTGCAGCATGGATGGCTCAAGCAAAGGGGCACCCCACCAGTCGCGCCAGAGTCGGGAAAGGTCGGAGCATGATCGTCGTTTTCCCGGCCGACCTCAATGGTCTGGTTCCCCTGGCGAGCCATTCGCGGTGCCTCTGGATCTCATCGGCGATCGTTTGAAATGAATCGCACTTGTCGCGGGCTTTTCTCTGATAAACTTGAAGCGCGGATCTGACGGCAAAGCGCGATCTCTTGAGCTCAAGGTTGTTGCATGGAAGTCAAACTGGCTCCCGAGATCGAGGCAGTCGTTCGGGACAAGGTCGCGGCGGGAGAGTATCCGTCCGTGGCCGCGCTCGTCGAAGAAGCCCTGTTCCTGCTGGTCGAACGCGACTGGCATATCGCTCAGCGCATTCTGCACGAGCAAGGTGGGCTGGCACTGGACCGACCAGAAACACTTTCTGATTCCGAGGGTGGCCCATGAATCCTGGCGAACGGAACTGGTGTCGGCGAGATTGGGTCCGGACGGCGGCGGGACTGATCTGCTTCGGTCGAGGGGTGACGTCCTCAGCGTTGATCTGGGCCTCGGCTGACCTCTTCGAGCAGATCCAGACTCGTGCTCGCGAAGCCCGGATGCAGCCGTTTGAGACGACCGAGGGAGTTCATTTTCGCGCGATCGGTGATGCCTCGGCACGGCATCGCCAGGACGCGCTCGATCTCTGCGAGGCATTCGCGCCTGACTACTTCGCCCACTTCCGCGCCAAGGGGTTCACGCTCGACTGGCCTGCCGAGAAACTGCCGGTGGTTGTGCTCGCAAGTCCGACTTCCTACGCCGCGTTCGAGCGTGATTTCGTGGACGAATCGGTCGGGGGTAGCTTTGACCTCGAGCACAACTGGCTCGTGACGTTCGACTTTCGCTCGCTCGGCAATCGCCCCAGGAATCCAGGGGCCGCCGACCCGCGCCTCGATAACACCATGTCGCTGGTCCATGAGGTATTTCACCAGTTGAGCTACAACACCGGCATGCTCGACCGGAAAACCGACCTGCCGCTCTGCCTGACCGAAGGTCTGGCAGAGTATGCCGAGACCTGGCGACCGACGCGCAAGAACGACGTCATCGGTGCGGTGAACAAGCGCCGTCGGCTCGGACTGGAACTCTCGCTCAAGTCGGGAGTGCCGCTGATCTCGATCCGTGATCTCCTGACCAACGATTTGCTCCAAAACGATGCCAGGACCGCGCAGGGGGCTCGGAGCCAGAGCTGGCTTCTGGTCTACAAGCTACTGAAGGACCCCGCGCAGCTCCCGCGGTTCCGGGCCTATCTTAAAGCCGTTCACGAGGCGAACGATCCGGCCAGGCGGGTCGAACTGGCAACGACCCATCTGGGCGACCTTGAAAAGCTCGGCCGCGAGATCCTCCGCTGACGCCAATCAGGCCAGGTTCGGATCATCGAGAGGGGCGAGAATCCCCCGATCACGCACCGACCGAGCCAGTTCGCGGCTGATCGCGGCGAACTCCTCCTTGGTCCGCGGAGCCAGTTCGAACGCCGACTCGCTGTCGGGCATCCCCTGGACCAGGTGCGAGGTCAGGTCGTACACCCCAAAGACGACCTTGATCCGATCTCCCTTGTCAAGCTCCAGTTCGCGGATCAGATCGTGAGCCGTCAACGCGGCGTTCAAAAAGACCGACATCTCCCAGAGAGCGGTTTTGTAGCCGGGCTGGCGTGAGGTATCGGGCCCGCAAAGTTCGTGCAAGGTCTGGTCGGCACCTCGGACCACCATCGAGATGCGGTCGACGATCGTCCGGAGCGAGTGGGTCTTGACGACGTCGATATAGGCTGACGGGTTCAGATACAATTCGACGGCGGCGCCGACAGCGCCACAACCCGAGTGGCCCAGCACAACCATCAATCGGAGATCACCGGCGATGTGCCGGACCGCATACTCGATGCTGCCCAGGCATTCGGTCCCCAGGACGTTACCCGCGACTCGGATCGTGAAAAGCTGGTTGAGCGAGTGGTCGAAGATCGTTTCGACCGGTGCTCGGGCGTCAGCGCACCCGAGCACGATCGCGAACGGATTCTGGAGCGGAGCCTGACCGGGTACGAGGGAGAACCCGAGTGACAGCGGGTTCGAGGGGATGATCACCTCGTGCGCGGTGTTTTCGCCCATCACTTCCTGGTAGACCTGCCGGACGATCTGTTGATAACGCCGGTTGCCCGTTTCCAGAGCTTTCATGGCATCATCGGCATGGTCGCATGCCTGAAAATCGACCGCCTGGAATGGGTCGTAACGGTAGATGATATCCATGTCGTAAGCCAAACCAGGTGAGAAAGCGGATGAACGGATTTGCGTCGGCGCAGTTTAACCGAGAACCGGGTTCAGTCCCATGTTCTTCCGCATCTCGGCTCGCTGCTTTTCGTAGCTCATCAGCAGTTTGCGGTCGCGGTAGTGCTGTCGCTCCTTGCGAGCCTGCGCCGCGAGTACCAACCGACGCATCCCGCCGCTGGTCAGTTCACCCCGACCCGCATGGCGACGACGCAGGCGAGCGGCGGGCTTTTCGCCGTACGCCTCGATAATCTCATCTTCGAGCGAGACAAAAAATTGGCAGTAGCCGGGGTCGCCTTGCCGAGCCGACCGACCCGCGAGCTGACGATCAATCCGGCGCGACTCGTGACGTTCGGTGCCGATCACGTGGAGCCCACCGACAGCGACGACCTCGGCCCCGAGTTTGATGTCGGTTCCTCGGCCCGCCATGTTCGTGGCGACCGTCACCTTGCTTGGTCCACCCGCCTGCGAGACGATCTGAGCTTCAATCTCGTGATTCTTGGCGTTGAGGATCTGGTGCTCGATCCCCTCGGCGTTCAGCAAGGCACTCAACCGCTCGGACTTCTCGATCGACCGAGTACCGATCAGGACCGGCACCCCCTTGTGATACCACTCCACGATCTGCTTCGCCACGGCCTGAAACTTCTCTTCCTCGGTCGAGAAAACGCGGTCGGTGGTCCAGACCCGGCGGCCGGGGCGATTAGTCGGCACGCGAAAGACGTTGACCTTGTAAACCCGCTTTAACTCGCGTGCGTCCGATGACGCCGTCCCGGTCATCCCGGCCAACTTCTTGTACCGAAGGAAAAAGTCCTGAACCGTCACCCGCGCTGCGGTGATCGTTTCCAGAGTAATCTCGATGCGCTCCTTGCCCTGGATCGCCTGGTGGAGGCCGTCTTGCCACTGCCGACCCGGCATCATCCGGCCCGTGAACTCGTCGACGATCACGATCTCGTTGTTAACGACGACGTAATCCCGGTCGCGCAGATAACCGATCTGGGCTCGGAGGGCGCGCTCAACGTACTCGTACAACCCATCGACGGTCAGCGCAGCGAACGACGAATGCCCGGCCGAGACCTGCACCTTTCGCCGCCCAGCGACGTTCAACTCGGCCTTCTTCTCGGCGGGATCGTACTTGAAATCCTTCCCCCGGACGAGCGTGGCGGCCAGTTGATCCGCGCCGACGTAAGCCGAGGCTTCTTCCTGCGTCGGTTGGTTGTTGGCTCCGATGATGAGCGGTGTTCGGGCCTCGTCGATCAGGATGCTGTCCGCCTCGTCGACGATGGCGAAAAAGTGCCCACGCTGGACGGGAGGATCGCCGCCCTGAGAGCTTTTCTGGAGGAAGGCTTCCTCGAACGTCTTCCGCTCGTTCGTGCCGATCTGGAGCCGCTTCAACTCGTCGCGAAGGTAGTCGAAGCCAAATTCCTTGCTCGTGCCGTAGGTGATGTCGCACGCATACGCCGCGCGACGGGATGCGTCGGACATCCCGGTCTGGATCGTGCCGACGGTCAGGCCGAGGATCTGATAGATGGGGGTGTTCATCTCGGCGTCGCGCGACGCGAGATAGTCGTTGACGGTGATGACGTGGACACCTTTACCCGCCAACGCATTTAGAAAGGCGGGCAGGGTGGCGACCAGGGTTTTCCCTTCACCCGTTTCCATCTCGGCCAGACAGCGATAGTGGATCGCCGCGCCGCCGATCAATTGGACGTCATAGTGCCGCTGCTTGATGGTGCGTTTGGCAGCTTCGCGGACCAAGGCGAACGCCTCGATGAGCAGGCTGTTCAGCGAGTCGCCTTGTCTCGCCTTGAGACGCAGTTTCAAGCTGCGGGCCTTGAGTTCTTCGTCGGGTACTTGCTCGAACGACGCTTCAAGAGCGTTGACTTGCTCAGCCAGGAGAGCGAACCGGCCCAGACGACCCGTCTGCGTCGGAGCGGCGATGCGCCGGACCTGGTGAAACCACTTGGGACCGAGATGGCTCGCCATGACCCGATGTTCTCCCGTGTATTATCTCTACCCGATGAACGGCTCGAATGGCGTCCGCGCCAGCATACCGCCTTGCCCGATCCGCGACCGACCTCTTAACAGGACAGCATCTCCGCCCACCTTCCCGAGTGGATTCCTAACGGGTGGAGATCGTGCCAACTCGCCCCTTCGGATCGGTTTTAACTTTGAGAATGACTGGCTTCCTCGACCGGAGCGAGAGATAGTGCGATGAGTCGAGTTGGCTTTTCAGTGGTCCAACCGTATCGAGCGACTTCAACAGAGCAGCCCACTTCTCCGAAGCTTTGGGCTCGTCGCGTGCTTCCGACCCCGGCCCTGAGCCCCAGAATATCCATCGCTGATCCGGATCGCGGAGGAAAAACCCCTTGATCAGTTCCGGGCTGCCGTCGGGGTTGTCAATGGCCTCCGCGTGATAGTAGAGCGACAAGGAGGGAATGGGCAACCCGTTCGGTGTCTTCGGACCCGCATCATGCAGCCACTGGGCGAGGCGAAGTGCCTGCGCGACCTTGTTCTCGTCAATCGCGGGATCATCTGACTTCCAGGCGAGACCAACTCGCCCAGGTTGTCCATAACCGAGTCGTTTGATCTCGATCAGGCGGTTGCCATCACCCGCGACGTGGTAGTACACCTGGTTACCCGCTTTGACCAACTGAAGTAAGTCGGGCTCGACCGGCAGTTCCACTCCCTGCCGATCGACGATCGCACAGTGTTTGTCGTTTGGGTACACAATGAGCGCCAACGGCTGGCGGTATGCCACCTCGACCGCTAGGTGCCGATACGACCGCCGGACTTGCTTGACGTCCTCGATCCAGGGATTTCTTCTCAGATCCACGCGGAGCGTATCAAGGTCGATCCCCAGCACAGAGATCGTCGGACCATATCGGGCATCGAGTCGGACGCTTTCGAGGATTGTTGCCGACCCCATCGGGACGAACCCCGGCGCAGGCGGGATCAACTCGATGGCCTCGAAGGAAATTTGATGTTCGGGCTGATGTGCCACCCAGGCGGCGAGGGCGAGTCCACAACGGTTGAGCGCGAATACGCCAACCGAGAGGCAACCAATCCCGACCAGGAGCGCCACGACGGACCGACGCGGTGAAAACCGCCGCGCGGCCGGTGACCCGACCACCAGGCGGGCAAACCGGGGCGAGTGGAACCGCGAGCGTGGTCCCATCGACTCGGGTTCAGCAGCGAAGTCGGTGGAAGCAAGGTCGTCGGTTACCAACGGTTACCTCCGCCCGGTTCATGGCGCTGGTTCGCGGTCAGACTCAACCAGGCGAGTCTGGTCCAGCAGCGCTATTTCATCTTCCGATCTTTTTATCATCGGCCTTTGGTTACCAGACCTGAATCTGGAGTTCCAGGTCGTGGCCGAACTGCTGACGGACCTTGGCCCGAATCGTCTCGATCAATTGCAAGACATCTTTGGTCTTCGAGCCAGGGTCGGCGACGATGAAATTGGCGTGCCGCTCGGACACCTCGACCCCACCAACCCGGGTGCCTTTCAACCCAGCTCGCTCGACCAGGGCGCCAGCCGAGACCTCGGGAGTCGGATTTTTGAAGATGCACCCGGACGACTGGTGGCCGTAGGGTTGATTTTCTTTCTTGATGATCCAGATCCGCCGCATCCGCCGAACGACGGCTTCGGGGTCCTCAGCTTCAAGAGCGAACTCAGCCGCGACGATCATCGGCTCGTCGAGGTCGGACGATCGGTAGTCGAACCTCAGATCTTCGCGGTCGCGGACGATCGGTTCTCCACTCTCACCCACGACGGTAACCCGCTGGACCAGCGAGCCAATAGCGCCTTGACGCCCGCCCGAGTTACCCCGGAGCGCCCCGCCTACCGTGCCGGGAATGCCGGTCAGTACCTCAAGCCCCGCCAGACCAGCGCGAGCCGTCTGCGAGATCAAGGCCGTCAAGGGGACCGCGGCGCCCGCGACCACGCGACCCTCCTCGATCGTCACGTCGGCGAAAGCCGGGCTTTCCAGATGGATGACGAGCCCGGCGAACCCCGCATCGTTCACGAGAATGTTCGATCCACCGCCCAGGAGGCGAACGGGGATCTCGGTCTCATGAGCCCGGCGGAGCAGAGCCGCCACCTCGGCGACATTACGCGGGCGTGCCAGGAACGCGGCGGGTCCGCCCAGGCGAAACCAGGTCAAAGGGGCCAGCGGTTCGTCAACCGTGACGATCGCGTGAAAGTCGTCGAAGGAATGCATCAGCTATCGTCCCTACTTCACCGGCCCCAAGCGTGATCAGCACGTCGCCCGGTTCCAGACACCGGTCCAACTCGCGAATCGCCCCGTCGAGACTCGCACAGAAAACCACCGAGGCCCCCGAGGATCGCAAGCTGGCGGCCAAAAGTCGAGTCGACTCTTGCCGGAACGGTGCCGAGTCGACCAGGATCAGGTGGTCCGCCTCGGCGAACTCGGCGGCGGCGGGCATGGCGCCCATCGTGGCTGTGGCCGCGTGGGGCTGGTACACGGCCCGGATCGGTCGCCGCCCGAACACCTCGCGGGCCAGGTGGAGAACGTCAGCGACAGCCCCTACACCGAACGCCTCATCGTCGACCAGGGTAGCACCTCGAAAGCTCCCGCGTGACTCAAATCCGCGCGGAACTCCCGAAAAGTCTTCGAGCCGATCCTTGATTTCACCCGGAGCCAAGTTCAGTTGCATGCCGATCGCGACCGCCGCGAGGGCGGGCAAAACCTGATCCGAGCCCGGCACCTGAAGGCGGATCTCGGTCCGAAACTCGCCACGCTGAAAAGCCCGAAAGCGATAACAGCCTCGGACCCCACGCAGGTCACCCGCCCACCAGTCAAGGCCGGGGGTCAAAGAGTAACGCTCAATAATCCGCGACCCCAGGTTAGCCCTGGCGAACAAATGATCTTCGGTCGTGTCGCGGCAAGTCAGCAAATAATCCCGACCGGTCCCCGCCACGTTCGGCTGGAACCGGACCATTCCCACCAGGTCGGTCTCGCTCGACCCCCCCGTAATCGCCAGGCAATGCCGGCTGCGAAGTTGACCCAGCGTCGGCTCTTCAGTGGGCGCGATCCAGTTGACCATCGCAGCGAGAAGCCTGGCCTCGCGGCTGGCGATGACCGCCAGACAGCGGGGCGGTGGGCTGCCAGGATTGCTTTGGAGACCGTTTTCGTCGCGACTTAACCAGCGTGACCGCGATTGATGGTGCCCGGCATCAAGCCGGAACCGGGGGCCAGGCTCTCGTTCCTGGACCACATCACCGGGATCGCGCTCGGGGAGCTCGACTTCGCGAGTCAGCGGTGAAACAGACCGCGCTTCCTGACCATGAGTCGGAGCATAAGTGTCGTGCGGACGTTTGCGGGTCAAATCTTGCTCCAACCGATCCATCGGCAGTCGCCTCCAGTCGCCCTGGTCACTCGGTCTCAATCCCGCGAGAATCGCGGCCAGGACAGCTTCCACCAGCCTTATCGGCAGACTTCCGGATCGACTCGCACTCTTTTCCGCGAAGTTGGCATCTAATGCCTAATTAGGATAGAGCAATCTCAATATTATTTCTGCCTGAGCCCGATCAGGGCGCAATAAAAAGGCCCGATCGAGATCGGGCCCTTGGAGCTTTATTCCGACCGGAAACTTACTCGGAACCTTCCAGTTTGACGAGCTTGTTGTAAAGCCCGAGGATCAAGATCGTCGGGACCCAGTGGCCGACGAAGTTGGCAGCGTGCTTCTGGCCGAGGAGACGCAAGGTGAGCGAGATCCCAATCGAACCCGCGGCAAGGCTCAAATAAACACCCGAGGGGACCTGGCTCGTGTAATGTTCGATGGCCTTGGTCAGGTCACCTTCTTTGTGCTGACCGGGAGCCACGGCATAGTTGCTGAAGTCGGCCATCGTGCTGGTCCTTCTGAGGTAAGAAATGCGTGATTTTGACGATCCAAGTCGTAGCAAAGTGCGGGCCGAACGATGCTATCCCCCGGCAATTCCACATCGGCGAATCGCGTCGATCAGTTGGCTTGTCGGTACAAGGCGTTGAACAGCAGCCGAAAGGTTCCGTGCGGTTGCCCTCGGTGCTGCGGTGGGAAGCTGAACAGGACGACTCGCCCCCCAGCCACTCGCGCCACGGCGATGGCTGATTTGGATTGCAGCTTCTCGGCGCCGAGCAGCCAACCGCTCTCCAGCGTGTCGAGCGTCGCATAATCGAGGATCGACGAGACCTGGATGCCACTTGGATCGGGTCTGGCTGGCACCTCGAACGCCAGCGACCGATCGAAGTAGACCGAGACCGGGTTGGTCATTCCGGCGGTCAGTTCGAGGTCGCGGAGCCTATCCGGCACAGAACTTTGCGAGTTCAGATTGGTTCGCATGATCGACCCAGGGGCATAAAACTCCGAGGTCTTCAGGTCGCGGAGGACGTTCTTGACCGGCAGACCCAGCAAGTCGATCGCGAACGAGCAAGAGTCTTCGAGGCAAACGAGGTTGCCGCCCCCATGAACGAAGTCGCGGATCGCGTCGGACCCCAAAGCGCCTAGGCCGCCGACATACATGGCTTCGGTCTCGTTCGCATGATGCCCTTCGCGAAGGTTTTTGGCCGTGACGGACGGCAGGATGATCGTGTCGAATCGCTCAGCCAGGTGGCCCGCCCTGATCTCGGCGTCGTGGACCGTCGTATAGGAAAAGTCAAACTTTTCCAGCACCAGCCGGGTCCAGCCTTCGTCCATGCTCGGCGTCCAGGGCTGATAAAGCCCGAGCCTGGGAGCCTTGATTGCCTTGGGAATAGCCACCGAGAGCCCCGACCGTCCCTGCACAACCGCCGACGCCCGCCGCAAAACCTGATCGAGCACCGGCTTGACCTCGGGCCGGGCGGGGATGACCCAGGTGCCGGGCAAGAAAGTATCCTTGCCCGAAGTCGCCGCCGTCGTCAGTCGGCTGACCGGCACCTGAGCCGCGAGCAGCGCGTTGACGACCCTGAAATCGTCGTTTGCCATGTCGGTCAGAAGGTAAAACTCGGGGTTCGCTTCGCCCGTGATCCGTCCCGTCAGCGGTTGTAGATCCTTGACCCGCTCGGCTGAACCGGCGAACGGCGAGCCAAGCACGACGGCCGGCACCCCCATCTGGAGCGGCAAGGTCCAGCCAGCGACATCGTAGGGGGCCTCGGCCGTCCCGTTGGCGTTGAGCCGGTTGGGGTAGACCTGGCGTTCCATCAGGTCTTTCAGGTGGGCTCGGTACGGCTGATCGGCCAGCAGCAGGTACGTTCCCGCCGGGTACTCAACCCCGTCGATCCGACCGTTGGCGGTGGTCTGGCTGATCTGGATGCCCGAATCCTGGAGGATCTTGAGCAGTTTCATGGCCGTTCCCGGGTCGCGACCGTCCGTCGGCACGATCCAGCCGAACGGTGGCTCGCTCCGCCCTTTCTCGATCGCCTCGGCCCCCAGACGGGCGTAGTTGGTCTGAAACTGTCCCTTGTATCGGGCCGCGAGGGTGAGCATGGACCGCGCGGTGATCAGTTCGTAATCGACGATGTCGCGGAGTCGCCACCAGCCGCCGGGCCAGGGCTCGACGAAGTTGACGGCGGGTTCATGGTTCACGAAGCCGCGCGTCACCCCGGCAAGCTGAGCCTTCTCGATGAAGATCGGCGTGGCGAGTTTCACACTGGCCGCTTCGGTCAGGACGGCCACGATGTTATGTCGTTGGGGCGCGGTCCGATTGCCGCCGTTCCACCAGTTGTCGTACATCGCGTTGGTCAGCACCCCGGCCTTGCCCGCGGCGGCGAGGTCGGCGGCCATGTGCGAGCCGATCAGAAAGATCCCCTGGTTCGTCCACGGGTCGAGGTTCGGGTTGATCGGATCGAAGAACGGCGGGACGAACATCCGCGCGCCGCGACTCCCCATCTGGTGGACGTCGTAAGCCATCGTCGGGAACCACTCGTGGTAGAGCAGTTTCGTGAGGAGTTGGGTTTCCTTGAGGTTGAGCATGAACCAGTCGCGGTTGGTGTCGTGCCCGGCATAAATATGATAAAGCCACGGCAGCCCATCCCCTTCCCACGGCTTGCCCTTCGTCCGTTCGTACCAGTCGGCAACGATGTCGACGCCGTCAGGGTTGGCTGACGGGACAAGGATCAGGACCGTGTTATCGAGGATCTCCAGCGTCTCGGGGTCGGTCCCGGTCGCCAGCCGGTGGAGCAATTCCATGCTCATCAGGGTCGAAGCGGTCTCGTTGGCGTGGATCGAGCAGGTGATCAGGACCACGGTCTTCGAGTCGGCAACCACGCGCTGCAAGTTGGCGTCGAGTTGGGGCGTCGTCGGTTGCCCCAGGGTTCGCTGCGTCGCCTGGATCTTGTCGAAGTTTTTGATGTTCGCGGCCGACGACACGAACGCCGCCAGATAGGGTCGGCCGCCGGTCGTTTTGCCCAGCTCGCGGACCTGGACCCGGTCCGACCCGGCCGCGACCTTGCCAAAGTAGTCGACCACCTGCACCCATTGCGCGAGCCGGTAATCGGCTCCCGGCCTGAAGCCGAGGTGAGACTCGGGTGTTGGGACGTCGGCGGCATTGCTGACGGGTGGACTGATCCAGCACAGGATCAAGCCGCTCAGAGCGGCCCAGACAATCGGTTGGCGCATGGCGAGCAGATCCTTGCGGGGTGTGAACCAAGGCAGGCGAGGCGGTCGAACCGGGGCTCCGATTGTCGACCGCCTCGGCGCCGAGATCAACCGTCGGTCGGCTCCTCGCTCTCGGAATCTTCGAGGTCGGCCACGGCGACCGGCTGGTCCTCTCCCGTTGCCGCCGCGTCGGTCACGCGCTTGACGACCAGGGTCGCATACGCCCCCTTGGGGAGTTCGAACCCGAGCCGCAAGAGCTGGCGCCGGGGGTAAAGGTCATCGGGGCCGGTCTCGTGCGTCAGGCCGTCGGCGAAGAAGAGGGCGGGGCGATACCCCTTCGAGAAAAAGACGTCCTTGAGATGCTTGACCCGGAGGTCGCCCCAATCGAGCCCTTCCGCCGCGACGACGGCAAGCGCGGCATCGCGGACCGGCCCCGAGTCGGGCAGTTTGGTCCGCGTGGCGGGCAAGGGCACCTGCGCGGCTCGGAGGGCGTGGGCCTGGTCGGGGTCGAGGCCGTGGTGGATCGGCAAACTGGCAACCTTGAAGGCGACGGCAGTCCGCTGCTCGGGGCGGGTCAGGTCCTCGATCGTCCGGGCCAGGCAGAGGTTACAGAGGTAGCTCTGGTAGGCCGAAAAGTAGAGCGACCGCAACTCGCGGCGGACGCGGGCGAACGCGCCCCGGAAGTCGGTCGGGTGATCGACCAGATAGGTGACCAGGCTCCGCGCGTGCGACCGCGGGAGCTGAAACTTGGCTTCGGCCCAGTTGCCCCAGGTCGCTTGCAGGATCGCCTTCTCGTCGCGAGCGTCGGGCCGGTCGTGGGGGTTCGATTCGGCAACGGCCAGGCGGAAGGCTTCCTCATAGTTCCCGGTCAGCCAGGCTTTGGCGATGAATCCCCCGCTGAACCCGACCGACCCGAACCGCTGGTCATCGAAGTAGTTCGGCAATCCATCACGCGGGATCTGCTCCAGCGAGCGGACCGCCGCCTCGACCCCCTGGGTGGAAAGATCGCGCAAAACGACATTAAACCGGTTGCCGCGAAACTGGGTTGGCCCGTACGGGAAGTCGAGTCGGCCGACCGGTTCGAGTTCGATTCCGCCCTCGCGGAGCGGGCGGCCGGGACCGTTGAAGATCGTCAGATACTGGATCGTCAGCGCGTGCCGGTCCTTCAACCCGCCGTAACTGATCTGATGGCCGGCCAGATCCCAGCGTCGCCGGATCGTCTCGATGGCTTCGAGCGTGCCGACCCCGCGCTTGGTGAGGCGGTAGAAGCCAAACTTACCCTCCTTCACCCCCTGGACGAGCGGGAGTTCTTCGACCAAAAAATCTTCGGGCTGACGCTTGAGCTTCATGGTAGGACTATGGGTCGCGGGATGGCCGAGGCGAAAAGGAGGTCCCATCTTAATCGGGTACGTCAACGAATTTTGGCATTTCCCAGCAAGCTAGGAAAAGGGGACTGGCTCAAGCGAGCTTGCGAGCGGTGCCCGTCTCTCTTTTCCGGTCGACATGCCAGAATCCGTTAACGCAACCATCTTATCGCTGCTGGGCTACTCAACGCGAGATCCGGGGATGACCTCCGCGACCCGATTCGGTTAAGCTAGGTCGCTTGTCCGCCTCCGATCGAGGATTTGCCGCCATGCCCGACTTTCCCAAGCTGCCGATCATCACGCCGCCATCGAACCAGCCGAAGTTCCCCGACCTGCCGATCCTCGAACCCGATCCGCCGCGGATGTCGATGCGCGACAAATACGGCGGCCTGTTCTACCTTGGGATCGGGGGCCTGATCTTCTCGGTCTTCCTGGTGGGTTCGTTTTTCTACCAGCTCTACCGGACCCGCGCCCTCTGGGCCGCCGTCTATGTCCTTTCCGACCCGACATCGACCGACCCCGCACGGTTCGAGGCCGCCTGGGCGGTCGCGCACAACCCCGACGCCAACGATCGCCAGCGGATGGATTTCGCCTTGCGCAAGGATCTGCCCGACCTGGCCCGCTACATCCTCGCCGAAGGTCTGACCGCCACGTCGATCCAGGCCGACCCGAAAGCTTATGCGCTCTCGGCTGCGCGGAGCGAGGGCTGGCCCGACTGGCTCCGCCTGCTCGTCGCCCGCCCGATGGCTTACGCGGTAGGCGAAGGCTACCGGATCGCCTGGGAACCGCTCGACGAACTCCGGGATCGGCCCGACAAGGCGTTGAATCTCTGGATGACCTACACGCGCGCCGTGATGGAACCGGGTAATGCCCCAGCGCTGGAGCAGCTTCAGACTGCCGCCCGGCAAGCGGGCACCTATCAGGAGCTGGCAACCTTGCTGGCGGAAGCCGCGACGACCACGGGCCCCGAGCGGATCGCCCACCTCGACGCGGCGACGGCGTGGCTCCGGATCCACCACCCGACCTGCGCCGCCGTCTGGAAGGGGTGGATGATTGAGGACGGGCAGATCCGGATCAAGTTGCCCGCGACCCAACCAGTTCCCCCGGTCCGACCAGGGCCGGTTACCGCCCCTGATAAGGGCTGACCTGAGTGACGATCTCGCGTGCCAGCGCGCGAGCCCGGTCGGTCGGGGCTGTGGTCTCGGCCCGTCGGGCGGCTGCAATAGCGGCTCGGGCCTGCCCAGCAGCCTGCTCGACCCGCGCCAGACCGAATTGGGCCTCGAACAGGTTCGAATCGCTGGCAATCGCCTCGCTGTAGGCTTGCCGAGCGGCGGCATCATTTGCCTCGACCAGGTACGTCAGGGCAACTCGCGCCGACCGGAGTGCGGGCGAGGGTGGATCGACCGCGTCCCGCCAGACCGCGCGGGCCTGATCGGGCTGGCCAAGGTGGAGGCGGAGCGTTGCCAGGCGGTCGGCCCAGAACCAGGGCCGCGCTTCGGCCCGGTGCGCTCCCTCGATCACGCCGGCGGCCGTGGCCGCTCGGCCCGATGCCAGCAGGCGGTCAACAAGTTGCTCCAACTCGCTCAGGTTCGCCCACTTCGTGGCGGGAGTCGGTCCCAGCTTCTGGCGGATCGCGGCGGCCTGATCGAGCATCTGGGCCTTCTGGCGTTGCTGATCGAGGTTTAAATTGGGCTGAAGCGCGTACTGTTCCAGGAGTGGCAGCGCTGCCTCGTCCATCCCCCGCATGGTGTCCAGCGTCGAAAGATAATAGAGACAGGCGCCGTCGTCGGGCTTGACCGCCAGCGCGCGATTGAGCCAGTAGGCGGCCTCCACCAACGACAGATCGATCGTCGGATCAAACGGGAGCCGGAACCGGGGGATCGGCTGCTCACCGGGCAGGGGGTCGCGGAGGAAGTGGAGCAGGCCAGCCTGCTTGGACCCATCCAGCCCGGTGGGATCGACCGCCCGGAGTCTCGTGGCGTAATCGAGCGCCAGTCGGATCAAGGTCCGGCCCAGTTGTTCGCCTCCCGCCGCGAGCCGGACCTGGGTGGCGACACCCCGGAGCGACTTGGTCATGGCCAGGAGCGTGGCGGGATCGCTTTCGGCTTCGGCCTGGTGCTCGTAGTGCCGCGCTCCAAAATCGACCCCGTGGTCACGGACAATTTCCCGATACGAATCATGGACAAAGATCGACACGATCGGGTCAAACCAGACGCAACGCCAGTGGCGACTCAGGATCAGGGTCGCCGTCAGGGTACTGTTTGTCGGGTCGAGATTATCGACCAGGAACGACGGCCGCCCGAGCTTGTCGAGTTCGCTCGCCCAGCCCGGTTCATTGTGGCTGACCTTGCGCTGGAGGTCGAGGTATTCGCGGTACAGATCCGGCCCCATCACTTCGAGCCGGGCATCGGTGTAAACCTGTTTTCCCGGCCCCCAGTAATATTCGAACAATGACGGATGGCCGTTGTGGTAGCCGATCAGGCGGTCGGGCATGCCGGGGCTCCCGGCGAACTTCATGGCGTCGTGCGCGAACCAGAGCGGTTCCTCACCGATCCCAACCGTTCGCCCCTCGCGGCTCCAGGCATAAAATCGGCCCGACCCCACGGCCGCGATGGCCACGACCAGCACGACCAGCGTCGCCAACCGGGGCCAGCGACCGGTCGCAGTTTTGGCTTCGTTTTTTGCCAACGATCGATTCCGCCGAGCCCGGATCTCGGCCGCCCACTCAGCGCAGTTCCAGGCCATGACGGTGCCGACGACCGCCGCGAACTGGTGGCTGTTCCGGGTGGCCGACATGCTCAGAGCGCTGAAGGTCAGATAGAGGATCAGGCGAAACCACCTGAGCGGTCGGTCGTGCGAGAGTGCGATCGTGGCTTGTTTCGTGGTTCGCTTGCCCCTGGGTTTGGCTCCCTGCCGGTTGGCGGTCGGTTCGGCAGGGGTGAGTCGCGTGGTGCGGTAGTCCTGAATCCGGGTCACGACCCGCCAGACGGTGGGGATAACAAAACTCAGGCCGCCCAGGACCATCAGCGCGAAGTGAAGCGTCAACGGCAGGCTATCAAAGCCAACCTCGGCCCAGAGTGTGGCGACCGGCTTGAGTTCGCCGATGTTTTTAAAGATCGGGTTGCCCATCGTTCCCAGGAGTTCGATCGGGTAGACCGCCCCTCGGAGACCGTACGGATTACAAATGCACGCCGCCCCTGTCACGCCTGCTGCCAGCAAAGTTGTGCGCCACCAGCCACGCCGCGTCCTGTCGAACGCTCCAGGACGAAGCGCGGCATCGACAAGTGAGACGCCGACCAGGAACGGCCCGAAGACGAATAAACCTTGCGTGTTGACCCAGGCCAACTGGACGATCGGGAAGCCCCAGGCGAGCCACGGGCGGCGGTCCCATCGCGCTAGAATCGCGAGGTCGGTCGCCAGGTAGAGCAGAGTCAGAGTTTCGGGCCGAAGATACATCCGCCCGCTGAGAACAAGGATCGCCGGCATCCAGGCAAGCAATGTCACCCAGACCGGCCACTCACGACGGCCCGAGGTGATCAGCAAACCGACCGCCAGGCAAGTGATCAAGCACTTGGCAATGTTCAGGCCAACGACACCCACCTGCTCGAACCCGTAGCTGATCGCGAGCTGAAACACCCAGTGCAAATCGACCCAGCGATGCCCCGCGGCGCCAAAGGTCAACGTATCCGCCTGCGGCACCCACCCGGTCTGGCGGATCATGTCGCCAGCCTTCAGGTGCCACCAGAAGTCGGTGTCTTTGAGCGGGAACACTCCCAACAAAAACGTCAGCCCCAGAAAGACCGCGATGAGTCCCCAGTCCCAGACCCGACCCGCCTGATCGGTCGGTCCGGCTCGCCGTTGCGGAGCGGGTCGAGCCACGGGGGCCTGAGCAACCTGGGCACTCATGGGTCAATCCTTGGTGGTGAACGGCGAACGATCCATAGTTCAACTTGGGTTAGTCGGTGGTCACATTCTTGTTACGGTCGTAGTCGGCCAGCCAGGCGCGGGCGGCGGCGTGGTCGGACTCGTGGACGTAGACGCGGGGGTCCGAGGTCATGCCACCCAGCGAGACGTGCATGTCTTGCGAGTCGGCCGTCGCGGAGATACCGGCCTGCGTCAACTGATCGACCAGAAACTGGGCTTCCATGAGGTCCAGAGCGCGATAGGCTTCGACCATGGCGCCGCTGTCGGTCGCGGTGGCCGGACTGTGCTTGACACCGAGCGCATCGACGTCGGGGTCGTCGATCGGTCCCGCGTCATCGGCACGAACGAAGCTGGGGTCGGCCACGCCGTCGCGCGACGTCCCGCAACTCCAGCAGACGTCAAAAGCCGCTTCGACCGTTGAGCCACAATTTGCGCAGGTCCACATTGGTGCATCCATTCATTCGGAGAGGAGAAGATCTCGCCAACCGGTCTCAGACCCGGATCGTGTCGAGCAGTTCGGCCGTGGGCAAGAGGTAGCCGAAGTAAAAGTCACCGAAGGCGGCGTATTTGGCCGAACTCTCATCGAAGCGCATCGTGTAGACGATGTCCTTGAGGTAAGCCGGGTTTTTGCCCCAGAGGGTGACGCCCCATTCCCAGTCGTCGAGGCCGGTCGATGCCGTGATGACCTGCATCACCTTACCGGCGAACTTCATCCCGCTCTTGCCGTGGGCGCTCATCAGTTCGTTGCGCTCGGCGAAGGGGAGCGTGTACCAGTTCTGGTCGCCGCTCCGCATCTTGCTCATCGGGTAGAAGCAGAGGCAGGGCCAGTCGGGGAACTCCGGCGTCAGGCGCTGCTTGTTCATCGGCACGAGGCGGTCGGCATAAGCCTTGAGCTTGGTCTCGTAGACCCGGCTCTCGGGGTCAAGTTGCTCACGTTCGACGAGCAGCTTGCCGTAAGCCTCGACCCCAGGCACGTATTCAGAGATCTCGGTGATCGAGTAGAACGAATACGTCGGCGTGAGGGCCGCGCCGAGCGCCGAGGCTTGCACGGCCATCTGCACATTGTGCAACTCGCGGAGGTCGGTCCCAGCCATCATCAGGCCAAAATCGGCGCGGTGGCCGGGCACGGCGAAGCTCTGAAGTTGCATCGTGGCGCTGGCGCGGGCGGTATCGAGCGCCTCGGTGATCTCGCGCCGACCCTGATCGCGGACCTCGCTGCTCATCGAACCGAGCGCTGCGCGGTCGACGCGGTAATAAATATGGAGGAAGTGCCAGCCCCCGCCGTCGGGAACGAGCGTCGCGGGGATGGCGGCGGCGGCCGTTCCCGGTCGATGGCCATGGGCGGGCCGGGCGGCGGGAGCGGCATCGGTCGGGGCCGAGGGGTTGGTCGGGCTGTCCACGGCGTCTGCCATCGGCGGTCGCTCCGGAGCGCGGGCGGGAATGCGAGAGTTGGGATCAGGCGAGCCTCGATTGTAAGCCAGCCGTCGAGGTCGGGACAAGTCCGCCACCGATCGGACCCTGCCTGGCGTACCGCTCGTAACGATTCGCCCGCAGGGGTCCGATTGATCACGCAAAACCGGCTCAATCCGCTTCCTGATTTGGTCCGATTTTCTTGATCGAAGGTCCACCGCAGGATGCCCAGGGCGACTCGATCAGGAGGAATGATCACCGTGTCTCAACTACGATTCCGCGTGGCCCGGGCCGCCCTCGTCACCTGTTGCTCGGTGGCTGGTCCCGCGTTTGGGCAGACTCCGACTTCGACCCCGCCACCCCCCGCCCGCGCGGCCGAGGTCGCGGCCAACTCGCGATCCAGTGCCTCAGGGCTGGTCGATGTCCGCAACCTGGCCACGTCGAATGGGCCGAGGTCGGTGCCTCGCTTCGAGGGGACGGCGGCCCCTGGCCTCAAGCTGACGCTGAACGGCGCCGGGTCGACGGGCGGACGGGTCTGGTATCGCTGGATTCAAACCCAGGGGCCTCAGGTCGCGATCACGAACTCCGAGAAGGTCGAGGCAACGATCATCGTTCCCGATGAAACGGCCACGCTCGGTTTCGTGCTCGTCGTCGGCAACAGCGCGGGGGTCGATGCCCGCGCCCTGGTGATCGAGGTGGAAGACCTGAACCGCTCGGCCGAGGAAGCCGACCTCCACGCCGACGCTGGGATCGACCAAACCGTCGGCGTCGGGCGGCGAGTCGTCCTGGACGGCAAGGCGAGCGAGCCCAGGGGTCGGGTCCGCTACCGCTGGGTCCAGACAAGTGGACCGAAAACGACCATCCAATCCACCGCCGGGACGACCTGCTCGTTTGTTCCCGAAGCGGCAGGTGATTACCAGTTTGTGCTGCTGGTGCTGGGCACCACCGGACTTGTTTCCGAACCGGCGGTCGTGACCGTACACGCCATCAGCTCGAAGAACGGGCGATCGGGCCTGGCCGCGCTCAGTCCCGACATGGCCACTGACGAACTGACCCGCCAGGCCGTGGCGGCCATCCCCGGCGGAGCTAACTTCGCCCCAGGGCTCACGCAGGCGCTCGAAGCGGTGGCCGACCAGATCGACTCGTTCAAAACGTATCTGGAAGCGGCGACGGAGTTAACCCGTCGCTTTGACGCGGTTGTCCCGCGTGATGCCGACCGCCGTGATCAGTGGGTGAACAGCTTCTTCAAACCCTGGACGGCCCGCGTGGCCGAGGCGATGAAGCCCACCCGGATCGACCTGACCTTGCCCGAAGATCAGACCAAACCCCTGACGAAACCGCAAAAGGCCAGGCTGGCGGATCAGTTTCGACTGACCGGTGCCGGACTTCGCGCGACAACCCAGATCCGGTGATATGTGCCCGCCGTTTTGAGCCAGAATCCGGCGGGCAAAAGGAATCGGGTCCGGTTCAGGTTTGCGACGGTTCGACGGTGCGGTCGGGTTGCAGGACCGGGGCCGCGGTGGGCGGCTGAAATTTCGGGACCGACGACTCGACGAGGTCGGACGGAACGAACGGCGGTGGCTCGGCGTGGTGGTATGAGTTGGTCGGCTTGTCCTCGAACCGGAATTCGTCTTCCAGCCCACGAATCCCCTTCTTGAACTCGACGATCCCCTTGCCGAGCGTTCGCCCGACCTCGGGAAGGCGGCGACCAAACAAGAGGATCGCGACCCCCACCACGACCACCAGTTCCATCGGGTTCAGGTTGCCAAACATCGGGAAGCATCCTCCTTTCCGCGCGGAAGTGGGTCATCCGGCAGAGCTCGCCGGGGTGGTGAATTCACGATCAGTCGTGGTGCGCGGCCGAAGTCGTCGGCGCGGTCGTTACGGGCTGCGCGGGCTTGGCGTCGGCGGTGGTCGCCGCGTTCATGTCTTCCTCGATCCCGTTGACCCCCTTCTTGAACTCGGTCACGCTCTGCCCGAGCGACCGCATCACACTCGGCAGGCGGTTGCCGAAGAACAGAAAAACAACCCCGGCCAGGATCACGAGTTCGTAACCACCAGGCATTCCAAAAGCGATCGGCATCATCGGTTAGGCTCCGTATCAAAGTTGTCAGGAAGAACAAGTTTTCCGTGGAAACGTCAATGACTCACCGACCAGCGGACCACGAAGGCCGAGGTCGCCACCCAGGCCAGAACCACCGCTCCCGTCAGTAACGCGAAGACCAGCACCCAGCGATCGACAATCCAGTGCAGGATCACCGATTGGTTCCGCTCCACCATCCGCGTCACTCGGACCCGAGGCGCAAGTACCCGCATCGGCCGGGTCATGGCAGACCGACCATAGCAGGCAGCAACGACCAGGGCGACGAGGATCCACTCGCGGGGACCAGGCAAAAACGCCCAGATCCGGAATAGCGACGCCAGCAGGTAAGAAGGATAGGAAAACCCGGGCACAAGAAAACCCCAAGGTTCAAGGCGAAGCCTTGAGAACCAGAGGTGGGCCGACAGATCGGCACCAGCCGGGAAAGCGTCTCAGCAGGGACGACGCACGGGTGGAGATACTTTATATCTTACCGTCGGCTACCCGCCCGTCAACCACCCGTCGGCGGTTGGACTCAAATTTGAGGCGCTCCGAGTCCCGGTCGGATTGCCACCAGTTCAATCCGCCGGCGCTGCGATGACCGGGTTACTCAGGCTCCCGATCCCCTCGATCGTCGCGATGACCGTATCGCCCGGCTTCAGATACGTCCCGGTGCTCGACCCCACCCCCGAGGGAGTTCCGGTCGAGATGATGTCTCCCGGTTCGAGCGTCACCCAGCGCGAGATGAAGGCGATGATGGCGGCGACCGGGAAAATCATCTGCCCCGTGCTGCCGTTTTGCCTGGTCTCGCCATTGACGGTCAAGGTGATTGCCAGACTCTGCGGATCAGCGATCGTCGTTGCTGCCGTGATGCACGGTCCCATCGGGCAAAATGTGTCGTGCCACTTGCCGTGGAGCCAGTCGAAAAACTTGTCCCGCTCGCGGACCTTCCGACCCGGATTCGGCTGGTACTTGCGGTCCGAGATGTCGTTGACGACGGTGTAGCCCGCGACATGCCCGAGGGCATCGACCTCGGCGATGTTCCGCCCACCCCGGCCGATCACGACACCCAGTTCGGCCTCCCAGTCGACGTGGTCGGGCGAAACGGCGGGAATGACGATCGGCGCGCCGGGGTGGGTCAAGGTGGTCGTCGGCGGCTTCATGAAGACGTACGGGAACGTTTCCTCACGCTCGGCGACGGTCCCCCCACGCTCGATGATGTGCTCGGCGTAATTCCCGGCCAGCAAGAGGATCTTGGGCGGTCGCGGGATCGGCACGAGCAGCTGGACCTCGGCGACCGGAATCACCAGCGCTTGGCGCTCGTCGCCGCCAGCAGGGAGCGATTCGAGCCAGGCGGCAACCCCGGCCAGACCGACGGTTCCATCACCTTGCGGGATCAGATGAGGGAGCAAGTCATCGGCCTTGCGGATCTCGATCGCCGAACCCGTCGCCTCGTTGTAAGCATGCACCGCCACGCTCAGCGAGCTGACCTCATCGCCGAGGAAAAATCCCGCCAAGGTCAACGGGCCATACTGGAACCGGCACAAACGCATCCCGCACCCCTTCGCGATCGAGGACAACTCACCCTCGTCCCAGGATGCCCACCAGACTCCCCCGAACGCAAGGCACGACCTCGCCGCCTCACTGCGCCAGTGCCCTTACCCGGATGATTGCCGAGGATTGACCCGCCCGATTCTTCGTTTCGTTGGATGTGATCGCACCAAAAAGGTCGTACCCTGGTGTCGGCAGCAAGTCCCAGGGAGCAGAGCGCGATGAATGAAACCGACGACCGGCTTGCGGGTGATCTCGTTTGGGAACTCTTTCCCGTCAACCAGGCACCACCAGTCCTGCAATATCGCCACAGGGTGGAGATGGCCTTGCTGGTCGTGGTGGCGTGGTTCCTTTCTCCACCGTTGGCCGTTTTGATGGTCTGCTTGATGGCATCATGGAGCGAATTTCGATCTGGCTGGCAAATGTCGAGGACCATCCCGGACAAGATGGGTGGTCGGATCTGCGCACGATTTGCTTACGCCTGGGGCGCATGGAAATTCGGAGCCACCGCCTTCGCGTTGATGTTCGTTGTCATGATCGCCTGGGCCATCCATCGAGGTGTGAGCAATGATGCTCCTCCGGCCGCGACAACCGCCGGACTGCTCTGGGTCAGCGGTTTTGGCGCTGCGGCCGTGTTGACGGCGGTCGGATTGGTGCAGGCATACCGCTCTGGGCTGCGCGTTTGGATCGGCGAGGGGATCAACCAGGCCCGGACGCTCTTGCTCGGCATGTTGATCGTCGGATTCACCTGCGGCGTGCTGATACCGATATGCGCCTTGCTCGCCGCCCAGGCCACGACAGCCCGCATGGGTGAGAACGGTCTGGTACCCTTCCTGATGGGGCTTTTGCTCATCATGTTCGGTGCGCCGGTGATCCTGCTCATCATCCTCGATCGGTTCACCCGCCAGATCGTGGCCGACCGGCCGACGCGGTTCGGGCCGAAGATGCCAGCCGTGGGCAAGTTTTCCTGACGAGACAGTCGCTGAGAATTTGCTTACGGCACGCCCCAAATTCATCTGTGGGATAAATTTTGGGGTGAATCAGGAATTTGTCTTTTCATTTTCGCGAATCATGTTGCAATAACGAAATAACATTACCATAATCCTGGTGAGATCTTAGCTATTCGCCGTTGAAACTCCGCTCCTGTGGTGATCTGGGTTTTTGTAGGGTGGGTGCAACCCACCGTGGGTTTGACTCATTATAAGCCGGGTAGACTCGACCTTGTCGGATTGAAGGTTGGACACCACGGCGCACGGTGGGTTGCACCCACTCTACAAAAACCCAGATTTCTCGGCGAGCGGGTTTCCGATTGATGACAAACCAATCAGCGTTGCACAAGCGGGATTCACGACCGATCTGACCGCCCATCCCATCAGCGAGGCAACCATGAAGATTTCGCCCAGGCGGATCGAAGCCAACCGGCGCAACGCGCAAAATTCGACTGGCCCCCGGACCCAGGCCGGCAAGGCTCGCTCGCGAGGCAACGCGGTCACGCATGGTCTGACGGCGGTGGTCGTCTCGGTGGAAGATGAGGCGCTGGTTCGCGAACGGACGATCGGGGTTTATCAAACATTCCGACCGCAGACCCCATTTCAGGCGTGGGTCTGCGCGGCGATTGCCATCATCACGATCCGCCTGGATCGGTTGCGGGAGATCGAAAAGCAGATCCGCAAGGGAGCTTCGTGGCGGGCCAGCAACCACTGGGACGAGGATCAGCAGCAGGAAGCGCAACGGATCGCCGCCCGGTTCCCCCGCGACCCGAGCCGGACGCTCGGCGAACTCCGCCGCTCGGTGCAGGGGTGCGAGTGGTTGATCGAGCGCTGGATGATGCTGGCCAGCGTGGCCGATCGGGGCCGCTGGACCGACGAGCAGCAGGCGCTGGCTCACGATCTGGTCGGGACGCCGCACGCGTTGCGGAGCGACCCTCCCGGCTTCACCATCGACTCCGACGGTCGGACCCTCGACAATGGCGAGAACGAAGTCTCTTTCGCCCGCGCGATGCTCGGCGAACTTCGGTCCCACCAGGAGCAGATCGTCGCCGCTGACGACCATGCGCGGCAACTGGCAATCGCCGACCTCGACGACTTCAACAACCGCGACCTCGTCCGCGTCCGCCGCTATGAACGATCGCTGCAAACCGAGTTTCACCGCCTCTGCACGCTAAGTCAGTTCACCTCTCCCCAGAGCATCCCCGCGCACCATCATCCCTCGATCCCCCCAGCCATCTTCGATCCACCCGTCGAGCCCGCCGCGACCGCGACCCTCACCCGACCCGCTCCACCAAACGAACCCATCATCCCGGCGGAACTGGCGGTCGCTGCCACCATGCCCGTCCTGGTTGAGCAAACCGTCACAAACGAACCCACTGCTCACCCGATCCACACCGACAAAACGAAGCCACTCACGGCCTGGGTGGCGAACATGAAGGCCGACATTCAGCCCAAAAAGCGTCCCGACCTGGCCAAACAGGCCAAGCGGGAACGCAAAGCTCGCCGCCGCCGGGGCCGCTAGGCTCGCTTTCAGCCTCGGATGCGACCTTGACGACGCTCTTTGACAAGCCGGATGCCTCGATCTCGTCAGCCTGACCGGCTCAAAGTCCCAGCGACCGCCGGACTGCGGCGAGCAAGGCCGGATCGTCGGTTGCGGGAATCGAGCGGAGGTCGAACCAGACCGACCCAGCACTGATGCGCGGGACGACCGCCGGATCTCCGAGCCGAAGGGATCGCGCCCAGTCCCCCTCGGACCATCGAGCGGGACCAACCGGGGCCGCGACCCGGACGGCGGCCGACTCGATCGCCTCGGTCGGCGTGGTCCCCCCACCGAAATAGGCGGTCGCGGGCTCGGCCGTGGCGTCGAGACTGAACTCGGATCGGAGCGTATGGGCGAGCGCCGTGGCTCGTTCCATCAGTTGCGCTGCTGGCACGGCGAACATGGCCCAGACTGGGATCTCGGCTCGGTGGCCCTCAAAATCCAGATGCAGCCGCAACGTCGCCTCCAGCGCGGCCAGTGTCAGTTTATCGACGCGGAGTGCCCGCATCAACGGATCACGGCGGACCCGCTCGATCGCCCTGGCCGACCCGACCAAGATCCCCGCTTGCGGGCCGCCGAGCAGCTTGTCTCCCGAGAACAGGACCAGATCTGCCCCGGCGGCGATCCCAGCGGCGGCATCGGGTTCCGCGCGGACCGACGACGACCAGCCGGCTCGGAGGACGCCCGAGCCGATGTCGTCGATCGCCCAGAGACCGCGCGCATGGGCCAGGTCAACCAACGGAGCAATATCGACCTCCTCGGTGAAGCCGACGACGCGATAGTTGCTCGGATGCACGCGGAGGATGGCGGCGGTGTTCGGGCCGATCGCGCGCTCATAGTCGCTCAGGCGGGTCTTGTTGGTCGTGCCGACCTCAACAAGTTTGGCCCCCGACACGGCGATGATCTCGGGCAGGCGAAAACTGCCGCCGATCTCGACGAGTTGCCCCCGCGAAACAATCACCTCACGCCCCTCGGCCAGGGCACGAACGGCGATGATCGTCGCGGCGGCGTTGTTGTTGACGACCGCGGCCCGCTCGGCACCCGTCAGGCGGATCAGGAGCGGCTCGACGCCGACCAGGCGGTCGCCGCGATCACCACCGTCAAGGTCGTATTCGAGGTTCGAGTACCCCGCCGCCACCCGCGTCATCGCCTCGACCGCCATCCGAGGCAACGGCGCCCGGCCGAGCCCGGTATTGAGCAAGATCCCGGTCGCGTTCAGGACCGGTCGCAGCACGGGGCGAGCCGCAGCCGCCAGGATCGCCGCCGTTCGACCCGCCAGCGTGGCGGAATCGACCGCCGGATCGTCCCCCAGGCCCAGCCGCGCACGCACGTCGGTCAACACGAGCCGGGCCGCTCCGACCACGGCGTCGCGGCCCGATCGGGCGATCCAGGCGACCAGTTCGGGCTGGTCAACCACGGCATGGACCGGCGGAAGCCGCCGGAATGACGAGTTATGGCTCATGGACGACCCTGGGCAGCGGAGCCACGCTGGCTGAAACGGCCGGGCCGAGCGTCCGGACGTCGCCGTCGCGGACCGTCCAGCCGATCCGGTCCAGATAGGCGGCAATCGGCAGCGCGAACTTTCGCGAGGTCGCCAACAGGTCGCGTAGATCGGCCATCGTCATCGACCCACCATCGATCAAGCGAGCCTCGACCAGACAGCGGAGGTCGGTCTCGGCGTCGGCATCGAGGTACAGGTCGGGCTCGATGGCGACCAGATGTTCCTCAGCGACCAGGATGGCCAGTAGGTCGGCCACGGTCGCGGCTCGGCCGGGCGTCTTCGGAGTCAGCCAGCCGGCGGGGTCGGGTGGGGTAAACCGGCCTTGCCTGTAGGCGGTGGCGATCTCGACCTTGAGCTTGCGTTCGGCCTGGCTGAGCGTCGGCTCGTGCCTGGCAAGGGCCACGGTCCGCGCGTCGCCGACAATCTGATTTCGCCCCTGGAGGCGGTCGAGGATCGAGCCTACCAGGGCCTCGTTCCCCCAGTCGGCCAGCGCCGCGGCCAGCCGAGGCCGGCCGATCGCCCCGATCCGGGGACTGCCTGCGTGCAACCGACCGAGAGCACGCAAGGCCCGCGCTTCAAGCCCGGCCGCGACCTCGGCCAGCACCCGGACCGTCCGCCGTGGGCCGACCGGAAGCGCGACGATCCGCCCCGAGTCGGTCAGGGCCGCCAGCCGCGTCGGGATCTGATCGAGCGGCAGGCCCGAGTCGCGGACCAGCGCCAGGTCACCCGGCGGTTGGAGCCCGAACCCAGCCAGCGCGGCTTCAAGCCGGACCATCGGGTCGGCGGACCGCAACCGCTCGACTCGCGCCCAACCGTCGCCATCGCGGCGGCGGAGCCGGCGTCCAACAGGGGCAAGGACCCGACCGCCGCCGAGGGTCGCTGGTGGGCTCTCAGCGCGGAGGACGAACGGCTGGCCGTGGACCGCGACGACCGGCTCGGCCAGAAAGAGTTGCCCCAGTCGGGGTCCGGTCAGGTTCGTTTCATCCGAAGCCAGCAAGCTGAGCGTGGCCGCGACCTCGGCCGTCCCCAGATGCAGCCGATACCGGCGCCGGTGGCGCAGTGGCTGCGGAGCGTCGGGGATCTCGGCCACCTCCACCGTCAGGATGCGGGTGGCGACCAGGGCGTCGGGGGTGCCGAGGGTGTCTCCGCGCTGAACTTCGGCATGGTGAACTCCGACCAGATTGATCGCCGCTCGCTCACCCCGGCCGATCGACCCGACGCGCTGATCGTGGCGGTGAATCCCTCGAACGCGGACCGACCGACCCGACGGCAACCAGGTCAACTCGTCCCCCTCGGCAACGACCCCCGATGCCACCGTCCCGGTCACGACCGTCCCGTGCCCGGCGACGGTGAACGAGCGATCCACCGCCAGCCGGAAGACCCCGGAATCGACCCGAGGGA
Source organism: Isosphaeraceae bacterium (assembly GCA_965199885.1). Taxonomy (GTDB): domain Bacteria; phylum Planctomycetota; class Planctomycetia; order Isosphaerales; family Isosphaeraceae; genus Tundrisphaera. The sequence goes on along the minus strand of CBDATT010000004.1, from coordinate 45,928 downwards.
TGGTCTCATCGGCGAGTCGAGCCAGGCAGGAACGCAGCTCGGCAATCCCCCGGCCCGAGGGCGCGGCGGTCGGGATGATCTCGGCCCCGGCGAGGAACGTGCCCTCGACCAGGGCGCGGACCTCGTCCTCGACGAGCGCGAGCCAGTCGGAACTGACCAGATCGACCTTCGTCAGCACGATCACGCCGCCGCCGAGACCGAGCAACCGCAAGATGTCCAGGTGCTCGCGGGTTTGCGGCATGACCCCATCGTCGGCGGCAACGACGAGCAAGGCCAGGTCCAGGCCCGACGCCCCCGCCAGCATGTTCCGGATGAACCGCTCATGGCCAGGGACATCGACCACAGCCAGTCGGCGACCATCCGGCAGATCGAGCGCCGCGAACCCGAGGTCGATGGTGATCCCCCGCTTCTGCTCAGCCGGGAGTCGGTCGGTATCGACCCCCGTCAAGGCCCGGACCAGCGCGGTCTTGCCGTGGTCGATGTGGCCGGCGGTGCCGATCACCAGGTTGCCGCGGTCTGGTGCCATGAGCTGCGGATCGGGCCGGGGTCGGGTCGCAATCAGGGGGACTCTGGTCTCAAGTCTAACCAGGACCAGCCACCGAAGGCGAGCCTGTCGAGCGCGGGAAAGCGTTCGCGAAGCCGATCAAGTCACCAGGGGATTGCGGAGCGCAGAGCGGCTCCCGGTTGTCAGACGTCGTTGCGACCGCCAAGATAGGTATGTTCGATTGCTCGACATTCCGACCGAGGAACCGCGTGTGGCCAGGCTGGACGTGAAGTTGGGGCGATTATCGCTGGCAAACCCGGTGCTGGTGGCGTCGGGGACTTTCGGTTATGTCCGCGAGATGGCCGGCTTTGTGCGACTCGACCGGCTCGGCGGCGTGATCCCGAAGACGGTGACGCGGCACCCCCGCGCTGGGAACGCAACGCCGCGGACGGTCGAGACGGCGGCGGGCTTGCTGAACGCGATCGGCCTCGACAACGACGGGATCGACCACTTCCGCGCGAACCACCTGCCGTACCTCCGCACGGTCGGCACGGCGGTGATCGCCAACATCGCGGGCGAGGATGAAGCCGACTTCGTCGCAATGGCCGCCACCCTGGGGGCCGAACCCGGCATCACCGCCATCGAACTGAACATCTCCTGCCCGAACGTGAGCCACGGCCTCGACCTCGGGATCGACCCGGGTGCCGTCGAGCGGTTGATCCGTGCCGTCCGCGCGGCGTGTCCGTTGCCGATCATCGCCAAGCTGACGCCGAACGTGACCGATATCGTCGCGATCGCCCGGAGCGCTCGCAACGGCGGGGTCGATGCCGTTAGCCTGATCAACACCTTCCGGGGGATGGCGGTGAACTGGCGGCGGCGGCGGCCGATTCTGGCCAACGACGTCGGCGGACTGAGCGGGCCGGCAATCAAGCCGCTCGCCCTCCGGATGGTCTGGGACGTGGCACGAGCCTTGCCCGACCTGCCGATCATCGGGGTCGGGGGGATCGCCTCGGCGACCGATGCGCTGGAGTTCCTGGTCGCGGGCGCTTCGGCCGTCCAGATCGGCACGGCCACGTTCGCCGACCCGACCGCGTCGGAGCGTCTGGTCGATGACCTCAATCACGAACTGGACCAGGCTGGGGTTGCCAACGTGGATGAGCTGATTGGCACGCTCCGGTCGAACCGGACGGGATAAGCCCGGCAGGAGTTCGCACCCCGCAATCGATCCAGATCCGCCGACCCGTCAATCCTCACGTTCCACCGGCTCGGTGGGAATAGTGGGGCCGGATGGTGACCCGACGTCGCTCTATCTTCCAGACCGTCCAGAAATCGCGCTTGGCTTTCCGCCTTATGCCTGGTCTATAATCGAGATTCGCGCCGATCTGGCTCCTCTCGACGCGGCGAACCGCCCGCCCTTGTCCGCCCGCCGATCGGCATTTCAGGACGAATCTCATGATGCACACCGATCCGCGACGAGCGTCCGTGCCCTGGGCTGGCTGGTCTCTCGCGCTTGCCGGGTTGATCACGTGGACTTCGCCCGCCGGTGCCGCCAGCCTTGCTGAGGCCGAAGCTCTCCTGCGATCGGGACAGTATGCCGAGTGTTCCAAACTGATCGCGGCGGAACTCGACCAGGGCGGCTGGCATGCCGAGCCCTGGTATCGCTGCAAGATTGAAGCGGATCGAGCCCGGGGGGACTATCCCGCCGCAATCCTGGGTCTGGAAGAAGTCCTGCGGCGTTATCCGACCGGACTGCCGATCCGCTTGCTTGCCCGCGAGGTCTACCGCGAGGCGGGACGAGACGCCGAGGCCGAAGCACAGCTCGACGCCGTCCGCCGCCTCCTCCAAATCAGCGGTCCCGGGCGGTTCGACACGCCGGAAGGTCGGGTCGCGCTCGGGCGTTTCTTCATGATCCAGGGGGCCGATGCCCGACAGATCCTCGACCGGTTTTACGACGTGGCTCTGAAACAAAAGCCCGACCTCGTCGTGGGATATCTCGCCACGGCCGAGCTTGCCCTGAGCAAGGGGGACAACGCCCTCGCCGCCGCAACTCTGGCCAAAGCACCGCCCGAAGCGGCCAAAAACGCGGACTTTCATGCTCTGCTGGCGCGTGCCCTGATCGACGATGACCGACCGAAGGCGATCGAGGAACTCAAGCAAGCCCTCACGATCAATCCGAACCACGTCGACAGCCTCCTGTTGCAGGCCGATGCCCGGGTGGATAACGAGGAGTACGACGAAGCGAGTCAGTTGCTCGACAAGATCGTCGGCATCAACCCGCTTGAGCCTCGTGCCTGGGCGTACCGAGCCGTCATCGCTCACCTGCGCAATGACCCGACCGGTGAAACCCGCAGCCGACTCGAAGCCCTGGCGCATCGTCCTCACAACCCCGAAGTGGACCACATCATCGGGCGGGAGTTAGCCCGCAAGTATCGGTTCGCCGAAGGGTCGGCTTATCAGCAAAAGGCCCTCGACCTCGATGCCGCGTACACCCCCGCGCAGGTGGAACTCTGTCAGGACTGGCTCCGCCTCGGCAAGGAGGATGAGGGCTGGAAACTGGCCGATGCCTTGCTCGCCAGTGACCCGTATAATGTCCTCGCCTTCAACCTCGTGACCCTCCGCGATCGACTCCACGACTTCCAGACCCTGCACGGCGACGGGATGGTCGTCCGGATGGACAGAACAGAGGCCCAACTGTACGGGGCCCGAGTGCTCGCGCTGCTCGCCCGAGCGCGGACGACGTTGGGGGAGAAATACGGGGTCAAGCTCGACGAACCGATCACGGTCGAGATTTTCCCGGCCAAGAAAGAGTTTGCCGTCCGGACCTTCGGCCTTCCCGGCGCCGAGGGGTTTCTGGGAGTCTGCTTCGGCAAGGTGATCACGGCCAACAGTCCGGCATCCCAGGGCGAGCATCCCACCAACTGGGAGTCGGTCCTCTGGCATGAATACTGTCATGCCGTGACCCTGGGGAAAACCCGGAACAAGATGCCCCGATGGTTGAGCGAAGGGATCTCGGTCTACGAAGAAGGGCAGGCCAACCCTGCCTGGCGGGCCGCGACCGACCCCCGCTATCGAGCGATGACCCTGGGCCCCGAACTCTTCCCCCTCAGCAAGCTCAGCGCGGCCTTTCTCGCCCCGAAGTCGGGTCTCCACCTCCAGTTTGCCTACCATGAGTCGGCACTGGCCGTCGAGTTTCTGGTCGAGCGGTTTGGCTTGCCCACCCTCCGGCAGATCCTCGATGACCTCGGCGACGGCGAAACCATCAACGCCGCGATTGCCCGGCGGACCGGCCAGACTTCGGCTCAACTCGATTCCACGTTTCTCGCCTTCGCCCATGCACGGGCCGAGTCGATCGCACCGGGTGCGAGCTGGGATGAGGTCAAACTACCGCCCGCCGCCGGCTCGGATGCCCTGCGTAGCTTTCTCAAGGAGCACCCGAGCAACTATCCCGCGCGGCGACAACTCGCGGCCCGGCTGGTCGCCGAGCGAAAATGGACCGAAGCAAAGACGCTCATCGACGAGTTGGCCCGGCTCGACCCCAACGATGTCGCGGCAGGGAATGTTTATGAGCTGCGTGCCGAGATCGCGCGAGCCAACCAGGATACGCCCGCAGAACGCGCGGCGCTCGCCGACTGGGTCGCTCGCGATGGCAACACGCAAGCGGCTTTGATCCGGATCGCCGAGATCGACGACAAGGCCAGGGATTGGGCTCGACTGGCCGACAGTGCCCGCCGCCTCCTGGCCATCAACCCGCTCATCGTCGCTCCGCACCGGTGGCTCGCGGTGGCCGCCGAGAAGCTGGGCCTGCGCGATGAGGCGATCAGTGAGTACCGGGCCTGGGCCCTGCTCGACACCACCGATCCCGCCGAGATCCACTTCCGACTGGCCCAGCTCCTCAAGGCGAGTGACCACCGCGAGGCGGCGAAACGCGAGGTTCTCCAGGCCCTCGAAGCGGCTCCTCGCTACCGGGCCGCGCACAAGCTCTTGCTCGAACTGGTCGGGCCGGACCACTCCACTTCGACTCCCAGTTCTCACACCGAAACTCCCGCGAGCCAACCATGAAGCGACAAAAACGCGGCTGGAAGCTGACGATCGGCATTGGCGTGCTGATCGCCCTGGTTGGGGCCGGGGGAGCGCTCGCCCAGTTGTTCGGCGGTGGCGGTGGCGGTGGCCGCCGCCGCGGCGGTGGAGGCGGTGGCTGGCGGACCTTCGAGCCGATCACCGAGAACCGCCGTGGAGTTCCCGACTGGAAGGTCGACCCCCGCTTCAAGTCCGACGTCTTCACCTTCGCCCGCGTCCAGTACGACTCATATGGTGGTCGCGGCGGCTGGGGTGGTGGCGGGAGTTGGACCACCGACTTTCCCGACAGCGACCTCAACTTCTCGTACCGGCTCCAGCAGCTTACCTCGCTCAAGGTCAACCCCGTTCCCGTGACGGTTCGCCTGACCGATGAGAAGCTGTTTGACTACCCGTTCCTTTACATGATCGAGCCCGGCCACGGCATGACGCTCTCGCCCGAGGAGGTCGTCGCGCTGCGTCGCTACCTGCTCAACGGCGGCTTTTTGATGGTGGATGACTTCTGGGGTGACGTCGAGTATGAGTCATTCCGCAAGGCGATCTATCCTGTTCTGAACCAGAACCCGCAGGATCTGACGATCGATCACCCGATCTTCCACAACGTCTACCAGCTCAAGGAAATGCCGCAGGTTCCCAACGTCGGCGCGGCGATTTCTGGGCGAGAATACGGCATCACCTGGGAAGAACGTCCCGGCAGTGACACCCGGGGAGCCCGTTACAAGGGGCTTTTTGACAACGACCGCCTGGTGGCAATCATCTGCCACAACACCGACCTCGGCGACGGCTGGGAACGCGAAGGCGAAGATCCCTGGTATTTCAAGGAGTTCGCCGAAAAGCGGGCATATCCGATGGGGATCAATATCATCACCTACGCCATGACGCATTGACCCCGCTCAAAACTGTATCCAGCCCACATCATTGATTCGAGCCGCTTGACCTGCCGAGGACCGCCAGCGTGACATCCGACGTCGAAGTGTATGAGTCCGACCGCCGGGTGGTCGAGAAGATCCGCGAAAGCCGAAGCCGGATCGAGGCTGAACTCGGCAAGGTCATCGTGGGCCAGGCGGAGGCGACGCACCAACTCCTCATCAGCCTGTTCGCGGGGGGACACTGCCTGATCACGGGAGCACCTGGGCTGGCCAAAACGCTGCTGGTCCGGTCGATCGCGCAGGTCTTCCACCTGAACTTCCAGCGCATCCAGTTCACGCCCGACCTGATGCCCGCCGACATCACCGGCACCGATATCCTCGAAGAAACCGAGAACGGCAAGCGTCGGATGACCTTCGTCAAGGGGCCGATCTTCGCCAACGTCATCCTCGCCGACGAAATCAATCGGACCCCGCCCAAGACGCAGGCCGCGCTCCTGGAAGCCATGCAAGAGCACCAGGTGACCGCCGCCGGCACCCGTTATCCGCTCGAAGAACCATTCTTCGTGCTGGCAACGCAGAACCCGATCGAGATGGAGGGGACCTATCCGCTGCCCGAAGCGCAGCTCGACCGGTTCCTCTTCAACGTCGTGGTGGATTATCTGCCCGAAGCGGACGAGATTGCCGTGGTCCGGCAGACAACCTCGAAGAAGCCCGACCCGATCGAGCCCCTTTTCACCGGGGCGGACGTCCTGGAGTTCCATGAGGTCGTCCGCAAGGTGCCGGTGGCGGAGGACCTGATCAAGTACGCCGTTCAGGTCTCGGCCAACAGCCGACCTGGGCCGAAAGCCCCCGGGTTCGTGAACGACTGGGTAGCGTGGGGGGCCGGGCTCCGGGCGGCTCAGTCGCTCGTCCTCGGGGCGAAAGCGCGGGCTCTGCTCGCGGGACGCCATCATGTCGGTGCGGAAGATATCCGGGCACTGGCACACCCGACGCTCCGGCATCGGATCTTGCTGGGGTACAAGGCGGAGGCGGATGGGATCACCGTTGACGCCGTGATCGACCGCCTGCTCGAACACACCAAGGGGCCGACCCGCTGATGGCCAGTCTTGGGACGAACAGACCAGGCGACGCGATCGACCCGCAAGCCTTGATGCGGATCAAGAGCTTACAACTCCGCGCCCGGGCCGCGGTCGAGGGGTTCGTCAAGGGACTGCACCGGTCCCCCTATCATGGGTTCTCGGTCGAGTTCAGCGAGTACCGCCAGTACACCCCCGGCGATGACCCGCGCTACCTGGACTGGAAGCTGTTCGCCCGGTCGGACCGCTATCATATCAAGCGGTTCGAGGATGAGACGAACCTGCGCTGCACGCTGGTCGTCGATACCAGCCGGTCGATGACTTACGGCTCGGGTGCCTACACCAAGAGCGACTATGCGCGGACCCTTGCCGCCACGCTCGCCACCTTTTTGACCCGTCAGCGCGACGCCGTGGGTCTGATCACGTTCGAGGACGCGATCACGCAGTATCTCCCGCCCCGCCATCGTCCCGGCCATCTCGCCCGGATGATTGCGCTCCTGGAGCGTGAGCCGCAAGCGAAGACGACCGACCTGGCCAAGAGTCTGGATCAGGTGGCCGCCACGGTCCGCAAGCGCGGGCTGGTGATCATCATCTCCGACCTCCTGGCGCCGATCGAGTTGTTGCAGACGCGGCTCGGGTATCTGCGGGCGACCGGGCATGATGTGGCCGTCCTGCGAGTCCTCGACCCAGCGGAAATTGAGTTTCCGTTCGACGCTCCCGCGCGGTTCCGCGACGCCGAATCGGGCCGCGATGTCTACATTGATCCCAGTTCGGCCCGCTCGGGCTACCTGACCCGATTCAACGCGCACGCCGCCGCCGTCCGGCAAAGCTGCGACGACCTCGGCATCGAGTTCGTCGCCGTCCGGACCGACGGAGCGCTGGGAGCGGTCCTCTTCGACCTGCTGAAGACCCGGATGAAACGCGGCCGCGCTACCATCCGCCGACCGGGCACGGGAGGAGCCGCGCGATGAATTTCCTGACGCCGCTCTACCTGCTCGGTGCCCTGGCGATCGTGGCGCCGATCATCTTCCACCTGATCCGCCAGACGCCTCGCGGCGAGTTGCCGTTCTCGTCAATCATGTTTCTTGAGCCGTCGCCGCCCAGGGTCACGCAGCGGAGCCGGATCGATCATTGGTTGCTGCTCCTGCTCCGGGCCGCCGCCCTGGCACTGCTCGCGCTGGCGTTCGCCCGCCCGTTCTGGCGCGCCGTGGCCGAGGTTGATCTGGGTGCTACCGGGCAACGACGGGTCTTGATCCTCGTGGATACGTCGGCGAGCCTCCGACGCGGCGATCTCTGGCCCGAAGTGCAAAAGAAGGTGAACACCGCCCTGAGTGCCGTCCGGCCGGGCGATCCTCTCGCGTTGTTTGCCTTCGATACGACGCCCCGCGTCCTCCTGAACTTCGCCGAATCGTCCACTCTCGATCCCCCGGCGCGGTTGGCTCTGGCTCGGAGTCGGTTCGCGGCCCTGCAACCGACCTGGAAGGGAACCGACCTGGGTGCGGCGCTCGCCGAAGCGGTGGCCGCGATCGCCGATGGAGCCGACCGCGACGGCAAGGCCGGGCGTGCCCCGCGCCGGATCATCCTGATCAGCGATCTTCAGAGTGGCAGCCGACTGGAAGCCCTGGGCAACATGGTCTGGCCGTCCGACGTCGAACTAGAGCTGCAAACCGTCCAACTGCCCGGTGGAAACGCGGGGATCGAAACCCTGGCCGATGTCCTGACCACCACCGGCTCATCGGCTGGCTCCCCGGCGGATGGACCCACTGCGCGGGTTCGAGTCAGCAACGATGCCGAGGCAAAGTCTGAGGCGTTTCAGGTTGGGTGGGTTGACCCCCGCACAAAAGCCCTCATCGGCTCGGTGAACGCCTACGTCCCGCCCGGGCAAAGCCGGGTGATTCGCGTCCCGATCCCGCCGGTCGACCCGAAATTGTCTCCCGAGTTGGTTGCTCCCTCGACCCTGCAACTCGTTGGCGACCCGTTCCCGTTCGATAATTCCGCTTTCGTCGCCAGCACGCCACCAACCGAGGATCAGGTCGCCTTCTTCGGCCCCGATGCTCCCGATGACCCCAACGGGCTGCTTTATTACCTCGATCGGGTTTTCGAGAGCACCTCGCGGCGGGCGGTGCATCTGGTTGTCAACCCGACCACGACCGATCCGAAGCAAGCGACGGATCTGATCGTGATCGCCAGCGAACTGGCCCCCGAGCGAGCCGCGCAGATCCGTCAGCAAATCGAGGCTGGGGCCTCGGCCTTGGTGGTGGCCCGCCGTGAGGGTCCAGCCCCGACGCTGGCAATCCTGCTGGGTCAACCCGCCGCCGCATGGACCGAAGCTCCGCCCGGTCAGGATGCGCTCCTGGGTGAAATCGCCTTCGATCACCCGACTTTCGCCCCGCTCGCCGGCCCCCAGTTCAACGACTTCACCAAGATCCGCTTCTGGAAACACCGCCGGATCGCCGACCCCGCCGTGGTGTTCGCCGATGCCCAGATCCTGGCGAAATTCGACGATGGTGCTCCGGCTATGGTGGAGAAGTCGGTCGGGCAGGGGCGGGTTATCGTGCTGGCCAGTGGCTGGAACCCCGGTGATAGTCAACTGGCCCGGTCCTCCAAGTTCGTGCCGCTGATGACCAGCTTGCTCGACCGTCGCGGCACGGTCGCGGGCGAGCCAGAGCGGTACCTGGTGGGCGATCGAGTCGTCCTGAACAACCTCGGGCTGGACTCGCGGGCGGAACCGATCGAGATCCAGCGTCCCGACGGCTCGGTCAATCGCCTCGACGCGGGGTCAGCCGCGTTTGCAGCGACGGATACACCCGGAATCTATTCGGCTCGGGCGGTGAGTTCGGCAGCGGCACCGCCACGAAATTTCGCGGTGAATCTCGACCCGAGCGAGAGTCGCACGACTCCCTTGACCAGCGAAAGCTTCGAGCAGTTCAAGATCAAGCTGGCGGGGAGCGCGGAGCAAGCGCGACTCGATGCCGAAGCGCTCCGCCAGATGCAAACGGCCGAGCTGGAAGGCCGGCAAAAATTGTGGCGGTGGATCGTTCTCGGAGCCATCGCCCTGCTTATCGGTGAAACCTGGCTGGCGGGCCGGGTCGATCACGCCCGACTTCCTCGTCCCGCCTCGAATCCGGGGACCGTTGCGTCATGATGAATCTCAGCCTGCAATCGGCTCTTGACCGCGTTCAGCGGCGGATCGTGGCCCAGCGACGGCAGATCTGGCTCACGATGGCACTGGGTTGCTTTGTCGTGTATGCCCTGTTCGTCCTGTTCGCCCCCACGCAGGCGGCTCGGATACCCAGGCTATCTGCGCTGATCGTGCTGGTTGCGGTTGGCATCCTGTTCCAGGTCTGGGAAGCCTGGCGGAACCGGGATCGGGCAGCGGTCTACCGGCGGGTAGCGGACCAGATCGAGAGGCGATTTCCCGACCTCGACTCGCGGCTAAAAACGGCCGTCGAAGAGGATGCCGGGTATCGGCCTGGCCAGGTGGTGGGCTATCTGCCTAGCGCCGTGATCCGCGAAACGCTTGATCACCAGGCAAACCACGACTGGTCGCAGGTGGTGCCGACGGGGCGTCGCCAGGGTCTGTTGCTGACCATGTTCCTCCTATTCATTCTGGCCGTTGGCTTGACCGCGCGGTTCCCCGGTCGCGAGTCGATCACCGCGACGACCAAGGTGCTGGCTCCCACCGAGGGCCGAGCCACGGCTGCCGATATCCAGGTCGACCCCGGCAACGCCGAGGTCGAGCGGGGCTCACCGTTGCTGGTCGTCGCCCGGTTCCGGTCAAACGTGCCCGGCAATGCGCAGTTGGTCGTTGAGACTGCTCAACCAACCGCACCAGTGGCGATGGCTCGGAGCCTCGAAGACCCCACCTTCGCCGGGCGGATCGAGACGGTCAACGAGGAACTTGCTTATCGAGTCGCTTTCGATGGCGGGACCAGCCCGACCTATCGAGTCAAGGTCTTCACCTTCCCTGAGGTCAAGAAAGTAGACGCTCACCTGGCCTACCCGAGCTACACCGGGCTTGAATCCAAAACTTTGGTTGACGTCCGCCACGTCACCGCCATCGAGGGGACGACACTTAACCTCACGGTTCAGCTCAACAAGGAAGTCGCGACCGCTCGTTTGGTCGATGAGAAAAACCAGCCCACACCGCTCAAATTCGTGCCTGGGTCGGTCACGACCGACAAGCAGGGGGAGACGACCGCGACCTACCAGGCGGGGTGGGTTCTCGACGAGTCGCACAAGTACAAGATCGAGTTGGTCGACAAGGATGGTCGCAAGAACAAGACGCCGACGAGTCTGGCCGTTAACGTCACGCGCAACCGCCCCGCGTCCGTCGTCATGACTCGACCCGGCAAGGATACCCGGGTTTCGCCCGTCGAGGAACTGGCGATCCAGGCGCGGACCGAAGACGATTTTGGCGTCGTGCGGCACGGGGTCAACTACACCTCACCCGGCGGGGAACCAGTCGACATCGTCCTCGACCCCACCGCACCCGCGGCCAAAAAGCGGGTCGCCGACCACATGATCGCCTTTGAGGACCTGAAAGCTCAGCCCGACCAGCTTGTCTCGTACTTCTTCTGGGCCGAGGATATTGATCCGGACGGCAAGCCCCGGCGGACTTCCGGGGACCTTTTCTTCGCCGAGGTCCGTCACTTCGAGGAAATCTTCCGTCAGGGGGAAGCCCCCCCGAGTGGCTCGGAAGCGCAGCAGCAACAGCAGAATCAAAACGCTCAGCAGGCCGAGAAACTCGCCGAGGTGCAAAAGCAAATCATCGCCGCGACCTGGAAGGTGATCCGCACCGAGGACGACCCCGAGCCGTCGCCCGAGTTCGCCATCAACGCCACCGCTATCCGCGAAGCGCAGGCTGGCGCGATCGAGCAAACCAAACCGATGGTCGCAGCGCTACGCGACGCCACCTCGAAGGCCAACCTCGAAGCGGCCGTCAAGGCCATGCAACTCGCCGAAACCTCGTTGACCGCAGCCGTCAACGGCCTCGACCTGACCAGCCTCAAACCCGCGCTCGCCAGCGAGCAAGCCGCGTATCAAGCCCTCCTCAAACTGCGGGCTCGTGAGTTCGAGGTTTCCCGCCAACGCCAGCAACAGCAGCAAGGTGGTGGTGGGTCGGCCTCGCAACAGCAGATGAACGAGCTGGAGTTGTCGAACGACGAGAACCGGTACGAGGAGCAAAAGTCAGCCAGGGCCCAGCAGGACGCCGCCAAGACGGACAGCCAGACCCGCGAAACGCGCCAGGTCCTCAATCGGCTGGCGGAGTTGGCCCGGCGGCAAACCGACCTCAACGAACGCCTCAAGGAACTGCAAGCCGCGCTCGAAGCGGCTCAGACGCCAGCAGCCAAGGCTGAGGCCGAACGGCAACTGAAACGGCTCCGCGACCAGGAGCAGCAGATCCTCCGCGACACCGACGAGTTGCGAGAACGGATGGAGCGCGAGGAGAACCGCGACCGGATGGCCGAAGCCCGCCCCGAGGCGGATCAGGCCCGCGAACAGGTCCGCCAGGCCGCCGAAGCCCTGGAAAAGGGTCAGGTCTCGCAAGCCCTCAACCAGGGAACCCGAGCCGAACGCGAACTCAAGGATCTCCGCGAGGACCTCCGCAAAAAGTCGTCCGAGCGCTTCAGCGATGAACTCAACGGGATGCGTGACCAGGCCCGCCAGCTTGCCGACAAACAAACCAAACTGACCGATCAGCTCACCCGCTGGGACGACCAGACCAAACGCTCGCTCCGCGACCCCGACGCCCGCCAGGAGCTCGGAAAAAACCTGTCGGAGCAGAAGCAAGAGCTGGAAAAGCTCCTCGATCAGATGCGCGGGACCGTCGCCGAGGCTGAGGAGACCGAACCGCTCCTCGCCAAGGAGTTATTCGACGCCGTTCAGAAGTCAGGCCGCAAAGAGATCCCCAAAAACCTCGACGAGGCCGGGCAACTGGCGCAAGCTGGACTGCCGGACGAGGCCGCCCGCTCGTCACGACAGGCCAGCGAGGGGCTCGACAACCTCCGCGACGGCGTCGAGCGGGCCGCTCGGAGCATCCTCGGTGACGAGTCCGCAGCGCTCAAGCGAGCCCAGAACGAACTCGAAGACCTCGCCAGCCAGGCCAATCGCGGTCTCGCTCGCGCTGATGATCCGAATGGCCGCCGCGCGGCGACCCCCAGTTCCGAGAACGAACCTCAAGATGCGACTCGACGAGGATCGGCGACCAACCCCCAGACCGCCGACCCGACCAGCCCAGGCGAAACCGCCCGGCAAGGTGCCGCCAACCCGACCGGTCGCGAGCCCAACCCAGCCGACTCGCCGGCTCGCCAATCCGGCCAGGATCAGGGTCCCAACGCTCGAAAATCGGCGAAAGCTGGCGAAAAGCCGAGCAACGGTCAGGATCAGCAACAAGGCCAGCCCCAGCCTTCTGACCAGAGTTCACCCGAGAACCAGGGACGAGTTCCAGGGGTCGGACCCGAACAAGGTCAGGGTCAGCAACCAGGGGCGGCAGAGCGACCACAACCCGGGCAACAGCCGGGACAACAGCCCGGCAAGTCCCCATCTCAACCAGGTCAAGGTCAGCAACCCGGCCAGGACCAGCAACCGGGATCGGCACCAGGTCAAGGCGAGCAACAGGCTGGTCAAGGAGGACAACAGCCGCGCGGTCAGAGTGGCCAGCAGCCCGGCGCAGGGTCTGGCCAACCTAACAACCAGCAGCAACCCGCCGAGCAGGGGCAAGGGCAAGGGCAAGGTGGTCGGGCACCCGGTCGCGGGCGGCCACAGGGCAACCCGCAAGCCGGCCAGCAGGGTGGTGGCAGCGGCGGCGGGGGCAATCGGGGTGGCGATCTGAACCGACTGATGGAAGGTTTTGACGCCGGCCAGGCGAACCTAGCTCCCGGCGATCCGAATGGTCGGAGCGCCGGCGGTCAAGGCGAGATCAGCCAGCCCGAAGGTCCCAACCCGATTTCCGGCGATGGTTTCCGCCAGTGGTCCGACCGGCTCCGCGACGTCGAGGAACTCCTCAACAGCCCCGACCTCCGCGCCGAGGCCGCCCGGATTCGGGATCGGGCCCGCGGTGCTCGCGAGGAAGCGAGGCGGCACGCGGCTCCCATCGACCCGACCAAGCTCAAGGAACTGGTCGCCGATCCGATCCTCGAACTGCGCAACCGAGTTGCCGAGGAAGTCCGCCGCCGCGAGTCTCCCGACGCGCTGGTCCCGATCGACCGCGACCCGGTTCCCGCTCGGTTCGCGGAAGGGGTCCGGCGGTATTACGAACGACTCGGGAGCGGCCGATGAACCCGACCGGAACCACAACCGTACCATCGATCAGCACCGCGTCGGGCATCATCTGGGGTTCGCCCGAGTGGATGGCCACGGCGGGGGCACTCCTTGTCTTCGTCCTCTTGCTGCTCGGCTGGACTTACGCGCGGGCGCGCGCTGGGCGTTCCGTCCGGTGGCTCGCGGGCAGCCTCAAGGCGGTCGGGTTCGCCGTCCTGATCCTCAGCTTGCTCGAACCGCTCCTGACCGGCTCCCGCCCCAAGCCGGGGGCAAATGCCTTCGTCGTCCTGGTCGATAACAGCCAGAGCCTGCAGGTTCGTGACACCGCCACGTCGCAGCCCCGCGCCGAGTGGGTGCAGGAGCACGTCCGCGACAACCTCCCCTGGCGAACTCGCATCGCGCAGGATTTCGATGTCCGGCCCTACGTGTTCGACTCGCATCTGCGCGGGGTGGAATCGCTCGATCACCTTGCTTTCGATGGGCCTGGCTCGACTCTCACATCGTCGCTCGCCGCGCTCGGGCGGCGGTTTCGCGGTCTGCCGCTCGCGGGCGTACTGGTCATCACCGACGGGAACCGGACCGATTCCGGTGACCTAAACATGGATCTCGCCGGCCTCCCGCCGATCTACCCCGTCTTGCCGCCCTCGGGTAAGACGGGTCGAGATATCGGTGTTCATGACGTCTCGGTGAGCCAGACCAACTTCGACGCGGCCCCGATCGTGGTGCGGGCCGAGATCGACGCCACCGGGTTTCGCGATCAGCCGATCCGGGTCGATGTGCTCGATGAGAAAGGCCACCAGGTCGCTACCCAGGACATCACTCCCGACGCGAGCGACACCAAAGGTCGCCCTCTTGCCTGCCGATTCCAGTTCCGGCCCGACAGCAAGGGGGTGCATTTCTATACCGTCCACGCCGCATCGGTCGCATCATCCACGGCGGCCGATCCCACGGCTGCGGCGGCGGCCGCCGAGCAAACTCTGGCCAACAACACGAGACTCGTGGTGGTTGACCAGGGAGCTGGACCGTACCGGGTGCTGTACGTCAGCGGTCGCCCAAGCTGGGAGTTCAAATTCCTCCGCCGCGCGATCCTCGAAGACAAGCAAGTCGACCTGGTGGGGCTGATCCGGATCGCCCGCCGTGCGCCCAAGTTTGACTTTCAGCAGGCGGGCAACCGTACCGTCTCGCCGCTCTTCAATAACTTCGACAACCCCGACGCCGAGGTGGTGGAGAGCGTTGATCAGCCCGTCATGATCCGGATCGGCACGACCGACCCGAGCGAACTGCGCGACGGCTTCCCGAAGACCGCGGCGGCTCTCTTCGCCTATCATGCCGTCATCCTCGACGACGTGGAAGCCAGCTACTTCTCTCCCGATCAGATGACCCTGTTGCGCAATTTCGTATCGCAGCGGGGTGGCGGGTTCCTGATGCTCGGCGGTCCCGACTCCTTTGCCGCCGGCAAGTATGACCGGACTCCGATCGGTGACTTGCTCCCTGTCTACCTCGACCGGACCGGAGACGCGACGACCGAGCCCGCCGCCGAGACGGCCGAAAATCGGCTCGTCTTGACCCGCGAGGGCTGGCTGCAACCCTGGGTCCGGACCCGGAAGACCGAAGAGGATGAGCGGAGTCGCCTGCTCGGCATGCCCGCCTTCGCCGCCCCCAACAGCGTCGGCGGCATCAAGCCAGGCGCCACGGTGCTCGCCCAGGTTCGCAACGCCGCCGATGACCTGGTCCCGGCCCTGGTCGCGCAACCGTTCGGCAAGGGGCATGTCGCGGCACTCCTGATCGGTGACCTCTGGCGCTGGGGACTCAGCCGAAAGAATCCCGCCGAGACCGACCTCGACCGCTCATGGCGGCAAACGGTCCGCTGGTTGATCGCCGACGTCCCCCGCCGGGTCGAAGTGGCTGTCCGAGCCCGACCCGATGCGACCGCCCCCACCGTGGACCTGACGATTCGCGTGCGCGACCCGCAATACCAACCGCTCGATGATGCGAAAGTGTCCATCGACGCAACCTTACCCGATGGCAGTCATCTTGCCTTGCCAGCCGAAGCCGTCGGCACCGAGCCGGGAGCTTATCAGGCGTCGGTCGTGACCAAACAACCGGGTCCGTACCGATTCACCGCCAGTGCGACGGCCGCCGACGGCGCAACCCTCGGCTCGGAGCAAGCCGGCTGGGCCGCGCAGCCGACCGCCGACGAGTTTGCTCGGCTCGAACCAAATCAGGACGCCATGTCAACCATCGCCCGCCTGACGGGAGGCGAAGTGGTGGAGGGGGACAAACTCGCCTCATTTGTGGCTGGCTTGCCCACCCGCTCGGCGCCCATCGTGGAACCCTGGACCGCTCCGCTCTGGCACCAACCGTTCTATTTCGCCATCGCCCTGGCCTGCCTCGCGGCCGAGTGGGGCATCCGCCGTGTCAACGGCCTGGCTTGATCCGCACCCAAGGACAGGACGCACTCATGACCGCGGTTGCATCTGCCTGTCTGGCCCTGGCCCTGGCCCTCTGCACCACAGCCGGCACGGATCGCCCAACCGTGCTGGTGGTCCAGGGAACTCCCGGAACTCCCGACTACGGCGTCGCTTTCGACACCTGGGTCAACCACTGGCGCGCTGCGGCCCTGCAAGCCGACGCGGAGTTCGTCCTGGTCGGTGGTCCGAAATCTCCACCTGAACCGCAGCGACCCGATCCCGGCTCCGACCACGACCGGCTCCGTGATCTCCTGGCGAGCCGTGCCCAGGCTCAACCCCCAGGGACCCTCTGGCTGATCCTCATCGGCCACGGGTCTTATGATGGCCGATCCGCCAAGTTCAACCTTCGCGGCCCCGACCTGACCGAAACGGAACTTGTCGATTGGCTCAAACCATTGACCGGCCCCGTAGCCATCCTGGATTGCACCTCGTCGAGCGGTCCATTCCTCAACAAACTGTCGGGAACCAACCGTGTCGTCGTCACGGCGACCAAGAGCGGAGCCGAACAGAACTATGCCCGGTTTGGTCAGTTTCTTGCCGAGGCCTGGACCAACCCGCACGCTGACCTGGATAAGGACGGGCAGACCTCGTTACTCGAAGCGTTCGTCCTCGCCGGTAAGCAAACGGCTGACTTCTACAAATCCAAGACGCGCCTCAGTACCGAACATGCGCTTATCGACGACAATTCCGATGGCAAGGGAACACCAGCCGACTGGTTCGAGGGGATTCGCCTGACCCGTAAGCCCAAAGATGGGACCGTTGCGGATGGCCTCAGGGCAAACCAGTTCCACTTGATTCGTACTCCCCTCGATCTGCAAACATCTCCAGTCGTCTTGAAAACACGCAACGAACTTGAGGTACAAATCGCGACCCTTCAGGAACAGAAGGCGACCCTCGACGAGACGGAGTATTATCAACAGCTTGAAGGATTGATGGTTCGATTGGCCCACACGTACGACGAGCCGGCCAAAGCGAATTGAAGTGGAATGGGAATCGGATCACTCCGGAGCAATCCTGAATTCTCGAGAACCAACGCCAACCTTGCCTTGGGTGCGGCTCGCTCGTCACAACCACCCTGTTGGGCCCGGGGTTGAGGGCCACAACCCCGGACCAGTCCCTGGTTGCGCTGGGCGATTGTGTTCTCCTGGTTGAACCGAGATGCGGCCGAGGCGAACCTCGACCGCGGCGGTGGTGGCCAGCGTGACGATCCAGCGATGAGCAAGGTTTTCGGCTCATCAGAACCCAGCCGGCCAGAGGATCGACCGATTATCGCTTTGCCGTTGCTGGCTTCGACGAGGCTGTGGCAGGTTTGGTCCCGCTAGTCATCTGGGCTGCGTAATCTCTGGTCTTCACGAACCCAAACGGACCGGGCGTGCTTCCCGCTGGTGGAGGAGGCAAAGGCGCCGGATCAGTGTCCGGGACCGGATCGGGGACCGTTGGGACGGGAGCCGGGCCCACATCGATGAGCGACTGATCGAGCTGGTTGACCCGGGGGATAGTGATCTTGTCGCCGACGGTCAGGCGATCAACATCGGGGACAGCCTTCTTGTTCGCCGCCCAGAGGGCCTTGTAGAAGCGTTCCGACTCGTAATAGCGTTGCGAGATCGACCGAAAGGTTTCGCCGCTGAGGACCGTGTGGGTATACGGACTCGTACCCGAACTGCCATCCTGAGTGGGAATTGACGACAACCCGCCCCCAAGCGCCTGGTAGGTGTTGACGATGGCGGCGAGTTGTTCCGCCTTGGTATCGATCAAGACTGTCCGCGCGTCTCGAAGGTCTCGCTGGGCGAACAACACATCGATGTACTCGGTCCGGGCATTCTGGAAAAGCTGGCTGGCCACCGTGACCGAGGACTCAAGCGCTTGCAACTGTTGTTTCTTGATCTCGATACTCTTGGTGTATTTCTCGACCTGCGAGAGACGATTGGTCACCTGGGTAAAGGCGTCGAGAATTACGCGCTGATAGTTGTAGATACTCTGCAACTGCCTGGCGTTCGCGGTCAGGTATTGAGCCCGGATTGCTCGCCGGTTGACCAGCGGCCCGACCAGCCCTCCCATGAGATTGCCGATCACGGCTTGCGGCTCGAACAGATATCTCAGGTTGAATGATTCGAGGCCGGTACCGGCATTGAGCACAAACTGAGGGTAAAAGTTGACCCGGGCGACCTTCACGTCGAGCCCGTTTGCGGCCAGGTCACGCTCGGCTTGCCGGATGTCGGGGCGATTCTGAAGCAACTGCGAGGGCACACCCACGCTCAGTCGGTCGAGGTTCAGATCGTAGAATCCCGCCGAGATGCGTTCGACTGGCTGCGGATAACGGTTGACCAGGAAGTTGATCCGGTTCTCGGTCACGACGATGTCCTGATTGACGATCAGTTTTTCACTCTGGTTGCGGCGAACTTCCGCCTGGAACCGGAGCACACCCAGCTCGGTCCCGCGAGTTCCTTCTTTCAAGGCGATGGCAACTTTAAGACTTTGTTCCTGAAGCTCGATGGTCAGGTTGAGGTTTTCGAGTCGTTTGTCGAGCGCCATCAGCCGGTAATAGTTTTCGGCGACGTCGGCGGCCAGTGTCGTTACGAAGTAGTTGCGCCGCTCGAGAGCGACAATGTAACGCTGACCCGCCGCGTCCCGGGCGTTGCGGAGTTGTCGATAGATGTCGAGCTGCCAGGTCAGGTTGAATCCCGTCTGGTAGTTACCATGCGGATTGTTGAAGAACCGTCCCGGCAGAAACGGGTCGTCGACAATGGCGGCTCCCTCGGTTGTGAACCGACTTACCCGGTCCAGACCCGCACCAGCCCCAAGGGTCACGAAGGGGAGGTACGCACCAGACCGCGCCAGAATTTCGTTGCTGGCGATCTGGACTTCTTCGTTGAGGACTTTCAGCTCTCGGTTCCCAGCCACGGCCAGGTCGATCAAACAGGTCAGTTTCGGATCCTGGTAAAACTCCTCGATGGTCAGCTGCGAGGAATTATCCGGGTTTGTCGATCCGTTAATGCTTTCTGGTAGCCCTGGAGCCAGCTCCGCCTTGCGCAGATTGGGAATCCCACAGGACGGTAGAACCAGCAACATGATGCCGCAAGCAATTGCTCTGGCAATCACATGCTTCATCTGCTTTGTGTTCGAGAATCTCAGTGAGAGGTTCATCCGCCCCGTCCTTGAGAAGTTAGCGATTGTCGACGCACCCGCCGAACAAAGAAAGTTGATGAACTCTGGCTCATCCAGGGCTCACCCAGTAACGTCCTCAGTGAATGATCAAACCGACCAGCTCACCAGCAGACCGTCTATTTATCGGTTTGTGCCGGTTATGACTTGAATAGCGGTTGACCTGACTGGCAGGAACGTAACGGTTCCTCGTGCCAGATGATTCCAGGCGAGTTGGTGGAAGGGCCTTCAGACCGCCTTGCTTCCGCTCCTCGTCCGAGAACCGCCGGGTGGGTTGATCCCGCCGCAACGGTCCGCTACCGTAGGCAAGCCGACCTCCTCTCCCTCACGCATCCGTCCCGACCAACCCACTTCACCCGACTCCGATCGCCGACCGAGGGAAGACCGATGGCCACCACGCTCGAACCCGCCGCCCTGATCGACGACGAATCCACCTACTCCAGCGCCGACATGGCCCCCGTCTCTGCCAAGGACCGGAAGTGGGGCACGCGCGACATCGCGGCGCTCTGGATTTCGATGGCAGCGTGCATCCCGACGTACCGGCTGGCGTCCTCGTTGATCGCCGAGGGGATGAACTGGTGGCAGGCGGTGCTGACGATTACCCTCGGGAACGTCATCGTTCTGGTCCCGATGATCCTCAACGCGCACGCCGGGACCAAGTACGGCATCCCCTTTCCGGTCTACTGCCGGGCGTCGTTCGGCCTGCGAGGGGCCAACGTCCCGGCGATGCTCCGGGCGCTGGTCGCGTGCGGTTGGTTCGGCATCCAGACCTGGATCGGCGGCGCTGCGATCTACAAGATCGGGGCGATCTTTTTACCCGGCTGGCAGACGTTGCCCAGGCTGGGTGGGCTCGGAATCAACGCCGCGGAGTTGCTCTGCTTCCTCGGCTTCTGGGCGGTCAACATGGCGGTCATCTGGCGGGGAATCGATTCGATCCGGTTCTTGCTCAACATCAAGGCCCCGTTGCTGATTGCTCTGGGGCTCGCTTTGCTGGCGTGGGCGTATCAAGCGGCGCACGGGTTCGGGCCGATGCTGGCGCAACCGTCGGCGTTTGATCCGGGTCAGGCCAGGGCAGGTCAATTCTGGGGCTTCTTTCTGCCGGCTCTGACCGGCACGATTGGGTTCTGGGCAACGCTCTCGCTGAACATCCCCGACTTCTCCCGCTATGCCTACTCGCAACGCGATCAGATGCTGGGTCAAGCGATCGGCTTGCCGACGACGATGGCGCTTTACTCATTTATCGGCGTCGCCGTAACATCCGCAACCGTCGTGATCTACGGCGAGTCGATCTGGGACCCGGTCGATCTCCTGGCCCGATTCCAGAATCCGCTGGTGCTCACTTTGGCAATGCTGGCGGTCTGCCTGGCAACGCTCGCCACCAACCTGGCGGCCAACGTGGTCGGCCCGGCGAACGACTTCGCCCACCTTGCCCCGCGCTGGATCTCGTTCCGGATGGGTGGGTTCATCACCGGCATCGTCGGCATCTTGATCCAACCCTGGAAGCTGATTGCCGACCCATCGGACTACATCTTCACCTGGCTGGTCGCCTATTCAGGCTTGCTGGGCGCCATCGGGGGTATCCTGATCGCCGACTACTTCGTGATCCGCCGGACCCAGCTCGACCTTCCCGGACTGTACCGCCGGAGCGGCCCCTACTGGTACGCCAACGGCTTCAACCCGGCCGCCCTGATTGCCCTGACGCTCGGGATCGCCCCGTGCGTCCCCGGCTTTCTCGGGACGATCAAGGCCCTGAGCGTGGCTTCCTTTTGGATGAACCTCTACAGCTATGCCTGGTTCCTGAGTTTCGGGATCTCGTTCGCGGTTTATACAGGGATGATGCTGGCGCAACGCGAACGCAATGAGTCGCTCACTCCCGGATCGCCAGGAACCCGAGGACCGTCAGGCCCAGCAGGGGGACGCCGATGAGGAGGGCCACGAGCAGGCACGCCACGCGGGCAACCGTGACGTTGCGGGTGCCGATCATCTCCAGATAATGTTGTCCGAAGGGGCCGGTCAAGAAGGAGTTGGGGACCAGAAAGCAGGCGAGAGCCAGGCTGAGGAAGTAGCCCGCGCCGCCCATCGTGAAGGGAGCCATGATCAAGGGGCGGAGGTGATTGCCCAGGTCTTCCGGTTTGCCCAGGCACACGAGAGCCACGGCCAGGCCGATCCCGAACGCGGCTCCCACCCCGGTGCCCAATTTGGTAATCCGGCCGATCCGGGCCGCGGTCCAGGCATCGCGCTCATCATCGTCCGCGTAGCGGATGGTGGGCTCGGGCTCAGGCCAGGGTTTGGGGTCGCGGGAGAAGTAGCGGTAAGTCCACCAGGTCAGCAAGCCGGCGCCGATGGGCGATACCACCACGATGAGCAGACTCAGCGTGTCGTAGGCCGAACCTCGCTCGGAAACGCCCAGCAGACGGAACACCCACGAACTGATGACAAGAGACCCCTGGAACACCAGGATCAGGTACGCCAGATAGAGACCCACCCATGACAGGATCATCGACCCCTCCTCGGGGCGACTTTTGCCCCGCAGCTTGTTGAGAACTGCCCCAAGATTGGTCTCAGCCGCCACTCCGACCCGTCCGCCAGACGGGGTCGTGGTGCGCAGACCCCGAGGACTCGAACCAGCGGGTCATGGTCATCTTCTGCCGGGTGTAGAACTGGACCCCTTCGGTCCCCTGGATGTGGAGGTCGCCGAAGAACGACTGGTTCCAGCCCGTAAACGGGAACCAGGCCATCGGCGCGGGGACGCCGACGTTGATCCCGATCATCCCGGCGTTGAATCGGTGCTTGAACTCGCGGGCCGCCCGGCCGTCGCGGGTGAAGATCGAGGCGCCGTTGCCATACGGGCAGCTTTGCCCGACCGCGAGCGCTTCTTCCAGGTCTTCCACGCGGACGACCGACAGAACGGGGCCGAAGATCTCCTCGCGTGCAACCCGCATGGTGGGCTGAACGCGGTCGAGTACGCTCGGGCCGATCAGGAAGCCATCGCTCGGGCCATACGTCCGGCCATCGACGGCGATCTCGGCCCCTTCGGCCCTGGCCGATCTCCAGGTAACCCGCCACGCGGTCGCGGTGCTCGCGGGTGATGACCGGCCCCATGTCGACCTCTGGCCCCGAGTCGGTCGGCCCGACCCGCATCGACCCGGCGAGGTCGCGAAGGCGGTCAACCAGCGCATCGGCAATCCCGCCGACCGGCAAGGCCAGACTCCCCGCCATGCACCGCTCGCCCGCGCAGCCAAAGGCCGAAGCTCCGAGCGCTTTGGCGGCCTGGTCGAGGTCGGCGTCGGGCATGATGATCAGGTGATTCTTGGCTCCGCCCGCCGCCTGGACCCGTTTGCCGTGACTTGTGCCGGTCTGGTAGACGTGCCGCGCGACGTTGGTTGACCCCACGAACGAGATCGCGGCAACGTCCGGATGCGTCAGCAAAGCGTCCACGACGTCCCGGTCCCCGTGGACGATGTTGAAGACTCCGGCGGGCAGACCAGCCTCGGCAAGCAACTCGCCGAGCCGGACGGCCGAGAGCGGCACCTTCTCGGACGGTTTCAGGACGAACGTGTTGCCGCAGGCGAGTGCGACCGGGATCATCCAGAGCGGGACCATCACCGGAAAGTTGAACGGCGTGATCCCGACGCAAACGCCGACCGGGTGGCGGACCGTCTCGCAATCCACCTCGCGGGCGATGTTCGGTAGGGTCTGGCCCATCAGCAGACTGGGCACCCCACACGCGAACTCGACCATCTCCACACCGCGCTGGACCGAGGCTCGGGCTTCCGGCAAGGTTTTCCCATGCTCGCGAGTGACGAGTCGGGCCAACTCCTCGGCCTCGGCCGCGAGTCGCTCGCGGAACCGAAACAGGACGCGGGCCCGCTCGACAGCCGGGGTCTCGGCCCAACCTGGCAAAGCCTGAGTTGCCGCGGCGACGGCTCGCCCCGCATCCGTGGCTGAGCCGAGCGGGACCCGGGCAATCACTTGACCGGTTGAGGGGTTAAAGACCTCGCCGGATCGGCCCTCGTGGTCCGATTCCCAATTCCCTCCGATGAACATCGGAACCGATTGGATTGTCGTGCTCGCCATCGATGAAGTCCCTCACCTGGAAAAGTCAGCGCGGATCGTACCGCGTCCCTCGATGCGGTGAAAGGGAGCTGTCCGACAGCTTCAGCGGCTATCAACCCACCACCATCCCCGTAGATCATCGCGTGAAGACACATGCTAGTAAATAAATTTTAACTTGTTTAATCGACCTCCCTGGCGGGCGGATCAGGACCATGCTGATTTCCGCACCCGTGGCCAAACGGTGTTCTAAGAAGGAGGCAGTGTACGCGAGCCATGATGGGAAATGCTTCAAGGTGAAGACACGATGCCCTGGACCAAGCCGGCTAGTCGGTCGAAGAGAACCGACTCACGAAAGATCAAATCCGGCCGCCGACTCTCGGAGCAGATCAAGTTCGAGCGACTGGAACAGCGCCTGGTTCTGGCCAACGCGGTCCCAGCGACAAGTTTGATGGTGCCAGCTCAAGCCTTGATTGGCTCGACGGTCAACCTCACGGTTGGTTTCTCAAACACATCGCCCAGCCAGGTCGGTTATGGACCGTATGTCGATCTGGAGATGCCCTCGGTCGGCAGTGGGAGCAATTCCGGTCTCAGCTTCGGCTCGGCGACATACCTGGGTGCCGCGGTGACCGCGACGGTGCTGACCTTCGATGCGTCGGGCCATGTCACGCACCCGTACGCCAAGGATAGCTCGGGCAGTTCGGTGGTTATCTCCGGGACGCCCGGCGACCAGCTTGTCGTCTTGCAACTGCCGTTCGGCAGCTTCACCCCGGGCCAGCCGGAAGCGGATATCAACGTCGCGGCCAACCTCAGCAACATGGCCGCCGTCGGGTCCGCGCTCACGGTCAAGGCGGATGGTGGCTTTCGGTATGGGAACGACGCGCGGGACAACCCGGCCACCGACCCAAGCATCATCGGGGCATCGGTCAGCAGCCCGCTCAATCCGACCCTCGTGATCGTCAAGACCACCTATCTCGGTCCCGAGCAAGAAACCGCGACTGGCCCCGACTTCAAGCAGCAGTACCTCGTCACGGCGACCGTGGCCCCCGGGCAAACGATCAACAACTTCGACCTGACCGATATTCTGCCGGCTGGCGAGCAATTTGTGTCGCTCGACTCGTCGGGCGCGAATGGGTCGACCGCGGCCTCGACCACCGCGATTCCCGCCGCCACCACGCCCGGCGGCACGCTTACCCGCCACTTCGACAAGATCGTTGGCACCGGCGGCGCGACCGATGCGTCGATGAAGTTCACCTTCTACGTTCCCCGTGACGACGCGTCAGGCAACCCGGTCCTGAACCTGACCACCGGCGCTTTCGTCACCGAAACCAACCAGGCGCAAGCGACCGGTACCTGGACCCCGCTCAACCCCAATCAAACCACAACTTCGGTGGCGAGCAACACCGCGACCGACACCATCGCCGCCAAGTCGGTTGCGATCCAGGAGGGGGTTACCGACCTGACCAACCCCAACTCGCCGACTCCGGGCGACGTTCTGCAATACACGATCAGCTTTCAGGGGTCCGACTTCTTCGGGCTCCAGAGCGCCCTGGCCTCGGAAGTCTTCTCCGACGGGCAGCACTTCGACACCACGTTCACCCCGACACTTCAGTACAGCGCCCACGGGGCAACCTCATCAGCCAACATCGCCAGCGGCAACTACACGGTCGGGGCACAGAACACATCGAACGGCACGACTCCCGTGGCGTTTCGGCTGGCCAGCGAGTTGCTGGCTCGGGCGATCAGCAACGGGCTGATCCTCGGTGGTTCGATCCCGAGCGGTGGTACGGGCGGCGCCCCGCCCTCGGCCACGCCCACACAGGGGGCAGCCACCGGGACGATCGTCTTTCGAACAGTGATCCAGCAGCAGTTTGACTACAACCACCCCGTCGGTGCCCCCTATGTCGTCGAGGGGGACCTGCTGACGAGCAGCATCAACATTGCCGCCAACGTCGATAACTACGGCAACCTGAGCAACGATGGGTCCTCGGTCATTGATGGGAGCGGCGCGAGCGTCGTGATCCCACGCGGCAGCCTGGTCACCTCGATCTACGCGATCAACGGCGACACCAACGTCGGTTCCGCGCCCAAGATCGCGGCCGGCGACGTGGTGACGTATCGCCTCCAGTACACCTTGCCCACCAGCAACATTGATAGCTACGTCGTCACCAGTTATGCACCCCTGCCGGTCTTCGACGCCACCACCGTGACCCGGTTCGACGACGTGACCAGCAGCACCGCGCCAGCGGCGGGTCATGCCCAGTTCGGCCCGAACGACACCTTCCGGGCGTTGTCTGGCATCGTGCCGACCCTCGCCACGGACGGCACGGCGAACGACCTGACCTTCACTTATGGCAACTATCATGACCCGAACCAGAGGCAGACCGTCACCGACATCCTCTACTCGGTGACCGCCAGCAGCGAGCCGTTCGCTGATGGCCTGTTTCTGACCACGCAGGCCAACGAGACCGAAGGGTCAACCAACAACGGGTCGGCCTCGGCCAACGCGCTGGTCCAGATCAAGTTGACCGAGCCGGTCCTGGCCATCACCAAGGGGGTGGTGGCGACGGACAACTCGCACAGCACCGTCACGGCCAACCCGTACGGCTTCAGCGCTCCGGGCTCATCCGGGTACCGCGGTACCGGAACGATCCACTCGAACCAACTGGACAGTAATCCGATCACCGGCACGATCACCAACTTCGACGCCGGCGATCGCGTGACATTCGCCGTGGTCGTCCAGAACACCGGCACGGGACTCAACGGCGCGTATGATGTCACACTGAAGGACATCCTCCCAAGCGGCTTCGTCATCCCGAGTGGGGGCCTCAACCTGAGCGTCACCGACGGTACGGGAGCCACTCTGAGCGTGTCGAACGTCGGCGGTGGGTCGGGCCTGTTCGATCAGGGAATCTTGATCAAGAACTCGAACGCTGCGCTCGGCACGCTGGCGGCTTACAACGCGACGAGCGGCAAGAACATCCTCGTCCTGACCTACGACCTCCAGGCCGCGGATTCGGTCACTCCCAACAATACCATCACCAACACCGCCAGCCTGACGAACTACTCGGCCACCGAGGGCGGCCCCGACTTCCTGACTAGCCCCGCGACCGCGACCGCCTCGGCCACGACGGCCCCGGTGGGACTGGTCAAGGCGATCACCGCCACCAGCCAAGCAGGCACGACCGGATCGAATTTGGCCATCGGCGAGATCGCCACCTACACCGTCACGCTCACACTTCCCGAAGGAATTACGCCGGGGGCAACGCTGGTCGACACCTTGCCGAGCGGTCTGGCGATCGTCGCGGTCGACTCGATCACGCCGTCGTCGAGTGCCGTAACCTCATCCGAAGGAAGCTGGTCCTCGGTCCTGGCCAACCATGTCACCGTCGCAAGCAACGGCTCTTCAGCCACCTTCAACCTTGGCGACATCAACGACACCGACCGCGATAATAGCACCACCGAAACCCTGACGATCGTTTACCGAGTCGTCGCGCTCAACACCGCGGGCAACCAGCAAGGGACCACGCTCACCAACGGCGCGGCGTTGACCTACACCGGCGGGTCGGCAGCGGCAGCGGCAGCAGCCACGGTCGTCGTGCCCAAACTGACCTTGACCGCCAGTGCCAACAAGGCGGTCGTCCAGGCGGGCGATACCGTAACGTACACGTTCACCGTCGCCAACCTGGCCGGCAACGGGAGCGGGACCAACGCCTATGACGTCAACCTGTCGGACCTGATCCCGACCGGACTGACCTACGTTGCCAGCAGCCTGACGAACACCGGCGGCACGGCGCCGACCTCGACCTCGGTTGTGGGCAACAATGTCGGCGTCACCTTCAGCCAGCTCGCGCTCGGAGCCACGAGCACGTTCACCTTGCAGGCCACGGTGGACAGCTCGACCGGCCCGTACCAGACGCTGAGCAACCCGTTCGGTGTGACCTACACCACCTTGCCCGGCACGGTAACGACGCCCGAGTCGTCTTACAGTTCGGTTTCGACCGAGCGGACCGGGAGCACCGGTGATCCCGGCGGGTCGGTGAACAACCTGACGGCAGCGCGGTCGGTTGCGGTCGCGACCACGCCGCCGACGATCAGCAAGACGATTCTTGGGACCAACCTGAGCACGACGAGCGGTACCAACGTCGCTGTCGGCGAAAAGGTCCAGTACCAGGTCACACTGACGATCCCCGACGGGACCACAGCCAACGCCGTCCTGACCGATACCTTGCCCGCCGGCCTGGCGGTCGTGAGCATAGACTCGATTACCGCCGATTCGAACCTGAGCACGTCGGTCTCGGGCGGGTTCGCGGCCGTCGCGTCGAACGCCAGCGTGACCAACAATGGCGGCCTCCTGACGCTGAACTTCGGTACCATCACCAACGCCAACCGGAACACGGCTCAAAGCCAGACCATCGTCGTCACTTACACGACGGTCGTCCTGAACACCACGGGCAACGTTGCCAACACCGCGCTCCAGAACGCGGCCCAGTTCGCGGTGCAGGGCGGCAACGTCAACGCCCACGCGACCGCCATTAATGTCGTCTTGCCGGTCCTCAAGGTGACGGTCGCGGCGAACCGGTCGAGCGTTCAGGCGGGCGACACCGTGACGTACACTGTCACCGTCGCCAACTCGGTCGCCAACGCGAGCGCGGCGGACGCCTACGACGTCAACCTGATCGACCTCCTGCCGTCCGGTCTGACCTACGTCGCCAACAGCTTTGCCAACACCGCCGGGACCGCGCCGACGTCGATCTCTGGCTCGGGATCGTCGCCATCGGCGACCTTCAGCGACCTGGCGCTCGGGGCGTCGAGCACGTTCACCTTCCAGGCCACGGTTGACAGTTCGACCGGGCCGTACCAGACGATCACCGACTCGGCCACCGCCACTTACACCACCTTGCCTGGCACCGTGACGACGCCGCAATCGTCGTACAACAGCGTGTCGACCGAGCGGACCGGCATCACGAGCGACCCCGGCGGATCGGCCAACAACCTGACCAAATCGGGCACAGCCGCCGTCACGACGGTCCTGCCCGCGCTGGCCAAGACCGTTGTCGGGACCAGCCTGGCAACAACCACCGGCACCAACGTCGCCATCGGCGAGAAGGTTCAGTACCAGGTCACGGTGACGGTCCCCGACGGGACGACGACGAATGCCACCTTGACCGACTCGTTGCCCGCCGGCTTGGCGATCGTCAGCCTCGACGGCTTGACTTACTCCTCGACCCTCAGTTCGTCGCAGTCGGGCGGATTCAACGGGGTGCAGTCGTCGGTGGTCGTCGGGTCGAACGGTAGCTCGCTGATGCTCAACTTCGGCACGATCAACAACTCGAATCGTGACACGACGCAAACGCAGACGATCGTCGTCACCTACACCGCCGTCGTCCTGAACAACGCCACCAACACCGCCGGACGGACCTTGACGAACTCGGCGGTCTTCGCCGTGCAGGGGGGCTCGACCGCCGCCTCGACGCCGGTCACGGTGGTCGAACCCCACGTCGGCGTGACCCTGACGGCGTCACCGACCCGGGGCGATGCCTACGGCTCGGCGATCACCTTCACCGCCGTCATTACCGCCAGCGCGGGGACCGGCGCTGATGCCTACGACACGGCCTGGACCGACATCCTCCCGCCTGGGTTCACCTACGTTGCCGGGTCACTCGCAACCAGCGCCGGACAGGCGCCGAGTTCGCAGTCGGATAGCGGCGGCCAGTTGATCGTCAACTATGCCGACCTGGCCCCGGGCGCGACCAGCACGATCACGTTTCAGGCCACACCCTCCAGCACCACGACCCCTGGCCAGACCGTGCTCGACACCGCGACGACGACTTACACCAGCCTTCCAGGAGCCGTGACGACGCCCGAGTCATCGTATAACACCACTTCGACCGAGCGGACCGGCAAGACGAGCGACCCCGGCGGCTCGGCCAACACCTACACCTCGGTGGCCTCAGCGGGGGTACTGGTCAACTCGAACACGATCGCCGGCACGGTCTTCGAGGACGGCAACAACGATGGAACCATCAACACCGGTGAGCCAGGGATCGCCAACGCGACCGTCACTCTGACCGGGGTCGATAACCTGGGCAACTCGGTCAACCTGACGACAACCACCACGGCCTCAGGCGCTTACAGCTTCACCGGCCTCCGCCCCGGGTCGTACGCCCTGGCGATGACTCCGCCGAGCGGTTACCTCGACGGCAAGGACACCGTCGGGACCCCGTTCGGCGGGACCAACCCCGCTCCCGACCACTTCTCGGGGCTGTCGATCCCGCTGGGCACGAACGCTGCCGGTGCCGGGTACAACTTCGGCGAACTCCGACCAGCCAGCGTGGCGGGCAAGGTCTTCTCGGACCTGAACAACAACGGCGCCGTCGAGGCGGGCGAACCGGGGATCAGCGGGGTCACGCTGACCTTGACCGGCACCGACGACCTCGGCAACGCGGTCCGCACGGCCTTGACGACCGACAGCAACGGCAACTTCTCGTTTGGCAACCTTCGCCCCGGCACCTACACCGTGGCCGAAAGCCAGCCGAGCGGCTACCTGCAAGGCAAAAACGCCGCCGGTAACTCGGGCGGGACGTTCACCACCGACACGCTCGCCAGTATCGTCCTGACCGAAGGCAAGGCCGACTCAGCCATCACCTATAGCGAGCTGGCCCCCTCGACCTTGACCGGCACCGTTTATGTGGATACCAACGACGACGGCGTCAAGCAAGCTGCCGAGAACGGCGTGGGGTCCGTTCTCGTCACTTTGACCGGCACCGATGACCTCGGTAACTCCATCAGCACCAGTACCGCGACCGCCAGCTCCGGGGTTTACAGCTTCAGTGGCCTCCGACCCGGGACCTACGCGATCACCGAGGCGACTCCCAGCGGCTTCGTGCCCGGCAAGGCTGCCGCCGGCTCGCTCGGGGGCTCGACTCCCAGCCGCGACGTCATCAATGGTATCCCCGTCACTCCCAACGCCATCGGGAGCGTCTACAATCTGGGCATCTTGCCACCGGCCAGCCTTGCTGGGTTCGTTTTTGTCGATGCCAACAACGACGGGATTAAAGCCAGCGGCGAGGTTGGTGTCGGCAGTGCCACCGTGACCCTGACCGGCACCGACGAGACGGGTGCAACCATCACCCAGACCGCCACCACCGCGAGCGATGGGTCGTACAACTTCCTCGGGCTCGAACCCGGCACCTACACCGTCACCGCCACCGTCCCCAGCGGCGATTTCGGCGGCAAGGCGGCGGCGGGGTCGCTCGGGGGGAACGCGTCGGTTTCCGATCAGGTCTCGGCCATCAGCGTCGCCACCGGCGCAGCGGGCACGGCATACAATCTGGGCGTCTTGCTGCCATCGAGTCTCACCGGCTTCGTCTACGGCGACCCGAACGACGACGGGATCAAGCAGGGGACCGAAGCAGGCATCGCCAACGTCACCGTCGCCCTGACGGGAACCGATGATCGAGGCAACCCGGTCAGCCGGACCACGACCACGGCCAGCGACGGGTCGTACGCCTTCGCCACGCTCCGGCCCGGCACCTACGCTCTTGCCGCCACCACGCCGAGCGGATACCTGACGGGCAAGGCGACCGCCGGCACGTCGGGCGGCACGGCGACCCCCGGCACCCTCTCCATGATTACCCTAGCTCAGGGATCGACGGGCGCTGCGAACAATTTTGGCGAGTTGACGCCCGCTTCGCTCGCGGGAGTGGTCTTCGACGACACCAACAACGACGGCACCCAGGGGGCGGGCGACGCCGGGATCAGCGGTGTGACGATCACCCTGACCGGCCTCGACGACCTCGGGAACTCGGTCACTGCCTCCACCACCACCGGAACCAATGGCACCTACGCGTTCGGGACGCTCCGACCCGGCACCTATCAGCTTGCCGAGACGCCGCCAACCAGTCGGCTCGATGGCAAGACCGTGGCCGGGTCGCTTGGCGGCACCGCGCTGACGGATCTGGTCAGCGCCATTAATGTCGGCTCGGGCAATACGGGGACGGGCTACACCTTCGCGCAGCTTGATCCGGCCGTCTTCTCGGGGCATGTTTTCCGCGACGACAACAACGACGCGACCGAGCAAGCCGGCGAGCCGGGGATCGCCAACGTCACGCTGACCTTGACCGGCACCGATGACCGGGGCAGCTCCGTTAGCCGCTCGACCACCTCGACCAGTGACGGTTCGTACTCGTTCGCCAGCCTCCGACCGGGCACCTATGGCGTCACGATCACGCCGCCGTCGGGGTATCTCGACGGCAAGGAGACGGTTGGTTCGGCGGGTGGATCGGTGGGTGTCCACCAGATCAGCGGGGCGACCCTGACTCCCGCCACGACCGCGACCGGCTACAACTTCGCCGAGCTGGCCCCATCGACCTTGACTGGGCTGGTCTATCGCGACGACAGCGACAACGGCACTCAGGAAGCCGGCGAACCCGGAATCAGCGCGATCAGCATCACGTTGACCGGGACGGATGATCTCGGCCATGCCGTGAATCTGACGACGACCTCAGTCGGCGACGGCACGTTCCAGTTCGCCGGGTTGCGGCCGAGCAACGCCAGTGGCTACGCGGTCACGTCGGCGACCCCAGCGGGCGACCTCGCCGGCAAGGTCGTGGCCGGGAGTGCGGGGGGCACGGTCGCCGGTCGCCAGGTCGGCGGGATCGTCCTGACCAGCAACACCGCCGCCACCGGCTACCGCTTCGCAGCGCTGGCGCCGAGCAGCCTGGCCGGAGTCGTCTACATCGACCCCAACAACAACGGCACCCCCGACTCGGGCGAGGCGGGGCTGGTCGGTGCCAGCTTGACCTTGACCGGGACCGACGACCTCGGCAACGCCGTCGCGCTGACGACAACGACGACCACGAACCAGGGCAACTATGCGTTCGGCGGACTCCGCCCCGGCACCTATGCCGTCACGATGACGCCCCCGAGCGGCACCATCGACGGCAAGGACACCGCCGGGTCACTCGGCGGCAACACGGCCACCCAGAACCAGATCAAGGCCATCGTGGTCCCCTCGATGGCCGCCGGCACCGGCTACAACTTCGCCGAACTCCTGCCTGGCACGATCGCCGGTACGGTCTACTCGGACGGCAACAACGACGGCTCGCATCAGCCGACCGAACCCGGCCGCGCTGGGGCCAGCATCACGCTGACCGGGACCGACGACCACGGCGCTGCGGTCAACATCACGACCACCTCGGCCAGCGATGGGTCGTTTGCGTTCTTTGGCCTTCGCCCCGGGACCTATGCTCTGAGCGAGACCCCGCCCGCTGCTGAACTCGACGGCCACGCCAACCCCGGGACGCAAGGCGGGACCGCCGCCTCGCCCCGGTCGATCACCGGTATCACCCTGGGCGCGGGCTTGATGAGCACCGCCAACGACTTCGGCGTGCTCGACCCGGCGCGAGTTGCGGGGGTCGTCTACGTCGATAGCAACAACGACGGGACCCAGCAGGCCGGCGAGGCGGGCCTGGCGAACGTGGCCTTGACCCTCACCGGAACCAACGACCTGGGCCAGGCCGTCCGCACTTCGACCACCACGGCGGGCGACGGCTCTTTCCTCTTCGCCGGTCTCCGCCCCGGATCATACACCGTGGACGAGTCGGCCCCCGCCGGGACGTTCGACGGCAAGGTGACACCAGGACCCGTCGGCGGGTTGGCCAGCACGCGGCAGATCCGCTCGATTCCGCTGAATCCGGGGACGCAGGCCACCAGCAACCAGTTCGCTGCCCTCCTGCCGTCGAGTCTGGCGGGGGTCGTCTACCTCGACAGCAACGACGATGGCAGCCAGCAGGCCGCCGAGCCAACCTTCTCGGGCAGCACCGTCACCCTGACCGGGACCAACGACCTGGGGCAAAACGTCAGCGTCGCGACCACCACGGCAAGCAACGGGTCCTACCAGTTTGCCAGCCTCCGCCCCGGCTCGTACCGCTTGACCGAGACCCCACCCAGCGGCACGCTCGACGGGACCGATTCGCTCGGCTCGCTCGGGGGCACGGTCGGCACCGAGTCGTTCGGTGTGACGGTCGCCGAGGGGCAAGCTGGGACCGGCTACAAGTTCGCCCAGCTCAACCCGGCCAGCGTGGCGGGTGTCGTCTTCCGCGACAACAACGACGACGGCATCCAGCAGACCGGGGAGGCGGGGCTGGGCGGGGTCGACCTGGTCCTGACCGGCACCGACGACCATGCTCGGGCCGTTTCGATCCCGCTCCGCACCAACGCCGACGGGTCGTACGGGATCACGAGTCTCCGCCCGGGAACATACGCCGTCGCCATCACGCCCCCGATGGGCCTGATCGACGGGGTGATCACGGTCGGAACAGCGGGCGGCACGGCGGGTTCCCGGCAGATCCGGGCAATTCCTTTGACCAGCGGGGTCGCCTCGACCGGCAACACCTTCGCCGAACTGCTCCCGAGCAGCCTTGCGGGCTATGCCTACAGCGACGCCAACGATGACGGCGTCCGGCAGGCGAGCGAGGGGGGGCTGGCGGGCGTGACGATCACCCTGACGGGAACGGATGACACGAACCAGGCGGTGCTGCTGACGACCACCACGGCGAGCGACGGATCGTATGCGTTCGGGTCGGTTCGACCTGGAACGTATGCCCTGCAAGCCGCTTCGCCGAGCGGGACCCTCGACGGGACCACCCGCGCTGGGAGCCAGGGCGGGACCGTGAGCCACCGGACGATCAGCACCATCACGCTCCAACCCGGCACGAATGGCACCGAGAACGACTTCGCATCGCTCGCCCCGAACTCGTTCGCCGGGGTTGTCTATCTCGACTCGAACGCCGACGGGACCAGGGAGACGGGCGAGCCGGGGATTGCCAACGTCACCCTGACCTTGACCGGCACGAACGACATGGGGCAGTCGGTCATGCTGACCCAGACCACATCGGCGACCGGCGGTTATGCCTTCACCTCGCTCCGCCCCGGAACGTACAAGGTGGTCGAGACCCCGCCCCCGGGTGACTCCGACGGCGCCGTGGCCGCCGGGTCGAGCGGCGGGACCGTCGGCACGCATCAGGTCTCGGGCGTGGTCCTCACCCCGGGCGCCATCGCCACCGGCTATGACTTCGGTGAGATCGCCCCGGCGACCCTGAGCGGCGTGGTCTTCAACGACCGCAGCGATGACGGGACCCAGGGGGCAGGCGAAGCCGGGCTGGCCAACGTGGTCGTCACCCTGACCGGAACCGACACCCAGGGGAACGCCGTCACGCGGACCACCACCACGGCGAGCAACGGGTCGTACTCGTTGGCGAATCTTCGCCCCGGAACCTATGGCCTGACCGCGGCGCCGCCGGCCGGGTATCTGGTCGGCAAGACCAGCGGGACCGACTGCGACTGCTCGTGCCCAAGCGGCCTGGCCCACATCACGGTCGCGGCGGGCGACTCGTTCGCCGACGAGGCGATCGGCATGGTCCGCCCGGCCAGCCTGGCGGGGTCGGTCTTCTTTGACCTCAACCACGACAGCGTTCGCCAGTCCGATGAGTCCGGTCAGGCAGGAATTATCCTGAACCTCGACGGGACCGACGATCTGGGTGCCTCGGTCGCGCGAACCACAACCACCGACGCGACTGGCGCCTACAGCTTCACCGGCTTGCGGCCCGGTCGCTATGCCCTGGCCGACCTGCGTCCCTCGACCTTCTCGGGCGAGGCCGTCACGGTGGGCACAGCCGGCGGCCTGGCCGGGTCCGACGTGGTGCTCGGCATCACAACCGGTTCGGGAAGCACCGGCACGGGCTACAACTTCGCCCTGGTTGGCGCGACGGTCGCCGGGCGGGTGGCGGTGATCCTGGGGCATGGAGCGAGCCTCGGCTCGGGTGTGGGCGGAGTCCCGATTACCCTGAAAAACTCGGCAGGGACCGCGCTGGCGACCACCACCACGGCGAGCGATGGGTCCTACAGCTTCCCCGACC
Organism: Isosphaeraceae bacterium; assembly: GCA_965199885.1. Classification (GTDB taxonomy): domain Bacteria; phylum Planctomycetota; class Planctomycetia; order Isosphaerales; family Isosphaeraceae; genus Tundrisphaera. The sequence goes on along the minus strand of CBDATT010000004.1, from coordinate 10,555 downwards.
TGCCGACCGGCACGTATACCCTGGTCATGACCACGCCCTCGGGGTACTCGAACGCGACCCCGGCATCCCGGACGGCCGCCGTGCCGCTGGGTGGGGTGGCCGGGCAAGACTTCGGCCTGGCAGCGGCTTCGCTGGCGGGCGCTCTGTTCGTGGACCCCAACAACAACGGCCTGCAAGACGCCGGCGAGGCCGGACTGGCGGGGGTGACCGTGATGCTGGCTGGACGGGATCTGAACGGTCAGGCGGTGGCATCGACCACCCGCACGCTGGGCGATGGCTCGTTTGATTTTCTGGGCCTCCTTGCCGGGACCTATACCGTGACGGTTCCGAGCGTGCCCGGCTATCTCGACGGTCGGACGACGGCTGGTACCCTGGTCGGTACGGCACTGGTCGATCAGGTGACGGGCATCACGGTGGACGATGGGTCGGTCGGAACCGGTTATGACTTCGGCAAACTCACCCCGGCGTCGATCTCGGGCTTCGCTTACAACGACCTGCGAAATACCGGCACGAGGGTGGTGGGCGACCCAGGGATTGGCGGGGTTGCGGTTGATCTGACCGGCGAGGATGCCTTTGGTCGGCCCGTGTCGGCGGCCTTGAAGACGGCGGCGGACGGGTCATTTACCTTCGGGAACCTCTGGCCCGGAACCTACACGGTCTCCGCCGCGACGCCGACCGGTTATGGCCGAGGGCCTGCGACCGGGGGGCCGCTCGGCGGCACGGTTGGCCCCAACAGCGTCGCCGCGATCATGGTCGGCACGGACAGTTCGGCCACCGCCAACAACTTCGCCGCCGAGGGGTCTGACGTCAGCGGCGTCGTTTACGACGACAGGAACGGGTCCGGCACCTACGCGGCGGGCGATCCCGGAGTCACTGGGGCCCAGGTCCGCCTGCTTGCGAGTGACGGCCAGGTGATCGCAGCGGTCGTCACGGCGGCGGATGGCCGGTACACCTTCGCGGGTATCCCGGCAGGAAACTATTCCGTCATGGTGGTTCGCCCCAACATCAATGGGACAACTTCCACCGCCGTCGAGCCGCTCGTGCTGCTGCCTGGGGTCGCGGCCGACAAACTGTTCGGGAGCAATATTGCCAGCAGCACCATCGCCGGGACCGTGTTCGCCGACCGCCTGGATACCGGGGTCCTGACGGCTGGGGACTCACGGTTGGCCGGCGTCGCCGTGACACTCGCTGGAACCGATGCGCTGGGCCGTGCCATCCATCAGGTTGCGACCACCGACGCCGCCGGCGGTTATGCCTTTGCCAACCTGGCGGCCGGGTCGTACACCGTCACCACCTCCACCCCGAGCGGATTTCTGATTGACAGGGCCTCGCCGACCACCCAGCCTGTCACCGTGGCGGCTGGCGGAACCGCATCGGCGAGCTTTGGTCTCTTGCCCGCGAGCAGTCTGACGGGTGAGGTGTATCTGGACGCCAACAAGACCGGCCACATCGACGGCAAGGACTTTGGCGTGGCCAACGTCACCGTCTCTTTGCTCGGCACCAACGACCTTGGGCAATCCATCCTGCTCCGCACGATCACCGACGCCGACGGTCGGTACGTGTTCGCCAACCTCCGGCCCGGAATCTACGGCGTCACGCGCGGGGCGTCGCCCGCGCTGGCGGATGGCCCCAGCAACGTCGGGTCGCTCGGTGGTACGGCGGCGAAGGTCCAGCTCAACCAGATCGCTCTCGCCGGCGGCGACATGGGCCAGAACTACGACTTCGCGCAGCGGATCAAACCCGGATGTATCCTGGCCCTCCCGAAGATTCGGGCCATCATCAACCAGGGGCCTGCTCCCGCCGGACCCAACGCGCTGCTCGCGACCCACTTCCACTCCCCTCATTCCCAGACCAGGGTTGCGCCCGTCACGCATCCTCGCGTTGCTCATTACCTTCCCCGCCTGGCCCGACGGATCGCTGCGAAGACGGGACATCATTGAGCCGACCTCGATCGACCTGGACCCGAACCCGCCGAAGCGTGTCGTTGACGGCGTCACGCGCCCTGGTGGTCGGCGCCACGCTCGGTCGTCGAGCCATCCTGGATTCGCTCCGGCTCCCACCACCGATCGCGGGCAACATGCAATCAAGATGGGTCAGCCGCAAGGGTGGGCGTTAATTGCTTCCCCGGACGCTCGGCGACAAGGGGCGCGCCTCGACACGCGCAACCGGGTAAACTCGGAGCATTGCCGCTCTGGAATTCTCTCTGGCTGGACCCGAACCGAATGAGCAACGTCGTGGTGGTGGAACGGAACCGGCTGTTGGAGCCAGGGACGCCAGCGAGGTCGGGCTGGATTGGGACCCATGCCGGGCCAATCCTGATCATGGCGATCCTGTGCAGCCTGCATGCGGTCCTGATCTGTGCCGCGCTTGGAGGCTGGTCGGGTCTGACGAGTGATGCGCCGTTGTTGCAGGCGGACTTCGGGTTCCACTTCGCCCATGCGCTGGCGAGCCGCGACTTTCTCCGCGAGTCGGGCTTCACGGCGGGCTATGATCCGGGCTTCATGGCGGGATTCCCGATGAGCGTGATTTCGGGAACGTCATCGGCCTGGGCGACCGTGGCCGTGTCGCTGTTCGGCGGCAGCCACCCGGCCGTCGCGTTCAAGGGCGCTGTGCTGGCCATGGTCGTTGTTGCCCCTCTGCTTGTCGTCTGGGCGAGCGTCTGGTTTGGCTTGCGGCCGACCGGGGTGGCGTGGTCGGTCTTTTTCTATCTGATCTACGTCTGGACCGACTTTCCGAGCCGGTACATCTATTTTGGCATGGTCAGTTTTTATCTGGCGGTCCCGTTGAGCCTTGTTGCGGTGGCAGCGCTGGTTCGGTACCTGGAGACTGGCGGCTTCGTGCGCTGGGGGTGGGCGGCGTTGGTTTGCTCAGCGTTGTTCTGCGTGCATCTGACGAGTCCGATCGTCGTCGCGCCTGCCGGGCTGCTGGCTTATGGACTGAAATTCGTGCGATCGAGGCGAGGCCTGGAGCCGTTCCCGGTGGGACGCCAGGCAGGATTCTGGGCACTGGCTGTGGTCATTCTGGCGGTCAATGCCTGGTGGTGGCTGCCAGGGTACTGGCTCAGGGCGACCCTGGGCGCGACCGACATCACTTTCATCCACCCTGAGTCGGTCTGGAAGCGGCTGGGAGAGATCGTCACAACCGAGGCGCCGATCCAAACGCTCCTGTTCGCCCTCGGTATCCCCGGCCTGATCTGGCTCGGCTCACTCCGCCCGGTGGCGGCCACGGGTCTCGGGGGCATGATCGCGGCGGGGTTTGCATGGGGATATCTGGCGGGTTGGTCACGCGTGCTCGACGCCTTCCAACCAGGTCGGCAAACGTATGCCTGCTATTCGGGACTCTGCATCGTCGCCGGTTACGCAGTCGCGGAAGTTGGCGTCTGGCTTCGGGACGCTCGCCCTGGACGGACCGACCGCTGGATAATGGCCGGGTTCGTTCTCTTGTGCGTCCGTATGTTTTTGCCGTCCCTAGAAGCGACCGTCCGGGTCTGGGCGCTGGCCCCCGAGCCCATGCTCTCCAGTCGCCCGCTGCCGATTCTTGAAGTTCTGATCAAAAACATCCAGCAGCATGTCCAACCCGGCGAGCGGCTGCTGTTCGAGGAGACGGGCCGCGCTTTGGCGAACAACGACGACCCGTTCTTCGGCCGTCACTTGAGCCCGGTCTTGCCCTGGCTGACCGGCGCCGAGGTGCTCGGCGGACCATACCTGCATACCCCCGTCACGACCAACTTCACCCAGTTCGGCGAGGGGAAGTTGTTCGACAAACCGAACTGGGGGCGTGATCAGTTCGTCCGCTATGCCCGACTGTACCGCCCGAGCGCCATCGCGTGCTGGACCAAACAGGCGCGTGCATTCTGCAAGGGGAACCCCGACCTCATTCGGGTGATCGCCGATGATGGCGTCATCGTCTTCGGGCGGGTGCTCGGTTTCGAGGGGGCGACGATCCAGGGGTCGGCCGACGTCGAGGCCAGCACCAACCGCCTTGTGGTCCGCAATGCGGTGCCGGACAGCACTGGTCTGGTTGTGCTGCGCTACCACGCCACACCCTGCCTGGTCGTCGACCCACCGCTGCCCATCGAGCCGATCTATCGGGAACAGGACCCGGTCCCGTTCATCGGCCTGCGTCCGACCGGATCGGAGCCGATCACGATCCGCATGGCCTTACCCCCGGTGACGGGTTGGTTGCAGGCACCAGCAGTGGTCAAGAAGTCAGAGAAGTCAGATTAGCCCATGATGAGACACGTATGTCTGGCACGCTGTCTCTGCTGGGTGGGCCGCTGAGGCAATACACGATCCGCAAGACGAACAACACGTCGTTCGTGGAGCGGCACAACGAGACGGATCGACCCCAGAACTCGCGGAAGCGTCGCAAGATCGTTGGATTATCGAAGAACTTGTCGATGCACCGGGTGGTGTCTCACTCGAACGGGTATCGCTTCACCTTCTGCTAGCCGGTGCGGACGTTACGGGTAGGTGAGGCGAAGTCCGTGGGCACCCAGCCGAAATCTGGCGCGATGGAATGGATTATACGGGGCAGTGAGTTTTGTCGGTCTTCCCTTTTTCCCAGCAAGCCCTTTGCTTCGGGCAACGTTCTGGTTACATTCGGACTTCGCGCAAAACGACATCGGAATTTCAGCCGGTCCTTACAATCGGTTTCGACCTCGGCTTCGAGGATGACCGCCCCAAAAACACGCCTGAAGCGTTGTTGGCTCCGTGGGTCAGCGAAATGGTTCGACCGCCGAGATCTCCGTCCCTCCACCCATCCTCACCTCAGCCGAGCCGTATGGTAGATTACCAGGCGACCAAACCGATCCAGCACGGCGGAAATCAATCGGCAATCCGGGCTCGTCTCAAGCTTGGAAACCGACCGCTCGTGGATTTCTCGGCCCCGCTCAACGCGCTGGGTCCACCCCCTGGAGCCGTTGCCGCGGTCCGGGAGGCCACGGAGTCGATCGACCGTTACCCCGAGCCGGGCTCGCCCCGCCTGGTCCGCCGTTTGGCGGAGTTCCACGGCGTGGCGACCGACCGGATCATCGTGGGCGCGGGTACGACCGAGTTGATCAGCCTGATCGGCCAGGTCTACCGCGAGTCGATGGGGCGTCATGCAGGGGATTGGACTCCCTCGACCGAGCCGCTGGCTCACCTGGTCGAGCCGTCCTACGGCGAATACCGCCGGACCTCCGCGCAAAACGGCCTGCTCACGAAGATCTGGGATGAGCACATCCTCGGCTGGGGTCAAGAGACTCAGCCTGATGGTGCTTCGGGGATCTTCTGGACCGGTCACCCCAACAACCCGACCGGTCGGGCCTGGGACCGCGAACCGCTCCTCGACCTGATCGACCGCAACCCCGGGATGATCACGGTCGTCGACGAAGCCTACCTCCCCTTCCTGCCCGATGAAGCCGACCGGACCCTGGTGCCCGCCGCCGCCGAGCGCAACAACCTAATCGTGCTGCGGTCGATGACCAAGATCTATGCCTTCCCCGGACTCCGGGTCGGCTACGCGGTCGCCTCGACCGAGATGATCAACCGCCTCAAGCGCGGCCAGCAGCCCTGGTCGGTCACGACCGCCGCCGAGGTCGCCGCCATCCACGCGCTCGAAGACGACGAGTACCTGGCGCGGACGATCGAGTTGATCGAGACCGAATCGGTTCGGTTCACCGACCGGCTCTGGGATGTACCCGGTCTCCGACCCGCCTGGCCCGACCGGAAGCGCCCCGAGTGGGCCGCGTCGATGCCCAACTTCGTCCTGGTTAGTCTGGTGAATACCCCCTGGACCTCGACGCAGTTGCAAGACGCGCTGGCACGCCACGGCTTCTTCGCCCGCGAATGCTCGAATTATCGTGGCCTGGAGATCGGCTCAACCATCACTGGCCCGGGCGTCGAGTTCACCACGCAGGGGCACCTTCGCTTTTGCATCCGGACGCCGAGCGAAAACGACGACCTCGTCGCGACGCTTCATCGCCTGATGGTTCAGCGGCCGTCGATTTGATCAACCTGTGAAGTTTTGGTTTGTTTGCCAGGTCGGTGCCGCCGAGCGGTTTTGCCCCGAGACATTGTGGCCGATCGTGACCTAGTTGGGTCGTGAACGACTCCTTGTCTCGGGGCTTTCTGATGCGCGGAACTGGTTCCTGCTCACAGCGGGCCGCACGTCAAGGTTTCACCTTGATCGAGTTGCTGGTCGTCATCGCCATCATCGCCGTGCTGATCGCCACCGAACTGGTGTGTCGGTACAAAACGCTCAACCCGAACCGGCGGGACATGCCGAAACCTCAAGCAAGGCAGTCCAGGCCGCCACCAAGGATGCTGAGGCCGCGACCCTCGACGACCTCGTCCGCGACACGAAAGCCAAGGCGGCGGGGATCGCGGGGATGGCGCCGACCGAGGCGATCGGCAAGATCGCCGAGGCTGTCACCAGGGACGCTTCGGTCCCGGAGTCGGACCGCAAAACGATCACTGATCGGCTCCGAGCGACGGGCGAGTAAATCGCGGTCGGGTTGTTTATGATGGCTGGCTCGGGGCCAGATCGGGCGAACTCCCCTTCGCCCGCTGGCCGCCCGCAACCTGACCACCTCGACCCGACACAAAGGGCCCGCCGATGCCTCCGCTGCGCTACCTTGCCGCTGTTCCAATCGTCTGCTTGCTCGGGACGTTGGCTGCCCGGGCGGATGACCCGAAACCCGCCAAACCACCCGCTCCCACCGTGCCGGCGATCCGTTTCACGGTCCGCTTTCCCGCTCCCGAGTCGCACTATGCTGAGGTCGTCGCCGCCATCCCGACCGCCGGCGCCGCCGATGTCGAGTTGATGATGCCGGTCTGGACCCCCGGCTCGTACCTCGTCCGCGAGTATGCCCGGAACGTCGAAGGACTCACGGCGCAGGCCGCGACCGGCGGCCCGGCCCTGGGCGTCTCCAAGACCCGCAAGAACCGCTGGAAGGTTGCGACCGGTGGCGCCCCGATGATCCATCTTTCCTATCGCGTCTATTGCCGCGAGCTGGGCGTGCAGTCGAACTGGGTCGATGCCGGGTTCGCCATGCTCAACGGGGCCTGCACTTTCATCACGCTGGTCGATAAGACGCCGCGGGTCCACGAGGTCGCGCTGGTCCCGCCTCCCGGCTGGCTCCGGTCGATCACCGGCCTGCCAGCGGCCCCCGGCACGTCGCCCCATCACTACGTCGCCGCCGATTTCGACACCCTGGTCGACTGCCCGATCTACCTGGGCAACCCGGCCGTTTACGAGTTCGTCGTCGATGGCAAGACGCACCTGCTGGTCAACGAGGGGGAAGGGGGCGTTTGGGACGGCCCGAAGTCGGCCCGCGACGTCGAGTCGATCGTCCGGGCAGCGCGGGGGCTCTGGGGTCAGCTTCCCTACGACAAATATGTCTTCTTCAACATGCTGGTCGAGAGCGGCGGCGGGCTTGAACACAAAAACTCGACGCTCCTGATGGCCAGCCGCTGGGCCACCCGGACCCGCCCGAGCTACCTCGGCTGGCTTGGCCTGGTCAGCCACGAATACTTCCATACCTGGAACGTTAAGCGGCTCCGACCCGTCGAGTTGGGGCCATTCGACTACGAATCGGAGATTTTGACCAAAAGCTTGTGGCTGGCCGAAGGGGTGACGAGTTACTACGACCTTTTGCTCGTTCGCCGCGCTGGGCTCTGCACCGTGGGTGAATACCTGGATGGCAACCCGGTGACGGGCAACGACGTCCCCGAGCCCAAGAGCGATATCGAGAACCTGCAAGAGACCCCGGGTCGCCTGGTCCAGCCGCTCGAAACGGCGTCGTATGACTCGTGGATCAAGTATTACCGCCGCGACGAGAACTCGGTCAACACGTCGATCAGCTACTACACCAAGGGGGCTGTCGCCGGTTTCCTGATCGACGCCAAGGTCCGGCAGGCGACCGACGGCGCGAAGTCGCTCGATGACGCCATGCGGCTGGCCTACACCCGGTTCTCGGGCGAGAAGGGATACACCCCCGAGCAGTTCCGCGCCACCGTCAGCGAGGTGGCCGGCACCGACCTGGCCGCCTTCTTCGTCCGCCTCCTCGAAACGACCGAGGAACTCGACTACGCCGAGGCGCTTACCTGGTACGGCCTCCGGTTCAAGTCGACCGAACCGACCGACAAGGACAAGGAGAAAGAGAAGGACAAAGAGGCCGGCAAGGAGAAGAAGCCGCCCAAGGCGTGGCTCGGCCTGACGACCACGGCGACCAACGGCCGACTGAGCGTGACAGTCGTCAAGCGCGAGACACCCGGGATGGCCGCGGGTTTCAACGTCGGCGACGAGATCCTCGCCATCGGCGACGACCGCGTCACCCCCGAAGTCTGGTCGCGCCGGATGGAGCAGTACCGCCCGAACGAAAAGGTTTCGTTCCTGATCGCCCGTCGCGGCCGGATTCAACGCCTCGAAGCCACCTTCGGCGTCGAGCCCGTCTCGAAGTTCAAGCTGGAAATCGACCCGCAAGCCACCGAGGCCCAGAAAGCCCATCGCAAAGCCTGGCTCGGCGAGTAAAATTGGTTCCAGGACGAACAGGGTGAATCTGCTCTGGCGGGTTCACCCGTTGTTCGGATCAAAAGATCGGGACGATCAACTGCGAGACGTCGACCACTGGTACTTGAAAGACTTCCGGCTGGATCAGCAGCGGCCCCTTGTAGGCGACGGCGTCGGCCTGCAAGGCGGCCTGGATTATCCCGCCGAGGAGCGCATCGATCCGGGCAAGTTGCTGGTTGTGCAACTGGCGGCGCTTGTGGATGGTGCTGGTGTTGGTCGGTCGTAGAGTCCCCGGGGTCGGTCCGGTTAAGCCTTTCGACTCGATCGCGCCCTGCCGATTGGTCGGTGGCCCGAGCACGGTCAAGCTCGCCGCTTCGACCCAGCCCAGGCGGTTGGTCCCGTCGAAGATCTTGACCTCGACCACACCTGCCATCCCTTCGGGAGCCACCCGCACGACGATTCCGCGCGTGCCGACCGAGACCTGAAAGCTCTGCTCTTGCAAGATCCAGTTATACCGCCCGGCATGAAGCAGCGGGGTCGCGTGGGGCATCGCGACGACATGGCCCGTTTGCACCGACACGACCAGCAATGTCAGACAGGTGGCGAACATACGTTGTTCCTCCGCGATGGGTGCAGCCAGAGCACCGGCAGATCTTACCGTGCCGACAACCGTCATGCGAACGAATTCTCAAACGATAACGCCAAGGAAAACCAGAGCCCATCCGGATGCGATGGGCTCTGGTCGGTTGAGCTTCAGATTTGACCCGCAGCGATCAACGCCGATGGTTCGTCGTCGTCGTCCGGACGGTGGTCAACCGGTGGTCGTGGGGCACGCTCATGTACCCGCCGAACCCAGCCGAGACGAGGCCGACGAGCATGGCGGCGAAGCTCCAGAACGCAGCGTGGCTGATGTTCCGGGCCGCGACGTCGCCGGCTTCGCGAGCCTTTTGCTCGGCCACTTCCTTGGTCTTGGCATATTGCTCCTTGGCCTGCTGGTAGGTGGTCTGCCAGCGATCCACGATCTTGTTCGCTTCGTCCTTGCTCTTGCCGGTCCGGGCCACGATGACGTTGACCACAGCTTCCCGATCGGCAGCATTAACCGTGTCGGACGCCTGGTTGAACAGGCGGTCGAGCAACTTGGTCATGTCCTGATCAGCGGCCTGCGGGTTGGCGGCGGCCGAACCGGCCGTGTTCTGGGCATCCTTGCCGGCGTCCTTGGCCTTGTCGGTCAGGGCGTCGGGCTGAAGTTCGGGCTTGCCGGTCTGCCGCATCAGGTTGCTGGCGTCGTCCTTGATCGAATCCCAGTCAACGCCGTTTTCCTTCAGTTGACCACGGATCGCGTCGCCGACCTGCGGTGATGCGGCGGCCACGCCCTGACCGACCAAACTGGCTCCCTGGCCCAGTGCCCGGGCCGCGCCACCGATGATGGCGCCGACGCCGGTCGTCAGCAGGTAGAACGTGAACAAGGTTGCCACGCCCCAGGTCAAGATACCGTGCAGCGAGCTATCGACCACGCGGTGGATGCCGGCCATCCGGCCCGCTGTCCAGCCGCCGGCAAACAACGAGATCAGCCCCGTAATCACAAACCAGATCCCCGCGCCAGTGCCGAGGCCGCTGGTCGGGTCCTGCTGGCGGAGCGGGTCGATCGTGCTGGCGCCGATCGCAATCCCCAGAACGCCCAGCAAGAGCTGCGTGACCAGAGCCACGGTGACACCCGCCAGCACGGCTCCCCACGAGACGCGATGCGTTGGCGCCGGGGCGGTGTCGTAAGTTGCGGTCGTCGTCGGGACGGAGTGCGTTGTCGAGACGGTCGGCGGGGTCGATTTATCGACCAGAACTTCGTTGGGCATCGGTGCTTTCTTTTGTTTCATCAGACCGTGCAATGCTGGCTCAAGAGCCCCGAGACTGGCGAATCCTCGGGTTGTTGCTCCGGTTGGTTTCAGTCGCCACCAGAACTTTCGCCAGTCTCAACCGGCTATTGGAAAACTGAAATAAAAATGTTTTTGAATCTAAATAATGAACTTTTCCGCTTTTGGATCGTATGGGCTGCCGCAAGCGATCA
>CBDATT010000003.1:0-730939 GCA_965199885.1 Isosphaeraceae bacterium | reverse complement strand
TGAAGCCGACCGGACCCTGGTGCCCGCCGCCGCCGAGCGCAACAACCTAATCGTGCTGCGGTCGATGACCAAGATCTATGCCTTCCCCGGACTCCGGGTCGGCTACGCGGTCGCCTCGACCGAGATGATCAACCGCCTCAAGCGCGGCCAGCAGCCCTGGTCGGTCACGACCGCCGCCGAGGTCGCCGCCATCCACGCGCTCGAAGACGACGAGTACCTGGCGCGGACGATCGAGTTGATCGAGACCGAATCGGTTCGGTTCACCGACCGGCTCTGGGATGTACCCGGTCTCCGACCCGCCTGGCCCGACCGGAAGCGCCCCGAGTGGGCCGCGTCGATGCCCAACTTCGTCCTGGTTAGTCTGGTGAATACCCCCTGGACCTCGACGCAGTTGCAAGACGCGCTGGCACGCCACGGCTTCTTCGCCCGCGAATGCTCGAATTATCGTGGCCTGGAGATCGGCTCAACCATCACTGGCCCGGGCGTCGAGTTCACCACGCAGGGGCACCTTCGCTTTTGCATCCGGACGCCGAGCGAAAACGACGACCTCGTCGCGACGCTTCATCGCCTGATGGTTCAGCGGCCGTCGATTTGATCAACCTGTGAAGTTTTGGTTTGTTTGCCAGGTCGGTGCCGCCGAGCGGTTTTGCCCCGAGACATTGTGGCCGATCGTGACCTAGTTGGGTCGTGAACGACTCCTTGTCTCGGGGCTTTCTGATGCGCGGAACTGGTTCCTGCTCACAGCGGGCCGCACGTCAAGGTTTCACCTTGATCGAGTTGCTGGTCGTCATCGCCATCATCGCCGTGCTGATCGCCACCGAACTGGTGTGTCGGTACAAAACGCTCAACCCGAACCGGCGGGACATGCCGAAACCTCAAGCAAGGCAGTCCAGGCCGCCACCAAGGATGCTGAGGCCGCGACCCTCGACGACCTCGTCCGCGACACGAAAGCCAAGGCGGCGGGGATCGCGGGGATGGCGCCGACCGAGGCGATCGGCAAGATCGCCGAGGCTGTCACCAGGGACGCTTCGGTCCCGGAGTCGGACCGCAAAACGATCACTGATCGGCTCCGAGCGACGGGCGAGTAAATCGCGGTCGGGTTGTTTATGATGGCTGGCTCGGGGCCAGATCGGGCGAACTCCCCTTCGCCCGCTGGCCGCCCGCAACCTGACCACCTCGACCCGACACAAAGGGCCCGCCGATGCCTCCGCTGCGCTACCTTGCCGCTGTTCCAATCGTCTGCTTGCTCGGGACGTTGGCTGCCCGGGCGGATGACCCGAAACCCGCCAAACCACCCGCTCCCACCGTGCCGGCGATCCGTTTCACGGTCCGCTTTCCCGCTCCCGAGTCGCACTATGCTGAGGTCGTCGCCGCCATCCCGACCGCCGGCGCCGCCGATGTCGAGTTGATGATGCCGGTCTGGACCCCCGGCTCGTACCTCGTCCGCGAGTATGCCCGGAACGTCGAAGGACTCACGGCGCAGGCCGCGACCGGCGGCCCGGCCCTGGGCGTCTCCAAGACCCGCAAGAACCGCTGGAAGGTTGCGACCGGTGGCGCCCCGATGATCCATCTTTCCTATCGCGTCTATTGCCGCGAGCTGGGCGTGCAGTCGAACTGGGTCGATGCCGGGTTCGCCATGCTCAACGGGGCCTGCACTTTCATCACGCTGGTCGATAAGACGCCGCGGGTCCACGAGGTCGCGCTGGTCCCGCCTCCCGGCTGGCTCCGGTCGATCACCGGCCTGCCAGCGGCCCCCGGCACGTCGCCCCATCACTACGTCGCCGCCGATTTCGACACCCTGGTCGACTGCCCGATCTACCTGGGCAACCCGGCCGTTTACGAGTTCGTCGTCGATGGCAAGACGCACCTGCTGGTCAACGAGGGGGAAGGGGGCGTTTGGGACGGCCCGAAGTCGGCCCGCGACGTCGAGTCGATCGTCCGGGCAGCGCGGGGGCTCTGGGGTCAGCTTCCCTACGACAAATATGTCTTCTTCAACATGCTGGTCGAGAGCGGCGGCGGGCTTGAACACAAAAACTCGACGCTCCTGATGGCCAGCCGCTGGGCCACCCGGACCCGCCCGAGCTACCTCGGCTGGCTTGGCCTGGTCAGCCACGAATACTTCCATACCTGGAACGTTAAGCGGCTCCGACCCGTCGAGTTGGGGCCATTCGACTACGAATCGGAGATTTTGACCAAAAGCTTGTGGCTGGCCGAAGGGGTGACGAGTTACTACGACCTTTTGCTCGTTCGCCGCGCTGGGCTCTGCACCGTGGGTGAATACCTGGATGGCAACCCGGTGACGGGCAACGACGTCCCCGAGCCCAAGAGCGATATCGAGAACCTGCAAGAGACCCCGGGTCGCCTGGTCCAGCCGCTCGAAACGGCGTCGTATGACTCGTGGATCAAGTATTACCGCCGCGACGAGAACTCGGTCAACACGTCGATCAGCTACTACACCAAGGGGGCTGTCGCCGGTTTCCTGATCGACGCCAAGGTCCGGCAGGCGACCGACGGCGCGAAGTCGCTCGATGACGCCATGCGGCTGGCCTACACCCGGTTCTCGGGCGAGAAGGGATACACCCCCGAGCAGTTCCGCGCCACCGTCAGCGAGGTGGCCGGCACCGACCTGGCCGCCTTCTTCGTCCGCCTCCTCGAAACGACCGAGGAACTCGACTACGCCGAGGCGCTTACCTGGTACGGCCTCCGGTTCAAGTCGACCGAACCGACCGACAAGGACAAGGAGAAAGAGAAGGACAAAGAGGCCGGCAAGGAGAAGAAGCCGCCCAAGGCGTGGCTCGGCCTGACGACCACGGCGACCAACGGCCGACTGAGCGTGACAGTCGTCAAGCGCGAGACACCCGGGATGGCCGCGGGTTTCAACGTCGGCGACGAGATCCTCGCCATCGGCGACGACCGCGTCACCCCCGAAGTCTGGTCGCGCCGGATGGAGCAGTACCGCCCGAACGAAAAGGTTTCGTTCCTGATCGCCCGTCGCGGCCGGATTCAACGCCTCGAAGCCACCTTCGGCGTCGAGCCCGTCTCGAAGTTCAAGCTGGAAATCGACCCGCAAGCCACCGAGGCCCAGAAAGCCCATCGCAAAGCCTGGCTCGGCGAGTAAAATTGGTTCCAGGACGAACAGGGTGAATCTGCTCTGGCGGGTTCACCCGTTGTTCGGATCAAAAGATCGGGACGATCAACTGCGAGACGTCGACCACTGGTACTTGAAAGACTTCCGGCTGGATCAGCAGCGGCCCCTTGTAGGCGACGGCGTCGGCCTGCAAGGCGGCCTGGATTATCCCGCCGAGGAGCGCATCGATCCGGGCAAGTTGCTGGTTGTGCAACTGGCGGCGCTTGTGGATGGTGCTGGTGTTGGTCGGTCGTAGAGTCCCCGGGGTCGGTCCGGTTAAGCCTTTCGACTCGATCGCGCCCTGCCGATTGGTCGGTGGCCCGAGCACGGTCAAGCTCGCCGCTTCGACCCAGCCCAGGCGGTTGGTCCCGTCGAAGATCTTGACCTCGACCACACCTGCCATCCCTTCGGGAGCCACCCGCACGACGATTCCGCGCGTGCCGACCGAGACCTGAAAGCTCTGCTCTTGCAAGATCCAGTTATACCGCCCGGCATGAAGCAGCGGGGTCGCGTGGGGCATCGCGACGACATGGCCCGTTTGCACCGACACGACCAGCAATGTCAGACAGGTGGCGAACATACGTTGTTCCTCCGCGATGGGTGCAGCCAGAGCACCGGCAGATCTTACCGTGCCGACAACCGTCATGCGAACGAATTCTCAAACGATAACGCCAAGGAAAACCAGAGCCCATCCGGATGCGATGGGCTCTGGTCGGTTGAGCTTCAGATTTGACCCGCAGCGATCAACGCCGATGGTTCGTCGTCGTCGTCCGGACGGTGGTCAACCGGTGGTCGTGGGGCACGCTCATGTACCCGCCGAACCCAGCCGAGACGAGGCCGACGAGCATGGCGGCGAAGCTCCAGAACGCAGCGTGGCTGATGTTCCGGGCCGCGACGTCGCCGGCTTCGCGAGCCTTTTGCTCGGCCACTTCCTTGGTCTTGGCATATTGCTCCTTGGCCTGCTGGTAGGTGGTCTGCCAGCGATCCACGATCTTGTTCGCTTCGTCCTTGCTCTTGCCGGTCCGGGCCACGATGACGTTGACCACAGCTTCCCGATCGGCAGCATTAACCGTGTCGGACGCCTGGTTGAACAGGCGGTCGAGCAACTTGGTCATGTCCTGATCAGCGGCCTGCGGGTTGGCGGCGGCCGAACCGGCCGTGTTCTGGGCATCCTTGCCGGCGTCCTTGGCCTTGTCGGTCAGGGCGTCGGGCTGAAGTTCGGGCTTGCCGGTCTGCCGCATCAGGTTGCTGGCGTCGTCCTTGATCGAATCCCAGTCAACGCCGTTTTCCTTCAGTTGACCACGGATCGCGTCGCCGACCTGCGGTGATGCGGCGGCCACGCCCTGACCGACCAAACTGGCTCCCTGGCCCAGTGCCCGGGCCGCGCCACCGATGATGGCGCCGACGCCGGTCGTCAGCAGGTAGAACGTGAACAAGGTTGCCACGCCCCAGGTCAAGATACCGTGCAGCGAGCTATCGACCACGCGGTGGATGCCGGCCATCCGGCCCGCTGTCCAGCCGCCGGCAAACAACGAGATCAGCCCCGTAATCACAAACCAGATCCCCGCGCCAGTGCCGAGGCCGCTGGTCGGGTCCTGCTGGCGGAGCGGGTCGATCGTGCTGGCGCCGATCGCAATCCCCAGAACGCCCAGCAAGAGCTGCGTGACCAGAGCCACGGTGACACCCGCCAGCACGGCTCCCCACGAGACGCGATGCGTTGGCGCCGGGGCGGTGTCGTAAGTTGCGGTCGTCGTCGGGACGGAGTGCGTTGTCGAGACGGTCGGCGGGGTCGATTTATCGACCAGAACTTCGTTGGGCATCGGTGCTTTCTTTTGTTTCATCAGACCGTGCAATGCTGGCTCAAGAGCCCCGAGACTGGCGAATCCTCGGGTTGTTGCTCCGGTTGGTTTCAGTCGCCACCAGAACTTTCGCCAGTCTCAACCGGCTATTGGAAAACTGAAATAAAAATGTTTTTGAATCTAAATAATGAACTTTTCCGCTTTTGGATCGTATGGGCTGCCGCAAGCGATCACGGCTCGGTACCAGGACTGCGGAGCAATCGCGATCGGTCTTCCGGTTGGGTCTGTTCGTGCCGCTTGCCGTCCGCCTAGAATTCGATCCGAGCGGCGGTCTCTCATATAACCTTCGTGATCGCGTCGAGGCGGATGTGCGCCAGGACCCCGTTGGCGGTCGTGTCGCTGAAAAACTGCGCAGTGGGATCCATAGCCGGCGAGTCCTGGTGAACGGATGGTCCACATCTTTGATCAAGTTTCGTCCCCCGCGAGTTTTTGAGAACAGACTGCCGCCGAACGCCCGAGCCGGCAAAGTGCAATTTCCCAATCCTGTTCGGCACGGGGTTTGCGCAAGCGACGAGGTTTCTTTTTACGTAAGTTCCCAGTTGCGCATGGAGCATTCATCGGTCATTCTTGATCATGAATGCTCCAGCTCTCACTGATCCGACGCCGACCGTCTCTCGACGTACGCTCAACCTCTTGACGGGCGTGCGATCGCTCTTCGCTCACCTCCATCATCACGGCTGTGAGCGTGACAAGGCCGACAATCGCACGCTGCATTTTGATCAACTGCTCACTCTGGTCATGATCGCTCTTTTCCAGCCGCTGGCTCGCAGCCATCGCGCTATGATGCGCATCAGTGATCTGAAGCAGGTCCGCAAACGATTTGACGTCTCCCACGCCTCCCTCGGCTCGATCTCCGAGGCGGCCCGCGTCTTTAATCCCCAACCCCTTCGCAACGTCCTGGCCGAGTTGATTCGTCACCAGCCCTCAATGCCACGCGACCCGCGTCTGGCGGCGTTGAATCACCGCCTCACCGCCGTCGACAGCACCTTGCTCGACGCCTTGCCTCGGCTCGTCGAGTCGGCCTGGGGCCATCACCGCGACGGGTCGCCCCGACACAAGTGGCGGCTGCACGCCCAGTTGGACATCGACGACTCGATCCCCGACTGGCTCGACCTGACCGGACCGAAGAACTCCGGCGTCACCGACGAGAAGGCCGTGCTGAAGGCCCATCTCCGCCCGGATCGAACCTATGTTGGCGACCGCTGGTTTGGCCACGCGGGGCTGCTCGATGAGATCGTGGCGGCTCGAAGCGACTACGTCTTTCGGCTCCGCAACAACACCCACCTGGAGGTCGTGGAGGATCGTCCGCTGACGGCCGAGGCGAAGGCTGCTGGCGTCGTCAGCGATGCGGTGGTCCGTGTGGGAACGCGCACCCAGGCCAATCACGTCACGCGGGTTGTCATCTTGCACGTCGCCCCCCATCCCAAACGGCGACTGGCACCCAAGGTCGCCGCCAAGCCCACCGAGGTCCGTCTGGTGACCAACCTGCTGGACGTGCCGGCGGAGTTGATTGGGCTGATCTACCAGTACCGCTGGACGATCGAGACCTTCTTCCGCTTCTTCAAGCAGACGTTGGGATGTGCGCACCTGCTCTGGGACCACCCCCAGGGCATCCGCCTGCAGACGTATTGCGCCTTGATCGCCTGCCTGCTGATGCAGCAGTCGTCGGGTCAGAAGCCGACGAAGGCGATGTTCGAGATGGTCAGCTACTACCTGATGGGACTAGCCGACCTGGAAGAGTTGGAGGCGTTCATCGCCAAGCAAGCAGCGTCGAAGGCATCAAAAACAACGAGTCGTTGAGTCCACCGCCCCCTCGTTTGCTGGGGTCGCGTGGCCGTTGACGCTGCGCAGTGAACGTCACCAAAGACCGGCTAGCCACGCCCCCCACGACCAAAAAGAACTCGGCACCCGTTGGGTTCACTCAAAGTGGCCAAGCCGGTGAGATCGCTCAGATATGCCAAATCCCGTGCCGAACAGGATTGGCAATTTCCTGTTGAACGTGTTGGTCGAGGAAATGGGGACTGACTCGAATGGCACTTCCTGAAGCAGTCGCGTGGAAGTCGCAACCCTCTGCGACTGCTTGATCTAGACACGGTGGCCTCACTCGCGACAAGCTTGGGTTGTTGACGACCCACAAGTTTGCCGGAGGAGGCCACCGTTGCGTCACGATAACCGATCCGCCACACGGCGTCATCTCGACGCGCTTCGCCACGACCCCGCACGTCTCTTCGCCGGACTACTCAACCGCCGATGGGTCACCGACGCCCTGCGACAAGCAGGTGCACGCTGGCGTGATGGCGGCGTCTACTCACCGTCCATCACGCTTTGGACCTTTCTGGGACAGGTTCTCAACCCCGATCACTCCTGTCGCGCCGCCGTCGCTCGCCTCGTGGCCCGGCTCGCCTCTCATGGCGAGGCACCGTGCTCGCCCGAGACCGGGCCGTACTGCAAGGCCCGGCAACGCCTCCCTCTGGGCGTTTTGTCGCGTTTGACACGCCAAAGTGCCCAGAATCTCGACGATCGTGCCGACCCGGACTGGCTGTTCTAGGGACGCGTCGTTCGGATCGTCGACGGCACCACCGTTTCCATGCCCGATACACCGGCAAACCAGCAAGCTTTTCCCCAAAACCCCTCCCAAAAGCCCGGCCTGGGCTTTCCCATCGCCCGCCTGGTGGCCCTGGTCTCGCTGGCCACCGGCGTGGTCTCCGACGTGGCCATCGGCCCTTACCTGGGCAAAGAAACGGGGGAAACGGCGTTGCTGCGTCGCCTCTGGGACTGCCTGCGCCGTGGCGAGATCCTGCTGGGTGACCGCTTCTTCTCGTCCTACTTCGGCATCGCCCCGCTGCCAGAGCGGGGCGTCGATGCCGTCTTCCGGATGCATCAACGCCGCAAAGTCGACTTTCGTCGTGGCCGACGCCTGGGGCCGGGCGATCATGTGGTGTACTGGGATCGCCCCAAGCCACCGACCTGGATGGATCAGGCAACCTGGAACGAGATGCCTTCGCGAATCCAGTTGCGGGAGGTGCGGGTTTCGGTAGCCCATGCGGGCTTCCGGGTCAAACAACTGGTGCTGGTGACGACGCTGTGCGACCCCGACGCGTTTTCCAAGGCGGAGGTGGCCCAGTTGTACCTGAAGCGGTGGAATATCGAACTGGATCTGCGGTCGATCAAAGTCGAGATGGGGATGGAGGTGCTGCGTTGTAAGACGCCGGAGTTGGTGGAGAAAGAGATTTGGGCGCATCTGCTGGCGTACAACCTCGTTCGCACGGAGATGGCCGAGGCAGCGAGCTTGGGCACAACAACGCCCCGCTGCTTGAGTTTTCGAGGGGCACTACAAATGCTGCTGGCCTTCCTGGCCGAGGGGGGCGGCCGGTCCGGACGGGGCTGGAGGGATTCGACGGTGACGCGGCGTCGGGCCATGACGATGCATCGTGTCGGCACGCGACCCGGACGATCCGAGCCGCGTGCGGTCAAACGTCGGCCCAAACAGCAACGCTACCTCATGGTGCCTCGGAACGAAGCACGCAAATTGCTACCGGCACAGGAGTAGCGGCTTAGGAAGTGCCATTCGTGTCTGTCCCCATTTCCGGCAGTGGTATGGTCAAACGAAAACCGCTCTAATTTCGGTAGGTGACAACCCGTTGCGCTGAGGGTTTCGGAGGCCGGGTCAAGATCCAGCTCCTTCGATTTCAATCAACGCAACCATTTCCCCCGCCTCTCAATCACGAAAGGAAATTATTTGGGACAGATATCCCAGTTTTGCAAATTTTTTGGTTGCTTTCTCCCTGCCGTCAGCAATCATGGAGGATAAGTTCTCCGTCGCACCTCGATTCGCCCACTTGCCCCGAGGACGCCCCGATGCTGACCATGACCGATGCTCGTTGGGAAGCTAACCGCCGGAACGCCCAGAAGTCCACCGGTCCCCAGACCGTGGCGGGCAAGGAGAAGTCGCGGCAGAATGCCCTGAAGCATGGGATGTGCGCTGTCGTCGTACGCGTGGAGGACGAAAGTCTGGTCCGCGAGCGGTCGATCGGGGTTTATGAGACGTTCAAGCCGCAGACCGCCTTTCAGGCGTGGGTCTGTGCCACCATCGCCATCATCACAATTCGCCTTGACCGGTTGCGGGAACTCGAAAAGCAGATCCGCAAGGGAGCGAGCTGGCGGGCTGCTTCGTTCTGGGACGACGATCAGCGCGACGAAGCAAAGCGCCTCGGCACCCGGCTGGCCCGCAACCCTGAGAAAGTCGTGACTCAGCTCCGCCGGTCGGCCTACGGGTGCGACTGGTTGATCGAGCGCTGGTCGATGCTGTTGAGCATTGCCGAGCGCGCCCCCTGGTCCGTCGAGCAGAAGTCTCTCGCCAACGACCTGCTCGGCACGCCGCCCGAACTGCGGGGCGACGCCCCCGGCTTCACCGTGGATACCGATGGGCAGACAATCGACACCGGGGCCGATGAGGCAGCGCTGGCCCGCGCGATGCTGGCCGACCTGAAACAGCACCAGGAGCGAGTCGAAGACGCCGACGCGATCGCCCGGCAACTGGCGATCGCCGACCTCGACGACTTTAACAACCCCAACCTGATCCGGGTCCGTCGCTACGAACGGTCGCTCCAGAACGAGTTCCATCGCCTCTGCACGTTGAGCCAGTTCGAATCACCCCAGGCCGCCCCCGGCATCAAGCTCCCCGCCTCGATCCCGGCGCACTTCTTTGATCCGCCTGTCATCCCGAACGAACCCACTCCAGCCGTCGCCCCAATCATCCCGAACGAACCCACTCTGGTCGTGCCGCCGATCATCCCGAACGAACCCACCATCACCAGCCCGGTTGTCGTCCCAAACGAACCCATTCCGCCGGTTGCGACCAAGGTCCGGAACGAACCCACTGCACCCGAGTTCGGCCCGGGCTTGCCGTCCACGACGGGCATGGACCCCGCGCTGGTCGCCTTGCTGGAGGAGGGTTTCCCCGACCCCAGCACGCTCGACCCGGCCTGGTGCCGTGCGTTGATCCTCGAAAGATTCGACGTCGACGCCGAGGGTCGCGTCTCGATCCCCCCATCCTATGGCAAACTCGAACGCTCCGACCGAGCGGGAGCAAACCTCGACTAACCTGGTCGCGACCCGCAGGCCGTCGTGGGCCAGCCTGGCCCGGTCTTACCGGGGCTGAAGCGTCATCACGGTCACGGTTTCGTTCGACTGCGAGATCTCCTTGCCCTGGATCTTGCCGATCAGGTCAACCTTCTCGACGACGCGCGACGTCGTGATCCGCCCCGCCTGGTTGTCGAACAGGTACCGTCCGGTCGCTTCCTGGGTCTGGATCGTGATCGGGATGTTGGGGTCGGGCGTGATCGGCTGAAACTTCGTGGCCATCTCTACAGCTTCGAGCGACTTGCCGTCAGGATCAGGCCCCTTATCGGTAAAGACCTGCTCGATCTCGCGGGTCTCGCCGTTGGGACCGGCGGGAATTGGGACTTTGCGGTTCCAGGTGGCCCCTGGCTCGGCGGCGGCATCGGGCAAGACCAGACCCATCTGGGTCAGCATGTTTTTCAGACCCGCCTCGGAGAATTGCCCCTGGGCACCGGCGGGCTCCTTGTCACCTTTGAGGTTGGCCAGCAGCTGCTCGGAGAGCTGGATGTCGCTGATCTCCCCCTTCGGATTCATCTTGAAGACGAACTCCGAGCCAACGAGCATCTTGAACAGCGGCCCCGCCGGTCCGGTCGCGTCGCCGCCTTCCTTCGAGTCGAACGAGAACTTACCGAAGGGCAAGGTCGCGGTGGTCCTGATCCGGTCGATTGTTTGCGTCAGGCGAGCCATGCCCTGCGGGTCGACCTCCTTGACGGTCCAGGTGAGGTCGAGCGTCAGGGTCAGGGTTTGACCGATCTCCTGACCAGAAGGGTCCTTGCCCTTGGTGGTGGTGGTCTGTGCTGATTCATAGTGGAGAACCTCGCCCGGCGTGAACTTCCACCGGAGCGTGGCGGGGGCCGCGCCCGCCGTCCCGACCGATCCCAGCCACCCAGCTATGACCGCGAGGCCGACCCACCGGGTCGCAAGCGCCCGAGATTTTACCATGGATCCGATTCCTTGAACCTTGGGGAGTTTGTCATCTTGAGTCGAGTTCATTCCCAACGGATTCCAGCCTACCCGCCACGTTCCCCGGCTTCGAGTGCCGGGTCGAAAAAATCACGCGGGCGCGACCCGTCAGACCCGATGGGCCAGGATCGCCCGCCCGCGACCGGTCCGTCCCGCAAGCAAGATCCAGGTCGCCGGGTTGGGACCCGGCGGGCGAAGCTGAGCACGCCAGACCTCGGGGCGAACCGCCAATCCTCTCGTCTTGATGTCAAGCGGGCCAAGCCCCCGCGCCGCCACCTGACGCCGAAGAATCTTGAGATCAAGCGGAAACTGCTCCACGACCTCAAAGCTGGCCACGAACGGCGAATCTGCCCGAGCCGCGCCCGTCAGCAGGTCCACCCCCGGCTCGATCCGGCCCCAGCCGTGCGCGGCGGCGAACCCATCGAGCAAGCCCGCCCGGACCAGCGCCGGGTCGGGGTCGTAGATCCACGACTGGACCGAGCCGGCGGGGATGGGAGCCCGGTGGCCCGCATCGCGGTCGGTCCAGGTCGCCCCCGATGGCAAGTTCGTCGCGCGACGCCGGACCTCGGGCGTGGCGCGGTCGCCAAACCAGACCGTCGCCTCCTTGCATTCACCACCGAGGCTGACGATCTCAACCTCGAACTCGGGGCCGCCGAAGTGCGCGGCAAAGTCGCTCGCCGGGCCGAGCTTGATCGCCCCCCCTTGCGTCGATCGGGTCCAGCCGAGCAAAACATCCAGCCCCGGGGCATATTCGGCGACGACGTTGGTCTTCCGCGTCGAAGTCGCCCGGCGGTCTGGATCGACGTGGAGCCAGGCACCGGGCGGGATCGAGGCATCCTCAGCGCGACTCGTCACCGCTTCGACCCGGTCCGCGACCCCATACACTTGAGCATTCCAGCGGGTCCGGGCACTCATCGCCGGGTCCAGATCGACCGCGACGACCTGATTCGCCCCGGCCAGCGCGATCGAATCCCCCCCGATCCCGGCGCAGAGGTCCACCACGACTCCATCGGCAAATCGCTGGGCCTTGTGCCGCGCGACGGCCTCGGCGGTGCTCTGTTCGAGCCCCTTGGCGCTGAACCACATCTGGTCGGCCCGGCTGAACTTGGCCGCCCCCTTGCGCCGCGCCGCGACGATCCGGACCGCCGCCGCGACCAGCTCAGGCTCGGCCAGGCGTCGCCAGCGGGCAATCTCGGCCGGGCCGGGATACGCGACGGCCGCGACTTGCTGGAGGAGGCTGATCCCGTCATCGGTCGTCAGGACGGCGAACTCAGCGGCGGCGGCGGTGTCCAGCATCAGCGGCTTGGTCTCGATAGGTCGGGCCTTCCCTCGGTAGAATGATGTCTTCGCCCCCGGTCTTTGATCAAGAGGTTGTCCGTTGCTCGACCAAGCCCTCGCCACTCATCCCGAAGCGCCCCCGATCGTCCATGAGCCGTTCCAGATTGGCTCGGTGCCGATCCCGTCACGCTTCTTCCTGGCTCCGCTGGCGGGATACACCGGCCTGGCCTACCGCCTGACGATCCGCGAGCGCGGCGGGCTTGGGCTGGCGACGACCGACCTCGTCAACGCCCGCGCCATCCTGGAGAAACGACCGCGGACGTTCGAGCTGACCGAGACGACCGACGAGGACCGCCCGCTGGCCATCCAGATCTACGGCCACGTCATCGACGAGATGACCCGCGCCGCGCGGTGGGTGGTCGAGCACGCCGGCGCAACGGTCGTTGACATCAACATGGGCTGCCCGGTAAACAAGGTGGTCCGCTCGGGCGGCGGGTCGGCCCTGATGTGCCAGGTCGATGCCGCCGAGGCGCTGGTGGCGGCGGTGGTCGAGTCGGTTGCGGTGCCGGTGACGGTCAAGATGCGGCTCGGCTGGGATGATGAGACGCTGTCGGCCCCGGGTCTGGCTCGCGCCTTCGAGCGGGTCGGGGCTGCCGCCGTGATCATCCACGGTCGGACGCGGGATCAGGGGTTCAAGGGGTCCGTCAACCGCGCCGGGATCAGGGCGGTCGTCGAGGCCGTGGACCGCATCCCGGTCGTGGGTAACGGCGACCTCCGGACGCTGGGCGACGTTGCCGGGATGTTCGCCGAGACGGGCTGCGCGGCGGTATCGATCGGCCGAGGAGCGCTCTCCAACCCGTTCCTCTTCCGCCAGTTGACCCACTGGGCCGAGCACGGCGACCCCGGCCCCGAGCCGACCTTCGAGGAGCGCGTGGCGACGATGGCCGACCACTTCCACCGCCTGGTCGAGCGCCGAGGGGAACGGATGGCGACGCTCCAGTTCCGCAAGGTGATCAAGTGGTACAGCCACGCGATCCGCCCACCAAAGGAGCTGTATCACCGCCTGATCAACCTGTCATCGGCCACCCTGTTCGATGAGACGGTCGCCGCGATCCGGAGCGCCGGGCCAATGTCGCCACTTCCCAGCCACTTCGAGCCCCGGGTTCCCGTGCCGACCGGGCCGATCGACAAGTGGTGATTCAATCAATCAATGAATTATGTTTGAATATCAAACAAAGCACCCTGAACCGCCCTCGAAAGGCGATCCAGGGTTGCTGGAGAGTCACTTCAATGACTGCTGCCGCTCCAACCGTCGGTTTCAGGCGGTCCGACGCCGCCGGGCCAGCAAGATGGTGCCAATGAGACCGCAGCCGAGCAGGGTCAGGCTGGCGGGTTCGGGGACGGCGGTGGGTGACGCATCGTAGGTGTAGGTCACGGCAGTGGTCCCACCAGAGGTAGCCGTACCGCCAAAAAAGAGTGTGTTGCCTGGGGTCGAACCGGAGGTTGTGCCCATGTAGGTCGCCCCGCTGAAACTGACCGAGAACGTCAGCGGCACCGATCCATTGGTAAATAGACCCAGATTGCTCGTCATCTCGGTGAAGATCGTCATCGAGGTACCTGTGGGGTTCAGGAAGGTGAACCCAGGGGTAGCGGTCCCCCCAGCCGAGGTCGCGGTTGCGGTGACGGGGTCCATGGTCAGCGACGGCGTCGTCACGGTGGCTGTTACGCTCGCCATCGCGCTTGAATAGGTTTGGTTTGTGGCCGAGGAATTGTAGATCCCGATCGTCGAGCTGAGATTGACGGTTTCGGTGATTCGCACCGAGGTCAAAGTCCCCATCGTCGGATTGAAACCAGGCAGAGCGAATGTGTCCACGAAGGGAACCGGTGTCTGTGCTGTGGTGTGGGTGTAGGTGACGAAGTCAGCCCGAGCCGACCCACCCAGCACTCCCATGATTGCCGTTGCCACCAGGGCGAGCTTCCGAACGTGTTGCGACATCTCAGGCATCTCCATCCAGGTAAGTATTGGGCCTGCGCGGTGGGACGAGCGGAATCGGCGACTCCGGCAAGCCCGAGCGTGGATGGGGCATGATCAGCCGATCCTGCCCGGAATCCAGAGCCAGAACTCGCCACCTCGAACACTCGCCAGGGGGGCGAACCGCTCGGCGGTCCCAGCGGGTTGCACTGTAGAATCCTGCTGAGGTCGGTGCCCACTACCGACAAAAGGATCAGGCCCGGAATAGGCAGAATGGTGAGCAGTCGCGACAAAAGCAGACATGACACGGCCGCACCCCGACGCAAACCCGCAACCTGGGGTGACACCGGGGTAACACTGAAGCCCGCCATTGAGCGGCGGATTAACGGCGATCCACCGCCAGGGTCAGCGGCGGATGACGCGGACCTCGACCCAGTCGGTCGTGATCGACGCGGGCCAGACCGACCGGATGGCGGGGTTGGTCCAGCCCAGGCTGGCGTCGGCGGTCAGGACCGCGCGGATCTGGCGTGGTCCCGGACGATCCAGCGTCGCGGCTGGGATGCCCTCGATCGGGCCGATCGGCAGGTCGAGCGGCAGGTCCGGCGGTAGGTCAGCCGCGACGGCGACGACCGTGCCGGCGGCAAACGACCCGGGGATGCCTTCAACCTCGATGGCAACACGATGCGCCAGGTCGCAGGGCAGGGGAGTCCGGAGGCGGATCACCGGCGGATCACGCAGCACGAGGTCCGGGGTCAGGTCCAGCGGCGGGACGGGATCGGTCGGCGCTTCGAGGCGGACCGCCTGCGCGAACCGCCCCGCGCGGCCCTCATCGGGCAGCGTCAGCAATGCATCGACCGTCAGGTGGGGATCGAACTCGAACGAAAACGGGATGTGCGGCAGGTCGAGTTCCCAGGTATCCGTCAGACCGACCGTCCGGGTCCGCGCCTGGAGCGCGAGCCGGTGCGGGCCAAGGGTGGCAAAATCCTCGGGGTAGATCGTGAACGTCGCCGACGGGACGCCCGGCGCGGCCTCGGTCCATGCTTCCAGGCGAGCCCGCTCGGTCCCCGTCAGACGGTACGACCAGACGAGGTGCTCGGGACCGACTCCCCGCGCACCCGGTGCCAGGAACGGGACGGCGAAGTCGACGCGGATCGGGATCGGCGCAACCAGGTTCCGGGGGTATTTGCGGCGGGCGTGCCAGGTGACGGTAAACCCGCGCCGGACGATGGCCTTTTCTTCCTCGGGGATCAACGCGTCGAGCTTCCAGAGCCGGGCCAGGGACCGACCCGCAGCGGCGCGGACCTCGGGTCGATCGGCGGTCTCAAGCAAGCGAAACAGGTCGATCAGGACCAGTCGGCCGTGATCGGCGGCGGCTTCGACGTCCTCGACGTGAGGGTTCGAGCCCGCGATCGCGGCGCTGATCCGGCGGGCCTGTAGGGCCTGATACGCCTTCCGCCCGCCACCGATGACGAGTGCGGCGGCGAGGAAGCTGAGGACCGCCGAGCGCGGGTCGCGGAGGTAATCAGCCCAGCCTGGCCTCCCTCGGGGGACACCATTCGGTGGCACCAGCGGCGTTCGGGGAGCACCGGTCCGAGGTGGGTTGGTCCGGGAAGATGCCGCGGGATCGGCCTGGGGACCAGTCATCCCCGCGTCTCGGATCGGGTGGATCGGGGCGTCGGGGCCGGAGCGGGGCGAGGTCTGGGTCGGGTGGGCCGGGCTGGTGCGCGGACGAAGATGGCTTTGTTCGGGTCGGTCTCGGGGTCGACTCCAAGTTCTTCCTCGACGAGCGAGCGGAGGTCGTCCACGGCGTCGCGCAGGTCGTGCATCTCGTCGTGGATGACCTTGAGCTGGCGGAGCGCCCGGTCGATCGGATCGGCGGTCTCGGTTGGGTCGGTCAGGATCAGGAGGTTGTCTTCAGCCACGACCCGCCAGGTCATCCCGAGTTGGTCAAGCAGCAGCTTCAGACCCGTTTTGAGCCGGACCCCCTTGAGGTCAAGCTGGACCCGGTCCTCGGGGTCGAGGCCGAGCCGGTCGAGCGCCGCGAGGTCGAGGACCACCGGCGCCCCGAGCGCTCCCGCCAGATACTTCTGGACGTCGGCCAGCGTTGTCGGCTCACCAAAGGGCAGGTCGAGCGGCCGGAGCAGGGCATCCCCCACCGAGATCGCCGGTACCGGCACCGGGTCGTCGGCCCGCTGGTCAGACCGGGGGGCAGGCGTTGGTTCCGTTGCCAGGGTCGCCGGATGGACTCGAAACAGAGGACGGCTCCGGTTCTGGCCGGATAGCGACCGCTGCACCATGACCGCCGACGCGGCCACCGCCACCACCACCAGCACCAGCACCCCACAGACCCACTTCATCAAAGGTCACCCCGCCGCACCAGGCCACCGCGCCCATCCGTTCCCGCCCAGAGTACCCGGGAACGGGTCACCGATCCAGTCGGATCGGTCAGTCGACGCTCCCGAGCCGGACCGCGCGGTCGATCTCAGCCGTTGTTGGAAACCCGAAGTTCGCCCGACCGAGCACCAGGGCCGATGCCGCCGATGCCCGCCCGGCCGCCCGCCGGATCAAGTCCGCCGCCGCTGGCCCCGGAGTCCAACTCGCCTCGACCAGCGTGGTCAAGAGCGTCGCGGCAAAGGCTTCCCCCGCGCGGTTGGTATCGACGATCGGCACCGATCGGGGGAACGCCGGGACCTCGACTTGCTGCCTCGACCCCTCCTGATCCCAGAACCAGACCGACGCCCCGCGCGCTCCATCGGTCACGGCGACGATCGGCACCCGGTCGAGCCCACCGGCCAGGTCGCCCAGGTCGATCCACTCGCCGCGATTACAGCTCAGGACGTGGAACCGATCGGCCCACTCGGTCACCGGATCGGACCGGTCGAGCATGTTCCGCGCGTTGGGAAAGAAGGCCCGGACCTGACTCGCCCCCGGCTCACCGAGCGCGGCGGGCACGACCCGGTTCGGTAACGCGGCGACCACCCGGACCCGGCAGGGGCGATCGCGCCACGGCTCGAAGTCGGTCCAGGCCGAGTGACAGCCGCGAAACCCGACGGCCAGCTTGTCGCCGTGCGGGCCGCTGGAGATCAGGAGGGTCCAGTCGGCCTCACGACCGGCGATCCGGACCGGTTCGTGCGCGATCCTGACCTGCCCGAGCAGCGCCGCCACGATCTGACTCGTCAGGTCGTCGCTCGAGCCGAGCGCACTGATCAGCGTCCCACCCAGACTCGCGGCAAACCCCGGCCCCATCCCGCCCAGGAGGTCGGCCCACATCAGGGCCTGGACCGAACGGACACCTGGCCCAAGCACCCGCCGCTCCAGGCCAATTGTCGTGCCCGCTCCAGGGTCAGCGGGCCAATCGTCGGGAAAGCCGATTGTCAGCCCGCCGCCCGCCGGGTCGACCAGCCGCAAAAAGTCCTCCGACCCGGGATCGGGCCGATGATCCCCGTCCACGCTCCGGTCGAGCGGGTCGAGCCCGAGCATCGGGTCCAGGAGCGGTCGGTCGACCCGGATCACCCGGTCAAGGTAGGCCGGGCCGAGGACGAGGGTCGAGCCAGCGGGACCGGCAATCATGGCGGTGCGTCTCGGGTCGGGGGTACGGACAGCGCGAACCATTCCGTTCGCTGGATCGTCTGGGGTCGGGCGGGCTCGCCTCTGACCGTCGGTCGATCTTGTGGTTATAATGAAGGTCGATCGGACCAATCAAGCAGCGCAGCGAGCGGGAAGGGATCGGGCGGCGGCACCATGAGCAGCGAGATGGGAGCGGATACCGACGTTGAGTCGCTCGATCACCCGGTCGATAATGCGCCGGTCCGGTCGATCGTCCATAAGGGACTGACGATCGAAGGCTATTCGCGGGCGGCGGTGCAGACCTACTTCCGCGTGCCCGAGCTGAAGGTCGGCTTCGACCTCGGGGCACAGCCCTGGCCGTTCATGGCGACGCCGACCTGGTTCCTCTCGCACACCCACCTGGACCACGTCGCGGCCCTGCCAGTCTACATCGCCCGGCGGCGGATGATGAAGATGGAGCCGCCGACGATCTACATGCCGCGCGAGGCTGTCGCCTTCGTCGAGCAACTGCTCCGCGCCTTCGTCAAGCTCGATCGCGGCGGGATGCCGGCCAAACTCGTCGGCGTCGAGCCCGGCGAGGAGATCTCGCTCTCGCGCGAACTGGTCGCGACCGCGTGGGCCACCAAGCACACAATCCCGTCGCTCGGCTACCTGATCTGGGAGCGCCGGCGCAAGCTCAAGCCCGAGTTCCAGCACCTGATCGGCGACGACCTGGCGATCCGCGACCTCCGCCAGTCGGGCGTCGAGGTTTCGGCCGAGATCCGCGTCCCCAAGGTCGCCTTCACCGGCGACACCGCCCCCGCCGGACTCGACAACTACCCCGAGATCTACAAGGCCGAGATCCTGATCTGCGAGATGACCTTCGTCGCCCCCCAGGAGCGGCCTGAACGCATCCACAAGTACGGCCACACCCACCTCGACGACATCATTGAGCGCGCCGAGCGGTTCGAGAACGAGTGCATCATCGCCTCCCACTTCTCGACCCGACTCCACCCCGACCAGATCGCCCGGATCGTCGAAAAACGCCTGCCCGAATCACTTCGCAAGCGGCTCAAGATCTGGCTATAGGATTGGCTGCGGTCCGGGAATGACGGGTTGCGTCGATCGTTCATTTGCCGTAATTCGTTTACCCAACGAAACTAACTTACCGAATAGCCTCTAATTCATCATGCTTGAAATTTTAGTATATCGATTGGATTGCCACAGATCATAAGTAAGCGCTCATTAGGGTTACTCTGTTGCGTCGGGCGGCTTGTGGGCGATTCGAGTCGATCGAGACGGTCCTGAAGGTGACTGCTTGATGTGTCCCGGACACCGCCGCGGGGGCGGCCCCGGTGTTTTCCGGATCGTTCGCAACCTCCGAGCAGATCCGACCATGGAGGGGGTGGCACCTCGCCACGGCGATTGATCGGTTACGTCCGAATCATGCTGCCGAGGTGCAATCGATTAATCCTTTGAACGGATTCGGCGATCCTCGCCGCCCCGAGCGACATCTGGGTCAACATCCCCCTGTAAACAACCACCACCAAGGCGGCAAATCGCCCAGGAATATTCCAGTCACAATCGATTTCGTGACCTAGCTTGCCCAAGTGACCCGGATACTTTCCTTGAAGGAAGAGAGGCTACGATGACTTTCGTCCAAAGGCTGCGCCCGACGTTCGGTTCCCAAGGTCGAGTTGCCCGTCCTTCCCGCCGCGGCAAGTCCCGGCAGGAGGGGCGAACTCGCTACGAGCCTCGGTTGTTGTGCCTCGAGGACCGTCTGGTGCAGACTACTCTCCTGGTCAACAGCTTGCTCGACAACACGACCGCCCGCGACGGCCTGGTCACGCTTCGGGAAGCGATTGCCGCGGCTAACACCGGTGCAACCACCGACCTCGGCCAAACCAGCAACGGCAATGACACCATCCAGTTCGCCCCCGGGATCGACGGCGGGGCCATCAAGCTGTCCACCGTCGGCGACAGAACGGCTGGCCCTTCAGCCTTGGCAATTTCCGCGAATCGCAGGCTGGTGATCGACGGCAATACTGGTTTGACCAGGGGCATCACCATCGAGCGCGGCAGCGCCACGCCGTTCCGCCTCTTCTACATCGCTCCCCGCAGCGACCTGACCTTGCAGAGCGTGACCCTCCGCGGTGGCCTGGCCAAGGGCGGAGCTGGTGGCGGGGGATTTGGGGCGGGCGCCGGCGGTGCGGCGGGCCTGGGCGGCGCGATCTTCAACGCGGGCCTGCTGACGATCCAGAACAGCACCCTGGCGGGCAACACCGCCCAGGGCGGAGCCGGCGGGACCGGTCAAAACGGACCTGTCGGCTTCGGCGGGGGTGGGCTCACGGACGACGGAGATACGAGTGGCAGACTCCCCGAGAATGGGTCCAACGGCGGTGGGCCGAATGGGGGTGCCGGTGGTGACTTCTTCAGCTTCAATGGTCTCCAGGGCGGCTTCGGTGGTGGCGGTGGCGGAGGAGCAAAGGCCTCCCACCTTGGGGTTATTCTCGGCAAGGGCCGCGGTGGGGCCGGCGGCTTTGGGGCCGGCGGCGGCAGCGGCGCGAGCGGAAATTTCGCCACGAATGGTGAAGCGGGGGGCAACGGCGGATTCGGCGGCGGCGGCGGGGCCGGGGGTGGGGGCAAATACAACGGGCCGGGAGGATCCGGCGGTTTTGGCGGCGGCAACTCGGTCGGGACGCAGGGCGGCGGCGGGGCGGGGCTGGGCGGAGCGATCTACAACCAGGCAGGCGCAGTCAGCATCTCGAACAGCACCATCACCGGCAACAAGGCCAACGGCGGCGGCGGCGGCTACAACCCCTCGGCCGGTCAGCGCGGTCACGCGGGCCAGGGGCTCGGCGGTGGGCTCTTCAACCACAACGGCACCGTCCAGGTTTCCGTCAGCACGATCTCGCTCAACACGGCGGACCAGGGCGGTCGCGGCATCTACAGTCGCGACGATTCGTCCACCGTCGCCGCCGTCGTCAGGGTCAACAACAGCATCATCGCCCAGGCCGACCACACCGTCGCGGACTTCACCGCGACTGGCGACGGGGTGACCTCCGGCAGCGGCAACCTGATCGGCAGGCAGAGCGGCTTCGCCGGCAGCTTCATCACGGGCAATCCCAGGCTCCATCCGCTGCAACACAATGGCGGTCCGACTCCGACCCTGGCCCTCGCGGCCGACAGCCCGGCCATCAACCGGGGGACTGGCCCGAATCTGCCGTATCTCGATCAACGTGGCTACAAACGCCAACCCGCGCTGGGTTACGTGGACATCGGCGCCTACCAGTTTTACGCGATGCAGACCATATACTTCGGCGACCTGCATGCCAGGTCCTTCGGCGACGCCGACTTCGCGATCAGGGCGTCCGCGTCTTCCAACCTGCCGGTCCGCTTCACCGCCAGCAGCAACCTGAAAATCTATCAAGACGCGGGCGGCGTGTGGTACGCCCACATCACCGGGGCTGGCACCGGCACCATCATGGCTCACCAGGACGGCGATGATTCCTACGAACCCGCGTCGGCCGTCACTCGACACTTCCGCATTGCCAGGCCGCATCAATGACCACCACCGTCGGCGCAGGCCCGTTTACCTCCAGCCGGAGCATCCCGATCGGCGGGTCGGGGATGGTGACCGGGGCCGGCGGCCTGAGCACGACAGCGACTTCGTTGACCGACTCGCCGCACAGCGACGGAACGGGCGAGGGCGGAGATGGGGTCATGCCCCTGATGCACTCGACCCGTCGTCGAAGCGCAAGCCACTACCCCCGCGAACGGCTACGAGCATAAAGCCGAGTCGGACAGATTTCTCCGATCCGTACACCCTCGCCCGCGCCGAGCGGTTCGAGAACGAATGCGTCATCGCCTCCCACTTCTCGACCCGACTCCACCCCGACCAGATCGCCCGGATCGTCGAAAAACGCCTGCCCGAATCGCTCCGCAAGCGGCTGAAGATCTGGCTGTAAGCCTGACGCAATTGCTCAGGGCGACCGCTTTTTCAGCAGGGCGGGTAGGTCGAGCGGGGCTCCCTGATGGAGGATGTGCAGAATTACCGTGTCGCCCGGCTGATACAGCCGGACGGCCTGGGTCATGTTCTCGCGATTCGTGACCGAGTATGAGTCGACCGAGACCAGAATGTCATCAACCTGAACCCCAGCGACCGCTGCGGCACTCTCGGGCATAACCACTGTGATTCGAACTCCGCCCTCGGTGGAATCGCCGGTCACACCCAGGACCGGGCTGGCGGCGTAGGCGGCGGCCGCGAAGTTCATCATGGTCATCGCGATTGCGTTCTCGAAGGCATGAAGCAGGATCGAGGCGAGCAAGGTCTTGCGCCACTCGTAGACCAGGGTAAACGCCAGGCCCGAGAGGCCAACCCCGATCATGTCCGCCAGGCCGAAGGGGTGGTTGAGCGCGAACAGGATCGCGGTGATGGGGGCGGCGATGAAGACGGCCAGGCGACGGCGGAGGAAGTTGTAGACGAGCCCGCGAAACATCAGCTCCTCGGCGATTGGCCCGAGGCTGACGGCCAGCAGCGTCAGCGCAATCAGATGGTAGCGGTCGGGGGCATAAACGATCGGCCCGAACGGGTTGGCATCCTGACCGGAACCGAGCCACTTTTTGAGCCATTCGGTTGCCGTCCCGACCGCGTAGAGCAGGGGGAGGATCAACCCGAGAGCAATCAAAACCTCGCGCAGGACCGACCATGGCCGGACCAGGCGGAACGGCCCGATCAGGCGACGGCCCGCCCAGAGGGGGTAGATCGCCATCCATGCGAGGCCCAAGGTTGAGGCCGCAATCCAGGACCAGTTGGGCGCGCCCGGGATCTCGATCGCGCCATGCACCAGGTCGATGAGCCGGAGGACCACGAACGGGCCGAGGCCGATGACCACGTCGCGCAGCCGCCAGGGGATCGTCTCGAAGACGGATTGCGGTGAAACGGGTGGTGCCGCTGCGGTGTGCGGTTCGGCCAGCGGAGGGGACGCCGTTTCCATCGGATCGACCGGCCTTTCGGGTCTGGATCAGATCACTCCCAGGGTGTAATTGGTCGGAGTATAAGCGAGCCGCCCTGGTGCGGCCAGCATTCGGTCCGATCCGGGCGGTCCGGTCTCGACAGGAGTCGCAGGTCTGGTATCGTGCTCGCGCCTGGATGCGCCCGCAACACCGATGCGACGACACCCCACGGAGGATCAACCATGCCCATCTGCCGCCGGATCTATCCCCTGTTTCTGGCCATCACGGCCGTCAGTCTGACGACGGCCCGCGCCGATGGCCCCGCCGTGGTCCGGGGAAAGGTGGTAACGAGCGACGGCCAGCCCGCCGTCGGGGCAAAGGTCAGCATCATCTGGAGCTTCGAGGCGAACAGCCCCAAGATCCACCTGCACGAGCCGGTCACAACCGACTCTGCCGGGCAGTTTCAGCTCGATACCAGCTTCTACTATGGGCGGTCACGGGCCATCATGGCGCTCGATGCCGCCGAGCAGACGGGAGGGCTGATCGTTGCGTCCGAGGCCGACGCGAAGGCGCCGGTCGAGATCAAGCTCGGCCCACTCGTCCGGGTCCACGGCCCGGTCGTGTCGGCGGCGGCGAGCCATCCGCTCAAGACGGTGGGCGCAATCGCGATGATGGACAACACGGACCACACATCGGTCGCCCAGTGGTTCTCGTTTCGCATCAAGGATCGCCAGGACGTCTCGAAGCGCGAGCCGGGCGCCCTGCCCGAGTGCCAGATGATGCTGCCCGCCGGCAAGTATCTGTTCAACTTCTACGAACCGAGCGAACCGGCCGAGCACCTCGGGGCCGCCGCCCGGATCGAGGTCAAGGCTGACCAACCCGGCCTCGATCGTCCGTTCAAGAACCCGATCAAGCTCGAATTAAGCCCAATCGCCCGGCTAAGCCATCAGGCGCCCCCCGCGCTCGCCATCAAGGATGCCCGCGGGGTGGCGAAGGATGTGAAGCTCGCTGACTTCAAAGGGAAGTGGGTCGTCCTGGAGTTCTGGACGACCACCTGCGGCCCGTGCATCGGTCGCGGCCTGCCGACCATGATGAACTTCTGGGACGACTACGCCGACTCCCGCGACAAGTTCACCGTGCTGGCGATCCACGGCCCAGGGGCCGACGATATGGCCGATCTCGACCGCAAACTGGTGCCGATCTTCCGCGACACCTGGAACGGGCGAAATCTCCCGTTTCCGAGCCTGATCGACGACGACGGCAAGACCTTCGAGGCGTTCGGCGTCCAGGCGATCCCGATGACGGTCGTGATCAACCCCGCCGGCCAGATCGAGCCCGCCGGGATCGCCGCGCTTTATGAGGCGCTGCCCGAACCGCCGGCCGCGGTGCAAGTGGCGCGAGTGCTCGACCGCGAGACCTTGCATTTCGCCATGAACGGCGTCGGGGTCGGGCAACCGCTGGGTGAGACGATCCGGGATCTGGGCGGGATGACCAACATCGAGATCCACGCCGACCTCGACGCCTGGAAGTCGGTCGGTCTGACCCCCGAGACGCGGGTGCCGCTCAGCGTCGTTGGTCCCGTCTCGCTCCGGACCTGGCTCCGGCTCCTTTTCGAGCCAGTTGGTCTGGTCGCCGTCGCCGATCCCGACGGCCTTTTGATCACGACCCCCCGCGCCGGGTCGATCCCCTTCGAGCTGCCCGCCGCGCTAGCGAGCAAGACCGCCGAGCGCATCCAGCGCCACCTTGACAGTAAGCTGACGCTGGCGGTGCCGACCCGCCCACTGGCCGATGTCCTCGACGTCTTGAGCCAGAGGGCGGGTGATGCGTTCGTCCTCGATCCGACCGCCCGCAAGCTCGGCACGATCGACCCGAAGACGCCGGTCTCGCTCGACATCAAGGATGCCCAACTCGGCCCGGCGCTCAAGGCGATGCTGGCGCCGCTCAGGCTCGAAGCCGTGATCCGAGATGACATCATCTTGATTCGACTCAAACCCTAAAATCGTCAGGGAGGGCGAAAATCAGCACCACTCCTCCAGGGTGCCGCTTGCGTGCATGATCGGGGTGGCTTATCTTCCACAGAAGAACATCTCCGCATCTCGCCACGCCGATCGAGGCTCCCATGCAGATCCCGCGCTCGTGGTCGTGGCTCGGCTTCGTTCTCGGGATTGCGTCGGCCGCGACGCAGGGGGCCGACCCGCCGCCAACGCGGTTTCGGGTGATGACGACGTTCGGCACGGTCCTTCGGTCGGGGCCGCAGGTCATCGACGACGAGGGGCGCGCTGCCAGTCTGGCCGCCACCCGCGAGGACCGGCGCGAGCAGCGCATCTATGAGGTCGAGCAGACCAGCGGCGACCTGTACCTGTTGAAACATGCCGCCAGTGGGGTCCGCGGCTGGGTCCGGTCGAGCCAGATCATCCCCCTCGACCGCGCCGTGGCCTTTTACACGGCGCAAATCGACCTCGACCCGCAGGCGAACGCGTACAACGCGCGCGGGTCGGCCTGGCTCCTGCTCGGTGAGCCCGAGATCGCCCTGGCCGACTACAACGAGGCGATCCGCCACGACCCCGAGCAGCCCGCCTACTACATCAACCGGGGCCATGCTCGCCGTGCTTTACACGACTATGACCGTGCCTTGAGCAACTACGCTCATGCCATCCGGCTCTTTCCGCAGTCGTTCGACGCCCATCAGAGTCAAGGTTATGTCCGGATGCTCCAGGGCGACCTCGATGGTGCTCTGGCCGACTTTGATGAGGCGATCCGCCTCAACCCTCGGTCGACCGAAACTCATCTGTACCGCGCGACCGTCCGGCAGGCGAAGCAGGACTACGATCGCGCCATTCAGGACGCCGACGCGGCCATCCGACTCAGTCCCGCGCTGAGTCGGGCCTACCGGGTTCGCGGGCACATCCGGTTGCATCAGCGGGCCTATGACCAGGCTGGAGCGGATTACGAAGAGGCGATCCGGCTCGACCCCGACGACGCC
This sequence comes from Isosphaeraceae bacterium, assembly GCA_965199885.1. Classification (GTDB taxonomy): domain Bacteria; phylum Planctomycetota; class Planctomycetia; order Isosphaerales; family Isosphaeraceae; genus Tundrisphaera. The sequence continues at coordinate 705,134 of CBDATT010000003.1, read as the reverse complement.
GAAAACTACGGGGCCGCCGCGCTCGTCTGGACCCGGAAAAACGAACCCAACAGGGCAATTACCGACGCCTCGACCGCGATCAGTCTCGACCCGAAGGTCGCGCGGTTCTACCTGACTCGTGGCCGCGCCCGCGAGTTGCAGGCCGACCTCGATGGCGCGATCGCCGACTTCACCGAGGCGATTCGCCTTGAATCGGCCAACGCCCCGGCTTTACTGTCCCGAGCGCATGCCTTCCTCGCCAAAGGAGCGACCGACCAGGCGATTGCCGACCTCGACGCCACGATCCGGCTCAACCCCGACCAGGCTGACGCGTTCAGCACCCGCGCCTGGATCTGGATGGGCAAGCAGGACGATTCCCGCGCCCTGATCGACCTGGACCAGGCGATCCATCTCCGCCCCGACGCCTTGACCTGGAACACCCGAGGCGCCGCCCATCTTCATCTCAAGGAATACGCCCTGGCTCTGGCCGACTTCGACGAGTCGCTTCGCCTCGATCCGAACCAGATCCTCCCTCTCGTCAACCGCGCCTGGGTCCGTGCCACCTGCCCGGTAGCCGCATTTCGCGATGGCAATCTCGCCGTTGAGTCCGCCCGGCTCGCCTGCGACCGCGACGGCTGGCAAACTCCCGCGCCAATCCTGACCCTCGCCGCCGCCGAGGCCGAAGCCGGCCACTTCGACCAGGCCATCACCTGGCAAATCAAGGCCAACGCCTTGCTCACCGATTCGGCTGACTTACTCCAGGGAGCCGCCAGCCTTGCTCAATACCGCCAAAAACAACCCCGGCGCGACAACCCACGCCTAGCCGTCCCCCATTAACGATTCCAGGAGCGTGACCCACGAAAGTGACCCTCGTTGTGATCTTCGCGGCGGCCCTGTTCGCGCTGCTGGGGCTGGGCGTCGCCTGGTCGATCGTTCTCCATTTTGATCTAATCCATACTCCCGACTGGAAGATCATCGCCTCCTTCATCTTGCTCCCGCTCGGCGGGGCCGGCGTCGGCACGGCCATCGCCTGGTTCGGTGTCGGTCTGGCTCGGCCGTATTTTGAGTCTCCCGCCTTCCGCAAGGAGTTGTAACCTGCCACCCCCTCGGACCACCGGGAAAGGACGGCTCATGATCCGCCCGCGCGGCCGGTTCCGGCTCTGGTGGGGGATGGTCGGCATCGCGGCGGTGGCGCTGTGGTGCGGCAGCGTCGTCCAGCACGAGCGGGCCTGGTGCCGCTGGTATCGGGAGGTTGCCGACTTTCAGGATGATCTGGCCCAGCACTGCCCGGCGGGCGAGGAGTGCAATTCGGATCACGCCCTCGTGGCCCAACGAGCCCGGCTGAAAAGCCGTCCCTGGACGGCACCCCGTCCCTGGCGGTGGCCCAACCGGGACTCGACGCTCGGTCCACCACGTGGCGAGGTCCGATCCCCGCGTCGAAGCCGGCTTGGAGTGGCCCGAGGTCACCAGCCGTCCCTCGCTTGCGGTCCACGTGGTCCTGGCCAGCGACGGTCCTCACGCTTCCACCCAGACGCGGTCGTCCCGGACCTCGCAGCGGAACTTGTGGAGCGAGCGGTCGGGAGCGGTGGTGCAGCGGCCGGTCCGGAGGTTGAACCGCCAGCGGTGCAGGGGGCAAATGGCCTCGCCGTCGTCGACCCAGGCTCGACCCATTGGGCCGTTGGCGTGCGGACACCGACCCAGCAGCGCGTGGATCAGATCCGGGTTGTCGGGGTCACGGAAGAGGGCGATCGGCAGACCGGCGACGTTGACCCCTTTGCCCCGGTCGGGGGGAACCTCGCTCGCTGCGCAGACGTCGACGAATTGCGCCATCCCGCACCTGGAATCCCGGTCCTCGGCAAGTTCGATCCCGCACCATCATCGCAAACCGACGCGGGACCCGGCCAGCCTCGCGAAAAGATCTGGTTGATCGCTGGCGGGATCTGCCATAATAGTGCCTAGGAATCGCCTTGACAACTGGCCCAGGGGGTCGGGCGAGCTCAGGCAGATCCAAGTCTCTGGTTCGTCCCGGAGATAGGCGGCGGGACGCAAGGCGAAGGCCAGCCGCAAGAAGTGGGACAGGCACCGCTCCTGCGTCGCTTGAGCCAGTCCCCTTTTGACAGTCGCCAAGCTGTTCCCCAGGTCAACCAAGTCACTCTTTTGGTACTCGCGGCGAAAGGTTCGTGTCGAGCGATGGGGATCATCCACCAACTCCCGGCGTCGGTCATCAACCAGATCGCGGCGGGCGAGGTGGTCGAGCGGCCCGCAAGCGTCTTGAAAGAGCTGCTTGAAAACGCCATCGACGCCGGTGCGACGCGGGTCGACGTGACCGTGGAACGCGGCGGGAAAGACCTGATCCGGGTGGCCGACAACGGTAAGGGGATGAGCCCCGACGACCTCCCGCTGGCCTTTACCCCACACGCGACCAGCAAACTCCAGGCGGCCGATGACCTCTTCCGCATCCGGACGCTCGGCTTTCGCGGTGAGGCGCTCGCGGCCATCGCCGAGGTATCGAAGACGCGCTGCCAGACCCGGCAGGAGGACTCCGAGGCGGGGTCGGAGATGCAGATTGACGCCGGTGTCGCCGCGCCAATCCGCGCGTGCGGCTGCCCGGTCGGCACCGTCATCGAGGTCCGCCACCTGTTCCACAACACCCCGGTCCGGCGAACTTATTTGAAGTCCGACTCGACCGAGGCAGGCCACGTCATCGAGATGTTCACCCGAATCGCCCTGGCGCACCCGACGGTCCACCTGACGTACCGGTCGAGCGGCAAGGTGCTCCATGACCTGCCCGCCGTGACGGGCATCAAGGACCGGATCGGCATCTTCTTCGGGCGCGAGCTGGCCGACTCGCTCCTCTGGGTCGAGTCGCGGTTTGACCGGACGCACCTGTGGGGGTACGTCGGCCACCCGTCACAAAGCCGGTCGTCGACCAAGGGTCAATTCATGTTCCTGTCGGGCCGGTATGTGCGGGATCGGTCGCTGGGCCATGCCTTGTCGGAGGGGTTTCGCGGACTGTTGATGGTGGGCCGGTCGCCGGTCGCGTTTTTGCACCTCGACGTTCCGCCCGAGGAGGTCGACGTCAACGTCCACCCGACGAAGGTCGAGGTCCGGTTCCGCGATGGCCAGCGGATCTACTCGCAGTTGCTCGCCACCTTGCGGCAGACCTTTCTGGCCTCTGACCTTCACTCGAAGTTGCAGGTTCCCCGCGACGCCGAGCCCGCCATCGAAGCGCCGACCGCCGACTCGCCCGCGTTCGGGATGGAACCTCGGCCCAACGACCGCCAGTCGGTCGCCAACTGGTTCGCCCCCTCGAACCAGCCGCAGCCGTTCCAGACGTTTCCAAACCCCGGTTACGCGGGCGGACCAGCCGAGCGCTGGGACGCGAGCACGTTCACGCCCACTCCGCGCTTCGACCCGCCGACCCCCGCGTTCGACCGGACGCTGGCCGCCGACCCGAGCTTCGACGAGTTCGCCGGTCCGGTGGATTCGGGGCCCGCTCCGGTGGCAGCAGTTCCTGGCCCGCGGACCGACCCCGGCCCTCGGCCGTTTGACGTGCGCGATCTGCCGCAAAAAGCCTTGCAGGTCCACGATACTTACCTCGTCGCCGAGACCGCCGACGGGATGGTCGTGATCGACCAGCACGCCCTCCACGAGCGAATCCTGTACGAGGAACTGCGGCTGCGGATCGAGCGTGGCGGGGTCGAGTCGCAGCGGTTGCTCGTCGCCGAGCCGGTCGAACTCGGCCCAGCCGAGGTTGCCGCCGTCCTCGAACGCCGCGAGGCATTGGCCAGCCTGGGTATGCTGGTCGAGCCGGGGGAAGGGGATTCGATCCTGGTTTCCAGCGTCCCGGCCATGCTTCCCGGTATCCCGCCCGACCGCCTCCTGCGTGATCTGGCCGACCACTTCGGTAGTCAGCCTCTGCCGCCGACACGCGACGCGGTGCTTGAAGATGTGCTGGCGATGATCGCCTGCAAGGCGGCCGTGAAGGCCAACCAGAAGCTCGCTCCCGAGGAGATCGTCGCGCTGCTCGAACGCCGCCACCTCGTCACCGACGCCCATCACTGCCCGCACGGGCGACCGACGGCCCTGGTCTTCACCAAGTCGGAACTCGAACGCCAGTTTGGCCGGATCTGATCTTTCAAGGAAAACCGCGATGCCTGAACCCGTCCTGATCACCGGCGCCGGCCCGACCGGATTGACCGCCGCGCTGGAACTTTCTCGCTTCGGCATCCCGGTCCGGATCATCGACAAGCGCGCCAAGCCAGCCGACACCTCGCGGGCGATCGGCGTCCAGGCCCGCACGCTGGAATTGTTCGCCCGGCGTGGTCTGGCCGATGAGCTGATCAAGATTGGCAACCCGGCCCGGGGCGGGGCGATTTATGGCGGCGGCGAAGTTCTGTTTCGGATCGACATGACCACGATCGACAGCCCGTTCCCGATGCTCCTGTTCGTCTCGCAGGTTGAGACCGAGCGGGTGCTCCGCGCTGCCATCGCCAGGCACGGCGTCACCATCGAGTGGGGCGTCGAGCTGGTCGGCTTCACGCAGGATGCCCACTCCACCCACCCCCGACCGGTCGGAGCAGTGCTCCGCCACACCGACGGGCGACTCGAACCGACCGAGGCCGCCTACCTGATCAGCGCAGAGGGAGCACACAGCGTCATCCGGAACACGCTCGGGCTGGAATTCGAGGGGCATACCCGGGTCGAACACTACTCCCTGGGCGACGTCCACATGGAGGGTGATCTGCCGGCGGATGAATTCCAGATCTTCTCGTCGGACCACGGCTTCATGGCCGTTTTCCCATTGGCACCCGGTCACGTCCGCCTGATCATCAGCGACCCGCCGGGTGATCCGAGCCGGGGAACCCCGCCCACCCTGGAGGAGTTGCAGGCCGTCTACGACCAGCGCTCGCCGATCCCCGCGCGGCTGCACGACGTGGTCTGGAGTTCGTGGTTCCGGATCAACAGCCGGATGGTCGCGCAGCTCAAGGTCGGTCGCTGCCTGTTCGGCGGCGACTCGGCGCACATCCACAGCCCCGCCGGGGCGCAGGGGATGAACACCGGTATTCAGGACATGATCAACCTCGGCTGGAAACTCGCCCTGGTCCTGAAAGGCCAGGCCCAGCCGAGCCTGCTCGACACCTATGCCGACGACCGCCTGCCCGTGATGCGCTCGGTCTTGAATCAAACCGACCGCCTGACAAGCATGATCGGTTCCGAAAATCCGATCGTCCGGGGGCTGGTCAACCATCTTGCTCCCTGGGTCGGCGGCTCGGCGCTCGTCCAGGCCAACGCCCCCGCCGGGATGAGCCAGATTGCCCTCGGCTACCGTGCCAGCGTGCTCTCGAAGCAGTGGGCCACCGGCGGATCGCTCCACGCTGGCGACCGCGTGCCCGACCTTGCCGTCCAGCTCCGCGACGGCGACTCCTGGCGTGCGACCACAGTGCATCCCTACCTCGACCCGTCACGCTTCCTCCTTCTGATCACCGCTCCCGGATCAGACCCCGACGCCGACGCCGAACTCCGCGCAGCCATCGCACCCTGGCGGGACCTGATCACGGCCCTCGAAGTCGCTCCTCCCACCGAGGAAGCGACTGCGGCCTCCTTCCGTGCGGCCTTCGGCCCGAATCCCGGCGCCTTCCTCGTCCGCCCCGATGGCTATCTCGGGTTCACGGCCACCGGAACCCACACCGCGCACCATCTGACCAACTACTGCCAGGACTGGCTCGGCGAGCAACCCACCTCATGAAATTCCGGACCGACGACATCGACAACCTGTTCGCCCCGCCCGAGGGGAAGATCGGCCTGGACCAGAGCCCCGATCGCGGCGACTTCTTCGCCCTCTTCCTCCGCTGGGAACGCTACCGGCTGATCTACAACCTGATCCTGACGCTGGAGTCGGTCGCGGGGCTGGCCATGAGCCCGGCGCGGTCGCTCCCGGTGTTCTTCTCGCTGCCGATGCTGGCCATCGGCGCCAACGTCTGCCTGTGCGCCGGTCTGATCCTGAACGGCTACGCCTGGTGGATCGGCTGGCGGAGCGTCTGGATCAGCCGGATCATCTTCGCCGCCGGCATGCTGCTGGCCATCGCGCTGGCGGGTGTGGTGCTGGTCGGACTCAGCCACTCGGGGCCGTGGCTGTTCGATTGACCGGCCCGATCGAGGACGTTCCGACAGGTCCTTGGGTCGCAGCCAGCCACCGAAAGATCGAGGATCAACCGGCTGATCCTTTTGTCTGGCCACGCGCCGAGGTTAGAATGTCCGATTCATTCGAGTCACAAACTGTGCTGAAGTTCCCGTGATGCCGGACAGGGTGGTCTGATGATCTGTGCGATCCTGGGGCGGGGGCGGCATCAGGCGCTTGCCGATGAGTGGAAGGCGGCGGCCGATGCCGGGCTCGAACTGGTCGAGCTGCGCGTCGATTGCCTCAGGCGCGAGCCTGACCTGAAGCGTATTCTGGCCGAGCGGCCGACGCGGTGTGCCTTCACCGTCCGTCGGGGGGCCGACGGGGGACTCTGGCGGCTCCCCGAGGAGAAGCGCCAGGGCTTGATCCGCCAGGCGATCGTCGCCGGGGTCGATTACGTCGACCTGGAGATGGACATCGCCCGCGAGATCCGCCGGTACGGCAAGACCAAGCGGGTCGTCAGCTACCACAACCTCAAGCAAACGCCGAGCGACTTGCTGGAGATCGCCCAGCAGTGCGAGGAGATGGACGCCGACGTCGTCAAGATCGCCACCCGGGCACATTCGGTGAGTGATGCGTTGCGCGTGATGCAGGTTGCATCGAAGATGGAAACGCCCACCGTCGCCATCGCTATGGGTGAGGTGGGCTCGTTCACCCGCGTCCTCGGAGCCAAGTTCGGGGCACCTTACACCTACGCCAACTTCAACGCCGACCGCAACTTCGCGCCAGGGATGCTCCACTACAATACCCTGAAGCGCGACTACCACTACGACGAGATCAACGAGTTGACCGAGGTTTACGCCGTCATCGGCGACCCGATCGGCCACAGCCTCAGCCCCGCCATCCACAACGCCGCCTTCCGCGAACTTGGGCAAAACAAAGTCCTGGTGCCGATCCAGATCACCGCCGACCGCCTCAAGGAGACGATGGAGCAGTTGAACTGGCTCAAGATCAAGGGGTACAGCATCACGATCCCGCACAAACAGGCGGTGTTGCCGCTGTTAACGGCGGCCGACGGCGGGGTCGAACGCACCGGCGCCTGCAACACGATGATCCTCAAGGAGGATGGCTCGCGTGTCGGCTACAACACCGACTACCGCGCGGCGATGGACTCGCTCGAAGCCGCGATGCGGCACGACGACGATCCGCCCAACATCAGCCCGCTGGCCAGCAAACAGGTGGTCATCCTCGGCGCTGGGGGAGTCGCCCGCCCGATCGCGTTTGGTCTGCTCCGCCGGGGCGCCGGGGTGACGATCTGTAACCGGACCGAGGAGAACGCCGTGGCGCTCGCTGGCCAGCTTGGCTGCCGGACGGCGAACTGGGGGAACCGGGCGTCAATCCTGGCCGACGTCGTCATCAACTGCACGCCGGTCGGGATGCACCCGAACGTCGATGACTCGCCGATGCCGCCCGCCGGCTTTCGAGGTGGCACGGTGGCGATGGACACCGTGTATCACCCCGAAAACACGATGTTCCTCAAGCTCGCCCGCGAGCGCGACTGCAAGACGATCAGCGGGGTCGATATGTTCGTCCGCCAGGCGGCGATCCAGTCCCACCTTTACACCGATCAGGAGGCACCGGTCGAGGTGATGCGCGCGGTCGTCAAGCGCAAGCTCGGGCCGATCCGCCAATGATGACCCGGATCTCGGACCGCAAGTTACCCGCGTCGGGACTGGTTCTGATCGGCTACCGGGGGACCGGCAAATCGACCGTCAGTCGGATCATCGCCGAGCGGACCGGTTGCCCGCACGTCGACGTTGACGCCGAGATCGAACGCCGCCAGGGCCGGTCGATCCGCACCATATTTGACGCCGATGGCGAGGCCGAGTTTCGGCTGATCGAGGCCGCCACGCTTCACCACCTTATCGCGACCCCCGAACTCCGGGGCGGCGTGATCGCAACGGGGGGTGGCGCGATCCTGGCACGATCGAACCGCACACTGCTCCAGACGTTTGGTCTCGTGATCTGGTTGACGGCCGACCCCGACACTCTGGCCCGGCGGCTGGCCGGCCCCCGGCAAAATCTGGCCGATCGCCCCGCCTTGACCAGCGCAGGGACGCTCGACGAGGTCGCCACGGTGCTCGCCAGCCGGACGCCGCTCTACCGCGAGGCGGCCGACATCGAGGTCGCCTCGGCCGGTCGGTCGGTCTACGAAGTCGCCGACTCGGTGATCGAGATCTGGCAAGAGGCGATCGCGGCCCGCAACCTGACCCGAAAACGAGGTTGAACCGACCATGAGCCTCCCTTATCTCTGGCCGATTCACCTGATCTACGGCGTCGGCCTGTTCACGATCGGCACGGTCGTCGGCAGCTTCCTGAACGTCTGCATCTACCGGATTCCGTGGGAAAAGAGCGTGATCTGGCCTGGCTCGCACTGCCCGAAGTGCTGGGGCGCGATCGAAACCCGCGACAACGTGCCGATCATCGGCTGGCTGCTCCTCGGCGGTGCCTGCCGGCGCTGCCGGGCACCGATCGCGGCCCGCTACCCGGCGATCGAGGGTCTGGTCGGGGTCCTGTTCCTCTTCGCCTATCTCAGCATCGCGGTCTTTCCGGTCGATTACGTCCGCGACGATGTTCTCCTGCTCGCCAAGGTCTTCGCCCAAATCAGTTTGATCTCGCTGCTGGTCGTGATCACGTTCATTGATGCCGACCTGACGATCGTGCCGGCGTCGGTGACGAATTTCGGGATCGTGCTCGGTCTGGCGCTCGGGACGATCTTCCCGCACATCCGGCCGATCCCGAGCGAGGCCACCACGGCCTGGGAGGGGCTGGGCGTGGGGCTGGGAGGGATGCTCGTTGGCGGCGGGATGATCTGGTTTATCCGGGTCGTTGGCGGGTTCGTCTTCCGTCGCGAGGCAATGGGCAGTGGCGATATTCACATTCTGGCCATGATCGGCGCTTTCCTCGGTTGGCGGGCCACGGTCCTGTGCATCCCCCTGGCCGCGTTCGTCGGGCTGGTCCCGGCCGTCACCAAGTTCATCCAGTATCTGGTCAAGCGGTTGGCGGGATTGAAGATCAATGATTCCGACCGCGAATTGCCGTTTGGACCTTACCTGAGTGTGGCTGCGCTGATTTTGATGTTTAGCTGGCCGTGGACGTGGGAACGGTACTTCAAATTCTACTTCGACACATTTTCCGTGCTATTTTTGTTCGTCATGGGTATGGAACGTTGATGGATCAGCGTGACGAACGGTGGCACGAGTCGAGCATGCTTTGGCGTGAAAGCGGGGCAACGGATGGCCGGATCGCCTTACTATAAACGACGGCGTCGCTCCCTGGTTCGGAATCTCTGGGTCTACCGCCGCCTCGTGATCCTGGCGATCGTCCTGGGCTTGATGCTCTGGTTCGTGCTGACTAACAACGAACGGGTAAGCATCGCCTTCCCTTTCGGCCTGGGCAACTTTCAGAGCACAACCGGCCTGGTGATCCTGCTTAGTGCCCTGGTCGGTGCCCTCGCATCGGCCCTGGCTCTGACGATTTTCTGGGCGATCCGGTTCCGGGGACAGGCGGGCCTGGCCGATGAGGAGTTGCCGCCGGATGGCCCCAAGCCCCGGGGGACGGTCGGCATCGACGACCTTCCCCCGCCCGACTACGCCGCCAAGACGGGCGATGGCCTGAACCGAGGCGAACCGTGGGCTTGACGCAACTCAATCTAAATCCCGACGATCCACGCGGGCGACTAGGCGAAAGGGGATTCGTAATGACCAGCGACCGGATTCCTCGCTTCGCCCTGGTCGTGATGGGTATCGGCGTCGCCACAATCTTCGGTCTGGGAGCCGGCTGCGCCCAGCCCGGCCCGATCGCCACTCATCGCGCAACCGTCGGCTCGCTCAAGGCCAGCGTCAGTCAGCTCGAATACTCGAACGAAAATCTCCGCAAGCAAGTCGCCAGCATGCAGACGAACGCGACCCGCGCGGATAACGAACTCGTCCAGGCCCGCGATGCCCGCGACGAGATGGCAGCCCGCCTCGACGACGCCAAGACCGCGCTCCGGAACAACGGCGGCGATGTGACCGCGCTCAGCCCGTCCTCGTCGGGGTCGTCTTCCAGAACGAGCAACTCCTCTAGCGACGATGAGATTCCGCCCCCGGCCAGGTCACCCGTCCGCCGGTCTCGGAGTACCCGCAAGCCTCCAGCGGCGCAGATCCCGCAGATCTTTGACAAGGCACGCTCCACCCTGGATGATGCCGACGCCGGCCCCCAGGCGACCAACTACACGGATGACGGCCGCTGGTTGCCCGTTGCTCATGGTCGCTCGCGGGGCAGTTCGGTCGAACTTCGCTGATCGGCCGGGGACCGGTCCCCTCGCGGTTTGCCCGCTTCGATCGTATAATGACGCGCCTGCGATCAGGTCGGAGGTCGTGATAGGGTCTGGTGGATGAGGTAGTTGACGCGATGAAACGGGTTGCGATCCTGGGAGCGGGGGGAATGGGCACGGCGCTGGCGCTCCTGTTTGAGCGGCGAGGGGCTGTTGTTCACCTCTGGTCACGAGATGCCGACCGGACCGCTGCGATGGCCGCGACTCGCCGCAACGAGCGCCACCTGCCTGGGGTCGAGATCCCGCGTTCGATTGCTATCACCGCCAACGCCTGCGACGCCACCGAGGCCGCGGATCTGATCGTCGCGGCCATCCCCTCGGCCTTTCTCCGCGCGACTCTCACCCCGTTGATCGACCGCATTCCCCCCCGGATACCCGCCCTGAGCGTGGTCAAGGGAATCGAGGTCGGCACGCTGGCCCGGCCGACCCAGATCATCGTCGAGGCGATCGGCGCTCGCCCCGTCGCCGTGCTGAGCGGGCCGAGCCATGCCGAGGAGATCGCCTCGGGCCTGCCCGCGTCCGTTGTCGTCGCCGGGGAAGACGAGGAACTGAATGCCCGGGTCCGCGACGCGCTGAACACGACCGCCTTCCGGGTCTACACCAACCCCGACGCGATCGGCGTTGAGCTGGCCGGTGCGCTCAAGAACGTGCTCGGGATCGCTGCCGGGATCTGCGACGGGCTCGGCTTCGGCGACAACGCCAAGGCCGCGCTCCTGACCCGTGGCCTGGCCGAGATGGCCCGGTTCGCCGTCGATCAGGGGGGCAAGGCGGCGACCTTCCTCGGGCTGGCCGGGATCGGCGACGTCATCACCACCTGCTACAGCCCGTACGGCCGGAATCGCGCGGTCGGTGTCAGCCTGGGGCAGGGTCTGACACTGGAAGCCACCCTGGCGCAGACGGCGAACGTCGCCGAGGGGATTCCTACTGCGTGCAGCCTGCATGAGTGGGCCGCCCGACGCGGGGTTGAGATGCCAATCGCCGACGAGGTTTACCGGATCTTGTTCGAGGGAAAACCTCCCCGGCAAGCCGTCTATGACCTGATGGACCGCCTGCCCCGGGACGAATGGTGACTTCCTCATGACGAGCAACCTGGATCTCAACCTGCCCGATCAGGCCCTGCCACCCACCTGCGCCGTGGCGTTCAAGGAATGGGACGGAGTTTGCCGGGCCTTGATGGTGGGAGACCAGTCGTTGATCCTCCGCAAGGGGGGCGTGGCCGAGGAGGCGGGCGAGTTCCGGCCCGAGCATCCGGCGTTCTGGCTTTTTCCGACGATCGTCCATCAGGCCGAGCAAGGGCTCCGGACACCGCCGAGGAGCGTCGATCTCGACCCGGGAGTGGTGGCGATCGAGGCTCTAGCGGTGGTCGCGTGGACCGCGCGGGTGGATCGGCTCGACCAACTGGATGCGCTCCGGCCGTTTCACGACTGGACCGAGGCGACGATCCGTCAGCGGTTCGCGTACCGCCGGCCGGGTCTCTGGGCGCTGGTGGTCCGGGTGTACCGCCGGGTTGAGCCGATTGTCGTCACCGTCACGGCCGAGCAACTGGGTTGTAAGACCTGGGTGCCGCTCGACCTTGCCTTGCCGAGCGATGGGCTGGTGCCGGTGCTGGACACCGAGTCCGCCAGCCAGCGCCGGGCTGAGATCCGCCAGGCTCTGGAGGCGGTGGGGTGAGTGGTGACCGACAAGGGAGATGCCGCCGTGCTTGCTGATGACGTCCGCGAATGCCCGGCAACGTGGACGCTGGCGGCGTCGTGGGTGCTCGTCTTCGCCCTGATGCACCTCGTCCAGTGGCGGCTGGGCATCCCGATGCCCGACGGCGGCTTCGCCAACCCGCTGGCGATCTCGCCGCAGGTTGGCCACCGGTTCGGCGACATGACCTGGTCCGAGGTCCGCCACGGTGAAGTCTGGCGGTTGATCACGGCGACGTTCATCCACTTCAGCCTTGTCCACGTCGGGATGAACGCCTTCGGGATGATCAAGCTCGGCCAGTTGATGGAACCCTGGTACCGGTCGGGGCCGTTTCTGGCCGTCTGCATCACGATCGGCGGCCTTGGCAACCTGGTTGGCGGGCTGATGCGGCAGGGGATCACCCTGGGCAAGACCGCGCTCGTTGGCTCACGGGTCGCGAAGACCTGGCCGGGGTGGTTCGAGATCACGACCGGCGCCGATGGCTTTGACCGGGCGTTCAGCATCCCGAGCGGTGGCGGATCGACGATCCTCCTGGGTCTGCTCGGCCTCGGGGCGGTGGTCGGGTGGCGGTCGAAGACGCGGATCGGCTCGTTCCTCCGCGATCAGATGATCACGATGCTGGGTTTCACCGCCGTGCTCGGGATCGTTCTGTACAACCTGATCGACAACTACGGCCACGCCGGCGGCGCGGTCGTCGGCGCGGCCATCGGGTTCGTCCACCGGCCGCTCCTCCGCCTGAGCGAGCGGAGCCGGGCCTTCCGGCTGGCCTGCTGGGCCGCTGTCGCGGTCGTCCTGCTGGCATGCGTCGTCGCCGCAACGCGGGGAGATCGCTCGGAAGCGGGCCTGATCGGCGACTTCACCGGCACATCCGCCCGGTATCGCCTCGATATCGCCACCCTGGCCGATCTGGAACAGGTGTCGATCCTGTACGTCCGGAACCTCGGGCAGACCGCCGAGGCCGGCTCGCTCAATGAACTTGACGTCATGGCGCTCGAACCGCTGCTCAAGCTGATGTCCGTGGCCCCACCGCCGACCACGGCCGAACCGCTCGATCCCGCCCACCAGCGCGAGCGGACCCAGACCGAACTCCGCGCGGCGCTCGACAGCCTGGCCACCCATTCGGCCGGCACCTGGGGCGACCCGGTCGCCAAGGAACTGGCCACGATCACCCGACTCGGCCGGACCAGCTTGACGACACCCCCTGACTATCGTCAGACTTACAGCTTCGTGGTTGCCTGGCGAGCCGCCGCGCAGACGATTGTCCTCGATCGCGACTCGGCCAAGAACCACCTCGTTCAGCTCGAACGGCAAGCTCAGTAATCCCATCGAGAGACGACATTCATGGCCTCCCGCTGCGCGTCCACCGTCTGGATCGCCTGGCTTGGGCTGATCGGTCTGTCGTGGGTCCTGGTGGCCAATCAGGTCTGGCGTCCGGGCCCGATCGGGCCGCTGGTGTTGCTTGCGGTGCTGCTGGGGGCTGGGGCTGGCCTGGTTGGTTCGGCGGGGGTCCGGTTGATCCGTGGCCCCGGGCGGGCTCGCGCGCTGGCGGTCCTGCTGATCGGCACGGTTCCGGGCTGGTTCGGCGTCGGGCACGTGTTGATGGCACTCCGGTCGGCGTTTGATCGCCATGTGCCTCCCGGCTGGGCCGCCATGACGCTTTTGCCGACGGCCCGGTCGATCCTCGACCTGGAAGCGCGCTGGGTTTATCCCGAGCGGACGGCCGGCAGGTGGGTGACGATGGTCGGCGCGACAACTCCGGACGCTCGCGGTCAGGTGGCCGCAATGGACCGGCACGTCGATGCCCTGCTGGCCCGACTCCATCAACCGACCACCGGGCCGATCGTCTGGTATCGGGGGACGCTGCTCGGCCTGGGCCGGGGAGGTCTGGCCGTCCACGACATGGCGTTCGGGACGGAGGCGGGCACGAAATCGCTTGATGGGGAAGGTGTGAACCGGCTGGACCGCCACGAGATCGCGCATTGCGTGCTGGACAGCCGGACGCCTGCCCAGACCGACCCGCCACGACTCTTGATGGAGGGGTGGGCGGAGGCCAACCAGGGGACAACCGCCGAGGATCTGGCCCAGCGGGCCTGGGACGAGCGGCTGGCCGGGCGCGACCTGACGCTCCGGCAACTGGTCGCGCCGGACTGGTACTGGTACTCCGGCTGGTCAGCCTATGTCCACGGCGCGCCGCTGGTCAACTACCTCGTCCGCGTCTACGGGGTCGAGCGCTTTTTGAAGCTATACTCGACCTGCGGGCAAGCGACGTTCGACGCCGATCTCCGCCGCGAGCTGGGCATCGGCCTCGACGCGCTCGATGCCGCCTATTGGGCCGACATTCAGGCGATCGTCGCCCGAACCGGCCCGCCCGCCCGGCGCTGGCTCAAGGGATTGAAGCTCGACCCGAGCATCACCCCCGATGCCTGGAATACCTTTCTCGCCGCCTACTTCGCCGCCGCCGAGCAGATGGTCGCCCCGTACGATCACGTCCGACTGACGACCACGTATCAAAACCGGAGCGATGCCGACCGCCACCAGCCCGGGTTCTACGAGGAGCGATTGACCTTGCTCCGCTCGGGACCCTTCGCCCGCATCTGGCGCCAGGATATGCAAACCGAACTGGCGGCGCTGGCGACCCCCGACCAGTCGATCGGTGTTAGTCGTGATTTGCACCCCTCGGTGGGAGCCTGGACGTTCTTCACGGATGAACCCGGGACGACCCGCGAGCAGAGCTACCGGCGCACGCTCCGGCGGATCAACCGGGCGGCAGCCAATCACGGCTTCCTGGCGCTGCATGGCGGGGCGGTCTTGCTCGAATATCCCCAGAACCAGCGGGACATGAGCATTGCCGCCGACTTCGAGGTCATCCGGCTGGAATCCGCGACCATCGACGGCCACCCGACCGTAACGCTTGGCCTCCGGTCGCTGCCGACGATCCCGGCGAAGGACCAGCAGACGCACACGTTCCACTTCGCGGCGGATGACTCGTACGTGGTCCGCTCGATGGAATACATCACCCCGACCATGACCTCCACCTGCAAATGCCAGTACAACCACGCCGACGGCCGACCCGTTTTCCGGTCGTACGTCACGACGATTCCCGGTTCGACGCGGTCGCCGGCTCGGACCGTCAGCCTGAACGTGGAGCAATGCGAGTTCGGCCCGATCCCTGCCGCTGAATTCGCGGTCGAACCGTTTCTCAACAGCCTCAAACCCGGCCGAGGCTACCACCCGCCAGCCTCGGAGCCAGCATCAACCGCGACGCTCCTCGACTGGTACTGGCTGGCGTTCGTGGGCGGCGGCCTTAGCTTGACTGGTGGGATCGGACTGGCGGTTAGCACCCGGCTGAAAGGACCGAGGACCTGACCTGGTGCATCAATCGACCGGGCCGGCGGCTTGCCAGGCGCCGGGATTGTGGCGGGGTCGGCTTTCGCCGCGCTGGAGGGCGAGGACGAAGTCGGCCATGGTCCGGATTGGGCCAGGGAACTCGGTGTAGTAGCAACCGACGGCGGCGGGGACGTGGCCGTCACTCGACCCGGTCGCGGCCATCGGCGTGGCCTGCAAGGCGCGTTCGGTCAGCTTGCGGGTTTCGGGCGTGACGTTGTTCGAGACCAGTTCCACCCCGTCGAACACCGGGCCGTGCTGCGCGATCAGGCTCGGGAAGTCTTGCTCCCAGCGGAACGGGTGCGCGGCGACGATCGCCGCCTTGTGCTTGCGAACGACGGCGAGCAACGCCCCCAGGCTCACGCCGGGTTCGACCTCGTCGAGATTGGGCAGACCATAGACGAGGAAGTGCCCCTCACGGGCGGAGATCTCGGCCCCCGAGAGGACGACCAGACCGTTGCTCCGCGCGTTCATCTCGGCCAGTTCGGCGGCGCTCCACTGGTGGTCGTGCTCGGTGATCACGACGGCGTCGAGGCCCGCAGCGCGGGCACGCTCGATCAGTTCCAGCGGCGCGATCACGCTATCGGGAGAGTGGCGGGATGTGTGGACGTGGTGGTCAACCTTGGCCATGACGATTGCTCAATCTATGGGGAAACAGGTCCGGGGCGATCGGTTCAAGGTAAGCCCGCCGACCCCCGCGTGTCGACCCCAACCGGCAAGCTGGAGTCGAACGGAACGATCCGCCAAATCCGCTGGACGCTTGGAACCGTCTGACTTACGGGCTAGGATCGACCGGTCAATTCGTCCGGATCTCCGCCAACAGGAACTTCCACCATGAAGCCTCTCCGTTTCCTCGCGACGGCCGGTCTGGCCCTCGCCGCGCTCGCCGCGAGCATCACCCCAACGCCGGCCGCCGATAATGATGCGTTCTACCTCAAGGATGGCGACCGCGTCGTCTTTTATGGCGACAGCATCACCGATCAACTCCTCTACACGACCTACACCGAGACCTTCGTCGTCACCCGCTTTCCGCAACTGAACCTGTTCTTTACCCACTCGGGCTGGGGCGGTGACAAGGTTGGCGGCGGCGCGGGGGGCTCGATCGACCGGCGGCTGGCCCGCGACGTGGTTGCCTACCACCCGACGGTGGTGACGGTCATGCTCGGGATGAACGACGCTTCGTACCGGGGGTTTGATCAGGGGATCTTCGACCGTTACGCCTCGGGCTACCGCCACATCGTCGACGAACTCAAGGGCGACCTGCCGGGCGTTCGCCTGACCTTGATCCAGCCGTCGCCGTTCGACGACGTGACGCGCGAGCCCCGATTCGAGGGGGGTTACAATGCCGTCTTGCTCAAGTATGCCGACTTCGTCGCCGAGCTGGCCAAAAGCTCTGGCTGCACCGTCGCCGACCTGAACAACCCGCTCGTCGCGGCGACCAAAAAGGCGTTCGAGGTTGACAAGGAGAAGGCCACCGCCTTCAACCCCGACCGCGTTCACCCCGGCCCCTCTGGGCAACTGATCATGGCCCAATCGCTGCTGAAGGCGTGGAATGCGCCGTCGCTGGTCTCGGCCGTCTCGATCGACGCCAAGGACTCGCGGATCATCTCGGCCGACAACGCCACCGTGACCGACCTGGCCCGCTCGGGCGACGCCGTGACCTGGACCCAGCTCGACAAGAGCCTGCCGTTCCCGATCAGCCACCGATCGTTTGTCGAGAATCTCGACTTCAAGGACCCGACGGTCGCCCTGGCGGTCAAGTCGTCCGACTTCTTCAGCGCCCTGGACCGCCAGCCGCTCAAGGTCGACGGCCTCGGCGCTGGCGACTACACCCTGAGCATCGACGGCGCCCCGGTCGGCACCTTCTCAACCTACGACCTCGGCAGCGGTGTTAATCTGGCCGAGCTGGTCACGCCGATGACCAAGCAGGCGCTGGCGGTCCACCACAAGACGATCGACCACACCCAGATGCACAAGTACCGCTGGCGCGACATCCAGATGAAGTTCCAGTCGGCCCCGGCGGAATACGTCCACGCGACGGTTGAAGGGCTCGACGGCCTCGAACGCACCATCGTTGCCGAGCAGCACGCCCTGGCGCAGCCCAAGCCGCACAAGTTCGAGCTGAAGCCGAAATCCTGACAACATCCTGCTTCGCTTTGGAGGGTGGGTACAACCCGCCGTGTGCGGCGAGATCCACATCTACTTGCACCACGGCAGCAGGCCCACGGTAGATTGCACCCACCCTACAATGGATATGATATAAACACCTTTCAAGGAGCCAGACGGACGATCTCCCATGGGGCGGTTGGATCAGTGCGGCGGTAGACGACCCGGTCGTGGAGCCGACTCCGCCGCCCTTGCCAGAACTCGACGACGGTCGGCACGATCCGGAAGCCGCCCCAATGCGGCGGGCGGGGAATCTCGTCGCCGGGATATTTGGACTTCAGCTCCTCCATCTCGATCTCGAGCGCCTGGCGGCTCTCGACGGCGCTGCTTTGATCGGACACCCAGGCGCCGAGCTTCGACATCCGGGGACGTCCCTGCCAGTAGTCGTCCGACTCTTGCCCCTCGGCCTTGATGACCGATCCCTCGACGCGGATCTGCCGCTCCATCCCTTGCCAGAACCAGACGGCCGAAGCGTACGGGTTGGCGGCCAGGTCGCTTCCCTTCCGGCTCTCGTAATTCGTGTAGAACGTGAACCCACGCGCATCAAACCCACGCATCAGAACGACCCGGCTCGACGGCCGCCCCTCGGCCGAGGCGGTCGCGACGATCATCGCGTTCGGCTCGGGCACGTTGGCGGCGTTAGCGGCATCAAACCAGGTCTGAAACTGCGTGAACGGGTCGCGGGTCACGGCCGACTCGTCCAGTTGGTCCTTCTCGTAGTCGTGGCGGGTCTCAACAGTCGGCATCAGTCCACCTCGCGGGATCAGGAATCGGAGTCAAATCCAAACAAGCCGAGTGACGGATGAAGCATGGAAAACCAGAAAGGATGGGAGAAAGCGAGGCGATCATCCCATCTTTCCCATCCGTGTTTGATCCGTGGCTCATTGGGTCTTGCTCTTATTCTACTCCCGCGATCAGGCATACTGCGTCACACCGATCCGCTGGTCGAACCAATCGTGCTGGTCGGACGGCAGGAGCGTACGCTGAAACCTGAGCGAGAACCCGCCGTGGAGGATGCCGCCCATGTTGTACATCCAATCGAGGACATCTTCGTCGAGCACCTCGTACTTATCGTTGATCTCGACCCCGGAGAATCCCGGCGGAATTTCGAATACCGACGCCCAGAATCCCCCCTTCGACGGTGTGATCAGCAGCAACCAGACATTCGCCGAGGCATCACCATCGGTCAGCCGCGTTTTAACGCAGACCAGGGCGTCGGCCTCGCCTGGCAATCGGAGCAAAGCGCGGAACTCCGGCAACGTTTCTTGAGCATCGACAATCGTCTGCTGGTAAGCGGGGTCATCGTCTCGAAAGTTCAGATGCGGTTCAAGCGACATCGGGATCGGTCCCCTAAATCGGTCGGCACTTCGGCCAGTGTCGGGTGCGGGAACGCCCGGCGGCGAGCTACCGGGAGCGACTTGTGCACCGCCCGGACCTTGTCGATTTCGCCCGGCTCGCGTTCCGTGTCCGCCTTCGGCTTGTGGGCGTGCTCGGACGGAGTCATCTGATTAATCTGAGTATCTCGCAGTTGCTGGCGGGAGACGCCGATCGCCTCGTGCGCCTGGAAGATCGCGGACGTCAGCGTCTCATTCTCGGTCGCCCAGCGGAACATCCGGACGAATTTCCCGTAACACTGGTTGCTCGTCATCTGGGCCAGGCCCACGTCGATCATCGCCTGACAGACCATTTTGAGGGCCTGGGAACCAAATTCCTCGGCGAGAGTCAGCCCGTAAACATTCTGGGTGAACCGAACCGCTCGCCTGATGTGATCGTGCTCACCGACGATCGGCTCGCCAGGATGGTTCGAGGAAGCAGGTTTGACCGAACTCGAGGCCCGTTCCGCCAGTGGGCGGTAATCTTTTTCCCACGACTTCAGAGTGCCGGACTTGGCCAGGTAATGATCCTTCCCGTCGAGGTGGATCAAAGCGAGGTTTCGGGCTTTGTGGTGACCATACTTAGTCTGGTAGGGGGTTGACGGCTCTGAGCGGTTGTCGAAGGCTGAGCAGTCCACGGACTGCCGAGACCTGACTTCCGAGCCGCACATCCGACCGCCGGTTGATAGCGTTATAATATTCCATGAGACGGGATAGGGAGAGAGCCATCGAAGAGACTTGAACTCTTAACCCCCGCTTTACGAAAGCAGCGAGACGATTCCGTCAACTTTAGCTGATTAATCGTAAACCATTGTTGTTCCGTGAGTTGTGTCATGTAATCTGATCGGCGTTTGAGCCGGATCGAACCAAACTCGACCAGATTAACGTTGATTTAGCACTCAAAACGTGATTGATAACGTGAAGGGTATCCTATCTCTGGCGAGAAATCTACACTAAAATATGGTGTGCCGACGGCCACATGACACATTTCTTATGGCTTTAACTCAAATTGCCGTTAGCATCGGCAAGACCCTGATCTCTAGGTTAAGCACGGGATTGCGGGTTTGCAAAAGGAAGGCATGGGTCTCCAAGCCGACCAAGTAATAGTTTAAAACTACGCGAACAAAACGTTGTTCCAGCAAATTCAGCAACAATCTACAGGTCAGATCAAGACAGAATTATAGGAGATTTCCATGAAGCATATTCGCAGAAAACTACAGCGGTCCGGTCCGGTTCAGTATCACGTTGGCAAATTCCCACCACAAGCCCTGGATTGGAACCGTTTAATTCCGTTACTCGGACCTGCGAATGCCGCACTTGCTCGATACGACGGTTTGCTTACAGCCATGCCAAACGCGTCCGTTTTGTTGTCGCCGATGACGACACAGGAGGCGGTTTTATCGTCTCGAATTGAGGGAACTCAGGCAACAATGGGTGAGGTTCTGGAATACGAAGCCGCTGGGGCGAATGACGGAATCGATCCAAACAAAGAAGCTGACATACACGAGATCTTGAACTATCGACGTGCAATGCGGCAAGCAACGAAGACGATGGAGAAGCTGCCGATGTGCATAAGGATAGTTACAGATGCTCACAAAACATTGTTGTCGGGGGTCAGAGGCCACGATAAGTCCAGAGGCAGATTTAGGGTCATCCCAAATTACATAGGTGTTTACGGGAGACCTATCGAGGAAGCAAGATTTGTGCCAATTCCTCCAGAAAACCTTTCTAGAGGCGTTGATCGATGGGAAAAGTATCTTCATGAAACGGCTCCTGATATTCTTGTACAACTTGCCATTATGCACGCCGAGTTTGAGTCTCTTCATCCCTTCCTTGATGGTAACGGCAGAATGGGGAGGATGTTAATTCCACTTTTTTTGTTTGCAAAAAAAGTTTTACATCAACCCATGTTTTATCTAGGTCAATATTTAGAGTCAAATAGGCAAGAATATTACGATCGTCTTTAAGCGGTGTCTGAACACGACGATTGGACGGGTTGGTGCTATTTTTTCTTGAACGCGATTACTATCCAAGCCAAGCAAAATGACACAAAGGTCAGAGAAATCATGGACTTGTATCAAGGAAGAAAAGATTGGGTAGTGGATGCCTTGCATTCACAACACGCGATAAAAGCATGGGATTCATTATTTAACATGCCTATATTTAATTCCGCACAGTTCATAAAAGAATCTAAAATCACCGCGCCAACTGCTCGACGCATGCTTCAAATCTTATCTGAGAGTGAATCGAAAATTCTCAAAGTTGTCAAACCTGCTAGTGGGCGTAGGCCAGCGGTTTATGCTTTTACCGAGCTTTTGAACATAGCCGAAGGGCGAGAGATCTTTAACAACCACGCTTGAGAAATTTTGACGATCACGTTTGAGAAGCTAGTTTTTTTGACGATCAATATTTGGAGTTTTTGAACGACAACTTTTTTTGATTGGCAAACGTGATCGACAATCCCTGACAAATGTACACTATGACTGGATTGTCATCACACGACCACTCGGTTTGTGCAATATCGGCATTGAATCACACTGATTGATCGCTGATCGATTAGAGAAGTGTGATTACTGGAAGCCTGTTGAGCAGCTGCAAATTCATTAAGGTTTCCGTTTACCTCCTTTGTCGATGTCCGCGCGTCCCCTTGTATGGTGACCTGACCGCCGACGCTGGCGGCCGGGATGTCCGCGACGTTGCGGGCCACACACCACGGATCGGCCGGTGGATCGAGTCGGGCTTTGACCCCTGGCTCGGTCTCCTGGCCTACCGCCGTTTGATCCCAGGGACCGACCGAGGGTGACCGCGATGATTGGCTTCCTCTGCGTGGCGACGACGTTGTATGGGTGGGACGCCGTCGGGCAGTACCGCCAGAGCCGGGGCCTCGAAGCGAAGCCCGAGATGAATGATGGTCAACGCCAGGTGATGGCACTGCTTAACGCCAGCATGTTCCTCTGGGGTCTGGCCTCGATCCTCGGATCGTGACCAGGTGCTGATGTCCGCCCAAAGTTGGGCATTTCTGACGTCGTAACCCTCGAATGACATGGCCAGAAATCTGGCTCTGTCGCAAAGTGAGCCGAGAATGGTCGGATCGAGTTGACAGTTTGACTTGAAGGGGAGGCCGCTGCGTGATCGACTGGTTCACAACCACGATCGCCAGCAATCCTCAAGGGCCTCCCCAATGAACACGCTACCTATCCGCACTCTCGTTCGCAACGCCGCCGCGGTCTTCTCGGGCGCATTCGGGGCCGTTTCCCGCCAAGCCCGAGAAGCCGGATGCAGCCGACAGACGGTCTACCAACATGCTCGCCAGGTCGAGCACCAACTCGACCCGGCGACCCGACAGACCCAACTCGATCCCATTCACGCCGAGGTTCTCACGCTGCGCCAACAACTCGCCGGGGCCCAAGAACCCGCTGGGCCCACCGTCCTTTGCAATGCCGCAAAGCTCCGACAGGTCGCCACTGTCGCCTTCGCCGCGGGCGTCAGCCTCCGGCAGATCGAAGTTCTGTTCAAAGCCTTGTTACCTGCCCAGGACGCCCCGGATCACTCGACCATCGGTCGCTGGGTCGCCCAGGAGGCCAGCAAGGCTCGGGAGATCCTCCAGCCGCTCGATGCGGCAAGCGTACCCCTGGTGACTACCCTCGCCGTGGACGAGGTCTTTTTTGGGGGGCGCCGACTTTGGTGGGGATCGAGCCGACTTCGATGACCGCCCTGTTTTGCCACAACGCCGCCGACCGCTCGGCCACCTCCTGGCACGAGGCTCTGGCCCCCTGGCAGGCCCTGGAGTTCGTCATCTCCGACGCAGCCAAGGGGATCGCCTCGGGCCTGGATCGTTTGGCTCGCCAGCGTCAAGGGGCCAACGACCCCACACCGCTGGCTCCAGGTCTGGATCTGTTCCACACCGCCCGCGAGGCCCGCACCGTGCTCTTTGGTGCCTGGCGGCGGGCCGAAGCGGCATGGACCCATGCCGAAACCTGTGACACCCTGGTGGCCCAGGCCAAGCGGGGCGGGCTCGACGCACGCGGCGTCGCCCAAACCGCCCGGGCCGCCTGGCGTCAGGCTGTGGCGTTGCTGGGATGCGTCGAGCGTCAGGAATCGGCCTGGCGGCGTGCTCGGGCGGCGTTGGACCTGTTCGATGCGGCCGGTCGGCTGAACACGAGCCAGCGAGCCCGGGCGGAGATCGCCGCGACGTTATCCGCTCTGACTGGTCCGGACTGGAAGCGGGTCCGCAACTTCTTGAGTGATCCGCGGAGCACGGCGTTTCTGGACCGGATGCATAAGCAACTGGCCGAGGTCGAGCCCCGCGTCGATTGGTGTGAGGCGATGGCCTGGCGATGTTGGTGCGAGCAAGAGCGGCCCGGAGCGGGCGGCCATGAGCAAGGCCAGTTGGTCCGCAGGATCGCCCGGAGTCGTCAGCTGGAGGGGACCGAGGCCGCCTCGTTTGCCCGGGTCGCGGCGGTGCTGAGGCGTACGGTGCGTGCCAGCTCAGCGGTGGAGTGCATGAACAGCGTGCTGCGAATGCAGCAGTGCCGGCACAAGAGGATGACTCAGGGGATGTTGGATCTGAAGCGGCTCTACTGGAACTGCCGTGCGTTGGGTGCCGGGAAGCGAAGAGGGGCCTGCCCGTACCAGCATTTGGGGCTGATTCTGCCGACGTTCGACTTCTGGGAACTGCTCCAAACGCCCCCCGGGCGACTGACGCAAGACCTGTCAGGTCACAAAGATGCTTCGTGAGACAGAGCCAGAAATCTTGTTCAAAGATTTCCGCAACCGCTTTGCTCTGGGCGGGATGCGTGCATAAAATGGTCGCTCGGGATGGCAATCAAAGGCGCAATCAAACGCTTTTTCAAGGGTGGCTTGAGTGTCCGGCTCTGGCCGCGCGTCCATTGGCTCGATTGTGACCGGCCGTCGTTGTCCGGAACCCAGTCGGAGCCAGCCCCATGCTTCACGTCACACGGCCAGTCGGGACGCGGGCGGGCGCCACATACCCGGGGCGACGTCGCCTCGACCGACTGACCACGGAGGTTTGCACCCACATGGCCAGCGCGACTCTGACGGTGTTCGATGAAGTGAGTGCCGACGACTTCGAGGACCGCGACGCCTTCATCGGCTACCTGGTGGCCGTGTGTGGCTGGTCAACACCGAAGGTCGGCTTGCTGTTCGGGCTGTCGGGGCGGCAGGTCCGGCGGATCGCCCGGACCGAGCGGTTGAAGCCGCAGTCGGAACCCGAGCCGGAGCCACTGACTCCGGCCGAGGCGAAGTCGTTACTTCAGGACATCGCGCTCGACCCGTTCGTTTCACCCGAGGATCGGGAAGAGGTCCGGATCTGGATGACGTCGTACACCCAGGCCAGCGGGATCGACACGCTGCGGCGGTCGCCCGATGCGTGGGCGCTGCGGAACCGGGTAGCCAATCGACCGAAGCTGCACCGCCAGCCGGCTCCGGCCTGAAGCAACCCAGGACGTGGACGATGTCGAGGCTCACTCCGGAGATGGAGCCGGCGGCGCGGGCGGGTGGTACGGGGTGGCCTTGATCCCGGCTTCCTTGAACTTGTCGTTCAACGCCTGCCGTTGCTTGTATGCCTGACCGGCGCTGGTCCAGTTCACCGCTGGCACGGCTCGGCCTGCCATGACGAGTTGATCGAGGACAGGTCGGAGTTGCGTCGCTGGTAGCGTGGCTGGGTTGATCCCGTTGGCCCAGAGCGCCGACTCGGCCCAGTCCGACCAGGTCCGGATCTGATCCTTGCGACCGAACATCGCCGCCTCGATCGCATCGCGAAGCTGGTCCACCGCCGCCCCCTGGATGAGCCACACCGCGAACTCGGCGGGCAGGTCATAGTTCGCCAGGAGCAACCGGACTCCCGCCAGGTGGATGTCGATCAGCTCATAGCGCGTCGCCAGCAGGTTGTCGTCATAGATCCGGTTCCACGGGTCGCCGAACTTCGGGATGAAGTCGGCCAGGCGCCAGGTCCGGCCGTCGGCGAGCACCAGGTCGTTGCCGACCAGGGCATCGCTTCGGGCTGAACCGTCAGGAGTCGGCAAGTCGCTGAGTGTCACGATCGGCTGGTCGAGCATGGCTGTTCGGTCCTCAAAGAAGTGCTACCCGTTAAAAACAAACAGCCAACGGTTGCCGGTGAAGGTGGCGATGAGCTGCGTTCCGGCCGGCGGAACGGCCGAGCCGAGGTTGAGCGCGAAGAAGGTACCCGAACTGGTAGTGACCGACCCGGCCTGCCCCTCGATCTCGGCGCCCAGGACACTCGCCGACTTCACCCCGTAATAACTTCCGGCGGTTGTCGGATACTTGGCAACCTGGACCGTCTGAACGACCAGCGTCGCCGATCCCCCGACCTGATCCGGGGCGATCCGGGCCTGGTCGTCGGCGTCCTGACGTGCCAGGATGCGAAGTTGCTCGGCTCGATCGTTGATGCTTGAGGCCATCGTGATTACGCCAGGTAAGGATCATAGCCACCGCCGAGATGACTTCCCGGCGACGATCCGCCCCGGCCCATGCTGCGAACGATGTCGCCGAACTTGTCGACCGCCGCCGTCAACACCTTGCCGGCCTCCTTGATGTCGGGGGCCTCGACCGATGCCACCTTGCCAGGAGCGCCCGGCGCAGCCGCGCCGTTGCCTCCGGGCGCTCCAGCAACTCCCGGCGCTCCAGCCGGAGCCGCCGCGGCCTGATCGGCGGCGTTGGTGCCGACCTTGACCTGGCCGTTGTTGATCGAGACTCCCTTCTGCTCGATCTTCGGACCGAACCGGTTGAGGAACTCGTCGATCTTCGTCGGGTCCTGACCGGTATAGGACGTGTCGATGTTCAGTTCGGGATCGAAGGTATCGGGCATCATCCGGTCGTTGTACGCCCGGACATCCTTCTCGATCCCGGCTTTCTTCGCGGCTTCGCGGGCGTTGTCGAGGACGCGCTGGTCGATCCGGGCCTCATGCTCGGTGTTCGGCTTGATGTTGTTGATCGTGCCGTCCATGAACTCGTCGGTGATGTTGGTGCCGAAGGTGTCGATCTTGTTCTCGGCCTGGAGCTGACCATAGGCCGCCTTCCGCGCGGCGGCGAGCCGTTGCCGTTTGCGGCCCTGCTCATAGTTGCCGGCTTCCTCGATCGCCTTCGCCTGACCCGCCTGGCCGTCCTGGCTGTTGAGGAACTGAGCGTTCGCCTTGATCGCCGCCTGACCATCACCGGCACGCTTGCGGGCGTTCTTCGCTCGCAGCTCCAGGACGTCGAAGTTACTGAGGAAGCCCAGCGTCGAGGACACTTCCTCATGCGAGCCGAATCCCTTCTCCTTGAGGTGGGCGATGGCGTCGAACTTCGAGGGATCGGGCGCGGCCTTGCGCTGCGCGTCCATGTATCGCTTGAGGACCCGGAGCTTCTCCAGGTCGCCCTTCTGGTCAGACACCCCGATCGACTTGAGGAAGTCGCCCTCTTCCCCCTGGGTTTCGTTGACCAGCTTGTCCATCTGGGTGAACTTGTTGCCCGAGCTGGCCGCCCCCTTGCCGATCGTCGAGGCGATCCCGACGAACGCCCCCAGCTCGGCGTGGTCCTGGACGTGACCTGCCGCGAGCGACGGCGCGGCCGCCCCCAGCTCGTTGCGTGCCAGGGTCGAGACCTTGCCGACGCCTTCGTTGAGCCCGTAGTGGAGCGCGTTCATCTGACCCATCTGCTTGTCGACACCCTGCTGGGTCGTCAGCTTGTTGCCGCGTTCATCCTTGGTCAGGTCGGTAAACTGCGAGACCGAGCCGGAGAGACGGCCAGCCGTCTCCCTGTCGATGCCGACCCGGTTGCCAAAGGCGAGCCCCTGCTGTTCAACAATGACCTCCTGTTCGGGGGTGATATGCCCTGCATCGCGGCCCGTGGTGACGCTTCCCAAGAAGGCTTCACCGAACTCGCGGGCCTCATCGAACTTCGAGCCACCCGCCTGACCGAGACCGAACAGCCGCGTCATCGCCTCATCATCGACCTCGTTCTTACCAAGCAGGGTGGCATATTCTCGCGACTGCTCGCGCTTGTCGATGCCTCCTTCGGCGGCCTGATTGAGATGCTTCTTGGCGTTTTCGGACGCCCGGCCGATCATATGGAGACCCTTGGCAACCACACCGAGGGCGATCCCGGCGGCTCCGAACTTCTTGAGCGTGGCCAGCAGATCGTTGGACGAACCCTTGGCGCTCTGGGCCGATGACGCGACCCCTTGCATCGCCGTTGAGGTTGCCGATCCCGCCGCCGCCGCCGCGTTCGGCACCTGGTTGAGCGCTGCGACCAGGTCGTTGATCCGCTGCGTGGCGTTGGCGGCCGACCGAGCACCACCACCGGCGAACCCGCTGAGGTTCTTCTTCGACGCGGTCACCGTCGCGTCGAGGGACTTGATGGCGGCCTCGATCCGGTGGATGCCTGCCAGGAAGTTGGTCGGGTCGCAAACGTAGCGGACCGTGTATATCTCGTCAGGCATCCGTCAGGCCTCCTGGTTGAGCTGGTGGTGAGTCCGGAAGATCGCCTCGTCGATCGCCCGGGTCAGGACATCGATGGCGAACTGGTGGTTGGGGTGGTCTGGTTCCGGAATCGCTTCGCGCGACCGGTACAGCAACTCGGCCCGGATATCCGGGATCGCCCAGCCGTTGGCCAGGCAGACCGCCGCGGCTTGCTTGACCGTCCGGATGAGGACGAAGCAGGCTTTCGGCTCATCAGGCATGGTGCTCGTTGCAGCACAACATTGCCGATGCTTGCGGTATCGCTCCAGGCGGATGCGTTGACCGCAGATTGAGCATGGTTCGCAGCACTGGATGAAATGCAGAATCGCCCAGCCGTTATGACAGCAGCAGCGGCAGACGTCGTCAGGCTGGTCAAACTGGTGTTGATCGTCGGCCATCGGCTCAACTCCCGGTCGCTTGCCAGTTGATGATGGTGGCCACCGTCGCCGGCACTGGGGTCGCATCGTTGGCCGACGTCGGGCTGGTGACCTTCGCGGTGATCGTCGAGCCCGACCAGGTCGCCGATACCGCATTGGCACCGAGGCTCGCATCCTGACCGAGGGACACACTGACGCTGATGATCGAGGTCAGGCCGGTCGGGATCTGCCCGGAACCGGTGATGCTCATCTTGCCACCGACGACGCTCGACCCACCACCGATCGAGCCGAGGTCGATCGACTTGCCAGCGACGGTCAAACTATGGCCGACGTTCAAGACACCTTCGACGTCGAGATTCTTGATGCGTTCGCGGATCATGGTTGCCTCAGATGGGATCATCGGGGGTCGGAGCGATGTCGAACCCCCCAGCCGTCTCGTCGTGTCTACCAATGGCGAACCGGACATCCCCCCGCCAGCTTCGAGGGGGAATGTCCGGTGATTCGGCTCGATGCTGGGTGTCGAGGGCGGACGTCGGGTCAACTCGGGTGGGAACCACTGGTCAGCGTCCGACGGCCGTGGTAGGTTCGAACTATGCGAGCCTACCACCTCGCTCAATACGATCCGCGCCTCGGCGCGATCTCATCCCCCCGCCAGCGTGTGGTAGCGCTGGCAGGGGGGTCTTCTTTATCGAATGGGCACAGGATGGATGTTACTCAGGCTCTTGCGGATGCAGAAAATACCCTTCGGGATTTCATTGGCCTCACGCTCAATAAACAACTTGGTGCCGATTGGATCAACAAATGCGGGGTCACTCCAGAGCGTATTATCATCTGGAAAGGTCGTAAAGATACTGAGAGCAAGAGGCAGCAGTCTGGAGTAGTTGAGGAACGTCTGCTTTACTATGCAGACTTCTATGATATATCTACCATCTTGAAAAAAAATTGGTCAGGAGACCTTTCGGAAGCTCTTGGTGAGTGGAAAACTATGGAGATCTTTCTCAAGGAGCTTGAGAAACTTCGAGACCCGGATGCCCACCGCCGACAGCTCATGCCACATCAGAAATCGCTTGCAATTGGCATTTCAGGAGAAATTCGATCACGTATAGTACGGTTCCGAAGTAAGCGTGAAACAAGTGAGGATTGCTTTTCAAGACTTGAAAGCGTGCGCGACAACTTAGGTAATATCTGGACATATGGGGACAATAATTTTGGTCTGAATACCCAAATGCTTTTACGACCAAGAGATAGCGTCGACTTAGAGGCTATCCGGGAACGAATTTTCGCTTTAAAATAGGGCCTTGCAATCAGGGCTAGCGCGTACTTATAGGTCGATTTGGTAAACTTTGACGCCTTGCGCTCAGTTCTCCTTTCGGTTAAACCATATTCCATGCGGCTCTCGGGGTTCAGGCATGGGGGTGGTTGATGGCGCAGACACAGCGATTCGGGCTTGATGAGGTCGTGGCACATTTCCAGGAGCTCGAAGACCCACGCTCGGAAATTAACCGCAAGCATCCGCTGGCTTCAGTGGTCGTCATTGCTCTGATCGCCGTGCTTGCCGGTGCGTCGGGGCCAACGGCGATCGCTCACTGGGCGGCCATCAAGAAAGACTGGCTCGCCTCGATCTTGCCGCTGCCCAACGGGGTTCCCGGCAAAGATTCATTCCGTCGGGTACTCATGGCCATTCGCCCTGAAGCCTTTCAAGCCTGTTTCGCTGCCTGGGTGCGGTCGTTACGTGACGAAGCCGTCGCCCAGACCGGCGTCGAGCGGCCGACGTTGGCCATCGACGGCAAGACGCTGCGACGCAGCCACGACCGCAAAAACGGCCTCGGAGCGTTGCATTCGGTCACCGTCTGGGCCAGCGAGTACGGCTTGTCGCTGGGTCAGGTCGCCTGCGGCGAGAAGTCCAACGAGATCACGGCAATTCCGGTGTTGCTGAAGTTGGTGGACGTCGCCGGCGCGGTCGTGACGATCGACGCCATGGGCTGCCAGAAAGAGATCGCCGGTGCGGTCGTGGCGGCCAAGGGGGACTATCTGTTGGCTCTCAAAGGGAATCAGGGGACGCTGCATCAGGCGGTCGTCGACCACGTTTTAGGGCGTTGGGACGACGATTTTGGTGGCGATGAGGTGGGCCGCGGTGAGACCGTCGAGACAGGCCATGGCCGCAGTGAGTCGCGAACCTACATTCAGCTGGCAGCCCCCACGACGCTTCCGGGGTTTTCCTTGTGGCGAGGGCTCAAGTCGATCGGCGTGGTGGTCAGCCAGAGCGTCCGTGACGGCAAGGCGACGGACGAAGTGCGGTACTATATCAGCAGCCTACCGGTCGAAGCGGACGCTCAGACGTTCGCCCATTCGGCGCGTTCACACTGGGGAGTGGAGAATGGCTGTCATTGGACGCTCGACGTGACCTATCGAGAGGACGAATCGCGGATTCGCGAGCAGCTATTGCGTGAGAACATGGCCTGGCTGAACCGTTTCAGTCTGTCGCTGCTGAAGCAACACCCGGGCCGCCAGAGTGTCGCCATGAAACGAAGAAGCTGTGGATGGAGCGACGAATTTTTGATGCAAGTCGTCAAAGGATCAACATGTTAGTGTGCGCTGGCCCTGGCCTTGCAATGAGCTTAGCCCGACGCACCACCGGATCGGCACCCTTCGATGCGCAAGCCCTACCCGTCCGACCTCACCGACGCCCAGTGGGCCATCATCGAGCCGCTCATCCCCATCAAGAAGACCGGGCGGCCCCGACAGGTCGACATGAGAGAGGTCCTCAACGCCATCTTCTACATCGACCGGGCTGGCTGCCAGTGGGACATGCTCCCCCACGACCTGCCCGCCAAAAGCACTGTCTACGACTACTTCGCCCACTGGCGGGACGACGGCACCTGGGACCAAATCAAGGACGCCTTGATTCAGAAGGTTCGGGTGGCCGCCGGCCATGACCCCGCCCCACGGATCGCCTCGATCGACAGCCAGACGATCAAGGGGAGCGAGGTCGGCGGCCCCCGGGGCTACGACGGTGGCAAGAAGATCACGGGCGTCAAGCGTCACATCATCGTTGACAGCCTGGGCTTGCTGCTGGTCGTGGTCGTCACGTCGGCGGCGTTCGATGACGGGACGATCGCCCCGCAGGTCCTGCGTCGCTTGTCGGCGGATCACTTGCGTCGCTTGGAGTTGGTGCGTGGTGACAGCAAGTATCGCAACAAGAACCTGGACCGCTACTTGGCCCGGCCAGAGGTGAAGTACCGGATCGAGGTGATCCAGCGGCCGGTAGACGCGAAGGGGTTCGTGCTGCTGCCGAAGCGTTGGGTGGTGGAGCGATCGCACGCGTGGCATGGGCGTTACCGTCGCCAGAGCCGGCACTACGAGTGGTTCACCACATCGGCGGAGTCGATGATCAAGATCGGGTCGATCCAGAACATGCTCAGGCGGCTAGATCCGAATCCGGGCAAGGTGAACCCGTTCCGCTACCCGAAAAAACAGCTCTCAGTTACCGGATAGCCTCTTAGTTGTAACTGCAAGTGACCCGGAAGGTGAGCCACTACAATACCTACTAGAATACAGTGGACATCTAGATGAGATGTGGTCTACATCCAACGAATTTACAATCACTCTCACAGAAGCCCAGATCGCAAAAAGCTTTGGTATTTGCATCAAGGTGAAATCTTCCCGCCCATATTGTGCCAGAGGTGACTGCGATGATGAAATCTGGTTTCGCTATCAGGTTTTGCCACGTAAATCGCAATGAAAGCAGGCTGCTCGCCTTTTTCGAGGCGAGCAGCCCTACCCTCAATTTTATCTCGCCAGCTTGGGTACCATCGCCATCCTCCTGATGACCTCATCGGCCCCCATCAGCTTGACGTTCTCGCGGAAGATCCCCTGCAAGACTGGATCATCGGCGGGGTCCGGCTCGACTGGCGGCGCGGGCGACGGCGGCGGTCCGGGCAACATCGCCTCGGTCACCGCCTGGACGGTGAAGGGCAGGATCGACCCCACCTCAAAGCCGACCAACTTCATCAGCGGCGGTTGATCGTAACCACCCGGCTCGTCCTCGCGATCCGGGTCGGCAAACGTCAGGTAGATCCGATCGCCCGACTGGATCGCCCGGGTCGGCCACCGGAACCGCTCACAATTCTGGACCAGGCGAGCGAATCCCGGGTTGGTCGCGATGATCCCGCGCGTCAGGGCGAACCGGGCCTCGATCGCCTCGGAGATCGCCAGCTCGACCCAGGGTTGCAACCGCCGGTCGAGTTCGCCGAGCTGCTCGGCGCGGGCTGCGTTGGTCCGGCTCTCCTCGAACCGAGCGATGAGGCGATCCAGTGTCGACCACGGTAGGTCCCGCGCTTCATCAAGGTCATCGACCGTTGGCGTCGGTGTCGATGTCGGTGGGGTGTTGGGGTTGGTCATCCGGGGACACCGCCTTTCCGGGGGCGGCCAAGTGGGCGGTCCTCGATGATCCCCAGGTTGTTCCGCAAGAACTTCCGGACGCTGGCCACCTTGATCGGCCGACCCGTCGCCTGCTCGAACCGTCGGGCAATCGCGGCCCGGTTGTAGTCGGGCGCGGCAACCAGACAGAGCCGAGTCAGTTCGGCCCGCTGAGCATCCGAAAGGTTGCGACCTCGCGCCCCGATCCGGTTGGCCTGGTAGCCATGCACCCACACCCGCCGGACGGTATGTTCCGACACGGACCGACCCACCCGCGCCTCGAAGAGCGCGGCGATCTGGGTGCAAGTCGCCAGAGGGTTGGCGGCGATCAGCTCGACCAGGTCCTGGCGCTGGACCTCGGTCAGGTGCGAGCAACGCCCGCGGCTCAGAGTGGTCGCGTTCAAGAGCGGCCTCCCTTCCGGTCCGACCGAGATTGCGTCGAAGTCGGCCCGATCGGCTCGCCGTCGGCACCGAGCTTGATCACCTGGTCGGTCCACGCTGGCCATTGGTCTCGCGGATTCGGTTTGGGATTCTGAGTTGAGATTTCAGCGCGGCGGGCGAATACTGCCATGACTGCTCCTTGATGCTTGATCATGGTGGATGGGAAGGTCAAACCGAGGCCGGAGCGTGGACAAGACGCTCCGGCCTCAACTCGTCGATCGACGGTTAGGCCGGGCCAACGAAGCGACTTACTCTGTTATCGGAAGTTAAACTGGGCAGTTTTGCCGCGTGGCATACTTGATCCGTGGACCGGCCCGGTTTGCGTGGTTCCCGGGCTGGTCGGGTCGGGCGGGAAGATCAGCTCCCGCCCGGCCTCTATTCACTTCAGGCCCGCGCTCTCCATCGCGGCCTTCAGTTCGATCTGCAGCGCCGCCTGGTCGGTCGGCAAGCGACGATCGAGCTTGCTCCGCCGGATGATCCGGACCAGCTCGCGGACCAGGTCGTCGGGGTCATCCTCGGGAACGTCGTTGGCGATCGCCTGCTGAAGACAGTAGGCCAGGCCGAACTTGACCGCGTCGTCGGCCAGTTTCGGTCGCAACACCGCGAAGTCCGGCGAGTCGAAGACGGTGATCGCCCGGCGTGTCCAGTCGGCCAGCTCGTCTTGCCAGGGCCGACCGGGGAAGATCCCCCGCCAGGCCTGCTTGATGAGGGTGATCAAGCGCCACCCCCGATCATCGGCATGAGCTGAAGGAACGCCCCAACCTCGGCCAGCTCCGCGTCATGCCAGGTTGCCGACGGCTCGACCTGGTCGTCCGCCTTGACCTTCGCCTGGACGTGGGCGGCGAAGTCGGGATCGACCCGCCAGAGCTCGACGTCGCCCGCGTTCATCCCCCGATCGAAAGCCGACCGCTCGCCGGCGTCGGGTGTCAGCAGCTCGGCCTGCTCGCCGTCGAGGCCGAGGCGGAAGCCGAGGTCCTCGAACTCATCTTCGATCGTCGGGACCGAGGCGGCGGCGGCCAGTTGTTCGGTCTCCCAGTTGTCGTAGCCCGACCAGTGACCGGCGGTGAACGACGCGACCAGGTTGGCGGGAAGCTCGGCGGGAACCTCGAGTGCCACACCGTCGCAACCTTGGGCGAACCCGTTCCACCAGCTTTCGGAGATGTCGAAGGAGTCGGCGGCCTCGAAGGTGAGGGCCGGAGTCGCAACGGGCGCGAGGGGACGAATCGCTGTCAGCATAGAACCTGCTCCGAGATGAGGCCGAGGGGAAGGCCCGGGTCGACGTTCGACCCGGGCCGGACGTGGTCAGAACCGGACGTATGTCTCGACCAGGCCGCTCATCTCGGCGGCCTCGGACAGCTCGTCAGCGTGGGCTTCCAACCAGACGTCGTACTCGGCGGCCTCGGTGATCTCAGGGCAGGGCTCGATGCTGGCCCAACCGGCGGGGACGGGGTTGACGACATCGAGCAGAGCAGTCAGATTGTTCATCGTTGGTTCCTGGTTACTCAGGGCCAGCATGCGGGCCGGTCGGGTGTTCAAGCACTCGACCGGCCTTTTCAGTGACGATCACTGTATACAGAGTCTACTCGTTCGACCTTGTGACGTCAACAACGTAGTCGGATAATTTTCCTGATTGACTGTCTACAGTAGTGGGCGTATAGTATACGGCGTTGACTCCGGGGTGATAAGCTTGGGCGTTTACCCAAGCCCCGGAGTCTATGAGATGGCGAAGAAGCGCACGGAGCCAACCGAGATGCCAGCAACGGCCTCGGAACCGGAAGTGAAAACCAAACCGGTCCGACTCGATCTTGCGCCTGATCTACACCAGATGTTGCGAGTTGTCGCAGCTAAGCAAGGTAAACCAATGGCCGTCTTTGCTCGCGAAATAGTTGAGCGGACGGTGCGAGAGATGTACGGCAAAGGAGACTGAGTGATCTACGCGGCGCAGCCCATCACCGGCGGCCCGATCAAGTGTTCAGTCTCGAAGGCCAGTCTCGAATCCCAGAACCCTAGGGGAATGAGGTTTTGAGAGTAAGAGCCGAGGCCAATCCCGAAATCCGCAATCCCTAGGGAAGGCGGATATCCGGATTGGGATTCCAACCCCTCGGATGGTGAACCGGAGTCAACCATTCGGAATCTATCTCGAACCCCAGAACCCTAGGGGGATGAGATTTCGAGATCGAGAGTCGAGCCCACCCACCAGGAGCTTTCAACGTGTACATGAGTCCCAATCACCCCGACTATGGTCGGACCCAGAACCAGCCCCCAACGCAACCGGCGCCCGAGCCGTCGGGACGTCACCTGGCCACCTTCGAGCGCAAGGGCCGGGGTCGCGCTCCTGACACCGAGTTGCGTGTCGTCCTCGACGAATACCAGGGCCACCCGTACATCAGCTTGCGGGTCTGGTCGCGGGGTCAGGATGGCCTGTGGTTCCCGACCCGCAAAGGATGCTCGGTCCGGCTCGGTGAAGCTGAGGACCTGGCCGACGCGCTGGGTGACGCGGTCCGGATGGCGAACTTCACCAACGACCAGGCCGCCAAGGGATCGCCTCGACGCGATGATCGCCGCCCAGCTCCGGCACCGAGGGCGGGAAGGCCCCCGGATCGCCGACCAGGGGCAACCCCACCAACCAGGCGGACCGAGTCGCCCGACGCCTACGACCAGGACTTCGACGAGTTCAGTGAATAAGACGAAGTCACAACTTTGGCCGGTTCCAATGTCCAGGTGTGAACAGATACCTTTTAAGATTCGAATGAGTGTGCTAGATTAACCCTGGTCCAGGAACGGACCGCAACCAAGGCGGATGGGCGACGTGACGAGACGCGACCTTACTAAAATCACGCTCGATAAGTTGCCGCCCGGCGAATGGGTCGATGAGGCGGCTTACCGGTTTTCGTATCTCCGGTTGGCAGTCAAAGACCTTCGCTCGGCTTTGCATGGCAATCGTCGATTGCGTTTGTTGCGTGTCTCCATTCATGAGATTGGGGATCGGCATTGCTGGGAGATCGGTTTCCCCACGCTAATGCAGGCCTTTGGGGAAAGCTTTCAATACGCACTTTGGTTTTGGAAAGAGTGCGAATCTAGCTGTACCCAGATCTTCATCGCTGAACTTCTGGCCCACCTCAAAGCCAAGTCTCTCTTCCTGACCGGCGCCGGTATTCTGGCGTTGCTTGTTAGCCTCCTTGAACTCTTGATCGGTATCCTCTCAACCTTCGATCGCCAAGTCGAACGGATCTCCGGGCAAGTCCTCGCCCCGGGCGGCCAGACCGCCTTGTTCGCACCCCTTACCTGATTCCGATCGTTTCCACGACATCATGCCCGCGCCATTCGATCGGCTCGCGGCTCTGCGTCGTCACGTCCAGCGAGACGGGAATAAGGATCGGTTTATCAAGGAACGGGGTTTTTTATGGCTCGCAAGGATTTCATGCAGCGTGATTGGTGGACCGCCGCCGAGGGGCAGTCCTTCCTAGAAGTCGGATTCGCAGCTTTTCTCGACTTCTGCGATGCCGAGAAGATCCGGTGTCGTCAACTGCCCGGCGTCGCTCACGCTCATTACAGCCGCGAAGATATCGAGAACGCTGTGGGCAAGTATGTCACCACCGGCGCCCGCCGCATCACCCGAGAACACCGCCGAAACCGGGCGGTCAAGCAACCAAGCACCGTTTGATCCAGGGGGCTTGCCTCGGTCTCATCCGCCAAGATCCGGCCGAGACAGCCCCCCTCACCCTGAACCCGAACCGGGCAACCGTCGACCGGATGCCCGGAACCTATTCGAGAGCAAAAGCAAGTGAACCAAAAATTTGTCTCCCTGCCTACCTCACGGTCCGACCGTGGGGCCAGGCTTCTTACGTCTTTCGAGGCGAACCGCGTCGCAAGTCATGGCCTCACCAGCTCCTTCATCGGAGCTGACCAGTCATGAAATTGACCCCATACGATGCGTGGGCGTTCGCCCGGCTCCTCATCGGTCGATCCCTCGGTGATGGACTCACTCTGGTGTCGCCCCGGTTCGCCGCGCTGGCGGCTCAGCTCGAAGGGATGGCGCCCGAGGGTCGCGAGTCGGTCTGGTCGGTCGCCCTGAACTTGCTCGACACCGCCCGCGACAGCATCATCAATGCCATCGCGGCGGCCGATCCCGAGGCACCACCGCCCGAGGTCGAGCCACCCGCCCGACCAGCGAATCTTGGTGACATCCGGCGGGTGATGGCTCGCGAGCAATGGCTCTGGGAAGGCTGGATACCGAAGTCGCGCATCGCGGGCATCTCGGCCGCTGAAGGGGTTGGCAAGACCAGGCTGGCCATGGACTTGGCCCGGATTCTTTGGTTCGGCTTACCCTGGCCGGATGGTCAGCCAGCCACCTTGCCACCCGAGACGCCGACGCTCTGGATCTGCTCGGACGGACAGCAAGACGACCTGGTGACCGCCGCGGCGAACCTTGGGATGCCCGACGAGTCGATCGCCTTCAACACGTTGCCCGATGATCCGTATGCCGGCACGGAGATCGACGAGAGTGAGTCGATCGAGCAACTGGAGCGGTTCATCCGCGAAGTGAAGCCGGGTCTCGTCTTCATCGACAGGCTGACCTTTGCCACCAGCAAGGACCTTTGCGTGGCCAACCACGTCAAGGACCTGATGACACCCGTCCGCGACGTGAGTCAGCGGACCCAGACAACGATCATCCCCTTGCTCCACGTCTCGCGGGATGGTCAGGCGCTGGGCAAGCGGATCAAGGGGATTGCCCGGACCATCCTTCAGCTCGACGGGTTCGACCAGGAGGCACCGACCCGGCTCCGGCTGGCGGTGACCAAGTCGTTCGCCAAGAAGCCTCCAGCGCTGGGGGTGACGATTACCGATCAGGGCAACCGGTACGACTCGAACCCACCGACCGGGCCGGCACCGGGGCAGGCTGGGCGTCCTGCAACGGCTCGGAATGAAGCCGTCGACTTCATTCTGGATGCTCTGACAAAAGAAGGAAGTCAGAAGGCCACCGAACTATTTCTACTGTAACACTTAACTGAAGCTTGATTTCGATCGGCGGGGCGGGAATGACTGGGTTCGGGCGTGCCAGGCGTAGATCCGCGACTCCTCGTTACGCCGCAGCACCACGCTGATCTCCTCGGCAATCGCCGCCGAGCTTGGTGGGTTCTTGCGCAGCAGCCGGCTGAAGATCGCCCGCACCTGGCTCACCGTTACCGCCGGGGTTTTCCCCCCCGAGTCGCTCACGCTCCAGGATCAAGAACCACAGCGACAGCAAGCTCAACGTCACATGGTGATGCCAACCCACCCAACTCCGCACCTCGTAGTGGGCCAGCCCGACCTCACCCTTGGCTTCCTGAAACACCCGTTCGATCCGGTGCCGTACCGAGCGGGCCGCCACCAGATCCGTCAGCGGCACCTCGGCCGCCGCGTTGCTCAACGCATACGTCACCTCCGGCTTTGGCCCGATCGTCCGGATCACCAGCAACCGCTCCTCGGCGCCGATCCGCCCCTCCTGTCGCGTCTGAACCCGAGTCGCCACCGCCTCGACGACCAGCGGCCCCTTGGTCCCGTCGCGGACCCTCAGTCGGGTCCAGCGGTCCGCCGGCAGGCCCGCCGCCCAGGCGTCGGCTCGCACGAAGGGGACCTCGGGGTGTCGGCCGCGTTGGCCCGGTCGGCGAGTCGGACGAGGCACATCGAGGTCGCGGACCAGCGTGTTGCACGGCACGTCGAGCACATACCGCTCGGATCGCTCACGCAACAGGGCGCGGAACTCGGCGGGTCGGCCCAACTCATCGTCGCCGACGACCCAGCCGTGCGGCACCTCGGCCCCGGAGCGGGCGAGCAACTCGGCGGCGATCTCCCAGCTTTTGCGGAAGACGACCTCGGCGGGGACGTGGCACGCCTCGCGACGGGCCGGGTCGTCGGCCCAATCCTGGGGCAGGTAGAGCCGGCGGTCGAGCGGGGCGTGCCCTTTGGGCGAGACGTAGGCGAGAAACACGCCGAGCTGGCAGTTTTCGACCTTGCCGAGTCGTCCGCACCACTGGCGGCCCACGCCGCAACTGTCGTCGCCCTTTTTGGGGAAGGCGGAGGGGTCCAGGACGATGACGCCGTTGGGATCGCCGATCTGCCGGGCGACGTGGCGGCGGACCTCGGCCATGACGGCGTCGTCATCCCAGGCCCCCTGGCCGACGAACATCTGGAGGTTTTTGCGGGGGATGCCGGCCTGGCGTGCGATCGGCTCGACGCTCTTGCGTTCCAGGCCGCTGAGCAGCCCGCGCACGAAGGCAGCCAGATGGCCACGTTGCTCGGAGCGACGAAAGAGGGGCAGATAGCGGCGGAGGAAGGCGGTCAGTTGGACACGGCAGTCGCGGACATCGTCGGTGGAGACGGTGGCGTCAGCCAGGAGATCGAGGGCGTCGGGATGGTCGAGCAACGACATGATGGCGACTCCGGATGATCGATGACTCGCCATCCATCATCCGCAAAACCGAAGAGGTTCGCCAGACCATCCGTTACAGTAGAACTATGGAAGCAATGGGAAAGCGGCGGAAAGGACAAGATGGCGTTCTGGCGAGCAAGGGATACTCTTGTCGAACAGGGAAGGATTACTTGTGAGGGAAGGCCATTAACCATGGCCTTCCCTCTGTCCGAACCCGAGTTGGATTTTGGCCCGGTCTGACGCCTTGACTCTCGATCTCGAAATCTCATCCCCCTAGGGTTTTGGGATTCGAGACTGACCGTCCGAGTCCGAGTCCGGAAATCCGCTATCCCTAGGGATTCCGGATTCCGGACTCGGTATCACCCGCCGTCAGATCGACCAGCCCCTATCCATCCTCGGAGTCCTCGGACGATGTCTCACCCTGACTGGAAGACGGAGCGCGACCGGGTCGACCTCGGCCAGGTCGCGACCGGATTGCTCGGCCCCGCGCCGGGCCGGCGGGGCGAGCATGGCCGCCGGCTCTGGTGGCCTTGCCCGTTCCATGACGACAAGAACCCCTCGTTCTTCATCGACCCTGGCAAGCCGAACTGGCGATGCTACGGGTGCGGTGAACACGGCGACGCAGCGAACCTCGTGATGAAGCTCGAACGCCTAACCTTTCCCGAAGCCGTCGCAAAGTTGCTCGACGGACCTTTCGGAGCAACAACCTACCGCCCGACGCCATCGAGGCCGCCGGGTCCGAAACCACCCGAGCCCCCGAAGGGCTTACCCCTGGTCGAAGCGCTGGCACTGGTCGAGGCCGCCGCCGCCCAGCTCTGGACCGATGAAGGGATCGAGGCTCGCGAGTATCTGATCAGGGATCGGCACCTGACGGCCGAGACGATCCGGGCGGCGCGGCTCGGGTGGACGTCGTTCGTTGAGATCCCGACCAAGGAAGGCAAGCAGTTCGGAGTCAGCGGGATCGTCATCCCCTGGTTCGACGGCGATCGACTCTCGATGGTGAACATCCGCCGGCCCGATGGTTCGAGGCCGAAGTATGCGCAAGCCTTCCGCGACCGCGTCTCGACGTTCCCGGTTACCTCGCTGGCGACGATCGGGCAACCGCTCATCGTGACCGAGGGAGAGTTCGACGCCTTGCTGCTCGGCCAGGAGCTGGCGGGGTTGGCCACGGTGGTGACGCTCGGTAGCGCTTCGGGTCGGCCTGAAGTCGATCTGCTCGGGCGGTTCCTGAAAGCCTCTCCCTGGTTCATCGCAACCGATGACGACTCGGCCGGGAAGCAGGCGGCTCAGAAGTGGCCGGTTCGCGCCCGTCGGGTCCTTCCACCCGGGGCGTTCAAGGACTGGACCGAGGCCGCGCAAGGCGGTGTCAACTTGCGGCGATGGTGGACGGATCGGCTCGCCGGCGCCGAGTCACCCGAGCTGTTCACCTGGTCGGAGCTGGCTGAGCAGCGCTGGGGCGACGCCGACCAGGCCGACGTCGGGATCGAGATCCTCGGGACGCTCGACGAGCTGCTCGATAAACATCGAACGACCGAGGAAGACGACATCCACGATGGAGGCGACTCAGCCACCCTCAAGGAGGCATCATGACCAAGACAGTCGCCGAACGGGCTCAAGAGGTCAGGAAGATCTTCCGGAGCAAAGGTGACGACCGGGACGAGTTCCTGGCCACCTTCTCGGACAAGATCTATGACATGTTCTGGTTCCAGATGAAGGAGGTCGGCGGGAACTGCGTCTGCACTCCGGTTTGCGCTCCCGAGATGTGGCACTCGCTCGCCACCGATGTGGTCCTCGATCAGATCCGCGAGATGATCAAGCTCGCTGAAGTCGGACCGATGGACGAAGAGTCGCTGATGGGGATCACGCAAGTGACCCTCAATGCCATCGTGGGCAAGGAGGTCCGCCAGCTCGATCGGAAATGGGTCGGCCTCGAATTCCGGGATGAAGTCGACATCGAGGATGGAGGCGCACCAGATGAAGTCTAGCGTCCTGACGATCGCTGAGGCCGCGGCCGACCTGGCAACGACGCCGGCCCGTGTCTGGAGGTTCCACCGCGACGGCCGGCTCTCGATCATCTACCTGGCCGGGATCGCCACCGGCAAGCGGACCGGGATGAAGGACGGCCGAATAGACCGGGCCGAGTGGGACCGGTTCAAAGCGTCGCTCTCAGTGAGCGTCGCCGTCGTGGCCGAACCCGTGCCAAGCATCGGACCAGGCCGACCGAAGAAGGGGGCGACGGTCCCAGAGCCCGGATCGTTTCTCGACCGCTTCGAGCGGAAAGCCAAGGCGGTCAAGCCGGCGACATCGTGATCGTTTCGCGCTGACTTCCCGTGCATTGACCCTGTCTCAATGCACGGGAAGCCATCGGGCTCATCCCTTCGCTTCCCGTCGCGCCATGGCAATCTGCTCGGTCAGGCTCAAGGCGTGGTCGCGGGCGAAGCTGGCGTAGTGCTTGGCGTTCATCTCGGGAGAATGGCCGAGCACCTCGGCCGAGTCGGCGTGCGATCCTCGAATCCGGAGCACGTCGGCGCCCAGGTCGCGTCGGAGCGCGTACAGCGTCAGCTTGCCCGGACCGTCGGCGGCGATCGGCTGACCGATGGCGATCGCCTCATCCCGCCACTTGCGGAACTTCTGGTCGAGCGCGTTGACGACCCAGGGGATACCCGCCCAACGACCGGCTACCGGTGGCCGGGCGCCGTCGCGTTGACCGTGGGTGAAGAC
Source organism: Isosphaeraceae bacterium (assembly GCA_965199885.1). GTDB lineage: Bacteria > Planctomycetota > Planctomycetia > Isosphaerales > Isosphaeraceae > Tundrisphaera. The sequence continues at coordinate 663,197 of CBDATT010000003.1, read as the reverse complement.
ATACTCCAGGTGATGGTCGGGGAGACGCTCGATCCCCCGGAGCATTCGGAGCGTGGCTGACGGGATCGGGATGACGCGCTTCCGGCCGGTCGCGTGCGTCGACTTGCCGACCATGATGGCCGTCGAGGCTTTCCAGTCGATCATCGACCAGCGGAGCCGGCACGCTTCCGAGGGCCGGCACCCGGTCGCCTGGACGAACCGGAAGAGCGCGATCGTCAGCCGGTCGAACCGCCAACTCAGCGAGTCCAGCTTGTGACGCAAGCAGGCCCGGACGATCGCATACTCGAAGAACGCCTCGTGGGCGATCCGCCCGGCATAGCGCTTCTCTGGTGCCGGGTTCTTGGGGCGCTCGACGCCGGCGAAGGGGTTCTCCTTCAAGATCCGTTCCGGGACGCGGTCGTCGATCGGCCGAGCCGCCCAGTTGAGGCAGGCGTTCAGGGATAGGATGATCGAGTTGATGTACAGCGGACCACACCCGTCACCCTGCTTGGCCCGGATGAACCGCGACAGGTCGCCCGGCTTGAAGTCGCGGACCAGGCGGTTGCCGTACAGGTCCTTGCCGCTCTTGAACAAACAGAACGTCTCCAGGCGTTCGCGGTAACCCTGGAGGGTCCGGGCGGCGAGGCGCTTCTCTTGTGCGGTCAGATAGGTCGAGACCAGCTCCTTCAAGAGTGGCTCGGTCGCGGCCCGCTCCTGACGACGCTCGGCTTCGAGCAGGGCTTCGAGCCACTCATGCGCCATCCGTTCGTTGCGGATTCGGTCGGGACCTTCGGGCGGACCAATCTGGCGGTTGCGGCTCGGCTTCCTTCGACCCGACGTTTCGCTGACCTCACCACCGACCGAGGTCAGCCAGCAACGGTCCTTTTTGTCGTACCAAACCGACGAAGGTCGGGGCATTGTTCGGCTCCGGCATGAGGGGGAAGTTCGACCTGGTGAATTAAATATCAGGTGAACGTCGGCGTCAATGCACGGGAGTATACACGGAACGAATGCACGGGAGACGTGGTTTTTGGGGTCAGGAATGCCAACGAAAAAAGGCCCCGAAGGGCCTTGTTTTGCACCGACTTATGTCTTAAAAGCCATCGAAGAGACTTGAACTCTTAACCCCCGCTTTACGAAAGCGGTGCTCTGCCAGTTGAGCTACGATGGCGTCACGGAAATTTTGCCAGAATTCATGAGGGTCGTCAAGCGGTTCTCGGCCAGGTCATCCGTTTCGGGAAACATGGGATTCTGGTTTTTACGCTATATCGCTGACAAATCGCCGATTCGGAGATCGTCAAGCTCCACAGTCCATTGAGCTGACTTGTCAGCAATCCGCGATCCTCGTGTTTGATCTTGAGAATCGTGAACTGGAGCCATCCGTTTCGACCCAGAGGGCTGGTCCCTGGCTGTCGCTTGCTTGTCCTCGACTTACCAGCATGGTAGCTTGGGCGCGTTGACTCAATCTTATCTGCTCGGCTTCGGCGTGGAGGCGACGGGTCATGGGACAGACGGTCAACGACATCCACTCGCGCTTAAATTCGACTTGCGTCCAGGAGATCATCCGCCCTGCGGGCATTGATGACGTGCGGACCGCGGTGTTGCGTGCGGGACGCGAGCTGGCTGATGGCGGCGGCGGGCTGGCGATCTGCGGTGGACGGCACGCCATGGGTGCTCAACAGTTCGCTTCGGGTGGCCTTCTCCTGGACATGACCGGAATGAACCGAGCCATCGACCTAGACCTCAAACAAGCGTGATGTGGTCTGTTTTGTGATGCTTTCCTTGCTAGGATTGCTATACGGATCTTCTCCGAGCCGGAAGATTACATCCGGTTCGTCATGCTCCGTTTTTTCTGCATCATCAAGCCATCGCCTCTCATCGTTCGATGCCAATGCGGACCGAGGCATACAAACCTCGGCTTCATGATCTCCCATCCTCAACACAACCGCCGACCGTGCAGTCGCTCCACCAGGCGTAGGAACACTTCCTGCCACGGGTTCCACGCCAGCAGCCGGTACACCAGCCCTCGACCACCACGCACGATCTGGCACGGCACCTCCATCATCGCCACACAAAACGTGCTGAACTCCATCCGCAACAGCGAACGCTTCGCCGCACCGTACTTCGCCCCCCACCGACCATCTTCCGGCAGCAGCAACGCCGCCCAAGCTTTCAAGCCCCACGCCAGGCTGGCCATTACCAGATACGCCCAGTTACTCACCAGGTCGCCCAACGGCATCGCCATCGCCCCAGTGTCCTTGAGTTGGGCGATCAAGTTCTCTTGGTTGCACCGATCGTTGGCCAACAAGACGATCTCTACTGCCGAGATCGTCCGGTCATTGGTGATGTAGAAGAAGTAGCGGTACTCCTCGAAGAGAACCCGTTGCCCCTTCTCCCTCGACAGCTGCTTGCGGAGTACAACGACCCGGTACGCCTTGTCGCAGGCCACGGGGCGGTAGTCGAACTCGGCGACCTCCTCGCCCTTGAGCCGGATCGTCTCGTACTGCCGGGCCACCACGATCGGCGTCTTGTGGTCCTTGCGTGGACCTCGGGGCGTGGTCTTGACCTGATACCGGGCCGGACGCTTCAGCACGCTGAAGGACCCGGCGGGCAGGTCCTCGGCCCGATCCTTCAAGTTTTGCCGGGCGTCGATGCCGAAGACGAACCGGACCCCATCGCCATCCCAGCGGTCGAGATGCTTCGTCTGGGTGAAGTCGGTGTCGCCCCGCAGGGTGACCCGGCGGAAGCCGCCCCGGCGGCACAGGGCGATGGCCCGGTCGAGGTAGCCGTCGGCGTGCTCGTGCGACGGGCGGTTGCCCGAGCGGTTGGCCAGGAACAGCGGCTCACCGGTGTTGGCCAGCGAGACGACCAGGGGGTGGTAGCCCCAGACGCCGTTGTAGGCGATGTCCACGCCCTGCTTGCACCAGCCCTGGGTCGGGGCGAGCGTGCCATCGGCATCGATGATGGCCTCGTCGAAGAAGGCGGCGGGTTGCTGCTTCCAAACTCGCAGGCGAGTTTCGTTGAGGGTGTCCATGAGCCGCTCGACATCGGCGGGTCCGAAGCGACGGCAGAAGTCGCCAGCGGTGGTGGGGTCGGGGATGCGAGTGGTCCCGAGGGCATCGAGGTAGACCTCGTCATTGCGTCGGACTTCGAGGTGCTCGATGCGGGTGCCCCCGGCGAGGAGGTTGTAGGCGAGGGAAAGGATGTGGTCACTCTCGAAGTAGGGCTGATGGCGTTTGAGGAGATGGAGGTTGTCGTTGAGATCCTGAATCAGGCCGAGTTTCTGAGCCATGAGGTGGATGGCTCCGATGCCACCGGCGGCGATGGCCCGAGTGCGGTCGGACATTTCATAGCGAATGTTGGTGGCGGTCATCATGGGCTGATGACGTTCGATGCCGGGCTGATTCTTGATCCGGCGGGCGATCCTGCGCTTGCGTGCGACGAGTTGTCGGTGGATAGTGGCGTTCACTCGAAAACCTCTTGGGTGGCGAATGGTCGAGGGGGTTAAGTACCTCGATTATCCGCTCAAACCAGGGGGTTTTCGAGTTTCAGCGACCCAAATAGGCTTCAAGTGACGCTTGGTTGAGGCCTAGATGAAGAACGCGGTCTCCTCTGCATGGAAGCGGGAGCCATGTGGCCGGAGGTGATCCGGGCGACGCATGAGCTCTCTCGGGGGGAACCGCGATACTCGATCCGGCAGAAACAGACGGGGGCTGATAGCCTGACTCTGGGAGGAGCCGTCGGCTGCAACGCCCACGGGCGGGGCTTGACCATGGGCCCGATCGGTGAAGACGTCGCGAGCCTGACGCTGGTCAACGCCACCGGCGACGTGATTGAATGCTCGCGTGCGCAGAACCCTGAGTTGTTCAGCCTCGCAATCGGCGGTTACGGCCTCTTTGGAGTTGTCGTTAGCATCACGCTGCGACTTTGTCCGCGTCGAAAGCTGCAGCGCCTCGTAGACGTCATCGATATTGATGAAGCTGCCGTCGCGGTCGAACAGCGGGTGGCCGACGGCTGCGTCTATGGGGATTTTCAGTATGCCATCGATCCCCTCCATCCGTCGTTTTTGCGCGACGGAGTGATGTCGTGTTACATCCCCGTCTCAAACAACGCCGCGGTGAGTGACGAGACGGACGGCCTATCCAAGAATGACTGGCTCTCACTGCTGGAACTGGCCCACCGTGACAAGTCCGCGGCGTTCGCCAGGTATTCGCAATATTATGCTTCGACTCACGGGCGAGTTTACTGGTCGGACACCATGCAGCTCAGCACGTACATCCCTGAATACACCGAGTTCCTCGTGGCTCGCGGTCTGGTCGGCGGCGCCAGTAACGAGTCGCTGGTGATCGGCGAGCACTACGTCCCGCCAGATCGAATCATCGAGTTTCTGGATCGGGCGCGAGCTGTATTGCGGAACTCGGGCGTCGAAGTCATTTACGGCACGATCCGGGTTATCCAGCGTGACGAGACCAGCTTCCTTCCCTGGGCAAGCCGAGACTTCGCATGCGTGATCTTCAACCTGCGGACATCGCACACGGCTGAGGGGATTGCCCGGACCAATGAGGCGTTCCGCAGCCTGACGGACGCGGCACTCGAACTGGGCGGGAGCTTCTACCTGACCTACCACCGAGCAGCGACGGCCGATCAGGTGAACCGGGCTTACCCCCGATTCCGGGAATTTCTGGCCCTCAAGCAGCGGTTTGATCCGCAAGGCGTCTTTCAAAGCGACTGGTATCGCCACTATCGCCGATTAATTCAAGACAGCGAGAATTCATGAAGGCCGACAAAGCCAGCGCGACGGCTCGACTCATCGCGGCGGCCACGGTGATGTGTACGCGGGACCCGACGACCGCCAATCTGGTGACCCCCGGCGCAGCGGAGTGGTGTGAGGCCTTCCTCTCTACTTCGAGAGCGGATCGGTGGCTCCGGTCGAGTGCCAGGTCGGGGGTGAGTCGAGCCGCCTGGAGGCTTCTAGAGCGAGCGACTCACCCAGGGATCGTGCGGCACTGGATGGCACGCAAGCAGTGGATCGAACTGCAGGTGCGGCAGGCGCTGAGCGGGGGGATCGCCCAAATCGTTGTGCTGGGGGCTGGGCTTGATAGCCTGGGAGTCCGACTGGCGGTGGAGCGTCCAGACATCCGAGTCGTCGAGATCGATCATCCCGCGACGCTGGCAGTGAAACGGGCGGTCCTTGAGACACGACCTGGGCACGGCGGCCCGATCCTGGCGGCGGCGGATTTTGGTCTTGAGGACGACGGCTCGTCCCTGTTTGAGTTGGTGGACCGCGACCGCCCGACGCTCTTTCTGGCCGAAGGTCTGCTCATGTACCTTCCGGCAGCGAGGGTCCAATCCCTGCTCGGCGGGTTGGCCGCGATGATGACGGCTCAGTCGCGGCTCATTTTCAGTTTCATGGTCGAGCGCGAGCATGGGATGATCGGCTTCGAGCCCCGGAGTCCGCTGGTCTCTTGGTGGCTGGCAGCCAAGGATGAGCGGTTTCTCTGGTCACTTGATCCGGCAACGGCCAGGGCGTTCGCTCGGGGACTGGGCTGGGAAGTTAGCGAGCACGCGGATGCGGTTGTGCTTGCCAGAATCGCTGGAGGCGACCAGGTGATTGCCCACGGTGAGGAGATCATCGAGGCGAACCTGATCAGGATCTAAACTCCTGCTCGATTTGGCTTACCAAACTTTCCAGGGGGCCTGGCCCTGATTCCAGAGCCCTTCGAGGAGCTGCTTTTCGCGGATGGTATCCATGGGTTGCCAGAACGAGTGGTGACGATAAGCGGCAAGCTGGCCATCCTCGGCGAGCCGTTCAAGAGGACCGCGTTCGAGAATGGTTTCGGCGCCGTCGAGGTACTCGAGAACTTCGGGCTGAAAGACCATGAAGCCGCCGTTAATCCACCCTTCGCCCACCTGCGGCTTTTCGGAAAATTCGCGAATCAGGTCGCCTTCAAAGATCAACCCACCAAAGCGGGCAGGGGGCCGCACGGCGGTTAGAGTCGCGAGTCGACCGTGGCTTTTGTGGTAGTCGATCAGCGCTGTGATATCGACATCGCCCACACCGTCACCATAAGTCGCCATGAACGGGCCGTCCTTCAACCGCGACTCAAGCAGCTTGATCCGTCCGCCGGTCTGAGTAGCGATGCCAGTGTCAACGATCGAGACTTGCCAGTCAGGCGACCTCGTCTGCGTGAGCGTTACCTCGCCCTGGGCCATATCAATATGGACGTCTGACGCGTGAAGTTTATAATTGCAAAAGTACTCTTTGATCATCTCGCACTTGTAGCCGCCCGAGATAATGAAGTCTCGCTGACCATGCGCCGCATAGATGTTCATAATATGCCAGAGAATTGGCCAGCCGCCAATCTCGACCATCGGCTTGGGCCGGGAACCTGTCTCTTCGGCCAGTCGAGTTCCTAGCCCTCCCGCGAGAAGCACTGTTTGCATCGCCGTTCGCTCACTTGCTTGGGGTAATGGTCAGGAGGAGCCAGTTGCTGATCCGGAAGTTCATTTCAATCAACCGCAGCCCACACGCGATAATCCTAGGCGCAAGCGTTAGAGTCAGAAGTTAGAACGCTGTTCCAATCTTGATGGTCGTCGGTTCAAGTTACGCAGCAGCAACATCAGCCGGGTACCTTTTGAGAAGGCGAAGCGCCATCAAGCTGGGCACACGGAGTTTGTCTGCCGGGATGCGAAATTGATCCGTTCACTCTCGATGACATGCGGTCGTTTGCGGACTTGAAGGTGGATCGAGGCAATGTATTCGCCAATCACGCCGAAGAAAAAGAGTTGAAGACCGCTGAAGAAGAAGACGGCCACGATCAGGGTCGGAATTCCGGGTTCGGCGAGTTGGCGCAAATAGATCAGGTTGATGATCAGCGAGACGACCGCGAACGTGACGCTCGCCAGAGCGACCATCAGGCCGAATGCCATGCAGATCCGGAGCGGAACCTTGGTAAACGAAATGATGCCGTTCAGCCCCTGATCGATCAGGCGGAGGAGCGAGTTCTTTGAGAAGCCACGCTTCCGGGCGCGCCAGGTATACTCGATCCCGGTTGACTTGAAACCGCAGTAAGCGACCATGCCCCGCACGTAGGGGTAAAAGTCGTCGAATTGGCGGAGAGCCTGGATCACCTTGCGATCGACGAACTGAAACTCGCCGACACCGGGCCGAAGTTCAATGTAAGCAATCTCAGCGACCAGGCGGTAGTAAACCCGCCGGATTCCCCGCATCATCAGCCCTTCTTCGCGGACTTTGCGGACCCCGTAAACAACGTCATAGCCCTCTTCCCACTTGTGGACAAATTTGGGGATAAGTTCGGGGGGATCTTGCAGGTCGGCCGGCACAAACAGGGATACTCCGTCCCCCTCCGCGGCGATGATTCCGTTGAACAGCGAGTTGAACGGGCCGAAGTTGCGTGAGTTAAGGATCACCTTGATCCGGGGATCGCTCGTTGCGAGCGAGCGGAGCATGTCTGGGGTCCGGTCGGTTGACGCATTGTCGCAGAAGATGTGCTCGTAGTCATATTCGGCCAACTCGGTCTCGAAGATGCGCCGGATCGTGGCGGAACACTCATCAACGTTCAACTCCTCGTTATAGCAGGGGGTTACCACGCTGATGAGACGTCTGGGCGTTTCCATGGGTCCGGTTGGCTCGCGGTCAGGGGATGACTCGGTAGTGGGGTCGGTGGGTGGGGAGTTCGGGGGCGGTCGGCAACAGAACTGGCTCAGGTTCCTTCCATGTCGATCGGAACAGCGAACGGTTCCATCTGCGAAATTGGGTGGCCGAAAGCGAGCTTGGGATAAGCGTTGGCGAAGGTGTCAATCATAACTTCGAGCAGGTAGGGGGCTGTAGGATCACGCCAGAGCGCCTCGACCGCGGCGGGGATATCGTCCGGGTTTTCGACTCGCCCGGCTTCGATGCGGTAGGCACGGGCAACTTCGGGGAAGTCGGGAGCCGTATATCCGTTCAAGGTCGACTGATAGCGCTCTTCAAAGTAACTCTGCTGGAACTGGCGGACCATGCCGTGGCAGTTGTTGTTGAGGATGACCATCTTGATCGGCAAGCGATTGCGGGCGATGGTCTCTAGCTCTTGCAGGTTGAGTTGAAAGCCACCGTCACCGGCGACCAGCACCACGGGGCGATCTTGCTTGACCACGGCAACGCCGATCGCCGCGGGGAGGCCGAAGCCCATCGCTCCCATCCCACCCGAGGTCAGGAAGCGCTGGTCGGAGCCAACCTCCAACGACTGTGCCGCCCACATCTGGTGCTGACCGACGTCCGCGAGATACGCCGAGGCTTTCTCAGATCCTGGAGCCGAAGAAATGTCGTGCATCAACTGGTTGGGATTAATCCCACCGTGGCCGGCCAGTTCCGCCGTATCGGGCCAGTTGCGTCGTGATTCGGCAATCTCTTCGGACCAGGCCGCGCAGTCGATCGGTGCTCGGTCCTGGAGTGCCGTGGCGGCAGCTTCCAGGAACGGCCGGAGTTCTGCGACGGTCGTGTGACAATCCTTGACCCGGTTGTTCATCTCGCCCGGTTCACAGTCGACGTGGAAGATTTCACGACCGTTCTTGAACTCGTCGGTCCGCGCGCCGGTCTGGCGCACGTCGAGCCGACTTCCGAGCACGACGAGCAGATCCGACCGCGAGATGGCCAGGTTCGCCCAGCGGTGGCCATAACTACCCAGGAGACCGACGCGGAGGGGATGCCCCCACGGCAAAACATCCACTCCCATCAGCGAATTGACGACGGGCACGCCAGCACGGTCCACGAATGTCCGGAGGGCCTCGGCCGCCTGTGCGGTCCGGATGCCACCGCCGACCAGGATCAGCGGACGTTCCGCCCGGGACAGTGCGTCCAGCATATCGGCGATAAACGCGGGCTCAACAGCGGGCGCTGCCGCCGGCAAGATCCGCCGCGGGGGCGGCCCCGGAATATCCGCGCGCTGGACATCCATTGGAATATCGACCAGGACCGGACCCGGACGGCCCGAGAGCGCAACCTCGAATGCTCGGGTCAAGATCGCGGGCAGTTCCTCGGGAGAATTCACGAGCACGGCCATCTTGGTGATTGGCTTCGCCATCGTGACGATGTCGGTCTCCTGGAACCCAAGCTGCCGGATCGCTCGATCTCCTTTTTGCTCATCCCGATTCACCTGGCCGGTGATGAACACGGTCGGCGACGAGTCGAAATAGCAACTGCCGATGCCGGTCAGCAAGTTGGTCGCGCCTGGTCCGCTGGTCGCCAGCGCCACCCCTGGCACGCCGGTGATCCGACCAGCCGCCTCGGCCGCGAACGACGAGGCTTGCTCGTGGTGCACGCAGACGATCCGGATCTGACCTTTGACCGAAAGCGAGTCGATCAGGTGGGTGATCATCCCCCCGATTAATTCGAAGACCTGGGTCACCCCCTGGGCTTCCAGGAATTCCGCCACATAGTCCGAAGCTTTCATGGTGTCCTCGTCGAATGCTCAAAGGCGGGGCAGGTCGAGCTGCCCAAGTCACGAGGTTTCGCGTCCCGCTCTCCAGTTTGGGGAATCGCCCCCCAACCCGCAAGACGACCGCCGGAATCGACTCGCTACTTGAGCCCGATCGCGGGGACTTTGGAGCCTAGCGACTTGCGCCTCCAAAAATCGAACGTCCCAACGCGAGAGACTTGGTCGTAGTTATCATCTAGCACGGATTGCAGCGCATCGAACGTGTCTTCAATCTCAATGCCCTGGACCACAAAATATTTGCGGCGGGCCTCGAGAGACCGCACCGCAATCCAATTCTGGCCATGATCGCGCAGGCGACTAGCACGTTGCGAAACTTCATCCTTCCAGATCGAACAGGCCAGGAGCGGTGAATGCCAATCGATGGGCGGTAAGTAGGCGGTCAAATAAAAAACCGTATCGGAGAAATCTATGAAATTGAGTGAGAACCCTTGGTCATGAAGTTCATTCATTTTGCGGATCACATCTGCGAACTCAGTAGCAGAGGGAGTCAACGACACTCCCAGCAAGGCAGCGGTCACGAATTCGACGCGATTTTGTGCAACCGGTCGGGAATTCATATCGACCCACCCCTATCGGACCGCGTTGCGACTGCAAGATTGAGTTGGCGACGATGGTAGTCCACAGTCTGTTCGAGGCCCGAAGCGAGCGAAACGGCGGGAGACCAGCCGGTTGCCTCCTGGAGGCGGGTGATGCTGGCTTCGAGGTGCATGACCTGCCCAGGGGCATAAGGCTTGTCGCCGAGACCAAGAGGAAGGCGGTGGTCGATCAGGTCGCGAAGCATCTCAACAACCTGGCGGATGGCGACGGCGGTTCCCGAGCCGAGGTTGAAGACACCTGCGGCCGTGGGGTGCCGGAGTACCTGTTCGATCGCTGCGGCGACGTCGGCAACGTGAATGTAGTCCCACTGCTGCTCGCCGGGGGTCAACGGGGTCCGTTCGCCTGCCAGCAGCGAGCGGATCAAGGTGGGAATCATGGCACCGGGGTGATCGCCCGGCCCGTACGCGGAGAAGAGGCGGAGCCAGAGGAACCGGACGCCCAGATCGGTCGCAAGTCGGGCGGCGAGCAGCGACGTTGTCAGCTTCGCCAGCCCGTACCAGGTCGTGGGTCGAGCAGTGGTGTCCTCGGTGATCACGCCTTCGACCCGTCCGTACTCCGCTTGCGATCCCAGGCCAAGAAAGGTCCGGCACCCAGCCTCAGCAACAACGCGGAGCAAGGTCAGAGTTTCGGTGATGTTAGCTGCCTGCGCCACGGTGTCACGCTCGGCGGCGGACACTCCCTTCCAGGCGGAATGGACGACCGCATCGGGGGCAAACACTTGAATGGCTGGAGCAGCGTCAACCATCCCGGCGCAATCGCCAACGATCCTTGTGACGCCGGGAGGGGAACTCGCATCCCAACGCGCGGTACTTGCCGGGCGTACCAAGGCAGCAACCTGACAGGATGGATCACCCGCCAGACGTCGCACGAGGTTCAACCCGACAAAGCCGGTCGCGCCGGTCACAAGCACCCTCACCCACAGGCTCCTTTACTCAAGTTTAGCAGGGACATTCACGAGATTGTCGCATATCGTGAAGACAAGGTTCGAACGGCCTCATGAAACGATTCGACCAAATAGTCGATCATGGTGTCGGTCAGGCCGGGATAGACGCCAACCCAGAACGCCTGGTTCATCACGAAGTCGGAGTTCTTCAAGTCGCCGATCTGGCGGTGCTCGACTCCCGCATAAGCAGGTTGACGGAGGAGGTTGCCCGCGAAGATCTGCCGGGTCCCAATCTTCCGCTCGTCGAAGAAGGTCACGACGTCGCGGCGCGAAAATGGCGCTTCGGGTCGGACCGCCACCGGGAAGCCGAACCAGCTTGGGTCCGAACCGGGGGTCGCCTCGGGACGGAGGAAGAATTCCTGAAGATCGGCCAATCCTTCGTGAAGTCTGGTATAGTTTCGCCGCCGGGCGGCGACGAATTCATCCACCTTGGCCATCTGAGAGATGCCGACGGCCGCCTGCATGTCGGTCACCTTGAGATTGTAACCGATGTGCGAATAAATATACTTGTGATCGTAGCCGTGCGGGAGTTCGCCGAGTTGCCAGTCGAACCGCTTGCCACAGGTGTTGTCCTTGCCGGGAGCACACCAGCAATCACGGCCCCAGTCGCGGAAGGATTCAGCGAGTTTCGACAGACGCGGGGAGTCGGTCAGCACGGCCCCACCTTCACCCATCGTCATGTGGTGCGCCGGGTAGAAGCTGACGGTCGCCAGATCGCCGAAGGTACCGACCGGTTTGCCGTCGAAGGTGGCGCCAAGGGCATCGCAGCAGTCTTCGACCAGCCAGAGATCGTGCTTTTTGCAGAAGGCCGCCACGGCGCCGAGGTCGAACGGATTGCCCAGGGTGTGGGCGATCATGACGGCTCGGGTTTTCGAGGAGAGGGCCGGCTCAAGTTGGGTCGCGTCGATGTTATAGGTCGGGATATGGACATCCACGAACACCGGAACCAGACCGTTCTGGATAATTGGGTTGACCGTGGTCGGGAACCCGGCGGCGACCGTGATCACCTCATCACCGGGCTTGAGCCGGTCGTCGAGTTTCGGCGAGGTCAGGCAGGTCAGCGCGACAAGGTCGGCCGACGAACCCGAGTTGACCAGCAAGCAGTGGCGGGTTCCAAACTTCTTGGCGAACTCGCGTTCAAACCGGTCCGAGAATCGGCCGGCGGTCAGCCAGAAGTCGAGCGACGAATCGACTAGATGGCAGATATCTTCGTCGTCGAAGACGCGACCCGCACAGGGCACCGGGCTATTGCCCGGCTCGAACGTTTTCGGGGGGAATGCCGCCGCGTGATACCGCCGGGTCAGTTCGAGAATTTCCGTACGCAGGGAATCGGCGTTATCGCTCATCGGTGAGGAAGTCCTTGTACCAGGCGACCGTCCGCTTGAGTCCCTCGTCCAGGTCGAAGAGCGGTGACCAATGAAGGTCCCGCTTGGCCTTGGTGGCGCTGAGGTACTGGTGGATGATCTCGTTGGACGCTTCGTTTTTCACGTCGGGTTGAAGGTCGCTTCCCATCAGAGCCAGGACCTTACCGACCAGATCGAGGACGGTCACCTGGATCTCGTTGGAGAAGTTGAACGCTTGGCCAGATAACCCTGGGTTGGCTTCCAGTGCCTCGGCCAGCACAATGTAGGCATTTGCCCCATCCTCGACGTAGAAATAGTCGCGGATAAATGACCCGTCGGAGCGAATCACCGGTCGCTCGCCGCGGATCACCGAGCGGATCGTCCCGGGAACGATTCGGTTCCAGTTCAGGTCGCCCCCGCCATAGAAATTTCCGCAACGAGTGATGACCACGGGGAGCTTATAGCTCACGGCGTAGGCGTGTGAGATCAAATCCGCGCACGATTTGCTGACGTCGTAGGGGTGCGTCCCCTGGAGTGGCGTCGACTCGTCGTATGGCAGGATGTCTTGATCACCGTAAGCTTTGTCGGAGGAGGCAACGACGACCTGCTTGACCAGGGGAGATCGTCGGCACGCTTCCAGCAAGGCCCAGGTCCCCTGAATGTTCGCCTCGAAAGTCGAGACCGGGTTGCGGTTCGCGATCCCCACGATCGTCTGAGCGGCCAGATGGAAGACCGTCCGGATCTCGTGCTCGCCGAGGAGACGTTCCATCAGGGCCTGATCGCAGATGTCGCCCCGGACAATCTTGACCTTGTCAATCAGGTGCTCACGGACCAGGAGACTTTGGGGAACCCAGTCGCGGACTAGGCAGACAACGTCCACCCCAGCCTCGACCAACCGCCGGACCAGCCAGCTCCCGACGAGGCCAGTACCCCCGGTGACGAGTGTGGGCCTATCTGTCCAGAATGATCGGTTCATTGTGCTCGGACCTAGGACTCGGAAACGATTCCGTTCGGGCTCATACAACGGAAGCTCCTCCAAGAGTGACCATAATATCTCGTGTTTCCCAAAAAACCAGACTTGACTGATCTCGATCAGAAGCCTTTAGGAGAATGACGAGGAAAGTCGTAAACGGGAAACCTGGTTGATGATTTTCGAAATCGCGGCTGTTTCCATCCTGAAACCTGGCAGCACGTATCGTGGATTTTTTCGACGACTTCGGGTTGATCGAGGCGATCGGCTAGGATTCAACTGGGGGGCTGGTTAGAATCGAGGACCAATCAGTCGAGTCAGCCTGGTTCCGTGCAGGTCGCTCCTTTCGGTCCGCAAATTTGCGGTTATTATGCTCGCCAAGCGAATCATTCCGTGCCTGGATGTCAACGAGGGCCGGGTCGTCAAGGGAACTAATTTCGTCCAGCTCCGCGATGCGGGCGACCCGGTCGAGGTCGCGGCCCGGTATGAGGCCGAGGGTGCCGACGAACTGGTTTTCCTGGACATTACGGCCAGCCACGAGGGACGAGGGATCATCCTCGACGTCGTCCGGCGGACAGCCGAGGTCTGCTTCATGCCGGTGACGGTCGGTGGCGGTATCCGGACGCTGGAGGACATCCGCGCTTTGCTCAACGCCGGGGCGGACAAGGTCTCGATCAACTCGTCGGCTGTCCGCGACCCTGGATTCGTCGCGAGCGCGGCGAAGCGGTTCGGGCGGCAGTGCATCGTGGTCAACATCGACCCGAAACGCGTCTTCAAGGATGGCGTCGAGACCTGGGAAGTCCACGTCAACGGCGGGCGGGTGCCGACGGGACTTGAAGCAGTCGCCTGGGCCCGCGAGGTCGAAAAACTGGGTGCTGGTGAGATCGTCCTCACGAGCATGGATGCCGACGGCACCCGGAACGGGTACGACCTGCCGATGACTCGCGCGGTGAGTGATGCCGTCGAGATCCCGGTCGTGGCCTCAGGCGGTGCAGGGCACCCCGAGCACCTCCGAGCGGCGTTCGCCGAGGGAGGAGCCAGCGCCGCGCTGGCAGCGAGCATCTTCCATTACCGCCAGTTTACGATCGCCGCGACCAAGGACTATCTCCACGACCACGGGATACCAGTCCGTCGGTTGGTTGACCCCGGTCACAAATCGCTCTAACCAACGAACTGTGGACTTGAGATTGGCGGACTCGGAAATTCGAGTGTTGGCTTCATTTTGAGTTTGACTCGTCAACAACAAGGCCGGGCCGCACTCTCGGTCATGAGAACGCAGCCCGGCCTGAGTGGAATCGTGGGATCGGTCCAGTAGCGATCAGCCGACCGTAATCCGGCGGCGGCGGATTTGGGTGACCGCGACGGCTCCGAGGCTGGCGATCCCGAGCATGAGGACCGAAGCCGGTTCGGGAACAGCGCTGGCACCGATGGACTCGCCGGCGGGCATGACGTCGCCGAGCGCAGTGCCGATCCGGAGTTCGTCGAGGCTGAACGCCCCGGTCGAGTAGATCGAGACGCTGTTGACCATGCCGAGTTCGCTGTCTTGCTTGACGATCCCTTCGCCCATGCTGGCGTTGGTCGGGTTGACGTACAGGGTGAACTTGTCGGGTCCCGAGGCGCTGAATTCAGCACGGACAACCAGGAGGTTGCTCACACCGATCGCGGCGGCGGTTGAGGACATGTGTGAGTTGTTGCCGCCTCGGTCCTCGATCCCGAAGTTGCTCCCGCTCGTCTTGCCGATGAACAGATCCTGGCTCAAGCTGGACGAGGTGGTCGAGGCGTTGAGCAGGAGACCGAAGAAACCGCCCGAAGCCCCTTCGTTCAACGTCCCATCCGCGCGGAGCAACATGCTGATGTAAACGGTGCTGTTCGCCTGACCGATCGGCGCTGCGAGGTCGCGAGTCAAACCGCTTCCCAGCGAGTAATCCGCCAGCGAGGCGACCCGGCCGCCGAGCGACGGTAGCAGGCCACCCCCGAGCGACGATCCCTGGACCTGATACGCGGCGGAATCGTCGGAGCCGAGTGTCCCGGGCTTCCAGGCGCCGCCGAATCCGGTCCCGCCGTTCATCCCCGCCAGAGCTTGCCCGGGGGTATAGCTGAATGAGTCATAGCTCGCCAGGTCGGCGCGGACCGCCTGCGATCCTCCCGCCAGGCCGAGAACAGCGATGAGCAGCGTGCGAGCCGAGAAACGGCGGGTCGATCGAGTGAAACCGGTCATCTACGCTGGCCTCCGTGCGCGTCTCTATCAAGCGGTGTCGGCAAACCCCGGGCGGCGTTGCCCGTGATTCGGTTCGATGGTGCGGCATCATCCAGGATGCAGCGCGGGACAAGCAGAACTCGAATTCGAGCCCATCATCCCGACAGGACTTTCCCCGAATTTGCTCATCGTGCCAACCCCAGTTTGCTCGATCAGGCTGGGACCGAATCGACCAGCCCCAGGATCACCGACCACTCGCCATCGCGGACCGGTTGGATGCTCAGGCGCGACCCTTTCCGGAGTAACTCCATCGCCGCCAACTCCTCGACGAGCCGGAGCGCAGGCAAGGTCAGGATTGGCTTGACGGGTCGAACGGCGCGGATCGTGACCTGGAACCAGGTCGGCGCATCAGCCCGGCTCCTGGGGTCGTGCTTGTCCGATGAGGGGTCGAACGCCGACGGGTCGGGGTGCCCCGCCTCGACCACCTCGGCCAGACCAACGATTGCCGGCGGGTTGCCATTGGAGTGGTAGTAGAGGATGCCGTCGCCGACTTGAATCTGGTCGCGAAGAAAGTTGCGCGCCTGAAAGTTGCGGACCCCATCCCACCCGGTTCGCCGCCCAGGAGCCCGGCACAGGTCGTCGAACGAAAAACAGTCCGGTTCCGACTTGAACAGCCAGTAAGCCATGCCACCTCATCCTCAACCAAGTCGATTCGATCTGACCGCCCCAACCGACCAACCCGAGCCATGACTCCCAACCGACCAACCCGAGCCATGACTCGGGTCGGTCGAGGCGCGAGGCGGTCATCTTACCGGACCTGGTTGAGGTCAGTGAAGCCCGGCAGGCGGACGATCTCGGCGCCGTCGCGTGCCACGAAATAGGGCGGGACCGCGTTCATCGTCCATGTCTTGATCCGGTCCCATTGCAGTTTTTTCAGATAATTGCCCGCACTCGTCTCGCCCGCAGGCATCCGCAAGACGAACCCGAACGGCCGCATCGGGGCGACGTAAGCCGTGCCGCAGCCGACCGTCCCTGAGGAGTCGGTCAGGCTCAGGTCGCAGATCAGGTCGACCAGGGGGACCGACTCGACCCCCGAGCCGCGCCGGATGCCGAACGGCTGGAACTGAAGCGTCTGCCCTGTGGCCTTTTCGTTAACTCGAAGCACGAGACGGACGTCCGGACCGGCGCCAACGCTCGGCTTCACGTACGAGACGCGGACCGCGCTGGTGGATCGGCCCGAGGGGGGACCATCCTCGACGACGATCATCCCGTTCGCCTTGAGTCGCGTGGCAAGTGCTTCGGCCAGCGCTTTTCGGTAGCCGACCGGGTCGTTGCTCGGGCCGGCCGCATCGACCTGAATGCTCACTCGGGCACCGGGGCGGAGAACGGCCGGGGTCTTGGGGTCGGCGAGCATCGTTTCCGCCTTGTCGAGCGTCGGGTCGGTCGCTTCGAGCGTCAGGAGGCGTCCGCTGTCCTTGCCGTCGAGTGAGCGGGCGACGTACCAGTGCTTGCCGTCGGGTCCGCCCCCACCGACGGGGGCGCCGGCGTATTCCCAGACGACCCGCTGCGTGCCGAAGTCGACGAGGGTCCGGTTATCGAGCAGGACGTGGTGCTCGCCGAGCCACTCGATCGGGTCCGCGGGGAGCACGCTGGTAGCCCGGACGTCGCCGCTGACCTTGCCGGTCGCCAGGTCCCAGCGGATCAAGGTCTGGGTGCCGAACTGGCCGGCGAAGGCCAGCCCGTCGGGTCGAAACGCGCCTCCTTTCCACTCTGCTTTTGGACCAAGTCCGGTCACGGGCCGGCTCTCGCCAAGCAAGGCGCCGGTGGCGGCGTCGAGGACGCGGAGCGCCTTGCCGTCGAACCCGGCGAGCCGAGTTCGGTCGGGACTCAGGCTCGGGGCGCTGAGGAAGGCGTCGTCGATCCGGTAGATCGGTTTGAGGTCGGGGATCGACCAGACGACGAGCAGGCCTGCGGTGTTGATCGTCGCCACCTGCTTCGGGGCGACGAAGTCCGCCCAGATGACTGCGCGCTGATCACCCGATTCCTTGTCATAGGGACGCCAACCGACGACCGGCTTGGCATCGGCCGTGGTGAACACGTCCAATCGGTCCTTTGCCTTCGACTCGCGGAGGAGAACCAGCGCCGCGTCGGGTGCCAGCGCGATCGGGTCCGACGCGGCCGGGAGTTCGACCACGCCGAGGGCGCGACCGCCCGCCAGGTCGAACCGTTCCAGCCAGCGCGGGAGTCCCTCGCTGGTGTCGTTGTTGTTCGAGTTCGGTTTCGCCGCCGACCCGAAGACGACCACCTGTGTGGAACCCGCCCCGGCGAACAGGAGACCTCGCGCCTCGTCCCCCTTGTTCTTGAGGTTGATCGGCCGCGCTGTCAACCGCTTCTCCGCGACCGGACCCGGCGCCGGGACGGCCCACGATCCCGGCTTGGCGGTCCAGGTGACCAGGGGCGCCGATGCGAGGTCAACTGGCTTGAGCGGTGGGAGGGCCGCATCGGCGGCGTTGCCTCCCTCGCGGACGATTGCCGTCGCCGACTGGATCTTGTCGCGGGGGATATCGGCGGTCCGGAGCGCCATGCCGTTGCCGAACGAGACGACGACGGCATGGTCGTTGTCGAGGAAGTGGCGCGGGCTGACCTTTAGATCCTTATCGTCGTAGGGCAAGTTCCAGACCTTTTTGCCCGATTGGCGGTCGACCACCGCATGACCCAGGACCAGCCAGGCGGACCGGTCCGGGAACCATTCGAGCCCGTTATCCTTGTAGAAGGTCGGCTGCTTGACCGTTTTGGCGAGGTCGAACTGGTCGAGCATCTTGCCCGTCGCGGCGCTCCAGACGACGATCTGATAGTCGCTGAACGACTCGAAGAGGCCGGCGATCTCGGCCCCGTCGCCGCTGAAGTTAAGGCCGACGCACTTGCAGATGAAGTTCTTGTTGCGGGGCGTGCCGGCCTCGCCGACCACCGCCCCCGTCTTGATGTCGTGAAGTTCGAGTTTGGCATCCCCCGCCGACGCGACGGCAAGGTAAGCGCCACCGGGGCTGACGGCGGTCCCGGTCGGCTCCGGTCGCTCGCCGATCCGGAGGTCGCAGACCTTATCGCCCGACTTCACCGCGCTGACCTGCAACCGTCCCTTGCCGAGGTTGCCGTAGATCAGGTTGTCGCTGCCCGCGAACCGGACGTAGTCGGTGAACGGGCCGTCGGTATCGAACGACTGCACGACCCGGCCGTTCTTCGTCCCCCGGACCTCGACCGTGTTTCGATGCGACGTCTTGCCCGCCAGGTACGCGCCATCACCGCTCAACGCCACCGTCTTGTCGTCCCAGCCGAGCGGCCCCTTGACCTGCCCAACCTGCGTCTTGCTGGCCAGATCCCAGACCTGCCGCATATCCTTATCAAAGAAATTTTTGCCGATCGCGACGAACGGACTCGGGACCGCCGGGTATGTCGTCTCGCCGCCGGTGCCAAAGTTCGCCGGAAACGCGATCGAGAAGCTCTTGGTCGTGGGCGTGCGGAGCGGAGCAGCCAGCGGGTCAACCTTCGCGTCCCAGCGCGAGGCATCAAGTTGATCCCCCCGAGCTGATCTCAGCCCCGGAACCAGGAGGATGCCAATCCCTGCCAACAGAACGACCGAGGCCACCCGACTGGGGCGGCTTGACCCTGGAATGCACATGGGGGGAACTCCCGACCAAAGGGAACGAGCAACTGGATGTTGCCCGGCGGAGATGAAGCGGTCGCGCCCGCGCGATGACCAGCACGCATCATCGCACCGGCATTCCGAGCTATCCAGACTGTACCCGCATGACCCCTCGAAAGATTCACTTTTGCTGTTGACGTGCGTGCCGAGCATTCAACTCGCCTTCGCGGCACGGGTTGGAGGCTCTTAAATCGGTGTCGTTTCTTAATTTCTGCCAGCATCAATAATGTAATTCGGGGGGGCTCCTAACGGTTTGTCCAGCTCGTATTAGCGAGAAAAATCTTATCCAGAACTGACACCGATTTCACGGATTTCAGTGTCCGTCCCCAAGGGCATCGAATAATGATGACGTCAACCTCTGGTGCGGCAACTGCCGCCGGCAGATCTTCGACAAGTACCTGCAACATCTCATCGACTCCCGGACCTGCCCCCACTGCTCCAGCCTTGCGAAGATCGTCGGCCGGCGACCGGGGCGGACGAGTGGAACGCTCTGGGATGCGGATGTACCATGATGGACTGACGCATCATCTTCCGGTTAGCTTCGGTCCCATGAATCGACGCGACGAACCCGATCTCATGCCGTTGCCGACCGACCAGCATCCGGCGCGCCGCTGGGGCGTCCGCCACCTGATGGGGCTAGTGGTCGTCGTGGCGGGTCTGCTCTGGGTGTATCGCGTCTGGCCGAGCGTGGTCAACTTCTTTAATGATGACCCGCACCATGCCTTCCGGATGGTGAACCAGACGTGGAATCTTGGTCCCGAGCCCCGGATCACCGTGGACCTGTTCGAGGGCAGTTTGCAGGTCTTGCCTAGTGGCGATGGTCAGGTCCATGCGCAGATCACCGCTCATACCTGGACGAAGGATTTGCAGGCGGTCGCCGATGCCGCGCTCGATTCGATCGTCCTGGGATTGGACCATGTGGGTGACACGTTGCGGATCACGGCGCGGGGTGCCTCGGAGATCCGCATGAACGGGATCTCGATGGAGGCGGGCGTCGTCCTGCACGTTCCGACGAATGTTCGCCTTGATCTTCGGACCGGGCGGGGGCGGATCATCGTCGGGCACGACTATACGGGGAGCGCTGCCAACCGGACCAAGGTTCACCTGCCACTCGTCGCGTACTCAATCCGCGTCCGGAACGACTCGAAATATCGCGTCGGCTTCAACGAGGGGGACATCGTCGTCGAAGCGACCGCACCGCGACCGGCCGGGCTGGACCCGATCCCGACCCGCCTCCAACTTGAAGCCCCCGGCCAGATCGACATCCGCGCGGACCTCGCGACGCTCGAAGCCTGGGCCTGGCACACGATCTCGCCCCACACCCACACGGCGAGGGCCGAACCCGAGGATGGCGAGGGTTCGGTCCACTTCACCGGGAGACTTGCCCCCGGCACCCACTCGGTCCGCGCCGCGCACGACATCGCGCTCCTCATCCCTGCGACCGACCCGATCGAGATCCACGCCCGCGCGACTAAGGGCTCGATCCAGGGCAACCTGCTCCCGGCCCCGATCCCCCCGACCAACGGCCAGACCCGCTGGGACGGCTCGATCGGCACCGGGGCCGGCTCGACCCTGAACCTCCAGACCGATAGCGGGTCGATCGACCTGAACAAGCCGCGAGGATGACCGCCGCCCCTCCGGCCAGATTCTCGACGATTTTCCCGCGCCAAACACGATACTGTCCAAGAGCAAATCTGGTCCGTCACGAAGTTGGGCTCGCTCCGTCCACTTGTCCGCACGCCGGGACAACACATGACCCGAACTCGACGACCATCAAGTGACCTCACCCTACAAAGTAAGCCGAACGAACCCATCTGCCATCACGCCACGACGAACGAACCCAACTACCACCACACCGCGCCGAACGAACCCAACTGCCAGCACAATGCGCCGAACGAACCCAACTGCCAACACAATGCGCCGAACGAACCCATCTGCCATCACGCCACGACGAACGAACCCAACTACCACCACGACGCGCCGAACGAACCCAACTACCACCACAACGCGCCGAACGAACCCATCTTTGATCACGACGCGCCGAACGAACCCATCCGGGATCGAGCCACAACGAACGAACCCATTTTTGATGACGACGTGACGAACGAACCCAACTGTCAGCACAACGCGCCGAACGAACCCAACTGTCAGCACAACGCGCCGAACGAACCCAACTGCCAGCACGACGCGCCGAACGAACCCATCGGGGATCGGGCGGAATGCTGGCAGGCTGGTCTGGTCGGGACGGATGGGGGCAAAGAGGATCGGGCTATCGCTGGGCTTTTCGATTCGGTCTACTGGACAGAGGTTGGGTCCAACTGGGTTCGTTTTTCCCTCATTGCTTGAAGGTCAGCACATGCCTCCGCAATATATTTTCCAGATCGAGAACGTGTCGAAGACGGTCGGCAAGCGCGAGATCCTCAAAAACATCTGGCTCTCGTTTTACCCCGGAGCCAAGATCGGCGTGCTGGGCGGCAACGGCGCGGGGAAGTCGACCCTGCTCCGGATCATGGCGGGGATGGACAAGGACTTCATCGGCACCGCCAAGGCTGCCCCGGGGACGACGATTGGGTTCGTTCAGCAAGAGCCGGAACTTGACCCCAAGCTCGACGTTCGGGGCAACGTCGAGCTGGCCGTGGCCAAAATACGCGCACTGTTAAATCGATTTGATGGGATCAACGCCAAGCTCGGCGAACCGATGGACGACGCGGCGATGGACAAACTGCTCGACGAGCAGGCCAAGGTCCAGGACGCGATCGACGCCGCCAACGCCTGGGATCTCGACCGGAACATCGAGATCGCGATGGACGCCATGCGGCTCCCACCGGGGGATGCCGAGGTGAGCAAACTGTCAGGCGGCGAGAAGCGTCGGGTCGCACTGTGCAAGGTCTTGCTCGAACGTCCCGACGTCTTGCTGCTCGACGAGCCGACAAACCACCTCGACGCTGAGTCGGTCGCCTGGCTCGAACGGCACCTTTCCGACTACCCCGGGACGGTGGTGGCCGTGACCCACGACCGCTACTTCCTCGACAACGTGGCGGGCTGGATTCTCGAACTCGACCGTGGGCAAGGCATCCCCTGGCAGGGGAACTACACGTCGTGGCTGGAGCAAAAGCAGGATCGGCTCGCCAAGGAAGAAAAGCAGGAAAGCAACCGCCGGAAGACCCTGGCCCGCGAACTGGAGTGGGTCCGGATGGCCCCCCGCGCCCGCGTCGCCAAGAATCGCGCCCGGCTCGCCCGGTATGAGCAAATGGCTTCCCAAGAGGCCGACAAGCGTGAGGAAGGCGTCGTCTTGCAGATCCCGCCCGGCCCGCATCTGGGCGACCTCGTGGTCGAGTGTGACGGCGTCCGAAAGGGGTACAGCGACCGGTTGCTGGTCGAAGACATGACGTTCCGGCTGCCGCCCGGCGGGATCATCGGGATCGTCGGTCCCAACGGCGCTGGCAAGACGACCCTGTTCCGGATGATCGTCGGCCAGGAGACCCCCGACGGCGGCACCCTCCGCGTCGGCAACACCGTCGTGACCTCATATGTGGATCAGAGCCGGGAGACCCTGAACCCCGACAACACGATCTTCCAGGAGATCACCGACGGCGTCGATCAGGTCCAGCTCGGCAAGCGCAAGGTTCCCGCGCGAGCCTACGTTGCGTCGTTCAACTTCAAGGGACCGGATCAGGAAAAGAAGGTCGCCAACCTCTCCGGCGGCGAGCGGAACCGGGTCCACCTGGCCAAACTCCTCAAGAGCGGCGGCAACGTCCTGCTCCTCGACGAGCCGACCAACGACCTCGATATCGACATGCTCCGGGCTTTGGAAGAAGCGATCCTTGAGTTCAGCGGCTGCGCGGTGGTCATCAGTCACGACCGCTGGTTCCTCGACCGGATCGCCACCCACATCCTCGCCTTCGAGGGGGACAGCAAGGTGATCTGGTGCGACGGCAACTATCAGACCTACGAGTCCCAGCGCAAGGAGCGACTCGGCCTCGACGCGGATCAACCCCACCGGATTCGCTACAAGGCCCTGACTCGCTGATACGGCTTCTGGTCCTCAACCAAGCGTAATGCGTTTGCGGTGAGAGACCAGCCGAAGCGTCCCCATGGCTTCAACCACTCCGCTCGCAAGGGAACTGCTTTTTACGACAAGGGAGACTGGCGCCGGCGTGCTTGCAGGCGTGTTGCCTGTTGGCTGCCGCTGCGGCTCCCGCTGGTTGATTGCGCGACGGATCGCCGATCGACCCAGTTCGGCAAGCCTGGAAGAACCGCTTGCGGACCACATTGGTTCCGTCATCCGCAAGCTTTGCCAGAATTCGATCGGCTTGGCCCTTGTTCGTACCATCCATGACCCTATACACTCGTGCGATGAGCTGGACCTGACCCGAGCATGGCGGCGCTGGATCGCCTCACACCTCTCGGCCTTCCCCGGTCCCTGCCTCATTCTTCGACGCATCCAAATCCGAGTTTGATTCCGCTCCGGCCTGGCCCCCCGTTCCCGGAGAATTCGCATGAGACGCGATGCCGCGCCCTCGTTTTTAGCTCGGATCGTCGGTCCTGCGCCTACGAGCCAGCCGAGCAGGCGGGCTCGCCGTCCTGTGGTTCGCCCGAGGCCCCGGCTGAGCCCAACGCTAGGCGACGATCGCCTGGAGTCGAGGGAACAAGCCGGGACGGTACT
The DNA here is from genome assembly GCA_965199885.1 of Isosphaeraceae bacterium. Taxonomy (GTDB): domain Bacteria; phylum Planctomycetota; class Planctomycetia; order Isosphaerales; family Isosphaeraceae; genus Tundrisphaera. The sequence goes on along the minus strand of CBDATT010000003.1, from coordinate 639,305 downwards.
GGTCGGAGCGGCGGGTCTGGGAGCCTTGGCATCCCGGTCTCTGGCGAACCACGACGGCAAACTCGACCTGACCGTCGGCCGGAAGCCGGGGGCTGCCCCCAGCCTGCCGGTCGCTAAATCCCACGCCACGCATGCGGCACTGGTCAGCGGGCGGGCTGCCCCGACCAGTTCGACCCACTTCGCGGCGGCCGGGGACACAGGAACGCGGGGCGCTGCCCACCACGGACGCGGCCCAGCTCCGACCCACCCGACCGGCCAACGCGTCACCCACCGGGCCGGCGCGGCCGATGGCGGACAGGCGCGGGCGGGGATCGGCGGGGCCGCCCCGAGTTTGGGATTGCACGGAGGTACCATCACGACGGCTGTTAGCCCAGACTCGGGAACGCTGGCTCGCCCCAACACTGAGAATACCGCTCCCTCGCCGCTCGTCCCCCTCGGGTCGGCGGTGACAACGACGGCGGCCCCGACGAGCCCGACGCGGCCGAACTCGGTTGGGTTCGCCGCGGCGGGCGGTGCCATGGCAGCCAGCGACTCCACGGGAGGACCGGCGCGGGCCGCCGTTGCGGGCACGAGTGGGGCGGGGATGGTCCACGCCGCGGCGATCCCGGCGGTTGCCAGCACGCCGGTGGTCATCACCCGGGAGGAGGCGAGCACCTTGCAGGGATGGACCGTGCTCAACGACGGGGGATCGGCGCCGCAGGCGGGGACGATCACCGCGACTCCGGGGGGGATCGTCCTGGTCGAGGGGAACTCGTTCGATGTCGGCGTCGAGCGGGCCATCACCATCCCGGCGCACCCGTCGACGCTCACCTTCAATTATGACGACCTGAACTTCGAGACGACCGACAACTCGCACATCCGCGACGCCTTCGAGGTCGGGCTCGTCGACGCCAACGACCAGCCGCTGGTCCCGACGATCGCGGCGGATCGGAACGTCTTCCTGAACACGACCGCCGGCCTCGCGCCGGCGACCGGGTCGGCGACGACGACGACGACAACCAACGGCGTGACCACCGTCACCACCGACATCTCGAACGTCGCCCCCGGCCCCGCCAGGCTGGCGATCCGGTTGATCAACAACAGTCAGGATACGCAGTCGACCGTGCGGATTCCGGGCTTGGTCCTGGCGACGCCGACCGTCGGCGTGGATCTGGCCTACGATACGGCGCCTTTGGGCTCGACCGTCGCGGCCTATCTCCACGACCGCCTGACCACCGACCCGACCGTGACCGGCACCGCGGCGGATCTGGTCGGGATCGCGACCCTGACCGGCAAGGTGGGTGCCGGCCCCGCCCAGGACATTACCGCGAACCTGGTCGACGGCGCCTTCCGGTGGACGCCGACCGCCCTCCAGCCCGGCCTTCAGCATGTCGTGATCACGGCCACCGGGAGCGATGGCCAGGCCGAGGTGGCCACGACCGACTTTACCCTCGACGGCGCCCCACAACCCGTCGCTGCCGACGTCACGATCCCCGAGGGGGGGACGGCCAAACTCGATGCCTCGGCTTCCGTTCCGAGTTTGGCCGCGATTGTCTCACAAGGCTGGACATTCGCCGATGGGACGACCGCATCCGGCGCAGTCACCACGCGGTCGTACGCCAAGTTCGGGACCGACACGGCGACCCTGAACCTGGTCGACAGCGCCGGCGCAACCGCGTCGAAGGCGGTCACGGTCACCGTGACGAACCTCGCCCCGGTCGTCGCGCCGCTGGCCCCGGCGGTCGCGCCGTTCGGCACGGCCTACAAACTGTTGACGACGTTCACCGATGCCGGCGTCCGGGATACGCACGTCGCCACGATCGACTGGGGCGACGGCACCCCTCGCACAGAGGTCGCGGTGACCGAGGCGGGCGGGGCGGGCTCGGTGGCGGCCTCGCATTACTATGCGGGCCCCGGGACGTTCACCCCCAGAGTCGAGGTGACCGACGATGGCGGCCTGGTCGGCTCGGCGATGGGGTCGGTCGTGGTCGCGGTCACGCCTCCGACATCCTCGGACCTGAACCCGCCCCCGTATGTCGTGCCGGGCACGGTCGGGACGAACACGACGGTCGTCTTCACCCTCAAGGCCCACCGAGCGGCGTATCGGAACGCGGGCGGGGTCTACACGGTCGCCGATCAGAGTGGCCGGGTGGCGGGGCTCTTGCCGGGTCAGGCCGGTTACGCTCGCGTCGCGATGACCGAGGCCGGGCGGTACCTGCTGTTCCCGCAGCGGTCGAAGATCGGGACGACGGTGACGCTCGCCTTGCCGGCCGGGACGCTCCTGGCGCCGTTCCTGGTCGAGAACGCGAGCATGCGGGCCGCGCTGAGCCGGAACCCGGCCGACCACGCCCGCCTCAGCCCGCACGTCTTCTTCGAGTTCGCGGCAGCCAACCCCGATGGCTTCCGCCATGACCGGCTGACGACGGCCAGCAGCGGCGTCACCACGATTGGGACCGAAGACGAGATGCGTGGCTTTGACCGCGATTACAACGATCAGGTCATGACCGTCACCGTCGTCGGGGCCAGCCCGACGGCAACCCCGATCGTCGTCTCCACCGGCGCGGCGACCGCCGGCCCGACCAAATTCTACGTCGCCGACGGATCGACCAGCAGCCTCTTCCGGTACGACGCCGCCGGCCAGGCTGGGGCCGTCACCCGATCCGCCCTCGACGGCGTGCCCGCCAGCGTCGCGAGCGACCCGACCGGCAGCCGGACCTGGACGATCGACGCCGCCGGCCAGATCGCCGTCGCCCGCGCTGATGGCACGCCGCTCGGCTCGTGGCAGGCCAGCGGAATCCGCCACGCCGTTGGGATCGCCGTGGTCGGCAACGACATCTGGATCCTCGACGGTGCCACCCACCGGGTCGAGCGCTTCGTGGCTGCCGTCGGGCGGACCGCGGGGGGCCAAGCGGCCCAGGGTGGGTTCGCCCTGGCGGCGGCCGACGGGTCGGCGACGGGCCTGGTCGGCGACGGTGCGAACTTCTGGGTCAGCGACGCCTCGGCCCGTGGTGGCCGGGTCTTCGTCTACAGCCGGAGCGGCCAGACGCTCGGGTCGTGGGCGACCGGCGCGACGGACCCCGAACCTGTCGGGATCACGCTCGACCCCAGCGGCGGGACCGACCTCTGGACGGTGGATGGCTCGACCCGGACGATCGATCGCTTCGCCGGCGGCCTGGGTCGGCGGTCGGGAACCCAGTCGTTCACCAACTCCACCCCGCTCGCCGCGGGCAACACCGACCCGGTCGGGATCGCCGATCCGCCGCCGGCGCCGGCGGTCCAGTTGCCGACGCCCTACGCGACGGGATCAGGCGCGACTGGGGCCACGATCCTTGTCACGGCGCACGCGGATGGTCTCAACCCCGCCACCGGCGGATCGGCTACCGTCAACGGGCAACCCGCCGATGCATTGGACGCCTCGGGAAACCTCTTCGCGCGAGTCACCGTCGGCGCCGGGCCGCAAACCGTGGCGGTGGCCGCGGCCGATCCGTCGGGCACTTCGCCGGTAACGACGATCCGCTTCGTGGGCACGCCCGCCCCCTCGGGACCGATTGACTTCACGCAACTGGCGGACGTGACGCCCAGCTACGGCGTCCAGTACGGTCGGACCTCGTTCGATCGCTCGTCGCAGACGCTCTATGCCGACATGAGCGCACGCAACGTCGGAACGTTCGCCATCGGCACCCCGCTGCTGGTCGAGGTCCACAACATCAGCAACCCTCAGGTTCGCCCCGTCCAGGCGGCCGGGTATGCTCCCGACGGAACGCCGTACTTCGACTATTCCCGGCTCGTGGCCGGCGGGATCAGCCATCCAGGGGACACCACGGGCGTTGGCACCCTGGCATTTATCGACCCCGACCGCACGCCGTTCACCTATTCGCTGACGTTCCTGGGGGAACTCGACCACCCGCCGAGTTTCACCTCGGTCCCGGTCGTCTCGACCCCCGCGGGGCGCTCCTACGAATACGACGCATCGGCGACCGATCCCGACTCCGATCCGCTAAATTACACGCTGATCGCCGGCCCCCTGGGAATGAGCGTTGCCGCCGCGACGGGAGCCGTGACCTGGGCCCCGACCTCGGCCGACGCCGGCAACCATGCCGTGGTGGTGCAGGTGGACGACGGTCGGGGGAGATCCGCCCAGCAAAGCTACACGCTGACCGTCGCGGACGACCCGAACCACCCACCGTCCTTCACCACGAATCCGGTCGTCGACGCCGTGGTGGGCGTGGCTTATGCCTATCCGTCGCACGCCGCCGACCCGGATCTCGACCCGGTGCATTACTCGCTGGTTTCCGGCCCGGCCGACCTGGCGGTCGACCCGACCACCGGGGCCGTGTCGTGGACGCCGGTGGGCACCCAACTCGGCCTCAACTCGGTCGAGATCGAGGCCGATGACGGCCGGGGCGGCACGGCCACCCAGTCGTACCAGATCCTGGTGCAGACGCCCAAGGGGTATCATCCGCCCCTTATCGTCAGCACGCCCGAGGTCAACTACCGGAGCCCGGCCGGGGCGCAAGGCTCGACCGCCACGCTCCAGATGACGATCCGCGACTTCCAGGCGGACTACAGCAACTTCGAGGGCGGGATCACCGGCGTCGTCCCGGGTATTGTCGCGTCGCTGCTGGGCGGCGACGGCACGCCGGTCTACGTCGGGCCGCCGGGTGCCGGCAGCATCACCGGCGCGGCGGCCTTCCAGACCTTCTACCACGACGTCCCGGGCCTGAACGAGGACACCACCTACCCCCTGGAGTTGCACGAGACCACGCCGACCTCGGGGATCTACGCGTTCGATGACCCCGAGTTCTTCCCGATCGACAACCGGCTGTTCGGCAACCAGGGGAACGACCACAACTTCCACTTCACGACCGAAACGCATGCCCACTTCACCTACCGCGGCGGCGAGACGCTGAATTTTGCCGGCGACGATGACGTCTGGGTCTTCCTGAATGGGCACCTGGCGATCGACCTCGGCGGCGTCCACGCGACGGCCAACGCCGTGGTCAACCTCGACGACGTCGCCAGCCAGTTCGGCATGACCGTCGGGGGGAACTACAGCTTCGACCTCTTCTACAACGAGCGCCACACCGAAGGGTCGGACCTGGCCCTCTCGACCGACCTTGTCCTCCAGGGCGGCCACCCCTACGAGTACGACGTCCGGGCGATCGACCCGCAATCCAGCCCGATCAGGTACACCCTGGACCACGGCCCCGACGGCGTGGCGGTCGACCCGCGGACCGGCGTCTTGACCTGGACCCCAGCCGCCGGGCTGACCGGCGATTACCCGGTCACGGTCCGCGCGACCGACGACCTTGGTGGGTTCGACACCCAGTCGTATACCTTGCACGTCTTGCCGGCTCAGGACGAGAACCCGCCCAGGTTCACGACCACCCCCGCCACCCGGGTCAACCAGGGGACCACCTACACCTACAACGCCCACGCAAGCGACCCCGATGGCGACCCGGTGACGTATCGCCTCGTCACGGGCCCGGCCGGGATGCAACTCAACCCCGACACCGGCGTCGTGACCTGGAGGCCGACGCACGCCGACCTCAACACCAACCCCCTGGTCACGATCACTGCCGCCGACGGCAGGGGGGGAATCGACGCCCAGAACTTTCATGTGGCCGCCGTCCGCCTGACGAACACGCCGCCGACCTTCACCTCGACGGCCGGTACCGTCGCGGCGTCACGGCTGCTCTATCGCTACCAGGCGGTCGCGACCGACGCCGACGGCGACCGGTTGACCTATGACCTGCCGGTCCACCCCGCTGGGATGGTCGTCGACCCCACCACCGGTTTGGTGGAGTGGGTACCCAACGCCGATCAAGGAGGGACGCAGGACGTCTTGCTTCGTGTGAGCGACGGTCAGGGGGGCGTGGACCTCCAGTCGTACCAGGTCGTGGTCAACGCCTACGACTCGGCCCCCGTCGTGACCTCCGTGCCGACCGGCACGCCCGAGGTCGGCGTCCCGTTCGCCTATCAAGTTCGCGCCCAGGACGCCGAGGCGGATGCGCTGACTTACGCGCTGCTCAACCCTCCGACCGGGATGACGATCAACCCGGCGTCGGGCCTCCTGACCTGGACCGCGACGGCCGCGGGCGAGGTCACGCCCACCGTGGTCGTGAACGACGGCCGGGGGGGGACGGCGAGCCAGGCGCTGGATCTGGTCGCCGTCGCGGCCGCCGCCGATCGGGCGCCGCAGATCACCTCGTCGCCGCGCCCGGCGGCGCAGTTTGCGGCCCCGTACCTCTATCAGGTGGCCGCCGGCGACCCCGACGGCGATCCGCTCACGTTCCATCTCGACTCGACCGTGGCCGGCGTCGTGCTCGACCCGGCAACGGGCTTGCTCCGCTGGACACCCTCGGCCTCGCAGGTGGGCGCGACGAGTTTTGTCGTCCGCGTCACCGATGGTCGTTCGCTCGCGGATGGCACGCCGGGGCAGGCGGTGCAAACCTTCGTGGTGACCGTTGCCGACGGCGTGGCGAACCACCCGCCGGTGACCACCACGACCCCGACCACGGTGGCCGTGGTCGGTCGGACCTATGCGTATGACGCCGCGGCGACCGACCCCGACGGCGACCCGCTGACCTGGACCCTCGCGGCCGGGGCACCTCCGGGGCTGTCGCTCGACGCACGCGGCGGCACCCTCCGCTGGAACCCAACGGCCGATCAGGTCGGCTCCCATCCCGTGACACTCACGGCGCGCGACCCGCTGGGCGGCACCGCCACGCAGACCTTCACGATCCAGGTCCGCGGGGTCGATTCGCCGCCGAACATTCTCTCCACGCCCCCCACCTATGCGGGGCTGGCGACGCCCTACTCCTACGCTGTCCGGGCCGTCGACCCCGACGGTGACCCGCTCCGGTATCGCCTGGCCGGGTCCCCGCCCGCCGGCCTGACCATCGACCCGGCCTCGGGGCGGATAACGTGGGCCAGCCCGGGGCCGGCCGGATCGTACCCGGTGCGGGTGATTGCCGACGACGGCCTGGGCGGCATCGGCGAGCAGGATTATACGCTGATCGTCGCCGCCCCCATGGACCACCCGCCCTCGATCACCTCGCCCCCCATGCTCACCGGGGCGGCCGGGGCGATCTATTCGTACCAGATCGCGGCGATCGACCCCGACGGTGACCCCCTCACGTTCGCGGCGCCGACGGCGCCGGCGTGGCTGACGGTGGACCCGGTCACCGGCCTCCTGGCGGGGATCGCGCCGGCAGCGAGCGGGACATACTCGCTGACGGTCGAGGCCAACGACGGCCGGGGTGGGCGGGCCGAGCAGAGTTACAACTTGACGACGCGTCAGGACCACCCGCCGACGATCACCTCGGCGGCGATCACGACCGCCACCGCCGGGGCGGCGTATCTCTACGAGGTGGTCGCCAGCGACCCCGACGGCGACCCGCTCCGCTATGCGATCACATCCGCCCCCACCACGGCGGGGCTGGCGATCGACGCCCAGGGGCGGGTGACCTGGTCCCCCTCGGCCGCCGCCATCGGGACGACCCGGCACGTCGTCGTCACAGCGACCGACCCGTTCGGTGGATCGGCCACGCAAGCCTACGACCTCACGGCCGGGGCCGACACGACCGCGCCGACGGTCCGGGTCGTTGTGGCCGCCGCTCAGGCCAGCCGGGGGGCGGACGTCGCGGTGCTGGTCTCGGCCTCGGACGACGTCGGGGTGGCCGCGGTGGCGCTGACCGTCGACAGCCAGCCGCTGCACGTCGATGCCCACGGCGGCGCGGTCTTCCACGCCGCGTCGGCCGGGGTGTTCACCCTGGTCGCCACGGCGACCGACGCGGCCGGCAACAGTTCGCAAGCGTCGGCCACGATCCGCGTGATCGACCCGGACGCCCGCGCCCCGATCGTCGCGATCCGCACGCCGACGGACGACACCCAGGGGATGACCCCGTCGATCACGGCCCCGACGCCGGTGATCGGGTCGGTCGCCGCGCCGGATGGCGACCTGATCGGCTACACGCTGGCGGTCGCGCCGGTCGGCTCGGGCACGTTCACCACGATCGCCCAGGTCTCCCGGACGACGCCGCTGACCGACGCCCCGCTCGGCACGTTCGACCCGACGATGCTGCCCAACGGCTCTTACGTCCTGCGACTCACGGCCGACACGGCGGGCGGGCAGGAGTCGAGCGTTGACCAGGACGTGAGCGTGGCCGGGAACCTCAAGTTGGGCGATTTCAAGCTCCAGTACACCGACCTGTCGATCCCCGTGGCCGGCATCCCGGTCTCGATCCTGCGGAGCTACGACTCGCTCGATGCCGCCAGTTCGGCAGACTTCGGGTACGGCTGGCATCTGAGCCTGGGCGACGTCCAGTTGAAGGTCAGCGAGCCCGATGACGCCTTCGCCGGCTCGGGGATGTACCCAGCGTTCGTGGAGGGGACGCGGGTCACCCTCACCAGGCCCGGTGGGGTCGTGGAGGGGTACACCTTCGAGCCGCAGCCGGAAGGTTTCTTTGGCGTGGTCGTGGACTATCACCCGGCGTTCGTCCCCGACCTCGGCGATCAGGACAGCCTGACCGCCCCCGACGCCACCTTGACGAAGTTGGACGACGGCACGTTCGTCAACCTCGACGCTGACCTCACCCCCTATAACCCGGCCGACCCGGTCTTCGGCGGGACGTACACTCTGACCTCGGCCGATCGCCTGGTCGACGTGATCGACGGCAACACCGGCACGTTGATCACCTCCACCGACCGCCACGGCAATGCGTTGACCTTCTCGCCCGAGGGGATCACCAGCAACCGCGGAGTGGAGGTCGCCTTCCAACGCGATTTCGCCGGGCGGATCACCCAGGTCACCGACCCGCGCGGCAACTCGATCCACTACCGCTACGACGGCCTGGGCAACCTCGTGGCCACCATCAACCGCATGGGCGGCCAGATCCTCTACAACTACCGGGCCGACCACCCGCATTTCATCGACACCGTCACCGACCGGGCCGGCGACGTCGTGACCCGGCCGACCTACGACGCGAGCGGCCGGGTCTCGGCGGTCGCGGACGCCAACGGCAACGTGGTGCCGATCAACTACGACCTCACCAACCGGGTCCAGTCCAGCGTCGACCCGGCCACCGGCGGGACGGCGTCGGTCGTCCTGGACGCCTTGGGCCGAACGGGCGACCAGGTCGACCAGTTGGGTAACCAGACGATCTCGGTCTACCACGGGGCCGAGCTTTACCAGACCATCGTTCGCTCGGCCCACTCGACCACGCCGGACCAGGTCACTACGATGGGCTACGACAGCCGGGGACGTTTGACCAGCACGACCGACGCCCTCGGTGACGTGTCGCGGATGACGTACGACTCCAGCGGTAATCTGGTGGCGATGTCCGACCCGCTGGGCGCGACGACCACGCGGACCTACGACCCGACCACCGGCGACCTGATCGCGCAGCAAGTCTCGGGGATGGTGCCGGAGACGTTCCGGTACGACCCCCAGAACGGCGACCTCCTCAGCCAGACCCAGAACGGCGAGACGTCCACCTTCGAGTACGACGCCTTCGGTCAACAGACCGCCCACGTCAGCCCGGCCGGGGCCCGCGACACCATGGCGTACGACGCCAACGGCAACAAGATCAGCGACACCAGCATCTGGGTCGACCCGGCCGACCCCAAGCACAGAATTGCCCGCACCTCGGTCTACGCGTATGACGCTGAAGACCGCCTCAGCTCGACCACCGATCCCAACGGGCAGGTCACCTCGCAAACCTACGGCGCGCTCAACCGGATGGTGAGCCAGACCGATGCCAACGGCACCGCCACGGCGACCTATGACCCCGAAGGGCTTCAGGTCCAGAACCAATCCCCCGACGGCCAGATCTCCCGCACGGTCTTCGACGCCGACGGCCGGGCCGCTTACGTCGAGGACCCGCACGCCCCCGGCACCAGCACCACCGGCGCGCACTACCTCTACGACGCCGACGGCCGGGTGATCCGAACCGAGTACGTCTCGGGGCTGCAAGTCGGCCTGGTCGTCACGGGCGGGGCCACCCGGAGCGTCCTGGTCAGTCCCGGCACCGTCGCCTCGGCCCAGGCCAGCGGCTACAACGCGCAGAACCAGCCGACGCTCACGACCGATGGCGCCGGGCAGGTCACGACCGACACCTACGACGTCCTGGGCCGCCAGACCTCGGAGACCACGGTGCTGGGCACGACCCACACCACCTACGACGCGGTCGGCCATGCCATCAGCACCGAGGACGCCGAGGGGCGGCGGACTTATACCTCCTACGACCTCGACGGGCGGCCCGTCGCCACCGGCGACGACGACGGCGGGACCACGACTTCGACCTACGACGACCGCGGCAACCTCACCTCCCGCACCGACGCGGTGGGGGCCACCACCAACTACGAATACGATGCCCTCAACCAACTGGTCGCCGTGGTCGGTCCGCCGGTCCTCGACCCCGCCACCAACCAGATGGCCCGCCCGCGCACCAAATACACCTACGATGCCTATGGCAATACCACCTCGATCCGCGACCCCCTCGGCCACGTCACCACCTCGGCCTACAACCCGGACGGCACCCTGGCCGCGCAGACCGGGCCGGACGGGTCGAGAAAGACGTATTCCTACGACGGCGACGGCAACGTCGCCTCGCAGACCGACGCCAACGGCACCCGCACCAACTTCACCTACTTCGACGACGGCACCGTCCACACCAAGACCCTCTACGCCAAGGGATCGACGACCGCCGACTCGACCGTCACCTACGCTGAGGACGCGATGGGCAACCGGACCGACGTGGCCCGGTCCGACGGCCTGAAGACTCACACCGACTACAACGACGACGGGACCATCGCCGACGTGACCTCCCCCGCCGGGACGATCTCTTACGGCTACGACCCCAGCAACGGCCGGTTGGTCCGGACTACCACCTCTCAGTCCGAGCAGACCTACTCGTACAACGCGCAGGGATTGCTCAGCACGGTGACGGTGGATCGCCGGGATGGTCAGCCGCTGGCGCACCCGGAAACAACCCATTACACCTACAACGAGGCCGGCGACATCGTCCGGGTGGATCACCCCGACGGGACGGCCACCGTCAACGGCTTCGACGACGCCGGCCATCTCAGCTCGGCCGTCGATCGCGCGGCCGACGGCACCGAGATCCGCGGCTATGCCTACACCGATCGCCCCGACGGCAAGATCGCCGAGATCAAGGAGACGGCCGCCGGTGCGCTGGTGGACACGATCGATTACATCTACGACGCGCTCGGCCGCCTGACCCACGAGGCCCTCACCGCGACGAACTCCGGCGACGACTATGCCGCCGATTACGCCTATGACCTGGCCGGCAACCGCGTCTCCGAGAAGACAACCGGCGCCCTGGGGTACGGCCAGAACACCACGACCTACAACGATCGCGACCAGCCGATCCAGACCACCTCCGAAGGGGGCCGTACCGAGTTCTCGGCCACGACGTATGCCTACGACCCCGACGGGAACCTCCTCTCGGCCGACGCCGGCAACGGCAACGCTCTCACCGTCGATCGCTACGACCTGGAGGGGCACCTCATCGGCGCCACCGTCCGGACCCCGAGCGCGTCCTATGGCCAGGCCGCCTCCACGGTGGCCGCCACTTACCAGGTCGACGACGATGGCAACCGGATTGCCGAGGCGACCACCACGACGAGCGGCCAGGGCACACCGACCAGCGACGACCGCCACTTCCTGGTCGACGCCAACAACCCAACCGACCTGGCCCAGGTCCTCGAAGAACATGCGGCCGACGGCAAGTTGGTCGCCTCGTACAACTACGGCCTGACCGCCCTGTCGCAGTCGCGCGCCGGGGTCGTCTCGTACGACCACACCGACGGCCAGGGCAACGTCCGGGCCACCACCAACGCCCACGGCGCGACGACTTCCACCGACCGCTATACCGCCTTCGGCGTCCTGGTCGCTTCGACCGGTGCCGTCGCCAACCCGCACCTGTACCGAGCCCAGTACTTCGACGCCGCCTCGGATCTGTACGACCTCCGCGCCCGGCAGTACGACCCCGCTACCGGCCGATTCACCACCACCGACCCTTACTCCGCCACGCTCTCCAACCCGATCTCCCTGAACCGCTACCTCTACTCCGACGGCGACGGCGTCAATCAGGCCGACTTGACCGGCCAGTGTTCGCTGTCCAGCCTCGGCGTGAGCACCTCCCTGGGAAGCTCACTCCAGGCATTCTCCGCGTCGTTCATTGGCCGGACGATCATCGGTGCCGGGTTCGGCGCGGCCATCAACGCCGGGGACGCCTTCTTCCACGACAAAGATCCCGTCCAGGCCGCAATCTTTGGTTTCGTGGTCGGCGCGACCTTCGGGGCCGGTATCGGTGGGGCGGCGGGTCTGGTCGTGACCCCGGCGCTCCGAACGGTCCTCTGGTATTCCTTCGTCGCGGCCGAGGGGATCGGCCTCGGCGCGGGCATCACCGAGGACATCTACGATGGCAACTACGGCGGCGCTGCCTACCGCGCGTCGGTCGGGTTCCTCAGCTTCTTCTTTCTCCTGGCAGGACGCCCGACGGCCGAACCGGGCTGCTTCGCCGCGGGGACCGAAGTCGTCCTGGGTGACGGCCGGCTTGCCCCCATCGAGAAGATCGGCCTGGGACGGCGAGTCGCGACCCGGCCCGGCGACGACTACGTCCCCGCGGGCGTCGAACCCGATCCCGCCACCTGGCGAGCCATTCGCTTCCGAGGCCAGCGGGCCGATGGGTTTGAGGTTCACGTGTCGCTGCTCCGGTCGCTCGACTGGATCGACCGCTCGGGCGTCGTCCCCGGCCGGCTGATCTCGCTGGAATTGGAGGAGATCGGGGTCACCGGGTATGCAATGGTCCTGGCGGTCGATCCCTGCCCGGCCATCGCCACCGGTCCGGGGCGGGTCGTCACCGGGACGTTCTCGCAGGTCGCCCGCGAGGGGTTGGTGCATCTCTCGGTCAATGGCCTGGACGAACCGATCGTCGGCACGGCCAATCACCCGTTCTGGTCCGCCGACCGCTTCGCTTTCGTTCCCGTGGGCGAACTGCAGCAAGGCGAGCGGATCGGGCGACTCGACGGCCGGACCGCCCGGGTGCTCGGGGTGGCAGAAGCCACCGGGCCGCGGAGCGTCCACACCCTGGAAGTCCAGGGGGACCATGTTTTCCACATCACGCACCTGGGTCTGCTGGTCCATAACTTCTGCCAGAACAAGTTGGGCGAGCGTCCCTATACCGAAGCCCAAACCGCGCTGATCGATGGCTTGACCCAGGTTCGGCGCATGAACAAGAACCCTGATGCCAACGTGGCGGCGGCGCGCTACGAGATCGACGGTGTGCCCCAGAAAGAGTTCCTGACCGGTGTCAACTCCAAAACTCCGCAGGGGGACCAGATTCACGCCGAGGTCGACATCCTCAACAAGATCCAGGCGATGCGGGCCAAGAATCCCAACCAGACGATTCGAATCAAGGACATGATGTCGGAGCGGTCCGCATGCTCCAGGATCGGCCGAAGTTCGCCCAAGACGGGGTGCCAGTACCAACTCAGCGAGGAACAGAAACGGCACGGCTCGTTCGACTTCTACTACATCACGGAGAACGGTGGCAAAGGGGATATCCCGGCGTCCAAGGTTCTCACCGAGTTCTGGACGTTCAACATGGGTCTCTGGTGATGAAACCGGTTTCCGTCCCGGCCCACGCGTGCGGCCGTTGCATCCCGACCCGACTGATGATTCGAGGCATCCATGACCGACGAGTCGGCACGATCCCGCCACCTTGACGCCGCTCTGGTTGCGAACCCGGAAGAACTCACATTCCGAGCGATCCGGAGTCTGCTCGACACCTGGCCCGCGGGGGCCGATCGTGACCGCGCTGTGCAACGGGCGGTGCAACAGTTGGCGAGTTGGCCTGACGAGGCGCGGCAGGTCCGGATCGATCTGGACCATCCCGACGAGACGCTGAAAGCCCCCTCGTGGCCGCTGGTCCGGACTCTGAAGGTCGCCCTTGATCCCGTCTCGCCGGAGCGCGAGCAGGTCATCGTCGGACGCCTGGAGGAGGTCGCACGCTGGCCCGATCTGGCCGAGATCACAAGTTTGGTGGTCGAAGGGGACTACTGGGGCCGCTCGATCGATCCGGCAAGCATCGCCATCCTGGGCCGCTCGCCATACCTCCGCAGGTTGACGGCTCTGTCGCTCGATGGGGTCGACGCGACCGCAGGATTGGTCCAGAGCCTGGTCGATGGCGACTTCTTGTCTCAGTTGCGCACGTTCTCAGCGCACGACGCCGGCGATATCGACGTCGAACCCGATGTGCCCCACTGGGCACCGCTGCTCCGGTCGGGGCGATGCGCAGGTCTGGAGGAACTGGAAATTCAGTACCCGACAGCGGCGGATCTCCGGGCGTTGCGCGAAGCGACGCTCCCGCACCTCCGCAAACTGTCCCTGTCTTATATCCACCCCGAGTCCCTGGCTGAACTGTTCGCGGACCGGGATTTTGCGGGCCGGCTCAGGTCGTTGCGAGTCATCCCGGATCGGGAACCGGACCGACTTGCGGCGGTCCTGGCCGCGAGTCCCCACCTGGAGGGACTGGAGGAACTGGACCTGTCCGGGACCGCCACCGGTCCCATGGCAGTCGCGGCGCTGGCTCGGGCGCCGTTCCTCGCGAACCTCCGATCGCTCGATCTCGGCGAGTGTCCGTTGGGTGATGCGGGTTGGGGCCATCTCGCCCAACTGCACCTGCCGAAACTCCGAAAACTCGGCCTCTACGACACCGAAGCCGCCGACACCGGATTGGCTGCCCTCTGCGGGTCGGCGGGGTTGCCGGCGCTGGACGACCTGAATCTGAGCCAAAATTGCTTTTCTGTCCGGTCGGGGGCGGTCCTGGCTCGGGCCCCCTGGCTTGCCGGGTTGCTCGCACTCAGGCTCCAATCCGACGAACCGGGCCTCCGCGATGGTGTGGCCGAACTGGTGGCGAGGTTGGGCCAGCTCCGCGTGCTCGACATCGACGGGACGGGCGCAGGGCCAGCGTCGGCGCGGGCGCTGGCCCGGCGAGCCGGGGCGCTAGAGGACCTCAATCTGGCCTATTGCGAGGTGGGCGCGGACGGGCTGGAAGCCCTGCTGGCGGGCCTCGCGCCGGGCCGGTTGGTCCACCTGGGGATGGCCCTCTGCGCGGTCGGCGATGCTGGAGCCGAGGCGTTGGCCCGAGCCGAAGGGCTGGCCCGGTTACGGTCTCTGAACCTGCTGGGCAATGACCTCACCGCGCGCGGGTTCGCCGCCGTGGCCAGTGCCCCCTGGGTCGAAGGGCTCTGGTCCCTGTCGCTGTACGGCAACACGGCCGCCGGTCCGGAAGGGGCTCGGGCGTTGGCCCGATCGGGGCAACTACGCGGCCTGATCGATCTGGATACGGACAACTGCAACTTCGACGAGGCGTCGACGCGGGAACTGGCTGGTTCGCCGATCGTTGCTCGCCTGGATCGGTTGGTGATCAACCCGTACATGCCCCACAGCGCCCCCTGGGGGACCAGTCCCCAACTCCGCCCCGGTCTCCTGCGGTCGATTCGCCACCAGCTCGTCGATGGTGCCGCCAAGCGGCAGTGATGGCACACGGATTCCTGATCCGCCGCGACGCCCGGGAACTGGTCGCGGCCGGCTCCGACCCCCAGGGTGAATCAGTTTGTCACATTACCTATGGCTTCGAGCAGGCGATCCACCCGCGTCCCATTGCGTCGCAGGGATGCGGCGATGTTCGCGGATTCCAGCCATCTCAGGTTGCTGATGGCCGCGTTGCGAAGGGCCGCCAGGACCTGGGGGCCCGAGCCGACTCGGGTTCGGTTGACGTCCTCTTCCATCGTGACGTCGCGAACCCAGTAGAGGCGATTTTCGATTCCCCAGTGGCCGCGATGCCAGCACAACAGCGTCGCGGCATTGGCTTGGGATCGCGGCACACTGGTGATCGCGTGGGACACCTCCGATGTCGCCTCCCCACCCTCCCTCACCACCGCCTCGATCCGGCACACCTGCGCCACGCCGGGCCAATCCAGGTAGGCGTTGAGCATCGTGGTCGTCGTCAACTTGCGACGTTCCACCCGATCGCCATGGGCGTCGAGCGTCCCGGCCGCATCAAACTCCTCGGCCTGGAGTCGCCGTCCGTAAGGGGGGAACGAGCCGACTCGATGGCTGCCTTGAGTGCCGGCTGGTTTTCATCCAGACTCCAACACCGCACCACATGGGCCAAAACCTCCGTCGGCGGCAGTTCGCCATCGGTGCAGAAGCACGTTCCATCGCGATGCGTCCCACTCGGATCACGCGTCACCAGATAGTTCAGCGGCAACGGCTTCAGCCGCGGGGCCGTCCACAGGTCCATTCCCGTGAGCACCCGCAGCACCTGCCTCCGACCGCCATACCACTCCACCTCCACATCACCCCGTGGGTCTGCCATCCCAAATGGCCAAAGTCCAGAGTAACAGTTCGTCTGTTTTCGCCAAAACGGTTCCGGACGTCCTGAAGGCATGAAAAAACCCTCCAGCTCTGCACGGCATCTCTGCACTGCACGCTGGAGGGAATCTCTAATTCGTCGTAAGTCGTTATAAGGTCTCAGTGGAGACGAGGGGGATCGAACCCCTAACCTCAAGCTTGCAAAGCCGAGTGTCACCAATCGCATAAACGATCGAATCCCTCATGGAAATGGCAGTTTACGCCATAATGCCTGCTTTGCAAACCATCACAAGCAACGATATAGAGCAACGACGAATCACGGTAATGTCGCAATCAATCCGGTAGTACCCGGTAGTGCCTGATCGGCCTCATTGAGCCGTGGAGTGGATTCGCTCGACGGGTCGAACTCAGGTAAGATCCGACCGCCTTGGAACTCATCCCCCACTTCCAGGACCATTCATGCTCGCCACCTGATTTGCTTGGCTGAATCTTTCGCTCCATGCGGGAGATGTCGTGACGATCCCGGCCAACACCATGCTCGTGGTCCCGGGTAAACTCAACTGGAAGCTCCGCGAACCAGCCTACGTTGTCCCACCCCGGACGCGCGCGATTATCACCAGACTGGCACCCGATCGGTTAGCCAACGTGATCGAGGTCAAGGTATTCGATGGGACCGACCGCCTCGGTTCGCTGGAGGACATCGGCGTCGTCGCGATCCGTCCCCCGACCACCGATCCGGGGGAGGTGGTATTCCGAGCGACATTCGACCATTCGCGCGAACGCAAGTCCCATGAGGCGGCACGGGCTGCCAGGCCCAACGCTCACTGGGGACATCTACCTGACTTCGCTGCTGTGGATGCGATGCTTGCGACTGGGATTCAGCAAGCTCAAGCGGCGAGCAGTTCGGTCTACGCTTGGTCGGGGTCGCGGTCAGGCGGTAGTCACATTTACAACAAGCCGAATCGGTCCAAGCCCGAATTTTGTCAGCGGAAGGTTGCGGATGGCGGTACCTGCCCAGAGCATGGAGCATGATGGTGAATAATTCATGAATGGCACACTTGGGAGTGAACAGCCCAGTCGCCTCACAGGAACACTGTTAGTCACGCGGCACATTCGCAACGTAAATACTCGTCGAAGCAGACCGAGAACCGAACTCGATCAGGCCATCCCTGCGGATGGCCTTTGTCGTTTCGAAGGATACGCAGACTGTGCGGACCCTGGCTCCAGGCGCATCCCCCTGCGCTCGCGATGCCGATAGATCCCCCAGGGTCGAGGTCGTTCTAATTTGATAGATTGCGATGAGAAATGAGCAGTCGCTTTTGTTTCAAGTCCTGACTGAGCCACACTCAACGCTTTTTAATGCCCCATCTTTGTGAGTATTGGTCCAGCACAGGTTAGTCGCGAGTCCAGGCCGGTATCCCCTGTGGTTCTCACTTGAGCATTTACCAAGGGGACGAAAGCGAACCAAGCCGAACGGACTAGAAAATCGTCAGTTTATGTCAAGTGTTCATTGATTTTATGCGGACTACCGGCGATTGTATCGGGGCGTGCTAATGCCTAATCGCATGCTACCTATGAGTCTGTCATCCATGTTCGCTGCATCCAGACGCGCTTTCTTGGCCACAATCGGTGCTAGCCCCTTTGGCCTGATGATCACTAGCCCCGCCGAAGCTCAAGGCGCTCAGACTCGGGTACGACCCGATGCCCGCTCGCCAGCGGGAAACGAGATGTTGAAGATCTACGCCTCGGCAATCACCAAGATGAGCGACCCGAATCAGATTCCGCCGAGCGATCCCCGGAGCTGGTTGTTCCAGTGGTACACACATTGGGTCGATAGCTCCACGACGAAAGACGACGAGATTAACCGCCTTTATCCCAATCCGGAGGACCCAAGCCGCACGGTGGCCGAGGCCATGTGGAATACCTGTCAACCTCATGACACGGAAGCACAGGAGCCGGAAGACAACTTTCTCCCGTGGCATCGCCTCTATGTGTCTCACTTCGAGAAGATCATTGCCTCGGTCAGCGGCCGTCCGGACTTCGCACTCCCTTACTGGAACTACTCTACGACGGTCCAGGCATACCGAGGCGTGATCCCACCCCAGTTCCGGTCGAAAGACGACCCGACATTTGGCCCACTCTATAACGCGCTGCGTAATCCCGGTGTCAACGACGGCCAACCCATCCAGATAAATTCACATGGCAATCCGCTCAACCTCGATGCTTTGCTGCAAAGCGACTACTCTCAAAATGGGGCTCAGCCGGGCTTCAACCTACAGTTGGAGCAAGGTTTGCACGGTGCCATCCACGTTCTAATCGGGGGAACCGACTGCATGGGTAACGTGCCCACGGCAGCCCGAGACCCCATTTTCTGGATGCATCATTGCAACATCGATCGCCTTTGGGCGAGTTGGAACGCTGCGGGCCGAAGCAACTCGCCCATCGACGCGGTCTTCACTTTCGCCGATAAGGATGGGAAGCCGGTTCAGAGGAACCTCAGCGAAGCGATGAACATGGCGAATTTTGATTACAGTTACGACCGCCTCGAACCGGTCCCAGGCTCGGGCCGTCGGCCGTTCTTCATGATGGCCGCCCCAGGTGCTGCGCCGGTCGCCGATCGGGTCGCCAGCTCCGAACCGCAAGGGGCAATCCGACTCCAGCTCGATCAATCTCGGGTTGCACTAACTCCCTCGGTGCGTCCTCCGCTCTTTGCTGCCGCAGTTCCGGGTGCGGAGGCGACCCCTCAAAAGTTCACCGAGCGAGTCCAGAACATAGCCCCAGGAGAAAGCGTCTTCTTAGTGGCAAGCCAACTTTCCGCAGATGCACAACCGGGGGTTCTCTATGACCTTTTCATCGATCTTCCGAAAGATCCGACGCCCCAAGACATCGAGGACCATCGAGTTGGGACGATCAACTTTTTCGGAATCGCCCATCCAAAAACGGGTCACGGCCGAATGATGCCCGGGCGGCAGATGAATACCAAAACAAGATTCGTCAGTTTTGATGTGACGGACAAATTCCATGCCCTGAGTAGAACGGGACGGCTCGAACAACAACCGTTCTTGACAATCATTCCGCAGGGCCAGCCCATCGCTGCGGCTCAGCCGGTGATCGGCAAAGTGGACCTGATCGTACAGTAGAATAGAGCAGTCGCGGCCCCTGGACGTCCCGGGACCGCCATCGAACCGGAGGTGTAACTTGCGTGATCTGACGACTTCGACCAACGGGCCTCGGCTCGCTGGATATGTTGCAAATAGCCTTGCTTTGCTGTGTCTACTGACGGTCGCCGCGAGCATCTCCGCCATGAGCAACATCTTGAAGGAGCACTCCAAGGCGGCTGGCCAAGTTGAGTTGACCGCCAAATCGACGAAAGCACGTCTGGTGCCGACTGAAGATCGCAAGTCGGTTTATAACTTATCGGAGGTTGTGTGCTCGCTCGACTCTGGCCGTAAGTTGTATTTGATCGTCGGCGACTTGCGGACCGATCTCCCCCCAGGGACAACTTATGACCTCTTCATCGATCTGCCGGACGGCGCATCCAAAAAGGTCTCTGATCGACATTTCATCGGGTCGATCAACTTCTACGGCGCGACGCGGTCCAAAGATCCGGCCAAGGCGCCTCGATCGACCAAGTTCGAGAGCTTTGATGTGACCAGCGTCGTCGAATCTCTGAATGATCGAGGCGAACTTTCCAAGGAGTCGGTCATCACGATCGTGCCCTCGGGCGATCCAGCCAAAGAAGCTCATCCACGCATCGGCCGACTGTCGCTTCAAGAGCAATGAACCACTTTGGTAGCGTGGTAATCGAAAGCTCGTCGAGCCACTCCTTGCGGGGTGGCTCGCGTCGTATCTGGGTTAATTGGAAGTCTTCAACGGTCCGTGTCCGCGAACTCCCGGAAGTCATCGCGGCCTTGGAGCAAGCCGAGAAGACGCTCAACCCGAGAAAGCTACAGCATCAACTGACCGATTGGGTGCGCGGTCTGAGCGAGGGCGCAAGGAGTCGAGTTTGACCCTGTTCGGCGACAATGGAGCGACCGAGGGCATCTCGTTACTTCGAAGCGAATGGGTCCAACCGGATGAGGACTTCGAGCCGTTCTGAGGCAAAGAAATTGGTGTCAACCTCAAAATCTCCAAAATGGGCAATAATCTATTGCTTGCCAATTGGTCATGCCTTAGGATAACTGGCGTACACTAAGTCCGTGTATTCAGGACTCGTCCATGCTTGCCAATCTTTATCAAGGTCGATCGCCGACCGATGTACCGCTTTATCAAGTTGCTGAGGCTGCTCACTGCCTTCATCTGCCGCGGGGTACGGTGCGCGCCTGGCTTGAGCCCAAGATAAGTCGCGGAAAGCATGGTCCGACTATATCTCCACCGCTGGTGGCAATGGCTGATAGGTTGACGAATCGACTCTCTTTCAACAACCTTGTCGAGCTTCACGTCCTGAGCACGATTCGACAAGTGCATGGAATTAAGATGGGTAAAGTCCGCGTGGGGCTTGACTACTTGCGCAGACTGTTCGATACGGATCGGCCGCTTTTGCATGTGCAAATGCAAACTAACGGGGAGGCCCTGTTCGTCGATCACGATGGTGACCTCATCGACGCCTCGTCTCGGGGCCAAGTCGCAATGCGAACCATCCTCAGTCAGTACCTAGAGCGCATCGACCGTGATACCGGTGGCCGACCGAGTAGACTTTTTCCGTTCGTCGCGAAGGATCAGCGCGGACACTCACCTAAGATCATCACAATAGACCCATGTGTTCGATTCGGTCGCCCATGTATTTTGGGCACAAATCTTCCAACCTCGATTATTGCGGAACGACACCAAGCGGGCGACTCAATCGACGATCTCGC
The DNA here is from genome assembly GCA_965199885.1 of Isosphaeraceae bacterium. Taxonomy (GTDB): domain Bacteria; phylum Planctomycetota; class Planctomycetia; order Isosphaerales; family Isosphaeraceae; genus Tundrisphaera. The sequence goes on along the minus strand of CBDATT010000003.1, from coordinate 618,062 downwards.
CGACGATTTTGAGCGGCCCGCATGGGAAATCGAGCAAGCAATCCTTTATGAGCGACGCTCAGCCGCCTGACCCAGTAGTCTTTTACACAGACTCTTGCCTAGGCAAGAAGTGTGCAGATGCCCTGCGCGCTGCTGGATTCAGGGTTGAGCGTCATCTAGATCACTTTATGCAAGACTCTCCTGACGTCGAATGGCTCCCAATCGTAGCCCAAAACGGTTGGGTCATTCTTACAAAAGATAAAGCGATGAAACCTAGGACTTCTGAGTTCGATTCAGTGCTTGCATCAGGTGCGAAAATGTTCGTTTTCGGCAGAGCGCAATATACAGGTCAAGCAATGATCAACATTCTTTTTGATCATTTGGCCAAGATTGTGGTTCATGCAGTCAACAACTCAGGACCTTTCATCGTGTCCATGTCCAACAGTGGCTTACGGGTCGTTCACCCGAAATCCGCTGCAAAACCGAACGATGATTCGGGATCTGACCTTCGGCAACGTCCTAATCGAGCGATCGAGTCTGATTGAAAACAGTCAACACTCACGCGCAAGCTCCGGCCCCTGGGTGGCCGATGGTGGGGGTATCCGCTTACCCGATCCCCCAACGCCGAGATTCTCAATGCCCGTACGCATCCGCTATTAGCAGTCTCGGCCCTCTGAGAGCTATCCGGATCTCATAGTCCAAGTGGCCGAAGAGAAGGCTGAACTCGACCGCTTCTTTAGATCCAACTGAGGGCGGAATCTCTGAAAACCTTCTTCTCTAATCATCGCCTATGCCAGCGATGCTAGTCGGAGGGCAAAACGACACTCGCCAAGGTCGTCCACCATACCAACGAGAGGCTCGACTGACCAAGCGGCGATGTGGCATTGCCAACCCAGACCGTGGTGTCGGAGTCCTTCGCATTAACGAGCGTCCGCTCGCGATACCCGCCGTTGATCTCGACTGCTCCGAACTGGACGGCGAACTAAGGCCGCGGGCCCTCCTCAGTCTCGAAGCCACGCGGCATCCATCCGCCAGTTGGTAGGCCGAGAGATCGGGCGGCTCGCCAACCGGCTTGGTCAGCGCCGGTCTGGCCACCGCTGACGATCCGGATCATCCCACGTCCTCGGCCAGTTCGACGAATTCTCCCGACCGTAGCACGAACCGCCCATCCAAGAAGTCCTTCAACTCCAGGGCGATGATCTTCCCATCGACCCAGGCCCGGTCGAGTTGCAACCGCCAGACGACCTCGGGGGGTTGGTAGTTGGCCGTTGGGTTCCGCCAGTCCATACCGCCGACGTGAGACGTCGGGAACGCAATCCCGATGATAGATTGGGCCGCCTCGGGATCGGCCAGAACCCCGATCGAGGTTGGAGAGTCAGCGGGCCGGACCCTCGGCTGACGTAATGCGGACGAATAGTACATCGGGGGGGCCATCTCTGGGATAGTCGAGCGACGATACGATTAGGTTTTGGCCACTCGCCTCGGAGGCGTCAGTCACAATCCCAGGCTCGATGATAACCTTTCGCCTGGACCGCAACCGCAGTCGAAAACTCGATCCGGTTCTCAAGCTTCATTTTGGCCGTGCTCCAACAATAGAGAAACTGGAAGACGTGCCTCCGGCGGATTTCCAACATCACGGCGACCGGAATTCCGCCACCGCGTCGCCAGTTTTAAGGAGGAACGGCTCCGCGTTGACCACAGAGACACCATTCAGACGATCTAGCATCCGCTTCAAGTCGAGCCAACTCGTGGTCAACGGGGCAAACTGGCGATACCCCTACGCCATCCCCTAACCGACCGTCTCCCGTTCCAATGAGCGGCCGTCGGGCAGGATCGCCTCAATCGCGGTCCGCCTACACCGATTTACCTCAACCGAACTAAACGGCCAGAAGTAACGGGGCGATAATCGCTTAACCCTCTCACTGATAGCGATTTATCGGCTCTGTCGCAAAGTGAGCCGAGAATGGTCGGATCGAGTTGACAGTTTGACTTGAAGGGGAGGCCGCTGCGTGATCGACTGGTTCACAACCACGATCGCCAGCAATCCTCAAGGGCCTCCCCAATGAACACGCTACCTATCCGCACTCTCGTTCGCAACGCCGCCGCGGTCTTCTCGGGCGCATTCGGGGCCGTTTCCCGCCAAGCCCGAGAAGCCGGATGCAGCCGACAGACGGTCTACCAACATGCTCGCCAGGTCGAGCACCAACTCGACCCGGCGACCCGACAGACCCAACTCGATCCCATTCACGCCGAGGTTCTCACGCTGCGCCAACAACTCGCCGGGGCCCAAGAACCCGCTGGGCCCACCGTCCTTTGCAATGCCGCAAAGCTCCGACAGGTCGCCACTGTCGCCTTCGCCGCGGGCGTCAGCCTCCGGCAGATCGAAGTTCTGTTCAAAGCCTTGTTACCTGCCCAGGACGCCCCGGATCACTCGACCATCGGTCGCTGGGTCGCCCAGGAGGCCAGCAAGGCTCGGGAGATCCTCCAGCCGCTCGATGCGGCAAGCGTACCCCTGGTGACTACCCTCGCCGTGGACGAGGTCTTTTTTGGGGGGCGCCGACTTTGGTGGGGATCGAGCCGACTTCGATGACCGCCCTGTTTTGCCACAACGCCGCCGACCGCTCGGCCACCTCCTGGCACGAGGCTCTGGCCCCCTGGCAGGCCCTGGAGTTCGTCATCTCCGACGCAGCCAAGGGGATCGCCTCGGGCCTGGATCGTTTGGCTCGCCAGCGTCAAGGGGCCAACGACCCCACACCGCTGGCTCCAGGTCTGGATCTGTTCCACACCGCCCGCGAGGCCCGCACCGTGCTCTTTGGTGCCTGGCGGCGGGCCGAAGCGGCATGGACCCATGCCGAAACCTGTGACACCCTGGTGGCCCAGGCCAAGCGGGGCGGGCTCGACGCACGCGGCGTCGCCCAAACCGCCCGGGCCGCCTGGCGTCAGGCTGTGGCGTTGCTGGGATGCGTCGAGCGTCAGGAATCGGCCTGGCGGCGTGCTCGGGCGGCGTTGGACCTGTTCGATGCGGCCGGTCGGCTGAACACGAGCCAGCGAGCCCGGGCGGAGATCGCCGCGACGTTATCCGCTCTGACTGGTCCGGACTGGAAGCGGGTCCGCAACTTCTTGAGTGATCCGCGGAGCACGGCGTTTCTGGACCGGATGCATAAGCAACTGGCCGAGGTCGAGCCCCGCGTCGATTGGTGTGAGGCGATGGCCTGGCGATGTTGGTGCGAGCAAGAGCGGCCCGGAGCGGGCGGCCATGAGCAAGGCCAGTTGGTCCGCAGGATCGCCCGGAGTCGTCAGCTGGAGGGGACCGAGGCCGCCTCGTTTGCCCGGGTCGCGGCGGTGCTGAGGCGTACGGTGCGTGCCAGCTCAGCGGTGGAGTGCATGAACAGCGTGCTGCGAATGCAGCAGTGCCGGCACAAGAGGATGACTCAGGGGATGTTGGATCTGAAGCGGCTCTACTGGAACTGCCGTGCGTTGGGTGCCGGGAAGCGAAGAGGGGCCTGCCCGTACCAGCATTTGGGGCTGATTCTGCCGACGTTCGACTTCTGGGAACTGCTCCAAACGCCCCCCGGGCGACTGACGCAAGACCTGTCAGGTCACAAAGATGCTTCGTGAGACAGAGCCGATTTATCCATCAAACGAATTATTTGCAAACGGCATTCTAGCAGATAGAGACAAGCGGACAAATGCTGTATTGCCCAAGCCAATCCAGTAAAATCCGGAAGTGACCCACGCATAGTATTTCACCCTCGTGGATGCTCCTTTGGATGGACGATTGATTCGGCCGATCGGGTTAGCTTATTGTGGATGACTTCGAGACACCTCTAACCGCTCGCCGCTTGATCCGCCGAGGCGAGTTCCTCGATCGAGGCTCCCCCCTTTGACGCCCGAAGAATTGGCCCGTCGCGACATCGACCGGCAACTCGACCAGAGCGGTTGGATCGTCCAGGACCGCGCCGAAATGTACATCTCGGCGGGTCCAGGGGTGGCGGTCCGCGAATATCCGATGCTGACGGGGGAAGCGGACTATCTACTCTATGTCGATGGCAAGGCAATCGGGGTGATCGAGGCCAAGCCACGCGGCCATGCCTTGATCGGCGTTGAGACGCAATCGGCGAAGTATGCTGGAGCGCTTCCGCCAGGGGTGCCGAATCATGGCTCGCCGCTCCCCTTTGCCTATGAGGCGACCGGCAAGGTCACTCAGTTCACTAACCTCCTCGAACCCGACCCAAGGAGCCGCGAGGTTTTCAGCTTCCACCGACCCGAGGAGTTGCTCCGCCTGGTTGAACTCGATGAGCAGGTCCGGGCCAAGCTCCGAACCTTCCCGACGCTCGACCGGGCGAAGTTGTGGGAAGTCCAGGAAGACGCCATCAAGAAGCTCGAAGGCTCGCTTGGGGACAATCGACCTCGGGCGCTGATCCAGATGGCGACGGGTTCGGGGAAGACGTTCACCGCCGTCAATTTTTGCTACCGGCTCATCAAGCACGCGGGAGCCAGGCGGATCTTGTTCCTCGTCGATCGGGCGAACCTCGGCGAGCAGACTTACGCCGAGTTCGAGAACTTCAGCGGTCCCGCATCGCCGCATTCTTTCGTTCAGGAATACACCGTCCAGCATCTCACGTCGAATACGATCGGCGCCTCGACCAAGGTTGTCATCACGACGATTCAGCGGCTCTATTCGATGCTCAAGGGGGAGGAGCACTTCGACGAGGCTGGTGAGGATCGGTCGCAATTCGAGTCCGAGGCCGGCTTGATTCGCGAGCCGCTCCCGGTCGTCTACAACGAGCGCATCCCGATCGAGACGTTTGACTTCATCGTGGTCGATGAGTGCCATCGGTCGATCTACAACCTCTGGCGCCAGGTTCTCGAATATTTCGACGCTTTCCTGATCGGTCTGACAGCCACCCCCACGGCGCAGACGATCGGTTTTTTCAACAACAACCTCGTTAAAGAGTACGACCACGAGGCGGCCGTGGTCGATGGCGTCAACGTCGGGTTTGACGTCTTCCGCATCCGGACGCGGATCTCCGAGGGTGGGGCCACGCTCGAAGGCAAGCAGGGGAACTTTGTCCCGCGTCGGGACCGTCGGACCCGGTCGAAGCGGTATGAGGAACTTGACGACGACCTGACCTACACCGCCAACCAGCTTGACCGCGACGTGGTGGCCGAGGATCAAATCCGGCTCGTCATTCGGACGTTCAAGCAGCGGCTCTTCTCCGAGATTTTTCCGGGCCGGACCGTGGTGCCGAAGACGCTCGTCTTCGCCAAGGATGACAGCCACGCCGAGGACATCACCCGGATCATCCGCGAGGAGTTCGGCAAGGGAAACGACTTCGCCCAGAAGATCACCTACCGGACGACCGGCAAGCACCCCAAAGCCTTGCTCCAGGAGTTCCGGACGACCTACAACCCGCGGATTGCCGTGACGGTCGATATGATCGCCACGGGAACCGACGTCAAGCCGCTCGAATGCCTCTTATTCCTCCGGAACGTGAAGAGCGCGGGCTACTTCGAGCAGATGAAGGGGCGCGGGGTCCGGGTGATCGACCCTGACGACCTCAAAATGGTCACGCCCGACGCCGAGGCGAAGACCCACTTTGTCATCGTCGATGCCGTGGGGGTGGCCGAGCAGGACAAGTCGTTGAGCAAGCCGCTCGACCGCGAGCCGTCGGTCCCGCTCGACAAGGTTCTCGACCGCGTGGCGCAAGGGATCGCCCACCCCGACGTCGTCTCGACCCTCGCCGCCCGGTTAGCCCGGCTCAACCGCCAGTTGACCGACGACCAGCGCGAGCAGGTGGCCAGGCAAGCGGGCGGATCGGCCTTGCCCGCGCTGGCGGCCCGGTTGCTCGTGAGCCTCGACCCCGACGCGCAAGCGGCCTCGGCCCGGACGAAGTTTCAGCTTCCGCCCGACATCGAGCCAACCGAGGCGCAACTCGATCAGGCCGGCGCCGCGATGATGGCCGAGGCGCTCCGGCCGTTCCACGACCCGAAGTTGCGGACCTTGCTCGTGGATCTCAAACGAAGCCACGAGCAGATCATCGACGACATCACAATCGACGAACTTCTGGCCGCCGGATTCGATGCTCAGGCGCGGGAGAAGGCGCAAGCTCTCGTGACCGACTTCCGCGCGTTCATCGAGGCCAACCGCGACGAGTTGGAAGCGATCCAGGTGCTTTACAGTCGCCCGTACCGCGAGGGCTTGCAGTTCAGTCAGATCAAGGCGCTCTCCGAGGCGCTCAAGAACTCGGCGATCCGGGCCACCCCCGGGCGGATCTGGACCGCCTTCGAGGCGACCGAACCCGATCTGGTCCGGGGCCGAGGTGGGAAAGACCTCGTGGACCTAATCGCCCTGGTTCGCCACGCAATCGACCCGGCCGAACCGCTCATCCCCTTTGCCGACACCGTGGCCGAGCGGTATCATGCGTGGGTCGAGGATCAAGAGCGGGCGGGAGTCGTCTTCACCGCCGAGCAACGGCAATGGCTCGACGCCATCGGCAAGCATATCGCCAAGAGCATCCGGATCGAGCCGGACGATTTCGACTACGCCCCGTTCAACCAGCTTGGCGGCCTCGGCCGGGCTCATGATCTGTTTGGGGATCGCTTGCCGGTGATCCTTGAGGATTTGAATCGGAGATTGGCCGCTTGAGCGAGTTGGCAAACCCTTGGCCTACCTTACCTCTAGCAGATCTCGCTGATGAGATGTGCCTCGGGAAGATGTTGGACAAGGAAAAGAACCGAGGAACGCTTCAGCCATATCTCCGAAATGTCAACGTGCGGTGGTTTTCCTTTGACCTAAATGACTTGAAAGAGATGCGTTTCGAGAAAAATGAAGAAACTCGATTCGGCTTAATGACTGGCGATTTGGTGATCTGTGAAGGTGGAGAGCCAGGCCGGGCCGCCGTTTGGAAGGGCCAAGCCGAAAACGCGAAGATTCAGAAAGCTCTCCACCGAGTGCGTTTCCGAATCGATGAATATAACTCAACATTTGCGCTTTACTATTTATATTTTGCAACAATCACTGATCGGCTATCAGCTTTCTACACTGGCACAACAATAAAGCACCTAACCGGGGTGGCTTTAGCCAAAGTCAGATTCCCTATAGCACCCCTTAACCAGCAAGCACGCATCGTCGCCAAGATCGAGGAGCTTTTCTCCGAACTGGATGCCGGGGTTGCCGCCTTGGAGCGGGTGCGGGCCAGCTTGAAGCGGTATCGCGCCGCCGTCCTCAAAGCGGCGGTCGAGGGCAAGCTCACCGAGGATTGGCGGGTGCAGCACCCCGACACCGAACCCGCCTCGGCCCTGCTCGACCGCATCCTCGCTGAACGCCGCCGCAAGTGGGAGGAAGCCCAACTTGCCAAGTTCACCGAGGCTGGCAAGCAACCACCTAAAGGATGGCAGGCAAAATACGTTGGACCATCACACAGGGATGGTCTTTTTGAACTTCCCAAAACTTGGGTTTGGGCGTCATCTTTAGAAATTTGTGATCGAATAGAAAATGGGAATACACCCCCACCGGACGAAATGAGTCAAGGCTCTGGAGAAGTTCCATTCATTAAAGTATATAACTTGACGAAAACAGGATTCCTGGACTTCAATATAAAACCAACCTTCATTTCCTTCGAAACGCACCGCAATCTCTTGAAGCGTTCTCAGATCATTCCTGGTGACATCCTCTTCAACATTGTTGGCCCACCTCTCGGGAAAGTGTCCTTGGTTCCCGACTATTTTCCCGAATGGAACACGAATCAAGCAGTAGTTTTGTTCAGGCTGTCTTCAGCTTTGGATAAAAGATTTTTCATACAAGCACTTTTATGCAGAGAGGTAATCGACTGGATTGTTAGAACCGCGCAAGCGACTGCTGGACAATTCAACATTAGCGTTGCAAATAGCCGACTTTTACCCATTCCTTTACCGCCTTTGGCTGAACAGAGCGAATTGATTACAATCTTAGAGCAAAGATTATCAATTATCGAACAAGCCGAGGTTCAAGTCGAAATCAACTTAAAACGAGCCAGCCGGCTCCGCCAAGGCATATTGAAGCGAGCTTTCGAGGGCCGCCTTGTCCCGCAGGACCCGACCGACGAACCCGCCGAGCAATTGCTCACCCGCATCCGCCAAAGACTCGAGAGGACTGGCACGGCCAAGGGGGGCCAAAAGTTGGCTCGACCACGCAAGCTGTCAAAGCAAGGAGGAAAGGCCGAGCCTCTATTCCCGGACAAAGGCAAGAACCAGGGAGGTGGACTATGAAACGAGTGACCCGGACCATTACCCTCGCGAGTAGTGATCGCTATGGTAGTTTGCCACCCTCCGAGGCAATCGCCCCGGCTTTAAAGTGGGTGCCAAGAGTGGCGGGCGATTCGATCGCGATGGCAATGCGAGGGCGGAGCCGTGTGCGAGGGGTACGGCCTGACTGGCTCCGCCAGGCTACCGACGTTCGCTTTCGCGGGATCGAAGGGGATGACGATTCGACGTTGGTCTTTGAAGTACCCACCCTTGGCACTGCAGCACCAGATTTATACCGACATCTCCAAACTTGGGCCGATCGCCCTGCACCCGATTCGACTGGGTTTGATCTCTTGGCCGAGGTCGTTCGCGACGTCGCCGCCCATAACGCCGATAGCGACCGCTTCGACGATGGACTCCTCGGCCAGTTCCCCCAGTTCAAGAAGGTGCTCGGCAAGCACTTCCGCGAGATCCGAATCGGGGCAGACGAACCCGCCCTATTCACGAACCGGGCGACCATCAACGCCGGGGTGATCGCGACGGCCGAGCAGTTCTTGACCTCGACCCCCAACTCGCGACCGGTCCGGGTGGTGGGAACGCTCGACATGGTTCGGGCTAGCACGAACAGTTTTGGCCTCCGGCTCGACGATGGGCAGAACGTCCGAGGCGTGCTGGTCGAGGGAACGATCGTCGAGCCGGCGCAATGGCTCGACCAGCGTGTATTAGTACTTGGCCAGGCGGTCTACCGGGCCTCGGGGACGTTGCTCCGTCTGGATGCTTCTGAGGTTCTTTCTGGCGAAGGGCAACCTACCTTTTGGTCGCGCATCCCCGCTTCCCAGCCCCAGCGCTTCGACCTCCGTCGGGCAATCCGCGAGCAGGCACATAAGCCCGGGGCCGCCGCAATCTTTGGGCAGTGGCCGGGCGATGAAACCGATGATCAGATCGAGCAAGCGCTCCGGAACATCGGTTGAATGCCGGACCTGCGGGATATCTCCTCGATACCAACGTCCTGTTGGCTTTGTTGCGGGGCAACCCGCTTGGACAGATGATCGAGGCGGAGTATCAAATCTTGGCTTCGCCCGCCCGATCAATCATCTCGGTCGTGACTCGGGGCGAGTTGTTGTCGCTGGCCCGCCAGTTTGGTTGGAACCCGGCCAAGCTGGATTCCTTGCGTCGCTTGCTCGACCAGTTAGTCAGCATCGGCCTCGACGACCACGCCATTCACGATGCTTACGTCGAGATTGACCACGCAAGTCTCCAAACCGGGCGGAAGATGGGCAAAAACGATCTCTGGATCGCCGCCACGGCTCGGGCTTCGGGCCTGACATTGTTGACCACCGACCACGATTTCGACCATCTCCAGAAAACTTGGATCGACCTTGTCTGGATCGACCCAAACACGAGCAAGCCGACATGAGCAACGCAAGTCAGCAGATCGTCAACAAAGCCTGGAGCTTCGCCCACGTCCTTCGCGACGATGGGTTGAGCTATATGGAATACATCGAGCAGATCACCTTCCTCCTCTTCCTCAAGATGGCCGATGAGCAGACCCGGCCGCCCTACAGTCGCGCGCCGATCGTCCCGAGCGGCTACGATTGGGCCACGCTCAAGGCCAAGGAAGGGGACGCGCTGGAGGTCCACTATCGGCACACGCTGGAGCACCTCGCGGCTCAACCCGGGATGCTCGGCGCCGTCTTCAAGAAGGCCAAGCCCGCCATCCAGAACCCCGTCACGCTCCGGAAACTGATCGTCGATCTAATCGAGCCCGAGCGCTGGATCTCGATGCAAGCCGACGTGAAGGGGGACATCTACGAGGGCTTGCTCTCCAAGAGCGCCGCCGAGAGCCCCAAGGGCGCGGGCCAGTATTTCACCCCCCGCGAACTCATCAAAGCCGTGGTCGATTGCATCCGCCCCACGGCCGCCGACACCGTTTGCGACCCAGCTTGCGGGACGGGCGGATTCTTGCTCGCCGCCCACGACTACGTCGTCAAGCATCAGGGGAGCGACCTCGACCCCGACCAAAAACGCCACCTCAAGCGTGACTTCATCCGGGGGTGGGAACTCGTCGCCGCGACGGCTCGACTTTGCATCATGAACATGATGCTCCACGGCATCGACGCCGAGCAAAGCCCGATCACCTCGGGCAAGGATAGCCTTGCCCAAGATCCGGGCGAACGGTTCAGCCTCTTGCTCACCAACCCGCCGTTCGGCAAGAAATCAACCATCTCGATCGTCAACGAGGAGGGCGACCTCGAACGCGAGGATCAGGCTTACGAGCGGCTCGACTTCTGGACGACGACGAAGAACAAGCAGATCAACTTTCTCCAGCATATCAAGACGCTCTTGAAGGCCAACGGCCGTTGCGCCGTGGTCGTACCTGATAACGTCTTGTTCGAGGGTGGAGCGGGGGAGACGGTCCGCAAGAAGCTCCTCGAAACGACCGACGTTCACACCCTGATCCGCTTGCCAACGGGGATCTTCTACGCGCAAGGGGTGAAGGCCAACGTCCTTTTCTTCGACGCCAAGCCCGCCCGCGAGCAACCCTGGACCGAGAAGTTATGGGTCTTCGACTTCCGGACCAACATGCACTTCACACTCAAGACGAACTCCCTCAAGCGGTCGGACCTCGACGAGTTTGTGGCGTGCTACCGTCCGGACGACCGCCACCAGCGCGGCGAGACCTGGAGCGAATCCAACCCCGACGGTCGGTGGCGGAGCTTCACTTACGACGAGATCGCCAAGCGTGACAAGTTCAACCTCGACATCTTCTGGATCAAGGACAAGAGCCTCGAACACGCCGAGAACTTGCCCGACCCCGACGTCTTGGCCCTGGAGATCGCCGAGGACTTGCAAACCGCAATGGAGCTATTCGCCTCGATCGCCGCGAGCTTGAAGGATTGAGCGGCCGAGGTGGCCTCGGCCCAGAATCTTGGTTTCCCTTTGGTTTTCAATCCAGGGGAGCGGCGAACTTGGAAGACCTCTTGGTTAGTCACCGGCGGTTAGCCTTTCGCCTCAGCCTCGGTCGTTGTCTTGCACTCGACCCGGTTATCGGCATTCATCGCCTCTACGCCTCGGCAGTACGGAGCGTGATAGACGTGGCTCCGACGGTTGCCGATCACCACGGCGACGACCGGCACCCCGCGACCCTTCCGCCAATCCCAGGGGGCGACGGCTCCACGCTGAGCCCAGAGGCCACGCCCGGTCAATCTGGCATCCGCTTCGAGCCGAGCTAACTCGCGATCGGTGGGGGCATACTGGCGATACCACCAGGCCATCCCCTGACCGACCATTGCCCGATTGAGCGATCCACCCTCGGGCAAGATCACCTCGGCCACCGTCCGGCCATAGCGATCGACCTCGGCGGAGCAGATCGTGACGTCCTTCCCGAACGCCAGATCCGATGCAGTTTGCTCGGCCCGCGACCCGAAGTCCTGACCGGTCTCAGGCGCGTCGATACCAGCAAGGCGAATCTTGACCTAACTCCGATCTGACCGGAGAACTGTCAGAGTGTCGCCGTCGCTGATCCCAATCACTCGCGCCGTGTAGTCGGTCCCAAAGCCGGACGGACCAGCGGTCACGCCGAACAGGATCAGGGCGACGAAGCGCGGCATCATTCGGTCCAGCCTTCGGTCTGGTTCTGCTCGAACGAGTCGGTGAACGACTGGCGGCGGTTGCGAGCCTCGATCAGATCCACTAGTGGGTCACTTGTCTCGACCATTGCCATAGTCCCGCAGTCGGGCTAGGATTGGTGAACTTCACCCCTTGAGGTTCACCATGTCCCGCCGCAAGACCGATCCTCTGCGACCGCTTACTGACGACGAGGTCGCCGTCCTGACCAAGCTGAGCCGATCGAAGAGCGAGTCGGCCACCCGAGTCGCCCGGGCCTCCTTGATCCTCGCTGTGGCCCGGGGCGACGACTACCAGCAAGCCGCCGAATCGATCGGTCGCCGCTCCGGCGACGCCGTCTCACACCTCGTCGCCCGCTTCAACGCCGAGGGCCTGACCGCCCTCGACCCACGCCACGGGGGCGGTTCCGCCCCGATCTATGACCAGGCGGCCCGGGAACGCATCCTTCGGGAGGCCCGACGCCAGCCCACTCCCCAGGCCGATGGCACCGCCTCGTGGAGTCTCACAACGCTCCAAAAGGCCCTCCGCTCGGCCCCCGATGGCTTGCCCAACGTCTCGACCCACACCATCGGCAAGGTCCTCCACGAGGCGGGCGCCTCGCCGCAGAAGACTCGCTCGTGGTGCCCCACCGGCACCGTGCTGCGGAAGCGCAAGGACGGCATTGCCGTGGTCACCGACCCCGATACGTCGTCAAAAAAAAGTTGATCGAGGACGCCTACCAGCAGGGCGAGGCGATGGGCATCTCGGTCTGGTGTACCGACCAGGCCGGGCCGTTCCAAACGGTGCCTCAGGCCGGCCAATCGTGGCGTCCCGAGGGGCAGCCCGATCGCCACCCGCACGAGTACATCCGCAATGGCACGGCCAAGGTGATGACGCTGTTCCACCCGGCCGACGGCCGGGCCCGGGTTAAGGGCGTTACCACCTGCCCCAACGCGGTCCTGCACGGCTGGCTGAAGGAGGAACTGACGGCGATCCTGGCGACGTTACCGCCGCCGGTGGCCGTTCCAGGCGATGGAGTGACGTTGCGGTCGGCATGGGAGCATTGGCAGGAGGGACTTTCAGTCAAGCCGACGCTGGCCTCCGAGTTGCCGCCGCTGCGGATGCTGCTGGTGATGGATAACCTGGCCGGGCACAAGACGCCGGCGTTTGTGTTATGGCTGTTTTCGATGGGGATCATGCCCTTATACACGCCGCTGGGCGGGTCGTGGCTCAACATGGTCGAGAGCTTGCAACGCATCCTCAAGCGTCGAGCGTTGGACGGCCAGCAGCCGGGGACGCCGGAAGAAATCATCGGGTGGTTCGAGGCGGTGACGGAGCACTGGAACCGCTCGCCGACGCCGTTCGAGTGGGGCGGCAAGCGGGCCGCTCGTCGTCGTCGGCAACGAGAACGGCGTCGCCTGGGCGGGTCGGGTGCTTGCGCTTCAGAGGAACTGAAACGACCACTCACAAGTTATGGCAACAGCCGTGGCAAGTGACCCACTAGCAAGCCCAGCCCTTCGAGCATGACAGGTTGGCGCTCGTGGTCGTGTATGGTCGTCGCGGCCCGGTGCAATCGGAGGATAACGTCCCGCTCACGCGTGGTCGCGCCGGTTGGATTGGGTGGGTGGTAAATCTCGCGTCCCATGCTGACGAACCCCTCGGGCGGTGTTAAGGCGAACACTACCACGCGGGGCTGTTGATGGTCTATCGGGCACGGCTGACAATCGAAACATCGCCTTCGACCATCAGTCGGGTTAGCATTTGGCAACGGGTCTGGCGTTTGCCATTAACTCACTCATGGGAGATACTTCGGGATTCGGCTTCCTCGGCCGGTGTCGTCAAATAGGTATGACGCAAGATCAAGGTTGTTGTAGTTCGAGGTTGGTTTGACCGCCGGGAGAAAGGCGGTAGAACGGTTGGGGTAGATGAGGTGATCAAACCTAACTCGATCAACTTGCGGCCATGCTTGCACGGCTCGCCAGTGCCAGAGCGGCGATAGGTGAAGTCCCCGCAGTCGCAGAGCACCTCACCCGCGATGGTGCGGTGAACATGGTGCAGGCGCTTGCGGTCGAGATCCACCAGCGAGAAGGCCACGGTCCCAATGCAAGGGGCGATCGGGAGCGGCTCGATCCGATAAGAGTAGCCGAGAATGCCCACTACACGCCCTACAGGCGGGACGGGAGACGATGATACCTTCGCGGGCGGCTCATAGTCCGACTGGCCCAGGACGACGGCGATCCGTTGCTGGCGAGCGGAGAAGAACCAGTCGCGCTGGTCCTCGCGGACGGCGGCAACCAGGCGGAAGGGACGATCCCAGGGCGACGGGGCGGGGGTTTCGACGGCGATCGGTTCAACCTCGATGACAGGCTCGGGCAACATGAACCCGAACCCAGCGGAGCGAAGCGTCTCGCGGTCCTCGTCGCTCGCGGCCACCACTTGCCAGCCTTCGGTCTTGAGGCGGTCGAGTTGCAGCGGGGTCGAGTTGACCATCGGGAAGCCCTTGACCGGCAGCACCTCGGCGGTGATCGACCCGCCGTAGCGGAGCGCAAACCGGAAGTAGTGCAGCGCCTTGCCGGGACGGGCCACGGTCACGATGCCGGTCAGGGCGAACGAATGGCCACTGTTGAGGTCGAACCACGCGGACGCCTCGGCCTCGATCTCGGGGATGAGCGCCGAGCGGTACAGGCCGTTCTCGACCACGGCCAGGCCAGCACCCACAAGCGCGTCGGCGGTGGCGACGATGCAGCGGAACGCCCGGGGCTTGGCGGGGGCATCAAGGCGCATCAGGCGACGGAACGCCCGGATCTGGGTTGGGGTGAGCGACCCGAGCATGGTGGGGTGAGGAAGCAGGTCGGTGCGGGCGGCAGTTGAGGTGTTCATGGTCAGGACTCCCGATCGTCAGTGAGCAAGGGAAAGGCTCGACTCCCCGTTGGAGTCGAGCCAAGCGACGATCAGGGTCAGGCATAAGCGCCCATGTACCCGTCATAGCATTCCGACAGTTCTTGCATCTCTGCGAGGGTGGCATCGTCCATGAGCCAGCTTTCGTCGGTCTCGGTCATGTCCGGGGCCGGGATCGAGATGACCGGAGCGACCGGAACGGCAACCATGAAGGCGAAAACCGGGGCGACGAACTTGACAGCGGCGGGGGCGGAAGTGAGATTGAACATTAGATGGCCTCTAAGCTAGGCTGTCTCGCGGGACCGGACGGGTGCAACCGTCGCGGTCCCATTTTCGTTTGAGTCAGGAGCGTTTCCCGTCTCGACAACCAGATAATAGCAAACCGAGTATTTGTAGTCAATAACTATCTGAATAAAAAGAATTTTGACTACAAAAACGTTTTGGTATATGATTTGTTCGAGGGTCAAAGTAATATCCGGTGCGTTTGGAGTCCAAGCCATGTCAGCCGGAATGGTCGAGCCACGCCGTATGGGACGTCCGAAAAAAGGGATTGAGCGGATGCCCGTGCGGGTTGATGTCCAAGCCATCGCAATGTGTCGTATGGCTTGCCTGGCCACTGGCGAGGCGATGGTCGATTACGTCTCGCGTGTACTCATGGAGCAAGCGGTGCGGGACGCCACCATTGCCGCTGAACGCCAGCTAGGGAAAGCCTCGAAGATCAAGGGCGAGAACGGGCCGGACGCCTAAGTGGAGTTCGACAAAATACCCGGAATACGCGGCGAATACGTCGTGTTCAACCTCAACGTCGTGGTAGAATAAAGGAGTATTTGCGCTAGTAATCTTGCCGGAGATCGATCCGATGCCGAACGCTCCATCGAGCCCGAATCCAGCGAAAGGCGGGGGAATCGCCTCCATCGCCACCGCGATCGGCGCGGCACTCACCGGGCAAGAAGGCTGGAACGGTACGGTCAACGGCAAGCGTGGATTTCAGAAGGGCAACAAGTTCGGGGCACGCGGCCACCACCCAGCCGTCAAGGCAGCCCAGCAAGCCCACTCGAAGGCCCGCGCCACCGCAGCGGGGTACTCGCGCCGGGGAACGGCCAACACTCCCCGCGGTCAAGCCGCAGTGACAGCCGCAGCCGCAGCTCATCACGAACTCGAAGCCGCCCGCAAGCTCCACGAGTCGCATCTCCCACCCCGCGACACGAAGGCGATCAAGACCCAGGTGGAGCGGTCGAAAGGCGAGATCCGCGAAGCTCTGGCGGGCAACGCGCATCAGAAGCTAACGGCGCTCAAGAGCGGGGCCGGGGCCGGGGACCACGACGGCAACTCGATCCTGGTGCATGTGGACCGGATCGCACGCGGATCGAACAAGCAAGAGCTTTTCGAGGCCACCCGCCGCGCCGGGATCAACCACGACGGGATCGAGACGAAGAAGGCGCTGGTGGATCATCTCAAGACCCACCTGTACGGCCACAAATTGGCGGGCGACAAGTCGAGGGCTGACGCCGAGCGGGCAAGGGTTGATGCGGAGAAGGCCAAACTCAAACCCAAGGTTGAGCCGGTCAAACCACCGGCTTCACCCGCACCGAAGTTGAAGCCGACGCCACCACCCGCGCCCGTCAAGGCGACACCGCCACCAGTCCCACCGAAGATCGTCGCCACACCGTCGCCGACCCAGACGCCCCGCGAGGTTTTCCGCTCGGCCGTCATGCGGCATATCGACCGCGCTCAAGCCGAGATCGCAGCGGCGCACGACCGGCAGGCGAACGTCGCAGCGGCCCACGCCACGCCGACCGGCTTCAAGGATGCGCTAGCCCGAGGTCGAGACATCGCCGACCATCGCGCCGCGCTGGCCCACACGCCCCACCGGATCGCGCCGGGACCAATCGGCGACCGGATCGCGGAGTATCACGCCGGCCCGGTCAAGGCGAAGCTGATCAGCGAAGCTCACCGCATCCACGAGGACGAGAAGAAGCGGCTCGCGCAAGCCCACGACGCCATCAATGCCAAGATCCTCGAAGGGGGTAAGCGGTTCGATCAGCTCGCGGCTCAGGCCCAGCGCTCCCCGCACAACCCCACCCACGAGGTCGAACTCCGCAAGGCGGCGCGCGAGGTACAAGACCTCCTCGACACCGCCCAGGAACACCGGACGGCATTCGAGAAGTCGGATGCGATCTTCCAGAACCACGTCTCGGCGATTCTGGCCGTCAAGGCGCCCACGACGATTGGACTGGTCCATGGGGTGGACAACCGGAACGCGGCGACCAGAGCCGCCTATCCGATCAAACCCCAGACCGCAGCGGTGCGCGCCGAGGTCGAGGCAGCGGCCAAGCGAATCGGCTCGATCGTCCATGCGGGGGATAAGCCCAGGATCGACACCCCGACGGCGATGGCCGATCCGAAATCCGGGTCGAGGGCGTACTACCTGGACGGTGCAAACCGGATGCTCGTCGTCGGTCAGAAACATCCATCAATCTCCGCGATCCACGAACTCGGCCACCACCTGGACGACCAACACGGCATGGGCGCCCGGTCGGTCGAGTTCTTGAATCATCGCGTCGGCAACGAAGTGCCGCAGTCGATGCGAGCGGCGACCGGGATCAAGGCATACGGACCGAATGAACTCGGGCGCAAGGACCATTTCGACCGGGCGTTCTCGAAGGTTGAGGCGTTCTATATGGGCAAGGACTACAAGTACGCCACCCGCTCGGAAATCCTGGCGATGGGGATCGAGAAGCTGCACACCGATCCGGCTCATTTCGCCAAACACGACCCGGAATATTTTCATTTCGTTACGGGAATGCTCGACGGCTCACTCCGCTAAAGGATCAAGTTCATGCTCATTGGGACGATCGTTTTCAAGGACGCGCAGGGCAACCAGCGGGAATACGCCTACGACTCGCACGACGGATTCAGCGTCACGGGGATGACGTCAATCGGTGCAACCGGGACGGCGAAGCTGCTTGAGGCTGAGCTGCTGATGCGACCGTTCAGCACGGCCGACGGGGAGCCGGGTGCCGCGTTCCTGGTGGAGAAGGCCGAACAACTCGGCGGGACCGTGCGCTGGCCCCCTGATCGTCCCGTCGATCCCGCCGCAGACGTCCCTATCTACTGACCGGAGGCCAAGCATGAAGACCGACCACGAGAAGATCGCCCAAGCCGTGCGCGATCATGCCCAGCGGACCCATGAACTCATCGGGTCGGTGTATGGCGATCGGTTCTGCAAGCCCGCAGCCGGCAGCGACGAGACAGCGGCAACCAGAACGCTCCGTCAGGTTCACGACCAGCAGATTATAGCGGGTGCTTATTGTGAAGGACACGCCGGCCACTAATGGGAGGCCCGATCATGCCAACTCTCGGATTCAGCACAGGACCACCCTCGAAGCCGGCAGGCAAGGGCGACGGGATCGGCTCGGCCATCGGCGCCATCGTCGGGGCGGTGACTGGCTCGGGCAGTGGTTGCGGGACCGGCGCGGGCGGGTTCAAGCCGGGCAACCAGTGCGGGGCCAAGCACAATCGCAACCAACACCTCGCCGATCTTCAAAAAGCCCATACTCGGGCGCGAGCCAGAGCACAGGGGTTTGCTCGACGCGGCACGTCGCTATCAGACAAGGGACGGCAGGCACTCGCCGACGCGGCTCGCGCTCACGAACTCCTCGGCCAAGCTCGCAAGGCCCACGGGTCGGCGAAGGTTGCAGCACGACGGGAGAAAGCAGCCGCAACGAAGGCGATTCGATCGACGAAAGCCGTCCATAATTTGTTGGCCGGTCGCGCCGCCGACAAGATCGCCGATCTCCGGAGCAAAGCCCAGAGCGGTAATCACCAGATTGTTGATACTCTGGCAGGTCTCCATCGGGCGGCTCGCTCGACAAACAAGGCCGAATTGTTCACTGCGGCAAAGTTGCTCGGTATCAACCACACGGCCACCACGAAGGGCGGTTTGACTGACCACCTGGCCGCACACCTGATCAGCGGCGGTAAGGCCAGGCCGAACCAGCACTCGCAGGACCCGTCCGAGCACACCGACCACGCGCCAGGGCACGTTGGCTACCTCAACACCAACTTGATTTCCGTGGATGCGGATAGGTTTCAATTCAAAGCTGGAAGCGCCGCGGGTACGGGGTCGGTCGGATCGCTAGCTGGAGTTCAGAAGTTCAATCACAATCTTGCGGGGATCACTCAGGTCTGGAAAGATCCCCATGACGGCAAGACGTATATCATCAACGGCCACAATCGGCTGGATCTAGCGCGAAAACTGGGCGAGGATAAACTAACGGTTCGGTTCATTCAGGCTGAGGATGCGGCCGAAGCTCGCGCGATCGGAGCAGCCTCGAACATAGCCGAGGGTCGCGGGACGGCAATCGACGCGGCCAAGTTCTTTGCTCAGCGAGGTCTCGATCGCCATGCCATTGAACGCGAGGGGATCACACTCCGCGATAAACTGGCCAACGATGGGTTAGCGCTCTCGAAGCTCGACAAGGGTCTGTTCACTCGCGTCGTGGACGGCAACCTGACGACCGAGAAGGGCGCCATCATCGGTGCCGCAGACCTCACTCACCCGCAGCAACGCGAGCTTGCCAAGCTCATCGACGAGCAAGGCAAAAAACGCGGTGGCGAGATCACGAACAATCATCTCAAGGAGTTGATCGATCACGCGAAGGCGGCGCCGACGGTCCAGAAGAAAACCACCAGTTTGTTTGGCGACGATGTCGAGGAAAAGTCGCTTCTCTTGCACCGAAGCAAGCTAGCCTCTCAGGTTAAAGACAAACTTAGCAAAGAAAAGAAGCTGTTCGGTATTGTGGCACGGGGCACGAATGCCGAGAACTTGGCGCGTGGCGGCAACCAGATCAACGCCGAACAGTCGAGCCAGATCAGCCACGAAGCTGGCACGGCGCTAGCGACGTTCGACGCACTTAAACACAGGTCCGGCCCCATCGCTCAGGCGCTCAACCACGGCGCCGAGCGGATTCATGCGGGCGAAGACCCGAGAAAGGTCCAGAAGGATGTCTACGCCCGAATCCTCGAAGCCGTCAAGCAAGAGATCCAGTGACGATCAACCCGACGCAGTGCTCGCTGATCTCAAATGGATGAGCGACAATGGCGCCCTCCGCCACCAAAAGACCGATGCGGAGCGGCAAGCCGAACTCGACGCCCAAGCCGAGGCCGATCGCGAAGACAACCTGAACGACGACTACGAATGGCCCGACGCAAGCTGAAGATCGCACGTCCTTTAAGGTCTACGACCCTGGGAGTATTGTCGGTTCTCCTATAATGATGGTTTCGCTTGTAACCCCCCCCGGCTCGCGTGGTCGGGGGTGGGGGGTCGGCCGGTGGGCAAGCGCCCCGAGAAATCTCAGGTAAAAACCAAAATCAGGTTCATTTTCAATATCCTTTATGCGTTGATCGTCGACTTCTCCCATCGGCGAGTCGGAAGCACTTTCACGCGGTCGGGTTCTCGGCCCCGATCAGGTTGCTGGTAGCCACCACCCTTGAGAGATGCTTAGGAATGTCCCTAAGCATCTTCGAGGCGTCGATTCCAACACTTGACCAATCCTGGTAGGGTGTTTTGAGGCAACAACGGCGCGTAGATCATGCCGGATGAAGGGGTTATTATCGTTGTAATTCCTACAACTGATTAACTTCGGCGATAGTCATAAAATTACTATCGAAATGTATTCAAGTCGGGGTTGTGCCGATCTCGATCAAAAGGAGGGGGGATGGGGGGTGGTGGCCAAACGGGCGAGCAGTTACAGGCAGATTGTGTCGGTAGGTTTTGAGCCCCCTGACATTCGATCCTAGCCATTTGCGGGGCGTTGTAGTATGATATAGCGGGAATCATCCCGATCGCGTGGCGGGGCATCAGCGGCCCCAGAATTTGAACCCGATATCAAGCCTTGACCCGGCTTAAGCGCTTCGCTCTTGAGATTGGCCGTACGATCGGCTCGACGGTCCGAGCATCATGGTTACGGATCACACCCCAGACCCGATCCGGGGTGGTTGCCGTTGGCATCCAAGGCCAGGCTAGCTTAAAGTTTTACACGATCATTGATCAAACCTTCTTATAATTCCACCTCATGGTTCCGTATGCGTTGTGCGCCGCTACTACATTACTATAACCGTACTTCCTTGCGATAAAGTACTTACTAAATCCCAGTTTCCACGTTAAATTTGCTCCTCGATAGTTGACCGTGGCGCTTTTCAATTTGGGTGTACAAAGTTGACAAGGAGAATCGTAGACGTACATGTATATGCGAGAGTTGTCCGGAATAACAAAGCTCTGACCATTGCTTTTTGTCCAGTTAAATAGCAAAGCTAGTAGCTGCGGTTCTACATGTTGCCCTGTTTCAAAGTTAAAATTTGCGTATGTCTGAAAATGAGTTGTTTGTTTGTCATTTGAGGTGACGAATATCGCACCTGTCATCGTATGAGCGGCCGTCAAAGGACCACCGATCGCCGGAACCAAAGAAACGTGTGCGTTATCCGCAGAAGATTTAACGGCACCAGATAGAATTCCCATGGCTCGCTTTCTCCAAACAAATGATTTCACCGCTTGGGACAGTTCCAAACATTAATCCGTCATACGAATCAGCCCCACGCCATCATAATTTTTATTTTCCTTCCCCATCAACTAACGCTCAACAACCAGAAAGCTGTGATGTCATTCGCAAGGGCGTCGTGGGCGACGATGAGCGATGCGGACGATTTGATAGACGGCGACGAAAAGTCCATCAGAGGTTCGGGAATTCCAGAAGATTCAGACGCGGCAAAGTGTCAGGCAGGTCAAGTTCGTAGGCATCACCTTTGCCGTCCCAAATGAACGCGGCGACGGCCGCGGCCAATTGGCGGAGGTCAGAAGTGCGCGGCAGGTCGGGGGCTTTTGGACCAATCCAGCCAGCTTGCCGGATCTTCTCGCGGACGAAATCCGCCACGGTCAACGCGGCGATCGGGTTGCCGGCCAGATGCGCGAGGTGATAAGCGTTAATATCCTTGATTCCACAAGGAAGTGAGCCGCGCCAGACATGCTTACCCGCCAGGCGTTCCTTCCACTTGAAATAAGCCGCCAGCCCTCGTGGATCGCGATCGGTCAAAACCATGAAGTGATCCGCCTGACAAATCTGTTCGAGGGCGAAGTCGGACAGACTGCCGCTCGCGCCACCCAGCGTCACCACCGGGCCAATTTGACCAGCCTCTTGCATCAGGGTCGCGGCGTCCATCTCACCTTCGACGATCAGGACCGGGGCAGGAAGTTGGCTCGGGTGGATCTCAGCATGAGGATAGAGTTCGTGCCGATCGGTCCCGGCCAGGCTGATGTACCGATCTTCGGGCTTACCGTTGGCTTTGAGCGGGAGAGGAGCGTCGGGAGTTTCAAGTTGCCGGCGAATCACGGCCCCGCGATAGATCGGTACTTCGGGTAGTGAGCCGCGCGCGACAAGGGGAATGACGATTCCGCGCAGGACGTGCATCAAGCCATCCTTGTCCGGCTTCCGCAGCGCAGCGAACGGGCCAAGGGCGCGGTACTCGGGGTTGAAGCCGAAGCTAAGTTGATTGATGGTCAGATCGTCCAACCCGCGACCATGCAGGTACGCGAGCGCTGGCCCGCCAGCTTTGGACCGCAGGGCTTTCTTGCTCGCCGCGATCACCTGGGCGACGGCGGCTTGCCAGTCGAGGTCAGCTTGTGCTTGAGGACGGATCGGAATAATTCGGGGTGAAGGGGCCACTCGCAGACGAGGCTTGATCGGTATGACGTCGCACATGGGGTCAACGTGCAGGGCGACTTCCTTCGGGCTCATCCCCCGAAGAAGTTGATACCAGTCGAATACGTCACCGCCGTTGTCGCAGCGGAAGCAAAAAAATGAATCGGTGTCGGGGTAGTATTCTAGCGCCCGATTCAGATCCTCGCACAAGGCACAGTTGAAGCGGTTGCCGGAACCTGAATCATTGCAGTCGGCGACCAGACACGCCCGGAGGTTGGCCAGGCGCTTGATCCGGTCGAAGTCGATGGTGTTGATCGTTTTCATCATCCAGTCCCCCGATTAGAAGACTGGATCAGCCAAAGAGGACTCACTATCCAAATCGATTGCGTCGTGGGGGGGTGGGGGTGTATGGGGGTCAATTTTATTCTGACTCAGAACGACTTTGTGTGTAACTGCATACGTGATCGCATCTGCAAGTGAATTGAATTTCTCACGCGGCAATTCTGAAAGACACACCCCCACACCCCCACGCCCCCCTTGTTCATCGGGGAGAACTTGCACCATCCAGGCGACTACTTTGTGAATCTTGGTTGGATGTTGGAGTAATCTCAAGCCACCGATTGGGCTCTTGAGAAGCGTCCGGAGAATTGTGCCAACTTGAGCCGAGCTAGGAGGTTTGCCACCACGTCCCATCTCGTGAATCGCGTGATGCAATGTTGGATATTGGTCAGGGAAACCCACTGCTTTCGCGATCATATCAGCGGCGATGACACCCCGTTGTCCTTCACGTCCCGCTGGTAGTTCGCGAATACCTTCGAGCAACGCAATGTTGCTGGCGCGTTCTGGGGCGTCTTCCGTGGTTCTGTTCTGCGATGCAAGACAATCTCGACCGGAAGCAAACCAGACGGCCTGGCGTACGACTCGATCCCAGTCCTCAAAGGAGCCAAAGCCACCCCAATTAGGTTTCGGGTAATCGGCAAGCGAGTGAGCGCGAAGAATGATCAAGGCGTCACGAACGATCTCCGCTCGCCGTTCCGCGATTTGTTTCCGCAAGTCAGGGAAGACAAAATCAGTTCGCTTCTCGGGGAACTCTAGTTCCGTCTCAATGCGGCAAATCAGCCAGCGGCGGTGGGCATCATCAATGGGAGAAATGTTGTTTCCCGAGACAAACCAAGCCGCACGGAGTTTGAGGACCGGGGCATCATTGCTATGCAGTTGGCGTTCGTCGGTATCCTCGGTCGTCAGGATCGAGTCTATACCACTGCCGCCAAAACTTGACCCGTTCGTCAAATTGTCGAGGTGGACAGCTAGCTTACCCGCCTTGGCGACCGAGACTTTGACCTTTTTAGCTTCGTCGTCAGCGTCCGGATAAGTTGACGTTGGACACTTTCGCCCGGTGCCCGGCATCACCATCGCATCAATCAACAATCCTTTGCCAGTTCCGGGCTTGTTGGCCGTGACACAGATACCCGGAACTGGTCCCGCAACGGCGGGGCGGGCGATGATCGTTAGCAACCCGGCCAAGTAAACCACACGATCATCATCGGAAGCAAAAGGATAGTCGCAGACGAAATGAGCGAGCCGGTCCCATGCGGCGATAGCGTCAGCATGGGTCGGAGCTTCGGGAACAGCCAAGAACTCGATCGACGGCGAGTAGAACGTCCTCGTCTCGATGTCATAGCCGGGCCGATCCACGATTGAGCCGTCTTTGCGGGGGAATGGACATTCGGCGATAGCTTCCAAAATCGGCAGGCCCGGCCAAATCCCCAAGGTGGCCACGGATTTGATGAGTTGGCTGGTAGGCGCGGTCGGCTTGGAAATATCCTCTCCGTGCTTGTCCTTCCGCCAGACGAAGAAGTTGGCCGTATCCGTTAAGGCGCAGCCGATGTTGGATTCCGAGACCGGAATGATCTTTGGAATTCCCTTGACATTCTGGAAAACCGTCTTCTTTGTGGCTTTATCGATCTCCCCATCTTCACGACCAACTTTGACGATCTGTCCGCCTCTGTTATAGAGATCGGGATGGTTGGCAAGCGCCCGCACCGCCTCATCCCTCATACGTCCCCAGTCATTGTTGACCTCGATCTCGACTCGATCGAGGTTGGTGGGGGGACCCTCCTGATTCATCGCGAGTCGCAAGTCATCGAGAGTTGCTTTGTACCGCCGGTAGGCTTCAGGATCCCCCGCCCGGATGTTCTCTAATTCGGCTGAGACACCCGCTTCTCCAGCCTGCTCCGCCTGTGCCGCGAGTTCGCCCCATTGGCCATCGAAGCGTTGATGGTCGTATTTGCTGATCAAGTTGCGGCCCGCGACCGCTGTCAGGACTTTTCGCGCGGCCTCTTCATCTGTGAAGGGGACCGACTTACTTCTTGGTTTCGGCGAGTCCTTGCCATCAATCCGAAATCTCTTCTCTAAGCGACATCCTCCTTTTGTCGCATTGCCAGCTGCTTGTACGGATGACATAATAGAACAGCACCTTCCCAGGGGTGTGGATGCAAAATGATCAAAGAAGCCCTCGGTACCCGAATACCGAGGGCTTTCTTCCTTAGATTCCAATGTGTTCAAGGGTCCGCTCGGCCCGCTCAACCTCACGCCGGCGCTTGGACGTCGAAGCCGGTAGGGGCTGAGGAGACGTCTCAGACCTGCTCAGCGCGAGACGTTCGCCGAACTCATGCAAAGCACCTGCGGTGGAAACCCATTGGCCACCCATCCGCAGCGCTTCGAGTTTGACACACTGGCCGTTCACCAGAACGCCGTTGACGATCCAACGGACCACCTTCGAGGAGTGCGAGGCGTGACCCGTCCGGGGCGACGGGATCAGTTTGGCGAGTTGGGTCGGATTGAGTCCGGCTTCTTTGGTCAGATCGATGGGCATCTTGAACCTCGTGTGTTAGCGGCGAATATTGTCGCTCGACACAAGGTTTTATCGGCAATCATTTCAGCATGTGATTATAGACCATCGCGGACTTTTTCGGATTTTGATCATGGTCCAAACCATCCCATCAAAGACCTTTAAGGACCCTGACCTCGATGCCAAGTTCTTCTTTGAGCATATAGCCTCCACCGGTTCCACCACGCGCGTCAATCAACTGACGAAGCTCGGGCGGAAGATGTTTATTGAGGACGCCGCTGATCTTCGTGTGGCCAATCTCGTCCTTGTTAAGGCGGCAGGTCGCATTGGCGATCTTCAGGAATTTACAAAATGCGGTTCGGCTAAGGAGAAAATCCGCTCCCCGGAATCGAACCGTGTTCGTTGCGCTCAAGAAGATCAAAAGATTGTCAGGTTCAGGCCCAGGCAATGATGATGTTAGCTCAGTCGCCATCTTGACCTCTGTTGTCTCTTCGCTCAGATCCTCGTGGCCTATCAGTGCTGATGATGGCTCATCGGTGGGTGATTCAGTCCTGATGTCCGGTGCTGAAGCAATGAGGGGCGAATGCCCACCCGAGATCCTGGCGGCATATCGCCCGACGTCGATTAAATTGTTCTGCCGGTCCAAGTCGGCTCGCAGATCGGCAGGTGCTTTGATGTCGTGGAACTCGAACCAATCCACCGCATCTTCCACGTCGATTTGCCAGTAGTTCGGTCGCTTCTTGTAGGACTCGACCGAACCAACAAAATTGAGCATGTCGCAGCGAATCCAGATTCGATCTTCGGTTCGGTAGAGCTTAGGCTTGCTCCCGTACGGCTCCGCCGGCGATTCCCAAACCTGGGTAGTGTCCAGGTCGAACGACCGTTTCCGTTGGTCTACCGTCTTATAGAAGCGAAATCCCGATTCAGCCTTCGCTCCGGCGGAGTAGTCGCGCCACCCGTCGCAGCGGTTGGCCTCGCCTTTCAAACTGAACTCGCCGTCGATGCTGATGTCATGCAGATAAGTCAAAATATCGCGCGGAAACTTCGCCTCTTCTTGATCCTCGGGCCGCAGCGGGTTCGTCAGCATCAAGGCCGCTTCGGCGACTGAGACCTCCGTGATCTTCTCGAGCGGGACGCTTTCGTGAACCACGTACAGGTCGAAGGAATGCGAGGTTTGGACAACACGATGGACCCAGTGCCCGGAACAAGTCCGGTAAAGGTAGGCTTCGATTGTCGTCTCATCGTCCACTTCGAGATCAGGGAGGACGAACCAACGGATGCTTGTCGAGATGTTGAAAGTCTTGGTATTGCCTTCGAGGTCGGTCATCGGCAAATACTGCGGTCGAACCGGCGTAGTCAAAGCTGTAATCCCTTACCAAGTGATGAGGGCCGGGCGAGATGTCAGGGGGTAAGGTCCCTGAGCATCCCACCAGGCCCGAACAGGCCGGTAGCGAACCGGCCATCACTCGATAAATCGGACGGAAGTCAGTGTGACTTTATGCCGATTTGCAGGATTTGTCCTTTTCCGTGGAGTTTTATCCAATCTCCCCAACAACCTCATGAGCCTTGGCCAGATCCCGCTCAGCATAGATTTGAGTCGTGTCCGCCTTGGCATGACCTAAGACGGCCTGGGCCGCTTCCAGCCCAAACCGTGCGCGGATCTCGGTTCCAACCGTGTGGCGGATCTGGTTCGGGTGCCAGCGTCGGGCTTTCCTCCACTGATCTAACTCGGTCGCCTGATCATTAGTCCGCCGGCTCGGATTGATTGCTGAGATGACCGGGTGCGGAAATGCGCGATCGGCGGCGCGACAGATCGCTCGACGGTAGGAGGTCCGGTCGTAACGTCGCGCGTGGTTTTCGCCCGGCTTGAGCTTTCGCTTCGCGCGTTCCGATGGAGTCGGCTTCGTCTTGCGACTCCGACTCCGCTCGGCGTGCTGGGCAGCGACAGCCTGGCGGGGGTCGAAAAGATACTCCTGAGGATCGTCGCGGGCGAACTCATCAAGGAGAGCTTTGGCTTTTGGGCCGAGCGGGATAACTCGCTTCTTGCCACGCCAAGAGGATTTGTGGCGGGGCGGCTCATACGTCCAATGAGGAAATCCGGACTTCAGGTCACACCCGCGAACCGCGCACGCTTCGCCGGGCCGACAACCGGTTAGGAGTTGAAAGCGGACCATCCCGGCGACCGGTCGCGGCATGAACGGCAAGGTGCGCTCGACGACCTCGATCGCGACCGGCCCAACGGGTTCTGTCTCCTTTGCCAAGGTACGACCCTTCTGGAGGCCAGCAACCGTCTCAAGCGCCTGAATCACGGCGACCGGGACCAGCTCGGTTGAGCAAGCCCAACGGAATACCCGACGGATGCGGTTGATCCGGGCATTCACCGACGAGCGGGCCAGACCCGAATCGACCATCATGGTTCGCACGGCGCGGAGCGCGAGCGGGCCGAACTCGGCCGCTGACGTCCTACCGTATAGCTCGCGAACCGGCCGGAGGGCGATCTTGAAATTTTCCAGCTCGCCGGTCGATGTCCCGTTGGCGTCTCGATAGTGGACCTGGGCATGATCCCAGAAGGCTAAAATTACCTCTGCCACAGTCGGGGTGGGGGCGCTTGTGTGGCCGGTCTGAGTTGCTACACTCGGTCGAGCGTTCAACCATTCAGCGAGATGCCGGCGGTAATTATCCTGACTCTCGGCAGTCCCAAAGCTTCCGCAGTAAAAATCTTTGCCTGAGAGGGTGACGACCGCTTGATTCGACGGCTTGTGCAAGCGGAGCGAAGGAAGTTTCTTGGGCATAGGGGCGCCTCGGTTCCAGGGAAATCCGGTATTTACCGGATCTCTGAGGGATTCGAGCCGCTACCCTTGACCCAAGGGAGTTAGCATAAAAGCCATCGGCGTTTCAGATTATGTCGAGTGGAGACGAGGGGGATCGAACCCCTAACCTCAAGCTTGCAAAGCTAGCGCTCTCCCAATTGAGCTACGTCCCCCAAGAGTTTGTAATCTAACCGAGGGCCACCGCTTTTCCAAGCCCGAGTTCGCTCGGTTTTAGTGTCTGGTGAAGATCGATATGAGTCACCCCGTTTCGCGTACCAGACGCTGCGTGACCGCTTGCGTGGGTTGTTCGAAGAGAACGGAGGCGGGTCCAGACTCGATGATGACTCCGTCGGCAATGACGTGGACAGTCTGAGCAAGTGTCCGGGCGAGGGCGAGGGTGTGGGTGACGATGACCAGCGTTAAGCCGTCGCTGGCAAGGTCGCGGAGGATGGCGATGACCTCGCCGGTCATCGACGGATCGAGGGCGCTTGTCGGCTCGTCGAACAGGATGGCGCGCGGTTGCATCGCCAGGGCGCGGGCGATGGCCACCCGCTGCTGCTGACCGCCAGAAAGTTGACTTGGGTAGGCGTCGAGTTTGGCCAGCAAGCCAACCCGATCCAGCAAAGTCCGAGCGCGAGTGCAGGCTTCGTCGCGGCCGAGCCTGAGCACCTGCCGGGGCGCTTCGGTCACGTTCTGGAGCACGGTCTGATGCGGGAACAACTGGAAGTCTTGCAGGACCATCCCGACCGACCGCCGGATCATTTGGAAGGCGGCCGCGCGGTCGCGCGGTCGGGTCGAGGCGGCCACTTCATGGCCGTTCACCTTCACACTGCCTTCGTCCCAGGTTTCCAGGCCGTTCAGGCAGCGGAGCAGGGTCGTCTTGCCGCCGCCCGACGGACCGATGATGGCGGCGACCTCGCCCAGAGTCACCCGCAATGAGACCCCTTTGAGGATCTCGGTCCCTCGGTATCGCTTGATCAGATGGCTGACCTCGATCAATGTCGTCCCCCTTCCGACGCCAGGGGACCGCCCGCCCGCCAGTGGTTTTCCGCCCAGCGTGAAAACTTTGAGAGCGGCAAGCTCATCGCCAGGTAGAGCGCGGCGGTCGCGAGACCGAACTCAACGACGCCTCCTTGACTGTTAAACAGTATCGAATAGGTCTTGGTCAGTTCGGTCAGAGTGATGACCGAACACACCGAAGTATCCTTGAAGAGGGCAATGAAGTCGCTGGTAACGGGCGGGATCACGATCCGGACCGCTTGCGGCACGATGATCCGGCGGATCGCCTGCCGCCGCGACATCCCGAGCGCGAGCGCTGCGTCCATCTGCCCGATCGGGATCGCCTGCAACCCAGCGCGGTAGATCTCGGCCTCGTAAGCCGAGTAGTTGATCGCCAGCCCACCCACGCCGGCCGCCCACGGCGACAGCGTGATCCCCCACTCGGGCAAGAGGTAAAACAGTGCATAGAGCTGGATCAGGAGCGGCGTGCCGCGCACTCCCTCGACATACCAACCGAGCGGGACCGCCAGCGCTCGCGGCCCGTAGACCCGACCGATCGCCACCCCGAGCCCGATCACGATCGCCAGCGGCATCGACGTCACGGCCAGAATGATCGTGACCAGAGCCGCGTCGAGCAAACGTGGCCCAAACCGCCCGAGCAAGCCCCAATCAAAGATCGGGCGGCTGGCCAGAGCCGCCACCGGCTCGGGCCGATGCTGACCGATCAGAGCGTCTTGCGCCTCGTTCCAGAGGTGATAACGTTCGTAGATGGACCGGAGCGACCCCGACTCGATCAGCCTCCCGAGCGCTCCGTCGAGCGCATCGCGCAGCGTCTCGGCACCAGGGCGAACATAAAGCACATAGTACCCACACCCGAGCGGTGGCCCGACGATGGTGAGCGACTCGCGGTAGTCGGGTTGATCCCCATAGAATCGAGCGGCGGGCCCATCCTGGAGCGTGGCGTCGATCTGGCCATTCCGGACAGCGGTCATGGCGTTGGTCGCGCCATCGAAGACCATGATTCGCACGTTCGCCCCGCCGAACCGCTGCGCGTAGGTGTCGGCTGCCGACATCCCGAGCACGCCAACCTTCCAGGGTCCGCCACCGGGGCGCGGGAGTTCGAGGTCGGCCCAGGACCGGATCGAACCGTCGCGCCGTGCCATCAGCGCGAGCTGATAGACGTAATAAGGGCGGGTCGCCAGATAGTCACGGACGCGGGCCTCGGTCAACTCGTAGCCATTGACGACGACGTCAAGCTCGCCGCGACTGAGGACCGGCAGCAGATACTCCCACTGGACCTGCCGAAAGACCGGCTCGACCCGCAATTCGCGGCCGAGCATCGTCATCAGCTCGGCCTCGAATCCGACCCGCTCGTTCGTTGCGGGCTGCCGGTAGAAGTAGGGGGCGCCTCCCTCCTCGTCGGCTCCGTAAGTCAGGCGCCCCGCCGTCTGGATCTTCGCGAGAGACTCGTCAGCACCTCGACCAACCGACGCCGGACCGAGGATGGAACCGGCCAGAATCCAGCAGCGGCAGCAGCGAGCGGCAAGGCGAAACCTCGCGGAGCCATCGGTCTGTTTGATGGGGAAACCACCCTTTGGTTGGAGTGCCAGACGAAGAGAAAGCCGAAGCCGTTGGCGTTCAATCCGGCCGCGACCGATGGCGCCGGGCGCGGCGGACCCGCAATCGGAGGGACCGAGCCGACTCCGAGGGCCGCAAGCGGGTGAACCGACCGATGACAAACCGATGCCCACGCCAGTGGATCCGGCGGTTGATCAGAGCGTCGAACCAGACCGGTAGCAGAAAAAGGTCTTTCACCGGGCTGAGGAGCAGATGCCGGAGGTGGGGAAATTCACCCCGGAGACGCCGAGCCTGGAATGCATCGCGGCTGATCCCGAGCCCGACCAGCACGAACAACCCACCCCAGGCGACCCCAGAGTCACCCGATAAGGCCCACACAAGACCTAGCGACGTCAGGTTCAGGGCCGGCTCGACCAGAAATGTGGACAGCGCCAGACGGCGGCGGATCTTGAACCAGCGCGAGTGGCGGTTCAAAAACCAGCGAAACGACCGATGCCGGTTGACGTTGGCCACGACGTGGTGGCTTAACCTGATCCCGTAACCTGCCTTGCGGACCTTGACGCCGATCGCCTGATCTTCGGCGAGCAGGTTCCGGACCGACGCAAAGCCCCCGATCGCTTCCAGAACGCGTACCGGCATCAGCATCGACTTACCGACGACGCACGTGATCCGGCAGACCGACGCCAGCGCCACCCCGGCCGCGACCGTCCCGTTGAGCTGCAAGTTTTCAAGCGCGGCGCCCGAGTGCTCCTCCTCGACCCCCGCGAACAGGTTCGTGACCAGCCCGACGCCAGACTCGGCCAGATAACAGGCGGTCTCGCGGAGATAACTCGGGCGTGCCCGGACGTTCGAATCGCTGATCAGGATCGTCTCATGGCGCCGGTAGGGCTCCATCGCCGCGAGGGATTCCACCTTCGGGTTGAGCCCAAACGCCGGGCAACCAACGACCAACCTCCCGTCCTGATCGGGATAGTCGCGGAGGAGGCGGTTGACCAGGCTGGCGGCGGGATCGTTCGGGTCTGCGACGCAAAAAAGCAGTTGATAGGTGGGATAGTCGAGTTCAAAGAAGCTCCGGAGGTTGGCTTCCAACCCCTCGTCGAGCCCTTTGAGTGGCTTGTAGATCGTGATCGGTGGGGTATGATCGACGATGGTGCGTCGCGGTCGGGTCACCCAGAAGACGCACGCCATGGCGAACAGGGTCGTGGCGATCGACGCGACGGCGATACCCGCCAGCAAAACGTTCGAGACGTGGAGATTATGAATCATGGCTCAAAGACAATCCCCGGCGGGTGCCGCCGCCGTCGGTGATCGGGGATGCTTCGGGGGATGGAGCGAGGGTACTGACCGTCAAGGCGGCAACTTCGCTGCCCGGACTGGTCACTGCCCGGCATCCTGCGGGCGGCCATCGCGGTATTCGCCAGAGAGTTTGTCAACTGCTTGATAATGTAGCCGACCATGCTCCTTTTGCCAAAGCGATATCACCGTGACGGCTCCGGAATTTAATCTCGCCCGTTGACATGCCAGTAAGTATCAGACCGAGTTCGCTCGATCCAGCCAGCAGCGGTCTGGGCGAAGCATTCCGCCACTGCCGTTGAGAGAAACGCGCGAATGGGCAGCACAAACCGCCGCCGCCACACTTGTTGCCAGACCGTGGTTCTGAGCAAGGGATGCTGTTCAAAGGCCCGTTCCCGCCGTCTGGCGCGTTCCTGTGTCTGGTCAAGGTCTTCAACTTTGGCGGGCTCGGCGCGTGGGAGAATGTTGGTCTCGCGCTTCAAAGTTGGGCCGAGTCTTCGCTCTGCTTCTCGGCCTCGGTCGCATTCGCGCCCGGAGGCGACCCGTGATCCGCCGAGCCTTGCGTGTCTTTTTTGGGTGGTTCGGTCGGCTCGGGGGTGGCCGCTTCGGGGGCGCCGTGCTGAATCTCGCGCTTGCCGAAGATGGCCTCGAAGTTGGGAAAGCCGTACTTGCGGATGATGGGACCGCTCATGGGTTTGTCCTGGGTTGCGGCGGATCGATCAAGGGAGTCGAGTTGGGTGGAGGTTCGCCTGGTTTGTCCGATGGCTCGCCCGCCGGGGTGGGCTTTGCCGGTTTGGTTGGCGGCGGATCGAAGAGGTCAGCCAGAAACTGGGCATACTCGGGCTGAGCCGTCCTGATCGCCTCGCGACTGAAGGGCGGTCGGGGAATCCGACCGTGCAGGTAGATGGAGGCGGTGACCGCAAAGAACTCATACTCGTTCAGCAGAAAATACTCGTTGGGCGCGTGCCGATAAGCCTGAGCGGCCTCCTTAAAGAACCGCGTCAGCTGCCGCTTCGGATCGCCTTTCAACGCCAGGTGATGATACGAGTGGAGCAACTCGTGCAGGAGGACGACCCGGTTGGCCGCAATCGGTTGCGCCGTGATCAGCACGGACTCGCCGTACGATATCCCACTGCCAGCCTGGGGCGGTACCGTCCCGACCGCCGCACGAATCCGCCGAAAGAACGCCGCGATCTCGGGTTTGACCCGGGCATCCACCACGATGTCGATCTGGCGCCGGATCGAGGCCAGCACCGGATCGGCATTCGCGTGGTTTTTCAAGAAAGTGACATCCACGGTCATCCCGCGATACTCGACTTTCGACCGAGCGGCCGCCGTTGTCGGAATTGGGGATGCGGGTGCCGCGCCCTCCGGCGGCAGATGCTGGGCGGACGACCTCGCGGCGCTCGTGACACAGCACAATCCCAGGAGCGCACGGCGGACCCATATCATGAGAAAGCTCGTGAGAAGGGACGCCCCAGCCGGAAAGTCCGTCGGGGCAGGTGACCGGATCGAGCTAGCTTTGCTTCTGGGCATCGGCGAAGGCGGAGTCGAAGCCACGGCCCGAAGCGGTGAAGCTCATCTTCGACTTGACGAACTTCGCGGCTTCGCTGGCGCCGAACTCGCGATCCATGCCGGGGTCTTCCCACTCAACCGAGAGCGGGCCTTCGTAGCCGATCATGTTCAGGGCGCGGGCGATCTCCTCGAAGTCGACCTGACCACGGCCCGGCGAGCGGAAGTCCCAGCCGCGGCGGATGTCGCCAAAATTCAGGTGCGAGCCAAGGATGCCGGTCTTGCCGTCGAGCGTCCGCGCTGCGTCCTTGACGTGGACGTGATAGATCCGGTCGGGGAAGGCGCGGATGAAGGCGACGGGATCGATAAACTGCCAGAGCAGGTGGCTCGGGTCGAAGTTGAACCCGAACTCGGGGCGGTGGTTCATGGCTTCGAGCGCCGTCTGCGCTGAGTAAAGGTCGAAGGCAATCTCGGTCGGGTGAACTTCGAGCCCGAACTTGACCCCAACCTCACCAAACACATCCAGGATCGGATTCCAGCGCTCGGCGAGCAGCTTGAACCCCGCCGCAATCGTCGCGTCGGACACCGGCGGAAACGAGTACAGCAGATGCCAGATCGACGACCCGGTGAAGCCGTTGACGACCTTCAAACCCATCTTCGCGGCGGCCCGAGCCGTATCTTTCATCTCCCCGATCGCCCACTCGCGCTTCTTCTCGTGCTGGCCCCGGAGCGCCGGCGGTGCCCAGTCGTCGGTCCGGTCGTCGAGGACGTCAAGGACGAGCTGGCCGGTCAGGTGGTTGGAGATCGCCCAGCATTTCAGCCCGTATTTGGCCAGCAGGTCATGGCGACCCTGGCAGTAACCGTCCTCGTGCAGGGCTTTCTGGACGTTGAAGTGGTCGCCCCAGCAGGCGAGCTCGATCCCGTCGTAGCCCCACTCGCTGGCCTTTTTGGCGATCGTTTCGAGCGGCAGGTCCGCCCATTGTCCGGTAAAGAGAGTCACGGGGCGGGCCATGATGGCAATGCTCCTCGGGCGAACTCGGAAGAAATGGCGAAAGGGATGCCGCAACCTTAAAGGGCGGGTCGAGCCGAGTCAACGATTTGACGCGGTCAAGCCAGTTGACGATAATGTTTCGAGGCGAGTCGCCGTGCTGAGATATCTTCGGAACCGATTGGCCGACTTGAGGTTGCGATGCTTCCCCGTGCCGTGCTCTTTGACTTTGATGGCGTGCTGGCCGACACCGCCAACGTCCACATCGCCGCCTGGCAGCGGACCTTTCGCGTGATGGGTTGGCACGAATCCGACGAGACCTGCGCCCACGCGGCCGAGATCGACGATCGAACCTTCGTCGCCGAGGTCTTCGCCCGTCGAAAGATCGAAGGGGGCGATGTCGAGGGGTGGGCTCGCCGCAAGCAAGCGCTCACGGTTCGGCTGTTGAGCGAAGGCGGGCGCGTGGTCGCGGGCGTGGCCGACCTCGTCCGGACGTTGCGTGGGCAGACCCGGCTGGCGGTGGTCTCGACCACCTGGCGCGCCAACATCGTCGGCGTGCTCGACGGGGCAGGGTTGCTTGATGCCTTTGAGTTCGTGATCGCCAAGGAAGACGTGCAGGCGACCAAACCCGACCCCGAAGCCTACCGGCTGGCGCTCCGGTTGCTCGACCTCGAAGCCGACGCGGTCGTCGCCGTCGAGGACTCACCCAGCGGCCTGCGCGCCGCAACCGATGCGGGGCTCCGGGTCATTGCCATCGGCCCCACCGGGTCGGACGCCACCGAGCCCAGAGTCGACCGGAACGACACGCGGGCGCTGGCGGCCGCCATCGGTCTCCCGGACTGATCACCTGATTGCTCAGAACCGGACCGGAGTTTCGGCCGCCGAGTTGCCGGTGCTGGCCTTGGTCTCAAACCCTTGCGGTTGCGGTGGTTCGTTGGGGTAGCCGTGATTGACCACGACCTTGCGACTGGTCGAACAGCCCACCGCGAGCGCCAGGCACAGCAAAACTAGCCAGATCCGGTTCATCCGACCTCCAGAAGTGCGGGATGACCGGGATCATACCGGGTTGGCCCCGGGTAGCAAGGTCAACTCGAACTTCACGCCCGGTCGGAGCGGAGCCAGCCCACGAACTGATCGAGCCCAGCGGCCAGGGTCGTTTGGGGCTCATAACCGAGTTCAGCGCGGGCCAGGGCGATATCAGCGTGCGTCTGGCCCACGTCGCCCGGCTGCGGTGGTAGTTCCTGGATGCGCGGCGTCTCGCCCAGCGCTCGACCCAGCACGGCAATCATCTCTTGGAGCGTGACGGGGGTGGAGTTGCCGAGGTTGTAGAGATGCAAGCCCGCCGCGCGATCGAGCGCCCGCGTGATCCCGTCGGCGATGTCGCCGACGAACGTGTAGTCCCGCCGCGACGACCCATCACCGAACATCGGCACCGACTCGCCACGCTGAATGAACCCGGCAAACTTGGCGATGGCCAGGTCGGGCCGGTTCCGTGGTCCATAGGCCGTGAACAGGCGGAGGCCAGTGATCGGCAAACCGTAGAGATGATGATACGTACTCGCCAGCAGCTCGCATGCCTTCTTGGTGGCGGCATACGGGCTGACCGGGTGGTCGACCGGGTCGGACTCGCGGAACGGCCCATTGCCGCGATCGCCGTACACGCTCGAACTCGACGCATACACGAAGCGGGGCAGGGTGGGCAACCGGCGCGCGGCTTCGAGCCAGTGGATCGTACCGACGACGTTGACCTCGGCATAGCTCGCCGGGTCGTCGATGCTCGGTCGGACCCCGGCGCGGGCGGCAAGGTGCGCGATCGCCTCGGGCTGGACCTCGGCGACCAGCCGATCGACCCCCGCCCTGTCGCGGATATCAAGTTCGACCAGCCGAAACCGGGGGGATGCGAGCGCACGGGCGAGGTTCGCGCGCTTGCGCTCGGCATTGTAGAACGGATCAAAGTTGTCGACGGCAACAACGTCGCGCCCGTCGCTCAACAACCGGTCGACCAGCGTCGAGCCAATAAACCCGGCGCCGCCGGTGACGATCGTCGTCATGACTTGGACCATCCTTGCCTGGATTTCGGGGCGGACCTACTCGGCGATCAGTTCCCAGTGGAGCGACCCCGACCGCCCGTCGAGGTCGAGTTTGACGCCACCGCCGCGTGATCCTTCGACCACTTCAAGCCGGACCGGGCCACCCACGCGGGCACCCGTGTTATCGAGCGCGAACGCCTGGATCTTGCCGGTCCGGTTCCAGATGATCTGCGCGGGCACGCCTTCATGGAGCAGGGGGGGCACACCCGGTTCACCCGGTTCGCGCCTCCACTCGTCGATCGATCGGTAGCCGGTCGGCTCGACTCGCCCCACCGCCGAGATCAGCAGCCGCGAACTCCGGGCGATCGGCTCGGCACCCA
Organism: Isosphaeraceae bacterium; assembly: GCA_965199885.1. GTDB lineage: Bacteria > Planctomycetota > Planctomycetia > Isosphaerales > Isosphaeraceae > Tundrisphaera. The sequence goes on along the minus strand of CBDATT010000003.1, from coordinate 581,215 downwards.
GCGCCGAGACCATGACGACCGCGTGCGGTGCCGAAGTCTCGATGCTCAGGCCGTCGAACTTCGCGGCACCAGTGCCTCCGCCGAGCCCCCAGCCGATCACTCCCCGCGTGTGGGGGGTATCGACGACGAACCGACCCGGCATGGCCTTGTCGCGGGTGGTTTTGGTGGGGGTCCGACCCGCCGCGTGGATCAGGATCGACGCGGCATGCGGCAACAGAGCGAAGGTCTGGGGAGTGCCGTTGATGATCTCGGGCACGCTGAAAATATCCTGGCCGCCCCCGGTTCCAGTCGCGGCCTCACCCCAAACCTGCGGGAAGAGGAAGACAGCGCGGCGCGTCAGGGCGTCCCAATCCTCGGTCGCGGCGGTGCTGGCGGCCACGATCAGGTCGGCCCCCTCGTAGGGAGTCGCCCAGGCGCCGAAGGTTGGGTCGGCCCACTGACCGACGACGTAGGGTCGATCCGTCTTCCGCTTCAGGTGCGCCATCGCCGTCAGCGGGTCGCGGGCCCAGACCAGGGCGCGATGGCTCGGGGTGATCCAACCGGGTGGACTGAAATAGAGCCGATCGTCGATCAGGTCGAGGCCCGATGTGGCCTCGGCGGCAGAGTAGTCGTGATCGCGCTTCCAGTGCGAACCGCCCGCGATCGGCACGTGGAGGCCGAGCTTGCGGAGGTCGGCGGCCAGCGTCACCCACTGATTCGCCTCGACGCTCTGCCAGCTCCGGCGGACGTTCGAGACGTCGTCGCGGCGCATCATCGTCCGGAGCAGGTCGCTGGTCTCCTTCGGTTCGCGATCGGCGACTTCGGGCAGGTCGAAGAGCGAAAGTTCGCCGGCGAGCGTGAACCAGGCCAGCGCTGGTTCGTCGCGGAGGGTCCGGCCGGTTTCGGGGTTCTTGTGGCTCAACAGCAGGTCGGCGGCGGCCAGTGCAGCGGCGCGGATGGCGGGATCGAACGCGGCGGCGGGTCCGCCCCCAGGCGGGAGTTTCCGGCCGTCGGGGATCGAGTTGTCGCCGTCGCGAAACCGTCGCCCGCCCTGAAACTCGATGGCAACGTAGATGCCCCGCGCGGCCGCGGCGGCGATCAGATGATCGAGCCGTGCCAGCGCGTCGGGGTCGAGCGTCCGCGTGTCGTCGGGAGCATCATCGAAGAGGCTCCGCGCTGGGCCGAGCGGCGTGTCGAGTTCGCCGAGGCGGATCAGGTTCACTCCCGACCGTGCCAGGCGATCCACGAGCGCATCGGCCTTGGCTGGTTCCAGGAACGCCGTCGGCGGCATGAGCGAAACGCCAAAGAACCGCGCCCGCGCCCCGCGCTCGAACTGGAGCCGACCGTCGCGCACGACCACGAACCCATTCTTACCGGCGGGAGCGTCGAGCAAGCCCGACGCATCGAGCGCTGAGTTGGCCTGAATCTGGGGCGACGGCGCGATCGGGGTCCAGCCGCTGGTCACGGTCGCGACGTGGTATGGGGTCCAGCGGTTGGTCCCGTCGTCGGCCGTGACCTGCACGTTGTCGACCGTCAGGGTGCCGAACGCCGACGCCTTCTCGAAATGAACGATGGCCCGCGTGGCTCCGGGCGGGATGTCGACGCGCCCCCGGCTCGCGGTCCAGCCAAATGTCCCGGTGAACGCCAGCACGCGGACGCCGTCCTGCGTGCCGGGCAGGGGGCGGCCATCGTCATCGAGGAAAAAGATCAGGCCGAGCGCTCCGGTCGCGCCCCGGAGATCCTTCGCACGGGCCAGCACGCTGACTTCCAGGCTGTTGAAGCGGTTGACCGGCAGGCCCAGCCCGGCATAGACCCGCGCTCCGCCGCCTTTGAGTTCGATGGCGCCGAACGAGTTGGCACCGGGGCAAACCCGGCTGGCGCCTCGGTCGGTGGTCCACCCGGTCGCGTCGGGATCACCGAGTTCGAAGTCGCCGTTGGTGACGAGGTTGCTGGTCGGCTGGCCGCCGGTCGGGATCAACTCGATCGTCAGGTCGTCGACTTCGAGGACGCCGGTGGCGCCAATCAAGCCCATCGAGAGGATCGCGAGCCGGGTGTCGGGCGGGATCGGCAGGCGCCTGGCGACGTGGGTCCACTCGAGGCCGATCCTTTTCCAGGGGCCAAGCAGGCCGCGCCGGACGGCTTTAAGCTGGATCGGATCGCCGATGAAGTCGATGACGAGGCCGGGTTCCTCGCCGAGTTGCTCGCCCGCCGCGATCTCCTCGGTGCGGACCCAGGCACCGACGATGATGGCTTCGACTTCGCGACCATCGACTCCGAAGGCGCGACTGGCCCGCGCGGGGCGGCCGGGCCGCTTGTTCTCGAACCGGAAGCACTTCGAGGTCGGGGTGCCATACCCGTGGTCGGCCACCCTCGCATCGCGCAGGTTGTACCAGCCGTCGGGGATGCCGTCGCCGTCCTTGTCGTCCTCGAAGGTCTCGCGCGGTTTCGGCCCCTCGGGAAGCGTCCCATCCTGGCCATAAATTGGGTTTGTGGCGGCACCCAGCACGCTCAGGCACCCGACCAACCAGATCCAGCGCAGGTGCGGAGTCAACGTCACGGCTTTGCTCCCGCAGCGGCCTTGGCCTCGCGCTGGGCCTGACCGGTCATCGGCACGAACAGGGTGGGGCTTGGGACGGCGGTGTCGATCAGTTTGCCATCCTTTTTGACCATGATGTGGACCCGCTGGTCAAACTTGCCGCCGAGGGGGATCACGATCCGTCCCCCCTCCTTGAGTTGCTCGACGAGTGGACCGGGCACCGCGCTCGGGGCGCAGGTGACGATCACCGCATCAAACGGCGCGGCGTCGGGCCAGCCGGCATAGCCATCGCCGACCCGCGTGTGGATGTTGTCGTATTTGAGCTGTTTGATCACCTCGGCGGCGCGCTTGCCCAGCGGCGGGTGGATCTCGACCGAGTAGACATCCTTGACGCACCGCGAGAGGATCGACGCCTGGTAGCCCGACCCGGTCCCGACCTCATACACCTTGTCGGTCGGCTTGGGCTGGAGCGCCTCGGTCATGAACGCGACGTCGTAGGGTGGGGTGATCGTCTGCCCCTCGCCGATCGGGATCGACTCGTCGGCGTAGGCCAGCCGCTGGCTCTCGGCGGGCAAGAACAGGTGGCGCGGCACGGTCCGGAACGCGTTGAGGACAGTCGGGTCCTTGATCCCACGCTCGACGAGGCTCCGCTCGACCATCTTGAGCCGCGCGGCAACGCGGGTATCCTCAGCGGGTTTGGGCTCATCGGCCCCGGTTGCCAGTGGCCCGCCCACTCCCAGCAGAGCCGCGATCAGGGCGGCTCGCAAGCTCGTTCGGGGTATCATCCTGAATCCTCGCTCGCTCGGGACAATCAGTCGAATTTGGCCCACACCATCGCAGATGCGGGCCACCGCGTCAGGTCCAAGATTCACCAAGTTTGCTGGTAGGGTGGGTGCAACCCACCGTGCGCAGTGGTGTGTAACCAACACAAAGAGCGGGGCCGATCAGGCTTTGCGCGACCCGATCGAACCCACGGTGGGTTGCACCCACCCTACAAAGAATTCTGCGTACCGCCCGGCTTACTTCGGCTCGGCGAAGCTGCCGGCGGGGGCGGTGTCCATCGTCTGGAACTCCTTGATCGTCGTGTTCAGGAACGGGTTGCCGTCGCGGAGGACTTCGATCTTCGTGGCCTTCTGGATGCCGCCCATCTCCTTGTAATCCTTGAAGGTGCTGGTCTGCTCGTAGTCATCACCACCAAAGCCGACGACCGTCGCGACCGTCCGGACGAGCAGGCCCGACGTCTGGTCGAACATCATCCGACAGGTCTTGCCGTCGGGGCCGGTGACCTTGACGACGTTGGCTGGCTTGTCGCTGATCTTCTCCGTGCCGGCGGCTTCCACCTTGAAATCCTTCGAGAGGATCGCCACCAACGTCGTGGCGATCACTTGCAGGTAGATGATCCGCTTCTCGGCTTCGAGCGCATCCGGATCCAGCTCGTTCGTCTCGGGGAACGTCCGCCACCCCTTTTTGCCATCCACGACGGTCGTCGCCTTGAAATCGTTGCCGTTGATCTCGCCGGCCACGGTGGTCCGGATGTGGTCGAGCCCCTGGGTCATCGAGGAGACCGTCAGGTCATGGTCGCTCCCCTCGATCGTGACCTTGGTGTCGGCCTTCCACGCCATCACCTTGGCGGCACCGAGCTTGGCCTCGCCCCCCGTCGCGGCAATCGCCTTGTTGACGATCTCCTTCGCATCATCCGCCGCATGAGCCGGCGTCAAGCTCACACCCAGAACAACCACCAACCCCAATCCGAGAATCCGCTTCATGGCACCGCTCCCTGATGTCCTACGCTGTGCTCGTTTGTCTCACCAGATTATCCCAAGCCGCAGCGCCGAACAATCCACCCGTCTCTCGGACCTCCTTTCAGGACGCAGTAGGGCGCGACTGACCCACAGGAGCAGGAGCAGGGCGACCGGTCGCAATCGGATCGAACCCACAGTGGGTTGCACCCACCCGACGAAGGGATCTTTGTCAAAATAAGCAACCTCTTCGAAGATTCTGAATCATTACCGACAGATTTAACGATCTTATTTAAGTCACCCAGATCAGACCACAACCGAAACCGTTCGTCCGCTCATCCCTTCAACTCCGTTGATCACCACTTCTGGCGTGGACACCATGACGATTACCGCTCGGCTGCCCGCCAATCTCGCCAATGGTGCCAGGAGTCCAGGTCTGATGACCGCCGCAGATCAGGCACGGAATCGCGTCAATGGCGTCAAGCATGGGATGCAATCGCTGGTGATGCCGTTAGAGGAAGGTAACCAACCCCCGCCGCCTCCAAACGGGACCGGCCGAGTCCTTCAACCCATCAGCCCCCACCGCGCCGAGCGAACCCAAGTTCAGCGCGCCGAGCGAACCCAAGCCCATCGCGCCGAGCGAACCCAAGCCCATCGCGCCGAGCGAACCCAAGCCCATCGCGCCGAGCGAACCCAAGCTCAACGCGTGGAGCGAACCCAAACTCATCGCGCCGAGCGAACCCAAGCTCAGCGCGCCGAGCGAACCCAAACTCATCGCGTCGAGCGAACCCAAGCTCAGCGCGCCGAGCGAACCCAAGCTCATCGCGCCGAGCGAACCCAAGCTCAACGCGCCGAGCGAACCCAAGCTCATCGCGCCGAGCGAACCCAAGTTCATCGCGCCGAGCGAACCCAAGCTCAGCGCGCCGAGCGAACCCAAGGATTGGCCTCGTCCACTCCAGACGCGTCGCTCCTTCCGGCCAGCAGCGATCCGATCAGGAGCAAGCCAGGTTGACCGACCTGAATGGTTTCGCGTCGGCGATTCGGCTCGGCTATGATCGGGACGGACGAAAACGACGCCGACGGCGCTCTCGGTCCGGGGTGAACCAAGCGAAAATCTGCCCTGGGTACGCTGGCTCGGGAACTGGGGATGACAACGGGATGAAGGGGACGCGATGACACGGTGGCGAGCAGCGGAGATTTTAAGTGCGGTTGTCTGGGCAGGGGTTGTGGTCAGTCTGGTGCCGTCGGCATCCGGTCAAGATCGACTCAAGACGATGCCAGGGTATGCGAGGTATGACTCGGTCCGGAAGCAGTCGGTAGGCGCGGTGAAGTCGGGGGTCGTGACGGGCACCTGGGTCGAGGACGGCAAGGCGTTCGAGTTCCGCCGCGATGGCAAAACCAAGCGGTTCGACGTCGCGACCAAACAAATCATCGACCCACCCACCGAAACGACAAACGAAGCCAACGGCGGACGCGGCGGCGTCCCGGGTCGGCCCGATCGGCCCGCCGGGGTCGGTCGCGGGCGGCAGGCGGATAGCGCACTCGCGCCCGACAAGACGCTCAAGGCCACCTACCGCGACCGGAACCTCTACGTCTCCGACCCCAACGGGCTCGTCGAGATGGCGATCACCACCGACGGGAACGCCGCCAAGCGGACCAAGTACGGCAAAGCAAGTTGGGTCTACGGCGAGGAACTGTACCAGCCGACGGCATTCTGGTGGTCGCCCGATAGCAAGAAACTGGCCTACTACAAGTTCGACGAGTCGCCCGTCACCGACTACTACCTCCAGCTCGACCAGACCGCGATCCAGGACAAACTCGACGTCGAAGCCTATCCCAAGGCCGGCACGCCCAACCCGATCGTCGAGCTGTTCGTCTACGACCTCAAGGCTAAAAAGGCGGTTGCCGTCGATATCCGCGGCGGGAAACCGTTCGAGGATGAGGTCGTCGGCCACTACGTCTACAACGTCCGCTGGTCGCCCGACGGCAAGGAGCTGCTGTTCTACCGGACCAACCGGCACCAGAATATCCTAGAATTCGTCGCGGCCGACCCCGAAACCGGCAAGTGCTGTGTGATTATCCGCGAGGAGTGGCCGGCGTCGTGGGTGGAGAACAACCCTGAGTTCCGCTTCCTCAAGGATGGCCATCGGTTCCTCTGGGCCACGCAGCGGAGCGGGTTTAAAAACTACCTGATCTGCGACCTCGGCGGCGATACCCCGATCGTCCTGACCAAGAACGAGTTCGACGCCGACCGGATCGTCCGGGTCGATGAAGCCACCGGCGTCCTCGACTACATGGCGCACGACGGCGACAACCCGATGAAGCTCCAGCTCCACCGGGTCAAATTCGACGGCTCGGGCGACAAGCGGCTCACGAATCAAGCCAACCACAACATCGTCGATATGGCCCCCGACGGCAAAACCTTCATCGACGTCGTGCAGACCCACGACCAGGCCCCCGCCACCCGCGTCGTTGCCGCCGAGACCGGCGAGGTCATCGGCACGCTCGGCGAGTCCGACCTGAGCAAGTTCGACGCGCTCGGGATGAAAAAGGTCGAGCTGTTCACCTTCAAGGCGGCCGACGGCAAGACCGACCTTCACGGGATCTTGCACAAGCCATCCAACTACAACCCCGAGACCAAATATCCCGTCCTCGTCTCGGTCTACGGCGGCCCCGAAACCAACGGCGCGGCGGAGACCTTCACCTCGCCGAACCCGCTGACCGAGTACGGCTTCCTGTACGTGACCATCGACGCTCGCTCGGCGGCGGGACGCGGCAAGGCGATCCTGGACTCGATCTACCTCAAGCTCGGCCAGACCGAGATCGACGACATCGCCGCCGGGATTCGCTCGCTCCGCAACCGGAAAGACGTCGACTCCAGTCGGGTCGGGATCTTCGGCACGTCGTACGGTGGGTCAACGTCGCTCCTCTGCCTGCTCCGCTACCCCGACGTCTTTCAGGCAGCCTGCGCGAGTTCGGCCGTGACCGATTTCCGCCACTACGACACGATCTACACCGAGCGCTACCTGCGAACGCCGGCCGAGAACAAGGCAGGCTACGACGGCTATAGCACGATCCCCAAGGCCGACAACCTCAAGGGTCGCTTGATGATCTATTACGGCACGGCCGACGATAACGTCCACCCGTCGAACAGCTTGCAGCTCATCAAGGCGCTCACGGGCGCCGGAAAAAGTTTTGAGGTGCAGGTGGGCCCCGACCTCGGCCATACCTCCATCCCTCGGGACCGGATGATGGAGTTCTTTATCAACGCTCTCATCATCGACAAACCATAAGGATCGCTCCCGGCCCGACCCGATCTTCGGGTCGGGCCAGGCGTAAAACATATGCCCTTAAACCTGAGTCAAATTGCTGGCGAGGAAGGTGGTTCCATAGTTGGTCCCGGCGGTCCCCCCCGAGTTCCCGACAAGCTTGCGACCCGTCGTGTCGGTGATCCCGGTCCGGGTGGTACCAACGACGACCAGGGCATAATACTGGTTCGCGCGGATGGCTCGCGATGGGGTCAAGGTCACGCTGGTGTTGGCGGCGTTGTAGACGGCCGTCGTGATGGCGATCGGCTTATCACTCGATGTCAACGCCCGGGGCGTGAGACCAAGATCATAAAGCAAGTAGTTGGAACGGGTTGTGGCCGACGCGGCGGTAATCGCCTCGTTAAATTTGACGACCAGTTGGGCGTTCGAGCGGGCACCAACCACGCTGAGCACACTGGGTCCAGCGGCGGCGGCGGCGGTGTTGCCGGTCAGTGGCACCCGGGAAAAGACCGGGGCGGTCGTGTTCGCGGCAATGGCCCCAATGTAGTTCGTCTGACCCGCGGCGGCCGAGCCGGGCAGGACGACGATCGTGAACCCCGCCGAGGCACCGGCGGCGATGGTGCCGAGGTTGGTCGTCACGACACCATTGGCGACCGTGGAGGCGCTTCCCTGGTTGGCGGCGGCGGCAACGTAGGTGGTGCCGCTCGGGAGCGAGTCGATCAGGACAACCCCACTGGCGGCGGCCGTCCCGATGTTTCGAACCACGATGCTGAAGACCTGATACTGGCCGTTGGCCGACGCTACGGGCGCGACCGTCTGCGTCAAGGTGAGCAGGGGGGAACCGGTCGTCCCGGTCGAACCGCCGACGGTCAGGGTCGAGGAAGCCGAGTTGTTGGCCGGGACCGGGTCGAGCAGGTTGCTCGCCACATTCGCGGAATCGACCAGCGAGCCGGCGGCGGTCGGGTTGACCGTGATCACGAAGGTCGCCGAGGCACCGGCGGCGATGGTGCCGAGGTTGCTGCTGACCAGGGTGCCGGTCACGGTCGCGGCCGCCCCCTGGCTCGGCGTCGCGCTGACCAACGTCGCATTGGCGGGCAGGAAGTCGCTGACCAGGACGTTGGTCGCGGCGGTCGGGCCAGCGTTGGTGACGGTGACGGTGTAAGTCAGGTTCGAGCCGACCGCTGGTGCGGTGCTGGACGGCGTCACCCTGACCCCGAGGTCGGCCGAGGGCGTGCTCGCCGCCCCGACGGTGAAGCTTTCCGAGGCGGTGTTGTTGGTATAAGAGGCGTCGGGCGTGGTCCCGAGCACCCCGGCCGTGTTCGTGATCGTGCCACTGGCCGTAGCGTTAGCCGAGATCGTGATCGTGGCCGAGGCTCCGGGCGCCAGGTTACCAAGCTGGACCAGCGCGATATTGTCCCCCGTCCTCGACGCGGTCCCGACCGATGTGGTGATGACCGCGTTGGCCAGGCTCAGAGGCAGGGCATCGGTAAAGACCACGTTCTGTGCGGTGGATGTGCCGTTGTTGGTCACCTTCGCGGTCAGGGTCACGATCCCGTTCGTTGCGACCGTGCTGGCCGAAACCGTTTGGGTGATCGCCAGGTCAGCCGCCGGCAGAGTGTTCGGGAAGGCCGCCGAGAACTCCGAGGTCGAGCCGAGCAAGCTCGTCGCCGTGGCGGTCAGGACCGTGCCGGCGGCCACCGGGGTCGGCAAGGTTCCCGAAAACGTCGTCAGCCCGCCCGAGCCGATAACAACTTGCAGCGTCCCAAGATACGTCTGGCCCTCGCCATAACCCGTCGGGTCGGCCGCCGAGTTCGAGTAGACATCCACCTGATAGGTCGCACCCGGCAGACCACCGAGGACCCCCTGGACCGTCGTGTTGGTCGCCGTTGCCGCGATCGAGGTCAGCGCCAGAGTCTCGGGCAAGGGCGTATTCACCGCCCCCGTCAAACTGATCCCCAGCCCGCCGTTCGCACTGAGACGATTTCCTCGAATCGATACACCAGTATATGTTACACCGTTAGGAATAACCGCGACACCGGCCCCGTTGTTGGCCGTAATCGTGTTGGCGGCGCCGGTGGCGGTGCCGCCGATGAGATCACCCAGCGCCACCGTGGTGGAGGGAGTGACGTTGGTGGGGATGGGCGGGATGATCGAGATCCCGTTGCCGCCGTTGCCAAGAGCCGCGCCGGTCGCGCTGGCTCCGATCAGGTTGCCTTGCAGGGTATCACTGCCGGTGCTGTTCAGGATGATGCCGTCCAGCGTGTTCCCCGAGACGATGTTGCCCGCGCCGGCGGCTGTTCCACCAACGGTTGTGTGGGTCGACTGGATCACCATGCCTTGCGAGTTGGGCAGTGCCCTGGTGCCGTCGATGTTGGTCCCGATGTAGTTGCCGACAACGGTATCGGTGTCGCCGCTCAGTTGGAGCCCGGTGCCGCCGGAACTGATCGTCCCACTCCCACTGATGATGTTGCGGGCGGCGGCGGTGGTCCCGCCGATGGTGGTGCCAATCGCGCCGAGGTAGATTCCCGAACCGTTGCCGATGGAGGTCTGCCCGGTGATGTCGGTCCCGATCAGGTTGCCGGCGATCAACGACGACTGGGTATTGCCGGTGATCCCGATCCCGTTACCCGAGATCAAATTTCCGCCCCCCGCCGTGACCGAGCCGATGGTCGTCATCTTGACCAGATCCGCGGTCGAGCCCCCGACAGTGCCGAGGTAGATCCCAAAGGTGTTGTAGACGAACCGGGTCCCCTCTGCGTTGGTACCGATCTCGTTGCCTGATATGACGTTGTTGCTGGCTACGCCGGTGATGTTGACACCAACCCCGGTGATCTGTTGCGGCCCGGCGTTGCCCGAGATCAGGTTCCCAGCGGCGGTGGTGGCGCCGCCAATCGTGTTGTTGGAGGCTCCCGCGATCGTCACGCCGTAGAGGTTGCCGACAGCCGTCTCGCCGGTGATGTCGGTACCGATCCGGTTGCCGACGACCTGGTTACCGGTCGCGCCCGTGCCGGTGATCAGGACACCGGAGGACGAGTTGCCCGAGATCAGGTTGCGGCCGGGCGTTGCGGCGGAGGTGCTCGTGCTGGACCCAACGACGTTGCCAGCCGTGCGGATTTCGATCCCGACCACGTTGGGCTGGGCGATCGTGCCGTCGGGGCCGACGCCGAGGTAGTTCCCCTCGAAGGTGTCGCCGCCGCCGTCGTTGACCAGAATTCCCCGCCCGCCGCCGGTCGTGGAGGCCGAGTTGAAGTTGACGATCGAGAGTCCGCGGATCGTGCTGCCACCCTGAGTGCCGGTCAGGACCAGACCGTTCGCCCCGCCGCCCGCGTTCGTCCCGTCGATCACGATCGTCGGTACCCCGGAGTTCGGGGTCGTGGCGGACACCGCCTGTGTCGTCCCGTCAATCGCCACCGATCGCGTGATCGTCGGCAGGGCCGATTGCAGTGCGATCGTCTGGGTACCGCCGTTGCCGATCTTGAAGTCGATCGTATCGGCGCCTATCGTATTGTCCTGATCGGCCAGCAGGATCTGTGCCCGGAGCGACCCAGGACCGCTGTCCGCGTTCGTCGTCACGGTGAACAACGTCATCAGGTCACGACGTTCCAACCTCTCAACTTTCAGTTGGCGATCACGATTTCGCGCAGCGATCCTTGCGATCCGTTTCAGGCGTCCCAGCATCGTCCGTCTGCTCCGAGGTGCAACTTCCAGTCGGCGACTTCAGCGCCCAATCCTCTCAACCCAGCTTCGCCCGTCCTATACCACGAAGGCATATATACATGGAACGATGCGTAGGTCGACGTTGACTGAAGCGCCAGTTTAGTGGCGCGTGCATCCAATGGCAAACGAAATCGACGATCGGACTGGGAATGACAGGGGCCTGACGGCGATTGGGGGGAAGATCCGGGCGAGTCTGGAGCTGGCACTTAGTCAGTCAGGGCAGGGGTCAAGGCATCGCGTAACTTCTGGAAGGCTCGAGTTTTCTCGTTGCTGACGGTTTTGGAGGCGATGCCCCACTGGTTGGCAATCTCGGCGGGACTTTCTCCCTGGAGAGTCGCCTGGATCAAGGCGGCCTCGCGTGGGTTGAGATTTCGCGAAATGGCTTCCTGGACCGTGCTTTTCCAGTCGTCCTGGGTACCGTCGGGACGTGTGGCCGAGGCTGCCTCGGCCCCGTCGAGCGGTTGCCAGACCTTTTCACGCTGGGCCCGCTTCTTGACCGCGTCGATCGCCCGGAAGAAGTCGGGGCCGTCGGCGGTCTCGCGGCTCAGGACGTCGCGGATGCCGAACTGGCCGATCTCGCCGACGAGCGAGTCGAACTGATCCCGCCCAAGAGTTTGCAGGAGTGAGGTATAAACCGCCTGCGTGCAGTCGTCGAACTGCTGGGCGGCGATCCCCGCGCGGCTCCAGGCCCGGGTCAGATAGCGGTCGAGTTGCGATAACCCCGACATCAGATCGGCGGGGTCGACCGAGCTGGTCTCAGTCGTGCCGATCAGGTCAACGAGCTGCGCCGAGACGAGCGCCTGGTCCCAGGTGTCGTGCGTCGAGTCGGTGACGCCGGGCGCCGGGTCAACAGGGCTGATCTGGGCTGCGGAATGGATCGGGAGCCCGACGGTTGGATCGGCGAGGGTGCTGAGAAGCTGCAGCGATTCCAGGGGCTCGACCCGAGGTCGGTACGAACGTCGCGTTTTCGACCGTTCTTGACCGCTCACGGAATCAGCCCTCGATTCTGGAAAGGGGAATTTGGGTTCAGGGAGTCACCGGTTGGTGGTGGCTCACCCGCGAACATAATCGGAATCGTGCAACACGACGAGATCAGGTTTGGTCCGAGAACGAGCAGATTCAACACGATCGCGTGGCGATCGTCGCAAACCTGACTCGATCTTGCGCGGCGAACAACACCGTTCGCTCAACCTCGTCTCGTCATGCTGTCCGAGGACAACATGATGGACGGTTATCACCAAGATCGTCGTTGAGGCAGGTTGACTTGAACGAATTGTCGCAAAAAACCGATCAGTCCGGTCAGACCGATCGAATTTTGCCTCCCGTTCTATCTAACCTACGACTTCAATTGCAAATTTGCGACGCAGAATTTCAAGATTTCCTCAAGTCCTTGCTGGGATTAGACCTGAGTGGGCATGGCGAACCGGTCGGAATACGCGCGACTGAGCAAGCCGTTCGCCTCGGCGTCGTTGGGGAATGACTCGGTCGCCGCATCGAACTTGAGCTTGCGGCCGACCCGCTGCGTGATGTTGCCAAGGTGGCAGAGCCGGGTGCTCAGGTGGCCGACCTCGATATCAGCGTTCGGGAGTGACCGGCTCCGAGTCGACTCGACGAAGTTGGCGAGGTGGGCGTCGAGACCCGCCGTTGCCTTGCCACCCGCTTTGGCTCCGCCCTGCACCTGCCAGCCCTTCTCGTCGACGGTCAGTAATCCTTTATCGCCGTGAAAGGCGATCCCGAAGCCGAGCCCTTCGAGCGGTTGTTGATCCCAGAGCCGATGTTCCCAGACAAGGCAACTATTCGGGAATTCCCAGGTCACCACCTGCGTGTCGGGGACCTCGCGGTCCTTGTATACATAGTTGCCGCCAGCCGAGGCGACCGTCAGCGGCGCATCAACTCCGAGACCCCACCGGGCGACGTCGAGCCCATGAATCCCATTGTTGCCCAGTTCGCCCGTCCCCCAGTTCCAGAACCAGTGCCAGTTGTAGTGGAAGTGGTTCGCGACGAACGGCCGGTCGGGCGCAGGACCTTGCCACAGCGCATAGTCGACCCCGGCCGGGACAGCGGCGGGCTGCGGCGGACCGATCGGCAACCGCTCCTTGAAGATCCAGGCGCGGGCCATCCCGACGGTCCCGATCCCCCCCTCGCGGACGTGCGCGACGGCATCTTGCACGTGCGGCATGCTCCGCCGCTGAATGCCCATCTGCACGACCCGGTTGTACTTGCGCGCCGCCTCGACCATCCGCCGCCCCTCGACGACGTTGTGGCTCGCGGGCTTTTCGGTGTAAACATCCTTGCCCGCCTGGCACGCCATTACGGCCATCAAGGCATGCCAGTGGTCGGGAGTGGCGACGACCACGGCATCGACGTCCTTATCATCGAGTACGCGCCGAAAATCCTTCTCGATCTTCGGCGTCGTCGCGCCCGTCTTCTCAACCGCCTTCAGAGCCGGGGCGAACGACCGATCATCCACATCGCACAGGCTGACGATCGCCACATCCGCCCGTTTGGCGAACGCCCCGGCCAACTCCGCCCCTCGACCCCGCGTCCCGATCACCCCGAGCCTGACCCGCTCATTCGCCCCGACGGGCCGCGCCCAGGCTGATGATGAAGCCAGGATCACTGTTCCAGCCGAGGATCTAATGAAACCGCGCCGGTTGATCGGATTCATGGGGTCGCTCCTGTGAGGTTGCTACGCGACAGAGTTATTGGGTGGTCAAGCCAACAGATCAAATGCTTTGACCAGATCGAGCGGCGGTCGCGACGGTTAGTGCCGACGCGCGGCAGCTTTTTTCTTTAGGTCTTCGTCCCGCTTGGCCGCATCCCGATCCATCTTGTCTTCTGCTTCCCTAACTTCCTGAGGCAATTCCGAGCGATCCGTAGGCGGTAGGTTGTTGGACCCACAACCAAGCACTCCCAGCGGACCAATCATCAAAAGAGCAAGCAGATCGCGTCGCAGCATTGCCGATCCTTGTGAGAGATGGTGAAGAAAGCTGGCGGACCTTGACCGGATTGTCAAAGTCCGCCATCACTGGCGGTTGTCTCAATACTGATCCGCGCTGATGACTTCACCACCATTTCGCGTTCCCAGACCCCACCAGGCCTGAGCCGCCACCGTGTTTTTCACGAAGTGGACCGACCCATCGGCGAACGCACAGTTAACGCCGCCGGGGTGGAAACTGCTGGGCGGAGCACTACTCGTCGGGCTAACGTAATAAAGTGCGGTCACACCTGCGGACGTAAGAGCAGCATCGGCGGTGTCATTGGTGCAGGACATCTGATTCGGCGTCCCGAAGTGGTTATACGAACTGACCGTCAACCAGGCAGGATACGTGGCGGCCCACATCTGGCCGTTGGTGGCACAGTACCGCAGCGTGGTCGTGCCGGGGGCATTCGCACAGGACTGCTGCATGGCATAGGCTGCCGCGAACCCGCCACCAAGGGCGGCACCGACCGGGGCATGGATCACACAGCGGAGTCGATCATTTCCGGCTGCATTGATGGTAGCTGGAAGGGAACTCATTCCTAAGAGCCGTTCGCTGATGAGTCCTGTATTGGAGGTGCCGTCAGTAATCGACGCGATCGATATAGGTCCCCAACTCGCCCCAGCCAGGCAGTTCGTCCCCGCAACCCCGGTGGTGGCGTTGGCTGCGGATCCGAGAATGGAATTATTTACTGGGACGATTGTCCCCGTCGATGTGGCGATCGGCCCTGGGCCGCCATAATTGCCCATGTAACTGGTCGTGCCAAAGAAAAGAGACGCTCCGGTCATGTATGCACGGAGCGGGACCTGCTTGCTTTCCGATGGGCACAAGAGGGTATTAATCGTCGTGATCGTTGCTGTAGAGTTACAAGCACCACCATAAGCGTTGCCAATCAAGTCGAGATTAAAGTTAATCGCATTGAAGAGTGGGGTTGCTTCGGTGAACTGCAAGAGGGGTGGAATCCAGCCCACGGTGGTGCCCGCAGCGCTGTTGGCAACGGCATTTTGTGACTGGGATGGGAACACGGAATTACTGCTCTCGTAATTCATGCACGCCAGAGCCAACTGCTTCAGGTTATTCGTGCATTGCATCCGACGAGCGGCCTCGCGTGCAGCTTGAACAGCGGGCAATAGCAAGGCGATCAGAACGGCGATGATGGCGATGACGACGAGCAACTCGATTAGAGTAAACCCGCCACGACGATGAGGCGTCCGCATCAAAGAATCTCCGGCATGATGACCAAAAAGGAGTGGCCAGTATGGCAAGCAACCGGCCGAAGGGGAGAGAAGATAGGGCGAGGGTAGTGAGCAGGGATGAGGTCGTGTTGAGGTGGGTTAGTGCTTGGGGACGACGAACGACTAGATAAGAAAGCGACCGCGAGAGATCAAAAGGACCAGAAAATTTTCAGCTCATTGCGGGATACTTGACTAACCCACGTATCAGGATGATGCTATCCAGTCCGATGGATTACAAGGAAAATCTTCATCTCTGGTTCAAATTCACCAAGTCTGCCTCCCTTGCACGCGATTAGAAAAGACCCCGATTCGGATCAGTCACGATTGATTCCGAGAAATCGGCCCCCATCCACCCGGGCACAGGTGCCGGTGGCGAAGTCGGTTGCCGCGAGGAAATAAAGGATCATCTGGTTAGCATCATCAGCCGAACCCGCGACGCCGAGCGGGGTCGCGGCGAGGATGGCGGCGTGATCTGCCGGCGAGAGATTGGGCGGTGGGTCGATCATCGCGGGCTGGACGAGGTTGACGGTCACGCTTGGGGCGAGTTCGGTTGCCAAGGCCATGGTCAGCGTCGTCAGGGCTCCCTTGGCGACCAGATAGGGCAGGTAGTGGCGATAGGGGCGGTCGCTTGCCCAGTCGCCGACCGTCACGATCTTGCCGCGCAGGGGTCGGTCGGGTTCGATCGGCGCTTGCCGGAGCATGGCCTGACCCGCAGCCACCGCGACGTGGTAGACCGCCGCGAGGTTGGCCGCGATCATCGCGTTGAAGTCGGCGGGGCGCAACGACTCGAACGGGGTCCGGGTGTAGATGCTCGCCATGTTGACGACGGCGTCGATCCGTCCAAACTGCTCGACCACCCGCGCGACGACGGCTTCGGCTTGCTCGCCGTCGCTGAGGTCGGCGGCAAGGGGGAGCGCCCGGACTCCTCGGACGCGAACGGCGGCAGCGGTGGCTTCGATCTGGTCTTGGCTGGTGTGGTACGTCAGCGCGATGTGCGCGCCTCGGTCGGCGAGGTCGAGCGCCAGTTTGCCTCCCACGCGCCGGGCGCCGGTGATCAGGACGACTCGGCCTGCAAGGTCCATCGGTCAGAGTCCGTTCCAGACGATGTCGGGTTTGCCGGCGCGGTGGTTGACGACGCGGGCGAGGACGAACAGGAAGTCGCTCAGGCGGTTGAGGTAGACGACCAGGTTGGGCGGAACCTGCCCCTCGGGCGTGTGGTCGAGCCGCACGACCAGCCGCTCGGCGCGGCGGCAGATCGTCCGTGCCAGGTGCAACCGCGCCGCGCCCGGCGTCCCACCGGGAAGAATAAAGTGGGTCAAGGCCGGTAGTTCGGCCTCCAGCGCGTCAATCTCGGTTTCGAGCCGCTGGCCAAGTTCGGGCTTCACCGCGTTGTGAAACTTGCCGTTCGGATCGGGGTCGGCCAGCGCCGCGCCGACGGCGAACAGGTCATCCTGCAACCGGGCCACGGCGGCATCGGCGGCGGCGTCGAGTCCGTCGGCCCGCGCGGTCCCGAGAGTCGCGTTCAGTTCGTCGATCGTCCCGTACGACTCGATCCGGGGGTCAAACTTGAGCACGCGCCCCGCGCCGAGGAGGCCGGTCGTCCCGTCGTCGCCGGTCTTGGTATAAATCTTCACGGTCGGATCAACTCCCTCGGATCGGGCAGAGCGCTGGCGGGTCAGACGGTTGGGCCTTATACTACTCGCGAAGCCCGGGGTCGCAAAGATTGACCTCCACACGAGACAACACCGCCCAGACCGCCCGACTTCGAAGGGAGCCTGAATCATGTTCGGAACGATCGCGCTGGCGACGGTCTTCCTGGCCCAGACCTCGGTCGATGATCCCGCAGCGCTGGCGGCGGCGGAAGTGCAGGAATCGAAGCACCTCACAAACATCCGGCAAGTGACGTCGGGACTCTCCAAGGCGGGTGAAGGCTATTTCAGCCCCGACGGCCAGACGATCATCTACCAGGGGGTTCGCCCCGGGACCGACGATTACCAGATCTTCATGCAGGATCTGGCCCCGGGATCAGTCGCGAAGATGGTCAGCACCGGCAAGGGGAAATGCACCTGCGCCTACTTCCATCCCGACGGCAAGTCGATCCTGTTCGCGTCGTCGCACCTCGACCCCACGCTGACCTCGGAGGGGAAGGCCGACCCCGCCGTCAAGCCGCCCGGTTATAACCGCGAGGGCCGCAGCTACCGCTGGGACTTCGAGCCGGCGATGGACCTCTTCCGCGCCAACCTCGACGGGTCGAACCTGGTTCGCCTGACCGATAGTCCAGGGTACGACGCCGAGGGGTCGTACGCGCCCGACGGGAAGTCGATCGTCTTCACCTCGTTCCGCGACGGTGATGCCGAGATCTACATCATGGACGCCGACGGCAAGAACCCGCGCCGGATCACGCAGATCAAGGGCTACGACGGCGGGCCGTTCTTCTCGCCCGACGGCAAGAAGTTAGTTTACCGGAGCGACCGCAAGGGGAACGACCTCTTGCAGGTGTTCGTCAACAACACCGAGGGGACTGCCGAGCGGGCCTTGACGGGCGACGACCAGGTCAACTGGGGGCCGTACTGGCACCCTGACAACCGCCACGTCATCTACGCGACCAGCCGGTACGGCCACACGAACTACGACCTCCTGATGGTCGACTCCGAGACCGGCGTCGAGGAGCGGATCACCTCGCGGCCCGGCTTCGACGGCCTGCCCGTCTTTTCTCCCGATGGCAGCAAGCTGATGTGGACCTCGTCGGGGCGGACCGCCGACAAGAAAAGCCAGCTTTTTGTGGCGGATTTCACCCTTGGTCAGCCGCCGGTGGTTGACCAGTAAGCCGGCTCGACCGGACGCCTTCTCTCCTCTCCCTTTTCTCGATCAGGAATTCCGACCGATGAGCACCAAGACCACCATCAAGCACACCCTCGGCATCAGCGACATGGTGATGGACAAGTACCTCGGCGACCTCGACCCCGCCGCCTTCATGACCCGCCCGGTGCAGGGGATGAACCACCTCGCCTGGCAGATGGGCCACCTGATCTCATCCGAGCGGCGGATGGTGGAGCAGATCAAGCCTGGTGCCAGCCCCGCGCTGCCCGAAGGGTTCGACGCCAAGCACGGGAAGGAGACGCACGGCAGCGACAACGCCGCCGACTTCCACACCAAGGACGAGTACCTGAAACTCTGGAAGGCCCAGCGGGCCGCCACCCACCAGGCACTCGACGGCATGACCGATGAGGAACTCGAAGCGCCGACGCCCGACGAGAAGACCCGCCACATGGCCCCGACCCTGGGCACTCTGTTTAGCATGACCGGGCTGCACAGCCTGATGCACTCGGGCCAGTTCGTCGCCGTGCGCCGCCAGAACGAGATGCCGATCGCCTTCTGAAGGCGTTCGGAGATTCCAGGACTCATAGATCGAGTTCATCGACCCACCGCCGGAGTTCGACTATCGCCCGGGCGACGGCTTCGAGGTTCGGCGCGTCGTTGAGCCACCGGCTGACCCCCGACGGATGCGGCAGCGGCAGGTAGCGGACGCCATCAACCTCGCGTGTTGTCCCGACCACGCTGGCCAGCGACGCGACCGGACCCAGGACCGTCCGGATCGCGAGCAGACCGAGCAAAATAACAACCTCAGGATCGACCAGACCCCGGACCTCGTCGAGCCAGGGGCGACAGAGCCCACGCTCGGTCGGGGTCGGCAAGCGGTCCCCCTTGGCGTTGGGCAGGCGACCGGGATAGCAGCGGGTGACGGCGGTGAAGTGGATTTTCCGCCAGAAGTCCTCGCGCGCGATCCCACCCGCCTCGAACCAGACGCGGAGGCGGTCGCCCGACGGCCCCTCAAACGGGTGGGCGATCTGGTTGCCTTTCAGGCCGGGTGCCTGGCCGATCAGCAAGATCCGCGGCACCGGGGCGTCGAGTTCGGGATCAAAGACCGCCGGGGTCGAAGCGTGTCCGGCAAGATAGCCCGCCTCATGGCAAAGTCGGCACGCTCTGATCCGGGCATTGCAGGTGACCAGAGCGGACCGGCGCGCCTGATCGCGGGGATCATCGGGTTGAACACCACGTCGGGACAAGTCGATCAACCCTGGCTGGGCCGCGCGGCGATCATCCGGTCGAGCAAGATTCGGTTGACCTCGCCCCGGAACCGGACCTTGCCATCCACCGCGATGACGGGGACGGTCGGTCCGATGACGGATTCGAGCGCGGGATCGCTGGCGTCAACCTCTTCGACCTCGACCCCGCCCGCAGCCTCGTAGTCGGCCAGGACCTCGCGTGCGGTCTGGCAGCAACAGCAGAGGGTCCGGGTGTAGAGGGTGACCCGCAGCGGTGGGGCTTGCTGGTCGATCAGAGCCAGGGCGGGAGCCGTCAACAGTGCCATCAGACAACCTCCGCGTCGGATCGGTGGGCGGATTGCATGCACCAGGAAGTTTTAGCAACCTCACCGGCTCGCTTCAAGGGGCGAAACCCACGGGGCAGTCCATCTCAGACCCAAACAGATGCCGGATCTACCTGGCCGATCGTTTGGCTCGGGGTGCCAGGACGGTCAAGACCTCGCCGGTGTCCGTCGTCGTCGTGCCGCCGCCGGGATCGGTCACCGAGACGAGGAGATGGTAGTTGCCGGCCGGGATCGCTGCATTGAGGCGGTTGGTTGCCAGGTTCGCATGAGCTTGCTTGACGACGTTGACCTTGAGTGTGGACGACGCGATTGTGTAGTCGGCCTTCGCCCCCGTTCTGGATAGGCTCAAACTGATCTGTTCGTTCGCGGCCATAACGCCCGAGTTATTGGTCAGAGTCACCGTCTGGGCGATCTTCGTCTTCTGTCCCGCGACGACCGAGGTGGGCAGAGTGCCTCGGGCCGACGGGACCAGGGTTGACGGCGGAGTGACGGGTATCGGCAGCGTCGGGTCGGCGGCGGGTTGGGGAGTTCCCAGAGTCGGACTGGGCAACGATCTCGTCTGCGCAGGGGTCCGGCCGTTCACATCGACGGTAAATGACTCGCTGACAGGGACACCGTCGGAGCCATAGCCGGTAACGGCGATGTGCGCGACCCCGATTCCACCCGGTTGGATCGCGAGGTTACTCCCATCCACCGACGCGGCGACCACGCCCGGATTGTCGCTCGTGGCCGTGAAATATTCGTTGGCGGTTGTGACGTTGTTGATCTCGACCAGGTTATAAGCCTCGACAGGCTGCCCGGCGGTGTAATATTGCAGCGGGGTTTGATTCAGCGGCGCCTCGAGCGGCGACGCCGCCGGGACCGGCACCGTCGCGACCGCATCCATGACCGCTCGACCCTGGTCGCCGAGGACATGACCGAACACGGTCGAGCCGCTGGCGTTGGGGGTGGCGGAATTGTTCGCCACGTTCAGGACGAACCGGCTCGAATCACTTCCCGATCCCGAGGCTGCTGGAGCGGTCGCGATCGTCCCGCGCTCACTGGAACCGCCCGCCTCGGACTTGATCGGTGCACTCGTCGGGACCGGGGTGATGACCGAGTCGGTCGAGACCTTGTACCCACCCGATTCCCAGGCGGAGCCGACGACCGAGTGGTCCACCAGAGTGTTCGAGTAATCCCCTTTGCCAACATGATCCAAGAAGTTGGCGACAGTGGCTGGCGTCGTCTTCGCGTTTAAGGCCACCGGGATCGTCCCGAGGTTCGTGTTGATCAGTGCGATGTTGGTCGCCGTATCGGGCTTTTTGAAATATTGATCGAGGTCAATCGTCGCTGGGATGCCACCCAGCGTCACCCCCACGTCGGGCAACTGCGCCGTCGTGGTCATCGTCATCAAGGCTCGGGTTTCCAGTGGTT
This sequence comes from Isosphaeraceae bacterium, assembly GCA_965199885.1. GTDB lineage: Bacteria > Planctomycetota > Planctomycetia > Isosphaerales > Isosphaeraceae > Tundrisphaera. The sequence goes on along the minus strand of CBDATT010000003.1, from coordinate 559,956 downwards.
CGAGAGCGACCACACGCCGCGACCGATCTTGCTTCTTCATCGAGTGCTCTCCCGAAAGCGTGACCATCGCCCGGCTGGGCGCAGTCAGACCCCGGCAAAGATGAGCATCAAAGAGGTAGATTCCAGGCCAGGACGAACCGGCCGCGATCCGCCGGACCACGACACGACCACTATTTAACCCCGAACGAAATTTTCCAGTAGATCAATATCCGATCTGCGACGGCGTGATCCGATCCAATCAGGGGACATCCCCACTGGAGCCAGCGCAGCACGTGGGAGTGGAAATCAGGTAGGCCCACTCATCGGAAATGGTGTAGGATGCAAAGATGGATAGATCGGATCTTCTCCAGCCGACCGACCTGGGTCTTTATTGTGCGGTGGGCGACTTTTATGTGGACCCCTGGCGGCCCGTGCCGCGCGCGGTCGTCACGCATGCCCATGCCGATCATGCCTGCTGGGGGTCCGAACGTTATCTCACATCCAGCGAAGGTCAGCGGGTCTTGCAGGTCCGGATGGGTCGTGAGGCGGTCGTTGATGGACTACCGTTTGGCCAAACAATCGAGATCAACGGCGTAAAAGTATCGATTCATCCGGCGGGGCATATCCTCGGCTCCGGGCAGATCCGTCTGGAGCACAAGGGGGAGGTCTGGGTCGTCTCGGGAGACTACAAGGTCGAACCCGACGCGACCTGCACGCCGTTCGAGGCGGTCCGGTGTCATACTTTTGTCACCGAATCCACCTTTGGCCTGCCGATCTACCGCTGGCCCGCGCAACAGGTCGTCTTCGATGAGATCAACGCCTGGTGGCGTGGCAACCGCGACGCGGGCAAGGCGAGCTTGCTGTTGGGGTATGCGCTCGGGAAGTCGCAGCGGTTGCTCTCGGGGCTCGACCCGACGATCGGGCCGATCCTGACCCACGGCGCGGTCGAGAAGCTGAACCGAGCCTACCGTGAGGGGGGCATTGATCTGCCACCGACCGCCTATGCCGGCACGGCCCAGAAGGGGAAGTCGTGGGCCGGAGCGATGATCGTCGCTCCCCCCTCAGCGCACGGGACTCCCTGGGCGCGCAAGTTCGCCCCGCTCTCAACCGGGATCGCGTCGGGCTGGATGACCTTCCGCGGGACCCGGCGACGGAAGGCGCTCGATCGTGGGTTCGTCCTCTCCGACCACGTCGACTGGCCGAGCTTGCTCAGTTCGGTCGCCGCCACCGGGGCGAGCCGGGTGCTGGTCACGCATGGATACACGGCGGTCGTCGTCCGCTGGCTCCGCGAGCAAGGCTTGCAAGCCGAGGTCCTCGCCACCCGCTACGAGGGCGAACGCGACGACGGCGGCGGCGAGGCGGGCGACCTCGGCGAGGGTGACCTCGGCGGGCCCGACGCCGCCACGGTCGGTGAAACCGGCAGCGAGGTCGAAGTCGCGCTCGGCGATCCGGATGAGAATGAGAGTGAGGACGAACCCTCATGAAAGCCTTCGCCGACCTGTTCACGACGCTCGACGAGACGACCAAGACCAACGAGAAGGTCGAGGCGTTGACCCGCTACTTCGCGGGCGCTGACCCGCTTGACGCCGCCTGGGCGATCTACTTTCTGAGTGGGCAAAAGCCGAAGCAAGCGGTCCCGTCGAAGAAGATCCGCGAGTGGGCCGCCGCCGAGGCCGAGATTCCCGAGTGGCTGTTCAACGAGTCGTATGATGCCGTCGGTGACGTGGCCGAGACCGTGGCGTTGCTCTTGCCGCCACCCGACCAGTCAAGCGACGTCGCGCTGAGCGAGTGGGTCCGTCGACTCCTGACGTTGCGAGCATCGGACGAGGCCACCCAGAAGGCGGCAATGCTGGACGCCTGGCGGTCGATGGACCGGACCCAGCGCTTCGTCTGGAACAAGCTGATCAGCGGCAGTTTCCGCGTCGGCGTCTCGCTCCAGCTCGTCACCCGCGCCATCGGCAAGGCAGGGGGGGTAGACCCCGCCGTCGTCGCGCACCGCCTGATGGGAGATTGGGAGCCCAGCGCCACCTTTTATCCCACCTTGATCGCCGCCGACGCCACCGACGCCCACCACAGCCGCCCCTATCCGTTCTGCCTTGCCCACGCCATCGACGGCGAGCCCGAGGCGCTCGGTCCGGTCGAGGAGTGGCAGGCCGAGTGGAAGTGGGACGGCATCCGTGCCCAGCTCATCCGTCGCGGCGGCGAGACCTTCCTCTGGTCGCGCGGCGAGGAGCTCGTCACCGACCGCTACCCGGAGATCGCGACGGTGGGCGCTTTCCTTCCCGACGGGACGGCGATCGACGGCGAAATTCTCCCCTACCTCGACGGCGCCCCGCTCCCCTTCGCGCAGCTTCAACGGCGGATCGGCCGCAAGACGCTCGGCAAGACGATCTTGAGCGAGGTTCCCGTCGTCCTGGTCGCCTATGACCTGATGGAAGCTGGCGGCCTCGATCTCCGGACTGTCCCCCTCAACTCTCGCCGTGCCCAGCTTGAAGCCCTTGTCGCAGCGGTGAACCAGCCCGACCGCCTGGTCCTCTCCGAAATCGTCCGCGGCCAGACCTGGGCCGAGATGACGCTCGCCCGGCAAGAATCTCGCGAGCGTCAGGCTGAAGGCTTGATGCTCAAGCGGCTCGATTCGGTCTACCACGTCGGTCGAAAGCGGGGCGACTGGTGGAAGTGGAAGGTAACCCCCTACACGGTGGATGCCGTTCTGACCGCCGCGCAGCGTGGCAGCGGGAAGCGGGCCAGCATGTACACCGACTACACCTTCAGCGTCTGGGACGAGGCCGGCAAACTGGTCCCCTTCGCCAAGGCCTATTCGGGCCTGACCGACGAGGAGATCGCCAGGGTCGACGCCTTCATCCGGCGCCACATGGTGGAAAAGTTTGGCCCCGTCCGCACGGTCGAACCCTTGCTCGTCTTCGAGCTCGCCTTCGAAGGCATCAACCGCTCACCCCGGCACAAGTCGGGTATCGCCGTCCGCTTCCCCCGCATCCTCCGCTGGCGCGACGATAAAAAACCGCCCGACGCCGACAGTCTCGCTACCATCCGCGCAATGCTTCCCGACGGATGAGCCGCAAATCCGAGCAGGTTCACCTATTGATCATATCGGCAAGCAGGTCAGACCTGATCCAGCGTCGCAGCGCATTGAAAGCAACTTCTAGGCGTCAGGGTCCATGAAAAAAGCCTTCCATCCCCATGTTTCCAGGGATGGAAGGCTTGAGTGTGCTCGGCAGGAGTCGAACCTGCAACCTCTGCCTTCGGAGGGCAGCGCTCTATCCAGTTGAGCTACGAGCACTCGCTTGTCTGAGGCACCAGTTGACCGCAAAGCCGATGCTTTGTCAATGACCCAGCGGCTTTCAGCCTACAACAGAAAAACGGACCCGGACCAGATCGGCGGAATTGCTTACCGTTGGGATGGCCTGTTAGGATGACCCGTTCAGACGAGTCCAGGTTCGCGGTTGCTCGATCGAAAATTTGGGGACGGTTCTCGTCCTGGCGTACCCCCGACTCGGCCCCATCTCATCTGACGCATTCGTCTCGAAGGGATCACGACCATGATCAAGGGTTCCGCGCTGGCGACCTGGTGGACCGCCGGTATCCTGCTGGCTCAGGCTTGCCTGGGGGCCAATGCCCGGGGTGCCGACCTGGCTCGGTATCAACCTCGGGATGGCGACCGGATCGTCCTCATCGGCAATACCCTGGCCGAGCGGATGCAGTATTTCGGCCACTTCGAGACCTTGCTTCAAAGCCGATTCCCCACCCAAAAACTCGTCTTCCACGACCTCGGGTGGTCGGCTGATGAGCTTGAGCTGCGGCCCCGGTCGCAAAGCTTCAACGATCACGGTCACCAGCTCGAAGACGAAAAGCCCGACGTCGTCATGGCTGCCTTCGGATTTAACGAGTCGTTCGACGGCGCGGCGGGTTTGCCGAAGTTCCGGGCCGACCTCGCGAAGTTCATCCAGAAGACGACCACCACCGCCTTCAACGGCAAGACACCGCCCACCTTGATCCTCTGGACACCGATTGCGCACGAGAACCTCGGCGACCCGCACATCACCGATGGTAAGGCCAACAACGCGAACCTCGAACTGTATTCCGCCGCGATCATCGAAGCCGCCACGGCGAACAAGCTGCCTTGTTTGGACCTGTTCCACCCGACCCTCAAGATCATGGCCGACCGCTCTGCGACCGCGCCCAAGTTGACCATCAATGGTATTCACCTCAACGATGGGGGGGACGAGGTCGTTGCCCAGATCCTTGACTCCACGCTATTTGGACCGCGACCCACCACCATCCGGGCCGACCTGGACAAGCTGAAGGCCGAGATCCTGGAGAAGAACTTGCAGTTCTTCTACGACTACCGGGCCATCAACGGGTTCTACATCTATGGCGGGCGGAAGGCTCCGTTCGGCGTCGTCAACTTTCCCGAGGAGTTCGCCAAGCTCCGGAAGATGATCGCCAAGCGCGAGGCCCGCGTCTGGGCCGTCGCCCAGGGCGAAGCCGTCCCGCCCACGATCGACGACGCCGATACCGGCGAACTTCAGCGCGTCGTGACCAACGCCAAGCGAGACATCACGATCACCTCACCCGAGGAGTCAAAGCAGACCTTCACCCTCCCGGCGGGGTACGAGATCAACCTGTTCGCGTCCGAGGTCGACTTCCCCGACCTCCGCAAGCCGGTCCAGATGACCTTCGACGCGCGTGGCCGGTTGTGGGTCACGACGATGGCCTCGTACCCGATGTACCTCCCGGGTCGGCCGGTCGACGACAAGATCCTGATCTTCGAGGACACTGACGGCGATGGCCGGGCGGACAAGGAGACCGTCTTCGCCGATAAGCTCCACGTGCCGACCGGGATCGAACTCGGCGACGGCGGCGTGTACGTCTCGCAGCAGCCGAACCTGATGTTCCTCAAGGACACCAACGGCGACGACAGGGCCGACCAGCGAAGCTTGATCCTCCACGGGTTCGACACCGCCGATTCGCACCACGCGATGCACGCCTTTACCTGGGACCCAGGTGGCGCTCTGTACTGGCAGGAAGGGACGTTCCACCGGACCCAGGTTGAGACACCTTACGGACCCGAACGGCTCCGCGACGCCGGCGTCTTCCGGTTCGAGCCGAAAACGCAGAAGTTTGGGATCTTCGTCTCGTATAGCTTCGCCAACCCGTGGGGCCACTACTTCGACAAGTGGGGGCAAAACTTCGTTGCCGACGCTTCGGGAGGAAGCAACTACTACGGGACCGCGTTCTCGGGGCAGGTGGACTACCCCGACAAGCATGCGCGGATGCCCGAGTTCCTCAAGATGCAGTGGCGGCCAACCTCGGGCTGCGAACTGGTGTCGAGCCGGAACTTCCCCGAAGACACGCAGGGGGACTACCTCCTGAACAACGTGATCGGCTTTCAGGGGGTCTTGCGGTACCGGATGAAAGAGCAGGGGTCGGGCTTCCACGCCGACCCGGTCGAGCCGCTGCTCACCGCGAAGGATGGCAACTTCCGCCCGGTCGACCTGGAGTTCGGTCCTGATGGCGCCCTCTACCTGGTAGACTGGTACAACCCCTTGATCGGCCACATGCAGCACTCGCTCCGCGACCCCAACCGCGACGTCGAGCACGGCCGGATCTGGCGGATCAGCTACAAGCAGCGCCCGCTCGTCGAAAAAGCCAAGGTCGCCAACGCCTCGGTCCCCGAACTCCTGGAACTCCTCAAAGCCTACGAGGACCGGACCCGCTACCGCGCCCGCCGGGCCCTGCGTGAGCAACCGCCCGCCGTTGTCCTGGCCGAGCTGGACAAGTGGGTCGCCGGGCTCTACAAGGATGACCCGGAATACTGGCATCACCGCCTCGAAGCGCTCTGGTTGAAGCAGAGTCTCGACGAGGTTGATCAACCGATGCTCGTCCAGATGCTGACCTGCCCCGAACCCAAAGCCCGCGCGGCGGCGACGCGCGTGCTTTGCTACTGGCGCGATCGGGTCGACAAGCCGCTCGACCTCCTCCAAAAACAGGTCGCCGACCCATTTCCACGGGTCCGCCTCGAAGCCATCCGCGCGCTCAGCTTCTTCGAAGGAGCCGACGTTGCGCGGGCTCAGGAGATCGCCAACGAGTCGCTCTTGCTCGACCAGGATGAGTACCTCACCTATACCCTGGGCGAGACGAACAAGACCCTCGACAAGAGGGCCAAGCAACGAGCGCAGTGACGGCCAATCTGCGGGTGGAAGGTCGTTTTTCTCGAGTCCCGGAACGAGGTTAAGTGATGAGCTGGCTTGCGGTCCGTCGTCTCATGATCGTGGTTGGGTTCGGTCTGCTCGGAAGCGACGGAGTTGATCCCGCTGAGGCCCAGACCGAAACCCCGGGACCTGAAAGTACCTACGTCAAGTTGCTCAAGAAAGCCCCCGAAGCGCGGCTCGGCGCCATCATTGATGTAGTCGGCAAGCGGGGGGATGCCAGTGACCTTGCATATTTGCTCGATCGGGCCACCACAACGGACCCAACCGCGTTCGCCGCGGGTCCTCGCGCCCTGGCTCTGACCGCGCTCGTTGAGGCGGCCTCGACCCGGAACCTCCGCCCGAGCACCGATCTCGACCGGCTCAACCGCCTGATCGCGACCGGTCCCGAGCCTGACCCGGCCACCCGGTCAGCGGCCATTCGACTCGTTGGGATCTGGAAACTGGACTCGGCCATCCCTGGGCTCGTGGCGGTCGCCGGGGCGACGACCGGGATTGAGGCGGCAACGCGATCAGCGGCGATCGCGGCTCTGGCTGCGATCGGGAGCCCACCCGCAGAAGCGGCGATCGAGCGTCTGGCTGGCCCGGGATCTCCGCGCGAGGTTCAAAACTCGGCCATCGCCGCGCTGGCACGACTCGACATCGCCGCCGCCGCCGACCGAGCCGCGGGGGTGATCGCCACCGCCACGCCGGACCAGGATCTGGCACCGCTGGTCGCGGCCTTTCTCGACCGCCAGACCGGCAGTGAAGCGTTACTCAAGGCGATCCAGCGCCATCCACCGACCGCTGACGGGGCCCGGCTCACACTCCGAGCCATCTCCGCGCTCGGACGTGCCGATGAGACGCTGGTCGCCGCTCTGAGCAAAGTTGCTGGGATCGAGGCCGACCCGCCACCGCCAACTCCCGTCGAGATGGCCGCGCTGGTCACCGACGTCACCACGCTGGGCAACGCCGAGCGGGGTGAGCGGATCTTCCGTCGCGGCGAGATCAACTGCACCAGATGCCACGCGATCTCCGGGGCAGGGGGAGGTGTGGGTCCCGACCTGTCCGCCGTCGGCCTCAGTTCGCCGGTGGATTACGTCATCAATTCGATCCTGATCCCCGATCAGGCGGTGAAGGAAGAGTACCAGACGCGGGTGATCCTGACCGAGGATGGCCAGATCTTGCAAGGGATCGTGGTGGAAGAAGACGACCGCCGCGTGGTCCTCAAGGATGCGGTCGGCGAGCGGCGCGTCGTCGCAACCTCGGCGATCGAGGCCAGCAAGCGTGGCGGTTCGTTGATGCCGAAGGGTCTGGTCGCCACCCTGACTCGCGCTGAGTTCCTGGACCTCGTCCGGTTCGTGAGCGAACTCGGCCGACCGGGCCACTACGCGATCCGCGCGACGCCGACGATCCAACGCTGGCGGGCACTTCACCCCGTTCCCAGGTCGATCGCCGACTCAACCGCGATCTCGCCCGAAACCCTGCAAAGCGACGTCCTGGCCGCTCCCACTTCAGCCTGGGTGCCAACCTACTCCTGGACGGCGGGAGAGTTGCCCATTGCCGAGATCGTGACGGCGTGCGAGAGCCGAATCGGGATCATTCAGGGTGAAATCACCGTCTCCGCGGCCGGTCCGGTCCAGTTCCGCTTCGAGGGCGTGCCTCGGCCCGACTTGCTCGCCTGGGTCGATGACCTGCCGATCAAGATCGATCCCGATGGGTCGGTAACGGTGCCGTTAAACGTCGGTCCACGCCGGTTGACCGTCCGCGTCGACGCGAACCAAGACCACGGACCGCCGGCGCCAATCCGGGTCGAGGTGGCCCGCGTCGCGGGGTCGCCCGCCGAGTTCTCGGTGGTGGGCGGTCGCTGAGCACGGATCGAGGAATCGAAAATCAACGAAAGATGACCACCCCAAACCTAATCCCTGGCAGGTGGAACCATGGGCATCGTATTCGTTCGGATCCGCTTGATCGCAAGTCAGGATCGGAGCAAACCCTATTTCAGCAGACCGACGACCACCCCGAGAGCCAATCCCTGGCGAGCGGGTCAATGGGCGTCGGTTTGGATATGTCCAGCTGGATGAACAGATCAAGCGGACGGACGGATGTTCGCAAAGGCGCGGATGACTTCGTAAAGGTCACTGCTCACCATGACCTCGTCATGATCAAAATCCCGCAGCCAGGTGTGATTATTACTAAATGCTTGTGATAGAAGCGGATAAAGGTCGGCAAGAGGGATCGCCATCTTGGGCGATCGAAAGTTTTCGATCGGCTCATCGACGATGGGGGAAAATACGCGGAGTCGAGCTGAAGCCATCTGGATCTCCTTATCCGGGCAGCCTGGATTATCCGAGTTGCCACAAGGCGTGACGTCCGGACAACTCAGGTGAAACACTTGGCCTGCGGAACGACGCCCTTCGGTAACCGGACAATCTAGTCCGGATCAGCGGAAAGGCGTCGGAGGCATCGCACCCGGAAGGTGGCGCTGGACGGCCCGTCATGACCGCTACACCACTCGCCCCGGCACGTCTTTCCGACGATAGTGTTATCGGCGGCCCGGGATCGGATCATCAGCCAAAATCCTCCCGATCGGAGTATTGGTCGGAGGGTGGGTCAAGAACCATCAAGGGCTTCCGTTGGGATCGTAAATTCTGGTCGGGTTGTCAGCCAGCAAATCGCAAGCGATACTGAGCTATCAGTGGACATTAATTGCTCAATCCCTCGGGACGAACGAGTGGCTCCCTGGACCCCCGACTGAGTTTTCCGATGGATCTTCCTCCGCTCCACGGTATCGTCACTCCACTAGCCACACCCCTCAAGGCCGACGGCTCGCTTGACGAGGCCAGTCTGACCAAGTTGGTCGAGTTCCAGATCAACGCCGGCGTCCACGGCCTCTGGGTTCTGGGAACGACTGCCCGGTTTGATCTGCTGGCGGATGATCGGCTTCGGCGGATTGCCGAGGTTGTCGCTACCGCCACTGCCGGCCGCGTGCCCCTGGTCCTGAATATCTCCGACATGGGCACCGAACGGACCCTGACCCGCGCCGATCTGCTGGCCGACCTTGCCTATGACTACTACTCGGTCCTCCCACCCTGGTATCAACCCCTGACCCGGAGCGAGGTGGCCGACTACTATCATGTCCTCGCCGACAGGCTGGCTCGCCCGCTGATCATCTACAACGCCCCCTGGATCTGCAACCAACTCACATTTGCCCAGATTCGTCAGCTCGCCGAGCATCCGCGCATCGTGGGTTGCAAGGACGTGAGCCCCAGTTTGAGCCGGACGCTCGACTGGCCGGTTGCCGAGCGGCGGCGGATGAACTTCTCTTACCTCCACGGCAACGATCAGATGGCGATCTCGACGACCTTCGGAGCCGATGGGTTCGTTTCGGCCCTCAGTAACCCGCTTCCCGAACTGGCGGTCGCCATCTGGAACGCAGCGCGGCTCGACGACCCGGCGCGATCGTTCACTTTGCAGGTTCAACTCACCAAGTTCGCCCGGGTGGTCGGGTTCGGGCCGATGCTGGCCTGCCTGGAAGTTCTCTGCCGGCACCGGGGTTTGCTCGACCGGATGCTCCCACCACCGCTCCAGTCGCTCGACACCGAGACCGCCCGCCGGATCATCGACGTCGCCGATCTGATCGGGGTTGAGCCCGCCGTCCAGATTGGCTCGAATCCCTGATCTACGCCCGCAAACTTTGCCCGATCGCCAGTTTTTGTGGATCGGGGGCGACAGATTACCGACAAGGTGCTATGGTGCGCACCGACCACTGCGGGAATCGGCTCCGAGGATGGAACCGGTTTCTGGCCTATAGGGTCGAGGCGCACCAGGTTTCCGACCGATGCTGGTTGAGACTGGCGCGAGCGTTTGCCAAGGTAGACGTCATGGAGGACACCCGAGCATGGTTGCTCGTCGATTCACTGTCGCGCCGTCGCGATCTGGCCTCGTTATCCTGGCTGGTCTGATCATGACCACGCTCACCGGCGCGGCGCACCGGACCACAAACTTCGTGGTTGAAGCCCCGACGGCCGACGTGGCCCGGCAAGTGGCTGAGCGGGCCGAAGCCTGCCGGGTCTCGATCGCCAAGTCGTGGCTCGGACACGAGTTGCCCGCGTGGTCCGCTCCCTGCCCGATCCGGGTCAAACTGACCCGTGGCGAAGCGGGCGGTCTGACGTCGTTCGGGTTCCATCGCGGCAAGGTCTCCGACCAGTCGATGGCCGTCGAGGGACGACTCGACCGGATTCTGGCGTCGAGCCTGCCGCACGAGGTCACGCATACGATCTTCGCCGCCTATTTCGGTGGCCCGATGCCGCGCTGGGCGGATGAAGGGGCATCGCTGCTCAGTGAGGACCTCCGCGAGTTCGAGCGGCACGACCAGATCGTCGAGAGTCTGCTCGCCCGCCGGGGTAACTTCCCCCTCGACCGCCTCTTCAACGCCGAGGAGTACCCGAGCGACCTGATGGGTTTCTACGGCCAGGGTTACTCGATCTCGCGATTCCTCGTCGAGATCGGCGGCCGTCCCCGCTTCCTCCAGTTTGTCCGCGATGGCTCTCGTTCCGGGTGGGACGCGGCGGCCCGCAACCATTATGGGCTGGCCGGTTTGGTCGAACTCGACCGCGCCTGGCGCTCGTGGCATCAGTGGCAGAAGGAAGCCATCGCGCTTCGGTCCGCCCCCCGCCGAGTCCAGGCGGTCCAGGCGACGGTCACACCGACCACCGCCACGCTCTCGCCGACCAGCGATGACGCTCATTTGGTCCAACTGCCAATCCCGCTCGATCGCTGAGCGGAAAAACTCGGACTTGGCGCGTGCAAAGCACCGACGAATCTGATTCAATCAGAGAGTCGGACAATGGTCGTTGCTTAAAATTGGATGAGGCTGCTGATGCGTCGCTATGTACAAGAGTTTGTCCCTGGGTTGCTGGCTGGACTCATCGCGGGGATTGCCGGCTCCTGGCTGATGGGATACCTGATGGCGACGCAAGGCTTACGGGTGCCGATCTTGCCGGGCGCTCTGGCAGGACTTGCCTGTGGGCAAACGTCGGCGTTCTATTCGCGTCGACGCGGAGTGATCAACGCTTTGTTCGTTTTGGGTGTGGTTGTTTACGCTCAATGGAAGCTGTTCGATCCGCCGTTCGATTTTGACGGCAGCCTGACGCAATACGTCCTGCACTTGCACCAGTTGCCGCCCTTGACACTGATCCTGTTCGCGGTCAATGTCGTGCTCGGGTACTGGTGGGGGCGCGAGCAGGGGATTGGCTTCGGGCGAATCCAACGGCAGCCTACAGCCGCCGAACCAGTCGACCGTGATCTGGTCTGACCAGGCGGATCAGCCCAGCGGTTCGGTCAGCAATCGGCGCGCTGTGCGGGCTCGGACCAACGCCGTCTCGCGGTTCGGGTCGAGTACAGTCATGTGCCCCATCTTCCGGCCGGGTGCGGGGGTGCGCTTGCCGTAGAGATGGATGCGGACGCCCGGGTCGCGCTTCAGGGCGGCATCCCAGTTGGGTTCGCCGCCGCGCCAGAGGTCGCCCAGCAGGTTGACCATCGCGGCGGGGGTAACGAGATTGGTCCCGCCGAGCGGCAAGCCGCAGAGGGCGCGCACCTGCTGCTCGAACTGGCTGGAGACGCCAGCTTCGATCGTCAGATGCCCCGAATTGTGAGGGCGAGGGGCCATCTCGTTGATCATCAGGTCGCCAGCGGCGGTGAGAAAGAACTCGACCGTCAGGACGCCGACCGTCCCGAGTGCCTGCGCCACGGCGAGCGCCAGGTCGTGGGCATTCTGGCTGACGATCGGGCCGATCGGCGCCGGCATGCTGGTCGCGTCGAGGATGTGCCGCTCGTGGTGGTTGAGCGCCACCGGGAAGGTGGCGGCCGCGCCGTCGTGGCCGCGCGCGACGACGACCGAGACCTCGGCGGCGAACTCGACCCACGCTTCGGCCACGCACGCCACCTGGCCGAGTTGCGACCACGCCGCCCGAGCTTGATCGGGATCATCGATCCGGACCTGCCCCTTGCCGTCGTACCCCGACGCGGCGGTCTTGAGGATCATCGGGCACCCGAGCGCGGTCAGGGCTCCGGTCAAGTCGGCCGGGGTTGTCACGGACCGCCAGGGAACCAGGGGAAAGCCGTGCTGGCTCAGGAACGTTTTTTCGCGGAATCGGTTCTGGCAGACCCAGACGGTCCGCCAGCCGGGCCGGACCGGCACCCGGCGCGCCAGCCACCGGAGCGCAGGGGCCGAGACGTTCTCGAACTCAACCGTGACCGCCTGGGCCTGCGCGGCGAAGTTTCGGAGCGCGGCGAGGTTGTCGGGTGGACCGATGACCGACCAGTGCGCCACCTGCGGGCCAGGCCCCTCGGCGATCTCGCCGAGTACCCCCGCGCGATAGCCCATCCGCTGCGCGGCCTGGATAAACATCCTGCCCAGTTGGCCGCCACCGATCACACCGAGCGACGCGGGGGGATGAATTGGTCCGGTTCCGGTCCGAGCGGCAGAAGCGTTCATCGGGGTGACTCGGCAACGGCATCGGTTTGCGCAGCGCGATAGCTTGCCAGCCGGTCGCGGAGGCCGGGGTCGTGCCGGGCCAGGATCGCGGCGGCCAGCAGGCCGGCATTCGCCGCGCCCGCCGCGCCGATGGCCAGAGTACCGACCGGGATTCCCCGGGGCATCTGCACGATCGAGAGCAGCGAATCGACCCCACGCAGAACCTTGCTCTCGACCGGCACGCCAAGCACGGGCAGGATCGTTAGGGCAGCGAGCATCCCCGGCAAGTGCGCCGCGCCCCCGGCGCCGGCGATGATCAGGTACAGGCCACGCCCCTCGGCGGTCCGAGCATAATCGAACAGGCGGTCGGGGGTCCGATGCGCCGAGACGACCCGCGCCTCGACCGGGACGCCTAACTCGCCCAGAACCTCGACAGCGGCTCGCATCGTTTCCCAGTCCGATCGACTCCCCATCACCACGCCGACGACGGGGTTCGGATCGTCGGAGAGCAAGTCGATCGGGTCAGAAGCACTCATCGGGCGGCGTCAGGGACGGAACCGGCGGCCTGAAGGACAAGCGGCTCAATCGAGTCGCCCACCCGGATCGCGCCCGCCTCGACGACCTGCGCCCGGAGTCCGCCGCGATGGAGCAGGGCCATCAGCATCCCCGGCTGGGTCATGTCTTCCAGGTGGCGGCAGGGCTCGCAGAGTCGGAGACCACGCAAGATGGTCGAGCCGACCCGAAACTCGCGGTGGACCAGATGATTGAGCGCCACGCCGCGCGTGATGATATTGCGGCGGGACGTTGCGGGGGTGATGGTGACCTTGCCTTCAAGGACGACCGCCTCGATCGTCTCGGCCTCGATCAAGGTCACCTCGCGATCGGGTCCCTTTTTGGTCGCGGTCGAGCCCGCGCCTTGCCAGAATCGATCCCCTTCGAGGCCAGCGCCGAGGTGAGCACTCGCCTGATCAACGGCAGCCATCGGCTCGCCGCCGGTCGAGCCGGGGTGCAGGAAGATCGCCTCGACCGAACCGGACATCATGGAGCGGACCCTCGGCACGGATTCCCAACCCAGGCTGGACTTCATCGCAACAAGCGAGTTGCATTCTACGAAGGCTCGGGATCGAGAACCAGTGCATTTCCGCCGATGGGAGGGTTCAGGCGACGCAATTGTCACACTGGCCGCAGGTGTCGCTGGCGTCGGGCTCGTGGTCGCGACCGAAGTAATCGATGAGGTATGACCAGCGACAGTGGCGAGTCTGGGCAAACTCAACCATCAGTTGTTGCTTGCGTTGATCGCGCTGGTCACGCTCGCTGTATTCACCCGCCAGGCGGTGAAGCTCGTGCATCGTCAGGTCGGGCCGATGGAGCCGAAAAAGTCCCTCGGTCTCGGCCACGATGCCGCGATCCTTGAACAGGTTGAGCACCTGCTTGAGGCGGGTACTGGGAACGGGGCAGATCGCCTGAAGTCGCGCCATCGTGGCCGAGTCCGGGTGCGTTTGCATGAGTCGCTTCAAGGCATGGTGCGCGTTGACCAGTTCCTCGCCGGTCGGATAGCGGTTGGCCTGGAAGAAGCGATGCAACCCCTTGTCGGTGGGATCATAGAGGAGGATGCACTGCGCCGGTTGGCCATCGCGACCGGCTCGACCGGCTTCCTGGTAGTAAGCTTCGATCGTCCCGGGGGCGTGGTGGTGGATGACGTGGCGGATGTCCGGCTTGTCGATCCCGAGCCCAAACGCGTTGGTCGCCACGATCCACTGCAACTCGCCCCGCATGAAGCGGTCCTGATTCTGGTTCCGCGTCCGGATCGGCATCTGACCGTGGTAGGCGTCGACACTGATCCCTTCATCCTGGAGATAACTGGTCAGCTCGCGCACCGCCTTCACGGTCGCGGTGTAGATGATGCCGCATCCCGGGAGCGACCGCACGAGGCGAAGGATCTCCATCCGCTTGGATTCTTCCCCCTCGGCGCGGTGGATCTTGACATGAAGATTGGGCCGCCTGATCCCCATGTGGACCACGGTCGCGTCGGGGATGCGTAACTGGTGGCGGATGTCGTCGATGACGTCGCGCGTGGCGGTCGCCGTCAGGGCCAGAACCGTCGGGTGCCCCAGTTCGGCGATCACCTCGCCCAGCATCATGTATTCGGGGCGAAAGTCGTGCCCCCACTGGCTGGCGCAGTGGGCTTCATCGACCACAAAAAGGTCGATCGTCGCCTGCTTGAGCAAGGCGCGAAACGCGGGCGTCGCCAACCGTTCGGGAGTCGTGTAGATGAACTCGACCGTGCCGGCGGCAATGGCCGCGAGGGCTTCTCGTTCCTCGCGAGCCTTGAGCGTGCTGTTGACCACCGCCACGCTGATCCCCCGCTGGCGGAGGGCATCGGCCTGATCCTTCATCAGGGCGATCAACGGGCTAACAACAATCGTGGTCCCGACCAGTTCCAGCGCGGGGAGCTGAAAGCAAACGCTTTTGCCCGACCCGGTCGGCATGATCACGATCGAATCCTGGCCGTCGATCGCCGCCTGGACCGCCTGCGCCTGGCCCGGGCGAAACCGCTCGTGCCCGAACCGCTCACTCAGCCGTTGGTGAAGATCCGTATTCACCGACTCCGGGTTGATTCGCATTGCTCGACTCATCATCCGACTCCGATCCATCAGCCACGGACTACCGAACAGGGCGGACCCCGCTCGATCAAGCAAATGGCTTGCCGACTGTTCATCGGTGTACTACTGACAGAAATCCGAGTCGATGAGTCGCGAATCAATGATTCGGGATGGTCGGATTCTCGGGCGGCGCTGGCAGCGGCTCGGTTGGCTTCGGATCGCCCGGCGGAGTCGCGGGATCAAGCCCCGGCGCTGCGGGAAGTGAAGTTGGGTTTGCAACTTCGGTCACGGGGGTTGGGGGCGACACATCTTCGGCCGGCTTGGGGGCTGGTTCAGGCTGGGCAATCCTGGAGGATGGCGCCGGGGATTCAGTCTCGGGCCGTTTCCAGTTCGCCTTGGCGGGCGTTGGCTGGGCGGGCTGCGCAACCGGTTGATCAGCACTGAGAGCGTGAGAGAACGATTGCCAGCGGACGAGTGCCGTCTGCACCTTGCCGAGCCGCGACTTGAGGTTTTCTTCCTCGGTCGTCAGAGCTTGAATGGCGGCCTCGGCTTCTTTCCGGTTGCGTTCGAGGAAGGTCTCGACGGTCTCGACCGGGTCTCCCTTCGACTCGTCGACGGCGGCGCTATTGCCGGGGTTGGTGGCCCGGCTGATGGCCGGATCAGTCGGCAGTGGTTGCGGCGGCTCGGCAGCGACGACGGCGGTGTCTGGCTCGGGGCCTGGGTTCGGGCTCGGGGCGGGCGCCGGTTCGACCACCGCGACCGTGGGCTCGGCGGGCGGGGCGGGCAATGCAGGATGATCGGGCTCGACAGCGAGAGTTGGTCCTGCCCCGACGGGGAGCGTTGCCGGAACTGGATCATTGCTGACCAGGTTCAAGGCCAGTTGCGCGACTGGTGGCGTGGCGATCCCCGGCGCGGGGATGGCCAGCGTGACCGATCGGGAATCGGCGTGGGCCTGATCGCTCTGGACCGGCAGGACGCCTCGGGTCTTCTGCGTGATCACCCGCTGGGCGACCGTCGCGGCCCCCCCGGTGATCAGGACCGCCGCGACCCCGGCCGCGAACACTCGGATCTTCATGGCTGCCGATCCCTCCAGGTTGAATTCAGTCGTTCGTCCGGTGAACTCCGAGCGGTCACCTTGATCCGCATCCTGGATCAATGGCGACCAGTCGATCGGGCCGGAGTGTACCGGATCAGGCCCAGGTTGTCGCGAGGAAATCGGGGGCATTGCTCATGGGGAGTGTCCTCGGCTACTGTTTCGAACGTAATGTCTATTGTCCGCCCAACCTTCTGGCGTTGATCATCAAGTCTAGGCAAACGATGGTCGGGTTGAAGGCGATGGTACGCGGTTGAGCCTGACCGGCGAAAGTTCGCCTGGTCCTTCTGGTGTGTTTGATCGAGGGTGGCATGGCGGACTCGGAACCGAAGTTCAGCGGGATGGAATATCGTGTCGTCGGCCCACTCGGCACGGGAGCGGGCAGCACCATCCTCCAGATCGCCGACCGGACGCGTGGCGGCAAGCGGTTCGCCCTCAAGGTCGTCAAGCGGCAAGACTCCGACGACGACATCTATATTACCCAGGCTCTGACCGAGTTCGCGGCGGCGAACAAGCTCAACCATCCCAACATCGCGCGGGTGTATGACTGCCGGACCAAGAAGTCGCTGTTCTTCAAGGTCGTCAGCGTCGAACTTTTGATCGAGATGGTCGACGGCAAAACCCTGGACGAACTCGAAGCGCCGACGATGAGCCAGCTTGTGCTGATCTTTATCCAGGTGGCCGAGGCGCTCGTCCACATGCACCGGCGCGGGGTCCTTCACGCCGACCTCAAGCCGTCGAATATCATGGTGACGACCGAGGGGCGAGTCAAACTGATCGACTTCGGGACCGCCTGGGTCAAGGGGGAAGAAAAGAACCGGATTCAGGGGACGCCACAGTACATCGCCCCGGAGACCGTGACCGACAAGGTCGTGACCGAAAAGTCCGACCTGTACAACTTCGGCGCGACGATGTACCGGATGTTCACGGGGCGATACGCCAACGCCAACGGACCCCGGATCGGTGATGCCGCCAAGGCCAAGATCGTGCCGCCGAGCGAGATCAACCCCAAGATCCCGAGCGGCCTGAGCGAGATCATCCTTGCCTGCCTGCTCATCAACCCGAACCGTCGCCCCGAGGGGATGTTCGCCGTCCGCCAACGTCTCGGCGAGGTCGCGCAGGCGTTGGGTCTGAGCGAAACGGAACTGCCCCGGATCGAGGAAGACGCGATCTGATCGTGGCGCACCAGACGATTTCTTCTGGAGCCCGGCTCGGGTACAACAGGCGGACCCACATCAATCCGCTCCGATCCGCTCCGGGAGGATGACGCTGATGCGCCTGCGACTGATCATTCCGCTCGTGCTTTCCTCGGTCTGCCTGGTCCCACCTGTCTGGGCAGCCGGACCCGCCCGCGCTGACGACCCGGTCCCCGAGGGCTGGTCTGACCTGTCACACCTGTCCGCCTGGAAGGGGGACGCCAAGGGGTGGTCGACGGTGGGGCTAGCCAGGCTCGACACCGCCGACCCGAAGCGGCTGGCCACCGAACCGGGCACGGGGATTATCTGCAATGGACCCATCGGCAAGGTGCCGAACATCATGACGAAAGCCGACTTCGGCAACGTCGAGGTCCACCTCGAATTCTTCCTGCCCAAGGGGTCGAACTCGGGCCTCAAGTTTCAGGGCGTTTACGAGATCCAGCTTTTCGACAGCAACGGCGTCAAGGAGCCGAAGGGGACCGACCTCGGCGGCGTTTACCCTCGGTCCGAGGCCAAGCCCAAGTACCACCACATCGACGACGGCTATCCGCCCCTGATCAACGCCGCGCTCCCGGCCGGAACGTGGCAGACGCTCGACGCCACCTTCATCGCCCCTCAGTTTGATTCCGCCGGCACGAAGGTGGCCGACGCCCGGATTACCGCGCGGATCAATGGCCAGCCGGTCCAGGAGAACCTCAAGGTCACCACTCCGACCGGTGCAGCGCACAAAAACAAGGAGAAGCCAACCGGCCCGCTCCTCCTCCAGGCGGACCACGGCCCCGTCGCGTTCCGGAACCTTCGCGCCCGACCGGTCGAAACCCCCGCGAAGTGACCCGGAACGACTGCGGGCTCAGCAAAAAAGCGAAATCTCCGGCCAGCAGACGGACGAAATACCGTTCTGGTGGACAGCGCCGAGTCGATCGTGGCACGATGAACCGCCATGGTGGCGCGGCAGCGGGGCGACTTGAGGTTGGACCTCGGTCGGACCTGGCTGGTTCCGCCATCGCATCCGCCCGCTGATCCGGAGAATCTGATGCCTCAAGCCCAACTGGTCTGGTGTGCCTTGCTTTGCGGCTGCTTGGGTCCGATTCCACGCGATCGACCAGCCCACGCGGCCGAGCCGATCCGGCTCAACCAGATTCAGGTGGTGGGCACCCATAACTCGTACCACATCGCGCCGACGGTCAATGTCCTCCGTCTGGCGGGACCACGCGGGCCGGAGATGGGGAAGGGGCTCGACTACGGCCATCGCCCGCTGATCGAACAGTTCACTCGACTCGGGATTCGGCAGGTGGAACTTGACCTCTTCGCCGATCCGGACGGGGGCCGCTATGCCAAACCCGCCGCGCGCCAGATTTTAGCCCGGATGGGGCGCGACCCCGGCCCCGATCCCGACGAGAGGGGCCAACTCCGCGTCCCCGGACCGAAAATCTTCCACATTCAGGACATCGACTACCGGTCGACCGTGGCGACGTTCGATGCGGCGCTCCGGCAGATCCGAACCTGGTCGGCGGCGCACCCGCGCCACGTACCGATCCTGGTTCAGATCGAGTTGAAGGAAGAACCGGTCCTCGGCTTGCCGACCCGGCCGGCTCGCTTCGGCGCTTCAGGGCTCGACGCGATCGACCGCGAGATCCGCGCGGTGTTTCCCGACCAAACGTTGCTGACCCCCGACGATGTTCGGGGCGACGCGGCCACATTGCCCGCCGCGCTCCAGACCCGCGGCTGGCCCGTGCTTGATGACGTCCGGGGCCGCGTTCTGTTCGGGCTCGATGTCGATGGGCCGACCCGCGACCTCTACCTGGCCGATCACCCCGCGCTTGCCGGTCGGACCATGTTCGTGCCGGTCGCCGCCGACCACCCCGCTGCCGCCTGGATGATCGTCAATGATCCGGTCAAGGACTTCGCCGCAATTCAGACGCTCGTCCGCGCTGGCTTTCTGGTCCGAACCCGCGCCGATGCCGAAACCCTGCAAGCTCGCCAGAACGATCCAACCCAGCGTGATCAGGCCCTGGCCAGCGGCGCCCAGTTCATCAGCACCGACTTCCCCGAACCGCGCCTCGAATTCTCAACCTATCAGGTCCGCCTGCCCGACGGCGTTGTGGCCCGACCGAACCCGCTGATCGGTCCCCAACTGACACCCGGTACAGATCTGGAAAACCTCGAATCCGCTGGACCATCCACCGAACAGGTTCCCACTCGCTGACCGATGCTGGCAGTGGCTCCAGTCGCGGTAGTCAGCATTTTTTCGAAGCGATCGAGATCAATTCGTTGACAAGGGTCCGGAAAATTTGTATTCTCGGACCCGACTCGAAAGCCCCACCGGCCCGAGGTCAGGTAGCTCAGTTGGTAGAGCATACGACTGAAAATCGTAGTGTCGAGAGTTCAATTCTCTCCCTGACCACTTCTCGACTTGTGCGTTTTGTTTTCGTTATGTCATAGATTGCCGTTCGATGCCGAACCGGGATCGTTGGTCCCTGAGTCTTTGAGTTTGACCTCACTCGACAGGATGGTGGCCGATGGAACGGCGTGGTTCGCTCCTCCTCGTGGAAGACGAAGCGGTCCTCCGGACGCTTGTCGCTCAGTTTTTGCGCAACGAGGGATACGACGTCCAGGAAGCCGAGGACGGCGGCGAAGGGGTTCGTCAGTTTCTCGAAGACGGCCCGTTCGACCTGCTCCTCGTCGACCTCAAGATGCCGGTGATGACCGGTGTCGAGGTCTGTCGGCGAGTCAAGCGAACCAAGGCTGATCAACGGATCATGATCTGCAGCGCCGCCATCAGCCGCGAACATGAAGAGAGCCTGCGTGCCTTGGGCGTCGATCACCACCTGACCAAGCCGTATCATCCCGAAAGCCTGCTCGCGCATATCCGGCAGGAGCTGATTCGCCGCCCCGAACCACGATCGCAGTCGGGCATCGCGCTGGCCGTTACGCCGGGGTCAGCCTGAAGCGGAGGCGGGCCGAAGTCGCGCTGAACGTGTCTCGGGCTTGCTGGGGATATCGGTTGCTGGTCAAGCGGCTTGCCTTGCTTTAAGATAGGCCCATCGGTCTTGCCCCTCTGGTTCGGTGGAACCGGGCTGATCCCGAAGCTAAGCTCGATTGGCTGAATCGACACGAAGCCGCCGCCCCGAAGGAGGACGGTCTCATGGCAGGAAAACCCCAGAATCGCCGCGAGCTGCGCCGGCAGTACGACGCCGCCGAGCCCATCGACCCGATGGAAGAAGACGCCGTTGAGGTTGCCGACGCGGATGACGACGAGGAAGAAAAAAAACCAAAGAAGCGTAAAGCTGCCGCCAAACCCAAAGTCAAGGCGGTCAAGGCTCCCAAGCCCTCAGCGCGGATGCGGATCGTCTGGACCGTGATGAACGACGCCTTCAAGGCGGTCGGCACCTTCGATTTCAACCAGAAGGAAGCCGCCGAAGCCCGTGCCGCGGAACTGACGGCCAAGGGCAAGGGCAACCACTTCGTTCAGAAAACGAAAGAGCCGATGCCCGACAACGCCCCTGGGCTGGGTGCGTCGATCCCCCGACCGATCGCTGTGGCCGAACCGATTGCCGCCAAGCAGGCCGATGTCGAGGCCGAGGACGAAGAACTGGAAGACGAAGACGAGATGGAAGAGGCTGAAGAAGAGGACGACGACGAGTAACCTCGTCGCCACATCCCTTGAGGCGGAAGCGCCACCACTCGCGGCGGGTCAACTGATCTCAAATTGATCAGAGCCCGCCGTTCTCGTTGGCATCAGTCAATAAAACAAAAAACTTACCCGCTGATGGGGTAAGTTGCATGGGCTTGAATGCCACGACGGTGGGCAACACCGTTCGAATCCTATAATTAAGAAAATGGGCGCACGAGGATTTGAACCTCGGACCTCACCCTTATCAGGGGTGCGCTCTAGCCAACTGAGCTATGCGCCCGGCGTTCTTTACGACTGCGAGACCATCTTAATCGCTCCTGGCCCTCAGTCAACAGGTTACCGGAGCGGGCCGAGTAAAATGAAGAATCCGCGAAGATTTTGTGTCAGTTCTGCGAGGTAAACGACGTAGAATAGAACGTTCAGTCATCGCGACGAACTCACGAATGCGGTGGGAGGTTGGCGCCGAACAGCGATTCATGAACATTCACACGCCTGGTTGCTGCGGTTGCGACCGAGAAGGGGGTTCAAATGCGGCGAAATCTGGGACGCTGGCTCACAGAGGCTTCGGTGGTGATTTCGAGCGGTGGTTTTCTGGCCTGGTATGTTTGGGTCAAGGTTGTTGCCTCCCCCTGGCAGTTTTGAACTGCGCCATCTGAGCATTCCCAGGTAGTGACTGGTGTTGCGAACGCGAACCGAGACAATAGGGGACGAGGTGTGCGATTTAAAGTCGCCGCCTCGTCCTTTTTTGGTTGGGTCGGGTGATCCCGCCCGCTGATTCTCGATCGCGTGAGGATTCGTGCCGTGACTCCCTCGGAAGCCTATGACAGTCTGGTCAGCCGGTCGCGCGAGCGGTCGCTTCTCGCCTCTTGCTCGGCGCTCCTGGGGTGGGATGAGCAAACCTACCTCCCGCGCGGCGGTGCCAGCTATCGGGGCGATCAGATGGCCCTGCTGGCCGGCTTGCACCACGAGCGGGCCACCGATCCCACGCTCGGTGATCTGCTCGCCACCGTCGCCGGCTCGAACCTGGTTGCCGACGAGGACTCGCCCGCTGCCGCGAACGTCCGGCAGTGGCAACGCACGTTTGAGCGCGTCCGACGCCTCCCTCGGGCGCTCGTGGAAGAACTGGCGCGGGTCACGACCCTGGCTCAAGGGGTCTGGGTGGACGCGCGGCGGACGGCCGACTTCGCCGCGTTTCGTCCAGTCCTGGAGTCGATCATCCGCCTCAAACGCGAGGAAGGTGCTTGCCTCGCTGGTCCCGGAGCCGACCCCTACGACGCCTTGCTCGACGAGTACGAACCCGGTGCCCGGACCCGCGACCTCACCCAACTGTTCGAGGCCCTCCGCGCGGATCTTGTTCCGCTCGTCGCCGCCATCGCCGGCTCGACCCGCCCTCCCGCCGCGACGTTTCCCGGCGACTACCCGGTCGCCACGCAGCGGATCTTCGGCGAGACCGTCGCCAGCGCGGTTGGGTTCGACTTCGACCGCGGCCGGCTCGACACCACAGCGCACCCGTTTTGCAGCGGGATCGGCCCGGGCGACTGCCGGATCACCACCCGGTTCGACCCGAGCGACTTCCTCGACGGTTTTTACAGCATCCTCCACGAGGTTGGCCACGGCCTCTACGAGCAAGGCGTCGATGCCGACCACGCGGGAACCCCGATGGGCGAAGCGGTCTCGCTGGGCGTCCACGAGTCGCAGTCGCGGCTCTGGGAAAACGGCGTTGGTCGCAGTCACGCGTTCTGGGAGCACTGGCTCCCCTTCGCGCGACGGATCTTTCGCGAACCGCTCCATGCCACGGATCTGGACGCTTTCTTCGCCGCCGTCAACCGCGTCGAGCCGTCCCTGATTCGCGTCCAGGCCGATGAGGCCACGTATAACTTGCACATCCTCATCCGGTTCGAGCTGGAACAGGCCTTGATCGCTGGCGACCTGCTCGTCGGTGATCTGCCCGACGCCTGGAACAGTCGCTATCAAAGTTATCTGGGGATCGCGCCCCCCAACGACGCCCTCGGCTGCTTGCAAGACATCCACTGGGCGGCCGGTCTGATCGGTTACTTCCCAACCTACACCCTGGGCAACCTCTACGCGGCACAGCTCCGCGACCGCGCCGACGCCGACCTCGGCGGGCTCGACGCGCTCATCGCTCGAGGCGACTTCGCCCCACTCCTCGACTGGCTCCGGACCCGCGTTCACCGTCAGGGCCAGCGCTACTCCGCCGCCACCCTGATCGAGCGCGCCACCGGATCGAAGCTCGATCACCAGCCCCTGATCCGTTCCCTCCGCGAGCGTTACACTCCGCTTTACGGACTCTGAATCAATGCGCGAACCCAGACCATCCCGCCAGCGTCCACCCTACAAATAATGGGTACCCTTCGTCACGTCGTTGGCAGGATGGTCATGACCAAAGCAAGCCGGGTCGCCATGGCCCTGGAAACCGTGGCGATCGTCGATCGCGGAACCTATCAGGTCGACGGCGAGAACATCGACATGACCCGAGCCGTGCAAAACTGTCTCGACTCAACCCGCTATTACCCTCCTGAAGCAATGTCCGCCCTCCGGCGTCAGAGTCTGGCACGCTCCGATGGCCAGTGTGCCACCCGGTTCGAGGTCAGCAACGAGACAACCCTGGCGGGGATCGCCCGGGTCATTGCCGACGGGTCCAGCGCAGGAACTGTCGCCGCGCTCAACTTCGCGTCGGCACGAAAGCCCGGTGGCGGCTTCCTCAACGGGGCACTCGCCCAGGAAGAAACGCTCGCGAGTCGGTCAGCTCTGTACGCCTCGCTGCTCCGGGCCGGCGAGTTTTACGACCGGCACAACGAGTCGCCGTCACTCCTTTATTCGGACGCGATGATCCTCTCACCGGACTGCCCGATCTTCCGCGACGACGCGGGGTTGCTCCTCACCAATCCCCACGAGGCCACATTTCTGACCAGTCCCGCCCCCAACGCCGGCGCAATCGCCGCCCAGCATACGGCCGAGCGGCGTCATGTCAGCGCTGTGCTCCGCAAGCGAGCCGACCTGATCCTGGCACTAGCTGCATCGGCCGGAGCGAGGACCCTGGTACTGGGCGCGTGGGGATGTGGCGTGTTTCGCAACGATCCCGACGAGGTCGCGAGAACCTTCGCCGACCTTCTCCGTTCAGGGATCTGGTCGGGCCGGTTCGAGCGGGTTGTCTTCTCGGTGCTCGACCACTCAGCGGGTCAAGCCACTTTCGATGCATTCGATACCGCGTTTGCCTGATCGGTCTCCAACCTTCACCGCGCCAGCCTGAGTTGGGTGGCCCACATCCAGCCGGTCAGACCGAGGCGGCCGACGGCGGCGACCGGACTCCCGTGGCACAGATTTTCGCCGAGGTCCTCAAGCCAGCCACGGTCGGGGACCAGCGACGCCTCGGCCTCGACGATCAAGAGATCCTTGGGACGGCCCGTCGGGGCAACCTGCAAGACCAGGCGCGACCCGGCGTGGGGCAACCCGGCCGGCTCAACCCAGGAGTCGATAATGGCGCCGCGGATTTCCATGTCGGAGTTTGTCACGAGTCATCCCCTCCATCCTGGGCGAAGCCACCCCAGCAAGCCGCGTCGCTCGCGACCGACCGCCAGTGCATGCATCGTAGCAGCGACTCGATCAGGGGACAAGTCGGAAAAGTGAAGCCATCGAAGAATCTCGGAACCAGATCCCGTGGGGCCGCTTCTCTTCACAGAATTCCCCCCATTTTTCCGAAAACCCCGAGTTTTGTAGGGTGGGTGCAACCCACCGTGCGCAGTGATATTCATTCGATCAGTCTGTTGGACCGAGCCAGCCAGCTGCGACCAGATCAAACCCACGGTGGGTTGCACCCACTCTACAGGAATTAAATGGCCTCACAGAGGATGATTTTGATTTCAATAAACCCAGATATCGGATGAAAAATGTGGTTTATATTGTCAAATTGCAGAAATTTGCAAGATTAAGCAGTTTAAAGAAACGTCATCAACCGATGATATTAGGGATCGATGAACGAAACTGGCCCTGAACCTGGGTTGGGCCATCCCTTCGTTTACTCTTGATTCGCACCAGCGCCGGCGAGGACACCGATGACGATCTCACCCGCTCGATTGGCCGCCAATCAGGCCAATGCCGCCAAAAGTACCGGCCCGCGAACCAGGGCGGGCAAGGCCCGATCGCGGACCAATGCTGTCAAGCATGGGCTGCGCGCCCTGGTGGTGCCGGTTGTGGACGCGGCCACCCTTCATACTCGAACGGTCGGGGTGATCGAATCGCTTCGGCCCCAGAATGAGTACCAGGGCTGGATGTGTGGGCGGATCGCGCGGAGCATGATCCTGCTCGACCGCCTGGCGATCCTGGAGCGACAAACACGCGACAACGCGGCTCATCGTGCCGAGTTCCACTGGGAAGAAGATCAATGGCGCGAGGCGAACCGGACCGCCGCCCGGTTGCACCGCGACCCGAGCCGGACGGTCGGGCAACTCCAGCGATCCGTAGCCGGTTGCGACTGGCTAATCACGCGCTGGGCCGACCTGGCCCATCAGGCCGACCGGCAACCGTGGACCGAAGCCCAGCAGACGCTGGCGCATGACCTGCTCGCCACCCCGCCCGAGTTCCGCGCCGATCCGCCCACGCATCAGGTCGACGCTTATGGCCAGGTCGTGGTCCCCGAGCTTACCGAAGCCGACCTGGCCCACGCCCAGCTTGCCGAGTTGCGCGAGCTTCGCGCCGCGATCAGCGACGCCGACGAGACCGCCCAGACGCTGGCCATGGCCGACCTGAACGACTTCGGCAACCGCGACATCGGCCGCATCCAGCGCCACGAGCGTGCCCTCCTCTCCGACCTCAACCAGGCCATCGCGCAGAGCCAGTACGAATCACCCCACCCCAGGGGGACCACCCGCTTCCTGAAATCCATCCCGGCCCAGTTCTTCGAAACCTCTGCCGCGCCCGCGCCGAACGAACCCAAGCCCACGGTCCCGGCAGCGCCGAACGAACCCAGGCCCGAACCCATCCTCATCGCGAACGAACCCAAGCCCCGCGCTCCGATCGCGCCGAACGAACCCATCATCACCGCGAACGAACCCAGGCCCCGCGCTCCGATCTCGCCGAACGAACCCATCATCACCGCGAACGAACCCAAGCCCCGCGCTCCAATCGCGCCGAACGAACCCAGGCTCAGCACGCCGATCGCCTCGAACAAACCCAGGTTCGCACCCGTCCCCTGGGAGCCCGAGGCATCCGCCGGACTCAGCCCGGAGTTGTTGGCGATCATCGAGGAGGGTTTGCCTCACCCCGACTCGCTTGACCCTGCCTGGTGCCATGCATTTGTCGCGGCTCGGCTGGGGATCGACCCATCCCGCCTCAATGACGGGCCACCCGAACCGCGTCCGCCCGCCGGGTTGACCCCGGGTTGATCAGCGTCAGGTTATGCAGCGAACAGGTTTCCAGGTTGGAGCAAATCGGGGCGAGTGGGTGTGTAAGCCGGATTCTGTCAAAGGTCCGAGGACCTTCGGATGACCATTTCTCTGGGACGTCGGTTTCCCGGCGCCTCAAGCAACCTACCCGGAAGTCGTACCGAGCCGGGCCGACTCGTGCCTCTCGTTTCCTGGACCGTTTGACGGGTCGAGGACCGGGAAGCTGCTCCCTTATTTGGTCTTGCTCCCGGTGGGGTTTACCAAGCCAGGCTGGTCACCCAACCTGCTGGTGAGCTCTTACCTCACCGTTTCACCCTTACCTCGGCCGAAACCGCGGCGGTTTATTTTCTGTGGCACTGTCCCTACCCAGACCGAAGTCCAGGCGGTGGGCGTTACCCACCACCACGCCCTATGGAGTCCAGACTTTCCTCCCGGGCATGTCCCCGAGCGCCCTGTTGCCAGAACACCCAGACGCCCGAGCGATCATCCCACCCACTCGACCCGCGTGTCACTTTACCCGAATCGCGGCGGCGATCCAAGCCGACCGACCGAAGTGATCGTGGCTCGTTCCGATTTGGGCCTGGATCGGCTAAACTGGAGTGACTGATGACCTATCACCGCCCGAGCGGACCGTGCAGGAACTGTTGGCGATGCCGAGCTTGCTGGAAACCTTTCCGAACCAGTTCCCCGACCGCGAGTACGAGATCGAGATCTCTTGCCCGGAGTTCACCGCCGTCTGCCCGAAAACCGGTCAGCCCGACTTCGGGACGATCTTGATCACCTACATCCCCGCTGCGACCTGCGTCGAACTCAAGGCACTCAAGATGTATCTTGGCGACTACCGGAACCGGGGGATCTTCTACGAGCACTCGATCAACACCATCCTCGATGACCTCGTCGCCGCCTGCCAGCCCCGGTCGATGACCGTCATCGGCCAGTTCACCCCGCGCGGGGGGATCTCATCGAAGATCACCGCCCGGTTCGTCGCCACCCAGTCCCGAACGATTTCCTCTTGACCAGATCACTGCCGGAAAAGGGGGACAGGCACGCTCGCAAGCTCGCTTGAGCCAGTCCCCTTTTTCCTCGACCGCTCCTCCCACCAGGAAATTGTCCCACCGCTGATCCGTTCGGCTGAGTTTGAGAACCCGCACCATGAGCAGCGTCACCACCGGCCCCGACGTCACCCTCGACCAGCTTCAAGCCTGGGACCGCGCCCACGTCTGGCACCCGTTCACGCCGCTGGCGGCCTGGGAGGCGTCGGACCCCCTGGTGATTGAACGTGGCGAAGGGGTCTTCCTGTTTGACCTCGACGGGAACCGCTACCTCGACGGGGTGGCGTCGCTCTGGTGCAACGTCCACGGCCACCGGCACCCAACCCTCGACGCCGCGCTCCGTGATCAGATCGACAAGGTCGCGCACTCGACCTTGCTCGGCGTCACCCACCCGTCGGCAATCGAGCTGGCCCGCCGTCTGGTCGAGATCGCCCCCGAGGGTCTGACCCGCGTCTTTTATTCGGACAACGGCGCGACGGCCGTCGAGATCGCCCTCAAGATGGCGTTCCAGTTCTGGCGGCAAAAGGACAACCCCGAGCCCCGGCGGACCCGCTTCCTCGCCCTCGGCGGGGCCTATCACGGCGACACCCTCGGCGACGTCAGCGTCGGTGGGGTCGAGCGGTTCCATGCGATGTTCGCGCCGCTTTTGTTTCCGGTCCTGCGCGCCCCGATCCCGCACTGCTACCGCTGCCCGCTCGGTCTGGTCCGACCGTCGTGCGCGATGGCGTGCCTGGCCGAAGTCGACCACCTCCTCAGTCAGCACCCCGGCGAGGTCGTCGCGGTGATTATCGAACCCCTGGTTCAGGGGGCGGCGGGGATGATCACGCAGCCCGAAGGGTATCTCGCCGGCCTCCGCGAGCTGACCCGCAAGCACAACACGCTCCTGATCGCCGACGAGGTGGCGGTCGGGTTCGGACGTACGGGAACCATGTTCGCGTGCGAGACGGCGGGGGTGGCTCCCGACTTTCTCTGCCTCGGTAAAGGGCTGACAGGTGGCTACATGCCGCTCGCGGCGACCATGACGACAGAAACCGTCGCCGCCGCCTTTCGAGGCGATTCCGCCAACCCCAAAACCTTCTTCCACGGCCACACCTTTGCCGGCAATCCCCTTGGCACCGCCGTCGCGCTGGCCAACCTGGCCGTCTTCGATGAGGAAGCAACGCTCGCCGAGTTGCAACCGAAGATCGCCCACCTCGCCGGTCGTCTGGCCGAGATCGCAGCGCACCCGCACGTTGGCAATGTCCGCCAGCAGGGATTACTGGCCGGAATCGAACTGGTGAGCGACCGGCCGAGCAAGACCCCGTTCCCGTTCGATCAGGGGGTCGGCGTGGCGATCTGTCGCCATGCCCGGTCGCTGGGGGTCTTGATCCGACCGCTCGGTGACGTCATCGTGGTGATGCCGCCGTTGGTGATCTCGATCGCCGAACTCGACATGCTGCTCGATGCGATCGTCGCCAGCATCGCGGCTGTTCTCACCCCGGAGCCGACCCCATGACTGCCTGGCCGCGTGGAATCTTCGTGGTCGGGACCGATACCGGTGTGGGCAAGACCCGCGTCGCCGCCGCGATCGCGCGGGCCTGGGTGGGCGCCGGGTATCGGGTCGGCGTGCTCAAGCCGGTCAGTTCGGGAGGGTACGAGCAGGACGGGTCGCTCCGGTCGACCGATGCCGACGCCCTGATCGCGGCCATATCGACCGAGGATTCCCCCTTCCCGGCACCGCCGCACGACCGGGTCGCCCCGCTGATCTACCCGTTGCCGCTGGCGCCCGTGATGGCCGCGCGCGCGGCCCATACCCCCCTCGAACCGGCCGCGCTGGTCGAGGCGGTCCGTGGGGCAATCGAGTGGTGGGTCACGGTTGCCGAGGCGGAAGTGATGGTCGTCGAAGGGGTCGGCGGGTTGCTCTGCCCGCTGGCCGAAGCCGGCTGGACGGTGGCGGATCTGGCGGTCCGGCTCGACTACCCGCTGGTGATCGTCGCACACCGTGGGCTCGGCACGCTCAACCAGACCTTGCTCACGGCGGAGGCCGCGCGAGCGCGTGGGCTCCGGGTTGCCGGGGTGATCCTCAATGGCTCGCGGCCGACCGACGATCCCCAGGTCGAGGCCACCAACGCCGCCGTCCTGGCCTCGCACCTCCCCTGGACGCCGGTCCTGGCCGAGTGGCCGTTCCAGCCCCACGATCATGGCCCAACCACGCCCGAGGCCCGGGACTGGGTCGACCTGGCCCGGTTTCCGCGGATGCCCCCCGACCAGGTGCTGACCGATCCCGCTCTCGGGACCAGACCAGGTTCCGACGATGATCTGGTCAGCCCGAGCGAGTCCGACGTCGACATCGCCATGATCACCGACCCGGGCCGGTCGGTGCTCGAATCCTCCTCCACGAGTGACCTCCCACGCCTTCCCCAATCGACGGAAGAGGTCGACACCACGCCTTTGGTGTCCAGTGCCGAACCGCTCGCCTCTCCTCCCTTTCTCGATCTCGACCTGACGACCCGACCACCGCGACCCACGGTGGTTTTGCCTCTTGAGGACGCCGAGATCGCCGAGGTTAACGCCCCCTCTGCCTGGAAGCAAGCCGTACTGGTCAGCTACGCCAGCGCCATGACACTTGGCCTGATCTGGGCCCTGTATCAGGGCCGCAAGGCCGAACGGTTCGGACCGAGCCCGATCATCCCAGCCCTAGTCGATGATCAGGGCGGCACGCAAGGACGGCTCGGCGACCAGTCGCGGCGGGTCGATCCCCTCGCCATCATCCCTCCCGACCGGATGGTGGACCTCCGCCAGACGCTGCAAGTCGGGTCGCTCCGGATTGATCCGCTGGCCGTGGACCGTCGCAACCTCATCCTCGAACGAGTCAACCTGACCGGTAAGCCAGAGCAGCGCGATGGCGGCAAGGGTGCCGTCGCGCTCCGCGTCCGACTCCAGAACACCTCGAAGGATCAGGTATTCGCTCCCGTTGATCCCGCATTCGTGCGGAATCGAGCGGACGGTGCTGCGGATACGCTCCTTGAACTGGCAGACGGCCGGAAGATTTACCCAGGTACGCTCGCGGTCGACAGCGAGTGGTCGCAGGTGGGCGAAAGCTTCGCGACGCTCCGTCCCGGCGAGGCCCGCGAGTTCAGCTTCACGACCGAGGCCAACGCGTCAACCGACGTTGAGCGGTTGCCCGGGACCTGGCGGATCAAACTCCGAACCGGCATCGACACCACGGTGGAGGTCGGTATCCGCCTACCCGACCGGACCAAAGCCCGCTGATCACCACGTCAACTCGCCCGACGCGTCGGGTTCTTGGACATCGGGAACTGATCGAGAAAGGTCTGAGCGGAATTGATCCATTCATCCACACTAATAAATTCTTCCCCGGCAAACTTGGCTCGGTCGACCTGGTCAAGATAGTCGACGACGCTCTCGGCGGCCACCGGGCCGAGGCGGTCGGCGAGCAGGGGGTCGGCGGCGATCTCCTGGGTCGTTCGAGCCCCCCAGGTCGGCCCGAACTCGGCGATCAGGGCAGCGCGGACCGCTGCCGACGAGGCAACCAGGCGTTGGCTCGGCGTCAGGTCGGCGACGTCGAGGTCGCTCGTCCCGAGCCGTTCGTCCCGAGCCGCCGCCCGGAGTCGCCGCCGCTTCAGGACCGCCAGGGTCGCGATCAGAACCACCATCGCGACCACGATTCCGAGTTCCAGTGGGGTCCAGACCGGGCTGGCGCTCGACCAGGGCTCGGGACCCAGGTTGGGCCGCGGCAGGACGATCGGGACCGGTTCGCCCGCCGGGTTGGGCTCTGCCTGGCTCATGCCCGGGGCCGCCTCCGCCCGCGGGCGGCGAAGAAGCGGATCAGCGGCGAGATCGGGTCGCTCTCGGTCGGCAGGTCCACCCCGCTGACGCCCGACGTCGCGCACCAGCGGCGGAAGGCTCGGTCACGCTCGGCGCTGGCCTCGGCATACGCCGCGCGGACGGGCTCCGAGCCGAAGTCGACCGTCCGCTTCGTCCCCGTCTCGGCATCGATCAGGTCCACGAGCGCGGCGGGAGGGATAGCCTGCTCGCGGGGCTCGACCACCCGGACGGCGACGATGTCGTGCCGGCGGGCCGCGACCCGCCAGACTGGTGGTGCTTTGACCGTCAGGAAGTCGCTGAAGACGATCAGGAGCGACCGTCGCCGCGACTTCGCCAACCCCCGGAGACCGACCTCAAGCGCTGTCCGCCGCGACCGCGACGGCGTGGCGACCAGCGCCCGGATCAGGCGGGCGAGATGCGCCGAACCACCCCCGGGGGCGATCTCGGCCTCGACCCGATCGCTGACAAGCGCCAGGCCGACACGGTCACCCGAGCGGATCGCCGCCGTGGCCAGCAGGGCGGCAGCCTGCACCGCGCGGTCGGCCTTGGTCGCGCCGTCGGGGCCGAACCGGAGGCTGGCCGAGACGTCGACCAGCAGCCAGAGGGTCAACGACCGCTCCTCGGTGAAGGTCCGGATGTACGGTCGGTCCTGCCGGGCGGTCACGTTCCAGTCGAGGTGGCGGACGTCGTCGCCCGGCTCATACGGGCGGAGGTCGGCGAACGTCAGGCCCGACCCGACCCGCGCCCCGGCATACGCGCCGACGAGGTCGGCGACGACCCCGCGCCGGACCCGGAACCGCAGCCGACGTGCCTTCCGAAGGATCGCCGCAACGTCCACCTTCGCCGGCCGCGCGGCCTCAGCGCGGGTCAGAAGCCGGAACGGCCAGCGGATCAGCAAGGCACGGCGGTCGGCGGGGGATTCAGCCATCGACGAGCGACCAGTGAGGCTCCGCCTCGGCCCGAGTCGCCGCCTCGGCCCGCGCCGGCTCGACCGACCAGCGAATCCGGACCTCCCATCGCCGCGACTCATCGGCCCGGACGACCCAGCGGGGGATGACGGCCGAGCTTTGATAGACCCCCTCGAAACCCCCTTCGCTCTGGCTGACCGTCTCGACCGGGAAGCACCAGAGCGCGGCGGGCTCGGACCAGCGGAGCCCGACCGCAACGTCAAGCCACTCGTCGGTCAGCGTTACACCCCCACCCGCCGCCAGGTCCAGCCGAGCGTCGAGCATCCCCAGGCGCAGTCCGGTCGGGTCGGCATAATAGCGGTCGTGGGCATGGCCGGCCATCGCGGCGATGTTAATCTCCACGGCGAACAGGACCGAGACCCCCTCGGGGAGGTTTTCGAGGACATAATGGACGTCGAGCGTGCCGCTGTCCGCCTCGCAGGTGATCGTCTTGCGGACCTGGATCGCGTGGCCATCGACCACACCCGGCCGCTCCATCACCACCGCAACCTGCGTCTCGGACCGCTGGACACGCGACAGGTAAGTGCCCGTCGTGAAGTCGCCCAGCTCGACCGCTCGGCAGGCGATCATGTCCTCGATCGTCGCGTCGGGAGTCAGAAAGTGATCCACGAGCGCCTTGCGGGGGTAGCAGTCGTAGACCAGCCGCTGGTCGAGATCATCCTGCTTCAGGACGACCCGATCCATGATGCTCGGCAGGTCGTTCTGGGTCCCGGCGTGGTGCGCGGCCGCGATGACGGTGCCGTGGTAGGCTTCGGGGCGGCGGTCGAGCGTGGCCAGGAGGTTGATCGCGGCGTGGCGGAAGTCGAGTTCATAGATATGACCGCCGAGCGCGGGGCGGATGAAGGCGATCAGGCGGTCGTTCTCGATTCGGACCTCTTGCCGAGCGTCGAGGTTGAAGTCGGCCACCGCCAAGGCGACCCGAGGTCCGGTCAGCCCCTCGGCGTCATCAAGCGCGCCTTCGGCGGCGATCAGGTGGCGATAGATGGCGTTCCGCAGGTGCGGCAGGTAGAGGCCGCCGAACGCCCCGTGCCAGTACGGGCAGTTGCACTGGGCCTTGTAGAGGTCCACCCGCGCCGAGTCGAGATAGTCCGGGTCGGCGGTGCCGGATCGACTCAGAGCGTCGAGTCGGTTCGAGACGCCCAGCATCCGGGTATACATCTCGTCGGTCTCGGCGTACCGCGTCTTGAAGTTCCGCCAGGCACCGCCGGCACGGATGAACGGGCGGAGCTGTTCGAGCTGGTGGTTATAGCCGGATTGGTCCGGGGCGATCGGGCTATCACCGAGTGGCTTTGTCGCCGTCTGGAACTCGGTGAGCTTGCTGGGGGGCAAGACCCACTCGGTCATCTCGCGGTAAGACGAGTCGGGCAGGTAGACCTTGCCCATCGGCAGCGTGGCGTCGACCGCGCGGGCGAAGGTGGTCGCTTCGAGCCAGTCCTGGTTGCCGACGATCATGTCGCAGAAGCGCCGGAGCCAGCCGTTCCGGTAGACGTGGTCGTAGGTCTCGGGCCAGGCGCCGAACTTCTCGCCGTCGTCGGCGAAGACGACCGTCGAGTCGGGCCGATCGGTGGCCACCTGGCGCAGATACTCATAGATCGCGTGCGGCTCGCGGAACGGGATCAGGTAGCGGAGCCGCTCGGCGATCGGGAAAACCTTCAGGAGCTTGCCGTCTTCCTCGGTCAGATAGTAGCCGCGGAGGTCGCGCTCATCGACCCCGGCGCGCTGGAAGTGAAAGTCGTCGAGGACGGTGTACTCGACTCCCGCTTCGACCAGCGCCGTGACAAGTTGCTGCTCCCAGACCCGCTCGGCGAGCCAGACGCCGCGGATTTCGGTGCCGAACGTCTCGCCGAGGAACCGGGTGTAGTCGCGGATCTGGCCGACACGGTCGCGGTGCGGGATCATCGGCAGGATCGGCTCGAAGTAGCCGCCGCCGAGGATCTCGACGCGACCCGACTCGACCAGCGCTCGGACCCGCGCCACGTAGTCGGGCTGATGCTCGACCAGCCATTCGAGCAGCGGCCCCGACGTGTGGAGGGCGAACGGGATGGTCGGATAGCTCTCCATCACTTCGAGGAAGGGGAGGTAGCTATCGCGATAACTGGCCGCGAAGACGCCGTCGAAGTTGCCGACCGGCTGGTGGTTGTGCAGCGCCAGGATCAAGCGAACGCCGGGCATGGGGCAGATCCTCGGAGGCGATCGGGGCGAACAGAAGTGAGCAGGGATCAGGTCATGAATGAGGGGCGAGCGCGGGCGGGTCCAGTTGTTCCCAGGCAATGTCGCGGAGGAACCGCGCGGCATCCTCGGGCGGCGTCGGGTTGATGTAGAACCCCGACCCCCACTCGAAGCCGGCCACCTTGGTCAAGCGGGGAATGATCTCGATGTGCCAGTGATAGTGCGGCATCTCGACGCGATCGAACGAAGCTGTATGCATGATGTAGTTATAAGGCGGATTGTCGAGCGCCTTTTCGAGTCGACCAAGTACTTGACGGATCACCTCGCCGAGGTCATCGACACCTTGCTTGGGAATGTTCTCGTAATGGCTCGAATGCGCCTTGGGGACGATCCAGGTCTCAAACGGGAACCGACTTGCGAACGGGCAGAACGCGGTGAAGTGAGCGGAGTCGTACACGATCCGGGTGGCTGTTGCCAGTTCCTGCTGAATCATGTCGCAGTAGATGCACCGACCGCGATAGTTGTAGAACTCCAGACCGCCCGCCATCTCCTCGGCGACCGAGATCGGCACGGTTGGCGTGACGATGAGCTGGCTGTGGGTGTGTTCGAGGCTGGCACCGGCGGCGAAGCCAACGTTCTTGAAGATCAGGCCGTGGACGAAGCGCTTGTCTTGCTTGAGGTCGATCAGGCGGTCGCGGTAAACCCAGAGCACCTCGCAGATGGTGTCTTTGGGCAACGCGGCCATGCTCAGGTGATGCCGGGGGCTTTCGACGATGACCTCGTGGGCACCGACGCCGGCCATCATGTCGTACATCCCCTCGCCGCGCTTGTTGACGTTCCCCTCGATCTGGAGCGCCGGGAACTTGTTCGGGATGACGCGGACCCGCCAGCCAGGACCGTTGGGCCGACCGCCGCGATCGCGGTAGGCAACGACCTCGGGGGGAGTCTTGTCCTCGTTCCCCTCGCAGAACGGACAGGCGCTGGTCTCGACGAGCGACTGCTCCTGATGCTTGAAGTCGTGCGGGCGTTTGGCTCGTTCGATCGCGATGATCACCCAGCGACCGACGATCGGATCTTTCCGCAACTCAGGCATCAGGGCATCCCTCGGAGACCCGGACGGCGATCGCAACGCCCACCCCGGTTTTGGCTGGCAAGGTCCGTCGAGCGTACCATCTTCGATCGCCAAACGCACGCCCGACGCCAGCCAACAAAAAAGCCCGCCCCGAGAGGTTCGGGCGGGCCTGGTAGGTCCGAAGTGAGCAAAGTCAACTCAGTTTGCCAGGGCTTCCTCGTACTCCTCGGCGGGAGCGGTCGAAACCGCCTGCAACTTGCGGCAAGCCTCGCTGTAGCCGTGGGTAACCTGATCGTTATCCCAGTCCACCATCCGGCCGGGGTAATCCTGCAACTTGGCCCAGCCGTTGAGATACTTGAGGAGGCCGACCTGATACCGCTGCTCCTGATCCTTGGTCCAGGCGAACAGGGCCCGACCACTCCGAGGGACCGAGTTGCCCGCCGAGGACCGATTCGACGCCGCTGGAGGAGTCGATTCGCCGTTGCGATAGGCTTCGGGAGCCGCTTCGGCAGCGGGAGCGGCAGGAGCTTGCGGCGCCCGAGTCGAGGCGTTGCTGGTATCGGCGACCGGGGCCGGAGTGGTCGGGGCCGGTTCACGCTCGGTCAGAAACGCCGGTACACCATCGCGGTAGAGGTAACGGCCGACGCCGAACTTCACCGCGGCGCGTTTGAAGGCGTCGGAAAAGCCGCTCTTGTCGTCGTCGCCTTGATCCGCCATCCCGGCATACCCACCGGCGTCGGACTTGGTCAGGACCGAGCCGTCCGGCAGGCGAACCGTCAGCTTGCAGACGACCGAATTCTCGCCCGGGATGTACTCGTCCCACCAGTTCTCGGGGCCAAGCACACTGTCGAGCCGATTCATCGCGGTTCGGGCGGTGATGTAGTGCAGTTGCCGACCCGCTTGCGAGCGGACGCGGACCTCGGTCGACTCGAACGAACCACCCAAAGCCGCGAAGAGTTCCGGAAACTGAGTCATCGGCACACCCCTTCAACCTCAAGGCACGGGCGCACTCGCACCCAACCTCGATGGTCGTCGTCAAACCTAGATGTCGGACCTGGTGGAACGCCCGAGGCTCCAGCCTCAGCTCATCCCCCCCGGGTTCACCTAACGGGTAAACCAAGAAACCACCCGCCCCAACATCGCCCCGAAGTGGTGATGTGTGGCAGATGGTTTCAAGATACTCGAAACCTGTTCAGTGGTCAAGAGATCACTGAACAAAATTCTAATTCGAGTAGGTTGGTATCGGGTTAAGCCGAAATTTTGAACTCGTAGCCGTTCAACAGAAGGGTCAGCAACAGGGTAGCCAGGACCATGGCACCGAGCGAAACGCCCAGCAGGGCGACATAGATGTCGCTCTTGGGAGTTGCGACATAGACACCGGGACGGCCCGCAGGCCGGGACGACTTCTTGGGCGCCGTTTTACTGGGAGTCGAACGAGGACGAGACAATGTCACCCTCCAAAATCTGGCGGCGGTTAACCGTCTGGTCCATGACCTCGGCGACGGCCTTGTTCGGGTAAGTGGTCACGATTTTGACTTTGGCGAGATACTGCTGCTGCGGTTGGAGGCGGAACAGGTTGTAGATCTGCCCGGCTGCCACATCATCGTTGGACCCGATGGAGATCTCGATCATCTTGTTGCGCGAGTCGACCTCGGTGACCCGACCAGACACACGCGGGGCGATCGAGTTAGCGGCAAACTGATCGGCTTCACTTGGCGAGAGACCTTTGCTTTGTGCCCAGGCGGTGGTTCGGGCCAGCGTGCCACGTAGATCCTTGGCGTTCTGCTCGGCGGTGGCCTTTTGCCGTTCGAGGATGCGAATTCGGTCGGTCAGTTCCAGGTTTTGAGCATTGAACTGAGTGGCCTGAGCCTGGGCTTTGTTCAGGGTCTCGGCCAGAGTATCAGTTTCTCGCTTCCGGTCGGTCGCTTCAGCCAAAGCGACCTGAGCATTCTTCTGAGCGACTTCGAGGCCGCTCCGCGAAGCAGAGGCTTGCCCTTCCGCATCGCTGACCTTTTTGTCGAGTTCCTTGATCCGGTTCTCGCGTTCGGTCACGACCTTTTGATGGTCAGCGGTGGCGGTTTCAAGCTTGGTCTGTGCTTCCTTGGCCAGGTTTTCTTTGTCCGTGGCCAGCGTGGTTTTCTTTTGCAAGTCCGCCTTCGTGCTCTCGGCGACGGTCTTCCAGTTCTTCGCGGTCGAGAACACCACCGTCGAGATGCCGAGGAAGACGAGCGAGAATGCCATGATCAGGATGACGAGGATCTTACCGACGAACGTCATGGTCCCATCCCACCATTCAAGTAAGACGGCCGACCATCGCTAGCCCGACACGACGAGTCGGAGCGCTGGTGTGATGCTCGGTCCGTGAAATCCGGAAAGTTGTGGCCAGGTCGGGACTTGGCGGTGTCAATGCCGAACCACGACGGGGGCCATCTCTTTCAAGATAACGCGGCCCGACCTGACCCGACAAGTCGTCGCAACCCGACTTCGGGGCGACCGAACCCGGGTGGTTGCGACCACCTCCCAAGAACTCGACCTAAACTTACACCATGCCCGGACGTTGGACAAGCAAGGAAATTTGGTGGAAATGGAGAATATCGGTCCTAGGCGGTATTCAGTGAATTTTGCTCGACTTTCCGGTCGTCGCTCGTGTCGGCGTCTCGATTGCGGCGTGGGGCGATCCAACCCAGAATCAAGAAGCCGATCGACCCGGCGAGCGTCGTTTGCCCGAGCCAGTCGCCCCAACCGGAATAAAGCGCGGTTCGGTCATCCAGGGGGGTAACCGCGCTCAACACCTGGTCGGCAACTTCCTTGGCCAGCGACGCGATGATCCGTCCATTGCCGTCGATCAAGGCCGAGACGCCGGTGTTGACAGCGCGGGCCATCGGCACTCGGTTTTCGATGCAGCGAAAGGTGCTGACGGCCAGGTGCATCTCATGCTCAGCGGTCATCTGGAACCAGCCGTCGTTGGAGAGATTGACGATCAGGTCAGGTTGAGCGTCGTCGGGAACCTCGGAGAAGAAGCGGCGGACGACGTGGGGGACCGTGTCTTCAAAGCAGATCGCCGCCGCGATCCGGATCGGACCGAGCGAGAACCAGGTGGCGCGCTCGCCGAAGTTCAGCGTCGGGAGGCGGTCGGGTTCAAACGGGGTGAGGTGGATCATCTGCGGGATCACGTCGATCAGCGGGACATATTCACCGAACGGGACGAGGTGCAGTTTGTGGTAACTCTGGGGGTCGGCGTTCGGTTGGAGGAGGATGGCCGAGTTGTAGCGGGCCAGGGCAGGGGCGCGGAAGTGGTAAGTCGTGGCGCCGATCATCATCGGCACGCGGGTCCGGTCGAGGATGTGTTTGAGGTCGGCATTGATCCGGTCGCGCTTCAAGGTCCAGTCGGCGGCGATCATCTCGGGGTTATAGCGGCGGGCCATTGCCTCGAACTCGGCGGGGTCGAGCAGGGGGTCGATCGCCACATAGTTGAAGGGGTAGGCGGTTTCGGGCCAGATGATCAGGTCGGGTCGCGGACCTTGCGAGACCGCCTTGTCGACCAGCGACAGGTACAGTTGATGGAGCGCGGCGGACGTCTTGCGGCTCTGCGGATTGTATTCCTGGATCTCGCGCGACTGGAGCATCGCCACGCGCGGACCTGGCCGAAAGTGGGCCGTCTGGACCCGGAAGACACCATAACCGAGCGTGCCGACCAGGCTCAGGACCACCAGACCGAGCCGGACCCAACTGCCGGTCGGCACGCGCCGCCAGACTGTGCCGGTCGGGGCTGGACCGGCAAAGTAACTGGGAGCTACCACCTCGACAATTGCCGCGTTGACGAGCGCGATCAGGAAGCTGACCCCGAGCGAACCGGCGAAGTCGGCGATCTGCGTCCAGTAGACCTGGCGGTACTGGCTATGAGCGAGGTAATACCAGGGGAAGCCGGTCAGGACATGCGCCCGGACGTACTCAAGCGCGACCCAGACGGTCGGCGCGACCACCGTGATCGGCCAGCCCAGCCGGCGGATCACCGTGCGACTGACCCAGACGAACGTGAGCCAGAACAACGAGAGTGCAAAGGCCATTGCCAGCCACCCAACCCAGGCACCCGGATCAACCGCCAGGACCCACTGGACCGCCAGGAGCCAGAAGGCGAAGCCGCTCAGCCAGCCGG
Organism: Isosphaeraceae bacterium; assembly: GCA_965199885.1. Taxonomy (GTDB): domain Bacteria; phylum Planctomycetota; class Planctomycetia; order Isosphaerales; family Isosphaeraceae; genus Tundrisphaera. The sequence continues at coordinate 520,120 of CBDATT010000003.1, read as the reverse complement.
CAAACCCGATCCGGTAGCGCCGTTCGGGGTCGGCGACCAGCAAGAACAGCGGGACCAGGGCCACCCACGCCGCCGCATGCCACTCAACCGGCGGAAACGAAAGCCAGAGCAGGCCGGCGGACGCCAGCGCGAGTCCGACCGGATGCCGGACCCAGCGCGGGAGCCGAGTCGTCGCCACCGCCGGTTCCGCCGTTGTCATTGCCATCCGCCCGGCCCTCTTGAAAGGTCGCGATCACTTCCGTCGATCCGCACTTTACGCCTTATCCGCCAAAATTCCCACCCGAGGTCACCCAGCGGCTGAATCCGGGCTCGACCCGCTGATCCAATCAAGGGAGGCGGAGGAAGTCGACCGGAGCACCCGCCGGATAGTCACGATCACCCGCGGCAAAGTGGGCGAATCCGTCGGCCAGTGCCACCATCCGCAGGTCCGCTGATCCCGCCCAGACGAGTGGGAAGACGGTCTGCCCTTCGATCCGGACGGGATGGTATGTCGGCCGGTCGCCGCGGTGGCTGAACGGTGCCCCGAGGATGGCGGGTTCGACGGCGGCGGGCTTGCTGCCTCGACCGGACAGGGCATCGAGCGCGGGGCGGACGAACAGAAGGAAGCCGACGACGCCGCTGGCGGGGTTGCCCGGCAAGCCAAAGACGAGCGTGCCTGGGCGACCATCCAGGCGGGGTGGACCAACCCCGAACCAGATCGGCTTGCCCGGTTTGACGGCAACCTTATGGAAGACCGGTTCGACCCCTGCCTCGACCAGACAGGCGGGCACCAGATCCTTGATCCCGGCGGAAACGCCGCCGCTGATGATCAGGATGTCGCGATGCCGAAGTGCGGCCCGGAAGGTTGCGGTCAGACTCGCGGCGTGGTCGGGGATGCTCGACTCGACGGTGGTGTCGGTGGCGCCCCAGGCTCGGACCAGAGCCGCGAGCATCGGCCCGTTGGTGTCGCGGATCTGGCCAGGACCAGGAGTCTGGCCGATCGGCACAGTCTCGTCGCCGGTCGGGATCACGCCCACGCTCGGCCGGGGGATCACCCGGACCTGCGCACGGCCCGCTGAGCCGAGCAGGCCAATCGTGCCACCCCGGATAACCGTGCCAGGCTCAAGTAAGGGTTCACCCGCGTGCATCTCCCGCCCGCGATCAAGGCGAAACTGCCCGGCGCGAACCGGCCCGGCGAGCTTGAGCCAGACGTGGTTGGCGCTGGTCGAGTCGATGATCGTCCGCTCGACGGGAACGACCGCGTCGGTTCCCGGGGGCAGGGGAGCACCCGTCATGATCCGGGCGACCTCGCCGGCCCCGACCGACCGATCGGCAACGGTCCCGGCGGTGATCTCGGCCACGACGAGGCGGCGATGGTCGCTGGCGTCGGGGAGGTCGGCGGCGGCGACCGCATAGCCATCCATCAACGCCTTGTCGAACGGCGGGAGGTCCATGTCCGCCGCGACCGACTCCGCCAGAACCAGGCCGAGCGAATTTGCCAGATCGGTCGTGATCGCCCTGAGCGGTCGGGCGCGGTCGAGCACCAGGGCGACCGCCTCGGCGACCGTGAGCAGCGGGTTGGCCGTCATTGCTCGACGAAGTTTTTCAGGAGCTTCGTCCCTTCGGTCGTCAAGAAGCTTTCCGGGTGATACTGAACCCCTTCAAGGGGGAGCGACTCATGGCGGACCCCCATGATCTCGGCCTGGTCGGTCTGCGCGACGACTCGGATGCTCGGCGGCAGGGTGCCGGGTTCGATGACCAGCGAATGGTAACGGGTTGCCTGAAACGGGTTACTGAGCCCACGATAAACGCCGTGATCGTCATGGAAGATCAACGAGGTCTTCCCGTGCATGATCCGGTCGGCCCGGACGATTTTGCCACCATAGGTCTGACCGATGCACTGGTGCCCAAGGCAAACGCCCAGGACGGGGATCGATGTCGCGAACCGCTCGATGGCCGCCGAGGAAATGCCCGCCTCATTAGGAGTACATGGTCCCGGGGAAACGATCAAATGCGTGGGGTTTTTGGCGGCGATCTCGTCGAGGCTGATCTGATCGTTCCGGACGACGAGGACGTTGAGGTTCGGGTTGATCTCACCCAGGCGCTGCACCAGGTTATAAGTGAACGAGTCGTAGTTATCGATCAGGACGATCATTGCAAGATAAACCCGCCGCGAGACCAACCATTCCGACTGAACCAGATCCGTGTTCGATGGACGGCACTTTCAGAGGAACCGTGCTAGCCCAATTTTACCTTACAAGCAAGCGACTCGGAAGGGAATGACCCTGCAATTTCCTTCCAGGGAACAACCGCGCGGGTATCTTTGTCGTGATGATAGTTAGTCCGTCGGCGTGGAACATGGAGGTGATCCGATGGTTTCCCTGGTTGGCTCATTCACTCTCTGGATCGCGATTAACTCAACGGGCGGTATTTTCTTCAATCGGAACCCGAATCAGGGTGTCATGCCCCAGCAACCCGGCAATGGAATCGGGTTTGCCAACGGAAACCCCGATGGGTACGGGTTCGTGGAGTTCGGTGATCGTTTGCCGCTCACAGCAGACCGAGTTCCCGATTACTTCTTCCGCCGCTATCGAGTGGTCCCAGCAACGCAAGCGTTCTTTCCCACCTATTACAACCCGTACATCTCACGTGGTCAGCGGTTCATTCCGTATACTGGCTGCGGCGGGCCGCACCCCGCCAGCAATCAACCGACTCAGTCTGCCGAAGAGTCGCTGCACCCCTATAACAACACGTTGAACAACACTACAGAAACTCCGCCCGCACCCGCCTTTTCGGGCAGGGTTGAAGCACCCCCCGTCAATCCTGGATCAACCGGTCTTCGTCCCTGAGTTCGAGCTAGAAGCCAGATGTGATTGACAGTCGATCCCGATCGCGCCGTGGCGGTTGGGATCGACTTTGCTGCTTGATGGTTGATCTTGGATTACCATACTTGCCAAGATTATCAAGTGACGTTTACGATGACTTCACTTCAAGGCAAGGATGATGCTCTGAGATTTCTTCCAGTTAGGATCTCGGGCACACAATCGGTTGGCGGGAAAAATCTTCGAACCAACACCTTGCCGACAGCGTAGCGACGTAACACGGTCTTCTTTGCTTGTTTCAGCCCGTTCTTATTATATCTTGTCGAAGTGTTCTTTCCTGTCCGTGCAACTGGCGTCGGGGAAGCAACAACTCGCGGGGTTGGACGAACTCGGATGATCGTGGACTCTGATCGCTGGGCGATCAAGATATCAGACTCGTCTCGGATTGCCGCGACGAACTGGGCGGTCAGGGTCGTTTCGTAACCTAAGCCTGACGCTCACACAGCACCGCATTTTCTTCATCTTCTCTGATCACAACAAAAGGCACCTTCGTGATGAGCCGAGACGTCATTATTGAAACTCGGAACCTGACCAAGGTTTACCGCGACTTCTGGGGCCGGCCCAAGGTTCAGGCTCTCAAGGCGCTCGACCTGAAGGTTCACCGGGGCGAAATTTTCGGCGTGCTTGGGCCGAACGGCTCGGGAAAGACCACGACGATCAAGCTCCTGCTGGGTTTGTTATTTCCGACCGAAGGGGATGCGTTCATCTTCGGCGAGCCGACCACCAACGTTGCCAAAAATGAGCGGATCGGCTATCTCCCCGAAGAGTCGTACCTTTATAAGTTCCTCAACGCCGAGGAAACCCTTCACTTTTATGGTCGCCTCTTCAAGCTCTCCGCCGCCGAGCGGACGAAGCGGGTGGGACGCCTGATCGACATGGTCGGCCTGAACGCCGCCAAGCACCGCCAGCTCCGCGAGTATTCCAAGGGGATGCAACGCCGGATCGGGCTGGCGCAGGCGCTGATCAATAATCCCGAGTTGATCCTGCTCGACGAGCCGACCTCGGGCCTCGACCCGATCGGGACCGCCGAGATCAAGGAGTTGATCCGCGACCTCAAGACGCAAGGCAAGACGGTCGTTCTGTCGGGCCACTTGCTGGCCGACATGCAGGACATCTGCGACCGGATCGCGATTCTCCACCGTGGTGAGTTGAAGGAACTCGGCAAGGTTTCCGACTTGCTTACCGTGCAGGACATCACCCAGATCAAAACCCGTGAGCTATCCGAGGCGGCGATCCAGGAAATCCAGGCCGTCATCAAGCGGCACGGCTCGGAGCTGATCTCGGTCGATCATCCGACGACGACGCTTGAAGAGTTGTTCCTGCGGATCGTCCGCGAAAGCGACCTGCACCCAGGCCGGCGCCGAGTTGGCGACAAGCCGGGCGACATGGGCAAGCCTGCCGCGAGTGCTCCCGTCGTGGCCACCGCCGATCGGGTCTAACCCGGCCGCGCTCGATTGATCCGTTCGACTGTTCGCTTACCAATCGGCCGCTCCGAGAGTTTCCCTCCCGGTGCGGTCGATTTCCCATCCGTTTCGCGTTCTCATCCGATCGATCGTTCATGCTTCTCATTCCGGTTCGGCGATCGAGGAGTTTCACCTCAGATGCAGCAGATATCTTCGATGCCGGGGGTACCTTTGTGGCTGGTCCCCGCGGTCAAATGGTTGTTTGTCTTCGGTGAGCCTGGAGTATCGACCGACGATACGTTCGGTGGGTTTATCACCTGGCTCAAGGTGGTCGGTCTTTTCGCTCTGATCGGTTGGTTGGTTTCGTGGGTGATCGCGGCGCTCCGGACCCGCGAACGCGCCAAGATCAACGGCCTGGATATCTCAGCGCTCGTGGCCCTGGTCGGTGGCTTGCTGGGCGTCGTGCTCAATGTGCTGCAAACGACGGGTCAGGTCCGAACCTTGAGTATCCGGGGGATCGGCATTCCCACCGCAATCGGCCTCGTTTGCGGGGCCGTGATCCTGGCCTGGACCGAGCGCTCCCTCTGGACGTCGATCCGGCGGATTGGCAGTCGGTCCGACCTGGTCGTCCTCGGCGGTATCCACGTCGCGATCGTCTTGGGTGTGCTGATCGCCGTGGTTCTGGCCGGAGCGACCTCCTCGACCGATGGGAAGTCGTTTGGGAGGATCAGCCCTGAGGTCGCCCTGACCCAGGGAGTTCGCCTGGGCGCGACGTACATGGGCTTTGTGGTCCTGGCCAAGATCCTCTGGCTGCTCATGCCTGAGGTCTTCGCGATGCGGCCGCGCCGGTTGTACGCCATCGCCAAGCAAAGCGTCACCGAAGCCACCCGGCGAATGTGGGCGCCGTGGGTGGTGATCGTCCTGTTCGCCGTCATCCTGGCATTCACGCACTGGTTTTTGCCCGCCTCGCAGCAGCGCCCGGCGGAACTTGGGCGCATTTATGTGGGCACCCTGACACTCCTCTGCATGCTCTTGCTGACGATCATGGTAACGGTCCTGGCGCCGCTCAGCCTGCCGCAAGACATTCAGATGCAGACGATCTACACGGTCGTGTCGAAGCCGGTCCGACGGATCGAACTGATCCTGGGACGGATCATCGGCTACATGACGATCGTGACTCTATTGACACTTGTCTTTGGCGGGATCAGCCTGGTCTATCTCGACCGGAACATCGGGCGGACGATCGACGCCATCAGCACTGAGGCCGCCGCGATCCAGGAGAAAGACCCCGACAAGGCTCGGGTTCTTAACGATCAGGCGGACCAGATGCGGACCCGGATGTCAGCGCGGTTGCCGGTGAAAGGCTCGCTGACCTTCCTCGACTCGCGGGGAACGCCGCAGATCAAGGGGATCGACGTCGGCCAGGAACTGGAATTTCGGAGCCACATCGAAGGGGCGACCGAAGCCACGGCCACCTGGACCTATGGGACGTCGGTGGTTGACCCGTTCGACCCCAAGGAGCGGCTTTATCGGCCAGTCCCGGTCGAATCGCTGTTGAAACCAGGGACGATCGAGGCGATCGAAAACGAGGCTGCCAAGCTGCAATTCGTCGTGAACGTGGGCGAGCAACGGTCACGAGCACCCAACATCTCGGCCGCCGAGAACGCCCGGATCGTGGCCGACATCACGACGACGAAGGCCAAAATTCAGGGCCTCAAAGTGCAGTCGGAGAAGATGCAGACCGAGTTGAACTCGCTGAACACCAAGATTCAGGCCGCCGTGGCCGCCAAGAAGCCCGACGAGGCCGACGAACTGCGCACCGAAGCCGCAAAACTGGTCTCGCCGCCGATCCAGATGGAGATGACCTTCACTGTCTACCGGACCACCAAGGGCCGCGTCGTGGGTGAGCCAGTCTATGCCGAGCTGGAAGTCGAGAACCCCCGGACGGGCCTCAAGTACTCGACCACCTTCCCGATCCGTGAGTATTACACGAACAAACGGACGTTCAAGGCGTCTTACCTGGTCGGGTCGTTCGGTGACCTCAAGGTCACGGTCCGGTGCAAGAGCCCGACGCAGTACCTCGGGATGGCGGAGAGTGACTTCTATCTCCTCGCCGACGAGGGGAATTTCGGGACCAACTTCTTCAAGGGTCTGTTCGGGATCTGGCTCCAGTCGGTGGTCCTGGCGACGATTGGCGTGTTCGCCGGCACCTTCCTGAGCTGGCCGGTCGCGCTCTTGTTCACGATCGCCTTCTTCGTCGCGGGCCACGCAGCGTCGTCGATCCTCGGCCGGTTCTTCCTTTCCACCCTCGAAGGGGGCGGGCCGTTCGAGTCGCTGATCCGGCTTTTGACTCACGACAACCAGATGAGTGACCTCGCGGCGACTCCGGGCGCCGTCGTGGCCAAGACCCTCGACGCGGTCGTCATGCCGGTGATGTCGCGAATGGTTTACCTGATTCCCAACCTGGCGTCGCTCGACGTTAGCAATACCGTCGCCGAAGGGTTCGCCGTCACCGGCCCCCTCGTCTTGCAAAACACGATGATCGCCCTAGCGTACGTCGTGCCGTTCTCCATCTTTGCTTATTTCATCCTCAAGAACCGAGAGGTGGCGGCGTGAGTTCCCTCACCAACATGCAGCGCAAGATCGTCTACGCTGTGGGGATACTCGTCTTGTTCACGGGCATGTTCCCGTACAAGAAGTTTCTCCAGGCCGAGGCTCGCAAGAAGGATCTCGGCGAGGCAACGATCGGTGAAGTCGACACCGGGTCGTTCGTCCTCAAGTTGTTCCTCCTCGGTGGCTTCCGCGGGATGGCTGCCAACGTCCTCTGGACCCGCGCGATCGAGTTTCAGAAGGTCCAGGAGTGGGACAAGCTGAAGGTGACGGTCGACATGATCACCAAGCTTCAGCCCCACTTCCTGGCGATCTGGACCTTCCAGAGCTGGAATCTGACCTACAACGTCTCGGTCGAGTGGGACGCCCCCGAAGACAAGTACGACTGGATCAAGCAGGGGATCAAGTTCGTCAAGGACGGCGTGAACAAGAACCAGAAGTCGCCCGACCTCGTCTGGGATACCGCCTGGTACTACTATCACAAACTCGGCTTCTCCGACGAGTCGATCATCCTCCGCCGCCTTTTCCGCGACGACGATGACGATTCGTTCACCCGGAGCCCGATCGACGGCAACACCATCTACCACGACAACTTCCAGCTCGGCCGCGACTGGTTCACCAAGGCTGTCCGGCTGGTGGACGCGGGCGAGAGCAGGCAAGGTGTCAGCGATTCGGCCGACATGAACGAGTATGTCGATGCACCGACCCAGCGGAAAGGTCGCCCCGGCGACTTGCCCTTCCGGTCGATGCCAGCGCATGCCCAGACCCGCTACGCCTTGAGCCTCGAAAAAGAGAGCATCAAGGGGGTCGAGGCGACTTTCGGTCCTCGGGCCATGGAGTCATGGCGGAAAGCGCTTGCCGAGTGGGACGAGTTCGGCGACCACGTCTACGACGCCCCGAACGAGGTGCAGGTCGACGGCAAGTACGTCACGCAGAAGATCAAAGTCGGCAACAACCCCAAGACCAACCCAGCCGCCGCTGCGAAGCTGCATCCGAACGAACTTTACTGGTCGGAGCGGTGGGCGGATCAGATGAACTTTCCGTACTGGAAAGACCGGTGCATGGCCGAGATGGAGCCCGACGGCATCAAGGCCCGCCGGATGTTCTATGAAGGGACCAAGGCCTACAAGTCGGCTGACTTCCCGGTGGCTGTCACCAAGTACAAGGAAGGGCTCGACGTCTGGAAGAACTTGCTCGACCATCACCGCTGGTACCGCGATGACGAGTTGAACAAGAAGGACACCGGCTTGATCGCCAAGCGGTATGCTCGCGCCTGCCAGCAGTCGCAGACCGAGATGCCCAAGGACGCGCCGTTCCAGGATCTGGCCCGGGCCTACGATGCTGACCCGAGCAAGGACCCGTTCGACGCGCTCGAAATGCTCGACAACACGACCCGGAACGCGGGTTCGAAACCCAAAGACCGCCAGTAATCGCGGCGGGTAAACTCGATCTGATCGAAGGGCTGACCCTCACCCGGTCCGCCCTTTTTTTGTTTGCCGACTCCGTTTGGTTAATTCCTTGCCTACCATAACGGGAAAGGGAAGGCCGCCACCGCCAGGATTGGCCCCCGTCCGTTCGATTCCTTGACCGAGACTTTCAGCCATGACGTCCGCTGCCACCAACCTGCAAACCATCCGGGTCGGCCACAGCCCCGACTCCGATGACGCCTTCATGTTCTACGCCTTGACGCACGACAAACTCGGCAACGGCGACCTCCGGTTCGTCCACCAGCTCGAAGACATCGAAACCCTCAACCGGCGAGCCGTCACGGGGGAACTGGAAGTCTCGGCGATCAGCATCCACGCGTTCGCTTATGTCGCCGAGAAGTACGCCCTGCTCGCCTCGGGGTGCAGCATGGGCGACAACTATGGCCCCAAGCTGATCGCCCGCGAGCCGATGACGCTCGACGACCTTGCCGGTAAGACGATCGTCATTCCGGGAAAGATGACGACGGCGTATCTGACTTTGCAGCTTTGCCTGGGGAAGGATGTCCGGGTTGAGGTAATGCCGTTCGACCAGATCTTGCCCGCCGTCGCCGACGGGCGCGCCGATGTGGGTCTCATCATCCACGAGGGGCAGTTGTTTTATCAGGACAAGGGGTTGCACCAGATCATCGACCTCGGCCAGTGGTGGCAGGCGAAGACCGGGTTGCCCCTGCCGCTCGGTGGCAACGTGGTTCGCAAGGATCTCGGGGCGGAGACCATCGACGAGGTGGCCCGGCTGATCAAGGGGAGCATCGAGTATGCTCTGAGCCACCGTCAGGAAGCGCTCGACTATGCCCTGAACTACGCCCGCGACCTTGACCCAGCGCTGGCGGATCGGTTTGTCGGGATGTATGTTAACGAGTGGACGGTCGACTACGGCCCTCGGGGTCGCGAGGCCGTCCGGACCCTGCTGGCCGAAGCCGCTCGCGTGGGCTTGATCCCGGCGGTTGACGTTCAGTTCGTCGGTTGATGATGCCGTCGCGTCGGGAGTGATCTGTTCATGCCAGTGACCTTGTTGTTGACGGCCACCATCACTCCCCCGGCGTCGGGTGTGCCCGGAATCACGCGGCTCGATGCGGGATTAAGGCTCCGCGACTATCTCGAAGCGCTCGAGTTCTACCTCAGGCAACCCAGCGACGTGATCGAGCGCATCCTCTTCGCCGACAACTCGGACAGCGACGTCTCGGCCGTCCGCGACCTCGCCGATCGCCTCGGGCAGGGCAAGGAGGTCATCGTCACCAGCCACCAAGGGCTCGACTACGACCCAGCGCTCGGGCGGGGCTACGGCGAGATGCGCCTGCTCGATTACCTCGTCAACGACTTCGCCCCGCTGGCCCAGCTTCCCCCCGAGACCAAGGTCTGGAAGGGGACCGGGCGCTACATGCTGATGAACATCGCCGCCTGCGTCCGCGCGGCTCCGGCGCAGTATGATCTCTACTGCGACCTGAAGAACAAGCCGCACCACCGGTTCGACATGCGGTTCTTCTCGTTCTCGCTCGCTGGGTACCGCCGGATCTTCACCGGTAAGTACCATGAGATGCGCGAGGAGCGGATGACGCCCGACGGCCCGCTGTTCGTCGCCTTGCCCGAAGTCCAGATGCGCGAGTTCGTCGATCCCTTCCTCGCCGCCCACGACCCCGCCATCATCCCCCGGTTTCGGGTCGAGCCCTACGTCGAAGGCGTCCGCGCCTGGGACAACGTCTCGTACAGCAAGGGGAAGGGGATGCTCAAGTATGCCCTGCGGGTCGGGACGCGAAAGTTCGCGCCTCGGGTCTGGATCTGAGGTTCAAGGCTATTGAAGCCGCAGCGCGATCGCCAGCACGCCTCGCTCGCTCTACCCTGTCAGGTCCCGCCGGGCTATGATAAAATGAGGATTATCAAGCAGATCAATCGCCCGTCGTCGTGTCAGGTCATTGAGAAGAAGGTCGGAGCGTCATGGCCAATAGCTTTCAGTCGTTGAGTGATCTCGCCGTCGGCAACCAGACCTATCGCTATTACAAACTCGAAGCGCTGAAATCCGAAGGGGCCGACCTCGATAAGTTGCCGTTCTCGCTCAAGATCTTGCTAGAGAACCTGTTGCGGAACGAGGACGACATTACCGTCACCCGCGACGACATTCTCGGCCTGGCCGAGTGGGACGCCAAGGCGATCCCGAGCCGCGAGATTGCCTTCCGGCCCAGCCGGGTCCTGCTCCAGGATTTCACCGGCGTGCCCGCCGTCGTGGACCTCGCCGCGATGCGAGACGCGATGCAGCGGATGGGCGGCGACCCGAAGAAGATCAATCCGTTGCAGCCCGTGGAACTCGTCATCGACCACTCGGTCCAGGTCGACGAGGCTGGCACGGCGACCGCCTTCTTTACCAACGCCGAACTCGAATTTGAACGGAACCGCGAGAGGTATGCCTTCCTCCGGTGGGGCCAGAACGGGTTCCGGAACTTCCGTGCCGTGCCGCCCGACACCGGGATCGTCCATCAGGTCAACGTCGAATACCTGGCCCGCGTCGTCTTCTCCTCCGCCGACATTGAAGGGTCGCAGGGGGACGGCAAGCCGAAGGAGCACCCGGTCGCCTACCCCGACACGCTGGTCGGGACCGACTCGCACACGACGATGATCAACGGGCTGGGCGTCCTCGGCTGGGGCGTCGGCGGGATCGAGGCCGAGGCGGCCATGCTCGGCCAGCCGGTCTCGATGCTGGTGCCGCAGGTCGTCGGCTTCCGGATGAGCGGTAGTCTTCGCGAAGGGACGACCGCCACCGACCTCGTCCTGACGGTGACCGAACAACTCCGCCGCAAAGGCGTCGTCGGCAAGTTCGTCGAATTCTTCGGGGCCGGGCTGGCCAGCCTCCCACTCGCCGACCGCGCCACGATCGCCAACATGGCCCCCGAATATGGCGCGACGTGCGGGATCTTCCCGATCGACGCCGAGACGATCCGCTACCTCCGCCTCTCGGGCCGTCCCGAAAGCTTGATCGAGCTGGTTGAAGCCTATGCCAGGGCACAAGGGTTGTTCCACACTGCCGACACGCCCGAGGCCACTTACTCCGACGTCCTTGAACTCGACCTCGCCACCGTCGAGCCCAGCCTGGCCGGTCCCAAGCGGCCACAGGATCGAGTCAACCTGGCCGATGCCCAGGCGTCGTTCCAGAAAGCTCTGAAATCGATGGTCGGCACGCCCACGCCCAAATCGGTCCCGAAAGGGTCGGTCGCGGCGAACGTGAACGCGACCACCGAGGTCAAGAGCGAGTCGCGGTTCGAAGGCGAAGGCGGCGGCGGTACCGGTGTCGGCTCGGAAGACCCCGAGTCACCGCACGCGCTGACGCAGCCGCTCCGCCACGGCGGCGTCACGCACGGTTCCGTGGTCATCGCCGCGATCACCAGTTGCACCAACACCTCGAACCCCTCCGTCATGGTGGCCGCCGGCCTCGTCGCCAAGAAGGCGGTCGAGCGTGGCCTGAAAACCAAACCGTGGGTCAAGGCCAGCCTGGCGCCGGGGTCGAAGGTCGTCACGCAGTACCTGGATGACGCGGGGCTGACGCCGTACCTGGATCAACTCAAGTTTAATCTGGTCGGCTATGGCTGCACGACCTGCATCGGCAACTCGGGGCCGCTCTCGCACGACATCACCCTGGCGATCCACGAGGATGACCTCGTCACCGTCGCTGTCTTGAGTGGCAACCGGAACTTCGAGGGGCGGATCAACTCTGACGTCCGCGCGAACTACCTGGCGTCGCCGCCTTTGGTCGTGGCCTACGCCCTGGCCGGGACGATGGATTTTGACCTGAACAATGACCCGATCGGCAACGACCAGGCGGGCCAGCCCGTCTACCTCCGCGATATCTGGCCGAGCCAGGCCGAGGTTGCCGACACCATCCAGCGGTCGGTCCGGTCGGAGATGTTCACCAAGGAATACGGTGAGGTCTTCAAGGGCGACGAGCGCTGGAACTCGCTCCCGGTGCCGACCGGCGACCTTTACGAGTGGGACAACGACTCGACTTACGTCAAAAACCCGCCCTACTTCGTGGGGATGCCCGACCAGCCGCAGCCGTTCGAGCAAATCAGCAACGCTCGGGTGCTCGCGGTCCTCGGCGACAGCATCACGACCGACCACATCTCACCCGCTGGGTCGATCAAGGTGCAAGGGCCGGCGGGTCGCTACCTGATCGAGCATGGCGTCGCCGTCGCCGACTTCAATTCCTACGGCTCAAGGCGCGGCAACCACGAGGTCATGGTCCGCGGCACGTTCGCCAACATCCGCCTCAAGAACAAGCTCGCCCCGGGGACTGAGGGCGGCGTCACACGGCACCTCCCCGATGGCGAAGGGATGAGCATCTTCGACGCGGCCGAGAAGTACCGCGAGGAAGGCGTTCCGCTCATCATCCTGGCCGGTAAGGAATATGGTTCGGGCTCGTCGCGCGACTGGGCGGCCAAGGGGCCGAAGCTGCTCGGCATCCGGGTCGTGATCGCCGAAAGCTACGAGCGGATTCACCGGTCGAACCTGGTCGGCATGGGTATCCTCCCGCTCCAGTTCGGCGCCGGCGACAACGTCGAGCAGCTCGGCCTGACCGGCGAGGAACTGTTCACGATCGAAGGGCTCGCCGACGGGTTGACCAGCGAGTTCAAAAATGGTCGCGAGGTGACCGTTCTGGCTACCAGCCCTGAAGGGCTCGAACAGCGCTTCACAGTGACGGTCCGGATCGACACCCCGCAAGAGATCCGCTACTACCAGCACGGCGGGATCTTGCCGTATGTGCTTCGGCAGTTGCTGGCCAGTCCTGCATCGAGCCCGGCTCCGGTCTGACCCGATCAAGAGTTCGTCTACCGGAGTTGCTTGATGGCATTTCGCGACTTCACGTTCCCGATGGTGCTCAAGCAACTCGGCTTGCGGCTCGAAGATAGGGATTTACTTAGCACTTCGCAGCCGTACCCAGTTCGTCTGGAGTTCGCCGAATTCTTGGACGATGGGACTCTGCTAGCTCTCGCCAATAGTACTGAGAAAGCGAAGTCCGAGTTCATTATCGCCCCGGTGCTGCTGGAACTGAAACGATCGATGCGATGGTCATTTACCCTCTTCTCGGGTGTTGAGTGGGACGTGGACCGGGATCGAGGACTCAAAGGTTATTGCGGTTTCATCCTCGGCCACGGTCTCAGCCAGCACGTACTCCAGGCGCCCTGCTGCGCAATCGTCACGGCGAAAAGAGACTTGATCCGGACCGGTCTAGGTCAGTGCATCGCGACGATGATGGCAGCCGGAATTAGCAACGAGCGTGCTGGCAACCCAATCGCGGCGATTTAAGGGGCTGTTAGCACTGGAACGGTTTGGCAGTTCTTGCGGCTCCGCGGCAACCTGGTTACGGTCGATGTTGCCCATTACTCGATGAAAAACCTTCCTCGAATCATGGGCATTCTTCGCCAGATTGTGGAGTTTGCCGCCATGGCTCCGGCCACGATCGAGGCCTCATGATCTGGGGCAAGCATGGTCTGGATTGATCGTTGGACTCGATTTGGGTTATGATGACCAAATTCCTGGAGTGGTTCCACGGTCGGCTGCCGTTCTTTGGGCCGCCGAGGACTTCCATCGGGTTCTCCGATGGTGCCTCCGACGCGTCCTTGCTGCCTTCAATTCCTTCTCCGCCGGTCTCGTCCGCCCCGATGCGACCTCCCGGCGGCAGCTTCTTTCAGGAGTCGGCCTTCATGGCTCAAGCGACCGAAACCAAACCGGTGGTCTCGAAGGAAACGGCAGTCGCCTGGCTCCACCAGATGCTCCTGATCCGGCGGTTCGAGGAGCAGTCGTACAAGCTCTACCAGATGGGTGGCAAGATCGGCGGCTTCTGCCACCTGTACAGTGGACAGGAACCGGTCGCCGTCGGTTCGATCGGGATGCTGCGTGAGGACGACTTCGTCATCACCGCCTACCGTGACCACGGCCACGCGATCGCCCGAGGGATGGGCGTCAACGAAGGCATGGCCGAGATGCTCGGCAAGTACACCGGCTGCTCGAAAGGGAAGGGCGGGTCGATGCACTTCTTCGACGCCGCCAAGGGGTTCCTCGGCGGGCATGCCATCGTCGGCAGTCACCTGCCGCTGGCCGCTGGCGTCGCCTTCGCCAACAAGTACCGCGACAAGGACTCGGTCTGCATCTGCTACTATGGCGACGGCGCCATGAACCAGGGGTCGCTCCACGAAGCCTTTAACATGGCCTCGCTCTGGAAGCTCCCGGTGATCTACGTCGTCGAAAACAACATGATGTCGATGGGCACGCAACTCCACCGCCACTCGTGCATCCTCGACCTCGTGATGCGGAACGCGACCGCCTATGGGATGCCGGGCTACTCGATTGACGCCAATGACATCGAACTCGTCGCCGAAACGACCCGCGATTGCGTCGAACGTGCCCGCGCTGGGGACGGGCCGAGCTTCATCGAGATGAAGACGTACCGCTTTCGCGGTCACTCGATGAGCGACCCGTCGAAGTACCGGACTAAGCAGGAACTGGAAGACGCCAAGGCCCGCGATCCGATCGTCGCCTATGAGGTGATCCTCAAGGATCGCGGCTGGATCGACGACGAGACCCTCGACCAGATGCACGAGTCGGTCAAGAACGAGGTTGAAGAGGCGATCGCCTTCGCGGAGAAGAGTGAGCCGACGCCCGCCGAGGCGCTTTATCAGGACATCACGGTCGCGCACCACATCCCGCAGGAATAATTGAGTCATGGCCGTCATTGCGTATCGTGAAGCCTTGAATCAGGCAATGTCCGAGGAGATGGAACGCGACGACCGCGTCTATCTGATGGGCGAGGAAGTCGCCGAGTACGACGGTGCCTACAAGGTCAGTCAGGGGATGCTGGCCAAGTTCGGCCCGCGCCGGGTGATCGACTCGCCGATCTCCGAGGAAGGCTTCTGCGGGATCGGGATCGGCTCGGCGATGGTCGGCCTCCGCCCGATCATCGAGTTCATGACGTTCTCGTTCTCGCTCGTGGCCATCGACCAGATCGTCAACAACGCCGCCAACATGCGGTACATGAGCGGTGGGCAGTTCGCCGTGCCGATTGTCTTCCGGGGCAGTTCGGGGATGGCCGGTTGCCTGGCCGCCACCCACTCGCACCGGCTCGAAGCCTGGTATGCGCACGTTCCCGGCCTGACGGTCGTGATGCCCGCCACCCCAGCCGACGCCAAGGGTCTGCTCAAGAGTGCAATCCGGTCCGACGACCCGGTCGTCTTCATCGAGCATGAAGTCCTTTACGGCGACAAGGGAGAAGTTCCCGACGGTGACCACCTCGTCCCGATCGGCAAGGCGAACGTGGTCCGCGAGGGGGACGACGTCACGATCATCACCTACTCGCGGTCGCTCAAGGCTTCGATGGCCGCCGCCGAGCAACTGGCGGGCGAAGGCATCAGCGCCGAGGTGATCGACCTCCGGACGATCCGCCCGCTTGACCTCGACACCCTGCTGACGTCGGTCCGCAAGACGCACCGCGCGATCATCGTCGAGGAAGATTGGCCCTACTGCGGCCTCGGCGCGGGGATCTCCGACCGGATCATGCAGCAGGCGTTCGACGAACTCGACGCCCCGATCCGCCGGGTCACGACCAAGGACGCCCCGATCCCTTACAACCGGGCCCTCGAAGCGTCGATGCTGCCCAGCGTCGACCGGGTCATCGCCGCGATCCGCGACGTCACGTACAGCAAACTTTGATCAAACACTTTAATACAAAAGAGGCTACGGATGGAACACGGCTGAAACCTGGATAAAGACGAATTTTATCGTTCTCATCCGTGTTCCATCCGTGTTTCATCCGTGGCTCGTTTCCTCTTCTGGAGAATAGCCTCGTGCCGATCGAAGTGCCCATGGGGGCGATCAGCCCCACGATGTCGAGCGGACAGATCGTCGAGTGGCGCGTCAAGGTCGGCGACAAGGTCAAGGAAGGCGACACCCTCGCCGACATCCAGACCGACAAGGCGGTGATGCCGCTCGAATCCTTCGATGAGGGGATTGTCGCTGTCCTGTGCGCTCAGGTTGGCGAAGAAGTTCCGGTCGGTGATCCGGTCCTGATCCTTGCCGGTAAAGGTGAGGATGCCCAGGCGATCGCCGCCGCCAAGGGTGGTTCCAACGGCGCGGCCAAGCCTGCTGCCGCCAAGGCTGCTCCGGCCCCTGCCGCGACCGAGTCGGCCCCCAAATACGAAGCGCAGGAGTCGGGCGTTCCCTACCGCGAGGAAACCAGCAGCCCGACCAGCCCAGAGGTCTCGAATGGCCAAAATCATGCGGCCGCGACGGCGACCGAAGTTCATGGCGGTGGGCGGATCAAGTCGTCGCCGCTTGCCCGGAAGATCGCCGCGTCGAGCGGGATCGACCTCGGCCAGGTCGCGCCAACCGGCCCCGGTGGTCGCGTGATTCGGGCTGACGTCGAGTCGTTCCTGAGCAACCGCCCCACCGGTGGTGGCATCGCGACCAAACCCGCCCCCGTGTCGGCCCCGAGCAGCGCTCCCGCCCGGACGGCTCCCGTCGGCGAACCGCGGCGGATTCCGCACTCGCCGATGCGGAAGACGATCGCCGCGCGGATGGTGCAGGCCAAGCAGCAGGCTCCCGAGATCCACGTTGCCGTTGATATCCGCGTCGATGAGATCGTCTCGATCCGCGAACGGCTCAACAAGCAACTGGAAAAGGAAGGCGTCAAGCTCTCCGTCGGCGACTTCGTCACCAAGGCCGTCGCCATGAGTCTCCGCAAGCACCCGGGCGTCAACGCGACGTTCGAGCCCGAAGCGGTCGTCGAGCATCCGAACGTCAACGTCGGGATCGCCGTGGCACTCGATGGCGGCCTGATCGTCCCGGTGATCCAGAACGCCGACATCCTCGGCCTGAAAGAGATCAACCAGGCGACCGGGACGCTTGCCAAGGCGGCACGCGGCAACAAGCTGACCGGCCCGCAACTGGCGGGTGGCACGTTCACGATCTCGAACCTGGGGATGTACGGCGTCCGCGAGTTCGACGCGATCCTGAACCTGCCGCAAGTCGGCATCCTCGCCGTCGGCGCCGCCGAGAAGCGGGCGGTTGTGGTCGGCAACGCCTTGCAGGTTGGCACCGTCATGACGGTCAACTTGACCGCTGACCACCGCGCGGTCGATGGGGCGATGGCGGCCGAGTTCCTGCGGACCCTCAAGGGCTACCTCGAAGAACCGACGTCGATGCTGCTTTGACGACGCTGGCTCTTGCCCTACAATAGGTTATCGACACTCGGACGACGACGAACCAGACGGGCGGAGGGGTCGAAGCTGATCGACCTCTGCGCCCGTTCCTCTTTGAATCTGGACACAACTTCATGGCTTACGACTACGACATCGTCGTCATCGGCGGTGGTCCCGCTGGCTACGCGGGAGCGATCCGCGGCGCCCAACTGGGGAAAAAAGTCCTCTGCGTCGAGAAAGACAAGCTCGGCGGGATTTGCCTGAACTGGGGCTGCATCCCGACCAAGGCGCTGTTGACCAATGCCCACCTCGTCGAGATGGTCGGCCGCCACGGCAAGGAGTTCGGGTACAGCGGCGACGCCAAGTGGGATTTCGGCCAGATGATCGGCCGGAGCCGGGGCGTGGCGAGCAACCTGAACAAGGGGATCGAGCAGCTTTTCAAGAAGTACAAGGTGACGCACAAGGTCGGGACCGCCAAGGTCACCAAGCCGCACACGATCCAGATCGGCTCCGAAACGATCACGGCCGATTCGATCATCGTCGCCACCGGCGTCCGCCCGCGACCGATGCCGGGCGCCGAGTTTGATGGGGTGCAGATCCTCTCGTACAAGGAAGCGATGTCGCTGCCGAAGCAGCCGAAGTCGATGGTGATCGTTGGCGGCGGGCCGATTGGGCTCGAATTCGGCTATTTTTACAACGCGATCGGGACGAAAGTCACGGTGATCGAGCTTCTCGACCGGATCTTGCCGGGCGAGGATGAGGAGTCGTCGGCCGTCCTGGCGCGGAGCTTGAAGTCGCGCGGGATTGAAATCCTGACGGGGTCGAAGACCGGCAAGGTGACGAAGTCGGCCGATGGGGTCACGGTCGAGATCGACACCCCGCAAGGGGCCAGGACGATCCAGGCTGAGGTGATGCTGGTCTCAATCGGCGTGCTGGGCAACGTCGAAGGGGTCTTCGCCGATAGCCTCGGCGTCGAACTGTTCAAGGGGCACATCAAGGCCGACCCCAAGAACGGCTACAAGACCAACGTGCCGGGCATTTATGCCGTCGGCGACGTGATCGGTCCCCCCTGGCTGGCGCACGTCGCGCACCACGAGTCGATCCACTGCATTGAGACCCTTTGCGGCAAGAAGTCGCGCCCGGTCGACTACTCGTGCGTCCCCGGCTGCACCTACACCGACCCCGGCGTGGCCAGTGTCGGCTACACCGAGAAGGCCGCCAAGGAGGCCGGCTACGAGCTGCGCGTCGGCAAGTTCCCGTTCGTCGCCTCCGGCCGAGCCCAGGCGGCGGGCGAAACCGAAGGCTTCGTCAAGCTGATCTTCGACAAGAAGCACGGCGAACTCCTGGGCGCCCACATGGTCGGCTCGCAGGCCACCGAGCTGATTGCCGAACTCGTCATGGCCAAGAAGCTCGAAGCCACCGAGGAAGAGATCATCCACGCCATGCACCCGCACCCCACCTTCTCCGAGGCCGTCATGGAAGCCGCCGGCCAAGCGATGGGGGAGTCGGTGCATATCTGAACGACTGAATCAGCCTTGGCGGTGGACCGGGATCAGCACTGATCCACCGCCAAATTGGGCTCATTAAGGAACTGGCTTGATGACACTGTCCATCGGCCCACAGCCGACATTTTATAAAATCTTGGACTCAATTCGTCAAAGGCCTGTGATGTACCTCGGCCGCAAGTCGTTGAGAGATTTCGACGCCTGGCTCTCTGGTTTTCGCTTCGCCGTCGAACAAACAAGCTTAAAAGATGACGTCGAGTGGATCGAGTTTCAGGATTTCGACGAGTTTGTTCAGGATCAATACGACTGGCACGACGTCGGCGGTTGGGCCGGGAAGATTACTTATTATCTCCGCGATGAGGGGGCTGGGTTGGACGAGTTCTTCCGACTTCTCGACGAGTTCCGGGCCGCCCGGCTGAAGCCCCCGTCGGACTGTGGTAATTGATCCGCCGGGGGTCAGAGCGTGCCTGTCATCCGTCCCGGCAGTCATACGGTCAAGAGAAGTTGCTCTCATGCTTGACATCCCTTTGACCGTTCGTCCCAACTTCGTTGCTGCGGGGTGGATCTCGGGACGTCGAGTCGTGGTTGAGCGCGGAATTCCGGTTGACCACCCCGCAGCGGCGATCCTGGCGGAGTTCGGCGGTCTCCACGTCCGGGAAACGAGCGACGTTCGGAGCGATGTCGTGTTCGAGTATCACGACATCGCGCTGGACCCTCTCTTAATGTCCTGGCAGGAATTCCTCAAAACAAGATTCGTCTATGTCGGCCACTCCAGCGGCGGAAACGAATACTTCCTGGTCGATCACAAGGGTTGTTGGTTCGAAGCCACCAAGGGGAACATCGGATTTACCTTTATCGGGAACACGTTTGCCGAGGCCATCGAACGCATCCTATTGACCGGCTTGCAAGAGCTAAAGAGGCGCCGCCGCCGCCCAATGCCGAGCCAGTTCACCGCGATCGGCCCATCGGTGCGAACGGCCCGAGTGCCAGACATCCCGTTGAGCGTTCGACCGCTCTTTACGGCGGCAGGCTGGACGCCCGAGCGTCAAGTTCTGGTCTATCGCCGCGTCCCGCCCGACCATCCCGCCGCGGCGATCCTGGCCGCGTTCGGGAGCCTTCATGTCGGTGCAAGAGGGGACGTCCCCAACGATATCGAGTTCGGCTGGGACGACATCGAGAGCGACGGGCAACTGAGAGAGTGGGAAAGGTTGTTAGGGACAAACTTCGTGCTGGTCGGCCACTACGCCCGGCGATGTTGTCACCTCGTCATCGACGAATCAGGCCGCTACTTCTCATCCAACATGATCGGTTGGGGGCTAATCTTTAACGGTTCAACGTTTGG
This sequence comes from Isosphaeraceae bacterium, assembly GCA_965199885.1. Classification (GTDB taxonomy): domain Bacteria; phylum Planctomycetota; class Planctomycetia; order Isosphaerales; family Isosphaeraceae; genus Tundrisphaera. Next base: position 499,736 of record CBDATT010000003.1, on the reverse strand, counting down.
GAAGGCCATGGAGCGAATCCTGCTCGGCTTCCCCCCGTTCGAGCGATCGGAGCGCGACCCCCGCCTCGACTGCATCTCGGCTGCTAGAATCAGTCGTCCGGCCGGCCAGGCGATGGGGGAGTCGGTGATTATCTGAACGAGGTCCACGCGTCCGGTCGCACGACCATTTTTTCGGTGCGACCGGGCGGGTGCTAGCTTCTTCCGGAAGGAGAGTGCAGGAGCATGCTCACGATCCCCCCGAGCGTCGAGCTCCTGTTTCGCGCTGCTGGCTGGTTTGCCGCCCGGCAGATCGAGGTCGATCCTCGGGTCATGGTAAACCCGCTGGCCGCATCCCTCCTGGCCGAGTTTGGCGGACTTCATGTGGGGCAAACCGGTGCCGGCGTCGAGTGTGCTCGCTCCGACATCGAGTTTGGTTTTCAAGATTTGGGCTGGTTCGACGCATTCGGCGCGTGGCGGAACCTGATCTCAAGGTCGTTGACGCCCGTCGCAGATCTTCATCATCAACACGGCTATTTACTGGTTGACACCGAGTTTTACTACGCGATCAATATCATCGACTTCGAGTTGGTGTTTCACGGAGCCAGTTTCGGCGAGGCCGTCAAACAACTCTTGCTCGGCCTACGGCCCCGCCCCATCTTTCATCCTGGTCAGAGCACACAGCAATTTTACGGAGAGCTAATCAACGCCGAGGACCCGCAGGTGATTCATCTGAGCGAGCGCCATTGGCGCGAACGAATCGAGAAGAAATCCAGCCAGTCCTGAGGATCAGCCTACATCGGCCGCCAGGCGGATTCCCGTGAACTGCCAGCGGGCTTCGGGGCCGAAGAAGTTGCGGTAGGTGGGGCGGATGTGGTTTTGCGGGGTGGCGCATGAGCCGCCGCGCAGGACCATCGTGTTGCACATGAACTTGCCGTTGTACTCGCCCAGGGCGCCCGCTACCGGTCGGTAGCCGGGGTAGGGGGTGTAAGGACTCTGGGTCCATTCCCAGACGTCGCCGAACATCTGGCTCGGGCTGGTGGGTTCGTTTGAGATCAGCGGCGCTGGATGGTAACGGGCCGACTCCATGAAGTTGCCGGTGATCGGCAGGTCGAGGGCGGCGAGCTCCCACTCGGCCTCGGTGGCGAGGCGGGCACCCGACCAGCGGGCAAAGGCGTCGGCCTCGTAGAAACTGATGTGTGTGACGGGTTCGCTCGGGGCGACGTCAACCATCCCGCCCAGGCTCATCGTCCCCCAGCGGCCAGCGACTTGCTCCCAGTAGAGGGGGGCCGTCCAGCCGAGCCGACCGCGGGCGTACCAGCCGTCGGAGAGCCAGAACTCGGGGCGGGTGTAGCCGCCGTCGGCGATGAAGGCAAGATACTCGGCGTTCGTCGTCAGGCGGTTGGCGAGTTGAAAGGCACCCACAAACTGGCGGTGACGCGGACCTTCATTGTCGAAGGCGAAGTCGGTCCCCTCGTGACCCACCCAGCGGACCCCTTCGGCGTACTCGGTCCAGGTGAGGGGTTGCGGGGCATCCGACGGAGTGGGCTCGCGGTCAAGGTAGATCGGCCGGAGCGGGTTGGCGGCGAAGGCGTGTTTCAGGTCGGTCAGGATCAGTTCCTGATGCTGCTGCTCGTGGTGGAAGCCGATTGTCATGATCGGCGCGAGCGCGGCGATGCTGGCCTCGTCCGTCGCCATCAGCCAGTCTTCAACCCGCGTATCGATCTCTTGGCGGTAGCGCTGGACCTCGCCGATCGAGGGACGCGAGAGCAACCCGCGCTTGTCGCGCGCGATCCGCTCGCCGATCGTGTTGTAATACGAGTTGAACAGGTAGTTATACTGCGGATAACGCGGGCGATAGTCGGGCAGCGCGGCACCGAGGACGAACGTCTCGAAGAACCAGGTCGTGTGCGCCAGGTGCCACTTCGCCGGGCTGGCGTCGGGCATCGACTGGAGGACAAAATCCTCAGGTTCGAGCGGTTCGCAGAGGATCTCCGACTGGCGGCGCACAGCCTGGAACTGAGTCAAGAGCGCGGCGCTCTCGATGCCGGTTTCCGACTCGGTCGATGATGTGGTGGAACTCACGGCGACAAACCCTCAGAGCCAGGAGCGACAGGCGGCTGCTGTTCAAAGGCGATCCAGAGACGACCCTGGAATCATAGCCAACCGAGCATCAAGCGGCAGTGTGAATATCCTATCCTTCTTGAATATTAAGAGCTTAAACTCAAACTAGCTTCGGTGACGCCAACCTAATTTACCTGCTTGGAAGTGCCCTATTGTACGGTTGAACGTATGTGCCATTACTACGATAATGCCCATTAACGTGTTGCGTTTTGGCATTAGATTGACCAGTCAGCGAATTTACCAGCACATCAAATCCAAATCGGAGGACTGTAGGACCGTACTCGCTAGCCGCGTCTGTGAGTGCGGTAGCATACGAGCGCTCACTTAGACGCTTGCGTTCAGCATCAGCTTTTGCAACCTCTTCCTTGTGCTTGCGTTCGGCTTCGGCTTTTGCAACCTCTTCCCTGTGCTTGCGTTCGGCTTCGGCTTCGGCTTTTGCAACCTCTTCCCTGTGCTTGCGTTCGGCTTCGGCTTCGGCTTTTGCAACCTCTTCCCTGTGCTTGCGTTCGGCTTCGGCTTCGGCTTTTGCAACCTCTTCCCTGTGCTTGTGTTCAGCTTCGGCTTTTGCAACCTCTTCCCTGTGCTTGTGTTCAGATTCGACTCTTGCAACTTCTTTTTGGCGTCTATGCTCCGCTTGAACTCGTAATGCTTCACCTTGATAAAGGGAGCCAGAGACCAGTGCAAAGACAAACGCAGCCATCAGTACTTTGACGTTGGTGGTCATTTGAATTCTCTTCCCAATCGCAAGTTCGATCAAAGGTTATCTGCGCTGACACTATAAAATTGGAGGCGACAGAAAACAATGTTTTGACATGCCGCCAACCAAAAATTTATATCAACGTCCCCTATCAGCAGTCGCCAGCGTCTTGTTCACCCGCGGGGCCGAGTGGATGGCGCGGGCGTCGACGTCGAGGGCCGCCTCGCGGAAGGCTTCGGACAGGGTCGGGTGGGCGTGGCAGATCCGCGCGACGTCCTCGGCGGAGCCGGCGAATTCGACGGTCGTGACGGCCTCGGCAATCATGTCCGATGCGCGGGGACCGATGATGTGGACGCCGATGACGCGGTCGGTCTTCGCGTCGGCGAGGATCTTGACCATCCCCTCGGGCTCATCCATCGCCTTGGCGCGGCCGTTGGCGATGAACGGAAACTTGCCGACCTTGTAGTCGACGTTCCGGTCCTTAGCCTGCTCCTCGGTAATGCCCACGCTGGCCATCTCGGGCCAGGTGTAGATGACGCTCGGGATCGTGTCGTAGTTGATGTGCCCAGCCTTGCCGGCGAGGAGTTCGGCGAAGGCGGTCCCCTCGTCCTCGGCCTTGTGCGCCAGCATCGGCCCGTCGATCAGGTCGCCGATCGCCGAGATGGTCGGGATGTTGGTCCGGAACATCTTGTCGGTGCCGACCTTGCCCGTCCGCGCGTCATATTTGACGCCGACCTCGTCGAGACCCATCGCCTCGCTGAACGCCTTGCGACCGACGCAGACCAGCACCTTCTCGGCGTCCAGGGACAGCTTCTGGCCGTCCTTGGTCTCGGCCGTCACGGTGGCGCGGCCGTTCTGAACGGTGGCGCCGGTGACCTTGGTTTCGAGCTGGAATTCGAGCCCCTGCTTGATCAGGCTCTTATGCAAAAGCGTGCCGATCTCGAGGTCGGCAAGCGGGACGATCCGCGGCAGGAACTCGACCACCGTCACCTTCGACCCGAGCCGCTTCCAGACCGAACCGAGTTCCAGCCCGATGTAGCCGCCGCCAACGATGACGAGGTGGTCGGGCACCTTGCCGAAGCTGAGCGCCTCGGTCGAGCTAACGATCGTCTTGCCGTCGAACGGCATGAACGGCAGGTTGATCGGCACGCTGCCCGTGGCCAGCAGGATGTGGCCGGCTTCAAGCGTGGTCTCGGCACCGTCGGCATCCTTCACGACCACCGAGGTCGGCGTGGCGACCCGAGCGGTCCCGAAGACGGTGGTGATCCCGTTCTTTTTGAACAGGAAGCGAACACCGTCGGTCAGTTCCTTGACGATCTGATCCTTGCGGGCGTGCATCTTCGGCAGGTCGATGCCAACCTCGCCGCCGACGGTGATACCATGCTTGCCGAACCGCTTTTGCGCCAGGTGAAACAGTTCGCTCGTGTCGAGCAGCGCCTTGCTCGGAATGCAGCCGATGTTAAGGCAGACGCCACCGAGAGTCGCCCGCTTCTCGACGCAGGCTACCTTCAGGCCCAGTTGCGCCGCCCGGATCGCGGCCACGTAGCCGCCCGGACCCGCGCCGATTACCACCAGGTCATAACGCTCGGCCACCACTGAACTCCTTCGAAAAAAGAATCTCGGCTCGACCCGGACCAATCCGCCGGGGCGAGCCGAGATCATTATAGACAAAACCTGTGGTCAAAGTTCGAGCATCAACCGCTCGGGGCTTTCGAGGCATTCCTTGATCCGGACCAGGAAGCTGACGGCCTCGCGACCATCGACGATCCGGTGATCATAGGATAAGGCCAGGTACATCATCGGTCGGATGACGACCTGACCGTCGACCGCAACCGGGCGCTGCTGGATCGAGTGCATCCCCAAAATACCGCTTTGCGGTGGGTTGAGGATCGGCGTCGAGAGGAGCGACCCGAAGACGCCGCCGTTGGTGATCGTGAATGAGCCACCTTGCAGGTCGGTGACGGCGATCTTGTTGTCGCGGGCCTTGACGGCAAACGCACCGATGGCCTTCTCGATCCCGGCAAAGCTCAGTTGGTCGGCATCACGGACGACGGGAACCATTAGGCCGCGCTCGGTCGAGACCGCCACGCCGATGTCGTAGAAGTTGTTGGTGACGACCTCGTTCCCCTCGATCCGGCCGTTGACGTTCGGGAACGCCTTGAGCGCCTCGATCGTCGCCTTGACGAAGAACGACATGAAGCCGAGGCCAACGCCGTGCTTGGTCTTGAACGCGTCCTTGTACTTCGCCCGCAGGTCCATGACCTTCGACATATCGGCTTCGTTGAACGTCGTCAAAATCGCGGCGGTTTGCTGGGCTTCCACCAACCGCTGGGCGATCTTCTGGCGGATCGGCGTCATCCGCTTCCGCGACTCGCGCGGGCCGGCCGACTTCGCGGTCGCCGGCGCTGCGGGTTCGGAGGCTGGTGCTGGTACTTTGGCGGGGTCGGCCGGGGCCGACTTCGCCGCTGGGGGCGAGTCCAGGTGGGCCAGCACATCCCCCTTGGTGATCCGTCCGTCGCGACCGGTGCCCTCGATCTGGGACGGATCAGCGCCGGTCTCGGTGACGATCCGCCGGACCGCTGGCGCGAGCGCCTGATCGGCGTGACTGCCGTTGCCCTGCGCGACCGGGGCGGGAGCCGAAGCGGCAGCTTTGGCCGGTTCCGCCTTGGTCGGAGCAGGGGCGGTAGCTTCGGCCGCGCCGTCGGGGTCGATCGAGCCGATGATGGCGTGAACCTCGACCGTTTCCCCCTCGGCGACGCCGATCTTGAGCCGACCCGAACTGGGTGCGGTGAAGACCTGGCTCGCCTTGTCGGTATCGAGTTCGTAGAGCGGTTCGTCGAGCTTGACGGTCGCGCCGTCGGCCTTCAGCCAGCGCGACAGGACGCCTTCAGAGACCGACTCGCTGACCTGGGGGACTTTGACCGGAACGGCGGCCATCGGATCAATCCTTGCTCGTGAGGGCGACGGCCGACCGGGCCGTTTTCGCCGTGACCAGATAGGGGATGGCGGCCCCGATGGCGGCCTTGACCAGTTCGTCTTGTTCGTGGTCGTGGATCGAGTGCGAACCCGTCGCCGGGCTGGCGCTGGCGTCGCGACCGACGTACTGGAACTCTTGCTTCATCAGCTCGCGGAGCCGAGGGGCGGCGAACGACCAGGCCCCCATGTTCTGCGACTCTTCCTGGCACCAGACCCACTCGCGGGCGGCCTTGTAGCGTCCCAGGGCCGCCTTCAAGGCGTCGGCGGGCCAGGGGTAGAGCTGTTCGAGCCGGACGATCGCGACTTCCTTGGTCTTCTTCGCCGCTTCACGCTGCGCCACGAGGTTGTAATAAACCTTACCCGAGCAAACCACCACCCGCTTGACCTTGTCGGGGGCGACCGTGTCGTCGATCACGTCGAAGAATCGACCTTCGGCCAGATCGGCCACGCTCGACACCGCCTGCTTGGCGCGGAGGAGGCTCTTGGGCGTCATGACGACCAGCGGCTTGCGGAAGTTCCGCCGGACCTGACGCCGGAGGAGGTGGAAATACTGCGCGGGGGTCGTCGGATAGACAACCTGGATGTTGTCCTCAGCGCAGAGTTGGAGGAAGCGTTCCAGCCGGGCCGACGAGTGCTCGGGGCCTTGCCCCTCGTACCCGTGCGGCAGGAGCATGACGAGCCCGCTCGACCGGCCCCACTTCGATTCGGCCGACGCGATGAACTGGTCGATGATCACCTGCGCCCCGTTGCAGAAGTCGCCAAACTGCGCTTCCCAGAGAATCAAGACCTTGGGGTCATCGAGCGAGTAGCCGTAGTCGAACCCGAGCACGGCGGCCTCGGACAGGAGGCTGTCATGGACGCTCAGCTCGGCCTTTTTGTCGGCCAGGGCGTTCAGTGGGGTGTAATCCGCGCCGTTGGTCCCGTCGATCAGCACGGCGTGCCGCTGGCTGAACGTCCCGCGTCGGCTGTCCTGCCCACTCAGGCGGACCGGCGTCCCTTCCATCATGAGCGATCCGAACGCGAGCATCTCGGCGAACGCCCAGTCGATCCCATTACCCGACTCGATCGTCCTGGGCCGTGCGGCGAGTTGCCGTTCGATCTTCGGGTTAGCATGAAAGCCAGCCGGAATCGCCGAGGTCTGGTCGGTGATCGACCGGATCATGTCGGCCGGGATGGCGGTCTCGACCGGAGCGAACGAATATTGGGGGGTGTAGCCCTTCCACTGGCCGTTGAAGCCGGGCGGGGGCATGATGGTCGGCTCGTGGTCGTGGACCTCGTCGTAGACCGCCTGCATCCGGTCCTTGAACGTCTCGGCGATCGTCTCGGCTTCCTCGGCCGACATCTCGCCCAGTTCGATCAAACGATCAGTGTACAGAGCCCGGACGGTCTTCCGGTCGCGGATCTTGCTGTACATGACCGGCTGGGTGAAGGCGGGCTCATCCCCTTCGTTGTGGCCGTGGCGACGGTAGCAGACCTGGTCGATGACGACGTCGCGCCCGAACGTCTCGCGGAAGTCGAGCGCCATCTCGGCCACCATGACGACGGCCTCGGGGTCGTCGCCATTGACGTGGAAGATCGGCACCTCGATCATCTTGGCGACGTCGGTGCAGTAGCGGGTCGACCGACTGTCGACCGGCGAGGTCGTGAAGCCGATCTGGTTGTTGACGACGATGTGGACCGTGCCGCCGGTCCGGTAGCCCTTGAGCTGCGACAGGTTCAAGGTCTCGGCGACCAGGCCTTGCCCGGCGAACGCGGCGTCGCCGTGGATCAGGATCGGCACGCCGAGTTTGCGGTCGGTCCCGGCAAATCGACCTTGCTTGGCCCGCATCCGCCCCTCGACGACCGGGTTGACGGCTTCGAGGTGGCTTGGGTTGGGCGTCAGCGACAGGTGGACCGTCTGGCCATCGGCGGTCTCGTGGTCGGCCGAAAAGCCAAGGTGATACTTGACGTCACCGTCACCGGCGAACGTCTCGGGGTGGTTGTCCTCGAACTCACCGAAGATCAGGCCATACGGCTTGTCGAGCGTATTGGCCAGGACGTTCAGGCGCCCGCGGTGCGGCATCCCGAGGACGATCTCCTTGACGCCATGCTGCGCTGAGCGCTCGATGATCGCGTCGAGGAGCGGGATCAAAGTCTCGCCGCCTTCGAGCGAGAACCGCTTGGCCCCGACGTAGTGGGTGTGCAGGAACGTCTCGAACAATTCGGCGGCGTTCAGCTTGAGGATGATCCGGCGCTTCTGGCGGATGTCGAGTTTGGGCTGGTTCCGGGTCGTTTCCATCCGGTCGCGGAGCCAGTTCCGGATCTCGTTGTTCCGGATGTGCATGTACTCGACGCCAACCGTTCGACTGTACGTCTCGCGGAGCACGGCGATCAGATCGCGGAGCGTCGCGCGGGGCGGGTCGAACAGCGCGGTATAAAAGGTCCGATCGAGGTCAGCCTCGGTCAAACCGTGGTAGCTCAGGTCGAGCAGACCCCCGGCATCACCGGGAGGGGCCAGGCCGAGCGGGTCGAGGTCGGCCAGATAGTGGCCCACCTCGCGGTAGGCGTCGATCAACCGGGTAACGGCGGCCTGAGCCTCGTTGGGTTGCTCGGCCGTGCCGGGCGCCCCCGAGGTCGCACCTTGACCGGATTGCGCCAGTTCGTAGCCTTCAAAGAACGCCTGCCAAGTCGCATCGACCGAGTTGGGGTCGTCCGACCAGCGCTGGTGGTTGGCTTCGATGAGTTCGAGGTTCCACCGGTTCGCGACCGTCGAGCGGTTCATGGGAGCGTGATCCCCACTGGGAGGCCGAGCGGGGCCTCGACCCTCTGCCTGGAGCGGCTTGATCTGTCAAAGCGTGATTGGAGACCCGGGCCAAGATGACATGACCAGCCCGGGTCGATCCGATCAAGCATACCGCAAAGGAGAGCCGACCCAAACCCCGATCGGTTGTCTTTCCTCGGAAAAATCCGTTCTCCTTCAAAATACGTTCAAAGTCGCTCGATCCAACCATCGTCCCGGAATTTTTTCTCGGACAGGTCTCCGATCAGATCAAGCAACTCCCCGGCATCGCCCAGATAACCTGCCTCTGTCGGCCAGATTGAGCGGATCGACCGGACGATCGCGTCCCGAGTCATCGGCAGGTTGATGACAAAATCGGCGTGGGTTCGGTTGGCCCGATAACTCGGCTGACGGGGGGGCATCGCCAGATAGCGATCGAGCAAGGGCAGGTCGAAGTCGTACAGGATGCTGGCGTGGATCATCAGAAAGTTCCGGAGCCGCCGCTGGGCTGATCCCGCAAACTTCCGCCCGCCGATCGTCAGATCACCCGACCCGAGCATCTCGACCTCGGGGCCATCACGACGAAGTTGCTCCGCGACGAGATTCAGGACGAACTGCTGCGCCGTGTCCACGGATCGAAACGCGGCCGGTTCGGCGGCGATCGGCAAGACGACCGTAACATTGAGCGCCCCGGGACCGATGACGACGGTTCCGCCGCCACTCGACCGCCGCGCGATTGGCACACCGTCCGCCCGGCACGCCTCCACCCGGACCTCGTCGCGAAGGCGGCACGATGCTCCGAGGATGACGGCGGCATGATCTTGTTCCCAGAACCGGAGGGCGGGTTGGCCGGTCGTTTCTTCGGCGTGGACGAGCAGGGCTTCATCGCTGGCGAGGTTACCAGCCACGTCGGCCCAGGTCCAATCAAACAGGAGTAGGGGAGGCATGATCGGGGCCGAGTTCATGGCAAGGGTCGAGTTGGATCGGCAAGAGGATTTGCTGGTGAAATCAGCACCCAGGACAACTAACCTCTTGTTCCGAGCGAGCAGATGGTTGATCCTCGGACGTTCGGCGGATCTCAATGGCCCGAGACCATCTCAGAGCGGGAGAATCAGCGCATGTCGGTCGGTACGCCGGAAATCTATCAGCTTGATCATTTTACGGCCCGTCGTAAGGTCTTCAGATTCCTCGGCGCCGGGTTCACCCTGCTGACACCCGACGGCCGGGTTCTGGCCGCGTCGGAGCAGAAAGCGTTCCGCATGAAGGAAGATATCCGGGTCCACGATGGCACGAATGCGGGGACCGAGATCCTCAACATCAAAGCGAACAAAATCCTCGACTTCAGCGCGGCGTATCAGGTGACGGACTCGATCTCGGGGGAGATGATCGGTTCACTCCGCCGCAAGGGGTGGACGTCCATGTTTCGCGACTCGTGGGAGATCCTGGACGCCGACGGCGTGGTCCGGGGCAAGGTCACCGAGGATAGCGGCTGGAAGGCACTCGTCCGCCGGGCGCATGAGTTCGCCGCCATGCTCATGCCGCAGACCTTTCACATCGAGGTCGAAGGGCAGATCGTCGGCACGATGAAACAAAACTTCAACCCGTTCGTCCACAAGTACGATGTGGATCTGAGTCACGACGCCAACGGTCTCTTACCCCGACCGCTGGCCGTCGCCACGGTGATTCTCTTGTTGGCCGTCGAAGGCCGTCAGGGCTGACCGTCATCCGGACGGGCCGCCCGGTCCAGCCTGGGCCGGGCGGACGTCCCGAACGTGCCGCGCATCAGTCTTCCTTCTTGTACACCGTGTGGCAGGCCGAGCAGGTCTTGCTGTAGGTGGTGAAGGCTTCCTTGGCCTGCGCCTGGGTTGACTTCGAATCCGCACAGATCTTGGCGAGTTCCTCGGTCGCCTTGATCATGTCGTCGGTCAATTTCTGCCACTCGGCGATCGGCTTCTTTTCCTTCTCCGACGGCTCCTTCATGTCGCGCGATTCCTTGGACAGCTTGATCACTTCCTCGGCGTCCTTGGCGATCGACGCGGCCCCCTTCTTGTACTCGGCGGCGTTGCGGGTCACCTTCCGCATCGCGTTGGTCTTGTTCTGAATCTTCTCCATCAGCTTTTCGAGCGGGCTTTCATCATCGGCCAGGACCGAGATCCCGCCCAGCAGCGTCAGGGACAGCGCCACGATCGCGAATTTGCGCAGCATGAGTGAACAACGCTCCGAAGAGTGAGACAGGGCGGATCGACACCGAAAGGAGGCAGCGACAAGTGATCCCAGGATAAACTTTGGGTCCGATCCGATCAAGCAGGCGCGTGGTTGCGGGGATCGGGGATCGTCGGGCCACCGAGTTCCGGCCGACGAGCGGCTCCGGTACACTGCTGGCCCCGATTTCTTTTTGAGTCTGAGTTTTTTCGCGATGGACGATCATGGCTGAGCCCGAGCAAGCACCCCGACCGGTTGACTACAAGTCGTCGGGCGTTGATCTGGACACCTACGAGCAGACGATGGCGCTACTGCCACCGCTGCTCCGCCGGACCTATTCGCCCCGGGTCATCGAGTGGCCGGGGGGGTTCGCCGGGCTCTTTCGCCTCGACGCCAACGTCGGCCTGTTCTCGCGGACGTATCGCGACCCGGTGCTGGTCGCCTCGACCGATGGCGTCGGCACGAAGCTGAAGCTGGCGGTCGCGGCCAACCGACACGCGACGGTCGGCATCGACCTGGTGGCGATGTCGGTCAACGACTGCCTCTGCGCCGGGGCCGAACCACTGTTGTTCCTCGACTACGTCGCGATGAGCCGCGACGACCCGAAGCTGACCGCCGCGATCGTCCAGGGGATCAGCGACGGCTGCGTCGAGGCCGAGTGCGCCCTGCTCGGCGGCGAAACCGCGATCTTGCCCGACTTCTACCACCCGGGCGAGTACGACCTCGCCGGCTTCTGCCTCGGCGTGGTCGAGCGCAAGCAGATTCTTGACGGCCGCGAGATCCGCCCCGGCGACAAGGTTATCGGCCTGGCCAGTTCGGGGCTCCACTCCAACGGCTACAGCCTGGCGCGGAAGCTCGCCTTCGAGGTCGCGGGGCTCGACCACAACTCGGTCGTTCCCGAACTGGGCACGACCGTCGCCGACGAGTTTTTGAAGCCAACCCGGTTGTACGTCCGGGCGCTCAAGACGGTCTATCGTCACTACCGGATCAAGCGCGTGGTCCACGGGATCGCCCACATCACCGGTGGCGGCCTGATCGACAACCCGCCGCGGATCTTACCCCCCGGCTGCGGCATTCAGCTCCGCCGGACGTGGGACGTTCCCCCCGTATTCACCTGGCTCCAATCCGTCGGCCAGATCCCCGACGCCGAGATGTTTCGCGTGTTCAATATGGGGATCGGCATGACGTTGATCGTCGCCGAATACTACGCCGAGGCGATTACCCGCTACCTCCGCAACGAAGTCAACCTGCCCGCCTGGGTGATCGGCGACGTCGTTGAGGGAGATCAGACCGTCACCTGGACCGATCCACCCCGGTGACATTGATCAGCCGGGATCGCCACGCGGTCCCGGCTCGTGCCGCCCCCACTCACATCAAAGGATCGGATAAAGCTCGACGAACCGAATCAGGAAAAAAGCCTGAAGCACAGCGCCGAGCACGACCAGAATCCAGAAGAACCAACGCTTGCCGACCAGGTCCGCCGCCTCGATAAACGCTGGCAACGCGGCCAGGGCCACGCGGGCCAGACTCATCGGTGTGCCTGAACTCGCCGCCAGCGCGATCGGGACCAGAGTCAAGCACCCCCAGAACGGCCCGCGCCGCTGCCAGATGCTGATACCCAGCACGAGGATCAGCCAGAATGCCAGGTTGTTCTGGTTGAAGTAGACCTCATCGCCAAGGTAATGCAGAGCGGCATGGAAGCTGAGCGGTCGGGCCAGCCACCAGAGAACACCACCGCCCACCAGAGCCACAGTGCTCAAGAAGCCAACCCGAAGCTGCCGCTGGCCGGGCGCGAGCGCTCTTTCGGACAAATCGCCGGTCAGCCGGCGCGCAACCACCGCCACCGTGATCCCGACCAGAGCCAGAGCGAGTGGCCAGGACTTGAGGCAGGCCAGCAAGAATTGCTTGCCAAACGAGAGGACCCCGCGTATCCCCGGTTTGCGGCCCCAGAAGCGGTGAGCTTTGAGGTGGGCCAGCGGATCGCCCACGGCATAGCCCAGATAAAGAAAGAACAGGAGCACCCCCGTTACACCCAGGATTGCCACCGGCCAGACCCAGCGGCGCGACTGACGATGGTGCAGCCGATCATTGAACCACTCGGCGACGATCGCGACCGAGAAGGCGACGCTCGACATCCGCGCGGTTGTTGCCAGTCCCGACCAGAGTCCCGCAGCGAGCGGACGGTGATCCATCCAGGCCCAGATTCCCCAGGCCGTCAAGGCCAGGCCGAGCGACTCCTGGTAGGGAGCCGAGAAATAAAAGGACGTCGGGAAGGCGACCAGGAGCAAACAGGCACGCCATGCCGTCGCCTCGTCGCCGGTCACTCGTGCCGCGATCCGCCCGAAAGCAACCAGACCCAGGCAAAACGCCAGGTTTGGGACCAGCACACCCACCCAGTAAGGGTCCAGTCCGACCGCCGAGCCTGCGACGATCGTCATGGGCAAAAGCGGCAAGAACGCCACCGTGCCCGCGCGGTCGGGGAAACTCTCGAACCCCTTGTCGGCAATCCGCATGTACCAGTACGCATCCCACCGATACCACGACCGCAACGCGGACCGCGACGGTATGTCGAGCTTGGCTTGATCAACGGCCAGCTTTTCGATCGCGGCGGGTTGCCAGGCGAGGTTGATCAGTTTCGCCTCGGTCGGCAGCGGGACCAGCGAACCAAGACCAAATAGGAGGATTCGTGATGCCAAACCGAACGCAAACAGACCTGGCCAGTTTGACCACCGCCAGGTCGACCGTGATTCATCGCTCAAAAGTCACCCCGGAACCGAATAGCTGATCCGTCGAACTGAGACGGGGAGTTGCTCAATGAAATCAATCACGTTTTCAACAACAAATAGCGATCTATTTCGATATGCGATGCCCAGTTTCGTCCGGCGCAATCTCAACCTTGTCATGACTCGTTTTCTAGAATCAACATGAGCCGATTGTCCTTTGCCCTCGAAGTAAGTTCAAGCTCGATCCAAAAAAAGGCTTGAATCCTTCAGGCATGGTCAGCAAGATGAGGGGCAAGTCGCACCGAAACTCAGAGAATGAAACGGCAATGACGCATCCGTTTTTTTTGCTGGCATCCTCCTGGTGTGATTGGTGATCGTTTTTTGGGAACGAGATCGGGTCGCGTTCGGTCCGTCCCTGGGGTCGCTCGCGGATTTCGCGGCTCTCGCTCATGATCTTGTTGTTCGATGAAAATGGAACTCTGAGAAATTTGGTCGTCTGATTCGCGGAGGGTCGGTGCTCGGCGGCATCACCTTTGGGTACCTGGGCGAGACTTCGTCCGCAAGGTCCGCTCCGCGACCGCGCCACCTCCCAACCAAGGAAAGATGCTGTCTTGGACATCCCGGCCCCCTTGCTCGCTGATGGCTCCAAACTGCTCGTCTGCCTGGCAACCTATAACGAGGCTCTCAATCTCGCCCCTCTGGTCGATGAGATCCGCAAGTTCGCCCCGCAAGCCTCAATCCTCGTCGTCGACGACAACTCGCCCGACGGCACCGGGCAGATCGCGGACCAACTTTGCGGGAATCAACCCAACATTTACGTCATCCATCGGGCCGGTAAGTTGGGGCTCGGCACGGCGACGATCGCCGCGATGAAATTTGCCATCGAACACAACTTTACCTTTTTACTCAACCTCGACGCCGACTTCAGTCATCCACCCCGGTTCATCCCAGCACTCTTGAGCGGGATGGCCGACCACGACATCATGATCGGCTCACGGTACATCAAGGGGGGTGGGGTTGAAGGTGGTTTCAACCTCAAGCGTCGGCTGATGAGTGGCGGGATCAACTGGTACGCCCGGCTCTTTCTGGGCCTGCGGACCCGCGATAATAGTGGCTCGTTCCGCTGCTACCGCACTGCCGACCTGGCTCAGATCGACCTCGATCGGATCCGATCGCGCGGCTACTCTTACCTCGAAGAGATCCTTTTCCTCTGCGCTCAGAACGGGTGCCGGATGGGAGAGACGCCAATTCTCTTCGAGAACCGACGCGCGGGTTATTCCAAGATCAACCTCCGCGAGGTGGTCGAGGCGCTCCTCGTCATCTTCCGGCTGGGCGTCGGGCGCGCCTTCGGCCGCAAACCGGAGCGGCGGATCGCTGGCCGTTGAGGATTCGGGCCGAGCCGAGAGGCAGGATTGTTCCGGGTCTCGGGGTCTGATACGGTCTGAAGCAGCGAGGCCGGCACTGGTCGCCGATCGCCAGTTTGCGGCACCGTATCCGACTGACCCCGAACCCGTTGCTCAGGAACAATCGCCGATGTTGTCGCTTCGCTCCGCCATCACCCTGGCTCTTGGCCTGTGTGTTTGCCTTGCGCCGGTCACGCTTCAGGCCCAGACGCCACCGCCCCAACCAGTGGTTGTCAGGCCGAACGATGGTCCGATCACCCCGCCGCACAATTTCGACACCTGGGAAAAGGAAGTCGCGGCGTATGAGGCAGCGGATAAGCAGCACGCTCCGCCCCAGAATGGAATTCTGTTCGTTGGGTCCTCAACCATTCGTTTGTGGAAGTCGCTCGCGCAGGATTTTGCTGGTCTTCCCGTCATTAACCGGGGGTTTGGCGGCACCGAGATCGTCGATGCAACGCACTTTGCCGACCGCCTGATCTTGCCCCACAAGCCGAAGTTGATTTTGCTTCGCGCCGGGACGAACGACATCCATAACGGGCGTGTTCCCGCCGAGGTCGCCGCGGATTTTGAGGAGTTCGTCCGGACGATCCACAACCAATTGCCGAAGACCGAGATCCTGTTCATCTTCGGCAACCCGACGCCGTCGCGCTGGAGTGACAACGACAAGATCCGCGCCACCAACGACAAGATCCGCGCCCTGGCGGTCAACATGCCCCACGTCGCCTGCATTGATGTTTACGACATCAGCCTGACACCGACCGGCCAGGTCCGCCCCGAGTTGTTCGTCGCCGACCGGCTTCACTTCAACGCCGAAGGGTACAAGCTGCTCGCCGAGCGAGTTCGCCCCTATCTGCCTGTTCCGAAATAAGCGACTGAGATGCAAGCGAACGGCCGGTTGCCTGGAACGCGTTTGTTCCAGACAGCCGGCCAATTGGGTTGCGTTTTGACCCCAAACTCACCTCAGTGGCGATCCACGACCTTATCGCCGGTCGGGGTGGTCGCCGTCTTCTCGGTCTCGGTGGCGGTGGCTCCCTTGCCAAGGAACTGGAGGAAGAGACCCGGCTCGGCATAGCCGCCGTGGGTCGCGACGACCTTCTCGCCGCCACCACTCGGGTCAACGATCACGTAGAAGGGGGCGGTCGCCTCACCGGTCATCTTGATCTCGCGGTCGATGTTGTCGGCGGCCAGGTCTTCGCGCTGCTGCTGCGTCAACGAGTCGATCGGGACGAAGTCCGTGTAGAGCTGGACGGTCACGAAATCCTTCATCTTGTCGATGACGTCCTTCCGTGGCATCACAGCGCGTTCCATCTGGCGGCAGTTCGAGCAGTTGACGCCGGTAAAGTCGATCAGGATGCGCTTGTTCTCCTTGCGGGCCACCGCCAGCGCATCGGCATAGCTCATCCCCCAGAGCACGCCATGTTTCGACTTTTCCTGGGTCAAGGCGACGACCGGGTCGGTGCTGGTCGCCTTGTCCTCCGACCCCTTCGGCGGTAAGAGGCCGACGATGATCCCGTTGAAGATCCGGCCGGTGGGCGGGTGATCAAACAAGGCGGGGGCCAGATACAGCCCGAGGAACAAAAACGCCGCGCCAAAGACCAGGCGGCCCGGCCCGACCTTGACCTCTTTCTGATCATGGTCGGTCCGGAACAGGCCGAGGAGATAGACACCGCAGACCAGGGCGATGACGACCCAGACGGTCAGCAAGGTTTGCTCATCGACCCAGGCGTTTTCCGGGACGGAGTGAAAGCCGATCTCGGCCGTGTTGACGAACTTGAACGCGGCGGCCAGTTCGACCAGGCCGCCGACCACCTTCACCGAGTTCATCCAGTCGCCGCTCCGGGGCATCTTGCTGAGCAGACCGGGCGCGAGCGCGAGCAGGAA
Source organism: Isosphaeraceae bacterium (assembly GCA_965199885.1). Classification (GTDB taxonomy): domain Bacteria; phylum Planctomycetota; class Planctomycetia; order Isosphaerales; family Isosphaeraceae; genus Tundrisphaera. Next base: position 482,996 of record CBDATT010000003.1, on the reverse strand, counting down.
GAAGGGCAGGGCCACCACCGACGCGAACGTCGCCAGGCCGAGCACCGGGTAAAAGTAGCTGCCGTTCGCCGCGAGCACGAGCAAACCACCCACGACCGGGAAGGTGCAGGTGAACGACGTGATCGTCAGCGTCGTGGCCATGAACATGACACCCACCAGCCCGCCGCGACTTTCCCCCTGCGCCGAGGCGTTGAGGAGGAAGTTCGGCAACCGGATCTCGAACAGACCCAGCAAGCTCAACCCGAACAGAAAGAACAGCGCGGCAACGGTGGTGTTCAGCCAGGGGTTGTTCGCCAGGTTCGACAGCGACGAGGCCCCGAGGAAGGCCGAGAACAACACGCCGATCCCGGTGAAGATGCCGATGATCGCCAGGCAATAAACGATGGCCAACCCGGTCGCCTTGCCGCCGTTCTTCTCGCCTTGCTTGACGAAGAAGTTAACCGTCACCGGGATCATCGGCCAGACGCACGGCATCGCCAGGGCCAGCAGACCCGCCCCGACGCAGGCCAGCAGGAACGGGATCAAACCCGACCGCGCTGTCTTCTCGATCTCACTGACGGTCGCCGCCTTGGATTCGGTCGGCTCGACCGTCGTCGCGGCCGATGTGGCCGGTGCCGGTTTGGTGATCGCAGCACCGGCCGGCGGCGTGGGGGCCGACGTGGCGGCGACGGCGGGCAACCCGCCCGGAGCGACGGTCAACATCGCGGCGGGCATCGTCCACTGGCCGGGATTGCTGCACTGCTTGCTCGAACAGATCTGGAATCCCGCCTGAATCCGAACCTGGCGCGATCCAACCTCGGCCCCCGCCGGCACTTCCAGCGGCAAGCTCCAGGTGACCTCGCCCTCGAATTCCTTGAGGCTGGCGATCTCGGGGAAGTTGGGATCTTTCTGGTCGATCGGCGGTCGCGACGAGGTCCAATCTCCCTTCGGGACCAGCCCCGCAAGGTCAAAGTTGTCGATCGTCAGCGGGTGCGGTCCCGTGTCATAGGTCTTCGCGTACTGAAAGATGTGCCAGTCGGGGTCGAGCCTGGCCGTCAGTTTGAGTTGCACAGTTTCACCAGCCTTGGCCTCGGCCGGAACCAGCTCGGTCATGAACTTCACGGCCTTCGGCAACGGTGCCCGACTGTCCTTCTTGGCGGGTTTGGCCTCGGTCGCGGCGGGCGCGGGGTCATCGGTCCGGAACGAGACCAGCCGCACAGGCGATCGGGCCTCAACGCGGCGGGATGACGGCGCACCCTTGGCGACGATCGTCAGGGTCGCCGGGGGCAAGGTCCACTGGCCGGGGAACGAGCAGTTCTCGTCCGAGCAGATCATGTAGCCAATCTGGCACTGGAGCGTCACCGCGCCCGACTTGGCATCAGCGGGAACCCGCAGTTGGTGGCTCCAGACCACTTCTTTCTCGTGGTATTCGAGGTAGGGGATATCAGGGAAGGAGGGCTCTTTCTTGCGGGTCGGCTCGGGTGTTACGGTCCAATCTTTTTCGAGCGTCAGCCCGGCGGGATCGAAGAAGTCAAACTCGGTCAGCTTCGGGCCCATGTCGAGCGGGGTCTTGGAGTATTTGTAGATATGCCAGGGAGCTGCGACCTTCGCCTTGACCTGATACGTGACGAGGTCGCCCGGCTTGGCCTTGCTCGGCGTCACCGAGGTGGTGAACGTCGCTTCCTTGGGCCGAACGCGCGAGGAGCTATCCTTTTTGGTCGGCTGGGCGTCCGCCGCGTGGGCGGTCGAGAACTTGCCCAGATCCAGCCCCGGGGCGATCAAGGAAAGGGCCAGACCGATCAGCAGTCCGTAAGATCGGACCACTCGGGAAGATGTCAGACATTTCAACGGACGTACCTCGCGCTGTTACCCCTGCCACCAGCGCCGAAAAAGAGCGCCGGTGGTCGATGACGCCTTTCAAATTGATCGTACCGAGAGCCAAGCAGCCGAGACAAGCCAGACCACCGTCGATGCGGGTCAAGCGCGGTCGGGCACGACGCCGCGGACCGTTGCTCGCCAGCAGTGGATTGCCAGGCGTCCGTCAGCCTGGGCCTCGACCCGGAATCCGCGCGCGGGTGCCATCGCGATCATGCGCGCCCGGACCTCGTCCTTGGGGATGGTGGGAGTCCCGCGGTCGAACCACTCGTCGAAGTCGAGGGTAAACGACTCCTCGACCGCCCGGATTGACACCAGGCCCGCCGCTGCAACGAGGTCGATGATCCCGCCGAACGTCAGGTTGTGCGTGTGCGTCCGGTCGCGCGCAGCCTCGATCGCCGTGTGCTCGGCGGCCCGATCGGCGCGGGGGTCGGTCGTGTGGTCGCTCAAAACAAACGTCCCGCCCGGCCGAATCCGCTCGACCTGAAGCCGAACGAACGCTGAGGGATCGACCACATGATGCAAGACATACCGCGAGATTGCCCCGTCAAAGATCCGCTCGATCGGTTCCGAATCCACCGACCGGCACTCGAACCGCGCCCGCTCACCGAACGAGGCGCAGCGCGCCCGAGCCCGCTCGACCATCTCATGGGACAGGTCCCAGCCGACGACCCGGTGCCCCGCTTCAAGCAACGCATGGCTGACCAGACCCGGCCCACACCCGGCGTCGAAGATCAACGAATCCGTGGGAAAGTCGGCAACGGCCACAAGATGACGGAGCGCGATCGGGTCGGTTTGCACCGGCGCGCGCTCGAACCGGGCGGCTTGACCATCAAATGCCGTCGCCAGATTGGCGTTATGAGTTGCGGAGTGACCCGAATGCATGGTGAAAACGTCCAGGCGGACCAGAGACGCGGGATCGGCCGACGTCGATTTTCAGGATCTGAAGTGCCATCCGCAAGCTAGCACCATCTTCTGGCTTAATTTGACATTAATTTGAATCGAATCAAACCCGCATGCCGAGAAGCCCTGACTCTTGTAGGGTGGGTGCAACCCACCGTGGGTTTGACTCGGTTGAGCTTAACAGATTCGATCTCACGGAATGACGGTTGAATATCACTGCGAACGGTGGGTTGCACCCACCCTACAATGCTTATTTTGACATGAATTTGGGGCAGATTGAATGAGTGAACTAAATTTGCAATAAAATAGGATATTATTGGATCAGCCAGGCATAGTTTGACCACAGACTCGATGAAATCACCGCGAGAGGTCCTCCGATGCTCCCGACAACCAGCCCCGCGCGGATCGCAGCCAACCGGGCTAACGCCGCGCTCTCGACCGGACCACGGACCGAGGAAGGCAAAACTCGGTCGCGAGCCAATTCTCTCAAGCATGGTTTGACGGCTGAGGTGATTGAACTGGATGGGGTCGCGGCGCGCACGTCGCCGGTTCTGGATGCGACCGGCAGGCTCGACCCGGTTTGGGTGGAAGCCGAGATCCTCCGGTTGACGACGCAGATCGACCGGGGCCGCCGGATCGAGCGCAACCTTCGCGCCGAGGCTAAGTTTCGCGCTGAGACCCACTGGGGGGACGACCGCGAGGTGGACGCCGAGGCGCTCGGGGCGAAGCTGAGCCGGAACCCATCGTTGGTCGTCGCGCAACTTCGGCGGTGTCCGTACGGTTGCTCGTGGTTGATCACGCGCTGGGAGTGTTTACGACTGGCGGCGACCACCAACCCAGAGGGTTGGAACGAGATCCAGACGAAGCTCGCGTTCGACCTGCTCGGTATCCCGGCCGAGGTCCGCGATCGGCCGGTCATCGAGGCGGTCGCCTGCCGCCGGTATCCCGCGGAGCCAGCCACGAGCCAACTCGCCATCGCCGAGGAGATGCTCGCCGATCTGGAGGAACGGATTGGCATGGTGGATGAGTCCGACAACGTCGCCCGCCGGCTGGCGGAGCATGACCTCGTGGATCTGCCGACACCAGAACTCGCCCGCATCCGCCGCTACGAGACCGCCTTGATGAAGCAACTTTTCTGGCTGCTGGATTACAAGCAGACCACCCGCCCGATCCGACCGCCGGTCGCAACTCAGCCCCCCGCTCCGACCGAACCGACTCCGCCGCGAAACGAAGCCAACTTCCGCGAAACGAAGCCAACGCCCCCGACGCCTCAACCCGAATCCGCGCTGCCGACCCCGGCTTCTGTCTCTGCAAACAACCTCAGGCCGACCGAAACCACCCCGAATCCCCACCCGGACATGCCTGGAACCGACCTCCCACGTCGATCTTCCTGACGTCGGGAGCTGCGATCGTCAGCACGAATCACGCTCAACGAGCGCGATCAGCCCCGACACGCCCCGAGGCAACACGACCGGCGGCGGGCGAATCGCCCTTGAGCCGAAACCGCCCGCGTGTCGGTGACTCTTGAGGCTCGATTGTGACCAATCCCAGGTTCCAACGCCGATTTTCGGATTTCCTCTCGCCTCGGGAATTTTCCCGGCGTACTATCAGAACATCTGTTCCAGACGATCTTGCCGGCTCAAACTCATCGAGCGTGACCGTCGTGATCTCCCGAAGGTTTTCCCTGGGCTTGCTGGTCTTTCTGTTGATCCCCGGCATCGGCTGGCCCGGTCGGTTCCTTGAACCAGGCACAGTCGCCAGACTGTCCACGCCGAGGGACCAGAACCGATCGGCCCTGGCGCGGCTCTGCGTCCGGCATCTGTCAGCGCGCTCCTCGCCATGCGACCGCCATCATGCCGCGACCCCTCAGCTCCTGGCATGGGATGACGCCGCCGATCCCGATGCCCCAACCGACCTGAAGCGCACACTTGTGGGCGTGTCCAGCCTGTTGTACCCGAGCCCGATGCGGTCCGAGGGCGCATCTTTGACCGGCCGATTGCTGACCACTCGAAACCCTCTGCCCTGTTGCCCTCGGATCATCGCGTTCCGGTGTTAGAGCAATCTCCTGTTGACGATATCACTGCCGGAAAAGAGGGACAGGCACCGCTCGCAAGCTCGCTTGAGCCAGTCCCCTTTGCCTCGACCACTCTACCCAACAGGAAATTGCTCTAGCCGATCGTTCTTCTGGACCAGACCGCGTGCGCGGGTGGAACTCATTATGCCACCATCGCGAACCGCCAGAACGAACTCAACCGAGGTTGCCGGGCGCGGACTCGATCATCGGTCGCGACCCGACTCAACCTGTCAGCACATCCCTGGCGGCTTCTCACCGGCTTCATCCCTGGCAGTGATCGAGGGTTTCATGGCTATCCCGACAACCGTCTCGATGGAACATCCGGCCGCGGGAGCGAACCCGCACCCGTCCATCAAAGGGCAAGTTGGCCCCAGGACGCGGTTCAGGCTGAAGTGGGCGGGGCTCGGCATCACCGCCGCCGCGGTGATCGCCCTGGCGATCTATGCGTCGGTCAACAAGAGCCCGACCGCCGACAAGCTGCGCGCGGGTCTGGAGACGCTCAAGGAACAGGTGGTGGGGCCGACCGCCGTCCGGCCCAACCCGGCCACGCCACCCGAGGCATTCCACGCGCCACAGCCCTGGAATGGCCTCGTGAAGGTGAATCCAAAGGAGCGCGACGCGATCGGGTTCAAGATCATGCCCGTCCTGCAACAAACCAAGCCGATCCGGCTGGAGATCCCTGGCAAGACCGACTACGACCAGAACACCCTGAACAAGATCCGGCCGCGATTTGATACAGCGCTCGTCGAAAAAGTCCACGTTTCGGTCGGTCAGGCGGTCAAGACCGGCGACCCGCTCTATGACCTCAAGAGCGTCGAACTCGCCACCGCGAAGACGGATCTGCGAATCAAGTATGTGCAGTGGGACCACGACCGGAAGTATCTCAACGCCCGCGAGCCGCTGGTCAAGGAAGCCCGGATCACCCAGAAGGAATGGACCGACACCCAGAACGACGAGAAAAAGAGCCGGCTCGACTACCTCAACGCCCGCGAACTGCTGGGAACCTACGAGATCACCAAAGAGCAGATCGACCAGTTGCTCGAAGGACTCGGCGACGACAAGCTGAAGGTGCAAGCTGTCGCCAACAACCTGCAAGACATCTCGAAGATGACCGTGCTGTCGAAGTACGACGGGATCGTCGTTGAGCGCGACGTCGTGCCCGGCAACTTCTACGACTCCAAGGACGTCCTCCTGACCATCTCGCCGATGGACAAACTCTGGGTTTGGGGCGACGTGTTCGAGAGTGACGCCGACAAGGTCCACCTCGACCAGAAGTGGGACATCCTCTTCCAGTTCACGAACAAAGCCTTCGAGGGTAAGGTCGAAAGCATCGCCAACGGCGTCGACCCCGAGACGCGGACCGTCCGGATCAGGGCCTCGATCCCCAACCCCGGCAAAAACCTGAAAGCGCGGATGCTGGTCCGGGCCACGCTGCAAATCGCGCCCCTGCCCAGCGATACGGTGATCCCCCGCAACGCGCTCGTCGTCCTCAACGGCGACTACTACGCCTTTGTGGAAGTCGGCACCAGCGGCAAGGATGCCGACCTCTTCGAGCGGCGCAAACTGACGATCGAGCAGGAAGATTACGACTTCGTCATCGTCAAGCAGGGACTCAAAGCCGGCGAGCGCGTGGTCAGCAGCGGCTCACTCATCCTGGCCCAGATGCACGAAGATCAAAGCACCGTCGACTCCGGAGTTCCTCGGCCCTGAGTCAGAAATCCCGGAAGTTTTCAAGAATTATTAATAATATTCTCATAATTACATCACACAATCCGTCTCGGTCCGGGGGAAGGCCGGTCCGGGTCGGAAAGTGGAGGCGTTTGGTTTGACCCGACCAAACCTGGGTTGTACCATCGAGCATCGGCGAACATCCCTTCTGGCAGACTCTCGTTTGCCTTCGCCCAATTACGGATCGTTCTGTGCGATCCATGCTCGCGACCGATCGAGTTTCGGAAGCGTTCCGCCCGGATCGGTGGGAGAGCTGCGATGTCCAAGGTCATTAGCCTGATTCTCGGTGGAGGGCGCGGCTCCCGGCTGTATCCCTTGACTCGATCTCGGAGCAAGCCGGCCGTGCCGATCGCCGGCAAGTACCGGCTGATCGACATTCCGATCTCGAACTGCATCCACTCGGGTCTGAACCGGATCTTCGTGCTGACCCAGTTCAACTCGGTCAGCCTGCACCGGCACATCGCCAACACTTATACGTTTGATCCGTTTGGTGGCGGGTTCGTCGAGATCCTCGCGGCGCAGCAGACGACGCAGCACGAGACCTGGTATCAGGGGACCGCCGACGCCGTCCGCCGGAACATCCCCTACTTTACCGAGACCAACTTCGACCTCGTCCTGATTCTCTCCGGCGACCAGCTTTACCGGATGGACTTCCGCGACATGATCCGGACCCACCTGGAGAACAAGGCCGACGTCTCGATCGCCGCGCTGCCGGTCCCCGAGCATGAAGCAACGCAGTGCGGGATCATGCGGATCGAGGCAGGCGGACGGGTGATCGACTTCGAGGAAAAGCCCAAGACGCGCGAACTCCTCGACCGGGTCTACACCGACCCCGAGCGGATGGCCCAGCTCGGGATCGAGGCGAAGGGCCGCCCCTATCTGGCCAGCATGGGGATTTACCTGTTCAACCGGTCGACCCTGGTGGACCTGCTCGCCTCGGGCACCGCGACCGACTTCGGTAAAGAACTGTTCCCGCAGGCCATCGCCGCCCACCGGGTCCAGGCCCACCTGTTCGACGGCTACTGGGAAGATATCGGGACCGTTGGCGCCTTCCACAAGGCGAACATCGATCTGACCCTGACCAACCCGCCGTTCGACTTCATCTTCGGCGACAACCCGGTCTACACCCGCCCGCGCTACCTGCCCTGTTCGCGGATCTCGGGGGCGACCGTCACCGACAGCCTGATCTCCGACGGTTGCGTTATCGGCAAGGGGTCGGTGATCGAGAACTCGGTGATCGGCGTCCGCGCCCAGATCGCCGAGAACGTGACGATCCGCAACTCCTACCTGATGGGTGCGGACAGCTACGAGACCCCCAAGCAGGTGGCCGCCAACGCCCGGGCGCATCGACCTGATATCGGCATCGGGGCAGGGTCGTGGATCGAGAACGCGATCATCGACAAGAACGCCCGGATCGGCAGCGGCGTCCGGATCAGCAACGCCGCCAACGTCGTGGATTCCGACGAGGCTCCCCACTTCGTCATCCGCGACAAGATCGTCGTCATCCCCAAGTTCACGATCTTGCAGGATGGGCTGGAGATCTGAACCTGGCGGCGTCCGTGCTGGAAAAGAGGGACAGGCACCGCGACTACGTCGCTTGAGCCAGTCCCCTTTTCCTTGAGGGGCGGTCGGGTCAATCACCCGCCGCCCGTGAGGTCTTGCGGCGCAGGTCGGGGACGCCGTGGATGGCTCCCGACTCATCCACGACGATGGTGTGGGCGTCTCCCTGGATGCCACCCGTCCGGAGCTTGTGGCCCATGGCCGTCAGGGCGTCCACCGTGCTCGGTTCCCACTCGCCTTCCAGGGCCAGGACGTCGGGGAACCACTGGTGATGAGTCCGCAACCCATCCACGGCCGCTCGGGGTGAGAGGCCGAATTCGAGGACGTTCAGGATCACCCACAAGGTGGTGTTGGGGATCGTCCGCCCCCCCGGTGAGCCCGTTACGACGCGGACCTTGCCGTCCTTCAGGACCAGCGTCGGCGCCATCGACGACAGCATCCGCTTGTGCGGGGCGATCAGGTTCGGCTTCGTCCCGACCCGGCCATTGACGTCGGTCCGACCCGGGATCAGGTTGAAGTCGCCCATCTCGTTGTTGAGCAAGAACCCGGCGCCGGCGACGACCGACTTTGAGCCGTAGCCTTCCTCCAACGTATAAGTCAGGGCCACGGCGTTCCCCTGGTCGTCGAGCGTCGAGAGGTGCGTCGTGTGCGTCCCCTCGGCTCCCACGATCGGGAAGGGGGCCAGGCTGGCGCTCGGGGTGGCCCGATCGGTGATCGATGCCGCCAGGGTGTCGGCGTACTCCTTTGAGATCAGCCGATCGACCGGGATGCTGACGAAGTCGGGGTCAGCAACCTCGGTGGCTCGGGTGTAAAAAGCCCGCCGCATCGCCTCGGTGACGCGGTGGATTGTCCGGGGGGACTGCGGGCCGTCGGCCTTCAGGTCGTATCGGGCAAGGATGTTGAGGGTCTGGAGGATGACGATCCCGCCGGACCCGACCGGCCCCATCCCGTAGACGTCATGCCCGCGATAGGTCCCGTGGACCGGTGGGCGGACCTTGGCCTGGTAGGCGGCCAGGTCGTCCATCGTGACCAGGCCGCCGAGGGCCTGCATATGGGCGACGAGCTGGCGGGCGGTTGCGCCGGTGTAAAACTCGTCGGGGCCAACAATGGCGATCCGCTCCAGAGTCGCGGCGAGGTCGGGCTGGATCAGGCGGTCGCCCGCTTGCCAGGGCTGGCCGTTGGGTTGGCGGTAGGCAGCGACGGACGCGGCGAAATCGGCCAGGCGGTCCCCCTGCGGGCCGAGGTCTTCGGGCACTCCCGCCGGGTCGACCTGATCACGTGGGAAGATCTGACCGTTGAGCGACCGGGCCAGGGTCTCCGAGATCACGAATCCATCGCGGGCCAGCGCCACAGCGGGGCGTACGAGATCGGCCCAGGCAGCCTTGCCGTACTTCGCGTGGGCGAGGCCCAGCCCGCGGACCGTGCCCGGCACCCCTGCCGCGAGCGGGCCGGCGCGATGGTGGGGAATGATCTTGCCGTCGGCCGTCAGGTACATCCGCTCGGTTGCGGCGGCTGGTGCCATCTCGCGAAAGTCGACCGTGACGACCTCCTTCGGCCCGGCCAGGTAGGCGACGATGAAGCCGCCCCCGCCGATGTTGCCCGCCGCCGGGTGGGTCACTTGCAAGGCAAAGGCGGTGGCGATGGCGGCATCGACGGCGTTGCCACCGCGCCGCATCACGTCGCGACCGGCGACGGCGGCGTCCTCCTGCTGGCAGACCACCGCCCGCGACCGGAACACCTCATCGGCTGCCAGGGTCGGTCCGCAACCAGCAACCAGCCCCAACCCCACCAGACCAACAGCCCAGAAACACCGCATGGACCAGACCCCCTCACAGCTCAACTTCCCGACCACGTCCCCCGCGAACCATCAGGGTCGCAAAGTGGTCCACCGAGCGAAAGGGGCGATCGGGGCGAGCTGGGATTTTGCCCGGTCAGAACTCGGGGAACTGCCCCCGCCGGACGGCGCGCGTCACCAGCCAGGTGCCGGTCCCGAGCAAGGTAAACGGCATCGCCATCATCAGCAAGATACTCCACGAGTACCCATCCGCCAGCCGGGCGGCGTTGCCATCCTGGTTCGCCACCGCCTCCTTGCAGTTGGGGCAGGCTGAGGCGGAACCCACGAGCGACCAGAGCAGGACCGCCGTGGCCAGACCAAGTTTGGGGCGAGTCATGATCGGCTCCCTGGTTCAGTAGGTTCGGATCGGCATCTGATAGAGCATCCAGTAGATGACCACGCCGGTCACCGAGACGTAGAACCAGATCGGGAACGTCACCCGGGCGATGTTGGCGTGCTGCTGGAACTGGCTCCGGACCGCCCGGACCAGCGTCAGGGCGACCAGCGGCACGACCCCGAAAGTGGCCAGGATGGTATGCGACAGTAGGACCGTCAGATAGGTGATTCGGGCTGGTCCAACCCCGCGAAACGAGACGCTGCCCGCCTCATAATGGTAGACCAGGTAGCAGGCCAGGAAGACCGCCGAGACCACGACGCTGGCGATCATGCAGGCTGCGTGGGCCTTGATCCGCCGGGTCAAGATCATCGTCCAGCCGAGCAAGAGCAACACCGCGCACGTCCCGTTGAGCGTCGCGTTGACGGCCGGGAGGCGGCGAGCCCACGACGCCTTCCGCCTGGCCTGAGCCATCAGATCCTGGAGCGCCGCGGTTTCGGTCGAGTCGAACACGCCGATCACCTGATTGCCGCGATCCACCAGCGCCAGCCGGTTACTGTGCGCCACCGCCTCGGCCCCCGCTTCCTGGTCACCCGCCGAGTTCCGCCCGACGCTGAGGTGAAACCGCTTGAGGATCAGATCATGGATCGCCGCCTCGTCACCCGTCAGGAACAACCACCCGTTCGGGTCGGCCCCGAGGCCGGTGGCATACTTGCTCAGGACCGCCGGCGTGTCGTAGCTCGGGTCGACCGAGATGCTGACCAGCTTCACCCCGGCGGCCAGCAGCGGCGCTTGCATCCCCTTCATCACGCCCATGATCTTTGGGCATGACGACGGGCAGCGGGTGAAGATAAACGCCGCGACCCAGACGTCATCCGCGAGGTTGGCGTCGGTCACGGTCTTGCCCGAGCGTTCGGTCAGGTGGAACGAGCCCAGGGCGTAACCGTCATCCCCCAGGTTTTGACCAATGGGAGTCGGCGGTTTCCGCTTGCCCGCCAGTTCGTTGGCCATCACGAGGCCGAGCGAGACGAGAATGGTGCCAGCGACGATCGACAAGCCAAGGCGATACGACGGGTTCACGACAGGGGCCATGGGGTCAAGGTTGAGGCGGAAAGGACGGACATCAGCGCGGCGGATAAACGATGTCGGGGATCAGGCCCCCAACCACAACGAGCGACAGGACCCCCGCCGGGACCAGCATCAGGTAAACCCAGCGGTTGGCGAACTTCAGGTGCATGAAGTACCAGCCGACCAGCACGACCTTCAAGAGGGCCATCGTCATTAAACCCGCCACCAGCGTCGCAAAGTTAACGCGGGCGAAGGTGGCGTAGACATATTCGAGGCCCGTCAGGGCCAGGACCACCCAGAAAACCCGCAGGTAGGGAGCGTGGGTCTCAACCTGAATTTCCTGCTCGGACGTGAAGTTGTGGTCGTGCACAGGTCTCCTCCCAGGTTCAAATCAGGTAGACGACCGCGAACAGGAAGCTCCAGACGAGATCCACGAAGTGCCAGTAGAGCCCGACGTTCTCGACCGAGCCAAAGTTCCGCGCTGAGTAGGCACCAAACCACGACCGGATGGCCAGGCAGCCGACCGCCATGATCCCGGCGGCGACATGCAGCCCATGAAAGCCCGTCATGGTGAAGAAGCACGACGCGAACAGGCTTGAATCGGGACGGAAGTGCCCCGAGGCGCTGACGCCGATCGGAAAGTGGTGGCCAACCAGCAGTTGCTGATACTCGTAAACCTGAACCCCGAGGAACACCGTTCCGACCAGCGCCGTCAAGGTCAGGTAGACCGAGCCCGCCCGGCGGTCGTCGCGCTGGAAACTGCGGAGCGCGAGCGCCATCAGGACCGACGAGACGATCAGGATCAAGGTGTTCGCCGCCGTCAGGCCGACGTTGAGCGGGTTAACCGCCCGGTCGTACGGGTGCGGCCATTCGGTCGTCCGGAGGTCGCTCGGCAGCGGCTTGATCCGGCTCAGGTCGGTGTTCGGCGGGTACAGGTTACTGTAGGCGGTCGCGGGACTGCCGGTCCGCAGAACGATGTACGTGCCGATCAGGCCGGTGAAGAACATCACTTCCGTCGCCAGAAACAACCACATCGCCACCTTGCCCGGTGTCAAGACCGGCGCCTGGACCGTGGGGCGAGCCATCGTCGGGCGGTCGAGCGGCAGGCTCGCGGGAAATGTGGTATCGGCCATCAGTCCAACCCCAGCAATTCGAGAATCAAAAACGCGGTCCCAGCTCAGCCCAGAACCGATCAGAAGGTCGGGAACCGCGGGTTCAGGAGCAGGAGGAGCAAGATCGCCGGCAGATAAAGGAACGAGGCCCGCAGCAGGCGGCGGGCTGTGGTGTCGTTCACGTCCCACCAGAACCGGGCAGCATAGTAGAGGTAAAAGAGGCCCAACCCGAGCGCCCCCACGAAGTACCAGCGCCCACCGAGACCGATCGCCCAGGGGAGCAAGCCCGCCGGCACCAGTTCGACCGCGTGCCAGAGCGCCTGCCGACCGGTGATCGAACCGTCGGGATCGACGTTGGGCAGCATCTTGTGCCCACCCCGAGCGTAGTCATCGCGGTAGATCCAGGCGATCGCCAGGAAGTGCGGGAATTGCCAGAGGAAGACGATCAGGAACAGGGCAAATGGTTGCAGGCCGAGTTCACCCGTCGCCGCTGCCCAGCCGATCACCGGGGGCAAGGCGCCCGGGATCGCGCCCACGGCGGTATTCAGGGTCGTGATCGGCTTCAGCGGCGTATAGACCGCGACGTAGAGCAGAAACGTGGCGGCGGCGACCGTCGCGGCCAGCAGGTTGGCCCCGTAGTAGAGGGTGATCAAGCCCGCGACCAGCAGCACCACGCCAAAGATCATGGCCTCAGCCATCGAGACCCGGCCTGACGGGATCGGTCGGTTTGCGGTCCGCTTCATCCGGGCGTCACGGTCGCGTTCGAGAACCTGGTTCCAGACGCTCGCCCCAGCAGCCACCGCGCCGGTCCCGACCACGCTCAGGAACAGGGTCAAGCCCTGAATCTTCCCCTGGGCACCGAGCAGGAAGCCGACCGCCACGGTGATCAGCACCATGACGGCGATCCGGGGCTTGGTCAGGGCGACGTAGGCCGCCATCCGACTGGCAGAGGGTTCGGTCACCGGCTCCGGCGCCGCGAGTCCGGCGCCAGATCTGAGATCATCGAGCAAAGGGGACGCGATCACTGCCGTCTTCACGCGACTGCCTCCAGGACGCGCGCCGACGAGACTTTCGCCGACCGCGCCTCGCCACCGCTTGTCAGTTGAACCGCTCGCAACGCCAGGACCACGACCGACCCAATCAGCAAACCCGCATTCGCTTGATGCCCCGTCCGGACCATCGCCGGGAAGAACGTCACCGGGTGACTGATCCCGTCGAACGGCCGCAAGAGCCACCAGGCGGAAATCCCCAGACTGATCTGGACCAGCAGAGCCGCCCCGAGCGCCCAGGTTGCCGGGACCAGCTCGGGCCAATCACCCCGCCGTCGCCAGACCGCCGCGATCGTCCCGGCGGCGTGCCCGAGAACCAGTACCGCCAGACCCGAATGGAGCCAGAGAGCATCCACTTTACTATAATGTCTCAGCCAGGCGCCGACCAGAACCTGGACATAAACCAGACCGAGCAACGCCAGCGCCATCCGGCGAATTCGGCCCGCTCCCTCGACCACTCGGTCGCGCGTGACCCACGACCGACTCGCCCAGACGCAAAGCGCGACCATCAAGCCGAAGAATGCCTGAGCCGTCGAGCCATGCACGGCGGCGAGCAACGTCGAGTTCCGTGTCACCCGCAAGCCGCCGAGCAACCCTTGCCCGACCACCGCCAGCAGGGCGACCACACCCATGACCTTGATCCACCGCCGGCGCTCGAAAAAGAAGAAATCAAGCATGAGCAGGATCGTGAAGATCCCCACGGCCGCACCGTAGAGGCGGTGGGTGTGCTCGCCGAAGACCCCCCACGGGGCGCGCGTCATGTCGTAGAGGAACATGTTCATGCCGAACGTGGTCGGCCAGTCGGGCACGGCCATGCCGACCTTGTAGGTCGTGACGAGGCCGCCGACGAACAGGAGCGGCCAGGTAAACGCGGTGGCGATCAGGGCAAACCAGTGCGGGCCGGGACGATAGGTCGCCCTGGTGGCCACTTCCTCGGTGAATTCCGGGTCAAGCTGTCGCATGGGAAGATCGTGCCTATCATGTTGAACCCACTCGATCCCCCGAATCCAGGCGGACTCGGGAGATGATTCGCCAGCAAGCTCAGGCCATGATCGGGTCGACCGGACCGGCGATGGGCGGGCGGGGGTCGGTCTGCGGGAGGTAATCTCCCACGACGCCGGGGACGCTAAACTCGTAGGGTGGGTGGAAGACCGTCGGGATTCGCTCAAAGTTATAATACGGCGGCGGCGAGCTGGTGGCCCATTCCAGACTGTTGGCATGCCAGGGATTGTCGCTCGCCTTGGGACCGAAGAAGAGGCTGGAGAAGAAGTTGGTGGCGAAGAGGATCTGCGCCAGGCCGAGCCCGAAGGCGCTGTAGGTCATGAACTGGTTCATGCCGACGATCCCGGCACCACTCAGATATTCGTAGAGCGACGGGTCGGCGATCCGCCGCATGTGGCCGTGCATCCCGATGATGTGCATCGGGAAGAAGGTGCCGTTGAATGTCAGAAAGGTCAGAGCAAAGTGGATCTTGCCCAACGGCTCGTTCATCATCCGCCCGAACATCTTCGGGAACCAGTAGTAGATGGCTGCGAAGATGCCGAAGGTACTGCCGCCGAAGAGGACGTAGTGGATGTGGGCGACGATGAAGTAGGTGTCGTGGATGTGCATGTCAACTGGCGTGGCGGCCATGAAGATGCCCGACAGGCCACCGATGACGAACATCGAGACGAAGGCCATGGCGTTGAGCATCGCCGAGGTGAACTGGATGCGTCCGCCCCACATCGTCCCGAGCCAGTTGAACGTCTTGATCGCTGACGGCAGGGCGATCAGCATTGTCGAGAGCATGAACGTCGCGCCCAGCATCGGGTTCATCCCCGACTGGAACATGTGGTGTCCCCAGACGACGAACCCAAGCCCCGCGATGGTGCTGATCGCGAAAACCATCGGCTTGTACCCAAACAACGGCTTCCGCGAGAAGGTCGAGATGATGTCCGAGACGATCCCCATCGCCGGCAGGATCATGATGTAAACGGCGGGGTGCGAGTAGAACCAGAACAGGTGCTGCCAGAGGAGCGGTTGCCCACCCCCGACCACGGCCGGAGCATTGGCGACCGACCAGTTCGGCGGGCTGAAGAAGTTCGTGCCGACCGTCCGGTCGAGCAGTTGCATCACCAGCGCCGAGGTCAGAACAGGCAGCGCGAACGCCTGCAAGATCGCCGTGATGAACAGCGCCCAGACCGTCATCGGCATCCGGAACAGCTTCATCCCCGGCGCCCGGAGCATCAGGATCGTCGTGATGTAGTTGATCGACCCGAGCAGCGACGAGATCCCCGCGAACAGGAGCGCGATCAACCACCAGGTTTGCCCGTTGAGCGATCCGGGGGTCGACCAGGGGGAGTTCGCCAGCGTCGGGTACGATGTCCAGCCCGCTTCCGATGCCCCGCCCTCGACGACGAACGAGTTCAGGATGGCGACGAAGGCAAACGGCATGGCCCAGTACGAGAACATGTTCATCTTCGGGAAGGCCATGTCCCGGGCGCCGATCATGAGCGGGATCAGGAAGTTGCCGAAGGCGCCGGTCAGGATCGGGATGATCACGAAGAAGATCATGACCGTGCCGTGCATCGTGAACAGCTTGTTGTAGAACTCCGGCGGCATCCGGAACCCTTGATCGGCCCAGAGCGCCTGGCTCAGGATCGGCATCGGTGCCCAGGGCCAGGCAAGCTGCCAGCGGATCGCCATCGCCAGCAGGCCACCGAGGACGAAAAAGAGCAGCCCCGAGAAGAGAAACTGAATCCCGATGACCTTGTGGTCGGTCGAGAAAACGTAGCGGAGCAAGGGGTTAGCCGGCAGCGGGTGGATGTGGTCGTGGGCGACCGTGGGGTGCAGTGCCGGGGATCGACCCGTCGCGCGGGTGGAATGGATACTCATCGCCGGTTCATCTCCCCTCAGCTTCGGTGGTGGTGGCGGCGACCTGATCGCGCCCCTGTTCGGCGGTCACGGTCCGCATCCAGGCGTCGAACTCGGCCTGCGTCGCATGCACCATCACGTTTCCACGCATCTTGTAATGGCCCCACCCGCACAACTCAGCGCAGGCCAACTCGTACCGGCCCGCCTGGTCGGTGTCGAACCAGACCGGAATCTTCAGGCCCGGCACGGCGTCTTGCTTGATCCGAAGTTGCGGCAGAAAGAACGAGTGAATGACGTCGTTGCTCTTGAGGTGGATCAGCGTCGCCTGGTCTTTCACGAAGTGGAGGTCGTTGATCAGGTGGATATCGTCCGATGTCCCAAACTTACCGTCGATGCCGGGATACCGGATCAACCACTGGAACTGCCGACCGGTGACCTCGGCGATCGGGGTGACGTCGGGCGAGGCGGACCGGAACTTGACGTCGGCCCAGGTCTGCATCTGGTAGAGCGCGATGAAGACCAGGAAGACCGCCGGGATGATCGTCCAGATCAGTTCCAGTCGTTGACTCCCGTGGAAGTAGACCGCGATCTTCCCCGGCCCGTCGGCAAACTTCCAGGCCGCCCAGACCAGGACCACCTGCGTCCCCACGAACACAACCCCGGTGATCCAGAGGATGATCACGAACAGGGCGTCGATCCGCTTGCCGATCGACGACGCCGAGTGGAGGTGACTCTTGGCGACCTCGGGACCGGCGGGGAGCCACCAATCGGCATCAAACGGGGCATAAACGAACGTGGCGGCACAGGCCAGGGCGACAAAGCCGAAAAGGAGACTCCAGTAACGCACAATTCGCTCCGGGGCTGGGATCGCTCGGTTACCGGGTATCGTGCTCGACCGCACCGGACCGGGACGCGGTTTTCGGCTGGTCGGGCGGAGTGGTTGCGACTTGCAAAAGCTCGGGCTGTTCGGGCAGGGCCAGCACGAAGTTGATCACGTCCCAGATCTGGTCGTCGGTCAGGATGTTCGAGTGCGCGGGCATCTTGGCACCGTTGATCCCCTTGGCGATCCGCCAGTAAAGATCCAGCGGGCGCCGCCCTCCCTTGTAGACCCCGTCGATCAGGTTGGCGGGCCGGAGCGGGTTCGACCAGGCGTCGAGCGACCCCCGCGTCCAGAGGTCATACTTCGCGACGAGGTAGCTCCGGAACTGCGGATCATCAAGCTGCGGCAAAAGTGCCCGAGCCGCCGCAACCACCTTGGGCATGTCGTTCTTGATCAGGTAGGCAAACTGCGGCTCGGTCGTGCCGTCGCCGAGCAGGTTATGATCCTTGCGGAGGACCGTCAGAATGGCTGGATTGGATTCGAGGAACTGCGTCACCCCGGCTGAGTCGGCCTTGGGCTGCGCCACGGCGTGGCTTTCGCCCGGTTGGGTGGCAAAGCTCCGCGCGGCTGCCTCATCGAAGGAATACTGGCGGAAGACGACATCATCAAAGATCGTCCGGTCAATGAACGCCAGGCCATTGCCTTGACCGTTGAGGCCGTGGCAAGTCGCGCACTCGATCTTGGGTCCGGTGGCGTTGAGGCCGAGATAAAGGTCGCGACCACGGCGGATACTCTCACGGGTCGGCTCGACGCGGCGGGCAGCCGGGTTGACAACCTGCGTTTCGGCTTCCTGCCAGGCACTCGACAGCACCTCGACAATCTCGGCCACCGCCTCGGGTGCGAGCGTCTCGGCGGCGTTCTTGTCGTCTTCCTCAACGGCCCGGTCGATCAGGACCCGTTCGGTCTCACCACGCAACGAGAGGAACGTCACGTAGTCGATCACCTGATCGATCTGCGACCCGGTCATCGTCGCCTCGAAGCCGGGCATCGAGGTTCCATGCAGACCGTACAGCAGCGTCTTTCGCAGGTCGGCCCGCGACGGTTTGGCACCGGTCGGGTTGGTCGACGTGAACTTGAAGATCCCCGGCCGGTAGTCGCGTGGTCGAGGAAACAGGAAGGCCGCAGTCGGGCCGTCCCCCGCACCCGAGACGCCGTGGCAGTGCAGGCAGTGGGTCCGGTAAAGGGCATAGCCCCCTTCGACGGCGCGGTCCTTGCCCGAGGCGGCGTCGTGCTCGACCGTCGGCTCCAGGCGATCACCCAGCCGGGTCTGGCTGGCGAGGTAGATCCCGCCGTCGCGGAGTTTGGAGTTCGCGGGAACCTTGATATGTTGCAGGTCAGATCCGTACAGGGTCGCGAGCGTGGTCTGAATCGTTTCCCGAAACTTGGGCTTGGTGGCCAGTTCGGCGGCGATCCGAGGGCTTTCACGATAGGGAATCGACCCCAGAGGCTGAATCTGGTCACACCCGGCGCCGAGGGCTACCACGAGCACGACGGCACCAGAAAAGCGAGAACGCGAACTCACGCGTCGAAACCTCCCAGGTCACGATCGGTCAAGAAGAGTTTGGCTTGACCTTGAAAGGGCCTGACTATGGGAAAAGCCCCAGTGGGAACTCAGGTTGATGGTCCGGACTGGTGGCAAGCAATCTCAAGCGATATCACCATTGTCGACGGCGGGAGAAGTATCGTCAAGGTAATGGACTTAGACCGCAGACCTCTGCTCAACTTAACGGACTCTGGCCAAATTCTCAAGCGAACGCACGGGATCGGATCTCGCCTGGTCAGGCTCGATCAACTTTGGGCCGAGTGCCGGCCGATACAAAAGAGGTGAAACCCGCCCAACGTCACCATTCTCGGTTCGGTCGCTTCGGACGGTTCGGCCGGTCCCGGTTTCGGTACGACCATGACTGGTGGGGCGAGCCCAGCCCCGTCGATCACGGGTCGTCGCGTTACTGGGCAACGACGCGGCGGCCATTTCCGTGCCTGCTCTTTGTCTTGCCGTTGCTCCTCTTCTATGAGGTGGGGTTGCTCGCACTCGGCGACCACGGTGCCGGGATGCTCCGGGCGGGGGCCGACTCGTGGCTTAGGCATGGTCTGGCGCTGCTGGGCCTGACGGATCGGTGGCTCTTGCCGCTGCTCTTGACCTCGTGGCTGCTCGCCTGGCAGGCCGTCGACCACCGCGACTGGCGGTTTCATCCGCTCGTCCTCGGGGGGATGGCGGTGGAAAGTTTGGGGCTGGCGGTCGTCCTGATGGGGCTGAGCAAGCTGGTGGATCTCGGCTTTAGCAAGCTCGACGGCTTCCAGGCTGGGCCGCTCAGCGTGGCGACTCCCACCCTTTGGGAACCGTTGCTCGGCTTCATTGGCGCGGGGATCTATGAGGAAGCACTGTTCCGGCTGGCTCTGATCCCGTTGCTGTATCGAGCCTTGCGGTTGCTGACGTTCCCGGGTCTGCCTGCGTCCATCCTGGCCATCACGACGTCGTCGGTTCTGTTCTCGCTGGCCCACCATGCGGGGTCACCCGGCGAGGCATTCAGCCTGTTCGCGTTCGTGTTCCGCTGGGCGGCTGGCGTCTTCTTCGCCTATATCTTCGTCGTGCGCGGCTTTGCGGTCGCGGTCGGCACACATAGTGCTTACGACCTGCTCGTTGGTTGGTGCGAGGTGCATCTCTGATAAGTCTGGTGAGGGTTGGTTTGGTGCGGATCATTCAGCTTTCCGACATCCACCTGTGGCGCTATTCCTACAATCCCCTGCACCTGATCAACAAACGGCTCGTCGGGATTGCCAGCCTGCTTGCGGGTCGGGCGGCCAACTTCCGCCTCGAACGCCTCCAGAGCGTGGTGGATCGGGTCAAAAACCTCGACGCCGACCACATCCTGATCACCGGCGACTTGACGACCACGGCACTCCCCGCCGAATTTCGCGCTGCCCGGCAGGAATTAAGCGACCTGCTGACAGACACCGAGCGGGTTACGGTCATTCCCGGCAACCACGACCGCTACACGTCGGGGTCGGTCCGATCGCGCGAATATGAGACGCACTTCGGTGCCTTCGCCCCGGCTCATGACTTTCCCTGGCTCCGGATGATCTCTGCCGACACCGCGATCCTGGGCCTCGACCCGACCCGGTCGCACCTGTCGGCTCGGGGACTGCTGCCCGAGCCGCAACTGGCGACCGCCCGCGAACTTCTGGCTCGGTGCCCAACGCCACCTCGTCGGCTGATCATCGCCTGCCATTACCCCGCGCTCGCCCCGGCCAACTACGCGGCGGAACTTGAACCGAAGCGGATGCGGAATGCCCCCGAGGTGATCAACTGGCTGCAAACGGTCGGCCCGCACCTCTACTGTTGCGGGCACGTCCACGCGGCCTGGGCTTTCATCCCGCCCAGCTTGCCGAACCAGATTTGCCTGAACTCGGGAGCGCCCCTCCTGCGCGATTCGACTGGGCTCCGGCCGCCCGGCTTTCTGGAGATCGAACTGCACGAGGTCAGCGTGTCGGTTCTCCACCATGCCTGGGTCAGCAACGAGTGGGAGGTAAGACCCCTCTATCAAAACCCCGCGTTCTTTGCCGAACGCTCGGTCGATCTGGCCAGCCGCTGAGCCGCGAGATCAGGGGAAAAAGTTCTGCCTGACCCCCATGAAGTCCTGGGCGACCACCAGTAGGACAAAGAAGCCGAAGAGAGCCAGGAGCAAGCTGGAGACATTGCCGAGAACCCGCCAGCGTCGGGCTGGCGTTCCGGTAGTCCGACCATTCCGAAGGACGATCGCGGTGCCGATGGCGATCAATCCGCCGGTGCAGACCGAGACGAATACATCTCTGATCAGGACAATGTCCATCGGACCAGCCCCTTGGTGTACCAAAGCGAGGTAACGACCAAGATTACCCCACCGATGCGCGGCTGGTCGGCAAAGGAGAATTTTTTCTGCCGGTGGTCGAGCTCAAAGGCGTTGAAACAGCCGGCGGGCGTTGGACGTCGTCAGTTCGGCAAGCTCGGTGAGGCTAATCCCCCGGATCTCGGCAAGTTTGGCCGCCGTGTGCACAACGCGGGCTGGCTCGTTCCCTTGACCACGATGGGGGACCGGAGTGAGATAGGGAGAGTCGGTCTCGACCAGCAGACAGTCGGCCGGGATCTGCGCGGCGGCGACCCGCAAGGCGTCGAGCGACCTGTTGGCGAAGGTCAGCATCCCCGCGAACGAGATGAACAGACCGAGGTCGAGGAGTTCCCGCGCCTCGTCCCAGGTGCCGGTGAACGAGTGGGCCACGCCCCGGATCGGTCGCCCCAGGGCATGCAATTGGGCGATGATCTCGGGATGACACTCGCGCGAGTGGATGATCACCGGCAGACCCACCTCGGCGGCGAGGTCGAGGTGACGGCCGAAAAAGTCCTGCTGGATCGGCCAGGGGGTCCGGTCCCAGTGGCGGTCGAGCCCGGTCTCACCAATCGCCACCACCTCGGGCTCGACCGCAAGCCGACGGATGATGGCCCAGTCGTCCGTGGTCGCCTCAACCGCATCATTGGGATGGATGCCGACGCTGGCCCAAACACCCGGATTGTCGCGTGCCAGATCGAGGACAACTTCGCTATCGGCTGCGGTCGTGGCCACGGCGATCATCTGCTCGACTCCCGCCTGCCGCGCCGCGCTCAGCACGTCCGGGAGCCGCGACCGGAGGCGAGTATCAGCGAGGTGCGCATGCGTGTCAACAAAGCTGAGATTTGAGGTCATCAACGTGATCCACTGATCCAGGGAAAGCGAGCCAGCTGGGGGTAACGATCGGGAATCCGTCCAGCGATCCACCGGACGAGAAGCACTCACGTAATGACGGATCACGAGGCGGTTCGTATTGTTGGGTTGCTTGACAGTCGTGTCAACTCATGGGTAGGATCGGGTTTAGGGGCCGTACTTGGGTATGGCGGGCGTGGTCGTTCGGTTCCAGCACCATCATCGAGATCGCCTCCAAACGGCGGCCACACGGTGATCATGGTTGGATCGGGACGCGGCGGAATAATTCGGGACACGCCTGCCTCGGGCGGTCCCGCGGTCACCCTTTGGCCGATTCCCGCGCAACCCGCCCAGCTACGACACGCCTCGGAGAAGCTGCATGAGCGTCGATCTGGTTCGTATCGTCGACAGCATCCATCGCGACAAAAACATCCCCAAGGATGTTTTGTTCGAAGGGATTGAGTCGGCCTTGGCCACTGCCGCCAAGAAGCACTACCCGGACGCGGACGAAATCGTCGTTTCGATCGACCAGGACTCCGGCAAGATCAGCACTCTGACCGACGGCAAACCGGTTGTCCCACCTGACTTTGGCCGGATCGCCGCGCAGACCGCCAAGCAAGTCATCATCCAGAAGATCCGCGAAGCAGAACGCGACAGCTTCTACGACGAGTTCGACACCCAGCGGGGTGAACTGATCACCGGCACCGTCAAGCGGTTCGAGAAAGGGGCCGTTACGGTTGACCTCGGCAAGGAGCGCGATGCGTTCTTGCCCCGATCGGAACAGATCCCGGGCGAAAGCAACAACCCGAGCGAGCGCGTTCGGGCCGTCATCCTCGACGTCCGCAAGGTCGGCCAGCGGGTCAAGATCATCCTGAGCCGGACCCACCCCGACTTCGTTCGGCGGCTATTTGAACTCGAAATCCCCGAGATCGCCGATCAGACCATCTCGATCCGCGCTTTGGCTCGCGAAGCAGGCTACCGATCCAAGGTCGCCGTGACGTCAATCGACGCCAAGGTCGATGCGGTCGGGGCCTGCGTCGGCGTGCGTGGGACCCGGATCAAGAACATCGTCGACGAACTCGGTGGCGAGCGGATCGACATTGTCCGGTGGAACGAGTCGCTCCAGGTTCTGATCCCCAACGCCTTGCAACCGGCCGAGATCGACGAGGTTATGCTCTGCCAGTTGCTCGGCCGGGCGATCGTCCTGGTCCGCGAGGATCAACTCTCGCTGGCGATCGGTCGCCGGGGTCAAAACGTCCGGCTCGCGTCGAAACTGGTCGGCTGGGACATCGAGATCATGACCAGCGAGGAGCTGGACGAGCTGATCGAAAAGGCGGTCGTCGGCTTCACCCGGATCGAGGGAATCGACACCGGCCTGGCGGAAAAGCTGGTCGAGCAGGGAATCTTGAGCTACGATGACCTTTCGGTCATGGAAATCGTTGACCTCGTGAACACGATTGAAGGTCTCGACGAAGAATTAGCTGTTGCGATTGTCGGTCAAGCCGAAGCTCTGGCCGAGGAACAGGCCGACGACATGCCGCGGCGGAAGGGAGCCCGACCCATGGCTCCGCCCACCCCGCCTGAATCCGCAACCCCTGATCAGCCGACCTCGCTTGCCGAGCTTTTCGGTGACACCGCACCCGCCCCAGCGGAATCCGAGACTGAAGCTGAAGGCAGTGAAGCCGAGACGGACGACTCCGAGACCCTGTCTCTGGGTGCCGATGAAACCGAGGAAGCTGACGACTTGCGTGACCTTGATCTGGCCGAAGAGGCCGACGACGACGAATCCTCGGGACACGAGGTAACCTCCGCGCCCAGCGATGCGGACCAGGACGAAACCGCGCGGATCATGACCGATGCCGTCGAATCCAACGAGTCGGCGACGGAACTGGATTTTCACGAGATGGGGGACGGACCCAACACTCCTGAACCGTTTCTTGACGCGGGCTCCACGGGATCAGCGGCGGAACCGCCGGCTGGTGAAGCAGAACTAAACTCTCCGGACGACCCCGACGACTTCCACAAAGGATCGAGGGAGCCATGATGGACGTGACCTACCAATGAGGCCCGCTCGGGGCCGAAATCATCGTCGCGACCGGTTTTTGTCCATCGCATGGTTTTCTGGGTTGGTTCGGGACGATTAGTCCCGGGCGACTCCTCGAAAATATTGGGCTTGGCATGATCGGTCGCTAAGATTCACAATACCGATCGAGCCGGCGCGATCCTGTCGGATCGCGGCCCATTCATGAGGAGTCGCCTTTGTCCACGCGCGTCCACGAGTTGGCGAAAGAACTTGGGTTGAAAAGTCAAGAGCTCCTGGACAAAATCCAGTCATGGGGGCTCGATATCAAACCAAGCATTTTTGCAGGTCTCGGCCAGGATCAGGTAGACCGCATCAAAGGTTTGATGGATAGCAATCCGACCCCAGCAGCCGCCGAAACGGTTGCGGCACGTGCAGACCATTCCGGGAATTCATCTACTTCGGAGCCGCCCGCTATTAGCCCCACTGCTCCCCCAGCGAAAAAGCCCGCCAACCCGGCGGTCTCGGAACCAGCAGTTTCGCCCCCATCCCCACTGGCTACCAACTCCACGACCCGGCCCGCCCCGGCTCCGAAGTCGGCGACCGGTGGTCCAACCCCCTCGCAGGCGGAATCGACCGCCGAACCGACTCGTGAGTCGGCACCCGCTCCCATTTCCCCGGTTGCTGCTCCCGCTCCGGGGGCGAGCGTGGCTCGACCCGCCCCAGATGCGGATGCCGGTGCCTCGACCGCGAACCCGCCAGCGGCTCGGCCAGCCAGCCCGCAACCGGGTCCAGGCGCGCCATTGGCCCGATCGGGGGGCCTGAGTGCTCCGCCGAAGCTGGGCAGTGGTGGTGGTCCCCTCTCGCGCCACACCCCGCACCGAGCAGGCGCACCCGGTGGTGGTGGTCAGAACCCGGAATCCGCTTCCCCGCAGCCCGGTCCGCGTGCCCAGCAGGCTCCGGCAGGACCGACGCAGTCGCAGGCAGCGCGCAGCGAGTTCCGGCCGAACCCAACTTCGCCGCCGCCGCTCAAGCCGAGCGATTACATCTCGCCGACCGGTGCTCGGATGCCGTACGGGCGGCCGACGGGTCCGGGAATGGGATCGAACGATTCCCGCCGCGACAACGACGGCTCGAATCGCCCCAGCGATGCTCCCCGGCGCGAGGCTTTACCGGGCGTTCGTCGCCCCTTGCCGCCGGTCGCCGGTGTGCCCACGGGTTCGGTCACCGCGCGACGACCTGATGGTCCGCCTCGACCCGGTGGCGGCAGCTACGGACCACCGCGTCCGGGCCAGAGTGGTGGGCCAGGGCCTGGTCCCGGTGGGAATGCGCCGCGACCGGGAAGTGGTCCCGGCGATGCCAAGACCCAGCGCCCCGAGCGCCGGTTCACGCCCGAGGAAATGCGGCGGATGATGCAGGCGGGCCAGATCGGCCCCGGGGTGGAAGCCCCGGCGGCTCCTGGTCGTGGTTTGCCCGGTCGCCCTGGTGGGCCGGCCGCCTCACCCCGGTTCGGCGCTCCGCCCGCCCCCGGTCAGCAGATGCGTGGCCCGGGGGGTCCCGGTGGGGCTCCGCTGACGGTCCGCCGCCCTGGTGTTGGTCCCGCGCCGATGGGTGCACCGCCGGCTCAGCCGCCGGTCATGGATGATGAAGAGGAAAAGAAGAAGGCCAAGGGAGGCGGCACGGGGACCATCGCCGACCGCGCTGGCCGTCGCGCCAAGCGGAACGAGCGGGCCAACGAACGACGGATCACGTCGCCACTCCCCGCCTCCACCTTGACCTCGGAAACCGAGGATGATGGACGCGGGCGTCGCGGTGGTCGCAAACCAGCCAAGGCGGGACGCGGGCAACTCGCCCCGGTTCGCAAGAGCCACGCCGACATCGAGTCGCCCATCACCTTGCGGACGCTTTCCGAAGCGATCGGGATTCGTGCCAACGAACTGATCCGCAAGATGATGAACAGCATGGGTCAGATGGTGACGATCAACGCTTCGCTCGACGACGAGGCTGCGCAGATGCTTGCCCTCGAATTCGGCGTCGAGTTGACCGTCGTGCACGAGCGGACCGCTGAGGATGACCTTCTCGACGAGTACCAGAGCCGCGAACGGGTCGAAGGCGAGGAAGGGCTGACGGCGCGACCGCCGGTCATCACCATCCTCGGCCACGTCGACCACGGCAAGACGTCGTTGCTCGACAAGATCCGCAACGCCAACGTCGTTGCCGGCGAAAGCGGCGGGATCACCCAGCACATCGGTGCTTATCAGGTGGTCCACGAAGGGCAGCCGATCACCTTCGTCGATACGCCGGGTCACGAGGCGTTTACCGGAATGCGGGCCCGTGGGGCCAACGTCACCGACATCGTCGTTTTGGTCGTGGCCGCAGACGACGGTGTGATGCCGCAGACGCAGGAAGCGATCGCGCACGCCAAGGCCGCCAACGTGCCGATCGTCATCGCGCTCAACAAGATCGACCTGCCGAACGTCAACCTCAACAAGATCTATGGCGAACTCTCAGCACAGGATCTCGCGCCGGAAGAGTACGGTGGCGATACGCCGGTCGTGAAGACCTCGGCACTGTCCGGGCTCGGTATCCCCGAGTTGCTGGAAATGCTGGGTGTCGTGGCGGAGTTGCGGTGTGACCTCCGGGCTAACGCCTCGCGACCCGCGACGGGAACTTGCCTGGAGTCGTCGATCTCGGAAGGGCGGGGTGTCGTTGCCACCGTCCTTGTCCAGGATGGGACGCTCAAGGTGGGCGACTCGCTTGTCTGCGGCGATGGGTTCGGCCGGGTCCGGGCGATGTTCGACGACAAGGGTCGATCCGTGCTCGAAGCCGGTCCCTCCATGCCGGTCGAGGTGTCGGGGCTCGATGCCGTGCCGACAGCGGGTGAAAAGTTCGCTGTGGTCGACGACATCACCAGGGCTCGCGAGATCGTCGAGATCCGTCGCGGTCGGACCCGAGGTGCGAACCTCGGTGAGCGCCAGTCGATCACGCTCGAAAATCTTTACAGCAAGATGACCGAGCAGAAGATCAAGAACCTCAACTTGATCCTCAAGGCCGACGTGCAGGGGTCGCTCGAAGCGCTCATCAAGGAGCTGGAGAAGCTCGAAAACCCCGAAGTGCCGATCCGCGTTCTCCTCAAGGGGGTCGGCGGGATCAGCGAAAGCGACATCTTGCTGGCGGATGCGTCGCAGGCGATCGTCATCGGGTTCCGGGTCGCACCGGAAGACCGGGCCGTGACGCTGGCGGACGAGAAGAAGATCGATATCCGCCGGTACGACATCATCTACCAGGTGACCGACGAGATCAAGAAAGCCGTCGAGGGGATGCTGGTTCCCGAGATCAAAGAGGTTCACCTGGGCCGCGCCGTGGTCCGGCAGACCTTCAAGATCTCGAAGATCGGTACCGTTGCGGGTTGCTTCGTGACGCAAGGTGTGATCGAGCGAGCGTCCAAGGCTCGGATCATCCGCGAGGGTCGCGAGATCTACAAGGGGACTCTGGAAGCGCTCAAACGCTTCAAGGACGACGCCAAGGAAGTCCGCGAAGGGTTCGAGTGCGGCATCAAGATCGCCAACTTCGACGACCTGAAAACCGACGACGTGATCGAGGCTTACCGGATCGACGTGATCCGCCGGACCCTCTGATCGAGCAGTCCACTCGGAATCTGGGCGAGTCAGCCGGGCTGACTCGCCCAGATTTTGTTGTCTCACCCGCTCACCTTGACCCCCCGGTGATTCGATGCACCTTTCCACTCTGCGGGTGGAGGTCCAGATCGGAGCCGGGTTCCGGTCCAAACGGAAAACCGTCCAGCTCATCCTGGCCAAGATTCAGCGCCACTTCAACGTCTCGGTTGCCGAGCTTGCCGGAGAAGGGCACCCATCACAAAGCACCCTGGGAATCGCGGCCCTGGCCCGTAATCGTCGGGATGTCCGGGCCGTGCTTGAACAGGTCGCCGATGCGTTGATGGCTCATCCGCGGGCGGAGATCCTGCAAGTCGATTGGGATGACCATTAAACCCGCCCTGGTTGTCCCGATCACTGGCGCCCGCCGTCAGCCAGCTTGAGATGAGAGAGTTTACCCTATGCCATCACACCGAAGTTTACGCATCGCCGAAGCCATCCGTGAAGTCGTCTCGGCGGCGATCCTGTTCGACGTCTCCGACCCTCGGGTCGCGGGCGTCACGGTTTTACGCACCGATGTTTCAGGTGATCTCCACAACGCCACGGTTTACGTGTCGGTGATGGGGTCTGAGTCGGAACAGAATACGGCCATGCGTGGCTTGCAGAGTGCCACCGGGTTTTTGCAAGCGAAGGTCGCAGCCCGGTTGCAAACCCGGACCACGCCGCACTTGACGTTCAAACGTGACGTCGGCGTCAAGCGGTCGATCGAGATGTCGCAGATCATTGATGACGCGCTGGCGGCGGATCGAGCCGCGCGACCGGGGACGGCCCCGGGCGAGGATCAGGCGGCCAGTTTGCCCGATCCGGCGGAAAGTTGAGCGGCGTTCTGGATTGGTTTCTGACTTGCTCGCATGGCTGATCGGCTCCATCGCCTGAATCTGGATCGGTTCTTCCACGCTCGTTCCCATCGAATCCAATCCCAGTGGGTCGGATTCTCTTTTTCCTTCACCGCCTGCGAATGCCCAAGCCCATGGCTACCACGAGCAAAGCTCAATTTTTGACCGAAGTTCAGGCCCTGCTCAAGAGCCGGTATCCCCTGGAGCCTGGGCCGGACAAACTTTCGATCCTGGAATCCGTCGTCTACGGCATCTGCCATGAGGATTCGACCCGGAAACTGGCCAGCCATGCCTTGACGCAACTCAAGGAAAATTTCTTTGATTGGAACGAGATTCGGGTCAGTTCGCTGGAAGAACTGCAAGGCACCTTGAAGGAACTGGACGACGCCGAGGGGCGCGCGTTTCGGGTCCGTCGGTTCCTCCGGCAACTCTTCGAGAAGACGTACGGGTTCTCGCTCGACGCCCTGCTTAAAAAGCCTCAGAAAGAGTCGCTCAAGGCTCTGGAAGAGTATGAAGCGCTCTCCTCAGACTACTTGATGGCCACGGTCACCCGACTGGCGCTGGCCGGGCATGCGATCCCCCTGGATGCTCCCGCCGTGCGGGCCTTGACCCGACTTGGTGTGGGCGATGGTGAGGAAGCCGATGTCGTCTCGTTGCGGGCGATCGTGGAGCGCGCCGTCCCCAAGAATCGCGGGACCGAGTTCGCCGACCTGCTGGAAGAACTGGCCCACGATACCTGCGTGGCGGGCGTGCCGGATTGCCCCCGATGCGAACTCCAGAAGATCTGCCCGACCGGTCAGGATCAGGCCGCTTACGGCACAGCGTCCAAAGCTGCGGCCAAGGGGAAGGCAACCCGGACTAAAACCTCGGATTAAGACAATTTTGTCATTAAAGCTTGGCGATTTCTCCTGGGTGTCTACAACGGACCTGCGCGGATGACATCGAAGCCGCGCAACTCTCCCACCCATCTCCCAGGATTCTCCTCCATGCGTCATCTCTTGAGCTGCTTTGCGTTCGTCTTGATCGCCGCCCCAGTTTTCGCGGCCGAGAAGGACATTGTTGACACCGCCGTCGCGGCCGGCTCGTTCAAGACCCTGGTCGCCGCGGTCAAGGCCGCCGACCTGGTCGACACGCTCAAGGGCGATGGCCCCTTCACGGTGCTGGCCCCGACCGACGAAGCGTTCGCCAAACTGCCCGCCGGCACGGTCGATACCTTGCTGAAGCCGGAAAACAAGGCGAAGCTGGTCGCCCTGCTCAAGTACCACGTCATCCCGTCCAAGGCGATGGCCGCCGACGTGGTGAAGCTCGACGGCAAGACGGTCAAGTCGGTGGAAGGTTCGCCGATCATGGTTGAAGTCGAAGGCAAGACGGTAATGGTTAATACGGCGAAGGTCGTCAAGACGGACATCCTCTGCACGAATGGCGTGATCCACGTCATCGACACCGTGATCATGCCGCCCGCGAAGAAGTAAGCTAGCCCCGATTGTGGCCTTCGGCCAACTCAGATGTTTCTGCTCAAAACTCCGACCCCACAAGGGTCAGGAGTTTTGTTGTTTCACCCTGCGCATGCTCGGGTTGATCCCACCGCAAGATTCAGCCGCCGACCGCTTTGAAGATCTTGGCAGGGCCCATTTCGCCGTGTTAGGATCGTCCTTTGGAACCGGGTTGACCCTCCAGACTCGGCTCGGTCGAGACTCTGAGCAAAATTTGGGTTTGATGGTGACAAAGACGACCGTCGGGCCGGTTTTGATGGCTTGCTAGGCCGATCGGCTGGCGTCCGGGATCTTTGACTGAGGAGGCGCGATCATGGTCGGTCCGTTCCGCCGCTTTATGCCCCTCGTCGTTGGGGGCGGGTTGCTCGGGTTCATGGGAACTCTGGTGACCGCTCAAACGCCAGCGCCCGCCAAGCCCGACGAGAAACACCTCGCGCCCGCGGCCTATGCTCTGCCCGGCGAAGATCCGCCCAAAGGCTTTGTTCCAACCCACCCCCGGACCGTCGCCGAAAGCAAACGGGTCGAGTCGCTCCGCTACTACGCCGTGGCACGAGCCCAGGAAGATCTCCGGCAGTATCCCGAAGCCGTGCGGACCCTTGAAAAAGCCCTCGCTCTGGACCCGGAAGCGTCCGCCGTCCTGCGCCGGCTGAGTCGCCTCTCGTTCGCCTTGGGACGCGATGGCGATGCCATCGGCTACTGCAAGCGCGTGATTGCCACCGACCCCGGCGACGTCGAGACGATCGCGCTGCTGATCGACCGGTACAAGGATGATCCCCCGGCGGCGGAAGCCTTCCTCAAACAAACGCTCGCAAACCCAAAGCTCGACAAGACCGCGACGGGTGCCCTGTACCTGGAGTTTGAACTCGGCAACCTCTACGAGGCCACGCAGCGGACGAATCAGGCGGCAGCCTCCTTCGCCAAGATCATGGATGCTCTCGACGAGAAGTCGAACGCTCGCCTCAACCCTTCGGAACTGCGCCGGTTTCTGGGCAACGACGAGGGGCAAGCCTATCTCCGGTTTGGCCGCGTGTTCCTGCAGGCGACGAAGTTTGATCTGGCAATCCGCGCGTTCCGCCGTGGACTGGTCTATGACGACGATGATCCGTTGCTCTTGCATTACCTCTCGATGGCGTACCAGGAAGCAGGCCGGAACGAGGATGCGCTCGCGACCGTCGAGCGGTTCTTGCAACGCCAACCACGTGGTCGCGAAACCTATGATCTGCTGGTCAAGATCCTCGTTAACCTGAAACGCGAGGACGAGATCCTCCCCCAGCTTAAAAAGTACGCCGAGCGTGACCCCCGCAACGTCCCGCTCCAGTATGTGCTGGCCGAGCGCTACCGCGCGGCGGGTCAGGTGGACAAGGCCAACGAGATCTTCAACAAGATGCTCGAAGATCAGAAGGAGACACAGGGGTTCGGCGAGAAGTTTCCGAAGCTGGTCAAGGAGCACAAGACCGAGGAACTCGTCGTGATGCTCGTCCGCGTGACGAGCAAGATGCGCCGCCTTGACCTGATTCGGACGCAGATCGAGGAACTGGCGAATGATGGTCCGTATGTGGATGAAGTTCTCGATACCGGCCTGAAGATGATCTCAGCGGTGCCACCGGTGGTTGATCCTCAGGAAGGTTGGTTCGTGCTGGTCAACCTCGCCTCGCAAGCTAAGAAACCCGAAAAGTTGGTTGCCTTGCTCCGCTGGTCGCTGAACCGGGTTCCGAACCCGCTCGTCTATCGTGAGCTTTACGGCTTCCTTACTGACCTGGGACGGTACAAAGAAGCGGAGCAGACCCTCCGAGAACTTTTCGACAAGTTCCGCGATGAGCGGACCACCCAGAACCTGCTCGCGCTTGCCGAAGCTCAGGCCAAGCAAGAAAAGTTCGATGAGGCCATCGCCACCGTCCAGGACGCTCTCGCTCAAGATTTGAATAATCCGGCCGCCACCCGCGACCTGGCCGTGCTACTCAATCAGGTTGGCAGGACGGACGAAGCGCTTGCGACTCTGCGCAACGCCATCAACGCCGGTCCCAACAATCCCCGACTGGCCTTGATCCTGGGCAACATGCTGGCCCAGGTTGGCAAGAACACCGAAGCGATCGACGTTCTGAAGGGTCTGCTGGAGAAGTATCGCGACGATGACGACCTGATCCGGACGACCCGGTCGGTACTTTCTGTGGTCTACACCAATCTTGGTGACTATGCGAAGGGGGAAGCCGAGTTGGAGACGCTTCTGGCCCAGAACCCGCAGGACGCCACGATCAACAACGACCTCGGCTACCTTTACGCCGACCAGGGGAAGAACCTCGAAAAGGCCGAGACGATGATTCGCCACGCGATCGAGGAGGAGCCGTCGAACTCGGCGTTCCTTGATAGCCTCGGGTGGGTCCTGTTCAAGCGCGGCAAGGCTCAGGAGGCGAAGATGCCGCTCGAAAAGGCGGCATCGGACCCCAAGAACGAAGACGCCACGATGCACGACCACCTGGGGGATGTGTATTTCCAGTTGCAGGAACTCGCCAAGGCCCGAACTGCCTGGGAGCGGGCGGCGAAGCTGGCGAACCAGTCCCGGCCCCCCGACAAGCGCCTTCCCGAGATCCGCAAAAAGCTGCAAGCACTGCAGCAGATGGACCCGACCCCGCGTCCCGCCAAGCCAACCACTCCCTGATCTGGCCCTCAGGTCGCTGGTTGGTTTTGCCGACCAGCGACCTCGAATCCACTCGTCGTTAATCTCGATATTCTTCCAATGGCGCTCGCCGCTCGGCGGGCAGATCGTCCACTCGCGAAGCTGATGCATCGCCAAGCATTCTGGGTGAAATCATGGCTGGGCACTCTCATTCCGCCAATATTGCACACCGCAAAGGGGCTGTGGACGCCAAACGAGGCAAGCTGTTCAGCAAGTTGTGCCGCAAAATCTTCGTCGCGGCCAAGAGTGGCGGTGGTGACCCGACGATGAATCTGCCGCTCCGCTACGCCATCGACAAGGCGCGGTCGGTCAGTTGCCCCAAGGAAAATATCGAGCGGTCGATCAAGAAGGCAACCGGCGAACTTGGCGGCGAAAACTTCGAGGAAGTGATTTATGAAGGCTACGGACCCGGTGGCGTCGCCGTCCTTTGCGAGGTTCTGACCGACAACCGGAACCGCACGGCGGGCGAGCTGCGCAAGGCGTTCGAGCTTTGCGGCGGTAACCTCGGCTCGTCGGGGTGCGTCGGCTACCTTTTCGAGTTCAAGGGGTTGTTCGTCATCGAGGCCAAGACGATCGCCGAGGACGCCCTGATGGAAGTCGTCCTGGAAGCTGGCGCAGATGACCTCGCGCGGATCGACGAGTATTACGAGGTGACCTGCGACCCGAAGCTGTTCGAGGCCGTCCGCAAGACGCTGGAAGATGGCAAGATCGCGACCGAGGCGGCCGAAACCACCTACATCCCGTCGAACAGCATGAAGCTCGACCCCGAGTTTAGCAAGCGGATGCTCAGGCTCCGCGACCTCCTCGAAGAAAACGAGGACGTCCAGAACGCCTACGACAACGCCGAGATCGACGAGGAACTCGTCTCCGCTTGATGAGGTGGCTCAACCCATGACGCAGCGCGTCTGGTTCAATGAAGGGTTGCGGCGGGCGCTCCACCTCGCGGCGGTCGGGCACCGTGATCAGGTCCGGCGTGGCAGCAACTTGCCCTACATCGTTCACCCGATCCAGGTGGCGCGGATCGTCGAGGAAGCTGGCTTCGACGAAATCACCGTCGCCGCTGCGCTCGTGCACGACCTCGTCGAAGACACGCCGATCACCCTGAACGAGATCGGCATGCGGCTCGACGGGATCGTCGCCAGCATTGTTGCCGCTTGCACCGAGATCAAGACCGACCCGCAGGGGCAGCCGATCCCCTGGGAGGAACGCAAGCGCGAGCATATCCAGCGTCTCCGCAGGAGTGCCCGGACCGAAGTTCGCGCGGTCATGCTGGCCGACAAACTCGACAATCTCCGCTCGATCCACCAGGACCTCAAGGCGGGTCAGCCCGTCTGGGCCAACTTCCACGCCAGCCGCGACCGGGTGCTCTGGTACTACGAGACGATGATCCACACGTGCAAGTCCGGCGACCCACGGCTCCGAAGCCTGGCGCGGGATTGCTGCGGGGAGTTCGACCGTGTCCGAGCCATCCCGTTCGAAAATCTGGAATTCACCGAGGGAACGACTTGATTGCGGGCCGGTCGCTTTCTATATTGAGATTGTCGGTCGTGATTCATCTCCGACCGACCCGGGCCGTACGAGCGTGGTACGGCGAGATCAGGCCCCGTTTTGCCCGAGGCTGGACTCCTGCAAGGCCGGGATGGCTCTATTGAATAGGAGGTGATCGAGTGTGTAGTGATAACCAGAGGCGGCTCGCCTAACGGCAGCCGACGGGTTGCCCGTCGGGCAGCCGCATCTTCTGCTCGGTCGCCGAGACCGTTGGGCCAGGCTCGATGGCTGTCGAGCCTGGCCTTCTTCGTACGAATCCTTGGTTTCTTGCTCAATACTGCATCTGGAGATTCGCTTGCAGCTTGCTTCGCTCGCACCTCGCAGCGGTTACTTTACCGGTTGGTTCTGGTATTATGCCAGAATCAAGCAGTACGGTCATCGGGCTGGGTAAGGGTGCGGTTCACGCTCTCATCTCCAGAAATCAATACACAAGCCCCGTGACCTGACCAGGTCGCGGGGCTTTTTTCGTTGGTTTCCTTGGCTGTTTCTGGTCCATTCTTGCCTTGTGGTCTCAACCCCTGACTATGTTCAGTCAGGATCTTGGAGGACGGGTTACCGTGATTGTCGTGATGAAGTCCGATGCGTCGGCCGAACAGGTGGAACACATGGTTGCTCATGTCCGGTCGTTGGGGATGTCGCCGCAGGTTCTGGTGGGCACCGTGCGCACCGTGATTGCCGCAATCGGCGACGAGCGCCAGGGGATGGCGGAGGCCTTTGAGTCGAGCGACGGAGTCGACAAGGTCATGCCGATCCTGGCCCCCTACAAGCGGGCTTCCGCTGAACTCACGACCGAACGGACCGTCGTCCGCGCTCAGGGGCTGGAGATCGGCGGCACCAGGATCGCCGTCATCGCCGGCCCGTGCTCGGTCGAAAACGAAGCGCAGATCGTCTCGCTGGCCAAAACCTTGAAGGCCAAGGGAGCCACCGGCCTGCGTGGCGGTGCCTTCAAGCCCCGCACGAGTCCGTACAGTTTCCAGGGCCACAAGGAAGACGGCCTCAAGATGCTGGCGACCGCGCGTGACGCCACCGGCCTGGCGATCGTCACCGAGGTCATGGCCCCCGAGCATGTGCCGATGGTCTGCCAGTATGCCGACGTTCTCCAGATCGGCGCCCGCAACATGCAAAACTACCAGCTTCTGCAAGCTGTCGGCGATTCGGGCAAGCCCGCCCTCCTCAAGCGCGGGATGAGTTCGACGATCGACGAGTTCCTGCTTGCCGCCGAGTACATCCTCGATCGCGGCAACCCGCACGTCATCCTCTGCGAACGCGGCATCCGGACCTACGAGGACCACACCCGGTTCACCCTCCCGCTGGCGACCGTGCCGTACCTTCAGGAAAAGAGCCACCTGCCGGTCGTGGTTGACCCCTCGCACGGGACCGGCAAGGCAAGCCTGGTCCTGCCGATGTCGAAGGCCGCCGTCGCCGCGGGCGCGGATGGCCTGATCGTCGAGGTCCACGACGACCCCGAGCACGCCATGAGCGACGGCTCGCAGACGATCACGCCGGCGGTCTTCAGCCAGCTCATCGCGCAGTGCCGCCGGATCGCCGAGGCGGTCGACCGGACCATGTAAACAATTTGCCCTCGGTTGGAATGCCAGTCGCGTGACAGTTCCGGCGCAAACGATCGGGTGTCCGCCCCCCCACCGGCATTTCCCAAAGTGCAACCGATGAGCAAGAAACCGGACCACGACGAGACGATCAGCCAGTTCAAGGCCGCCGTCAACATGACGGCCAGCCAGATTGAGAAGTGGCTCGACTCCGCTGAATCGCAGGAGGTCGGTCAGAAGAAGGATGGTGCGCAGGAGTCGACCGGCCACGAATCCGGCCGGCAGATCATCGCGATCCTCGGCAAGAAGAAGGCCGACTACACCGACGACGACCTCCACCAGATGGCCCGCGTCGTCAGCTATGTCCACCGCCACCAGGCTCAGCGGCCGGATGGGGACATCAAGGAGACCCCCTGGCGGTACTCCTTGATGAACTGGGGGCACGACCCGCTCAAGGACAAGGAGTAGCCTGTCCTTGAGGTCGGGGCGTCAAGCTTTGGCGGTCGATCCAGCCACGCGAATCATGGCCCGGGCGCGATCCATCAGGCGGGTCCGCTCGGTG
Organism: Isosphaeraceae bacterium; assembly: GCA_965199885.1. Classification (GTDB taxonomy): domain Bacteria; phylum Planctomycetota; class Planctomycetia; order Isosphaerales; family Isosphaeraceae; genus Tundrisphaera. The sequence goes on along the minus strand of CBDATT010000003.1, from coordinate 446,678 downwards.
GCTTCCTGCTCGTTGCCGGTGGTCCGGGTCCGGGCTTTTTCGAGGTCGGCGGTGGCAGCGGCCGCGTCAAGTTGGCTGACCGGCATCGCGCGGTTGGTCAGGATGGTGACGACGTTGTCGCGAACCTGCGCGAAGCCGCCGTCAATGAAGTATCGCTGCGAGTTGCCGTGGGTCCGGGTCCGGAGTTCGCCGTAGCCCAGCCGACCGAGCAGCGGCGACCGGCCCGGCAGGATGCCGAGTTCGCCGTCGAGGAGGGGCAGGGCGACGAACTCGACGAGTTCGTCGAACAAAGTGCGCTCGGGCGTGACGACGACGCACTGGATCTGGTCGCCCGGCTTCTTGCCGACGCTCGCGAAGTCGCTGTCGGCGGTGTTCGAGGTCGCGGTGGCCATCGCGGCAAACTTTCTGGCGGGAGTGGGAGGGGTAAATCAAAAACGACCGACCGGGGCCAGCAGATCAGTTAGCCCCGGTCGCGGCGACATCCCGAATTTTACTTGGCCATCTTCTTGGCCTGTTCCTCGGCCTGCTCGATCGCACCCACATAAAGGAAGGCGCTCTCGGGCAGGTGGTCCCACTTGCCGTCGCAGAGTTCCTTGAACGACCGGATCGTGTCGGCCAGGGTCGTGTACTGCCCGACCTTGTTGGTGAAAACCTCGGCCACGAAGAACGGCTGCGACATGAACCGCTCGATCCGCCGGGCGCGGTGGACGATCAGCTTGTCTTCCTCGCTCAACTCGTCAACGCCGAGGATGGCGATGATGTCCTTGAGTTCCTTGTACCGCTGCAAGATCGTCTGCACGCGGCGGGCGACGTCGTAGTGTTCTTGCCCGACGTACTGCGGGTCGAGGATACGCGACGACGACCCGAGCGGATCGACGGCGGGGAACAGGCCCTTCTCGGCGATCGACCGCTGGAGCGAGATGAAGGCGTCGAGGAAGCCGAACGTGGTGGCGGGGGCCGGGTCGGTCAGGTCGTCGGCCGGAACGTAGACGGCCTGGACTGACGTGATAGCGCCATTGGTCGTCGAGGTGATCCGCTCTTGCAGGCCACCCATCTCGGTCGCCAGCGTCGGCTGATAACCGACGTTCGACGGCATCCGGCCCAGGAGCGCGGAGACCTCGGAACCAGCCTGGCTGAAGCGGAAGATGTTGTCGATGAAGAGGAGGGTGTCGGCACCGGTCGAGTCGCGGAACCACTCGGCGTTGGTGAGCGCTGAGAGGGCGACGCGGAGGCGGGCGCCGGGGGGCTCGTTCATCTGACCGAAGAACATGACGGTGCTGTCGATGACGCTCTTGCCGCTCGACCCGATCTTGGTTTCCTGCATTTCGAGCCAGAGGTCGTTCCCCTCGCGGGTCCGCTCACCAACCCCGGCAAACACCGAGTAGCCGCTGTGGACCTTCGCGATCCGGGCGATCAGCTCGGTCAAGATAACGGTCTTGCCCAGCCCAGCGCCACCGAAGAGGCCGATCTTGCCGCCGCGGACGAACGGGGTCAGCAAGTCAACGACCTTGATTCCGGTTTCGAGCACTTCCGTTTTGGGCGAAAGCTGGTCGAACGAGGGCGGGTCGCGGTGGATCGGCCAGCTCTCCTTCGAATGGACGTCGCCCCGACCGTCGATCGGCTTGCCGAGGAGGTTGAAAACCCGACCCAGCGTCTCCATGCCGACCGGTACCGTCACCGGAGCGCCGGTGTCGACGACTTCCATGCCCCGCACGAGACCGTCGGTCGAGCCGAGCGCGACGCAACGGACGCGGTTGCCGCCGAGGTGTTGCTGAACTTCGCCCGTCAGGTGGATCCGGACGCCCTTCTGGTCGGCTTCCACGGTCAAGGCGTTATAAATCTCGGGAAGGTGGTCTTCCTCGAACTCGACATCAAAGGTCGAGCCGATCACCTGGACAATCTGTCCGGTCGCGGTCGCGGTGGCCATGGAAAACTTGCTCCTGGGGTTCTGCCCCCGTGGCGGAGAGGAAAGATCGAACAGGATAACCTAAGTATAAGCAATGGACCGGCCAGCAAGGCGAGCCGATCACTCCAGCGCGGCGGCACCACCGATGATCTCGGCAAGCTCACGCGTGATCTGCGCCTGGCGGGCGCGGTTGTAGAGCATTGTCAGCGACTTGACCATGTCGTCGGCGTTCTCGGTCGCCCCGCGCATCGCCACCATCCGGGCGATCTGCTCGCTCACGGCGGCGTCGAGGAAGCACTTGAACAACCGGATCTTGAACGAAACCGGGACGATCTCGTCGAGGATGCTCTCGGCATCGGGGACGAACTCGTACGGGACCCGATTCTTGGTCGTCTTCGGGTCGCCCTTGGCGGCCTCGGTCGGCGTCGTGGTGGTGACGACATCACCCGCCGTCATCGGCAGCAAGGTCTCGACGACCGCTTCCTGCCGGGCCGAGTTGATGAACCGCGTGTAGGCGACGTCTACCCGGTCGATCTCGCCGCGGAGGAACATGCCGATGAAGGTGTTGGCCAGAACCTCAACCTCGTCGAACTGCGGCCGGTCCTCGAACTGGAGGTACGTCGCGTCAACTGGGATCTGGCGGAACCGGCAGAAGGCCACCCCACGCTTGCCCGAAACTTCGAGCCGCGCGGTCATGTTCTCGGTGCTGTAATCCTGCATCGTCCGGGTCGCCACCCGGATCACGTTGCCGTTATAGCCGCCGGCCAGCCCACGATTGCTCGTCAGCACGAGCAGGAGCGACCGCGCGGCGGGCTGGCGGACTTCCAGGAGCGGGTGCGCAACGTCGCGGGCTGAGTCGCCAAGGTCGGCGACCATCTCGGCGATCTTCCGCGTGTAGGCTTCCGCCTGCGTGGCGCGATCGAGGGCCTTCTTGAATCGGGCCGTGGCGATCAACTCCATCGTCCGGGTGATCTTGCGGATATTTTGCACCGACTTACGGCGCTTGACGATCGCTCGGGCCTTGGCCATCGATGAAGTCTCTCGCAGTCAGACCGTTCAGGTGGTGTTTCAGACAAAGACGACTGGCCGCGACGGTCGAGAGGCGACCGTCACGGCGCACGAACCGCTCAGACCTCCGCGCCCGCCATCGCCGGCACGTTGGCCAGCGGGCTGGTCTTGGCGGGAGCCCGGTACTGCTTTTTGAACTCGGTCAGGGCATCTTTCAGACCCGCGACGACCCCGTCGGACAGCTTCCGCTCCTTCGCCAGCATGGCCCGAACCTCGGGCTTCCGCTCGCGGATGAAGCTGAGGAACTGGTCTTCCCAGGACGAAACTTCCTTGATCGGCACCGTGTCGAGGTAACCTTCCGAGCCGGCGTAGATGCTCATGACCTGATCAACGACGTCCAGCGGCTGGTACTGCGGCTGCTTGAGCAACTCGACCATCCGGTAACCGCGGTCAAGCTGCGCCTGGGTGGCCTTGTCGAGTTCGGTACCGAGCTGGGCGAACGCTTCGAGTTCGCGGAAGGCCGCGAGGTCGAGCCGCAAGCCGCCGGCCACCTTCTTCATCGCCGGGATCTGCGCCTTGCCACCGACGCGGGACACGCTGATCCCGACGTCCACGGCGGGGCGAACCCCCGCGAAGAAAAGGTCCGGCTGGAGGTAGATCTGGCCATCGGTGATCGAGATGACGTTGGTGGGGATGTACGCTGACACCTCACCCTCAAGCGTCTCGATCAGCGGCAACGCGGTCATCGACCCGCCCGAGGTGGTCGTCTTGACGACCTTGTGCCCGGTGTGGTTCTTGACCTCGTGCTTGGCTTCTTCCTCGCCCGGGACGCCGAGGTAGAACTTGCCGTTAGCGCCCGACTTCTCGTCGATCTTGGTGTCGGCCGGGGTCGAGTCGGGGACGATGACGTACTTGTTCGCCAGCTTGGCCGACCGTTCCAGGAGCCGTGAGTGGGCGTAGAAGACGTCGCCCGGATAGGCTTCACGACCCGGCGGGCGGCGGAGCAAGAGCGACAGTTCGCGGTAGGCGACGGCCTGCTTCGAGAGGTCGTCATACACGCAGAGGGTCGCCTTGCCCTGGCCGTACATGAAGTACTCGGCCATCGCCGCGCCGGCGTAGGGGGCGAGGTACTGGAGCGGGGCGGGGTCGCTGGCACCGGCGGCGACGACGATGGTGTAGTCCATCGCGCCTTGCTTGCGGAGAACTTCCACCAGGCTGGCGGTCGTCGATTCCTTCTGGGCGATCGCGACGTACACGCAGATGACGCCGGTCCCCTTCTGGCTCAGGATCGCGTCGATGGCGATGGCGGTTTTGCCGGTCTTCCGGTCACCGATGATGAGCTGGCGCTGGCCGCGCCCGATCGGGGTCATGGCGTCGATCGCCTTGATCCCGGTCTGCATCGGCTCGTCGACCGGCTGGCGGTCGGCGATCCCGGGGGCGGGCGACTCGACCAATCGGGTGTCCGACGTGGTGATCGGCCCCTTGTTGTCGATCGGCTCGCCGAGCGGGTTGACGACGCGACCGACCATGGCCTCACCGACGGGAACGCTCAGCAGTTCACCGGTCGCGGTGACAGTCTCGCCCTCGTGAATCTCGGTGTATTCGCCCAGGATGATGACGCCAACCGACGTCTCTTCCAGGTTGAAGGCCAACCCCTTCACACCGTTCTGGAACGTCACCATCTCGCCGGTCATGACGCCCGAAAGGCCATGCACCCGCGCGATCCCGTCACCCACTTCGAGGACGCGCCCGACTTCGGTCCGCGTGACCTCGGACTGGAAGTGCTGGATCTCGTCAGTCAGCAGTGAAGTGATCTCGTCGGCTTTGAATTTCATGGGTCTTTCTTTCGATGAGGCGACCGCGGAGCTGTTCCAGGCGATTTCGAACCGAGGCGTCATAGACGGCGTCGCCGACCTGAACGACCAGGCCGCCGAGCAACGAGGGGTCCACTTCGAGCGAGATCACGGGCGAGGCATGAATCATCCCGGCCAACCGGTCGCTCAGAGCCGCTTGCTGGGCTTCATCCAGCGGGACGGCCGATCGGACCGTGACAGCCTTGCGGTTCAGGCGACGATCGAGCGTCGTTCGCGTCTGCCGGATAACCGATGGCAAGATCGCGAGCCGACCATGCCGGTTCAGAACGCGCAGGAAGCGCACGACCGTCTCGTCGACCCGGCCTTCGAGGGTCCGGACCAGGAGCTGGTCCTTGGCCGACTGCTTGACGGTTGGCGAGGCCAGGATCGAGGCAAAGTCGGGGTGCGGGTCGAGGATCTCGGCCCGGATCGCTTCGAGGTCGTCAACCACGGCCTCGGCCCGATCGCCGCTGGCCGCCAGGAGCGCCTCGGCATAGTTGCGGGTCAGTTCGGGGGCGACGTCGTCGAAAACCGAACGGGTCCGACCAGGGGCAGCGGTCATGCGGGGCTCCCGGGGCGACCGTTCGAGGGCATTTCACTCATGGCGACTTCCACGAGGCGGCGGTGGTCGGACTCGCCGAGTTCCTTGGCCAGCACCTTACCGGCGACCGCGACGGCCATGTCGGCCGTCTTCGACCAGATCTCCATCAGAGCCTGATCGGTGGCACCGCTGATCTCGCGTTTGGCTCGCTCGCGATTGCCGTCGGCTTCTTCCTGCGCGGCTCGTTTGATCGAGTCGGCGGACGCCTGGGCATCCTTGCGGGCCTGTTCGATCAGGGCACGGACCTCATCGGCGGCGCCGGCGAGTTGCTTCCGGTGGTTCGCAGCGATGGCTTCCGCCTCGTTGCGGGCTCGCTCCGAGTCGTGCAAGACTTGCTGGAGATGAGCTTCGCGCTCGTGCATGGCCTTGATGAGCGGACGCCAGGCGAAGCGGGTCAGGATGGCCAGCAAAATGCCGAAGACGATCACGGTGTAAATCGCCAGCGGCGACTGCACTTCCATGATGTCGGGTGACTTGCCGTGAGACTGGTCCGCCCCTTCATGACCGGGTTCGGTCGGCTGGGCGGCGGCGGCAAACTTGTCTGCCTTGACCTCGGCGGTGGTCGGGTGGCCGGACGACGCCTCTTGGCCCAGGGTCAGCCGCGCCGGGCCGCCCACGAGCGTCAGGGCCAGCAGCCCGAGAGCCAAAGTCGGTTGCCGGAACATGGAGAATCCCTCGAAAAGCGGGTGAGACCAGGAACAAAGGAGCGGGATCACGGGTGGGATAACATCGAGTTGGACTGACGCGAGGCTCGCCCCGGCGGTGAGGCCAGGGTGAGCCTCGGCATGGGTCAAATCATCAACTATTCGAGATGATGAAGCCCAGAACGATGACCGCGAAGAACGCGACCCCTTCGATCAGAGCCGCCGAGATGATGATGGCGGTCTGGATGGTGGCGGCCATTTCCGGCTGGCGGGCCATGGCCTCGACACCCGAAGCGGTCAGCTTGCCGATCCCGAGCCCGGCGCCGATGATGACCAGGCCGACACCGATGCCGTTGAACCGAGCCATGACGCCCAGGGCGGGATTCGCGGCGGTGGTGGTGGTCGTCTGGGCGGAGACGTCAGCCGTCATGATCAAGAACAAGCCGACAAACAAGGCAACGGTCTTCGCGAGTTTCATCGGAACCATGACTCCCAGAAAGCTAAAAACAGTGCAAGGGGTTGGCCGGGTCGAACAATTCGGCCCCGACCGCTAAGGTGGACACCAGAGTTGCAACCTGGACAAGAATGCCCGATCCCACCGGAAAAGTCACTAACCGGCGTGGCGGATCAAGCCACGTCGAGTCGCCCGGCGACTGCGGGGATCAGTGCGGGTGCGCCGCTGATCCAATAAAGAGCGCCGAGAGGAACGTGAAGATGTAAGCCTGGAGGAACGCGACGAACAGTTCGAGCAAGCTCAGGGCGACCACGCCGGCAACGCTCGTCGGGGTCACCACGTACGCCCACGAGCCTTGCACGGTGATGATGAATCCCAGGATCACCGCCAGCACGATGTGCCCGGCCAGCATATTGGCGAAAAGTCGGACCGCCAGGACGAAGTGGCGGATCAGCAGGCCCGCGATCTCAATGACGAACAACAACGGCCAGAGGAAGATCATCAGGGCCGGCGCGACGTCGATCTTGGGAACCAGCGACGTCCAGAACCCGACCGCGCCCGACGACTTGATCCCCGCGACCATCACGACAATAAACGTCGAGACCGCCAGAACCATCGTCACGTTGATGTTGCCGGTGGCCGAGGCCCCGCCGGGGATCATGCCCAGCAGGTTGTTGAACAGCACAAAGAAGAACGAGGTCCAGAGGTAAGGCAGGTAGGCGTCGGCATCATGGGCGCCGATGGTCGGCCGAGCGACCGAATCCCGGAAGTAAAGCAGGATCGCCTCGAACGCGTTCATCAACACGCCGCGAGTCACCGGACGGCGGGCAATGTGCCGGGCCAGCGGGATCATGATCAACATGATCACCACGGCCGCGACCAGTTCCATGACCATGAACCGGGTGATCTGCATGCTGAACAGGCCCAGAGAGATCCTGGGGAGAGGATAATTCCCCCACGGAAACTCCAGGAACGTGTTGTCTACAACGTGGTCAAGGGGGCTGTGTGCTGCCATGTTTCGTTGATATTCTCGAAGCCGACCCGGCCAGTTGCAACCCATCCACCCGATCGGATCTGGTTGCATCCCGGTCACTGTCGGGGCTGACTCAGGCCGCGCGCGAGTTGTATGAGCTGAATCAGACCAATTCCAACACCAGCGACCAATCCGACCAACAAACCGAGCGGAGCCAGGCCCCGGGTGCGGTCCACCCAGTGCCCGATCAAGATCGGCACGACGAACATCACGCCGATGATGCTGATCCGTGATGCCCGCTCAAAGCCAATCGCGATGGGCGACCGACCATCAGGTGGAGGCAAAACAACCCCCAATCATCGACCAGCGATGATCCGAGCGACGGGACCATTCGACATGAGAACGAGGTAATTCGATTTGACGACGAGAGCTGTTATACCCGGAGGAATACCCATGTCAACAACCAAGATTCCTTCTGAGAAATTTTTCACAATGTCCGTTTCCCTGCTGTTAGACCCCGGGGAGATGGGTGTTGACGTCGCTTTAGACATCCAAATTTCGACCGTTTTCTGGCGCTCAACGTGTATCGAAAGGACGACAGTCAAAAAAACAAGTTGACGTCCAGAGGACCTCCTGTTATGACATTGGGAACTCGCCCTTCAGTTATCACGATGCCTGCACAACATTGATGCAGGTGGTCGCGAATTCCATCCTCCCTGGTGGAGTTGCTCGTCGATCTCTTGATCACTTCCTTATTGGTGATTGCGAGGTCTCCTGATCTGGAACCTCCCGTTCGCGTGTGAGTTCCGGGCGAAGTCCGCACCTTTCTGAACTTCCTATCTGTCCGGGCTACATGGAGTGGCCCGGATCGGCCCACTCACGGATGAACCTTGCGTTCCTTGTCTCAACCGCGCGACGCTCCCCTCGCGCCCTGGTTGAAGACGGAGTGGACCCGCATGACCGTCGATTCGCTCAAGGACTGCAACAAGAAAGTTCTGGCGCGGATGGCCAAAGATCAAGGGATCGTCGGCTGGCATGCCATGCGTAAGGATCAGTTGATCCGCGCACTGACTCCACCGGCCATCCTGTTGAAAAACAGCCCCACCAAGCCGGTGGTCGCCAAGCCGCTGGCAACCCCTCCAACCCGCCGTCCCGCACCGGTTGCCCCGCTCGCCCGGGCGACACCCAGTGTGCCTCCCCGGGCGCTGGATCATGCCTGCGTCAAGGACCGGATCATCGCGATGGTCCGCGACCCCTACTGGCTCCATGCGTACTGGGAGTTGAGCCGGTCCACCCTGGCCCGCGCTCAGGCGGCCCTCGGGCAAGACTGGCACACAGCGCGTCCGGTCTTGCGCCTGATGGACGTCACCAGCGAGGACACGACCTCGGCCTCCGAGCGTCACGTCCGCGATATCGAGATCCATGGTGGGGTGAACAACTGGTACATCGACGTCCTGAATCCACCGCGGTCCTACCGAATTGATGTGGGGTATCTGGCTCGGCGAGGCAAGTTCTTTGTGCTGGCTCGGTCCAACGTCGTCTCGACGCCGCGCGTTGGGGTTTCGGATGTTTTGGACGAAAACTGGGCCAGCGTCCAGGACCAATTCCAGAAAATCTACCACCAGTCGGGCAGCCCCCACGGTTCGGCCAGTTCGACCGACCTCCGCGAGTTGTTCGAGGAACGACTCCGGCGCCCGATGCATGGCCTATCGCTCCAGAACCTGGGGACGGGGGCGTTGCATGGCATGGGCGGCGGCTTCCACTTCGAGATCGACGCCGAGCTGATTGTCTATGGGACGACCGAGCCCAACGCCAAGGTGACCTTGCAGGGTGAGCCGGTTCAGCTTCGCCCTGACGGGTCGTTCACGGTGCGCTTTGGCCTGCCCGACTCGCGGCAGATCATCCCCGCCGTCGCCTCCAGCCCTGATGGCGTTGAGGAGCGGACGATTGTGCTCGCCGTCGAGCGGAACACCAAGGAACTTGAGCCGATGATTCACGACGGCAACGAGCTTTAATCCGCGCGGCCTCTGGATCGTGATTCGCACCGGTGCCGCGTGGCTTTTTCCCGTCCAGGGTCAAGGTCACGCGGCATTGCCATTGTCGGACGCGGCCTTGGGCGTAAACTTAAAGAAGCTGCTGGGTCGAAAGCCGAGCGTCCTCCATTGTGCTTGCGCGGAGAGTTCCTTGAGCAAAGATATCACTTCCATATTGAATGGCTGGGAGCACGACCCCGACGACTTCCAGGTCCGTATTGTCGCGGGCGACGATGGGCATGACAAGTTGCAAATGCGGGTCGACCTGGGCGTGATCCAGATGGAGCTGGACGGCCGCCCTGACGGGCTCCGTCCGTTTGGGATGGAGTCGCTGCTGGATCACTACGAGGCGAAGGCTCAGGAGAGCCGAGGCGGCGAGCCGTCCACGCTCGACTCCAACGCCTGCGCGGCCTTGATGCGGGAAGGGGTGCAGTATTATCACCGGTACCTCGCCGCGTTTCACCTCCAGCGGTTCGACCTCGTTGCCCGCGACACGACCCGCAATCTGCGGCTGTTCGCCTTCGTCGTCCGGCATGCGTCCGACCGGCGTGATCAGGTGCAGTTCGACCAGTATCGACCCTACGTCACGATGATGCGGTCGCGAGCCCTGAGCGCCGATGCCATGAACCGCGACGATTACCAGGGGGCCATCACCGCGCTCGACGAGGGGATCGAAGCGATCCGGTCGTTTCTCCGCGAGTACGAGCAGGACGAAGATCCTGTCAATTGCCGCGAACTCAACAAGCTCATTCGCCTGCGTCGCGAGATCGAAAAGTCGAAACCGGTCGGTCCTCTGGAACGGCTCGAACAGCAGTTGCAACTGGCGGTCTCGCTCGAAGATTACGAGGAAGCCGCCCGCCTGCGTGACCAGCTTTTCCGGCTCAAGGGTGTCGCCACGCCGAGCGATCTCGGAGCGGCCCGCCCCTCGTAAACTTGGTTCGTTCCCTTGGCAATGAGGCTTGAAGCACAGCAACTTTTCCGTTAATATCGAATTTGTCCGACCTCGGTTGGATAGACCTTCTGCCATGTACGACAGAGATGTTCTTTTGGCGAACCAATGAGTACCCGTTGGGAGCCGAATTACGGTCGTTCGGCTTGTCCGTTCCGGCCTGAGGCACCCACTTAAACTGCGGGTTCTCAAAAGCGTCTCAACGGCATTGCGGTGGATGGTTTTATCGGTCCGTGTTTCCTTGGGTCACTCCGGGGAAGCCCGGACCGATCTCGTTTCGAACCCTCCCATGGTTATCGATCACCGTGCCGCCCCAGACACCCAAGCAGCAGATCCGCGCGGCGATGATCGACCGCATCCGTGCGCTCGACCCCGACCAGCGCCGCCTTCAAGAGCGGCTCCTGGTCGATCGCCTGCCCATCGCGCCTGGTTTCGGCCCCGCGGAATCGGTCTTGATCCACGTGGCCGCCTTTGCCGATGAGGTCGCCACCCGACCGATGCTGGATCTGATCCTGCAGGCCGGCAAACGGCTCGTCTGCCCCCGGATTATCCTGGCCCAGCACCGGCTGGATCTGTTCGAGGTGGTCGACCTGGAGCGCGACCTTGAGCCGGGCTTCCGGTCGATCCTGGAGCCGAGCGCTGAGTGTCGCCGGATCGATCCCCGCGCGATCGACTGGGCGCTGGTGCCTGGCGTGGCGTTCGACCCCCAGGGCTATCGACTCGGCCGCGGGGGGGGCTACTACGACCGGCTCCTGCCGACCTTCCGACCCGACGCCGCCTGCTGGTCGTTGATCTTTGACGTTCAATGGGTGGCCAAGGTCCCGCGCGAGCCGCACGATCAGCCTTTGAATGGAGTGATGGACTTCCGGTCGATCCAGATCGGCGCCCGGTCCCAACCCATCAGCGGACCGTAACCCGGGGCGGATGGGCGTACCCTTCGAACAGGGCCGCGATGTGTGCCTGCTCGGTCGATCCCTCGTGGAGGATGACGCGGTAGGCAAGGCGGATCGACTCGCCCGCCGCGATCTCGTAATCCCCTGCCTGGGCCTGGCCGAAGTCATGCCAGCCGAACGGATTGGCCGCGAACAGGCCGTAGTCGCGGACGTGCCAGGTCGTCGGATACCGGAAGCTCGATGGGTCGTTGAGGATGGCGATCCCCATGGTTGATCCCGCCACCGGACCGGTGTAGTCGACCCACTCGGCGGTCTGACCCCAGGCTGCCTTGTCCTTGAGGCCGCGCGAGTTCACGATCGTCCCCCCCTGGTGTGCGGTGACGGCCATCGGGGCGGCGACCCGGATGCCGAAAACGCCGTCCTTGTTGTCGCCGATCCGGACCGGACCGTTGGTCGCCTTCAAGGTCACGGCGAAGTCAAAGACGCGGGCCGTCCGGGTGGCATGGAAGAGGACGACCCGCTCATCGGTACAGACTTTCTTGCCAGTTCGGTCGAGCCAGGCATCCTCGGTCCGGATGACGCCGATCGGCCCACCCGCGACGACCGTCGGCCGGGCCGTCTCGGTGATCGACCCGTGGCCGGGGTTCTCATCCCAGGTGTTGACCTTGTTGACGTCGTAATGAGCAAACCAGAGCGACCGATGGTGGGGATGGTCGTGGGGTTCGCCCGCGACCTCACGCATCGGCCAGGCTCGGGTCAGGGCTGTGTTCGCCGGTCCGATCAAGGGGTCGAAGTACGGTTTCGGGCCATCGTCCGGCACATATGTCGTCCAGGGCTTGCCGTCGAGCAAAACGCGGACCCGACGACCCTGCTCAACGAACGAGACCCCCTGCGAGTCTCCCTGGGGAGCGGCATCGGGCTCGATCTTGAACGTCAGCGCTGCCCGGGCCGGCACTTGGTCGAGCACGAAGCTCAGGTAAGTCTGGGTCGCGTCGCGGTCAACAAAAGCCGGTCGGGCTGATTCCTTTCCCTCGGTCAGGAGGCGATAATGGCCCGGGCCCAGCGACCCTGCCGCGACGGCGACGCGGACCGGCGTCTCGCCGAGGTCGCGGTCGGTCCCCTCGACAAGCACGGTTGATGCCTGGGCCAGCGCGAGCCGGGGAAGAAGGACCAGCAACCCAGCTACGATGGCAAACCAGCGGAGTGGAGGGGATTGCATGAGTCGTTACCAATCAGCTCGGGTGAAAGCAAGAAGTGAAGCCTGATTCGTACCCCGCTGGTGGGCCAATTGCAAGGGTGGGGCTGCCATGACCGAGGAAGAATTTGGGGTCCCGATCCCCGGCACCATCTTGCCCGAGGCGGAATGGGCTCGGACCGCGATCAAACGGCTGCCGCCTCCCGGCCCGCTCGACCTCGAAGCGATCTTTGGTCGAGTCGCGCCGCTGGTCGTCGAGCTAGGGTGCGGGAACGGCCGGTACACCCTCCTGAGCGGGTTGAACCGGCCCGATCATGACCACCTGGCCAGCGACATCTTGCCCGTTGTGATCCGCTATGCGACCCGCCGGGCCAATCAGCGCGGCCTGCACAACGTCCGGTTCGCCGTCCGGGATGCTCAGTCGCTGGTCCGGGACTACCTCGGCAGGCAGGTCGCGGCCGAGATCCACCTCTACCACCCGCAGCCGTATCATGACCCGCGGCAGAGCCACCTCCGCCTGGTCACGCCGCGATTTCTGGCCGATGTCCACCGGGCGCTCCGGCCGGGGGGACTGTTCGTGATCCAGACCGACAACCCGGACTACTGGGAGTACATCACCCGCGTCGTCCCCGTCTTTTTCGACTTCCAGGAGCAAATCGAACCCTGGCCCGACGCCCCGCTCGGCCGGTCGCGGCGCGAGATCCTGGCCCGGAGCCGGCACCTGAAAGTCTTTCGGGGGTGGGGGATCAGCCGACAGAACCTCAGCCCCGAGGCCGCCGTCCGGGTCGCCGCCGACCTGCCTGAACCCCGGTTCCGGAGCCGAGGCCCCTGGTGCGACCTCGACGCCCTCGAATAACCACTTTCCAGCCGGTTCAGACCCCTTTCAGGTCACGGAGGAACTCCCCCCTGGGGTAGCCCGCATAGCGAAAGTACCCCCCCGAGATCAGGTCGGGAAGGATGGTCAGGAGCCGGGCGGGCAAGGGGCGATCGATCAGCCTGAGCCGGCGGTCAAGGAACCGACGCTTCGCTGCGAGGAGGCGGTCGAGGTCGGGCACCCGGACCTGATCGCGGAAGCCCGCGACCTGCTGGGTCAGGGTGTCGAGCAGCGAAATCTGCCGCCGGAACTCCACCGCCCGGCCCTCGTTGGGGGTCGGCGCCGGTCTGGCTGGCTCTGGCGCGGGTGGTGGTGCTGGTGCTGATCCCTCGGTGACCGGGACGGGACGCATCCCGAAGACGCCGACCGACTGCCCCTCGTGGCTCCGGTAGTCGATCAGCGGATCGGCGATCCCCTGAAATTTGGTCACGCTGGCGAGGGCGAAGGGGATCCAGTTGTCGTGGAGCTGATTATCGGGAAAAGGGGCCAGATAGCGCCGGAGATCGGCCCGGAACGAGAGGGTACAGCCGAGCAAGAATGGCCGACGGATCAGCAGGTGCAACGCCCGATCGCCGCTGAGTTGGGCCAGCCGGTCAGGCGTGACTCCGAGTCGCTGGTTCATCCGGACCCCGAGCGGTTGGAGATCCGAGCCGACGATCTCGGCGTCGCTGAAGACCAGACCGACGTCGGGCTGACTCGCGTAGATTGCCTCGTGCCGGGCCAGTTTGTCGGGGTGCCATGAGTCGTCCTGGTCAGACAGGAAGACAATCTCACCGGTGCAGAGCCCGACCGCCTTCTCGAAGTTGGCGATGATCCCGAGCCGCTGCTCGTTGGTGATCACCCGGACGGGGAAGGGGGCCGCCGCCTGAAAATCGGCCAGAATCTTGCCGGTTGCGTCGGTCGACCGTTCGTCGCAGACCACCAACTCGTCGGGCCGACGGGTCTGAGCGACGAACGAGGCCAGTTGCGGCTCCAGGTAGCGAGCCCCGTTGTAGGTTGTCAGCGCGATGGATAACTTCATGGGTCGTTCGGCCCGGCTGGAGCTTGGTAGAAAGGTTGCCCGGAATCTCGGGGATGGAGGTTGTCGAGGTCGTGCTCGGGCAGGTTGGCCAGCCAGTCGGCCAGGTCCTCGGGGGCGATCTCGCTGGGAGTCAGGCTCCGCTCGGGGAGGGGGATCGTCCGTCCCTTCGGGCCGATCGCGCGGCGGATCTGGAAAGCAGAACGTATCAATACATAAACAAATAGTACGACAAAGAGGATGAGGTAGGCATGCCGTTTGGCGAAGTCGCGGACCTCGACCATCGGCGCTGGGGCGGCTGCCAGTGGGGCCTGGATCGCCAGCCGACCGACCAGCATTGGCGCGGCTCGACCCTTATCGCCCGCCCGGTACCAGAGAAGCTTGAGGAAGTAGCCGTCGAAGCGGACCCGGAGGTGCAGGTCCGGCCCGACGAGCAAGTTTGGCGGCGCGTCCTCGAAGGTCAACACATAAGGGAACGCTCGGTTCTCGTCCGAGTAGACCCACGCCTCGTAGATCCGGCCCGACGCGGCGAGCGCGGTGTTGACCTCGTAGGTCAGGATGCGCAGCGCTGTCCCCTCGATATGGACCGGCACACCACGATAGCGCTCGGGACGCTCCCAGAGGTGAGTATACGTAAGATCACGCCGACTGGTGGCAGCCATGGCGGCGGCGGAGGTCTGATGGGCCCGGTCGAGCAGGGCGGCATAGGCCGCGTTTTCGCGGGTCTGCATCGGTGCCCGGTCCACCAGCGCCTGGAACTCGATCCCCGCGTCGGCGATGACCGGCTTGACCTGCGCGGCGGGGACAGGAGGTGGGCCGGTCGGCGGCGGGGTGTCCTTCGACTGCGCAAACAGGAGGACCATCGGCCAGCCGGCGAGGGCGATCCCGGCCAGGATCACGAGCCGGGGAAATTCGGACCCTCGGAATAAAGGGGCAGGGCGGCGGCGGGTCAAGGCGAAGGCTCCCCACCGTCGGCCGGAGTCAATTCGGCGAAGCTGATCTTGGTAAGCGGCTTGGGGTTGAGCGACGAGTAGACGTCGACGACCCGGATCAGCTCGGCATACTTCAGGTTTGGGTCCACCTTGATCAAGGCCTGATCAAACTGCAAGTTCGGGTCATTGACGTACGATTCCAACTCGGTCTTGAGCGCCTTCAGGTCAACGACCGGGCTATCGTTGAGCGTGATCTGGCTAATCTGGCCGTCGCCGCCGGCGCGGAGGACAGTTTGCAGGGTCCGGAGTTCGGCCGAGAGGGAATTGTTCGACTGGTCCTTGGGGGCTTCCTTCGAGATGACCGTGGCCGGCTGCGCGGGGAGGAGGTTCATGGCGAACTGCCCCTCAGCGGGGGCGGGGCGGTAGGTCAGGATGAAGAACGTCAGGAGCTGGAACGCCATGTCGAGCATGGGCGTCACCGGGATCTCGATGTCCATGGCTCGCATTTTTCGCACGGCGGGAACTCCCAGCAGCCAAAGAGGGTCGGGGACCAGTGCGGCAAAAGATTCTGGCATTGCTCAAACAGCGAGGAAAAGGGGAGTGGCTCAAGCGAGCTTGCGAGCGGTGCCTGTCCCACTTTTCCGGTCGACAGCCAGAAGCCATTGCCGCACCTTCAGGGACCGGTCATCGCCTTGAGGTCGAACTTCTGGTAGCCATTGCTCTGACAGGTGCCGATCAGACCGAATAACTTGGTGAACGGTGTGTCACGGTCCGCGCGGATGACAACCCGGGCGGGAAGTTCCTGGTTGGGACCGAGATTTCCCTTGAGCAGTTTGATGTTTTGCCGGGCGATCTGGGCCTCAAACTTGATCTTCTTCGTTGCCTGTTCGGCCGAGAGGGTCTGGCCGTTAAAGAGCAGGTTGCCCCGGCTATCGACGTTCAGTACTAACCGCTCCTCAGCCACCTTGGTTGCGTCGTCCTGCGGTCGCGCCGAACCCGCGACGGGTAGCTTGATCCGTGAGTCGAAGTTGTCCTGACTGAAGTTGATCACCAGCATGAAGAAGGTGATCAACTGAAAGACCACGTCGAGGAGTGGCGTCAGGTTCGGTTCCGCTTTGAGGTCACTGCCCATCGATGCGGACATCAGAGCACCTTTCGCCGGGGGTTCAGGTCGCCTGGGTCGGCTTGGGTTGCTTGGCGGCGGCGAGCAGGGCGACGATCGTCCGGTCGGCCACCTTGGCGCTTTCGACGGCCATCTGGGCGATCCGGTTGCGGAACATGGCGAAGAAGAAGATCGCCGGCACGGAGAGCGAGACCCCTTCGAGCGTGATGAAGAGCGCCGTGGAGATCCCCTCGGCGACCTTTTCGGGCTTGGGCTGAGCGCCAGCGGCAGTGGCGATCTCCTGGAAGCTGGCGATCATCCCGGCGATCGTGCCGACCAGGCCGATCATCGGGCCGAGGGTGCCGATGATCGCCAGGTAGCTGATCCGCGCCTCCATCGCCGTCACAACCTCGTCCTGCGTGGCATTCATCGCTTCCTTGGCCTCCGTCCGGCCGTTGGGCAGGTTGGCCACGCCGCTTCGGACCAGCCGAGCGAGAAACGAGTCGTTGTCGCGGCAGGCGTCGTAGGCTTCCTGAAACTTCCGGTCCTTGATCGCCGTTTCGAGCTTGTCCACAAGTGCCGCGGGCACGGCCTCGCTGAGGCGTAACTCCATAAATAGCTTGATCACCAGCGCCGTGAAGTAGATCGAGATGCAGAGCAGAAAGAACCCGATCGGCCCCGACGCTTCGATCGCCCAGCGAAGCAGCGACTTCTTCGCCCCTGGCGCGGCTGAATCACTGGCAGCGGCGGCGGCGGGAGCCTCAGCCAAGGCCGGGGCTGCCGGTGCCGCTTCGGTCTTAGCTGGTTCCTGCGCCCAGAGGTGCGTTGGGACCGGCGCGAAGGCGAAGCAGCCCACGACGTAGCTGACAAACAGGACCAGAGACCAGAGCCGTCGGCCCCGCGAGGTCGATCCCAGACTGCGGTTCGCCATCGACGAAACTCCCTTCAACGGATCGACCAGAGACCTAAAGGTGGCACAATACGGGTGGCAACAAGCCGCCGAGTCGCGTCCCCTCTCCAGGTAACGCAACAATCCACGCGGGTTGACTATCGGATCACCAGGGAGATGGGCAAGTTGCGCCTCAATGCATTCAATATCGGCCGGGGTGCGCGTCCTGTCAACTCCCCAAGGCTCTTGATTTGAACGGGACAGACAAGGCCGTGTGACATGAGCAATTCAGCCCATCGCCGGATCGACGGCGATGGAGGGGACCGTCGGCAAGGTCTGACCGGTCGCCAACACGGTCCGGCTCAGGAGAACCAGCAGGTCGGACTCCTTGAGCGGCCCGGCGTCGGCGTCGGTCGGGTTCAGGATCATGTCGTCGCCGCGCTGAACTCCGAGCAAGAGGCAGCACCGCTTGTCGTGCCGGTAGCGAAGAAACATCCCGGCGATCTCGACGAAGTCGCGGCCCACCAGCGGGGGGGGAACGGCCACCGAGTAGATCTCGTTGGCGTCGCGGCCCACGGTCAGCAGTTCCTGATAGATGTGGGTCATCCCGTGGAACAGGGCGGTGCGGGCCAGCAACCGCAGCCCAAGCTCGTCGGATGAGATGATCTCGTCGGCCCCCGCCTTGCGCAGGTGGTGCTTGTTGTTGACGTTCCGGCACTCGACGGCGACGTTGACCTCGGTGTTCGCCTGGCAGATGTTGCGGATCGCGATGCAGGCCAGAATCGTCTTGCCGTCGGCGTGCTCTCCCTGACGGTCATCCGCCAGCACGACGATCGAGTGCGCCCGCTGGACCCGAGCCCGCCGCAAGATCACCTCGTTCGTCGGATCCCCCTTGACGATGTAGACGTCGTTGAAGGCCGCGTCGTCCTGCTTGTCGGGCAGGTCGATCATCTCGGGCCGGTCGTGGATGATCACCACCGGGCGCTTGTCCTGGATGATCTTGGAGTGGACCTCCTGAATCCACGACAGCCCCCGCTCGCTCCAGTTGCACAGGACCAGGTGATCTTCCATCTCAAAATTCGACACGTCGCGACTCCGCAGGTTTTGGGCGACCAGGACCGAGGCGACCGACCCGGTAAACAGCCCCGCCAGGCCCACCCCAAGCCCCAGCACGACCATCGACAGCAACCGGCCAACGACGGTCCTCGGCTGGTTTTCCGGCCCAGAGAACATCAAGATCCAGACGTTCCAGAACGAATCAAACCAGTTGGAATACTCGTCGTTGCCGCCATGCTCGGCCCAGTGGATCACCAGGCCGCCCGCGACCCAGACCATGAGCATCACACCCAGGATTCGCGCCACCTGGTTCCGACGGATCACCAGATAGAGCGACCGCCAGCCCCCCGGCTGGTTCAGATGCGTGCGGAGGCGCTTGATCAGCGCGGCACGCGGCGTTCGGTACCGATTCATCCCGGATCAACCATCCGTTCCCCTTCGCGCTGGTCCGACCAACCGACGGCGGATCGTACCAACCCCCGAGCAGATCCGGCAACCAGACCGGCGCAATCTGGGGTCGGTAGGTTGGTTCGGCCCGCACCGGGAACCGTATCATTTGGTTTGTTGTCAACCACCTGATAACCGCATTTGATCCGAGTGGTCCGAACCGTGGAGTTTCTCGAAGTGTCGTCGTAGCGTCGATTCATCCGCCCCAACCACCGATCGGCAAGCCAGGATCGGACTCGATTCCCAGCGGGTTTTCTACTCCAAATGAACCTGATCACCGCCCCATATCTGGATCAACAAAACCACTGGCCTCGCTCCAGCCGCGCAATCCTGGCGCAGTTTGATGCTGGATCGGTCGTCGTCTACCAGGCCTACAACGCCCGGATCGGCCACTATGCCGCGCGACATGATCGGTTCAGCGGGGATTTTCGGCTGAGTCGGATGTCGTGGATCAAGCCGAACTTCTTATGGATGATGTATCGCTCGGGCTGGGGATCGAAGCCGGACCAGGAGGTCACGCTCGCCATTCGGTTACGGCGGACGGCGTTCGACGCGATCTTGGCGGCGGCGGTCCACTCAACGCATGTCGATGAGGTTTACGGGACATCCGAGGACTGGCAGCACGCGGTGGCTGGGTCCGACGTCCGGCTCCAGTGGGACCCCGACCACGGCCCGAGCGGCAACCCCGTCGAGCGGCGAGCGATCCAGCTTGGGATGCGGGGCGACACGCTGGTGCGGTATGCGGGCGACTGGCTCCTGGGAATCGAGGACATCTCCGACTTTGTCCACGACCAACGCGACCATGCCCGGGCGCCATACCGCGATCTGCTCACCCCCCGCGAGGAAGTCTACCCCGTGGCCGACCCCGTTGTCGCGGCCCGGTTGGGATTGCTCTGACGAATCCGGGGAGTACGATGGATCAACAAAAACCCATCAACCCCACCCCCGAGCCCACAACATGAGCCACCCGCAGACCCGCGACCCTTTCCTGCAAGCGGCGATCGACGAGGCAAAGGTGGGTCTGGCCGAGGGAGGCATCCCCATTGGTTCGGTCCTGGTCATTGATGGCCAGATCGTCGGCCGGGGCCATAATCGCCGCGTCCAGCGCGGGAGTGCCATCCTGCACGCCGAGATGGACGCTTTTGAGAACGCCGGTCGCTTCTCAACCGCCGCCTATACGCGGAGCGTCCTCTACTCGACGCTCAGTCCGTGTGATATGTGCTCGGGAACGTCGCTCCTCTACAAAATTCCCCGGATTATCATCGGCGAGAATCGGACCTTTCAAGGTCCCGAAGCCTACATGAGGTCGCGTGGCGTGATCCTCGAAGTGCTCGACGACTCCGAGTGCATCCAGCTCATGGCCGACTTCATCGCGGCTCACCCAGACCTCTGGAACGAGGATATCGGCGTCTGAGCCAGTCGGGAATCAGTACCGACCACTCATGGCATCCGTCGCCACGAAGGTCCGCAGCGACTCGATGCCGACCTCGTCCATCTCGCCCGCCATCAGCATGATCGAGTTGATGATCCGCCGTTGCGATTCGTCGGGAGTGAGGATCTCGGCCTGATGGAGCACGCCGAGCGGGTTCAGTTCGGTGGAATCAAATGGGAGCGAGCTGTTATTGACCAGCACGATCTGGCTATGACCTGGGGCGGGGGCGGGTAACACGGTGACGTATCGGGCCAGCATGTCTGCTCCCTGGCGGAACATTGGATTGAACTCGTCGAGGAACCGCTGGGGCTCAATCTGTCGGCCGTGGGCGCAGCGGGTATAGTCCGCCATCGCCAACCGGCTTGGGATTGGCGAGGGCTCGTAGCCGAGCATCAGGAGCGACTCGGCCGGTGCGCCATCGAGGTGAAAACGGGTCGTCACCTGCTGATCGAACCGACCGACCGAGCGATAGGCAAAGCCCACGCCGCCACGCTGGCTGGCGATCTCGCTCAGGCGTTCCTTGAGATCGAGCATCCGGGAACGCAACATATGCGAGCCGACCGCTGAGCCGAGATCAAGCACACAGAAGCCGGGAGCCTGGAAGTTGACCCGCCAGACGGCGGCAAACTCGCGGTCGAAGGTCGCCGCACCATCGCTCCAATCCGCCCGATCAAAATGGTAGTCGGTGCTGGTCCACATGGAAGAGTCTCAAACGTTGAGTCGTTTCGTCGCGATCGTGCGCACCGAGAGGTCGCTGAGAACCGAGTTCGGCACCGGGGGCAGCAGCGAGGAATTGGGCTAGCGCGGTCAATGGTTGGAACGGTCAGTAGGGCTGAAAGGTCGGATCACTCTGGATCGTCTCAAAGGCTTCGTCGAAAGTCAGATCCTGAAAGAGTTCCGCCCATTTGCCCGTATGCCGGAAATAGGCCAGGTTGAATCGATCGTCGCCGACGTATTCGAGCCGCGAAAACCGGCTCTCGAAGGTTGGCGCGATCGCGTTCGGGCCGGGGCAAGCGTAGTCGGCGACGAAATAGAAGTACGATCGGAACCACTTGCCTGACAGGCCGGTGATGTAGTTGAAGATGTGGTCGGCGGGTACGGGTTTGATGCACCTCGGCGCCCATTCGGCTTCGATCAACGCGGTGGCCCGGGTCTCAACTTCCGCCTTGAGGGCTGGTGGTACTGGAGGCGGGGTCGGCTTTTTCGGGGCGTAGGTCCAGACTCGCAAAGGCTTCTTCTTCTTGGCCATGGTCCTAGCCTCGGATGCTGAGGTGCTGACAATGTCCTTGATTTTGCCTCACAATCGGCCGAGCGGCAACCGTCAATATTCCGTGGGAAGGTCAATCACCCACGCATCAGAGACAAAGCCAGACACGATACCCACTCACTTCCTGATGCGGGTATCACTCCACAAGGACAGCACACCGCGCCAAACAGCGACCTGTTCGCCCCGATCCGTGTTCCATCCGTGGCCAGTTTGGGGTTTCCTCAACACCCATGTCAATACGCATCACTCGCGACGACTTCCCGCCCCCGGATGGTGGCGAGGGCGCGCCAGATGTCGGGGTTAACCGACTCCCGGACGAAGCGGACCGAGCCGTCGGCGAGAGCGATATTCACGCCGCCGGGGTGGCGGCTCGTGGCCGTCATGGCGACGCCGTTCCAGGTCAGGCCGTTGGCGCAGGTCCGCTGGCCGGGGGGTAAGAGGTGGTTGTAGCGGGTCCAGGTCATGTTGCCTTCGAGCCAAGTCTGGCCGGAGTTCGAGGTCGCAGGGTTGCGGGGCAAGGTGGCGGCCTCGACGGCGTCGAGCGTGCCGCACCAGTCGCGGAATTTGGCCTCGGTCCAGGGGGCGGGCAGGCGGAAGATGTCCGAGGGGATGTCGGTCCGCTGGAAGTCGTCGTGACCGCGGACCTTTTCCGAGAGGGCGACGGTCTGTGACAGGCCGTCGCGGATGTCAGCGGGGCGGATCGCCGACCCCTGGCCGAACATCCCGTCGCCGGCTCTACCCGACCAGCTCCCGCCATTGCACGACCGGTAGTTATTCTGCCCCCAGGGGCGCGACGGCATCCGGTCGAAGTCCGACGGGCAGAGGAAAACGGCGACCCGCGTCGCGGCGGCGGTTTCGTTCGGCCCCGCGCCGGTGATCGTTCGGGGGTCGCCGGTCTCGTCGGGGAAGAACGGCGAGCGGGCGAAGTTCAGGCCGGAAAAGAGGGCCGGTCGCTCGATGAAGGGCAGGATCTGGGCGTGCATCGAGTAGCGCCGGTTCGTCGGCGCGGCCAGGTTGGCGATGGAGGTGTCGCCGTCGGCCCCGACGCCGAACGGGTAGACCGAAAACGTCGTCTGATAGTTCACCAGCGCCAGGCCAAGCTGCTTCAGGTTGCCCGTGCAGGCGATCCGCCGCGCGGCCTCGCGGGCCGATTGCACAGCGGGCAAGAGCAGGGCAATCAGGACGCCGATGATCGCGACAACGACCAGCAGCTCGATCAACGTCAGACCGCGGCGGAGTCGCGTCATGGTCGGTCCTTTCGAGGCGGCACGGCATAGCGGGTCGCATAGACATGGTGGTGCAGGTGAAGGTGATAGGTGGCATCGAACCGTTCCGCCACCACGGCCCCAACGGGCAGGTCGAGCCCGACCGGCTCAGCGGTCCGGCCGACGATCCAGCACGACCTTCCGGCCGGAACCGCCGCAAGAGCTGTCGCCGGAACCAGGTCAGTCGGCCGGATCAGGTGCGGACCCCAGAACGGTTCGAACGGACTCTGAATCAGGCGGAGGGTGACGTCGCTCTGGCGGAGGTAATACTTGAGGACGAAATACTGGTGGAGATCCTGGACGACCACCAGCTCGCCGGGTTCATGGTGCGCCTCGATCCGCGCGGCGATGGCGTGCGGCCCAGGGTTGTGGCTCAGGTCCATCGCCGTCCAGAACGGGATGTAGAGGATAAGGAGGCCGCCGACCAGACCCGCGACCAGCCCGACTCGGAGCCGAGGACGGCCGAGCGACGCCTGCCAGACCGCCAGCGCAATGACCGTCAACATGGCCGGGAAGGCGATCCGGAAGTACCGGGGGACCCAGACCGGCGTCCAGAGCGACAGGACCGCCGCCATCGCCATCGGCCCAAGCGCCAGCCCGAGCACGACCCGCTCACCCAGCCGACCTCGATAGGCGACGAGCACGCAGGCCACCCCAAACCCGACGGCGGGCAACCAACCGATCGGTCGAGGGGCGCGATCTTCTGGGAGCGGCAGGGCGAACTCGGCGAACGTCCGCGCCAGTTCGTCGAGAGTCAGCGGCCCGATCCAGTAATCTTGCCGGACCCGGTCCACCTGACCTGCCAGAATACTCAGACCCGGGAGGTAGAGAACGCCGACGAGACCCGCCGTGATGAGCGTTCGTCCGAGCAACTGACCCGATCTCATTGCCCCGAGGTTCCAGAGCCCAAATCCAGTCAGGATCGCGAACGCCGAGGCGACCGAGAACAGCCCATAATTGTGGGTGTAGGTCAACAACACACAGGCCAGCCCAAAGATCGTCCAGTCACGGTTCGACCGCCGGTTCGTCAGGAGTCCGACCAGCGACCACCCGACCCACGTCGCCAGCGCCGAGCCGAGCGTGTACATCCGGGCCTCGATCGACGCCAGGACCATAAATGGGCTGAACGCCACCAGCCCGGCGACCACCAGGCCGAATCGCCGCGCCTGTCGCTGCTCGACCGCTGGGTCCCAATCGGCCTCATCGACGAGCCGGGAATTGAGGTAAACCGCGCGGGCAAAGCGATCAGCCAGCAGAACCGTCGCCACTCCCCCCGCGGTCGAGAACCCCCGGAGCGCCGGGACCGAGTCGCCGAAGAGGGCGAACCAGAGCTTCAGGAGCAAGTAATAAAGCGGCATGTGGACGTTGAGCCGGTTGCTCCGGATCAGGTCGGGGAACGCGAACGACACGGTTTGCCACGACGATGCCTCGTCGTACCAGAGGCTTCGGTCCACCAGATGAGGCAACCGGAGCCCAAGAGCCAGCGCGGCCACCACGAGCGGCCCGAGGTCGATCCGCCAGCGCCTTCCCGTGCCAGGCAAGCCGGCCATCAGACGCGGACCCCGGCGCGAAACACGACGACAACGGTGCCACCGGTCGAGTCCCAGCCCTGGAACGTCCCATCGCGTTGTCCCTCGTGGTAGCGGCCGCGATAACGCTTGGGAAGTTGCTTGCGGAGGTCGTCCCAGGTCTGGCCGGCCTGTTTGAGCGTGTCGGGCTCGACTCGCCACCAGACGACAACCGGACCGTCGATCGCCCCGTTCCGCAAGGTAAACTGGCACTGGCCCGGCTCGAAGAAGACCTCGGCGGTGGGATGCTCGCGAGCGAACGCCTCGGCCCGCGCTTCGAGCGCGGTCAGGGTGGCGTCATCCCACTCGGCGACCGCCTCGTCTCCTGGCGCGGTCCGGGGCACGAGCGTGGGCCGATTTGCACGCGTTCGTGTGGCCAGACCCGCCGCCGCCAGCAGCCCACCGACGACCACCATCACGCCGACCCCAATGCCGATCGGTCGCGCGATCCCACCCCCGCCGCGACTCGGGGCAGTGGCGACTGGTCCCGTCGGCGCTGAGGCTCCCGACCAGCCGGGCAACTCGCCGGCGGCGACGGTGAACGACTTGAGGCGGATCTCGACCGGCAGGTCCGAAACGCCGGTGTTGGCCACGATTCGGACGACCGTCACGTCCTCGGTCCCGAGCACGACGGGGGCCAGAATCCGCTCGGTTCGGCCGTCGTCCTCGCGGTACGACGCCTGGACGCTCGCGCCAGTCCGGACCAGGCGGACCGTCCCCGACCGCGTCATGACGGGCTGGCTCTGGACCCGGTAGTCACGTTCCCCGTTCGGTTTGGTGAGGATGCGCGTCGAGATGAACCGAATGCCCTCCTTGCCTGGGGTATACGTCCACTCGGATGTCACCGCTTCATGCCCTGGGGTGTCGGTTTCCAGCGACATCTGGGCACCAATCCCGTACCCCTCGGTCGGCTTATCAGCGCGGATGATATCGAAGGTCGCCGCGATGTTGAAATCACCCCGGATCGGGTATCGCGTCCTGACCCCGACCCCCTCGGGCTTGTTCAGGTTGGGCGGAATCTTGATCCGCAACCCGGCCGGCTCGGCGTGGACCAACTCCTCGGCATGACCCCCGTTGAGCGCCAGGTCGCGGACGTCAAACTCCCCCCTGGCAAAGTCGGCCCGGAAAGTCTGCGTCACCTGCGGATCAGCCCCGCACGCCAGGGCAGGGGGAACCAACAGCACGGCCAGGATGATGAACCAACGCCATCTTCCGAGCTGATTTGGGGGATGAGCACGCATAGAATGACCTCAACGGAATGACGCAATGGAAGAGGAAAGGAGCCACGGATGGAACACGGATAGGAAGGCAGAGCTGTGTCAGCTGGGTCGGGACCAAATCTGCAGGAATTTGCTTATCCGTATTGCATCGTGGTTATTTTAATTTCTTGATCCGCTCGGCTTGGATCGAAAGGTGGCCGAAGACAATGTCGCCGCCCGCCGCTGCCTGGCCGGGGTCGAGCGTGATCTGGACCGACTCAACCGCGCCCGGGCCGATCTCGATCTGAAACAGATCCTGGAACGGGCCGTCGCTGTCGGCGGCGAGGTAGTGGAGCCGCGTGCCGACTCGGATCAGGCGGAATCGGCCCGACGATGAGCTTGCCGGGAGCCAGCGACCGAGGATGCGCGGATGACCGTCGGGTCCGACCGACCCGGAGATCAACGAGTGATCCGACCCGCCATCGCGGCGGCCCTGGTGGCGGGCGATCGCGGCGAAGGTGCCGACGGGATCAACCAGCCGGATCGTCAGTTCGGGGCCGACGCCGTGGCCATCGGGTGGACTGGGAGAAGCGAGGTTGAGAAACGAAGCGCTGATCTCGAAGTCGCCGATGATCTGGCCGGTGGTCTCGACACCGACCGTTGCCGCCAGCCCCGGCGGGACGTTGAGCCGCAACCCACGCGCGTCGGGCTGGATCAGCGACTCGAAACCCGGCGTCCCGGCGAACCGAAGCCCACGCGGATCATGCCGGCCCCCCGTGAAGTTCCAATTGACCGCTTGAGCCAGTTTCGTCGTGTCAGGATGCGTGAGGATCGGTGGGTGCGTGGTTCCAGCCAGGTCGGGCAAGGCGCTATCCACCGCGACTGGCCCGGTGGCGACGACGACCGGGGAAGGAAAGGTCGGTGCGGCGACGGGCAAGTCGTGCCAGTAGGACGCGATCCCGGCGGTCAATCCGCTCAGACCCGCGACCGCGACCGCCCGCCAATGCAACAGGCGCGTGGGTCTGAGTGGTGGAAGCGACGGGTCGCGGAGCCGGGCGAGATGCTGGCCGAGCAGGTCGGCGACCTCGGCAGCAGAGCCGAAGCGGTCGGCGGGCCGCTTGGCCAGCAGGCGAGCGATGATCGCGGCAAGCCAGTCGGGAACCTCGGGGTTGAGCCGGCGGACCGACGGAGGCGTCTCGTCGCAGACCCGGCGAAGGACCTCGGGAGTCGAATGACCGCGAAACGGAGGATTGCCGGTGCAAAGCGCATAGAGCACGCCGCCGAGACTGAACAGGTCGGCGCGGCGGTCGAGCGGCTCACCGCGGGCCTGCTCGGGGGCCATGTACTGCGGGGTTCCGGCGAGCGTGCCATCCTGCGTCAACCGGGCATCGTCCACAGCGCGGGCGAGGCCGAAGTCGGTCAACTTGGCCCGCGCCAGGTCGTTTTCCAGCAGGATGTTGGCCGGCTTGATGTCGCGGTGAATCAGACCGTGCGTGTGCGCCGCGGCGAGCGCCGAGGCCACCTGCACGGCAATCGCCAGGGTCTCGACCAGCGGCGGCGGTCCCGACTCATCGAGGCGTTGCTGGACGGTCGGGCCGGGAACGTACTCCATGACGAGGTACGGTCGCCCTTTCCAGGCGCCGACGGCGTGGATCGTGACGACGTGCGGGTGGCTGATCGCGGCGGCCGAGCGAGCCTCGCGGGTAAACCGGTGCCGGGCGCCCGGGTCGGCCGACCACTGCGGGGCCAGCACCTTGATCGCCACGGGGCGATCGAGCGACGGGTCGAACGCCTGGAAGACCACGCCCATCCCACCCATCCCGAGCCAGTCGACCACCTCGTAAGTGCCGATCCGACCGAGGTGCTCAGGGATCGCGCTGGGATCAAGATCGGCCAGCGCCTGGTCGACGTCCCGATCCTGGGCGGCGAGGCGGAGCGGGCGGGTGATCGGGTCGATCGTGTCGTGGTCGGCGAAAAAGTCGGTCAGTTCGTCGTACAGGTCGGGATTTCGAGCCAGGATTGCCCGGCGGTCGGGGCTGAGACCGACCTCGACGGCTTCAAGGTACTCGACCAGAACACCATCGAGCCGGGCTTCGCGATCGAGCGGGTCGGCGGGCATTGGTCGGTCACTCCTCAAGGGTCGGTCGGGGGATCGATCTGCCGCCGGAGGTCGCGGAGCCCGCGCCGGAGCAGGCCCGCGACCGCCGCGCGGGTCCGCCCGAGTTTGTGCCCAACCTCGGCGAGCGGCAAGCCGTGCAGGTGGTGCAACTCGACCGCCCGCCGCTGGTCGAGCGGGAGCCGGTCGAGCGCCTCGGCCAGCGCGACGACCCGCTCGTGGCGGATGGCGACCTCGCTCGGCGACGGTTGGTCGGTGGTCAGGTACGCTTCCAGCCGGACCGACGCGTCCTCGATCGACCCGGCCAGCAACCGCTCGACCCCGCCCCCCCGCTTGGCTCGCCCCAGACGGCGGACCTCGTCGAGCAATGTCCGGTCGAGGATCGCCCGGAGCCAGGCCGCGCGGCCCTGGTCATCCTTGCCCCGAACCTGATCGGCGGCCCGGTGCGCCCGGAGCAGCGTCTGCTGGACCAGATCCGACGGGTCGAGCCGACCCCGGAGCCGCCGGTCGAGCCGGAGCCGGGCCAGCAACCCAAGGTAGGGCCGAAAACTTTCGAGCGGCAATGCGTCCGCGGCGACAGGTGGATCGGTCATCGTGGCCTCCCGGAATGAAGACGCCATCCGTCCGCGAGTGAACCGCGCTCCTCGAGAAATTCCTTCGGATTTGCGGATCAGCTCCGGTCAGGTCGGTCGGGATCAGACGCACCCTGACAATACGACGAGGAACCGCATCCTGAGGCCAAATATATCCGGTTGAGGCCGGCCGGACCGCTAGGATCGCGACCGCCACCAGGGTATCGTCGGACCTCTGCACCAATGAATCCGCGCTCAATCAAGATCCGATCCGGAGTCCTCCCCATGCGATTTTTCCTGATGCTGTCCCTGCTTGCCTTGGGGCCAACAACGCATTCCGCCGTGGCTCAGGTCGGCGGCAACATCAACTATGGGCAGGGACAAAGTTATGGTCAGGCCCAGTCTGGCAAGGCTCGGGCCGAGCAGCACGAGCGAGCGCAGCGAACCATCACTCGCGAGGAGATGCCGCCGACCGACACCAGCCTGTTCGTCGATGCCAGTATCCTGATGAACGTCCCCGCCGATGAGTTCGTCGCCACGTTTGGGCTGGCGGCCGAAGCCGCAACCGTGGCTGAGTGCCAGACCAAGATGGACGCGACCGTGGCGAGCTTTCGGACCGCGCTGGCGCCGTTGAACATCAAACCCGAGGCGATCTTCGTCGACTTCGCCGCGCAAACCAAGGTGTACGGCTACAAGATCGAGGGGTCGCTGGCCAAGCAGTACCAGACCGGTTTCGAGCTCAAGAAGACGATCGCGATCCGCTATCGCGACAAGCTTTTGATCGACCGCTTGGTGGTTGCCGCCAGCCAGGCGCAGGTCTTTGATCTGATCAAGGTCGATTACGTCGTCACCGACCCGGCACCCATTCAGGACCGGCTGGCCGAGGCGGCGGCGGCGGCCATCAAGACCAAGACGGCCCGCTACGAACGGTTGCTCGGGATCAAGCTCCGCGCCGTGCCGCAGATCTACGCCGAGCGGTCGAGCACCTACTTCCCGACCGCGATGTACGACTCGTACAACCCCAGCGAATCCGACTCAATCCAGCCCATGTCCCTCTCATCCTTCACCGTCGAGAACGTCCGACGCAGTCGAACCTTCTTCTTCAACCCGCTCGACGCCGACGGTTTCGACCGCGTGATCGACCCGGTCATTCTGGAGCCAATCGTCCAGTTCACCTACTATCTCAAGCTCAAGTACGAGATCGAATTACGGAAGTGAAGAACCGAGGAGCCACGGAATGAACACGGATCGAGCAAAACTCCAACCCAGGAATCCTCTGATCCGTGTTTCATCCGTGGCTCCTTTGCTTTTCTTCTTGGATTCCTCAGTCGCGGACGTTGTATTCGAGTTTCCAGCGGCGGTCGTCCTGGGTGGATTGGCACCAGAGTTCGAGCGTGCCGACCTCGGTCAAGATCGTCTGGAGGCGTACCGGGACAATGTCGCCCCTGTCGGTCTGGCCGTCGGCAACGAGGGCGGTTTCGAGGGTCGTGAGTTCCTGAATCTCATCGGGCGACCAGCGTTCGAGGATTGCGCCGGGGATGTCGTCGCGGCGGGTGGTCGAGCCGAGGAAGCGGAACTCGGCGGGTTCGCCGACGACCAGGCCAAACTCGGCACCCGGAACGTCGGCCTTGGTCCCTTCCTCCATCCCCATCGGCACCACGCAGACCGCCTTGAGCGCGGGCTTGACCCCCGGCACGGCCGGCCCCGACGTTTCGACACCGATGTAATACGACCGCGAGACGCCCCCCTTGATCCGGACGCCACGAACCGCGCGAACCATCGCGTAGTAGGCTGCGCCGCGCGCCACCGAGAGGTCAAGGTCGGCCGTCTCCAGCATCGGGACCGACTGTCCGACCCACTGCGCGAGGACGTTTTCCACCCGGTCGCGGAGCGGCGTGGCCTGAAAGACGCCGCCGTTGAAGAGGATCGCCGACGGGTTTACTTCGCCGCCCGCCTCGTGGAGCGATCCCGCCTGCCGGCTCAAAAACCGGGCCAGGTGGCGCGTGATGGCCGGGTCGCTGGCATAAGGGAGACCGATCTCGGTCAGACCAACGCGGCGGTCACGGCTCGGGGCATCGGTCCGGGCACAGCTCGGGAAGAAGCCATCAAGCAAGGTCGCGTCGAGTGTCGCCCGCGTCAGTTCGGCCTTGATCGTCCCGCCGATGACCTTTGATCCCCGCCCGAGGATCGTCACCGGTGTGGTTTTGAGGTGGGGGTTGGCGAACAGGGTCTCCTTGCCGGCCCGGCAGGCATAGTTGAGGGCGATCCGCTGGCCGAGGTCGAGGCCGTCGATCCCCTTCGGCAAGGTCGTGGCGACGGCGTGGGCGAGCGCCAGGTCCATGTTGTCACCGCCGAGGAGGATGTGCTCGCCGACGGCGAGGCGGGTCAACGCGAGGTCGCCCCCTTGATCCGCGACCTTGATCAGGCTGAAGTCGGTGGTCCCACCGCCGACGTCGCAGACCAGGATCATGTCGCCAACCTTGACCCGCTGCCGCCAGGCGTCTCCCTGGGCGGCGAGCCACGCATAAAACGCGGCCTGAGGTTCTTCGAGCAGCGTCACATGGTCGAGACCGGCGAGTTTGGTGGCCTCGATCGTCAGGTCACGCGCGGCGGCGTCGAACGACGCGGGTACGGTCAGGATCACCGCTTGCTGTTCGAGCCGGTCGGCGGGGTTCTTGCCCATCGCCGCGTTCCAGGCGTCGCGGAGGTGGGTCAGGTAGGCGGCCGAGGTGGCGACCGGCGAGACCTTTTTGACCTCGTCGGGCGCCCCGAACGGCAAGAGCGGGCTCCGGCGATCGACCCCCGGGTGCGACAGCCAGCTTTTGGCCGACGCGACCAGCCGCCCCGGCACCTTTGCTCCCTGGTCACGTGCGAACGTGCCCACAGCGCGGTCGAGGTTCGGGCTCCAGGGAAGGTCGAGCGCCCCAGCGGGAAACTCCTTGGGGCCGGCGAGGTAAAGGAACGACGGCAGGACGGGCCGCGAGCCAACGTCCCTGGTGCCGACGAGTTGCGGAATCGGGAGGACGTGGAACTCAGGGGCGGCGTCGCCGTCGGGGATCGCGGCGTAGGCGAGCGCCGAGTTGGTCGTGCCCAGGTCGATCCCGACGACGTAGCGAGCCATGATGAAGCCATCTCCCGGAGTCAGATCAAGCGGCGGAATCGGTCAGGTCAGGGGATCTCGACCTCGGCGGGGGCGAGGATGGCGGAGTCATCGCGGGCGCCGGGGATGGCGGGCAGGTGAACGGCCTCGACGCGCCAGCCGTGATGCTTGAGAATGCCCCGGAACGGCGGCCCGCCGGCGACGTTGCCGGTCAGGCGGATCGACGCGGGGTCGAAGTCGGGCGGGACGACGACCTCGGATTCATCCTCGCCGGGAAAAACCGGGGTGACGGTCAGATAGTTCCGGAGCGACTTCCGGCAGTCGCGGTGGATGTCGCGGACCGCGGCGCCGATCTGTGCGTCGCTGAAGCCGTCGATCTCTTCCTGCAAGAAGTCCACCAACCGCCCATCGCGCTGGAGGACAGCCAGGACGCGGAGGTCGGGGCCGGTGGGAGCCTGCTGGATCAAGGCATCCACCCGACCGGCGAACGCGGGCTCGGTCCACGACTTCCAGAGTGCCGCCCAGCCGAGCAAGAAACGGTTCAAAGCCAAGCCTCTCTTGTGGATCAGGAGCGGACCATCCCGGCGGACGGCAGCCGGTAGCCTATGCTTCCAGGATACATTGGGATCAGGACCACGTCCCGCAGAAATCTCTCAGAGGTCGGGAAATTTTGACCGGGTTGGAACTCCCGAGGACGTTGCGTGGCAAAGCCAATCCGCCCAGAAGTTGGAGCCACCAAGATCGAACGGGATGATGTTCGGGAGAATACCTCAAGGAAGCATTTTTGCAACGAGGCTTGTCTGACATCGGCTCCCTCAGCAACATAGAGATCCGTTTGAACCAGATTCTTATCTATTTACGGACAGTTGAGCTCGCCGGATGACTACTCCGGGGCTCAAATGGCGTTTATCCGTCGAGGGTTACTCGTGGTGTTTATGTCCATTGGCCGCTCGTGCTTCCTGGCTATCGTCAGCCTGTTCACCTTGCTCGCTGGCTTCGGTGCGAATCCCGCCCAGGCCGGTTTCGGGATCATCATCGATGAGACGATCCTCATGCCGGTCGGCGATCCCCTGACACAGTATGACTTCAAGCTGTCGCTCGCGGGCGGCAACCAGTTGCTAAAAGGCGACAACCTGACCATCTTGAATATCCCCAACTACAATGGTCAGGCAAGTTACGTATTCATGAGCGACGGTACCGACTTTAGCAAGTTTTTCACGATCTCGGTGGGTGGGAGCGAGGTGTCGGGTCAGACGACCCTGAGCCTGACCTGGAACCAGTCGATTATCAACCTGACCAACACTCAGAGCACCAATTTGTCGATCGGCGACCTGTACGTGGTCACGAGCGTCGAGTTTCCCCCGTCCAGCAACTCGCCGCTGTTCAACCCGATCATCTACAACACCCAGACGCACACCTACCCATCAGGGCTGCTCAACCTGGGGATCGGTGGGATCACGATGCCCAGCATCGTCCCTGAGCCCTCCAGTTGGGCTCTGGTCGGTGTGGGCTTCGCGGCGGTGGGGTGGCTTGCTCGCGGCCCGAAGCGACGGGTTTGCGTGGGCTAACTTGTGGTCGTAATTCGTGACTCGCGGCCGCGGGCTGTCAGGATATGGTCATGGGCCGACCCGAGACTGCCAACCTTCTCGGGTTCGAGTGCTTTGAAGCCGTCGCGATTCCGGATCGAGTCAAACTTCGAGTCCCGAAGGAGTCGGCTGGCGTCGGGACGGCCCCCCTCGATCGCCTGGCGAAGCAAGGCGATGGCGCGATCGGCGTAAGCTCCCGCCTGGATCAATCGCCGGGGCTCGGCAAGTTGGCTGTCCTTCGTGACGAGCGTGACACACTGAGCCATCAACTCCGCCACCTCGACCTGAACCGAGGAAGCGCTGTCGGCCAGGCGGAGCATTTCCTCGCCGGCGCTCGCCGCCTGGGCATGAGCCTTTTGTTGCAGCGCCAGCGTCGCCAGCGTCGCCAGGTGCTTGCGGAGCGAGATTCGAACCTCAGGTCCGGCCGCCAGTGCGGTCCGTTCCTCGTTAATCCCTTGTTCCAGCAAGTTTCGGGCGTCATCGGAGCGTCCCTGAGCGACCAGAAATTCGCCCACGTTGCCTCTCGCTTCGCCAAGCACGCTCCTGTAAGTGAGCATGGCGGGGAACTCTTTGACCAGGCCGTCCAACAGGTTTAACGCCTCGCGGTAGGCAACCTCAGCCTCAGCCGGCTGTTTCTCGGCAGCGAGCCACTCGGCCAGGTTGTTCTGGGCGGCGGCGAGCCGGAGCCGCAGGTCGGGCGTTGGCGGTCCCTCCTTGGCGATCGCGTCGAGCAGGGCGAGCGACCTGCGCAGCGAGTCCGCCGAGCCGGGAAGTTTGGCCTTGGTTCGATTGTCCGCCTGGTTGCTCAGGCAGGAGGCCAATTTGAGCCGATCAGCCGGGAGAGCGGTGGGCAGCGAAACCAGCAGATCATAAGCGTTGACGGCCCGGCGGTAGGCGTCCTCCGCCGCAGCTGGCTGCTTGTCAGTCAGATAGGCGCCGGCGAGCGAGTTCAAGGTCACGGCCAGATTGCGGCGGACCCCGGGGTCATTCGGGTCGGCGACGGCCGCTTTATCGAAAAGCGTGACGGCCTGATTGATCATGTCGATCCCTTCGGGGCCGCGCCCGTTCCCTGCCAGCCAGCTTCCGAGGTTCTTGCGAACGCCCGCCTCGTCGATCTGGTGCTCGGCAACGCCCGGCGCCGCCGCTCGGAGTGCTTCCTGGATCTTGAGGGCTCGGCGATAGAACGGCTCGGGATCGGTCTTGCGGATCACCTTGAGGTCGGCCAGGCTGTTCAGGCAGCGGGCCTGGTCGCGAGCGTATTTGCGAACGTCGGGGAACTCGGCTGCCAGAGTCTCATTGAGCTTCAGCGACTCGGCGTAGGCCGCTTCGGCTTCCCGGATTCGAATCGCCTCGCGGTAGATGATCCCGAGATTGATCAGGGCGCGAGCCAGGGTCCGGCGATATTCCGGGCGTTGGGGGTAGTCGGTGGCGAGCCTCCGGTTGAGGGCGACCTCCTTGTCGAGCACGGCCTCGGATTCGGCGGCGGTGCCGACGTCACGCAGCAAGAGGGCCAGCGTGTTGTACGCCTTGGCCAGCGCATCACGCGGCGTCGGCAACGTCGGGGCGTCGGCGACCAGCGTTTCATCGACCTCGATCGCCTGCTGAACCGTGGCGCGGGCCTCATCGACCCGCCCCCGTTCTTTGAGGAGGAAGGCCAGGCCATCGAGCGCCACGCCCAGTTCCTGTCGAGGAGGGATGGGCCGGGGATCTTGGGCCACCGCCGGCTTGAGCATGGTGATTGCTCGGCCATAGGTAGCCTCAGCCTCGTCGGCGTGGCCCGTCACTCGGTGCAGATCGGCAAGCGCATTAAGGGTCCGCCCGAGAGCCACCGTCCGAGCCGAGGTCGGAGTTTTGCTCAGCAGATCATTCTGCATCGCGGCGGCGTCGCCGAACAACCGCCCAGCCGCGGCAAGGTCAGCCCCCTGGTTGCGGGTAGCCCGCTCCGCGCCGAGCCGGTAGGTGGCCTCGGCCAGGTAGTCGCGAGTGGTCGCGTTGGTCGGATCGTCGGCGGCCAGTCGCGTGAAGATGGCGAGGGATTGGTCGTAAGCCGCCTCGGCCTCGGCGTGCTGACCGAGCTTGCGGAGCACGTCGCCCATCCGGAGTTGGGCCCGCCCGCGTTCGAGCCGGAGCGCGGGATCGCCCGCGTCGGGGCCGGTGAAGTCGCGGTAGTAGGCCAGGGCTTTGGCGAGAAACTCGCGCTGGAGCGGATCAAGACGGTCGGCGAGCCATTCCTCGGCGACCCGGGTGTAGCTGTCATCGACCGCCTGCCGGGCCTGCTGCCGCTGACGGCGGGCCTCGTCGCGCTCGCGGCCGATCAGCACGGACGAGATGCCGAGCGCGACGATCGCCACCAGCATCAGGGCCGCCGTCGCGACGACCGCCGCCCGGTGCCGCTTGGCAAACCGAGCCGCGCGCGTGGCGAACGGCTCACGGTAAGCCGAGATCGGCTCGTCGGCCAGCCAGCGCCGGACTTCCTCAGCCAGAGCAAGCGCCGAGGGGTACCGATGCTCGGACCGCTTCGCCATCGCCTTCAGGCAGATTGCCTCCAGTGCCCGGGCCACCCCAGGGTTAACCAGGCGGGGCGCGACGGGCGGCTCCTCGGAGACCTTGCGGAGCACCTCGACCGTCGTGTTGCCGTGGTAGGGGGCCTTGCCCGAGAGGATCTCGTACAGGATCGCGCCCAGGCCATAAACGTCGGTCCGCGCGTCGATCGCGTCGATCCGCCCTTCGGCCTGCTCCGGGGCCATGTAGAAGGGGGTGCCGAAGACCTGACCTTGAAGGGTCTCGCCACGCGCCGGCTCAGAATGACCAAACCCTGCGGATGTCGCGGTTCCTGCTCGGGCGGGATCGACCGGGTCCACCAGCTTGGCGATCCCCCAGTCGAGCAGGATCACCTCGCCGAAGTCACCCAGGACGACGTTTTGCCCTTTCAGGTCGCGGTGGATCACCCCTCGCGAGTGCGCATAGCCAACCGTGTTGCAAAGCGAGACAAAGGCGGTCAGCAGGGCGGCAAGGTCGAGCGGTCCCGCAAGACCAGTCCGCTTCTTGTCGTGGTAGTCGCGGATCGCCCGATCCAGGGTCTTGCCGCGAATGAGCCGCATCGTATAGAAGGGGTCGCCTTCCTCAGGGCGGACCGCCAGCTCATAGATCGGGACGATCCCCGGGTGTTCCAGTTGGCTGGTGATCCGCGCCTCGTCGACGAACCGTGCCCAGGCGTCCGAGTTTCCCCCTTGCTCGGGGCGGAGTTCCTTCAGAGCGACCTCGCGGCCGAGTTCGCCATCGCGCGCGAGCCAGACCTGACCGATCCCCCCCCTGGCGTGCAGGTGGGTCCGGGCGTACCGCGTCTGCGTCCCGGCTGAAGCAACATCCCCCAGACTCGCGAGCCGAACGTGGCTCGCCGCGGCCGAGGGTTCGGAGCGGGGCGGGGCCGAATCCGAGTTGAGCGTCGCAAACTCGTCGTTAGGTGGGGCGGGGATTGACGCGACAGGAGCCGCCTGATCGTCATCAGAAGGTTTGGTCCGGTCAGGGGTGGTGAGATCGCGGTCTGGATTCATCTCGACTGGTCCCCTGCTAGACGGATGGGATCGCCTGGTTCTGACTCAGAATAAGATCGTTGCGGCACAGAGAGCAATCGTGCGAATTCAACTGATCATTACACCAATGGCAAAAATTCAGACCTGGCCCCGTTCAGATTCCATTTTGGTTCATGATCGGCACGTCGATGGTTGTGGGCGGATTCATGGGTTGGTCGGGTTCGGGGATGAGAACGGGTCGCGTCTGGACCGGTGTCGAGGGAGTCGCTCGGAACCTGAAACGGAAAGCTCTGGCTCGGGCTGGTCGTGGCGGTGAGACTTTCCGGGCGGGGTACAGGATTTCGCGTGAGTGGCCACAACCCCACCCGAGCAACGATTCGCACGCGAGGACCAGCCAAACGAGCGGCCAAAGTGGGCGTCTCCGGGGCGTGGGCTTCATCTTCGCTGGTCCGTTCGGTTAGAGTAGCGAGAACAAGATTCTGAGACGCCGGGGTCAACTGTGGGGTTTCCCTTTTGCTGGAAATCGACGCGACCCCGGGCGGACTTGGGTCGGATTGCCTCAGGTCGGCGAATCCTGACCCATCCAGAGCCATAGCCCAGGACTTCTGCCATGCGACCGCCCCAGATCCGGGAACAGGGTGGCGTTCTGATCGTCACGCTTGATGACCCCGCCGCTGTCAACGACGGCATGGCCACGCACCTGCGCCAGCCGCTCTACCAGGCTGTGCTCGACCAAACCACACCCCGGATCGCTGTCGACCTCAGCCTGATCGATTATCTATCCAGCTCAGGAGTTGCCCTCTTGATCGGGATCAAACGTCGGGTGGATCAAGTCAAGGGTCGCCTCGTCCTCTTTCAAATCCACCCCGATGTCGCCGATCTCCTCAGTTCCATGAAGCTGATCAGCTTGTTCCAGGTTGCCTCCGATCAGGACGAAGCGCTTAAACTCTTGCCACCCGCCCTTGAGGCTTAATCGCTTCCCCCAGTTCACTCGCTTTCCTCGTCAACTTGGACCCCTCAAATACCCGAGGCGGATAGAGGTTGAGGTTCCTGGCCGCCGAATAGGTAAGGTGTGATCTTGCTTCGCGGGCGTCGTTCGCCATATCGGGAATCGTATCGGCTTGGGTCCAAGTTGGCGTCTGGTCGTTGGACCAATAAGCCATCCGGACCGTTGCGAGCGAAATCTCAGGTTCTTGGTTGGCTGCTCGTGAAGTCGGGTCCGTCCCGAACGACCTATTTTCCTGAACGGACGGCGGCCCGGCAGTCGATGCACGCTCGTTGATGACCCGGGTGGGCGCTGAGTGCCGCTCGGGATGTTGGCTTGTTGGCCGCGTTGATCTGTCCAGGCCGTCGAGTGGAGGGAGTCTTCCCATGAGCTCCTCGCGTCGGCGGTCTTCCCGTCCCCATTCGGCCAGTCGGCGGCCGACCCGGGACCTGGAGACGTTGGAAACCCGCCAGTTGCTGGCGCAATCAACCTATCTGGCTCTGAGTGCTTATCCGCTGACCGACTTCACGGCGTCGGGGGCCGCTGATCCCGGCCGAGTGCCGGCGGCGCAGATTGATCATCCGATCGGCAGCAGCACTGCTGCTCTGAACGCGGACCAGAACCAGGGCCGGATCATCACCGGGCAAGATCGCCAGGGCAATCGCTATCAACTGAAACTGACCGGCCCTGGGTACATCATCGTTACCGACGCCACCCCCGACGATGGTACGCTCGATGACGACCTCGACACGATTCGCCTCGTGGGCACCACCAGCGCCTCGGTCCTGACGGGTCAGGTGCAGCAATCCTATAACGCCCCTCAGGTCTATACCCAGTTGCCCACGCTCGGGATGGTCCGATTCAATCGGCTCGTCGCCGACAGCGCGGTCAAGCGGATCACGCTCAACGGGTTCGTCCTGACCGATACGCTGCATATCGACGGGCAGGTCGGGGTTAACTCGACGACCGGGATCAACCTTAAAGGCGGCGTTGGTCGTCTTGAGTTCCAGGGGATCGACGCTCGGTTCCCGACTAACCTGGGCGCGGTGCCGATCGTCATCCAGATCGGCAGTATCTCGTCGCCGCTTTCGGTTCATCCGGATATCCGGATCGACAGCATCCAGAGTACCGTCTACGACGCGGGCGGCACTGGGATTGGCGGGACCGGGACGATCCCGACCGGCCCGCTCACCACGCCGGCCATCAGCCTGGTCGTCAATGGTGCGATTGCGAGCTTCAACGTTGTCTCGATCACTCAGTCGCAGATGGTCTCGCAACTGGGTGCGGGGGTCGATACCGGCTTCC
Organism: Isosphaeraceae bacterium; assembly: GCA_965199885.1. Lineage (GTDB taxonomy): Bacteria > Planctomycetota > Planctomycetia > Isosphaerales > Isosphaeraceae > Tundrisphaera. The sequence continues at coordinate 407,923 of CBDATT010000003.1, read as the reverse complement.
AGGTCACCCCGGTCGAACTCATCCCCGACAACTCGGCCGCGCTCCAGTACCAGTTTCCGATCGTCGGGACCACGGGTCGGACGGCGGTCCAGGCGACGTCGATCGAGCACATCCGCGCCAGCGGAAATGTCACCAACACCACATTCTCGAAGGCGAGTCAGCCGTTCCAGAACAGCTTGACCGGCCTCGACAGCGTGGGCTCGGTGCAAGTTGGTGGCGTGGCCGACGCCGTGGCGATCGACTCGCGGGGCAGCATCAAGAGCCTCAAATTCGCCAAGGGACTCGGCAGTCCGGTCGGTGTCAGCCAGAACCCGATTTATTACGGGACGCCCGCCGACCGCTACGGTTACCCGCACAACGGCGACGTCGGGGTCCAGGTTGTCACCGAAGGGAACATCGGCTCGATCAAGGCGGCGCCCAATGACCGCTTCCTGCAAACCAGCCAGGACCCGCGGCTCGACCAGGGAATCAACGGGACGACGCTCTACCAGGTTCGCCCTGGAACGGCGGCACAATCGTCGATCATCGTCGCGGGCGGGTCGATCGGCAAGACGCATGTCGTCGGCGACCTCCGCAATACTCAGGTCAGTGCCGGGACAAATTATTATGGCCTGGAAGCCGGCAACGAAGGTGTGACCGCCGGCAAGAGTTCGATCGGTCCGTCCAAGATCAAGGGCGACCTGGTCGATACCGTGATCTCGTCGTCGTACCGCTCGAACGACCAGATTTACGGCAATGGTAACGACTCGGCGGGCGACGGCTCGATCACTGGCTCGCAAACCGGCAATGTCTACCAGACCCCTGCCGGCACGACCGCGCTGGGCACTCGCGGGTCAGGCTTCTTCTCGCGGTACAACTCGGTCCACAAACGACCGACAACGAAGAAGTAACCTGCCCCCGACCGACCGGTGCTCTAATTCCATCCCTCGGTCCCGGACGACTTCTTCACCGAAGTCGTCCGGACCGAGGGTTCATCACTGCCGGGTCAAGCCAGGATCTTGCCGATCAGGTAACCCTGGATTGCGGTCAACTGATAGGTGCTGTTGATCGCCGCCTCGCCGATGGCGTAAACGAGCGGAATCTCGGCGGCAGGTACGGTGCCGGTCGGGGCGGCAACCGGGATCAAGCCAGCGAAAGCAGCGACCGCGGCGCTTTCCTCGGGCTGCCGCAATTGCACAAAGGTCTCCGCCGTGGTTCCCGTCAACGATGCGGCCAGCGACGTCCCCAGCGTATCGGCGGCTGTCGTACCGGCGGCGGTCACCGAAGCGATGGTTCCATTCCCGTTCGAAGAGCTCGGGTCCGTGGGCAAGTTGAGTTCAGCCGCGCGGATCGACGATGCGAAGGTGGAAAAACTCGCATTCGTCTGGGTGCCAAATGCCGTCAGCGAGAACGGCGACTGACTCGTCGATGTCGGGGGCACGAACCCGACACTCCCGAGGCCGGCGAGCAACCCCTGGATCGAGGTGGATTGCAACGAGACGCTGATGACACTGTCCACCGCTGCGAACAGCAAGGGCAGAGAGGAAACACTCACGGGGTCCGAGTTGCTGATTGATCCGGTGGTCGAGGCCGCCTCGAACAGGCTCGCCAACTGATCTCCCAGACTGCCAGCAGTCGCTCCCGAAATCCCACCGGCAATCACGGTGGCGTCACCGCCGATGTGGGAGATGTTGCCCATCGCCGACGCCACCGCCGTTCCGAGCGGAGCAACCTGCCCGGCCACAGACTCCTGAAGTTTGAGCATGTTGGGTGCGGTGCTCGTCGCCGAGGGAATCAGCGTCGCCTCGATATTGCGGATCGCGGTCGCGAAGTTGGCATAAGCGGCGTTGATTTGCGTTCCCGCCGTCGTCAACTCGGCCTGCAACTTGGCCATCTTGGCAGCATAAGTGGACGACGCGGTGCTGACCGCCGCAGCCGAGATCTGGGCATGCGCATGGCCTAATCCGCTGCTGGGCACGACACGATCTTCCAAGGGATCAATGACCGCAGGACGATAACAGCGCGAACGCGAATTCATCATGGGTGGCGGCTCTTGGGTAGCAGTGGATCGACGCAACACAATGCATGATGCGTTCGACGTACCAGCATATCACCGACAATTGCCAGCACAAGCATAATCCATGCTTTTACCCCAGACAACCCAAATACTCAACTAATCCAGGAATTCTCTTCGATTGGCTCGACCGGTAACAGTGCCCTCGACCCGATGGGGTCAACCACCGCCGTGGCGTTGTGGCGATCCGATTTGGGTCTGGTCGCGTCTGGTTGAGCCAGCGATCGGATCGTCGCGAGCCTAAAGCTTACCATTGCCAGAGCGCGGTACCCCAGTTCAGCCCCGCGCCGAAGCCCGAGGTCAGGATCAGGTCGCCCGGCTGGACCTGGTTGTCCAGGACCAGTTCATCGAGCGCGATCGGGATCGACCCGCCCGAGGTGTTGCCATAGCGTTCGAGGTTCTTGTAAACGACCTCGCGGGGGAAGCCGAGAACGTCGCTGGCGGCGTGGATGATCCGGACGTTGGCCTGGTGCGGGATGAACCAGCGGACCTCGTCGATCGTCCGACCCGCCTTCGCCAGGACCGCCTGGCACGAGTCCGCCAGGATGCGGACGGCCCACTTGAACACCGCCCGGCCGTCCATCGTCAGGTACTGGAGCCCCTCGGCGAGCGCTTCGGGCGAGGGCGGAATTCGGCTCCCGCACGCTGGTCGGTTCAACAAGTCGCCCCCCGAGCCATCCGACCCGAGTTGATAGGCGAGCATCCCCTGCCGGTCCGACCCCGGGGCGAGCAAGACCGCTCCCGCGCCGTCGCCGAAGAGGGGAAAGCTTTTCAGGTCACCCGGATTGATTACCCGGCTGTTGCAGTCGGCGCCGATGACCAGGGCGCGCTGGCTGGTTCCAGCGGCGACAAACTGCGCCGCCGTCGCCAGCGCGTAGACAAAGCCAGCGCACGCGGCTTGCAGATCGAAGGCTGGGCAATTCAGCTTCATCCGGTCCTGGATCAGGTTCGCTGAGGACGGGAAGCTCATGTCGGGGGTAAACGTGCCAACCACGAGGAGATCCACCTCGCGCGGATCCACCCCAGCGGCTTTCAGACAGCGGTTGGCGGCGTGGATGGCCAGGTCGCTGGTGGCCTGATGGGGTGCCGCGAACCGACGTTCGTGGATGCCGGTTCGGTTGACGATCCACTCGGGGTCGAACCCGTGCGTTCGTTGCAGGTCGTGGTTGGAGACAACCTGATCGGGGACATAATGGCCAGTCCCCAGCATCTGCACGCGGGTCAGCGTGCGAGTTCGGGCTTCGGCGTGCAGAGGGCCAATGCTCATGAGCGATCCGCGACGGTCTCGATCGATCCAGCAGGGGTACGCGTCGACTCGATCGCTAACAGGACAATTTGACCGCACGACGCCCGCTGTCCTATATAATCAAAAACCGCGAACCGGGACCAGATCAGATTCAACCGATCCTTCACACTCTCGCCGGCTTATGAGTGATTCTCCCACGCCCGAGCACCGGATCCGCCTGGCACGCGCCTGGACCCAGCGGATCGCGCTTCTCCCTCCGCGCCGGGTCGATCTGCCCACGGTCTGGACCGAGGCCGATGCTCGGCAGCCGTTCGAACTGGTCCGCCAGTTCCAGTGGCCGCCACTTGATCTGGGGACGCAAGTCGTGGACCTCGAACTGATCGACGTTCCCGGTTTGCGAGTCGTCTGTCACAGCGGGCGGAAGTTGGTTCCTGGTCGAGCCGAACCGGGGTTACCGATCCGAGTCAACCTGGGCGTGCAGGCGGGAGGCCGTGACCAACTGGTGCTCGCAGTCAACCTGACGGGAGTCGAGCTGGGCCAACCCTGGGGATCGATCGCGCTGGTGATCCGCGACCGACGGGGATGATCGGGGGTGTCGGGGGGTTGTTCGATCGGGCATAATGCGAGGGGGAAGCGAGCGGCGGGGCGGATCGAGACCGTCCTGCCCTGGATCTCGGCCTGATCTTATCGGCGGTTCTTGATGATCGTGCTGGAAACCGCTCGCCTGACGCTCCGCCAGTTTGAGCGGACCGACCTCGACGCTCTGGCGAGCATCCAGGCCGACCCCGAGGTGATGCACTTCTTTCCGTCCGGTCCCCGGTCGCGCGACCTGACCGAGCGCGACATCGACCGCTGCATCGCCACCCAGACCGCGCACGGGTTCAGCCCCTGGGCAACGGTCGACCGCGCCGAGGGGCGAGTCATCGGCCGATGCGGCTTGCTGCCGCAGGCGCTCGGCGGGGTGAAAGAGATCGAGATCGCCTACATGATCGCCCGGTCGCACTGGGGGCTCGGGCTGGCGACCGAGGCGGCCCGCGCGATCCGCGACCACGGCCTGACCACGCTCGGGCACAGTCGGTTGGTCTCGATCATCCACCGCGACAACATCGCCTCGCAGCGGGTGGCCGAGAAGATCGGCCTGCACCGCGAGCGTCTGATCCAGTTCATGAACCATCGCTGCTGGCTGTATGCGATCGAGCCGCCCCGGGCGGGCGAGGAACCGTTGTCGTGAAAGTTGCCGGATCGGTGGCGGACCCTGAAATCAAGCCCACCCGGCCCGCACGCGGCTGGGGGCTCGATGCCGCGTCGGGTTACATGCTGGGCGCGGCGGCTCTGATGGCGACGATGGGGGCGCTGGTGCATCAGGTCGGCACCCGGTCCGACTGGCTGGTCGTCGCCTTCATCCGGACGGTGATCATGATGATCACGGCGGCCACTCTGGTCCGGGTCGCCGGCTTGCCGCTGGCGATCTGGCGGCCCCGGTCGCTCTGGGTCCGGAGTATGGCGGGCAGCTTCAGCCTGGTCTGCAACTTCTTCGCGCTCTCGCACCTGCCCGTGGCCGATGCCGTGACGCTTTCGAACATGCACCCGCTCTGGATCGTCCTGCTGACGGCGGTCGGCCTCCGCCGCTGGCCCGCCGCGGCCGAGATGGTCAGCGTCGCGAGCGGTCTGCTGGGCGTGATCCTGGTTGAGCGGCCCGACGTGGCGCATGCTCAGGGGCTGGCGGTGGCCGTGGCCCTGATGAGTTCGGTCTCGACGGCGGTGGCGATGCTTGGCCTTCACCGGCTCAAGGGGATCGACACCCGCGCCGTGGTCGCGCACTTTGCCGGCGTCGCCAGTGCCGTGGCGGCCGTCTGGCTGATCATCCGCTGGCAGGACCTCCACCCGACGAGCCTCGACCCAATGACGATCACCATGCTCGTCGGCGTGGGGGCGGCCGGAACCCTCGGCCAGATCTTTCTGACCCGCGCGTATTCCTCGGCAGCACCGACCAAACTGGCCGTCGTCGGCCTGACGCAGGTCGTCTTCGCGATGGGCTACGACGTCGCCATCTGGGGCCGGTCGCTCGACCCGATCACCCTGCTCGGCTTCGTCCTCGTCCTGGCGCCGACAACCTGGCTCAGCATCCGCTCCGCCCGCAAGCAAACGCCACCGGTGCTGGACGAGTGATGTCAAAACGCCTTGCCGCGCCGATCCGCGACCTGAGCCGTCCGAAGCCGATTGAATGTGAGCATCAGGCGGCCGAATGTCCAGGTCTGGACCGGCTCGTAAAGCTCGGCCAGCAGCGGGGGCGTCTGGTGGATGCCGTCGATCCGGTCGACGACGTACCAGACACCTGGTTCGAGAACCGGCAGGGTCGGCGACTTGTAGGCATAAACAGCGGCGAGATGCGTCCTGGGGTCGAGGTAATAGCGGAGCGTCGGCAGGTAGAAGTGGCCGTTCGGGCAGAAGAGGATGACCGACGACCCGGGGGCGACACGATTGACGGTGGCTCCGGCGGCGCGCCAGTTGGGCTTGGCGTCGGGGGCGTAGACCCAGTCAAACATCGGCCGCCCGGCCAGCACCATGATCGCCACTGCCAGGACCACCTGCGGCACTCTCGGGAGCCGTGCCAGACCGCGAGCCACCAGCAAGAGGAATGCGGGGGCAACATAAAGGACGTAGCGGATCGGTCCCGAGATCGGGTGGCGCAAGCTGGAATAGAGGCCGAGCAAGAGCGGCGGGATCAGGCACCAGATCAGGCAGACGAGCGTCGCCGAGGGGTCACGGAAGCGAACGCGGAATGGTTGGCGGCCGATCCGCACCGACCCGGCGATTGCCACCGCATAGCAGATCCAGATCACGATGTCGTTGTTGCCGATGAACGCCTTGGGCCAGTTCAGGGCCTGATAGTCGCGGGGATACTTGAAGTCGGGCGGGTGGTCGAGGTAGCGCAGCGCCCAGGGAGCAAAGGCCAGGACGAGCGCGACGTGGATCAGGAACCAGCTCCGCCCGGTCAGGCGCGACTCGCGGCTCAGCACGCCATACCCCAGCGCCAGCGCGACGATCATCAGGCCGCCGAGTGGATGCGAATAGACCAGGGCAATCAGCCCGAGCGTATAAGCGACCTGCTTGCCGGGTCCGGCCGACCGCCGCGTCGAGAGCAAGATCCCCCAGCAACCGCAGGTCAGCACGGCCAGCCAGGCATACATCCGGACTTCCTGCGAATACGCGACCGCCAGCGGGCTGATCGCCAGGAGCCAGGTCCCCCAGAGCGCGGTGGCGCGGTCGAAGGCTTCGCGGCCGACCCAGTAAACCAGGGCGACGGCAAGCGACCCAAGCAGCGCGCTCAAGGCCCGGCCAGCCAGGTCGGACGGGCCGAAAATCCGCAGCCAACCCTGGAGGACCAGCGGGTGCAACGGTGCCCGCGTGGCGTCGATCTGCTCGATCAGCCGCCCGAGCGCGACCGGGTCGGGCTGACGCGCCAGCCGCATCGTCACCACCTCATCAAACCAGAGGCTATGACTGCCCATGCCCGCCACTCGGAGTCCGACGGCAACTGCCAGGATGGAGGTCAACCAGATCCAGTCCGGGATCAAGGCGGGCTTGAGTCGTGGTTCCACCGCCATCCTCCTGATCACCAGACACCACGCGGACCACTCCCGAGCGGGTCGGGGAGACGGGGAGGAATAATCCATTCGCTCTCCATCGGCAAGGTCGGTTGATCCGGTTCAACTCGTTGCTGGTTGGATTCAAGAAAATCCAGCTAGCGGTCTGGATCAGGGTTGGGCATCCTGGAAGAGTAGACAACTCGCGTGCAGTTGCGGTCATCATCCTTGTTGGTTTTTTCTTGAAGGTCCGAATGTCATGGGTACGAAACAGCTCGGACGCGGTCCGAAGATCATGATCGTCGTGGGCCTCCTGTGCGTGGTCGGTGCCGCCCTGGCGCTGGCGATCGACACACCGGCCGACGCGGTCCTGGCCAAGATCCAAGCCATCCCGCTCCCGGAAGTGCCCCCCGAAGCGCAGCAGAATCCCCAGTTGATGCAGCGCCTCGCGATGATCCGCCAGTCAGCGCTGGAGCGACGCTCTCCGCTGATCAGCGAACTTTACCGGCTCGACTCCGACCGCGCGGAGCTGGCCGAACTGCTTCCCGAACACTGGCAGGTCCTGATCGCCACCGACAAGGTTGAGGACGCCCAGCGCGAGATCAGCCGGGCCCTGGCCCTGAGCAAGAACAAGAAGCTGAAAGAAGAAGCCGCGTTCTTCAAGGTCGTCTCGCTGTTCAAACAGTCGAGCAAGAGCGGCACCTTCGAGGGACTCGATCAGGCCGTCGCCGAGTACACGACCAACTACCCCAAGGACGAGCGCGGCGCTGAGATGATCGACGCGCTGGCGCGAGTCACCAAGGACCCGGTCGCCCGGACCGGCTGGATCGACAAGCTGATCGCCAGTTATCCCAACAGCCCGATGACCAAGATGGCCCTGATCGAGCGCCGGCGCGAGCAAGGGGCCGGCAAGCCGTTCGACTTCGACTTCAACGACGCGATCACCGGCAAGCCAGTCAGCTCGGCGGCCCTGAAGGGGAAGATCATCGTGGTCGACTTCTGGGCCACCTGGTGCGGCCCGTGCGTCGCGGCGATGCCGCAGATGAAGTCGCTGTATGCCCAGTACAAGGACCAGGGGGTCGAGTTCATCGGCATCAGCCAGGATCTGCCCCGCGATCAAGGGGGCCTGGATAAGCTCAAGCAGTACGTCAAGGACAACGGGATCGAGTGGCCCCAGTATTATGATGGGAAGCCGTCGGCGATGGACTTTTCGATGGAATGGGGGATCACGACGATCCCGGCCGTCTTCGTAGTCGACGCCGATGGGAAGATCATCTCGACCGAAGCCCGCAAGGATCTCGAAGCGATCATTTCCGAGTCGATCGCCAAGCGGCAGGCTCAGAACACCCGCTGATCGAGCCGCCAACACGCAGGGCTGGAACCTTCTCGGTGAGCAGGTTCCAGCCTCGTGTTTGCTCAGGTGAGATCAGGCCGCGACCTCGTGGTCGAACAGCGACTCCTCGCCGCGGACGACCTTGTCGGTCAGGGTGTAGTTCTGACCGGGTTGCCGGTCGGGCAGCTCGAACATGATGTCGAGCATGATGTTCTCCATGATCGACCGGAGCGCCCGGGCGCCGGTCCCGCGTGCCTTGGCTAGCCGGGCGATCTCGCGGACGGCGGGCGGGGTGAAGTCGAGCGTGGCTTCGTCGTGGTGGAAGAGAACCTGATACTGCTTGAGCAAGGCGTCCTTGGGCTCGATCAAGATCTTGGCCAGGTCATCGACCGAGAGCTGGTCGAGCGTGCTGATGATCGGCAACCGGCCGACGAGTTCGGGGATCATCCCGAACCGTTCAAGATCCTCGGGCGTGACCTGAGCGACCAGCTCGTTGCGTTCGAGTTCCTTGGCGCGGTCGGCCGAGGCGTTCCCGCCGCCGAAGCCGATCATCTTCCGCCCGAGTCGCTTGCCGATGATCTCTTCAAGGCCGACGAACGTGCCGCCGCAGATAAAGAGGATCTGGCTGGTGTCAACCTGGAGATACTCTTGCTCGGGATGCTTGCGGCCCCCCTGCGGCGGGACGTTGGCCACGGTCCCTTCGAGCATCTTCAAGAGCGCCTGCTGGACCCCTTCACCCGAGACGTCGCGCGTGATCGAGACGTTCTGGCTGGTCTTGCCGATCTTGTCGATCTCGTCGATGTAGATGATCCCGCGCTCGGCGAGCGCGATATCGAAGTCGGCCTCGCGGACGAGCTTGAGGATCAGGTTCTCGACGTCCTCGCCCACGTAGCCGGCCTCGGTCAGCGTGGTGGCGTCGCCGATGGCGAACGGGACGTTCAGGCGACGGGCCAGGGTTTGCGCCAATGCGGTTTTTCCGCAACCTGTCGGACCGATCAGCAAGACGTTACTTTTCGCGACCTCAACGTCCTTTAAAAGCGGATCTTCGATCGGTCGAGTCGAGGCCCAGACGCGCTTGTAATGGTTGATGACCGCGACCGAGAGGGTCCGCTTGACGCGCTCCTGGCCGATGATGTAATCGTCCAGGTGGGCGACGAGTTGCCGGGGGGTTGGCAGCTTGCCCATCGGCGGCTGCTTGTGCTCGCGACGGCGAAAGAGTCCCTCGCAGGCGTCAACGCACTCAGCGCAGACGTGGGCGTCGTGCTCGCGGACCGAGCGTTGAACCAGGGCGTTGCCGGCGACCATCGGTCCCGCTTCGACCGTCGTTCGGCCGCAAAAATCGCAGTGGGTCGCGGCCGGTCCGCCCCGGCCTTGTGGTTCTTCAGTGGTCGGCAATGCGGTCACTCCCTGGGCACGGAGAAATCAGTCTGGTTGGTGGCACCGTGCATTCCTCAACAGGATAAAGCAGATGGGCCCGATCGACAATCCAGACCCTGGGGGAGCCGATCCGTTGCGGGTGGTCTGGTCGAGTGTCGGGCAGTGTCTCGTCTGGCTGGCGCTGGTGGATCCACGTTGGGTGAATGTCAAAATAAGGAGCGGTTGCGATCGAAATATCTCGTTATAGTGGACGAGATACGGCGAGGCGTGGTCTGGGCGCGGGTGTTCCTGAGCGATCGTGATTCTGCGAGGGGCGGTGGTAATGCCTTGCGACGTTGAATCGACCGTGCCACTCCAGACCCAGATCATGGATCTCCGCCACCGGTTGGCCGAGGCGGAACTGGCCCTGGCCTGTCAGCTCATCCAGGTCGAGGGTAGCTCGACCGCCGGCGACGATCCGGTTGCTCCCCGGGCCGAAGATCCAGCCGAGTTGTACCGCCTGGCGTTTGAATACTCCTCGGTCGGCATTGGCGTGGTGGACCACCGGGGACGCTGGCTGCTGGTCAACCAGGCGTTCTGCTCGGTCTTTGGCGAGGATGCGGCGACGCTGGCGACCCAGAGCCTGTTTGATCTGGCCGACCCCGCCGACCGCGACCTGCTCCGGGCCGATCTCGACCTGGAGCCGGGGCAGGGGCGTCTCGTCGAGCGTCGCTTCCAGGACCGTCGGCGCGGGATGATCTGGTGCCGCCTGAACCTGTCGGCGACGCTGGTCCAGTGTTGCGGGTCGTCGCGGCTGCGGATCTGCCAGGTCGAGGACGTGACCGAACGCCACCAGCAACGCGACGAGGAGGCGGTCGAACGCCACGTCCTTGCCGAGACGATCGCCAACGCTCCGGTTGCCATTGCCCTGTTCGATACTTCGATGCGCTACCTGGCCCACTCGTCGCGGTGGCTCGATGACCATGACCGGCGAGGCGAGTTGATCATCGGCCGCACGCACTACGAGATCAACCCCGACATCCCCGAACGCTGGCGTGAGGTCCACCGCCGCTGCCTGGCCGGCGAATACATCAGCGCCGACGAAGATGTCTTCACCCGCGATGATGGCCAGGTCCACTACTATCGCTGGGCGGGCCATCCCTGGCGGACTCCCGACGGTCAGATCGGCGGGATGGTCCTGGTGGTCGCCCGGATCAACGACTTGGTCCAGGCGCGGACCGCGGCCATCGAGGCGTCGCGCCTCAAATCCGAGTTCCTGGCCAACATGAGCCACGAGATCCGGACTCCGCTCAATGGGGTGCTCGGCCTGGCCCAGTTGCTGCTGGAATCCAACCTCTCGCCCGACCAGCGCGAGTTGACGACGACCCTCTTCGCCAACGGCAAGTGGCTCCTGAAGTTGCTCAACGACATCCTCGACTTCTCGCGGATCGAGTCGGGCAAGCTCGTCCTCGAATCCCACGGGTTTCACCTCCCGACGCTCATCGCTGAGGTCACTCAACTCCTGGTCTCGCAGGCCGCCGACAAGGGGCTCGAATTGCTCTGCGACCTCGACGACGACCTGCCCGAGTGGTACGTTGGCGACCCGGACCGGATTCGCCAGATCCTCTTGAACCTGGTCGGCAACGCCATCAAGTTCACCGATACCGGCGAGGTCCGGATCGCCCCGCGTCTCATCGTCGATCCCGCCACCGACAGCGACCGCGACGCCGGCCAGGTGACCACTCGGCTCCGGTTGTCGGTCCAGGATACCGGAATCGGCGTCCCCACCGATAAGCGCGAGTCGATCTTCGCGAGCTTTACCCAGGGAGACGGCAGCACGTCGCGGCTCCACGGCGGGACCGGGCTCGGCCTGGCGATCTGCTCCAGTCTGGCACGCCTTCTCGGCGGGTCGATCCACCTGACGAGCACGGTCAGCCAGGGGAGCACGTTCGCCGTGGATCTGCCGCTGCCGATCCTCGGCCGCATCTCCGATACGGTCCCGACGTCGCTGGTCGGCGAAACGATCCTGGTGGCCGACGCCAACCAGTCGGTCCGAGATGGGATTTACGCCGCCCTGGAGGCGCGTGGAGCCCGGGTCATCGAGACCGACGACGCCACCGCGGTTGTGCCCCTGATCCGGTTCCCGGCCGTCCGCGAACGACCGACGCTCTGCCTGGTGGACGAACGCCTGGCCGAGCAGGTGCCGCGATTCTTCGAGGAACTGGCCGGGCGCCCCGAGTCCAACCGCTGCCCGGTCATCTTGATGACGATCGGCAGGACCCAGAAGTCGCTGGCGACCCATGGTTGTCCGGTCATTGCCAAGCCGATCCTGCCGTCCAGTCTGATCTCGACGATCACCGATGTGTTGCGGTCCTCCTCGGAGCTGCCGACCCCGACCCCGACACCCGATCCGCCGTCCGTGTCCGTCTCCTCGAAGCTAGCAGGGGTCCGCGTCCTGCTCGCCGAGGACAACACGACCAACCAGATGGTCGCCGTCCGGATGCTCCACCGGCTCGGCTGTCACGCCGAGGTCGTGGCCGACGGCTCGGAAGTGCTTCCTCGGCTCGATCAGGCGGACTTCGACGTCATCCTGATGGACGTCGCGATGCCCCGGATGGACGGTTATCAGGCCACCGCCGCTGTCCGTTGCCGCGAGGAACAGCGGCACCTGACCCACCACGTCCCGATCATCGCCATGACCGCCCACGCCATGCAGGGCGACCGCGAACGCTGCCTCGCCGCGCGGATGGATGACTACCTGAGCAAGCCCGTCACGATCACCGAGCTGGCCACCGTTCTCGAACGCTGGGTTGGCCAGCGCGGGCCCGACCTGCTCTCGTCCCCCGCTCCAGCCGAGGTCGCCGTGGCTCCCGCGCTCCCCGCGCTCCGGTTGGCCCGGCTCCAGGAACTCTCGCAGGGCGATATCGACTTCGAGCGCGAGTTGCTGGAATGTCTCCTCGGCGATGTCGCTGCCGGCATGGACAAGTTGGATTCGACACGTGACCCGGCCCAGCTCGCCACCATCTTGCACGGGATCGTGGGCGCCTGCCGGACCGTCGGCGCTGAGGCCCTCGGGATGCTTTGCCGCGAGTGCGAACGCGAGGTCGAGCAACCCGGCTTCCACCCCGACCCCTCCTGGTTCGCCACGATCCAGGCCGAGCGTGACAACCTGATCGCCGCCGTGGCCACCTACCTCGACGCTTGATCCTTGATCCGCTGGCTTTCCCGATCAAACCGACTCGTCGGGCAAATTCGCGTGCGATCGGTGAACCGACCGCGAAACCGGGGCGTATAGTCTTCACAGACGCGTTGCGGTGCCACCCTTCGCTCAGGAGACTTGCCATGGACCCGATGATCAAACCGTTTGTTCACGTCGCGATCGACTCCGTCGACGCCGTCGTGTTTGACCCGGATAGCCGATACGACGCCGAACTCCACGATCATTACGCCACCTTCACCGAAGCCCGCGACGCCGCCCTCTCGTGCGTCGAGTTGCTCCTCGGCGAGGGGGACTACGACGGCGACGACCACCGCGACGAACTGGAGCGGATGCAAACCCTGCTCGAAGGCGCAACCACCTTCGACGACCTCGCCGACCAACCGGACTACCGCTGGTTCCTCGACCGGATCGAGCCCGACCACGTCAGCATCACCGAGTTCGCCGCCGCCCGAGCCCACTCGGCCAGCGCCGCCTGAACAGATCGAATCGGATCGACGAGATCAAAAACCTTCCACGGGTCGCTCGCCAGTTCTCCGGAACCGGTGGGCGGCCCGTGTGTCGTTGCGGAGGTTCGATCTTGACCCATGATGGATCTCTCCAAGTCGCTCGCATGACTCCAGGTGAGACTGTTTCTAGCCAATGCGCGCGGCGGGACAAGATCCATTTGCCGGATCGAGACCGCACCGCGAATCCGCCGACCCGAACTGGAATCAGACCCGCCCAACGCTGATCGGTAAGACCCCATCGCCGAGATCCGAGACCAGATTCACCCGATCCGGCCCCAACTGGGGGCTCGTTTGGGGCGATCCGAGCACCGGCTCTGGGGCCAGGGAGGCCACCGCCGCCACGGGTTCCGACCCTGGCTCAAACGAACCCAATGTCGGCTGCAAGTCATTGCCAGTTAATACGTTCGGATCAATCGGTTCGGCGGGTTCCTCGGGTTCGCCGATCCGCTCCGCGGCTGGATCCGCCTCGACCACCGCGAACTCACGCAGCGCCCGATAGATCTCGCGCGTCGACGCCGCCTCGTACTTCCGCGCCTGAGCCCCCTCCACGCTTGCCGCAAACGCCGCATGCTCGGCCACCCGCGCTCGCTCCTCGTCCACCGCGGTTACATCCAGCAAGGCCCGATGTGCCTCCAACCCCTCGATCCGCTCGTCGATCTCGGCCACCAACTGATCCCGCCCGAACGCCTGCCGCTCGGCATCCGTTTTCAGGTGCGCCCACGCATCGGCCCTGATCCCCGCGAAGTTGCCCAGCATGACATCCGCGAAGATCAGAGCCATCGCCCGCGGCTGCGTCGCCGGGTTGGTGCCGAACAACATCGCCAGCGAGTTGGTCTGCGCTGGGCTCCAGGTGACGCTCGGTCTGGTCAGGTCGGCCCGGATCCGCTGCAGACCGCCGATGATCCGGTCGACCCCTTCGGGCATGGTCAGCAACTGGTCATAAAGCGGCAGCGGGTTCTGGTACAGTTTGGCGAAAAGCTGGGTGGCCAGATCGAGCCGGGCCTGGTCAAACGCGGTGACGGCCTCGTTGATCCGGGTTGTCAGGAGAGCGGTTTCGTGGCGAGCAGCCCGCTGGCAGCGGACGGTGTAGAGGGCGACCTGATGGGCGAAGAAAGCCCCCAGGACCGTCTGGGGCATCAATTCTTCCTGGATGGTGAGGAAGCGTTGCTCGATGGCGATCCGGTCCTCGGTCGGCAGGGCGATCCCGGCGCCGGTGAGTCCATGCTTGAGGGCGTTCGCACGCGATCGTGCCTTCCCCTGGATCGTTTTCGGTCCAGTGGACAGTTGAGCGTTGGCGAGGTTAGCGGCCATCCGGGCCGGGCTGATGGGCTTGACGGGCATGGCCATCCTCTTTCGGTGTGGAACAGGGGTGATACAGCGACCTCGCGCGCGACCGATGTTGCCGCGTCTCTTAATAAGATCTGATACTACGGCCGATTTAAACATACTATTCTTCCAAAGTTGCCTATTTTTCCAAAATAATGACTCGGTTCGGCTTTGGTAAGGTGGAAAACCTTCATCGGAGTGTTGATGATGCTGGGATTCAATCCCGTTCCTGTCGAGTTCCGGATTGTTGTAGGGTGGGTGCAACCCACCGTGCGTCGTGGGATGGAACCGTCAATATGTGAGATCGAGCCTGCCAAGCTGAACCATGTCAAACCCACAGTGGGTTGCACCCACCCTACAACAGTCCGGGCTCATCGGCGCGCGGGGTTTAATCCGGCCGGATCAGGATTAGCGCGTTTCGCCCGGTTGCCAGCGATACGTCCGCCGTTCACCCGCCTCGATCCAGCTTGCCTCGCGCTGTTCATCGTCGTAACGGAAGTTTTTCCGCTGAGCGAGAACCCACGAAGTCTGGAATAGAATCTGGCCGACGATACCGAATCCAAACGGGACCGTCATGAACCAGCCCTGCGCGGCCTGAAATGATCCCAGAAACCACCGGTAAGCCAGCAGCGCCGGGATCAGCAGAAACAGAATCAGCCCCATGAAACCGATCAGGTCAGCGCTGATGTGCAGGCTGTACCCGAGTGGCGTGCAGCGCCGCTTGCCGATCCGCTCACTTTCGGAGGACCACATGGGATGAAGGAACAACTTCGATCCTCCGTTCACTGGCTGACCGCGACGAACCCGCCGAATCCCATCCAATAAGCCAGGTCTCAGGGATCATTACCCTCTCCGGTGAGGATCGCCACCCGGAAGAACTCGCTCAGACTGGGGGCAACCAGGTTGCGTCCCTCAGCCAGGATGGTCTCGGCATCGGAACCAACATCGTGGTCAACCTCGTAAAGCGGGGGATCTTCACCGTCGTGGATGCAAAGGAAGTAGGGATCTCCCGACCCGCAACCACCGCCGAAGTTTACATATCCAGCGGCCAGGATCTCGCAGCCTGGATAGAGTTCCAGTGACTCGCTCAGGATGCCTGCCGCGTTGCACACTTCGATCGTCAGCACGCCGTCCCAGTCGGGTTCGGGTTCAGATGCGCGCCAGCCCAGTTCCAACCCGCAGATCGGGACCGTGGTGAGCAGGTCGAGCAACCAAACGGGATAAATCGGCAGTTTGGTGACGAGAAGTTGTCGCTCCTCGGGCGTCAGGGTTCGCCCACGCAACCCCACTGCCGCAGCGCGAACGACCAGAGCTTCGGCCGCGAGTCGGAGCGTCATGCAAGTTTCCCTCGGGGTGGGCGCCAGGCTGGCGGAGCGTCAACGCTCCTCCTCGGCCGAGTCGCGGTCAGCATCGCGTTCATACGGGTGGGGCGGGTGGATGTTGGGCATGAGGGGACCGAAGAAAGGGTCGGCCAGCTCCGTCACGGCGCCATTCATGATACGGTGGACGCGGAAGACGTTGTCGTAATCCTCGGTGATCCCGCGTCCGTGGCGCGAGGCATCCACAATATCCTCATCATCGTGCACGTAGAAGAGGCCATAACTGCCGGGCCCGTGCGTCGCGATCCACTCCAGCATGGCCCAGACCGGCGAGGCTCGGTGGTTCCGCGCGATATAAAACATTAACATCCCGCGGTCGTTGTTGTGCTGTTCGTGGAGGTGCCAGATCAACCAGGGTGTCTCGTGCGCGGCCATCCACGCGCGAAACTCCGCCCAGAGGACCTTGTCCGCCCAATCCAGCAGCGTATCGAGCGGCTCGACCTCGTCGACCGTCGCATCGCGGTAAACCTCCCGGGACGCACGGAGGACGCACCAGCCAGATCCCGAGAGCATCACTGTTTCTCCCCAACAGCCGACGGTGGCGGCCATCTCAGTGCATGTGCCCCATCAGGCGAGTTCGTCGTCCCGCCAGTTCGGCTTGAGGCCGTCGTCCTCGGGCCACGAAACCGGCGTCGGAGGTTGCACCGTGGCCGCCCGGGTTCCCATGATGACGGCGAGGATCAGCGACGAGAAGAGGACCACCAGCCCCAGCCCGCCGGAGTGATCCGCCCGCTGGAAGCCGAAGCGGGCACACCCGAGCAGGAACAAGATCCCCAGCACGCCGACCAACCGGCCGGCCAGCGACCGGGCATCCGCCCTGTCCTGCGAGCTGACGATCAGCCCCGCGATCGGCGCCAGGACGCACGAGACCGCGATCATGCCGAGCGAGAAATGATCAAAGATCAAGGAGACGACTCCTCCATCCAGCCAGGGCCGATCCTTGTCCATGATGGCAGCGAGTCACCATCCATTTCAAGAAATCTTGAAATCCACCGTTTTAACACCTCGTTTGCCGTTCGATCGGTCCTGAACTTCAAAGGTCAAGCTCGCTTGCTGGCCGAGTATGCTCTTGGCCATGTCCGCTTTTCTGCCAATCGAGTAGACCGGACGACCCTGATCAAACCAGTCGATATCCGTGTCAATCTGCTGATCCCGCCAGAATTGACGCAACTCCTTGTCGTTCCGAACCCGGATACCCAAATCTTTCCCGATTGTTTGGATCACTTCACCATGCACGGTGAAGTGAGCCGGATTCACCGGAACTAGGTCACCACCAGAATCAGGCGGCTCCGGGGGCTCTGGTGGTTGTTTGACAGGACGAGTCATGATCCAGGCCGCGCCGATGGTGGCTGAAGCCCCAATTAAAGCGGCGATGACGGTCGAGTCCATGGATATTGCCCAACTCGATTGATTGATCGCTCAACGGCGGCCCTCTACGTGGCCAGCGAACCGATAGGCTAAACCAGAGACAGATGCTCTCCAACAGATTCCTGCGCCTCGGCGGCGATTTCGTCACAGGTGATGCAAGGGGTGAGTAGGCAGAACCGGCGGAAAACCAGAATTGACACCGAGTTTCCCCCCGCCTCGGCGGCGATTTCGTCACAGGTGATGCAAGGGGTGAGTAGGCAGAACCGGCGGAAAACCAGAATTGACACCGAGTTTCCCCCAGGTGATGCAAGGGGTGAGTAGGCAGAACCGGCGGAAAACCAGAATTGACACCGAGTTTCCCCGAGAATCGACACCCGATTTCTTCACGGCACCCTTGCCCATTGAAAATTGAGAATTGACACCGATTTCTCCACGGTACCCTTGCCAAATCTCAATCCGCTCAGAGATTTTCCTGTGCCTCGGCGGCGGCTTCGTCGCGGGGGCAGGCGCGGATCTCGACGAGGTTGTCGAAGAAGGTGGCTCCTCCGCCCATGTCGGTCAGGGCGGTGGAGGTGGTGCTGTTGGCGTTGCCGTGGCCGGGGACGAGCTTGTTCCAGTAGAGGCCGGTGGCGACGGCGACGCCGGGGCGGACTGCGCCGGAGAGGGTGACGCGGGCGCGGAAGACGCCGCGGGCGTTGTAGACCTCGGCCCAGTCGCCGTCGGCGAGGTGGCGGGCCTCGGCGTCGAAGTGGGCCATCTCGACGGTCGGGTCGCCGGCGGCTCGGCGGTGCTTGGGAGAGTTGGCGAACGTTGAGTTCAGGAACTGGGGACGCGGGGGACTAAGGAGCTGGATCGGGTGGTGCGCGGCGAGCGCGGGCCGCGTCTGGGGGTCTTCGAGCGGCGGCGTGTAGGCGGGCAGGGGGTCGAGGCCGGCCTGCTTCATCCGCTCGGAGTAGAGTTCGCACTTGCCCGAGGGGGTCGGGAACTTGCCCTCGGCAAAGGGCACGAACTGCTCGGGGATGGCGAGCCGGATCGAACCTTCGGCTTCCAACCGGTCGAGGGTGATGCCGGTCATCGTCGGGCCGCCGTCGAGAACGGTTCGGATCAGGGCAGCGTCGTCGGGAAACAGGTCGGGCTCGAACCCCATCCGGTCGGCGAGGGCGCGGAAGACGTCGTTGTTCGAGCGCGCCTCGCCCAGCGGGGCAATTGCGGGAGGGTTGTACATGACGAAGTGGTGCCCGTAGGCGCCGTGGACGTCGACGTGCTCCAACTGCGTGGTCGCGGGCAGGACGATATCGGCATAATCCACGGTGTCGGTGGCGAACTGCTCATGGACAACGGTGAAGAGGTCGTCGCGGCGCAGACCTGCGAGCACCTTGCGCTGGTTCGGGCTGACGGCGGCGGGGTTGCAGTTGTAGATGTAGAGTGCCCGGACGGGCGGGCCGGGCAGTTCGCCGGCCAACGCCTCGGCCAACTGGTTCATGTTGATCGTCCGCGTGCCGGGCGGGGACAGGTCAAGACGAACGAGCTTGCTGTCGGCGAACTGGTACGCCCCACTCGTCGAGAGCAAGACGCCACCGCCGTGGTGTCGCCAGGCGCCGACAAGCGCGGGCAGACAGGCGATCGTCCGGACGGCCATCCCGCCGCCGAAGTGGCGTTGGAGGCCGTAGTTGACGCGGATGAGCGAGGGGGATTCACTCGCATAGCGCCGGGCGAGGGTCTCGATCGTCTCGATGTCAACGCCGGTGATGTGCGCGACGCGATCGACGGGGTACTCGGCGAGGGCTCGGGCTTTTAGTTCCTCGGCGCCGATGGTCGCGCGATCCAGATACTCCTGATCGACCAGCCCATCACGCCAGAGGACGTGCATCAAGCCGAGCGCCAGGGCCGCGTCGGTTCCAGGGCGAGGCTGGATGTGCCAGTCGGACCGAACGGCGGTCGGGCTCCGGAACGGATCGATCGCGACGAGAGTTGCGCCGTGGCGGCGGGCCTCGACCATCCGACTCCAGAGGTGCGCGTTGGTGTGCGCGGTGTTCGAGCCCCAGTTGATGATCAGCTTGCACTTCTCGGCGGCCATCGGGTCAGCGCTCAGGCGGGGGTTGCCCATCGTGTACTCGTACCCCTGCGTCCCCGCCGAGGCGCAGATGGTCCGGTCGAGCAAACTTGCACCCAGCCGGTGGAAGAACCGGCGGTCGAGGCTGCTCGCCTGCAACTTGCCCATCGTTCCGTAATAGCTGTACGGCAAGATCGCCTGCGGCCCATCGCTCGATCCGGCCACGGTCTGGAAGACGCCCGCGATCCGGTCGAGTGCTTCGTCCCAGCCGATCGGCTCGAACCGGCCGTCACCCTTGGCACCGACGCGGATCAAGGGGGTTTTCAATCGGTCGGCGCTGTAGACCCGGTCGAGATAGCTCGCCATCTTCTGGCAGAGCGCCCCGCGCGTGAACGGGTGGTCCTTGTCCCCGCGCAGATCCACCGCCACCCCGTCGCGGACCGTCACCTGCATCGAGCACGTATCCGGGCAATCCAGCGGGCAAACCGACTTCACGACCCGATCCAACCCATCCGCCACGGCTCGCCCCCTGTCCGCTTGATTCCGGCTTTCAACCACGCGGCATCGCGTCGTCGTGGCCCATTGTAACGAGTCCAGACCCGATCAAGGAGCAAAGGTGCCACGGATGAAACACGGATTTACTCAATTGCTAAATTTCTGCATCCGTGTTTCATCCGTGGCTCTGCTTTGGTGTTATTTCTGCTTGGCCACCCAGGCAACGTGGCGGGCGATCCGCTCGTCGGCGAGCAGGGCTTCCTTGGTGTTGTACATCTCGCCGAGAACAACCTCGTCGGGGATGATGTCGTGAATCCCATCGTGGCAGGGGCGGCAGAGGTAGAGGCCACGGTTCTTCAGTTCGTACTTCGAGTAACGACGCTGGAAGCGGGCGCGGCGGTGGGTCTTGACGGGCAAGAGGTGGTGGAAGGTCAGCGGTTGCTCGCGGTTGCAAAACTCGCAGTGGGTGAAAACGTGATGCGGGTGAGTGAGTGCGGTGATCGGGCGAGCATCGGGGGCGTCATCGTGCACGTCATGCTCGACCTGGGCAGGCTTGGAAGCTCTCATGGTGGCGGTAGCGACCCTTGTTGAGTGAAGACAAGCCGCCCTAGCCGGCGCCGAAGTAGCGCGCGATCAGGGCCGGCAGCTCGACCGTGAACCGGCTCCGGGGCAGCACGGGGTCGCACCCGGCGGCGCGGGCGTTCGCCAGGCTCTCGGTATCGACGTGCGACCCGAACGCGACGAACGGCGTGCCCGGCGGCGCGGCCTCGATATATTGTAGGAGGGCCGTCGAGCCCACCAGATCCCCCGCCGCCAGATCGACGAAAACCACCCGGGGCGCCCACAGCTTCAGCAGCGCTGGCACCTTGGCCCCGTCGCCGACCACGATCACCCGATGGCCGAGGGCGGCAGCCGTGCCGGTCACCTTCGACGTGAAGATCAGGTCGCGGCAAAGGAGCAGCCCGACGGGTCCATCGGGCACGGGAGCGGCGGGCGAATTTGAGCCCAGTGAGATCAAGGTTCAAGCTCCAGTCGAGTTGTCGAAGGTGGCGGCGATCCACTCGGGGGTGAACTGGTTCGTGGTGTCGAGCGCGGCATCGGCACCGACTTCGAGGAGTTCATCCTTCGTGTACGTCTGGGCGACCCCCACGCCACACATCCCCGCACCGAGCGCGGCTTGCAGGCCGGCGAGGCTGTCCTCGATCACCACGCAGTCGCCGGGGTCGAGGTCGTCCAACTTCAGCTTCGGGTGATCGCGGAGGGCCTCGAACGCCATCGTGTACCCCTGCGGGTCGGGCTTGCACCGGGTTGTCTGCTCGGCCGAGATGATCGCGGCGAACCGATCCAGCACCCCGATCCGCCCCAGGGCCCAGTCGATCTCCGGCCGGAGCGCCCCCGAATAGATCCCGAGCGGATACCGATCCGCCAGGCGGACGATCAGGTCCTTGACCCCCTCATAATACGTCAGGCCCACCTCAGCCGCGCGAAAGTACCGCGCTGCCTTGCGGGCGATCAGCTCATCCAACCGGGCGGCGTCGGCCGTCTGCCCGGCATCGGCAAGGGCATGCTCGAAGCAGCCGCGATCGTCGTAGCCGAGGTAGGTGTCATGGTACATCTGGGCGGTGATATGGACCCCTTCTTCGTCCAGGACTTCCTGGAACAGGTCAAAGTGAACCCGCTCGTCGTTGACGAGCACACCGTTGAAATCAAAAATCACCGCGCGGATCATGCTCGCCCCAACTGCATCACAGAGGAATCCAAAGAGACGCGGTTGCCATCATTGGTAGGGTGGGTGCAACCCACCGTGCGCAGCGAGATGGAAACCCACGAAGGCTGCACGTTTCGCCACGGTGGGTTGCACCCACCCTACAGAGACGGAAATGCCTTGTAGACGACATCAAACTCGGCACCCAACTCCAACCGGACAACCGCAAGTATATCCAACGCGGCTCGCTCGAAGCGATCCAATTCCTCGGCACGCCAGGGTCCGGGATCGGCGGGAGAGTCCCAGTTCAGGGAGGTGTCGTGCCATGCCGACATCTCCACGAGTCGAGACCGAGTTCCTGGGGTAAGTGGAAGGATTTCCTCGATCGGACCAACATCAAAGGCACGGCGAGCGGCGTCATTGCCGTTCCAGAGGCACCCACCGCCTCACTCAAACATCAGGCGGACAACGTACCTCGCGGGCATGATCTTACCGCCAAACTATTTGGTCTCGGTCGGCCAATCTTCCCGCTCAGATCGCTTCCGGCCCCCGTTCGCCGGTCCGGATGCGGATGCAGTCGTCCATGGGGAGGATGAAGATCTTGCCGTCGCCGATCTTGCCGTCGGGGCCGCTCCGACCCGCCTGGATGATGGCGTTGACGGTCGGCTCGACGAAGTCCTCGTTCACAGCGATCTGAAGTTCGATCTTCTTGAGCAGGTTCACCGTGATCTCGTGGCCGCGGTAAACCTCGGTGTAGCCCTTCTGCCGACCGAACCCCTGGACGTCGGTGACGGTCAGGCGAAACACCTCGACCTGCGAGAGCGCATCCTTGACCGCTTCCAACTTCGTCGGCTGGATGATCGCGATGATCAACTTCATAAGGGGCGATCTCGGGTCCAAAGGGGCGGAAGTCGGCACCACCGTACCTGACCCATTCTGACGTGATCGACCCTCCGGTT
The DNA here is from genome assembly GCA_965199885.1 of Isosphaeraceae bacterium. Taxonomy (GTDB): domain Bacteria; phylum Planctomycetota; class Planctomycetia; order Isosphaerales; family Isosphaeraceae; genus Tundrisphaera. The sequence continues at coordinate 385,337 of CBDATT010000003.1, read as the reverse complement.
CAAGCGGCCGGATTCGCGCGGCGGCGTCCCTCGTCCGCAAAAATTGGGGCCGGCCCGGAAAATCCTCCGCCCAGCGGCATCAATCGGGAAGACGAACCCAGTGGAGGCGACGCAGGATGAGTCGGATCGGACCAGAAACCCTCGGGCAGCTTTTCGACGAGCACGCCCCTGCGCTCGTGCTCTACGCCCGGCAGTGGTCCGAGTGCCCTGAAGACGTCGTTCAGGACGCCTTCATCGCGCTGGCCCGGCAGCGACTTGCCCCCGATCAGGTGCTCGCCTGGCTCTTTCGCGTCGTCCGGAACGGAGCGCTGGCCGCATCCCGCCGCGACCGTCGCCGGACCCAGCGTGAGGCCAAAGCCGCCGCGCCCGACGCCGCCTGGTTCGCCCTGGGAGATGATCAGATCGACGCCCGGCACGCCGAAGCTCTGCTCGCCGACCTTGAACCCGCAGTCCGATCTGTGATCATCGCCCGGATCTGGGGCGGCTTGACGTTTGACGCGATCGCGCGGGCCGAAGGCTGCTCGCTCACCACCGCCCACCGCCGGTATCAAGCTGGTCTGGCCCAACTGCACGAAAGGCTCGCCGCCCATGAACCCGCCCGACAATCTTGACCCCCTATCCCAGCGCCTGGCCGCCTGGTCCCCCGCCCCCGTCCGATCCGGTCGCGACCGCATCCTCTTCGAGGCCGGGGTCGCGGCGGGCCAGCGCCAGACCCGGCGGCAGATGGCGGCGATCCTGATTCCACTCCTGGTCGGCTCAGGTGGCTGGATCTGGCACGAGCGGACCGAACGCCAGCGCGTCGAGTTGGTGCTGATCGAGCGGTCATCTGGCCCGAGCCCGACAGTGACCAGGACAGATGGTCCGGCTCCGCGACCGATCGAGCAGTCAGTTGCCGCCGCTCCTTTCAGCTACGTTGCCTTGAGCCAGCGGGTCCAGGCGGATGGTCTCGACTTCCCCCACCCGGTCTCTCCCACCTCGAATCCCGACCGATCCCCAACGCGAGTCGGTGTGGTGCTGACTCCGTTGAGTAGCCGACGGGTGGCGGAACTCGCGGATCTTTGATCAGGCCAGGTCGGACCTGATTTGACGGTCGTGAGCAAAACGCGGGCGTAAGCACGCAGCCGTCGTGGCTGCGTTTGCCTGGCGTGCGTGCATTTTTGCGATTGTAAGGAGACGTTCATGAAGTGGTACTCAACGCCGTTGTTTTTTGGAGCGTGCCTGGCGATCACCGTGGGCGAGCGCATGGTTCTGGCTCAAGGGACCGGATCCGCGCTCCAGAAAGTGGCCGTCAAGCCGGCTGAGCCGAAGGAGATCCTCCTCAACGTCTCGCCCCAGCGGCTACCAACGCCGCTGTTTCGCTATCGACTGCTGCCAATCAGCAGCGCGTTGAACCCAGGTAACGCGGCCCCGATCTATCTGCGACTCGACCTGCAAACCTCGTCCGAGGAGATCCAGACGAGTACCGACAAGGCAGCCACCTGGCTCGACCTCCCGCTCGCTGACTTCCCGCTTGAGGAGGCTCGAAAAGTCGTCTCCAGGTGGTCAGGCCGGCTCCGTCAGATCGAGTTCGGGACACGGCGGGCCAGTTGCGAGTGGGGTTATACGCTCCTGGAGGAAAAGGACAACCCGTTGATGATCCTCTTGCCCGATGTCCAGGCAATGCGAGGTTGGAGCCGCATCCTGGCTCTCAAAGCTCGGACCGAGATCGCTGCCGGGCAGATCGACCAGGCGATCGGCACCCTGGAAACGGGGATCGCCTTCGGTCGGCACGTTGGGCAAGGCCCCTTCATCATCAACCGGCTTGTCGGCGTCGCGCTCACCGGACTTATGCTGAGCCTGGTCGAGGAATCGATCGGTCAGCCCGGAGCACCGAACCTCTACTGGGCACTGACCGCCTTGCCTCGGCCGCTGATCAACATGCGTGAAGCGCTGGAAACGGAACGAACTGCGATCGGGCGGATGCTGACCGGCAGCCAACTCGAAGAGATCGACGTCACCCGTCCCCAATCCGACCCCGAATGGGCGGCCATGCTGGCCGACCTGCACGCCCGGATGATCCGGATGGAAGATCTTGGATCGCCCAAACCGAACCCTGGAACTCCAAGCAAACTCGAAGAGTACAAGGCGATCATGCTGCCCAGGGCCCGCGAATATCTGAGGGCACACGAGCAAGCGGCAACCTCGGATGACCAGGCACTCGTGCTGGCAATCATCGGCCTGTACCGCGAGTTAGCCGACGAAAACTTTAAACTTGGCTATCTGCCGTATCCCGCTGCTCTTTCGTTGCAAGATAAGGGGATCGAGCAAATCAAGGCGGCCAAGTCCGGGCCGGCCAGCAGCTTCACCCTGGCCTTGCCCGCCATCATGGCCTGCCTTCAATCCGAAGCCAAGCTCGATCAGCGGGTTGCGTTGCTTCGGGTCGTCGAGGCTGTACGACTCCACGCGGCAAGTCATGGTCACGTTTTACCCGACAGGCTCGATCAGGTTGAGGTGGTCCCCATCCCGGTCGATCCCATGACCGGCCAACCCTTCGAGTACCGTCGCGAAGGGGCGGCGGCCGTGCTCGTCGGGGCAAACCCGATCCCAGCCGCCCGGCTCATCTACCGGATTACCATCCGCAAATAAGCGCAACAACGATCGAACAGACGATCAACCAGCTTGTCGCCCCGAGGCGGCCCGCTGGTTGATCTTGTTTGGCTCACTTCCGTGGGCGGTAGTGAGGGTCAACTCGCCTGGCAATGGCGGCCAGGGCTTTTCTCAGGTCGGTCATCGTCTCGAAGCGGGCGGCGGGGTCTTTCATGAGGCAGCGCTGGACGACGGCGTCGAGGGCGTCGGCGGCTTTGGCGTACTTCCTGGGGATGCTCGGGGTGACCGACGGGGGAACGTAGCGCTCATGGGCGCGGTCGTAACGGGCGATCGTCTTGGCCTGGAATGGCAGCTTGCCGGTAAAGAGTTGGAACAGGACGATGCCGAAGGCATAGATATCCGCACGGATGTCGACCGCCTTCGAGTCGCGGAACTGCTCGGGGGCCATGTAGGGCAGCGTGCCGAGGAGCGACCCCGTCTGCGTCAGGCGCAGGTGCGCAGCCTCCTTGCAGTTTGACTGGTCAACGCTCATGGAGTCGAGGTCGACGGCCCTGGTTTGACTCGTTGCGAAGAATTCCCCCGGCAAGGCGGTCGTGTCGGTGGAGGCAGGGCGGGAGGGGCGGTGGTCGGCCTGCAAGGTAAACGCGTCGCCGGGGAGATCCTCGTCGAGGTCGATGGCGAATTCGTTGTCAGAATAGAGTTCGTCGCGGATCACGGCGAGGCCGAAGTCGGTGATCTTGAGCGTACGGTCGGGGCTCAACATCAGGTTGCCGGGCTTGACGTCGCGGTGGCACTGCAACCCCTGGCGAACAGCATGATCCATCCCTAGGCAGAACTGGATGCCGAGGTCGAGGATGCGCGGGACGTCGAGGTCGGGCGTGCCGATCCGGCGGCGGAGGTCGCCACCGGTGACGAGTTCCAGAAGGATATGCGGGCGGTCGTTGAACCGCTCGACCGAATGAGCGTGGACGATGTTCGGGTGCGAGCCGAGCCGGACCCAGATTTCGCACTCGGCGGCGAATCGCGCCGACCAATCGGTATCGAGGAGCCACTCGTCACGCAACGTCTTGATTGCGAACAGGTTGCGGCCCGGCGTCCCCTTGTGATCGTGCGCGACGTAGACGACACCCATCCCGCCGGGGTGAACGGCGAAGATCTCGAACCGGTCATCGATCCAGTCGCCCACCGGTCTGAGCTTCGCCATCGCTCCGACGCCTCTCCGACCGCGCCTGGACCACTGTTCAACAACAATCCAGCATGGCCACACTCGGGCGAGTGGGTCAAGTGGCGAACAGCGACTCCACAAAGGCATCAGCGTCAAATGGCTGCAAGTCGTCGATCCCTTCGCCGATCCCGATAAATTTCACGGGCAAATCCATCGCCTGACGGACCGCCACGACGATCCCCCCCTTGGCCGTGCCGTCGAGTTTCGTCAGGATGACACCGGTGCAGCCGATCGACTTAGTGAATACTTCAGCCTGGCGGATTGCGTTCTGGCCGTTGTTACCGTCGAGGACGAGCAAAACCTCATGCGGGGCGCCATGGATCTTGCGGGCGATCACGCCGCGGACCTTTTCCAGCTCGCGCATCAGGTGAGTCTGGGTGTGCAACCGCCCGGCGGTGTCGATGATCAAGATATCGACCTTGCGGGCCAGGGCACGATCGCAGGCATCGTGCGCGACGCTTGCGGGGTCGGCGCCGGGTGCGCCTCGGACGAGGTCAGAGCCCGACCGCTCGGCCCAGATCGCCAGTTGGTCCGCCGCCGCCGCGCGGAACGTATCGCACGCCGCCAGGAGGATCGTCTTGCCCTCACCCTTGAGGCGCTGCGCGAGCTTGGCGATCGAGGTCGTTTTGCCCGACCCGTTGATCCCGGCAACGAGGTAGACCGTCGGCTTCGTCGTCGCCGTGGCCAGGTAGCCCGGGACCGGCGTGGCAAGCAGGCTTTTCAACTCCCCCTTGACGAGGTCGATCAGCTTGTCGTCGGCCGTCCGGTCGGCGTAGGCAGCGCGGACGCGGTCGACGACGACCTTGGTCGCCTTCACACCGACATCAGCGCGGATCAGGGTCGCTTCGAGGCGGTCGAGGAAATCCTGGTCAACCTTCTGACCGATCCAGGTCCGGAAGTCGAACAGCCGGGCCGTCCGCGACAGCCCCTTCTTGAACCGGTCATACAGATCCTTGAACGCCATGACTCACTTCGGCTGGAGCGGAAAGGAGGGAATGAGACCGGTCGCGGAGCCGGTCAAGATCAGGCCGAGGCAAGGTGATTGCCCCTACCCAGCGCCCGGGTCGGTCGGGAGCATGAAAGTCCGACCCGGCAGTCACGGCCAAGCCCAGGTCATCGGCCCAGGCTCGCCAGCGCTGGCTGATTCGGGCCGAAGTTGCTGGCCCTTGCACCTCGATGGCACCCAGACCCGCGTCGGCCAGTTCGCGGCACGCTTCGAAGCGTGTATCATAAGGCGGATGAGCCCACCCGGCAACCCCACCGGCATTGCGGATCAGGTTGATGGCGTCGTGGAACGGGAGCCGAGGCTTGGCCACCTGCGCCGGACCGCCGTCACCCAGGTATTCGGCAAAGCCAGCGCGGTAGCTGGCAACCTGCCCCGTTTTGTGGAGGTAGTCGGCCAGATGCTTCCGCCCGAGGGTGGCACGCGGGAAGGTCTGGCGGAGGAACGCCAGGTCGATCGTCAGGCCGAGTGAGCGGAGGCGATCAGCCATCGCCTCGATCCGCGTTGCTCTCTTTTGCCGCAGGTCCATCGTAGCGGCAAGTAAATCCTGGTCATCGGCGCGGATGAAGTGACCAAGGATGTGGATCTCGCGGCCGTCGCGTTCGGCGGTCAACTCGATCCCGGCGACAAGCTCGACACCGACCCGCGCGGCTTCGATTTGAGCCGGAGCAAGGGCCGAGATGGTGTCATGATCAGTGATCGCCAGCGCGGTCAACCCAACGCTCGCGGCGGACCTGACGACCTCGGCCGGGGTGCAAGCCCCGTCGGAGTGCGTCGTATGGACGTGGAGGTCGGCCCCTCGTTCAGGAAGTGGGCGCCGCGACCGCCTCACGCTTCGGGCCGCGGCGACGGTTCGGATTCGGGGGCGGCGGTAGTTGGCGCGGGAACTTTGGCAACTTCGGCCTTCTGCGTGACGTTAAGCGCTTTCATCCGGTCGAGGACGCCGTTGACGAACTTGCTCGACTGCGCCGTGCTGTACCGCTTGGCAAGTTCGAGCGCTTCGTTGATCGCGACCTTGTCGGGGATATCGGCGCAGCAGAGGAGTTCATACGCGCCGAGGCGAAGGATGTTCCGGTCGATCGCCGCCATCCGGTCAATCCGCCAGTTCTCGGCCACGGTCGTGATGGCGGAGTCGAGCCGCGTCTGATTGTCACGGACACCGTTGACCAGACCCCGCGCGAAGTCCCAAAGTTTCGGGTGGGCGCGGAGCCGACCCTCGATGAAGAGAGCCAGGTCGGCGGGTGCCTGACCTGTGTTCAGATCCAGTTGATAAAGGGCCTGGAGAGCGATCTCGCGGCCCCGAGTTCGTCGGGTCATGGAAGCAACACACGCCTTCGGGTCATCGCGATCGAGCCGACCATTCAGGAAAGAGCCACACGAAAACCCCAAAGCTTGGGCCAATCCGTCTGAGGTATCTTATCGCAAAGTGGGCTCGATCGTGAAGTGCCCTGCGGGTTTGCTCTCTCAGCCAACGTCGGACGAATCAAGATCAGAGAGCCGGACGAACGCCGATTCAAAAGACCCTACCGTCAGTAAATGACGGACGGTTTCGGCCACGATCTCGGTCGAGTAGTCGCGGACGAGAATCATGTCGGGGCAGTGAAAATAAAGGCCCGCCAGGTGTTCGCCATCCGCCTGGAATTTGTCGAACAGGAACTGGATATTGCGCAAGGTGAAAAACGTGGCCGAGAACCGCGAGCCATCCTCGAACCGGACCTCAACGTCGACGTTATCCCGAACTGGGTCCACGGATTCGAGGCCATGGTAGATCTTGGTGGAATACGTTTGTTGATTGCGGGGGACCATGATTATCTCTGCCGGGCGTCGGCGACCATCGTCTTGTAAGCGGCGACGGCCATCCGGTCGCAAGCTTCGTTTTCGGCGTGGCCATTGTGGCCGAGGACCCACGTTACCTTGACCTGATGCTGGGTCGCCAGCGCATCGAGTCGTTGCCAGAGATCGACGTTGATGACGGGTTTGAAGCTCGACCCTTCATTGCGGCGCCAGCCGTTGGCTTTCCACTTGGGCATCCACTCGCGGAGCCCCTTGCCGACGTACTGACTGTCGGTGATCAACTCAACCTGGCAGGGACGTTTGAGCGTGGCCAGCCCTTCGATGGCTCCCATCAACTCCATCCGGTTGTTGGTCGTGGCGGGCTCGGCCCCCGAGGCGTCCATGACCTTGCCGCTGGCGGGGTGCTGCAAGATGTAAGCCCAGCCGCCGGGACCAGGATTGCCCGAGCAGGCGCCGTCGGTAAAGAGCTTGACGAAATCGGCACCGGCCGAGGGGTCGGGGGTCATCATCCGTGAACCAACTTCCGCGGAGCAGAACAGAAGACAAACCACGCGGCGCGGCCAACCAGATTGCCGACCTCGCCGCGACGTGGCTTCAACTTACCGGACGGACCGATTCGACTCAATACTTCCGAACGACACCGACGAGCACACCGATGATGTTGACCTTGTCGCGGAAGATCGGCTTCATGGTCTTGTTGGCAGGTTCGAGCCGGACGCGGTTCTTCTCCTTGAAGATCCGCTTCAGCGTCGCTTCGCCGTCTTCATCGCGAACGGCCACAATCTGGCCATCGCGGGCGTTTTCCTGGCGGTGGATGATCACATAGTCGCCGTCGGCGATATGCTCCTCAATCATCGACTCACCGGAAACCTTGAGCGCGAACTTGTCTTCATGCCCGGCCCACTCGCTGAACGCGAGTTCTTCATCGGCCTGCTCGATGGCTTCGATCGGTGAACCAGCGGCGATCCGCCCGATCATGGGAATACCGATCGGCTCGGCGGGAGCCATCGCCGGATCGTCGAGCAACTGAATCGCCCGCGACATGTTCGGCTCGCGAGAGATTAGACCCTTCTTCTGCAACGCCTTGAGGTGACACATCACCCCGTTCGGGCTTTTGATCTCGAACTGATTGCCAATCTCGCGGACCGTCGGGCCGTAGCCCCGTCCCTGAATCTTGCTCTTGATGAACAGGTAGATTTCGCGCTGGCGTTCGGTCAAAGCTTCCAGATCGGCCATGGAACAAGCACTCCGTGGTAAGGATGGGCCGGTCCATCGCCCCTTCCGATTGGCTCAGGTTCGCCCCGCCGTCAAATCGACGACGGTCGGCGAGCGAACGCCCCTTGGTCGCGCGGACCGCGCACCGCGACGGGCGATCACCATCTGACCCTTTGACAGCTAATGTACACCAGTCGCCCAGCGCACGCGAGAACATTTTTCCAGAATCTTTCGCCGTCACAATTTTCCGGGCGAGACCGGCTTGCGATCGGCCTTGGTCTGGGTTAAACCTCGATCGTGCAATGCCTCGAACCGCCGAGCCAGGAGCCGATCCGCCGATGCCCGACCCCGCGCCGCCGACCCGGATTCTGGCCATCCACGCTCATCCCGACGACATCGAGTTCCAGTGCGCGGGAACCCTGGGGCTGCTCGGGGAAGCGGGATGTCACCTGACGCTGGCGACGATGACTCCCGGCGACTGCGGCTCGATGGACCGCGACGCCGAGACGATTGGCAAGATCCGCCGCGCGGAAGCCCAGCAAGGGGCGGAAGTCCTGGGGGCGGACTATGTTTGTCTCGAATTCCGGGACATGGCGGTCTTCAACGACGACGAGTCACGCCGCCGGGTCGTGGAGGCGATCCGCCACGCTCGGCCCGACATCATCCTGACAGCGCCGCCGGTCGATTATCACCCCGACCACGAAGCCACCAGCGTCCTGGTCCGCGATGCCTGCTTCGCCACCACGCTCCCCAACTACAAGACCCGGCAGTGGGAGCCAGCCGCACCGCTGACGCACATTCCTCACCTCTACTATGTCGATCCGCTCGGCGGTTACGATCGCGATCATCGGCCAGTCACGCCGATGTTTCAGGTCGACGTGAGCCGGCTGAGCGACCTCAAACGACGGATGCTTGCCTGCCACGCCAGCCAGCGTGACTGGTTGTTCCAGCAGCACGGAATCGACGAGTACCTTGATGCGCTGACGCAGTGGGACCGCGAGCGCGGGCAGAGGATTGGCGTGGCGGCGGCGGAAGGGTTCCGCCAGTATCTCGGCCACCCCTACCCGCAAACGAACCTCCTGCTGACCTTGATTCACCAGGACGGAGCAGGTCGATCCGTCGCCTGATCGAACCCGATTCCATCCCGCGGTTTACCGGACAATCGTCCGGTAGGCGACCCGCTTCGCGCCCCCGACCGTGGTCCGCGTGAGTCGCGCCGTTGCCGTCAGTTGCAAAGCACCTTGGTGCGGGGTTGCCAGGTGGAGTGAGACGACGTGCGTTGCTGGGTTATAAGTGAGACTTTTGACTCGAACATGCTGGTTGAACCGCTGGGCGTTGAACCGGCTCTGTGCCTCGACGACAAAGTGTGCGGCGTGAAACGAGGGGATTGGGTTGCCGGTGAACGCCATGTTGATGGTCGTGATCCCCCGGCGGTTGCGGGTGACGGTGGTGGCGGCGACGACCGGATCCAGGGCGGCAGTCGGATTGGCAGCGATCGGTCCCACGAAAACGGTGGGCGTGGGCGTCAGCGTCGGCGTCGGCGTGGATGTTGGAGTCGCCACGGTCGTGGGTGTGGGTGTTACGGTTGGGGTTGGAGTCGCCACGGGGGTGGTCGTGGGGGGTACAGTGGGCGTCGGTGACGGTATCACGATTGGCGTTGGGGTTGGCGTCAGTACGGGACCGGCGAGGGGGGGCAAAATCGTCGTCGAGGTGCCGGTCCGGGTACCGTTGGCGATCAGGTTGGCGAGGTAAAAGTTGGTTGGGTATGTTGACTGAAGGACGTAGTCATCCAGCGTGACCGGCACGTCGTAGTTGCCGATGACCGCGAGGTCGCCCGAGGGCAAGACCGCGAGACCATCGACGAGGTGGTCGGCGGGGTTGAACGAAGTCGTAGCGCCACCGATGGTTCGCCCGGCTACGTACTTGCCCGTACCATCGACCTGGATGACGTAACCGTTGGCCTGCCCCTCGGCCGTCCCATCCTGAGTGAACAGGACAGGTTGATCGGTCGCGCCGTTGGTCCCGATGCTGGCGTTGCCGTTGATGTACCCTCCCAACGCGAGCACACCCGTCGTTGGGTCGATCGCCAGCGCCGAGACGTTGCTGGTCAGATACTTGCCGGAGCCACCGAAGCGGACGGCCCACTTCAGGTTGAGAGTGCTGTCGAACTGGGCGAGGTAAACGTCCGTGGTGCCATTCCCGGCACTCGACAGGTCCACCGGAGCGCCGGAGCCGGGATTGAAGTTGATGTTGGTCCCGCCAAACACTCCCGCGACGTCGACATTGCCCGCAAGGTCAGTCACGAGCAGCGGATAGGCATAATACGGATCACCACCGGCGGCGAACGTCGCCGTCGCCAGCGTGTCGCCCGCCGCGTTGTACTTGGTAACCAGTTGTCGCCGGTCGGTGGTCCCGCCGGCCGCGAAGACGTCACCGAGCGAATCGACCCCCAGGTTGGCGATCACGCCGTCGTCGCCGCTCGGGACGCCGCGGACCCAGGCGAAGCTCAGGTCGCTCGCGTTCAATTTCAGCACAAAACTGCTGCTATCCCCCGTAGATATTGCACCCCCGGTCCGGGTCCCATCCGAGCTGTTGGGGTCAAAGGCGACGGTTCCCTGAAACGTGCCGCCGACGTAGACCTGGGTACCGGTCGGGTCGAGGGCCACGGCGAACGCCTGCGCGGTCCCGTCGGAGCCAAAGCTTTTCGCCATGCCCGCGCCGACGTTGCCGTCGGGGTCCAGCTTGATGAGGAAGCCGGCGAAGTTCTGGGTTGAGAGTGTCGGCGAGCCAGCCGGCTGATTAAACAGGGCTCCCTGATCGGCAAAGTAGCCCGTCAGATATGCGTTGCCGACAGCGTCCACGGCGATACTGGTCGGGTGATCGGGAAAAGTCAGCAAGACGGTGTTCGGGTCGGTACTCGGGGTGCCGCCGGCCCCGGTGGCGAATGACTTGACCCAGTCCAGGGTGTGGCTCGGGTCATACTTGGCGACGAACATATCGATGTTCGAGTCGCTGGTCACGATGTCGTTCGGGCCAGCGCCAAAGGCCACGCTCCCGTAGAACGTCCCGACCACGAAGATGTCGCCCGTCCTATCCACCGTCGTGGCATCGACCTGAAGGTCACGACCCGTCACGGCCAGGGGCTGACCGAAGTTCGAGGTCATCAGGGCACGGCCTTCGAGCGGTTCCAAACGCGGCAAGCGCCGGAGTGACTGGCGAGCGGCTCGCGAGCCATTCGGGCGTGGCTTTAAGACCATTTTCCAGATCATGGTGCGTATCTCGTGGTGCAGGAGGTGGCGTTCCACCTTGATCGGGACGAATCTGCCGGAATGAGTCGAGAATGGCCGCCGACAGCGGTCAAGCCGGGGTCGCAATCTCAAATACTCGTCGGTAGATATCCCGAAGCGTTAATCGAATCCCCATCGGCTCAATGATCAGCACGCCGTCGACTGCGCTGATCGTCGTCGCCAGCCAGGTGTTGTGGTCCCGGCGATCAAACCGCTCGACCGACGGCGCATCCTGACTGATCAGAACCGAGTGCCGCAGCGAAGCGATCCGCTGATAACCAGCAAACCTGCCTCCCCGGTCCCATTTCTGGGTGGATGATGAGAGGATTTCGAGGATCACGAGCGGATTGACCAGGATGTCGAAATCGTCATCAATCAGTTGAGGTGGTCCGCAAACAATCAAAATATCCGGATACGCATATTCTCCAGCACCGAGCGCCACGCGCAGATCCGAGGCGAGCGGTTGGCAAGGGCCGTCGCCGAGTTGGGCGTAAAGATGGGCCAGCACGTTGGCGTTGATCTGGCTGTGTGGCAAACTTGCGCCACTCATGGCGTACATCTGACCGTCGAAGAACTCGCTCCGGAACGCGGCAGCGCGGTCGAGAGCCAGATATTCGGCGGGGGTCAGCCGGGGGGATGGAGCGGATGCCACCGAAGCCTCCTCCGGTCGTTACGGCGAGACGTAGTCGATCAACTGCGCCAGCATCCCACGCATCTCCTTGCGGGGGACGATCCGGTCGAGGAAGCCGTGCGAGAGGAGGAACTCGCTGGTTTGGAAGCCGTCGGGCAGGCGAACGCGGACGGTCTGGGCGATCACCTTCGGGCCGGCGAAGCCGATCAGCGCTTTCGGTTCAGCGAGGATAATGTCGCCGAGCGACGCGAAACTCGCGGCTACTCCGCCCATCGTCGGGTGGGTCAAAACACTGATGTAGAGGCAGCCAGCCTCGGCATGGCAAGCGAGCGCCTGCGACACCTTGGCCATCTGCATCAGCGAATAGATCCCCTCGTGCATCCGAGCACCACCGCCCGAACCCGAGACGATCACGAGCGGCAGATGCTGGCGCGTGGCTTCCTCAATGGCGCGGGTCAGCTTCTCGCCGACCACGGAGCCCATGCTCCCCATGATGAAGTTGCTGTCGGTGGCGCAAAAGACGATCCGGATGCCCTTGATGAAACCCTGGCCGACGACAGCCGCCTCACTTAGCCCGGTCCGGTCTTGCTCAGCCTTGACGCGGTCGGGGTACGGGCGGCGATCATTGAAGCCGAGCGGGTCGCCGGGGCGGAGGTCGGTGAACCACTCTTCAAAAGTGTCGGCGTCGAGGAGTTGCGCGATCCGCTCACGAGCCGAGATGATGAAGTGGTGGTCGCACTCGGGGCAGACGTTGAGATTCTCGGTCACCTGCTTGCGAAAGAGGGTGGCGCCACACCCCTCGCAGCGCATGAAGACCCCCTCGGGAACCCGCTTGGGCTCGAAGTGGCCATGCCACGAGTTTCCGCCTTGACCAGCCATCGTACGAGCAGCTCCTTCAGCGGCTTGGGGCATGCGGCATCCAGCCTTTCCGACCAGAGCAAAATTCAGCCGAGACGAGTAGAGAGAGAAGTCGACTTGCTTGATCGTCGCCGAAGGATAGATTCGGGACAAGTCCAGTCGGGTCAAAGGGTGCGTTCAGGCGGGGTTGCCGTTGCGTCCCCAATCGGGTCCGACGGTGATCCGCTCGAAGCCGCCGGTGGGGACGTGGTCCGCGAGTTGAACGCGAGGGTCGCGGCGGAGGTAGCAGGCAATCAACTGCGCGATCGGCTCGCACGCGACCAGGCCGATCGCCTCATCGCGGTGCCGCTTGATCAACGGCTTGAGCGCAGCCTTGACCCGGTCAAGCGCGTCGCTCACCATCTCGCCGTACGGGGGGCAGATGGTGCAGGGGTCGTCGATCCACTGGCGAAATACCTTCTGGTGACGGCGCTTGATCTCATCAACCTGCAACCCTTGCCAGAGCCCCTGGTCCAGGTTGCGCAGTTCATCGACCCGACGCGGGCGGAGACCCAGAGTCCGACCGACGGCCTCGGCGGTCCTGCTTGCGTTCTCGCTCGGGCCGCAGTAGAGCGCGGTCAGCGAGACATCGGCGAGTTGCTTGGAGAGCTCGGCGACCTCGGCCCAGCCTCGGTCGCTCAGAGGGACGTCGAGGACCCCTTGAACTCGGTTTTGCTCGTCGTAAACCGTAGCGCCGGGACGAATCAGGACGATCTGAGTCATTCGGGTGTCGGCGAACCGGCCGGACCGGCCGGAGCACTGCCTCGCTCGGTTCCCACCTGGATTGCCTCGTTGAGTTCCTGGATCGCGGCGGTATAGTTGCCATCAGGCCGGAAGACGCCCGACCCAACCACCATCTGCGAGACCCCCGCCGCGGCGGCCAGCGTCGCTTGCTCGGGCTTGACCCCACCATCGATCGAAATCCAGAGACCTGGTCGCTCCGCACGCAGGGCGCGAACCTTGTCGAGCACCTCGGGGTCGAACTTCTGCCCGCCAAAGCCCGGCATCACGCTCATCACGAGCACGGCATCGGCCTGGTCGAGGAAGGGGATAATCGCGGCCAGCGGAGTCGGCGGGTTGAGTGCCACCGACGCCCGACAGCCGGCGGCCTTGATCCGACGGATCAGGTCTGTCGGGTCGGGCACGGCCTCGATCTGAAAGATGATCGTGTCGCAACCCGCATCGACGAAATCATCGAGGTAGCGGGCGGGATCGGCGATCATCAGGTGGGCGTCAAAGGGAAACTCACACCGGGCACGCCAGTCCTTGATGACCGGGGCACCGTAGGTCAGGTTCGGCACAAAGTGGCCGTCCATCACGTCGAGATGCACGGCAACAGCACCGGCGGCCTTGAGGGCGTCAAGCTCCTCGCCGACCCTGGTGAAGTTGCAGTTCAAGAGCGACGGGGTCACGAACGGCCGGGGGGCCGTGTCCCAGGCTGAGAGCCTGGCGGATCGGGCCGCGCTGAGTTTGGGATCGTCCCCCATCGGTCGATTTCACCTTCCCGGAATGGCAAAGTCGGAAGCGACCCCAAGGCTGCCAGACGGGCCTCGGGATCGACAACGCTCAAGATGCACGATCGACGATCGCAGCGAGCGAGTTGAACGATTTTCCTTCGAGGAGTTCGAGGAACGCCCCCCCGCCGGTCGAAACGTGGCTGACCTTGCTGGCATAGCCGAACTTCTCGACGGCCTCGGCGGTCTCGCCACCGCCGACCACGGTGGTCCCGGGCGAGGCGGCCATCCCCTCGGCAATGCCCAGCGTCCCCTTGCGGAACGGCTCGTCCTCGAACTTGCCCATCGGCCCGTTCCAGACGACGGTCCCGGCGCTGGCCAGGATCTCGTTGTATTTCTTCACCGTCGCTGGTCCGATGTCGATCCCGATCCCATCGTCGGGCAGGTCCGACCCCTCAACGACCCACGTCCGCGCCGTCGGATCGAGCGATTCGGTCATCAGGTGGTCAACCGGTAAGACCAGTTTGTCACCCGCGAGCTCGAGAAGTTTGCGCGCCTCGTCGAGCTTGTCGGCCTCAACCCGGCTTTTGCCGATCGCGTGGCCTTGGGCCTTGAGGAACGTGTACGTCATGGCTCCACCGATGAGCAAATTGTCGATCTTGGGGAGCAGGTTTTCGATGACCCCGATCTTGTCCGACACCTTCGCCCCGCCCATGATGGCAACCATCGGCGGCCTGGGGTGCTTCAGGAGCGTGTCGAGGATCTCAAGTTCCTTTTCGACCAGGAAGCCGATCCCACGATCTTGCGCCAGGAACTGGCGAGGGACGGCGACCATCGACGCCTCGTCGCGGTGGCAGGTGCCGAAGGCGTCATTGACGTAAACGTCGGCGAGTGCGGCGAGCGCCTTGGCGAACTCGGGGTCGCCCTGTTTCTCGCCCTTGTTGAACCGGACGTTTTCAAGAACCAAGACCTCGCCCGGCTGGAGCGCGGCAGCGGCGGCCTGTGCCTCGGGGCCGACGGTGTCGTTAACCTTCTTGATCGGCAATCCGAGCAAGTCTTTGAGCCGGGTGGCAACCGTGTCGAGCCGGAATGGTTCGTCGGTGGCGGGATCACCGGTCGGGCGACCGAGGTGGCTGACGAGAATCAAGGAGGCCCCGGCATCAAGGGCATGCTGCAAGGTTGGGAGCGCAGCCTTGATCCGGCGGTCGTCGGAGATTGAGCCGTCCTTGCCTTGCGGGACGTTGAAGTCAACGCGGACCAGAACCTTGCGACCCTTCAAGGTGATGTCGCGGATCGTCTGCTTGGGCAATGCGGTGGTCCTTCTCAAGGATGCGAGTCAGGCGAGACCAGGGGCCGATCTGGCGATCGACCCCAGTCGGGAGCGACGATCAGAGGGCGGCAACTTTCGAGATCAACTCAGCGGTCCGGTTCGAGTAGCCCCACTCGTTGTCATACCACGAGATCGTCTTGACCATATTGCCACCGATGACGGTGGTCCATTCCGACATGAAGATGCTCGAAGCGGGGTTACCGATGATGTCGCTGGAGACCAGCGGGTCGGTCGCGTATTCGAGGATGCCCTTGAGCGGCCCCTCGGCGGCCTGCTTCATGGCGTCGTTGATTTCTTCCTTCGTGACGTCTTTTTTGAGAATCGACGTCAGGTCGGTGATGCTCCCATCGGGCACGGGAACGCGAAGCGAGTAGCCGGTCAACTTGCCGTTCAATTCGGGGATCACCTCACCCACGGCCTTCGCGGCACCGGTCGTCGAGGGGATGATGTTGATCGCGGCACCACGCGCCCGGTAGGGGTCGGAGTGGATCTGGTCGGCCACGCGCTGGTCGTTGGTGTAGGCGTGGCAGGTCGTCATCAGACCTTTTTCGATCCCAAACGACTCGTGGAGGACCTTGGCCATCGGCGCCAGGCAGTTTGTCGTGCACGAAGCGTTCGAGATGATTCGGTCGGACGCTTTGAGGGTGTGGTCATTGACCCCCAGCACGATCGTCGCGTCGAGCTTGTCCTTCGCTGGTGCCGACAGGATGACACGCTCGGCCCCCGCGCTGATGTGCTTTTGCAGGCTTGCCTTGTCGGTGAAGAAGCCGGTCGATTCCAGCGCCACCTGGCAGTTCAGCGCCTTCCACGGGAGGTTGGCGGGATCACGTTCCTGAGTGATCTTGACATGGCGACCGTTGACAAGCAGGCCACCCTCGGCGACCTCGACGGTTCCGTCGAACCGACCATGAACGCTGTCATACTTGAGCAGCAAGGCCAGGTGCTTGGCGTCCGACAGGTCGTTGATCGCGACGATCTCGTAGTCTTGCGGCTTGGCCGCCATGACCCGGAATACCAAGCGACCGATCCGACCAAAACCGTTGATCCCAACTCGAACCGCCATGCGACCGATCTCCTGAAGACGAGCAACGCGAGTCTGAGAACCACTTGTTCTCAACTGACCCACCGAGGCCACTCTGCCCCGCTGCTCGCCGAATTCCTTGCGACATAAAGACCGCTCAAAGCACGGATTATAGGCTGTGGTCCCTGGACCTGTCAACGCAAGCGGGATGAGTCTCGACGGCGGGTGGACGGGTTCACGCCCGAAACAAAACGACCTCGGCGGTCAGGCCGAGGTCGTCTGGACGGGATCTCAGAGATCAGGTCGAGTCGATCAGGGCTTGGTGCCTTCGTTCAGGTGCGTTTCCGGGAACCCATGGAAAATCGCAGTTGGGCTCCCATCTGGCTTGGGGGGCGGAGTCTGCGCGAGCGGCGACTTATTATTATCGCCTGGTTGACCCGATAGCTTGTCGCGCGACGAGGCCATCACCGGATAAAGATCATGATAGACCGCCCGTTGCTTGGCCGTGACGGCGGGAGCAAACCGCAAGTTATAAGCGTGCATGAAACCAACCAGGTTACCGACCGACGTCGTTTTGACCTTTTCCAGTTCGGCTAGAACTTTCTCGACGTTCGGCTTTTCGAGCATCTTCGACAGTCCAGCCAGCCCCTTCAGGTAGTTGATCGCCTGGAGGTGGTCGGGTTTCTTGTCCTTCGGAATCGTATCGGCCACCTTCCGATACAGGCGGGCAACCGAATCACGAACCTTGGCGATCGTTTCGGGCTTGAGCGAACCGCCGTCCTTGTCTTCGTTCAAGGCGTCGTCAACAGCCTTCTGATACGCCTCACGCTCGGGCTTGAACACGTCGGAACGAAGCGGCAATGGCCAGTCTTCATTATCCGTCAGATCATCGAGCGAGATGGTGATCGCGTCGGTCTCGTCGCGGAACGGAATATCCTTGATCGCTTCGGGGCTCAAACTATCACTGGCCAGCCGCAGGCCCGAACCGTGGAGCAATTTCGGGTCGGTCATCTGGTCGAGCAAGACGTTCAAGGCATCGCCGTTGTCGATGTCCTCGTTGGTGGGATTATCGCGAATCCGCGCCTGCCGCGCATCGTAATGGGCTTTGTCGAGATTCAAGCGCCGCGTTTGATACGCATTATACCGCTTCTGGGCTTCGATCTTGGAATTGTACAGGTACTGGTTGTACCGCAACACGGTATTGGTATTGATAGAGTTGCCGATAGCGGTTTCTTCGTTATAGGCACCCTCACCCGCAGCTTCAGCCCCAAACCCCCGTTCGGCATCACCGATCGCGGAGGTAGACCAGCCACCGAAGCCGCCACCGTAGCCGCCACCCCCAAAACCTCCATACCCACCACCGAAACCAGCCCCACCGTAATATTGGGCCTGGACCGCTCCACCGCCAAGCGCTGCCGTGATGGCGAGACCGCCCAGAGCATGCCGAACGCTACGAAACATGGACGTTGCTCCTTCGCTGAGGGCCTATGCGGAACTGGGATGAACCAATCGGAGCAGGAGAGACATCTCGCTGGCCCGACACTCGAAGATTCCGCAACCTAACCAGTCTTACCTATATTATGGCTGCAAGCGTGATGCCGGTCTCAAATTTACGCGATTTTTTGATCAATCATCGAGTGGAATCAGTTCGTCATCGAAACTTTCCACGGGAGGAAGCCGGATTTCCTCAGGTTCGGGAGCCGCGGGCGGAGGGGTGGCAGCACGCGGACGGGTTGCGACCGGGTCGGCCTCGAACCGATAGATCAGGTGACCAATCGCGATTTCATCTCCCTGGCGAACCTCGGCCTCATCCACGCGCTTGCCATTGAGGAAGATGCCGTGGCGACTGCCGAGATCGCGGATTAGGACTCGATTATTGACGACCGCCAGGCAGCAGTGCCGACGTGAGATCATCGGCGAGTCAACGCGGATATCCGATTCGGGATGACGGCCTACCAGGAGGATCGGTTGCTGCATCGGGATCGGGAAACTCGAACCCGTCTGGAGCGGAACGAACTGTGCCGCCATGATCGATCCCCCCTCGGCAATCTGCCCGAGACAATGCAGCCAGACAAGCAAGACCCTGCTCACCTGGCGGGCGAGGTTGCGCCCAACTCGCTTCGCCTGCCCAGTAGCGTCTCCATCGACGACTACCTGATTATAGGATAGGTTTCGCGTTGCGACTACCGACCCGCCGGATCGTCACCTCTTGATCGTGCCTGGTCCGCCGTGATCCAGGCCAAAGCATCGCGCAGCGACTCACGGATCGGCCGCGGTCGCAGGTCGAGTTCGGCCAAACTCCGCGTCGCGTCGAAGTGCATCGTCCGCCGGGTCAAGCGAACGCCGGTGACGGTCGCCTTCGGCGGTCGATGCGAGACGTGATCCGCCCAAAACTCGCTGGCGTAGGCGAACGCCAGCCCCACCGGGTACGGCACATTCCAGCGTGGGACTGGCACGCCGGTCTGCACCGAGATCAGCCCGAGCAGACTCAGGAGCGTGAGATTCTCGCCCCCGAGCAGGTAGCGCCGCCCGAACCGGCCACGTTCCAGCGCCTGGATCAGACCATCGGCCACGTCGCGAACGTCGATCAGGTTGAGGGTGCAATCCATCCGCGCCGGGAGCTTGCCCGCGAGGAAGTCGCGGATCAACCGGGTCGGCGGGGAGATCCCTCGGTCTCCTGGACCGACCGGCATCGTCGGGTTGACGATCACGACCGGCGCCCCGTCGCGAGCCCGCCGCATCGCCTCGTTCTCGGCTCTGAGCTTTGACCGACAATAGGGGCCAATAGCGTCGTCCAACGTCACCGCGACATCCTCGGCAATCGCTCCATCCTGCCTGGGTCGAGCACAGGTCAAGATGCTTTCGGTACTGACATGAACCACCCGCTCGGCCCCGCCATCCAGGGCCGCGTCCAGGACGTGGATCGTCCCCTGGTGGTTGACCGCGTCAAACTCGCCTCGATCGCGTGCCCAGAGGTTCGGGTTCGCCGCCAGGTGATAAACCCAGCGCCCACCTCGAACGGCGTGCCGCGTCGCCTCGCGGTCACGAATGTCCGCACGCACCACTTCCACCATCGACCCGAGATGGTCGACCCCCGCCCCGGGCCGCTCGACGACCCGGACCTTCGCCCCCCGCGCCACCAGCCGTTCCACCAGATGCGACCCGATGAAGCCCGCGCCACCCGTCACCACCGTCGTATCGGCATCCATTCCATTTGATCCTCAGGGTTCAGTTTGCTCGATCCCCTGCCGTTAGGCGTTTATCGGACCTCATACAGAACCTGAGCCGGCCCGATCGAGACCGGGTTGGCGAGGATACCGGCCTGGATGAGGTTTTCGAAGACCGCGGGTTGCTCAAAATCGCTGAAGCCATAATTGCCGGGCTTGCGGTAGCGCTCGATCTCGGCCCAGTCGACGTAGACGTGGGTGATCTTGCGGATCCGGAACGAGCGGTGAACCGCGGAGAGGGATCGACCGTAGACGATCGTTTCGAAGATGTCGCGGTTGAACACGGTCGAGTAGAGCGGGGGATGCCGGAGGCCGAACGTCCCGGCCTGGCCGATCACGAGTGGTCGCGCATTGGCAGGCAAGACCTCGTCGAGCCGCGCCAGGCTTGGGGTGCCGTCGCGGGCGGTCTGGTCGCGGACGGTGGCAAGGTCGCCGGTCCAGGCCGTCGGGCCGCAGAGTTCGGTCATGCAGAGGGTTGCGTTCGACCCGATCGCCACGATCAGAATCCACACCAGGCAGGCCGCCGCGCCGCGTGACGCTACCCGCAACGACTCGGCACCGACACCAGCCAGGATCGCCAGCGCTGGGAGCATCGGCAGCCAGAACCGGTCGAGCCGGTGCGTCAGGAGCCACCACGTCAGGAACAGGTACGCGGCATAGACGGCCAGGACTGAAGCTGAGCGCCGGCCACGAGTTCCCATCCACGCCAGCGGCACCAGGGCCGCATACAAGGGCGACTGCCAGTCGGAGCGACCGGCGACATCAAGCGCTGATCGGATTAACAAGTCCACCGCGATCGGCCTCGGTCCGTGCGCGCCTTGCCAGCGGGCATCTCTGGCCGTGTCCCATTCGGTCCCCCCGAAAATCGACCACGCGAGCGGATAAACAGGGTTACCCGTATCCGCCCAGTTCTTGCCGAACCACGGGGCGACCATCAGACCCAGGCCAATGACGAAGCCGAGCACAAGTTGGCTCGATCGCTGCCGGATCGCGATCACCAGAACGACCAGGGCCGCCGGGACGACTGCCGAGATGAGGGCTGGGTACTTGATCGCGAACGCCCCACCCGCAAGCAAGCCTACCAGGAGTCCCGCCCGGGTCGAGTCGAGCCGATCACCGAGCCGGATGAAGGCCCAGACGAGCGCGGCGTGGGAGAAGCAGAGCGGACCCTCAACGAACGGCGTGTTGCCAACGCGGATGATCCAGGGGGTCGTCAGATACACCAGAGCCGCGAACCAGCCCGCGCGGCTCGACCCAGCTAACCGCGTTGCCGCCGACGCGATCAGGACCGCCGACGCGGGCGCGCACCAGGCGATCAACTCTTGCCCGGCCAGCGCTCCGAGCCACCAGTCACCAAGGACCTCCATCGTCAAGGTCGTCCCCATCTCGACGCCCGACGGCATGCTCGCGTAGACGTTGTGCGGCAAGAACCCGATCCGACCGGCCAGGAAATATTCCTTTGGTGCCTGCAGGTGGTACTCCAGAGCATCAAACTCGATCGTCGGCAGCATCGCCCCCAGCCCCATTAGCAGCAGGAACGGCCCGACGATGAAGGCGAAGCTAAACAGTTGAGCGACCGACCAGCGCGGCAGGTTCGGGTCGCCCGGTCGATCCTGCTGCCGCCAGCGATTCACGATCTCGCTCATCAGCCCCGCAACCACCAGACCGCCCAGCGCGACCCGGACCCCCAGCGGATTGAGCCCAATCCACCGCCCGAGCAGCAACGTCGCCCCACCCAGAGCCGCCGCACCCAGCCCAAACCCCAGCGCGACCCGCTCAGCGGTCGTCATCTCCGAGCGGATCCGCAACCCACGGATGATCCAAGAGCCCACGGCGAGGTTCGCGGCTCCCACCAGCAAACTTGCCAGGACGATCGGGATGCGTTGGGTCAGGTTGGCGACGTGGCTCAGGTTCTGGAGCGCTGGACGGAGGTGATCGTCGGCCGCGAGCAGGAGATCGAGCCGCCGGAGCCGCGCCGCGCCGACCCCGGGCAACGGTTCGACCAGGAACCAGCCGAGCCAGGTGAGTTGCAAAACCAGGATGGCGACCAGCCCAGCGATCGGCAGCGCGACACGATCTTTCCCGAGCGTCATAGCGTCGGGCCGATCAGCCAGGGGGCGAACTCTTCCTCGCCGATCCCAGCCGCCTCGCTTTTGGTGGGCTGACCGCTGGCGACTGTGAGGATCAGGTCAAACAGGCGCCTGCCTGCTGCTTCGACCGGCTCGCCGTCGAGGATCGTGCCGGCGTCGATGTCCATGTCGTCGCGCATCCGCTCAAACATTGGCGTGTTGGTCGCCAGCTTGATGCACGGCGTCGGCTTCAGGCCGAGCACGCTCCCGCGTCCGGTCGTGAAGACGAGCACATTCGCCCCACCGGCGACCAGCCCCGTCGTGCAGACCGGGTCGAAGCCGGGGGTGTCCATGAAGACCAGGCCGGGACCTTTGACCTGCTCGCCGAAGCCAACGACGTCGGTCAAGGGGGATGATCCCGCCTTGGCGAGCGCCCCGAGCGACTTTTCGTAGATCGTCGTCAGCCCGCCCGCCTTGTTGCCCGGTGACGGGTTGTTGTTCAGGTCGGCCCCGAAGACGCCGGCGTACCACTCCCACCACTTGATCCGCTCGATCAACTTCGCGCCGATCTCGGGCCGGACGGCGCGGCGGGTCAGCAGGTGCTCGGCGCCGTAGATCTCGGTGGTCTCGCCCAGCACGGCCGTCCCGCCGCTGGCGACCACCAGATCGGCCGCGACCCCGAGCGCTGGGTTGGCCGTGATCCCCGAGTTTCCGTCCGACCCGCCACACTCCAGCGCCAGGCAGAGCTTGGAGGCAGGCTGATTTGTCCGCCGTGCGGCGTTGGCCACCGGCATCAGATCAAGCACAGCGCGGCTGACGGCCTCGACGGTCCGGGTGATCCCGCCTTGCTCCTGGATGTTGACGACCGTCGGCCGTTGCTTGCTCGACGCCGATCGACTTGACCCGGGGGCGATCAGGTCGTGGACCTCGACGATGTCGCGGGCCTGGCTGACCTCACACCCGAGCCCGACCAGCACGCACGCCGCGACGTTGGGGTGATGCGCGAACCCTGCCAGCACCCGCTCCAGTTGCAGGTGGTCCGGCCCCCGGTTCTGCATCCCGCAACCGCTCTTGTGGGTGATCGCAAACACCCCGTCGACGTGCGGAAAGTCGCGCCGCCACTCCGGCCCGCGGAACCGCTCGGCGACCAGCCGCGACGTGCTCGCCGAGCAGTTCACCGCCGAGATCACAGCCACATAGTTTCGCGTCCCGACACGGCCATCGTCCCGCAAGTACCCGGCAAACGTGCGAGGCTCGACCACCGGCAGCGGCGGGGCCACCTCCGAGGCATGATCATACTCGCGCGCGAACAGGTCGGCCGCGACGTTGTGGACGTGGACCCACTCGCCCGGCAGGATCAATTGGGATGCGAACCCGATGATTTGCCCATACTTCCGGACCGACTCCCCCGGCCGGATCGGCCCGACGGCGACCTTGTGCCCCAGCGCGATCGGCTCGCGGACCTCGACGGTCCGGCGTTCGTCCAGTTCCAGCCCGAACCCCGCCGGGATCGGTCGCGTGGCCACCGCGACATTATCATCCTCGCGGAGCAAGATCGCCCGCCGAGGGTCGGTCGCCGTAGCCATCGGGTCCTGTCCTCTATTTGGTTGCGGGTGGTGGGGTGATGCTTTCAGTTTAATGATCCCGCCCCCATCGCGAAACCCGGACCGGGCAGAATCCCCCTGTCTGGGCCGATCCGTCCACGATAGACTCGGTCTCAAGGATCTTGCCCCTCCCTTGCCGAGGTGATCTCCACATGACAACCGCAACCATCCCATCCACGACGCGAACGCCCACCCTTGCCGATATCCTGATCGGCGATCTTCCCCCAGAGCGTGTTCTGCTTTATCCCACTCCTGGGACCGCGACGGGTGCTGATGTCGTGGCGATCCGGGATCGCGAGGGTCGGCTCTGCGAGTTGATCGAGGGAACCCTGGTGGAGAAGACGATGGGTGCCCAAGAATCGATCCTGGCGGCGCGACTCATCCAGTGGCTCCTGAACTTCATGGACATCAGGAACCTGGGCGAGGCCATGGCGCCCGATGGCATGATCTGGTTTGGTGCCAACCAACTCCGGATGCCCGATATCTCCGTCTATCTCCGCGAACGCTTACCGGATGGGAAAATGCCCGGTGATGCCATCCTGTCGATCATTCCCGATATTGCCGTCGAGATTCTCAGTCAGGGCAACTCCAGGACCGAGATGGACGAGAAGCTTGGCCTCTACTTCGCCGCCGGTGTCCGCCTGGTCTGGTACGCCGACCCCATAAAGCGGCAGATCTGGGTCTACGATGCGGTTGATCACGGCACTTGCCTGGATCATACGATGACGCTCGATGGTGGGGCGGTCTTGCCCGGTTTCACGCTCCGGGTCGGTGACTGGTTGAAGTGACGAGGGGCTTAACTTCGGCTCGACTGAGGTGCAGAAACGGCGCAGGCGGGCCGTCCGGGACAACTTGCTTTGCGACGGGTTGCCGGGGCGATATAATCTCCCGAGATCGCGGGCAGAAATGCATCACCGATTTGGCGCGAGCCCGACTCATCCTGGAGTCGGGCGGCTTCATTTATGGGGATTGGGTGAAGTTTGATCGGAGCCGTTGCAGTCGGCCGGTCGCTTTGTCTACCTTGAGCGTGGATCGTCGTGAATCGAGTGGTCCGCAAGGGTCACAGGGCAAGTGGGTGGGTGGTTTTCCGCAGGTCGGAAGACGCCAACCGTAGGGGGTGACTGACAAGCCGATGTATGTACCGAAACAGCTTTTCTTCACCAAGGGCGTGGGAACTCACCGCGAGAAGCTGACCAGCTTCGAGATGGCCCTCCGCGACGCGAATATCGCCTGCTACAACCTCGTCCGCGTGTCGAGCATCTTCCCGCCCAACTGCGAGGAAGTCGCGGTCGAGGACGGGGTCGCCAAGCTCCAGCCCGGTCAGATCGTCCACGTCGTCATGAGCGAATGCGCCACGGCCGAGCCGAATCGGTTGATCGCCGCCAGTGTCGGGGTCGCCAAGCCGCATGATAAGAACACGTTCGGCTACCTCTCCGAGCACCACGCCTACGGCCAGACCGCCAAGAGCGCTGCGGATTATGCCGAGGATCTGGCTGCCGAGATGCTGGCGACCGTGCTCGGCGTTGAGTTCAACCCGAACAGCTCGTGGGACGAAAAACGCGAGATCTGGCGGATCGCCAACGTGATCTATGAGACCAAGGAAGTGACCGTCACCGCCGTCGGTGACAAAGATGGGTTGTGGACCACCGTCGTCGCCGCCGCGATCTTGCTGCCATGAGTGATCAAGGGGATTCGACCACGTTGGAACCGTCCGAGCAACACGACCACGCGGCGGGGGGTAACTACCTCCACCGCGTCAGCCAGCACCGGATCGCGCCGCCGGCGGTGACGGGGAACGACCTTGCCGCCGACCTGATCGACCAGGCGTTTTTGAGCTACAACGCTGGTCGGCTCCGCGAGGTCTGCCGCGTCTTCACGCGGAAGATGCTCGACGACGATTGCACGGTCGGCGTGTCGATCTCGGGGGCGCTCACGCCCGCCGGGCTCGGGATGAGCACGCTCATTCCACTCATCCGCGCCGGGTTCATCGACTGGATCGTCTCGACCGGGGCGAACCTGTACCACGACACGCATTATGCCCTCGACCTGCCGCTCCACCAGAGCCGGCCGAATCTGGACGACTTCGCGCTCCGCGAGAACGCGATCATCCGGATCTACGACATCATCTTCGACTACAAGACGCTGCTCGACACCGACAGCTTCTACCGCGAGTTGATCCGCCACGAGGTCTTCGCCAAGTCGATGGGGACTGCCGAGTTCCACTACGAGGTGGGCCGCTACCTCCACGCTCGCTCTGAGAAGTTAGGCCAGCCCGCCAACAGCCTGCTCGCGGCGGCGTACGAGGCGGGGGTGCCGATCTACACGTCGTCGCCAGGTGATAGCTCGATCGGGATGAACCTTGCGGCGCTCTCGTTTCTGGAGTCGAAGCTCCAGATCGACGCCCTCCGCGACGTCAACGAGACGGCGTCGATCGTCTACAAGGCGAAGCGAAACGGCGGCAAGTCGGGGGTCCTGATCCTCGGCGGTGGGAGCCCGAAGAACTTCATCTTGCAGACCGAACCGCAGATCCAGGAGGTTCTTGGTCTGGCCGAAGCGGGGCACGACTACTTCCTCCAGATCACCGACGCCCGCCCCGATACCGGTGGCCTTTCGGGCGCCACCGCGACCGAGGCGATGACCTGGGGCAAGGTTGACCCCGAGAAGCTCCCCGACTCGGTCACCTGCTACACCGATAGCACCATCGCGCTCCCCTTGCTGACCGCTTACGCCCTGGCCCGGCACGAACCGCGCCCGCTCCGCCGGTTGTACGACGCCCGCGAGGCGAGCTACAACGAGCTGCGCGACACCTATCTCGCCCGCCTGGAGCAGGACGAAGCAGCCACCGTCACGGGGCCATGATCACCCGAGTCGTCGCGGTCGATCCCGACCATCCCGACCCCGCCACTCTCGACGAGGCCGCCGCGATCCTTCGATCCGGCGGCCTTGTCGCGTTCGGAACCGAGACGGTGTATGGCCTCGGCGCCGACGCCACCAACCCCGCGGCCGTCGCCCGGATCTTTGCCGCCAAGGGGCGACCGCCGACCAACCCCTTGATCGTCCATGTCGCCGATGTGGCCCAGGCCCAGTCCTGCGTTGCCGCTTGGCCCGATGCTGCCGCAACTCTGGCCGCTCACTTCTGGCCAGGGCCGCTCAGTCTGGTCTTGCCCCGATCCGAGATCATCCCCGACATCGTCACCGCCAACCAGGCAACTGTGGGCGTCCGGATTCCCGCGTCGGTCGTGGCCCGCGAGTTGATCCGCCGCGCCGGGGTGCCGATCGCCGCGCCGAGCGCGAACCAATCGAACCGGATCTCGCCCACGACTGCCGCCCACGTCGCGAAAGACCTCGACGGCCGAGTGGACCTGATACTCGACTCAGGCCCGTGCGCAGTGGGGATCGAATCGACCGTGTTGAGCCTGATGGGGGACATCCCGACGATCCTCCGCCCCGGTGGGATCACGTTGGACGAGATCGCCGCAACCCTTGGTGGGCCCGCTGCTCACTTCCATGGTTCGCTTGGTTCGGATCAGGTCGCCGCCAGCCCCGGTCAACTCGCGGTCCACTACGCTCCCCGGACCCCGGCGTTCCGGATCACCTGGGCCGAGTGGGGTGCCTTGACCACGCTCGACCCTGAGCCGGCGGGTTTAGGGGTCCTCTTCCTCGGCGAACCGCCCGGTGGCTATCCGGCCGAGTCAGCCGCTGCGCGGCAGATCACCAACCCTCTGATCGACCCGACGACCGCCGCGGCCCGGCTCTACGAGATGCTGCACGGCTTCGACGAGTTGGGCCTCGGGTTCATCCTCGTGGTCACTCCGCCCGACGACCAGCCTGGCTGGCGTGCCGTGCTCGATCGGGTCCGGCGGGCGACTCGACCCTGGCCGAACGGCTGAGGATGGCCTGCGATCAGGGGTGAATCAGGCGTTTGAGCCGATCCTGCAGATCCCGCCGGTTCTGGGTGGACCGGAGCACCCCCGCGCGATCGACGAGCAAGTAGAGGGGAAGCTGAGTGATCGACGCCCCAACCGTCCAGAGGCGGCGGATCGCGCGGTCGTTGGGCACGAAGACGAGCGAACGTTGTTCGGGCTTGAGGTCGAAGGTGATGGCGGCATCGTCCGGGTTCAGGTCAAACGAGACCGCGACCACAGCCAGGTCCGCTGGACTGAAATCTCGCAAGGAGTTGCTCAGGCCCCACGCCGCCCGGGTATCCGGTCCGCCCACCACCACCAGCACAACCTTGCCGCGCAAGTCACTCGACCGGACCCGGCCGCCCGCGACGGTGGGCAGGTCGAAGGTGAAGGGCTCGCCGAGCCGAGGCGGGGGCAGGATCGAGATCCTGCGTGCTTGCGCCTCAGCCTGGGCCTGAGTTTCCGCGGCCTGAAGCCGGTCGAGCGGCACACGCTCGACCCCAACACTCAGCAAACCGGGCTCGGTGGTTGGCGGCTCGTTGGTCCACTCGGACCGGGTGGCCAGAAGCGACCCGTCGGAACTTTCCCCCGGTCCCTGACTCATCGGCTGGCCGACAAACCGGTTGCCCGCCGGATCGAAGACCACAACCCGCAACACCGCGGCCTTGTCACGGTACCGGAGCGATTGAACCAGGACGTATTGCAGCCGACCTGATCGCGGGTCGAGGAGCGGTACGCCCACGATCGCACGCTCGGCGGTGGTCTGGTGCCAGTCGTGGCCCAGTTCCAGAGGCCGGGGTTCGACCTCCCATTCACAACCCGGGCTGGGCATCAGGTCGGGCCGGAAGACCAGAGGAGCCAATCCGGTTGTTCCGTAAGTCCAGTTCACCCCGGGGGGTAACCCGATGGGGACAGCGCGACTGGACAACTGCAGGTTCGGGACGGAAGCAGTTCCGCCCACCACCATTGGCGCTGGGGATCGACCTTGCAGAGCAGCCACCCACTCAAGGCCGTACCCGTTGCTGATGAACCAGATACCTCCGATAAATCCAACAAAGACCGCCACTCCAACCGCCATAAGCAGGTGCCGAAGTTTCATGGCCCACCTTTCGCGCCAGCTCGAACAGGCTCCGACGAAACGGCCGGCTCGGGCCTGGGGAATCTCGCCTCGCGCTCGACGTCGGCCCTGATCTGAGCTTCGCGCACGGCCGCCTCGAAACGCCCGCGTTGGGTTGGGCGGCCGAGGACCGTCGCCAGCCGGTCGGCGATGTCGGTCCATTGCTCCTGGAAACGAAGGATGCCGGCGGGATCAACGATCCAGTACATCGGCAACCCCTGGATTTCCGCTCCTTCCCGCCAGAGCTGACGAATCTCGGGTTCGTTGGGGACATGAACCAGATAGGTCGGCTCGCCGAGCGGCTGCGCGGCCTTCTGAACCGCCTCGGACGTCGCCTCGAACGAGACATTCAGCACCGCCAGGTCTTGTTCAGGGATCGACGCGCGGATCGACCCCAGTGAGATCGGCCCACGCGGAGATGGCCCCGTGAGAACGACCAGGATCGCCTTTCCCTTCAGGTCGCTCGACCGGACCCGCTTGCCGCTGACGGTGGCGAGGTCGAACTCGAATGGAGCGCCAAGCCGGGGCGGCGGGAGCAGGCAAACGCCTTTCCGCTGGGCAGCGACGCGTGCTGTCTCGGCGGCCAAACGAGCCGACTCGGGCACGACACGCTCGACGCCACAGAAGGCAAAGCTTTCCTGGTTGACCGCCGGGACGTCGTCCCAGTCGTGCCGGGTATAGTCGACGTGGCCGCCCATGCCGCCCGAATGCCCTTGCGAAGTCACCCGAGCTACGAAGCGGTTGCCGGCGGCGTCGAAGAGGACGAGGCGAAGCGGGATCGCGGCGTCCCTGGTCCGGGTCGACTGGACCAGCGAAACCCGGAGGCGATCTGTCTTGGGCTCGAAACTGGGCACGGCGATCATGAACCGGCCATCGATGCTCTTGTGCCACTCCTGATCGATCCGAAACTCGCGCGGCTCGACTTCCCAGGTGTAACCCGGGCTCGGCATGAGGTCGCTTCGCTCAGCCAAGCGGCCCAGGCCACCCCAGCCGCCGGATATGTTCACGGGCTCGGGCACGCCAACCGCTTCGACCGTGGTCTGGTCTTTCGTTGCAGCTCGCGTCCCCCGATCCGGATTGTGCCGCGGGATGTACTCGATCTGCTGGGCGACGGCCCGCGCGGGGGCGACTTGCGGAGCCCGGATCAGTGTAAACCCGACTCCGCTGCCGATGAACCAGACACCCCCCACGAACCCAACCATGACCGCCACAGCCACCACCAGGATCAACCGCCAGGTCGTCATGCCCACTCCCCTCCGGGAAAACCCTCGATCGAGGCTGTCGGTCGGTCATCAAGCGGCGAGGGAGGAAGGGGAGTCGAGGGAACGACCGATCAGCGGTTCGCGGTCGAGGGTGGGACCACGAGGCCGGGGGCCGCGACGAACTGGCGGGTCGGCTTGCCATCGGGCAAGCTCCAGCACCGGACCTCGCCCGACCAGTCGCCCGCGGCGATGGTTTTGCCATCAGGGGCCAAGGCCAGGCTGTAGACCCAGTCGGTTGCG
Source organism: Isosphaeraceae bacterium (assembly GCA_965199885.1). Taxonomy (GTDB): domain Bacteria; phylum Planctomycetota; class Planctomycetia; order Isosphaerales; family Isosphaeraceae; genus Tundrisphaera. Next base: position 355,470 of record CBDATT010000003.1, on the reverse strand, counting down.
CCGGTCAGGGCGTGTTTTGGGTTGAAATCCTCGAAGATCCGGACGATCTTATCCGCGCCCGAGGCAACCAGGGTCTTGCCGTCGGCGGCGAAGGTCAGGCGGAAGACAGCACCGCCAAATCCGCCCACGGTCCGGGTCTGCTTGGCATCTTCGTCGGGGCTCCAGACGCGGATCTGGTTGTCGTTGCCGCCCGAGACGACCGACTTGCCGTCGGGAGTAAAGCTGACGGTCATAACGACCTCGGCATGGCCGGGAAAGGTGGCCAGAACCTCCTTCTTCTCGGCGTCGAAGACCTTGCTCGTCTTGTCGCGGCTGGCGGTGGCGATTCGCTTGCCGTCGGGGCTCCAGGCGATGTCGAAGATCCAGTCGGCATGATCCTCAATCGTCATAATCTCGCGACCCGAGTTCACTTCCCAGATCCGGACCGCGCGGTCGGCGCCGGCGGCCGCGAGCCGGGTGCTGTCGGGGCTGAAAGCGACGGCGAAGACGCTGTCGATGCTCTCAGGGAACTCATGGACCTGCCCCAGCGGTGGCAAGGTGGGCTGGTTATCGAGCGGCATGAAGGCATCGACCGCCGTCGGCATCGCGTAGACCAGGCGCGGGGTCAGGTCGGGATTGATCGCGAACAGGCGGACCGAGCCGTATTGCCCGGGGTCGCCGCCTGCCGTGGCCAGCCACCTCCCGTCGGGGCTAATGGCGATGTCGTGCGTCCGCTCGGCCAGACCTTGAGTCCGACCGCTGAGCTTGCCGTCGCTTCCCCAGGCCGTGATTTCATGGTAGCCCGAGGCCAGTACCTTCGATCCGTCGGGGCTGAACGCCAGCGCGGTGATCGGAACCGGTGCCGGGTACGCGGTGGGAACGGTGATCGGCGTGGCCTTGCGGAGCGGGATCAGCCATTCCTCGGTCGGATTTGCCCCGTCGTATTGCGCCCCTTCCTGGACCCAGCGCTCGATCAGGGCGATCGAAGCGGCGGGCAGGGGGTCCATCTTCCACGGCATCCGGGGCTCGCCATCAACCCGGCACAACTCGACGAAGTAGCTCTCATCCGGATTACCCGGCGCCAGGTTGATCCCGGCGCCCGCCACGCCCCCCTTTGCCAGTTGGGCGAACGTCGTCATGACGTACTTCCCTTCCGACTTCTTCGCGTTGTGGCAGCCAATGCAATTCTGGACCAGCACCGGCGCCAGATCCTTCAGGAAGCTGACCGGTCGCGGATCGTCGAAAGCGACCGCAATGGTGCCGGACGATAGAGCCAGAATCAAGGCAAGTTGAAATATCTTCATAGCGCGGGCTTCACCTTGATAACCAGGGGAACGGCGGGCGGCGCGTAGTCGCGGGGTCCAAGTTTGATCGCTGGCACGACCCGAGCGGCGGCCTCGGTCGGGGCAGCCTTGGGATCGGCGGTGACCTTGAAGGCGAACTCGGTTGCCTCGGGCGGGACAACCAGCGGATCAGCCTTGATCCCAGCGGGCAAGGCGTCGAGCTTGAGGTTGACCGGGTCCTTGAAGCCCCCCCGGCGGGTGACCTTCCCCCGGATCTCGGCCGAAGTGCCCGCGGCGATCTCCAAACGGGGGGTCGTCAGTTCGATCTCGGCGGGCAGGGTGACAGTCACCGTCACGGCGGGCATGGCGATCGTCCGCTCACGGTCGCCGAACTTCCCCCTGGCCGTGAAGACGACCACGTTCGGGCCTAGGACGAGGTCGGGGTTGGTGTTGATCGTGATCGTCCCGTCAAGGACCTTCGCGGCGAGCTTCGGGTCGGCGGCGACGGCGAGGTTGGGCACCGTTGGGAGCGAACCAAAGGTCAAGACGACGTCCTCGGTGCCCGGAGATCGGACGACCCGGACCGGAAAGGTCGCGGCGTAGGCCAGCACGACCTCGACGGCGTCGGGACCGGTGACGGTGATCGGTGGGGGAGACGTCGGCGCGGCGGGGAGCCCGGCATAAGTCCTGTAGCCTGAGGCAAACTCCGCCTGCGCGGCGAGGATTGTGGTCCGGGTCGCCTCGGCGCGGATCGGGCCGTTGGGACCGACCGACTCGCCGGTAATCTGGAGCGTAACCGCGTCGAATCGGGCGTCGGGAGCGGCCGAGAGCGAGAGCGTGCCGACCGTCTGGCCAAACGGGATCAGACCAGCGCGGACCGTCACGCCGGGAGGGGGATTCGCGACCTTGAGTGTGATCGGCCCCAGAAAGTCGGTCCGCTCGGCCTCGACGCTGATGCCGACGGTCCCACCGCGGGGGATGTTGACCTGATCTTGCGTGCTGGCCAGAAGCACGAATCCAGGGACGACCGGCTCGACCGTCAAGCGGTATGGGTAGCCGGGGCCGCCGTCGCCTTCGAGGTCGCGCACGGTCAGGCTGATCTCGTTCAGCCCAGCCGGGATCGTCACCAACGCCTCGGAGTCGAGCGACATGATCGGCGGTTTCTTGGGGGCGTTCGGGTCGGCTGGCGGGAGCTTCGGCTTGCGCCGGGTGGGAATAGCCGAGTCGTCGCTCGTGCTCAGGATCGTGTCGCTTGCCCCCCGGACCTGGACGACACCATCGAGCAGCGAGCCAAAACTGGCCGCTTCAAGGACAACCCGAACCTTTTGCCCGGGGGTGACGCCGGTGACGACGTAAACGTCGGTATCGCGTGGGGCTTCGATCTGCCCATTAAAGACGGCGGGCAGCGTGGCTCGGATCGCCGGCGCGGCGGGGTCGAGCGATTCACGAAACTCAGGCGCGGCACCAACAGCTAGCGGCGGCATGGCTTCGACGTCATGGCCCAAAAACCAACCGCCCGAGGTGATCGGGTCGAGAATGGTCAAACCACCGCTCATCTCGCTGATCTGGGGTGCGACCCGACCTGGTTCGGTTTCGAGCGACTGCGACAGCAAAACATCGGCACGGTGCGGGGTCGACCCCGGCAGGGTCCCACCGGTCAGTTCAACCGGAAGCAGGTCGCCCCGGCGACCACCGAGCGGGAAGACCATCCCCGCCGCTGAGAGCCCGCGACCGATCAGGAGCCGGTAATTGGTCCGCGTGCCAGCTCCCTGGTAGCGCGTGTCGGCCAGTTCCACCACGTAGTCGCCATCGGTCGGCAACTCGGCGAACAGACGGGCGTCGGTCAGGAGCCCGGGCGTGTCATCGGCCGCCGCGACGAACCGCCGAGCCAGCGTACTTAACCGGATCGATGGATCAACTCCTGACCCCACTCGCGCACAAACGGCGTCGATGACGACCTTCTCCCCGCGACGTCCCGAGAAGCGGAAGTAGTCGACGTCGGACCCGCTCGCTTGCCCCTCGACGACGGCCGGCGTCGTGACTTTCTGAGCGAGCCCAAACGAGCTATTGTCTTCCACCTCAATCAGATGAGGCACCTGATCGACGGCAAACGGGAACGGGTTGGAAAGCCCCCCCTCGGTCTGAATCCGGACCAGGTAGACACCCACCGGCACGTCGGGATCAGGCGTGATCCGGAGTTTGCACGAAGTCAGGTCAGTTGGCTTGCCGACCTCTGATCCCACCGGTTGGACCACGCTCCCAAACGAACCCAACCAGCGTGGCGAACCCGCAAAATTCGTCCCCGAAACCACGACCTCGGTCGTCACTCCCCGGCGAATACCCGACGGACTGATCGCGGCGATTCGCGGGGGCTCAGCCTGGGCCAAGTCCGCACAAACGAACCCAACAGAAATGATAACCAGCAGTCGAATCACGACTTGCGACATGGGTCAGCCCTCAATGCGGTCGAACCAACGGCCAGCAAGGATCGTTGCGACAGTTGTCCAGCGTGGCATGAGAGAGAACCAATGTCAACCCCTCGGGAATACCAGGTTCGCACGGGACACTCTGACAAAACGAACCCAACCGCATTCGACCGCCGCTGACCAAACGAACCCATTCATTGATCGTCGATCCGTTGCTCTCGCCAGCTTGAATTCGTGTCTTTATAAGTATCGTTATGGCGCGGTGTCCAGAAACCGCGTTTGAGCGGAAGTCGTCCATAATCTTGTTTATTTAGGTCGGACGGCGAACCGGCTCAGGTCTTCGGACTTCGAGACGACGGTGATGCCCCCCTCGGTGACGGTCAGGCCGCGGGCGAGGTCGGTCTGGCTGTCGTAGCCGATCTCGAAGCGAGGGGGGATCTTGACGTCCTTGTCGATGATGGCTCGCCGGATTCGCGCGTGGCGACCGACCTCAACGCCGTCGAAGAGGATCGAATCCTCGATCAAGGCGTAAGAGTGGATGCGAACCTCGGGCGAGAGGATGCTCCGGAAGACCTGGGCCCCCGAGACGATCGTTCCCTGGCACACAATCGAGTCAAACGCGGCGCCGCGGCGGTCGGTGGTCGTGTGGACGAACTTGGGCGGCGGCATCGGCGGCTGATAGGTGTGGATCGGCCAATCGCGGTCGTACAGGTTCAAGATCGGGTCGACCGAGATTAAATCCATGCTGGTTTGATAATAGGCGTCGAGCGTACCAACGTCGCGCCAGTAGGCGCCTTCCTTGCGATTCTCGTCGCGGAACGGGTAGGCGAAGACGCGGGAATCCTGGAGCATATCGGGGATGATGTCGTGGCCGAAGTCGTGCCGGCTCGACTCTTTGCGGGCGGCGTCGCGAAAGAGGCGCTCGTACATCACCTCGGTCGTGAAGACGTAGATGCCCATCGACGCCAGAATCAGGTCGGGGTGACCGGGCATCGTTGGGGCGTCGGCGGACTTCTCGATGAAGTCGAGCACCCGCCCATCGTCGGCCACGCTCAGGACGCCGAGTTCGCGCGACTGATCTTTCGGCACCGGGAAGCAAGCGATGGTCAGGTCCGCCTGCTTTTCGCGGTGAAACGCGATCATCTCGGCGTAGTTCATCTTGTAGATGTGGTCGCCGGCGAGGATCAAGGTGTCGCGCGGCGCGGCCTTCTCGATCGTGTACACATTCTGATAAATTGCATCCGCTGTCCCCTGATACCACTGGTCACCGAGCCGCTGCTGCGGCGGGATGACCTCGACATATTCATCGAGTTCGCGGCTCAGAAACTTCCAGCCCTGGTCGATGTGCCGGTTCAGACTGACAGCCTTGTACTGAGTCAGAACGAGGATCTTCCGGAGGTCGGAGTTCAGACAATTGGAAAGGGTGAAGTCGATGATCCGGTAAATGCCCCCGAACGGGACCGCCGGCTTGGCCCGGTCACGCGTCAAGGGTTCGAGGCGCGACCCTCGGCCCCCAGCGAGGACGATGGCCAGTACATCGCGAAGCACCTCACCACCTCCAACCTCAACCAGTCAGGCATTCGTCGGCGATTATGCCGAATTATCAGAAAGCAAACTTCGCGCCCAATGCGTTTGGAAAACTTCACACCAATTTGATACGTTGCTCATCAAGATCCGCACGAAGCCTCATCACGATACTCGATCCCCACCCCCGACGCACCGTGAACCCGCCCGCTTTCGAGGAGTTCGCCCCGATGACGACCACCGATCTTGCGCACCGATTTCTGATCGTGCTGGTCTTCCTGCTGTCATCCAGTCTGACCGCCAGCGGCGACGACCGACTCAAGCAGATTCAGGCCGACGCGATCGAGCATCGGGCTGAGAAGGTGGCCCGTCCGTACCATTTCGGGTCGCAGGGGGCGGGCGATGTCTACACGAACCACACCAGCCATTCGAACCGATTGATCCCAGTCTACACCTTTGGTCGGAAGGTCGACCTCGGCGCCGTGACCGGGGCGAATAGCGGATACCGCGACCCGGCGAAGGTTCAGAAATATTATGGCCGACTTCCCGAGCGGACCGTCAATCCCGAGGCCGAATATGCCGACCAGAGTGACCTTTATCAGGTCCAGCGGGACGCGATCGCGCGCGGAGTCAAGCACCTGTTCATCGTCTGGTTCGACGGCATGGATTGGGAAACGACCCGAGCCGCCGCAATCGCCAAAACTGGCCAGGTCTACACCGAGGGGAAGGGGTCGGGCCTGTTCTTCCAAAATTACACCGCCGAGAACTCCGCGAATTATGGCTTTTACGTGACGAGTCCGACGCACGACAAAAACACCTTTGATTGCGACACCCAGACGGTCAACATTCCCCCCACCAGCATGGCCGGCGGTTACGACGCCTCGATCGCCGGACCAAATCCGTGGACGCTTGGGCCACTTGGCCCAGGGGCTCCCGGATATTTCAAAGGGCAGGGTGCCAACGCTCAGGATAAGGAAGGGGTAGCCCGGGTCGGTGGTATCCTTCATGCTTACACAGACTCATCCACCAGCGCTGGCGAGTTTGCCACAGGATTGAAAGCGTACAACAACGGAGTCAACGTCCTGGACGACGGCCGCTTCGCCCCAACGCTTTTTCAACAACTTCAAATTGACGGGTGGCGTGTTGGTACAGTGACGAGTGTGCCGTTCGATCATGCCTCGCCAGCCGCGATGTATGCCCACAACGTGCATCGTGACGATTATCAGGACCTCGGTCGCGAGATGCTCGGGCTTAAAAGCATCGTCCAGGAGTCGGGACGCGGGCCGATGTTGCCGGGTCTCGACGTGGTGATGGGAACCGGCTATGGCCAGACCGGTCTGGCCATAGCCATGAGTAAACAGCAGGGGCACAACGCCGTTGCCGGGAACCCGCACATCACCGACGCCGACAAGGCCGCGGTCCGCGTCTCGAACGGCGGCAAGTATGTTGTGGTCGAGACAACCGCAGGGATTAACGGCGCGACGGCCATCAAGGAAGCTGCCAGCCAGGCGGCGAGCGGTGGTCATCGCCTCTTTGCCTTCTATGGCAAAAAAGGATTCAACCACCTGCCCTACCGGACCGCCGATGGAGGATATGACCCGGTGGCTGGGATCGGCAGCGAGCCGACGGCCCTGCCGGCCGTGGCTCGGCCCACGAGCAGACTCGAAACGTACACGGCGGCGGATCTCGACGAAACTCCTAAACTGGCCGACATGACCGAAGCCGCCATCACCGTGCTGGCCAGTCAGCCCGAGAAACCGTTCGCGCTCTTCGTCGAGGCGGGGGACGTGGACTTCGCCCTGCACATCAACGACCTCGATAGCGCCGTGGGAGCCGTCTACAGCGGAGATGATGCCTTCCGCGCGATCGTGCATTGGATCGAAACCCACAGCAACTGGGACGACTCGGCCATCATCCTCACCGCCGACCATGGCCACTATCTCGTCATCGATCATCCCCAGGCCATCGCCGGGACCGCCCGCTAAGCTCTCGCGGCCAATGAAGTCAGACCCGAACCCTGCCATCTGAGGGATCGACCTGGTGGCCGTCAAGTAAACGATCGTAACCGTTCACAGAGCGTCTTCGGCGGTGCCGCCGGTCAACCGAATAACGTGACCCTCGACATTGGCTCTATATGGCAATGGCAAAATCTCGCCGCCCGGAGTGCTCAACGAGTTGAACCGGGCGCCAGTCTTTCTGGCCGCGGTCACCGACGGCACCAGCAACACCATCGGCTTTGGTGAGGGTTCCTCAAGGACCCGATCCAGAGTTGGCCGATCACGCCGAACTTGACGATGCCGTATCCCACGGGCGTGACGCCCGACTCATCATCGACGTACAACTGGATCGTCACCCCCGGGACGCAGTTTGGTGTTAACCAGAAGTTGTCGACGGTCGGTGGGGGTGAGATTGTGAGCGCCGATTCGTATTGATCGAATGACCCGCAACGCGAGTCAACCCAGTGGGCCGGGTCGTTGTCCTCAGGACACATGATCCGGCCCATGGTCGTTGCGGGGTCAAGGCGGGGGAGCGTCCACCTCGCGCTGCATCTCGATGGAGGGCATGAAGCGGGGTTCACCGCCGAACTTGCGGGCCAGGTCGCCGAGAAAGCGTTGCAAGGTGGTTGCCCGACCGATGACGAACCGGTTCACGAACCGGAAGAACGGCGGATCGACCTCGCCGTGCTCAGTCACGGTCAGCCGCGAGTTGCCGGGACTGATCACGGTTTCAAGCTGGAACTCCCAGCGCCCGCGGAATCGGCCGTGGTCGTCGTCGATCTGGCGGACCAGGTGCGTGGTTGGCCGCGATTCAAGCGTCCGGAACGTGAGGGAGTGCCGCCCGGACCGCTCGCGCCAGACCTCGGCGTCGTTGACGGAAGGCAGGCGGTCGACGGCGATCAGGTCACGCCGCCAGGTCACCTGACCGGGCGGGTCCACCAGCGAGGCCCAGACGGTCGCGGCTGGCACCGGCAGCAAGACCGTCAGCGAGGCTGTATGCTGGCGGGGTAAGGCCCACCCGACCAGGGTCATCGCCGCGACCGCCCCCACCAAACCTCCCAACAGCACGGCGAGCCAGGCCAGGGCGGTCGTCATCGGCTGACTCCTCAATGAGACTCAGGGCGGGACATGCCGCCCTTGTGGGTGGCGAAGCACCAGTTGTAACCGTCGAGATCGACGATGCCACAGATACGGTCGCCGTAAAAGGCGTCCATGGGGCCAAACTTAACCTCGGCCCCAGCGCTCCGGGCATGGTTGGCAAAAGTATCGACGTCATTGCAATAGACGTAAATCGAAACTGGCGAGGGGTGGCCAGTGGTCCTCGGCGCCATGGTCGTCCCACCATAGGCACCTTCCAGGCCCATCATCACCAGACCATCTTGCCAGACCGCCGAGCCGTGCGAGATCACTCCATCCGGACCAGTATGCACCTCGCGCCGCTGAAATCCGAAGGCTGCCTCATAGAAGTCGAGCGCGGCGAGTACATCTTGAACCATGAGATAAGGCGTGACCCAGGGTACACCCGGCTGGCGACCCGAAATCACCGCCGACGCGGAACCTTGTGTGGTTTCGGTGGACATCGATCTTACTCCCTAAACAAATACAGATCGAATGAGCGGCAACCCTCGGGACTGTAGCGGCCGAATGAACGCCCGTCAACTTGAAACTCAAGTGGTTTTCGTTCCAACCATCAATCTGAGTCGTCCCACTTGCGGGTGGGACCAGCGGGGAGTATCTCAGCGATGTGGAGAACGGTTGCACGAGGCGGCTGGTTCGGATCGAACTTTCGACCAGAACGGTGAGGTTAAGTTCATGGCGACGCGGGTACAGTGGCTGGGGCATTCCTGCTTGCTGGTCGAGAGTGATGGCCAACGGATCTTGATTGACCCATTCCTCACGGGTAACCCGACCACGCGGGTCAAGGCGGACGACGTCGCGGCCGACATCATTCTGGTCTCGCATGGGCATGATGATCACGTCGGCGACGCGGTGAGTATCGCCCAGCGGACCGGGGCCATCGTGGTGACGAACTTTGAACTGGGGAACTGGTTCACCGAGCAAGGGATCAAACAAGTCCACGGGATGCAGCACGGCGGCGGCCACCAGATCACTCCCGAGGTCCACGTCCGACTGACGCTGGCTTTCCACGGCTCCACCTTGCCGGGAGGCAGCGGTTATGGCGGGAACCCCTGCGGGTTTTTGATCACCCTGGCAGATGGTACGAGGATCTATGACGCCGCCGACACTGCGCTCTTCGGCGACATGAAGTTAATAGGTGAAGGAGGCCTCGACCTGGCGATCCTGCCCATCGGCGACTACTACACGATGGGGCCCGCCGACTCGATCCGCGCGATCAAACTCCTCGAACCCCGGGTGGTCCTGCCGATCCACTACGACACCTTCCCACCCATCCGCCAGGATGTGGCCGCCTGGTCGGAGCGAGTCCAGGCCGAGACTGCCGCGCACCCTGTTGTGCTGGAAGTGGGCGGAACATACGAGGTCCGCTGAATAAACCAACCCAGCAACCAGATCGATCCAGCGACGGAGCGCCAGGGTGAATCTGTTGCCATCCTGAGATCAATACTTGATAGTGCCGGTCACAGTGTTGTTGACGATGATCGTCCCCGGGGCGATGACGGCGCCTGCCGGAATCGTCGAGTTGGCGATATAAGACCGGTCGCCGATCGTGACGTTCGAGCCGATCGTCGAGGTGTCGACGACAACACCCGTGCCGATCGTCACATTATCGCCAAAGCTGGTGATCTGGGACGTACCACCGAGCAAGGTGGTACTGTCGCCAACCCGGAGATTCGTGCCAAACGACATCACGCCCACGGTGTCGGTCGAGGTCGAGACCGTCGTGGTCACAGTCCCATTCGTGGCCAGACCTGCCGCGTTCCGGCCGGTGGTGGTTGCGGTCGTCGTGCCGGTGGTCGCGGTCGGAGCAGCACTGGTGACAACGGACGTCGCGTTCGTGGAAGTTGTCGTGGCGCCCGCGACGGTGGTGGTGGTCGCGACCGTTGTTGTCGTCGTGGTCCGAACGCCCCCGAGCGGCGAATGAATCGTCACGCCCGAGCCGATCGAACCAATGGAACCAGAAAAGACGAAGGGTTGACCTTCATCCGCCCGGATCGAGTCGCGGCGCCCAATCGCCGCGGCGACCGAGGCCGAGTTCTGAGCAAAGACCACCTGTCCGATCACCCGCGCGGGGAACTGGAACGCGTAATCGGCGTCGAGATTGTTGTTGCTTCCGTCCGGTGCGCGGAAAGTGGGAGTTCCCGACGTCGGTTCGAACGCAGCTCGCGCGGCGCCTGGCTCCGAACTCACTCCCAGGACATTATTGAGCGCCCCGAAATACACCGATGTTCCGGTCAAGGCGGCAGGGATTGGCCCGCCTGAGGTGGTCCCGGGACCAGTCGCGCTGATGCCTTGATAGAGGTTGGTGTAAGCGGCGGCAAGGGTGATGTTCCGGCTGACCAAGCTGGCGGCGGTCGTCGCGGCGGTGCTGGTCGGTCCGGCAAAGACGACCTGACCGAGCGCCGGGTTGGTGGCCTGAGCCTGATTGGTGACGTTAGCGCCTGGCAAGACCCGGTATCCCGGATTGATGGTCACGCCGGGGCCGACCCTAGCGAGCGCACCGACGAAGGCACCCGGCTCGATCCGAGCGCCATCGATCACGGCATTGGCGCCGATCGTGGTCGCCGCACCCAACCTGCCGCCGATGGTGGTTGGTCCAGTGATCCTGGCTCCCGGGCCAACGACCACGTTGTCGCCGATCGCGATCCCTTTACCCCCTACTTTGGGGTTCGAGTTGGCGATGAGGTGGGCATTGTCCTGAATCGATGACGACGACCCGATCTTGATGAAGCCGCCGTAGGCATTTAATGAGGCATAGGGTGCAATGTAATCGCGCTGGCCGATCGCGATGTGATCGACCTTGACCAGTTGCACCGACGGGTCGATGAACGTCGCCGTCGCGGCGGGTGATTCGAGGGGTAAGACCGGCGTGTTCGGCCTTGAGGGGGAGCGAGCGGGAGTCTGACTCAGCGCCAAACGAATCGCGGAAGCAGAGGCAGCGTTGAGAACGATCCGGGCTTCCATCGACTCGGGGTTTGGGTGAAATTGGCGCGATGGCTTGACGCTCCCGGACTTCATGGCTCAACTCCTTTGGAAAGCCCAATCTTCGGGCAATTTTGGTCGCTTCGGATTGCAAAGCCGGGTTAGGACTTGCCCCGAGCAGCGCCAGCAACTTCAATAACTCAACGAATAGACTGGAAGCCAAGAGTTGGCTGATGGGCTGTTTATCGGGTCAATTCGCGACATCGAATCAAAGCACTTGAACCAGAATTTTGATGAATAAACCGGATGATCTCAAAAATCAAACGATGCGGGCCGCGACGTCTCCCTTATCCCCAGGCATCGCGTTTCCCTGGGGTGATGCCGAACCTTACGACCTCCGGCCTCCCCAGTCCTGGTCGATCGCTGACGTCGTTGAGCCCGACCTGACGCACCCGGTCGCTGACTATCCGGATGCCCTCCGCACCGCCCTCAACAACCCGGTGGGTGGGTTGGCTCTGGAGTCTCTCGTCCGGAGTGGTTCCAGGATCGCCATCGTTGTCGATGACCCCTCGCGCTGGACCCCCGTCGGTGCCGCGCTCCCGGTCCTCCTTGATCGCCTGGCCGGACTCGGCGTAACCCGCGAGGCGATCACGATCAGCGTCGGGGTTGGGCGGCACCATGCGGTTGATCCCGAAACGATGGCGCGGCGGGTTGGTGCCGATGTCGCGGCCAGTTACCGCTGCTTCAGCCCGCCGGTCGACAACCTGGCCGAGTACGACGATCTCGGCCCAACCGCCGACGGCGTGCCGGTCCGCGTCTTCCGGCCCGTCGCTCGGGCCGACGTCCGGATCTTGATCGGTTCGGTTTTACCGCACATGCAGGCCGGATTTGGCGGCGGCTACAAGTTGATCTTTCCGGGGACCAGCCACCGGTCGACGCTCGCGGCGTTGCACCGGCGTGGGCTGGGCGGCGATGGCGCTGCGCGGCTCCTGGGAGGGAACGCGGCCGCGAATCCGATGCGGCAAGCCATCCACGCGGCAGCAGCGAAGTTGGGTCCATGTTTGTCGATCAGCCATCTGCTCGGCCCGCCCGGAACGGTGCTGCAAGTGCTTGCTGGTCACCCCGATGCCGTGCAGGATGAGCTTGCCGCCTCGGCCCGCCACCGGTTCCAGGCTCCCGAGGTCGATCCGAGCGGAGTCGATGTCGTGGTCGCCGGCAATGCCCCGTGGCCGGGTGACCCGATGATGAGCTTCAAGGTCTTGCTCCAGCACCGCTCCGCCGGCCGACCGGGCGGCGTTCTGGTCGGCTTCTTCTGGACCGATCCCGCCGAGATCGACCGGACCGTGCCCCTGCCGACCCTCCGCGCGATTGCCGCCACCGGCGCTCCCGGCGCCTGGGTCATCCGCCGGGGTCTGAAACTGACCGATCGCCTGATGGCCCGACTTCAGGCACCCAGCGAATTTCTGATCCGCTGGGCTCGCGAACTTGTCGTAGATCGGACCGTTCTGGTCTACGCTCCGCCGCTTTATGACCAGGTTGGACCCCGCCTCGGCCCGGTCCGCCTCTTCAACGACCAGGCCCAACTCTGGGAGGCTGCCACCGCCGCGCTTTCGGGTGTCAAATCTCCTCGCTGCCGGATCTTTCCCCAGGGCGGACTGACCTATTGCCCGGCCCGATGAGAGCCACGCTCAGTCGTTGTATTTCTCGCGGAATCGCGGCGAGAGCCGAAGCACAAGCTGGGCACGCTCGAACTCGCCAAGCCACTCGGCCAGGACGCTCGCGGTCGCCTCAGCCGTCGGCGCCACCAACCCCGTCGGGCAGGCTGCACCGAGTTGATCGGCGGCCAGGCGCCGGTAGGCCGACAGCGTCCGCTCGCCATACCGCGAAATCACAGCGAAATCTTCGCTCAAAAACGCGGCCACCGGGACCCGGGCACCACCGTTGATGCTCAGGGCGGTCCGGACATCCTCGCGTGCATCGCGATCAATAAACCGGAGGTCGATCACCGGACTCGCGGCGGCGAAGTGAACAAACATCGGGCACTGATTCACGCAGTCACCGCACCAGGCCCCCACCATCACCAGGACCGGCATCCGCCGAACGAACCCATCGAGCAGCGCGGTCTGCTCACCCGTCAATTCGATCCGACCATCCATCGCATCCCACCGCGTCCGCTGCGTCGGCGTGGCGTATTTATCCAGGAACGCCGTGTAGGGCAGAGCATCATCAAAAGCGGCCGACCAATCCATCAGATCACCCAGGGGTCAAAGGAACCGGCCCGAACCGACCAGTTCCACCCACGGCGGAACATTGTTCGAGTCTGATAGACCCATCTTAACGCGAGTGCCAAGAGGCATGATCGGGATGACTGCCGAAGTTCGGGAAAGCGGCTTGCAGACTCCCTACTCGCCAGACCTTCAGATCCACCCCAGAGCGGCCAGGGCGGCCAGGTGCTTGCAGTAATCGGGGGCGGTCGGGGCATCCTCGCGATAAAACCACTCGGCGCAATCGCACTGGGTCGAGCCGTCGCCGAGGCGGCAAGCGTAGTAGGGGCCGTGCTCAAGGATCGGAGAAAGGCGAGTCAGACGCCACTGGATCGGGGCGAGCGGGGTTCCTTCGATCGGTTCGACACGGAAGGTCCGACCGCTGATCGGGATCAAGGTAATACCGGTGGGGTCGTCGGTCCGGCCGCCACGCGGGTTGAGCCGAAGGACGGCGAGCGGTGGCTCGTCGAGCGCGGCTTCAAGCGCCTTGCCGCCGAACTGGGCGCGGAGGCGATCCCAGGAGCGCCGGGCTTCGTCGAGGCCCTGGCGGAAATGCCAGCAGGTCGGGTGCGCCGCGCCAAGCCGGGCTGTCGCTGTGTCGAGGTCAGCCTGCGCTATGTCCAGGATCATTCGCCCCCGCTGAACCAGTTCGACGGCTCGCCACCGGGGGTCGGAAGCGTCACGCTGGAGGACCGAGGTCGGCATGAGGTCGGATCTCAAAAAGGCGGGCAATCAGGGTGGCAAAATCAGGGTCGGAGCGGCATCCCGACACGATCCGCCCGAGGAGCGACTTTCTCTCCAGCTTCTCGGCCGATCGGCGCGAGGTGAAGATACCGGCGGGCCGGGTCGCCCACGAGGCGAACCTCGCGGAGACGCGGCCGATCAGCCGGCGAACGAGCCGCTTTCGGCTTCCTCGGTGCAAAGATCATCTCGAAGACTCCTCGGCAGGTGCGGTCGCGTCCAGCGTTCTGTTCACGAGTGTACTGAACCGCAGGAGGCGACACAAGCAGCGCGAGGATCAATTCGCGGAAATAAAACGACAAAACGCCAAAAAGCCAATCCTGTTCGGCACGGGATTTGGCATATCTGAGCGATCTCACCGGCTTGGCCACTTTGAGTGAACCCAACGGGTGCCGAGTTCTTTTTGGTCGTGGGGGGCGTGGCTAGCCGGTCTTTGGTGACGTTCACTGCGCAGCGTCAACGGCCACGCGACCCCAGCAAACGAGGGGGCGGTGGACTCAACGACTCGTTGTTTTTGATGCCTTCGACGCTGCTTGCTTGGCGATGAACGCCTCCAACTCTTCCAGGTCGGCTAGTCCCATCAGGTAGTAGCTGACCATCTCGAACATCGCCTTCGTCGGCTTCTGACCCGACGACTGCTGCATCAGCAGGCAGGCGATCAAGGCGCAATACGTCTGCAGGCGGATGCCCTGGGGGTGGTCCCAGAGCAGGTGCGCACATCCCAACGTCTGCTTGAAGAAGCGGAAGAAGGTCTCGATCGTCCAGCGGTACTGGTAGATCAGCCCAATCAACTCCGCCGGCACGTCCAGCAGGTTGGTCACCAGACGGACCTCGGTGGGCTTGGCGGCGACCTTGGGTGCCAGTCGCCGTTTGGGATGGGGGGCGACGTGCAAGATGACAACCCGCGTGACGTGATTGGCCTGGGTGCGCGTTCCCACACGGACCACCGCATCGCTGACGACGCCAGCAGCCTTCGCCTCGGCCGTCAGCGGACGATCCTCCACGACCTCCAGGTGGGTGTTGTTGCGGAGCCGAAAGACGTAGTCGCTTCGAGCCGCCACGATCTCATCGAGCAGCCCCGCGTGGCCAAACCAGCGGTCGCCAACATAGGTTCGATCCGGGCGGAGATGGGCCTTCAGCACGGCCTTCTCGTCGGTGACGCCGGAGTTCTTCGGTCCGGTCAGGTCGAGCCAGTCGGGGATCGAGTCGTCGATGTCCAACTGGGCGTGCAGCCGCCACTTGTGTCGGGGCGACCCGTCGCGGTGATGGCCCCAGGCCGACTCGACGAGCCGAGGCAAGGCGTCGAGCAAGGTGCTGTCGACGGCGGTGAGGCGGTGATTCAACGCCGCCAGACGCGGGTCGCGTGGCATTGAGGGCTGGTGACGAATCAACTCGGCCAGGACGTTGCGAAGGGGTTGGGGATTAAAGACGCGGGCCGCCTCGGAGATCGAGCCGAGGGAGGCGTGGGAGACGTCAAATCGTTTGCGGACCTGCTTCAGATCACTGATGCGCATCATAGCGCGATGGCTGCGAGCCAGCGGCTGGAAAAGAGCGATCATGACCAGAGTGAGCAGTTGATCAAAATGCAGCGTGCGATTGTCGGCCTTGTCACGCTCACAGCCGTGATGATGGAGGTGAGCGAAGAGCGATCGCACGCCCGTCAAGAGGTTGAGCGTACGTCGAGAGACGGTCGGCGTCGGATCAGTGAGAGCTGGAGCATTCATGATCAAGAATGACCGATGAATGCTCCATGCGCAACTGGGAACTTACGTAAAAAGAAACCTCGTCGCTTGCGCAAACCCCGTGCCGAACAGGATTGCCAAAAAGCAAATCGCCCCACCAAACCGAGGACCGTTTTGGTCGAGGCGATCCGTGCTCCAGCCATCTCCGTCGTTACCGCGTCCGCGTGGGCGAGCCCTCCGACGAGGACGCCGTGCGCGGGCGGACCGGGTGGTCGGTCGTGGCGAAGGCATCCAGGAGGCCAATCGGGCTGGCCTGGCCGGGGTGGATCGCTTCGAGGCCAAGTTGCGATTGGACCGCGTAGGAAAGCGCGTACTCGGGGCCGACCAGAACGACCAGGCGTGGGCCGTCGAGTCCGGGAAGTTTTACGAGCTGTTCGGTGCTGGTCAGGTCCACTGCCGGGACGTCGGGCAAGGTCGAACGGAGGATGAACCGAAGGCGACCACCCGGCGTGGGTCCGGAAATGAGCGGGTGGTCCAGGTCGGGACCGACGACGACCACGCCTCGGAATGGCTGGGCGCGATGCCGCGCGAGGATTGAGTTCCGCAAGTTCATCAGTTCGCGGGTCTCGACGTGACGGAAGGTGACCTCGCGGAGGCCATCGGCCAGCGTCGTGATCAGAACGATCGCCAGGAACCCGGCCATGAACCGCCGCTGCCGCGCTGCGTAGGGACGAGCCCACCGCGCCAGGGCTCGCGCCAGGACGACGACCACGATCAGCAAGTCTACCGCCAGGTGCAGACCGAGCGCCGAGCGCGGGCCGACGTGGCCATGAGTCAGGCCAACGACGGCGCCTCGAAGGTCGCCGCTGACCCACCAGACGACCGAGACGACGGTGGCCGGTGCCAGCCAGCCGAGGTGCCGGACCGAAACCCGCCGCGCTGTGAGGTCGGCAATCGCCTGCGCGGCGAGCAAGTTCAGCGGCACGAGCAAGAATAGACCGAGCGCCGTTTGCGGCCCCGCGACCCAGAGCGCTGGGCAGAGCGCGGCGACAGCGAGCCAGAGCGCCCAGAAGATCGAGCCAATCGTTGGTCGGTCGTCGCGCTCCGAGACCAGCGCCGTGTGAATGGCTCGCCCCAGGGCGAAGAGCGCCAGCGGCAAGCTCGCCGGCGCCAGGTCGTTGAGCCGACTGAGCAGATTCGGCCGATTCCACCCGAGTGGGTCGGGCGGATTCAGCAAGCTCGCCCAGAAGTCACGCCCGTGGCTCATCCCCATCGCCGTGTACCAGGGAGCGGCGATCGCCAGCCCAACTCCCAACGCGATCGCCCCGGCCACCAAACTGGCGTTGTTCCACCAACCATACCAGGGACGCTCCTGCCGCTCGGCGAACCCGAGGTCGGACCGGAGATAGAACTGGTGGAGCAAGACGACCGGAATCGCCAGCAGCGCCACGATTCCCATCGTCAGGAGCGCCAGGCCCAGGGCCAGGCCACCCACCACGACCCAGATCCGCCCCCCGCCGCGAAAATCAAAGCCACCGACGCGGAAGTGGCGGCCATACGCATACATCGCCGTCAAGGTCGCCGCCACCGCCAGTGTTGCCGGCGACGCCACCTTCATCTGGATCAACAGGTGCGGGTTGAAGGCGGTCAGGAACGCCGCCACCAGACCCACCCCGGCGCCTCGCCAGAGCTGGCCGTGCCAGTAAACTAGCAGGACGATCAAGGCCCCCGCGAGGTAACTCGGCAAGACCGTCGCCAACGGTTCCCGATCAAACCCAACCGTCAGCCCCACAGCTTCCAGCCAGGCGTAAAGCGGCGGCTGAAAAGCGACTGCACGAAACGCCCGAGCTTCCAGAGCGGGAGCCAACGTATCGGCCGCCGGAACCTGATCGATCCAGTGCCCTTCAACGACCGCCAGCCCACGCAGCCCCCACCACGGCCCCGGTGGAGTCAGGTTCCACCAGTTGAGCGCGTAGAGACCCGGCAAGACCGCCGCCAGGACGACCAGAGGAAAAAACATCGCCGACCGAGAACCCGGTCGTACCAGAGGCCGCGCTGGGGCCGTCCACCCCTCGGGCTGCCGCGCACAAGATCCCGTCTCCATGAGACAACCGGCTCCTTCCGTATCGTCCCGCGGGAATCATCCATGATCCGAGCCGTGTTGTAGCAGAACCAGACCGAAGCGCGTAGCCGAATCGCCGCAACCCACCAGAGAACTGGCGTCCGCAACAGATCTCTGGGATCGGCGCAAATACACTCAATCACTCTTGCCTTCATGGTATTGAGCACGATATGGTTTGGTTGGGTCGTCTGACTGGCGGCCAACCCGCACGAAACCCTCTTGATCCGAGACGCTCACCATGAGTTCAACCCCCCACCGATTCCTCTCCTGGTCCCGGTCGCACTCAAGTCTGGCCCACTCGCGGCGACGGCTCAGGCTGCGACCGCGTGTGGAAGGTCTGGAAGGACGAGCCTTGCTGGCCACCGCCGCGATTGATCCCACGTTTGGCCAGGCGGGTTTTGTGATTGGCTTAATTGCCAGTGGCAGTGGCGACGATATGGACAACGCTACCGCGGAAGCCGTCGACGCCAATGGCAAGACCGTGGTGGTCGGCTTCGCGGGTGAGAATGAGACGCGCAAACTGGCTGTCCGCCGCTATAACACCAATGGCTCGCTTGATACGACCTTCGGAACGAACGGGGAGACGGACCCGCCTTTGCCAGGGTCCACTTCTGATGATTCACCAAACAACCTCCTCATCAAACCCGACGGCTCGATCGTTCTGGTCGCTCAGTCTTATGTGGCGGCCAGTTCAACCACCCCCAATATTGTCGTGCAGTTGACTCCCAATGGTCAGCTTGATTCGACCTTCGGGACGAACGGGGAGTTCACGCTGACGACCAGCGGATACATCCTCACCAACGTCGGCATGCAGGCGAATGGCCAGATCATCGTGGCGGGGACCACGTACGGAACCGGACCGACTGGTTCGCCCCAAACGGGGTTGGTGGCGATTCGGTTGACCGCGACTGGAACGCTCGACACGACTTTCAACGGAACCGGCAGTCTGCTGATCAATGTCCCCGGTACAACGGCCTTCTCATCAACTAACGAAGTGATTGTGGCGGGAACCTCGCTGGCAGTCGCACCCAGCGGCCAGATTTATCTGGGAACGACCCTGCAGCGGATCGTCGGTCCCAATGGTACACAAACCTATTTGCACGGCGATCTGGCGCGGATCACCAGCACCGGGACGCTCGACGCCACCTACGGTTCGAACGGCATTTTAAGCTTGCCAGCGAGCCTGAGCAACACGCTTCGAGACCTTGCGGTTCAGCCCGACAACAAGCTGGTCGTGGCTGGGACGATCAACCAGGGTCTGGGGCAGACCGTGTCGAGCGGTCAAGCGGAAACTCCCTTCTTGCTCCGTTATCTGCCCGACGGCATGGTCGATTCCTCGTTCGTGGGGATGCCGATCACCACCGCTTCGGATCAGACCGGACCGCATGGCGGTTTCAACTCGATCGCGCTGGGGACGGATGGGACGATTACAACTGGCGGCTATTTCGATCGATCACAACTCGATTATGTGAGTCATCTCAATACCTCAGCCACCGATTTTCTGGTCGAGCAGTTCACTCCGAGCGGGCAGATCAACACTCCGTTTGGAGTCCACGGTGTGATGAAAGTGAACCTCCCGCCGGAAACCAATTCGTTCACTCCCCCCTCGCTCTTTAATGGTATTGGTGTGGCACTGACACTATCCCGCGATGTCGTTCTGCTTGGGACCATCTTTGGCAATTATCCCTCGATCCCCAATGCGTATGACGTGAGTTTTCTGGTCCGGTTGACACCGACGCTGGTGCTCAACAACAACACGGGCGATTACGACGGTGACGGCACGAGCGACATCGCCGCCGAGTTGTCCAGGGACGCCGTCTTTGCCTACCGCCCGGCAACCGGCGCCGATTTTCTCCTCCAATATGGCCAGGCTGGGGCAGGCCTCTCGATCCCCGCACCCGGCGACTATGATGGGTTTGGCAAAACAAACATCGCCGTCTATCTGCCTGCCCTGGGTGCGCTCGCCTACCACCCGTCGTCCGGTGGCCCCGATCGGATCGACTATTTCGGCCCGGCGGGCATCGGCGCTTCGATCCCCGCGTCGGGAGACTATGACGGCGACGGCCGGACCGATGTTGCCGTCTACATCCCTGCCATGGGGGCCTTTGCCATCCAGCCGACGGCCGGTGGCGCCAACTACTACGCCCCGTTCGGTGTCAAGGGGGCCGGCCAGTCGATCCCGGCGCCGGGCGACTACGATGGCGATGGCAAAACCGATTTGGCCGTTTACATCCCCTCGCAGGGTATCCTCGCCTACCGCCCCTCATCGGGGGGCAAGGATATGACGATTTCCTTCGGGCCGGGTGGTCCGGGCAATTCGATCCCGGCGCCGGGTGACTACGATGGTGACGGCAAGACCGATGTCGCCATCTACATGCCCGGCTCGGGCGCCTTCGCCATCCACCCATCATCCGGCGTGGCCAACTATTTGATTCCGTTCGGGATGCCCGGCCAGTACAATTCGATCCCGGCACCGGGCGACTATGATGGTGATGGCCGGACCGACGCAGCCGTTTACCTGCCCACGCTCGGCAAGTTCGCCTACCGCCCCAGTCAAGGTGGCGACGATGTCCTGCAAGGCTTCGGTCGGGTTGGGTTTGGTCAGACGATCCCCGACGCCTCGATCACTTATGGTCAAGCCCCGTTCCTGACAACGAACGGAGCACCAGCCAACAATGCCTCCGCCGCGATCTTTATCCCGCTCACCGATGACCTCGTCAACCCCACAGCCAAGAAGCCAACCCAGACCAGGCTGATGTGACCGGCAAGCTCTAGGCGGGGAGACGACGTCGCTGGTAGTCCCGAACGGGGCGGTGTCAGATTAGCTCGAATCACGAGAATCGAGATCGGCCATCGCCTTCCATTCCGCCTGGCTCGGCAAGTGAGGACCCGACCGGCGACGATCAGCCACCGTGGGAGCAGGCTCCGAGATATCAACTGCCCGCGCCGCGAGGCTCAAGCCCACTCCAAACAGGGCGGCCAGCTTGAAGCCAAGCATCATGTCGCCGCTCAGGGGAAGCCGAAAGGGTTGCGACCAGAGGAGTGAGGCCAGCAGCAGCAGATGCACTGGCCAGCGATCGCGGCGGGACCAGACCATCAGGGCGGCGACGGGAAGCGGGGTCAAGTTGTAGTCGTTCGAGTAGGGCAGAGCGAAGGTCGCCAGGGCGACGAGCCAGCACAGAGAAGGGAAAATCAAGGCGTCACGCCGAGGGCTCCGGGAGACTCGGAAGCTCACGAGGGTGAGGATGGGCAAGAGGATGACAACCGCCGCGACTTCTGCGGGAATTTGGCGGAGGATCGGGGAGCGGCGGACGAAGCGCAGGTGGTGCCAGTTTTCGAGGATCGAATGCGTGGCGTCGTGGACCGGGTGCCGCACTGCGCTGGCGGCGGACTGGATGCCTTGGGCGTGATGAATCGACTCGCGAATGCCGTCGCGGTCAGCGATCCCGACCAGCGCCACGATCACCACGAATGCGACCATTGCGGACCTGCGTCCCATCACGAGCAGGACCATCACCGCCAATGCTGGATAATACTTCAGCCACGCCATCAAGCCGAGCAACGCTCCAACGCCGATGTCGGCCCAGGATGCTTTTCGCCTCAGCAGCCAGGCCGCCAGGATGAGCGCTGGTAAGATCATTGGGTCAGATTGTGCCCGCTCGATCGCGAAGATGACGGGAGTTGAGAACAGCAGGGCCGCGATGAGGACCGGCCGCGGGATTGAGTCCAACCCAAGATCGCAGCGCGATCGAGCCACCGCTACTCCGCTGATGCCCATGATCAGAGCGAGCGTTCCTTGCCACAAAAAGGCGGCTGTCGGCGTGTTGAAGAAGATCACCCACGCGAACGACCGGGCGATCATCGGCGGATAAGGATACAAACCGCAAACCCAGTCCCCCGTCACGTGATACGGGTCAATCCCGGCTGCCTGAACTCGGGCGACGTGATCGATGTGGACCTGGAAATCTCCCGCGATCATCGGCAGCATCGGCACCCAACTCGCTGAGCCGAGGAGGAACCGGTTTTGCTGAAAACTGACGACCCAACCCCCAACCCATAGGAGGATCAGACCCCAGCCAAGGGCCGAAGCTATGATGCCGGGCCAGCCTCGGACTCCTATCGGGAGTGATTGGGGCGAATTCGGTCCGGCCCGGTCCACCCGACGGCGGAACGCAAGCTTGATCCTGTCTCCCATAATCATCGTCCCACCTGAGCAAACGGGCCCCGGTCCACCAACTTCCTTTTAAATTCGGAGCAGCAAGTCATCATCCGTAACCGTTCTTTAGTGCTTACAAAATTGCATGAGACTATTACGCAGGATGTTTGCTTTTCGCAGGTCGGTTCGGTTGGTCCGAGCCGCCCGCCGGTTGTGGTGGGCGACTCGATCCCGTACAACCGACGGGAGCTAATGGTGGTCGGATCGAGGAGGGGGGAATAGGTCAATGCAAGGATTGAGATGGGTCCGCAGGTGCATTGCGAGAGCGCTCGGTCTGACTCTGATAATGGGAGTTTTCGGTTGCGGGACGAGTGACCGCGGGGTTGTCGTCTACTCATCGCTCGACCCGGAGTTTTCGGTGCCGGTGCTTGATGGCTATTCCAAGGCAACGGGAGTCGAGATTCAGCCCAAGTTCGATGTCGAGAGCACCAAGTCGGTAGGGTTGACCGAGCGGATTATCCAGGAGGCGGCGCGGCCTCGATGTGACCTGTTCTGGAACAACGAGATTCTGAACACGTTGAGACTCAAGCGGAAGGGCCTGTTGCAGCCGTGGCACCCAGCGAACGCGGCGGATATCCCCGACGAGTTCAAGGCGAAAGATGGAACCTGGTATGGGTTCGCGGCTCGGGCGCGGATCTTGATCGTGAACACCAGACTCGTGGCTGATGCCGATCGACCCCGGAGCATCATGGATCTGGCTGACCCGAAGTGGCGGGGCAAAGTCGGGATGGCCAAGCCGCTCGCGGGGACGACGGCGACTCATGCCACCTGCCTCTTTCTGGCCTGGGGCGATACGAAGGCGAAAGTTTATTTCGCCGACCTGAAGCGAAACGGGGTCCATGTTCTCTCGGGCAACAAGCAGGTGGCAACTGCCGTGGGCGCGGGGGAACTCGCCTTTGGGTTGACGGATACCGACGATGCGATCGGCGAGGTTGAGGCGGGCCGCCCGGTCGCGATCGTCTATCCCGACCGGCAGCCCGACGAGTTGGGTACGTTGTTCATCCCGAACACGCTCGCGATCCCGAAAGGGGCTCCGGCACCGCAGGAAGCCGCCGCGCTCGGGGATGTCCTGCTTGGTCCGGCGACCGAGCGGACGCTGGCGCTCGGGTCCTCGGCGCAGATCCCGCTCAACCGGCGGACGGTTGCGACGCCTCGGGTCGAGACGCCGCGAACCGTTCACGCCATGCCGGTTGACTTCGACGCCGCCGTCGTCCTCTGGGACAGGGTCGCCGCCTACCTGGCCGAGGAATTTGCCTCGGCTCCGTGATCGTCGCGCCGCGCCCAGCGCGATGCCAGGGCTCCACAGACCACCAGTTGGATCGGGTGGTAGACCATGATCGGCAGCAAGATCACGCCCAGGCTTGGCGACGACCCGAAGATCAGGTGCGCCATCGGCACTCCCGACGCCAGCGTCTTCTTCGACCCGCAAAAGACCGCCGCGATCCGGTCCTCGACCGGGAACCTGAGGAGCCGACAGACGATGTTGAGGCCGACCAGCATCAAGCCAAGGACCAGAGCCGAGCCGATGAACGTCGCCACGATGACGGCCGATCCCTGCCCGGTCCAGACGCCACGCTCGACC
This sequence comes from Isosphaeraceae bacterium, assembly GCA_965199885.1. Classification (GTDB taxonomy): domain Bacteria; phylum Planctomycetota; class Planctomycetia; order Isosphaerales; family Isosphaeraceae; genus Tundrisphaera. The sequence continues at coordinate 331,595 of CBDATT010000003.1, read as the reverse complement.
GAGTCGCAAAACGAGGTGTAGACCAGCAGGAGAATTGTCCCCCGGTCGACCTTGCTCGTCCACCGCTTGTTGCGGGCAGCCCAGCCGGCGAGCCAGGGGCGGAGGCACTGGCCGATTACCAGCGGCACGATCAACCAAAGGACCAAATCCAGAATCACCTTGCCGAGGGGCAGGGGGTGGCTCGACCCACCGCCGCCGCCGGTCATCATCCAGCCGACCAGGAGGGGAGTGAGGAAAACGCCGAGCAAGCTCGACAGCGTGGCGTTGAAGATCGCCGCTGCCACGTTGCCACGCGCTGCCGCCGTCATCGCGACCGACGACGAGACCGTGGACGGCAAGGCGCCCAGGTAGGCAAACCCAAGCCGGAGGTCGGGCGAAATCGTCGAGCCTGCCAGCGCGGTCAGGGCCAGGATCAAGGTCGGGAATACCAGAAAGGTCGAAGTCTGGACGACCAGATGGAGTCGCCAGCGCGCGGCCCCATCGCGCAGCGCCCCGAACGAGAGACCGAGGCCGTGGAGGAAGAAGATCAAGGCCACGCCCGCGCGGGTCAAGAGGTCGGGGTGGAGCCAGCCGCCATCGGCTCCCGGACCGGGGACAAACCAGGCCAGCGCGATCGATGCGCCGATCCCGACGAGAAACCAGTCGACCCGAAGTTGCGGGAATCTCATGCGCGGTCGTCACTCGAACTGGAAATCAGGTGCGTCCGCTCACCGGGGCGGATCTGCCCTCCATCATGGCGAGGAGGCGACAAAAAGCCAGTCTCAGGATGAATTCAACATCCCGGCCGACCGCGGGTGGCTTGCGATGGCGCCAGGGTCGGCTATCATGGGAATGCCCTTCCTGAGGCAAAACCCTGACATCAACGTGGTTGGCAGCGATGAGCGACGATGGTCCGGCCCTCGACATCGGCGCGGTTTCCCGGGTTCCAGCGCCGCTCCGCCGGAACGCGGCGCTGGAAGCCGACGTCCACGTCGGCGACTTCGTGATCGAGCGCCGACTCGGCTCGGGCGGAATGGGCATCGTCTACCAGGCCCGCCAGGTCTCGCTCGACCGTGTCGTCGCGCTCAAGGTGCTCGGCGACGCGCTCAACCGCCCTGATGACATCGCCCGGTTCCGCCGCGAGGCGCAGGCTGTGGCCCGGCTCGACCATCCCCACATCGCCGGGGTCCACTACGTCGGTCAAGACGGCCAACTTTGCTACATGGCGATGGAATACGTCGATGGCGCCTCGCTCCGCCGGGTTCTGAACATTCTCGAAGCCGATCAGACTGCCACCGTTGCCTCGGCGCTTGATGATCTGGCCAGCGGCGAGTCCGAGGCGCCCGTCGTCCGGTTCGATGACCCGACCGCCACCATGATTACCGCCGTCGCCGACCGGTCCCGGACTGATGCCCCGCATCTCGGCCCCGGCCCGAAGCCCAGGAGCACCTCGATTGAGCATATCCGCCGCGCCGTCGAGATCATCCGCGACGCCGCGCTCGCGCTGGCCCATGCGCACGAACGCGGGGTTGTCCACCGCGACATCAAGCCGGAAAACCTGTTGCTCGATCGCCAGGGCAAGGTCCGCCTGATCGACTTCGGGATCGCCCGGTTCTTCGAGGATGAGAACGTCACCAGCACCGGGCAACTGATCGGCACGCCGATGTACATGAGCCCCGAGCAGGTCGCCGGCCGCCTGAGCGTCGACCACCGGACCGACGTCTACTCGCTCGGCCTGGTTCTTTACGAGATGCTCGCTTTGAATCGGCCGGTGGTCGCTCCAACGCGTGAAGGCGTCCTCCGCCACGTCGTCACCAAGGCACTTGACCCACTGACGACCTGGAACAAGTCGGTTTCGGCGAACCTGGCGGCGGTCGTCCACAAGGCGACAGCTAAGGACCCCGACGAGCGCTATCAGACCGCCGAAGCGCTGGCGGACGACCTGCTTAACATCCTGGACGGCAAGCCGGTCTCGGCCCCACCCTACCGCTACCGGCTCGACGAGCGCGAGATCGACGCCGAGCGGCCCAAGGCGATCATCGGGATCTCGTTCGAGTTTGCCACCATCGCGATCTTCGCGCTGTTCTGGGTCTCGATCGTGTGCGCCTTGCCGCCCGAGGCCCGAACGATCCTCGGTTATCCCGGCGCCTTGCCGTCGATCGTCGGCACCGGAACCGGCGTCGCCTTCATCCTCCTGGCCGTCGCCTGGGCGATCCTGACCGGTCGACGCTGGGGCCGCTGGGCCGGGATGATCGGTTGCCTCGGCTGGCTCCTGGTCTGTGCCCGCTATCTGTACGACTTCCTCGACCAGCGGGAGCGAGCGGGAAATACCGTTTTCTTCGCCACCGTCGGCCCGACGGCGCTGATGTCGCTCCTCGCCTTGGCCTCGCTCGGCTGCCTGGCGTCCTCGCAGGCCACGACCTGGTTCAAACTCGCCCGCTCCATCCGCGCCGAGCAAAAGCAACGCCTGGGGATCCGAGTTTAAGAACCCGCAGCCGCAGCCGCGCCAGCTTGCTGGGCGTGCTGAGCAGCGGCCATTCCGATCAGGACCTGTTCTGGAGACTGGCCTCGAACCGAGATGAGCGAGGTTGGAGCGCCCTGTCCGTAACCTTTCAACGGGTTGTGCCAGCGGATCTTGCCCGTTCCAGGATCAAGACAGTAAATGTAACCGTTCGTTGAAACGATCAGGCGGTCGCCGTCGAGTAGCAGGGTGACGTAGCCCGACTTCATCTCGTCATTGGACCAGACGATCTCACCCGAATCACGATGCAGGGCGAGCACATAACCATTCAGGCCGATAAAGATCAGTTGGTCGATGGGCATGGGCGGATCTCCCGAGGGTCGAGGCACCAAGAAGTGTCCCGAGGGAAATTCGCCCACGAACTCGGGATATTGTCAACGAAAACGCCGATTCCGCCCTGATTTCCAGGATGGAACCGGCGGCGAAGGGAGCAGCTTACGATCAAGGTCAGGCAGCGTGGCGGGCTCGCACCTTGCGGAAAGCACCAAAAGCAGCAGGACCCACAACGCCGAGGGCAAGCATGACCAGCGAGGAAGGTTCGGGAACGGCGCTGGGGAGGATACCGTTGGTGAAAGCCAAACCAGAGACGCTGGCGAAGCCAGTGCCCATCGCTGGATCACCGATGGCCGTGGCGGCACCGGTGGAAGTGTTTAACGAATAGAGCGCATCGTCGATGGTCGCATACAGCGTCCCGCCCGAACTGAAGGCGAGCGAGTTGACGGTGCTCCCGATGCTGAGGCCGACGTTGCCGATCGTCGTCATGGCTCCGTTGGCGGTGTTGATGGTGTAGAGGTTGCCATCAAGCTGGCCCAGGCCGTAGAGCGTCCCGTTGCTCGAAAACGCGATCGCCGAAAGGGTGTCGGCGGTGTGGGTGATCAGCGTCGAGGTCCCTGTTGACAGGTTGAACTGGTACAGGTTGTTGCTGTAGTTGAACGTGGCGGGATCGAGCGCGCTAGTGATATAACCAACCGTGCTGCTCTGAAAGGCAAGACCGCCCTGACCGAGGACGGGACCCATGCCAATGTTGTAGGTTGCCTGCGTCGCGCCGGTGGCGGTGTTGATCTGGCGAATGACATCGGCCGTCGAGTCAAAGGTATAGAGCTGGTTATTGAAGCCCGAGAGGCCGAACGGGGCGACGTTGCCGGTCAGCGGACCAACAAGTGCACCAAGGCCGGTATTGGTATCGACGCCGATCAATTGGTTACCGATCAAGGTGACGCCGTAAGCCATTTCGCCGAATGATCGGGCAGTCGTGGGTCCGATCAGCAAGATCGAGGCAAAACCAACGATCGCCAGTGGTTTCAAAAAGAGCTTCATCAATGATTCCCGCAAGGATGATCAACCGGATGAGGATGGTGAGCGGCCAGAACCCAGGGGTTCCGGCCGTGGACTGAAGACGGTATGAGGCCAAAGGACACCAAGGACCGCGCTCAGCCCTGGATGGGGCCATTGACGCCCATCGGGAAGAAGCCGCCCGAGGTTCCGTCCGGGTTCAGATAAACGATGTTCAAGACCTGGCGCGGGGTCCGGGCGAAGGCCAAAGCGTTGCTGTCGGCCAGGACGATGCTGGTCGTGCCGGCTGGACCCGCCGCGAGCGATCCCTGAGCCACACCATAATCACCGACGCCGCTGGCGTTGGCCCGGACGGTCGAGATCGCCTGCGTGGCCGCCCCCATCCCGCGCTGGTTGAGCAAGGCCCGGATCGCTCCGGCCTGATAGCCTTCCACGCCGAGGAGCCCGGCGGCACTGTTCAGGACGGTCTTGTTGACGATCAGCGGGGCCGCACCATGCAGCGCCGTGACGCAGACGTCTTCCAGGATGTACGCACCGAGCAGGAAGTTCGTCTCGTTGGCGTAGGGGTCGAAGGTGGAGCCGAGCCCGGCCATCTGCGAGGCCGTGTTAAAGCTATTTAGCAGGTCAATCGTGGGCTTGGCGATCGGGGTGCCGCCGATGCTCGCCAGTCCGGACCGAACCGTCAGCACGTGTGCTTGCTCGTCGCGTTCCAGCTCGGTAAAGAACTGTTGCAAGAGCGGAGTGGTGAACGTCACCATCGGGTTGGTCTTGGTGATCGTCGGGCCGGCGGTCCCGCTCCCGGTGATCGGAATCCCCGCGGCGGCGATTCCCATTCCGGTCAGGCCGTAGGTGTAGAACTCCGACCCGAGGTACTCGAAGTTCAAAGCAAAGTTAAGGATCGCGGCATCGTTCACACCCGGAATCGGCGCGACCTGTGCCTCGGCGGCTTGCCTTGAGCCAGCCAGCGTCAGGGCACCGGCACCCAGGCCGAGTAGTCGCCCCAGAAAGCCCCGGCGGCGGGTGTGGAAGGCAAGAGTATCCGCTAAACGAGAATTTTCTGTCGTCGGCTCAGACGTCATCGCCATCTCTCTCGGCTCCTTCATCAAAGGTGATCTCACTTGGCGAGCGTCGGTGCCAGGGTCGCTCTCATCGGGAGCAAACCTGCATCGAACGCAATCCGGTTGATAAACGGGCAACGGGCGGAAGATCCGCTTAACGGATCGTGCCGTTGGCCCCCTTGGGGAGGAAGCCACCAGGAGTTGCGCTGGACGAGTTCAGATAAACGATTTTGAGAACCTGAGTCGTCGTCCGAGCGAACGCGGCCCCGCCGGAGTCGGTCAAGATGATGCTGGTCCGACCCACGTTGGCACCCGCGTCCATCGCTCCGTCGTTCACGCCGTAATCGTCGTTCGCCCCGCTGGCAGCCTTGCGGACGTTGGAGATCGCCTCGGTCGCCGCGCCTTGCCCGGCCTGCTCCAGGAGCAACCGGATCGTCCCGGCGTGGTAGGCCTCGACAGCATAGATCCCCGCGGCGTAGTTCAACACGTCCTTGTTCTTGATCAGCGGCGCGGCACCGTGGTAAGCCGAGACCCCGACGTCCTCGAAGATGTATGCGCCGAGCAGAAAGTTCGTCTCGTTCAAGAACGGGTCGAAGCTGCTACCCAGGCCAGCCAGACTCGCCGCCAGGTTGAAGCTATTGAGCAGGTCAATGGCCGGCTTGGCGATGGGCGGGCTGCCCAGCGTCGTGAGCAAGTTCCGGATATCGGTGACGTGCTTCATCTCGTCGGTCGCCAGTTCAGCGGCGAACTGTTGAATCATCGTCGTCCGGAATGGCACCTTGGGGTTCGGCTTGACGGTGGTTGGGCCAGCCGTCCCCATCCCGGTAATGCCGATGCCGTTGGCAGCGATCCCCACGCCGGTCAACGCAAAGCTGTAGTATTCCGCCTCCAGGTATTCCAGGTTCAGGGCGAAGTTGAGGATCGCCGGGTCGGTTACCGTCGCGGTCGCCTGAGCACGAGCGGCGCGCCGGGCTGTCAGCGAGGCCAGCAGGCCAGCCGCACCCAGCCCGAGCGATCCCGCCAGAAACTTCCGTCGCGGCCGGACTGCCTGGCTGCGCGGCACACCATCATTCTGATTCAACTCGTCGGTCATGAACGTGTTGCTCCGTCTCGATGAAAACCATGAATGACGGACGCATCCTGCGTCCCCTGGGCCTCCTGGCAAGAAAAACCCTGACGACATCGCCCCGAACTCCCCGGGGAAATCATGGTGTGGCACCGCCTCCAACGCTCCAGCAGCGGCAGCGATGCGTTCAGCTCGACACACACTCAAACTCACTGGCCACCAGACTCGACCTGGAAAAGGCTCCAGAACGAACGGCGACAGGCAGCCCGATCAACCCAGGAGCTGGGCTGAGTTCCTGAAGAACACGGCGAATTTCACGGAAACGGAAGGATTCAGTCCCTGTTCGGGCGGTCGCTCGCAAGGTTCATAAGGAGGTTAACAATCACCCAGAACAAATGCAATAAAAATCACGTAAAAACTTCTCCATGAATACCAAGCCAGATTCCACACGCAATCATCCACAAATGGTGATCATCCCGTCAGGTCTGATAATTGTCTGGAGACCAACTTCCATGAGTTCATTGATAAAAATCGAACCGTTGCCTGGTGTTGATCAGTTCCGGGTCGTCGAGCGTGCGGCGTGATTGATTTTCCGAGCACCACCCCGAATAATCTAGGAATCCTGATTTGGTGGTGGTTCTGGTCTTCTTGATCGAGACGTCCTTCATGGTGTTCCTTGCTCGGCTTGCGCCCGGTCAGATCGTCCGATGGGTTGTCAGTAGCGTGGTGGGAGCATGTCTGGTGGTCGGAGCGGTCTGGGGAGTGACCTGGTACCGAGGGCACAAGTCGTCCGAGGCGGCGGGAACGACGGTCGCCGAGGCGGCGGATCTCCACCGCCCAGTCCACGATTCGGCGCTCGGGGCGGGGACGCAGGTCCACATGACCGAGGCGCAACAACGCGAGATCGGGTTGGAGACGGTCAACGTCTCGCCCGAGGCCGCACGCGAGGGGCTCGCGGCGCCCGGTCGAGTCGCCCCCAACGAGACCAAATTTGCGTACATTACCCCGAGGACGCCGGGGATTGTGCGGTCGGTCCTCGGACAGATCGGTCAGGAAGTCCACGCCGGCGACGTGCTCGTGACGATCGACAGTATCGAGGTCGGCGAGGCCCGGCTCCAGTTCTATACCGAGGAGCAAAACCTCCAGATCGCCCGCACGGAGGCAGACTGGCAAGAGACGATCTACCAGAACACGATCAGTCTGGTTGAAGCCCTCCGGCGCGGTGACAGTCCCGACAGGATCAGCCATGACTTCGTCGGGCACCCCGTCGGCGCGAACCGCGAGCGGTTGCTGACCGCCTATGCCCAGTTCCGGCTGGCCGAGGCCACGATCGACCGGAACCGCGAACTCGATGCGCAGCACCTGATCACCCCGAAGCAGCTTCAGCAGGTCACGGCCGACTTCGACGTGGCGCGCTCGACCTATCAGGCCTTGATGGAACAGATGGACTACGAAACGCGGATCGCCAAGATCAAGGCGGATCAGGCCCTCCGCCAGGCCGAGACGGCGGTCCGAGTCGTCCGCGAGCGACTCCGGATCCACGGCGTCCAGCCCGCCAATGACCGCGTTGGCCGCGGCGGGATGTTGCCGCTCAATTCCACGTCGGAACCCGAACTGGGCGAGAGTCCCCCTTCGCACGCCAGCGGTGAGCCCACGACGTTCAACCCAGCCCGCGCCGAACTTGACGAAGCCCCGGCCAGTACCTACGCGCTGGTCGCCCCGTTCGATGGCACGCTTCTCGACCGCGAGTTGATCGTCAGCGGCGTGGCGGTGGATCGGAACCACCGGATCTTCACGCTGGGTGACCTCTCCACGGTCTGGGTTGAGGCGAACATCCACGAAAGCGACTTCGAGATTCTCTCGAACACGCAGGAAGGGACGGTCCGGTTTCAGACCCCCGCTTATCCCGGGCGGACCTTCGAGGGCAAGGTGATCTATGCCGGCGACATCGTCGATGAAAAAAGCCGGACGGTCAAATTGCTCGCTCGCGCCGAGAACCCCGACCGGCTCCTGAAACCAGGCATGTTCGTCGAGGTTCACGTTTTCGGTAAGAGCAAGCACAGTTCGACCTTGCAGATCCCGTCGTCCGCCATCCTCACCGACAAGGACAAGGTCTACGTCTTCCTCCGGACCGGCACCGAGCAATTCGCCCGCCGCGACGTCACCATCGAAGCCCTCAACTCCAACCGAGCCATCATCAAGTCGGGCCTTAAACCCGGCGACGAGGTTGTGATCAATGGCGCGTTCAAGCTCAAGGCCGAGATGCTGGCCCGGCAGGAAGAATGAAGAGGAAAGGAGCCACGGATGGAACACGGATGAAACAAACAGATCAAAAATTGTTATTTTAATTAATCAATAATATTTATATATTAATATATTATTGTTCCATCCGTGGCTCTTTTGCTTTGGATTGCCCGCCATGTTTGACCGCCTGATCGACTTCGCGCTAAGGCACCGGGCCTTGATCCTGATGGCTGTCGTCGGCCTGGTCGCATCGGGGGTTTATTCGCTTGTCGATCTACCGATTGATGCTCAGCCCGACATCACGAACGTCCAGGTAATGGCGTTGACGAGTGCCCCAGCGCTGGGGCCGGCGGAGGTTGAGCAGTTCATCACGATTCCGGTCGAGAACGCGATGAACGGGATTCCGCGCGTCCAGGAGGTCCGGTCCTATTCGCAGTTTGGGATCTCCGGCGTGACGATCATCTTTCAGGATGGGACCGATATCTACTGGGCACGCCAGCAGGTCGGCGAGAGGCTCCAGCAGGCCGAAACCGAGATTCCCGAAGGCTACGGCCACCCCGAGATGGGGCCGATCGCCAGCGGACTCGGTGAGATCTATCAGTTCGAGATCCGCAACAAGCCAGGGGTGAAGGAACCGAAGTCGCTGATGGAACTGCGGACCTTGCTCGACTGGGAGGTCGCCCGGTCGCTCAAGAGCGTGCCCGGCGTCATCGAGGTCAACGTCCTGGGTGGGTCGCTCCGGACGTACGAGGTCCGGCTCGACCCGAACCGACTCATGGCTCGTGGGATCGCCGTCAACCAGGTCTTCAACGCCATCGGGCGGAACAACGGCAACGCCGGCGGCGGCTACATCCAGCGCAACGGCGAACTCCGCGTCATCCGTGGTGTCGGTCTCGTCCGGAACCTGCAAGATCTGGGCGGGATCGTCCTGACGACAACCAGCGACGGCACACCGATCTACATCCGCGACGTGGCCGACGTGGTCTTTGCCCCGATGCTCCGCCAGGGGGCCGCCACCCGCGACGGCAAGGGGGAAGCGGTGACAGCAATGGTCTACCTGCTCGCGGGCGAAAACGGCCGAGTGGTCGTCGACCGGGTCAAGAAGAAGTTGCAGGAGATCGAGCGCAACCTCCCCGAAGGGGTCGAGATCGAGTCGTACTACGACCGGAGCGTCCTGATCGGCAAGACGATCGGGACGGTCATCCACAACCTGATCGAAGGCGGCATTCTGGTCGTGGTCGTCCTGCTGATCATGCTTGGCAACCTCCGCGCGGGGTTGATCGTCGCCATGTCGATCCCGCTGGCAATGCTCTTTGCCGGCAACCTGATGCACTATTACGACATCGCCGGCAGCCTGATGAGCCTGGGCGCGATTGACTTCGGCCTGATCGTCGATAGCGCGGTGATCGTGATCGAGAATATCGTCGGCCACCTCTCCCACGCTCGGCCCGGCGACCGGACAGCGCAGATCGTCCGCCTGTCGACCCGCGAGGTCCGCAAACCGGTCGTCTTCGGCGTGGCGATCATCACCATCGTCCAGTTGCCGATCCTGGCCCTCCAGGGTGTCGAGGGGAAGATGTTCCGGCCGATGGCACTAACGTTGATCTTCGCGCTGACTGGATCATTGCTCCTCTCACTGACGGCCACGCCGGTCCTGGCGAGCTTCTTCCTGAAGCCGGGAATGTCGGAAAAGGAGACCTGGCCGATCCGGTTTGCCAAGCGGTTGTACGAACCGTTCCTCGATCGACTGCTGCACCGACCAATCGTGGTCTCGATCGCGGCGCTGGTCCTGCTGCTGGCAGCCGTACCGATGGCGATGCGGTTGGGCGGCGAGTTCATTCCGCAACTCGATGAAGGCGACCTCGTGATCGTCCAGCGTCGGCCGCCGTCAGCGTCGCTGAACGAGGCGATTGCCGATGCGACCCGGCTCGAAAAGGCGTTGATCAAGGCGTATCCGAGCGAGATCCGGACCGTCATCAGCCGGATCGGCCGCCCCGAGATCGGCCTCGAAGCTGCCGGGGTGAACCTGACCGATTCCTGGGTCCTGCTCCATGAGCCAGAGCACTGGAAGGAGGTCGCCACCAAAAACGACCTGATCGCCGGCATCCAGCCAATCATGGATCGCGTCGTTCCCGGCACCGTCTACTCGTTCAGCCAGCCGATCGAACTGCGCTTTAATGAACTGTTATCCGGCGTCCGAGGCGATGTCGGGATCGGCATCTACGGCGAGGATCTCGCCATCCTCCAGACCAAGGCCGACCAGATCGCGGCGGTGATCAAGCAGGTTCCGGGAGCGTCGGGAGTGAAAGCGCAGATCCTCGACGGTCTGCCGTTCCTGCGGATCGAGGTCGACCGCGACCGGATCGCCCGCTACGGGATCAACGCCGCCGACGTGCTCGACGCCGTCTCGGCACTGGGCGGCAAGGTCGTCGGGCAGGTCGTTGAAGGGCAGCGCCGGTTCGACATCCAGGTCCGGTTCGCGTCGAAATACCGCAACAGCCACGAGACGATCCGCAACCTGAAGATCGCCGACCCGACGGGCCGGATGATCCCGATCGAAGACCTTGCCGACGTCCACCGCGAAGAGGGAACGTATGAGATCTGGCGCAAGAATCGGAACCGTCGCGCCATCGTCGAGGCCAGCGTCCGCGGCCGCGACCTCGCCGGTTTCGTGACCGAATGCCAGGCCGCCGTCGCCCGGGACGTGGATCTGCCGCGCGGTTACACGCTCGAATGGGGCGGGACCTACGAGAACTTGCAGTCTGCCACGCACCGGCTGGCAATTGTCACCCCGGTGGCTCTGATCCTGGTCTTCATCCTCCTCTACAGCACGTTCCAGTCGATCCGGATCGGCTCGTTGATCTTCCTGTCGGTCCCGTTCGCGGCCATTGGTGGGATCGCGGCGTTGTGGCTCCGAGGGATCAACTTCAGCATCTCCGCCGGGATCGGCTTCATCTGCCTCTCGGGCGTGGCGGTCCTTGATGGTCTGGTTCTGATCACCGCCGTCCGCCACCTCGTTGAGGACGGGGTCGAGGTCCACGAAGCCGTCCACCGCGCCGCGCTGAGCCGGCTCCGACCGGTTTTGATCACGGCGGGCGTCGCCTCGCTCGGCTTCATCCCGATGGCCTTCTCGACCGGAGCCGGCGCTGAGGTCCAGCAACCGCTCGCCACCGTCGTCATCGGCGGTCTGATCACCAGTACCCTGTTGACCCTGGGAGTCATCCCGTCGGTCTACCCCTGGTTCGATCCCGGGATCATCAAGCAAGAGAAAGAACTCGGCGAGGTCACCCCGCTGGAGCAAAAGAATTTCGAGGCGGAGGGGAAAGAAGCGGAAGTTGATCCAGCAGAATAATTCCTTCTGGAGACGATCGTGGAGCAATCCTTATTCGATTCACGCTTGCATGTCGTGGGGCAAGAAGCCATCGTGTTTGCCCGACGATTTCTGCGAGAAACTCTTCCTGATGACATGGCCTTTCGGGTCTATCCCAACCGATCCCACGACGGCAATGCTAGAAGGGGCGACGAGGTCGTCTAGCCCGATGACTCTCTGCCCACGGGCCAATTTCATGGCCCGTGGTCGGTCGGCGAGGCGACCTCGTTTCTCTGGCGCGACGGCAAGATACCCGAGTGGATCGACGTTGCCGTCGAGGCAGTCGAACGCAATCGCTCGCTGATCAGGCTGACCTGTTGCGGTCGGTTCAGCGCGTTGGAAGAGTTGTGGAATCGCCGCCAGGCAGGATCTCCGCCATTTTCGGTCAAAAGCCCGAGCTTTCCCCCCTGGTTTAAATGGAATCAGAGCGAAGCATCAAGGCGATTCCATCTCGACTGGCAGCAAAGGCGGGTATTCTTGAAAATGCGACGCTTGCTGCATCGCTGGCGTCGAGGCTCGGTTGGGTCGGGATTGGTAGGATGGTCGTCATGCCGTGAGAAAAGTTCTCAATTGCAGGTCCACAGCAGGTACGCTCATGAAAAATCTGGAAACCGTGGTTCACACCGATCCCGACATCATGAGCGGTGCCCCCGTGTTTGTCGGTACCCGGGTCCCGCTTCAAGCGCTGATCGACTATCTGGGTGGTGGCCAACCCCTGGCCGAATTCCTCGCAGATTTTCCCTCAGTCACTCAGGAGCAGGCGGTTACCGCTTTGCAACTGATGGCTCAAGCACTGGTGGTCAATGCGAGTGCTGCTTGACGAGTGCGTGCCCAAACGGCTTGGGGGTGAGTTACCCGGCCACTTCGTCCGGACGGTCCCGCAGGAGGGTTGGTCGGGCAAAAAGAATGGCGAACTACTAGGACTGATGTCGGCGGCCGGCTTCGAGGTGTTGCTGACAGTGGATCAAGGTATCCGTCATCAACAGAACTTACGAGCCGCCGGGGTGGCAGTTGTGGTCATGGTCGGTCCGAGCAGCCAGCTTGCCGATCTGCTGCCGCTGGTGCCGGGTGTCCTGGCCGCCTTGGAAACTGTTCAGGCTGGCGACGCCGTCGAAATTCGCCTCTGATACGGCTCCCAAAAAATTCATGCTCATGGCATAGATCATTAGGGAATTGCAAAATATTTTCACGTTTTGACTTATAATTTGTTATCTGCAATCTGTGATGGGCAATTGATTCCTGGGAAGCCGCTGAATCACGGTAAGATCCGGCGGCCGACGGCGGTGTTGAGGCGGAGCATGCTCCGACGGTGGCGGACGGCGGTATCGCGGTACTGGCGGATCACGTCGTTGTAGTCGCGCTGGGCGTTGAGGTAAGACACGACATCCTGCTCGCCCTGGCGAAAGAGCTTCAGCGCGTCGTCGCGGACCCGCTGCGAGGCGGGCAAAAGCGTCTGCTCAACGCGGTCGATCGCAGCCTTGGAGATGGTGTACTCGCCGAACGCTTGGCGGACGTCGAGGACAACCTGCTGTTCCTGGTCGCCGAGTTCCACCTTCGACTGGAGGACGTTGCTCCGGGCACGCTGGATGTTGCCTTGATTCCGGTTGTAGATCGGCAAGGCGGCCGTCACGCCGAGGGCGTACGAGGTCGCTCCGTTGCCGCCGGTCGGGCGGTTGTCCTGGAAGGTATAGGGCTGATACAGGACGTAAACGTCGCCATACCGGCTCCGCTCGGCCAGGGTCACGTCGGCCTTGGCCCGCTGAAGGCCGAGGCGGTAGGAGACGATGTCGGGCCGGCAGGTGACGGCCATGCTGATCATCTGCTCATAGCTCGGCGGGGCGAGGCCAGGGTTGCGGAGCGAGCCGCGGATCGGCATGTCCTCGGCGACCTCAGGGTCAACCCCGAGCAACCGGCCCAGACTCCGCGAGCTGTTCCGCATCGTTTCTCGCGCATCGATGACACCGATCTCGGCGGCTTCCAGGAGCGCCCGGACGCGCTTCTCCTCCGCCTCGGTCTGCGATCCCTTCTCGCGAAAGATCCGCGTGATCCGGTTCAGCTCGTCGAGCCCGTCGCGGGCGGCCTCGGCGAAGCGCAAGGTCTCGCGAGCGGCGAGCACATCGACGAACGTGGTGTACACGTTGTCGATCTGAATCCGGACGGCATCCTGATACTGCGCCTCGGTCACCCGCCGGGCCTGCTTGGCCACCTCGGTCCGCGCCAGCCGCTTGCGGGTGACGTCGACCGGGTAGGTGATGTTCACATCATACTGCGTCTGGCCACCGGGCCGGGTCTTGGGATTGAACGACCCGTACGGCACCAGTTGCGAGTCGGCGAAGACGATCGGGTTGGCCCGGAGGCTGGCCGTGAGGATATCGGCGTCAGCCTGAACGATGTCGAACTTCCGCGCCTGGAGCGCCAGGTTGGTGTGGACCAACTGGTCAATCGCGGCGTCGAGTGTTAGACCGTTGGGTGGGCCATCGTCGGTACTCTTCGTCGGCAGGGAAAGCGGCCCGTAGAGCGGAACCTCGGTAATCGGCGCCAGCGCGGGCAGACCCAGACCGCGCCCGGGGGCGATCCGGAAGCCATCACCGTCGGGGGTCGTCGCCGATGTCGGGACCCGAGGCGCTCCGGCACCCGGTCGACCACTCAGGATGCCCGGTTCGGTACTCTGCGATCCCCCGAACTCGACCGGCCCGCCCCCCGCACCTGGCGCCGAGTCGCTCCCGGGCGCGGCGTTCACCGGCCTGGAATCCACTCCCTGCGGCTGGGCCTGAGCCGACAGCCCAGGACCGGTCAGCAGCCAGACCAGCAAGCCGATTCCCCAGGCCAGCCGCGTGCATCGCCAATATTGGTTCGTCATGCGCCCGTCTCCTCCTGGGATTTCCGCTCGCCCGGCCGTCCTGGCCGAGATGTTTGACTTCCTTCATCGTATCGAATGACCTGGCTTCTGTTCTTAACGTTACTTTGCCCAGATCCCCAAATCATTCGTCGTCGACTCGGAGGAAAACCGGCCGAGCGGTCCAACCCGGACTGTCGCGGATTCGCCTGGGTTCCGTATCCTGGAGTCGGCTCATCCCATCCAGCGCGACGTTGCCGCGTGGTTGGCCCCCGCCAGACCGATTGGTTCGCCGCCCCATGATCGCCGACGCCACCGCCGATGCCCCTGAACCAACCCATGACCCGGGACCGACCCACCCCTCAGCTCAGGCCAGCGCCATCGACTCGACGGGCTCGGACCCGCTCGACGCGATCTTCGCCCCGCGTGGGGTTGCCGTCATCGGGGCCCTGGATCAACCCGAGAGTCTGGGGCGGATCGCGCTTGCCAACCTGCTGCGGACCCCGTTCGGCGGCCCGGTTTACCCAGTTCACCCGAGCCTGAGCGACGTGCTCGGGCGTGAGGCGTACCCGACGATCGCGAGCATCCCCGGGCCGGTTGACCTGACGCTGATCGCCTCGCCGGCGGCGGATGTGCCCGCAATCCTCGCCGAGTGCGGCCGGGCCGGTATCCGAGGGGCGATCGTGGTCAGTTGGGGATCTGGCCCCGACGACCCGGCGGCGGGCGAGCTGGCCGATCAGACGCGGCAGCAGGCCCGGCTCGGTCGGGTCCACCTGCTCGGGCCGAATAGCCTCGGGGTGATGCGGCCAGGGTCGGGCCTGAACGCCTCGGTGGCTGGGACGATGGCCCGAGCCGGGCACGTCGGGTTCCTCAGCCAGCCGGGCGCCCTGACGGCGTCGATCCTCGCCTGGAGCATCCGCACGCAGGTTGGCTTCAGCATGGTCGTGGCGGTGGGAGCCATGCTCGACGTCGGCTGGGGCGACCTGATCACCTACCTCGGGGACGACCCGGCCACGTACTCGATCGTCATCGCGTTGGAGACCGTGGCCGATGCGCGCGACTTGCTGGGAGCCGCCCGAGCCGTCGCGCCGACCAAGCCGATCATCGTTATCATGCCGGCTCGGACCGGGCTCGATACCGGCGGCGATGCGGTCCTGGCGGCGGCTCTGCCCCGCGCGGGCATCCTCCGGGCACACACGGTGGCCGACGTCTTCCACCTCGCCGAGGTTCTCGCCAGCCAGCCCCGACCCCAGGGGGCACGGCTGGCCATCGTGACCAGCAGCCCCGAGCCGGGTCGCCTGGCGGTCGATGCGCTGGTCGGGCAGGGGGGGAGCCTGGCGGTCCTGGCGCCCGAGTCGGTGGCGGCGCTCGACGCCATCTTGCCGCCGGGATCGGGCCGGGCCAACCCGGTCGACCTCGGAGCGGGGGCCGACCCCGCCCGGTTCGCCGGCGCGGTCGAGATCCTCGCCGCCGACCCGGGGACCGATGGCCTGCTGGTGATCCTCGGCCGGGAAGCGGACGCCGATCTCTCTCCGATCGTCGCGGCCATCCAGCCGATCATCAACCAGCGCGGGAAGCCGGTCCTGGTCTCGTGGCTCGGTGGCGACGCGATCGGACCTGGCGCCGCACCGTTCCGCCAGGCCGGCATTCCGACCCTGCCTTATCCCGATACCGCCGCTCGGGTCTTTGCCGCTCTGGCCGAGCATGCCGCCCACCTCCGCGACCTGACCGAGACACCGATCCCACCCACGCCAGCCGCCGAACTGGCCGAGGCCGACGCGGACCGGTGGGCCAGGGGAGATGCCATCATCGCCCAAGTTCAGGCCGAGGGGCGGCTCATGCTTGATGAGATCGAGTCGAAACGGCTCCTCAACAAGCACGGGCTGGCGATGGTCGAGACCCTCGTGGCGAGCACCGAGGACGAGGCGGTCGCGGCGGCCGAGGCGATCGGCTGGCCGGTCGCGCTCAAGGTCTACTCGCGGCAAATCGCCAGCCGGGCCGAGATCGGTGGCGTCCGGCTCAACCTGGCGACCCCCGACGCCGTTCGAGCCGCGTTCTGGGGGATCGAGGCGACGGTCAACCAGATCCTCGGGCCAGGCCAGATGCTCGGCGTCACGGTGCAGCCGATGGTCCCGGCCAGCCCGATCGAGCTGTGCCTCTCCAGCCGAGTCGACCCGACCTTCGGGCCGGTCATCGGCTGCGTGGCGGTCGGTTCTCCCGGCGGACCGGCGGTCGCGCTCCCGCCGTTGACCTTGACCCTGGCGCGGCGTCTGCTCGACCGAGCCGGGATCAGGACCGAGCCGCCCAATGACCTCGACCCGCTGGCCCGGTTCCTCGTCGGGTTCGGCTGGCTGATCGTCGCGCGACCCCGCGTGGCGGCGGTCGAGATCGGCCCCATCTTCGTCACCGCCGCCGACGTGCTCGCCCTGGATGCCCGAGTCACGCTCCACCCCGCCACGCTGATCGATCCCGCGCTCCCACGCCCCGCGCTCCGGCCCTACCCCGTCGAGTTTGCGTCCCCCTGGACGGCGAAGGACGGCGGTCCGGTCGTCATCCGGCCGATCCGGACCGAGGACGAGCCGCTCCTGCTCCACCTCCACGAGAGCATGGTCGAGCAATCGGTCCCGTTCCACGGCTTCGGGCCACTAAAGTCAGGTCACGCACTCGACCGCGATCAGTTGACGCGGTTTTGCGGGACCGACAACGACCGCGCCATCGTGCTGGTGGTCGACCGCCAGGAACCGTGGACCGAGCTCCACGAGATCCTCGGAGTCGGCCAGTTGCACAGGATCGCCGGGACGACCGACGCGGAGTTTGCGATCCTGATCCATGACAACCACCATGGTCGCGGGTTCGGGACCGAACTCCTCCGCCGCTTGCTCACGATCGCGGGGGCCGAGCAGGTCGAGGTCGTCGCTGCGCAGATTCCCGCCGGCAACCACGCCATGATCCGCGTCTGCGAGAAGCTCGGGGTCCAGCTCAGCCGGATCGCTGGCAGCTCGATCGTGCAGGCCAGCGTGGACGTCGCCGCGCTATTCTCTGCTCCAATCAGCCCCCTCGACTCAAGCATCGGGGCCAGCCCAGTCGATCCCCACAGCCATGATCCGACCTGAACCCGCCTCGATTCCAAACCCGAGCTTGATCCTGATGTCTCATCGAATCAACCTTGTCGTCGCGCTGCTGGGCATGCTGGCACCGGCGGGTTGCCAGAGCGACCACGCGATGATCACCCCGTCGACAACCGGCACCGACCTCCGGAACATGCCGCGCGGGCGGATGACGCCGTTGCCGTTCCCTGGCGCGATCCACTCCTAAACTCGACGCCAGCACGATCACGACCAGCAGTCGGGCCGATTGAGTTGGGACGAATCATCCCTCACCGCCGAGCGGGCGGCGCGGCCAGGATCGGAGTCGAGCCGGGCGGGGAAGCATGGACGCCCAGCGCAATCGTCACCGCCCCGCCGATCAGAGCGATCACCACGGCAAACCAGATCGACCACGCCGCCATGTCCCGCTGGAATGGCTTACCCGGCCCAAGCACCTGGTAGTACCGGTGGTATTGCCAGGCGGACATCCCGATGGCAACCGACCCCGCCAGGAGCAAAATCAGACCCAACCCCGCCAGGACCGGGTCGGCGGTCCCACCATGCCGGTTGAGGACAAAACCGACCCCCATGACCGCCAGGCCAGTCCGGATCCAGGCGAGCAAGGTCCGCTCGGCGGCCAGGCGGACCCGGGGGTCGTAGGGAATTGGATCGCCCACACCAGCACCTCCCCAGACCGAGCGGTTTGCTTCTCAATCAGGCGTTATCGTCGTCTTTCTTATCCTTCTTCTTGCTGTCCTTGTCCTTCTTTTGATCCTTATCCTTCTTTTTGTCATCATCATCGTCCTCGGTGTCGAGAATCTTGCCATTCGGCGCCATGATGACTTCGCTTTTCTTGCCGTCGTTGGTGATGTCCAGTTCGTAGACGACGGTGTCATCCTCGTCGGTCACTTCCTCGACCTTGGTGATCTTGCCGTTCGGGTACTGCTTGGCGAAGGCGCGGGTGACGGCCTTGGGCAGATCTGCCGCGTCGATCTCCTTTTCGATCGCCTCGATCTTGCCGTCGGCGTCGATCGCCAGTTCGATGGCCTTGCCGTCGATCTTGTACTCGACGACGTAGAGGACTTCATCCTTTTTGTCGTCGTCGGTCTCCTTCACGGCGCCGATCATCTTGGCGTCGGGGAACATCTTTTTGGCGGCGGCCATCACCTTCTTCGGCAGGTTTTCGGGCTTGATCTTCTGCTCGTCGAATCCGAACGCCGTCGCCGACAGCCCCGTCACCATGCCGCAGGTTACCAGCACCGACATCCATCCGTGTTGACGCATCAGTTCTTCTCCTGGTCGATCTTGATTCGGTTGTCGTGGTCCTGTTTGCTCGCGGAGAACCGTACGGTTTTCCCAGGACCAGACAAGGCGGGTCGATCGGGAGCGAAGTTCGTGCCGAACAGGACATGACGCCCGTCGTCGGCAACAAGATTCCCAGCCTCGGTCGGCAAAGCCTCGGCTCAACCGATACAACCGCGCCAATTTGACATAATTCGTGGATGTTTGGCTCAAGGGGCAAGTTTTGCGAATCTTCCTCCGAACCTAGATTTCAGCAGATCCTAGTCAGCAATGGCGGACCGAGGTCGCGGAGTCGACCTTCACCCCCATTCGACCGGCAAGTTCTCCGGGTCGAACGGCGAGTCCCGTTCGGTCTTCGGACCAACGCAGGATGCGTGAACCAGATGCGATTCTCCCATTCCACACGCCTGATCATGCTAGGTGCCACCTTGAGCACGACGGTTGTTCTGGCCGGTGACGACCTGTTTTCGCAGGCGTATCGCCCCTATACCAGGACGGCCACCGCCGATCCCCAGCCGGCGACGACCACAATGCCGACCGCTTCGTTCCCGACCGCCGCTCTCCCCACCGAGGTGGCCCCGGGCATCAGTCCCGTCATGCCGGCCGCGCCGATCTCGGCCGTGGCGGCGGCGGCCTCGAACGCGACGGTCACGGCCCGGCGGTCGCGGTTGACCTGGCTCAAGGGGGGGCGCGGCCCGGCTGTCGGCGTCGAGCCGGCCATCTTGCCGGCCACAACCCCGCCGCCCGCGCCGACGGTGGCGGCGATGTTCTCGGCTCCCGCAGCGGCCCCCGACTACGTCCCGCCGGCATCGAAGGGGCTTGTCGGCCGGATGTTTCGCTCAAACGTGCCCGAGGTCCCGCCCGGTCTCCCCCGAGGCGCCGCGCCGGTGGCGATGGTTCCCCCCGAACCCGTCGTCTCGACCCCGGCTTCGCCGCTGATGACCCGGATCGACCCGCTGCCGGCCGCCGAGCCACGCCTGGCGGGCAACTACGCTGACCCCGCCACGAGCCGGTCGAGCTACGCCGCGTCACCCCGGTCAGGCGCCGATGTCTACCCTCGGACCAGTGAAACCATGGGCTCACGGCCAATCAACCAGTCGTCGATGCTCGAACCGGCCCGGCCAAGGACCGTCGAGCCCGCCCTGGTCCGGCCGCGACCTGTCGCCCCCGCTCGGGTTGGCGTTGGCGTCGCGGATGTGCCGTTCGCGGTTGCTCGCCCCGGTCGCGACCTGGCCAATGACGCCGAGGCCAACCGCCCGGCGCCGTCACTCCTGGACGACCTCACGCCGGCCCGGCCCTCGAACCGCTGACCGACCGATCCGACCCAGCGTCGCGGTTCAGCGAACCTGGACCGCGACGGCACCTGGATTGCTCATGATTGTTGTCGAGCGTATTCGCGCACTTCGGACACCGACATCATGAATGGAGCATCCTCCGTGAGCATCCGCAATCTCGCCTTCGCCGCCTTGACCACCGGCGCCGTGGTCGCCCTGGCCTCGGTTGGGACCGCCAAGGACCCCGCCGTGATGCCGATGATGGACGCCCCGACCAAGGCTGTCGCCGTCTTCATCCCGACCAAGGGGAGCACGGTGATGGGGACCGTCACGTTCACCAAGACCGAGAAGGGCACCCGCGTCATGGCCGAACTGACCGGCCTGCCCGCCGGCAAGCACGGCTTCCACATCCACGAGTACGGCGACGCCAGCTCGCCCGACGGCAAGGCCGCCGGCAGCCACTTCGACCCCAAGATGGCCAAAAAGCACGGCGACCCCAACCAGACCGACGTCCGCCACCTCGGCGATCTTGGCAACATCGAGGCCAAGGACGACGGCAAGGCGATGTACGACTCGGTCTACCCTGATCTGCCGATCGACATGATCGTCGGTCACGGCGTGGTCGTCCACGAAAAGGCCGACGACTTCGGCCAGCCGGTCGGCAACGCGGGTGGTCGCCTCGCCGTCGGCGTCATCGGGGTTGCCAAGGGGGAATAAGCCAGGTTGATCTCATCGGTTGGATCAAGCCAGAGGGAGCGGACCAGCAGTCCGTTCCCTCGTTTCGTTGGGGGCAACTTCCAGCGCGGCGACCAGGCCAAAGTGATCCGACGGATAGAGCGTCGAATTGGTGACTGAGGGCTGATTCAAGCAAACCTCGCAGGTGACGACGCGGATGCTCGGACTGACGAAGATATAATCGAGTGTGGCCCGCCAGGGGCCGTCGGGGCGGTTGCTGGCGAGGCGAAAGATCAGGTTTGAGACCGTATCTCGCAGCCAGTGGCCATGCTCCAGCGGCGTCGGACAGGTGAAGTCGGGCTCGTAGCCGTGGCTGGCGCGGTACGCCGAGGTCAAGATCCGCCGGGCGGCGATGATGGCCTTCGACTCGGGCACGGCGTTGAAGTCGCCGCAGGCGACGAATAGAGCATCGGGCGGATAGGCCCTAAATTGGGCGAGCACCTGCTCAACCTGACGAACCCGGGCCGAGTCGGCGAGCGGCCGCCAGAGGTAATGGCCGTTGGCCAGGATCAGGGGTCGGCCGGCGACCTCGACCTGAATAAACTGCACCGTGCGACCCTCGCCGCCGCCGAGGTGGATGAACTCGTGCCCATGGATGGGCAACCGGCTCAGCATCGCCACCCCCTCACCCCGGCGCCACCAACCACCACGAGGTGCCAGAGTGACCTGATAGCCTTCCAGCTTGTCAGCCAGATCGTGCGCGGTGCTCCCACCCGAGCGGATGGCGACTTCCTGCAAGCCGATCAGGTCGGGCTGAAACGCCTGGAGTCCGGCCGCCAGGAGCGGCAGGCGTTGGTCCCACCTTGCCGCGGTTTTCAGGAGGTTGATGGTTACGACTCGAACCGTCTGGCTCATCGGGCAGGCAGTTCCGTAAGGGAAGATAAAGCCTAACAGGGGCGAGGTAGCATACCTTCTGAGTAGACAACACGATATCAGACAGCAGATCAAATCCATGAAGTCCGCCATCAACCCCAGCGCAGCCCGATCCGATTGACATATGGCCGATCACCGCCTTAAAATCATTCCCAACGTGCCAGGAGAACTGGCAGTCGGGTTGCAAGCAGGGGAGTGGACCTCGGGTGGCCAACAAGCCTTGGGGTGGGCGGTTCGACGGGCAGACCGACCGCCGGGTGGAAGAATTCAGCGAGTCGATCTCCTTTGACCGTCGGCTGTTCGAGCACGACATCCGGGGGTCGATCGCTCACGCGCAGATGCTGGCGACTGTCGGTTTGATCAGCGCCGATGAGTGCCGCCAGATCGAGCAGGGGCTGGCGGAAATTCGCGCCGCGATCGAGGCGGGCGACTTCGCCTACACGCTCGACCGCGAAGACATCCACATGCACATCGAGGCCGCGTTGATCGAGCGGATCGGCGACGTCGGCCGGAAACTCCACACCGCTCGGAGCCGGAACGACCAGGTCGCCACCGACGTCAAGCTCTGGACTCGTGACGCACTCGACCGGATCGATCGCCGCCTCGTCGCCTTGCAGACCGCTTTCGTCGCCGCCGCCGAGCGGCACCGCGATCTGATCTTGCCCGGCTACACCCACCTGCAACGAGCCCAGCCGGTCCTCGCCGCGCACTACTTCCTTGCCTTCGTCGAGAAATTCGCCCGCGACCGCGACCGCCTGGCCGATTGCCGGAAACGCCTGAACGTCCTGCCGCTGGGGGCCGCAGCGCTGGCCGGCACCAGCTTGCCCATCGACCGCGACCACGTCGCCCGCACCCTTGGCTTTGATTCGGTGACGGCCAACAGCCTCGACACCTCGTCCGACCGCGACTTCGCCCTGGAATCGGCGTTCGTCCTGACGGTCATCGCCGAGCACCTCTCGGGCTGGGCCGAGGAGTGGGTGATCTGGTCGACGCAGGAGTTTTCGTTCCTCAAGCTGCCCGACGCCCTTTGCACCGGGTCGAGCATCATGCCGCAGAAGAAGAACCCCGACGTTCTGGAGCTGATCCGCGGCCGGACCGCCCGCGTGATCGGCTCGCTGACGACCTTGCTGGTGCTGATCAAGGGCTTGCCGCTGGCCTACAACCGCGACTTGCAGGAAGACAAGGAACCGCTGTTCGACGCCTTCGACACCGTGGACCGCTGCCTCGACCTCGCCGCCGTCGTGGTGGATGGTGCCACCCTCCGTGCCGATCGGATCGCCGCCCGCCTGGATGAAGGCTACCTCGACGCCACGACCTTGATGGAATACCTGATCAAAGCTGGAATCCCGCAGCGGACCGGCCACGAGATCGTCGGCCACCTCGTCGGCCTCGCCGAGCGCCAGGGCTGCCGCCTCGCCGACCTGTCGGATCAGGACTTCACCGCCGCCAACCCCAAGCTGACGCCCGAGGTCAAGCAAACCCTGGGCGTGGCCAACGCCGTGGCGGCCTTCCGGTCGTACGGCTCGACCGCTCCGGCAGAGGTCGAGAAGCAGTTGGCCAGGTGGCAGGGTATCTTGAATCATCCCACTGTTTGAGGAGATCCGCCCATGACGTTTACCGTGACTATCGACCGCGATGAAGATGGATTCTGGATCGTCAAGTGCCCAGTCATCCCTGGTTGCATAACTCAGGGCGACACCAAAGAAGAAGCCGTTGCCAACATCAAGGAAGCTATCCAACTTTGCCTCGAAGCGAGGGCGGCGAACGGGATGCCATTGACTGTCGAGACTCATCAAGTGGAAGTATCGGTCTGATGACCAACATCCCGGCGATGTCAGGTCGTGATGTGATCCGGACTTTTGAGAAGTTGGGTTGGCGAGTGGATCGGCGCCGTGGAAGTCATGTTGTTATGCTCAAGGCTGGCGAAACAGCTTCTCTTTCAGTCCCCGATCATAAAGAAGTCCGCAAAGGGACGCTACGTGCTCTGATTTTGGATGCCGGCCTGACTGTTGATGAATTCAAGTCTGCCATCTGACTGAACCCTACGACGAATCTTTCCCCTGGACAACTGGAATACGCCAAGATCATGGACTATTTTCACTATCAAGACGGCCACCTGTACTGTGAAGACCTCCCCGTAAGCGACCTCGCAGCGCAGCATGGGACTCCCCTGTATCTCTACAGCCAAAACGCAATCCTGGGACAGTTGAAAGCGCTGCAAGATGCTTTTCAAGAGCTGGAGCCGCTGGTCTGTTATTCGGTCAAGGCGAACTCAAACCTCTCGATCTTGCGCGTCATGGCCGAGCATGGAAGCGGGTTTGACGTGGTCTCGGGGGGTGAGCTGTTTCGCGTCGGCGTGGCGGGGGGGAAGGCGGGCCAGACCGTGTTTGCCGGGGTCGGCAAGACCGATGAGGAGATCGCCGCCGGACTGGATGCCGGGGTCCTGATGTTCAACGTCGAGAGCGAGGCCGAACTCGACGCCATCGCTCGGGTGGCAAAAGCGAAGGGGGTCCAGGCTCCGGTGGCGTTCCGGGTGAATCCCGACGTTGACCCCAAGACGCACCGGTATATCTCGACCGGGAACAAGGAATCGAAGTTCGGGATGGACATCCTGCGGTCGCTCAACCTGGCCGAACGGGTCAAGGATCTGGAGTCGATCCGGATGATCGGCGTCCATATGCACATCGGGTCGCAGATCACGACGGTCGATCCCTATGCAGGCGCAGCGGGCAAGGCGGTCGATATCATCGCGCAGCTGCGCAGCATGGGCCACCCGATCGAATGGTTCAACATGGGGGGTGGGTTCGGGATCGGTTACCGAGGGGGCGAAAACAAGCCGATCAGCGCCTTTGCCGCCGCCGTCGTCCCGGCGATCAAGGCCACCGGCTGCCGGCTGGCGATGGAACCTGGGCGGGTGATCGCGGGTAATTCCGGCATCCTGGTCAGTCGTGTGTTATATACCAAGCAGTCGGGTGATAAGCGGTTCCTCATCCAGGACGCCGCGATGAACGACCTGATCCGCCCCGCGCTCTATGAGTCGTTCCACCGGATCTGGCCCGTCGATGTCCCTGCCGGATTCCCCGCGCCGCCCACCGATTATGAGGCGGCAATTAACGGGACCGAAGCCTGGGACGTGGTCGGCCCGGTCTGCGAAAGCGGCGACTTTCTGGCCAAGGATCGGGCTTTGCCCCCGCTCGATCGGGGTGCCTTGCTCGCCATCTTCTCGGCTGGGGCCTACGGGATGGTGATGGCCTCGAACTACAACACCCGCCCCCGCGCCGCCGAGATCTTGGTCGATGGCTCCCGCGTGATCGTCGCCCGGCGTCGGGAAACGCTGGACGACCTGATCGCGCAGGAACGAGCCGCGCTGGAAGAGGTCGGTGCCGGGGTGAGCTGAACCGGATCTACTGGTGATGTCCGACCTTCTTCTCTCGATTGGCCCTCGCGCCAGGTGGTCAGAGCGATGCTGAACCGGAGCCGATCCCGCATTCGATCCCGATCCGTTCGCCAACTTGGTTGGGCCGCCACCGCCGCCGCCACTCTGGCCGCCGTGGCGCCGTTCGTCGTCGGGATCAGCGGCGGATCGGCCCACGGTCAGGCACCCGCCGCGCCGCAGAATCCGGTCTTGCCGCCGCAGCCGCCGACCTCGTTCGCCCGCCAGCCGACGACGCCGCTGGAAACCTGGGAAGTGGTCGATCACCTGATCCGGATCGGCCAGCCCGAACAGGCCGCGCCGTACCTGAAACAACTCCTCGCCGCGACCCTCGACGACGCGACCTTGCTCCAGATCCGCGACGAATCTGGCCCGGGGACGCTCCTCCGGCTGGCCGACTACCCGGCGACCGCCCCGTATGCGAAGCCGCTCCTCGACCGCGTGAGCCAGGCTGCGATTCGCGTTGCGACTGATCCGACGCGGCTCGATCGCTTCGTCAATGGCCTGAAGGGAAGCAAAGAAGAACAAGCCTACGCCGTCGACCGGCTCCGTGAAGCCGGCCCCTATGCCGTCGCCCCGATCCTCCGCGAACTCCACCGACCCGGCCTGAGCACCGAGGATCGCGTCCCGTTCGCCGAGGGGCTGGCCCGGCTCGACCGGAGCGTGGTGCCCCCCTTGATCGCCACGCTCGATAGCTCCGACGCCATGCTCGCGGGGGATGCCGCCCACGCCCTCGGCAAGATCGGCGACCCCCGCGCCGTGCCCGCCTTGACGTATCTGGCCGCCAAACGGACCCCTGAGTCCGCAGCGCGAGGGGCGGCCGTCGCGGCGATTGAGAAGATCACCGGCACCCCTTACGGTTCGCAGCCCAAAACCCCGCCGCGTGTTCTGAGCGACGAGGCCCGCCGCTACCACCTCCACCTGGTCCGGTTTCCGAGCAACCAGGTCATCCTCTGGCTCTGGGATGATGCCAACGCCCAGCCGGTGGCGCGGAACTTCGCGGTCCGCGATGCTGAAGGCTTCCTCGGGCTCCGGGCCGCACATGAGGCGCTCGACCTCGACCGGGGCGACCTCACGGCGCAGGCGGACCTGATCGCCATCGCGCTCGATCACGACCCCGCCGGTGCCACCTCGGCGGCGCTCGAAGCCGGGCCGACGGTGCTTGGCCAGGTCTTGCGGACGGCGATCGCCGACGGTCGATCCGACC
This sequence comes from Isosphaeraceae bacterium, assembly GCA_965199885.1. Classification (GTDB taxonomy): domain Bacteria; phylum Planctomycetota; class Planctomycetia; order Isosphaerales; family Isosphaeraceae; genus Tundrisphaera. The sequence goes on along the minus strand of CBDATT010000003.1, from coordinate 305,318 downwards.
TCGCCACCAACGCCGCGATCCTCCTCGGGCGGATCGTCGATCGCGATGATCTGGCGACGGGTGGTCGCCCCGACCCGCTGGTGGAAGCCCTGTCGGCCCCCGAGCGCCGGGTCCAGTTCGCCGCTGCCGAGGCGCTGGTCCGGCTCGACCCACGGCGAGCGTTCTCGGGGTCGAGCCGCGTTGTTCCGGTTCTGACTCGTTTTCTGAGCAGCCAGGGGGCCGCTCGGGCGCTGGTGGTCGATGGGAACCCGCAGCGGGGTGCGACAACGACGGGATTCCTCCGGTCGCTCGGGTATGATGCCCAGCTCGCCGCGACCGGCTCAGAGGGGTTCGCCCTGGCTGCAGCGTCGGCCGATATCGAGTTGATCGTGACGGAAGCGTATTTCGTCAACGATTCGTGGGATCTGACCGACCTGCTCGGCAACCTCAAGGCGGATGGTCGGACATCGGGCATCCCGGTCGTGATCGTCGGAGCGCTGGCTAGCAAGTACGCGATCTCGACCTCGCTCGAAAGCTTCCCGGGAGCGCGGTTCGCCGTCACGCCGACCGAGACCAGCCTTTTCGGTGGGCAGTTGAACCGGATCATCACGGGTCTGGGCGTCCGCCCGCTCAGCCCGCAAGAGCGAGCCGACTACGCCAAGCGAGCCGCGAGCTTGCTGGCCCTGATTGCTCGCCGACCCGGCAGCCCCTTCGAGGCCGACCTGACCTCGGCCACCCCCGCGTTCGGCACAGCGATCAACGGCAACATCGCCCCGGTCGAGGCTGCCACGGTCCTCGGCGACATCCCCGGTCAGACCGCCCAGCGCATCCTGGCCGACGCCGCGCTCGATACCTCACGGGCCGCCCCCGGCCGCCTTGCCGCGACCGATGGACTGGCGCGGAACATCCGCCGGTTTGGCCGCCACGTTGCCCCCGACCAGGAACGGCGCCTGGTTGATGAACTCAACACCGAGGCCGACCCCGTCCTCAGGGCCGCCCTTGCCGCCGTGATCGGTGCCCTGCGTCCCACTCCCGATGCCTCTGGTTCTCGCCTCCAGACCTACCGCGCGACCCCGCTCTGACCTGATGCCCGGGATTGCAAATCGCTGATCGCAAATCGCACAACGGATCAGGACAAAACCATGAGTTTACCCGAAATCCGGTCTTTTGTCGTCCTGCAATTTGCAATCCTCGATTTGCGATCTTGACTGGGACAAGGATTGATTGATGCCCAACTTCGCCTCGGATCGCCCCTACGATCGGCACGGCGATGACTCGTTGCCCGGGGTCATCGGCACGAGCGGGGCGATTCGCGAAGTGGCCCGGACCACCCGGCAAGTCGCCCCGGCACGGGCCTGCGTCCTGATCGTCGGCGAGACCGGCGCGGGCAAGGAACTGGTCGCCCGCGCTGTTCACGACCTGAGCCCACGCCAATCCGGCCCCTACATCCGCGTCAACTGCGGTGCCTTGACCGAAAGCCTCCTCGAAAGCGAGCTTTTCGGCCACGTCAAAGGGTCGTTCACGGGCGCGGTCGACAACCGGACGGGTCGGTTCGAGGCCGCGCACACCGGGTCGATCTTCCTCGACGAGATCAATAGCACATCGCCCAAGCTCCAGGTCAAGCTCCTCCGCGTCCTCCAAGAAGGGGAATTCGAGCGTGTCGGCGACGTCCGGACGAATAAGGTTGATACGCGGATCATCGCCGCGACGAACCGCGATCTGCTCGACGAGATCGACGCCGGCCGGTTCCGCGAAGACCTGTATTATCGCCTCAACGTCGTGCCGATCTACCTACCGCCCCTGCGCGAACGCCGCGAGGATATCCCGATCCTCGTCGAGTTTTTCCTGAAACGCTACTCCGAGCAGAACCGGCGCGAGGTCCGCCGCGTCCACCCCGAGGCGATGCGCCTGCTCCGCGACCACGACTGGCCGGGGAACATCCGCGAGTTGCAAAACTATGTCGAGCGCGCCGTCGTGCTCGGCGACGGCCCCGAACTGCTCGCCGACCACCTGCCACCCCAGCTGCGCGGCGAAGCGCCTCCCCGGCCGATCCGCGGCCGAGGCGGCGATATCCACGCCCTGACGACCGAACTGGTCCGGCAAGGTATCCGGGCCGCTGGGCCGACCGCGAACGACCTCCACGACCGCGTCGTCGGCCTCGTCGAACGTGAGTTGATCCAGCAGGTCCTCACCGGCTGCGACCGCGTCCAGATCAAGGCTGCTGCCCGGCTCGGAATCAACCGGAACACGCTCCACAAGAAGCTGAGCGATTACCGGATCGAGGAAGGGCCGACTGGTGTCAGCGTGCCACCGCTGATTGATGACGATTGACCCCTTCCGCCCGATCCTGGCCAATTCCTGAACCTCGGTGCCCGCCGCCGCACAGTTCAGAGATCACCGGCCCCTGGGTATAACCCGGTCCAGGTGATTCGTACTCCCGAATTGCCAGGAGGATGCTTTCCTGTTTTCTGAACTCTCGAACGAGTAAACTTGAGGCGACCGCCAGTCTCGGCAGACCGTTTCGTCTCTGGGAAGATAAGGCGCCGTCCGATCGAGTCAACGGCATTTGGCCCGCCAACACGGAATTTGAGCCAGGCCGGGTTGACTCGCGATGGGAACGGCTCGCACGGTGGCGAACCAACAGCTTACGGATCATTTGATGCCTGATGACCATACGGTGGAACCGGCGGCCGTGACTGATCCGACTCGCACGCCCACACCGGATGAGGCAACGCGGGTGGCCATATTGCGGCGGTTGGAGTTGCTTAACGCGAGCAACGAGCAGGCGTTCGAGCGGTTGACGCGGCTGGCGGCGCGGCTCCTGCGGGTTCCGGTCTCGTTTGTCTCGTTCGTGGATGAAGACTTCGTTTATCTGAAAAGCTGCCAGGGACTGACCGGGATCTGGACTGCCGACCGCAAGGTGGAGCGGTCGGGAACGATCTGCTCGATGGTCATCGCGGGGGCCGGACCGGTGGTCATTCAGGATGCCCGCACGGACACTCGCCTGCGTGACCTGGCGCTGGTCCTGGAACTCGGGGTCGTTGCATATCTTGGGATACCGCTCGTGACCAAGGGTGGGCAAGCCCTGGGCTCGCTCTGCGCTGTGGATACGCAGCCCAGAGTCTGGACCGACGAGGAAGTGGCCACCTTGCAGGACCTGGCGGGGTCGGTGCTGGCCGAGATCCAGCTCCGGGCCGAGATCGCCGAGCGGATCGAGGCCGAACAGGCACGCGACGAGTCCCAGGCCACCGAGCAGGCCGCGATCCGGCAATCGGACCGAATTCTTGACAGCATCACCGACGGCTTCGTGGCGCTCGATCGTGATTGGCAGTTCACCTACATCAACCCTCGGGCCGAAGCGCTGATTCAACGCCGCCGCGACGACCTGCTGGGCCGGGTCCACTGGGAGGAGTTCCCCACGACGATCGGCACGCGGTTCGAACGCGAATACCGCCAGGTCGTCGCCAGCAACCAGCCAGCCAGTTTCGAGGAATATTATCCGCCGCTGGAGATCTGGCTGGAGATCCATGCTTATCCGTCCGAGAACGGCCTGGCGATCTACTTCCGCGATATCACCCGGCGGCGCCATGCCGAACAAGCCGCCCGCGAGACCGAGGAGCGGTTCCGGGTCTTGCTGGAAGGAGCCCGCGACCACGCCTTGATCCTGATGGACATGGACGGCGTGATTCTGGAGTGGCAGGGGGGCGCCGAGCGCATCCTCGGCTGGACCCAGGAGGAAGCGATCGGCCAGCATGGGTCGATCTTCTTCACCCGCGAGGACCGCCGGAACGGCATCGACCAGAAGGAGTTCGCCCGCGCCGCCGACGTGGGCGTGGCCACCGACATCCGCTGGCACCTCCGCAAGGATGGGAGCCAGTTCTTTGCCGATGGGGTCATGACCCGGCTCAATCACCCCGACGGGACGATGCGGGGGTTTGCCAAGGTCTTTCAGGACGCGACGGCCCGCAAGGTCGCCGAGGACAAACTGCACGAGCAGTCCGAAGCGCTCAAGCAGGCTGACATCCGCAAGAACGAGTTTCTGGCGATGCTTGCCCACGAGCTGCGCAACCCGCTCGCGGCGATCCGCAATGCGCTCGGGGTCGCCCGGTCGGGGTCGAAGGCTGACCTGGATTGGGGCCTGGAGGTGATCGGCCGCCAGATGCGCGGGTTTACTCACCTGATCGACGACCTGCTGGACGTCTCGCGGATCACGCAAGGCAAGATCCAGCTTCGTAAAACATTCTGCGATGCCGGCCCGTTGATCCGCCAGGCGGCCGAGGCGGTGAACCCCTTGATCCGCGAAAAGCGGCACGACTTCCGCCTCGTCTTGCCCCAAACCCCCTTGCCGCTGGAAGCTGACGCGGTCCGGCTGGAGCAGATCCTCGTCAACGTCCTGACCAACGCCGCCAAGTACACCCAGCCGGAGGGCTGGATCGAGTTGAGCGCGGCGGTGGAGGACCGCGAGATCGTGATCCGAATCCGGGACAACGGGGTCGGGATCGCCGCCGACCAGTTGCCGCGGATGTTCGAGCTGTTCGCGCAAGCCGACCGCTCGCTGGCTCGGTCCGAAGGGGGGCTCGGGATCGGCCTCACGCTGGTCCGGAGCCTGACCGAGATGCACGGCGGGACGATCACCGCCGCCAGCCCCGGCAAGGACCAGGGGAGCGAGTTCACGATCCGCTTGCCTGCCGCCGATGCCCGCCAACTTGCCGCCGTTGCCGTGCCCGACCCCAACCAGCCAGCGCCAGTTGCCCTGAAAAAGAAGGTGCTGGTCGTCGATGACAACCACGACACCGCGCGGGGGATGGCCCGCCTGCTGAAGATCGCCGGCCACGAGGTCAAGGTCGCCCACGACGGCTGGGCCGCGCTCGAAGTGGCCCGCGACTTCGCCCCCGAAGCCGTCCTGCTCGACATCGGCCTGCCCGGAATCGACGGCTACGAGGTCGCCACCCGCCTCCGCCACGACGACGCCTGCCGCAAATCACTCCTGATCGCCGCCTCGGGCTACGGCGAGGACCAGGCCCGCGACCGCTCCCGCAAGGCTGGCTTTGACCACCACCTGACCAAACCCGTCGACTTCGACACCATCGTCGCCCTCCTCAGTCAACCCGCAAACTGAACCCAAATCCGTTCGAGACCCCGACTTTTGCAGGGCGGATGCAACCCACCGTGGGCCGTGGCACCGATATCATCATCTGGTCAGATCAGGAATCGTGGCGGAACCGAGTCAAACCCACGGTGAGTTGCACCCACCCTACAAGAGTCAGACTGTTCCCATCAATACGTTCCAGGCGTGCCGGCCCTTTGGCCTCGCCGGGCGGGACCTTATCTGATCATCGGGTGTTTATTAATTGGCAAATCAACGCCGTCCTCGGACCGGCTTGCGGACGTCGCGGCGCTTTTTGGGGGGTGTCGGGAGGGTCATCGGTGGTTGCTGGGCCGCGAAGTAGGCCGCCGAGGAAGTTAGCACTGGGGGCGCGACCCCAACGCGGAACGAAGCCAATGAAACCGCCGGTGGGTTGGAAACCGGCGGCGGGGGCGGTTGGACCGGCGTGGGGGTCGCGATCGGCACCGCCCGGAGCGCGGCTATGGTGGCCTTGAGTTGGCTGACGGTCGGAACGGGGACCGGCACCGGCACCGGGTCGAGATTCTGGGCGCGGCGGAGGTCGGTGATCGCGCGAATGGCGCGGAAGATCCCGCGCTCGGCGTCGGTCTCATAGCGGCGGGCCTGGCTCCCCTCGGGCGACGAGTCGAACCCGGCGATCAGGCCCACCTCGTCGCGGTCGATGGCGGTGATCCGGGCATTGGCCTCGATCTCGGCCGACCCGGCCCGAGTCTGGAGCCGCGCCACCTCGGCATTAATCCGGTCGACCAGATCCAGCGCTGGGTCCGTTCCCGCCGCACTCAGCCAGCGCAAGGCTTGACTGGTCGCGCTCGGACTCCCGGCATCGACGGCGGTCCGCAGGTTTTGCCAGGCGCCGATGAGGTACTCGATCCCCTCGGGCTCGGCTTCCAGCGCTTGCAGGGCTTCGCGGGGCGAGCCGGGGCCGGTCAGAGCCTCGATCCAGCCCTCGCGAGCCGTCTGGCGAGCAACATCAAACTCCACGCGGGCAGCGCGGACGGCGGTCTCGACCAGCACGAATTCGCGGAGCGACGCCCGCTCCAGCCGGATCGACAGCACCGCCGCGCGATGCGCCATGATCCGACCGACCACGCCGGGCGCCTTCAACTCGCGGACAAACGCCTGCGTCCGCTCCTCGACCAGATCCAGATCCATCGCCTCATCCGGCCCGATCAGGTCCCCCGCACCCGCCAGAGCATGGCGGAAGGCGTTGAGCCGCGAGACCGCCTTCCCCTCGGTCGTCCTCGGCCCCGTGGACCGCGCGGCATTGGCCCGATTCGCGGCGATCCGGGCGGCACTCGTCGAGCTTGGCTTGGGCTGCGGGGCCACGCTCGTTTCGGTCGGCTGAGATTCGATCATGACGGTTCGCTCACTCTCTGATGGTATACGCGAGGGGCCGACGATTCCGCTTTAACTTCAGGGGTAATGCCAAACTAAACGCAATACTTTCCTATATTACCTATCTTGTCAATAAATTTCCGCTGGCGATCCAAAATGGATTTCGCTTGACTTCGAGCAACGTCCTACCAAACAATGCGTACCTAACTCAGAGTAGGACAAAATCTCGCGGGAGAGAACTGATGGCGGGTCGGAAGTCACTGGCGATCACGGAGCGGCAGTTTGCCGTCTTGCGGGTGCTCTGGGAGCAGGGGCCGTTGTCGGTCCGGGGTCTGATGGAGCACTTGCCCCGGGGGGACGGGCAGCCGTACACGACGGTCCTGGGCCTGTTGCAGGGGATGGAGCGGGCGGGGCTGGTTGCGCATGAGAAGGAGGGTCTGACGCATATCTATCGGTCATTGGTGTCGCGGCAGGCCGCGACAGGCAACCTGCTGGGCGACTTCCTGGCGCGGTTCTTCCACGGGTCGGTCGAGCAGATGATTCTCGGTCTGGTCGATGCCGACAAGCTGGCGCCGGCGGACCTGAAGGAGATCGAGGCCAAGATCCAGGCGCTCGGAACCAGGGGTGACCAACCGGAGGCGAAACCATGATCGACCTGACCGACCACTGGCTCATCCCCGGGCTGACGATTCTGGCCGACTGGTCGCTCCGCTGGGGGGTCGCGCTGGCCGTGCTGGCGGTCTGGTTCGCGGCCTGGCCGCCCCGGCGAGCCGCCACGCGGTACCAACTGGGCCTGGCGGTGCTGGGGGCGGGCCTGCTGGTGCCGCTCGCCCCGCGCTGGGGGGATGCGGTTGTGCCGGTCCTGGCCCGATCCCCGACCGCCCCGGCGCCGGTCGCGGTCCCCGTCCCAATCGCGGTGGCGATTTCCGCCGAGCCGATGTTCGCCCCGATCCCCGAGCGGGAACCGTCGGCGCCGCGCCCGCTCGCTCCACCCGAGCCACCCCGCGCCGCCGCGCCAACCCACGCCGAGCGATGGGTGCCGCTCGGGGATCGGGGCGGCTGGGTGCTCTCGGGCTGGCGGGAGTCTGGGGCGTGGTGGTTGTGGTCGGTTTGATCCGGCTCGGGGTGGGGTGGCGGATCATGGCTCGACTCCGACGCGGGGTCGTGGTTGGTGATGAGGGGGCAGACGGCCTGCTGGTCGAGGCGCGAGCGGCGCTCGGGCTCCGGCGGCCGGTGGTGCTGGCGCGGCACCCGGCGGTCGGGTCGCCGATCGTCCTGGGTGGGTTGCGGCCGGTCGTGCTCGTCCCGCCCGACTGGGACGACTGGCCGCGAACCGACCGCCGGACCTGCCTGCTCCACGAGTTGAGTCACCTGGCGCGGCTCGACGACTGGACGAAGCTTGCTCAGGAAGTGGTCCGCGTGCCGTTCGGCTGGCACCCCCTGGTCCGCTGGCTTTTGGTCCGGCTCGACCGCGAGCGCGAGTTGCTTTGCGATGAAGCCGCCGTCGCCCGGGGCGCCGACCCCGTCACCTATGCCCGGCTCCTGCTCACGCTGGCGAGCCGCTCCAGGCGCCTGCACCCCGTCGCTTCCCCCTGGTCTGCGTCCCCCGGTCGCCTCGCGTTTCTGGACCGTCGGACGGTCCAGGTCCGGATCGACCACCTCTTAGAGCCTGATATGCCCCTAACCCTGGCGTCCCCGTCTCGTGGCCGAGCCCTGATCCTCGGCACCCTGGCCACAATGATGACCTTGCTGATCGGCGGCCTCCGCGTCCACGCGGGGTCGGCTCTTGCTCTGCAAGCTCCCGCGCCGGTTGTCCTGAGATCCGACTACAAGGTTCGCGGTCTGGTGGTCGATGCGAACGACCGCCCGGTCTCCGGCGCCACGGTCGTGGCCGGTCCTGATGAGCCGGGCAAGACCGGTCACGACGTCCTTGCGACCGACGCCGACGGGCGGTTCGTCTGGTCGCCACCCCTCGGGACCGTGTCGTACGGCATCGTGGTTGCGCGGGATGGATTGGCTCCGTCGGCGATCAAGGGCTTCGTGGATGGGAAAATCCCAGTCAAGGACCGAAACTTCCGACTCGGCAAGCCCGAGCCGTTCGCCGCCGTGCTGGTCGATGGCGCCGGCAAACCGGTCGTCGGGGCGACGGTCCGGGTGGCAATGTTCGCCTCGGGATCGGTGACCAGCGATACCGTGAGCGTGGGCTATACTCACATCCCGCAACTGGTCACCGAGGACAACCCCGTCCGGCCGCTGTTCGGCACGACGACCGATGCCGAGGGCCGATTCACCTTCGCGGCCATTCCGGCCGAGTCGTTTATCAAGGTGGCGATCACCACCGCCGACGGCCGACTCGTGCGAGCCCGACCCGAAGGCCGGTCCGCTGTTGGATCAACCCTGGCCGATCCGGCGGTCCAGCTCACCTTCACCCCACGCAAGGGCCAGACTCCGCGAGCCCAGCGTCTGATCGTCGATAAACAAACGCGGCTCGGCCAGATGATGCGGGACGAAGGTTTTCTGACCATCGTGCCCGGCAAATTGGTTCAGTACGAGGTAATCCCGACAGCGCGGGTCGTCGGACAGATCACCTCGAAGCAACCTGGCGTCGATCTGGCGGGGCTGACGGTCTCTTATCAGGCCAGTCAACCTGATCGACGGTCTCAAGTCATTAGCGGCAATTTCGGCGGATCGGTGCTCGTCGATGCCGATGGTCGGTTCGTGATCGACAGCCTGAACGCAGGGACGATCAACATCTTTGCCCACGCCCCCGGCGAGAACCGAGACTGGACCTACTGCGCGGCGCGGGACGTCCAGCTCGACCCGGGCCAGACGACCAGGGCGACGATCGACCTGACTCGCGGGGTCGATGTCGAGGGATCGGTCCGGGTTCACGAGACTGGCCAGCCGGTGGCGGGAGCCCAGATCGGCGTCTACGGCCCATTCCGCCCTCGATCCGGCGCGATGACGATTGGTGCCACCACCGATGCCCAGGGCCGCTACCACTACCGCCTCCCACCGGGTGAGACAGACTTCTACATCATGGGCGGAGCCTCCAACTTCCTCCCACCCAGCCGTACCGTACGGTCGAACCAAACCGTCACCATCCCCAACGGGGTCGAGACGTTCGTTGTCCCACCAATCGAGGTCCGCGAGCCAGGTTTGACCGTGCATGCCCGGTTGCTTGGAGCGGCGGGTCAACCCGTCGCCGGCGCTCTCGTCGCCCCCTGGCCCGACGGGGCGGTGACTCGGCCGCAGGACGGCTTTGGGGCCACGACCGACGCTCGGGGTGAGTTCTTCCTCCGGTCCGAGATGAGCGTTGGGCTGAGTCTGGGCAAGTCGCTCCGCCTCCTGATCCACCTGCCGGACGGGACCGAGCAGACGGCGGCGATCGTCCCGGCGACAAACGGCGTGATATCGGTCCAACTGGCGGCACCGGCTCTTTGAGTGCGCCGGGCTTGCGGAATCGGCACGTTCCCAGCGGACGACGTGCCAATTCCGGTCCGATTCGAGCGTCCGCAACCGCATCCCGCCGCGGCGACTCATGAACACCGATCCGGGGGGCCGATAAGAGATCAGACCCCAAGCGCAGCGGCGGGCGGGGATCGGACCGGACCGACTTTGCCCTGGGGTCAGACCCTGCCACGACGACCCAGGAGGGGCCGACGAGGCAACCGGCGGCGAGCCGCGCGGACCGCGCTGGATCGAGCGGTCCGGTTCCCGATCAGTCAGACTCAGGAGGAGCCGAGATGTCGACCGAGACCAGCCACCCCCGCCGGTACGCGACCGGCGACCACCGCCGTTTTCTGCCCACCCCAGGCACCCGGCGGCAATTTTTGGTCGCCGCCGCGACGGCAGTGGTGGCCGCCAGCACGAGCCGGACCGGGCGGGCGGCCGAGTCGCGCTCTCCCGCGCTGGTCAACAGCGCCATCGGCGGCAAGACGGTCCGCCTCGCGCTGACCGGCACGGCGCTCCGGACGAAGTACATGCTCCACGTCTACACCGTGGCCAGCTATGCCCCGGAGGGTCTGAAGATCCCGTCGCCCGAGGCGCTGATGACGCTCGACGTGCCCAAGATGCTCATCCTGAACTTTGAGCGAAGCGTCGATGGCGCGACCATGGCCAACTCGTTCCGCGCGTCGATCGGCAGCGGCCACCCCGCCCCCGCCTTCGCCACCGAGTTGACGCAACTGGAGCGCTACTTCATGGCCAACCCGGTGCAGGTGGGCGACCGGATCACGCTGACCCACATTCCCGGCGTCGGCCTCGGCGTCCGGATCAACACCCGCCCCGCCGTCGTCATCCCCAGCGTTCCCTTCGCCAAAGCCGCCTGGGGCACCTACTTCGGCCCCCACCACCTCGGCATTGCGCTCAAGGAAAGCCTGACCTCCCGCCTCCGGTAAGCCACCCCGAATCGGGGAGATGGCCGCGACAAATGACTCTCAGCGGTTGTCTTCATGCTCGCAATCTTCCGCGAAGCAGTTTGATCAGACTTCCCCCCGCGCCTCAAGCTGCTTGTACCTGACGAGCGAAAAGACGATGGGGATCAACACGATCGGGCCGAGAAACCCCAGACCGACCATCGGATAGCCCGCGAGGGCCACCACCGAGCCGAGCAAACCGCAGCCGCACGTAATCCAGGCGGCCAGGCGGTGCGTTTCGTTCCAGACCCGCTCACTGGCGAGCGTCCAGGGGACGCGGACGCCGAGGAAGAAGTTCCGGCGGATCTTGCCGAAGAAGTTGCCCATCAGGGCGATGCCGAGGAGCATGCCCGCCGTGATGACCCGCGTCATGTTGAACACGTAACCGAGCGCCCCGAGCAACGCCAGGACCTGCACGAAGGCCAGCATCGCCAGCACAATCAGGGCGATCTTGCCGTAGGTGGCGCGAAACTCGTCCATCGAAAACTGCGCTGGGGAGATCTTCGGCAGGACGGCGAAGAGCCCGAGCATCCCGATGAGGACCACCGGCAAGGCAAAGGCAGCCACCGCTCGGGGACCGTGGCCGTCGACGACGCCGTGGATGTTCCAGTGGGTCGGCACGCGGTTGGAAAGTTGGCTGTAAACCAGCACCGACCCCAGAACCACCGCCCCGACCAGCGCAACCGCCGCGAACCAGGTTCCCCGCGTCATGACTCGCTCCCGTTGTACTTCTCGCCCCCGGACGTGAACAGGTCATGAAACCAGGCGAGGGCGTCCTGGACGACCGTGGTGTTCAGGGTGTAGTAGATCTGCTTGCCATCGCGGCGCGAGCGGATCAGGTCGGCGTCCTTGAGGACGGAAAAGTGGTGCGACATCGACGGCTTGGTCATGGCGAACCGCTCGGCCAGATCGCCTGCCGTCCGCTCACCGCCCCGGAGGAGCCGCAGGATCTCACGCCGGGTTGGGTCCGCCAGCGCCTTGAAGACCTCATTCATCAACCTGGGCCCATCCGACCACTCGAACAATTAGACAATCCACTAAATATCCGGTCGAGCCGTGGCAAGGCAAGTGGTTTGAGAAATTTTGGGGCGGATTTGCCGGAAGTCGGCCGGAATTCCAACTGCCTACCCTTGCGAACGGAAAATCGGTTCTAGGTTCGGGTATCAAGGCGCGGCCCGAGTGGTCCGCCATCCTCGCCAATCTGGCCTGATCCGGTGAGCATTCCCTCATGAACCGAACCCAACGTGGCTTCACCCTCATCGAATTGCTGGTCGTCATCTCGATCATCGCGGTTTTGATTGGCCTGTTGCTGCCGGCCGTGCAGTCGGCCCGCGAGGCAGCGCGGCGCATCCAGTGCACGAACAACATCAAGCAGATCGCGCTCGCCATGCACAACTACCACTCCAGCGCCAACGTCGTCCCGGCGCAGTGCATGTTTCCCGGTGGGCAGGAGTTGATCAGCCAGGGGTGGGCACCCGCCTGGACGATCGCGATCCTGCCGCAACTCGAACAGTCATCGCTCTATGCGGCGTACAACTTCTCGGCCCCGGCGGTCGTGGTCAGCACCGGGGGCTACGAGAACACGACCGTCACGACGACGCAACTGGCGGCCTTTTTGTGCCCGTCAGAAGATAACCGGGTCCGGCCGAGTTCGTCGGCCACCACCAGCTATGTCGGCAACTATGGCGGCCCCGGGCCGATCCAGTGCTACTCCGGCACGATCGCGCCGCTGGCCGACCTGAACCGGATCTTCAACGGCACCAGCGCCCCCTCGTTCGGCCGGACCGGACCGATCCCGTTCGAGTCGATCCGCGATGGCCTGTCGCAGACAGCGCTCATCGCCGAGCGGTTGTACGGTCTCGACGGGAGTCCGGTCGTCCACCCGAACACCGCCGACGGCAAGCGTGGGATCTTCAGCGTGGCGGTGAGCGGGGCCGGCTACAACACCGGCGGCGCTGGAGCTTTGACGTTCGCCAACGCCTGCCGGAGCCTGCCGGGCTCAACCGGATCGGTCAACTCGGACCACCTCGGCAACAACGCCTTTGCGTCGTATCCCTGGCACCTCGGGATGGTGAATTACAACCACTTCGGTGCCCCGAACAGCCTGAGTTGCCTGAACGCCTCGGGCGACGCCTCGTGGCTCACTTACGTCGGCCCGTACGGCTCGGCCCCGGCGACGAGCAACCACCCCGGCGGCGTGAATCTGGCGCTGGCGGATGGTTCGGTCCGATTCGTCAAGGATTCGGTGGCGCTGCCGATCTGGTGGGGCCTCGGCACCCGGAACGGGCGTGAAGTCGTGTCGAGCGACGCCTTCTAAACTCCGCATCCCCCCAACCCGAGAACACCACCCATGCGATCCTGGATCTGTCTGATTTGCGCCTTGCTGGTGGCGACCACCAGCCTCGGCTGTGGCGGCGCCACCATGCCCACGCCATCCAAGGCGGCCCGCGTGGGGCCACCGCCCGACACCTCGCCCGACATGCTCAAGGTGGCCAGGGCGAACAAGCCGAAGTAAGCATTGGTAGGGTGGATTCGCCCACCCTACGCGATTACGGCTCCTGCTCAGACGGTCGCCGAGTACGCGGTCGGCTCGGGAACGACGCGGCCGATCCCCTGGTAGTGGAAGCCGAGTTCGGCCATCTGCGCGGGGTCGTAGAGGTTCCGACCGTCGAAGATGACGGGGCTCTTGAGGAGCCGGTGCATGATCTCGAAGTCGGGAGTCCGGAACTCGTTCCACTCGGTGACGATCGCCAGCGCGTCGGCCTGTTCGAGCGCTCCGTAGGGGCGGTCACAGTAGATCACCTTGTCGCCGTAAATCTCGCGGACGTTGGGGATCGCTTCAGGGTCATGGACGCGGACGTTGGCACCGGCGGCGAGCAGTTGGTCGATCAGGACGAGGGCCGGGGCCTCGCGGATGTCGTCGGTCCGGGGCTTGAAGGCCAGCCCCCAGATGGCGATGGTTTTGCCTTCGAGCGCCCCCTCGAAGTGCTGATGAATTTTGCGGCAGAGGACGTCTTTCTGGGCCTGGTTGACCAGATCCACGGCGTCCATCATGGCGGAGGGCAAGCCGACCTGTTTGGCCATGTGGATGACGGCGCGGATGTCCTTGGGGAAGCACGAGCCGCCGTAGCCAACGCCGGGGAAGAGGAACGAAAAGCCGATCCGCTGGTCGTGGCCGATCCCGCGCCGGACGTCGTTGATGTCGGCGTGGTAGCTTTCGCAGAGGTTGGCCATCTCGTTGATGAAGCTGATCTTCGTCGCCAGGAGGCAATTAGCGACGTACTTGGTCATCTCGGCCGACTCGGGCGTCATCGCCAGGAACGGGCGTTCGGTCCGCAGGAAGGGGCGGTAGAGGTCGTGCAACTGCTCGAAGACTTCGGGCCGACGGGCGCCGACGACGACGCGGTCGGGCTTGTTGAAGTCGTCGATGGCGGCCCCTTCCTTGAGGAATTCGGGGTTGCTGGCGACGTCGAAGGGAACGTCGGTCACCTCGGCCATCCGGCGGGCGAGTTCGGCGTTGGTCCCGACCGGCACCGTGCTCTTGATGATGATCGTCTTGCGGTCGTCGCTGGCGTGGAGGTGCTGGGCGATCTCGCGGCCGACGGCCCAGATCCCGTTGAGGTTTGCCCCGCCGTCGTCCCCCTGTGGCGTCCCGACGGCGATGAAGACCAGCTCGGCGTCGGCCATGGCGTCGGCGAGGTCGGTGGTGAACCGGAGGCGGCCATCACGTGAATTCCGGTGGACGAGTTCGGTCAACCCCGGCTCGTAGATCGGGATCTTGCCGTTCTGAAGCATCTCCACCTTGATGGCGAGCTTGTCGACGCAGACCACGTCGTTGCCACTCTCGGCCAGGCAAGTGCCCGTGACCAGCCCAACATATCCAGTTCCGACGACGGCGATTTTCATGGGTGTTCCTCCTCGAACACGGTGCGACTCAGGTGGATGCGGACGAACCGACCGACATTGCGTCAGATCAAGGTACGCCCCGGCACGCGGCAGGAATGGGCGACGTCCGTGTCGGCTCCGCCCAAGTTTAGTTCAGATTCCCGTCGCGGGGAAGTGCCAATTCGCGGAGGGTCGCTTCCCGCCATCACGCGGTTGAGTCTGATTGTAATCCTGGTGTTTCTTACCCGGGCAGGACGGGTCAGGGCCGCTGCAACGTCTTCGGCCGTGAACTGCCAGTTCCAGCAGGGGCCAGCTCCAGTTGATCCGCTCTGACCTCCAGGAGAGTCGGCCGACGGCGCTTGCCGACGCCCACTCCCACGCGGTAGATGGAAGTTCCTCGGGGGCCAAGCGGACCACGCAACTCGATAATCTGGCCGATTGCCCCACCGGTCTCTCGAATCAAAACTCGATCGCCAAGCCGAAATTCCGGCACAGACAAAGTCGAAGGGTCTTCGGTCATCTATCCCGCCTCTCGTCAAGGAACCCAGGGTTGCTTGCCGAGCAAGCTGTTGAGCCGATTGTACATCATGGCATCGAGCAAAGTCGCCAACGCATCACAGGAAGTTCGCCACGCCCGCACAGAAGTGATTGGTGGGAATCCCGATTGCGAAACCACTCCTTGATGAGCAACAACATTTCTCCAGGTGTTCAATTCCTTCAAATTTGCCAGATGAGATTGGGAAGCGGAAGTGGATGTCAGACTAAAATTCAGATCGAGCCGCTCGAAGTCCTTCTTGAGTGTTTCGAGGTTGGCATTGTTGCGATCCAGTGCCAAACCACAGGTGAACTGGGTTTGTGCCAGAGGTTGCAAGGACGGCGGCATTGTATCAACAACGATTTGCGTGCATTCCGTGTAAAGGTCCCGGCAAAATCCTTGAAAGTGAGCACTCAACAGGATTGTGTAGCCGCGGAGGTTTTCGTCCGCCAACGCAAGGTTTGGCGGTGTCGACGTCAACGAATTCGCTGTTTGGGTGTCGATATCCTGGAGCCGTGCCATTCGATCAATCTGCCAGGCTGCCAGAGAATCGGAAGGCAAGCGTTTCTCCTTGCACCAACAATCTGTTGATCTCGATCGAAGTTCAGCGCAACCAGGGTCAGATTCATGAATGCGACGTCGTCAACTCAGACCTCGCCCGTATGCCCCGATCGTCGCCGGGCGAGGTAGGCCAGCGCGGCGCTTCCCAGGATCAGCCAGGTGGCTGGCTCGGGGGTCGAGTTGATGAGCGTCAGGCTGTCGATCGTCGCTTGAAAGGAATTGTCACCCCAGCCTCCATGCGCCGACAACTCGGCCCGGCTGAAGTCGGCGAGATTCAGCGTTGCGGGGGGACCGAACGGCGGGTACAGCGCTTGGCTCCCTCCCTGAAAGCTCAGAGAGACGCCGTTGTTGAAGGAGTCCGAGACGTACTGATTGGAAATTAGCACGTCGGTCGTCGGCACCATCCCAACGGCACTCGAGCCTGGCTGGGCGCTGACCGACAAACCGTTTGTCTGATGAAGATACGTTCTTCCGTCAATCATGACGTTCAACTCATCCGAGTTGGGTTTGCCCACCCCGAAGATCTGCCCATAGTTCGTACTGACCTCGCCGGGCGGAGGGTTCGTGTTGTTGGGTTGTTCGGCTGGGTCATAAGCAAACGTCCCTGTGATTCGCTGACCCACGGTCACACCGCGATCAAAGGTGGCCGTGGACCCAGTTGTGGTGAGTGCCGTTGCCAGAGATCCATAGAGGTCGTGGACGTCGGTCACCACGCCACTATATTGATAGCGCATCAACTCGGCCCGAGCCGCCGACGCACCCATCCAGCATAAGACAAGGGCCAGGCTCGCCACGCGAACCAGGAACCGGGGGGAAGTCATGCCCATCATCGTCATCAGCTCCCAGGAGGACGATCCGTCATCTATCATTATCATGAGCCAGGCGGGAAGATCCGCCGAATCGACGCGCGTGACAATCTCTCAAAAACTCATTCATCGTGCCTGATCGGCGCGCTCCGCGAATGTCGATTCGTCGCGACTTTACGGTCCTTAGTTTAGCGCCGAGCGGATCGCCGCCGGGCAAGGTAAGCCGCAGCCGCGCTTCCCAGAATGAGCCAGGTGGACGGCTCGGGGGTCGAGTTGATGAGGGTCAGACTGTCGATCGTGCCGCGAAATGAAAATTCGCCGAACATTCCCGCTCGCGCCGAGAACTCCGCAAGGTTGAAGTCGCCCAGATTGAGCTGCGCGGGGGGACCGGTCAACGGATAGAGCGTCTGCTTGCCCCCCTCGAAGTTCAGCGACACGGTGGTATCAAACAGGTCGGAGACGTACTGGTTCGAGAACAGCACGTTCGTCGTCGCCGGCATCCCGGAGGCGCTAAAGCCCGGACTTGGCGTGATCTGGAGGCCACCGGCGGACTGGTTCAAGAACGTCTTGCCGCCGACCAACGCCGTCAATTCGTCGGCGTTCGCTCTGCCGTCCCCGAACAGCGATCCATAGTGCTGGCTGGCTTCCCCGGGCTGGGCGGCATTGGGGTTGGGCGCCTCGGTCGGGTCGTAGGAAAAGGTGCCCGTGAACCGCTGGCCGGCCATGACAATCTTATCGAAGATCCCTGGCCCGCCCGGAGTTGTGAAGACGACGGATTGGTCGGATGGCGCCTCAGTGACGTTGGTCACCACGCCGCTGTACTGGTAACGCATCAACTCGGCCCGCGCCATCGGCACATGGACCAGGCCCAAACCCAGGATTAGACTCGTCACGGAAACCAGGCACCGGGGGGAAAATGCACCCGTCATCGTCATCGGCTCCTGAGAAGATGCTCCATCATCATCATCAGTTCGGGAGGATGCGGCGATTTGCCGGACGTGTCAACCCCAAAGACCCTTACCAGGAGGCGGGCAGGGGACCCACCGGGTTGTCGAGCCCCTGACCGACACCTGACATCAAGGTTTGGCCGGTTCTGCCTGGGGGTGGCGGTCGGCCCAGACCTTCTGGTACTTGCTGGCCTTGGGGTTGGTGGGGTCCCACTTGGGCTCGGTGGGGGAGTTGGCGATGGTCAGCAAGGCCCGGCCGACGGCGTGGTCGACGCGGGCCATGTTGGCGTAGTCGACCTTGTCCCAGTGGTCGGCGGCGCCGTGGTAGTCGGCGTACTGGTAAGCAACACAGAGCGTATGCGCGGGAACTCCCAGATCGGCCAGGGCCTGGTTGTCGCTCTGGCCGAAGTAGGCGTCGCTGTTCTGGGGGTGGCGGTAGACCTTAATCCCCTCGGCCTGGCCGGCCTGGACGAGGATCGACGACACTTCAGAGAAGCCGAAACCGGTCAGGCTGGCGGTCCCGACCTGCGGGCCGTCGCTCGAATCGGTCCGGCCAACCTGTTCGAGGTTCAGGTCGGCGACCGTCTGCGCGATCGGGATGATCGGGTGGCGGCCGTAGTAGCGCGAGCCGAGCAGGCCGTGCTCCTCGCCGAAGAAGGTGGCGAAGAGGATGCTCCGCTTCGGTCGGTTGGCGGGCTTCAGCGTGCCGAGCGCGGTGGCGAGTTCGACGACCGAGACGGTGCCGCTCCCGTCGTCGTTGGCGCCGTTGTAGATCCGGTCGGGGGTGCTGGCGGGGCCGCGGATGCCGATGTGGTCGTAGTGCGCGGTGACCATGACGACGGTTTCGCTCAGGGCGGGGTCGGAGCCCTTCAAGAGGCCGACGACGTTGCGAAGCCGGACCGGACGGTTGACCGGATCACCGAGGTGGAGCGCGACCGTCGTCATGGGTGACGGGCCGGCGGGCAAGCTGTCGTAGAGCGTGACGAACCGAGGATCATGCACCGTCACCGAGCCGATGACCGAGGCATTCGGGCCGCCGGGCGTGGTGGCTCGCTCGGAAGCTTCGGGGTTGACCGGGTCGATCAGGCGACCAGTGCCCAGGCCGGTGGCGTCGCCGAGGTCACGGCTGACGATCACGAGCCAGGCGGCCTTCGCCGACGTCATCCGGGCGCGAAAACTGTTGATCGCCATCCCGACGGCGCGGCGCTCGGTCGCCTCGACCTTGCGCGCTTCGGGAACCTCGATCAGCACGACCTTGCCGGCGACCTGATCGGCGGAAACGTCCTTGGACCGAAAATCGGCCTTGAAGACGCCGGTGGGCGGCACGTCGATCCGCCCGGCGCGGGCGAGGCTGACCTGGCTCGCGTCGACCCGGAACGTGGCATCGGGGGCGCTGAAGACTTCGAGGCGAAAGCTGGCGAGGTCGGGCTCGGCCAGTTCCCACTTCGCGGTCTGAAAGTAGCCATCATCACCGACCGGTTCCAGGCCCGCGCGGCGGAACTGCGCGGCGATGTACTCGGCGGCGAGGTCAAGCCCCTTCGACGGCGTGTCGCGGCCTTCGAGGAGGTCGGAGGCGAGGAAACTCAGGTTCCCCTTGAGCGAGTCGGCCGAGATCCGGTCGAGCGCCCCGACCTGCGCGGCGGGAAGGTCGGTAGGCGGAGCCTCCTGGGCAGGCAGGGGACGGCTCAGTGCGGCGATTCCGCAGATGAGCCCGAGGTAGCGAAGTTGAATGGTCATTGGTAGCGGTCTCGGAGGTGGTTGGTTCACGCCCGCCACTCTAGCAGATCAGGGCGGCGGGTCGAACCAGGCAGGCGGGCCGCGGTAGTCCATCTGTCCGAAATTCGTTCGAGTCAATAAGATGGTCCGGCGTGCCGAATCCATTCATGACTGGCCAATGTTCTGGTCGCGTCGCTGACCGACCCCTGGGCCGGATGTCGTTTGATCGGGGTCTTATGGACGGTTTCCACCTGTTCGAGCCTTCCATTGCTCTGGGCACACAGGTATTGCTCGTCGTCGCCTTGCTGATCGCGTTTGGGTTTGAATTTGTCAACGGCTTTCACGACACCGCCAACGCCGTGGCGACCGTGATCTACACCAAGTCGCTCGGCCCCAAAAAGGCGGTGGCGTGGTCGGGATTTTGCAACTTCCTGGGCGTGACGTTTGGCGGCACGGCGGTCGCCTTCGGGATCGTCAGCCTCTTGCCGACCGAGTTGCTCGTCGCGGCCGACTCGGCGCGGGGCCTGGCGATGGTCCTGGCGCTGCTCCTGGCGGCGATCGCCTGGAACCTCGGCACCTGGTTCCTCGGCATCCCCGCATCGAGTTCGCACACCCTGATCGGCGCCATCCTGGGCGTTGGTCTGGCCAATTCAGCCTTGCCCGGCCACCAGTTCGGCACGGGGGTGAACTGGACCAAGGCGGGCGAGATTGGCTTGTCACTCCTGATCTCGCCGCTGGTTGGCTTCGGGTGCGCTGCGGTTTTGCTGTTGACTCTGAAACGCTTGATCAAGAACCCCGAACTCTACCAACCCCCCGACGGCGACAAGCCGCCGCCCCCCTGGATTCGCGGGACGCTCTTGCTGACCTGCACCGGCGTCAGCCTGGCGCACGGGTCGAACGACGGCCAGAAGGGGATCGGCCTGGTGATGCTGATCCTGATCGGCGTCCTGCCGGCGCACTATGCCCTCGACTCGCGACACCACCGCCACCCGGGGCAGGTCGAGGCCGCCCTGCACGCGCTGGACGACGCCACCACGCTGATTCAGGCCCACGACCCGACCGAGGAAGACAAGACCAAGAAGCTCGCGGAGATCGCCGACCTCCGCCAGTATCTCACCGGCAAGGCCGATTTCAGCGCCGTGCCGGCCGCCGAGCGCTGGGGGCTCCGCGCCAACCTGATCCGGGTCGATGAAGCCCTGGCCAAGATCCACAAGACGCTGGGCAAGCAACTTGCCGGCGACGAGCGCGGCCAGATCGAGCACGCTCGCGAGGCACTCCGAGCGCCCGTCTACTACGCCCCGACGTGGGTCCTGATGGCGACGGCGCTCGCCCTCGGGTGCGGGACGATGGTGGGGTGGAAGCGGATCGTGGTGACGGTGGGTGAGAAGATCGGCAAGGACCACCTGACGTACGCGCAGGGCGCCTCGGCCGAACTCGTGGCAATGGCGACCATCGGCCTGGCCGACTACGGCGGGTTGCCCGTCAGCACCACGCACGTCCTGTCGTCAGGAGTGGCCGGGACGATGGCCGCCAACGGGACCGGTCTCCAGTGGAACACCGTCCGCAACATCGCGCTGGCCTGGGTTCTGACCTTGCCCGTATGCATGGTGATGGCGGCCAGCCTGTATCTCCTCTTCCGCTGGCTGGTCGGTTGAGGAGGACTCTTGATGATGGCCCACCGTCCCCACATCGCGGTCATCGGCGCCGGGGCGTTCGGCGGCTGGACAGCGCTCCCCCTGCTCCGAAGGTGGGGCTCGGATAAAGCTCCTCGACGCCTGGGGGCCACTTCCTGATCGACCGCCACCCCGAGGCCAGCAACGTCTGGCTCGTCGTCGGCGGCTCGGGCCACGGCTTCAAACATGGCCCCGCCGTCGGTGAGCATGTTGCCAGCCTGGTCCTCAACGGGTCTGATCCGCACTCCCAGTTCGGGCTGGCCCGCTTCGGGAGGGCGCTGAGAGATGGAAATCCGCTCTGACCGCCAATATCAGGTATCTTGGAGACACGAACCAAGGATCTGAAGAACCGTCCAATCTCGGGAGTGATTGCTTGTCACTTTACTGGATCTACGACATCCCGAACTGGCTTCTTGGCTCGCTGTTTTGTGGGGTCTCATGCGTGGTGACCTGCGCCTGCGTGCTGGCCACGCGCCCTTGGGTCCGGCGTTGGCTCGGGGCAGAGCCGGCGGCAAATGATATGGTCAGCTACTTCATGTCGGCGTTCGGGGTTTTTTATGGCCTGATGCTCGGCCTGATTGCGGTCGGCACCTACGAAAACTTCTCTGACGCCGATGCCGCCGTCGGGCGTGAGGTCGCGGCGCTCGGGGCGCTCTACCGCGACGTCTCCAACCTGCCCGAGCCGGGCCGGACCGAGTTGCGGATCTTGCTCCGCAAGCAGTGCAAATTCATCATCGAGGACGCCTGGCCCTCGCAGCGCAAGGGGGAGATCAACGAGGGGGGCGGGGTCATCATCAACGCCTTCGAGGAGCGGCTCATGGCCGTCGAACCGCAGACCAGGGCAATGGATAACCTCCACGCTGAAACGCTCCGCCAGTTCAACGTCTACCTCGAACTCCGGCGAATTCGCGTCAATAGCGTCACCAGCGGACTCCCGCCGACGCTCTGGTACGTCGTGGTCCTGGGAGCAGTCGGCAACCTCTTGCTCTGCCTGCTTTTCTCGGTCGACCGGCTCCGCCTGCACCTGACGCTCGCGGGCATCCTGGCCTTCTTCATCGGCCTGGTCATCTTCCTGATCGCGGCGATGGACAACCCTTATCGTGGTGAGTTCAGCGTCTCGCCCGAACCGTTCGAAAACCTCCTGAATGGGTTAATGAAGGCCGACGCCGAAGTTCCGAAGTAACAACGGCTCGGTACGGACGAGAACCGATCACCGCTGGGTCATCGCGGCGGGGTTGTCGCCAACGCGCATGCCGAAGGCGACGGCGTCGCGGTTGGTGGCGACCCGCAGGGCTTCGGGCTCGGTGAGGATGCCTTGCTTGTGGAGGTTCAGGATGTGGGTGTCGAAGGTCTGCATCCCCTTCTGGCCGGTGGCGACGTAGTCGGCGATCTCGCCGAGCTTGCCTTCGAGGATGAACTTCGACGTCACGGCATCCCCGCGCATCACCTCGACGACCGGCCGGAGTTCGCCCGACTTGCTCCGCGCCAGTCGCTGCGACACGACCCCGACCAGCGAGTTGGCCAGTTGTTCGCGAGCAATCCCCAGTTCGGTCGGCGGGACCATCGCGAGGAGACGCTCGACGGTCTGCGCGGCGTTCGCGCTGTGGATCGTGCTGAGGACCTGGTGACCGGTGTCAGCGGCGCGGAGCGCCATCCGAACGGTCTCGGCGTCGCGGAGTTCGCCGACCAGGATGACGTCGGGGGCCTGCCGGACCGCCTGGCGCAGCCCTTGCTCGAACGACGGCGTATCAGCGCCGACCTCGGCATGCGAGACCAGCGACTTCTTCGACGTGTGGACGAACTCGACCGGGTCTTCGATCGTGAGAATCTTGATATGATAGTTCGAGTTCAGGTGGTCAACCATCGCCGCCAGCGTGCTGCTCTTACCACTGCCGGTCGCCCCGCTCAGGAGCGTCAGGCCGCGCCGCTCGGCCGTAACGTCGGCGACGACCTTGGGCAGGTGCAACTCGTCGAACGTCCGGATGCGCGGCGGGATCACGCGGAGGACCATCCCCGGCATCCCGAGGTGCTTGTAGAGGTTGACCCGAAACCGCGCCTTCGTGCCGAGTGCATACGAGAAGTCAAATCCCCGTTCCAGGGCTTTGTCGAGGTCATCCGTCACGACCCGCGGCCCAATCGCGCGGATAAATCCGCGGACCTGCTCATCGGTCAGCGGCGGCGCATCGATCTCGCGGACCAGACCGTTGACCCGGAGTCGCGGCAGGGTTCCCGTCTGCACGAACAGATCCGCCGCCTGCTGGTCGACCGCGAACGTCATCAGTTGGTCGATGGTCATGGCATTGTCCTGGGATGAGAGGGAACGGGCAGGACGAATGAAATGTTCTGAGCCACGGATGGAACACGAATCAGGAAAAAACCAATTCTCTCTTGCTTATCCGTGTTTCATCCGTGTTCAATCCGTGGCCACTTTGTCTCTTATTGCGGCTGGGCCAGTTGCTGGATGATGTTGGCTTCGTTGCCAAGAACCTGTTTGGCCTGGTCGGTAACGGAGGGCTGCGGCGGACGCGGGGCCAAGGCAGGCCCAGGTTCGATCCCGACGGCTTTCTCGACGACGCGGTCGGCTTTTTCGATTCCTTCCCAGACCAGCGGAGCTTCCTCGTAGGCCAGGTAGGCCAGGCTCGCCAGGATGATCGGCAGAAAAGAGCCCACCGTGTTCAGCACCGGTTTTCGCAGGCTGGACCAGTGCTTGTACCAGTAATAAACGGCATACGGGGGAACCAAGACCACGCCGAGCCCCTGAGCCAGACTCTGGCGAAAGGGGAGGATGCTCAGGTAGAGCACGCCATCGACCAGCATCAGGATGTTGACCAGGATGACGCCCACCGTGCCCAGATGAAGGAGCGGGTTGAGCTTGAACAAAAAGCCGATGAGCGTGACGACCAGCAGGGCGAGCGTCAGGAGGTAGAGCCGGTCGCGGGTCGTCCGGAGCAACCGCGCGGCGAACCGGGCCACCCGGGTCTCGTAGTGGGGGTTCAGGTGCGTCCGGTGGGTTTGTTTGGCCAGCAAGCCGTCGGGGTCAAGGACCTCGATCGGGCGAGCGTCGCGGTCCGTCGGCGGGTGGACCTGCGCCGGGGCGGGCTCGGCGCTGGCCAGGGGTCGGACCTGCAACGCGGGGCCGGGCGTGGCGGAGGCGTGGTGCGCTGTCGGGACGTCGATCCCTTCGACCGGCCGGAGCTGGAAGCCACCGTTGGCAGGTTCGACCGGTGCCGGGTTGGGGATCGTCATGGTCTGCCCGCAGTGCTTGCAATGCCCGGTCCGCCCGGCGAACTGGTCGGCGACGTCGATCGGGTGGCCACACTTCTCGCAGACAAGATGGATACTCATCCTGGCCCCGCAACCGCTGGAGGTAAAAAGACTGGTCCGACCCACTCAGCTTACCTCAGCCGATCGCATCCCGGAAGTTGGCGGCGTGCTTTGGGCTCCTCAACCGTGGTGCCGGGTCACGGCCCTGGCCTTGACGACATGACTGGTCGTCTTGGCGGGAGCGAGCGGGATGAACTGTACCGCCTTGCCGTTGCGGATGACGATCCTGGCGCGGAAGTCGCCGCCCGATTGGCCGTCGCCGGTCGGGAACTTGCCGGTGTACTCGCCGTCGAGCGTCGAGCCCGCCACGCTGGTGATATTCGCGCTGGGGATGGTGACGAGGTAGGTGCCGTTCCGCGACAGTGGCGTCTTGCCGGTGGTCAGCACACCCGTGACCGTGACGGGAGTATACGCACCGGGGTTGATCGGACTGACCGGCACATACGAGGTGGTCAGGTTGGCGACGGCGAAGGTCTGGCCCTTGCGCGGGGCGGGCGATAACCGGGTGACGACGTAGCTGCTCGGCTGCGTCAGGGTGTACGGGTTCAGGCCGTATGGGTCGTTGTAGGTGATGGTGAAGGTACCGGTACGGCCGTTGGTGATCTTCAAACCGGTGATTTTGGGGCCACCCGCGTCGACCACCAGGAAGCTGTTGGAGTCCGAGTTGATCCCCGACCCGGTGGCCGTCGCGCCAAAGGCGCCGGTGGCCGTCGCGGTGACGGTGTACTGGCCGTCGATGAGGGGAGTCGAGGCGATGGCCCAGTAGCCGCTGGCGGCGGCGACCGTGGACCCGATGACCGTCGGGACGCCTGGGTGGGCCAGATTGGTGGCCGTCAGCACGACCGAGGCGCCGGCCTGAGTCGTGCCGGTGAAGATGGGGTTGCGGGCCGCGGTCGCGACGAAGCTTGTCGTCAGACCATACACCGTCACGCTGTTGTCAACCTGCGAACTGATCGAGATGAGCGGCGCATGGACCACGACCGAGTTGAGAAAGACCGTCGGCGTCGTGTCGCCTGGCTCAATCACGCTGACGGTGATCGTGTAGGTGCCGGGCGTCGCGTAAATGTGGTCCGGTCCACTCAGCAACAGCAAATTCCCATTCGTCTCCGGCTTGACCAGCACGGCACCCGCCGTTGCCGGCGAACCATCGCCATAGCTGACCATGGGCGCGGTGAACCCCGAGGGGGAGAGCGGCCCGGCGGTGCTGCTGATTATCACCAGTGGCAGCGGGGCGGTCACACTCGGCGCTTCGCCGACAAAGTCGATGCTATCGAAGGCCACCGATTCGCCGGCCACCGCATACAAACCACTCACCTGCCCGGAAATCCCCGCCGCCAGCAGTTGCCGCCGGTCCAGCGCCTCGACCAGTGGCTGATATCGCGATGCTCGCCGTTTGCCTTGCTCGCGGACCAATGCCGGTGCGGCTGAAGGGAATATCTTCATGGCAAATCCTGGGGGGGGGGGCGGAAAGATAGAGGATCACACGCCACCCCACGTCCCGGCGCGGGGATGACGAAGCAGAAGAAACCTTTTGTTCACCGCTGGGATATATCGAATGATACTAGGTCTACCCGCAGACGCAACCAAATTCTGGGATTCTAGCAAAACTGGACATTTTGTACCGGATTGGACCGACTTGGTTGTCGCGCTCGTTCTCATCCACCAAACCGATCCACCTCCGAGGACCCGTCGCCCAGCAGTTCAAGGCTCCTGACTGATTGCGGCAAGCAACATTCTTGCTTGTCCGAGTCTGCCAACCCGGTTGCCCCCGGGCGAGGCGCCTGGCAGACTGGCGGAGGTGGCGGTTTCGAGGGATCAGGCGAGGAGATCACAACGATGAGACGCGGCGTACTCTGGGGATTGATTGGGTGCTGGGTCGTGACGGGGTGGACCACCCTCGGGTGGGGACAAACCCCTGATGAGTTGACGGCGACGGGGCGGTTCGTGGCGAACTTTCAAAACCCCGACGGCGGCTTTGCCGGGAAAGCCGGGGGCGAGTCGAGCCTGGGCTCGACGTCGTCGGCCGTCCGGATTCTCGGGTATGTGGCGGGGTCGATCCGCGACGTGCCGGGCGCCATCAAATACGTCCGATCGTGTTACGACGAGGCTTCGGGCGGGTTCGCCCCGACTCCCGGCGGCAAGCCCGACGTCAACACGACCACGTCGGGACTCAGTGCTCTGACCGCGCTCCACATAGACCTGAAGCCGTACACCGACAAGGCGGTGGCCTATTACGGCCGCGAAGCCCACACCTATGAAGAGGTCCGGATCGCGGCGGCGGGGTTGGAAGCGATCCATGCCACCTCGCCCGACGCCCCGAGGTGGGTCGCCGAGGTGATCAACAAGGACCGAAACGCCGATGGGACCTATGGCACCGGCGCGACCAAAGCCAAGGCGACTGGCGGCTCGGCCGCAGCGCTCTTGCGGCTCGGGATGACGATCGAACCCGACGCCAAGACCGCGATCCTGACCACGCTCCGCGCCAGCCAGAAGGCCGACGGCGGCTGGGGCGACGGCGAGGCGTCGGACGTCACGACCACGTACCGAATCATGCGGGCCTTCTTCATGATGAAGGAGAAGCCAGACCTGGCCCGGGTCCGGAGCTACCTCGCCCAGTTCCGCCAGTCTGACGGCGGTTACGCCCCCAAACCCGGCGGCGTGGCCGATGTGGGCGGCACGTATTTTGGCTCGATCATCAGCTACTGGGCTCGTCAGCTCGACGGCGAGCCGATCTGCGTCGAGACCGCCGGTTTCGCCCCGATCTTCAACGGCAAGGACCTGACCGGCTGGGAAGGCGACTCGTCGCTCTGGAAGGTCGAGAACGGGATGATCGTCGGCGACTCGCCCGGGATCAAACAGAATCAATTCCTCGCGACCGAAGCTTCTTACGCGGATTTCGTCCTCAAGTTCAGCGTCCGACTTACCGGAGACGTTGGCAATAGCGGCGTCCAGTTGCGGAGCGTCCGCGTCCCGGGGACGGAGATGTCGGGCTATCAGGCTGATGTCGGCCCGGGATACTGGGGTGGGCTCTATGATGAGTCACGTCGGAACCGTGAACTGGCCAAGTGTAACCCGAAGACGCTCGCCAACCTCCACAAGGGGGACTGGAACCAGGTCACGGTCCGGGCGCTCGGCAACCACATCACGATCTACCTGAACGACCAGACGGCGGTCGATTACCGCGAGGAAGACGCCAGCATCGCCCGCGACGGCCGGATCGCGCTTCAGGTCCACGCGGGTGGACCGATGCGGGTCGAGTTCAAGGATATCTACCTCCAGCAGATGCCGATCCCCAAGCCCGAGGAAGCCGTCGGCTCGCCCACCCCCGGCTTCCACATCCAGGCTCTGAAGCCGGGTACGGGCGACGGTCGGAAATATGTCGTTTACGTTCCCAAAACGTATGACGGGTCGAAGGCCATGCCGGTGATCCTGTTCCTCCACGGCTCGGGCGAGCGTGGCAACGACGGCGTGGTCTCAGCGCAGATCGGGATGGGGGCGGCGATCGAGGCGAACATGGATAAATACAACGCCATCGTCGTCATGCCGCAGGCGACCAAGACCTGGGCGAGCGACTCCGACGACGCCAGGGCGGCCCTTGCGGCGCTTGATGAGGTGATGGCCGCCTACAAGGTGGACCCGAACCGCCAGATCCTCACCGGCCTGTCGATGGGTGGCTCAGGGACCTGGTCGATCGCCGCCGCCATGCCCGACCGCTTCGCCGCCATCGTGCCGATCTGCGGCCGAGGCAAGGTCGAGACGGCCGAGACGATCCGAAAGTTGCCGGTCTGGACCGTGGTCGGCGACCTCGACACCAACCCGCTCGGCAGCCTTCGCGAGATGGACGACGCCCTCCGCGCCCTCGGCACCTCGGTCCACCAGACCGAGTACCGCAACGTCCCCCACAATAGCTGGGATCGCGGCTACAACGACGCGACCCTGATCGACTGGATGCTCAGTCAGAAGAAGGCCAAGTAAGTCGATTCGACCTCGGAGGTGACGGTGCGACCGAACGGTCGGGCGCCGTCACTTTGCCGGGTGGAGCGGAATGGCCGAGATCTTGACCTCCTCGAATGGGCGGAACTGGACCTCGTAAGCGCGGATCTGGTCGGGCATGAGGGCGAACTCGGCGTCGATCAGGTCCACCTGCCACCTCGGGTCGCCGTCGGAGCCGATCGAGTCGGCGACGGATTTGTGCGGTGTACCAACCTGGTCGATCGCGACGAGCCGGCGGTCCTGATTGAAGAAGTTGTGCGCGACGGCGAAGTTGGTCCCCGGTTTCCCGAAGACCGTTGTGATGGGTCGGGCCTTGCCGAACGTGAATTTGTGGTCGTTGACGAACGTCCCAAAACCGCCCTTGCCGTCGTTCGATACCTCGGTCTTCCAGGGTCCCGTGGCGACCCGGCCTATGAGCCCGCAACTGATCGTGCTGGGCGCGAAGGCCGCTTCGTAATACTCAAGTTCTGGCACGTTGCGACCCTCACGCTGCGGCTGACCACCCCAGGACGTCGTCGCCGTCAAGGACCAACGAAACAGATCGGTGCGTTTCAGATCCAGGGTACGGACCAGGACAACGCGGTCGATCTCGCCGTCAACCGGCTTGTTTTTCGCCGCGATCGTGTCAACGGGCGGTTCGGCGAGGCGGGTCCCGTCGGGTCGCCACCAGGTATCGGGGCCGGTCGGCACGGTGGAGATGGCCACCACCTCGATTGAGGCGCCATCGCTCGTCTTGACCCGCCAGCGGTCATCGACGACGGGCGGGACCGGGACCGGGGCCATCGCCGGGTTGAAGGCAGGGGCGGTCGCCGCCCGCGCCGGGGCGGACCAGGCATTGAGCGTTACGCGGGCACCGCCGATGGTGCCGCCGAGGGTGGCCAGGACTGCGGTCCACTTCACCAGTTGCTGACAGATCATGACGCGGGAAACTCCTTGAACCAGCCCGGCAACCCGGGCGGAAACGAGGGCGGTTTTGGGACCGCTCGCCAGTGAGCGGACCGCCGCCCGGACGGTCAGATGCTTCCAGACCTCGGCGACGACCAGCGCCGCCGGTTGGGCTCGTGGCTCCAGACTCAGCGCCACGACCGAGGGGGCGACTCCTCGACGGATCAACCGGTCGCGGAGTCGCTGGCGGGCGCGAGCCAGGCGGGACTGAATCGTCCGGACCGGACAGCCGAGCCGCTGCGCGGCCTGCTCATAGGTCAACCCTTCCAGGTGGCAGAGGAGCGCGAGCCGGAACCGCTCGGGGAGCCGGTCGAGTTCTTCGTGCAGTTCGGTGCCGATCGAGGGGCCGGGGTCAAGCCCAGCAGCCTGTCGGCGTGTCCAGGCGATTGCGCCGGCATGGTGCTCGCGAGCCTGCCGGCGTGCGGCGTCGCGCACGGCCCGGCTCGCGACTCGCCCGGCGACACCGTACAGCCAACTCGCGAGCGAGTCGGCTCGGCGGATCGAGTGGGCCTGCCGCGCCAGGATCAGGAAAGTCGCCTGTGCGGCATCTTCGGCGGCATGACGGTTGCGAAGGTGTCGCCGGCATACGTGCAAGATCATCGGTCCATGCCGTTCCACGAGCGTAGCAAATGCGGTCTCGGCCTGGTCGCTCGGTCCGATC
The DNA here is from genome assembly GCA_965199885.1 of Isosphaeraceae bacterium. GTDB lineage: Bacteria > Planctomycetota > Planctomycetia > Isosphaerales > Isosphaeraceae > Tundrisphaera. The sequence continues at coordinate 275,415 of CBDATT010000003.1, read as the reverse complement.
AGGAACCGATCGAGCAGAACCCCGTCGGTCAGACCCGCAACCGTGCCCTCGTGCCACAAAGCGCTGAATCCAAATCTTGCCGTCAAGATTGCTACCTCTTCATCGCGTCGTCTGCCTGGTTCGGCTCTTTTGAAACTCTTTGCGCCCGTCTACCCAGATAGTGGCCGGACAGTGGTCCAATCGCCCCAAGTTTTTGGGGTAAGTACTTAATAGTTCTGCCACGACTCGCGCGGCGGACTCTGGACTGTCAAGAAAAAATCTACCGAAATCTATACAGAAATCTTGGCGTTTCGATTGAACCTGACTAATATGCAAAAGCGGTTCATCGAAAATGAACCTCGAAGGGTTGCGTCACAACCGGTGATCAATAGGGGTCGGATTGACCTTGATCCGGCTTGTGGGAATGGTAGAGGTAACGATGATTCCACTCGGAGCCAGGGCCACCGACACGGTCCTGGGTTGGGGAGATGGGTTGCACCGGATGGTGGCATTGCACCATGCGGCGATTCATGGACGACCGGGGCTTTGGGGAGATGATCCGACGCGACCTTCGAGCGTTGTCTGGCTCCGCGATGGCGGCAATCAGTGGGAAGTCTTTGGTGCCGGGTTCGCAGGTCCCGCACTCGACTGGGTGGAACGGGTCGCCACCAATCGGCCGATCGTCCTTGCCGCGCCGACGTCCTGGGCGGACAGCGTGCGGGCGCGATTGGGACCGACCCGCCCGGTCGAGACCAGTTTTGTGCAAACATGGCTTCGCCCCGAGCCCGTTGCTCGACCAGGGATGGCGGCGGATGTCCGACCGCTCGGGCACGACGATGCCGCCGCCTTCGCCGCGATCACGCCCGCCTGGGCGGTCCGGTCCTGGGGAGATTTCGGGACGGCAATCGACCGTGGCGCCGCGTTTGGTGTCCCGAGCCGGTCGGGTCTGGTGGCGGCGGCCTGGGTGGTCGAGTCGAACCACCACATGGACAAGGTGGGAGTCGCCACTCATCTCCAATACCGTCGCCTCGGGCTGGGCAGGGCGGTTGCTGCCGCCTTGGTCGATGAGATCGAGGTCGAGCGTGGTCGGCATGCGCTCTGGGTGGTCAACCCCGGCAACCCGGGCTCACTGGCGCTCAAAGACGCGCTCGGCTTCACCACGCCGGTGACGGAAACCCTCCTGCGGTGGGTCCCGTGACCGAGCCCGCCGACCCGACCGGCTTCGGCTACCCGATCCACCTGGATGTCCGCGGGATGATCGCCGTGGTCGTCGGCCTCGGCGCCGTCGGCCAGCGGAAGGCCGTGGGTTTGCTCGCCGCTGGCGCCACCGTCCGGGGGATCGACCCGCGCGGCGCTGATTGGGCCAGCGCGACCGGAATCGACCTCCGCGCCGAACTCTATCGTCCCGAGCATCTAACCGGAGCCACCCTGGCCATCGCCTCAGCCACGCCCGAGATTAACCGCCTGGTGGTCGCCGATGCGCGGAGCCGGGGCGTTCTCGTCTCGTCGGCGAGCGAGCCTCAGGCCGGTCAGTTCACCGTGCCAGCCGTCTGGCGGAGCGGGCCGGTGACGATCACGGTCTCGACCGGCGGCGCCAGCCCCGCGCTGGCCCGGGTGCTCCGCGATCGCGCCGCCGCGGCGATCGGCCCCGAGCCCGCCGCCCTGGCCACGCTCCTGATCGACCTTCGCGCCGAGTTCCTGGCCCGGATCAACGATCCGGTCGCCCGCCGATCAGCGCTCCAGGCCGTGGCCGATCCCGCCTGGCTCGACGAGATCCGCGCGAACGGCGTCGAAGCCACCCGCGCAGCGCTCCGCCGGGTGCTCGGGCTCGACTGACGATCAGTTCAGCTCTGGTGCGGAATCCCTTCCTGGTTGCGGGTCCGCTCGGTGACGGTCTCGGCGTTGGCGGCGGGGCGGATCTGCGAGCCGAAGCGGTTGGCGTAGACCTGCGTGAACTCGGCACCGAAGAAGAGGATCTGCGACGAGTAGTAGATCCAGACCAGCAGGACCACCAGCGACCCCGCCGCACCATAGGCCGAGCCATAACTGCTCTGGCCCAGATAGAGGCCGATGCACGCCTTGCCGACCAGGAACAGGACCGTCGTCAGGCCAGCGCCGACCCAGACGTCGTGCCAGGCGATCCGGGCGTCGGGCAAGACCTTGAAGATCAGCGCGAACAGGAGGATTACCACCACCCCCGACACAAACGTGTCGCTAAACGCCAGGAGCGGCTTGAGGCTCGGGGCCATGTTCTGGACAATGGCGATCGTCGCCGCCACCCCGGCACTCAGGACCAGCGAGGTCAGCAGGAGGAAGCCGGTCCCCAGGACCATCGTGAACGAGAGGAACCGATCCTTGATGAACCCCCAGACCCCGCGTCCCGCCTTGGGTTGCACTTCCCAGATTGTGTTCATCGCGTCCTGAAGCTGGCCAAACACGCCCGAGGCCGCGAACAGGAGCGTAACCGACCCGATCAGGGCCGCGAGCGTCCCCGCGCCTGGCTTTTTGGCGTTGGTGAGCATCACCTGCACGGCCTCGGCCCCCTCCTTGCCGATCATCCCCGTCATCTGATCGACCAGCTTCCCCTGCGCTGCTTCCTCGCCAAAGACGAGCCCCGCCACAGCGATCGCGATCAGCAGCAACGGCGCGATCGACAGCACGCTATAAAACGCCAGCGCCGCCCCGAGCCGAGGGACCTTGTCCTCTGACCACTCGCTGGCCGTCGTCTTGACCAGCCCCCAGAACGCTTTGGGTTGAGCCCAGGCCCACGGACCGGTCCCGGTCTGCTCATCCTCGGTTGCAGCCAGTCGTTTGCCTTTGCCTCGACTCGGCGCGGCCCCCGGCTCGGGCAAGTCGGCCAGGGAGACGATCCCGATCAGTTGGTCGGCGGCATCGACGACGAGGAGGCGGCGGACCTGCGCCTCGGCAAACTTCGCGCGGGCGGTCGCGATCGTGTCACCGGCGGAGATCGCCACCACCTCGCGCGTCATGATGTCGCCCACGGTGACATGACCGAGATCGGGCCGCTCGATCACCGCGAGCGCCACGTCGCGGTCGGTCAAGACCCCGACCGGCTTGCCCGCGTCGAGTACCGGCACCACGCCGCACGCCTGATCGCGAAAGATCAAGGCCGCCTCGGTGATCGTGCTGAACGGCGAGCACGTCCGCGGCGTGGTTGTCATCACGGCCGCCACGGGCCGGTTTTCGTTCTGGTTGGCGGTCGGCCTGGTATCGGGCATTCGGAGTTCATCCTTGAGACAGGAGGCGGTCAGTAAGATCCACACGAGCCGGAACTACCATGCAGCAGGCGGGCCGATCCTCAGGTGGTTAGCGCTGCCACTTGCTTCGACTTGCCCTCTTTTGCAACGAGCGAACGGTCGCCCAGCCGGTGAATGAGAAAAGGAGTAGGGCCAGAGTGAACGAGGCCGGATTGAAGTCGGTACTTAGATGCCTTCCCGACATGGTTTGCTGGACGCGGAACGAGAGCACCGCAATCCCACAGCCCAGCGGAAAAGCGAAGAGCCAGCCGATGGCCAAGAATCGCAAGGGCTTCCTCCCCATTTGGGTCTCGTTGACTCGTTCATGAGCCTGATCGGCCGGTCTGGGCCTGCTCGTTCAGGCTCACCCTGTCACTCCTCGGTCCGCGCAACAATCCAGGTTTAGTTATACCAAAGCGCGAAGCCGATGAACTGGCCGCGAAAGATCCGGTTGAAGCGGGACCAGGTTTCGGGCTTGGTGACGTCGCCGACCTCAAGGTAGGGAATCAACGCGGTCCCCTGGAGCCAGAGGACGAGGTCGAACGGGCGAGGTTCGAGACAGATCCGGCGGAGGTTGAGGCCGAGGGTCCGGTCGTTGCCGCGCCAGAACGGGACAAGTTTATTGCCGGCGAGGATCGGGCCGAACTCGTCGAGAAACTCGGTCCAGGTCCGGACCATCTCGTCAGTCGTCTGACCGTTGGGGACGGCCGTCTTTTGCTTCGGGTTGGGAATCCACTCGTGGTCGTCGTCGGTCTCGGCGAGGATCGCCGCCCACGACGATCGGCTCAGCGCGACCGTCGCTTCCAGGTGGGTCAAGACGGCTTGCAGCCGCTGCGGTTCGGCGACGGGCAGACGGATCAGGTGAACCAGCGCCACGAGATCCATGATCTCGAACACCATCTGCTGACCATCGCCGCCCGGGGCGACGAGAAACGCATCAGGAGCCTTGATCCCGCCAAAGAGGATATAGCCCGAGCGGTTAAAGACATCCTCGAAGTCGTACGCCAGGAGTGCCTCGGTCAGGGCCGAGAGGAGGTGGCAGTAACCGCGGAGCCAGTCGACGTCGCCACGATCGAAGGCAAGAACGAACTCCTTCGCGTCGGCCGCGGAGATGTTCGCGGCCTGGTTGAAGGTGTGGTAGATCTCCCAGAGCGACCGCCAGTGGCCCGGCTTGGCGGTCCCGGTCGGATCGAGCCGGATCAGGCCCAGGTGGAGCGGCAGTTTGACGTCGGCTGACCGGATCGGCGCCAGCGTCGCCTCAACCCTGGCCAGGTCGTCCACCCAGCCTTGCAAAACGGCTCGCGCTGTCTTGTAGTCGAGCGGCGCGGGCTTGGGATTCGGCGGGATCGGCAGCGCCGAGAACGAGACGATTGTCCCCGGCTCGGTCCGGATACCGTACTTGTGGAAGACCTGAATCCGCGTCTCGACCGCCCGGACAAACTGCGTCACCCCGAGCGCGAACCGGGTCTTATCATCGTCCGGCTGCTCGGCCAGGGTTTTGGCCAGCAGTTGCTCGGCAGCGGCGAGCTTACCCTCCTGGAGCAAAGCCTCGAACGCCGGGGGCTTCGCCTCCTGGGCGGACACCGGTATACCGGCACTGATCCAGGCAGCCATGAACACAACAACCATCAAGGCGGCAAGTCGGCAACGCATGGGTGGGGCTCCTCAAACGAATGGGGGAGAAAGCTTCTTGCCCATCGTCTTACCCGAACCGCCAACCATCCGCCACAGGCGACCACGACAACCGACCGAACTCGGTTACGTGGCGTCGATGACATGACAGATAGCCCACCGAGCCGCGAACGTGGCGGCCATCTGATTCTTGAGTCGCAAAATCTCGGCGTCCTCTGGTCCTTCCAGGATCCGCTCCAGATCCGGGCATCGTGGGATCAGGACCGTCCGAACGAAGTGGTTGATCCCATCGACGATGGCCATGCTAACGACCTCAGGAGCAGACCGAACTTCGCGCTGCATGATTCAACCCTCCGCCGTCGCAGTCACCAAGTTGAGAGGACCGGTCGAGCCGAATCCGCGAGCCGTCGATCGACCGGGCCCCTCAAACGTCGTCATCAACCGCCCCCACCCGACTTCGACCGGCGCATCTGGGGTTGGCTGCCAGCGGCGGCAGATTTGCCGCTGGTCAGGCCGCCCGAGCCGGCATCGTGGGTGGGTCGGCCCATGTTCTCGGCGCGGCGCTCGGCCTTGAGTGCTTTCTTGGCCTCGGCCTTGGCTTCCTCGGCAAGCTGGGCCGTTTCCTGGGCAACGGGGTCGAGTTGACGTTCGGGACGCTGGCTGGGAGGTTTTCGTTTGGCCACGGCAAGACCCTTTCACGGCGATCAGCACGAGAGATTCAACCTGACAATCTGGTCTCCCAAGTATGCCGGTTTCCCCCACCAACCGCAACGGACCCGGGCTCAAAGAGCCGGTCGATCAACAGCCTGTGATGGATGCAGGACTTGTCCCCCAAGGCCATTTCTTGCTAAAGTCGTGAAATTTTTCGGGCCGCGAGGGGTATGCCAGGTCCCGAGTTGCGCCGCCTCGTCTTGAGTCTGATGCGAGTACCGCCCGTGCCGAAGCGAACCGATATCAAGAAGATTTTGATCCTGGGTGCTGGACCGATCGTCATCGGGCAGGCGTGCGAGTTTGACTATTCGGGCACTCAGGCGTGCAAGGCGCTCCGCGAGGAGGGGTTCGAGGTCGTCCTGGTCAACTCGAACCCGGCCACCATCATGACCGACCCCGAGATGGCCGACCGGACGTATATCGAGCCGATCACGCCCGCCGTCGTCGAGCAGATCATTGAGAAAGAGCGGCCCGACGCCTTGCTGCCGACGCTCGGCGGGCAGACGGGCCTGAATGTCGGGCTCGCGCTGGCAGAGAGCGGTGTCCTGGATCGGCTCGGGTGCCAGCTCATAGGGGCATCAGCGCTGGCGATCCGGACCGCCGAGGACCGCGCCCTGTTCAAGGTCGCGATGACCGAGATCGGCCTGGAAAGCGCCCGCTCGGCCCAGGCGCACTCGATCGACGAGGCCCGCGTCATCCGCGACGAGATCGGCCTGCCATGCGTGCTCCGGCCGAGCTTCACGATGGGGGGATCGGGCGGCGGGATCGCTTATAACAAGGACGAGTTCGACCGGATGGTCGCCTTCGGGCTCGAACTCTCGCCGGTCAAAACGCTGCTCGTTGAGGAGTGCCTGACCGGCTGGAAAGAGTACGAGATGGAGGTGATGCGCGACTGCGCGGATAACGCCGTCATCGTCTGCTCGATCGAAAACTTTGACCCGATGGGTATCCACACGGGCGACAGTATCACCGTCGCCCCGGCGCAGACGTTGACCGACAAAGAATACCAGCGGATGCGCGACGCGTCGCTGGCCATCCTCCGCAAGATCGGCGTCGAGACCGGAGGCTCGAACGTCCAGTTCGCCATCAACCCCAAGGATGGGCGGATGGTCGTCATCGAGATGAACCCCCGCGTCAGCCGGTCCTCAGCGCTCGCCAGCAAGGCGACCGGCTTCCCGATCGCCAAAATCGCCGCCAAGCTCGCCGTCGGCTTCCGATTGGACGAGATCCGCAACGACATCACCCGCGAGACCCCCGCCTGCTTCGAGCCAACCATAGATTACGTCGTCACCAAGATCCCGCGCTGGGCGTTCGAGAAGTTTCCCGACGCCGACCCGATCCTCACGACGCAGATGAAATCGGTCGGGGAAGTCATGGCGATCGGTCGGACGTTCCGCGAGAGCTTCCAGAAGGCCCTCCGAAGTTTGGAGGTTGGCCGGTTCGGCTTCGGGTGCGACAAGAAAGACACCTGGGGTACGCCCGAGCAACCCTCGCTCGATGAGATCCGCGCCAAGCTCGCCACGCCCAACGCCGACCGGGTCTGGTCGATCCGCCACGCCTTTCTGGCCGGGATGACGCTCGAAGATATCCACGCCTTGACGTTCATCGACCCCTGGTTCCTCCACAACCTGCGCGAACTGGTGTTGATGGAAGGGGAACTCCGGTCGGTCGCGAGCCTGGAAGACGCGACCGACGACCAGATCCGCGACGCCAAGCGGAACGGCTTTTCCGACCCGCAGCTGGCCCAGATCTGGGGAACGGATGCCATCACGGTCCGCAAGGATCGCGAGGCCCGGGGAATTAAGGCCGTCTTCAAGCTGGTCGACACCTGCGCAGCCGAGTTCGAGGCGATCACGCCGTACTACTACTCGACGTATGAGCTTGAGGACGAGGCCCGGGTGGGCGACAAGCCGCGCGTGGTGATCCTCGGCGGCGGGCCGAACCGGATCGGGCAGGGGATCGAGTTCGACTACTGCTGCTGCCAGGCGGCGTTCGCCTTGCGGGCCGACGGGTTCGAGGTTGTCATGATCAACTCAAACCCCGAGACCGTCAGCACCGACTACGACACCTCCGACCGCCTCTTCTTCGAGCCGTTGACGGTGGAAGACGTCCTCAACGTCATCGACCGCGTCGAGCCGATGGGGGTGATCGTCCAGTTCGGCGGCCAGACCCCCTTGAACCTGGCGCGAGCCCTCGAAGCCGCCGGCGTGCCGATCCTGGGAACAAGCCCCGACAGCATAGATCTGGCCGAGGACCGTGAGCGGTTCCGCCTGATCATCGACCGCCTCCAGCTCCGGCAGACGCCCAACGGCTCGACGACGCACTACGAGGAAGCCCGGCGGATCGCCGAGCGGATCGGCTACCCGGTGCTCGTCCGACCGTCGTTCGTGCTCGGGGGCCGGGCGATGGAGATCGTCTACGACGAGCCAAGCCTCTCCCGCTTCGTCGCCGCCGCGATCGAGGCCAGCCCCGGCCACCCGGTCCTGATCGACAAGTTCCTCGAAGATGCCCGCGAAGTGGATGTTGACGCGATCTGCGACGGCGAACGAACCATCATCGGCGGCGTTATGGAGCACATCGAGGAGGCTGGCATCCACTCGGGCGACTCCGCCTGCGCGATCCCGCCGTTTTCGCTCGCTCCCGAGACCATCGTCGAGTTGAAGCGGCAGACGGTCGCGCTCGGCGAAGCGCTTGGCGTCCGGGGTCTGATGAACATTCAGTTTGCCGTCAAAGAGGGAGAAATCTACGTTCTGGAGGTCAACCCGCGAGCGTCGCGGACGGTCCCGTTCGTCTCCAAGGCCACCGGGTTAAACCTGGCACAAGTCGCGGCGCGGGTGATGGCGGGGCGGACCCTTGCCGAGCAGGGGGTCACAAAAGAGGTTGAGCCGACGTTCGTTTCGGTCAAGGAGAGCGTCTTCCCGTTCGCCAAGTTCCCGGGGGTGGATATCGTCCTCGGCCCCGAGATGCGGTCGACCGGCGAAGTCATGGGGATCGCCACCGACTTCCCCGCCGCGTTCGCCAAGAGCCAGATGGCCGCCAGTTCGAGCTTGCCCAAATCCGGCACGATCTTCGTCAGTGTCGCCACGCGGGACAAAGGGGCCGTCGTCCCGATCGCCGCGCGGCTCGTAAACCTCGGCTTCACCCTGATGGGGACGACCGGCACGGTCGCGGCCCTGGCCGAGCACGGGATCACCGTCACGCCCGTCCGCAAGATCGCCGAGGGGCGGCCCAACCTCCTCGATCATCTCGCCAACGGCCGGATCGCCGCGATCGTCAATACCCCCTCGGGCAAGGGGGCGCGGACCGACGAGGGCAAGATTCGCGCCTCGGCCGTCAGCCACGGCATCCCCTGCATCACCACCATCGCGGGAGCCAAGGCCGCCGTCGGCGCCCTCGAACGCCTCCGCGAAGGCCCGCTGAGCGTCTATGCCCTGCAAGACCTCCTCAAGCGTTGATTACTCCTCTCTCCTGATTCAAAAGGAGTCCTCCATGCCCCCGGCCACCGACACCCACGCCACCATCAATGACCTCTACGCTGTCGAGGGCAAGGCCGAATTGATTGCTGGAAGGATCGTGCATCTGATGGGCAGCGGAGACCAACCCAGTAAGGTCGCCTTCCTGATCGCCATGAGCCTTTTCGACCATACCCGGACCACGGGGCGGGGCGAGGCTCGGGCAGACGGCCTGAGCTACGCGGTTCAGGAGTTGACTTCCGGGCGTGAGTCCTTCATGCCCGACGCTTCTTACTATCTGCAACCCCGACCTGCCAATCGGCTCCGTTTCGTGGATGGCCCGCCGGACTTTGCCGTCGAGGTCCGCTCTCAGTACGACTATTCACCCGCCGCCGCACGCGCGATAGCCACCAAACGTGCCGACTACTTCGAGGCCGGCACCCTGGTCGTCTGGGACGTTGATACCGTCGCCGAAACGATCACGGTCTACCGCCACGACGACCCGACCGCCGCCACGGTCTATGCTCGGGGTGGCGTGGCCGAGGCCGAGCCGGCCGTTGCTGGCTGGCGATTGGCAGTCGATCGGATCTTTGGCTGAGAAGTTACCCCGAACCTCGGAAAGTGAGCAGAATGCGATGCGCTGGATCGCTTCTCTGGTGTTGATCCTGGCGGCGACTGGCTCGACCGCCGTCTGTCCCGCCGCCGAGCCCGGACCAGTCGCCGGCACGTTCCGGAACCCGCTCAAGGTCGACGGGGCCGACCCCTGGTTGGTTTACCATGCGGGGTCGTACTACCTGGCGACCACGACCGGCGTGGACCTGCGGATTCGGAAAGCGAGTCGACTGGGTGACCTCAAGACGGCAGCCGAAGTGGTGGTCTGGGATCGCCAGCGGGATCGACTGGACCGACTCCATGACATCTGGGCACCGGAGTTCCACCGGCTCGACGCGGGCGACGGGCTCGGGTCACGCTGGTTCCTCTACTTCACGGCGGCTGACGGCAAAAACGACGCCGACCACCGAATGTTCGTCCTTCAAAGTGAGCACGATGACCCGCTCGGCCCGTACCAGTTCAAGGGTCTGATCGAGACCGACCCGCACAACGAGTTTTATGCTATCGACGGGACGATTCTCAACCACCCCAACGGCTCGATGTACTTCCTCTGGTGCGGGCGGCCGAGCGTGACGGGGCAGGGGCTCTATATCAGCCGGATGAGCAACCCCTGGACGACCGTCGGCCCGCGGGTAAGCATTCCCGCCGACGGCTTCGGCTGCCGCGACGTCCGCGAGGGGCCAGTCACGCTGGTCCGCAACGGTCGGGTCTTCCTGACGTATTCCGCCTGCCCGGCCGATACCCCCAACTACAAGATCGGGATGCTTGAAGCCCAGGCAACCGCCGACCCGCTCGACCCGAAGTCGTGGGTCCATGTCCCCACGCCCGTCTTCACGCGGAACGATCCCGCCGGCGTCTTCGGTCCCGGTCACCACGGCTTCTTCCGCTCGCCCGACGGGACCGAGGACTGGATCGTCTACCACGCCAAGACCGGCACCAACCGAACCTACCGCGACCGGACCACCCGCGCCCAGCGCTTCACCTGGACCCCCGACGGCCGCCCCAACTTCGGCCGACCGCTGGCAACCGATGCCGACATCCCCGCCCCGGCGGGCGAGCGATGATCCGATCGCAAATGGGAGGAATTTCGTCGACTCCTCCCATTTGCGAGCATGGACCTGATCAAGTCTCTTCACCCGACATCGACATTCGCCCGCCCTTGTCGCGGAGGCGGCCGAGCGTATGCTCGAGACCTCGGAGCACCTTGTCGATGGCTCCCGACACGGCGTCATCCACCGAGGCGGACTTGTGTTCGGCGGCAACGGGACCGTGGCCGTCGAGGTTGACCTCGATCGAGCAGCGCTTGTCGACGCCGTGCTTGTGGCCGTTCATGTCCTGAATGTGGACGTCGACCCGGCGAACCTGGCCGTGGTAGCGGTCAGCCAAAGCTCCTTCAACCTCGTCACGCACGCGGTCGGATAGCTCGGCGGAGTTGGCGATATGATTATCGGTTCGAACTTGCACTTGCATGGGCTTGCTCCCTCCCAAGAGCCTGGGCGTCTGACCAAATCCAGGAGCAAGTCGGAGGCCGATCCCACCAAAAACGAACCGCCGGACCCGTCTCGAAGCATGCTTCGAGCCGAGACCGGCGGCAATCGAAGGCTTAACCAGTTCCAGCTTACTTGGGCGGGACGCTGTCCTTGACCTTCTCGCCACCTTTTTCAACGCTCTCACCAGCCTTTTCGAGGCCCTTGCCAGCGCTCTCGACCAGTTCGCCGGCCTTTTCGCCGACGTTCTTCTTGACCGATTCGGCAGCCGAAGTTTCCAGCTTCTCGCCGGCCTTCTCCAACGCATTGCCGGTGGCCTTGACGGCGGTCCCGGTGGCGTCGACGACCTTATTCGTCGCGTTGGCGGCCCCGTCCTCAACCTTCTGAACGGTGCTCTTCTGCTCCTCGGGGATGTCCGAGGTGGAGCAACCCAGGCCGATCCCCGCCAGACCGGCGAGCAGGAACCAGCGAGCGGAGGCGGGAGCAAACGGGCGGGATACGCGATTCATGAGTCAACCACTCCAGGAAGGTAGGTGCAACCAGTGTCTCGACAGGGGAACTCTAGGTTCTGGGATCATCGAGATCCACCGGTCAGAGTCTGCATTATAACGGAAGGGGGATCGGACCTCGCAAGAGGACGTCCCTATCAAGGTCTTCGCTCGTCGTGGAAAAACATCAAGCAGGTTGTGACGACAGATTCGCGATCGTGGTCCCAGGCGAGTAGATGGTCGGACCGGGCGAACCAGACCAGGCGCTTGTCCGATGAACCGAGGTTGGCGAGCAGCCAGGCTGCGCCGGTCGGTTCGACCACGCTGTCCCGCTTCCCCTGAAGGATCATCGTCGGTGCCTGGATCGCGGGGACCTCGGGCTTGACCTGCTCGATCAAGGCCAGGGCGCTCAGGGTGCTGGCCAGGCTGAACGTCCGGAACCGGGTCGAACCCGCCAGTTCGGCCCGGACGAGCCGGTTCCGCGTCGCCACCGAGCGCCGGGGCAAGTCCGGGACCACTCGCGCGATCGGCCCGAGCCAGACCGACGCCGGGACGGGTAGCCACTGGCTGAACCGGATTGCCAGGAAGGGGGCCAGCAAGATCAGCCGAGCGACCGGCCGCCGCCCCGCCAGGTGCAAGGCCAACGTCGCCCCGGTCGAGAACCCGAGCACGGCGACCGGCCTCCCCTCGCTCCGGCGGCTCACGGCATCAAAAGCCGCCTCGACGGCGATCACCCAGTCGGTCCAGACCGACCCCGGCATCGTCGGCCCGGCCTCATCATCATGCCCCGGCAAGAGCGGCACCTCGACATCCACCCCCAACTCCCTCAGTCCATCCAGGACCGGCGCCAGCTCATACGGACCGCCCCCGAGGCCATGCAAGACCAGGCACGATCGGCAGGCAAGCGGGTCGGTCATGGATTCGTTCTCGCGACGAAGGGGGAGCAACCTGGTGCGTTTCTCCGGGCGATCTGCCATCATACCGATCAGCGCTCCCATCTCCCCGCTCAATCTTGCTCCGATCATCCTTTCGAGGTGACCCGATGCTCGCCACGGTCCCCCGGGTTCTCGTGCTGCTCGGCTGGCTCGCGGCAACCGCGCCCGCCGCCGATGACCGCCGATCCGATATCCTCGTGGCCGACTTCGAGGGCTCAACCTATGGCGTTGGCTGGCAGGTCGAGGGGACTGCTTTCGGCTCGGGTCCCGCCCCCGGAGCCTTGCCGGGGCAGATGAGCGTTGCCGGGTTTGAGGGGCACGGGCTGGTCAACTCGTTCGCCGGCGGCGATGACGCGACGGGGAGTCTGATCTCGCCGCCATTTCCGATCGACCGGCGGTTCGTCAACTTCCTGGTCGGCGGTGGCAAATATCCCGGCGAAACCTGTGTGGACCTGCTCATCAACGGCCAGACCGTCCGGACGGCGACCGGTCCCAACGATGCGCCCGGCGGGTCGGAACGGCTCGACTGGCTGACCTGGGACGTTGCCGAGTTCGCCGGTCAGACCGCGACGCTCCGCGTGGTCGACCACCGCCGAGGTGGCTGGGGCCATATCAACGTCGATCAGGTTACACTCTCCGACACCCGCCGCCAGGCTGAACCCGTTACGCGGACCATCGTGGCCAACTCGCGGTATCTGAATCTGCCAGTCCGGGTCAAAAACCCGATCCGTCGGGTTCAGATCAGGCAGCGAGATCAGGTCGTTCGTGAGTTCGATATCCGCCTGGACGATGGGCCGGGGAACATTCTGGTCGGCGCTCGAGACGACAACCGTGGGCCGATCGCTCTGCCGCCGTATCTCACCACGGGCATCAACGGTCCTGCCCGCGCGATCGAGCACTCGGCGGATGGGCAAATTGTCCGGCGGCTCGACGGCCGACCGGTCGATGGGACCGCCGACTTCATGACCTGGCTCGACCTCGCACCCTTTAAAGGACAGACTCTGACGATCACCACCACTCCGCCCGGCACCTCGCATTCTCTGGACGGTCTGACGTTGAGCGACCAGGTTGCGGGCTCGGCGACGATGTACACCGAGCGGGACCGGCCGTTGTTCCACTTCACCAATCGCCGCGGCTGGCTCAACGACCCCAACGGCCTGGTCTGGCACGAGGGAACATATCACCTCTTCTATCAGCACAACCCGTACGGCTGGGACTGGGGCAACATGCACTGGGGGCACGCCACGAGCCCCGACCTCGTCCGCTGGACCGAGCAGCCGATTGCCCTCTACCCGCGGAAGTATGGCGACTGGGCGTTCTCGGGGTCGGCGGTGGTGGATCGGCAGAATACATCGGGGTTTGGGACGGATGGCAAGGCCCCGCTGGTCGCGGCGTACACCAGCACCGGTCGCGGCGAGTGCATCGTGTCGAGCACCGATGGCGGGCAGACCTGGACCGAGTTTGCCGGCAATCCGGTTGTCCGCCACGACGGCCGCGACCCCCGATTGGTCTGGCACGAGCCAACCCAGCGCTGGATCATGGCGGTCTACGACGAGGCGGACAAAAAGCAGGCGATCGTCTTCCACTCGTCGCCCGACCTTAAGGTCTGGACCGAGGAGAGCCGGATCGATGGCTTCTTTGAATGCCCCGACCTCTTCGAACTCCCGATTCAGGGAGCCGAGCCCGCTCGGTCGCTCTGGGTCCTCTCGGCAGCCGACGGCAAGTACCGGCTCGGCCAGTTCGACGGCCACAGGTTCACGCCCGAGACGGCGAAACTGACCCTCTGGCACGGCGACTTCTACGCCGCGCAAACTTACAGCAACACACCCGACGGTCGCCGGATCCAGATCGGCTGGGCTCGTGATATCAGCTTCCCCGGGATGCCGTTCAACCAGCAGATGGCGGTGCCGGTTGAGTTGACCCTGCGGACCACGACCGAGGGACCACGCCTGTTTGCCGAGCCGGTACCCGAACTCTCCCACCTGCTCGGCCCGAGCAACGAGCAGCATGGCTGGTTTGGTGGGGGTGAAGACCGGTCGGGCGGTCAGGAACTTGCTCTTCAGCCAGTGCAGAGTGGCTTCGACATCCGCATCACCTTGCGGAGCGACGAGCCAGGCGGCCTGGTTGTGACCTGGCTCGGGTCAGAGATCTGGTACGATGGAGCGCGGCAGGTGCTTACCGTCGCCGGTCTGGAAGTGGCGTTATCGGCCGTTCCTGGTCAACTCCAGGCTCAATCTCCGACGCACGGGCTGGGAGTCGGCCCAAATCCGCTGACGCTGGGAGACCGCGAGATCAAGCTGAGAATCCTGGGCGATCGGCGATCGCTGGAGGTCTTCGCCAATGATGGCCAGGTTGCGGTCTCGCGGCGGATCAACCCAGATCACCAGGGGCCGCGGTTGAAGGTCACGACCCGACCCGACCCGCAGCATCCTCAACTGCTCGACTTTCAGCTCCACCAACTCCGGTCGGCCTGGCGACCGGATCGCTGATTGCGGCGATCCGGCCGGATCGGGGCCGCAACTCAACGCTGCGGGATGGCGATCGTGACCTCGAAGGACGACGAACCGTTGGGCGAGTCGCACAGGTAGAGGTCAAAGCCTTCAAGCGTGTGCTCCAGCGCGATCATATCACGCCCTTGCCGCTTGACGATCCAGGCCCGCGAGAGGTCGAGCCGGTCGGCCATCTCCAGCCACGCGGGGGGAGTTTTCGTCAGATCCGACCAGGAACTCCCCTCGAAAGTTACGTCCTGCAACGGGCTCCACTGCCTGTGCTCGTACTTCGTCCAGTTCCGTGCGAAGCTGATCTTATCTGACCCGTCCACAACCGCGGTGATCCGGATCAAGCGTGGTTGTGCCCGCATCAACTCGTCGTCGGGTCCGACCGGCGTTGAACCTTCGAGCGAGCGCGACTCGACCGCGAACAAACAAGCCGCGAGGAGCGAGAGCGAGAGGACCGAGAGATAAGTCTTCATCGGGTAACCGTCCTGACAAGGGGGAATTGGGCAGTTTTGCACTCCGCAACCGGCCAATGACAACAGTACCCGACTGAATGCGTGGTGGGATAGTGGTGGCGGCTCAGACCGATTCGGGGGGCAAGTCGACCGCGTAGATTTCGGCACCGGTCCGGTTGTGGAGGGTGACGCGCATGACCTGACTCCGACCGGTGACGGCAATCTGGCCGAAGAACTGGAGGTCAGCCGAGGGAGGCTGGTTTTGCGGCATGTTCGGCGGGAGCGAGTTGAACCGGACCTCGGGGCCGAACGTGGGGTCGAGACCGCCGGGGCCAAACGTCCCCGCGTGCAACGGACCGGCGACGAACTCCCAGAACGGGTCGAAGTCGGTAAAGACAGCGCGGCTCGGGTCGTAATGGTGCGCGGCGGCATAGTGGACATCGGCCGTGAGCCAGACGATATTCTTGACCCTGGCCTGCTTGAGGTCGCCGAGCAGTTTGGCCAGTTCGCGTTCGCGGCCCAGCGGCGGGCCGCCATCCGCGTTGGCCAGGGCTTCGAAGTGAAGCGGGTTGGCGGTGCTGGGACCATCCACGACGTTCAGGCCGAGCGGCATATCGCTGGCGATCACCTTCCAGGTCGCCTTGCTTTGCTTCAGGCCATCAGTCAGCCACTGGAGTTGCTCGGGACCGAGAAAGGCGGTCGCGGGGGATTCCTCGGCCTGTCGGTTCGCCGAGTTCGGGCCGCGGTAGGTCCGCTGGTCGAGCAGAAAGACCTCGACGTGCGGCCCCTGACGGACCGACCGGTAGATCTTCCGTGGGTTGGCAGTGATGGCGCGGAGCGGCAGGTTCTCGAAGAAGGCTTGCCGGGCACGGGTGGCCAGCGTGTCGACGTCCTTGATCGTGTAGCGGGCGTCGTCGAGGATCTTGCCGGGGTACCAGTTGTTCAGAACCTCGTGGTCGTCCCACTGCGCCAGCATCGGGACCTCAGCGCTGAACTTGCGGACGGCTTCGTCGAGGCGATTGTAGCGGAACCGGTCGCGGAACTCACCGATCGTCTCGGCGACCTTGCTGGTCCCCTCCGTGACGACGTTCTTCCAGACCGTGCCGTCGCGGAGCTTTTGCTCGGCGAGGATGGGGTTATCGGCGTAGATGTGGTCGCCCGAGTGGATGAAGAAGTCGGGCTCAGCCTTGCGGATCGCCTCGAAGATCGCCATCCCGCCGCGAGTCGGGTCGATCCCGAATCCCTGGCCGGCGACGTCGCCGCCCCAGGCGAACTTGACGTCCTTCATTTTCAGAGAGTTCGGGGTCCGGAACCGGCCGACGACCGGGCGACTCTTCGCCTTCGGGTTGGTCAGATCGATGAACCCGACGCGGTAGACGATCGTCTCGCCGGCGGGAAGGTCGGTCAAGATGGCCTGCGCGGTCAGGCCAGTGTCGGGGGTGGCGGTGGCACCCAGCACGCGCTGGACGTTCTGGAACGAGTCGGTGGTCGACCACTCGACGACCATCCGGCTCGGGCGGTCGGTCCGGGCCCAGACGACGCCGATCCCGTCGGAGCCGACATCCCCCGCCGCGACGCCATCGACCACGGCGGGCCGGTCCTTGTCAACGATCAGCACGCCGGGCACTTCGGCCAGCGAGTTGGGGTCTGCCGTGGTGTGATCGCAGCCCGAGCCCGCCAGCCAGGCTGACCCCGCCGCCGTGGCCAGAACCCGCGAATGGAACCCTCGACGACTGATCTCGCTCATGCGTCCATCCCCACCACCCAGGTGCCAGGATCTGGGCACCGAAGTCTCTCGTTCTTGATGTTGACTGTATCCCAACCACCCACCACCGGGCAACCAGCGGATCGACCGCCGCCCGCCGCCATGGGTTTTGCTTTCAAATCTGGAGATCAGGATCGCAGATCGCAGATCGCAGATCGAGAAAATCTTGACTCTCTTTCCTCTTTGCGATTTGCAATATTGCGATTTGCGATCTGATCTTGGCGATCCATCACGAGAATTTCGAGCATCCAGAGCGACACCAGGTTGCCAAAATACCTCAATCAAAAATATTCAAAAAAGTTGTCCGCTTAGTTAGACGAATCGCAACTCTCTGATTGGCGACGTGATGCTGGGAAGCACCAAGGACGATAAGCCATGAATGACTTCACGCGGAATCGGTCTGGGCGGTGGGATGGAACTTGGACCGCGCCGCCGATCACGGTGGCTGACGCCGCCGGGATGATCTGGGCTCACTCCAACCCCGCCGAGTTATATCGCTGGGTCTCGCGGCGGAACGCACTTTTAAGCACAATCAGCGTGGCCTCCGCCCAACTGCCGGCAGTGCAACCACGACCATTAATCCGTTGACCGGACGGACCCAACCCGTAATCTCCGCCGCCACCGATCACCCGGTCGGACCTCGTCAGTTCCGGTCGGGCTTGCCCGGCGACGGCCGGTTATCGGGCGGAAATACCGGGGGCCGGGCACCATCCCCATCCTGCGCGGCAGCGTGATCTCGCAGCGCCGAGACGCTGCTCCGGGTCGACTCGTGGGCGTTGAGGCTGTGCCCGAACGCTGCCCAGATGTGGCGCTCGGCATCCGGGTGGTCGCCGTGTTCGAGGTGCAGGGCGGCCTGGCGATGGTGAAATGCGGCAGACTCATGATAGAAGGCGGCGTCGCGGTGGTCTGATGCCAGGATCGGCGGAGAATTTATTGAGCCATCGCGGGCTGGTAATTTCCGGTCACCAGCAGGATCCAGCTTGGATTCCATGCCTAATTCCTTCTCGACAAAGAATACACACGTTGCAACGAATCAAATTGTTAACCTGTCTGATCTAGAACGGAGTAACGTCCAGACGGGAAAAACAGAGATTCTCCCCGGCGTATTGTCAGGAGAAACCTGACGGCGCACAAGTGGCGCTTTAATTTTTGAATTGAATTGCATCACGATTCGTGGAGCCAACCCCGGCGGATCGCGTACTGGACAAGGTCGGCACGGCTCCGGAGGCCGAGTTTTTCCATGATTCGCGACTTGTAGGTTTCCACCGTCTTGACACTCACTTCGAGCTGTTCGGCGATCTCGCGGTTGATGTGACCGCGGGTCAAGAGCTGGGCCACCTCGGCTTCGCGGCCAGTCAGGTCACGCTCGACGCCCGATGTCGATCTGGCATCACCCACCGGGCCGACCGTTTCCGGGGCGATGTTGGGGTCCAGGTAGGTCCCACCGGCGGCGACCAGGCGGACGGCACGGACGAGTTCCTCGAACGCGACCCGCTTGAGCAGGTAGCCCGAGGCGCCGGCTTCGAGGAGCTGACGGAGGTAACCACCGACCTCGTGGACGGTCAGTGCCAGGACCCTGGTATCGGGGCAATCGCGGCGGATCAGCCGGGTGGCCTCGGCTCCACCCATGATCGGCATCGACACGTCCATGATCACCACATCCGGGCACAATTCGATGGCGCGTTGCCAGGCGGCTTGCCCGTCGGCCGCTTCCTCGATCACGCTCATATCGGTCTCGTTGTTGACCAACGATCGGAGACCTTCGCGAAAGATCGTGTGGTCGTCTGCCAGGAGAATGCTCAGTTTGGGCACGCTACGGCTCCAGGTCAGGGTGTTGGATCGGCACACGCACGCGGATCAAGGTGCCGGCCTGGGGGGCCGCCTCAACCTGAAATTGGCCACCGACCAGGGTGACTCGCTCTTGCATCCCCAGGATTCCCAGGCGGCGGGTCGAGGTCAGCAGGTCGGGGTCGAACCCGACGCCGTCGTCCTCGATCACGACCAGGACGTCGTCGAACCGCCGTTCGACCACGATGCTCACGAGGTTGGCGGCGGCATGCTTGGTGATGTTGGTGAGCGCTTCCTGAACCACGCGGTAGAGCGCGGTTTCGACCTCGGGAGCCAGCCGGACCGTTTCCAGCCCGACCGACTGGAAGTGGGCATCCACCCTGGTCCGCCCGGTCCACTCGTTGATGAGCGACTGGAGCGCAACCTTCAAACCGAAGTCATCCAGCGCCGTCGGGCGGAGCCGGATGGCGAGTTCGTGCGTGGTCCGCCCGAGTTCGTCGGCGACTCGCTCAACCACGTCCAGTCGGGTCAGGGTCTGCTTGGTGAGCGGTTCGCCGTCGCGGACGCTCTTGACGGCCAGCGCGAGTGCCGAGAGGAGCTGGCCGACCGAGTCGTGCAATTCGCGGGCGACTCGGCGCCGCTCGTCCTCCTGCGCGGTGACCAGCCGGCGGATCAGGTCGGCGCGCACCTCGACCGCCCGCTTTTGCTCGGTGACATCGAGCAGGAGCCAGCGGAGCGACGCGGCCTCGTCCGGAGCACGATCCCGCTTGTTGACCTTCAAGGCGACGTCGCGGACGCGGTCGAGACGGCCCATCCGGGCCTCGAACTCATCGGCGGATACCAGCTTCATCAGCCGGAGGAGACTCTGATAAAACCGGGTCCGGTGGCTATCGATCACCATCAGGCCGAGCGGCTTACCAACCAGGAACTCCTTGCGGCTCTGCAGGAGCGAGGCCGCCGCATAATTGGCTTCGAGGATAATTCCCTGGTTATCGGTGACGAGTCGGGCGTCGAGCGCGAACTCGAACTGCTCCTGGTAGCGGAGCCGGTAGCTCCCCTCTTGGTCAGAGATCCCGCTCTCTTCTTCGTTCTGATCAAGGACTTCGACGCTCATCGCGGCCTCCAGCGTGGGAGACTGCCGGGGAGAAACGAGGAACCGGCGTGGGGAAAGACCGCCCCCAGGACGGCTCAGCCTTTCCGATGCGGGTGCTGGATCGGCATCGCCCTGATTGCGGGCTCATTCCGGCCCTACCAGGGTCGGAAATGGGGTGTCGGAATCCGGTGGCCCCAGTGGGGCGCCGTCATTCTGGCGACTCGACGTGTATTCAACCAGCAGGATCGATGCCCCGTCGATCCGCCGCTCTAGCGTCACGTAAGGACGGACCCGGAGCGAATACCAGCGTCCCGAGAGGTCCTGCACGTCTCCCTCATACGGCACCAGGGAGTCGATGACCCCGTTGAGCAGACTGGTCAGGTCGTCCAGGCGCAACTTTGGCTTGATATCGCTGATCGGCCGGCCGACGTCGGAGGGGATCAGGCTGAAGACCCGCTCGGCGAGCGGCGTGAACCGGCGAATCCGGAGGTCGCGGCTGACCATGATGATCGGCAGGTTTACCCCGCTGAGGAGGTTGACCAGATCATCATTGAGCCGGGCCAGCTCGATATTCCGGTGCCGGAGTTCGTCGTTGACCGTGACCAGTTCCTCGTTGGCCGACTGCGCTTCCTCCTTGGCGGTCTGCAACTCCTCGTTGGTCGATTGCAGTTCCTCGTTGGCCGAGAGGATCTCCTCGTTGGCCGACTTCAGCTCCTCGTTCGTGCTTTCCTGCTCCTCGATCACCGACTGGAGGTATTCGCGGAGCGAGTTGATCTCCTGGTGAAGCTGGATGACGCGGTCGTCGTTGCTCCCGACGCTCGGCGTGGCCTGAGCCGACGGCGCCTGGGTGCCGCTGGTCGAATCGACCGGCTGGAACAGGATCAACAGGAAGCGAATCCCCGACGGCGGAACCTTGAAGGGGATCACGTCGATCCGGACCGGTTGCAGGTCGTCCCGCTCGGAGATCCGGATGCTGTCGCGGGTCACGCTCGCGTTCTCACTCTTCGCCTGCGCGACGGCCAGCCGGACCTCGGCCAGCAGACCTTCGCGGAGCATCCGGAACAGGTCCAGGCTGGCCATCCCCGGCGCTGGTTCGAGGTAAGGGGCGGTCCGACCGCGAAACTGGAGGACCGTCATCGTCTCATCGACGACCACACCCACCGGCGCGAACCGGTTGAGCAGGACTCGATCGGCCTCCTTTTGGACATCCAGCGCATTCCAGAGCACTGGGGAGTCTTCCCGACCGATCCGCCGGATCTGACCCGGCAGGGCGCTTACCGTGTCGAAGTCGACCGGCACTCCGGGCACGCCCGGCGACCGGACGAACAACCGGTTCCGCGAGTCGATCATGTTGAACAGGTCGCTGGAACTGCCGACACTCTCCGACGACCCCAGAAACAGGTAGCCATTCGGGTTCAGTGCGTAGTGCATCAGCGGGATGACCCGCCGCTGGAGCGCCAGGTCCATGTAGATCAGGACGTTCCGGCAACTGATCAGGTCGAGCCGGCTGAACGGCGGGTCGGCGCTCATGTTGTGCCGCGAGAAGACGCACAGCTCGCGGACCGCCTTGCTGATCTGGTACGACCCCTCTTGCCGCGTGAAGAACCGCCGCAACCGGGGCGGCGAGACGTCGATCTCGATGTTGTCGAGGTAGATCCCAGCGCGAGCCTTCTCCAGCGAGCTTTCGTTCAGGTCGGTCGCCAGGATCTTGATCGTGATATGCTCGGCGCGATCGTCGAGGAATTCGAGCAGGCTGATCGCGATCGAGTAGGCTTCCTCGCCCGTGGCACACCCGGCCACCCAGATCCGGATCGTCGAGCCCGGCGCCCGGCCGTCGAGCAAGGTCGGAAAGACGGTCGTTTTGAGCGACTCGAACGACTCCGGATCGCGGAAGAACTGCGTCACCCGGATCAAAAAGTCCTGGAACAGGTTCTGGACCTCGGCCGCGTCGGAGCGGAGCAGGTCGAGATATTCCTGCGCATCCTGGACGTTTCGGAGCGCCATCCGGCGGTGAATCCGGCGGCGGATGGTCGTCTGCTTGTAGTGCGCGAAGTCGACCGCCGTGCGCTGGCGGACCAGAGTCACGATATCGGTGAGGGGGTTCTCATCAAGCAGCGGGGCGTCAGCGGTGGCCAGGCCGTTCGTGGCCAGGCCGTCCGTCTTCAGGCCATCGGCTTGCTGGTAAGGATGCCCCGCGATCCGCTCCAGTTCGTGGGCGATGTCGCGTGGGCGGAGCACATGGTCGACGTTGCCGTCCTGGACCGCCGAGCGAGGCATGCTCGGAAACCGCGCGGTGGCCTCGGACTGGGCGAAGGTGATCCCGCCGAACGCCTTGATGGTTTGGAAGGCGATCACCCCATCACTGCCGCCTCCCGAGAGGATGACCCCGGCGCTGCGGCTCCGCTGGATGCCCGCCAGGGACCGGAGCAGGTGGTCGATCGGCATGTGCGGCACGGGTCGGGGCGGGCGGGGGGTCAACGTCAGGTGCCCGTCGGTCATCGCCATGTTCGTTCCGGGCGGGATAACGTAAACCCGGTTGACCTCGACCGCCATCCCCTCGGCCACTTCCAGCACCGGCATGCGGGAGACCCGAGCCAGGATCGGCGCCAGGTGGCTTTTTTGCTCGGGGTCGAGATGGCTGACCAGCAAGAGAGCCAGCCCAGGAGTCGCCGAGAGCCCTTCCAGCAACTCCGTGTATGCTTCCAGACCGCCCGCCGAGGCGCCCACCCCGGCGACCAGAAACGGCAGAGGATCTAGCCCGTCATCGGACCCGGCAGATTCGATCCCGTCCGAACCATTTTCGGACATATCAAAAATCCTCAATGCGAAAGAAGGAAAAATCGACCGATATCCGAAACAATTTTCGGTTGGTCCTGATCAATCGGGGTCCTGGCAGCCAGCAACCGACCAGCCAGAAAACTTCGGTGTTCAGCGCAAGTTCCTGATGTTCGGTTTGGTATCAAAACCAACCTGGTCATCCAGAGATGTTGGCAAGCAGTGCCAAACTGCGCGAGCCTTCGGTCGCCGACGAAAACGAGGACAAAGCCAGGCGAGATCCACCCAGCCGCACGGCCACCGTCGGGGTAATCGTAATTTACGAAGCAACGAGTGAAGTGGATCGCATCAAATTGAAACTAAATTTTATAGCCCACCCGCCACGGGTGTAAAGGGATCTGTCCACGCCAGGATCAAGATTGCTGATCAGATGCCGATGCCAGCCCAGATTGCCGGCGAATTCACGATAACCCAAAACTCCGGATCAACCGGCCAACCCCTGCAACCGATACAACCAGAATCACGAGTTTTGTTTCCGTTGGGGAGTCCGTGCGACGCGTTCACCCAGCCGTCAGGCGCTTCACTTTCTGGCAATTCTCTTCTTGACGACCACCGGCATGGGCAGAGTCGTCATGGCTCAGGCCACGAACCCGGGGAGTCGTGCGCCCAGCGGGCCAGGATCGGGCGGACCGGCCTCCACCGCGGCGGCCGTCAACGCCCCCACCACGGCCGAGGGCGCAGGGCCAGGAGCCGGCCCCACGTCGGGAACTCCCACCGGTGGGGCGACAGCATCTGGAGCCGGAGCCAGAGCCAACAGCAACGCGGGCGGTAATGGCAGCGGTGGCTCAGGGCCGGCGGGCTCCGAGGCCGAGAGTCCAGGTTCGGGCGGCACGGGTTCGACGGCGGCGGCCGTCAATGCCCCGACCACGGCGGAAGGGGGGGGCAGCGGCTCACAGACCGACTATCTCGCCCGGATTCTGAACATCCAGGATGCACCGGTCAAGGCTTATGGCTGGATCGAGAACAGCTACACCGGCAACACCAACGGCACGCCCCGGAACGACAGCAACTTCAGCGTCTTCCCGAACAAGCTGGCCAACCGCTGGCAGGGGAACCAGTACTATCTGATCCTGGAACGAACGCTCCGGCAAAACGACTCGATCAACTTCGGGGGTCGGTTCGATACCTTGTTCGGCAACGACTGGCAGTTCACCAAGTCGTACGGCCTGTTCGACCGGGAGTTCGTCAACGGCCACTTCGCCGGGCTCGACCTCCCGCAGATCTTCGGCGAGGTCCACCTGCCGGTCCTGACCAAGAACGGCTTCGACATTCGCGGTGGTCGGTTCTTTTCGCCCGCCGGGTTCGAGAACGTCCAGGCGGTCAAGCGCCCGCTCCCGTCGGTCCCCTACCTGTTCAACTACACGCCGTTTACCCTGTTCGGGGTTTTGACGACGCTGCACATCAACGACCGGACCAACATCTACAACGGCGCCGTGAACGGGTGGGATCGCTGGATCGACCAGAACTATCGCTACAGTTATCTCGGCGGGTTCAGCTATAACTCGCGTGACCTGAAAACCGCCGTCACCTCGATCGTCCTGACCGGCCCCGACCAGTTGCCGCGGTTTGCCCCGTTCAACTCGCCGTTCTTGCCGACCGGCGTGCCTACCAACATCAAGTTGCAGGGGCAAGTTGACCCGAACTACGCCGGGAACTGGCGGACCTATGAGTCCACGGTCCTGACCCACACCTGGAACGACAAGCTGACCGAGGCGGTCGAGGTCTTCTTCGTCCACGAGACCAACGTCGCCGGCGTCGGTCCCACGGCGAAGGTGTCTCCCGAGACTCCCAAGGTCAGACGCCGCTTCAACGGGCCGGTCTTGCCTGAATCGGCCTGGTATGGCGCGGCGCACTGGTATCTCTACAACTTCACCCCGAAGGTGCAGGGCGTCTTCCGCGCTGAGATCTTTCACGACCAGAACGGCCTGGCGACCGGTCAGGCCGACAACTACTATGAGATCACCCTCGGCCTGCCCTACAAACCGAAACCCTGGCTCTGGATTCGTCCCGAGGCCCGCTACGACTGGGCGCAGTACCACCACCCGTTCAACGACGGGACCCGCGAGAGCCAGTTTCTCCTGGCCTTCGACGTGATCGTCCAGTTCTGACGCGGGGCTCCTGCATCCATCCGAGCCGACTGATAGGATAGGTGGGTCCAGTCCCCCCCTTGATCGGCCAGCCGGGAGTCGCCCCCATGCCAGCACCGAGCCAACCATGGCAGACCCGGATCAAGCCCTGGTTCGGTCCGGTGGGCGTGGCGGTCGGGGTCGTGGCGTATATGGCGCTGGTCTGGCTGACGCTGGGCGAACTCGGGATGACCTGGGATGAGCCGTACTTCTTCGAACGCCAGCACGAGATCGGCGCCTGGCTCGGTGACCTGATCGCCAGCCCGAGCAGTCGCGCCCGCGCGCTCAGCCCCGACGGCCTGGAGCGGTCGTGGCGGGTCGCCCGCGCCGTGCCCGACCAGCACCCGCCGATCCCCGAGTTCCTGAGCCTGATCACCGGCAGCGCCCTGAGCTGGCTCGTCGGTCCGCTCCGGGCGTACCGGTTGGCGACGGTCGCCATGTTCGCGGTCGCGGCGGCGGTTCTGGTCCGCCTGGTCGGAGCACGCTGGGGCCGCTGGGCGGCGGTCGGAGCACTCGGCACCTTGCTCTTGAACCCCCGCCTCTTCGCCGATGCCCAGCAGATTACCGCCGACGTCGATACCGGCGTCTGCTGGTTTCTGGCCGCCGTCGCCTGGCTCCGCTCGGTCGAGACCGGGCGGCGACCGTGGCTGTTTGGCGTCTGGGCCGGGCTGGCGATCATGTGCAAGGCGACGGGCGTGCTCGTCTTCCCGGCCATGATCGTCTGGGCCTTGATCCACCGACCGCCCGGCTGGTGGCGCCCACTCGCCTGGTCAGTCCCGATCGTCCCGGCCGTGATGGTGGCGTGCATGCCCCCCTGGTGGACCCACCCGGTCGCGGGGATCATCCGCTGGATCAGAGCCTTCCTCGACTACCCGCAAAAGGTCCCGGTCTACTACCTGGGCACGGTCTACGACTCGGTCCAGAACTTCCTCCCCTGGCACAACACGATCGTCCTGACGGCCACGATGGTCCCGCTCGGCCTGTTCGGATTAGCGGCCATCGGCGTCGGTGCGGCGATCCGTCGGCCGGTGAATCTCCCCGAGCCCAGTCGGCTTCCCGACCGAGTTGTGGTCGCGTGGGCGGGGATCAACTTTGCCACCTGGATCGTCCTGCGGATGGTCCCCGGCCTCCCGGCGCATGATGGGCTCCGGCAACTGGTCCCCGCCTTCTTCTTCCTGCCGGTCCTGGCCGGGTACGGCGCCAGATGGCTCACGCAACCCGCGACCAGGCGCCGACGGGCACTGGCGGGGCGGGGAGTCCTCGCAACCTGCCTGGCAACCTCGGCGTGGGCGACGCTCAGCTTTCACCCGTACGAATTGTCTTATTACAACATCCTGATCGGTGGTCCCCGAGGCGCCAGGGCCGCCGGGATGGAGACAACCTACTTCTGGGACGCGGCGTCGACCGAGGTCCTCGACTGGATGAACGCCCACCTCCCCCGGCGGAGCACCGTCCTGATCGCCCCGCCGCCGAACGTCCGGACGTTCGACTGGGAAAAACGCTGGGGACGGCTCCGACCCGACCTCCGGTTCCTCAACCTCGATGAGCCTGAAGGCACCGAACGGCTGGACCTGATGACCCAGCGCGAACCGTGCTTCATCCTCTTCCAGATGCGGCAAGGTCTCTACATGCCGCTGCCGGGGGCCAGGCCCAGCCTGTTCGCCCGCCTCGCCGATGCGCCGGCCCGATTCGAGCTGGTGCCGCCCCGGGTTGGCGTCCGCCTGCTGGCCATTTTCGATCAGGCTGATCTGGAACGAGTCGCGCTGGAGATGATCAACACGAAGTAAATTGCCTAACCAGACTTGAAGAAATCTGGTAGCAAAACCACGATTGTGGGCCGGTTCGTGGAATTTTTTGCAAAATTCGGATTAGACAGTGGAACTTCGGACGCTCGACCGGCACTCTAGAGATGAAGTCGTCCCAAGTGCTAACCGTCCCTGCCCACTGAGCTTCATGC
This sequence comes from Isosphaeraceae bacterium, assembly GCA_965199885.1. GTDB lineage: Bacteria > Planctomycetota > Planctomycetia > Isosphaerales > Isosphaeraceae > Tundrisphaera. Next base: position 248,348 of record CBDATT010000003.1, on the reverse strand, counting down.
CGCACTCTGCCCGTCACGCCCTGGCCTCGTTGCTGATCGCGCTCCACGCGGTGATCGCCGTCGGTGGTTCGGGACTGCACGTTGGTCTCGGGGCGGGTCATGCCAGCGCAACCCGGAGTGAAGGTCGGGACGATCCCGCCGAGGTCGCGGCGAGCCCGGCGGATCACTGTCCGATCTGCGACTACTGCGCCCAGGGGCAACTGCAACTCCAGTCGGGTATCCTCACACTGGCCCGGCACGAATCCCCCTTTGAGCCCACCTTGCGCCGGGTCCAGGCGCCCCGACCGCCGCCGGTCTGCTCGCAGTCGCGGGCTCCACCCTGCCGCGTTGGCTTAGCCGAGCCGACGTCGCTGGAAGCGATCCCGTGCGCAGCTTGCCGTGTCTGACCCCATCCGGGGGTGGCACCGTTCGCGGCGATTGACCTTCCCGATGTCGGCTCCCATGCCGTCGCTCGGGGACAATCCGCCAAGAGTCCGCGTCTTCCCGGCTGATCCGACCTGCCAGGTCCAGTCAGTCCGCAGACGCGAGCCGCCGCGAACGGGATCGAGAATATGACTGTCTTGTCGTGGGCCAGCCCGCCCGCACCAACCGCCTCACCAGGCGTCAATCGGTCGCACCGTGCCGCCAACCGACTGGCTGATGGCGACCTCGCCGCGGTGGTCGGTCCGCTCGTCGGTCTGATGAGCCGCGCATCCCGGCGCATCCTGCACGATGACGACCTCGCCGACGATGCGATCCAGGAAACCCTGTTGATCTACTGGACCCGCGCTGAGCGGCCCGCCAACCCGCGTGCCTGGCTCCTCCATGCGGTGACGCTCCGGAGCCTGCACCTGGCCCGGTCGAATCGGCGCCGCCGCGACCACGAGCGTCGGGCCAGTCTGGGACGCTCCGAGCAGAGCTTCCAGGACGAACCAGGCCGCTCCCTCGACCACGCCGAACAGGTCCGGCAGATCCACGAGGCGGTCGACCGCCTGCCGGAAGAATATCGCGCCGTTGGCCGGCTCTCGATCTTCGAGGAACTGGATTACGCCGCGATCGCCGCCACGCTGGAGATCCCGATCGGCACGGTCCGCTCGCGGCTGAGCCGAACCCGCCGCCTGATTCGCGAGGCGCTCGCCTGAGACGCGCCTGCTTGTCTTGAATGATCCATTTATTTACATCTGATTATTTGATCTGGAGATGCCTTTCATGCTGCCGTCTTCGACCCGTCGCCGACCGCTCGGGTTCACCTTGATCGAGCTCCTCGTCGTCATCGCCATCATCGCGGTCCTGATTGCCTTGCTCTTGCCCGCCGTGCAGGCCGCTCGTGAGGCTGCCCGCCGGAGCCAGTGTGTCAACAACCTGAAGCAGATCGGCCTCGGTCTGTTCAACTACGAGAGCGCCCAGAACGTCTTCCCGCCGGGCTACGTGTCGAGCGTCAACAAGTCGGATCTCAACGCCTGCGACGACGACTCCGAAGGGGGCCAGAGCGCGGACCTCGGGACCGGCTGGGCCTGGGGGAGCATGATCCTGCCCCAGATGGAACAGGGACCGATCTTCAATGGGATCAACTTCAACCTATCCGTTGCCTACGCGGCGAACAACACGTGTAGTCTGGCCGCGTTGAACGTCTACCTGTGCCCGTCCGATCCGGGGCCATCCACCATCCCCGTCTTTGCCGACCCGCCCGACCCCGCGCAGCCCGGGTCGTTCAGCGCCTCGAACATCGTCGATACCGTCTCGCGGGGGAACTACGTCGGGATGTTCGGTCTCGGCGAGGTCTGCGCTCAGTCGGGCGGCAACGATGTGGCCAACAACAACGGCTCGGGAGACCCGATGGGAGCACACAACGGGATGTTCTACCGGAACAGCAAGACCGCGATCGCCGAGATCACCGACGGGACCAGCAACACGATCGCCGTCGGCGAGCGGAGCCACAACCTGAGCTACGTCACCTGGACCGCGCGGTCGATCGGCGGCTGGCTCGGCGTGACTCGCGGTGTCGAGGGCGGGACCGACAAGTTCAACCCATCGCCCGAGGAATGCTGGGTCCAGGTCCTCGGCCCGGCCGGGCTTGAGGACGGCAACCGGACCATCAACCAGCCGATGGCGCACGTTGAAGACTACTGGAGCCGCCACCCGGGCGGGGCCAACTTCCTCTTCGCCGACGGCTCGGTCCACTTCCTCAAGGATTCGATCAACGTCCGGGCCTGGCGCTCCCTCGCTACCCGCAACCTCGGCGAAGTGATCTCGGCCGACCAGTACTGATCCAGCCCGATCAGGGCTTTGGATTCCCCCCCGTTGCAAGCTCCGTCGGCGGTTCCCTCTCGCCGCCCGACGGTGGTTTGATGATGCCTCCGCGACCTGCCCGATGGGCCACCCGTGCGGTCCCCGGTCGCGGTGCGTCCGCAGCTTTCGAATTTCGAGGAACGAACATGAGGGTGGTGGCCGCTCACCGTTGCACGACGGGGTAGGATAGCCACTCGGCCATCGACCAGATGTGATTGGCCAGGCCTGCCGCCCTCATCATCCTGGACCCTCAGCGTCCGCACGGCCCAGCAGAAGTTGTACGAGTACATCGTGAAGTACGTCGCCGACTCGTGGAAGCGTCAGTCTTTGCTAAACCGGTAGCTCCGCCGTGCCTTACGAGAGTTACGATGACGGGCCGTCCCGTTCTCCCGCTCGATGAACGCCGTGTTGATCGCCCGGCTGACCCCCGACATCGCCAACGCCCGGGTCACCGACGCCTCCGTCCCGAAGACCACCCGGCTGGCCACCTTGATGACTCGCCCCTTGGCCCGAGTCTTCTCGACCACGGCATACGTCAGGCCCTCGGGCACCACCCGGGTCGCCGACCGAGGCCGGCCCGGCCGCCCCGTGCGTGGTGGCCTCACCGCCGTGCCATAGGCCCGGCGGATCGCCGTCTCGTAGGCCGGGTTGCCGTCGCTGGTCATCAGGTTCATCAGCCGGCCACCGGTCCGACGGCGGGCGTTGGCGACCAGGGCCTCGGTATTCTCGATCGTGCGGGCGCCTGGGATGACCTCCACGACGAACCGATGCCGAGGGTCAGAGGCGACATGGTCCCAGAAATCCCCCTTGTGGTCATCGTCGGGGTTGGACCGGTCGCAGTTCGCCTCCTTCTTGGCGACGAAGACCCACATCTCATCGAACTGCAACTCGGTCGTTCGGGGGGGGGAAAGGCCCACCCGGTCATCGTGGAGACCGTGGGCATGAGGGCCGGCCAGTTGGCTGTAGCGGGCGACCGTGCCCCGATCGACCTTGCAGAGCCGACCGGTCTGGCGGACGCCACACCCCTCACTGATGTGCTCCAGGACCGACTCGACCTTGGCTGCGGGGAGCCGGGCGTCGAAGAGGGGCGTCCCCTTGCGCTCGGAGAAGCGGGCCTTGCAGGTACGGCACCGGAGCATGCGTTTGACCTTGCCCGGCCCGTAACGGTGGCAGACGGTAAGGTTTTTGGCGTCCCGCTTGCCATGGTCGGTGCAGGCGGAATTCAGGCAGCAGAAGCGAGACAGGTCGTCCACGATTCGAGCCCACCGGAGCGATCATGAGGAGCGATGCTTAATTGCGTCAAGAACTCCAGGGTGACCGCCCCGATCAAGCCGTGCAACGGTATTCCGCCACGGCCTGGAACACGGATTAGCCAAGATTCTCCTGGGATCGTGGCTGAGCCGTTCCTGGGATTCGTGGTCCAGCCCAGGCCAGCCTGACTGGGGCGTGGGGGGGCGTGCGAATTGTCAAGGAGCGGGTTTAAGCGGCGATCCGGTCCGAGTTAGCGACGTCTCTGGCCCTGCTTGCGGCGGGCTTTGCGCTCGCGCTTGGCGATCCTGGCCAGATCAGGCCGCTTCCGGGCTGGTTCCGGAGCGGTCGTCAAGGTCGGCTCGGTCGCAAATGGCTTTGTTTCGTCGTCGGGGGTGGGCGAAATGGGTTCGTTTCGTTCGGCCTGCGCGGGATCGGCAACCAGCGCGATCGGGCGGGGTTGGGTCGGCTGGGGAGCAGGGAGCGGAACCGACTGCGGCTCGACGGTGGCGGACTCGGGCGTGGGGTGCGGGCGGAGGCCGATGGCACGCATCTGGGCGATGAGCCAGTAGAGGTGGCGGCGGGTGGCTCGCTCGTAGCGGCGGAGGTTGGCGATGTCGCGGTTGGGGATGTCGTTGTCGCCGGCCTCGACCAGCGCTCGGGCTTCTTTATCGGATTCCACCGCAATCTCGCGCGTGCTCTGCAACCGTTCGAGTTGCTGCCGCGCCACGATGCCGGGGGTGGCGATCGGGGCCACGGCCTGCCCCTCGGCGGCGGTGGGTCTCCCGAGCAGGTGATGCGCCAGTTGGGTCTGCTCGTCGTTCCACCCCGAGCAATCGGCGATTTGAGCCAGAATCGTCCAGCGCTCGGTCAGCCAGTCGCACCCCTGCGGCGATTGACGGAGTTGCGCCACGACCCGCGCGGGGTGCCGCGCCAACCGGGCGCCCAGGTCCTCGGCCTCCACCTGCCGGTCAAGATCCCAGAGTTCGGTCCGAGCGCGGACGGCCGCGGCGGTCCGGAGCCTGGCCTCGATCGCCCAGATCCGCCCGAGCTTGATGCTCACGCCCGCCATCTCCTCAACCAGCCAGATTTCCCACCCATTGCGTGGGTTGTACTGCTCCAGGCAAACGGCGATCCGCTCGGCCCGAGCCTGCTCGGCCTCAAGCCCCACGGCGGGCAAGTTCGCGGTCAAGCCATGAGTGGTCGCATTCCGCGCCGCGCGAGCCTTGCCCGCATCGGACGTCGGCCCCGTGCTTTTTTGGGCGTTCCGCCGGTTGGCCTCGCGCTGCCGCTCCGAAACGCTCATGGCAACCCCTCCGCGCCGAATGGATGCTTCTTCCGGGTGATCTAGACCGCCGCCGCCAGAGAAGGGCAGGAAGGTCTTTGTTAAGATCGGTATTTTAGGCAATTTTCTTGTTATAAATTACCAGATTCTGCTTATTTTCCGAAATCCATTCGTTATCCGTACCGATCCAGCGAGAAACACTCGACTCATATCAAGAGTAGATTGGTTGGCGATCTCTTTTGATCGCAGCCACGACCAGGAGAAAACCGCCTTAATCTGGCTGCTTCGCCGACTTCTCGCGTCGTTTGGGCAGGAAGGCGAGGATCAACTCGCGGTTGGGACGGTACTGGCGATTCTCTCTGCGTAACAGCTTCATGGAAAGCAGGGCGTTGAGGTCGCGGGTCAACGTTTTGTCCCCCTTGCCTGCATAGTCACGCGCCACGCGTGGGGAAATCAGCAGGATTTCGGCACGGGAGACGAGTTTATTGGCCAACTCCAGGATCAGGTGCTTCTGCCGAGTTGCCGCTAGGGTCGTTCGTTCGCGAAACCGCTCGTGCACGTAGTTTTCCCAGGCGACACTCCATTGGAACCGGCGAATCAGGCGGATCTGCTGGGCCAGACCATCCACAAATCCCTCAATGGCATACTCAACGAAGGGAAGAGGACCGACACGCCCCTTGCTCGAATGGTCGAGTTCGTCGTAATAGCGACTTCTCGTTTTATTGTAATGATTACTCAGCAGGTGGGACGCAGGAAGTGGAACGCCCGCCTGAGTCAGGATCAGAAATTCGAGCAGTCGAGCCGTCCGGCCATTGCCATCGCCAAACGGATGAATCCAGGCAAGATAAAGGTGGGCAACGATCGCTTTGAACAAAGCGAATGCAAACCGCAGGTTTTCACTCGGCGGAATCAGCTCGTCGTTGAGCCAGGTACAGAGCCGGTCCAACAGGTAAGGACAATCTTCCCAGGGAGCGCTACGATAGCGGCCGACGCCGACCGAGAACTTGCGAAGCAGGCCTGGCTCAACCCCATCGGCGAGTTCGAGACCACGCAACACGCGACCATTGTAGCCGCAGATCAATTCCGGGGTGATCCGGACTGGCTCGGCGGCATCGATCTGGCGATCGATTTCCTGACAGATTTCCAGGACATTTTGCACCTCGTCACCGAGGTATTGCTGAGATCGAGGTAAAACGAGTTTACCGCGGGCGGCCTCGCGAACCTGCTTGACGGTGAGGGTGTTGCCCTCAATGCTTGTTGTTGCGTGAACTCCCTTGCTGAGGTAAATCGCTTGCAGTTTTTTTCTAGGACGGCAGAGCCCGCTTGATCCGTGGGTCGGTATCTGTTCTCCTGGGGGAAGTCCATCCCAGGAGACGACCGATGCCCAGGCCCAAGCGGACCCCACGACCAGCCCCCACACGCCAGGTCGAGCTGACCAACGCCATCCGCACCTGCCCCGGCTGTGAGCGGCCCCTCTGGGCCGCCTACAAGGGCTACCGCGTCGTCGCTACCCTCGATGGCCTCACCCGGTTCGCCGTCCAGGTCCGACGATGCCGCAACGCCGACTGCCCACGCCACAACGTCTCGCTCCGCGCCGAACGCGAGGGGGTCATCGCCCTGCCGCAGCAGGAGTTCGGCCTTGATGTCATCGCCCTCATCGGTCGCCTCCGCCACGTCGAGCACCGCAGCACCACGGAGATCCACGCCGAGCTGACCCGACGCGGCGTGGCCATCTGCGTCCGCAGCGTCGGGAGCCTCCTGGACCGCTACGATGAGTTGCTCGCCCTGTCTCTGTCCGACCCCACGCGTCTGCGCCGCATCGCCGGCGAGGCCGGTCGCGTCATCCTGGCCATCGACGGCTTGCAGCCCGACATCAGCCACGAGGTCCTCTGGGTCGTCCGCGACGTGCTCAGCGGCGAGATCCTCCTGGCCCGCAGCCTCCTCTCCTCGACCCAGGGCGACCTGGCCGGGCTCCTCCGCGAGGTACAGCAAGCCCTCCGTGGCGAAGGCGTCGCCGCCGAGATCCCCATCGCCGGCGTCGTCTCCGACGGCCAGCACTCGATCCGCAACGCCGTCGCCGAGGTTCTGCCCGGCGTACCGCATCAGCTCTGCCAGTTCCACTACCTCCGCGAGGCGGCCCGGCCGATTTACGAGGCCGACCGCCACGCCAAGGTCGGCCTGAAGAAGCAAGCTCGCGGCATCCGGCCGATCGAACGCCAGGTCGAGGGCCGCGACGACGCCGAGGCCGAAGCGATCCGGGGCTACTGCGCCGCGGTCCGCTCGGCGTTGACCGACGACGGCCGGCCGCCGCTGGAGGCGTCGGGGCTGAAGCTCCGCGACCGGCTGGCCGAGATCGCCGCCAGCCTGGACCACGCCGGCCTCGGCCGAAAAGGGGGCTCCCCAGGGAGCTGACACGATTGCGTGCGATCCTGGGCAAGGCCCTGGCGACGACGGAGTCGGCCTGGCCCGAGGTGCGACGCGCCTTCGGCTGGGTGCATCAGGCGGCGGCGATCCTCGGCAACGAGCAGGGCCTGGACGGCGTCGGGGTCCGTCGTCGCTTGCGGGGCCTGCTCGGAGCGATCGCCCGTCATGGCCGTTGCGTCGGGTCGCTGGATGGGGCGATCGGCCACCTGCTGAAGGTGACGCGGAGCTACTGGGCGGGGTTGTTCGCCTGCTATGACACCAAGGACCTACCGCGGACCAACAACGACCTGGAGCAGCTTTTTGGGTCGTACCGCTACCACGAGCGGCGTGCCAGCGGCCGGAGGGTGGCGTCGCCGGGGATGGTGGTGCGTGGGTCGGTGCGTTTGGTCTCGGCGACGGCGAGCCGCCTGCATGTGATCGAGGCGGCGGATCTGGCCCCCGCGGATCTGGCGAGCTGGCGTTGCCTACGTGCGGCCCTGGACCGTCGCGCGTTAAGTCGGACCTGGGGTCGCCGCTTCCGGCAATCCCCGAAGGCTTATCTCCAATCGCTTGAAGCGACCTTGATCAAGTCGGCTCTACCGTCCTAGTTTTTTTTCGATGCGTGGCGGCAGAGCCACGCCCGCGATGTGCTCGCACTTCGACTCTGCTTCGCCCACCTTTATCCAGAGCAGAAACGAGGCTTGTGCCAGGTCGAGCCGGAAGTTGATCCAGGGTTGTGTCTCAAACAATCGCCCAGCTCTGTTGAGCATCTCCTGTTCAAGCAATTGGCCCGGGACGGACCTAAATCAGGATTTGGGTCCGTCCCGGGCTCAGGGAATTCAGGCAATCCTCACGGTCAATACCCCGCGTGGCCGTTGTGGGCGAGGTCGCCGCCGTGGCCGTTCTCATCATCATCGTGGTCGTGGCCGTTCATGCCGGGTTTGTCCTTGACCATCAGCATGTAGAGGCAGGGCAGGACGAACAGGGTGGCGGGTTCGCCGGCCATGAGGCCGCCGAGGATGGCGCGGGCGAGGGGGGCGTTGGCTTCGGAGCCCCGTTCCAGGGCCATTGCCGCCGGGATCATCGCGAAGAAGGCCGCCAGCGCGGTCATCGTCACGGGTCGGACGCGGACCGAGGCTGCCTTGCGGATGGCCTGGGTGGGGGTCAGACCTTCGTGGCGGCGGATCTCCTGCGCGAAGTCGGTCATCAGGACGGTATTGGCCACCTTGATCCCGATGATGAAGATGATCCCGAGGATCGACTGCACGTTGATCGCCGTGCCGGTGAAATAGAGGAACGGGAAGACGCCCGCCATGCTGATTGGCACCGTCAACATGACCGTCATCGGCACGATGTACGACTTGTCGAGCGCGACCATCAGGAAGTACATCAGCAAGACCGCCAGGATCATGCCGATCCCGAGGTCGCGGAAGGTCTGCTGCATCCGGGCGTACTCGCCGCTCAGGACGATCTTGGAGCCTTTCATCAGCTCGTGCCGGGATGATCCAGGATCGTAGGGAGCCCACTCGCCGCTGGCCGTCGGTTCGCCGAACTCGGCGAGCATGGCGCTGATGTCGTCGGCGACGTGCCCAAGGTCGCGCCCTTGCACGCCCATCGTCAGGTCGATCGACGGCATGATGTTGTTGTGCGTGATCTCGGTCGGGACCACCGTCCGGGTGATCGAGGCGAGCGTCCGGAGCGGGACCGGTTCAGCCTTGATCGACCCCGTGATCGGGATGTCGAGCATCGTGTCGAGCGACGTGATGTCTTTCTCCGGGTAGGCCACGCCGACGAAGTACTGGTTGTGGCTTTTGGGGTCGATCCAGAAGTTGTGCTTGTTGAAGGTGATCGACGAGTTGAGCGAAGCGACGACGTTGCGCATCACGTCTTCCTGCGTCATTCCGAGGTCGGCGGCCTTGGTCCGGTCGACGTTGATGACGAACTCAGGGTAGTTTTGCCGTTGCAAGATCCGGGCGTCGACGACGCCGTCGATCAGGACGACTTTTTCCTTGATCAGCGCGGCAATCTGGGCGGGTTTGGCCAGGTTCTTGCCGGTGACCCGGATGTTGAGCGGGGTCGACCGCCCTTCGTTGAGCGCCCCGCGGATCATCCCGCCGGTATCGAAGGCGAATTCGAGGTCAGCGTACCGCCGGGTGGTCTGTCGGTCCTTGTCCAGGGCCGCGCGGATCTGGGCGACGTACTCCTGCGCGGACTCCTCGCGGTGCTCGGCAAGCTGGACCTTGACGAGCGCATCCATCGGGCCGGCGTTCTGGGTGTAGGCGGCCGACCAGTCGGCCGTGACGCCGATCTCCGAGACGATCAGTTCGAGGTCATGTTTGGGGATCTGCTGGCGGAGAAACTTCTCGACCGCGTCGATCCGGTCGTTGGTGACCTCGATCCGCGTGCCCGAGGGAGCCCGGACGGCCATCTCGAAGGCGCCGGCATCGGCCTCGGGGAAGAACTCGCGGCGGATGACCGGGATCAACGTCACCAGCGCCAGCGCCAGGGCACCGAAGCCGACGGCGATGGTCGTCCGCGGATGCCGCATCACGCCGTCGAGCCCTCGCACGTAATATTCGACGCCGCGGTCGATCACCTTTTCCCAGCGGGCGAAGGCGCGGACGACGATGTTGGGCGGGACCTCATCGTGCTCGTGCGAGTGAACGTGCGGCTTGAGCCACTGCGCTGACCTGGACGGCACAAAGGTCCGCGAGAGGATGTAGGCCGAGATCATCGCAAACGCCACGGCCAGCGCCATCGGTTTGAACAGGAACGCCCCGAGGCCCGGCATCAGGGCCAGAGGCGCCAGCACCAGGAAGGTACAGAGCGTCGAGACCAGCTCGGGCAAGGCCACCTCGCTCGCCCCCTTGTAGGCGGCTTCCTCGGGCGTGGCCCCTTCACCCAGGTGCCGGTGGGTGTTTTCGAGGCAGATGATCGCCGAGTCGACCATCGGCCCGATCGCCAACGACAACCCGGAAAGGGTCATGACGTTGATCGTGTTGCCCGTCATCAGCAGACAGATGACCGCCGCCAGGACCGAGAGCGGCAGCGTCATGATCGCGATCGCCGTCATCCGGATCTGCCCGAGGAAGATGAGGATGACCAGCGAGCAAAGCACAGCGCCCAGAACACCTTCCTGCACGAGGCTGGAGATCGACTGGCGAACATAGACCGACTGGTCCATGACAAGCTTGAGGTCGATCCCCGGCTTGCTCAGCCGGTTCTTCATGTCCTCCAGGTTCGCCTTCAGGTTGCCGACGACCGCCAGCGTGCTCGCCCCAAGCTGGCGGAAGACCGGAATGTAGACCTGTTTCCGACCATCGACGCGGACGATGTTGGTCTGGATGATCGCGTCATCCTTCGGCGTGGCAACGTCGCGCATGAAGGCGGCGTTGCCGTGGACCGTCCGGAGCGGGATATCCCCCATCCGGTCGACAAAGTCATACATCGAGTTCGAGTCGATGGCGTAGTCGGTCCCGCCAAACTTGGCGTCACCGGCGGGCAGGAAGACGTTGTAGTTGTCCATCGCCTTCATGACGTCGAGCGGCGAGAGCCCCCGCGCCTGCATCCGGTTCCGGTTCAGGTAGAGCATGACGGCGCGGACCTTGCCGCCATAAACCACCGGCGCCACGGCCCCCGGTTGCGACATGATCATGTTGCGGACTTCGTACCGCCCGACGTCGTACAGGGTGGATTCGTTCTCGCTCTGGCTGTTGAGCGCGACCAGCGCGATCGGCGTCGAACTCGTCGGGTCGAACGGCAAGACAACCGGCGGGAGCGTGCCCGGCGGCAGGTTCGGAATCGTCGCCAGCGCCAGTGAGTTGACCTGCGTCAACGCCCCGTTGGGGTCAACGTCACCATAGAAGTAGTCGCGGACGATGCTCGCCCCGACGATCGAGCGGGATTCCTGGCGCGAGAGGCCGTTGGCCTGCCCAACCCAGCGCTCCATCCGGCTCGTGATGTCCTTTTCCATCCCCGTGGCGGGCATCCCGCCATAAAAGGTCAACACCTGCACGGCCGGGCTCTTGAAGACCGGCAAGATGTCGACGGGAATCATGAACAGGCTCAACGAGCCGATCAGCAAGATCGTCAAGCAGAAAACCGTCACCGCATACGGGTTGGAGAGTGATGAGCGAATTAGACCATTCATAAAGCGGGCAACCTCCGGTGCAGAAACGCCATTCGTCACTTCATTGCGCAGCAGTATCGGGCAGGCAATAGACTACCAACGAATCCATTCATAGATCACAGCAAGACCGGCCCGATACTCTAGCAAAGCCAGCGTACAAGCGTCCGGCGGCTGGGGATGATGATGGCGACCCGGCCGTTGCCGGTGTGTAGCTCGGGATAGGAGCCCAGCCAGACGACAGACCGGTCGGGGCGACGCGGACCATTGGCCCGCGGGGCGAGCGCGTGCTGGGCGGGCGTGGCGAGAAGATTGGCGATGCGATAACGCCCGCGGGAGTGAACTTGCTTCCTGGCTTCAGCCTGGTCCGCACCGGGTGTCTGGCGGATCAGAGCGTTGGTCAGGCGCGGCGGCGGGCAAGCCGTGGTCAGCAGCAGAGCAACGATCAGGGGTTGCCAGGCTCGCATGGCCAACGTCTTTCCCCGGACCTGATTTAGGGTTAGCTGACGAGGGGCCAATGTTCGCCCACCACTCCCGGGCGCACTGATCCTTGATTCTAGTCATGATTTCCCCATTAGCAATCCACCTCCATCGCCATCTGGCGGCTTTCCGGAGCCGCTTTGGAATCGGGAGACTCCTCAATCCTGGGCGATGTGCTGTCTCATTCCCCAGAAACGCCAGTCAGACCCAGGTCGTCCCGACCGACCACAAATTGTCCAGTACCGACAAAAAATGGGGATAAGCTCGGCGATTTGGTGCGCATTTCCTCCGTTGCGGGATGTATCATGGCATCATACTGGATCGCCATGAGCGTTTGTCCGACCTGACACCATCCTGGTTACCGCCAACCTACTGGCAACCATTCGCCTTCACCCCTTCCGAGGCATAGAATCGTGGATGAACCGGGGATTTCAGTGGCTCACCCGCCGGGACCAGCAGGCCGCCCGATGCCCGTCACGGAGGTCCGCCAGCCCACTCCGCCGCCACCGCGCGGGGGGCGCGGCTTGATGGTCGGCGGCTTGCTCCTGCTGGCGGTGGGCGTCGGCGTGGTCGGTTACCTCTTCCTGGCGAGTCGATCCCGGAAGCCCGACCTCCATACCGCTATCGAGCATCCGACTGGCGAGGATGAAGGCGAAGGCGAAACCCGGCTTCAGGTCGAGGTCGTCCACCCGCACCAGGGAGGGGTTGAGCGGACCACCACCCAGGCCGGCTCCGTTCATGCCTTCGAGCATGCTGCGCTCTACTCGAAGGTTTCGGGCTATCTCAAGACCCAGACCGTCGATATCGGTGACCGCGTGAAGCTCGGCCAACTCCTCGCGACCATCGAGGACCCCGAAGTCGACAAGGCGGTCGATCAGAACAGGGCGTCGCTCGACCAGGCGAAAGCGAAGGTCCGCGTGGCCGAGGCCAAGATCCGCAGCGCCCAGGCGTCGCAGGAAGCCGCCGAGGCGCTCGTCCAGCAAGCCCAGACGATGATCCTGGCCAAAACCTCCAACGAGGAACTGCAACAAAAGCAACTCGTCCGGATCACCGGCCTGGTGCGCCGGGGTGCGGTCGAGGACAAGCTCGAAGACGAACAGAAGGACCGGCACGACGTCGCCTCGGCCGATGTCGGCGTGGCCAAGGCCGACGTCATCTCGGCGCGGGCCGAGGTCATGAAGCGTGCCGCGCTCGTCGAGGAAGCGCAGGCCGACCTGATCGAGGCCAAGGCCAACGTCGAGGTCGCCGAGGCGAACCTGGCCCGCGCCAGGGTCATGCAGGATTATACCAACATCACCTCACCCTATGACGGCGTCATCACCCTCAGGAGCTTCCACCGCGGCGACTTCATCCGCTCGGCGTCGGAAGGCGGCAACGTGCCGGTTCTGGCCGTGGCCCGGACCGACCTGATGCGCGTCGTCCTGCCGATTCCCGACACCGACGTCCCCTTCGCCAACCGGGGCGACAAGGCGACCTTGCACATCGTCGCCTTACCCGGTCGGACGTTCAGCGGCGTCATCTCGCGGTTCTCCGAGACCGAAGATGCCGAGAGCCGGAACATGCGAACCGAGGTCGACATGCCCAACCAGGACGAGACCCTCCGCGAGGGGATGTACGGCACCGTGACCGTCCTCCTGCAAGGCGCCGCCGCCAGGAGCATGACGATTCCCTCGTCGGGCCTGCTCGGTCAGTCGGGAACCGGCGAAGGAAGCGTCTACGTTGTCCGCGACGAGAAGGCGCACAAGGTCAAGGTCCAGGTTGGCAACGACAACGGGATCATGGTCGAAGTCCTCAGCGGGTTATCCCCCCAAGACGAGGTCATCACCAGCTATAACGGGCCGATCAACGAGGGGACGCTGGTCAAGCCCGAGATGAGGAAGCCTGCCGCGACCCCCGTCGCCGCTCACTGAGTCGGGATGGCCTCGAGAAAATCCGCGAACAGATCGCCGATCAGGGCCACGATTGACCGATACATGAGGGAAACGGGAGATCCTGTCGGGTTTCCCCTGGTTCCAGGATGTTGCTGGGGTCCATCCCTCATGGCCGGTTCTCGTCGTCTCATTCGTCCGGGTGTCGAACGCCTCGACCCTCGGGTCGTGCTCTCGACGGTGACGCCCACCGTCAATGCCGCGGCAACCTCAGTTCTCCTGCCGCCGACATCGATCAGGGACGGCACCTACCCGAGCGCCAACCGCTTCCGGTCGTTTACGCCGGCCGACCTGGCGCTTTACGCCCAGGTCTACCAGTCGTTCATCGGTGCCCCCGACTTCCAGAAGCAATACGACTTCAACGGGACCGGCTTCATCGGCCAGAACGACGCGACGCCGATCCTGCGCGGACTGGCCGCGATCACGCCGAAGATCCCGCTGACCCTGAGCCTGAAGCTCGCCCCGGGCGAGGCCGAGAAGGTGCCGCACGTCGCCAACAACGGCCCCGTGACCCGGCTCGGGACCGTCACCGTCATCGGCACGACGACCCCGAACTCGATCGTCTTCATCGACGGTCCAACGACCGCCACGCACTCGCAGTCGACCGGTAACTTCAAGTTCGAGGGGGGAGCCCTGGCCACCGACGCGCAAGGGCACTTTTACTACACCGTCCAGCTTCCCGCCAACAGCCGCGGCGGGTCGATCCTCGGCGCCAACTTCCTGATCCGGACTCCGTTCAACCAGCAACTGATCCGGTCGTACCCGATCCGCCGGGTCCCTTAAAATTGCAGATCAAAGATAGCAACAGGATTTACGGAATTGAGGAGCGGGAGGCGAAGGCCAACCGCAAGAAGGGGGACAGACACCGCTCCTTCGTCGCTTGAGTCAGTCCCCTTTTGCCAGTCGCCAAGCTGTTCTAAGGTCCAACAGAGTAACTACCAAGCAATTCGCAAAGTCATCCAGAGTCTTGATTTGCAATTTGCTATCCTGCGATTTGCCATGCATTTTCCAACTGCGATCCGTCTTAGCAAATGTTCCGACGTCTGGACAACAACCGCAACCAGCAAGACCCGCCCGGAGCACCTATTTTCAGGCGATCCGGGCGGGTCTTGTCGCTGAAGAACCAACGACTGCGGGCGAGGATTAGCCTGGGTTGTTACCGGGCATGGGCGCGGGCGAGCCGGTGGCCACTCCCGACGCCGAAACCGGCGGGGTTGGCTGACCCGGTTGGCCCGGCCCGACCGGCGGGGTTTCGAGCGGGGGTGGCGTGCCGAGCGCGACGAACAGGGCGAACTGGGTCCGATTCGCCCTGGTGACGGCGCGGATCAGTTGCAGCCGCGCGTCGGCAAGCAAGCGGAGGCTGTCGAGGGCTTCGATCGGCAACGAGAGCGACTCGCGGAGCCGCGTCTGATCCTGGCGGTAGCCGTCCTCGGCTGTCCTGAGCCCAGCGCGGGCGTTGGCGACCTGCGACCGAGCCGCCAGCGACTGGGCCTGAAACGCCGTGACCTCGCCGCGGATCTCGTTGATGGCGCGAATCCGGTCGGCGTTGGCCTGGCCGGCCTGAGCCTTGCGCTGCTTGATCAGCGAGGCATTGCCAAGGCCGGCGTTGAGGACCGTCCAGTACGCCCGGACGTCGAAGTCGGTCCGGCCGGCGAACGAGCCGAGCGACGACCCGGGGATCAGGTTACTCCCGCCGCCAAAGGCACCACCGCTGAACCCGAGCCAGACGGTCGGCAAGAGGGGCCGAGCCTGTTCCTGCCGGACCCGATAATCCGCCTGCGCGACCTGGGCGCCGCGGGCGGCGAGGTCGGGTCGCTGGGCTAGCGCCGTGCGGATCAGGGCTTCGGTGGGTGCCTCGGGATTGATCAATTCGAGCGCTTCGAGCGGCCCGGCGACGGGTTGCAACTGCCCCGACGGGTCGAGATTGAGCCGTTCGGCCAGCAGGGCCGAGGCGACGGCCACCTCTTCCTCGGCCCGCTGAATGTCGCGTTGAAAGAGGCGACGATCGGTCTCGGCGCGGTCGGCATCCGACCGCCGCCCCTGGCCGGTCTCGGCGTAGGCGGCGACCGACTCGGCGATCCGGTCGGCCTCGGCGGCCGTGGCCCGGCGCGCTTCGAGGTTGCTCTGCGCCCCGATCAGGTCGATGTAGAGCGAGGCGACATCCAGCAAGATCTTGTTGGCGGTGTCAGAGGCGTTGAACCGCGCCCCGTTGACGCGCTGCTGCGCCGCGAGCGGCTCGAAGATCGCGTCGGTCAAGGGGCTGAAGATGTTGACGGCGGGGATCGCCACCGATTCGGCCGCGAGCGTCCGGGCTCCGCCGCCGACGTAGAGCGACTGCTCGGTCAACTTCAGGATCGTGCCGCTCGACCGCTGGAGCGGGCCGGTGTGGTCGTGGTAGTTGGTCCCGGCGTTCAGGTTGGGCAAGAGCAAGACGCGGGCGGCTTGCCGCTCGGCCAGAGCGCCGAGGATCAAGATCCGCGCCTCGCCGATCGCGGGGTTCTGCGCATCGGCAAGTCGGAGCGCGGCGGTCAGGTCGATCGGCTGGGGCGGGGTTGTCTGCGGGATCGATGGCGGCGTGGTGGCCGCCGGGGTCGAGACTGCCGGGGTCGGCCCCATCAAGCCGGCGTTGAAGTTCACGTCGGGCCGATCCGACCGGGCGCCCGGAGCAAGCGACGGCGTCGGTTCTTGCAAAGCCGGCGGCTCGATGGTCGGCACGGGTGGCTCTACCGACGCCGCCGCCTGGAGTTGGGTATCCGCCAGGCCGGGTCGCGACTCGGTTCGGACCAGGCCGCCGGGCGATGGCCGAGGCGTCGGAGGGCGCTGCCCAAACTCGTCATTGAGACCGGGGGCGACGGCCGACACGTTCAAAATGTCAGCGGCCACCGGTCGGACCGCAGCCGGCGGGCGGTTCGTGGTCAACTGGCTGGCGCACCCCGAGGTGCCCAGCACGGCCAGGCCGATCATGGTGGCAGGTCGCCAGCCTCGCCGTTTTGAGCCGATTGGAGTCATCGCCGGTATCTCTCCTCCCTTGATCTGGGGGGCTCAACGAAGGACGGTTCCAGCGACGGGATTCACGTTCGACGCGGCGGGTGGACCGAGGATCGGCGCGGGGTCAATCCCGGCGGGCGTGATGACCGGCAGGGTGCCGGGCAGGCCCGACGGTGCCAGTCCCTCGATAGGGACCGGGCGGGACAGGGCGTCGGCGGGCGGCTGACCCACCGCCACATACAGCTCAAACTGAGCCCGGTTGTAGTCGACGATCGCGTCGAGGTACTCGCGGCGGGCCTGGTTGAGCAGGCGGAAGTTGTTGAGCAACTCGATCGGCAAGACCTTGCGGCCGGTCTGCTGGATCGTCAGGTCAAAGTCTTCGCGAAAGCCGCGCTGACTGGAGCGAACAGCCGCTTCCGTTGTGCCAATCTGGGCGAACCGAGCGTGCGTTTGAGCGTAAGCAATGGCAACCTCCGCCCGGACCCGATTGAGGACCGCGATCTCCTGGTATCGACTCGCACCAAGCTGGGCTTTGGCTCCCTTGATCAGGGCTACGTTGCCGACGCCGAGGTTCTGGAGCGTCCAGTAGCCGATGACGTCGAGGTCGGTCCGCCCGCTCATTGAACCGAAGACCGGGCGGACCAGGTTACTCCCGCCGCCGAATCCACCCGCGCTGAAGCCGACGAGGAAGGTGGGCGAGAACGGCAAGACCCTGGTCCCTTCGAGCCGGAGGAACGCCTCCTGGATCGCGGCCCGCCGCTCGGCGAGTTCTGGGCGACGGAGCAAGCCGAGCGCGACCAGTTCGGCGAGCGGTTGCGGGTCGGGGATGATCGGCGTCGGCACGAGGTAGGCGTCGGCCGGGTGGAGCCGGATCGACGGGTCGAGGTTGATCAACCGGCAAAGTTCGGCCGACGCGGTGAGGATGCTCCCTTCGGCAGCCAGAACTTCCCCCTCGCGGCGAGCGAGTTCGGTCGCGGCGCGATCGGCGTCGGCCTCGCGGCCCTGACCCGTCGCGGCGTAGTCGGCCGTCAGTTTGGCGACCTCGCGGGCCTCGTCGCGGGATTGGAGCGAGACCGCGCGGATGCCCTCGGCGCGGAGGAGTTCGGCATACGCCAGCGCCACCCGCAAGAAGACCTGGTTGCGGGTGGCCACCGTGGCGGCCTCGCGCTGGATGACCACTTGCCGGGTCGTCAGGTAGGCGAAGACCCCCTGGCCGATGTTGCCGCCCAGGAAGACGCCCGGGATGTTGACCGTACCGGCGGCGATGGCGTTGGCCCCCGACCCGACATAGACGGCACTCCGGTTGACCGACAGGATGTTGCCGTTGGACTGCTGGAGCACGCCGGTGTGCGAGTCGTAATTCGTGCCGTAGTTCAGCGTTGGCAGGATCTGGGCCGCGGCGAACATCCGGATCGCCACCGCTTCCAGGACCCGCTGCCGCGCCACGTTCAGTTCGGGGTTTTCGACCCCGGCCAGCCGGAGCGCGGAATTGAGGTCGATATCGCGGACCTCGTACCCGAGGATCGACGGCGGCGTGGGGATGGCGACGGCGGGCCGGGCGATCCGGGCGGCGGCCGATCCCCCCGCGCTGGTCCGGTCGCTCGTGCTGGGAGGACTGCCCAGCGCGGGTAGCATCCCGGAGATGGAACCGCCATTGCCGCTCGATCGGGGCGCAGCCTGGGCCACAGCCTGACCTTGAGGCATGGCCAGCCCCACACTCAGGCACGCCGCCAACAACCAGAACGGATGTTTCCTGCACATGGTCGCCTCCTGCTGCCACGAACCCCGCCAGCCGATCGAAAATCTAACCAGCACTGTCTGCTCTTGTCTGGTTATTTCGACTCCTGGATCGATTAGACTTTGGCGGATTATCCAGGAATCCAGGAGAAATCCGCACAATCATTGAGAAATGACTATTCGAACCTCCACGAGGCTTGAAGAGTGTCGGGGCATCTGGCATAAACTTCAGGTTCTACTCGGAATTTCCTGCATTTGGTTTTTGTTTTTCGGGGTGGATTCACCGTCTGCTTCTTCGCCATTCGCGGCGAACCCGATCTCCTCCCCTCGGCTCATCTCCCGCCCCCTTCGATCCTCGCCTCAACCAGGGTATTTGGCTGGCGCCGTAGCCAGAAACGACCCGCTCCCTTTCCTTGCCACCTCACAGAGACCTTCCCATGATTGCCGTCCTTGATTCGCAACCACGCCGTCAGGGATTCACCCTGATCGAACTTGTTGTGGTCATCGCCATCATCGCCGTCCTGATCGCCTTGCTACTTCCCGCAGTGCAGGCAGCTCGTGAAGCGGCCCGCCGGAGCCAGTGCGTCAACAACCTCAAGCAGATGGCGCTGGCAACCCACAACTTCGAGAGCACCAACGGGAAATTTCCGGATGGTGTCGGGCCCTATCCCAATCTCACCAGCAACGGAGCGGGTGGGGGAACTCGGGTCGGAGTGCAAGGTTTGATTCTCGGCTATCTGGAACAAGCTTCTTTGTATGGAACCTTCAACCTCAGCATCGACATGAACTCGTCCGCCGAGAACGATACGGCCCGAACTCAGCAGGTAGGGGCGTTCCTCTGCCCGTCGGATGGCAAGGGTTTTCGGTCGCCAAGTACGCGGACTTATGCGGCCGGCACCGGCTTCTGGGGACAAAGCAACTACTACGGCAACAACGGCGCCACTGCCGCGCAAGCCTATAACTCACCTGCGAACGGCAGCTACAACCCCTTCCCCTATCAGGAAACGAACTCGGGGACGTTGGGGATCTTCAATGTCTCGTACAACACGAGCGTCCTTACCGCGACGCCCGTTCCGCTTGACTATCAGAAGATCACCAGTTCGACGACACTGGCAACGATCATCGACGGTACCAGCAACACGGCAATGTTCTCGGAAATTAAAATCTCGTCAATCGTTTACCCAGCGCCAGCGAACGTGCCAAATGACCCGAACGAGGTTTACGACCCTTCGACCTGGAATTACCCGGCAGACAACTACGTCCCATCGGCGGCTTGCAGTGGTATCCCCTACAACACCCGGATCACCTACCGAGGCCAGCAGTACTACCGCGGCAACATCCCTGCGCTGTCGTACTACAACCACACACAGACCCCCAATACCAGGGCGATGGACTGCACGGACCCCGCCTTTACCGGATCGCACATCGCCGCGCGCAGCTATCACTCGGGTGGGGTCAATACTTCTTTCTGCGATGGCTCGGTCAAATTTATCAAGGACACGATAAATCTCACGGTCTGGCGAGCACTCGGGTCGCGATCGGGCGGCGAAGTCGTGAGCGCCGATTCGTATTGATCAGAACTTTGCCGGACGTCGGTAATTCCCTTCGCGGCAGGCGTCAGATTGATGACGCTTGTCGTTTCTCTCTTTCTCGTGGAACAAGATGCTCGGCAAAATTCAGCGTGATCTGAAAAAAAACCTCGGTCGGGACCGTGGCTGGCTTGCCGTCGTGCTGGTCTCCGCACTGGTGACGCCGCTCGGGGTCGGCTGCGGATCAAATCAAGGGACCAACTCCCCCGAGATGTTCGATCACGGCTCGCTCGATGAGGTTGGTGAGATCTACCGGAGCACGGCGAACCGGCTCAAGAAGCCGCCCAAGTCGCTCAAGGATCTGGCAATCGGCAAGGAGCAATTCCTCCTGGGGTACAACTCGGTGGCGGATGGAAGCGTCATCGTCTATTGGGGCGTCGAGCCGACCGCGGGCGACCAGCCCACCGACGAGATCCTCGGGTACAGGGCTAATGTTCCGACCGAAGGTGGGGCGGTCTTGCTCAGGAACACGATGGTCAAGAAGCTAACGGCCGAGGAATTCAAGGCGGCTCCCAAACCGGCCGGGCCGACCTCAAAGTGAGCTGAGATGAGCTGGCGCTGCCGATCTTGTCGCCCAATCCGCTCCTGCGAGGACTTCCCGCCGATGATGCGCTCGTTGCTGATCTTCCTGGCTATCTTGTCCGTCGCTGGGTTCGTTCGAGCGGGCGAAACAGTCCCTGTCGCGAGTCCGGCTCGGCCCTTGCGCCCGGTGCATACCTATTCGATCGTCGCCCGCGACCCGAAGACGGGCGAGCTGGGCGTGGCGGTCCAGTCGCACTGGTTCGCCATCGGTCCACTCGTCCCCTGGGCCGAATCGGGTGTTGGCGCGGTCGCTACGCAATCATTCGTCGACGCCAGTTACGGCCCGCTCGGCTTGAGCTTGATGAAAGCGGGGCGAACCGCGCCCGATGCATTGAAAGGGCTGCTCGCCGCTGATGAGAACCGCGAGGTCCGCCAGGTGGCGATGATCGACGCGACCGGTAAGGTCGCGGTGCATACCGGGACGAAGTGCATCCCGATGGCGGGACACAAGGTGGGCACCAACTACTCGGTCCAGGCCAACCTGATGCTCAGCGAACAGGTTCCCAGCGCGATGGCGCAGGCATTCGAGGCCGCACAGGGCGACCTCGCCGAGCGCCTCCTACTCGCGCTCGAAGCCGCACAACGGGTCGGCGGCGATATCCGCGGCAAGCAGTCGGCCGCCATGATCATCGTCGCCGGCAAGCCAACCGGCAAACCCTGGCAAGACCGCGTCTTCGACCTCCGCGTCGATGACAACCCCGAACCGGTCGCCGAACTCCGCAGGTTGGTCCTCCTGAATCGGGCTTATAATCTGATGAACGAGGGGGATCTTGCCGTCGAACGGAAAGACCCCGAGGCCGCGCTCAAAGCCTACGCCGGCGCCGAGGCGCTGGTGCCCGACAACGCCGAGATGGTCTACTGGCACGCCGTCGCGCTGGTCAGCATGAAGCGGGTGGACGAATCTTTGCCGCTGTTTGCCAAGGTTTTCCGGCTCGACCCGAACTGGCGGACGTTGACCCCTCGGCTGGTCGGTGTCGGCCTCTGGCCCGACGACAAAGCGGCCCTGGAGCGGATCATGCAGCGAGAGGCCGACCAGATCGGCAAGTGACGGTCCCGCCGCCGATCCACCCCGAACCCGCCCTGGCGGCGGGGCGGGTCCGGGGCAAGCGTCAGGCGCGGCGCGAGTGGGAGGCGACCTTGGCGGCATGCAGGTGCACCGCCTTGGCATGCACAGCGGCGGCGGCCACGCCCCCGTTGAGGGTCGCAACGCCGACGGCGAGCCCGCGCGGAACATGGATCAGGATCTTGACCGGATCGGATACCGCGAACTCCAGGACTGGAGTGACGGAGGTGGCGGTCGTCCCGGCGATAGCCGCGGTGCCGGTCTGGGCGAGCGTGGCGGTGGTCGGGTCGATCGTCCCAGTCCCGCTCGTGATCGTGCTCCCGGCTGGGATGGCAACCACGGCGTTGCCCGCCTGGGTGAGCGTGCTGGTGGGGGTGGTGATGGTCCCGGCGGCGTTCGTCAACGCGCCCGCTTGGTCACCGAGCGCGGCGGTGCCGGTCTGAGTCAGGGTGCTATTCGACTCGCCGATCGTGCCGGTCTGGCCGGCGAGTGTGCCGGTCGTCCCGCCGGTGGTGCCGGTCTGGCCGGAATACGTGCCGGTCGCCGCGCCAAGAGTTCCGGCGTTGGTGGTCGTCGTGCCGTTGATCGCGCCGATCGTCCCGCTGTTGGTGCCGACGGTCAGCGTGGTGCCGGCCGGTACCGTCAGGGTGCCGTTAACCCCCGAGACGGTCGTGCCGGCATTGGTCGTCGTGGTGCCGCCGGGCAGCGTGATCGTCGAGCCGCTGGTGGTGATGGCACCGTTATCCAGGGTCAAGGTCGTGCCGGCGGGCGTGTTGACCGCCCCGGTGATGCCGGAGATTGTGGTCCCGGCGGCGATCGTGACCGGTCCGGTCAGGTTGCTGATCGCCCCGGTCGGGGTGGCGACCGTCGCGGCCAGGCTGCCAACCGTGCCGTTGACGATGTTGACCTGACCGCCGAAGTTGCGGAGCGTCGTGCCATTGATTCCGAGGTTGCCCGTCAGGCCGGACAGAGTCGTGGGGTTGATCGTCAGGTTTGCGTCGAGCGAGCCCTGGGCCGTCTCGAACGCGACGAGTTGGTTGACGTCCTTGCGGATTGCGCTGGGGAGTAAAACCAGGGTGTTGTATCGGCCCAGGACGTCGGCGGACGTGGTGGCCAGCGGCTGGCCGTTGTTGACGATCTTGCCGTTGCGGTCCTCGGCGAAGATCGAGACGGTCGCGGTCAGGCCCAGCGATGGCTGCGCGGTCCCATAGACTTTGATCAACGCTGGCTGAACGATCGAGTAGGCACCGTGAGCGGCCGGTCGGACGCTTTTGCCGTTGGGCTGAACTTCGAGCGTCGGTTTGGAGTTGATCAGGAGGCTGAGGAGATTCCGAGTTTCGAGCGGTTCCAGCGCGACCAGGGCACGACGGGCGGACGAGCGGGATTTAGCGGACATGGACTGGCCGGCTTTCGATCAGGGGGTTGATCTCCTCCGTGGATCGTCGGTGTCCGTCCTCCCGGACGTCCGGGCGAAATAAAGTCGCCTCAACAGAGTCATGAGATCGGAGAAATCTCGATCTCACTTGAATGGATTGTTCCTCTTTGCCTCCTGCGTTTCGCCAGATCCGGACGATCCCGGACTCATGGTCATATCGCGTCAGACGCGCGGTTACCATGCACCCAACTCTTCAGATCGACTCGGCCTAGCCGTCGATGTAATTCTTCGACAACCCCAACTCCTCGGGCGCGTGGAGGCGGAGCATTTTGAGGGAGACGTCGCGCGGGATCAGGCTCGGGGTTAAAAGTGAAACCACGATCATCGTCGATACCGACAGCGGGACGCCCCAGATGGCCGGTTGTTCGAGCAGGGATCGGACGAGGGGTGACACGCCGAAGGTGAGGATCTTCTTGTCGAGGAGCATCGACGTCACGATGGCGCTTAAAGATAGCAAGCCGCCGAGGAGCATCCCGCTGGCCGCTCCCGCGACGGTCAGGCGGCGCCACCAGGCTCCCAGCAAGAGCAAGGGGAAGTACGAGCAGGCGGCGATGGCGAAGGCCCAGCCGACCATCATGGCGATGTCGAACGACTCGACCAGGAACCCGAGCCCCATCGACACCGCGCCGATGAGCACGGCGGCGAGTTTGAAGGCGACCAGGCGACTTTGCGGCGACGATTGCGGGCGGAGGATCTTGCCGTAGATGTCATGCGCCAGGGCCCCCGACATGCTCACCAGCAGCCCCGAGAACGTCGACATGAACGCCGCGAACGCCCCGGCGCTGGTGATCCCCGTCAGGATCTGGCCCCAGAGGGGGCTCGCCAGGACCGAGGGGAGGCGGATCACCACGGCGTCGGTCGCGTTGCTGGCGTACAGAGTCGGCAGGGCGTTCCGGCCCATCGCGCCCCAGACCGGCGGGAAAACGTAAAACGACCCCAGCATGACCATCACCCAGAGAGTCGTCCGCTTGGCGGCCCGGCCGTCGGGGTTGGTGTAGAACCGGACGAGGATATGCGGCAGACCCGCCGTCCCGCAGATCAGGGCCATGATCAGCGAATACGTGTAGAGCAGGGGGTGGCCGTACTTGGCCGTCATCGGTCCGAACGGGCGGAGCCAGGTCTTGTTGACGGGGGCGTTGGGCACCTCGTCGCCGAGGACCATCGCGGCGGGCTCGACAAACTCGAACCGGACCGCCGTGAAGACCACCTTGCCCCCTTCACTCACCGGTCGGCCCGCCGTCGTCACCATGACCGGATGAATCCACAAGGTCGATCCGGCGGCAATCGTGGTGGGACCAGCGCCATTGATGGTCAGGAGATTCGCGGTCGACCTGGGTTGATCCAGGTCGCTGGGCTGCGCCTCGGCGGATGGGACAAAGTCGAGCGCCGGGATCGTTTCAATATGAGAGACCCGCGCGTTGATCGGGTCTTCGCCCGGCCCGAGCGCCCGGACGGTGCTGACCTTGACCTTCGCTCCGCCTGGGAAGGCGACCCTGGTGGCAGCGCGGGCCGAAAACGTCACGAGGTTCGCCGGGTAGCCGGCTGATCCCTTGACCCGGACCGTGGTCGGCCCGGCGACCTTGGGCGTGGCGTCGAGCGGCCCGGCGTCGGTCAGGTTCTTCGAGTAGCCGCCGACAACGCTGGCCAGCACGAAGACGGGCAGCGAGATCGCGAACAGTTTGGCCCAGTACTGGAACGCCTGAACGAAGGTGATCCCCTTCATCCCGCCGAAGGCGACGTTGAACGTGATCACCACGCCGACCAGCACGATCCCCGCCCAGTACGGCCAGTTCAGGATCGTGCCCATCACCACGCCGGCCCCCTTCATCTGCGGCATCGTGTAGAAGAAGCCGATGAAGAGGACGAAGATCACCGCCACGCGGCGGAAGGCAGGACTGTTAAAGCGGCCCTCGGCGAAGTCGGGGATCGTGTAGGCACCGAACCGGCGGAGCGGGCCCGCGATGAACAGGAGCAAGAACAGGTAGCCGGTGGCATAACAGGCTGGATACCAGAGCGCATCGTAGCCGTTCTTCATCAGGAGGCCAGCGATCCCCATGAACGACGCCGCCGACAGGTACTCGCCCGAGATCGCCGACGCATTCCAGCCCACGCTGACCGACCGACCGGCGACGAAGAAGTCCGACGCCGTCTTGCTCTGGCGGGTGGCGTAGACGCCGAGCAAGATCGTCGCGGCTGTCATCAAGGCAACCAGAACGACGGGAATCCAGGTGACGTAAGCGCTTGTCATCGCGATTCCTCCGCGTCGAGGGTGGCCTGCCAGTCAACCGACTCCGCCTCGATCCGGTCCGACGCCGCGACGAAGTAAAACGAGAGCGCGACGGTGATCGGGTAGAAAAGCACCGCCAGCAGGAGCCAGGTCGGCGTGAAGCCACCGAACCAGGGGGCGTTCATGCTCTCGGGACTGACCGCGTTGAGCAGCGGCAAGCCCAGGATCAAGGCGAGGAAGATGGCGGCCACCCGCAGGCTCAGCCGTCCTTGCCGGCGCATCACCGCCCACGCCAGGCGCGTTTGCTCGGCTTCGGTCAGGTCACGCAGGTTGCGGTCACTCATCGGCGGCAGATCCCTGGTTCAGAGCGAGAGAAACCTGATGGCGTCGTCCGCCGGTCGAGGCGAGAGTTGTGGCACCAATCTAGGCGAACGCCAGCGGATTGCAACCATCCAGGTTGGTTGGCACCGGATTTGATGATTATTCCCAATGACCTTGGCCCTCGCCTTCGGATCGCGTACTTGATCCGCTGACCTGGGCATTTTTGAGAAAGCGGTTTGTCCCATGCGATACGGCAAGTCGATGTTGGCCGCAGTGGTTGTTTTCATGGGTCTAACGGCCTCGGCCTCGGCCCAGGGGTTTGCGGTTTCCGGTCTGACGGGGAACGCCTTCGGCAACGGAGTTGGTCTGGGCGGAGCTGGTTACAGCAATTTCGGGTACAACAGCGGTTACGGCGGTTATAACAACTTTGGTGGCTATAACGGCGGTTACAACACCGGTCCCTGGTTCTATCCAGGCACGTACACGGCCCGCACGTACCCGCAGACCGGCAACAACATGTTTGGCCTTATGAACT
Source organism: Isosphaeraceae bacterium (assembly GCA_965199885.1). Lineage (GTDB taxonomy): Bacteria > Planctomycetota > Planctomycetia > Isosphaerales > Isosphaeraceae > Tundrisphaera. Next base: position 222,133 of record CBDATT010000003.1, on the reverse strand, counting down.
CAATCCGGACCCAGACCGGCGCGGGTAACAGCTACCGCTATGGCTACGGTCCGGCCGTCGGTGGCCGTCGCCGTTAAGCAAGCAATGGCTTGCTCCCAAAAATCAAAATGCCAGAGTTTCCTCGACCGCACCAGCGAGGAGGCTCTGGCATTGATCTTTTCGGAATAAGAAGGATGATTCAGTCAATCCGGAGGGCACACCAGGTTCCGTTGGGAACTTGCTGGGCATCGTGCGGTCGTACCGATAACCTGGCCCACTCTTCAGCGGTCCAGACGAAAATGGTGGCCGGGAACCCGTTGATGAGCCAACGGGCCGAGTTGGCAAGTTCCGCGGTCGGTAGGTGGAGTTTCAAGGTGCTTCGCTGAGCGATGGCCTTGGTTTTCGTGGCTCGAACGGCGTCAATCATCGCGACCTCGCTGGTGCCGGTGATCAGGTCGTCATCCATCGACAACTTGATCGCTTCCCGATCGTTCGAGAGCGGCGTGCCGGATACGTTCGACTTGCTCCAACCCTGGGGCGAATCGCCGACCGGTTCCTGATTAGTTGGGGACCATTACCACCGGCTCTCGACACCAGAATGATACGGTCAACTCGATCCTGACCCTAAAGAGACACCCACAGAAATCGAGAATCTCCTATCAAGACGTCAAATTTTCAAAATTGAATCGGCAGTACCAAAGGGACAACGTGCCAACCGTCTAAGTAAACAGAATCTTAGGACATTTGGAGTTCATCATCGTTGTTCCCCGCAAAAGTATTATCCGAAAGAAACCCACCCTGCAATATCATGTCGAATATTTTTTGAAATTAATCGTGAATCTGGGCGGAGTTATGACGAATCGGCTCAATGCGAACCAACGAAATCATCGCTATTACGGTTTAAAAATGCAAAATCCCCCTGTTTACCTAGGTTATTTTGCTTATCAAAGATTTTCGGCAGATGGGGTTGACGCGGGGTGATAGACTCCGATCCACTAAAGGCCAATGCCCGCGAGTTATCACTCAGCGAGGGGAATCATCGTCCGCCCATGATCACAACCACGCAGTTGACGAAGCAGTACGGGCCGACGCTGGCGTTGACAGATTTGAATCTGGCAGTGACTCAAGGCGAGGTGTTCGGCTTGCTTGGTCCGAACGGGTCGGGCAAGTCGACGACGATCCGGCTCTTGCTCGGCTTTCTCCGCCCGACATCCGGGTCCGCCAGCGTGGCAGGGTACGACTGCTGGGATGAAAGCGTCGCGGTCCGGCGCCTGGTCTCATATCTGCCTGGTGAACTTCGGTTGATCGGGTCGTTGTCGGGGCTCGGGATGCTCAAGTTCCTGGCGTCGCTCCGGGGTGGGGTCGGGCTCGACCGCGCGGTGGCGATCGCCGAGCGGATCATGAAGCTCGACCTGAACCGGAAGATCCGCAACTACTCGACCGGGATGAAGCAAAAGCTCGCGCTGGCGCAGGCGTTCGCCGACCCGGTCAATCTCTTGATCCTCGACGAGCCGACCTCGGCGCTCGACCCTTCAGCGCGGGGTGAGGTGCTCGATCTCGTCCGCGAGGCCCGGCGGCAGGGTCAGACGGTGATCTTTTCGGGGCACGTCCTTGCCGAGGTCGAGCAGATCGCCGACCGCGTTGCGATCATGCGGCAAGGGCGTCTGATGCACGTCGAGGACATGCGGAACCGTCAGGGAGCACGACAGGTCCTGGTCCGCTACGGATCGACCAGCCCGCCCGCGATCCCCAACGAACTAAGTCTCAAACTGCTCGAACGCCGCGACGGTATTGACCTCCTGGAGCACGAAGGCGAGGTCGGGCCGCTGCTTGCCTGGCTTGGCGCGGCGGACGTGGTTGACCTGGCGATCGGCCGCGAAGACTTGCAAGCGCTCTATAATCGCTACCACGCCCCGGGCGCTTTCCCCGACCTTGATGGCTGATTGAGAAACCCCGCATGAAGGCAACCTGGGCCTTGTTTCGGAAGAATCTGCTGGATGCGCGCTGGATGCTCCTGACGATCGGTCTGGCGCTGTTCGGCCTGTCGTGGTTGTTCGTCCACATCACGCACCGGATCGAGGTCCGGATGAAGGCGGTGACCAACAACCCGATCCGGATGATGGGGATGCTCCGAGGGCTGGGTGGATCGGCGATGGACCTCTCGACGGCCGCGATCGAGATGGCGTTCTGGAACCACCCGTTCGTCCTGCTGATGGTCGCCGTCTGGGTGATCGCGCGCGGCTCGGCCGGAGTTGCCGGCGAGATCGAACGGGGAACAATGGACCTGGTCCTGTCCCGCCCGATCCCACGATTTGCCTATTTAACTGCCCAGATTGCCGCCGCCTTGTTTGGCCTCGTTTTGCTGGCGGCGGCGATGATTGCAGGCAATCAGGTGGGAGCTTACTACAATACGCTGAACGACCCGCCCTCGATCGCGCGGTTGTGCAAGCCCGCACTCAACCTGGTGGCGTTCGGGCTGTCGATCTACGGTTATACCTTGTGGTGTTCGACGCTCGACCTCGTCCGCTGGCGCCCTAACCTGATCGCGTCGGTCGCTACCCTCGCTGGCTTCATCGCCAAGGTGCTGGCCGATATCCCGCAGTTCGACGATTACAAGTGGCTCGAACACGTCTCGATCTTCAAGGCTTACAACCCGACCGAGGCGATCATCACGGGCGAAAACCTTGCCTTCAACGCCGGGATCTTGAGTCTCGTCGGCGCGATCGGCCTCGCGCTCGGCTACGCCTGCTTCCTCCGCCGCGACCTTCCGGCGGGGAGTTGAAATGAGCGGATCTACACCTCTTGAACCAAGAGCGGAAGGCGTGGGATTCGAACCCACAACCCCGTCAGGGGCGCCCCGCTAGCAACGGGGGTGCTCGCCAGTTCGCATGCCTTCCTCACGAAACCCAATCCCGAGTGGAGTCACCGGGAATCGCACCCGGACTTCCGCCCTGCCGAGGCGGTGTCTTCCTGTTCGACCATGACCCCTGCACCCAATCCGCGAGTCGTCCCGGCAGGACTCGAACCTGCGATGACCTGTTTGTAAAACAGGCGTCCTGGCCGCTGGACGACGGGACGAAGCCAACCAGCCGAGATTGCGGGCCTGGGAATTGAACCCAGCAAGCCAGGCTTATGAGACCCAGCCGAGCACCAGCCCACCCGCTGCCAAAAACCGAGTCGCCGAGGGGAGACTTGAACTCCCACGCCCGGGTCGGGCTCGAGCTTCTGAAGCTCGCGCGTCTGCCATTCCGCCACCCGGCGATTCATCGAATATGTTCACTTCTGAGATACCAGCACATCCTCTCAAGTTCGGGGAGGAGTATTCGAACCTCCGCAGTCCGGTTCAAAGCCGGGGAGCCTACCGCTAGCCGATCCCCGAGAGTGCCCCGCGGGGGTCGAACCCGCCTGTCCGGTTTGGTAAACCGGTGCCTCGCCGCTCGGCCAGGGGCACAATTGACACAGATATTAAGAGCGGAAGGGGAGGGAGTTGAACCCCCAAAGCTTATCGCTCGGCCGCTTTCGAGGCGGCTGCCATCACCAGTTGGCTTGCCCTTCCACGCTGCGAGAGTCGGGGCGGCCGGATTTGAACCGGCGGTCTCCTGGTCCCAAACCAGGCGGATTAGCCAGACTTTCCTACGCCCCGATGATCCTGGACTTCCGAGTTCACTGCGAACGCGGTCGGCCGGGCGACCGAGTGGGACCCGAGGGGCTCGAACCCTCAACTGCCCGGTTAAGAGCCGGGTGCTCTGCCACTTGAGCTTGGGTCCCAGATTGTCACAAAGCCTCCTGTGCAGTCGGCTCGGGAGGAGTCGAACCTCCATCTCCCGGTTATCAGCCGGGTGCTCTCCCGCTGAGCTACGAGCCGTTGCGCCCGGTCCGCATCGGGCCTGGTCCGTGCTTGTGCTTGTGCTTGTGCTGTGGGTCGGGTGGCGCTCGAATCCACGTCCGCGGCGTTTCAAGCCGCTGCTAATCCGTCTCAGCTACCGACCCATCGAATCGGGACTCGGTCGCCGGCTGGCACCGAGCCCAGCGAACCGTCGTTGGTTCGTGTCGTCTCCACGCTGATCAGACGCGGCGAGTTCGCCGCAGGTTCGCGGTGGGTTCGTTTTTTCGCGGAACGGATTCAATCCAGTGGATCGAGATAGACCCGGCCGTCGAGCGCTGGGGGCAGGCAGATCATCTCGCTGCGCGCGTTGGGGTCGTCGTGGACGTAGCGATAGCCCGCGCCGTAGCCTTCAGTCTTCATCAGCGACGTGACGGCGTTGCGGAGGTGGAGCGGGACCGGCTCGCGAGCCGTCGCGGCGGCATCGGCGGCAGCGGCGAAATACGCCCGCTTGAGCGCGTTCGACTTCGGGGCCCGAGCCAGATAGACCGTCGCCTGCGCCAGGGGATAAAGCCCCTCGGGCAGGCCGATCAGCCCGACGATCTGCGCGGCGGCGGCGGTCTGGACGATCGCCTGCGGGTCGGCCAGGCCGACATCCTCCGACGCCAGGATGCAGAGTCGCCGCGCGATGAAGATCGGGTCAGCGCCCCCTTCGATCAACCGCGCCAGCCAGTACAGGCCCGCGTTGGCGTCGGAGTTCCGCAGGCTTTTGATCAGCGCTGAAATTAAGTTATAATGCTCCTCGCCCCCCTTGTCGTAAGCATAGCGGGCGCGACCGACGGCTTCGACGAGGGTTTCCTGCGTCACGAGGCGGACCCCGTCGGCTCCCGGTTCGGTGGCCAGGACCGCCGACTCCAGCGCCGTCAGGGCCACGCGGGCATCGCCGGCGGCGGCGGTGGCCAGCCGGGCCAGTTCCTCATCGGGAAGCGTCGGGCGGAGGTGGGCCAGACCGCGCTCGGGATCAGCCAGCGCCCGCGCCAGGATCGCCCGGAGGTCGGCTTCGGTGAGGGGTTGCAAGGTCAGGACGCGGGCCCGCGAAAGGAGCGCGGCGTTGACCTCGAACGACGGGTTCTCGGTCGTCGCGCCGATCAGGGTGACGGTCCCGTCCTCGACGGCGGGCAACAGGGCGTCTTGCTGCCCCTTGTTGAACCGATGGATCTCGTCGATGAACAGGACCGTCCGCCCGCCGCGTCGTTTCGTCTCGCGGGCCTCGCCGATCGCCTCGCGGAGTTCCTTCACACCCGACAGGACGGCCGACAACGGCACGAATCGCGTCCCGGCCGACCCAGTCAGGAGGCGGGCCAGAGTCGTCTTGCCCGTGCCCGGCGGCCCCCAGAGGATCAGGCTCGGCAGCGACCCACCCCCATCGACCAACTTCCGGACGAGCCGACCCTGCCCGAGCAGGTGCCCTTGCCCCACATACTCCGCCAGAGTCCGGGGCCGCATCCGCTCGGCCAGCGGGGCGTCGGGGCCGGGCGGCGCCTCGGGCGGGTCGTCGGGCAGTTCAAAGAGGCTCCGGGCGGCGTGCCTGGCCATCGACGAATCCTCTCCTGAGCGACAGGGAAGCGACATACAGCTAAAATTGTGCGCGGGACGTCCCAGCAGGCCACCCGGAGCCAAGCGCCCATGAGTCCCACCACATTCCGAGATCGGCTCGAAGCCGGTAAGGCCAACAACCATCTTTACGAGGTTGATGATCGCCAGGGGTTGGTCAGCGTCTGGAAACTCGACGATCGCTGGATCATGACCTGGGAAGAATGCCCGCGGGGCCAGCAGTTCGACGAGGCGTCGTACACCCGCGATGAGGTCCACCACTTCGCCAGCTTTGCCGCCTTGATCGAGTTCCTTGCCGCCCGGAACCTGACTCCCGCCGTGTTCCGCCCTTGAGCGGACTCTAATCCTCTCTGAACTTACTGGTCGCGGGCGATCCGGTCGCGTCAGGCCGTCGGCCGACCAGGCGACTCAACCCGCCCCCAATCAGGGCGGCGAGCAGGGTCGTGAGGAGGCGAGCGATCTGTTCAAATTCGAGCAGCGGAAAACCGATGAAGTTGAAGACATCTCTGATGATCAATCCACTCCGAGGCGGCACATGATCCCGGAGGTAGTCGATCAGATAAGATGTCAACAACGCCGGGAGCGGCGGATTCTCTGAATCCGCTGGGGTGAATCGGTACAGATCAAAGATGACCACCAGATGGACCCAGCCGAAGACCGCGAACCCAGCCCAGAAAGCGCGGCGGTTCTTCCCCAGAGTCGCCGCGACGACCGACCAGCAGAGTAGACTGACAATCATGGTCCAGATCACGCTGGCCAGGAGTGGTGATGGTGATCGGAGCGAGCCGATCGCGAGGCCGACCCCCAGCACGAGCAGCATGATCTGGGCGATGCCGAAGCGAAATCGTCGCAAGGTTATCATCCCATCAAGAGTCGCTGACGTGCGGTTTTCGGGTCAGATCCACTGCTTGGCGGGGTTGTAAACCACGACCCGGGGACCGGTCGGCACGGCGGCCTGAACCCGGGTTTTGAGATCGGCGAGGAACGCGGAATCGTCCCCCCCGCCAGCTTCGGAGTCGGGAATCAGGGCGATCAGATCCCCCTTTGTGAGCGGGAGCCGGGCGAGGAGATCGGGCGGCAGCGGTGGGGTAGATTCGCTGACGAAACAGGCCAGACCCACGCCAAGCCCGGCCGTTTTGAGATCGGCGATCAGGTCCCACACGCTCTCGAAGTCGGGCAAGGCTGAGACATCGACTCGCAGCGTGATTCGACCGATGTGAGCGTCGCGAAACCGGATCAGATCCGCCACCAGGGGCCGATCACGCGGCGGATCATCAAGCCAGCCGTGGATCGTTTCAAGTCGGGGGGCATCGGCGCCCGCGTCGAGGGCTCGCGGACGTCCCTGGGCGGGCTGGATCGGGAAGACCGCGTTAATCGCCGCGAGCAGGCCGAGAACCTCGGCCTCGGGGCGGTCGAGCCAGCCAGGGCCGGTCAGGAAGACGTCGCGGCACCCGTTCAAGCGCTGGCCGAGGAGCCTGGCCACCGCCCGGGCGTGGGTGGCGAAGTCGGCCACCGTCGTCGTCGAGTCTGCGCGGAGGATCACCGGATTCGGGCAGTCGGGAGGCAAGAACGGGGCGGGCCCGGTGCCATAGGCAAGGCGGTAGCGGGCCTGGTGGTCGGTCCAGGCGGCAGCGTCCCAGGCGGTGATCCGCGCGAATATCGCGTCGAGGTCGGCCCGACTGACGGTCGCCGACGGCGCGGGGGGCGGGATCAGATTGAACCGACCGGCGATCAGATCATCCCGCAAGGTCTGGATCTGGGCGGCGATGGCGGCGTCGAGCGCGGTGGCTTCGTTTTTTCCGAGGACCCGACGGCGGAGGACCATCGACTCCCCCTCGCGGACGCGGTCGACCGCCTGGACCTGCGTGTCGAGCCCCTTCAGGTAGTGGATGCCGGTGATAAACGCCCGCTGCCAGCGGCCGTCGCGGTCGAAGTGGAGCAGGGGGGCGTCGCCGATGTAGACCGAGAATCCGCCCCGCTTGAAGCCGAGCAGGATGTCGGCGTCGCTTCCGGGTTCATCCACCCGTTGCAGACCGACGCGACGCGGGAAGATCAGGCCCGAGCGGAGCAAGCCAGCAGCTTCGGTGATCGGGTCAGGGGAAGATGACATGACAACCTGTTCGGGTTATCCGGCGCGGCGGGAGGCAGTCTGGGCTGGTTCGGCTCACCGGATCATACCGATTCGGCCGAAATGAAAATAGTCGGAGTCGCTCCGCTCGCGGCTCGATGGGATCGGATGACCCCAGTTCTGGTCAAGGTGGACCACCCGGATGAACGAGTTCGACGCGACCGCCGAGGCCCCCGCTTCGGCTCGCCCCAGTCGCCATCGGTTGGTCGCCGAGGCCACGGTGATTGTGGCTTTAACCCTGTTCCTGAACCTGACCGGCAACGGGAAGGTGGGACTCTGGGATCGCGATGAGCCGCGCTACGCGACCTGCACCCGCGAGATGGCCGAGCGGGGCGACTGGATTCACCCGACGTTCAACGGCCAACCGCGCTACCACAAGCCGGTCCTGATCTACTGGCTGATGCGGGCCGGGCTGGCGGTCGGCGGCGACAACCCGTTCGGGGCTCGACTCGTCTCGGGATTCGCCGGGATGGCCACTTGTCTGCTCGTCTGGCGACTCGGGCGGTCGATCGGCGGGCCAACCGTCGGCTTCCTCGCGAGTGTTACCCTGGCCACGGCGCCGATCATGGTGGCCGAGTCGAAGCTGGCCACAACCGACGCCACGCTGGCTCTGCTGATCGTCGCGGCCCAATCCGCCCTCTGGGCGCTGGGGAAACGTGACCGGCTGGCCACCGTCGTCGGCTTCTGGGTGACGATCAGCCTGATGACGCTGCTCAAGGGGCCGGTCGGGCCGGTCCTGGTGGCGGTCGCGGGCCTCTTGGCATGGTGGTGGGGCGGATCGGGGCTGGCCTGGCGGCGGATCTGGACCCGGCGGTGGCTTGGCCTGGCGATCTTCGCGGGTCTGACGCTGCCGTGGTATCTAGCCATCGCGATCAGCTCGCGCGGTGAGTTCTTTCGGTTCGCCGTGCAGACGCAGGTTGTCCAGCGGATCTCGACCGGGCTGGAACAGCATGGTGGATTCCCGGGATACTACGCGGTCCTCTCGCTGCCGATGTTCTACCCGTGGTCAGCGTTGGTGCCCGCCGCGCTCGTCATGGCCTGGACCCGACGGAAGGCTAACCCGGCAGCGGGTTTCATGCTCGGCTGGATCATTGGGCCGATGCTCGTCCTCGAATGTGTCTCGACCAAGCTGATCCACTATTATCTGCCCGCCTACCCCGCATGTGCCCTGCTGGTGGCCTGCTTCGTGGTCGAGGTGGCGCGACTCGGCCAGGGGATGGCCGCCTGGCCGCTCGGGCGGGTGGCGATCAAACTCATCGGCGCGATCGCCATCGGCGGCGTGGTCGGCTTGCTGGCCGGGTCGATCGCCCTGCCGGTGCCGCTCCGATTGCCTTGCCTGATAATGGCGCTCGTTTTGGCAGTAGGAAGCCTGCTCGGTCGAGTCTGGCTGGCTCGGGGCGAGACGTTGCGCGGGGTGGGGTCGCTGGTGGTGACGTGGGCGGGGGTGATGGGGTTGCTGGTCGCCTGGACCTTGCCGAGCGCCGAGCCGTTCCGACTCTCCAGGCTGGTCGGCGAGCAGTTGGCGGCGACCTCGGCGGCAACCGGTGTCCGACCGGCGATCATGACGTATCAGGAACCAGGGGTCATCTATGCTCTGGGTCGAGTTGCCACCGACGTCCGGAGCCCCGACGAGTTGGCGGTCGAGGTCCAGCGCCATGGCCCCGTTTTGCTCCCGCTCTTGCCCGACGAGGTTGACCAGATCCGGCTTGATTCTCGGTTCACGTTCGAGCAGGCAAGCGCTGTGCTTGGCTTCAACGCCAACAAGGGGAAGCAGCAGGTCTTGCATCTGGCCGTGATCGGCATCCGGGGTTCAACCGAGCCCGCCGTTGCTCAGCTCGACGGCCAGCAACCGCTCGTAAAGTGACCGGAGTTGCCGGACCATCGTCTCGTGGCGGAACTGGTCGGCGAACCGAGTCCGTCCCGTCTGGCCGAGCCGATCCCGCAGATCGGGGTCGGCAGCCAGACGGAGGATCGCGGCGGTCAGACCGGCGATGTCGCGCGGCGGCAGCAAGACCCCCGTCTCGGGTCCAACCACCTCTTTGGCCCCATCGACGTCGTAGCTGATCGCCGGCAGACCGACGAGCAAGGCTTGCGGCAAGACCCGGGCCAGCCCTTCGCGCAGACTCGGGTGGACGACGGCATCCACCCCGTTGAGCAGCGAGGGGATCGCATCGGGTGGGACCAGACCCGTGAAGATCACCGCATGGCCGACCCCGAGCGCTCGGGCGTCGGCCGCGAGCTTGTCCCGCAAGATCCCGTCACCGATGAACACGAATCGGACGTTGGGGTTCTGGGCCAGAACCTCGGGAGCTGCGGCTAAAATGTCGTCGTGCCCTTTTCGCTCGAACAACCGGGCGACGGTGGCAAACGCGACCTCGTCGGGTCCGAGTCCGAGGTCGCGCCGGACCTCGGCGCGCGATCGAGCTGGGTGCAAAAAGGCGTCCACATCCATCCCGCTGTAGATTGTGGAATATTGCTCGGGCCGACCCACGCCGGCGGCCAGTGCCTGCTCGGTCATGGCGTCGCAAACGCTGACGATGGCATGGCACCGGCGGCTCGCCCACTGTTCGAGCGCGACGTAGAGCCGGTTTTTGAGCGCCGATTCGCTCGGGCCGAACGGCAGGCCGTGGATCGTGTGGACGACGGCCGGCACCCGCTCATCCCAGGCGGCGGCCCGCCCGACGATCCCCGCCTTCGACGAGTGCGTATGCACGACCTCGGGCCGGAGCCGCCGGATCGACGCTCGGAGGGCCCGGTAAGCTGCCAGGTCAGTCCGCGGCCGGATCGCGCGCACGAGTTCGGGCATCACCTCGACTTTCAGCCCCCGCGCCTCGGCCCGCGCGAACAGGTCTCCCTCGGGTCCTTCCGCCGGCCCGGTGATCAGGGTCACGTCGTCGCCGTGGTCGTGGTGCAACCCATCCACGGTGAGCAAGGTGTTTTCCTGCGCTCCACCCAGAATCAGGCGCGTGATGACGTGGACGATCCGCATCGGCTCAGGGATCTCCCGCATAGCGGACGCGGACGAGGAACAGCCCCTGCGGCGGTGCGGTCGGCCCGGCGGCGGCGCGGTCCTCGGCGGCGATGACCTCGGCGACCTTCGACTCGGGCCAGCGGCCGAGACCGACGAGGGTCAAGGTCCCGGCGATCGTCCGGACCATGTTGTACAGGAAGCCGTCGGCCTCGACGTCGATCCAGACAAACGAACCCATCCGGTTCACCGCGAGATGCGTGATCGTCCGGACGCTGCTGGTCCGGTTCGGCCAGTTGGTCTCGAAACTGTGGAAGTCGTGCCGACCCCGCAAAGCCTGCCCCGCGCGGTGCATCGCGGCGATGTCGAGCGGTTGAAAGACGTGGTGGCTGTACCGGAGCTGGAATGGGTCGGCGACGGGGCCGTTGTCGATCACATAGCGATAAAGCTTGGTCCGGGCATCGACCGTCGAGTGGAAGGCCTGCGACTGCTCCGACGCGCTTTTGACCCGAATGTCGGCCGGGAGGATCGCGTTCAGGGCCTTGACGAACACCTCGGGCCGATGCTCCGACGCGGTGTAGAAGTGGACGACCTGACCCAACGCATGAACACCGGCATCGGTCCGGCCGCTCGCGTTCGTCACGGGGATTGTCCCCGTCAACCGGCCGATCGCTTCTTCAAGGTCTTGCTGGACCGTCCGCCGAGCCGGTTGCCGCTGCCAGCCGGAAAACTCGGTCCCGTCGTAGCTGATGATCAGTTTGATGTTACGCATCGGGCTAATTCTTGCCCTTGCCGAAGACGAACCCGGCGACCGCCGCCAGCACCGCCGCCAACATCGAAGTGGCGAACTTCTTGTCGTCTGGACTGGCCGAAGATTTCGCAAGTGTCCAGAAGCTAAAAACGACGACCGCCATCAGGACGACATAGGCGATCACTGAGGCGACGAGGTCGTTGACAACAAACGACCACCAATCCTTCCGGAGGCGGTGTTCGCGTTCCTTGGCGTTTTCTGCCGGCTCAAACTTGATCTCTTTCGTCGTCATCCCTTGAGGGACCATGAACGACAGGGGAGACTTGCGGGGCGAACGGTTGCTCGGTCGGGCCATGGTGATCTGTCAGAAACCGACAAATTCGGTTTCCAACTCCTCTTCAACGTCGGCGATGCCGACAAACTTTCCCTGACGTACTGCATCCGAGGCCGCCTTAAAGAGCCCGAGCGCCTTGTTGATCAGGTCGCCCTTGGAATCGCCAGTGCGAAGCGCCAACTCCTCGATCTGGCGATCGGCTTCCGCCGATAGGCCGATCAGCAGCCAGTGCCGCCCCTCATCATCGAACGCGGCTGGTATGCCATGACGCGAGTCGACGGCTCGCAGGATGAGCGGTTGTTCGCCGGCTGACATGATCTCCTCCCTCAGCGACGCGGAAAGTTCAGAGGCAATGCGGGGCACTCCCAGTTTAGCCTAGTCTAACCAGTTCCTCGGCGATCTGCACGGCGTTGAGCGCTGCCCCCTTGCGGAGGTTATCGCCGACGCACCAGAAGAGGAGGGCGTGGGGGTTGTGGAGGTCCTGGCGAATCCGGCCGATGAAGACGTCGTCGCGGTCGCGGGCCGAGGCGGGCAGGGGGTACAAGACCTGCGCGGGGTCGTCGACGACCGTCAGGCCGGGGGCGGTCGCCCAGAGGGCACGGGCGGCATCAGGGGTAATCGGCCGCTCGGTCTCGATCATGATCGACTCGGAGTGGCTGTGGAGGACGGGGACCCGAACGCACGTCGGACAGACGTCGATGGTGTCGTCGCCCATGATCTTGCGAGTCTCGTGGACCATCTTCATTTCTTCCTTGGTGTAGCCGTTGGCCAGGAAGTCATCGATGTGCGGCACGCAGTTGAACGCGATCGGGTGCGCGAACTTGGCGGGCGTCGGCGGCTTCGCGCCGGTGACGTGCGCTCGGGTTTGCTCCCAGAGTTCTTCGAGCCCCTTTTGCCCGGCTCCCGAAACTGCCTGGTAGGTGCTGACGATGACCCGGCGGATCGTCACGGCGTCATGGATCGGTTTGAGTGCGACGACCATCTGAATCGTCGAGCAGTTCGGGTTGGCGATGATCCCTTTGTGCTTTTTGATATCGCCCGGGTTGACCTCGGGGACGACTAGGGGCACGTTGGGGTCCATCCGGAAGGTGCTCGAATTATCGACCACGACGGCCCCTGCCTCGGCGGCGATCGGCGAGAACTGCTTCGAGATTGCCCCCGGAGTGCTCGACAGGACGATGTCGACCCCACGGAAGGCGTTTGGTTCCAGGAGCTGAATCGGGTGTTGCTCGCCCGCGAACTCGACCGACTTGCCCAGGCTCCGCTCGGACGCAAGAAACTTGATCGACCCGACCGGAAACTTGCGCTCGGCCAATAGCCGGACCATGACCTGACCGACCGCACCGCTGGCCCCGACCACGGCGATATTCTTCATGGCACGGACCCTTTTCGCTCGACTGACTGCGTCTATCACCTCGCACGAAGCCATGATTTTACCGGCTCCGGCGCCGACCCGCCAGTTCGGGCCGTGCCGCCTGGACGAGCCGTCGTCACTCGTCGTATTTGAGCAGGAATCGAGGGTTGATCGCCTTGAAGCTGAGCCGGCCGCCGATCGTCTCGTCGTGTTCCTCGGCGAACGGGCGGAGGACGACCCCCTCGCGCTCGACCTTCGGGTTGAGCACGCTTTTCCCCTCGGCGAAGGCCACCAGATCATCCACCGAGTGGTCCAGAACCAGCGTGCCGAGGTCCGGGACCGGTTCAAGGCCGAGCCGGGCGATCTCGGCGAGCTGTGCCGGCTGATCGAGCAAGCGGTACTCACCGACGTCGAGGACGTTGAAGACTCGCAAGCTGAGCGCGGCCAGCGCGTACTTGTTCCGCTGGACGGCCGGCCCGATCACTTCTCCTTGAATGGCCACGTCGTGCCCGAGGCGATCGGCGGCGGCCCGAAGCCGGGTTTCGAGATCAAGCCCACGCGCCAGCCGGACCAGGGCACTGGTGCCGTCGGCGGGGTCGAGCCAGGTGTTCCGGCTGCACAGACCGAACTCGCCCAGCCGCACAAACGCGGTGAACGACGTCCCATCCAGCTTCTCGGTGACGTAAAACGTCTTACCGCAATGCCTCGCGAGCGTCTCCTCGAGTAGCTGGACGCGAGTTTCATCGGTTTTCGGTAAGAAAGCAGGGAAAGGTTTTCCGGGCGACTGGCCCCGGAAGTCCGCAGGAGGTGGCGGCTCCCACTTGATAATCCCGAGGGTCGCCGTCACCTCGTCGCCGTCGCCTGGGTTCATTCCATCAGGCAGGAAGCCGAGCGGGAAGCAGATCCCCTGCGAGACCTGACCGCGCAGTTTGATCGTCCTGATCCGGAACCCCGCCGGCTGCTCGACCGCGCCCGACGAATCGATTCGGGCCGGCTTGTAGCTCCCGGCGCGGAGGAACTCGAACTCGGGGCGTTCAGGCAAGAGCGAGTCGATCTCGCAGTAGATCACCCGGTCGCCGACCTGATATTCCCCCTTCTTGACCACAACCCACCACCCGAGGACCCGAATCTTCTCGATCGCGTCGGCCCCCGGGATCGGCTCCACGGCGTTGACGCTTTGAATACTGGCAAGCTGACGCATCGGATCACCTCCTCATGTCTCTTGGTCCGATCTGGACAGGAGGAGGCAAGACCAGGTTCGCAGCGCGGGCTGAGGGTGCAAAATCCTGGAGCCACGGATTCACACGGATGGAACACGGATCAGAGCGGGAATTGCTGTTCGCGGAGGGATAATGGGTTGCGCTGAGGGAGGGTCCGTGTCAGTCATTTGACTTGACCAGATCCGTAGATCAAACTTTAATCGGCTTGCCTAGATTTCCCCAGTTCTTTCGATCGAAACTCCCCGACGCTGGGGCGAATCCCCTCCCAACTCGATGGACACCCGATGGACGCTCACCAGTCGCAGTCTCGCCGGCAGCTCCGCCCCTCGGTCGAAGGTTTGGAATCGCTGCGGCTCCTGTCGGGAATGGCCCACGCCGTCGCGGTCCACCCGGTCGCGCTGGTCCATGCCGAGGCCACGAAGACCGTTGCACCCGTCGCGGTCGTCGATCTCCACGGCACAATCCACGCGACCGCCAGGGTGTCTGGTTCGAGCCTTGTGATCACCGGTTCGGGCAACCTGGGCGCCGTGGGGACGGCCTCGATCAACTACCACATCGACCAGAATGGGTCGATCCAGCCTTCCACGATCACGACCAAGCAGGACCAGATCACCCTGGGCAGGTCGAAATTGTTGCCACCCAGCACCAACACCAATCCGGTGGTCTCCACCGGCGCGAGAAGTGACAAGATCGTGCTGTCATACAGCGTGATCGGCGGGACCGGGGCCTATGCGCACTCGACCGGCTCGGGCACGCTGACGGAGGCGATTGCGTTGAGCAAGGCGGACAGGATTACCGTCAACCTTGTGTTCTCCTGATCTCACACAGATCACAGCGAGAAATTGCATGGCAGATCGCAGGATAGCAAATTGCAAATCAAAACCATGAACGAGTTTGCAATCTGCCATCTCTGATTTGCAATCAGTCTTTTCGTTCCGTGGTTGGTATGACACCGAGCCGGGATGAAGACGACGACGCCGACATGCCCGGGCGGACGTCCTCGATCACGCGAACCTGAGCCGGCTATCTTGCCTTGATTCGCTTTCCAGTCGTGGCCCCCTTGGGGTTTATCGGGTCCAGAGGTTGACGGTTCCATCCTCACCGGCGGCGGCGAGCGACTTGCCGTCGGGGGCGAAGGCGACCGACCAGAGCCGCGACTTCGCCGCGCGCAGGACGCCCCGCGCGGTCCCGCCGGGAAGATCCCAGAGGCGAACGACGCCCGGGACCGTTGCCTCACCCTCGGCGCCATCGGCCGAGGCCAGCGTCTGGCCATCGGGCGCGAAGGCGAGCGCGCGGATCGGTTGGTCGTGACCGACCAAAGTGGTCGGGTCGCCGGTCGCGAAGGCGTCCCAGAGCTTGATTGTTTTGTCCCAGCTTGCCGAGGCCAGCAGCCGGCCCGACCGGCTGAACGCCACCGCCGCGACCCCCTGCGCATGGCCAGCCAGCGCCGACCGCCGGGCCCTGGTGGCGGCGTCCCAGAACGCAATCGAACCGTCTCTCATTCCGGCGGCGAGCGTCCCGCCGTCGGGGCTGTACGCCAGCGAGAGGGCTTCGCCCGCCTCGACCCGGTGGATCAACTTGCCCGTCACGTCGAAGAACTGGATCGTGCCATCACTCGCGGCCGCGGCCAGGGTTTTGCCGTCGGGGGCGAAGGCAAGCGCAGTGACCGACTCATTGAAGGCGCGGAATGAGTGGACCTCGCGGCCCGCCGCGTCGCTGAGCACGATCGTGCCATCCAGAGATCCCGAGGCCAATCGGCTGCCATCACGCGAATAGATCACGGTTCGAGCGGCCAGCGGCGTCCGGTACGCCGCCGCCGTCTTGCTGGTCGCAAGATCACGTAGCCAAACGTGACCATGACGCGAAAAGGGACCTGTGCTCACGGCCAGCGTCTTGCCGTCGGGGGCATAGGCGAGTGACCAGGCCGTCGAGTCTTCGGGGCGAAACTCGCCGCTTGGGGTGGGGCTGGGTTCGAGGTTATAGATCCGGACCTCGGCGCGCTGGCCACCGTGGTCGGAGGCGGCGACCATCGACCGGCCATCGGGCGAGTAAGCCACGCACCCGATCCACGACCGGAACCCGCCCAGGGTCCGCCGCTCGGTCCAGGAGGTCGTATCCCAGAGCTTGACGTCGCCGAAATGATCCTTGAGCCCGCCCGAACTGGCCAGCGTCCGGCCGTCCGGCGCGAAAGCGGTGAAGAAAACGACTCCCTTGTGCCCGACCAGTTCCGCCCGGACCGCGCGGGTGGCGACGTCCCAGACCATGACGCGATCGCCCAGCGACGGGTCGGTCGGGGGTTTCGACCCGTGCACGGCGCCGGCGATCAGCTTGCCGTCGGGCGAGAACGAGATCGCGTTGACCGCGTGCATCACCGGGCCGATGATCGGTCCTTGCGGCTCGCCGGTCGTCGGGTCCCAGAACCGGATCGTCTTGTCCCACCCCGCCGAGGCCAGCGTCCGGCCGTCGGGCGAGTACGCGACGAACCGCGCGGCGTCTTCGTGCCCGCGACAGGTGGCACGCACCTTGCGCTGGTCCAGGTCATACATCACGACGGTATCATCCCAGCTTGCATAGGTCAGCGTCTTGCCGTCGGGGGCGAACGCGACACCGAAGGCGAGCGGGATGTCCCTGGCGATGACGACGCTCGGCTGGTCGGGCTTGTCGAGGTCCCAGAGGTGGACCTTGCCCGACCTGGCGGGGTAGCCCCAGTCGCCGGTGGCGGCGGCCAGTTTCCGGCCGTCGGGCGAGAAGACCATCGTCCAGATCCGCGCCGAGTGACCGGTCAGGACGGCCTTGCGGCGGCGGGTCGCGGCATCGAACAGGAGAATCTCGCGCTTGCCGTCGCGGCTGAGGTCGAGGTTCGACGTCAGAGCAAGCGTCGCGCCGTCGGGCGAATACGCCTGGTACGTCACCGAACTGCCCGGCCAGAGCGGGACGGGCGACGGGTCATCGAGCGCGACCGGCTGCAACAGGTCCGCCTGTTCGAGTCCGGGGATTACCGGCCCCATGACGACCGTCGCCGGCCCCCGAGGACCAGACCGGGCCGGCTCGGGCCGATACCAGCGCGGGTATGTGACGACGGTCCCCTCCTTGGGATCGACCGTGGGCGGAGCAGGAGACGCGGGGGCCGATGATGCCGGGGGCGTGGCCAGCTTAACCCCGATTGGTCGGCCGGTCGTCGGGTCGGTCATCACCGTCGGGGTCACAGGGACCGCGTCGGCTTCGTGGCGAATCCGGACGACCACCTTGTCGTCGCGCTGGATCGTGAAGAGATCGTCGCGGAATGGCTTGCCGTCGCGGGTCGCCAGGAGGTGGTGCGACCCTGTCTTCAGGCGGATTTCCTGCTGGCCGGGGCCGGTCAGGACCAGATCTTGCCCGTCGATCGTCAGGTGGGTGGCGGGATCATCAACCTCGACCACCAGCGTCCCCTCGGGCGTCTTGATCCGGATGATCGTGGCGAGCAGGTTCAAAACTTCATTCGGTCCCGCCGCCGCCAGCCCGACGATGCCCAGGATCAAGCTCGCCGCCGTGGCCAGCAACCCCGACAGAACCCAGCGCCGCCGAGCGACCCTGGGTGCGACCAGACCCGGCCTCGCGAGCAGAGCAGGGGGGGCCGACCGGTCCGATCCCTGGACATGAGCCAGGCACTGGCCCAGCAGTTCCGCCACCGCGCTCGCCGACTCGTACCGGTCGCTGGGATGCTTGCTGAGCAAACGCATGATGATCGCCGCGAGCCAGGCGGGGATCTCGGCGTTGACCGCGCGGATCGGACGGGGGTCGTCGTCGCTGATCCGGCGGAGGACGGCCAGCGGGTTGCCCGCTCGGAACGGGGGATGACCCGTCGCCATCGTGTAGAGGACGCTCCCGAGGCTGAACAGGTCGGACCGGGCATCGACCGCGTCGCCGCGAGCTTGCTCGGGGCTCATGTATTCGGGCGTCCCGGCTACGACGCCGCTCTGGCTCATGCTGGCATCATCGACCACGCGGGCCAGGCCGAAGTCGGTGATCTTGACCCGCTCGACGCCGTTTTCGAGCAAGATGTTTGCCGGTTTGATGTCGCGGTGGACCAGCCCCTGCGCATGAGCGCCCGCCAGCCCCGACGCCGTTTGCATTCCGATCCGGAGGATCTCGGCGACGCCGAGCGCGCCGTCGGCGTCGATCCGCTCCTGAAGCGACCGGCCCGCCACGAGCGGCATCACCAGGTATGGCAAGCCGCCGGTCGACTCGGCGACGGCGTGGATGGCGACGACGTGATCGTGCGTGACCGCCGCCGCCGCGCGGGCCTCGCGGGCAAACCGCCGCCGCGCTGGACCGCTCGCGGCGAGTTCGGGAGCGATGACCTTGATCGCCACCGGTCGGCCGAGCGTCGGATCAAACCCGCGCAGGACCACCCCCATCCCGCCGCGACCGAGCACGCCGGTCACCTCGTACGGTCCGAGCCGACCCACCGACCCGGGGATGTCCGATGGTTCGAGCCAGTCGGGCGGCAAGCCGTCACCTCGGTCCGAGCCAGGCGGATCGACCCGCGTGACCCCTGGCCCGTCGAGTCGGCGGAGGTCGGCCCACCACTCGCCCCCGGCGGCGAGCGCTTCCAGGGTCGCCCGGCAGGCGTCACAGGTGGCCAGGTGCTGCTCGACGCGCGCCTCGGCGAGCGGGTCGAGCCGACCCGCCAGCAGTCCTTCGAGTCGGCCCCGATCACATTCCATTCCCGGTCGGATCATCGGACCTGGCCTCTTTGGTGGTAGTGTCATACGTCGCTGTCGTCCGCTTCGCCCTTGACCCGCTCGACTTCGAGCCGGAGGCGGCCCATGACCCGACTCTTGGCGTTGTAAACCGAGCCAACCCCCCAGCCGAGGTCGCTCGCGACCTCGCTTGCCGGGCGCCCTTCGACGCCGGTCGCCCAGAAAGCCTGCCAGACGGTGGTCGAGAATTCCGGGCGGACCCGTTCGGCGGCCCATTCCAGCAGCCGGGCGCGGTATTCGGTCTCGAAGACGGCGGAGTCGGCCGCCACGCGGCCGGGTTGATCATCCAGGAGGCGCGCCACCGCCGAGTCGCCCGAGCCGCGTGGGTGGCGGCTCCGCGCGATCAGGGCGTTGACCGCCATGTTCCGCGCGATCCGGAACAGCCAGCCGCGGAACGAACCCCGCGCTGGGTCGAACCCGTTCCGCTCGGCGGTCGCCGCCACGGCGCGAAAGACTTCCTGTTCCAGGTCGTCGGCATCGGCCCCCTGCATCCCCTTCCGGGCGGCGACTCGCCGGATCAACGGCCCATAGATGGCGACAAACTCGCCCCAGGCCCGCTCATCCGCTGGGTCACGCAACCGGATCAGGAGGCTCGGCCTCGTCAACGGCATCTCGCGCATCCCGCTTCCTCCCACCACCTCTACAACGGGACAGCTCGGATCTCATCAAACTTTGAACCCAAACTCCCGAACGAAGCCAGATTCTTCCGACTTTTTCCAGGTTTTCGACCCACCGTTCCGCCAAAATCGGGGACGGTCGCAGTTTCGCCCCATCCCGATCACGGGGTCTGAACCGATGAGTCTCCTGTCCGAAATCACCTCGATAACAGCGGGCCGCCTCGTCCGCCTCTCCTCCTTAAGATACAGGCCCTTGCTCAACTTCAAGCGTTCATGGTAAATTTGCAGTTGATGACATGGATGCGTGCAATTCTTGGATATCCCCCGATCCTGGAGTCGATCAATGCTTTTCCTGTTTCTGGGCTGCATGATCTTGCTGAGAGCGCAGGACCCAGCACCACCGCCGGGCGATCCGCCACTCGTCACTAACCCCGCACCAACCGCCGCCGAGATCGCGACGCTCGACAAGTATGAAGACCTGCGCAGCAAGGTTGCCAACACGGCGGCAGCGCACGTGAAGCTGGCGCAGTGGTGCGAGCAAAACGGCTTGCGGGCCGAGTCGTTCTTCCATTACGGCAAGGTCGTCGAGCTCGACCCGAGGCGCGACGCCGCCTGGCTGAAGCTCGGGTTCAAAAAGCATGACGGGCGCTGGATGACCGCCGAGCAGATCGCCGACGACGAGGCGCAGGCGAAGCTCGACAATGAGTGGGCTGGCAAGCTGAAGCAGTGGCACCAGGCGATCCACGGCAAGAAGCGACAGACCGACACCACCGAGCCCGAGGCCGCACTCGCCAAGATCGAGGACCCCGGTGCCGTCCCTGCGGTCTACCGCGAGTTTTGCGGCGGCGCTCCCACCGACCAGGCGATCGGCATCCAGGTTCTTAGCCAGATCAATGGCCCGCTCGCGTCGAAGGCCATTGCCACGCTGGCTGTCTACGGCAAGACGCCCAACATCCGCCGCCAGGCGACCGAAACTCTCCGCGGCCGACCCGCCGAGGAGTTTCTCGACATGCTCGTCTCGCTGATGAAGGACCTGATCAAGTATGAGACCAGGCCCGTTGCTGGCCCCGGCTCGCCCGGCGTCCTCTTCGTCGAGGGAGAACGGTTCAATGCCCGCCGGTTTTATGCCCCACCAGCGCCGCCAAGCTACACGCCTCGGTTGGGCGACATGATCACCTACGACGCCAATGGGCTACCGGTCATCTCACGGAGCACGGTCGTGGCATCATTCGCTTCCGACAAAAAGGGACCTCTGCCTGGTTCGACCAACATCCTTGAGTTTAGCGATACCGAAAATTACAACATCGGCGCGGCCTATCAGCAGGCTCAGCGAGCCGCGCAAAACGCCCAAACGCAACTTGCCAACGACGTTGCCCAGATCGAGTCGGTTAACAGCGTCCGCCGAAGCTTCAACGACCTCGTGATGACCGCGGCGCAGGCAGCAACCGGTCAGAACCCCGGCTGGACCGCTCAGGATTGGCGCAGCCTCATCGCCTCGCAAAACCTGGGGACCCCCAAGCCTCCCAAGCCAGCCCCCCACCGCTCCAAACAAACCATCGACCAGATGGTCCCGCTCAGTTACGCTCCCAACCTGGCGGCCCTGATGAGCCGGCAGATGGAAAGTCGCTTCATGACTGTCGTTATCGATCACTGACCGGAACTCTACAAATAAGCTACCGGTCGGTAGCTCTCGACCCCCGCGACCGGGTTCAGGTCGCACATCACCAGCCAGAACGAAAGAAATTCTTGCCCAGGACCCAACCTGTCGGGTGGGTCTGGGCATGGTTCGCCATGCCTCAGCGACCCAGCAAGCGACTACGCAAATTGGCCGCATGCTGGACAACGGCGCGAAGACTGATAGCCTGTTCGCTGGAAATCTGCTTCAGAGCGCTATCGTCGACCACCTGACCATCGGGACCGATCAGGGTCTCCATCGGCACCAGAAGTTCGACGGCAAATGCGTTGGCCCGCATCTCGATCAAGCGGTCACCATCGGCACTGCCACCCTCAAACCGGGCCAGGCTGCGGAAACCAGCCCGATCGAACAGAAGATGACACAGTTCATGAGCCAGGGTGATCCGCCGTCCGCTCATCCCGCTGGCATCGGGACAGGATGGGTTGATGAGGATCAAGGGAGCATAACCAGGGGCACCCACGCAGGCTCCCAGAATTGTGTTGTCTTGTAACGGCACATTTTTGACAAGAATTGAAAGCGCTTCGACAACTTGTTCAATATCGACATATCCTGTGGGTGAAACGCCGAGCCTGGCCCGGATCACCGTTGCTAGATGATAACCCGACTCCCACGGTTCTCGGCTGTTGATCGCCGAGTTCACTCCCTGAGCCAGTTCGCGGAGTTTAAGATAGCTTTCCGGCTGATTCGGCATCAAGAACCGGAAAATCGCGTCGTAATCCGATCGGGTCAGGGAACTGCCCTGACTGCTCCGCAATAAGCCGCCGATCGGATGCCGGGTTGCCCCAGAGACCGCAAAACCCTGGGCGTCTTGCTCCCCAAACCCGTGGCGCAGCAACCAGGGCTGGTCAATCTGGTTGTCATACTGACACATCGCCAGATAGCCAGCTTGGGCATTACTGGGCGGCACATCGAACCAGGTTGCCGGATTGGACCGGCTCACCTCATGCCCCTGCCGGCGATCTGCGAGCAACCGTCTCAGGACCGGCACGGCGATGACGACAGAACAGACCACCTCACCAGATTGCACTTGATAAAGTCGGTCGGGGGTGGGGGATGCATCCCATGAGATGATCAGATTATCGCTCTGACGCTCCAGGAACAGGTTGGGCAACTCTGGATCAGCCGCGCGAACCGCATGTTTGGACCACCAGACGCGAATCGCTCCGTCTCGTTCCGTTGCGCGGGCGAGTTCGGCGTTGGCATAGGCTCGACTCGCCGCAACGGCCCCCTCACGCAACGCAACGGGGCGAGAGTCGCCACCAAACGCAACAACCGACCACTGCGCCGCGATCCACGAGCAAAAATGATCCAGACTTTCGAGATCCAGAGCAGGGTGGGGTTGGCCTGACTCCTTGGCACGCCAGGATGTGAGACGCTGGCCTCGGGAATAGATTTCCCACCCATTGGCCTGAACCTTGATCCCAAACTGGTCACCATCGGCGAGCCAGTATTCGTGATTTGCCAATTTCGAAGGTCCGGCGAGAGCGACAGCCTGAACCAGAGGGTGATGATGAGTCATCACGTGGACGGCCTCCACGGAGACTTCGTCGATTAGCCACCCTCTCAGAATCTTAAATGCCCGAGCAATTTCACCAGCGGCTGGTCGGATCGATTCGCGAAACGCCACAACCGGCCCGAGCGAGTCCGCTTGATCTTGCCAGAGCGTGAACTCGATCCCTTCACGCTCCGCCTCGGCTAAAGAGACAAGTCGTCGTTTCAGCGTGACGAAACGGTCGCTCTGGCCGGGTAAGGTTCGGGCAGTTCCCATCCCGGTTGTCTGAAATCCCGGCCAGGGAAGTTCCTGAGCCTGGGCCAACTCGGCGAGTGCTTGGGGCCAGGTCGGTTGCCGAAGTGCATCATTCATCGTCGTCGTCCGTCGATTCGTCGGAGAATTCCACGTTTTCCACGGTTCGCTCGATCAGGAACTCTTCTTCGTCATCTCGCCCCTGAAAGACTACTCGACTCAGGTCGAGTCCACTTGTCCGGACTCGGAAGATCCGGGTTTGACCGCTCAACCGTGCGTCCGCACTACTCGCCTCCGATGCATCCACGGCGATGGATCGATCCGTGGTCCAACTGGTATAAGCCGTTGCGGTATCACCGGCGGAATGGCGTGCTTGCCACTCTTCGCCGATCCGGTCGGGTCGGGGCGGCTGAACTTCGCCATTGAATTCCACGTCCTCCACTTCAGGGGACTCCGCGGGAACACCACGCCAGAGCTAGCGATGATCTTCGAATGGGTCCCACAGGAATCCTCAACGAAAACTGATGACGTTCTCCATCCTCAACGTACCACCCCCCACCAAAATTTTGTAAGATGAGGGGTTCGCGGAGCGAGGTGGGTCGGCGGTGGTTTCTGGGGAGTCTGGCGTTGAAAGTTCTCGTGGTTGGAAATGGGGGGCGCGAGCATGCCCTCTGCTGGAAGTTGAAGCAGTCGCGCCGGGTGACTCAGGTTTACTGTGCCCCCGGCAACGCGGGGACGCACCTGGATGTTCAGAACATCGCGATCGAACCGGGAGACACCCGCGCCTTGATCCAGTTTGCCCGGCGCGAAGGGGTGGCGTTGACCGTCGTCGGGCCGGAAGAACCGCTTACGCTCGGGATCGTCGATGCATTCCAGCGCGAGGGGTTGAAGGTCTTTGGGCCAAGCAAACTGGCGTCGGAACTCGAAGCCAGCAAGGTGTTCGCCAAGGAACTGATGCGGCAGGCGGCGATCCCCACGGCCGATTACCGGCTCTTTCGCTCGGCGCCTGATGCCGAGCATTATGTGCTCTCGCGCGAGGTCCAGCTTGTCGTCCGGTCGAAGGGGCGGTCGACGCTCCGCAACGCGCTCAAGTGCCAGACGGCCGCCGAGACGCTCGACGCGATCGACCAGATCATGGACCCCCGCGAGATGCTCGCGCCGGGCGTTCAGGTCGAGATCGAGGAACGAGGCCAGCGCCGGGTTTTCAGCACGGCCGCCGAGGCACGCGACTTCGTCCTCGGTCGACCGCTCGGCCTGGTCCTCAAGGCCGATGGGCTGGCGGCCGGGAAGGGGGTCCACGTTTGCAACAACCTCCGGCAAGCCCTCGACGCCATCGACCAGATCATGATCCGGCGCGTCTTCGGGAAAGCGGGCGACCGCTTGATCATCGAGGAACGCCTCGACGGTCAGGAAACCAGCATCCTTGCCCTGACCGACGGTCGGACGATCGTCCCTCTGGTTTCGAGTCAGGACCACAAGCGAGCTTATGATGGCGACGAGGGGCCGAACACCGGCGGGATGGGTGCTTACTCCCCCGCCGAGATCGTCACCCCCGAGATCATGAGCGTCGTCGAGCGCGAGGTTCTGGTCCCGGTCGTCCATGCGCTCAAACGGGCGCGGCGGCCGTTCAAGGGGGTCCTGTACGCGGGCCTGATGCTGACCAACCAGGGACCGAAGGTCCTGGAGTTCAACGTCCGGTTCGGCGACCCCGAGTGTCAGGCGATCCTGATGCGCCTCAAGTCAGACCTGTTCGATGCGCTCGAAGCGGTGGTCGATGGCCGGCTCGACGAGGTCGAACTGGAGTGGGACCCGCGCCCCGCCGTGACGGTGGTGATGGCCTCGGAAGGCTACCCCGGGGCTTACGAGCGGGCCAAGACGATCAACGGCCTCGACGACGCCGCCATGATCAGCGACGTCAAGGTTTTCCACGCCGGCACGGCGCTCCGGTCGGACCCGACGCTCGGCCGTGATGGCCGGGTCGTGACCGACGGTGGCCGCGTTCTCGGCATCACGGCGATCGGCGACACGCTGCTCGACGCCCGGAATCGCGCTTATGAGGCCACCCACGCCATCCGGTACAGCGGCGCCTGGTATCGCCATGACATCGCCGACCGCGCCCTGAAATCCGCCACCAAAACTCCAGCACCAGAATCAGCACCAGCGGCTGATCCTGGGCCGGCGGCCGGAGTGCCATGATCCCAACACGACGCTGGCCCCACTCCGGTATCGGACCGGAGCGGAGCCAATCGGGCGACGGTGGTCGGCGAGAAAGTTACGACCCGAAGCCGGTCTGCGTCGGCGGGACCCGGGTTTGGAGCGTGCCGTTGACGCTCGGGAAGACCCGGGGGATGCCTCGGAGGGTGATCGGCGTGGCGGGCTTGGGCAGGGGCGGTTCGGTGACGTTGGGCGGAGCGACCGCACCCCGCGTGAGGGCGACCTGCTTGCCGTAGAACGCGGTGGCCGGCATGCTCGGCGTGGCGGTCGCGTTGTTGATGCTGCCTTCGACCCGCGCCCTGATCCGACCGGCCGGCAGGAAGACGTCGTTGACGTCGCCAAACGTCTGATCGCTCGAGATGCCAGCCTGCGAGGTGGGCGAGAGCAGGCCGAGGCTCGACTGCGAGCTCAGGCTGTCCGACGCGGCGAAGACCGAGTTGGTGACGTCGCCGGCGACGTTGGTCGTCAGCGTCCCGCCCGCCTGCGGTGTGGGGACCGGGAAGGTGACCGCCTGGGTATAGTACTCGCCGAGCGAGGTGATGTTCGACGTGATGGTCGAGGTCACACCCGTCAGACCCTGGAGGTAGCCGGCCAGGAAGGTGGAGTTGACGACGTCGCCGCCGAACGTCGAGTTGCCGATCTTGTTGTCGGTGACGACCCGCGAGTTGAGCGCCCCGCGGTTGGCCTGGATGTTCTCGATCTGGGCCGTCAGGACGGTGGTCGTGTCCATCCCGCGACCGAAGAGGAGCGACCGGATGCTGGTTGGGGCCAGAACCGCGACGTTATTCGTTTCGCCACCGATGTAGAAGTTGGCGATCTGCGTATTGGTGAGGGTCGAGAAGTTTGTGGCGTTGCCGCCGACGCGTACAAAGCCGATCTGACCCGTCAGACCCGTCGTCGGGTCGGTCAGCGACGAGACGATCGTCCCGCCGGTGAAGTTCGACGCCACGTTCGGGATCGTGGTGTTGCCATCAATCGAGTTGGCCTGGAACAGGTTGAGTCGGCCACCCACCTGGAAGATGACGCTGTCCTGCGTCGGCGAGGCGGTCGTGGTACCCGACGCGACGGCCGCCTGAGCGCCCGACGTGACGTTGTTGACGACGATATCGGTGCCCGCCTGGTACGGCACGCCGAGCCGGATCAGGAACTGGTCGCTGATCCCGTTGCCGCTCAGCGCTGTCGAGGCCGAGGTCGCGAACGAGACGGTGGTATCGGCCCCGCCGAACCGGAGCGAGTTGACCCCGTCGGGGATCGTGATCTGGGCGGCCGCCCCGGTCTCGGTCGTTGCCCGGGCCAGCTCGGTGTTGGCCAGGTAGAAGTCGGGGATGTTGATGGCCAGGACGCCCAGATTCCCGCCCGTCCGGAGCGAGTGGTTGGGCTGCTCGATCAGGTTCTGGAAATAGATGTGCCCGGAGCTGCCTGATGCCGGTGTCACGGTCTCGACCAGCCGGGTTTCCAGCGGGTCGGTCCCCGAGAGGATGATCGATTGAATTTCGGTCCTGTCCGTCAACGCCGTGGCGTTGCCGGCGGCGTCGGGTTGCTTGATAACCTGCACCTTCCCCCGCCCGATCACCGAGAGAGTCCACTGGTCGCCAGCGGTGTTCATCCCGGAGATCACGTTGGCCAGCAACTGCCGACCTTCCAGGAACTCAGCCGACGGTCGAAGAGCCCGCGCCCGGCCTTGCTGTTTGTTCATCGCCATTTCCATCAAACTCCCTTCAGCAGGACTCGCCGCTCGGAGGCCGGATCAGCAGCCGGATCTGGGCGGGTCGGTCGGAGTCGTCTTCCATGACGAACTCCCCCCGATGCCCCTTTGACCCGACCACCTCAATTGACCCGATGGTCCTCTCGACCCGGCCCTTCGCCCGAACATCTCGAATCCCGATCCGCTCGACCGACCAATGGACCTATCGCTTAACATCGACCACCCTGTCGGATTCCTTGAAAGATTCCGTAAAATCAATCCAATCGGTATCATCCGACCCTGTTCAAGGACGCCCCCCGGCGCATCGCCGCGGGAACCAAGAGCCGATCCCAGCGCTATCTCGCCGGTTTCGCGGCAAAAGAAGGATTTGATGAAACGCTCCGCCACACCCCGGCGACGCCCCGTCGTCCAGATCACCCTTGGTCGAGCGTCCCGCCTCCATCGGCTCGTCCGGATGCTGGCCACCGGCCCAACCGCCCGCGACACCTTGCTCGACCAGCTCGCCATCGGCCTCCGGACCTATTACCGCGAACTCGACCTGCTCAAACGGTGCGGGATCAAGGTCAAACGCGACGGCAAAACCTATCACCTCACCTCCTCGATCCCCGAGGCCGAGGAGCGACTCCCGTTCCCCGACCCGCAGCTGAGTTTCGCCGAGATGGCTGAACTTGCCGCGCACCCCGGCAACGCCGCCAAACGCCTTGCCCAGATTCTCCAGAGCGTCGTCGATGCCCCGGTTCCAGCGACCAAGAAAGGGCGACGGAAAAAGTCGGACCCAGCCTAACCCGCATCTCCAGCCGGCGCTCCGCCCGCCCGGCGTGCTTGCAACTCACAATCGCTCCGCTCACGAATCGACTGATCTGTTCTCCCCTTCACGATCCCCAACTCGCTCCACGACCGCACCATAAACCCCGACGACTTCACCCGTCGCCACCAGCCTAAACCAACCCGTCCACCCAACCACCACCTCGGGCCGGCCCGGAACCTCGATCCGTGCGGGCAAGGGGATCACCCCGGACCCGAGAGCCCCCGCCCACGGTCGAGCCAGGGTCCCGCAAGCTAGCTTCCGAAGGGGCAATGCCCGCCCCCCCTCCACCGCAACCGCCCAGATCCGGACCCCGTTCAACTCCACCATTGAGCCGTCGTCCTGGGATTCCAAAGAAAAGCGGAAATGAGCCACGGATGGAACACGGATAGGAGGACAATTCTAACCAAAGAATCAGCCAGATCGATTTCTGTTTTGATTCTCTGATCCGTGTTTCATCCGTGTTCCATCCGTAGCTCATTTCCTCTTCAATTGCGTAACTTCTCAAGCGTCGGAACAGGGCCGTCGAGGGTGAGGCTTTGCAAGCAGGCCAGTTCCAGGAGGGCCGGGAAGCGCTGGCAGAGTGGTTGTTCTTGCAAGATGGATTGGCGGATTGCGGCGCGCCAGGCTTCGGGCAGTGCGGCCCAGATCTGCTTGCGTTGCTCCTCATCGGTGGTCGTCCGCGCCCGATCCGCTGCCTGCCGGGCCTGCTCCTCGGCGCGGGCTTGCTCGGCCTGGCGCTGGCGGTCAGCTTCGAGCACCGCCTCGTCGAAGTAGCGGACCAGGGCCCCCATCGTCTCGGCGTTCCGGAACCGGGCGCGGAGCCGGCGGACGGCGTCGGGCAGGACTTCGATCGCGCGGTCGAGCCCGTGCCGGGCGATCAGGTCGCGAGCGATCACCAGATCCGACTTCAGCGGCGTCACGACTCGACCCATCAACCGGTAGAACTCCCCCGCCAGCCGTTTCGCGCCGGCCGGCAAGTCAGCGGCGGGAGTGCTGGCGGTCGCCGCCTGGTCGGGTCGGGTGGCCGCGGCATCATCCCCCGCCTTCGGAGTGAGCAGGGCGCCTCGGGTAACGACCAGCTTCGGCCGGCCCGTTCCCTTCATCGCGTCCCAGGTGACGTCGCCGATGACCTGCTCGGCCTTGAGGATCTTCAACGCGGCGTCGAACTGGCGGATCGCGTGCGACCGGCGTGTCTCGGCCACGACCGGCATCGCCGACGCCAGCCGATCATACGCGAACTCCAGAGCGTCCCGCTTGTAAAAGGCAGGCACCAGATACTCATAGAGACGGCTGGCGAGCGGACCGACCTTCTCAAGCCGCTTCCAGAGATCATAGTCGATTGGCGCCGCGTGCAACTTGTTCAAACTTTCCAGATACCAGGGAGCCAGCCAGAGCCGGTTCGAACTAGCGGACGTTCCATCCGCTCGCGTTTCGTTGAAAAACTCGACTTCGACGTACAGCCGACGCCAGGACTCGTGCGTGCGGGAATCGGCGGCGTCCAGACCATGAATCTTGAGCCCCCAGGTGGCGCGGATCGCCGCTTTCAGTTCACCCACGCGCCGGCCCGAGTTGGGTAGCCCCATCTGCCGGCAAAGTTCCCGCCACGTCCAGGTGATCGGGTTGTCGCACGGAAACCCGCGGTCGGCCGCCAGCGCCAGGATCGCCATGTGGACCCGGCGGGCGAGCGGACCGGGGTAGGGGATCTTCTCATCACGTTCGGTCCGAACCACCGAATCGACCGTCCGTTCCCCTTTGCGGCGCGAGAACCGGAACTCGAATCCATCCAGTGAAGACGAGCCCTTGACCGCCAGGGCGAAGATCGGCAACCGCAAGAGCGTTGCCTCCGCCTTGATGATCTGCCGTTTTGCGTCGTCAGCCATGACTCACGCTCCGGAGTGAATAGTCTCAGGAAGAGCACAGACTAACATAGACTTCGAAACGGCCTTTGCAAACCGGGCGCTCGCATGGACTTACGTTCGAGCGCGGGCGCCCCGACCACGCATTCGTGGGGTATCCGCCACGCAGGGCAGGGGTTAGAACCACGCAAGCGCGGGGATGAAACCACACGGTGATTGTTTCCTACCACGCATCAGGGGGATTCGGCCACGCAAGTGGGTTTCCAGCCACGCATTGGGTTGGCCACGGAGTTTTTCCCAGATTCGCCGAAAATCGCGGTCTGGAAAATGCCCTTTGTTGATCCGTTCCCATTTTCTGATCGGAGTTCCGGCCACGCGCGTGGGGTCGGTCGGGGATCGGATGTAACCTGCCAAAGGGGCCGTCGGGATGAGTTTGCTTGACCAGGCCGTGGGCCTGATCCGGGGGAAGCGCCAGGCCGAACCGGTGGGGTCGATCCGGGTCGTCGACCCGAGTCCGCTGAACTGGCTGTACATCACCTACAACACCGTCGAGGAGCTGGTCCGGGTCACCCCCAAGGGGGTCAACGAACCCGCCGCGATGAGCAGTTATCGCTGGGTGGACGACACCACTCTCGAAGTCGACATCCGGGCCGACAACCACCTCGCCGACGGCACGCCGTTGACCGGTGACCTTGTCGCCAAGGCATTTCACGAAGTCTTTCGCTGGAAGTCGCCGCATCCGCCCGGCACGCACTTTAACCTCGACCAGCAGACGCGGATTGAAGTTGTCAACGAGCGTCAGATCCGCGTCCACCTACCGTCGCTTGATGGTCTGGTCCTCGGGAAGCTCCGCGCGGTCCACCTGATGAGCCTGCCGTTCTGGAACGGGCCGGGGTTCGGCTACAGCAGTCACGGGTCGGGCGAAGGCCACTGGTGAGTGATCGACGCAGCGGGCCCGTGGGGCTCCGGAGCGTTCGTGTTGAAGGAAGGGTCGTCATCCATCCGTGCCGAGATGGCCGTGATTCGCGCTGAGCCGCTGGCCTGCACGTGGCTCCAGGAGGAGATCCGGACGCCCGAGGTCCGGTTGGTCGCGAACCCGACGTACTGGGATGTCGCGCGGGGGCCGCACCTGGCCGAGGTTGTGTTTCGGAACGACCTGACGCCCGAGCGGGCGCTGGAGCTGGTCTGCACGACCGAGGGGGAGGTTGACCTCGTCACCGAGATCAGCCCCGCCGACGCCGACCGGGTCGAGGAGTCCGAGCACGCCAGGCTGGTCACGATCGACGCCTGTCAGATCGTCGCTGGGGTGATCAACCGCGACGCCGTCGGCCTGCCGCTGGGCGACGTCCGCGCCCGCCAGGCGCTGAACATGGCGATCGACCGCGAGAAGCTGATCGACGACGTTTTCCAGGGGCATGCCACCGAGCTGGCGGGCCTGATGCCGTCGTTCGCGGTCGCGTTTTGGCACCGGTTTTCGCAGTATGCGCACGACAAGAAGAAGGCCAAAAAGCTCTGGGATGAAGCGCTCGGGGGGCAGGCCGCCCGGCCGATCCGGCTCGCGGCCTGGGGATCGACCGTCCCCGCCGCCGAGCGCGTGGCGAGCGAACTCCGCGAAGCGCTTGGCATCGAGGTCGAGTTCACTGAGATCGCCAAAGCGGACGAAAACGCGGCGCGGCGGGCCTTGGCCGAAAAGCAGGCCCCGCTCCCCTGGGATATCCTCCTGATCCGCCACGGTGCCCAGGCGATCGACGGCCTCCCGCTGGAGTTGCACCGCGCTTTCGTCGGCGAGTCGGGCGAGTTCCGCGCCGGGCCGGTCATCCCCGAATTCGAGACGAAGTACGCTGATTTCGTCCAGACAACCTCACCCAAGGTCCAGGCGCAACGGGGCAACGTGCTCGATCGGTTCGTCTTCGACCAGGCGCTCGCGCTCTTCCTGGTGGCGCCGCACACGCTCTATGCCGTCAACCGCCACGTCGACTTCGTCCCCTACCGGACCTCGTTCGAGCTGGCGCAGACCAAGGTGAAACCCACGCACTGGTCGCTGCGTAAGTAAGCTTGACGTGTCAACCTGGTTTCCCACGAACTGGCGGGTCGGGGCGTTTGGGTTCCTACCGAACGTCGCGATCGCGTTGGTTCTTCGTTTGTTGAATCCGGATCGGGGCGAGCGGCGAATCCCTCCCGGACAGGATGGAATCCTGCCCGCACATTGGAATGAACGTCTCAACCGGGAGTAAGTCGCCATGCTTCGATTGACCTCGTCTGGTCTCGCTTGTTTGCTGATCGGGGGCGTCCTCGCCTCGACCGTTCCCGTCCAGGGTGCCGCCCGCGCCCAGGATCACCGCGACCAATCCGAGCGGCGGAGCTTGCTGGCTCGCGCGGCGGGTTCGGGCAAGGGGAGCACCTTTGTCGCGGCCGTGGTTCTGGCCGACCTGATCCCGGCGCTCAAGAATGAGGGGCCGTTCACGGTTCTGGTGCCGACCGACGAGGCGTTCGCCAGGCTCCCGGCGGCCACCCGACAGGCGCTCTTGAGTCCCGGCGGGGCCGAGACCTTGCAGGGGATCTTGAAGTACCACATCATTCCCGGCCGGGTCCTGGCGAAGCAACTCGCGGGTGAATCGCGGCCGAAGACCCTCACGGGCGAGCGCTGGACGGTGGCCGTGAATGACCGGGGGATCGCGATCAACAACGCGACGGTGGTCGAGGCCGACGTCGTGGCGCGGAACGGCGTGGTCCACTTCATCGACACCGTCTTGCAGCCGCCGGCGGCGGACCTGCTCACGGTGGCGGCCAGGGCGGGCCAGTTCAAGGTCTTGCTCGAAGCGCTGGAGGCGGCCGGGCTCGATGAGAGCCTCCGGGGCGATGGGCCGTTTACCGTGTTTGCCCCGACTGACGAGGCGTTCCGGTCCCTGGGCAAGGAGACCCTGGCCTCGCTCCTCGAAAAACCGAACCGGGCCAAGCTCCGCGAGATCCTCAAGTTCCACGTCGTCGCTGGCAAGGTCTCGGCGCGGGATGCGGTGGTTGCGG
The DNA here is from genome assembly GCA_965199885.1 of Isosphaeraceae bacterium. Taxonomy (GTDB): domain Bacteria; phylum Planctomycetota; class Planctomycetia; order Isosphaerales; family Isosphaeraceae; genus Tundrisphaera. The sequence goes on along the minus strand of CBDATT010000003.1, from coordinate 189,556 downwards.
GCGAAGCCAAAACCTTGCAGGGCGGCACTGTGCCGATCACCATCCGGGCGGGTAAGCTGACCATCGGCACAAGCACCGCCGTGGCCACCGACCTCGAAGCCAGCAACGGGATCATCCACGTCATCGACAGCCTGCTGGTCCCCGACCCGAAGAAGTAAGCCGGAATACGGCGGAAACACGACGGCAAGACCCGAAAGTGTCCCGACTTCCGGCCAAATTTCTGTGCTCCATCCGTTTTCGATCCGTGGCTCCTTTCCGCTTTGGGCTGACGGAGATCCGGTCGCATGTCCGAGCCCGATTCCCCCTTGCTCCGGATCGCCCGGGGCGACCCCGACGCTCCAGGCGCGTGCATCGCCCGCCACGGCCCGCTGGTCTGGGCGCTCGCCCGCCGCGAGGTGGGCGGGTGCCACGCCGACGCGGAGGATCTGGTGCAGGAAATCTTCATCGAACTTTGGACCCACGCCGGGCGGTTTGACCCGACCGTCGCCACCGAGGCCACTTTCGTGGCCATGATCGCCCGCCGTCGCCTGATCGACCGCCGTCGGAAGCGCAGCCGGACCCGCCTCGAACTCCCCTTGACCGCCGGTCTGGCCACCAGCGCTTCTGGTCCCGAAGCGGCGGTCGACCGCCGCGACGAGGCCGAGGAGGCACGTCGGGGCCTGGATCAACTCGCGACCGACCAGCGGCGCGTCTTGCTCCTGGCCATCGACGACGGCCTGACCTACGACCAGATCGCCCAGCGGACCGGGATGCCGCTCGGCACCGTCAAAACCCACGCCCGCCGCGCCTTGATCCGCCTTCGTGCCTGGCTCGCGGCGACCGGACACCGGACCGCCCCCACCATCTCATCTTCTTCCTCCCCATCCCCCCGGACCGAGGGGGCGGTTCCATGAGCCACTCCGACCCCACGATCGACCGCCGCCTGGAACTCCTCCTCGACCGGACCTTGCAGGGGCTCGACCCCACCGAAGCCGCCGAGTTGGCCCGCTTGACGCCGCCGCCCGATCACCCCGACGACCTCGCGGTCGAGCTGGCCGCCGCCGCCCTGGACCTGACCAGCTTTCCCAACGGCAATCTGCCCGACCTCCCGCCTGAGCTGGCCACCCGGATCGAGCGCAACGCCGCACGCTTTCTGGCTGATCCGGCAGGGCGGCGCGGGGTGTCAGTGGTCGGTCGGCGCCTCGGTCGGGTCGTCCCGTGGCTCGGCTGGGTCGCGGCAGCGGCCTCGCTGGCTCTGCTGGTTCACGACCGGGGGATCGGCCCGCGACCCGTCCCGGTTGTCGCTCTCACCGACGACCCGATCCCCCGGGCGCCTCGGGTCCAGCTCGTGGCGAGCACGCACCCGCTGGCACGCGGCGCCAGTGGGTCGCTCGCCTGGGATGGTGCCCGCCAGGAGGGAGCGCTTCAGGTCGCCGGCCTGGCCCCCGTGGACCCGGCGTCGGGGTGCTACCAACTCTGGATCTTCGACAGCTCACGCGACCGTCGCTACCCCATCGATGGGGGGATGTTCACCGTCCCGCGGGCGAAACAGGGAGGAAGCGCGGATCAGGTTGTTCGCATCCATCCCCAGATTCCGGTCCGCGCCGCAACCCTGTTTGCGATCACCCTGGAGCCCCCCGGGGGCGTGGTCGTTTCCGACCGTGAGCGAGTTCTCTTGACGGCCAACTGGGGGCCGACCAACCCCGCTCCCGCACCGGCCCCCCCACGCCAAGACCAGTCCCCGCAACCCTAGGAGCCAGACCCAACGGGGCGAGCGGGAGGCAAGTATGATCGAATCGCGGCTTATATTTGCCATTTTTGCCTATTTTGGCAAATTGCTGAATTAAGCCGAAGCAAAATGACGATTCTATCAGACAACGGCTCATCCCGTCTGGCGGATTTGATCGCAACTTTGACCCGACTCCGGAGGCGTGACCCTGATGCCTGCACCCATCTCCGAAGCCCGCCTGCAAGCCAACCGCAGAAACGCCCAGCTTTCCAGCGGACCCAAAACGGCCGAGGGTAAGGCGCGATCACGTGGCAACGCCATCAAACATGGCCTGACCGGCGCCGGGATCGCCTTGCCGACCGAGGACGCCGCCGCCATCGAAGCCCGGTTCCTCACCATGCAGGAGGAATTTGCTCCGGCCACGATGCAAGGGGCGTTGTTGATCCACCTGGCCGCCTTCATGTCGGTCCGGATCGAACGCTCGGCGCGGCTTGAGACCGCCGCCCTGACGCACGTCCGTCGCCATGCCGCCACCGAGTTTGAACTGGCCCGCCTCGCCGAGATCGACCGCCTCTTTCAGACGATCGAGACCGACCCCCGCGCCAACCATCGCCGGTTGCAGACAACCATCGAAGGGGTGGACCTCCTGCTTGACGCATTGCAAGGTGTGCGGGATCAGGTGGAACTGGGACTCTACCGGAAGTGGACGACCGCCGACCGCACCAAGATCGACTGCTTTCTGGGTGGTTCAGAGTCGCGTTTCCCGACCTCGCGTGCCGATGCCCTCCTGCTCGCGCTCCAGGGGAACTACAGTCGGATCTTCCCGCGCGAACTGGACAAGACGACCGAAGGGGACCCACGCGAGCAATACTTTCGCGACGAGATGATCCTGCTGGTCGACGTCGAGCGGGCTCGGCTGGAGCAGGTCCGCGGCACGATCGACCCAACCGTGGTGGAGTCCGACCGCCGCGAGGCCGCCGAACACGCCACCTTGCCCATGACCCCCGAGTCGATCCTGCACAAGAAGTACGAGGCGGCGGCGATCAGCACGTTCCTCCGGTCCCTGCGCGAGTTCCAGAAGGTGGAGAAGGCGGCCGCCGAGGCTGAATCCGAAATCGAAGCGCCGGCACCTGTGAGCGAGCCCGAAGTTGCGGCTCTGGCTTCTCCGTCGGCTCCGAGCAAAAACGAACCCATCGCGCCGACCAAAAACGAACCCATCGTGTCCTCGGTTGGCGCCAATCCGCACCATGCGCCGAGCTTCCCGACGCATTATCCGCCCCGGACCTGACGTTGGATCGCCGTCGGAGCGAGTTCAATCTGCCGGAAAACTGGATGCAGTCATCGGCCGCGTGAGCGGGGTAGGGGGCGGTCTGGACTGTGCGACGGATGCACAATCGGCAGTCAAATTTCGCGCGCTTTGAATTGCTGGCGAGCTGGTTCGTCTACAATGGATCTGGTTCGGGTCTGGGCGATTTGTCGCCTCTTTCACGGGATAGGTGGAAGCGGGCTCGATCTGTCAGCTCGGGGCACGGTCCGGGCCAAGCTGGACCATCGACCAAAGGGTGAGCTGTTTCCATGCGCCTCCGACGCAACCAGGCTCGATGGCAACGGGTGCTCCGGGTCCGCTCGCGGCGGGTTTTCGCCCGGATGGAGCGACGGGCGCCAGTCTGGCTGGGCTGGTTGCCGTCGTGGGGGACCAGCCTCCTGATCCATGCGGTCGTTTTGGTGATCCTGGCGACCGCCTTCTACGTGTCGGGGGCGAGCAAGCCCGAGCATGAGGGGTTCGACTCGGCAATCGTCTCGCTGGCCGAGGCCGATTTGCAGTCGTTGACGCCGTCGGACCAGGCGGGCGACCCGTTCTCGACCATGCCCAGTGATGCGGAACCTTCCATCTCGCTCAGCTCCGCCGACCCATCTGTCGCGGCGCAACCCAGGTCCACAGCAGCGTTTGGGCCAAGCTTGAACGCCCCCGACCGCTCGGTCGCGCGGAGCGAGATGGGGGCAACTGATCTGATGCGGTCGGTCCGGCTCCACGCCGAGGACATGACGGCGCCCTTCTCGGGTCGATCCGAGGCCAACCGGGCGGCAATCCTCCGCCGGGAAGGGGGGACGCCCGCGTCCGAACGCGCTGTGCAGGAAGGGCTCGGCTGGATCAGCCGCCACCAGCGCGACGACGGCGGCTGGACCCTGAACACCAACGGCGAGTGCCGCCAGAACCCCGGCTGCCCTGCCGGCCCCCGGATGGAATCGGCCACCGCCGCCACCGGCCTCGCCCTGCTCCCCTTCCTCGGTGCCGGGCACATCCACACCAAGCCGGGCAAGTACCAGGCCACCATCCAGCGCGGGCTCGACTGGCTCGTGGCCCACCAGGAGAAGACCGGCGAACTCTACGTCGGTGGCGAGTTTAATGCTCAGATGTATAGTCATGCGATCGCCACGATGGCGATCTGCGAGGCGTATGGGCTGTCAAAAGATCCTCGGCTCAAGATCCCGGCGCAGATGGCGATCGGTTTCATCGCCGACTCGCAAAACAAGGACGACGGTGGCTGGCGGTATTATCCGGGGATGCCGGGCGACACGTCGGTCTTCGGCTGGCAGATGTTCGCCCTCCGGAGTGCCCGGCTGGCGGGCCTGGACGTGTCGCGGAACGTCCTGAGGGGGTGCTCACACTACCTCGACCAGGTTTCGATTGATAAGTACCGGACGCGGTACAGTTATCTGCCGGGCCGGCTCGAAACCCCCGTCATGAGCGCTGAGGCTCTGCTTTGCCGGCAGTATCTGGGCTGGCTCCGCGACTCGCCGGGGATGATCCGGGGCGCAAATGCGGTCTGGGATGAACTCAAGGTGTCGGACGACCGGAACATCTACTACTGGTATTACGCGACGCAGTTGCTCCACAACATGCAGAACAAGGCGTGGAAGCAGTGGAACACGAAGATCCGCGACGGTCTCGTTGCAACCCAGACCACCGGCAACGGCTGCGACCACGGCAGTTGGAGCCCGGTCGAGCCCGTCCCGGACCGCTGGGGGAGTCGGGCAGGCCGGTTGTTCGAGACGTCGCTCTCGGTCCTGACGCTGGAGGTCTACTACCGCTTCCTGCCCCTCTACCGGACCGACACCCCGCTGGAAGCCGACGCCCCCAAGCTCTGAGGTTCGGTCGGCTTGGGGGATTCAACTTCGTAGCCTTGGTTCATGGCTGGAACTGGCGGAGCGGGATCTTCTTGTAGAGGACCATCTGCGTGACGTCGAGCCCGCGTGGGGTGGCGTTGTCGGGGATCAGGTGGACCATATCCCCCTTCTTGGCGTAGGTGTTGGTTCCGAGCGTGACCTGAGTCACCGACATCCCATTTTGCCCGGGCGAGACCGTCATCGTGGCACCGGGAGCGAAGTTGGCCAGCGTCACCGGGTTGGCTGCGATCGCGGTGCCGACGACGTGAACGAGCAGGGTCCCGTTGGGGAAGGCGGGCAACTCGGTCCAGTTGGCGGTTCCAGCGTCGCGGAGTTCGGTCCAGTTGACCGACCCGAAGTTGAGGGTCTCGAAGTTGATCGAGTTGAAGTTCGCGGCGTTCAGCGGGCTCGACATCCCGAGGGGGTCGGCCGTCCCGCCGCCGAGGTTCTGGAGCGTCGGTGTGACCAGGCTCTGCGCATTGGCCTCGTAGATGTCGATGTGGTCGACCGCCATCATGCCTTGCCCGGTCCGGAACCCGGTCGCCTCGACCATCGACTGCGGGGTCAGGTCGTTGACCGAGGCGGGCCAGCGGACGAGGAACTGGCGGATCCGGTCACTCGCAATCGGCAACTGCTGCCCGTCCTGGTTCTGGATCACGATCCAGCGCGGGGTGGAAGCGACAACCTCGCCCCACATCCCCTGCGGTGCGATGACCGATTGCGGCGCGGTGTGCGCCGCGGTCCACGCCGGGAACGTGGGAACGACCGCCGCGGCCCCGGCCCCGACCCCCGGACCCTGATTGGCTCCCGCCGCCGCCTTCGGCGCGGCACCGGCACCGGCGCCGGCGGGCACCTGGGCCTGGAGGCTGACGGTTCCCGGTCCGACCCCGATCCCGACCGCGAAGCCGAGGACGGCGACCGCGCCGAGGGTCGAGGCGATGATCCGATGCGCGGGGATCTTCATGGACGACTCCGGTCGAAAAGGGCGGCGAAGGGTCAAGATCCGATCGCAAATCACGCGTTGGAATGACCCTTTTTTATCGTACGACCGATCCGCCCGTGATTCGAGAGGATAATCGAAATTTTCGAGGGCCGGCTTTCCCGATCACAGCGCTTGCTCGCGGTTTGCGGCGCGAACCGGGATGACGTAGACTATTTTGCAAGTGAGCGAGAACTTCGTACCGGGCCTGTCGGGAAGGATCAGACCAATCGCCATGGACTCGCCGGACCGCCGGACCTCGCCGAGGGACGAATCGTCGATGATCGCCGCGCCCCCGCTCCGGAACTTGACCGGGACGCGGCTGGGCGACTTCGAGGTTGAGCGGCTCCTGGGTCGCGGGGGGATGGGCGAGGTCTACCTCGGGCAGCAGATCAGCCTGAACCGCGAGGTGGCCATCAAGGTCCTTCGCCCCGACCTGCTGACCAACGCGACGTACATCCGGCGTTTCGAGGTGGAAGCCTGGTCGGCGGCCAAACTCAACCACCCGAACATCGTCACGATCTACCTCCTCGGCGAGGAAGCCGGGCTCCGGTTCATCGTGATGGAGTACGTCCGGGGGACGAACCTGCGCGAGTACCTCCTCAAAAAGGGGCAGGCCGACCTGGCGCTCGGGCTCTCGATCATGCGGCAGGCGGGGCTGGCGGTGGGCGCAGCGGGCGAGGTTGGGCTGGTCCACCGCGACATCAAGCCCGAAAACTTGTTGATCACCAAGAAGGGGCTGGTCAAGATCGCCGACTTCGGCCTGAGCCGGAACCTCGACGACGAAAAGCACGACGTTACCTTGCCCGGCGTCACGATCGGCACGCCGCTCTACATGAGCCCCGAGCAGGCGCGCGGGCTGGCGATGGACCACCGGAGCGACCTCTACTCGCTCGGCGTGACGTTCTACCACCTGTTCGCGGGCGAGCCGCCGTTCCGCGCCGAGACCGCGCTGGCGTTGGCGATGAAGCACGTGACCGACCGGCCGGTCGACCTGGCGGTCCATCGCCCCGACCTGCCGCCCGACCTCGTCAAGCTGGTCATGAAGCTGCTCAACAAGGCGCCCGAGGATCGGTACCAGTCGGCCGGGGCGATGCTCCGCGACCTGGCCCGGGTCCGCGAATCGCTGGCGATCTCCACGACCAACACGGTCGCCGCCGTGGTCGAGGCCGCCGCCACGCAGGTTGGGTCGCCCAGTATCACCACGCCACCCACCTCGCCCCGACCCCCGCTCCGGTCGTTCCTGACTCCAGCCGACCCGTCGGCTCCTCGGAAGCCGTTGCTCAGTCCCAGGGTGCTCGCGATTGGTTTGACGTCGAGCCTCTTGCTCGGCCTCGGGGCTGGCTGGCTGGCGCGTCCCGCCGATCTGCTTTCCGCCACGGCGGCCGTCCACCACGCCCGGCCGGCGGCCTGGCTGGCCCCCGACTGGAATCAGGTTCCGCGCAAGGCCAACCCCGCCGCGCAGTATCGGTATGCCCAGATGTTGCCCGGTGGTCCCGACCGCGACAAGGCCTGGGTGGCGGTGGCCGAATTCTTCCCGGGCGATCGGTCGTGGTCGTTTCAGTCCTATACTCAGATTGCCCGCGAGCTGTTTCGCCGCGGCGATAGCGACCGCCTCGAAGCCTTCGCGCAGGGGCTCCGCGACACCCGGCACAGCCCCGACGCGACCCTGGCCGCCATGATCGACGCGGGCGTGGCCGCGCTCGACGGCGATGCCGAGAAGGTGGTCCAATTTTTTGACAACAACGGCGCGACCGGTGTCATCGACAGCCTGATGGACCCAGCGCTGGCCGACCTCGGCCTGGAGATTACGCTCCGGCTCCGCGACGACCGCCGCTGGAGGCAGGCGCCGAGCGCATCGGGGGTTACTGGCAAGCTGACTCAGATCCAGGGTAAGTTGATCGGCAAGCTGATCGAACTGAAGCGTCGCAGCGTCCCGAATTGAATCCGGCCGCGTCTTGATGACATCTGGCAGGCAGACAAGCAGGCAGACAGCGTCGGCATCCCGGGTCAGGCTCACGTGCTACGGAGTCGTTTAGTCATGGCGGTCTTGAAGAAGGTGAGCCCCGAACCAGCCGGTCAATTGATCGAGATCAAGGGCGATCCGTTCGTCATCGGCCGCCTCGGCGAGTGCCAGGTCGTCCTCGACTCCAACGGCGTTAGCCGGAAGCACGCCGAGATCCGCCGGTCGGGCGACAAGTACACTTTGGTCGACCTGAACTCGCGGAACTTCACGTTCCTGAACGGCCGAAAGGTCGCCCCCGAAACCGCGCCGCCGATCCTGGCGACCAACGACCGGATCAAGATCTGCGACGTCGAGTTCGTCTTTTTCCCCCAGCCGCCCAAGGACGGCAAGCCGCAGACACCGACGATCGCCGACGAGATGATGGTCCTGGAAGGGCAGGAGGAACTCTCGGGGGCGCTCCACACGCTCGACGCCTCGCGCTCCAGTTCGCTCGCCAGCGCCGTCCGGCCCGAGGTCAAGCTCAAGGCGATCCTCGAAATCTCGCGGAGCCTGACCAGCGACCTCAAGATCGACACCGTCGCCCCCAAGATCATCGACGCCCTGATGGAGCTGTTCCCGCAGTCGGAACGCGGCTTTTTGATCCTGTCCGACCCGATCACCAACCGCCTGGTCCGCAAGGCGTTCAAGTTCCGCCCGAATAAGCGGTCGTCGTCGCTCGCGTCGAACTACAGCGACGAGGTCCCGATGAACATCAGCCGGTCGATCGTCAACCACGTCATGGGCCAGAAAAAGGCTGTTCTGAGCCAGGACGCCGGGGCTGACCTCGAACTGCCGACGAGTGCCTCGATCGCCGACCTCAAGATCCGGTCGGTCATGTGCGTCCCCTTGCTGACGCCCAACGGCGAGGTTCTGGGGATCATCCAGCTTGACACCTCCGACCGCCGCCAGTTCTTGCAGGATGACCTGGACGTGCTGGCCGCCGTCGCGGGGCAGGCGGCCGTCGCCGTTCAGAACGCCGCCATGCACGAGAAACTCCTGAAAGGCGCCGCGATCGAGCGTGACCTCGCGCTCGCCGAGACGGTCCAGAAGCGGTTTCTGCCGCAACAGGTCCCGGTCGTCCCCGGCTTTGAGTTTTTCGCCTTCTACCAGCCGACCTTCGAGGTCGGCGGCGACTATTACGACTTCATCCCGCTCCCGCACAACCGCCTGGCGATCGCGCTCGGCGACGTCGCGGGCAAGGGAGTGGCCGCTGCGCTGATGATGGCCAAGTTCTCCGGCGAAACCCGCTTCTGCGTTTCCACCGAGCCGACACCGATGGAAGCCATCGGCAAGCTGAACAACGCCCTCTGCTCGGCGGGGATCGACGAGCGATTCATGACGATGAGTTTATGCTTGCTCGACATCGACGCCAGCCGCCTGACGCTCTGCTCGGCGGGCCACCCGGCCGTTTTCCTCCGCCGGGCCAGTGGAGTCGTCGAGGAACTCTGCGAGGACATTTCCGGCTTCCCGCTCGGGATCGTCGCCGACTGGGAATACAAGCAACTAGAGGTCGACATCTACCCCGGCGACGTCGTCGTGATCTACTCCGACGGCGTCACCGACGCCCGGAGCCCCGCCGAGGAGATCTACGACTCCAAGGAGCGCCGTCGCCTGATCCACCGGGTCACCGAATCGCACGGCGGCCCCGAAGCCATCGGCAAGTCGATTCTCCAGGAGATCCGCGAGTTCTCCCTCGGCCACAAGCAGGCCGACGACATCACCCTGGTCTGCTTCGGCCCGGTGGCCCGGCGGGATTAATTAGTTCACGCTTTCCGGCTTTCAAAGACAAAAAAATTCTAGGAAATTTGATCAATGTTTTTTTTTGTTGTCGAGAGCGGTGCTCAGTCAAAAGAGTTGGCACCTAACACGGCTCGGTTAATAAAAGACCGCTGGGATGATTATTTCAAATTCTCTACACTCTTTGAATTGAGTGTTTGTGATGCTAATTCTGTCGTTCATGAGATTGGCGAGGTGAAAATCGGGCAAGTTGGTATGGGGGAGGGTAAGAAAGCTGGTGACGATCAGGGCAATAGCCAAGGCTATTCGATGCCAGGAAAACGTAGCCCGAACATTCCTAACAGTTTTGAAAGCTTAGAAAATGATTTCTTCTCTGTGGGACAAGATGACAGTTATTATGAAAGACTGAGTCAACTTGGCGAACTGGTTAGAATCGCTGTTCTGACAGCACTCAGGGATATGGCAATAAATTCTGAATTATATGAACAGTTTGAGTCGGAACCTGTTACTAAAATATCTCTGCTTAGGAGTGTCTCAACAGTTTCTCTTTTGGGTCAATATCATCGTCTGGCAAATGGGGGTGCTCGTTTATCCAAATATAGGTTTGATTATGCCCTTCCTACTGAACATAAATTTGCATCTACTGTAATTATAAACTTTGATATCACCCCCGAATCGAACCCTCCATCGAACATTCATGTGATTATAGGACGTAATGGTGTTGGAAAAACCCGTCTACTAGAAAGGATGTCCCGCGCGATCAGAAGAGTAGATGGGGATATTCGGAATGACGGGAAGTTTTGTGATAATAATGGGGAAGCTAATTTTAATTTGTTTTCGAATTTAATATCAGTGACATTTAGTGCGTTTGACCAATTCAAACCGCCGTCTAGTTCTGAAATGGGATCCGAGTTGATCAAATACTCGTACGTTGGTCTTAAAGCAAGACAGAAAGTCAATGATAATGTTTATCCGAAAACTCCCGAGATGCTTGCAGGTGAATTTGTTACTAGTGTTGTTGCTTGCACAAAAGGTGCAAGAAGATTAAGATGGCATAAGGTTCTGAATGTGCTCGAATCCGATTCTATCTTTGCTGAAAGCGAAGTCGCAGATTTGTCAACCATTGAAGATGAATTCGATCTAAAAAAACAAGCAACTAGACTTTTTGAAAATTGCAGCTCTGGACACAAAATTGTATTACTCACTATGGCACGATTGGTTGAAAATGTTGAAGAACGCACACTTGTTCTTCTGGATGAACCTGAAGCACACCTTCATCCTCCACTTCTGTCTGCATTCATTCGGGCTTTATCTGATCTATTGATAGATAGGAACGGTGTAGCCATTATCGCAACGCATTCACCCGTGATATTGCAAGAGGTTCCCAAAAAATGCGTTTGGAAAATGCGTAGAGCAGGAGCAGAGGTGAATATTGAGCGTCCATTACAAGAAACATTTGGTGAAAATGTAGGGGTGTTGACCTCAGAAGTTTTCGGCCTTGAGGTTGCTCACTCCGGCTTCCACAGTATTATTAAAAAGGCGGTTTTCAAATACAGAAACTACCAGCAAGTAGTCGATTCTTTCGATGGCGAGTTAGGGGCTGAAGCTAAAGCTATAATCAGAGCGATGATTGCAAGCATCTAATAAAAAGGAAAACTGTGAACTACCTGGGAAAGCCTAAAATGAATGCTAAGTTTGTTTTCCAAACTTGCATTGCAAAAGTTCGAGATGTCCAAGTGAAAGCCCGCTTGGAATTAATTGAAAATGATATAGAAGAAATCTCTTCTTTCTATGACATGTTGGGTGAAGGCTCTCAGCTGTACAAGTTTCCGCCACATGCTTCTTACAAACAAGCTCTTGGCAAAGAGGTGTTATGCGCTAACTACACGGACCGAATGGCAAAAAAAGGAGCGCCAGGCAGAGATTTTTATGATAAGCTAAAATCTTCAGTTAAATATGATACATGTCCACTTTGTAATGTTGGCACCGTGGCTACTTTGGATCATTATTTACCTAAGGCACATTATCCAATAATGTCTGTAATTCCACTAAATTTGGTGCCAGCATGTCGCGATTGTAATACAATCAAGTCCGACGAAAAAATATGCTCACCAGAATTTCAAGCATTGCATCCATATTACGATAATATTGAAAAGGATTGTTGGCTTAAGGCTAAAGTGTTACAATCGGCACCTCCTGTAGTTGCATTTTTTGTTTCTCCACCACCTCTGTGGGATGATTTATTATCCGCTAGAACGAAAAACCATTTCAGCATGTTTGGACTAAGTCTAGTTTATTCTGTTCGAGCAGCTACGGAAATTGTTGCAATCAGTCATCGATTGAAAAATTTGCACAAAACTGGTGGTGAAATCGCTGTTAGAGGCCACTTAAGCGAAGAAGCAATCAGTCGTCGATCAGCTGCTCCGAACTCTTGGCAAACGGCTACTTACGAAGCACTTGCTGCTGACAATTGGTTTTGTTCGATTGGATGCCTTTTGAATATTTAATTTTTTTACTGAATAGCAATAAGTCGTCTTTGTATTGACAGCTTGCCGAACCTTTCACCAGATTTTCGACATTATTGGCTGCGTCGGCGGCGGGTTCGCGGCTCAACTCAACCTGATTCCGCTCTTTCTCCGGCGGACGCAGATTCAGAGTATGCTGTTGGCCACCGGGCAGTCTCCGAGCGGCTCAATCGGTTCATTGAGCACAGCAATATTGAGCCTGTCATCGACACGGTTTACCCCTTCGATGACGCCGTTGCGGCCTTCGCAAACCGCCGTCGCGGCGCGTCTGGCAAGATCGTGATCGTCGGCAAGGTTCGATCGTGATTCCTTCGGGCCCATTCGCGCCGTCGGTCAGTGGCGGATCAGGCGGATCGAGTCGCGGTCGAACCAGACAGAGCCGGATTTGGCGCGGAGTTCGAGGACGAGGGTGACCTCGCTCCGGTCGTCGACCACGGGGAAGCGGCAGGTCAGGGTTTCGCCGGCGATCGTGCCGAGGCGGTGCTGGTCGCGGTCGGTGCCGCTCCGGCCGACGCCGACGCCGCTGGGTTCGCCAGCGTCGCGGGCGATGACGGCTTCGGTGCGGATCTTGGCCTCGATCGTGTATTCGCCGGGGCTGAGCAGGACCTTGCTCCGCCACGATGCGATGCAGGGTTGGTTGGGTCCAGCCTGGATGTGGAGCGATTTCTTGCCGGCCTGGTCGGGCTCGTCGAGGGTGGCGTTGTCGGTTTCCGACTGCGACGACCAGTTGCCGGGTCGGGCGCTGTTCTGGGCGTCGAAGGCCAGGGTTGGCTCATCGGGCCGGGCGATCTGCTCGCGGAGGTTGGCGGACCGCGCGACCAGGCGCTGCCTGAGGTCGTTCACCTGATCGTTCCGACGCGCCTGCGCCCCGGAATCGCCGGGGGCGGCCAGTTCGGGGCGAATCCGGCGCTCGATGTCGTTGATCCGCCGGACGACCGCGCCGTTGGGGGCCATGAGCGGGATCAGGGCCGCCAGGCGGGCACGATAGGTCTTGCGGAAAGCGTCGTTCCGGAGGATCTCATTGGCCAGGAGCGCGGGGGCGGGATCAAAGAGTCCGGCGTTCGGGTCGCCGAAAACCTGGTCCATCCCGTGCGGCAAAAAGATCGCCTTGCCCTGCTTTTTGGGGTCAAAGTAGAGGCGGTAGTTGTTCGTCTTGTTGCAGTAGCCGTCCCAGTGCGAGATCATCCGCTCGATCGCCATGAAGGTGCAAAACGCCTCGATATCGACCAGTGCCGCCACCCGCTTCCGGCGCTCGGTGGGGTCGCTCAGAGCGATTGCATCGACGATCGCCTTCAGGTCACTCCGGTCATCGGGGCCATCACCGTCGTCCTTTTCGAGGTCGGCGTTGATGTCCTGCAAGAAGCCGCCGTCGTAGAGGTTGCCGGTCGGGTCGGCGAACGACCGGGCCATGAATGGCTTGTCGAACCCCTCTTTGAGCACATAAAGCCCGACGTCGCGGCCGTTGAGCATCACCCGCGCGAACGTAACCCGGGTTGCCGGATAACCCGCCTGGCGGAAGAGTTCGGAACTGAGGATCTCGTTGAGATAGACGTCGTCCTGGACCGAGTTGTTGAGGTGGAACTTGATCAGACCGTGGAACTTGCCCCCCTTGTGGAACTTCTGCATGTTCAAGGTCAAGGCTGGGCGGTCGGTCCAGTCGCGGAAGCTCCCGGCGGCCCCCTTCAGTTTCAGGGCCACATCGCCGGCGATGATCCGGCCGTTCTCGCTCATCTTGGCCTTGATGTAGGTCCGCGGCTCGGCCTTGAGCTTGGCAAGCTGGTCGGGCCGGACGCGGATATCGAGGTGGCAAACCGCCGGGCGCGCAAAGAAGGCATCGCTGGGATCGACGGCGGCCCACGCGGGCCTCGGAGCCATCCCGACACCGATCAAAACCAGCAGGCACCGGAACAGAAAGGAGCCACGGATGAAACACGGACGGAACACGAATAAAAGAGATGGGAGGATCGGATCAAAAGAATGACATTTTTGAGTTTCTGATTGAATTTTTTCCGTGTTTCGTCCGTGTTTCATCCGTGGCTCCTTTCGCTTGGATTTTACTGGGGCAAATCTTCGAAGGGGATGTCGAGGATCGGGTAGTCGCGCCAGTCCTTGAAGTCGAAGTGCCACCATTCGGCCTCGTTGACGGTGAAGCCGGCCGCTTCCATCGTTGACCGGAGCAACTCGCGAGTCCAGCGCTGGCGGTCCGTCCCGCCGGGGTAGTTGGGATAGGAACGGTCGGAGAACTCGTCGTAGCCGCCCGGCATGGCGACGGGTTGCCCGGTGGCGAGGCTGTACAGGGTCAGATCCACCGCGCAGCCGCGGTTGTGCTTCGACCCGAGCGCGGGGTTGGCGACGAAGGTATGCTGGCTCGGGGGCGTGGCGTCCCAGAACAGTTTGGTGACGCGCCAGGGGCGGTAGGCGTCGTGGATCAAAAGGCCGTAGCCGAGCGGGACAAGCGCCGCCTGAACCTTTGCCAGTGCTTCGGCCGCCGGGCGCTGCATCAGGGCGCGGGGCGAGGTGTAGACGAGCTCGCCGAGGAAATTATTAGCGGTCGCGTAGCGGATGTCGAGCTTGACCCCGGGGACGAACTGGGTCAGATCCACGAGGTCGGCGGCGCGGGCTCGGGCAGGCTCGGCGGGCGGTCTGGCGGCGGTGATCGCGGCGCGGATCTCGGCGACCGGGCGGACGGGTTTGATCCGGAAGGTCTGGCCGTCCTCACCGTCGATCGGGCGGCGGCGGAAGACGACGCTCGCGGCCTCGACCTGCGTGGCCTTACCGCTGGCGTCGCGGTGGAAGATCAGCTTCTCGCCATCGTAGAGGCCGGACGCGGGGAAGTCGTAGACGTCTGGCCCCGACTGGGTCAGCGGGTAGTCGAAGAACCACTCGATCAGGGCGTGCAGTTTGCCTGCTTTTTCGCGGATGTAGAGGACGTCGTGGTCCCAGCCATACTCGCCGATCAGGCCGGCGAACTCGCCGGGCGGGGCTGGCGGGATCGGCACGGCGACGCGCTCGAACAGATCACCGTTGACCCGGAGTTTGCCGCCTTCGCGCTTGATCCGGGGGCCAAGGCCGCTGAGTCGGTCGTCACCGAGGAGGTCATTGCCGGCGGTGCGGATCTCGATCCGTTCGTTGCCGTCGTCCCACTCCAGCGCGAGGCGGTCGTTGCGTGCGTCGAGGTCGAACGCCGTGCCGTTGCCTGTTTGATAATGCCCCGCCAAGTCGCGGGCGAGGCCGGGGGCGAGCGGGGTTGTCGTCTCGATCGGCGGCAGGGCTTTGCCGTCGCGGAGGGCGAGCATCTGCTCCAGCGCGACGGTGGCGATCCGCGTCGTCAGGCCATTGGCGCAGTCGCGGGCGGCGATGACGACCACGCCGATTTTGTCATCGGGCAGCGCCGCGAGGTCGGTCGCGAACCCGTACATGGCGCCGTTGTGGCCGATCTGGCGGTGCCCTTGCAGCCGGCTCAGCACGAAGCCAAGCCCGAACCCGTTGGTCGAGCCCGGCCGAGGGAACTGGACCGCAAGCATCTGCGCCAGCGTCTCCGGTCGGAGGACCACGCCGTTGGCTCCTTTGCCCCCGTCGAAGAGGGCCGAGACGAACCGGCTGAGGTCAACGACGGTCGAATCCATGCACGCCGCCGGCCTGATCCCGAGTTCAAACGCAGGCGCGGGGAACTCGCGGCCGTGGTATGACCACATCGTCGCCGCTGCCCGCTCGGACGTGATCCCGGGCGTCGGCGCGAAGCTGGTCCGCGTCATCCCGAGCGGCCCGAGCACCCGACTCGTCACCAGCGGCGCGAACGGCTCGCCGCCGACCCGTTCGAGCACCAATCCGACCGTCGCGATCGCCGCGTTGGAGTACTTGGTCCGCGTTCCGGGCGGATAAACCAGAGTCGTCGTGTTCAGGCTTGCCACCGTCGCCGCCAGCTCTGGCTCGGTCGGGTCAAAATAGCTGCCGATGGGCGACTCGCGGGCCAGGCCCGACCGGTGCGCCATCATCTGCCGGAGCGTGATTTTTGCCGCCCCCTCGCCCTGCGGCGCGAAGTCGGGCAGGTACGTCCGGACCGGCGCATCAAGGTTGAGCTTGCCCGCCTCGACAAGCTGCATCACCGCAACGTCGGTGAACAGCTTCGACACCGACCCAACCCGGTACACCGTCGACGCCCCCGCCGGTCGCGTCTTGTCTCGATCCTCAAATCCATACCCTTTGGCCCAGACGACCGTTTGATCATCGACCAGGGCGATCGACAGGCAAGGGATCGCCTTGTCTGCGACCTCGCGGGCCACGAACGGGTCGAGCGCCGCGATGACCGCCTGATACTTGCCCGGGTCGTCGGGCCAGACGTTCGCCTCGGCCTGCCCGGATGCCAAGCAACCGAGCCCGACCACGGCGACCAGCGACAATATCCGCATCGGTTGACCCTCTCGCAAGTCCAGACCCCTTGATCCCGGCTCGGCCCAGTCCCCGGATTGTAACCGAGCGGTCGCCGGGTCGGCAGGCGGTGCCTGGACCCGCCCGAAAAATCCCCGATTCCCTGGCGTACTCCCGGCGCCGATGGCGGATTGTTGGATGAGACGCAAGCCAACGACGCGAATCCCCGCAACTTGAACCAAATCAGAAAGTAGGGCTCCGATGCCGAAGTCACGCTCGATCGGTCTGAAGGTGGAAGGTCTGGAGTCGAAGATGCTCCTCACGGCGGCCATGATCCCCGTCCACGCTTTGGCAACGACCGCCGCCCACGTCGCCCCCGTATCGGCCGAGGCGGTATCGACCCATGTCGCGTTGCACGGGACAATCCACGGGACCGGCACGCTCAATGGCACAACCTTGACAGTCCACGGCTCGGGCAACCTCGGCAAGGTCGGCGTGGCCAGCGTGCGGGGCAACCTGAACCTCGCCAGCCTCCCCTCCAGCATCACCCTGACGACCCCCCGGGGCCACCTGACCCTGACGGCCACCGCCCCACAGGTCGTCCTCGGGACCAGCGGCTACGTCACCTACGCCATCACCGGCGGCACCCACGCCTACGCCCACGCCACCGGCTCGGGCCTGCTGTCGGGCTCGTTCTCGGTCGTCAAGGGCGACAAGATCGCCTTCTCGGCCCACTTCTCCTGAGGTTATAATCCGCCTGGTCATCTGACGCCGTATCAGGGATAATTGGTGTCAATTTTCAGTTTTCTGACCTCAGTTCTATAGCGGTGAAGGGCCAGATATAGAGTGAAAGGCGAGAAAACTCAAAATTGACACCAATTTTCCCGATCCGCCAGGGCAGTAGTATCGCGCCACGACGAGTGACATTAGACGCCTAACGCCCAAGATCAGCGGACCCGGCCGCCACCGACATGATGATAACAGAAGACTGCGGCCGGGGTCCGCTGCATCGCCCGGTTAGGCATCAACGAGCCCTACGATTCGCTTCTCATAAGCGGTAATCTCTGACGGCTGGGGCAGTCCGACTTCGTACTTCTGTAGCACGGCTTCAACTCGGGTCTTGGCAGCTTGCCAATCGAATGAATCGGTTTCCCACCAGCCAGCAGCACGAAGCTGGGTGATAGCTGGTTGTAATTTATGGTAAAGCAACTCGGCTAAATCGTTGTACATCCGCCCTGTGCGTTGCTTTTGCAAGCGATCGGCGAGGTCATCAATGACCAGAAGTCGAAGGACATAATGCCATTCGTCCTCGTGGTAAAACCAACTCTGCAATACTCCGCCTTCCCGTGCGATCCTGTCTTCCCATGCCTCGACCCAGGCAGCAAAACGTACCTCCGACCACCCAAGCCACCCAATCAACACGCCCTGCCAAGCGATGAGGTAATACGGATAAATGAGTGAGGGCTGTCGCATCGCCGAACGCCGCCTAATGACCAAGCTCAGCGTCTTGGGCCTGGCAAGATCCAGACGCCACACCAGTGACATCACGGACCAAGTCGCTGCAGCGCTAGACCGGTGAGACGGCCGAGTGAGGGGACCGCCCGCAGCCTCGGTCCCATTCGAGGTCGCCTAGCCGTCGGTTAGGGTGCCGAGCCACAACCATGGCCCAGCGGCCCCCAAACGAAGCGCTGGCACGGCCTCCAAAACCGCTCGTCGGCTGCGACCTTCGCCCGAGCCAGCTCGACTCGATCGGAGCCGACGAGCGTACAAGAGTTGTCAAGCCACCGCAACCGGGCCGCACCGCAAAAACGATCGCCGAGGTCAGCCTAACGACCCAGCTCAGCGGACCCGGCCACACCCAGATCCAGACGCCATACCAAGATGCCACGAGGCCGGGGTCCGCTGCAGCGCGAGGTTAGGCGCGATCAACTCCAGTAGACATAGACGCTAACAACACCGCTCGCGTCGTCAACGGTGACCTCCGCGTGCTGGGCACCGCCGCCCGGCTTGATCGCGAAGTGCCGCTGCCCGGGTGACGGGGCGGTAGGAGCCGCCTCGCGCGTGCCGGGCGAAGCCTGCAACCATCGCTCGATATCGCCGGCTGGCGCCGAGAACGAGACGCGGAATGAACGCGAAAACGCGCCGCCGGCAGTTGAGGCCCGAAGGTCGCGAGCCGTTTCGGGATAGGGAGCCAAGCGAGCCCATTCGAGCGGGATCTCAAGCTGTTGCCGCTGCTCGGTCCGCCGGACCCAGACGACCGCGAAGGCAATGAGCAGGACGAACCCGAGGCCGACGCCTGCCAGGAGCCTCACCCAGGGCCTATGAAGAAGCGTGCCCATTGGCTCTCCCGCGGCCTAACGACAAAGCTCAGCGTCTTGGGCCTGCCCAGATCCAGACGCTACACCAGTGACATCACGGACCAAGTCGCTGCAGCGCTCGACCGGTTAGACGGCCGAGTAAGGGGACCATCGGCAGCCTCGGTCTCATTCGAGGTCGTCTAGCCGTCGGTTAGGGTGCCGAGCCACAACCATGGCCCAGCGGCCCCAAACGAAGCGCTGGCACGGCCTTCAAAACCGCTCGTCGGCTGCGACCTTCGCCTGAGCCAGCTCGACTCGATCGGAGCCGACGAGCGTACAAGAGTTGTCAAGCCACCGCAACCGGGCCGCACCGCAAAAACGATCGCCGAGGTCAGCCTAACGACCAAGTTCAGCGGACCCGGCCGTGGTAAGAACCAGACGACAGACCAAACGCGCCCGAGGCCGGGGTCCGCTGCAACGCCCTGTTAGGTCGGGCCGACGAAGCCCAATGGGCCGCTGGCATCGACTCAAGCCCACACCGCCAACGATGAGCCCGACCAGAACACTTCCGACCCAGCACGCACCGCCAGTGACAAGCCCGGCCCATCATGATCCGTGATCAGGCTCGAAGCAAGAGCGGTGTTGGTCCAGCCCGCCTAACGCCAAAGCTCAGCGGACCCGGCCCATAATGAACCGACCGCATCGGATAACGCCCACGCGGCCCGGTCCGCTGCAGCGCCAGGTTAGGCGGCCGGCTTACCAGCGGCTTTGCTTGAGCGACGCACGCCATTCGTATTCTCGCTTGGACCGCGCGGCGAAGGAAGCCCTTTGGCGAGCCTCAGACGCCTCGCGTGCCCAATAGGACGCATCGGTACCGCCCGCGGCGGCCTTCCGCTCAGCCTCGAAGGCGATGGTCGTTGCGGAGGCTTCCTGAAAGGCTTGGTAGGCGGCCGACTCCTCGTGAGTGTAGAACCGGCCACTGTCGTCGGCGAGGTGACGCCGCCAGGTATGCATGCCCCAGGCGGTGGCCACGGCAACGACGGCGACCAAGACGAGCAGGGTCCACAGTCGCAATCTCGGCCCTCGCATGGACGATCACCTCCTCCGCCTAATGAGAAGCTCAGCGTCTTGGGCCTGGTAAGATCCAGACGCCACACCAGTGACATCACGGACCAAGTCGCTGCACCGCTCGACCGGTGAGACGGCCGGGAAGTCGGACCGCCCGCAGCCTCGGTCCCATTCGAGGTCGCCTAGCCGTCGGTTAGGGTGCCGAGCCACAACCATGGCCCAGCGGCCCCCAAACGAAGCGCTGGCACGGCCTCCAAAACCGCTCGTCGGCTGCGACCTTCGCCTGAGCCAGCTCGACTCGATCGGAGCCGACGAGCGTACAAGAGTTGTCAAGCCACCGCAACCGGGCCGCACCGCAAAAACGATCGCCGAGGTCAGCCTAACGACCAAGCTCAGCGGACCCGGCCGCCACCGACCCACGCACCGTAACAGACGCGGCCGGGGTCCGCTGCAGCGCCCGGTTAGGCTCATTGGAAGCCCGTGTCCGAATTCTCGCTGATGATTGTTTCGTAGTACAGCGGATCGGCCTCGAATTTTGGATTGGAGCCAGGCGGAGCCGGCGGATCTGAGGCGACCGATAGCCAAGGGCGTTCCGAAGCCAGGCGATACTTCTCAAACAGATCGTAATGATACATTGCCGCTCGATAGGCCCGACACTCCTTCTCGCCGCGATCGCAGAAAATCCGCTCGAAGTCGGCGGCCGTGAGGCCGGTCCCGCACAACAGCGGCTCGCCCGCCTCATCAATCAGCACTCTCGAGGCCTGGAAGTGATAAGCCGCCAGCCGCCGGAGCGCCTCGCCGCGCCGGTGGATTTCGGCTGCGAGTCCCAGGGCAGCCGCCGTGAGGGCAACGCCCGCCATCAGCGTCCGCACTCTCCAGCGTAGCCGTCGCATGGCTGAGTCCTCCGGCTTCACGCTTCGACGGTCGCGGGGGAAAAGCGCCTAACGACCAAGTTCAGCGGACCCGGCCACACCCAGATCCAGACGACAGACCAACATGCCAGGCGGCCGGGGTCCGCTGCAACGCACTGTTAGGCGGCGACGCCCTCGCCACGCAACACTAGCGGCCCCGCAAAGCCGGCGCACTACCAACGACACCGCCAAGCTCACCCCACCGAGGACAGCGCCGAGCGGCCGCATCACCAGCGATGATCTTCATCGAATCGTGTCGCCGAAGCAAGCGGCGTGGCATCGTGGAGTGGGTCGGGTTCGAGCAGTTTACCTAACTGTGTCAAGGCGTCGGTGCTCCCGTCGCGGTAGCGGTCTGGCTTGCAACCCACTCCGATTCCGAGGCACCCCCCGAAGCCGTTGCTGTAGTAGTACGAATATCGCCACCAGTCGTGCCCGTGACCGACGCCGGCGCGGCCGGGGTACGAAACCGCCTCGCGCCTCGATACAGGCCACATGATGAGCCAGTCCATCCGGACCTCCTTGCGGGCGCGGCACAGATGACAGGAGAAGCGATCCTCTCGCGAGCGAGCGCCGAGGACGAGGAACACGCCGAAGGCGAGTGCGACGAGACTGATCAAACGCCATCGTCTTGGTATCGCCATCAGGAGAGCCGCCTAATGACCAAGCTCAGCGTCTTGGGCCTGGCAAGATCCAGACGCCACACCAGTGACATCACGGACCAAGTCGCTGCAGCGCTAGACCGGTGAGACGGCCGAGTGAGGGGACCGCCCGCAGCCTCGGTCCCATTCGAGGTCGCCTAGCCGTCGGTTAGGGTGCCGAGCCACAACCATGGCCCAGCGGCCCCCAAACGAAGCGCTGGCACGGCCTCCAAAACCGCTCGTCGGCTGCGACCTTCGCCCGAGCCAGCTCGACTCGATCGGAGCCGACGAGCGTACAAGAGTTGTCAAGCCACCGCAACCGGGCCGCACCGCAAAAACGATCGCCGAGGTCAGCCTAACGCCCAAGATCAGCGGACCCGGCCGCCACCGACTTTCAAACTATAACCGACGCGGCCGGGGTCCGCTGCATCGCCCGGTTAGGCCGTGCTACACAATCACGACGACCATTTGACCTTCGGCGGCTGCTACTCGAGCGACATACCCACGCACCTCGTTGAAGACAGGAACGAAAGCATCTCGTTGGCTATCAGGCGGCTCATCACCCCAATTGCCGGGATAGATCTCCTCTGCCTCGAACCTTTGAGCATCGAACCGACTCCAAAACTGGTCCTCGGTGATGCCCTGCAAGGCTTTGTCCAACCGTTGCACAAAGGTGGAGTCGAGCAACCGCGGCCGTCCGTAACCCAATTCACTCCCGACTTCATGCCCACCGGTGAGCAAGAACCCGAGGGGATCGCCCCCTCCCTCGGTGCTCCCGGTCAGGAGGTAGTGCAGCGCGTGCCAATCCTTCTCCAGGCATAGAGCGACTCGATCATCGTGTTGGAACAGGTTGTACGCTTCGAGATCGTCGTCGAGTTGCTGCAGGTCCAAGTCGGAGACTTCCCTTAGATAGCCGATCATTCCCATTGGCAGAATCTCCCTCGCCTAACGACCCAGCTCAGCGGACCCGGCCGCCACCGACTTGCACACTATAGCAGACGCGGCCGGGGTCCGCTGCATCGCCCGGTTAGGCCGCATCTGTGGGAGCCGGCAAGCAGGGCTTACCCGAGAGCTTCGATGGACTGGCCATCGCCAAAGCGGTAGGCCGAGAAACGCTCCTCCCCTTCATTCTTCAAGAGCAGCAGAACGGCATCACGCTTGGTCCAAGGCTGGTCCGCGACGGCCTGGAGGAACGCCGATATATCCAGACGCACCAAAGCCGCGGCGTAAGCACAAGCTTGGAAGGCGGCCTCGCTATTCATGCCAATGTGGTCGCTGAGTGGGACCAGGGGAGCCCAGTCGTGTGCCTCCAACCAAGAGTTGAGACCCGCAACCGCCGGAGGTTGGTCGAGCATCTCGAACTGCTTGGTGAAAGTCTCGGATAGATCGCAGAGCAGCACGATATCGGCAACGATGCTCACAGCGACTCCTTCGCAGCGATCTCCTCGCCGCCTAATGAGAAGCTCAGCGTCTTGGGCCTGGTAAGATCCAGACGCTACACCAGTGACATCACGGACCAAGTCGCTGCAGCGCTAGACCGGTGAGACGGCCGGGAAGTCGGACCGCCCGCAGCCTCGGTCCCATTCGAGGTCGTCTAGCCGTCGGTTAGGGTGCCGAGCCACAACCATGGCCCAGCGGCCCCCAAACGAAGCGCTGGCACCGCCTCCCAAACCGCTCGTCGGCTGCGACCTTCGCCTGAGCCAGCTCGACTCGATCGGAGCCGACGAGCGTACAAGAGTTGTCAAGCCACCGCAACCGGGCCGCACCGCAACAACGATCGCCGAGGTCAGCCTAACTTTGAATTATCCGCCCCGATAGGCGTATTGTTTTCCGTCATTCGGGGCGGCTATTTCTGGACATTGAGGCAATAGTGCTGGAATATGAGGAAGTTGTCAAGGATGTTGGCGAAATAGACGCCCAATGGGTCAGGAAAAATATGCCCAAGCTGCTCGATCAGGTCCGGGTGGCGATGCGGACTGCTCACTACAGTTTGCGAACCGAGGAAGCGTACGTGGGGTGGATCCGGCGATTCATCCTCTTTCATCAAAAGCGGCATCCGCTAGAGATGGCGGAAATCGAGGTCGGGGCGTTCCTGTCGCATCTGGCCGTTGAGGGGCAGGTCGCGGCGGCGACCCAGAACCAGGCCCGCAATGCGCTTCTTTACCTTTACGACAAGATCCTCGACCGACCGCTGGAGCCGGTGCTGGGAATCGCCCCGGCGAAGCGGCCGGCGCGGCTCCCGGTCGTGCTTGACCGTGATGAGGTCCGGTCGGTCCTGGCTCAACTGGACGGAACTCATTGGCTCATGGCAAGCCTCCTCTATGGGTCGGGCCTTCGGCTCATGGAATGTCTTCGACTCCGGATCAAAGATGTTGAATTTGCCGCCGGCCGGCTTGTCGTTCGTGACGGCAAGGGGGGTGTGGATCGAGTCACCGTCTTGCCTGGCGTCTTGAACGCTCCGCTCCGGCGCCAGGTGACGCGGGCCACCACGGTCCACCGCCGCGACCTCGCCGATGGGTTCGGCCGGGTCTATTTGCCGACGGCCCTCGACCGGAAATATCCCGCCGCCAGCCGGTCGGTCGCCTGGCAGTACGTCTTCCCCGCCGCCAGACGCGGCACCGACCCCCGCGACGGCGTGACCCGCCGCCACCATCAGGCCGAAACCGTCCTCCAGCGTGCCGTGCGCGGCGCGGTCCAGAGCGCCAGCCTGCTCAAACCGGCCACCTGTCACACTTTTCGCCACAGCTTCGCCACCCATCTCCTGGAAGCAGGCGCCGATATCCGCACGATCCAAGAACTGCTCGGGCATAAGGACGTGACGACCACAATGATCTATACCCACGTCCTGAACCGGGGACCGGGAGTTATCAGCCCGATCGACCTCCTCTAATCCCGGCTGGCCCAGGTTCGAACAGGATTGGTGTCAATTCAGATTTTTCGATTGTCAGTAAGTCGGGGGTCAATCCCGATTTTCCGGTATCTTGCCTCGAAAACCTAAAGTGGAAAATCGAGGATTTGGTTGGCGTGCTTGAGGCGCCGATGACGGATGGAACTCTGCGGCGCGAGTTTTTTGGATGGGATCTCGGCTTGTGGGGCTTTCGGATCGGTCGCTTGACCATGCGAAAATCATGTCCTGGCGCGGAAGTGCGACCACCTCTCGATTCTGTCTGATCCGATCTCGGGACCCGTTTCAGCACAGAAAGGATTGTTTGCGGTTTTATCTCTCACTGATATAGGATGTGGTCGAAGGTGTGGGGTCCATCTGGCATCGGGCCGCGAACCGCCGAGGTTGTTTATGGGGATGTCTTCGCGGTTGGACCGCGACGAACCAGCTTCGGGGCCGCGCCAGGCCCCGGTGGACTTGATCGACGCGACGATGGCAGAGTTGCCAGCGGCGGGAATCATGCTCGCCGGGTCGTCGGTTGCCGATGGTTCGATCGACGCTTCGGGGGCGACGGTTGCCGCCGACTCAAGCCTTCCAACCCTCGACTCGGGCGGAGACGTGGCGCCTCGGTCCCGCTCGGTCTGGCATGGGCAGCAGCTTGGCCGGTTCGAGCTGATCCGGCCGGTCGGCAGTGGCTCATTCGGCACCGTCTACGAGGCACGCGACCCGAAACTCGACCGGATCGTCGCCGTCAAGGTGCTGCACGCCGGCCACATGGCCACCGCCGAGCAGGTGGATCGCTTTTTCCGCGAGGCCCGCAACGCGGCCCAGCTTCGTCATCCGGCGATCGTCCCGGTCTACGAGTTTGGCGAACACGACGGCGTGCCATACATCGTCAGCGAGTTCATCCTCGGGACGACACTGGCCGACCGGATGGTTGCCGGGCGGGTCAGTCATGCCGAGGGAGCCGCCCTGGTGATCCGCGTGGCCGAAGCCCTCGACTATGCCCACGCCGAGGGGGTTGTCCACCGCGACATCAAGCCGTCGAACATCATGATCGACGAGCGGGGCCGCCCGCTGCTGCTCGACTTCGGCGTGGCCAAGCGCGAGACCGGCGAAGCGACCATGACGCACCACGGCGACCTGCTGGGTACGCCCGCCTACATGAGCCCGGAGCAGGCTCGCGGTGAGTCGCACGAGGTTGACGGTCGGAGCGACGAGTACAGCCTGGGCGTCATCCTGTACGCGCTCCTGACTGGCGAAATGCCGTTTCGCGGGTCGCTCCGGATGTTGCTCATGCAGGTTCTCCAGGAGGAGCCCCGATCTCCTCGGAGCCTGGACGAGACGATCCCCCGGGACCTGGAGACGATCTGCCTGAAGGCGATGGCCAAGGAGCCCGACCGACGCTACGCCACGGCCGGAGCGCTGGCCGACGACCTTGGCCGGTTCGCGCGGGGCGAGCCGATCGTGGCTCGACCCGTCCGTTGGACCGAACGCGGCTGGAAGTGGTGCCGCCGTAACCCCCGCCTGGCGTGGGCAGGTGTGGCCGTCGCCGCGGCGACCCTGCTGACCATTGCCGTGCTCGCCTCGGCCACCCTGATCCTCCGGGCCGCCAACCTGCGTGAAGCCGAGGCGCGTCGCCGGGCGCAAGCCGGCCTCCAGATTGCCTCCGACGCGGTGGATCGCTTTGTCACGCGTGCCGGGGAAGACCCGCAACTTCTCGACCCGAGAAGCTATCGCGTCCGCAAGGAACTCCTGGAGCAGGCCCGCGATTTTTACGGCAAGATTCTCCAGGACGTCGCCGACGAGCCACGCCTTCAGGTCGAACACGCCCGGTCGTGCGTCCGTCTGGCGGGAATTCTCCTCTGGTTCCGCGAGTGCCCCGAGGCGATCACGCAGTGCCGCCAGGCCCGCACCGTGCTGCTGGCACTTCCTGCCGAGGAGCAAGATCTGGCCACGAATCGGGCGCTGCTGGCCCGGTCGCTCTACCTGTCTGGTCGCGCCTTTCTGGACCGCAACAAACCGTACGAAGCACTGGCTGACTGTCGCGAGGCCGCCAAGATCTACGACCGCCTGGCGTGGGAGTACCCAGCCAACCCATTGCACCGCTCGGCGCAGTGCGCCAACCTCTTGCTGGTCGGAGCGCTGCTTTGTCGCTTGCCCGACCAGATCAAAGAGGGGGTCGAGGTGCTCCACAAGTGCCTGATGATGAGCCGTGAGCAGGCCCAGATGCATCCCGAAGAACTGGGCTTTCTCGGCTACCAGGCACAAGCGCTCGCCAATCTGGGGCACAACGAGGAATACTCTCAGCACTTTGACGAGGCGAGGGTCACCTACTCCGAGGCTCTGCGGATCTACCGCGACCTGACCAACCGCCAGCCTGGCGACCCTGGATACCGGTACTGGTTCATCGAAGGTCTCGTCAATCTGATCCTCGTGGAACTCAACTCGGACCACGTTGAGCGAGCACGAACCATCTACGACGAAGCCCTCCCGCTCCTGGAACGGACAGCCGGCGATTTTGGCGAGGTGGCCGCCTTTCGCAATCTCATCGCCCGCGCTGATGCCTTCCATGCGGGCGTTCTCGCCAAGCTCGGTCACCACGCCGCCGCTGTCAGTGCCACCGAGCGTTTAGTCCGCCGCGTCCCCGATATGCCCGGCATCCTCTACCTCGCCGCCAATGCCATCTCGCTCGCCGCCGGCGTTCTGGACCGCGACCAGGATCTGGACGTTGCCCACCGGATCGCTCTCCACAACCAGTACTGTCGCCAGGTCAACGACCTGCTTTGCGCAGCCCAACGCGGGGGCTTCTTCAACGACCCCTACTGGTTCAACGTGATCCTGACCGACGCCGACTTCGACCCGCTGCGGGGCGATCCTGATTTCGACCGCTTCATCAACGACCTGCGGAGTCATCATCGCGCCCAGCATGAGAGTGAGCCGGTCCACCGGTAATCCAGTCGCCGCCATTCCTGGCTGGAATTCGATCTGAGGCCAGAACACTACGAATGGTTCTCCCGGTTCGGTCACTGCCTGAAGATCCGTCGGCGTGGAACCAAACGGCTTTTCATTTTGGGAAAATTCAATTTGCATTGCAGCGTTCGCACTTGTAAATTTCGATCCCGGCCGGCGAGTCCTATCGGGTTTGCTGGCTCGACCCCTCTTGAGCCATAAAGGAGTCAAATGAGCCCTGAATTGAAGGACTTCTTGACCGGAATCGCCACCGACCCGGATCGGCTGACCCGCTACACAACCGACCCCGAGGCGGAGATGGCAGCCGCCAATCTCCCAGAGGCGGACCGGGAGATCCTCCGGAAGACCGACCCCGCTGGCCTATCCGATCTGCTGCCCGTGGTGACCATGAAGAACAACAACAACAACGTCCCACCAGTGCCTCCACGACCGGATCAGTCCTGACCAGGACGTCCCCAGGGCTGGTCGCGGAGCCCACAGGTGGCTGCCACCCTCACGTCGGTCACGCGAGCCGACGCTCGCCTGGAGCCTCCAGTCATGCCTGAACCGTCCGACCGCCGAGGTTCGCTCGCCGTGGTGGGTGGCAGTATCCGCACCGTTGGTCAGCTCACGATGGAGTCGATCGCCCAGATCCGGGCGGCCGACCACGTCCTGACCATTCTCTGTGATTCATTTGCCACAGCGGTGGTTGAGCGGCTCAACCCCGGACGCTGCGAGTGCATCAGCTATTTCTACTCGCCGACGAAGCGGCGCGAGATCACCTACCGCGAGATGGCCGAGCGGACCATGGAGTGCGTCCGGTCGGGGCTCCGCACCTGCCTGGTGGTTTATGGCCATCCGGGAGTCTACGCCACGCCAACCCATGAGGCCGTCCGCCTGGCCCGGGCTGAGGGATTCACCGCGCGGATGTTTCCGGCCATCTCGGCCGAGGACTGCCTTATCGCCGATCTGGGCGTCGACCCGGCGACCAGCGGGTGCGTCTCGCTGGAGGCGACCGACTATCTGTATTGCCGGTACAAGATCGACCCGGCGTTCCTGCTCCTTCTCTGGCAGATTGGGTCCATCGGTGTCGATACGCAACCGACCGGCGAGCGAGAGCGGTTCGGCATCCCGCTTCTGGCCGAGCGGCTGGCCGAAACCTACCCGTCGGACCACCTGGTGACGATCTACCAGGCGTCGATCCTACCCAACCTGAATCACTTCGCCCTAACCATTCCGATCCGCGACCTCCCCGAGGCCGAGTTCCCCGGGATGGCCACGCTTTGCGTTCCACCGCAGGGGAGCAGAAACTACGACTACCCGATGATCGATCGCCTGACGGCTGCCCGCGATGCGGCCCAAGTCAGGCCCACTCCACCCTTGGCCGGCTGACCGGCATTTCCCCAGGATCAGTGGTGCTCGGCGAACGGGACGGGTTCGCCGCCGGGGTCGGCGCGGTTGGGGTGCTCGCGGCGGTCCTCGTCACGGCAGCGGCTGAACCAGCGGGCGACCAGGATGTCGGTCGAGGAATGCGCGATGATCGACCCGGTGATGCACAGGGCGATCAGGTGGAAAAGCTGGTCGGCGCGGCCGAGGTCGATCCTTGAACTCTTGGCCTCGTGGAGGATCAGGAGGCCGAAGACGACCGAGGCGAACCCCTTGGGGCCAAACCAGGCCGCCGTCAAGCGTTCTTCCCAGTCGAGGGGGCTCCGGATCAGTGAGATCAGCAGCGCGATCGGGCGGATGGCGACGATCGCCAGGAAGGCGAACAGGTAGCCAGCCAGGCTGATCTCGCCGAGGAACCGGGGCGAGATCAAACTCCCGAAAACCAGCAGGGCGGCGAGCTTGAGGAGTTCGGCGACCAGTTCGCCGAAGTGGTGAAACGACTCGCGGACCTCGGGGGCGATGGTAGCGATCGTGATCCCGGCGGCGAACGCGGCGAGATACTCGTTGCCGTGCAGCTTCGAGGAGAGCGTCAGGACCAGCAAGCCGATCGCGAACCCATTGAGCGGCTGGTACGTCGCGTGGATCGAGAAGAACCGGGTTCGCTCCAGGTTGATGGCCACCAGCGGGACCACGATGCCGATGGCGATCCCAACGACGATCTCGACCAGATTCTCGCCGATGTTGACCTTTTCGCGAGCCACCACGGCCAGCATCGCCAGGACGATCGGCAAGGCCAGGCCGTCGTTGAGGCCGCTCTCGACGTTGAGGAGCTGCCGGAGCCGCGCGGGGACTTCCTCGCGGCCAACGATCGCGGCGGCGAAGACGGGATCGGTCGGGCTCAGCACAGCGCCGATCAGGAACGACTCGGCCCAGGGGAGGCCAACCACCCAGTGAGCCAGCAAGGCCGTGCCGATCAGGGTCAAGGGGAGACCGAACAGCAGGGCACGCCCCGGCAAGATCCAGGCCGACGCCAGATCCTTGAAGCCGACCTTCATCCCATCGGTGAAGAGGACGCTGAACAGGGCGAGTTCGGCCAGGATGGCGACGGCGTGGTCGTCGGGGTGGAGGTTGACGACCCCCAGCATCCCCTCACCCGCCGCGATCCCCGCGAAGAGGAAGAGGACGGCGGTCGACAGGACGCTCCGGTCGGCCAAATTCGAGATCAGGACGGCGGCCAGCAGGGTGATCGCGAAGACAAAGAGCGTGGTCATGCGTCAAGCCCCACCGGCGCATTCTTTTTGTGGTCGGCACGCGTCTGGTTGAGGATGGCGATGACCTCATGATAGCGTTCGGCGGCATCCTTCCGGTCGGCTGCGTCTTCGAGTCCCTCCTGGCTCCCACGATAGATCTTCTCGGCGTGGCGGCGGAGCGGGTCGCGGAACTGCGGGTCGTCGGTGTCTTGCCCGACGGCGGCGATCGTCTCCAGGAGGCGGATCGTCACCGCTTCGTCCTTGCGGGCCGCCTGGCGGATCTGGTTGAACGCGGCGTCGATGATTCCCGCGACCGTCGAGGCGTCGGTGACGATCCGGAGTTTGCCGGTCTCGTCGTAGCGGAAGGGGGACGGGATGAACTTCTCAGCCAGGGTGCAGAGCGCGGCGCCAAGGCGGTCGACGCAGTTGATCGCGGTGAATGGGTCGTTGATCCCCGGCGAGAGCGCCCGGACGGCGACCTCGACCAGTTGATCGATCGCGAACTCGATGTCCTGCGTCAGAGTCCGGCGGTGGCCGAAGTAGAAGGCGCCTTGAATCTCGTCGCCAAGAGCTTCATCGACCTGGTTCCCCGGCCAGACCCGCGCCAGGGTGTTTCCCTTGAAGAAGAACTTGCCGGGCCGCTGGTCGAGCGCAATCACGAGGTCGCGGTCCTTGGCGAGCTTGAGTAGGCGTTCGACGTCGATCGCCTGCAAGTAGTCGCTTTCGGGGGCCGAGACCGCCCGCGCATCGCGGTCGAACCCGTCGGGCAGGTGGACGACCGGCCCCCCTTCGACGACGGCGAGCGGCTCTTGCCCCAGGCTTTCGGGATAAAGCCGGTCGATCGACCTGTGGAGGTCGCGGGCGACGCCGCGAATGACGTTCTCGGCCTGGATCGACTCGGCCGAGTGGTGGATGAAGTAGATCAGAATCCCCAGGCTGATCAGCGCCAGGCCCAGGCCGACCGTCACCGAGATGTGCGGGACGAAGACCTCGCCCTCGGTCCCATTGACGGTCCGGAGGATCAGGAGGCAATAGGTAAAGGTGGCGATGAACGTGCCGATGGCGAGCTGGTTGCCGCGGTCGCGCATGAAGTTGCGGAGCAAGCGCGGACCGAACTGAGCCGAGGCAAGCTGCAAGGCGACGATCGTGATCGAGAAGGTGACGCTGGCGATCGTCATCATTGACCCGGCGACGGTCGAGAGCAAGGCTCGCGACCCTTCCGGCCCCCGGGCGAACGTCCAGCCGAGCGAGCCGAGCGTGCTGTGCTTGTCGGCAGCGGCGGTGTCGCTACTCGTCGCTGCCTTATCGTTGGCGATGGCCCTCTTGTCGAGGTTGATCGTCACGAGCGACAGCACGATCGCCGCGAAGACCATCACCGTCGGCACGAACCAGAAGCTCGTCTGGATATTTTCCCACTTACTTGCCAGCCAGAGGCGCATCAGATCGGTTCCAGTCGTGAAGCCAAAAGCAGTGTCAAAATCAGATCTGCCAATCAGAATGATTGAACCATTGAGCGGAGCCAGATGTTACCTCATGGCCCCACGGGTGACCATCCGGCCCGGCGAGATTGACCGATATGGGTCGGGCCGAGGGTCACTTTCTGACCTCACCGTCTGGTCAGCCGCTCCCAGTTGCCGTGGGCAATCTTCTCCCTGTCCGCCGGGCTGAGCGTGGCCTCCTCGAAGAACGAGCGGGCAGCGCCGGCGGGGGGCGAGATGTAGGGGTAGTCGATCGCAAAGAGGATGCGGTCCACGCCGAGGATCTCGATCGAGCGCTGGAGGTAGCTCTGGCTCAGGAGGCCGCTCGGCGTGACGTGGACGTGGTGCCGGACGTACTCGGCGACCGGGCGCTGGAGGTGGTTTGCCCCTTTCGAGAGCATGTCGATTCGCTCCAGGTAGAAGAGGACGACCTCGCCCCAGTGGCCGAGAATGATCTGAAGGTCGGGGCAGAGATCGAAGACACCCGCCAGGACCAGCCGCAAGAGCTGGATTCCCGTCTCGTAGTGCCAGCCGATTCCGGCCGTGGCGAACATGGTGTCGAGCCGGTCGCCGAAGCCGGAATAATAGGCGTCGCGGACGCCTTGCTGCGGACCTTGCGGGTGGATGTAGAGCGGGACGCGGAGGTGGTTGGCCGCCTTGAAGATCGGCAGGAAGTCGGCGTGATCGAGGTTCCGCGCCCGGGTCCGGCCGCAGAGCATGGCCCCCTTGAGCCCGAGTTCGCCCACGGCCCGCCGAAGTTCATCGGCCGCCGCCGCGCCGGGGGCGGGGGTTGGCAACGTGGCGAACCCCTCGAACCGGTCGGGTCGACCTTGCACGGTCGCGGCGATTCGGTCGTTCGTGGCGCGGGCTAGCGTCACGGCGTCGTCGGGTTCCAGGTTCTGGACGCCCGGCGTGGTGAGCGAGAGGACCTGCACATCAACGCCGACCTCGTCCATCCGCCGGAGCCGCTCGGCGTTGAGATCGTTGAGCTGCGCCTTGACCTCGGGTGGGGCGAACGCCCTGGCGGCGATGTCCTGAAACTCGTCGGGCAGCTGCGCCCAGGCCGCGCTGACCTCGGCGGTCACCAGATGTTCTTCGAGGGCGATGATCTTCATCGGCTTGGCTCCAGGGCAGGGAAAATCGGGCAAGACGCCATGACAGCCCTCTTCTCGCAACCCTGGAGCCACTCCGCACCGTCTGGTACGATCGCAGTCGGGCCGGAGACGACTCTGCGGAGCGGGAGCAGCCACGAGTGAGCACGCGCGATGAGATCTTGATCCGCCATGCGACCGAGGCCGACGCCGAGGCGTTGGCGGATCTGGCCCGGCGGACCTTCCACGACACCTTCGTCGCCGACAACACGCCCGAGGACATGGCCGCCTTCCTCGCCGCCACCTACACGCCCGACCGCCAGCGCGGCGAACTGGCCGACCCCACCATCACGACCCTGCTGGCCATCCATGATGGCGTGCCGATCGCCTTTGCCCAGATCCGGGTCGGCGAACCTCCCACCTGCATCACGACGGATCAGCCCGTCGAGATCTGGCGGTTCTATGTCGATGCCCCCTGGCACGGGCAGGGTCTGGCCCACCGCCTGATGGCCGCCGTGTTCGCCGAGGCCGCCACGCTGGGGGCCCAGTCGGTCTGGCTCGGCGTCTGGGAACGGAACTTCCGCGCCCAGGCGTTCTACCGAAAATTCGACTTCGTGCCCGTCGGCGCCCACGACTTTTTGGTCGGGCAAGATCTCCAGACCGACATCCTCCTCGTTCGCGACCAGGTTCCGGCCTGATGACCACCCAGGATCGGCGGCCGTCGCGGGCAGAACTGGTCCAGGGCGACCGGCGGACCTACAATAAAACCTTGCCCGGTTGCGGGGCAAGTCATCGAGTCGACCGGCTGAGCCTGAGAAAGATCCGATCATGTCGCTGAAAGTCGCCAACATCCGTCTCGAACTCGACGAACCCGAGGACGTCTTGCCGACCAAGGTGGCGGCGCGGCTCGGGGTCGGTGCCGACGGGATCGCGCACGTCCGGATCTTGCGGAAAAGTCTCGACGCCCGCCGGCATGACGACCTCCACTTCATCTACGCCGCCGAGGTCGAAGTCCCCGGCGATGACGACGGCGCCAGTCTGGTCGGCACCCTCGGCGGCGATGTCGTCCGCTACGAGGCCGAACACTTCGACTGGCCCGAAGCACCCGGCGCAAGCCCGCTCAAGCACCGGCCCGTCATCATCGGCGCCGGGCCGGCGGGGCTGTTCGCGGGCTACATGCTCGCCATCAACGGCTACCAGCCGATCGTCCTGGAGCGCGGGCGCGACGTGAAGGACCGGGTCGCCGACGTCCGGAAGTTCGACGGCGGCGGCTCAGTCGATGGCGAAAGCAACTACCTGTTCGGTGAAGGCGGCGCTGGGACGTTCTCCGACGGCAAACTGACCAGCCGGAGCACCGGTCCCGACGTCAAGCGTGTCCTGGAGATCATCGCCGACTGCCACGGCAAGCCGTCGATCCTCTACGACGTCCGCCCGCACCTCGGGTCGAACCGGCTCCCGCTGATCGTCCGAACGCTCCGGCGGAAGCTCGAAGCGGCGGGCGGCGAGGTCCGCTTCTCGTGCCGGGTCGAGGACATCGACTGGCGGGATGGCCAGATCCAGGGCGTGATGACCAGCTCGGGCTACATCCCCGCCGACGCGGCGGTCCTGGCCGTCGGCCACAGCGCCCGCGACACCTACGGCATGCTCCTCCGCCGCCAGATCCCCCTCGAAGCCAAGGCGTTTCAGTTCGGCGTTCGGATCGAGCAGCCGCAAGAGCACGTCAACGCCGCCCGGCACGGCTCGTTCGCCGATCACCCCGCCCTGGGCGCTGCCGACTACAACCTCAACGTGAAGGCCGGCGACCGCGACCTCTTCACCTTCTGCATGTGCGCCGGCGGCTACGTGATGGGTAGCGTCAGCGAGCCCGGCTACTTCTCGACCAATGGAATGAGCGAATCCCGCCACGATTCCCCCTTCGCCAACAGCGGCCTGGTCGTGACGATCCGTCCCGAGGACACCGGCAGCAAGCATCCCCTGGCCGGCGTCCACTTCCAGCAGCGAGCGGAGCGCCTGGCGTATATCGCCGGCAATCGAACGTATGCGGCACCCATCCAGCGTGCATCCGACTTCCTGGCTGACCGACCCAGCAAGGGCAAGATCGCCAGCAGCTACCCGCGCGGCACGACGCCCGTCGACCTCGGCTTGATTCTCCCCCCCGTGGTGATGGACGCACTCGAACGCGGCCTCCCCGCGATGAACCGGCGGTTCCGCGGGATGTTCCTCAAGGACGCAACCCTCACCGGTCCCGAGTCGCGCGGCTCGTCCCCCGTCCGCATCCCCCGCGACGAAGGCACCCGCCAGCACCCCGCCGTCGCCGGCCTCTACCCCTGCGGCGAAGGAGCCGGCTACGCGGGCGGCATCGTCTCGGCGGCCGTGGATGGGTTACGGACCGCCCGGGCCTTGGTCGCCACCTGCGCAAGGCCGGGGTGAGGGTCGAGCGTGGGTCGCATGTCCGCTCAAAATGATCGAGAAGGCAATCGTCTTAGCCCAGATCCGAATCAGGGTCGAACGAGGATCAGCAATCATGACAATTACGGTAGAAGAAGCTCAGGCTCAGCTCGCGCAGTTGTTGCGGCACTTGACCCCCGGCGAAGAGATCCTCATCACGGACAATCAGCGGCCGGTGGCCAAAATTATCGGTCAGAACGTCGTTCCCCGCGCGCCTCGTCGGCCCGGGAGTGCCAAGGGTAAGTTAACTATCATCGCGGAGGATGACGAGCACCTGGAGGATTTCAAGGAGTACATGGAGTGAGGCTGCTCCTGGATACTCATACCCTCCTCTGGTTCTTGCTCGATGACCCACGATTGAGCATGGCAGCCCGGGCAGCCATCATCGACCCGGCGAATATGATCGTCATCAGCCCGGCGAGCTACTGGGAAATTGCCATCAAGATTCGCCTCGGGAAGTACACCCTCCCTGAGTCGTATAAGATCTTCATGGAGCGAGAAATTGCCAACAATGATCTTCACATCTTGCCGATCGAGATCAGACACACGGCGATTTTGACAATCATGCCGCGTCATCACAATGACCCCTTCGATCGCCTCCTGATCGCCCAGGCGATCACTGAAGGCATCTCAATCATCAGCAATGATCGAATATTTGATCAATATCCTGTGACCCGCATCTGGTAACTCGCGAAAGCTGCGCAACATTGATGGATGTAACAGGCCGTGCAATCGGGCTCACCGGGCCCCACCGCCGAGGTTGAGGGTAGTGGTCGGAGTTGTTGGTGCGCAGATGGCCGAGGGGGTTGCTGGGATGGATCGCACCGAGCCACCCATTTGCAGGAACATATTCAACTCGGGCGCGGGCAGGCCGTAGCAGGCCTTGATCAGGCCGAAGCAGGCTTTGATCCCCCCGACGGCGGTTTCGGCGGGCTCGCTTGACGTGGCAGCTTTCGTGGTCGGGTCGCGGCGGAGGCCGACGGCCAGTGCCAGCGTCGAAACAAGCGCCACGCCGAGGCCGAGCAGGGCCGTGCCGAGCGCCTCGCGGCGGCGGACGGCGTGGGCGCCGACGGGGCAGTCGGCTGTTAGCATGGTCCCATCTGCTCGGCGGTAAAACCGGACGCACGGCATTGGCCCCGAACCGCCCACCAGCTCGAGCGCCTCGGCGGTGGTCAGGGCGGAAAGGTTGTAGACGTCCTGGCGGCACTCGGGGCAGAAGCGCTGCTGGTCGGTGCCGGTCATGGCGTTCCAGTCGGCGTGGCAGGGGGAGGCGATCCGGATGCCGTCGAGGATCGGGCTGGTAGCCTGGCTCATCGGGTCGTTCCTTCGGCTGAAGACCTCGTCACGCCGGTGTCGCCTGAGCATCCCTGGATCAAGCCGCCTGGCGCGGTGATCGTAGCGGGCGCCGTTGGGGAGTCAAGGTCAATCGTCCCAGGGGGCCGGGATCGTCGAGGGTTCTACGGGCGGGAGCCCGGCGCAAAGCACGGCCTCGACCTCGGGGAGACGGCGGCGGATGGCGATCGTCAGGGCGAGTTGGATCGAGGCGGCATCCGTCCCGGCGGCGATCAGCGCCCGGGCACAATCGGCCAGGCGGGCTCGTTGGCTGTCCCAGAATCTGGCCCCCTCGTGGGCCATGGCCACGAGCGGAGTCCAACCGGGCGTGGCTTCAGCCTTCGGGTCGGCCCCCCGGTCGAGCAGGAGCTGGACGATCTGGGGATTTCCGCCGATGGCGGCCTCGTGAAGCGGGCGGTTGTGACCCGGTTCGCCGCCGTTCGGGTCGGCGCCGAGGTCGATGAGCCGACGAGCCAACTCCCACTGACCCCCGCCTACCGCGGCAGCCAGCGGCGTCTTGCCGTTGCAAGGAGTGTCGATGGCGATGCCGTCGGCCAGCAGGGCATCCACCAGCTCCGTAATCCCTCGGGCTGCCGCATTGTTGAGTGCCTCGTGGAGCTGGTCGCGTGGTCCCGGCACCGCGCCGGCGGAGCGGAAAAGCTGGTAGACGACGGCGTTCTCCCGATCTGCCGCAGCCCGAAGGAGCGTCTGTCCCCCCCAGTCGCGATAGGGCGAGTTGGGGTTGGCCCCGGCGGCGAGCAGCAGCTCGATGATCGGCAGTATCTCATACACGGTCGCTATGATGAGCGGGGTCTTCTCCCCCTCGTTGCGGGCGTCGGGGTAAGCCCCGGCCTCCACGAGCAGGGCGACCATCGCCGGGTCGAAGTGGTCCGAACTCATGGTGGCCTGCAGCGCGGTCTCGCCGCCCATGCTCTCCGAGTTGCCGAAGGCGAGGTCGGTGCGGGCGTGGACCGACGCCCCACCTTCGAGCAGGGCGCGGGCGGCCTCGGTGTGCCCAGCCTGGGCCGCCAGCATCAGAGGGGTGATCCCGGTCTCCCCATACTTACCCCGGACCCGGGCGTTCGGGTCCGCGCCGGCGGCGAGCAAGGCGGGGATGACGGCAGCGTGTCCGGCCCTGGCCGCGACGGTGAGCGCGGTCTGGCGGTCATCCGTGCTCGGGTTGTTCGGGTTGGCGCCCGCCGCGAGCAGGGCGACGACGACGTCGAGAGACCCGCCCGTCGCCGCCAGCGTCAGGGCCGGGCGGCGAGCGTGGTCCGCCGCCTCATGGCGGGCGGTTGCTTCGGGGTTGGCCCCAGCGGCGAGCAAGGATCGGACGCGCTCGGCGTCGCCCGCCGCCGCGGCCCCGGCCAGCCGGGCATCGCGGACCGCGGGCGAAAGCTCGCCGGGCAGGAGGGGGACCACCGCGTCGTGACCGTGGGCGGCAGCCAGCTCGGCGACGCTCCGCCCGTCGCCATCGCTGGCCGTCGGCCTGGCGCCGGCGGCGAGCAGGCGGCGGACGACCTCGATGTGTCCGGCCCGGGCCGCCAGAACCAGCGCCGTGCTGCCGTTGCGGTGGTCATGGACGCCACGCCACTCTTTCGACCGGACGACCCGCGCGTCGATGTCGGCCCCGAGCTGGATCAGCCGGTCGACAGCCTCCTCCTGCCCATGCTCCGCCGCGACCATCAGCGGAGTCGTGCCCCGGAACGAATGGCGGATCTCCAGCCGGGCCCCAGCCTCGACCAGAAGCTGGATGATCGCAACATGCCCGCGCTCGGCGGCGACCCGCAGCAAGTCGCCGGGGGGATAGCCTGAGTTGACGTCGACGCCGGCGGCGAGCAAGCCGCTGACGAGGGGCTGGTTGTTCCGCTTAACCCCCCAGTGGAGCGCCCACTCGGCCCGCCGCTCGCCCGGATCGAGCCACGCCCCGGCGGCGAGCAGGGCGGCAGCGATCGCGTCGTGTTCCTCTCGGAGCGCCAGGCCGAGGCAGGTTTCGCTTCCCTCTTCAAAGATTGGCCGGGTCGCGACGTTCGGGTCGGCGCCGGCGACGAGCAGGATGCAGACAGCGGTCAGGTTGTTCAACTGGACGGCCAGATGGAGCGCCGTCTGGCCTGAATTCGATGCGGTCTCGACGTAGGCACCGGCGGCAACCAGGGCCTTCAGCGCGGCCAGATCGTTGGCCCCGACCGCCTCGTAGATCGTCATGCGGGATCTCCGTTGGTGCGGTCAATCTCGGGCGGGCCATCGCCCAGGGTCAAGCCGCCGTCGTGCTCGAACGCGTCGCGGTCGTAGGCGTAGCCCGGATCGGACCCGTAGAAGTCGCCGCCGTAGTCGGTCGGGTCGGGGTCGTCCTCGTAATCCTCGTAGTTCTCGTAATCTTCGGGGCGGTCGTCCGTGAACTCCCTGAGATAGTCGTCGTGCTCGGAGAGTTGGGCGAGCTGGAGGATCGACCGCCCCTGCCGGTCGCGGGCGACGAGGTCGGCACCAGCGTCGATGAGGCGGTAGGCGGTCGCGATGCAGCCGGCCTGTGCGGTCTCCAGGATCGGCGTCATCCCGGCCGCGTCGACGGCGTTGGGGTCGGCCCCGGCGGCGAGGAGGTCGGCGACGACGGGTGAATTGTACCGGCTCGCCGCGACGTGCAGCGCGGTCCGCCCCCCGGCGTTGGTGGCCCGGACGTCGGCCCCGAAGGCGAGCAGGGCGCGAGCGGCCTCGGCCCCACGCCAGCCAACGGCCAGCAGCAAGGGTGTGATGCCGGTCGAGTCCGGTCGGTTGGGATCAGCCCCGGCAGCCAGGAGGCGGGCGACGATCGCCGGGTGCCCCTCCTCGATCGCGGCAGCCAGTGGGGTCGTGCCCACGGTGTCGGGCCGGTCCAGCTCCGCCCCGTGCCCGATCAGGAGGTCGAGCGTCGCGAGGTGCCCGCCCCGCGCCGCGGCAGCCAGCGCGGTCTCGCCGGCACGGGTGGCCTGGCGTGGGTCGGCCCCGGCGCCGAGCAAGAGCCGGGCGGCATCGACTCGGCCCCGCCGCGCCGCCCAGACCAGTGCCGACGCCCCGAAAGGGTCGGTCGCGTCGGCTGCGGCCCCGGCGCGGATCGCGTCGCGGACACGGTCGAGGTCGCCGGCACGAACGGCCGGGATCAGGTCGGACACCGCGCGTTCTCCGGTTCAGGACGTCGGGCTGGCGGAGGCCGAGTCGGCGGGACCACGACCGGCGTGGGGATCGGCGGGGCGGGAACCAGTGAACTGCGGTCGATATCGCCCAGAAGCACACATCGCTGGCGGAGCCCAACCTTGACCAGTGCGTCATCGACCCAGTTGGTCACGAGCGCCTTGATCTCGGCGGATGGTGTCAGCGAGGCCGTCACCGGCACCGGCGCCGGGTCAGTGTCGGGAGTGGGTGGCGTCCGGTCGGCAGGTTCTGGAGCAGGACGGAAGGTGGCGGTGGCCAGGGTGAACGTCGCGGTGATGGCCATGCCGACTCCGACCGCCAACGCCTTCAAGATCCGGCCGCCGCGCATCGCCTTCAGACCGACCGGGCAATCGGCCGTCAGGACGGTGCCGTCAGCGCGGCGGTAGAAGCGAACGCAGGCCGGTTCGCCGGGGCGACTGACCAGCGATAGAGCCTCGGCGGTGGTCAGGCGGTCGAGGTTGTAGACGTCCTTGCCGCACGCGGCACAGGCCCGTTGCCGGTCGTCGCCAATCATCGACTCCCAGCTCGCCGGGCAGGGGGAGGCGATCCGGATGCCGTCGAGGATCTGGAGGCTGGAGCTGAGGGGCATCGGTGGACTCCGGTCGCGGGCTGGTCGAGGGGAGCGGGGATGGCCCCTTGGACGGACAGCCGTCGGGGAAGGTTCCCTGATCGGGCGAAACTTGTCAACACTGCCGGTGGTTGACCCCGATCCAGCCTCCAGGCAAAATGATCAGCCACGCGCCCCGAACCCGAAGGTGAGATGAGACCCGCCATGCTGCTCGACTTCGACGACGATGGACCCGGCCCCGCGGTGGTCCTGCTCCACGGCTTCCCGCTCGACCGGTCGATGTGGTCGCACCAGCGGGCGAGCATCGGGTCGATCTACCGCCTGATCACGCCCGACCTCCGGGGGCACGGCCGGACGGCGGCCCCCGACGGGATCTACACGGTCGACGCCATGGCCGACGACGTGATCGAGACCCTGGACGCCCTCCAACTGACCGAACCGCTCGTCCTCGGCGGCCTCTCGATGGGCGGCTACATCGCGCTCTCGATCGCCCAGCGCTACCCTGAGCGGCTCAAAGGCTTGATGCTCCTGAACACCCGCGCGGCGGGCGACTCCCCCGAGGCCGCCGCCAAGCGCGAGGCCGAAGCCCAGGAGATCGCCGCCTCGGGCGATGTCGAACCCCTGGTCCAGGCGGCGCTCGGCAAGCTGTTCGCCGAGTCCACAACCAAGGCCCACCCCGAAATCGTCCGGAAGCTGCATACGCACATGAGCCGGACCGTCCCCCGCGCCGTGGTGGGTGCCCTCCGGGGGATGGCGGCCCGACCGGATCGGACCGAGTTTCTGCCCAGGATCAAGATCCCGACGCTGGTGGTGGCGGGTCTCGACGACGCGGTCGTGCCGATGAGCGAGGCCCGCGCCATGGCCGCCGCGATCCCCGATGCCCACTTCGTCGCCATCCCGCACGCCGGGCACCTCGCCCCGCTGGAAAACCACCAGGCCACCGACGCCGCGATCCTCGGCTTCCTCGAAAGCCTCTGGTGAGTGGCCCGGTCGGTCGCCTCGCACCGTCGCCGACGGGTGGGCTGCACCTCGGCCACGCCCGGACGTTCCTGGTGGCCTGGCTCAGCAGTCGGAGCCGGGGCGGGCGGGTCGTCTACCGGGTGGAAGACCTGGATGCCAGTCGGGTTCGACACGAGGCGGTCGCCGGGGCGATGCTTGACCTCCGCTGGCTTGGCCTCGACTGGGATGATGGGCCGGACGTCGGCGGCGCGGCGGCTCCGTATGTCCAGTCGGAGCGGGGCGAGGTGTACGCGCTGGCGCTGGAGCGGCTCAAGCGGGCCGAACTGGTCTATCCCTGCACCTGCACCCGGGCGGATATCGAGCGGGCGGCCTCCGCTCCGCACCCCGAGGATGAAGGCCCAACCTACCCCGGGACCTGCGCGGGGCGATCAGCGGGGGATGCCGCGAGCCTGGCCGGTCAGCCGTTCGCCTGGCGGTTCCGCGTCCCGCCCGGGCCGGTGGTCTGGCAGGATAGCTATCAGGGCCGGGTCGCCCTCGACCCAGCGCGGCTCGGCGGCGACTTCGTCGTCGGTCGCGCGGGCGTCGGGGCATCGTATCAGCTCGCGGTGGTGGTCGATGATGCGTTGATGCGAGTGTCGGAGGTTGTCCGGGGCGACGACCTGATCCCGAGCACCCCCCGGCAGATCCTGCTCAATCAGGCGCTGGGCTTCGGTTTGCCGACTTTCGCGCATATCCCGCTCGCGGTCGGTCCCGACGGTCGCCGCCTGGCCAAACGTGATGGCGCACTGAAGCTGGCGACGCTCCGGGAGGCCGGGGTTGGGCCGCGCGATCTGGTCGGCTGGATCGCGCACTCGTGCGGCTGGTCGGATCATGCTGAACCATCCTGGCCCGCCGACTGGCTCGATCGGTTTCGCCTGGCGACGATTCCGGCCGCGCCCTGGGTGGTGGATTCCGTCCCGATCGGTCAGCCCTGAGCCGGGATCTGGGCACGGGCAAAGGCGATGAAGCGGTCGCGGTGGGCGGGGTCGCGGAAGACCGGACTTGGAATCGAGACGACGTCGGGAATCCGGAACTGGATGACGACCTCGCGGGGGGTGACCAGCACTCCCGTCACCGCCCGCCAGAGGACCAGGGCGGTCCGGTCGGCGGTCCGGACGGTCACGCCGGTTTCGTCCAGGTCGATTGCCCAGACCTCCCACTCGCCCACGGTCCGGATCGTGGCCCGGACCCGCCGCCAGATTTGCAGCGGGAGGATCAGCCCGATCACCGCCATCGCGGCGGGCGGCCAGGTGGTCGCCCCGATCATCGTCAAAAAGACGCCGACGAGGCCAAAGTAGGCGATCAGGAGTAGCGACCGCACCACAGCAGACCGGATCGGGTCGCGCGACCGCCGGTAGAGCCGACGGAGGACGAACCGCCACTGATCACGCGGGCTCAACTGCCGAGGGGCGAACTCGACCGATTCGGTCATAACGGATTCTCAGTGGTCGATGCTCAGTTCGGCCAGGCTCATCGTTGGTCCGCCGTGGACCTCGCTCAGCCCTCGGAGCCGGACGAACCGCGCCCGACCAGCCAGAGGAACATACCGGAAGCCGGGGTCGTCGGTCCAGACCCCACGAGCGATGGGATCGCCCCAGGTGACGCCGTCGAGCGAGAGGCTGATTTCATAAGCGCCGACTCGCCCATCCGATCCGTCCTGCCGGGGAACGGCGAGCAGACCACGGACCGGTTGCTCGGTGCCGAGATCGACCGTCAGGTCGTGCGGGTAGCCGGGGATGGCCCCCTCGGTCTCGGTCTGCCAGGCGGTGCTGAGGTCGCCGTCGCCAGCTTGATTGGGAGCAAAGCCGGGCTTGTAGCCATCAGCGCTGAGCTTGACGAGATCCGGAGTCGGCTCGGCGATCCAGGCGCCCAGGGCTTCATAGGCCGGGTGGTTCGCCTCCCAGCGCGGGCCGCCATTGTGGGTCAAGGCGGTCGGCGTGTCGTTCTCGGCCCCGCGCGGACTTCGCGGCTTGCGGAAGAGGAGGCTCGACTCGGGGTCGGCCAGATTCAGCGCCCGCAAGCTCGACTGGTAGTTGATCGCCAGGCCATCCGCCCCACCGACCACGCGAAAGACGTTCTGGTTGGCGTGGCAGCCAACGCACGAGACGCCATCCTCGCCCGCCTGGGTGAGCAGCGGGTTGATCCGGTCGCGGAAGGTCGCCAGGCTCAGGAGGCGTGGACGATCGAGCGCGCCGTCGGGCTGGATCGCGCCCGGATCAAGCCCCGCTCGGGTCAAGGCGGCCTCGGCCTGATCGTGGAGTTTGGGGTCGCTCGCGAGCGTCTTGACCCGCCGGGCCAGCGCGGGATCGGACCCGATCAGGCCGTGATTGGAAACAACTGCCAGGGCTTGGTTTCGGACCCCCGGGTCGGGATCGATCAGGCAGGCAAGCAGCCGGGCACGCGGCTCGGGCCGGTCCCAGAAGGCCCGATCATCGGCGACCAGGTCGAGGGCGCGGCGGCGATTGCTCGGGGTGTTGTCGGCGAGCGCGGCCAGGATCGCGGCCTGCCCGGCGCGACTGCCGGCCAGGCGAGGGGTCGATCCGACCGCCTCCAGGGCCCGTTCGCGGACGGTGCTGGATGGGTCGCGGCTGGCCGACAGGAGCAGGGCGACGACCTCGGGCTGATCGAGCAAACTCGGGCGGGCCAGGACCGCGTCGAGCCAGTTCACGCGGTCGAGGGGATCGGTCGCGCGGGGCCAGGCCAGGGTGGCGGCCCCGATGACCTCGGTGTCGGTGAAGTGAACCGATCGGACCACCGGGGCCAGGGCCAGAACGGCCTCAGGGTCGGTCAGGCGGGCGCGGAGGTCGGCCAGGACCGCCGGGACTTCGAGCAAGGCAGGATGCCGGCCCAGCGCGGCGACGATCGCCCGTCGCTCAGGCCCCCCGAGGGCACGCCGGACCAGATCGACCCGGGCGGGATCAACCTCGGCCTCGGTCAGGCTCAGGTTTCGGCCGACGACGTCGCGGGCGGCGGCCCGGACCGACTCGTCGGGGTCGAGCAGGCCGCCGAGGATGGCCGTCTGGACGGTTGGGTCGGCAGTCCGGTCGGCGACGTTGAAGAAGCTGGCGAGCCGGATCGCCCCGAGGCGGGTCGAGGGGGACGAGTCGGACCGGGACAACAAGGCGGTGAAGACGCGGTCAAGGAGGTCGGCGGGCGGCTCGTAAAGGAAGCCGAACTCGCGGTCGTTGCCGACGTCGATCATCCCGGTCGGGCGCCGGGCGTAGAACCGACCGGCGAAGAAGCTGCCGTCGAACGACCGGACGAGCCCCTCGCGCTGCCGGGCGTTGCCCGTCTCCAGCGCCGCCAGGATCGGCCCAAGCAGGACGTCGCGCTCGACCGCCTCACGTCCCCGGAGGGCACGCTGGCGGAACCGCTCGGGCAGGATCGCCAGCGTCCGCTGCAAGCTGACCCCGCCGCCGAGGTTCTCGTCGAGCATGATGTACATCCCCTCGCTCAGCGCCCGGCGGACGACCGCGACGTCGGGCTCGGCCATCCGCGCGAGGTAAGCCGCGACGATCCGCCGCTGCAAGCCGGTGTCGGCCGTCCGATAGAACCACTGGCGGAGGCTCCGGATCGCTTCGAGCCGGGTCCGGAGGTCGGGGTCGGTCGTCAATCCGATCAGGGCGTCGGCCAGGTCCACCCGCGTGTCCATCCCGGGGAACTGCTGCGCAAAGATCCGGACCGCGCCCCGACGGGTGGCGGGGTCGGGGCTGCTCAGCGCGGTCCGAATCGCCTCGATCCCGATCCCCCGGTTGCCAAGCCTGCGCAGGCTCCAGGCCACTGATCGCACGACGATCTTCGATGGGTCGCCCAGGTGGCGGGCGAGCGGCTCAACCGCCGAGGGCTGCCCCAGCCGTCCCAGTGCCGCCGCCGCGTGCGCCCGGACGAATGGGTCCGGGTGATCGAGCAGGGGGATAATAGCGGCCGCGAATCGAGGCTGGTCGGCGTCGGGCACGTCCCAGAGGTTGTCGAGGTCGTCGAGC
Organism: Isosphaeraceae bacterium; assembly: GCA_965199885.1. Lineage (GTDB taxonomy): Bacteria > Planctomycetota > Planctomycetia > Isosphaerales > Isosphaeraceae > Tundrisphaera. Next base: position 144,595 of record CBDATT010000003.1, on the reverse strand, counting down.
GTCGCGGCGAGCGGTCCAGATCGCGGCAGGCGGGCCGGCTCGCCATCGCGGTTGCCCCACGACCGGCGCGGCGGACCGTGGGGGAAACCGACGGCGAGAGCTTCCAGAGCGTAACGGGTCTCACGCATCGGCGTCCGGAAGTTTTCATGCGTGGTCGTTTCGAACCAACCGCCGAAGGGAAGTTGCCGTGCGAGCAAATAGCCCAGAGCCTGCCTGATCCGGGAATCATCACGCGGGACGCCGGCCCGCATCAAAGTCCAGGCCATCTGCCCGGTGGCGTAGACGGCACTCGCGCGACCGGTCTGGCCCAGTTCATGCCAGCCGCCGTCGGAGTTTTGCAAGGCAAACAGAGCCTGGATCTCGGCGTCGATCCGGGGGGCAAGTCGGTCGCGATCCATGATCGACCAGGCATACAGGCGGTGCATCCGGTCTTGCAGGGTCTCGATTCGCCGGTCGGTATCGGGGTCGGCCATGAGGTCGGCGATGGTGTCGCTGCTCTGCGCGTAGGTGACGCGGCCGGTCCGCTGGGTCATCTCGGTCAAAACCCGCCAGTCGCGCCAGGCCGAGCCGAACTTGCTGTCGAGCGGGACGACGCCGTTCGACTCGTCCATCGGCAACTCGAACCGCCCGCGCCAGGCGGCTTGCAAGAACGGCCCGAACCGATCGACCAGAGCCGAGTCGCGGTCGTCGACCTGCCGGGCATAGTCGAGCAAAACCGACCCTTGCTTGCCTTGAGCCTGGAGCGGGATGGCGATGAACCGCTGCCAGAAGAGCCCGTCACCGCCATAAAGCGGCGTCACCGAGTTGGCCAGCCGGTCGGTCAGGTAGAGCAGGCTCTGCTTGGCGCGGATCGGGTACCCCTCGGCCTGCCCGACGAGCGCCGCTTCGACCGGAAAGGTCGAGGCATGACACGCGGTGCAGCGGACGGCGGTGTCGTGGAGGTTGCTCGACCGCGAGAACCGATTCCCCGCGCGGGGGATCTGCGCGAACCAGGCGTCGCCTGCTTCGAGAAGGTACTGCAAGCCAACATCGACCGCCTGGCGGGGATCAGTGTACGGCGGGACCGGCTCGACGCGGGTCCGAAGGACGTAGTCGGGGTGGTTCGCGTTCACTTCCAGGAAGTACGTGCCGGGCTCAAAGGTGCGGCTCAGGTGCGTCGAGTACCGCTCGCGTTCGCGGTCATGGACGACCTCGGTCGGGTCCTTGCCCGCCTCGTAAACTTCGATTTTGCCCGCAATCTGCCGGTAAACCCGAAGGTTGGCCGCGACGTCGCGGTCGAGCAGTTCAAGCTGAAAGAAGGCCAGGATGGGCGAGCCGACCGGGACCTCGAACCGGAACCAGTCGAGCCCCGCCTTCCCCTCGTCGGGGTTGTCGAGGTCATCGACATCATCTGCCGACCCGTAGATGGTTCGAGCCAGGCGGATCGGTTGCGCCTCGCGCCACGAGTCGTTCGGCTCGGCCTCGATCACCGCCTGGTCAGCACTGCCAACATCCCGCCGCCCCCAGTCGACCTGGACCTGGATCGGCTGAGGGTTGGTCGGGTCGGCAATCACCGTCAGCGTTCCCTCGCCATCGTCCTGAGGCCGGACCGACCAGAAGACGTCGGTGTCGCCCGCGTTGAGAGTTTTGGTCCGCTCGAATCCGCCCGGTGCGGTCAGAGTAACCCGGACCCGGGCCTCATTGCCGACCGCGCCTGTCAGCGATGCGGTCGTCCGATAAGTTGCCCCCGCTTCGAGGCGGCCCAAGGCAACCTCGATCCGCTCCCCGGGTGTAATCGGTTGAGCTTTCCCCGCCGGACCGATCCCGAGCACCACCGTCGCTACCCAGACCATGACCGGCATGACACCCTCCCACCTGCCTTTAGCCCTGAGGGCTCGACCCCGGATTGTCCTAGAAGTCATTGTAGGCACCTGCGCGACGCCCTGAGCGGAGTGCTGGTGGTTTCCGGCCTGGATCCAGGCTGGCGGCGTCTTCGGCCCGAGATAACACGAGTCGATTTATAACGGGATCTTGAAGTCCCTTGGCTCAGACTTCAGGTCGCCTTTCATCGACAAATCCGGCGATCCCGTCCTGGCGGCGGATCGAAGTTCGGGTGGATTACCAGAAGGCTCCAGGGTGGAAGGTTATGGATCGGGTGGGCGCCTTGTTTTGATTGATCTGGCGTTGCTTCTCGCGTTCAAGACAGCCACCGAGGTGAATCGACACGGCGATCACTGCGATCAGCAAAAGGGCACCTTGCAGCCGGAACTGGCGCATTTCGAACCTCCGCAATGACCTGGATTGACATGGGAATCGGCTGTCGAACTGAACCGCCCAGGCACAAACTCTACAGATTGAAGTCGTCCAGGTTTCGGGGAGCATACCCGAAGATCCGGATCATCGTTTCCCCGATCTGGTAATCCATCCCCACCCGACGCAGCAAAGCGACTATCCATCCCGAGTGATCGATGACATGGGTTACAGGCGGCAAGCGGTGGTCGACAACTTTCTGCTGGTAACTGATGTCGAACCACTCCACCGAGATCATCGGGAAGGGGAGGTGATAGGACCACTCGACATCCCAACTGGAAGGCAATCCATCAATGCATTTCCAGCGGTAACCGGGACGCCAGTCGCTTGCCCTCATGGCCGTAATCAACTCGTCCCACTTCGTATCGTTGGCCAGCCCGCACAGGCCCGAGCGTGCGATCAAGCGGCGGACCTGCTCGCGCTCGCCTGCTGACGGCGACGACTTTGCCGTGGGGAGAGATCTTGGAGACATGACTATGAGTCCCGAACTTCGGACGTCGATAGATCCATCTGATCCACCCAGCCACTCACTCCCCCGTTGGGGCCAATGCGATGGGGACGTCGGCCTCGGGGTCGATGATCCGGACGGCGCGGCGGCCGGAGAGGACATCCAGGAGGGTCTGGCCGCAGACCTCGTTGCGCCAGCCTTGCAGGAACGACGGGGTATGCTCGGCGGGCTGGCCGTCGATGTACCAGCGGACCATGTCCTTGAGGTCGTTGGCGCCGCCGGCGAGGGCGACGGCGACCTTGCCCTGCGCACACGACTGCGAGAGCGTCGCGGCCAGCAGGCTGACGACCATCGCCAGGCCGGGGCGATCGTCGTGGCGGCCAGCGGGTTCGGGAAGCTGATCGTCCGGCGTGGCGCGGGCGTCGCGGAGGACGTCGAGGATCTCGCCGGCGCGGCTCAGGAGGGCAGGGCGGTTGAAGTCGCGGAGAGCTTCCAGATCCTTGCGGTTCGCGGGGGCGCGGCGGGCGACGGCGACAAGCAGGTCATCCTTGAGGATGCTTCGCAAGGGCCGGTTGGCGCGGCGGGCATCGTCGAGCCGCCAGTCGTAAAGCCGCCGCGCGGCTTCCAGCCCGCGCCGGCTGAGCAGGTGCAAGCTCGGGAGGCGACGCCAGCGTTCTTCATCGGCCCGGTGGTCGATCGCGTGCAGGAAGGTGGCGAACTCAATCTCCGCCCACTCGGCCCGGTTCAGGGTCTGGAGACGGTCGCCGAGGAAGTCAGCCAACTGGAGGAGATAGCGAACGTCGTCGAGCGCGTACCGCAACTGGGCGTCGGTCAACGGCCGCTTCCGCCAGTCGGTTCGGGTTTCACCGCCGGGGAGCGAGACCCGGAGCGTCTGGCTGACCAGGTTCCCGAGCGAGAGCGGATAGTTGAAACCCACCAGGCCGGCGGCGATCTGGACGTCGAAGACCCGCTGCGGCACGGTCCCGGTCTGGAACCGGCAGATGCGCAAGTCTTCCCCCGCCGCGTGCATCACGACCTCGATGTTCGGGTCGTTGACGACGTCCCAGAACGGCATCAGGTCGGGAATCTTGAGGGGATCGACCACCGCCAGCCGCGTGGCCGTCGCTACCTGGATCAGGCAGAGGACCGGCTCAAACGTGTCTTCGGACACGAACTCGGTATCGAACGCGAACCGGCCCGACTCGCGGATGTGGGCGACGAGTTCCGCAAGGTCACGCGCTGAGGCGATCAGGGGCGCACGGTCGTCGGGGTGGGGTTCGGGCATGGCTGTTGATCGCTCATTTGCAGGCCACAAGGCACGTTCGGTCCCCACCGGAACGCGAGCGGATCACACCCACATCCCCACATCTCAAGTATCCTTCCCAGCTTGAACCCACGCAAGCCCGAAACCGCGATCACAGAGTGACGGGTGTGGGCGGATTGCAAGCCAGGGTAAATTGTCGAATGGTACCGTCGTAGATCAAAATGCAGCGGTCGAGAATGTCACGCCCCAAGAGCATTTCGACCCGGATTCCACTCAACTTGTTTGATCCAACAACCTCGACATTCTGAGCAAGCGATCGAGGAGTGTTTCCAGTGAACAAAAGATCGACCATGAAAAGCGGCATGACCACAGGAACATTTCCTGTTGACGCAGTAAATATGTCGATCTCGCCTGATTGCCCGATTCCAAAACTATGAAGGATGGCAAAATCGATTTGCGATCGGCCGGCACCCGTATCAACCAAAGCCTTCACGGGGTAGGGTAAATAAACAGCATCCGGTTCGATCGCTCGGTCGTCGCTACTCACCAGGATTGCCAGATCGATGATGGGACGTCCGCCCACATCCAACTCGAAGTGCAAGATCGACATGGGATGCTCATCGGCCGCAATCAGCGGGATGAATCGTCAGTTACCAAATGCTTCGTGTAGATCGGGCGACGGCCAAACTTCTTCCGGGCTTCTTTGACCGCAATCGGAAAGCTATCATAGAGGCCAATCATTTCGTTTCCTACAAAGACGACGAATCGTCCATAATGATCGCGCAGAAGTTGGCTTCGATGACTCGCAAAGGCGGCTCTTTCGAGCGTGTAGTCCGCGAGCTTGAGCGGGCTGGTTGTTGATTTAAGAGGTGCAGGGGACGTCGTTTCGGGAATTGGTGTTATGCTTGCCACTGAGTTTGTCGGGACCTGTCGAGTTATTGCTTGCCTGAACCGCTTGCGCTTGAGGGGCAGCAGGTTTTGTTGTTCGAGAAACAATTTTACAGATTTATATAAAACGCCCATGGTGAAAACCTCGAAGACGAAGCAAAATTTTCGTTAGCGACACCCTTCGTCAAATCGAACTTCGCTGAGCAAAACCTGATCATGAGCTGAGAGGACTGCCGAGGGCTAATGCCTTTGGGCTTTCGCTTTCACGGCGACGAAGATTATCATACGACTGCATCGGCGAACCGCCAATCATCAAAAGGGCGGTTGGAAGAACCAGAACAGATTCAACCTTTCAAGCTAAGGTAAGCCATCATGGATCTCGAATTGAAGCGTGACGCGCGGAGCGTCATCGACAAGATTGTTCATTTACGAGACTCTCTTTGACCTGGGCGACAAAACTGCCCGGCGCGATGAGTTGGTGGCCCAGATGGAAGGGCCGACGTTCTGGAATGATCAGGAAAAAGCCAAGGTCGTCATCCAGGAACTAAAGACGCTCAACGGCGTCCTTAAGCCGTTCGAGGCTCTGGTGCGCCAGTCGGATGACATGGGAACCCTGATTGAGTTTGCTGAGGAAGCCGAGAGCGACGAGTTCGACATCGAGATCCGCGAATCGGCCAAGAAGGCCGACGCCGACTTCGCCGAGTTCGAGCTGCGGTCGATGCTCGGTGGTGTCAACGACCACTGCAACGCCTACGTCACGATCCACCCGGGAGCCGGCGGGACCGAGGCGTGCGACTGGTCCGAGATGCTGATGCGGATGTACCTGATGTGGTGCGAGTCGCACCGGTACAAGGCCGAGATCATCGACCGCGAAGACGGTGAAGTCGCGGGCGTCCAGACGGTCACCATCCACGTCAAGGGAGAGTACGTCTACGGCTACCTCCGCGGCGAGACCGGCGTGCATCGCCTGGTCCGGATCAGTCCGTTTGGCACGGCCGACAAGCGGCAGACGTCGTTCGCGTCGGTCGAGGTCATGCCCGAGATCGACGACACGATCGACATCGAACTGAAGGACGACGAACTGAAGCGCGACGTCTTCCGGTGCGGTGGTCCGGGTGGTCAGCACCAGAACAAGACCGAGTCGGGCGTGCGCTACACTCACATCCCGTCGGGGATCGCCGCCGAGAGCCGGAGCGAACGGTCGCAGCATAAGAACGACAACCTGGCGCTTCAGCTCCTCAAGGCCAAGCTGATCCGCGTCGAGGAAGAAAAGCGCGAGGCCGAGTACGCCAAGGCCTACGATGAAAAGGCGGAGATCGGCTTCGGGAGCCAGATCCGCAACTATGTCCTCCAGCCCGACCAGTGGTGCAAGGATCTCCGGACCGAGATCAAGGTTGGCAACCCCCATGCTGTCCTCGACGGCGGGATCGATATCTTCATCGATGCCTACCTCCGGCGCAAACTGGCGCGGGGCGAGGTCAAGAAAGCGTGACCGCCCCCCTTCGCTCCGCCCGCGCGAGGCTGATCCGACCATGAACAAGGTAACTTTCGAGTCGACCTCGGGCGCTGAGACGATCCGTACCTCGTGCTTCCAGCTCCGGTTCTGGCACCACGAGGACCACTGGCGGTACGAGATCGTCTCGCAGGGGCCGACGGCTTCGATCCCCCGGATCGTGCCGGTCGAGCCCCTGGTGGACCGCCAGGATCATGATCGGATCATCAACCCAACCTACCAGCAGATCCACCTCGACCGCGACGCCAAGGGCGGGGTCCGGGCGATGCTGGTGGGTCAGGCGGGGCCGCACCACTTCTCGGCCGTCTTCCATGTTCACGAGGATGCCGGCGGCGCGACGATCGACGTCGATGTGGCCGACCGGTGCCTCCGCCCGATTCATGCCCTCGCCGCGACCTACGCCGTGGATGCGTCGCATGGCCAGTGGGGGTCGGTCAATGTCACCGACCCCGACGGTCAGGAACACACCAACATCGTCCTGGACGCTTCCAACCCGGTCTGCCACCTCGTCTTCGAGGTGGATCTGCCCGGCCAGGCCACGCTTGAGGCGGCGAACCTCGCCCGGATTCGCGTCCAGGCGCTTGCCAAACTCGATCCGTCACAACAGACCCACCGCTTCCGTTATCGCTGGAACTGGGTCAAGGACCCGCGCCCGGCCGTCTGGGATCGGACCACCTGAACCATCCACCCATCATCACCGACCGGGTCCAGGCCAATGCTGCTCCGGACCCGATCCGCCCGTGGTATCCATCTTTCGATGAGGAACGCACCGATGGGACTGCTCCACGAAGTTGACCCCGAGATCGCCGAGGCCATCGCGCAGGAAGAACACCGCCAGCGCGACGACCTCGAACTGATCGCCTCGGAAAACTACACCAGCGCCGCCGTCTGCGAGGCCGTCGGCTCGGTCCTCACCAACAAATATGCCGAGGGACTTCCCGGCAAACGCTATTACGGCGGCTGCGCCCACGTCGATACCGTCGAGCGCCTCGCCATCGACCGCGCCAGGGAACTCTTCGGCGCCGAGCACGTCAACGTCCAGCCGCACTCGGGGGCGTCGGCCAATCAGGCCGTCTACTACTCGTGCCTCGAACCCGGCGACACCGTGCTGGCGATGGACCTCGCCCACGGCGGCCACCTGACGCACGGGATGAAGCTCAACTACTCGGGCCGGTGGTATCCAACCATCTCCTACGGCCTGAACGCCCAGACCGAACGGCTCGACTACGACGACATCGCCCAGAAAGCCCGCGAGCACAAGCCGAAGCTGATCCTCGCCGGTGCCAGCGCCTATTCGCGGCAGATCGACTTCCCGCTCATGGGGGCGATCGCCAAGGAAGTCGGCGCGATCTTCTTCGTCGACATGGCGCACATCTCGGGGCTGGTCGCCACCGGCTTGCACCCCTCACCGTTCGGCGTGGCCGACTTCGTCACGACCACCACGCACAAGACCCTGCGCGGCCCGCGCGGCGGGATCGCGATGTGCACCGAAAAGTGGGCCAAGAAGCTCGACTCGGCCGTCTTTCCCGGCTTGCAGGGTGGGCCACTGATGCACGTGATCGCCGGCAAGGCGGTTTGCCTTGGCGAGGCGCTTCGGCCGGATTACAAGGCGTATGCCCAGCAGGTGATCGCCAATGCTCAGGTGCTGGCCGAGGAGTTGATGGCCGCCGGGTTCCGGATCATCTCGGGCGGGACCGAGAACCACCTGATCCTGATCGACATGACGTCGAAGGGTCTGACCGGCAAGATTGCCGAGAACGCGCTGGGCCGCGCCGGGATCACGGTGAACAAGAACCTCGTCCCGTTCGACAAGCGTAAACCGCTCGACCCCTCCGGCATCCGGATGGGCACCCCCGCCCTGACGACCCGTGGCCTCCGCGAAGACGCCTTCCGTCAGGTTGCCGCCTGGATCATCGAAGTTCTGGATGCTCCCGACGACGCCGCCCTCGCCGCTCGGACCCGCGACGCCATCCGCGAGTTCGCCCGCGACTACCCCGTTCCCGCCGACCAGGAACGGGTGGCGATGGCCTGAGTTCCACCGGTTGTTGGTTATGGGCTCTACTTTCTGGGAGAGCGTATCTATCTGGCACCAGGATCGATGAATGAGAAGCCGTCTGATCAACACAGTCGGCGTCACCGCCTTCCTCGATGCCGTCCACACCAACTTGTCCGCCCTGGAAGCCAATCTGAGGACGCTTGGATACCGCTTCCAACGTCCCGATGGCCCGTTCCAGGTCGCCGACCGGGCGGCGATCGAACGGGCCGGAGAGTTGGAGCGGCGGTATGGTCCAATCCCGTTGCTGTTCAAGGAACTTTACGCCCGCTTCAAGTCCATTAACTTCGCCCAGCACTCCAGCCAACTTCATGGCCCCCAGGGCGATCCGGTGGCTGGGTTGGGTTGGCACTGCCCCCTGGTCTACATCGACATCGATTCGTGCTTGCGAATGGTCGAACAGGGGATTGCCCCGAGATCCGTCGAGGACGAGGTGGCGGGTCGGATCTTCATCCCTACTGGCGGATACGTCTCGAACTGCGAGCCGGTCGGCTTCTGGACGCCCGACAGTACGATTGACCCCGTGGTCTACGACGAGGGGTTGGGGCCGATCACGCTATCTCGCGAACTGACCAACGTGTTCCGTGCGGGTGGCTTCCCGCTCTGGAAACACATGTTCCGCCGGGGTAACACCTCGTCATTGTTGCCCGTCTCCCCCAATTATGGTGCGATCCTCTCGACGCTGACACGCAATCTCCTTCCCCTCTGAACCGTTTTGCTCTACTCGCCCAGGCGGTCCAATGATGAGTTACCCGACGCAAGCCATCAGTAATCAACTCTCCGATGGCTCGGTTACGAGACAACAATAGGGATGTGCAGGTGGAAATAACCGGCTGGGATAAGGTTGTCTTCACCTGCACACCGCCCCGAACGGTGTTCGCTCGCGTCCTCACATCCCTGCTCACCCGCTGGCCGGATGCGCTTGTGGAGGGGATTGATGGTTCGCTGTCCAGGGTCGCGCCGGTCCGAGAGATTCTGCCCGAACGGCTCCCCGAGGGCGAGGGCCATCTGTTGTTCTATCGCGACGCGGCGATGATCCAGCACTCCGACGAGGCTGCCTTTGTTCCGATGGCCGATGGCGATGGACCGTGCGGGGTCATGACTCGGTTCCGTCGGGATCTGGAGTTTGAAGTCGCGAAGTTGGACGAGATTCACGCGGCGGATCGGGAACTGGGCGGGGTCGGGCCGCCGCGTCCTTATCAAGCCTGGATCTGCACCCCGATGCTGATCGAGGTCACGGTCTCGAACCCGGACGACTAGAGGTCACACCCGTTCTCGGCCTGGCTGTTGACCGAAGTCAAGCGGGCCTGCCGCGAGTCGATTTAGAGGTCGGAACAGCGATCTCACGAGTGCTTTTTGATGAGCTGGACGAGCGTACTCCGGCAGTCCCGGGCGAGTTGTCGAAAGCCGTCGCTCAGTCCGGCCGCGTCGGTGAGGCGTGCCCAGTATCTTTCGGCATGGGTGCCCACCTCGTGCCAGATCCGCATGTTCAGGGCGGTGGGTGGTCGAGGCGCAAAATGTCGGTCGGTCAGGCTCGTGGCGGCTGGTGCGAAGACCATCGGCAGCATGTCGTACGCCGGTGTTAGTGATAACGTCAACTTTCTGGCTTCCTCGGCGAAGAAGCTCAGGTTGCCGAAGTGCCGGTCGGTGTTGCCGATGAGGTCGCCGAAGGTATCTAGCCAGACCATCCGGTCGGCATCGGCTTGGGTCAAGCTCAAGGCCGGCTCGGCGAGGATGCGGCGGCTGGCTCGGCTCCAGTTGTCGGGGTAATCGCCCAGGAAGTGGTTATTGAGGGCGAACAGTGAGATTACCCCGCGCCGCCCCCGCTGGCCGACTCGGTCGAAGCGTTCCACCTCCAGATACCGGCTTCCTTCCAGGTCGAACCACTCGGCCTGTGGGGCCGCAAAGCCGGCACCTCGCACAGCTTCGAGCGCAAGGGATTCGGCGACGAGCAGGTCACGCCACCGATCCGCCGCCGCACCGTCGCCGCTTGCGAACTTGACCAGCAGGTGACGGCCGCCGGCGTCGATGGTGAACTTGGGACGTTCGCCGCCAACTGACGAGCCGGGTTGTGCAGCCAGCACGCCTGAGGCCAGGTCGGGATAATCTCCCCGAGTGAATAGATTGGCGGACCGGACGAGGAAGCGATTGAGCGATTCCTCGCCGATGATAAGATTACCGACGCAGTCTTCGCCGCGTGTCGCCAGCGCGATCATTTGGTGGTCGTCATTCCAATCGCTGATTCGTTCCGGCAGCCTTAAGTCGGGGTGCAGGGCTGAGAGGCCACGGCCGATGTAGCCCTGCGGCCGCATGTCCTCCACGAAAGGAGGCATTCCAGCGAATGATTGGTTGTCGCCCGACACTCGCTCCAGCCAGCAGCCGTCTCCCGCAAGCCAGTGCAGAACCCCATGCTCGACGACCTTGCCTCCCTCGTCAACGCGGAAGACGGGCGCACGCTGCCCGAGGCCGGCGATCTCCCGAGGCAGGGCATAGCGGGTCGCCACGCTTTGCCCGAACCGGCAGACGCGTGGTCCGGCCTCCTTGACAAGACGAGACATCATCGGCTGCGTGAGGCCGAGTTCCCGCTGGATCTCCTTCCCACTCAGGAGCCCGCGTCGCCGCAAGAGGTTCAGGAGCCGATCCGTCCCCGGCATCGTGGATCATCCAAATCGCTTTTTCAATCGCTTTCTTTGACCGGAGATCAATCCTATCAACGATTTCTGGAAAATCGAAGTGACAAATCGGTATGGCTGCCAGGATCACCCACTCCGAGGTCGGACGACATAGAAGCACCGCCGTCGGCCGGTCGAGTCGTCGCGGAGGAAGCCGCTGGCAACCCGGCCGGCGGCGAAGACGGCGGTGAATGCCTGCCGGACCGCTTTACCCCAGGCTTCGGCTCGGGGGGAATCATCGCGTCGCAGCGTGCCTATATCGGCGGGGATCTCGATCATGGTCGGGGACGTGCCGGGGCCGGGGAGCTTGGTGCCGATCGGTTCGAGGGTGCCGTCGGGGTTCTCGAAGACGTCGATTAGGCGGTCGGCTTGAGTGGGATCAACGGAGGGGATCTGAGGCTTTGCCGCATCCACCGACCACTCGACGATCAGGCGGTCGGTCGGGGTGTTGGTGTTGAGTGCGTCCGAGCGGCTGCCGTACATGTCGGGGATGTACTTGACGGCCACGGCGCCGAGGTGGCCGAGGTTGAAGCTGGCGTTGCCGCTCTGGAGCGGGTCGAACGACCAGGCGATCCGGTCGATCCCCTCACGGCGGCAGAAGTCGCGCTGGGCGTGCTTGATCTTCAGGCCGATCCCTTGCCCCTGCCGCCCCGGCACGATCCCGGTGAGCTGCGAGTAGAGGCAGAGTCGCCCCTCAACCCGGCCCAGGAACGCGAACGAGAGCCCCGCCGCCGACCCATCGGCCAGGAATGCTCCCAGGACCAGCCCGCCGTGCAACTGGGCGCCGACCAGTGTGGCCAGCGGGACGATGTAGGTATCGTCGGTGATCCCCCAGGCGCGACGCTGGGCGTCCTGGCAGGCGGTGTAATCGGCGATCGAGGCCGCGGGGCGGATCGTGAAGTCGTCGTTCATGGGTCAGGCCGGTCCGGGGTCGAGCAATAATCCCGCCAGCAGCGCGGCGCGGATCGGGAACGAGGTCAGGTCGATCTGCTCGTGCGTGGCGTGGGCGCCCATGCCCTCGACGCCGAGGCCATCCAGGGTCGGGATGCCGATGGCGGCGGTGAAGTTACCGTCGGACCCGCCGCCGGTCGAGCCTTCGCCCAGATCCAGCCCGAGCGATTGACCGACCAGGCGGGCACGCTCGAAGAGGGCGACGCCGGCTGGGGTCCGCTCCATCGGCGGGCGGTTGATCCCGCCCTCGATCGTCAGTTTCGCGTCGGGGTGGTGCGGTTGGATGGAGCGGATCGCGGCGTCGATCGCCTCAGCCTGCGCCACCGTCCGGGCCCGGACATCGATCCGGGCGGAGGCATGCGCGGCGACGACGTTGGACGTCGAGCCGCCGTCGATCACGCCGACGTTGACCGACGTTCCCGCGTCCAGGTCGGTCAAGGCGTGCAAGTCCAGAATCTGTCGCGCCAGTTCCTCGATCGCGCTGACGCCCTTTTCGGGCTCGACCCCGGCGTGGGCCGCACGTCCCTCAACCGTCAGTCGGTACGCGCCGACTCCCTTCCGGCCCGTCTTGAGCGCCCCGTTCGCCAGCGGCGGCTCGATCACCAGGACGTGGCTTGCCAGCCGGGCTCGCTCCTCGATCAACGCCCGCGACGTCGGGCTGCCGATCTCCTCATCGGAGGTCAGCAAGACCTCGACGCGCCGATTGGGCTGCAACCCCGCATCTTGAAGTGCTCGCAAGGCAAATTCGACCAGAATCAGGCTCGCCTTCATGTCGTAGACGCCGGGACCGAACATCCGGTCCCCTTCGACCCGGCACGGCATCCCCGGGAGCGTTCCGACCGGCCAGACGGTGTCGAAGTGGCCGAGGATCAGCGTTGGCTTCGTTTTGGCTGATCCCTCGAAGAAGCGGGCGATCAGGTGATCACCGCCGTCGGGGTTGGCAACCATCGCGACTTGCCCGCCGATCGCCGCCAGCCGCTCGGCCAGAATCTGGGCCAGGGCGTCAAGTGCCGGCTTGTCGCGGCTGGGAGACTCATGCTCGACCAGAGAACGCAGGGCTTCAAGCCAGCCGGGGCGATGGAACCGCATAAAGTCAACGAAATCCAAGCTAGGCATGAACCATCCTTCTGCAACAAGGCTGACCGGCGATGCTGCGTCAACTTACCAGGCCGGAGCCACGAACGGAACGTGAACAAACGGGCGGTTGGCTCGACATTCGGGGACCGGAAGCCTAAAACTGGGGGGCCGGTTGGTCGGAGTCCGAGATTCTGGGCCGGGTACTGGGTTGCTCGGAAAGCGAAGCGTTGCCGCCGTGATCGACTTTTTGCTCCGATTCCGCTGGGTCTCGTTCGGTCTGGTTGTCCTGAGCTTGCTCGCGCTCCTGCTCGCGGGGAAGCGGGTGGGGTATGAGCAGTCGATCCGGTCGTTCTTTGGCGATGATGACCCCGATATCATCGCCTACAACAAGGCGTCCGCAGCCTTTGGTGATGATAACTTCGTGTTCGTCGCGTATGACGACCCGGGTTTGATCTCGGCCGGTGGGATGGATCGCGTCGCCGAGCTGGCCCGCGAGCTGGGGCCGAAGAACCTCAGCGGCGTCGTCCGGGTCGAGTCGCTCGACGCGATGCCGCTGCTCTGGAAGGTCGACGATGGCCTGATCGAGATGGACCGGCTTCCCGCCTTCCTTCGCAATGGCGCGAAAACCGCCATGAAGAAGGCGATTGGCGGCGTCACCCTGACGGGAGACAGCCCGCTTTCGGTCGGGGGTGCCATCCGGACGGCCGACGACGCGGGGCGAGCCGACATCGCCCGCCGGTTGGTGGCGCATCCGCTGTTCGTCGGCACCTTGATCGACAAGACCGCCCGGACCACCGCCTGCGTCGTCCGGCTCAAGAAGACCGAGGACCACGACGTCAAGGAGACCGTGACCGACCTCCGCCTGAGGGCCGATGCGTTCGCCGCGCGGCACAAACTGGGCACGCCCGCGATCGTGGGGCCGCCGGTCCTGCTTGCTGACGGCTTTCGGAGCATCGACATCGACGGGCGACGGCTGGCGATCGTCGGCATGATCCTGATCGGCGTCGTCACCCTGACGGCAACGCGGAGCCTCTGGTGGGCACTCGTCCCGATCCTCTCGGGGTGGATGGTCTGGCTGGCGACCGAGTGGCTGATGGCGACGTTCAACCTGCGACTTTCGCTCTCGGGTGGGCCCCTGGTGGCGCAGATCATCGTCTTGACGATGCCGGCGGCGAGCCACCTGGCGATCCACTTCCGCGACGAACGGCGCAAGGGGTTGCCCCTGCTCGATTCAGCCCGAACCACGCTGGCCGCCGTCTCCAGCCCGATCGTCTGGTGCTCGATCACGGGGGCGATCGGGTACGGGGCCCTGGCGACGAGCAACGTGGCGCCGATCCGCCAGTTCGGCTGGATCATGGGCAGTTGCACCTTGCTCGCGTCGCTCCTGGTGATGGTGATCTCGCCCGCCGCGATGATCCCCCCGTTTCGGCTCGAACTGCCGATCCGGGTCGGGTCGGTAAGTCGCCTTGGCAAGGGGGTCAACTGGATCACTGCCTGGGTTTATCGCCACCCGGCGCCGATCGTCGTCGGTCTGCTCGCGCTCGTCCTGCCGGTGGCGGCGGGCATGACTCGGTTGACGTATGAGACCAACTACATCAACGCTTTCAAGCCCGAGACGCGAGTCGTCCGCGATTACGGCACGGTCGAGTCGCGGCTCGGCGGGATCGGCGTGGTCGAGTTGGTCGTCCCGGCTCCCGACCAGATCGACCCGGCGACGCTGGCCAAGTTCCGCTCGGTCAACACCGCGCTCGTGGGACCGGGGGAGAACAGCGAATCCAACCGAGCCTTGCCCGGGGTGACGTCGGTCCTCTCGGTGGCGACGGTGCTCGACCCCGAGGGGCGAATCGCGGCGCTCCCGGTTGAGTCGGCCACCCGCATCCTGACCACCAAGCTCGAACTGATCGCGGCCTCGCCGCAGGCCGAACTCCTCCGGGGGTTCCTCAACCCCGACACTCATCAGGCCCGGATTTTGGTCCGGCTGGTTGAGCAACAGCCGACCGAGCGGAAGTCGGCCATCTTCCGCGCCGCAACGTCGGCGACGGATGCCGCGTTCGGTCCCAGATCGTACCTGACCGGGCTCTCGTTCCTGATGACCAAGACGACGGAAGGGGTCATTCAAACGCAGTGGCAGACTTTCTTCTACTCGGTCGCGGGGATCTTGCTGATGCTGGCGATCGCGCTCCGGGGGCCGATCCTGGCGGCTCTGGCGATGGTGCCAACCTTGATGGCGGTCGCCCTGGTGCTGGGTTTGATGGGCTGGTCGGGGATCAAGCTCGACATGGCGACGGCTCTTGTAGCCAGCGTGGCGCTAGGGTTGTCGGTGGATGATACGTTCCACTGCCTGCTTCAGTTCCGTCGTCAGCGGGCGGCGAACCGGTCGTTTGCGGCGAGTTTGTTTGCTAGCTATTCGGTCTCGGGACCGGGGGTGATCCTGTCGAGCACGGCGGTCGCGGTCGGGTTCCTGGCGCTCCGGTTCAGCGAGTTCGCGCCGTTCTCGAACTTCGGGGTCATGGTGGCCATCGCCACGGCGGGGAGCACGGTTGGCAATGTCCTGTTCCTGCCCGCCTGCTTGACACTGGGCGACCGCTGGCAGAACCGGGCGAAGCGGTCGGCGGCCCCCGCGGCCCATTCAGCTTGATCGGACTCGGATCGGGATTCGAGAAGATCGGACCGATCCGACGCCAAACCAGGTAACGGCGGGTACAATAGGTTGACCCGCTGAACTTTCGCTTGGAGTTGCGCCGTCATGGCCAAGAAAAAAAGCCCGCCGCCCGGACCGTCCCCGTCGTCGCCACCTCCTGCGGGTGAAGGTCCGACCGAGCCGACGTCGCCGTCCCCGGAACGCGAACCGACGGCCCGGTCCACCCCCCGGCCCAAGGCGAAGCGGCCAGCTCCCGCGCGAGCGACGAAGGATTCCAGCCAGGAATCTCGCGAACCAATGCGGGTCAAGGCGATCGAACTGGTCACCCAGGCCAGTCACGCCGATGATCTCAAGAAGCGGACCAAGCTGGCGCAGGAAGCGATCAAACTCGACCCGGACTGCGCCCCGGCGTACACCTTGCTGGCCGAAGCGGCGCGGAACCGGAAGACCTCGTGCGGGTTGTTCGAGCAGGCCGTTGCCGCCGCCGAGCGGACGCTTGGCACCGAGATCTTCGAGGATGGCGTTGGCCACTTCTGGTTGATCTCCGAGACCCGCCCTTACATGCACGCCCGCGCCGGACTGGCGGATGCCTGCTGGGCAACCGGTCGGCGCGACGAGGCGGTCGAGCATCTTAACGACATGCTCCGACTCAACCCGGGGGACAACCAGGGGCTCCGGTACATCCTGGCCGGCTGGTTGTTGAATCTCGACCGGCTCGACGAGATCGATGCATTGCTCGGACAATACGACGAAGACTCGGCGACCTGGGCCTTCACTCGCGCTCTGGCAGCGTTCAAGCGGGCCGGCGATACGCCCGCCGCGCGGAAGCTGCTCAAGGTCGCGCAGAAGGCCAACAAGCATGTGATCGGCTATCTGACCGGCCAGGAAACGCTCCCCTCCGAGCCGCCGCCCTACTACTCGCCGGGTGACCCGAGCGACGCGGTTCTCTACGTTGCCAATCACCTGACCGCCTGGAAGTCGACCCCCGGTTCGCTCACCTGGATCCGGTCGGCCGGCGCTTCCAAACGGAAGAAGAAGCCAGCCAAGGCACAGCCCGTGGCATCCCCCGAGGACCTGCTTGCCCTCCCGGTCGAGGAGGACACCTGGCAGGCGGACTTCCGCCAGTTTACCCGGCGGATCGAGATCAACGGCCAGCGGGTTCGCCCGTGGATGGTTCTGGTGTCAAGCCGGACCCATGAGACCGTCCTCGGCCACGCGATGCTTGAAGCCGAGCCGACCGCCAGGTCGATCTGGGACATTCTGACGGCCGCGATGATGGCCCCGGCCATGGGCGAACCGCACCGACCGACCGCCATCCAGGTTCGCCCCGGCGCGATCTGGGAAACGCTCGAAGCGCCCCTCAACTCGTTCGGGATCACCCGCGAGTCCGCCGACGCCCTCGACCACATCGACTTCCTGTTCGAGAACCTGGTCCAGCACCTTGAAGGCGCGGGGTCCGCCGGCCCGCCCGGCCTGCTCGACATGCCGGGAGTAACCCCGGAGCGGATCGAACGGTTCTACGAGGTTGCCGCCGACTTCTACCGTCGCGCTCCGTGGCGGCAACTCGGCTACGAGGCGATCATCGAGATCGAGTGCGACCGCTACCAGAGCGGCCCCTGGTATGGCGTGATCATGGGGCAGTCGGGCTTGACCCTCGGCCTGGCGCTCTATGAAGACCTCGCGTTGCTCCGGCGGATGTACGCCGGCAAGCTTTCCGACGAGGAAGGCGCCCGCCGGACCGTCGCCCTGACCGTGACCTTCGACGATGACGCGAGTCTGGGCGAAGCCGACCTCGCCGCCATCGAGACCAACGGCTGGCCGATCGCCGCGCCCGAAGGCTACCCTTCGTTCTTTCGCAAGGAGCGCGGGCTCTCGATGCGTCCGCCCCTGGTCTGGGAGATTGACCTGATGGTCGCCTGCCTGGCCGCCGTCCCCGACTTCATCGCCCGGCGTCCCCTCGACGACGCGACTCGCGAACTCGTCGCCGTCCCCGACGCCACCGGCACCCGCCTCGAACTTGGCCTCTCCTGGGTTCCCGAACAGGTCTAATTTCTGACCGATGGCCAGCTTCGACGATTACCACCGGACCGTCATTGGCTACCACGGGACCGGTCTCGCCGCCGCGCTCCGGATCATCACCCGCGTCGAAGGATTTCGCCCGAGCCGCCGCGACTTCGACTGGCTTGGACGCGGCGTTTACTTCTGGGAATACGCCCCGCAGCAAGCCCTCCGATTCGCCCGGATTCGTCAGCGGCAATACCAGAAGAAGCCGAACAAGACGGCGGAAGATATTCGCCGCGCCACCGAACCGCTGGCCGTCGTCGGCTGCATGATCTGGTTGGGGAACTGCTTTGATCTGTTGGAACCCGACAATGTCGAGTACCTTCAACAGATCTTCGTCGAATACAAGAAAGACATGGAACTGCTGGGGATGGCGCTGCCGCGGAACACCCGCAAATATCGCAAACTGGACTGCGCCGTCTTTGAGCATGCGTATGAGTTTATCAGGCTTCAGATGCCCAGCCATCTGATCGACACTGCCAGGGCCGTCTATGTGCCGACCGGTGGTGAGCGCCGGGTCTGGGAGAGAAGCTGGATCTCGCGGGATGCCCACATCCAGCTTTGCGTCCGCAACCCCGTTCATTTGCTCGGAACCTGGCTCCATCATCCCCAGGAACTGGAGGTCAAAGATGTCCTGGAATCGTTCCGAATTTCCGGTGCGGTTGACGATGAAGCAGATAGTTCGACGGGCGAGAAAACGATTTGAAGCGATGTCTCGGGCGGAAAGAATCGATTCGTTCGTTAGGACTGGGCTTATGACCCCAGACCAGGGGGCCCGCGCCAAGCAGAAGTTGCTTGAACTGGAGGCAGAAGCCGCCGCTGCGCATCCAACCGAAGCTAGCCCCGACTCGCCCGCTGAGGCTGTCTGATCCGCTCCGAATCCTTGATCGAATCCATGAGGCGCCTCGATGCGGCTTGACCAGGTGACGTTGCGGGTGGTCCGGCTCCCCTTGGTCCGGACGTTTCGGACGAGTTCGAGCACGAAGTCGCACATCGACCACATCCTGATCCACGTGCGGACGAGCGATGGGGGCGAGGGGTGGGGCGAGTCCGCCAGCCCGTCGGACCCTTATTATTGCCCCGAAACGACCGAGACCTGCTGGCACATCCTCAAAGACTTTCTCGTCCCGAGTGTTCTCGGCAAAGACTGGAACGTTCCCCGGAACATGCCCCTCCTGTTCGGGCCGATCAAGGGAAACGGATTTGCTCGCGCGGGGCTGGAGATGGCGGCCTGGGATGCGTGGACGCGGTCGGAAGGGGTGGCGCTGGCCGGTGCTCTCGGCGGGACGCGGACGGTGATCGAGTCGGGTGTCAGCCTCGGGATCGAGCGCGAGATTCCCGCCTTGCTCGATCAGGTCGAGCAATATGTGGCCGAGGGATACCGCCGGATCAAGCTCAAGATCGCGCCGGGGTGGGACGTTGAGCCCGTCCGCGCCGTCCGCGAGCGGTTCCCCGGCGTGCCGCTTCAGGTCGATGCCAACTCGGCCTACAAGCCCAGCGCCGAGCATGTCGAGATTCTCCGGGCGCTCGATGAGTTTGACCTGCTGCTGATCGAGCAACCGCTGGCGCACGACGACATCATCGACCACGCGGACCTGCAAAAGCGGATCAAGACGCCGATCTGTCTCGACGAAAGCATCCACTCGGCCGAGGATGCCCTCAAAGCCATTAACCTGGGCGCCTGCCGGGTGATCAACATCAAGGTCAGTCGGGTCGGTGGGCTGGCCGAGGCGCAGCGGATTGCCTGGGTCTGCCAGGGCCTGGGCATCCCGGTTTGGTGTGGTGGGATGCACGAGTTCGGGATCGGCCGCGCAGCCAACATCGCCATCGCCAGCACGGCGGCGTTCACCCTGGCGGGGGATGTGTCGGGGTCGGACAAGTATTATCATGAAGACCTCGTCGAGCCGCCGATCGTCGCGGATCGCGGGCTGGTCGCCGTGCCGACTGGTCCCGGACTCGGGCATGAGCCGATCCTGGAGCGAATCGAGCGGCATACGCTCCGGACGTTGATTCTTCGCTGATTGCCATGAAAGGGACGTTGTGAATCTGTTTGACCTGTCGGGCCGTGTGGCCATCGTCACCGGGGGCAATGGCGGGATTGGCCTCGGGATCGCGCGCGGTCTGGCCGAGGCTGGCGCTAACGTGGCGATCGTCGGCCGCAACGCCGCGAAGTCCGAGGCCGCCGCCGCTGACCTGGCCAGCACGACCGGACGCGACGTGTTCGCGCTAACGGCCGACGTCAGTCAGGAAGCGGCGGTCATCGCCTTGATCCAGGCTGTGATCGAGCGGGCCGGGCGGATTGACATCCTGGTCAACAACGCGGGGATCAACATCCGCAAGCCGCCGCAGGACCTGACGCTCACCGAGTGGCATCAGGTCATCGACATTAACCTGACCGGCCCGTTCCTGATGTCGACGCGGGCTTACCCAGCCTTGATCGCGGCTGGTGGCGGCAAGATCATCAACATCGGCAGCATCAACTCGGTCTTCGGCTCGCCTTATGGTTCGGCCTACTCGTCGAGCAAGGGGGGTCTGGTCCAGCTCACCAAGAGCCACGCCCTGGCCTGGGCGCGCGATAACATCCAGGTCAACGCGATCTTGCCCGGCTGGTTTGATACCGAGATGACCGAGGCCGCCCGCGCCCAGGTCCCTGGCCTCAACGAGCGCGTTCTGGCACGCGTCCCGGTCGCCCGCTGGGCCGAGCCGAGCGACATCGCCGGCACCGCCGTCTGGCTCGCCAGCCGTGCCAGCGACTTCGTCACCGGCATCGCCATCCCCGTCGACGGCGGCTTCAGCGCCGCGACGTGAGTTGAAGCCTCCATCTACTGACCCACCTCGATCATTGCTCCCTGCTGGCGGGCTCTGGCAAGAAACTTGTCGCCGTCGTAGATGTCGGGCGGGAACTGGTCGGGGTCGAGTGGGGTGATGGTCCTCAGGGTGCTCCGGGGTTCGGTGGAGAGCGGTCGGTCGGGATCGGCGCGGAACTGCTCGCGTCGTTCCCAGGCGGCCACGACCCATGAGCCGCCGGGAAGTGGCTCGAACCGGACCGCCCGCCGCTCCGAGCGGGACCAGCGCTCGCCGTGCTTCGAGCGTTCGACCTGGCGGACGGCGATTCAGTCGCGGGCGGGGTCGAGGGTGAATGTGCAGCGGACCTCAGGGTCGGGCTGATGGAACTGGATCACCACACATCCGGCGGGTGTGTCGGGCTCGGGTGGGACGGGAGTTAACCGGCTCCGACCAAACCAGGTTAGCGGCCATTGATCGCGGACCCACCGGGGTAACTCGTCGATCCCACCCTGACGGCTCCTGACGTGGACCGCCGTCTTCATCGGCTGGCTCGGTTCGCCATGGCTCCGCGTCAGGTCAAACTGCCGCTGACCGTCTTCGAGGTTGATGTTGGTCGAGCGGTCGAGCGGGAGCCAGGCGGCGATCCGGTCGGCCGGCAGGTGGCCGTCGGCGTCGGGCTGGATGTCAGCCGGTCGGCCGGTCGGGTCCTGGTTGTCGGCCTGGAAGTGGCGCGGGCCGATCGCGGAGCGGGTGAAGTTGTCGCTCGTCTGGCCCGCGGCCCAGCCGGCCATGAATTCGGCGGGAGCCGACCAGTAAGCGACGGTGAAGCCACGCGTGGGGTCAAAGGTGACGGCGCGATAGTCGCGGGGCAAGCGGCGGACCGCGTCGGCCTGCCCGGTCAGGGCCCGCTGGACCTCGAGGGGCAAGTCGGCCCAGTGCCAGGAAGGTTGCTTCTTGTTCTCGTCCACGACCACCACTGGCGCGTCGCGCGGGACCCCGAGTGCTGCGAGGTCGGCCGGGCCGGTTGCGGGGTAGTCGTAGTCGATTGTCTCGAACTCGCGACCGAACTGATGCTGATACGCCACCTGAAGCCGGTTCCGGACCCGGATCGGCAACCGTGTTGTGCGGTCGTACCAGACCTGCTGCTCGACCCGCGGGTTGCCCAGCGCATCGGGCCGGTACGAATCCCACCGAAAGCAGGGGCGTCCGTCCAGGGTGTCGTCGGCGGATTCGAGGAAGGTTTTCATCAGCCGTTTGTCCTCGGCCGAGAATCGCTGCTGCGCACTGGGATCGAAGTTCGCCGCGATCTGGGAGGCGGCGGGGGGAATGGGTCGTCCCGTCGCGTCGAGCGTGGGACCATACCGGTTCTTGGTCTTCAGGATTGATCCGCTCCCGTGGAAGGTGAACAGGTCGTTCGCCGCCGTTTCAAGCAGAGTCACCTTGGCGCTCGACCTTCTTTTGCAGCGTCTTGAGAATCGAGCGTGGGCCGTCCAGGCTGGCCAGCCCCGGCTCGACCCGGACGGTCACGAACGACGATCGTGGGCGGATCAGGGTTCTGGGGCTGTAGAGGCGGGTGGACCCCTCGGTCGAGTGGAAGCGGTAGCGGAGTTTGGGGAGTTCGGCCTCGACGTGGGCGAGGAAGTCGTCCGGGGCAGCAGGGCTAGCGCGTACTTATAGGTCGATTTGGAAAACTTTGACGCCTTGCGCTCAGTTCTCCTTTCGGTTAAACCATATTCCATGCGGCTCTCGGGGTTCAGGCATGGGGGTGGTTGATGGCGCAGACACAGCGATTCGGGCTTGATGAGGTCGTGGCACATTTCCAGGAGCTCGAAGACCCACGCTCGGAAATTAACCGCAAGCATCCGCTGGCTTCAGTGGTCGTCATTGCTCTGATCGCCGTGCTTGCCGGTGCGTCGGGGCCAACGGCGATCGCTCACTGGGCGGCCATCAAGAAAGACTGGCTCGCCTCGATCTTGCCGCTGCCCAACGGGGTTCCCGGCAAAGATTCATTCCGTCGGGTACTCATGGCCATTCGCCCTGAAGCCTTTCAAGCCTGTTTCGCTGCCTGGGTGCGGTCGTTACGTGACGAAGCCGTCGCCCAGACCGGCGTCGAGCGGCCGACGTTGGCCATCGACGGCAAGACGCTGCGACGCAGCCACGACCGCAAAAACGGCCTCGGAGCGTTGCATTCGGTCACCGTCTGGGCCAGCGAGTACGGCTTGTCGCTGAGTCAGGTCGCCTGCGGCGAGAAGTCCAACGAGATCACGGCAATTCCGGTGTTGCTGAAGTTGGTGGACGTCGCCGGCGCGGTCGTGACGATCGACGCCATGGGCTGCCAGAAAGAGATCGCCGGTGCGGTCGTGGCGGCCAAGGGGGACTATCTGTTGGCTCTCAAAGGGAATCAGGGGACGCTGCATCAGGCGGTCGTCGACCACGTTTTAGGGCGTTGGGACGACGATTTTGGTGGCGATGAGGTGGGCCGCGGTGAGACCGTCGAGACAGGCCATGGCCGCAGTGAGTCGCGAACCTACATTCAGCTGGCAGCCCCCACGACGCTTCCGGGGTTTTCCTTGTGGCGAGGGCTCAAGTCGATCGGCGTGGTGGTCAGCCAGAGCGTCCGTGACGGCAAGGCGACGGACGAAGTGCGGTACTATATCAGCAGTCTACCGGTCGAAGCGGACGCTCAGACGTTCGCCCATTCGGCGCGTTCACACTGGGGAGTGGAGAATGGCTGTCATTGGACGCTCGACGTGACCTATCGAGAGGACGAATCGCGGATTCGCGAGCAGCTATTGCGTGAGAACATGGCCTGGCTGAACCGTTTCAGTCTGTCGCTGCTGAAGCAACACCCGGGCCGCCAGAGTGTCGCCATGAAACGAAGAAGCTGTGGATGGAGCGACGAATTTTTGATGCAAGTCGTCAAAGGATCAACATGTTAGTGTGCGCTGGCCCTGTCCGGGGCAGTGGTGGGCATTGTCAGACGCACCGGACGCATCAGGAACGTCATGTACCCGCCAAAGAACAGGCCGAAACACGCTCCGCAAGCCGCGCCGGGGCCTATCAGGATGCTCAGATAACTCTGATTCAAGGTCATCGTCATCCCGAGCGACCAGCAGACGGCGAACGACACGCCGGAGGAGACGGCTGTGCTCAGGAATGTCAGCCACGAGATCGCGCCAACCGGCGTGATGACACCGGGCGGCGGGGTCTCGTCGGTCAGCGGGGGAGCAAACGGGTTGGCATCGCTCTGCGCTTGAGAAGGTGAGGAGCCCACGGTTTTTTCGACCTGATCCATGCCTGACCTCTTCCCTTGAGCCAGCCAACCCGGCACGATGACGACCGGAGCCTGCGCGAGACCGGGGAATGCACGTGTCAGCGTAGTCGGGCTGAAACGGCATCACAAGAGTCGTTGGCAACGCGGCTCGGATTGGGCTGGAGGCCGAGCGATCTTCGCGTTTTTGACCCAGCGGATCAGGCGATTCCGGATGCAGGCGATCAAGCCATGCGGGCGAGGAGCGGTGGATGGCTCGATCCGGTTGAGCCTCTGTGACCAGAACCCCGACGTCGCCCGTGCCCTGGCGGATGCCTTCCACGACGTCGCGGCGGCCGAGGTGCTGGTGGGCAACCTCCTCGACCTTGACGTCGATGCGCTTGTCAGTCCGGCCAACAGCTTTGGCTACATGGATGGCGGAATCGACCACCATATCGACCGCTTTCACGACGGGGCCGCGCAGCGCGCGGTGCTAGCTATCATTGCCGAACGGTTCTACGGCGAGTTGCTGGTCGGGTCGGCGGTCGTCATCCGCATGGCGACGGCTCGTCTGCCCTATCTGGTCGTCGCGCCGACCATGCGCGTGCCGGGGGACGCCCTCGGCGCGACTATCCACGCCTACCTGGCGATGCGGGCGGCGTTCGTGGCCGTGCTCGACCACAACCGATCCGGGGCGGGGCCGATCCGAAGCCTGGCCATTCCCGGGCTCGGCACGGGCGTCGGCGGGATGGACTATGAGGAGTCGGCCCGGCAGATGCGCGCCGCGTATGACATGATCCTCGCCGGGGGTTGGCGGGCGATCCGCCACCCGGCGGAGGCGCCATTTGTGCTCCGTCGGTCCTGACCGGGCGGCCCGGCTGGTTGCGTTGGCGGTATCTCCCGAGTATCGTCGGGACAACGACGTGATGGTCCAGAGGAAATTTGCCGATGACCGAGATCGACCTCATCCGCGACCAGATCGAGCGGGCCTTTGACGGTGACCCGTGGTGTGGGCTGTCGCTGCACGCGATTCTGGACGGAGTGATGGCGCATCAAGCCAAGGCTCGCGTGCCGGGACTGACGCACTCGATCGGCGAGATCGTCCTCCACCTCGCGGGCTGGCAAGCCGTGGTCGCCCGGCGGATCAGCGGCGCATCGGTCGCCTTGCCCGATGGGGGCGAGTGGCCGCCGCTCGATCATAGCTGGGCCAAAGCCCGGTGGCGACTCGACGAGTCGCATCGAGCCTTGCTTCGGGCGCTCGACGCCTGCGACCCGGCCCGGCTTCATGACCGGATCGGCGACAGCCGCGACCCCGCCATGGGGAGCGGGATGACCGCCTATGCCACCTTGCACGGGATCGCGCAGCATACGATGTATCATGCGGGGCAGATCGCTTTGCTCAAGAAGATGATCGGTGATTGCTGATCGCGGCAAGGAGGCGTCAACATGGATCTGGAACTGAACGGGCAAGTCGCGGTGGTCGTCGGCGGTGCCGGGGGTCTGGGCCGCGCCATCGCCGCTGCCTTCGCCGCCGAAGGGACACACGTCGCAATCCTCGACCGCGAGCAGGCTAAGCCACTCCCCATGACCGGCGCCTCGCGGAGCGTCGGCCTCGTCGCCGACGTCACCGACTTCGCCGCGATCGAGCGGGCCGCCAGCGCGATCCGGGCCGACTTCGGCCGGGTGGATCATGTTGCCTTCGCCGCCGGGATCGGCTCGGGCAAGTTCGGCTTTCCGTTCTGGAAGCTCGATCCGGGTGACTGGGACCGCGTGCTCCGCGTGAATCTGATTGGTGCCGCGAACGTGGCTCATGCATTCGCTCCGGCGATGGCTGAGGCGAAGGCTGGGACGTTCCTGTTCATCGCGTCGGTGGCCGGGCAAATCGGGTCGCAGACCGACCCTCCTTACAGTGCGTCGAAGGCGGGCCTGATCAACTTCGCGCAGTGCGCGGCCAAGGATCTCGCCCCGTTCGGCGTCCGGGTCAACTCGCTCTGCCCGGGGATGATCCAGACGACCCTGAACCGCTCGGTTTACGAAAGTTGGGCAGCCCGGCAGGACGCTGGGGTCACTCCACCCGATTACGACGCCTGGGGGGCCGAGAAGGTCAAGGCGCTGGTGCCGCTCGGCCGGTGGCAGACGGCCGAGGACGTGGCGGCGATGGCCGTCTTCCTCGCGTCGAATCGCGCCGGGAACGTGACCGGGCAAACGATCAACGTGGATGGCGGTTACGTGATGCACTGGTAAACCGAACCGAAACGGGAAGGGGTCGGATGAGCGGACGACTGGACGGCAAGGTGGCCCTGGTTACCGGGGCGGCGTCGGGGATTGGGCTGGCGACGGCGGAGCGGTTCGCGGTCGAGGGGGCCGCCGTGGTCCTGGCGGATAATCAGCCCATGGCGCTGGCGGATGTGGTCGAGCGGCTCCAGGAGGCGGGGCACCGCGTGGTCGGCTCGGTGATGGATGTGACCCGGTCGGCCGACATCGTGCTTGCCGTGGCGCGAGCGGTGGCGGGGTTTGGTCGGCTCGACATCCTCTTCGCCAACGCCGGGATCGGCTTTTCAGGCGACATCGTCCACACGACCGACGACGACTGGGACCGCGTGATGGCGGTCAATGCAAAGGGGGTCTTCGTCTCCTGCCGCGAGTCGATCCGCCAGATGCTGGCGCAAACCCCGCCGGGTGGGTCGGTGATCATCAACGGGTCAATCTCGGGGCTGGTCGGCATCCCCCAGCAGGCACCGTACGCCCCGAGCAAGGGGGCGGTCGTCGAGCTGACCCGCCAGCTTGCCGTCGAGTACGCCACGCGGCAGATCCGCGTCAACTGCGTCTGCCCCGGGTCGATCGACACACCCGTCTTGCAGACCGGCATGAAGATGTCCGGCGACCCCGAGGGCTTCCTGAAAATGCTCGTCGACGGCCACCCGATGGGCCGGATCGGTCGCCCCGAGGAAGTTGCGGCGGCCGTCCTGTTCCTCGCCTCCGACGAGGCCAGCTTCGTCACGGGCTCAATCCTGGCGGTCGATGGCGGGTACACGGCACGGTAAGAGGAAAGGAGCCATGGATGGAACACGGATCAGAGAAGGATAAAGAAAATTACGTTTTTGTTCATGTCTCAATGGTTTCTCTTCCGTCCTCCTGATCTTTTCCCTCTCCCATCCGTGTTTCATTTGTGTTCCATCCGTGGCTCCTTTTCTCTTCAATTCCTCCTTTCCCACGTGAGTCCTCTCCCATGTGCTTCAGCCTGCTCGCGGTTGCCTTGCTCATGACGCCACCGGCCGATGAGGCCCGGATCAAGGTGGATGCGGGTCGGATCATCCACCGGATCTCGCCGTACCTGGCCGGGGCGTGCATTGAGGACGTCAACCACGAGATCTACGGTGGTCTCTATAGTCAGATGATCTTCGGCGAGAGTTTTGGTGAGCCGCCGGCGCCCGTACCGATCCGGGGGTACGCGACGATTGGCGGTCGGTGGCAGGTGGTGGGGGATGAGGTCCGCGCCGGGGCGAGCGATGGGCCGAAGCTCGTGCTGGAAGGGCCGCCAGTGGGGGATGGTGAGGTCGCGGTGGACCTGCTGTTTCCGACCGGGCAGGGGGGAAACTCGGGCCTGATCGTCCGGGTCGATCGCCCCGAGGTCGGGGCCGATGCCTGGAGTGGGTACGAGATCTCGCTCGAAACGGCGGGCCGGCTCGTCATCGGCCGCCACCGCCGGAACTGGGAGCCGATCCTGACGGTTCCTTGCGCAGTGCCGGTCAACGAGTGGATTCACCTCGCCGTCCGGATGGAGGGGAGCACGCTCGAAGCCATCGTCAACGGCAAGAGTCTGGCGAAGTACGACGACCGCGAGCACCCGCTCGGCCCCGGTCGCGTCGGGATGCGCGACTGGCAGCGCCCGGTTCACTTCCGCAACTTCCAGGTCACCTCGCGCGGGTCGGTCCGCAAGTTTCCGTTCGAAGCTGAGCCGGGAAACGACCTCGACACCAGCGTCAGCGGGATGTGGCGCGGCGTCCAGCACGGTCTGGTTCAGGGCAAGCTGAGCATCGAGACCGACCGGCCGTTCAAGGGGCGGCAAAGCCAGCGGATCACCTTCGCAGAGGGCTCGGGCGACCTGGGGATCGAGAACCGCGGGCTCAACCGCTGGGGGATGAACTTCGAGGCGGGCAAGCCGTACGAAGGGGTGATCTGGCTCCGCGCTGAGGGTGCCACGCCGGTCACGCTGGCACTGGAAACCGGCGACGGTGGCGATACGCTGGCCTCGACGGTGATTCGAAACCCGGGGACCGACTGGACCCGGCACGAGTTCGCCCTGACGCCGACCGAGCCCGCCCGCGCTGGTCGGTTCGTAGTCAAACTCGACCGGCCGGGGTCGGTCGTGGTCGGGTACGCGTCGCTCCAACCGGGCGACTGGGGCCGGTACAAGGGCATGCCCGTCCGCAAGGATGTGGCGGAAGGCTTGATCAACCAGGGGGTGAGCATCCTCCGCTACGGCGGGTCGATGGTCAACGACCCGGAATACCTCTGGAAACAGATGATCGGTCCCCGCGACCGCCGCCCGCAGTATCGAGGGACGTGGTATCCGTACTCGACCAACGGCTGGGGGATCGTCGACTTCCTCGACTTTACCGAGGCGCTCGGCATCCCCGGCATCCCCGCCTTCTTCATGGGGGAAACCCCGCAGGACATGGCCGACTTCATCGAGTACGCGAACGGCCCCGCTTCGAGTCCCTGGGGCCAGAAGCGGGCCGACGCCGGCCACCCCGCCCCTTACAACCTCAAGCACATCGAACTGGGCAATGAGGAGAAGATCGACGCCGCCTACTGGGCCAAATTTGAGCCCATGGCCGAGGCGATCTGGGCCAGGGACCCGGCAATCATCGTCGTCGTCGGTGACTTCGCCTACCAGAAAGTCATCACCAACGCCGACCACTTCGAGGGGGGCGCGGGGTCGACCACGCTGCGCTTCCACCAGAAGATCCTCGAACTCGCCCGCCAGCGGCACCGTGAGGTCTGGTTCGATATCCACATCTCGACCGATCACCCCCCGCAGCCCGACGGCCTCCTGCCCGAGCGGAGCTTCATCGACCAGCTTGGCAAGCTCGCCCCGGGCGCGAACTTCCGGGTGCCGATCTTCGAGTACAACTCGGGCAACCACCGCCAGAAGCGCGCGCTGAGCAACGCCCTGGCCACCAACGAGGTTGAGCGGATCGGCCCGATGGTCCCCGTCGCCTGCGTGGCCAACTGCCTCCAGCCCGACGGTCAGAACGACAACGGCTGGGATCAGGGGATGCTCTTTCTGAACCCAGCGCAGGTCTGGCTCCAGCCCCCCGGCACCCTCGTCCAGTTGCTCCGCACGTTTTATCAACCCCTGCTGGTCGGGTGCGACGTGACCGGCCCCACCGCCACCCTGAGCGTCAATGCCAAGCGGAGCGACGACGGGAAGACGCTCGTCCTGCAAGTCGTCAACACCGCCGCCACCCCGCAGCCGAGCCGGATCGATCTGGCCAGCTTCACCCCGACGAAGTCGATTGCCCTGATCGAGCAGCTTGCCGGTCCTCTCGACGCCCGGAACACCGCCAGCGCTCCCACCCAGATCACCCCGACCCGGTCCGAGTGGACGCACAAGCTTGATGCGGGACCCGCCACCTACACCTTCGCGGCCCACTCGATCACGATGATCCGGTTCGATTGACCCGGCGATCTCGCCTTTCAGCTTGAACGAGAATCGATCATGCTCCACGCTCAGATCTACCGGATGGTGCGCTCGATGGCCTGGGCCAACGAGCAAGCCCTGACCATGCTCCGCGACTGCCCACCCGCGCAGGTCGAGGGATTGCCGCTCCTGGCCCATGTTCTCGGCGCCGAGCATCTCTGGCTGTGTCGATTACAGAGCCAGGAACCCACGATTGCCGTCTGGCCGACGCTCACCCTGACCGAAGCTGAGGGGCTCAACCGCCAGAACACCGCCGGGTTCGCCGCCTACCTGGAACGGACCGCCGAGACCGATCTCGGCACCATGATCGCGTGCCGGTCGAGCCAGGAGGGCGAGTATCGGCTGACCGCCGTCGATATCCTGACCCATGTTTTCTCCCATGGCGCCTACCACCGCGGCCAGATTGCCCGGCTGCTAAAGCCGCTGGGTGTTCAGGCCGGCCTGACCGACTTCGTCGACTTCGCCGTCCAGGTCGAACCGGCTGGATGAAAGCTCGGTTGCGGATCTCCCTTCAATAGGGAGCCTGGATTGGCTCGAAAGTCATCGGGTTGAAGTCGAACAGCTCGGTGGTCTGGACAATTTCCTGACGGCTCATCGATCCGGCGTACAGGCGACCGTCGGTGGCCCAGACCAGGCGGTTGCCGTCGACCTCGGCCCAGTCCCAGGTCGGGCAGGGGATCGTCGTGCCCGGTCGGGTCAGGTCGTGGCTATCCCATGAGATTGCGGTCATCCCCGGTCGCGGTTTCCAGAGATCCCGGACCACCTTCCCGAGCGTCCACCCGCGCGGCGCGGGCTTCTCAAAGCGGTAGCCAAAGAAGGGGGCGCGGGGATCGGCGGGCGGGATGAAAGTCCAGCCGTCGCGGCTGAGCCGGAACAGGTAAGAGCCTTCCCAGTCCCAGAAGATCGGGTTGGCGTCGGCGTGGAGGTTGAATGTGAGGTCACGCGTCACCTCGCGGGATTCGCGGATGACCTCGCCGACCGAGTACAGCCAGTAGCGGCCCGACCGGGTAAACAACCCGCCGCCGTAATAGGTGCTGTGCAAGGCATACAGGCTTAAAGCCTTGAGGTAGGGAGCCCGCGAGACCGCCGTGTACGGGCCCGAGACGTCGGGACGCCAGCTTGCGCTCTTGGCCCAGTAGATCAAGTGCTTGCCATCGGGTGACAGGTCGCACTTCCGAGGGCGGATCTGCCCCTTGAGCCACTGGCCCATGGTGAACTCGTCGGTCCGGCGGTTCCAGAGCAGCGTGCAGACCCGCTCCGACGGCCCCTTGCGGATCACCACGCCCACGCGAGCATCACGCGCCAACAGCACATGCAGCCGAGGCGGGACCTGGGGAAGTGGTGGTTCCATCGGCCTGGTGCCTCGATCGGCTCGAAAAGCGGCGGCGGCAACCTCGCCACCACGCTCCACCGCCGATGGTCAAAGTGGTGATGTATTGCAATCCGGCCTATCCCCGGCGTCAAGAAACCTATTTTAAAAACCGTGCGGTTCTTGAGACAAATCCTCTATCAATTGTTTTCAATGTTTGATAAGATTTGATCGGTTAGTTTGACGATCGGGTGGTGATGCCAGTTTCGGCTGGGTTTTAATCGCTGCCTCGGCGCCGCTGCCCGACGGGTTCTCCCTGAGCCCACCTTTCTCCTCGACCCAGAAAGCACCAGGCGGGTCGACTTTTCGCTCCGGAGTTTCTGTTGGCTAAGAAGCTGTATGTTGGCAACCTGACTTACAACGTGAACGAAACCGACCTGGAGGCCCTCTTCGCGGCCTACGGCACGGTACAAAGCGCTCAGATCATCGTCGACCGGGATACCAACCGGTCGAAGGGTTTCGGCTTCGTCGAAATGGGTTCGGACTCCGAAGCCCAGGCGGCGATCCAGGGCCTCGACGGCCAGGATCATGATGGCCGGAACCTGACCGTCAACGAAGCCAAGCCCCGCGAAGCTCGCTCGGGCGGCGGTGGTGGCTACGGCGGCGGCGGTGGTGGTGGTTACGGCGGTGGTGGCGGCGGCCGCAGCGGTGGCGGCGGCGGCTACGGTGGTGGCGGCTCAGGCGGCGGCTACGGTGGTGGTGGTGGCGGCCGCTATTGAGCGCTGGTTTTCACCCTGGTTGTTGAGGTGGGTTGAGCGATCAGCCCTCAGCTCGACTCAGTCGGCTTACCGGCTCGTTAGACCAACCTGCCCTTAAGCCGATCTTTCGCGACGATGAATCGCGGTCAATGTTTTCTCGTGTCGCCTGAACCTGCTGGTTCAGGTGGCATACCCGCGCCTTTAGGCGTCTCAAAAATCAGTTTTCTCGGTGCAGATTGATCTGGCCTGTTCCTGTTCGGCATTATTCCTCAGACTGAGATTGTCTTGCACACTTATCCGGCGGACGAACAATTGATCGCCGCGGTCGAGCGCGGTCTGAGTTGCGAGGCGGTTGTCCCGCTCCCGCCCAATGGTGCGGTCGTGGTCGGGGATACGGTCCTCTTTGCTCTCTGCCGTTCGCATGCGGGACAAGCGGCCACGTTCGTTGCCGGCGGCGACTCCGTCTTGGTGGCGATCACTGGTGTCACCAACCTCGGCGTCACTGACTCGGGCACCGGCCAGGTCATGGTCCGCCTTGCCTGGGATCGCCTCGGTCAGGCTGGCTCGACCCCCAACGCCGTCCAGCCCCGCCGCGCCGTCGGACGCAAATAACCGGTTCGGCCGCTGGGGAATGGCCGCCGAATTGGCTCGATCAGTACGGCGCCTCGATCGGCTCGAAGCTCATCGCGTTGAAGTCCCTCAGTTCGGTCGGCGCGATCAACCCATCGTTGTTGAGATGACTGGCGTAAAGCTTGCCATGCTCGGCCCAGACGACACGATTGCGGGTGACGTCGGCCCACTGCCAGGCGGGATAGGCGATCTCCTGCCCGGGGCGAACCAGCGCATGGTCGTCCCCCTCACCGATGGTCCCGGGGCAGATTTGCTTGTGGCTGTGGGCATACTTGCGCAAGGTCCAGCCGAGCGGGGCTAACTTGTTGTACACAGTGATAAGATCCTTGCGGGTTCCCTCCTGCCGGACAAACCGCCAGCCGTCGCGGAGCAAGAGATACGAGGCCAGCCCCCAGACTGCTGGCGGGATCTGGATGGCGGGGTCAAAGCCGCGATCCTGCGGATCCACCGGTCTGACCTCGGGTGAGGTGCCAATCACGGTCGATCCCGGGTCGAGAAGGTTGTACCGCTGGTTGTGGTCGAAAGTCCCGCCGCCGACGCCATAATACCGATTTGCGTACAACGCGAGCGCCTTCAAGTACGGCGCCCGGGCGACCGCCGTCCACGCTCCCTGGATCTCGCCGCGATACTTCCCCCCCTTGACGTGGTAGATCAGGTACTTGCCATCGGGCGAGAGGTCGGCCTCACGCTCAATGATCCGTGCCTTGAGCCACTGACCCATCGTGAACTTGTCGGTTTGCAGGTCCCAGAGCAAGGTGCAAACCCGCTGGGACGGCCCCCGGCGGAAGACGACCCCGACCGCAGCCTGCCGCGCCAGGACGACATGGATCTGCGTCGGCAACTCGACGGGCTGGGCCATGGTGGGTTCCGCTCAGTTCAACTCAGGGTGCGGGCGGAGCCAGTTCAAAGACGCCGACGGGTCGGGATGATTTGTCCTCGCCCACATCCCACTGGTTGTACGAGACCCGCCACCCGTCGGCCTCCAGAGCTTCGAGGAACCGGAGCCCGACCCCCCGGAACGGGTCCGCGACCAGGACACGGCCTCCGGGAGCCAGGTTCGCCGCGAAGATCGCCCGGATCGGCTCATGCTGGACCGCCCCGTAGAGGATATCCGCGCCGATGATCCAGTCATACCTGTCGGCATCCGTCCACGCGGTCCAGTCCGCCACGCGCTGCTCGACCCCCGCGACCTGGTTCCGCGTGCCGTTCCGCTGCGCCAGGTGCAGGGCCAGCTCATCACGATCCGTCTGGACCACCCGCGCCCCGACCGACGCCGCCACGATCCCCGGCAAGCCCATCCCCGACCCCAGTTCCAGGACCCGTCGCCCGGCAAACTCGCTCGCCCGCTCGGCCACTTCATGAGCCAGGGCGATCGCCGACGGCCAGAGCGCCACCCCATAGGGCAATCGGTTGGTCTTGACCCCAATCACCCGGACCTCATCCTCGGCGGTCAGGACGACCCCCGTATGCCAGACCACCCACGCCCGATCGCCGATCTGAAGGCGGTATTCTTGCAACTGGAACTCGCCGCCGGTGGTGTCGAGGATGGGGTTAATGTCGCTCATCGGTGGCTCGGGTCGTACGGAATGTGCAAGCTCGCGAATTGCTTGCGGACGGAACTTGAATGAGTTACGGTTTCCGACTGATCCGACCGGTGATGAGGTCCAGTCACAGCAATGAGAGTGATTTCGCTCCGGAAACTGCGTGAGTTCTGGGCAGACCACTCCGCTGCCGAGTCGCCGTTAAAATGGTGGGCGGCAGTGATCGAAGGGCAAGAATTCCGTCACTTCGCGGACATCCGCCTTACCTTCCCGAGCGCGGATCAGGTGGGTCATCTTACCGTCTTCAACATTGGCGGCAACAAATACCGCCTGGTCGCCGCGATCCACTATAATACACAGATTCTTTTCGTTCGATATGTGTTGACTCATCAGGAATACCATACGACACGCTGGCAAGATGGTTGATCCGTCAGCAGCGAATCTCATAAATGGAGATGATCGGCCATGTCCCTATCGACAACGCAAATCAGCACAGCGACCCCTGGGACTCGCTATCTGGAGTTGATCCAAAATTTTCCACTCCGCCCGATCCGCTCGGATACCGATCTCGAGCAGGCGATTGCGGTCGTGGATCTGCTGATTGACCGCAAGGAACTCGATCCCGAGGAGACGGATTACCTCGAAGTCCTGGGCGGTTTAATCCACCAGTACGAGCACGACAAGCACCCACTTGCGCCAGGCACGAATGCTCAACTTCTCGAATTTCTGCTCGAAAACAGCCATGTCACAGTTCCGCAACTGGCGCAAGACCTTGCAATGACTGTCGCAACCATCGAGTCGATCCTGGCGGATCAACGCGGGATCGAGCCGCCTTTAGCGCGGAAATTGGCTCTTTACTTTTCAATAAATTCGAGTTTGTTTACTCGTTTGTGAATGGGTCCTCGCTCAGAATTCCAGTTCGACCTCTCCGCTCGCTTGCGACTCTGACTCCGCGTCATCCGTGACGCCGACCTGTCGAGGCTCTCCCCATGCCGATCTTTTTTGAATGTGATCAGTGCCGGAAGCGGTACGAACTGGCGGACGCCCTGGCGGGCAAGCGAGTCCGGTGCAAGCAGTGTGGATTTGTGGGCCGGGCTCCGGCGGTGGCCGAGCTGGCTCCGGTCGATCTTTATGCCCTTGATGATGAACCTCAGGCATGGGCCGTGGCCGACGAGCCGGTCGCGCCGAGCCCCGGGAGCTTGCCGAAGAAGCCGAAGAAGCCGAAGCCGGCGAGTGGGCTCTGGTGGCTCTCGACCTGGCCGGCGCCGGCGATGCACGTTTACCGGGGCGTGATGGCCGTGATGCTGGTGGCTTTACTCTTTGTGGGACCCGTCGAGAAGCTGGTTCTGGCCATGGTCGGTTCCATGCTGATGATCGCGCCCCTCATCGCCTCGGTCGCGGTGCCTCAGCTGATGGTGCCGTTCCGCGAAGGCTTGTTTGTGGGGCTGATGTGCTGTTGTATACCGATCTACAATATTTACTTCCGCCTGACACGCGACGACCTGTACCGGAAGCACCGGCGCCCTCCCTTGACGCGCGGGGATTATAGCGTCATCCTGCTCGGCCTCCTCTTCCTGCCGTTCATCGTGCTGGCCGCTCGCGAGGTGGACCAGATGCCTCGGAACCCACCCCAGGCACGTAACCGGGTCCCGTTTGCTCTCCGGACCGCCGAGGTCGCCGTCGCCGCCCGACAACCCGACCGCGCCGAGCCCGAGATCACGCCGCCCGATCCACCCACACCGCCACGCCCCAAGACACGCCGCCGGGCCGACCCCAGGCCCGCCGAACCGCAAGCCGCCGCGACCCCGACCGAGCCGAGTCGCTCGGAGCCAGCGTCGTCGGGGAATGTTTATAGCTACAAGCCAGACGCCGAGCCGGATTCCACCGCCACCCGGCCCGACCCCACTCCCGCAGCGCAATCCGCTCGGCGCCCCCGGCCATCGCTGGTCCCCCGGCCAGCCGCAAGGTCCAGCTTCGGCCCCGACCAGACCGTGACGATCACCGTCACCGGTTTGACCGACCGAAGCGCGTCGGACAGGATCAACAAGGCAATCACCGCGCTGCTCAAGGCTGCTGGCAAGGGGCTCAGCCTTCAGTCGCGGACCAGCGGCGGCAAGGGCACCTTCATCGCCGCCCCGGTCGATGACCCGCGCGGCTTCGTCGACCAGCTCGCGATCGGCCGGATCATCCGCGTCGAGGGACGGTCGATCGAGGTTGACGCTCGCCCTTGAGTGGTCTTCACGCCGATCCTCTCGGCCTGAAGCTGAGCTGATCCAGGTGCCAGCTCGATCCAGTGGACCAGCCAGCAACGAATCGAGGCCGACCCTGGGATGAACCAGGGTCGGCCTCGGGTGATCGCTCAGGTCAAGTGAGCCTCGGCTCAGGGGAGCGGGGGCAGGGACGACTCGGGCGGGAGGGCCGGGAGGGCCATCGGCGGGACCGAGCCGATCTCCTCGGCGGGAGCTGGGGCGGCGACCGGGGCACCCGACGAGACCGAGCCACCGCGACCGAAGACCGGGACGGCGGCGCCGCCGGCACTCAGGTTCGGCATGGCAGGCAGGGCCGGAAGACTGCTGGCTCCCGAGGACGAGCTGCCAACACCCGTCTGGATCACGCCGGGTTCGGCCTCGCGGCGGACCGGGCGGGCTCCCTGGCTGAGGAAGTTGACCTCGCCGGCCGGGACGGTCGGGGCGGTCGGGGTGGGCGGGTCGCCGAGCGGGCCGACCGGGGCCGGGAAGTCGGCCTTGGGTCCTTCGCCGGTCACGTTGGGCGGCACGTTCTCGGGGACCATGTCGGGCATGGGCGGACCGTTGAGCGGCTGCGGCCGGTACGACCCATCGAGCGGGACGTGGAACTGGCCATGACCGGCCCGCTGGTCGCGAGCCTGGATGTACGCCTTCCGCGGGCTCGGCCCTTCGGCCACCGCGATGTTGTCGTACGCCAGCAGGGTGCCCTTGGCTTCCTCAAGCGCGGCAATGGAGGTGTTGTAGCTGGTCTTGTACTGGGCTTCCTGGGCGATCGCGTTGGCATACTGGCTGACGGCGTCGAGCAGGCGGTCGATCGTGATCCGGCCTTCCTCATAGAACGCCCGCTGAGCTTCAAGCCGAAGCTGGGCGGCGGCCCGGAGCCGCTGGGCCGTCCGGAACTGCTTGTAGTTGGCGTCCACTTCCAGGAAGAACCGGGCCAGCGAGTGCGTCGTCTGGTGGACGATCTGCTGGAGGAAGGCTCGTTGCCGGAGGAGCTGATACTGCGTCTGGCGAGCATTAGCCAGCGGCGCCCGGAAGCCGATCGGCATCGAGAACGTCAGGCCAACCTGCCACTGGTTGAAGTCCTTGATGTTCGACGCCTGCGTGTTCAGCCCCGAGTTCCGGTTCCGCAAGCTGACCAGCGGGTCGATGACGTTCAGACCCGCCCCCGACGAGACCGCTTCGGCCCCGTCGAGCTGGTGCCCGAGCCCGTTGAACTGGTACAGGGCGTTCAGGTTCAACTGCGGGAGCAACTGGTTCCGGGCCAGCAAAAGCTGCAACTCGGTCAGGCGGACCAGGAGCTGCTGCTGGACGATGTCAGGCTGGAAGGCAAGCATCTGGGCGACGCTCGTTTCCCAGTCGGGCTCCAGGCGCGCTTCCGTCGGCGCGGTGTCGGGCACGATCCGGCGGTTGTCGGCGGGCGGCAGGCCGAGGATGTTCCGCAACTGTCGCTCGGTCGTCACGACGTCGGAGGTCGCCGTCACGAGGTTGAGCTTGAAGTTTTCGAGCTGCTGCTCGGCCTCGGCGACGTCGGCCGAGGTGGCCCGGCCGACTTCGAGTTCGGCCCGTTCGCGGCGGAGAATTTCCTCACCGAGCCGGACGGCGGTCTCACGGCTCCAGAGCGAGATCTGCTGCTGCGAGAGCGCCCAGTACTGCTGCTCGATCGACCGGACGTGCGCCATGATGGCGGCCTTGAAGTTCCAGACCGACGCATCGGCATTCAGGCGGGCGATGACGATGTTGGCGCGGTTGGCTTCCAGACCGCTCGGGTTCTGCGCGGTACCACCGAGCAAGGGCTGGGTGATCGAGAGCTGCGTGTTGACCGTGTAGGCTGACGGGAAGACGTTGGCCGGGCTGTTCGAGTAGAGGTAAGCGACGTTGTGCTGTAACTGGAGCACGGCACCGGTCGCCGCCCGCTTCTGCAACGTGCTCTGGAAGGTGGCGTTGTCCTGGTTGAAGACCAGCGGGTACCTGGCCCCCGTGTTGACGACACCAGCCGAGATCGAGTTATTGATCGGGGTCGTGCTGTGGCCCCAGAGGATGCTGGTGGTGAAGTTGGCATCGAAGACCGCCAGGGCGGTGGCGATCTGGGTTTCCTGGATCGCCGGGTCGTACACCGACGAGAGCGTCCCGGCACCGAGCGAACTGGCCACACCAGCGCCCGCACCGGTGTTGAGCGGGGTCGGCTCGAAGCCACCGACGGGAATCCCCTGGGCACCGAGCGAGATGACGCGGACGACCTCGGAGTTATCCAGGCCGATCCGGATCGCTTCCTGCAAGGTCAGGTGCCAGATCTCGTCGGCTTCGGGTGACTCGGTCGTCCGGGGCCGGGCAATCTTGGGAGGCGCGGCCGGCAGGTTGCCCGTATAGGGCTTATCCTGGAAGTTGGCCTTTTTGACCTCACTATCCTCGGTCGCGATCTTGGCCAAGGGGTCGTGCGGGACCGGCTTGGACTGGTCGATGTAAGGTACCCGCTGGCACCCGGCAGCCGTCAAGGCAACCGCCGCCGCGAGGGTGTACCGATTCGCGTGTTTGAGCAATCTCATGGCCAGTCCATCCTTGACATTGATCGCCATGGGCCGCCGCGTGACGCGAAGTTGCCCGCTCCGATCAGACCGTCCCGAGTGACCCGATCCTTGGGTCCACTCTCCATCGGTTGTTGGCCGGGCGATCCAGACCGCCTCAGCCCACGTCGGTTTTGGGAACCTCACGATGACCACGCCCTCCCCGTCCTTGGGTCTGGTCGAAGCTCCCCCGCCGAGGTCCGGCTGGTTCACTTGATGCTGCCGGCGATGGGCGATTCCTTCACCCTCGGCCCGGCAAGCCGACCAATTATCGTCTTCATCCTCCCTATCGGCCGATCGTGTTGTGCGTCTTGAAGGGACTTTGCGGATTGTACGGATTCAGCCGATCCGGGCTACCCCAAATCCACCGATCCCGTTATCGAATCTCATCCCTTGAAGCCGACTCCCGCTCGACCAACGAAACAGGACAGGATCGCCCGCGTGCTTCCCGACCGAAACGCTCAGCTATCCCGTTCTCGACTGGCGGACACCATTACGGCCCGACACCAGCACGGCCTAGACCTCGTGCCGAACAGGATTGAATTGACATCATTACGACCCTCTTTTCCTGATTAGCGCGGCGTTCCGTGATCGTCAATAGTCGACCTTATCTTGCCGCGCCGCGTATTCCTTCCAGACTTCGACGGCTTCGGGGCGGAGCATCGACTGCTGCGGGATGGATCGATCCTGGGCCGGCTTGGTGAACTGAGCATAGATGAAGTCATCATCGAAGTTGCCGTACTTCCGGGCGTCCTCGACCGTCGCTGCGTAGACGATCCCGTCGACGTTCGCCCAGTACGATGTGGCGAGGCACATCGGGCAGGGCTCGGAGGAGGTATAGAGGATGCACCCGTCGAGCTTCGGCTTTTTCAACAATGCGCAGGCGGTGCGGATCGCGTGCATCTCGCCATGCCATGTCGGGTCATTCTGCGCGATGACGTGATTCATGCCGTCGGCGATCACCGTGCCATCGCGGTCCACGACCACCGCACCGAAGGCGCCGCCGGTCTTGTACTCGACACCCGCCTTGCGGGAGTTGGCGATTGCCCGCCGCAAGAACTCCTCGTGCTTCGCCTTCGGAAAGCGAGCCAGAATCTGCTCCGAAGATTGTTTGGACTTTTCGTTGCTGATCGGGATAAACCCCAGAGCGGGTTGCGCGGTCGAGGACTCCACGGTCCAGCAGACCGCCAGGATCACGGCACTGCTCAGCACCAGGCCAGCAGTCGTACGACCAGGACGAGACTTCGACCAGGCATGGATGCGATTCATTGTTCAACTTTTATGTGAGTGAAAATTGGGCCAGATCTCCCGGTGGAGCAACGATTATTCGGACAGTAGGTCAGAAACCTTGCCCATGCAACTGCCCAATCGCATTAAGCCAAGGAGGAAGGGAATATTCTCACTAAGGAAAAAGGGGACATTCTCATTATTGACACCTGTGGATAAGGAAAAAGGGGACATTCTCATTATTGACACCTGTCGATAATGAGAATGTCCCCTTTTTCTTTCTAGGTGTCGAAGTAACAAACTTGCGAAATGAAAGCAACTTTGATAGCTTGAACCCCTTCTTTGAATGCCATGGTACATGATTCGCTCAAGTAAGCCGAGAGGTCGTTTAGTTAGTTCTCACGATGATTCGAAGTCACGGTGTCAAGTATGACGTCGGTGCAAGAGGAAGCCCAGGGAGATAAGATCGATGCACTTGAGCCGTCCCCGGTTTACCCTGCGGCGTATGATGGGAACGATGGTTGTCATTAGCTTGGCGATCTCGTGCGTATCAAGATTTTACGCATACAACCACATCGCAGATTTTCACATGAAAGCGTATTGCGACCGTTACAAAAAAGAACCACGGCTTTCGTTGCATAACGATGAAAGGGATGAATATTACGAAAGAAATTATCACATGTATAAAGAAGCGTCAATCCGTCCGTTGAAATTCTTGACACTCCGATTTGTCCCTTTTGAGCAAGGAAAAAGGCAACATTCTCATTATTGACACCTGTCGATAATGAGAATGTCCCCTTTTTCCTTGGCCGGCGTCGTCTCCGACGGCCAGCACTCGATCCGCAACGCCGTCGCCGAGGTCCTGCCCGGCGTACCGCATCAGCTCTGCCAGTTCCACTACCTCCGCGAGGCGGCCCGGCCGATCTACGAGGCCGACCGCCACGCCAAGGTCGGCCTGAAGAAGCAGGCTCGCGGCATCCGGCCGATCGAACGCCAGGTTGAGGGCCGCGACGACGCCGAGGCCGAAGCGATCCGGGGCTACTGCGCTGCGGTCCGCTCGGCGTTGACCGACGACGGCCGGCCGCCGCTGGAGGCGTCGGGGCTGAAGTTGCGCGACCGGCTGGCCGAGATCGCCGCCAGCCTGGACCACGCCGGCCTCGGCCGAAAAGGGGGCTCCCCAGGGAGCTGACACGATTGCGTGCGATCCTGGGCAAGGCCATGGCGACGACGGAGTCGGCCTGGCCCGAGGTGCGACGGAAAAGGGAAAAAGGGGACATTCTTATTATTGACACCTGTCGATAATGAGAATGTCCCCTTTTTCTATTGTCCCCTTTTTCTATCCCGGTCGTGACGATCGACGCCATGGGCTGCCAGAAAGAGATCGCCGGTGCGGTCGTGGCGGCCAAGGGGGACTATCTGTTGGCTCTCAAAGGGAATCAGGGGACGCTGCATCAGGCGGTCGTCGACCACGTTTTAGGGCGTTGGGACGACGATTTTGGTGGCGATGAGGTGGGCCGCGGTGAGACCGTCGAGACAGGCCATGGCCGCAGTGAGTCGCGGACCTACAACCAGCTGGCAGCCCCCACGACGCTTCCGGGGTTTTCCTTGTGGCGAGGGCTCAAGTCGATCGGCGTGCTGGTCAGCCAGAGCGTCCGTGACGGCAAGGCGACGGACGAAGTGCGGTACTATATCAGCAGCCTACCGGTCGAAGCGGACGCTCAGACGTTCGCCCATTCGGCTCGTTCACACTGGGGAGTGGAGAATGGCTGTCATTGGACGCTCGACGTGACCTATCGAGAGGACGAATCGCGGATTCGCGAACAGCTATTGCGTGAGAACATGGCCTGGCTGAACCGTTTCAGTCTGTCGCTGCTGAAGCAACACCCAGGCCGCCAGAGTGTCGCCATGAAACGAAGAAGCTGCGGATGGAGCGACGAATTTTTGATGCAAGTCGTCAAAGGATCAACATGTTAGTGTGCGCTGGCCCTGGCGTCCCATTGATCCAGATTAGCAGCCATCCAGTTGGACTGCCAGGATATTATGAATTGACACCATTTGGCATTTTTTGAATTGACACCATTCGGCTTTTTTCGGCTTTTCCATTCGGCTTTTTGACACCATTGGGCTATTTTCAAACTACCTATCATGGCGCAATCGCCCTGCCGAAATGGAGACTGGTAGAAATTGTAAAATTTTCCGTTTTTTCTTGACTTGAATCTCGGTCAAACGGAACATAAGCAAATACTCTGGAGGCGATTAGCTATGACGCGCACTTGGTTGGCAGCATCATGCGCTTTTCTTGTCGTGGCGGCACCAATGACGATCGGGAGCCACTCCAACACATACAAATTTTCAGGCAAAATTCAAAAACCTGCTTTGGCGTCCGTTAGCTCACTAAATGCATGCTCTCCATGTGCGAAGCTTTCGTCGGAAGCAAATACATCGGGCGAATGCTGCGGAGGCTCGGCCTCAGGTTACGCAATACTAGTGCCACTAAAGGAGCAGAATGGTTTTACGACTACTTACATTGAGGCATCCGTCAGTTGTGGATGCGCCGACGATGATTCGCCAGCCGGTTGTTACTCGGGATACGAAGCTAACCTCAAGAGATATCCCATCGACCCAAACGGGGCCTTCCCTCCACCGGTGGTAATGTGGGCATCGGGCCCGCAAGTTATTTACACATATTGTGGAGGTTCGAGCGGTCCATGGTATCCAATCTCGGCAATCGAAAATCTCTACGGAGAAAATGGCTGGGAATTAACACTAATTACATACTACATCTCTTGCGATGGATCATGGGAAAGTCGGGATTTTGATGACATCTATCACTCGGGAATTTA
Organism: Isosphaeraceae bacterium; assembly: GCA_965199885.1. Classification (GTDB taxonomy): domain Bacteria; phylum Planctomycetota; class Planctomycetia; order Isosphaerales; family Isosphaeraceae; genus Tundrisphaera. The sequence continues at coordinate 101,876 of CBDATT010000003.1, read as the reverse complement.
CGTCGGCCCTCGTGATGCAGGAACATCTACAATCCGACCTTCTAAATCTTAATAATTCGCAAGTCAAACCAAACTCTTGTCATCGCTTAAAGCTGATTTTAAGTGCGTTTGCAGAGCGTAATGCTGTCTGGTGAGGTAGTTTAGCCATCATGGGGCAAACCATTGGCGAGCGCGCGAGGAGGAGATATCGAGTTTTGTTTCAAAATCTGAGGGAGCAACATAACCATTAGAACACAAAACAGTTTGTTTAGTCCGTTAGCTTAGTATTTTTACCTGATCGCGATCGACTACCTGTCGATCAATTCACTGTAAGATTTAACTCGGTACATTTTTAAAGGACAAGACATGAAGACTCTGAAGTGGTCGATGTTGTTCCTATTCGTTGGCATTCAACATTCCGCCGTTGCACAAGATGCACCGAAGAATAAAGATGATCACCGCGAAGTTTTCTTCTCGATAGCAAATGATACGAAGATCCACGAAGCCCGCAAAGTGACTCATGTGGTTGGGCAAGGAAGTTTGTCACCCGAAATTGTTGTGACAGATGAACGACCAATTAAGAATCGGAAGCTTCAACTCTATCTAGCTATTTTCCGCCGCGACGTAAACTTTCCAAGCAGGTTCAAGCCAGCCGAATTTGTCACCTCATACCTGGATAAAGACATGATGGTGACCGAAGGGCCCAAACCAGGGCTAGCGCGTACTTATAGGTCGATTTGGTAAACTTTGACGCCTTGCGCTCAGTTCTCCTTTCGGTTAAACCATATTCCATGCGGCTCTCGGGGTTCAGGCATGGGGGTGGTTGATGGCGCAGACACAGCGATTCGGGCTTGATGAGGTCGTGGCACATTTCCAGGAGCTCGAAGACCCACGCTCGGAAATTAACCGCAAGCATCCGCTGGCTTCAGTGGTCGTCATTGCTCTGATCGCCGTGCTTGCCGGTGCGTCGGGGCCAACGGCGATCGCTCACTGGGCGGCCATCAAGAAAGACTGGCTCGCCTCGATCTTGCCGCTGCCCAACGGGGTTCCCGGCAAAGATTCATTCCGTCGGGTACTCATGGCCATTCGCCCTGAAGCCTTTCAAGCCTGTTTCGCTGCCTGGGTGCGGTCGTTACGTGACGAAGCCGTCGCCCAGACCGGCGTCGAGCGGCCGACGTTGGCCATCGACGGCAAGACGCTGCGACGCAGCCACGACCGCAAAAACGGCCTCGGAGCGTTGCATTCGGTCACCGTCTGGGCCAGCGAGTACGGCTTGTCGCTGGGTCAGGTCGCCTGCGGCGAGAAGTCCAACGAGATCACGGCAATTCCGGTGTTGCTGAAGTTGGTGGACGTCGCCGGCGCGGTCGTGACGATCGACGCCATGGGCTGCCAGAAAGAGATCGCCGGTGCGGTCGTGGCGGCCAAGGGGGACTATCTGTTGGCTCTCAAAGGGAATCAGGGGACGCTGCATCAGGCGGTCGTCGACCACGTTTTAGGGCGTTGGGACGACGATTTTGGTGGCGATGAGGTGGGCCGCGGTGAGACCGTCGAGACAGGCCATGGCCGCAGTGAGTCGCGAACCTACATTCAGCTGGCAGCCCCCACGACGCTTCCGGGGTTTTCCTTGTGGCGAGGGCTCAAGTCGATCGGCGTGGTGGTCAGCCAGAGCGTCCGTGACGGCAAGGCGACGGACGAAGTGCGGTACTATATCAGCAGCCTACCGGTCGAAGCGGACGCTCAGACGTTCGCCCATTCGGCGCGTTCACACTGGGGAGTGGAGAATGGCTGTCATTGGACGCTCGACGTGACCTATCGAGAGGACGAATCGCGGATTCGCGAGCAGCTATTGCGTGAGAACATGGCCTGGCTGAACCGTTTCAGTCTGTCGCTGCTGAAGCAACACCCGGGCCGCCAGAGTGTCGCCATGAAACGAAGAAGCTGTGGATGGAGCGACGAATTTTTGATGCAAGTCGTCAAAGGATCAACATGTTAGTGTGCGCTGGCCCTGGGGCCCAAACCGAAAAATAAAAGCTACAAACTTGAAATTCCACTCGAAAAGGGGGAATACATTTATTACCTCTTTCTTTGCAACCCAGATCGGAAATACGGTCAAGAACATTGGGATGAGTTGCCCATGAAAATCCCCAAAGACGAAAAGAGACCCATCACACATCTGCTTGGGAAAGTCTGCACTGCAACTGTCGAATGACCTAAGGTACAGAGTCGCACGGATTTCTCCCCACACCGTCAAAATGGTGTCAATTCACGTCAAAATGGTGTCAATTCATATTTCGCGGTCGGCCATGGAGGCGCGGATGGCCTCTGGATCGCAGGACGAATTTGTGTCGATCTGGGGTCGACCGGTCCGACCGACTGCCGGGGGAACCAAGTTGGACGCAAGCGAACGAATCGGGATTATTTGGTCATTCGGATGGCAGAATCGGATAATCTGCGGCGGAAATTACGATTGTATTGAAGCAAAACTCCGAGGTTGGCCAGGGGGGTCGGCCTGGGGTTGAGATCTTCACCAATCGAGATGATGCCGATGGCGACTCCTGCTCAGATTGCCGCGAATCAACGCAATGCCTTGCTGTCGAGGGGGCCGAACACGGTCGAGGGGAAAGAGGCTTCGCGGCGCAATGCCTTGAAGCATGGGCTGACGGGTGGGGGAGTCGTCATCCCCGGTGAGGATGAGCATGAGGTCGCGGTCCGGGTCGCGACGCTGGAGCAGGGGATGGGGGCCGTTGGGGATGTTTTGACGACGCTTTTGCTCCGGCAGGTGGCAATCGGGTCGATCCGCGTGGAGCGGGCGTATCGCAACGAGACAGCGCTCGCCGCCGAGCGGATGCGCAAGGCCGTCGAGGTCTGGGAGGATGAACGGCTGGTGCTGGCTCAAACCATCCTCGCCGACTTGCCGATTGATCCGGTGACGACCCGTCGGCGGTTATTGAAGGCTCCGGAAGGGATCGATGCGCTGGTCGGGCGGCTCCGCGCCCTGCTCGACCGGGCCGCGCCGGATGCCTTCATCGCCTGGGATCAGGAGGAGGGGACCGAGCTTGACCTCTGCATGGGCAAGAAGCCGGGGCAGGGGCCCGCGTCGGTGGTGGAGATGCTGACGCGCGGGATCGTGTATGACCACTGGGTCGGGCTCGACCCGGCCGCCTTTGCCGAACTGGACGACGAGGCCCGGCGGCACTGGGCTGTCGGCGAGATCCGGACGATCATCGAGGCGGAGGTGGCTCACCTTGCAGACCACTGCGCCACGCTCGACCTCGACCGCTTCGCGGCAGACCGCGCCGAGGCCGCCGAGCGGGCGATGCTCGACCTGGGGACCGCGGGCACCACGCTCCGCCGCTACGCGGGGGCAGCCGAGCGGACCATGCTCAAGGTCCTCAAAGAGATCCGGATCTTCCGGTACGAGGCCCGGGTTCAGAGCATGGAACCCGCCCAGGCCGCCGAGTTTCTGGCGACCACCGCCGCCGAAATGCCGGCCTTGAAGGAAGTTACCGCCGAATTGGGATCGTTTTGTCGACCAACTTCTCCGCCCACCCCGCCCACGCCGGGTCGCGTGGTCCAATCCAACTCGGTGGATCAGAATGCCCCCGAGGTGCCGCGGATGGTCGATCTGGCCCCCCCGCGACCGGTTCCGCCTGGCTCCTGAGGCTCCCTTGAGTCAGCCCACACCGATCCGCAATCGCCACCGCAGGGGTGGGATCGGGCATGGTGCGCGCTGCTGGAATGGAATTGAGCCACGGATGGAACACGGATCAGAGAAAGAATGGCAAATCGCAGGATAGCAAATTGCAGAGGAGAGATGCAGTTGACCTCAGAGACAGCTTCCCGACCGCGTCAGTCCTTCAGAAAATCCGATCCCTTGAGCAGTGAGAATTTGGCTTGATTCGTGTTTCATCCGTGTTTTCTCCGTGGCTCATTTCCTCTTCCCAGCGGTCGCCCGACGGTGGCTTACGGCTGCGCGATCGGGCGGAACTCGAAGGTCTCGATCGTGACGTCCTGCCGGGTCGCGTTAGGCGCGGGGCGGCCGTCGAGGAGCCAGAAGTTCATCCGGAGGCGCTCCTTGCCGGGCCGGGGGATCTTCGGGCCGGTGTAGGTCCACTCGTGGAGGGGAGATTTCGAGGTATCGGCGCCGACCCAGCAGCGGAAGCGGACCGACTTCTCGGCCCAGATCAGGCTGATGGTCAGGCGGTCAGCCGCGCCGGCGTCGAACCGACGCATGCTGTCGGGGGCGTAGGGTTGGAGGACGAACTGGGCGTTGTCGTCGCCGGGCTTGCCCCAGCGGGAGACCTCGAAGTCGATCTCGTGGTCGTTGTCCTCGTAGGTGAACAGGCCCACGACGGACCGGGGGTCAAGCGTGCTGAACTTGCCGGCGATCGTCCAGCGGTATTCACCAAACCCGAGCGACGCCGGCGCCACCACTTCCGAGCAGGTCCACGACCCACCCGCCGGCAAAATCGCCAGGTGGAGGTGACCCGCCGGGTCGACGCGGACCGAGTCGGTCGCGTCCGAGAAGTCATTAGGCCCCGGGCCGACTTGCTTGCCGGTTTTGACCTGCCATGTTCGCCCGGCGAACTTGACCGACCGCTCGCCGTCGGCCCCGACCGCACCCTGGACATCACCCAGCAACCCCGCCACCATCACCAGTATGATCCAGCGCATCAGATGCCCCATCTCAAAGGCCAATCAGCGGACCGGCACATGGCTCGATGCCAGCCGAGCTTCGCGACGACGGGCCCACCAGACGCGGAGGCCGCGGATCTCGCCGGGTTCGGTGCCGTCGCAGGCGTGGCCGAGGAACTGAAGGACGAAGCCGCCGACGAACAGCGCGAGCGCGACGCCGAAGATGGCCGCCGAGAGGAGCATCGTGTAGACCGGGATCAGCAAGACGCCGAAGATGGTGGCGGGGATGCCGAACAGGTGCAGGACAAAGCTCCGCGGGTCGCGGTGGCGCTCGATCCAGTCGTCAACCATCGGCGAGGGGGACTGCGGCGTGTAGAGCAAGGTGAACCTCCGACCGTCGAGAACCGTTCCTGGAGCGGAGGGGGCCGCTTGCTTGACGGCTCCATCTCCCTCGGTTACGGTTTCCCGTTCTGGCGGAACCTAAGATAACGGGCCAGGTTTGGTTCCCGCAAGTCAATTCTAACCTATTCGTATCCAAGTTGACTCGTCTGACCCGATTTTTATCGAACTCCCCTTCGAGAGGCGACGCGATGGCGCACCAAGTGACTCTGATCCCCGGCGATGGCGTTGGTCCTGAACTGGCCGAGGCCACCAAGTTTTGCATCGAAGCCACCGGCGTCGCCATCGACTGGGAGGTCGAGGAAGCCGGCGTCGACATCATGGCCAAGGTCGGCACCCCCGTGCCCGACAGCGTGATCGAGTCGTGCCGCCGGACCAAGGTCGCGCTCAAGGCGCCCATCACCACGCCGGTCGGCACCGGGTTTCGCTCGGTGAATGTCTACCTCCGGCAAGCGTTGGACCTCTACGCTTGCGTCCGCCCCTGCAAGCACTATGAAGGGGTCCGGACCTTTTTCGACAAGGCCAAGGTCGACCTCGTGATCATCCGCGAGAACACCGAGGACCTTTACATCGGCTGCGAGTTCGAGCAAGGCAAGCCCGAGACCGCCGAGCTGATCGCCGACATCGAGAAGCTGAACAAGAAGAAGATCCGCGCCGATTCGGGGATCTCGATCAAGCCAATTTCGGTCACCGGCTCCGAGCGGATCGTCAAGTACGCCTTCGACTACGCCCGCAAGCACGGCCGGAAGAAGGTGACCGCCGTCCACAAGGCCAACATCCTCAAGTACTCCGACGGCCTGTTCCTGGAAGTGAGCCGCGAGGTCGCCAAGGGCTACCCCGACATCGAGTTCGAGGATCGGATCGTCGACAACATGTGCATGCAGCTCGTCCAGAAGCCCGAGCTGTACGACGTCATGGTCCTGCCCAACCTCTACGGCGACATCCTCTCTGACCTCTGCGCTGGCCTGGTCGGCGGGCTCGGTGTCGCTCCGGGCGCCAACATCGGCGACGGCGGCGCTGTCTTCGAGGCCACCCACGGCTCGGCCCCGAAGTACAAGGGGCAGTGGAAGATGAACCCGGTGGCCCTGATCCTCTCGGGAGCCCTGATGCTCGAACACCTCGGCGAGACCGAAGCCGCACAGAAGCTCGAAAAGGCCGTCGCCCAGGTCATCAAGGAGGGGAAAGACGTCACCTACGACATGAAGGCCGACCGCAACGACCCCTCTGCCGTCGGCACCATGGAGATGGCCAAGGCCATTGCCAAGGCCATGGGAGCCTGATTTGAGCGGGTCGCTGCACCACGAAAGTGAGCAGTTCCCGAATTCCAACGATCGACACCCGCCCGACGGTTGTGAGCGGGTGTCGTTTCTGACCCAGAGGTGGAGTCACCTGATGACAGCGCGATTGGAAGAGGCGTTCGCCGCGGCAGCGCAACGACCGGCGGCCGAGCAGGATCTGCTGGCGTCCCGCCTGCTCGCCGAGTTGGCGGCGGCCGATGACTTTGACCGCGCCATCGCGGCCGATCCGCGGCCACTCGCGGCCCTGGCAGCAGAGGCCCTCGCCGAGCACCGCGCCGGGTTGACCGAGGAACTCGACCCGGATCAATGATGAACTCGCGGACCACTCGCCGGTTCCGCGCCATGTTCGCGGCCCTTCCTTCCCATGTCCAGCGTCAGGCTCGTGAGTCTTACCGCTTGTTTCAGGCCGACCCAACGCATCCCGGCCTCCACTTTGCTTTCAACCGAGTAGGGACATCAAAACGCTGCAAGGCTGCCACCGATGCTGAAGAAAGCATGGACCTGGGATACTCGGCTCTATCCTCAGGTCGAGGCCGTGCTGACGGCACTGGCGGTCGATCCCGACGCGATGTGCGATCAATTGGAGACCGCCCCCGGCAATGGGATTGTCGGCAAGCTGCTTTGCGTCTGTGCGGCGGCGGCCATTGCTCGGGAAGCTCTCGGAAATCGAGGCACTCAGCCTCCGGAAGTCACAGCCGCACTGGAGTTGCTCAACCTCTGGATTGACGACCCCACCGACGAGCGGTTCGACCAGATCTGCTTGCGGATCTTCGATGAAAAAGCCCCCGACTTGGACCCGCACGGCGTCCTCTGGTGTGCCTTGCGGACCGCCACAAGTTCGGTGGGCTTCTCCGAAGCTGGCTGGGCTCTGAGATGTACCTGGAGCGCGGCGGCGGACGCAGGCCTGATCACGGAGCAGATGAGTATGGCCGTTGTGCGGGAGTTGTGGTCGCGATCTTTTACTTCCAAATAAATCCATTTGGGGCCAGTTTGACCCGCTCCAGGAATGGGAGGCGAGGATGGTTGTCGTCTGCTAAACTACCGGCATGGACCCACTCCTTGCCCGCATCACGATCGACCCGGCGATCTGCCACGGTAAGCCGTGCGTCCGGGGGTTGCGCTACCCGGTCGATACTCTCCTGGAATTGCTCGGAGCCGGCATGACGACCGCGGAAATCCTGGCCGACCATGAGGACCTGGAAGCTGCAGATTTGCAGGCTGTCCTGGTGTTCGCCGATCCACTCGCCCAGGCAGTGCCCGTTCTGGTCAACCGTCCCGGAGATCTCTGAGTGCCCGTCGATGAAGCCGCCTTTTTGAAGCTGGTCCGGGGGGAGAAGCGGGGTCCGCTGGCGAACCTGGCGCGGGCGGCCTTGCGGGATCTCTCGGGCGTGTACGGGATCGGGGTCAACCTCCGCAACCGGGCGTTTGACCGGGGGTGGAAGGCGACGCAGCGGGTCGGTGTGCCGGTCGTCTCGGTCGGGAACCTGACTTTGGGTGGAACGGGGAAGACGCCCGCCGTCGAGTGGATCGCGCGCTGGTTCCGGGCTCGGGATAAGCGGGTGGCGATCCTCAGCCGGGGGTATGGCGACCAGGCGAAGACGGGTCTGAACGATGAGGGGCGGGTTCTGGAAGAAAACCTGCCCGATGTGCCGCACTTGCAGGGGAAGGATCGGGTGGCGCTGGCGCGACTGGCCGAGGAGGAACTGGCGAGCGAGGTCTTGATCCTCGACGATGGCTTCCAGCACCGGCGGTTGGGGCGGGATCTGGATGTGGTCTTGCTCGATGCTCTCGACCCGTTCGGGCTCGGGTGGATCTTTCCGCGGGGCCTGCTCCGCGAGCCGGTCCGGTCGCTCAAGCGGGCAGGGGTGGTCGTCCTGTCGCGGGCGGATCTGGTGGATGCGGCGACCCGCGCGGCGATCCGGGCTCAGGCTGAAAAAGCGGCGGGTCGGCTTCGCTGGGCCGAGGCTCGGCATGCTCCGCTCGACCTGATCGACGCTGCGGGTGAATCGACGCCGCTGGCGGATCTCGGTCCGCTCAAGGTCGCGGCCTTCTGCGGGATCGGCAACCCCGAAGGGTTCCGCCGGACCCTGGAGAACCTGCAAGTCGAGGTCGTTGCCTTCCGCCCGTTCCCCGACCACCACGCCTACACCGTCACCGATGTGGCGAGTCTGGCCGACTGGGTCCGAGGTGCGGGAGCCGACCTGGCCTTGACCACGCAGAAGGATCTGGTCAAGCTACGCGCCGGCACCCTTGGACCCGCGCCCCTTCGCGCCCTGCGGATCGGCTGGGAACTGACCGAGGGTCAAGACGTGATCGAGGGGGCACTGGCCGCCCTTTGAGCCTGTTGGGAAAGGAATCCCCGACCGATGACACCCACCCCCGCCTGCGCCTCGGGCGTCGAGACCCTCGACAACCTCGACCTGGATCTCGACCTCGATGCCCTCCAGTACGAACCCCTCGCCGACCGGCCGAGCAAGGTTCACCTGACCCACCTCGGCAAGCCGGGCCTGCCCGACTGGCTCGACACCTTGCCCGACGTCCTGGCGGCAAAGGGTTTGAAGCGGCTCCGCGACGCAATCGTCAGGGCTCATGAGGGCGGGGCGCCGGTGGTCGCGGCTCTGGGCGGGCATGTGGTCAAGACGGGCTGTGCGCCGTTTCTGATCGACTGGGTCGAGCGGGGCGTCCTGCACGGTCTGGCCCTGAACGGGTCGGCAGCGATCCATGACCTGGAACTGGCCATCAGTGGCCGGACGAGCGAGGATGTCGGCCCGCGCCTGATGGCCGGGACGTTCGGCTTCGCCCGCGAAACCTCGGCCCTGTTCGCCCAGGCGTGCGACCGCGCCCACCGCGACCGGATCGGCCTCGGCGCGGCGCTCGGAATCGAGGTCGCCGATCACGGTGGACCGGGTCTGGATTCGAGTTTGCTCGTCGCTGCCCATCGGCACCAGATTCCGCTGACGGTCCACGTCGCCGTCGGCACCGACATCGTCCACATGACCCCCGACCTCGACGGCGCCGCGCTTGGTGCCGCCACCCTGACCGACTTCCGCCGCCTGGCCAACGTCATCTCCCGGATGAGTGCTGGAGTGTGGCTGAATCTGGGCTCGGCGGTGGTCTTGCCCGAGGTCTTCCTGAAGGCGGTGGCGATGGTCCGCAACCTTGGCCGCTCGCTCGACGGCCTGACGACGGCCAACCTCGACTTCAACCAGCAGTATCGCGGCCTCCTCAACGTCCTCCAGCGCCCCGGCGCCGAGGGGATCGCCCTGACCGGCCACCACGAGATCATGATCCCCCTCTTGCACGCCGCCGTCGCCGCGAAACTGAACTCAGAAATGCCAAGGTAGCCACGGTTGGAACACGAATAAACACGGATCAATCAGGAGTCGAATCTGGCTTGATCAGAGTGTCCTTGTTCCAGTCGTCTTATCTGTGTTCCATCCGTGTTTCATCCGTGGCTCCTTTCCTCTGGTTTGAGCGATCCATGACGATCCTCGTTTTCTGCCCCAACCTGGTCGGCGACACGGCGATGGCGACCCCGAGCTTCCGGGCGCTCCGGCTGGGGTATCCCGCCGCGCGGATCGTTGCGGTGATCAAGCCGAAGATCGCGGCCACGCTCGATGGCGGCGGTTGGTTTGATGACCGGATCGGGTTTGACCCGAAGTCGAAGCGGGCCGAGGAGCGAAGCTGGGCCGTGATCCGACGCCTCCGAAGTGAGCGGCCCGATATCGCCGTCCTGTTCCCGAACTCCTACCGATCAGCGCTCATGGCGCGGGTGTCGGGAGCGAAACGACGGGTCGGATATGACCGCGGCGGGCGCGGATGGTTGTTGACCGATCGTTTGACCCCGCTCCGCGACGAGCAGGGTAACTTCCTGCCCAGTCCGATCGTCGATGCTTACCTCAAGCTGACCCGAGCCCTGGATTGCCCCGATGATGGCCCCCAACTCGACCTCCACACCACGCCCGCCGACGAACTCGCCGCCGACCGCGCCTGGGCCAACCTTGGCTTGCCGACCGATCGGCCCGTCGTCGTCTTCAACACCGGCGGCGCCTTCGGCCCAGCCAAAAGCTGGCCCGAGGCCCACTTCGCCACGCTGGCGCAACGATTGGTGGATGAAACCGATATCGGCGGCATTCTCGTCGTCTGCGGACCCGGTGAGCGGGATGCTGCCCGCCAGATCACCCGGCTTGCCGACCGACCCACCGTCGTCAGCCTCGCCGACGAACCATCAAGCATCGGCCTGACCAAGGCGTGCATCCGCCGGGCGGCGTTGCTCGTCACGACCGACAGCGGCCCCCGCCACTTCGGCGTCGGCTTCGACGTCCCGACGCTCGGCCTCTTCGGCCCCACGCACATTGCCTGGACCCTGACTCACCACGCGAAGTCGCTCCACCTCCACCACCCCGTCCCCTGCGGTCCCTGCCAGCGTCCCATCTGCCCCGAGGGGCACCACCGTTGCCTCCGCGACCTCGCGCCTGATACCGTCTTCGCTGCCGCCCGCCGCCTGCTCACCGGCCAGCAAGCACCCGGCGAGCGGATCGAGGCGGTCTGATCTCTGAGTCTCGGTCGAGGGCTATCGATGCCGGTCTGGGCTGTCACGGGAGGTTCGGGGTTCCTGGGTTCGCACCTGCTGACGCGGTTGGCGGCGGCGGAAGCCGAGGTTGTGGCCGTCGGTCGTCGGTGCCCGGTCGGCTGGTCGGGGCGATTCGTCGCGGCCGACTTTGCCGACCGCGATGCCGTCGTGAAGGTCGTGGCCGACCTGCAACCGGCGGTCGTCTGCCACCTTGCCGGGCAGACTCCACCCGCCCGAGCCGACGAGTTCTATCAAACGAACACCCTGGCGACGGTTGCCTGGCTCGATGCCCTGCGAACCCTGGATCAACCTGTCCGCGTGGTCCTGGTCGGGTCGGCGGCGGAGTTGGGGCCGGTCCCGGTCGAACATCTCCCCGTCGGCGAGGACTGGATCTGCCGTCCGGCCGATCCCTACGGGCTGAGCAAGTTTCTGGCGACGGTGGCGGCCCTGGCGGCGCGGCCGCCGCTCGAAGTGGTCGTCGCCCGCGTCTTCAACCCGATCGGTCCGGGCTTGCCGGCGTCGCAAGCGCTGGGGCGATTCGCCCGAGCCCTGGCCACCGCGACCGAGCCGCTCAGCTTGACCGTCGGCGACCTGTCCGCCCGCCGCGACTTCATCGACGCCCGCGACGTCGCCGAGGCGCTGGTCGCATTAGCCGAGCGGGGCGAACCAGGCCAGGTCTACCACGTCGGGACGGGTCGCTCGCACCGCGTCGGCGCCGGGCTGGATCACCTGATCGCCCTGAGCCGCCGCGAAGTGACGGTGGCGGTCGATCCCACCCTGAGCCGCCCGACCGGCCCAACCGACTCGCGGGCCGACATCACCCGCATCCGCGCCGAGGTCGGCTGGTCGCCGCGGATCGAGTGGGAGCAAAGCCTGGCGGATCTGTGGGAAAGTGTGCAAATCATGAGCTGACAAAGAAAGATGATAGGGACGCAGAATTGGTCTTCCCTCTCTGGTCTGCCGGTTTTCAAGCCACTGGGCTAGACTAGGTTTTGCGGAAAGAATGGTCGCCCGCACGTTCTCTTGATTTGACCATGAGGAAGCTTATTGCCGGGGTGATCATGGGATCGACCGAAAATGTCTTGAAGTGGCACCGATGGGTCGTCGAGAGTTCGGCAGCGGTTATTTCTCAAGTCTTTGACGAATTGAACCAACGGTTGCCGCCCGGTTGGAAGCGATTGGCCGAGGACGAGTTGCTGCCCTATGCATCGCTTGTTATGCCAGGCTCGGGTTGGTACCGCCTGGAAATGACTCCCGATTACGTCGGAGTGATCCTCAGCATCGAGCAACTTGGCGGACGAGAACTCAGGGGGGGACGAGTCTGGTTCGCCGGGCCTCCCTACCCGGACGGTGAACCCAGCATTCAATCCGCCTGGAATCAGGTGATTCGATTTCTTGAGGTGGGGATCGTACCCGCAGTGGAGGCGGTTGGAGCCGAGATTCGCATACCGACAGCCCAGGAAATTTTTCTGGCCGAACTTCCGTTCGACGTCCGGGATCGGCTGCGGAACTTCGCGGCGAACGATCCCGAGTCATTTGAAGTCGACGAAGCTGCTGCTGATTCCTGGCGAGAGTTCGTCATCGCGGCGTTTCGAGCCAACGTCGTCATCGACCCGTTCTCGTTCGAGGACTGGCTCGTCGTGGCGGGATGGTCCAGGGATCTGGCCAGAAGTTTGTACGGCAGGTTCCTCGCCGATTGCGGCCTGCTTTTACGTTACAAAGATGAGGTGTCGGCCGCATGACCACAATCGCGGATGTGGTCGCTCGGGTTATCGCTCAGCCAACTCCGGTGATTATCATCGATACGTGTAATTTTCTGGACCTGTTCCGGCACGAGGCAGGTAGCAACAAGCCACCCCGAGTTCCGGTACCAGAAATTCGCGAAGCCGTCAATCTTCTGCGATTGCTCGTGGCCCGTCCTGATTCTGTTCATCTGATCGTGCCAGAACTTGTCCCGGGAGAGTACCACGAGCATGCCGACCGGATTCAAACGGAGTTTGAGGACCGACTCGAACTTCGCGACAAATACGAACTATGGCTCGATCAAACAGCGAACCTGATCGGTGTCCCGAATCGACGTTCTCAAAACGGGCATCTCGCGGGTTTCGCTGCCATCCTTCGAGGCCTTGCTGACAATCTCCTGAACCAAGCCTTGGTCCTTGGGCGTGATCAGAGGTCGCTCGATCAAGCCATTGCGCGGTTGATTGCCAAGCGTCGTCCGTCGCATCACAACGAGATCAAAGACTCGATGAATCTGGAGCAAAGTCTGGAACTGTGCTCGCAACTGAGACGCGGTGGATTTGCCGATGCAACGGTGTTTATTAGTGCGAACACAAAAGATTATGCGGCGGCACCGACCGGTCCGACCTTGCATGCCGAGCTCAGAGCGGATTTCGCCGCTGTGTCCCTGGAGTATTTTCCTCACCTTCGGAGTGCCCTTGGAAACCTGCGGAGTCGAGGCAAGTCACTGTAAGACGGCCTTGCTGGACCGATCGTACCGGGTCCCGGCCAGGCTCGGATTGACCAGGCGGGGCGAGGTCGTATAATGCGGGCCGCGCTGGGGGTCGGTGCTTGATCCTGAAGCGGCGGAAACAAATGAGATCATGGGTTCTAATCCAGCCAGGGAGGGCGGGATGGCGAGCCGACGATGGTTGCTGGCGGTTGCCGCCTTGTCGGCGATCTTGCATGGCGTGGGGATCGCCCGGACACCGCTCCCGGCGCAGGATGGGCTGAAGTTTCTCCGGGTCGCCCGCGAGTTTCAGTCGCAGCCGTGGCTCGATGTGGTCCGGTCGTCCGACCAGCACCCGCTCTACGCGCTGGCCATCGCGCTTGTCGAGCCGCCGTTGAGTCTGGTTTGCGGCGGACATGGACCGCTCGCGTGGCGGCTGGCGGCTCAGGGAGTCTCGGCGCTGGCGTCGGTCCTCTTGCTCTGGCCGTTGCATGGTTTGACTCGCCGGATGTTTGGCGAGCGAGCCGCGAATCTGGCCGTCTTTTGCTTTGCCTTGCTGCCGTTCCCCAACGTGATCGGCCACGAAACGCTGGCCGATGCCCTGGCGCTCGCCTGCACGGTCGGGGCTCTGGCGTGCGGCGAGGCGGTCTTGCGGTCGCGGAGTTGGGGGGCGGCGGTCGGGTGTGGGGTCTGTGCCGGGCTCGGCTTCTGGACCCGGCCCGAGGTCGCGCTCGTGCCGCCGATGGTGGCGTTGGCTGGGGTGATCCGCTGGCGGCCGTGGGCTGATGAGTGGGCCCTGGCCGGTCGCTTGATGGTGATGGCGGGTGTGGTGCTGGTGTTCGTGGGGGGATATGCCGTGATCAAGGGGGAGGTTTCCGAGAAGCTCTCGCTCCGCTGGTCCACGGCGCTCGGCCTGAACAACCACCCGCCGAAAAAGCTCGCGCCGCAGTTCCCGAAAGGCTTGAACGACCCGCGCTTTGACTTCACGCCGAAGGAAGAAGCCGACGCCTCGACCTTGCGGCACGACCTGATGGCCGCCGCGAAACAGCTTGTCCGCGAGTGGGCCGAGGGGGTCACTTACGTCCTGGTCCCGGTCTTCCTGATCGGGCTGGTCTGGGGTCGGTCGCCGACGGGAGAACGGGATGGCAAGCGGTTGATCCTGCTCTATGCCGTGGCCTTCACCGCGATCGCGCTTCGCCATGCGTACACTCTGGGGTATCTGTCGGGTCGGCATGCCTTGAGTCTGATTGTCGTCACGGTGCCGGTCGCGGCGAGCGGGATGTTGATCTGGTCCGATGGCTTTGTCCGCCGCTGGCAGGTAGCTCCCGTCTGGAGTCGCCGCCTGGGTTACGCCGGGTTGCTGAGCCTGGCTGTCGCCGGGATCGCCGCGCAAGGCAAGGCCGGGCACCCGAGCCGGTGGGGCCACCTGGCCGCCGGGACCTGGCTCCGTGATCACTCCGCGCCCGATGCCAGGGTGCTCGATACCCGTGGCTGGGCGTCGTTTGTCCGGGGGATTCCAGGGTACGACTACTGGCACGTTCGGCAGGCGCTCTCCGACAAGCAACTGAAATACGTCGTCGTCGGTGCCGATGAGCTGGCCGCGCCCAGTCGCCGGGCCGCGACCCTGCGGGCGATGCTGGCGTACGCCGGTGAGCCCGTGGCCGAGTTCTCGGGTCGACGGGATGGCCGAGGGACTGCCGTGAAGGTGTACCGCTTTGATCCGCCCCGGTCGTGGGAGGGGATTCGCCCGTGAGTGCCGCCCGGACCAGACATCAAGGCAACCTCGTCGCTCGGTTGACCCGCGGCTCGCGCTGGAGCTGGCGGGCCGAGCGGCACGCCGCGAGCTTGCCGGCCGACCTCGACGCCGCCGTGATGGGGCTTGAAGGGGGCGACCGGCACCACCGGAAGCAGGGGCGATCGACGGCCCGAATCCGGTTTGATCCGGCCAGCCCCGGGGCTCCCGCGCTCTCGGTCTACCTCAAGCGGCACTACCGGTTGCCGGTCTGGGATCGACTGCGGGCCTGGATTCATCCGGCGGGCCGGTACTCACCGGGCGCGGCCGAGTGGGCGCACCTGGAGCGAGCCCGGGCCCTGGGGATTGCCGTGCCCGAGGTTGTCGCCGTCGGCGAGCGGATCGGCCCCTGGGGCAGCCTGCAAAGCTACCTGATGGTCGCTGAACTGGTCGGTCAGGACGCGCTGCATGAGGCGATCCCGGCGCTGGCCGAAACCCTTGATCCAGCCGCCTTTGCCCGGCTCAAGCGGGCCTTGATCGTCGAGATGGCCGCCATCGTCGCCCGGTTGCATCAGGCCAACGCCTTTCATAAAGACCTGTATCTGTGCCACTTCTTCCTGCCGATGGATTACGAGTTCCAGCCGGGGGGAGAGGGTCGGCTTTGCCTGATCGACCTCCACCGGCTGGCGGTCCACCGCTGGACGAGCGTCCGCTGGCGGTGCAAGGATCTCGGGCAGTTGCTGTTCTCGACCGACGGCGTGCTCGGGATCGACGACCGCGACCGCCTCCGGTTCTGGATGCACTATCGCCGGCTCATGCGTTTTCGCTTTCCACACGCCGAGCGCCGCCTCGCCCAGGGCAAGGCCGCGCTCTACGGCAAGCATAACCGCGGGTAAACCCCCCGTTCCCGACTGGCCCGAAGGACTTTTGACCGATGCGGATCGCCCTCAACTTCCGGAAGATCGACCCGACCAAAGGGGGCGCGGAGACCTATGCGGTCGACCTCGTCCAGCGCCTGGTCGCGGGCGGTCACGAGGTCGCGGTGTATGCCGAGTCGTGCGTCGCCGGTGCCCTCCCGCCCGGTGCGACCTTCCACCCGGTCGCCGCTCCCGGGCTGTTCCGCTGGCAACAGACCTGGAACTTCGCCCGGAACTCCGAACAAGCCTTGCGCGCCGCCGAGGCCGCGCACGAGTTCGACGCCAGCCTCGGGCTAATCAACACCTGGCACCACGACGTCCTGATCCCGCAAGGGGGCGTCCACGGTGCCAGCCTCGACGCCAATGCCCAGCGGTTCCCAAGCGCCGTCGGTCGTGCCCTCTACAAGCTCGGCAAGCGGATCAACCCGAAGGCCGCCATCTACGGCGCGATCGAGGCCCGGCAGTACGACCCGGCGCTCGGGGCGAAGCGGGTCGTCGCGGTCTCGAAGATGGTGCAGGGTCACCTGGAGCAGTACCACGGTGTCGCCCGCGACCGGATCACCGTCATCCCCAACGCGATCGACGCCAATCGCCTGAGCGTGGCTGATCCGTTGCAGGCTCGCGCTGAACTTCGGGCCGAGCTGGGGCTGGCGGAGGATGCCACGGTCGCGCTGTTCGTCGGGCACAACTACGAACTGAAAGGGCTCCGGCCGCTCCTGCGAGGACTCCGGCATCGGCTCGACCGGAACCCCGGGGCCGAGCCGATCCACCTGATTGCCTGCGGCGGCGGCAAGCCGGCGAGGTTCGCGCGGCTGGCGCGGGAACTGGGTCTGGAGCGGCAGGTCCACTTCCTCGGCTTCCGGCCTGATATCCGCCCGTGCTTCCACGCGAGCGACTTCTTCGCCTCGCCGACCTACTACGACCCGTGCTCCCTGGTCGTCTTCGAGGCCTTGGCCTGTGGCCTGCCCGTCATCACGACGGCCTGCAACGGGGCGGGTGAGCAGATCAAGTTTGGCCAGGAAGGGTTCGTCATCCCGCGGCCCGATGCGCTCGATCATCTGGCCGATGCGCTCGACCGGATGACCGACGTCGGAGCCCGCCGAAGCATGGCCGAGGCCGCCACGAAGCTCGGTCGCGAGCAGTCGATCGACCGCCACGTCGCCAGCCTCGTCGCCGTGCTGGAGCAGGTCGCCACCGCTCGCCAGGCAAGCCGCCCACGACCCCGGTCGCGACTCGTTCATCAGGCGCTGGTCTGCGGCTGGTGAATAGGACAGATCGCAAATGGCAGATTGCAAATAGCAGATCAGATTCAAAATTGGCGTCTTTCTCGCCCTTTGCGATTTGCCATCCAGGACTGGCGTCCCTTCTTCCCTTTGCAATCTGCGATCCCGCGATCTGCAATCCTGATCCGTCCCCTGGTGGAGCCTGAACCGATGCAAGCGATCCTTCTGGCGGGCGGTAAAGGGACGCGGCTCCGCCCGTATACCTCGGTCTTTCCCAAGCCCTTGATGCCGATCGGCGAGGACGACCCACTGCCGATCATGGAAGTGGTCCTCCGGCAACTCGCCCGGTTTGGCTTTGACGACGTGACGATCATCACCGGCTACCTGACCGAGCTGATCGAGACCTTTTGCGGCGATGGCCGCAAGTTCGGCACGAAGCTAACGTACCAGCGCGAGACGCAACCGCTCGGCACGGCGGGCGGCTTGACCTTGATCGACCGGCCCACCGCGCCGGTTCTGGTCCTCAATGGCGACATTCTGACGACGCTTGACATGGCGGCGATGCACCGGTTCCACTGCGACCGGGGGGCGGCGGCGACGATCGCCAGCTACCCGCGCGAGGTCAAGATCGACTTCGGCGTGCTGGAGTTCGGCGACGACCCGCACGTGCTGGCCAACTATCGCGAGAAGCCCCAGTTCTCGTTCCAGGTCAGCATGGGATTGTATATTCTGGACCCGGTCGCGTGGGATTACCTTGTGCCCGGGCAGGTCTTGCAGATGCCCGACCTGCTGGAGACGATCCGCCACGACGGCCGCGCTGTGCACTGCTTCAAGCCGGATTGCTACTGGCTCGACATCGGCCGGCATGATGACTACGCGCTGGCCAACGAGGTGTTCGAGGCCCGCCGCGCCGAGTTCCTGGGGGGCAAGGTCGAGCCGACCCGCAAGCCCGCCGTACCGGCGCCGCACTTTCCGCTGATTCCCGCGACTCAACCGACCGACCGCTGAGCTGAGACCGGACCCGCACCATGATCGACCCTCGGATCGACGCCCTTTTGACCCCTGGTCTGGCTTACCTGATCGGGTCGATCCCGTTCGGCTTTCTGATCGCCCGATGGGTGGCCGGGATCGACATCCGGACGCACGGGTCGGGCAACATCGGCGCGACCAACGTCGGCCGGGTCCTGGGCCTTCGCTTCTTCGTCGTCGTCTTCCTGCTCGACTTCGCCAAGGGGTATCTGCCGACCCGCTTTCTGCCCGGCATGGTCGGCTCAACCTGGCCCGACCTGCCGGTCGGCGTGGCGGTGGCGACGATCCTCGGCCACAACTTCCCAGTCTACCTCCGCTTCAAGGGGGGCAAGGGGGTCGCCACCAGCCTGGGCGCGGTCTGGGCGCTTGACTGGATCGCCAGCCTCGCCGCCGCGACCGGGTTCGGGCTCCTGCTCCTCGCGTTCCGGTTCGTGTCGGTCGCGTCGCTCGGCGGCGGCCTAACCTGGCTCGCGGTCCACTTTGCCCGGGTGACGGACCCCTGGGGACGCGGCCAGATCGCGCTGAGTGGGGCGTCGATCGCCTTGATGGTCCTGTTGATCGTCCGCCACCGCGCCAACCTCGTCCGGCTGGCCAACGGGACCGAACCGAAGGTCTCGCGGGCACGCAAAGCGAAGTCGGCCACCGAGCCGACCCCCGATCGGCGGTCGGGTCGGGTGGCGGTGCCGGTCCTGCTCGTCCTGACGGCCGTCGGCGTGATGGGGGCGGGGATCATCGTCTGGTCAGCGCGGCAGCCGACCTCGATCGTGGCCGGACCGTACCGCGTGGCCGAGGTGGCCCGCGTCAGCACCGGGCACCAGCGGGCCGAGCGCCTGGTCTTCGCCGCTGGCGGCACGCTGCTGGCCGCAACCTGCCCTCGGTATGACCGGGTGATGCTCTACCGCGTCACGCCCGCCGAGACGCTTGAAGTCGTCGCCGATATCGCCGCCGGGGGGCGGTCGGTGGCGCTGGCGAGCGGACCCGACCGGATCTACGTCCTTTCCCGCCCGAATCAGGACGCCCGCCACGTCGAGGAGGGCTGGTGGCAAGCCTTTGACTTCCAGGGCCAGCCGATCACCCCCCGGCACAAGGTCGGTCTTTACCCCGACGACTTCGCCCTGATCGGGACCGAGGCCGTGCCCCGCCTGCTCGTCCTGACCTCGGGCCGCGGCGAGGGCGATCCCGCGCGACCCGCCGCCGCTCTCACCACCTATGATCTCGCGACCGATCCCGCGCACCCCGCCGTCGTCTCGCGCTTCGAGTTCGATCAGCCTGGCGACGACGCGGGCCGAGTCGCGGTGAGCCCCGATGGGAAGATGGCGGCCGTCTCGATCGTCGCTCCAAAGCCGGCGGTGGTCTGGCTCGATCTGACCGATCCCGCCGCCCCAGGTCAGATCGCCCGCTGCGCCTGGCCCAGGGACTCGCGGCCTGACGCCTTGCGGTTCGCGGCGGATGGTTCGCTGCTGGCGACCGACGATGGCGCCGGCTTGCTCTGGCATCAGGCCCGTGCCGCCACCAGGCCCACCACCCGCCCGGTTGAGGGTGGGGCGGGGGACGTGGTCGTGATTCCGGGCACGAATCAGCCCGTCTACTGGGCGTACTCGCTCCCGTTTGACTCGGGGGTCGCCTTCCTGCCCGCAAATGCCGGCTCGGACGAGGTGCCCGATCGATTGCCGCTGCTGGGAGGCCGCGCCAAGCTCTCCGGAACCCGACCGACCGGGCTGGCCATCGCGCCAGAGCGAGGTCTAATCGCCGTGGCCAACCGATCCGGCGGCAGCGTCCACCTGATCTCGCTCCAGCCGATGACGACCGCGCCTCGCTAAAAAATCAGCGTCCTTGTTTATCTTTGACATCTGTCTTGACGCGCTGCGGCTGTTGTTCTACGCTCGCCCTGAGATCTGACGGAAGTGAGAGTTGAGGGTGGATCGGTGGCACGACCAACCGTCAGACCGGTCTCGACCCTGTCATGACCCGCATCGCATGTTCCGCTTTCGAAGGGTCAAGACCCAACTCCTGGTACGTCAGACCACCGATTCGAAATGATGAGCCAAAACCCTTGAAATTGGCTATGTCGGGCCAATCTCCGGTCAGTCCCAGCGAATCCTCGTGTGTTCCCCCCCAAGATCGACGAGCGCAACGCGGCGCGGGTTATTGCTGATACGGAGGTCCCTCGATGCCGATCCGTTCCTGGCTCAGATTGCTGGCTGCCCCGCTCCGCTGGCTGGAGCAGGCCCAGGGTTGGCGGCGACCGGCGCTGCTTGGGCTGTACGCGCTGATCCTCGGGGCGGGTGGGGTCTTCCTCAGTCGCGAGGTGGTCCTGTGGGAGATCCCCGACGTCGCCGAGCCGTTCGGTCCGGTCGCAGCCCGCTCGGAAGTCGTTCCCGACGCCGACAACGCGCTGGTCTATTACCAGCGGGCCGCCGGGTCGCTGGTCAGACACCCGGGCAACATCCCGCGCCGGGCCTGGCGTCACCGGGCGCATCAGGTTGGGGATTGGAACGCGGCCAGCCCCGAGATCCGATCGCAGGTCGCCGCCAATCGCGTCGCGCTCGACACCTGGCGGCTCGGAACCGCGTGCGATGCGGCGGCCGCGCTCACGTCCGGACCGGCGCTGGACCAGAGCGACCTGCTGATCCTGAGCGATCTGGCGACGCTGGAGGCAACGCGGTTGCGGGCCGAGGGGGACTTGGCAGGAGCCTGGGTTCACTACCTCGGAGTCGTCCGGTCGAGCATTCACGCCAGCCGCCTGGGCGGAGTCGGGTTTGTCCGGCTCGAAGCTCAGATCCTCGATTCGGTCCTGCCGCTGATCCGCTCGTGGGCCGCTGATCCGGCCATGACCCCCGCGCTGCTCGGTGCGGCTGGTGCGGATCTGGCCAGTTGTCGGGAGCTGATGCCAGCGCTCAGCGACGTGGTCCGTGCCGGCTACCCGGCAACGCTCGACACCCTCGGCCGACCCGATCAGTGGCGGTCGGACCTGGAGTCGAATTCGCGGTTGTCCTCGGGCCTGGGTGGCTGGAATCGGCCGTTGACCGCCGTCCAGAACTGGCTGCGGAACGAGCCGAAGCGGAGTCAGCGGGTCTTTCGGCTCCTGACCGCCCACCACCTGGCCCACCTCGACCGCCCGGCTGGCGACCGCCCCCGCCTGGTCTCGCCCCGCTACATGATCTTTAAACCCGATGCGAGCACGCCGCCGAGCCTGGCCGCGATCAAGCCGAGCCGCCTGGCGAAGTGGGCCAACGCGTCGGGGTGCCGGACCGAACTGGCTGACCTCGGCAGCCTGCTCGACTCGGCCCAGAACTCCCGGACCCTGCTCGACTCGCTCCGGCTCGATCTGGTCGCAGGCTCCCCGCCACTCGACCCCGCCCGGGCCACGGTCCGCCGGCAGCGGGACCGTGGCTTCCGCCCCTTCAAGGCGGTCTCTCAGGCTGTCCCCGCCGATCAGTCGGTGCTGGCTTTCTGAACCGGGGCCAGTGCTGGCTGCGGCTCCGGAGTGAGTCGCTTGAGCCGAACGTTGCGGTACTCGGCCGGGGCGTTGTGGTTCTGGAGGCCGATATAACCGGCCAGCGGCGGGTTCGGCAGGGTATCGGCGGAGCGGGTGAGGTCGGCGTCGAGCACCTGCTCGCCGTTGTTCCAGACCTCGATCCGCGTCCCGCGTGCCCGGACGGTCGAGCGGTTCCACTGGTCGGGCGAGTGCGTGGGATTCGACGCCGGGGCGGCATGGCGGTAGAGCGAGCCGGTGCTGTACCGATCCGCGTTGCCGGGGTCGTCCTGGGTCTGCAACTCCAGGCCGGTCCGCGATGGCCAGGTCAAGCCGAGCGTGCTGATGCGGAACTTGTTCTCCTCGGTTGGCGGTAAGAACCAGGTCACGGGCTGAGCCCGCATGAAGATCCCGGCATTGCCATGGCTCGGGACCTTCCACTCGATCTGCAACAGGTAGTCAGCGACCGCAACCGGAGCCCGGAGCCAGCCGTACTCGTTCCCCTTCGGCTGGCAGGCGACCACGCCGTCTTTCCAGCTCCAGGTTGAATCGCGGCCCGACATCTCGGGCGCCCAGCCGGCGATCCCATGCTCAGTCAGGTTCAGGACGTCCTTGTCGCCTGGGTCCAGCGTCGGCTCGGGCTCGGCGGCGTGGCCGAGCGGCGTTGGCCCCTGCGGGCGGAAGTGCTTGTCGAGCCACTCCAGGCCCGCCATCCACTGGAGTCGGGTACTGACCGAGGTGTACTCACCAAACTCGCCATAGTGGGTGAAGCTCAGGTTCCCTTCCTTGCCATAAACCTTGTACGTCCCCTTCGCCGCCCGTTCGAGCCGCTTGCCCGCCGACTGCGCCGCGGGCGGCAGGGGCAGCGGCTCGCCGATCATCAAGCAAAGCGGTCGTGGAGCGCAGAGGGCGGCAAGTTCCTGGTAGTGGGTGGTGAGGGGAGCGGAGGAGTGCCCACCGATCGACGCGGTCATCGACGTTATCGCCTCCCGGCTCTCGATCGCCACGATCCCGCAATTCACCCGGGGGTCGCGCGCCATCAAGGTCAGGGCCGTCATCCCGGTCTTGCCCAGGCCGAGCACGCCGACGTGGGCCGGGTCGATCTCA
The DNA here is from genome assembly GCA_965199885.1 of Isosphaeraceae bacterium. GTDB lineage: Bacteria > Planctomycetota > Planctomycetia > Isosphaerales > Isosphaeraceae > Tundrisphaera. The sequence continues at coordinate 79,060 of CBDATT010000003.1, read as the reverse complement.
GGTCGAGTCAGCACCACGTCGAGTGCTGCCCGCATCGGGAAGGGGTAGGCGAACCATTGACTAAGCCTGGCGTGATCGAAGATGAGGACGGCAAACCCCATCTCGGTGAGGACCAGAGCCGGGGCACGACCATCCCATCCCGGCGTGGTCGCCAGGGCACCGGCAGGGCAAGGATCAACCAGCAAGACGACGAGCGGGAGCTTGCTCGATCCACCGGGCTGAGTCGGGCGCAAGAACTGCCCGGAGATCGTTGATTCGCGACCCGTGATTGAAACTGCCTGGATTGGCTCAACGACCACATGGGGATGCCCCATCAGCGATACGGCTGGGCCGAACTGGGCGGTAAACCGGAGGATGTCGGGGAAGGTTTTCTCAAACTCGCCACCGACTTGCATGAGGAGTGCCGGACGCTGGGCGTCCCATTCGACCCGATTCTTGGGAACGGCGAACGGCTTTGGAGGGTCAAAGGGTTGAGGTTGTGCGGCTTCCATGAGCCGAGCATATTCGGGAAAGAGTGGCAGGAACGGGTTCGGAATCGCTGGCTGAGCCGATACGCTTGGCGGAGTCAGCCCAATAATCACGAGCCAACCGGCAAAGCGCACGAACCGGTCTAACCTTGGGTCAAGCATGATGGACGTTCCGGCGATGGGTCGAATGACAGGGTCGAGGTGATGCGTCCTACCCTAATCCACCCGGCGCGGCTCGTCCATCGGCTGCTGATCGATCCCGCCGTTCAGATCGCGACCGTCTCGACACGTTCGGGCGGGCTGGGCCGGGCGGAGTTCGCCTCCGCCAGCGCGGCGCGGACCATCAGCAGTTCGCCGATATTCTCGGCCGTCAGGAGACCGATCGGTCGGCCGTTCTCGACCACTTCGAGGCACGATTCCCCGCCTTCGCGGAGCCGGATCAGCGCCGGGGCGAGCGGTTCGTCGGCGGTGACGTGGCCGAGCGCTCGGAGCGAGGCGGCACCGACCAGGCCATCACGCCCGTCCTGAGCCAGCGCCGCCATCAGGCTTGACCGGGTCAAGAGGCGGTCGGGCTGCCCTTCGCCCATCACGGGGAAGTCTTGCTGCGCTCCGGCGAGCAACAACTCGGCGGCCTGACCGAGCGTGCTGCTGGGGTTGAGGATCTTGTAATCCGTCAGCATCGCGGCGCGGACGGGGATGTCGCGCAACGTCACCCGTTCCTGGACCATCCGCGCCTCCCCCTCGGCGCCAACCCAGACGAAGAGGGCGATCAGGAGGAGCATCGGGCTCCCGCCGGTCAGGCCGTAGAAGCCGAAACCGATCGCCATGAACTGGCCGACCGTCGCCGCGATCCGCGTGGCGCGGGCGTAGTCGAGCCTCAGGGCCAGCAAGGCCCGCAAGATCCGCCCCCCGTCCATCGGGAACGCGGGCAAGAGGTTGAACGGGACCATGAAGGCGTTGAAGGTCAGGAGGTTCGTGAGGAACTGGTTCGAGACCAGGAAGTGCGGGTTCCCCTCAGTCATCGTCCCCGGCCAGCGGACGCCGATGGCGAGCAGAACGACCACGATGGCGACGTTGACCAGCGGCCCGGCAACGGCGACGACCAGCTCCTCGACCGGGTGCTCGGGGATGCGCTGGAGGCGGGCCACACCACCGATCGGCAGTAGCGTGATATCGGCCGTCGGCACCCCATACCGCCGCGCCGCGAGCGCATGCCCCAGCTCGTGCAGGACCACGCAGCCAAAGATGGCCAGCACCGTCCCGACCCCGCGCATCGTCGCTGCCAGACTATCCCCATTCGACCAGTGGCCATACACCAACCAGGCCAGCAGGATCAGGAACGTCCAGTGCACGAAGACCGGGATACCCGCGATCCGCCCCAACCGGAAAGACCAGGTCATGAGTCAATTACCTTTGATGAGACAACGGAATACCGTCAGACTTGGCGGGACAACGAGCAAGATCAGTCCGCTTCAGATCTCCGCCAGAACGCGGTGGGCGCAGGTGACGGCGAGCGCTCCGTCGCCAACGGCGAAGGCGACGCGCTTGGTCGAGTTGCTCCGGACGTCGCCCGCCGCGAAGATCCCCGGGCAGGTTGTCTCCACCGCGCACGGCTCGCGGTCGGTCAGCGGCCAGCGGTCGAGCCGGGCGGCGTCGGCTCCCGTCAGGATGAAGCCCTTCGGGTCGGTCGCGACCGACTCGGGGACCCAATCCGTGCGCGGCACGGCGCCAATGAAGACGAAGGCCGCCGAGCAGTCGAGGTCACGCTCCTGCTTCGTCTGGTTGTCGCGGAGCCGGAACCCCTCCAAGGTGGTTTCGCCCCGGAAGTTGGCGACCTCGACGTGGTGCAAGACCTCGATCTTCGGGTGCTTCTCGATCCGCCGGGCCAAGTAGTCCGACATGCTCTTGCGGATGTCCCCCCCGCGCAGCAAGAGCGTGGCGCCGGCGGTGTGCTCGGCGAGGTACATCGCCGCTTGCCCCGCCGAGTTCCCGCCACCGATCACCGCTGCGCGACCCGTCCGGCACCAGCGGGCGTGGACCGAAGTGCACGAATAGAAGACCCCGGCCCCATCCCACCGCGTGTTGTCGGGGACCGGTAGCCGCTGGTAACTGGCCCCAGTGGCGATCAGGACCGTCCGACCGCTGACGATCTGGCCATCGTCGAGCGTGAGCCGGTGGAGGCCATCGGCTTGATCCAGCAACTGAACATCGACCGGCGCGACCAGTTCGGCGCCGAACTTGAGGGCTTGCAGGTAACCGCGATTCGCCAGATCCGCGCCGCTCAGGCCGGCGGGGAAGCCCATGTAGTTCTCGATCTTCGAGCTGGTCCCCGCCTGGCCACCCGGGCCGAACCGATCGAGGACGATCGTGCTCAAGCCTTCGGAGGCCCCGTACACCGCCGCCGCCAGCCCCGCCGGCCCGGCGCCCACGATCACGAGGTCGAACGGCTCGGTCCGGATCTGCCGCTTGAGGCCGAGGCATTCGGCGATCCGGGTCACGGTCGGCCTGGGCGAGCGCGTGCCCTGGTTGCACATCACGAACGGGAGCTGATCGGGCTGGATGTCGAGCTGCGCCATCAAGGCCCGGCCGGCGTCGTCCTGCGAGTCGACCCAGGTGTGCGGCACCTTGTTCTTGTCGAAGAACTCGCGGATCGCCGTCAGATCCGGGTCCTTGAGGTCGCCAAAGAGCCGGACGCCGACGAACCCCGAGCGCTCCAGGATCGTCCGACGGATCTGGAACGCTTCGAGGAGTTTGTCGCTCAGGTCGGGGATCTCGCGGATGACCTCGCGAACGCGGTCGGGCTGGACGCAGTACGCCTGGCAATGCCCCTTTGCGTACGCCGAGACCACCGCCGGCCGATCCATCAGGATCGCCACATCGCCCGAAAATTGATCCGGCCCATGCACGGCGATCGTCTTCGGCTCGTCCCCCGTCTCATCCACCAGCGCGATCTCGCCCGACTTGACCACGTAGAAGCAGTGCCCCCGCTGCCCCGCGCGGAACAGAACGGCGCCGTCCTCGAAGTCGCACAACTCAGCCATCGCGGCGAAGGTTGCGACCTCGTCGTGGCTCAACTTCGGAAACGCGATGTGATAATCCAGGTCCGCGCCAATCATCGTCCCACCTCTCGTCCGCCCGACCTGCGCGATCCCAACGGCTGGGGATCTCGAACCGAGGCCCTGTAATCTATCAGGTCACCCTCGACCGGACCACGAGTGGCCCGAGATCAGTGGCATCTTGCCCCTGGCCTGATCGCCTCGATCCGCACCAGATCCGCCGCGCGGACTGTTGGGCGAGATCCACTGATCGGCGGGCGACCATTCACCCTCAGAACGGAATCGGGTCACCAGGTTCAGCGAGTGTGGGAAACGAGGAGAACCAGAGGTTGTGACAAAGATTTTGTGTTTATGAGGGGTAATCGGTCGTTCGGACTGCCAGGAGCCGGTTTCTTGGGCTGTAATATGCCTTTAGATATTCTTGCTCTTGCTCGATGGTGGAATGTCATTCGTGTTCTGTCGCTGTGGGCAAACATCGGCGAACTTGACCCTGTGGTTTTTTGGAACGCGGCTCCCTCAACCCTGAAAAGAAGCCTAGTTTTCTCAGGAATCAGCCAGTCCCGGATGTCACTCGGATCAAACACTCACGTCGTTGGCCGTGAGTGCACAGATTCGGTTCCGGGAAAGGATTGCTGATAAATCTTATGCACTTGGCCATCATTTCAGGAGTTGGGATTCATGCAGAGGAAATTTGCGACCTTGATCGTGCCGATGCTGGCTTTGACCCTGGGTGCTGCTGTTCCGGCCCGCGCTGGCCTGGTCAATGGCAGCTTTGAGCAGTTCACCGGTGGTTATAACGGTCTGCCTTCGGAACTCAGCAACAGCAGCACGGGCGGTTACACGGCTCTGACGGGGTGGACCGTCGGTTCGGGAACTTATGGCTTCCTGATGGCGCCAGGTACCCTGGATACAACCGGCTCGCACAGCCCGACTTATAACAACACCTTTAGTCTCTGGGGCTCGAAGAACGGTGGCCTGGTCACCTTGCCCGCCACCAGCCCCGATGGCGGCAACTTCCTGGCCCTCGACGCTGCCGCCGGGTATCGCGGGGCCGGGATCTCGCAGACCTTGACCGGCCTGACCGTGGGGAACAAGTACGCCGTGACCTTTAACTGGGCCAGCGGCCAGCAGTATGGCTATACCGGTGCGACAACCGAGAGCATGCAGGTCAGCTTCGGGGCCAATCAGGTCCAGTCCACCAGCACCGTCAGCAACCTGGACAAGGGGTTCACCCCCTGGCGGCAGCAGACGTTCGTCTTCACCGCCGATGGGACCAGCGACGTCCTCAACTTCCTCGCGGTCGGAACCCCGAGCGGCCTGCCGCCGATCGTCTTGCTCGACGGGGTCGGCTTCGCGGCGGTACCGGAGCCGGGTTCACTGGCTCTGGTCGGGATCGGCCTGCTCGTCACCGCCACGGTGCACCGCTGCCGCAAACGGCCAACTACCGAGGTCGGTTCGTGACCTAGACTCATCATAGTGCTCACACAAGGGAGCGGCCGCGGTGAATCAATCACCCGGCCGCCCATGACCATTGCCGGCTGATGGAACCAGGGACAGGACAGGACCGAGCCCATGCACCACCTGATCGAGTCGATTTCACCTTCGCTTCTCCCCTTCATGCGGTTATCGGTCTGGTTGACGATTCTGGTCGTGATCTTCGTGCCGTTGGAGCGGCTCTTTGCCGCGCATGAGCACAAGCTCTGGCGTGCGGGGATCGTCACCGACCTGGCTTACTACTTCCTGAACAGTTTGCTACCCGCCGTCTTGCTCGGAGCGCCGATCAGCCTGCTGGCCTGGCTGGTTCACCAGGCGTTGCCGGGATCTTACCTGGAGGCGGTCGGTGGTCTGCCGCTCTGGGCTCGGGCCGTGCTCGGGTTGGTCGCGGGCGAAGTCGGCTACTACTGGGGCCACCGCTGGAGCCACGAGATCCCGATCCTCTGGCGGTTCCACTCGGTCCACCACGCCGCCGAGGAGGTCGACTTCCTGGTCAACACGCATGCCCACCCGGTCGACATGGTTTTTGGCCGCTTCTGCGCTCTGGTGCCGATCTACGTTCTCGGCCTGAGCGGGCCGTCGGGACCGGCGGGTAGCTCGGTGGCGGTGATCGTCTCGCTGGTCGCGACGCTCTGGGGCTTCTTCATCCACGCCAACATCCGCTGGCGGTTCGGCCCTCTTGAATGGCTGATTTCGACCCCCGCCTTCCACCACTGGCACCACACGAAGACCGGTCCCCTGAACCGGAACTATGCGTCGACGTTGCCCTGGCTCGACCGGATCTTCGGCACCCATCACCTGCCGGGCGCCTTCCCCGAAGCCTACGGAATCAAGGCCAAGCTGCCCACGACCCTCACCGAGCAACTGGCCCACCCGTTTCAGCGTCAGCCTGCCCGGCCGCCGCGGCTGCAACCCACTTCCGCCCCCGAACCGGTCCCGGTGGCCGTCAGTTCGAGCCCGGCAGAATGACGCGCGCATACCGCAGTTCCCGCGACTGCGCGTCGTGACCGAACAGGTCGAGCGTCGTCGATGGCACGCTCCCGCCGCGTGGAGTCGCGGTAAAGAAGGTCTTGAACGGCGACTTCAACGGCAGGCGGGTCGGGCGGATCGGGTCGACACCGCCCGGGATTGGCATGATCCAGTTTTCGAGGTGGTTCGGACTCGACTTCGCGGTGAAAACGGCGGCGACGATGTGGAGGTTGCCGGGATCGGTCGCGTGGAACCGGGCATATTCGGGCGTCTCGGCCTGGCCGTCGCCGCCGGTCAGGAGCGTGGCTCGCCGGACGATGGCACCGCGGTCGATGACCACATATTCGAGGGTTTTGATGATCGGTTGGCCGGGCCAGAACTGGTCGCGGAGGACGGCGACCATGTTGGTCTTGAGGTAGAGCAGGTGCGCGAGGCCGGTCGGTCCGATCCAGAGGTCGAGGTTGAGCAGGTTGCCGCCGGTGGCCTCGACCGTATCGACCTCAACCGGCACCGCGAAGTCACCCGACCCGAGGTCCGCCGCGCAGGTGTAATAAACCTGGCGGAAAACGTAATCCGCCGCCTTGCCGGTCTGCCGTTGTTTGAATTTCTTCCAGGTAAGGTTTGGCTCGACCTGATCGCCGAGTGCCAGAACGTGGCCGGCACCGCCGACGAGCGCTACCTCTGGGTAGCAGGCGCGGACCGGGAAGCGGATCGAGCCCGATCGGTCGGGCCGGTGGTCAGCGGGCAAGATCGACCAGTGCTGGGCGTTGGTCCGGTCGTCGATGTTGAGGACCAGGGCATCACCCCGAACGGGGTCCACGGTCAGGCCGCGGTAACTGTGCTGGCTGAATCGGGCCGTGCTGGGCCAGGCGGGCGGCAGGAGAGTCGGCGGCCGGTCGAGCCGCGCCAGGTCCCAGCGGAGGAGGTGCGGATCGCAGCGGCCCGACTGGACCCCGGGCGGTTCGAGCGACGGGTTGACCGACAGGAGCAGGCCGAGGCGGTCGCTCGCGGCGATCGGGCAGGGCTCGCGCTCGCGGAACTGATCGGCATGCGCCAGCTCAACCCAACCCATCGGGTCGCGGCGGAGCAACCGCCAGCGCGTGTTGCAGGGTGGTGGCACTCCGTCGCCCACCTCCATCACGCTGGCGTAAACAGCCTCACCGACGCGGACGACCAACGGCGCCCCATAGCACCAGAGCGGTCCCGCGCCGTTGTGTGCCTCCATCCCCTGGGCGACAACCTCCTCGACCTCGACGCGGGGCTCGCCCGCCATGCCAAGTCGGGTGAGCCCGACCAGCAGGATCATCAAGGACCAGGTCCCGACTGGCATGGCGCATCCTCCGAACGAGAAAGTTACGGCACAAGTTCACCCGGTGGGCTGGGCGCATTGGGCGGCGGCAGGTGCCGGTGGATGGCGACGTCGTAGAGGACCGACCCGGCCAGGCCACCCGCGAGCGGAGCGACGATCGGGATCCAGAAGTAGTCGCCGTGCGACGTGAAGACGCTCGACCCCCAGCCGAGCACAAACGCGGCGAGCCGAGGTCCCAGGTCGCGCGCTGGATTGATCGCGTATCCCGTCAGGTCACCGAACCCGAGGCCGATCGCCCAGACCAGCGCTCCCAGAGCCAGCGGCTCGATGTAGCCACCTGGCGCGGCGTTCCGGCGGTCGGTCAGCATCCGGACCCCGACGAGCAGGACGGCCGTGCCCAGAAATTCGCTGTAAAAGTTCCGCCAGGTGACGTTGAAGGTCGGGAAGGTGCAAAAGACCCCCGCCCCCCCGGCACCCGGAGCCGGGAGCTTGCCATCGACCAGAACCCCGCGCGTCACGTGGTGCGCGACCTCGAACGCGCGGAACGCCTCGGCATAATCGACGTAGATCAGGACCGCGCCCACGAACGCCCCCGCGACCTGGGCAGTCCAGTACGGCGCGATCCGACCGACCGGGAAGTCGCCCCGGGCTGCCAGTGCTAGGGTCACCGCCGGGTTGAGGTGCCCGCCGCTGAGACGACCACTCAGATATACCCCGAGCGCCACCGCCAGTCCCCACGCCGTGTTGATCGCCAGGCGGTCCGGCGTTGGGCTCAGCAAGACCTCATGAGCGACCACGCCGCTTCCCAGGACGATCAGGAAAGCCGTCCCGCAAAACTCCCCCAGCAGTGCGGCGCGGAGTGGGGGGAGTGTTCCGACCGTTGAGTGGTTCGCCATGAAGATTTGCAGCCTTCTCGAAGTTGCTGGCAGCCGTCCGGACCCGAGGCCAGTCAGTATGATCGTCCGGCCGGCATAAGTGGCAAAGTTTGGTCGTCGCGCGGCTCATTTTGGACAAATAAAGACTCCTGGACCTTGCGGTCTGAATACCAGATGGGTGGCAAAAACTCGAAAAAGTTCTTAGGGTTGATGAGGTTGAATTCATCCGAGGAGCGGCAAGCGCATCATGACCGACGCTGATACCCCGCAAAAACCGACCGTCACGGTGGTGACGTGCATCGAGTCGGGTGCTCTCGAAGATGAAGTGCCGTTGATGGTGGCGAGCCTGCGTCGGTTCGGGGGAGAACTCGCCGATTGCCCGGTGATCGCGGTCAGCCCTCGGTTCGCTGGGTTACCGCTGCTGAAGGAGACGCGGCGCAAGCTGGATGCGCTGGGGGTCGAGCTGATCCAGCAGAATTACCACCACCGCTATGCCTGGTGGGGGTTCATGAACAAGCCGACCACCCTGATGCTGGCCGCGCCGCGGATCAAGACATCGCATGCGCTCTGGCTCGATGGCGATATCCTGATCGCGCGTCCGCCCGACGACCTGCTCCGGTACCCGGACACGCAGATCCTGGCCGCCGTCGAGGAGATGGGCACCGTCTCGACTGGTGTGGGGGACCCGTTTGATACGTTCTGGGGCCGCCTGGCCGAGATTATCGACGTTCCCCTGGGCGAATTCCCCTGGGTCACTCGCCCGTTCACCCGGAGCAAGATCCGGATCTACTTCAACTCGGGCGTCTTTCGCTACCCGATGGGGGTCGGGCTCGAACAGGCGTACTTGCAGACCGTCGAACAGGTTCTCGACGCCCAGATCGTGGCCCGGAACGACCCGAGCATCTTCCTGTTCGAGCAGATCTCGTTCGGCCTGGCGGTGGCGCGGCTCGGCCTGAAATTTCATGAGCTGGACGACACCCTCAACTTCCAGGTTGAGGAGTGCTACGAACAGTTCTGCGCCCCCGACCGCTACCCCGACGTCTCGGTCTTCCACTACCACCGGGCGCTTCGCGGCCCCTACCGGCCCAAGCTGCTGGCCTTGCTCCACGGGACGCACCCTGAACTTGCCCGGATGGTCGAAGCCGCCGAGCCCGCGCCGCGAACTGGCCTGATGAAGTACCGCGTGATCCCACGCAAGCTCCTCTACGAGTTCCGCCGCAAGCGGATGGGCCGGTTCAACGACCGCTGCGTCCGGGTCTGAGCCGGCTAATCGATGGTTGAAAGCACAACCACCATGATCGACCCATACGCGATCCCTCCGAGCACCAAACCGGCGAGGATCACCACGGCGACCATCCCGCAGGCCGAGGCCAGCTTGCTCCGCAAGGCTCCAGCAAGCGGACCTCGATCACCCGCCCACCGCAGCATCACCCTGATCCCGCCTGCGACCAGACCCAGCACGGTCAGGCCGAGAGGGGTCCCGATCTGCCGACGACTGGTTTGATTGAGCCGTCCGACCTCATCCGCCTGGGTAAGCCATTCTGCGGCATTGTCCGGTTGATTGTCTCTCAGCAGAGCGGCGGCGGTCTCTCTGGAATAAGCCTCGCCAGCGGTGTTGGACCAGAGCATCGTCCCGTGCCCGATCCCGAGACCCATCACCCAGGCGACCGCCAGCGTGGCGATCGCGATCATCCACCCCCGCAGCCCAACCCGAACGGATAATCGCATGATTTAATCCGATCGGGTCGGGGGTGAGATCGTAACCATCAGGTGATCGACGGCGGGACTTCAAGATCCACCACCTCGGGGTCAGCACTGGGCGAGACCGGGGCGGCACGGAGGTCGTCCACCTCCTTGAGCAAGGCCCGATAACCGGCGTCGGCGGTGATCGTTTCCAGCGGGAAGCGAAGTTTCCGCTGCCAGTTGGCCCGCTCGGTTGAGGTGTTGGGGGTGTTCTGTGATTCGGTTTCGAGCCACAGATCCTCGACGTTCAGGAGCAAGACGCGTGAGGGAGACGTCGCCAGCCAGCGCCAGATCCCGGCGAGCACGGCGGCGGTGTCATCCACAACTGTACCGGCGGGGACCTTCGCTTCCCGCTCCAGAAAGCCGACCAGGGCCGATTTGACGTCGGTCCGCGCCTGGCGCTCGCGGCTCAGCGACTCGTCATCGAGCAGGCCCAGCGCCTGGCGGTCGGCCAGATCCAGTTCGCCCCAGAAGGCGGCGAACGGGGGCATGTCGTGGGTGTTGACGCTGGCAACGGTGGTTTTGGGAACAGGGCGGACCGGTAACGCAGGGTCGGGGCGGACCTCGTACTGGATGACGTACATCCCCGCGACGGCGTGGCGGTTCAGGGCCGATTCGACCTCGGGCGGGACGGTGCCGAGGTCCTCGCCGACGAGCCAGGCTTTCTGCCGGTGCGACTCGACCGAGAGGATCGCGTAGATCTCGGCGCTCGGGGTCGAGACGAAGGCGCCATGCCTGGCCTCGGCACCGTCGGGAATCCAGAACAGCCGGTGCAGGCCCATGACGTGGTCGATCCGGAGCGCGTTCGCATAGCGCAGGTGGTTCCGGAACGAGGCGATCAGGGTCTTGTAACCGCTCTCGCGCTGGCGGTCGGGGTGCAAGGGGGGGAAGCCCCAGTTCTGCCCCTTGGTGAAGACGAGGTCGGGCGGGCAGCCGACGCTGGCGCCGGTGGCGAAGCTGGTCGGGTCTTGCCAGACGTCGAAGCTGTTGAAATCGACGCCAATCGGGAAGTCGAGGTACCAGGTCAAGCCCTCGCGTCGCGCCTTGTCGGCCAGATGGCTGAGCTGGATGTCGGTCTGCCACTGGGCATAAAGGTGATACTGGACCGCCCGCTGATCGACTCGCGACGGGATCTCATCCGCGCGGGCCGAGGCTGGCCACTGCCGCCAGTCGCGGCCGAACCGCTCGCCCATCGCCTGGAAGAAGGCGTAGGCTTCGACGTCGGGGTGCTCCTTCAAGTAGGTCCGGAACTCCGCCGAGCCATCAGGGTCAGCGTCGAAGAAGGCGTCGGCCAGATATTCGAGGACCCGGCGCTTCAGCTTCATCTGCCGACCATAATGGACCAGATCACGCTCGCGGAGGTCGTCGATCTCTTGGTTGGCTTCGGACGAGGCGAGGAAGCTACGGGCCGCGTTCGACCGCTTGAGATCCCGGATCTTCCGGAGGTCGAGGTAGAACTCGTTGAAGAACAACCGCGACGTCGGCGAGTACGGGCTGATGTGCGGGTTCGGGCCGTCGAACGCCGTGGCCAGCATCGGCAGCGTCGCGACCATGTTGCCGCCCATGCTGGCGACGTAATCCATCAGAGCTTCGAGGTCGGAGTGGTCCCCGGCCCCCCAGCTTGACCCGCCGTGGAGCGCGAACAGCGGGCAAAAGAGCCCCCAGAGGCGTTGCCTTGCGAACTCTCAGCGCCGTGGTCTTCGGCACCAGTGTATGCCTTCGACGGGGCCGCGATAACGAGCGCCTCGGCGGGAGGCAGGCCCGCGACGGTGACGGTCAGCCGGTGGTAACCGGTCGCCAGTTCGAGCGGGAGCGGCAGGTGGCGGGTGACGAACCGTTCGCCGCCGAGGTCGGCCGAACCGACCAGCGTGAGCGAGTCGGCGGCGACGGTCCACTCCTGGGTGGCCGCCGTCTCGTCCGCGACCAACCGGCAAGTGATCTCGGCAGATGCCTGGTCGGCGGGCAAGCGGATCTCGGCGGGGACGGGGACGCCGTCCCAGACGAGCAGGACCGGCTCGACCAGGCGGCGCTGGGTCCGCAACTCGCGGTCGAGCAGGGCCTGCGCGGCATCGTCGACCGAGCCCAGATGGACCCCCAGAGCGCGGAGGACGGCGAACAGTGACTCCTCGGACGCGGTCTGGACGACGCCCGAGGTATCGACGTATTCGACCTGAATGCCGCACGACCGGGCGAGGGCGCGCAGAGTTTCGAGCGGGTCGGCGACGCTGGTGGTCGCGGTCGCGGTGGTGGAGTTGCTCATGAGGTGGTTGCTCCCGCTCGGCACAGGCTGAGGACCCCGCGGATCGGCGTCTGGACCCAATCGGGGCGGTAGTCGAGTTCGTAGCGGAGTTCGAAGAGGGCTTTATCGAGGACGAGGAGGTCGAGCAACTGCCGCGCTGCGGTCTCGTCGCTGGGGACGAGGTCGCCGGCCACCCGGCGGTAGGCCCTGAGGAACTCGGCCGACATGTACGTTTTCCAGACATGGGCCCAGGGTTCGAGCTGAACCGCCGACGTGTGGTGGACCTTGGCGATTCGCTGCAAGGCGGTCCGCACGGCATAGTCGACCGACCGGAGCATCGCCGCCACGTCGAGGAGCGGCGAGTGCTTGGCCCGCCGTTCCCTGGCTGGTGAGCCCGGTTCCCCCTCGAAGTCGAGGATCAGAAAGTCCCCTTCGGTCCGGAGGAGTTGCCCGAGGTGGTAGTCGCCATGGCAGCGGATCTTGACGGCATCCGCCACGTTGGTGGGAATATTCCCGGCCATCTCCAGCAGGCGGGATCGCTCGGCGATCAGGGCCCTGGCGTCGGCCTGAACCTCGGCGCTGTAGGATGCCATCCGCTCGTTGAGCGCGGCCAGGGTGGTGCCAACTTCGACCTTGAGGCGATCCGCCAGCGCGGCGATCTCGTCCCCAGCCAAGGGTTCGGGAGCGAACTCGGGGGTCGTCCCCGAAGCCAGGGCCCGGTGCATGTCACCGGTCCGCTCGCCCAAAACGGCGGCGATCAGGAGTGATCCACCGAGGATATGCGCCACATCCTCGGGAATCTCGGCGTTGCTCAACTCGAAGGGCGACGCGAGGTCGGTCTCGATGTTGGATTGCCGGTCGGTTTCCCCCTGAATCTCTTCCAGGTACCGACCCACAGCGCCAACAGCCAGTTCCCAGGCTTGGCCCTGGTTGGCGACGTACTCGCGGAGCAGGGCGACGGTGGAGGCGGGTTGCCCTCGCCGGCGGTACTCGATCACCCCGAGCGTCTTGGGGACCTGCTCGAAATGGGCCTCCTCGGTCAGGAACCGGCCGACCTCGAAGTCGACGCTCGTCCCCTCGTTGAACTTCCGGAAGATCTTGAGCCAGTACCGGTCATCAAAGATGACGTTCGAGTTGCTCGACTCCGACGTCCCCCGGCGGAGCTTGCCCGCCATCGCCTCGCCCGCGACCGGCGCCTCGAAGGCCGACGTCGCCATGCCGACGAGCGTTCCCGACTTCGCCTTGGCCGACTCCGACCCGGCGATCAGGGCCAGCAACCGGGCGCAGAGGGCATCCGACCCGAGGGCATCGACGAGGAGACCTTCCTCGCCGGTCGAGGTCTTGACGTGGCTCATCACCAGAGCCGAGTTGTTGGCGAGGATCTGGTCGGCGAGCGCGCCGTTCACCACGGCCATCGGCATCTGATACTTCTCGAAGTTTCCTTCGCTGTCGTAGGTCCGGACGTAGAGGAGGACGATCGGCAGCTTCTGGTCCGCGCCTTCGAGCTTGATCCAGTCGCGGATGCTGGTCGTTTCGAGCTTCCGCGACTTGCCGCCAAACCAGCGCTGGCGGGGAATGAACTGCGGGAGGACGGATCGTTCGAGGATGGCCCGCTCGCGGCCTTCGAGCAGAGTTTCCCAGCCGCCGGTCAGGGTGATCCAGGGGATCGCGTCGATCTCGTGCGCGGGGAGCTGGTCGGCGTTGATCCCGGTTGGACTCGTGACGGTTTCGAGCTGGAACCAGAGGCAACTCGACGGCGCGAGCGAGAGGAAGTACGGTTCCTCGCCGATGATCGGGAACGAGACCCGGCCGAACATCTCAACCGGCGTCAGGCCACGGAACCGCGCCAGGTCGATCTCGGCGGGCTGGACGTGCCGCGAAAGGTTGGCCACGACGAGGATCTTCTCGTCGTCCAGCTCGCGGTAATAGACCAGGATCGTCCGGTTCCGGGGGTGGAGAAAGCCCAATGTCCCCCGGCCAAACACCTTGTACCGCTTCCGGAGCGCGATCAGGCGCTTCATCCACTGGAGGAGCGACGATGGGTCACGCTCCTGCGCCTCGACGTTGATCGCCTGGTAGCCGTAGATCGTGTCCATGATCGGCGGGGCATAGAGGCGGGCAAAATCCGCCTTCGAGAACCCGGCATTGCGGTCGCCGTTCCACTGCATCGGCGTCCGGACGCCGTCGCGGTCGCCGAGGTAGATGTTGTCGCCCATCCCGATCTCGTCGCCGTAGTAGAGCACCGGCGTCCCGGGAAGCGAGAACAGCATCATGTTGAGCAGTTCGATCGACTCGCGGCTGTTGCCGATCAAGGGGGCCAGCCGGCGGCGGATGCCCAGGTTGAGGCGCATCCGGGGGTCGGCGGCATACTCCTTGTACATGTAGTCGCGTTCCTCGTCGGTCACCATTTCGAGCGTCAGCTCGTCGTGGTTCCGGAGGAAAACCGCCCACTGGCACCCCTCGGGGATGTCGGGCGTCTGGCGCATGATCTCGACGATCGGGTGCCGGTCTTCTTGCCGGAGCGCCATGAACATACGCGGCATGAGCGGGAAGTGGAACGTCATCTGGCACTCATCGCCGTCGCCAAAGTACGGCAAGACGTCGGCGGGCCACTGGTTCGCCTCGGCCAGGAACATCCGGTCCTGATAGTGGGTGTCCATCTCCTTGCGAAAGAGCTTGAGGATGTTGTGGCTTTCGGGCAGGTTCTCGCAGTTCGTCCCCTCGCGCTCGATCAGGTACGGGATGGCGTCGAGCCGCATCCCATCGACCCCCATGTCGAGCCAGAACCGCATGACCTTGAAGACGGCTTTCAGGACGCGCGGGTTGTCGAAGTTGAGGTCGGGCTGGTGCGCGAAGAACCGGTGCCAGAAGTACTGCTTGGCAACGGGGTCCCACGTCCAGTTCGACGGTTCGGTGTCGGTGAAGATGATCCGCGTACCGTTGTACTTGTTCGGGTCATCACTCCAAACATAAATATCACGGTCCGGGTGCCCCAGCGGCGCGTTCCGAGCCCGCTGGAACCACGGGTGCTGGTCCGACGTGTGGTTGATGACCAGCTCGGTGATGACCCGGATGCCCCGCTCGTGGGCTTCCCGCACGAACTTCTTGAAGTCCTTCCGGACGCCGTAGAGCTTGTTGACCTGGGTGTAGTTCGAGATATCGTAGCCGTCATCCCGCAAGGGCGACGGATAGAACGGCAAGATCCAGAGGCAGGTGATCCCCAGCCCCTGCAGGTAGTCGAGCTTCTGGATCAAACCGGGGAAGTCGCCCATCCCGTCGTTGTTGCTGTCGAAGAACGCCTTGACGTGCAGCTCATAAATGATGGCGTCTTTGTACCACTGCGGGTCGGATTCGATCATCGACGGCGAACTCCCCATCTCATCCATCTTGACTACAGCCACAAGCCACGGGAGCGAACAAAGCCGACAATACGCGCTGGGCCGAAGAATCGCCCGCGAGCTTAACGCAAGCGGGTGGACCTCGTCGCCCCCTCTAGCCTGCAAATCTTGTGTCAGGCCGGCTGATTGATGCTTGACCAACCAATGCCATCGTTTGGGTCCAGGCTTCGGGTGTGTGTCGAAGTCCTATCGAGCCAAATCCAACTACGCACGTTATAATCCCGTCATGAGACCTCGGACCCAACCGGAAGAGACGCCATGGCAACCGTGAAGCGAAACGCGGAGCAGAAATCCAAGCTCAAAAAGGATCGATCGCAGCACACCGCTGCCAAAGTTCGGACCAACTCTCTGGAGCAACCAGCCGTTGCCGCGGTCTCTCCAATCTCGGTTGAGACTTTGAAGCAGACCCGATCGAACGATCCAGCTCCAGTGAACATCCAGCAAATCATCCAGACCGTGAACAACCATCTGCTCACGTTGAGTCAGGGCCAGATCAACCCCGAGATCCGCACTGTAGGTACGTCTTTGACTCTAGCATGGCATGTTGAAATGAGAATTGGATCAACCGAACAAGCCGAGTCCGATCCGGCAGATCCTGTCGGCGACACCCCGAAAACGGCGCTCGAGTTAACAAGTGAGCTGCTCCAACATCCTGGGGCGTGGCTCAGAACGCCCAACGAAAATCTCGGCAATCGTCGGCCGATCGACTTGCTCGACACGGATGAGGAAGAAAAGGTCTCCAACCTTCTCAATGCTGTTAAATACGGCCTTTTCTCGTGAAGGCGAAGGCTTGTGCTAAGTTGATGAGTCGGCCACTTACAGGTTCCTGGTATCGGGCTGTAAGCCTGCAGTTTTGGAAGAGTAGACTTGCCAGTGGCCACTCCAAGAAATTCCCGTCTCGGTTCAGTGCAGCGACTCACAAAAATCCACTTCACAGCATCGTCTACTTTGGCGAAAACCAGCAAGTGGCCATTCTGGAAGTAGGAGCACTCCTTGGCAGTCCGAGCAGTCCCATCGCGAACCCCAGAGGTTCGTGGGTAATTATGAGTTTTGAAATTGTTCTCAATAATGTTGTGGATCTGACCGATCCCAGGGTGCAAACAATCCTCCAAACGAACCATACCGAACTGACTGGAAACTGGTCAAATTATCCGGGGCCGGGCATCGCACCAACCCAGGAGTTGGGGTATGAACTCTTCAAATTAGTCCATCTCGAAGGCTTTATCTATCATTCTTCAAAAACCAACGCAGAATGCCTGGCGATCTTTCCGGAAAAGCTTGGTCCAGGCAGTACAGTCACATTTTACAACGAAATCTCGTCGAAGTTGGAGAGGTTGGTCTAGATCAAGCCAATCCTTCCAAACCTGCTCGCTACACCAGCGACTTGTCATCCCGGCTCAACAACGCCACCGGGAACCGTTTCAAAAGGTCGGCCATCCGGACCACGCCGCCCGGAACCTTGTCCCCCGTCAACTCGTTGGTCCAGCTTCCGGCGGGGAGGGTGATGGCGGTGTCGCCCCAGTCACCCGCCAGCAGGATCGGCAGGCGGACGGCGACCGTTGCCGCCACTCCGCCCCGGTCGAAGGCGACGACATGATCCGCCTTGGTTCCCGTCGCGGTGATCGGGGTGTAGGTACCATCCTTGCCAAACGCCTGGGGATGAGCTTTGCGGAGGTGCAGCGCCCTGGTGGTGACGTGGAGCTTGGTCAGGCCGTCGTCGGACCGGGCGCAGATCGCCTCGGGGGTCATGCCGGCTTTGAGTTCGGCCAGCAGCTTGCGGCGGATCGTGTAATCAACCTCGCGGCGGTTGTCGGGGTCGACCAGGCTCATATCCCAGAGTTCATTGCCTTGATAGGTGTCGGGGACGCCGGGGGCGGTCAACTTGATCAGGGCCTGCGACAGCGAGTTGACGCGGCCGGGTTCGATCAGCGGCTGGACGAACTGCTCCAGCGAGCGCACGAATTCGGGGTCCTTGAGGATGCCGGTGACGAAGCGCTTGACGGCCTCAACGTACCCTTCGTTCGGCTCGGTCCAGGAGGTGTGGACCTTGGCCTCGCTGGTGGCCTTGGCCATGTAGGCGGTGGCGCGGTTGACGTCGATCGGCCAGGCGCCGACGAGGATCTGGTACAGGAGGTACTCGGCGTTCTTGTCGGGGTGTTCGCCCGACTGGTGCTGGGCGTTCAGTTTGGACCAGCTTTGCACCGCCTCGGCCCACTGGTCGGGGATCTCGGACAGGAGCGACAACCGCGCCCGGACGTCTTCGGACCGCTTGGTGTCGTGGGTCGTGGTGGTGAGCATCGACTCACCCCAGCGCCCGACCATGGCCTGGCAGTCCTCGTGGAACTTCGTCGGGGCGATTCCGAAGTGGCTCGGCTCGCCGCCCACCTCGTTGAGAGCAACCAATCGGTTGTAGTTATAAAAGACCGTGTCTTCGAGCCCCTTGGCCATCACCGGGCCGGTGTTCTGCTGGAACCGGGCGACGAATGACGTTTCGCTCGGACCAGTCAGCTTGAGCGTCAGGAGGTCACGGAGGAAGCCGACGAGGTCGTCGTCGAGGTCGGGCCGGTTCTCCCTGGTCAGCTTCAGCGCCTCGTCGATGTACTTGATGTCGACGTCGCTGATCGTGCTGGTCTCGGGGACGACGTAGGTCCGGTAGACGGGGAAGCAGGCGATCGCCTCGCGGAGGAGGCTCGTCATGTCGCGCCGGGTATAGTCGCGGTAGCGTTTCTGGTTCTCGCCGACGTGGTCGAGCAGGGCCGAGAGCCGGTTGACGTCGGAGGCGAACATCTGCTTCAGGACGGTCAGCTTCTTGTCGCGGACCATCGCCGTGTAGTCGACCGACTCGCCGGTGAACTGTGCGTAAAAGTCGGTGATGGCCGCTTCATGCTGGCCCGCGATGAACAGGCCGCCAAGCTTGTTCAAAAAGTCGTACCCGGTCGTTCCGGCGACGGGCCAGTCCTCGGGCAGGGCCTCGCCGGGTTCGAGGATCTTTTCGATCACGATCCAGGCGTCGCCGGAAGCCTGGCGGAGCCGGTGGCAGTATTCGGCCGGGTCGCGGAGGCCGTCGGGGTGGTCGACGCGGAGGCCATCGAGGACGCCCTTGTGGAGCCAGTCGAGGACGAGGCGGTGGCTGTCCTCAAAGACCTGCTGATCTTCCATCCGGAGGCTGATCAGGGTGTTGATGTCGAAGAACCGGCGGTAGTCCAGTTCCTCAACGGCCGACTTCCAGTGCGCCAGTCGGTAGTTCTGCCGTTCGAGGAGGTTATCAATCTCGGTCGGTGCGGCATTGATCCCGGCCACGGTGTCGTCGATCGCTCTGGCCACCGCGGGTTCTTCCTCGCAGAGCCGGGCGAGCAACGCATGGAGGACCTTCTTGTCGCGGTGCCGCCGGGTCCGGGCTTCGCGATCGGTCGTGCTCGCGTGCGGCAGGTTGCGGTAGGCATCGGCCAGAAAGGCCAACTTCTCCGAGTCGGCATGGAGCGCGGCGCGGTTGAGCAGGTCATCGAGCGACCGGGGGGCGACCGGCACCACGTTGTCGAAGTAGTGGAACGTGAACGTCCCGCCGTTGCGCTGGAGCTGGATGTGGCCGGCGTCGACCTCGCGGCCGTAGTGGTCGCCGAGGATCGGGATCAGGACGATGTCGCGCAGCTTGGCGTCGGCGGGCTTCCAGTCGACGTCGAAATAGCTGGAGAAGTGGCTCGCCGGGCCGTTTTCCAGCACGTCCCACCACCAGCGGTTATCCCGGCTGGCGATGCTCATGTGGTTCGGGACGATGTCGAGGATCTGCCCCAGTCCCGACTCGCCCAGCGCATGGCAGAGCCGCTCATGCCCTTCGACCCCGCCCAACTCGTCGTTCGGCTTCGAGTGGTCGAGCACGTCGTACCCGTGCGTGCTCCCCTTGCCTGCCTGGAGATACGGCGACGAATACAGGTGACTCACGCCCAGGTCGCTCAGATAGTCGGCGATGGCTGCCGCGTCGTCGAAGCCAAACTCGGCCCGCATCTGCACTCGGTACGTCGACAAGGGGACGGGCATTGCGGTTCCGTTTGGGTACCAGAAGGAGAGAAAAGGCCAGAGCCGACCAGGTCCGGGCTGGCTCGGTGAACCATGAAGACGTTGGCCTGCCTCGATCAGCAAAACTCGCGCCGACCTCGGCCACCAGCCGACTGGTTGTGCTCGATGTCCGGGCGAGGCGCTGGGTCGTCACCGGCTGACGGCTTGATGCTCCTGGAAGTGGGCCAGCATGTGGTCGAGCCCGTCCGGGGCGAAGACCGCTTCGAGCGCACCCGCCGCCTCGGCCGCAGCGGTGGCCGCGCGGTCGAACATCGTCGCCTCGAAGTTACGGACCCCGTCGCGCCAGTCGGTCGCGTCGGCCAGGGCACAGGCGAGGTCGGCGGCGTCGCGGAGGGCTAGATTCGCTCCCTGACCCGAGAAGGGGGACATAACGTGCGCCGCATCGCCAATGAGAGTCACGCCGGGGCGGTTGGCCCAGCGGTGGCCGACCGGCAAGGCGGACAACCGCCATGGCAGGGCGCGCGGGCCGGCGGCGTGGATCAAGGCGAGCAACTCGGGCGACCAGCCAGCGAACCAGCCAGCCAGCATGGCCTTCGTCGCGACGGGGTCCGCGTCGTCGAGCGCCCCCGACGCGGCCCAGTCGAACGGGACGGGCAGGGCGGCGTAAACGAAGATCCGGGCGTTGCTGTTCCGCTGGGCGATGATGGCCCGGCCACCGCCGAGGGCGAACATCTTGCCGCGTCCCACAAGGTCGGCCAGCTCGGGGTGCCGGGTATCGGCGGCGGTGATGGTCAGCTCGATGAAGGTGATCCCGCTATAGGTCGGGACCACGTCGGAGACGAGCGGGCGGATGCGTGACCAGGCGCCGTCGGCCCCGACGACCAGGTCGAACCGCTCGGTGATTCCGGGGTCGAAGGTCAAGTCGCACGTCCCATCATCATCCCGGTGGACCGCGACAAGCTTGTGCCCCCACCGGACGACGCCGGGCGCGAGCGAGTCGAGGAGCAACTGCCGGAGCGCCCCGCGGTCGATCTCGGGCCGGTCCTCGTTGCCGCCAAAAGCCGTCGTGTCGTCGCGGTGCCGGATCGTCCCGCTCGGGTCGTAGAGCCGAATCCCCTGGTCCTCGGGGCGACTCGCCGCGCGGAACTCCTGCTCCAACCCCGCCACCCGCAAGGCATACTGCCCTGTGTCGTGGTGCATGTCGAGCGTCCCCCCCTGCGACCGGGCGCTCGGTGCCAATTCTCGCTCAAAGACCGTCGCCGCCAGCCCGTGCGTCTGCAAGACCCGAGCCAGCATCAGGCCCCCCGGTCCACCCCCGATGATCGCAATCTTCAAATTATTGGCCATGAACGAGCCTCCCCACGAGTCGATGGACTTGACACCTGATCGTCCCCGTCGAATGATTGTATAGCACGCTATGGATATCCATAGCAAGCGATGTTTTTTGAATTAGGGATGAGGGATCGATGCCGTGGGATGAGACTCAGACGCCGCTGGGGCAGTTGATCAACCGGGCGAGCCGGTTGCTCGGGCGTGTGGCTGACGTCCGGTTGAAGCCGTTCGGGGTGGCGGGGGGCCAGATTCCGATCCTCTCGGCACTGCAGGGGGGCGCGGCGCTGTCGCAGGTGGCTCTAGCCCGGCTGGCGCAGATCGAGCAGCCGACGATGGCGGCGACCTTGACGCGGATGGAGCGGGACGGCCTGATCCAGCGCCGAGCCGACCCCAAGGATGGGCGGATCAGCCTGTTCAGCCTGACCCCGGTCGGTCTGAGCAAGATCGCTCCGCTTCTGGCCGCTCTGGCGGCGAACCGCCGCGAGATGCTCGCCGATTTTGATCCCGCCGAGTGCCGAGTGCTGGGTGAGTTGCTCGTCCGGGTGATCGCCAACCTCGAAGCGATGGCGGCGCAGGATGAAGCCTCGCCGTTGGGCCAGGTTTGACACCGAGCCCATGCCGAGAGTGGTTTGGCTCGCTCACGTCGGGCATGAGAAATGCTATTTGCATTTGTGCGTAATTCAGTCCGCCCTTAACCCCTGCCGCCTCTGGCGTGTCGCCGGCCCTCTCGCCCCGCCGACCGCCGCGTCGTTGCTGCTTCAGGATCATCCGAGGAAGTTCATGACACCGTATCGCGTCTGGGCACCGCTCGCGAACCAGGTTTTCGTTCAAGTCGGTGGCGAGTCGATCGCGATGGAGCCCGACGCCCGCGTCCATGGCTGGTGGCAAGCCACCGGTCGACACGCCCGACCCGGCGAGGATTATTCCTTCACGATCGACGACAACGCCGACCTGCCCGACCCCCGCTCGGGGTGGCAGCCCGATGGCGTGACCGGGCCGAGCCGGATCGTTGACCACCACGCCTTCCGCTGGACCGACGACGAATATCAGGCCCGGCCTCTGTCGGCGGCCCTGATCTACGAATTGCACATCGGCACGTTCACCCCCGACGGGACCTTCGACTCGGCGATCGCGAGATTGGCGCACCTTAAGGCGCTGGGCGTGACGCATGTCGAGTTGATGCCGGTCAACGACTTTCCCGGCAAGTTCGGCTGGGGGTATGACGGCGTGTCGCTGTTCGCCCCGAGGCAAGAATACGGCGGCCCTGAAGGGCTCAAGCGGCTGGTCAACGCCTGCCACGAGCACAAGCTCGGCGTCCTCCTCGACGTCGTCTACAACCACCTCGGGCCGTCGGGCAACTTTTTGCCAAAGTTTGCCCCGTACTTCACGGATCGGCACCACACCCCCTGGGGCAATGCGCTCAACTTCGACGGCCCGTACAGCGACGAGGTCCGCCGGTTCTTCTGCGACAATGCCCTGATGTGGCTCCGCGACTACCACTTCGACGGCCTCCGCCTCGACGCGATCCATGCGATCGTCGACACCTCGGCGGTCCCGTTTCTGGAGCAGTTGAGCAAGGAGGTGGAGGTTCTCAAGGCCCACCTCGGCCGCCACCTCGTCCTGATCGCCGAGAGCGACCTGAACGATCCCCGCGTCGTCCGCCACCGCGACCTCGGCGGGTTCGGGATCGACGCGCAGTGGTCCGACGACTTCCACCACGCCCTCCACTCGGTCATCACCGGCGAGCGGAACGGCTACTACGAAGACTTCGGCGCAGTCTCCGACCTGGCAACGTCGTTCGAGTCGTCTTACGTCTATGCGGGGCGGAAATCCAACTTCCGCCAGCGTCGCCACGGACGTCCACCGATCGGCCTGAGTGGCCACCACTTCCTTGGTTACGTTCAAAATCACGACCAGCTCGGCAACCGTGCCCAGGGGGATCGACTCTGCCACCTCACGACCCCCGAGCGGACCAAGGTGGCCGCCGCTCTGGTTCTGACCGCGCCCTTCATCCCGATGCTGTTTCAGGGGGAGGAGTTTGCCGCCACCGCCCCCTTCCAGTACTTCGCCGACTTTTCCGACGATCCCGACCTGGCGAAAGCGGTCTCCGAGGGGCGTAAAAAGGAGTTCGGCCAGTTCGGCTGGAAGCCCGATGACGTCCCCGACCCCGGCTCGTCCGCGACCTTCGAGCGGTCCAAGCTCAACTGGGCCGAACTCGACGAACCCGGCCACCGCGCCATCCTCGACTGGCACCACGACCTGATCCAGCTTCGTCGGACCCTGCCGCAACTGACCGACGGCCGCCTCGATCTGGTCTGCACCGACTCCGACGAGGACGAGTCGTGGCTCACCGTCGAACGGGGTCTGGTCACGATCGTCGCCAACCTGTCCAACCAGGTCTGCACGATCCCCCTCCGCGAGGGCCGCCCGACCGCCATCCTCCTCGCCAGCGCCCCCACCGAGCCCCTGACCACCGACACCGAGATCGCCGTCCCCGCCCACACCGTCGTCATCCTCGGCCCGATCGTCGAGGACACCGCGCAGGCTTCGTTCCGAACCAGCGTCGAGGTTTTGAGTATCTGAGCGATACCGCAGTTGCCCGCCAACCTCGGCCACCATCGGCCGGGGTTGGCGGGATTGATTCTCAATAATATCAGTAAACTGGATCATGGGTGCCCAGGGCTAACAAGAGGATGGCTTCTTGCCCCTGATCTTGCACGAATTCAAAGACGATCCGCTGAACGAATCAGGGTCCGTCGCAAGACAATGCTTCCTCGATCATGGCTGCTGCTGTCATCGGTTGGCACTCCCCTGCGGCGAACTCACGCCGTGACTCCGCAACCGTGTGCACGACCTGTTCTCGCCCTTTGGCCGCCAATCGCCGACTCAAGATCGCAATGAGATCGACCTGGGCTTCGGAGTCGAGTTGATCGGCGGCATCACGGATGTTGGCGAAAAGCAGAGGCCGGTTCATGGGTCAATCCCAGGCTGTTGCGGGATTTGTCCAATCATTCAAGGAGACAACCTCACAGATCCCGACCCTTCGGTTCCAATGTAAGCCAGGGATTGCTGCGAGACAACTTGCGTTTGGGCAATTCGTCCTACTCAGCCCAGAACCGCCCAGAGCCGGACCCGGGTGGACCAGGAGACGGCTGGGGCGATCGGCGGTGTTTGGTTCAATCCTTCGGCTTGATCATGACGTCCTTGAACTCGACGGGGTCGTTGTGGCCGGCGAAGCCGAAGTAGCCGGTCTTGCGGGACAGGCCGGGGTGGGCGCTGTGGGCCATGAATTCGTGGACGGTGCTGGTGTCGGCGTTGAGGATGACGGTCCCGTTGAGTTCGACCTTGATCCGGGGGCCGGTGACGGTCACCTCCTGGAAGTTCCATTCGCCGACGGGGCGGAGGTAGCCCTGGACGGCGGGCACGACGCCATAGACCGAGCCGTGGACCTGGCGGGTGTCGAGCTTGCCAGCATACTTGGCGGCGGTGTTGTCGAGGACCTGCAACTCGCACATGCCGACGTAGGCGGTGTCGCCCTCGCCGGGGTAGCGGATCGCGAGGCCATTGTTCCCGCCGGGGGGGAGCTTGAACATCACCCGCGCAGCGAAGTCGCCCAGTTCCTTTTTGTAATAGATCGTCCCGCCCGAGCCTGACTTGCAGCGCAGGGCGCCCGCTTCGACCTCGTAGCCTTCCACGGGGCCGGCCCAGCCGGTCAGATCCTTGCCGTTGAAGATTGGGGTGAACCCCTGGGCATCGTGCGCGGCGAGGATCTTGTTGGCCTCATCGGCGGGGATCGACCGGGCGGCGAGGTTGCGCCACTGGATCTCGCCGCCGTGAGTCTGGAGAATGATCGGCCCCTGCGCGAACAGCGGGAGCTTGCGGTCGAAGTAGTTCTCCATGATGGCGTGGTCGACGACGAGCTTGTCGTTGAGGCGTACCGTCGTCCGGGCGCCGACCTGGATGATCTCGACGTGGTTCCACTCACCAAACGGCTTGTCGGCGAAGACGAGCGGGTCCTTGCCGGGAGCGCCCGGCGAGTTGTTCCAGAGCCCGCCCGAGCCTTTATCCGCACCGATGTTGTGCTTGCCCCCGGCGGCGGTCGTGTCCCAGATCTGGACCTGCGGCGAGCCCTTCAGGTAGATCCCGCTATCGGCTTTCGCGACGGTCTTGTAGTCAAGGACGAGGTGGAGGTCGCCGTAGTTCTTGTCGGACGCCAGGAATTTCCCCTCGCCGTCGTTGATCAGGACGCCATTGTCCCATTTCCAGTGCTTCTGGGCGTCCTCGGTCCAGGCGGCGATGGTCTTGACCCGCTCGGCCGCCGGCATGGCGTCGAGCTTGCGAATGTCGTACGTGTTCTCGATCCCATGCCAGCCCGCCAGCGTCTTGCCATCAAACAGCGGGGTCAACTTGCTGTCGGATTTCATCAAGGCCGGGTCAACGACGATCAGGCCCTTGTCGGTCGTCTTGTCCTCGATCCGGGGCGTCTGAGCGTTGAGCGAATGTCCCACCAGCGCGACGGCCACCAGGCCGGACCAGAACGGAGCGTGGAGCACAAGCGATCGCAACATGAAAAGTCCCTCAAAGGTGATCTGGGTCGGGGAAAAAATGCCAAAGGAGCCACGGATGAAACACGGATCAGAAAGATTGAGAGTTTGGATTTTTATCCATCCTCCCTGATTGATCCGTGTTCCATCCGTGTTCCATCCGTGGCTCCTTTTCGGTCTTCGATCAGAGCGTCCAGCCGGGTCGGGAGGCGCGTTGGATGAATTCGTCGGCGGCGGGGCAGTTGGTGGCCTTGAGGTTGGCGGCGTCCCAGTCGAGCGCGGAGCCGGTCCGGAACGAGACGTTGCCCAGGAGGACGGCCTCGGTCAGGGCTCCCGAGTAATCGAAGTTGCAGGTGGTCGGCCGGCCGTCCTTGCACGCGGCGATCCATTCGGCATGGTGGCCGATCGAGCGGGGGATGCTCGGGGCAGGGGCCTTGAAGTCGCTGTACTGATCCTGCGGGAGCAAGGTGACATGGTCATAGTCGGCGACGATCGCCCCCTTGTCGCCGACGAACAGGACACCGTTGCTGTAGCCCTTGACGCCGTTCTCGGCGAGGACCTCGGGGCGTTTCTGGCCGTCGTACCAGGTCAGGGCGACGGGCGGCAGCGCGCCCCGGGCGGGGAACTCGTAGCGGACCGTCAGCCAGTCGGGGGTCGTCTCGGGGTGCGGTTTGGGGCCGTCGGCGACGACTTTGGTTGGGTGGCGGAGATCGAGCGCCCAGAACGGGAGGTCCATGAAGTGGCAGGCCATGTCGCCCATCGTGCCGTTGCCAAAATCCCACCACCGCCGCCAGTTGGCGGGCAGGTACGTCGAGTGGTACGCCCGCATCGGCGCGGGGCCGACCCAGAGGTCCCAGTGGAGCGAGGGCGGAACCGGCTCGGCGGTGATCGGGCGCTCGCCACCGGCCCACTTGGCCGCACCGAGCCAGACGTGGACCGCGCGGATCGGCCCGACGGCCTGCGCTTGCACGAGTTCGACCACGCGGCGGTAGTTGTCGGTCGCGTGGATCTGAGTGCCCATCTGGGTGGCGACCTTGGCCTCGGCGGCGAGTTTGGCCAGCGTCCGGGCCTCGTGGACGGTGTGCGTCAGCGGCTTTTCGCAGTAGACGTGCTTGCCAGCGCGCAGGGCGAGCGCAGCGGCGGGGGCGTGGGTGTGGTCGGCGGTGCTGATGACGACTGCGTCCAGACCCGGCATCTCGATCAGTTTGCGGAAGTCGGCGAACGTCTTCGCCTTGGGGAACCGGCCCGAGGCGATGTCGACCAGCTTGTCGTCGATGTCGCAGACGGCGACGATGTTTTCGCCCTGGACTCCCTCGATGTTCCCGAGGGCCCGGCCCGATGTGCCGATGATCCCGATATTCAGCTTTTCGTTCGGCCCCTGCCGCGTGGCCCAGGCTCGCGGCCCGACCGCCGCCAGGGCCCCGATTGCGGCGGTCTGTGTCAACCACTGGCGTCGACTAATCCGGTGCTGCATCGATATCAAGTCCCGTTCTCACGAGGTCTGAAGCGTCAAGGCCGCTCGCGGAGAGGACTTCAACGTAGCCGAACCGGCTCGGCAAACCCAGAGGGCGCCGACCCGGTTCGAGGGAATTTCGCGTGGACCGGATGTCGGTCGGTCAGGGCCGGGGGGTGGCCCTGGATTCCGCCTCCTTGACCAGCTTCTCGATGAACTCATCGCGTGAACTGGCGCTGATCTGACCTTTCCAGCGGATCACCCCCGCGGCGTCGATGATGAAGTAGTCCGGGTTACTTTTGACGTGGTACTGCTCGGCCACCTTGTCGCCACCAGCCAGGATGTTCGGCCAGGTGATCCCCTCGCTGTCGAGGATCTTGCGGGCGTCTTCTCCCTTGCCGTCGGTGACGATCCCGAGCCAGGTGAACGGCCGCCCCTTCAGCTTCGCGGCCAGCTCCTTTTCGTGCGGGATCTCGCTCAGGCACGGCCCGCAGGTCGAGAACCAGTAAACCAGCGCCACGACCTGCCCGCGATAATCCGAGAGTTTGATCGGCTTGCCATCCGCCCCACTGCCGGTGAAGTCGGGCGCCACCTTGCCCACGGCGAGGTTTCGCAGCTCGTCGAGCTTCTTCGCGGCCATCTGGCCGAGGGTCCACTTTGGTCTGGCCAGGTACGTCTCGTTCTCGATCGCGTCTTGTTTCTTGGCCGGGTCGGTGATGGTGGCCGAAGGGTGTTCGCGGGCCTTGCGCTCCATCTCGCGGGTGCCGAGCGTGATGTAAGGGATGTCGGCGTACTCGGCGATCACTTCCTCGTAGAGCCGTTCGCCTTCCTTGCGGACAAAGTCGGGGTCGAGCATCCGGAGGTAGACGCGGTATCCCTCGTCTTCGTTCGAGCCGTTGTTGCGCATTTCGACCCGTTTTCCCTGGTCATCATAGCCCTGATAGGTGACGACCAGGCGGGAGGGGAACTTCCGCGCCGAGGCGCTGAACCCGGCCTGCGTGATCAGGTAGTCGGCCCGGGCCAGGCGGATCAGGCCCTTCGCCTCGCGGTTCTGGGCGTTGGCATAGATCCCATTGATAAAAATGTCGCGGCGCTCGCCGATCACTCGTTCCAACCCCAGAGCCGCCCGCGCCACCTCGGGATCGTCTGCGTAGTGCCAGACCAGCAACCGCACAGCGCGGGCGAAGTCGTCGCCGTAGTCGCCGCCGTCCGACTGCTGTGGCTGGTGGATTACCCAGATCAGCGCATCGCGGGCACCTGGTTCCAGAAGATGGGCCGCCGCCAGGTCGATGATCCGCCGCGAGTAGCCCTCGATGTTGGGAGCAAGTTTGTTGACAATCTTCGACTCCTCGAATTTGTCCTTGGCCTTCTTCCCCTCCGCCCATGAGAATTCGCGGGCCGCCTGAAACTCCGCCGCGATCCGCCGGAACTGCGCTTCCAGCGACTCCGCCGGTGGGGCGACCCGTGCTGGAGTCTGAACCGCGACGGGAGATGGAGCCTGCGCCGCGACGGGAGCCGGCGCTTTCGGTTCATCACCGCCCGCCAGGACGATCATGCCAGTGGTCAGAGATCCGAATGCCACAGCTAAAAGACCGAAACCGATCAGTTTTGTCATCAAGAAGTGCCTCATCGTGTGGTGAACCAGCAGGAGCACGGGAGCCGACGCAGCCCCAAGCGGGCCGCTGCCCAGGTTGGCAAGCGTGGTCCGGACGAGGGCGGCCGGGGTGTGGACCAGGCTTGGGCGAGTGCCGAACCAGGTGGCCAACGCGGTGGGCGAGACCCCTCGGCGACTGAGCTGGGTCCGGAGGAGATTCCGGGCGCGGGAGAGGCGGCTCCGGACCGTGCCGACCGGGATGCCGAGCGCCTCGGCCACCTGATCCTGGCCGAGGCCGTCGAGGTGGAACAGGCGGACCGGCTCGCGGTACTTGCTCGATAAATTGGCGACCTCCACCGCGACGAGGTGGCGGATCTCATCCCGGTCGGCAGCGAGCGCCGGGTCGGTCGGCTGGCGATCAGGAGCGGCGGGCGGGGGGATCTCTCGCCGCGATTGGTGCCGGGCCCGGACGGCGACCCGGCGCGTAACGCCATGCAGCCAGCGCCCGAGCGAGTCATCCACCTGGACCGACCGCGCCCGGCGGGCCAGGATCAAAAAGACCGCCTGAAACACATCCTCGGCGGTGTGGTCATCGCGGACGATCCGTCGACTCTGGGCCAGGACCGCCGGCCCATGCCGCTCGACCAACGCCCCGAACGCCGCCTCGGCCGCCTCGCCGTGCCCGGTCAGGAAGCGCTCGACCAACTCCGCGTCCGACCGGACCGCGACCGGGCCAACCGCGAGCAGGTTGCTCAGCAACCGCTGATCCAAATTGCCGCGCCCATGCTCCGCCATCAGGTCAACTCCCGCCCGCCCGGCCCAGGTCGGCCGGTTCGTCCGGCCCACACCCTGACTATGCGGCGAGCGAGGATTTCAATCCATTCCCTGCACAAATTTCAATCGAAACGCCCGATCCCAGGCGTGGCGGGGCTGGCCGCGTGTTTGAGTCGCGACGAAACCAACGGATTTGCGGGCGAGCCGATCAACCGATCAAATTTCGAAGTGCGGGTTATCCTCGTTGGGGAGGTTATAGGGCGACTCTTCGATCAGTTGCGGGGGGTTGGCGAGCAGGAAGGCCAGTTCGGGGAGCGCCGCGGCGATCTCCGGCGGGAGGATTGTTGGCTTCGTTTCGTCATAGATTGGGTTCGTTCGGCGCTCTCGCGGTTCGGATCGAGGGGCCGGTGGTCGGGGCGGGGTCTGAGTCGGGGTCGGCGGAGTCGACGCCGTCCGAGGCGCGGGCGCGACCGGTTGGTTGATCCGCTGCTCCTTCAAGAGCCATTCGAGGCGCCGGTGGAGCGTGGCGACGTAGCGGCGGAGGCGGGCGAGGTCGGGGCTGGGTAGGTCGGTGGCGTCGTCGATGGCCAGCGCGCGCTGCATCGCGTCGACCTCGGCGACGACCTCCTGCCGCGCTTCGAGTTCGGCGATCATCGTCTCGGCCAGCGCCGAGTGGGTCGTCGGCGGGTTGTCCCGATTGGCCCGCCGCCCCGCGACCGCTTCCAGGACCGTGCCGATCTGCCCTTCGGCGTCGATCCCGAGCAGGCCGAACGCCAACTTCGTGAGTGTCTCGTTCCACCCCTCGGACGTCGCCGCCGCGCGGGCCAGCCACCGCCAGCGCTCGATCAGCCAGTCGCACCCCCGCGGCATCAGTTGCAGCCGGGTGACGGTCCACCCCGGCCGCTTCAGCAGCTTCTCACCCATCGCGGCGGCTTCAAGCGTCCGGTCCTCGTCCCACAGGACCGTGGCCCGCAGCGCAGACTCATTGCGCAGGATCAGTTGAATCTGCTGCGCCCGCTGGATCTGCGACATCGTCAGCACGATCTGCGTTTTCAAGTAGTTCGCGTCGAGCCTTCCGTCGGCATCCACCCCGGTGGGAAGCTCTTGCTCCAGCGCTTCCAGGTCCACGATCTTCGACGTCAGCCCATGTTTCAGGGCATTCCGCCGCGAGGCCAGCTTCCCCGCGTCCGTGGTCGGCCCGGTGGAAAGCAGAGCATTGGCCCGATTCGCGGCGATCCGCGCGGCGCTGGTGGACGGGTTCATGGCAGAGCCTTTCCCGGTGTCATGACGTGGGTGCGATGTCATTTCATGCCGATATCATCCTTAAGTATCGGGAGATTTGGCGATTTTAAGCAGCACAATCGCGAAAAGATCGAAAAAATGTCAGATTAAACCAAAAGCGATGGCCAATCTGACCCGATTTGGATTCGGTCGCGTCTTTTTCGATCCGAACACCGGCATGATCAGGGTGGACGTCGGCGAACAGCTACTGCTGGGGTTTCAACCGAAGTTTCAGGGCATTCCGCCGCGATGCCAACTTTTCCCCGCTATCTATCGGGCCTATTGAGGGAGCGGCATTCGCCTGGTTGGCAACGTGACGATCCGAACGGTGCTTGTAGGCTGGCTCATGGCTGGACCTTGCGAGACCAGACCTCGATGTCGCCAAATTTTTTTGAAGGCTCAAAATTGGCGCGGACTGCCGCTTCGATCTTGTCAAACGCTGGATCAACGCTTGTCATTTGCTGTGGGTTCCAGACGACGAGACATGGTCCCGGTTTCTTCAGGGCGGCAATCGTTTTGTCCATCCAAACACGAGAAAGCAGAATGCCATAGTTGTCTGACGGCATACCTGCGACATGCCCACTCATACTTGTAATTGCTGTAAGCGTGTCAAAAATTAAGTTGTCCACTGGAACCGACTGCGGTACCTCGTGCCGAAGATAAATTAGAACGTTTCGAATATCAGTCCATTGATATTTGTCAATGAAACCCGACGGGATATTTCTGGGTAATTGGTGAGACCATAACGATGTCAATGAATCTTTGTAACTGCTAATTCCTCCTGAGTTTAACGAAAAATTGAGTTCATTTCCTGTTTTCAGAAGATTGTGCAAGGGTAATCGTGGTGATGCGGCAATCATGGCGAGGATGATCGTTACCGATGTTATTGACGACCTTGAGTCAACGCGAAAGATTAAGGCGACCAGGCACGTCATTGCCATGGAGACAATGCCAACCACGGGAATCTGAAAATAGGCATGATCCCGAGGACTCAGCAAACTATAGAGACAAACTAATGGGAGTGCAACAAGAGTCATCACGCACGCACGCTGAACTTTCGCCTCTCGAATCCAGAGTAAAGCCATTAGTAATGGTATGTAAATCATCCCTGGCACAACAGTGATCAAGCGGTAAAGACGCTTCACCGGTTCCAGCCGACCGCCCATTCGATATTTAGAATCACTGCTCCCCATCTGTCGTAAGGATGCGATAAAGTCGTTCATAACTCCCGCCCTGATGAGCGGCAGAAACCCTAGTGCAACAGTGCCTACAACTACAACCGAGTATTCGATTAGAACCCACGCCGTTCGGGTCCAGCGATCTCCCAACCGCCGAGTGCTCATATCAATTGCCAAGGCAATTGCCGGAGCGAAGACAATACTTTGCGGTCGAATGATCAATGCAGCACCCAAAGCCATACCCGATAGCCAGCGACCAGGCCTCTTTTGCCAAAGAATTGGCATTAGCAACGCAACCATACCCAAAAACGCTGAATGCCATTCGCGCTGGCCCACTACGCGGAAGTTTTGACCTAAATAGTAGGAGAGAAATGTTGCAAACCCAATTAATCCCGGTGCTGTCCTTCCGAATTCGCGATGGCTCCAAGTCACCAGTAATGCGCCAAAGGCAAGCACCATTCCTGCATCGAAACCATAAAAAGCAACAGTGTTTCCCCAACCAAATGCCTTGCCTAACCCCCAGAATAAATAGATTTCGCCTGGGAACTGGAACGAATAAACTTCCGAGTAAGGTAGCTTACCAGCATCCCAGAGTTGCGCTGTTGTGGCAAAATGATCATGGTCTGAATACCAAGGCCAGTTGAGATAATTTGGTAACCACCCACCAAATAAAACGACACATAATAACGCTGCGATTGCTGTTAGCGGCCAGCCAAGTAACCGATTTCGAAAGCTGAAAGATTCTGTCTCGTCGAATTGGGTCTTGGATTCCGCAGGCTGGCTTAACATTCTCGAACACCTCATAAGTCAACTCAACTTAGCGAAATTTAGAATTTGCTAGTTAGTGCGAGTTTGAAGATTGAATGGTCTATCCATGATAAACCTGAAGGTTGAATTAGTTTACGATACCTGCAGCTAGCATGCAACTCAACATCCCCGGCACGCGGTGAGCCAAAGCGAGTTCTCAATACTGAAGTTGCAAATCGAATCCGATGGGCAGCCATGACAAGTTTTGCGAAACAAGATGTTGTAAAATTCCAGCGAGAGTCAAGCCCAAGTGCGTTCAGGCGTACTTGGCTTCCATCCGGACCAGGCGGATGCCGAGGGTTTCGAGGTCGTTTTCGAAGAACAGTTCGATGCAGTCGGTCACGTCGTCTGGGTCGGTGATGCCGTCGACCATGCCGAAGGTCTCAGGGACCCAGATCCGGAAGGTGCCGGGGTCGGCTGACCAGACCGTCAGGCTGGATTCGGTGCCGATGGCGGTAAAGGTCAGGCTCGGGACGGTCAGGTCGGGGTCGGACTCGCGCTTCTGTAACTCCGCCTCGAAAGGGAACGAGTGAAACAGGGCGACCGCCGCTTCTTGGCTGATCGGGCCGCGCTCCTCGGCCTCGTCGGGCGAGGAGACGGCGTACAGGACGGAGTGGGTGAACATGATGAGCCATACGGGGAAGAGAAGAGGAAAAGAGCCACGGATGGAACACGGATAAGAAAGGGAAGAGCCGTTGAATGAGATATCTTATCTGTGTTTCATTGGTGTTGATCCGTGGCTGGGTTGGAACTTACGGGACGCGCTGGTAGGTGACGAAGGCGACCCGCTTGCCGTCGGGGGACCAGCTTGGGACGTTGATGGTGCCCTGGCCGCCGTAGAGCTTAGCGAGGGTCGTGACCTTGCCGGTGGCGAGGATGATCAGCCGGAGTTCGACGTCCTTGTCCTCGGGGTGGCCCTGGACCGAGTTGTCGAACGAGACGTAGACGAGCTTGGTGCCGTCGGGTGAGGGGTGGGCGAACCAGTTATTGCGGTCGTCGGTGAAGACGGGGGTCTGGTTCGACCCGTCGGGGTCCATCCGGTAGATTTGCATCAAGCCAGAGCGGTCGGAGTTGAAGTAAATCGACTTGCCGTCGGGGCTGTACTCGGGGCCGTCGTCGAGGCCGGGGGTCGTCGTTAGTCGGGTCTCGGCGCCGCCGGTGGCGGGCGTCGTGTAGATGTCGAAGACGCCTGCCCGCTCGGCGCAGTAGGCCAGGGTCTTGCCGTCGGGCGACCAGCCGTGCCAGTACGACGGGGCGCTCGGCGTGATCGGCGTGGGCGTGCCGCCGGTGATCGGCACGGTGTAGATCCGCGACTTCCGGTCCCCCTGGCTCCCGTCGGAAATGGCCAGCGTCGTGCCGTCGGGGCTGATCCCGTGGTCGTTGTTGCAGCGGATGGCGAACCCGGTGTCGATGGTGGTCGGCTCGCCGCCGGTCGTGGCGAGCCGGTGCAGCTTGCCAGCGCCGTTGTAGATCAGCTCTGTGCCATCCTTGGTCCAGTTCGGCGCCTCGATCCGCCCGGTGAAGACGCGGACGACGCGGCGGTCGGTCGAGGAGATGGTCTGGGTTTCGAGCGTGCTGTACAGGGTTGGCTGGGTCGCGGTCGGCGGCGCTACGCCGGTGCTGAGGTCGAGGCTGGCGAAGGTGGCCTGCTCGGTGGCGTCGTCGTCGTGCGCGCAGACGCCGATGCCGACGTAGACCGGGCCGGCGAACTTGATTCGCGTGGCCGGGCCGGCGAAGGCGGGCGGGTTGCCGGTGGTGTCGCCGATGGCGAGCGTGGCATAGCCGTTGTGGAGGTCGAGCCGGACCCGACCAGGTTTAGTGGTGTTGGCCTGGACCTCGTGCGTGAGGGCGCCGGGGGTATCGCGGAACTGGAGCGACGTCAGGCCGTCGCCGTGGATGGCAACGTCGACGTAGGCGGAGTCGGCGTCGAGGCTCTGGCGGATCATGAGGCAAGCCTTGCGGTGCGGGTCCTTGCCTTGCCCCAGAAAGGCGATATCGGCGGCGATGCTGACGTCGCCGCTCTCCACCCGCTTCCAGGCAAACTGGAAGGCGTCGGTGTCGAGCCACATGTTCTTGCCGCTCCCGGCGACGGTGTACGTCTTTGAGGCGGGATCGAACCGGGTCGAGCCGGCGTTCCGGACGGTACCGACATCCTTCGACCCCTCGAAGATCCCGACGGGATTGGCCGGAGTCGGTTCCGGGGCTACAGGCTGGTCGGGGTGCGTGAGGAACGCCAGGACCGGAACGCCGAAGTGTGCCGTCGGGGTGTAGTCCCAACCACGGATCAGGCACGGCGCGGCGCCCGGGTGCATATCCCAGGCGGTGTAATCCCAGTCGTGGCTTTGCAGGGCGGCGACCACCTGGCGGACCCAATCGGCACCGGTCAGGCCCGCTCCTCCCTTGGGATCGGAGCCGAACTCAGTGACGATGATCGGCAGCGAGCGCGAGGCCGTTTCCAGCTTGCCAATCCACTTCTTGACGGTGTCCCCCTTGAACGGGTAAGCGTGGTTGGCGTAGATCACCCCCTGGCCGTCGGGGTCCTTGAGCTGGCGCCCGTCGAGGATGCCCGCAAGGTCATACGACCAGTCGAGTCCGCCGACGACGACAAGGTTTTTCGCCCCGGTGGCGCGGACGACGTCGAGCAGTTCCTGCATCCCGACCGCGTCGAAGGTCCGCTCTTGCCTGGTTTTTTGATCCTTCTCGGTGACCGAGCCCCCTTTGAGCCACTGGTCCCACGAGACGTCGTGCGGCTCGTTGTAGAGGTCGAAGATCACGCCGGGTTCGTTCTTGTAGGCGTTGGCGCATTCCTTCCAGAACGCCACGCTGTTGCGGTCGGGCATGACGTGCTGGCCGATGTTCTTGCCCCACTCGCCCGCGTCGTTCCAGTGGAGGTCGAGCATCGCATACCCGCCGAGCCCGACGCACCGATCCACCACCTGCCGGACCAGGGCGCGGTACGCGACCCCGTCGTCCTTTTGCTCGGGAGCCTTGCCGAACCAGCGATCCTGCGCCAGCGGAATCCGGACGACATTGCAGTGCCAGTCGCGAACGGCCACCTCGACGGTCTGGAGGATGTGCCCCTCGCCGGTCGAGTTCCACTCCAGGCTGGCGGCGTTGACGCCACGGAGTCGGACGCGCTCCCCCTTGTCGTTGACGACATGGGTGCCGGCCACTTTCAGCGGCGACAGTGCCACCGCCGCCCCCTGGGCGAACCCGCCGACCGTGGCCAGCCAGCCGGCCACTAGGCCCATCTTGATCCGATGAATGTTCAATGGAGTCTCCCCAGATTGGATATCGCAGGGGAAGCCGCACGACCCACCCCCGAGGGCCAATTGTGCGAGGCCCACGCCCTGATGGCAAGGGTCCGGAGTTCTCGGCAACCACGCTCGAAGCCAATCAACCGGCCTGACGGATCTCATCGAGAAAGGCTTGCAGGCGATCAAACGCATCTCGAGGCAGAATCAGCCGGGGTCGCTCAGCCGCTTGACGACCGTGGGCAACCCAGTTGCGATACTGGCGAACTCGGCTAACCTCCTCAATCACCGAGTTGATTCTCTGACCGTCTTCGTCATTGCCATCACGCTTTAACAGTTCAAGGACATTGGCATGAAAACTTCCCTCGGAAATGTTTTGAAGTAACCGCCTCCCCGACCGGACGAGGGCTGGGTGTTGAAGCCCTTGAATCTCTGGTTGTAAATTCATTTTGAGTTCGTCGCGAACGATCGCCTCGAACACCGAGAACATCACGAAAACGGCGAGGTCATCAAACTCGATGAGAACCCCCTCGGCCATCGACGCGACTTGAGAACCTTCAAGCCGCCGAAAATAGTCGTCGCGACCAATTCTGCCGTCCCAGGGCAGTTCATCCCAATATCTCGATCCGAGTCGCTTCGCGATGCGAAGAAGTCGAAGCATTGATTCGTACCAGTCCCAAGCGTCTTGAAGGGACCTCATGAAAACAAGGCCATCAGTGCTGTGTCGAGATTGGCTTGATTGAATATTTTGATCTCATAGTCGCGTGTACCGCGTAGGTACCATTCTTCTTGCCCATCGTTGCCAACGAACCTGAACAGTTCATAGCCGTGCGGCTCGCCGATGATATCGACGCGCCCACTCCATTCCCCCAGACGTGGTTTCCACCGTGGCCCTGTTACGGAGAACGTCACGGGTCTGATACTCACGTCACGATCACCTACACTTATATTAAGTCTCGCGTTCGCGTAGATATCCCGTGGTGGATCGTTCTGGTCGCGAAACTCGTGGTCGAGTTTTACGAGTCCGTGGATATCGGATTCCTTGATCCATCCCTCGATCTGCTCGATAAGATTAACAACGGATTGAACCCAACTCTCCTTTGCCTGAAACTGGACCATCTGCTCTGCTCGGAGACGTTCCTCCTGACTTGAGAGCCAATCTTTAAAGGAAATCATTAAATTGGCCTCAGAATGATGAAAAATTGTATTATTGCTGCTGAAATCGACATTTCTAGATGGTCGCGGTTGCTGAACCGCGACCACCCCTGAGCATGCGGAATTTTACCAGATCTTGACCCGGTCACCGGGGGCGAGGAACATCTTGTCGCCGGCCTTGACTCCGAACGCCTCGTAGAACTCGGGGACGTTGCGGACGGTGCCGTTGCAGCGGAACTCGGCGGGCGAGTGGGGGTCGGTGGCCAGGCGGCGGGCCAGTTCGGCGTCGCGTGCCTTGCCGCGCCAGACCTGCGCCCAGCTGATGAAGAACCGCTGGGCGCCGCTGAGGCCGTCGAGGACCGGGGCGGGTTGGTTGCCGAGGGCGATCTTGTAGGCCTGGTAGGCGATCGTCAGACCGCCGAGGTCGCCGATGTTCTCGCCGATGGTCAGCTTGCCGTTGACGTGCTGGCCGGGAAGCTGCGCGGGCTCGAAGGCGCTGTACTGGTCGATCAGCTTTTTCGTCCGGACTTCGAACGCCTTGAGGTCGGCGTCGGTCCACCAGTCGATCAGGTTGCCGTCGCCGTTGTACTTGGCCCCCTGATCGTCGAAGCCGTGGCCGATCTCGTGCCCGATCACAGCGCCGATCCCGCCGTAGTTCACCGCGTCGTCGGCCTTGAGGTCGAAGAAGGGGGGGCGGAGGATCGCGGCGGGGAAGACGATCTCGTTCATCCCGGGGTTGTAGTAGGCGTTGACGGTCTGCGGCGTCATGAACCACTCGTTCTTGTCGACCGGTTTGCCGAGCTTGCTGAAGCTCCGGTCGAGTTCAAACTCGCTGGCCCGTTTCAGGTTGCCAACGAGGTCGTCGCGGCTGACGCTCAGCTTCGAGTAGTCGCGCCAGTTATCGGGGTAGCCGATCTTCGGGTGGAACTTGGCGAGCTTTTCCAGCGCCCGGGTCTTGGTCTCGGGGCTCATCCATTCAAGATTCTGGATGTTCCGGCGGTAGGCCTCGGTCAGGTTGGCGACCAGGGTGTTCATCCGCGCCTTGGCTTCGGGCGGGAAGTGCTCCTCGACGAACAGCTTGCCGACGACCTCGCCGAGCGACCCTTCAACGGCGGCCACGCCCCGCTTCCAGCGCGGCTTGAGTTCGGTGGCTCCCGAGAGGGTCGTGCCGTAGAAGGCGAAGTTCTCATCGACGAACGGCTTGCTCAGGGCCGGCGCGTGGGCTCGGAGGATGTTCCAGGTGAGCCAGTCCTTCCAGTCGTCGAGCGGGACGTCGGTCAACGCCTGGCCGAGCGCGGTGAAGTAGCTCGGCTGCGCGACGATGACGGCGGCGACGTCCTTGACCGGCACGTGCATGGCCGAGGCCATCACGCCCCAGTTCAACCCCGGGGTCATCTCGGCCAGCTCGCGGGTCGTCTTCTTGTTGTAGGTCTGGGTGGCGTCGCGGCTCCGGACGCGGTCCCAGTGGTTCTTGGCCAGCCGGGTTTCGAGCGCCATCACCCGGGCGGCCGAACCCTGGGGGTCGGACGAGCCCGCCAGTTCGAACATCTTGGCGATGTGCTTGACGTACACCTCGCGGATCGGCTTGAACTTCTCTTCGCGGTAGTACGCCTCGTCGGGCAGGCCGAGCCCACCTTGCGAGACGGAGATGATGTACTCGTCCGACTTCTTGTCGTCGGTGCCGACACCGACACCGTACGGCAACTCCACGCCGGTCCGGTTCAGTTCCGCCGCCAGTTCAAGGAAGCTGGTCAGGTTCTTGACGCCCTTAACCCGGTCGAGGTCGGCCTGGATCGGCTTGATCCCGAGCGCGTTGACCTTCTCCTCGTCCATGAAGCTGGCGAACAGGTCGCCAACCTTCCTGGCGTCGGCCGAGGCATCGGTTTGCTTGGCGGTCCGCTCGATGATCGCCTTCAGGTCGGCTTCGGACTGGTCGCGGAGCCGGTGGAACGCCCCATCCATGGCGCGGTCGGCCGGGATCGCGGCACTCGTCAGCCACTTGCCGCTGACGTGGCGGAAAAGGTCGTCCTGCGGCCGGACGTCGGGCGTGACGAACTCATGGTCGATCCCCGACTTCACTCCTGGCGTGTCGGCTGCCTGTGCGGGCGGATTCAGACCCAGACCCAGCAGGGCCACGGCCGATGCCGCTCCCCATACGATTCGCTGACGCATGCGCTGTCGCTCCCTGAAAGAAACGCGGTCTTCTCGATCCTCGATCCACCCCGACCGCGCGTGCGGAGTCGGGGCGGAATGCCCCCATTGCACCCGATCGGCCCGGTCTTTGCCAAGTCGGTTGGGTCCGGCGTTGCGTCCCTTGTCAAGTGTCATCCATGCTTGCTAAACTCACGAACCTGATGTCGGACCGATGTCGTACGATGGACGGAGCTGATGCGCTGGATTGAGGAACCATTCTGTCGGGGTGATCGTCCAGCGGTCGTGAAGGCGGTGACGATCAGCCTGATCCTGATCGGTTGCTTGCTGCTGATCGCGACGGGCACGATTTTGCTGCTAGGATCGGCGGCCATCCTGATCCTGACGTTTCCCAGCGGCTTGATTCTCGGAACGCTGATCGTCGCGGCAGTGGGCAGTGGCTATTTCCTGCTGGCCTGGGGCTATCACGAAGGCCACCGTTGGGCCTGGGTCGGGGCGATCCTGGGGACCATGCCACTGCTGGGGCTGGCCTGGATCTCGTGGGGAGACGGTGATGTCGTCTGGGCCGCTGGTGCCTGGACCCTCTTTGGTCTGACTTTGCTGATCCAGATCACGGTCTGGCTCCCCTCAACTCGGAGGTTGTTCTGGGGGCGGCAGCGGATCGATCTACCGTGAACCTGTACCGTCCGGTCCGCTTGAGGAGTGCGAGACGATGAGAACCTGGATTTATGGGCTAACGACTTGTTTTGCCTGGTTGGGGCTGGCGTGTGCGCCCGCCCCGACCCCCCAAGCTATCGTACCGGCTGTCCGGGTCGCGGTCGCTCCCGGTGCCGAAGCCCGGCCCATCCTGGCCCTTTGGGAGGAACCTCATGACCCGGGACCCCCAGGGCTGCGCTTTGCCATCTGGGCGGACGGGCGTGTGGTCTCGGCCGTCGATCCCACCCGGTGGGACTCGGGGTTGCGCCGCGGCAAGATCGACCCGGCGCGTGTCGAGGCACTCAAG
The DNA here is from genome assembly GCA_965199885.1 of Isosphaeraceae bacterium. Lineage (GTDB taxonomy): Bacteria > Planctomycetota > Planctomycetia > Isosphaerales > Isosphaeraceae > Tundrisphaera. Next base: position 38,970 of record CBDATT010000003.1, on the reverse strand, counting down.
ACTCAACTGGCGGCGAGCGGCGTCTTCGACTTGCAGGGTACCTGCTACCTGGTTCCCGGCGCCCCGACCGACCACTTGCTCGTTGACCTGGGGGACAAGCAACAAATGCTGTTCTGGGACGAGAGAGAGATGCCCGGTTACGGCATCAATATTGATCCTAAACCGCACCATCGGGAATTTATCCGGTGCTGGAAGGCGGTCAACCAACTGGGCCTGGCGGTGCTGCCGCCCGAGGCAAAACCAGTCGCGGAACCGTTCGTCGCGCCAAAATCCTGGTACCTTAAACTGGCCATCCAGTCCGAGTAAGGAACGCATGGATCACGAATTCCGAGAGGGGATCGTCCAGGGCTATTTCATCCGTCTCGAACAAGGCTGGGCAACCCCACAAGGCTGGTCGGGGCCGCTGGTCCTCTTCCGGTCGGTGCGTGACCGCTGCGGGATTTTGGTGCAGTCAAAGGGGGGCGTCTGGCGATGCTATTTTGGCATGCTTAGGGCTGGGGGTTATGACCAGGACTGGCGGGAGGAAGACCGCGAGCTCGTCATCCGTGGTTATGCCGAAAGCTCCGCCATGATCGCGGAGGATTTGGGTATTGGCCCCTGAGACGGGCTTTGATTGTTGTCCAAATCCATCCTGATAGAGTCACCGCTCTACGCCGTCCACTGGCTCGTCAAAAGCATGAAGAAGAATTTCAAAATTCTCATGATCAAGAGCCAAGCGTCAGGCGGTAGAATCTCACCGATAGGGTTGTCACACCCGTTGGTCTTGGGGATCGGTCGAGCGTTCTGCCGATCCGAGGTCTGGTCCCTGTTCGCTTGAGCACAACTCCGGCTTGCCTGGCGCGGCCAACCTGCCCGGTCGTACGATGGCTGGCTTGGGAAAGCTGCCATATCCAAGGGGAACGATGATGAAGCAGACCAAGCTCGTGCTCCTGATCTTGGGTCCCATCCTGGCTGGAGTCATGCTGGTTGTCGGCCTGAACCCAGCCCGAAGCAAAGCCGCCCCGCCAGCGCCTCGAGAGTCTCAGACGCGGTTGGTAGTGGCTGCGACGACGGCGTTCCTCGAAACGCTTGACGGTGACAAACGTAAGCAGGTCCAGTTTCCCTTCACGGCCGAAAAGAAAGCCACGGTCGCCAAGTCACAGGGGGGCATGGGCGGCCGGATGACATTCATTGGCGAAAAATACGGCGCGGCCGTCTGGTCGAACTATCCGGTCGATGACGTGCCGCGACCGGGATTACGCCTCGGAAGCCTGAGCTCCGCCCAGCGCGAAGCCGCCATGGCTCTGCTGCGGGTGCTGCTTAGCCCCCAGGGGTACCAGAAGGTGATCGAAATCATGGGCGCCGATCAGGTTCTGGCGGATGGGGGCACGAACTATGCCTCGGGCATCGACGTTTATACGATCGGGATCTTCGGGACCCCGAGTCCGTCTACGCCGTGGATGGTGCAATTCGGGGGGCATCACCTCGGCGTGAACGTCGTCATCGCGGGAGAACGTGGCGTGATGACGCCGACGATGACCGGCGCGCAGCCCGCCGTCTACACGTCCCACGGCAAGACGATCCGCGCGATGGCTGCAGAGAACGACAAAGCGTTCGACCTGCTCGATGCCCTCGACGATTCCCAGCGCAAGACAGCCATCCTGAACTACCGCGTCGGCGACCTCGTGCTCGGGCCAGGCCACGACGGCGAGACGATCGAACCCGAGGGCCTGAAAGCCGCCGCGATGAACGAGCAGCAACGGGCGAAACTGCTCGACGTCATCGCGGAATATGCCGGGATCATCAACAACTCGTATGCTCAGGCCCGCCTCGACGAGATCAAGGCTGGCCTTGATGCCACGTACTTTGCCTGGAGCGGACCAACGACCCATGAGCCGGGCAAGAACGGCGCGGCCTATTATCGCATTCAGGGACCAAAGTTGATCATCGAGTTCTCTCCCCAAGGCGGAGGCCCCGGCGGTGGCGGTCCGGGCGGTGGTGGTCCGGCTCAGAAGAAGGCCGGCGGCGGAGCGGCCCAAAAGAAGGGGGGAGGCCCCGGCGGCGGTGGTCCGGGCGGTGGGCCGACCATGCACGTCCACACGGTCTACCGCGATCCCACCAACGACTATGGCCGTCAACTTACATCCCAATGAAGACCCGCTTGATTGTTACCGTCATCGTCTGGACCGCCGCTGCGACGCCCGCCCATGCGCACCGGTTGGACGAATATCTCCAGGCGATGACGGTCAGCGTGGAGCCGGGTCGTCTCGCCTTGCAACTCCGGATGACTCCGGGCGTCGCCGTGGCTCCCAGGCTCCTCGCCTCGATCGATCTCGACGGGGATGGAACGATCGCCGATGCCGAGCAACGAGCCTACACCCAGCAGGTTGATCAAGACCTGGTGGCGGTTCTGGACGGCAAACCCTTGCGGCCGCGACTGGTCTCCACATCGTTCCCGCAAGCTGCCGACCTGAAGCAGGGGCTGGCGAGCATCCTGCTTGGCTTCGAGGTTGACCTGCCGCCGGGCGGTTCCTCGCGTCGTTTCATTCTGAAAAACCACCATCAAAGCGCCATCGCCATCTATCTTGTCAACTGTCTCCGACCGATCGATCCGGTTATCCGGATCGTTGCCCAGGATCGGAACGAAAACCAGTCGACCTATCAATTGGATTTCACGCGGGACGACGCGACAGTAACGCAACGGACGTCACCGACGTGGTCTGACCATTCGGCCACGTTGGCGTTATTGACGACGTATTGCCGTTATGGCATCCGCCACATCCTGACCGGGGCTGATCACCTGCTTTTTATCGGTGTTCTGGTCCTTGGTGCCACCAGCTTCTGGGAACTGGTGAAGGTCGTAACGGCCTTTACTCTGGCGCACTCGATGACCCTGACGCTCGCGGCGCTGGATCTGGTTCACCTGCCCGGCACGGTCGTCGAGCCGGTGATCGCGGCCAGCATCGTCTTCGTCGCGGTGCAAAACCTCGGCTGGCCGGCGTCCTCGGGCGGTCGGGGTCGGCTGGCCGTGGCCTTTCTATTTGGTCTGTTCCACGGGATGGGCTTCGCCGGCGGCCTGCTTGAGATCATGCGGGACCTGCCGAGGGAGATGATTGTCCTGGCCCTCCTCGGGTTTTGCGTGGGTGTCGAGGCGGGCCATCAACTGGTGCTGTTGCCACTTTTTGGGTGCCTGGAAGCCATCCGTCGGGTCTCCCACACTGCCACCGACCGCGTCGCGCTGGTGATGAGATTGCGGCGGGTTGGCTCGGCGGGGGTTCTGATCGCGGGAATCTACTATGTGTTCGTGGCGCTGATTGGCGTTTTCTGACCGCCTCATAGAATTGAACAAGTGCCCGTTGGCGGGCCTCTCATCCTGGTTTGCACCTTAACGCGGGTCCTGTTGCGTGGCCGACCTCGACCCGATTCACCCCATCGAGCCTTTTTCCCCTATCCGAGCTGTCCGCTGGGTCGTCGGGGGAATGGCGAGCCTCGTGCTGCTCGGAGCGCTCGTGTTCGTGTGGCTGATCCAGTCAACCCCGCCGCCCCCCGCGAAGATTGCTGATGACCCGGTGCTGGTCCGGGGGTTCGAGATCTACTCGGCGCGGTGCGTGTCGTGCCACGGGACGTCGGGGCGGGGTGACGGCCCGATCGCGAAGGGCCTGAGCGGACCGCCGCCCCGGAACCTGGTCGAGGACCGCTGGAAGTACGGCGACGCCCCTGCCCAGGTCCTTGCCACCCTCACCAACGGAATCAAGGACTCGGCCATGCCGGCCTGGAGCGGCACTTATGGCCCCGCCGACCTCAAGGCCGTCGCCTCTTACGTCTACCACCTCGCCGACCGCGCGGTGCCCCGCGAGTTGCGTGTGCCCTGACGTGGCGTGCTGGGAAATCTGGGTTGGAATCCAGATGCGTTGTCGCTACAATCCCGCCATTCCGAATAATCTGAATATCGTGACCTAGGCTTGAGCCGTCGGGTGGACGCCCGACTCGCGGGATTGCCAGCCTACCTCGAGGTCACCACCCTTGAATCGCAACTTGAATAACGGCTTTCGGCCGGCGTTTGACAACCTCGACGCCCGGCAACTGCTGGCTGCGCACCTGACCGCCACACTCGCGCACGGCGTTCTGACCGTCCTGGGGACGGCGAAGGCTGACGTGATCGACGTGCAGGTTGAACACGGCGCCGTGGCCATCTCGGGCCTGAAGAAGACGTTCGCGGTGGGGCGGGTCCAGACGATCGACGTGATCGGCGGCAAGGGCAACGACACGATCAACGTCCATACGCCGACGGTCTCGGTCCAGATCGACGGCGGCGGCGGCAACGACACGATCAACGGCGTGTCCGACGCCCCCAAACTCGCCACTCCAGCACCCGCCAGCACCACGACCCGGTTGGTGGTGACGACCAGCAAGAATCAGGCGGCCAGCCAGCCGGTTGCGACCCCAACTCAGCCCGTGGTAACGACGACCAGCCAGAACCAGGCACCCGGTCAGTCGGTCCCGACCCCTCAGACGATCCCGACCCTGCCGGTTCCCACGGCCAGCCCCGCGCCCTCGGCACCCGAGATCGCGGCGTCGGTCCAGCGGATCATCGACCTGGCCAACGCCCAGCGCGTGCAAGCCGGTCTGGCTCCGCTGGCCGTCAACTCCGCCCTGATGCAGGCGGCCCAGATCCAGTCCGCCAACATGGCCCAACTCAACACCATGAGCCACAGCCTGCCCGGGACCAACGCCCCCAACCTGACCGACCGCGCAGCGCTGGTTGGTTACCAGTATTCCTCGCTCGGCGAGAACATCGCCTACAACTTCGCCGACGCTGACGCCGTCGTCGCGGGTTGGATGGCATCCCCCGGCCACCGGGCAAACATCCTCAACACGGGTTACACCCAGATCGGCGTCGCCGTTGCCTACAACTCCGACGGCGAGCCGTATTACACGCAAGAGTTCGGCAGCCCGGCGTAAAGCAGCAAGACCATCTCGTTCGCGATCAGGTTGCCCCTGGCGAACCCCACCGTCAGGCGTTAGGCTGAAGCCTTCCACTCTGTTCAAGCTGCGCTTCCGGCGGTGGAATCGAATCCATAAAGTTCTTGCCGCCGCGAGCGCTCCGAGTGAGGCGACCTCATGATCGGGCGTCGGTGCGCGATCGTATGGCTGATGTTGGGCTGTGGGCTGACCGGGACCGATCGCGGGGCGCGGGCGGACGACGCGGTCGACTTCCGGCGCGACGTCTTGCCGATCCTGTCCGACAGGTGCTTCCAGTGCCACGGGCCCGACGCCGGGTCGAGGAAGGCGAACCTGCGCCTCGATCTGGAAGCCGACCTGATCCGCGCTCGTGATCCACTGGTCGTGCCGGGCAAAGCCGCCGAGAGCGAACTGATCCTGCGCATTCTCAGCGACGACGATCAGGAGCGGATGCCGCCGCCCGAGTCGCACCTGACCCTCAAGCCGGATCAGGTTGAGATCCTCCGCCGGTGGGTGGACGAGGGGGCTCGCTGGCAAAATCACTGGGCGTTCGTCCCGCCTCGACGGGTGGAGCCGCCCCGGACGAACCGCGATGGCTGGGCGATCAACCCGATCGACCGCTTCATCCTGGCGAAACTGGAGAGCGAAGGGCTGGCACCCGCCCTCGAAGCCGACCGCGCCACCTGGCTCCGCCGCGCAACGCTCGACCTGACCGGTCTGCCGCCCACGCCGACCGAGGTCGACGCCTTCCTGGCTGACAGTTTGCCCGGTTCCTGGGATCGCGTGGTCGATCGTCTGCTCGCCTCACCCCGCCATGCCGAGCGGCTGACGACCGACTGGCTCGACCTGGCCCGCTATGCCGACACGCACGGCTACCAGGCCGACCGCGCCATCGCCGTCTGGCCCTGGCGCGACTGGGTCGTCGGCGCGATCGCCCGGAACCAGCCGTTTGATCAGTTCGTCACCTGGCAACTGGCCGGTGACCTGCTCCCTGATGCCACCCGCGAGCAAACGCTGGCCACCGCCTTCAACCGCCTCCACATGCAGAACGAGGAAGGCGGGATCGTCGCCGAGGAGTTCCGCGTCGCCTACGTTGCCGACCGTGTCAACACCTTCGCCACCGGCCTGCTTGGCCTGACCTTCGAGTGCGCCCGCTGCCACGACCACAAGTTCGACCCAATTCCCCAGCGCGACTATTATGGCCTCTTCGCCTTCTTCCAGAACATCGACGAGTCGGGCCAGACCTCGCACTTCACCCACAGTACGCCCGTCCCCGCCTTGCTCCTGACCGACGACGCCACCGAAGGGAAACTTACCGCGCTCAACCGCCAGATCAAGGCCATTGAGGCCGAGAAAGTGGCCGATGACGACGCGGGCTTCCGTAATTGGATTGATGCCCGTGCGGGTGCGCGGCCGCCAGCGGTCGGCCTCGTCGGGTCGAACCCGTTCGAGGACACCCCCGCCGACCGCCCGGCCGACCCCGAGCAAGGCTTGCTGGCCACCAAGCTCGTCGGGACACCAGCGAGGGTCGAGGGGAAGGTCGGGCAGGGGGCCGCGCTCGATGGTCAGAATGGGTTCCGCTTCCCGGGCGTTGGCCACTTCACGCGGTCCGACCCGTTCACAATCGGGTTGTCGATCAAGGTGCCGGTCGGGCTGACGGATGCGGTCCTGGTCCACCACTCGAAGGCCCCGATCGACGCGGGGAGCCGGGGGTACGAGATCCTGCTGGAAGACGGCCGGATCGCGTTCGGCCTTCATCAGATGTGGCCGGGGAACTCGCTCAAGGTCCGGACCGAGCAACCCGTCCCGCGCGACGCCTGGGTCCACGTTGCCGTCTCGTCCGATGGGTCGAGCCGGGCCGACGGCGCCCGGATCTATCTGGATGGCCAGCTTGCCACCGTCGAGACGATCCGCGATGGCCTGACCCGCGACATCACCTATGGCGGCGGCGGCGAGCCCGACCTGGCGATCGGTCACCGATTCCGCGACACCGGCTTCAAGGGAGGCCAGGTCGACGAGTTTCGCCTCTGCAATCGGGCACTCACGCCGATCGAGGTCGCCGACCTCGCGGGCCGCCCCGACCTGACGCAAAGCTGGACCACGCCCAGCCCGGATCTGACCGCCGATCAACTCGCCCGCCTCCGCGACCTCTACCGCGCCACCGTTGCCCCCGAATCGCTGGCCCGGACCGCCCGCCTCCTCGGACTCCGCCGCCTCCGCGACCGCCTGATCGAGCCGGTCCCCGAGATCATGGTCATGCGCGAGCTGGCTCAGCCGCGACCCGCGCACATCCTCGTCCGCGGTGCCTACGACGCTCCGGGGGCCGAGGTTACGGCGAGCACCCCCACCGCGCTCCCGCCGATCCGGCCCGACCTGCCGCGCAACCGGCTTGGCCTGGCGCGATGGTTGTTTGATCCCGGGCACCCCCTGACGGCGCGGGTGGAGGTCAACCGGCTCTGGCAATTGATGTTCGGGCGCGGTCTCGTCGAGACGAGCGAAAACTTCGGCAGGCAAGGCACGCCGCCATCGCACCCCGAACTGCTCGACTGGCTGGCCGTCGAGTTCGTCGAGTCGGGCTGGGATGTCCGGCACATCCTCCGGCTGATGGCAACCTCGGCCACTTACCGCCAGTCGTCAAGGACCGACGCGGCGACCCGCGAGCGCGACTCGAGCAACCTGCTCCTGGCACGAGGTCCCGCCCGCAAGCTCTCGGCCGAGATGCTCCGCGACCAGGCGCTCGCCGCCAGCGGGCTCCTGAACGAAGCCAGCGGCGGTCCGCCCGTCCGACCGTATCAGCCCGCTGGCCTCTACGACGTGGCGAGCGGTGGCGGCTATCAACAGTCGCGCGGGGCCGATCTCTACCGCCGGAGCCTGTACACCGTCTGGAAGCGAACGATCCCCCATCCTGCGCTGGTCATCTTCGACGCCGCCGACCGGAGCAACTGCGCCGTCCGGCGCCAGACCACCAGCACCCCGCTTCAGGCCTTGGCCCTGCTGAACGACCCGCAGATCGTCGAGGCCGCGCGGCATCTGGCCCAGCGCGCGCTCCAGACCTCGGGTCCGGATGATCCCGCCCGATCCGCCTGGATCTATCGCCAGGTCCTCGGGCGTGGGCCAGCACCCGCCGAGACCGCTATCTTGACCCAACTGCTGGCCGAGCAGCGAGCCCACTTCGCCACCGACCGCGCGGCGGCGGCCCAACTGCTGGCCGTCGGCGAGTCGAAGCCCGACCCGACGCTCGACCCGGTGGAACTCGCCGCCTTGAGCGTGCTGGCCGACGCGATCCTCAACCACAACGCCGCGATCTACCGCCGCTGAACCGCTTCAGTGGGTTGCGGCTCGGGGGCGGGAGGCAAGGGCATTGGGCGATCTCTGGCCTGCGATTCAGCCCTGATCTGGTTCCGCCGCGTGTGGTCGGGCGTCACCGCCGGCATCAAGAGCGCTCCGACAACCAGCCCAATGGCGAGGATGACGCCCCGTTCCACCAGACTGAGCTGCGCTTCGAGGATCATCACCGCCAGCGCAATCAGGACCGGCAAGCCCGCATACCAGGGATGGACGCGGAGCGCCACCACCAGCCCACCCACGACCGCGACCAGCACCACCCCGCCCAGACGGACCGGCGTGACCGCATACGAGAAGAGGAGGAACGGGACCAGGCAGCTTACGACCAGCGGGATCGTCAGATACCAGGGTTGCCAGACGAACGGCGTGAGGACGGCAGCACCAGCCACCAGCGCCGCGCCGATCGCCCGGGTGCGGGTCCATTGCCACCGCTGGTTCGGTTCCATCGGAGCTGTCCTCGGATTCCGCTCGATCGGGATCTGTTGCCTTGACCATTGTCGGTGAACTGGTTCATGCTGGGTAGGGCCTGACGCGAAATCGAGGGTGTTGATGAATCAAGACACGATCAAACTCGCTCTGAACCGCCGGGCCTTCCTTGGCCAGACCGGGCTCGGGCTTGGGACCGTCGCGCTGGCGGGTTTGCTCGGTGGGCCGCGACCTACGCTCGGAGCGGGGACATTCCCGACCGCGCCGGGCGTCTTGCCGGCGCCGCACCTGGCGCCGAAGGCGAAGCGGATCATCTCGCTGTTCATGAGCGGTGGGCCGTCGCAGCATGATCTGTTCGACCACAAGCCGCTCCTGAACCGGATGAACGGCGAGGATCTGCCCGCCAGCGTCCGGATGGGCCAACGCCTGACCGGGATGTCGGGCCACCAGGCGACGCTCCCGCTGGCCGGGTCGGTCTTCCGGTTCGCCCAGTACGGTCAGAGCGGGGCGTGGGTCAGCGAGTTGCTCCCCTGGACGGCCAAGCTGGCCGACGACGTCTGCTTCATCCGCTCCGTCCACACCGAGGCGATCAACCACGACCCGGCCATCACCTTCTGGCAAACGGGCTCGCAGCTTGCGGGTCGGCCAAGCATGGGGGCCTGGCTCAGCTATGGGCTCGGCTCGGCCAACGCCAACCTGCCCGCGTTTGTGGTCTTGATCTCGAAGGACCGGATCGACCAGCCGCTCTACGCTCGGCTCTGGGGCAACGGCTTTTTGCCCAGCACGCATCAGGGTGTTCAGTTCCGATCCGGCAAAGATCCTGTGCTCTACCTCGCCAACCCAGGCGGGATCACCCCCGAGTCGCGCCGGGGGATGCTCGACCGCCTGGCCGACCTGAACAACCTGGAGTTCGCCGCCGAGGGGGACCCCGAGATCCCCGCGCAGATCGCGCAGTACGAGATGGCCTACCGGATGCAGGCGAGCGTCCCCGACGTGATGGACGTTGCCAGCGAGCCCGCCGAGGTCTTCGATCTTTACGGTCCCGAAGCGCGAGTTCCCGGCACGTTCGCCGCCAACTGCCTGCTCGCCCGTCGCCTGGCCGAGCGCGATGTCCGGTTCATTCAGCTTTACCACCCCGGCTGGGACCACCACGGCGGCTTGCCGAGTGGGATTCGCCGCCAGGCCGCCGACGTCGACCGCGCCTCGTATGCCCTCGTTACCGACCTGAAACGGCGCGGCCTCCTGGAAGACACCCTGGTCGTCTGGGGCGGCGAGTTCGGCCGGACCAACTACTCGCAAGGCAAGCTGACGGCGACCGACTACGGCCGCGACCACCACCCGCGCTGCTTCACGATCTGGCTCGCGGGCGGCGGGACCAAACCCGGCATGACGTTCGGCGCGACCGACGACCTCGGCTACAACGTCACCGAGAATCCCGTCCACGTCCACGACGTCCAGGCCACGATTTTACACCTGCTCGGCATCGACCACGAGCGTCTGACGTATAAGTTCCAGGGCCGCAACTTCCGCCTGACCGACGTCCACGGTCGGGTCGTCCGCGAGGTTCTGGCTTGAGGTCACCTGCTGGATCAGGCGAGGTCGACAGCATGGGCGTCAAGCCATACTGCAAGATCCTGTGGCGACAGGACGGGGGATTCGCCCCCGAAGTTCAGGAAGCAGCCCTCGCCTCGATTGAGGAGTTGCTGTTCCTGCTCGAACGGATCAGGGATCAGTTCGCCGCCGACTATCACTATCTTGACGACGAACCGGCGGCAACTGACGAGGAATCTGAACACTGGGAGCACGACTATCCCGATCGAGACCTGCTCGCGATCGATGCTCCGCTCGGTGGAGTTGGTGTGGATGTGACCAACCGCTGGGGAAGCCTGGCTGAAGTCGGTTTCGGGTGGGACGTTTGCTATTTCTTCCGTCATATCCCGAGACCGGGTGCCAGATGCACCGACTCGCCCTTCATCAAGGGCAGTCGGGCCTTCTGGCTCGCTGGCGGCCACCATACCGAACTGGAAGTGAGTATGCTGGTATCGCCAGCCGGCTTTTTGCGAGCATTGAGTTTGTGGTTGACGACGAACCGCTTCACTAGCCGGCAACGATGAGCGAGTCGGTGGGGTTGACCATCGACTCTGTTCAATATTCACGTATATGTACTGTTTGCTCAGTCAACTTCTTCCATCCCGGCTTCGTCGAAGTTCCAGAAGTTGTCGAACGCTCCCGACCGCGCGTGCCGCCAGACGTGGGTAATGGCCTGGGTGCCGACCGCGACCCCGGCACCATAAAGCAGGTGGGCGACCAGGCGGTTGCCGTGCTGGGTCTTCGACGCTTTGGTCGGCCCTTCCTGCAAGCCGAGAGTTGGCGTGACGATCTCGTCGGCGATTGCCCAGAGACCGGCACCATACACCATCCCGAGGCCGAGGTTGTTGGCCGACGACACCTTGCCGGCGCGGACGGCACCGTAGACGCCGCCCATCAGCATCCCGAATCCCCAGTGAACCGCGTAGCTCAGAGCCTTGGCGGCGGCTTCGTTCTGGGGATCGTCACCAGTCGCGGCGTTGAGGGCCAGGCGGCCGACGGCGGCGGTCGAGGATTCGTCGTCCTTGTGCTGCTGACCGACGACCGAGATGTCGTCGAGACTACCGCTCGGGTTCTTGTCGGCCTCGGGTGAGGCGTCGAAGATTGGCTTGGCGGCGTAGTTTTGATAGAGCGTCATCGCGGCCAGCCCAAGGTTCGCGCCGACCAGACCCAGGGCGAACCCTTCGAAGATGTTCGGCTCGCGCGGGGCGATCCTGGTGGAGAGTTTCAGGCCAGTGGACTTCTCGACGAGGTCGGACGCTGTCTGGATCCAGTTCATGCAAGCAACTCCCGAAGCGGTGAAAACCTGGCAACATCCGCCCCAGCCCCGCAACTTCGAGGCCATTTGTCGTGCGGCGGGTCGCGGTTCGCGCCGCTGACGGTTCAGAGGAATCGCGTGACCGGAAGCTGGCGGCGGGCAGCCCAGACTACCGGGAGGCCCAGCGCCAGCAGCCAGAGGCTGGCTGGTTCCGGAACGGCCGAGGGGGCTGGCGTGTAGTTGATCGCGACATTGTCGAGCAGGTAGTCAAACGCCCCCCCCGAGAAGGTCGTGTCGGCGCTGATCACCAGCCGGGTGATCCCCAGGCTGGAGGTCCGGGCCAGGTTGAAGTTTCGGGAGCCGGTCGGGTCGGTCGAGTCTCCCACATCGGCGAAATTGACCATGCTGAGCAGGGTCGAGCCGTTGAAGGCCGAGACGGAGTAACTGACGAGGTCGGTAAAGCCGTTGAACAGCGTGCCAGTGACGGTCGAGAACGTGACGCCCGTCGCGGCCGTGAGAGTCAGGTTGTTGGCGAAGCCCGACCCGGTAAACGAGGCGGTTCCATAAGCGTTGCCGGACCCGCCGCCCGGGGTGAACGAGGCAAGCGAGGTCGGGTTTCCGACCAGAGCTCCGCCGCTGAAGGTGCCGACGCCCGCCAGATTGATGGGCCGTGTGGCCGTCGGGAAGGTGGTCGGGCCGAGCGGCAGAACTGGGGTCGAGTCGAAGTTGACCGCGATGAAGTCGCCCCACGCGGGGGCCGAAGCAAAACTGGTTGCCAGCGTGATACCGCCGAGCAGCGTGACCGCGCGGACCCAAGTGAGGCGGGGGCTCATGGTGATCATTTCTGGTTCCAAAGGGGGGGGGGGGGCAGGGTGGAGATACGGGCGCGGATCTGGTCTCCGCGCCGCTTGGACTCAGTTAGTCGGTCGCTTCGAACTCTGTTTGATCAGCGCCAGCGGACCGGACGGGATGGCCGATGATGGGTCCAGGTCGGTGATCAGCGGCAGGTCGACGCTTGCTCCGAGCGTGAGGTCGGCGGCCGGTCCGATGGTCGTCGTGTCGAGCGGTCCGGGCGTGACCGCTCGGCGGCCCGGGGCGGACGCTGGTGCGATCGGGTCGGCGCCAGGGACGGGCGTTCCTGGAGGGGCCCCGGCGGGGGCGGGCGCGGCCAGACTCGGGGCGGGGGCGGGTGTCGCTCCGAGGCCGCTGACGCCTCGCAAGAGCCAGGCTCCTCGGCCAAGGGTCCCAAGGATCAGGACATCGTCGGTCGCGTCGTAGCGGAGGTCATAGCTGAGCGTGTTGGGGAGCCCGGTCCCGACGGGCGCCCAGCTCAGCGCCGAGCCCGCCAGACCCGGGTGCGGAATCGCGTAAACCCCGCCATAGCCGCCGATGGCGACCGACGTGGCGTCGTAGTTCGAGGTGTTGCCGACGAAGGTGATCGTCCGCATGCTGGTGATCGCCCCGCCCGCCGGAAGCTGGGACGCCAGGTTGCCGGTGACGTTGGTCCAGGTGGCTCCGGCGTTGAGCGAAGCGTAGATCCGGCCCGACGTATCAAGCACATAAACGTGCCGCCAGTTCTGCGGGTCCAGGGTGATGTCGCGCGGGGTCCCGCCCGGGTAGCTGGCGAGTTGCTGCACGGCGCCTCCCGCTGTGGTCCGGGCGTAAACGCCGCCGTTGCCGCCGGCATAAAGTACGTCGGGGTTGGCGACCCCTCGGTACGACCCGCCGTAGGCCATCGCGTTGATCGTGCCTGGCTGCGTGGTCGTCGAGCCGTTGGCGAGGGTGATCGTCAGGACGTTCAGCGCATCCCCCCGGTTGGTCGACTCGTACAGTCGGCTTGTCCCGATGACCATCCGGACAGGGTTGACGGCGTCGAGTTCGAAGGGCTGGTAAAACTGGATGGTGGTGTCATAGGTGGACAGGGTCTGGCCGCCGGTCCCGTTGACGACCAGCGCAACGCTCGCCCGGGCCGTGACGGTGTTGGTGGCGTCGTAGGTGGTCCGGGTGAAGCCGCCGAAGTTCTGCAGGCTGGTGTAGCGGGTCGAGCGGTTGGCGGTCGAGGTGTCATCGACCTGCACATTGCCGCCGTCGGCGGTGCTGATGTCGCGCCAGACGGTCGAGGTGGCGGTCAACTGCGAGGGAGTCCCGGTATCCTGAGCGCCGCCGAGGGCGGTGTGGGTCAGGTGCGAGTAGCCGATCGAGTGGAATTCGGTAGTGCGCAGGTTGCCGTTGAATGAGCCCCACTGGCGACCGGCGGCCGTCCCGCTGGCATTCGGGTTGATCAGGCGGTAAACCCCGCCGTCGTTTCCCTGGAGGATGTTGCCGTTGGCGTCGAAGATCATGTCGCGCGAGTCGGCGTGCGGCGAGGTCCCTGGAAGCGGCCCAGTGCCGTCGGGGTCGGCGAGTTTGTTCGTCACCGGGAGCCACTGTTGACCGCTCGGCTGCGAGGCATCACCGCGGAGAATCCGCCCGCTGTAGTCGTTCGAGCCGATCGAGTTGGGGAAGGGGGGGTGCGGTTGAATGTCGCCCGAGACGAAAACGACGAACGGGTTGGTCTGGTCGGCCAGGAGCGCGAAGTGGATGGCTCCCTGACCGCCCGGGTCATCGGCGCTCGAGTCTTCCACCGGCAGGTCATTGGTCGGGTCGCCGTCTTCGTCGTCGTCTTCCCCATCGGCCCCGGGGTTGGTCCCCTGAAATCCGCTGCTTTCGTTGGTCCCAGCCAGATCCATCGCCGTCCAGGTATCCCCCTGGTTTGTCGAGCGGAAGAACCCGGTCGGCCGACCGCTCTGGAGCAGAGCGGCGTAGACCACGTCGTTGGTTGGGTCGTTGTGAACGGCAAGCTCGACCCGTGAGTTGGCCGCCGCGAACCCGGTCAGGCCGTTGACCTTCGCCGCCCAGGTCACGCCGCCGTCGTCGCTCCGGTAGACGCCCAGGTTGGGCAGACCGGCATAAAATCGGTTCGGCACGCCGGGGTCGGGCACCAAGTGCGTCGCGCCCGCCGCTGGCAGCCCTGAAGTCCCGTTGCCCGAGATCCGCGTGAAGGTCGCGCCGCCGTCGGTGCTTCGGAAGATCCCGCCCGTCGTGGCGTTGGTCGTGGCCAGCAGGACGACCTGCCCCTGCAGCGTCGTCAAAGTCGTCGGCACGACCGACTTGATGTTCTGCCCGGTAAACATCCCCCCGGGGTTAGAGACCGCCCAGGTCACCCCCGAGTCAGTGGACTTGTACAGCCCTCGCCCGCCGATCCCGTCGCTGAAGCTGCTGAAGAGGCCCGACCCAGCGTAGACGGTGCTGGAGGCGAGCGGACTGATCGCGACGGCGCCGATCGAGGTGGAAGGGAGGCCGTCGGTCAGTGGGGTCCAGGTTGGGCTTAGGCTCATGGCGTTAATCGTTTTCCAGATCCCGCTGTTGGCCGAACCGGCATAGACCACGTTCGCATTGGTTGGGTCGGTGGCGAGCGCCTCGACCGCGCCGACGACGGCGTTGTCCGGGTTCGATACCGTTCCATTGCCGACAAGCCCTTCGGTCTGCCCTCCCAACGTCGGCGCCGGTCCAAGCTCGACCCAGGCGGCCAGCAGAGCCCGAGCCTCCAGCCGATCCATCCAGGGCCGCCAGCGTTGGCCCTTGCCCGCAAATGGGCGGCAACGCCGCCGGGTAAAACGTGGGAAAAGCATGGATATTGCCTTCTCAAAGAAGTCGCGACCCGTGCGGGGGGGAATCCCTGATTCGATCCAGGTCTGGTCTCACATCTGGCACGAACGGTCCGACCGGCTCAAGCAAAAACTGAGCAAACTCAACAGTTTGATTATGTTTTATGACAATTTGGATTCAGAATTTGAGCGTGGAAACTTGCCCAGTTTCGCGCCGCCCGCGAGCTTCCGTTGCCGCGACCGGCTCCAGGCCGTACACTGGGAAGTCGCTGGTCTACGACGAGTTGAGCCGAAAACATTGCGATTGGAGTGTGGGTGTGGCTGATTTTCAAACGCAGGTCGAAGATTTTGTCGTCGGTGCTGGCCCCGAAGCCAAGTCGGGCGACGCCGTCTCGGTCCACTACACGGGAACCCTAGTTGATGGCACGAAGTTCGACAGTTCGGTCGACCGCGGCCAGCCGTTCTCGTTCCCGCTCGGCAAGGGGCGCGTGATCAAGGGCTGGGATGTGGGCGTGGTCGGCATGAAGGTTGGCGGCAAACGCAAGCTGATCATCCCGCCCGAGGAAGGCTACGGCGCCCAGGGTGCCGGCGGTGTGATCCCACCCAACAGCACGCTCGTCTTCGAGGTGGAACTGCTCAAGATCCACTGAGGCCCATTGTAGGAGACCGCCACCCTCGAGATCGCTCATGCAAAAGTTGATTCAAGGCATCAACCGGTTCCGGTCTGAAAACTTTCGCCCGCTCCAGGAACGATTCGAGCAGTTGTCGAAGGGGCAAGCGCCCGAAACCTTGTTCATCACCTGTTCGGATTCACGGATCGACCCGAACCTTTTGACCCGCTCGCAGCCGGGCGACCTGTTTATCCTCCGGAACGCCGGGAACATCGTCCCTCCCCACGGCTCGGCGGCCAGCGGCGGCGAGGCCGCGACGATCGAGTTCGCCGTGGTGGCGCTCGGCGTCAAGGACATCATCATCTGCGGCCACTCGCATTGCGGGGCGATGAAGGGGGTGCTGGAACCGAACACGGTCGCGGGACTGCCGGCGGTTGCGGCGTGGCTTGCCCATGCCGAGACGACGCGGCGGATCGTCCAGGATAGCTACAAACACCTCAACAACGACCAGATGCTGACAGCCGCGATCGAGGAAAACGTCCTGGTTCAGCTCGAAAACCTCCGGACCCTGCCGGCGGTCGCGGCCCGGCTCGGCCAGGGCAACCTGCACCTGCACGGCTGGGTCTACAAGATCGAGACCGGCGAGGTCTTCGCCTTCGACCTCCCCACCGGCCAGTTCGTGCCGATCGCCCACTACCAGTACCCCGCCAGCGAAGCCGGCATCCGGCAACGGGTCGTCTCAACGATCTAAGGTATATTTGCCTGTCTGGGTGCTGCAAGCAACATCGCTTGCGGAAAACGAGCGAACAGAAAGAAATGGTGTCGTTTCAAACGAACAGAAAGAAATGGCAGAAAGAAATGGTGTCGTTTCAAACGCGCGTTTGAAACTACACCATTTTGACTTTCCCGCCCACTGCTTGAATCAATTCGACTCTTGTGATAATTATTGGAGTTGTCGAGGAAGGATGATTCTGACATTTGTCAATACTAAGAATGTTCCCTTTTCGCTTTCAAAACTGGATCGCCTTCCTAATCAGGGGTTTAAAATAATGGCAAAAAAACTGCCTCCAAGTAAACAAAATAAAGCAAGGTCGAACGAATCCGAAGATAGTGGCTTATACTCGGCCTTTGAAGTGAATCCTAGAGGAACAATTAGCAATCTAAAGTTCGTTGAAATCATAAAAATTTTGGAACCAGTCTGCCTCGAAGATTTAAAATCGGGGATTTTTGTCACATTGCCTTTTTACATCAACGACCAAGTTTTACCTAATCCCGTGCAAATGAAGGATGGAACTAGAGTTCTGATCAAAACAGTTCATAGGGGCAATTTCAAAATTTGTGATGAAATAAATACTCGATTGGGAAAGACGGTTTTTAGTCTTCCCAAATCCCTCGAACCTCACTATCTGGAGCCAGACCATTTTGGCTATTCGTGTTGGACACAATTACATATTTTTTTGGAGGGTTTGATTGATGTCGATACACAAGAATCAGGTGAAATTGTAGAAAAGTTTTTGCCAACGATCAACCAATTTATTACGCTATATATTTATTTGACCAAAGAATATACTACTCCGTACATGCTAAAAAGTGAGATACAAGCTTTTCAAGTATTCGACTACTATCTGCGAGACGGGAAAATCGTAAAATTTCCAAAGGCAACTTATGTGCTTCCAAGTTCATCGTTAAAGCTACGAAGCAACACTACGCAAGAACAGAAAAATGTTTACGAATCTACAATCAAAAACTTTTCTCGGCTTTCCGCCTATTATTCCAACGCATTGTTTCTTCACATGCAAGCGATGAAAGAGCTGGAAGCGGAAAATCTTCCATCCTCGGCCATTCTGGGAATGATCAGCTTAGAAGTGGTTTTTCCTCACTTTGTCAGAGAGAGCATTAAGATAAAGAAAGACACATTTGGCAAAAAAAGATTGTCTTTGACTGCGTATGATGAATCAAGAAGGGAAATCTCCGTTTCTTTTCTGATGAAATCGATACTTCCACTTTTAGTTCCGGACGATATTCCATACCCTAGTGAACACATTGATGCTTGTAATTCTCTGAGAAAACGTCGAAATAATGCAATCCATCAACCAGAAAACTTTTCGGGCAGTAAAGATCAAATCCGATGCGAGTTGAATTCGGTTGATTTTATGATAGATTTCTTACAATCAATTCATCCGCAAGTAGATTGATTTATCTGCAAAACGGGATTGATGTCAATTGATTTTCCCGCGTGTCCATCGGTCGAGTCGGTGCGATCCAGATCGCTCGCGGAATATGAATTAAGCCCTATTTGAGCCTTCAGCTCGAAAACCTTCGGACCCTGCCGGCGGTCGCGGCCCGGCTCGGCCAGGGCAACCTCCACCTGCACGAAACTGGATTGGTGTCAATTCATTTTTCGCGGCTGGGCGTGGTGGGCGATCGATT
This sequence comes from Isosphaeraceae bacterium, assembly GCA_965199885.1. Lineage (GTDB taxonomy): Bacteria > Planctomycetota > Planctomycetia > Isosphaerales > Isosphaeraceae > Tundrisphaera. The sequence goes on along the minus strand of CBDATT010000003.1, from coordinate 20,725 downwards.
AGACGGACCCCGGATACAGTGATGCCAAACAAAATGAATTGACATCATTACGTCTTCAGTGATGCCAAACAAAATGAATTGAAATCATTACGTCTTTCCATTACGTCTTTTAATTAGGATCCTTCAAGGAGGTAATAGTTTCCAATGCTGCCCTAATAAACGCCGCAAATTCTTATTGGCTGGCAGGAAGCACTGCATGGCAATCCACCACATCTATAGATTCGCCTTCGATCTTGGCGATCTTTCCATCCACGAACAACCATCCACCTACGTCGAGCTTCTTGGCGTCTTCCAACGTGATCGCCGTCCCGATCTTCAGATGACCTGCAATCGAGTATGATTCCCTGCCGTAGGGAAATTCTTCGTAGTGCAAGTATGTTGTTATTCGGTCCCCGTCTTGCTCAACCGATTCGAAAGCATTTTTTATTTGGACGTCTTCTTGACGAATTCCGGCTACAATTACGGGCCAAAGGATTCGGGTCCCCACTTTTGCTTGAATGATCGCCCGATACTCACCTTGAGCTTTTTCTAGTTCGCCATCTCGTTCGGTCCTCAGCAGATTAGAACCTTTGTAACTCGCAACATCTTGAGCGACTTTGGCCACCGGCTTGTACATCATCGCTATCCAGCGAAAAGTATGAACCGGGTCTTTGTCGTCAAAATAAGGGACGTCTTGAACGATTGGCTTGGGTTCTAAGACTCTATTTTCTTGCATCCTTAACGAAACGATCAACACTACGCCCAAACCAGGGAACATGACAGCGACCACGGCCCATTGGGCTTGAGGCGGCAGAGCTTTGAAAACATCTTTTGCGATACTGGCAACCAAGTTATTCGATCTTGAACCCATGCTTCAAACTCCTCAAATGACAGTGGTGTCCGAACTTAACCGACGCTTGTCTGACAAGCAAGTTGGCAGGCACTAAAGCTCCCTTTTTAGCGAGAACTGTCGAGTGAATGAACTGAACAGGATTGGTGTCAATTCATATTCTCGCCTCTGAACAGGATTGGGCCGGGTCGCCCGGAGGATTACCCTCCGGGCTCCCACAGATCCGGACGTGCGGATTACCCGCATCCGGCTCGTCATCTCATGAACTCGCTCCGCGACTGGTCAGGCTGTGGATCACTCGGGCCGGTGGGAGCATGTAGCGACTCTCCAGGCGGACAAACGCCGCCCAGGACAGCCGACCGCCGCGACGTCGTCGCGACAGCCAGTCTCGCCAGATCTGCCTCGTCCGTAACCGGACATCGCTCAGGCTGGCCGAGTTGCCAATGATCCCGAAGTACCTGTAGTGGCCCCGCAGCTTCTGAGACAGTTTGCGGTGTTGATCCCCGATCGGCAGGTGCAGGTTCGACCGGCACCACGCCGACAGCGCATGCAGCGTTCGTTGCAATCGACTCTTCGCCGTCTGGCGGCGGACCACCGGCTCGCCTCGCCGACTCCGACCCCAGATATGGGTGAAGCCGAGGAAGTCGAACGTCGTCGGCGGCCGAGGTCCGGACTCCGACGATTCGGGCTCGACCGCCTGCTCCGGCGCGAACCGGACCAGCCGCGTCTTGCCCGGGTGGACCTCCAGACCGTACTTGCTCATCCGCCTGGGCAGCACATCCATGATCCGCCGGGCGTCGTCCTCGTGGGTTGCCCCGATGAGGAAGTCGTCCGCGTACCGGATCAAGAACGCTCGGCCCTTCAGGCGGGGTTGAACCTCCCGAGCAAACCACTCGTCGAGCACATAATGCAGGACGATGTTGGCCAGCAGCGGACTGATCACCCCGCCCTGGGGCGTACCCTGATCGGGCGTCGTGATGACCCCCGCTTCGAGCACCCCGGCCTTGAGCCACTTGCCAATCAAACGCAGGATCACACCGTCGCGGAGCCGTCGCCGCAACATCTCCTGGAGATGGCCGTGGTCGATCGTCTCGAAGAAGCGACGCAGATCCACGTCCACCACCCAGCCGCCCCCCAGCGACATCAACTGCTTCCAGAGCGAATCCAACGCCCCATGAGCGCCGCGTCCGGGTCGAAAGCCGTGCGAAACGTCGTGAAAGTCCGTCTCGTAGACCGGTTCGAGCACCATCAGCACCGCGCGTTGCAGGACCTTGTCCTCGAACGTCGGTATCCCCAGAGGCCGGGTCTCGCCGGGCGAGCCAGGTTTGGGAATGTTCACTCGGCGGACCGGCGGAGCGTGATACGTGCCCGACTTGGCCCGGTCCAGGAGGTTCTGGAGGTTGCCCACCAGGTTGGCCTCGTAGTCCCGAGCGGTCTGACCGTCCACGCCCACCGCCCCGTCCTTGCGGGTCCGGCGGTACGCTTCGATGAGCCAGTCGAGGTCGATGTGGTGCGCCAGCGTGGTGAACGCCATTTCCGGGGCGTTGCTGGCAAGCTGCGCGATCCGCCCTTGTTTCGTGGACACGGGGTCCGGACTCGGTGTTCCGGTCATGTTTCCCTCCGGCGGTGTCATGAGTATGGCGTCTCCTTCCCTCCCCGGGGTCCGTTCGGGTTGGTTCCCCCGGCTCAGCGGTACTATGAAACGCTCCGACTCCCCATCGCCCGTCTCCTCGGGCTTCGTCTCCTTCACCCAAGGATACCGCCGCTGCGTCCGACTTTCGTCCCCGATCGGCCCCGGACGCGAGGCCGCGGATCATCCTGGAGCTTGATGAACCGGTGCTCCCACCCCGGCACGGACGGCGGAGACGATGGGGTCTCCCAAGTTCCCGGGGAACCCTGATGGTCGTTCGCCCTGTTCTGCGACCCCGGCCCGACCGGACTGTCCCTTGGGGACCAGAGGTTGGCCAGTCCGACGCGGCCCCCGCACTTGACAAAAACGAGGGCTCGGTGCGAGGAGATTTCGGGGCTCGATGGCACGGCGTTCGACCTGGCTGTCTACGCTTCGCAGTGATGGTTACCCATCCCCACGCAAGACTCGCTTCCGGCGGCTGGCCCAGCTTTGCCGGGCGGGATTGAGACCCGCAGGGTTCCAACGAAAGGTTTCCAGCCAAGGCTATCCCCCTTTCCCGAGCTTTCTTGGCGCAATGTCAATTCCTATTTCCGCCTCTGGATCGGCCCACGCTTTTCGAGGAAACAACCGCGTCGCCGGTTCGATCGGTGGGTAGGCAAGTCGGCTGGCTCAAAGCAAACTCTCGTCGCGGGGCGGTGAGCATGATAGGATGGATTGGCTCGTGAAGGCTTTGAGACGGAATGGATTTGCTGCTCACTTTCCCGCTGGTGGACCAGGCCAGCGCGGCTTGATGACCGGACCAACATGGTCGAAGATTATTACGAGATCCTCGGTGTCGATCCCCGGGCTGACCGGTCAGCCGTGCAAGCAGCGTTGGAGCGTGCGCAGCCGCTCTGGTCGTCGGGGACGCGGAACCCGAAGACGAAGCATAAGTTTCAGTCGTACCTCGACCAGATCCCCGCCATCAAGCGGACCCTGCTGGGCGATCCGTCCGCCCGCGCCGCGTATGATGCCGACCGTCTGGCCGCCTTGCAGGGTCAACGCGACGTCAAGCTCGACGAGTTGCAACGCTGGGTTCGGCTCCGGGCCGCGAAGGGGGGCCTGACGCCAACCGACCGGCAGATGCTGGCCGATCAGGTGGTCCGATTGGGGCTGAGTCTCGGTGATCTCGACCGTCTGACGGCGCCGATCCCGACGAGGCCCGACGAGGCCGCGCCGGTGGACGCCCCCGAGCCGGCTCCCGACGTCCTCGACGCCGTGGCCCGCAAGCAGATTCGGGTCACGCTCGACCACCTCCGGAAGCGTGACCTTTATGATGCTCTGGGCCTGCTCCGCGACGCCCCGGGCACCGAGGTTGTCCGCCGGTCGGATGAGGAGCGGCGGCGGTGGATGCAAAAGTCGCAGGTGACGGCCGAGAAGACGGCCTGGCTCGAAGCCGTCTCGCACGCGCAGTCGCACCTGACCAACCCGCCGGGGCGAGCCCGGTACGACCGGACCCTGACGCTGGAAGCAGAGGAACGGCTGGCCGAGGCGATCACCTTCGCCGTCCGTGGCCTGACCCGGCTCGACTACGGGACGCGCGCGGCGCTGGTGGCCGAGGCCGCCGCCGAAGGGATCGACGCCGATCGCGCCGGGGTCCTGATCGCGCGCGGGTGCCGGGCGCTGGGTGTGCCGTTCGACGCCCCGTCGTCGCTCCTGAACGGCTCGGTCGACCCACCGCGCTACCTCCGGTGCCGGTCGTGCTCGGGCGTGACCGAATTCGCCGAGGTCGCGGGATCGGGCGGCAACCCGGCCAGCGTTCGCCCCGACTGCCCGCGCTGCGGGGCCTCGCTCCGGTGGGAGTGCCCGAGTTGCGGCCGGAACCACTGGGTGGACGTTGCCCGGTGCGGATGCGGCTTCCTCCGCGAGAACGCCGATCCGGTGGCCCGGCTCCTGCTCGAAGCGCAACGGCTGTTCCGCGACCACGACTACCACGGCGCGGTCGACCGGCTCCGCCAGGTCCAAACCTTCGTGCCCGACCACCCCGCCGCCCGCAAGGCCAGCCGCGTCGCCTCGAAGCATATCGCCGAGGCCGACCGCGCTCGCGTTGCCTTCGAGGCGGCTCGCTCACGCCGCTTCCTCACCGCGGCACAAACTGCACTGCGAGACTGGGCCGACCATGCCGCCGCTGATGATCCTGATCTCCTTGCCGCGCGGGGTGAGGTCGAATCGGGCCTCCGCTCGGCCAACGCCGCCATTGCCCGGGGTGAGGCCGCGCTGGAGGCGGGCGACTTCGCCGCCGCTCGGGTCCACTTCGAGAGCGCGTCGTCGTTCGCCGCAGATCTTCCCGACGCCCGCCAGGGGCGACTCCGCGTCCCGCCCGACCCGCCGACCCAACTGGTTGCCCGGTTCGACCGCGACCGCGTCCGCCTCCGCTGGACTCCCGCCCCCGGCGATGGCCTCGGCCCGGTCCAGTTCCGCGTCGTCCGGCGGACCGGCGGCGTGCCGACCCAGGCGAGCGACGGCACCCTCGTCGCCACCACCGAGCAGGCCGAGGCCGAAGATACCCAGCTTCGACCTGGTGAGTCGGTAGCTTACGCCGTCTTCGCCGCGCGCGGTTCGGCTGTTTCGTCCGTTGGTGCAACCACGGCATTGGTGGACGTTCTGACGGACGTCGCTGACTTGATCGGTGACGTGCGATCCGGCGAAGCCAATCTATCCTGGACGCTTCCTGCCGGTGCCATCGCCGCACGAGTCGTCCGGAACCGGACTCGGCCCCCGCGTGATGATCAGGACGGCGACCTCGTCTCCTCCTTGCCCTCAGGTCTGACCGACGCGGGTCTGCTCAATGATCAGCCCTATCATTACGCCGTCTTCGCCGTCTATCGCGACCCGGGTGCGGCGCGTGGTTCGACCGGCGAGCGACTGGCGCGGGGCGTCCGGATCACGCTGGTGCCCCGTCCGCCCGCCGAGGCCGTCGCAGCGCCGGTCTTGACGCCAACCCACGACGGCCGGGTGGCGATTGCCTGGACAAATCCCCCTCGGGGCGATGTCCGGATCTTGCGGACCACCCGCCCGCCCGCGATCGAGCCCGGCGACCGCGTCCCGGCTGACTCGCTGAGCCACGCGGGCGGCGACTGGATCGACTCAACGCAGCCGGGCCGAGCCGACGACCCGGCGCCGCCGTCGGTTGGTCTCTGCTTCTACACCCCGGTGATCTTTTTGAGCAGTGAGGCCACGCTCGGCCACCCGGCGCGGTACTCGTGCGTGGCCGATCCGTCCGACCTCCGCGCCGTCCGAGCCGGGGGGGCAGGGCCAGGGGGGCGAGTCAACCTCCGCTGGCGCTGGAGCCCGCAGGGGGTCGAGTCGCGGGTCGTGGCGCTGCAAGGACGCCCGCCGACGAGTGCTGACGACCCCGCAGCGCTGGCTTTCCGCGTCTTCGACGACGAGTACAGCCGGCTCGGCTCGTTCGCGATCACCTTGCCGACTCCGGCTGAGCCTGGGGCCACCACACCGGGCGCTGGCTCATGGCACCTGGCCGTTTTCGCCGTGGCGATGGTCGGCGGCGAGGAGGTCGTTTCCCCCGGCCTCGACCCCTCAGCGCGAACCGTCTTGCCCGGCCCGAACCCCGAGGTCACCGTCGCCTACACCTGGCGCCGGCCCGGCCTCGTCGGGCGGAACTGGTCGTTGACCTTCCACACCGACCCGACCGGCGCACCGATCCCCCCGACGGCGCTTGTCACGCACCCCCGAACGGTCCCCCTCTCGGCTGACGACGGCGCGATCGTCGCCCGGTTTCCCGCATCGACCGATGGCGCCACCTTTACCGTCGCCCCGATCCCCGACCTCGCCCGCGGCCGTGCCCGGATCTTCGCCGACCCGACCGCCGACCCCGCCGGCCTCCCCCCGATCCGTTTCCGTCACCCCGACGCCACCACGCGGGTTTGACCTGCGCTTGCTCGACCGCAACCTGGAAACCTCGAACGGCTCAAAACTCCTGGTTTCCAGGGAATCAGGGTTTAGACCCGATCCAGCATGTCCCGACAGCCGATCGAGCCGTGCCTCCAGTCGCCATAGACGCCGGTCAGACCGCAGGTTGGACAGCGGCAGCCGAGGTAGACCCATTCTACGGTCTTGCCGTCCTTGGCAAGCGAAACTCCGACGGTGATCTCGAAGGAATCTTCGCCGCAGAAGCAGTCGTGATCCTTCAGGCTTGCCTTTTCGACATGCTCCTCGCTGTCGCCGATGAAGTGATCGTCGCGGCAGGTCACGCAGTTTCGGATGGCCACGCCCGCGTCGTAATCCATCGAGAGCTGAAAGATCCGCTCGCCGCAGTGGCAGACCGCGTCGGCAAACTGGTGCGCCGGCACGCCGATATCCACGCTGTACTGGAGAATCTCGGTGGGGATGTCGTCCTGGCTGTCACCGTACCACCACTCACCACGCTTCTCTAACGGCATCGGGGTTTGCTCCGCCATGCTTGCTGGGAAACTTCGGGCATTCACTCGTCACCGATCCGCTTCCGTCACCCCACGGATCGGCTCGCCCATGCTGACCGCCGACCGCGTGGCATCTGCTCCACGGCCAGAGTGTAGTGGCTGTTCGGCTTTTTGGGCAGATCAGGGGTGGGCCGAGGCGGCCTCGGCTGCCTTGCGGAACCGGTCGATCCGTTCGCGGTAGCGCTGCAAGACAGGTGCCGAGTGGTCCTTGACCTCGGCCTCAATGCGTTTCAGAGCCTTCTCTTCGGTCGCGACAGCGCCGAGGAGGTCGCCGGTGCGGTACTGGGCTTCGGCCAGGGTGTCGAGGTGATTGGCTCGCTCCCCGTTGAGCAATTCGACAGCTCGGAGCGCGGCCCGGAGCGCCAGGCGGGCGACGCGAGGGTCGGGCTCTTGCTTGAGGCTGGGCGCGATAACGTTCCAGGCGTCGTTGTTGAGGACGTACGGGTTGTCGTTGTTGGCTTGCAGCCGCCTGGCGCCAAGTTCTATCCCAGCCTCGACGTTGGCGCCATTGCAAAGCGAAGCGTATCGGAGCCAGCCGAACTCGTCGGCCAGAATCGAATCATCGCTCGTTACCTTGTCGAGAACGGCGACGACCGCCGCGTATTTCCCCTCGTTGTAGATGGGGAAGACCTGATCGCGGATCTCGTTCGCCCGCTGGTCTCGCCGCTTGACCATGAGCCGATCCGGAATCTGGGTGCTGGGGTTCCAGGTTTTCGCCGCGATCTGGTCCAGCGGGGCGTCCAGGTCGAGCGGGTGACCGATCCAGGCAATCCGCGTGTTCTGGATCACGAAGGCGGTCGGGATGCCGTCCTCGACGGCTGCCTTGAGCCACCCCTGGTTCATGGCGCCTTCGGCTGGTTCTTTGCCGGCGGGAATGGCATCCAGAGCGACCCGATAGTTCATCGAGTCCCCTTGCTCGGCCACAAACGCCCGGACCCGAGCCTCATCCTGTTCCAGCACGTCGACACCGATGAACGCGACGTCGCGATGCCGCTGGGCGAGCTCGGTCAGGTGCGGGATGCTGGTCCGACACGGACCGCACCAGGTGGCCCAGAACTCGACGACGTAGACCTTGTCCGTCGCAAACCGCTCCACCGGTTCCCCTTTGACCCAGCCCGCCAGGTGGAGGGACGGAGCGGGATCACCAATGTTGAGGATCTCGTCCGCTCGGGTGGTGACCGACGCCAGACCCGCGATAAGACCGACACAAACGACCCACTTGCCGCACATCGGCACACTCCTGGTTGGGGAAAGCTCAAATTGTATGACAGATGTCATAATAGCGAGGCGGGAGTGTTGGTGCCAGGCTGTTCACTCCAGCGTCGTGCTTTCGACCAATCCCGACTTACCTTTGCGTGCGGCCAGCCAGCCCCTGGTGATCTCGAAGGCGGCGGGCAGGACCGAGATGAAGATGATGGCCAGGATGACCAGCTCGAACCGCTTGCGGACGAACGGGATGCCGCCGAAGAGGCGACCGGACATGAGGCAGATCAGGACCCAGGCGACACCGCCGAGGATGTTGTAGGCGGCGAACCTGGCGTAGTTCATCCGGCCGATCCCGGCGACGAACGGGGCGAAGGTCCGGACGATCGGCACGAATCGGGCCAGCACGATCGTCTTGCTGCCGTGCTTGTCGTAGAACCGCTGCGCTTCAGTCAGGTGCTTGCGGTTGAGCAGCCACGAGCCCTTTTCCCCGTGGAAAACCTTCGGGCCGATCGCCTTGCCGATGGCGTAGTTGACCGCGTCGCCGAGCACGGCGGCAACAATCAGGACCACGGCGGTCAGCGGCAGGTTGATCGGCGAATTCGGCTCGGCGGCCACCGCGCCGACGGCGAAGAGGAGCGAGTCGCCCGGCAGGAATGGGATGATTACCAGGCCGGTCTCGGCGAAGATGATGCTGAAAAGGGCGACGTAGAGCCAGGGGCCAGCCTCGCCCGCCAGGGCGCTGATCGACTCGGGCTTGAGGGGGTAGAGCGCGTGGAAAACCTTGAGGACAAAATCCATTCCCGGACTCCGGAAGCACTTGCGGTCGGTCGAGCTGCGTGCCGCCCAGATTAGCCGGATTGCCCCGAGATTGCAAAACGCTGCCTACGGCTTCCCGGTTTCTTCCCGAGGCCGGACCGGCAGGCGGACGTTCCGGATACCCGCAAGGTTGCACGCCGAGAGGACGTCGGCGAGATCCTGATAGGCGAGCTTGGCGTCGCCCCGGATCAAGACCCCTTGCTCGGCGTACCGCTTGCGGGCCTCGACCAGCCTGGCGGTCAAGGTGGGGATGTCGAGCGTGGCGTCACCCAGAACCACCTTGTTCGCCGCCAGGACCGTCAGGTTCAGGTCATCGGGCGCCTGAGTCAGCGGCGCGGCGTCGGAAACCTCGGGCACGCGGACCGGAAACTCGTTCTCATCCCAGTCATACAACCGCGTCGCGGCCATGAAGAAGACGAGCAGGCAAAGGACGACGTCGACCATCGCCGTCATGTTGATCTGCGGAAGTTCATCGGTCGTCTGGCGGTCGGAGAGCATCCCTGAATCACTCCGAGATGGAAGAGGAACAATCGAAGAGGAAAGGAGCCACGGATGGAACTCGGATAAGAAAAAACTTAAATTTAAACTTTTAAACCGTTCATGCTATCAATTGGGAATTTGAGTGAGGTAAGTTCAATTCTCTGCTCTTATCCGTGTTCCATCCGTGGCTCCTTTCCTCTTCCCCCCTACAGCGAGTGCTGCGACCGCGACTCGATCCGTGGGTGGTCGATCCGGCGGTCGAGGGGGCGCATGGCTTCGGCGGAGACCTGGTCGATCACGTTGCGGGCGTGGTCGTCCATGTCGCGGACCAGAATATCGACGCGGTTGAGCAGGTAGTAGTAGACGACCACCGAGAACACGGCGACGGCCAAGCCGAGCGCGGTCGACACCAGCGCCAGGCTGATCCCCTGCGCTAGAGCTTCGCTTTTGGACCCGCCAGCGCGGCCGCCGATCGCGTCGAACGACTGGATCATGCCGATCACGGTGCCGAGCAGGCCGAGCAGGGGGGCGAGCGTCGCCGTGCCGTTCAGGACGCGGATGTTGCGCTTCAGGTCGCTGATCTCGCGGGCGGCGTCGTGGTCGAGGGCGATCCGGATCGTCGCGGCGGGCTGGCCCCAGTAGCGGACGACGTGGCCGAAAACCCGGCCGGTGGGCGAGTCGTTCGACCGGCAAAGTTCGGTGGCGCGGTCGCGGTCGAGCTTGCCGGTGCTCAGGCGTTCGAGGAACCGGTTGACGAAGTCGCGCGGGATCACCCGATTCCGGCGGAGCGCCACCATTCGCTCCAGCGTGTAACCGAGCGTCACGACCGAGCAAAGGGCCAGCGCCCAGAGCATCGGGTTGGCCTTCGTCACCAGCGCCAGGATGCTGGCGCGGCCTACGGCGGAGTTGGCCGCCGTCCCTGGTGCGGCAGAGGCCAATGTCGGAGCGGGGGCCGGGATGGCTTCAGCGGCTTTGGGGGTGTCGGGTGCCTGGGCATGCGCCGAGGAGATCAAGCGACCTGTGGCGATGATCGCGACCAGGAATAGAGCCAGGCGAAAACGAACCATCCCGATCCTCCTTGCTGGGCCGGCCTGGACCTCGGAGCCAGCCGAGCCCACATACCGGGACGAGCCGACCATCGTATCGTGCCGGTAACTCCTGTCAATCACCAGTCTTGCGAACTCTGGACAATCTCGCGGGCAGGAAAAAGCAAGGCCCCCGATCGAACCCAGGTTGCTGGAGTTCGACCGGGGGCCATGAAGCCCTTCCCTCGGTCCGGATCTCACGTTGGCGAGGCGCTGCGGAGATCAGTCACCGATGGCCGCGGCGTCAACCGGGAGCTGGCGGATGTTGGCCGGCAGCTTACTCCCCTGCGGGGTCATCAGCTTCGCGTAGACGGTGCCGTTGATCGTCTCCTGAATCGACTTGACCGACGAGTCGCAGAACAGGACGTTGATGCTGCCCGTGTGGCCGCTGAGCGGGTACGGGAACGAGCCTTCATCGGCAAGCGACTGGCCGTAGTTGATCGACGCCCGCGTCGCGACAGCAGCCGGACCGGTGGTCGTGTTGCCGCCACCACCCTGACGATAGTTGGCATACTGCCAGCCGGCGCCATCTGTCTGGGTGCCACCACCCGATGGGGTAATGGTCGTCAGGCCCGAGGCACCGGCCGCGTTCCAGACCTGGTCGGACGCGATGAACCCGATGAAGTTCGGGTGCGGGGTTGCCCAGTTGGTCGCGATCGAACCGGTGTAGTTCGTGTTGGCCGAAGCCCCGGCCAGCGTGTTCTCGGTGGCCAGAATGGTCGTGCTCGACCCGTCGATGATCGAGCTTGGGCTCGTCCGGCTATCCCAGCCGAACGTGCCAGCGTCGGTTCCCAGGAACATCACACCCGTCTTGACGCTGTTGCCCTGGCCCCACTGGGGACCACTCTGGTTGAATGCACCGGTGATGGCCACGCCGTCACCCGGCAGCCAGCCGTAGGTGGTGTTGGTGCCGGCCGTGGTGCTGATGTTGGCGTGCCAGAGGCTGAAGCCAATGTTGACCACATACGACAGGTGACCCTGACCGGCAAGGGTAGTGGTCAGGTCTTCGGGGCACTTCAGGATGCCGATCCCGTTGTTGCCGATCGTGAAGTTGGTGGCACCACCGACGGCGGCTGGTGTGGTCGAGTTGTAGTAGGGAACATTCTTGTTCCACTGGTTGGCCAACTCGATGTTGTCGAGGTACGGCAGGACGTCGACCACCCAGCTATAGAGCGGGTATGAAGCCGCGAAATTGCCGGTGAAGACGTTGTTGATCACCGAGGCCGACGCCGTGGCGGCGGGCGCGGTGATCGAACCACCCGCGTTGTTCACGCCCGTGACGGATTCGGCATAGGTGCCGGCGTTGGGGTAGAAGTTCTTCGAGTTCTGGAACTGGGCCAGACCGAGACCAACCTGGCGAAGGTTGTTGGCGCACTGAAGTTTCCGGGCCGACCGCCGGGCCGCCTGCACGGCAGGCAGCAGCAGGCCGATCAGGACGCCGATGATGCTGATCACGACCAGCAGCTCAATGAGCGTAAAGCCGCGCGGGGATCGCTGGCGACGATGGGTCATGCGGAGATCCTTTTACAAAGGGAGTAAGGGGCTAATGCCATCATAGCGATCGAACTGTCGCGAAAACAAGACATACCGATGGAACCAGGCCAACCGATTCTGTACGGTTGCGTACCCCAAGGGGTGACGCGCTCTGCGATATCAGACCAACCATACTCAACCGGAACACAAAGTATCCCGGTCGAGCTTGCCCCACCGCGACGGGTGGGGCGGTGGATTTATTCGATCCGGCGGCGGTAGGTAACGCAGTCGCGGAAGTTCCCCGGATAGTACGGGTTGAACCCGGTGGCCTTGGTCCGGTCGATCACAAAGAACGACCGATACCGCACCTTGTCCCCCGTCCCGGTCCCGACCTCTTGCCCCAGGACGTCGGGGATGCCCAACTCAGGCGTCCCCGACTTGACCACCTCAAAGAACCCAACCGTGATCCACGCCGCAAACTGATGCGTCCGGACGGTCGTCAGGTTGCTGATTTTCTGCAACATCTCGGTCCGATAGACCGGATGCTGCCGGAGGTCGCCACCCGTGGCACCCAGATAGTTGTTCACGATCGTTGACTGCGGCGTGTAATTGTCCGCCGCAAACACGGCGCGGGTGGCCGGAATCAAGGTTGGTGGCGTCTGGGCTGCCGGGTTGAAGACGGCCTGACCCGCCGAGACCATCGGCGTGATCACCTGCTCGTTGACGGGGTACCGGTTGACGTTGAGGGTCGCGGTGCTGTCGTACTGCCCGCTGATCGAGGCATTCGACGTCACCTGGCCATCGGGGATCTGGAACAACCGCCGTGCCGGAGCAGGCGGGATCGGTGGCGGGAACGGCGCGGCAATCGGCTTGGCGGCGCCGGCGGTGGCGGTCGGACCATCGGTCGTTTCGTAGGGTGGGGCGAGCCGCCGCAGGGTCGGGAAGGGTTCCGCCGTCGGTTCAGCGAGCGATGGGTTCGTTTTGTTGGTGTACTGAACCGACAGGTACGGGTTTTTGATCCCGGGATCGAAGATGTACTGGTAAGGGAGTGTCGTGTCGTTCATCGGTGCCAGAAGTTGGCTCAACTGAACGTACGGTGCTCCCGCGACCAGGTTGTAGGTGAACAAGCTGCCCAGCGCGGTCGGCAGGTTCGGGGTTGTGCCGAGGAAGCTAAACGTCGTGTTGGCCGGTGCTGGGGGCAGGCTGGCCGGTCGCATGATCGTGTAGTTGATGTCGGGGTAGCTCAGCGACCGGTACGGCCGGTCGGCGGCGATCGGCTGCGTCACGGCGGGCAGAGCCAACGGTCCGGTTGTGAAGTCTCCCATCCCGACATCACCACCGCCGTGGGCGAACAGGTAGCCCGAACCACCGTGCCGCAACTTCAGGAAGTCGCTGAACGCCGCCTTCAGCCCATGCAATTGCTGATAGCCATACCCAGTGTTAGGCGGCACAGGAGGATAGTTAGTGACAAGTGGATCGCGATAGGTGTAACCCCGGCCTAGAGCGTAGGTGGCGGGTGCGCCATTAATCTCATTCACAGTCAACTGGGTGTTGGGGAAGATCGGGTATCTACCGTGAATGATCCCCGTGGTGGTGTCGTACGAGGGGTAGCCATTACTGTCGTTCGGGCCGTTGCTGTCAATCTGAGTGACGACATACGGAATGAACGTCGTGCCCGACACAGCCGCGATCAACTCGTTGAGGCGGGGGTCGTCGATCAGGCCGGCGAACACCTCCTCGTCGATGATCAGGTTCAGGTTGAGCAGGCCGGGTTTGATATCGGCGCGGTTCCAGTCGTAGTTGGCTCCCCCATCGGCGGTGCCGATAGCGCCGTTGGCCGAGCTGGGAACCTCGAACAACTCCATCATCTTGTGCCAGCCGGTGCCGGTCCAACCGCCGATCTCGGTGGTCAGGTGGGTGTAGTTGGGGTCCAGCGTCGATCCGGTCCCCGGCATCGGCGGGGCGACCGACGCGGCGGTGTAGTAGAAGTTGTCGGTCAGGTACGGATACGTCGGGCTCGTCACCCCTGGAGGGGTGGCACTCAAAGCAGGCGATACGGCGAAGTCTTGCCGACCCACCCGCGACGGGTTCGGGGAACTGGTGGGCGCGGCGGTCAGGCTGGCCGCGAGGTCGCGGTCGTCGGTGCCGGTGGCCGTCATGGTCCGGGCCGCGTCGGTGAAGACGTTGCCAGGGTACGGCTCCTCGACGAACTGCTTGGTGAACAGGCCGGGCGGGCAGCCGGGCACGAGCAGGAGTTCCGCCACGTTGCTGAAGTCGCGGTCGTGGAAGGGGAAGTGTTGCCAGTTGGTGTCGGAGTTCGGGTTGTTGTTGTTGATCGACTGCTGGATCGTGCTGGTTGTGGGCCTGGTCGCGGTAGTTGTGGTTCCGTTCGCAGTCGTGGTGTAGGTGTAGATCCCGGTGCCGTTACCAGTGGGGGGAGCGGCCATTTGCTCGGAGTAGCCATAGGCATACGCCGGGCTCGGTGGCGCGATCTTGGTCGTGCCGCTGGCGGGTGTTCCCATCGTCGGAGGAATTGTGCCAGTCGGTGGGGCCGAGCCGCCCGCCGGGGTATCGACCCGGACAAGATGACCACCCCGGTTGGGCTGAAGTCGCCCGGCCGAGAAGATCGCGTTGGGGCTTCTGGTCACAGTCGGGGCCGCGTTGGGTCCGTTCGACATCACCGTGGCGGTCCCGGCGTCGATGGCCGGGAACCGCATCGAATCGACAACCACCATCTCCTTGTTCGGGCGGACCTGGTTGGGCTGAGCGACGTCGAACGGGTTGGCCGGGCGCCTGAGGTAGACCCAGTAGTAGTAAGCCGACCCGGTGGATGTCGCCGTCGTCGGCGTCGGGATGGAGAACGTGGTTGGCAACCGGACGTCGATCTCATTCTGCTTGGCGACCGCATTGGTGCCTTCGATCGTGGTGGGGTCGGCCACCGTCGCGCCCGCCACCCGATAGTCGCCGATCACGAACTTGGTGTAGCCGGTATCGCCGTGCATGGCGTGGACCTTGGCGGTCACGGCGGGTGCAACTGCGTCGCGGAAGCCATATTGCCTGGTCGCAGTGGCGATTTGACTCAGAACCGGGTCGGTCGCCGTCAACGGGATATGCCGCTTGGCGTCATCGGGCGGCATCGTGGCATCACCCGCGGGGTCGGGCGTGAAGCCAAGGTCAACAACTGGGTTGAGGTTCCCTGTGATCGGGTCGGGCCGGCCCCAGCCGTAGTTGTCGGGCAGAACGACGATATCCCAGCCCGAGAGCGAGAGGGACGAGCTGTTGTTGCCCGTATTGTTTGCGTTCTGCGAGTCGGTTAGCATGTTGACCAGCTCGATGAACATCGCCTGGTAGGAGACCAGGTTGCCGCCGGCGGTCTGGTTGGCCATCGCCGTGTAGGCCATCGCCTCGTTGATCACCAGCGGGTTGTTTTCCATCCCGTGCTGGACCAGGTAATTACTCGTGGCGTCCGGGTTGTAGATGCTCGGATCGTAGGGGAAGTGACCGCCGGGAATCGGCGTCTGGGTGAACCGGACGCCCGATGGGCTGACCGACCAGGTCGGGTCGAGCGTGGGGACACCCGCGCTGGTGCCAAGCTGCGGGTAAAGCTGCTTGGTCAGGACGTCGGTCACTTCCAGGTCGGTGTTGACGAACCGGGTCATCGTGCAGTCCGGGTCGCGGAAGTCGATGACGTTGACGACGAATTGGCTGAGCGCGGCGAGTTCTTCGGCGGTGTCGACCGACGCTGGCGGCAGGATCGCCTTGAGCATCTGGTACGTTTCGCGGCACCACTTCTGGCGGATCGGCTCGGCCGGGTCGTTGGAGATCGGCAGCGGGAAGTTCAGGTTGATCTTCCGGTCACGGTGCGCGATGCTCGGCGTCGTTACCTGCGCCGCTGATCCGCTCCCCGACGGGATGATCACGTTGGTGTACTGGTTGACGACCGCGTTGGTGAACCAGCCGTTGTTGCCCCGATGAAAATACATGTTGAACGGCAACGCCGTTGAGTTCGCGTTCGTGTTGTCAACCGTCAGCGGCAACGTCAGCGGGCTGGTCAGATAGTTCGAGTTGGGGATGTAATTGCCGGGCGCGGTGCCGTTGCCAATCGTTCCGCCCGCCAGGGTATTGCTTGGCAAGGTCGGGTTGGGGAGGAACTCCGTCGTGATCGGGTTGGCGAACTGGTAGTACCCTGGGTAGATGTTGCCATCGGTCCCCGGCACACTGACGACCTGGTTCATGATCTCGAAGCTGGGGCTCGCCTGCGAGCCGAACCGCGAGTTGTAGTTGAAGTCGTGGTCGGGCGAGTGGATCCCGCCGTACCCACCGAGCACGCCGGCGTACGGAACCGGGTTGTCGTTGGCGTAGACGTAGTTGTTCAACTCCCAGGTGTCGGTCGAGAACATCCGCCGCCGGGTCAAGCCGTCGGCGGGGTTGAGGAAGCTGATCGGCGCCAGTTGTGCCAGCCGGCTGGTGAGGGTGGCGCCATCGACGTCGTGCTTCCGGTACAGCCATTCCAGGTCGGTCGGCCCGTAAGCCATGTCGAAGACGTTGTTGGCGTACAGGTTCATCTCATCGGCTTCGTCCTTGTTCAGGCTCCCGCCGAGATATCCATTGACGACCATCGGCGCTGTGGGAACGCCGGTCGCGTCGTAGGATCCCGTGCCGTCATACGGGGGAACGTACGGGATCGGGTAGGCACCGCCGGCGGCCGGATTGCCGATCGCCCCGAGGTTGGGGCCGGTCTCGGTGTTGATGTTCGACAGGAGCGCCCCCAGGGGGGCGATGGTCGGGCTGAACAGGCTGATCGTGTTGGGGCTGGCGACGTTCTTGGCATAGCCATTCGGCGATGCGCCGGTCTGCGGGTCGAGATCATACGGCATTGCCCCCATTACGGCGATGCTGGCGTCGCTGGTGGTGGCCGGCGGCCCCGTGATGGTGACGATCTCGGGGGTGGCCATCGACTGGAGGCCGTTGAGCTGGTTGTTGCTGACGTCGGGGTTGGAGACCGGCCCCGTCGATGTGGCGACCGAGCGGCCCGCCGGCATCAGCATGGGCATCAGGAACTGGTGGCCGGTGCCGCTGTTGGTTGCGTAGGGGGTGTAGCTGAAATCGGTGGTGGTGAGCGATCCCGCGTCACCATAGGGGTAGCGGACCTCCTGCGGCATCCCGGCGGGGCGGAAGTAGCGGAAGTGACCGACCCGACCGCGCGAGTCCATCCCGGTGCCGAAGTCGTGCTCGTTGAGCGGTCGCTGGAAGCCGTGGTCAGCACTGGCGTTATTTGAGACGAGAGCGCCGGTGTTCCGGCCGACGAGCCGACCGACTCCGGCGGGGTCGTGCGGCATGACGAACCGGCGGATGCGTTCCGAGGCAATGGCCGCCTGCCCGGCGTGGTCGAACCCGTCGACATCCTCGGGGTGCTGCCGATACCAGACGGGTGAGGTTGGCGCCGCTGCCGAGTTCATCGGGATCGAGTAGGGGGTCGTTCCCATGCTGGAGTTTTGCAGCAGTGAGTATGAGAATCCGCCCTGCAGGGGCACCTGGAAGGTATTCGGCAGGTAAGGGTCAAGCCCATCGAAGTCGTCGTCCATCGCGTCGTTGGTGCCGCTGCTAGCGACGTAGAACGACCGACCCGCGCGGACCGGGTTGTTGTAGTTGTAGATCGGGTAGGACGGGTCAAACGTGTTGGTGGCCACCGGGTACGGCAGGAGCTTGGGAATCCCCTCGGGTTCACCCCACCGCCCGGGGACGGGCGGCATGATCCGGGTGACCGTTTGTGAAGTGCCGGTGCCGGAATAGTGGTCATCATTATCGGCGACGTTGTTCGGGAAGATGATCGCCTGACCGTTGACCGTGACGACGTTCATGTCGTCGTTGTAGTTGGTTGTGCTCGTCCGTTGCGTCAGGTAGCTCCCACTGGGCGGCAGCGACGCCTTGTAGGGGCTTGGCAGGTCGCTGACCATCGTGCCGGCGAGCAGGTTCCGCAACTGGGTGGTCGCCACGGACACCCCGACGTTGTCGTACTGGCTGTACGAGGTACCGGTTGCGTCGGGGCCAGACGCCGGGAACATGTTCGAGGGGGCGTTCTGGAGTGCGAACTTGGGGTTGATCTCGTTGACCGAGAAGCCGATGTGCGACGTGTGGTCATAGAGTGGCGTATCGAAGAACACCTGCGACGACAGCAGGGGATTCCGGACAGTGCTGGCACCCGCGTAGTTGCCTGGATAGGGAACCTGGCCCGAGGAGGTCGGGTAGGTGACCGCCGGGGTACCGCCCACCACGTTGTTGGTCGGGTCGCCAATGGCGCGGGCTTGCAGGTTGCCGACGGTGTTCAGCGGCATCCGCCCGTTGAGGCCGAGGATCATGAAGGCAAAGAGCGGCTTGTAAAGTTTGCCGTTGGGGTCGCGCTGGACCGGGTAGCCGAGGTCGAGCCAGACCGAATCGGTGACGCCATCGCCGTCGTTGTCGATGTCGTAGGTCAGCTTGCCCGACTGCGCGCTGGTCAGGTCGGTGTTGACGACCGACGGGTCAGCTGGGAACAGGGGGGAGTTGTCGGTCTGCCGGGGCCGGAGGATTTTCGATCGCCGCGCGGCGTTGATGACGTTGCCCGAGGAGTTGCGGGCCGCTGCGGTCCAGTCATCAGCGCTCAGGATGCCGGGGCGGTGGAACGACGGGATCATCACCTGGCCATCGGCGCTCTGGATGGCGAGGAACCAGTTTTCGAGGTCGCAAGCGTCGTAGTCCTCATCCATCCCGATGGCGTCGGGGTTACCCAGACCATAAAGCGACGTCGGGCCAGTGATGTAGTTGCCGCTCGCCACGGCGGGGTCGCTGCCGATCACCCGCATGTTGGCGTAAGCCGCCGGATTGTACGGGTAAGCCGGGGTAAAGACGACGCTGCCGGTGGTCGGGTCGGTGACCGGGAACGACGGCCGCGTCATTCCCGCGCCGTTGAAGGCGCGCATGTAACGGCCATCGAGGACGAACGGGCTCGAAAATGCCGAGCCGCTGATCCCACCGCTACTGAGCGTGCCCGCCGTGGTGCCATTGGTGTTGAACTCGCCGAGCAGGTGCGTGTAGTTCTTGGCAACGGCGGTACCCGTGACGGTGGCTCCGAGGTTACCGTCGTTGTACAGGAACGTCGTCCAGTCGGAACTGGAGACACCCGGAACCGTGGCGGTGGCAGCACCATTGTTACTGTTGTCGGCCACATAGCTGCTATCGTTGCCCGTCGGGTTGCCCAGGTTCGAGCTGAGCGTGAAGACGTGGTAGGGGTAGTTGGTGCCCGTCGCATCGTCTTCGAGAACCTCGAACGACTGACTCACATACGAATAAGGAAAGGCCTGCGTGAACGGATAGCCGGAGTTACCCGTCGGCTGGGTGGTGGTCGATCCTGGGAACCGCAAGATCCAGCGGGTGAAGTCGAGCCCCTGGTACTGGCCGTGGATCGGGATGTTGGTGACGTATTGCACGCTGTTGTAGAACGGCGTGACGTTCGACGCCGAGTGCGGGTGCAGCCCAAGGGCGAGGGCCAGGTGCAGGGTCGAATAACTGCCCCCAACGTAAACCCGGTCCATCAGCCCCCCGGTCTCGACGGCGGCGTTGGCCGGCGGGTTGGCCCCTCGGTAGACCGAGTCGTTGCCGTACATATCCCGCAGGAGGCTATGCCCCCGGATGGCCGAGAGCGGGTTGTTCGTGTCGTTGATGAGCTGCGCCAGGGCGTAGTCCATCATCGCCTCAGCCTGGGGCCGGGCGACTCCCTGGCTGAAGTTCCGGCCATTTTTGAGCGACTGCCCGGCGAACGTGGCGAACGTCACGCCGATCAAGGCCATCAGGCCAAGCATCCCGAGCACGAGGACCAGGACGATCCCCCGGCGCTGGGCGGCTGAGCGGGGTCCATGCGAACTGGCAAACATCGGTACACCTCCTCCACTCGGCGGAACAAACATGATTTGGGTGGGACACCCCGCCCGCCCGGCTGCACCCCAGAGGGAGCCAGACGCGGGCGAAGTGCCGATTGGTTCAAAGCTTGTCGGTGAAGTCCACGCGGATCGTGATCGACTTGACTTTTTCCCCGCGGGGGCTTGCCAGGCGGATCTGGATCTGGATGCCCCGGAGCGGCGTTGGATAAGGCGCCGGGAACAACGGGTAGATCGTGTTGACGGCCGGGGAGTTCTGGTTCAGGTAGATATCGCTGGTATAGCCGCGGCCGGTGGTGTAGTCGGTCGACCACGAATCCCAGACCCGCGTCAAGCGCATCACGCCCGGCGAGTTGTCGCCGATGTTGTAGCCCCGGATCGGGTGGGGTCGGAAATCTTGAGCAAGAGGAGGTATACGCCCTTCGTGGCCAAAACCTTGTGGTTCTGTGCCTACACTCTGCCAGGAAACAGGTTGTTGTGACTTAAGGTTTGCTCCCAATCCATTAGGGCCTCCAATATAGTTGTACGGAGCGGAATTGCTCGCTGTACTTCGTGTGTGCTCATAATATGTCGAGCCATAACCGAGATCCTGATAACCAGCACTAAAAAACCCGTTATCTGCCGTGCTATACAATGGAGCGTCATTGTCATATGCTTTGATGTCAAAACTACGGACACCGGTCATTAAAAGGTCATCTTCCCAAACCCTAGTTGGATTCCCTGGAAGTGCAATGAAATTTGTTGAGCCAGCGTTCGTATCAGCGTAAGGTGGGGTATTACCGATAGACGCCACATTCACAGGCGGTAACAAATTT
>CBDATT010000002.1:0-1039853 GCA_965199885.1 Isosphaeraceae bacterium | reverse complement strand
GAAGCTGGAATCGCTAGTAATCGCGGATCAGCATGCCGCGGTGAATGTGTTCCTGAGCCTTGTACACACCGCCCGTCAAGCCACCAAAGCGGGGGGTATCCGAAGTCGCCGGAGCCGCAAGGCAGGCGCCGAAGATGAAACCCGTGATGGGGACTAAGTCGTAACAAGGTAACCGTAGGGGAACCTGCGGTTGGATCACCTCCTTTCTAAGGAATACCTTGGATTGTTTCGTCCGTGCCGGGCAACATGGGTCATCAGGGTCACCGTACCCCGAGGACTTCCGGACCACGAGACGACATCGGCTCCTCCGAACCTTGACCCTGGTTCGTGGTGTCCCCGCCGGCTTCCCACGAGGGTGATTCTCAACAACATCTCTGCTATGTGCTTGCTAGCTGATCGACCTCTTGTTAAGGTCTGACCTACGATTGGAACGGGATGGCTTCCAGGCCATCCCGCTTCAGTTGGGCTCGTTTGAGATCGCTGATTGCGGGGCAGGGCAGGCCATCGGGTGCTGCGTTGCCCCCTGACCAGCGGTCGGGAACTGGATGAGCGTTGGCTCATTCGGCGGCTCTTTATCAATCCGGTTGTTGGTGTCACACAACACGCAAGTTGAAGTGTGTCGGGATCAGTTGGGTTCGTTTCGCAAGGAACGGTCCTGGCTCGATGCGACATGAAGCAAGCAAGCGTGGCAAAACTGTGGCGACATGTTTCATCACGAACGTACCTTCAAGATGGATGCAAGGAAGTTGGGCAACCAACTTCAGGCGGAATATCGTTGCAGGGGATCGGCGAGCGTCGCGAGACGCACGACGATCCAAAGTTGAGATGGATCTTGAGACATGCTCGATTGGCTTCGTTTGGGATCGATGAGCTGAGCTTCGGCTTGGCTCAGCGAGAGCAGGTGGGACCCGATCGGCGTGGTCAAGCTCCTAAGGGCACGGGGCGGATGCCTAGGCGTCATCAGATGGTGGGCGTGGAGGCTGCGATAAGTCCGGGGGAGCCGCCAAAAAGGCATTGATCCCGGAACACCCACTGGAGACCCGGGGAACTGAAACATCTCAGTACCCGGAGGAAAAGAAATCAACCGAGACTCCCTCAGTAGCGGCGAGCGAACGGGGACGAGCCTAAACCGGGTGGGACACCATCCGGGGTCGTGGGGCCAGCGTCATGGGATGTGGAAGTGTTAGCCGAGGTCGGCTGGAAAGCCGCACAAGACAGGGTGAAAGTCCCGTAGGCGACAATATAACCACCCCTAGCTGGTACCCGAGTAGGGTCGGGCACGTGAAACCCGGCTTGAATCGGCGGGGACCTTCCCGCAAGGCTAAGTACTCGATGACGACCGATAGCGAACCCAGTAGGGCGACCGAACGGTGGGAAGAACCCCGATCAGGGGAGGAGACTGAACCTGAAACCCCGTGCCTACGAGCGGTGGGAGGGCGTCTGGTATTTATACCGGCCTGACCGCGTGCCTTTTGCATAATGATCCGGCGAGTTACTGTGGTTGGCCAGGTTAACCCCTTCAGGGGGGGAGCCGTAGGGAAACCGAGTCTGAACAGGGCGATCTGTCAGCCGCAGTAGACGCGAAACCAGGTGAACTACCCATGGGCAGGTTGAAGCGGCCGTAACAGGCCGTGGAGGACCGAACCCACCGATGTTGAAAAATCGGGGGAGGACCCGTGGGGAGGAGTGAAAGTCTAATCAAACCTGGAGATAGCTCGTTCTCTCCGAAATGGCTTTAGGGCCAGCCTCGGGGCACTATCACGCGGGGGTAGAGCGACGGAATTCGGCTGGGGGGCTTCCCGCCTACCCACCGAAACCCAACTCCGAATACCGCGTTGATTTATCCCGGGAGTCAGAGCGTGGGGGATAAGCTTCATGCTCGAGAGGGAAACAACCCAGACCGCCGACCAAGGCCCCCAAGACGACGCTCAGTGGCAAAGGAAGTGGGATCGCGGTGACAGCCGGGATGTTGGCTTAGAAGCAGCCACCATTTCAAAAGTGCGTAACAGCTTACCGGTCGAGCCATCCCGCGCCGAAAATGACGGGGACTCAAGCGTCGCGCCGCAGTCGCGGGTTCAACTTTAGGGTTGAGCAGTAGGAGAGCGTTGCCATCTGCGTAGAAGCCGAACGGAGACGATCGGTGGAGCGTTGGCAAGTGCGTATGCCGGAACGAGTAACGATAAGATGGGTGGGAAGCCCATCCGCCGAAAGCACAAGGTTTCCTGGGGAAGGTCAATCCGCCCAGGGTCAGTCGGGTCCTAAGACGAGGCCCAAAGGCGTAGTCGATGGGCAGACGGTTAATATTCCGTCACCCGCTGGTGAGGTTGAAGCTGCGAGGACGCCGGGAAATCAAGAGTCGGGGTGATAGCTTACCCCGTCCCGCAAGGGCGACGGCATTCGATCCGGAAGCTCTTGTTCACCCGGCCACGAAAAGCCCGCAGTGGACAATCCAGCGGCCCGTACCGCAATCCGACACAGGTGTGCTAGGTGAGCATCCGAAGGCGTTCGGGAGAACCCTCGTGAAGGAACTCGGCAAAATGACCCCGTACCTTCGGTATAAGGGGTGCTCGGAGCAATCCGAGCCGCAGAGAATCGGCTCTAGCGACTGTTTATCAAAAACACAGGACTCTGCCAATTCGCAAGAAGACGTATAGAGTCTGACGCCTGCTCGGTGTCGGTAGGTTAAGGGAGGCGGTGAGCGAAAGCGAAGCTGGCGACCGAAGCCCCGATAAACGGCGGCCGTAACTATGACGGTCCTAAGGTAGCGAAGTTCCTTGTCGGGTAAGTTCCGACCTGCATGAATGGCGTAACGACTGGAGCGCTGTCTCCACGGGGGACCCGGTGAAACTGTAGCCGTGGTGAAGATGCCACGTACCCGCGGTCAGACGGAAAGACCCCGTGAACCTTTACTGCAGGTTGACACTGGCCCAGCGTTTATTCTGTGTAGGATAGGTGGGAGGCCCTGACCCCGCGGCGCCAGCCGTGGGCGAGCCACTGGTGAAATACCACCCTGAATCGACGTTGGTCCTCACCGATCCAAGGCCTGGATCGGGACCGTGTTCATCGGGCAGTTTGACTGGGGCGGTCTCCTCCCAAAGCGTAACGGAGGAGTGCCATGGTACCCTCGGCCCGGTCGGCAATCGGGCAACACGAGCGCAAAAGTACAAGGGTGCCTGACTGCGAGAGCGATCGCTCGAGCAGGGACGAAAGTCGGCTTTAGTGATCCGGCGGTGCTGGATGGAAAGGCCGTCGCTCAACAGATAAAAGGTACTCCGGGGATAACAGGCTGATCTCCCCCGAGCGTCCACAGCGGCGGGGAGGTTTGGCACCTCGATGTCGGCTCATCGCATCCTGGGGCTGGAGAAGGTCCCAAGGGTTTGGCTGTTCGCCAATGAAAGCGGTACGCGAGCTGGGTTCAGACCGTCGTGAGACAGGTCGGTCCCTATCTGCCGTGGGCGTGGGAAACTTGCGAAGGGTCTCCCCTAGTACGAGAGGATTGGGGAGGACCGACCTCTGGTGTGCCGGCTGTCCCGCTCGGGGCATCGCCGGGTAGCCAGGTCGGGAAAGGATAAGCGCTGAAGGCATCTAAGCGCGAAGCCCTCTTCAAGACGAGGTTTCCATTGTCAATTGACATGAAGGCTCCTGGAAGACCACCAGGTCGATAGGCCGGAAGTGCACGGCGAGCGATCGTCGCAGCCGACCGGTCCTAACAGCCAACACGCTTGACCACCCCGATCCGTTCCCGCCAGCGAACCACCGGTTCCTGACGTGGACCTGATCTGAGTGTTCTACAACTCAAGCATCTCATCTCATTCTCCTGCAACGCCACCGCCCTGCATCCCTCCAAATTCAAGGCACGGCCTGCGGTGAAACCTGAGCCACGAGATTGCCTCACACGCCTTGCCTTGCTGCCTCAACTTACTTTGCGGTGTGACACCACCACCGGATTTGATCCAACTCGGCGGCGTGGTCTGACCACCACGCCACCGGATTCCGGCGACGATACCTGCGGGGTCCCACCCGTTCCCATTCCGAACACGGCCGTTAAGCCCGCCGGGCCCATGATAGTGGCTCTGCCGCGAAAGTCGGTTATCGCCGGATCCTTCACAACCACCACCGCCCCCAACTTCGGCAACGAAGCTTGGGGGCGGTCGTGTTTCGAAAGTCAGCGTTTGAGAAATTTGTTGCATATCATTTGTACTGAGATGTTTGTCACGTAAATTTACGATAACTTCAACAATGCGTTCAGGTTCCGGTTTTCAAGTTTTCCCCGGCTTTGTTGACCCTTCTGATTAATCGCCTATAACGAGATCTCGTTGCCGGTATTCAACGCATCTCGATAAGAGTATCTTGTGATAGCCATGCCGGTTTCATTAATTCATCGAGGTGAAATGAGTCTCGTGAGTATGATCGACCGAGCAGCCAAACCCAGCCGGGCGGACTCTCCGTTCGCGGTCTCTTTCCAGCATCGTCTCCGTTACACGGATGATCTTTTAGGGGAGGATCATGACGTCCTGGTTGATGTTCTAGAACCGTCCGGCGACCAATTGGCTCGTGTGCAGATCTGGGTTGACCAATTTGTCGCCACGGCGCGACCCGACCTGGTACCCGCATTTGAGCGTTTCGTTCGAAGCCATCCCGAGCGGTTTCAACCTGCCAGCGACGTTCAGATCATCGCTGGCGGTGAGGCTGTCAAAAACGATCCGGTTCATCTCGAGCGTATTCTTAAGGCGATCAACGATGCCGACCTTGACCGCCGGAGCTACATAGTTGTGGTCGGTGGGGGGGCTGTCCTGGATGCCGTCGGCTTTGCGGCGGCCATCGCCCATCGGGGAATTCGCCTGGTCCGACTGCCGACAACCACACTTGCACAGGCGGATTCGGGAGTAGGCGTCAAAACTGCGGTCAACTATTTCGGCAAGAAGAACTGGTTGGGCGCGTTCGCTGTACCCTGGGCGGTCATTAACGATACTGACCTTTTATCGAGCCTGCCGAACCGCGACTTCCTTTGTGGCTTTTCCGAGGTGGTCAAGGTTGCTCTCCTGAAATCTCCCAAGGTTTTTCATCAGATTTGTCAGAGTGCCCCGGACATCCGGCAACGCGACATGAGTACAGCTTTGCCAATGATCAAAGCTTCGGTCGAGTTCCACCTGGCTCACATCACAGCAGGCGGCGATCCTTTCGAGGCTCGGGAAGCACGCCCGCTCGACTTTGGTCACTGGTCCGCACATAAGTTAGAACCGATGAGTGGGTTTAGTATTCGTCACGGCGAGGCTGTGGCGATTGGTGTCGCCATCGACGTGGTCTACTCCACCTTGAAATTGGGGTTACCCGAAGCGGACGCCGAACGTGTGCTCCGATGTTTGACGGATCTCGGTTTTCAGCTTGATCATCCGCTTCTCCGTGACACCTCGGTCCTCCTTGATGGCCTAGAAGAGTTCCGCCAGCATCTCGGTGGTCGTCTCACGATTACGATGCTCCGGGCTGTCGGCGACCCAGTCGATGTGCATGAAATTGACGATGCCAAAATGATTCAGGCAATTGAGTTTGTGTCTCAATATGGTCAAGCCCAGTCAAATCATTGTGATTCGCACCATGCTGTGTTGAATGACGTGCAAGGGATGATCTGAGATGGTACCTCCGGACATTTTACCCGGCAGGACGAACTTTGATTTTAGGATGGGATCGCTTCGTCCTATTCTGGGCGAGGTTAATGATCTCAAGCGGATTCGTGTTGCGGGTCAACTCGGAAGTTTGGCGGAACAGGGATTCGCGCGGTCCTGGGCCGCGCTGATTGATGGTGAAGCCGCAAGTCGAGTGGCCCTTCGCGAAACCGCTTTTGCGTTGGCTTCAGCGCGACTCGGTGGGATCAATGCCGTCGTCCTCGGAGCTGCGGGGCTCAAGCAGCTTGAAGTAGAGACGATTATTCGAGCGGCGATCGCCGACGTCAGTGAGCCGATGGGTAGAGATTGGTCGGCGGTTTTTGAGCCGGTGATCCCGGAACTTTCTCGACTCATGCCGCCTGGTCTGGCCAATCCGGAATTCCCGGAATTTGTCAGACTTTTGCAAGCTCAACCTCGGGCGGGAGCAACCCGGCCAGGCTTTCCCCGGTTGGTCCTCGAACCCCCCGAAAATCATGCCGAGCACTGTTACATCACCGGTGTTTATGCTGTCTTGGCGGCGTCGGTGATGGGTGCCGATAACGGCATTGCGTTTCTGGCGGGTCTGTCGCATCACTTCCACAACGTTTATCTTCCCGACTCGGGCTTTGCCGGTGAGGAATTGTTGGGAAATCACCTGCAGCCGATCATGGATCGGTTTTCGGAGCGTGTGATTGAGCAGTTACCACCGGGTCTGGTGGCTGCCGTGACCGCTGCTCGGGACGTTTTGCCGAGTGCCAATTCCGCCGAGGGGCGCGCTTTCCATGCGGGCGACGTCTGGGATCGAGTCCTGCAGATGGAACAATACAGCCGGGTTGCGGCCTTCGAGACGCGTCAGGCTCTGGTGGATCTTGACCTGGTCCACCCTGGCCCGCTTCAGGCATTTCATCAGGATGTGCTCGCGGCGGTGGGGTTGTGGGTATGACGGCGATGCTTCAAACCCACTGGCCGCAATTTGAGACGATCAACCTGCTTGATCCCCTGTCGGGGCGAACCATGGTGGCGGATCAGCCCTGGTCCCTGACGGGTGGAGTGACTCGTTGGCCCGTCGTTGCGGGTATCCCTTATTTACGGGTTGGACGAGACGCGCTTCGTTTGGAAGTCCTGGCGGCACTCGACGCGGACGACGAACAGCGTGCATTGGTCTTATTGCTCGCGGATCAGGATGATTTTGCCCGGATCGCCCCGCCCGATGTCGCAAGTTGTGCCAGTCTGGTCGAGGCGGTCGGTGAGGGGCGAGCATCACTCCGATCGGCGATGGTGGCACTTCAATTCGGACCGGTGGCGGATTACTTCGCGTTCCGGTGGTCGAGTCCCACTTACCTTTCGGGTCTGGTACTGCTGGAGCGGTTCGCTGGTGGGGCCGACGCTGGGCCGGTTGTCGAGTTGGCATGTGGGGTCGGCCATTATCTCCGCGACCTGGCCGGTCGGGGTCGGCAGTGCGCTGGGGTGGATGTTGTCTTTAGCAAGCTCTGGTTGGCTCGTCAGTTTGTCGTTCCTGATCATGTCCCGCTCATTTGTGCCGATGTTGTCGAGGGCTGGCCAATCGGTCCCATCGCGGGGGGAGCGGTCGCCTTCTGTCATGACGCTTTCTACTTCCTCTCCAAAAAGTCTCGCGTCGTCACTGCCCTCCAAAGGCTGGTTGGAACGGATGGCCGAATCCTGATCGGCCATGCTCACAACCGGAACTTTGACCACGGTGGGGTAGCGGGTGAGCCCCAGTCCCCTGCGGAATACGCGAATCTGCTGTCAGGTTGCCGACTCTGGGATGACGCCGCTCTGGCTCGATCTGGCTGGACGGACGAATCCCCGCCGGAATGTTCCCCGGCACAACTCGATCAGGTCGAAGCGGTGGCGCTGGTCTGGGGTCATGGTGATCTTACCTCCCCGGAAGCAGACCATTCGCTCCTGAAACCTCGACCGGGAACCCGAGTCAAGCTCAATCCGCTGCTCCGTGAAGCCGATGGCCAACTCGTGCCCGACTGGCCCTCTTCTCGGTTCGCGGCGGAGTACGCGGCGGCTTCGGATTATCTGACGGGTGAACCAATTCCCGAGCCATTCATACAAGCTCGGGCAGAGGGCGGCATGGTGGGATCAGACCCAGAAGTCGACCGTCTAGCGCGGCGGCGGATCTTCCTTGATCTTCCCGAGCGGTGGTGACCGGCTTGATGCCTTCAATATTGGCCAATACGCAGCTCGGATGGGGTCTGGTTGGCTGCGGCTGGGTCGCCTCGGATTATGTCGCCCCGGCGATCGTCGCGTCGAGCAACGGTCGGTTAGTCGGCCTGTTCGACCCCGATCAGGCCGCGATGGCCCGCCTGGTGGCCATGTCGGGAGCTGTTGATGGCAGCTTGCGGCCACATCCGAGTCTGGCAAACCTTCTTGCCGACCCGCTCATCCAGGCTGTTTACGTCGCCACTCCCAACCACCTTCACCCGTCCGTGGTCATTGCCTGTGCGCAAGCGGGCAAGGCGGTCCTCTGCGAAAAGCCTATGGCCACCACGCTCGACGCTGCTAGGGGTATGGTCGAAGCCTGCGCAGCGCACTCGGTTCCCTACGCAACGGCGTTCGATCAGCGTTTCCACCCGGCGCACCGCTATCTCCGCACTCTGGTGGCCGCTGGTGAACTGGGAGAAGTGACCCAGGCCCGAATCCATTACGCCTGCTGGCTCCCAGGCGACTGGTCGGGAGACAACTGGCGGATCGACCCAGCCCGTGCCGGCGGTGGAGCGATGATCGACCTGGCACCGCACGGGATCGACCTCATGGAAGTTCTCCTTGGTGACGAATGGGACGATCTGTTCGCCATCAAGCAACGGAAGATCCACACTTACGCTGTCGATGACGGAGCGGTTCTTGCGGGTCGGTTTCGCGGCGGGACGCTGGCGACCCTGCATGTCGCCTACAATTGTCCCGAAGAGTTTCCGAGGCGGACGCTGGAGTTGATCGGAACCAAACGTATGGCAATCGCCCTGAACACAATGGGGCAGACGCCAGGAGGCCGCGTCACCTTGATCGACGCCCGGAACGGAGAGCGGACCGAACGGGTTTTCGCCGATGACCCCAGTCAGAGTCCGTTCCAGGCTCAGGTCGAAGCCTTTGCCGCCGCGATCTTGACCGGATCGGCGTTTCCCTTCTCGCCCCGGCGTGACCTTACCAACTTCGCCCTTCTGGAGGCGGCATGCCGCTGACTCGACTCTCGTGCACGCACTGTGGGCACTGGCATATGTGGTTTCAGGATCAGGTTCCGCTGACCCTGAACTGCCTGATCTGTTCCGACGTCCGGAACGCTTTGCCGCCGGATGGTTGGGACTTCGCCGATGCCGACCGGGTCGCGCAGACCGTGACGACGCACTGGAAGGAATTTACTCCGGGGATCTGGGGGTTCTGGTGCGAGCCTCGCTATGGTCTGGCGGGGACCGGCTGGTTGATCCGTCGCGACGATGGCAACGTCGCCTTCGAGGGGGCGCCATTTTACTATGAGGATGCTCTGGAGCAGATCGAGCGGCTTGGCGGCATCAAGACGCTGGCGGCGTCGCACCCGCACGGCTACGGCGCGCTCTGGCAGTTGCAGGAGCGGTTCGAGCCGACCCTGGTCATCCACCGCGAGGACATCCGCTACACCAAGGCGTTCCGCGTCACCCTCCCGGCGGATGATGAGCATGAACTGGCCCCCGGCCTGACCATGCATCATGTCGGCGGCCACTACGAGGGACAGTCGGTCCTGTATGACGCTGCGCTCCGTGCCCTGTTCGTCGGCGACAGCCTCAAGTTTGATGACTTCGATGATTCCGGTCATGTTCATGCCTTGAGTTGCCACAAAGGGTATCACTACCATATCCCGCTCTCAAAGGATGAACTGAGACGCTATCGTCGCGTCTATGAGACCTTGCCGTTCGAGCGTGCGTTCACCCCGTTCGAGTACGCCCCGAACGTGGATCAAGCCGCCGCGCTTGCCTTGTTCGATCGTCTGATCGTCGGCCAGCCGACTACCCGGGCCTTTCCGATGGAGACTGTCTGACCCGTGCCTAACCTCAACCAAGTCATCGACACTTACCGCCGGAACATGCCCGATGGCCGCGTCCGGACCTTCGCCTACGGCGGTCTAGATCGCCTCGGTGTGCCGGTCGCGGCGGCGAGTCTGGCCTTCGACGATGGCTACCACTTTGATGGTTACGGCTACGGTTCTACCCCCGAGGAAGCGATGGTTGGCGCTCTCGGCGAACTCTCCGAGGACACCCACAGCGAAGCCTGGCTCGCCCGGACCGAGCGGGTTGAGGGGACCTTTCGCGACCTCCAAAATCAGTACGGGGTCGACGCGGTGATCGACCCCGTGACCTTGGTCCTGCCGGCGGGATCGCCCTACACGGCGGCTCGGTCGATGACCTGGGTCACGGGGGTCCGGCACTCGACCGGCCAGCCAGTCTGGCTCCCAATCGAGTTTGCCGCCGTTTGCCGCCGCCAAGTGGGCAGTCAGCCGCTCCTGATCACGCCAATCACGAACGGCCAGGGGGCCGGGATGTCGGGCGACCAGGCGCTTGCACATGGCCTCCTCGAACTCCTCCAGCGCGATGGGAACGGGCTCTGCTTCCGGGCACTCGATCAAGGGGTCGTCCTCGACCTCGATCAGGTGACCGATCCAGGAGTCCAGACCCTGCTCGACCACTTCCGCGAGCGTGGGGTTCACATCCTCCCGAAGCTCGCGACGACCGAGTTCGGGCTGACGAACCTGTACGTTGTTGGTCACGACGATGACCCCGATGCCGACCTGCCGATCAAGCTCACCGCCTGTGGCGAGGCCGCGCACCCCGACCGCGAGCGGGCGCTCCGCAAGGCTCTGCTCGAATTTGGAGCCGCTCGGGCACGAAAGGCGTTCATGCACGGACCGCTCGCCGAGGTCGCCAGGGCGTCGGAGCCGGGTTACCTCGACGCTTACCTGGCGACGCTGGAGATTGAGGGTGAAGAACCCCGCGCCCTCAACGCGATGGTCCACTGGCTGGGCCAGTCGGGAGCCGGGCTCCGGCAGATCCTCGCTGAGACCGTGCTGAGCGAGCGCCGGAGGGTGCCGTTTTCGACCCTGCCGACCGGCGATCCGGGAGCCCTCGACGATCCGACCGCCCGCCTGGGCTGGATCGTTGACCGCCTGGCCACGCAAAACCTCGAAGTGCTTTACGTGGATGCGTCCCCGCCGGGCGGCGAGGTCTTCGCGCGAAAGGCGATCGTCCCGGGGCTGGAAGTCGAGACGATGAGTTACTACCGGATCGGTGAACGTGGCGTCCGGAAACTCCTTGATGCCGGGAGTCCGCTGGTTGGCCAGACAACAAGGCCACCATCTGGTTCGCTCCCTGTCCGCTTGACCGCCGAGGCGACCGAGCGTCTGGGCGGCCCGGTCTGGCTCGACCCTCATGCGGTGGACCGGGCCGTTGGCGAGCACTACCCGCTCTACCGCGAGCCGAGCGCGCATGCGGCGCAGGTGGCGATCGCGCGGCGGTCGGAACAAACGTTCGCTTGACGATTGGTCATTCTCGCACACATTGATTCTCTGCTGGGTCTCCGACGCGGTCGGATCGAGTGAAACAAGAGGTTGCCACCGCGATGCGAGTCTGCTTTATCTCAAGGCGCTTTTTTCCGGCGATCTCGGGGATGAGCGTATATGCTCTGAACCTGCTCAAACAACTGGTGCTCGATGGTCACGACGTCGTGATGGTCTCGCAGTACCGCGCCGATGCCGATGGGATCGGGGTTTACGGCGGTGGCCCGCCGCCCGATGTCTCCGGTGTCCGGGTGGTTGGGCTGGAATCGCTCGGTGAGCAGGCGGTTTGTCTGGGATTGCCCGCCGACTTCGAAGCCGATGTCGCCGCGATGGTCCATGCCGTTGAGGCCGAGCATGCTGAGGCCCCGTTCGACGTGATCCACGCCCAGTACGGCTACCCGACCGGCCTGGCCGCGCTTGAAGCCAGCCGGAGACTCGGCGTACCGAACGTGGTTTCGATTCAGGGGGGCGACGGCCACTGGGTCGGCGGCTGCTGTACCACGCACAAGGCGGCGATGCAGGCGGTTCTCAACCACGCAGGCGCAGTCCTGATCGGCTCGGCGTCATTCGCCGAGGAGGTCAGCGGCCACCACGCGACCGCGCTCGACCGCTTCACGATCGTCCCGGGTGCAACCGACATCGACCGGTTTCGCCCCCACCCCGAGCGTGCCATCGGCTCGCTTGGCCAGCCGCCGACGTTGCTCTATCATGGTCGGGTCGACCACCGCAAAGGCGTCCTCGAACTGGTCGAAGCGTTCACACAACTGGTCGATTCGGGCCGCGAGCTCCGGCTCGTCATCTCGGGAATCGGCCCCGACGTGAATACTGTCGGCGAGCGTGTTGAGATGCTCGGGATCGGCGACCGGGTGGAACTTCTCGGCTATGCCAGCTACGAACAAGCTCCTCTGGTCTACCACCGAGGGGATATCTTCGTCTCGCCGACGTATTCTGAAGGATTCTCGAACACGATCCTCGAAGCCATGGCGTCGGGCTTACCGATCGTCTCGACCCGGACGGTGGGCGTGGTGGATTGCCTGGTCGACGAGCGGAATGCCCTGCTGGTCGAGCCCCGCGATGTGGACGGCCTGACGGCAGCGCTGGTTCACCTGCTCGACGACGACGACCTCCGCGTCTGCCTGGCGAACCAGGCGCTCGACGAGGTCCGGACGCTTTACTCCTGGCCCGCGGTTGTCCGCCAGATCGAGCGGGTCTACGCCGAGGTTGCCGGCCAGCCGGTCGACGACTCGTGGCAGGACGACTGCGACGTCGCGCACGCTTCCGTTAGTCATGCCGATCTGTCGTGCCGCTTCCGCGCTCAGCCGCATCTCCTCTAAGATCAAACCTCATCGTGCGTTTGATCCGTCGGCCGGCCGACTTTCAGGGCATCGGCCAGCCAAGCACGGGCATACGCCCACTCGCGGAAGGCGGTTGCCGGCGACAGCCCGAGTGCCTCGGCGGCATCCTCGACCGACAGACCCGCGAACAGGCGGAGCCGCGCCAGATCGGCGGCCCCCGGAT
The DNA here is from genome assembly GCA_965199885.1 of Isosphaeraceae bacterium. Taxonomy (GTDB): domain Bacteria; phylum Planctomycetota; class Planctomycetia; order Isosphaerales; family Isosphaeraceae; genus Tundrisphaera. The sequence goes on along the minus strand of CBDATT010000002.1, from coordinate 1,027,142 downwards.
CTTCGAGCGTCAACCGACCCAGCGCGGTGGCGACATCGAGAAGGGTGTCGGGATCTTCCATGCCGAACCGGTCCGCCTCGCCGACCGTGAACCGCTGACGCGTTCCACCACGTTTGAGCGCCCGCCGATTACGGGCATAATCGACCAGGATACGTTGCATCGCCACGGCGGCCGCGCGGAAGAAGCCGCTCCGGTCGCCAAAATTGGCCGATCCCAGCCGGAGGTACGCTTCATGCACCAGTGCCGTGGCATTGAGCGTGTGCCCGACCACCTCGCCTCGCAGCTTGCTCGCCGCCAGCCGCCGGAGTTCGTCGTACACCTGCGGGAAGTAGTCTCCAGCCGGCGGCGGCTGGCTCATGGCTTCGCCTCCGCCTTGGGGGGCTGGGCGACTGTCGGTTGAGGGGCGGGAGCCACTGGGGCGGTGGATTCGATCCTTCTCCCCCCGCCACGCCTTGGCCTCGTCCGGCTTGCCCGTGGCCTCGGGCAGTTGGATCAGTCGATCCAGCGCCTCGACCGGACGGGTCTTGCCCGGAGGGGGAATCGTCGCAGCCCGTTGCTTCATCCCCTCGTAGCCCGACTTAAGCAACGGCTCTGCTTCGGCGTACTTGGCTTGACCCAGCAAGGCCCCGCCCAGCAGCGACATCGTATTGAAGGTTGTCCAATCGTCCGCTTGTTGCTGCTGGCGTAGCGACAAGCACTCGCGGAGAATCGCCTCTGCCTCGACCCATCCCTTTTCTTTCAGGAGGATGGTTGCAAACGTAGCCAGCAGACCGCCGTACATTTGAAGATTGGTCGGAGACTTACGTTCCTGGTCGATCTCGCTTCGGAAAAGCGGGATTGCCCGGTCAATTTGCCCGTCCTTCTGGTAACTCATCGCCAGGTTGTGCATCGTCACGACGGTAAGGGGCTTTTCCAGCCCCTGTGTCGCTTGCCGCAACGCCAGAATCTGCTCGTATAACTGAATCGACTGTTCGTACTGCGCAGCATCATAATAATAGTTTGCAAGATTGTTCATGTATTCAATTGTTTGCAAACTCTCTGATCCCAACCTCGCTCTGGCCGTTGCCACATCCTATTCTATGAGCGGGATCGCGCGGTCCAGCTTCCTTGCTTTTTTATAAGCAGTTGATAAATTATTCATAGCATTTTACGTTGACGGGTGATTTGGTCCCAATTTGATCCGCTTGATCGCTAGTGCTTGCTGGTGCCAGGAGATGGCTTGCTCAAACTGGCCGGCATTTTGGTTGAATGCTCCCAGCTCATTCATGCATTCGGCCGTTTGTAAGTGGTTCGGTCCGAGCTTCGCCTTGACCAGCATCAAGGCTTCTTCTCCCATCAAGATCGCCTTATCGAGGTGACCGGTTCCCATGTAATCCGCAGCCAGATTCATCATGGTGGTGAGTGCTGAGTTATCTTCCGGACCTTTGGCTCTTTGCAGCGCCAGAGTTTGCTCAAGCAATGCGGCTGCCCGGTCAAGCTGCCTCGATGTGCCATATGAGATGGCCCAGGGCCAGCGCACACTAACATGTTGATCCTTTGACAACTTGCATCAAAAATTCGTCGCTCCATCCGCAGCTTCTTCGTTTCATGGCGACACTCTGGCGGCCCGGGTGTTGCTTCAGCAGCGACAGACTGAAACGGTTCAGCCAGGCCATGTTCTCACGCAATAGCTGTTCGCGAATCCGCGATTCGTCCTCTCGATAGGTCACGTCGAGCGTCCAATGACAGCCATTCTCCACTCCCCAGTGTGAACGCGCCGAATGGGCGAACGTCTGAGCGTCCGCTTCGACCGGTAGGCTGCTGATATAGTACCGCACTTCGTCCGTCGCCTTGCCGTCACGGACGCTCTGGCTGACCACCACGCCGATCGACTTGAGCCCTCGCCACAAGGAAAACCCCGGAAGCGTCGTGGGGGCTGCGAGCTGAACGTAGGTTCGCGACTCACTGCGGCCATGGCCTGTCTCGACGGTCTCACCGCGGCCCACCTCATCGCCACCAAAATCGTCGTCCCAACGCCCTAAAACGTGGTCGACGACCGCCTGATGCAGCGTCCCCTGATTCCCTTTGAGAGCCAACAGATAGTCCCCCTTGGCCGCCACGACCGCACCGGCGATCTCTTTCTGGCAGCCCATGGCGTCGATCGTCACGACCGCGCCGGCGACGTCCACCAACTTCAGCAACACCGGAATTGCCGTGATCTCGTTGGACTTCTCGCCGCAGGCGACCTGACCCAGCGACAAGCCGTACTCGCTGGCCCAGACGGTGACCGAATGCAACGCTCCGAGGCCGTTTTTGCGGTCGTGGCTGCGTCGCAGCGTCTTGCCGTCGATGGCCAACGTCGGCCGCTCGACGCCGGTCTGGGCGACGGCTTCGTCACGTAACGACCGCACCCAGGCAGCGAAACAGGCTTGAAAGGCTTCAGGGCGAATGGCCATGAGTACCCGACGGAATGAATCTTTGCCGGGAACCCCGTTGGGCAGCGGCAAGATCGAGGCGAGCCAGTCTTTCTTGATGGCCGCCCAGTGAGCGATCGCCGTTGGCCCCGACGCACCGGCAAGCACGGCGATCAGAGCAATGACGACCACTGAAGCCAGCGGATGCTTGCGGTTAATTTCCGAGCGTGGGTCTTCGAGTTCCTGGAAATGTGCCACGACCTCATCAAGCCCGAATCGCTGTGTCTGCGCCATCAACCACCCCCATGCCTGAACCCCGAGAGCCGCATGGAATATGGTTTAACCGAAAGGAGAACTGAGCGCAAGGCGTCAAAGTTTACCAAATCGACCTATAAGTACGCGCTAGCCCTGTGAGATGGCCAGGTTGTTCATGGTTACCAACGTTTCGGGGTTGTTCGGTCCCAACGTCGCTTTTTGCAACTCGATGGCTCGTTCAAGCATAGGTATGGCCTGATCCAGCTTCCCGACCGTGTAGTAAGCGTAGCCCAAAACGCTTATGGCTTGAATGGTTTCGCGATTGTCTGGGCCAAGTACTCGGCTAAAAGTGGCGAAGGATTTGCCGAGGAGGTCGGCGGCTTCTTTGAAGTAACCCAAGCCGATTTGTGACCCGCCCAGGATCTGCTGGGTCCGGGCTACCATCAGCGGATCGCCGATCGTTTCACCCTCGATCTGGGCCGCTGCCAGAGTGAGCCGCTCGCCAAGCAATGCGGCAAGTGGCTTGCCCTTCAACTCCGCGTTTTCTGGATTGATGTCGTGAAAGATGGAGCCGAGGATCTCGTTCAGCTTGGATAACTGAAGCAGCCGCTTTTCTGCCTGGAGGTGTTGCTCAGCTTCGGCGGCACGGGCCTTTTCTTTCTCGACAGCGGCCGCGAGGGCCAGTTGCTCATGACGCCGGGCCTCCGTGGCCTGTCGCCTTGCTTCGTTGTTTAGCTGGTTGGCGAATCGCTCCTGTCGCCTTGCCTCGAACAACCCCAGCGTCGTACCTATCACGCCACCAATAAGGGCGAGCAGCACCAGGCTTGCTGCCACGACCTGCCTGCGGTGCCGGCGGATGAACTTGCCGGTGCGGTATCGAGCCGTTGGCGGACCGGCCGTCACCGGCTCGTCGTTGAGGAAGCGCTCCACATCGTTGGCCAGGCCAATCACCGAGTCGTACCGCCGGACCCGCTCCTTGGCCAGCGCCTTCATGACGATCCAGTCGAGGTCGCCCCGCACGAACCGGCCCAACCGACCCGGCTCGACGTGGCGGTTGGCCGCCAGACTGGGCAGTCCTTCCGATGTGCTGATCCGAGAACTGGGAGTTGCCGGTTCGTCCTCGCGGATCACGCGGAGCATCTCGTCCAGCGCCGCCTTCTGCAGCGTCTCCTTGCGGATGGGGGTCGAGCCGGTCAGCAGCTCGTAAAGGATCACGCCGAGGGCGTAGATATCGGCTCGGGTGTCGATGTCGATCGCGTTGAACGTCGCCTGCTCGGGCGCCATGTAGAGCGGCGTGCCGGTGATCGAGCCGAATGCCGTGAACAGGCTTTGCTCGGTCAGTTGCAGGCCCGTCGTCGCCTTGGCCAGGCCGAAGTCGATCACCTTGGGGATCGGGTGGCCGTCGTGGTCCTCGACCAGGATGTTGGTTGGTTTGAGGTCGCGGTGAATCACCCCCTTCTGGTGCGCGTGCTGCACCGCCGCGCAGATCTGCCGGAACAGTTCCAGCCGCCTGGGCAGGCTGAGGCGGTGGTTGTCGCAGTACTCCGTCAGCGGGATGCCGCGGACCAGTTCCATGACGAAGAAGGGATGCCCCGACTCGGTCGTTCCCGCATCAAGCACTCGCGCGATGTTTGGGTGGTCCATGATCGCCAGCGCCTGGCGTTCGGACTCGAACCGGGCCAGCACCGTCCGGCTGTCCATCCCGGCCCGGATCAGCTTGAGCGCCACCATCCGCTTGACGGGCTGGATCTGCTCGGCCATGTAGACGGTGCCCATGCCCCCCTCGCCGATCTCCTGGCGGACTTTATAGCGGCCGGCGATGGTGGTGCCAATGAGCGAAGGGACGGAGATGGACGGGCGATCAGGACGATGAACCGGTTGCTCGCTGAAACCGACGGTCGCCCCGGACGGGATGGCCGACGTCTCACCAAGTGCGAAATCGGCAATTGTTCCCCCGGCGGGAGTGGCCAGGAAACCGCTCGCGGCATGGTGGACTTGCAGGAGCGCCCCGACACGTTGGTGGAGGTTGGGGTCGTCGGGACATTCACGATCGAGGAAGGCGGCTTGGGCTGCAACTCCCTCAATATCGAGGAGGGCGGCGAAGAGGGCTTTCACCCGGTGCGGATCGATGGGCATGACGCGAGCCTCCACTTCGAGGGACGATCAACGGATCGACTTTCCCAGGATAGCGCAAGGTCGCGGCAAACGGTCTCAAAGAATCGGCAATCAGTTCGCGACGAGGTTGCCGGGCGATTCGTGGAAGACGCCGATCTTGCGGAACTTGTCGTACCGGCGCTGGAGTAGTTCCTCGCGCGGCAGTTCGTTCAACTCGCGGAACGACCGGATCAGGAAGGACTTCACGGCCGAAGCCGCGCCGCGGTGGTCGCGGTGGGCGCCGCCGAGCGGTTCGGGGACGACCTCGTCGATGATCCCGAACCGCAGCAGATCCTTGCCGGTGAACTTGAGCGCCTCGGCCGCCCGACTGGCGTGCTCAGCCCCTTTCCACAGGATGGTCGCGCAGCCTTCGGGGCTGATCACCGAGTAGTACGCGTGTTCGAGCATCGCCACCTTGTCGCCAAGGCCGATCCCGAGCGCACCGCCCGAGCCCCCTTCGCCGATGACGAGGCAAACGATCGGCGTGTTGATCCGACTCATTGCCATCAGAGCCTCGGCGATGGCGAGCGCCTGGCCCCGCTCCTCGGCGGCGATCCCTGGGTATGCGCCCGGGGTGTCGATGAACGCGACGATCGGGATCCCGAATTTGGCCGCCATCTTCATCTTGAGGATGGCCTTGCGGTAGCCTTCGGGGTGGGCGCAGCCGAAGTTGCACTTGGTCCGCTCGGCAAGGGTCCGCCCCTTCTGGTGGCCGACGAACATCACTTTCTCATCGCCCAGGTGGGCGAAGCCGGTGACGAGCGCCTGGTCATCGCCAATGGCGCGGTCGCCGTGCAGTTCGACGAAGCGGTCGAAGACGAGTTCCAGGTAGTCGCGCGACTGCGGCCGGTTCTGGTGCCGCGAAACCCGGACGGTCTGCCACGGGTCGAGGTTGGCGAAGATCGACCGTTTGAGGTTGGCCAGTTCTTTCCGCATGACCCGGATCGAATCACCCGAGGCTGACGCGGCGTCGGGGCCCGCCTTGATGGTCGCGTAGAGGGTTTCCATCTCGGCCAGACGGGCTTCGAGATCGTAGATTGGCGACTCAAACGGCAAACGGTGTTCGCTGGCAGACATGGTCGGTTACCGGGTCCAGGGCAGGTGGGCAGGCGGTCAGAAAGCGGCGGGATTCGACTGCGGCGGCGGGTCGTTGGTGAAGATCCGGACCCGACTGAATCGCGCGAGGAACTGGTGGAGGTCCTGCGGGCGGTCGGCGGGCTTCTTGCGGATCATCTCCAGCACGAGTTCGGCGAACTCCTTGGTGACGTCCTTGTTGTAGTTGATCGGCGAGTTGGGAACTTCCCGAATATGTTTGTTGAGTAATTCGTTATCCGAATTCGCCCGGAACGGCTGCCGACCGCACGCCAGTTCATAACAGGTGATCCCAAAGCTGTAAATGTCAGCCGTGGGCGCGGGGGATTCGCAGCGGATCTGCTCGGGCGACATGTAACTTTTGGTCCCTTGCCGGGGCACCTTCATCCCAAACAGCTTCCCGAGTCCCGAGACGGGGCGGCGGGTCAACGTGTAGTCGATCACCCGGACCTCACCCGTCTTGTTGCACATGATGTTCTCGGGCTTGACGTCGCGGTGGATCCAGCCCTTGTCGTGCATGTACGCCAGGCCGTTCGCCGCCTGCGTGATGATCTTGTGCATGTTCGTCTTCAGGACCGGAAAGTCCTTCGGCCGGTGGAGGGCCAACCGGAGCTGGACCCCCGAGAAGTAATCCATCACAAAATAAGGCTGATCGGCATCCTTGACGTAATGATGGACCTTGATCAGATTCGGGTGGTGAAATTCGCGACCAATCTTCGCCTCGAACTCGAACGCCCGCCGTTCCGCCGCATCAACCCCGCGCGACGAGAGCAGTTGCTTGATCGCGAACCGTTTGTTGCTTGCCTCGTGGAGGACTTCCAGGACGATCGACGTCGACCCCGGATAGATCGTGCGGATGTACTTGTAGTCGCCGATCCGCTCGTCGGTGGTGTTCGTCGCCACGGGTCGGAACTCCCGGTTGAATCCTGCTGCCGAGCGGTCGAAACCGAGCCCAGACCTGGTCGTCTCTCCCACCCTGGTTCGCCGATGCCGCTCTACCTTAACAAACGATGACGGGTTGAGACAACTTGATCGTACTCAACCATCGGAGCATTACGCTTCGACCGGCGGGACGTGACACCGGCCCGGGTCGGGTTTACCGAGCGTCCATCGTGCCAGGAACCGGGTCGGCAGGTCGGGCTGAACCAGAGTCCTCGGCCGTCCCCTGTCGATCAACCACTCTTCCACAGCGCGATAACCGCTCCGGACGGCTCCCTCCATCGTGGCGGGCCAGCCGGTGTTGGTCCAGTCACCGGCGAGGAACAAACCGGGGACGGGCGTGCGCTGCGCTGGTCGGAGGGCATCGATCCCCGGCCGGACGGCTAACGTCGCGCCGTGCTCCGTGACGACCCACCACCGGAGCAACTCCGCCGCGCGCGCCGCTGGCCAGATCGACGCCAGCTCGGCCAAAACGGCGTCCCGGATTTCGGTTTTGCTCAGCGATTGGAGGTCGTAGCTGGCGGAGATCACGATCTGGAGGTACTGCCCGGTCGACCCCTCAGGACCAGCACCCCGGCCCTGAATCTCCGAGTGGTCGAAGACCCAGTGGATCAGGCGGTCGACCGTCACCACATGCTCGAACGGGCAGACCAGCCGATCAAACCAGAGGTGAACTCCGGTGATCGGCGATGACTCGATCTCCGCAAGCCGATCAAGCCCAGGTATCCGCCGCAAGGTTGCCTCGGGCAAGAGCTTGGCGACGCGATCAAATGGAGTCGCCAGCACGACCGATTCCGTCGGCACCTGCGCGCCCGACCGAAGGCTGACCCCGACCACTGCGCCATCGTCCCCGACCGCAACCGACCGGACCCCCGTCGTGAGCCGGACCTCGACGTTGTGTGCCGCGAGCCAGGTTTCGAGCCGGCTGCCGTACAGGTCGCCCAGCGGCACCAGGGGGATCTCCATCTGGTAGCCGTCGCGGTGCCGCAAAAATCCGTCGACAAAGACCTTGCGGGCATGGCCGACGTCCATCTGGTGCAACTGCTCGTTAAGTGCCGAGATCAGGACCGTGGCCCAGTAGCGGCGGATTGTCCGGTCGGTCTGGCCGTTCCGCTGGAGGAAATCCAGGACCGACTCATCGGCCCCGAACCGCGCCGAGGGCCGCCATGCCTTGAGTCGGGCAACCCCATAAGCCACCCGTAACCGCTCGACCGGCGTCAGGTAATTGGCCCGGAGAAAGCTGCCCGAGAGGTGCAAGGGAGCGGGCCAGGGACCTGCTTGAAGCCGCGAAACCTTCCCTTCGGGACTCAGGAAACAGACATCAGGCACGCGGCGGAACAGGTCGGCCGTACCGACCTGGCGGCAGAAGTCGACGAGGTTGGTGCAGCACGCCATGCTGACATGCTGGCAGTTATCGACCAGTTCGCCCGTGATTGGGTCGGGAAACGAGCTGGCGCGACCACCCAGGCGGGGCCGGCTCTCGATCAGAGTGACCTGCGCGGGAACTCCTGATTGTGTGATGGCGACCGCCGCCGCCAATCCCGCGAGTCCGCCACCGATGATGACCACGCGGTGCCGGTCGGGCGAGTATGTCGGTCGAACCGGGGAAACCGGCGAATCGAGCAGGGTCATGACGGCGAACCTTCGCCAGCTTCAGGGCGGAGCGACGGGCTGAACCGACCCCGGAGCGCGCGGAGAGTGATCCAGATCTTGCGGAGCGCCGAGAGGCTGACGCGTTCGGTAAAGACGTCGTAGTCGCGGCGCACGATCTCGCCCAGGAGCCGGTGATAAACGCCGACGATTGCCAGCAGAGCGGGGCGGCCCTCAGGGGCGACCAGCCGCGTTAGCTGCGTGGCCCTGGCATAATACTCGGCGGCGCGAAACCCTTCGAACTCCAGGAGTGCCCGGACCCTTCTGGATGCCACGGGAGCCAACAACTCGCGGGGGTCGACGCCGAACCGGACCAGATCTTCGGTCGGCAGGTAGATCCGGCCGTTGGTCGCGTCTTCGCGGACGTCGCGGATGATGTTGGTGAGTTGCAAGGCCACCCCACAGGCCTCGGCCAGGCGCTCGGCCTCGCCGCCGCCGGATCGGTAGCCCCAGATGTGCAGGCAACTGAGCCCGACCACCGACGCGACCCGGTAGCAGTAGGCTTCGAGGTCGGCAAAGGTCGCGAACGGTTGCGGTTCGAGATCCATCGCCACGCCGTCGATCACCTCGGTCAGGTAGTTGGGGGGGATTGCGTGCCGGCCGACGATATCCACCAACGCCGGCCAACCGGGCCAGACGTCCGAGGGGTGCCCTGCCAGAGCCTGATCCAGATCGTCGCGCCATCGGGCGAGCGCATCGGCCCGGTCACCCACTTCTCCCGGAGCATCGGCGATATCATCGGTCCGGCGGAGGTAGGCGTAGAGCGCACACATTGACCGCTGCCGATCTGCCGGCAGGAGGCGAAAGCTGTGGTAAAAGTTCTTCGCCTCGCGGCGCGAGACCTCGCGGCAAAAGCCGTAGCTCGCCGCCAGAACCACGGGGTCAGACCGGGTCGCCAGCATCATGACACCCGTCCTCCGACCGGAGCCGCCAGCGCGGGACTGGCGTTCGACCCCGGTTCTGAAGCGGATCGGCCTGGCCAGGCGTGAGATGCCAGAGCGCGGGCCAGCAAGCCGAGCTTGGCGAACTTGCCGACCTCGGGCCGACTTCGCCAGACGTCGAACCCCTGAGCCTCGATCCGGTCGAGGATCGCCAGCCCGCCGCGACCAAACAGGTCCACGTCCACCGCCAGGTTGCGTGGCAGATGGGGCAGTAATGCGCGCCCCGCCTGGAGGAGGTCGCGGGCTCGGTCGACCTCGAACCGCATCAGGTTGACGAACTCGGGGGTCGCTTGGCCTGCCTGGAAGTCGGCCTCGTGGTAGCCAAACCACTCGCGATCCGCCCTGGGCAGATAGGTCCGCCCGATGGCGCGGTCGCGGGCCACGTCTTGCCAGAAATTGGCGAGTTGGAGCCCGGTGCAGGTCAGGTCGGCGAGCCGCGCGGTCTCGGGGTTGAAACCCCGACCGAGGTAGAGGACGAGGTGCCCGACCGGATTGGCCGACCGGGTGCAGTAGTCGAGCAACTGGTCATAGGTCGCGTACTCGGTAACGACCTGATCTTGCTCGAACGCCGCGATCAAGGCTGCAAACGGCTCGATCGGGATGGCGAACTCGCGGACGGTCTCGCTCAGGGCGATCAGGACGGGATGGCTCGGGGGTTCGCCCGCGAACATCCTCCGGAGTTCGCCCCGCCACCAGCCCAGCAGCGCGGTCGACCGGGCTGGGTCGCCGACCTCATCGCCGAGATCATCCGACCAGCGGCAAAAAGCATAGATGCTCCGGAAGGCGGGTCGGAGCGGTCGGGGAGTCAGCCAGGTGACGACGCTGAAGTTTTCGTAATGCGAGCGGGTGAGGTGATCACAATAGTCCCAGGCTTCAGCGCGACTGACCGGCGACACCTGGCCGTCGCGGCGGGGACCATAACGGCTGAGGTCGTCCAGGAACGGCATGGTTGGAGCATCCTGCACCAGGTTCGGAGCGGGCGAAACGTCTCACACGGTCGGTCGAAATTCGCCAGATGTGTCCTGAGCCGGGGGAGATCTTAACCAATCGGCCAGGCGATTTGCCAGACGTCCGTCGATCGGTTGACCCGGCTTCCCGGTTGGGCGACAATCGCCCGCGTCGATCCTCGATCACGTCGTCTGACTCACTTCGTTCCTCTCCAAAGGACAATTCCATGATCCCCCTTCGCTCCACGCTTCGCCACGCCCTGGTTCTAGGCTCTTTCATCGCTGCGTCCGCCATTGCAACCGGCTTGCGGGCCGCCGATGAGGCGGGCTTCAAGCCACTCTTCAACGGCAAGGACTTTACCGGCTGGGTCTTGCCGACGGACAAGGACCTGTTCACGATCGAGCAGGGTGAGATCGTCGGGCGGACCAAGGGTGACCTCAAGAAGAACGAGTTTCTGGTAACCGACAAACCGTATGGCGACTTCGCCCTGAAAGCCAAGTTCAAGTACCTGTCGGGTAACTCGGGCATCCAGTTCCGGAGCAAGCGGGCCGACGACGGCGCTGTGTCGGGTCCGCAGGCCGATATCGCCACCGGCTACTGGGGACTCTTTTATGAAGAACGGGGACGCGGCATCCTCGAACGCTACGACGAGACCAAGGCCAAGACCCTGGTCCACGACGGCGATTGGAACGACATGGAGATCACCGCCAAGGGAGACCACGTGACGATCACGATCAACGGCGTCAAGACGACCGACCGGGTCGATCCGGTCTTCGCCAAGTCGGGGATCATCGCCCTGCAAGTTCACGTCGGCAAGGCGATGGAGGTCCGCTTCAAAGACGTGATGATCAAGACCGAATGATCAGGGATCGCGGCCGGCGGCAAAAACGAACCCAGGGCGAAAGGTCGCGCTGGGTTCGTTTTTTCTCAGACGGCTCCGTTCGCCTTGAACCAGGCAAGCAGCCGCTTCCAGCCGTCTTCCGCCTGTTCTTTGCGGTAGCTCGGGCGGTAGTCGGCGTTGAAACCGTGCGGGGTGTCGGGGTAGACGACGAACTCGGACGGCTTCTTGGCCGCGGCGAGGGCTTCTTTCATTTTGTCGATCGTCGGGATCGGAATCCCCTGGTCGGCGGCTCCGTACAGCCCAAGCACGGGGGCGTGCAGCGACCCAACCACGTCGATCGGGTTGGTCGGCGTCAATTCGGACTTGTTGCCGGTCAAGCGCCCGTACCAGGCGACTCCCGCCTTGAGGTTCGGGTTATGCGCCGCGTACAACCAGACGATCCGGCCGCCCCAACAGAAGCCGGTGATGGCCAGCTTGCTGGTATCTCCCTTGCCTGCCGCCTTGACGTAGGCCACGGTGGCGTCGATATCGCTCATCACCTGCGCGTCGGGAACTTTTGAGACAACCTTGCTGATCACTTCCTGGATGTTCTCGATCTTCAAGACGTCCCCCTGGCGGGCGTACATCTCGGGGGCAATGGCCAGGTAGCCGAGTTTGGCGAACCGGCGGCAGATGTCCTTGATATGCTCGTGGACGCCGAAGATCTCCTGGATGACCAGGACGGTCGGGAACGAACTGCCGCTGCTGGGCATGGCCTGGTAGGCGGGGATGGTGCCGTCGCTGACCGGAACCTTGACCTCGCCCGCCTCGATGCCCTTGGTGTCGGTCGTGATCGTGTCGGCAGTCACCGGCTGGACCGAAAGCGCGAAGCCGGCGGCCAGTGACGTCACCACGAACCCACGGCGGGTGAAGTCGGTTTTGGGGAGCAAGCTCATCAGGTCGTCATTCATCGGCGGTTATCTCCAGAGGAGGATTTACAGTTCCGAGTCTACCGAGTTGAGCGTCAATTTCGCGGTGGTCGGACGGCGCCAGAGGGTCAGGATCGCCAGCAGGGCCAGCATCGGGAACCACCCCGCCAGGGCCAGCACCGTATCATAGTTGTGCGTCTGGTCGAGATAGGCGCCGAAGATCGGCTGAACGGCGGCCGTGACCAGCCAGGTGATGGTCGCCAGGCTGCCACTCAACTTCCCCTGGTGCTCCAGCGAGAGGTCTTGCGTGAGCGTATAAAAGGCCGCGAACGAGCCGAGGCCACCGAAGCCGACGACCAGCATCGTGGCCTGAAGCTGGTTGCCCGCCGGCAAGAACGGAATCAAGGTCGTCAAGGTCGTCAACCCGCAACAACCGGCGAAGACCCAGATCCGCGAGGCATACGTCGACATCCCGTGCCGCGCCAGCCAAGCTGACGCCGCGCCGCCGAGCAAGATCCCGGCATCAGCGGCGATGTAATAAAACGTCGTGAAGTCGAGCATCGCGTTCCGCTCGTACCTGCGCGCCTCGACGAGAAATTTGGGCAACCAGACCCGCCAGAGGTGCCAGTTCAGGTTGATGCAGATGACCAGGATTGCCAGCGCCAGGTAGTTCCGGGAGAACACGATCCGCCAGAATCCTGGCCATCCCGTTGTTGGGCTGGGTTTGTCGTTGGGCGACGTGGTTTCCACGGCGGCGTGATGATCGCGGAGGTCGCGGGGGCGAAGTGAGAAAAGCCAGAAAAGAACCCAGAGCGTCCCACCGGCGCCGATGACCAGAAAGGGCCGCCGCCAACCGTCCGCCTGAGCAGGGTCGACCAGGAACTTGATCGCCTGCGGTGCCAGGATCGCCCCGAGCGCTGTGCCAGCCTGCAACAAGCTGTTCCCCATCGCGCGGTCGCGGGGTGCCATGAGCTGTTGGACCGTCTTGAGCCCGCACGGAAAGTGCCCAGCCTCGAACAAGCCGAGCAAAACCCGGAGCCAGAGGAGTTCGGTGTAACTCCGGCTTAGACCCGTCAGGAAGCCCATCAAGGACCAGCCAACCAGGACGATCGGGTAGAGCCAGAAAACCCCGACCCGGTCGACCAGCCAGCCAAAGAGCAGACTCCCGGCGGCGAAGGCCAGGCCGAAGCCCAGCTCCATGTTGCCGTACTGCTGGTTATTGAGTGAGAACTCGCGCTGGATCTCGCCGGCCAGGGTGTTGGTCGTCAATCGGTCCATGTAGTTGACGACGGTGGCGAACAGGAGCAAGACGCAGATGTACCAACGCCAGGTATCGGACCGAGCCCGATCAGTGATGACCAGATCGGCGGGTACGGATTCGGGGATTGCCATCAGGTAAGAACCCTTCGGTGCGCACCGTTCGCCCATCGTGGCGAAGAACGGGATTGACCACGACCACCCGCCAAGGTACATCGCGGTGGAATCGGTGGATTTCGCAGTTGAACGCAACTCACGACGGGATTGCGCCGACGATACTAACAAGGACCGAGGATCGGTTCCACTCACGCACCCCGGCGGCACGAATTCTCCGGCAAGGATGCCCGATGCTCCACCACCATGAGATCCGTCCGCCCTCGCAGCACAAATTTGCTCGGTGGGTCCGATCCGTTTCGACCGGTCTGAGCTTATTCGCCTTGAGCGGTTGTGCGTCGCATCTTCCCACCGAATCGGGCTTTTTGAGCAGCTATGCCGCCTTGACGCCCGACCGGTTCCACCTGAACCCGGGGATCGGCCTCCAGCGAGCCGAGACCTTCGAAGTGGCGGCGGCCGACATCGTTTTGATCGACTCTTACTACATCGAGCCGGTCGAGTGGCGCGTCGATCCCCAGAGTCGGGGCGGCAAGAGCCCGAAGCGGCGCGACTGGCTTTGCCAGCAGCTTGACCAGGCGCTCCGTGATCAACTCGGAGCCACCAAGCCGATCGTGGATCAACCCGGACCCCGGACCGCCCGCGTCCGGTCGGCGATCACGATGGTCGAACTGTCGCGGCCAGTCACGAATGTTCTGCTGACGGCGACACTAATTTCCCCGTACGGGATCGGCCCGGTCTTCAGCGGTGGCGGCACGGTCGAGGCCGAAGTCATCGCTCCCGACGGTCGCCAGATCGCCGCCGTCTCCAGTGCCTCGGTCGGGGGTTGGCTCGATCTGGTCGGCTACTACACTCGTTCGGAACATGCTCGCAAGGCCATGAGCCGCTGCGCGGGCGAACTCGTCCAGGCCGTCGCTCCATCCGCAGCCGACCTGGCACGGCGCGACCCAGAAAGCAATTGAGCGAACCGATGGCCGTAATTTTGAATCGTATGAGAAAGCAATAACGACGAACGGCCCGACCCGATCGAGAGATCAGGCCGGGCCGCTGGTGCGAGTCAGGATCATCGGCGGGAGAGACGCCAACAGCTCCTGACTCTTGATTGCGTGGGTACGGATTACTTGGCCACGGTCTTGGCCAGGGTCACCAACCGACTGGCGCCCTCGGCGGTCTGGACGTTCAGGAGCAGATCGTCCGACTTGCTGGCCAGTTCCTGAAACTGCTTTACCGAGGTGACCGCGGTCAGCTTCTTGTTGCGGGCGACCTTGGTGATGAGCATTCCAGCTTCGAGCCCTGCGGCGTCGGCGGACGATCCCTCTTTCACGTCGCTGATAACGAGACCCTTGACGGCGTCCTTGAAGCCAAACTGCTTGGCCAGGGCGGGGGTCAACTCCTGGACATCGAGACCAAAATTCGCCACTTCACCCTTTTCGGGCTCGGCATCGCGGGCTTCGCGGTTGGGCCGTTCGGTCCGGTCCACCTTGGCCATCACGGTCTCAGCGGACGCCAGGACCACCTTGACCGACTTCTCCTTACCGTCGCGGAGGAAGGTCAAGGCGAATTCCTTGCCGATCTCGCTCGTCGAAACCAGGTTACGGAACGCCTGGAGGTTCACGGCGGGGATGTCGTTGAAGCCAGTCAAGACGTCGCCCTGTTGCAAGCCCGCCTTGGCAGCCGGCGAATCATCGACAACATCACCGACGAGAACGCCCATTTGCTTCGAGTCGTACCCCAGGTTGCGGGCAATGGCTGGAGTCATCGGCTGCAACTGGATGCCAAGCAGAGCACGGGTGACCTTGCCATCCTTGATGAGCCGATCCGCCAGGTTGGCGGCCATGTCGATTGGGATGGCAAAGCCAACCCCCGAGTTCGACCGGCTCGACGTGGCGATGGCGGAGTTGATCCCGATCACGCGCCCGTCAAGGTCCACGAGCGGACCGCCCGAGTTACCCGGGTTGATCGCTGCGTCGGTCTGGAGGAAATCCTCGTAGGCATCGCTCCCCAGGATGTGGGCGTCGTTGCGGCCGACCGCCGAGATGATCCCCGACGTCACCGTCTGATCGAAGCCGAACGGCGAGCCGATGGCCAGAACCCAATCACCAACGCGGGCTGCGGCACTTTTGCCCTTGCTCAGCGGGCGATACTGGGTGGATTCCACCTTGATCACCGCGACGTCCGACTTCGGGTCGGTCCCGACAACCTTGGCGATCGCTTCCTCGCCGTCGTAGAACTGGACCTTGATCTCGCTCGCGTCCTCAACGACGTGATTATTGGTCACGATATGACCCTTATCGTCGTAAACAAAGCCCGAGCCGGTCCCTTGCTGGACCCCACCGAACTGCTGCGGTTCGGTCCGACCACCGTTGGGAGCCTGGAACTGCTTGAACAGGTCTTCCAACTCTTTCGGGATCTGGCCCCCGTTGGGACCACCAGGAGCCCGGTTGAACGGAATCCGCATCTTCCCAGTCGTGGCCTTGCGAGTGACGCTGATCTGAACGACCGACGGCTTGACATATTCGGCGACGGCGTTGAAAGCATCTCCCAGCGCCCGGGCCTGCTTCTGGCCTTCTGGCGAAATCTGGAGGGCGGCGGGAACCGGCCGCGAGAAGCCCTGCGAACTGATCAGAGCAGCGGACGACAGCACGATGGCCGCCCATGCCAATGCGTTACGTTTCATCGTGGATCGATCTCCTGGATCAAACGATTCAATTTGTGGCAAACATGGTGCTTGAGAGACTCAAGGCACCACTAGCTAGCAAACTTCGGCCCGCGTCCTGATCATCACGGGCCAACGTAATCTTCCTACGAGCGACGAATCGCAAAGGTTTGGGTGAGTTTTCCAATTCTGAGCAGCCGAGATCACGCTTGAGCAAGACTGGAACCGGCACGGATAGAGAGGTATCGTAGTCCTATTCGACCGCAAGGCGAGAATATTTTTCCCTCGACTTTGAGACTGACACCTGTGTGGGATCTGCGCGACCAGACGCCGATGGCGTTCGCCAACCGAGTCCATGCTGCTGGCCACCCCGAGGCCGTGGCCCGACGCTGGACTGCGGCGGTGTTCGGTCACAGAGTGTTTGATCCGGCGGTCTGGACCCGTGATTTTGACGTTCCCAAGGTTCTGGCCACCCATGTCGCCGCCGAGCCCTGGCCACGATTGCAGCTCGATGGCCAGATCCGATCCAGCGATGATGGGTTCGAGAAGCTCCGATTCCGGACTGAGGATGGCCTGGCGGTCGAAACCGTCCTGATCCCCCTCCACAAGCCGGGAGCGGTCAGCGTCTGCCTCTCGTCGCAGGTTGGCTGCCCGATGGGCTGCGTCTTTTGTGCCACAGCGCGGATGCCAAGCCGGCGCAATCTGGCCACCTGGGAGATCATCGACCAGTTCGTTCAGGCTCGTGCGCTTGCCCAAACCCAGGGTCGCCGCGTCACGGGCGCGGTGTTCATGGGGATGGGGGAACCGTTCCTGAACTATGATCGCGTGCTGGCCGCCGCCGAGTTGCTCCGTTGTTCGTACGCTGGTGCGATCGGGGCCGACAAGATTACGATCAGCACGGTTGGCCTGGTCCGCGAGATCGACCGCTACACCGCCGAGGGGCATCGTTTCCGGCTTGCAATCAGCCTCGGCGCTGCGACCGATGCCCTCCGGCGCGAACTCGTTCCCGTCGCGGCCCGGACCCCGGTCGCCGAGGTGATGGCCGCCGCTGCCCGCCATGCCGCCGCCCGCCGGACCCGAGTGATGCTGGCTTACGTTTGCATCTCGGGCGTCAACATGGCCGAAAGCGATGCCGAGGCGTTGGGCGCTCTGATCGGTGCGACTCCGGTCCGCCTCGACCTGATCGACGTCACCGACCCGACCGGTCGCTTCCTGGCTCCGACCGAAACCGAGATGGTCGCGTTTCGCGATGCATTAACGCGCCACGTTGGCCAACCGGTCGTCCGCCGCTACTCGGGCGGCAAGAGCATTGCCGCCGCGTGCGGAACGCTGGCGGGCCTGGCCACGCCTCCATGATTCCTGTTATTTATCGGCCGGTTTCGGTGTGTCGAGTGGGGCCACAGCCGTAAAGCCCTCGGCCGGTTTGTACTGGAAAGCGGCAGGCTCGGGTGCAGTCGTTGTGATCACTCCCGCACTCCAGCGGATCGAGACGACATGAACGGTCGGCCCGGCGATCGACGACTTCGTGGCATCGCCCTCGATCGCCAGGTCAACGTGGGCAATCAGGCCCGATTTCGGGTCGATCAGGAAGCGCCAGTCGTGGTTGTCAGCCTCGTCGAACCGCAGGACCTGATACGTGGTGCCGTCAACCTCCTGATCGGGTTCGATGACGAGTTTGGGGGCGAAGTCGGCCACGAGTCGCTCGGGCTCGTGACCGATCACCAGGTTGAGGACGTGTGCCAGGGGCAAGCCCGCCATCCCGCCGAACTCGACCGACCCGAGCGCACCACCGCGAAGCATCGCCTCGCGGAACGGCTCGGGGCAGGGGGTGATCCGGTACTTTTTCAGGGGGAGCGTGACCTCGGTCACGGTGGCGCCGTCGCTAACGACCTGGACGAGGTCCGTCGTGATGGCGAGCTTGTTCGGCCGGATGAAGACGATGCTCGCCGGCAGTTCTCGACGGATTGATTTGTCGCCCACCTGCGTGACGACCACGACCGAGCCATGGTCGGCGTATGCGGGCAGGGCCCGGTAAGCGGCGACCAGAGCATGGAACCTCGCGAGCGCTTCGGGGGTCGCGGCGGTCAATGCCGCAGTGAGCTTCGGGTCATCGGGGCGCGGCGGCTCAGCGGTTGCGGGAACAATGCCAACCAGGATGATGACAAGGCAGAGCGCGAGCCGCATGACGCGTGGTCCTTCAAGGTCCGTATTTCCGCCTCCAATGTAGTCGATCGGCCGACCGACCTCCAGCCGGTCGCCGTTCCGCCGTGGCACACAACCAACTTGGGGAGATCAGTCAATGATGCATTCGCACCGGGCGGACAGAATCACCTGGATACTCCTGGGTCTGACCTGGGGATGGGGTGCTAGCACCGTCAGCCAGGGCCAGGACCCGCCGGTGGGAGCACCGGCCACCTCACCGGCTCTCAAGGAAGCCCCACCGATCGACCCCGCCGACCCGATGGTGGTTGCCATTGTCGAGGCCCACAACAAGATGAGGGCCGACGAGAAACTGCCCCCACTCAGTTTTGCGCCCCTGCTGGCCAAGGCGGCTCAGGTGCAGGCGGCCGACATGGCGGAACACGAGGAGATGAAGCACGAAGGGTCGGACGGCTCGACCCCATCCGACCGGATCAAACGGGCTGGCTACCACTATCAGACCTCGGGCGAAAACGTCGCCGTATTCTATCCCGACGTTCCCAAGGTGATGCAAGCGTGGTTTGAGAGCCCGCCGCACAAGAAAAACATCCTCGGCGACTTCACCGAGCTGGGCGTGGCCCGGGTCGCCGATAAGGATGGCAAACCCTACTGGTGCGTCGACTTCGGTAAGCCGATCCCCCAACTCGACCCACTCGCGGCGGCGACCGATTTTGTGAGCCGCTTAAACGAAGCCAGGACCGCCGCCAAACATCCCAAACTCGCCATCGACTCCCGACTCGCAACCGCGGCGCAAACCCAGGCGGTCGAGTCGGCCCGGACCAAGGGCAAGGGAGGCACGCCCACCAAGTTCGAAGGGGTCGACACCGCTCGATATGCCGAGCTGGCCATGTCGACCGCGACAGGTCCCCCCACCGCCGAAGCGGTGCTGAAGCTCTGGCTCGACAACGCCAACTACAAGGAGCGACTCTTTGGCTCCGCGACAAAGATCGGGATGGGCTACGCCACCGACTCCGAGGGAACTCCCTACTGGTGTTTGATTCTTGGAAAACCGGCGGGACGTTGATATGCCTGCTTACTCCCCAGTTTGCCGGCAATCAACGTCAGAGGAGAAATGGACTGATTGAGCAGCCATGGAAGGCTCTTTACCTCCACGCATCCAGTTTCCAACGCATTGGTTAAAGCCTGAATTTTGCACACTAAATTTGCTTGCAGCATAAATATGTGGCACACGATAATGTCTTCAGAACATAAAATTTGGAAAAAACGGCAATAAACGCGTAATAAGCGACAAGCATTTTGCGCTGGGCCCTCGTTGGCTCTGTATTTGCCAAATTTCAATTGCTTAGTACGTTTTTCACTGCTCACGTTTGTGACAATCAAGCCAGAAATCATAAATCATTACAATATTGCATCTTTGCTTGTCGATGCAATATTTGGATCTGGCCATTTCCTTACTAATGGCCTTCGTTACGGATCGGAGGTTATCGGTCATTCGTCCATTGCCTCGCGATATTTTGCGCAATTCCCGTTGCGGCTCGGAATGGTTTCTCGGTTTGTCGCAGGAGATTGCTTTCTCATGTCTTTGATTGCACGTCGTACGTGGCTTATTAATGTCTTCGGGTTCGGTACCTTGGCTTGTCTAGAGGGATGTAATTCTTCGGACGTCATGGCGCCTCCGGATCAACGACGGGCGAACGCGCCCAAATCAGAGCCCCCCAAGGGGATGAAGCCCCAGGAAAACTTCGACCCACGCAAACGACTGCGAGAGCAGGCGGCCAGCAAGTAGAGCCAGGCCGATCCTCTGCCTTCATTGTGTCGCTTCATTCGATTCGTTTTTTAGTCGAAGGTGCATCATGCCAAGATCTGCAGCGCGTCGCGGATTCACTTTGATCGAATTGCTCGTGGTTATCGCCATCATCGCGGTTTTAATCGCCCTGCTTCTTCCAGCCGTGCAGGCGGCTCGCGAGGCAGCACGCCGTAGTCAATGCGTCAACAATCTCAAGCAGATTGCTCTGGCCGCAATGAATTACGAGTCCTCGAATAGTTGCTTCATGCAGGGATTTGGGGTCAACTGGTATCCGGCCTGGGGCCAGAACTGGGTTGGGCCAGGCGCTTTCTTGGCGATGGCTCCTTACATGGAACAAGGCCAGATCTACAACTCGGCCAACTTCTCAGTAGGGTTCTTCTACCCTGACAACAACACGGTGTTCGCCCACGGGATCAACACCCTCTGGTGCCCGAGCGACGGCTCGATCAGCCAGAAATTTGACATTCCCGACGGGAATTATGTAAGCGGCACTCACCCCTACCTCGTAGCTTACGGCAGTTACGCGGGTTGTACTGGCACCTGGTTTTCTGGCACACGCTTCAACTATCCGGTGGCGGATCCTGTGAAGGGTGGTCCAGACCCGGCCCAATCCAGTAATAATAATGGCATCTACTATATGCGGAGTTCGACCAAGCTAGCCTCGATCACCGACGGCACCAGCAACACGATGATGTTCGGCGAGCATGCCCATGGCAAGTTGTCTGATGTCGGCACCGGTGATACCGATGTTCAGTACGAGCGCCGCTACTGGAATTGGTGGTGCGATGGTGGCTACGGCGACACCATGTTCTCAACCCTCTTCCCGATGAACCCGCAAAACAAGATGCCGGACAGCGAATGGGCCGACGCGACCGACGGTGGTGTCTCGGCTTACATCGAGAGCGCTGGCAGTTATCATCCTGGTGGGGCCAACTTTGCCTTCGCTGATGGTTCGGTCCACTTCTTGAAGGACACAATCCAGAGCTGGCCCGTCCCGGGTGGTATCCCGACGATGGTTCAACTAGTCACCCTGTCATCGGGTAGCCCTGGCTATGCCTTTGCCACCGGTGCCCGACCGGGCGTTTATCAGGCTCTATCAACCATCGGGAACGGCGAAGTGATCTCGGCCGATCAATTCTGATCCAGTTCAGCCTCAAGATCGTCCTTACGAAGAAGCCCGAGACGAGTAAATCGTCGCGGGCCTCTCATCATTTTCAACCAGCCGCGATCGAGTTTAGTAACCGCCATTGGCTAGACCGAGTGGAAACGGCCAGGCACTTGATTGGCGAGGTGAAACGGTTTCGCTGTTCGGTCCAACAGCGGCCTGAGGGTAGTTCCCCAGGGGCGGACCATTCGAGAACCCGGGAACCGGACCCGCGCCGTAGCCGAGTTGGCTGGCCCGTGCCCAGTGACCCGAGGGCGTATTGGCCATGTTCAGAGCATTGGCCCAGGGACGCCGTCCATAGGTCGGCGCGAACAGCGGCACGGTGGAATTCTCGATCCGGCGGGTTGCCCAGACCGGTACAACGGACCCGTTGGGCGTCACCATGCGGTATGGTTGCTCACCATTCGCCCGGTGGAACAATTTTCCACCGGCATCGACGTTTGGCCCAGACCACACTCCCACCACGACGAGCAGCCCGAATTTCCAGTCTCGCATGGTTTCCCCTTCAACCAGAGTTGGCTTCGTTTGGAATGCCAGAGTCTAGCACGCGGGTTGATGGGGAACCGAGGCAGAGTTGATGGGTAAGAGATGACCCATCTTCTCGCGCTTGGCGTCGAGATAACCTTGCCGCTCGGCTTCCTCAGGGGCAATGATCGGCACCTGTTCGACCACTTCCAGACCGTGGCCGTGGTAGACAAAGGCGTCCGTTTTCTTGGGATTGTTGGTGAGGAGTCGAACCTTGCCGATTCCAAGATCCTGCAAGATCTGCATCCCCACACCATAATCGCGCGGGTCGGCGCGAAACCCGAGGGCGAGGTTGGCGTCGACCGTGTCGAGCCCCTGGTCCTGAAGATTGTACGCGCGGATCTTCTCGATCAGGCCAATTCCGCGGCCCTCCTGGGGGAGATAAATCAAGGCACCAACGCCCTCGTCACTGATCGCCTTGAGCGCTAGGTGCAACTGATCACCGCAATCGCACCGGAGCGAGTCGAGCAGGTCACCGGTGAAGCAGGACGAATGAATCCGGATCAACGGGGCCGGCACCGATTTGAGGTCGCCAAACACGATGGCAACTGGTTCGTTACCCGGCTCGTGGTCCACCCGGTAGCCGACGATCCGCCCGCGACCATATCGCGTGGGGAGTTCCGCCTCACCGGCGCGATGGACCAGTTTCTCGCGACGGCGGCGGTAGCTGATCAGCATCTCGATCGAAACGATCGGCAAGTTAAACTGATTGGCGATCTCATGGAGTCGCTCGCGACTGGCCACTCCGATCCCGTCGAGGATCTCGATCAAGACGCCAGCGGGTGCCAGACCCGCGAGCCGGGCCAGGTCGACCGTCGCCTCGGTATGCCCGGCGCGGCGGAGAACGCCGCCTTCCATGGCAACCAGCGCCGAGAGATGACCGGGACGGACGAGGTCGCTCGGTTGGGTATTTGGATCGACAATCGCGCGGATCGTCCGGGCACGCTCGGCGGCACTGATGCCGGTTCGACAGCTGACATGGTCGACCGCCACGGTGAACGGCGTGCCGTGGGGGGCCGTGTTCAGATCCACCGCCGGATGCAGTTCGAGCCGGTGCGCCAGGTCGGGCATGATCGGCATGCATAACTGGCCCCGTCCCTCGGTGATCATGAAGGCGATTGTTTCGGGAGTGACCTTCTCGGCCGCCACCACGAAGTCGCCCTCGTTCTCGCGCTTCTCATCATCGACCACGATGACAACCCGGCCCGCGGCGACCGCGTCGAGCGCATCTTCGATTTTGGAAAACTCGTAGCCCATCGCGTCCACCATGGTCGGTTGGAGGAATGCTCGGAGGGTCCGCCCGCCGCAACGCAAGTCACGCGGCAATCATGACTCTTTTATTGTAGGCGATGTGGGAAATCGCGTGTCTCTCATCGAACATGTTTGATGAATCATAAGTGAGAATCCGGTGGAATCGCCCCTTTCTTATGAGGGATAAGCCTGACATTTCGGATAGGTAGCCCTCGGCGACTTGACCGATTGCATTGCGTTCGTATGATTGTCGGTAAGTGGATCTCCACCCGTCGCGAATTGTCATTCGACCAACTCGCTCGGCCTGCTCTTGAGCCAGCTCCGTTAACCCGGTTTTTTCATTGCCACCCGCTCGGAATTCGGCGTCGTGGAGAGCAGGCACGGCTTCGTTGGATCGCTCCTGTTCTCTCTTTTTGCCTCGCATCTGTGAACCAGTTTAGGTCTGAGGCATGATGGCGATTCCTCGACTGGCCTTGGCCGTTCCGATCAGCGGCTCAGAACCTTCTCCAGCAAGTCTGGGCTTGCTGGCGGGCTTGGCCGGATCAGGCTGGCGGGTGCAGCATTTTCGGGCGCGAGCTTGCCCGACGGGAACCGAGGTCGTGGGCCAGATTACCGGCTGGCCCGCCCGCCACCTCGACGCCTGGCTCATGCCGTCGGATGTCTGCCGAGCCGTCTTCATGCGCGGAGCGATGGGGGCCGATCTTGCGGTCGTTGAAGGAACGCTCGAAGAACCTGAACTGTCGCGCCCACTCGACTGCGAGCACTACGGTCGCCCCGGCAATCTTGGCCCGCTGATTCGTGACCTGAATCTGCCGACCGTCGCGTTGGTCACCTGTCCCCGGTGGGAGGGTCTCCACCTGCCGACGCTCCCGCCGGAGATCGACGCGGTTCTGATCGACGGGCTCGAAGTTCCCGAAGATTACTTACGCATCGAGGCGACGATCCGCTACGGCCTGAAAAAGCCAGTCCTGGGAGCCATCGAGGCGCTTCCCGAAACTCGCGCGGCCCTGGCCGCAATCCCGCGTGATCAGCGCGTCCCCGAGGAATTGGTGACTCCGCTGGCTCGGAGCTTTCTCCGCTTCGCCGACTTCGATGCGATCGGGTCGCTGGCGCGGGCTCGCCCCTTTCCGGTCGTCTGCGCTCGACCGGATGGGTTATGCGGCCCCCGGTTTCGAGTCGCTTACGCTCAGGATGAAGCGTTCGGCGGCTATTTTCCCGATACCCTCGAAACTCTCGAAACCCTCGGCGCCAAACTCGTGGAGTTCTCGCCGCTCCGGAGTGAATCGTTACCCCACGGAGTCGATCTGGTCATGATCGGCTGTGGGTTTCCCGATCGGTTCCCCGATGCCCTCACAACCAATCATAGCTTGATTGAATCGATCCGGGCGCATGTGTACCAGGGACACCGGATCTACTCGGAAGGGGGCGGTACCGCCTACCTGGGCCGGAGTTTCCGGGCCGAGGGTCGCGAGGTGGCCGGAGTCGGGATCTTGCCGATCAACGCCGTGCTCCGCGATATTCCCTCTGCGCCTTACCCCGTCGCCCTTACGCTCCGGTCGGATACCTGGCTCGGTCCCGCCGGAACCGACGTTCGCGGCTACAACGCCGGCCGGTGGGATCTGCATCCGACCGCCGAACTCTGCCACCAGACGGCGGGATTTGGTCCCATCGCCGATGGTGCCAACCTCTTTTATCATCATCACGCCGTCGGCAGTCTGGTCCATCTCCACCTCGCCGCGCTCCCGCAGGTGGTCGCCGCCTTCACCGGACCGCACCGGCCATCGCTGACTCGCCGCCAGGCGAACCGGTGATCGCGGAATTGGGTTCGATTCCGCCTCGATCCGCTCCTGCGAGCTGACCGGGCCAACCATCGAGATTCATCGACCTCATGAGCACCCGCGTTGACCAATCCGAGCAGAACGGGCACCCAATCTATACCCTGGTCGATGAGACCTCCGGGGCCTCGGCAGCGATCACGCCGTCCTACGGATTCAACCTGTTCGACCTTCGACTCCCGGCATCGGGCGAACTCCGGCGCGTTATCGTGGCGCGCGACGACTTCGCCGCGAATCCCGATAAGCCCGGTCGGAACGGGATCCCAATCCTCTTCCCGTTCCCGAACCGCATCCGTGATGGTCGGTACTCGTTCGAGGGCAAGGATTACACCTTGTTCATCGAACCAGGCAAGGAGCACGCCATTCACGGCTTCGCCATCGCGGCGCCCTGGGATCTGGTCGAGCATGGCGCGACGGACGCAGGGGCCTATCTGGTCGGTCGGTTCCAGATCAGCCAGAACGCCCCGGATCGGCTCGAATCGTGGCCGACCGACGCCGTGCTCACGGTCCGTTATGAGCTGGCTGGACGTCGGCTCGGCATGACGGTGACGGTCGAGAATCCGACGGATCGCAATCTGCCGTTTGGTTTTGGCATCCACCCTTACTTCCGTCTCCCGTTCGTGGCTAGCACTCCCAACCGTGGCCGGTTGGTCCTACCCGCGTCGGCGATGTGGGTGCTCGATGGGAGCCTACCTACTGGCGTCCAGGTGCCGGTCGAGCCCCGGGTCGATTTTCGCGCGGGGGCCTCGACTGCGAGGCGGAACCTGGATGACGTCCTGACCGGCCTCGCTTTCGACGGCGACCGCTGCACCTGCCGGCTCGTCGATGACGACCTCGGCTGCGCGACGATCCTGAGTTTCGACCGGAGCTTTCGGGATCTGGTCGTCTTTGTGCCACCGCACGACGATACGCTGGTCGCTGTCGAGCCGTACACGCAGACGACCGACGCAATCAACCTCGAAGCCCGAGGAGTCGATGCCGGGCTCCAGATTCTTGGCCCTGGCTCATCGACCTCGATGCAAATCTGGCTCGAAACCGTCGGATAAACGGCCTCGTCAATAAGTTTTCGGGGGCAAGGCATGGCCGGACCTGAAGTCCTGGCTTATGATAGGCCAATCATCCCACGAGGTTTGTCGAGACGGCCGATCCAACCCGCCGATCTTGCCAGAATCCCTGCTTTGCGGTCCGGTCGAGAGCTGGTCATGCCTTCCCCACCCGATACCGAAAATCACCAGGTGTTCGCGGGGCTAAGGCTCGACACGATCCAGCAGGCGGTTTCCATTTATCTTGCCATCGCCTACTCAACCGTTGAGCCTCCGCCCGCCGTCCGGCGACGCCTCAACTGGCCGTCGGGCGTCAGCTTGGGCGAGCTGGTCAGTCATCCCCCCTTCGAACGGGTCGGACGCTCACCCGACAATCAGCCCATTTTTGGCCTGCGACTCGGTAACGCCTGTTACCCGCACATGAAGTTGCAGATCCAGCCGTGGGATGTCAAAGACCAATTTTTGCTCTCGGTCAACACCCATGATCATGCGCTGACTCTTGACCCCAACGCCCCCGATGCCGCCGCGTTCATGGCGCTTCAGGCCGAGAATCAGCGACTCAAGGTCGAGATTGAACAGGCCTGGGATCAGCACGAGTTACCGACGTTCCCCCGCTACCTCCGCGATTATCTTGCTCAGCAGGCGGCCGGAGATGCCGAGAACCCGATCGCCTGATCGGTTTTTTGGGGCTGCGTGATCCCATCGCCAGGTCGCTTAGAGGGCGGGCGCACGGTGGCGGGGCAAGGTGATCGTGAATGTTGAGCCCTGGCCGGGCGCGGTTTCCACGACGATTGAGCCACCGTGCATCTCGACGAACGCCTTGACCAGACAAAGTCCAAGGCCCATACCCTTCTTGCAGAACTGATAATCCCCCGACGAGTGGTGCATCGTGTCGTTGCCGGTAAAGAAGGGCTCGAACAGGTAAGTCCGGTCGGCGGGGGCAATGCCGATCCCTCGGTCGGAGACCTGGACCCGAACATCATCGGCGTCAATCGGACCGGCGGCGACGCGGATCGAGCCACCATCGGGCGTGAATTTAATCGCGTTCACGACCAGGTTGACGACGACGTCAGAGATTTTCGGTGCATCGACCTCGGCGGCCCCGAGATCCGGAGCAAAAACAAACTCGACGGTCTGATGTCGGGCCACCAGGAACGGATTGAGACTTGTGACTGCATCGCGGATCAACGGTTCGAGCGGTACATCGCCGTTGGCGGCAAGTTCGGGGGTCATCTGCCCGGTCTTCAACAGTTTGAGCATCCGTTCAACCGTCGAGGCGAGCCGATTCCCGGCATGATGAATTCGGTCAACCCAGGTTCGTTCAGCGTCGGTGGCGGTTGGACTCATGGCCATCTTCCACAACTCGGTCAGACCCAGCACAACCGTGACCGGGGTGTTGAGTTCGTGGCTGGCCACCTCGATGAACTTACCTTTCAATTTGACTGCTTCGGTCAAGCGAGCGTTGGTCTCTTTGAGTTCGAGGAGCAACCGGTTCTTTTCGGCGATCAAGGCATGCTGCTCAACCGCCTGGCGGATCACGGTCGTCAACTCATCCACATCCCAGGGCTTGGCGACATAGCGGGCAATATGGCCCCGGTTAACGGCGTCGATCACCGCCTTGATGTCAGCGTAGCCCGTAAACAGCAGGCGAGTGGCATCGGGTCGGACAGCTCGCGCTTTTTCGAGAAACTGAACCCCCGACATCTCGGGCATCCGCTGGTCAGACATCACGACATCCACCTCGATGTCACTGGCCAGCGTGGCAAGGGCTTCGGATGGATGCTCATGGGTGAGTACCTTGAACTCAAGGCGAAACAGGTCGTGTAATGACCTGAGAACCTCGGGTTCGTCATCGACCACGAGCAAGGTCGGCCGTTTCACGCCATTCAACCTGGGAGCGAGCTCGGCGCGACTCATCGTCCATCCACTCCGGCGGTCGAGAACCGCTTGATCAAAGTCACTTCATTGCCCAGTTCATTATGCCGGAGTTCGTCAACCAGGCCCCGCGAAATCATCAATCCGAATCCGCCCTCACGCATCCCGAGCTTCTCGCGGACATCCATGTGGGCGATCGGGTCATCTTCCGACGCGGCGTGCTCTAGCTTGGTCGGGTCGAAGCCTTGCCCCTGGTCACGGATCACGATCTCGACGTGGTCGGAGCAGATCCGGTAGGTGATCGTCACCAACTTCTCGGACCGATGCTGGTTGCCCCACTCGATTGCGTTTTGACCCATCTCCATGAGCGCCTGCTGAATGCCGAACAGTTGCTCGCTGGTCATCGGTCGCGAGAGCTTCAGATTGAGTAGAAAATCGTTCACTTCTTGCAGGAACGGTAACTCACTGTTGAGTTCCACATGGATCTCGCCCTCGATCGCCCCCTGATCCATCCGGTCTCGCCAGGCTTCGACACTTTCGATCGCCGCGTCGAGATCTTCGCTACCATAAGGCTTGGTGACATAGGCGTTCGCACCAACTCGAAAGCCCTTCGAGCGGTGCATATCGTCGCCGAGCGCGGTGATCATGACGATCGGGACCAGCATGGTGTCGCGGTCGGAGCGAAGGTCTCGGCAAACATCGAAGCCAGTGGTGTCCGGGAGCATCAAGTCCAGGAAAATCAGATGGGGATTGACCGACCGCGCGAGAGCGAGACCTTCCTGACCGGTTCCCGCCAGTTCGACCTCAAATGCATGATGAGCCAAAATACGTGCCAGCATTTCGGCCTGATCAGGGTCGTCTTCGACGATCAGCACCTTGAGCATGGACCGTTTCCCCTTTGCACCGCGACCGAGCGGAACCAGGATCAACCCTCGCCAGCAACCGAGCATTGCATGCAACGGTCAATCGAGAGAAAGTCCCGAGGCGACGACTGATCAGCACGCCGGGAGTGCTTCATCGAATCCTACGCTCCGAAGTCCGACAAGTCTAGCTTACGTGTTGCCTTTCCGCGACATCCTGCGGGATATACAGTCAATCTCTCCTCAATAAAAACCATTGATCCCAGTTAATCGGCGATCAAATGTGAACCGCTGATGAGGTGACTGATCATTGGGCTTGCTGATCCATGTTAGCCCGACGCGACCCCTCGGCTGATGGGTCGAGGGATTTCGGCGAGCGACTGGGCGAGCGCAGGCAGGTCGGGGAACGAAACCAATCCCAACGGGCAGCGCCCATTCCGGTCGAGCAGGGCACCGCGGAGCCCGGCACGCTCGGGGCCAAGGACGTCGTTTTCGGGGTCGTCACCGACGCAGAGGACCCGGTCGGGGGGCAAGCCGAGGCTGGCGCAGGCGGCTTCGTAAAAGCGCGGGTGTGGCTTCCGGAAGCCCACTTCGGATGAGATGATCAGCACATCGGCGAACCCGTCGAGGTCGGCCAGGCCGGCGGTCACGTCGCGCAGCCGGCTGTCGAAGTTCGATGCGATCCGGACCGGCCAGCCGGCTTCGCGTAATGCTCGGAGGCCGGGGGCGATGTCAGGAAAGCAGCGCCAGGCTTCGGGGCGGCCAAAGTGATCCCACAACTCGGCGAAGGCCAGGTCGGGGTCGGGCAGGCCCGGCAGGACGTTAGCCACAATCCGCCGCCAGCGACGGGCCTCGATCGCCTCGTCGGTGACCATCGGGCCAAGCTGTTCGTCAACCTCGTCGTTGCGGAAGTATTGACCGAACCGCGCCTTGACGTCGGCCAGCTCGACAACCAGCCCTTGCCGGAGCGCCGCCGCCGCGTAAACCGCCGAGACCGACGGCATCGGGTCGATGACCGTGCCGACCGCGTCGAGGATGATTCCGTCCACATCTTCCCAACGTTTCAACCTGGTCATGGTCGTCGCCACGTTCCCGCCACTGAAGATCGTCACGATGGTCCTTCGGATGTGACGGTCGAAGTACGACCGCCGCACCGCTATTGTGACCGAAATTTAGCGAGAGGGAAGAACTTTGCCGGTTGCGAAGTCTGGGAATTTTGGGAAAACACTTCGCCATCCGTGCCGTGTGCCTCCCCGGCCGATCTTCGCCTAACTGCTTGCCTTCCACCAGCGGTACCGGAAGGCGACATAAGTTGCGGCGTAGAGGATAACGGCCAGGATTGGGTAGAGCATCAGGAAGACGGCCCAGACGGGCAGGCCGATCCCGGGCACCAGTGTTGCCTTGAGGGGTGAGTTCAGTGTATTGCTGTCGGGATTGAGCGACCCCGAGAGCTGGCTCGACTTCATCGGCAGGCTGAGCGCGGCGGAATAAGGGCTGGTGATCGTCAGGGCGTCGATCTGCTCGTACGAGATCTTGCTGACGTTTTCCAGGTACGACCGGACGCCTATCGGGCCGACGAACAGGATCAGCAGGACCATGTACGTCATGACCATCGCCACCGACGTCTTGCGCGACAACGCCGAGCAGAGCAGGCCGATCGTCGAGGTCGCCAGGCAGGTCGTCAGGATGATGGCGAAGAAGACGCCGAGCGTCCAGAGCCGGTCACGCAACTCGGGAATCAGCGCGTAGGCCAGCAGGAGTTGTTCGGTCAGCAAGAGCGTCAGGACGGTAGAGACCCGGAGCGCAGCGAGGAGCTTGGCGAAGACGATCTTCCCGGGAGTTAAGAGCGTCGTCAACAGCAGGTTCAGGGTCTGCCGCTCGCGCTCCTGCGTGATGCTCCCGGCTGAGAAGACCGGGCCGACGAGCAGGTTGAACGTGAGGACATAGGCGACGTAATAGCCGGCGTTCTCGGGGCGGAGGAACAGCAGGATTGCCATCAGCGGGATCGACAACAGCATGCTCACCTGGATGACCACGCGGAGCATCAACGTTCCTTGACTGAAGATCTCGCTCCGGAGCTCCTTGTCGAGGACGGGGTTGGTGCCGTCGGGCATCAGATCGGTCCGCTTGGCGGGTGCGAACAGTTTATCGGGGAAGAGGTCGCGGTCGATGACGACGCCGATGGCGTACTGCATCTCGCGCTGCTCGTCGATCACGTCCGAACCCCCGGCGCCGACGTCGGGCGGGTGGAGCAACCGCCGCCCAATCAGCATTGCCACCAATGCCCAGATCGCCAGACACCACGGCGGCAGAACCGCGATCGAGACAAAGTCGCGGAGCAACGTGTCCTTGGTCCGGGTCAAGGTGATGCACGTCACCGCCAGCGGCAAGATCACCAGGTACGACACCACCAGCGCCGAACTCGTCCGGTTGAAATAGCTCGAACAGGCCAGGCTCAACAGGCCGAACGTCCCCGCCGCTAGGATCAGGATCAGGTACGCCCGCGCGATCTCCGACAGCAAGATCCCGCCGAGCAAGAAGCAGAGGATCATCAGCGGTAAGCTTGATATGATCAAAATAATGAGATACGTCAGCGAGCTAAGTAGCTTGCCGATCAGGATGCTCGACGGCTTGAGCGGGCTGGCCAGCAGCATCTCATACGTCTTCCGCTCTTTCTCCCCCGTAATGCTGCCCGACGCAAAGCTGGGTGCCACCAGCGCAACCAGAAAGAACTGGCCCAGGAAAAAGATATCAAACAACCGCTGCGATAGGTCCGCCGACACCAGTTGTCCCGACGCTGGCCAGGCAAAGTACACGACAATCCCCAGCAGTGTCACATAGACCAACTGAAGGACAAACGCGCGGGGTGAGCGCAGGTTGACCAGCAGCTCGCGAATCAGGACGGGATTATCGCGGAAGATCATGATTGTCCTGGGTATGGATATTGGGATCGATATCCGCTGCCGACCGATCGCGCCCACAACCAGGCGAAGGCCGCGCCGGTGAGTCCAGCAGCCATCGTGGCCAGCGAATGGACGGTTTGGAACAGGAGATCACGCTCATGGCTAAACTGTTCGACATTAGTTAATCCGAGGACAATCTCGAAGATCGTGCTAATGATCGACGCCGGATTTCGTTGCACGATCTCCCATCGTCCGAAAATCCAGTACAAGTAGGCCCAACCACAAATTCCGTATCCCTTCCCCAATGCGTTGATCGGCTCAGAGCCAACGACTACCGCGACAATTGCCAAACAGTTGCACCCGAGCGCGACGCTGAAAACGAAACTGGTCCAGAAAGGCGAAGGCTTCAGGAGCGCAGCCAGTCCAACCGCTAGAAGCGCGATCATAGCCATCGTGCCGGCAATCGTCGCCCGGGAACGTCCCATACGTGCAAAACTCCGTCGCGAATCAGTTCACGATTCCCTTGGTGATCATCATGAACACCTCTTCCAGGCTCAGGGCTTCCTCGGCGAACGAATGGACGCCGACGCCGTTGCTGATCAACAGACCAAGCAGGCGGGCCAGATCCTCATCTTGCCCTTGATACTCGGCGGTTAATGTCTGGTCGTAGATTTCGAGCGAGCGGACGCCTTGCTCGTCGCGGATGATCGCGGCGGCGCGGTCCGTCGAGGGGTCGGTGATCCGGACCTTCAGGACGCGGTGCGAGCGGAGCTGGCGGGTAATGTCCTGGATCGAGCCGGCCGCCAGGAGTCGGCCGCGCTCGATGATTCCGATCGACGTGCAGAAGTCGGCCAGTTCCGAAAGGATGTGGCTCGACACCAGAATCGTCTTGCCCATCCCCCGGAGTTCGGTCAACAGCGCCTTCATTTCGAGTCGAGCGCGGGGATCGAGGCCCGACGCGGGCTCGTCGAGGATCAGGACGGGTGGGTCGTGGACCAGCGTCTTCGCCAGGCAGAGGCGCTGTTTCATCCCTTTCGAGAGGCCGTTGACGTAGTCGTCGCGCTTGTGAGTCAGGTCGAGGAGTTCGAGCACCTGCGCGATGATCTTCCGGCGGTAGTCGCGGGGGATCTCGTAGGCGACGGCGAAGAAGTCCAGGAACTCCCAGACCTTCATGCCGTCGTAGACGCCGAAGTCGTCGGGCATGAACCCGATCACCTTGCGGACGGCCATCGGGTCATCGACCACCGAGTGCCCCGCAACGTACCCCTCGCCCGAGGTCGGACGGAGCAGGGTGGCCAGAAACCGGATCGTCGTGCTTTTGCCCGCGCCGTTGGGGCCGATGAAGCCAAAGACTTCCCCCTTGCCGATCGACAGGCTGAGGTCATCGACGGCGACAAAGTCGGCGTACCGCTTGGTGAAGTGCTTGACTTCGATCATTCCGAACCTCCAATGGGGCGGGCGGCCGCTGCGTGATCGACGCGGGAGTCGCTGCCGAGGCCCGCTGTGTTGTACCGCGGGCTTGCGGGGTCGGGCAACGGGCTGGGTTGGAGGTGAGCGACGACCAGCGTGAACCCGCGCTGGCGGTCGACCGGCGGGTCGATCGTTTGCCCCGGCATGACTCGATCGACCCGGCCGACCAGGCGGATCTCGCCGATCTCCTCGGGTCGGTTGGCGACGCTCGATTTAAGCAGCAACTTCTGGAATGGGACCGGGTCGATCGAGTTGGGTTGCTCGTGCTGATCGCTCAGATCCAGCTTGCCCAGCTCAGGGTATGGCACGGTGGCCCCATTCGAGACTGGTCCGAGGTGCGCTCCTTTGAGCGGGTTGCCATCGCGACCCACTTGTACCACCCAGGCGTCGGCCAGATCGAACCCGAGCGTGTTAGCAATCGATCGCCCCGCCGTCGGGTCGTCCGACGGTGTGAACGCAACCGTGCCGGGCAAGCTGGGCATCTGCTCGGCGCGAAAGAGCGAGAGACTGCGGGGCTGGACGAGGAAGTCGGTCAAGGCGGGATAAGGTTGCGTCCGCAGACTCGACTGCACGGTGTCTTCACCCCGGAGCGACCGACCCGTCGCCAGCGGGAGCGCCAGCGCTGTCGGATCGTTCGGGTAGGCGATCGTGAACCGGACCCGCCCCGTCGAGTAGATCGACGCAAACCGGCTGACGTGGCCGCGCGGGTAGTTGCCGTGCGTTTCGAGGACGTCGATCTCGTCGCACGACGAATCGAAGCCAACATCGTACGCGGCAGCGCGTTCGACCCCGTAGGCGAAAGCGAGCGAAAGGGTCGGCACGACGACCCAGGCCCACTCGCGCCGACCGATCAGGTAGCGGCAGATCAGCCAGTTGAGCGGAACCAGGGCGATCAGGTAGGCCAGTATCACCTTGAGGACGAACTGCGGGCTTGGAATCTCGATCCCCGAGGCTTTTTCAAGAATTTCGCGTGCCAGGATGGGCAAGGCCGACCCGTCGAGCCACTCGCCGATCGGCACTTCGGGCCGACTTTGCGGGCCGAAGCCGTTGACGGTGTAGCCGAGGTTCGTTTCATCGGTCGGAGGCGTCCGGCTCGGTGCTCCCAGGTCGCGGGCCAGCCAGCGGACGCCGGTAAGGTCAGGACCGTTGAGCATGTCGTAGTGCGCCGGGTCGATTCCATTGCCGTCCGCGCGCTTGGCTTCGGCCACCAGGGGTTCCTCGGGGCGACGGAGGACGACGCGACGGACCAATGTGTCGTACCCTTCCCACTTGTTGAGGTCGGGGTCGGTCAACGACACGGCCAGCATCGTGATCCGGCCACGACCCACGCGGCACTCGACGGCGAGCGGCGGGTCATCAGGACCACCCAGCGGGATGGATGTGGAACCGGGACGCGGTTGGAGCGCGGTGATAAAGATCGGCTTGTCCGCACGGGTCTGGATCGGGTCCGCAGGTTTGTACTGCCGTCCGAGCCGATAGATCGGGTCGACGTTGCCGCGCGCGTTGATGGCCGAGTCCACCGCCGAGGTCAGCGGCCTGTAAGTCGTCGCAAGTGGGGTAAGTTCGCTTCCCGACCGACTTACGTTGTTGCCCGACGGGTCGGCCGGGACATAGGGGGCCAGGAAACTCTCGCGGAGTGGTCCGAAGGCTGGCCCGGCGCCGCCGACGATGATAAGTTGTCCCCCCCAATGGAGCCAGTCAAGCATCGCCTGCTGCTGGCCGATCCCAAGCCGTTCTGGCGGCAGGCCGTCCCAGATGACGTGGCTGATCGGCGACCAGGTGAGTGGGTGTGGCGACAGGAGCGGCTTTTCGGGGTCGAGCGGCAAGACCAGGCGGTAATAGCGAAACTTGTCGAGTTGAGGCTGATCATCGCGCGACACCTCGACCGGGATCAACGACCGGAGCGTTGCCCAGCGGTTGTAGGTGTCGTTGGCCTCGTTGCTCAGGACCACGATCATCTGCTGCTGCGGTTCGAGCACCCGAAGCGGCGCATTCCAATCCTCATCCTGGCGGATTGCGTCGGGCCGGACCAGCTGGAACCCCAGCTCCTTAGGGATCGTCGGCAAAAAAACCGGCATCGTCAGTCGAGCTTGCTGCCCCTTGATCAAGAGCGCATCGCGACGGTAGATCAACTCGTTCGGTTGGTTAAGCAGACCGACCGGGCGTGACTGTAAAATTCCGGTGTAGTCGTACAGGTTGGCCCGGATCTCCAGGCCGATCATGGTCCAGTGGTTCGCCTTGATGTAGGGCAGGACGTCGTTGGGCATGACCTGCGACCGAGTGAACTCGATCGGGGGCCGGAGCCGATCCTTCTTGAGCGCGTCGAGCTTCTTGTCCTCGGTCAACAGTTTCGTCAGCGTATCTTCCTCGGGGTCCTGCATCGCCTGGCCGCGACTGGTCGAGGCCAGACCGACCACAAGAACCAGCAGGCTCATGGTCCAGCAGGCCCAGAATCGCCGGGCGAGATCACGCGACGCTCGGGGTCGGTTCATCATGGAGCGGACCCTCGGGTAAGTGAGTCAGATTCGATCGGGATGCGTCGGACCCACCGACACAGGTCCGAGAATCGGCCTAGCATACCGCTCTCGTCGTCGACGGTGCCAGAGCCGACCGGTCGGGCACATCACGATCGTGGGGGGATCTGTGTTGCGAGGGATGAACGAGCCTTGTGTTCCTGCTGCCCCATGTTCCATGATGAGATCGTTGTTTCCCATGACGTTCCGAGTTCAAGTCGGCATCTGGTCGCATCCAGCCGGCCACGCGAGGGTCGGGCATGACGCGGCGTCGGGTTGCCTTGATCGTGGAAACCACAAGCGCCTACGGGCGACGCATCCTAAAAGGAATTCGCCGTTACGTTCACACCCATCAGTCGTGGTCGATCTTTCTCGAACATCGCGCCCTCTCGACTCATCCGCCTCGCTGGCTCGAAAACTGGGCAGGCGACGGGATCATCTCGCGGATCACCACCGAAGCTTTGGCGCAGGCAACGGCCCGGTCCCATGTTCCCCTGGTGGATCTGACGGATCGGTTCGGGTCGTTCGGTCAACCACAGGTCTGGTCCGATGACCGGGCCATCGCCCAACTTGGCGCCGATCACCTGCGCGAGCGAGGCTTCAAACGGTTCGCGTTTTGCGGCTTCTCGGGAGAGTCATGGTCCGCTCGTCGACTCGCCGAGTTCGCGGCGATCGTGACGCAAATCGGTGGCGAATGTCAGGTTTATGAGTCTCCCTGGTTCGGTGATGACGCCTATTCCTGGGAGGTTGAGCAGGCGCGAATCTCCGACTGGCTAGCGACGTTACCTCGTCCCGTGGGGATCATGACCTGCAACGACCTCCGCGGCCAGCATGTCCTGGAAGCGTGTCGCTCGCTCGGGATCGCGGTTCCCGAGGAGGTCGCCGTGGTGGGAGTCGATGACGAGGAAGAGGTCTGCGAACTTTGCGAACCGCCCCTCTCCAGCATCATCCCCAACGCCGATCTCGTCGGCTACAAGGCGGCCGAGTTGCTCGATGGCCTGATGGGCGGGAAGCAGGGCGAGGTGAGCCGGTTGAATGTGCCACCCCTCGGCGTTGCCACCCGGCAGTCGTCCGACATCCTGGCAATCGATGACCCCGACGTTGCCGCCGCCGTTCACTACATCCGGGAACATGCCTGCCGAGGTGCGGTCGTTGATGATGTTCTGGCGCATGTGCCGATCTCTCGAAGTATTCTGGAGCGCAGATTTCGGCAGATCCTTGATTGCTCCCCCCAGGGACTCATCCGCCGGATGCAGCTCAAACGAGTGAAACAACTGCTGATCGACACCGAACTCCCATTAATTCAAATAAGCCGGATGGCTGGATTCAAGCATCTCGAACACATGTGTGCGGTCTTCAAGCGTGAAGTGGGTGAGTCTCCCGGCATTTTTCGTCGCAAAACTCGACGTTAACTGAGACTTGAATTCCGCAAACAAACTTAAATTAAATCTGCCAGCAAGAGTTGTCTTCATTCACTAAGCCCGTATGATTTTATTCCCTCTCTATCTTTCTCCATCTCGTTTTCACCCGCCTGCTTGCCGTCAGGAGGCATGTCTGTGGTGTATCGCTGTCAAATGATTAGAGATTTCTCACTTTTGGCATCGTTGTTGCAACTATCATTCTTGATTCGATTTCAAGAAGCGAAGTGGAATTAATCGCTTCTGAACCGATCTGCATTTCAGGATTTCGCCTCAGCTCAATCTTTTCAAGCAAATCACCCCCCCCTCATTCCGTGCGGCGATTCGGTCCGTTGATCTGACCAAGATCCCCCAACTTGAGAATTGATATGAAAAAGCTTTGCAATCTTAAATGGGCTCGATCGGCATTTCTCCTGGGTGGTTTGTCATTGTTCGTCGCAGGATGCGGGGGCAACAAGGCTAACGAACTCGTGCCCGAAGCTGCGAACACTCAACACAGCGCTAGCGAGGCATGGGCCAAGGTCAAAGCCGACGGCTCTGATAGAGTTAGGGCTCGCCAGGCTGCATTGAAAACGCAAGGCAATAATCGAGGTCACCACAACTGAGCGTTTGTTAGAGTTTGTGTCACATATGACTCAGAATTTCGTTGTCTCTCAGCCACTTCTCAATCAGATTTCACAAAACTCAATCGCCCTGGGTGGCTTTGGCTGTTGCATCATCACGTCTCTTATTCGAGACGAGATGGTTTCACTCTTTCATTTCGTTTCTATTCTAGCCTTGGGAGTCTTGAGTAATGCGTTCGGTTCAGCGACGCGGTTTCACTTTGATTGAATTGCTGGTTGTCATCGCCATCATCGCGGTATTGATTGCTCTTTTGCTGCCGGCTGTGCAAGCCGCTCGCGAAGCCGCTCGGCGGTCGCAATGTATCAACAACTTGAAGCAAATGGGTCTGGCGATGCACAACTATCACCAGGCGATCGGCAGCTTTCCAATGGGGTGCTCGTGGACGACGGCGGGTGTCGCACCAGCATCGACCTATTACTGGGGCCAGTGGAGTGCCCAAGCGTTGATGCTGCCGTTCATGGAGCAACAGGCTCTGTACAACGCTGCTAATTTCAATGTGGGAGTTGACGGTCAGGGCAACGGTTATCCTATCAACTCGACCGTGAATCAAACGCAAATCAATACCCTCCTTTGCCCCTCGGATGGCAACGCGGGTAGGTCATCCGGCAACCTCAGCAGCTATTATTTGAGCCAGGGGCCGACGATGCTTACCCCGGCAACTCCGAACAATATTCCTTCCCCCTACGATACGGCGGGGATGTTTACCTTCCAGAAGGTGTATTCGTTTGCCAACATTACCGACGGTACCTCAAACACGATCGCTGGTTCCGAAGGATTGGTCGGCAATGCGAACCTGACGGCTCGTTCCAAGAACGTGACGTTCATGAATGTCGGAGCCATCAACAGTCTGGAGACGGTGAACGTCAACTCTTTGCTCACGAATGGGCAGCAGGCTCCGGGCACCACCCTGACTGGCTTGCTGAACACCTGCATGACCACGACGAGCGGTTTTCAAGTCTTACGTGGCAACCAGTGGGCTAACGGTGATAACAACTACACCATGTTCACCACGATTGTCCCACCAAACTCCAACCAGTACAACTTCGGTGCGTGCAAGTCGGGTGGTGGTGGAGCCGACGATGCTGAGATCGTGAATGCCAACAGTAACCACCCTGGCGGGGTTAACGTTGTCATGGGCGATGGCAGTGTCAGGTTTATGAAGAGCACGATTGCCTGGAACATCTGGTGGGCTCTCGGCAGTCGCGCTGGTGGTGAAGTGGTTTCCGCAGACCAGTATTGATTCCTCCTGAATGGCTCAATATGTTCGATCAGCCGGCCGACTGGAAATTCCTTCTCCAGTTCGGCCGGCTGCTTTTTTGAGGCGATGATAACCGCTGACTACATGCTTGTGGACCGTGATTCGACCGTGTTGATCAGTCACTTCGGATCAGCGGGTTGCCAGTGCTCGGCAAGGTGGCGGCGGTTCAGGTCGTGCAGCGCCGTCATGGTCGCCTGGATTGCGCTCAGGCTGGTACCGACGTACTTCTCAACGATGGCGGCGGCGATCTCGAAGGCGACAACGTTCTCGACGATCACGCTCGCCGCCGGCACCGCGCAGACGTCGGAGCGCTCGTAGGTCGCGGGTCGAGGTTGCTTGGTAGCGAGGTCCACCGATGGTCCGCGTGATGCCAGCGTGCTGATCGGCTTCTTGGCGGCCCGCACGATGATCGCTTCGCCGTTCGACGTCCCGCCCTCGATCCCGCCCGCGTTGTTGCTCGGCCGCCGGAAGCCGAGCCGACGATCGTCGACCGCGTGGTTGGCGTCGTACTCGATCGAGTCCATGACTCGGGACCCGGGCCGGCGGGCGGCTTCGGACCCGAGGCCAATTTCGACCCCCTTGATCGCCTGGATGCTCATCACCGCGAACGCCAGCCGGGCGTCGAGTTTGCGGTCCCACTGGGTATGACTCCCCAGACCGATCGGGCAGCCGAGGACCACCGCCTCGACCACTCCGCCGAGCGTGTCGCCGCTGGACTTCGCGGCGTCGATCGCGGCGATGATCGCCAGGTCGGCCGCTGGGTCGAGCGTGTAGACCGGGCTGGCGTCGCGGACCGTGGCATCAAACGCGACCTCGGGATACCCCGGCGCGACGACTCCGCCCAGCTCGCGGACGTAGCCGAACACCGAGATCCCCAGCTCGCGAAGTAACAGTTTGCCCAGCGCTCCGACCGCCACCCGCATCGCGGTCTCGCGCGCGCTCGCGCGTTCGAGCACTTGCCGGATGCCGGTCTGGTAGTTGATCGCGCCCGCGAGGTCAACGTGTCCCCCGCGTGGTGACGCCGGTTGCTGGAGGCGTTCGAGCTTGTTGTCGTTGTTGACCAACCGGAGTGTGATCGTCGACCCGATCGTGACCCCTTGATAGGTCCCGCTCTCGACGATGATCCGGTCGGTCTCCAGCGTCTGGCGCTTGCCTCGGCCGTAGCCACCCTGGCGGCGGCTCAGCTCGCCGTTGATGAACTCAGCGTCGAGGGTAATGCCCGACGGAAACCCGTCGACGGTCGCGGTCAGGGCAGGGCCGTGCGACTCGCCGGCAGTGAAGTAGCGGAGCATGGCAATCAGGTCCAGGGGAACGGTTGCTCGGTCAGGATCTCATACGCTTGGATATACTTCGCGCGGGTGGCGGCCACCACCTCGGCCGGCAACGCGGGCGGCGGACTCGCCTTGTCCCACCCCGAAGCGTCCAGCCAGTCGCGCACAAACTGCTTGTCGAACGACGGCTGCGGCCCACCCGGCTGGTAGGCCGCTCGCGGCCAGTAACGCGAGCTGTCGGGCGTCAGCGCTTCGTCGATCAGAAGAACTTCACCCGTGGCCGCATCGTGGCCGAACTCGAACTTGGTGTCGGCCAGGATCAGGCCACGCGACTCGGCATAACTCGCGGCCTCGCGGTAGAGGCGGATGCTCGTCGCGCTCAGGTCATCCGTCAGGTAGTCGCCCAGCGCTTGAGCCATCACGGCGGGGGCCACGTTCTCATCATGCCCAGCCTCGACCTTGGTGGCCGGGGTGAAGATTGGCGGGTCGATCGGGCTCGACTCCACCAACCCACGCGGTAAGACCGCGCCGCAGACCGTGCCGAGACTCTGATACTCGCGCCAGCCGCTCCCCGAGAGGTAGCCCCGGACCACGCACTCGAACGGGATGACCGCGCACTTGCGTGCGATCATGATTCGCCCGTCGAGGTACGCACGCTCCTCGGGCGTCAGGTCGAGATCCAGGCTCGCGACGTCGGTCGAGATCAGGTGGTGCTCGACCCCCAGTCGCCGAAACCAGAAGGCTGCCAGCCCGGTCAAGACGCGCCCCTTATCGGGGATGGCGGTTGGCAAGACCCAATCGTAAGCGCTGATCCGGTCGGTCGCGACCAGGAGGATGCGGTCGCCCAGATCATAAACATCGCGGACCTTGCCGCTCCGGGTCGGTTGCTGAAGATCAAACGGCGGCAAACCCACGATAAGTACCCTGTCACGAGCGATCGACGCGGCGGATTGATCCCTCTTGGTTTTATCCGGGATCGACCAGCGTCACAAGGGACGCCGCCTCACGCCCGTTGAACCGGGTGCAGGAACGCCTTTGCGACTGCTTGAGCGGCCAGCGGGTCGTCAATGGCGGTTTTCCAATTCTTTCTCGACTCTTCTCATCGCCTGGGCAATCTGACCTGGTCAAGGAGGACCGCCATGTTCCGCAAGCCGGCCGATACCACTCTCGATCCCAAGCTCGAACTACTCTACGCCGAGGTCTCACGCGAGGTCTTCGGTCCCCCCGAAGACATCCACCAACTCGACTTCGCCACCATCGAACAACGCGCTCATGAGGTCGGCCGCAAGGTCGCCCCACGCCT
Organism: Isosphaeraceae bacterium; assembly: GCA_965199885.1. Lineage (GTDB taxonomy): Bacteria > Planctomycetota > Planctomycetia > Isosphaerales > Isosphaeraceae > Tundrisphaera. Next base: position 985,716 of record CBDATT010000002.1, on the reverse strand, counting down.
CGCCCGCGACGCCGCCGCCCAGCAGGCACAAACCGCCGACACGCCCCAGCCCTGTCCCGACTGCGACCGCCAGTCGCCCGGGGCGGTGCGATCACGCACCTTCCTGATCCAGGACGGATCGATCTCACTGCCCGAAGCCGCCCACTTTTGCTCGCACTGCCGCCGAGCCTTTTTCCCCCAACCGACCACGCCAACGCCTCAATCATCGCCGCTATAGTCCCGGTGTCCTGAGCCGAGCGATAATCACGGCCACGGCCACAAGCTCCTTCGAGGAGGCCAGCCGCGTCCTCCTCATCAACACCGACTTGTCGATTACGCCGCGGCACCTCCAAACCTTGTGCCAGGAGGTCGGCAACGAACTGGTCGATCAGCGGCAGCAACGCACCCAAGCGTATCGCCAACAACCGCTCAACACCCCGCCCCAAACGGCCAGTCCGCCAGTCCCCCTCGCTGTGGTGCTGGTCGATGGCAGCCGGATCCAGACCCGACAGGCCGACTGCGGCCCCGGCGTCCACAGCCCCGCCTGGCGGGAAACTAAGACCGCCGTCTTGCTGCGGATGACGCATCAGCCCACCGACTCGGACCCCCAGCCCGCATTGCCCGCCTGCTTCGCGGTGGCGAGCGGGTCGGACCCGCCGCCGGTGGACGGTCCACCGACCGAGGCAATCGAACCGACCCACCCGCGTCGCAAACTCCTCTTCCGCACGGGGCTGGCCAGCCTGGCGTCGAGCAAAGCGTTTGGCTGGCAGGCCGCGGCGGCGGCCGACCACCGGGGCTTTTTCACGGCACAGGCACGAGCCTTTCTCAGCGACGGCCAGGCATACAACTGGACGATCCAGAAGCAGCAATTCGGCTCATTCGAGCCGATCCTCGACTTTGTCCACGCGGCCCAGCACATCCATGCGGCCGCCGGTGCGGCCGGTGTGGCCGGCCGCGACTGGGTCAACGCCTGCTGGCAAGGTCGAGTCGCCGAGGTGATCGCAGCCATTGAGGCGCACCAAGGCCAACTCCGCGAACCGGTCGATCCGCGGACGGAGCCGGATCATGCGTGGTGCGTGTTGCAGCGTGAGCGTGGTTATCTGAGCAACAACACCACGCAGATGGACTATCCGCGTTATCGTCGATCGGGCTTGCCGATCACCAGCAGCCCGATCGAGTCGTGGATCAAGCAGCTCAACCGGCGGGTCAAGGGCAGTGAGAAGTTTTGGAACGATGAGGTCAGCAGCGAGGCGATCCTTCAACTGCGTAGTGATTGGCTGGGCGACGAGGAGGCGTTAACCAAACACCTGCAAGATCGCCCAGGTCACCCACACTCACGGCCTCGCCCGGCTCTCCCAAACGCCGCTTGAACTACATCAGCGTTCCTGCACCCCGTTGAACCGAGCGAACCGATGAGCTAAAACCAGGATTCGATTCGACTTGCCCGCAGCCGCCGCACCGCCCTCGGAGCATCATTCGATGAATCCCGGAACCTGGACCCGTCGTGAACTCGTCCGAACAGCGGCCACTGGTGGCGTCGTGCTCGCCGCGGGTGCTCCTGGATCCAGGATCGCCGACGCTTGGGAAGCTGCCGTCGAACCTCATTCGTTCCTGTTCGCTCTGAACACGAGCACCATCTCGGGATCGAAGCCAACCATCGTCGAGACAATGACGATTGCCAGCAAGGCGGGATTCACGGGGATTGAACCCTGGATTCGCGAGCTGGATGCCCACACCCAGGCGGGGGGCTCGCTGGATGATCTCCGGAAGCGCTCGGTTGACTCGAACCTCAAGATCGTTGATGCGATCGGGTTCTTTGAGTGGGCGGTCGACGACGATTCGCGCCGAGCGAAAGCGCTGGAGGAAGCACGACGGAACATGGAGCAGGTGGCGCGGATTGGCGGCACACGCATCGCCGCGCCGCCCGTCGGCGCGACCGAGATGAACGGTCCCAAACTCGATCTCGCCCGTGTCGCCGAGCGGTATCGCGCCCTGCTCGAACTCGGCCAGCAGTTCGGCGTTACGCCGCTGGTGGAAATATGGGGGTTCTCGAAGAATGTTCAGACCCTGGCCGAGGCTGCCGCCGTGGCCATCGGCGCCGATCATCCCAACGCGGCGATCCTGGCGGACGTCTACCATCTCGGCAAGGGGGGTTCGGGCGTCGCCAGCCTGAAACTGCTGGGACCAACCGCCGTTCCTGTGCTGCACATCAACGACTACCCGGCCAAGTCACGCGAGACCCTGAGCGATGCCGACCGCGTCTATCCTGGTGATGGCGTGGCCCCGCTGACGGCGATCTTGCGGGCACTGCACGAGTCGGGAGCCAAAACCGTGCTCTCGCTCGAACTGTTCAACCGCGACTACTGGAAGCTCGACCCGGCCACCGTCGCGGCAACCGGTCTGAGCAAGATCCGCGCGGCGATCGCGGCCGCGCTCGGGTGATTATGGCCAGTTCAAAGCAATTGGCGATCGACCATACCCAGGCCGGAAAAGTGGGACAGGCACGCTCGCAAGCTCGCTTGAGCCAGTCCCCTTTTCCTCAAAACCACATCCAGAAGAAAACCAGGCGGGATCTGGTTCAGAGTGGCTTCTGGGCTTTCTTGACATGCTCGGCGAGCAGCTTGGCCAGATCTTCGCGGGCGTCAACCGTGGCGAGGTTGCCGTCCACGTCGATCAGGAACATGGCCGGGATCGCGTTGATGTTCCAGGACGAGGAAAACTCACTGTCCCAGCCGTTTCCCTGGTAGTATTGCGGCCAGGCGATTTTGTTCTCGGCGACGTAGGCCTTCAGCTTGTCGAGTCCACCCTCTTTTTTGGGCTGGTCGAGACTGACGCCGATGAACTCGACCCCTTGCGGGTGATACTCGGCGTAAAGCTCCTTGAGGTGGGGCATCTCGGCGACGCACGGTCCGCACCAGGTTGCCCAGAAGTCGATGACGACCACATTCCCTTTGAGTTGTTTGATGCTGACGGTCGAGCCCCTGATCGCGTCGGTGAATTCGAGGTCGAACGGCTTGCCCACTCGCGCCAGTTGCTGGCGGCGGGCGGCCTCCATCCGGGCATCGGGGCTGGTGGAGTAGTCGCGGGCGGCTCGTTCCAGCAGAGCCGTTTTCTGGGCGGGATCATCGAGCAAGCCCGCCGCCCGCGTCAACAGACCAGCGCAGCGCTCATCGTCGGGGAAGCGCTGGACGAACGACTCGGCCAGCGGCATCATCGCGACGAAGGTCGGCTTTGAGCCGAGCCGACCCATCGCGTCCCAGGTCTGAAAGTAGGCAGCCTCGACAACCAGTTTGGGGGCTTCGTTTCGTGTCAGGATCGCCTCAAGTTCGGCCTTCGTCGCGGCGTCCAGTTCGGGTGTCCCCCCGTTCGTCCGCCAGCGGATGATGGCGAGACTGGGTACCTCAGGGTTCTTCGGGTCCACGCGGATCAGATCACCGATCAGGTCGGCCTTGCGGGTCTGCGCGGTCTTTACGGCGGCTCGATACGCCGCGAGCTTGGCGGGATCGTCGCGGTCGCGTCCGGTGATCCGCGGCTGTTTCATCGCCTTGATCTCGGCGAGGATCTCATCAGCGGACCGATCCGCCGCCTCGGCCCGTCTGATGGGGCCAGCGAACAGATTCAAGCCGATCAGGTGGAATACCAGGAGCAAAAACGCCGATCGCATGGCCGGACTCCAGGGTGAACTCGAACCCTCGGGCACTGATGGATACCGCCAAGGTTAAAGCCCAGCCGCCACGAATGCGAGCGAAATCTTCGATTCAATCAATTGTCCGATGGCACGCTCGAATCGGGTAGCGACCGGAGCAGGGGGCGGATCACCGCCCAGAGTTGGTCCTTGATGGCGACCGGGGTCGGGTTGTCGAGCGAGGCGGGGTTATCGTTGTGCTGCGGGTTGGCCGAGCTGGCGAGGACGCCAATCGTCAGTTCGCCGTCGGTGTCGTAGCGGTCGCCGCCGCCGTTTCGGCCCAGGAGGGTGGCGCCCACGCCGGTCACCTGATACTCCTGGGTTAACCAGCCAGCTTTGGCGAGGCCGTTGATGACGTCGTTGCGTTCCGAGTCGATGTCGGCGGCGATGTGGTGCGTGATCTGGGCGGTCAGGTGGCTGAAGCCGACGCTCCGGTCAAACGTCGCGGCGCCGAGCCAGAACGGGACGCCGCCTTGGCCGAGGTCGTCGGCCCGCCAGAACCGGACGTGGTGCCGCTGGCTGGCGCTCCCGCCCGCCGTGGCCGCCTTCTCGAAGGCCAGGTCTTGCTTGTGGCCAAAGACATAAAGGTTGCTCACCGGCGCGGTCGGGTCTGGCCGGTGCTCCAAAACGCTCCGCGCGATCCCCAAACTCGTCCGCCAGGTGATCGCGTCGGCCGGCGTCCAGCCCGACCCGAGCATGGCGTGGACCACTTCCGCTTGCGTGCCGACCAGACCCAGATTTAGCGGGTCGCCCGGGATGCCCGCCCCCGTCACCGAGAACTTGGGCGCGTTGGCCAGCCCCGGCTGGTGCTCATAGTGCTTCCAGAGCCAGGGCAAAAGAACATAGGCGGCAAAGATCCAGCAGCCAATCACCCCCGAGCCACCCAGCATGAGCCACCGGAACGCCCGCCGCCACCCGCGACGCTGCCGGCTCCGACGCGGGTGCGGCTCATAATAAACCTTCAAAACCGCGTCGACTGCTTGTTGATCGCTCATCACCGCTCGCAACAGGGACCAGGTTGGAAGCGCCAGACCAGACGACCCGCGCCCCTGATCATAGACGATCCCCCCGCGAGCGCGAACCGCGCGACCCTGGACCAGGTTCAGCCCTGAATCCTGAAGATTCTGCTCGCGACCCTGCTCTCCGCCATCCTTGCATCGCGAGAGTCTCACGAATCCGAGGCGAGAGACTATTTCCAGCGCGAACCCGGGGGAACTTTTGCCGCAATCATGCGTCTGATCCGTGGCCGAGTCGGGCAGGGTCATCATCTCAATCAGACCTCGATTGCGGGAGGAATCCGATCATGTCTCGCCCCCGGATCACCATCGCCTCGTTGCTCGGCCTGATCGCCGGCATCGGTGTGGCAATCGCCGCGCTCCGCGCAGCCAACCAGCTCTGGGATTCGGCCCTGTTTGGGCTGGTCGCACTCGCACTGTTGACTTCGGTCCTGCTGGCGATGCATCGGACGGGCAAGCAGCGTGCCGGGTGGGTCGGATTTGCGCTGTTTGGCTGATGTTATCTGGTGGCGAGTCTGGTACCGATCATGGGCTTGCGGTTGCCAACCACGAAACTCCTTGCCGTCGGTTGGCAGAGGATGATCCCAGCCGCGCCCGACCTGAGTCTCAGCCTCGTCGTGGATCAAGAAATCTTCGCGGCCGTCCCTGATGTTATCTATCCGAACGCGACCTATACCGCCATTACCGCAATGAATCCCGTCTCGCCGACCTCAAGTTCCTACTTTCCCGTTGTGTGGAACCAACTTGAGATCGTCGATGCGACCGGCCGATCAACGGGTAGTTTCCTCCGGATCGGTCACTCACTTTGTGCCTTGATCCTGGCGATCTGCGGCTCTTACCTCTCGCGAATCCTCTATCAAGCGACACCGGTTAATCGAACGTCTGAATTGCCACAAGTCACAATCATCGAATAGCTTATGTCGAAAAACCGTGAAGGTTCCTCGGAATTATTGATCGAATCTCAGCTCAATCTGGCGTCGTTCTGATTTAAGCATCCTCCGAAATTACGATATTATCGAAGGCAAGTTGAGCGGCGCGGCCTGGCCCACCCAATAATCGACAACGTCGCGATGCACCTTGGGATCGGGAAGGCAGACTCACATGGCTTGCTCAGAAGCTCGATTGGCGGCGAATCGCGCGAATGCCGCGAAATCGACTGGCCCCAGCACCGAAGCCGGTAAAGCTCGCTCGCGAGCCAATGCCATCAAGCATGGTCTGACCGGCGAGGGACTGGCCTTGCCCGTCGAGGTCGCGGCCGAGGTCGAACAGTGCTTCATTGGCGTCCGGAATGAACTGGCCCCGCAGACCGTGCTTGGCAGTTTTCTCGCACACCAGATAGCCCTGAACATGGTCCGCTGCAAGCGATCGGCGCGGGGAGAATCCAAGATCCTGGCGATGAAGATCCGCCGTGCCCCGGCTGAGTTCGACGAAACTCGCGCCGCCGAGGCGGATCACCTCATGGGTTGGATCGGTTCGGAGCCGGTCGCATACCGCCGCAAGTTGATGGCGACCCCGGAGGGGATCGACCGCCTGGTGGCCGCGCTGCACGGGCTCAGAGATGAGTTGAACGGGCCGCAGATCGTCTGGAACTACAACCACGCGCAGAAGCTGGCAGCGTTTTGTGGGACACGCGAGACCGACATTCCCTACTCACGGGGGCGGCGGCTCTCCGACGCGGTTGAAGGAAGATACACCCTGCTCGATCCCGCCGAGATCGCGCACCTGACGACCGAGGAAGACCGGCGCAACTGGGCGAGCGACCAGCTTGTCGCCTACATCGAGGCCGAAGTCGCCACCCTCGAAGCGCACCGCTCGGAGCTCGACCTGGAAGGGATCGCGCTGGATCGCGCTGAGGCGGGAGAGCGGGCCATGACGGATCAGAGCAAGGAATTCACGCTGAACCGCAAGTACGAGGCAGCAGCCCTCCGCGGTTTTTACCGCGCGATCCAGGAGTTTCGGAAAATCGAGGCGACCGGCTCACCCGACCTCACCGAAGGTCCGGCGAGCGACGAAGCGACGTTGGAGACCGGCGACGAGGTCAAAATCGCCGAGGTCGGCGAGACGCCAGAACCCCCTAAGTCAATACCCAAGAGCGACCTGGAGCGATCCCTGGCTTCGTTTGAGCACGGCGGCCCCACCCAGGCTGCCCCGCTCGGGCGACTGGTGGATGCACCGCGGCCGAAGGTCAAAAAGTGCGGTCAATGCGACTCAAGATGTTGACGCAAGCGACTCGGGGTGAGTTTGAGCCTGCCCTGAGTCGCTTTCCAGTCGTTATCCCAGCAGTGGTGGCGCTTGTGCGAGGCACAGTTGCGACACCCGTCGGAATGTCGCGCTTTTTTGGAACGTTCTGGCGTATAATCGAAAGGTCGCGCGGGTTCTCGTTCGGTAGGTTCGGCTCGGTCAACTGGGTTTGATGTTGTCTCGTTCCGTCAAGAGGAGCATGCCGCCATGGCTTCGGGCACGCAGACGCACGGCAAGATGCTGGACTATGAGCAGTTCATCGACCACCAGTTGAGCCGGACACGAGCCAAGATCAAGGCGACCGACATCCTCGTGGCGGTCCTCTCGCTGCTGACCGCGTTTCTGTCGGTCGTGTTTCTGGAAGTCATCCTCGACCACGCGGTGGGGCTCGACGTCTGGGTCCGTCGCCTGATCTTGCTGGTCGGCATCGCCGCCGCGACCACGTTTGCCGGCTTCCGGATCGCCCGGCCGCTCCTCCGCCGAGTCAACGGGTTTTATGCCGCGTACTCGATCGAGCAGATCGACCCCCACTTCAAAAACAGCCTGATCAACTATCTCGACCTCCGCAAACATAAAGATAAGATGCCGGCTCGTGTCCTTCGCGCTGTCGAGGCCAAGGCGGTCAACGACCTCCAGCGGATTGAACTGGACAACGCCGTCAATCAGCGCCGGGTTTTGCACACCTGGTACGCGTTGATGGGCGTGATCATGGCGATCTTCCTCTACTACGCGCTCGCGCCCAAAAGCATTGCCGACTCGGTCGGTCGGGCGCTCTTGTTTGACGTGGTCCGCCCGACCAACACGCGCCTCGACCAGATCAAGCCTGGCGACGATCCCAAACTCAGCGAGGTTGTCGCCGGGTCGAGTGTCCCCTTCTCGGTCGAGACGCACGGCGTTCAGCCCGAAAAAGTCCTCCTCCACCTCAGTTTCGATAACGGCGTCTCGTATCAGATCCAGGAGTTTGCCCAGGGGGTCGGTAAGTTCGACCCCTGGCAGACAACCATCCGCAACGTCCAGCAGCCGATTGAGTATTACCTGACGGCGGGCGATGCCAGATCCAACTCGTACCAGATCAAGGTGCTGCCGGCTCCGATGGTGACCGGGGTCAAACTCGATTACAACTTCCCGCGATATACCGGCGTCGCTCCTCGACTCAACGTGGAGGGGGGGACCGTCGAAGCGATCGAGGGCACGATCGTCACCGTCCGCGCCCGGACCAACCAACCCGCCAAGTCGGCGAGCATTGATTTCAGCTCGCTCGCATCGCAGCCGATGGATATCAATCTCGACAACCCGCAGGATATCGTCGGTCGCTTCCAGGTGCAAAACGACGGGTCCTACACGATCAAGTTCCGGAACGCCACCGGGCAGATCAACCCCGACCCGGTCCTCTTTGATATCCGGGTCACCCGCGACGCGTCCCCGTCCGTGAAGTTCACCGCTCCCGCTGCGCGGCTCAAGATGCCCAGCAACGCCAAGGTGGATCTGGCATTCGAGGCCAACGACGATTTCGGCGTCAAGAGCGTCGAACTATCGGTTTACCAGGGGAACGAAAGTCTAACGACCCCCGAGGATTTCCTCGAAAATAAGCCGCCCGCACGCAAGTACGCCGGTCGGAAGACGCTCGATCTGGCCCCGCTCAAACTCCAGCCGGGTGCCATCGTCGAGTACTGGTTGACCGTCCGCGACACCAAGGAACCCACGGCTCACACGGTCCGGACCGAAAAGCAACTCATCGAGATCACCAACCCGGCCGCTCCCGACGAACTGGCTAAGATTGAGAACCAACGCCAGCAAGATGCCCCCCCGCCTGCGCCCGACACGAACCAGGACGCCAACCAGACCCAGACCGCCGATAACCAGCAAGGCAACAAGCAACAGAGTGGTGGCGGCCAGAATGCGCCCTCGGAGCCTGATCCCGCTCGGCAGCTTGCGCAAAACGACAAGGCCGATCCGGCTCAGAAACCCGACAAGGATCAGCGGCGCGATGACGCGCCTCCTCCTGATCCCGCCGCCGAAAAGAAGCTGAATGATATGGCCAAGGCGCTGGGCCTTGATCCCAAGCAGCCCCCAGCCAATCCGGGCAACAACGACCCGCAGCCCAACCCCGACCAGGCCAATCCGCCCAATGCGGGCCGCGACGGTGCTCAGGGGACGACCGAGGGGAAGAACCAGGCCACACGCGGCGAGCAACCGAAGAACGCCGCTGGCAAGGCGGGAGAATCCGGCAAGGCGGGGGACCCAACAAAGCCAACCCCGAACCAAAGTTCGCCGAACCAGAACCCGGCCAACGGTCGCTCGAACTCGCCGGCTGATGTTTCCAAGCCCTCCAAGACGACCAAGGATCAGAACGGCGTTTCGCGCCCCCAAGGTGGCAACTCGGCGAGCAACCCCAGCACCAACGCCGATCCAGCCAGCAAGTCCAACGAGATCAGCAAACCGCAACCCCCGACCGGGGGCAACTCGGGTAACTCCATGCCTCAGCCGCACGGGTCGAACGCTCCGACCCCGAAGGCTGACCCGACCCAACCTGACCCGACCAAGGCCAGCAACCCGACCGACGGCCAGAACCCTGCTGGCACATCGGGAGCCAACGATCCGACCAACTCCAGCGCCCCGGGTCAGAAGTCGGAGACCAAACCCGACGTGAAGAATCCGGGCGCAACCCCGAACTCGAAAACCGGCACCGGTCAGAACGGTCGGTCGTCCGCAGCACCAAAGGACCAGAAAGCCACACCGAGCAAGCCCGAAGCGGGCAAGCAGAACGGGTCGAGCAACCCTGCCGACCCCGAGAACTCCGGGAACGCAACCCCGGCCGAATCCAAGAACGATCCGACCAGGCCCGAAGCGGGCAAGCAAAACGGGTCGAGCAATCCAACGGGTAGCAATTCGCCCGCGAACAACAAGACGGGCGAAGCAAAATCCGACGCAGTGAAGCCAGACTCAACGCAAAAGCCCGGCACGACCAGCTCCGAAGGTGGCAATAACAAGTCTTCCGACGCACCAACGGGCGAGGCGAAGTCCGACCCAACCAAGCCCGAAGCTGGCAAGGAGACCAACGCCGGGAATGGCGGCCAGAACAAGGCCGGGTCGCCCAACCAGGGAACTGGCCCGAAATCTTCACCCACCAAACCCGAACCAGGCAAGCCAGGCTCGGCTGCCGATCCGGCCAGCGGCACCAATTCCGCAACGTTCCCGACCGGCGAGTCGAAGGGCAACTCGGGCAAACCCGAAGCGGGCAAGGGAGCCGCGTCTAGCGACCCGAAAACCGCTCCGTCGAACGGGAATGATGCCACCGAATCCAAGTCAACCGATTCGGCAAGCAAGCCCGAAGCGGCGAAAAATGGTGAGGCCGGCAAGCCCGGTTCCCCGTCGGGCGAAAACTCGAAGGGGACCGACGCAAGTCGCTCCAACCCAGGCGAATCCAAGCCAGAAGCGGGCAAGCCCGGCTCCGAGGCCGGTAAGAACTCGGGGTCCGGTGAGAAGGCAAATCCACCCACCGGCTCGAACGGTGAGAAGCCAAAGAACGCTCCGGGTGCCAGCGGCGACAAGTCGAACGGCTCATCCGAGGCAGGCAAGGACAAGTCGGGAGCAGCCGGCGAGGCTGGCAAGCCCGGTGACGAGCAGCAGGCGACCGGCGACCAGGCGGGTTCGGACTCGGCCAACTCGTCTCCCGCAGGTGGTGGCGAGGCCGGCAAGCAAGGCGCGGGCAAACCCGGCTCGGAAGCGGGCAAGCCGGGTTCGGAGACCAAGCAATCCCCAGCGCAGGCTGGGACCGGCGACAAGCCTTCGGGCAACCCGAAACCGGGGACCAAGCCCGGCAACCCCAACGACCCAGCCAACGCGGCAGCCAAACCGGGTGACTCGGACGCCGGGACACCGAGCGACGACTCGCCCACCAAGCCGATGCCGACGGGTGGCCAGCGCAACGGTTCCGATCCCAAAGCCAGGCCCGACCCCAAGGGCAGCAGGTCGGGCGGTGAATCCAAGGCGGGCACCGACCCCCAGGGCAAGTCGACCGATTCCGGCGCGGACCAGGATCAACCCGCCGGCAAAACCCCCGGGCAAGAGTCCAAGGAGTCTGGTCAGCCTCAACCCGGTGCCGCGTCCTCGGAGGCGAAACAGCCTGGGGGAACACCCGCCGGCAAGCCCCCAACGGGTGAGAAGACCCCGGCTGGCAAGGTGAACGATCCCGGCAAGGCGGCGGATGGCTCAACCAAGCCCGAGCCTGCCCCTGACGGTACGCCCACGCCCACGGACGCGGAAAGCAAGTCCCCTGAGAATCCGAGCGACTCGGCGGCCAAACCGGGTTCGGATTCGGCCCCCGGCAAACCCGCAACGCCAACCGCCGGGAAACCCAACGACCAGGCCGCGAAGCAGCCGAAGGCCAGCCCGAACCAGAGCAAATCCGCTCAGGCTCAGCAGACCCAGGCGAAGGAATCCAGGGACGCCCAGGAAGCCGCCGGCAAGCCAACTGACGGGAAAACAGGCAAGGAGCCGGGAAAACAGACCCAGGGGGATGCTCCTGGTCAGGCGAAACCGGGTTCCCAACCAGGTAATCAGCCCGGCAAGCAGGGTCAAGAAAGTCAAGAAGGGCAAGGCGATAAGCCTGGCCAGGGCGATAAGCCTGGCCAGGGCGAACCGGGCAAGGGAAGCGACCCTGGCGGCGCTGAGCCTGGCTCGGCCTCGGAGTCCAAGCAACCTGGGCAGGGCACCCCTTCGGCCGCGGGCAAACCGGGCGAGTCGTCCGGGAGCGAAGCGGGGGGGAACAAACCCTCGCCCTCCGGGTCGAGCCCATCCTCGCAGCCTGGTCAGGGTAAAGCCCAACAGGGGGGACAGCCGAGCGGCAAGGGAGCGCGGCAGCCGGGCGGCAAGCCCGCGCCCGGGGCGAAATCTCAAGGTCCGGGCGACCAGCCGGGCGAGGGAGGCGAGCCGGGTAATGATCCGGGCGACTCCGATGCAACGCCCAAGGGTGAAAATAACCAGCCGGGCCAGCCTGGGCGGAACCCGAGCGGTGGCGGCGGGGGGAAGAATAACCCCCTGGTCAATCCCGATCAGAAGCTCGACCCGCTCGCGCCCAACACCGCCCAGCCGCCGGCCAACCCGGGCGAGTCGATCGCTCCCGACGTGCCGCAATCCGAACGTGTCGCCGAGAAGATCAAGGATCTGCTCCAGGAGGACAAGTTCACCCCCGACCTCCAGCAACAACTCGGGATGACCCGTGACGAGGCGGAACAGTTCGTCAAAAAGTACGAGAAACGCCCCGACCAGGGCCCCGTCGGTACCGGTCGCGATATCCAGGCCAAGCCCGGCGAGGAGAAGGTTTTCGACGCGAACCGCCAGGCCCCTGAGTTCAACACTTCGGCCATCGTCAGCAAGTCGAACGACCGCCGTGGGACCGCCTTGACCACCGATAGCATGAACGGTCTGACCGAGGGCAATCGACCCGGTCCGCCGCCCGAACTCCGTCGCCAGTGGGAACGGTACCGCAGCAACCTGAGCGGCTCGAAAGCCACCAATTCGGGAGGTACCCCGCAGCCAGCGCGCAAATGAGCCGGTGATTGGGCTCGGCGGGGGCGAAATTCGTTCTCCCCGCCGAGCCCGCACCGTCCTACAATAAGGATCAGCAGATCCCGCCCATTTTGCTCGGCTGACTGGCCCAAACCGTCATGCTCCACCCATTTGCCTTGCCACGGCGCTACCTGACCGCCTTCGACCCCCGCGACCTGCCGCACCACTTTACCGACGTCCTCGTGATCGGCGGTGGGGTGGCGGGTCTCCGGACAGCGCTCGGCATCCCCGAGTCGCTCCGCGTCACGGTCGTGACCAAGGATGAGGTCCGCGAAAGCAACAGCACCTATGCCCAGGGGGGGATCGCGGGCGTCCTCGACCCCGAGGATCATTTTTCCAACCACATTGCCGATACCCTGGCCGCTGGCAAAGGGCTGTGCGACCCCGAGGTCGTCGAGTTGATGGTCCGCGAAGCCCCACAGCGGATCGCCGAACTGATCGCCTGGGGGACCGAATTCGACCAGAAAGCGGGTCAGGTTGCCTTGACCCGCGAGGGGGGACACTCCCATCCACGGATCGTGCACGCGCTCGGCGACGCCACCGGCCGCGAGGTCATGCGGGCGGTTATTTCGGCCACGCGAACCCGGTCCAACGTCCGGATCTGGCAGAATAGCTTCACGATCGACCTCCTGACCCATGACGGCCAGTGTCGCGGCGCCATCGTCTGGGATGCCCGCCGGGGTCCGAGTTTGATCTGGGCGCGGGCCACCGTGCTGGCGACCGGGGGCGCCGGGCAACTCTTCCGCGAGACGACCAACCCGTCGATCGCCACCGCCGATGGGCATGCGGTCGCTTACAGAGCCGGGGCTGAACTCCGCGACATGGAGTTCATGCAGTTTCACCCGACGGTCCTCTACATTGCCGGGTCGTCGCGGCATCTCGTGACCGAGGCGATCCGCGGCGAAGGGGCGTTCCTCCGCGATCGGAACGGTGTCCGGTTCATGCCAGATTACCACCCGGCGGCCGAACTTGCCCCGCGCGACGACGTCTCCCGCGCCATCGTCGCGCAGATGGCCAAAACTCAGCATCCGAGCGTTTACCTCGACCTCGCGCATCTCGACCCCGCCTTCGTCCGGACCCGGTTCCCAGGGTTCGACGCGCTCTGCCGGGGCTTCGATCTCGACATCACCCGCGACCCGATTCCGGTCCGCCCCGGCGCTCATTACATGATCGGTGGCGTGACCGTCGACCACGATGCCCGGACCACCTTGCCGGGCCTCTGGGCCGCTGGTGAGGTCACGTCGTCCGGGCTCCATGGTGCCAATCGCCTCGCATCGAATAGTCTCCTCGAAGGGCTCGTCCATGGTGCCCGCGCCGCCGAGGACATCGCCCGTCTCCTGCTGGCCGAAGGCAACGGCCGGCTCGAAGTCCCCGCGATCTCCAGCGCCCCGGTCGACCGCGTGAGCCGGACCCCGCTCGACCTCGCCGATATCCGCGAATCGCTCCGCGCCCTGATGTGGCGGTCGTGCGGGATCACCCGCGATGCTCGCGGTCTGACCGAGGCCGCCGATCAGGTCGACTTCTGGTGCCGGTACGCCCTGAACCACGTCTTCGATGATCCCACCGGCTGGACGCTCCAGAACCTCCTGACCGTGGCCCGCCTCATGATCGCCTCGGCGCTCGAACGTGATGAGTCGCGGGGGGTCCATACCCGGAGCGACTACCCAGCCGCCGACCCAGGCTGGGTCCGACCGATCTCGGTGACCCGGCCGCCGCTGGCTATCGACACCCCTTCGCTGGTCTCGGTTTAGGCAATCTGGTAGGGTGACGCTGCGCGCACCGAGCCATTGTGAATTCCCTCTGTTTTCCTCCAGAACTGGATCTGTCCGACTCATGACTCCCGGCCTCGAATCGCTCGCAAGTTTGCTCTCTGGTTGTGGGGTGGATCTGAACCGGGCGCAGCTCGAACAGCTCTGGAGTTATCACCGACTCCTCCGGTCGGCCAATGCCGACCTGAATATGACCCGGATTCACAACTTCGAGAACATGGTCCTCAAGCACTACGTTGATAGTTTGCTGGTCCTGAAGTATGTGCAACTTCCATCTCCCCTGATCGATATGGGGTCGGGTCCAGGTCTCCCGGGAATCCCGCTCAAGATCGCCCGCCCTGATATCAGCATGATCCTGGCCGAGCCACGGGGGGCTCGGGCTCAGTTCCTCGAACAGGTTCGCGAGCGGCTCGGTTTGACCGACCTCGACGTGTTCGCGGGCAAGGTCAATTCGAAGTTTCCCAGGCAGGTGCAGGGAGTCATCACCCGCGCGGTCGCCTCGATCCCGGACACCTTGACGCGGGTGGCGGCGTGCATCGCCACCGGCGGGCAGATGATCTTCATGAAAGGGCCGGACTGCGACGACGAGATCCACGCGGCGCGGACCAGTCATGCCGACTCGTTTCGTCTGGTGGCTGACCACCATTATCAGATCCCCGGCACCCCGCACGACCGACGGATCGTGGTTTACGAACGGCTCGAAGGTATCGGTCCCGACGAGGACGCGATCCCCGCCTATGCTGGACATATCCGCGAGGTTGCCAGCGAGGCCAACCCGACCTTCAAGCTGGCGAGTGACCTGCTGACCGGTCGTGGCATTCGCAAGCATGGCCAGGCCTTGCTGGCCGGCAGCCGGATCATCGGTGAAGTCCTCGACCATTTCCCCGACCAGGTGGAAGGCTACCTGACCGACTCGAAGGGGGAACCCCCGCCCGAGTCATCGGCCCGGTTCCCCTGGTTCCGCCTGACCGACCCGCTGTTCCGCACGCTCGATGTCGCTGGAACTCGATCACCGCTTCTGATGGTCCGGGTGCCGGTGCTGGCCGAGTGGTCGGCAAGCGCTGCCTGGCCCGATGGGTGTACCCTGTTCGTGCCGTTTCAGGACCCCGAGAACGTCGGCGCCGTGATCCGGTCGGCGGCGGCATTCGGGGTGCCACGAGTAGTCCTGCTCAAGGAAGCCGCGCACCCGTTCCATCCCAAGGCCGCCCGCGCGGCCGGCACCGCCCTGTTTCAGGTGGCGATCGAGCAGGGGCCGTCGATCCGTGATCTCCGATCGAGTGCCGTGCCGATCATCGCGTTGTCCAGCACCGGCCCCGACCTGGCTGGTGAACCCTGGCCCGAGCGGTTCGGTCTGGTCGCGGGAGTCGAAGGACCTGGCCTGCCTGACCACCTCCGCGACGGTCTGACCCGCCGCATCCCGATGGCCCCAGGAGTCGAATCCCTGAACGCTGCGACCGCCGCCGCGATCGCCCTCTATACCTGGAGTTCGCGGCGGTCCGACCAGGAATCCGATGCGGCCAGTGAATAAGCCGGCGAGTTGAACGTCAAACCTTCTGGGCCTGACCAACCAGGTGCGACAACTCGGGGATGATCAGTCGAGTCATCGCCAGTTCGACCCCTGCTCTGGAACCGGGCAACGCGAAGACAACCAACTGGCCAGCAAGTCCAGCGGTTGTCCGACTCATCAAGGCCGCCGAGCCGATCTCGGCGAAGCTGAGCATCCGGAAGAGTTCGCCGAAGCCGGGTATCACCTTCGAGAGCAAAGGTTCGATTGCCTCGATCGTCACGTCGCGCGGGCTGATTCCAGTCCCCCCCGTGATGATCGCCGCGTCGGTCTCCCCTTCGTCCCGAATCGATTGGACCCAGGATTGAATCAGGTGAACCTCATCGGCAACGATTTTGCGGCTGACCAGGATGTGACCGGCTTGCTGACAAACTTCCATGATCCGGCTGCCGGACGAATCCGTAGCCTCGGACCGCGTATCCGAGACGGTCAAGACCGCGACTCGAACCGATCGGGGACTCTGCGAGCGATGTTCCGCGACGACCGTGGTCATGCCATCTCCCCTGATCGGCGAAAGGTCTCGACTTTACCTGAACCACCAAATGACCACTGGTGAGAGCATGCGTTGCGAGGGGATCTCGGCTCGGTCTACAATAACCAATAACGTGTTCCGGTGGCATGGCGGGACATCTTCGGGGAGATTAGCTGATGTTCAGGATCGCCGATCGAGCTGGCTTCTGGCCCGTTGCCCCGCTCGGGGTTGGCCTTGTCCTGACGTCGCTGGTGGCAGGTGCCCAGACCGCCCGGGCGGACCGGATCATGTTGCGGGGTGGGGGCCAGATCCACGGCAAGCTCATCACCGACCCGAAAAATCCCCAGCATCTGACATTCGTGGGTGAGGTTGGCAAGAATCCGATCGTCTACCGACCCGCCCAGATTCTCCAGGTGATCCCCGAAAAGTCGATCCTGGATGAGTATGTGGCGTTGCGGAGTCGCGACCGGACTCTGGCTGAGGAAGAGTTTCAATTGGGGTCGTGGTGCGAGGATCACAAGCTGACCGACCTGGCCTCGAACCACTTCGAGGCCGCGGTTCGGCTCGATCCCAACTATGGTCCAGCCCATGAAAAGCTAGGTCATGCCCTGATTGATGGCCGTTGGCTCAACGCGGATGAGCAACGCGAGGCGCAGGGGATGATTAAATATCGCGGACGTTGGATCACGGCCGAGGAAAAAGAACGAATCGATGGCGAAACGGCCCAGGTTGTCGAGAATCAATCCTGGCTCCGGCGGATCAAGCTCTACCGCGATGCTTACGTGACCGGGCAAGATTCGCGTGCCAAGGATGCCGAGCGCCGCCTGCTGGCGATCCGTGAGGTCGCCGCTGTCGGACCCATCGCTCGCATCCTGGGCGACGACCCGAACCCCACCATCCGGGATCTGGCAGGGCGAGTGCTGGGCGCGATTACCGGTCCTGAAGCGAGTTCCGCTCTGGTCAATCGCTTGCTGGCCGAGACCGACGGTAACGTCCGCGAGAGTTTGATCACCGAGATTGCCCGCCGCGATGCCGACGAGGTGGTGCCACGCCTGGTCCGAGCGTTGAAGGCCCCGCAACCTGAGATCATCAACCGCGCTGCCTGGGGGCTGAATCGACTCAACGCCGTGACTGCCGTGCCGCAACTGATCGCCGTGCTCAACAGCGTCGAGCAGCGGACCGAAATGGTGCCAATCAATCCCGGTGGGGGTGGCGGGAACGGGGGGCTCAACGCGAGTTTCAACTCGGTGGCACCGGGTGGAATCAATCCCGCGTTCGGCAACTACACGTCGAGCGCTTACGTCGTGCCGACACCGGCGGTCGTCGCCCCGGGAGCCGTTGCCTTTGGCGCGGTCGGGGTGCCGCTGGTCAACGGCGTTGCCCTGGGTGGTGGTGGCGGTGGCCTGAGTCTGGGCGGCGGCACGAACGAGGTCAAATATCTCCCCCGGATCGTCGCGATCGATCACCCGAACGTCGAGGTCCGGTCCGCCTTGACCCGGTTGACCGGGCAGGATTTTGGATTTGATTCGGCCACCTGGAAGCGATGGGCGTCGTCGTCGTTCCGGAGTGACAGGACCCCCGCACGGCGGGTTGTGAGCCCTTGAGGGTATCGCTCCTCCAGAGATTGTCCGTTGCTGTCCGGGGCTGAAGTCGCTAGCTTGACGCGGCGGGCAGTGATCGAGCCTGGTCGCCGCCAAAAGTGAGCAGCGTTGGGACACAAGGATGTGCGACTGATGGAAGCCGACGACGAACGCCGGGCGTTGATCCGCTCAGTCCGGCAACGAATCAACGCCTTGCAGCGGTCGGGGATCGGTTCGATCCCGCTCGCCAACTGGCCCCCCGTGCTGGCCTCTCCGCGCGTCTCCGCCGCACCCAGCCGGTCACGATCGCCAGTCACTCAACCGCTGACCACGGCACCAACGCGACGGCCCGAACTGATCACGCCTTCGCCAGTATCGGTCGCGCCCGCACCCGCGCCCATGATCCGCTTGCCGGAGCCGCCAGCGCGACCTGTCGAGTCGGTCCCGAGCCGGGTTGACCGACCAGCCGGGCCGCCGCCGGTGGCCGCATCACTCTTTGGTGAACCCGCGCTGGCTCCCATCGTCCCCGCCGGTGAGCGGGCCGCCTGCCTGAGCACACTGGCGGGCGAGGTCGCGGTTTGCACCCGCTGCGCTGAACTGGCCGCGACGCGGATTCAAACCGTCTTCGGTGAGGGAAGCCCGGCCGCTCGCCTGATGTTTGTTGGTGAAGCTCCCGGCGCTGACGAGGATCAGACCGGCCGACCGTTTGTCGGCAAGGCGGGTGCCCTGCTGACCGATATGATCACCAAGGGGATGGGGCTCGAACGATCCGAGGTCTTCATCGCCAACGTCCTGAAATCGCGCCCGCCCGAGAACAGGAAGCCTACCCCCGACGAGATCAAGAACTGCCTTCCCTACCTCGAACAGCAGATCGCCATCGTTCGCCCCGAGTTCCTCTGCCTCCTCGGTGGGACCGCCGCGCTCGCGCTGCTGGAAACCGCGATTCCGCTCGGCAAACTGCGGGGCAAGTGGCACAAGTACCGGGGCATCCCGACCATCGTTACCTACCACCCAGCCGCCTTGCTCCGCAACGTCGCCTGGAAGAAAGACACGTGGGCCGACCTCCAGACCTTGATGCGGGCCATGGGCATCAAGCCACCAGAGCGGCGGAAACCGGGAGAATAGTCCGGATCAGACCAAGAAAAGCATGGCAAATCGCAGAATCGCAGATTGCAAATGGGGAAGCTGGACGACTTTGCAATCGGCTGAGGAGTTCTGCAGCTGGACCTGGGAACAGCTTGGCGAGTGGCAAAAGGGGACTGACTCAAGCGACGAAGGAGCGGTGTCTGTCCCCCTTCTTGCGGTTGGCCTTCGCCTCCCGCTCCGCAACTGCGTCGCTCCCCTATGATCTGGATTAGCCACGGATTCACGGCTCGGGGTGAGCATCGAGCGATGCCTGGCCCGCCTGGATCTCGGCGACGCAGCGATCCATGTCGGCGAGTTCCTCGGTAAACGGAGCCTGAACCGGGGGGAAGCGGAACCCAGTCTTGGGGTCGAGGTCGAAGGCGGTCACCCGGAACGAGATGGCGATCCGTTCGCGTTTCCACTGCGCGAAGCAAAAGAGGCGGACGAACTTGCGGATATCGGCGGCAAATTTGGTCAGATCGCCGTGGTAGTGGTACTGGAGCGCGGGCCAGAAGCGGATCAAGATTTCGCGGGGATCGAGAGCGAGCTGGACAAAGGCGTACATGATCTGATCGAGCACGGTGAACGGCATCAGGTCGGTTTCGTCGGTCTGACCTGAGCCTTGCGGGCGCAGTTCGGCCGAGGCGTCCATCCCCTTGAGCAACTCCAGCGAGGCGAGCCCATGAAAGTCGGCCGCCCAGTCGAGGTAAAGTTTGATCAAGCTCTTGGGGACGTCGGAGATCGGTGCCAGGCCACCCGACGAATCACCGTCCATCGTCGTGTAGCCGACGGCCGCCTCGCTCTTGTTGCTGGTGACGAGCAGCAGCGCGTTTTCGAGATTGGCCAGGGTCCAGATCAACATCCCCCGGACGCGAGCCTGAATATTTTGCAGGGTCACGTCGTGGTCGGGGTTTCGCCACGAGAGCGGTTCGCCGGTCATCGACTCGACCACAGCGTGCGCCGCGGTGAGCGCGGGCTGGACGTTGCCGTCGTGAAAGTGAGCACCAATTTCTGTCGCCACCGCCCGCGCGGCGGCCCGAGTCATCGACCCCGAGTTCTCCGTCGCCAAATAAGCACAGACGAACCGGGACCGAATGTGAGCCTGCAACTCGGCCGGGCTCAGTTCAGGGTGAGCGTACCGGTGCATCTGGCGAACAAGCCACGCCACCATCGCACTATCGCGGCCACCCGAGAGCGCCAGGCAGCAAGTTTTGATGCCGGTTTTGCGGGTGTAGTCCCGCAGCGCCAGGCTGAGAGCGAGTTCCAGTTCGACGTGGTTCAGGTCCGACTCGCGGATCGGGCGACCGCCGTAGACCAGATCTTCGAGGTACCGAAGCGACGGGTCGGGATGATCCGGCTCGCGGGGAATCCAGTAGGGCGGCGGGGCGGCTGCCACCCCTCGGGTCGAGAAGTCCCCCTCGACCCGGACCACGCCGGGCGACTGGCCATACGCTCCCCAGGCGGCCCGCGCCTGCTGATCACGCCAGGAGCCTTCTTCCATCCGCGCGTGGCGAACTTCGCGGAGGTCAACCACGCGGTCGATCAACTCCCAATCCCGCTGGAAGACGAACCGGCGCCCCTCGGCCTCGACCCGGCCATCAACGGCGAGGAACAGCGACCCATCAAAGATCAACCGGGTTGCATCGCACCCCGACAGAGACGTGTAGAGGTAAACGCAATGATCAGCGCGGCTGATCGACTCGACCAGGCGGCGGCGGAGGCGGTGCTTGCCAATCGTGAACCAGCTTGCCGAGGGATTGAGCAGAATCTCGGCGCCGGCAAGGGCGTAGGTCGAACCGGGTCGGAGTCCCTTCCAGGCATCTTCGCAGATCTCGAATGCGACCGTACCGATGCCCGGCAGGTGGAACATCTGGGTGCCGAGCGGCACCGTCGTCCCGTCCGGCCCCCGGTAGTCGACCCGGCGACCGTGCGGCCACGACTGGTAGTAGCGGTTCTCGTACTGGACGTCGCCCGTCGCCAGGTTCTCCTTCGCTGCCAGGCCGAGGAGTTGTCCATCGGCGATCAGGCCCATCGCGTTGTAGACGATTCCCTCGAACTGGATCGGCAAGCCCACCGCCAGGACCAGCCCCTGGGTCGCGTCGCGGAGACGCAGGAGCATGTCCCACGATCGCTCGATCGTGCCAACGCGGAGGAGGCGGTCGCCCAGACTGTAGCCGGGCAGGCACATCTCGGGCAGGAGGAGCAGGCGGGCACCGGTCGCGCGGCAGGCGGTGATGACTTCGCGAATGCGCTGTTCGTTCCCAGCCCAGTCGCCAACCGTCTGGTTCAAGGAGGCCGCCGCGATGTGGGCCTGGTGGGTCTCGTCCATCGAAGCTGGGAACCTTTCCGAACCGGGAAGAACGCGGGCGGGACGATCGGGAAGTCAGTTGTCAGACAAAACCAGGGGACGGCGGGTTCGGGATGCGCGACAACCCCCGACCACTCCACGATACGTCGCGAGGCGGTCGGGGGTCAATTTGTCGTGGTGAATCGCTGCTGTCCCGTTGGCTTACTTCTTGGTCGGCGAACCGGGGGTTACCTGGTTCCGGGTGTCGAGAAAGCGGGTCTCATGCTTCTGGTAAACCTCAAGCAACCGTCGCTTCTGGGCAATCTCATCAGAAATTCGGGGTACATCGGTCCGCGGATCTAGTGGGATCGGGATCACCTCCGACTTGTCTGCGCTGGACGCTTCGACTTTCGAGTCGGGACCAAGACCACCGTGGGTCGGGAACGGGGTCACGTGCGACGGCTGGTCGAGGAACCAGAACCGTTCCGAATCCAGATTTTCGACCCCTTTTCGGAGCTTCTCAGCGTCGTCGATCAGGTCGGCCACCGGCTTCGGCCTGTAGGCCGTTCGCTGATTGGCGGCTTGCTCGGTCTTCGGGGTCGGAACGACCTTGGCCTCGATCTGGAGCGACATGTTGCCGCCGAGAGGGACGTACTTGATCTCGGTCTTGCCGGGCGTTTTCAGCGCGGCGTTGAGGTCGTCCTCGGAGTTGTAGACGCAGGTGCCCTTGCCGTCGCGGACGCTGAGGCCCATCTCGATCCTGGCGGCCTGGGACGAGGCGGGCTGGTTCCGGGTGTCGCAACCGGTGGCCGAGTACGGGCAGTTCGCGGCGGCCGGGCAGGCAACCTTTCCCCCGATGGACTCGTCCTCGGTCCCCATCCCCTTGCGGAGGTGCTTCTCGATCAAGTTGGCCAGTGTCTCGGAATTGTGCTGGCACGTGCTGTCGGCCAGATCCGCTCGGGTGATCGCCTGCCCGTTGACGACCGCAATCGTTGTCAGAGCAAGGGGCGGAACAGTGTTCGGTTCGGGTGCAAAGTTGGTTTGGACCAGTTGGGGATCTCTGCCGAACGGGGTTGAAGCCATGCTGGCCGACTGCGGGCTCGCCAGCGGGACGCCCGGATTGGTCTGGTCGAGAGCCGCTGAAGCGTAGGCTTCGGCGACGGGAGCCGATTCGACGACTTGACCGTTGCTGTCCACAGCTTCGGGGCAAGAACGGTCGGGGACGCGCGGCATGCTCAGAGCGGTCGAGATGGCTGCCGACTTGCGGGGCATCCCCGACCGGAGGAACTGCTCGACAAGCGCCGCGATCTGGGCGGATTCCGTCGTGGTGGATTCAAAACCGGCCGGAATCATCTGGTCGTCGCGGCTTGAGCGGTTGGCGGTCCGGGCCCCAGATTGGGACCGGGACACGATCCCGACGGTCTGCGGGCTGGCGACCGGGGTGCCGGGCTCGATCTGGTTGAGATCGGTCGCAGCATAGGCTTCGGGCAGGGGGGGGAGTTCGTAGTCGTCACCGGTCGGGGTCTTCGCGGCGGGATACGACCGATCCGGCACGCGGGGCATGCTCAGACCGTTGGACGCGATCGCGGCGGGTTGCTCGATCTCGGTGGTCGCGCTCGCGGAGCGGAGGACGGAGCTAACCACGGTGGCAATAGGGCTGACACCCGGCAAGTACGCGAGGTTCTGAGCGATATTCGCGACCGCTTCGACGGCTTCGATCTCGATCTCGGCATCGGCAACCGGTTGCAGCGCGGTCAGAGCCAGTTCAGAATCGGCTGACCGGCGCGAGGCGACCATCGGCTGGGTCGAGGCCAAGGGCGAGCCAGGGTCGATCGAGTTGAGGTCGGCCGAGGCATAAGCTTCGGGCAAGGGGGGAAGGTCCAGATCAGCCACCATCCTGGGGCGCGGCGCGACCTCAGACGTCACGGTCTCGGGGACCGGTTTGCCGAGCGCGGCGGCCTTGGCGGCCGAACGCGAGGCATCAGTCGGGCGGGCGAAGTCGTAGATTGCCAGGCGTTCCTGGACGACTGACTTGCCGTCGGCGGCGGTGACGGTGTCGATCCCCATGCTAATGATCAGGATCGCGTCGTTGGGGACGAGCCACTCCCCCTCAACCTCGGACGAGGCGACCTCGGGCAGCATCAAGGGAGCCGAAACGGTGGCGGCATCGGCCTTGATGAAGTGCTGGAACACCTGCTTGCCCGCCGGGGTCAAGGCGGTGGATGCCTCTTCCTGCGGGGGATAAATGAATTCGGAGACGCCGACCCGGTGCATGGCGCTGATGTGGGTCTCGGCGACCTTGATCTGCGCGAGCACCCCTTGATCGAGCCGACGAACCGTGAATTGCGACGTGAAGCCGATCTCGACCGATGCCCCCTTCGGGCTGAAGGCGAGCTTGGTGGCCTGGTTGATCGGGCCATCGGCCACCCGCTCGACATCGCCAATGTACTGGAACGGCCCGCGGTTCATCACCGTGCCGGTCGCGTCGTTGAAAGTCGTGATCTTGGGCGCTTCGACGGTCTGGAACTGCGCGTCATTGCCGCCCGTGATGTCGGCCTTGAACGCCCGGTCGGCGATCCAGATCGTGCTTGAGCCCTTTTGGCCAATCGACGTCAGACGCGAGTAAGCCGCCGTTCGCCAGGCGAGCCCCCCGACGGTCGTCATCTGCATCTGGCAGGTAATCATCTCCCGGCTCTCGACCGGCAGAGCAGGTATTGTCGGGGTCGGTATCGGGTCCGACCCCAGGAGTGCGAGCGCTACCAGACTTGTGGCCATCCCCATCGTTCGATCCTCCTTGCTGGTGACAGTTCCCCAATCCCTGGAGAACCCGATCCCGGCTTCGGGCGGGAATGTACAAGGCTCTGTCAAGATGGTCAACGGCGACTTCCGGTCATCTTGCCAGAAAACTTGAAGAATATTGCAGATCGCCTGGTGTCGCGTCCGTTCTAGAGGCTGGCGGGAATCCGATCCCCAGCCTAGAATCCATCCATCGTTCCGACCGATCCAGCGCAACCCGAAGGGCTGACCGACCATGCCGACCGCCGACGAACTGTATGATCAGGCTGTGGACCTCCGCGATGGCGGCGATAAGCCGGCTGCCATCGTCAAGCTCGAAGAAGCCATCGCGTTCGATCCCAACTTCACGATCGGCCACGGGATGCTGGCCAAGCTCTACGTCGACCTCGCCGAATCCGACAAGGCGATCATGCACGCCAAGAAGGTCGTTGAGCTGGAACCCGACGATACGTTCAGCTATACCGCACTTTCGGTCATCTACCAGCGCTGCGGGAAAATCCCCGAGGCCGAACACGCCAAGGCAATCGCGTTCAACAAGCAGCACGGCCTCGAAGATTGATCCTGCCAGAGTATGGGGTGATCCGGTGGTGTCGACGCATGGTTCGGGCTTCGCGGTGGCCGATGTCGATCTTCTCCTGAGTCCGTCGCTGGTTGTCTTCACCGAGCGAGTCGACCGCAACATTGCCTCGATGATCGCCATCGCCGGCAGCACTGATCGGCTCCGCCCCCACATCAAAACGCACAAGATGCCCGCGATGATCCGCCGCCTCGAAGCCGCCGGCATCCGTAAGCACAAGTGCGCCACGATTGCCGAGGCCGAGATGGCCGCCGAGGCCGGCGCCACCGATGTCATGCTCGCCTACCCCGTCGTCGGGCCGAACCTGGCTCGATTGGCGCAACTGGTCCAGACTCATCCTGCCACAACCTTCCGGGCGACGGTCGATCATCCCGCCTCGGCCCGAGCCCTGTCGGCTGCGATGGCCGCCGTCAACCACCACCTGCCAACCTTGATCGACCTGGATATCGGCATGGGCCGCACGGGAATTGATCCTGCGCGAGCCGTCGAACTCGCCCACCTGATTGACTCGCTCGACTACCTCGACTTCGATGGGTTTCAGGCCTACGACGGTCATATCCGCGATCTCGCGATGGCGGACCGTCAGCAGTCGGCCGCTCATGGGCTGGCTCAGGTCCACTCGGTCCGGCAGGATCTCCTGGATGCTGGCCTGCCGGTTCATCGGCTCGTCCTGGGCGGGACGCCGACCTTGCCGATCCATGCGGCTGTCGATTTGCCGGGCGTCGAGTGCTCGCCGGGGACGGTGGTCTTGCACGATGCCGGCTACGTGGCCAAGTTCCCGGATCTGCCGTTCGAGCCAGCCGCCGCGCTGTTGACTCGGGTCGTCAGTTGCCCGCGTCCGGGCCGGGTCTGCCTTGACCTCGGCCACAAGGCAGTGGCCGCTGACCCCGTCGGCGCCCGGCTCGTGCTGGTCGATTACCCCGACGCCACCATCATCGGCCAGAGCGAGGAGCATCTGGTGGTCGAGGGCCCCGGTGTCGGCTTGCTCGAACCTGGTGACACCCTCTGGGCGCTCCCGGTCCATATCTGCCCAACGTGTGCTTTGCATTCCTGGGTGTACGTGGTGACCGATGGCAAAGTGGTGGATCGCTGGGATGTCCGGGCGCGCGATCGGGTCCTCGGGGTTTGAGGGATCGGCTCAGATCCCGGGTCGGCGGACGGCGTCGATGGCGAGGGCGAGTTCCTCGGGGCGCTGCGAGCCGACGAGGATCCGTGAGCCGTCGCGGAGGTAGAGGCGGACCCCGCGATGGCCCCGAGCGTTGTAGATCCGTTCGCCGTCGCGGCCGAACCGTAGGCCCCAGCCGCCATAATCACGGATCGGATGGTAGTGGACGACCTCGACCCGAGCGATTGCCTCAGCGGCAATGCTCCGGCGAAACGTGTTCAGCAAGCCAAATGAGATCCGGACCTCGGTCGGTGTGACCAGCGTGACCATCCGGAGTGCCGCCACCACGAGAGTCGGGGGAATCAGGACCCCGGCCGCAACGAGAATCTTGAATGCTCGACCGTGCAGGCCCAGCCAGAGGTCGGGGCGACCGCTCGTCCGGTCCAGCAGGACCACCCACGCCAGAGCCGAGATCAGGCCGAGCGCAGCATAGATCCACCAGCCGAACCACTGTTCCTCGCGATAGATTGCGGCGGGCGGTTGGACGGCGGTCGCCAGCGAAGTCACGACGAACCCCTTGACGATGAGGGCGAATCAGGCCGGACCGAGGTCCGGTTACCGAGCGTCCGGGTCATCGCCCGCAAGCCGGCATCGGCCAGGCGATCGGGAGGCACGGCCCAGAGTTGCGGGTTGTTGACCTCCAACGAGAGCCAGCCATCGTAGCCAATGCTGGCGAGATGGTCGAGGATCGGGTCCAGTTGAAAGTCCCCGTCTCCGGGCAAAATCCGATCTGAATCTCCCGCTAATTCGCGCGGGACGCCGCTCAGATCACTGATCTGAACCCAGGCGAGATTCGCCGAGGTCAGATACCCCAGATCCTCGAACTTGCTCGGCCCGGTGTAATAATGAAACAGGTCGAGACACACGCCCAGGTTGTCGTCCCCCGCCTGCGCGATCAGGGCGAGCGCCGTGTCGAGGCTGGCACAAAATCGGGACGTCTTCTGGAACTCGATCGCGAGTTTGATTCCCGCCGACCGAGCCAGGCCCGCCGCTTCGACCAGCGAATCGACCCCGCGCGCATAGTCCTCGCCGGCCACTTCCCGAGCGAAGTCGACCGCCACGATGAGGGTGGGGACTTCGAGCGTTGCCAGCACTTCAAGCCGGCGGCGAAACAGGTCCCAGTGCGTGATCCGCTCCTCCCCCTGGGAAAGGAGCAGACCCCCCTGCGCCGCGGCCCCGACGGCGGTTAAGCCCCGCGCGTCGAGCAAGGTACGAGCTTCGCCGATTTCCTTGCCATGCAGGAACGCTTCGAGCTTGGTCAGCCAGAGTTCAACGGCGGACCAGCCGGCCAGGGCGTAGGCGTCGAGGTCGGCCTCGAACGCGGTACTCAAGGTGGTCGCCTGGCTGATGCAGAGCTTCATCGCGGTCGGAACCCTCGGGGATGCAAAGTTTGGCAGGGATCGAGGAGTGAAGGATTAGTCGGCGGCGGCTTCGGTGGTCGGGGTTGCGGCGGGGATCACGCCACCTTCCAGGAGGTCACGAACCGCCGCGACGACCTGATCGCTGCTGACCCGCCACTGGCGGCAGCTGTCGCGGTCGCGGAAGGTGACGGTCCCATCAGTAATCGTCTGACCGTCGACCGTGATCCCGAGTGGCGTTCCCGCTTCGTCCATCCGCCGATAGCGGCGCCCGATCGCCCCCTTCTCGTCCATGAAGACGTTAAAGTGCCGCTTCAGGTCGCGATAGATCTTCTCGGCCAGTTCGGGCATCCCATCACGCTTGACCAGCGGAAAGACGGCCGCCTTGATCGGCGCCAGGCGGGGGTGCAGCTTCAGGACCGTGCGCGACTCGCTGCCGACGGTGTCCTCGGTGTAGGCTTCGCAGAGGAATGCAAGCGTCGCGCGATCCGCTCCCGCCGAGGGTTCGATGACGTGCGGGAGGTATCGTTCCTTCTTCTCCTCGTCGAAGTAGGTCAGGTCCTTGCCGCTGAACTTCTGGTGCTGGCCGAGGTCATAGTCACCCCGGCGGGCGATCCCTTCAAGCTCGGCGGTCCCGAACGGGAAGTCGTACTCGATGTCGGCCGTCGCGGTCGAATAGAAGGCAAGCTCGGCGGCGTCGTGGTCGCGGAGGTGGAGGCGATCCGACTGAATCCCGTGGTCGACGTACCACTGGAAGCGAGCATTCCGCCAGTAAGCGTACCACTCCTGAGCCTCTTCGGGCCGACAGAAGAACTCGATTTCCATCTGCTCGAACTCACGCGACCGGAAGATGAAGTTGCGCGGGTTGATCTCGTTCCGGAAGCTCTTGCCCACCTGTGCGATCCCAAACGGGATCTTGTATCGGCCGGTATCCACCACGTTTTTGAAGTTGGCGAAGATCCCCTGTGCGGTTTCGGGCCGGAGGTAAGCGATGTTCGTTTCGCTTTCGAGCGCCCCAACGTACGTCTTGAACATCAGGTTAAACGACCGCGGCTCGGTCAGTGTCGCTACCTCGTTGCAGGTTGGACAGTGGAACTGGTCGCGGTACTTGTCGTCGATCTCGGCATAGGACCGGGTCAAGGGGGGGTGGTCGGCGTCAGTTTCCTTGTGCTTGATCTTGTCGATCTGCTTGCGAAACTTCTCGACCAGTTCCTCGACCGAACCGACCCCGTGGAAAAAGACGCGGCGGTGCTCGCCGGTTTTCGGGTCGATGTCGGACGAGATGTATTCGATGTAGCGGAGCTGATCAGCCCGGAACCGGCCGTTGCACGACTTGCAGTCCACCATCGGGTCGCTGAACCCGCCGACGTGACCCGAGGCTTCCCAAACTTTCGGGTTCATGATGATCGAGCAGTCGAGCCCGGCCATGTCGTCGCGCATCGTGACGTTGTCACGCCACCAGGCGTCCTTGATGTTGCGCTTCAGTTCCACCCCGAGCGGACCGTAATCCCAGAACCCGTTCAAGCCGCCGTACACTTCGCTGGACGGAAAGATAAACCCACGACGCTTGCAGAGCGAAACCAACTTCTCCATATCCATCGTGGCGAGACCTTTCGGGGTAGCGATTGTCGAGCGAACTCAGTGCTGGTGTGTGCTGTTCTATGTCAGAAGGCGAGTCAGGTCGATCAGGGGGCACCAAACAGCCGGAGCCGTGGCCCCGCGGCCCCGGTGGCCGGGACAATCCGGAGGGGGTCGCGGAGCAACTCGACGGCGAAAGGGAATCGATCCAGATGCCCGGCGTCGTCGATGTCGGCATCCAGACCGAGAGCCAAAACCCGATGTCCACCCCGGCCGTCGCCGAGGGCGTCGCTGAGCGAATAGCCTTCCTGGATCATCGCTTCGGTCTCGCGCCAGAGCGACGCGGCGATCTCGGCGCCGTCGTTGGCGAGCAGCGTGTCGGCTGGGACCTCGCCGGCGATCCGGACTGAGCCAGTCGTCCCGCCCGACTCCTCCCAGGCCCAGGTATCGAGTTCCTGGGCGATGGCTCCGGCGAGTAAGGTGTCTTCAAGGCTAACCTGCCCATCCGTCCCCGCGCAGATGCAATGAATCGGTCTGCCATCCGCCTTGAGCGCTTCGAGTGTCGCCTTGCGGTTGACAAACGCGGCAATCATCACTCGGTCAGCCTCCAGACAGGCCATAATCGCGCGGGTGCCATTGGTCGTCGTCATCACCATCGTCCGACCCGTACAGAGCTCGGGCGTGCACGATGACGGCGAGTTGCCGATGTCAAACCCATCGATCGGCAGACCCTTCCGTTCGCCGGCAAGCAGTCCGGGACCTGGTCGGAGATCACCGGCGACCCGTCGAGCCTCGTCCACCTCCAGGCAGGGGATCACCGCATCGCACCCCGCCGCCAGAGCATGAACCATCGTGGTTGTGGCCCGCAAAACGTCGATCACCACGGCCACCCCGCCCACCAACGCACCGCTCGGGATCAATCCAGGCAACAGATGAACGTGCACGGGAGGACGACGCGGCATCGGCAGGCAAACCTCAACCAGAGCAAGCGGATCGCAGTGCGGGTCTGAACGCCCCTCAGAGGCTTGCCTCGGATTATCGCACGAGTGGCCACCCTTGGGGAGTCCCCAGTACGCGGACCTGTTCACCCCAAAGCATCAGCGAAGCTCGTCCTCCGCTGAGGTGATTGCAAATCTCCTCGTCGAACCAATGTATTCGAGAACGCTGATGTTCCATCCTGCCTCACCAGAGCAGTTCGAGAGAACGGAATCGGGTATGGCGGTCATCGAAACCCGCTCGAATACCGTCGGTCGGCTCGTCCCAGAGCAGACTTGCTCTTGTGGTCATCTGACCGACCAGGTCTGAGGTTGGGACCGATCGGCGCAGCTCCTCGGCAAACTGCCAAGGAGTCGCGGAACTTCGACTTCCCTGGTTTGGGATTTTGCGGTAGGTTACCGCACGCCCTTCGACGCTGACCGATGCCATGGATAGCTTTCGTGCGCCGTAGGATGTAAGGGCTGAACGGATTTCGACTCGAAGAGGTGCAAGGATGCGCGAGCCGAAGGGAGTCGAGTTTCCGCTTTCCGTGCCAAGGAGGCTGATCGCCGACTTGTTGCACTTTTCCAGGCGCGTGCCATCGATCCCGCTGAGCCGGACGATGGATCTCTCGCCCTTGCTCGGAGCACGTCGGACGCACCCCGCGCGGCCGTCCTGGTCGGTGATCTTCATGAAGGCCTACGCCCAGGTGGCGATGGAGCATGCACCGCTCCGCCGGGCCTTGCTCGAAATCCCTTACCAGCGGTTGTACGAGCACCCGCAAACCAACTGCTCACTCGCCATCGAACGCGAGTATGAAGGGGAAGCCGGTGTCTTCTTCGGGATGTTCCGCGCCCCGGAAGGACAGACGCTGGGCGAACTCCAGCGCTCGCTGGTGGAGTTCAAAAATCTGCCGCTCGAAGAGATCGGCTTTTTTCGGCGGATGATCCGGATCAGTCGCTGCCCGACGATCGTCCGGCGCTTCCTCTGGTCGATCAGCCTGTTCGTGTCGGGTCGAGCCCGAGCCAAGCGGTTTGGAACCTTTGGCGTGACCACACTCGGGGGCACCGGAGTCGAGCAGGTTCACCCGCTTTCACCGCTCACCACGACGCTGACGTTCGGTCCGATCGACTCCTCGGGCAAGGTCCTGGTCAAGATCATCTATGACCATCGAGTTCTTGATGGAGCCTACGTCGCGCGCCGACTGGTCGACCTCGAAGAGACCTTGCAAGGGATGATCCTCGATGAACTCCGGCGGGGCGAGCCGTGCGCTGTCTTACCTCTATCCCCACCAACACCACTCAACGCGAACAACTTGCACAAAACCCCATCCAGTAAAATCCATCGCCCCTCGCCGACGCGAAACGCGGGGCGAGGGGCGTGAATTAAAATCCGCCAAGTTCAGACCGAGCTGACAATCAGGGTTGAGCCACTTCCTGGTCAGTGGTCACCCGGACGTCGAGGCGGCTCATCAGCCGCTTGAGAGCTTCTTCCTTGTGCGAGACGTGGAGCACCGTATCGAGCACGATTGCCTTGTGCTCGTTGGCGACGTGGAGGATCAACCGACCCGCGCCGAACATGAAGTGCTCGAAAACATCGGGAATCTCTTTATCGAATTTCAGATTCAAGGTCGGGAAGCGTTCAAGGTCGCTCAACGGTCCGTGGTGGTGCAGGATCTCGTTGGGCATGATCTCCCAGTAATCGAGCCACCTCGTGACGAAAATGACCGTATAAATTGCAATCAGGATGAGCATGACGAGAAAGTAAAACTGAGTATTGGCGATCACATAGACCCGCTGGAACAGGTGTTCGAGCGGTTCCAGAATCTTGACGAACATCCCCAGCCAGAGCAAGAAGAAGAGAATCGTCGTTGCGAGCAAGATCAAGGCGAAGATCGTGAATCGGGGAAAGTCGATCGCCAAAATCAAAAGGTTGAAAAACAAAACGATCAGAAAAAGCAATCCAAGCATATTCTCGGGGCGCCGAAACCGAATCGGGTCGGCATTCCCAATCGGAACCGGATCCGATGCGGGAATCAAGCGAGCAGGTAGTTCCTGAGTGCTACTGGCCTTGGAGGTCGCGTTGCCACCAGGTTGAGCCGTGGCGCCTTCGCTGGCTGGCACCCTCATATTGGGTTCGTACTTTTCGCTGATCATCCACATGCCCACCCAGCAGACGATCGATGTGATCAACGTGGGGAACAAGAAGATGATTTTTGGATAAGTAAAGATCTTAACGCCTTTGTCGCGGTAAATGGATCCCGGGCTGTTGCCTACGCTCGATTTCTGGTCGTCTGCCATCCGTCCAAACTCCTGATAAGATGGTTCGTTCGCGGCTAAATCCGCCAGTCAACAGACGTGTTATCTAGCGATGTGCCCGTCGAGCAGATACGGCATCGTACCGACCCTGAGAAACCCGGGAAAGTCCCCAAGTTGGTTAAATCCCCGGCAGGGTACCGGTTGAGCCGATCGTAATTGGATTCGTTCGTGCTGCCTCAACCTTCAATATGGGCCAAAAAAATTCCCTAAGAGTCGAAGAAATGGCGAACAATAAGGATCAAGATCGAGGATCTGAACCAAATCGCTGATCCAGCCTGGTTACTCGACGGCTTTCACGATAGAATCTGGTCCCGATCGATGCTTCGGGCTGGTCGGCGATGGATGCGGGAGAGGTGACCGAGAGGCCGAAGGTGCGGCACTGGAAATGCCGTGTACTGTCACAGGTACCGCGGGTTCGAATCCCGCCCTCTCCGCTGCATTCAAGATGCTGATCAGTTCGAGTGGATCCAGGTGTTGGTGTTAAAGCCTTGCTGATTCTGGCGATCTCCGATCGTGGCAAGATACCAGACGACGATGGAAACGTGATCAGAACGAATCGGGTTGATCACTCCATAGTAAAATGATCGTCCCGAAACATGATGATCTCGCACACCCGCCAAGTGAACTTCCTTGCCATAAGCGCTCGGGCTGGTCGTAAAATAGTTTTCGACCACGGGAGCCAGTGACCCAGCTTGCAGTTGCTGGAAGATCACGGCATGGTAGTAGCTGGCCGGTTCCAGCAAGGTGAGCTGAGCCACGGGTCGGCCCCAACCGATCGCAAATGTATGCGCGGCCGATGTTGCCACCATTCCTCCCGCGCTATGACCGATCAAATGGGTCCGCGAAGGTTCAATGCCAGCTCGCGCCAGTTGGACGGCCAGGTATCGCCCTTGTGCCACCGAGTTGATGGAATTGATCCGGGGGATGAAGCTATCGCAGGTGGCGGCGTTCCAGTCCCACTCCAGGACGTTACAGGCGACACCTCGACGCCCCAGCGACTCCGCAATTCGGATGGCCATCTCGAAGTGAACAATCCGAGGAGCGGGGTTAAACCCAGGAATAAACACCACGGTCGGGCGGCTGGGATCGGGCGGGTCGAACGGCCGGGTACCGAGGGTCCGGTTGACGAGAAGCCCGCGCGCGGGGTCGCTACCCCACTTGAGCATCACCGGTCGTCCGCCGGACCCGCCCAACATCATCAAACTGGTCAGCATGATCGTGATGACGGACGACATGGCCAGTGCTCACTCGTGATGAACCTCTAGAAGTTAATCAAGATTCTGAAGTCCGCAAACTTCTTGATTGAGTATTCTCCATAAATGGTGGCGAGTCGGGATATTTTGCCGGATTTCGCTCAATTTCTTGGTTTTGTTATTCCGGATCAAGAACCTGAAGATCTTCGGGGATGAATCGGCCGTCTACGCGGATCGGGACGCCATCAAAAGAGATCGTGCCGCCACCATATTCGGAGCGCTGGATCTGAACGAGATCCCAGTGGACCTTGGACCGATTCCCGTTGTCGGCCTCGTCGTAGGCATTGCCAGGGGTCAAATGAAAACTGCCGGCGATTTTCTCGTCGAACAGAATGTCACGCATTGGATGCAAGATCCGAGGGTTACAGCCAATCGACCATTCGCCAATATAAGAAGCACCTTCGTCGGATTCGAGAATCCGCTGAAGTTTCTTGGGGTCGCCTGTCTGACAGCTAAACTCCACGATGCGACCTTGCCTGAAGGTCAAGCGAACTCCATCGAACGAGTTTCCCTGGTAGATGGTTGGCGTGTTGAACTGGACTGTCCCCTCGACCGAGTCACGAACGGGGGCGGTGAAGACCTCGCCATCGGGGATGTTCATTTCCCCAGCGCAGGCGACGACGGGCACCCCGGCGATCGAAAATCGAAGGTTGGTTCCTGGCCCGGTAATCTCGACCTCTTGAGCCGCCTCCATACGCTGGACCAGGGGCCGGAGCGCTTTGGCCAGGCGGGGATAGTCGAGATTGCAAACGTCGAAGTAAAAGTTTTCGAACGCCTCGGTACTCATTCCAGCCTGTTGGGCCATGCTGGGATTGGGCAAGCGCAGCACGCACCAGCGGGTTGATTTGATCCGGCAGTCCATGTGGACGGGTTTGAAAACATGGGTGTTGAACAGGTTCATCTTCTCGGCGGGCACATCCGCCATCTCGTTGATGTTGCGCGCTCCCCTGATCCCGATGTAAGCCTGAACCTGCCGCATCCGGTGCAGTTCGATCTCGCCAATTCGTTTCATCTGCGCTTCGGAGGCATTCCGGATCAGTTCCCGAATGACCCGGGTATCCTTGATCTCGACGACCGGGTGCGCTCCACGTCGCGCCGCGAGTTGAATCAGCAGGCGGGGTAAGACCGTGTCGTCGAGGTCGAAGCACTCGATGAAGACGGCTTCACCCGCCTGCAAGCGGGTCGAGTGCCCGATCAGGATCTCGGCCAGGTCGTGCCAGCGCGGGTCGGGCATGGGATGATCTCATCGAAAAGTGGATATCGCGAGCAGGAAAAGAGTGCGTATTATGAGCCAACCTAACCCACGCGACAACGTAACGGACCACGTAGCCCGACTGGAGCGGAATCAATGAAAGTCGCCATTACCGGAGCGTCTGGCTTCCTGGGTCGTTATTTGGTCGAAGTTTTGACGGCGGCCGGCCATCAGTGCCGGGGACTCTCTCGTTCGGCTCGTTCGGCTCGATCGGAGTCGGCGGTCGAGTGGGTCCAGGGATCGTTCACCGACGGGGGAACGGTGGCAGAACTCGTGGCGGGGGCCGACGCCGTGGTGCATGCCGCTTTCGATCGACCAGGAAGCGGGTTCATCGATCCTGATATCGACGTCGCCTCGTACGTGGATCGAAACCTGATCGGGTCGATTCGCCTGATCGAAGCTGCGCGGCGAGCCGGAGTCGGTCGATTCGTGCTGATTTCCTCGGGGGCCGTCCACGACGAGATTTTGCCCGACCGCCCGCTCGACGAGACGCACCCGCTCTGGCCCCACTCGCACTACGGCGCTACCAAAGCCGCGTTGGAGGCCTTCGTCCACTCGTACGGTCAAGGCATGGGCTTTCCCATCTGCGCCCTGCGTCCGACGGCAATCTACGGCGTCGCCGATCCTGTGGAACAGTCGCGGTGGTATGACCTGATCCATGCCGTCGTCCGTGGCGAGACCGTCCTGTGTCTCAAGGGGGGAAAGCAAGTCCACGCCCGCGATGTCGCGCGAGCAACGACTCTGCTTCTGGCTGCTGATGGAGTCGCCGGGCAGATCTATCACTGCACCGACCTGTTTATTACGGATCACGCGGTGGCGGAAATGGCCCGTGATCGAGCCGGATCGAAGGCACGAATCGAGGGAGAGGTGCCCCAGGCTCGTCACCCGATCGCGTGTCGGCAACTCAAAGCGCTCGGCTTTAAATTTGGCGGCGAGCCGCTTCTCCAGGCAACAGTCAGCGATCTGGTGGTGAAAATCTCTGAAGTCACGAAAACGACGACCTCAAACGAACGCGTTTGAGGTCGCCGTGATGATGTTGGGCTCGACAGATCGCTGCCGGCAATATTGTGGCTGAGCCCGATCGTACAGCCAGGGCTTAATCGATGGGCTTGACGTTGACAACGACCTTGGAAGCCACGCTGTTGACGTGCGAGATGCCAACTCCGTCGCCTTTTTTCAGTTCCTTGACTTCCATCTTTTTGCCAGCCGTGTCCGCGATGCTCGTGTCGGCATTGATGGCAACCGTCACGTCGGTATTCGTGCCGGTTTCGGTCACGACAAATGTTTTGAGGTTCGCCGCGACCGACTTCACATGGCCGGTGAGTTCGGCGGGCTTGACGTTGACGACGATCTTCGAGGCCAGGCCCGCAGTATGGACCACGCCGAGACCGTCACCCGTCTTGAGTTCCTTCAGGGTGAGCTTTTTGCCCGCCGAGGTGGTGATCTCGGTCTGATCGTTTACCATCACATCCACGTTCAGTTGCTTGCCTTCGGGAGTGACAGCGATCTTCTTGGCGTCCACGTCGACCGTGCTTACAATTCCTTTGAGTTGTTCTGGTTCTGCTGCCCAGCCCAAGCCGCTCGAAGCGAGCACGCTGAGAACACAGGCCAGAGAGACGCTTAAACGAAGTCCGGACATGAATGAACCTGGGGTTGAAGGGGAACGATGGGAGATGTTGAGCGGGTGATCGTCCTTCACACCACTGATGCTCACGAACCGTCATGATAACAATCTGAACCCTCATCGGCCAGAGTGTTGCGAAGTAAGGACTTAGAGCCGAGGCGTGGTAAAATCAGACCACTTTCGTCCGGCATATCTCGGAATATCATTTTCGCGTTTCATTCCTGATCAACGACGAGGTTTTGCAAGATGTCAGACAAAGCGATCTTTGGCGCGGGTTGTTTCTGGGGTATCGAGGCGGCATTTCGCCAGGTTCCCGGCGTTCACGAGGCTCTGGTCGGTTACTCCGGGGGTCATACCGCCGAACCGACTTATCGAGAGGTCTGCTCGGGGCAAACCGGGCATGCCGAGGTTGTGGAAGTCGAGTATGATCCCGCTCAGGTTTCCTATGACGCCTTGCTGGATGTCTTCTGGCAGATCCACAACCCAACCACGCTCAATCGCCAGGGGCCGGATATTGGGACTCAATATCGATCCGCGATTTTTACTCTCGATGACGATCAGGATCGGCTAGCACGCGCCTCGCTGGCCAAAGCCTCGGCCAGTGGCCGGTTTCCGCGGCCGATCGTGACCGAGATCACCAAGGCCTCGCCCTTCTATCGCGCTGAAGAGTATCATCAAAAGTACTTTGAGAAGCATGGTGTGACGGGGTGTGCGATCCACTGATGCGACCCGACCAGACCGCCCA
The DNA here is from genome assembly GCA_965199885.1 of Isosphaeraceae bacterium. GTDB lineage: Bacteria > Planctomycetota > Planctomycetia > Isosphaerales > Isosphaeraceae > Tundrisphaera. The sequence continues at coordinate 948,786 of CBDATT010000002.1, read as the reverse complement.
GTGCCCGGGAGAGCTCGATCGATGTTTCATCGCCATGATCGCGGGGTTATCCGACGCGAGTTTCTTCAGGTTGGCTTCTCGGGCTTTCTCGGTCTGAGTTTGCCCCAGATCATGGCCAAGACGACCACTCAGGCGGCAGTCCGGCCGCCAGCGCGGGCGAAATCGTTGATCCTGATATTCACGACCGGTGGGATGGGGCACCTCGACACCTTCGACATGAAGCCCGACGCCCCGGTTGGCATCCGGGGTGAGTTTAAACCAATCGCCACCAGGGCGCCGGGCATCCAGTTTTGTGAACACCTGCCGGGCCTCGCAGCGCATGCCGACAAGCTGGCGATTGTCCGGTCGATGTCGCACATCCATACGAACCACCTCAACGCCACGCATCAACTGCTCACGGGCAGTCCCCAACCCGGAGCTTTCTTCGACAAGATCGCTTCTCGCGACGACTACCCGTGTTATGCGTCGGCCTTGAACTATCTCAACCCTCGCGATGATGGGATTCCCAGCGGAGTCATGTTACCGACCTTCCTGATGGAAGGTCCCCTGGTCTGGCCGGGTCAGCATGCCGGCTTCCTCGGCCCCAAGTTTGACCCGCTTCAGATCAAACAAGACCCCAACAAGTCGGGCTTTCGCGAGGAAAGCCTGACACCACCCGTCGGCTTCAGCGTCGAACGCATGGGCCATCGTCGTGATCTCTTGGGCGAGTTGTCGCGGCAGCAAGATCAGATCGCCGCCGTCGTCGCCAAGGACCCGATGGCCGAACAACGCGAGCTCGCCTACTCGCTCTTGCTTTCGGGCAAGGTCGCGCAGGCGTTCGACCTCGATCGCGAAGATCCGCACTCGCGTGACAAGTATGGCCGGCATCTGTTCGGGCAGTCGATCTTGCTGGCGCGGCGACTGGTCGAGGCGGGAGTCCCAATCGTTCAGGCCAACATGGGGCGAGTTCAGAACTGGGATACGCACTCGGGTAACTTCAAGCGGCTCAAGAGCGAACTGCTACCACCACTCGACCGAGGCGTGTCGGCGCTACTTGAAGATCTGGCGGCGACGGGGAAACTCGACGAGACACTGGTTGTCGTCGCCGGTGAATTTGGCCGGACGCCCCGGATCGGCGCGACGACGGGCAATGCCAACACCCCGGATGGCCGCGATCACTGGTCAAAGTGCTTCTCGGTTGTCTTCGCCGGCGCTGGGGTCCAGGGCGGTCAATTCATCGGCCAGTCGGATCGGATTGGCGCTTATCCCACTGGCCGATTCTATACCGCGGGAGACTTCGCCGCGACGATCTATGAAGCCCTCGGCGTTGATTCCCAGATCGAGGTTCGCGACCGGTTCAACCGACCCATTCGCCTCGTCGTTGGGGAGCGGATCGACGGTCTATACACCGCCGCGAACGTGGGATGATCAACCCTGGTCGGATCTGGGTTTCAGATCGAGCGAAACTGAGTTGATGCAGTAGCGCTGCCCAGTCGGGGCAGGTCCATCTTCAAACAGGTGGCCGAGGTGTGATCCACACCCTTTGCAGGTTACCTCGGTCCGGATCATCCCATAGCTCCGGTCGGAATGCTCGTTGATTTTGTCATTCTCGATTGGTTGAAAAAAGCTTGGCCAGCCGCTCCCGGAATCGAATTTGGACGATGACTCGAAGAGTGGCTCGCCACAAGCCGCACAGATATAGACGCCCTGCGTCTTGGTGTTCCAGAACTGGCCAGTGAAGGCCCGTTCCGTCCCCTTCTGGCGGAGCACACGATATTGCTCGGGGGTCAAACTCTGGCGCCATTCGGCTTCAGACTTCTCGATCGGTGTCGTCATGCCACGTCTCCTCACGGAACGAAGCCAATTCGCTGCCGAAAATAACTCTCGTCATGATAGGCAAAGCCAGCCTGTTCATCGAAGCAAGGCTACTGCCTGGCATCCTCCTTCTCAGACCAGATTCTCGTCGATCTCATTGGCTGGAGGATCGATCGGATCGTGATGAAGCGCTGGCGGGTGTGTCACAACGCGTGGTGAGCGCTGCATCGAGTCGTTCAGCCACTGGATGACGTAATAGAAAACCGGCGTCAGGAAGATGCCGAACAGAGTCACGCCCAGCATCCCGCTAAACACCGCCGTCCCCAGGGCGCGACGCATCTCAGACCCAGCGCCTTCCGACAGTACGAGTGGGACGACACCCAGGATAAACGCCAGCGAGGTCATCATGATCGGTCGGAGGCGGAGCTGGCAAGCGTCCAGGGTCGCCTGATAGCGCGGTACGCCTTCTTCGCGCCGGGCCTTGGCAAATTCAACGATCAAGATCGCGTTCTTGCATGCCAGACCGACGAGAACAATGAACCCGATCTGCGTGAAGATATTGATGTCCATCGCCGCCAGTTGCACGCCCACGACCGAGCAAAGCAAACACATCGGCACCACCAGGATCACCGAGAAAGGCAATGACCAACTCTCATATTGAGCCGCCAGCACCAGGAAGACCAGCACGACCGCCAGCACGAAGACGATCATGGCGGTATTGCCCGTCTTGAGCTGCAAGAGTGCCAGTTCAGTCCATTCAAGGCGCATCGCCGGGGGTAGACCCTTGCTGACGACGTCCTCGGCCAAACTCAAGGCTTGTCCCGAGCTGGTCCCAGGCGCCGGTAGACCATTGATCATCGCCGAGGGATACATGTTATAGCGCGAGATCATGACTGGACCGCTCTGATCCTCCACCGCCGCCATCGCGCCGAAGGGAGCCATTCCCCCTGTCTGGTTGCGGATTTTGAGTAACTTCAGGTCTTCAATTTGTTTGCGGTAAGTCGAGTCGCCCTGGACGTTGACCTGCCAGGTCCGGCCGAACCGATTGAAGTCATTCACGTACAGCGACCCGAGATAAACCTGAAGGGTGTTGAACACCTCGTCCATGCTGACACCCATGGCGTTGACCTTGTCGCGATCGATATTCAAGAATAGCCAGGGAGTGTTGGCGCGAAAGCTCGTAAACAAACCCGTGAGACCCGGGGTATTGTTGCCATCAGCGACGGCCCGCTCAGCGGTCTGCTGGATCGAGTCGAGCCCGGAATCGCCGCGATCTTCGATCACAACCTTGAACCCGCCCGCCGTCCCGAGTCCTTCCACGGGTGGGGCGTTGAAGATATTAACCAGGCCCTCGATGATTTCATGCTGCATCTCGGTCTGTAGCTTGGTGAGGATCGCCTCTCCCCGCAGGCTGGGACCGGTCCGGTGGTGGAAATCGTCGAGCATCACATACATTGCGCCGAAGTTGGGGGCGTTCGCATTGAGCAGAATCGATTGCCCCGCGATCGCCACCGTGTGCTTGACGCCCGGGGTCTTCAGCGCAATGGCCTCGACACGCCGCATGACGGCCTGAGTCTTTTCGAGCGAGGTTGAGTCGGGCATCTGCACGTTAACGAGCAGGTATCCTTTATCCTGAGTCGGAATGAACCCACTCGGCGTTTGCTCGAACTCGTGATAGGTCAGATAAAGCAGACCGCTGTAGAGCAGAAGAACAACCACACTCGCTCGGAGTAGAAGCCCGACGATCCAGGTGTACCCGGTCGTCACCGCCTGGAACCCACGGTTGAAGATGCCAAAGAACCAGACCAGGATCGGATCAAGCACAAATCCCGCCAGATACCCCACGACCGCACCCATTGCGGTGGCCAGGTATGGCAAACTCTCGACGGCGGTTGGTGTCTCGCCGACCCTGCCTTCCAGCCGGGGCGTCAATAACAAGTAACCAAACGTCGCCCCAATCAGAGCGTAAGCGAGTTTCGGCAACGCTTCCGGTTTGTCCTTCGTTTTGGGTCGGATGAGCAGAGCGGCCAGAGCCGGACTGAGCGTCAACGAGTTGAACGCCGAGATTACCGTCGAGGTCGCAATCGTCAAGGCAAACTGCCGGAAGAACTGACCGACGATTCCCGTAATGAACGCACACGGCACGAACACCGCCGTGAGCACCAACCCGATGGCAATGACCGGCCCGCTCACCTCGTCCATGGCGCGGATGGTCGCCTCGCGGGGTGCCATGCCGTGCTCGACGTGGTGCTCGACGGCCTCGACGACGACGATGGCGTCATCGACGACGATGCCGATGGCCAGGACGAGGCCGAAGAGGGTGAGGTTGTTGAGCGAGAAGCCGAGCATGGCCATGACGGCGAAGGTGCCGATGATGGCGACGGGGACGGCGACGAGGGGGATGAGGGCCGATCGCCAGTTTTGGAGGAACAGCAGCACCACCACCGCCACCAAGATCACGGCGTCCCGCAAGGTCTTGAAAACCTCGTTGACCGACTCGGTGATGAACGGGGTCGTGTCGTAGACGATCGAGTAATCCACATCGGCATCGAACCGCTTCTTCAACTCCTCCATCTTGTCCTTGACGAGTCGGGAGGTTTCGAGAGCATTCGAACCCGGTCGCTGGTAGATCGAAAGCGCCACCGATGGCTTTTGATCAAGCGTACAGGTCTGGTCGTAACCCTGGGCTCCCAACTCGATCCGGGCGACGTCGCGGAGGCGGACGATCCGCCCATCGGAGTCGGTTTTCAGGATGATCTCGGCGAATTGATCGGGATCTTCCAACCGCCCGAGGGTCGTCATCGTGAACTGATAAACCTGGCCCGACGGCACGGGTGGCTGCCCAATCTGGCCGGCGGCGACCTGAATATTCTGCTGTGAGATCGCGTTCGATACGTCGGTTGCGGTCAGGTTCCGGAACGACATCTTGCCGGGGTCAAGCCAGACCCTCATGCTGTAGTCGCGCTGGCCCATGTAGGTGATGTCGCCAACACCTTGCAGTCGGGCAAGTTCGTCGCGGAGCTGAATCGTGGCGTAATTGCTCAGGTAAAGATTGTCCTGTGTTCCCCCGGGCGAGAACAGGTTGACAATCATGAGAATACTGGGCGACTTCTTCTTGACCGTCACCCCGCGCCGCTTGACGAGGTCGGGCAAGATCGGCTCGGCCAGGCTCTCGCGGTTCTGGACCAGAACCTGAGCCATGTTCAGGTCCACATCATTCTTGAACGTCACCGTCAGCGTGTACATGCCGTCGTTGGTGCATTGCGACGACATGTAGAGCATGTTTTCCACGCCGTTGACCTGTTGCTCGATCGGCGAGGCGACCGTATCGGCAACCACCTTGGCGTTGGCCCCCGGATAGTAGGCCGAGACCTCGACCGTGGGCGGAGTGATCTCAGGGTACTGCGCCACGGACAGGGTCCAGACCGCGATCCCGCCCGCCAGCGTGATGATGATCGAAAGCACCGAGGCGAAGATCGGCCGATCAATGAAGAAACGCGACATAAGTCAGGATCTCACTTCTGCTCGACGAGTTCGGCTTCGGAATAGTCGGTTGCGGAGGTTGCCGCCGTCGTGACCAACTCGGGGTCCGAGTCGGCGGTCAGTGCTGGTTCCACAGGAACGGCGGGGAGCGACCGTGGTTTGGGAGCAGCCCGTCGGAGGCGGCGGATCGGCTCGCGGATAAAGCGAAGCGACAGGATGGCCAGCGGCACTCCGGTCACGAACCGGACAAGCGGATGAGTGAATAGCCGACACTCACCGAGCCAGTCGATCACGAAGAAGAATACGGGAGTCAGGAAGATCCCGAAGATCGTGACACCGAGCATGCCGCTGAAAACCGTTGTGCCCAGGGTCCGCCGCATCTCGGCACCCGCTCCGTGTCCGTAGAGCAGCGGGAAGACACCGAGGATAAACGCGAGCGAGGTCATGATGATCGGCCGGAGTCGGAGCGAGCAGGCGGCAAGGGTTGCATCGCGGCGCGATTCACCCGCGTCCCGCCGCTGCTTGGCGAACTCAACGATCAGAATCGCGTTCTTGCTCGCCAGACCGACGAGGACCACGAACCCGATCTGGGTGAAGATGTTGACGTCTTCCTTGGCGATGTTGACCCCGATGATCGCACTCAGCAAGCACATTGGTACGACCATGATGATTGCCAGCGGCATCGACCAGCTCTCATATTGAGCTGCCAACACCAGGAAGACCATCAGGACCGCCACCCCAAACACGATCAAGGCCGTGTTGCCCGCCTGCAATTCGAGATAGGCCAGTTCGGTCCACTCGGTCGCCATCGTTGGTAAGAGCGTATCACGGCCCATCGTCTCCATGATCTTGATCGCTTCGCCCGAACTTGTCCCAGCCGCCGCGGCACCATTCACGGGGGACGCAGGGTACATGTTGTAGCGGGTCAGCACGAGCGGACCATTTTCCGCATCGATTGAGGCGATCGCTCCGATCGGGACCATCGTGCCCCGGGCATTCCGAACCTGGAGGTGGGGCACATAATCAATCGAGTTGCGGAACTTCGGGTCAGCCTGAACCACGACCTGCCAGGTCCGCCCAAACAGGTTGAAATCGTTGACATACCGTGACCCAAGATAAACGTTGAGGGTCTCGAACAGATCCCGCAACGACACCTCTTTGGTCATGCTTTCGGCGCGATTCACATTCACGAAAAACTGAGGTACATTCGCGCGAAACGTGGCCACAAGACTGGTGAGTCGAGTGTCCTTGCGAGCTTTGTCCACGAATGAGTCGGTCTGCTGCTGCAAGACCTTGGATTTGAGGTCGCCGCGGTCCTCAACCATCAGCTTGAAACCACCAGCGCGGCCGACCCCTCGGACCGGAGGCGGGCCCAGGACGGTCGTTGTTGCCTCGGGAACCTCAGCGGCGAACCGCTTGCGGAGTTTGGCAATAATCGCTTCGCCGTAAAGTTCCTTCGTCCGTCGCTCGTCGAACGGTTTGAAGATGCAAAACATCGAGCCGAAGTTGGAACCGTTCGCACTCAAAAGCAACGACTGACCGGTGATCGCTTGGGTGTGCAAGATCCCCGGAGTGGACTTGGCGATCTGTTCGCAGCGATCCATGATCTCCATGGTCCGCTCCAGCGACGTCGAGTCGGGCAACTGAACATTCGCGAGCAGATAACCCATATCCTGGGTGGGAATGAACCCGGATGGAGTGCTCTTGAAGACCGTCTGAGTCAGGTACAAAAGGCCGCCGTAAAGGATGATGATGATGAAACTGGTCCGGAGCATCATCCCGACGATCTTCGAGTAACCGGCTGTTGCCAACCGAAACGTGGCGTTAAAAATACCAAAGAACCAGACGAGGCCGCGGTCGATCCATGGCCCTGTCACCAGACCAGCTATCAGGCCCAGCAGCGCGGCGATGATCGGCAGCGGCACCTGCTCGCTGTGGATACGGCCTTCAAGCTGCTCGGGAAGATAGAGATAGCTCAGGTAAGCCCCGAGGGTTGCATAAAAGAGCAAGGGGAGAGCTTTGGGTCGCTCTTTCGTTTTGGGTCGGATGAGCAGAGCGGCCAGAGCCGGACTGAGCGTCAACGAGTTGAACGCCGAGATTACCGTCGAGGTCGCAATCGTCAAGGCAAACTGCCGGAAGAACTGACCGACGATTCCCGTAATGAACGCACACGGCACGAACACCGCCGTGAGCACCAACCCGATGGCAATGACCGGCCCGCTCACCTCGTCCATGGCGCGGATGGTCGCCTCGCGGGGTGCCATGCCGTGCTCGACGTGGTGCTCGACGGCCTCGACGACGACGATGGCGTCATCGACGACGATGCCGATGGCCAGGACGAGGCCGAAGAGGGTGAGGTTGTTGAGCGAGAAGCCGAGCATGGCCATGACGGCGAAGGTGCCGATGATGGCGACGGGGACGGCGACGAGGGGGATGAGGGCCGATCGCCAGTTTTGGAGGAACAGCAGCACCACCACCGCCACCAAGATCACGGCTTCGCGGAGCGTTTTGAAGACCTCACCGATTGATTCCCGGATAAACGGGGTCGTATCGTAGCGGATCTGGTAACTAACGCCTGGAGGGAAATCCTTCGCCAACTCGACGATCTTGGCCTTCACGAGGTCGGCAACGTCGAGAGCATTGGCATCGGGAAGTTGAAAGACCGCCAAGGTGACGGCGGGCAGCATATTGACGGAACAACTGATATTTTCATTTTTGGAGCCCAACTCGACTCTCGCAATATCCTTGACGCGGACGATTCGCCCGTCGGCGGACTTCTTGATAATGATGTTTTCAAATTGCTCGACCGTGATCAGGCGGCCAAGCGTGGCGAGAGGAACTTGCATTGCCTGACCCGAGCCCACGGGAGGTTGGCCGATCTGGCCCGTGGCAACCTGCATGTTCTGGCGGCGGATCGCCTGGGAAACATCCCCGGCGGTCATGCTCCGAGCCGCCAGCTTTTCGGGGTCGACCCACACTCGCATGCTGTAATCGCGTTGACCAAGAACCCCCACATCACTCACGCCCGCGATCCGCGCCAGCTCGTCCTTGATCCGGAGAACCGCGTAGTTGCTCAGGTAGAGCTGGTCAAAACTGTTGTCGGGTGAGACCAGGGCCATGGCGAGCAAGATGTCGGGTGACTTCTTGCGAGTCGTCACGCCAGTCTGCTTGATGACGTCGGGCAACCGAGGGATGGCCAGGCTAACGCGGTTCTGGACCATGACCTGGGCCATGTTCAGGTTGACGCCGTGCTTGAACGTCACCGTCAGGTTGTACGCTCCGTCATTGGTACATTGCGAGGACATGTAGAGCATGTTCTCGACGCCATTGACCTCTTGCTCGATCGGCGTTGCCACGGTTTCGGACACCACCTGAGCACTGGCTCCCGGAAAGGTGCAGTCCACCTGCACGGTTGGCGGCGAAATCGAGGGATACATTGCGATCGGCAGCGTAAAGAGCGCAATTCCCCCGGCCAGAGTGATGACGATGGAGAGGACTGAGGCAAAAATTGGCCGGTCGATAAAGAAACGAGAGATCAAGGGAAAGTCTCCCGGGATGTGGATCGTTAACTCAAGGTCGGGGTAGTATGACTCAGGAACGGCGGTTCCCACGGTCTCAGTGCGGTGTGGGACCAGCCGCCGCAGCCGTTGTGGAGTGAGATACTGGTGCTGCGGCGGACGTCGCTAGATCAGGTGGTACAACGACCGTGGTCGCCACCTTGGATGGTTGCCCCTTCTCAAACTCGGACACCATTCGCGGCGCCACTTCCTTGTTGGGCCGAACGCGCTGCAGCCCGCTGACAACGACCCGCTCCCCCTCAGCCAGCCCTGTGTTTACCACCCGCATTCCGTTCGCGAGGGTACCCACCTGGATCGGCCGATAACTCACGATCTCGGCGTCGCGTTTCTTTTTCGTCTTCTCGTCGGTAATGGACTTCTTCTCGACGACGTAGACGAACTTCTTTCCCTGGTCCGTGCCAATCGCCTGCTCGGCGATCAGGATCGAGCGGTGGGGAGAGCCGATCGGCAGGCGAACCCGGACGAACAAACCCGGTGAGAAAAGCCGAGGGACGGGGTTGTCCAGCGTGGCGCGAATCCTGAGTGTTCCGGTGCTGGCGTCGATCCGGTTATCGGAGAAATTGATCACGCCTTGATGCGGAAAGTCATTCTCGTCGGAAAGGGCGATCATAACCGGCAACTCGGCTTCACGGCGTGACTTGACCTTGCCCGAGGCGATCAGCCGCCGGATCTTGAGGAGTGTCCGTTCATCAAGGTCAAAATAGACGTAGATCGGGTCGAGCGATACGATCGTGGTCAACAGCGTCTCGTCGGCCTTGACCAGATTCCCAGGGTCAACCATGCGGCGACTCAACCGGCCGCTGATGGGGGCCGTCACCTTGGTCCAGTCGAGACTGAGCTGTGCCATCTCCATCGTGGCTTGCACCGCGCCGATGCTTGCCTTGCTTTCAGCGTAATCGCCCTGAATCCGGTCGTATTCCTCGCGGCTGATCGAATTGCGGGAAAGCAGTGCCTCGGCTCGGCGATGGTCGGCGGTTGTCCGAGTGAACCGAGCCTTGCTCTGGTCGACCATCGACATGGTGTTGTCGTAAGTCGCCTTGTAGGGTCTGTCATCGATATTGAAGAGGAGGGCGCCTTTTTCGACTTCATCGCCGTCCTTGAAGTTCACGTTGTCGAGGTAACCATTCACCCGCGCGCGAACTTCCACTGCATAGATCGCTTCCGTGTGGCCAATAAAGTCTTCGTAGTCGGTGATCTCATCGCTGGTGGGCAGGCTCACCAGCACCTCGTCGGGCGGTGGTGCCGCGGGCTTGGTCATCCCTTTGCTACACCCAACCAGAGCCAGGCACGAAATCAGAGCCGCGAAAACCCGCCTTTGTGATGACATGCGAGGTGGCACCTTAGACAAGAGCATCAACCATTTGCTGTGAGGATCGCGGTCGAATCGACCTGGAATTGAAATCAGGCAACTAATGCATTCGTTTAACTGCACCGCTCCCCGATTCGACCATTTCATCCTAAGTTGATCCCCCCCGAAAGACAAACAGGCTTTTCCTGGTCTTGTTGCAAGGTTCCATGCACCATCAGTTTAACTTCACTGGGGTTCTCATCGAGCGAATTCATTAGTTGCGTGGATCTCACTCGTCAGAACCTCTTCCTAGATCACGATTTCATACAAACCATCGCAACATCGTGATGTTTGATCAAAATGAAGTCGTCATAGCATGTTCAACTCATATCCGTTGACGTCAATGGTCCATTTTCATTGACGGCTGTTCGCCTCAGGTTTCTCTTCTTTGAGTGAGCGATGAAAATCCAGAGTCTGGCAGCTTGAAGCGAATCGGGTTGACGGTTCGGGCGAGTCCGGCTAATTTGCCCGCCGATGGTCTGGTCCGTCGCAACGTCCTTTGATCTCACCTCCTCCTGAAGACAGACTCGACCTGACCGTCGATCCGAAAATGGCTCGGTTGGGTCGTGTCGGCGACATTTGGGCCGTTGCGCTACCGGTCCTGGCGGACAGGTGTGCGTTGTTGGCCATATGCCCGGTTGGTTTGGGGAGGTGCTGTGCCAGGTCACGACCAGACGGACGTCCATTGCCGCCGTCGCGCCTCAACCTGGCTCCTCTGCGCCGCGAGCTGCTTGCTGCTCGCGTTGCCTCGGGCCGAGGTCGTTGGGCAGACGCCAATCCTGGCCACCTGGAAAGGCTCAGAGGCGGCCTTGATCAGCCTGCGTGCCGATCGAGTCCAGACGTGGGACGATCAAGGGAACCAGTGGTTAATCCTCGAAGGTCGGGCCGAGGCGTCGCAGGAAGACGTGGCCTTGAGCGCTCGGTCGATGGTCGCTCGGATTGTGCGTTCCGGGCGCAAGTCGGGACCCGTCTACCGGATCGACCTGTATGCCGAGAAAGACGTTCACGACCCGGGTCAACCCGACGTCACCTTGCCGCCGGTCCGGACCAGGTTACTAACCACGAATCGCCTGCGGATCGAGGTTCAAAACGGGGCGGAACCGGAGCGGCTGAAGCAACGACCCAAGGGCTTGCCAATCCTGAGCCGGGCATTCCCGCGTGAGGAGAGTCCAACCCTTCCCGAGGGACTCGACACACCGACGGACGCACCAGCCGCGGACCCCGCGAAACTCGAAACCGCCGCCTCAATCATCCCGACGGGCGCCACGCGGGAGGCCGAGCCTCCGGCAGAGGCTTTGCCGACGCTCCCCGCCAGCGAGCCAGTGGCGACCGACGAGCCGCGGGACCTGACACCACCCAAAGCAGATTCCGCGATCAAGCCGACGCAGGCGGTCGGGTCCGGCCCGGGATTCCCCGACGATTTCTCGGCGCCCCCTTTGTCCGAACCTGCCCAGACACCCGACCCGTTACCACAAGACCCGGCCGGTCGCGGCACCGTGCCGAACGTCGAGCCGTTTGGCCCCGGCGCGGATCCTTTGCTGTCCGACCCGCCCACGACCCTGCTGCCGCTGCCCGACGGGAGACCACAGACCGCGGCGCCGATCCCTGGTCCGCCCGCCGTGGGTGATGCCGCCAACGTCGTCGTTCTGCCGGGATCGCAACGGGTGATCAACATCCGGACCGGTAGTCTCACCTCGATCAAGATGCTGGATCGCTTGCCAGATGGAACTCAGACCATCGTGATCCGCAACAAGGTCAACATCACGACGCAAACCCCTGAGCAGGGGATCGTGGATCTGGAAGCGGATAACGTCATCATCTGGATCCGGAGCAAGCAAGACGACCCGCCAATCCAGATCGACCCAGCCAACAACCGGATCACCACAAAGTCAAACCAGCCGATCGAATTCTACCTCGAAGGCAACGTCGTCGTTCGCCAAGATCAACAGCGGATTCAGGGCAAGAGTGACCAGCGGACCTACCAGGCGGAGCGGGCTTACTACGACCTCCAGCAAGAGCGGATGCTTGTCGTCAACGCCGAGCTAAGTCTCTTTGCGCCCGGCCTGATCACGCCGATGAAGCTCAAGTCGCCCCGCATCTTCCAGTACCACCCGGTCGTGACCGGGCCGGATGGGCAAACGGGCCTGAGCAAGCTGTCGATGATCCAGGCAGAGAACACGATCACGACGGGGAGCCGGTTCGCCAACCCGGGCTATAGATTCACGAGTCGATCCATCGACATCACCCAGGTCATCGATTCGCAGGCACGGCCCAACGAGTCAGGGGTCCCGTATGATCAAAACGACCTGACCTGGCAGATCGATGCCCGGCAAAACTTCTTCTACTTCGGCCGCGTCCCTGTCTTCTACTGGCCGCGCTTCTTTGTCGAAGCCGATGACCTCGACCCGCCGTTGCAAGGGCTTTCGTTCGCCACCAATAACTACTTCGGGCAACAGATTCGCGCGGATTTCGACATCTTCAACATCCTGAACATCCGCCACCTCCCCGAGATCGACGTCGCCAACCTCTCGCTCGACTACCTGAGCGCCCGCGACAAAGCGCTCGGGCAGGGGATTGCGCTCGGGGCCGAAGTCGGTTGGTATGGCTCGGACCTGATCCGCGACATCCAGGACCCGTTCCACCGTAAGAAGAACGCGGGTCCAAGTCTGTTCGGCAACTATGCCGGCTACTTTGATACCTATGGTCTGTTCGATGGGTCGCGCGACGTGCTCGGTCTCGGGCCGGCGATCATCACCAACGGGACCAACAATAACGCGGCGGGCCGGGGTGTGTTCCAGCGGCTCTCGAACCCGACCTATGAAGATTTTCGTGGTCGGATCACGGGTCGGCACATGCAGTCGTTCACCAACAAGGACACGCCTCTCGATGAAGACCTCCGGGTCAATTTCGAGATCGGTGCCGTGATCCGCGACGACCGCAACTTCCTGGAACAATACTTCAAGCGCCTCTTCGATACAGGTCTGGATCAGGAAAACCTGATCTACGCGATCCGGCAGAAAGAAAACCGCTCGCTGACCTTGCAAGCCGAGGTCAACCTCCAGTCGTTCAACACCGAGACCCAGTGGCTGCCGAAGCTCGACTATTATCGACTTGGTGATTCGCTGCTGGGCAATCGCCTGACCCACTTCCAGCACACCGGGGTGGACTATGCGAACGTCCACACGGCGTCGGAAGTCAACAACCGGACGCTGTTCAACTATCTGCCGTTCGACCCGATCTCGAACACGAATCGAGCTTTTGAGTCGGGCCGGATCTTCACCACGCACGAACTCGACCTGCCCTTAAACTTCGAGTTTCTCCGCGTGACTCCTTATCTTCAAGGGCAGGCCATCGGCTGGAACAACCAGATCGGTGATCATGCCGTGGGCCGCCTCTGGGGAGCCGCCGGGGCCAGGGCCGACGTGACGTTCTGGAAGGTCTACAATGACGCCGAGAGCGAGCTGTTCAACATCCACGGTCTGAATCACAAGATCGACCTCGTCGCCGACTTCCGCGATGCGTACTCGGACGTTAAGCTCAACAGCATTGGCGTCCAGGATGACCTCGACGACAACTCCTCGGAGTATACGCGGCGTTACTTCGCTCTGGTCAATTACATCGGCGGTACCTTGCCGGCCCAGTATGACCCCCGATTCCTGATGCTCCGCCGCGCGATTTCGCCCGTCACCGGCACGACCGATGTCCAGGCGACGATCGAAACGCTGCACCTCGGCATCCACCAGCGGTTGCAAACCCGTCGCGGGCAAGAAGGCCGTCGCCATATCAACGACTACATGGTCTTCGACCTCGATACCACTTACTTCCCGAACGCGGCTCGCGACAACTTCAACAAGCCATTCGGGCAAAACTTCTACAACTACGAGTGGTATCTGGGGGACCGGACCAGCTTCGTCTCTTATGGTTGGTTCGAGTTCTTCAAGGTCGGGGGGGTTCCGACCACGGTGAACAACAACAACCTGCGGAACGACCCGTTTGGGCTGCACATTATTACCTCGGGGATCTCGATCACCCGGATTCCCAAGGGAAATGCGTTTATCGGCTACACGATCGTCAACACCGGGCCAATCTCGACCTCAGCCCTGAACACCTCGTATTCCTACTGGCTCAGTCCAAAGTGGTTCGGGACCGCCGCCGCCTCGTATGATTTCGGCAATGATCTTTTGCTGGCATCGACCGGCTCGTTGACCCGGATCGGCGCCGATTACCTGACCTCGGTTGGGCTGACGGTGAGTCCGCTGCAACACAGCTATCAGTTCGTCTTTGAGATCTCGCCTCGATTGAGCCCGAACATTCGCGCTGGTTCGTCGTCGGGTCTGACCCGACTGGACTCCCGTTATGCTCCGGTTGAGTAACGCTCATGGTTGAATCCTCCCGAACCGTCGATGGGGCGCGACCGAACTGTCCGCCCCCGAACTTCGTCGTTGGTGGTGTGCCGGCCAACCTCGACGACTTCGAGCCAATGCCCCTGCATGCTCGGGCGGGTCGTCGGTCGCTGCACGACAAGCTCTGGGCAGGTCTGCGTGGCTGGAAACATGCCATCCGGGGGGATTCGAGCTTCTTCGCGCATGCCTACCGGGCCATCCTGGTTGCCTTGACGGCCGGCCTTCTCGGCGTGGGACCGCAGAGTTGGATCGCCCTGGTCATGGCGGGTTGCTTGATCTTCATCGCCGAATTGAACCATAGCGCCATTGATACGCTGGCGCGAGCAGTCGGCGACCCCGAGCAACCTCAACTCAAGGTTGCCCGCGAGATCGCCGCTGGCGGAGTGCTGGCGGCGGTGGTTGGGTCCGCCACGGTGGTCACGGTCATCCTGGTCTTCCGGTTCGGCGACATGCTCAACTGGTGGCGGTGAGGCGGATCGGCCATAATCGACAAGACGACACGGTCGGTCCGAACCTGTCCTGGGGCGACCGCTGTCTACCTTGACGGTTCCGACCGATGTCAGTTCACCGTGGGGAAGGATAGGCGGATGACGATTGCTCGGCAGATGCGCGACGCGCTCAAAGACTCGATGAAGGCTCGCGACACCCTGCGGACCAGCGTCCTGCGGTACTGGATCGCGCAGTTGACGCTCGGGACCGGCGACGAGATGTCCGACTCTGATGCGATCAAAAAGATGCGCGGAGTTCTCAAGGAAGCCAAGACGGGCCAGACCACCTGGACCCCGGAAGAAGTCGCGATCATCAGCGAGTGGGTTCCGGCGTCGCTCGGCCCTGATCAGATCGCTGCGCTCCTCGCGCCGGTGACCGACGCGATCAGGGCGGCCCCCAAGGAGGGGATGGCGATCGGTCTGGCGATGAAGGCAATTGGCGGTCAACCGGTCGATAGTGATGATGTCCGCGCCGCCGTGGCATCCATCCGAGGCTGATCGCGTGCAAACCAAACTGGAGATCGTCCGCGACTGGCTCCCCCGTTATACCGGCAAGCCGCTCGAATCGTTTGGCTCGTACATCCTCTTGAGCAATTTCGGGATGTACGTGGACCTGTTCGCGGCCCGGTTCGGCGTTGAGGTGGTCGGCCGCGATCATCCAATGCCGTCGGCGACGGCAAACGACATCACCATCATCAACTTTGGCATGGGCAGCGCCATGGCCGCGACGGTGATGGACCTGCTCGCGGCCATCGAGCCCAAGGCGGTGCTCTTTCTCGGAAAGTGTGGGGGGTTCAAAAAGACGAAGGTCGGCGACTACATCCTGCCGATCGCGGCGATCCGGGGCGAAGGGACGAGCAATGATTACCTGCCCCCTGAGATCCCCGCGCTGCCCTCGTATCGACTCCAGAGCGCAGTCTCGTCGAGCATCGTCAAGCACAACCTCGACTACTGGACCGGCACCATCTACACCACGAACCGCCGGGTCTGGGAACACGACGCCGAGTTCAAAGCCTATCTGACCAAGATCCGGGCGCTCGGGATCGACATGGAAACGGCCACCATTTTTATGGTCGGTTTCGTCAACCACATCCCCAAGGGTGCGCTTTTGCTTGTCTCCGACAATCCAATGACTCCCGAAGGGGTCAAGACCGCGCAGAGCGACAAGACGGTCAACCAGAAGTACGTCCAATCCCACCTCGATATTGGAATTGATGCGCTAGTCGAACTTCAGGAGTCGGGCGAGTCCGTCAAGCATCTCCGGTTCGAATGAATCCTCAGGAGTCGGACCCATGAACTTGATCTATCACATGACGACCCAACCCGAGTGGGACGAAGCCGTCAAATTGGGCGAGTATCGCGCCCGGTCGCTGGCGACCGAAGGATTCATCCACGCGTCGACCAAGGATCAACTCGAAGCATCGGCCAACCGTCATTTTGCGCGGAATGCGAGCATTGTGTTGCTCAAAATCGACCTGGATCTCGTCAGGGGTCGGGTCGTCTGGGAAAACTCGCCACACTCGGCAACACCATTCCCACATCTTTACGGACCGCTCATCCTGGATGCGGTCATGGGGATCTTCGTTTGGGAGCGGGACGGAGACGGTCGATTCCGCAGGTCAATATCGGCTAGCTAATTTATTACGAGAAATGGGGCGTGGTATGCGAATTTGGCCTCCGGATTGCTCAATCATATTTTGAACAAACCTCTTACGGGTTGCTCTTTCACTTTGAATGAGCAAACACTCGTATCGCGCACTAGAAAGTCGGGATCATGCCTGTCGTTCTCGCTGCAATTCAGCTCTCCCCAGGTGGTATTATTGCCTGGATCGTGGTCGGTCTGATCTCGGGTTTCCTGGCTGGACAGTTCATGAAGGGCGGCGGTTATGGTATGATTGGTGACATTATCATTGGTCTGATCGGGTCCCTGGTCGGCGGCTTTCTGGTTGGGTTCTTCACCAGTGGCACAACCGAAGGATTCTGGGGTAGTATTCTGGTCTCGTTCGTGGGGGCTTGCGTCTTCATCGCGATCAGTCGAGCCTTGACGGGTCGCAAAGCAGTCTAACTGAGCGGATGCCATCGGATGACTCGACGAGCGACGGTCGGATTTTCCGAACGTCGCTCGTGCGTTTCGAAGTGGCCGATCTGAGCTTTGAGCCATGATGAGATCTGTTTTGGACCAATCTCCAGCCAGCCAGATTCTCGCCCTTCGATTTGCAACCGAAGTAGCCCAGGCTCGCTTTGAGCTCATATCCCAGGCAATTTTGGCCTGGTCACCCCGCTTGATGTCTCCTCAGTTCGAGTCGATCGGGGTGGCTGATCTTCAGCAACTCTTCCAACTCTACGATGAGCATTACTTCGGTAAGAACATCTCGGCTCTGATCACCCTGGCGGAGGTGCCGCCAGTCGAGTTTTGCCTTTCAAACCGGATGACGCGCTCAGCGGGCAGGACGATCATGCGGCGAACCCGGCGTCGATCGGGTCAGCGTGTTGTCGAGCGAGTCGAGTATCAGATTTCGATCTCGACCTTGCTCCTGGCTCAGACTTTTCGCGGTGGTCCCGATTCCGTCCAGCCCAATCGACCGATTGAAGTTGCGGGCGTGGTCTGCACCAACCGGCTCAAAGCCTTGCTGCGCATCTTCGAGCACGAGTTGCTCCACCTCGTCGAGTTCTTGATTCACGGGAAGTCGAGCTGCTCGCAGCCGCCGTTCCGCCAAATGAGCCGGGCAATTTTTGGGCACGAGGCGTCGGTCCATACTCTCATCACCCCGGTCGAATCAGCGGCGCTGATCCATGCCGTCGCGCCCGGCGACCGTGTCGGCTTTGATCATGGCGGGATCGAGCGAGTCGGGGTCGTCCAGCGGATCACCCGGCGGGCGTCGGTCCTCGTCCCCGATCCGACGGGACGGCTCTACTCCGACGGCATCAGATACGTGAAGTTTCTGGTGCCGCTCGACCGCCTGCGCAAGGTTTGAGGTTGGCCGGAGCAACTCGCAAGCCGGTGCAACGACCTGGTTTAGAACCGCCGCGATCTCGGCCTCATTCGCCAGCCCTAACCAGCGCGAAATTCGCCCGCGTTGCTTCGAGAGCAGAGCGAACCCCTGGCGTGCCATCGGCAAGAGGGTGGGTGAAGACAACCGCTCGGCCCATTCACGGTAGTCGGCCGTGGCGTGCAAGCACATGATCCAGGCATTACCGTCGCGGTAGACACCACCTTCATCACTGATCACCAGGAGTTCGTCGGCACCGCGACTGCCGAGTAAGCGGGGGTACCGCGTCGCGGCGGTGGGCGAGTCAACCGCGACAAATTCCAGGGTGATCCAGGTCTCCTGGCCTTCGAGCCAGCTTCGCGCCCAGCGGCAGAGCCCGCAGCGCGCGTCATACAGGACCGTCAAGCTACGCATGGTCGGGGCTCCTGTGGGGTGAATCGATGCTGAGCTTCAAGCGACATACTGGCCCATCGGTTCGACCATCTCGTCGGGCAAGACGGGCGGCTTGCGGGATCGGAGCAATGCTCGCTTCCGCATCTTCGAGAGGACATAGAGGTTGAAGAAGTGCATCGCACCCAGGACAAGCAGGACGAGACCCAGCTTGGTGCTCAATGCTTCGATGGCGCCCGGAAGGTTGCTGGGTTTGTCACCATACTTGAGCGCGAGAGCAACGAAACCCAGGTTGATCAGATAGAAGCCAACGACCAGCAGGTGGTTGACCGATTCGGCAAGTTCACGGTTGCCCAGGAAGGCATCAACCAGAAAGACTCGGCCCGCGACCGCCAGAGTTCGGGCCACCCAGACCGTGATCCCGATGCTGACGAGCAAGTAAGCGAGATGAGAATAAACCACATAATTCATCGACCTAACTCCTGGAACTGAAGTCCGTTGAGTGGAAACACTGGATGACTTTGACTCGCTCCCAACCGTGAACTCGACCCCAAGGTTAACGACCAATTTTGAGAAATCTGAAAATCGAATTGACCCATCGGACCGGTCGATCTTTTAGAATGCACTGGTGGCCCGAACGCATCCCGGAGCTGACCCATTCATGTGGCCCGATCCGGCCGAAACCCGTCGCTTGCTCGACCAACTTGCCGCCACAACTGACCCGGTCGTGGAGGGGCTGTTGTGGGCCTGTCACCGCGACCCACTCCGGCGGATGATCGGGCTCCGGCTCGACCGCGCGGTTGGGCAGCGAGTCGATGCCAGCGACGTAGTGCAAGAGGTCTTGCTCAAGGCGAGCGGACGCCTGGCTCAGTATCTGCGCAACCCGGTCATGCCGTTCGATCTCTGGCTCCGGCAGATTGCCCGTGACCACGTCATCGATGCCCACCGCAAGCACCGCGGATCACAGGCGCGGAGCGTCAACCGCGAGCGCTCGCTCGGCGGCCAGCACTTCGCCGACCATTCGTCGCTCGACCTCGCCGCTCAGCTCCGCGATCCCGAGTTGACTCCCGCCGCCGCCTCGCTCCGGCGCGAACTTGAAGCTCGGTTCCGCGACGCGATCGACCGGCTCGACCATGACGATCGCGAGATCATCCTCCTCCGCCATTTCGAGCAGATGTCCAACAGCGAAGCCGCCCGCGCTCTCGGCCTGAGTGAACCAGCTTGCGGGATGCGTCACCTCCGGGCGCTCCGCAAGCTCCGCGTCGTCCTCGGCGAGTCCCCCTCGAACCCAGGTGCCCTGTGAACCCGTTCGCCGCCCCCACGCTCGGCCCCGACGCCCGCGACCAGCGCCTGGCTGATCTGATCGCCGCCCTGACAGATGCCCAGCGCCTCGGCGGCTCGGCCGACCTGACGATCGAGAGCGCCACCCAGTCGCACCCCGACCTCGCCGACGAGTTGCGTGAGCTCTGGGCCGCCGCGTCGGTCGCCGAAGAACTCGCCCGGTTCCCGAGCGCTGACGAAACGCTTGACTGGTCGAGTTCGCTGGGCGGTAACCGGACCACGCTCGGACCGATCGACAACCTTGACGACCCTCCCCGCCTCGTCGGCAAATATGAGTTGCTTGGTGAACTGGGCCGGGGTGGGATGGGGGTGGTGCATCTGGCCCGTCAGTTAGATCTGGGTCGGGTGGTCGCAGTCAAGCGCCTGATCCGGGGAGCTGCGGCCAGCCCCGACGATATGGCTCGGTTTCGCGCCGAGGCGGCCGCGGCAGCCCGCCTGTCGCACCCGCACATCGTGGCGATCCACGATGTCGGCGTTGAGGACGGTCTGCCGTTTCTGGTCATGCAATATGTCGAGGGGACGACCCTCGCCCGTCGGTTGGTCGAGGGGCCGCTCGCCCCCCGTGTGGCCGCGGCGCTCCTGGAGCCGATCTGCCGAGCGGTCGAGCACGCGCATGACCGGGGCGTTCTGCACCGCGATCTAAAACCCTCCAATATCTTGCTCGACACGGCGGGTCGGCCACTCGTCGGCGACTTTGGCCTCGCCAAGCGGATCGACCTCGGTGATGGTTTCGGGCCGACCATCACCGGCGCCATCCTCGGGTCACCCAGTTACATGGCCCCTGAACAGGCCTCGACCCAACGTGCCAACGCGGTCGGGCCCACCGCCGACGTCTATGCGCTGGGGGCGATCCTCTACCAGATGCTGACCGGGCGACCGCCGTTTCTCGCGGCCTCACCACTCGACACGATGTTGCTTGTCCTTGAACAAGATCCGGTCCCGCCGCGCGTCCTGAACCCGAAAGCCGACCCCGACCTCGAAATGGTCGCGCTCAAGTGCTTGCAAAAGCGTCCCGAGAATCGGTACCCGACGGCCGAGGCGCTCGCACTTGACCTCGACGCCTACCTGGCTGGCCAGCCGGTCTCGGCGCGGTCGACCCGGTTTCGGGCACTGGCGGGGCGGTACCTCGGCGAGACACCACACGCCGCCCTGCTCGAAAATTGGGGTGAGTTGTGGATGTACCACAGCGTCGCCTTGCTGGTCTTTTATGCGATCACCTGGTACCTGATGGCTCGAGGCGTGACGGCTCGGTGGCCCTATTTCCTGATCTTCTCGGTTGGGCTGGGGATCTGGGCGGCGTTCTTCTGGCGGCTCCGACGACTCCGGGGGCCGGTTACCTTCGTTGAGCGTCAACTGGCACATATCTGGGGCGCGGGGGTCCTAGGGGTCAACTTGCTCCTGCTGGCCGAGTGGCTGATCGGCCTGCCGGTGATGGCCCTGGCGCCACTATTGACGATCACCAACGGCATGCTCTTCGTGGTCAAGGGGGGGATCTTATCGGGCGAATTTTACGTCCAGGGCGGCCTGCTGTTCCTCACCTTGATCCCCGCCACCCTTTTTCCGTCGATCGCCATCCCCGCATTTGCGATCATGTCGGCGAGTTGTTTTTTCGTGACCGGACTGAAGTACCACCTCCGCCACCTGCGCGCCCGCCGAGGCGACCGGGTCGGCATTTGATCCGATCCATCAAGGAGTCTTGACGACGGCAGCGGTCGGAACCCCGAGAGCGACGCGGGTCTCCTCATAGACCGCGTCGAATTCTTGATTGCCGTTGACGTGGCGACAGAGGTCCGGCGAGTGAGCTTCGTAATAGTCCAGAATCGGCACGGCGTGCTGGTCGTAAACCTGCTGCCGGAACTGGACGACGTCGGTGGCGTCGTCCTTGCGACTTTCGAGCTTTGATCCATCGCGATCGCAGATCTCGGCGATGCGGGGCGGCTTGCTGATCAGGTGATAGGTGGCGCCGCACGTCGGGCACACACGCCGACCCGTCATCCGCGCCACCGCCTCCGCGCGGCTGACGTCGATCTCCAGGTAGCAACCCACCTCAAAGCCAAACCGCTGCTCGAATTGTTCGAGCAAAGGAACCTGGCCGAGGGTCCGAGGGAAGCCGTCGAACAGCAGGTGCGACATCCCGGGCGCCTGAAAGTCGACTTCGAGCAGTTCAAAAATCAGGCGGTCGGGGACGAGGTCACCCCGCGACAAATGGCTCTCGACCCGCTTGCCGAGAAACCCACCCTTGCGGATCGCGGCGCGGAGCATCTCGCCGGTCCGCACGAGCGTATAGCCGAAGTCGGCCCCGAGGCGTTCGGCCAGGCTGCTCTTGCCACTGCCGGGTCGGCCAAAGATCACGAGATGCTCGGGTGGGACATGAGGGCGCAAGGTGTCGCTCCTACTCTCAAAGGTCCACCGCGAAGTAAACCCGAGTTGCCGAAAATCGAACCGCGTCAGTCGCATCATTCAGGATTGGGTCAGGGGGAGCAATCCTAAACGGTTCTTGATTTGGGAGCAAAGCCCGTTCGGTGCTATTTTTTGACGCGGATAATACTTGCTCCCTTGGCACGAACAGACCATTGTCGTACGTTGCCAACATGCTGGCAATGGATTCGAGTCTGGTCTGAGGGACACTTATGCGGCTGGGACCCGTCTTTCAAGCCGAACTGTTGACGCTGTCGCGGCGCGGTCGCTTCTTCGTGGGCCGGACTCTGTACGGATTGCTGGTCCTGTTTATCGTCGGTACGACCTACCAGTCGATGTCGCAGCCGTACAAATTCTCGGGTGGGATTCCGATCGACGTACTGGCTTCGTTTGGCGAAGCCATCTTCACGGCGTTCGCCTGGCTCCAGGGTCTGATCCTGTTGTTGATGACGCCCGCCCTGGTCGCCGGAGCGATCGCCGAGGAACGACAGCGAAAAACACTGCACTACCTGATGGCGAGCCAACTCTCGTCAACCGAGATTGTGCTCGGCAAGGTGGGTGCCCGGTTGCTCCGAGCCGGCGTGATCGGCGCGATCGGCTTGCCGGTTCTGAGTTTGATCTCGCTCTTCGGTGGGGTCGACTTCCGGATGGTATTCCTGGTTTACGGTGCGACCGCGACGACCACCTTCTTCCTGGCGAGCGTCGCCATCTGCTGCTCGCTCCACGCAACCAAGCCCCGTGACTCAATCTCATCCGCCTACCTGTTTGAGTTTGTCTGGCTCACGGTCCCGTCGATACTTATCGGCTCCATGTCGGCCTGGACACCGTTCTGGCAGAGCATCGGTCGATTCTTTTTGCCTGCGCTGGAATGGATCGCGGTCTGTAGCCCGACGGACATCTCCCGACTCGGTTCAGCCTTGATGGATCCTGATGTCGTGCTGAGAAAAGTCCTATGGATGATGGGGACGCAGACCGCCTATGGCATCTTGCTGATTATCTATGCCGCCGCGAGACTTCGTCCGGTCTATCGGGGGGAAGGCGCGCCAGGGTGGTTGCGACGTCGGATTGGGCCGAAACAAGCTCGGACTCGCTGGCGGCTCTGGCCTCGTCCCGCGTGCGGTGATGACGCCATGCTCTGGAAAGAGATGCACCTTCATCGGATTGGCTCGTTCAAGCGGGCGATCCTGATTCTGATCAGCGTGGCCGCGATCGGCATGACAATCTACTCGGCCTGGGATATTGCCTGGGGTGCCCTCACCGACACCCTCAACCAGGGGTGGACGCACTATGGGTCGAACCAGAGCGCGGTGAACTCCGTCCTCCGGGGGGTCAACGCAGTGTTGATCGTCGTGATCCTGGTCGGCCTCGGGTCGGTGGCGGCGTCGAGTATCTCGTCGGAACGCGAGGGCGACACCTGGACGAACCTGACCTCATCGCCACTGGAAGGGTCAGAGGTCGTTCGAGCCAAGATCCTCGGGTCGATCTGGCTGTTCCGGTCGTCGATTGGACTCCTGCTGGTCTGCTGGACCTTCGGCCTCGCCGTCGGCGCGATCAATCCGCTCGGTCTGATGGCGTGTGTGATCGAATTAGCCATCTTCACCTGGTTCACCGCAGCGCTGGGGGTGTCGCTGTCGCTTCGATCCAAAAACACGATTCAGGCTCTCACTCTGACAGTTGGCATCCTCAGCTTTCTCAACGTCGGAATTTTGATCCTGGGAACGATGCTGGCGTTCCTGGCGATTCAGAGCGAGTTCGAGTTCATCCTGATCGCTTGCATGCCGTTTCACTTCACCGTCTCATTGCTCGGGATGAACGATCTAAACAACGGATCATCAGTAACGGTCGGCCGGATGGTCGGCGTGGTGATCGCCGGCACGGTCCTTTATGGGTTTGCCGCCGTCTGGCTCACCTATCGGGCGATCGAGCGGTACAATATTGTGGTGGATCGGCCCGACCGGCAGCGGAACAGTCTGACTCCCGCTCAACTCCTCCAGGCACGCCAGGCGGCACCAAAAGGTCTCGCCCCGCGCGAACTTTAAGCACCGATCACAAGCGACTCGGTTCAAGCCAGACGATCCGCTGGCCTCGCGAGAGGGCGACAGCATCGACCCCGATCGATGATCCGCCCACCCTCTCAATTTCCCAGTCAGGTAACGCGGTGAAGAAGTCCTCGACCGGCTGGATCTTGAGGTTGATTCCCGGCGTCAGGTAATGCATGGGGATCACCAGGCAAGGCTCAATCATCGCCAGGAGATCGCCGACCGCTCCGAGGTCGATCGTCGGTGGACCGCCAGCGGGGACGAGGGCAACATCGACCCCGCGAATCAGAGCGGCCTCGTCCTCCCTCAGCGCGTGGCCGAGATCGCCCAGGAATGCCACTTGCACGCCACCCAGAGTGAAGAAAACGACCGAGACCTGATCATCGACCAACCGCTCGGGAGTTTCGAAGACCGGGAACGCCTCAAACCGGATGCCCGCCGCGACCTGACCTCCCGGCGGGATCTCCAGCCCCCGGACCACCTCGAACGGGGGGATGACTTGGCCGAGATGGCTATGGTAGCGGTCGTTTTCATGGCTGACGACCACTACGTCGGCGGCCTCGGCGATCGGTCGATATCCGCCGGAGTCGGGTGATCGGTAGGGGTCGATGATGACCCGCACCCCATCCGCCTCGAAAACAAACGCCGCGTGGCCAAACCAGGTGATCTTCAGCATGGGCTCAATCGCTCCGCCCCGAATCATGGCCGGGATCGAGAAAAACTTCCCGAGTCCCGAATCAAGGTTCAGGCTCGGGACAAATTGCGCGGTTCAGAAAGTCGGGATAACGACCTTCTCCCCCCCCTTGAGGGCGGACTCATGGGCGCAGATGCCGACCATCGTCCAGTTGGCCGACGCCGCGGCATCGGGCAGGGCGGGGCGGTCCCCACGGATCGCCGAGAGCCAGGCGTGGACCAGATGCGGGTGCGACCCCCCATGTCCGCCGCCTTGCGTGAACGAGAGGTGAGTCTCCGCGTCGGCGTCATAAACCCCCTTCGTCGTGAACCGTTGAATCGGCTCGGGTAGGAGGTGGGCGAAGTCGGTGACCGGAACTCGACTTGGGATCTCGGGTTCGGGGAGGCTGATGGTGTGGATGACTGGTTCCTCACCTTCGACCTGTTGCCACTCGAACGACTTCTTCGAGCCATAAGCATCGAAGCTCTCGCGGTACTGCCGGGCGGTATTGAACAGGCTCCGGGTCACCTCGGCGCAGATGTCCTGATCGCGGATCTTGAACGTGGCCGACTCGATCGCGAACGGGCTGTTGTACTTCGGGATCAGGGCCTCATCGATACGTCCCGAGCCGTGGCAGACCACATGCTCGGCCATCCCACCCACCAGGGCCAGGCACGGGCTGACGCAATGGGTGGCATAGTACATCGGCGGCAGCCCTTCCCAGTAACCCGGCCAGCCGGCCATGTCTTGCTGGTGCGACCCGCGGAGGAACTGAATCCGGCCGAGTTCCCCCTTGTCGTAGAGATCCTTGACGAAGAGATACTCGCGGCTGTAGACCACGGTCTCCATCATCATGTAAACCTTGCCCGACGTGCGCTGGGCCTCGACGATCTGGCGGCACTCGTCCACGGTGGTCGCCATCGGGACCGTGCAGGCGACGTGCTTGCCGGCGTTGAGCGCGGCGAGCGACTGCCGGGCGTGATCCTGGATCGGCGAGTTGATGTGGACCGCGTCGATCTCGGGATCATTCAGGATCTGCTCAAACTCGGTGTAGCGTTTGGCGATCTTCCAGCGGTCGCCGCACTCGTCGAGATCTTTCTGCGACCGCCGACAGATTGCCGCGACCTCAGCTCCCGGGTAAGCCTGATAGATCGGGATGAACTCAGCCCCAAAACCGAGGCCAACGATGGCGACCCGGATCGGTTGCTCACTTGCCATGAAAGATCGCCTTGAATGAGGGTCGAGAGATTTGCCGCCGATGAGACCGACCAAGATAGTGCATCGCCGGTCGGTTGCGAAACTGGCGACCGGACATTACGCTCGGGACCGGGAACCGGAGACCGTGCAGCAGTGATTTTCATCAGCGGAACGAGGCGGATCGATGTCAGGTAAGATTGAGCGGGTTGGGGTGGCCATCATCGGTGCCGGGGCAGTGAGCGACTACCATCACGTCCCGGCGCTCCGGCTCGACCCGCGGGCTGACCTGGTTGCCGCCTGCGATGCCGATGCCAGCCTGCTCGAACGTCGCGCGACGGAGTGGGGGGTCGCAAATATCTCGACCGACCCCGAAGTCATCTGCGCGAACCCGGCGGTCGATGCGGTGATCATCGCGACACCCAACTTCACCCACCTGCCGATCGCTCTGGCGGCGGCCCGGCACGGCAAGCACATCATGTGCGAGAAGCCGCTGGGGATCAACAAGGAGGAAGTCCGGACGATGTACGAGGCGGCCCGCGACGCTGGGGTCGTCCACATGACGGCTTTCACCTATCGGTTCGCGCCGTCGATGCGCTACCTGCGTCACCTGCTCAGGGCGGGAGCCCTCGGCACGCCCCGCCACTTTCGGTCGCAGCGGTTTCTTGATTTGCCCGAGACTAGCTGGGGCTGGCGGCAATACAAAGCCAAGGCCGGGGCTGGCGACCTGTACGACATGACGATCCACCGGATCGACTTCGCGCTCGATCTCCTCGGCCCGCTTGCCCGGATCTGCGGCGCCGTGGCCCGGTTCGCCCCGCGTGACCAGACTCCCGACGGCAAGCCCTGCCCACCGTCGGAAGTCGACGACTGGTCGAGCCTGATCGGTGAATTCGAGTCGGGGGCCGTCGGCGTCTGGGAAGGAACCACGCTGGCCAAGGGCTACCACCGCGACGGTTTCGGTCACGAGTGGGCCGAGATTAATGGTTCGGAGGGGTCAGCCGTTTACCGACTCCACGAGCCGAACACGATCCTGCTCGGCAAGACCGGGCAAGACCTGGCTCCGGTCGATGTCCCCACGGAATTCCTCAAACCCGCCGGCAGTCCCCGCGATCCCAGCAAAGGCAAGCCGGCCACCGTGTTCCGCTATGACCTCGTCTGGGAGTTCATTTCGGCCATTGTTGAAGCTCGGCCCGCTGTCCCGAGTTTCCTCGATGGCCTGAACGCCCAGATCATCGCCGACGCCGTCCTCGAATCGCACGCGAAACGAGCCTGGGTCGATACCCCGCTCGCCCCGGTCTGACAGGCGACACGACTCAGATCCAACAAAAAACGCCCGTTGACCCTGGTTGGGACAACGGGCGTTGCGCTTGGAGCCAAGGCCGATACAGCTTACTTGGCGTCTTCTTTGTGTTCGGTTTTGCCGTCGTGGTGCATACCTTCCATGTGGTCGGACATCAACTTGACCTGAACCGCCGAACCGAGGTAGGTCCGGTGGCGACCATGCTTGGTCATCTTCTTGTCGTCGCCATCCTTCTTCTTGTCATCAACATCCGTCTTGGCCGCCGCCATCATCTTTTCCATATTCTTGACCGTGATGACCAACTCGACGCGATCACCGATTTCAAGGTCGTCGTAGTCGGCATCCTTGTCGCTCAAGGCAACTTCCTTGCCCGAGGCCATCACTTCACAGACCTTGGTCTTCGGGGTGAGCGCCGCGACGTACAGGTTCATCCGGTGGTGGTGGTGCTCGGCATGGTTTTTACCATCAGTCTTGGCCTTATCGGTGGCTTCGGCGTGATCTTTGTGGTCGGCCTCGTGCATCCAGGGGTGGCCGATCACGGTGACCAGAGTGGCCGTGGCGGTCATTGCCTTGCCGGTCGTCTCGTCCACATCGGTTTCGCCGATCATCGTGAAGTCGGAAATGACGCCGTGAACGGTAATCGTCTTCTCGCCATCCTTGTCCTTGTCGCCGTCCGCTTTTTTGTCATCAGCGCGAATGTTAGCAACCATCGTCAAGCACAGAGCAGCCGGCAGCAGAGCAGTGCGAAGCAGGTTCATGGCAGTTCTCCCGGAGAGCAAACAGGAACCGATGTCGCTCATCCTCATGGGACCTGACCCCGGTTCCGGAGTGGTCCACGCGACACCTGTATCCCCTGATCTCGCAAAGCCAATGCCCCCGAGACAGGAAAGCCAGGATCTTCGCGAGATCCTGGCTTTCCGAGTTCAGGGCTTGGACCACTCGTCGATCAAGTTGGCAATCAAGGCAGTCCAACCGGTCTGGTGGGAGGCACCCAGTCCGGCACCGTTATCGCCATTAAAATACTCGTAGAACAAGATATGATCACGCCAGTGGGGATCGTGCTGAAACTTGTCGATCGCGCCGAAGACGGGGCGGCGGCCGGCGCCATCGCGGGTAAACGTCGCGATCATCCGGGTCGCGATCTCGCGGGCCATCCCATCATAAGGCAAGTCGAGCTTTTCCTCCCCCTTGGGGGAACCAGAGCCGAACGCCTTGCCGAGCTTGCGGAGCGACTCGATCAGGAGGAACGACGTCGGGAACCAGAGTGGCCCCCGCCAGTTGGAGTTCCCCCCCTTGATCTTGCTGATCGCCTCGGCAGGCTCGTAGCCAACCTTCTTGCCGTCGTAGACGAAGGGATCTTTGAGGTGGGCCTTCGATAGACTCCTGATCCCGTAGTCTGACAGGAACTCGTTCGGGTCCATGATCCGGCCAGTCATCCGGAGGATCTGCTCCTGATTGAGGATCGTCAGCGCGTGTGTCGTCTGACCATCATGCTCGATGGTATGAACAACGTCCCGCGTCAACTCAGGGCGGTTCTTGAGGAACCAGTGGAGATGCCCCGAAAACTCCTCGAACGGTTTGATCCATTCTTCTTCGAGCCGCTCGACCGCGAACAGGGGAATCAAGCCCACGAGCGAGCGAACCTTGAGCTGTTCATAATGGCCGTCCGGAAAGCGGAGGATGTCGTAGAAAAACCCATCCTTTTCATCCCAGAGCGAAACCTTGTTGTTCTTCTGGCTCTTCATCGCCGCCGCGATGTAGGTGTAGTGCTGGAAAAACTTGGTTGCCAACGCCTCATAAGTGCGGTTCTCGCGTGCCAGTTCCAGGGCGATCCGCATCAGGTTCAGACAGAACATCCCCATCCAGCCGGTCGCGTCAGACTGTTCGATCACCGACCCGTTCCGTCCCGGTTCAGACCGGTCAACGACGGCGATATTGTCGAGCCCGAGAAACCCTCCCTCGAAGACGTTGTTGCCCAGTTTATCGACCTTGTTGATCCACCAGGCAAAATTAATCAAGAGCTTATGGAAACAACGCTCCAGCCATTCGCGATCCGCCTTGCCCGAGTGGACCCGGTCCATGTTGTAAACACGCCAGACCGCCCAGGCGTGGACGGGCGGGTTCAGGTCGGAAAAGTCCCACTCGAAGGCCGGGATCTGGCCGTTCGGGTGCTGGAACTGCTCGAACAGCAAGCACCAGAGCTGGTTCTTGGCGAAGTCGGGATCGACAAGCGCAAACGGGACGCACTGAAATGCCAGATCCCACGCCGCGAACCAGGGGTACTCCCACTTATCGCAGACGGTCAGCACCCGCATCGAGTTCAGATGCTTCCAGTGGCCGTTGCGGATATCGCCCCGGCCCTCTGGAGGCGGGTTGGCGGGATCGTCTCCCTTGAGCCAGAGGTTCACGTCGAAGATATACGCTTGCTTCGTCCAGATCAGGCCGGACAACGCTTGGCGTTGAATACTCTGGACGTCTAGATCAGCTTCCTCAGGGTGAATGGTCGCGTAATAAGCATCAGCCTCGGCTCGACGGCGGTCGATCAGATCATCGACTTCGGCGAGCGGGTCGGCGATGTAGCAGGTATCCGAGAACCGGAAGTGGAGCGTCACGGTCTCGCCTGGTCGGATGGCGCCGAGGCGATAGTGGATACCCGCCTTGCTGCCAACCAGGCTGGGGTTGACGGCCCCCGCGTCATTGTCAACGACCTGCCGGTGGAACGCATCCTTGTAATACTTCGTGTCGTCGGGACGAGGCCTGTGGGTGGGAACTCGGCTCGGGTTCGACTCGTTGTTGGTAAACATCGGCTGACCGCCGAGCGGGGCGTACAGGGTCCGCGGCCCAATCCGGTACGCGACCGGGACCGTGGCCAGCGTCTGGACCATCGAGTCATCGGTCGTCAAGGTCAGGTAAGTTTGCCCCGCTGGTCCGGCCGAGATCTGCGGGGCTGGGTTGTTGGTTGGTCCCCAGCTCCAGGTGTTCCGGAACCAGAGTTGGGGAATCAAGTGGAGTGGGGCGGGGTCGGGGCCGCGATTGGTGGCCCGAATCCGGATCGCGATGTCTTCTTCGTTGAACTTGGCATATTCGACCTCAATGTCGAAGTAGCGGTTTTCGTCAAAGAGGCCCGTATCCATCAACTCAAATTCGGGGTCGCGGTTCGTGCGCTGGGCGTTCTCGCTGACAAGCCGCTCGTACGGATACGCTCCCTGGGGATACTTGTAGAGGAACCGCAAGTACGAGTGGGTTGGCGTGGCATCGAGGTAATAGTAATATTCCTTGACGTCCTCGCCGTGGTTCCCCTCGGGACCCGAGAGGCCGAACATGCGCTCCTTGAGGATCGAGTCGCGTCCGTTCCAGAACGAAGGGGCAAGGACGATCAGTTGGTAGCGGTCGCAAATCCCGGCGATCGCGTCCTCGCCCCAACGGTAGGCTTTGCTCCGCGCCTGGTCGTGCGGCAAGAACGTCCAGGCTTCGCCATCAGCGCTGTAGTCCTCGCGGACAGTAGCCCAGGCACGGTCACTCACGTATGGACCCCACCGTCGCCAGCCGGACGTGCTGTCGTGAACCTCGGCGAGTCGATCCTGTTCGGCGGAAGTCGTCATCGTCAATCGCTTTCGGTCGCTGGATGATCACAGTCGTCAGGCAGCCCAAAACGAACCCAACCCTGGGTACGATCCGAGAGGGCGCCTAACCTGGCAACCGTCATGTTGTCTTGTCGGGTCGATCTTGGCGATGCCAGGCGAAATAGGCTGACCCTTGCAGGGGAGCCTTGGGGTTAAGGGCGACACTGACGGGCAGATTCTTCATCCAGTGCATGTACCGACCCTTCGACCAGAACCCGCGTATGAAGGTATCGTCGGTACCCAAAGCAGCCACGATCTTGGGAGCGATCCCGCCGGCGAGGAAGACGCCGCCAGTCGCGTACGACTTGAGCGCGAGGTTGCCCGCCTCGGCACCATAGATCGAGGCGAACATCCTCAGGGCCTCGGCGCAATTCGGGTCCTGCTGCGCCAGGCCAGTCTCGGAGACGATTCGGCTCGGGTCGGCATCGTCCTGGTCCATCTGATCCGTGAGCCAGTCGGGTTCGGGGGCATGTCCCGTATCACGGAGGAACGAATAGATATTGAACAGACCAGGGCCAGACAGCACGCGCTCATAGCTGACGTGGCCGTTGAATTTGGCGCGGAGGTAGCGGAGCAGGTCGTCTTCCTGCTCGGACTGGGGCGCGAAGTCCGCGTGGCCCCCTTCCGACGCGAGCGGTTGATAATCATCACCACGCCAGACAAGGAACGCTTCGCCCAGACCGGTCCCGGCGGCGATCACAGCGATGTGGCCGCGATCAATCCGCGAGACGCCCGAGTTCAGGATGTGTAACTGGTCGAGCGGCAGGTGCGGCATCGCGTATGCGGACGCTTCGAGGTCATTCAGCAGGAAGGTGCTTTCACAATCGAGCAAGTTGACGAGGTTGCTCTGCTCGATCGTCCAGGGCAAATTTGTCGTGTGGACCCGACCGTCGAGGATCGCACCGGCCACACCGAAGCAGGCAGCATCCACCTTGGTATGCCCGGCATCGCCGAGAAACTGCCGCAAGATCTCGTCAAATGTATTGTGTTGCCGACTCGGGAACTTCGCCTCATGGACCGACTTGAGATGATCCCCCTCGGGCTCAAACAAAGCCAGAGCCGTCTTGGTCCCGCCGATATCACCCGCCAGAATCATGAGTTCAACCTCGGAGGAGCGGAAGGTAAAGTTTGCTACCGGGATCGGCTTTGCTTACCGACCGTGCTCGAACGGGTCGCCGACGACGTGCCGGGCCAGTTGCTCGGCCACCCGCATCGACTGGCGAAAGACGGCGTCAGGCTCGCGGTCGGAAAGTTGGCGGCCGATCAGTTCGCCCAGGCGTTGCGAGTGGAGGGCCACAGTCCGCGGCGTTTCCTCCTCGCCAACGTGGATGACCGAGAGGCGGTTGTCTTCGATCGCGAAGTCGAGTTGACCATCTTGCCCCTCAAAACCGCACTCGACACGGACCTTGTGGATCGTTGGTCGTCCCTCGGGCAAGCGGTCGATCCGGAGCGTCACCCAACCGTGGGGTGCCCGGAACTGAAAGGCGATCTCGACGTTATCCTGGAACTTGCTGGCCTGATACTTCCAGCCGAGCCGCGACGTCAGCCAACCAGCAATCTGCCAGGCCTTGGTGACGGCGTGGGGACCATGCTCGATTGTGATCACCGAGATCGTGTCGAGCACCCCAGGCGCGGTGGCTGGATCGAGCCCCTGCGTTAAGATCCGCCGCCAGGTCTTGAGCCGTCGCCAGTTGATGTCCGACGCGATCCGCCAGCGGCCATGCGCGGCATCCCGTTCGAAGCCATCGAGCCAGGTCGATGTCGCCGCGATCCCGCGGTTCGGCTCGGACCAACCGAGACTATCGTAGATCAGTTGCTGCGCGTGGTCGGCCAGTTCGGTCAGCAGTGGACCCGCGAACGGCGGCGGGGTCGAGCAGGCCCACCAGAGATTCGTCGGCAGGTCGCCGATCAGCAAGCTCCGCACGGCGAATGGGAGCTGCTCGATCATCGACCCGCCCGCATGCAGCGTCACCTGTTCGGAGACGAGGCGGGGGTCGGAGCGGACCTTGCGCACCAGGAGCGACGCGCGGATGGTCGGTTCGGTCTCCTCGCGCTCAATGACGAGCAGTGTCACCCGCGCGGGGTGGTAGCCGACGATCTCGGGCACCAGCGCCTCGGCGGCGCAGGCGTGGTCGTTCTGATTACAGACGATGATCAGGTTCGACATCCGGACCCGGCGGACCGGCTCGCGGGCGTCGAGCTGGGCGATCTGGAGCCGCGCATTCAGTTCGGTCTCCACCTTATCAAGCGAAACATCGCAGGCGCCCTCGACCGGGGCACCAATCTCGACCGTGTCGATTGTCTGCATCTCAGAGCGCCCTCCATTGCCGGCCGTCCACCTGAATCATCGCGTCGGCGGCGTCGGGTCCCCAGGTTCCCGCCTGATAGGTGGGGATCTCGGCGCCGTGGGCCTTCTCCCAGTGGTTCAGGATCGGCATGACGTACTCCCAGGCGGCCTCGACGGCATCCCGGCGCATGAACAGGGTCGGATCACCCGCCATCACGTCCAGGATCAGGCGTTCGTAAGCCTCGGGGGTTGTGCCACCGAAGCTGGTCCCGTAATTGAAGTCCATCTTCACCGGGTAGATCCGGAGCTTCGGCCCCGGAAGCTTCGACGAGATCCGCAGCGATAACCCTTCCTCGGGTTGAATCTTGAGCGACAGGACCGTCGGTTCGAGCGGGACGTCGGGATGGTGGTTGAACAGGACGTTGGGCACTTCCTTGAAGGTGATGGCGACTTCCGACGACCGCTTTGGCAGTCGCTTGCCGGTCCGGAGGTAGAACGGCACGCCGGACCAGCGCCAGTTGTCGATGTGGACCCGCATCGCCACGAAGGTTTCGGTCGTGATCGGGTCGGGCGCCGGTCGATTCTGGCGGGCGAAGAAGTCGCGGACTTCTTGCTGATACTCGGGGACGGGATGACCGTTGATCTCGCCTTTGACATACTCGGCACGGACGACCGACTCATCGACTTCCGCTTCGGCCAAAGGGCGGAGGCAGCGGAGCACCACCGACTTCGCGTCGCGTACGACGTCGGGGTCGAGCGACCAGGGGGGTTCCATCGCCACCATGCAAAGCACCTGCAAGAGGTGGTTTTGAACCATGTCGCGCAGGTTGCCGATCCCCTCGAAGTAACCGACGCGGCTCGTCTTCATCCGGCCGGCTTCGTCGTACTGCGAGAGTCCTTCCTCTTCGGCCACGGTGATCTGCACGTGGTCGATGTACTTGCCGTTCCAGAGCGGTTCGAAGATGCTGTTGGCGAACCGGAGGACCAGGAGGTTCTGCACGGTTTCCTTGCCCAGGTAGTGGTCGATCCGGTACGTCTGCGACTCGTCGAAGACCCGCGCAACCATCGCGTTGATTTCACGGGCACTGGCGAGGTCGCGGCCGATCGGCTTTTCGCAGATGATCCGGGTGTAAGCCTGCGTCTCCTCGGTCGGGTGGACCATCCCGGCGGCCTTGAGGTTGTTGACGCTGGTCTCGATCAGTTGCGGCGGGATCGACATGTAGAAGATCCGGGCGCCCGGGATGCCGAATTGAGCGTCCACCTCAACGAGCTTTCGTTCCAGACGCTCGTAGGCCGACGGATCATCGAACCGGCCTTCAACGTAAAAGAGTCCACGCTCGTAGTCGGCCCAGTGGCTCTCGTCGAGCTTCTGCCGCGAAAAGTGCTCGATCCCGTCGCGGGCTCGCGCTCTGATCCAGGTGTCGGGATCACCTTCCGACCCGACGCCGAAACCGACGACGGCGAAATTGGATGGGAGCAACCCATCGACATTGACGTTGTAAACGGCCGGCAGCAGCTTGCGCCAGGCAAGGTCACCCGCCGCGCCAAAGATCACGAGGACGCATGGCTGAGGCAACAAGCTGGTGGGCATCCCAAAGGTCAAGGGATTGACCAGAGGAGCGGCTGGCGATGGCGAGTCGGCGTGATCCATGCGGGCGAGGCTCCGGACTGCTCGGGGATCGTGCGGTGGAGGCGGGCGCACTCCAGACCCCGGGGTGGGTTGGTTGGCAAGCGGACTCGGCAAGCCCACTCGCCATCGCAACGAGAGTAAACCGAAGCGGATCACAAGTCAAAATCCGAACCAGGGTCGGTGCCGAGCAAGCAGGCTCTCCAATTGCGGAAAAAATCCAGGAATTTTGGATTCTCGCTTTCGAGAGCAGCATTCTCAGATCTGAGAACCCATGGCTCGATCGACGACCCGGCCAGACTTGCAAGCCTGGTTTCAAGCCCGTTCGATTGCCAGAATCGGGCGAAACAGCCTAATTATTAAATGTCAAAGTCGCATCGAATGCTTCCGGCGATCCTCTCGATCTGATCCGAGGCCAAGCCAACGGTTTAAGGAAACGGTCGAGCCGCCAAGTCTGCGCTATTGTCGGACCCCGGGCGGTTTCGTTAGGCTCTCGACTTAATCTGGTGCACAGGCCGGCGAACTGGCGGGATGAAGCGTTCTGAGTCCTCGAATGGGCCGGGCATTGTTTTTGCTTCCCCGGCTCATTCCGATCATGCGAGTTCGCTTGTCCCGTTCTTTGTGACCACGCAGGTCGCTGATTAGCCTCCGCCCGACTACACTGATTTTAGGCCCGATTTGAGTCGAACGGGTGGATCTGTCTCCACCCCCGATCGCGGCGAGGAAGGATAAGGGACTCTGATGGCCCAGGTCTTTCGTCGGAGCATGAACACCGTTTCACGAGTTGCGATCGTCGCGGCCGTGATGGCGGGAGGGGCCATACCGGTCCTGGCGTACGTTGTGAACAAGTCGCCCAACGAGACACTCGTCCGGGTGGTCCGCGAGCAACCGGTTCCGTTTAGTCACGAGCACCATGTGCGTGGCCTTGGGGTCGACTGCCGCTACTGCCACACGTCGGTGGAAGTTTCGGCCAACGCCGGAATGCCGCCGACGTACACCTGCATGAGCTGCCACTCGCAGATCTGGCAAAACGCGCCGATGCTGGAGCCGGTCCGGGCGAGCTTGCGGGAAGATAAAGGCATTCCCTGGAACAAGGTGCACCAGCTTCCTGACTTCGTGTATTTCAACCATGGAATCCACGTTCAAAAGGGGATGGCCTGCACCGAGTGTCATGGTCGGATCGACCACATGCCACTCGCCTGGAAGGAAAAGCCGCTCACGATGGAGTGGTGCCTGAACTGCCACCGTCACCCCGAAGAGAACATCCGCCCGAAGGAGTATGCCTTCGTGATGGACTATGTCGCCAGCGACAAGGTTCTCGCCGAGCATGGCGTCAAGACAAAAGCGGAACTGGGCACGAAACTGGTCAAAGACTACGGAATTGAGGTCGGGCGGCTCGACAACTGCTCGATTTGCCACCGATGAAATCGCTTGAAGATTCTGGAGTCGACCTGACCGAAGTGCAGGCCCGCCTGAGCGGGTCGTCCGGTCCCGAGTTCTGGCGGAGCCTGGAAGAAGCGGCGGGAACCGAAGCGTTCCAGTCGTACCTCCACCGCGAGTTCCCTGATCAGGCAGCCGAGTTGACCGACCCCGAGACCCGGCGGACCTTCCTGAAGGTCATGGGGGCCTCGCTGGCCCTCGCTGGTGTGTCGGGGTGCGCGATTCGGACGCCTGAAAAGATCATCCCCTGGGTCAAGTCGCCTGAGAATGTCGTCCCCGGCAAGCCGCAGTTCTTCGCCTCGGCGATGACGATGGGCGGCCTCGGGACCGGTATCCTGGTGGAAAGCCACCAGGGGCGGCCGACGAAAATTGAAGGCAACCCCGAACACCCGGCCAGCCTCGGCTCGTCCGACGTGTTCATGCAATCCGCGACGCTCAGCCTGTATGACCCCGACCGGTCGCAGGTGGTGCTCCATGATGGCGAGGTTGGCACCTGGGACGACTTCCTCGAAGCCCTGACGGCCGAGATGAATCGCGTCCGGGCCACGAATGGGAAGGGGTTCCGGCTCCTGACCGAGACGATCGGCTCGCCGAGCCTCGGCGGTCAGATCCAGGAGTTGCTCAAAGCGTTCCCCGAAGCCAAATGGCACCGCTACGAGCCGACGAGCCGCGACGCCGCCAAGGCAGGCGCCAAGCTCGCCTTCGGTGAGTACGTCGATCCCGTCTACCACTTTGATAAAGCCGACATTATCGTCGCGCTCGATCACGACTTCCTCGCCTGCGGGAGCCCCGGGCGGGTCGCCGACGAACGGCATTTCGCCGCCCGTCGCGAGCCGAAGGAAGGGGTCATGAATCGGTTGTACGTGGCCGAGGCCGTGTACACCAACACCGGGGCCGCGGCCGACCACCGTCTGGCGATCCAGTCGAGCCTGATCACCGACCTGACCCTGGCACTGGCTCAGGAAGTCGGCGTCGAAGGGGCCAAGCCCGCCACGCCGCTGGCGGAGAAGGCCGCCAAGTGGGCCAAGGTCGCCGCCGGGGATCTCAAGGCCCACGCCGGTAAGGGGATGGTGATTGTTGGTGATGGGCAACCGGCTTATGTCCATGCCCTGGGCCACGCGATCAACCAGAAGCTGGCCAACTACGGCGAGAACGGGACCGTCTCGTTTATCGAGCCGGTCGAGATCGACCCGGTCGACCACACGGCATCGCTGATCGAACTGGTCAACGACATCGAGGCGGGCCAGGTCCAGTCGCTGTTCATCTTCGGTGGGAACCCGGTTTACACCGCTCCCGCCGACCTGGGCGCCAAGGCCAGCTCGGACCCGAAGCAGAAGGACAGCTTCCGGTCGAACTTCGCCCGGACGCTGAGCAAGGTGCCGTTCTCCGTTCGCCTCGGAACGCACGACGACGAGACCTCGAACGTCAGCACCTGGCACATCCCGGAAGCTCACTTCCTGGAAACCTGGTCCGACAGCCGGGCCTTCGACGGCACGGCCGCCATCGTCCAACCGCTCATCAAGCCGCTCTACAACGGGAGGAGCGCGCACGAGCTGATCGCGGTCCTGATGGGCCAGTACGATCGGCAGCCGCTCACCGTCGTTCGCGAATACTGGCGGGCCAAGCACGACCAGCCCGACTATGAAATGTTCTGGCGCAAGGCCCTCGTCGATGGAGTCATCGGCGGGACCGCCTCGAAGGCCAAAACCGTCACCGCCAAGGGTCTGGCTGACCTGGGGGCACGCCCGGTCACCCCGAAGCGAGTCGAGGGAGAGTTCGAGGTCATCTTCCGCCCCGACCCCACCATCTGGGACGGTCGGTTCGCCAACAACGGCTGGTTGCAAGAACTGCCCAAGCCGATCACCAAGCTGGTCTGGGACAACGCGGCGCTCGTCGGCTTCAAGACAGCTGAGCGGCTCAAGCTCAAGCAAAACCAGATCATCGAGGTGACGTACAAGGGTCGCTCGCTCGGCGTTCCGGTCTTTATCGTCCCTGGCCAGGCCGAGGAAACGGTCGTCCTCCACCTGGGTTACGGCCGGTGGCGAGCGGGTCAGATCGGCACCAACCAGGGGTTCGACGCGAACGTCCTGCGAACCTCGGACGCTCCCTGGGGCGGCACAGGTGCCAAGGTCAACGTTACGAGTCAGACTTATACGCTCGTCTCGACCCAGATGCATCGCAACATCGAGGGCCGCGACCACGTCCGGGTTGCTACGCTCACCGACTTCATCAAAAAGCCGGACGTCTTTCACGAAGGGTCGCACCACTCCGAGTCGTCGCTCACGCCGCTCTACGAGTACGACAGCTACAAGTGGGGCATGGCGATCGACCTCAACTCGTGCACCGGCTGCAACGCCTGCGTCATCAGTTGCGTTGCCGAGAACAACATCCCAGTCATCGGCAAGGAGCAGATGGGGATCGGGCGGAACATGCAGTGGATGGAGATCGACACCTACTTCAACTCTCCCGGCGGAGAAGTGGACGAGACCGACACCTACTTCCAGCCCCGAACCTGCATGCACTGCGAAAACGCGCCATGCGAGCTGGTCTGTCCGGTCGCCGCGACCGTGCACGACGCCGAAGGCTTGAACGTGATGGTTTACAACCGTTGCGTCGGCACCCGGTACTGCGGCAACAACTGCCCGTACAAGGTCCGGCACTTCAACTATTTGCAATACACCGATCAGGTGACGCCGAGCTTGAAGCTGCTCAACAACCCGGACGTAACTGTACGCTCGCGGGGCGTCATGGAGAAGTGCACCTACTGCGTCCAGCGGATCAGCGGAGCCCGCATCCTGGCCAAGGAAGAAGGCCGCCGGATCAAGGACGGCGACGTCATGACGGCTTGCCAGGTTTCTTGCCCAGCGCAGGCGATCCACTTCGGCGACCTGAACGACAAGGAAAGCAAGGTCTTCAAGATCAAAGAGTCCGAGCGTGATTACGCGATGCTCGGCGAGCTGAACGTCCGCCCGCGGACGACCTACCTCGCCAAGGTCCGCAACTGGAACCCCGAACTCACCGAGGCGTGACCCGATGCCGCCGAAAGATATGAATCAGCATGGCGGGGTGGTGCGCGAGTTCCCGGTGATCGGGCCCGAGCAGACCGTCACGTCCGTCAACGACACGATCAGCAACGCCGTCCTGACCCGCCCCTATACCCGGGGGTGGATGGTCGGCGCCGCGATTGGCTTCTCGCTGGTGCAGGTGCTTCTGATTTCGGTCGCCTGGCTCCTCTACAACGGGGTCGGGGTCTGGGGTCTGAACAAACCGGTCATGTGGGGCTTCGCGATCATCAACTTCGTCTGGTGGATCGGGATCGGCCACGCCGGCACCCTGATCTCGGCCATCTTGCTGCTGATGAAGCAGCAATGGCGGACGTCGATCAACCGGTTCGCCGAGGCGATGACATTGTTCGCCGTGGCGTGCGCCGGGATGTTCCCTTTGCTCCACATGGGCCGTCCCTGGTGCTTCTACTGGCTGATGCCGTACCCGAACACGATGGCGATGTGGCCGCAGTTCCGCTCGCCGCTCGTCTGGGACGTCTTCGCGGTCTCGACGTATGCGTCGGTCTCGCTGATGTTCTGGTACGTCGGGCTTGTCCCTGACCTGGCGATCTTTCGCGACCGGGCCAAGAATCCCTGGGCGCGGATGATCTATGCCGCCGGTGCCCTCGGGTGGACCGGCTCAGCGCGGCACTGGAAGCGGTACACGACGGCTTACCTGATCCTGGCCGGGTTGTCGACCCCGCTGGTCGTCTCGGTGCATACGATCGTGAGCTTCGACTTCACGATCGGTATCGTCCCGGGCTGGCACTCAACGATCTTTCCGCCTTACTTCGTGGCGGGGGCGATCTATGCTGGCTTCGCGATGGTGTTGACGCTGATGCTGCCGCTCCGGACCTGGTACGGGTTTGAGGGTTTGATCACACGGCGGCACATCGACAACATGGCCAAGGTCATGCTGGCGACCGGGATGCTCGTTACCTACGGCTACGTTATCGAGACCTTCATGGCCTACTACGGTGGGAACCGGTACGAAGGCTTCATGATGACCAACCGTCTCGGCGGGCCCTACGCTCCGTTCTACATCGCGTTGTTGCTCTGCAACTGCACGGTCCCCCTTAGCCTCTGGTTCCGCCCCGCGCGGCAAAATCTTTACTGGCTCTGGACCGTGGCGATGGTCGTCAACGTCGGGATGTGGCTCGAACGGTTCGTCATCGTCGTGATGAGCTTGCACCGTGATTTCGTTCCGGGTGCTTGGGGTATGTATTACCCGACCATCTGGGACTGGGGAACCTACCTCGGGACCATCGGGCTCTTCTTTACCTTGATTTTCCTCTTCGTGCGGGTTCTCCCGGCGCTGGCGGTGTCGGAAATGAAGGAACTGGCGCACATCGTCAATACGCCGGATGGGCACCATAGCCCTGATCCCCACCACGCCAGCCCCGAAGCCCCCGGAGCTCAATACGTATCATGAGTACCCACGCTCCCGCCACGCATCACGGTGAAGTGGAAACCGGCGTTTACGGGTTGCTCGTCGAGTTCGAGCATCCGGAGGAATTGCTGGAGGCTTGCAAGAAAGTGAAGGCTGCGGGCTACGAAAAGATTGATGCCTACTCACCGTTCGCGGTGCATGGCGTCGCCGAGGCGATCGGGGCCACGACCGTTCTGCCCTGGATCATCTTCGGCGGTGGTCTGACTGGTGGCCTGACCGGATTCGGCATGCAGGTGTTCGCCTCGGCGTACCACTACAAGTTGAACGTCGCGGGCAAACCGCTGATCAGCTGGCCGTCGTTCTTCCCGATCACGTTCGAGCTGACGATCCTCTGCGCGGCGGCTTCCGCCGTGTTCGGAATGTTGATCCTGAACGGGCTTCCGCGACTGCACAACCCGCTGTTCAACGTGCCCGAGTTCAACGGCGCGTCGCAGGATCGCTACTTCCTGTGCATCGAAGCCAAAGACCCGATGTTCGACCTCGATCAGACCTCGCGGTTCCTGGAAGGCCTGAGCCCCAAGACCATCACCGAAGTCCCGTTCTGAACTGGAAAGGCCGCGATGCCGACCGGGAACCACTCACATAAGTCCGTTCCGCCGTCGGGGAGGATTGTTCTCCTCGTCGGTACTCTGGCGACCACCCTGCTGTTCGCGGCCGGGTGTCGCCGTGATATGTACGACCAGCCGAAGTACGACGCCTACGACCCCTCAACCTTCTTCCGCGACGGCAGTTCGTCGCGGCAGCAAATTGAGGGGACCGTGGCCCGTGGTGACCTTGAAGCCGACCCGCTCTACTACAAGGGCAAGATCGACGGCAAAGATGCCGACGTCTTTCCGTTCGCCATTACTCGCGAAGTGCTTGACCTGGGCCAGCAACGGTTCCAGATCTACTGCACCCCGTGCCATGGTCGCGAAGGGGACGGTCGGGGGATGGTCGTCCGGCGTGGGTTCTCACCGCCGCCGACGTTCCACGCTCCCTACCTCCGCGACAAGCCGGTCGGGCACATCTTCGGCGTCATCACCAATGGTTATGGCGCCATGTACTCGTACGCCTCGCGGATTCCCGTGCGGGACCGGTGGGCGATCACCGCGTACATCCGGGCGCTCCAGTACAGCACGAACGCGTCGGCTGACGATCTGACTCCCGAGCAACAGCAGTTCCTGACGACTCCCGAGTCGGTCGAGAAGACTCCCACCAAAGACCAACATGCCGGCTCGGCCGAGGCTGCGAAATGAATCCGCACGGAACCGCCCTTCCGCTGATTGACAAGATCCGGGGCCGGGCTCTCATCGTGGGCATCGTCGGCGTGGTCCTCAGTCTGATCGGTTTCGCGACTGATCGAGGCCACTTCGACCGCGCTTACCTCTTCTCGGTGCTGTTCATCCTCGGCTGGTCGCTTGGGTCGATGGCCTTGCTGTGCATCCACCGACAACTCGGCGGTGCCTGGGGCTTCCTGATCCGGCGCCCGCTCGAAGCCGCCGCGATGAACCTGCCGCTGGTTGCCGTGCTGTTTATCCCGATCCTTGTCGACCTCGACAGGATCTACCCGTGGGTCAACCATCACGAACTGGCGACCAATCCCGAGGGGGGCAACCCATCCTCCCCGACGGCAATCCACTCCAACGCGAAGCCGGAGGCGGAGGGTAATGCTGTCCACATGAGCAAGGCGCAGATTGCTCCTGGCTCACGCGGTGTCAAGCGTGACCCGCTGGAGAAGGATACTGCCGAGCTGATGGCGTTCAAGCACTGGTGGCTCGACAAGTACCGGTTCACTACGCGGCTCGGAATCTACTTCGCCATCTGGATCGTCATGGCGGCCGTTCTCTACATCGGGTCACGGCGTCAGGACGAGACGCGATCCGTTAACCTCGCCTATAATCTCCAGTCGTTCTCGGCTCCCGCGTTGGTGGTTTACTTCCTGAGTACCTCGCTGGCCCTGATCGACTGGGGGATGTCGCTCGAACCCGAGTGGTATTCGTCGCTCTACGCGGTCATCTGGATGATCGGGCAGGGGCTCTCGACGATCGCGCTCATGATCATCGTCTCTGCGATCATCTCCCGCCGGGGGGAAACGGACGGGCTCGACACGCGGGAAACTTTCAACGACCTCGGCAATCTGATGCTGGCCTTCACGATGCTCTGGGGCTACCTCAGCTTCTCGCAGTTCCTGATCATCTGGTCGGGCAACCTGGCGGAAGAGATTCCCTGGTATGCGCGCCGGTTGACGGGCGACTGGAAGTACATCGGGATGTTTCTGATGCTGTTCCACTTCGCGGTGCCGTTCCTGGTGTTGCTAGCTCGACCGCTGAAGCGCAACATCAACGCTCTTTGGAAGATCGCGGCCCTGGTTATCGTCGCGCACATCGTCGATGTGTACTGGGTAATCACACCGTCGTTCGACTGGGTCCTGAGCCCCAAGAGTATCGAAGTGGTCCCCGGGTCGATGTCGTTCCTCCGGTCGGTGAGCTGGCTCGACTTTGTTGTCCCCGTCGCGCTCATCAGCATCTGGTTGACTGGATTTCTCTACCTCCTGCGGGGTCGAGCCTTGCTGGTGGTCCAAGATCCTGAACTTCTGCCCGCACTCAAGCAAGCACAAGGACACTAAGGATGAATCACCCGAGTTCCGAACCGGTCGGGCCACCACCCGACCCTTCCGAAGGGCATGAACGTACAGATATCGCGGCCAAGCCAATCCTTTACTTCCTGGTCGGCCTTGTCGTTTTCGGTGGGCTGGTCCAACTTAGTATGAGTGCCTTGATGATGGGCTACGTCGCGCAGGACACGAAGTCACCCCAGCCGAAGGAGAATATTCTTCGCGACACGGGTGTGACGGGTCGCCTCGCTCCCCTGCAACAAAACACGACCGCCGACATGGTCCGGATGCAGGACGAAGAGGACGAAGTGCTGACGACGTTCCATCGCAACCCCAAGACCAAGGAACTGCGGGTGCCGCTCGACATCGCCATGGAGATCGTCGCCCGCAAAGGTTTGCCGCACCGTGAGGTCACTCCCAAGGGGATGCCGACCGGTGACCTGATTCCCCGGGTTGGCAAGTCCTACAAGACGACGAATTGAACAAGGAACTCCCATGACTCGCAGCGCGTCCCAGCCCACCTCTGATCGGTCCGACCGGCCCCGCCGCCGACCGTTGGCGGTGGCGCGGGCGATTCTGATGACTATGGTTGCGGTCGGGGCCAGCGTGGCCCCAACCTCCATCGCCTCGGCCGACGAGGCGGGCGGTGTTCTGAAGGGAATTGGCTTCGAGCAAAACCTCAACACGCAGATCCCGCTGCTGCTGCCGTTCCGCGACGAGCAAGGCAATGATGTCCGGTTAGCGGACTACTTCGGCAAGCGACCCGTGATCCTGATCATGGGCTATCGTGACTGTCCGATGATGTGCTCACAGGTGCTGTCGGAGTTGACTCGCAGTC
Organism: Isosphaeraceae bacterium; assembly: GCA_965199885.1. Taxonomy (GTDB): domain Bacteria; phylum Planctomycetota; class Planctomycetia; order Isosphaerales; family Isosphaeraceae; genus Tundrisphaera. The sequence goes on along the minus strand of CBDATT010000002.1, from coordinate 904,442 downwards.
TCAAGCCGTTGACTGCCAGTCTCGGCAAGGATTTCGAGATCATCAACGTCAGCATTGACCCGCGTGAGACGCCCGCCAAATCGGACAGTCAACGGAAGATTTACACGAAGCTTTACAACCGCCCGGGTGCCATCAGCGGCTGGCACGGCTTAACTGGGAATCAGCAGTCGATCGACGCCTTGGCCAAGGCGATCGGCTTTAAATACAAGTTCAACGAGAAGATGGGTTCTTATATCCACACCGCCGGCTTCGTCATGCTGACGCCAAGTGGGCGGGTCTCGCGGTACTTTTTTGGAGTCGAGTATCCTGCTCGTGACCTTAAGTTCGGCCTGGAGTCAGCGGCCGAGAGCAAGATCGCCTCGCCGATCGACAAGGTCGTGATGTACTGCTACGAGTACGACGAAAAGACCGGCAAGTATTCGTTTGCGATCATGAACGTGATTCGGGTTCTCGGGATAGCTACCGCCCTGCTATTGGGAACTTTTCTGTTCGCGATGGTTCGGCGCGATCGACGGATGGGCCGGATGACCGGATCCACGTTCTCCGAACTTCCTTCAGGACCAGCGATCCCTTAACAATGTGGGACATCCCTTTCTTTCCCGATCAAGCTTCGACCATCGCCCACCGCGTCGATGCCGTCTTTTTCGTTTTGATGGCGATCACGGTCTTTTTCACGATCCTGATTGGCTTTCTGGTCATGTACTTTGCGATTCGCTATCGCAAGGGAGCGCAGGTTGACCGGTCCCACGCGTTGAGCACGAGTTTTGCGCTCGAAGCCGCGTGGATCGGCATCCCCCTGGTGATCGTCCTCGGGATCTTCGCCATCGGGACGCAGGTCTTCTTCGAGATGTTCAATCCCCCCAAGGATGCCACCCCGATCTATGTGGTCGGCAAGCAGTGGATGTGGAAGGTCCAGCACCCGCAGGGGCGGAGCGAGATCAACGAGATCCACCTGCCGGCGGGTCGGCCCGTCAAGCTCTTGATGACGTCGCAGGATGTGATCCACAGTTTTTACGTCCCCGCGTTCCGGGTCAAGCAAGACGTTCTCCCTGGTCGGCTGACGCAGGAATGGTTCGAGCCGATGAAGCCGGGTCGCTACCACCTGTTCTGCGCTGAGTACTGCGGGACCGAACACTCCAAGATGGGTGGCTGGGCTGTGGTGATGGAGCCGACCGACTACGAACGCTGGCTCAAGGGCAAGACGACGGCGACCGGGTCGGGTTCGAGCGACGCGGGTCCGACGATGGCTTTGAGTGGCTCGCGGTTGTTCGAGAAGTATCACTGCTCGGGCTGCCACGGTCAGAACTCGCAGTTCCGGGCACCGAAGCTGGCCGGGGTCTATGGTGGCCAGGTGCCGATCCTGGATCACGATGGCAAGAGCGTGCAATTTGTGCTGGCGGATGACAAATACATTCGCGACTCGATCTTGCTGCCGCAGTCGCAGGTTGTCGCCGGGTTCCAGACGGACGTGACCGACGCCAAAAACGGGGTGACGTTCAAGTCGATCATGCCGACGTACAAAGATGTCTTGAAGGAAGAAGAAGTGCTCCAACTCATGGAGTACATCAAGTCGATCGGGCGGAAGGAGGGTACGGAAAGATGAGCGTTGCTGAAAATGTCCGCCAGTCAATCACTGACCCCCATACCAGGGCCGTCCTCCCTGGCTCGAATTATCTGACCAATGGCTCGACCGTGGCTTCGTGGTTGCTGACCGTCGACCACAAGCGGATCGCCATCCTGTACATGTTCTCGATCACCGCGTTCTTCTTCCTCGGTGGGGCCGCGGCCACGCTGATGCGGCTCGAACTGGCGACCCCCGCGGGGGATGTCATGCGGTCGGACGTTTACAACCGGATGTTCACGCTCCACGGGATCGTGATGGTCTTCTTCTTCATGGTCCCGTCGATCCCGGCGGTCCTGGGCAACTTCCTCTTGCCGATCATGATCGGCGCCCGTGACCTTGCGTTCCCGCGGATCAATCTGTTGAGCTGGTACATCTACATTCTCGGTGGGATCTTCACGATCTCGGCGATCCTCTGGGGAGGTGTCGATACCGGCTGGACGTTCTACACGCCGTACAGTTCGATGTACTCAAACAGCAACGTCATCTTGACCGCGCTCGGGGTGTTCATCGTCGGATTCTCGTCGATCTTGACGGGTTTGAACTTCATCGTCACCGTGCACAAGATGCGGGCGCCGGGGATGACCTGGTTCCGGATGCCGTTGTTCGTCTGGGCGCAGTATGCTACCAGCATCGTCATGGTGCTCGGTACGCCGGTCCTGGCGGTCACGATCTTGCTGCTCGGTCTGGAACGGATCATGAAGGTGGGGATCTTTGACCCGGCGCTCGGTGGCGACCCGGTCCTGTTCCAGCACCTGTTCTGGTTCTACTCGCACCCCGCCGTTTATATCATGATCATTCCGGGCTTCGGTGTGATCTCGGAGCTGGTTCCCTGCTTCTCGCGACGGAAGATCTTTGGCTACCGCTTCATGGCGATGGCCCTGATGTCGATCGCGGTGCTCGGGTTCCTTGTCTGGGGCCACCACATGTTCGTCAGTGGCCAGTCGATGTACGCGGGGATCGTCTTCTCGGTCATCAGCTTCCTGATCGCCGTGCCGTCGGGCATCAAGGTGTTCAACTGGACCGCCACCCTGTACAAGGGTTCGATTTCGTCGGATACCCCGATGCTCTACGCCCTGGGTTACATCGGCCTGTTCGTCATCGGTGGGTTGACCGGGCTGGTACTCTCGACTTTGGCGGTTGACGTCCACCTGCACGACACCTACTTCGTGGTGGCCCACTTCCACTACATCATGGTCGGTGGTACGGTGATGGCATACCTGGGCGGGATCCACTTCTGGTGGCCGAAGATCACAGGCAAGATGTATCCGGAGATCTGGGGTAAACTGTCAGCTCTGCTGGTCTTCGTCGGGTTCAACCTGACGTTCTTCCCCCAGTTTATCCTCGGCTACCTCGGGATGCCCCGGCGCTACCATGAATATCCGCCTGAGTTCCAGGTCTTCAACGTCCTCTCCTCGGCGGGAGCGTCAATCCTGGCGGTCGGTTATGTGCTGCCCTTGATCTATCTGACTCTCTCCTTGAAGTATGGCGCGAATGCCGGCCCCAACCCCTGGGGTGCGACCGGCCTGGAGTGGACCCTCCCCTCGCCGCCGACCACGCATAACTTCGAGGAAACCCCGGTCGTCACCGAAGAACCGTACGAATACGAGATCCAGGAGGGCCCGAGTGTCTAACGCCGCCGCCGCAGTCACAACACCCGCCCTGTTGTCGCACTTCGACGACTTGCAACAGCAGGACGATACCACCAAACTCGGTATGTGGACGTTCCTTGCCACCGAAGTCATGTTCTTCGGTGGCATGTTCCTCGCCTACATCCTGTTCCGGTACAAATACCACGCCGGCTTCGCCGTCGGCAGTAATAAACTGTACTGGTATCTCGGGTTCGCTAACACGGGCGTCCTGCTCTGCTCCAGCCTGTCGATGGCTCTGGCCGTCGATTACGCCAAGCTGAACGAACTACGGCTCTCGATCATCAACATGATCATCACGATGGCCTGCGGTCTGTTCTTCCTGGGCGTCAAGGCGGTCGAGTGGACTATTGACTACTATGAAGGCTTGATTCCGGGTTTGTCGTGGGGGCCGGAGCATGTTCCCGAAAGTATCATCCCGAACATGGAGCTGTTCTTCGTCCTTTACTTCGCGATGACGGGCTTGCACGCGTTGCACATGCTCATCGGGGTGGTGGCGATCGGCATCCTGGCGTACATGATCTGGAAAGGGAACTTCGCCGACGGCACGACGGTCGAATCGCTGGGCCTGTACTGGCACTTCGTTGACCTGGTTTGGGTGTTCCTGTTTCCGTTGCTTTATCTGGTTGACCTCCGGTACGCGACCCAGGGTTGATCCCCATCCCACCTTTTCCAGAACTCACGAACCGATGGCACAGCTTCTCAAAGAACGTCCGGATAACCAGTATCATGCCCACCACTCGCACAAAGATTCTTACATCAAGATCTTTGCTGGGTTGATGGTCTTGCTGATCTTGACGATGGTTGCCGCCTGGCTGCCGCTGGGCGACTTCAACATCGTCGTCGCCATGACGATTGCGGTGATCAAGGCTGGTCTGATCATCCTGTTCTTCATGCACTTCAAGGACAGCGACACGTTGACCTGGATTGTCGGTGGCGGAACCCTGGTTTGGTTCGGAATCATGATCGCCATGACGATGACCGACTACCTGAGCCGTGGCTGGATCACCATTCTGGGTAAGTGACGGATCGACTGGTGGTTGAACCAACCAAAAGCCCACCCGTTCTTTGGAACGGGTGGGCTTTTTCATGGCCGTGCGTGGCGGTTATCGGGCGTTGATTCGCTTGCGGTACGCAGCGAGCCAATCCTTACCGGTCGGGCCTGTTAGGAAATCGGTCTGGCGGTCTACCGCGGTGGAGGTGGTCTGACCGGTCTTTTCCTTTTCGAGACCGACGTTGACCAGGCGCTCGGTTTCCCCTTGCCACTGGTTCGTGCTGAAGCCGTTGACCAGCGCTGAGAGATACCAGACGGTGGCGTCGTTGGGCGCGGCGAGTTGGAGTTTATCGAAAGCGTCCTTGGCTTCGTTCCACTGCTTGTTCTTGTACAGGTCGATCGCGATGGCGAGCGCTGTGCCGTTGGCTCGCGGGTCGGTGGTGTTGCTGCCGGCGGTGTTGGCGGGCACACGGCCACTGTTGGGTGAGTTCCGGAGCAGGTCGACCATGTTGGACAGATCCGTGACGCGGCGGTTGATCGCGTCGACCTGGGTGGATGACGACGAGTCTTCCACCTTGCTCATGGTGGCGAGTTTCTGGTTGATCGAGTCGAACATTGCCGGCATCCCCGCCAGCTTGCGGTCGAGTTCGGTCATCCTGTCACGCAAGGTCCTGATATCGGGGTCGTAGTCGGGCCGATCACTGATCTGCTTCTGAGCCGTTTTCAGGTCGTTGCTCATCTGGTCGACGTGGTCGGACAGCTTTTTGAAATCCTCGGTCTTCACCATGTCGGCCGGCGGCTTCTCGGCAACTTCACCGGGCGGCTTGGGGGGAGCGAAGACCCGGGCCAGATAAAACGTGCCGCCCGCGATCGCCGCGCCCACGATCATCAGGATCGCGCTGGAGAGCAGCGAGGAAGTGGACTGGCGAGCCGCCGGGGCGGGTTTGCCCTTGGATTTGTCAGCGTCGGCTTTGGCTTTAGCCGCATCGGCATCGGCCTTGGCTTTGGTCTCATCGGCCTCAGCTTTGGCCTTGGTCTTCTCAATCTCGGCCCGGAATTTATCGGCCTCAGCTTTGGACCTGTCAGTCTCAGCTCGGAACCTGTCAGCCTCTGACCTCTCAGCTTCTGGATCAGATTCGAAATGCTCGGGGTGCTCGGAGCGCGGGGCGGGCGGCGGAGGTGCATCAGGGGAATGAGCATAATCGGGCTGAACGACCTGCGCGGTCGGCTCGAAGTCGGGCGAGTCGGCATCCGGATGCTCAGGTTCGGACGACATGATGGCGATTCCTTGAGGGAGGGAGAAGTCAACGGTTCGGGTCGAGGTCCGACCCTGATCGTGCCAGAAGATTATATCAGGTGCGAATCCAGAGCCGATCTGATTCAGAAACCGGCGACTTGGACCCCGCCCCGTTCCGGCGTAGAATCGTGCGCTCGACCGACTTCCGCGCAATACTCAGCCCGCCGGGGCGAATCCATTTCAGGTCAAATCGTCTATCAGCCATGACCCGCTGGCCTCTTGATCCGGGTGACCTTGTCGGATGAAACGCTCCACTCGCCTGATCCTCGCCCTCGCCGGGACGACCGTGGCCGTCGGGACAACCGCCTGGCTCGTCACCTCGGTGCAAAACCTGCATGACCGGGTCGCCACCACGTCGCCCGAACTCGCCGTCGGCGTCGTGGTCCTGGCGTCCTTGACGGCGACGGCGGCGGCCGTCGGCTCGTTCCGTCTCCTCTGGAAGCTCGGTCGGCCCGACCAACCCCAGATTGCCACCGCACCCAGTGACATCATCGTCGCAGCGCAGGTGCAGGCCGAGAAGGCCGAAGGGGTAATCGCGCAGGTCAAGAGCGAGGAGATCCGGACCCGGTTCCAGCGCGAACTGGCCACGCTCCGCACTGACAGTCAGGCGAAGCGCTTCCACGTCGTCATCTTCGGGACCGGGTCGTCGGGCAAGACGTCGCTGATCAACGCGCTCCTCGGCCGCGACGTCGGCCGAGTCGCGGCCACGATCGGGACCACCCAGGCAGGCGAGGTCCACACGCACGAACTCAAGGGTGTCGACGGGACCGTCCTCCTGACCGATACCCCAGGGCTATCCGAGGTCGGAACGGGTGGCGCGGAGCGCGAAGCCGAGGCCCGCGACCTCGCCGTCCGCGCGGATCTGCTCCTGTTCGTGGTCGATCACGACCTGATCCGCTCGGAGTTCGAGCCGATGGCCGCTCTCATCGAACAGGGCAAACGGTCGATCGTCGTCCTCAACAAGGTGGACCGCCTCCTCGACGTCGACCGCGACGCGATCCTTACCAAGCTCCGCGAACGCCTCACAGGTCGGATCGAGCCGGGGGACGTGGTGGCCATCGCCGCGCGACCCCGACCGGTGCAGGTCCGCGTGCAGAACGCCGACGGGACGACGACGACGGTCCTGGAAACCGAGCCGCCCGATATCACCGCCCTCCAGAAGCGGATCGCGGCGCTGCTCGATCGCGAGGGGGACGCCCTGCGCGCCGGGAACTTGCTCCTCCGGGCGCATCTGATCAACGAGGAAGCCCGCGAGCAAGTCTCGGGCGAGCGCGACCAGCGGGCCGATCAGGTGATCGACAAGTTCCAGTGGATGACCGCCGCGACCGTCTTCGCCAACCCGATCCCCGCGCTCGACCTGATGGCAGCCGGGGCGGTGCAGTACCAGATGATCAGTGAGCTGGCCGCCGTCTACGGTGTCGAGATCACCACCGCGCACGTCAAGATGATCGGCACCCAGATGATCCAGATGCTGCTCAAAACGGGTCTTGTCGAGGCATCGACGTCGCTGATCGCCGGGCTATTCAAATCCACATTTGTCGGCTATGCCGCGGGTGGTGCGGTCCAGGCGACGTCGATGGCCTACCTCGCGCACGTCTCGGGGCACGCCTTCGCCGACTACTTCCGCCAGGGCCAATCCTGGGGTGACGGCGGGATGGGCGCCGCCCTGATCCGCCAGTTCAATCTCAACAGCCGCGCTGACTTTCTCCACGAGTTCGCCCGCCAGGCTCTCTCCCGGGTCACCAAGCAAGTTTTTAAACCTGCCGAAGCCGCCCAGCCAAGGCAATGATTGGCGCAAAAAAAAGAGAAAAGGAGCCACGGGTTAAACACGGATAATTCCAGGGACAATTTAATAGAAATTTTGAGATTTATTTATGTCTTATCTGTGTTTAATCTGTGTTCCATCCGTGGCTAATTTTGCCTTTCTTCTTCCAGGGAGTTTTGAGCCGTGGCGACCGTTGATCCCAGCGACGACATCGAGCCCCAGGTCGATGAACCGACCCTTGACGAGGTTTTGAACCACCTCGACGAGACCGACGTGCTGGTCGATCGCGCCCGCGAGAGCCTGGACGCCACGCTGAGCGGCCTGCACCTGACTCCCGCCGAGGAAGCGGCCCTCAGTGGCGAGATTGCGCAGTTGCAAGCCCTGACGCAGAAGCTCGACGACAACACGGTCGAGATCGCGGCGTTCGGGATGGTCAGTCGGGGAAAGTCGTCGGTCCTGAACGCGCTTCTGGGTCAGACGGTCTTCAAATCAGGGTCCACCCACGGCACGACCGTCGAGCGCGAGGCGAGCCGGTGGGAGTCGGTCCAGCCCGCCGGGTCGAGCTGGGCCGATGCCCGGCTGATCCTGGTCGATACGCCGGGGATCGACGAGGTGGGGGGCGAAGCACGCGAGACCTTGGCCCGGACCGTCGCGCGGCATGCCGACCTGATCCTCTTCGTCGTTTCGGGTGACATGCAGCGCCGGGAGTTCGAGGCACTGACGACGCTCCGCGAGGCCCAGAAGCCGATCCTGCTCGTCTTCAACCAGATCGACCGCTACCCCGACGCCGACCGCGACCTGATCCACGACAAGATCCGCGACGAACGGGTCCGCAACCTCGTCCGCCGCGACGACATCGTCATGACGGCCGCCAACCCCGACCCGTACCGCGTGCGGATTCAAAAGCCCGACGGCACCACCACCACCGTCTGGGAACGCCCGGAGCCGATCATCGCCCCGCTCAAGGAGCGCATCCTCGCCGTCCTCGAACGCGAGGGGAAAGCGCTGGTTGCTCTGAATACGTTGCTGTTCGCGGGCGACGTCCACGACGAGATCGTGGCGCACAAGGTCCGCATCCGCGACGACGCCGCCAACCGCCTGATCTGGAATTTCGCTCTGACCAAGGGGGCCGCCGTCGGCTTGAACCCGATCCCCGTGGCCGACCTTGCCGGAGGGCTGGCGGTCGACGTCGCCATGATCATCGCGCTCAGCAAGGTCTACGGCATCCCGCTCACCCGGCGGACGGCCGTCAGCCTGGTCAAGGATATGGTCAAGGCACTCGGTGCCCTCGGCGCGATCGACATTGCCGGGCGGTTGCTGTTGATGGGAGCCAAGGCCGCGCTTGCTGGAACGACGGTCGCCACAGGTGGCCTGGCCGCGCCTTTGGCAGCGCTCGGCGTGGGGACGGTCGGGCTCGGCCTGGGAGTCACGGCGTCGTGGACGTCGTACATCATCGGCCGAGCCGCGAAGATCTACCTGGCGCAGGGGTGCCAGTGGGGGCAACTCGGCATCAAAACCGTCATCCAGCAGATCCTCGACCGCGCCAAGGCCGACTCGGTGGTCGACCGCCTCCGCGACGACCTCCGCCGCAAGGTCCAGCCCACCTCATGAGCACGACCACTGCTCCTGCCGATATCCGACCGCTGGCCGTCGTCATCTTCGGGATCATCAACGCGGGTAAGTCGAGCCTGATCAACGCCCTTGTCGGCACCGAGGTCCGGAGCGCCAGCCCGATCGGCGGCACGACGGCCGAGGTTGTCGCCGTCGACTGGCTCTGGTCGCGGTCGATCGCCGATCAAGCCGTCCACCTGATCGACACGCCGGGACTGGAGGAGGTCGATCAAGGCGGGCAAGAGCGCGGCGATTTGGCCCTCCGGGCGGCGGACGGCGCCGACCTGATCCTGTTTGTTTTGGCCGAGGACCTGACGGCGACCGCTCGCGCTGCGCTGGTCGCGCTCCACGCCGCCGGGAAACCGATCGTCGTGGTCGTCAACAAGGTGGACCTGCTCGGACCCGAGGCCCAGACCGAAGTCATCGAGGCGATCCGCGCGAGTCTGCGCGGGATCATCCCGCCCGAGAACGTGGTCGAGATCGCCGCCGCGCCGATCGTCCGGCGCCGGGCAACGGACGGCTCGGGTCGGTCCGAGACGGTCCGTGGCGCGCCCGAGATCGACGCCCTCGAAGCGCTCATGCGCCGGCTCCTGCTCGAATCGAGCGCGGATCTTCAGACGCTCGCCGCGACCCGGGCCGAGGTCGATCGCCACGTCGCGCTGCGGACGTTGGAGCGGCGCGGCCTCCGCATCCAGGCCGAGCGGGTGGCGGATGAGACGAGCGCGGGGCTGGCCATCGCGCTCGCGGTCAACCCGGTGCCGCTGCTCGACTTTCTGACCGGGCCGACGGGCCTGATGATCCTGGTCCGGCGCGTGGCCGACGTTTACGGCGAGCCGATGAGCACCGAGATCGCCCGCGGGCTGGCTCTCGACCTGATCCGGGGCGGTCGGGTCGTCCTCTGGGGGTCGCTCGCCACGACGATCGCCGGCGGAGCGTTGAAGCTGATCCCGGGGCTGGGTCATCTGGCCGGGGCGCTCAGTCAGGGGGCATCGGCGGGCTACTTCGGCCACGTCGTCGGCCGGGCGCTGGTGACGTATCTGGAGAACGGCAAGGACTGGGGCGACGGTGGCCTGATCGCCGAAATGGATCGCGTGGCGGGTCAGACCGACCGGAAGGCGATCACCCGGGGTCTGGTCGACCAGATCAAGGCCCGGCTCCGGTCGTGAAGTGGAATCGCACTCAAATCTTGCTCGGTGGCTTCGTTTTGGTGCTGGCCGTGGGTCTGGCCTGGGTTGTCGTCCAGCGCCTGATCACGACCCGGGGGGCCGTCCAGGGGTATGCTCGCCTGATCGCGAGCGCCAACGCGGGTGATCTGGCGACGATCCGGTCGCTCTGCACCGACCGCTATCTGCTCGAGCACCCGATTCAACCGGCAAGGCAGGGAGGAGTGACGGGTTTCCCGCGGCAGATCCACCCGAACTATCAAGTCTGGGTCCAGGGGGATCAGGTCTGGCTCTGCCAGGGAAATCGGGTCGGTCTGGTCGTCCGGTTCGTCCGCGAGCGCGGGCGGTGGTTGTACGATGGCGAGGTCGGGTTGTTGCGGCCCGACGGACAAGTCGTCAAGCCCAGCCGCGATGATCCGCGCGGGAATCCCGAAAAACCCTGAAGTTCTTTTGGCGGAAAACCGGCTTGTCGCGCCCGTGGGTTCCGGGTACAAGTCCCGCTCTCTGAACGATTGCAGTCTCCCCGAATTCGATCCAAGGACGGACGAGTTCTCCTCAACCAATCCGACCACCTTCCCCCGGTGCGACGCCAGCTGCGTTGACCGTGGGTGTGCCGGGGACGTTGGACATCCTTGACCAGCCTCGACTCAGGCGACACCCGCCCCTCACCGGCGGTCGGTCCAGGAGTCGCGCTGGTCTCAATCGGGACCGATCGCGCATGATACGCGGCGAACTGAACAGACCGATCGAGCCGAGGGAAGGATCGACGGCCGGCCCAGTTTCCGGGGTCTGGCAGGTCGATCATCGCTGGCGCTCGATCGTCGTGGGCACTCTCATCGGGCTGTTGATCCTGGCAACGGGGCGTGATGCCCAGGCGGGAAAACCGCGCATCTTGCCCGAGGGGCCGGTGACCGAGATCCGGACCCAGGGGAACCAGTCGATCACGCCCGAGCAGATCAAGAGCCACATCAAAAGCCGGGTGGGTCGACCGCTCGATCAGGCGGTGCTCGACGACGACCTCAAGGCCCTCAACGGAACCAAGTGGTTCTCCGAGGTCCAGATCGTCTACGAGCAATCCGCCGACGGCAAAGGGGTCGTCCTGATCGTCATCGTCGCTGAGATGCCGATCATTCATGTGCTGGAGTTTATCGGCATCCACAAGCTGAAGCTCAAGGATATTCAGGAGGCGTGCGACCTTAAAAAGGGGGGCCGGGCCGACTGGAAGACCACGCAGATGGCACCGAACCGGATCAAGGCCGTCTACGAGGAAAAGGGCTACGAGCAAGCCCGCGTCAAGCTGCTCGAAGGCGGCAACCCCGGCGATACCAAGATCGTGATCGAGATCTTCGAGGGGCCGAAGTTCCACATCGAGAGCATCGACTTCGTCGGCAACACGTTCGTCGATGATGCCTTGCTCAAGACCAAGATCGACAGCCGCAAGGGAATCCTCGGCACGCTCGGCGAGAAGCGGTACAAGGACAGCCTAGAAAACGACCGCCGGAACCTGATCAAGTTTTATCAGGAAAACGGCTTCTTCATGGTCGAGGTGTCCGCCACCGTCAAACCCGGCGCTGACATCGGCGCTGAGCGGATCACGTACACGATTTCGGAGAAGACCCGGTTCAAGGTCCGCAAGATCGTCTTCGAGGGGAACACCATGTTCCCCGAGGCCGCGCTCAAGCAGGGGCTCCTGATGAAGGAGAACGAACCTTACAACGAGAAGATTCGCGAGCTGGACTATGCCAAGATCATGAAGCAGTACCAGGAAAAAGGCTGCATCAAGACCACCATCGAAAAGGATCAGCTCGACACCAACCAGCCCGACCTGATCGACGTCGTCTACCGGATCAACGAGGGGACGCCGGTTTACCTCGGCCAGCTCATCATCAAGGGGAACGTCCACACCAAGGACAAGGTCTTCCGCCGCGAAGCCCTGATGGCGGGTCTCTTGCCGGGCGAGGTCCTCGACATGACCCGGCTCGAAAAGTACCAGCAGCGCGTGATCGGCACGGGGTACGTCGCCAAGCCCGGCCAGCCCGGGGCGGCCGGCAAGGGGTTGAACATCGAGATCGTCCACCAGCGATCTGGCGACAAGCCGTACGGCGAAGATGTCGCCGTCGACCCTGAGAGCATCCTCCCCGGCCTGGGCCGGATGCAAAGCCCCGACGACCGCTCTGATGACCTCCCGCCGCTGCCGGCGACGCCGCCGCAACTCGCGCCGTTGAGCCTGGGCGGGCCGTCGCTGATCCGCAAGCAACCGAGCGTCGTGCCGCCCGCCGTCGCCGCAGCCGCGCTCGCCAATCGCCAGGCGCAGGCGACCCAGGCCCGGATGCAGAGCGGTGAGCCGGCGTTACAGCTTCCCGGCGACCCTGTCGCGCTGCCGCCCTTGACGATCGGTCCCGGCCAGGCCACCGCGGGTTCGGCCGTCACGGCGGCCCCATTGCCGACGGGTCCGGGTGCGGTCCCGCCGCAGGTGGATGGCAGCGGGATCTCGACCCTCAGCCCGTTCGGCCGCCAGACGGGGGTGTTCGACCCGCAACCGAACGTGGTCCCGTCGCTCCCGCTCGACCCGCTCCCACCGGTTGCCAACGGCGAGAACCCCGGCCCAAACAACAAGGTCCCGAACTCGGGCGGGCCGGTGGACCGAGGCGACCGGAACCCCGGTCTGTTTCCGAGCTTGCCGAATCAAAACATGAACAACGTCGGCCCCGACCGGCAGGAGCCGTTCGGGCACCGCGACTTCGCCGACATCGTCACCCAGATCGACGAGGCGCCGACGGGCCGGATCATGTTCGGCGTCGGGGCCAGCAGCCAGGCGGGCCTGAACGGCAACGTTATCCTCCACGAGTCGAACTTCGACCTTTTCGCCGTCCCCCGGTCGATGGCCGAGTTGATGAGCGGGCGCGCCTTCCGGGGCGCCGGGCAGGAGTTCCGGATCGAGCTGTCGCCCGGTACACAGATCAACCGCTACGTCATCAGCTTCCGCGACCCGTACCTGTTCGACCTCCCGATCGGGCTCGGCCTGAACGGCTACCAGTGGAGCCGGTTCTACCCCGACTGGAACGAGCGGCGCAGCGGTGGGCGGTTCTCGCTCGGCTACCAGGCAGGTCCGCAGATGTATACCGACGTCGCGGTCCGGGCGGAAAACGTGAACATCGCCGGGTTCAAGTATCCGGCCGCCGCCGACATCCTCGCCGCCGCCGGCTCGACCTTCCTGGCCACGATCCGCCCGAGCATCCGGTTCGACAACCGGAACAACCCAACCTCGCCGAGCACCGGGTCGTACCTGGAAGCCGCGTTCGAGCAGGGTTTCGGCACGTTCACCTTCCCGAAGATCACGCTGGAAGGCCGCCAGCACTTCACCCTTGGGTCGCGTCCCGACGGCTCGGGCAAGCGGACCCTCGCCCTCCGGGGCTTCTTCGGGGCCACCGGCCGCGACACGCCGGTCTACGAGCGGTTCTTTGCCGGTGACTTCCGCAGCATGCGGGGCTTTTACTATCGCGGCGTCGGCCCGCACATCGAGGGGCAAAACGTGGGTGGTGTGCTGACGGCCATCGGGTCGGTCGAGTACCAGTTCCCCTGGAACGCCAGCGACACCTTGCAGCAAGTGGTCTTCTGCGACTTCGGCACGGTCGAGGCCGATTACAAGTTCACCACCATCCGCGCTGCGGTCGGGACCGGGGTCCGCGTCGTGATCCCGCAGATCACCGGGCAACTGCCGCTCGCCTTCGACCTCGCCTTTCCCGTGGCCAAGGCCGATGGCGATCGCGTCCGCTACTTTTCCTTCTTCATCGGTGCCTTCTGGTGATCCCCGCCCGACCGCTTCGGAGTCGGCCAGAAATCAGTGGGTGAATTTTCATGAAGTGCCGCAGGAATTTGAGCATCAGCCAGAGCTAAAAGCTCGATGCAAAACCAATCGCTCCTATCATAACTCCGCCGAGGGAGACAGCCTCGCCCTCCGCGAACTCGCAAGTTGTTCGTGCTGGAGCTTGACACGTATCCCGACGCCATGTATATTTCCGGTCGGCTATACAACCAGATGGTAATCGACCCGTGATGACCGCTAGCCTGGATGCCACATTCTCGGCCCTGTCTGACCCGACCCGGAGGGCCATCCTGGCCCGGCTGGCGGCAGGCGAAGCCACGGTGAATGAGCTTGCAGCTCCGTTCCAGTTGAGCCAACCCACGATCTCCAAGCATCTCAAGGTGCTTGAGAAAGCTGGCTTGATTTCCCGGGGACGCGACGCCCAGAGACGACCCTGCCGGATCGAGGCCAGGCCTCTGGCCCAGGCCAACGAATGGCTGGAGGAATACCGGAAACTCTGGCAGGCGAACTTCGAGCGCCTCGACACCCTGCTGGACGAGTTGAAAGCTCGGCAGTAGAAACGATGAAAGGACCTTGCTGATGCGAAATGCCCTGAAGCTGACGACCCCGACCGATCAAGAGATCGTCACCACCCGTGAATTCGACGCCCCACGCGAGCTGGTCTGGGCCTCGATTTTCACGCCCGAGCTGCTCAGGCAATGGTTTTATGGCCCGCCCGGCTGGGATATGACCACCTGCGAGGACGACGCCCGCACTGGCGGGATTTATCGCCGCGTCTGGAGCAACCCGAATGGGATGACCATGTCCCAGTCCGGCGTCCACCGTGAGGTCGTCCCGCCCGAGCGTTGCGTTCGAACCCAGGTATTCGAGATGGGCGGCGTCCCCAGCGGCGGAGAGCAACTGGCGACGATTGTCCTCACCGAACTGGGTGAGCGGACGATGCTGACAATGACTTTTCTCTTCGACTCGAAGGAAGCCCGCGACGGGGCGGTTGGCTCCGGCATGGAACAGGGCATGGCCGCTGGCTTCGAGCGGCTCGACGAAAACCTGGCCCTGGCCGCGGCCTGACTCGAAGAACGGGACAATTGCTCCGCCCTGGCCGCGCGGGTCAGTGTCGATCTCGTCGACCCTCGCCCGAGGGCGAAGCCAACTTCGCCCCACGATCGGCAGCACCCGTCCCGATCAGCGGCTTCCCATCAAGGTGGAGCCGACACCGGTATCGGCTCGAAAGACACCAGCTCCGATTAGCGTTGCCGAGCCTGGGATTGCCGGGCCACCTTGGTTCCCTTGGTCGCGCGGATCACCTTCTGCGAGCCGCCCTCTTCCTCGTCCACGATCTGATCGCGCGAGCGGATCTCGGCCGCCTGCTCGTCGGTCAGGTCGAGCTTGGTGATGGCGAGTGTCTCGGATTCCCCCGAGCCGCAGCCGGGCACCATGACGGCACAGGCAACCACGAGAAACAGATTACGCAACCATGATTTGGAGATCATCAATGAATGTCCTTGGGGGTTGAGCATTGCCGAAGTAGATCAGTAAGCATCAGCGCTGAGGACCTCGCCATCGTCGATCACGGCGAGCTTGCGGAAGGCACCCGGGTCCACGGTGTACTTGATGAAGTGGACCGAACCGTCGCCGAACTGGGCGTTGATCCCGCCCGGGTGTGACGAACCGAACATCCGTCGCCAGAGGTTGGTGGTCTGGTCGCTGTAGTCGGCCGGGACCACGCACGCTTCGCCGCGAAACTTGGGGGCCCTGGCGTCGGGAACGGGCACGAAGTGCCAGCGGATGCAGTCTTCATCCCACCCTGAGTTCTGCCAGCGCTCGTTGTCGCCGCCATCCGCACCGAACCGGGTGATCGGCAGGCACTTTTCGGCCGAGACGATCGAGTTCGACGTCCCATCGGTGAAGTGAGCCAGGTACCGCGTCCCCCGCGTCCCCTGGACGATCGCCCCTTTTCGCCCCGCCGTATCGCCGTAGTTGATTGCCGCCCGCTCGTTGGCTCGCGGACCCGCGCCATTGGGTGCGGGCGGAATCGAGAGGGTTGGGTTGTCGTAGGGCGCTGTGCATTCGTACGCCTGGCCCTGCATCATCCCCGCACAGCCGGCGTAGTCGTTCTTCGAGATCGCCGTGGCGAAAACGGTCCCGTACCGCTCATTCGAGCGCCGCGACGGGCAGTAGAAACCGGGGATGGCGACGCGGGCAATGCTGTCTTCGCCGCCGTAGTCCGCCGGAACCCGCGTTACCGCGCTGGAGATCGGCGGGATGCTGAAGTTGGCCAGGTTGTAGACGTTCTGCTGTTCGATGTACGGCAGGATCTTGAAGAACTGGTTGAACCCGCCCGGGGCATCGGCCCGGCAGCAGGTGGCGGTCTCGTAGGCGCCATTCATCCAGTCTTCGTCGTAGATCCGCCGGCTCGCGTCTGGGTTGCCCGAGGTATCCACGGCGTTCGGGTCGCCATCATACGGCCCCTTCGGCAACGAGCTGTTGACGCTCTCGAAGTTCAGGATTCCGAGCCCGATCTGCTTCAGGTTGTTGGTGCACTGCGCCCGGCGACCCGCTTCGCGTGCCGACTGGACGGCCGGCAAGAGCAAGGCGATCAACACGGCGATAATCGAGATGACGACCAGCAGTTCAATCAGCGTGAAGCCGGGGCGGCTCGATCGGCGGGAAGACGGCGAGGCCGGTCTCATGGTGGCAGCTTCCTGGTAGGCGGGCAAGGGAATTGATTCTGAGCGACACGTTTGTAACCCACGCCGATGAAGATCCGGGTTGCGTTCCTTGAAGGTTTTAAGAGGGAAAAAATTTTCGTGATGAACGCTGCCGCGTCGTCGCCTCAGGTCGTTGTGACCATTGTGTGTTATCATCATGAAATTTGGATGAAATCGTTGAGGTCATGGTTCAGAGTCGTCACGATTGCCGTCCCTGGCCTGGATCTTGAACCTTTTCGGAGTTCGATATGATGCGTACCGCCCTGATTTGTGCGGGTCTTGTCTGGAGGGTCGTGGGTGGAATCGCCGGAGCGGAGGATGTTGATCATCCGTCCTATGTAAGCTGGCAGGCACAACCGGTCGGATCGATGATCACGATGCGGTCAGAAACCGACTCGAATGGTCATATCTTGACCACGACCACGACCACGACCCTAAAGGCGATGAAGCCCGACAAGGCGGTTTTCGCCGTGCAGCGGACCAGCAACGCGACGGGGAGCGAGGTTGTCTCGGCCGTCGAGCCGTACGAGTTGATCCGCAAGTTCCCGCTCTTTCCGGGCGTCAAGCGCGACCAAATCGGCAAGCCGACAAACGCTCTGGCCTCGGGAACCGAGACGCTCACGCTCGCGGGTCGGACGTGGGACGCGGTCTGGTTTGACACGAAGACGAAGGGGGACGGCGGCCTCGACGTCTTCACGCGGACCTGGATGGCCGACAATGCGCCGGGGCGGCTGTTAAAGTCGGTGACGCGGATACCGCAGGCCAAGACGGTCGTCACCGTGCAGTTGATGACCTGGACGAATCCAACCGAACCGGGCAAGCCCGCCGATGCCGGTGCCGGTGGTGCTGCCCCTGCTCAGTAAGTCAAGACACTGAAGATCTCGGCGGGTTCGAGCTTGCTCCGCCCGCCGAGGAAGCTCAGCTCCACCACGAAGGCGAACGCCGCCACCACGGCCCCTGCCTGGTGGACGAGTTCGCGGCAGGCCACCATCGTGCCGCCGGTCGCCAGCACATCGTCGAGCAGCAACACGCGCGTCCCCGGCGCGAGCGCGTCGCTGTGGACTTCGAGCCGGTCACTCCCATATTCGAGCTGATAATCGAGCCCGATCTTGTCGTACGGGAGCTTGCCGGGCTTGCGGATCGGCACGAAGCCGACATTGAGCCGAAGCGCCAGCGGCGGCCCGAACAGGAACCCGCGCGCCTCCGCCGCCGCCACGACGTCGATCCGCTCATCCCGGAACCGCTCGGCGAGCCGATCCACCGACGCCCCGAACGCCTCGGGGTGGGCGAGCAGGGGAGTAATATCCTTGAACATGATCCCCGGCTTGGGAAAGTCGGGCACATCACGGATGTAAGCATTCAGGTCGATGGCGTCGCTCACGGTCGTCCTCAGGCACCGGGTCGGGGTCCGGGCTCCCGTTATACTCGACTCGATTCGCCCGAACCAGACGCGGGACGGAATGGAGGCAAAAAGCCAAATGAGCCACGGATGGAACACGGATAAACCGATTGCTCTGGAAAGATTACCCATCACAAATAGCAAATCGCAAACCAAGAGAAGATAACCTTTTGCGATTTGCAATCTGATCTTTGCGATGCTTATTGCTGACCTGGGAACCGGACAACAGGGAAATCTGTTGCACAAATCCGGAGTGGGATAAGTCAGATCGCCAGGTGGATTGGAATAGTATCCCTTTTTTGCAATATTTTGGTTGTCAATCTGGGTTTTCCGTTCATAATTGGGAGAATGATGACTTTTTCTCTCCCGGAATTGCGGGAGAATCCTCGAATCGTCTCTCTGACTCGTGAGGCTCGATCCCGATGTCGGCACCGATTTCTGAGGCTCGGCTGCAAGCCAATCGTCGGAATGCCCAGAGGAGTACGGGGCCTAACACTGTGGCGGGGAAATCCCGGTCGCGAGCGAATGCGCTCACGCATGGTCTGACCGCGACGGTGATTGACCTGAACGAGATCCGCCCGGATGAGGGATCAATCAGCCACGCCGATCCGGCAGGCAACCCGGACTGGACCAAGCGGCACGTGGCCCGGACGATGGGTCAGCTCGACCGGGCGCGGGACATTGAGGTCAAGCTCCGCGCTGAGGCAGCGCAGCGGGCTGCGACGCTCTGGGAGAGTGACCGGGTCGAAGCGGCCGAAATACTCGGAGCGAAGATTTCGCGGAATCCGTCCGGCGTCGTTGCCGAGTTGCGCCAGACCCCGCAAGGGTGTGCCTGGTTAATCGCGCGCTGGAACCTGCTGGCGTTGATGGCAAAGGCGGCCGGCGGTTGGAACGCGGAGCAAAAGGCACTGGCTTATGACCTGCTCGGCGTACCCGTTGCCATGCGGACCGTGCCGATCACCCACGCGGTCGCCTGCGGGCATCATCCCCTTGGCACGGTCCTGAGTCCGCTGGAGATTGCCGTCGATCGGCTCGCCGAACTCACCGAGCACACCGAACTGGTGGCCGCCGCCGACGCCCGCGAGCAGAGTCTGGCGAAAGCGGACTGCGTGGATCTGCCGACGCCCGACCTCGCCCGCCTCCGCCGCTACGACACCGCCCTGTACCGCCGGTTGGCCCGCCTCGTGGAACTCTGGCACAACGCGGCCCCACTTCCCAGACCCGCAACCACGATATCTGATTTGACGCCGCAACCTGTTGCCTTGATTGAAGTTGCTCCGCCCGAAATTGTCTCGCCGACTGCTGTTGCTGCGGATTACGAAACGAACCCAACGCCGACCGCGGACGGGCCGGATTTGCGCGTCGGATGCGAGCTGACAGCACCCAGACCGGTCGCAACCCCTCAATCCGGAGGTCCGGAGCTAGCCGTTGTGCCGCTCGAATGACGAATTGCGACCTGCCGACCTGACTGCTGGCTCCTCGATCGCGGGATTCGACCCCGTTCCGGGGAGTTCACGTCCCGACCGGCCGGATGCTTGGCAGCGAGCGAGCGGGGACCGCCGCAACTCAGGCTTGCAGCCGGGCGAGGTCGGTCCAGAACTCGGGATAGGTCTTCGCAACGCAGCCGGGGTCGAGGATCGTCAGGCCGGGAATCCGCAGCCCCACCAGCGCGAAGGCCATCGCCATCCGGTGGTCGTTATAGGTCTTGATCCGCGCGGTGGTCTGGGTCAAATTGTCGGGGGGAATCACGATCAAGCCGTCGTGTTGCTCCGTCACGTCGGCACCAAGTTGACGGAGTTCGGTCGCCAGGGCGGCGATCCGGTCGGTTTCCTTGTGGCGGATGTGACCGACGTTGCGAACCCGGGTGATCCCACGCGCGAACAGGGCCACGACGGCCAGCGTCATGACGGTGTCGCTGATCGCGTTCATATCGACGTCCACCCCTCGGAGCGGGCCGCCCGTGACGGTGGTCGAGTTCCGGTCGCGGACCACCGTGCAGCCCATGTGTTCGAGGATATCGACGAACGCCAGATCCCCCTGGATGCTCTCGGTCCCGAGGCCATCGACCGTCACGGTCCCGCCGGTGATGGCGGCGGCGGCGAAGAAGTAGCTGGCGGCCGAGGCGTCGGGCTCGATCGGGTAGGTCAGACCCTGGTAGCGCCCGGGGCGAACGTCGAACCGCCGGTCCTTCCGGTTGGTTATCCGCACGCCGAAGTCGGCCATGACGCGAATCGTCATGGCGACGTAGGGCTTCGAGACCAGTGTTCCTTCCACCTCAACGCTGGTCTCGGCGCGCGAGTAGGGGAGCGCCATCAACAGGCCGCTGAGGAATTGACTCGACACGTCGCCCCGGACGAAGGCATAACCGCCATCCAGCCCCGAAGCCCGGACGGTGATCGGCGGGCAACCGGTCGCGAGGTCGCTGGTCGCGTCCGCTCCCAGGCCGTTGAGCGCTTGCAGGAGGTCGCCGACGGGCCGCTCGCGCATCCGGGCCGTCCCGTCGAGGCGGAACACGCCCGATGCCGTGCTGACCATCGCGGTCAGGAACCGCAGGCTCGTCCCCGAGTTGGCCACGAACAGGTCGGCCTCGCGCGCGGGGATCTTGTTCGCGGCGCCTCGGACGCGGATCGTGGCGGCCAGCGGGTCGTGATCCACCTGGACCCCGAGTTGCCCGAGCGCCGCGACCATGACGCGCGTATCCTCGGAGTCGAGGGCCCCCATCAAGGTGCTGGGACCATCGGCCAGCGCGGCGACGATCAGGGCGCGATTCGTCAGGCTTTTCGAGCCCGGGACCTGGACCTGGATCGGCTTGATCGGACCAGTCAGGGGTGTCAACGTCAGTTCGGCGGGGTAGTCGGGCATCGGCTCGGGCGTTCCAGTCAGGTCGATTCCAGCGGCAAACCGCAGGATAGCAGATCGCGTGGTGGCGGCAAAAGTCCGTTGCGGTCGAGGTCGGGCTGGCGATGCCCATCAAGCCGGCCGTGCGTGGGGCAGCAGTCGGGACGAGTGACCCGGTCGGCATCAGTCGGTTCCGACCCCTTCGAACAGCGCCGAGCCGACCCGGACCAGCGTCGATCCCTCGGCGATGGCGGCTTCGAAGTCGCCCGACATCCCCATCGAGAGTTCGGGCAGGGGGTGAGCCGTCCGCGCGACGAGATCATCCCGCACCCTGCGGAGCTGCTCGAACATCGGTCGGGCCTCGTCGTTCGAAGTCCCGTAGCCCGCGATCGTCATCAGGCCCACGACGCGAACGTGGCGGGTCTGATCCGTCAGGATCGCATCCAGTGCTCCCAGGTCATCGAGGTTCCACCCATGTTTCGCCTCCTCGCCCGACGTGTTGACCTGCAAGCAAACTTCAAGCGGGTGGGTCAGGTTCGCGCCCGCCCACTCGTCGATCGCCCCAAGGAGCTTCGGCGAGTCCACGGCATGGATGAACCCAACCAGCGGCAAGGTCTTTTTGAGCTTGTTGCCCTGGAGGTGGCCGATCAGGTGCCAGCGGATCGTCCGGATATCAGTCAGCGCTGCCGCCTTGTCCCAGAGTTCCTGCGGGTAGTTCTCGCCGAGGTCGGTCGCCCCGAGTCCCGCCAGCGCCCGGACCCACTCGGCTGGATTGCGCTTGGTGACGGCCACGAGGCGGACGCTTGCCGGGTCGCGTCCGGCTCGCGTGGCGGCGGTGGCGATCAACTCGTTGACCTGATTCCAGTTGGCCGCGAGGCGAGCGAGATTCATGGCGCTGGGACTGCATCAGGTGGTCGGACAGGCGCCAGGATGCTCCCCCAGCCCAAGGTTTATTGTAGGATAAAGCCCGAGCACGCAACACCCGCCGCCCTGGTTGATCCCGACCCGCAAGGATTCTTCGCCGATGAACCCGAAGTTAAGAGTCGTCAGTATCCTCCTCGGTGCCCTGGCATCGGTCCTCCTGGTTTCACAGCTCATCATGGGTCTGCTAATCGTGCGGGGAGGCGGCGGGTTCCCGCTCGATCGCCTGATCAAGTCGCACCAGCACACGGGCTACCTGACGGTCTCGGTGGCCCTGGTGTATGTCGGGGTATCGCTGGCGGCGATCGTGGCGACCCCACGACGGATCAATCGTTAATAATATTTGGCATTGGCCTCTTGACAGCGTTTGCCCCGCGACCCGACGATCTAGGCTGCTTCCGGTGCAACCCTCGCGAGCATCATCCACCCTTGAACTGGCCGACGCCCCGTTGCTGGCTCTCAAGACTGACCCGGCTCGCACTCGCGGGTCTGGTGGGCGGCGTCGTCGGCGGGTGGTCGGAAGGTCAGGCCAGTTCGGTCTCGGCGGCAGATTCTGGGTCGCGACTGACTGCTAGCGACACAACCGAGCACCGTTGCGGGTGCGGCACCCACTGCCGGGGCGACTCGTGCTGCTGTGCGCCAAAGCCGCAGGCGAAGCCCGCTTCGATTCCACCTCGACCCGCCGCTCTGGGGCAGGTCGAGACCGGTTCGAGCCAGGTCCAGCGGGGTCCATGCATGGGGGCGGCCCCGTGCGGTGAGTCGGGCATCCCGACCACGCCGGCGAGCACGCCCATTGATCGCGTCGCCTTCTGGGGCCAGGGCTGGATTTGCCAGTCAGCCGAGATGACCCGCTTTGATCGGCCGTCGAGCCCACCAAACGCCCTCGGTTGTCAGGCCGACCGGCTCGACGACCCGCCCGAACATCCTGTCGGCTGAACGACCGCTCGACGTCGCCCGTTGACGCCGCGCGGTCCCGTCGCGCGCTGATCGCCGGTCAGAATCGGTAAATCAGGCGACATATCATTACATATTGTTTAATCGTCACCATCGGTTCAGGCCGAGGGGGATGTGGCGATTCTGGCTGGATTTCCGCTCAGCATGTCCGCAACTTTTGCCAGGTTGCGGGCTCGGGGCCTGTGCGCGTCCTGATCTTATATCAAAAGGTTATCATTCATGCTTCGCCGTGGTTTCACGTTGATTGAACTGCTGGTGGTGATTGCGATCATCGCCGTGCTGATTGCCTTGCTTTTGCCCGCCGTGCAGGCGGCCCGCGAGGCGGCTCGCCGGTCGCAATGCATCAATAATTTCAAGCAGTTGGGGCTGGCCTTGCACAACTACCACTCGTCGTCGAACAGCTTCCCGGTCGGGTTCCTGTTCCCTTCGGTCGCGAGTCCGACGGGGTCGAACGCGGCGGGGATTCCCGACCTCCACTGGCGCTGGTCGGTTCTGGCTCAGCTCGCGCCGTTCCTCGAACAGGCGGCGGTGGCCAACGCCATCAACTTCCACTGGCCGATCGCGCCGGGGTCGGGAGCGTCGGGTCCGTTCGCGGGGTATCCCGCCTACAAGCCCTTCCCGGTCCACACGACGGCGATGGCGGCCCGGATCAATACCTTCCTCTGCCCGAGCGATGGCCTGACAGGCCTGGCCACCTTCACCGATGGCGTCACGAAGTTCGGCGCGACGAACTACCACTTTTGCACCGGCGACGGTCAGCCCGGCAGCGGCCACGTCGGCGATGCCGGCAACCCGACCAACGGCGCTGGTCCCGCCGACGGCGTGTTCATTCTCGGCCCGGCGCAGTCGATGGCGTCGATACTTGACGGCTCGAGCCAGACAGCGGCCGCCGCCGAGCAACTCATCGGCCCCGCCATCGGGACTGTGACCACTTCAACCAGCGCCCCCGCCGACCTGAGCCGGACCGCGGTCTACGTCGCCTCGGTCCCGCTGCCCGACAACCCAACCCAGGCTTGCTCCCAGAGCGTTGCCGGCTATCGGCTCGACAAGGGCTATGCCTGGTGGGATGGCGACTACCGGAGTGGGCTTTACAACCACTACCTGACGCCGAACTCGAAGCTGGCCGACTGCTGGCAATCGTCCCCCCCGCACGACCCGGCCATCAAGACCGCGCGCAGCCACCATCCTGGCGGGGTCAACCTCCTCTGGGCTGACGGTCACGTCGGGTTCATCAAGGACTCGATCAACCTGCCAACCTGGCGAGCCCTGGCCACCCGTGCCGGCGGAGAGGTCGTCTCGGCCGACTCGTTCTGAATCGTTCGCGAGCTTGGAAAACAACGCAACGACCCTTCAGGCCAGTAGCCCGTCGAGTCGTCGTTGCTTGATCCCAAGTCAATCCACGCGGTCGATCAGCCGTTGATGCTCTCGATCGCCTTCCACTTCGACCAGCCATTGAGCCACGAGGGGGTGGTGGCGGGAGTGACCGAGGTGATCGTCGGGATCGCCACGATGACCGGGGGAGGAGTGACGATCGGTGTCGGAGCCGGGGTCGGCGTGGCGACTGGGGTCGGAGCGGGGATGGGCCTCGGAGCGGCAACCGGGGCGGGAGGCAGGGTCGCGGCGACGGCAACTCGGGCGGGGGCGGTCACCTGCGAGGCATCGACGACGAAGTCAACCTTGGTGTTGACGTCGCTGACATGAACCGATTGACTCGAAAGGATCTGGCCGTTGACGCTGGCCGTCACGGTGTAGTCCTGACCGGTCGGGACGGGGATCTGGTAGCCGCCGGACTGCCAGGTCTGGACCGAATACGCCTTGCCGGTCGAGTCGGTCGCGGTGATGGTGACGTTGCCTTCACCTTCGCCGGGGGTATAGAAGTTGTCGTGGTTCTTGTCGTTGTAGACGACCCCGACGATCTGCGGCCCCTCGTTCTGCTCGGCTCCGAAGTCGGTCGTGATGACAAGCGGACCGACGCCGTTCCCCTGGGTGTTGACCAGGCCAATCCCGATGTCCTTGTAAGCCTTCTGAGCTGAGACACCTGGTTGGACGAGATTGTTATAATGGCCGTGATCGGCAACCCCCCAGTCGAACAGGAACGACTGCATCGCCTGATCGACGTTGTTGGCGTAGGCGTAGGTGTTTTCGCCGGCGGTGGCCAGATTATAGTTGGCAGCCTTGAGTCGATCGCCCAGGCTCGAACCGTTGGCACCGGTGTGGGTCTGCTTGCCCATCGCCGCTTCGTCCTGACTCTGACCCTGAGCGGTCCCATCAAGGGCATCGCTGTAGGCGAGCGGGGGGAGCGGGGTGGCGGCCTTGAGTTCCGACCGGAGGCCGTCGGCCGTCAGGCCGTACTGTTTGAGGGTCGCCTGGACATCATTGCTGAGGTTGTTGGTGAACCGGTCGGCGGCGGCGGAGGGGTTGGTCCGGACGAGGTTGATCATTTCGAGGACATATTGCTTGTCGGCCGAGGGGCCGGCGATGCTGCTGAGGACCTGGCGGGTTTCGAGGCTCTCCAACTTCGGAGTACGACGGAGGGACGGTCGGAACATGGCGACCTCCTTTCTTATCGTGAACGCCCAACGCAACACCGAAGGGCGTCGGTCGTTTGGTAACGGCCGCTCCAACATCGGAGCGAGTCTCGTCGAATGGTGTGCCCCGCAGACTTGAGGAAATCTTCTCTAAGTTGCTTGTTCTCATCGGCTTGGCTCCTGAGTAAAAAGCATTCGCTGTGCCACGAGTGGCGGAAAGTCGCGTGGATTCGCGCTCGATTGTTCCAGGATATTGGCTCTCAAGGACTTGCGAATTTGGCCCGCTAAGCGAGATTTTGCGATCAGCAAACTTGAGGAAATTTGCACCAATTTTTATGGGTTTCATGGGTGGATTGAACTTACAATGGGACGTTTTTTACAACACCAATTGTCGAGATCTTCCGACCGAAAGTAAGTTGAAGTTTCCAGTTGCGCCGACCGGGTTGGTTTCTGACTTGAGCTAAATTTGCCGCCGATTGGCCACCTGACACAATTGGTCAGGACGTCGCGATTGGTCGGGGACTTGCCAAGGTTGGATCGGCCGGGATAGCCTGGTTTTCGGTTGTTACCCCCATTCCCGCCGTGTCTTCCTGGAGTTTGCAAAAGATGGCAGGGCCTGATCCCGTTTCCGACCTGGTCTCCCAAGCCGAACAGAGCGGCGCCCTTTCGGGCTCGGCGGCGGCCAACATCCGCCGGTGGCTGACCGAGGCCCCCTTCGCCTCGTACCGCGACCGCCTGGTTCAGGACGTCCAGGCCCAGAACTGGAAGGTCCTCGATGATGCCTTCTATGCCGTGCTGGAGTTCGGGACCGGGGGGCGACGGGGGAAGATGTATCCGGTCGGGACCAACGTCCTCAACGAGCGGACGATCGCCGAGAGTGCCCGCGGCCTGGCCGACTACATCACCAAAGGGAAGGGGGCCGACTCGCCCCGGTCGGTGGCGATCGCCCGCGACACCCGGCATAACTCCCCCGAGTTCGCCCAGATCTGCGCCCGGGTCCTGGCATCGGCCGGCTTCACGGTCCACCTCTTCCCCGACTACCGGTCGACCCCGCTCCTCTCGTTCGCCGTTCGCCATCTCAAGACCGACTGCGGGATCATGATCACGGCGTCGCACAACGCACCTTCCGACAACGGGTTCAAGTGCTACTCGCACACCGGTGGCCAGGTGATCCCGCCCGACGACTCGGGGATCATCGCCTGCGTCAAGGAGGCTTCGGATCGCGAGATCCCGATGGCCGACTATGATCAGGCCATCAAGGACGGCCAGATCGTCCTGGTCGGTCCCGAGGTCGATGAGGCTTACACCAACTGCGTCGTCGCCGAGTCGGTCAGCCACGCCCGCGACATCTCGATCGTCTACACCCCGATGCACGGCGTCGGCGAGACGTCGGTGGCGGCCAGCCTGATCAAGGCTGGATTCAAGTCGGTCAACGTCCTGGCTGCACAGCGGACCCCCGACGGCGACTTCCCGAACGTCCCCGGCCACGTCTCCAACCCCGAGATCCCCAAAACGCTCGACGCCTCGATCGCCGAGGCGAAGCGGACGGGCGCGGACCTCGTGCTGGCGTCCGACCCCGACGCCGACCGGATCGGCGTTGGCCTCCCGGTCACGGGCGACCCAGCGGGCGAGTGGATGACGCTCGACGGCAACCAGATCGGCGTCCTGCTCGCGGCCTTCGTCATGAAGGAGACCAAGGCGCATGGGCGGCTCCGCCCCGACCACTACCTCGTCACCACGCTCGTCACCTCCGAGATGACCCGCGCCCTGGCCACCCGCGAAGGGGTCCACATCGAGGACAACCTCCTCGTCGGCTTCAAGTGGATCGCTCAGCGGATCGACCAGATGGGGCCGACCGGCTTCCTGTTCGGCTACGAGGAGTCGCACGGCTACCAGAAGGGGACGTTCGTCCGCGACAAGGACGCCGCCACCGGGTCGCTCCTGTTCGCCGAACTGGCCGCCACCGTCAAGGACCGCCAGCAGACTGTGCTCGAATACCTCGACGACCTCTACATCGACGTCGGCCACTACGGCGAGCGGCAGGTCAACAAGACGCTCGAAGGCCGCGAAGGGGTCGCCCAGATCCAAAAGATCATGACCGCTTTCCGGTCGAATCCGCCGAAGTCGGCCGGCGGCCTGGCCATCCATCAGGTGCGGGACTACAAGACCCATGAGATCCGCTCACTCGACGGCTCAGGGCAGACCGAACCCCTCCCCGAACCGTCCGGCGACGTCCTGATCTACCAGACCGAGGCCCCCGGCACCCGCTTCGCCATCCGGCCGTCGGGGACCGAACCGAAGATCAAGCTCTACCTGTTCGCGCGGTCGAGCACCGATGGCGTCTCGGATCGAGCCAAGCTCGCCGAGATCAAGAAGCAGACCGAGGCCACCATCGATGCCATCGCCGCCGACCTCGAAACCTTCATGACGGCCGCTTTGGGCTGATCGGTCCTGTTTACTCTGGGCGGATCGATCCTGATGAGCGAAGCACTACCACCGGATGGCACCTCCAGCGACGACCTCGAAGGATCGATCATGCCCGACAAGCCGATGACTCCCGAGCAAGCCTTACAGCCCCGCTTCAAGGTCCGCGCCTTCCCGACCACGCCCGGCATCTACCTGATGAAGGATGCCCAGGGGCGGGTCATCTACGTCGGCAAGGCGAAGAACCTCCGAGCCCGCGCCGGGTCGTACTTCCTCAAGGCGGCCGAACTTGATGCGCGGATCAAGGACTGGATCGGCGACGTTAAGGATATCGACTACCTGACGGCCGACAGCGAGGTGGACGCCCTGCTGATGGAAGCCCGGCTGATCAAGGATATCCAGCCCAAGCACAACCGCGACCTCAAGGACGACCGGTCGTTCCCGTACCTGCAAATTACGACCGGCGACGACTTCCCCCGGGTCAACTTCACCCGCGAACCGGCCGACCGGGGGGTCAAGCTCTACGGGCCGTTCCCGCGGGCCAAAAGCCTCCGGGGGGCGATCCAGGTCCTCCAGAAGATCTTCAAATTCCGGACCTGCTCGCTCGACATCGAGGAGGGCGACCCCCGCTGGCGCTGGTTCCGGCCCTGCCTGCTCCACTCGATCAACCAGTGCACCGCCCCCTGCAACCAGAGCATCGACAAGGAGTCGTATCGCAAGGATATCCGCCGGCTCCAGCTGTTCCTCGACGGCAAGAAGGATGTGGTCTTCGCCGAGATGGAAGCCGACATGAAGGAGGCGAGCAAGGCCCTCCAGTTCGAGCGGGCCGCGCGGGTCCGGGATGAACTCAAGTCGCTCCAGAACATCAACCTGCGGGGTGACCTCAAGAAGCACGCCCAGCCCGAGGTCTTCTACGTTGACCCCCGCAAGGGCCTGAAAGGGCTCCAGAAGGTTCTCCACCTCGAATCCACCCCTCGGACGATCAACTGCATCGACATCGCCCACCTCGGCGGGACCGAGACGGTGGGGTCGCTCGTCACGTTCATCGACGGCCTGCCGTTCAAGCCGGGCTACCGCCGGTACAAGATCCAGAGCGTCAAGGGGGTGGACGACTTCGCCTCGATCCGCGAGGTCGTCTCGCGGCGCATCCAGACCTTGCAGGAGAAGGACGAACCGTTCCCCGACATCTTCATGATCGACGGCGGCAAGGGGCAGCTTTCGGCCGCGCTCGACGCCTTCCGGGCGCTCGGCGTCCAGCCGCCGACCGTGATCTCGCTCGCCAAGCAGAACGAGGAGATCTACGTCCCCGGCCGCTCCGAGCCGATCGTCCTGAAGCGCCGGTCGTTCTCGCTTCGCCTCCTGCAATACGCCCGCGACGAGGCCCACCGCTTCGCCCAGCACTACCACCACATGCTCCGCAAGAAGCGCACGCTGGGGGAAGACTGATGAGCACCGCCACCGAACCCCTCATCGCCGGTCAGCGGATGACCCGGGCCGAGTTTCATGAGCGCTACAGGCACGTTCCATCGGGCTTGAAGTTTGAGCTGATTGAAGGGGTCGTTTCCATGGCGAGTCCGCTCGGCAAGCCGCATGCCCATAGGCACGGTCGGGTCATGGCCTGGCTTGGTGTTTATGCCATGAATACCCCCGGTGTGGAGGAGTTGGATAACGCTTCGGCGGCCCTGAGCGAGTCATGCGAAGTTCAGCCCGATGCCTCGCTCCTCATCATTCCAGGACGAGGTGGTCAATCAAGCGACCTGAATGGAATCATCGGCGGCGCCCCGGAACTGGTCATCGAGGTGTCCGATACGACCCGGCAGATCGACCTGGGTCCCAAACTCCGCGACTATGACCGGAGTAATGCCCGGGAATATCTTGTCT
Source organism: Isosphaeraceae bacterium (assembly GCA_965199885.1). Lineage (GTDB taxonomy): Bacteria > Planctomycetota > Planctomycetia > Isosphaerales > Isosphaeraceae > Tundrisphaera. The sequence continues at coordinate 874,863 of CBDATT010000002.1, read as the reverse complement.
TCGTGCTCGATCCTTTCGAAGTCTGCTGGCATGTTCGACGTGAGGGACGTTTGGTCCGAACGCAGCCCGACCCCGACGGCGTTTACCGCTCAACCGCTTTCCCAGGTCTCTGGCTCAACCCGATTGCTCTCTCAACTGGCGATGGCCCAGCTTTGCTGGCCACCCTCGGCCAAGGTCTGGCCACGCCCGAGCATGCCGAGTTCGTCGCCCGGCTTGTCGGAGCCAACCTATGAACTGTCCGCCCGAGGTAGCCGCGATACTGGCAGAGATACTCAAATCGGGACTGTTGAAGATCAGGCAAGGACCGATTACCCATGCACAAGCGCAGATTGAGGCAGATCACCTGCACAACTTGCCCGAACTTCTGACAGATTATTATGCGGCGGGCCTCATTTACTATTGGGATGTCGAGCGAAATACTTACTTGGCAAGCGTCGATCCTCAGACGGTTGGGGACCAGTTCAAAGACGCCTGGCGGCGGTTGGAGTTTTGCGTCGCGGCGGTTCGGGATAAACTGGATCAACGCACCCACGCCCCGACCTCAATGAGCTGACGCCCGATGATCCTCGTTTCCGCGACTGGCCTGGGTCGGCAATATGCCGGCGACCCGATCTTTGAAGACCTTCGGTTCGAGATCCGCGCCGGTGAGCGGATCGGTCTGGTCGGTCCGAACGGTGTAGGGAAGACCACGCTCATGAAACTGGTCTCGGGGGATGACTCGCCCGAGTATGGCTCGATCTACCGGCGGCCGGGTGTCCGGGTGAGCCTGCTCCGCCAGCACCCCGAGTTCACGACCGACGAGACCCTGATGTCGGTGGCGAAGTCGGGGCTGGCGTCGCTGATCGAGTTGCAGAGCGAGGTCGAGGAGGCCGCCCGCGAACTGGCCGAGGCCGAGAACGACGCCGAGCGCGAGCGAGCCAGCCGCCGGTACGACGAGTTGAGCGACCGGATCACCCACCAGGACGCGTACTCGATCGACTATCGGGTCGAGGAGATCCTTGGCGGACTCGGGTTCCCAACGGCCGACTTTCACCGCTCAGCGCGGACGTTCTCGGGCGGGCAGCAGTCGCGGATGATGCTGGCGAAGCTCTTGCTCGAAAGCCCCGACCTGATGCTCCTCGACGAGCCGTCGAACCACCTCGACATCAGCACCACCACCTGGCTCGAAAGCTACCTCAGCCGGCAGTCGGTCGGCATGATCATCGTCAGCCACGACCGGTACTTCCTCGACAAGACCGTGACCCGGATCTGGGAGCTTTACGAGGGGAAGATCGACACCTACCCCGGCAACTACTCGCAATACTGGGCCTTGCGGACCGAAAAGGCCAAGAACCTGCAAAAGCAGGCCGACAAGCAGGCCGAGAAGGTCGCCGACCTCGAAGCCTACGTCCGAAAGTATGGCGCCGGGCAACGGGCCACCCAGGCCAAGGACCGCGAGAAGAAGCTGGGTCGGATCGAGCGGGTCGAGACGATGCGCGAGATCACCGGCCCCCGGATGGGGTTCGGCGAGGTCGACCGCGCTGGCGACACCGTCATCGAGGCCCGCAAGCTCAGCAAGACCTTCGACAAACCGCTGTTCGCCAACTTCAATCTCGCCGTCAACCGAGGGCAGTGCGTCGGCGTCCTCGGACCCAACGGCGCGGGGAAGTCGACGCTGATCAAGACCCTGATCGGCAAGGTTGCGCCCGACAGCGGCGAGGTCAAGATCGGCCACAAGGTCATGATCGGCTACCACGACCAGGGGCTCGAATCTCTCCCCGACAACACCACCGTGATGCGGGCGGTCTGGCCCGACGACGACAATACCTGGGAGCAAGGCGACGTCCGCGACCTGCTGGCCAAGTTTGGCCTGTCGGGCGACCTGGCGTTGCAGCAGGTCAAGCAACTCTCGGGCGGCGAGCGCTCCAAGGCCGCGCTGGCTCGACTGGCGGCGACCTCGGCGAACCTCCTCGTGATGGACGAGCCGACGAACCACCTCGATATCTGGTCGTGCGACTCGCTCGAACGCTCGATCAGGGAGTTCGAGGGGACCATCCTCGTCGTCTCGCACGACCGCTACTTCCTCAACCAGGTCGCCGACCGGATCATCGAGGTCAAGGACGGCAAGGCCCGCGTCGTCGAGGGGGACTACGAGGAATACAATCGCGTGACCGCCCGCGAAGCCGAGGCCGAAGCCCGCAAGACCGCCAACCCGGGGGGAACAACCCACGGAGGAGCCGCGTCGAGCAGCGGGAATCCGGCTCGCCAGTCAGAGAAGACCGACAAGCGGAAGCGGAAGTACCCCTACCGCAAGACTCCCGACATCGAACGCGAGATCGCCACCGTCGAAGCTGAGATCGCCGTCCTCGAAGATACGCTCGGCCAGCCGGCAACCTGGCGCGAACCACTCAAGGCAATCGCCACCCAGGACCGGCACAAGATTCTGGGCGAGAACCTGGTCAAACTCTACGAGGCGTGGGAAGAAGCTGCCGAGTTGAACGGATAACAAACAGAAGCATTGGTATGTAAAGCGATTCCTGAGCCCAAGATCTGATCAAATTCCGAATCCACAAATTCCAAAATTTTCACGATCTTGTCAGGGAAACCCCTGGTAATTTGCCTTTTCTCAGAGTAAAACAGAGAAACAATTGAATGTTTTGAGGTTTGGATCATTTTTTGGGTGTGATCCAAACTTCGTCTAATCCTCATTTTCGGAAATGTTGACCCGCGCTTCGGTTTCGCCAGGTGACATCGTGTTCAAGGAGCGAACTGGCACCAGCAAGCCGGTCACGAGTCCTCTCAAGCAGTGTGGTCGGACCCGAACTGGTCGGCCACCATCGGAGGAAACCATGATGAGCCCGTTTTCCATCGACGAGTTGCTGAGCACGGCAGGGAACGACGGGGGCAGCATCCCCGTGGCGTCAACCTCGAAGCGGCTGGAATTTGATGAGCTTTTCAAAGCCTGGACGATCGAGCGCGGCCATTCGATCGAGTGCGAGATTCTCCTCAACCTCTCGCGAGCACTCCTGGTGCGCCTTCAAGCGAATCAGCCGACACAAGCGTGGCATGACCGCCAGGATGCCGAGGATTTGATCGAGCAGATCGAACATCGGCTTCACTCCTGTCCGCTGGATCGCTCTTGAAGCCAACCCCCGGCTTCAGCGATGATCAGAGCCTGGCAGGGCGAGCGACCATCGCTGGTTCACTCGACTGCCGAAATCGGCTCAATCGCGGGGGCAGCCTTGTTTCATTCCGATTCGATCACCCTGGCCACGCGGGGCCGAGGCACGATTGAGATCACCGATCAAGTGGCGCGTGTCGTTCAGGCCGCTGGCGTCAACCGCGGGCTTTGCACCGTCTTCGTGCATCACACGAGCGCATCTTTGATCATTTGTGAGAATGCCGACCCAAGCGTTCGTACCGACCTCGAACGCTTCTTGCAGCGACTGGTTCCGGATGGCGACCCGATCTTTCGCCACACCGCCGAGGGGCCGGACGACATGCCCGCGCATGTGCGGTCGATCCTGACCCAGCCCTCGGTCTCCATCCCGATCGCCGCGGGTCGCCTCGACCTTGGCACCTGGCAAGGCCTGTTCCTGTTCGAGCACCGGACCGCCCCCCACCGGCGGCGGTTTACGGTGTCGATCATCGGCGCGGGGTCTTGATTGCGCTGATCGACATGGGTCCGCTGGCGGCGTTCTGGACGCCCATCCTGATTGCTTGTGCGGGTGTGGTCGGCTCGCTCGTCTGGATCTGCCATCTCGGCCACCTGATCCGCCACCGCCACCAGTTCGTCTTCTTGACCGACTGCCCGGTTCCGGTCCGGCCGGATCTCATTTTGCCCGATGATCCCGCCTGGCCCCAGGTCGCTTTGATCTTCGCCGCCCGCGATGAGGCGGCTGGGATCGAACCGGCGGTCCAGTCGATGCTGGCCGAGGCTGGCGATGATCCGAATCTTGGGATCATCGCGGTGAATGACCGATCGACCGACGGGACGGGCGCGATCCTCGATCGGTTAGCGGCCGAAAATGCCGCCCTCGAAGTGGTGTCGATCACCGATCTGCCAGTCGGCTGGCTGGGCAAAACGAATGCGCTGCAAGCCGGAGCGAACTCGACCACCGCGACCAGCGCCCGCTGGCTCCTGTTTACCGACGCCGACGTGGTGTTTCAACCGGGAGCGATCCGGCGAGCGGTCTTGCAAGCCGAACTGATGCGAGTCGATCATCTCGTCGTCGGCCCGGGAGTCGAGACTCGATCCACCGGCGAGCGGACATTCCTTGCTCTTTTTGGCCTCTTGTTTTCGCTGTATGGTCCGATCGGACGCTTGATTGACCGCCGGAGTCGCGCCCACATCGGGGTGGGGGCGTTCAACCTGATCCGCGCGGAGTCCTTTCGGGCCGTCGGCGGGTTCCAGCATCTCGCGATGTCGGTCGATGATGACATGCGGTTGGGACAGACGCTCAAGTATGCTGGCTATGCGATGGGTCTGCGGCTCGGAACCGGGGCGATCTCGGTCCGCTGGCAAGACGGCACCTGGGGGATGGTCCAGGGGATCGAGAAGAACTTCTTCGCTGGCCTGAAATTTCAGCTCCGACGGGCCTTCATCGTCGCTCTCGGTCTGATTGTCGTCGGCATTGCTCCGTTTGCCGGCTTGTGCGTGGGCCCCTGGATCACACGGATCATCGCGGCCCTGGGTGTGCTCAGTCTCATGGTGATGCTGGGCGGTTCGAGGCGACAGAGCGAGATCGCCTGGTATTATGCCTTCCTGTTCCCGATCGCGACACTCCTGATTCTGATCGCGCTCGTCCGCTCGGTCGCCTTGACCTACTGGCGCGGGGGAATCGTCTGGAGAAACCATCGGTACCGACTGAGTGAGTTGAAAGCCCACGTCCGCGAGCGAGACCAGTGGCTCAACGAGGTCTGGCGCTCCACTCGCTAGTGATGAAGGGCACCGACTGTCGTCGATCAATCCAGCACGTCGATGGTCGTTCGCATCCCGGTCAGGGCGGGTACGGATTCGATCGACTTTCGGACCGCACGCTTCTGGTAGAACTTCACCCCGCTCGCCCGGACCACCGCGGTTTTGCCCTGGACCCGAACCTCGATCACGCGGGCACGATCACCAACCAGGTCATGAACTTGCTTATCAATCCGCTGTTGCAACCGTGCCTCGGCAATGACTTCGGACGCCTGCTCGCCGTCGGGACGGCTGCTGGATGGGCCTGAAAGGTTGGTACGGTTGGTGTCACGAGATGAAGCGGTCAAAGGGCTGACCACAGCGGGCGCTGGAAGTAAACCAAATAAGCGACGTCGTGGTGGAGCGGCGGCACTGGCTGCTGAGGCAGAGTCGCGTGGAAAGGGTCGGAGCGGTTCAGTTGCCAGGGGGGAACGACTCGACCGAGGAGTCGACGGACCAGGTAGTGGTGCAAGTTCGGACCGATCAAGGACGGTCGGGCCGACAGCAGGGTTCCGAACATCGCCGGCCAGATCATCCAGGGTCGGAAACTCAGCGAAATCACGAGCCGGCGTGTCTGTCCGCGATGGAACAGACAATCCCTCAGGAAGCGACGGCAAAGTGGGGGACTCGGTGGGAGTGGGATCGAGAACCGACCGAGATGAGGACGGCGAACCAAACATCCCCGGAATCGCGAGCACTGCCCGAGGTGTCGAGATGATGGGCGGTGTCTCGGGAACCGGCGTCGGGATCGTCGCGCGGGCTGGATTCGGACTCGACGGCAACCGAGTCGGGTTGATGACCCGAGGAGCCACTACAGGAGGAGACCCACCAAGCAGGGGAGTCAGTTCGGGATCATCATCATCGGCTCTCACCAGAATGGTCGCACTCAGCGAGAGGACCAAAACCGGCAGGACGAAACGACCTGATCGCCAGATGGACCAGCCTGGTCCCGACGAAACGCAAGTCGGATGATCGGTTCGGGACATACCTGATCCTCGACGACTCGAACGTGGTGAGCCTAAAATGATCAGCGAGGCAAGATATTGGTCAGCTTCGGCGATCTTTCCCCCTCAGAGTCAGTAATAATCCCGGAAACTTCCGAGTCAACGACGGTTATGCGGATCGATGGGAATGTCGCGATGATCACCGGTGCCTCCAGTGGGCTGGGGGCCGAGATGGCCCGGCAACTAGCTTCTCGGGGTTGGCGCGTGGGACTGACGGCACGGCGAGCGGTCGAACTGGGAGAGGTTGCCGCCGCGATCCTGGCCGATGGCGGCACCGTCGTCATTGCTCCAGCCGATGCCACCGACGCTGTCGCAACGGCGGCCGCCGTGCGGAAGGTTGTCCGTCAACTCGGCCCGATTGATCTGTTGATCGCCAACGCGGGAATTGGCCTTGAATTCTCCGCGCGAAACTTCGATGCGAGCCATTTTGCCCGAATGGTTCAGGTCAATCTGGTGGCTCCCGTCCTCGCCATCGAGTGCGTCTTGCCAGCGATGGTCGAGCGCGGATCAGGCCAGATCGTGGGGATCAGCAGCCTCGCGGGCTATCGAGGACTGCCGGGTTCGGCTGGCTATGCCGCGACGAAGGCGGGTCTGACGGCACTTCTCGAAGGGCTCCGACCCGAACTGAAGCGGAGCGGAATTGGCGTCTCGATCGTCCACCCTGGGTACGTCCGCACGCCCATGACCTCAGGCCAACGGCATCCGCAACCGTTCCTGATGGATGTGGAACCAGCCGTCCGGCGGATTCTTTGGGGAATCGAGCGCCGCCAACGGCGGATCGACTTTCCGCTGCCGATGGTGGCATTATTAAGGTTGGCTCGATTGCTCCCCGACGTGGTCTATGATGCAATTACCAGCCGAGTGCTCCTCGGCCCTCCAGCCCGACCCATCAAGCGTTAATAGGTTGCCGAGGATGGCTTCCCAAGCACGATCTGCTTGATCTCGCCGACGATCCCGGCAGGAACTCCAACCACGGTCGCAGCGGCGGTTTTGACCGCTTTATTGCTGTTCGTGTCGTTGAAATACTGCTGCGGCTTGCGGAGCAACGGGTGGCGATCCACGAATCCGACGGTTTTGGGCGTGGAGGTCGCTGCCGGTTCAATCGGCTCCACGCTCGATCCGTTCGTTCCCGGCGAGATGATCGCTGAGTCAAGGACAGGTTCGCCGGAACTACTGGAGGTTGAGCCCGTCACAGTTCGCTTGGCGGTTCCATTACACCCAGCCACGACGACCACCCAAGTCATGATCAGCAACCGAGCCCGACCCAAAATGAAATCGCCGCGATCGCCGATCATCGAGTTACCCAACCTTTCGGTCGCAACGAGCGATCGGTCGGCCGCAATTGCGCCCGGCCTGCTTATCGCTCACCACGCATGCGTCGAAATCTACCTCACAACCGAACCTGGCTGATGAAAACGAGCCGAGATCGGGGTACCGAATGTGACGCACCAATAGGAAACACCATCTGGCGCGATCGCGCGACCCGCTCCCATCGCGGTGAACTGACCCAGGATGTTGCGTCGGTGCCCGGGACTTCGCATCCAACCTGCCATCACCGCGTCGACTCCCGCGAATCCATAGGCGACATTTTCGCCCGCAGCCTGGAACGGATATCCTGCCCTTCTGATCCGATCAAACGGTGACGAACCATCGCCGCCCCGGTGAGCCATCTTGCCCCGCCGCGCCATGTCTGCCGCTTGAACTTGCGCTGCCCGGGTCAAGTCGGGGCTCAGGGACAGCGGCAAAAGTCGTTTGCGACCACGCTCGGCGTTGTGAGCCGCGAGCAGGTCAGCGTCGATTGGATCGTTACTTTCCGGCTCGGATTGCTGCGGGGCAGGGCTGGTTGTCTGGCGATCCAGGGACCGGGAAGGAGTGGGTCGGGCGGCGGAGCAAGCCACCGACGCGACAGCAAGCACGATCAGACTCCAGCCCCGAGTCAGACGTGGCCACCAAGTCTGCCGAGGAGTCGTGCTCATCATGATTGGGGTCGTCGATCAAGAACATCGATCGCTGATCACCCGGCCCCACTTCCGGTAGTGAAGGCTAGGCCATTCGGACCGATCGGGCGATAATGCGGGCACCACAGTTTGCTGCAAGTTGATCGGCAATGCGCGATCATCGGCGACGGTGAATTGTCCTGGCCGATGCGACCCGACGTGGAGTTGATCGAAAGGAGCCGAGTTTGCGGGTCATGCCAGGTCATGCCGACCAGTTTGTCGCGTTCGACCTTGAAACGACCGGGTTGACTCCCGGCACAGACCGGATCATCGAAATCGGCGCTGTCCGGTTTGACTCCGCCGGCGTGATCTCGGCGATCTTCGACCGGTTGGTCAATCCCAGGCGACCCTCGGGACCGATGGCACGGCTGATCCACGGGATCAGCGACGAGGTGCTGGCGACCGCCGAGACCGCCGAGCGGGTCTTACCCGAGTTCATGGCGTTTCTGGGCGATCCTGCGACGACGACCGTCCTGGCTCACCACTCGTTGAGCGATGCGGGCTTCCTCGGGAACGAACTGATCCGGGCTGGAATGGGTCTTCCCGATCGGAGCGTCGTTGATACTCTGGCCTGGTCGCGTCGGGTCTGGCCGCAATATGGCAACCACCGGCTCGACTCGCTCGCGCGGCGGATCGGCGCCGATGACGGCATGCCGCACCAGGCGTTTGCGGATAGTTTACGGGTCCTGCATCTCTTCCTGGCACTGCAAGGGGCGACCACCGATGAGGACCGACCGCCCCTGGCTTACCCGGTCCACGATGGCGCTGGGGCAAAGCCGGTACCCTGGGGCTGGGAAGATGTTGGCGAAGTCATCGATCAGGCGGGCGTGATCCAGATCGAATACGCTGGGGGGAGTCGCGGACCGACCCCACGTCGGATCTCCCCCCGTGAGTTCACGTATCGCGGTGGGGTCGCCTACCTGGTCGGTTTCTGCCACCTCGACCGGAAGGTCAAGGATTTCCAGGTGGAGCGAGTTCGCAACGTCCAGATTCTGGCTCCGGAACGTTAAATCAGGGCAATCCAGCCCCGGAGAGTGCGAATGGCTGAACTGCTGGTGAGCGTGCGGTCGGTGGCCGAAGCAGCGAGCGCCGTCGATGGTGGTGCCGCGGTGATTGATATCAAGGAACCGGACCGAGGACCGCTGGGTCGTGCCACTGTCGAGACCTGGCGAGCGATCCGCGCCGAGGTTCCGGCGACAACTCCCGTCAGCGTGGCTCTGGGGGAGTTGATCGACCTTGATCCACGGTCGATCCAGGCTCCCGACCTGGCGGGAATCGCGTTCCAGAAAGCAGGGCCAGCGCGAATGGGGCGTACCTACTCCGCACGCTGGCAGCGGGTCGGCCAGGAATTCCCGGTTGCTACCGGCTGGGTTGCGGTGATCTACGCGGACTGGCACGCGGCCGATGCCCCCGACCCCGATACGGTGATCACCGCGGCCCTGGAGTTCGCCGGTTGCCCGGGGCTCCTGATCGATACCTGGGACAAGCACCAGCCCTCACCGATGGTCAGTGATGAGCGCTGGCGGGACCGGATTCAGCGGGTTCAGACTTCGGGCCGATTCGTGGCTCTTGCGGGACGACTGGATCGTGCGACGATCCACCGCCTCGCTTCCCTTCAACCCGATCTCTTCGCCGTGCGGAGCGCAGCTTGCACCGGTGGCGACCGCCGAAATGGCACGATCGACGCGCGACGAGTCGCCGATCTGGTGGCACTTGTCAAGGAGTGTTAACTCTCTCATATTTAATACATCATGCAAAAAGTCATCATGCATTGCAGAGACCAGATCGCAAATCCGGTTAGCGACCAGGGCGTACGGTGGGTTGCAACCACCCGACTCTACTCCGAGTCTCTGATGAAGTGCAGTTGAGCTCTCAAAGAATGGATTTGACGCGGGCGAGTCTCCGCTCGAACGCTTCCTCCTATTTCTTGCCAGACGTATCGACTAGTAACTGGAAGCTGGAGAGGACTGACAAAGTCAAACGAAGCAAAGTCTGCTTATTATTTCCAATAAAGAGAATTGCGACTCGAAAATTAAACAGGACATCCTTTCTCCGGTCGAGCCGGACTCATTAACGGAATATTTTCACGCGATCGATGCGACCAGAAGGCGTTTAAAAGTGGGAAAACTGTGTCAACTGTCCAGACATTGAGGTCTTTAGATGGCAATGTTGTTTTATTGCAACATCAATTTCGACAGTTTCCACCCAAAACCAAATAAAGCAAGGAACCTTTTCGACAAGTCAGATCAATTCCACTGGAACCCATTTCCGAGTCAGATCTGGTTTGCTAAAAGTGATATCTCAAGAGGCACCTTGTGTCACTTTTGCTGGACGATTTATTCCTAGTGAGGCTGGGATCGGCTTACAGAAACGAATCTTCCCCATTCTCAGGTACGGTTCATTTTGTTCACCTCAACCCCGAGCAAGGCGCTACTGCTCTGCTCACAACCCTGCGGGATCATAGCAACTGCTGGAACGTACATGAGATCCAAGATGTGAGGTTAACAAGACTGGACACTTCCAGCCCATACGCTCGGTTTTTTACAGTTGAAGGGGTTCACGATCCATGTCAGATTCAACGATACTTTTGATCGGCAATAATAAGGAACTCGCCGATCAAGTCCAGGAGATCAGCGGTTCCATCCCCCACCTCCGCTCGATCGCGTTGAATGGAATCGACGCCGCTTACAACTACGACGCCTGGGACGATGTGAGCCTGGTCCTGATTCATCAAGCCGACCAGGGATCGGCGATGCAGGTGAATCGCCTGCTCCGAATGATCTCGGCGGCACGCCGGCCGGTGGCCACGATCGTCCTGGCCGAGCCATACGACGCGGATCAATCCGCGACGCTCTTGCGGATGGGGGTGGCGGATTATCTTGGTTTGCCGCTGGACCAGACACGCCTGGCCCACCTGATCGAGGTTCTCACGATCCGGAGTCGCCTCTCGGCGATTGCCGCAAGTCCCGAAGCGACCAAACTCGAACCGGCCGGGCAGACATCCGCCGCGCTCGCCGCGAAAGCATCCTCGGCGGCGGCGACCGCCAAGATGGTCGCTCCAGTCCGTCCCGAAGAAATTCTGATCGACGGCGATACTCCTCAAATCCATACCTTGATCGAACAGATCCGGCGAGTTGCTCCTCAGAGCGCAACCATCTTGCTGGGGGGCGAGACCGGTACCGGCAAAACGCGCCTGGCTCGCCAGATTCATGAACTGTCCGACCGCCGCCACGAACCGTTCCTGATGGTCAACTGCGGGACTTTGTCGAGTTCCTTGATTGAGGGGGAATTGTTTGGTCATGTTCGGGGCGCTTTCGAGGGAGCCGATACCGATCGACCTGGGAAGTTCGCCGACGTTGGCCGGGGCACCCTCTTTCTCGATGGAGTCGACGCCTTGCCGCCGGCTGTCCAGACCAAGTTGCTGCGGGTCGTCGAGGATCGCTCGTTCGAGCCGATTGGCGCGACGCGGACCATGCCCCTCCAGGCACGCCTGATCGCGGCGAGCAATCGACCGCTGGACGAGGAAGTTGCTGAGCGACGCTTCCGATCCGATCTTTACTATCGCCTCAACGTGGTTGGCTTCCAGTTACCTCCCCTGCGCGAGCGCCGCGATGCGATCGCCACCCTGACAAATCGGTTCCTGACCGAGATCGCCGCCGGTGAAGGACGGGTTGTTGATGGGATCAGCGACGACGCCATGCAGGCCCTGCAACAACACGACTGGCCGGGTAATGTCCGCGAACTACTGAACGTCGTGAAGCGGTGCGTGGCAATCAACCCCGATCGCTCGATCCGGCGCGAAGATTTGCCCATGTCGGTCCTCGACGGCGTCTCGCGGCTTTCGACCATCCCCAATCCCATTCATCCGATTCTGGCAGCCACGTTTAGTCGGTCGTCACTCGCGCAGACCAAAGGACAGGCTGAGGTCGCCCGGATCTCCGAAGCGCTGGAAAAGCACGGCAATAACCGACTCCGAGCCGCGGCGGAACTTGGGATCAGTCGGATGACGCTCTACAAGAAGCTGTACAAATATGGGCTGATGCCGCCCACGTCGTCGCAGTTAGGCTCGCCTGGCCGCGTGGGTTAAACCTGACGACGGTATCACGTTTGCTCATGACCTCGGTGATTGGGTTCTCCCCTGAATCCAACCTCTTCTTCTTGAACTGAGGTCGCCATGTCCAGCTCGAATTCGAATCCGCCCCGAGACAAGGACGAAAACCTCGACCCGATCAGCGGTGAGCCTGGTGCTCACCCGGTTGGAACCGGCCTTGGCGCCGCTGCCGCCGGAGCAGCAAGCGGTGCCCTTGGTGGTGCCGTCGCCGGTCCGATCGGCGCAGCCGTTGGTGCCGTGATCGGTGCCGTGGCTGGCGGTCTGGCGGGTAAGGGTGTGGCCGAGTCGATCGACCCCACCGCTGAGGAAGCCTACTGGCGGGATAACCACGCAACGCGGCCCTACGCCGCGGGCAGCGATTACTCCGAGTACGGTCCCGCCTATCAGTATGGTTGGGAAGCCCACAACCAGCATGCGGGCAAGCCGTTCAGCGAGGTCGAATCGCACATGAAATCTGGTTGGGAAAAGGCCAAGGGAACGTCCAAACTGGAGTGGGAGAAGGCGAAACTCGCCACTCGCGACGCCTACGATCGCGTTGCCGGGCAGCACCAGTCCACCACATCCAGGCCGATGTAACGAAATCGATTCCAGATCGAGTCGGATTGAGGGCCAGGGGGGAAACCTCCTGGCCCTTGGTCGTTCGAAGCCGGGATGCGGATTTCATTTCCCCAAAAATGGGAAACAAGGTTCGTGATCGAGCGGTTGACGCTGGTTATAATGCGACCCGACGCTCGCCTTCTGGCCGGATCTTTCCCGTCCGCGCCTGCGCGTTTGGACTGAGACCCCACCCGTTGTCGCGGAGAGTTCTTCATCATGCCGATCCGACTTGCAACCGCCTGGCGCCTGGCGATCACGGCGAGTTTGCTGGCTGCGCCCCTCGCCCAGGCCCAGCAGACCCCACCCACCACGACCCCGCCACCGGCCACCGAGCCATCCGCCAAGACCGTTGTCGCCGAGGTGGAAAAGGCCGAAAAGAAAGAGCCGATCACCGACCCGATCGAGCGGATCAAAGATGAGGCCATGAACCGATCGCAGGTCATGGCGACCCTCTCGTACCTGACCGACGTGATCGGTCCCCGCCTCACAGCATCGCCCGGGATGAAGCGTGCCAACGAGTGGACCCGCGACCAGATGACGAAGTGGGGCCTGGAAAACGCCCACCTCGAAGCCTGGGGACCGTTCGGCAAGGGCTGGACGCTCCAGAACTTTTCCATGCAGGTGGTTGAGCCCCAGTGCATCCCGTTGATCGCCTTCCCGAAAGCCTGGTCGCCCGGGCTGGACGGCGTCGTCACGGGCGAGGTTATCGACCTCGGCGCGATCAAGACCGAAGCCGACCTCGACAAGATGAAAGGTAAGCTCAAAGGAGCTTACGTCATCCTGAACTCGACCCCGCTGCCGGTCGATGCCCACTTCGTCGCCGAAGGGTCGCGCCTGACCGACCCCGAACTGCTCGAACTGGCCAACGCCGCCGAACCCGCCGCGCGTCGGCCGCGCAACCGTCCCCAGACTCCCGCCACACCCACAACGACCGCCGCCGGCACCCCGGCCCCACCAACTCCGCCGGCCGCGCCCGCTGGTCGGGGTGGCAATGGGATGACCCCCGAGCAGCGCGCCACGGCTCAGCTCAATTACAAGAAACTGATGTTCGCCGCCGAGGAAGGCGCCGCGGCGATCCTCGACGGCAGCCGCCTCGGTGACGGCGGCACCCTGTTCGTGGCTCAGGCCAGCGTCCCGGCACCGCCGGCTCAAGGTGGTGGTGGTGCAGGTGGCGGTGGCGGCGGTGGTGCCCGCCGAGCTTCCGCCTGGGACAAGGATGCGAAGATCCTCCCGCAGATCACGATCGCCAAGGAGCATTTCAATCGCCTGGTCCGGATGATGCAGCAGGGCGAGAAGATCAAGATCAAAGCCGAGCTAGCGGTCAAGTTCCACGACGACGCCGAGACGTTCAACACCGTGGCCGAGATCCCCGGGACCGACCTGAAGGATGAGGTCGTGATGCTCGGCGGTCACATGGACTCGTGGCACAGTGGGACCGGTGCCACCGACAACGCCGCCGGCGTCTCGGTTGGGATGGAAGCCGTCCGGATCTTGAAGACGCTCGATATCAAGCCGCGCCGGACGATTCGGATTGCCCTGTGGAGCGGTGAGGAAGAAGGTCTGTACGGCTCACGCGGCTATGTGAAGGAGCACTTCGGCTACACCGGCGATGGCTCACCCAACGCCGGGATGGCGGCGATGATGGGCGGCGACCGGACCCCGCCGAAGATCACGACGAAACCCGAATATGACAAGTTCTCGGGCTATTTCAACCTCGACAACGGCACCGGCAAGATCCGGGGGATCTACCTCCAGGGCAACGAAGCCGTCCGGACCGTCTTCCGCCCCTGGCTCGCCCCGTTCCGCGACATGGGTGCCGCGACGATCACGATCAGCAACACCGGTGGGACTGACCACCAGTCGTTCGACGCGATCGGCTTGCCCGGCTTCCAGTTCATCCAGGACGTCATCGAGTACGACGCCCGGACGCACCACTCGAACCAGGACGTTTACGACCGGATCCAGGCCGAGGACATGAAGCAGGCCGCCGCCATCATGGCCGCATTCGTGCTCAACACCGCGAACCGCGACGAGAAGTTGCCCCGGAAGCCGACGCCGAACCTCGTCCCGGCGACCCCAACATCGACTCCGACGCCAACCCCTGCTCCCGTCGGTGCCGCCAGCACCAACGAGTAAGCATCCAGTCTGGTCGGGAAGTTGAGCGCAAACCACGAGCGAGGTTGGCACGGGTTGCCAACCTCGCTCGTTTTGTTATGTGCCGGCTCATCGTTTAAAGCAGAATCTGATACGAATCCCACGGGTCCATTGTTGCCTCGGCGAACTCGCGCTCCCCGGGGATCGCTTGTTGTCTCGTCGGCTGATCTCGATGAGGGGCCGGGATGGCGGGCGCTGGGCCATCGACCCGGATCGTGACGGGTTTACCGGCTCTCATGGCCGCTGGGATCGTCGGGTAGATCACAAAGTCAGGCTCGAAGTCGAGCTCACGCGGCTCCGCAACCATTGTCTGAGTGGTCAGGGCAGGGGGATTGACCTCGGGTTCGACCTCTGCGGTCGGGGCCGGCCTGAAGCCGAACCAGCGACGGACGTCACAGAATCGGGTCAGAGCGGCGAACTCGGGCGGCGTCAGGAACGCGAGGTAACCGATCCACATCAACTCGCCAAAGATCGGGATGTTGACCGTCGCCAGGATGCCCAGGTGCAGCATGATTCCGAACGTGATCGCGATCGGTCGAAACGTCCGGAACCAGAGGCCAAACGCCAGCGAGAACTCGAACAGGAGCGCCGAGTAGGTCATCAGGTTGATCAGGATCGGATAGTGCGATAGAAAACTCAGGTCGAGCCGGCGGACCTCGACGTTGTTCAGAACGTAGTGGATCGCCGATCCGTTGATCCAGAGGCTTCCACCACACTTCAGGGCGGCGGCCAGAGCGTACACCAGACTGATCTGAAATTGAAACAACCGCATCGGCCAGGCGAGGATCAACGGTTCGGCGACTGTGCCCCGCTTTCGACTCGCGAGCCAGTTGTCGATCGAGTAGGCCGCGCCGCACGAGCTCAGCATCATGTTGAAGCCGAAGACCAGCAAGAGAACATCAGCGCCGCTGGATGAGACCGTGTTTCGGTTGTGGATCGAGAGCATCCCGCCATAAAAGAGGATGCTCATCAGCTTCGTCCGCCACCCGACCGTCAAGCCTAGTGCGGCCAGCGCGGTGAAGCTGAACGCCACCCGCATCGCGAATGGGCTTTGCAGGTAGTGCAGGGGGGTATTGAGCAGAAACCCAGCCGCGATCCGGGCCTCGTCTCCCTGAAGCAGGCCGGCATCGGTGTACCAGTGGTCCAGCTCAACAGCGCAGAAGGCCAGGTTCGCCAGCGCGAGCAGACCATAGCAGACCCGCATCATCCCCAGGGGGCGAGCGGACTGCGACTGGAAAAAGAATTGATTCCAGACTCGGAACGGGTTCATGGCAGCACCTCCGCCAGGTTCGGGAAGCGGAAGGTGGCCAGGCTCAGCATGGTCGGCGGCTTCATCGGGTCGCGTGGGGGTGCGCCCAGGGGCGGGGTTTCGGTCACCTGATAGTACAGCTCGGCCGTCACCGGGAAGGCGTCGGCCGGGATCTTGAGCTGGCGGATCGCGTGGCGGATCGCGTATTCCCGGATTGCCTTGTTGTTATCGCCCGAGCAGTTCGACGCATACTTTGAGTGGCGAACCCGCGGCATCGCTTCCCAGATCGTGAACTGATCCATCCGAGGGAAGACGAAGACGCGCTGGATGCCGTTGTTATCCACGGTCATCGCTTCGAGATTATTGGTGTGCTGGACGGGGTTGGGCGCGAACATCCCCCACGCCTGGTCGAGACCGATCGGCACGAGATAGTACGCCACCGGCACGATGGTCGCCTGGCGGAGCATACTGGCCGGCAGGTTGATGATGATCACCGCCATCAGGTGAATGATCAAAAATGTCGATATGAAGATGCGTTTGGCAGTCCATCGCCAGTTCAAAGGTGCCTCCTTGCCTGATCCAAGGCTCCGGCGTGGTCGATCCTCGACCACGATACGATTCCGGGCGGACTTTAGAAAATCTGACCTGATCCGTCAATCCAACCTGATTTGTTCTTTCGAAACAACGACGACCGCTTGACCCGGGCAGGTCAGACGGTCGCTGTGGAGTGCCGGGTGCTTGAGAGTCGCTTAGCTGGTCGGTTCGGCCAGCAAGATCGAGATGATCGCTTCGAGTTGCGCTGGGGGATGGTAACCGATCAGCGAGAGCCGGAGCTTGCCCGAGCGGTCGAACATCAACATCGTCGGGTATCCCTCGAACCCGGTGATCTTGCTCTCGATCGAGTCGTTTTCCTTGTTGATCGCGCAGGGATAGGGAATCTTGTAGGTGGCGACGAACTCGTTGATCGTCTTCTTGACCTCGGCGGGGCTGCCCTCTTCGTTGCAGTTGATCCCGACGATCTTCAGACCTTTCCCGTCGTAGCGGTTGGCAAGATCGACCAGGTGCGGAACTTCCTCGCGACAGGGCGGGCACCACGTTCCCCAGACATCGACGATCGCCACGTTCCCCTTGAGGTCGATGGATTTGACCGTCGTACCACTCACCGTTTGAAGGTTGAAGTCGAGCGGATACGACTTGAAACTGGCCAGTTCGGACCGAGCAGCCCCCTTGTAAGCCTCAACCATCTTGGCGGCGAAGTCCGGCAGTAGGCGGACGGGTTCGAAGTCCGCGAGTTTATCGATCAGGAATGCTTGCGGGTGACCGTCGGCGACCAGTTTGGTCATGATGTTGAGCGCTTGTTCCGACTTGCCTTCCAGCGCGGCGATCCGGGCCGCGTCGATCTTCATCGAGTTGCCCAGCTTCTCCTCGTCCTCCGAGAGGGGTTGAAACTTCTGCTTGATCCGCTCAAAGGACGAGGCGGCCTTCCGGAGCATGGCCAGTGTGCCGGCCTTATCCTTCGCCTTGTCGGCGGCCAGGCCCGCCATCAGGGTCATGAAGTCGAGCGCATCGCGATCGTCGGGTTTTTGTTTCAGAGCCTGGTCGAGATAACCCACCGCCTCGTCAAACTGCTTGTTGCTGCCCGCCCGGACCGCATTCTTGATGAGGTCGCGGACTGCTGTCGGCTGCTTATCTCCCGACTGGGCCAGCACGAAGTGGCTCAGCGCAGGGATCAACGAGAGGCCAAGCAACCAGGTTGTACATAATCGGCGGATCATCGTCTGGAGTCTCACTCAAGGTCGGGCAGGATCTGGGTCAGCAACCACGCAGGGACCATATCCGCATGGTACGTCGTAACTTGCTCAAGAGATCATACAAAAGGAAACAACCCTGAGTGGTTCGTCCTCGGTCGGGTGTCCCTCGCGATCCGGGAGATTCTGCCGAGTGAGAATGACTCAACGCTGCTTCACTGGAAAACCGGGGAATTTGTAGGGTGGGTGCAACCCACTGTGGGCAAACAGATCAAATCTGCCCGACGCAAACCCTTGTGCCACAGTGGGTTGCACCCACCCTACAAAACTCCGATTTTCTGAGAAATCGAAATATAAAAGCTGGATCTCAGATCGCCAGGCCAGGGAATCCAATTCATCGAGTCGTCCGCGATGTGAGATGTGTGACCTCCCGATCTCATGGGCATACCCTCCCCGGAAGGGTGCGGCTTGTCGGTTCCGGGTGGATCGTTTAGAGTGGCTCTTGAGGTCAATTTGACCAAACTTCTTGATTCGTGCGTCGAGACCGACCCGAAGGAGTTGTCGCCGGGATGCCTCCGGGTGAGCCGCAGCATATTGTCATCCTCGGTTCGACCGGCTCGGTGGGTCAAAGCGGCCTGAGCGTGATCGAGCACGACGGCGGTCAACGCCTCCGGGCCTGGGGGCTGAGCGCGCACTCGCAAGCGTCGGTTCTCGTCGAGCAAGCCCGCGCTGTCCGCCCGCGCTTCGTCACCGTGACGAGTCCCGAATCTCTCGACGCCGTGACGTCCGGCTTGCGAGGAATGGGAACCGAAGTTCTCAGTGGTCGCGCCGGTGTGAACCGGATGGTCACCGATCCGGCAACCGATCGCGTCCTGACGGCGATCGTCGGCGCTGCGGGACTCGAAGGGACCTGGGCGGCGCTCGAAGCGGGCAAGACCGTCGCGCTGGCGAACAAGGAAACGCTGGTGGTTGCCGGTCCGCTCGTCATGGAGCTGGCCCGCGAGCGGGGTGCGCGGATCTTGCCGGTCGACTCGGAACACTCGGCGATCTTTCAGGCGCTGGAATGCGGTGAGCGCCGCGAGGTCCGCCGGGTGATCTTGACGTCGTCGGGTGGGCCGTTTCGGGGCAAGACGACCCGCGAGTTGCAAGCGGTCACGCCCGAGCAAGCCCTCCGGCATCCAACCTGGCAGATGGGGCCGAAGATCTCGATCGACTCGGCGACCCTGATGAACAAGGCGCTCGAAGTGATCGAGGCACGCTGGCTGTTTGGGCTTGAACCGGAGCAGATCGAGGTCGTCGTCCACCCCGAGAGCATCGTCCATTCAATGGTCGAGTTCGTCGACGGGAGCGTCATCGCGCAGTTGTCGCCACCCGACATGCGACTGCCGATCCAGCTTGCCTTGACCTATCCCGACCGCGTCCCCGGCCCGTGCCCGTTGCTCGACCTGACCCGGGCGATGACGCTTCACTTCGAGCCGCCCGACCGCGATACGTT
The DNA here is from genome assembly GCA_965199885.1 of Isosphaeraceae bacterium. GTDB lineage: Bacteria > Planctomycetota > Planctomycetia > Isosphaerales > Isosphaeraceae > Tundrisphaera. Next base: position 855,572 of record CBDATT010000002.1, on the reverse strand, counting down.
TCCCTGTCTTGACCTCGGGTTCGAGGTGATGCGACGGGGAGGCACGGCCGGAGCCGCACTCAACGCCGCCAATGAGACGGCCGTCGCTCGCTTCCTCGACGGCGAGATTGGCTTTCTCGATATCCCCCGCGCGTGCCGCGCAGCGCTGGACAACCATTCATTTGATCCCCGGCCCACGCTCGGAGCCCTCTGGGCCGTCGATGCCTGGACCCGGCAGGAGGTTCGCCGTTGGAAAACGTGACGTTTGCCTGGAATGTCGTCAAAGTCGCCCTCGGTCTCGGCTTCGTGATCTTTATCCACGAACTCGGCCACTTCCTCCTGGCAAAGTGGAACGGCGTCAAGGTTGAGAAGTTTTCCATCGGTTTCGGGCCGACTCTGGCATCGTTCCGGCGAGGGGTTGGGCTCCGGATCGGCACCGGTTCGCGCCCGCCCGGACCGGGTGATCCCCCGTCGTACGGCGAGACCGAGTACATCATCGCGGCGCTCCCGCTCGGCGGTTACGTCAAGATGCTCGGCGAGTCGACCGAGGAACAGACTCCCGACACCGAGCCGACCACCGATCCCCGGGCGTTCTCGAACAAGCCCGTCGGCGGTCGGATGGCGATCATCACCGCCGGCGTCATCATGAACCTGATCCTCGGGTTCGTCTGCTTTTCGTTCGTCCACACCCAGCCCGGCGTCGACATCGCAGCGCAGGTGGGCGGCGTCTTGCCAGGCTCGCCCGCCGCCGAGGCCGGGTTGCAACCAGGCGACGAGATCATGGCGGTCGACGGCCAGCGCGGGCTGGCCTGGACCCAGGTCCGGTCGCGGATCACCCTGAGCGGCGCTGGCGATGTGCTGACCCTCCTGATCCAACGAAACGGCGAGTCCGACGAACGCGAGATCAAGATCCGACCCCGCCGCGAGGAAGGACTGCCGACCCCGACGATCGGCTTCTATCCCGCCAACAGCCTGAACCTGGCCAGCAACCCACCTTTTGAGGCGCAGCCAGGGCAGACGGCCGACAAGGCCCAACCCGCCGGCGGCTTCAAGGTCAACGACAAGGTTGTGGCCGTCGGTCCCGAAGGGGGCACCGTCGAGCCCGTGACCGACTATTTCGACCTCGTCCGCAAGCTCGACAAGCTCCGGCGCGACACGATCACAGTTGTGGTCGAACGATCGGCCGAGCCCGCCAAGAATGGCAAGACCGGCGATCCCCAGCGGATCAATCTGACCGTCGCGCCGCACCGGTTCGTCGATTTTGGGTTCCGACTGACCCCCGGGGCGATCTCGTCGGTCCAGCCCGGCTCGCCCGCCAGCCAGGCGGGGTTGCAGCCGAAGGACCGGATCGTCGCCGTTAACGACAAGAGCGACTACGACCCAACTAACTTGCCCGACCTAGTCCGCGACGCCGCCGGCTCACCCCTCGCCCTGACCGTGGACCGCCCCGGCGATGGAGTCCACCCGAAGTCGACCTTGAATTTGACGGTCACTCCCACCGCCGCGCCCCCCTGGACCGACCTGATCATGCCTTCCAGTCGCGTGACACCGCTGGATGTACCCGGTCTGGGGCTGGCGATGTGGGTCGAGCCCAAGATCGCGGGCGTCACCGCGGGATCACCGGCCGCCAAGCGCGGGTTCAAACCGGGCGACTCGCTCCGGGCCATCGAGATTGTCCCGGAAAAGTCCGACAAGGTCAGCGGCAAGACCATGAACTACCCGACCGACGACTCCGGGATCGCCTGGCCGGCGGCGTTTGCGCTCGTGCAAGATACGCCCGTCAAGTCGGTCAAGTTCCGGATCAACGATTCCGCCCAGCTCGTCGAGATCCAGCCCGAGGTTGTGGCCGATCGGTTCCATCCGCTCCGTGGTCTTAACTTCCAGACCGCCATGCGGCCCATCGCCCCCGCGTCGCTGGGCGAAGCGGTCCGCCTCGGAATGGCGGAAACCTGGGATAACGTATCGGGGATCTACAAGGTCTTCCGCAACCTGGCCCAGCGTCGGGTCGGTGGCGACGCGTTCGGCGGGATGATCCCGATTGCCGACATCGCCTACAAGTCGGCGAGCGCGGGCTTGACGCCGTTCATCCAGTTTCTGGGCATCTTGAGCATCAACCTCGCGGTGCTCAACTTCTTGCCGATCCCACCGCTGGACGGCGGTCAGTTTTTGTTCCTCGCCGCCGAGAAGATCCGCGGTAAGCCACTGCCCGAAGCGTATGTCGCGGCCGGCACCATCGCCGGAATCGCGTTTGTCTTGATCCTGATCGTGGTGATCAACGTCAAGGACGTTGTGCAACTGGTCATGGGCTGAGCGACGACGGGGATTGAACCACCACGCAATCCTGAGTCATGAGACCAGGTTTTTGAGCCGTTCGAGCAGGGCGGGCAGGTCGATGGGTTTGGTGATCACATCCACGGCCCCTGCCTGCCGGGCCGCTTGCTCGGCATGTTCGGTGGCGTCGGCGGTGATGGCAACCACGGGGACCGCGGCGTACTCGGGGTTCGCCCGGATGCGCGAGATCAACTCGATTCCACCCATGATGGGCATCATCAGGTCGGTCAAAATCAGATGCGGCTGAAAACCGGCGAGACAATCGAGCGCATCTTGCCCGTCGTTCGCTTCTTTGACGTCGTAGCCTTGCATCCGGAGGAGGCGGCTAAAGGCGTAGCGGAGGAAGGGGGCGTCCTCGACCAGGAGTACGCGAAGGGTCCGTTCCATGATTCGACTTACCATTGAACCACCAAGCTTGTCGAAAGTCGGTTCCGGCTTTCGCGTTTGAACACCCGGCACCCGGAGCAATCAGACTGTCAGAAACTCCAAGTGTGATTAGAATGTGAGAAAGCAAAGCTTGTTCCAATCCCAAATTCGATCGACCATCCCTATCGATTTATAGAGAATTTGAGTGGACCGACCCATCGCGGGCTTCGCGTCAGTCTCTTGCATTTTCGGATCTCGCTGGAAAGGATGGATTGACCCGTCCGGCTCGGTTCCCCCCTCTCGTCGGTCTCCTGTGCGTGGATCTCTCAAGTGGGTTAAGCTCGGAATCCTTGCGGTGGTTGCACACCACGGGTTCGTGAGTGGAGAAGGAGTCATTACCGTGTCGACCGAGGTCGCTACCGACGGGCGGATCTTGACCTGGGGGGACGACATGACCCTGGCGCAGGGTCTGGGGGCTGTCGAGTTTGATCCGGTCCTGCTCACCGCGCACGACCGGCCCGAGTCGACTTCGATCCCGGTCATGATCGACCCGGCCGCGGATCACCTTGCCCCCGAACTGGCAGCGCGTCGGGCGGAGGTCGAGGCCAAGCACCAACGCCTGGTCGCCTTTCTCGACGAGCACGATTACCACGCCGTGATCCTCTCGCGGGTCGACTCGATCGCCTGGTATACGTCGGGTGGTGACGTCGGCCAGAATCTGGGCTCCGACCTCGCGGCGGTGTCGATCTACATCAACCGGACCACCCGCGCTGTGCTGGCCGACAACGTGCAGAGCGCCCGGGTGTTCGAGGAAGAGCTTGCCGGCCTGGGATTCCAGCTCAAGGAGCGTCCCTGGCATGTCGATGATCGGCGGATCATCGCCGAACTGACCCGGCAAAAGCGGGTTGCCACCGATAGCACCCACGCGGGTCTGATCCCCGAGCACGACCGCCTCCGCGCCCTCCGGCAACCGCTCACCCCGTTCGAGCGTGAGCGACTCCGGACCCTGGGGCGAACCCTGACGCTGGCCGTCGAGGCGACCTGCCGGAACTTCTTGCCCGGCGAGTCCGAGGCCGACATCGCCGGCCATCTGGCGCACCGGTTGTTCCGCGAAGGGGTCGTGCCGGTGGACCTCCGGGTCGCGGGCGACGATCGCCTGGCCCGCTACCGCCAGCCTGTCTTCAAAAGCGTCCCGATCGAGCATCGAGCGACGATCACCGCGACTGGTCGCCGGCATGGCCTCTGCGCCTCGGTCACCCGAACGGTGGCGTTTGGACCGATCCCGTTGCAGTTCCAGACCGACCACACGATCGCCTCGATGGTCGATGCGACCTGCATCTATTTCTCCAGACCGGGCGAGCCAGTGGCCGAAGTTCTCCGCCGCGCCCGGCGGATCTACGAAAAGATGGGCCGACCGCACGAGTGGACCCTCGACTACCAGGGAGCCGCGATCGGCTACGCGGCGAACGAGGGGTGGCTGACCCCCGATTGCCCGACCCTGCTTGGGACTGGCCAGGCGCTCTGCTGGAGCCCGACCGTCGGCGCGGCCCGGTCCGAGGACACGATCGTCATCGACAGTCGCGGCTTCGAGGTGGTCACCGAAGCCCAGAACTGGCCGAGGATTGCTGTTTGCGTCAAAGGGTTCGAGATCGACCGTCCCGGCATCCTCCGTCGCTAGTAATCTCTACGCGAGCACGAAATCCCCCACGCTTCCAGAACAATCGACTCGTCCGCGACGAATCAAGTAAGTGGGCACATTCGCTTTCGCGAAAGGATCAGATTCTCCCATGCGTTTGTCTTGGAAGCTCGGTCGAGTGGCCGGGATCGACCTCTACCTGCATCCCTCGGCCTTGATCCTCTGGTTGCTTGCCGCCGGAGCGACGGGCGGCGGTCTGTTCGACGTGCTGCCGATGGTCGTGGCGCTCTTTGGCTCGATCACCTTGCACGAACTCGGGCACGCCCTGATGGCCCGTCGCTACGGGATCGGTACTCAGGATATCACGCTCTCCTTGATTGGTGGGATTGCGCGACTGAATCGGATGCCGCGCTCGGCGGGACCAGAGATGTTGATCGCGCTGGCGGGGCCGGCGGTCAACGTCGTGATCGCGGCGGCGAGCGCCGTGCTGATCCGCTTGACGACGGTTGCGGGCGTTCCCCTCGACTCCTCGCTCCGCTGGTTCCTGTTTCAGGTCCTCGGTTTGAACGTCGTCTTGCTGGTGTTCAACCTGTTGCCGATCTTCCCGATGGATGGCGGCCGGGTCCTCCGGGCCCTGCTGAGCGGTTGGCTCGGTCGGACCCGGGCCACCGAGATCGCCTCAATCCTCGGCCAGATCTGCGCCGTGGTCGGTGGGGTTGTCGGGTTGGGAACGGGCCACTGGCAGCTAGCGCTCCTGGCGCTGTTCATCTACTTCGCCGCCGCTCGGGAACGGGCTCAGGTTCTCGCCGAGGAACGACGATTCGGGCAAACACAGCACGGCCTGACCGATCCCCCCGCAGCGCCGCTTGGGTTCCGCTGGGCGGATCGCGGCGACGGGGTCTGGCGGCTCGTGCCGAACATCGGTCGGGCCCGGACCTGGGGCCAGTCATGACGGATCTGACCCCAATCGTCGAGCTGGGCGTGGCGGAAGCTCATGCGATCCTGCATGGGCTTGGCCACCTTGAGCTACCCCCGCTCGAAGCCATCGAGAACGAAGACTGGGGTCGCGACTGGCTCCTCTCGCGCTTCGAGGCGATGACGCCCGAGGAACTGGCGGCGCTCGGTTTAACCCGCGACGCCGCCTGGGATCAGCCCGCTGGCTGATCGGTTCAACCCCCCCAGGGACGCACGACTCCCGACAGGCGGAGGTCCGAGGCGTCGTCGGCGATCAGGCTGAACCGCAGGCCAGGCTTGACCGGAACCGGCAGTTCCAGTTGCAGGCTCAGGCAGGTACACATCCGCTCGTCGAACGTGCCGAGCGGATTCTTGGCTAGGACCGTGGCCACGACCTCGGCCGTGCGGATCTGGGCGATCCAGGTCGAGCCGGGAGTACACCGGGCCGGCCAGTCCAACCCCTGTGCGGCATTCTCGGCGGCGACGATCGCCTCGACTCGATCCACTTCGCGCGCGTCGGGGACGCGAGATTGGGGCATCGACCGGCTCCCTTCTGGCTGCGAGTGCGGGAATGAGATGGTTAAGAAATCATGCCGCCGTGGTGGCGGCGGCGGCATCGGCGATCGCTTGCAAGAGGCGGCTGGCGGCATCCTGTCCCGACCGGACGCAATCGGGGATGCCGACTCCGCTGAACGCGTTTCCCGCCAGGAGGAAGCGCGGATACCGCGCCGCGCGGCGCTCGATTGTGGCGACTCGATCGAGATGCCCCAACGTATATTGTGGCATCGCGCGGGGGTGCCGACCCACATCGACGATGGTCGGCTCGCCCCGAGCACCGATCAGTTCACCGAGTTCGCGGCGGACCAGCGCGACCATCCCCTCATCATCCAGATCGAAGAGGTCGGGTTGCGTGGCTCCGCCGACGAAGACGCGGATCAGGACCGAACCATCGGGAGCCCGCGTCGGGAACTTGACCGAGAGGAACGACATGGCGAGGACCGACCGCCCCTCGATCGCCGGTACGACCGCGCCGAAGCCGTCGAGCGGGTGCGCGATCTGGTCGCGGCGGTAGCCAACCGTGACGATCGCCGAACTCGCGTACGGGATCGACCGGAGCCCTTGCGCCAGGTCGGCGTCGAACCCGTCGATCAGCCGCGCCGAGGCGTGCGCTTCGGTCGTCAGGATCACGCCGTTGGCTTCGATCGGCGGCCCGTCGAGCAACTCCACGCGCCAGAGTTGGTTCGGTCCGCCCCGGGTAATCCGGCGGACCGCCGTGTTGAGCCGGATCGTCCGCGGTGGCAACGCTTCGGCCAACGTCTGGGGCAGCACGCCCATCCCGCCCGCGAGGCTGGCGAAGAGACCATAGCGGGCCCCCGACGCCCCCCGCTCGGCGGCCTTCGCTTGCCGGGCGTTCCGTCGGGCGCCCAGGATCAAGCTCCGGTGCTTCTGCTCCATCAACGGAAATTGCGGCAGGGTGGCCTTGAGACTTAATTCATTGGGATCGGCCGTGTAGATGCCCCCGACCAGGGGTTGGACCAGGCGGTCGAGGGCTTCGCGACCGAGCCGGCGGCGGACGAACGACGCCAGGCTCTCGTCGGTGTCGTCGGTCTTGCGCGGGATGACCAGGTCGAGCAGGAGCCGGATCTTGCCGCGGATCGAGAGGATCGGCGACGCCAGGAGGGGGCCGAGTTTAGCCGGGGCCATCAGGACGAAGCCTTCGGGGACCGGCACGAGCTTGCCGTTCCGGACGACGAACGACCGACGGTGGCGGTCATCGGTGCGAAGGATCTCATCACCAAGCCCAAGTTCGTGGCAGAGATCGTGGGCCCAGGGCTTGTTGGTGATGAACGAGTCAGCACCCCCTTCAAGGGTGAACCCGTCCACCTGCTTGGTCCAGATCGCGCCCCCGATCCGGTCCTTGGCGTCGAGAACCACGACTTCGAGCGGCCGACGCGACGACGCGGAAGCGAGGGTCACCAGCCGGTGGGCGGCGGCGAGACCGGTCAGACCCGCCCCGACCACCACGACTCGGTCGCGGGGATAACCACGCTCGGACGACTCCATGACGCACCTTTGTTCCCGATGACCCTGGGCTCGCCCAGGTGGGCTGACCTCGTCTCGCTGCCAGCTAGTGGCAAATCCCGATCCATCGCTTAGTTTAATCGTCCGGTGGACGTCAGGCTACCTTCTTCGGTTACCGGACGGATTTTTCGTGCACAAAATCGACCAGGCGGCGGACCGAGTCGACCGGCGTGTGCTGCATGATCCCGTGACCGAGGTTGAAGATATGCCCCGGTCGCCCCCCCGCCTGGTCCAGAATCCGCTGCGCCTGGTACTCGATCTGGGGAACGGGGGCGAACAGGAGCGTCGGGTCGAGGTTCCCCTGGACCGCCACCCCATCTCCCAGCCGCCGCCACCCTTCCGCCAGGTCGATCCGCCAGTCGAGGCCGACGACATCCCCCCCCGCGTCGCGTTGCAATTCCAGCAGCGTCGAAGTATCGGTCCCGAAGTGGATCGACGGGCAATTCGGTTTCAGCCCCGCGAACAACCGGCGCATGTGCGGCTGGACGAACCGGCGGTAATCGTCGGGCCCAAGAATCCCCACCCAGCTATCAAACAACTGCAAGACCTGTGCCCCGGCATCGGCCTGAGCATTCAGGTAGACGATCGTGGCGTCGGTCAGGATCGTCAGCAACCGGTCCCAGGCGCCGGGGTCGCTGTGCATGAAGACCTTGGCCTTGTCGAAGTGCCGTGAGCCACCCCCCTCGATCGCATAGCAGGCCAGCGTGAACGGTGCCCCCGCAAAGCCAATCAACGGCGTCGAGGTTTTCAAGGCCGCCCGGATCGACGCCACGGCGGCCGGCACATAGCTGAGCGGCTCCATGTCGAGTACCGGTCGGACCCGATCCACGTCGCTCGCCTCGCGGATCGGGTTGTGGATGACCGGACCCTCGCCCTTGGCGAACTCCAGGTCAAACCCGAGCGGTTCGAGGATCAACAGGATGTCGGCAAACAGGATCGCGGCATCGACGCCGAGCCGCTCGGCGGCGTAGACCGTGACCTCGGTCGCCAGCTCGACGCTCTTGCAGAGTTCGAGGAACGAAACCTTCGCGCGGATCTCGCGGTATTCGCTCATATACCGCCCCGCCTGCCGCATGAGCCAGATCGGCGTGAAGTCGGTCGGCTCGCGGCGACACGCCCGGACGAAAGGCGAATCCAGCGACGGGTGCGGTGCGGCGGTCGGGCGATCCATACATCACTCAAGGTCGGGCGTGGTGCGGCGTTGCTCCTCAATCTAGCACAACTCGCCCCGAGATCGCATCCCAACCGAATCGCCCCGGCCCGAAAATCTCAATTCACCGCGATCACTTTCGAGTCTCGGGGCCGGGCGGGCGGCTTCTTGACTGGCTTCCGATTCTTGACGATCCGCGGAGCCTCGACCTTTTCGGGGGGGATGGTATTGTACTCAACGCCCGAACCGCACCCCACCATCACCAGACAACCAACCAGACCAGCAAGCAATCGTCGGGGCACGAATCACCTCCTCTTGTTGAAAAACCCAGGCCGGCCGGACCCGGCAACGACGGCACACGAGATTGCCCGGCACCAGATCGAGTCTCCTCGAACCGCAGCATGCCTCGGATCGGAGTCGGCAGGCGGGATCGTACTCCCCTAGCTGCCAACGCTTTGATCTCGCCCCGACCGGTCAGAAGGAATCCGCCGAGATGATCTCATGCCCGGCTCGGGTGCCAAACGCCCGATAGGTTGCCAGGTTGATCGAATTTTTGAGGAACTTGACCGACCCATCGGCCATGGCGAAGTTGGCACCGCCGGGGTGGTGGCTCCGAAAGCCATACTGGCCGAGTTGCTGGCAAGCCTGATCATTCATGGAATACCAGTCGGTCGGGACCACCGCACCCTGGAAGCAGGCGGTGCTGATCGCCCCGGTCTTGTCGGGCGCCGCATTGAGTCGGGGAATGACCGTCGCCCCCGAAGTTGGTCGTCCGATCGTGCCGTCGCCGCTGTCGTACGGATCGGTGAAAACGATGGCGATGTTGCCGATCGCAAACGCCGAAGCAGGCTCGTCGTTGTAGCGACTCATCTCGCCGAACAGGAACGTGTTGGATGTGCCATCGATGACCTCCGCCTGTTTGACCGACGACTCTGGCCCGAACATCCCATCCGACCCGCCGGCGTTGCAGGTCGAGGCGTAAGGCGCTCTGGGGTCGGGGTTGGACGCGATCCCCCAGGTCGAACTGATCGTCTCGTTCTTCCCACGGCTGGTCCCATAAGAGTTATGAACGTAAGGGATTGACCCGGCAAGGACCGGCTGAGCCGCTGAATCGGAAGGACACGTGTAAGCCGCAACCTGAACCGTTTGCGCAGTGATGTTGGCGACCGATGCGAACACCCGGTTGAAGTTATACGAGTTATTCACGGCACCCTGCTCCAGAAACGGCATCACGAAGACGAACGCCGTGTACAGGGCCGCATCGTTGGGGTAATTCGCGCCACACGTGGGCATCTTGAAATACAGGTTACCCATCGGAAAACTGCCGAGGGCCGACTCATAGTTGTGCGACGCCAGGGCCAGTTGCTTGAGGTTATTCACGCACTGGGCACGACGGGCCGCTTCGCGGGCTGCCTGTACCGCCGGCAATAGCAGAGCGATGAGGACGGCAATGATCGAGATGACAACCAGCAACTCGATCAACGTGAATCCTGGACGATAATGGCGTCGAATGGAACGCATGGGTCGCGTAAGCCCTCCAATTTGGAAAACACGTGGCATCATCGCCCCGTCTGAACGCAGTCTGCGGACCCTGCCTGATTTTCTGATGCACTGTCTCGGCGATGTTCCAGGTCCAGATTGCTGACTACGCGACGAGGCTCGATCGGTCGGTGGCAGATTTTGTCTCCGTCTCCCTGAGCGTAGGTCAAGTTTTCCAAACGAGCCGAGCGATTTCCTGAGCCGACGTCTGGAAAACATGACGACCGACTTAAACCCCGCTCTCCCAGAAACTCAGAATTTTGTAGGGTGGGTGAAACCCACCGTGCACCGTGGGATGGAACCGTCAATCCGTGGGATCGAGCCTGCCCGGCTAACCTGAGTCATACCCACGGTGGGTTGCACCCACCCTACAAAACTCCGGAGTTCGACAGGATCTGGGTTTAAAAATTTGATGCCGCAATTGCAATACTTTGACTTCTAATAACCGATAAACTTTGCAAAATAGACCGAGTCTTGCGAGTTCATGCGACCACCAATGGGAATTTTAGAGACAACATTCCCGAAATTGCAATGGATTGGTTTGTCTTTAAGTCATCTCCAGTTATCATTATCACACGCTCTTGGCGAAAATTACCGTTTTTGATACCGATCGAGAGAGGGTCTACTCATGTCGATCTCACCGGCTCGCCTCGCGGCCAACCAGCGAAATGCTTTGAAATCCACCGGTCCGACGACTCTGGCAGGGAAAGCGCGGTCGCGACTCAATGCCTTCCAACATGGCCTTGCGGGGGCGGGAGACATCCTGGGTCCGGGGGAAGATGCCGACCTCGTCGCGGCACGGACCGAGGCTTTTGCCGCTGAGTTTCACGCGGTCGGGGTGGCGGGAGAGTTCCTGGCGCATCGCGTGGCGGTGCTATCGGTTCGAATGGACCAGGCCGAGGCTGATGGGAACGGGGCGCTGCTGGCCCATGTCCACGCGGCGCGGCTGGAGTTTGATGCCGCTCGGGTCAGCGAACTGGACCGACTGGTCAACCTCCTCACCCGGCGGCAGGCGATGCACGCAGCGCGCGTGGAACTCGAGCAGATGCCCGATGGGATCGACCGGCTGATGCCGTTCTGGGATCGGCAGCACCAGGCCATCGAGGCGCAGCCCGATGAGGCCGAGACCCGCCTCCGAATTGGCAGTTTGCTCGCCTTGACCGACGAGCAGGTCGCCCAGTTCACTCCAGCGCAGATCATCGACCGGATCGAGGCCGAACGGGCGCGGCTCCGATCGGTGGATGAAATCACGCGCGCGGGGCGACTGGCCGCGATCGACCGCGACCGCGACGCGGCCGGGCGAGCGGCCCGGCTCGATCCGCCGCGTGAGGTGATCCAGATCCGCCGGTACGATGCCGCCGCCGAGCGGGGGTTCTATCGCGCCGTCCGGGCGATCCAGGATCTCCGCCGCAATGCGGACCGGGCCAACAAGGAAGATCGCGCTGTCGCTCAACCCGTTCCATCCAAAGAGGTTGTGGCGACGCAGATCGTCCCGCCCTCAGTCGCAACCCCGCCCGCGTTGCCGTCCGTCCCGGCCCCGTTGGGTTCGTTCCGCGCTGTCGCCAAGGTCGGCCCCACGCTCACCTTCACCGCCGCCGCGAGTCTCGCGGCACCCGTTGCGGGAACTCAACCGAACCGATCGGCGCGCCGCGCGGAGCGGAAACGGGCCAAAAACCGCCGTTGATTGGGTTGGCGAGCCTCGGTCTGATCCATGATTGCTGATCAATTCAGGTCGCCATTCGGCGGTTCGGGCCGTCCACGCCCCTCGGTGGTCGCGGGTCGGACGGACGGACAGGCATCAATCGTGAGCGAGCCGACTCCGCCGGGAGGGGTAGGCCGGGTGAGATTTGTGGGATAGAATCCATGATGTCCTTCAAGGCAAAACACGCGACCGAAGTCAGGTGAGCGGTCGAAGTTGACGGCATTCGCCAAGGTGATGGCCCGATGATCCCAGATGAGAACGACCAGAGCCGACCAGCCGACCTGACGATGGGCGGAGACTTTTCGCGGAAGATCGACCCAACCCCTTCGGGACCGTCCACCGTGACCCCGCAGCCGCGCCGGTCGACTGAGGATGAGGAACTGCTCAACCGCCCGGTGCCAACCCAACCGCGTGCCCGAGCGAGTGAACTGGCCGCGTTTACGCATGGAGATCCCTGGCGGGTTTTGCGGATTCAGGGGGAGTTCGTTCACGGGATCAATGCCCTCGCCGAGGTGGGCGCGGCCATCGCCGTCTTCGGCTCAGCGCGGATTGCTCCCGACCATCCCACCTATGCTCAGGCCGAGGCGATGGGCAAGCTGCTGGCCGATGCCGGTTTCGCCGTCATCACCGGCGGCGGGCCCGGCGTGATGGAGGCGGCGAACAAGGGGTGCCACGACGCGGGGGGATTTTCGATCGGCTGCAACATCGAACTCCCGTTTGAGCAAGGTGGCAACCGGCATACGTCGCTGTCGGTCAACTTCCGGTACTTCTTCATCCGCAAGACGATGTTCGTCAAGTACTCGACCGGGTTCATCATCTTCCCGGGCGGGTTCGGCACGCTCGACGAGCTATTTGAAGCCTTGACGCTCGTCCAGACGCGCAAAATCAAGCGGTTCCCGATCGTCCTGGTCGGGTCGAAGTACTGGTCGGGTCTGATCGACTGGATCAAGGGGACGCTGCTGGCCGAAAAGACGATCTCGCCCGAAGATCTCAACCTCCTGATCGTGACCGACTCGATCACCGAGGCCCGCGACATCATGATGGACTGCTACCAGACCCGCTGCTGGACCACCTGGAAGAAGTCCGAAGGCGCCAAGGTGGACGCCGACCCGCCCGGCTCGCCCGCCGCGCGGGTCGATCCGAGCAAACATGACGGTGAGTGAACATTACTGAACCTGTTTCTTGGAGATAATTGCGCCGATGGACGCCGCTGCGTTCGACCAGCTTGATCAATCGCTCCGACTCGACGCACCGGGGGCGGCGATCGACGCCTTGGTGGCCCGCCTGACCGAGGAGGGCCAGTTTCGGGGCGTCCTCGACGCGCTGTTGCTGCGCGCCCGGCTCGACCTGGGCTTGCCGCTGGCTCGGCCGGTGACGCTCGGCGCGCTTGCCGAACCGCTCCGGACGCAGTATGAGGATCGGTACGTCACGGCGATCCGCCACGTCGGGGCCTTGATCCTGGCGACCGGCGAGATCGGCGCCGCGTGGGCCTACTTTCGCGCGATCGGCGAGCCCGACCTCGTCGTCGCCGCGATCGACCGCTTTGAGCCGACCGAGGACGACCCCGACCGCCTCAACGAAATCATCGACGTTGCCCTGGGGCAGGGGGTCCACCCGAGTCGGGGGTTCGACCTGATCCTCGACCACCATGGGACCTGTTCGGCCCTGACGGCGTTCGACTCGCTCCCGAGCGACGAAACCACGCGCCGTCAGGCCGCCACCCGGCTCGCCCACCGCCTGCACGCCGACCTGATCATCAACCTCAACGCTGACCTCGCTCGTCGAGGTGAACCGGCCGTGCCGGTGGATGCGGACCTGAGCAACTGGCTCCAGGGTCGTGAGGATCTGTTCGCCGATGATGCTTATCACCTCGACGTTTCGCACCTGGCCATGGTCATCCGTCTCTCCCCCCTCATCACCGACCCCACCGCGCTCCGGCTCGCGGTCGATTTGACGGAGTACGGCCGTCGCCTCTCTTCCCGCCTTCAGACCGACGGTGAACCCCCCTTCGACGCCTTTTATCCCGACCACGGGATCTATCTTCGGGGCCTGCTCGGCGCTGACACTGCGGCTGCCATCGCCCACTTTCAGGGCAAGCTGACCGAGCCCGACCCCTTCGACCGCGAAGGGCCGATCCGCGCTCAGACTCTGGTTCGCCTCCTCGACCGGCTCGGCCAGACAGCAGCCGCCTTCGACGTCGCCGCGCACCACCTGGCGCAGGTGCCCGACGGCGCTCTCGGAGCCCCGAGCCTGACCGACCTCGGCCAGAAACTCGGCCTGATCGACCGCCTCGCCGAGCTGGCCCGGCTCAACGACGACCCCGTCCGGTATGCGGCCCTGAGGCTGGAACAGACACACAATCAAACCAAGGATTAAACACAGTCAGGCAAACTTCGTCTTCTCCCCATCCGTGGCTCGTTTGCTCTTTACTCCCACTCGATCGTCCCCGGCGGCTTGCTCGTGATGTCGTAGACGACGCGGTTGACGCCCTTGACCTCGTTGATGATCCGGGTCGAAACGCAGGCGAGCAGATCATGCGGCAACCGCGACCAGTCGGCGGTCATGAAGTCATCAGTATCAACACACCTAATAGCTATCACATTCTCATAAGTGCGACTATCCCCCATCACACCAACCGACTGGACTGGCAGCAAGACGGCAAACGCCTGCCCGGTGGCCCGGTAGAGGTGGGCTGCCGTGAGTTCTTCGAGAAAGATGGCATCCGCCTGGCGGAGCACTTCGAGCCGAGGGGCGGTCACTTCTCCCAGGCAGCGGACGGCCAAGCCGGGGCCGGGGAAGGGGTGCCGCCAGATCAGGGATTCGGGCAGGCCGAGTTCGAGGCCAAGGCGGCGGACCTCGTCCTTGAACAGGTCGCGGAGCGGTTCGATCAACGTGAAGCCGAGTTCCGCCGGCAGGCCGCCGACGTTGTGGTGGTGCTTGATCGTGGCCGCCGGCCCGTCGATCCCGCCGCCGGATTCGATCACGTCGGGGTAGAGCGTGCCTTGAGCGAGGAAGGTCGCGCCCGGGATCGACTTCGCCTCATCGCGAAAAACGTCGATGAACGTATGGCCGATCTTGACCCGCTTTTGTTGCGGGTCAGTGACGCCCGCCAGTGCGTCCAGGAACTGTCCCGATGCATCAATGACCCGCAGTTCGGCGTCCGAGTGGCGACCGAACGCATCGACTACCGCCGCGCGTTCGCCTCCGCGCAGGAGGCCGTTATCGACGAAGACGCAGACGACTCGCGACCCAAGTGCCCGCGCCAGCAGAGCCGCGCAGACGGCCGAATCGACCCCGCCCGAGAGTCCGCAAACGACCCGCTCCTCAGGGCCAACCTGCCCGGCGATCTTCGCGACCGCCTGGTCGATGAAGGCATCCATCGTCCAGGCGCCGGGGCTGTGGCAAACCCCGTCGAGGAAGTTGCCCAGGATCGTCGCCCCGTGCGGCGTGTGGGCGACCTCGGGGTGGAACTGGAGCCCATAAACGGGCAAGGTCCGGTGCCGGACGGCGGCCAATGGGCAGGTGGCGGTTGCCGCCACGGGGGTGAAGGCATCACCGCTGGCGTGAACCTGATCACCATGGCTCATCCAGACGTTCGACCGCGTGGGGACGTTCTCGAACAGCGGGTCGGTCGCATCGACAACCCGGCACTCGGCGCGGCCGTACTCGCGGGCGGGAGCGGGCTCGACCTTGCCGCCGAGCGCCTCGCAGACCAGTTGCATCCCGTAGCAGATCGCCAGGACCGGGACGCCCATGTCGAACAGGCGCGGGTCGCACCGTGGGGCACCCGGCTCATAGACACTGCTCGGTCCGCCCGAGAGGATCAAGGCCAGCGGGTTCAACTCGCGGACCCGTTCGGGGGTGATGTCGTGCCGGACGATCCGGGCAAACGCCTGCTGCTCGCGGACCCGCCGCGCGATGAGCTGGACGAACTGCGAGCCAAAATCCAGGATCAAAACCGGGCGATCGAGCGGGTCAAGGCGGTCCATGATGCGGGTGAACCTCGGAAAAGCCGGAGCAAAGTGAGCACGCTCAGGGCAAGGTGGGCGGGTCGTTGGCAACTCAGTCGCTCAGAGAGTCAGGGGCCGACTCCATCATCCTCAAGTCCACGGCTTGACCTCCCGCGGTTCGCCGCTCTCGACGTCGTGGAAGGTGACTTGCCGCCCCTTCCAGTCAAGCAACGCGAACGTCCGCGAGGTCGAAACGACCGGCGCCGAGATGACCGAGCCGGGGTTGATGATCAGGCCATGTGCGACCTCAACCCACATCGGTTTGTGGGTGTGGCCGGTGATCAGGAGCGAGGCGTTCATCCGGCTCAACCAGTGGTCGAGGAGGTGCGTCGGGTGCGTCTTGCGAGTCACGAAGTCCATATCATCGCCGGGCGAACCGTGGACGATCACCCCAACCTGCCCAGCGCCGTCGTCGAGGATCAGGTCGGCCGGCAGCGTGGCCAGGTAGTCCGTAGCGGCCTCGGAGATGGCCCCGCCGCCGAAGGTACTCGGGGTCCCAGAAATCCCGGCGCGACGGTCGACGGCCCAGCGGTCGTGGTTGCCCCGGACGCAGGCGATCTGGTGCTGTTGGACGAACGCGACGACCTGATCGGGATGAGGACCATAGCCGACCAGATCCCCGGCGCAGACGATCCGGTCAGCCCCAAGGACCGTCAGGTGGGCCCAGGCCAGTTCCAGCGCAACCATGTCGCCGTGGATGTCGGCGATGATCCCCAGCTTCATCCCCGCGACTCCGCCTGCGCCGCCAGAGCAGCCAGTTCGATCGACCGATTGTAGGCGGCCTCGACCGCGTCCATCAGAGCGGCCCGCACGCCGCCTCGTTCGAGGGCGTGGAGGCCGGCGATGGTCGTGCCGGCGGGGCTGGCGACCTGATCCTTGAGGACGCCGGGGTGCATCCCTGTTTCGAGAACGAGTTTGGCTGTGCCCAGGACCGTCTGCGCGGCGAGAGTCGTGGCCAGGTCGCGCGGGAGACCGACGCGGACGCCGCCATCAGAGAGAGCCTCGATCATCAGGGCGACGAACGCCGGCCCCGACCCCGAGATCCCGGTCACGGCGTCGAGCATCGGTTCGGGGACACTGAACGCCTTGCCGACGGCTTCAAGACAGCCCTGGACGATCTGTTCGTCGCCGGGGATCGTTGCCGGCCCCATGCAGTAACCCGCCGCCCCCTCGCCGACGAGCGCGGGGGAGTTGGGCATGACGCGGACGAGTCGGCGATCGGCACCCAGGCTCTTTGCCATCGTGGCGAGGCTGACACCGGCGGCGATCGAGACGACGAGGTGGCGGTCGGTCAGTTCGGGACGCAACTCGGTCATGACGGCGGCCATCACCTGCGGCTTGACGGCCAGGACGATGATGTCTGAGTTGGCCACGACCTCGGCGTTGGTCTGATAGCTGAGGATGCCGGTCTCGCAGACAAGAGCCGCGCGGGTGCTGGCCAGGGTGTCACTGGCCGAGATCGACCCCGCCGGTTGCCCGTCGCGGATCATCCCGCGGATCAAGGCCGACGCCATCTTCCCGGCACCGATGAACCCCCACCGCTGGTCCTTTTCGCTCGTCATCGCCACCCTTTCCGCATCCACCAGATCCCAGAAACCGAACGGCCCCCGATTGTAACCGAGAACGCCCCCCGATGACGAAGCCCAAGCGGTTTCATAATCGTGGGCCTGACTGGTTGACCTTGCGTTGAGGCGAGAAATCTGGATAATCCCTATCTTTTCGCAAGTTTGGTTTCGCAGAGTTTGAGGAGAGCGAGTCGTGGCCGTACCCAAAAGACGCAAATCGCCATCAGCCAAGGGGAATCGGCGTGCGCACGACTTCCTGGTCGCCCCGGCGTTGAATACCTGCCCGCAATGCAAGCTCGCCGTGCCGCCCCACAAGGTGTGCCACCTGGTCGAGGAATGCGGCAACGTCCAGCGCAGCAAGCCCCACAACCCGATCCCCCGCGATGCGGAATCGGTCTGAAGCGACGGCGGGCGGCTGAGTTTCATCGTGAAGTGAGCGTCAATCTTCCAGCTTGATTGAATCGATCGCCGCCAATTCAGCAGGCGGGCGAAGGAGCGGGTCCGATGGGTCGTCAGTGCGAAGTGAGCGGCAAGAAAACAACGTTTGGTAACCAGCGGACTTACCGGGGTAAGGCCAAGTACCTCGGCGGCGTCGGCATCAAGTGCACCGGCGTGAGCCGGCGCATGTTCAAGCCGAACTTGCAGCGGATTCACATCTGGCTGCCCAACGGGACCACCACCCACATCACCGTTGCCACCTCGGTCATCCGGACCGGCAAGATCACCTACATGGTCGACGGCAAGATGCAAACCTTCCCGCTCATCAAAGCCTCGCGCGGCAGCGCCAAGGCCCGCGCGGAACTCAAGAACCTGTACCCGATCTGATCTGATAGGCTTAACCAGTTCGCCGGACCAAGACGAGCGCCACATCGCAAGGTGATTGGTGACTCGTCTGTCGGCTCTTATAGAACTGGTAAGGTTGGCTCTATGTCATCCCGCACGAAGATCCGCCTGAGCGGCATCTCAAAGCCGGGCAGTACCGCTCCGCCAACGAGCATATCTTCAGCATCCAGGATCTGAACGGACTTGGGTGAATCGTAGGCGTGCAGTTTCTGGACGCTCGGGTGTACGACCCAGACCCCTGCTTGGAAATAGTCCTCGATCTTGTTCATTAAATCTTCGATCGGGTCGGTCGGGCCGAATCTTCCACATCGGGTCGGTCGGGCCGATGACTTCCACAGCCAAGTCGGGGATGACATTCCAACCGGCAGACGAAGGGGCTGGCTTGTCGCCGGGCCAACGCTCGGCGGTGACGAACGCCAGGTCGGGACGGCGGCGGAGACGAGGTTCATCGGCGAGGATGAACAACATCTCTTCGTATTTCTTTCCGAGCTGCTTTCCAGCATTAAAGATGACTAATGCTTCGCCTATTTCTGAGGTGATCCAGCCATCGCGTGCTCCCAAGGGCGGCTCATCCACGATCTGGCCATCGACAACTTCATAGTGTTCGACCGGCTCGGCGGTTGAGGTGGGTCGAGTTTCCTGGTCTCGTTCCGTCCGAGTGGTGGTCGTCATTCCGCGTCTCCTGCTTGCATCGATTCGATTACGTCAATCGTCTGCGGATACGTCCAGAGTTGCCCGCTCCAGTAGCGAAACTCGAGCGTTTCGTCACTTTGAACGTTCCGAGCGTCCTCGGTGGGAGATTCGGCCACCCACACATCGGCGAGCCGGCCCCTGACGGACAGGAGGGCGATCACGGATCGGTCGCCGAGGAGGTCGTCGACGGATTGCCGGACCGCATCGGGTTCGGTCGCGTTCCCTAACTCCGCCTGGATGTCGGCGTGTGTATGCCAGGAATGGCCGTCGAATCCGAGCGCCACATCGCCATCGGAGTCGACGACCACCAGGAACCGGAGCTGCCCGTCGGGGCTGTCATAGACTTGCGGCGAGATCTCCATCAGTCCAGTTCCACGAGCTGGTCGAAGGTCGAATCAAACCTCCTCATCAGCCCGGAGCTGGGCCAGGACCGACAGGTCTTCCAGGGTGGACGTGTCGCCCGCCGACTCCTTGCCAGCCGCAACGTCTCGCAGCAACCGCCGCATGATCTTGCCGCTCCGGGTCTTGGGCAAGCTATCGGTGAAGCGGATCTCATCGGGGCGAGCGAGGGCACCGATTTCTCGGACGACGTGGGCTTTCAGTTCGTTCTTGAGCGCATCGGTGGCCTCGTGGCCGCCTTCGAGCGTGACGAACGCGGCGATCGACTGGCCTTTCATGTCGCAGGGTTTGCCGACGACGGCAGCCTCGGCGACCTTGGGATGGCTGACGAGGGCGGATTCGACCTCCATCGTCGACAGCCGGTGGCCGGAGACGTTCAGGACGTCGTCCACTCGGCCCATGATCCAGTAGTTGCCGGCGGCGTCGCAGCGGGCGCCGTCGCCGGTAAAGTAGACGCCGGGGATGTCGGCCCAGTAGGTGGTCTGATAGCGCTCGTCATCGTTGTGCAGGGTCCGGAGCATCGACGGCCAGGGTTGCTGGATCACCAGAAAGCCGCCGCCACCATCGGGCACGGGCTGGCCATCCTTGGTGACGATCGCGGGCACGATGCCGGGCAGGGGGCGGGTCGCCGAACCGGGGGTCGTCGGCGTGGCGCCAGGCAGGGGGGCGATCATGATCGAACCGGTTTCGGTCTGCCACCAGGTATCGACGATCGGGCAGCGGCCGCCGCCGATGACGGTGTGGTACCACATCCAGGCTTCGGGGTTGATCGGCTCGCCAACCGACCCGAGGAGGCGGAGACTCGACAGGTTGTACGCCTTCGGGAACTGCTCACCCCACTTCATGAAGGCGCGGATGGCCGTGGGAGCCGTGTAGAGGATCGAGACCTGGTAATCCTCGATGATCTTCCAGAACCGCCCCTCGTCGGGCCAGTTGGGGGCCCCTTCATACATCACCACGCTCGCGCCATTGGCGAGCGGGCCGTACGTCAGATAGGTGTGACCCGTGATCCAGCCGACGTCGGCGGTGCAAAAGTAGGTGTCGGTCGGCTTGAGGTCGAAGACCCACTTCGTCGTCAAGGCCGCACCCACCATGTAGCCGCCGGTCGTGTGCAAGATCCCTTTCGGCTTCCCGGTCGATCCCGACGTGTAGAGGATAAACAGCGGATGCTCACTATCGACCGGCTCGGCCGGGCAATCGGCCTTCCGACCCTTGACCAGATCATGCCACCAGCGGTCGCGGCCGGCGGTCATCGCCACGTTTTGCCCAGTGCGCTTGTAGACAACCACGTCCCGGATCGTTGGGCACTGCTGCACGGCATCGTCGGCATTCTGCTTGAGCGGCACAACCTTGCCGCGCCGGTAGCCGCCGTCGGCGGTGATCAAAACCTTTGCCGCACAGTCCTGAATCCGGCCCGCCAGCGCTTCGGCGCTGAAGCCGCCGAAGACGACCGTATGCACCGCGCCGATCCGGGCGCAGGCGAGCATGGCAATGACCGCTTCGGGAACCATCGGCATGTAGATCGCGACGGCATCCCCCCTGGTCACCCCGAGCGACTTCAGGGCCGAGGCAAACGTCGAGACCTCGCGGAGCAGGTCGCCGTACGTCAGGACGCGGCGGTCGCCCGGCTCCCCTTCGAAGATCAGGGCCGCCTTGTTCTTGTCACCATTCAAAACGTGGCGGTCAACGCAGTTGAAGCAGGCGTTGAGCTGAGCACCGACAAACCATCTGGCGTGCGGGATCTGCCAGTCGAGCACCTCGGTCCACGGCTGATCCCACGAGAGGATGCCGGCCATCTCGCTCCAGAACCCGGTCGGGTCGTCCTTGGCCCGTTGCCAGAGCTGGTCGTAATGCTCCAGGCTGGGGATGTGCGCTTGCGAGGCGAACCCGGCCGGGGGCGGAAAGACGCGGTCCTCGGTCAAGAAGCTGGTGATCCCGCCGCCGCCGCCCGATTCTGCCGCCATGAGACGCGCTCCGCCAGTCGAAAGGATGATCGAGCCGAAGTGTTCAGACCTGAAGGCTCGATCTTAGGGAGCCAGGTCGGGGGCCGTCAATCACGCGGTCCGTATTCGCGGGCAAACCCTGGATTGAACGACGGAGTTTGCCATTAGCATTCTCAATGGATCAAGCGATCGGAATTCTTTGGAAAAATTGGTTGACTTATGTTTGGCCGGTGCTTACCTTTCGATTGCACTCAACGGATCGAACGAAATGATCCCCCATCGTCTCAGGCATCAGGAGGCAAGATGATCAACGCGGTTTATCGTTGCCTTGCCTTGCCTTGCCTCTGATGGTGGGATGCGGACCTAAAACCGCGTCGGAACTTGATGCGTTGAGTGGGCTCGAATTGGTTACGGAACGCCGTTCCGGGCCGGTTCTGGTTGAACACAATTTCGGGCCGGTTCTGGCGGAAGGCCAGACCTTGACGCACGAGTATGTGTTACAAAATCCTCTCGACGTCCCACTGAATCTGGGTCGCCCGGAATTGTCCACCCCCTGCTGCACGACGGTGGCGGCCGCCCCGGTTGTGATCGCTGCGCACGGTTCGGCCCGGATGTCGGTGTCGTTCCGGCCCGGGTTGCAGTCGGGTTCAAAGCGTGTTGGCTGCGTGATCCCGACCGATTCGTCCCAGCTCCCAGCTTTTGACCTCCGCGTGAACGCGACCTTGTTTGGTGCGGTGGAGATTCGAGCCGGCGAGGGGTCGCAGTCTTCGTTGGCCACCGGTCGCCCGGGGATCAAGAAATTCACAGTCATCAGTCGTTCGACGGCGTCCAGCGGTCGTGGCATACCCGACCAGCTTGCAACGAGTGGCGCGATCACGGCTCGGTTCGTGGGACCAACCGCAAGCCGGACCAACGCGGATGCGATCCGCGAGGTCAGCCGCGATCTGGAGGTGACGCTGGCGGCGTTGCCGCACGCCGGGACGCAGCGAGGCGAGGTCCGGCTGGTCTGGCCCGACGGCCAGGACTGGGTGATCCCGGTAGCCTGGGAGGTCCGGCCGCTCGTCGAAGTCAGTCCGCGCGGCTTGATTCTCCAACCCGACGCTGGCAGCGAAGAGTTGACGGTCGTGGTCCGTGCCAGTGACCAACCGATTCAGATTCTCAGCGTCCAGGGCGCGAAACTCGCCTCACCATTAGGGTCCGAAGCGGTAAAACCTCAGCGGACGCAAACCGTGCATCTGCTGTTCGACTCCCGCCATGCCGCGCCCGGAGCCACCGACATCATCATCCGGACGGATCACCCGACGCAGCCCGAGGTCACTGTCAGCGTCCTGGTATCCCCTGGCCCGCACAAGGAGCGTCCATGATTGCCCATGATTCAACCCCGTTACGACGGGGCTTCACCCTCATTGAACTGCTTGTCGTGGTGGGAATCCTCTGCATCCTCATCGCCCTATTCTTGCCGGCGGTTCAGGCCGCTCGCGAGTCGGGACGCCGGGCCCAGTGCCAGAGTAACCTTCACCAGATTGGCCTGGCGATCCACGGTTACATCGCCAGTCATGGCTCGTTTCCGCCGAGCATGTTGGGATATCAAAAGGCGCCCAGTGCGCCAACTTATTATGGCTATTATTCTCAGATGGCGCACTTGCTGCCACACCTTGAGTTTCAGCAACTTTATGATGCCATCAACTTTGAGGTTGGCATTTACTCGCCTTCCTTTGGTGTGTCACTGTCGCCGCAAGATAACGACTTGAACGCGATCAATCATACGATGATAACGCTCGGAATTTCGAACTTCTTTTGCCCGTCCGATGGTGGTGCCTTCGAGACAACGGGTAACAACTATCGCGGCAATGCGGGGCTAGGTCCAAATTGGAATACCAGTGCCGAGTCGCCTGATAGCGGCAACGGCATTTTCCCGGAACAAAACCTGGTCATGCCAGCGATGGTGACCGACGGTCTGAGCCATACTGTGGCTTTTAGTGAGCGGTTGCGTGGCTCGGGGGGTGTTGCTTCCCCGCTACTTGATCGTGACATGCTCGCGTACAGTGAGGCGACTTATACCGCCGACGATATCCTCGGTGGTTGCCAGATTTCGGCCCGCCGTTTGGGACAAGATATTAGTTTCAACAACAGCGGTCGCTCGTGGTTCTGGACTGGCCGGGAATGGACTCTGTATACCCACACCCAGCCACCAAATGGCCGTACACCGGATTGCATCGTGGGTGGGTCTACCCCCGCGTTGGGAATGGCCACCGCACGAAGCTATCACCCAGGAGGAGTCAATGCCTTGATGGCCGATGGATCGGGCCGTTTTGTCGGTGAGTCGGTCGCAACTCCGCTTTGGCGGGGGCTGGGATCACGCAACGGCAGCGAATTGGTCGACTGAAGTTACCCCATGATTTTTCCCCACACCAAGGAGTTCCATTGATGCAACGTCTCTTTTACTACATCACTCCCGTCTCGATTCTTGTCGTAGGTGCATTGTTTCTAGGACCGAAGTTGGATCGTCTACCCGGCTCGGTTTGAACGAGCGAACCATGCTACTTGCTCGTGGGTCAGATACTGGAAAGTATCAGAGGGGAGTTCAATCCTGCGACGAGATCAATGCGGGATCAGGCCTTTCTTATCTCCAATGCCAGCAGTCTGGTCCATTTCCAACTTCAGATACCTGTGTTTTATGTTCAGATAAGAATTTCACATACGGGACCGGTGGTCCTTCTTCGAGCAATAAATTGTTCCCAGACGGCTCAACCCAGTGCTCCGGTGAAAAGTTTGTCGGTGAATGCGTGCCAGAATCTCCGTTTGAAGGTGGTGATCAGGCCAAATGCGAACTTCCAGAGATGTCCACCGGCAATTGTTCCGGAACCTTGAACCAGTATGTGATCCAATCCGATTCGCCTGGTGGTCCAGGCGGACCAGGCAACTGATCTTTTCTCATTCCCGGCCGAGGCGGACCTTTCCTCGGCCTGGTTGAACGCATGTTCTGCCTTGTCAAGCACCCATCGAGATGACTTTTCTCACTTCTCATCGACTTGGCCCAATTCAGGCAAAATCCCATGATCGGCATTTTTCTATTGGCGACTGTTGTTTGCGCGGCTCAACAACCCGAAGTGACCGCCGAACAGTTTTCTCGGCTGATCCAGGCGCGCCATGAAAAGGTCAAGGATTTTTCCCTCACTTATGAAGGATCAGTCGTCTGGACGGGGCCGTCCAGTCTTTTGGGAAAGCCAATCGACCAGTTTGGCGACAGGTTTCAGGGGTTTGATTTCTACCGGACCCAGGATGCCGCCGAGTTGACGGAAGTCTATTCGAGTTCGCATACAGTTCCCGCGACGATCCATATCTCCAAGAAAACCCATCTCAAAGGGCGATCACAAAATCTCTCGCTCTCACCCGACCAGAAAAAAGTCAATCTTGGGGTCGGCATCATCGACGGCAAAGGAGGGCCGGGCAGTCTGAGCGGCCCGGATTCCCCCCATGCCTTGATTTTTTACTGGTACTTCGACCGGATTCTCGATCCGGTCGAGAAGGGCTACCGCTTCGATGGATGGGAAGACGTCGATGGCCACTTGTGTCTCAGAGTGCAGTTCAACACCAAAGCGGCTCGCGAACCGAGCACCGAGAACTACCAGCGCTTCTGGATCGACATGGAGCGTGGCGGGCACCCGCTCCGCGTGGAACGATACCGGAAAGGTCAGTTGGCGGGCCGTACCGACCGCATCCAACTCCGCGAAGTGACGCAACCGGGTGGTCCGCCGGTCTGGTTCCCCTATGTCGGGGTGCTGGAAGGGTTCGAGTGGGAGGATGTCTTTTATGCAAAACCAGTCCTGCGTGAGGAGATTGCTATCGTCAACGGGTCGATTCGGCTGAATCAGGGGCTCGACGATTCGGTCTTCAAGATCCCGCCCCCAGGCCGAACCGTGTCCGCCGAGGTCGCGCGGCAAGAACGGTCGGGCGCGGCGATGGAATTGCCGGACCGGTTCGCCAAGACCGAACCCGCGCCGCCGCGTCGTACTGATCCGAAGAGTGTTCGCGATCGCTTGCATCAACAACTTGCCGATGCAGTGAGCCAGGCCAGGGAACTCGAAGCGCCATCGGTCGCTCGTGGCTCTGCATGGACAGGGACGGTTCTCGTCCAAGCAACTCTTGGAATGGTGGGTTTGATTCTCTGCGGAGTTGGTCTCAAGTGGCGGAGTCTACAATGAGGAGCCTGGCTTTCCTCTTAAGCGTTTTCACACTCCTTGAGAGTCCAGTCGGAATCGGATTCGCCGAAACTGGCGATCTGCCCAGCGCCCCGGCAGAAACGATGGATTGTGGGACGCTGGCCTTGACTCAGCTCCTGGAAATTGAGGCGAGACCGAGCGACTGGAACCTCGTGGCGGCTCGGCTCGGCCCCACGCCGCGTGGCGGTCATTCGATGAGTGAATTGCGTGACGTAGCATCCCAACTGGGTCTGACGTTGTCGGGTGTGCAACTGATGCTCCAACAACAACCGCTCGACCGGCCCGCGCTCGTGATGGTCAAGCGGCGCGACGCGGGCCATTATCTCGTCATCCGACCCGTGGGGACGACGAGGCAACTGGTCCAGATCCTCGATGGCGTTCAGGCACCCGAGATCATGGATGTGACGGAACTCGTCGCACTTCCCGGCTGGACGGGGCTGGCCTTGATTCCCCATCGCATCGGTTGGAGTAGATGGGCTCTGGGAAGTCTGGGGGCCATTTTTACCTCAATCTTTGCCTGGTCAGTTCTGAAGAAAACCGGGAAAAGCCGTAAAATAGACCGGGGAACTGGGCTCGACCCGTCCGTCGTGGCGTTGTGAATCCGTGATCGAGTGCCGGGCACGTGAGTTGCCTGACCCATTCGTTCATGGCTAACTCTTTTAATCGACGTCGGTTACCAGCGACCAACGTTCATGCCGATCCCGCAGTCTCAGCCCAATCAGCGGGGCTGAACCACGTGACGGATGACGTCCCGGGTTTTGGACGCAAGGCGCGGCGAATCAAGGGGGAGATCACTTTCTCGTATCTCGACACCGCAGGAAAGCCGCTCCGAGACAAAGGGCATGTCGCGCGAATCAAGGCGCTGGCGATCCCGCCGGCTTACACTGATGTCTGGATCTGCCCTGATCCCGATGGGCACTTGCAGGCGACGGGACGTGATGCTCGGGGGCGGAAGCAGTACCGATATCACCCGCGGTGGCGGACGGTCCGCGATGACAACAAGTATGAGCGGATGATGGCCTTTGCCGAGGCACTACCGAAGATCCGCAAGCAGATCGAAGCAGACATGGCACGGTCGGGTCTGCCCCGCGTCAAGGTGCTGGCCGCCGTGGTCCGGCTGCTGGAGACGACCCTGATCCGCGTCGGCAACGACGAGTACGCAAAGTCGAACCAATCCTTCGGACTGACGACGATGCATGATCGCCACGTCAAGGTCGGCCGGAAATCAGTCCGGTTCACGTTCACGGGCAAGAGTGGGGTGGATCACCAGATCGACCTCGATGACGCTCGCCTGGCGCGGATCGTGGGTAAATGTCGTGACCTCCCCGGTCAGGAGCTGTTTCAGTATCTCGACGAAGCTGGCAAGCCGCACGACGTCAACTCGGGCGACGTGAATGCCTATCTGCAAGAGGTTTCGGGACGCGACTTCACCGCCAAGGACTTCCGGACGTGGGCCGGGACCGTCCTGGCCAGCATGGCCCTGCAAGAGTTCGAGGCGTTCGACTCGCAAACGCAGGCCAAAAAGAACGTCGTGGCCGCGATCGAACGGGTGTCGGAGCGGCTCGGCAACACCCCATCGGTCTGCCGGAAGTGCTACATCCACCCCGAGGTCTTGCTGTCTTACTTGGATGGATCGCTCGTGGAGACACTCCGCCAGCGTGCCGAGGCCGAGATCGCGACCGGCTGGAAACATCTTCGCCCCGAAGAAGCGGCGGTCGTGGCCTTGCTTCAGCAACGACTTCGCCAGGCAGCTGACCACGAAGCATCACCATGAGCTAAAGCTGCATCATGCATGCATGAACAAAGTTTATTGTCATTTTTCCAAAATCCTCTGGCAATTGTCGCGAGACCTTGTTAAGTTCGCGGTTCTTCGGACCGATGGAAAAGAAAAGCGTTTCCCCGACGCGCGGAATGTCTTCTTTTCCCAGTTGGCTCGCGGCGGTTCCTCATCGCCGATCATACGCATCTTTAATCAGATCTTCTCCCGAACCCAGGTCGACGACGACCGAGGATTCTCCGTTGAAGAACGCACTTGCCCTCGCATTGGTGGTGTTTCTCCTCATTGCGGCTCATCCGCAAGCGGAAAATCCGCCGTCGATTGCTCCGACCCCACCATCGGAAGTGAAGGCCAACTTCCTCCGATTACTGGAGCGGACCCGGGCCATGCCGGATATCCAGAACCACACCACCAAAGCTCCTTATCATAACCTGATCAGCGAACGGTTCGACTTCGCATCGGAGATCCGGGACAACGGCACCAAGGAGCGGGTTCCGGTCCTGATGGTCCGCCCCGAGGGTGTCACCGGGCGGCTGCCGGTTGTCATTGTCCTTCATGGGACGGGTGGCAAGAAGGAAGGGATGTGGAACTGGCTGGAACACCTGGCGCACCGCGGGTTCCTGGCCGTTGCGATCGACGGGCGGTTCCACGGCGAGCGGAACGGCGGCAACTCGGACACGACCGCCTACAACGAGGCGATCTACCAGGCTTACCAGGCGAAAACTGGGGACTATCAGGCACACCCGTTCTTCTTCGATAATTGCTGGGATGTGATGCGGACGATCGACTACCTGGTGACGCGGCCCGACGTGGACGCGAGCCGGATCGGTCTGGTCGGGACGAGCAAGGGGGGGATCGAAGCCTATCTGACCGCCGCCGTCGATGACCGGATCAAGGTGGTGGTCCCGGCCATCGCGATGCAGAGTTTTCGGTGGGGTCTGGAGCACAACCACTGGCAGGCCCGCGCCAACACGGTGAAGCAGGCGCACGAACGGGTCGCCACCGACCTGGGATACCCAACCGTCAACCGCGAGGTCTGCCAGATCCTCTGGGCCAAGATCCTTCCTGGCATCCGCGATGAGTTCGATGGCCCCAGCATGGTCCGCCTCCTGGCTGGTCGGCCAACTCTGCTCATCAACGGCGAGGTCGATGCCAACTGCCCGATCGAGGGGGCCGAACTTGCCTTCGAAGCCGCCCGGGCCGCGTTCCATGCGATTGATGCCGACGACAAACTCAAGATCATGGTAGCCAAGGGCACCGGACACACCGTGACCCCCGAGCAGCACCAGGCCGCGCTCGACTGGCTCGTGACCTGGCTCAAGCCGACCGTACCGCCCGGTACCGCCCGCTACATCTTCCGCAAGACGCACCCGACCATCGCGCGGCCCGCTGAACGGCCCAGCCACTGGTTGAACTCGGACCGACCGCAACATCCGCGAATTGCACGGCGGCCCTTCGGTCCCCGGAACACCACGCCAGCCGAGACTGGATTGACGATCGAGCCGCTGATCCCGACGACTTCCTTGATCCCGGCGACAGTGCCGATTGTGGCGGGTCAGTAAGCTGAGTCGAACATCCCCGCTAAGTCTCGCTGGTTTCGGGGTTGGGCGACGGGGGACCGGAATGGTAAGCTTCGGCAGCCAATGAAGTGGCGTCAGTCGATCTGGCCGCCACGCCGTTGGAAACCCCGGAGACCTCGGCCATGCTCGCGAATCTTGCTCGGATTGGCTCAGTTCTCGTGGTGGCGGTGGGTCTGGCCGGACCTTTCGCCCGAGCCGATGGGCCATCGCGGACGATCGCCCGCGCGGGGGCTGGGTTCCTCGAAGTGGTTGATGGGTCGAAGGTGCTCCATCTCAAGGGCTCAGCGCGCGAGATGGGCCGGCAGCATGGGGTCCTGCTCAAGGACGACATCCGCGCACAGGTCCGCTTCCTGTTCGACGTCAAGGCCAAGGAGTTCAAGCCCGAACTCCTGGGGATCAAGATTCCGGTCGACGCCCAGCGGTTGATCCTGACGATCGCGGCCAACCAGCGCAAGTTTGTGCCGGCCCGATTCCACGAGGAACTGGAGGGGATCGCCGAGGGGTCGGGCGTCGCGCTCGATGAGATCATCGCGGCGAACTTCATCCCCGAGATGTTCCACTGCTCGGGGTTCGCGCTCGCCGGTTCGGCCACGAAGGACGGCACGCTTTACCACGGCCGGATTCTCGATTACGGCTGCGACTGGAAGTTGCAGGATCATGCGGTGCTCATCGTGGCGGAACCCGAGGGGATGATCCCGTTCGTCAACGTAACGTACGCGGGGTTTGTCGGGTCGGTGACGGGGATGAATGCCCGCAAGATCTCGATCGGCGAGATGGGCGGCGGTGGGCTCGGGCACTGGGACGGCGTGCCGATGGCGTTCCTGGTCCGGATGGCGCTGGAGCAGGCGGACGACCTCGACGAGGCGATCGCCACGTTCCGCGACCAACCGCGTACCTGCCAGTATTTTTATGTTGTGGCTGACGGGAACTCGCGGCGAGCGGTCGGGCTGGAAGCGTCCTGGAACGCCTTCAAGGTCGTCCAGATGGGGGAGTCAGAGCCGCGCTTGCCGCATGCCGTGCCCGACGCGGTCCTGCTCTCGATCGGCACTCGTTACGAAGAACTGGCCCGCCGGGTCAAGGATGGGCTCGGGACCTTCGACGCCGAATCCGCCCGGCACCTGATGGATCGGCCGGTCGCGATGAAGTCCAACCTGCATAGCGTCCTGTTCGAGACGACATCGACCCGGTTCTGGGTTGCCAACGCCTCGACCGACGGCCAGCCCGCCGCCGGTCAGCCCTACCATACCTTCCAGCTCTCCGACCTGCTTGCCCATCATCCCGATCCCACTGCGCCGGCATTGCCGATCCGCGTCTCAGAGGCCACAACTTCGTCGGGGCCTTGAGAAATGCGGGGAGGCTCGCCACAAAACGGGCCAACCGGGTCGCCCGTGGCCGTCTCGATTTCTTTGAGAAAGTCCGCCAACGTGTCAGTCGAACCAACCACGACGCCGATCCTGGCAAAGCGCTGGAGCGAACAACCCATCACGGCTTGGCTCCTGCTGGCGGTGGCCATACCGGTGGGAGGCTGGTTGCTCTGGGAGATTCAACGGACGATCGGCCTGAACGCTCCCCACTTCTGGGAATTGCTCCGGACCGATCGCGTCTTCGACGTGGCGATGCTCGACTTCATGCTGACGTCGGCCTGGGCCGGTCTAGTCCTGTTCGAGCGTGCCAACCGGCGGGATTGGCGGACCTGGGCGGCGCTCGGCCTCTTCTGCGTCATTCCCAGCCTCGGGATCGCCGCCTTTATCCTGGTCCGCTCGCGTCGGCAGCCCGCGGCGTCGTGAATCGATCTGGCGGGACTGTCAGAAGCGGGAAGCTTGTGGTCGGATCGTGTG
Source organism: Isosphaeraceae bacterium (assembly GCA_965199885.1). GTDB lineage: Bacteria > Planctomycetota > Planctomycetia > Isosphaerales > Isosphaeraceae > Tundrisphaera. The sequence continues at coordinate 824,962 of CBDATT010000002.1, read as the reverse complement.
ACCGCACGACGTCGTGCGGGCTTTTCAGCGGCATCGCTGGCTCAAATCGACCCGTCAAAGCGAACTTTCCGGAGTCGGCTCAACGCTCGTTGAGGATCTTCTGGGTGATCTCGCGTTCGCAAAGCTTGCACCACTTCCACTTATCGAGCCCGTAGGTTTCATCAAGGTGCTGCTTGGCCACGCCGATGGTCCGGAACCAGATCTTATCCTCGGTTTCGCCAGCCTTTTCGAGCTTGGCACACCGGGCGAAGTGCAGGAGGTTCGTGCCGGCCTTGGGGGCCTTTTTTGACCCCGGGATCGGGGCGATTCCGTGAAACACGTAGCCGACGGCGGCCAGGCGGGTCTCGTCGAGATCGTCATGCGTGTCGAGGGGGCGAACGGCGAGTTGATCCGACGCGAGCATGGAGATTCTCCGGTCACAACCTCGTGTGGCTTCGTCAATTACGAGTCGTAGTCTAATCCAAATTTTGATTCACCGCAAGGCTCCTCATCCCGTCCTCGAACCGAGGCAAACCATTGTGCCCGCAACGGTCGGTGGCTGTAATGAGAGGTGATCCGGGTCAGATTTGCATCAGAGAGGCCAACGTCGTTGATCCGCGAAACTGTCGGCCACTTACGCGACATACCACGCTATCGCCAGATCCTGGGGAGTCTGGTGCGGTACGGTTATCGCGACCTCGTCTCGGCGTTGCATCTCGATAAGGTGGTCGGGCCGATCGAGCGTGCCACGATGGGGGATGAGGTCCCGCCGCATGCGCGACCCGAACGGCTCCGGTTGATCTGCGAGGATCTGGGGCCGACCTTCGTCAAGCTTGGGCAGGTTCTCAGCACTCGCCCCGACCTCTTGCCCGAAGCCTATATCGCCGAGTTGACGCTCCTGCGTGATCAGGTCAAGCCGATCGCGTTCGCCGAGGTCGAGGCGATACTGCTCGAAGAATATGGGCGACCGCTCGGCGAGGTCTTCGCCGCGCTCGACCCCGAACCGCTCGCGGCGGCGTCGATCTCGCAGGTCCACCGGGCGACCTTGCATGATGGCCGGGTGATCGCGCTCAAGGTTCGCCGCCCTGGAATCGACAAGACCGTCCAGGCCGACCTCGACATTCTCAAAAACCTCGCCCAGCTTGCCGAACGTCGATTGCCGACGTTGGCCGTGTATGGGCCCGTTGGCCTGGTCCGCGAGTTCGAGCGGACGCTCCGCCGCGAACTCGACCTCTCGGTCGAACTCCGGACGATGGAGCGGTGTCGTGGCCAGTTCGCCCGTGAGCCGTTCGCGCACATCCCCGTAGCCTTCCGGGAATATTCGACGCCACGCATCCTGGCGATGGAGTTGATCGGGGGCGTTGCCGTCAATGATCGGGAAGGGCTCCGTGGGCTCGGAGTGACCTCGCAAGTCGTTGCGCAGCGGGGGGCGATGATCCTCCTCCGGCAAATCTTCCGGTTCGGTTTTTTCCACGCTGATCCCCATCCCGGTAACCTCCGCGTCTTGCCGGGCGGGATCATTGCCCCGCTCGACTACGGGATGTTCGGGAGGGTCGACGCTCCGACTCGCGAGCGGATCGTCGACCTGCTCACGGGCTTGATCGCCGAGGATACCGACCGCGTCCTCCGAGCCCTTGATGACCTTGATATTCGCGGCGACTCACGGTCAGCCGATACGCGCGGCCTGCGGCGGGACGTCGGCGAACTGGTCGCGTCCTACAGTGACCTGACGCTCGACGCGATCGACCTTGGTCTCTTGCTCCGCGACCTTGTCGGCTGTATCCGGACCCACCATTTGACGATCCCGCCCGATCTCGTCCTCTTGATCCGTGCCCTGGTGACGATCGAGGGGGTGGCCCGCGACCTCGACCCTCATTTTGACATCGGCGCGGAGGTCACACCCTTGTTCCGCGAACTCACGGCCCGACGCTACGGTCCTCGCCGTCTGCTGACCCAGACCGCGCGAACCGCCGATGACTTTCAGCGGATCGCGACGCTCTTACCCGAAGTCCTGGGCCAGTCGCTGGAGTCCATCAAGCGTGGCGAGTTGACGGTCAAGTTCGACCTGCAGCACTTTGAGCGTCTGGTCCGCCAGTTGACCCGCGTCAGTTACACCCTGGCAGCCGGGGTTGTGGTATCGGGCCTGATCGTCGGCTCGTCCCTCATCATCCGCTCGGGAGTTGGCCCGATGCCTTTGGGCGTGGTCGGGTTCTCGATCGCCGCGGTCCTCGGTTGCTGGCTTATCTTCAACGGGCTCCGACCGTCGAAGTAAAGCGATTTGCCACCTTGCAGTCCACCGTGCTCCTTCCTGTATGTTGCTAACTATAGACCAAAAATAAAGCCACGCGATCCGGTCGGATCACGTGGCTGAGGATCAAGTCGATAGTCGGAAGAACCCGTTAGTCGTTGGAGCTGGCCTGAAGGTGAGCTTCCAGGAACCAGAGACGCTTGTCGGCAACTCGCGAGATGTCGTTGTAGAGGTCCGCCGTGGCGGGATCACCAATCTCGTCGGCATCCTGCGAACTCTGACGGATTGGACCAACGTACTGGCCAAAGCGTTCGACCAGGGCTTCAACATATTCACGACCGTCGGTAATCTCGGTCGGGAATTCAGGAAGGCTCGAATGCTCGGCAGCCATCCGCGCTGTTCCGTTGGCATAACCGCCCAGCAGGGTGACCCGCTCGGCGATCAGGTCGATAAACGGCTCAATCTGTTCGGCGATCTCGTCAAACAGCAGGTGTAACTGGTAGAAATCCTTGCCCTTGACGTTCCAGTGAGCCTGCTTGACCTGCGTGTAAAGGTCCAGAGTATCCGCAAGATGCCGATTCAACGTCTCGATCAGAGCCGTCCGTTTTTCGACCGGGATGTCGATATGCGTTGCGAAAGTGCGTTCTTTCGTCTTGTGTGCGGCGGCCATTGGCGATTGCTCCGGTCAAAATCTGAACTTGAGAAACCGATGAGACATGGTCCGAGTCTCAACCATCCATGAACAGAGAAATGAGCAACTCACGCGCCATGGTCGCAAACTGAAGTCACGATTTATGGGACGAAAGATCGTCAGAACGCGAGATCGGTCAGGGACTCGTGATGGCCTGTGCGGCCATCTCATCGGCATGATACGAGGACCGGACGAACGGGCCGCTGGCGACTTCAAGGAAGCCGAGCGAGCGCGCCAGATTGCCGAGTTCGTCGAACTCCTCGGGCGGGAGGTAGCGCTCGACGGCAAGGTGGCGGCCGGTGGGCTGGAGATATTGGCCGAGGGTCAAGAAGTCGCAACCGACGGCGCGGAGATCAGCGAGGGTGTCGAGGATCTCGCCCGTCGTCTCGCCGAGACCAAGCATCAGGCCGCTCTTGGTCCGGATCGCCGGCGCGGACTGCTTGGCGTGCGCGAGGACGCCCAGACTGACAGCGTACTGGCTTTTCCGGCGGACGTATTGTTGAAGCCGGGCGACGGTCTCCATGTTGTGGTTGAAGACCTCGGGGCGACCCTGGAGGACGATGTCGATGGCGACCGTATCCCCCTCGAAGTCGGGGACGAGGACTTCGATCGTGGCGCCGGTCCGCGACCGGACGGCCTCGATGCAGCGTCGGAAGTGGTCGGCGCCGCCGTCGGGCAGGTCATCGCGGGTCACCGAGGTGATGACGACATGCTTGAGGCCGAGCCGGGCACAGGCTTCGGCGAGGCGGTCGGGTTCGTCGAGCGCCACCGCCTCGGGTTTGCCACGCTTGACCGCGCAGAAGCCGCAGGGGCGGGTGCAGGTCTCGCCCAGAACCATGAAGGTAGCGGTCCGGCGGGTCCAGCACTCCGATCGGTTCGGGCACTTGCCGCTCTCGCAGATCGTTTCGAGCCCGAGTTCGCCGATCAGATCCTTGGTGAAGTACGTCCCGCGCGTTTCGGGGATCGGCCGCTTGAGCCAGGCGGGGAGCCGACGGCGTGGGGCCTCGACCGCTCGGAGGATCGGGTCGGCGGCGGCTTCGTCCAGGGACAGGATCGGCAACGATCCCAGACTAACCGAGGCTTGGGGCATAGACATGCGAACCGACCTTCGGACGAATCAGAGGGTGATGCGTGTACAGGTGATGCCGTTCGAGGCCGAAAACCGCCTCGACTTGCCGGACGACCGCTTCGCGGACCTTACCCATCGGCGCGGGGCGTTGCCGCCAGGATTCCATCGACGTTTGCCGGGAGACGACCCGGTCGCGTCCCCAGGCAGACCGCGAGGCGTCGATCAGGTTGAACGGCTCCAGGAACGTCGAGACGTTGAGCGTGAAACCATGATAGCCGATCCAGCGGGTCACCGCCACGCCCACCGTCGCCACCTGCGACTGCCCCAGGAAGACGCCAGAACTATCGGGTCGGGTCGAGCCAGCCAGGTCGAACTCCGCCAGGACCGCGACCAGAACCGCGTGGATCTTATCGACAAATTCCTGCACGGCCAGGCCCGAGCGGGCAAGCGGCACCACCAGATAGCCGGCAAGCTGACCGGGAAGGTGGAGCACACACCCACCGCCCCGATTGGTCCAGCGGACCCGCCAGCCGTGGCTCAGCAGTTCCTCGTCGTCGAGTAAGATATGCGCCCGGCTCCCCGCGCGTCCGACACTGACGGTCGGCGGATGCTCGCACAGGATCAAGACTCCACCGCCCGCCTGATCCTGGTCACTCAGGTCGTAAACCAGGCGCCGTTGCAATTGCTGGATGTCATCGAAGTCGACCGAGCCGAGCAGGTAGACCTCCAGCGAGGGAGGGGTGGCGGGCTGATTCATCGCGGCGGTCAACCTTTCGGAAACAGCTTGATGAGGCACCGATGACCAGCTCGGGCTCCAACCGAGTCGCCCGGTCGCTCGCCTGACATCAAACCATTTAATCCAGAACCCCAGACGCCGGCAAGGGGACCACTGGCTCGCTGACCAACGGATGCCGTTGAAAGAGATCGCGCTGGATTCGGGAGATTCTCGCGATGGATCGCCAGGAACAGATCACAAATTGCCAAGCAGAGAAAACCCAAGAGCTTCCGGCTTTGCGATCTGCGATCTGGCGATCTGCGATTCGGATCTCCAGAATCCAGCGGTTGACCCGCCGTTCAGCGCGCCAGAGTAGCCTTGGGAGCCATCAAGACCCGCTCGACCCAGGTGGTGTCAACCCGACCGTCGATGAAGTCCTGGTTCCGGAAGATCTGGCGGTGGAGCGGAATCGTGGTCTTGATCCCCTCGATCACCAACTCGTCGAGTGCCCGCCGCATCGTCGCCATCGCTTCAAGACGGGTCGGAGCATGGACGATCAGCTTGCCCACGAGCGAGTCGTAATTGGGCGGCACCGCGTAGCCGACCTGGGCGTGCGAATCCCAGCGGACCCCAGGACCGCCAGGGACCTGGAGCACCGTGATCTTGCCCGGCGAGGGGCGGAAGTCGTGCTCGGGATCTTCGGAGTTAATCCGACACTCGAACGAGTGCCCGCGCGTCGCGATGTCGGCCTGGGTGAACGGTAGCGCCTCGCCCGCGGCGATCCGGATCTGCTGCTTTACCAGGTCGATTCCGGTCACCATCTCGGTGACGGGGTGCTCGACCTGAATCCGTGCATTGACCTCGATGAAGTAAAAATTGTTGTCGGAGTCGACCAGGAACTCGCACGTCCCGGCGTTGACGTAGCCCGCCGCATGCGCCAGCCGGACCGCCGCCTCACCCAGCTTGATCCGAACTTCAATCGGGAGCGTCGGGGCAGGGGCTTCCTCGACCAGCTTTTGGTGCCGCCGCTGGAGCGAGCAATCACGGTCCCAGCAGTGGACAACGTTACCGTGCGAGTCGGCGAGGATCTGGACCTCGACGTGGCGTGGTCGGTCGATAAACTTTTCGAGGTAGACCGAGGCGTTCTTGAACGCCGCGTCCGCCTCATTGCGGGCGGACTGAACCGAAGCGAGCAGGGTCGACTCGTCGCGGCAGACCCGCATCCCCTTGCCGCCGCCCCCCGCCGCCGCCTTGATCAGGACCGGATAGCCGATCACCCGCGCCAGGCGGAGCGCCTCGGCATCGTCCTCGATCGGGCCGTCGGAACCGGGTACGCAGGGAACCTTGGCGGCGTTGGCAACTTCCTTCGCCTCGGTTTTCAGGCCCATCCGGGCGATGGCCTGGTGCGACGGGCCAATGAACTTGAAGTTGCTCTCGCCGCAGACCTCGGCGAAGCGCGGGTTTTCGCTCAGGAAGCCATAGCCGGGGTGGATCGCCTGGACGTCGGCCACCTCGGCGGCGGCGATCAGGCGGTTGATGTTGAGGTAGCTATCCGAGCTAACCCCCTTGCCGATACAGATTGCCCGATCCGCCAGCGGGAGATACGGGGCGTTCCGGTCGGCCTGCGAGTAGACCGCGACCGCCTCGATCCCCATTTCCTTGCAAGCGCGAATGATCCGGAGAGCGATCTCACCGCGGTTGGCCACCAAGATCCGTTGAAACATCGAACTCGTCCGCCGAAGGAGATGACCGGGAGTTGCGTGGGAAGCGGTGGCCGGTCAAAGCGGCCCGGTATCCACCCAACAGCAAGGCAAATGAGAACAGAATCGGTCAGGCCAGTTTGATCCGAAACAACGGCTGACCATACTCGACCGGTTGGCCACTCTTGACCAGCACTTCGGTCACGCTGCCCGACGTACCCGCCGGGATGATCGAGCCTGCCGGGATGTCGGTGAACACCTTCATCGCTTCGATGATGCAGACCGTCGTATCGCTCCGGACGGTCGAACCGACCGATACGAAACTCGGCGCGTCGGGAGCGCTCGACGAGTAGAAGGTGCCGACCATCGGGCTTTCGATCACCAGACCCGCCGGGGTCGGGGTCGTCGGCACGGGTGGCGGAGCGACCGGGGCCGGCGCGGGGGGCGGGCTGGACATGGGCAGCATGCCACCGGTCGGGGCGGGATGAGCGGACCCGGAGGGAATCATCCCCGGGGCCAGACGGCGGAGGCGGATCTGAGTCTGACCGTCGATGAAGTCGAGCGCGGTCAACTCATTCTCTTTCATCATGGCCACAAACTGACGGACCGCGTCGATCTTGGCGAATTTGACCCGTGGTTCGGGTGACTTCTCAGTTTGCTCCGGCTCCGGCATTCGGACTCGCCTTTCCACTAATCGATACAAACCCAACTCAACCATCGATCGGAAGTCGGATCACGGACATCTCACCCAGACAGTCGTTCAGGCTAGCAGGATCGCGTCGAGTGATTTCGGAGCGTGACTCAGGACCTCGGGACCATCGGGGGTGATCAAGATATCGTCCTCAATCCGCACTCCACCCCAGTCGGGGAGATAAATACCCGGCTCGATCGTCACGATCATCCCTGCCTTCAGAACCACAGGGTTGTCGCGGCGGAAGAAGGGATTTTCGTGAATCTCCAGACCGAACCCGTGTCCCAGCCCATGGTTGAAGCTCCGCCCAAACCCCGCTTGCTCGATCACCGATCGGGCTGCTGCATCAACGTCGCCTGCCTTCGCACCCGGTCGAAGGGCTTCGATCCCGCGCTGCTGGGCTTCGAGGACAATTTGATACACCTGGGCAAACTTCGGTGTGACCTTACCGGTCACCACCACCCTCGTCAAGTCACTTTTATAACCACCGGCCGCCGCACCCCAATCCACCAGCACAAAGTCGGCGTCACCAACCCGCGCTTCGCTCGTCGGGTGAGCATGCGGCAAGGCGGCCCGCGCCCCGACCGCGACGATCGGCGCGAAGGCCGCCGCCTCGGCCCCGCAGCGGCGGAGGTAGCTCTCCAGGTCGTCGGCCAGATCCTTTTCGGAGTCGGTCGGGTTCATCCCGGCGCGGAGCATGGCGAACCCACGCTCGGCGATCTGGATCGACCGGCGGATGGCGGCGATCTCGGTCTCGTCCTTGATCGACCGGAGCCCTTCGACCCGACCCGCCACCTCGACCAGTTCCACCGTCGGCGCTTGCTCGCGAATCTTGCCGTGCTGAGCCATCGTCAGCTTGGACGGCTCGAAGCCGACCCGCTTCGCCCCAAACTTGCTGATGACCTCGCCCACGGCGTCGAACAGAAGTTGCTCGACAGGGCGGACGTGGACTTCCAACTCGGGGCATTCGTTGGCAAGTTGGGTTGTAAATCGACCGTCGGAGATCATCAAGGAGCGTTGAGGAGTGACGAGCAAGACCGATGCGTCGCCCGTGAAACCAGTAAGGTAACGGACGTTCGTCTCGGCAGCAATCAAGATGGCGTCGATGGGATCGTTGCGGATGGCTTGCCGAAACTGGTCGAGGCGTCGTTGCGCAGTATCAGTCAAGAAAGAGCTCCAACGTTCTTCAACCCAACCGATCAGAGTTCAGAGGCCTGGAAACAAATATTGGCGACTGGCCCAGGAGAGGCCAGCCGCCAACCGTTCTTACTTGAGGTTTCGAATCAGGGCAGCTTACCAGGTACCGCCATCATCGTTTCCACCACCACCGCCCCAGTCACCACCGCCCGTATCGCCACCACCGCCGCCCCAGTCACCGCCACCACCGCCGCCCCAGTCACCGCCACCGGCGGGAGCGTCGGTTGAGGCGGTGTCACCGCCCCAATCACTGGTTGCACCGCCACCGTTCCAATCGGGGCTGTTGTCGGCGACTGGAGCCTCGCCCTGACTATAACCGGCCTGCTCACCATACCCGGCGTTGTTCTCGCGTCCCGAGAACTTGTCGTACAGGTAGTTGCCCGCCATTGCGCCACCAATCCCGCCGAAGAGGCTGGACATGAACCCACCGCCACCAGCCGGGGCTCCACCATAACCGCCACCACCGTAGCCGGGGCCGCCCTGACCGGGGTAGCCGCCGCGACCGCCCATCATTCCACCGCCACCACCGTACTGATTGCCGCGCATCGCACCGAACAGGGCACCGAGCATCCGAATGACGAAAAAGATCGCCAGGATTCCCAAAATGATCGTGATCAACGAAAAGCCTCCAAAAGATGTCCTCGCGGCGGGAGCCTTGCGGACCGGAACGGCCGCTCCCCCCCGACGTGTGTTGGGTGCGGAGTTCTGGCGGATCGTGCCCCCAGCATCGGTCTTGGCGTCCGAAAACACCGAACCGAGCTTGGCAACGCCCTGACTTAAACCCTTGTCGAAATCGCCCGCCTTGAACTCGGTCGAGATTGCGCTGGTGACCGAGTTCATCCGGGTGGTCGTGAGATACTGGAGATAGTGCTTGGAGGCCTCAGCGTGAACCTTGTGGTCCGCTTTCGGGATCAAGATATAAACACCCTGAGCGCCAACGGCCCTGGCATGTTTCTCGGTCACGGCGGTGATATTTTCGCCTTCGAGTGACTCGATCGTTTCGAGAGTCACCGGAACGTCGTACTCACTCTGGAGGCGATCGAGTTCAGTCTGAGCTTTTTTGACGGCCTCGGGCGAAAAGAGCTTCGCCTTGTCGCGGATCTCGGCGGCGGATGCCGAGCTGAAGATGGCCGCAGCCAGCAGCGCCGGCACGACGAGCCAATATCTCGGGCGAATCATGGTTTCATTACCTTTGTTGCAAGTGCAAGTTCGGGAAAGCAGAACTCGTCTCATCAAGCCGGGGCACAAAGTTGCTCGGTCTCACCCAGTGATTCGGCAACTCGACTCCGATATTATGGGAGGGTCATCGAGCCAAGGATAGCATTCGTCGGCATAAGTTGTGCCGGATTTTTGATTTAGCCAATTTCACGATTCGAGGATGTCGCGAAAGCGGGCGATGGCAATCACCTCGTCACGCAGGATCTGGACATGGGCTCGATTCCGGCGGATACCGAGGCGAACCGAGTCATAGACGTAGACCTCGCGAGTCGCCGTGCTGTCGCGGAAGTCATGCAGGTCGGCGTCGAGCAGCGTGAAGTATTGCGGACCGATGGTCTTCAAGGTGCCGAGACAGACATAACTGGACCGGAGGTCAAGCACGATCACTTGACCGATCAGGTCCACCAGTTCGGGAGGTGGTTCGGTGGTCGTCATCGGAACTCCGATCGGGTCGCGGACTTGAGTAATTTTTGGGAAAGGGATTTGGGGTTTGGTTCGCCTTGACGGATTGTAAGCCCCCGGCTAACGTCCCGCCACCATGTCAACCCAAAACCGCCCCCTCGTTGTTGGCCTCGTTTCGCCCGGCTTGATCTGGCTGGCGGCATCTGTCGCGTACAGCCAGGAAACGCCGCGGCCCCAGCGCCAACCGTCTAGCTCAGCGCCGGCGTCGTCCGCGACGTATTCGGTGCTCCTGATGTCAAACGGCACGGTCGTCCGAGGCGAGATTACCGATGACCCCGCCGGTGGGGTGTATCGTCTCAAGACCCGGGGTGGGCAGGTCCCGTACCCCAAAGCGAACGTCAAGCGCGCTGGTCACTCGATTGATGACCTGTACCGCTACCAGGTCGTCGCGCTCCCGCCGGGCGACTTCGACGAGCGGATGAAGCTCGTCAAGTGGTGCCTGACGCAGAACCTGACGGCTCAAGCTCGCGAACAGCTTGCCGAGGTCGTGCGGCTCAGCCCCGACGACGCCGAGGCAGCACGGATGGCGGCGAACCTCGACGCCAACGCCGACTCGGGCAAGGTTGACCCGGCGATCCAGCAGACCAGTGGCGAGATGTCGCAGGACGATGCCCCCGGGACGCTGCCACCCGAACTGGTCAAGCGCGGACGGAAGAAGTTCGGCAACAGCTTGCCCGAGATCTTCGACCTGCCCCCCGCGCAGGCCGTCCGGCATGCGTCGGAGTTCGCGGAGTACGTGCAACCGATCCTCCAGCAAAACTGCGCGTCGTGCCACAACGACAAATACCAGGGCGAGTTCCAGTTGGTGCCGGTCCGGAACCAGAAAGACCTCCGGAACCCCGACATCGCCCGGTCCAACCTCGACGCGGTGCTCCGGCTGGTTGATCCCAACAACCTCCAGCGGTCGGAGATCCTGGCTGCTGGTCTGGTCCCGCACGGACCGACGAAGGGCAAAGGGGCCATCTTCAAGGGGTCGAACGACCCGCGCTACGCGGTCATCTCGAAGTGGGTTCGGAGTCTGCAAAGCAACAAAACTGAACCCGCTGGCGACCGCGGCGAAGGGGTGAGCCAGACCCGATACGCCCCGACCGACCCGGCCGATGGCTTTGGGTCGGACAAGACCCGACGCGGAGCAGCGGCGGGCTCGACGGGAGCCGACGACTCGATGCCGATCCGGACCGGCGGTGCTCACAAACTCACCACCGAGATCAACGAGTCGGCCGACTTCTCGGGGGGCAAGGCCGCCGACTTCCCGCTTCCGTTCGCCCTTGGGGCCGATGGACCCGTCAAAACTCTCACCCCGGCCCGGTCCAAGCCCGTCGCGGGCCGACCGGCGAGCAACCCGACGGTCCCAGCGCGGTCGAAGACCGTCCGTTCGCCCGTCACCAAACCGAAAACCGACGAACCGGAGCCTCAGGACGAGGGGCCCGCCGTCGCGCCGACGACCGCGAAGCTGGTCGCCCCCAACACCGTGGCGGTGGATGCCGACACCCACCCCAACGACTTGCCGGGTATGAACCAGCCGATGTACCCGTCGTCGCCGAGCAAGACCCCGGCCGACCCCGACGCCTCGGCCGAAATTCCTCCTCTGCCCGGGACTACCGGTCCGGTCGCGGCCCCAGCCAAGAAGAAACCCAAAATCGACCCGGCTCTGCTCGACAAGATGATCAAGACCCGGTCGGGATCGCCTGGGTCCTGATCCGGAACCAGGTCGCTGCGAATCTCTGATCGACAAGCAGGACCCGGCCATGCGCCGGGTCCTGTTCATTGACACGGGGTGATTTTGGCCTATAACGAGGAGCAACCAACGAGGGTTTCAGACCCCAGAGGCAAGAGCAGCGATGGCTGGACAGGTTGTAATGATCACGGGCGGGGCCGGTGGGATCGGCGCGGCACTGGCTCGCCGGTTGGTCGCTCGGGGCGACTCGGTCGCACTGTTTGGTCGCCGCGAGGAACCGCTCGCCAACCTGGCGGCCGAACTCGGTCCAACCGCGCTGGCCGTCGCGGGTGATGCTTGCAAACTGGATGATCTGACTCGTGCCGTGACGGCGACTGTCGAGCAGTTCGGGCGCATCGATGGCCTGGCCCATTGCGTCGGTTCGATCCGGTTGAAACCGCTCCACCTCACGACGCTCGACGAGTTCAACGAGACGGTACAGGTCAATCTGACCTCGGCATTTCTCGCCGCCAAGGCTGCGCTGGCAGCGCTCCGTCCGCAAAATTCGGGCTCGATCGTCCTGATCAGTACCGTCGCCGTCCGCCAGGGGCTCAACAACCACGAGACGATCGCGGCGGCCAAGGGGGGCATCGAGGGCTTGGTCCGGTCAGCCAGCATCACCTATGCCCGGCAGAACATCCGGTTCAATGCTGTTGCGCCGGCTCTGACCGAGACGCCCCTGTCGGCACCGCTCCTCCGGAACGAAGCAGCGCGGAGTTTCAGCGAGGCCATGCACCCGCTCGGCCGGGTTGGTCAACCCGACGACGTGGCGGCTGTGGTTGCCTTCCTGCTCGGGACAGAGTCGGGCTTTGTCACGGGTCAGGTCTGGGGCGTCGATGGCGGCCTGGCGGCTGGCCAGGCACCGCCGCGTGCCCCCGCTCGGACGTCTTGATTGAACTCGCGACTGATGAGGACCTTGCCTGATGAGTTCGCGGCTTTTGCTCGCCACCTTTGACAGCATCTATCTGTTCGCGCTGGCGAGTTGGGTGGGCGCGATCCTCTTCTTCTCGTTTGGCGTCGCGCCGATCATTTTCCGGGTGCTCGGTGCCGAGGCTGCCGCCCGGTTCGTTCGGGCGTTGTTTCCCCGTTACTATGCCTGGGGGGTTGGGGCCACGGCGGTCGCGCTGCCGGCCCTGATCTGCGGGCCGCTGGCGTACCCAGAACTCCGGGGTGCCGGCATCGGCGTCCAGGCAGGTTTGATCGTGGCTGGCCTCCTGATCATGTTGTATTGCGGCAATTCGTTGACTCCCGCAATCAACGCGGCTCGCGATGCCGGGCCGAGCCAGGCCACCCGGTTTGACCAGCTCCACCAGCGGTCGGTCCGGCTCAACGGGGTCGCCCTCATTCTCGGTCTGATCCTGCTGGTCGGCTTCGCGGTTCGCCGTCCGGTCCAGACGTCAGGCCTCCAGCAGATGACACCGATCGAGCGTGTTGCCTACGACAACGACTTCGCACGCACGCTTGATGAGATCATTCGGGGTCAATCGACCCGGCAAACCCCGGGCGAGGCCACAACTCCAGCCCGCTTCGAGTTCGATCAGGCGGCCCGCCACGAACTCGAAGGACTGATCGAGAGCCGTCGTCAACGGAACCGGGCAACTCTTCCCAGGTAAACTTTCGGTAGATCCGTGGTAGTCATCCCGAAGATACACTGCTACAATCGCCCGCAAGCGGAATAAATCAGCGCTGGCGGTCGTGCTTCGCGATCGGTCAGCCCCGGAGTTTGCCCGATGTCGGAACCGAGTTCGTCGCCAAAAAAGCTCTACATCGAAACCGTGGGCTGCCAGATGAACTTGCTCGACAGCGAGTTGGTTGTGGGCAAGCTTCGGAGCGAGGGTTATGAGCTAACCGACGACCTCGATCAGGCCGACACCATCCTCTACAATACGTGCTCGGTCCGGCAGCACGCCGAAGACAAGATCTACAGCGCCCTCGGCCGAATTCGTAACATCAAGACGCTCAGGCCCGATGTTTCAATCGGTGTGCTTGGCTGCATGGCGCAAAAGGATCAAGGGAAGATCCTCAAGCGAGCCCCGCATGTCGACGTGGTGATCGGCCCCGGGCAACTCGGTCGAGTCTCGGAGTTGCTGGACGCCGCCAAGGCCGCCGGCAAACCGCAGATGGCGGTCAGTTTGCCCCGGACCGGTGGGTCGCGCGACACCGTGACGGCGAGTTTCGCCGAATACGACCCGCTCCGCGAACCGGCGATGCGGCCCTCGCCGTTTCAGGCATTCGTCCGGATCATGATGGGGTGCGACAAGTTCTGCACCTATTGCATCGTGCCGTCGGTCCGTGGCCCCGAGCAAAGCCGACCGCCGTCGGCGATCATCGACGAAGCGAAAAGCCTGGCGGATCAGGGGGTCCGCGAGATCACCCTACTCGGGCAAACGGTCAACAGCTACAAGTATCTTGAAGCTCCGGGACAAACGGCTCGTCTCGCGGATCTGCTCGAACGGTTGCACGCCATCGACGGGATCAGTCGGATCAAGTTCATCACGAACTATCCGAACGACATGACCGACGACCTGCTGTACGCCGTCCGCGACCTGCCCAAGGTCTCGCGCTACCTCCACGTTCCCGCGCAGAGCGGGTGCGACGAGGTTTTGAAGCGGATGAAGCGCGGGTACACGGTCGGGCTTTATGACGACATGATGGCCCGGATTCGCGCGATTGTGCCCGATGCCTCGGTCTCAAGCGACTTCATCGTCGGCTTTTGCGGCGAGACCGAAGCCTCGTTCCAGAAGTCGGTCGCGATGGTCGAGCGTTGGCGGTTCAAAAACAGTTTCATCTTCAAGTACAGCGCCCGGCTTGGCACGAAGGCCGACCTCCTTCTGATCGACGACGTGCCCGAGGATATCAAAAAGCGGCGGAATGCCGAACTGCTGGCCGTGCAGGACGCGATTAGCCTGGAAGATTACCAGACGTTCGTCGGTGCCACGGTCGAAGTTCTGGTCGAAGGGCCAAGCAAGGCGGCGGCTCATCGTGAACTGGTCCCCGGTGACTTCGGTCAGTTGGTCGGCCGGACGGCATGCGACCGGATCGTCGTGTTTGATGGGCCGGGTCGCTTGATCGGGCAGACACTGCCGGTTGAGATCGACCACGCCAGCAACGTGACCCTGTTCGGGCGGGTGGCCACACGCGAAGTCTCAGCCGTGGGCGCATTGGGTTCGCTTGGTTGAAGCACGGGAGCCGGAATGGGTCGCACGCTAGCGGATCTGGTCCAACTTTGGTGTGATGCGGTGGGAGTTGCCCCCAACCTGCGGCCCTCTTTGGCGCAGCTCGATCAAAGTTTCGACCGGAACCAGCCGTCTTGCCGGCCCGGTGTCGACCCTGCAAAGCTCCGAAGTTGGGAGCGACGGTTCGGTTATCTCCTGCCTGATGGCCTGAAACAGTGGCTGCTTCTTTCCAACGGCTTTTATGCCGGGGAAGGGCCACTGATCCACCCGCTGTCGGCCATCGGCCCGATGATTCCCTTCGCGTCCATTCCGGGACTGGCATTGCAGCCCGAGAGCTGGTTCGAGCTGGGCAACCCGAACCGCGAGACGGTTTGCATCGACCTCGGGTATCGCTGGCCCGGCGGTGACTTTCCCCTCTTTTCCTCAGGTGACGACGAGGCCAAGACGCCGCCGCACCTGATCGCGCCGGGCTTCAACGGCTGGTTCCTGCGGATCTTGCATCAGGGTGGCGCTGAGTTCTGGCTCGAACCGGGGTTTGTGCCGCTTGGGAATCCCTGGGAAGAGCATCGCCGCCGGGTGCCGTCGCCACCGCTCCCCGAAGCGCTCCGGACTCATCTCGGCCAGGTCCACTCGCTCCTGCGTGAGGGGGTCGATGATGGTTCGATCGCCCAGACGCTCCACCTCTCGCGGGAGGACATCGAGACCATCGTCCGGCACCTCCAGCACGGTCCGCTCAACACCTTCGCCGTCGGGGCGGGGGTCCGATCTTGATCGATTGGCTGGACCACCTCCACTCCGACCGGGAATGAGGCATAGCCATCGACTCGGTCGATCCCAGCAACCGGTTCACGGCGCTCCTGGCCGATGCCGACCAGGTCCGGCACTGGCTCGCGGGCCTCGGCGTCCGCGACGTCGAGCGTGGGTATCGCGACCTGCGTGACCTGGGCGGTCGCGAGGTGGCGGCAAGCCTCATCGCCCAGCTCGCAACTCGACTGGAAGTGGCTCTGCCCCGCTGCCCCGACCCTGGCATGGCTTTGACCAACCTGGAGCGGTTCGTCGCCGCGAGCACCGATCCCCGCTTGACTCTGACGAGTCTGGTCGAGGACTCGCGGCCGATCGAGATCGTGATCCAGCTTTTCAGCACCAGCCAGTTCTTCAGCGAACTGATGATCCGCGACCCGAGCCTGCTCGATTGGCTCCGCGCCGGAGCGGACCGACGCGACCCAGGGCAGTTGATCGACGACCTCTGGGCCGCGTTGCAAGAGGCGCCGAGCGACGAGAACCGCCGCCTCGTCCTCCGCCAGTTTCGCCTCCGCGAAGTCCTCCGGATCGGCTATAACGACATCGTGCGCGATCAGCCGCTTGAACTGATCACGCTCGACCTCGCCCACCTGGCTGATGCTTGCGTCGAGGTCGCCGTCCGTCTGGCGCGACTCTCGGCCGAGGTCCGGCACGGGCGACCCGCGGTCGGTCGCCACCAGACCGCTCGCTTTGTTGTGCTGGCGCTGGGCAAACTTGGCGGCGAGGAGCTGAACTATAGCTCGGACATCGACCTGATCTTTGTCTACGATCAGGAAGGGGAAACGACCGGCCCGAAGGTTGTTTCCAACGCCGAGTTCTTCGCCCGCGTTGGCGCTGAGGTGGTCCGGACGCTGTCCGACCACACAAACCTGGGCCTGGCGTACCGGGTCGACATGCGGCTCAGGCCCGAGGGAGATCAGGGGCCACTGGCGCGCAGCCTGGCCGCCACGCTCGGCTATTATCAGACCTCGGGGCGGACCTGGGAGCGGCAAGCTCTGATCAAATGCCGCGCGGTGGCGGGCGACCGTGATCTCGGCGCGGATTTCCTCCAGGCGATCACCCCGTTTGTCTACCGGCGCTATCTGGGTGCGGCCGAGATCGGCGAGATCAAGGCCATGAAGCGGCGGATCGAGCAGCGGACGGTCTCGGCGGGCACGGCGACCGTTGAGGTCAAGACCGGGCACGGTGGCATCCGCGACGTCGAGTTCGTCGTCCAGTTCCTCCAACTCCTCCACGGCGGCGAATATCCGCAGGTTCGCCATGCCAACACGACCGTGGCCATCTCGCAGCTCGAAGCCGTTGGCTGCCTGACCGCCGAGGAACGGGGGATCATGGTCGACACCTACCGCTTCCTCCGGCGCGTCGAGCATCGACTCCAGACCATGTTCGACCGTCAGACGCACGAGATGCCCCGGAACCCTGAAGATCAGCGGACCCTGGCCATCCGCCTCGGGTACCCCCCCACGAACCACTGGGAAGACCGGACCGGACCCGCCGAGCGCTTCCTGGTCGACTACCGATTCAAGACCGAACAGAACCGGGCGATCCTCAATCACCTGCTCCACGACGCCTTTTCCGGCGGCGACGGCCAGGTGGACCCCGTTGTGGATCTGGTGCTTGATCCGTCGCCGAGTCCCGAGCTGATCGAGCAAGCCCTGGGACCGCTGCCGTTTCGCGATAAGGTCACCGCGTACCACAACCTGATGGCGCTGGCTCGCGAGGAAAGCCCGTTCCTGTCGCAGGCCCGGTGTCGCCACTTTCTGGCCGGGATCGCTCCCCGGGTGCTCGAAGCCGTCGGTCGCGCCCCCGACCCTGACATGGCTCTGACGAACCTGGAGAAAGTCTCCAAGTCGCTCGGCGCCAAGGCGATGCTCTGGGAGTTGTTCAACCTCAACCCGCCCACGCTCAAACTGTACGTCGAGGTCTGTTCGACCAGCCAGCTCATCTCCGAGATCCTGATCGGCAACCCGGGGATGATCGACGACCTGATGGATTCGCTGGTCGTCAACCAGTCGCAGCCGACCGAGGCGATCCATACCGAACTCGCCGAGCTCTGCTATCGAGCCGAAGATGTGGCGCCGATCCTGGCAGGTTTTCGCAACAAGGAATGGATCCGGATCGGGACCCGCGACATTCTCAAGCGTGAACCGATCCGCGACGTGACCCGCGAACTGGCCGATGTCGCCGAGGCCATCGTCGTTCAGGTCGCGCGTGATGTCTGGCGCCGCAAGTGTCGCCAGCATGGCTCGCCCCGCCGCGCCAGCGATGGTCGGGTTTCCTCCTGGGCCATCCTGGCGCTCGGCAAGCTCGGTGGGCGCGAGTTGAACTACCACAGTGATCTCGACCTGATCTTCGTCTACGACGACGACGGGACCACATCGGGCGGTCCGCAGCGATCGCGGGTCTCCAACGCCCAGTTTTACGCCGAGATGGCCCGGCTGATTCTCCGGAAACTGCACGAAGGGGCAGGCTCGGGGCTGATCTACCCGGTCGATCTGCGGCTCCGTCCCGATGGGTCATCGGGTTCGCTCGCCGTGCCGCTCGCGGTGTTCCATGATTATTACAGCCAGCGTGCCCAGGTCTGGGAGCGCCTGGCGTTGACCCGCGCCCGGGTGATCTGGGGTCGATCCCGGTTTGCCAGTCATGTCCGTGATCAGATTCAGGCCATCCTGACCCGCCCGATCTCACCGACCCAGCTACACGACTCGGTTCGGATCATGCGCCGAAAACTGGAAGCCTCGCGCAGTTCAGACGACATCAAACGCGGCGCTGGAGGACTGGCCGATATCGAGTTCTTGATCGAAGCCCTGCAACTTCAGCACGCCGCAACCCCGGGAGTCGTCCAACCCAACCTCTGGGATGCGCTCGACGCTTTGCACCGAGCCAACCTGATCGAACCCGCTGCCCATCACGACCTCCGCGCTGCTTACGACTTCATCCGAACCGTCGAGAACCGGCTCAGACTCCAGCGCAACCGCGCCGTGTCGGACTGGCCGACCCTGTTTGATGATGTGGCCCGGCTGGTAAGCGGGATGGCGGACGAACCCATGGAGCCCGTCGAGGCTGTGGCCCGCTTCCGCGATCAGGTTGCCCGGACTCTCGCGACGACTCGCCGCTGGTATGAGACGATCGGCGACCGTCTCATGGCCTGATCGGGTGCGCCAACGGATTCTGGCAAACGATCGCTGACCAGGAAAAGGGGACTGGCTCAAGCGAGCTTGCGAGCGTGCCTGTCCCTCTTTTCCGATCGCCTTGCCAGAATCCGTTGGCGCACCCGCCTGATCTCTAAAATCCACTCAGTCGGTTGCATTCGCGTTGCGAATACGATCGGGTCCGATTATGATTTTGGGTTCGCGGTCCGATCGGGGATTGAGGATAGGATTGATTCGCCATGTTCGACGACTTGCAGAAACGACTCTCCTCGGCGTTCGGTCGCTTCCGCACGCGAGGCGTGTTGACCGAGTCGAACATCCGCGACGGGCTGGCCGAAGTTCGGACCGCCCTGCTGGAAGCCGACGTCAACTATGACGTTGTCCAGACGTTCATGGAACGGGTCAACACCCGCGCCCAGGGCGAAGAACTGATCAAGAAGGTTCGCCCCGAACAGCAAGTCGTCAAGATCGTCCACGACACGATGATCGAGATGATGGGGCCGGTCGATACGTCGATCCGCTTCGAAAAGTCAGGATTGACGATCCTGATGCTCTGCGGGCTCCAGGGGTCGGGCAAAACGACCACCTGCGGCAAGCTCGCCAAGATGCTGGCCGGGATGGGGCGGAAGCCGCTCCTCGTGGCCGCCGACCTCCAGCGCCCCGCCGCCATCGAGCAGCTCAAGGTCATCGGGCAGCAACTCGGTTTGCCCGTCTACAGCCAGGACGGGTCAAACGCCGTCAAGGTCTGCCAGGATGCTGTCGTCGAGGCCAACCGGTCGGGCCGCGACACGATCATCCTCGACACCGCTGGCCGGCTGCACGTTGACGACGACCTGATGGCCGAGCTGAAGCAGATCGAGAAGCGTGTCAAACCGCATCAGGTTTACTTCGTCTGCGACGCCCTGACGGGTCAAGACGCGGTCTCATCGGCGAGTGCGTTCAACAAGGCGCTCGAACTCGACGGCGTGATTCTGACCAAGCTCGACGGTGATGCCCGCGGCGGTGCCGCACTCTCGGTCAAGCAGGTCACCGGCGTTCCGATCAAGTTCCTGGGCGTGGGCGAGAAGCTCGACAAGCTCCAACCGTTTGACCCGCAACGAATCGTCGGCCAGATCCTGGGCATGGGCGACATCGTCGGCCTGGTTGAAGCCGCGCAGTCGGCGGTGGACGAGGACGAGGCTCAAAAGCAGCAAGAAAAGCTCGCCAAGGGAAAGTTTGATCTCAACGACTTCCGCCAGCATCTCAAGCAGATGAAGAAGATGGGGTCGGTCAAGGACCTGATGGGGATGATCCCCGGTCTCGGTCAGATGGCCGGCTCGCTCGAAGGGATGGACGCTGACGGTGAGGTGACCCGGATTCAGGGGATCATCGACAGCATGACCAGGGCCGAGCGGGCCAATCCTCACGTCATCGACATCTCGCGGCGCCGCCGGATCGCGACCGGTGCTGGCGTTGAGCCCGCCGACGTTTCGGGCCTGGTCAAGCAGTTCGACGCGATGGCCGGCGTTGTCAAGCAGATGTCGCAGATGTCGATGCTGGATAAGGTCCGGGCGATGAGCGGGCTGGGGCGAGCGGGAGCATTCAATCCCGGTGCGCGGTTAAATGCTCTGAAACAAAGCACCGGCAAGCGACTTTCGCCCAAGGAACGCGAAAAAGCCCGGAAACAACGCGAGAAAGAAGAACGAAAAAAACGGCGTGATGACCGCAACGAGGGGGGGCCGCAGCCGGGAGCTGCGGGAGAATAACCTTTGAGGTGCTGAGGCGTCACGCTGCGTCGGATTTCGCCTTGGTCTCGACGAGATCAGGGTGGAAAAGTGAGGTTGATCGACAGGAAATTCCGCGTGGCCGGCTCGGTCCGCGGAGCGAGGTCACCGCAGGCTCGGGACCGACCTTGTTCCCTTCGGGGAGTTGCCGCGAGACTTGCCATGCCGCCGAGCCGATCTTTTTGAAGAGTGGAGTGATTCGTGGTCCGCATCCGCATGAAGTCGTTTGGCCGTCGCCACCGCCCGTTTTACCGCATCTGCGCCATGGATTCCCGGACCGGTCGTGATGGGACCGCCATCGAGGAACTGGGCCACTATGACCCGATGGTCCGCAACACCGATGCCCGGACCGTCTTGAAGGTCAGCCGGATTCGCTACTGGCTCTCCGTTGGGGCCCAGCCGAGCGAGAAGGTTGCCGCGCTCCTGCGTCGCGCCAAGGTCGCCAAGCCCGCCCCCGGTGAGGACTGGCAGATCGAAGAATCAGCGCCGGCCCCGGCCCAACCCGTTGCTGGAACACTGTCCAAGTCCGTTGAACCGACCGCCCCCGTGGCGACCAACGTCGTACCGATTCCGCCGGTTTCCGACCATGTTTCGGGCGACGTCCCACCATCGGCACACTAACACCGGCGACGGTTCCGTCCCGCCGATCACCTTATCGCCCGCTGAAATTGGACCGATGGCCGACCCTGTGCTCCGGATCGACGTTCTGACGTTGTTTCCCGCCCTCTTTGATGGCTTTCTTGGCGAAAGCATCATGAGTCGGGCGATCGAGAAGCAGCTCGTGGACGTCCGGTTGTGGAACATGCGTGATTGGGCCGAGGGGAAGCATCGGCAGGTGGACGACCGCCCGTTCGGCGGTGGGCCGGGGATGGTCCTGATGGCTCCCCCGGTCGTGGCGGCGGTGGAAGCGATCCGGGCGGCCGACCCGCCAGGCCGGTTGATCGCCTTGACGCCTGGTGGGCGGCGACTGGACCAGAAGTTGGTCCAGACGTTGGCCACCGAGCCTCGGTTGATCTTGCTTTGTGGCCGTTACGAGGGGTTTGACGAACGGATCTTCGACGTTCTTGAACCGGAACTCGTCTCGGTCGGTGACTATGTCCTGTCGGGAGGTGAGGTCGCGGCGATGGTGGTCATTGACGCCACGATGCGGTTGATCCCCGGAGTCCTCGGCGACTCTGGGTCGGCTGTGGATGAGTCCTTCGGTGGGGAAGGGGGTCTTGAGTATCCACATTACACCCGTCCCCGCCTGTTTCGTGGGCTTGACGTGCCCGACGTGCTCCTGAGTGGTGACCACCACGCGATTGACCTCTGGCGGCGAGCGCAGAGCCGCCATCGGACCGCTGACCGCCGCCATGATCTGGTCGATCCGGCGCTAGCTCCTCTGCCCCGGCCCCGGCGTCGATCCTCGACTCCCAAAGCTTTGCTCTCAAAATCCGTTCAACCCAGCGAAAATATTCCGACCCTCGATCATCCCGACCCCGAAAACTTGACCGGGCGGGCCGAAAGGAACGACTGAGCGATGCAGAACAAGTTCATGGAGCTGGTTGAACAAGCCAGCATGAAAACAACCGTCCCCAAGTTTGAGATTGGCGACACCGTCGACGTCCACGTCCGGATTCTCGAAGGCGAAAAAGAGCGGATTCAGATTTTCAACGGTGTCGTGATCGCTCGGTCAGGCGTGAAGACACGCGAGATGTTCGTCGTCCGCCGGATCGTGCAGGGCGAGGGCGTCGAGCGGAAGTTCCCGCTCCACTCGCCACGTATTGCCGACATCGTCGTGAAGCGCTCGGGCAAGGTCCGCCGCGCCAAGCTCTATTATCTCCGCGACCTGTCGGGCAAGGCTGTCCGGCTCAAGGAACGGTTCCCGTCGTCGGTCGGTTCGGCTGCCGAGGTCAAGGCCGCCAAGGTCGAACGTCGCGCCGCACGGTCGCAGCGGAAGGTCGACCGGGCCGAGCGTGCCAGGGTCATCAACGAAGCCAAGACCAATCCCACCCCGGCCGCGACCGAAGGCGAACCCGCTCCGACCGAGTGAACCGGTTCGACTCACCAGCAGTTGCAACGAAGCCAAGGTTCTGTCCTGCGGGATGGGGCCCTGGCTTCGTTTTGTTGCTGAGGGGTTGCCGCCTTGACTTCAAGGTGAACAATCCTTGGAATACGGGTCCGCCGCACCGGTGGGCGTGAGATCTGGTCTCTGGGGAGATGCCGATTCGATGACGACTCCGAACGCAAGCGCGGTCGACTCAGGCTCGATGGTCGAGACCGCTGCGACGATCAGCCCGACCAAGGCGATGGCCACCGTCCCGATCCCGGCCAAAACGACGATCGGCAGTTATCTGATCGAACGGTTGCACGAGATGGGGGTCGATCACGTTTTCGGGATTCCCGGCGACTACATCCTGACGCTGTACAAGATGCTCGAAGAGAGCCCGATCGAACTCGTCGGGATGACGCGCGAAGACAGCGCTGGGTTCGCGGCGGATGCCTATGCGCGGGTCAAGGGGCTGGGTTGCGTCTGCGTCACGTACTGCGTCGGTGGCCTGAGCACCTGCAACAGCGTGGCGGGGGCTTATGCGGAGAAGTCGCCGGTGGTCGTCCTGAGCGGCTCGCCAGGGATGAGCGAGCGTGACCGGAACCCGCTCCTCCACCACAAGGTCAAGGACTTCTCGACGCAGTTCGAGGTGTTCGAGAAGATCACGGTCGCCTCAGCCGTGCTCGACGACCCGCTCTCGGCGTTCGCCGAGATCGACCGCGTGCTCGCCGCCGCGGTCCGGTACAAACGCCCGGTTTACCTCGAAATCCCCCGTGATCTCGTCACTGCCGAGCCGGTCGTCCCGCACCGGCCACCGGGCGCCCTGCCGCCGAGCGACCCGTCCGCGCTGGCCGAGGCGATCGAAGAAGCCAGCGCCCTGCTGACGGCGGCGAAACGGCCGATGATCCTTGCCGATGTCGAGATCCATCGGTTCGGCCTCCAGGATGATCTGACAGCACTGGCCGAAGGGGCGGGCCTGCCGATCGCCACGACGATCCTGGGCAAGAGCGTTATCTCGGAAGGACACCCGCTATTCGTAGGCGTGTACGAAGGGGCGATGGGCCGCGCCGAGGTCGCCGAGTGCGTCGAGGAGGCCGACTGCCTGCTGATGCTCGGCTGCTTCATGACCGACATCAACCTAGGGATCTTCACGGCCAAACTCGACCCGTCGCGGTGCATCGATGCGACCAGTGAAGACCTCCGGATTCGCCATCACCACTACCGCGACGTCCGGCTCGACGACTTCATTCGCGGCTTGCAAGCACGCAACCTGAAGCTGGCTCATCCCGTGGTCCCACCAAGACCGGCGAGCGCAACCGCATCGTGGGTTGCGGTTCCCGACGCGGCGATGACCTCAGCGCGGTTGTTCGCTCGGCTCAACAAGATGCTGGGCGAGGGAATGGTGGTGATCGCCGATATCGGCGATTCGCTCTTTGGCTCGGCCGACCTGCACATGACCCACCGGACCGACTTCATCAGCCCCGCCTACTACACGTCGATGGGCTTCGCCGTTCCCGCCGCCGTGGGTGCTGGGGTCGCCAACCGCAATCATCGGTCGCTCGTGATTGTCGGCGATGGCGCGTTCCAGATGACCGGGATGGAGCTCTCGACGATCGCCCGGCAGGGTCTGAACCCGATCGTCGTCGTCCTGAACAATCACGGCTACACGACCGAGCGGTTCATCCTCGAAGGGTCGTTCAACGACATCCACGACTGGAAGTTCCACAAGATTCCCGACGTCCTGGGGGCGGGGATCGGAATCGAGGTCCGGACCGAAGGGGAACTTGACGCCGCGATCGAGCGCGCCGTGGCCAACACCGCCAGCTTCAGCCTGATCAACGTCCACCTTGAACCGATGGACCGGAGTCCTGCGCTGGAACGGCTGGCAACCCGCCTCGCCGGGCAGATCACGTCGGGCTGAGGTGGTATTGCAAACGACAAAGGCCGGTTGCCACCACCCATCTCGGGTCGCGACAACCGGCGAATCAAGTCCGCTACTTCAGCTTGCTGGACCTCAACCCGGATAAGTTTCGGTCTGCTCTTGCCGAGGAATGACTGCGGCGTCGTGGGTGAATGTCGTGGCGCGACCCACCTTGAACTTGCCCCGGCGGAAGATCTTGGTGGGCAAGGTGAAGACCTTGTTATACTGACTCTCGCCCCGCCGGCCGAGTTGCGGGATGCCGAGCACGGTTCCAGCCGCTACCTGGTGCGCCTTGCCCTTGCCGGGGTTGTGATAAACTTCTTCGCGTGCCGCGAAGCCGGGGGCGGGTCGGAACTGCTGATACGCGAGTCGGATTGGCAACGGCTTGTAGCTGCTCTTGCGTTCCAGAGCCGAGATCGTCGGGTATGGCTGCCCACCGTAGTCGCCCGCGAAGATCGGCGACTGCTGGAGGAACGTCGAAGCCAAGCTGACTGCGGCGAATGTCGAGGGCGTTGGGGTCGGGCTCGGCGTGGGGGTCGGGCTCGGCGTGGGAGTTGGGCTCGCGGTGTTGATCAACAACGAGGAGAGGGCGAAGCCCACGCCATCCCGTACCCGAGTTGTCGTTGTGGGAGTGGTGGGATCAGCGAGGGTATACCCTGGAGCACCGATAAAAAGGTCCCCGGTACGGCGACCGCTCGCGGCGGCCGTGGTCGTGGAAAACGACGGCCGACCCGAGACCGAAGCTCCGAGCGCGGCGGGGTTACCGGCAAACGAATTGGAAACCTGGAATCGATAGAGAGCCGTGCTCAACGACTGAGTGGTGGTCGGAGTCGTCTGTACGGTCGGCACATAATAGGCCGCACCTGAGAGCGAATTATAGCCGGGAGCCCCGATCAAGAGACCTCGTCCCGAGGTGCTGATCGTCGCGAGGTTCGTGCCCACATAGTTATAAACGGGAGCGATGGCATAGCCCGCGAGGTCGCCGGTGTTTTCGCCCGTGAAGTAAGAGGTGGTCAAACCCGTCGTCGTCAAAGTGGGGTCGATGGTGAAAATCCCGTTGTTCCGCGTGGTGCCGGCGGTGGTGCTGGTCGCCAGTCCATAAGCAATCGCGACATAACCTGTCGCCGCCGACCCACTCAACGCTGTCCCCGAGCCCGGAGCACCCAACGCGACGTCTTCGATTCCATCACCGTTGAAGTCGGTTGCCGTGGAAACGGCATAGCCTAACCGAGATCCAGCCGTCGAGCCGTTGAAGGTGATGCCTGATAACGGGGTTGTCGGTGTGGGAGTCGTCACCGGGGCGATGCCGACAGTGCTCAGCGACAGGCCCTGGTTGAAGGTTGTGTTTGTGGTCGCGACCTGCGTACCATACACGACGTAAGCGTGCCCTGCCGAACCGACTGCTCCCGGTGCACCGATCACCAGACTGGAGATGTTCGTGGTGCCCGAAACGGCGCCGTCAAAGTCGGCCGAGGAGATCGAATAGCCGGCCATGTCGCCAGCCGTCACGCCCGTGTAGGCGATCCCACCGAGACCGGTTGCCGTGGGGATTTGAGCCAGGTCGATGTTGGCACCCGAAGCCTGACCGTTAATCCTCGCTCCGGAGATGGCGAAAACGATCCCGGCTGTACCATTATCGCCGGGTGCTCCAATGGCGATATCAGTCTGATTACCAAGGCCATTCGTGCTGGCACCGAAAAAGTTGCCGATTCCCGCAACCGAGAAGCCAACTTGCGAACCAGCGACCCCGGTCGACTGGTAGAAACCTTTCAGCGGCGTGGGGAAAGTGGTGCTGGTCAAGCCCGCAGTCGGTTCGAGGTCCAGCGTTTTGGTTGTCTGATTGGCGAGTGCCGCACCACCATAAACGATATAAGCTCGACCACCATTGGTATCGTTGGGAGCACCGAGCATAAAATCGGTAAAGCCGTCGCCATTGATGTCGCCAAGAGCGGCGACCGACGCACCAAGTTGCGAATTGGGCTTGGCACCCGTCGTCAAGGTCAAACCATCATATTGAAATCCGAGCGTGGCTGGAGTCGTGGGGGCAACCGTGGGATTGACCTGGTTGGCTTGCCCGAGAGTACCCAGGTCGCCCGCACGTTGCGTATTGGGGATGTTGGCGATCCCAGCGGGAGTGCCCGAACCAACCGGCTTGGTACCCAGGATCAGGTAGACCGAACTGCTGTCGGTTCCCAGTGGAACCCCCGAGGCGATGGGAGTGCCCACCGTGGGGGCCGCCACGACATAGCTATCGTATCCCGTCCCGGTCACATCACCGACATCGGTGATCTTGTATCCAGCGCCGTTGTTGGCGGCGGCCCCGAGTTGCTCGACGCCATACGGGGCACTCTGGACGTTGGCCAGGTCAATTGCCGTCGCCATCAATTGTCGGGGTTCGAGCGTTTCATTCGCGAACAGGAGGGACTTGCGCTTCCTGCCGAAAGTCATGAGCCCGCGTTTTGTCTTGAACATCGGAGAATCCTCCTCCTTGGCCCACCATCGCCGACTCGAGCCTGGGAGGCCCCTTTGGTCGCCGATGATCTGTTCGATCCACGAAACGGGTGACGTCCTTGCAAGCCTCAGATCCGCGGATGCCGCTCATCGAGGCACCGAGCGAACCTTTTCTTCTGCCCTAGATCGACGGAAATTTGCCTTGACTCCATCGAATTCATAACCAGAAGCCATATGCGAGTTCGGGAGATTCGTTGATTTCGGCTCATCCGGTCGAATCGTCGCAACCGATACATCCCTCGTCACGAGCGCTGGCCGTACCCTCTACGGTCACGAACGCCGTTGGCAACGACGGGATTCGGGGATCGGGTCAGAAGCTCACGCGTTATTTGTTGCCGCCATACACGCTTGCGGGGTCACGGATCGTCAGTCGCGACGATCGAGCCTGCGAGAGCCGTTTTGAGGTCTTTCGCCATGAAAGAACGGGTCATCATGTCGAGGAACAACTCTGAGCGTCGGCGCCGGAACCATCGCGCTCTTGCGTTCACCCTGCTGGCGCTGGGGTCGCAGGTCGGTTGTGGCCGCGAGTTTTATCGCGAGTGGGCCAACCAGGATGTTTCCGAAGCGGTGTTCGAGAAAACTCGCGACCCGCGCTGGCGACTCGACGAGTTCTCGATCGACCCGCCCTCATTGGCGCGATTCGCCGATCCTTACGATCAGGATCGACCCCCCGCGCCGCCGGACGACTTCCCAGCGCAAGCGTTGTCGCCCGTGCCTCAGTGGCCCCAGCACCGGCTCCTGATGCCCGTGGAAGGGACCGGTTATCTCAAGCTGCTCGACGATGGCCCGCGCTATGAATCGCCCGACCCGGTGCCGCCCAAAGCGAAAGCGGATGTCCGCGATATCCTGCAAACCATCAAACCGGATGCGCTCCGGCCTCCCGCCACGGGTGGCTCGCCGTTCTCGCCCACGGACCGGACCGCGCCGAACCCGGGCATCCCTCCCGCATCGAACACCGGCGACGGCGGGTTACTCACGCCCAGCGCCACGCCACCGGGACTCTCGCGGCGAATTTCCGGGCCGAATACGACCGGGTTGTCGCCGACTTTGGTATCGACCACCGCGTCCCCCCAACCTGCCCGGCCTTCGTCGGTTCGCCCGGGTCAGTCGCCCGGTCCGAAGGCCAGTAAGGATGATGGGATCAAGCGGACGGCGATGCAGCAGGACCCATCGCGACCGATGCCGACGCAGACCGAGCCCATCTCACCTCTGACGCCGCCGGTTCGCAGCACGACCAATCCGCGCGACCTGATCCAGACGCCCAAGATCCCGTCCGACCCGTTGCCGGTCGATCCGGATCTCGGGGCGCCAGTCCGACCCCCGCTTGGCCAACGTCCGGGCGAATTCCGCGAGGCGGAGAAGAAAGCATCGGGTCTGGCTGGTCTGTTCGTACCTGTCGACGTCCCCTTCGATGAGGCTGTGCAGGCAGGCTTGCCCACACGCAGTCGCCCCTACGTCCTCTCGATGGAAAAAGCCTTCCAGATCGCGCTGGTCAATAGCCGGACGTATCAGTATCAGCTCGAAAACGTCTACGTCAACGCATTGCCGGTAGCCCTGCAACGCTTCACGTTTCAGCCCCAGTTCCTCGCGGGACTCTCGCCGACGACCGGAGCGGGTGGCGCGACCGGTTTCGGTACCGGATTGGGGCCGACGGTCTCGCCTGTCAACAGTTTCCTCTACAACACTCGTGAGACCGGTTCTCAACTCTCGACGCTCAACATCGGGACGGTGGCTGGTGTCGGCAAGCTGTTCGACAACGGCACTCGCGTGCTGGCGTCCTTTGCCAACTCGGTGATTTTCAACTTCGTGGGTCGGAACCCAGCTCAACCCACGGTGCGGTCCTTCTTGCCAATCCAGGCGATCGTGCCGTTCCTGCGTGGCGGCGGGCGGGCCATCACGCTCGAAGCACTGACGCAGGCCGAGCGCAACCTGCTCTACTCGGTCCGGGCGTTTGCCAAGTTCCGGCAGGAATTCACGGTCTCCACGCTGGCCAACGCCACCGTCCAGAACTTCGGGACGACCGCAACGACTGTCGGCCCCTCGACGGGCGGTGGTCCGGCCGACCCGGGCGTCGGCTATCTTGACGTCGTGACCGACATTCAGGTTGTCGAGAACAACCGAAAGAATCTGGCAGTGTTCGAGCGGTTTGCTGAGGTGTACAAAGAGCTTATCAACGGTGAATCCTCGGGGCTGTCGCAGCTCCAGCTTGACCAGGTGCTCCAGCAGGTCGAGACCGCCCGGTCGCAGTTCCTTGGCTCGCGGGTCGCCTACCGGAACGAACTCGATCAATACAAAATTCAGCTCGGGATGCCGCCCGACGTGCCCTTGATCATCGACCGGTCGCGGACCTTCGGGTTCAAGCAGGTCTTTGAAAATATCGACCGCTGGGCGTTGGGCGACGACCGCCTTCTGACCGACCTGGACGTGATTGTGGCTCGACTGCCTCGGCTCGAAAACATCGTGATCGATGGTCGCTCGTGCCAGGACGTCTTCACCGAGGGGAACGATACCGAACTTGAAAACTTGCTCCTGATCGCCGAACGGGTCGCGCTCGAAAACCGACTTGACCTGATGAACGCTCGGGCTCAGCTTTATGATGCCTGGCGGCAGATCCGGGTGTCGGCCAACGCCTTGAAGGGGGTTTTGAACGTCGCGGCGACCAACTCGATCGTGACGCCGCCGACGACCAACAACCCGTTTGGCTTTCTCGATCAGGCCAAGCAGTTTTCGCTGGTCATCAACGCCGAACTCCCGCTGGTCCGAGTGGCTGAGCGGAACAACTTCCGGTTGCAACTCATTAACTACGAGCGGCAACGCCGGGTGTTGCAGAACACCGAGGACTTCCTGAAATTTCAGCTTCGTAGTGAAATCCGTGCCATGGAGTTGCTCTTTCAGCAATACTTGATTGCGGAGAAGAACCTCGTCATCACGGTCCGCCAGAAGGACCAGGCCTTCGAGCAGATCATCGCCCCCCCCTCGGGCACCAACGTGAACGCCAACGCCGCCGCTCAAACTCTGAGCTTGATTCAGGCTCAGGGAGGCGTCATCAATAACGAAAACAGTCTGGTCAACCTCTGGAATAGCTACCAGATCCAACGGCTCCAAGTGTATCGCGACCTCGGCACCTTGCCCTTCGACGAATGGGAGGCTTTCGATGAACTTTTCCCTCCAGACCGGTCCGGAAGGAACGCCTATCCAGGCAACGCCGCCCCCGGCAGCCCACGACCTGCCCCCACTGGGGGGCGCGACGGCGTCAACCCCGCTGGCGAGCGGGCACCAGCCGGCCTCGGGTCTCCCATCCCCCTCACAACGCCGGCGGCGGCGAATCCCGGGGCCCGTTAAGGCCCTGGGTGTGGTCGGGATCGTCGCGGCGGCGGCCGTCGGGGCCGTCGTCGGCGTCCCCGGCCTGAAGCGCCCGCTGAGCAGCGTCTTCGCCTCTGCCAAGGTCGACATGATCACCGCCCTTGTCCGCCCGGGCAAGTTGGCGGTGATCGTCAAGGAACGCGGGGCGCTCGAAAGCGCCGCGAACAAGGATGTCTCGTGCGAGGTCGAAGGCGGGACCACGATCATCCGGATCTTGCCCGAAGGATCACGGGTCAAGGAAGGCGACATCGTCTGCGAACTGGAATCCGCGACTCTGAAGGACTCGCTGACGAATCAGAAGATCACCACCCAGCAGGCCGAGGCGTCGTACAAGCAGTCGCTCTTGACCCGCGAAGTGGCCGAATACGCTGTCAAGGAATACGTCGAAGGGGTCTTCAAGCAAGACTACGAGACGTCACGCGGTGAGATCGCGCTGGCCAAGTCTGACCTTGAACGCGCGACTGACCGGGTGGACTGGTCGGGCAAAATGCTCATCAAGGGATACGTCTCGAAGGCGGCGAGCGTGGCCGACCAGCTCGCGCTCGAAAAGGCTCGGTTCGAGCTGGAACAGTCGCAAACGCAGATGGATGTGCTGCTGAAGTACACCAAGGACAAGCAGATCAAGTCGCTCAGCTCCGACGTCGAGAAGGCGCGGGCCGACGAACTCTCGAAAAAGTCGAGCTGGAACTTGGAGCAGATCAAGGAAGCCAAGCTCGTTCGCCAGATCGATAAATGCGTCCTCAAAGCCCCCGGCGATGGGATCGTGGTTTACGCCAACGACCCGAACCGGTTTGGTGGCCAGCAGCAGTTGCAGATCGAGGAAGGGGCGGCCGTTCGCGAGCGGCAAAAGATCTTCAGCTTGCCCGACATCTCCAAGATGCGGGTGAACACCAAGGTCAACGAGACCATGCAGGCGATGGTCACGCCGGGACTGCGGGCCTTGATCCGGGTGGAAGCCGCCGCCGGCCAGGAAGTGCGTGGATCGGTGACGAGCGTGGCGCCGATGGCCGACTCGGGCAGCTTCTTCGCATCCGACGTCAAGGTCTACACCACCTATGTTGCCATCGAAGGCGATACGGCCAAGTTGAATCTTCGTCCCGGGATGAATGCCCAGGTCGAGATTCTGGTCAAGGAAGTGGAAGACGTCCTGAGCGTGCCGGTCCAGGCGATCCTGCCGTTCAAAGGCAAGAGCTACATCTTCGTCAAGGATGGCGACGGGTTCCGCCGTCAGGAAGTGACGCTCGGGCTTTCCAACGACTCGCACATCGAGGTCAAGACCGGCCTCAAGTCGGGTGACCTGGCCGCGATGACCCCGGTCACGCTCTTGACCGACGACGAACGCCGCGAAGCGTTCAGCGTGGCGTCCAAGGATGCCACCAAGAAAGAGTTTGGCGACGCCGCCAAGGGAGCCCAACCGACGGCTCCCGAGGCGGGCGGCGAGACCAAGGGGACTGGCGAAGCCAAGACCAAGAAGCGGGGTGGCGGCGGCGGGATGATGGGCGGTCCGCTCGGCGAGAAGTTCGGCAAGATCAGCCCCGAGGATCGTGCCAAGCTCAAGTCCGCGAGCCCCGAAGAAAAAGCCGAGATCTTCCGAGGCGCCGGCTTCACCGACGAAGAGATTGAGCAGGCTGGCCAGATGATGAACCGCCGCGGCGGTGGTGGTGGCGGCCAAGGTGGTGGCGGTGGTGAAGGTGGCGGTCGTGGTGGCCGTGGCGGCGGTGGCGGCGGAGGGTTCGGTGGTGGTGGTGCGGGGGGGCCAGGCCAGTGATTGATACCCATTCCACTGAGGAACCGATTGTCAAACTGGTGGACGTGCGCAAACAGTACGTCATGGGACATGCCCCCGCTGGCGGGGGCCTGTTCAAGCGGCGTGGTGGTGGTGAGCACACCATCACCGTGCACGCCATGCGGGGCTGCTCGGTCAACTTCTACCAGGGGGAATACGTCGCCATCATGGGGACGTCGGGCTCAGGCAAGAGCACCATGCTTAACCTGCTCGGTTGCCTCGACCGCCCGAGCAGTGGTCAGTATCTGCTGGGTGGGCGCGACGTGGCCCAGTTGAACGATGACGAGTTATCGGAAGTCCGGAGCCGATACATCGGCTTCATCTTCCAGTCGTACAACCTGATCCAGCAGTACACCGTCGTCGAAAATATTCAGCTCCCGCTCACCTACCAGGGGAACGGCGAGTTAACCGAGGCCGACCAGGCTCGGACGCTCCAACTGGCGCAGATGGTCGGGCTTGGGACCCGGCTTGACCACCGCCCGACTCAGCTTTCGGGCGGCCAGCAACAACGTGTGGCCATCGCGCGGTCGCTCATCAACGACCCGTACATCATCCTCGCGGATGAAGCGACGGGTAACCTCGACTCGGCAACGAGCGAGGAGATCATGACGATGCTCGGCAACCTGAACGACGCGGGCAAGACCATCATCATGGTCACCCACGAGCAGGACATCGCCGAGCATGCCAAGCGGATCATCTGGATGAAGGACGGGAACATCATCTCCGATGGTCCGAGTCCCCGGATGCTCCAGGCCCAGGCGGAAGCCGACGCCCGGCTCAGCCACGAATCGGCCGTCGTCGGCGCAGCGCACTGATCCCTGGATCGGGCAGGGGCCGACCACCGGTCCCTGCCCGTCCTCTCCTCCTTTGACTCTCCCCCGATCTGATCTTCCTCGGAGTGTTCTGAACATGCGACGGACCTGGCGTAGCCTCAAACTCGGCATGAAGAGTCTGTTGCTGCACAAGCTGCGCTCGGGCTTGACCGTGCTCGGAATCGTGTTCGGTGTCGCGGCGGTCATCTCGATGCTGGCCGTCGGCGAGGGGTCGAGCCGCAAGGCTCAGCGGCAGTATGCCGACATGGGTGCCGACAACATTATGGTCCGCTCGGTCAAACCGACCGACGAATCGCAGAGCAGCGGCGGCGGCGGTCGACGGTCGGTTTTGACCTACGGTCTGACCTATGCCGACTATGACCGCATGTTGGCCACCTTGCCGACGATCAAGAAAGCTCTGCCGATTCGCGAAATTCGCAAACAAATACGTTACCTGACCCGGGCGTTGGATGGTCGCGTCGTGGGCACGACGAGCGACTATGCCGATTTCAATCGCCTGGAAATCGACAAGGGCCGGTTTCTCTCGTCTTCGGACAATCAACGGTTCGAAAACTTTGCCGTGCTCGCTTCCGAGACCGCTAAATCGCTCTTTCCCTTTGAAGACCCGCTCGGCAAGTCGGTCAAGATCGGTACGGATTATTATACGGTCGTGGGCGTGACCCGCGAACGGGCCTCGTCGGCGGGGGTCGGTGGTAGCTTGTCGGCTCAGGACTTTAATAAAGATGTTTATATCCCACTTAACACCTGCAAGCTGCGCTTTGGCGAAAAGATCGTCGATAGTCGGCCCGGTTCGTTTTCGATCGAGGAAACACAGCTCTCACAGGTGACGATCAAGGTCAACTCGATCAATGATGTGCGGCCCTCAGCGCCCATCATCGAAGCGGCGGTCATGCCGCGGCATCCGAAGAAAGATGTCACGATGGTCGTTCCCTACGATCTCCTGATGCAGGCGCAGGCGACCGCCCGCCAGTTCAGCATCATCCTCGGGACGATCGCGTCGATTTCGCTGCTCGTCGGCGGCATCGGGATCATGAATATCATGCTCGCCACTGTCACCGAGCGGACCCGCGAGATCGGCATCCGCCGCGCGCTGGGGGCAAAACGGCGCGACATCACCCAGCAGTTCCTCATCGAGACGATCGTCCTCTCGGGCGTCGGCGGAGTTCTGGGCGTCTGCATCGGGATCGGTATCCCCGAGATTCTCCGCTACTTCGCCACCGATCAGGAACCGGTCGTCACGGCGCAGTCGGTTGCGCTCGCGTTCGGGATCTCGGTCGGTATCGGGATTTTGTTCGGTCTCTATCCGGCCCAGCGAGCCGCGATGATGGACCCGATCGAAGCCCTCCGCCACGAATAAGGCGAAAAGACCGCTTTGTCGGAGCCGCTCGGCCTCGGTCCAGACGCAGGGCCGATTGACGGCTGCTCCGACGAACCGGTAAGATCCGAGTTTGGTCGCGCACCTTCAAGGATTTCACGCCGGTCCCGCGAACCCGGTGGGCATGGAACGACTTGCGAACGAACGATGAAAGAGCACGATGATCCGCGTCCAATCGGCGAGCTGGAACCGCCGCCAACTCCCGAAGGCAAGCGAGTTGACGAGGACCCAACGATTCTGGCCCGGTGGCTGTACCGGGCTTACGAGCAGGGACCGATATTCTGGCTGTTCCTCGGTGGATTGGCGGTCCTTTTCACGGGTCTGGGCGTGGTCGTCAGTTCGCTGAGCGCGGCCAAATCCGTCACGAGTCAGGCCTGGATTGACCTCGTGCCCGCCAAGACGGCCGAGGACCGGCTCAAGATCGCGGATCAGAACCCGAAGACCCCGGTGGCCGACTGGGCCCGTCTTCAGGCTGCCTTCGAAGAGTATCAAACGGGGCTGACCGACCTGACCGAATCTGGGCGCCGCGAGTCGGCGGGTCCCCGACTCAAACGGGCGCTCGACCTGTTCAGCCAGGTGGCCAGGGAAGCGCCGCACGACTCGCCGCAATCACGGGGA
This sequence comes from Isosphaeraceae bacterium, assembly GCA_965199885.1. GTDB lineage: Bacteria > Planctomycetota > Planctomycetia > Isosphaerales > Isosphaeraceae > Tundrisphaera. The sequence continues at coordinate 789,947 of CBDATT010000002.1, read as the reverse complement.
GCCGCGTTCGCCGTTGCCCGCGTTCTCGAAGCCCGCAACGAGTTGCCCGAGGCGATCAAGCAGTATCGTCTGGTTGCCGACACCTGGAAGGACTCGCCCGAGGCCAGGCAGTCGCTCGCCCTGGCCAAAACGCTCGAAGACCCCGATAGCGTCCAGTTCTACAAGGAACTGTACACCGCGCGGGCGTCGTTCAATCCTCCGGCCGGTGCCGGCTTGATCCCTCCGGGAATGCCCATGCCGTCAACCACCGTCGCGCCTGGCCAAAAGCCGACCGATCTCCTCATTCCCGGTACGAGCAAGAGCGGCAAGTCGTTCCTGCCGGATATCCCTGGCCCGGCCGGGATCGACCCGCCGCCGCCATCGACGCCGTTGATCCCGGCTCCGAGCGCGACATCTGCCACCGCTCCGGCTCCGGCTCCCGCCACCGGTGCTCTGCCCGACAAGCCGCTCGAAGCGCCCAGGTCCGAGCCAACGGCTCCAGCCCCGAAATAAAGCGGCGAGCCTGTCATCTACTTCCGATGTCTGCAAGCGGGGTCGGCTCCCAGGTTGGGGTGGAGCTGATTCCGCTCATTGTTTTCTCTGCCCCACTGCAATGACCTCCGGTCCTGGACCCAATGCCGCCCGAACTGTCCGAAACCCCGTCCGACTTCGTCGTCAAAGCCCGGATGGCGGGTCGGCGGATCGACGCGTACCTGACGAGCCGCTACCCCGACTTCTCGCGGAGCGTGATCCAGAAGGTCATCGATGCCCGGGCGGTCCTGATCAACGGCGAGCCGACCAAGGCGTCGTACAAGGTTCGCGAGGGAGACGAGATCCGCGTCTGGCTGCCCGACCTCGGCGACGGCACGCACCCGCCCGAAGATATCCCGCTGGAGATCATCTACGAGGACGCCACCTTTACCGTCGTCAACAAGCCGCCCGGCCTGGTCACGCACCCGGCCAAGGGGAACTGGTCGGGCACGATGGTCAACGCGTTGCAGTTCCATTTCGACTCGCTCTCGACTGTCGGCGGCGAGAACCGGCCGGGGATCGTCCATCGCCTCGACCGCGACACTTCGGGGCTTTTGATCGTCGCCAAGGAAGACAAGGCGCACAAGGAACTTGCCCGCCAGTTCGAGGAGCGGACGATCCAGAAGGAATATCTGGCTCTCGTCTTCGGCGAACCCTCGCGTGATAGCGACTTCATCGAGAAGCCGATCGGCATGCACCCCAGCCTCCGCGAGAAGATGGCGATTCGCACCGTGGCCGACGGCGGACGCGAAGCGGCGACCTTCTACGAGGTCCTCGAACGCTTCGACGGGTTTGCCCTGGTCCGTTGCCGCCCCAGGACGGGCCGAACGCACCAGATCCGGGTCCACCTGACCCACATCGGCCACCCGATCCTGGCCGATAAGATGTACGCGGGTCGCGGCCCAACCTTCACCCTCGGCGACCTCCTCGGCCCCGATCACGCCGACGCGGCCCACATCCTGATCGGTCGTCAGGCGCTCCACGCCCACGCCCTGAACCTCAAACATCCCGTGACCGCCGCGCCGATCTCGTTTCAAGCCCCGCTCCCCGCCGACATGACGGCGACTCTGGCGGCGCTCCGCAAATATCGTGGTTAGACCCGAGCGACTCTCAATTGCTTCGGCTCGAAATTTCTGGTATGCCATGCCCGTCGGCGTTGAACTGACTTGCTTTGAGCTTGCACCTGCCCGGTTACCCCGATGGTTCCTTGGATCAGGGAGGATCCAATCATGGCAGGCAAGTGGGGATCGAATCGGCGGGTCCGCCCGCAGGTGGCTGTAACGGCAGATCTGGAAAGTCTGGAAGGTCGGCAGTTGATGGCCGCAAGTGCGGCGCAGGTGGGGTTTCAGGAGGATGCGTCCACCGGGACCAACACGCTGATCATCACCGGGACCAACAAGGCGGACAACATCCGGATCGACGACAACGGGACGGCCGGGGCGGGCAGCATTACCGTCACGCTTGGCAACGGCAGTACCTATACGACCAAGTCGGCGATTGCCCAGATCGACCTCGTCGCCAAGGGGGGCAACGACACAGTCAACTATAATCTGACCGGCGATCTCGTCACGCCGCGGGTGGTGCTGGTCGACCTCGGCGCGGGGAACGACAAGTTCACCGACAACCTCAACGGCGCGATCAACACGACGAACGGCCTCGACCTGGAAGTCTACGGCGATGCCGGTAACGACACGATGACGTCGAACCAGGTGGGCAATACCCTCGTTGGTAACGCGGTGGTTTACTTCCAGGGGGATGCCGGCAACGACAACCTCAGCTACAACGGCCTCGGCATGATCGCGGCCGGAGCCTCGTTCAGCCCCGAGTTCGCCGGCGGCGCGGGCAACGACACGATCCGGTCGAACTTCACCGGCGTCGTCAACGGCTACTACATGTACAACCTGACCGCCGACGGCGGCGCGGGCAACGACAACATCGCGGTTGACGTCAACATCGCGGCCGGCTCGACCGGGACCATCGGCGCGGCGTCGGGCACCCCGGCGGCGGTCAATGCCGGTGCGGGTAACGACAAAGTCCATTACGCCGTCCACGTCGATCCCGCCGCGCCATCGGCTCAGGTCTTCGCCGTCGCCGTTGGCAGCACCGGCAAGGACACCGTGAGCCGGACCGCGAACGTGACAACCGACGTCTCGAACGAGAAGACGACCTTGCTCTCGTAAGGATCAGGCTCTTGCGACCACCGGCGGTCCCCCTCGGCCGCCTTGCTTCCCCTATTCGTCGTCGCGGATCGCGCGCAAGACCCGACAGGGATTGCCGACCGCCACGACTCCGGCGGGGATGTCGCGGGTGACGACGCTCCCGGCGCCGATGACGGTCCGATCGCCGATCGTCACCCCGGGGCAGAGGATCGCCCCGCCACCAACCCAGACGTCGGACCCGATCCGGATCGGTCGCGCCAGTTCGAGGGTACGCCGGGTTCGCGCGTTCATCGGGTGTGTCGCGGTATAAATCTGGACGTTGGGGGCGAACAGGGTGTAATCACCGATGATCACCTCGGCCACATCCAGAACCACGCAGTTGAAGTTGAAAAAGGTCTTTTCGCCCAGGTAGATGTTCGACCCGTAGTCGCAGAAGAACGGCGGCTGCATGCCGACCGTATCCCCACCCCTGGCGAAGAGTGCGCTGGTAATCCGCCGCCGCTCGATCTTGTCGGCCTCGCCGGTTGCGTTGAGCGCCCAGCAAAGGTCGCGCGCCCGGTCGCGCTCGGCGATCAGGGCGGGGTCGGTGGGATCATACAACTCGCCCGCCAGCATCTTCTCGCGCTCGGTCATCAGCGGTGTTCCCAGAAAGTTTGGATTGGATCTTCCACACGACCGACATAGATCATCACTTACCGACACCGCCAAGGCTTTCTCACCAGCCAAGTAAAATAGGTTCTGTCGATGTATTTAATGTATGTTGACGAAAGCGGGGATTGTGGTCTGACTGGCTCCCCCTCTGCCCATTTCATTTTGACAGGTCTGGTCATCCATGAATCCTGTTGGATGAATGCTCTTGAACATCTGATTGCTTTCAGAAGAAGCATGAAAGCGAAATTTGGACTCAAATTGCGTGAGGAAATCCATACTTCTCACCTGATCACAAGCCCCGGGCCGCTTGCACGTATTCCAAAGAATGACAGGTTGACCATCATTCGACACTATGCCGATGAACTCGCGTCGAACGACGATTTTCGGATAATTAACATCGTGGTCGACAAGCCCGGAAAACCAGCGGGTTATGATGTGTTTGAAACGGCATGGCAGCGACTCATCCAAAGATTTGAGAACACTCTAAACTACCAAAATTTCCCGCGACCTTTAAGCACTACTGAACACGGGATGATTTTTCCCGATCACACCGATGACAAAAAGCTGACCCGGCTATTACGGCGCATGCGTAGTTCTACTGTAACACTTAACTGAAGCTTGATTTCGATCGGCGGGGCGGGAATGACTGGGTTCGGGCGTGCCAGGCGTAGATCCGCGACTCCTCGTTACGCCGCAGCACCACGCTGATCTCCTCGGCAATCGCCGCCGAGCTTGGTGGGTTCTTGCGCAGCAGCCGGCTGAAGATCGCCCGCACCTGGCTCACCGTTACCGCCGGGGTTTTCCCCCCCGAGTCGCTCACGCTCCAGGATCAAGAACCACAGCGACAGCAAGCTCAACGTCACATGGTGATGCCAACCCACCCAACTCCGCACCTCGTAGTGGGCCAGCCCGACCTCACCCTTGGCTTCCTGAAACACCCGTTCGATCCGGTGCCGTACCGAGCGGGCCGCCACCAGATCCGTCAGCGGCACCTCGGCCGCCGCGTTGCTCAACGCATACGTCACCTCCGGCTTTGGCCCGATCGTCCGGATCACCAGCAACCGCTCCTCGGCGCCGATCCGCCCCTCCTGTCGCGTCTGAACCCGAGTCGCCACCGCCTCGACGACCAGCGGCCCCTTGGTCCCGTCGCGGACCCTCAGTCGGGTCCAGCGGTCCGCCGGCAGGCCCGCCGCCCAGGCGTCGGCTCGCACGAAGGGGACCTCGGGGTGTCGGCCGCGTTGGCCCGGTCGGCGAGTCGGACGAGGCACATCGAGGTCGCGGACCAGCGTGTTGCACGGCACGTCGAGCACATACCGCTCGGATCGCTCACGCAACAGGGCGCGGAACTCGGCGGGTCGGCCCAACTCATCGTCGCCGACGACCCAGCCGTGCGGCACCTCGGCCCCGGAGCGGGCGAGCAACTCGGCGGCGATCTCCCAGCTTTTGCGGAAGACGACCTCGGCGGGGACGTGGCACGCCTCGCGACGGGCCGGGTCGTCGGCCCAATCCTGGGGCAGGTAGAGCCGGCGGTCGAGCGGGGCGTGCCCTTTGGGCGAGACGTAGGCGAGAAACACGCCGAGCTGGCAGTTTTCGACCTTGCCGAGTCGTCCGCACCACTGGCGGCCCACGCCGCAACTGTCGTCGCCCTTTTTGGGGAAGGCGGAGGGGTCCAGGACGATGACGCCGTTGGGATCGCCGATCTGCCGGGCGACGTGGCGGCGGACCTCGGCCATGACGGCGTCGTCATCCCAGGCCCCCTGGCCGACGAACATCTGGAGGTTTTTGCGGGGGATGCCGGCCTGGCGTGCGATCGGCTCGACGCTCTTGCGTTCCAGGCCGCTGAGCAGCCCGCGCACGAAGGCAGCCAGATGGCCACGTTGCTCGGAGCGACGAAAGAGGGGCAGATAGCGGCGGAGGAAGGCGGTCAGTTGGACACGGCAGTCGCGGACATCGTCGGTGGAGACGGTGGCGTCAGCCAGGAGATCGAGGGCGTCGGGATGGTCGAGCAACGACATGATGGCGACTCCGGATGATCGATGACTCGCCATCCATCATCCGCAAAACCGAAGAGGTTCGCCAGACCATCCGTTACAGTAGAAGTAGGTACAATCATGTACCTTATAAGGTGGGGGCAAACCCGGTAACGACATCGCGGAATTTGATTATTTCAAAAATCGCGGAAGATCCCAACTACAGAAGTTCTGAAGACTCTCTATTTATTCAATCCGTCGATCTAGCTGCATACTTGCTAAGGCAGAATCTTTCCCCGAATAGTTATATGAAAAGAAAAGGTGGATCAGCTTATTTTGATCGACTCAAGCCAATTCTCTGTTTACAAGCGTCGAGAAATGACCCACGTGGGATTGTGTGGGTATAAAGGAAAAGGGGAGAGCCTCAATGACTCCCCCCGGGGAACTCCTACTAACGGGACTAGCCAGGCGGTTTCAGAGTTCAACCTGATTATAGTGTGACCCTCAGAAAATTCAATAAGACAACGAAGAGATCACGAGAGTTTCGATAGACTGAACAAGTTTTCAAAAAGTGAAACGGGCGACAACTCGTGGCTTGACCTGGTTTTCCGTACAGAATAAACTTGCGTCCATGCGAACACCCACTGCCATTGGTCACCTGGACGCTGATTGCTTCTATGTTTCCGCCGAGCGGGTCCGCGACTCGTTCCTGGAGCAGAAGCCGGTCGGCGTGCTGGGCAACCAGGGGGCGTGCGTAATTGCCAAGAGTTACGAGATGAAGGCGGCGGGAGTCAAGACGGGCGAGCCGATCTGGGAAGCGCGGGTGAAGTGCCCGACGGGGGTTTACGTCAAACGCGACTTCCGGTGGTATGAGGTTTTGAGTCACGAGATGCTCAAGGTCGTCCAGAGCGCATCGCCCCGGGTCGAGTACCACTCGATCGACGAGTTTTTCTTTCTGGCTCAGGCCGATCAGGGGCGGTCGTTCATCGAGACGGCGGAGGCGCTCCGCGACCGGATTTTTAGCGAGACCCGCGTGCCGGTAACGGTCGGGATCGCGCGGACGCGGACGCTGGCGAAACTGATCTCCGACGCCGCCAAGCCGTTCGGGGCTCTGGCGGTTCTCGACCCGGCCGCCGAGGTCGAGTTGCTGGCCAATCGCCCCGTGACCGAGATCACCGGGATCGCCGGTCGCCGCGCCCGTCGGCTCGAACCCTGGGGCATCCGGACCTGCCTCGACCTCGCCCGCGCTGACCGTCGGTTGGTCCGCGAGCTTTTGACCGCGTCGGGCGAGGCGATCTGGTGGGAACTTAACGGCGAGCCGGTCCAACCGATCCACACCACCCGGGTCAAGCACAAGGCGCTCTCGCGCGGCGGCAGTTTTGGTCAGGCGACGCTCGACCCGATCATCATTTATGCCTGGCTCGTCCGGAACATCGAACGCCTGATCGAGGAGCTGGAGTTCCACGGTGTCGTCGCCGGTCGAGTTTCGGTCTGGGTCGGCTACAAGGACGGCCAGTCGGGGACCGGTCAAGCCACCCTGAGCGTGCCGACCGACCGATTCGATACCTTGCTCGACGCGACTCGCCCCTGCCTCCGCGCGGCGTACATTCCGCACGCGCTCGCCTGGCGGATGCAACTGATCGCCGAGCGTCTGGTCCCCAAGCGGCAAGCGCAGCTTGGGTTGTTCGACGCCGAAGCGTCGACCTCGACCGAGCAGGCGGCGACGCTCGCCACCGTCAAACGCGACATCAACCTGCGCCACGGTCGGTTCGCGCTCCGGAGCGGCGCGACGCTGCCGCTGGCCCACCTCTACCAGGACGAAGCCTGCGGATTTGATATCTGCGACGTGCGCGGCAAGAGTTGTTTTTGACCTGCAACCACCACTCACCAATCGGTCCAAGAAGACAAGAACGATGTGTGCCGGGATCGCCTTGGCATGGAGCGAACTGCCCACGGAGATGATCGGGCACCATGGACTCCAGCGCCGGATGCACGACCGGGGCGGCGAGCGGGAGTTCCAGTTTCACTACCGTGACCGCCGACCGAAGATTCCGGTCTGGTACGACGGTCGGCTGGTCCTGGCGCGCTGGGGCAACGGTCGCGGTCAGAGTCGATTTTTACCTCGGACCGGCTGGACCTGGCTCGAAACCGTCGAGGGGGGCGGCTGGCGGAACTCGCCCGCCGTCGCCGTCGACATTCCGGTCAGCCTGGCATTCGACCGCGGGATCTGGTACCGGGTTCGCCAGGGGTTCCGCGGCCTGCTCGTTCCCGATGAGCGTGGGTTCGCCGTTGCCTACATCATCTGCCAGCCACCCACCCATTATTACCGCGTCATGACCCGATCCGACCGGATGCCGCTGATGATCGAGGAACGGATCTGACATAACCGGTCGAGTGGCAAGCCAGAGCCAGGAGCATTCCAAGAAAATTAAGGTTGATGTTCTGATTTGCTAATTTATAATCATGTACATTGCCAGGAGTCGAGTTTTTTCAGACCAAACGCCAGCCAAGATTCCGAATGAGGCATAAGTAAGAAAAAACCGTGGGTTTGGTGCAACCATGGGACGATTTTCCAGCTCTTGGCGCTATTGAGGCAGAACCTCAAAACAACGAAAAAAAAAAGAAAAGTGACCAAATTAGTCTCCAACCGTGCTTGCAAGCGTTAATCATTGCAGCAATCCACCGCAGGTTTCTCCAATTCGCCCAATCGGTGGGCTCGCGGCCAGGATCCACTCTGGGACGAATTGCCCCCTGAGTGGTATGGGCTCCGAAAGAGATCGATCTGAACACTCAGCAAGCGACCCGGACCAATGTCGGGTCGGTGGCCAGATCACGCCCCCAGGTTTCCGAACGCGACTGATCGAGATCAAACACGCCATCAAGAGGATCAGACGATGAAGACCGAAGTGACGTTCCCTGAACGACCCTGCACAGCCGCCGTGACATCCTCATCAAAGGGATCGCCGGCGCCGTGGCCATCGCTGGCTTTGGTTCCAAGGCGGGGATCGTCCTGGCCAGCGTACCGGGTGTGACCAACGGCGAAACCCCTGGTGCTGAGGAAGGACCCTTCTGGGTCGATGGTCAGGTCAAGCGGGTTGATATGCGGCCCGATTCGGTGACGGGTGTCTACCCCGCCGGCCTCCCGCTCTATCTCGGCCTGACCGTCTCGCAGCTCAGCGACACGGCACCATACACGATCAAGCCGCTGGTGGGCGCTCGGGTCGATATGTGGAACGCCAACGCTCAGGGGGTCTATTCCGACGAATCCTCAGAAAGCACCACGGGGACCGATTACCAGCGCGGCTACCAGACCACCAACTCGCACGGTGTGGTCAATATCCTGACAAACTATTCAGGCTGGTACAGCGGACGGACGCCGCACATCCACCTGCGAATCCGGACCTACGACACCTCGGGCAACGTCACCTATAACTATTGTACCCAACTCTTTTTTGATGACACCATCACCGCGCAGGTCTTCGCGAACAACGCGGCCTACGCTCGGACGCAGACCCGCGACGCCTACAACAACACCGACCGGGTCTTTGCCGCATCGGGTACCAACGGCAGCCCCGCGTCCGAAGCGGGTGACTACCTGCTGATGAAGTTGGCCCAAAACGGCACGAAAGCCGTCGCGTCATTCCACGTCGTTATGGACCTGTCCGACACAACCAACGCCGACCCGACGGGCGGAGTGGAAAACACGGGAACGGGTGGCGGTACCGCGCCCACAGGTGGTGGTGGTACCCCGCCCACGGGAGGTGGTGGCGGTGGCACCCCGCCATCGGGAAGCGCGACGCCAACAATCAAGACGACCACGACAAAAAACACGACGAAAAACGGCTCCAGCACCGGAGCAAAGAGCGTCACGAAGCGGAAATCCTGAGCTGAAATAAGTCGAGCGGCGGCGATCCGATGACTCACGCTCTGAACAGGCATGAGCCCGGATTACGCCGCTCGGACTGCCTTGATCCACTTCGGTCGGTTTGTCCTGATTGAAGATATTCAGGGATGGAACCCCCACGCTCATCGAAATTTTGACCATCCCATTCTGCCTCCCGAGAAGCACAACCATGTCTCGTCCTCGCACCCGCCAGCGCATTGTCACGCCCGAACTGCTGGAACCGCGCCGAGTGCCGGCCGCCATCTCGGTCGCTCCGGTTCAGGTGACCGAAGCCGGCACCGCAACTCAGGCCACGTTCACCGCGACGATCGCCGAGGCTACAACTGAGCCGATCACGCTGACCTACTCCACGGTCAACGGCACCGCTCGCGCCGGGCGCGACTACACCGCCACCCGGTCAACCGTCACGATCCCGACGGGTCAGACCTCGGCGACATTCTCGGTGCCGATCCTGGCGGACAGCGTCGCGGGCAAAGCGAATGAAAAGTTTTATGTCAACCTGAGCACAACCTCGGGCAACACCGTGACTTCGCGACGGATCGCGGCGACGATCATCGACGGCAACGCCGCGCCGACGGTCACGGCCACCGACGTGACGGTGGTGGAGCCGACCTCGGGCTCGAAGACGGCCTCGGTCGTCGTCACGCTCTCAAACCCGTCGGCCAAGGCGGTCCGGGTTTCGTACGCGACGATCGCCGGCACGGCGGCCTCCAGCGGGACCGCGCAGGAGTTTCAGGCTCGCTCGGGGTATGTCACGATCCGCCCCTATGCCACGAGTGTGTCAATCCCGATCCGGGTTTACAGCAAGGCCACGTCCGACGAAACCTTCAACGTTGCGCTCCGGTCGGCGACCAATGCCTCGCTGTCTACCGTCACTCCGGGCGGAACCTACGGGCGAGTTGTGGTGCAGGACTCAGCGCTCAGCGGTACACGGCCGACCATCACGGTATCGGGAGCCACCGTCGCCGAGGGGGATAACGCGGTCTTCACCGTCACGTTGTCGCAGGCCGCAACCGCACCGGTCTCGTTCCGCTATAGCACGGTCGACACCACAACGGCGGACTCGAAGTACAGCCTGGTCGACGACGTGCTGACGATCCCGGCCGGTCAGACCACCGGGACGATCTCGATCCCGACGACAGCCACGGCGACGGCGACGGGAATCGATCAATTCTTCCTCCATCTGTCGTCGGCCGCCAATGGCGTCCTGGCGTCGTCCACCGCCATCGGGACGATCCTCGAAAGCACTTATCAGCAGACAGCGGTCACAGCGGCGGACGTCACCACGACCGCAACCGCCAACACGGAAAATACCATCAACTTCACCGTGAATATTGTGGCGGGTGCAACCAGCCCGGTCGTGGTCGGATATAACACGGTCGACGGTACCGCCGTGGCCGGGACCGACTACACCGCGACCTCGGGTTTCCTGGTTTTCCAACCCGGCGTTACCTCGTTGACCGTGCCGGTTGTGTTGCTCGCCGAAGCCACCCCGCCTGCTTCGGCGACCTTCAGTCTGAATCTGTTCGGGACGACCGGGCGGACCCTGGCAACCGCGACCGCCACCATTACCTCAACGGCGATGGGCACGCCGCCAACCGGCACGCCGCCGACCGGCACGCAGCCAGGAGTGACAACCCCCGCCATTACCGTGGCGGCAGGTTCGACGGTGGTTGGCACCACTGGTACGGCGACTCTGGCCTTCACGGTCAGCTTGACCGCGGCTTCGACGGATACCGTGACGGTCGACTACTCGACACTCGACGGGTCGGCCGTTGCCGGGACGGATTACACCGCAGCCTCGGGAACCCTGACGTTCGCCCCCGGTACCACCAGCCAGGTGGTCAACGTGACCGTCAACGGTGAGACCACCACAGCGTCAGACAAGACCCTCTCGCTGCTGATCTCCAACGCGACCAACGCGACCATCACCAGCAACTCGATCACGGGAATCATCACTTACGCGACCGGGACGCCAGCCATCGCGGCCTCTTCGCCGACGACAAGCGTTGGTACGACGGGTTCCGGAACCTTGACGTTTACTGTTTCGCTCTCGGCGGTTTCAGCCGAGCCGGTCACGGTCGCTTACGCAACGGCCGACGGCACCGCCGTGGCTGGAACCGACTACACCGCGACGACTGGAACCCTGACCTTTCCGGTCGGCACCACGACGTTGACCGTGGCCGTGCCGATCACCGGCGAGTCGAGCACGGTGACCTCGAAGACGCTCACGCTCAACCTGACGGGAGCGACCAACACGAGCAACGCCACGACGTCGGGGACCGGCACCATCACCTACGTCGTCGCCGGGCAAGCCAACGTCCTGTCGAGCAACATCAGTGGGACGACGGGCGGCGTCGAGACCTCGACCGGCACCACCTACAATGCGGCGAGCTTCACGACCGGCACCAGTGCCTATCTGCTCAACGACGTCAGTCTGCTGCTCGCCTCGACGAGTGGAACGGCCACGGTGGATATCTATGCCGACGACACGGGCGAGCCGGGAACCCTGGTCGGGGCGCTGACCTCACCGACAACCTATGCCTCGACCGCGACCGCGACGGATTTCACCTCCACCAGTGGCATCAGTCTCGCCGCGAACACGACGTACTGGGTCGTCCTGATCGCCGACACCGGGTCGTTCGACTGGTCCTGGACCTCCGACGACACTGGCACCGGGACCGGGTTCACCGACACCTGGGGACAAAGCACCGACGGCGGAGCGAACTACTTCACCTACAACTCGTCGCCCACGCAGATGACCGTCACCGCCACGCCGCAAACGTGACCTGACCTGGCCTGACCTGACTTGATCCGGCGGGTTCTGTGATGTCCGTTGACCTCGGCCCGACTGTTCCACCAGTCGCGCCGAGGTTTTCTCGTGTCCGTCCGCGTCAGGCCGAAGCCCGCTTGCCGGGCGACTTGCGCTCGATGCAGCCGCCGCCGCTCGGGATCATCTTGTCGGGAGCGCAGAGGTTGTCGGGGTTGAACGCCTGCCGGATCGCGACCATCGCGGCGAGGTCGGTGGGCGAGAACAGCCGAGGCATGAACTCAACCTTCTCGACGCCGATGCCGTGCTCGCCGGTGACGCTCCCGCCGACGGCGATGCACTCGCTGAGGATCTCGTGGCTGGCCTGGAGGACGCGTGCCGTTTGCTCGGCGTCGCGCTCGTCGAAGCAGAGGATCGGGTGGATGTTGCCGTCGCCGGCGTGGAAGACGTTGGCGATCAGGATGCCGTACTTCTGGCTCGTCGCGGCGATGAACTGAAGGATGTGCGGCAGTTTGGTCCGGGGGACGACGCCGTCCTGGGTGCAAAATGTCGGGCTGATCCGCCCGATGGCGCCGAAGGCCGACTTGCGGGCCTTCCAGATCGCGGTGTACTCGGGTTCCGTGCGGGTCCGCCAGCGGATCGAGCGGTCGACCGTGCCGCCGGTCGCGCGGATCACGGCGGCGATGTCGTCGGCCTCGCGGTCGAGCCCCGCTTCCAGGCCGTCGGTCTCGGCGATCAACACAGCGCCGGCGTCGAGCGGAAAGCCCAGGTGAAACGCCGCCTCGACAGCGCGGATCATCGGGTTGTCGATCATCTCCAGCGCAGCCGGCACGATCCCGGCGGCGATCATCCGGCTGACCGCCTCGGTGGCGTCGGCGACGGTCGGGAAGACGCCCAGAAACGTCCGACCCGCCTCGGGGTCGCGGGTCAGGGCCACCGTCACCTCGGTCACGATCCCGAACGTCCCCTCGTTGCCGACGATCAGGCCCGTCAGGTCATACCCCGGCGCATCTTCGAGCGGACCCCCCGTTCGGACGACCGAGCCATCGGGCAGGACGAGTTCGACCCCGCGAATATGGTTCACCGTGACGCCATATTTCAGGGTGTGCGGTCCCCCCGAGTTCGTGGCGACGTTGCCGCCGATCGTGCAGGCTCCCTGACTCGATGGATCAGGCGCGAAGTGCAGGCCCGACCCCGCCAGCGCCCGCGTCAGCCAGACGTTGACGACCCCCGGCTCGACCACGGCGTAGCGGTCGCGGAGGTTGATCTCCTTGATCCGCTTCATCCGAGTCAGGGCAATCATGACCCCGCCGCCCACCGGCAGCGTGCCCCCCGCCAGCCCCGTACCCGCACCGCGAGGCACGAACGGCACCTGATGCCGGGCGCACGCCTGCACGACCGCGACCACCTGATCTCGGTCGGTCGGGAAGACGACGGCGTCGGGCGTGTTCTTGGCGATCACATAGCCGTCGCACTCGTAAACAAGCAGTTCATCGTGCTGATACAGGACGTTATCCGCCCCGACGGCGGCCCGCAACTCGTCGAGGAGTTGGGCCGGCAACGAACGAACAACCGGAGTCGGAGTCAGAGCGGGGGCAAGCATCAAAAGGGCCACTCCCGGGCGAGCAGAACTCAGGGAATCTCGCGCTGGCTCGACCCATCATAACTGACGGCGAAGTTGCCCACCACCTGCGGGCGCATCTGCGGGGGAGGCAACGGGTCGGGCCCGTCATCGTCGGCCGGGTTGGATCCTGGTCCGTCGGGCCGGGGGCCGGTGAAGTGGTACGCGGTGATCGACTCGCCGCGGGTCAGACCAATTTCGATGACCTGGGGCGTCCCGAGCCAACGTTCCAACTGGGCCTTTTCGGCCGCGAGGTACTTGTCGTCGAAGTTCGGGCACGAGGTCCGGTGGACGATCAACCAGGTTCGCCCCGATTTCGCCGCCGAGGCCAATTCCGCCGGGTCGGGCAGCCAGCGCGTCGGCACCGGAGACTCGGCCAGGATGTTGTACTTGACCTCGGCCACCTGCTGAATCCAGTGTTCCAGGATCGCGTGCCGGCTTTCCAGCCGACCATCCAGCCCGTCCGTCACCAGCCAGCGATCCCCCGGTTGCGCCAGTTTCGCCAGTTGCTGGACTGCCTGCCGGTTCAACACATCTTCCCAGTTCTTGTACGGTTGCACGACGTTGGCCACGGCTGAGACCAGCGGGATGGCTCCCAGGCCGACGACCGTCAACCGCCACGCTCGCCGACGCTCGCGGCTCGACCGGAGGCGGCGGATCAAACCCATCGCGCCCACGCTCATCAGCAAGCAGATCGCGGGTGCCAGAAACAGCGTCGTCCGAGCACTCGTCCCATACGGATAGAGCCGAAAGCACGACGCCAGGAGCATCGGTGGGAGCGGGCTGAGCAGGAGCACGACCAGGTCGGGCCGGACCCGCCAGAGCCGCCGGACCCCCAGGATGACCAGGATCGTCGTCACCACGCTGGCATAATGGTTCCCGCCCAGCGGGTAGGCGAGCATGTTGCCGGTATGGACGTCGAGCAACCAACCGGGGATCTGCCACGGGCGACCGAACGGCGGAAAGGCATCGCGCCAGGTTTCGAGCCGGCTGTAAAAGGGCGCGGCCTGGGCCTGCGGGCGGCCGAATGCCAGGTAAGAGGCCAGCCAACTTAGCCCCGCGATCCCACCGAACAGCATGAAGCCCAGCACCCCTCGCCCGTGCGGGTTGCGGATCAAGCGACTCGCCAGGAAGATCCCCAGTCCGCCGACGACGAAGACGAGCGGATACGAGCACCAGACCCCGACGGCGGCAACCAGCGTCAGAGCCCCCCAGCGCCGGAGTGAAGTCACGTCGCGGCGGATCGACCACGCCAGCATCGTGACCCCAAGCGCGATTAAAAGGTCGGTGGCGTACGGCTTGACCTCGGTCGCGTGCCGTACCGGGTAAAACGAGGCCGCGAAGACCCCGACCGCCAGCACGCTCGACCGGCGATCGACCGTCTGGACCGCGAACCGAGCAAACAACCCGAGCGCTCCGAGTCCCGCCAGAAACGGGATCAAGCGGACCGCCCACTCCGACCCACCCAGCACCCGGACCACGCCCAGCTCGGCCCACAAAAAGCCCAGCGGCACGATCTGATAATAATCGAGCGTCCGGAGCATCCCGACGGCGTCGCGGACCAGCAGGTTGACCGCGATGAACGCCTCGTCACCCCAGAGCGGTGGACACGCCGCGAACCGCGCCACCCGCCAGACCACGCCGAGCGCCAGGAGACCCAGCAACACCCGCGCGCAACTCCGGACGGAGCCACGCGGACCTGAGCGGATCGGTTTGTCGGTGCGGGTTGCGATCATGGGTCCATCCCTGGAGCAGCGCTCGATGATCCGACAAGGGGCGACCACCTTGTCACACCCAAAATGAAGGATTCGCCGCGATCATAGCAATCTGGCGTGATCTGTCGATCCGAGTCGCAACCAGGATCTCACCTCCCCATCTATTTTGGCAAAATGGGCAACAATTGCTCTCAAGCTGACTTAAACCCCCCACGCATTCACGATCTTATCCAGGAGCAGAATTTCCACCACCATTGATCGACACCCGGATCGAGGCTCAGACCCATGACACTGACCCTGTCGCCCGCGCCGCTTGAAGCACCTCACGTCTTGCCGTTGCCTGGTGTGCCGCTCTCGCCCAAAAAGGCGAAGCTTCGGGCCGAACTTGTCGGACGGCTGGAGAATGTCGTCGCCGACTATGAGAACCCCGAAACCTTGCAACACTGGAACATCGGCACGTACGACGAGTTCCGACCGCGCAACTCGTGGCAAGATTGGCTCGTCCAGCAGGCCGCGCTCTACATGATGCGGATCAACCGCTCCGAGCGGATCGAGCGCCGCCTCCGCGATATCCAGGCGTTGCGTGCCATCGACTGCTGGGAAGTGGACCAGGCTCAGGCCGCGCACGCGCTCGGCGCGAACCTCGCGGCGGACCCGCAGGCGACGGTGGCCGCGCTCTGGTGTACGCCCGCCGGGTGCGAGTGGATGATCGAAAGGTGGGAAGGGCTGGAAGCGACACCGGCCGTCGACTGGACCGAAGCGCAGCAGGCGCTCGCCCAGCAACTCAGCCCCGCGCCCGTCGCGCACCACCGGACCCCCGGCTACGCGCGGATGTGGATTGTCAACCTGCAAGTGATGCGCGACCGGCTCCGCACGGCCGACGACTCGTTTCGAGGGCTCGCCGAGGCGGACCTGAGCCCCGAACCCTCGACGATGCTCACCACCGCCCGCCGCTACACTCGCGCGCTGCATCGTCAACTACGATGGTTTGTCAAGCAACTGAGGACCGAACCGCCGAAGCGCGAAGCCAGCTTCCGCTTCCACCCCGACCACGACCGGCTGGCCGCCGAGTTCGCCGCCGAGGAAGCTGCCCGAATCGCCGCGCGAACGAACCCATTGAGCGAGCAACCTGATTTTGCGCGAACGAACCCATTGCTCGACCGAGACGAAACGGCGCGAACGAACCCATCAAGCGAGCAAACCGATTGTGCGCGAACGAACCCATCATCAGATCACGCGATCGATGCGCGAACGAACCCATTGCTCGAATACGACGAAATGGCGCGAACGAACCCATTATCGACCCGAAGTTGACCCTGGGTAGCTCGGGTGTGCAGTAATCTGCAACCCTGGTCACTGCATGAACTTGAGGTCAATGACGAGGCTTGCGAGGTTTTGCAAACCCAAGCTATTCAAATTGCGCGAACGAACCCATTGACCGATCTCACGAATTTTGCGCGAACGAACCCATTGTCGATGCGGGATTGCCGCAACTGGACCTCGATCTCTTCGAAAATTGGAGTTTCGTAGGGTGGGTGCAACCCACCGTGGCAACGGAGTCTGCGTCGGGCAGGTTCGATCTGTCCGCCCACGGTGGGTTGCACCCACCCTACAAAAACACCGGATCTCCCGGAGATCAGGGTTTGGTTCCGTCCAGGTCGATTGCTCCTTGGCAAGTTGGGTCTCCGAGAAGTCGAGCGCTTGGGCCTCGAACCAAGCCGACCTCGACATGGGATCGCGGTCCGCCCCGAGTTCACCCTGCCGACGCCAAGCGATTGCGTCCCTGAAAGTCGTCCCCTTGGTCCGGGTCGCCCTGAAGCGGTGCTGGTTTCCCGGTTTGCTTCGGGTTACACTCCAACGATGCGTGGCCAGCCGAGCACGAATTGGTTCAATCTCCCAGGAGCTGATGATCATGCCTGGCTCTACGTTTGCCCGCCTCGCGGTTCGATCTGTCTTGAGCCTGATGAGTGTCGGTCTGGGGCTGGCGGATCACGCCCTCCTGGTGGCGCAGGATGCGTCTGCCGTGTCGCGGCCCGCCGCCGAGAGCAACCCGAGCGTGCCCGCCGTCGGCCACTCGACACACGGCGAAGCCTGGGACGAAGGGCCGCGCCATCGCGCTGTCCTTTTGCCGGGGATGGGTCAGGTCAGTTTCCCCGTCGCCGGGACAACCCCCGAGGCGCAAGCGTTCCTGACTCAAGGTGTCGCGCAGCTCCATTCGTTCTACTACTTCGAGGCCGAACGCTCGTTCCGCCAGGCGGCTGCACTCGACCCTGGGTGCCCGATGGCCGACTGGGGGATGGCGATGGCCAATACTGATAACCCGAAGCGGGCCCGAGGGTTCTTGAAGTCCGCCCACGCCAAGGCGACCACCCGGAAGCCGGCTCGCCGTGAGGAACTTTATATCGAGGCGCTCGACGCGCTCTATAAAGATGGGGTCACGCCGAAGGACGGCAAAAAAGCCTTCCTGCTCGCGCTCGAAACGATCGTCCAGGAGTTCCCCGACGATCTAGAAGCTCGCGCCTGGATGGCGATGGTGGCCTGGCAAAATGCCACGAGCGACGGGATCGGCAGCCGGCAAGCCGTGGACTTGACGCTCGACTCGGTCCTCACCCGTGCGCCGATGCACCCCGGGGCGCACCACTACCGGATTCACCTCTGGGACCACCAGAAGCCCGCCCGCGCTCTGCCGGCGGCCGAGTTGTATGCTCCGTCGGCGCCGGGGATCGCCCACGCCTGGCACATGCCCGGTCACACCTTCACCGAGTTGCGGCAATACGACCGCGCGGCCTACCAGCAAGAAGGCTCGGCGCGGGTCGATCAGGCCGCCATCACCCGCGACCGGATCATGCCGCACGAGATCCACAACTACGCCCACAACAACCAGTGGCTGGCGACCTCGCTTGCCCATGTCGGTCGCGCCCGCGAGGCAATCGCGATCGCCCGAAATCTGGTCGAGCAACCCCGCGACCCGCAACGGAACGCCCCGACCGACGGTGGTTCGGCGGCGCGGAGCGGTCGGCTCCGGTGGTCCGAGGTCCTGGCCAAGTTTGAACTCTGGGACGCCCTGATCGCCGCCACCGCCAGCGGCGACCTCGACTGGTCCGACCAACCCGCCGAAAAGGTCGAACGCGCCTATACCCTCGGCCTCGCCTATGCCGCCCGGAACGACGCCAGTCCGTTGCAATCGCAGGTCGATGCCCTGAAAGCTCTGATCAACCAGCCCAAGGAGAAGGACAAGGACAAGGACCCAGCCGCGACGCTGGCGGTCGCACCCCTGGCCGAGTTGGAGGGTTATCAGGCCCTCAACCGGGGCGAGATCGCCGCCGCGTTTGACCTGTTCGCCAAGTCGACCCGGATGCGGCCCGAAGCCCTGGCTCGGGCTCATCTGGCGGCCCGCAACTATGGTCTGGCCGAGAGTGCGGCGCGGTTGGCCGTCACCAAGCAGTCCGACCAGGTCGCGCCGCTGGCCGCCGAGGTCGAGGTTCTGGCCGCGTGCGGTAAGACCGACGACGCGCAGGCGGCGTATGCCCAACTCAACATCCTGGCGCGCAACGCCGACCGCGACCTGCCGGTCCTGGCTCGCCTGGAGCCGATCGTCCGCGCCTGGCCGGTCGCGTTGGTGGGTCCGGCGGTCCCGAGGGCTCCGCTCGACCCGCTCGGCCCGCTCACCTGGAGCCCGTTCCCGGCGGAGTCGCTCGCGATCAGCGATACCGACGGCAAGCCCTGGTCGCTGGCGGATCATGCCGGGCGGAACGTGGTTGTCCTCTTCTACCTCGGCGGCAAGTGCCCGCACTGCATGCAGCAGTTGCAGGAGTTCGGCAAGCAGGTCGCCGCCTTCCGCGACCTCGGCACCGATCTGGTCGCCGTCAGTACGGATAACCGCGAACTGACCCGCGAGTTACAGCACAACAACCAGGGGGTCAACTTCCCGATGCCGTTCTTGCCCGACCCGGATTTCGCCGCCTTCAAGACTTATGGCGTCTTCGACGACTTCGAGGGGATGCCGCTCCACGGGACGTTCCTGATCGACGGTCGAGGCGCTGTCCGGTGGCAGCGGATCGCGGCGGAACCGTTCCTCGACGTCGAGTTTCTCAAGGCCGAAGTGGCCCGCGTCAACCGCCTGACCCGCCCGCCCGAACCGACGCGGGTTGGCGTTCGGGCGGCGGCGGATTAAACTAATGAAGCCTGGTCGGGGCGATGGCTGCCGTCGTCTCCGTCCCGGCGCCTCCGAGGGTCTGATCCGTGGTTGCGTCGCTGCCTGTTATCGAACTGTCCACCGAGCTGGCCGCCGGGTCGATCAGTCCCGAGGTTCTGGCGCGCCGGCTCCGACCAATCGCCGACCGAGCCGCCGGGACGCTGGTTATCCATGAGGTCTACCGGAGTATTCAGGGCGAGAGCAGCTTTGCCGGCCTGCCGTGTACCTTCGTCCGTCTGACCGCCTGCCACCTGCGTTGCAACTACTGCGACACGGCACACGCATTCAAGTACGGAAATGCGTTGCCGGTCGATACGGTGCTCGATCAGGTGCTGGCGCTGGGCGATCCGCTGGTCGAGATCACCGGCGGCGAGCCCCTCTTGCAGGACGAAGTCCACCCGTTGATGACGCGGCTGCTCGACGCTGGGCGGACGGTCTTGCTCGAAACCTCGGGAGCCGTCAGCACGGCGGCGGTCGACCCTCGGGTCGTGATCATCCTCGACGTCAAGCCGCCGGGTTCGGGCGAGGTCGCCGCCAACATCGCCGCGAACTGGCCCCGACTCCACCCGCACGATGAGGTCAAATATGTCGTGTCGAGCCGCGCTGACTTCGACTGGTCGGTCGCCCACATCCGCGAGCACCGCATCCACCAGCGGGCCAAGGTCCTGATGGGGGCGGTCTTCGGCCGGGTCGATCCAACCGACCTGGCAGCCTGGGTTCTGGAGGCCGGCTTGCCGATCCGACTCCAGATTCAGCTTCACAAGATCCTCTGGGCACCCGACGCCCGTGGGGTCTGAATCAGATCAGATCAGCGGCACGAATACATGGCAAATCGCAGGATAGCAGATTGCAAATCGAATCCATAAAAGAGCTTGCGGCCTTCCACGGCGCCTAGAGAGTCTAATCCAGGCCGAGAAACGATCGTATGACAACAAATTGCAAATCATATTTGTATATGAATTTGCAACTTGCTGTCCTGCGATCTCCTATCTCCCCGAGGGCATTCGGCGTCCCGGCTGGCCTAGCGGACGATGACGTCGAAGGTGACGGCGCTTTCCGACCCGGGGGCCACGGCGCCCGGCAGGTCCCAGCGAAGTTCGAGCGACCCCGCCCTGTTCTCGCCATAGGTGAAGACGGTTCCCGCCGGTCCCTGGGCGGTGCCCACCTTGTATTCGAGCCGGGGGAGCAGGCTGTCGGTGATCGTCACGGCCCGGATCGGCACGTTGCCCATGTTTCGGTACTTGATGGTATAGGTCAGGGTGTCGCCCGGTTCGGCCTCGTCGGCGGAGACCAGCTTCACCACCGCCAGGCCCGGCTTCCGGGGCGGAGTTTCGACCCCGGCGACCTCGCGGGGCGGCCAGGTCATGACCATCTGGCTCGGGCCGGCGATGATCCCGGTGACGACCGGGCTCTCAGCGCTCTTGAGCCCCTCGGCCTTGATCTTGATCTTCATCAAGCCGGCCTTCTGCTTCTGGATCCGCGTATCGACCGACTGGACCAGTTTGTCGGTCGTGATCAAGGTCGGGGTGTCGAAGCCGCTCAGGATGCGGACCTCGGAGTTCTCGCTGGTGAAGACCCGCGTCGAGAGCCCGCTGGCCTTCATCTTCACCCGCCCGACCTCGGCGTTCTGGGCCAGGGCGAGCTTCTTCGGCCCCTGGTTGGCGGCGGCCAGCGACTGCCGCTCCAGCCGCTCGTTCATCAGGGCAGTCGAGGCACCGAGCGCCTCGGAGGCACCCATCCCGACGCGGATCGTGGCGAAGCGCGGGGCGAAGACGCAGACCACGTTGGTCGGCAGGACGCGGGGTCGGCCATCGGCCTCGAAGTTGACGAACGAGTCGCGGGGGTCAACCCCGAGCAGGCCCCCAGCGCCGCCGTAGTGAATCGGTTCGCCGGCGTCGCCGCCGTCGCAGAGGAATTCGTCGCGCGGCTTGGTCTTCTTGGTCGGAGCGGGCAAGCAGACCGGGCCGCAGGGCAGCTTGCACGCCGAGCCGTTGGCGCAGAGGTAAGGGCAGGGGCCGCCGGGGATGCCGTCGACGCCCGACTGTCCTTGCAGCTCTTCCAGCGACGGCTGGCGACCGCCGATCCGCATCACCGCCATCACGCGACCGAGCGAGCGGGCGACCCGGTTCGGATCTTCGGCGGGGCCGATCGTCACGACGGGAGTCTCGTCCTTGCCGAGCCGGAGCGGGACAGCCAGGTTGGGATCTTCAAGGTAGATGACCTGGGTGACGAGCTGCCCCCGGTCGGCCGAGTCCACAATGTCCTCGTCGCGGAACTGGACCCGGATCGGGTACTTGCTCGGGTCGATCCCGGCGGGCCGGTGGAGGTGGCCGAGGATCTCGATCCGCGGGTACAACTCGACGCCCGGCCGGTCGGGCAAGTTCGTGACCCGGAGGCTGTACCCCGTGCCGACCCGCATGCCGAACGTCGCCAGCCCTTGCCCATCGCCGGGCGGAACGACCTCGGCGGTTGGGCCGATGACTTCGACCTTGACCCCGCGCGGCCCCTGGAAGCGGACGACCTGCACATCATCGGGCACCGCGATCGTGCCGGCGGGGGCGGTCGAAGGGCCGCCATCGGGGTTGATCTCGATGGCGCCCGGCACGCCGACGGGCGTGGGCGAGTTGACCGTGGCGGCGCCGGGAGCGATCACGATCGTGCCCGGGACCTGCGCTGGGTCCTGTCCCCGGGCGGGATGGATCGAGCCGAGGCCCGCCACCGTCACCACCACCATCCAGCCCAGCGGCCCGGCCAGCCGCGACGGCCACCCGGCAGCGCGACGGTTCCATCCTGTTCGGCTCATGTCGATCACCCTTTACCCGTTGAGGTTCCACCTCGAACGCCAGACCACACCGGAGACTCGCTCAGCACTGATTCACACGAGAGCGAAATTGAAACTTGATCGGTCAACCCAGACAGGAAACACCAGCCAACCAAGAGACCAGAGCGGTTTGCCATGACAATCAAGACAGGCACACAGAGAAGGACCCGGCTCGACCGCTGGGGTCGAGCCGGGCCGAAACAAGCTTCAGGGATCAGATCAACGACCGGGGGTCGGAGCGACCGGGACCGGGTTGGCTTCGGGGGCCGGCGGAGTGGTCTCGACGGGCGATGCCGAGACCGGAGCATCGACCGGGGTCAGGGGGATGGTCGGCGGCACGGTCACACCGGCCGGGAACGAGCCCGGGGGCAGGGTGGTGGTCGTGGTCGTGGTGGTGCCCGGGGCGGGCATCATCATGCCGGGGTTATCCGACGGGACCGGCACGCCGACAGGGTCCATTTCGAGGTTGATGCCACCGAGGCGGACGATCATCAGGATCGTGCCCCGCTTGTCGGCTTCGAGGACCGGATCAACGCCCGGTTCGAGGCGGGTCGAGACCAACGTCTCGACGTTGGCGACGGCCAGTTCCTGGAACCGGGGGTCGGGCAGGTAGATGACCTTGGTGACGAAGTTGCCACCCTCAACCTGGTCGAGGTCCTCGGCGGTAAACTGGATCGGCACCTGGTTGTGGGTCAGGTAGGCGTCGGTCGCCGGGGTCGAGGGGGCGACCTCGATGGTCGGGTAGAGGCTCAGGTTCGGCCGTCCCGAGATGTCGGACATCTTGAGTCGGTAGATGTACCCTTGCATGAAGTTATAGCGGAACGGCGTGGCCCGACCGGGCAGGTAGAGCTTTTCGCCGTTGGCGCCGGCGGTCTGCCAGCCGATCTTGAGGTCGCCGGTCCCACCGGGGCCACCGGGGCCAAAGAACACAACCTGGCTCCGGACGTTGGCGAACCGACGACCACCGGGGCCGCCAGGGCCGCCGGGTCCACCCGCGCCGCCCATCGCACCGGGGCTGCCGGGCGGGCAGTTCGGGTCCATCATCCCCCCCGCGCCACCGGGCATCATCGGGCCCCCGGCGGGGGCCGGGCCGTTGGCCACGGCGGCGTGGCGGAAGAAGTGCAAGCCGCCAGCATGGGCTTTCCCGTCGAAGCCCGTCGCACTCGTCGCTACCAGCAGAATGACACCAAGCGAAGTCATCGAACCTCCTGTTCCCTCAGCAACGATCACGATCCGACTCACTCGGGCTCAAGGCCCGACCTGCGAGCCGACGGTCGGCTGAGGATCAATCCACCATCCTGGGTCGAACGCGCGGCCGGCGGGTCGGCCTGGTCCGGGCGTCGAGGTCACTGGCCTCATGCAGCATTCGGTCACCGGGCGAGAGGGTGTCCCACCCTCGGTCGCAGCGATGTGCCGGGGTTGCGTCCCACGACGCCTATGGATAGGATCGGGCATTCCAATCCGACCCTTGAGAAAATGGGTGATAACCGGACCATGCCACCGATTCGCCCCGTTGCCATCGCGGCCATCTTACTCATCTTTCCAAGTTTTGCCCGATCGCAAGATCCCGCCCCCACGGTCCCGCCCGCCGAGGCATCCGCCCCTGCGCCGGGCGCGGTGGCCGACTCCGGGCAACTGGCACGCAATACTCTCTTTGAGTCCATCATCAAGCTCCACATGCGACCCCGGATCGCGGCCAAGATCGACCAGACGGTCGACATGCTGAATCAGAAGTTCGAGCTGCACGGCTCTTACTACAAAGATACCGGCAACCGTGTCCGCCTTCAGCTCGAAACGCAAGCCGTGGGTGACAAAGGCTTGACGACGATGCTTCAGGTCTGCGACGGCAAGATTCTCTGGGAATACCAGCAGGTCCTCGGCGTGAAATATTATCGGAAGCAAGAGGTCACGCCGATCCTCAAAAAGCTCGAAGATTCGGGGCTGGACGAAGACTTCAAGGCTCTGATCATCAATAGCCTGGGTTTCGGTGGTCCGGAAGGCTTGCTGGGCGGGCTGCAAGGAACGATCGAGTTCAACCAGTTCGCCGACAACACGGTGGACGGGGTGCCGAGCTATATTCTCGGTGGCACCTGGAAGGATCGCTCGCGCCTGGTTGGCCCCAATGACCGCCCGTTGACGCCGACCTCGCCACTCCCCCCGTACATCCCGAGCAACGTTCAGCTTTTCATCGAAAAGGCCACGCTCTGGCCCTACCGGATCGAGATGATCGGCACGGTCCCGACGGAGATGATCGAGGACGTCCGCGAGATCGACAAGAACACGGGGCGGCCGATCGGGGTCCGCAAGCCGCAACCGAAGATCAGCCCGAGCAAGATCACCCTGCTGTACACCTTGCTGCCCGAGTCGGAGATCAAACCCGACGAGCAGTTCGTCTTCACCGCGCCCCGCGACGCGACCAACGTGGTGGATGAGACCGACACCTTCCTGAAGGGGCTGGATCAAGCCATCCTCTTCAAGCAAAACGAGAAGCGGGCCAAGGAAGCTGCCGGTGAAGCCGCCGATGCCCCCATCAAGGCGCCCCCGCTTGACTTGCCGACGCCTCCACCGACGCCGATCGGGGCCGAGCCCACGGTCCCTCGGTGATGCCGGTGCTCGATCCGGCGAAGTAAGCTGCGGGTTAGAGGACACCATGCCTGGTCGCCTTCGCCATACCCTGGTGTGCGTCGTCTCGGGCGGCTTCAGCTTCGTCTCGATCGCCGTCAGTGGTTGGTTTTGGCTGTTCTTCCTCGTCCCGTTGGGCTCGATCCTGGCCATCGATCCTGGCCGACTCCACGGGCGATCCCTGTATACACTGCTGAGTGACCTGGCGCAGCGGTATCCGCTCGTCGTGCTGCTCGGGATCGCGACCGTTGCGGCGGTCACCGCAGGTTGCAGCTATGGTCTGACTTACTGGTTGGATCGGGCCGGACCGAGAACGTCCGCCGCGGCGATCACACGCCGCTTGACCCGCCTGGGGTTGGTTCTGGTGGTCGGCGATGCCCTAATCGTTGGTGCGGTGGTGAGCTTCCGCTGGTATCTAAGTGTGACCTGAGAGTCATCATTAACCGGCTCGGCCCCATGGATGTGGTCCGACCTGAAGAGGCCAGGTTCCATGTTCGAGTCGTTTACCGCTGGTTCGTTGCGGACCCTGAGCCGGGCGGAGGTCCGAGCGCGGAGCCGTCAGAGCCCGACGGTGGACCTGATCGACCTCGCGGCGGGTCTGGCCGACGAGCCGGAAAGTCAGGCCGCGACGCTGGCGGCCGAGTACGGCTTGCCCGCCGCCGCGATCCTCCAGGCGCTCGGCTGCCCGGTCGTGGCTGGGGAGGATGCGACCGATCCCGATCCGATGACCCGCCTGCCGCTCGCCCCTGCCACCCGCGCGGTGCTGGTCGCGGCGTCGTCGCGGGCCAAGGGGACGAGTCGAGGGAGTTCGGTCGGGACCGAACACCTGCTCGGTGCTCTCGTGGCAAGCGCTGATCCGGTCGCCGCGACCTTGATTGCCGCGGGCTTGCAGGCCGATCGCTTGCTCGACCGCTTGGCGGCGGCCGACATCGAGGCCGCCACGCCGATCCCGCTGGCGGGCGATATCGCGCCGCTGGAACTGGACGACCCGGGGGGGGAGGTGGACCTGGGCCGGATACTCGACGCGTCGGCGAACCGAGCCCGCGAGGGTCTCCGGGTGGTGGAGGATTACGTGCGGTTCGCGCTCGACGATCCCGCGCTGACGCGTCGGCTCAAGGAGGTTCGCCACCGGTTGGCCGATGCCCTGAAGGGGCTCGACCCCGAGCGACTCCTGGCGTCGCGCGATACCCGGGGCGACGTCGGCACGCACATCATGACGGCGAGCGAACAGGCCCGCGAGAACCCTCGGGCCGTCCTGATCGCCAACTTCAAGCGGACCGCCGAGGCGCTCCGGTCGCTCGAAGAATACGGGAAGCTGGTCGATGTCTGGGTTTCGGGTCGGTTCGAGGTCTTGCGGTATGACGTCTACACCCTCGAAAAGCTGACGATGACGGCTGTCGCCGCGCGGCGACTCTGGACCGACGTCAACCTGATGGTCCTCGTCGGTGGCACCCCGACGCTGGGCGACCTGACCTGGCTGGTCGAGGAAGCCCTGGCCGGCGGAGCAGGGGCGATCCAGCTCCGCGAAAAAGGGTTGACCGACCGCGAGTTGTTGACCCGCGCCCGTGAGGTCCGGATCTTGACGGCCAAGGCGCGGGCTCGGTTCATCCTGAACGATCGACCCGACCTGGCGCGGCTCTCGGGGGCCGACGCGGTCCACCTCGGGCAGGATGACGTGACGCCGCGCGATGCCCGGCGGGTCGTCGGGCCGGTCCTGGGAATTGGTGTTTCGACGCACAACCTGGCCCAGATCGGCAAGGCGACGCTCGACGGGGCCGGCTATCTGGGCGTCGGGCCGACGTTTGCCAGCCAGACCAAGGACTTCGACGATCTGGCCGGTCTCGACTTCGTCCAGGCAGCCGCGCAGGCCACCGGGTTGCCCTGGTTCGCAATCGGTGGGATCACGCTCGCCAACCTTGACGAGGTGATCGAGGCGGGAGCCCGCCGGGTCGCGGTCAGTTCCGCCGTGCTCCGCGCGGAGTTTCCCCGGCACGCGGCAGCGGCATTTCGTCGTCGGCTCGATCTCGTGGCGAACCCGGCCGAGGGCGCATTGCCTGGGTAGGTCGATCAGACCAGCGAGATCGGCTGGTTTGGTCGCCGCCGTTGCATCCAGCTGCCGGTGAGCAGGCCAAGGCCGCCAATCCCCACCAGGAACCCGCTCGAAGGGCCATCCACCGCGGCGGCGACGATCGTCGAGCCCGAGATCGAGAAGGCGGGAGTGGACCCAGCCGCATAGTAGTTCCAGGGGCCCTGGGTCGTGGCCGTATCCGACCGGTAGGCGAGCTGGCCGGTCGCACCGGTGCTGTTGACAAACCAGGCGATGTTCGTATCCGAAGCGCCATAAGTGGCAACCAGCCAGTAGTTTACCCCGGCAGCCAGGATCGGGTGCAAGGCCGAGGACGCGGTGACGAGCCCCGGATTGGCGCTGATGTTGGTCAGTTGAATCGTCTCCAGCGCCAGCCCGCTTGGCACCCCAGGCATGTTGGGCAGCACCGACTCGGTCATGATCGCCACGGAGAGCGAGTTGCCGCCACTCCGGTAGGCAAGCGCCAGTTGCGCCGAGTCAAACGAGACGGTCGTCGCCGACGTGAAGCGAGCCGCGACTTCAAAGCCCTGGCCACTCGCCGAGGTAGGTCCAGTCAGGTTATAGCCGCTGGAGCTGTTAAAACTCTGAGCCGAGGTCAAGTTCGATGCGATGTATCCGGCCTGGGCGGTTGCACTCGGCCCAAAGCCGAGCACGGCCAGCATCAAGACGGCGGCAAGAGTGCGGATTGAACCGAGCGGCTGACTACGAAAGCGCATGAAGACGTCTCCATCTTGGAAGCAAATCAGACTTCGTGGACCGAAGGAGGAAGAGATCGAGAAGCGGCCAGCCGCGGTCCGGCTACTTCATCGCAAAGCTAGAACACCATTTTTTCCTGGGACGAAACCGGACAAAAAAATTGGGAAATTGCCCAGATTGTTGCTCAACCTCCCAGACCCCTGACGTTGGCCTCTTGCCACTTCGGTCTCGACCCGGTGCAATGGCAGCGCGACCTGAGACCGATTGGTGCGAATTTTTGCGGAAAAGCGGCTCATGAAGAAGCTGGCGGATGATGTCGAGCAACTCAGCGGGTTTCCGCCGAACGCGGTCAACGTTTACCTGGCGGGTGGGGTTCTGTTCGACTCGGGGGTCAAACCCCGGACCGCGCTCACGTTGCGGCAGCTCCAGGGTCGGTCGGTGGCGGTCCATGCCCTGACGCACGGCCACGGCGACCATCAGGGGGCGAGCGCCCGGGTCTGCCAGACTCTCCAGATCCCCCTGGCGTGCGGGGCTCGGGAGGCCGACG
Source organism: Isosphaeraceae bacterium (assembly GCA_965199885.1). GTDB lineage: Bacteria > Planctomycetota > Planctomycetia > Isosphaerales > Isosphaeraceae > Tundrisphaera. The sequence goes on along the minus strand of CBDATT010000002.1, from coordinate 761,680 downwards.
CGATTGCCGCGGGAGTGATCTCGCCGCTTTGCCCGCCGAATCTCGTCGCCCAGTTTGCCGCCCGGTGGATGGCTGGTCCGGCTTGCCCGGTCACGCGGCGGCTGGTCGAAGGGGACGAAATCCACGGGTTCCGGGTCATCGACGTTCCTGGCCACTCGCCCGGCCATGTCGCCTACTGGCGCGAGTCGGATCGGACCCTGATCCTCGGTGACGTCCTGACCAACATGCAGCTCCCGACGATGATCCCCGGCCTCCACGAACCGCCCCGGGTCTTCACCGTCGATCCCGCCCAGAACCGCCGGTCAGCGCGACGGCTGGTCGAACTCGGGATCGAGCCGGCCCTGGTCTGCTTCGGCCACGGACCGCCCCTCCGCGACCCGGCCAGATTCAAAAAATTCATCCTGGCGTTGCCTGAATAAACCCCTCGCATCTTTCCAACCGGGGCAACGTGCGATGCGACACTTCGGCTGGGTTTGGATCTGGATAATCGGCCTGATTGCCTGGGGATCGAGCACCGCAACCCGGGCGGGTGAGCCGTTCGCGATCGAGGTGGTCGACGCGGCGACCGGGCGGGGTGTGCCCTTGATCGAGTTGCGGACCGTCAACGAGATCCGCCTCTACACCGATAGCGCGGGCCTGGTGGCGTTTGATGAGCCGGGCCTGATGGGTCAGGCGGTCTTCTTCCACGTCAAGGGGCACGGTTACGAGTACCCCAGGGACGGCTTCGGCTATCGCGGCCTCAAGCTCGACGTCAAGCCGGGTGGCTCGGCGCGAGTCGAGGTCAAGCGGGTCAACATCGCCGAGCGACTTTACCGCTCCACCGGCGCCGGGATCTATCGTGATAGCGTGATCCTGGGTCGAACCGTCCCGATCCGCGCGCCGGTCCTCAACGGCAAGGTCTTCGGTCAGGATAGCGTCCTGGAAGCGACGTTTCAGGGCAAGATCCACTGGTTCTGGGGCGATACCAACCGCCCGTCCTATCCGCTCGGGACGTTCGGGACCCCCGGCGCGACCTCGGAGCTTCCCGGCTCGGCGGGTGGACTGGACCCGGAGGTCGGGGTCAACCTGGATTATCACCTCGCCGCCGATGGCTTCGTCGCCCCAACGGCAGACTTGAAGGGGGAAGGGCCCTGCTGGCTCGACGGCCTGACGGTCGTCCCCGACCCGACGGCGCCAGGGGGCGAGCGGATGTTCGCGGCCTTCTCCAAGGTCCGACCCTCGATGGCCCCGTACCGCCGCGGGATCGCCGAGTATGACCTGGACAAGCACCGCTTTCGGGAAGTGACCGACGTGCCGCTCGCCGCCCCGATCCACCTGTTCGGCCACCCGTTCGTGACCGAGATGCAGGGCACTCGATACGTGGTCTGCGCAGATCCGTATCCGCTCGTCCGGGTCAAGGCGGATGCCGCGAGCGTGACGCACCTCGATCAATATGAAGCCTTTACCTGCATGTTGCCCGGCTCGGTCCGGCGCGGCAAGGCCGAGATCGACCGCGATGCCGACGGTCGAGCCCGCTACAGGTGGCGATCCGGAGCGCCGGCGGTCGATGCCGACTGGCAAAAGCGCTTGATCGCCTCGGGCCAGTTGCGGGCGGACGAGGCGATGTTCAGCACGCAGGACGCCGACACCGGCCGCCCGGTCCAGCTTGCTCGGGGATCAACCTACTGGAACGACCACCGCCGCCGCTGGGTCCTGATCGCCACCGAGCAAGGGGGATCATCATCCAACCTGGGCGAGGTCTGGTTCGCCGAGTCGGATGCGCCCCTTGGCCCGTGGGTTTATGCCCGGAAGGTCGCGACGCACGACAAGTACTCGTTCTACAACCCCAAGCAGCATCCGACGTTCAGCAAGCAGGACGGGCGGATCATCTTCTTCGAGGGGACTTACACGTACACCTTCTCGGGCAACCCCGAGCCGACCCCGCGCTACGACTACAACCAGATCACCTACAAGCTCGACCTCGACGACCCCCGGCTCAACCTCCCCCGGCCGGTTTATGAGGTGGATGGTCAGTACCAGTTCGGCACGCACCCGGGGCGGGTCGCGGCGTTCCACGCGGTCGACCGCGCGGGTCCAGGCACCGTCGCCGTGGGGTCATGGTTTGCCCTCGATCCCCAGGTAGCCAACCCACCCGCGACCACGGTGCCGCTGTTCGAGGTGGCTGGCGGCAAGCCGACTTATACCCTTGACGACAAGACGGGCGGCCGGTTGGTCGGTCGGGTCTGGCGGAATCCGTCGCGCTTCGTGGTCCCCGACTGAGCGGCACCTCGTCAGACCCGGAGCCGGGGGCTAACGAGTTTGCCGATGTCGTGGGTCAGACTCTCGAAGATCAGTTTCAGGCCGAGTTTGCGCCGGATGTGGAAGTCGGCGTCGAGGCAACGGTCGGTCAGGGCCAGGATCGACTCGGTCTCGACGCGGCTGGCCAGGGCGGCGATGACCTTGCGGTCGTGGGGGTCGGGCGACGGCGGGTTCACCCCGGCCGACTCCCAGAAGGCACTCCGAAACAGGCGGACGAGTTCGCCGATGACGATTCGGGCCCGCTCGCGGTGGATCGACCCTTCCTTGCCGACGCTCGTGACGAACGCCTCGACCCGCCGCGCCAGCGTCGTGGCATCGAACCCCATCGGATCAGCGATGTCATCGAAAAGACCACGGCGAAAATCGGCCAGCGCGGGGTCCGCCAGACCTCGGGCCCGCGCGACGCTCCCCTCACCAAGGCGGGCGAGTCGGTCGGCATCGCCGGGGTCAGCCACCACGCCATGTTCGATCAGGACGGCTGCCAGCTCGGCCTCGGTCAGGGGGGCGAACCGGACGACCCTGCATCGCGAGATGATCGTATCGAGCTGAGTCTCGGGCGACGTGCCGATCAGGATCAGGACCGACCCGTCGGGCGGTTCTTCGAGGGTTTTCAGAAAGGCGTTGGCCGCCTCGTCGTTCAGGTCGTCGGCGTCGTCGATGATCGCCACCTTCCGCCCCCCCCGCGCTGGCTTCAGGCCGAGGTCGAGGCAAAGGTCGCGAATCACTCGGATCGGCAACTCGTGCTTGTCGTCGGGTCGAGCCACGCGGAGGAGGTCAGGGTGAGTGCCGCCCAGCACCTGAACGCAGCCGGGACAGGCGCCGCAGGGAGCCATCTCGGCCGCGGGAACCCGCTCGCAGAGCAGAGTTTGCGCCAGCTTGAGCGCGAAGGCGAGCTTACCGATCCCTTCGGGGCCGACGAACAGGAAGGCATGCGGCAGGCGACCACCTTCGAGCGCCCGGCGGATCGACTCGACGACTCGGTCATGACCGCGGATCGACTGCCAAGGCATGCGCCACCTCGATCTGAATGGTTCGGGAAACGTCGTCCATGCCTTGCGATCCATCGACCACGACCACCGGCGCCGGGTAGGTTGCCACGGCGTCGCGGTACCCCTGGCGGACCTGCTGGCGGTAGGCAACCCCGCGATCCTCGATCCGGTCGCGACCCGGGCCGATCCGATCGAGCGAGACCTCAACCGGAACGTCGACCACGATCGTCAGGTCGGGCATCAGACCCCCCGTCGCTGCCCGGCCGACATGCCAGAGGTCGGCGACATCCAGCCCACCGGCAATCCCCTGATAAACGACATTCGACAGCAGGTAGCGGTCGCCCACGACGATCGCCCCTCGGTCCAGGGCGGGGCGGATCACCTCAGCGATCAACTGGGCGCGACTCGCCATGAACAAAAGCATCTCGGCCGTCATGCCGATGGTCAGGTCGGAACGATCCTTGAGCAAGCTTCGGAGCTGATCCCCAAGCGCGGTCCCGCCCGGATCACGACAGGGCACAACCTCGCGCCCGGTCGCGCGAAGCCAGGCCGCCAGCCGGGCCACCTGCGTGGTCTTGCCGCCGCCGTCGGGGCCTTCGAGCACGATGAACCGTCCAGTCCGCTGCTCGTTCAAGGATCTTTCCTTAGCATCGGGATCGAGGCAAACTGTGCCTGATCGGCCCAATGTAACCGAGCCAAGCCGACGGCGAAACCTCGGAAACCTCGGTCGATGCGACTTGAACCCGCCGGCGAATCTATGGTAAGTTCAGGCTTTCGCCGGAAATCGATTGGCGATGAGTGGTGTTTGACCGGTGGTCATCGATTGCCCCGGCCTCCGTTGTGAGAAATCTGGACCCAACCATGCCGAGTTCGCAGTCAGCCATCAAGCGCCTCAAGCAAAGCAAGAAGCGCCGGATGCACAACCGGATCACCAAAAAGATCATCAAGACGTTGACCAAGCGGACGATGGCTGGTCTGACCGCCAAGGAATTTGACAAGGCCGAGGCTGACTTCCGCCAGACCGTGGGCAAGATCGACAAGGCCGGGGTCCGCCGCGTCTTGCACCCCAACACGGCCGCCCGTCGCAAGAGCCGGTTCACCCGCGAATACACCGCCGCGCTTGCCAAGGCTCAAGCCCAGGCCTGATTGGATCGAGCCGCGCCGAGCCAAAGTTTGACCGGGGTGAATGGTGCGGGAGTCCATCGTTTGCCCCGGCTTACAGATTGTCAAGATGAGCTGATCCGCACCCTCGACGATCATTATGGATCGGCTCCGGTATCCGCCCCGCATCTCGCTCGCGACGGCACACTCTTCGAGCGGTTGACCTGGGTTTTGCTCGGGTTGGTCGCCATCCCCAAAGTGGCCGCCACCGCATTCGACAGCTTGAACGAGGCGGGCTGGCTTGACCCCGTTGCGCTTGCCGTTGCTCACCCGCTCGAACTCGATGATCTGATGAAACATGACGGGATCGCCATGGCGGTCAAGTCGTGGCGTCCGCTGCAAAAGCTGGCGAAGTGGGCCAGCGAACAACCCGGTACGTTCGACCTGGAGAGCCTTGCGGACCGATCCACCGAGGCGATCCGCGCAGAGTGGCGCACCATCAACGGGATCGGCCTGGCCAAGGCCGATGCTCTGCTCCTGTCGGGCCTGCGCCGGATCAGCTATCCGGTTGACCGAGGGACCTACCGGATCCTGATCCGACATGGCTGGCTGGATTCGACCGCTGACTACGATGAGGCTCGCACGCTGGTCGAGCGGTTGGCCGCGGCGGTCGCCGTCACCGACCGCGGCAACCTGGGAGAGGTTGCCACCGTCGAACTGCTGATCAAACTAGGTGAATGGTTTGAGCGGCTGAGCCGCGACTTTTGCAAACCGACGCAGGCTCATTGCCAGAACTGCCCGATGCAGCCGCTGTTGCCGCCCAACGGGCCGATCGAGGTTGAGTGACCAACCAAACGACCTGATCGCCTGGATCAACCTTTGGGGACAGCCGATGTGCTCCCAGCAGCTTGAAGGGTTGGTGACTCCAACTTGGCTTCGGGAAGAACGGGTGCCGGTAGGTTCAAAGGGTGCGCCACGATCTGCTCGCCGTTGGCCAGACCGCTGAGCACTTCGGCGGAGGAAATATTCATCTCGCCAACTTCGATGGGCTGCCACCGATAAGCCGAATGGTCCGCTGAGGTGGATACCGCCGCGAACGCATTGCTACCGAGCCAGCGAATCGAGTCGATCGGGATCTGTTTGATCGCGGGCCGATCGTCGATCAGGAAGGTCACCTCAGCACTAAGACCAGGCTTCAACCCCTCGAAGTTGACTGAGTCGAGCGTGATGTTGGCAAAGTAAATCCGCACATCCGACCCTGGTCCCGACGCGGGCGCGGGGATCAGGGTCACTTCAGCGACCGTTCCGGTCATAAGTCGATCGGGAAAAGCGTCGATCCGGATCGAAGCCCGTTGGCCTGAGTGGATCTGCGAGACTTTGGACTCGTTAATTTTCGCTCGAATCCGCATATTTTTGGGGTCAGGCAACTCAAAGATCGACTGTCCTTCCCGGACCGTCGCACCTTCCATGATGGCTGGAGTCGCGGGCCGCCAGCCATTCGAGGGCGGCAACGAATAGACCACGGTCCCATCATGAGGAGCCCGGAGAGTACACCCCGCAACCATTTTTTCCAGTCGCTTGAGTCGGTCAGCCTCGGTCAAGTAGGTGGATTCCAGGGCCAACGCATCGGCCCGATTTGCCTGCAACTTGGCTTCCAGAGCTTTCATCAACTTCGGACCGGTCGCGTTGATCAGGCGTTGTTCCATCAGTTCGGCAACAACGAGCGCGATCTCGGCACGCTGAACCGACAGAACGTCAGCTTGATGTTGTTGCGGAGCCCGGAACCCCTTGTCCACTGTTTCTTCCGACCAGTCCCGATTTCGCTTTGCCCGATCATACTCGGTGTGGCAGGTGCTGAGGTACTGGCGGATGAGTTGCAAATCCTGGTTGTAGATCCCGTCGCGATATTCGCTCAGGGCAATCTGGTTCACTTCAAGGATCGACTGTCCTTGAACCATTGCCGATCGCGCGTTATCCGCCTTGATTCGTTGAGCGAGGACCGCATCCTGAAAGGCTGATGAATCGAACTCGCAAACGACATCGCCCTGTTTAACCGAGTCCCCTTCGGTTCGGACCATGATGATCCGGGTCGACCCCTGCTTTTCTTGATTGCCGCCACCGCCGCCACCGCCACCCCCACCACCACCCCGATTACCTCCGCCGCCACCTCCCCCACCACCTTGTCCGGCGGATTTGGTCGTGGCGACCGCAGTTCTTTTTGGCTGCAGGCTGACATAGGGCGAAACCGTCATCGTAAAACTGCGGATTGTGGGGACCTTGGTGATGGTCATGCCCGAACCGGCACTGCCCGAAGAACTTGAGGAGGAGCTTGATCCACCTGACTTGGAGCTAGCCGAGCCACTCGCGGCCGATCCACTCGACTCGGCAGATCCTCCACCACCACCACCAGACATTGCCTTGGCAGCGGCCTTTTTGGCCTTGGAAGTCGCTGTGACGGACTTCGAGGTCGAAGCCGTCATCGCCAGGGAGGCGGCAGTCGAACTCGTCGAGCTAGTCGAACTGGCAGGCGTAGCCGCGTTGGATCGGGGCGTGGTTGAGCTTGTACCTCCTACCAGACCCACCAGCGCTTCAACCTGGCATTTCACCGTGGTGTTGGAGGCGCTCTCGACAGTGCCCGTCTCCACAACCATCACGGTGAATGGCGCGGTGACAACATCCAAAGTCTCCAGCGCCTTGGGGGGCGTTTGCCAGAGTCGGCTCGGACTATATCCGGCTCTCCAGGCGAGGGCGCCGGACCCTAGAACCGCTACACCGACCAGACTGGTCAGGAGAAGACGGGTCGATGAACCTTGATTTTTGGGTGCGTTCGATGACGGCGGTGTGATCGAGGTCAAGTCCAGAGCCATGAAAACCCCACGATCGCTGAGTTGAAACGGGACCAATCAAATCGAATTTTGACACCAAACCAACAGATTGCTGTGGATAGGTCAAAAATCGGGGTGTGTTTGCCGTGCAGCACCCGGGAAAAAATCTCAATCCGGGTCAATCGCAATCAAGTCATTATAAAACGCTGGAAATATCGTCTCAAGATCGACGAGGCGTCAATCTCGGTGCACAACAAAACGCTTTCAGGTCGTTGTTCCAAGTTTTAAATGAGCGACATCCTGATTGAGTTGGTCCCAGAGAACTTGAAGATCGACAATTCCAGATCTTGACGGCGGTTGCCGGCAATGACTGCCTGGAGAATGGGATGTCAAGGTGACAGGTTGTTGCAAAAAAAACGATCTTGACGGTTCTCTGATTCGTTTTTGCAAAAATATTGAACTTGATCTAAGGTTTCGTTGTTCAGCCAGCGTGACCAGTGCTGGTCCACAACAACCCGCCGGTATTTCCGTCAAACAACCCCCTTGGCTGCGGTTTTCGCCCAACCCTCGCTGTTGTGAGGGTTAGCTCCGCCATTTTACGTCTCCTAAAAACTCGTCTCCAGGGATGGATCTGATCCAGGAGTTCGACTCGATCGAACTTCCACGTTCGCTCTGCGCGCTCCGACAACCGACTCGCCGTCAGCTCGATTCACACCTGGATGATGAAAAGGTAGGCACGACCATGAATTCATGGGTCAAACGTCTCTTGGAACGGATTCAGCCAACCCTCTCCTCGAAGTCGAATCGAGCTCGGCGGCAACCGCGACGCCAGCGGTATTCCTGCGAGTTTCTCGAAGGCAGAGCGTTGATGACGGGGGTGAATGTGGATTATACCCTGATGGGAGGGCAGTGGGACAACTCGCGACCCATCACCTTCAGCGTCGCGCCTGATGGCGTGGCGTGGGACAACGGCACGAACAACGTCAACGCGACGCTCAACGGCGAATTTGGTGGCACGAGCTGGCAACGGACTCTGGCCACCGCCCTGCAAACCTGGGCGGCCTCGGCAAACCTGAACTTCGTGCCGGTCGCCGACGGGAACTATGGATTCAACACGCAGGGAGCCAATCAGGGCGACTCGCGGTTTGGCGACATCCGGGTCGCGGGGTACGGGTTCACGACTCAGCCGATCGCGCAGACGTACGGCCCGCCCCCGAATGGCTGGACAGCGGCCGGCGACGTGAAGCTCAATACCAACTACACCTTCGGACCGACCGGGCAGTGGGACCTGGAATCCGTCCTCATTCACGAGTTGGGGCACTCGCTCGGCCTGGGTGAGTCGCCGCAGCCCGACTCGGACATGTATGAGTTTTACAGCGGCGTCCGCCATGACCTGAACCAGTACGATGTGGAGGGAATCCAGTCGATCTATGGGCCGAGGCTGGCGGATTCGTACCAGTCAAGGGGTCAAGCCGTCTCGACCGACACCGCCGCCGACCTGACAGGTGCCTTCAACAGCGGTGGTCTCGCCGTCGTGCCCAGCCTGAGTCTCCGGTCAATCGGGGCGAGCGAATACTTCTCGGTGACGGCTCCCCAAACCAGCGGCGGGATGCTTCAGGTCAACGCCGTCGCCGATGGGATCAGTCTCCTGTCACCCAAGGTCACTGTGATCGACGCCGCCACCGGTGCCATGCTGGCCAGCACGGCGCACCCAGATCAGTACGGCGACACCGCGACCGTCTATGTTCCCGGGACTCAGCCCGGCCACAAGTATCTGATCGTGGTGACGGGAGCGACGCAGGACGTCTTTTCGGTCGGAAACTATACGCTCCAGGCCGCCTTCACGGGCGGGACCAGCGTGGCCGCGCCGGTGGCCACGACGACGACACCATCCCCGATCACCGGAACGCCAGTGCTAGTGCCGGTGACCGTTCAGGCACCGACCACAGTTCCGTCAAAGCCAGTGACGACCAATCCCGTAACCATCACGACGCGGGTTGGCCCCACGCTGCCAACCGACGCGTACGCGGCAAACACGACGTTGGCCAACCCGGCCGAACTCGGGTCCATCGCGGGCCAGTCATTGATCCGTAATGTGACGCTCCAGTCGGGGCAGGATGTCCGGGTCTTCGCATTTGAGCCGGCCCGGGCGGGTCTCGTCTATGTGGCCTCGGCCAACACGACGATCCTGATCGGTGATTCGACGGGTCATCCCGTGGCCTCGGGGCGGGGGATGGTTGGATTCATGGCTCCGACGGCCGGGGCTCGCTACTTCGTGGTCCTGATGTCGCCCAACAACGCCGCCGTGGCCGACGCCAGTTTTGCCGTTCAGGTCGTGCCGGTGGCGACGACCGCCGCCGCCGCGACTCCGGTCACGACCACGGTTCAGGTGGGCCACACGACTCCGACCACGACGTCGGGAGCCGCCAAAAAGCAAAAGCGTCATCGCCATCACTGAACGAATCAGCCATTTCCGTTGTGATTCGCGGGCGATGCGGCCCGACTGGCACACGTCTTGCCCCATGATCGGATCGTGCCGACCGGAGTCGGTTGGTCACGCCCAGCGCGTGGCCAACTCGCTCCGGTTTCGTGTCTTTCCTCTCATCGGGAGTTCAGCCATGTCCAATACGTCCTCGCACCACGACAAGAACCAGAAGAACACCAGCTCTGGCCAGGGGGCGCTCGGAATGGGCGGCCAGCCGAACGACGATGCACGCGACCTCGCTGGGGGCGGCGATGGGCGATCATTCGACGAGGACGCCAACATCCAGCAACCGGTCGCCGGAGCGTTCGGGAGCGAGACGGGTGCCCAGGCCGACGCGGCGGGATCAGATAGCCAGGCCGTGGGCCCCGCCGGTGATTCTGCTGCGATGGCTGACGTTGAGGCAGCTCTCAAGAAGTCGAACGCGACGAAACCCGCTTGAGAAGAGCAGGATCAACCCGGCCGTATGGCGGCAAAAGCCCTTCCCCCGACCCTGTGGAATTCCCGGCTGCCATCCAGCGTGTTATCCTGATCAGGCCGACAACGACCATAATTTCATCCGCCTTCTGGAGTTGACAAGATGGCTGAATACACCCTGCCGCCACTCCCCTACGATTTTGGTGCCCTCGAACCTCACATCGACGCCAAGACGATGGAGATCCACCATGACAAGCACCACGCCACCTATGTCACCAACCTGAATAATGCTTTGAAGGATCACCCCGACCTCCAGGGGAAGCCGATCGAGCAGTTGCTCGCCGAGCTTTCCACGGTTCCCGAAGCGGCCCGAACTGCCGTCCGGAACAACGGCGGTGGCCATGCCAACCACTCGATGTTCTGGAAGTTGCTCAAGCCTGGCGGCGGCGGCGAACCCACGGGCGCCATCGCGAGCGCTATTGAGTCCGAACTGGGCGGCTACTCCGCCTTCAAGGAAGCGTTCACCAAGGCGGCGACGACCCGGTTCGGCTCCGGTTGGGCCTGGCTGGTCGTCGGCAAGGACGGCAAGCTCTCGATCACCTCTTATCCGAACCAGGATAGCCCCTACGCCGAGGGGCAGACCCCGCTCCTGGGTCTCGACGTCTGGGAACATGCTTACTACCTCAAGTACCAGAACAAGCGACCCGAGTACATCACCGCCTTCTGGAGCCTGATCAACTGGAACGAGGTGAACCGCCTCTATGGCTCCGCTCAGAAATCTTGAAGTTTTCCGCTTCTGATGCCGGATCAGGGGTGACATCCGTATTGACCGGTCTGCGCAATTGATTACCATGCACCGCGTCGGAGGGGTGTTTCCCCTTCGACGCCTGCCGGTGCCCACCTCTTGAAATCACATCCCAAGTCGGCAACTCAACGACCGGCGCGAGCCCGATCTGACCGGACACGCCGAGGGTTTGCGGCCCTCCGAGTGTGCGAGGTCTGGACCCTGGATTGATGAGGTGTTTGCCGATGGACCGGGTATCACGTACGTTGGCTCTGAGTGGTCTTGGTCTGTTATTGACTGCTGCGGGCTGTCGGTCCACCCGCTCCGAAGTCCCGCCGGGTCGCCCGTATTCGAACGATGGTCGGCAGCGGCCCGCGATCGGATTCAGCAATGACCCGCATCCGGTGGACGGAGCGGCGATCACCAACATCATGCCCGATAGCCCGGGCGCGGCCAGGACGGGGCAGGGGGTCGGCGTCGGGACCAACCGCCCCGATGCGCTTTCCGCCCTGGGTGGCGGCCTGGGTTCCAACGGCAACCTCGCCAATATCGGCGCGCCCACCGCCAACGGCGACCCGAACGCAGCAGGCTCGGCTCGTGGCGGTTTGCCCGCTGACGACTCGGTCGTCCCGGCGGGTGCTCCCTCACTGCCGCGACCGAGCATCAACCCGACCCCGGCTCCTTCCTCGGGCCGCGCCACCTTGCCCGCCGACGCCGAACCGTTGCCCGACCTGGCCGCCCCGGCAAGCCAGGCCGTGCAGCCTGTTCTGGATAGCCCCGGCAAGATGGGCCAGGCGAACGACTTGCCGAACCCGAATTGATCCGGGATGATCGCTGCTCATGATTGCCGAACCGGACCGGCTGGAGATCCTCTGGGAAGATTCTCATGGGCTCGCGGTCAACAAACCCGCTGGATTGTTGACTCAACCCGCGCGGGTGGGTGATCCCGAGGTGACTCTGGAGTCGATGGTCCGGCACCACCTCCGCCCCGACGACCCCGCGAGTGTGTATCTGGGCACGGTCCATCGTCTCGACCGGCCCGTCTCGGGTGTCGTCCTCTGGGCCAAGAACCCGAAGGCCGCGCACCGGTGGTCCGACCAGTTCGCCCAACGCCAGACCCAGAAGATCTACTGGGCGATCGTCGAGGATCAAGCTCAGCAGGCTCGCGGCTTGACCACAACCTGGACCGACTGGTTGACGGCTCCCGATCAGTCCGGCCAGGCTCGCGCGATCCCCGCAGCAATTCGGGGCGCAGTGCGTGCCGAAACCCGCGTCGAGTGGCAATCCGAGGTTCAGCTCGACCCATCATGGCACGGTTTCGCCTGCCTCACCCTGTATCCGGCCACCGGGCGGACCCATCAACTCCGGGTTCAGACCTCGTCCCGAGGTTGGCCGATCGTCGGTGACCGAACTTATGGCTCGAAGTCGACGTTCCCGGGTGGGATTGCACTTCATGCCCGGAGCTTGCGGGTTGAGCATCCGGTCCGTCATGACCCACTGGTCATCGAGGCGGCGTTGCCTGGTTCCTGGGGGCGCTGGTTGGCCGGAATGGACTGACGAGGCGCGATGGATCAGTCGAACATGATCTCGAGCACTCGAAGTTTGAGCGTGCCACGCGGGATCGGTACGGTGACCTCCTCGCCGATCTGCTTGCCGACGAGAGCCTGACCGATGGGACTGGTGAGCAAGATCTTGTTCTGGTCGTAATCTTCCTCACCCGGTCCGACCAGGAGAAATTCTTCCTCGTCCTTCATGTCCAGGTCGAGTACCTTGACCCGCGAGCCGAAAACGACTCGATCGGTCGGCAACGTTGAGCGATCGACGATCAACGCCCGCGCCACCTTATCTTGCAACTCGTTGATCCGGGCCTGAAGCATCCCTTGTGCTTCGCGAGCGGCGTCGTACTCGGCGTTCTCGGACAAGTCACCGAACGCCCGAGCTTCGGCGATCGCCTCGGCGATTTTGGGCATCTCGTCATTATTCATTGTGTCGAGTTGAAGTTTCAGCTTTTCGTAGCCTTCCTTCGACATCGGGATTCGGTCTGCGGTCATGCCTCTCGGCTCCCCAAAATCGGACGGTCGCGGAACAATAAGGATTGGGCGACGAATCTGAGGCGACGGCCGATCGACAACCCGATCGGAACAGAGAGCCGGCCGAAGTGCCAACAGCCCATGAGCAACAACACCGCGACGTCAAGGTGATTCCCTCAACGCCGCGGTTCCTTGATATCTTGAAGCTTAGACTGCGCCACGCCGCAACGCAACCCCGAAGACGCGTGCCGGAACCCGATCCACGCACCAATTTCGGGCAGCGAATCGACCCGCCGAGTCGCCACGCCTAGCGTACAAGGTGAACAGCCCACTTGCAAGTCGGCGGACGGAATTTGTATCCCTCCTGACTACTAAGATTCACAGATCAAGCTGCCCCACCGATGACTTATCAATTACTGATTTCTCGCCACAAATCAAAAATCAGGAATTTGAACTCGTGATCTGCCAATTTTCCCCATTGAGTCGTGTTGTGATGGCGATCGCCAAAGGTCTAACAAAAAAGCCGTACTTATCCCAAATAGGATGAGCACGGCCCCGCAGAAATTGCAAAGGATTGGTTCAAAATGGGCGGCACTGGATTCGAACCAGTGACTTCCACCGTGTGAGGATGGCACTCTAGCCGCTGAGTTAGCCGCCCGGAGTTCGATAATATAACGCGGGCGGCTGACTTTGGCAACATGGTAAAAGGATGTGATCAGTCCCACTTGAGAATGGCGCCAGTGTGGGCGCTGGTGGCCATGCTGGCGTACTTGGCGAGGTAGCCGGTCTTGAACCGGGGAGCGGGTTTGGTCCAGGCCGAGCGGCGGGTGGCGATTTCGGCGTCGGTCAAATTGACGCTCAAGATCCCGCGCGGGATGTCGATCGAGATCAGGTCGCCGGGCTGGAGGAGGGCGATCGGGCCACCGACGGCGGCCTCGGGACTGACGTGGCCGATCGAGGCGCCGGCGGTCCCACCGGAGAAGCGGCCGTCGGTGATCAAGGCGCACTTCTCGCCGAGTCCAACCCCCTTAATGGCGGTGGTCGGGGCCAGCATCTCCTGCATCCCGGGGCCGCCCCTGGGGCCTTCGTTGCGGATCACGACGACATCGCCGGCCTTGACCTTGTCGAAGACGATCCCGTTGTATGCGTCTTCCTCACACTCGAAGATCACGGCGGGGCCGGTGTGGACCATCATTCGCGGGTCCACGCCTGCCGTCTTGACCACGGCACCTTCGGGAGCCAGATTGCCCCGGAGAACCGTCAAGCCGCCTTCCTGCGAGTAGGCCCGGTCGCACGAGCGGATCACGTCGAACGGGTCGAAGCCGTCGCCGCTGCCGCCGTCGAACCCGTTGCCGCGCTGGTCCGGCACGAAACCGGCTTCTCCCTCGGGTTCGAGCAATGCCACGCTTGAGGCCGCCGACGTCTCGGCGTTAGCGACCGATGGGACCACCCAGGCCTTGGTGGTCCGCTCGCCACCGGGTCGGACGCGGGCAAAGAGGGCGGCGGCGGCGGTCGAGAATTGGCTCCGGATGTCGAAGTCGGCGATATTTTCGCCGAGCGACTTGCCCGTCACGGTCCGGCAGTCGAGGTTGAGCAGGCCGGGGCGACCGCGCGCGATCTCGCCGAGGATGGCGTGGATGCCCCCCGCGCGGGCGACGTCCTCGATGTGGTAGCTGCTCGACGGCGCGACCTTGCAGATGTTCGGGGTCAGCTTCGACAGGTCGTTGATTCGTTCGAGCGTGAACGGAACCTCGGCTTCGTGCGCTATTGCCAGAATATGCAGGACGGTATTGGTGCTGCCTCCCATCGCCATGTCGAGGATCATCGCGTTGTCGAACGCGGCCATCGTGGCGATTTCGCGGGGCAAGAGGCCGTGACCGGTGCCGAGGCGGCCGAAGTCGCGGGCAAGTTCGACAACGCGGCGGGCGGCGTCCTGATACAGGGTCCGGCGGTCGGCCGAGGTGGCGAGCAGCGTCCCATTCCCGGGCAAGGCCATTCCGATCGCCTCGGCAAGACAGTTCATGCTGTTGGCGGTGAACATGCCCGAGCATGACCCACAGGTCGGGCAGGCCGCCTGCTCGATTGATAGCAGTTCCTCAGCGCTGATCTGACCGTTCTGCCGCTTGGCACCGGCGATGAAGGCGTCGATCAGGTCGATCGGCTTGCCGTCCTCGGTCTTGCCCGCCTCCATCGGTCCGCCCGAGACGAAGATGGTGGGGACGTTGACCCGCATCGCCCCCATGAACATCCCGGGAACGATCTTGTCGCAGTTGGGGATGCAGATCATCCCGTCGAACCGGTGCCCCTCGATCATCGTCTCGACGCTGTCGGCAATGATCTCGCGCGACGGGAGTGAATACTTCATCCCGCGGTGCCCCATCGCTATCCCGTCATCCACGCCGATTGTGTTGAACAGGAACGGCACGCCACCCGCCGCCCGGACGCATTCCTTGACGTAGTTGCCCACCTCTTGCAGGTGCACATGCCCCGGAATGATGTCGACGTGGCTGTTGCAGATCGCGATGAACGGCTTGTCCCAATCTCCCTCGCCCACTCCCGTCGCGCGGAGCAAACTCCGGTGCCCGGCGCGAGCATCGCCCCGCTTGATCGTGTCGGAACGCATGGCGGGCGGCGGGGTCGAGTCGGGCGGCATGGGATGGAGTCCGGGAAGCAGAAGTCAGCGATGCGAGGCACAAGCAGCACGATGCTTTCATGTTAGCCGACCCGGCATGGGCTTCCAAGGGGCGGCAGGCGACCGACTACCGCCACCGAGCGTTACTTCCAGTGGTAGTGGCCAAGGAGCAAGCCCGCAACGAAGCTCAAGGCGAGGGCGAACAGGGCAAACATGGCCCACGCCGTTACGGCGGTCCGGGGCAGATTCACGTCGCGACGGCGGTCGTAGGTTGCTTCACCTTGGCGTCCGGAGCGAGGCCGCGCAACCAGCGGTTCGGCCGGCGCGGCGACGATGGGCTCAGGTTCGTCGTCATCCTCGTCGGCTGATCCGGTCAGATCGTCGTCATCGGCCGAATCGGGGGGTGGGTCGGGTTCGGTGAAACCCTCCTCGGTGATCCTGTCCAGAAAGGCGAGCGCTTCGACCTCGTTGGGCGGTTGCTCCACGACCGGGGCCGGGGTCCGCTCGGGGGGCCGGATGTCGAGCGCGGAGGCGAAGCCGAGGTCAATCCCGAGGTCGGCGAACTCGTGCGGTTCGTCGTCGTCGGTGGGTCCGGTGTCGGTCGGTGGATCATCGGGCGAGGGGACGATCAACTCGGTCCCGCACCGGGGGCAGTGAACCGGTCGACCGACCTTACGCGGTGAGACGCCGAGCAACTTGGCGCACTGGAAGCAGCGGAATTTGAACAACTCCGCCATCGTTTACGTCTCCCTGAACGTTGGGACCAATCGAGCCGGAGTTCCGGATACCGGGCGGCGAACTTTGCTCGGGACAACTGGATGATCGGGTCGCGATGGGTTATTTTCAAGTCAGGACCATCACGGTACCTCGCCCCACCTTAGCGCCGATCACGGGAGATCGTTCATGACCACCTCGATTCGGACGGGTCTTTGCTGGGTCGTGGTGGGTCTGGTTGCCTGGTCGCTGCCCGCTCAGGCCGACTCGATCTATCTCAAGGACGGGTCGGTTCTGCATGGCGTGGTTGATAAGGACAACACACTCGTTTTCGTGTCGGATTCGCTGCGACGGGTGGTCTTTTATAGTTCCAAGATCGTCCGGACTGAAGCCGACGCCGGCTTCCAGAATCTGGAACGGTTCCAACTCGTCCAACCGCTCGAAGTCCACGCGGGGGTCATGGCCAACGTGGCGGTCGAGATCAACGCGACTCCGTGGGATGCCAAGGGCCGACGCGGGTTTCAGTACAAGAATGCTCGGCTGAACAAGATCGCCATGCAGCAGGCGATTAACGAGATCAGCCCGCACCTGACCCGGTATCGCGGAATCGATGGCTTCTGGGTCGGGCAGATCGCCACCTCCGAGGTCCCTCGGTCGGTCCTCCTCGGCCTGCTCGCCAAGGTCGATCAGACCAACGAGAACGAACGTCTCCGGGTGGCCCGATTCCTGATTCAGGCACAGTGGTTCGACGAGGCCCGAGTCGCCCTCGATGCGCTCGAAAAAGACTTTCCCCAACTCAAGGACACCGTGCGCGACGTCCGGCGCTCGGTGGCCGAGTCGCAAGCTCGTGACGCCCTGATCGCGGCCGTGGTCGCCCGCCGGGCGCAGCAACCCGTGCGGAGCTTGCAGATCCTCCGGTCAATCACCGACTCAAGTCTGCCGAAGGAAGTGCTCGACGAGGCCCGCGACCAGATCCGCCGCGACGACGATCAGGCCACCGCCGACCGGAACCTCGCCGACCGCATCCGGGATTTTGCCGACAAACTGAGCGAAGGCGAACGCCCAATCTGGCGCGGGCGGACGTCGGAGATTCTCTTCACCCTCGCACAGGCGCCCGAAATCGCCCGGGGACGGCTCGAACCGATCATGCGCGACGATCCCGCCAACCCGACCCCGATCGCTCCCGAGGTTCGCTTCGCTCGCGTCCTGTCGAGCTGGGTCGCTGGACCCGAGAACGCCGTCGATACGCTGGCGGCGGCGGGATCACTCTGGCAGACCCGCCAGTTCGTCCAGAACTATCTGACCGGTCGGGATGATTCGGTCCGGCGCGAGCCGCGCGGCAAGAATGACCCGCCCCGGCCGCCCGATGATCCCGCCAAGATCCGCGTTGAGGCGATCGCGGGTCTCGACGCACTGCAAGGCACGAACAACCTCAACCTCGATACCGTGGATCTGATCGTCGAGCGAATGGCACCGCCAAACCACGAGATCCGCGACGACGACCGCTCGATCACGACGCACCGGGTCGCTGATGACGAAAACCCGAGTCCGACGGAATATGCCGTCCTGCTGCCGCCCGAATATCACCCGCTCCGGAGTTATCCCACGATCGTCGCTCTCCACGACGGTCGTGGCCCTCGATCCGCCGTCGAGTGGATTGCCGACGAAGCGGCGAAGCGTGGTTACATCGTGATCGCCCCTGAATACAACTCGCCCGACAAGGGGAAGAACTATCGCTATTCGGGCGAGGAGCACGCTGCTGTCCAGCTCTCGCTGCGTGACGCGCGCAAGCGGTACGCGATCGACTCGGATCGAGTCTTCCTGGCGGGACAACTCACCGGCGCTGATATGGCCTGGGATTTCGGGCTGGCCCATCCGGACCTGTTTGCGGGGGTGGTCTGCGTGTCGGGTTTCCCCGGCAAGTATGTCTACAAGTACAAGCCGCAGGTCGAGAAGGTCCCGCTCTATGTTGTTCTCGGTGATCTGGCTCCCGCTGCGCGTGAGGTTGTCTTCGATCAGGTGGTCCGGCCGCTGATCGAGGATGTCCGCGACGTGACTTACGTTGACTACCTCAAGCGCGGGCTTGAACCGTTGCCCGAGGAGATCCCGGCGTTTTTCGACTGGATGGCCAACCGCCGTCGCGACCCTGCGCCGAAAGCGTTCGAGGTCGCAACTGCCCGGCCCGGCGATGCCCGGTTCTATGGGGTCGTGGTTCAGGAAATCACCCCGGGTCGAACAACGACTCCCGAAGCCGCCGACCCATTCGGCAAGAATATCAAGCCGGCCACGATCAAGCTCCGGACCAGTGTCCAGGGGAATCTGCTCAACCTGACAACCTCGGGCATCAATCGGTTCGACGTCTGGGTCAGCCCGAAGCTGATCGACTTCAAACGAAAGATGGAGATTCGCCAGAACAACCAGGTCGTCTATCGAGGTCAGGTCAAACCCGACTTCGCCTTGATGCTTGAAGACCTCCGGACCCGTGGCGACCGGCAACAACTTTACCACTGGAAAGTCGCTGTGGGCGGCCCCAAGCCCAAGGGTCGCTGACCTCTCGTTCTGCTTTCGTTTGCTCTGTCCTTAACCTGTCTGCCGGAGATGCTGGTGCTCACCCCGCAAACCCCCGACTGGGTCCGCGACGCGATCTTCTATCAGATCTACCCCGACCGATTCGCCACGAGCCTGAGTCTGGCCAAGCCCAGCGGTCTCGACGCCTGGGGGAGCCCGCCGACTCCGCATGGTTACCAAGGGGGCGACCTGATCGGCGTTATTGAGCGGCTGGATTACCTGGCCGACCTTGGGATCAACGCCATCTACTTCACGCCGATCTTTCAGTCAGCGTCGAACCACCGCTACCACACGCACGACTATTATCGCGTTGATCCGATGCTCGGCGGCGATGAGGCGCTCCGACGCTTGATCACCGAGGCGCACGCGCGGAATATTCGCGTCGTGCTCGATGGCGTGTTCAACCATGCCAGCCGCGGGTTCTTCCAGTTTCACGACATTCTGGAGAATGGGCAGAACTCGGCCTACCTCGACTGGTTCACCGTGCACGGCTGGCCGGTCAACGCCTACAACCACGAGCAAGCTCCCGGCTACAACGCCTGGTGGGGGTTGCATGCGTTGCCCAAGTTCAATACCGATACCCCGGCGGTCCGCCAGTTTCTCTGGGATGTGGGCAAATACTGGATCGACTTCGGCGCTGATGGCTGGCGGCTCGACGTGGCGCATGAGGTTGATGATCGGTCGTTCTGGGCCGAGTTTCGTCGGAGCGTGCATGCCGCCAACCCCGACGCTTACATCGTCGGCGAGGTCTGGGAATTGAACTCGTTCGACCACCTGACCAAGTTCGCCGACGCCATCGACCGCAGCGACGAGGCCACCCGCTGGCTCCGGGGCGACTGCTGGGACGCCGTCATGAACTACCTGTTCACGCGGCTCTGCTTCGCCTTCTTCATCGGCGACAACGTCGACGTCGGCGAGATGGCCCGGACCAGCTTTCGCGCCATCGACCCGACCGGCGCCGAGGCGTTCCAGCGGCACGTCGAGATCCTCCTCCAGCATTACCACCCGAACTCGACCGCCGTGATGATGAACCTGCTCGGAAGTCACGACCTGGCGCGGTTCCTCCACTTCGCGCGTGGTGATAGCTCGGCGCTCCGGCTGGCGACCCTCTTTCAGATGACGTTCCCGGGTGCCCCGTCGATCTACTATGGCGACGAGATCGGCCTCCACGGCGGCCACGACCCCGACAACCGCCGCGCCTTCCCCTGGGACAGCCCCGACGCCTGGGACCACGACCTCCTCCACGAGGTCCAGCGCCTGGTCGCGCTTCGCAACCAGCATCCCGCGCTCCGGCGGGGGTCGTTCGACTTCCTCCACGCCGCCGGTGAGGTCGTGGCCTACATCCGCAAGCTCGACGGCGTGGCGATTATTGTCGTCATCAACGCCGGGCGGCAGACGAAACGATTGGACCTCAAGACCGGCCCGCATCTGCCCACCGACACGACCCTCGACGAAGCCTGGACGAAGACGCTCATCCGTGTCGAAGCGGGCGAGGCGCGGTCACTGGACCTGGCGCCCCGCTCGGGCCGGGTCTTCATCGGTCAGGCCCCGTCGTGAGCTTCGATCCTCCTCCCACCTGGCAACTCCCCGACGGAGTCGATCCGTCGCTCTGGCGGTACACGCACACGCCCCGATTGGCCCTCGAAGAAGACACTTACTTCGCGGGTCATCCCTTGTTCGCCCGCGATGCGCAGCTCCTCGACGAGCGGTTCACGGAGCCTGGCCCGCTGATCGACCTCGGCTGCGGCGCGGGGCGGCACGCGGTCCGGTTCGCCCAACGCGGGTTCCCGGTCGCAGCGGTCGACCTGTCGCGGTCGATGCTCGAAGTCGTCGCGGCGAAGGGGCGACAGGTGGGGATCGCCGCGTCTTTGACCTGCGTCCAGGCCAACCTTTGTCGGCTCGACTGCTTGCCGTCGGCCAGTTTCGCCTATGCGCTCTCGATGTTCAGCACGCTCGGGATGATCCGGAGCGCACCGGCCCGGCGGCGGGCACTCGGCGAGGTTCATCGGATCTTGCAGCCGGGGGGCCGGTTGGCGCTCCACGCGCACAACCTCTGGCTCAACCTTCACGATCCTCAAGGCCGGCGCTGGCTGCTGAGCCAGTTCGGCAAGCGCCTGACCGGTCGGATCGACCTCGGCGACCGCCGGATGACGTATCGAGGCGTGGCCGGGATGGAGGTCCACCTCTACCGCTGGGGCGAACTGGTCGCCGATCTCAAGTCGGCAGGATTACGGATCGAAGAGGTGATCGCGCTCGACGCTGTGACCGCCGAACCAATCGCCGCCCCGTGGCTCTTCGGTCGCGTCCGAGCCGGCGGCTGGATTGTCTTCGCCAGCCGGCCCGAGTGATCGGGTCGGTTCAGTCCTCGCCGAGCCAGCCAAACAGCGCGTCCACCGGCAGGCTGAACCCCGACAAGATGTCTTCTCCCGACAGGATTTCGCCCGCCCGGAGGATCTGCGCTGGTCGGGTCGGGTGGAAGACATGAATGGTCCGGTGGCGGTCATCGATCAACCAGCCGAGCCGAACCCCGCGCCGGATCGCCGAGCGGAGTTTACGGGCCAGTTCGCCCACCGTCTGGCCGGGCGAGAGGATCTCGATGGCGATGTCGGGTGGGATCAAAATCTTTTCCCGATCTTGCGGATTCGTCGAGGCCGGTAAGCGACCGGTCCGGAAGAAGCAAAGATCGAACACATGAGAACTACCACCGAAAGTGCAGCGAAGTTCAGGGATGACTCGTCCTGATCGCGTTGCCTTTATATGACTCAGAAGTGCGAAGATCAGTTCGCCCTGGATAATGCCGTGGGACAATCTGGGTGACATCTTTTGTAAAATTCTCCCTTCGAAGAATTCGAGAGGGGGTTCGACCTCGGGGAGGGTCAGAAAGTCCTCGATCGAAAAATTCTTCGTTTCCACCTTGGGCACAATCTCTTCTCCTTTCCTCAGTTAAATCTGATAGTCAAACCCGACGGCCGCGGCGCTGGTCTCGCCGCCGCGGATGCGGAGGCGGGGGTCCTCGATCGTGACGACGGTTTGCGGCGCGACCGAGCGGGTGATCCACGCGGACGAGCCGATCACTGAATCATGGCCGATCACCGTCCGGCCGCCAAGGATCGTGGCGTTGGCGTAGATGACGACGCCGTTTTCGATGGTCGGGTGTCGCTTGGCGCCGCGGATCAATTCGCCCGTCGTTTCGTCGCGTGGGAAGCTGAGGGCACCGAGCGTCACGCCCTGATAGATCTTTACGCCGACACCGATCTCGGTGGTCTCGCCGATGACAACGCCGGTCCCGTGGTCGATGAAGAAGCGGGGGCCGATGGTGGCGCCGGGGTGGATGTCGATCCCGGTCTTGGCGTGGGCATACTCGGTCATCATTCGCGGGATCAGGGGGACGCCGAGGACATGCAACTCGTGCGCAATCCGGAAGACCGTCATGGCGGCCACTCCCGGATAGCAGAAGAGAATCTCGTCGAGGTTCCGCGCGGCGGGGTCGCCGTCGAAGGCGGCGCGGGCGTCGTCGGCAAGCACGGACCGGATCGCCGGGAGCAGTTCGAGGAACTGAATCGCCTTGAGCTGCGCCTCGGCCTCGAAGTCGGTATCGAGGTCGCGCGGCTGGGCGCAGTCGTGCTGCAAGGCGCGGGCGATCTGGGTTGTGAGCCGATCGTGGAGGCCGTCGATCAGGTCGCCGACGTGGTAGCCGACGTTACCGAGGTGCAAATTCTGACGCCGCCCGTAGCCGGGATAAAGAATCTCGCGGAGATCCTTGAGGATCTCGACGATCTCGCGATAGCTGGGCAACGGGGAATGCCGCAGGTGGTGAATCCCCCCGCATTCCTCGTAGGTTTGCACCAGGCGCTCGGTCAGAGCCGGCAAGGTTTCTTTCAGGGTCAGGTCGGAAGCCATCCGAGTTCCAAGCTCCGGTCGCGGGAATCGAGTTCGAGTCGGGGCCGAACCAGGGGCCAAAATCGTGGTAATCGTAGGTTGGAACCGGAAATGAATCAACGTCGGCTCGATGATGGGTCAAAGATTGGGCATGCCGATTCGGCGGTTCTGGCTGCACTTGTGCGTTTTGGCCGTGTTGATACCATACCGCCGGGGCCATCGCAGGCGGCGAGGTCCAGGCCCAACGGCGACCGAGTTGAGGTTGATTGACCATGAGCTGGAACGGAATCCTCCCTCAACCCGCGATCGCCTGGCCAATCGTTCTGGTACGAACCGCCATCCTGAGTCTGGTTCTGGCTGTGCTGGGCACGCCCAATCTGGTCCAGGCCGCCGACGAGGCAAAGTCAGGTCTGACCGACCTGGGCCAGATCGACAAGCGCTGGAAGGGATACCAGGCTCCAGCCGGTTTCCGGCTCGAAGTCGTCGCCGACGAAGCGCTCGTTGGTTCGGCCACCACGATGGCGACCGATGACTCGGGCCATCTCTACGTTGCCGAGGTGACTGCGTCAGGCCGAACCTTCGACGTCTGGGAAAACATGAGCCGCGACGACGGCAGCAAACTTCGCCTCCAGAAACGACGCAAGTCCAGTTTCGACCAGATCAAGCGGCTCAGCGACACCGACAACGATGGCCGTTTCGACGCGAGCGAGGTTGTCGTCGAGGGGATCGAGAACCCTACCGCCTTGCTCTGGACCAAGCATGCCCTCTATGCCACCGCGCTGGGACGACTCGAGCGCTGGAAGGATGACGACGGTGATGGACGCTATGAATCGCGGACGGTCCTGATCGATGGCTTTGGCGCTCTGGACGCTCGTGGGCTCTCGGGCCTGACGCTCGGTGACGATGGGTATCTTTACCTGACGGCGGGGGATAATGAGAATCATCCTTTCACCCTCGGCAAAGATCCGCTCGATCTGGCTCACACGGGCGGGTTGTGGCGCTGCCGACCCGATGGGTCGGACCTCCAGTTGATCGCCTCGGGTTTTCGCCAACCACACGGTCCGTTGGTTTTTGATGGCAACTATCAGCCGATCTTGCTCGACGACGACGGTGCCAACGGATCACGAATGGCCGGGGTCCGCCTGATCCAGCCGAGCGAAGCGGCCAGTTATGGCTGGCTAACCCTGACGAGTCGGCCCTCGGAACCTGATCTCGAACTCGGTGCCGTCGACGGTGAACGGCCCGGCCGCTTGCCGCCGTTCGCCCGGCTCGCTGGGCTGGCCCCGGCGTCGCTGGTGGCTTATCAAGGATCGAAGCTGCCCGCCGACTGCCGAGGTTTGATCATCGCCGCTGATCCGGCGCGGCACTCGATCCGGGGATTCAAGCTTGGGCTGGCGGGGAGCATGCCGACCCTGATCGGTGAGACGACCCTGATCAACGCCAGTGAGACCCAATTCACGCCCGAGCAGATCCTGGTCGGGCTCGACTCGGCAATCTACATCCTCGACCGTCCTGCCGGCGATGCCTCGGGTCGGTTGACCCCCGCTCACGCCCGGATCATCCGTTTAAGCTGGCACGCCAATCCGACCGGATCAACCGTTGCGCCGGCGAGCGAACCACGGATCGCCGACCTGTTTGCCACACTGACCGCCGATCAACTGATCGCTCAGGGCCTGGCCAACCCAGATCATGGCGTGGCCTCGCAGGGACTGCGCGAAATGGTTGATCGTGGTGCCACGAGTCGACCGGCCCTGATGGCCTGCGCCGGAAACGTGACCTTGCCGCTCCATGCTCGGTTGCTCGGCATCCAGGGAGCCCGCCAGTTCTGGAACCCCGACGTCGAGGGGGCCATGCTCTACCTTCTGGGTGATTCGCTGCCCGAGGTCCGCCGCCTGGCGGCGCAGGCGTTGGCCTGGGAACCCAAACAGGCGACCGCGCGGCTGGTCCCGAAACTCCTCGACCGCCTGGAGGACAGAGATGGTCGCGTCGTCCGGGAAGCCGCCCTGGCCGCCGCTCGTCACGCCGAAGCCACACCCAGCACGGCGGCCCCGAAACTTGTTCGCTGGCTGTATGCTCACTCCACAACGGAAGCTGAGACGCGAGACGCTGTCTTACGGGCGGTGGAACGTCTGGGCGACGTTGGAGTCTCTGAGCTGACGCTTGGGGTCCGGACCCGCCGCGGGACCGAGCGGGAGCAGGCGATTCGGCTCTATTCGGCGTTTCGGTCCGCCGCCGCTGCCGATGAACTGGCTAGTTTGATCAAGATTCCCGACCTCACCGGCGCCGAGCGGGCGATCCTGATCCGGCAGTACGCCGATTTTCCGGCCGAGCTCAAGGTTGCGACGACGCCGCTGGTCGACTGGATCACCCGCCACCCCGAGGCCGAACCGATCGTCAAACTCGCAGCGCTCGAGACTTGCCGGCTGGCAGGTCACCCCGCGTCGGCCATGGTCCTTGCACTGCTTGACGACGAGGCGGAATCGGTCCGGATTGCGGCGCTGCTCCTCGCCGCTCGGACCCGGCCGCCGGGATCGATGGCTAAGGCGGCCGACACGGTTCCCGACGACACCAAGTCGGGCATGGAGCGGTTGATTGCCGCCCGGAGCCTTCGGTGGGGTGGCCCGGCGGGGTTCGCCGTGCTGGATGCCGCTTACCTCGGATCAGATAACCTGGCCCTACGGCGGGCCGCGCTCCGGTCGATGGCGGACGCGGACCGCGCCAAAGCGCTCCCGGCGCTGACCTCGACGCTGGCTGGACCTGATCCGCTCCTCCGTGGCGACGCGATCACGATTCTGGGTGAAACCCCCGCTGGTGCCGTGGCGGCCGGGCAAGCCTACCTCGACGCGACCTTGAACCGCGACGACCTTCCCGCCGTGCTCCGGGCGCTCGAAGCTCATTCCACGAAGGAAGCGCGAGGGATGCTCGCGTCGGTCAAGCAAAATGCGACTCAAGGTCGCTCTGCTTTGACAGCCGCCGCAATCGAAAGTCGCCTGGCCGAAAGCGGTAATCCCTGGGCCGGCATGGACGTCTTTTATCGCGGCTCCTCGCGGTGTGCTTCGTGCCATCAGGTGGGTGGCAAGGGGGGCCGGTCGGGTCCCGGGCTCGATCTGGAGACGCATGGTCTCGACGCCGCGAAGCTCATCGAGGCGATCCAGCATCCGAATCGGTCGATCAAGTCGGGATACGAGCCGACTCGACTGGCGATGGCGGCCGATCGGTCGTCGTCCAGGCCAGGTCCGCTCGCGGGGATCGACCGCAAAGGGGGCGATCCCGACCCATCCAAAGGTCTCGGGATGCCCACGGACCTCGACCTCAACTGGACCACGCAGGAGTTTGCCGATGTCGTTGCGTTCCTGCTCGATCCGGCGGCCCAGACGGCGGTGAAGCAGGGGGGGTATGCGGCGATCGACCAGTGGGCGGTGGCCGGTCCATTCGCATTGGGCGGTGATGGTCTGCGCGTGCCGCTCGACCGGTTCGATTCGAGCCGAGCGCTGGTCGGCCTGGAAGGACGGGCGGTGAGTTGGCTCCCCTTGAGCGCGATGCCGGCCTCGGGTCAGGTCAATCTCGGCGGGATGTTCGCCCTGGAACCGAGCCGGGTTTACCTGGCCACGCAGGTCCGATCGCCCGCGGCGCAGACGGCCTGGCTGACGGTCTCGACCCAGGGAGCCGCCCGCGTGTACCTTAATGGGGCCAAGGTCGATGATCGCGCCGATCATTCGGTCATGGATGGTCATCACGCCTCAAAGGATGGCGTTCGAGTCCCACTCAAAGCCAGTGCGAACCTGCTCCTGGTTGTGTTGGACGCTCCGGGCACCGGCGAGCCGTTGGCTTCGTTTCAGCTCGCCGCCCCCCAGCCATTCAAGGTCCACGCCCCCTGATCCGAACCGCGAGGGTCTTGCCGATGTTGCCGCACCGCCCGCTGGTCCTGCCGGAGGTTGATCCGACCTCAGTCTTCGAACTGTTTCGAGGCAACTACGGGACCGAGCTCATCACCGCGGCGGTGGCACACCTGCACGTCTTCGAGCACCTGGCCGCTGGGCCCTTGACCCTGGACGAGTTTCGCCGCGACGTGAATCTTGCCGAGCGTCCTGCCACCGTGCTCCTCACCGCGCTCCGCGCGTTTGGGCTCCTGATTCAGGATGAATCCGACCGGATCAGCCTGACCGAGCTTGCTCGCGATTACCTGACACCAGAGGCCCACTTTGACGTCTCGGCCTACATCAGCCTGATGGCCGGCAGCGCGGGTGTCCTGGAAATGGTCGAGCGATTGCGGACCAACCGACCCGCCAACTCGGGTCCGGATGAGTCGGGCGCGATGTTCATCTACAAGGAAGGGATCGAGTCGGCGATGGAGGCAGAGGGCTCAGCGCGTGCGTTGACGCTTGGGCTGGCCGGTCGGGCCCGGATCGTCGCCCCGTACCTGGCCGAGGTCTGTCCGCTCGATGATGCCCGAGTGTTGCTGGACGTGGCCGGTGGAACCGGGATCTACAGCATCGCCTGGCTCCTGCGTCATCCTGAACTCCGTGCGATCGTCTGGGATCGGCCAGCCGTCGTGGACATCGCGCGTGGTCTGGCCGAGGAGCATGGCGTCGGTGATCGGCTGACGACGCTCGCCGGGGATATGTTCAAGGATGCGGTCCCCGAGGGGGCGGACGTGATCCTGTTCTCGAACGTCCTGCACGATTGGGACGTGGCCGACTGCTGGTCGCTGATCAGTCGAGCTGCGGCGGCGCTCCGACCGGGCGGGCGGATCTTGATCCACGACGTTTTCCTGAACGATGCCCTCGACGGCCCGATCCCGCAAGCCTGCTACTCGGCGGCGCTGTTCACCCAAACCGAGGGGCGGCTCTACTCGGCGGCCGAGGTCCGGACGTGGCTCGATGCCGCCGGATTGGTGACTGGCGCGGTGATCCCGACGCGGATCCACTGCGGGGTCCTGGCGGCGGTCAAGGTGACCGATTAACGGTCGGACCCCGCCGTCAAATCCAGCGCCCTCGGCAAATGGACTGGCAACCGGGCCGTGGTTCGGTTAGTTTCGCACCGGTCGGCCTCGCGCCCATCTTCTCGCTCAACACCCATGCATTGCGACCCGGGGGCAACGTACAACGCCATGATGATCAAGGCTACCGATATCCGCCGAGGCATGGTCATCACGATGGAAGGTGTCAACTTCGTCGTGGTTGACTTCGCCCACCACACCCCCGGCAACCTGCGAGCGATGGTGCAAACCAAGCTCCGGAACATGAACTCGGGGTCGTTGATCGACAAACGGCTCCGCTCCGTCGACCAGATCGAAGTACCCTACGTCGAGACCAAGGAGTATGAGTACCTCTACTCCTCGGGCGATGAGCACGTCTTCATGGACACCGAGACCTACGACCAGCTCAGCTTTACCCCGGAAATCCTCGGGACGTCGATGCAGTACCTGTTGCCCAACAGCCGGGTGATGGTCATGCACGTTGCTGACAAGCCGGTCTCGATCGAAGTTCCCGCGTCGATCGACCTGACTGTCGTCGACACCCCACCCAGCATCAAGGGGGCCACGGCGACCAATCAGTACAAGGAAGCCACCCTCGAAACCGGCCTCAAAGTCTCCGTCCCGCCTTTCGTCGGTCCCGGCGAGAAGATCCGGATCGACACCCGGACCGGCGAATACGTCGAACGGGTCAAGTAAGCCAACCGGGCCAGGCGCAGCAAGCCTCAGCGCTTTGCCCGTTTCCGCCGATCCAGTGCCCCGGCGCAGATGCCGGTCAGCATCCGGGTGGCGTTCCGACCAAGGAAGCGAATGTTGTATCCCCCTTCCTGAACCAGGAGGGTCGGATACTTCATCGCGCCGATCCGCCGCCCAACCTCGAACAGACCATCGGGCGTCACGCTCCACGATCCCGTCGGGTCGGCTTTGGCGATGTCGAGGCCGAGCGAGACGACGAGCGCCACCGGGTTGAACTTGCGGACGATCGCCAGCGCCTCGTCGAGTTCTTCCAGATAGCGGGCGTCGTGGACGTCCTCGGGCAGCGGCAGATTGCGGTTGAAGCCGAGTCCTTCGCCCGCACCCGTCTCGTCGGCGAAGCCCGAGAAATACGGATAAGCGAAGTTCGGGTGGCCGTGGATCGACACGGTCAGGATATCGGACCGTTCCCAGAAGATGTCCTGGGCGCCGTTGCCGTGGTGGTAATCAACGTCGAGAATCGCCACCTTGCCACCGAGTTTGGTGCTGAGGTACTGGGCTGCGATGGCCCCGTTGCAAAAGTAGCAGAAGCCGCCGTAGGTGTCGCGCTCGGCATGGTGACCGGGGGGGCGGCAGAGGCTGTAAACCAGTGGCTCGCCCGCGACGATCGCCGCCGCTCCCGAAAGCGCGACGTTCACCGCCGCGCGGGCGGCCTTGTACGCGTCGCGGCTGAGTGGGGTAAAGGTGTCGATGCAGTAATAACCGACCCGACGTCGCTTGTCGTGCGGGGGCCGATCTGCCCGTCGGATCGGGAAGACGTAGGGGTAGACCATCTGCTTGTCGGTCAGTTCCAGGCAGTAGTTCCGGACGAAGTTGACGAAGTCGGCATCATGCACCGCGCGGATCGGCCCCTCGCCGTAGTTCCGGACCGGCAGGCGTTCGACGTCGGGAAGTTCGTCGAGTGCCTTGAGGATCACGTCCACCCGCGCGGGCCGCTCGACATAACCACGCTCGCGGACGTGGTGCAGCGCGTGCTGGCTGGAGCAGAAGACCTTGAGCGGGTGCAACCGGGCTGGGATCTTGCTCCGTTTCTCCTCGGGCGTGGCGTAGATCGGCGGGCGGATCACGACTGGATCGACGCTGACCGAGTCGCAGACCTTGACGACGTACTCGCTGTCGATCGCGAAGTTGTAGCGCTCGGTCAAGATGGTCCGGATCACCTCGCGGGCCGGTTCGGCTTCGAGCGGGTCGAGGCTGTCGAGGGGGTCGTAGAGCAGCCTGGGTTCGTTCGGATTGCCGGGGCGGATCGGCTGATCATACAGGGTGCCCATGATCGGCCGGGCGTCGTAGCGCTCGTAGAAGCGGAGCCGGGCTTTGTTCGCCTTGAGGTCGGCGGGGGTATCGACCTGCTTGGGGTCATCGGTCGGAACCTCGAAGAACAGCCCCTTCGCGCCGCGCGCCATCAGGTCTTGCCGGAGCGCTTCGTAGAGCGCCCCGCCGAGTCCGCGACCGCGCTGGTCGGCCTGGGTGACGATGAAGTCGAGATAGGCATGGCCGAGCGACTCGAAGTAGTCGGCCAGCGCAAAGCCGAGGATCTGGTCACCGGGACCATGCGCGGCGAGCAAGACGGTGGGGTAGACCCGCGTGGTCTGGCCCGCAATCTTTTTGGTCACATATTCGGGATCGTCGGCGAGGTGGGGAAAGGCGGCGACGAGCAGTTCCTGGATCTCGGCGATCGCGTGCCGGTCATGGTCGCGATGCGTCCCGAGGATGTGGCTGATCCGAAACATCCGTGCGTTCCCCGTCGAGCCGTTTGCCGTACGTGAGCCGGTCGTCACCCGGGCGATAATAGTCGACGATCCGACCGACGAGATCATACCCTTGCCGGGCATAAAACGCTTGAGCCGGGCGATAAGGCGCTGTCGAACTCGTCTCGGCAAGCAACCACCGCGTCCCCGGTCGGGCCTGGATCTGGCGAGTCACCTCGGCATCGAGCCGGGCGGCGATCCCGCGCCGGGTCTGGGTGGGATCAACCGCGATCCAGTAGAGGTCGAACGTCCCGTCGGTCATCGGGACTGGGCCGAAGCAGGCGAAGCCGACGACGAACTCGGCGCCCTGGGCAATGATCCAGCGATAGTCGGTATCCTCGCGGGGAGCGAGCGTTTCCTCGACGAGCGAGAGCGCTGTGGCGATCTCGTCGGGCCGAAAGACGCGGCTGGCCGAGAGGATCGTGGCGATATCGGCCCGATCGGTGAGTTGAAGGTCGCGCAGGAGAATCGGATCTTCAGTCATGACTCGCCCGTTCCCCCCGATTCCAGGCCTGATTGACGAGCGCGGCGAGGACGAAGTCGTAAGGGTGGCCGGCTGCCTCGACCGCGCGTGCCCAGCCGGCGGTCGGGCCGATGTCGGGGTTCGGGTTCACTTCGAGGATCAGCGGCCGGTCGTCGGCATCGAGCCGGAAATCCACCCGCGCGTAGTCGCGGCAGCCGATCACGCCACAAGCCTCAACAGCTAACCGGGCCAGTTCGGTGGCCAGCGCGGGGTCGATGTCGGCCGGGCAAGCGGGGACGCTCGCCAGATCATCGTCCGACCCGGTCGCCCACTTGGCGTCGTAGGTCAGGATCGGCCAGGCGTCGGCACCTGGGTCGTAGATGATCTCGGCGACCGGCAAGGCTTCGAGGTCGGGCAGGCCGAGCAAACCGACGTTGAACTCGCGGCCCGGCAGGTACGCTTCGATCAGCACGGCGCCCGGCTGGGTGGCCCGCAGCCGATCCACCGCGTCGATCAGGTCGTCGGCACCTTCGACCACGCTCCCCTGGTCGATCCCGAGGCTGGCATCCTCGGCGTCGGGCTTGACGATTGCCGGCCAGGGGCCGGACCAGTCGGGAATGGGTTCGTTTGGGCTGACGACCACGAAGGCAGCCGTCGGGAGCCCCGCAGCTCGCAAGAGAACCTTGGTCCGGCTCTTGGAGTGCCCCACTTCTTGAGCCGATGCCGGGCATCCGGTGTAGGCGAGTCCAAGCGACTCCAGGACGCCCGTGATCTCGGCTTCGCCCGCACTCTGGCCGTGGAAACTTTCGATCAGATTAAAGACAACGTCGGGCCGGGGTTGGCTCAATCGTTCGATGAGATCGGGTAGGGAATCCCCCGCGGCGACTTCCCAGACCTTGAACCCCGCCTGCGCCAGGGTTGCGGCGATGATCTCGGCGACGGCGACGACGTCGGCTTCGGACTCGTGGTCCGGGTGATCCGGCGGTAAGGTCGGAGCATTGAACAGGATGGCGACCTGGAGCGGACCGTCGTTCACGCCAACCCTACCCGGATCAGTGCCGTCTGGAGAATCTTGCGGATCAAGTCGGCATGCTTGATCCCGTACCCTTCGGCCAGGATCACGAGGTCACTCGTCACCGGAGCCAGGCCGGGCAGGGGGTTCGCCTCGATGAAGTAGGGTACACCGTCGCGGACGCGAAAATCAATCCGGGCAAAGTCGCGACACCCAAGCTGAATGTACGCAAGATGGGCATCATGCTCCAACTTTCCGAGGTCCATGCCGGGAATCTGCGCGGGCATCTCATACGAGACCCGGTTCCGCCAGTCGCGTTTGACTTCGAGCGAGTAGACGAATCGATCCGTCGGGTGCCGGGGGACAACCCGCATCGAGCCGATCGCCTCAATGGTGGTGCCCCGCTCGGGCGACCAGTTGCCGAGCACGCCGACCGTCACCTCGTCGCCCTTGATGAACTCCTCGATCAGGATCGGCTGGTGGTAGTGGCGGCGGAGTGACCGATAGGTTGCGATCAGCTCGGCCTCGGTCGTGGCGATGGCCGCGTCGCGGATGCCTTTGCTCGACCCCTCGAATGCGGGCTTGAGGATCAACGGTTGAACTTTCAGGTCGATCGGCTCGGTGGCGAGCAAGTGGTCATACAACTCGAACACGCCATCCACGAAGCGCCGCTCATCGGCTTCGCCTTCAGGGACAGCGCACTCAAGGACCAGCCCGCGCGGGGTCGTTACGCCGACCAGTCGCTTGGCTACATCCTTATCGAGGCTGGCCGCCAGGGTGAGCGGGTCGGAGCCCGAGTAGGGAATGTCGAGCATCTCCAGGACGGCCGGCACCCGGGCCTCGCGCGAGCGGCCGACACCGTGCCCCTCGGCGATGTTGAACACGAAGTCGGGACGATCGGCGAGGACGCGAGTCAGGAACTCGCGGCCGTCGCCGAGCAAGCTGACTTCGTGCCCTTCGCCGCGGATGACATCGGCGATCGCCTCGACCGTCTCGGGCCGGTCGAACTCCTCGAAGCGATCATCGGGACCGTCGGGGGGTTGATCCGCCGCGCTCGGGGCCAGGCTGAACGCGATGCCGACCTTCACGAATCCAGCTCGGGCAGGTGATTGCCGTTGCTCAACGCCGAGGTCTGACGGCGGGCCAGGCGGGGGTTCCCCTGCGGGATCAAAACCTCCGCCTGGTTCTCCAGCAAGGCGCTAACGCCCTGGGTCACGACCGGCAAAGCGGGCTCGGCGGGGACACCGGTCGGGCGGTAATGGATGATCATCCCCTCGTAGTTTCGCAGGACGACCGAATCGTTGGACGCCGAGAGGAGATAGTTCGGCCCGAGCGGGATCTTGCCGCCGCCCCGGGTGGCATCGACCACGTACGTCGGCACGCCCAGCCCCGAGATATGCCCGCGGAGCCCTTCGATGATCTCGATTCCCTTCCAGACCGGCGTCCGGAAGTGCCCCGCGCCGGTAACGGGGTCGCAGTGGAACAGGTAGTAAGGTCGGACCTTGATCCGGAGGAGCGCCCGACACAGCTCCTTCTGAACGGCGAGACTATCGTTAACCCCGGCGAGCAGGACAGCATGGTTGTTGATCGGCATCCCTGCCATCCGGAGGCGATCGCAGGCGCGGGCGGCCTCGGGCGTCACCTCGCGCGGGTGGTTGAAGTGGGTCTGAATCCAGATCTTGTCGGACCGCTGGAGCGTGGCCACAACCTCATCATCAAGGAGCCGCTGCGGGAGCGTGACGGGGACGCGCGTGCCGATCCGGATGACGTCAACGTGCGGCAGCGCGGACAGGTTGTCGATGAAGAAGGCAAGTTTCTCGACCGGCAAGGTGAGCGGATCGCCGCCCGAGACGACGACGTCGCGGATCTCGGGGTGAGCGCGGATGTAGTCGATCATCCGGCGGTCGTCGCGCGACACGGCGTCCCAGCCGCCACGCTTCATCGTCGCTCGCTTCCGCGTGCAAAAGCGGCAATACATGGTGCAGACGTGCGTCGTCACGATCAGGGCGCGGTCGGGATAGCGGTGGGTCAGACCGCGGACGGGCGCGTCCTTGTCTTCATCGAGCGGATCATCCTCGACCGTACCCGCCGCGTCGGCAAGTTCGAGCGGCGAGGGGACCGCCTGGAGGCGGATCGGGTCGAGCGAATCGAGTGGGTCGATGAGCGAAAAGTAGTACGGCGGGATGGCGAGCTTGTAGTCGGCTTGCAGGCGATCGAGCGCCTGGCGTTCCTCGGCGGTCAGCACCACGAGTTCGGCAACCTGCCGACCGTTTCGGACCGCGTTTTGGGACTGCCAGCGCCAGTCGTTCCACTGGAAGTCGGGGACATCGGCCCAGGCGGGGTGGCGGCGCGAGACAGACGGGCTGGTGGGTTGGGGTGACCATCCGGGAGGCTCGTCGCTATCGGACCGGGTCGCGTCCGGGAGGACGGCCGGAGCCGGGTCGGCCACGCCCGTGAAATCGCTCATCCGCCACCTTGCCTTTAATCTGAAAGCTGACCGGAGCGGGGGTCCAGACGAACGTCCTGACCCGAAGGGATCGAGGGATTCTAAATCTTCCCGGGCTCGCGGCAAGGGCAAATCGCCCTATTTGGGCAGAGTCGATTTCGGGACCAAAGTCAGGCAAAACGGTAACGGGGCGGTGGCCGAGATTGGTCAGGCCGATTAAGATCGAAAAACTTCGCCGAATGGCTGGATTGTTCCTCTCGGAGCCTGTTCCTTTGGACCCCGCGATCCGCTTGCTGTCGGACCTTGTTTCCCTGCCCAGCGTCAACCCGATGGGTCGGACGAATCTCGGCCCGGATCATCTCGAAGGGCGAGTCTCGGACTACCTGGAAGCCTGGTTTCGAAACCTGGGTGTTGCCGTCACTCGTGAGCCGATTCAGCCTGGGCGCGATAACATCATTGCGCGGTACGATGCACCCAACTCGAGCCGAACGATCCTATGGGATGTCCACCAGGACACGGTGCCGACGGAAGGGATGACGATCCCGCCGTTCACCCCCGAGATCCGCGCGGGCCGGTTGTATGGTCGCGGTGCCTGCGACATCAAGGGAGGGATGGCGGCGATGATGACCGCCTTTGCCCGCCTGGTCCGCGAACGTCCCGCCGGGTCCGCTTCGGTCGTCCTCGCTTGCACCGTGGATGAGGAGTTTACCCACGTTGGGTCGTCGCGGCTGAGCGAGCAACTAGCCGGGATCGACCTGGCGATTGTCGCCGAACCGACGATGCTCGACATCGTCGACCGCCACAAGGGAGCGGTCCGCTGGAAGATTCGGACGACCGGCGTGGCCTGTCACTCCTCGACCCCGCACCTGGGCCAGAACGCGATCTACCGGATGGCCGAGGTTGTGGGAGCCGTCGCGGAGCACGCCAGGCAGCTCGCCGCCGGCCGACCTGACCCGATTCTCGGTCCACCCAGTCTCTCGGTGGGCCGGATCGAAGGTGGAGTGAGCGTTAACGTCGTGCCCGATCAGTGCGCGATCGAGATTGACCGGCGGATGATCCCGGGCGAAACCGCCGACTCGTGCCGCGACCGGGTCCGTCAGGTGGTGCTGGACCGGCTTGGTGACCTCAATGGGGTCGAGTTTTTGCCCCCCTGGGTCATCATGCCGGCACTCAAGCCCGGCCCGGATACAGATCCAGGCTGGGTGAATGGAGTTTCCAGCGCGATCGAGCGGGTAAGCAAGCGGGTGCCGCGGGTCCTGGGGGTGCCTTACGGCACGGATGCGGGGCCGATCGGTGAGACAGGTCTGCCCTGCTTCGTGTTCGGACCCGGCGACATCGCCCAGGCTCACACCAAGGATGAGTGGGTTGAGGTGGATCAGATTCTGCAGGGCGTCGAGATGTACTATGAGATCGCCCGCGAACTGGGCCATTGAAAATCATGGACGGCGGAAGGCCCAGCGAAAATGCTGGGCCTTGATGCTCGATCCAGGTTTCAGGTCAACCGACGCGTTCAGAACACGTCAAGGATGTAATGGTGGCCCTGGTAAAACTTTCGCTTGTACCAGGGGTGATGAGCTTCCGCGTACTTATGAATGCCAGCGGTACGTTGGCCACCGTAATAGTTGCGGTAGAACGGCCCCTGAATCTGGGGGACGATCCGCTGCTCGCGAGGATAGGTGTAAAATTTGTCGTAGAGCGGTTTGTATTCAAACCCGGAGTTTGCATTCTGGGGCGGCACATACGGCCAGTGCAGGTAGTCACCCCAGTCCTGGGCTTTGGCGGACAAACCCGACTGCAGCAGCAGAGCCAAACCGAGCAACAAACATTTGATCAGAGAGCCTCGCGACACGTTCCACCTCCATGTTAGGGACGCCTTTCCCGAACGCAATCGAAGGATACACCCCGTTTTCGACCGTGGCGGAAAATGGCGGCGAAAAACCCGGGGCTGGGATCAGGTTTTGCAGGTCGAACAAGTGTTGTCGGTCATCCCTGTTAGTCAGTTCCTGTCCCGACACGACTTCCAAGCCGGGCGAACCGGGAGGAATGAACGGATGAAATTTCGAATCGGGAGCGGTTTACTCGGCCTGGCATTGATCGCGATGGACGCTCGTGGCGAAGGTCCGGAGTTGCCGCGACTCAAGCAACACGTCACCACACTGGCCGCTCCGGAGTATGCCGGCAGGCGCGATGAGGGTGCCGAACTGGCTCGCACGTATCTGATTGCGGAGTTCCGCCGACTCAACCTCGCTCCCCTCTTTGGGGATTCATTTCGACAGGTGGTGACGGGTACCGAACCGACCGAACTCCTGGGCGTAAACGTGGGCGCGAAGCTCGAACCGACTGACCCGAAGTTCGCCGGCGAATGGATCATTCTCGGGACACACTACGATCATCTCGGGGTCGTCGGAGGAGTGACCTACCCCGGCGCAGACGACAATGCCTCGGGGGTCGCAATGATGCTCGAAGTGGCCCGTACGATGGTCCAGACTCCGGGTCTACGACGGCGGGGGCTCATGTTCGTCGGGTTTGACCTCGAAGAACGTGGACCGAAGGGGGAATTTGGCCTGAGAGGGTCGCAATTCTTCGCGAATCATGCTCCCGTCCCCCTGGATCAGGTCCGCCTGTTTATCACGGCCGACATGATCGGCCGGGCTCTCGGCGGCGTTTGCCTGGAGGACGTATTTGTCCTGGGGTCCGAGCACGAACCGGGTCTCCGCCCCTGGATCACGGCCGCTGCCCAGGGTCGACCGGTCCGCGTCAATTTGCTCGGCTCCGATGTCCTGGTGATTGACCGGAGCGATTACGGTCCATTCCGAACTCGTCAGATTCCTTACCTGTTTTTCACAACCGGCGAGAATCCGCTCTACCACTCCTCGCGCGATCTCGCCGCGACGATCAACTATGAGAAGTTGACCGCGATCAGTCAGGTCGTGGCCCATCTGGTTGGGTCAGTGAGCTGCGCTGAAAACCTCCCACGCTGGGCGGCGGAACCCGATTATCCTGTCGCCGAGGCCGAGGCGTTCCGCCACGTCTTCCAGACCCTGCTCGACCATCGCGTCGATCTCAAGATCAAGGCTTACCCGATGCTTCTGCTCAAACAGGCGATCCGGACGAGCGATGAGGTCGTGGCACGCGGATCGATGACAGTGGCTGAGCGGAATGCGATCGTCAGGGCGGCTCAGGTCGTCTTATTCACCGTTTTCTGAATCGAAGCGAAATCACCGCCTGGGAACTGCGTCTTTTTGCGGGGCAGGCCCTCGACGCAGGATCGGGCGACGGGAAGGAGCCGGATCATTGCCTTGAGGCCCCACAAAGACCCGTGCTGGGCGAAACTCATCGGCTGGTCGGAAGAGAGGAAGATCGCGTTCCAACCGAACTTCGGGAGTCGGCTCGGACCGGAGAGATTCATCGGCGGCCAGTTGCATCTGACTGGCACTCTGGTCGAGAAAGCGGGGCCATCCTCGGTCGGGCCGAAACTCTTCGGACAACTGATAAGAGATCCCGGTCCATTCCAACTGGCGAGTCCTCGGATCATCCTGATGTTCCAGGTAAGTGACAATTCGTCTGGCAGACGAGAATTGGCCCTGATTGATCAGGATCTGCGCCCGGATCGACAACCATGCAAGCCGACGCTCGGGAGTTTCAGCGGCGGCTTCCAGGCTTGCGAGTTTGACCAGGGCAGCGCCGTAGTCTTCTCGAAGATAGTCAAAAAAGAACTGCGCTTCGTCGAAGATTTGACGGGTTCTGGGATCGAGTTCAGGGCTCCCCAGGGGCCGATCGCACAGAGGTCGGCCCAACCGGCCAATCCGCCGCAGACGGCTGCTGTCTTCAGACCGCGCCACCAACTCCGAACGTACCGGTAAGATCGACGGCCGCTTCACGGCCCTCGTTTGCTGGGTGGCTGCTTTGGTCGTTGCCGGTGGCAAACCTCCGAGAATGGTCCGGGCGGCTCGAACTAGACTGGCAATCCATTCCAGGCGTGTTGAATCATCAGGCGCGACCAGCAGGCAACGGAGGTCATTGGTTTCGGTGTCGCAGAATACGGGTGCCGACAGCGGTTCATTCGATCCCAGGCGGGCCGCCAGAGTACGTCCATCGGGAGAGAACGCCAGCGAGCCGACCGGGATCAGCGGGTCGATCATCGCGAACCGCTTGAAGATTGCATTGTCGCGGGGGTGATACCAGACGATCTGGTGCGGCTGACCTTCTACGACCGTGGAAGCGAACAGATTTTCGACGTCCTGATCAAACGTAATCGAGACGCCTTCCACCGGATGCTCGCGACTCAAGCCGAACTCTGCCGCCAGGGGTCGGAGTGGAATCAGATCGAACTGATCTCCCCTGAGTTGCACGCGCAGTAGTTCCTGGGTCTCCGGCCCGTCCGCCCCACGTTGCCCACTGGCTCGACGCGCCACCAGCAAGATCGAGGAGCCGTCGTGCGTCCAGGCCGGAGCTTGCTGTGCCTGGCCGACATCGACCAGATGCCGAGGCTGACCCAACGCGGACTCGATGTAGTGGAGTGCATGCCCACCTGATCGAACGTAGAACGCCAACCGACCGCCCGAAGGGGACCAGGCAGGGAGGAATGCGTCGGGAAGGACGTTGACGGTCCGCCCATTGTCAGCGCGCACGATTGCCAGGCCCATGGGGTCGAGATTTGGAACGGCCAGGAACCGCCCATCAGGACTCCAGGCGATGGCCTGATAGGGCAGACGCGAGACCTCGGCATCAAGAGCGGTCAAGGGACGTGATGAAACAACCCGACGTTTCGTCAGACCGTCCAGAACCACGACCTCGAACCGGCTCGACCGGTCGGGAGCGATCACCACCCGCCCGAACGCCAGGGCTCGGCCATCAGCGCTCCACCCAGGAGCCGTGATTGGGCCGACCGAATCTTCGAG
The DNA here is from genome assembly GCA_965199885.1 of Isosphaeraceae bacterium. Classification (GTDB taxonomy): domain Bacteria; phylum Planctomycetota; class Planctomycetia; order Isosphaerales; family Isosphaeraceae; genus Tundrisphaera. Next base: position 722,663 of record CBDATT010000002.1, on the reverse strand, counting down.
GAGCACCGATTTCCCGGTCGTGGCCTGCGTTGCCCAGAGCCGGTAGCCCAGCACCTGACCACCCGAGTTGGACGAGCGAACTGGGCCGGTTTCAAATATCCAATTTGAGATCAAGAACGGGTCGCACGGTCGGACCTCGACCGTGTAAGCGATCCATGAACCATCTGGGGACCAACTCATCGGTGTATGCAAACAACCCACGAGCCCCGTCATCGCCAGCAGAAGTCCGACGATCGTGCGTCGCATGGGAGCTGACCCTGGAGCTGACATTGTTCCATCTAATCCTCATTCTTCCAGAGAGCAAGGCTCTCCAGCGCTTTCCATCTTAAGACGACCGGAAGCCAATTGAACAGCACGGACCGAAACGAGAAACAAGTCATTTACCAGCAATACACAACATCCTCTGTTAAACCAGGATAACTGGTAAATTTGGGTTACTCCAATTTGACCATCCTTGATTCGAGGCTAAACTCATGGCAGTGGTTGGCGAGACGACTGGCAGATCTGGGCATTGGGTTGCTTCTTGATCCAAGCGGATCTTATAATCTTCGACCTTCAGTCGCTTTGCGGAGAAGTCGCGGCCTTCGATAGGACATTATGTCGCTATCGATGAGTCGGACATTTGCCTGTTTTGGGGCCATTCATGCGTTTTGTCCTCATCGACCGCATCACCGAGATTACTCCGGGGCAATCCTTGACTGCCATCAAGAATCTTTCGCTCGCGGAAGAATATCTGGCGGATCATTTCCCCGGGTTTCCTGTCATGCCTGGAGTGTTGATGCTCGAAGCTTTGACACAGGCTAGCGCCTGGTTGGTGCGAGATATGGAAGATTTCGCCCATAGCGTGGTGGTGCTGAAGAAAGCCAAGATGATCAAGTATGGGAGTTTCGTTGAGCCGGGACGACAACTCCAACTGAAAGTGACTTTGACTTCGCATAACGAAAACGAAGCGACATTCAAAGGAGAAGGCTCAATCGAAGGTCAATCGATGGTCAAAGGACAGTTAACTTTGAATCGATTCAATCTGCGTGACCGTGATCCGGGCCTGCACACGACGGATGCCTCGATTGTGGCGGGATTACGTGATCTTTACACGACGTTGCGTAAAGGTTCCGTCGGCGCACGTGCCGTGTTCAAACCAGAGCCCTCGGTGATTCTCACCAAAACTACGTCGGATCAGCTTCCCTGAGTTCTTCGACTTCCCTTGTTGTCAGGGTTGTAACGATTTGATGAGGTTGCAAGGTTTGGCGAAATACATCAAGATGGGCGGCGAGTTGAGGGATACCGGTCAGATTTGCTTCCTGCCGCTGCTGCACCCATACCTGTTCGCTTCAATCGACTCGCTTCAAGTTACCCTTAGCTTTTGCCGATGTTGGGTTCGTGAAACTCTGCATCCGGCGCGGAGGATGATCCCTGCCGAGGGGTCCGGATCGGTGTTCCCGCAATATCGAGGATGTTATGCCGACGCACGATGAGATCTACCAGAAAGTTCAAGCCACCCTGGTCGACGCCCTCGGCGTTGATGAGGATGATGTCACCCGTGACGCAACCCTGCAGGGGGACCTCGGCGCTGAGTCGATCGATTTCCTCGACATCGTCTTCCGGCTCGAACGAAACTTCGGCATCAAGATTCCCCGAGGGGAACTCTTTCCCGAAAACGTCGTTACCGATCCTGACATGATTCAGGATGGAAAGCTGACGGCCAAGGGACTCGACGAACTCAAGACACGGATGCCCTACGCCGACCTCGACGAGTTTGCCGCCGACCCTGATGTCGAGCGGATTGGTGACCTCTACACCGTGGACATGCTGGTGCAATACGTTTCCAGCAAGCTCTCGGTTTGATTTGTTGGGATCTGGAGTCGAACCAAAAATTCCTTTCAGCATCATTCGTTGGCTCTCAATCCAATTGATGCTTCTGATTCTTTTTGGTTCATTCAAAGGATTGGCCTCAGAATATCTTCTTTCCGAGCGGATGTTTTTCCATGCGTTGGATCTGGATCGACAAATTTTTGGAATTCCGGAGCGGCCAGTTCGCCCGGGCGATCAAAAATCTGACGCTTGCTGAAGAACATCTGCACGATCACTACCCCGGCTATCCTGTGATGCCTGCTTCATTAATTATTGAAGGGCTTGCTCAGACCGGTGGAATTCTGGTGGGTGAGGCAGGAGGCTTTGTCGAAAAAGTCGTTCTTGCCAAAATACCGCGTGCGGAATTCTTTGGTGTTGCGTGCGCTGGTGATCAGTTGATTTACGAGGTCACGCTCACCGATCTTCGCGAGCAAGGGGCGGTTGTTGAAGCAAAAGCATTCCTGGACGGGACATTGCTAGCTGACGTTGAGATTGTGTTTGCTCATCTGGATAATTCCCGGGCAAATCAGATTTTTGGTCCAAAGAATTTTGTCTTCACTCAACAACTGCTTGGTGTGCTTGATCTTGCCAAGGCTCAAGAACGAGCGAAAAAAGCCGCTGCTCTAGAATCCGGCTCTGGCCAAACCTCGGCACCCGAAATACCTCCCTCGACCGATATTGATTAATCTCGGCCTCCTCAAGTGAATCTCGCCGGTTCGTCTTCAAGTCATCCCTCTTTTTTGTTGAACACCGGTGGAGGTCGACGAGTTTTCCATGCTCCGCAACGAACGACGCGTGGTCATTACCGGGCTGGGTCTCGTTACGCCGCTGGGTATTGGCATCTCGACGGTCTGGGACGCACTCAGCCAATCGCGGGGTGCTATCTCCAGGATCCGTGCCTTCCCGGTCGAAGGTCTACCCAATGATGCCGCGGCTGAAGTGCCTGGCCTCGACAAAAAGGCGATGACAAATCTTGCTTTGCCGCGGGTCAGGCAAAAACTGACCCGGAGCATCAAGTACATGGCCCGGGACATTCAGCTTGCTGTTGTTTGTGCTCAGATGGCTTTTCTTGATGCACAGCTCGAAGGATCAGGGATCGACCCAACTCGTATTGGTGTCGATCTTGGTGCTGGTTTGATCTCCACCGAACTGGAAGAGCTGGCTCCCGCCATTGATGCGGGTTTTGCTCAGAGTCCGAACTTTGATTATGGTTTGTACGCTCGTGAGGGGATTGAAAAGATCACGCCTATCTGGTTGTTGAAGTATTTACCAAACATGTTGGCGTGCCACATCTCGATTCTGCTCGACTGTCAGGGTCCGAGTAACACCATCACGGAAGCTGAGGCCGCATCCAACGTGGCCATTGGTGAAGCAGCCCGGATTATCGCTCGGGGACGTGCCGACCTGATGATCACTGGGGGTGCCGACTCGAAGATCCATCCCCTCAGCTTTATCCGGATGAGCTTGCTCAACCAGATGTCGCACTGGTCGGGCGATCCATCGGGTGCCTGTCGCCCCTTCGACCGGGATCGCGATGGTTACGTTCCTGGTGAGGGTGCTGGTGTTTTGATTCTCGAAGAACGTGAGCACGCATTGGCTCGGGGTGCGAAGATCTACGGCGAGATCCTCTCGTACGGCTCAGGGTGTGATGCTCGCCCCGGAGGTGGCCTGGACACCGACGGGATCGGCACGGAGATCGCAATTCGCGCTGCCTTGCGGAGTGGCGGAGTTGAGCCGGGCGACGTTGGGCACGTCAACGCCCACGGTGCGGCCACGGTCGCATCCGACCTCGCGGAATCACGAGCCATTCATCGCGTTTTCTGTGGGCCGGATCAGCAACAGCCCTCCGTACCTGTCACCGCGCTGAAAGGTTATTTCGGCAACATCGTTTCGGGTTGCGGGGCCGTGGAATTGATTTCGAGTTTGATCGGGGTCAACCAGGGTTTGATCCCGCCGACCTTGAATTGCGATCATTATGATCCCGCCTGTGCTCCCCTCGACATCGTCAGTGGGTCGCCTCGTGCCACCTCAAATCCCATTTTTCTCAATACAAATTTGACGCGCCATGGGCAGGCTGCGACCGTCCTGGTTCAAGGGAATCCAGGCGTCGTCTGAGTTCCTGTTGCCGCCGCAAATGGTCTCCTCCATCCCTTCAAGGATACTTGCATGCTGCGCCGAGTCGTCGTAACGGGGATGGGGATGGTGACCCCGGTCGGTCATGATCTGGAGTCAACCTGGACGTCGCTGCAAGAGGGGAAAAGCGGCGTCGGCTATATCTCCTTGTTCGATGCGTCGAGTTTTGCCACCAAGATCGCCGCGGAAGCCAAGGGCTTTGATCTTGCTGACTACGTGGACGACCCTGATCGGTGGTTGGAACACTGTCGCAATACGTTGTTCGCGATCGCCGCCTCGCGGATGGCGGTCGATCACTCCGGTCTCCTCACCTCCACTCGCCCTGTAGATCCCGCGCGATTTGGCATCTATCTCGGTTCAGGCGAAGGGCAGCAAGATTTTCCCCGCTTCGTCAAACTGGTTCATGCCTCGTCGGCCGATGGCAAGATTGATACCCGCAACTTCACCCGACAAGGTCTGCGTGAGTTGCACGCGGTGCATGAATCCGAGCAAGAACCGGGTACTCCATCCGGTCACCTGGCCGGGCTGTACGGGGCTCGGGGGCCAAACGCCAACTGCTTGACCGCGTGTGCGGCGAGTACCCAGGCGATCGGTGAAGCGACTGAATGCATCCGCCGTGGTGATGCCGACGTCATGCTCTCGGGCGGCACCCACAGCATGATTCATCCGTTTGGGCTGACCGGGTTCAACCTGCTAACTGCCCTGTCAACGCGAAACGACGAACCCGAGCGAGCGAGCCGACCGTTTGATCGCGACCGGGATGGATTCATCCTGGGCGAAGGCGCGGGAATGGTGATCCTTGAAGAACTCGAACATGCCAAGGCCCGAGGCGCCACGATTCACGGCGAGATCGCTGGCTACGGCTCGACCGCTGATGCCTTCCGGCTGACCGATACTCATGACGAAGGTCGCGGCGGGATTGCCTGCATCAAGGAAGCCCTTGCCGACGCCCAGTTGAATCCTGAGCAGATTGATTACATCAACGCGCATGGGACCAGCACCTCGGTCAACGACACCATCGAAACTCTGGCCATCAAGCGTACGTTTGGCGATGCCGCTTACAAGGTCCCCATCTCCAGCACCAAGAGCATGATGGGACACCTGATCGCGGCGGCAGGCAGTGTTGAGGCAATCATCTGCCTGCTCGCGATCCGTGATGGTGTTCTGCCTCCGACCATCAATCTGGATCATCCCGGTGATGATTGCGACCTCGACTATGTTCCGCATGAAGCCAGGCGTAAACGGGTCGATACAGCACTCTCGAACAGTTTCGGTTTCGGTGGCCAGAACACGTCACTCATTTTCCGCCGCTTTGTCGGTTAGAAAAGCTATAATGGTCCATCAACCTCGATTGATCATGAACCTGGAGTTTACTCGTGCCTAGCCTCCCGACCGTGCTGTTGGTGACACCACTGGCCCTGGTTTTAACATTCCTGACCGTCTTCGTGGTTTACGTCATCATCCGGTACTCGCCGATCGTGGCACGGATCTTCGAGGAAAAGCCTCTTTTTCTGCCGCTCCGGGTCAAACCCCCCACTGACGGCGAAGCGGTCCAATTTCGCACCCGCGACGGCCTGACTCTGGTTGGCACCTATCTCCCCACCCGCACTCCGAGCCGTGCGGGAGTTTTGATTTTCTGCCACGAGTTTTTGAGCAACCGCTGGTCGGTGACTCCTTACCTGGATCACCTGCGTGATCATGGGTTTGATTTGCTGACCTTCGATTTTCGGAATCATGGCGAAAGTGCCCATGACCCCAAATACAGCCCTTTGCAGTGGGTAACCGACCACGAGGTTCGCGACCTGCATGCAGCGATTGCTTATTTGAAAACGCGCGATGATGCCGACCCGGCGGGGTTTGGACTGTTCGGTGTCTCTCGTGGGGGTGGAACGGCAATCTGCGTGGCGGCTCGCGAATCTGCCGTCTGGGGGATCGTGACCGATGGTGCGTTTCCCACCCGGGGCACGATGCTGTCGTACATCCATCGCTGGGCCGAGATTTACGTCCAGAGCCAGTGGTTCTGGAAGATCGCGCCCAATCTTCTCTTCACGTTCCTTGCCTGGACGGGTCGGCTGCGAACTCAACTTCGCAAGGGTTGTCGGTACGAAAACGTCGAGCGTGCCGTTGCCCGCCTGGCCCCTCGGCCCTGGCTGGCGATCCATGGGCAGAAAGATGCGTATATCGGCGTTGCCATCGCACAAAAGTTTTTCAGCTGTGCTCGCGATCCGAAGGAGCTCTGGATCGTTCCGCTGGCCAAGCATAACCGTTGCCGAGAGAAAGATCCTGTCGGGTATGCGACTCGTTTGATCGAGTTCTTTGAGCGGTGCGCACCACGTCGGCCGACCAAAGTTAACTCCGTCCCGCCCGCGTCGACGCTCGCAATCATCCCAGAAATTGCGCCCGATTCGTTCCCATATGAGCCGGTTTCGATGCAAACAGAACTTGGCGTTAGCCTGACAAATTCCTGAATGATCGTTGGCGGTTTTCAAGGTGTTCGCTCGCTGCTCCCAACGTATCTCTGGTTGTGGTTGACGGGAAATCGGGTTCGCGTTACGTTCCGGTCTGCTTGATCCGCACGCCGTTGGTGCGGATCATGGTTCTGCGGATCGGATCTTGGCGACCTGCCTGGCGCAGTCGAGTGAGGTTGGCGTTTGTCGATCTACGATCAGGCTCGAAAAGTGGCGGGTCTGCCCTTTCTGGCTCATTCTCGCGCACGAGCCCGTCGGTTCATTGCCTCATGTCGCGACGCGGGGCAAGTGCAGCAGAATCTGTTGATGACTCGCCTGGCACGGCACGCCGCGAGTGACTTTGGTCGCGACCATCATTTCGGCGAGATCCGGACCGAGGCGGATTACCGTCGGCAGGTGCCGATCCGGGGCTACGAGGGGCACGAACCCTACATCGACAGGGTCCGCAACGGCGACACCAGCGCCCTGTTTGGACCTAGGACCGACGTCCTGATGTTCGCCCTCACCTCGGGTACGACCAATCGGCCCAAGACGATCCCCGTCACGCGTGAGTCGCTGCAAAACTATCGCGACGGCTGGACGAACTGGGGGATCATGGCCTTTGATGCCCACCACACCATCATCGACTCTGGCTTGATGCCGATCCTGCAACTTGCCAGCGACTGGCAAGAAAGCTTTACCCCCGCCGGCATCCCCTGCGGAGCGATCACCGGCCTGACCGCGCAGATGCAAAATCGGTTGGTGCGGATTACATACTGCATGCCGCCCGCCGCGTCGAAGATCAAAGACATTGCCGCGAAATACTACCTGGCGATGCGGCTCTCAGCCTATCGTGACCTGGGCGCCACGATCGCCGCGAATCCAAGCACCATCCTGGCCATTGTTCGCCTGGGCGATCGTGAAAAAGAAACCTTGATCCGCGATATCGCCGACGGCACGATCTCGACTCGCTGGGAGATTCCTCCCTCTGTTCGGCAGGCCGTGCGCATCCGGACCCGCTGGAAGCGGAATCAGACGGCCCGACGCCTCGAAGCGATCGTCCATCGGACCGGCAGACTTTTGCCCCGCGACTACTGGCCCAACCTTCAGTTCATGGCCAACTGGACGGGCGGGACGATGGGAGCTTACCTCAAGGGCTACCCCGAGTATTTTGGTGAGCGTCCGGTCCGCGATATCGGGTTGATTGCCTCGGAAGGCCGATTCACGATTCCGATTGCCGACGGGACCGCGGCCGGTGTCCTCGACATCCAGCACCACTACTTTGAATTCATCCCCGAGTCGGAGATTGGCCGCGAGCAACCCGAAACCGTGACGGCTGTTGATCTGAAGGAAGGCGAGCAATATTTCCTGGTCCCCACGACCGCCGGCGGACTTTATCGCTACATGATGCATGACCTCGTCCGCTGCGTCGGGTTTGAAGGGAAAGCGCCGCTGATCGAGTTCCTCAGCAAGGGGGCTCACTTCTCCAGCTTGACCGGCGAGAAACTCTCCGAGTATCAGGTTGTCAGCGCGGTCAACACGGCGCAACAAGTAACCGGGATTCGAGTCGGGGCCTATCTTGTCCTTCCTCGATGGGGCGATCCACCCTCGTACGCCTTGCTGCTGGAAGAGACCGACGTGACCGATAACGCGGTCGCCGAGACGCTGACTCGGGAGGTCGAGCGGCAGTTGCAACAGGTCAACCTGGAATACGAGAACAAACGCTCAACCCTTAGACTCGACCCAATCCAACCAATGCGGATTCGTGCGGGTTCCTGGGTCGATTTTCAGCGCCGACGGTTGGCGAACAGTGGCGGCACCGTCGAACAATACAAACAGCCTTGCTTGCTCGCGGATCTGACCGCGATCGACATGTTTCAGACGGCGGCCCTTCACCGTTCCTAACCTTCCCCGGTAGCCCGAGTGTGGATCAATGCCAAGGATAGGCACTTTTTTCCCCACGACCCGGGGCTTGCGGATGACCCAGCGAATGGCAGCAATCAGGGCACTGGTCGCTCGGTCCTATTTATCGAGTCTGGCGATTGCGTGCATTGGTGTTGAGTTGGGATGCTCGCACCTTCGATCGCGCCCCCAGAAAGCCGAGGTTGGGTCGGCTACCCTCGGCGCTGAACTCCCCGGACGCGACATCTACGCCGGTCGGAATCCCAACGGGAGCGATCTCACACTCGCGGACCGATCTCCGACAACCCCAACTGCCGAGGTTCTTGCGGCTGGCACCGAAACTCCACGATCAGTTGCGTCCCCCACCCGACCCGGATCGAGCGTGCAGCCTGACCCGGCACCAGACGGGATCAAGAGCCCAGCTCAAGTCCCCTTGAACGATTCCAAGATCGCCAACTCTGCGGTCGATCCGCAAGCCACGACCAGGTTAATTGCCGAAGCCCGGTCTGCTCTCGATGCCATGACGACTTATCAGTTGGCATTGAATCGGCAGGAGCGAGTCAACGGCAACCTCTTACCGGCCGAAGACCTGATCATGAGCATTCGCCGGAGCCCGCAAGCCGCGCGCCTGACCTGGTCTGATGGTCCGCACCGGGGTCGTGAGGTCCTCTATCGAGCGGACGAACCGGGTGGTCAGATGCACGTCAACATGGCCGATTCGAAGTTTCCGATGCCCCGGCTTGCACTTGCCCCCGATAGCCCAATGGTCATGAAGAACAGCCGACACCCGATCACATCGGCGGGACTCGACCCAGTCATCGCCAGCCTGGAGCAGGCGAATCGAGCTGGAACTCTGGTAGATCTGGGTATGCAAACACCCCCACAGGTTCATGAACCGCTCCATGTCTTGTTGCGAACGACACCTGAAGGTGATGTCTGGCATGCTTACCTCGACCCGGCCAATCATCTGCCTGTCCTGGTGGAATGCCAGGCACGGAACGGCGATCTCCTCGAAAGGTATCAGTTCAATAACATCCAGCCTGACCCGCCCGAACTGGCTTCCAACGGAGCCTTCGATCCGGATGTGCGTTGGGGTGCTCCTCGCGGTCTGTTCGGGCGGATGGCGACGAAAACCGGTGATGGTGCACCCTCCCCAACGACGCGGTAACTGCCATTCTGGCTCGGATATTAGGCAACGACTGCTCAGAGAACGGATTGACCCCTAATTGCTGTCAATCTGAACTCCCACGCCTGGTATTGTTTACGTCATATTTCCCCGAAACATCAGGCTAGATCATCGCACGGTCCAGCGGTTGCATGGTTGAATAGACGGCATTTATTCTCTCCGCACGAGAAGCGGCCGATACATGACGCTTGTTCGCCCCTACTCCATTCTGGTGACCGACGACGATCCCGCATCGCGGGAGACGTTCCGGGAGATCTTCGAACCTGTGGGGTTCCGGACCTTTCTGGCTGAGTCCGGCGAAGAAGCCATCGAGATCGTGAATCGTCATGATGTTCATCTGGCATTGATGGATATGCACCTGCCCAGGTTGTCTGGCCTGGAGACCATGGCGATCGTCCGGCAGATCAAGGGCATGTTTCCCATGATCTTGATCTCCGCCGATCAGGACGAACGGCTGATGAGACGGGCGTTGTCGGCTCAGGCTTACAGCGTCCTTTCCAAGCCAGTGAGCCGCAGTCTGGTGATCTACATCGTCCAGCGTGCTCTGGAAAAGTTTTACTGATGCGTTGGTCGGCCGGGATCACCATCCTGCTCCTCGGAGTGATTTCACCCGCGATCCTCGCTCACGACATCCCGAATGCCAGGATCGACCGATCCACTCAGGTCAGCCTGGGTAAGAATCAAATCCAAGTTTCGTACGAAGTTGCGCTTGCCGAGCTAACCCTGGCTCAAGATCTCCGGCAACTTGATGAGACTCCGTTCGTTGGGGATCGTGCGGCGCTGTTTGATCATTACGCCGGTTTGGTTGGTCCCCTGAACGCCCGAGGGTTTTTGATCACGGTGGATGGCACGGAAATCGAACTTCGATCCGTCGAGTTCGCCATCCATGTCGAAGATCATCTGCGGATCGCGTTTGAGTTTGCGGCAACAATCCCGACCCAGGGACACCTTCGACTGACCGATACCAATTACGCCTCGTCGGAAGGCTCAACCCGGCTCGGATTGCGGGTCGCCCCGGCGCTGGTGGTTGCCGGGGATTTGCCTCCAACTGAGGTCAGTTCGGTTCCCTGGCGGCCCGTCTGGGAGATGACCGACCAGCAAGAACGCCAATCGAAACAACTCGACATCGCGTATCGCCCCCGGGACGTGGTGGCGGATCGAATCCCGGTAAGCCTCGCAACTCCGATTTCGCTTCCACTCCCACAGTCTCCCGCAGTGGGTCTGACGCGGTTGCTTGACCGCCCAGCGGGCATCGGTGCCGTGGGCTGGTTGATCTCGGCGTTCGTGCTCGGGGCGGTCCATGCCATTCAGCCTGGCCATGGCAAGACCCTGGTGGCGGCGGCCACTCTCGACGGGTCGCGTGGCGCGGCTCGTGGGGTCGCGCTGGGTCTCATCACAGCGAGTTGTCATTTGATTAGTGTCGCGGCGATCGCGGCCCTGCTCTGGTGGGTCGAAAGCAAGCAGGTGACTGCCATCCATCTGACCATCGCCCGGGCTTCTGGCTGCCTGATTGCGGCGGTTGGCGCATTCCGGGCGGGTCGGGCCCTGGCCGGGATCAAACAGCCGCACGACCACGGCGGCACAGGGCGACGCAACGCATCGGTCTGGACGCTCGGCCTGGCTGGTGGGTTCGTCCCGTGCTGGGATGCGGTAGCGTTAGTCGTCCTGGCAAGTTCGATCGGTCAACTGAGCTGGGGCCTGACCTTACTGGTCGCGTTTAGCCTCGGGCTGGCAGCGGTGCTGGTCGGAGTCGGTTTGGTCGCCGCGCAGATCCGCAGTGGCATCGAGAGGGCCCAACTCTCAGGCGACATCCAGCGTTGGCTCGGTCTCGGATCTTCCCTGATCCTGCTGGTGATTGGGTTGCGGCTGCTTGGGGTCTGATCCGCGAATCTGAGGAAATTGACCCTGGCCTGACTTAGATTTCCTCAAATCGACGATACTATCTCTGGTCATTCATCGACTCCTCGACTTGGTTACTTCGGGGCAATGGTATGCCTGAATATTTTGCCCACGCCGTACCTAAACTCAAACCTTGTCGAAATCCGGAATTTAAAAGGGTGGTTAAATCTCAACGTGGGTTTGACTCAGTTAAGCCTGGCAGACTCGGTCCCACGAATTGACGGTTGGACACCACGGCGCACGGTGAATTGCACCCACCCTACTAAACTCCGGGTTTCTCGGAGAGTGGGGTGTAACCCCCGGTTGGCGACAAAACGAACCCAATCTGAGCGGCTGAGTTGTGAACCAAAACGAAGCCATCGAGTGACAATCGATCCAGACAAAACGAAGCCATTGCTCCCGATCCAGCCAGATCCCGAAACGAAGCCAATCGCTAATTTGCTTGGATTTCAAAACGAACCCAATTTCCAACAGTGCCCAGTTTGGTGTGAGGATTGAAATGCCTGGTGTCCGCTCGGTCGAACTCTTCCATGTCCTGGTCCCGCTCCGCAAGCCGATCAAGCATGCGTCGTTCGTCCGGCCCGACTCGGACAGCATCGTCGTGCGCGTGACACTGGCCGACGGCTCGACCGGGTACGGCGAAGGGGTCCCGCGATCGTATGTCACGGGCGAGACCATTGCCTCAGCCTTTCAGGCATTGACCAACTTTGATCTTGCCCGGAATCTCGGATCACCCCCCACCAACTTCGAGTCCGCCGTCCAGGCCATTGGCCGGCTCACATTACCTGAAGCCGCTCTCGACCCCAGAGGGATGGCGGGCAACTCCGCGCGGGCCGCGCTCGAACTGGCGTTGCTCGACGCTTACGGGCACGCCTTTGGTCGGTCGGTCGGCGACGCGGTTCGCATCATGGTCGATCGGCCGGACGACATTTATCTTCAGCCGACCGCCGTCCGCTACGGTGGTGCCATCACCGCCGAAAGTCGCCGGGGCGAGACCATCTCCGCGTGGAAGATGCGGGTTTACGGGTTCGCTCAGGTGAAGGTCAAGGTCGGCGTTGCCGGGCAAGACGACGGGGATCGGCTCCGGCGCATCCGGCGCATCCTGGGGCGGCGGACCGACATCCGGATCGACGCCAACGAAGCCTGGCCCGCGGCGGAGGTCCTGGATCGGGTCGCCCCGCTGTTGCCGAGCCGGCCGTCGGTCCTCGAACAACCCGTGCCGCACGCCGAGGTCGAAGCGCTCGCGGCGATCCGTCCCCACCTGGTCTTGCCGGGCGGTCAGGGACGGTTGGGGGTCATGCTCGACGAGTCGCTCTGCGGCTATCCCGATGCCGTTCGCGCGGTCGAACTAGGGCTCGCGGACTTTCTCAACGTCCGGATCTCGAAGTGCGGTGGGATCGGCCCGAGCCTCCGGATCATGGCGCTCGCGCATCAGGCGGGGTTGGGGGTTCAACTCGGCTGCCACCCTGGAGAGACAGGTCTGCTTTCGGCGGCGGGTCGGCACCTGGCGAGCAACGTCCGGGGGATCAAGTACCTTGAAGGGTCGTATGATCGCCACGTTCTCGCCGCCAATCTGATCCAGGAAGACATCACGTTCCGCTACGGCGGCCGAGCCCAACCCCTGGCTGGACCGGGGCTTGGGGTCACGGTTGACCCCGCCGCGCTGGCCCGGATGACGGTCGATCGCTGCGAGGTCAAGCATGGTTGATTCACCTTCTGTTTCCACCTGGGTCGCGACCGACGGCTACCCGATTCATGTCGCCACCTGGGCGGTCCCGGACGATGTCCCCACGCGTGGGCTTGTGGTGGTCCTGCACGGGGTCCAGAGCCACGGTGGATGGTACCACGACCTTGGCCAGACTCTCGCCAGCCTGGGGTATGCCACCCACTTCACCGACCGGCGCGGCTCGGGGGCAAACCGGCAAGATCGCGGTCATACGCCCTCAACCCAGCGACTCCTCGACGACGTGGCGGAGTATCTGACGACCGCCCGCCAGGCCGCGCCGGGTCTGCCCGTCGCGCTGGTCGGGATCAGTTGGGGCGGCAAGTTGGCGGTGGTAACGGCCGGCAACCGGCGGGATCTGGTCGATGCTGTGGCTTTGGTCTGCCCGGGCTTGCACCCGCGGGTGGGCGTGTCGCTCGGTGAACGGCTCAGCATTGCCCTGGCCTACTTCACTCGCCCGCGAAAGACGTTTCCGATCCCGTTGAGTGACCCTCGCCTCTTCACCGATAGTCCGAAGGGGCAAGCCTTTATCGCCGCTGACCCGCTCGGGTTGCGAGCAGCGACGGCCTCATTACTAGCGGCCAGCACCTTTCTTGATCGCCGGGTCAGGCGGATACCGGGCAAGGTGGTGCAACCCGCGCTCCTGATGCTCGCCGATCAGGACCGGATCGTCCACAATGATCGAACGCTGGCCTTTTGGGATCGGCTCGCGTCGGACCGTAAAGCGGTAATCCGCTACCCGGACGGGCACCACACGCTCGAATTTGATCCCGACCCGACGCTTTATGCGCGCGACCTCGCGGCCTGGCTCGACCGGGCCATCGGAGCGCGGGGCAGGTCGTGAACCCAACCGCGCAGCGTCGTGTCTGATTGGCAAACAGATCCGACCGAAGGGCAACCGATCATGGACCAGGACAAGAAGCGCGAACTACGCCAACTCAAGCGCGAGATCAAACGCAAGGGCGGCAAGGTCCGCCGCCGGCAGCTCAAGCAGAGATTGGCTGAGAACCCCGAAGAGGCCCAGGACACCGTCGTGAGCTTCGGGCGGTTTGAGTCGAAAACGCTGAACGGACTCGATCGCTCGCAGACCTGGCGTGAGCAACGCGAGGCCGACCCGACGGGATCAGAGCCACCCGACGAGTCGCCCTGATCGCGTCACCTCATTGACCACGTTTGATCGGAGTCATCTCGGTTCGGGTCGCTTGCCAGGCCGAGTCGATCAGGCGTTCGGTCGCCGCTGAGTCGAAACCTTCCACCACCGCGACATCCTTGCCTTGCCGTTCAACCGCATACTCCACGCTTTGAGCCGGCCGGCGGATCGAGTCGGGGAAGGCGGTCGGCGACTCGGCGTCGGGGCCGAGTTTGGTCGTCTGATAGCGGGTGTACTGGCGGGCAAAATCGCGGGCGTCGTCGATGGTGTCCCAGGTTGAGAGCCAGACGAGCCCGAGCTTATGGTCGCCGTTTTCAAAAATGGCGTAGCGGTCGCCATCCCACCCGGCGGCGATCGACTTGCCGCCGTGGCGGCGGAGCAAGACACCGAGCTGAAACTCGCCCAGGACGTTCCGGCCAACCTCGGTCCAACCCGTGCCCGGACTCAGGACGCCGAGGTCGATGGTGGTCGGTGGGTCGGGTTGATCGAGATACTTCTCGGGGTGGAGGATCTGCTCGGTCGACTGCGGCGGCTGATAGTAAGCGCCATCGACCGCCCCCCAGCCCCCCTTGTTGGTCAACTGGGCACAGAAGACGAGGCCGCGCAGGTAAGGAAAGAGCAAGCTATCGGCCAGGATCGGTGGGGCCTCACGCAGCCCGGCGCCGCTGGTCATCGGCATCAGGGGCATCATCAAACTGAAGATCCGGTCAAGATCGGCGGCCGGAAATGCGGTGATCTGCGAGCCATCCCAGTCGGTCATCTGACTGCCGACCATCGCCAGCGTCGCTTCACCCTCGATCAGAGCCGAGACGGCGAGCGAGCGGTCGTCGTCCTTCTTGACCGCGTTGTGCATCGCGTCGAGGTCATAGTGCTGGTCGGCGAGGGCGTGGGTCAACTCATGCGCGATGACGGTCTTGTTCTCGTCCTTGTCAAAGCCCCCTTTCTTGCCCAGCAGCGACTCGAAGAAGCCGACCTTCTTGGGCTCGGTCGCCGACTCGCGGATCAGGTGCATCGTCTTCGTCTTCGGGTCGTAGAACGCCGCGATCTCCTCGGCGTAGACCCGGATCATCGTAGCTTTCCAGTCCAGTTCTTTGTTGATTAGCCCAAACGCCTTGAACGCCAGCTCACCCGCGCGGAACTCGGCGGGCGACTGATCCTCATCCACTTCCTTCAGGAGCAAGGCCTTGAGATCACCCCGGTCGGTCACGTCGCGCTTGACCTCGGTCCGGAACGGCAGGTGCCGGAGCCCCGGCAAGAGCTGTTCGAACGCCTGCTTGTACCGTATCACCGCCTCGGTCGGCTGCTGCTCGTCGGCGAGCTTGTCCCCTTCCGACAGCAGTTTTTTCCCCTCGGCGGTGCTCGCGGGCCGGTCGGCGGCGTGGGCAACCTGGGACCAACCGGAGGTCGGCAGGATCGATCCGAGCAAGGCCAGCGATACCAGGCGGCGACGGTGTGGCGGTCTCATGGGAAAATCTTTCAATGGAAAGCCATCGGGCGGAGCAGAGCAAGAGGGGAACCGGGATCGCTCTCAGGGAGTGTTGCCGGCCCGGGCCACTCCGGGAGCGCGACCGGGCGGGTGCCGCAAGAGGATTCCCACCGACTGCAAGTACAGGTCGTCCCGAGTGGGTGCGTTCCGTTCGCCATCGCTGGTATGGCGGCCAACGATGTCGACAATATCACCCAGAATCGCGGGTTCGGGGAAACCAAGCTGCCGCAGCAGGTTGATCCGCCGCGCGGTACTGGCGCCGGCAAACTGACCCGTCCGCCCCAGCAACTTGATCGCCTGATCCTTCGAGGCAGGCGACACATCCTGACCAAACTCCTTGCAAAGTTCCATGATGATCGGGATCGCCCGTCGGCCCAGGTTCTTCCGGGAGATCGCGCCGATCCGGGCATGAAAGTCATAGCGATCCGCCTCCGCCTGCCGCAGCGCCCGGACCGCTCGTTGCTCGCGATCCGCGCGCGCTTTGCGCGGGTCGGGAGGCAGCAAATCATCATCGACCTGAGCGGGTTGATCGGGGTTTACCGCCGGAACTGGAGTCTCGTCAGGCTGGACAGTTTGAGCCACCGGGGCCAGATTCGGATCGACCGGGGCCGATCCCGTCGCAGGCGCGACCGGGATCAACGGGTTTTTGAAGGCATCGGGATCGAATCCGACGGCCAGATCGGGCTGAGGAGCCGCCGGTTGGTCGGGAACGACCGGCTCGACCACCGGCGATGGGGCGGCGGCAACCAAGGTCGGCGGGCTCGCCGGTAGCTCGGGCACGGGAGCCGGGGTGGGAGGATTGGCCACGATCCGAGCTTCCGGGGCGATCGGGGGTGCCTTGCCATCGAACCGGGAGCCGGTCAGAGGGTAACCGGGGACAGGGTCGGGCAGTTCCTCATCCTCGACCGGGTCGACGGGAGCCTTGCTGACCGGAGCGGCGACAGCCCGCCGTTCCTTCTCCTTCCGACTCTCGTTGTAGTTGTAAGCTCCGACCCCCGCCACGACGGCGACCAGCGCGAGCAGGGGGGGAACGAGCATCCAGGGAATGCCGCGATCGCGGTACTCGATGACCACATGTGGGGCTGGCGCGGCGCCGAGCGGCGCCTCGTCTTCGAGGTCGCCGATCTCGATCATGCCATCGTCCGGTCGTTGCTCGGTCATCGTTCACCCTCAGATATCCGCTCGGATCGACCCATCGCCACCCGGGATACTCACTTAACCGCCGGCCGCGTTGCCCACGCCGGTCCCGCGGACGGTCTGACCGTGCGGGTCGAGCATCGCCTCGATCTCGTCGGCGGTCGGCACCCCGAGCTTGGCCAGGATCGGCGGTTGGTCGCTCAGACCCAGGGCCTTGACCACGGCCTCAATTGGCTGTCCCGCTATCTGTTCCAACGCGACCTGACGGACGTTGTGACCATCCTTGTAAGCGCGCTTGGCAACCGCCGCCGCCGTGTCGTAACCGATCCGAGGGGCCAGTGCGGTACACATCGCCAGGCTCTGCTCGATCAATTCCTGACACCGAGCCGCGTCGGCCTCGATCGCGGTGACGCCCTCGACCTTCTTGCCGCTGAGGTGCTTGGTGGCGTCGAGACACTTGGTCGCCAGGTGCTCCGAGGCGGTCGTCATCAGGTCGATCGACTGGAGGAGATTGAAGGCGATGACGGGCATCATGACGTTGAGGTCGAAGTTCGACCCGAGGGCGTTGGCCCAGCCGATCGTGGCGTCGTTGCCGACAACCTGCGCCGCGACCATCATGACGGCTTCGGGGATGACCGGGTTAACCTTGCCGGGCATGATCGAGCTGCCCGGTTGCAGCTCGGGGATCTTGATCTCGCCGATCCCGCACCGGGGACCGGAGGCGAGCCAGCGGATGTTGTTGGCGATGTTCGACAGGCTGATGGCGACGGTCCGCAAGGCGCCGGAGACCTCGACGGCGGCATCGCGGTTGGCCATGGCCTCGAAGTTGTTCGCGGCTGGGCGGAACTGGAGGCCGGTATCGCTGCTCAGTTGTGCGGCCATCCGTTGGGGGAACTCGGCATGGGTGTTGATCCCGGTCCCGAGCGCCGTGCCGCCGATGGCGAGTTCGGCGAGGGCATCCGAAGCGGCGGTCAGGCGACGGACGCCGTGGTCAACCTGCGAGGCATAGCCCGAAAACTCTTGCCCGAGCCGGATCGGCACAGCGTCTTGCAAGTGGGTCCGGCCGATCTTGACGACCGAGTCGAACTCATCGGCCTTGCTGGCGAGCAACTTGCCGAGGTCACCCAAAGCGGGGATCAGCTTCTTGCGGAGTCCTTCCAGTGCCGAGACGTGGATGGCAGTCGGGATGACGTCGTTGGACGACTGGCCCATGTTGACGGCGTCGTTGGGGTGGACGGGGGTCTTGCCGCCCCGCTTGCCGGTCAGCTTTTCGTTGGCGACTCCAGCGATCACCTCGTTGGTGTTCATGTTGGTCGAGGTGCCCGACCCGGTCTGGAAGACGTCGACGACGAACTGGTCGTCGTGCCTGCCGTCGGCCACGGCCTGAGCGGCCTGGACGATCGGGGCGCCGAGGTCGGGGTTGAGGAGCTTCAGGTCCATGTTGACCTGCGCGGCGGCCTTCTTGATCAAGCCCATCGCGCGGATGAAGGCGCGCGGCATCCGGAGGCTGCTGATCTCAAAGTTCAGCTCAGCGCGGCGGGTCTGGGCCCCAAAGTAGGCATCGACCGGGACCTCCATGGCCCCCATCGAGTCGTTCTCGGTTCGCGTGGTCGACATGGCCTTGGCTGCAACTCACTCTGGCAAAGGGAAGAAGAACCGGCGCGACACCCCCCGGCGCGGGTCGGCATCACGCCACCGATGCATATTAGCAGATTCGACCCAAGGGGGGCTTGTCAATCTCTCGCCCGGTTCGGGACGACGGGAAACCTCAGGAGGCAGCGACGCCCACCGGCTCATTGCCGACGAACGCAAGCGGTTGCTGGTCCTCTCCCAGTGGCCACGTCAGGACCTCGACCATCGGACCTCGGACGGCGACGAACGGGCAGGGGGGCGACTCGATCCAGGTGCCGCTATTGAAGTATCGAACGCCGCGCGCCTCGGCCGTCAGGGCCAGGTGGGTATGCCCGCAGGTGACGTTGGGCACCCCCTTGAGCTTCGCATAAAGCAAAGCTTGTTCCTGGACGATCTCGCTGTTCCGCTGCCACTTCTTGGTCACTCGCCTGATCCACCGCGAGGCATTGAACGGGAAGACCCGTTGGATCGCATAAAAGATCGCGCAGGCGACGTTGGTCAAGACCTTGAAAGACGCGATGAAGGTATCGAACTGGTCACCGTGGAGGATCAGCAGACGGGTCCGGCCGTTGTCGTAGATGTACTCGTCCAGGACGTCCACCCCGACGATATGACCGACCGTGTCGGCCGGGCCGTCGTGGTTGCCGCGAATCCAGGTCAGGCGGAAGTCGGCTCGGTCGGAGTTCTTGCGGATGATCTTGAGGCAGGAGAAGTGGGCCTTGGTCAGCCGGTTGAAGTTGAGGTCATCGAAGATGTCGCCGTTGATGACCAGCTCGCGCGTGTTCCGGACCGCCCAGAGGAGGAACGACTCCAGGAGCTTCGCCTGGCACATATCACTGCCGAGGTGGAGGTCGCTGATCACCAGGCAGTCGAACGGCGGCGGGCTGGACGAGGTGGGAACCGGGGCGGAATCAACAGGGTCGGGCATCGGGAACTCTCTCGGCGGGGCGACGTGAAATCTCATCCTCGGACCGGGCTACCAACCGGTGAAATAGTACGCCATTCCGGGCGGATCACGCACGAAGCCGACCTCTGCCAGCCAAGGGGCGGCGGGGCCGGCGAGCGTCGCGGCGGTGTTATAGGTCTCGACCTTCAGGACCCGCCGCGCCGTGCTGGCCAGGCTCGGCACCAGCGCGATTGCCTGCCGCAACTCGACCTCGGACGCCGACGCCAGCCCCGTCAGCCGCTTGCCGCCCCCCTCGATAATCAGGACGGGCCGACCCGCAGTCAGGATCAGGTGGTTGCTCGCCGACCGGGGCAACCGCGCGGTCCCGCCTTCAAGCAGGGGGATATCCAGCGGCGCCCCCGACCCGTACAGGTTGGCGGGATCGAGCGTGCTGATCATTACCGGCTCGTTGCTGTTGTCGATCGCGGGGCGGGCGGCGGCCTGGGCCAGGGCATCGACGGTCTCGGCGGTCGCGTACTGGACGCCAGAGAGCCCTTCGACGAAGTACCCTCGGCGGATCTCGCCCCGCATCTCAGCGCGGGTCAACCACGGGGCCAGGTCGCGCCAGGGGGGCGCCCAGGGGTCGGCGGCGGCGGTCTCGCGGGTCAAAACGCCGTACCGCTCCATCAGGATCGACGCCCAGAGCAACAGGTTCGCCTCGGGGCCTTCATCCAGGACCGGGCCGGGCGGGTAGGTCGTCCAGCGCCCCTCGGCCTTCGCCGTCGGTGCCTGCCCGAAACTCGGTCGGTGGCGGCCGAATCGCGGTCGCCCCGCCGCCCGGTCGCCGATCGGGACCAGCTTCGCCAGCGAGTCGGCGCCGCCTGGTCGGAGCGGGTCGAACCGATCGTTCGTCACCCGACCGAGCCGGAGCAAACCATCGAGCGCAGCACGGAGCGAGGTCGGCCCGACGCCGAGCAGACGGCTGATCTCGGCGACGAACGACGCGCCCCGCTGGCTCAGATGGTCGAGGACCTGCTGCTCGGTGCCGGTCAGCTCCGCCGCGTCGCGCTCGGGCCAGGGGCCGGCGAAGTCGCGCGGGACGAAGGCGACCCGGGGGTCGGCCCCGCGTCCCTCGGCCTCGGCCCGCCAGGTCCAGTCGGGGGCGGCGAGCGCCTCGTCGAGCCAGTCGGCCCGGTAGTTCTTGACCCGACGCGGGAGGATCTCGGTCTCCCACAGGCCCGCCGGGGCGGCGTAACCTTGCAGTTGGTCCAACGTCAGGCCGACCGCCGCGGCCCCCTCGCGGCGGGTGGCGGGGTGGACGTGCTGGCGCTTGAGGACGAAGTCGACGAAGACCTCGGGGGCAACGGCGACGCTCTCGCGCCGGCGGATCGCGACCGACAGGCGCCGGACCTCGTCGAGGTTGCCGCGCTCGGCGTAGCGGGGCTCATCCGACCCACCCACCGGGTCGAGCCGGACCAGATTCCCCTCATCGGCGAACCGTTCGAGGAGATTCGTGGCATCGGCCGGACCGATCGGATAGCGGCGGATCAGGTCATCCAGGCCGATCAGAGCATGGTTTGCCAGAAAGCGTCGGACGACCGCCGCCGTGGCTTCGCCTCGTGGGATGGTGCCGAAGCTGGTCTCGATCGGCTCGGCTCGGGCTTTTTTGGTCGGTCGGGTCGGGCTGAATGCCGCCTCGTAGAGGGCCTGATCTTCCCCCAAGATCCAGCGGTCAGGCTCGTCGGTCAGCGGGAGATTGATGGCCACGACTCGACCGGTGGTCGTCAGTTCGCTGATAAACCCAGCCATCGGCCCGGCCAGTTCCGACGGCGCAAGGTCGCCGAGTAGCCGCAGGGTCTCGGCCATCTCATCCACGGTCCGGGGGGGGTGGCCGACCCCTCGGAGCCGGGCCTCAACCCGACCGATCGCCGCTGGGTCGAGCAACCCATCGAGCAATGGGGTCGCGGCCGGGTCGGCGTTGTTGATCGAGTTGCGGGCCGGTTCGTCCCACTGGTAGAGGAACGACTGCGTGAAGCGGAAGACGAGATCCGACGCGAACGGGGAGGCTTCTTGACCGTGACGGACCACGACCCGGACCGACCCCGCCTGGATGGCGTCGAGCAGCACCCGGAATCGGGGGAGGTCAAGGTCATCGACCAGGCACTCGCGGTAGGTCTCGACGACGACCGGGAAGTCGGGCAGCTTGCGGACGACTTGCAGGAGATCTTTGGCCCGGAGCCGCTGAAGCCAGAGCGGGGTCCGCTTGGTCGGGTCGGGACGCGGCATCAAGAGCGATCGCCCCGCGTTCTGGCGGAACCGGAGGCCGAACAGGGCACTCTCGCCCAGCTCGGCGCGGATCAGGGACTCGCCGAGGGCCGCCGTCAACCCCTCGAACAGGTCGGGCGGCTCGTCGATCGTCCGGGGGAGGCGGATCAAGAGGCCGTCGTCGGCGTGGAGGCAGGCCAGGGTGATCCCAAGCCGCTGGCGGAGCCGACCTTGCAGCGCCAGCTTGAGCGCCATGTTGATCTTGCCGCCGAGCGGGCAGAGGACCGCCAGCCCAACCTCGCCCGCCGGGTCGGTGAACGACTCAACCACGATCGTCCGATCGTCGGGCACCGCCCCCGCAGTCCGGACCTGCCGCGCGACGTGGTCAAGGAGGATCGTGGCTGCGTTGCGGTCAAGTCGGCACTCGGCCATCAGCCAGTCGAGCGCGGTCGGGTCGCTGCTCCGCGCGGCCAGGTCGCGGCAGAGGGCGCCAACGCGCTCGCCCAGTTCGACGGTCCGGCTCGACTTCTCGCCCCGCCAGAACGGCATGATGGCGGCCTGCCCCTCGGCCCGCGACACGACCACTTTCTGGGCCTCGATGGCGTCGATCTGCCAGGTGGCCGTGCCGAGCGTGAACGTCTCGCCGACGCGTCGTTCGAGGACGAACTCCTCGTCCAGCTCGCCGATCCGGGGGCCGCCTTCGCCGAGGTAGAGCGGATACTGGCCGGTGTCGGGGATCGTCCCTCCGCCCATGAGGGCCATCCGGGCCGTGCCGGGCAGGGGGGCGAGTCGGTTCTGGACCCGATCCCAGCTGATCCGCGGCTGGAGGTCGCGGAAGCTCGCCGTCGGGAACCGACCCGAGACCAGTTTCAGGACCCCCTCGAACGCCTCGGCGGAGAGGTCGCGGTAGGGGTAAGCCTGGCGGACGAAGTCGAAGAGCGGACCAACATCCCAGGGCTCGACCGCAACGCAGGCGACCACCTGCTGGGCGAGGATGTCGAGGCAGTTTGTCGGAACCTGCAAGGTCTCGACCGCGCCGGCGATCATCGCCTGTGTCAGCGCGGCAGCTTCGAGGAGGTCGGCGGTCGTCCGCGCGATCAAGCGCCCCTTGCTCGTCCGACCGACGACGTGCCCCGCGCGGCCGACCCTCTGCAACCCGCGTGCGACCCCGCCCGGCGAGCCAACCTGACAAACCAGATCCACCGCTCCCATGTCGATCCCGAGTTCGAGCGACGCCGTGGCGACCACGCTCGGCAGGTCGCCCGCCTTGAGCTGCTCCTCGGTCACCCGCCGCTCGGCCTGACTCAAGCTCCCGTGGTGGGCGCGCGCAACGACTGGCGGGTCGGTTGGTTCGGCACCATCGGGGGGTGCCGGGCGATCAGCGAGGGCCAACTCGTTGAGGTGCGCGGTCAGTCGTTCGACGATCCGGCGGTTGTTGGCGAAGATGATCGTCGAGCGGTGCTCACGGATCAAGCCGAGCAATTGCCGCTCGATTTCGGGCCAGATCGACCCTTCGACGCGCGGTCCGGCACGATCGAACGGGGCCGAGACCTGAAGGTCGAGCTGCTTGCGCTGGCCGGCGTCGATGATCGTGACGGGCCGCGGTTCGAGCCGGACCTTTTTGCCTCGCTTCGGCGGAATCACCCGCTGCCCGCCAAGGTAGCGGGCCACTTCCTCCAGCGGGCGCTGGGTGGCCGAGAGCCCGACGCGGACGAAACCGGCCGGGTTAAGTCGCTCGAGCCGTTCCAGCAGCAGCGCCAGGAAGACGCCGCGTTTGTCGGCGCAGAGCGAGTGGATCTCATCAACGATGACGTGCGAGAGCGACCCGAGGACCGTTCGCGCCCGGCTGGTCAGCATCAGGTGGAGCGATTCGGGGGTCGTGATCAGGATGTCGGGCGGGTGGCGGAGGATGCGCTGGCGGTCAGCCTGCGGAGTGTCACCGGTTCGGACGGCGATCGTCAGCGGTGTCAGCGGCTGGCCGTCGGCCTCGCTCGTGCTCAGGATGCCGTCGAGGGGAATTTGAAGGTTGCGGTAGACGTCGTTGTTGAGCGCCTTGAGCGGCGACAGATAGAGGATGCGGACCCCTTTGCTCTGCCGGGGAACCCGCCAGAGGTGGTCGAGGCAGGCCAGAAAGGCTGCCAGCGTTTTGCCGGACCCAGTCGGGGCGAACAAAAGCGTGTTCTCGCCGGCCGCGACTGCCGGCCAACCGAGACGCTGCGGAGGAGTGGGATCACCCAGGTTGGCGCGAAACCAGCGGGCAACCGGGGGCAAGAATCCATCGAAGCCAGCGTCGTCGAGTGGCATCAAGCGCGGTCCAGAGCGGGGAGGGCCAGGAATCGCGATCAGCCTTCATCTTCGCCAAACACCGGAGCGATCACAAGTGAGAGTCATACCGTCCATTTAGCCCGTGCAACGCTGAGCGGCCAGTTCGCGATCAATCATCTTACGGATCAGATGGCCGACCGACTCCTGACGCGACTTGGCAATCTGGATGAGATCGGCTGCCCGACTTGCTGGCAACAAGATGCCTATTTCCACGACATCATCCAAATTTGTCAAACTCGTTCCAGGAATTTGTTCGCTCATCATCGCAGCGACACTCGCCAGTTTCATCATCCACTCCCAGATCGACTCCACCGAAAGTTCAGACTGATGTCACTAAAGCATTAATCAGACCAAATTAGCTTCGCAATGCCAATATCGCGACAATTACGATGATCATTGTCCCAATTGCGACACTCCCGATGACAAAGTAAACCAGCATTTTCATCTCGTCGTTCTGGCTGATCCGGGTCCTTTTCAGTGGAGTTGGGTGGGGTTTGATGACGGCTGTCCGGGGAACGGGTGGAGGACGATGCATGGGTGCAACTGGTGCTTCGGATGCTCCAAAATCACGCAGTGAGAGCCCAGAAGATGAGCCGTCTTTCTTATCGAAGACTCGAAGGTCATCATCATCGACCTCGGGGGCGGGTGGCCGGAATGAGCGTGCTGCGTCGGCCTCGGCGCCAAGAATCGCATGAACAACGGCTGGATCGGCCCATCGGGCCAAATCGGTCCGCAACTCGGCGATTGTCTGGTAGCGATCCGCCGGGTTCTTGTTCATCAACTTCCGGACGATCGCGGCGAACGCGGAAGGAACCCCCCTGGCAACCCGTTCCAGAGGTTCGGGGTCATCCATCCGCTGCTTAAAGATCTTGTTGACGACGTCGCCGCCCTCAAACGGCGGATGACCGGCGAGGGCGAAATAAATTGTGCAGCCGAGACTATAAAGGTCGCTCCGCTGATCGGCCCGCGCGGCGTCGCCAAGTTGTTCGGGGCTGGCGTAATCGAGGGTCCCGATCACGACGTTATGGCGCGTCAGTGACCCTTCCTCATCACCGATCAGGCGGGCCAGCCCGAGGTCGAGAATCCGCGCGTCGCCGTCAGGCGTGACCATCAAGTTGGAGGGTTTGATATCCCGGTGGACCAGACCGACGGCGTGTGCGGCTTCGAGGCCGTCGATGACCTTGAGAAAGTAGCGGGCGGCATCGGTCACGCGGAGAGGGCCACCCTTGGGGTGCTTGACGAGGTGATAAAGGCTCTCACCCGCGACATATTCCAGGACCATGAAGTGGACGTTGCCGTCCTGACCCACGTCGAGCGTCCGCGCGAGGTTGGGATGGCTCGCGCGCTGCGAAAGCTCCATCTCGCGGCGAAACCGCGCCAGGGCTTGACCTCCGCTGGCGGCCTTGCTGGGGGGTAAGACCTTGATCGCGACCCGGTCGTTCGCCCCGTCGCGGACGGCGAGATAGACCTTCCCCATCCCGCCCTCACCCAGCGCCCGCATGATCCGGTACGGACCGAGGAAAAAGCCACGCGTGGCCCCCGTCAGGATCTTGCGGGCTTGATAGGAAGTCAGACTTCCCTGAGCGATCAAAGTTCGCGCGAGGCGGACCGCCGCGTCGCCGGGGGGTTCTGGTGGTGTTACCGAGCGAGCCCTGGTCAGGTCATTCGGTGTGACCAGACGGCTGAGCTTAAGGTTTGCCACAAATTGATCAAGCCCGGCCATTGCGGCATGCCTCGTCCAGCGCTGTCGGGGGGAAGCAAGCAGAAAGGTCAATCGCCAGAGCAGACACAGATCAGCACGACCCGGTCAGACGACATGAATCACCAGGCAGGTGACATTGTCCTTGGACTGGTTGTCGAGAGCCTGTTTCATCAAAACTCGCGCTGTTTCGCGGGGATCTTCGGACCGAGTCAGGATCTCGGCAAGTTGGCTATCGGCGACAACCCCCGTCAGACCATCCGAAGCGAGCAAGAACCGATCCCCGGTGACGAGGTCGGTGGCGTGGACATCCTCGGGTCCACCGCGCGCATCCTTACTCCCGAGATAAAGATAAAGGACGTGGTTGAACTTATGGTTGGGTAACTCCTCGGCGGTGATCGTCCCGGCTTCCAGCAGTGCCTGAGCCAGCGAATGATCCTTGGTCATCTGCTCGATCTGCCCATCCCGGACGCGATAGGCCCGCGAATCGCCGATCCCCGCGACATACAGGCGCCCCCCGTGAATGAGCGCCAGCACAACCGTCGTACCCATGTGGCTGAACTCGGTCTGCACGACCGAGAGACCGAGGATCTCCTGATTCGCGGCGGCGACCGCATCGCGGACCGCGCGTTGGACGGCCTTGTCGCCCGCGACGGTGGCCGTATTCAACCGCCGAGCAAGTTCCTTGGGGATGATATCGACGGCCATCTGGCTCGCCTTCTCGCCGGCAAGTTGCCCACCCATGCCGTCGGCGACGACGAAGAGTTTGAGCGCAACGTCATCGGTACCAACCTCGACCGCATGTTCGCGGTCGTTGACGCTCTCGCCTCTAATTTTCTCGTTGCCGGTCGGCAGATAAAAATTGTCTTCGTTGTGCTCGCGATAGTTCCCCACGGTCGAGACGACCCCGACTCGCAGGCGTTTGCCCTGGGGGACGGGTGGGTTGGATCGGATCGGCCCGAGATCGCGATGGTCCACCGTCCCGGCCGCAGGGCCAAGGCCGAAGAAGTGCCGGACGCTCTGCCAGAAAGTTTGCCACCAGGTCAAACTAGCCACCGCGTCCGCCTTTAGATGGGTCGAAGAGACCGGTTGTTGCATCGGCTGCCCCACGATCGAATTGATTGACCCGGCTCGGTCCTCACCGACGCTGAGCCTTAGGGGGGCATGTCAACCGCATGATGTCATCGACACCGACGGTACGGTAGGTCATGAAGACCTCGCCCGCGTCGAATCCGGCAGTTAACCCCTGGTATCGGTTCATCGCCTCGACAGCCCGAAAAATTCCCGACTTCGCCGAGGGGAATTGGGTCTCATAGCACCGAACAGCTTCCAGCTTCACATCGAGCGTATCACTGATATCCGCCACGAAGTATCCCGCTTCACCGGGCGATTCCAGCGAGTGCAACGCGATCGAAAACGCGAGTTGATTGCTGATCGTATGCACCGGCAAGCCGTCGAAATGCTCATCCCACTTCGTCAACCGGCTGTAGAAGACTGCGGCATCGGTGATCAAACTTGCCTGATAATGATCCGGTGAGGCCAGCACGGTCCGACCACCAAAACCGATGACCAGTTTAGGCTTGTGGCGTCGGAAGGTCTTGGCGAGGGCGACGCGGTGCTCGAAGGTGTCGAACAGGCGACGATTGGGCAGGTTCAGGTTGAGCCGGACATGAACCCCAAGCACTTCCCCGGCGCGGCGGGCTTCTTCCATGCGAACATCGGGGCCGGGCGAGAGCGGGGTCGGTTCGCCGTCGGTCAGATCGACGATGCCGACCTTGTAACCATTGCGGGCGAGCCGGGCGAGCGTGCCCCCACACGCGATCTCAATATCGTCAGGGTGAGCCCCGACGGCGATCACGTCGAGTTCCATATCGCCAGCGTCCGCCATGCCCCGAGGCTCCTGTTACACCGACGTCTTGAATTTGCCACAAGTCGTCATTATAGACGCGGCCAGATACGGATGACAGTGCGTCCGTGGATTTCCCCGGCTAGATCATCCACCTCAGATAAACTTCTTAATCCGACGGATCGGTGGACTTGATCACGGCCAGCAGGAATGTCGGCGGGACGCCCTCGAACCGGACCCGATCCATCTGGTCGATGCCGCGACTGACGGCCACGTTCCAGAGTTGGACTTCACCGGCCAGCGACTTCAAGGTCCGGTGTGCGGTGGCAAGGCCGTCGATCGTCGCCACGTTGACCGCCAGCCGACCACCCGGAGCCAAGCGGGCGAATGCGGCGTTGAGGACGAGGTCGACTTGCCGCCCGGTCCCGCCCACAAAGATGGCGTCGGGGTCGGGCAAGGTGGCCAGAATCTCGGGAGCCCGGCCGCTGACCGCGCGAACGTTGGGGACGCCGAACCGCTCGGCGTTGCTTTGGATCAACGCGAGGTCGCTCGCTTCGGGCTCAACGGCATAGACCATCCCCTGACTGGCGAGTTGCGCAGCCTCGATGGCGACCGATCCCGACCCGGCGCCAATGTCCCAGACCAGGCTGGTTGGGCGGATATCGAGCTGAGCCAGCGCGATACTCCGGACCTCGGCCTGGGTGATCAACGCTCGCTTGGGCTGACTCTGGTCGAACAAGTAGTCGGGGTTACCGAACAGGCGATACTGGGCGATCCCCTTGGCACGGTCGGGTCGGTTCGGCTTGCGGATCAGGATCAGAACGTTGAGCGGGTCGAAGTCGAGCGCGACCAGATCGGTCATCTCTCCCTGCGTCACGCGCTCGTCGGGTGAGCCGAGGTTCTCGCAGACGTAAGCCTTGAAGTAGTCGATCCCGCGGTCGAGAAGTTCGCGAAAGATTCGCGCCGGGGGGTGCTCGTCGGAAGGGAAGATGCCGACCTTCTCAGCGGTCCTGATCCGGTCGACGATCGACTCCAGCGGGCGACCGGCGAGGCTGGTCAGATAGGCGTCGTCCCAGGTCTCCTTGACGCGGGCGAACGCGAGTTGCATGCTGCTGACGTGGGGGATGACCTCGAACTGATCCTTGCCGAGCCGGTCGCAGAGATAGCGGGCGACGCCGTAGAAGAGGGGGTCGCCACCACTGACCAGCACGGGCCGCTCGGCAGACATGGCGCTGTGGACCTGGCGGAGCGCGGCGGACATCTCGGCTTCGAGAACCTGCTTGCGACTGGTCACGCCGTCGAGCAGGCGGAGCATGGCAGGCGACCCGAGGAGCAGGTCGGACTCGGCCACGATGCGCCGGGCCGATTCGGTCAGGCCCGCGAGCCCATCGTCGCCGATCCCCACGATCACCAGTTTCGGGCTTGCCACGGTCCGCGCCTCATCTCAACTCTGGCTAATGATACCGATCCCCACCGGGATTGTGTGCGGGCTATCATAACCCCGCACGGAGCCGACGGAAACTCTTTGGACCCGAGCGAACAAGGTCTGACCATGTTTGCTGGTGGTCTGACCGGAAAAGGGGGACAGGCAGCCGCTCGTTCCTCGCTTGAGCCAGTCCCCTTTTTCCTCGCCACCCCAGGAGACCGTGGTCAAAACTAGCGAACGAAGGCAATCCTTCAGAATCGGTCGGCTGGTCTGTTCGACTTCAGGATTATTTGCTAGGTTTCCGACCATGAGCCACTCTGCCGCCGGATCTGACCCAGACTGGCGGGCTTGCCATCGGCCGAAAGATTCGGGCCTCGCCCCACTCACGGAGGAATTCCCCATGCGACGCTTCATCGCCTGGACGTTGACGCTGACCGCCTCGGCCTTGTCGGTGTCGATCTCAACCGCGCAGGCTCCCGCCGCGCGCACCGCACCCACGCCAGGAGCCCAGCCTCGCGCCGGTGCGACCCGGGCCGCGGCTCCCGTCGCTCCGGTTGACCCCGCCGCCCTCAAGGCCAGGGCCGCTGCCGAGGCGCGGGCGAAGGCCGATATGGATCAGTTGCTCAACGAGTGGGAAAAGCAGAGCGCCACGGTGAAGTCATTGCAGGTCGTCTTTGAGCGGATCGACAAGTCGATCGCCTGGGGCGACAAGGTTTCGCAGGGGATGGCGATGCTCCGGAGCCCCGACCTCGCTTGCCTCCAGTTCAAGCATGCCGTTCCCGACGCCAACGGCAAGCCGACCCTGGTTCTTAATGCTAGTGGCCAGAAAGAGATCAAGGTCGAGAAAGAGCCGTACCAGCGGATCGTCTGCACCGGCAAGGAAGTATTGCAGTACGAGTGGGACGAACAGACCGTTTACGTTTACCCGTTGGACAAGGAAGCGCGGCAGAAGGCCCTCCAGCAAGGTCCGTTGCCGTTCCTCTTCAACATGAAGGCCGCCGAGGCTCGCCAGCGCTATGATATGACGTTGCTCCCCAAACCCGACGCTCCCGATGACTACTACATCAAGGTCATTCCCAGGGAAGAGATCGACAAGAAGGACTTCAAGGCCGCCCACGTCTGGCTGAACAAGAAGACGTTCCTGCCCAGCAAGTTGATCCTCTCGCCGGTGGGTGACAAGGAGATTCAGGAGTTCAAGTTCACCTTGATCAACCCGAATCAGCCGATCGACGACAAGTTCTTCGCGATGGTCGTTCCGGAGAAGGCTGACAAGTCGGGCAAGTGGAAGGTGATCCGGAACCCCGACGCCAACGCCCAGCCCGGCGCACCCAAGGCCGCGCAGGCGACTCCGAAGCGAGCCGCGATCCAGCAACCGGCGACAAAACGATAAGCTCCTCGTTGGTTTGAATCCCTTGCACTTCCGTCCGAGACACCCAAAGCCCGCGCGATCCCTCCCGGTTTGACGAGGGGTTTCGTTCGGGCTTATAATCGTTTGGGAGTGCTGGCTGGTCGCGACAGGACAGGTCGGGCCGCCCCGCTCGATCTGTAGGTCGCGTCCACGCCGGCCGCGATCCGGATCGATCGAAGGAGGGAGTCCATCTTCGATGATTGGATCGTTCAATTTGCGCCACGGCCTGATCGTCATCATGCTGACCTTGCTCGGCTGCGGCTCAACCGGCCTGGTCTGCGCAGCGTCCTCCCCGGAACAAAACCCCGCGCCCGAACCGACCGCCACGGTGAATCCCGGCCAGTTTTTCACCGTTGAGGAGCCGATCAACAGCGACACGCTGGAACGGATCAAGGCTGGAACCCGGCAGGTGATCGCTCGCGCGGCTGCGCAGCGGACCGAACCACCGATCCTCGTCTTCGTCTTCAAGCCGGGGCAGTCGCAACCCAACTCCAGCGGGTTCGGGACCTCATTCGAGCTGGCGAACTTTCTCTCGACCGAACTCGCGGGGGCACAATACACGGTCGCCTACGTGCCCGAACCGCTCAAGGGATACGCCGTTCTGCCCGTCCTGGCCTGCACGCAGATCGTCATGGGACGCGAGGCGAGCATCGGCCCGATCACCCCCGAAGGGCAGAACGTCAAGGCGGACTACCTCGAACCGATCCGCTCACTGGCCCGCCGCAAAGCGCGTGATGCCGGCCTCTTTCTCGGCCTGCTCGACCCGACGGCCGACCTCAAGACTGTCCGGACTGCCGACCGCCAGGTCCATTATGTGCTCGCCAGCGATCTGCCCGAGTTCCTCAAGACCAACACCGCCGCCGAGGGGGATATCCAGCCCGCCTGGGAAGGTGGCAGCCGGGGCAAGTTGACCGCGCGGCGGGCTCGCGAGGAAGGGTTCGTCAAACTTCTGGCCGACAACCCCGGCGAGATCGCCAACGTCTACAACATTGACTCCAAGGCGATCAGCAATGATCCCACCCTCTTCGGCGAGATCCGCCCGGTCTGGATCCAGATCGAGGGGCGAATCGACCCGATCAAGGAGGCTTACCTCCGCCGCCGGATCGACCAGGCGCGGCGCGAACGGGTCAACCTCCTCTTCTTCCAGATCAGCAGCCCCGGGGGGCTCAACACCTCGGCGAACAACGTTGCGGGGCTGATCGCCGACATCAAGGATATGCGGACCGTCGCCTTTATCGACGATCAGGCAACCGGCGTGGCCACCTTGCTGCCGCTGGCTTGCGATGACATCGTTTTCCGCAAAGGGGGGCGGATGGGCGGCGTGCAGGAGATCCTCGTCGGCCGCAACCGGCGCGGGGAAAACCTGACCAACGCGATGGTCGAGAGCCTGTCGCGTCGTGCCGAGGATCTGGCGACCCGCAAGGGGCACCCCGCTGCGATCGCGCAGGGAATGGTCAACCGCCAGGCCCGCGTCTTGCAGGCGACCGACACCCAGACCGGCGCCTCGACCTTGATCCTGGAAAGCCAACTTCAGGCCGACCCGAACCGGTATCAAAACCCGACTTCGGTCAAGGAACCCGGCGTCACCATGATGGTCCGGTCCGACGAGGCCGGTCCCTACCACCTTGGCCAGCAGGTGGAAGACGTCGAGGAGTTCAAGGGGCTCTACGGTGTCCGCGACAAGGTCATCCGCGTGGACGGGCCGACCTGGGTTGATGGCCTGGTGACAACCTTGAACGACCCGTTCGCGAGCTGGTTGTTGCTGTTCGTCGGCTTCTTCATGCTGATCCTGGAGATCAAGATGCCGGGGGTCGGCCTGCCCGCGATTGCCTCGGCCATCGCCTTTCTTCTGTTCTTCTGGAGCCGCTACCTGAGCGGGACCGCCGACCAGCTCGAAATTCTCCTGTTCCTGGTTGGTCTGATCTGCCTCGGGCTCGAACTCTTCGTCTTCCCCGGCTTTGGCGTGTTCGGTCTCAGCGGATTCGTCCTGATCCTGACCAGTATCGTCATGGCCAGCCAGACGTTTGTCTGGCCGACACAGGATTACGAGTATCGCCAGATGGCGGGCACGCTCGGCCAGATCGTCGCGGTGATGGTCGGCGTTGGCATCGGCGCCTCGATCGTCGGGCGGTACATCCCGTCGCTTCCGGTGTTGAACCGGATGGTTTTGAAGCCGCAGACCGTGACGGGGTCGGGGATGGACCTCGACGAGTTTGCCCCGAAGCCCGAAATGACCGAGGGCTATGAGTCGTTCGCGTTCCTGATGGGGGAGACGGGTCGGACGACGACGGTTCTCAAACCGTCGGGCAAGGCTCAGTTCGGCAACTTGCTGGTCGACGTTCGGGCCGATGGCTTTTTCATTGAGCGTGACGCCCTGATCGAGGTGGTCGATGTCCAGGGGTTGCGGGTCGTTGTCAAACCGGTCGGTTAGGGCAACTCCCTGTTGGGTGGAGTGCTCGAGGAAATGGGGATGGGCTCAAGCGAGCTTGCGAGCGGTGCCTGTCCCCCTTTCCGGCAGTGATATGGTCAAGGGGAATTTGCTCTAGCGGGAGCGGCGTGCCGTATGGAAGTTTTGATCTGGCCGCTCCTGCTGCTCGTGGTTGGTCTGCTGCTGGTCGTCGCCGAGGTCATGCTTCCCAGTGGGGGGTTGCTGGGTCTGGTGGCCGGAAGTTGCCTGATCGGTAGCTCTTACGTCGCTTATCTCGGGTCGGCGCCGCTGGGTGCGCGCTGGATCCTCCTGGAGACCGCTCTGGTGCCGGCGACCTGGATCGGTGCCATCTACGGCTTGCCGCGTACCCGGATCGGGCGGCGCGTCTATCTGCAACCGCCGACCGCCGCCGACATCCATGAGGCGGGGTCGCAGGCAACTCACCGAGAACGGGTCGGGCGGTCGGGTCGAGTCCTGACCCCGCTCCGACCGTCGGGGATGATTGAACTCGACGGCCGCCGCGTCGAGGCGATTGCCGAGTCGGGTTTGATCGACCCGGGGGTGTGGGTCCGGGTGGTGGCGGTCCGGTCGGGCCGGGTTGTCGTCCGTGTGGGTTGAGTCCAAAATATTCGCTCAGGCTCGGCAAACCCTCCTGTCGGGCCATCGAAAAGTCGCCGGATTTCCCAAAGTGTCCGGATTGCCGGACAGGCGACTCGATTCGCCCTGG
Source organism: Isosphaeraceae bacterium (assembly GCA_965199885.1). Taxonomy (GTDB): domain Bacteria; phylum Planctomycetota; class Planctomycetia; order Isosphaerales; family Isosphaeraceae; genus Tundrisphaera. The sequence continues at coordinate 689,107 of CBDATT010000002.1, read as the reverse complement.
CAATCCGACTAAAATCAGAGAGTTCGGTCCTCGGATGGCGATTCTGGAGTCTTCCAGGTCGTGGTCGGAGTGAGCCTCCATTCAGCCATCGTGCGGCTCGACGATGGAGCCAGCGCTTAACCGGGAGTTTCTTCATGTTCGATCCGCTCATGGCTCAGGGCCAGGCCACAACGTCACAGGTGGCTGTCATCGTCTTCCTGTTCGTGATCGGTTTCGTCGTTCTGATCGGCTTCGTGATCTTCGCCAAGTACTTCAATCTCTGGATTCAGGCGAAGTTCTCCGAGGCCAAGGTCGGGCTGGTTGACCTGATCGGGATGCAACTCCGCAAGGTCAACCAGAACATCATCGTCCGATCGAAGATCATGGCCATTCAGGCCGGCCTGAGCGAGAAGGACGGCTTGACGACCCGGAGCCTGGAAGCCCACTACCTCGCCGGCGGCAATGTCCCCAACGTCGTGCGTGCCCTGATCGCCGCCAACCGGGCGGATATCCCGCTCTCGTACAAGCGAGCCGCGGCGATCGACCTCGCGGGCCGGAACGTGCTCGACGCGGTGCAGACCTCGGTTAACCCGAAGGTGATCGACTGCCCCGACCCAACCAAGGGGCGGCAGACGATCGACGGGATCGCCAAGAATGGGATTCAGCTCAAGGTCAAGGCCCGCGTCACGGTCCGGACCAACATCGACCGCCTCGTCGGTGGGGCGACCGAGGAAACCATCATCGCGCGGGTCGGAGAAGGGATCGTGACGACAATCGGCTCGGCCGAGTCGCACAACCTCGTCCTGGAGAACCCCGACTCGATCTCGAAGCGCGTGCTGGAAAAGGGCCTCGACGCCGGCACGGCGTTCGAGATCCTCTCGATCGACATCGCCGACATCGACGTGGGCGACAACATCGGTGCCAATCTGCAGGCCGCGCAGGCCGAGGCCGACACCCGCGTCGCGCGGGCCAAGGCCGAGGAACGCCGCGCCTTCGCCGTCGCGCTCGAACAGGAAATGATCGCCGCCGTCCAGGAGAACCGCGCCAAGGTCATTTTGGCTGAGGCCGAGGTGCCGCTGGCCATCTCCGAGGCGTTCCGAAAGGGAAACCTGGGGATCACCGACTACTACCACCTCAAGAACGTCCAGGCCGATACCGATATGCGGTCGTCGATCGCCGGCAACGGCAACAACTCCACCCGACGTGAACCGGTGGGCTCTTGATCTGGTCCTGCGCTGCCTGTCGACCTGGAGGTGACCGTCGATGAATGCCAACTGGGAATCGTTGATCCGGGCCATCGTCCCGCTTAGTTTCATGGCGATCTGGGCGCTGACGTCGTTGTTCAATCGCGACACCAAGCCCAAGCCAACCCTCCGACCGATGAATCGGCCCGACGGGTCGCGGGTTGGGATGACGACCCAACCCACCGAGCCGACGCTTCGATTCGGCTCGGGGTCGGGAGGTTCAGCCACGTCGAACGCGGTTCGCCGCCCTGTTCCCCGGCAGAGCGACGACGACGGGATCGTCATCCTCTCGTCCGAGACCAACCGGCTCGAACGCGACCGCGAGAAACGGCTCATCCCCACCACAACTACGGCGAAGCGGGCCTCGCGCGGCAAACCGCTCGTCCCCCAGCGTAAGGCCGACCCGGCGCCGACCCGTGCTCCCCGACTCGCCGGGGTCAGCCAGAATGTCAACCAGCATCTCACGACCACCAACCTGGAACTAACTCCACTGGCGAGCATGCCGCCGGTGGCGTCCCTCGGCCTGAGTGGAGTTGGCTCCGCCGCCGCCGTCGTGGTGCAGTCGGGTATCCAGACCGGGGGCGGAGTCCGGCCGAGTGTTGGATTCGGTTTGAACGATCCCAAGCGACTGCGTGAGGCGTTCGTCCTCAACGAAATCCTTCAGCCTCCCGTCTCGATGCGGGCCCGCCGGATCGGTCCGGCCCCGATGTGATCCGTTGATGCAGCGAATTCCCCTGAATCCAGAACCTGAACCTCCGCCCGGAGTTCGGTTCTGGATTTTTTCTTAATGGTCCGACGGCCCTCTGCCCGATGGACTCTATAGCAAATCGCACCCCAGCTACCCACATCGGTCCTCAGCCAACGGCCTGGCCCGACTGCTCCCCGCGGTCGGTCGCTCCAAGGACGGAGCAAGTTATTCCATCATCTCCGACCAGCTCGGTGCGATGTTGGGTGACTGTGTTCCTCCTTTCTCAGCCGCCGTCATGACGGAGACGACCGATGCAGGATCTTCATCCCGGGATGATTCGGGTCAGACGCGCCGCCCTGTTTGCCGCCCTCTCGTCCATGCTTTGGGCCAGCCCCGCACTGGCCGGCGATGACGCCGCGAAAGTGGCCTGGCGGCAAGACCTCGGCCAGGCTCAAGCAGAAGCAAAATCTCGAAACTTGCTCCTCTGGATCCAGTTCACCGGCCCGTGGTGTGGGAATTGTCGTCGGATGGAGCACTCGACCTTCGTTCACCCGTCGGTCGTCGCCGAGTCGGTGCAACGGTTCGTGCCGGTCAAGCTCCGGTCGGACGAGTACGAAGCGCTTGCCCAGAATCTGGGCCTATCGGTTTTGCCCTCGACGGTCATTATTCGCCCCAATGGTGAGGTGATCGAGAAGCTCGAAGGTTATGCCGACCCCGCCGAGTTCTCCACATTTTTGACGACCGTGTTGACCGCTGAGGGGCGATCGCCCGAGCAGGTGGCCGCTCGGACCCGGTCGCGTGTCGATAAAGATCCGAGCGTCGCCCTGGCGGGTTATGACCCGGTCTCGTTGCTGACCGACCAGAAACTGGTACCGGGGCGTCCCGAACTGACGGTCGAACACAACGGTCGATCTTTCCGGTTCGCCAACGAAGCGGGTCGGGATGCGTTCCTGAAAAAGCCCGACTCGTTCGCCCCGGTCAATGATGGTCGGTGCCCGGTGAGCCAGGTGGATCATGGCGACTTCCAGAGTGGTGACCCGCATTGGGGTGTCGTCTACAACGGTCACCTCTACCTGTTCAAGGATGCCAGCGAGCGCGATCGGTTCGCCAAGGACCCTGAGCGGTACGCGGGGGTCGACCGGTTGGCCCGAACATCCACCTGCCCGCATTGCCGCCAGCATCCCACGCTGGCCCGCCGGGTCTCGAATCGGTTCTCGACCATGTTTGCCTCGCAGAGTCTTACCGCTTCGACCATCCCCCTCAGCCCGGTCGGAACCACCCCAGCCGCCACGTCGCTGACGGATCGGATGACCGCGTTGCTCTCCCTGGATTCTGTCATCCGCCGCTGATCTGGGTCTTAACTCACTCCTGGTGACCATTCAGCCGCGTTGTCCCTTATTTGGAGGGGATGACGCGGCTTTTCGTGTTTGGGGTTAGCCGCCGGGGACACTGGATCGTGTCGGTCGTGTCGAGTCAATTTCGAGTCTCAGGGCAGGGGGTGACACTTCGCGCGGGTTGGCGACACGGCCGACTCCGGTTCAACCGCAGCAGGTTGAACCCGTCGCGAGGGAAGTCATCAGCGACAACGCATCCCGAATCAATGCACCGAACGAACGTCGCCCGTTTGGTTTTCCACACCACGCCGCGATGGCTCGCGCTGTTGACCTGGATGGTCTCCGGTCGCGATCTCAGCCTCGCCGCGTGGGTCCGGCCTCACGAGCCTAAGGAGTTGTGCCCGATGACCGTCCGCTGGAAACCGCTCTTGATCTTGTCGGGACTTTTCGTGGTTGTCGCCCTGGTGGGCTTGATGACGATCGCGACGGTCATGGGCTCGCGGGGGTCGAGCGACTTTGTCGCCCGTGCTCGCGCGGAACGGAAGGCCAGAGAATTTGACAAAGCCAAGCTCGACTACCAGATCGCGCTCAAGAGCGACAACCGGAACGCAGCCCTTTACGAGGAGTTTGCTGAATTCTGCCGCGAGTGGATGACCGAAGCCCCCGCCGAGAAAAAGGCGGATCTGCGGACCGCTTACCTGTCCGCCCTCACGAGCGCGGCGAACCACGGAACCAGGCGGGCCGAGCCGCGCCGCCGACTGCTCGACGAGGCGGTCCGGAATGATGACCATAATGAACAGGTTCGGTGGGCCAGGTCGCTCGCGGCGATCGATCCGACCAATACCGACGCTGCTTACGTGCTCGCCGCCGATGACCTGGAAGGGACGTCGCCGAACCTGACCGAGATCAACGGGCTGCTCAAGGTCTTGCGGGCCGAGCCGCAGCACCAGATCCGGACCGAGTGGATTGCCGCGCGGATCGCGGCCGTCGGGAATGACAAGGAAGCGCTCGGCAAGATCCTGGATCGCGTCCGAGCGACCGACTTGCCGGCCAATGCCTCGTCGGTGGACCGGATGGCCTTGCTCCGCCTCCGCGGGATGGACCTGGCCGAGACCAGCGACGTCAAGGCACTCGCCGACCGGGTGGCCGCCGTGAAGCGGGACGCCATCGCCACCTCGAACGAGCCCGAAATTCCTTCGACCCGGATCGCCCGGATCAGCATCCTGATCGAAGATGTGCAGCGGAGCCTGATTGCTCGCGGGATCGAACACCCCGACCAGCGCGAATTGCTCAACACGTATGGGGATTCGCTCGACGAGACCGCCGAGGCCATCTTCCAGAAGTCGCTGGCCGTCAAGGGCGGGGCGGACCTGAACGTCTACCTCGCGTATGCCGACCACCTGCGGTTTCGCGACCACCGCGACCTGTGCTTGAAGGTCGCTTTGCAAGGTCTGGCCTCGCCTGCCGCCGCCAAACAGGGGACGACCGAAACCGGCCTGGGGCTGCATGCTCTGACGATCGAAGCCTACCTGGCAAACCTGAAAGACCCCTCGCGGTACGAGATAGCCGCCCCGCACATCAAGTCGCTGCTGGACTGCAAGGTGGACCGGTTCCAGGCGCTCGGCCACCTGTTTCAGGGTGCCATTGATCTCGAAAAGGCCGGGCTGGTGAACGCCCCGAACGCCGCCGAGATGAACAAGGTCGATCAGGCTGCTCTCCGGAGCGCGGCGCTGGTCCACCTCCGGACCGCCGCCGGCCAACTTCCTCATCTGGCCGAAGCTCAGGCCCGGTACGGGGTCGCCTTGATCCTGAACCAGGAACCGTCGATGGGTCGACAGTATCTCCAGCGGGCTCAGCGGTTGGGGACCCTCGAACCCCAGTATCAGATCTGGACCGCGTGGTCGGTCGTCCAGGCTGGCTACCCCGAGGACGCCGAGCCGATCGTCGCCCGGATGTTGCAAGCCGTGCAGGAAGGACGCCTGCCGCGCTCGTATGAAGGAACGCTTCACCTGCTGAAAGGCGAGATCTTTCAGGCCCGGAAGTCACCCGCCGACCTCAAGAAGGCGGTCGAGGAGTACACCCGGGCCTTTGCCAACGGCGAGGACGCCACCCCGGCGGTTGAGTTGCGGCTCGCTCAGATCGAGGTCATGCTCGGTCGCCCGGCCGACGCCCTGAAGCGGATCGACTGGCTGGTCTCGAAGGGCAAGGCGGGACCGGGGGCCGAGAACCTGGCGATCCTGACCTTGATCGAGCAGAAGCGGGACGACGAGGCCCAGAAGCGGCTGGCCAAAGCTCGCTCGGCCTACCCCGACAGCAGCGAACTGGCCATCGTCGAAGCGTCGATGTTGCTCAAGGCCAAGCGTCCCGAGCAGGCGGATCAGGTGCTCGCCGACTTCCTGACGGTGGTCCCGGATAACGTCCCCGCCGTCCTGCAGCGGGCGCAGATCCTGGCCAGTAACCTGAACCGGCCGGCCGATGCCCGGAAGTTGCTCGCCTCGGTTGCCGAGCGGGCCGAAAACTCCGCGCCGTCGGTGCAGCTCGCCCTTCTGGAGATGACCGGTAAGGACTTCAGCGCCGCCGCCGAGACGATCCGCCGGATCAAGCTTCGCTGGAAGGATGCCGCGACCAGTGACCTCCTCGACGCGCAGCTCGCTTTGAGCCGGAACGACGTGGCGGGCGCTTCAAACTACTACGAGTCCGCGCTCAAGAAGGACCCGAACAACAAGCTCGTTCAGTTCTACAAGGCTCAGCTCGACGGCCGGACCGACCCCGAAGGTGCATCTAAAGTTTTTCAGTCGCTGGCTCATGACAAATCGGTCAAGGAAATCGATAGCGGCTTCTCGCTCGTCGCGGCGGCTCAGTCGGCCATCGCCAGCATGGCGCTCGAAAGTGGCGACCTCGACACGGCGATCGCCCGCTATCGCGAAATGCTGAAGGATGCGACCAACCCCGCCGTCATCCGGTCGATCCGCTGGCAACTCGTCGCGGCGCAAGCCGCCAAGAAGGAATGGCCCGCCGCCCGGGCCGAGATGATCAGCCTGTTGAACGATCCGAAGTCACCGACGACCAACGAGGAACGCATCCGAGCCGCGTCTTACTTTCGGTTCAACAAGGAAGACGCCGCCGCTCTGGCGCAGGCGGATGAAGTTCTGAAGTCTGACCCAACCTATCCCGGTGCCGTCGTCACCCGCGCCGAGATCCTGGCCCGGACGAACAAGCATGCCGACGCCATCAGCACGATTCGTCGCGCCACCGAGAGCACGAAAGTCGCCGGCAAGCCGGTGCCCGCCGTCCTGTATCTGATGCTCGCCGCCGTCGAATCGACCGCTCCGCCCACCGACACTGGCTTTGCCCGCGCTCTGACCGTGCTCGATCAGGGGCTGGCCGAGCAACCCGACGCGGTCGAACTGGTCCAGGCCAAGTGCCGGGTCCTGACCATCACGCAAGGCTTCAAGGCGGGAGCCGCTTTCATCAGTGCCCGGGCGCAGTCCGACCCGAAAGGGCCGTGGCGGCAGTTGCTCTTGACGACCTACCGTGATCACAACGACTTCGCCGCCGCCGAGCAGGTGGCCAGCGATATCGTGAAGGCAGACCCCGCCGACGCCGGGACCGCCGCAACGCAGATCCAGATGATTGCCGCGCAGGTGGCCGAGGCCATCGCCCGGAGCGATCGCGTCGAGGCCAGCCGGCTCGACGAGAAAACCGCCATGCTGATCGACCAGGACCGGACCCGGTTCAAGAACGACCCGACCTTCCTGCAACTCGATTGCGAACTGGCGATCCGCCGGGGCGATCTGACCCGCGCCATGTCCTTGACGCAGGAGATCGACGCCAAGGTCAAGAACTCGACCGTTGGCCCGCTCCTCCGGGCGCAAATCTTCATGACCAAGGGACAGAGTCAGGAGGCGGCCGCCGCTTATGCCGAGGCGCTCTCGCGGAATCCTCGCCAGCCCGAAGCCCGGCTCCAACTCGCCCGGCTCAGCTTGCTGAACGGCGAAACGGAAGTGGCGATCCGCGAAGCTCGGTTCCTCCAGGACGCCGATCCCGATAAGCCAACCGCACTGGCCGCCGCCTTGATCGAAGCTCGCGGCATTGCGACCCTGAAGGGACCAATCAATCAGGTCCAGGCCAACCGCGCCAAGGCGCTCGACCGCCTCGCCGCCATTGTCCACGACCGGCCCACCTTCGCCGAAGCGTCCGCCCTGATGGCCGAGATCCAGATGATGAACGGCGATCGGACCAAGGCCGTCACAACGTTGAAGGCAGCCCTGAAGGCCAACCCGAACGACTCCGACGCGCTGGCGACCGTGATCCAGATCCTCGCCGAGCCGAAGACAAAGGGCCAGGCTCCGGCGAAAACGGATCTTGATGACGCCCGGGCTCTGGCGAAAACCTATGGTGATCTGGACCCCAAGGGAGACCGGTCGGCCGCGATTGCCGGCGGCTACTCGAAGGCCAACCAGCCCGAACTCGCGCTCCCCTGGGCCGAGAAGGCGGCAACGACGCAGAACAGCGTCCCGGCGCATCTGGGGCTCGGCGACCTCTTGCTGACGATGTCGGAAGCCGAGACCGACCAGAGCAAGGCCCGCAAGCTCCTCGACCGCGCCCTGACCGAGTACGACACCATCCTCGCCGTGCAGCCGAATCTGGTCGAGGCAGTCAACAACAAAGCCTGGATCTTGCACAGCTATCTCAACCGGAGCCAGGACGCGTTGACCCTGGCCCAGAACCTGGCCCGGCGGGTCGATCCGAGCGTCCTCCCGGGTGAGTTCTACGACACCCTGGGGTCGATCCAGGAACAACTCGGCGACAAGTCCGAGGCGGAGAAGTCCTATCAGACCGGCCTGAACAAGTCTCCCGAGCACCCGGTCCTCAACTTCCACATGGGGCAGTTGCTGATGGCCGATAAGTCCAAGTCACGCAGGGCCGGCGAGTATCTCAAGGCCGCTCAGGCAGGGAGCAACCGCTTGCCAGCCACCTTGCTCGACAAGCTGAACCTTCTCTTGCTCCAGGCACCGGCCAACTGAGCGAGCAGGCAAGTCGCAGCCAAACCCGGATCGGTGGAACCTCACTTGAGGGTCCACCGGTCCCTTTTCGTTCCTGGTCAGGTCCCAGCGGCGACTCGACAGGCGAGCGGATCGTGTGCTAGATTCGTCCCCGATTGCCCCTTCGAGATTGGATCAATCCGGACTTTTGATCGATCGAGGGGGCGCCCGCACACTTCAAGGGGATGGACCTCGATGATTCGCACGGGATTGACGTCTGCTGTTTGCTTCGGGATCTCCACGCTGTTGCTCTCTCCCATCAACCATGCGGTTGCCGCCGATGCCGAGCATCCGGTCGTCGTGATCGACACCACCGCTGGGCCGATCACCATCGAGCTCGACCGGACCAAAGCGCCAATGACGGTCGACAACTTCCTGAAATATGTCGATAAAGGTTACTACGAAGGGACCAGCTTTCACCGGGTGATCAAGGGGTTCATGATCCAGACCGGCGGGATGACCGAGACGGGTGGGGTCGTGAAGGAAAAGCCGCCATTGTTCCCGCCCGTCAAGAACGAATCGGCCAATAGTATGAGCAACGCCCGAGGCACGATTGCCATGGCCCGGACCCCGGACCCGGACTCGGCCACGTCGCAGTTTTTCATCAGCGTGGGTAATAACGCCAAGCTCGACCACGCGGGTGGGGGTTACACGGCGTTTGGCAAGGTGACCGACGGCATGAAAGTGGTCGACGCCATCGCGGTTGTCGCCACGACGACCAAGCCGGGCGGCCCTGGCGGCATGAGCGACGACGTGCCGGTCAAACCGATCACCATCAAATCGGTCAAGCGCAAGGAATGATCGCGTAGGGGTATGGAGATCAAGGCGAACTTGACCTTCGACGCGAAAACGCCTTAAGATAAGAGCCACAATGGCCGATTACCGCCATCATGGGGGTTGGTCGCCGCCCCTCGACCACTATCGGCTCATCAAGGAGTTTTGGGAATGTCCCACATCGTCGCCGAACCATGCTTTGATTGCAAATATACGGACTGCGTCGTCGTTTGCCCGGTTGACTGTTTCTACGAAGGGGCGCAGATGTTATACATCCACCCCGACGAGTGCATCGACTGCGAAGCATGCGTCCCTGAATGCCCCGTTGAAGCCATTTTCCATGAAGACAACGTGCCCGAAGAGTGGAAAGACTTTACCGCGCTGAATGCCGAGGAAGCTTCCAAGTTTCCGGTCATCACCGAGAAGAAAGAGTCGCTCGAAGGTTCGGCCTGCTCGAAGAAGGCTTGAACCGACCAGGCAAAAGCGACTCCCAAAGCAAACGCCGCCGGCCTTTTCCTTTGATCGAGGAAATGGTCAGCGGCGTTGTTGTGCGCTGCGGCTTCGCTTGTTCTGTGGATCTTAACGCATCTGGTCAGCAGAGAGGGCTTCGCCGCCATTGCGGGTCATCATCTTGACCAGCACCTGCTTGTTGATCTGGTTTGTGACGGTGCTGACGCTGCCATCGACCTTCAGGAAGTTGACCACGCCGGGGTGCTTGCTCATCCAGTAGGTATAGTAGTTGGCGTTTTTGACCATAATCGGCTTGTTGATCGAGCGGTCGACGGTTGTCCGGACGCAGCAAGATGTTGCCTCGGACCAGGTGCCGGTCAGCGTCTCGCCCATCAACACGGTGTTCGACGTGCCATCGCCGACGTCGGCAATGCTCGTCGTCGAATCCATGTAGGTCATCCCGTTGTCATAGACTCCCAGCAGCGGACCGGGCGGCGTGTTGCCATCGGTGGTGTTGGTCGGGTCGGTGTTGCCGTTGCTGTACGCGGCGACGATCCCGGGTTGGTAACCGGCGGCGAGGTTACCGCGATAGTCCGATGGCCCGAGCTTCGACACATTCGTCGTCGAATCGCTCGCCGTGACAATGGCCTTCCGGTTCGACGGGCAGACGAAGGCGTTGATCGTCCGGCGGGTGGCCGTGGTGTTGTCCGGGGCGTTCGTGGGGATAAAGATATTGATTTCGTTGTAGTTGTTGTTCAGTTCCATCTTGAGGAACAGCCCGGTCAAGCCGCTCCACATGTAGGCTTGAGCCGCCGTCTGGGCGCAGTTGGTGTCGACGGTCGGGTCGCAGTACCACCCACCGGGAAATGCGCCGAAGGCGTCGTGGTATTCCATCGAGGCCAGACCCATCTGCTTCAGGTTGTTGATGCACTGGGTCCGGCTGGCCGCTTCGCGAGCCGACTGCACGGCGGGCATGATGAGCGCGACCAGAACTCCGATGATCGCGATCACCACAAGCAACTCGATCAGAGTGAACCCGGCCCGACGTGGGACCGACAAACGACACGGCATGGAAGCCTCCTCGCCTCAGGGGGAATGACTGGTGATGACCAGATATGACCTTTGTCTCAGAATACACCATCAGGAGAGAAGATACCATCAATGCTTTGACCCAGAACGGCAAAACATTCAGGTCTGGTCGTGCCGAGGTGTCCAGATTCAGGCGGCTATTAACATTCTGCAGTGGCCCAGTACGCTTCGGTCAGAAACGATTTCCAGCTCTGATACTTGCGGTGTGCCAGTTTCAGGCTGAGGGTTGGGCTGGTTTTGGGTTTGACCGGGGTTTTGATCAACCGCATCCCCGCTTCGGCGGGAGTCCGCCCCCCCTTGCGGACGTTGCAGCGGACGCAGGCGCAGACGATGTTTTCCCAATTCATCTTGCCGCCGCGAAAGCGGGGCATGACGTGGTCCAGGCTCAATTGGCTCGCGGGAAATCCCTTGCCGCAATACTGACAGCGGTTGCCGTCACGAGCAAAGATGTTCCGGCGGTTGAACTTGATCTTGTTCCGAGGCACGCGATCATAGGTCAAGAGTCGGACGATGCGCGGGACCTGGATGTCGAAGTGGATCGCGCGGATGTAGTCGTCGTCGGGGTCGCGGCAGGCGGAGCGAGTCGCGGAGAGTTCACGCCAACTCTGAAAGTCGTGCGACTCGTAATGGCCATCGGTGGTGGTGATGACTTCGGCCAGATCCTTGAAGAGGAGGCAGAAGGCTCGCCGGACCGGGATGATATGGACGGCCATGTAATATTTGTTAAGGACGAGGACGCTGGAATCCAATGCGTTGGCTGCGCCGAAGCTCATGGATGCGGCTCTCCCAGGGGATGGGTCGAGGGCGGATCAAGGCGGAACGCACGCGAGCAGACGATCGAACGGGAAACGTCTTGGGCGAAACGAACTCGACCCGCATCGGCATCCTGCGTGGGCGGTCGATCTTAACGGAGGTGGCCCTCCAGAGCCTGACGGACGGCCTTGCCAACCTTGGCCGTGGTGGCGGTTCCCCCCAAATCAGGAGTCCGGGGCGTCCCGGCGGCAAGCACGGTAGCCACGGCCGCGCGGATGGCCGCGGCCCCTTGAGGGGCATGGATGTGGTCGAGCAGCATCCCGAGCGACAGCAGGGCCGCGATCGGGTTGGCGATCCCCTGGCCGGCGATGTCGGGAGCCGAGCCGTGGACCGGCTCGAACATGCTCGGCGCGGTCCGGTCGGGGTTAATATTGCCCGACGCCGCAAGACCCATCCCCCCCTGCAAGACAGCGCCGAGGTCGGTGATGATGTCGCCGAACATGTTCGTGGTGGCGATCACGTCGTACCGCTCGGGCGCGATGACCATGCGCATGCAGCAGGCATCAACGTGGTTGTAGTCGGTCTTGATCTCGGGGTAGTCGCGGGCGACTTCGGTAAAAGCCCGCATCCAGAGGTCATGAGCGAAGGTCAGCACGTTCGTTTTTGCCACCATCGTCACCTGACCGATCAGGCCACGCTCGCGGTCGGCGGTTGTCAACCCGCGAAAGGGTCGCGTCTGCCCGCGGGTCCGGGCCAGGTTGAACGCGTACCGCAGGCAGCGCTCGACGCCGACTCGGGTATTGATCGACGTCTGGATCGCCACTTCCTCGGGCGTCCCCTTGCGGGTGAAGCCCCCCGCACCCACGTAGAGATCCTCGTTGTTCTCGCGGACGACGACCATGTCGATCTCGTCGGGACCCTTGCCCTTGATCGGCGTCTCGACACCCGGAAACAGGCGGACCGGTCGCAGGTTGATATACTGGTGAAACTCGAACCGAAGGCGGAGCAAGATCCCTTTTTCCAGGATGCCAGGAGCGACCCCTGGGTGACCCACCGCGCCCAGATAGATCGCATCGCATTGCTGGAGTTCGGCCACGACGGTCTCGGGCAAAACTTCGCCGGTCCGCAAGTAGCGTTCACCACCCAGATCAAACTCAACGAGATCTGGCCGAATCCCATCAAGTCCTGCCAGATCGGTCAGGACCGCGCGACCTTCGCGAACCACCTCGGGACCAACGCCGTCACCCGCGATTACACCGATCGTCGCCAAGAAAGCCTCCGGAGCATCGTTACGCGTCGGATCTCGACCCAATCACCCGCTCCATGACGGTTCGATCAAGATCCCCTTGACGATTGGGCGAACTGCAAGATGCTGACGACTATAACGAAGCCATAACCGGAGTTAAACCGCCGACAGGACTATTTTGGGTCGAGTTGCCGCGACCGCAGCGAGATCCACCGCTCCGACCACCGCGGTCGCTCCAGGATCAAGCCCAAGGTTTCCAAAGTCAACAACCACGAGACTCCAAAAATCCAGTAAGCCTGATCTGGGTTCGCGGCGATCAGGAGCGCGGTCAACGACATCTGGACCGCCGGAATCAACAACGCAATGTGAAAAATCCAGGCCATGGTCGCGAACGCGAACGTTCCGAGCAGCGACCACGAGATCTTGAACCAGTCGATCTGAAATCCGGTGATCGAGTTTAGCGATGCCGAGGTGAAGCACAGGATGGCGAACGTAAGCCAGACGCGGACCGCGATTTGACGGATACCAGGGATGCCAGCCGTCTTGACGATTGGTAATCGACCTCGCAGGATCAAAAACCCCAGCGCGAGATCAAGTCCCCAGAGCGGCAGAAAATGAGCTGCGGCTCGATCTCCCTTGATGAAGAGATAATGACAACCCAGGAAGATGAGCAGGTGAACCCATCCAACCAGGATCAAGCCCATACCAAATCTGCTTGTTTGAGCCGCGCGAACGAGTTGCACGTAAAGCAACTCGTTCTCGATTGGGTCCGTCTGCGAGCCATTCATTCGCTGCGTTCCTTGCTTCGGCGGACCGACCGCTTCTCACGATAAGCGCAAGACAGCACGTGAGTCCTTCCTACCGGCGAAGCCTGGCGGACTTTTCCGAGTTTGGCCACATGAGTCGGGTTCGCGGATGCGTACAATGAATGGAAGATCGGCGAATAATGCCGGTCGATTCACAAATTTTGAGTCCTCCTTGCCGACGAGAGCATCGCCACCTTGAAGCAATCCTGCATCAATAAGGCTTGGCTCCCGGGATCAACTTGCAAGGAATGTTTGTGGGAGCCACTCACCATTTTCGCATGGGAGTTTGTGAGTCGGCTCGCGTGAGGTATGAGATTGAGAGAGAGTCGTTGACATTGCCGGTACGCCAATCATACTGAACGAGCTTGCGACCTTCGAAGCGTGCCAGGTCTCGTCTGGTTTGTCAGGCTGCGGGTGACGCCGGTTTATCCCTTCTTTGTCTGATATCATTGCTGATCAATCAGGAGGCGGCTCTCATGGCATCGCCCGCCGAATCCAAAACGGTAACGCCCGCCGAATCCAAAGCCGTGCCCCGCGAGAAGGCGGCTCCCGCCGAGTCGCAGGGGTTGTCGGGAGTCAACGAACTCAACCTCGAAAAGTCGATCATCCGCCGCGGTCTGGCCACGTCTCAGGAAGTGGAGGCCTGCAAGGCACTCCGGGCCAAGCTGGCCGCGAAGGAAGGGGCCGACAAGCCCCGCAACCTCGTCGACATCATGGTCGAGGCCCGCGTTTTGACCAAGGGGCAGTCGGCTCGCCTGGTCAAGGAAGCCGGAGCCGAAGGGGGCGGCAAGTTCGAGATCCCCGGCTATGAGATCATCGAAAAGATCGGCAAGGGGTCGATGGGTCTGGTCTTCAAGGCGAAGCAGACCAGCGTTGATCGGGTCGTCGCCGTTAAGGTCTTGCTCGACTCGCTCGCGCTCAACAAAGAATTTATCAAGCGATTCGACCGCGAAGCGAAGATCGCCGCCAAACTCTCGCACAACAACATCGTCAACGCGATCGATGCGGGCGAGGTCGAAGGACACCACTTCTTCGTGATGGAATACGTCGAAGGGGCGACGATCAAGGATGAACTCGACAAGAACAAGGTTTTTGACGAGAAGGTCGCCATCAAGATCGTCATGGCGGTGGCTGAGGCGATGCGTCATGCCCACGAGCGCGGGTTGATCCACCGCGACATCAAACCCGAAAACGTGATGCTGACGAAGGACGGCAACGTCAAACTCGCCGACCTCGGGCTTGCTCGCCCGACGGCCGACGAGAACTGGGCGATGGCCGAGGCGGGGATGGCGATCGGCACCCCGTATTACATCAGCCCGGAGCAGGTCCGGGGGCAGGTGGACGTCGATATCCGGGGCGACATCTACAGCCTCGGAGCCACGTTCTACCACATGGTCACTGGCCGGGTGCCGTACACCGGTGAGACGCCGCAAGAGGTCATGCGCAAGCACGTCGACAAGAACGCGAACCTCATCCCTCCCGACCACATCAACACCCGACTCTCCAGCGGTGTTGGCGTCGTCATCGAGACGATGATGGCCAGGAACCGCGACAACCGGTACAGCAACCCCGACGACGTCATCCTTGACTTGAAATGCTTGCTTCAGGACGAGAGCCCGATGATCGCCAGCGGCAAGTCGGACTCGCTCGCGGGTCTGGCCGAAGGGGACGTTTCCGACGACGAGGCCGAAGGCTCACCCGTCGCCGAGGCCGAACGGGTCGAGATGGCCGGCTATGTGAACAACCGGAACACCGTCATCGCCGCGTTGGCGGCCTTCCTGGGGCTGTCGATGCTGACCAACGTCCTGTTGCTCCTGAACAAGTAAGTAAGCCAAGCTTCGTCGCTCCCAAAAAAAGCCGGTGATGATCCTCATGATCATCGCTGGCTTTATTTGTGGTTGGAAGTTCGACTGCGATGGATCAATTCTTGCTGAAGTCGAACGAAAGTGCGGATTCGCGGCCGAGCGGGTCCTTCAGAAACTTCTTGTGGCAGCATGGGCAGAGGTCGAAGCGAAACCCTTTGCGAGTCTGAGCGTCGATCTCGGCCGAGCTGAGGTGCTCGTCGCGCTGGAGGAGCTGCGAGACCACCTCCATAGGATCGTCGTCGAGGTCATCCCCCGAGATCTGGTTGGGATCAAAGCCGGCGTAGGCTTCGATCTTGACCACGAAGCGGGGATCGCCGGTCGCGGTCAGATCCTTACCGCACAGATCACACGTGAAGTGGACCATCAGCGTCATATCCTTCAGTGTTGCACCGGGTGGGTCGTCCGGGGAGCATTCACGAATCCGATTCGAACCCGCGGGCCTGATTCCGTCCAGGCCGTGGGACCACACTTCGAGTAGATCGGAATCCAAGGGAACCCGTCAAGGCGAAAACGACCACGATCCACGCGAAAGCGCTCAAAATTGCCGCCACACGCATCTCGATTGGCGCATATTCCAGCACCACCCGCTGCCGTCCGACTGGTAAAGATATCTCCAAAAACGTCCGCCGGGAGGGCGTGACCGGCACCCGTTGACCCGCGACGAGTGCCCGCCAGCCCGGGTCGAACGTCTCGCCGATGACGAGTCGCGTGGGCTGCTGGGAGTCGGTCTCGACCTCGAAGTGGCCATCGCCGCCGGTCTGATTCAGGATCACTCCAGGGCCGTCGAGGCGAACCAATGGGTCGGCGTCGAGCCAGGCGACCCAGACGCCCCCCCAGTGGTCCACGTTCGCAAACGATGGCGGCGGTGGAGTCGCCCCGACCACGGCGCGTATGCTGGCCCCCCGGAGGCGGTCGCGGTGCTGGTCAATCCGCTCCCATGAGATCTCGCGCCGGCTCGTCTGAGCCCGCACGGTGGGATCATAGAGCGGCGCGAGCCAGTCGAGGTTGCGCCTGGTCTCGACCGAGTCGTAGTTCCGCGCATCCTTGAGTCCGTACCGCATCAAACTGTTCGGCGGGAACTCAGCGCCGAGCCCGATGATCCGTCCGGTCGAGCCAATCCGAGCCTGCAGCGCGGCGATCAACGGCGTCAGCGGTCGATCCAGGCTCGGGTCGATCGCCGGGTTGAGGCCAAACCCGAAGCGGCCCAGCTCCAGCAAGGTCAGACCGAGCAGGCTGGCCCGACCGAAATTGATCCCCGCGCGACCGGACCGGACCGCCGCCAGCAGGCTGGCGAGGATCAGGAGTTCAACCGCGTTCCCAGCCAGGTAGCGCGGGACGAAGCGCAGGGTCGCTTCGGTTTGACGCCGGGCTCGGCTCTGGTACTCGATCGGATCAGCGCCGGGCGTCAGTTGCGCGGCCCGGGCGTAATGCGCTTCGGCCTGGTACCGGATCGTCGGGGCGAACCGGCCGATGACCAACGAGCCGCCGAGCAAGGCGACCGCTCCCACCACCCAGACCGTCGCCCAGACGGTCCACCACCGCGACCCGAGCGACCGGATCGAGCCGAGTTGATCAAGCCCGACTCCGCCGAGCAGCGTCAAGCCGAATGCCACCCAGAGCGTCAGGCGGCGGTTGTCGGTCACCTTCAAGACCGGGATCGCCCGCAAGATGTTATCGACCGGCGGAAGTCGATACGCGGCGCAGGCCCCAACCAGGGTCAGACCGATCAAGAAACCGACCCGGGGATTGGCTCGGCGTGCCGACCAGGCTAGCGGCGCGAGCCAGATCAAGGTTGCCAGGCCAGCGAAGCTGCCTGACGATTCGTTCTGATTGTCGGCACCGACCACGCGCGCCAGGTTGGGCTCGCCCCGACGCTGACTCCCGTAGATCGACGGGAAGGCAACGCAGGCCAGCTCGAAGATCCGCGGTCGGGCGAGCTTCCAGGGAGGTACGCGCTCGTCGTCGCGATCACCCCAGACCGGACTTCGCGTCAGGTAAGCTCCCAGCGGGACGACCTCGATCGCCGCCAGGCTGATTCCCAGAGCGACTCCCAGCCCCCAGACGCCAACCGAACGTCCGATACGTCTTTCTTGCCAGATTATCCAACCTGCATACGCTCCCGCCGCTAGCAAGACGTGCGCGGCTGTTTGAACATGCCCACCCAGCAGCGTTCCCGCCACCGAGACCGCAAGCAACCCAGCACGGCGGATCGTGGGCCGTTCCCAGACCAGATGCGTCGTCAGGAGCACCCACGGTAGCCAGATCGCCGCGTTGGTTACCGGGTAAAGCAGCCAGACGATCAGAAAGCCGCTGAACGGGTAGACCAGACCGGCGAACCAGCGGCCCCAGTGGCCCAGACCCCAGGCTCGGGCGAGGCAAAACATGCCAAGTCCGGCGAACCAGAGTCGCGCCGCCGCCATCCACCCCAGCGCGGCGGGGACCGATCCAAGATAGGCGATGAGTTGAAACGGATCGAAAACCGCCGCCTGCCCGTTCGCCAGATGCGGGGCGCCGCAGCCACTTGCCGAGTTCCAGAGCGGCAGCCGACCCGACCGGAGCATCGTCCGGTTGAATTCGATCCAGGGCTCGAACTGGAGCGCCGGGTCCATCAACAAGCGATTGACCGGCTCGTAATGGGACGGAGCCACTCCCTGAAAGCTGGCCGAAGCGAGCAGGACGTCGGCCGAACTCAGGACCTTGCCACCGACCAGGGACTCGCAGAAGAACCCGGCGACGAGCCCGGCCAGGACCACCGCGAAGCCGAGGATCTCATGGCGTGACCGCATGGTGCTGGCACCCCGAAAGAACTCAGCCCACGCGGGCGATCACGCACTTGAGGTATTCGGTTTCCAGGCACGACGCCGCGATCGGGTGATCAGCCGCCTGCCCGCGCTGTTCCAGAATCTGGATCGATCGGCCGGTCAGTTCGGCGACTTGGCCGAGCACGTCGTTGAAGATCGGTCGGTCAACCAGGCCCGAGCATGAGCAGGTCACCAGGATGCCGCCCGGTTCCAGGACGTGGAGTGCCGCGCGATTGAGCCGCAGATAGCCTTTGATGGCGTCCTCGACGTCGCGCGGGTGCCGGGCGAATTTGGGCGGGTCGCAGATGACCAGGCCAAACGTCTCGCCGAGTCCTCGGAGCGATTCCAGGGTCTCGAAAACGTCGGCGGCCTCGAACCGGGCCGAGGTCACGCCGTTGAGGTCGGCGTTCCGCCGGGCGAGGTCGATCGCCGTGCGCGAAGCGTCGATGCCAACCACCTCGACCGCGCCGCCAAGCCGGGCCGCGCTCAGGCCAAACCCGCCGGTGTAGCAGAAGAGGTCGAGTACCCGACGTCCCTGGGCATGGGCGGCCACGGCTTGGCGGTTGTCACGCTGATCGAGGAAGAAACCGGTTTTCTGGCCGGTCGCCAGGTCGACCGCGTACCGGACCCCGCCATCGGTGATCTCGACCGGGCTGGACGGGGCCGCGCCGCGAATCCAGCCTTCCTCGACCTTGAGCCCTTCCTGCGACGGCACGCCCTTTTCGCCCCGAAGGATGACGCCGAGGGCGCCGGTCTGCTCGACCAGCCAGTCGATGAGCCAGTCGCGGCGGCGGTCGAGCGCGAGACTGGTGATCTGGACCGAGAGGTAGCGATCAAACCGATCAACCGTCAGCCCCGAGATGGCGTCGCCTTCGCTGAAGATCAGGCGGCACGCCGACCCGGGACCAGTCATGCCGAGCGTATCGCTCCGGAGCTGGAGCGCCCGCGTGAGCAAGCCTGCCAGGA
Organism: Isosphaeraceae bacterium; assembly: GCA_965199885.1. Classification (GTDB taxonomy): domain Bacteria; phylum Planctomycetota; class Planctomycetia; order Isosphaerales; family Isosphaeraceae; genus Tundrisphaera. Next base: position 670,067 of record CBDATT010000002.1, on the reverse strand, counting down.
ACGGCTCGTCGATCGGCTGGTCAGCCCAGCGGTAAAGGCGAACGCGGATCGCGCTCCGGTGGTTGAACAGGCCGCGAGCGATGAACTGGCCGTCGTGGCTGACCACGCGGACCTCGTCGCCGGGTTCGGGGTCGCCCTCGACACGGTCGATCGAGTTGACGAAGACCCAAGGGTGACGGGCGAAGAATGGGCGGGCGCGCCGCGGTTTGATCACGACGAGGGGTAGCTGAGGCATCGGACCACAAACTTTCGGGCAGGCTGCGAATCGGTCGGAGCAATAGTTAGGATCGAGCGGGGCCGGATGGCTCACCACGGCTGGCGGATTCGACCTCGGCCAGGTAAGCCAGAGTTCGGTCGAGCTGGCTCTTGAGATGACGAACGCGGAGCAGACTTCTGATCCGGCAGAGGAGTTCGAGCTTGTTGATCGGCTTGGTCAGAAAGTCGTCGGTTCCCGCCTGCACGCCGCGCTCGAAGTCGGACGCCTCGTTGAGCGCGGTCACCATCAGGATGAGCAGTTCGCGCGTTTCGGGCTGCGCGCGAAGCTTTTTGCAGACCTCGAAGCCCGAGAGTCGCGGCATCATGATGTCGAGCAGCAGCAAGTCGGGCTTGAACTCGGCGACCATCCGGAGCGTATCTTCGCCGTCGACCGCCGTCTGGATCTCGCAGTCGATCCCGCTCAGGTAGGCTTCGAGGAGCTCGACGTTCTGGACGTTGTCGTCGGCGATCAGGATTCGGGGCGGACCTTTCGGGAGATCCAAGGCGACGTCTCCAGACTAGGTGGAATCACCCGAACCCGCTCGGCGAGCAAGTTCCGTTGGTTCGGATCGGCAACGAACAGCAATATTGCGATGAGTTCCACGAGGAAGCCGAACGAGCCCGATTCTACCGCGAGCCTCCCTGGAGCGGAACGGGAATCACCGCGACTTCCCAAAAGCTGCCTAGCTTGACAAAAATGAGTGAGTCGATCATGGATCTGCTTGCCGGGATCGGCTTGTGAGTTAAACTAGATGACTGGGATCTGCTCCATTGTGAATCTGGACATCCCTCCGGAGGCGACCCTTCCCCGCGCTGGAAGAGGAGGTCTGTCCGTGCCACTTCGCGAAATTGACCGCCAACTACTCGACCGCTGCCTCGGCCATCAACCGCGTGCATGGAACGACTTCGTTGATCGTTACATGGGTCTGATCTACCATGTGATCCACCATGTCGCTCATGCTCGGAGCATGACCATCTCCGAGGCCGACATCGAAGACATCGCCGCCGAGATCTTCCTGGCGATCGTCGATGATGATTATAAACTACTCCGCTCGTTCAAGTCGGAAAGCTCACTACCCACCTACTTGACCGTGGTCGCCCGCCGGATCTGCGTTAAGGAAGTGGTCAAGCGGTTCCGCGAAGCTGAACTCGGGCACGCCTCCGCGCACCGGGCGATCACCGAGGATGAAGATCGGTCTGAGGCGGAACCCGTCCTGGCCGCCGAGGAAGTTGATCGGATGCTGGCGGGCCTTCCCGAACGCGACGCCGAAGTGATCCGGCTCTATCATCTGAAATATCTCAACTATCGCCAAATTAGCAAGCAACTCAAAATCCCCGAAAACTCAATTGGGCCGATTCTGGTCAAGGCCCGTCGCCAGCTCAAACGAATTGCCGACCAGCGAAGCGCCAGTTAATTCTACTGTAACACTTAACTGAAGCTTGATCTCGATCGGCGGGGCGGGAATGACTGGGTTCGGGCGTGCCAGGCGTAGATCCGCGACTCCTCGTTACGCCGCAGCACCACGCTGATCTCCTCGGCAATCGCCGCCGAGCTTGGTGGGTTCTTGCGCAGCAGCCGGCTGAAGATCGCCCGCACCTGGCTCACCGTTACCGCCGGGGTTTTCCCCCCCGAGTCGCTCACGCTCCAGGATCAAGAACCACAGCGACAGCAAGCTCAACGTCACATGGTGATGCCAACCCACCCAACTCCGCACCTCGTAGTGGGCCAGCCCGACCTCACCCTTGGCTTCCTGAAACACCCGTTCGATCCGGTGCCGTACCGAGCGGGCCGCCACCAGATCCGTCAGCGGCACCTCGGCCGCCGCGTTGCTCAACGCATACGTCACCTCCGGCTTTGGCCCGATCGTCCGGATCACCAGCAACCGCTCCTCGGCGCCGATCCGCCCCTCCTGTCGCGTCTGAACCCGAGTCGCCACCGCCTCGACGACCAGCGGCCCCTTGGTCCCGTCGCGGACCCTCAGTCGGGTCCAGCGGTCCGCCGGCAGGCCCGCCGCCCAGGCGTCGGCTCGCACGAAGGGGACCTCGGGGTGTCGGCCGCGTTGGCCCGGTCGGCGAGTCGGACGAGGCACATCGAGGTCGCGGACCAGCGTGTTGCACGGCACGTCGAGCACATACCGCTCGGATCGCTCACGCAACAGGGCGCGGAACTCGGCGGGTCGGCCCAACTCATCGTCGCCGACGACCCAGCCGTGCGGCACCTCGGCCCCGGAGCGGGCGAGCAACTCGGCGGCGATCTCCCAGCTTTTGCGGAAGACGACCTCGGCGGGGACGTGGCACGCCTCGCGACGGGCCGGGTCGTCGGCCCAATCCTGGGGCAGGTAGAGCCGGCGGTCGAGCGGGGCGTGCCCTTTGGGCGAGACGTAGGCGAGAAACACGCCGAGCTGGCAGTTTTCGACCTTGCCGAGTCGTCCGCACCACTGGCGGCCCACGCCGCAACTGTCGTCGCCCTTTTTGGGGAAGGCGGAGGGGTCCAGGACGATGACGCCGTTGGGATCGCCGATCTGCCGGGCGACGTGGCGGCGGACCTCGGCCATGACGGCGTCGTCATCCCAGGCCCCCTGGCCGACGAACATCTGGAGGTTTTTGCGGGGGATGCCGGCCTGGCGTGCGATCGGCTCGACGCTCTTGCGTTCCAGGCCGCTGAGCAGCCCGCGCACGAAGGCAGCCAGATGGCCACGTTGCTCGGAGCGACGAAAGAGGGGCAGATAGCGGCGGAGGAAGGCGGTCAGTTGGACACGGCAGTCGCGGACATCGTCGGTGGAGACGGTGGCGTCAGCCAGGAGATCGAGGGCGTCGGGATGGTCGAGCAACGACATGATGGCGACTCCGGATGATCGATGACTCGCCATCCATCATCCGCAAAACCGAAGAGGTTCGCCAGACCATCCGTTACAGTAGAATTAAGAGCGATTGATCATTACGCTTGAAGCCGATCATTGCCGGTCACCATCCGGCGAGGATCGGCCGCGATTTTTGATTTATAAGCGTTTCATCACCAGTGTGGCGTTTTGCCCACCAAAGCCAAAACTATTCGTAATGGCCGTCTTGAGGGGAATCTCGCGCGCGGTATTGGGAACGTAATCGAGGTCGCACCCAGGGTCCGGGGTATTCTGATTGATCGTGGGCGGCACGACCCCGCGTTCGAGCGACAACGCGGTCGCGGCGGCTTCGAGTGCTCCCGACGCTCCGATCAAATGCCCGACCATCGACTTCTGCGAACTCATGGGGATGGAGGTCGCGCGATGGCCAAAGACTCGCTTCACAGCGACCGTCTCCATCAGGTCATTTAATCGGGTGCTTGTGCCGTGCGCATTGATGTAGTTGATATCATCAGGGTCGAGCCGTGCTTCTCGAAGCGCGGCTTGCATCGAGAGCGCGGCACCTTTGCCTTCAGGTTCCGGGCGGGTGATCCCGTAGGCGTCGAACGAAGACCCATAGCCAACCACTTCGGCATAAATCTTGGCCCGCCGCCGCCTGGCGCTCTGCAAGCTTTCCAGGATCAAGACGGCTGCCCCTTCCCCCATGACGAATCCATCTCGTTCGCCGTCGAAGGGGCGTGAGACCTCGGAGGCGGGTCGGCTGGAAGTGCTCACGGTCTTCATCGCTTCGTAAGCGATCATCATGTGCGGGTCGAGCCGACTATCGCACCCGCCCGCGATCATCACGTCGGCATCACCCCGCCGGATCAGCCGGAAGGCCTCGCCGACGGCCTGCGTACCCGCAGCGCAAGCGGTGACGATCGTGTTGTTCGGGCCCATTGCCTGATGAAGGATTGAAAGGTGCGCAGCGGCCATGTTCGGCAGGTGGCGGAGCAACCAGAGCGGGAACATCGACTCGGAACGGGCCTCGACAAACCGACCGAGATTGAACCCACCATCGGACCCGATTCCCTTCACGATCGGTCCGACCAACTCGCTGACGTCCATCGGGGTAATGCCGGTCCCCATGCAAACGCCGAAACGCTCGGGAGCGAATCGCGCCGGGTCGAGCGCGGCATCCTCGACCGCCAGGGCTCCGGCCCCGATCGCAAATTGCACAGCGCGACTCATGATTTTGAGGTTCTTCTTCGAGTCACCCAGATAGGGCAAAACGTCGAACCCCTTTACCTCACCCGCGACCTTGATGTTCAGGCCGGTCGTGTCAAAGCTCTCAATCAAGCCGACTCCAGACCGACCCTCGACGATCGCCTCGCTGAACGCGTGCCGGCCGATCCCGTTGGGCGAAACCACCCCGATTCCGGTCACCACCACACGTCTCATTCGATGACTCCCAGACCTCAGAGCAGGCGCTGAACCACCATCCCAGGCGCAAATCAGCGAGCACGATCACCAATTGACGGAGCTTCCGACTCACCCTGCCTAGTTTACCCCATCATAACACTCGGGCAACTACAAACCAACAATATACGCAAAATAGGCAAGATTTATTCGCAACACGGGTCAGGATCTGAACGGTGTCAACGAAGTTCTGGTGGATCATGAGTTGACACCGAGCGATCGGGGAAACAGGTGCCGGGACGGAGTTGTCGGGGCACCGCCGCGAAGTTTGGTGAGTCTGAGATCGTCGACGGCCATCAGTCCGCAAACCACCACCAACGCAGCCCAAGCCTGATTACTTCGACCGCTCGGAGGGGATTCTGAGAAAATTTTGGGAATTTGGGCAAAGTCTGATTCTTGAACCCCGCGCATTTACGATCTTATTCAGGATCAAATTTGACAACGCAGCTTGCCTAACTCCTCAAAAGGTCGCATTCTCATGGTCCAAACGTTGGAACATCCCGGGTTCTTGGTGGCTGAATCGGTTTCGTGGCTCGCGTCGAGTCGCGAGCCACTGACGCCGGCGCGGGCACAACGCCGCGCGGATCTGATCCAGAGCGTGTGCGAGCCGATCCCGGTCGCCGAGGACGCTCACACGATGGAATACTGGCAACTCGGCGTCTACGGCGCCTTCAAGCCGCGCAATGCCTGGGAAGACTGGGTCGGGCAGCAGGCGAGCGTCATGATGTTTCGGATCAGTCGATCCGAGCGGATCGAGCGTCGCCTGCGCGACCTCCAGTCGCTGCGGGCCATCGACTTCTGGGAAGAGGACCAACGCCTCAAGGCCGAGGAGACCGCCGCCAACCTCGTCGCCGAGCCGGGCCCAACCTATGCCGCGCTCTGGAGCACGCCCGCCGGGTGCGACTGGTTGATCGGGCGCTGGGAGACGCTGGCTCAGGTTCCCGCCGACGAGTGGACCGAGGCGCAAAAACAGTTCGTTCGGCTGGTTTGCCCGGTCCGCCCGAGCCAGACGCTGACGCCTGGGTTCGCTCAAAGTTTTGTCGTCCGTCTCAGCGAACAGCGCGAACGAACCCGCGACGCCGACCGCGCTCAGCGAGCCCTCGCCGAAGCCGACATCAGCGACGAGGTTTCCAAACCGCTCGCCCGCATCCGCCGCTATCGCGCCAGTTTGCAACGCGAACTGAAATGGTACGTCGCCCAGCTCCGGACCGAACCACCGGAGCACCGTCTCGACCACCGCTTCCACCCCGACTATGACCGCCAGATGCTGGAACCTTACCCGGTCGCCGCTCCCGAGCAAGAACTTCAAAACGAACCCAATCCGCCCATGCTCGAACCCGAGGCCGAAACGAACCCAGTTCACCTCCTAACAGATGGCGCTGCCACGGATAACGACGCGGCGAACGTGGTTGATGCCGTGCCGGTGGAGACGCATAACTCCGAAACGAACCCATTTCCCGAGTCGGGGGCAGAGCCAATTTCCAAAACGAACCCAATTCCGTCGGTCCCGGACCGCAAGAAACGGCGCGACCCCCACCGCGAACTTGCCCGGCAGCGGCGAGCGAAGCGGCGCCGCTCGCGTTAACTGAGGGGTGGTCGCGGTCTGTTCTCTCGCAATTGGGTCGCGGATCGTGGCTCGGTCGCCCGCACGGCGGGACCGGAAGCGGCGGACGGTCGCGGTGCGCTCGGAGCGGTTCGTGGATAGGTCGATTTTGGTTCTCAGACGTGGCGCGTCGGGGTGAACCTGCTACGATCGGTCATCGTCTGCAAAGTGACCCTGATGGGGTGCAGTGACCTCGCAAAGATATCTGGAGTCGAGAGGGTCTGATGCTGAACTTGGCCGAGCGGTCGTCTCTGATTGCGCCTTCCGCCACGTTGGCGATGGCCGCCGAAGCACGCCGGTTAAAGGGGCAGGGGGTGGATGTGCTCGACTTCGCGCTCGGCGAGCCCGACTTCGACACGCCGCCGAACATCCAGGAAGCCGCCATTCGCGCCATGAAGGCGGGGTTCACCCACTACACACCGCCGGCTGGCATCCCCGAGTTGAAGCTGGCGCTGGCGAACCATTACACCCGGCAGGTCGGCCTGACGACGGCGGCGGATCAGGTTGTGATCTCGAACGGAGCCAAGCAGTCGATCCACAACGCCCTGATGGCGCTCTGCGGACCCGGCGATGAGGTGATCATCCCGGCTCCCTACTGGGTCAGCTATGCCGATCTGGTCAAGCTCACCGGCGCCACGCCGGTCGTGCTGGAAACTCCCGAGGCAGCGGGCTTCAAGCTGACCCCCGACCAGTTCCGCGCGGCGGTCACGAGCCGGACCAAACTGCTGATGATCAACAGCCCTTCGAACCCGACGGGAGTCGTCTACAGCCGGGCCGAACTCCTAGCGCTGGCCGATGCGGTGCTCGAAACCGATGTTGCCGTGCTGTCGGACGAGATCTACGAGCACCTGCTTTACGAGGGAGCCGAGGCCACCTGCTTTGCCACGCTCCGGCCCGAGCTGGCCGAGCGGACGATCACGATCTCGGGCGTGAGCAAGTCGTATGCGATGACGGGCTGGCGGATCGGCTGGGCGATCGCGCCGCTGCCGGTCGCCCGGTTCATGGCCGATATCCAGAGCCAGGAAACCAGCAATCCGTGCTCGGTCAGTCAGTATGCCGCGCTCGAAGCGATCACCGGCCCGCAGGATTCGGTCCGGGCGATGCTGGTCCAATTTACCGAGCGGCGGAACTTTGTCCTCGACCGGATCAAGGACCTGCCCGGCGTGACCTGCGTGCCGCCCGGCGGGGCGTTCTATGCCTTCATGAACGTCTCGGCGCACTTCGGCCGGACGCTCGGCGGGCGGGAGATCACGAACTCGACCGACTTCTGTCTCGCCGCGCTGGCCGATGCGCACGTCGCCACGGTGATGGGCTCGGCGTTCGGTGCCGAGGGGTATGCCCGGCTGTCATTTGCCACCAATATCTCCACGCTGGACCGAGGCTTTTCGGCCCTGGCGCGATTCTTGAAGGGTTGACCGTGCTCTGGCCGATAACATGGGATACTGGATTGGCCCGGGGTGGTTGCTCACACCGAGCTTGTCGGAAACGGGGCGATGCGGTAAGTTGCGCCGGCACACTCAACGGCGAGTGCTTGCCCATCCCCCCGTCCCGCACCAGGATCTCTCCCCTGTTCCCTGCCGGTCCTCCTCTTGGAGGCGTGACCGGGGAGGTTTCCCTCGTGAAGCGACGTCACCAGCTTATCGGCTCGTTCGCCTTGCTCGCCAGCTTCGGCTGCCATGCCGGGCCACAGCCCAACGCGGCCAGGACCGAACCGCCGATCACCCGGACCGACGTCACCGCCACCCAGTTCATCGCCAAGCACAACAAGAACGCCGCTGCGATCCAGTCGCTGCGGGCCACGCCGAGCATCAACATCGTCAACGACGACGGCACCCAGAAGCGCCGCGGTCGCGCTGAGGGCTCGCTGGCGATGGCGCGTGACAAGGATTTCCGGCTGCTCATCAAGTATGGGCTGAACCACAAGGCGGCCGACATCGGCTCGAACGACCTGGGCTTCTGGTTCTGGGTCGATGACGACAAGGATAACCTCGTCTACTTCTGCGACGCCAAGGATGTGGACAACTGTCAGCTCGGCGTGACACTCCAGCCCGACTGGATCATGGAGGCGATGGGCCTCCGTGAGTTCACCGAGCAGGAAGTCCGGACGATGAGCATCAAGCCGGGCCAGACGCCCGGTACTCTGGTGTTGACGCAACTTCGGTCCGACACCAAGGGTAACAAGTACACCAAGGAGACGACCGTCCGCGAGGCGAACGGCACCATCATCGAACACAAGCTTTACGCGGGAGCCAAGAAAGAGCTGCTGGCCGTCGCGGCGATCTCGGAATACGGCGGCATCCGCCAGACCGAGCCGACCACGGTCCAGGAGGCTGACGGCACGAGCCGAACGATCGACGCCCCCGCCGACGTCATCATCTTGCCCAAGAAGTTCCGGCTAACCTGGGTCAAGGAAAACCTGTCGATCGACGTCGCGATGCCGAGCCCCGAGGTGAATCCCGCCTTCAACGAGGAGCAGCGCCTCGCCCTGTTCAATGAGCCCAAGATCCCCGGCACGACCCGGCGCGACCTCGCCCAGCTAACCCCGGCGGCGTCCACGGCTCCCCCCCGGACCTATGAATCACGGCCGATCCCGAGCAGCGGTGTGCGGATCGGGCAACCCGAGCCGATCGACAACGGGACCATCAAGGCATCCCGTCGCGCGATCGAACCAGCGCCGCTCTCGGATGACCTGTCAATGTCGGCCCAGCCGGCGGGACTCGTCGGGGCACCAATCCCCTCGGGGTCGCCCGGTGGCATCCAGACCTCAACCGTCAGCCGCTTCCGATCGGCAAGTCTGGCTCACTGATCGGAGTGGCCGGAGACCTGATCGGTCACATCGACCAGTCGGTAGGGTGCCTGATAAGACGAGTAATAGTTTCGTTCCGGCAGGGTTCCAAGGTGCGTTCCCAGCACCTGATCCGAGATGATCCGGAAGGTGTTGACCGGCGTGATGTCGGGCCGCAAAGCATTCCCCCGAGCCCCTGGCAGCAGGATTAGATTCAGGATGCTCATTCGCTCGGCCAGATCGTTGGGCTGAGCGCAGTCAGGATCGAAGTGCGATCCGGCGCCGTGGTCGCCCTGGATGACGATGACCGGCGGTACCGGTGAGCGGGCCAGAATCTGATCCACAACCGCCTCGACCCGCGCGGACAGGTATGCGGCCTGAGCCCGGTAATGCTGGGCATAATCGGCCGAGTCGCCATGCCCTTCGAGGTCAGACCAGGGCGTGCCGTCGGTCAGGCGATAGGTCGGCGACGCGGCCGAGATGTCCTGTCCCTCTGCCCCGAAGACGAACGGTGGATGCGGACCGACCACATGCGCCAGGCAAAACGTCGGCTCGGGATCAAGTGCGACTTCGGGCAGGTTGTCGAGGAGGTACAAGATCCGGCCGCGGTGGAGTTGATGTTCCAGCCGACCGGCACCCCCGCCCAGCACTGTGGGCACGGGCGTCATGTCGAGCAGGAGCGCGGCGAACTCGGGCAGGTTCAGCCCGGGACCCCAGCGCTGGTCGGCCGGGAAGTCATCGGTCAGGCCGAACCCCGACGCGAACCCGATCAGGCGGTAGCCTTGCTCCTGCAAGAATCGGGGGAACCGAGTGGTCTGGATCGCCGCCCGCAGAGGCAAGCGTGACTTCGCCGCCGACCCCGCAAGCTCGTCGTGATACTGGCCGTTCAGGGTGGCCGTGATCGAGAGCGCGGTCTGGCAGTAGTTGGCCGTGCTCTGACTGGCGAGGTAAAAACCCTTGCGGGTCATCCGGTCGAGCCAGGCGCGATTGTCGTACCCGATCACCGACCGGAGGACGTCCGACCGCCCGTAAGCGTCGAGGACGATGAAGTAGATGTCGGGCCGGTTCGAGGGTCGGGAAGTGAGCGTGGCCCACGGTTTGGGCTGAGTCTGAGCCGGCACGGGATCGGCTGGTTGCGCCGCGTGAAGCAAGGCTGGCACGAGCATCCCGATCAAGGCGACCGACGCCGCGTTGGCCATCGTTTGCAAGGTCGAGGCGAAGCGCGGCCGGATGCGGAGCAACTTAACCCACGCTCCCAGCCCGCCCAGCGCGAGCAGCAAGACCCCCCACTCGCGAGTGTCGGGCGTTCCCGGCCAGTGGTGCGACTGCCACGAATGAACATTCCGCTCGAACGAGAAGACCACGAAGAGGATCGCCGCCAGCGTCAGGCCCGCGCGGGCTACGTCTCCCCAGACCCGGCGGAGCAGGACCAGGCCGCCCAAAGTGAGCACTTCAACCAGCAGGATGGAGGGGAAAGTCGCCGAGAACCAGAGCGAATCGGCGTTCCGTGAGTAGAGGAGCAGAATCGGGTAGAGAGCGAACAGGAACGGGTGGAGCGCTAGGGTGGGCAGCCGGCTCATTCGGGGCGTGCTCGCATCAGGTAGAGGGTCCGGTCGCTCTGGGTGATCGGCTCGGCGCAGTCGATCTCGAAGTGCTCGGCGAACGCGGCCTCGAAGTGACTCTGGGTGTATTCCGGAAACACATCCGCCCGACCCGCCAAAAGGCGCTGGGTCTGCGAGTCGCTCTTGGGGACGAACTCGATGATCAACGTCCGACCCGCGCGGCGGAGGAACGACGCGATCCGCGCCAGCGGCAGGTTGTTGGAGATCGCCAGGTGATGCACCAGGGCCAACGCCATGACCAGGTCGGCCGGGCCGCGATCCAGGAGGGAATCGCGCTCGGTGTGATCCCAGCCGAGCGCGGGGCTCGGGTTGGCCAGGTTGAGAACGAGCGGCAAAAATCCGACCCTCGCCGCGGGCGACCACATCGCGATAGTTTCGCTCGACGCAGGCGGGGTCGATGTCGAAGGCAATCGTCTCGGCCCCCGCTGCCGCGGCAAGCTGGCTGAAGCGACCGGTGTTGGCTCCGAGGTCCCAGACGGTCGCGGGGCGGACCAGGGTCGAGAAAGTCGCGCACGAGATCCAGCTTTTGCTGGGTGGCCTGGTCGGTGTAGTTGGTCTCGGCGTAGTAGTTGGCCCACTCGGTTCGGTCGGGAACCCAGTTCAGCGACTGAACCGTGGCCCGCAAACTATCGAGCAGACCCAGCAACGCCCTCCGCGGGAACCCACGCGGCTGAGCGACCACGTGTGCTTTCTGACCATAAGACTGCTGTGCCCGGGCGTGCCAGTGGAGGTGGACCAGCAACCGGGGATTGAGTTTGGTCCGCCACGGCAGGAGCCGGCTGGTCAGGTCGAGCGGGAGGCCGTCGAGGTTGAGCCGAAACAACGCCACAATCCGGGGGTCGATGTGGCTCATCAAGGCGAGCGGCGCGAGGAAGTGCTGGCAGAACTGGCGGTAGGCCACCCAGGGCTGGCCTTCCTCGTAGATCTCGAAGGAAAGCGAGTCGATCAGGACGGGCTGTCCCGCGACGAACTGGATGTTGAAGGCGCTGGCGTCCTTGAGCGAGAAGCCGGCGGCGATGGCCCGCTGCTGGATGTCCAGGGTCCGGAGCGCGGCGGCCTTGAGCTGGCCAAAGCTCCACTCGTAGGGATACGAGATGAACGGGACGGGATCAGGCTGGAGAACCCGATGACTGACCGCCGGGTCAAATGCGGGCTCGGCGACCTCGCGGTGGGGGATCAACCAGCCGTCGGCGATCAACGACTGGTCGAGACCGGACTGGACCCAGCGGTCATAGATGGATTGATACGACCGGTTGACCTGACGGAGCAAGACACCCTGACGGTCGGAACACAAACCCGCTGGGGTCGCGGAACGAGCCGGCGACCCGGCGTTCCTGGGGCTGAGGCGTTGAGATCAAGGTGTCCACTCCCGGTCCGATGCTCAATCAAGGTGCGACTGCCAAACTCACTTACTTGGATCCCTCGATCGGAGTGGTCGTTCCGGACCGACCCGAGAGGTAAGGAGCGAACCAGGCTCGAACCTGTTGCCACGACTGTTTCAGCGCGAACAGGCCACCGAACGCCCCCGCCAGGAGCAGTTGCAAGGCATAACTGCCGGTGCCGGGGTCAAGGTAGCCAACGATGGTCAGCGGGCTGATGGACGGCTGCCACGACAGCAAACAGGTGCAGATCTGCATCAGGGAATCCTTTCCTCAGTAGTTGCCAGCACGAGCCATCCGGCTCGGCTGCTTCCTCGACTCAGCCTCCGCTGGTCTTCATCCTAGAGCGGCAAGAGAACGCGGTCTGGCCCGCATTTCTCGCTCAATCTCGACCAGGGGGTGAGTCATGACGATGGTGTGAGCGTACCTGGAATAACGCGGGGGGTGGGCGGTGGGCGACAGCAAGCGGTCCAGTTATCCCGTCGGCCGGGAAGCGGAATTGCTTCGGAGTCGGGGCCGATCTTATGCGAGATCCACGCTTGCCACCAGTCGAGTTTGCCAATCAGGTGCGAATTGTCCCCCATCGGGCCGAGGCGATGGTTCCAAAAAAGATCAAGGGGGCCCAGGCGGCCAGTTCGGCCGTCAAGACACCATGCGAGCCCAGATATTGCGACATGAAATTGGCCGAATAGAAGATGCCCGACGTTCCGAGCGACATCCCGAGGTTCACGAACATGTTCCGCCCCGTCCCACCGAGCACCAGGGGAAGACTGAGCATCATCAGGTTGAAGCCCATGAGCGGCCGGATCAGGCGGCCGTGGAGGAAGACCAGCATATCATCGCGGTCACCCATGTTGGTCGGGTTCGAGATCGCCCGCATCAGTTCGGGTGTGGGGGCAAACTGGTACCAGTGCCGACTTCGGGTCATCGTGGCGAAGGTCAGGTCGGTCTTCAGGAACAGGTTGACGACGTTCGGCCGCGCGACGAACGAGTCCAACGGCGGCGGGTAAATGCTCATGTCGTGGACCTTGCTGAGCACGCCATGCGTCAGGTTGTTCAGCGAGTCGGTCTCGGCCATCGGCAACAGAAATTTGACATCGCGCAACAGCCAGCCGCCGCTGAAAGGAAGGTCACCATCGCCGGGGGGAATGTAGGTCGACTCGCGGCCCGAGATCTCGATCATCTTGCCCGCGACCCGGACCGGGATCGTGGCTTCCAGCTTGGTGACCGTCCGGGTGGCGCGATCGGCCATGTCGCCTTTCAGCACGACGTCGTTTTGATCTTCCTGCATGTAAACGATCACCTTGCGACGACCGTCGTCGTCTTGCGTGCGCTGGAGTTCCTCGGCCAGCGGCGGCATGATGTATTCCTGGTTGACGACGGCCAGCCCACTCATCAGGACGGCCGAGATGAGCACGGGACGGATGATCCGCTGCGTGCTGATGCCGGCGGCCAGCATGGCCAGCAACTCGTTGTTCTTTTGCATCCAGGTGACGGTAAAGATCGCCGCCATCATGGTGATGATCCCACCGATCTGGTCGTAGATCAGGCTCATCCGGATCAGGTAATAGCGGCCCATGTTGTAGAAGAGGAGTGGGGTCGAGTCGGCCCATTCCTCGAACTCGTCGAGGTTGCTGAAGGCGTCGATCACGACGTACAGGCCCACCAGGGCAGTGAAGCAGATCATGTACGCCTTGATGAACGCCCAGTAGCGCTCGCGATCGAGAATTCGCAGCAGCATCGCCCCGCCTCCTTGCTGGGTCTGACTCGAAACAATCTCTGTGTGCCGCTGTAGGTCAGTGTTTCCGGATCGGCGGGAGTGCCCAGATCAGGGCGGCGGCCAGCAAGACGGCGTTGCCCGTCCAGCACATCAACGGCGGGACGATCCCCTCCTTGCCCAGGTTCATCCCGAACATCAAGAGGGGATAATACACGACGATGATCGGCAGAAAGCACGAGATGAACGCACTCAAGAAGTCGCGGCGGGCGAACAAGATCCCGACCGGCGCCCCGAGGATGATGAAGAACAGCGACCCCCACGCCATCGACAGCCGCATCTGGATCTCGGTCTCGATCTTCGTGATCTGCCCGCGCCAGTAGTCGAACTTGCCGAAGGCGGCCTGCGTCTCGTTCCAGGGGATCAGGTGCATCCGACCCGAGGCCAGAAACCATGCCGCCACCAGCGCTTGTTTCTTGCGTTCGTTGACGATCTTGTCCCGGAGGTCGGCTTCTTGCTCCCGCATCTCGGCTACCGTCATCTCTTCAAACATCTTCTGGGTGCCGGTCATCCCCTGGCCCGGAATGTCAAACTCAAACGAGGTATCGCGCACGACCCCCTCGGAAGGCTCCAGCCCGGCGCGGCTGATCTCGGCATCCTTGAAATAGATAACGACCTTATTATCCTGAAAGTTGAATTTGATCCGTGCTTCGGTCGCCCGGACAATCATCTGGTAGGCCGTGCCGCTTTCCGACTCGCCGGGACTGGCAAGCGTCGTTGCCGGGTTGGGCTTGTCGGCCCGCTGCTTGAAGGTCGCCCCGATCAGAACCTTGTCCTCGACGTCCTTGACCTTGATCAGGAACGGCCAGGTGGGCTGGTCGAACACCCGCTCCATCTTCAACTTCTTGTAGAAGAGGTCTTCCAGATTTTCATAAATGACCTGTTTGGCCGCGCTGGTGGCCATCGGAATGGCGGTGGCCGTGGCCCAACTGAGCGCCACGCTCAACAGCAAGGCAAAGATGACCGCCGGCCAGATCAACACCATCGCGCTCAGGCCAGCCGTCTTGACGGCGATGACCTCGTTGTCCGATGCCAGCCGACCATAGACGACCGTTGCGGCGAAGAGGAGCGAGACCGGCACCGTGAACGGCAAGCTCGACGGGATCATGTACGGGACGAGCTTGAAGATCTCCTTCGGTCCCAGACCGACCGAGGCCGCCTTGGTCATGACCGTCAGCAGGACGAACACGCAGGTGATGGTCAGGAGGGCCAGGGCGAAGGCGCGAAAGACCTCGCCCATGACGTAGCGTTGCAGAATTCCGAACCGCACGGCTCCTCCTTGGCATCCTTGCCTGTCCGCCGGACTCCCTCACGATCACTTCGCGGCCGAATCATTCGGCCGCAGGTTCAAGTGACGGGAAGCAAGGCCAAACTATCCTCGAACGCTTGGGCCAGACGCTTGACACCTTCGATCAGGTCGGGCTCGCTCGGCACCCCGAAGCAAAGCCGGGCAAAGTGCCGGGGCGCCTGCGTCGGCTCATCCGGAAACGCGAACGCCCCCGGGATGTACAGGACTCCACGCTTCAGGCAGTGCCCGACGACCGGCCCTTGCGTCCCGAGGTCAAGATGCTCGGGAGCTTCGAGCCAGAGGAACATCCCACCGCGTGGCTGAGTCCACTGAAACGCCCCGTCGAACCCGGCGAAATGCTCGTCAAGTGCCCCCAGCATCACGTCCCGCTTTTGACGGTACATCCGCAAGAGACCACCGATATGTTGCTCATACGACCCATCCGCCAAGGCCCTTGCCATGATCTGCTGCGACAGGTTCGTCGTCCCGAAGTCATGGTTCCCCTTGAGGTTCAGAATCGAATCGATCAAGCGACCGGGGATTACCCCGAAGCCGAGCTTGATCCCCGGGCTGAACGTCTTGCTGAACGTCCGGGCCAGGATGACCGTCTCCCCCTCGGGGTCGTGCCGCCAGACGCTCGACGGCTCGGCACCCTCGTAGTTCAGCCCACGATAGGCGGCATCCTCGATGATGTAGATGTGGCTTTGCTTCGACCACCGGCGCGCCAGCTCGACCAGAGGTCCGCGCCGGTCCTCGGCCAGGCTGATCCCGCTTGGGTTCGAGTGCTCCGAGATGGTGTAGATCAGCTTGACCTTACCGAGGTCTCCCTGCGCTTCGAGGTCGGCGAGCGTCGCTTCGAGCGCATCGAGCCGCATCCCTCCCTCGTCGATCGCCACGCCGATGACGCGGGCGCCTCGGGTCTGCAAGTTGCCGAGGAAGACGAAGTAGGTCGGGGCTTCGACCAGGACGATGTCGCCGGGGTCGAGCAGGGTCTCGGCGATGATGTAAAGGAGCTGCGCCGAGCCGGTCGTGACGACGACCCGCGGGAAGATCGCCTCGAAGGTGCCGGGCTCGACTCGTTCGTTGCGTTCGAGGAGGCCGACGATCTGGTGCCGGAGCTTGGTGTCGCCGATGGTCGTGCCGTACTGGAGGGCGCGGCGACCCTCGGTCGGATCGTTGAGGATGTCCGACGTGATCCGCGCGACGATCTCGCGGGGCAAGCTCGCCTGATCGACGAACCCGGCCGCCAGCGAGATCAGACCCGGGTTGGCCAGCGCGGTCTGTATGAACTCGCTGATGACCGGCGGTTCGGTACGGATCGACGCGGCACTCAGAGGCGGACTCGATAACATGGGAAAAGCTTCGCGACCCGAGGTAGTGGAAGAATGCGACGGTAGATTAGCAAGGAGCCGACGACCGTCAAGGCGGACTCGACCACGATTCAGCCGCAATCGACGCGCCGGGGTCAGTCATTGGCTGCTGGCATTTCTCGGAAAGCGAGGAAAAGGGGACTGGCTCCAGCGAGCTTGCGAGCGGTGCCTGTCCCACTTTTCCGGTCGACATGCCAGAATCCATGGACGCATCGGGTCTCAAGGGCGGCGGGTAGGTGAGTCGGGCTCGATCCGGCGCACCACCTGGCGATTGGTCCGAGTCGGGTTCCACTCCAGCAGGTGGAACGGGTCGGTCGTCCCCCTGGCACACTCCAGGAGGATCGGCCCGGTCGGGTCGTTGGCGAACTGCTCGGGGGCTCGTTTGGGCAGTTTGCGGTTGTACTGCAAGGTCACGACCGCTTTCGGCCGGGTCCCGCGGTGCTGCTCGATCTCGCGATAGATGGCCGCTAGCGGTTGCTTCTCGACCAGAAACCGATACATCCCCATCCAGGCGGGGGACCGATCCATGCAGCCGTGGCAGTGGACCAAAATCGGCCAGGCGTCGGGGTTCTGGGCGAGGGCAAACGTCTCGTCGAGGAACCTGTCGGACTCCAGGCCGTCCGACGGACTCCCAAGGTAGCGGAGGCCATGCTCGCGGACGAACCGGATCTCGTCGGCATGGTAGGGACTGGCCTGAGTGGACGCCTCATCGAACAGGTTGATGATCGTCTTGAAGCCGAGCCGTTCTTGCTCGATCGCCAGGCCGCGATAGCTCGGCATGGCGCTGATGTAGATCCGCCCCGGCACGACCGCATGCAGCCGGGCCAACGGCCGGTGATAGGTAGTCATGGCAATTCCCGCCACCACGACGAGACCCCAGACGACCCCGACCCCCAGCTTCGTCCGGACCCGGACCGGGTCGGTTCCCCCCGGATGGAGCCGCACGAGCGCCAACAGGAACGCCAGAACCCCGAGATCGAACGCACACCGGGGCCAGTACCCCACCGGCTCCAACCCCGGGATGACCACCTGTCGGAGACCCACCAGCATGACAGCCAGACCAAGCAATGCTCGGACCCGAGCCCGCCCCGCATCCGTCCAGATCCGCTCGCGGATCGGCCAGACCCGGACCAGGTTGATGATGCCGATGCCCGCCAGAGTCAGCGCCGCCAGGCCCAGGCCCAGCCGGATCTGGACTGGAGCGGCGGGGTTCAACATCGTCCGCCAGCCGAGGCCATGCCAGCCATCGAAGGTCGGCCCGGGAGTCGCGGCGTACCAGGTCGCGGCCAGGGCAACGGCCAGCGCCGTCGGCCAGAGGTTCCAGCCGTCATCGTCACCCGCTCGCCGTCGGCTGCCGATCCGACCGAGCGCCGCAAGGCTTAAAACGAGGCTCGCCGATGCGAGATACAGGCCGATCCGGTCGAGCGTATCCCCCGGTTCCGCCAACCGATAGGCGGCGGGCGGATGGGTGTTGAAGTGCGGGCGGATGACCTTCGGGAAATCGGCATCGGGCGTGTCGGCGAAGTCGACCGCGTGCCAGACGGCGACCCCGACCAGGGCAAGAAGCGCCAGCCAGTGCCAGTGAGCGTGCCAGATCCGTCGGGCGAGGCCATCCTTCATCGCGCGATCACTCCTTGATCAGCCGGAACCAACGACCGATCGCCCCTGACGGATCAAGGGCGACCCCGAGGGTCGCAGGTGTACCCAGAGACGCTGAGGTGAGCAACCCCAAGTGGCGATCAAGGGGGAATCGGCTGGCGTCAGGCGACGCGGATCAAGCTGAGTTCGGGAGGGGTCCAGGTGAAGTAATCGTTGCTCAGGTCGGGGCGGCGGCGGACCTGCTCGACAATCCCATCAAGCCCGCGCTGGACGAAATCACCCGCTCGTCCGGTCTTGATCGTGTCGGTAGGAACGCGGAAGGAGGGATGAAAGTCCAGCTCGTAACGGCCGCTGCCGATGGTCCGACAGTAAACCGGCACCACCGGGGCATTGGTCAACGCGGCCAGCACAACCCAGGTAGTGGAGAAGAGATACGTGCCGCCGAGGAAGCTGGCCGGGGCGGTATGTTGACCCTCCCAGCGAACGTCGCCCGCAATCTGGAGGACGTTGCCCGCCTTGAGGATCTGCATCGCCCGGAGGATCGACCCAGCGGCGTCGGTCGGGCTCGACCGCCGCGAGATGAACAGCTTTTCTTGCCCCAGCGGTCCCGTCGTGGCGAACTGTTCGGTGAGATATTGGGAGATATTGCGGGGCCGTTCCATGAACAACCGGAGGGGGTACCGCTCGCGGAGCAACCAGTGCGAGGGGTGCAGGTGCATCCCGAAGTGGTTGCCGAGCAAGATCACCCCCCGCTTCCGCGCGTAAGCCTCGTCGAGGTGGTTCCTCCCGAGCACGGTGAACCGATCCACGGCCTGATCGTCGGTCAGGCCGTCCAGGAGTCGGTCCCGACTCCGCCACTCGACCAGCCCCGTGCCGTAGCGCCTGGCCTGCTCGGCGACGTCCCAGTCGGCACCGAGTTCGAGGAGGCAGCGGTTCATCCGGTCCTCGTAGATCGCCCGGTTCCCAGGCACGATCTTGTAGTTGAACCAGCCCATCGCCTCGACTATCGCCGCCGATACCGGGCGGGGAGCGTGCCGCAGGAGGGGCAGGAGCACTCGCAGGGTTTGCCGCTGCAACCCAACTTTCCATTGCCCCATGACATCCTCCTTGACCCATAAAATGGAACCAGATCTGTTGCAATCACGACCCGGTCCATCGGATCATGCCGGCAAGGCCAGAGCTTCGCGAGTCAGGCGGCGGCACTATTTCGCCGGTCGGTCACGAACGCTGCGAGGTCGCCGACCCGGTTCAGATCAGGCATTTCCTCGACGTCGATCAAGACGTTGAAATGATCCTGAACCTCGACCAGGACGGCGAACAGGTCGAGCGAATCAATCTGGAGGTCGTCAAACAACCGGGTCTCGGCGGTGATCGCGACATCTTTCGGCACCCGGGCGACCGAGCGGATCGACCTGGTCAACTGCGTCATGAGAGTCGGGTCGATCATCGGTCCCCTTTCTGAAAGATCAAGGCATTGTTCGTGCCACCAAACCCGAACGAAGCACTCATCACCACCTGCACAGACGCCGATCGGGCCTGGTCAGGCACATAGTCGAGGTCAAGTTCGGGGTCGGCCTGATAGTTGATCGTGGGTGGGATCACCTGCGCTTGCAGGGTCCGAACAGCAACGGCCGCTTCGATCGCCGACGCCGCCCCTAGGCTATGACCTAACGCCCCCTTGACCGAACTGATCGGCAATGATCGGGCGTGATCCCCAAAGACGGCCTTGATGGCCTGGGTCTCGACCCGATCATTGACCGGCGTACTGGTCCCATGAGCGTTATAATAATCGACCTCGGCCGGCTCGACCTGGGCTCGAATCAGAGCCGTGCTCAGGCATCTTTCGATGGTGGCGCCGTTCGGCATCGCCATATGGAATCCATCGGAATTTAGAGCCCACCCGGCCAGTTCTGCTTGCACATTCAAGCCATATTTTCGGACCGCCGTGTCGGTGGCCAACACAACCATACCTGCCCCCTCGCTCATCGCGAAGCCGGCTCGGTCGATGCTGAACGGTCGGCTTGCTTGCTCTGGGTCATTGATCGACCGGTCGCCAGCCTTGCGACCGACCAGCGCTTTCATCGTGGCGAAGCCGTTGACGATCAAGGGCGTGAACGCGCTCTCGCACCCCCCACAGATTGCGAAATCAGCCTCACCGGCGCGAAGAAACATCGCGGCCAGTGCGATCGCGTGCCCTCCCGTCGCGCAGGCGTTCGCCGGGGCCACGCTCGGCCCGTGCAACCCGAGCGCCTGGGCGACCTGACCCGCCGCCTGGTTGATCAGGAGTCCCGGGACCAGGTAAGGGCTGGCAGCCAGTGACTTGCGGTGAGCCGACTTGATCGACTCGGCCTCGTACAGATCCATGCCTCCAAACGCCGAGCCGACGACGACGGCCACGCGATCATGGTCAAGCTCGCTGAGTTGATCGAGCGTCGAATCCGTCCAGGCCTGCCGGGCTGATGCGAGCGCCAGATGGATCGACCGGGCTCCCAGACGTGAGACGGCGGGGTCCTCGGTGTCGGTCCCCGGGCCGAAATTGGCCACCAGACCGCCCAGATCGACCTGATATGAATCGGCGGAAAATTGCGGGTGGCGACGAATCCCCGATCGACCGGCGATCAGGTTCGTCCAGGTCTCGTCCATGTCGCGTCCGAGACACGTGATTGCCGAGTGTCCCACAACTTTGATCCGTTCCATGATCGATGAAGCCCACCACTGGACTAAATACCAATGAATTGATTCGGAGTTTCGAACCCGGTTTGACTCGCTGGATCATCCAGACGGGATTATCGTCAAAATCGTTGGGAAACTTAAGGGAGGTCTCCACTGAATTTCCGCCTCGGGTCGAGATTGACGGGGGAAAGAGTTGACCCGAGTGATCGAAACCGTTATCCCCATCGAGGGTCGGGCTCGATTGCTTCGCCACGAATTGTCCTCTTGAGTGCTTCTTCATCATGCAACTCGTCAAGCTGGTCCCCTGGGGAATCAGTCCTCCCACCTATCGGGTCGGTTGTCTCAAAGATGGCAAGGTTCGGTTGCTTGGCGAGCCCTCAATGCGGCTCGGCGACATTCTGCACGTTCCGAACCCGATCGATGCTGCGCGGGCGGCCTGGGATGAGGCCGGGGTCGCGAATGAGGTGGATTTGGCGTCGGTTCAGCTCAAGGCGCCAATCGACCTTCAGGAGGTTTGGGGGGCTGGGGTCACGTATGAGCGGAGCAAGATTGCCCGCGAGGAAGAGTCTGAGCAAGCGGCAACGTTCTATGACAAAGTCTATCGCGCTGACCGCCCGGAGCTGTTCTTCAAGGCGTCACCGAGTCGAGTCGTTGGTCCCGGTGAGTCGATCCGGGTCCGGCGCGATTCGCGGTGGTGCGTGCCCGAACCCGAGCTGGCCCTGGTCCTCTCGCCGCTGCTGAAAATCGTCGGCTACACCGTGGGTAATGACGTCAGCGCTCGCGATATCGAAGGGGTAAACCCGCTCTACCTGCCGCAAGCCAAGACGTATGATGCTTGCTGCGCACTTGGGCCAGCAATCACGCTGGCGGATGCTCTCCCACCGCTTGACGAGATCGAAATTGAGCTGGAAATAGAGCGCGATGGCCGTCTATTGCTGCGCGACTCGACACCGTTATCGCGGATGAAGCGGACGTTTGCAGAATTGATTGGCTGGCTGGGACGCGACAACTCATTCACGGATGGAGTGATCTTACTCACCGGCACCGGAGTTGTGCCACCCGACGACTTCACGCTTAGGGCTGGCGACAACGTCCGGATCTCGATCAGTGGGATCGGCACTCTGGAAAACTCGGTGATCCAGGCGGCCCCTTGATCAGAGCCGGGGTTGCCGGGTGGTCGATTGAGTCCACCGAAACCCCGACCAGATCAGTTCCAAATCTTACTTCGGCGACGGGAGACTGGCGGGCTCGGGTGCCGGCTTGGCATCTTTGGCGGCTTCAGGAGTCGGCTTGGCGTCCTTGGCAGCTTCGGGTACGGGCTTGACATCTTTGGCGGCTTCGGGTGCGGGTGCGGGCTTGGCGTCCTTGGCTGTGTTGTCGTTGATCGGCTTGGACTCAGGCTTGCCGGTATCACCCGATGGCGTCGCGTCCTTGGGCATCGAGCCATTGTCCCGGAGAGCGGTTTCGACAGAGTCCGGGAAGTGCGGCAATGGCGACGGAATCAAGGGAGGTTCGGCGGCCGCTGGACCCCAGCGATATTTCGGCTTTTTCCCTTCTTCCGAGGCATGTTCCGCTTCATCCTTCAACTTTTCGGGTGGGTCATTGCTGCGGCAACCCAGACCGAGAACGACCATCAAGACCAGCAACCACGGTCGGCGCAAGGGAAGACTCCTCACAAGAATGTCGGCTTTTCAGCACGGATATCGATTGCCAAGCGGACTGCCATGCGACGCAAACAACTCGCCGACGACCGGATCTGATTGTAAGTCGTCAATCCCGGTGTCGCAACACTCGATCAATGGGCAGGTTTGGACCAGCCTGAGAAATTCTTACACGGCAAAATTGTAATAATCGCCTTAACTGGACCAATCTCAAGATACAACAGACTTATGGTCCAGCTCGACTAACAGTTTAGGAAATCTCGTTAAGTCTCTGCTTCAAAAAGGTTTCGGTTTGCCAGTTCGTCAGGGATGATCGGTACGAATGACTTCAGGCACAAGGATTGCTTTTCTTGCTCGACACCCACCAAGCCCATCATCTCTCCCCCCGTTGCAACGCTCGGTTTTTCTCGGTCCTGATTTCTCTGGTCGGTTCCGCCGCAAGCCGACCATGTAATCTCCGACAGCATGGATGCTGTCGCGGTGAGCAACGCCACGAAGGCGTTGGTTCAGATGCCACGAACAGGAGGTTCGCGATGACCGTCGTGAAGACTCTCGCATTGGGTGCGTCGATCCTGGGTTCGATGGTTGCTCCGACCTTGGCCGGGTCGATGCGCTCCAGCCATCAGATCCCAGAGCGGCACCATCGAGAAAGTCATCACACGGAAGCAACCGCGCTGAACCCAACTTACGTCCCGTCCACCGTCCATGCGAGCCAGGAAAACCTGGCGATCCTCGGCTCCGTCCAGCCTGCCCAGAGTTATGTCAGCTCGTTCTCGTACATGCCCAGTAACCTGACCCGGCAGACCAGCCTGTCGCTGGGTTATCAAAACGCAATCGCCGCCGCCGCATCAGCCGCCGCCGCCCAACCGGTCGCCGCGGCCCCAATCGTGGCTCAGCCAGTCACTTATACGCCAATCACCACTCCCGTCGCCGCCACGACGGCCGCCGCTGCCGCGACCACCGGGCACACGGTTGACGCCTTTATCAACTTCGGCAACGGAGCTTACTCCGAGGCTTCGTCGCTGACGACCGGCACTGCCCAGTCCTGGTCGCAGAGCCCGTCGGTTCAGGCGGTCTACCACGGCGTTCCGACCGCGGCGCAGCAGCTTGCCTTTCAGAACGAGGTGCTCCAGGTTGTCCAGAACACCTACAGCCAGAGTGGCTTGCACGTCTCTCTGACGACCGACCCGACCCAGAACTATGCTCACACAATGAGCGTGGTCTCGGGAGCTTCGTTCACCGGCAATTCGGCCGCGATTGGCATCACCGATGTCGGCAACGACGGCTTCTCGTTCATCGACAAGATCAACCTCGCCAAGTCGCCCGACGAACTCGCCGAGGCCGTGGGGCACAACATCGCCCACGAATTGATGCACGCCTTCGGGATTTCGGGGCACCCCGACCAGACCGGGAGCTATCTTGACGCCGCCACGGCCAACTGGTCCGTCCTGACGAACGCTCAGACGTCATTCAGCCCGCAGGCCGCTCAGATGCTGGCCGCACAGAACTTTTTGAATGGACCCGGCAAGGAGTTTACCCAGGGGACGCTAGGCTTGACCGGCCTCGAACTTCTGACCGAGCACCACCCGACCTTTTGCCACTGCCCCTACTGCAATGCCCTGCACAAGCTGGAAGCCTCGGAAGGGTTAGAGATCAACGGTGCCGCGCCGGTGCCCGAACCGACCACCGTGGCCCTCTGGGGTTGTGCCATCACGGCCGCGATCTTCGTCCGTCGCCAGAATCGCCGCCGGTCGGTGACCGGTTTTGACTCGATCGGTTGACCTCGGAGCGGGGAGTTGGTCTGATCTCCCCCAGAGACCCGTCCTGATCGAGCGTTTGGAGAGTTGGCGACAGATGAGTCTTCTGGCCCCCGTCGGACTCGCGGCCCTTTTGCTGACACTGCCGATCTTGCTGCAACCGCGCGACTCGCCCGACATGGGCGAGTTTCGTGGTTCTATGGTGTTCCTTTGGCGTTTGAATGCGCTTTATTGCACGTTGGTGCACCGGCTCAAGACCAATCGCGCCCCCTTGCCGACGCAGGGGGCGGCGATCCTGATCGCCAACCATACCTGCAACATCGATCACTTCTTGTTGCAGGCGGGAACCTGCCGCAAACTCGGCTTCATGATCGCCAAGGAGTATTACGACTTCCCGCCGTTCCGACCATTCTGCCGCCTGATCGGCTGCATCCCGGTGAACCGGAACGGCAAAGACTTGGCCGCGACCCGTGCCGCGCTCCGAGCGTTGGAAGAAGGGCGCGTTGTCCCCATGTTTCCTGAAGGGAAGATCATCCCCAAGTCGGGCGACGAGATCGGTGAGGGGAAGCATGGGGTGGCGTTCCTGGCGCTCCGGGCCAAGGTGCCGGTCATCCCCGCCTACATCCGGGGGACTCCCCGCTCGAACGAGTTTCGCCGGTCGTTCTTTATGCCCTCTCATTCCCGGGTCACCTACGGGCCGGCGATCGAACCGGCGGATTATGTCCCGGCCGATGGTCATGACACCGACGAGCGAGCCTTGCTGACAGCCACGACCGACCGCTTCATGGCGGCGATCTCGGCACTCCGCGACCGCGACCGCGACTCCGCCACATCGGCCTCGCAGTCATGACCGCCCCGCCGATCCCCACCGGCTTCTGGGATCGGTATCCAGCCATCTTTCATCCCAACCAACCGCCGGTCACGCTCGGTAATGCGGGCGGTTTGAGTGGGTCGAGTCTCTGGCGGGTCGAAACGCCCGCGGGACCACTCATGCTCCGCGCCTGGCCGCTGTCGGTGCTGGACTTCGCGAGGGTGGACCAGATCCACGGTTGGCTCGATCAAGCGCGCCGCTTCCCCTGGTTGGCCGTGCCGATCAGCGACCAGCACGGTTCGACCTGGCACAAATCGGGAGGTCGGTGCTGGGAGATCGCCCCGTTCTTGCCCGGAGTCGCCGACCTCGGTCGCCCACCCAGTTCGGTCCACCTCGCCGCGATGTTCGAAGCCCTGGCGCTTGTTCACAATGAGCTAGGATTCATCAAATTGGCGGGACCAAGCCCGGGGATGCAGGCTCGGAGCCAGGAACTGCACCGGCTAATGGATGGCGAAATCGCCCAGTTCCGCGTTGTGATCGCGACCCAAGGTTCGGGCGAGGTGCGGTTTCTGGCTCAGGAGTGGCTCGACCGTGTGAGCGGTCTGGTGCCAGGTGTCGCGCAGTCGGTGCACGCGGCCAGCCCACGCGTGCTTGACCTTCAGCCTGTCCTGCGGGATGTTCGACCCGATCATTTTCTCTTTGAAGGAGATCGGCTCACCGGACTGGTCGATTTCGGCGCGATGGACGTGGATTCGATCGCCACCGACCTGGCCCGCCTGCTCGGTGAGACGGTCGGTCAGGATCGAGCGCAACGGGCCATCGCGTTCTCGGCCTACAAGTCTGTTCGACCGATTACGGATCAAGAGCGGGCAACGATTGAAGACTTCGATGCCGCGAATGCCGTGCTGGGCGGGGCCCGCTGGGTCCGCTGGCACTACGCCGAGGGCCGGCGGTTTGATGATCCCACGGCCGTCGAGCAAGGCTTGCGGCGGTCGATCGTCAGGCTGGAGGATTGGGCGCGAAGGGATCAATGAACTCACCGGTGAGCAGTTGCCGCGTCTCCTCGCCGGTGATCGCCACCCGGCGGATCGCCAGCGCCCGCCCGGACGCGGGATCGACGTCGACCAGGGCTCCACAAAGGCGGGGGTCGCCAGTGGCGACATCGTAATGGTGCGGGACACCGGTCAGCGTCGCAGCCAGGACGCGATCATACCGCCGGCCGAGGATCGAGTCATATGGCCCAGTCATGCCGACGTCGGACTGGTAGGCTGTGCCCTTGGGCAAGACCTGCTCATCGGCGGTGGCGACGTGGGTGTGCGTGCCGAGCACGGCCGAGACCCGGCCATCCAGGTAACGGCCGAGCAGTTGCTTGTCCGAGGTCGCCTCGGCGTGGTGGTCCACCAGGATCACCCGGACGGCGGGATCAAGCCCAGCCAGCACCCGATCCGCCGCGCGAAAGGGATCATCGACCGGCTTCATGAAGGTTCGCCCCATGATCACGAAGACGCCAACCATCGTTCCATCACGCGCGGGGACGACCACCGATTCCCCTCCTGGCGCGTCGGGAGCGTAGTTGGCGGCGCGGAGGATGCGGTCGGACCGGTCGAAGAGGGTGAAGACCTCATCCTTCCGGTAAGCGTGATCGCCCAGGGTGAAGACATCGACGCCGGCATCGCTCAATTCTTCGTGGCACTTGATCGTCAAGCCCGACCCGCCCGCCGAGTTCTCGGCATTGCAGACGACGAGGTCGAGATTCCAGCGATGGATGAGCCGCGGGAGCGCCTGCGCGACGATCTTCCGACCCGGAGCACCCACGACGTCACCGATGAACAGGATCTTCATCGCGCAAACTCCGTGGCTCGGGTTTCACGCAGGACGGTAACTTTGACCTCACCAGGGTAGGTCAACTGCTCCTGCACGGCGGTGGCAATGTCGCGGCAGAGCTTGGCGGCGGCCTCATCGGTCAGGCGTTGACTATCGGCGATGACCCGGATCTCGCGTCCCGCCTGGATGGCGTACGCCTGATCCACCCCTGGGAAACCATAAGCCAGCGCTTCGAGTTCTTCGAGGCGGCGGACGTACTTGTCGAGCGACTCGCGGCGGGCGCCGGGACGGCTGGCACTGATGGCGTCGGCGGCGGCGACGAGAACGGTGTAAGGGGTCTCTACCCGCAAATCGTCGTGGTGACCGAGCGCGGCATGGACCACTTCCTTCGCTTCACCGTAGCGCTTGGTCAGATCACCACCAATCACTGGGTGGCTCCCTTCCATCTCATGGTCGGCCGCCTTGCCGATATCGTGGAGCAGACCGCAACGCCGCCCGAGCGCGCCGTTCAGACCAATCTCCTCGGCCATTAGTCCTGTCAGATACGCCACCTCGATCGAGTGCTTGAGGACGTTCTGCGAATAGCTGGTCCGAAACTTGAGCCGGCCGAGGTAGTCGAGGAGCTTGTCGTGCAAGCCCGGGACGTTGGCCTCCTGCGCGGCGACTCGGCCAAGCTGGCGAATGTGCTTTTCCATCTCGGCCTGCGTTTCGGCCACGATCTCGTCGATCCGGGTCGGGTGAATCCGGCCGTCCTGAATCAGCTTTTCGAGGGCGAGTTTGGCGGTCTCGCGGCGGACGTTGTCGAAGGCCGAGACGATCACGATGCCCGGCGTGTCATCGACGATCACGTCGACGCCGGTGGCTTTCTCAAAGGCACGGATGTTGCGGCCCTCGCGACCGATGATCCGCCCTTTCATATCATCGGTGGGGATGTCGACGGTGCTGACGGTGGTCTCAGCGGTGTGCGCGGCGGCGTAGCGCTGAATGGCGGTGATGAGAACCTCGCGAGCCTTCAGGTTCGTCGTTTCGCGAAGCGATGCCTCATGCTTGAGAATCAAACCTCCCATCTCGTGGTGCAGTTCGCTCTCGACGCGACGGAGCAGCACTTCACGAGCCTCTTCAGGGCTGATCTGCGCAATCCGGTGCAGCGTCTCGCGTTGCTGAGTCAGAACATCAGACGCCTCGGTCTGCCGGCGGGTGACGTCATCCTGCTGGGTGATGAGATGTTTTTGAATGACCTCGAACTCGCGGTCTTTCTTGGCGATCAGTTCCAACTTACCTTCGATGAGATCAGCTCGTTTGTCGAGCCGTTTTTCTTGCTCGCGCAATGCGCGGCGAATCTCCTCGGCTTCCTGATCGATCAGGGAACGGCGATGCAACATCTCTTCTTTGCCGGCCAGCTCAGTTTGCTTGCGCACGGTTTCGGCAGCACGGTCGGCATCGGCCAGGATCGCGGCGGCTTGCTCGCGAGCGGTCTTTTTCTGAACCCGGGCCAGGAGTTGCCAGCCGCCGACTCCCACCAATAATCCCACGATGATCCCAACCAGAGCGGCGATAAGTTCCCCGACCACGTCCGTCCTAGCCTTTCCAGGTGCTTATGGTCGCATTCCATCCCGGCAAGCCGCTGGCGACCGCGACAGAAAAGCGTCGGCGAGCCAGTGAGTGGATCGAAGCCTATGATGAGAGATTTCTCGGATGATTGTCCTCGATTCGGAACCAGTCTCATCAGGAAACCTCCCATCCGCATTGCGTGCCGATATGCCTGTGTCACGAGGAACCAGATTTGCAGTATTCTCGCGGGCAGGCAGGATGAGCCCGGTGTGAATTGCAATCGACTCCAACTCCGAGGCAACAACGGAATCTCATGCTTCGAGTGACTTGAGGGTCGGGAATGGCCAGAGACCGGCAATAATTTATGAGGATCGGACTTGAACCGACTGGAAAATCCAGGCTGTTCAGGGCCGCTCAAATTGAGAGCTCAGTAGAGTAAGAGCCGGAAAAAAATGCCGGCCCAAAATCAATCGATCATCCTACCATTGGTCTCGTCAGATCGCAAACTCCGTCGATTTTGCGTGTTTTGTTTAATTGATCGTTAAATATCAAGGTTTGTCGTTGGGTGCAGGTCCGAAATACGCCCGGTCGCGGGCTTCCCACTCGTGGTAGCCGATCTCGGCATAAAGCTCGGCCCGAGTCTGCATCCGGGGAATCAACGCTTGCTGAGTTCCCGCCTGGAGCAACTCGCTCAGCGCTTCCTCGGCGGCCTTCATGGCGACTCGAAATGCCGTGAGCGGATAGAGCGAGGCCCGGTAACCCAGTCCAGCCAGCACGTCGAACGACGGCAAGGGGCTCCGACCGAATTCCGTCAGGTTGGCCAGAAGTGGCACGGTGATGACCTGCGCGAACCGCGCGAACTCGTCGAGCGATTCCAGCGCTTCGGGAAAGATCCAGTCGGCACCCGCATCGACGTAACGCTTTGCCCGATCGAGCGCATCGTCGAACCCATGGACCGAGCGGGCATCGGTCCGAGCCACGATCACGAAGCCAGGGTCGCGCCGCGCGGCAACTGCGGCACGGATCTTGGCGACCATCTCGTCGGGGTCGACCACCGCCTTGCCCGTCAGGTGGCCGCACCGTTTGGGCATGGCCTGATCTTCCAGATGCAACCCCGCCGCGCCGGCCTGCTCATAGAGTCGGACCGTGCGCTCAACGTGGATGGCGGCACCGAAACCGGTGTCAGCGTCGCAGAGTAGGGGAAGATTCGTCGCTCGCGCCAGGATCGCGGCCTGCTCGGCGAACTCGGTCATGCCCACCAGTCCAATATCCGGCAGACCCGCCCAGCCGGCGGAGAGTGCGCCCCCTGACAGGTAAACGGCGCGAAAACCGATCCGTTCGGCCATCTTGGCCGTCAGCGCGTTGAAGACGCCGGGAATCGGGATCGGTCGTTCAAGGATCGCCGCCCGGAGTCGATCACCAGGAGAACTCATCAGATTTAAACCTTCAATGGGTCAGGGATGCGGTCTGTTGAGACCTTGGGTAAACCCCAACGGCAAAAATTGCATGGTAATCCGGCTTAGATTGGGGCTGCCAGCCGGCTGGCCGGAATACAGATCAACAATCTGACGTTGACCGATTTTGCCCCGAAGTTTATGGTCCCGCGAAACCTCGTCACAGGGAAGTCGAATGGATTCGAACATCCCCTTGATGAGCCTGGAGCGGAGCAAGAGAACATGGTCGCGACACCTCGACGCCTGCCGATGCCTCCCGGTGATTCCCCCCGGCCGTATGCTTTTCTCGTGAGTACCACCGGCTGTGCCAGGGGGATCGCTGGGTCGCTCGGCTCGGCCGCCTATTCGTATTATTTTGTCCTCGAAGCGTTGGCGCCCGTCTTCGAGAAACTGGGGACCTGGCGGTTGCTGGACCGTCCGGAAAGTAGCTTGCCGTTTGCCGCCGCGAAGGCCGAGGCTGAAGGGTATCAGCCGATCCACCTCGCGCTGCACCCGCCGCAGGACGTTTATCTGACGCCCGCCTTGCCCAACGTCATCTTCCCGTTCTGGGAATTTCCCGACCTTCCCGACCGCGACTTCGGCCACGACACTCGCCAGAACTGGACGCGGGTGTGCAGCCGGGCGGACATGATCATCACCGCCTGCCAGTTCACCGCCGACGCCTTCCAGCGTGCCGGGATCAAGTGCCCTATCGGTGTGGTGCCGGTCCCGCTCAAGCCCGAGCACTTCGCCGTTCCCGACTGGACGCCGACCGAGTCGTGGACCCACAACTGCCGCCACTTGACCTGGGGTGATCCGCCTGCCGCGCCGCTGAAGCTCGACGCCAGCCAGATCGAGGAAGAGATGCTGGCCGAGGCCATGGCTCAGGCCGAGCTGGAGGCGATGGCGGCCGACGACGAGCTGGCCAGCGCAGGCGAGATGATTGTCGAGGAGACGATCATCGAGGAGACGGTCGTCGAAGAAGTCATCATGCCCGCCGAACCCGCCGCTCCCGCGCCGCGGATGGGGATGAAGAAGCGGACGTACATGGTCGCCCGCAAGGTGTTCCGCAAGGTTTACCCGTGGCTCGGCGAGCGGACCTTGACCCGGATCGCCAAGACGCGGCATTACGTCCTGGAGTCGGCGGGTCGCGACCCGCGCACGTTCGCCCCGCTGCCGGGACCGAAGCCCGGTCTGACCCGGCTCGGGTACGCCGTGGCCCGCGATACCTACCGGCTCCACGTCAAGCGCTGGCTCAGCCCCGCCGCGCTCCAGAAGATCACCGAGGTCAAGGAAAACGCCTTGCAGGCGGTTGGCCACGAGCCGGTCATGGCTCCCGATCCCTTGCTCCCGGCGCACCCGCTGACGCTCAGCGGTCTGGTCTTCACCAGCATCTTCAACCTCGGCGATCGCCGCAAGAACCACCTCGACCTGTTGACGGCCTACCTGCTCGCCTTCCGCGACCGGCCCGACGTGACGATGGTCATCAAGCTGGCGACGAACCCGAAGCGAGAGCACCACGAGGTCGCCATCTTCCGCCAGATGTACCATGGCCTCGGCATCCAGCACCGCTGCCGACTGGTCCTGATCACCGACTTCCTGACCGACCAGGGGATGGCCGACCTGATGCGGGTGACGACCTTCTACGTCAACACCAGCAAAGCCGAAGGGGCCTGCCTGCCGCTCCAGCAGTCGCTGGCCGGTGGCCGCCCGTCGCTGGCTCCGGACCACACGGCGATGGCTGACTTCATGGACAACGAGGTTGGCTTCGTCCTCGGCACCAACCCCGAGCCAACCTACTGGCCGCACGACCCCGAAATGCGGATCGAGACCACCTGGAATCGCCTGGTCTGGTCTGACCTGCACGACCGGTTACTCGACGCCGCCAACCTCGTCGAAACCGACTTTCCCGGCTATCAACAGAAGGCCACCGCCGCCCGCGCGCGGATGAAGGGTTATGCCAGCCGTGAGATCGTGGCTCATGCCCTGGCCGAAGCGCTCAAGGAACTACCGAAGATCACAACTGGTCGCCTGGCCTGGGCGTCTTGATACCGTCGCCAATTCATTCGTGGGACTTGTTGGCCCTTCGACCCCCTTTTCGAGACGGAACTCATGGCTCCTCACAAGCCTCGCACGGCGGCGGTTGAACCCGCGGCACCCGTTTATTTCGACGCCAACCCGCTCAGCGACAAGCACCTGACCGGGATCGGCCGGTACACGGCCCGACTCGCCCTGGCCATGCACGCCATCCGCGAGGTTCGGTTCTTTGCGGGTGATAAACTCATCACCGCTCCCGATGATCTGCCGTGGGAGCTGGATCAGGACCTTAACGCCTGGTCGAAGCACCTCTGGCAAGGCGAGAAATCGGCCCTCGAAGCCATTCCGCCAGGCAGTGTCGGCGTCTGGCCGCTCCTCCGCCCGATCGAGCGGACGTTCGACCATGAGGTCAGCATCCTCCACGACCTGACGCCGCTCCTGTTGCCTCACACGCATACCGGCGGGACGCGGTCGCATTTCCAGGGGCTCTGTGCCCTCGCCTTGCCGTCGTCGGACATCGCGCTGGCGGTCTCGCACTCGACAAAGGCCGACGCAGAATGGCTCTCGAACATCGAGGCCGACCGGATCGTCGTTGCCCACTCGGGGCCGAGCCTCTGCGTGAGCAAGCACGCTCACACGGCGCCGATCGAGCGGTTGCCGAACGTGGGTCTGATCGTCTCGACGCTCGAACCGCGCAAGAACCCCGAGTTCTTCTGCGACTGGTTCCACTCGTCCCCGGTTCTGACCGATGATGCCGAACTCTGGTGGGTTGGTTCGATCGGCTGGATCACGTGCCAGGACGACCTCAAGCAGTTCGAACGTCGCGAGGGGACGAACCGGCGGATCAAGTTCCTCGGCGTGGTCGAGGATGCCGAACTCTGCAAGCTCTACCAGACGGCGAGCTACTCGGCCTATCCCTCACTCTACGAAGGGTTCGGCTTCCCCGTCCTCGACTCGCTCCGCCACAACACCCCCGTCCTGGCGGCCATGAACAGCTCGATCCGCGAGTTCGACTCGCCCGGGATGTTCTTCTTCGACCCGGTTGATCGCGAGACGGTCGACGAAGCGTATGTAAACTGCCAGAAGAACGGAGTGGGGCGTTCAATCCCCCAGGCACCGCTGGAACGGGCCTATTCTTGGAGCAACGTCGCCAGGATCATGCTCGAAGCCTGCGAGTCGAAAAAAAAGTCGGGCTCGGCGACCGCAGCCAGCTACGCAGCCTGACCGACCGGACGCAAAAATCGGGTCGAGCCGCGAGTTGACTCCAACTCACGGCTCGGCCTGGTCGTTTTGGCGAGATCAGTTCCGGATACCAGCGCTCCGGTAGATCCCCCGGTTGTACGATGCTCCGTTGACGTAGGAGATCGAGGTCAAAAGCGCGCCGATGACCTGCTCGTCGGTCGCCCCGTTCTTGTACATGTTGACCAGGTAATTGATCTCACCGGGTGGCGGGTTGATCGGTTGGCCTCCAGCGCTGGGCGGCAAGGCCCCCGACCGGAGCACGCCCTGCGTCTCGTCAGGCAGATATTGCATGATCTGGATTACGGTCGTTTGCGTGGCGTAAAGGTCGGGGTTCCCGATAATCGCCGTGGGCAGAGCGGTCCGGGGCTGGCCAGAATTGAACTGCGCCGTCCACGAGTCGACGACGCTTTGCGGCACGGGACTGTACGCCGCGAGGTCGCGATAGACTGCCGAGATGTAGTTTGAGACCGTGCCGCCGTTGTGGTTGAAATACTCAGCGCTGCCGATGATCGTCACGATCAGGGATTCGCGGGACGAGTAGTTGCTCAGGTTGGCCAGGGCTCCGTTATCGGCCGCTCGACCCAGGAGCGCAACGAACTCCTGATTGACGACGAGGCGCCGGGCTTCGGTGCTGTTAATGATGGTGGCTACCTCGCTGGCCATAGTGACCGAGTTCGTATCGAACTGCTGGACCCAGTAAGCCACGTCGCTGGCCGATGCCTCACGGTGGAGAAGGTCGCGGTACAACTCGCGGGTGTATCGGGCCGCGAAGACCGCCGCCGAGTAGCTGCCGTTGTCGTTCAGCAGCAGGGTTTCCATATCCTCTTCGCGACCACCTCGATGGTAGTCATAAGCGAACGAGGCTCGCGTATCGGCGGTAATGTTCGCCGCCGTCCCGGCACCAAATAGCGCGACATAATCGGCGTTCAACGTGTTGGTGATCGCTTCCGAGCTGTTGATAAACTGGGTGGCGATCTGGCTCGCCGAGAGCCCCGAGTTGACCCACGAGTTGATTTCGCTTTGCGACCCGGTCCGACCAAGGATCTTCTGGTACATCCGGGAAACCTCGCCGGCCAGCGTGTTGCCGCTCAGGCTGGCGAACTCCGAGCTACCCGCCAGCGATACCTCCAGACCTCGATACGTCTGGCTGGCGAGGCTGTTCGTCCAGTAAGCGAGCCCGTTCGGGTCCGCCGCGCGACCGAGGATCAGTTGATAAAGCTTCTGGACCTCAGCCTGCCGGGCCATCGTGCTGGAGAAGATCAGCGAGGCGGCCGTCCGCAGGTTGATCTGGTCTGAGTTGAGCGCGGCCAGATAGGGCTGCATGACGCTAGCGGCCGGGATCGAACCGGTGGCCGCCTGGAATGCCGTGCTGATGTAGGTCTGATCGAAGCTGGCGGACCGGGCCACGGCGTCACCGGAACTGGTCCGGCGCTGCTGGGGCCAGGGGGATGGGTAAGACGTCGCCGCCAGACTGTAGACATAAGCCCGGTCGGGCTTGTTCGAGTTGGTCGGGTCGTACGTGACGACCGCCAGGCTGCCGGTGGTCCCACCCGACATGTTGCCCACGGCGGCGGCGGCGTCGATCCCTTCGGTCCCACCGGCGGCGGTCAGGAATGTGCCGATATCGGTCATGGTGCCGGCCGAGTCGAACGCTTCGAGGAACGGCCCGTTAGCCGCGATGATCTGCGGCTTGCCGGTGCCGAGGACGTCGGCCACGATCGGCGTTGCGTAGTCGTCGGGCAGGGTGTTGCTGGCATGGCTGGCCGGGATAATCCGCTTGCCGCCCGCGAAGCCGGGCAAGTCTTGCCCGTTGGGGGCGATGACGTGGAGGTAGCCCGAGCGGTCGATCCCGATCACGTCGAGCTGACCATTGCCCAGGATGTCCGCCGTGACGATCGAACTGACGACCTCATGACCCACACTGTCGTCGGTCGTGGTGTGGTTGGGCCAGCCAGGGAGCAGGTTGCCGTACGGGTCGAACGCATAGATGTTGTTGCCAGCGGCGCGAGCACCCACACCGCCGTCGTGATCGTAGTTCAACCCGGTACCGATGACGATGTCCAGCAAGCCGTTGTTGTTCAGATCCGCCAGCGCTGGTGATGACTGCGTGGTCTCGCCCGGGATGAAGTGCCGCCACTTCAGCGTCCCGGTATTGGTCAGGACGTTGACCCAGCCCCCGGACTGATAAAAGCCGTTGTTGCTGCTATCGCCACCGACGACAACCGACGGCACGCCGGTCCGGTCGATATCGCCGATGACCGCGCCTGACTGGACGGTATCGTCGTTGGTCCAGGTCCACATGACGGTCCCGTCCAGGTGGATGGCGGTGACGTTGTGGCTGAACGAGGTGACGACCAGCTCGGGCACGCCATCGCCGTCGAGGTCTCCCGTGGCGATCGGGCCGTAAACTCCGCTCAGGCCATCGACGTTCTTGCCCGTGCTAACTCCGGCGGTCCAGCCACTCAGCAGCTTGCCGGTCTGCAAGTCCCAGCCATAGACCTTGCCGTCCTCGATCGATCCGGTATTGCTCTCGTCGCGGCCCATCCCGGCGAACAGGTCCTTCTTGCCCGTGCGGGGATCGGTCACCACCACCGGAGTCGACTTGATGTCGGCAACCTCGCCGCTTGGTGTCTGGTAAGTGACCAGCGTGGTCATCGTCCCGCTGGAGTTCGCCCCAATGGCGACCAGTTGCGAGCCGGCGGTGACGGTGATCAGGTCATCCTTGCCGGTCCCGAAGATGTCGGCCAGGACGGGCGAGGCTCGATACGGGGTCGGCGTCCAAGAACCCGACGTTGGCAGTGTGATGGTGGCCGTCAACATCGGGGCTGTCATGCAGAGTCGAGATTCGAGTTGTTCGAGACTGAGTCGACGTCTGGTCATGAGTCGATCCTGGTGAGTATCTTCGAGGTACGCGGGTGATCGAAATCGGCAATCAACCCGAGGATGATGATGCCGACTGAAACCCACGTAGTTGTTGTGGCGATAACGATTCGGGAGGGACCATCTAACCTAATCTAGGACAGAAATTCGCCACAAGAGAATCGAACTGTCCAGTTCGTCACTTCCCTGGTGTCTTGAAACATCGTCGGTCAGATGTCGTCCGAAGTCTTGATCTGATGAATATTGATCAACGCAGCAGGCCGCCGAGCCGACCGTTCCGAACCTCGCGCCGCACGATGACTCGCGAATCGTCCGTCGTCTCGACCAGGTCAGTTGCCAGCCTTGCCTGGTAGTCTGGCAGTTTGACCCACCGATTTGGTGAGTTGGACGCACCGATCCGCTGCTGGAGGATCTGGCCCACGTCGGCGCTCAGAGCCACGGCTCCCGCCGCGCCGAGATGGTGATAATCATGGAAGACGGTTGCCGGATAACGAGATTGCCGGGCGTCGAGCACCGTCAGGTTGGAATACAAATCTTGATACGACCGGACAAACGCGGTGTGTGCGCGGTCGAACCCTGAGGCATTGATCCGGGCTTGCAGATCGGGTTGATAGGGGGGCAAAATCCAGAAGACGGGAATCTGGTGCTCGGCGGCCAGATCAAGGAACTTCCTGATATAGAAGCGGTGGATTGGCAGACATTGAAACGTCCCGAAGTAACCTTGTTCCCAACCAAGGAGATCGGCGGCGGTTTCCGTCTGCGTCTTGGTGATCTCGGCGCCCCGGTTCACCTGCCAGTTCCGGATCGACTTGAGAACCTCGTCGCGGATCGAGATCTTCGGGTTGGGATTTGCCAGGAAGTAGAACCAGGTCCGGAGCGACGTCCGACTGCGTGCCGAGGGGAACGCCAGCCGGATTGCGTGCCAGGTCAGGTCGTTGGATCGGTGGTTAAGCGCCGCGAGTTCCCAGGCTTCGCCCAGATCGGCCAGAAACGGCCAGTTTTCGTCGTTATAGCTGGTATCCAGGCGGAGCATCGACGGAAAGAAGTCGACCACGATCGCCCGGGGATGAGCGCCAGCATCGAGAGCGTGTCGCAGCAAAAAGTACGAGCCGGGCGCCTGACCGCCAGTCTGCGCCAGATTATAGCCGCGCAGCCCCGTCTCGGCCTCGATCACGGCGGGCGAGAGCCCGAGCTTGATCAGGCTGTCGCCCAGGCAGAGGAATTGATCCTGATCGGCCCGGGTGGTCGCTTCGCGGGACGCGATCCGGCAGGACCAGTGGCTCCCGCCCTGAAAGTCGATCGCGTTCCACTCGACCCCCACCTCGACGCCCGCGATCAGGATGAGAGCGCCGAGCAAGCCCCGAGGGAAAGCGCGTCCAGGTCGATCTTGCCGGCCGCCGATCGCCATGACACGCCTTCCATCGTCGGTCGGAAGCACTTGCTCTTAACGTCGGGTCAAGGCGTGATCATTACGCAGCGCGATGGCCGATTGCCCAAGATCTTCGATGGGGAGGTCGATCGCTCGGGGCACTCCGGCATCCAGGTAAACCCAACCACCGGCGGGCAGTCCGGTCCGGATGAGGTCGCCGAGCGCGGCGCTGAGCCGCAACGCCCCGGACCGCTGGAGGTGGATGCCGTCGTTGAACTCTGCCGGCACGAACCCCGATTGCCGGGCGTCGGCAACCGTGACGTTCGGGAACCGCGCGGCGACACTCTGGACGAATCGGGTGTACTCGGCGTTGTAACCGCTCGCCTCGGTCCGCGCCAGGATCGACGGCTGATTGGGTGGCAACAACCAGACAACGGGAATCTGGCGGGATCGCGCCAGAGCGAGGAACCGGTCGAGATAGGCGACGTTGACCGGGTCGGGTTGCCACTTCCGGTAGAGCGAGAGTTCCCAGTGGACCGGGTCGATCGGGGGTGACGCTCCATCGGGCATCAGCTGGGCACCCTCGTTGACCTTCCAGTTGCGGCGGAAGTTGGGGATCTCGGCCCGCCGTGACGGGTTCGGCCCGCCGACGAGCGCGGCCAGGACGAACGCCCGGATATCGTGCCGCTCCTTGACCGACGGGACAACCCGGCCGAGCATCGTCGCGCCGAAGAACTCGGGCTTGCGCATCGTCCAGGCAAGGTCGAAGCACTCGCGCGGGTTGAGCATTTCGGGCCAGAGCCGAAAGTTTTCCTCGGCGTTGTGCGCGAACATGTGCGGCGTCATGTCGAGGATGACCGCCTGGGGATGATTGCCCGCATCCAGCACACGCTTGAGCATGAAGTAGCTGGATGACGTCTGCCCGGTGTGGAGGGCAAAGTTGTACGCCGTCTTGCCCGACCGGTCCTGGATGACCCTGGGCATGACGCCGAACTTCATCAGGCTGTCGCCGAACAACAGGATGTCGGCCTTGCCTTGCTTCTTCGCGGTTAGCTTGCCCGTCGTCCGCCAGTCCCAGTGCCAGGGGGCGGTGAAGTCGAGGTCGTGGCCGCTCAGGGTCCACTCGACCCCGACGAGGATGACGAGCATCCCGAGCAGACCCCAGGGAGCCGAAGCCCTGGGTCGGAACTCGGGCGTTTCGCCGGGAGGGTTGCTTTGTCCTGTCGCCATGACGCAGCCCCCTTTTTAGAAGTCGAAGTAGATGAATTTACTGCCGCCGGTCTCGGCGCCGAGCACGATGGCGTAGAACAGGAACGTGTAGAAGATGCTCCGGACATACCAGGGCGTCCGCGCCACGATGTCGAGGTCGTCCGTCATGTACTGCGCGAACTGGACGATCAGGAGCGGGATCGTGATCACCAGGATCGGCAAGAGGTAGCTCGCCGTCGGGATCGCGGGGCGGTCGACGATGGCGTGGAGCATCCCGAGCAACTGCTCGATCGACTCGGCGCGGAAGATCAACCAACCCAGGCAGACCATCTGGAACGTCGCGAAGATCCGGAGCGCCCGCCAGCAGGCGGCATCGACCGGAGTCGTCGGTTGGACCCTGTCCAGCAGTGGTTTCGCCAGCCGGTGGCCGACGAGGATGATCCCCTGGTACGTCCCCCAGATGACGAACGTCCAGCGAGCCCCGTGCCAGAGCCCACCGATGATCATCGTGAGCATCAGGTTCCGGTACGTGTTAAACCAACCGCCCCGACTGCCGCCGAGTGGGATGTACAGATAATCCTGGAGCCACTTCGAAAGGCTCATGTGCCAGCGCCCCCAGAACTCCTGCGGGCTTGCGGCGAAGTAGGGCAGCTTGAAGTTGAGCGCCAGTTCGATCCCGAGGCACTTGGCCACGCCGCGGGCGATGTCGGTGTAACCCGAGAAGTCACAGTAGATCTGGAACGCGAACGCGTAAATCGCCAGCAATGCTAACCCACCATCCAGGGTCTGGTAGCGGCCAAAGAGGTCATTGACGAGTTTCGCCAGGTTGTCGGCGACGACCATCTTTTTCGCCAGGCCCCAGAAGATCAGGTAAGCCCCCTGATAAAACTGGTCGAGGTTGAACCGGCGCGGGTTTTGAATCTGCGGCAGCAAGGTCGTCGGCCGCATGATCGGCCCGGCGACGAGGTGCGGGAAGAACGAGACGAAGGTCGCGAATTCCAGCAGGTTCCGCGTCGGTTTGATGTCCTTGCGGTAGACGTCGATGACGTAGCTCATCGACTGGAACGTGTAGAAGGAGATCCCGATCGGCAGGATCATCTCGACGTGGGTGAGCGGGATGTCGATCCCGCCCCGGATGAGCAACGCGTGCATCGACTCGGCGAAGAAATTGCGATACTTGAAGTAGCCGAGCAGTCCGAGGTTCAGGGCCATGCTGAGCAGGACGAACGCCCTGCGCTTGCCCGGCGACTCGATCCGGTCGACCATGATCCCACAGCCGAAGTCGACCACCGTCGACAGGATCAAGATCCAGAGGAACCAGGGATTCCAGCAGGCATAAAAGAAGTAACCCGCCACCAGCAGGAGCAGGTTCTGAACCTTCTGATGATTCCGGAGCGCCCAGTACGTCGGGAACAGGATGGCAAAGAAATAGGCGAACTTAAACTCGTTGAATAGCATGCTCTGCCCTCATCCTTGAGAACATGGTCGCCTCGCGTTGGTCTGTCCGGTATCAAGTCGGTTCGATCATCCTGATCGACTCAGTTCAAGCCGCGATCTCGGCAGCGCTCGGTTGCAGGTCGAGCCCGAGGTGGCGGCGGTGTTCGTTGAGCAAGATTCGCGCGACGTTGGTCCAGTTGAACGCCTGGTCGAGGGGCGCCTGGGGGACCGGCTTGCCGACCGCTTCGGCTCGGCACCGGCGATAGGCCTCGTCGAGCGTGGTGGTGTCGGTGGGGTCGAAGAAAAAGATTCCCGGCGAGTCGAACTCGCGGATCGAACTGTTCATGGCCGCCAGAACCGGCGTGTTGTGGCGGAGCGAGTCGAGGACCGGGAAGCCGAACCCCTCGTAGAGCGACGGATAGGCCGACCAACCCGCCGTCTGGTAGAGCTTGCAGAGCTTGGCGTCATCGACCACGCCGAGAAACTTGATCCGGCGGCGACTGCCGGGCTTCTGCAACTGCTGGAACTCCTTGCGCGAGCTAAGCCAGCCCATCGGGCCAACCCACCAGAGTTCCGACCCGTCGGCGACTTCGTCCGACCCCATGAACCACTCGAAGAGGAACCGAGCGTTTTTCCGGGGTTCGAGCGTCGAGACGACCAACCCGACGTTCGTCCGCCGTCGGACCCAGCCGCGATGACCATGCTTGCCGACGCACAGACTCGGTCCCGAAGGTGCCACGACGACCTTGTTCGCGTCCATCGGCGAGAGCCAGGCGGCGTCGGCCTTGGTCGATTCGGAGACCGCGATCGCGCAGTCGGAGCGAGGTAGAGCCAGCGCGAAGAACCCGCCGAACATCTGGCGAGTCGATTCGAGGTGGGTATATGGCACGGTATACGGGCTGAAGTCGTGCAGAACGCTGACCTCGAACGGGAACGTCCGGTGAAGCGGGCGGAGGGTGCAGTAGATTCCGACCGAGTTGGCCGGCACGACACCCAGCTCCGCGCGCTCACCCCGCCAGACCCTGCGGGCCCAGTGGGCAAGGTCTTGATCCTGCGACCAGTTGAGGTCGGCGGGAGCGATGATCTCTTGCCCGTCCCCTTCGCAGAAGAAGCGGACTGGCCCCTGCGAGGCGAGAGCCAGCGTCAGTTGCGCTGTGTAGCGGGACAGGCCGGTGAGCCGGGAATAGGAAAACGGCCCGGCATCGACGAAGACGGGGACCGCATCACCCTGGCCCGGAATCTTGCACGCGATCGTCGACCCCATACCGGTTCGGCCTCCCTGCCGCTGCGCACCACTCGATCCATCGAGCGTCTGTTGTTTTTTTCCACCAGGATCGTGTCTGGATTAACCAAGATCGCCGGATCGGTCAACCGCAATCCGAGCTTACGGCCGATCCAGTAGCGCGATCATTTCATGCGGGTGGTCTTCTTGATCCAGCCGCGCGAGGCGACTGATGATCTTATCGGCACATTCGGCCCCGAGGATCGAGTCGGCCAGTCCGTGAAACTTCGTGGCCAGTTCGCCATCGCTCAACGGGTTCTTGTCGTGACCCGGCGGGTAGGCGACTTCCGCCGTCAGAACCCGCCCATTCTTGAGCCGGACGCTGACCCGGTTGGGGATGCCTGCCGGGTAGCCGGCGGTCAACTCGGGGTCCTCGATAACCCTGGTACGCGCGACGAGATCGAGCAAGGCCGGGTCGCGGAGCCGAGCATCGTGGAACTGATCGGCCGAGACCACGCCGTCGACCAGGGCGACCGCCGTGCAGTAGGGCAGGCTGTGGTCGGCGGTCTCGCGGGTCTGGGGCCGCCACTTTTCGGGGTCTTGACCGATG
Source organism: Isosphaeraceae bacterium (assembly GCA_965199885.1). Lineage (GTDB taxonomy): Bacteria > Planctomycetota > Planctomycetia > Isosphaerales > Isosphaeraceae > Tundrisphaera. The sequence continues at coordinate 628,375 of CBDATT010000002.1, read as the reverse complement.
ATCTCGACCGCGACGCGGAAGGTGGCAATCTCGATCGACTCGACCTCGGCGAAGTCGGCGATCTCGGGTCGAATCTGGAACGCGGCGGCGATGGCCGACTGGCTGTGATATTCTGCCGGGACAAACTTGATCGACGTTTTGGGCAACATCCAGTCGTCGGCGGTGGCGCCTCCAAGCTTGTCCAGGGCAAACTTGCCCGAGAGTTGCTGCCAGAACCCCATGTCCCCCTCGAAGAGTGGCGCGGGGCCGCTCATCCCGCCGCGAGCCAGCAAGGCAGCGAAGACGCCGTTTCGCGCGGCATGAGCGAAGGCGCACCCCTTCCACATCGACAGTTCGCCCGCCCGCGTCAGACGGAGCGCGGCGGAGGTCGTCCCGGCGATCCCAAGGGCGTGGACGGTCGCGGTGTGGTCGAGCTTCATCAGCTTCGCCGATGCCAGCGCGGTTGATAGCGCTCCGTAAGTGACGTGGTCCCACCCGCGTGCCCGGATGCTTGCCGCATCAGCCAGGCGGCACTGGACCTCATACGCGACGGCCGCGGCGGTGATCCAGTCGCGGCCCGTGGCTCCGACGAGTTCGCCCACGGCCATGACGGCTGCCCAGTTGTCGCTCGGGTGCGCTGGTTCGAGGGAGAGATAGGTGTCGTTGCAGTCGAGGTAGCGGATATGAACGCCGTTGGCGAACGCCGCCCAGTCGGCTGTGCTGCGGCCACCCCCGATCAAGGCGGCTCCGGTTCCACCCACCGACTGAGCCACCTTGCGGGCAATCCCGGGTGCTGGTTCGATCAACGCGCCGGCGGCACACCCAAAGGCATCGATCAGTCGGCGTCGCGCCTCGACCACCACGGCACTGGGCAAATCTTCGAAGCGGGTCGAGAGAGTGAACGCCGCGAGGTCATCGGCCAGGGTGCGCATAGCGTGAAAACTCTTCCGGGTCGGGATCATCGAGTCTTGCGACCCTTATTGCACCACACGACTCCCCGTCCCGCCAGCCACCGGTGCGCCGTCGAGGCCGACGTGTTTGAGCAAGATCCGGTGCACCTCGATGATGGCGAACGGATTATTCTGAACCGAGTGATCCGACTGGACGATGGTTTCGGACTCGACGTTATCGAGGTGCGAGGAGCGATAGCCAACCACGCCGTCGGTCGTGTTCTCCTTTCCTTCGGGCCGGAGTGACCCGATGATCGAGTGGAACGCGACGTCGGGGGCGGGCTTCATGGTCAGGAGCGCTTTGAGGTAAGGCGAGTCGGTGTCGAGGGTGTCGATACTCGTCGGCAAGCGGCGGAAACGCTTCGGAAAGGCGTCGGGGTTGTCGCGAACGAGCTTGACGAGGAGGTCGCTGATATGGTCGGGCTCACTGATCAAGGTCGAGCTGAGCCGACCGACGACGCGCCGGCTCAACTCGGAGCCACGGTGAGGGGTGGCGAGAAAGACGACACGCTTTACGAACGGCTGGGCATCAAAGAACATGTACCGGTGCAGCTCGTCGATGACGGTGGGTGAGCCCTTGATCTGCTCGATCGGGACGTAGGTGTTCAGCTCCCAGAACTTTTGCTCGCTGTTGACCGCCATAGAATGGCTCAGCAAGCCGCCCATGCTGTGCCCGAGCAAGACCATCTGGTGGAATGCCGGGTCGGGCCGGCCATCGGGGAGGCGAAAGGTCCGCTCGGCTTCGTTCAAGGTATCGCGCAGGCCAGCGCCGGCGATCAGCACCGGGATACCGGTCGGATACATGTAGAGCATGAACTGATACCGCTCCTGGACCCGGGGGTCGCGGAGCAGGTCGTTGACCATCGCCACCCAGGCCAGCGGCGACGACGCCAGGCCATGAACCATCACAACCGGGATCTTGCCGGGCTCATACGGGCGGATCAACATCAGACCAGCACGCCCAGCGTTGGGACCAGGACGCAGCAAACCCGTCCAGCGGAACCGGCTCAGGTCGGACCGCGACCACATGTAGGCCAGCGGGGTCGTCAGGTCCGACTCGGTCGGCATCGGTGGTTCGCCGACCAGTCGGGTCCGGAGCGGGTCGACCAGTTCGACGACCAGTTCGGTCGGTTCGGCGGGGTTGCCTGCCGCCGGGAGGGGAAGGGGACGGATCTTCGATGGCGGATGGATATAAGCGGTGAGCGGAAAGCCCATCTCGGGTGGGTAGAATCGCTCGATCCCTTCGGGCTTTTTGTCCGACCGCCGGACGGCGATCAAGGGGACGCCGAGGCCGTACTGATAGTTCAAGGTCGGCAGACCCGCGACCTCGAAGGCGGACGCGAGCATAATCTGATCGACGTCGTCGGCGACCCAGGGGGAGTTGGTCAGGAAGACGCGAAAGATCTGCTCGTGATCCTTGACCTTGAGCGAGAACTCACCGTTGGCTTCGATCTTGCCGCCGTTCGCCTGAGCCTCGCGGAGCAAGCGGTCGAGCGCTGCGTTGTAAAGATCGCAGGCCAGTCGATACCGGGGGTCGGACGGCTGGCGAGCGTGGGCGAGTTCGGGGCCGAAGAGGTAGTCGTGCGCGTAGCTGAGGGCATCGATCGTCCGGTCGATCGACTCTGCGCGATGGCGTCGTTCCAGTCGTTTCGCTTCGACCCACGAGAGTTCGGCGAGCGCATAGACCAGGTCGGCATCGGGGTTTGCGCGGACTTGCGGACCGAGCGTGGCCAGCACGTCGGCCGGGTCGCGCTTGTACCGCCCATCCAGCGCGAACCGCTTCAAGGTCTCGACCGTACGTTCGCTCGGTCGGTCGAGACCAACCAGACTCCGCTGAAACGAACTCGCGGACCGTTCGACCTTGCTCGGGGCGACGGATACGTCGATCCAGCCCAAGAGGGCAAGGCTGAGCGACAACGGGGCCAGGATCATCATGGGCGGGCCACTCCATCGACCCGAGGCGAGGGGCACCGCGATTCCTTCGGGGCGCTCGCGAGATCGGAAGTCGTGGCGGGATCATACCCTTGCGTCCACCCTCGTCAACCCCGCATCGGGCGACCCCAGGTCCAAATTTTGAATCGGCCTGCAACGACAAGACGCCGCTGAAGCGGAGATTTCCCCCCCTCCAGCGGCGATTGATGGTCAGGTCGCTTGCGAGTCTCGTCAAACGCTGGCCAGGTCACGTTCGGCTTCGTTGGCGGCCTGCTGGCGGGCAAACTCGGCCAGGTTGGCCGCCTCGGCGGCTTTGCGGTCGATGGCCTGGGTGAAGGTCAGATACTGCGTGATCGTGTCGGTGATGTCCGAGTCGACCCGGACCTTGCCTTCGTGCATCCAGATTCCCCGGGTACACATCCGGTGGATCTGACCGAGGTCGTGCGAGACGATCACGACCAGATTCGACTTCGCCAGCAACTGGTCGATTCGCTGTTTGGCACGGTCCACGAAAATCACGTCCCCAGCACCCAGCGCCTCGTCGATTAACAGGATATCGGGATCGACCTCGGTCGCGATCGCGAACGCCAGCCGAGCGTACATCCCGCTCGAATAGTACTTCAGCGGTAGGTCGGCGAACTCGCGGAGACCCGTGAAGTCGTAGATCCCGTCGATCTTCTTCCGCATCTCTTTTGGCTTGATGCCGAGCATCGCGCCATTGAGAAGGATGTTGTCGCGACCGGATAATTCGTGGTTGAAGCCGGCTCCCATCTCGATCAGCGGCGCGACGGTGCCACGGATACTCAGGCGGCCCCGGGTCGGCGTGTAGATCCGGGCCAGGACGCGCAGGAGGGTACTCTTGCCAGCCCCGTTGAAACCGATGATCCCGACTCGCTCGCCGACCGACATCCGCAGATTGACATCCTGGAGTGCCCAGAACTCGTTGGTCTGCGTGGGGTTCTCGCGCTGGAGCAGCAGGTCGAGGGCTTGCCGCTTGAGCGAGTATTGCTTGTCGGTATAGCTGACGAACCGCAGGGCCACGTCTTGCAGCTCGACCAAGGGCCGGTTGGCCTCGGGCTTCTGCAACGATGACGGTTGCCCGCGATCAGAGGCGGAAGACCAGCTTGTTTTCGTGAAGCTTGAACGTGACATATCCGATCCCCAAGCTCACCGTCGCAATGAGGGTGGCCGCCAAGAACAGGTCCGAAGTGGGCCATTCCGCCGAATAAATAATCATCTGGAACATCCGGATGAACGGATAGGCCGGGTTGAGCCAGCACCGTGCCTGAAGCGCGGGAGACATATCCGTCCGACCCCAGATGATTGGTGTGACGAAATACCAGGCTTGGAGCAAGACACCGATCAGGTGCCCCGTATCACGATAAAAGGTGTTCGCGACCGCCAGGATGAGTCCCAGACCCATGGCAAAGGTTGCGAATAGTACGGTGATGACCGGCAGGAGGACCATCGAGGTCGAAAAACTCGCCCCGAACAGCCACGCTAGAATGTAGAGCGCTAAAAGCGAGAGCGCGAATGTGGTCAGGTTGATCAGAACCCGGGCTAGGGGGAAAATCAACTTGGGCAGGTAGATCTTCCGGATCAACGCTTCGTTACCGACAATCGACGTGGCGCACTCGTTGACGGCCGTGCCGAACATGATCCACGGGGTCATCCCGGCGAACAAATAGATCGCGTAGATCTTCCAGTTCAGGTCGTGGAACACCTGCGAGAAAACCATCGTCAGGGTACCCATCATCAAGATCGGGTTGATCAGGGTCCAGAGGAACCCGAGGACCGATCTTTGATAGCGGACCCGCAGATCCTGCGCGACCATGTTGTGCACGACCGGCCAGAAGTGGGTCAACTCGCGGATATCGTTGCGGACGACCTCCAACCACCGCGCAGGGCCAGGGCCGGCCTCGGTGCTCGGAAAATATTCCGTGTGGGGGATCGAACGGGTGGACCGAACGTGCTTCATCGTGCCTCGTCCATGAGACTCGTCGCGCGGCTTCGTCCCCGGGGGACCCAGCCACCAACGTCGGGCCATATTAGCGAGAACCGCCCAATCCGATAACCCCAAGTCATCGATCAGGGGACGGTCGGGCTTGAGTTCCCAGATTCTCTGACTTCTCACCGGGTATCGGCTTGATGGATCGGTGAACTTTCCCCAATCTGACACGCTGATCGCCCCGATATCCCCAGTCAATCGCTGATGAGGTTACGGTCCAGCGACCGACTCACGACTCGATTGGCCAGCCGGACTTTCTGATCTCCCGAGAGATGATGCAGGTACGACCCCTTCGCCGCGTCGAGCCAGCGGATGTCGCGCCCCTCATAAGAAATGCACACGCGGGTCAGGATCGGCCCCGGACAACTCAGGGCGCGGCCCAGACCACCGGGGATGTCGCCGTTGTGCTCGATGACGTTATAGCCAAGTCCCATGGCCTGGGCATAAGCCCCAAAGTCGACGCGAGCCAGTTCGGTTGCGGTCGTCCGGTGAAAGCTCGGGTTCTGAAGCATCTGCATGTAATGGTAAGCACCATCATCAAGTACGAAGAATTTGACCGGCAAGCACGCCCGCGCGGCGGTCGACATTTCCAGAGCGGACATCAAGAAGCAGCCATCTCCTGAGATCGAGGCAACGACCCGCTCGGGCCGGACGCGTTGAGCACCGATCGACGCGGCGATTGCCCAACCCATGCTCTGATTGTTCGCGGGGGTGAAGTAGCGCCTCGGGCCCGTCAGATCCATCACTTCGGCGGCCCAGTGCGAGGATGCCGTGACATCCACAAAAATCAACTCGTCGGGTCCAAGGGCATTGCGGAGGTGCATGAGGAACGACATCGGATCGACCCCACTGGTGATCTGGGTTCGACCGTTTTCGCGCCGGTCGAGGTCGCGACTGTGGGCGATCTTGCGGACGAGAGCGGGATTGGCTGGTCGCCGGATCGCGGCGGCATCCTGAACCAGTCGATCGAAGAAGACCCGGGCATCGGCATTGACGCCAACACACGTCGGCACGTTCCGACCAATATTTGCCGGGTTGGCATCAACGTGGATCAGCTTATCAACCTTGGGAATGGCGTAACTCGCCGTCGAGTTCTCGGAGTACTTGACCCCGACCGCCAAGACGACGTCGACTTCCTTGAATGCCTTCTCCGCCGTCCGGGTTCCCTGGGCACCATAGCCCCACCCGACCGCGAGCGGGTGCGTGTCGGGGATGACTCCTTTGCCGCTGACCGAGGTGGCGACCGGCGCCTGGAGGATCTCGGCGGCACATGAGAGCGCTGGGCCGACCTCGGCACAACCCATGCCGGCATAGATCCCAACCCGAGCCCGCTTGTTTGAAAGCACAGCCAGCGCCCGGCGATAAGCTCCCTCGTCAAACGCAACCGGGTAGGGGGGAGGCACGGTGCCGTCATAATCCCAGACCTGGTTGTACAGGTGAAACGGAATCACGACGGCGACCGGTCCGGGCTCGCCCGATCGAGCCATCCGGAACGCCTCGTGGATCATTGGGGGGATCTGCGCCTGATGCTTGACCTCGTAGACGGCCTTGCAGATCGGCCGGAGGAGGTCGGCATTGGCGGTCGAGTGGACCTGAAAGCTCGGAGCGCTGGGGCGACGGTCGATATCGGTCACGATCCCGACGATCGGGCTGCTATCGAGCAACGCTTCGCCAATGCCGGTCATCGCGTTTGTCAAACCCGGACCGGGGACGACGCTGAAGACCCCGACTCCACCCGTGCTGCGCGCAGCGCCGTCGGCCATGACGCTCGCCGAGGCCTCGTTGGTGACGAGCAGATAAGGCTGTCCGACCGACTTCATCGCATCCCAGAATTCGTTGTTTTGGGCACCCGGGATGCCAAAAACGCAGGGAACCCGTTCACATCGCAGAGTAGCAGCTGCAGCCTGTGCCCCGGTCAAGCGCCCGAAGGCCCCGATCGGTTGTGGGCCGGTCAGGCCAGGCGGCAGAGCGGGGGGGAGTCGATCCTGTGCCAGAGCTGAGTTCGATGTCGCTGCCACAGCTCCCATGACCCCCAACGCACCGAGGGCCGACCGCCGATTCATCGGGAGATTCACAGGCTTCGCCCTCCTTGGCTGAGAATCAGACCGGAACTGCGACCACCTACCTGGGGTCGCTGCGGGCCGATCAAGGGCAATCCTGCCCTCCACCGCGAATCAATTCCATGGTTCTTATCGGACGAGATTCCGCCTGGGCGGACCGGCTTGCCGCGAAGAAATGGTCATTCTTTCCTCAGAACCGGTCCAACCCAATCATCTTGTCAAGTCGATCAATGAATGCGTCGTCGATCGCGTTGGGATGTTGCCGTAAGTACCGGATGCATTCGAGCATGATCACGCCTCGGTAGTCGATCGCGTCCAGGTGACTGATCCACCGGTCCCAATCGATCCCGCCCAGCCCTGGCGGCCAATGGACGTCTTGCCGGCCGTTGTTGTCGTGAACATGGGTCGTCGCCAGCCATTGGCCTGCTGCCTCAGTGGTCGTTTGCAGGCTATTGTCATTCTCCTGTGCTGTTGACGCCGCAATGTACGCATGCCCGGTGTCCATCGCCAAGGCGACCGAAGAACTGCTCACTTCGGCCACGATCTCCGCGAGATCGGCCATTGTCGTGCCCGGGTAAACCCCCGGCGGCATGTTCTCAACGCAGAGCATGATCCCGGCCCCATTGGCGACGATTGCCAGCGACGCCAAGGATTCGACGAGCGCGGCTCGACGCGCCATCTGCTCACTTGGATCAGCGAGGCCACCCGGATGCACCACGAGAAAACTGCCGCCTGCTTGCCGGACCCAGGCAATGCATGATCGGATATCGGCAAGACTCTCGGTGCGAATCTCTGGATCGAGACTGCCGAGATCCACCTGCCGGGCCTTGATCGTCTGGCCGCCCCAGCACCCGTGCGCAGAGTGAACCGTCAGCCCCGCATCCGCGACACGACCCACGAGTTCGGTCGGGTCAGGGTAGGAACGCCAATCGGGAAGAATTTCGAGATGAGTGGCGCCGATCCGCTGGGCCAGAGTCAGCTCACCGGCCAGGCTGGCGCGGGGGTAGCCATAAACAATCATGGTGCCGAGAGCGCGGCGGATTGGGGGAATTATGGTCATGAAGGAAGGTTCATTGAGTACAGTCGGGGTGAGCGCTCTTGTCCATTCCGTTCTGGCAAGGCATGATAGCGAGACGTTCTCCGCTCCGGCCACCCGAGACTGAACTGGCTCGCCCCGGATTTGTTGCCGCTTGCCCGCTCGGATTTTCTGTCACTGCATGGAAAGCCGAGGCGGTCCGACCGTCCGAAAGGAAGATTGGGAATGCCGCCTGTCGCCTTGGTCGACCCCGCGACGATTGACACCTCGCGTGTCCTGGCCGACAGGGAAGCGATCCGGCAAGGAAATCCGCAGCGCTTCGAGATGGAGCAGCTTTCTGCGATCGTCTTCCTCGACCGCGACGATCACTTGATCATCGGCTATAAAGACGTCCAAGCCGATGAGTTCTGGATCCGAGGTCATATGCCCGGTTACCCGCTCATGCCCGGTGTTTTGATGTGTGAGGCCGCCGCCCAGCTTTCCAGTTATTATTGCCACCTGATCAACCTCGCCGAAGGGAACTTTATCGGCTTCGGGGGGATGGAAGACGTCCGGTTTCGTGGCGTCGTCCGGCCGGGTGACCGGCTTGTTCTGGTGTCCAAGGCAACTCGGGTCAACCGGCGCCAGACCGTCTTCGAAACTCAGGGCTTCGTCGGCACTAACATGGTTTTTCACGGCCGGATCATCGGCGTTCCCCTTCCTAGCAAGTCTTGACCTTAGCCCGCCATGACCGACGCAACGCCGTTTACCTTCAGCATTGAGGGGGTTGAACCCCCGATCATCTGGCCCGCGATCTTTGGCAACGACCATCCGGTCGAGTTGGAGATTGGTTCGGGCAAAGGGCTATTTCTCGCCAATGCCGCAACGGCCTGTCCCGACCACAATTTCTTCGGGATTGAACTCGCGAAGAAGTACGCGCGGCGCGCCGCTGATCGCGTGGCCAAACGTTCGCTGACCAACGTCCGGATTTTACCTGGTGATGCACTCCATTTCATGGCCAGGTATGTCCCCGCCACAAGTTTGTCTGCCTTGCATGTTTATTTCCCTGATCCCTGGTGGAAAGCACGCCATCGGAAGCGCCGGGTCTTCGGTGAGCCGCTGGTCCGCGATGCCGAACGAACACTAATACCTGGTTCAGATTTGCATGTGGTCACGGATGTGGCTGAATATTTTGGCGTGATCCAGGCACTCATGGCTGAGCATCCCCGATTCCACGAACTCCCAGTGCCCATACCACACGAAGCGACCCATGAACTCGACTATTTAACCAATTTTGAACGCAAATATCGGATCGAGGGACGTCCTATCTACCGGGCTCTTTATCGGTGGGTTGGCAATCCCTGACCGAAGCGGTTTGCAATTGCACTTATCCGCTGCTGAAGTGATAAGCAGTCTCGCTTTGCCCAAATCTTCAACCAAGACAAACCCGATTAACAGGTTGAGCTCCCAAAACCAAATATTTAGGAGCGTCTGATCTAAACGGGCCGTTCTTAGGTAACTGGCGGAGATGGATCTCGCTCACGGATTTTGCTGAGAAGTCGAACGAGGTCTGGCCCACTGAAGTCCTCTAACTGCGCGGCGGGACTCCGCTTCGGCACGCTGGAGATCCGCTTCAGCCTCGGATCGGGCATCTTCTCCTGGCGGCCGCATCACGACTGGCGGGTGTTCGATCAAGGCTTCGGCCGACACGTGCGTTGCCAGCAAAACTGGTTGAGCCCAGAAACCGAGCAGAAGGGCGAGTGTCGAGCAGGCGCCGATCGAGGTCACGGTCGGCCAGGTCAGTTGAGGAGAAAGCGGCGCTCCAACGGGATCCTGGTACCACATCGCCACGATAATCTTCAGGTAGTAGTAAGCCCCAATCGCGGAGTTCAGAACGCCGAACAGAGCCAGGAGCCGATACAGGTTGGCATCTTCTCCGGTCGAAGCACCAAGCGCGGCGACGAACAAATTGAACTTGCCGAAGAAGCCCGACAGCGGCGGAATGCCAGCGAGGCTGAACAGACAAAGCGTCATGGCAAATGCCATGAATGGGTGACGATCCTTGAGACCTTTCAGATCGTCCACTGTCTCCACCGACCGCTCGGGAGAACTAAGTCCAATGATGACTCCAAAAGCTCCCAGCGTCATCAAGGCGTAAGCAACCAGATAGAAGAGGATTGCCTCGCTTCCCAATTCGGTAGGGCGGACCCCACCTGCCGGATAACTATGCAGGTCACCGTTGCGGAACGCCACCGCGACCCCGATCAGCAGATAACCGGCGTGAGCAATCGACGAGTAAGCGAACAACCGTTTAAGGTTCGTCTGCGCCAACGCCACTGTGTTTCCCAGTGTCATCGTGATTGTGGCGAGAATGAACGTCAGGACGGCTGCTTGATGCGTCAAATGGTTGTTTGGCGGAGCCATATCGGTGGGGATAATGGCGGTCAAAGTCCGCAGAATGGCGATAAAGCCTACGCCCTTGGGTATCCAGGAGAGCAAAGCCGCAACCACCGTGGGCGATCCCTGGTACACATCAGGTGCGTAGAAGTGAAAGGGAACCGCAGCGACCCGGAAGCCAAGCCCGGCCATGATAAACACCAATGCCACCACTCCAAACGTCGGCTGTGGCATGTTGGGGAGAGTGGTTGGTACCTGTGTCAGGTAGCTGAGCGTCTTGAGATTCGTGATTCCAGCCATCCCGTACAGGTAAGCCATCCCGTACAGGAGCAGAGCCGACGAGAAAATACTCAGGAAGAAATATTTTGTGGCTGCTTCCTGAGTCGCCTCGGTCCGTCTCGAGAGATAAAGCAAGACATAGGTGGGGATACTCACAAGTTCGAGCCCGACAAACAGAAAGACCAACTCGTTCGAAGCGCAAACGAGCATTGCCCCAGCATGGATCATGAGGATTGAGCCGAAAAACTCGGGGGCTCGCTCATCATCCACCTGGTTGTGGGCCAGACCCAGGATGACCAAGCCAGTCAGGAGAAAGAACATCCGCCCGTATCCAGCCATTGCATCGTTGAGGGCAACCGCTCCATAAGGATCGGTGATCTGGCGCCGGAGCGCAAACAGAAGCATCAGGGCGATCAGGAGTGTGGCAGTTGCCGTGATCGACCAGTAATGCCTCGGGAACTTGCGGAACGCCCCCAACGTCATCATTGCGGTGGCGGACAGCAGGATCAGGATTTCCGGCATCAGGATTAGAAGCGTTTGCCGGGCGTTCTCGATGGCGGTCATCGACGGGCGGACCTCGAAAGTGGGCGAGTGCGTGGATTCAACAATGATTGAGTCGACGTTTTTTTACTAATGACTACGAACGATGCCAGTTGCGGGCATTGTGGTCCGAGCATCCACCTGAATCACGACTGCCGGCTTAGGTTGCAGATGCTGAACGATGGGCGTGATCGGCGGTTTGATTCGGTCGATAAAGGGAGCAGGAAATATTCCAATGATCACGATCAACGCGACCAAAGGGACGATTCCAGCCAATTCCACAGTCCCGAAACCAGAGAAATCTCTCGATGAGCCAGAACGTGAATTCACCAGCGCATCTTTGTAAACAACCGGCTCGCGGAGTGGTCCAAACACAACCCGCTGAAGCATCCAAAGGAGATAATAAGCCCCGAGGATCATACCGAGAGTCGCCCAGACTGTTGTGGTCGGCCGAACCTGGTACATTCCGAGCAAGATCGGAAACTCCCCGATGAAGCCATTCAATCCCGGTAGCGCTGCGGAGCCCAGAGCCGCGACGATGATCAAGAACGACCAGATCGGATATTTGTTCCAGAGGCCGCTCATCTCCGACAGGTCGCGGGTATGGTAGCGGTCGGCGAGCAGACCCACACAGGCGAAAAGGGCACCCGTGGTCAAACCGTGGTTGACCATCTGAATGGTCGCCCCTTCGATGCCTGTCGCGTTGAGCGAGAACAGGCCAAGCACAACAAATCCCATGTGGCTGATCGAACTGTATGCGATCAACCGCTTAAGGTCATTTTGAGCCAACGCTGCGAGCGCACCGTAGAGGATGGCAATCGTTGCCAGCGTTGCCATCAACGGCGCTAACGCTTCAGCCCCCAGCGGTGTCATTCCCAGATTGAACCGAAGCAATCCATAACAACCAACCTTGAGTGCGGCTCCCGCGAGCAAAATCGTCGCTCCGGTGGGTGCCTCACAATAGGCGAGCGGTTGCCAGGTGTGGAACGGGAATAATGCCAGCTTGGTTGCAAATCCCGCAAAAAGGAGGAGGAAAATCAGAACCTGAGGGGATGACCAGAACCCTTCGGCTCGGTCGCTCCAGGAGTACGGGGTCTGCCATTCGGACCAGGACAGAGCGGCCAGACCCTGGGTGAGCTCGGGGATCGAGAACGTCAGCGCATGCCCAGGTGAATAGGTATAGTGGACAACAACCAGGGCAATAACGCCCAGGAGCGTCAACAAGCTACCCGCCAGAGTGTACAGGAAGAATGTCAACGAAGCCCGCCGCCGGTCGACTCCACCAAAAATCCCGATCAGGAAAAAGAGCGGAATCAAGGTGAACTCAAAGAAGACGTAGAAGAGGATCACATCCAGGCTGGCGAACAACCCTAGCAGACCCGATTGCAGGGCCAGGAGCAAACTGTAGTTGATTGCCGCCCGCTCTCGGATCGCGTCCCAGGAACAACAGACCGCAGTGACCGCCAGGACCGAGGTCAAAGCGAAAAGTCCCATGCTGATCCCATCGAGACCTAGTGCAAAGCGAACTCCAGTCGACCCCATCCAGGCCCAGCCGTAACCGTCTTTCGCGGTCCCGAATGCAAATTGAGGCCCTTTGAAGTCGACTTCAAAGCCGAAGACAAGTAGCAAGGTCAAAGCCAGCGTTGCCAGCACAAACCCGAGCGCGATCGACCGTGTCTCCTCGACAGGACGAGATCCCCGACATGCCAGAACAACGCTGCCGATGGCTGGGAGTAAAACGATCAACACTAACAAGAATGCCATCGCGGGGTCCTCGGCGGTCGTTCAGTCCAAAAAGCTCAGAGACCAAGGCAAACCCAGGTTTGAACGGATTCAAACCAGGAAGAAAAGGGCGACCAACAAGACACTGATGCTCAAGGCGGTGACGGCGGCATAGTACTGAACCAGGCCGTTCTGGATCGGTCCGAGGAACCGACGGCCCATGATCTGAGGGATCGCGGCAGCGCCCTGAACCAATCCATCCACGAGAAACTTGTCGAGAAAATCGGCTACCTGCCCAAGTATCCGCGTCGGCACTACCAGAACCCAACCGTAAAGTTCATCAATCCCAAACTTCTGGACCGACGCCTGATAGAGAGGTCGGAGCGAACTCGCGAGTCGGGCGGGGTATGGGCTCACGCGGACATCGTTGGCATAGAAGACATAACTGAGGCCGAGGCCAACCAAACCGACAACGGTTCCCAGAATCGCGGTGAGCCAGTCAAAACGATGTTCGAATGCATGCTCGCCGGCCTTGAGTTCGTTGGTGAGAGCAAGGTGATGCTCGAACCAACCTGTTGGCCCGAACAAAAGCCCAGCGAGGGTGGCACACACGGCAAGCACGATGAGCGGGAATGTCATCAGTGGCCCGCCTTCATGGCCAAAGTGCGAGTCATGGCCGTGACCGTGATCAGCTCCGTGAGTGACCGTGTTGACCTGCCCCTCCGAGTCGGTTGCAGCACCTTGTTCGGGTAATTTCTCAGGACCGTGGAAGGTCATGAAGAACGCCCGCCCCGTGTAGAAGGCGGTGAGACCAGCCGTCCCGAGCGCAATCACATAGATCAGGTTGTAGACCCAGACACCACCGCCCCGAACCTGCGCGGCAAGCCGGATGGCGGTCAGGATCTCGTCCTTGCTAAAAAAACCAGCAAAGATCGGGATACCAGACAAAGCCAAGGCGCCGACAGCAAAGGTCCAGTAAGTCACCGGCAACCGCTTGCGGAGTCCGCCGAACTGCCGCATATCGACGATTCCGCCCATCGCGTGCATCACACTACCGGAACCGAGGAATAGGAGAGCCTTGAAGAACGCGTGAGTGAACAGATGGAACATGGCGGCAATGACGGCGAAGGACGCGATTCCCTTGACGCCGGACCCAAGGGCCATAAACATATAACCAAGTTGGCTCACCGTTGAATAGGCTAGCACTCGCTTGAGATCGGTTTGGGTGACCGCAATGGCGGCCGCAAGCAAGGCGGTCGCACAACCGATCACCGCCACAACCATCTGGATCTCGGGCACCTCAACCAGCAATGGTGTCGATCGCGCGACCAGGTAGACACCCGCCGTCACCATCGTCGCGGCGTGGATCAGAGCCGAGACTGGGGTCGGGCCTTCCATCGCGTCGGGGAGCCAGACGTACAGGGGGATCTGGGCACTCTTGGCGGTTGCTGCCCAGAAGAGGAGGAAAGCAATCCCGCCGATTGCTGCCGGCGGCATTGCATTCAGATTCTCGGCACTCAGAACGTTCGCATAACTGAGATCATGGCCCAACGACACCTTCCACATCCAGAAAATTGCGATCGCGAAGCCGACATCACCAATTCGATTGACCAGGAATGCTTTCTTGGCAGCCAGGGCGGCGGCTGGCTTGTCATACCAGAAGCCAACCAGCAGATAAGAACAAACACCCACACCTTCCCAGAAAACGTATGTCAGCAAATAATTCGAAGAGAGAACGAGCCCAGTCATCGCGGTTACGAACAAGCCGACGATCGCAAAGAACCGCGGGAAGGCAGGATCGCCAGCCATGTACTCAGCGGCAAAAATGGCGACCAACGTCGCCACGAAAGTAATCATGGCCAGCATCATCGTCGTCAGGCCATCAACCTGAAACTGGATCGGTATTTCAAGTCCCGAGATCGTCAACCAGCGGATCGGCGTGGACATCGCTCCAGCCGCAGCCCGTGAAACGAGGACCAGCGAAATCAGGAACGCCAGCCCGATCCCCGCAATAACGGGGAGGTGTGCCCGTTGACCAAGCCACTTTCCCCCAACCGCCGCGACTAGGCCGCCGATAAATGGGAGTGCCGGTATGATCCAGGCGTTCCGTACAAAGAAATCCATCGGTACGCAGCTCCGGGAAAAATCGAACGCCTCGGCGGGTCACGGGCGGAGATCGTGTAAATTCGCGACGGATCAGCAATTAACCCAGACCAATCACTCAGTCCCGGCGGCCAGCATAGGCACGAGTTGGATGTGCGGGCTCGATACCAGCGACATCGAGGTGAGGGTATGTATCAGGGCCATTCTCGTTCAACATCGGCTCGGCAGTCGCGGCTGAGTCGACGATGGCCTGATTGCCGGGCTCACGGAGTTCTTGCCAGAGCGAGATGTCGAGCGAGGACCGGCGGTTGAACAGGACCAAGATCAGCGCCAGCGCGATCGACGCTTCGCACGCAGCCACGGTTAAAATCACGATCGTGAAGATCTGCCCGGTCCAGTTGCCGTGGTAGCGGCCGAAAGCAATCAGACTCAACGCTGTACCCTGGAGCATCATCTCGGCCGAGAGGAACATGATGATCATGTTCCGCCGGGACAAGAAGCCGAGCATCCCCAAAGCCATGAGGGCGGCGCCAATCAAAAGGTAGTTGGTGAGCTGGTCGAAGCCAAAAACGTCGGGCATGGTCGAAAGCTCACGAAGGTCTCAAAGTCCAAAGCAAGAAAATCAAAATGAGGGGATCAGTAAATCTTGATCAAATTACTTTCCTGCGCTGATCACAGCGTCATGCGTTGCTGGCCGGATCGGCGGTCTGGGGGCGGCGATCGACAGCGCACCAATCAAAGCCACGAACAGCAGAGCTCCAGCGAGTTCAACCGTCACCAGGTGGTCCGTATAAAGCGCCGCTCCCAGCCCGGCGACGTGAGTTCCAGCCAGTTGGGTTGGAGCAATTGCGTTCGACTGAATCATCTTGTTGTCAGTGAGTTGAACTGCTGTGACGGCTTCGGGCAAGATCGCCGTTGTCCGCATGGACCGGTTAAAAACGTTACGCTGCTCATCTGACAGCGCGGAAGGGTCAGTGAGCCGCTGAACTGCCGGAATCAACTGCGATGACGGGGCGAATCTAAGTCGCTGGCCGTTCGATGCGATGGTCTGCTTGGACAGTCCAGGCAAGGTAAACAAAGCATAGCAGAGCCCAAACAGGAGGAGATAACTACTCAGCGTAGCCCAGAAGGGCGAGCGAGCGGTCCGATCATAGATGGCTCTGCCTTCCATTTGAGCGAGCATAATCACAAAGAGGAATGTGACTATGATCGCCCCAGCATAAACGATGATGGTTCCAGCCGCTAGGAACTGCGCTCCCGAGAGCAAAAAGAGCCCCGAGGTGGATAACACCACCGAAGCGAACCAAAGAGCACTGTAGATGGGATTCCGGTTGGTGACCGTTAAGATCGCACCAAGCACAGCAGCGAGCCCGAAGGCATAAAAAAAGAACCGGGTAATCAGTTCTCGTGGTGCGGTCCAGAACGAAGCAAAGAGGATCACCGCGATTCCAACCAGAGCATATCCAACCCGGTGAGCATTTGCGGCTTTAACCAACCCGTGATGATGCGGCAAAAGCAGTAGGGTCCCTGACGATCCCAAAAGGATGAACGCGACGATCTTGATCAACGTGTACTGGTCAAGCGTATCCACGGTCTCGGTCATCCTTCAGGGAATCGAGGGTACTATCAAAGGTTCAAGCGTCGAGCGGACCCGAGGTCACGGTGGTCGGGACGACCCGAGTCGTCACCGGGATATCGGGACCGGGAGGTTTCGTGAACGGCATCGGCTCGCTGTCTTTCGTCAGATCAAAGACCGACAAGAGTTTCGTCTTGTCGAAGATCATCTGCTCCCGCGAGAGCCCGGTCAAGTCATAAAGGCCCGTCAACTCGATTGCATTGACCGGGCAAGCTTCCTCACACATGCCACAGTAAATACAACGCAATTCGTCGATCACAAAGCTTTCGCAGTATTTCTCGCGGTCGGGCCAGGATTCAGGAGCAGTCGCCCCAATGATATCGATGCAATGCGCCGGACAGGCCGTGGCGCAGAGCATGCAGGCCACACACTTGACCCGACCCTGATCATCCTTGTTCAGCCGATGCACACCCCGGTAGTTTGGCGTTGGGATGTGTTGCTCTTCGGGGTACTGGACGGTGATGGCCCCTTGACCCAAAGCCGCCGAGAAAATGTGGCGTCCCGTGACGGCCAAGCCACCCAGAATCTGCGGCAAATATGTCTTCTCCCACCGGGTCAATGTTGGTGGAGAAATTCTCTTGATGCTGGGATCGTCCATTCGCATGGTGATCAGTCCTCAGTGTTGCGCCAGGATCAACCGCTTGGCGAGATCAGTAGAAGTGATAACCAAGGACGCCACGTAGCCCGTACAAAATCGCGGCGGTGACCGTGAGGTTGATCAGAGCAAGTGGGATCATGCGCTTCCAGGCCAGATCCATGAGGGTGTCATACCGGAATCGGGGAAGCGTCCAGCGAACCCACATGATGAAACCGATCACGCCCACGACCTTGAAGAGCATGACCGCGAGTTTGGCCAATGCCGCGATCCAGCCCGTCTGATACTGGTCGAGCACGAACGGTAAGTCCCAGCCACCCAGGAACAAAATTGTGACCAAAAAACTGACCGTGATCACGTGCAGGTACTCCCCCAGAAAGAAGAGCCCGAACTTCATCCCCGAATACTCGGTATGAAAACCGCCCACGAGTTCTTGCTCAGACTCTGGCAAGTCAAATGGAAGTCGGTTCGTCTCGGCAAAGGCGCTAATGAGAAAGAGCAGGAAGCCGAGCGGTTGGGCGAAGATGCCCCAGATATGACGATCTTGCCAGTCAATGATATTGTTCAGGTCGACGGACCCGGTGAGCAGGATGATTCCCAAGATCGACATCCCCAGGGGGATCTCGTAGGAGATCAATTGCGCACTGGATCGGAGCCCACCTAGAAACGAGTACTTGTTATTCGACGCCCAGCCACCCAGAATCACGCCGTAAACACCCAAGCTGCCGATCGCCAGAATGTAGAGAATCCCAATGTCGACACTGGGGGCAATCTGGAAGTCTACCCTGTTCCCGAAAAACGTCGGCGCCGAGGCCCCTACGGGCCCAAACGGCACAACCGCGAATCCGATCGCTGCCGCGATGAACGCCAGCATTGGCGCCAGATTATAGATTGGCTTGACCACATAGTCCGGAGTGACTCCTTCCTTGATCAGGAGTTTCGCCCCGTCGATAAGCGGCTGCACCAGACCCCAGGGTCCGACTCGATTCGGCCCGATCCGGTCCTGGGCCCAGGCGGCGATCTTCCGCTCAAAAAAGATCAGGTAGGAAACCGTTCCCAGGCTCACGGCCATAACGAACCCAATTTTGATGACCACGATCAAAAACCCGAACGTCATCAGCGGATCGCCTTTCTCAAACCACCCGCTACCCGGGTTTGGGTCGTCATCGGGGAAACCAGTCGGCTGTTCCAATCAAACATTCTTTCCACCCTTCGGGCTTGCCTCGCCCGGGCGGTCCCCCTTGAGGTAGCGCGGTACCTGCCAGGGGTCGTCAAATCGCCCACCAACACCCACCAGTTCCGCAGGGGTCTCGGGCGGTTGACCAATCAGCACGCCAAGGTCATTGAATGTCCCCGAACTTACGACCGCAAACGCGGGGACGGTCGACGCGACTTCGGCTAAAACATCGCGGGAATGAACCGGCCCGCCAGCCCGTCCGAGCAGAATGGCGAAGATGTCGAGGTCGGGAAGCGATCCATCGCGGGGTGGCAAAGCGGCTTCAGAGTATTGGATTCGGCCCTGAAAATTGACGTAGCACCCCGCTTTTTCGGCGAACGTCGCCCCTGGGAGGACGGCATGAGCAAGTTGTGCCAGGGGCGTCACGAGCGTGTCTTGGACGACCAGAAACGAAACACCGTCACGGAGCTTCTTGGCTTCGGCCTCGGTTCCCCAGGCGTCGATCGCATCGGCGGTAAAGTACAAAGCTCCAAATTCACCGCTGGCGATCCGGGTCTGGATCGAATCAAAGGGAATGACCTCCCCTTGGAAATGCTCCAGGATCGCTTCAACACCCCGCTTGTTCGGGCACTTTTCCGCGTGGATCGTGAAGGGCCGAGGGACAACGAAGCTGGTGTCGCCGGAGCGCCCCTTGTGTTGGTCGGGCGTGAAAGTCCGATCTTCGCCAGCAACCGGTACTGGCCCGAGCGCGAGCACAGCCTTGTCGTCGATCCCCTTGAGATAGCTGGCCATCAAGAAAGCTTCTTCAACGGTCAGGAACGGCGAGATGACACCGACAAGTTTTTGCCCGTCGCTGACCTTCTGACGAAGCGACTGCGAAACATAATTGAGCGCCTGGTCGATTGATGCCGGACCGAGGTCGCCCTTGGTCGCGATGTAGGCCGCGGTCAGGAGGTTGGGATCATTGGCGGATTTGTAGCTCATCCGCCCCTCGTCGCAAATCCAATAGTCGTTGACGAGTGGGTTCTTCCGGGCGGTAAACCGCCAGATCTGGCCGCGGTTTTCTTCGGATCTGATATTACAACCCGTTGAACACCGCGTGCAGATCGCGTCGTGCTTGGAGAGGAACCAGGATCGCTGCTTGTGGAGAAAGTCCTTGTCGAGCAGAGCGCCAACGGGGCACAGATCGACGACATTACCAGCAAGCGGGTTGTCGATTGGCTCTCCAGGAAACACATCGATCTCAGCGTGGTTGCCCCGACGCATCACCTGAAGTTCGCTGGTCTGGGTGATTTCGCGGGTGAATCGCACACAGCGTGTACAGAGGATGCAACGATCCTGGTTGAGAACAATATTCGCGGAGATATCTTTGCTGGGATTGACGATCCGCTCCTCGACGAAGCGGTGACTTGCCTGGCCGTACTCGTAGCTGTAGTCCTGCAGGCCGCACATCCCGGCCTGGTCGCAGACCGGGCAGTCGAGCGGGTGATTGATCAGGAGGTACTCCATGATCATCTTGCGGTGCGATTCGACCTTCGGACTGTTGGTGACGAGAACGGTGCCGTCCTTGGCTGGCGTCTGGCAACCAGGAACGAGCTTCGGAACCATTTTGATTTCGCCGGTTTTGGCATCCTTGGTTCCGACTTCAATCTCGCACATCCGGCAGTTGGCAACCACGGACAGCGCTGGGTGCCAGCAATAGTAAGGGATGTCGACCCCAACAAGTTGCGCGGCCTGAATGACGTTAAGTTTCTCCCCTTCGGGAAGTTCATGTTCCAGGCCGTTGATGATGATCGTCGCCATCTTGGTTCCTTCGCGAGCCTCGGCCCGGTCCTGCCAGATAAGTGCTTCAGACAGCGATTCACGCTGGGGCCAAGTCTACTCAACCGTTGGTCAACAGTTTCAATTGCCGTGCGGCGAGTGGAGCGCTGCCATCGTCGGGGCGGCGACCAGGGGCAGCGTGGCATTCGTCAAGCCAGGGGCCCGCCCAGCAGCAATCGCCTTTTGGAGCGGAGTAATGATTTCTTGATACGTCTGGTGCGTCCGGATGTACTCTTCGCACTCGCCCCGAAATTTACCAAGCGCGTTCTTGATCGGCCATGCCGCGCCGTCGGCAAGTCCGCAAATAGTTGTCCCCGGCATCAGGCCCATATTGTTGGCCATCCCGAGCATGATGTCGAGATCCTCTACCCGCCCACCGCCGGCCTTGATCCGCTTGAGCGTTTTGTACATCCAACCGGTCCCCTCGCGGCAGGGGGTGCATTGACCGCAGCTTTCATGGGCAAAAAAACGTGACGTGTTGTAGAGGTAGTCGATGATCTTCGTATGATCGTCGAGTACCGTCACGGCCGCCGTCCCAAGCCCCAAACAACCGGTTTTGCGAATGTCCTCAAAGTCGAGTTTCGTATCAAACTCCTCTGCTTTGAGCAAACCCATGCTGATTCCACCCGGAATCGCCGCCTTGGCTTTTCGCCCCTTCCAAACGCCACCACCGTGGTTCTCGATCAATTCATTGACCGTCACCCCAAGCGGCAATTCCACGCAAACCTGGTTGTTCACATGCCCTGAGATGCAGTACAGCTTGGGACCAAAGCTCTTGGGCGTCCCGATCGACTTGAACCAGTCAACCCCTCGACCCATGATGTGCGGAACGCAGCTTAAAGTCTCGACGTTGTTGATCACCGTTGGCTTGCGAAACGCACCTTCGATGGCCGGGAACGGCGGCTTGATCCGCGGCCATCCCCGCTTTCCTTCCAGACTCTCAATCAGCCCCGTCTCCTCACCGCAGATATAGGCTCCTGCGCCCCGATGCACATGAATATCGAGGCTGAATTCCGTCCCGTAAATGTTTTTGCCAAGATGCCCCGCATCACGAGCTTCTTGCACTGCGGCTTCAAGCCGACGAAATGCGTGAATATATTCAAAGCGAACATAAATGTAAGCCGTTGCCGCTTTTGTCGCGAAGCAGGCGATCTGGATTCCTTCAAGCAACTGGTGCGGATCATTCTCCATCAACTTACGATTGTTAAAGGTGGCCGGCTCGCTTTCGTCGGCGTTGATGCACATGAAGGTTTCTGCCCGGTCCTTGGGCAAAAAACTCCACTTGAGTCCGGTCGGGAACCCCGCTCCGCCACGACCACGCAACTCCGAGTCCTTGATGACGCCAATCACCTTGTCGGGGTCAAGCTCGGTTAGACTTTTGCGGGCTGCCTGATAACCACCTCGTTGTTCATACACTTTCAAGGTATGAGCATCAGGGACGTCCCAGTTCCGGCTCAAAACAGGTTCAAAGTCGGCCACGATCGCGACCTCCAGTAACAAGCCGGGGGCGGTAGAACGGCTTGAGGTTGGTATGGTTCATTTTGGAGTGGTTTAGACCGAAGACGACGAAGGAGCGGCCGACCCAATATTGGGGTTAATCCCGTGCGACGGGTCGACAGGGCCTCGCTTCACTTCCTCGATCATGGCGTCCACTTTATCGGGGGTGAGTGGGCCGAAGATGCGACCGTCATCAGCAAGCGCAGCGGGAGCGAAGTCACAGATTCCGAGACATTCGGCGAATTCCACCGTAACTTTGCCGTCGGGGGTCGTCTGCCCTGATTGAATGTTGAGGCGGTCGCAAGCCAGTTGAAGCATCTCTTCACCGCCTCGGATGTCGCAAGAAATTGAGCGACAAACCCAGAGGCGAACATCACCGATCGGTGCTTGGGGAAAGAACCCGTAAAAGCTCATCGTGTCATGGACTTCGGCGGCGGAGATGTCCAGCATCTCGGCAATCTCGGCCATGGCACGGTAGGGGACACATCGAAAATGCTCGTGAACAATGTGTAAAGCCGGGAGCGTGACCGCCTGTTTGCTCGGGTACCGGGGAATATAGGCTCGGATTTTTTCCCGGATCGGCTCAGATAACATCGTTGCTGTTTCGGTCCCGGCCATCGCTTGAAGTTCCTTGATGAAAGTCGGTCAGTCCGGGGTCAGCTCAACGATCTAATTCCGCGGCAATGATGTTCAGGCTACCCAGGACAGCCACAATATCTGAAATTAAGTGATCTTTGATGATATAGGGAAAGACCTGGAAATGAAGGAGTGAAGGCGGTCGGGTTCGAGTCCGCCAGGCAGTTTGGCTCCCGTCAGCGATCAAGTAGTAACCCAACTCACCGTTCGAGGCTTCGGTTGCAGCGTAAATTTCGTTGACCGGCGACGGCATTCCCCGGTTGGGCATGACCAGCTCGAAATGCTGAATCAGGCCTTCCATGCTGTTGTAGGTTGTGCCCTTGTCGGGCATGGGAAACTTCTCGGCAATACCAACATTCACCGGCCCTGCGGGAAGATTCTCGGTGGCCTGTTTAACAATTTTGAGGCTCTGATAAATCTCTTCGAGACGGACTTGGAACCGCGCGTAACAATCTCCCTCGCTTGCTACGGGGACCTGAAAGTCAAAGTCCTTGTAGGCTAGATACGGTTCATCCTTACGAAGGTCGTAAGCAACTCCACTAGCCCGCGCCACTGGACCAGTGACGCAGAGATCAATGGCGGCCTGGTTGGTCAACACCCCGACGCCCCGAACGCGATCCAGGAAGATTCGATTGCGATAAATCAGCTTTTCGAGATCGGCGAGAGCCTTGGGCATGCTCGTCAGAACGGCACGAATCTTGGTGATCGTCCGATCATTAAAATCCTGCATGACGCCACCGACCCGCGTATAGCTCGGGTGATAACGGTAGCCCGACATCTCTTCGTAGACGTCGTTGATGAGCTCGCGTTGGTTGAACGCGAACAAGAACGCAGTGAAAGCGCCCAGGTCGAGCGCTGCTGCCCCCACACAGAGCAGGTGATCGCTGATCCGAGCCAATTCGCCAATAATGACCCGAATATACTGGCAACGTTTGGTGAGATCGACGCCAAGCAGTTTTTCAACCGCATGGTGCCAGGCGACCTCATTCAGCGGTGGGCTGATGTAGTTTTTGCGGTCAACAACCGTGACATACTGGTTGAAGTTCAGGTGCTCGCCGAGCTTTTCAAACCCTGAGTGCAGATAACCGATGTCGGGTGTTGCCTTGACGATCCGCTCACCATCAAGTTCGAGAACGAGGCGGAGTGTGGTGTGCGTGGCAGGATGTTGCGGACCAAAATTGAGGGTCCAGTGGTAGTCTTTCCGCTCCACACCGATTTCGGGCTCGTCAAGCAAGTTCGCGGGCATGAGTCGAGGGCCCTTCCTGTTCAGGCGGCGGAAGATTGCAGAGCAGCGCGGAGATGGATCAAGATTCACCACGGGTCAGACGCGGGAAGTTATGTCGTTCCCCCCGACCACGAAGTGGATAATCTTTCCGGAGTGGATAAGCCGTGAATTCCTCTGGCATCAGAATTCGTCGCAGGTCCGGGTGTCCGTCAAATTTGATACCAAACATATCAAACATCTCCCGTTCCATCCAGTTTGCCCCTCCCCAGAGTCCGGTGAGGCTAGGCAAGGTTGGATCGGAGAGCGGCACGCCGACTTTGATGACAATCCGGAGATGTGTTTCCGGATTGAGCAAGACGTAATGAACCTCAAACCGAGCCTGATCTGGTGATCGTCCTGGGTAGTTCAGATAGTCTGCCGCGCCCTCTTCCGCCAGCACGGTGAATCCGCAATCTTCGCGTAGCGTGGTGATCACCCGGATCAGCTGCCCCGACTCCACGAAGAGGCGAAGATTGTCGCGAAACTCCGTCGTGGTAAACGCACCCTCGCCAGTCGTCTGACGAAGGGTTGTCAGCGTGGCGGCGTGGGTCTCCGCGAGAGTCGTCGAGGGCGGGGCAGTCGCTTCGGTCACGTTCAAGACCCTTCACAGCAGAGCGAATCGATCGTCATTTCGTGTCGGGAGCACCCAGAAGACCAGTGCCGCCAGGTAATCGGTAGCCGTACCGAGCTTCATCACCACGCTCTTCAGCCAGCGCAAGGCCAGCGGGAAGCTGCTGCTTCTCAGCCAACATTTTTTCACGTTCGAGCAACTCAGGTAAGCCGTCTTTACCTGCGAGCGTACCACCCTTCTGAATCTTGGCCTGCAAGTCCATGAGGGCACGTAAAATCTGCTCGGGACGGGGCGGGCAACCGGGAATGTAGACATCGACTGGCATGAACCGGTCGGTACCTTGAACAACCGCATAGGTGTCGAAGATTCCACCGGTGCAGGCACAGGCACCCATGCTGATACACCACTTCGGTTCGGGCATCTGCAGCCAGATTCGCTGCAAGACTGGCATCATCTTCATCGCGACTCGCCCAGCAATGATCATCAAATCACATTGACGGGGGCTGAACCGCATGACTTCAGCACCGAAGCGGGCAATATCGAAACGACTTGCTCCCACAGCCATCAACTCAATACCGCAACAGGCCGTTGCGAATGGCATCGGCCAAAGACTGTTTTTTCGGCTGTAATTGACGCCCCAGTTCAAGACGTCTTCCAGCTTCGTGATGATCGTGTTTTCAGGAACTTCTACGGCCCCCGGTGGGCGAACGCCTGACACGAGTCCAGTTGGGTTCGTCGCCGGAGTTCCGGGTCCACCGATTGTCGGTACGCTTAACGCCACTCGAACACCCCCTTCCGCCAAGCATAAGCAAACGCCGCTGCTAGAACGAGGATGAAAACCAAGATTTCGCCGAACACCAATCCCTGGAACGCCACGGGGATGCCGGCGGTAACAACCTCGGAGGCATGTCCCGCCACTTGATTCACGGCAACATCCTGCCCTTTGTTGCTATAGCTGCCAACAGCCCAAGGGTAAAGGAATAAAAGCTCGACATCAAAGAGCAAGAAAACAATGGCCACCAAGTAGTACCGTACATCGAACCGTTGCCGAGCGTCGCCAATCGGGTCCATACCCGACTCATAAGGCATTTGCTTGACTCGGGTTAATTTTTTTGGCCCGAGAATCGCGCTTAAGCCCAGCATGAAGATGGCAATCCCGATCGCGACCAGGACAAACAAAAAGATCGGTATGAATTCCGTTCCCATGAGCGTCCTAATGAGCAATCAGGTGTAAGTTCGTGAAGAGTTTCACAAAGTCAGACGAAAAACAACCCGGCAAATGCCGGGTTTCTCGGACCTGAATCGTATCATCTTTCAGAATTAGCACTCTGGTCGATGATGCCGACTCGACATGGGGGATTGTAGTGACTCGTGGGCCGAGCGTCAAAGGGCTGATCGATTTGGTGACGGATTTGGCCAGATTGCGAGCGGAATGGTCAATTAGGAGCGGGAATTGGGACAGAGGATGGGCTAGTGACCGGGGCTGCTTCAGGCTGGTTTGTCGTCGATCCCGGCCGAGGAGTGGTTGCACTTGAAACCGGGGCTCCGGGCGAAGTTGGAGCGGTCGAGGGCCGTCGCGCTGGGGATGTACCGGTCGCCGGTGGCTGGTTAGACGAGCGTTGGCCACGAGCGGGTGTGCGAGCGACGACATCCTGCCGCTCAATTTGTTGCAATTTGATTGCTCGTTTCCGGGGGTCAGGCTCGGTGAGCGCCTTGAAGTAGGCATCATTCCGTTTGCGAACCTGGTCCTGGTATTGGCGTTCAACAACGGAATCGTTTGCCTGGAAGCCCTGTCGGTCTCGCGACGCAAAGCGTTGAGCTTGATAATAGGGGAGACCGCTCGGAACACCCCGATTGGAGTTGAACTGGTCTGAGTTGTTATCGAGCGAATTCACATAGCTATCAAACTGGTTGGATCGGTTCCGGCCTGAAACTTCTCCAGACTGGAGGCGAGCTTGCCCGGGGAGGCTCGGGTCGTTGTTGTAAGTGGGTTTGGCAAACTCCCGATAGTCGGCATAGCCCGAGTTACCATACGGATTGAAGACATTTCCTTGACCGAACGCCAACGATGTTGAGTTCGCTACGCAAGTTCCAGCGATGAGTAACACAAGCATGTGCCACGAACGGTTCATTTTCGTCTCCCTTGGCAGGTCACTCAGCCAACCCAACCGGATTGAAGAGTTGAATACTCGAGCTTAACGCACTGGTCATGCCAAAAGATATCGGCTGATCACTCAAGGCCCCGAGATTGATTGCGAGAAGCTTGAAGTTTTTTCTCGTTTCAACAATATCACCCAGCGACTTGAGGGCCGTGACGGCCATTTCAAGTCACCCCAAGGCTGTAACTTGTCGGCCTGGAAATTTTAAGTCGATCGCAGCACAAGCTTTCGGTAAAGTTCGATAATGATGCATCGGCGGCTGGGCGATGAATTTGCAAAGCTCACAGGTTATGCTCGATCGAGTCCGTGGTGTTGTTGACCGCGAGTTGCTGCAATTTGGTAACACGAGTTTCGGGGCCGTCGGCTGACGGATCACTCTTCATGCATGGTTCTTTGATCCTAACCTTGATGATGATGGGGGCGCCTGAGACCCCGCTGCAAGATCCGGACAGATTGGTGATGGAGTTGGGATCGAATCGCTTCGCTCAACGCGAAGCTGCTGAGCGAGCTCTCACTGGTCTCGGTTGGCGTGCGATTTCGGCGCTCAAAGCTGCCGAGTCGAATCCCGATTCTGAGATTCGCGTGCGGGCTGAATCGATCTTGAAAAAAGTCGAAGGGACATTGTTAACCGAGCCGACCATGATGCATTTGGATTTTACAGATGCAAAGCTTTCGGATGTGGTTTTCGCATTAAATCAACAAACTGGTCTTAAACTTCAACTGCTCCCAGCGTCTGCTCCGTCCTGGGAAGATCGACGGATCACGATCAGATCTGGGAAATCCTTACCATTTTGGCAAGCAATCGATTCTCTTTGTCAGGTTGGTTCGGTTCATTACGTCTTTGGTGGCCAGGGCGATTTTGACCAGAACGAGGCAACGGTGCCACTTTATGATGGCTTCGCGGCCCATCAAGGTAAGTTTGCGGATCGCGGCCCGTTTCGGATTCAATTGGCCAGTCTTCATTGTCAAAGCGAAGTCCACCTGAATGGCGATCCGATCGCCAATCCAGAGGCAATCCTGGCAGGTTCGATGAAGGTGGCCGCAACTACTCCTCAAGGTCTGACGAGCCGCCAGTTCTTTTTGCAGGTGCTTGTGGGAGCTGAGCCTCGACTCGCGATCACTCCGTCGGGACCTGTTCAAGTTTTTGAGGCCACCGATGATCAAGGACGATCACTCGTCATGCCAAGCCGGGGAGCGATCCTTCACCACGAGTCAGGTTATCTAGGGGTGAACACGTCTCCGCTGGTCCATCTTCGAGTCGACCTCGCCTATCCTGATGGATTAGCTCGCCGGCTCAAGCGGATTAAAGGTTCCATACCCCTCAATGTTTCGACCCGCAAGCCTGATCCTATTGAAATTTCGCTCGCAATCGGCTCGGGTCAGTCTGTTCATCAGAATGGCGTCACGATCACTTTGGGTGAGTTGCGACTCATTCAACCTGACCAACCACCGACGATCGAATTGACCATCAAGGCCCGTGTTTCGGTCGCCAATCCAGACGTTGAGGAGGAAGACGCGGAGGTTCACGCGATGACTTCACCTCAGCAGCTGGAAGTTCTCGACGCGGCGGGCCGCACGGTCCCCTGGTTTCCCTCGTCCTCAATCTACAATGGCGAGGAAGTGAAACTGACTCTGACCTTGCTGGAGCGTGCTGGAACGTTGCAGCCGACCACAATCCGCTACCATCGTGTCATTCGTGATCGAGTTGAGGTTCCCTTTGAGTTCCGCGATATTCCCTTACCTTAATTTCTCGTTAACGAGTGAGGACGAGGTTGTCACGGTGAATAACCTCGTCATAAACTGCGGTTCCGATCGCCAGTCGTGCCTGGTCGGTCCGTAACCCGCGGATTCGCCGGGTATCGATGGCGGGGTAATTCGAGAGTCCGCGGGCAAACTCGAATCCCTCGGAATCTCGGACACCGACCACATCCCCTTTTTCAAACTCACCCACTACGTCGGTCACACCAATGGCCAGCAAACTTTTATCCCCTCGTTCGAGAGCCGCTCGGGCACCTGCATCCACGACCAGGTAGCCCCGAGGTCGAGCGGTGGAGCCGATCCAGCGTTTGCGAGCGGCCTGAGTTTGACCACGGGCGAGAAAAACCGTCCCCACGGCTTCACCAGCCAGAATCCGGGTGAGCGGCTCGGCTTTTTTCCCCGAAGCGATGATCACCGAACCGCCGGCCCGGGTCACCATGCCCGCGGCTTCGAGCTTGCTTTTCATTCCCCCCGTCCCACCAGCGCTTCGGCTCACACCTGCCAGCGTGATTACCTCATCGATATCACGAACCAAGGAGATAACATCCCCAAGACCCGTCGCGCCAGGGTCCGCCTGATAAAGACCATCCACCACGCTCAGGATGACAAGAAGTGGAGCCTGGAGGAGATTTGCCACCATGGCGGCGAGCTTATCATTATCGCCGAACTTGATCTCGTCGATGCTGATGGTATCGTTTTCGTTGATGACCGGAACCGCATCGTACTCAAACAACGCGGTCAACGTGTTCCGCATGTTGAGATACCGTAATCGGTTATCAAAATCCTCGTGCGTCAAGAGGAGTTGCGCGGCGTGGCGTCCGTGGCGTCGGAATCCCTCGTCGTAAGCGCGGATTAGGTAGGCCTGGCCGACCGCGGCGGCAGCCTGAAGTTGCCTCAGATTATCAGGGCGTCGGGTAAGGCCAAGCTGTCCGATTCCTGCTCCCACGGCACCCGAACTGACCAAAGCGACCCGACGACCCGTGGCCGTCACGGCCGCAATCTGTTCGGCAAGATGTTCAATCCGCTCGGGGTCGAGGGCCCCGTTCGCTCCAGTCAGGACACTGGTGCCAACCTTGACGACCCAGGTTCGGGCGGAAAAAACCACTTCGTCACGGACCAGGTCGCGTGTCATCTTCGACTCGACCTTTCAGATGAGAAACTGGCCGGATGCAAGCTTTCCCAATCAAACACAGCCAGCCCAAAGCCTCTTGAGCCAGTTCGTTCTAGGAAGGATCGCATACCAAATCAAAGTTTGGATTGCATTCGAAGCGGCTTTGGAGGTTGTCCGTGCTGGAACTGCTCATTATAATCACGTCGCTCGTCCCGCCAAGGCGAAGTCTCCTCCGTTGCCGAAGGCTCGAACGAACGCGCTCTTCTCGACCGGTGTAGGGGCATTGATGCTCCTCGCGGCTCCAGCATGCACACGAGGTTCAACCAGACCCATGGGCGAATTGTACCACGAGTGCGGCGTGGCGGCAGTCTATCATCGGCAGGTCGAGAGTGGCTCGACGTCGCGGTTGGCCCCGACGGCGGGAGATCCGCTGAGTGTCACTCGACTCGTCCCCCGCATGCTTCTCGACATGCAAAACCGGGGACAGCTTGCCTCGGGGATGTCGAGCTACAATCCCAACCGGAAGGCGATCCTCGCTACCCACAAAGAGCTGGGTACAGTGGCTGAGGGATTCCGGCTCAACCTCAAGGAAAAGTTTGAGAAGATCATGAGGGGGCAGGATGGACTGGCCGGGATCGGCCATGTTCGCTACGCCACGTGTGGGGCGGATGATAAAAGCTACGCTCAACCGTTCGAGCGGGAGCATGGCCGCAAAGCCAAGTGGTTCGCATTCGCCTTCAATGGTCAGATCACCAACTATCAACAACTTCGGCAAGAACTGCTTGACGGCGGTGATTACCACCTGAAACGCGACACCGACACCGAGATCCTGATGCACTCGATCTCGTACGAGTTGCAAAATGAGGGGCCGGTGATCGACTGGGTCGGCGTGTTTGGGCGGCTCGCGGATCGCTTCGATGGAGCCTACAACATTGTCCTTTTGTCCGCTCTGGGTGATCTCGTCGTCGTGCGTGATCCCCTTGGATTCCGCCCACTTTGCATCGCCGAAGATGGCCCTTTGTTTGCGGCGGCGAGTGAGAGTGTGCCGTTAACAAATCTGGGTTTCCGAGGGGTCCGGTCCATGGAACCAGGGACGCTGGCGATCGTCAACGATCAAGGCGTCCGGATTGAGCGGTATGCTCCATCTCCCAGGCATGCACACTGCTTCTTCGAGTGGATCTACTTCGCGAATGTTGCCAGTACACTTGATGATCGTTCGGTCTACTTGAGTCGTTCCGCGCTCGGGCAGGAACTCGCCCGCATGGAAGACGTCCCGCGGGACTCGAATACAATCGTCGTTCCAGTCCCAGACACCGCCAAGGCCGCCGCCGATGCCATGGCCTTCGAGTTGAAATTGCCGTCCGTCGAAGGCTTGATGCGGAATCGCTATGTGGGTCGGACGTTCATCGAAGGTAACGCCGATCGAGCCTCCAAGGCTCGCCTCAAGTACACGCCGCTCCCCGAAGTCCTGGCGGGCAAACGTGTTTTGCTGGTTGAAGACAGCATCGTCCGCTCAACCACGATGCGGGCCCTGGTCCACGAAATCCGCGACCGGGGTGGCGCGAAAGAGATCCATCTGCGCGTGGCCTGCCCACCGATCATCGCCCCTTGCTTCTACGGGATCGACATGTCGAGCCGCGATGAGTTGTTCGCTCCTCGCTTTGCCGACCTTCCTGGTGGTGGGGTCTCGGAGGAAGCTCAAGCGGCCATGGCTCGCGAACTCGGTGCCGATAGTTTGCGATACCTGCCTGTGGACGCCATCGCCCGCGCAGTGAGCTTATCGAAAAATCAGCTCTGCCGCGCGTGCGTGACTGGTCAGTATCCAACCCCCGCGGGCGAGCACCTGTATCAGATCGACGCCGTCGAGGCCGTATCTGGCGGGGGTGATGGTCACCGTGGAGTCCGCTCTTATGAGCGGACTAGTTAACGAATCATCAGCGAGAGGTAACCTGACCGAGGGGTGATACTGGTTGTATAGACATCGACGCTTACTTGTCCGTCGTTTGTGCTTTACCACCGGATTTCAACCTGCTCATCTCGCTGATCAACTTCTGGAGATTTTCCAGCTTCTCGCTCAACTCTCTCATTTCTTTCTCAAGGCGGAGGTTTGATCCCGCCAGGTTGGGGATCAAGTAAGTACCAGGCCCCACAAGCGGCAATCCTTCGATTCGACCTGGAATGGCCCGGATGAAAGTTCCGTCGATATTCCCTGGGTTGATCAGCAACCTGTCGGTTATTGTTGGGACTTCTCCCGGTGTTGTGCGCTGGTCGAATAAGTTTTGGTAATAGTTCAGAAAAATGTCCTGAGTTAAATCCTGGGTTGATAACTGATTTCCAGAAGCAAATCGTTTCTCCGGGATGATCGTCAATACCAAAGTCTTGCTAGCACGCAAAAGCTCCATTCTGAGAGCTTTACCTTCGCTTTCCTGAATCTGTTTGACCAACGCTTCGTTGGTGTTAACCGAGCGATCATCCACCTTGACCAGGATGTCGAACTTAAGAACGCCTCCCTTGGCGGCAGGACTCTCTGCGACCACATCGGTAACGATCAGGCCAGTATCAGGAGCAAGATCAGGCAAGTGGGATCTCAGCGTGGCATCGACGGGTGCGACCGGGGTACCAATCCAGTAGGTAGCCTTTTGCGAAGAGTTCTCTTGCTGGGGCCTATTGAGACTCAGGTGAATCGGTTTGCCTTCGCGGATCAGGTCAAGGTCGATCGACTTTTTGTCGGTTTTGGAAATCAGATCGCGAGCGGCCTGGATGTTCGCAACCGGTTTCGAGTCGACCTGGGTGATCACATCCTTGGCCTTGACACCGGCTTGATCTGCGTAGCTTCCCGGTGTCACCGTGACGATGACCAAGCCTTGATCCATGGGTAAACTCAGCTGAGCCCGCAGGACCGGGTCAAGACCGACAAAATCAAAGCCATAAAGTTTGACGAATGAGTTGGTATTTTTGGAATCGCCGCCGAGCTGACGAATCACCGTGTACCGACGCTGCGTGGGACCAGATTTACTGACCTGCTTGCGTACCGCCTGGTTCAGATCACGCTGAGCGTTAGTAGATTCGTGTTGGGCTTGTTGGATCTTCTCCTGGGCTTGTTGCACTTGAAGCTGGGCGTTTTGGATCTGCTTCAGTGTTTCGGCTGGTAAATCCACATGGGCATTGATTGATTTTGACTGAGGGTTCGGCTTGACTTCCTCCTGGGCCCAGGTTGTGGAGGTCAAGCAGATTGTTCCCAATCCCACCCATCGCATCAGTTTCATCGCTCTGTCTCCCAAAAAAAAGTCCACGATACTGATATTAACACGAGAGTTAGAGCGGTTGTCGCTCCACGTAATCGACGGCTAATTCGTCGATCGGCAACCCGACTCGACGTCCATCTTGCAGGTCAAGGCCCACCAGTCGGCGGTTTTCCTCGACCAGAAATCCTCGTCGCTCCCACTGAGCTTTGACATACTCGGGGATGGAGAGAGGTTGTGCCTGCAACCATTGTTCGTTCTCAGCGGTTGCCGCCAGGATCGCGACCTCTTGAGGTGGTAGTTCTCCGTCTCTTGGGTTTGACAGGGTTAAATATCCAAGCGGCTGGCCCGGTTCGACCTCGTCTCGGCGATTTGAGTCTGGAACCGTGGAGGTCTGGGATCGGGTTGTTGAAGCGGATTGGCCAAGCACTGGGATCTGGGCGGCTCGACGTACACCCGGATCAAAATCATGTTGTGGAAGTACCGTTCGCTGAACGCGAAGGAGACTGACGCAGAAAGCAACAACAAGACTTGCGGCTATAACGTACCTGAGCACTTGCGAATGAGTTTTTGAACGTCCAGAGCGTCGCATTACCATGGGAAGCGAGGTCTCGTTCCGCACGTCCGCGGATGGCACCAATGCGTTCCGCCAGGCTTGATCCTCCAGAAAACTCAAAGCACAGAGACGCCAGCCGTCGGGAATCGCATCCAGTCTCAAAAGTAAGCTCCGTCGGTCCGATGGGTTCAAATCACCAGCGATTAAGCGGTCAATTGCATGGCTCAGACCAGTCGGGCTTGTTATGTCAAATTGGGATGTCATGTGTGGGTCTCGATCACTTGAGTTGCGGTCAAAGCCTGCCGAAGTTTTTGCCGGGCACGATGCAATCGTGACTCGATCGCCGCCTCGGTTTGGCCCAGGTGAGCGGCCAGGTCACGACATGACCAGTTTTCAGTATATTTCAGGAGCAGAATTTCGGCGTCGCGTGGTGGTAGTTGCTCAATGGCACGACGGATGAGAGTGTCTCGTTCGGCGACCAGGAGCCATTCGAGCGGGTCTCCTGCTTGAACCGCATGTTGCTGAACATGACGAACCCGGTCCGCATAGCGACCATTCAGCTTGTGACGCCTCCCTGAAGTTCGCCGCCACATCAACGTTTTATGAATTGCGAGCCGATACAGCCAACCCGCCACCGTTGGTGGGTCGATGGGAGACTTTGTGCCCACGGCCGCAAGGGAAATCTCTTGCAAGACCTCGTCGACGGCTTGCCGCTCACCCACTCGCGCTGTGACGACTGTTCGGAGCCAGCGATTATGCCTCGCCAGGGTTTCGGCCCAGTCGAATGGTGGCGAGAATGAAGCCATCGAGCCATTACCCAAGGTTGCGGGTTGCATCACAACCAGAAGTTGCCGCAGCCCACAATACCTTGCGAAAATTCCGTCGATTCTCGACCGGCAAGCCCTGAAGGGTTTTTGGGAAGCGCTGATCCATCGTGAGGGTGCTCGTCGCACCCGAAAACGGATCAAAGTATTTTTGTCCGTTCTAATTGAATCAGGCAACCCGGTCAATCACTTGGATTGCCCTGAGGTGCCTGACCACGCATCAAATGGAATGAATTAGCTTGCAGATAGGTGGGTGGCTTTGCGGTTGCACGACGTTCGAGATGGACCTGGCTGATCCACTCAATTGTCGTTGGGTTGATCAGGAGCGGATCGTTTCGGCTTGATCGCGGTCTCGGGATTCGCAGAGACGGATCGCTTGTGATGAGCAATCGAGGGAGAACCCGCATGAATCATCCGGGCGATGAACATCGCGTCGGAGTCGGCGTCCTGGGGCCAGATCTGCAGCGTGCCGTCGGTCATCTCACCTGAAAGCGGATGAGGGAATGGGTCGAGTTGATATTCGGGATGATCGGTGAGAAATCCTCGGACCACGCCTTGGGTCTCGGTAACGGTAAGTGTGCAGACGGCATATACGAGAGTCCCACCCGGCTTGACCCCACCGGCGCCGATCCGCAAAACCTGAGCCTGAGTCTGAGCAAGTCGGGAAACAGCGTCGGCTTTGGTGGTCCAGCGGGCGTCCGGATTTCGACGCCAGGTGCCAATTCCGGAGCAGGGGGCATCTACCAGGACACCGTCATACTTGCCGGCTTTGCCAACCACATGCTTACCGTCCCAAATCTTGGTCGTCAGATTCCGATAGGGGCTTCGGCGGGCACGCCGGGCCGCTTCCTTGAGTCGACCTTCATGGATATCGCTGGCGACGACGACTCCTTTACCACCCATCAAGGTTGCCAGGTGGAGAGCTTTCCCACCTGCCCCCGCGCAAACGTCCCACCAGCGCTCACCTGGGTCGGGGTCGCAGGCCAGAGCCACTGCTTGCGAGGCGAGATCCTGGATCTCAAGGTCACCGCGTTCAAAAGCGTCGAGATGGTAAACGTCGACGTCTGGTCCCAGTTTCGCCGCTCGACCGACCTTGCGGTGGACCCAGGGATTGAGACCTAGTTCGTTCAACTCCGCCCAGACTTTGGATTCGTCGATTGCTTGCGCTCGGACCCAGAGCGGCGGACGAGCTTGCAAGGATTGCAAAAGTTCAAGATACTTGGTTTTCGGCGAACCACCACCCGGAGGGAGTGGCAAGTGCTCGCGGAGCCAATCGGGAAAGAGTCGCCACGGGTCGGCTGACACCGTTCGCCCTTCGTTGAGTCGTTTCCAACCATCACCCCGAGCGGTCCAGTTGGGGGCATCACCGACGGGAACCATCCGCTCGGCGTCGCGACCGAGCGATCGAGCCCAGATCCGACAAGCCGGATGAAATTTGGGTGAGTCAAGCATCCAGGCCAGGAGTAGGCGAGCCTCGGGCTGAGCGATGTGGAGAGTGTCGATCCATCCTTTCCAGCGCAGCAAAGCGAAGACTGCCTGGGCGATGAACCGGTGATCGGGCAATGCGAGGTCACGGCGGAGTCGTAACTCCCAGGCAATCGACCGATCGGCCCGTCGCCCCTCGCCTAGAACCGATCGCTCCACGGCCAACGCCACGTCGACCGTGGAACTTGCGAGTTTGTCGAGAGGAACGACATGCGAAACGACCCGGGCTGTAACTTCTTGCGATCCGCGGGAACCTTCATTTCGGCCAGGTTGCGAGTTTGCTGGATCTGGCTTGCCAGGTCGCCGGACGGGAGGCCGCGGCGCACGGATCAGACTCAGATCATGGGGTCTGTAGCCAGGTCGGGAGGAAGGTTTTGGTCCTGGATTGCCCGATGAGCCAGGGCCAGGCCGACTCTCTGGCCCGGTCGGACGTGGTTGCGATTTGAATTTCGATTTGGGTCGGGCGGAAGATCGTTTTGGTGAGCGCATCGGAATGGAATGCCAGGTTCGCGGAATTTGTGCGGGGGTTCAACGGGCAGATCATTTTGGCCGCGAACGACGTTGCGCCGTCTGGCGGTGAGGGCGATAACCACCCCCCTTTGTCGGACCAAGAGCCTTGTTCGGCCGCGTGTGCAGGTCGGGCTCAACTTTGGCTTCGTTTGGGATCGTATGCACAAACTGACCTTCGGTCACGCTCTTGTTCGCCTTGGCCATCCGACTTTGCAGGGCAACCCTGGGCGGATTCGCGGGAATCAGGGCGTCACAACCGGCCCCAATCAAGTCTTGCCGGCCCGCTTTGAGGAGTGCTTCACGGACCTCAAAATAGTTCTCGGGTTTGAAGAATTGAAGTAATGCTCGCTGGAGCTTGCGGTCACGCAGGTGCTTGGCGGTGTAAACTTCCTCGCCGGTGAACGGGTCCAAGCCGGTGTGGTACATGCAGGTGGCGATGTCGAAGGGAGCCGGAATAAAGTCCTGGACCTGATCCGGGCGGTAGCCATTTCGTTTCAGAAAAAGAGCCAGGTCGATCATCGCATCAAGATCACTACCGGGATGCGACGCGATGTAATAAGGAACAAGGTATTGCTTGGCTTTGCCAACCTTGGCACTGGCCTCACGGAAAACCTCGGCGAAGCCATCATAATCCGAATTGTTCGGCTTTTTCATCCGCCCAAGAACTTCTGGATCCGTATGCTCGGGAGCGACCTTGAGGTGCCCGCCCACATGGTGAGCCGCGAGTTCTTCCATGTACTCGGGCGACCGCTGCGCGAGGTCCATCCGAATCCCTGAGGCGACAAAGACCTTTCGAATACCTGGAACCTCGCGGCTCTCACGCATCAGGTCAATCAGGGGACCGTGGTCGGTTCCTAGCAATTTGCAAACTTTGGGATGCACGCACGAAAGTCGTTTACATTTTGCTTCGACTTCGGGCCTGGAGCAGCGCATCTCATACATATTCGCGGTTGGGCCGCCAATGTCGGACACCACTCCCGAAAAACTGGAGTCCTCACCCATCCGGGTCAATTCGGCCAGAACGGATTCCTTCGACCGCGACTGGATGATCCGTCCCTGGTGAGCGGTGATTGAGCAGAAAGTGCAACCTCCGAAACAGCCCCGCATAATCGTGACGGAGTCTTTGACCGTCTCGAAGGCGGGAATTTTTTTGCCTCGATAGGTTGGGTGCGGCCGACGGGTGAACGGCAACCCATAGACTCGGTCCATGTCAGCCTGGCTGATGGGGAGTCCCGGAGGATTGGCGACCACCGCTTGCCGGTCGTGGAACTGAACCAATGTCTTGGCGTTGAGTGGGTTCGTTTCCTGGTGAATGATTTTGGTGGCCCGCGCGAAGGCAAAGCGGTCCGTCTTGATTTCGTCGAAGCTAGGGAGGGTAATTGCCCCATCCGGCGGGGCTTCCTTGGCGCCCAACGCATAGGCAACGCCCCGCATGTCGCGCAGGTCCCGTACCGCTTGGCCAGCACGCAAACGATTGGCAATCTCAACAATCGGCTGTTCACCCATCCCGAAGACCACAAGATCGGCCTTCGAGTCGAGCAAAATCGAGCGTTTGACGGTATCGCTCCAGTAATCGTAGTGGGCTAACCGGCGGAGACTGGCTTCAACTCCTCCCGCAATGACGGGAACTCCGGGAAAGGCCTCTCGGGCGCGTTGGCAGTAGGGCATGGTGGCCCGGTCAGGACGCAGGCCAATTTCGCCGTCGGGGCTGTAAGCGTCGTCGTTCCGAACCTTTTTGTTCGCCGTGTAGTGGTTGATCATGCTGTCCATGTTCCCGGCGCTGATGCCAAAGAACAGGCGTGGTCGGCCAAAAGTTCGCCAGGGGTCGGCACTCCGCCAATCAGGTTGGCTGAGAATTGCGACTCGAAAACCAGCGGCTTCAAGAACTCGGCCGAGTATGCCCATCGCGAATGCTGGATGATCCACATAGGCGTCGCCCGACACAAGCACGACGTCCACCGCGTCCCACTTGCGAGCGTCCATCTCCGCCCGGGTCATCGGGAGCGGAGGAAGAGTTAGTGGGACCAGCGGCAGCTCGGGAAGCTGGGTCAGAGCGACGTTGGCCTCAGCGGTTCGCGTTGAACAAGGGATCATCGAGTTGTTATTCATTCCAAAATTTTTGGATCGAAAGGTCGGAGTGCCACCTAGCGAACAAGAATCCATATTCTAGCCAATCCGGCAACGAATCACCACCGCCCGACAAAACTGGTGAGGATCTGGAAGCCCAACAACCGGGATCGCAAGTCGCTGCCGGACAGAACTCGAAACGGCAAACCGATTGCAAACTCCAACTTTATGATGAATG
This sequence comes from Isosphaeraceae bacterium, assembly GCA_965199885.1. Taxonomy (GTDB): domain Bacteria; phylum Planctomycetota; class Planctomycetia; order Isosphaerales; family Isosphaeraceae; genus Tundrisphaera. Next base: position 590,243 of record CBDATT010000002.1, on the reverse strand, counting down.
AAAGTCGAAGCGGCTGAATTGATGGAACGGACTTTTCGATCTAGTGGTTATATCGTAAGTCAGTTTCGAGGTTCCCGAATGGACACTATCGTTTTGTCCCCTGAGGGCTCAAGAAAGCAACTCCCATCTGAGCGACTAGCCGGGGGTCGCGGGCCAATACCGCGAACATCGACCTCGGTGATAATCTGACCGATTGAGTGAATGCTCGTCGAGCCAACAGGATATTCCCCTGCTTGTATGCAACATGAGCTCGGTTCAAAAAGGCCCGGGCCAGGCGACGGTCCACGGCCCGCCGCCACTCCAAGGTTGTCTGACGATCCTGATTGAAGTGCTCGCTCAACCGATCCATGAGCCGAGCCGTTTCGTCGAGATCCACGGTTCCCGTCGCAAACCGATGAGTTTCGCTGGCCTTGTGCCACCGGATCGCCACGGTCGTCCGCGCTTTCCAGGCGACAGGGCGGGACTGGGCGACCCGGAGCCAGAAATCCCAGTCAACGACATAACGATACGATGGGTCAAAACCACCAACCTCGGCATGAGCGGCTCGGTTGATCGAGACTGCCGAACACCGGAGTGGATTTGAGATCGCCAGACGATCCGCTCCGTGCGTTTCGAGGTCAAGATCCTGATCGCCAAGCCCTCCGGGATCGACAATCTCAGACGCGACCAACGCGCCAGAACTATCAATAACCTGAGCTTGGGAAGCGACCCAGCCGAACTCCGGATTACGTTGGTAAGCTTCCAGATGAGTTTGTAAATGCCCAGGAAGCATCAAATCGTCCTGGTGAAAAATTGCCACCAGCGAATTCTGACTCAGAGCTACGCAACGATTCCAGTTACTCGCAAGCCCGAGCCGTTCGGGGTTGACGATGACTCGGCCAATGTCTCCAATGAAGCTCTCAGCGATTGCGACGGTCGAGTCGTCCGAACGATCGTCGACGATCAGCAACTCATCATAACCTCCAGAACTGAGGATGCTGACCAAGGTTTCCCTGAGATGAAGAGCACCGTTGCAGGTCGGGACGGCAACGGTGATTGTTGGCGGATGCATGATCGTGATCAATTACTGACTCGATTGGTCGGCCAGGTTGCGCAGCGTTTCCCAGGTATAAAGCCCCGACGAGTGCCCATCGTTCCAGACCAAGCGAACCGCATAGTTGCCAACGGGCTCCATACCTTCGAGTTTGATGTCGGAGCGGATCGTGGCTGGATCGAGAATTCGTTCGCCAGACCACTCATCCCGGCAGCTTGCACAAGGGCACTCGCCACGGAGAAAATGGTACCGAAGGCGGTCACCGCGTCCGTCGGTCCAAATCAATTCGAGTGCCTGATCCGCCTGGTGGGCTTTGATATTGCTGGGAGGGTCGGTCATTCGTGGCAACTCGTCGGCGTTCAAAAATCAAACTTAACCTCAAGCGGCACTCCCAGCATATCGCATCAAGGCCCCCTTCGTCATCATTTGCGAGACCAAGCCATCATGGAACGTTTTTTTGTGCAGGCCGCGAGTGTGAATCAGGTCCGCAGAGCTCTTGGCCGAGCTCCCGGAGGCACGCAAGTGATCGGTCGCTACGATCGGCGATTGATCGAGTGCGGACATACCATGTCCGGCCAGAGCTACCTCAGACATTGGCCAGTTTTGCTGAGTCGATTCGCGAAAGCCGGAATACTGGTGGTTGAACGACCAACTTCCAACGTCGAAACAAGTCAGACCGAACAAACGAAATTTGTCCCAACTTCCCCACTCAATCGGCTCCTCGAATAGTCATGCAACCAAAAAACTCGAACTTTGACAATGCCAGCGTGCATGGTTGATTGTCTTCAAGGAGTCTATTTCGCGTTAATGGAGAAAGTGGAATACACAGACGTCTCATTCAAGGCGTTGAGAGCGGCTGGTCTTCAAAGTTTCGAGGCCAAGCTCAGTGCACCTGTCGCTCGTTCCATTAACTCAGTGCTTCCGCTTTCTCGCATTACGCCAACTGCGATTCCAAGGTCTTGTATGAGGATAACCATGCCAGCGACTCTCCCTCAGTCTGTCCGATATCATGCTCTCGATATCTGGCGCGGGGTTGTTTGCCTGGTAGTTGTGCTTGAACATGCGGCCGTTGCCCTCTGGTCAGTCTCGGGAACGGATTCCGGCCAGTCGATCGATTGGTTACGTCAAGCCGTAATCACTTGCTTTGGTTTGAACATCGGGGCCCCGCTTTTCTTTGTCATCAGTGGTTATTGTATCGCGGCAAGTCTTGATTCCACCCGACGCAAAGGCATCAAACCATCCGTATTTCTGGCACGTCGCTTGTGGAGGATTTTCCCTCCCTATTGGGCATCGATGGCGATCATTGCCGCCTTGGTTCTGACCCTCAACGCCGTCGGCCTGCGTCGGTGGCACACAACTGGCGTCGGGCTTGAACTCTTTGACCCTCAATCGCTGCATTTAAGTCAGTGGTTCGGCAACATCACCTTGACCGAGACCTGGCGACTTTGTGTCGCACCGGGCAGCGAGCCAAAATTGCTCAACCGGGTGGCCTGGGCGTTGTGCTATCAGGAACAGTTTTACCTGGTCTGTTTTTTCGCTTTGCTGCTTCTGCCGCAACGTTTGTACGGAGCGATCGCAGCCGCGACGTTAGCGATTGTCACCTTCCGAGTTGTCACGGTGGACATTGGTGCTGATCGTTACTTCGTTGGTTTATTTCCCGATTTGTGGCATGAGTTCGCGATAGGACTGGTGCTCTACTGGCGGATCAACGTGACCACGAACTTCTGGGCGAAGCGCGGAGTTGAGTTGAGTTTCCTGCTCACGTTTTTGATTGGTTTCCGTCAGGAGATGATTTCGACTCAGGCGGCGGCAATTTTCGGGATGGTTCTTTTGGGATTTCACAGGTGGGATGCAGCGATTGCCAAAATTCCGCAGTTCAACCCGCTCCGATCTCTTGGCAAACGTAGTTATAGTGTCTACTTGATCCATCTACCCGTTTGCACTGTGGGTAACGCTGCACTGGCCGAGGCAGGTTTGAACAGTTTTTGGCTGCGGACCCTGGTCATGATCCCCGTTGTCACCGGGGGATCCGTCATTGCGGGTTACGTGTTTTTTGCGACGATTGATCGACGCTTCGGAAATCTGCCCATCGTCGGTCGTTTCTCTCGAACGGCCAAACCTCCACAAGCTGAACTGGCTGTCTCACAGGCTCACGTTTGATCTTGAGAACCTGATGATGAGATTTTCTGTCGAGGATGATTCAACCTTTGAACCACCAGCCAAAGACGAACCCACCGATAAAACTACCGATCGAGCCCGACATAAACACGGCTAGAAGGAGATTGGGGCGATGCTCCGCGTAGTTCGCCAGTGGAACAAACCAGGCGGGATAGCTCGGCGAGGCATCTGGTGGCGGAGGGGTTGGTTCGGGTTGAGTTTCCTTCTCAGGTGCGGGTTCGATCCGTCGCGGTGGCGGGTTGATTTTTTTCGGTCGGATCAGATTTTGCAGCGCTTCCGCGGCTTCACTTCCGGATTGGTAACGATCGATCGGGCGTGTTGCCATCAGTTTGTCGATGACCTGAACCAGGCTTGCCGGTAACTCCGGGCGATGATTGGTAATAGGTGTAGGGCGATTATTGATGCGTTGGCCAAGACGCTCGATTGGCGACGCACCAGGAAATGCCTGACGTCCTGAGATCAGGTGATACAGAGCACAACCGAGACTAAACAGGTCACTCCGTCCATCGACCTCTCGGCCGCAGGCCTGTTCAGGGGACATATAGTCAACAGTTCCCACTGCCACCCCATCCGCGGTGGCAAATGCGGAGTGCTCATCCGCTTCCATCAAAACGCCGAGACCTAGGTCAAGAACTTTGATTTGCTTCGACTCGTTGACGAGCAGATTGGAGGGCTTGACATCCCGATGCACAATCCCTTGTTCGTGGGCGTGTGCTAACCCCAGTGCTGCCTGCGCCGCATAACCGACGGCCTCGACCGGGGGAAGTATGCCCCCTTCCTTGAGACGTTGACCAAGGCTCTTGCCGGCGACATACTCCATCACAATATAAAGAATGTTGTTCGATTGATCCGCGTCAAAAGCCCGGACCACGTTGGGATGATCGAGTCGGCCGACCAGTCGCATTTCCCGATGAAACCGCGCGACGACGCGATCATTGGTCACGATCTCCGGTGCAATGATCTTGAGCGCGACGACCCGGCCCATCAGCTGGTGATGAGCTTTGTACACTCGTCCCATCGACCCAGATCCGATCCGGTCGAGGATTACATACTTACCCACGACCAGGCCATGCGATTTCCCGGAAAGAAATCGTTTCGTTTGGTATTCGGTCAAAATATTTTCTTGAACCAGGCGTTCAGCCAGGGCTCGAGAATCTGAGGGTAAATTCCCGGTCTGCACTCGAGATCGAATCTCAAGAAACTGTTTCTCGGTCAATGATCCTGAGTTGCGGATGATCGGTAGAAGGTCACCAGGCACGGCATCGGTGGCCGGCTTCGATCGGTCGGAAGTCGCCACACCCTGCTCCTAGGTCATCGCTAACTCAGCACGAACTCTGGTCAACCGGACTTAATCAGATTCTTACTCTGCAAGCTGGTATTGCTTAAACGTTCCTGTCTGCAACAAATCTCGATTTCAATCCGGTTTGAGCAGCCTTCGTCAGGACCAGTTCGTCACTGAGTCATTGCGTGTGACATCGGTAACGATCGTGGAAACTTGATTGTCCCGGAATGCTGGAGAAAAACAACACGGATGGTTCTGGGATTTCAAGATTCAGGAAGTTCCAGATCCGAGCGCACGAATCGCCCGGACCTGGTGAATTTTTACCACATCGGCTTCAGCTCACGTTGGTGCAACTTCGCTGACCGCGGAGGTGGACGGGACGGACGGTTTCTCCCCGTGCGTTTGCCGACGCAGGAGGTCCAGGATCAGGGTCAAGGTGATCGATGCCAAACTGGCAATGGCTGGATCCGGAAAAATGGAAACCACATGATCCAGCAATGCCTGTAACACGAGCACAATGATCCCGATGATCGTTCCTGAACCCAACGAGGTCAAGATCGACCGAAACAGCTCCTCGGGGACCAAAATTCCTTGCTTCGAGCCTTTAACGTCCGAAAAGAAATGCCTCAAATTCGCAAACATCAGTTCAACTCTCTTCAGGCCCAAATAATGGCCCAATTAAATCCCAGCGATTCACCACTTGTAAGCACAATTACTGCGATCGACTCAACAAATTCAGGTTCCGATTCCGGACAAATTCCTGCAGCCAAACTGGGTCGGCATGTTCCCAGATTTGACCTCTCATGTCGGCGAGTTGATATATTGCCCCGGTCTCAGGTGGAGTTTCTGGTTGGGGTAACACCGATTCCGTCTTCAAATTTTGACTGGAACTTCGTACATCGGCAGGGGACGAGACAATATCGTGTCGATTTGTCGATTTCCCCCTGGTTTGAGTTTCGCTGATCAATATCACATGGTCGTTGATCGGCTCAACGCGCGGATTGGCGGGAGCTGCCAGAAACCCTCCATAAGTCCAGGCACTCAAGGTAGTCAGTGTGATCGTCAGAGCGAGCATGAACGGGCCTCATCTCACGCAAAAAGTTGATACGACCAGTGAGTTGGGACCACTTGATCAGGGTATCCCTCGAACTGCGACAGAGCCCATGAGTCTTGCATGGAAAGCATCCCCGCAACGACATCGCGGTCTGCCCAGAACGAGTTGGTGGGCTGGTCCAGAGCCAGTGGCCCAGTGGGCATGTCGGGCCCCCAGGATTGGAAAATACAGGCACCAGGTCGGTCACCTGATCGAACACCCACAATTAACATGCAGTGACCCCACCTTCCTTTCGGTTGGCAAAACCCGTCTCGATCTCGCTCCAGAGTGAACCCCTGGTTTGAGCAGACAGGAACCGGATAACCGTTGGCCAAGGCATCTTCGAGTTCGTCGTAAGTCGAGACGAGCGAGACCGTGGTCACCTTGTGGTTGCCAGCTTGCGCTTCGATGTTTTTTGGAACCCCCTTGGCACCCCAGTTTTTGGCTCGGTTGCCGTCATAAGGACCGACGATGTCGCGCGAAACGGTGCCGATCGAACTCACTGCTTTCGCCGCCCAGGCTCCGACCGCTCCGTCGGCATAGGAACCAAGTTCACCGCCAACATCGACTCGAGCCATCCCATAGATCGCCTCGGTCGCGGTTTGCTTGAGAACCTGCCGTTTGTGACCCAGGGAGATCTGGACCGCTTCGAGCAGGTCGACACCATGTCCAAACCCATGACTGACGCAGTCACCAATCGTCTGAGCAGGGTACGCGAGGTAGTTTCCTCCGTACGCATCCTTGAAGGCTTTGTAGAGCAACGTTGTCTTGTCGGTCCCCGATCCGCTTAACCGGGGCGCTGCTTCTGCGAATAACGGGCGAGGAAGTGTCGCGAGTTGGCGATCCACTTCGCGAGGATTATGGATCCAGCCGCCAAGAGAGAGTAAGTCAGAAAGGTCGGGCATCATCGACCTCCTTTCAGACCGCTCGCAAAATCTCGCCAGAGTTTCACAACTTCAGCTCGTTGTGACGGTGTCGTCGGTTCCGTACCTTCTGGCAAGAGTTTGCTGAATTCAGGACTCACCATGGACGCAAAGGCCTGAACTCGTTCCGTTTGCCACTGGAGTTGCAACGCGGTTTGGGCTTCGCTCACAGTTTTCCCCTGCTCCAGGATGTTTGCGGCCGTTAACCAGGAGTTACCAAACGAAACAGCCACGGAGCCGGCGAACTTGTGTCCCAGCGTTTTACCATTGACCACCGGAGTAAGAGCCAAACCCGGAGACGTGGAAACGACGTGATCGTAAGCAACCACCCCACCCAAGACCAAAACCAGAACGGGGATCAAGAAGTCATGAAAGAAACGACCGACATTTGCCATGGATCATCACCCTTACCAAAAATGTTTACGCCAGATGCTCAAACAAACTACGCGTCGAATCAAATCCGTTTTATTTGCGCAATTTCAAACCAAATCCTGTCTACTTGAACCTTTCGTCGTTTAATATCGTATTTTTGTTGTCATCTTTATTCAGAATTTGGATAAAAATTTCAAGTTTTCGGAAATCACTGGTGGGCATCGTTTCAGTCTTTCCAAATTGGTTCTCTGTCCGCCGCGGGTGGATCACAACTTGTTATTGGGGTGACTGCTGCTCATCGGGCGGGTACCATGGCTGCTCGGGTCGTTGGGAGTCGGCGTCGTTTTAGAGGTGCGACGTTCGTACTGCCTTGCTTCATCTCTTCGAGAACGGAAACGGACCGAGCACCAAGCTATGGCGCAAGCAACTGCCGACATGGGTCTTATTGGCCTGGCCGTGATGGGTGAGAATCTTGTGTTGAACATGGAAAGTCACGGTTACACCGTGGCGGTTTTCAACCGAACCACATCGAAGGTGGACGACTTTCTGGGTGGGCGTGGTCAAGGGAAAAGTCTCATCGGCTGTCACTCGGTCCAAGAGCTGGTCCAGGCACTCAAGCGGCCCCGCAAGGTCATGATCATGGTGAAGGCGGGGGCCGCCGTGGATGCCGTGATCGACGAGGTCGCCCCGTTGCTGGAACCGGGCGACATCCTCATCGACGGTGGTAACACGCATTACCCCGACACAACCCGCCGCACCAGAGCCCTCAAGGAAAAGGGACTTCTGTTCGTTGGCACCGGTGTCTCGGGGGGTGAAGAAGGTGCCCTCAAGGGGCCGTCGATCATGCCGGGAGGAAACCCAGAAGCCTGGGAAGCCGTGAAACCAATCTTCCAGGCTATCGCTGCCAGGGTTGGCGACGGAACGCCCTGTTGCGACTGGGTCGGCGATGAGGGAGCCGGACACTACGTCAAGATGGTTCACAACGGGATTGAATACGGCGATATTCAGCTAATCTGCGAAGCGTATCACCTGATGCGAGAGATGCTTGGTCTCCAAGCACCGGAGTTGCACGAAGTCTTCTCGCGCTGGAACCAAGGCGCACTCGACAGTTATTTGATCGAAATTACCCGCGACATCTTCGGCTATCAGGACGAAGCCACCGGAAAACCGATGGTGGACCTGATTCTCGATACGGCGGGACAAAAAGGGACTGGCAAATGGACAGTGACCTCGGCTCTCGACCTTGGCGTGCCATTAACCCTGATCGGTGAGGCCGTGTTCTCGCGTTGCCTGTCCGCCCAAAAAGATGAGCGGATCGCAGCCGCCCAAGTCCTCCAGGGCCCGATCTCGAAGTTTACAGGAGATCGAGACACGTTGATTCAGGACGTCGAGATGGCGCTTTACGCGTCCAAAATCATCTCGTACGCTCAAGGCTACGTATTGATGAACGCGATGGCAAAGAGTGAAAAGTGGGGTTTGAATAATGGGGGAATCGCCCTGATGTGGCGTGGCGGCTGCATCATTCGAAGTGCCTTCTTGAGCAAAATCAAAGACGCTTTTGACCGCGACCCGCAGCTCAAGAATTTATTACTCGATCCTTACTTCACGGGTGAGATCAACCGTGCCCAGGCAGGATGGCGTCGGGTCATCGCCGCGGCGGCAACACATGGAATCCCGGTGCCGGCGATGTCTTCGGCTCTCGCTTATTACGACGGTTATCGTTGCGGTCGCCTCCCTGCGAACCTGCTGCAAGCCCAGCGTGATTTTTTCGGCGCTCACACTTACGAGCGGACGGATCAGCCGCGCGGCAAGTTTTTCCACACGAACTGGACCGGGCGCGGTGGCACCACAGCCTCCACCACTTACAATGCGTGATCAATTGACGCGAACCAACAACCAAAATGCTCTGGTTCCCAATTCCCACGGAATGATTGGTCCTCGACTTCCACCGAGATCGAGAAACGATGGATCTTCGTCGAAGCCGTTCTCAACAATCCGTTGGGGTAAGATCACAATTCTATTTCTGATCGGGAGTGATGTTCGTCATTAGGCCCGTGCTGAACTCATCTGACCAACGATCTTGTCATCCCCCCGCTTGATCTTTGGCCAGAACTGCGAACACTTAAGCGGATCCGCGTGTCGGACCTCCCGACTTGATCTGACCTGTTTTGAGGTGATACCGATGACCGGGCTCTGCCGGCAAGCGGATCGCGACGAGCCATCCCTCCTTCCCGCCTTGATGACTCCCCGACGACTTTTCCGCGTTGACCCCGATGGGCCAGGAACGGCATCGACCCAGTCGTTCCATCTTTCCGGGTCATTGCTCAACCAAGGACACGACCACCCCACAGCGCAATACCCAGCGGGTGCCATTCCCCTGGACGAAGATGGATTTCCCGCCGTCGATGACTTGTCAGGACGAACTCTTGGCCAGTATCGACTTGGACCAGTCATCGGCTCGGGCTCGATGGGCCGAGTCTACCAGGCTGAGCACGAGTTCCTTTGTCGGCCGTGCGCGATCAAAGTCCTGAACCCAGGATTAGTGGCTCGACAGCCTCAGATCCGTGAGCAGTTCTGGTCGGAAGCTCGCGTCGTTGCCAATCTGGTGCATCCGCATATCGTCACGGTCCATAATCTTGGATCAGACCGCGACTACCATTTCATCGAGATGGAGTATGTGCCCGGCGGGATCAGCCTGCGCGAGATCCTGATCAAAGAGGGTCCTCTCGATCCGGTCAGGGCCTCGAAACTCGTCAGGCAAGTCGTCCAGGCGCTTGATGCCGCACACCGGTCGGGTCTCGTTCATCGCGACGTCAAACCAGCCAATGTCCTTCTGACCCGGGAGGGCAACGCCAAGCTCGCTGACTTTGGTTTGGTTCGTCAGAGAAATGATTCAGAGTCTTCGGTCGTCAAGGTGGCCGGAACGCCGACTTTCATGGCCCCCGAGTTATTTGCGGGTTTGCCTGCAACCCCGCGATCCGATCTCTACGCCGTGGGAGTTATGTTCTATTACCTGTTAACGGCTCGGTTGCCTTTTTCCGCCGATCGGATTGGTCGTCTGATTCGCATGCACCGAAAGTTCCCCGTACCCAATATTCAGCAGACCGTTGCTCATGTGAGCGATGACCTGGCGAAACTGATTTTGAAGTGCCTCGCAAAAAATCCTGAGGATCGCTTTGCTTCAGCCCAGGAACTTTGCGATACCCTCGACGTAGTCATTGCCCAACTTCGCGACACGGAGGGGTTGCTCCGAGAAAGTGTTGAGGGCCTCGACTGTTTTATCCAGGGCGCACGCGATCAGTTCCGGATCTTATTCAAACTTCCCAATGACCGGCTCCAGGAAGTCTATCTGGAGGTAGCCCCCAATCGTCGCAACGAGCGGCTATTGACCGTATTTTCCGTCTGCTGCCCGGCTGAGCCGCGACACTTCGAGTTTGCGCTTCGGCTGAATTCGGAGATGACATACGGTGGACTATCGGTCCGCGAAGTGAACAATCAGCCGATGTTCGTCATGACCCGCACATTCCCCCGTGGCGATGTTCAACCAGAAGCGATTCGATTTGCGCTTGTTGACATTGCAAAAAAAAGTGATTGGGTCGAACAACAACTCACTCATGCAGATGTGTACTGAGTTCTTCAGCCGTCCCAGAGCGGATCGAGGGTGGCGTGAATCGCCTGTTCACCGACATTGAACCAGCCAGCCTGGCTCTTGCCGTGGTGATTTTGCTGGTAGCGGCATTATTGGGGTATCGCGAGTGGCTCGATCGCTGCGCCCGGCCAACCGATGGCTCGGTCGATGACGAGTACCATTTTCATCGTCGTGATCGAAGGCGGTCGCTTGGGCTCTCGATTCTCTGCGTCATTGCGCTGGGAATCGTGATTGGATCGAGAACTCCCATTCGAGTTGGTCCGCATGCAAATCCCCTGTTTCTCGCAACATGGCTCGCAATCTTTGGACTGATCTTCCTATTGCTTGGGGTCACGCTGATTGATTGGGTGGACCTACGACGATACGCCGCGCACAAAAAAAACGCGATTCGTCGCGAACACCAAGCAAACCTGGAAAAGCAAATCGACCAATGGCAAGATTCCGATGACGATGACGACATTTTGCCGAACGGACAGGTGAGGTGATCTCGCAAGACTCTGGCCGACCTCAAGACCGGAATGGTAACGTAGGCAGATCGACGTCGAACATTGAGTTTGTCGAGGTTTCGGACGTGGATGCCTCCGATCTTAACTCGTCGGTTTGGGATAACATATGTTTGTAAGTGGCATTCCATTCAGATCAACCATCGATCTGAATCTCTGCCCAGAGACCCGTTCAACTCAGCGGGGCGGGTTCAGCGTGGTTGAGCTGATCGTCATTCTGGCGATCGCTGCGTTCATGGTCTGCTGCATCTTGATCGTGCTGCCGCGTGGACGTGAAACCGCCCGGATGTCGGGTTGTCAGCAGAATATGATGCAGATCGGCTTCGCTGTTTTGCTCTATGAGCAGTCGAATCGCCGTTATCCTGCTTCAGCTCTGGGATCTCAAGGACCGACGGGAAAGTCACCGATTCAGACCATGCTCGACGCCTTGCTGATCCCCGACTTTCTGGATCTCCACGATTCTGCCCAGCAGCCCACCCCAACCCGATCGGCGGTTGCGAGGTCGCGAGTTCCCGGCCTGGTGTGTCCCAGCGATCCGGCATTCGGGTCAGAAATGATCTCCGGAGCGATCAGTTATCGTGCGAATGCCGGCGATGAGACATCAGGAACAAATGGACCTTTCGCGCCCGGATCGGCAGTAAGTTTGAAGGGCGTGGAGGCTGCTGATGGTGCGAGCTTTACCGCGGGTTATGCCGAGCGGCTAATTGGAACTGGTGAAGATGACGTGGCTGTTCTCGCAAACTACCGTGAAGAGCCGGGACAGATCACGTCCACGCCGCTAGCTTCAACGAGTACCGGAAGATGGCGGGGAGATGCTGGATCAAGCTGGTCTGACCCGAGTTGGCGATCCGCGATTTATAATCACACGCTCCTGCCCGACGCATCTCCAAGTCGAGTGGCGATGGATCGCCGGACGGCTGCGATCGGTGCCTCGTCCATTCATCCCGGACGAGTCAACGTGTGGATGCTCGATGGTTCGCTCCGAGGGACAACCCCATCGATCGCGCCATCAGTCTGGAAAGCGCTGGGATCGTACCATCAACCACCGAGAAGTCAGTGATTACCTTAACTTCAGCAGATTAATGACTCGCTGATCGTACGACAGTGAACGTGATAGGGCGAATTTCCATCACCTCTGCATGCTTCGGCCGAAATTTATCACACTCAACTGTCAAGCACGACGAAATACGATCGGCCAGCGCAACCTTGATGCACCTCTAGATCGGAAATATTCAAAACACCTTTTGAGTCATCTAATGCGTCGACCTGCGCTGATCTTCGACTTTGGCAATGTGATCGCTTTTTTTGATTTTGTAAAGGCCACAACAAAACTCGGCGCTCGGCTGGGTATCACGGGTCGCGAACTCTACGATCGACTTGGCCCGCTGGGGTTCGCCACCGAACTCGCAGCGTTTGAGCGAGGGCAGATTTCAGCGGTTGACTTCTCAACGCGAATTTTAAGGATGATTTCTCTGACCAGCTCCCATCAAGAATTTGCTGATGCCTGGGCAGACATCTTTACACCCAATGAGTCGATCATTCCAATCGTCGAAAATCTGAAAGCTCAAGGGTATTCTTTAATTTTGGGGTCAAATACAAACGAACTTCACGCTCAACAATTTCGAAACCAATTCGCGACGATTCTCAAACATTTTGACCATCTCGTGCTGTCGTACGAAGTTGGTCATATCAAACCTTCCCGCGAATTCTTTGTGAGGTGCGTCGAAGCCGCAAACATGGCTCCTCCGGATTGCGTTTTCATCGACGACCTCCCTGAAAACATCGAAGGTGCACGGACAGCAGGACTTCGAGGAATCGTTTATCTCACATCGAAGGATCTGGTATCTGATCTCAAAAAATTGGGTGTCGAAGTCAGCATGTAGTTGTGCTTGAAGATCGAATTACCAATGTATAAGTTTAAATCATCGTATTAGTAGAAAAACACTTGTCAATAATTTAATCAGTTTTCGCATTTCGGAGCCGATTCTTCCAAACGGAACGACGTATCGTGGTAACCGTTAAACCCCAAGAATTGGCGGAAAACCTTGCGATCGTAAAATCCCTGCCGCAATCGTCAAATTTTACTGTACGGATTTTGACATCGGTCAAGGACCGGCCATATTCGAGATAATCGGTCTCTCCAAGATGCGTGGTGGCTCAATTCGCGGTTTAGACAACTCTCCGAATCTCACCCCTGGCGAATTTCTCGGCACACACTTGACTGTTCAAGGAAGCAAAGTCAATGATTGATTGCGTGCATGGAATCCCCCATTTGGTTAACGCTCATTTGATCGATCCTTTGGGGAGGGTTTTGTTGAAGAATGTTGGGCCGGGTGGGATTGAGAATTTGCTGAGTCGTTTTGCGTTTTGTCGTCTCACCTGTTGGTGACGATTTTGGTCAGCGTGGTTGGCTGAGGTCTCAGCCGGTCGTGAATTGTTTGACGCCGCTAGTCGTTCTTTGTGGTCTCATTCTTTTCTTCAGCCGTTGCCATCATTTCGATCATACAAGTTCATTCCGTGACTTGACGTCGCCCGACTGGGTGAGTCCGATGCCGAGCGGAATGAAACTTCGAGGTTTACCAAGGGGAGTCACTTCTATGGGTTCCGACAAGCGAAACGGACGCGACAACCGGGGCAATCGCAACGAATCCGATCCTCGCCGCCGGCGAGTCGGCCTTCCCTGGGCAGAGTCGCTCGAAGATCGTCGCCTTTTGACGGCGTGGGTTGCTACCAACTCCGACGTCTATGACACCGAGAACGGCCCGATGGCCAATCTCGGGAGCACGCTCGTGGGCATCTTCCGCGACTATAACAATTATCTGACTGGTGGGTCGCAAGGGAATTTCAAGACTCCTTCAGCAAGCGTTGTTCGTGTTGTTGGAACGAGCGTTGGCATCGACGTGCGTGGAACCGGCGACTTCGCTTCGTTCCAAAAGTCATTGACTGCTCTGGGGATGCAGATTAGTAGCACCTCCGCCGTCAATAGCACGGTTGAGGGTTTGATACCCATCGCCAATCTTTACAAGTTGGCAACCAGTGCGCAGATCAATGGTGCCAGTGCGGTCTATAAACCCAATGCAAGTTTCAAGGGCATCGGCAACAACGAAGCCGACCAGTCGCTGAAGGCCGATACCGCTCGGACCAACTATGGCGTTGATGGTACCGGTCAGAAGATCGGTGTGCTCTCAGACAGCGTCAATCAGTATCCCGAAGCAACTGCGACTAATCCGAATCCATCACCCGTGGGTCTCGCTCAATCTGTGAGCACGGGAGATTTGCCTGGGAATGTGACAGTTCTTCAGGACGAACCGTCCTCCACAGATGTCAATGGGAATCCGGTTTTCACGGGTACCGACGAAGGTCGGGCAATGCTCGAGCAGATCTATGATATTGCTCCAGGTGCAGGGCTTTCGTTCGCCACTGCATTCGCTGGCGGCCAACTTGGATTTGCCGACAACATCCGCGCACTGGCAGGGATTGGTGATAAGACCATCGTCGATGACGTCACTTATTTCGACGAAGCCGCGTTTCAAGACGGTTTCGTGACGAATGCCGTCAACCAGGTGACTGCGCAGGGGGTGACGTACCTCAGTTCGGCGTCGAATAACGGCGATTCGGGGTACATGTCGCAGTTCCGAGGTGTCAGCGCGACTGTGGGTGGAACCGCGGGTCGATACATGAATTTTGACCCGACCGGCAATACCCAAACGACGACACTTGGAGTCATCGTTCAGGCTCCTGCACAGATTTTCCTCCAGTTCGACCAACCGCTTGGCAACGTTTCAACAAACATCGAACTGGATCTGCTCGATACGAACGGTAACCTCATTTATCGTTCGACCACTAATCCGTTCGCGACGAATCAAGCGTTCGTTGCGATCGCGGACGCGAACGGGAATCCCGTTCAAGTCGATCCCGGGCTCTATAAAGTGGCCGTTCGTGTGGTGAGTGGCGCGGATCCCGGCCATGTCTTTATCTATCCGAGCGGCGATAGCAGCGTCTCATTCGACCATTCGTTTGGATCGGCCGGTGGCACTTATTACACGGGAACTTATGGCCACAATGCCGCAGCCAACGCAATTGGTGTTGCCGCCGTGCCGTTCTGGGGTACAACCCCGTTTCAATCCGGAACCGTTTATAATGAGCCTTATAGTTCATTTGGGCCAGTTCTGAGAGAGTTTAACTTTGACGGCTCTTCAGCGACCCCCACATTGCTCCTGAAGCCGGATATCTCTTCGCCAGACGGCAATAACACGTCATTCTTTGCTCCAGGTAACTTTTTCGATTCCTCATTATTTCAGATTCCTCAGTTCACAACCTACCCAGGCAATGCCCCTCGAACTTTTCTGACGCCGCGCACACCGACGAACGTCATCCAGCCGAATCTGCCGATCTTCACCGGAACTTCGTCAGCCGCACCGAACCTTGCGGCGGTCGTTGCCCTGATGAAGCAGGTCAGTCCAACAGTCACCAACGCCCAGATCTTGGCTGCACTCAAAGCGACAGCAACTCCGGTAGACGGAGTTGCCAAGGGAACGTGGTCCCCTCAAGGTGGATATGGCTTGGCCAACGCTGCGTTGGCGATCCAGCAAATAGCGGCGTTACAGGTGACTTCAATCTCACCTGGGTCGGCGGCGACCATCACGGCCGCACCAACGACGATCACGGTCACGTTCAGTAAGGCTGTGAATCTCGCGACCCTCAATGCTGGGTCGATTAGCGTGACTGGTGCGAATGGCTCGACAGTCGTAGTGGGTGCTCCGGTTGGAGTCGACAGCTCGACCTTCCCCACGGTTGTTCAATTCCCAATCGTGATCACTCCCGCACCAGGACGAGTGGCTAATGGAGTGTACACGGTTCGGATCACTGGTGGCACGATCAAGGGACAAGATGGAACAACTCTGCAAAATGCCTTCACGGATACCTTCAATCTTCAGCAAACCGTTCAGCCGACGGTTACGAGCGCGACCCTGAATGGGCGCATTCTTTCGATCAGCTTCTCGGCCGCGGTCAATGAAAGTACTTTGACGCGAGATAATCTTTTCCTGATCCGTTCTGGCCTGGACACGAACTCGTTCTTGACCTCGGCCGCGGTGGTTGTCACAAAGTTGATCAATCCGGCGACCGGGAATTATTATGCTGGATACTCATATAATACGACGACTCACACCGTTACCATTGATCTCTCAAGTTTGCCGCAAAACCTTTTGCCAACAGACTATTACGCGTTGATTGCCAGTAATCGGATCACCGATCTCGTCGGTAATCCCCTCAACGGTGCTTTCAACGGTGTCTTCCCATCGGGTGTTAACCCTCAAATTGCTGCTGGGACCCAGTTTAGTGATACCTTCGGCGAAATTCGGGTTGCTGCGCCGACTATTTCAACCTTGGTCCTGGCACCCGCATCGGATTCGGGGATCAAAGGCGACAAAGACACCAATGTCAATCGTCCGACCTTCGTCGGGCAAGTCGCGGCTCTGTTCCCCAATACTGTCTCGGGATTGACTATCTACGCTCAGTTTAACGGGATTGCGCACGCCGGACTTGCGACGGGTGGATTGAACCTTGCTGTTGGGTCAAACGGCCGGGGCGTCGTTGGTCAGTATGATGTCACGACAACAACTGACGTGAACGGCGTTTTCACCATCAATTACCCTGCTGGTGTGACTCCCCTCCCCGAGGGGCAGAACACGGTTCGGGTTGTTGTGGTTGGGGCCAGTGATCTGGTCAATATGGCGGGGCTTGCCAGTTCGACGAGTGCCACCTTCCAGATCGATCGGACATCGCCTTACGTTGTCGGGACTTTCCTCGGAACTCCGGCTCAGGCAACTCCGCTGACCCCGAATTCTTCGCTGAGCACTTTGACCTCATTGATGGTCGCGGTCGAAGATCCGATCAACCCAACTTCAACCAGTTCGCCATTTGCGGTCAATCCGCAAACAAACATCCCAGCGCTCAATCCAACCACAGCGAACAATCTTGCCAATTATCGTCTAACTCAGGTCGTCAATGGCCAGACGATCGATCGATCGAGCTTCATCAAGAATGCGGCGTTCTCTTCCACTTCAAATCGAGTTCTCGCCTCCGATCCGTTCCTGGGACGGGTGGACCTGACGTTCGGCTCCGGTTTGCCACAGGGTAATTACACTCTCACGATTCTGAGTGGTGGTGTTACCGATGCTGTGGGAAACAGCCTGACCGACAACGCTACCGACTCTTCCACGGGTACCGTGACCCCGTTCACGATTAACTTCACGTTGCAACCGACTCCGGTTTACATCACCAACTACGGCGCGTTTGCCGTGGATTCCTCGCTCAATCCAATCAACGGTGTGATTACTGGCCCGCGTGCCGATTACATGGTTGGCTCGACCTCGACCGATGCATCCACACCGCAACTTCCACCCAACGCCTTCTATCTTGACTTCTCGAATCAGCTTTCCGCTCAACAAGCCGCGACTCTCGCAAGCCAGGTGATCATTGCTCGGTCAGCGGACTCGGCGACGGCGAAGCCGGATGGCGATTTTGGCAATTTCGGCACTGCTACCGGTCTTGCTGCTCCCGCCGGATTCAGCCAGATTATTGCTTCGGACGTCACGGTTCGTTTGATGGATTCCGTCGTCGGGGCAGTGGCAGGGCAATATGGGTATCAAAACCGCCTGGTAATCACCGTTCCTGCCGCTGATACGGCTGTTCCCGACTATTACCGGATCTGGCTGCCCAACACCGGCACAAGGACGATTACAGATATCTATGGGAATCAACTCGACGGCGAGTTCCAGGGATATCAGAACGCGGCTGGTAAATATGTCGATCAGCTGAATACGGGAGTTGTCCGAGGGTCTGGAGCGGGCGACATTGCCGATATGTCGGGCGATGGGATCGCGGGTGGTGCGTTTGTGACTGGCTTCGTCGTTGTTCCCAAGGGCAACGTCATCTATGCTCGGCCCGACGCACTCTATAACCCACAGCTTCCCGCGACTTTACCAGATGGATCGTCGGCCAGGCCCTATCCTGTTCTTGCTCCGGAGGCGTCCTTCACGACGCTGAACAACGGCGACCTGAACAGCCCCATCAACTCCGGTGTCAACTTCGACTCGACATACGACCGCGCTGGTGTCGGGACGTTCCAGCCATCTGCCTTCTTCGCGGCACAGGAACTCACACGGATCACGCAAGCTCCGGTTGTGATTATTGCCCAACCGGCGTTGCCCACTCGGGATCCGTTTACTGGGATCATCAGCCAGCGACCCTTTGTTCTTCAGGCCCCTTCGGGTTCAGATCCGGTCAAGAATGATGGAAGTGCCGCAATCCCGGCTCTAACCACTCTCGACTTCATTGCGGGTTCCGCCCTGAAGATGCAGAATGCGGCCTTGCTGGTCCAGAACCAGGGAAGTGCCCTCCAGATCACCGGTGGTCCCAATCCATCTCAAATTGTTAATGTGACTTCGTACAAGGATTCTTCAGTCGGTGGGGCCACTAACGGAGATCCTTCAAGCATCCCCATGTCGGGCGACTACGGCGGGATCTTGTTCCGGAACTATCGCGAAGCCGGGACCGGGACGAACAACAGCATCAACCCTCGAGCCTCGTTGTTCCCAGGACAAATCCCGATCACGGGCTTGACCGCCACGGATCAACGACTCAAGGGTCCGTTCGCGAACACCACGAGCCGAACGAGTCAGTCTGACGCAATCTCGGGTGCTGATCCCGTGATGTCTTATATTAACTTTCTGACGGAAAAGTATGCTGGCGGTGCTGTTCCGCAAACCTCTGGGACAGCTTACGACGGTATCACTCTTCAAAATAGTCGTCCGACGATTACTAATACGACCATTGCTTACGCGGGAAATCCATCCACCTCGAATAGTTCGGCAGCCGCTCAGGCGGGTTTGTCGGAAGATTACGACTCGTTGCTTCTGGATGATGTTGCGGCCGGGCCATTGTTCCGAAACGTCACCCTGCTGGCAAACGGAATCAACGGTATTTACCTGCGAGGTCGTGCGATCACGGGCCTGGCACAGGCTTCGAACGCAACGAATATCGGTAATTCCGATGCTCAATATGGGACTGCTCGTAACTACGTGATGAATGCGTACATCCCGTACGTTTTAACCACGAACCTCGTCGTCGGTAGAGATCTCATTGTGGAGTCCCAAGGAGGTGGTACTACCCGTGCCGATCGCCTCTACATCACTCCTGGGACCATTGTCAAATTGAACGCGGGCTCAGGCATCGAGGTTATTCCTCAGGCCAGCTTTAATGTCGGCGATCAGACTTATATCAATCAATACGACGCCAACAACGCGTTCGGCCCATCGACGGCCGGGTTCAAAGCGAATTCCGCGGCTCTCTCCAATGTCATCTTCACCTCATTTTATGATGACGCGGCCACTTCGACCTATACCGACCCGTTGACTGGGCTCGTCAACACGGTGACACCGGCATTGCCATCGATTCCTGGTGGTGCTGGGTCGAACTTGCCAACAGCCGCCGCTGTCCCCGAAACGTCGCGATGGAGCGGGATCACGATTGATTCGGGTGCTCGAGCGGTCGTCAATTCCGCAACTTTCCGCTTTGGCGGTGGTTCGAGGAATACCGCAACTGGCACGGATAATGGCGTTCAGTCTGCGGATGCCCACCATGCTCTCGAACTCGGTGGTGGTAGTCTCCTCTCCAAGGCTTATTATGGAAATCGAGGGATCGCCGGTTCGTTTGTTTCCATTACCAACAATACGTTCAACTATAACGAGGATGTCGGGCTGGATGTGGATCCGCAAGCTTTGCTCGCGGGTGATCCGCAACGCCCGCTCTTGACGGGTGATCCGTTCATCCACGGCAATGTGTTCTCGAAGAACGATCTTGATGGAGTTGGCGTGCTAGGTGGTACTGGGATTCCGGTGAACGGAACTCATGCCTCGAACGTCAATTATAATTCCACGTGGACGGGTTCAGACTTCACGTACATCTTGCGTGATACCATCGTTCTTGGTCCGGACGATGATAGTATTCTTCCCATTCCCTCATCGACAGGATACGTGGCGACACCTGGCGCCAAGGTGACTCTCACCTTGCAAAGCACTCTGCCCGGCACTGTTCTCGCTGATGGAACCGTGGTTGCTGCTCCAGGCGTACCTTTGATCATCAAAACGTTGAACAATGGGAATTCGCCGATTCCCGCAGAAGCCGCAGGAGTATCCCCGGGAGCCAATCAAACCTCTTCATGGGCGGGTGGTGCCGGCTTTATTGTGGGTGTCGATGACGGTGTTGATCCGCCAACCCCCGGCGAAGATATTCTCGACGATGGTGAGTTCAGCCAGATCCGCATCCTCGGCATTCCCGCTAATCAATCAACTGGGCAAACTCGGGTGCCCGTGACGATCACGTCGGTTTACGACAGCTCCATCGGAGCTGTCGTCAATGGTACGACCGCTACTCAAGTCATCTCGGGTAGCACAATTCAGCCGCAAGGTGGTGACGGTGGCATCATCTACTTCGGCGGCAATTCGTTGACTTCGTACAACTTGCAAGACCCGCGCAGTGGCAGCATTATTGATAATGCGGACCTGAAATATCTGACTCGGGTTGAGCAGCAGGGAGGTGGTATCGCTTATATCGCTGACCAGAACAACGATATGAGCTTTACCGCCCAATATGATAGTCCATTCGCGACATTATATGGTGTGCCTGTGGGGGGGAGCTATACGGATCAATACAACTCCCCGAAGAAAATCACCGTCTCCAACTCGAATTTTTCGACGTTTAGTGACGTGGGATTCGTTTCTCATCCTGGCTACAGCTTGATCGGAGTCCCCACCAATTATGGGTCGACGTCTCAACCTTTCGATTTCCCGTCTCGTATTTCTGGGGTGAACGGTGAACCGACTCAAACCTACTTCGTGAACGATACGTTCTCGAACATGGTGAATCAGTCAGGCCGAAATACGGCGATCGAGATTATTGCTGAGACTGGCGACGATGCTCAGAACAATGGTGTTGCTGCCACCAATACCATGGCTGTGATCCTCAACAGCACCTTCTACAACAACGGAATTGGGGTAAATTCCGTCGCTCCAGCTTTTGATGGACTCAACCCTTTTGCCGGCAATTCGTTTCTGGTGATGGATAGCATTTTCCAGAAGAACACCACTGCCGCAGTTCAGTCCATTGGACAGCAGTCGCAGAGTAATCTGCAGTATAATCTGTTCTACCAGAACGGGGCCGACCTGATTGGCGCTGCGAATTCGCAGTTCTTTGATGGTTCTTTCAACAATTTTCCCTACAGCGGTGACCCGTTATTCCGTGACCCCGGCAATGGCAATTTCAATCTGAAAATCGGCTCTGCTGCACTCGATCGAGCTCGAAGTGAGATTGGGCCAGTCATTTTCGGTCGGATGCTCACTCCGGCTGCCACTTTGACAACCACTTCGCTCGATGTTAATGGCAACACTGTTTACTATGACACCAGCTTCATGCCTGTCCGGAATGGAACCGGGGACATCATGCTCCTTGGAGGTGAAACCGGAGGCGCTGCGGGCGATATTGTTACCTTGCCTGGTCTGCCGGTTACGACGCGTGGTTTTCCCGACGAATGGGTCCCGACCACCATCATCGCTCAGAACGGTACGCCCGTTTCGGCCGTCGGAACCGATCCCAAGACGACCCCGGGTACGATCGGGAACGGTTACGTAGCGGCAAACGGCTACTCGGGATCAACCTACGCTTACGTTCCAATCGTGGGGCAACGCGACCAACTTGGTAACCTCCGCGATAAACCTGCCTCGACCAACCGAGGCTCAGGATCCTCGCCGTTCATCGATCTGGGAGCTTTCGAGTATATCCAGGTCACGCCACCGACAGTGACGGGGGTTGCGGCACTATCGGCCGCGAGCGCGATGGCGACCACGCTCTATCAAGCGGGTGGGATTGTCGGAACCAACTCGAACCCGACCCAGATTCAGGTTAGCTTCAATGAGCGCTTGAACACGGCAACAATCACTCCGCAATCCGTTCAGTTGATCGGTTCGGGGGGAGACGGCGTCTTTGGTAATGCGAACGACATCGTCTACAACCTGAACAATCGCCTGAGTTACAACACGACAACCAACGTCCTTACCATCGACACGACGGGGCTATTCCCGACGGGAGCAGCCCTGAATGATTCCTACCGGTTAACCCTCAAGGGAACTGGATCGTCGATTATTCAGGACACCGCAGGGGACGCGTTGGACGGATATACCAACAACGACACCCTGCCACTCCCATCCGGCTCGGACAACTTCCCAGGAAGCGACTTCGCGGTTACCTTCACCATTGATACCAATCCGCCCACACTCGTCGGCGGATCAT
This sequence comes from Isosphaeraceae bacterium, assembly GCA_965199885.1. Taxonomy (GTDB): domain Bacteria; phylum Planctomycetota; class Planctomycetia; order Isosphaerales; family Isosphaeraceae; genus Tundrisphaera. Next base: position 567,861 of record CBDATT010000002.1, on the reverse strand, counting down.
TCGGGCTGGCTCCCGGGAGTTTCACCACGGCGGCCGCCACGTCCACGGCCGCGAATCTCGGTTCGGTCATTACCGCGACCAACACGCCCACATTTGTTGGTTCGGTCACCGACATCTTCCCGCCTGCCAACCCGGTCGCTGGCGACACGGTTTATGTAGATATCTCCACGACCGGGAATCCCAATAACTTCGACATCATGAACGCAGGCGTTGGGACCACCAACGCGACGGGTAACTTCTCGGTTAAACTGACGAACCCCCTGCCAGACACCAACATCAACGTTGGCGCCGACGGCAAGCTTGGGACCAAGGACGACATTGGAGTCACGCTGGCTCGGGTCCGGATTGTCGATCAGTCGGGTAACACGACGTTGCTGCCGTCCGCGCCGTTCTCCTCGTTTTATAACTCTGGAGCGGCCACCGGTTTCATCGTTGACACCACGGACCCGACCGTCACTTCGATTACGCCGACCGCTTCTCAGGTCACGCCGAACTCGGCGGGCCAGGTTGTTTTCACAGCGACCTTCTCGGAAAACATCGATCCGGCGACCCTTACCGCCACCTCGATCCTTGTTTATCGCGCTGGCGGCAGTGGGGTCTTTACCGGGACAGGAACCGCTGTTCCTATCATTCCGGGCTCCATCAAGATCAGCTATCTTGGTGGATCTAAAGGCCCGATCAGCGTGACATTCGCTGTCTCGGCAACCGTGAACGATCTTTACCGCGTTGTCCTGAAGGGGACTGGTGCCAATCCCATCAAGGATATTGCTGGCAACGCCCTGAATGGTGCTGGAACTGGCAACACGCCTTCGGATTACGGCACCACCCCAGTCACGGTGTTCAGTCCGACCAACTCGCGGCTGATCTACGTCGATAACGCTAACGCAGCTTCGGACCCCACGAAAACCCAGGGAACTCGTGAGAATCCGTTTACGACCATCAAGGCCGGGATCGCTGCGGCTCTGACTGGTGATACGATTCTTGTTCTGCCGGGAACTTATAACGAAAATCTGTCGTTGAAAGGTCAGACCCGACTCCTCTCGGCTGACCCCAGCAGTACTGATAACTTCTTCATCCCGGGGAATCCACTCGCGACGATCATTCGCGGGATCACGACATCCACCACGACTTTCAACTCGACCGCGGGGATTATCACGGTTCGAGCCGATAACCTGGCAACGGTGCCGAATGTGCCTACCGAGTTCTCGGGATTCACAATTCTGAATCCGCTGCTCGGAAATTCGGTGACGGGTACGCTCGACACCACTTCGATCGGCATTGCTCTCAACAACTCGTCCGTGACGGTTGATAAGAACTACATTGTCAACGCAGGGATCGGTGTCAGTGTGAGTTTGTCTGGGAGCGGACTCGTCGGCTCGATTATCAATACCAACGTGATCGTCGGCAACTACATTGGTATTCAGGTGACCGACCAGGGGAGTGGTGCCACCTACGCTAATCCCGTTCAGGTGATTAATAACACCATCGCCGACAATACTTATGGCTTCTCGAACTACTCGTCCCGAGCCGGCTCGACGCAAGCCTATCTCCTGAACGACATCTTCTACAACAACCACGCTCTTACGTCGGCCCGAACCGGTACTGGCATCCTGTCCTTGTCTGCCAACACCATCGTGGCTGTGTCGGACCTCTTTTACAACAATGGAGTGAACAACACGGCCGCCAGTAGTGTGAACGGGACTTTTGGGTCTTTCATCAACCCCTCGACTCTCTCGTCCACTCCGAATACCTACGGGAACTTTGTGGCTGATCCTGCCTTCGTGGCGGCTCGTGACCCACGACCCGATGGTGATACGCCGGCGGTCTTCTTCCTTTACGCAAACTACGACCTCAGTAGCCGGTCAGCGGCGATTAACCTCGCGAACAAGAACTACGCACCCGCGACCGACATCCTGTATCGGACCCCGGTCTCGATCCCGGGCAAGAGTATCGCAGGCTCGGGTCCGGCCAGCATCGGGGCGTTCTATTATCTGGGAGCGGGTGGGATCACCCCCACTTATGGCACGCCTTTCACGGTGCCAACCACGACCACCACGGTAACGTCCACGATCACGGCGGTTCCCACCGTCAAGGCTCTTTCGATTGCCTCGACCGACGCCACTCCCTCGATGGTTGGGGGTAGTCTGCCGATCGGAACTCAGCAATTCGCCGTGGTCAACACCTCGTTGAACCCCGACGGGGTGAGTTCTGGCAAGCCCGGGATCGCCACAACCATCTCGGCTCCGCAGTCAATTCAGGTCAATTTCTCTGATAACGTGGACTCCTCGACCTTGAAAGCGGCGGACCTCGTTCTCTCGGGAACGAGTCTCGACTCATCCAATCCAGCTCGGGCGACCGGGTTATCGTGGGTCGATAGTCACACCGTCAACTTCCTGTTGACTGGTGAGTTCAAGTCATCTGGCTCCCTGAACCTCTCGATCCCTGATGGGGTGGTCAAGGATACCCATGGAGACTCGATCGCCGCTTACGCGGAATCGTTTGTGCTGGCATCCCAGACCTCGACGCCGGCCGACCCGATCCCGACAACAACCCCGACAACCACGGTCCCTGTGACCTCGGTGGCAGCCTCGGCCCCGCCCGTCCACCCAGTTGTCTATTCGGCCACCTCGGTGACCTTGCCGATCCAGCCCGTTGCCCTGGCCGGGCCAATTGTGGTCCATTACTCCAAGGCCACCGCCAGCTTCACTACTCATCATGGGAAGCCAACGACCCCTGCGACCAAAAAGGCTGAGGCCGCCCTTGCGGCAGCTAAAGTTCAGGCGGCCAAGCATGCCGCCACAGTGAAACAAACCGCTGCCAAGCATGCCGCGGCCAAGGCTGCCGCTAATCATGCCAAGGCCACCAAGTAATCCGGAAATGCGACCGGGCTTGAAACCTCATCGATGACATCCGACACGGGCGACCAGCAATGGCCGCCCGTGTCGTTTCGATTTCCAGTCGATACCTTCCGCCATTCGGGATACGATCAGCGGTGGAGAGGCCGACTTTACCATGTCAGCAGCGTAAAGATTTCAGATCCACCCGCGGCAAGAAGACTCGTCACTTGCATCAATCGCAGTGCCCGGAGCACATGGGATAGATCTGGATTCAGAGTACCGGATTCAATAATCACATCGTGTTGCTTTGGATTCCACCATCTGAGTCGTCTACTCACGAGTTGAATACCGATCGCGCCTGCAAGCGTGGCTTGGTTCCAGATCCGAGGCGATCCCGGAAAGTTCCTGATCGCTTGCCAGCCGATCCGCCAGGCTCGATCTGGCCGCAACTGAACAATTCCCGCCGCGATCGTCATGAGTAGCCAGGTGACGAGACCTGGAATCCATTCCGCCAGATCGGCGATGATTGCTGGAACCCGTGTTTTCAAGCTTTCAACCGGCCCTAGCGGCGATCGCGACTCACGCAGGTAATGTATCGCCAGGAAACCCCACATGGCCGAGGGTCCTCCCACCGCGAGCCAGAACAGCGGAACAACCAGCAGACAGAGGGTCTGTTCTGCCACGACATGGATACACGCCGGAGCGACTCCAATCTCTTTTCCATCAGGGATTGAGCAAGGGCTGACCAGAGCGAGCCATCTCGCCGCGGTGGAGACATCCGGGGACTCGGCAGCTTGCAGGATTCGATCACCGTTGGCTCGGATCACCAATCCCGCCGCGATCCATGTCGTTCTCACGGCGAGCGACGCCAGGCCGCCGATCTGATCGGCAAGATCCACGGTGCTCCAGACCAAACTTGCTGGGGTTCCAACGACCAGACACGTGACCAGGCAACCACCGAATAGATCTCCTCCTCGACCTCCACCGACTCGTGCGACCGTTCGGCTGACACCCGCTTCCACCACGGAGATCAGCCATTTCAACGCCTGGGTGGGGTAAGTTCGTCCCGGGAGGTCACTGATCGCGAGGTCGAGCCCAATGGCAATTGGCAGTGCCCCCAGGACCCAGGGGAGGTTAGGGTCGGTCGTACCGATCTGTGTCACGATGCTCATGGTGGAAGTCTCTTCGCGGCAGCGATGGTCCGAGCATCAATCGAGTTGGCTCGGACTGGTTCGAAGCAACTCAGTCAGTGCGGCCAGTAACCGCTCGTTTTCGGGCGGGGTCCGGACCGTGATTCGGATCTGTCCTCCAGTCACAATTAGTTGATCCGGACCTGTCAGGAACGCGCCGACCTCAAGCCCCGGGAAATCCGAACACTCACGGACCAGGAAACCTCGACGGGCAAGGGCTTCATGCAACTGGATCGAGGTCCAATCTGTTTGGGTAAGGCTGACCATGAGGAACGGCGGTGGAGCCGCAGCCTGATTGGGCCAGTCCCGTGCTGGCCAGGCAGGCTGCAAGCCGGGAACCTCCCAGAGTTGATCAAGGAGTCGCCGGGCAAACTGGGGGATCAGCTCGACCGACTGTTGGCGATAGGCGTCGTCATCCAGCGCGGCGAGAGCCGCGGCCTCGGCAACAGCCGTGACCGTCTGAGCATCCTGGAACTGGCGGAGCCGCGTTACCATGTCGGGCGGGGCGATCGCGTACCCGACCCTGAGCCCTGGTAGGCCGTAGAAGTGGCTGAACGACCGGAGTACAAGCACATTATCTCGTGTCGCCGCAACCGGAATCATGGTCCGGTCGGCTTCGTCGGGCCAGAACGGCAGCGACGTTTCATCGACCACTGAGAGTAATCCCAGCGAATCAGCCGCAAATCCCTGGAGTACGTTCCGGTCCCAGACCCGACCGGTCGGATTATTTGGGTGACCGGTCCAGAAGATTCCGGCCGCGGACTGAGGCAAGACATCCTGCGTCCAACCGAGAACATGCCCGCCCCAGACCTTGGCCCGCAGTTCGTTTCGCGTCGAAACGCGCCGGAATTTGGCCGAGCACGGGTCGACCAAGTGGGCCACTGGCAAGGAAAGGTCGCCGAGCGCCTGAGCATGAAAGGCAAGCACGTCTCGGAGTGATTCCCCAATCAAACTGATTAGTTCCGTAACCCCCGCGCCCACGATCACGCGTCGGGGGTCGATTCCATGGAATCCGGCGATCCGCGCCGTCAGTCGAGGGCAACCAGGCTCGGGGTAAGCCTCGATCTGATCGCAGGCACGAATCGCCGCCTGCCGCACTCCATCCGGGCAACCTAGAGGATTGATCCGACTTGAGAAGTCGGCTAAAGGGGCGTCGGTGGGAAGCCGGAGTCGGCGGCGGACGCTCAACGGGTCTGGCCCGAGAAAAGTGGGAGGATTCACAAAGAACCTCGGCGACGATCATCAAGAGGACGGATTCAACCAGGAGGACATCAATCTATTGGGCCGCGGTCGATTGGATCTCAATGAGGGGACGCTAGGCCGAGGCGACCGATATCTTGTGAGGATTCAGGGCCGATCGGATCGCTTCGGCTGCATCGGGGTGAGCGAACTGAAATCCCAGGTCGAGAGCTTTCGTGGGGACGACCCGCTGCCCGTGGATCACAGCATCCGCGACTTCACCCAGAATCAATTTGAGCAGCAAGTCGGGAGGACCAATCGGGAGACAGAATCGATGGAGGACTTGCGCCAGCAGTCGTGAAAAATCGCAATTCCGAACAGGTTGGGGTGCGGTCCCGTTGATGGGTCCGTGGGCGATGGGGTTATCAATTGCCAGCAAAAACAAACCCACGATGTCGTCGATGTGAATCCAGCTCAGCCATTGCATCCCCCGGCCGGGTCGGAGCCAATTGCCCCCACTCCCCAGCGGGGCGCCGCCGCCCCAGCGAAAGACGGGGACCATCACGCCGAGCGCTCCCTGACCCTTGCCCAGGACGACACCAGTGCGAATCGTTGCGAGCCGTAAACCCAAACCCTCGACCGGTCGTGCCGCTGCTTCCATTTGTCGGCAGCCGACCGCGAGAAAGTCGGTACCTGAACCGGCGGACTCGGACAACTCCTCGTCGCCGGTGTGGCCATAGTAGCCGATGGCGGAACCTTGCACAAAGACGCTGGGCCGGTCACGAGCCTGCTCGATCGCCGTCACCAGGTTGTCTGTCGAATCCAGCCGACTCGCGCGAATTTGATTGCGAATCGCGGGTGTCCAGCGCTTCGCGAACAGGTTCTGCCCCGCCAGATTCACCACCGCGTCCACACCGGCGACTTCATCCTGCCAGAGACCAGGCCGAGTTGGATCACCAGGAACAACGCGGACCTGCCGAAACTCGGGTTGGCGACGAATCTCATCCGCTGACCTCGAGACGATCGTCACCGAGTCGCCACGCTCGATCAACCGCGCAACCAACCGACGGCCGATCATCCCCGTGCCACCGGTCATGAAGATTCGCATGAAACAGTGCGCCCGCTTGGAATTGTGACGGTCTCGATTGGAGCACCAGGGCTTAACCATCTTCGACGACCCATGAGACGACGTCAAGGTCACGACGGCGAGGTCCAATGGGTTACCTATAGAGACGAAGGCAGCGTTAAGACGACCTCTGAAGATCTTCACGAAGCTTGCATGATCTCGATCAAAACCAATCAGTCAAAAGGTTTACGGCGAGTCCGCAACAACGGCGAAGATTCAACCCGATTGCCAAGACGGCGAGGGATGGTATCCTGCTTACGGTCTTGAGCAAGCGTTCTCGCCGCTTGCTCCATTGCTGGGACTGGTTCAGGGACGACCGAGTCGGCATTCTCGTTTCCCTGTCTCAATCGCTGCGGACCGTGGCCGAAGCAATCGAAGGCTGGAACCGGGGAGTCTTTTGACCCGCAATGAACCCCACAGTTCGCAACTTCTTTGACATTCATCGCCTGATCGGATATCGCCGTCAGAACCCCTTGATCCTGGTCAACGGATTGGCCGAGCAATCCGAAAGCTGGTTTGCCAACCGCCGCTCGTTGATGCGGCATTTCGACGTCAAAACGCCCGAAATCCTCGTTTTCGACGGCGATGCGTTGCATCGTCACATCGACGGGGGCGGAGTCGTTGACGTTCCGTACCTCGCCGACCGACTCGCTCTTTATCTCACCGAATACGTGCAGCGACCACCTTATCATCTGGTTGGATCGAGTCTCGGCGGCCAGGTTGTCGTGACTCTGGCGGCTCGTTATCCCGATCTCGTCTCCCGACTTGTGCTGATCTGCCCGTCGGGGTTCCATGGCGAAGAACATCTGCCCGTCATGGAGGGGGTCCGCCGGAGTCAGTACGATACTCTGGTCAGTTCGGTCTTCCATCGGCGGTCGTTCGCTTCAGAACCGTTGATCGAAGCTATCGAAGCCAAATTTCAGAATCGACGATGGAAGAAGGGTTTTGTCCGGACGGTCCGAGGGACAGTGGGCCACTCCGTGGCGCCGTTGCTCGATCAGGTGCCGCATCCCACGCTCCTGATCTGGGGAGCGGAAGATCGAGTGATCGGCGACGTTCCTGGATCGATGCGTGCGGCCGATCGGATGCTTCGTGCCCGTCAGGTTTTGATTCCGAAGTGCGGACACGCTCCGCAGATCGAAAAGTCTCGTCTCGTCAATACTTTGATTACTCGGTTTTTACGCGACAAGCTCAGCACGGTGCCCCCCGCGCTCGATCCGAGTCACACGCCCCGAGAAGCCCAGGTCGTCGCCTCCTGGGTGAGCGGTCTGACGCTCTGAGCCACCCGAATTCTTTTTTGACGAACATCCATGACCGACTTCCTGCTCTTTCTGGGCAAGTTTTGCCGCCACGGTACCCAGATCGCTAGTTTCGCTCCGAGTAGTCAGTGGCTCGCGCGGGCCACGTTGAGGGATGTCGACTGGGCTCGGTCCCGAGTCATCGTCGAGTTAGGGGCCGGGACTGGTCCGATCACGCGAGCCATCGCCGAGCGCGTTCGACCGGAAACTCGCGTGATCGTCCTCGAACGGGACCCCGACTTCGCTCGGCTCCTACGTGCGCGGTACGGACACCTTGCTCAGTTTGATATCGTCGAGGGCGATGTGCGCGACCTTGCTCTCATCCTGCGGGAACGCGGGATCGACCAGGTGGATGCCGTGATCTCGGGTCTGCCCGTGCCATCCTTTCCGACCGACCTGCAACACGACCTGTTTCGGGTCGTAGCTGCCGTTCTCGCCCCCGGCGGGGTTTTCAATCAGATCACCGAGATCCCCTGGGTCTATCAGCGGTTGTATCGGCGGTTCTTTGACGACGTTCGGTTCATCTTCGAGCCGCGTAATTTTCCACCCGCCGGCGCTTACCAGTGCCGCCGGATCAAACAAGTCGTCGCGCCATGATCGGCCTCTCCTGGTTGACCCAGGCGATCGACTCCAGGCCAGTTCGGGCCACGGTGAACCGAGGGTTTCACCTTTATGCCCGGCAGCGGACTCAGCAATTAGCTCGCCTCGATCCCGTTGCCAGCCAGCTTCAGATCCTCAGGCACTTGGTCCGGACTGCTGGCCCGACCCGATTCGGTGCTGACCACGGGTTCTCAGCGCTATCAACCGTCGCGGATTATCAAGCTCGGGTGCCGCTCCGAACCTACGAAGCACTCTGGAACGAATACCTTGAGGCGGACTACCCGCGACTCAACGCCACGACCTGGCCGGGGCTCATCCCCTATCTGGCCTTGACGAGTGGCACGACTCAGGGTGCGACCAAGTATATTCCGGTCTCGCGCGCCATGATCGCCTCGAATCAGCGTGCCGCCCAGACCATGGTCGCCTACCATCTCGCCGCCCGTCCCGACTCGCGCCTCTTTCATGGCAAGATCTTTTTTCTGGGGGGCTCGACGAACCTCGAAGAACCAAGCCCGGGCGTCCTTCAGGGCGACCTGAGCGGAATCGCTGCCGCCGAGGCGGGGCAATGGCTGCGGCCGTTTACTTTTCCACCGCTCGACCTGGCGCTGGAACCCGACTGGGATCGCAAACTCACCTTGCTCGCCGAGCGGTCGCGGCTCGAACCGATCTCGATGATCAGCGGAGTTCCGAGCTGGCTCCTCGCCTTGTTTCAGCGCTTGCTGGATCTGACCGGCCAATCATCGATGGCCGAGGTCTGGCCGCAACTCGAAGTCGTCGTGCACGGTGGGGTGAAGTTTGATCCCTATCGTAGCGCCTTCGCCACGGTCCTGGGCGATCCGCGAATCCGCCTGCAGGAGACGTACCCGTGTTCGGAAGGATTTATTGCCTTCGGTGATCCCGCGACGGATCACCTCCGGTTGCTGTTCGACCACGGTATCTTTTATGAGTTCGTCCCGGTGGACGAACTTGCCAGCGAACGACCGACCCGGCACTGGCTGGGGAACGTCGTGATCGGCGTCAACTACGCCATCGTCGTCTCAACCTGCGCTGGACTCTGGAGTCATATCATCGGCGATACGGTGCGCTTTGTCTCGCTCAACCCACCGCTCCTGACGTTCACCGGCCGGACCAGATATACGTTGTCCGCCTTTGGCGAGCATCTGATCAGCGAGGAGATCGAAGCGGCAATCGCCACCGCCGCGACCGCGACCAACGCCTCGGTCCGGGAATGGCACGTCGGACCGGTCTATTCGGGAGCGTTGGGCTATCATCACTACATAATTGAATTTGTCGATTTTCCAGCCGATATCGCGGCATTTCGGCAAGAACTCGATGCCGATCTGATCCGTCGGAACGCCGACTACCAGGCACACCGCGCGGCAGGGGTTGGGTTGCCGCTTCCCGCCCTGAGCGTCATCCGCCCCGAGGGTTGGATTGGTTGGATGCGTGAGCGCGGGAAGCTCGGTGGTCAGCACAAGGTGCCCCGGATGGACAATAGCGGGGTCTTGACCGCCGAGATTGATGCCTCGATGCGCGCCGCGGGCCGAGTTCTCCAGCATCTGCATCCAGGGTAGGGGGCCGACCCCGGATCATGCAGCGCGTTTTTTGCCAGCGATCAGCGCCGTGATCTGGCCAACCGAGTCGAGGTTGTCCACACCGGCCTCATGGGCCTCCACGCGAACGTCAAAGCGATCTTCCAGGAAGACGACCAGCTTCAAGGTCCGAATCGAGTCGAGAATGCCGCCGGTGATCAGTGGAGTCCGGTCGGTCAACTCGGTCGGATCTTCGCCGGGCAAAAATTGCTTCAAGATATAACCATGTACGACCTGGCGAATCTCATCCATCGCAACCTCCCTGTTGTGATCGATTGAACTTCGTGGATCATCGTCGTCCCGAGACTGATATGGAGAAAGGGTAAGCTATCCCGAGCCGAGAACCGGGTCAATCCCGACTTTTGGTTGAAGCCGTACAACCCTCCCGACCGATCAATCCCCAGGTAGGGGATGGGTCTGGGAGTTGTTGGCGTTTCAAGTTGAGCCAGCGATCGGTGCCCATCACGGACGAACAATCACGAGGATGGGATGAGGTTCGCCTCGACCCTGGAAGGATATCGGCCGATGATCGCACGGATGGGACCGGCCGGCACTTGCCGCCACCTCGGGATCTGGATCTTGCTCGGTTTCGGCTGCTCCATGGCCGGTTGCGGGATGACCAGCAAACACCAACCGCAGCCTGGGATCGTCGACATCCACCAGCCCCGCGAACTGGAGATGGTCTCGATGCCCCCTTACGTGCTTGAACCTCCCGATGAGATCGAGATCACCGTGCGGCCGTCGGCCATGGAGATCCCTCTTAGCACGGTGACGGTCCAGGCGGACGGCTACGTGGACCTCGGGTTCGCCGGCGACGTCTATGTTGCCGGACTGACGTTGAGCCAGGCCGAAATGAAAGTCGCCGAACACCTGGAAACCATCGCCGCTCAGAAGCGACTCAAGGACCCGGTGGAAGTCTCGGTCCGGCTGGTCAACGGCAGCCAGAGCAAATTCTATTATGTGCTGGGCTCGGTCACGACGCAGGGTCGGTTCCCGATCCAGGGGAACGAGGACGTGCTCTCTGCCATCCTTGCCGCCGGGCTCCGATCCAATAGCCGCCCGGACAAGGCGTACGTCGTCCGCCCGCACCCGATCAACGGTGCATGTCAGATCCTCAAGGTGGACTGGGACGGAATCAGAGACCGGGGCGACACGGTGACAAACTATCAGCTCTTCCCGGGCGACCGGATCGTCGTACCCGGTGGTCGTCAACCTGGCCTGCTCGGGTCGTTATTTGGCAACTGAAATTGACAGATCCGGTCGGATTATCCAGATCCAGATATTTGGGAACTCGATTTGCGGGTCCGACCCTCATGAAGGTTCAGGCCCGCGTTTTTCTGCCCGCACCATTGCTGTCACACCCTGGAGTCTCCCCCGATGCGTCTTTCGCTCCGATCCGCTCACGCATTGCTTCTGACTGCCGTCGCTGCCTGGCCAGCCACGGTTTCGGCACAGATTGGGAACCCCATCCGCCAGTTGGGCCGCGAGATCCGTAACGCCGAGAACGCCGCTGTGGGTCAGCAAGTTGTTCCCGGTCAGACCACAACCATCCTCCAGAATGGTCAGCCGGTTCAGGGAACGGTCGTCCAGACCGGACCCGTGACGACTACCACCACGACGCAGTCTGCGAACGGCACCCCGACGATCGGCAGTCATCAGATCGACCGCTTCGACGCCATCCGTCAGTTGCAGGCGGATGTGAGATCCGACGCGAACAACCTGGCCAACTGGGCCATCCTGGGCGAGTTGGCCCACGAGGTCGCGGTCGACCTGCCCCAGGGCCAGGATGATGCCTACTACACGCTCTCGCGTGAGGCTTACGAACGCGCCGCGCAACTCGACCCGAACAACAATGGTCTCAAGGCCGCCGTGCAGTTCGCACGCGATCAGGAAGCCAATGCGGCGACCTTCGATGCCCAGCGCCGCCAAGGTGTGGCCACTTACCTCGATGCCCGCCGCCGCGAGATGGCCACTTACGGTGTCAACCCGACCGTCCAGGTCTACGAACCCGCCGCTCCGACGACGACGGTCGCCGCCGCGCCCGCTCAACCGGTTGCCGTCGCGAACCCGAACTATGGACCGAACTACCCAACGCAGTCCTATCGACCCTTGTACAACCAGCAGGCTCAACAACCGTACTCTTACAACCAGTACGCCAATGGCTACACCCCGAATAACACCGCCGGTACGCAGACCGCCGCCCCGACCACCTTGCGTCAGTATGGCCAGCAGCTTCCGGGTGTTCTGATCAACCAGGGGTTGCGCAACTTCCCCCGCTGATCCTTGCCGATCCCGCTGAAGTGGAACGCAGAGCCGACCCGAGAGCGATTCGCTTTTGGGTCGGCTCCATTCGTTTTCGCTCAGGGAGATTGGATCAGACCAACCGCGTTGCCGAACGGGTCGGCAAGCACGGCGAGCCGAATCCCGCCACCGACGTCGCGGATCGGCTCGACCACATCAATCTCAAGCTGGGCCATCCTGCCCAGCGTCGCGTCGAGATCCGCAACCCGCCAGTAGGCAACCGACCCGCCTGGTCCCGGCTGGCCCGCGGTCAGGTCAGGGTCGAGACCGAGTTCCGACTCGCCAATCTGGTAGCCCACATAGAACGGCTCGTCGAAGTAAGGCTCGACCTCAAAGACGTCGGTGTACCAGTCCTTTGCGACGGCGAGGTCGGCCACAAAGTAGATCACGGACCGTAACCCAAGCGACATCGCCACTTCCTCCGTTCACTTGGCCAGGTGCGATTCATCGAGTTTGGCGAGCAACTCGGCTGGGTCCGCGTAGATTGCCACGCAACCCGCGTCCTTGAGGACATTCTCAGCAAATCCGCCGCACAGCAAGCCGATGGTCTTCAAGCCCGCCTTGGCCGCTGCATGAGCGTCCCAGGGGGTATCGCCCACGACGATGGCCTCGTCGGTGCTGATCCCTTCCAGCTTGTCCATCGCGGCGTGGAAAATGTCGGGATGCGGCTTGGACTTCTCGGCGTCGTCGGAGGAGGTTGAGGCGCCGATCAGATCCTTGATGTTGGCGAGTTCTTCGTAGTGTTCGAGTTCATCCTTTTTGGCCGACGATGCCAGGACGATCTTTTTGCCGTCAGCGACGATCCGCTCAAATAACTCGCGGACCATCGGAAACGCTTTCAGATGGTGGTAATACTCGTCCTTGAAAAACATCTGGCGATCGTCTTCCAGCTTTTTGCCGTAGCTCTCGATCTGTTCGGGAGTCAGGAACTCGGGCATCAACTGGTCGGCTCCCTTGCCGATCTGGCTCCGGAGCTGCTCGAACGGGATATCATGGCCGTGACGAGCGAACGCCCAGACCCAGGCTTTGGCGTGGATATCGACCGAATCGATCAGAGTTCCATCAACGTCGAAGATGACTGCTTTGATCATGAGATGAGTGCCCGTTTGAGGATAAGATAGGAACAAGAGATCCGGTCAAAACCAGTCTCCCGAGGCGCGGCGAGCGTCGATTTCGAACCAATTATCCAGGTAATAATGGCGACCCTGCTGCCAGGCCAGCCAGCTCGCGAACACATAAGCCGGCAAGAAAAACGCGCCCCACCGCTCGACCTGGCGGACGTGGGCTTGCTCGTGATCGCGGCATGAAGCCAGGCAGTGCGGATCACGTCCGAGGATCACGTGTCCCAGAGTCATGGCTGACGCTCGGACCAGGCGACTTTCGAGAAACCAGCGAGCGAACCCGCCGTGAAACTCCAGCGCTCCACGCTCGATCTGAACGCGACCCCCGCTCACGAGCGTCAACGTACCCGCCATCAGGCCAACCGCCGTTGTAGGCGCGGCCCAGAGATAAAGGAATGGACGGATGACGACCTGAGCGCGACCACGCAAACGACGATCCCCCTCTTGCCTGATCCGGAGTCCCGATCGCTTTCTCCACGGCACCAAATTACCACGTCACCAACCGCCGGACCAGCGAGCAACCACCCAGCCTGGATGGACCACGATCGCCCAGTGGAGTAATTTATCAAGACAATTGATCGAACGGTTCAGGTCAAGGAAGGCGCGACCGATGGACTTCGCCCTGTCCGAGCAACAGGTGTACTGGCACGACGCGGCAATCCAGTTTGCACGCGCGGAACTGGTCCCCGACCTCGACCTCGACGCCCGCGACGAGCGCCGTGAATTTTGGCGCGAGGGATGGGAGCGGTGCGGTCGGTTCGGTTTGCAGGGGCTACCGCTTCCCGAAGAGTTGGGCGGCCGCGGGCTCGGTCTGCCCGAAACGATCGCGGCGATGGAAGGTCTGGGCTACGCGTGCCCGGATAACGGCCTGATCTTCGCGATCAACGCGTCGCTCTGGACCGTGGCCATCCCGATCCTCCGGCATGGAACCCGTGCCCAGCAGCAGCGATATCTGCCCCGGCTGGCCGCCGGGTCGATCGTGGGTGCCAACGGAGCCAGCGAGCCAGACGCTGGATCAGACATCTTCGCCATGCAAACCCGGGCGGAACGAACGTCCGACGGGTGGATCTTGAACGGACGCAAGATCTGGGTCACGTCCGGACCAGTCGCCGATCTGTTCGTCTGCTACGCTGCGACCAGTCCCGATCGTGGTGTCCTGGGGATTTCGGCCTTCATCGTCCCGAGCGAAACAACCGGCTTTCGCGTTGTCCGTGCGATCTCCAAGATGGGCGTCCGGACCGTCCCGATGGGCGAGATCGCTTTTGAAGACTGTCACCTGCCCGCCGACGCTCTGCTCGGGCGGGAGGGACGCGGGGCCGAGGTGTTCCAGGGGTCGATGGAATGGGAGCGGGGATCGATCCTCGCCAGTGCGCTTGGGACGATGCGGCGGCAGCTCGAACGCTGCATCACCCACGCCCGCCAACGGAAGCAGTTTGGCAAGGCGATCAGCCAGTTTCAGGCCGTTAGCCACCGGATCGTCGGGATGAAGCTCCGCCTCGAAACCTGCCGGCCGCTGGTCTACCGGATCGGCTGGCTCAAGGCCCGAGGGGAAGATGCGACGCTGGAGGCGGCACTCGCCAAACTGCACGTCTCCGAATGCCTGGTCCAGAACAGCCTCGACGCCGTGCAGGTGTTTGGAGCCCTGGGCTATACCACCGCCGCCGGCCTGGAACGCGACCTCCGCGACGGTGTGGGGAGTCTCATCTATTCCGGCACCAGCGACATTCAACGCAACGTCATCGCCCGCGAGCTCGGTCTTTAGGTAGGATGAATCACAAAGGAGCATCCGATGAGCCAGGCACCTACCACGTCTACTCAGCCCGCGACTCTCGACGACCTGATGCGGCACGACGGCAAAGCCGAGCTAATCAGTGGCAGGATCGTTCCCCTCATGGCCACAGGATATCGCCCCAATCTGATCGCGAAATATATCGTGCAAAGTCTTGACCAGCATGCTGAAGCCATTGGTCAAGGTGTTGTCTTCACGGATAACATGGGCTTCGCGGTCGACGAGTTGCTTTCTGGGCGAGAATCCTTCTCCCCGGATGCGGCCTTTTATATGGGACCGCTGCCCGCGAACGAGATGGATTTTGTGACGGGCTGTCCCGTCCTTGCCGTGGAGGTCCGAAGCAAGAATGATTACGGCCCCGCCGCCGAGCGCGCGATGATCGCCAAGCGGGCCGACTACTTTGAAGCGGGCGCTGTGGTCGTCTGGGATGTCGATTACGAGTCGAAAGTGGTCCGATCGTACTCAAGAATCGAGCCCGCGACCCCTGAAGTGTTCGGTCCTGGTCAACTCGCCCATGCGGAAACGGCCCTGCCAGGGTGGCGATTGGCGGTAGATTTCCTGTTTCGCTGAACGAACCACGACTCGCTGGTTGAATCCTGGTCCACCCTCTGGCATCGGGTCGTCGGGTCGGTTATGACAGAACACCCATCGCACCGCATCGTATCCGCGCGCTTGCCGACCGCGAATCTGATCGCCCAGCAGCCGCGATCCGACGGTGGCTTCGTTCTGTTCTGATCACAGTCAAACCATCACCGTGGCAAGGGAATCGGCGACGCATGGACACTCACCAGTATGATCCGGCAGCTCCGGCTCAGGCACCCAGCCTCAACGACAAGCTGCTGTTCTGGGCCTGCTTCGCGTCGATTGTCGCGACGGCGTTTGGGTTCATCATCCGGTCGCAGATCGTCGGCAACTGGGCCTCGGAGTACGACTTCACCCAGACGCAGGTGGGGAACATTCAGGGAGTCGGCCTTTGGCCGTTCGCGATCAGCATCGTGATCTTCTCGCTGATCATCGACAAGATTGGCTACGGCAAGGCGATGGGGTTCGCGTTTCTGTGCCACGTCTCGTCGGCCGTGCTGACGATCCTGACGCCCCGACTAGCCACGAGCAATGCATCGGCCTACAACTACCTTTACTTCAGCACCTTCATCCTCGCGCTCGGCAACGGCACGGTCGAGGCGGTGGCAAATCCGGTCGTTGCCAACCTGTTCCCGCGCGAGAAGACCAAGTATCTCAACATGCTCCACGCGGGCTGGCCGGGTGGGCTGGTGCTCGGCGGGATCATCGCGATCCTGATGGGCAACAACGTCTCGTGGCAGATCAAGGTCGGCTTGATCTTCCTGCCGGTCCTGACGTATGCCGCCCTGATGATCGGTCGCAAATTCCCGATCAGCGAACGGGTCACGGCTGGCGTTTCGTTCAACGCGATGCTTCGCGAGGTCGGCGTCATCGGTGCGGCGATCATCCTGGCCTTGATCGTGCGTCAACTTGGTGATGTCTTCCCGGTCAGCACCAATGCCATGACGAACAACCTGGTTCAGCTTGCCGTTTGGGCGGGGCTGGTGCTGTTCTACGGGTATCAGGTCGGTTTTACCCCAGGTCAACCGTTGTTCATCGCCCTGATGCTGATCATGATCCCGCTCGCGACGACCGAGCTGGGGACCGACGGTTGGATCACGCCGCTGATGGAACCCGAGATGCGCAAACTCGGCCTGGATGGGGGCTGGGTGCTGGTTTACACGTCGTTGATCATGCTGATCCTGCGGTTCTTCGCGGGTCCGATCGTGCATCGACTTTCGCCGCTGGGTCTGCTCTGCGTCAGTAGTGTGATCGCGGCTGGGGGGCTCCTGTTCCTGTCACGATCGACTGGGGTCACAATTCTGCTGGCGGCCACGCTGTACGGTCTCGGTAAGTCGTTCTTCTGGCCGACCATGCTCGGTGTTGCCGCTGAACAATTCCCGAAGGGCGGTGCATTGACCCTGAACACGCTCGGCGGGTTGGGGATGCTCGCCGTCGGCGTGCTGGGAGCGCCGTTCCAGGGATACATTCAGGACACCAAGGTCGACCGCGACCTTCAAACGGCCAACAAGCCGGTTTACGAGCAGGTGATCCAGCCGCCCAAGGGGAGCGTATTCGGCGAATACCGCGCGGTGGATCAGAACAAGGTCGACAAGTTGCCGAAACCCGCCTTCGAAGAAGTGACGGCGATCCAGGACGCCTCGAAGCGGAACGTTCTGGTGACCACGGCGATCTTTCCGTGTATCATGCTCGTCGCTTACCTGGGCCTGGTTATCTACTTCCGGACGCGGGGTGGCTACAAACCGCAGATCATCATCACGCCTCGCGAGGAAGAACTCCTCATGACTGGTGGTGCCAAGGGTCCAGCGGAGTTTTGAGCCAACCGGTTCTGCATTGACTCGACGATGCAAGCCCGCCCGGGGCGGACCGCACAAGGTCCGGCTCGGGCGTGCGACATTATCTCGACCCAGATCCTCCTCGACCGACCCGACCCAGCCGCACGCCCGAGAGCCGCAGCCCATGAGCACCGCAGCCGTCAATGCCGAGCAACCTCAACCGCGCAGCTGGTCGTCGGGGATGGCTCCAGCCTACATCGGAACGTTTCTCTGGGTCGCCTTTCTCGATAAACTGGGCGTGCGTGCCTTGCCGGTGGGCGGCCTCATCCCGGCGCTCATGGGAGTCGTCGCGGCAGCCATCCTGGCCTATCTCCTGCTCTACCGGACCCCGGCATCGTGGGGGTTCTCGGCGCGTTGTCCGCTGGACGTGGTCGCTTCATCCACGTTCGGGAATCGCGGCACACTGGCTCTGCCGAATCTCGTCCTGGCGCTCGGTCAGGTGCTCCTGTTCGCGGTGGCGATCGGTTACGCCACGAGCTGGATCTTGAATGGCCTGCGGGTGCTCGGACTCCTCGAAGCGCGCGTCGTGCGCCCGATCCAGTGGGGGGATTCGGCGGTCCCGTCTCCCCTCTTCTTGACCACGGCTCTGGTCTGGGGAGTCGTCACCGCGCTGGTCGGCATGAGTATCGTCCGCTGGATCGCCGCAATCATGCAGTACTTTCCCGTCTTCCCGGCGGCGGGGCTGGCGCTGGCCGTGGCGGGAACCTTGTCAGGTCTCCGCGGCTTCGAGCCGACCCTGATCGACCCCTTGACCGGTGCATCGGTCGCGATGTCCGAGGGTTGGCGCCTCGGCTTCTTGACGACGTTCCAGTGGACCTTCGGCTTTGCGGCCTTGCTGGGAATCACGGGGGCGGATTGGGCCGCCGCGAGCCTGAGCCAGACCGATGTCCGTCGCGGGGGTTGGGTCAGCCTGACTCTCGCGCCGATCGTCGTGGCCAGCCTGGCATTCCTGACGGTCATCGGCGCCGAGGGAAAGATACGCGATCGAGCCGCCAGCACGGCTGTCGCCGCCCCAACGGTGACGGATCTTGCCGATCGCGCGATCGAGCGTGCGGCCGTCGGGGAGTCGCCCGCCGAGCCGAGCTTTCGGAACCCGTCATCCCGGTTCGCCGCCGAAACGCATTACACATTGCGGGCGGCGATCGAGGGGGGTCTGGATCGACGCCTGGGTGGAGTGGTCCTGATCGTCTTTGGTCTCGCCTCGCTGGCGCCGGCCTGCTATGCCGCGTTCGAGTTCGGGCGTCGGTTGCATCGGGTCGCACCAGCGCTCTCGAAGCCGGGTTGGACCCTCGTCGGGGTCGCTTCCGCCTGGTTCCTGATCGTGGGCAACTGGCACGAGCGGACCGGATCGATCTTCACGATCCTCGGTGCCCTCTACGCTCCGGTCGCAGGCGCGATGGTCGCCGACGCCACCCGCCAGCGGTCAGGCGACTGGAATGGACCACGCCCCGGTGTCAATTTCGCCGGGTTCCTGGCCTGGTCGGTTGGCCTGATTGTTGGTCTGGTCCCGTTGGTGGCGAGTGCTCTCGATTCCACCACGCTGAGCCGGTTCATGCCCGCCGCGCTGTACGCGTTTATTGCCGCCTTCGTCACCTATCGAGTCGCCGCCGCGCTCGGCCTGGAGCCGAGGTCCGCGGCGACGACTGATTCCGAGCTGACCGCTTAACCAGCAAGGCTGGTCAGGGCCTGGATGTACGGCAGAAGGACGGCCAGGATGATGAACAGGACCACGCCACCCATCGCGATCATGAGGATCGGCTGGACGAGCTGGCCCAGATTCTTGACCAGGTTCTCGACCTGTTCCTCATAATCATCGGCCAGCTTGTCGAGTGCTTCGGGTATCCGTCCCGACTCCTCGCCCGACTCGACGATGGCAACCACATCGTAGCCAAACCGGCGCGACTGGCTCAGAGCGTCGGACAACTCAGCGCCGTCGCGGACCAGACCGCGCGCTCCCTCGACCGCGCGCCGGAAGGCCGGTAAGGCCAGAACTCCACCCGTCAGTTTGAGCGACGAGCCAATATCGACCCCAGCGTTCAACAGCGCGCCGAGGGTCCGCGCGAACCGGCCTGTCTCGATCTTCCGCCGGATCTTGCCGAGCACCGGGAGATACATGCTGAGGCCGTCGAGGACCTCTTTCCCCGGATCGGTCCGGTACCAGGCCACCGAGCCAACCACCGCACCGACGACCGCGACCGGCACCAGCCACCAGCCGACCCCGGTCATGAACTGGCTGAATGCCATCAGGACTCGACTCGGAAACGGCAGTTCGGCCTTACCGCCCCGCGCGAGATCCGCCAGCATCGACGCGAACTGAGGCAAGATGTAAATCGAGAGCAGCATCACGATCGTAAAGGCGATCGTCAGCACGAAGGTCGGATAGATCATGGCCGACCGCGCCTGCCGGATCATCCGCTGCCGGGCTTCATAGTGCCGCGACAGCAACCGCAAAGTTTCGGGGATACCGCCACGAGCCTCGGCCACGCGGATCATGGCCAGGCAGAGCCGGTCGAACGCTTGCGGTTCGCGCGTCATCGTATCGGCCAGAGTCTCGCCCCCTCGGACCCCCGTCTCCATCCGGCCAATCACCGGCCCGAGCGCACTCCGGGCGAACTGGCGGCGGAGACTCCCGAGCGAGCGGATCAGGTCGACGCCGGCATCCTGATACGTGCCAAACTGGCCGCAGAACGTCGCCAGGTGACCGGAGCTGACCGATCCGTACAGGATTCGTTCGACCAGAGTCGGACCCGGATCCGCGACGGGTCGCGGCTCACCGTCGGCTCGTTTGGGCTTTCGCGGCGCTCCGGTCGGCTGGCCCGAGTTCGTGCGGCTGGCGCTGGTGGCTGGCTGAAACGTGCTCTCACCAATCCCAGGCGGTTTTGCGCGGGGACGGGTCGGTGGAGTCGGCTCGGGGACCGGCAAATATTCCTCCTCGTCGTGACTCATCGTATCGTCCCCTGGACCGGTCCGGTCCGGTGAGTATCTGTCTTCAAGACCCACATTATCGCTCACATGGCGAAGATTTGCCAATTACGCACGAAGTCGTTGTCAGGGTCATCAACTCCAAAGATCCTGCACCTTAAGTTTGACAAAAGTCGGACGCATTGTCTACGGGTCAATAATCGAACCGATCGCCCTGGACAGAATAGAAACTTTGTGATTCCGCTGCGTCAGAGGGAAGAAAGTCGAACCGGGACGAGTTAAGGTGTGTAGAGGAAGAAAGCCCTGGGCGGTTTCGTGAGTTGACTTCAGCGGAGTCCGAGCGATGAACGCGGCGATCGCGGTCGGGATGGTGGTGGGGATGTTGGGCATGTCGCCTCCAGTGGCGGATCGCAAGCCCGTCGTCATCACGACGGATATCGGGACCGAGATCGACGACTTCTGGGCCGTGGCTCACCTGTTGATCTCGCCCGAGTTTGAGGTCAAGGGGGTGGTGACAACACATGCACCCAACCTGCCGGCCCCCGCCGCCGAAAGTTCGAGCAAGTTTGCTACTGAACTGATGTCCAAACTACCGCAGCGCTTTCGTGTGCCGGTCATTGCGGGCAGTAACACCGCACTTGGTAACACCAC
The DNA here is from genome assembly GCA_965199885.1 of Isosphaeraceae bacterium. Classification (GTDB taxonomy): domain Bacteria; phylum Planctomycetota; class Planctomycetia; order Isosphaerales; family Isosphaeraceae; genus Tundrisphaera. The sequence continues at coordinate 546,838 of CBDATT010000002.1, read as the reverse complement.
GGTTCCGGCAGCAAGCCCCGCCATCGACTTTTTGATCGAAGCCGCCAAGGGGAAAACTCCTGAGAATCGCCTCACCGTCGTTGTCATCGGCGCGGCGACCGACGTGGCGGCCACGATCCTGACCGACTCCACCTGGGCCGATCGGATCTCGATCGTGGCAATGGGGTTTGACAATTACCCCAAGGGGGGCGATCCCTGGAACGTCAAGAACGACCCGATCGCCTGGGGGGTCCTGCTCGGCTCCAGCGCACCCATTACCGTCGGCGACACCGACGTGACCCGCAAAGCTCTGAAGATGACTCCGGATCGCGCTCATACCCTGCTGGCTCAACTCCCCGAACCCGGCGGCCTCTTGCTGAGCCGGTTTGACAGTTTCATGGCTCATAATGCCAAACTGGCCCAACGCGAGACCGGGTCCCAGATCGTCTGGCCAATCTGGGATTCGGTGGTCCCCGCAGTTTTGCTGGGTGCGGCCAAAACCGAAACCAAGCCACGTCCCCGACTCAAGGATGATCTCGGCTTCGACCTTGAAAATCCCCGAGGGACCATCGAGTGGGTCACCTCGATCGATGACAGCAAGGTCTGGAACGATCTTGTCGCCAAGATTCGGGCCGCGACTCCGTAGACGGCTGCTCGGTCGAGTATGACCGGGTCGTTGCCCGCCGCGATCGGCTCGGGTAAGATCACGCCCGCAATATCATGCTTCGGGAGGTTGCCTCAACTCTCCAGACCTCCCGAACGCGATCTTGCGGTGTGCTCGATGCCCCACTGATCCGACCGCGATTTCCGGAGAGTTTGCGATGTCGCAGGCTGAATTTGACCCGTCCACCGTGGCCGACGAGCCCGAAAGTCGCCCTGGAGGCGTGCCGCTCTACGTCTGGGTCATTATCGCTGCGATCCTGGCCGTGCCGTTTGGTCTCTACGTCAACAAGCAGCCTCACCTCTCGCTCCTCTTTATGGGCATCCCGGTCGCGACGGATATTGAAATTCTGGGCCTGCTCGACCTGCTCCCCAACCTGATCATCCGTGCCCTCAAAGCGCTGGCAACTCCCTTGATCGTTCTGGCGATCCTGTCGGCGATCGTCACCAACGACATTCGGGGCCGGCAGGGTGCCCGGATGATGTTCTACTACTTCGCCAATACGGTCATCGCGATCGTGATCGGTCTCGGCCTGTCGAACTGGCTCCACCCCGGGACCGGGGTCAAGTTGGGCGCCGCTCCACCAGCGACCGCAGCGGCTCCCGCGGCACCGGGAGCCAAGCCTGAGCCGAAAGGTGTGACCAAGTTGATCTATGAACTTGTCCCCGAAAGTATCGGTGACTCGTTCGTCAAGAATCACCTGGCGCAGTTGGTGGTTGTGACTCTGGCGCTCGGGATCGCCCTGGCGCGGATCCGCGATGAACAGCGGGCCAGGGGGGAGACCTCGGTTCAGGTCGTCATCGACTTCGTGACGGTCGGTTTTGAAGTTTTGATGCGCGTCTTGCTCTGGGTCGTGGCGCTGGTGCCGATCGCGGTTTTTGGCGTGGTGGCGGCCAACATCATGCGGAGTGGGCTGGAGATTTTTCAGTCCCTGGTCTGGTTCATCGTCGTGGTGCTGGCCGGGTTGGCCTGTCAGGTGAGCTGGTATCTGTTCCAGATCCTGGTCTTCGGGCGGATGTCACCCATCCGCTTCCTCCGAGGCGCCGCCAACGTGATGGCCACCTCGTTCAGCACCGCCAGCACCGGCGCGACGATGCCGGTGACCCTCAAGGCGCTGCAAGGTCCGCTCGGTGTCTCGCGTGGGTCGAGCCAGCTCGCCGCGTGCGTTGGCACCAATTTCAATAATGACGGCACCGCCCTCTACCAGGCGGCCGTTGTCTTGTTCATGGCGCAGGCGCTCGGGCATGGTCTCAGCTTCAGCGATCAACTCATCGTCGTTCTGACCACGGTTATCGCCAGCATCGGCGCGGGTTGCATCCCTTCCGGCGGGTTTGTGACGTTACCCTTGATCTTCGCCGCCGTGGCCTTGCCCGCCGATCAGATCCCGTTGCTCCTGACGATCGACTGGTTTCTGGACCGATGCCGGACCTCGTCCAACGTACTCGGCGACATGACGGTCGCGGTCCTCCTCGACCGGACCGCCGAGCCCGAAGCCAAACTGATCGTCAATCAGTCCGGATGATCGACGTAAACGAGATCTGGGATTCTTACCCACCGAATATCAAGCCGGTTCGAGCCTCGGCAACGAGGCCGAATCCACGCCAAATCCGTGATTCACCAGGTTGGCGACAATCTGAGCATAGAAGCGAGCGACCCGAGGGTAGGGGGGGTAGGTCGCCTCGTCGGGCGGCAGACCACCAAACCAGTTCATCTGGCGGAGGTGGTCGATCGGCCAGCTCGCGAGTTCTTGACCGATCGCCGTGGCCGAGGCGACCGAGACCAGGCCATCATTGGGTCCTTCGATCTCTAGCAATGCAGCATGCAACCGACGCAACGGCCAGCAGACTTGCCCGGGGTCGGGATCACCCGCGATCGAGAAGACCGGGACGTCGACCGGGATCGGGTTCTGCTGATTGAACTCAGCCATGGCTCGGGGCGAAAGATCGAGAAAGCCCTGGTGATTGACACCCAGGCGTTCCAGGAGACCAAAGATCCGCCCGACGCGGAGTTTGGCAAAGTCGGCGATCTGCGACCCAAGGTGAGGCGTTGCCACCGTGGTTAAGCTCAAGATCCGCCCGCGCCAGGCCGGGTCCGCCATCAAGGCGCGGGCGTCGAGGCCGCCCATGCTGTGGCCAATCAAATGCACCGGTTGGTTCGGAAACGCGGCATCGATATCACGCTTCAACTTCCAGGCACGCCGAAAAATTCCACCAGTCGGATGGACTCGGGTAACCAGCACCTGGTTACCAGCCGCTTCCAGCAAGGCGGGGATGCCTCGAAAGTAAGAAGTCAGAGTCACTGGTCCCAGGCCAATCCGGCGGAAACCGAACAAACCATGAGCCATGACCACGGGAGCAGCCAGTCGTTCACAGGGAACCGAGAGCAGCGAAGTTGCGGAGCGAGAGCGGACCAGCCACATGGATATTTGTCCCTAGAAGTCCTGTTACTTCATATTTAGGACAAGAATCAGGAAAATCAACTGAGAATCCAGGTAAGATGGAGATTCAGGGCGAGATTTAGTCACTCTGACGATTCAGCCGAACTTGCTGGCGGTCGATCAACGAGCGGTACAGCGCCTGGTATCGATCGACAACCCGATCTAGGGCATAAATCACCTCGACTCGCCGCCGTGCAACATTCCCATATCCTTTCATTCGTTCAGAAGAAGTCAAGAGGCCAATCAGGGCATCGGTCCATGCCCGGGAGTCTGTGGAATCGACCAGAATACCCGCAAGTTCTTGACCCTGGAGCAGATCCAGATTGCCACCGATTCGAGATGCCACGCACGCAAGACCCGTGCTCATTGCTTCCAGCAAGGAGTTGCTCATCCCCTCAGCCACGCTCGGCAACACGAACGCATCAGCGCTTCTGAGCCACGCGGCAGGGTCGGCGACGGGACCAGTGAAGTGGACGGCGTCCGCCACTCCTCGTTCGCTTGCCATCGCTTCCAGGCGACCGCGATCGGGACCATCACCGACCAGGATCAAAGTTGCGTTCGTTTGTTGGGTCACGGCCACCCAGGCGTCAAGCAGCATGCCGAGGTTCTTCTGCGGGTGCAGCCTGCCAGTGAATATCAATCGTGGTCCGCGCCGGGGGGGCAGGGTGGCTTCGATCGCGGGATCGGGGGGACCGGGTGCAAAATGAACCGAGTCGACGCCGCTGGCCATCCGGCTGATCCGGGTCCAGGGAACGCCGAGGGCGAGCCACTGCGCTTCGATATCCGCCGAGATGGCGGCAAACTCCGTGTTGTGCAGGATCAGCCGCCGGAGACGATCAAAACCCCGGGTCCGGGCGAGTTCCTCGGCCTCGCCGTAATAGCCTGAACTGGCGGGCTGGATCAAACTGGGGACGCCGCCGAGCAGGCCGAGCCGCTGGCCGGTTCCCGTACTGATCGCCTCCCAGAGCCCCTGATGCGTATGGATCAGGTCATACTCTGGTCTGAGCTGGCGCAGCGCCCGGATCACTCCCAGCACAAACGTGAGCCCAAACAGGGGTCCAACGCTCACCGGCCGGACCCAGCGATGGATCAGGACGCCACCAATCGTCTCGTTGGGCGGTTGACCCGCGATGGCTCGGGTGACGACGCGGACCGAGTGACCCCGACGGACCAGTTCCATCCCCTGAGCCAGTGCCTGCCGCTCGGCTCCGCTGGCGTTGGGGTGAAAGTGGCTCAGGACATAACAGATGCGGGGCGGGCGAGGGGACTCGATCTTCATGGTCAAGTCTGTCCTCGCCGGCGGTCGGTCTGCTTAGCGGGTGATGACGAGTTCGCCCACGTTCTTGCCGTTCGGATCGACCACCCGCCCAGCGCTGGCGGTCATCGTCCGACCGACGGTATAGACGGAATTACTGGGCATGGTGACCTTGACCACCCAGTCGCCATCGGGCAACGAGATCTTGAATTCCCCGTCGGCATCGGTCTGGGTCTGCCGATCCTCGAACGTCCCGCCGCGATTCGCCAGGATGACGCGCACCGCTTCCTCGGGGCGTCCGGTGTCGAATGACACAACGCGACCCTTGAGAACGTTCCGGGCGCTGGGCCGAGTGGAATAGGTCACCGGTCGGTAGGAAGTTCGGCTGGTCATCTCGTCCGATTTCGGTTGGCCCAGCTCACCCGGTCGGGGGATCGACGGGATTGTGACGCCGCCTTGCGTATCTCGTTCGGGAGGCGTGGCAGGGTCAACGGACCGGGCGGGAGTCGGGGCGGGCTCGGGTTTGGGAGTGGCTGGCGGTGGAAGCGGGGTTGCAGTCTCCTCATTGCTCGCCTCGGGCCGGACCTGCGATGAGGGGGCTCGCTCGGCGGGAGCAGCCGCTGCACCATCGTCGCGACGCTGACTGTAGATGGTCGGGCCCGGAGTGCTGGGCACGGCACTGGTCCGAGGGGCGATGGATCGGGTCGGAGTCGCTTCGCTCGGCGCGATCGGAGCCGATTCGGTGCAGACCGACGAGGGCGCGGCCATGGCCACCGAGGTCGAGATCAGCCCATCATCCACCATGTACGACGTCGGGGTGAGGTAACGGCGGGAGAGGTACGTTGTCGGGACGTAAGTGGCGGACGGTACGACGTAAGATGTGGGCAGATACGTCGAGGTCGGCACAATGTACGACGTTGGGGTATAAACAGTCGGCGTCAGGAACGTGGTTGGCGACGAATAATAACTCGTCCGTTCGATCAATCGCCGTCGAAAGAGTCCACCCGTGCGATACGATGTCACGTAATTTGAGGTTGGGAAGGCGGAGTAACTGCCCGTCTCCAAGATCGAGCTGGTCGGGAAGATCGCCGATGTCGAGATTAGCGACGAGGTGGGTAAGTAGGTCGAGGTCGGCACGACATACGACGTGGGGAAGTAGGACGTCGGGAAAAAGTTCGAGCTCGAGACGACGGCCGATGTCGGGATCAGCGACGAGCCCATCAGGAACTCATCCGCCTGGATCGGCCGGACCGAGGCCACCCACCCACTGACAACCAGACTGGCACCGGCGATGATGGCACGCGACGACGGGCGGAAACGCATGGTGATTCCTCAAGAGTTCAGGACCGCGAGGCGACCGCGACCTTCGACCGGCAGTCTAACCGAAATCGCCCCAAGATGCCCAACGTACCAAAACTTCCAACCCAAAACCAGAATCCGATCGGGTCGTCTGGTCCAGGGCTGTTCACCCAGGGCAAAACTCGAACCAACCGCCGCGTCGCCCGGCGGCATCTCGGGGAAAACCCGACCCGCGGCAGTCAGGTGATCGAGCTTGCGGTCCGGCCACTAATTCGCAACCGAGTGGTGGTTAGAACCAGCGGCGCTTATCTTAAGCGACGGGCAGCGATCTCGCCAAATCGGTCCGAGAATTTGGACCAGCCCCCATCCCCGAATCGGCTCGGGTTTGTAAAATGATCCATTCGCGTCGGCTCCTGGTCGCAACCACGGAATCTTCGAGTTGTTGAGGTCTGTTGCAATGACGAACCGTCGTGAGGTGCCCGAGGTCCTCGACCGCGACTTCCTCGAAACCCGCTCCCGGATTCTCGACATCGCCGCCGCGCTCGATCGCCTCGATCGCGCCCGGGTCGTGTCGGGGGAAAGTTCACCCCCCGACCGCCGGCTGGCTCAGATCCGCCTGGCCATTGAGTCCTTGCTCGAACCGGGGCCAGGCCGGGCCGAGACCGTCCAGCGCCTGTTTTCGCTCGATTATGATTCGGAGTGGATGGCGACTCTGACCGTCGATCAGCCCCATCGGAGAGGATCAGCCGGATGAGTTTTTACATCGATCCCCACATTCACATGGTCAGCCGGACCACCGACGACTACAAGCGGATGGCACTGGCGGGCTGCGTCCTGATCAGCGAACCCGCGTTCTGGGCGGGATTTGATCGCTCGGGACCAGAAGGCTTTCGCGACTACTTCCGGCAGCTCGTCGGGTTCGAGCGAAGCCGCGCCGCGATCTACGGGATTGACCATCAGACCTGGCTCTGCATCAACGCCAAGGAGGCGGAGAATGTCGCCCTGGCTCGTGCGGTGATCGCCTCGATCCCGGAGTTCCTCGACCAGCCGGGCGTGCTCGGGATCGGCGAGATTGGCCTCAACAAGAACACGCGGAACGAGGCGACCGTCTTCCTGGATCACCTGGACCTCGCGGCGCGGACGGATGAACTCGTCCTGGTCCACACGCCGCACCTTGCCGACAAATATCAAGGAACGCGGATGATCCTGGACATGGTTCGTGGTGATGGCCGACTCAAGCCCGAGCGCGTCTGCATCGACCACGTCGAGGAACACACGATCCGCCCCGCGCTCGATGCCGGCCACTGGGTCGGGATGACGCTCTACCCGATCAGCAAGTGTACTCCCGCCCGCGCGGTGGATATGATCGAGATGTACGGCACGGAACGAATCCTGATCAACTCGGCGGGGGATTGGGGGCACAGCGACCCCCTTGCCGTCCCCGAGTTCATCTTCGAGATGCGATCACGGGGGCACGACGAAGCCACCATCCAGACCCTGACGTACGACAACCCGCTCCGCTTCTTCAAGCAGTGTCGCCGGTTCCAGTTCCAACCACGCGGCGCGAGCATCGAGTCGGGCCGCCATCAACCCGAACCGGCAGTCGGCTGAGGAGCCGGAGCGAGGTCGGATCGATAGCAACTCAGGTCGAGTACAACCAGCGACCCAGGACGAACGCGGGAACCCACAAGGCCGCGACGACCAGGGCCAGCGGCAGGTTGGGAATCGAAGCCACGAGCGCAACATCGAGCCAGACGAGCGCCAGGACTCCGGTCTTCACGGCGCGCTGGACGGTGGCCGGGACCGGGTTGCGGATCGCCCGGAACGTGGCCCGACTGACAACCTGATACAGGAACAACCAGAGCACCAGCCCAACCAGCGGAAACCGTTGGGTCTGGTCCAGGGCCCGAGCCAGCAGGAGCGCGACGGCCGCCATCCCGATCATCCCGACCGCCTCGAACAGGTAGCCGAGGATGATCCCCCGCTTCCGCCCTGACTCGACTTCCGACCGGCTGATCCAGGTGACTCCCGCGACGAACAGACCGAAAAGTCCCGCCAACTCCCAGGCGTAGGGGCCGCCGATCTGATCAATCTGGCTGAAGCCAAGCAGCAGGTTGCCGCTCCGACAGGCTCCCATGACGAACGGACCGATCCCGGTCCGCTTCATCCCGCCGTCGTAAGCCAGAACCGTCAGGGCCAGCACGGCCGCGACCAGGCCACTCATCGTCGAGCCTGACAGGAGCGCGACCAAGGGCCCACTGATGAGGGTGAGACTCCCAAACCAGGCCGCGAGACCGAACGGAACTTGACCCGAGGGGAGGGGTCGCCCAGGGCGTTCGCGGCGGTCAATCTCGACGTCGAAGACGTCGTTGAGCACGATCCCACCCGCGTAGATCAGGACCGAGGCAACCACCAGCGGAACCCAGCGCGCGGGCTGGTCGAGGTTGCCCCGCGCCACGATCCAGCCGGCCAGCGGATCGGCGGCGGCCGTGAACAGGTTCGGGAGGCGGACAAGCTGGAGATACGGTTTGAGCGCGCGTGCCATCGTGCTCAGGCCGCCGTCGGCTTCGGGGACTCGACGAGCGGTGCCAGGTAGGCCAGCGCCCGGCGTGCGGCCTCGTCCGGGTCTTCCAGGTTCGGGTACAATTCCACCGTCAACCAACCATCGTAACCCGTCTGCTGAATCGCCTGGATCACTGCGCTGAAGTCGATTGCGCCGTCGCCGGGGATCAGGTGGTGGTGGACCCGGCTGGCGGCGATATCTTCCAGGTGGTAATGGCGAATGTGGGGAGCGAGCTTGGCAATCGCCTTGGGAATGTCCTCACTGACGCAGTAGGCGTGACCGACGTCAAAATTGAGGCCAAGCGACGGTGCGTTCAAACGCTCGGCAACTTCGAGATACTGATCCGTCGTCTCGACCAGCAAGAACGGTTCGGGCTCGATCAGGAGCAGGACGCCGACCTGATGCGCATGATCGACAAGAGGCTTCAGACTCTCCACGAACAGGTCGATCGCCGCGGCCCGGTTCGGCTCCCCCGCGCGAAACGGTCCCCCCGGCTCGGTCGTGATGTGCGGCGCACCCAACTCGGCGCAGAGGTCGAGGGCCCGCCGCGTGTGGTCGATCCGGACCCGGCGGTATCCCTCATCCGCCTCGATGAACGACGGATGCAAGAACGGGTGCCGATAATCGTCGATCGCGTTCATCATGAAGGCGTTCACGTTCGAAAACGTGAGCGAACTCTGCTCCATCGCTGCCCGGATCGCTTGCTTGGGCCCTTCCAGCAGACCCGCGGGCCACGCATGAGGAACGTCGGCCATCAGTTCCAGGCCATCGTATCCCAGAGCCGCGATCCGTGCCGCTGCCTCATCGAACGGAAATCGCCGATAAGCATTGGTGCTGAAGGCAAATCGCATGCGCAATCTCATCGATGAAGGATCAGCCGAACCGTCGAGGGTAAGTCACCCGGATCGACTCGAACCCAATTATGCCCGGCCCGAATCCATCAAACAACCCGCTGATTTCCCGGCCCGACGAAAATCCCCGATTCGTTTGGGGCCCCATCATGGCGCTCACCACGAGAGATAAGCCATCCGCCGGTCCATATCGAGCAAGTATCATCCAACTAAAGGATCAGGGCGGAGATCGTTGTAGGCAAGTGAGATAAGAATTGAGCAAGCATGGCCGGGATTCCGTTCAAATCGAGTTCCGCAACCTCAAAGAGAATCTTGAACCATCGGCGATCATACCTCGGTAAAGACTCCTTGAAGGCGTCGAGATTTTTCAGAGAAATTTCGGAAAAGTCAACCAAAAGGTTGCTTTTAAAGATTTCGGCGTGTAGAAATAACTCGGTTCGGTTCAAGCAGGTGTCCACCTCAGATTTATCGATTATCAATTTTTTGATGTCGATCCCTCCGTCATTTGCTTTTGGTTCTCTCACCAATCAAAGGTAAGTGATACATCATCGTGCTGACTCGATTTTCCAATCGATTCAGGACTTTCCTCTCTTTTCCGTTCACCACCCCTTGGTTGTGTCAGGAGCATCGTTGTGAGAAGTCACCGGCAAGATCGCCCCGGGTTCACTTTGATCGAGCTTTTGGTCGTCATCGCCATCATCGCGGTTCTTATTGCCTTGTTGCTCCCCGCCGTGCAAGCCGCACGCGAGGCGGCCCGCCGGAGCCAGTGCGTCAACAACCTGAAGCAAATCGGGCTGGCTCTGGCCAACTACGAAGGGTCTCAGGAACGGTATCCGATGGCCTCGATTGGCGGCGTCTACAATCCGCCCGATGGCTCGGCGCCGTGCACGCCCTATCGGTTCTATCATACGATGTTCACGTTCATCCTGGGGTTCAACGAACAGACGAACGTCTTCAACTCGATCAATTTCAACGGTGGTGCGAATAGTATTCGCAACGTCACCGCGATGAATACCAAGATCGCAACCTATATCTGCCCCTCGGATACTCCGGCCGAACCGACTCCCTCAACGTATCCTGGTTATAGTCAGGGATCTTACGCGGGCGTCGCGGGAGATACCGAACTCTTGCGGTATCGTTACACCGACCTCAACCCCACCGATTGCAAGTACCTGATCCCGACCGGGACCTTCGGGATTAACTACTCGTACAAGCTGTCGGCCGTGACCGACGGGACAAGCAACACGATGTTCGTCGGCGAAGCCTCGCGGTTCAAGAATGAACCCCCGGGCGATGCCACCCTCGGTGCCAACACCCGGAATTTTTGGAACAGCGGCGGTTGGTTTTCGGATAACTTTCCCGGCGGCAGTAGTCGGCCCAGCGCGATGGCTTACACCGCTGTCAAGTTGAACGCGGCAGCCAACCCGACTTCCGTTTATCCGTTCATCGACAACATGGGTCCGATCAACTGGTACATGGATCCCGGTGCACAGACTTACGGTCAGTTCGGTTTCCGCAGCAACCACCCGGGCGGAGCGAACTTCGTCTTCGGTGACGGTTCGGTTCGCTTTATCAAGCAGACGATCAACCTGGTTACCTACCGCGCGTTGGGAACCAAGGCGGCAGGCGAAGTCGTTTCGGCAGATCAATACTGATCCTTGCCCATTTCTGGAAAGCTCGACATCATGCGTTCACCCCGTCTTATTTGGCTTTGCCCGATCCTGTTGTCCGCATCATTCGTTGGGTGCAGTGAGGACACAACCACCGTCCCACCAGTGACCCCGGCACCGGCCCCTCCGGCCGGCGCGAATGCGGGAATCCCCAAGAACGTCAATGCTGGCGGAGCTGCCCAGCCAACCAGCACGCCTTCGACCCCGGCTCCCTGATCGCCACCTGTTTGATCGCCGAAATACCCCGCAGTCTTCGATTCGCGGGTGGGTGAATGACGAGAGGCAAGTTGCCAGCGGCGTGAAGCCCGGCAACTTGCCTTTTTTTGTTGGGTTCGAGGCGACGGGATCTGTGGCGGGGTTGGATGGTCGCAAATCGATCAACTTAGATCCGTTCATTGCCACATGAACCGCGATCAAATCTATTCCCGTTTAGAATGCGGAGTCTCGTAGGGTGGGTGCAACCCACCGTGGGTTTGACTTAATTCAGCCAGTCAGGTTCGATCCAGCGGATTGACGGTTCGATACCACAGCGCACGGTGGGTTGCACCCACCCTACAGAACTTCTTAGTAGCTCGGAGATCGGGGTTTCGGTTCGCTGAGGTTGATGATCACCGGAAGGAATTCGCCGAATTTGGGGAGATTTTGCAGAATTGTGTGCGAAGCGCGGTGAAAAACTACGATTCTATTTTTGCGTTTGTGGCTGCGGATGAGCTGACAGCCCACCCTGACCTAACACCAGTCGAGGAGCGGTTCCGACCGAAACCGAAAGTATCGACCAATGCCCGCTCCCATCTCTGAAGCTCGCTTGATTGCCAACCGGAAAAACGCCCTCCTCTCGTCCGGTCCCAAAACGACCGAAGGCAAAACTCGCTCGCGTGCCAACGCTGTCAAACATGGCCTGACGGGCGCCGGGATCGCGCTGCCGACCGAGGACGCCGCCGCCATCGAGGCGCGGTTCGTCACGATGCAGGAAGACTTGCAGCCGAAGACCCTCGAAGGGGCGTTGCTCGTCCGGTTGGCGGCGTTCATGTCGATCCAGATCGAGCGCGGCGGGCGGCACGAGACCGCTTTGCTGGCCCGGGTCCGTCGCCACGCCGCGACCGAGTTTGAGCTGGCCCGGCTCGCCGAGATCGACCGCCTATTTCAGACGATCGAAACGAACCCACGCGACCACCACCGCCGGTTGCAAACGAGCATCGAAGGGGTGGACCTCTTGCTCGGCGCCATGCAAGCGGTCCGCGACCACGTCGAATCGGGTTACTACAAGCGTTGGACACTCACCGATCGGACCAGGATCGACCTCTATCTCGGTGGCAAGGAGACGCGGTTCCCGGTCTCGCGGTGCGACGCCCTCCTGATGGCTCTGCAAGGCAACCTCGATCACATCCCACCCCGCGAGCAGGAACAACTGCCGCAAGGCGAAGCGCGGGTGCAGTATTTTCGCGATGAATTGATCTTGCTCGTCGACGTCGAGCGTGCCCGGCTTGCCAAGGTCCGCGCGACGATCGACCCGTCGATCGTTGAGGATGACCGCCGCGAGGCCGCCGAGTGCGCGACTCTGGCCGCGTCACCCGAGGCAGTCCTGGCCAAAAAGTACACCACTGCGGCAATCGGCACGTTCCTCCGGGCACTCCGCGACTTCCACAAGCTAGAAAAGGCCGAAGCCGGAACCGAGGCCGACGCCGAAATCGATGCCAAGACTGAGCCGGAGCCCACGCAAATCCCGATTGAGGCAGAGGTTGCGGCTCTCGTCGTTCCGCCAGTGCCCGCCGCTCCGACGCCGATTGCTGCGGCCCCAGCGCCGCTCCAGAACGAACCCAAACCGGTGCCCCAGTACCAACCCATGCACTACCCGCTTGTCGGCGATCCGTACCGCGACTACCCCAAACCGCCAGCGCAACCGCCCCGCTGAGACCGCTCGCGAGCGGCAGCCAGGCCGATTATTGAGGTTCCGTCATCATCCGCCCGAGCGAGAAGGGGACGGTGCGGACCGAGCCATCGGGACGATCAGGCCACCACAGTTCAAACGACCTCGTCGGGTTGGTGGATCGGGATGGTGACCGTAAAAGTCGTGCCCTGACCGGCCGAAGTGCTGACCTCAAGGCGGCCGTGATGTTCGCCCACGATGTTGTACGCGATCCAGAGGCCCAGCCCGGTGCCGACGCCTTGCGGTTTGGTCGTGAAGAACGGGTCAAAGATCTTGCCGCGGATCGACTCGGGGATACCGGGGCCGTTGTCGGCGACCTCGTACTGAAACTCGTCGGTCGCGGCCAGCAGATGGGTCCGGATGGTGATGGTCGAGCCAGCCTCGACCGCCTGAATCGCGTTGACCAGCAGGTTCAACAATACCTGATTGAGCCGACCCGGGTTGCACCAGACGGTCGGCAGGGGGGTGATCTCGACGACCAGATGAATATTTTTCGAGCGGATCTGGTGGCGGACGATCTCGACCGTGACCCGGACGGGTTCGTTGGGGTCGACTTGCTTGAACTCAGCCTCGTCGAGTCGCGAGAAGTCGCGCAGCCCCGCCACGATCTCGCCGACGCGCTGGAGGCCCTGGCGGGTGCTCCGGAGCAATCGGTCGATGTTGTTGAGCGAGTAGTCGAGGTCGATGGCATCCTCGGCGTCGCGGATCTCGGGTGGGACGTTGTCGCCGAGGAAATCGCGGTAGCGGGTCATCAGCGCCACGATCTGGCGGACGTCGCGGTCGAGGACGGCGATGTTGTTGGTCACGTAGGACAGGGGGTTATTGATCTCGTGCGCCACGCCGGCCACCAATTGACCCATCCCCGCCATCTTCTCACTCTGGATCAGCCGTCCCTGGTTTTCCTGAAGCTGGCGGAAGGACCGTTCGAGTTCGTCCTTGCGGACGCGGAGTTCTTCCTCGGTTCGGCGACGGGTCGTTTCGGCAGCGCGACGGTCGAGCGCCTCGCCGATGGCATCAGCCACGCGCGGCCCCATCGCGTCGGTCTTGGCGATGTAGTCCGATGCGCCACGCTTGAGGAAGTCCACGGCCAGTTGCTCGCTGCCGACCCCGCTGATGACGATCACCGGGATGTCGGGCCGGAGCCCCGAGCGGATCGCCTTCAAAACCACGTCGCCGTTGACACCCGGCAACTGGTAGTCGAGCAGGACGAGGTCAAACGGCTCGGCTGCGAGCCGGTCCAGCCCACTTTCGCCCGACTCGACGAAGATCAGGTCGTAGGCGCTCAAGGTCCGGCGGAACACGGCCTGGTCCGCCTTGTTATCCTCGATCACCAGGACTCGATTTCGGCCGGCTTCTTGGCTGGGCATGAGCAATCCCGAGCTGCGGTCGCCCCGCTCGCGGGTCCTGGAGGAGGGTGCTCGCTGCGAAAGGCCGCCACGCGATCCGCGCGGGCCGACCGGAACTCTGGTCAGCGTAGCGAGATTTTCCCCCGACGCAACCCAGCCTGTCGATCCCGTCGTTGGAATTCTCATTCTTTTCGACCGCGAACCGACCACTCTGCCTGGTCGTTTCAGGCCGACTGCGGTAGCCTCGTTGGCCTCGAAATGGCAAACCCTGACCGACTCCTGACCTCGTGGCGGGTGACTCCGGCGATGATGACCGACTCGCAACTCGACTCCTTGCTCTGGGTCTCGTTGGTCTACTACCTCCGGGAGACCAACCACGAGAACGGCCTGGTTGCCGACAAGACCAGCCCCGACTCGCCGGCCAGCATCGCCGCCGTCGGCCTGGCCCTCGCCACGGCGCCTGTGGTCGTCGAGCGCGAACTCTTTGGCCGCGAGGAGATGGTCGAGCGGTGCCTGATCAAGCTCCGCTTTTTTCGCGATGCCCCGCACGGACCCGAGCCCGACGCCACCGGGTACAAGGGGTTTTATTACCACTTCCTCGACATGAAGACCGGTCGGAGGGTCTGGAACTGCGAACTCTCCACGATCGACTCCGCCTTCCTGCTGGCCGGGATGCTCACCGCCGCAACCTACTTCGACCGCGACACCGAGGCCGAAACCGAACTCCGCCAGATCGCCCACGACCTTTACAAACGCGCGGACTGGGCCTGGGCCACCGACGGTGGGCCGACCCTGACCCACGGCTGGCACCCCGAGTCGGGCTTTATTCCCTACCGGTGGCGGGGTTACGACGAGAGCCTGCTCCTTTACATTCTGGGCCTCGGGTCGCCGACGTTCCCGCTCCCGCCCGAAAGTTACGCCGCCTACACCTCGACCTTCGAGTGGCGGACGATCTACGACCACGAGTTGCTCTATTCGGGGCCGCTCTTTACTCATCAACTCTCGCATATGTTCATCGACTTTCGCGAGATCCGCGACTCGTTCATGAGCGAGCGCGGGATCGACTATTTCGAGAACAGCCGGCGGGCGACGTATGTTCACCAGGCGTACGCGATCCGCAACCCGCTGGAGTTCGCCATGTACGGCGAGTTCTGCTGGGGCTTCACGGCGTCCGACGGGCCAGGGTGGCAGTCGCGGCAGGTGAAGGGGGTGGACCGGAAGTTTTTCGACTACGCCGCGCGGGGGGCACCGTTCGGTCCCGACGATGGCACGATTGCCCCCTGGGTCGCGGCGGCCTCGCTGCCGTTTGCTCCCGAGATCGTGATGCCGACGATCGAACAATTCCATGCGCTCGACCTGGGACAAATGGACTCTTATGGGTTCAAGACCAGTTTCAACCCGACGTTCGAGGTGGAGGGGAGTCGGTGCGGGTGGGTTTCTCCCTATTATTTTGGAATAGATCAAGGTCCGCTGGTCCTGATGATCGAAAACTACAGGACGGGTTTGCTCTGGTCGTTGACCAAGCGCTGTCCGTTCATGACGGCGGGCCTGCGCCGGGCTGGTTTCCGCGACGGCTGGTTGTGACCGGCGTGTCGCCCTTCTTTTCCCCATCGAGCCTGTTGAGCCCATGGCATCCATCACTCCTCCCCGACCCACGCGGCAACGCCCCTGGACCCGGATCTTCCGGATCACCAAGCCGTTGTTCACCTCGGAGAAGAAGTGGCGGGCGCTCGGCTGGCTGGCGGGGTTGTTCGTCCTGATGTTTTCGCTGACCTGGCTGAACATCCAGATCAGCTTCATCAACAACGGCTTCATGACGGCCCTGACCGAGCGGAACTCGGAGGTTTACCGCCAGGAAGCGATCCGCTACGTCCTCTTCTTCGCGATCCTGACCGGGGTGGCCGTGTTCGTCCGGTTCGCCGAGGAACGCCTCGGCCTCCTCTGGCGGAACTGGCTGACGGGGCACCTGCTCGACAAATATCTCAGCTCGCGGGCCTACCTCCGCCTGATGGATCGCGACGACATCGACAACCCCGACCAGCGGATGACCGAGGACGTCAAAAACTTTACCACGACGACGCTCTCATTTATGCTCATGTTCTCGAAGGCCGCCATCGACGCCGTGGCCTTCTCGATCCTGATGTTCAAGATTTCGCCGCTCCTGCTCGGCGTTTCGGTCGGTTATGCGCTCTTCGGTTCGCTTTTGACGATGCTGGTCGGCCGGAAGCTGATCAACCTCAATAACCAGCAGCTCCGCAAGGAAGCCAACTTCCGCTATGAACTGATCCACGTCCGCGAGTACGCCGAGTCGATCGCGCTCCTCAAGGGGGAACGCCGCCAGCGGAGCCGGCTGGGCAAGCGGCTCAAGGAACTGGTCGATAACTTCCGGACGATCGTCGGCGTGAACCGGAACATGGGCCTGTTCACCATCTTTTACAATTACCTAATCCAGGTGATCCCGTTCCTGATCGTCGCCCCACGCTACATCCGCGGCGAGATCGAGTTCGGGACCGTCACGCAGTCAGCCAGCGTGTTTGCCACGCTCCTGGGTGCGTTCTCGTTGATCGTGACGAAGTTTGCCGAGATCTCAACCTTCGCCGCCGTCGTCAACCGGCTCGGGATGATCTGGGAAGCGCTCGACGAAGCCCCCGCACCGGTCTACGAGGCGATCAAGATCGAGCATGATGAGAACAAGATTGCCTACGAAGGGCTGACGTTGCGGGTGGCCAAGGAAGCGAAGTCGCTCGTCAAGGATCTGAGCGTGCTGTCGCTGGCGCCGAGCAAGGTTCTGATCAAGGATCTGAACATTCAGATCCCCCAGGGTCGCAGGTTGCTGATCCTCGGCCCCGACGGGATCGGCAAGAGCGCCCTGGCTCGCGCGACGGCCGGGATCTGGCCGACGGGTGAGGGGCGAATCATTCGCCCGCCGCATGAGCATATGATGTTTGTTCCTCAGCGACCTTACACCGCGCTGGGCTCGCTGCGTGACCAGTTCTTCGAGGCCGATTATCAGGGGGTTGACGACGACGAGCGGCTGATCTCGGTCCTTTGCCAGGTCACCTTCGGGCCGATCCTGGAACGGGTGGGCGGTCTCGACGTCGAGCGCGACTGGGCCAACCTGCTGACCGTGGGGGAACAGCAACTCCTCGGGATCGCCCGGCTCCTGATGGCCGAACCGAAATTCGCCCTCCTTGACCGGGCCACGAGTGCCCTGAGTTTATCCAGGGTCAAGCATATCTACCTGATCCTCTCCGCCACCCCGATCACCTACATCACCCTGGGCGACCACCCGAGCCTGCGAAACTACCACGACAACGTCCTGGAACTGAGCGACGACGGGAGCTGGACCTTCGGTGCCGCGGCGCTTCAAGAGAAGAACTGAGCGTCGCTCGGATCGAGCGATCTCGTCGCCATCTGCTCTGGTCGTGATCGTGGGTCTCGGGTACTTTGGGGTGAACGTCCCACCGCGCCGCGCTGGGCCATCGCCCCATCCAGACCCGTTGCAAGGTGATCGGCTTGGCCAAGCGACCGCGAAACCCCTGGCGACGTCCCGGCACGTCGTTCCGGCTCGGCCAGCGCGGCCCGGCCCCGCCGAACCTCGATGAGCAGCGGCTGACGCTCTACCTCCCGGCGCAACTCCTGGACTGGGCGGAAGATCAGGCAAGTCGATTGGGTCAGCCGACGGTTCAGATCTACTGCGCCCGGTTGCTCGGCGACGCGATCGAGGCCGAACAGAGCCGCGAGACCGTCGCCGATACCGAAGCGAAACGCGGTGCCCTGGAAGGGTTCCGAGCTATCACCGACGACCCGGAATATCTCGCCGAGTGGGTCGCCTCGGCCGGTCCCCGCCACGACGTCCAGATCACCGAGTCGGCGATCCCGGCCCCACCGATCCCCGAGCGGAGTGCTGCCGCCATGCCTCCCGTCGGCCTCAGCCCCGCTGCGCAGGCGGTGATCCGGCATGCCGCGATCGACAACGACGATCCGAGCCTCTTTCTGGCCTCGCTCCGGCGTGGCGAGGCCGTCCCCGAGGCGGTGGCCGCCGAGCTGTTGCAGGCGTTAAACGCCCTCGAAGTCGAGTACCGGACCGCCCGCCAGATCGACCGGAAGGTGGCCTACGCCCTGCACCGATTGGCCTTCGAGGGGCAGATCCTCCACACCGACGCCTGGCCGGGCGCCATCCCGGCCGAGACCATCAACACCCTCCGGATCGTCCAGGAGGCCGTCGACCGGGTCCTCTCGGGCGAAGACATCCGCTACTATCCAACCTCATGAGCGCGCCTTCGGTCCACTCCTGGCCAGCAGACGACACGGGCGGTACCCTCGGCGCTGGTCGGTTCGCCACCGCCACGCACCACCCTGGGTCGGTCGCCGAGTTGCAAGGCATCGTTCTTGAGTCGGGCGGATCGGACCTGGCCGTCTACCCACAGGGGGGACGGACGGCCCTGGACTATGGCGGCATCCCCAGTCGGCCGGGGGTCGCGGTCCGGCTCGGGCGGCTCGACCGGGTGGTCGATTATCCCGCCGCCGACATGACGATCACCGTTGAAGCCGGAATCACGCTCGGTCGGGTCCGTGCGCTGGTGGCCGAGCAGGGGCAGCGGCTGGCGATCGAGGCTGCCTGGCCCGACCTGGCCACGATCGGCGGGATCTTCGCCACCGCGACCACCGGCCCGCGGCGGTTCGGCTGGGGCCGCCCACGCGACCAGATCATCGGCGTGACATTCGTCAACGGCGCGGGCGAACTGGTCCGGGGCGGGGGCCGGGTCGTCAAGAACGTCGCCGGGTACGACCTGCCCAAGCTCCTGACCGGCTCTCTGGGCACGCTCGGGATCATCACCGAGGTCACCTTGAAGGTCAACCCGCGCCCGGAAGCCTCAGCGCTCGTGTCGGTCGACTACGATTCGCTCGCCGATGCGGCGGGTGCGCTCGACCGCCTGAACATCTCCGGCACCCGCCCGGTCGCGCTCGAACTGGTCACGAGCCCGCCCGACCTCCGGCGTCGATGGGTGCTCAAGATCGGCTTCGAGGGGAACCGGGCAGCCGTCGACTGGCAAGTCGCTCGCCTGATCTCGGAGTTGGACCGCTCGAACTCGGCGACCTATCGCGACGACGAGGCCGAGGCAGAGTGGTTGAGTTTCGTCGCGGCTGAGGGCCAAGATCCGGCACCGCTCGCCTTTGTGGCCAGCTTCGCCCCGTCGCGGGCGCTTGCCTTCCTCGATCAGGTCGACCTCAACCGCTGGTCGGTCCGGGTTCATGCCGGCAACGGCGTCGTCCGAGGGATGGCTCGCGGGGATCATGATTTCGACCACTGGGCCGCGGCGGTCGGCAAGCTCCGCGCGGAGGCGAGCCAGCTCGATGGGTCGCTGGTCCTGTCATGCTGCCCAACCGCCTGGAAAGATCGGCTCCAGGTCTGGGGGCCGACTCGGGCCGACTGGGCGATCGCCGAGCGGGTGAAACGGGCGCTCGACCCCGGTCTGGTCCTGAACCCGGGCCGGTTTGTGGGTACAATCTAACGGGTTGATGCGAAAGTCCCCCTCCCTCGTCAAGAGTGCTCCCACGATGGCAACCGCGTCCGAGCCGCAGGCGGGAATCGACCTCGACTGGTTGCGAGCGAAAATCCCTTATTCGCTCTACCAGGACTGCATCCACTGCGGCCTCTGCACCGCGAGTTGCCCGACCTACGTCGAGACCGGCGACGAGAACGACAGCCCGCGCGGGCGGATCTATCTGATGCGAGCCGTCGCCGATGGCCGGATCGGCGCATCCCCGGAGGTCCGCCACCACCTCGACCTTTGCCTCGACTGCCGCGCCTGCGAGACGGCCTGCCCGTCGGGCGTCCAGTACGGTCGCTTGATCGAGCCGTTCAAGGTTGCGCTCCACGCCTCCAGCCCGCCCGAGGACCGGACCGGCTGGATGCAGCAGGTGATCTTGCAGTACCTGTTCCCCTACGGCAACCGCGTCAAGATCGCCCTGGCCCCGGCCCGCTGGCTGCAAAAGCTCGGCATCCTCGACCGGATCGAGAGCGTCGGGCTGATGAAGCTGTTGCCCGCGACCCTGCGGCAGATGCAGGCGATGTTGCCGACCCTGGCCACCCCAGGGCCGACCTTGCCCGCCGTCTTGCCCGCGATCGGGCCGAAGCGGGCGACGGTCGGCCTGTTTGTCGGCTGTGTCGGCGACGCCATGTTCCCCGGAACGACCGCCGCCACGGCCCGCGTCCTCCAGGCGAACGGCTGCGAGGTCCACATCCCGCGCGGCCAGAACTGCTGCGGCGCGATCCACTACCACTCGGGGTCGGAAGGCCCCGCCGTCGCCTTCGCCCGCCGGAACATAACCGCACTCGACCCCGACCGGTTCGACGCCATCGTCACCAACGTCGCCGGCTGCGGGGCAATGCTTAAGGACTACCACCACCTGTTACCCCCTGCCGATCACGACCGCGCCGTGGCGTTTATCAGCAAGGTCCGCGACATCAGCGAGTTTCTGATGAACCTCGGCCCGATCGCCCCGACCCACCCGGTCCCGATCCGCGCGACGTACCATGACCCCTGCCACCTGGCCCACGCTCAGCAGATCAAGGCGGCCCCCCGCGAGTTGCTTGGTCTGATCCCTGGGCTGGAACTGGTCCCGCTCGCGGAATCCGACCTGTGCTGTGGAGCCGCCGGGACCTATAACCTGACTCAGCCCGAGATGGCCGACCGCCTGGGCCGCCGGAAGCTCGCCAACATCCGGGCGACTGGCGCCGGGACGGTGGTGACGGGCAACGTCGGCTGCATCCTCCAGATCGCCCGCCAGGCGAAGGCTGAGGGAGCGCCGATTGAGGTTGTCCACCCCGTTGACCTGCTCGACCGCGCTTATCGCGGACCCTCGAACCCCTGACCCAGATCACCCGATGAAAACCGAATACCTCTACGCCATCATCGACGCCGACGGCAAGTGCTGGCGGATCATTCAGTCCGGCAACACCAAGGACAACCTCGTTGACTTGCTCAATGAGGGCTGGCGACCCCTCCGCGAGACGCCCTACGCCCCGGCGGTCGGGACCGCTTATATCCTGCTGGTCCTCGAACGCGAGATCTAAGGGCAGTTCGGCTTCGGCTTCAAACCGAACTGAGCCGCGGGACGATCGCCTCGATCAAGGCGCCGAGGCGCTGCCCGGCGGCGCGGCCTTCGGTCAGCACTTCTTCATGCGTGATCGCCGCGCCCGTCACACCCGCCGCCGCGTTGGTCACGAGCGCGAAGGCCAGCACTTCCAGGCCAGCATGGCGGGCGACGATCGCCTCGGGCACTGTCGACATCCCGACGACGTCGGCCCCGAGCGTTCGGAGCATCCGGATCTCGGCGGGCGTCTCGTAACTTGGGCCGGGCAGGGCGGCGTACACGCCTTCGTGGATCGTCAAGCCGGTCTGCTTCGCAAGATCCTGAATGAGCAGACGCAGTGACCGGGCGTAAACCTCGGTCATATCGGGAAACCGGACGCCGAGCCGGTCGTCGTTTGGCCCCCGGAGCGGGTTGGTTCCGAGCAGGTTGAGGTGGTCGCACAAGACCATCAGGTCGCCCGGCTGGTAAGTCGGGTTGATCCCGCCCGTGGCCGCCGTCAGGATCAGGGTCTTGATCCCGAGTTCCTTGAGGACCCGGACGGGGAACGTCACCGCTTCGAGGTCGTGCCCCTCGTAGTAGTGGAAGCGACCCTGGAACGCCAGGACCGGCGTACCCGCCAGGCGACCGATGAGGACGTTGCCGAGGTGCCCGGCCACGCTCGGTCGGGGGAAGTGGGGGATCAGGTCGTACGGGATCGTCGCGGCGTCGGTCAGGCGGTCCGCCAGCGCACCGAGCCCTGAGCCGAGGACGATGGCGATCTCGGGCGGTTCGAGCCCTGCGGGCATCTGGTCGCGAAGGGCGTGGGCCGACTCGACGATCCGGGCGTGAAGGTCGGGTTTGATGAAGCTCATAGCAAGATCCCCGCGATGCAGGCCGAGAGGAAGTTGGCCAAAGTGCCCGCCAGCAACGCCCGGAAGCCGAGCCGCGCCAGGTCCACCCGGCGCTCGGGAGCCAGGGCGCCGATCCCGCCAAGCTGGATGCCGATCGAGCTGAAGTTGGCGAACCCGCACAGGGCATACGTCGTGATCGTGAACGACCGCGAACCCGGGACCAGTCCCGACGTCGGCAACCGGCCGAAGGCGATCAACTCGTTCAGCACGGTCCGCGTGCCGAGCAGGCTGCCGACCGTACCGCAGTCCCGCCAGGGGACGCCGAGCAAGAACGCGACCGGGGCAAAGATCCAGCCAAAGATCCGTTCGAGCGACGGCAGGCTGATCCAGCGGATCGGCCGGTCGCTGCCCGCCGCCGTCAGGTGCTCTAGAACCGAGGTCGGCGAGGGGAACCCAGTGCTCAACAGCAGGTTGACAAAGGCGATCAGGGCCAGAAACGAGATCAGCATCGCCGCGATGTTCAGGGCGAGTTGCAACCCCTCGCGGGTGCCACGCGAGGCGGCATCAAGGAGGTTGGCGTCGGGCTTGAGCGTGTCGGGCCGGGCGTTTCCGGCGGTCTCGGGGATCTCGGTTTCGGGGATCAAGAGTTTTGAGAGCAGGATCGTCCCGGGCGCGGTCATGATGACGGCCGTCAGAACGTGGCGGGGCTCGACTCCGAAGGCGAAGTAGGCCGCCATCACCCCGCCCGAAACATGCGCCATGCCCGACGTCATCACGGTCAAGAGTTCCGACCGCGTCAACCGGGGCAAGTAGGGCCGGATCGTCAGGGGTGCTTCGGTCTGACCCAGGAACAGCGACGCGGCGACATTGAGCGACTCGGCGCCGCTGGCTCCCATCAACCGTTCCATGCCGATCGCCAGCACGCGGACGACCCACTGCATGATCCCGACGTGGTACAGGACCGCGAACAGCGCCGCCACGAAGATCACGGTGGGCAGGACCCGGAACGCGAAGACGAATCCGGCCGGACCATCGGGGGCTGTCAGTTTCTCACCAAAGACGAACGCCGAGCCAACCAGCGCGCAGTCGAGCATCGCCTTGATCGCGTCCCCCGCCCTCTCCAGCGCCAGCCGCCCAACCGGCACGCGGAGGACGATCAGCGCGAACACCCACTGGAGCAACAACCCCCAGATCACGACCCGCCGCGAAATTGCCCGCTGGTTGGTGGATAGCGCCGTGACCAGACCGAGGATCGCGAAAATCCCGACCACGCTCTGCAACCGCTCGCTGATCGGGACCACTTCGGCGGGCTTATCGACCAGGACCGGCGCCGGGGTCGGGGTGGTGATGGCGACGTCGGCGGCTCTGGTCGGGGTCGCACTCAGACAGCCAAGGCAAATGGCGAGGATGATCCAGCTTCGCATGCGGGTAGGCCCTTTCTGGGCGGCGGGCGATCGAGGTTGAGGACCGATCGATCAAAGGCGTTCAAGGATCAAGGGCTCGACCGCGACGGGGTCGTCGCCGATCACATAGGCGTTGCCGATCAGTTCGAGCGCCCCGTGGTAACTGGCGCTATCGTCGACCAGGACGGTACAGAGCGGTTCGCCCGCCTCGACGTGGTCGCCGACCTTCTTGTGGAGGATCACGCCGACGGCTGGATTGATCTTCGAGTCGACCCGTGCCCGACCAGCGCCGAGGAGCATCGTCGCGTGGCCGATCGGTCGCGCCGCGAGTGCCTGAACATAGCCGGCCCGCTTCGAGTCGACCTCGATCGACCCCTTGGGCTGCGGCAACTGCGTCAGGTCGTCGATCGCGTCGGGGTCGCCCCCCTGCGCGATCACGAGGCGGCGGAACCGGTCGAGCGCGGCGCCGTTGTCGATCACCAACTGGCACTGATCCCGGGCCTGCTCCAGCGTCGCTGCTTTCCCACCCATCAGGACCATCTCGGCAGCGAGTTCGAGCGAGAGTTCCATCAGGTCGGCGGGACCGTTGCCGCGGAGGCACTCGACGCACTCGGCGATCTCGACCGCGTTGCCGACCGCGCGACCCAGCGGCTGATCCATCCGGGTCAAAAGCGCCCGGACATCCTTGCCCAGCCCGCGCCCGATGGCGCACATCGCCTGAGCCAGCGTCCGGGCGTCGTCGAGCTTTTCCATAAAGGCGCCGTTGCCGAACTTGACGTCGAGAACCAGGCCGTCGATCCCCTCGGACAGCTTTTTCGACATGATCGACGCCGAGATGAGCGGGATCGACTCGACCGTCGCCGTGGCGTCGCGCATCGCGTACAGAAACTTGTCGGCGGGGGCAATCTCGTCGGTCTGGCCGATCATGACCAGGCCGCATTCCCCCAAAACCTCGACATATTCTTCCAGGTTCAGGTCGACCCGGAAGCCGGGGATCGACTCCAGCTTGTCGAGCGTCCCGCCCGTATGACCCAGCCCTCGGCCCGAGACCATCGGCACCGGCACGCCGGTCGCCGCGACGATGGGTGCCAGGATCATGGAACTCTTGTCGCCGACCCCGCCGGTGCTGTGCTTGTCGACCTTCCGACCCGAGACGGCGTCGAGGTTGATGATCGACCCCGACCGCATCATCGCGTCGGTCAGCGCGGCGGTCTCGGCGTCGGTCATCCCGCGCCAGAGGGTGGCCATCAACAGTGCGGACCACTGGTAATCGGCGACCTCGCCGCCGATTCCCTGGACCATAAAGTTGATCTCGTTGGCCGAGAGTTCTTCCCCCTCACGCTTCTTCCGGACGATATCGACGGCTCGCATGGCTGGACTGGGTCTCTCGGGAAGGAGTCGAACCGATCAGGAACCGGTGGTGTTGAACTGGCGGTCGCCGGCATCGCCGAGGCCGGGATAGATGAAGCCGACCTCGTTGAGCCGGTCGTCGATCGCGCCGACGTGGATGGCGACGTCGGGCATGGCGGCCGAGAGGCGGGCGATCCCCTCGGGGGCGGCGAGGATGGCCAGGAACTTGATCCGGGTCACGCCACACGCCTTGACCAGCTCGCACGAATGGACCGCCGACCCGCCGGTGGCCAGCATCGGGTCGAGCAGCAGGGCTTGCTCGTCGCGGGCGTGCTCGGGTAGTCGGGTGTAATATTCCTCGGGCTGCAAGGTGTGCTCGTCGCGGCGGAGGCCGATGTGCCAGACCCGCGCGGTCGGGATCACTTCCAGAACCCCATCGGCCAT
Source organism: Isosphaeraceae bacterium (assembly GCA_965199885.1). GTDB lineage: Bacteria > Planctomycetota > Planctomycetia > Isosphaerales > Isosphaeraceae > Tundrisphaera. The sequence goes on along the minus strand of CBDATT010000002.1, from coordinate 521,722 downwards.
CCCGAGCCCGGCGCGGAGGACGGGGACAATGGCGATCGGCCCGGCCAGAACGCGGGTTTTGGCGGTGGCAAGGGGGGTTTCCACCGAGCTCTCAACCGTTGCCGCGTCAACCATCGCCTCATAGGCGAGCAGCATGGCGGTCACGCGGACGAGGCGGCGGAACTCGGCGGGTGCGGTCCTGGTGTCGCGGATCGCCGCGAGGTTGCTCAGGACGAGTGGATGCGAAGACGGATACACGGACGCCACGCGATGGCTCCCGGAGGGTCAAACCGAACAGATCTGGTCAGCAGGGAGGGGTCCAACCAGGATGCGCAGGGCAATCTTGGCGAAATCGTACACCATCCGACGGGAAGAAGAGCAAATCGTTTCAAAATTTCCGTTATGCTCATTCTGCGTTGATCCACGTGGCCCGACCAATGATCTCGCAATTAATACATCTCCGTGATGTGCTCGCCGCCATGCGCGGGGTTGCCGATCAAGGTTCGAGTTTGCGGATCGACCACAAAATCGAGATATTCCAGCGGGATCTGGCCAATCAGTGCCGGCACACCGTCGGGCACTTCGAGCACGTCGAGGGTGCAACTCCGCCCCATGATGGTCAGGCGGACGGCGTCATAAACCCCCGCTTCGGCGGGACTAGCGCTGGTGGTGATCCGCCGCGAGGAATACTGTATCAATCCGAGTTGACGGATCGAACTGGTCGGCAATGACAGCATCGTGGCCCCGGTATCGACAAGGGCATCGGCAATCGTGATGGCTCGGGCTTCGGCGGGGGCTCGTAACCCTTGCCGCACCGCGTAAAGGTCCTGGAGGTTTTCCAGCCGAGCAACCGTGACGACGCGACCCATGATGTTGCTCTCCATGGATATTCCCCATCAGGTAAGTCATGCCGGCTGGGCACCACAATCGTACACAACTGGCAACGGATGGATGATCCCATCGAATTCCATTTTTTCCGAGATCGAGATCGACCGTCCCTGACGATGTCGCTTCGTCCCCCCTGATTGCCATGACGACCCCGCTGGCGATAGACTGTGGCCCATCCCGATCCGACTGATCCCCCGCGTGGAGTGACCGCCCGATGTCGTCCGAGCCGCCCCCCGAGTCGCCTGTGCTGACGACCGATCCGGATGCCGTGCGGGGACGTTATGTCGACCTCTTCCTGATCAGCTTTTTGATCCTGTTCTTCGAGCTGGCGAGCATCCGCTGGTTCGGCGCTACGGTCCTGTTCCTGACCTTTTTCACGAATCTGGTGCTGCTCGCCTGCTTTCTGGGGATGTCGGTGGGCCTGATGTCGGCTGGTCGCCGGTCGAACCTCATGAATACGGTCTTCCCGCTGGCGCTGGTGGCAGTCAGTTGCGCGATCTTCACGGCGTCGGATCGGGTCTCGCACAAGTACATGATCAACGTCGGCGGGCAGAACTCGCCGCAGCAGGTCTTCTTCGGCACCGAGCGGTTCACAGCGCCCGACCCGTCGCAGTTCGTCGTGCCGATCGAGGCGGTGGCGGGCACCTTCTTCGTCCTGATCGCCTTGACGTTCGTGGGGCTCGGTCAGGTGATGGGCCGGGCGTTCAACGCGATCCCGAACCGGGTCGTCTCGTACACGGTGGATATCCTGGGCAGCCTGACCGGCATTCTGGTCTTTGGGGTGCTGTCCTGGCTCCGGACACCGCCGCAGGTCTGGTTCACGGTCGTGGCCGTCGTGGGTCTACGGTTCTTCCCTCGGTTGACCCGATTTCAGGCCGGCTGCGCGGTCGGGTTGGTTGGCCTGATTGGCTTCTGGGGCTACCGCGAGAGCGTGGCCAAGCCGGTCATCTGGTCCCCTTACTACAAAATCTATTATCAGCAGTTGTACAAAGGGCTGATCACCAACAACATCGGCCACCAGACGATGGTTCCGGTCGGCGAGAAGGGGGCAGCCTACATGCTGCCGCACCTCCTGAACCGCGATGCCGGGAACAAGCCGTTCGGTCAGGTGATGATCGTGGGTGCCGGGTCGGGCAACGACGTTTCAGCCGCGCTCCAGAATGGGGCCGGGCACGTTGACGCCGTGGAGATCGAGCCGGTCCTCAACGAGGTCGGCCGCGATGACCACCCGATGAAGCCCTACGACGACCCTCGCGTCCGGATCAGCCTCGACGACGGCCGGAGCTTCATCCGGCGCTCAACCGGCACCTACGACATGATCGCCTACGCGCTGGTGGACTCGTTGGTCCTCCACTCGGGCTACTCCAGTCTTCGGCTTGAAAGCTTTCTGTTCACCGAGCAGGCGTTCCGCGACGTCCGGGCGCGGTTGAGCGACGACGGCGTCTTCGTGATGTCGAACTATTACCGCCAGGGGTGGATCGTCGGTCGCCTGGTCGAGATGGCCAAAAACGTCTTCGGGGCCGACCCGATCGTCATCTCGCTGCCCTATCGGGACAGGATCGTCGCGGGCGACTCGCTGGTCGGGGAGAACTTCACGACCATCATCGTGGGCAAGGCCGGCTCGAAGACGCTGGAGTCGATCCGCGCGAAGCTCGATCACGGCGGGTCGTTCTGGCTCAGTCGGCGCCCCCTCGACAACGTCGGGATCAACGGCTTCAGCGCCGAGCCTCCGACGGTCGCGGGCGTCCCGTCGGAGCGGTGGCAGAAGATCGGCTCGGCCACCGTGGACACGACGGGGATCGGACCATTGCCGACCGACGACTGGCCGTTCCTGTACCTCAAGACGGCGACGATCCCGGCCCTAAACATCCGGGGGATCGTGCTGATTGCGGTCCTCTCGTTGTTCCTCTTGCTGGGGTTCGCGCCGGTCCGGACGATCCGCCCGGGGGGCCGGATGTTCTTCCTGGGGGCGGGGTTCATGCTCCTGGAATCGAAGGCGGTGGTCCACATGGCGCTGCTGTTCGGCTCGACCTGGGTGGTCAACTCGGTCGTCTTCTTTGCGATCCTTGTCATGATCCTGATCAGTAATCTCTTCGTCCTGGCGCTCAAGCCGCGCAACCTGACGCCTTATTATCTGGGCCTGCTGGCCGCGCTTTTGGTCAATGCACTCGTGCCGATGAGTGTCTTTTTGGGCTTGCCGGGCGCGGCGAAGGTGGCGGCGTCGTGCCTGGTTGTGGGGGTGCCGATCCTGTTCGCCGGGGTGATCTTCGCGACATCCTTCGCGCGGAGCGAGCATCCCGATGTCGCGTTCGGGTCGAACGTCGCCGGGGTGATCCTCGGCGGCCTGAGCGAGAACCTGTCGCTGATGCTCGGGTTCGACCATCTCCTGCTCGTCGCCGTGGCCTTCTACCTGCTCTCCGCCGCGTTCACGTCGCGGGTCCGAGCCAGCGCGGGTTGACCTGGAAACTAAACTGAGGGTGTTGTGGCCGAACACGTTGCGGACGAGAATCCACCTCGACCGTTCCAGGTCGATGGTGCCACGCTCCATCTAGTGCTGATCCTGGCCGTGGCGACGGGTCTCCGATGCTGGCGGCTCAACCACTGGACCCTCTGGTACGATGAGGTCGTGACGGTCCGGCTGGCGCAGGCGGCCAACCCCTGGGCATTGCTCGACCTGATCCTGCAGATCGACGCGACCCGGGCGCCGCTGTTTCCGCTGGTCCTGATGGGTTGGCTCAAGGTCTTTGGTCCGACGGATCTGGCGGCGCGGTCGCTGGTGGCGATCCTGGGAATCCTGACGGTCGGAGCCACTTACGGGCTGGGACGGACTGCCTTCGATGAGCGCACGGGGCGCTGGGCCGCCTGGTTGGGTGCGGTCTGCCCGCCCCTGGTGACGTACTCGCAAGAAGTGCGGATGTATGCGCTCCTCGTCCCGATGACGGTGGTCTCGTGGTGGGTCTTCCTCCGGTTCCGGTGGTCGGCGAGCATCGGGCATCGGCTCGGCTATGCCGCGCTCCTGGCGTCTCTAATGTATACCCATCCGGTCGGCCTGTTCATGGTGGCCGCGCATGGTCTGGCTTACCTCGCCGTGCGCCCGTGGCTTGTGCTCGGGTTTGGAGCGTGGGTGCTGACGCTCGGGCTGGCGGTGGTGCTGGTCTTGCCCTGGGTGGGCCATTATTTTGACCATGCTCCCGAATACCTCTTACCTCGCTACCCGATCCGGTTCCTCCTCAGCGTCCCGATCGAGTACATCGGCGGCAACAGTCTGACGCTGGTGCCGCTCGGCGGGCTGATCCTGGTCGGCTTGCTGACCCGGGCTGATCGCCGCCTCAGGCTCCGCGACCCCGCCTCGGGCCTGACCATGATCTGCTGGTTCGTCGTTCCGCCCGTGCTGCTTTATGGTTACTCGTGGATCAAATATCCGATCTTCGGGCCGGCGCGGATCCACCTGTTCGTCGCTCCGGCCTACCTGCTGCTCGTCGCGCGCGGGTTGACTATTCTGCCGCGATGGGGCCGATTGGCGGTCGTCGGGGCACTCTTAGCGTTGACGATCCACGGCCTCAGCACCCGAACCTATGCCCCGGGGATGAAGACCGACTACCGCGCGTTCGCTCGCTGGCTCCAGGATCGAGGCGACTCCCGGTCGATCGTCGTGTTGCACAACCCCGACCCGCAGTTCCCCTACACCCAGGATGCGGCTGCCCGCTACTACCTCGAACCCGCCGCCCAGGTCATTCTGGTCAGCGGCGACGCGGCAACTCCCGCCATCAAACCCCCGACCGGGACGAAAGTTTACCACGCGTCCTGTTTCAGCCTGACCGGCAAGGTCCCGCCACCCAGCCAGCAAGCACCGATCCAAACCTTTTATGGTTTGACGATCACGCGGGATTGGCCCTGACGATCGCAATTTCGATCCAGGTGATCAATATAACTCGTAAATATGTTCGCCGCCGTGCGCTGGGTTGCCAATCAGGGACCGGCTTTTCGGGTCAACCACGAAATCAAGATGCTCCAGCGGTAGCTGACCGATCAGGGCTGGCACACCGTCGGGAACTTCCATGACGTCCATCGTGCAAAAACGCCCCTGGATCGTCAGTCGGACGGCATCGTACATCCCGGCTTCACCCGGCCCAACGCTGCTGGTGATTCGCTTTGACGAAACACGGGTCAGACCAAGGCGCTGGATCAAACTCGTCGGGAGAGACAAAAGCGTTGCACCGGTGTCGACCAGGGCATCGGGGATCGTGACAGATCGCGCTTCGGCTGGCGTCTTCAAACCCTGCCCCACGGCCCAGAGGTCTTTCAGATTCTCAAATTTGGCTTCCGTCGTCACCCGGCCCATCGTGATCAACTCCCATGTTGGTACGCTCCAGCCGATCAGCCCAGAGAGTAAGATTATTTCAGGATCAATTGCCATTGCGATGTAAAGAATATCAATACATCTCAAAGGCATGCTCGCCGCCGTGAGCGGGGTTGCCTATCAAGGTTTGATTTTGCGGATCGACCACGAAATCAAGGTATTCCAGGGGTATCTGGCCGATCAAGGCGGGAACCCCATCGGGCACTTCAAGTACATCCATTTTGCATTCTCGACCCATGATCGTCAGGCGGACCGCTTCATACATCGGAACGTCCACGGGGCCGGTGCTGCTTCGAACCCGCTTTGTTGTGAATTGCGTTAAACCCAGTTGCTGGATCAGGCTGATCGGCAATGACAAAAGTGTCGCGCCCGTGTCGACGAGGGCGTCAGTGAGGGTAATCGTTCGGACCTCTTCGGGTAACCGGAGTCCTTGCTCGGCGGCCCAAAGGTCTTTCAGATTCTCAAACTTCGCCTCTGTTACGACGCGTCCCATGATGCTTATATCTCCATGAAAGACGTGTTGATCACACCTAGGTCACAAAAAAACCCGACCGGATCATCGGTCGGGCGTCGCGATTCTTTCAAGTCAGGCAAGCCAGTCGATCAAGCCTTGGCTTTTTCGAGCTGGACCTTCTTGACGATGTCTTCCTGAAACCGGGCGGGTAGCTTCTGGTACTTGAGGAACTCCATGCTGAAGCTCCCCTTGCCCTGGGTCATGCTCCGGAGGTCGTTCGAGTAGCCGAACATTTCGGAGAGGGGAACCTCGGCGAGGATCACGGCGAAGCCCGAGCGGCTCTCGGTGCCCAGGATCACGCCCCGCTTCGACGACACAGCGCCGGTAACGGGCCCCTGGAACTCGGTTGGGACCTCAACCTCGACCCGCATGATTGGTTCGAGCAGGACGGGGTCGGCCTTGCGGAAGGTTTCGCGGAAACAGTCGCGGGCGCAGATCTGGAACGCCATGTCGGACGAGTCCACGTCGTGGTACGAACCGTCCGTCAGGATCATCTTGACGCCGAGCACTTCAAACCCAGCGACCGGACCTTTGTGCAACGAGTCGCGGAACCCCTTCTCGACCGAGGGGATGTATTCCGACGGGATACGACCGCCGGTCACCTCGTTCTCGAAGATGAACTGCTCCTTGTTGTCGTCGGGCATCGGCTCCAGCACGCCCTTGATGTGGGCATACTGACCCGAACCGCCGGTCTGCTTCTTGTGCTTGTAGTCGAACGGGGTCGATTTCGTGGGCGCTTCGCGATAGCTGACCTTCGGCGCGCCGACGGTGCAATCGACCTTGTACTCGCGACGAATCCGCTCGACGTAGATTTCGAGGTGGAGTTCGCCCATGCCCGAGATGATGGTCTCGGAGGTTTCCTTGTCGACATGGACCCGGAAGGTCGGGTCTTCCCGCATGAAGCGATTGAGGGCCTTCGACAGCTTGTCCTGATCACCCCGTTTGTTGGGGGAGACGGCGAGGTCGATGACCGGCTCGGCGGCGTAAATGCTTTCGAGGGACAGGTTCGTCCCCTCGTCGCAGTACGTGTCCCCGGTGGCGCACTCGATCCCCATCACGGCGACGATGTCGCCAGCGCCGGCCGAGTCGATGTCTTCCTTCTCGTCGGCGTGGACCCGCAAGATCCGGCTCACCCGGGCCTTCTTGCGTTGCCGCGAATTCCAGTAGAACTCGCCCTTTTTGAGCGTGCCCTGATAGATCCGCATGTAGGTGACCTGACCGAACGCTTCTTCCACAAGCTTGAACGCCATGGCGACCATGGGCTCGTCGGGGTTGGGCGTCAGGGCGACTTCGGCCATGCCGTCGTTGTTGTCCTTGGCGTGGATCTCGCGGTCGATCGGGCTCGGCAAGTAGGCGTTGACCGCGTCGAGCAAGAGCTGGACGCCCTTGTTCTTGTAGGCCGAGCCGACGAGGACCGGGCAGATCTGCTGCGCGATCGTGGCTTCGCGGAGCGTCGAGTTGATCAGGTCGAGCGGCACTTCCTGCTCTTCGAGCAGCAGTTCCATGATCTTGTCGGACACGAGCGAGAGAGCTTCGAGCATCCCCTGACGGGCGCGATCGGCGGCTTCGACCAGTTCGGCCGGGATCGGCTCGCGTCGGGGCGTCTCGCCCTTGTCGCCATCGAAGTAGACGGCTTCGCGGTTGATCAGGTCGATCACGCCACCGAAGTTGACCTCGCCGCCGATCGGGATCTGGATCGGCACGGTGGTCAGGCCGAGTTTGCTTTCGAGCTGCGCGATGACGTTCGTTGGGTTGGCACCGGTCCGGTCCATCTTGTTGATGAACGCGAGCCGGGGCACCTTGTACCGCTTCATCTGGCGGTCCACGGTGATCGACTGCGACTGCACTCCCGCCACGGCGCAGAGCACCAGGACCGCGCCGTCGAGAACGCGGAGCGACCGCTCGACCTCGACCGTGAAGTCGACGTGGCCGGGGGTGTCGATGATGTTGATCTTCTTGTCTTTCCACTGCACGGTCGTCGCGGCCGAGGTGATCGTGATCCCGCGCTCTTTTTCCAGCTCCATGTGGTCCATCTTGGCGCCCTCGCCGCGGACCTCCTTGATGGAGTGGCTCTTGCCCGAGTAAAACAACACCCGCTCGGTGAGCGTCGTTTTGCCAGAGTCGATGTGGGCCGAGATCCCGATATTCCGGACGTTCCGAAGATTTTCCATGAGAAGTTGCGTCTCGTCTCGAAGGGCGGTAAAACCCCTCGTCCCAAGTTCAGCCGAAGATCACCCGGGTTGGGGGCGGCTCGGCCCATCCAAACCGGGACGGGCCGAAGAAGGCGGGAAAAAAGAAAGCCAACGTGGATCGATGATTTCCCACCCGAAAGGCGGAGCAAGAACCGATCCTGACCTTTGAAGCGCGGAGGAAGGAGGGATCGGGCGTTGCAAACACACCGAGTTATTTATCATACCAGACTCAGAAAATCCGTCAACACTCCACGCACCGTCCGGTCTGGCTCTCAACTTAGGAGATTGCTGCAATCTAAGCTGAAATCGAGCGGGAAAGCTGACCGCAACGCCAAACGGACCTATTGCGTTGTTTGGTCCGCAGGTTTTGGTTCCGTGATTTGCAATCCTGATCTCTGAATTTCAGAACCACACCCTGACCTCGGTGCCGAACTGGCACTCATCCGACGTCAATCTGGCAGATGTTGGTTTCGAAGGAACAAGCCCAGGAATGGAGAACGATCCTTGATGTGCTCGAAAGCACAGAAAGTCGTTCGCCAACAAGAGTACGAAAGAACTCAAACGCCTCCCCGATTGGTATGATGAAATCAGTGACTTCGACGCCGAGTCAACGGAAGTTTGGGGCCATTGGTGCTTGCCTGATCAAGCGTGCTAACCTGGACTCGGGGGCAATGGTGCGATGAGAGTGGACCCGCATGCCGATGCTCTGCGAAATTCCGTTCCCGATCTCTTGCTCGCTCCCGCCGGTTGGCGTGTGCTCGTGCCTGGGTTACCGCATCATCTCTGGGGTCAGTATGATCAGGCCATCGTGTTCTTCGTGTTCCACTTCACCGCGATGTCGATCGGGCTATTCTTCTGGGGGACCTGGTTAAGTCTCCTGATGATCGCCTTTGCCTTCGCCGCGCACGCGGTCTCGGCGGCTGATGCGATCAAGCGCACCGCCTTTCCCAAGTTCGCCCCCATGGTTCCCGCGCTCACGGCCGCGCTGGGTCTTGGCGCGGTCTGTTACGCGCCCATCATTATCCTCGGGTCGATGTTCGCGTGGCCCGTTTATGATGAGCACGGACCCCATGAAGGGTACTGGGTGAACCGTTGGGCGTACCGAGGGACCGGCGGCCCGAAGCATGGCGAGACAATCTGGCTCCGATCGAGCCAGCGATTACGGCCGCGACTGGCCCGCGTCCTTGCTAATGAGGGGCAACGCGTGCGCTGGTCGGCGAATCAGCTTGAGGTCGACAACCGCCCAACTCCCCTGAGTCTGCTTCGCCTGAGTGGCTACATGCACGCCCTCGATCTGATCGTTCCCGACCGCCATGTCATGGTATCGTTCCACAACGACCTGGCTGAACCGCATCCCGATGAGGCAAGTTGGGGGATCGTCGCTCACGACGAGATCCACGGGCGAGCCTGGGCTCAGTCCTATCCGGTCTGGAGCCGGCAACTGCTCCGCTAACCGCGCGGTCGGCTCGTCGGTGCCGCGATCATCTCAGCTCCACCCGCGACACCTGCGGCGTGGAGTGTTAAGATCCTGGTGCTCTGGACTTCGCTCGGTCAGGAGCGCTCCAGCACGATCGCCTCACGACGTCGGGATCAAACTCCACGATGGTCGGCGTTCTTTCCGGGATGGGATAGCATGGATCGACTTTGGGCTCCCTGGCGCGCGCAATATATCCAGGAGTCAGCGGGACAACCGCCGGCGACCGATGAAAGCTGTTTCCTTTGCCGGGGCTTGGCGAGCGAACCCGCTGCGGATCGCGTGAACCTGCTTGTCCATCGGGGTCCGCATGCTGCTGTATTTCTAAACCGATATCCGTACAATAACGGGCATCTGCTTGTAACCCCACTAGTCCATCGTGGCAACCTCGACGAGTTGGTCGGTCCCGAACTGACCGTCCCGCTCGAATTGGTTCGCGACTCGATCACCATACTGTCGCGGATGATGCGACCTCAGGGTTATAATGTGGGACTGAACCTCGGCAAGTCGGCGGGCGCGGGTTTGCCGGGTCATCTCCACTGGCACATCGTGCCGCGTTGGGATGGCGATACCAATTTCATGCCCGTTTTGGGCGAGACCAAGGTCATCGTCGAAAGTCTCGACACATTTTATGACCGGTTAGCCGCCGAGTTCGCCAAAGTGGGGTCAAGTTCAGCCGCTTCCTGATCTTTATCGCCGATCCGATTCTATCTTTCGCACGTTTCCACGGCTGGTTCTTCCTCCAGCGACATTCGTCGAGGCCACGTTCCTATGCTCCTGACCATCATCCGGGCGACGTTCGTGCTCGTCGTGGCCGGCCTGGCCGTTCGATTGGCCAGGGTCACCAACGAGACCCTCCACTGGTCCATCTCGTTCGGGATTGTCCTGCTGGCGGCCGCGAGCGTGGTGATCTTTGACATCTTCACGCCTCGTAAACGCATCCAAACGGTCACCGCCGTTTATATTGGCTTGATCGTCGGTTTGATTCTCAGCAACCTGATCCAAAGCGCGCTGGAGCCTTCGCTCGCCTTGCTCTTGCCCGATACCGGCACGCATCAATCACTGGCTGGGATCTTGACGGTCATCGTCTGCTATGCCTGCGTGACGACGCTCTTGCAGACCAAGGATGACTTCCGGTTCATCATTCCGTATATGGAATTCTCGAAGGAGGTCAAGGGGACCCGCCCGTTGGTCCTCGACACGTCGGTGATTATCGACGGTCGGATCGCCGACGTGGCGGAAACTCGGGTGATCGACCAGCCCTTGATTGTTCCTCGCTTCGTGCTACAGGAACTGCAAGGGATCGCCGATAGCTCCGACAAACTCCGGCGGAATCGGGGGCGGCGCGGGCTCGACATTCTCAACAAGTTGCAGAAGTCGACCGAGATCGAGGTCAAGATCCACGACCTCGAAATCCCGGCCCTGGCGGGAATCCGCGAGGTTGATCAGCGCCTTGTAGTCCTGGCCAAGCACCTCGGTGGTCGAGTCGTCACCAACGACTACAACCTCAACAAGATTGCCCGGCTCCAGGGGGTCGAGGTGATCAACCTCAACGATCTGGCGAACGCGCTCAAGCCGGTCGTTTTGCCCGGCGAAGCGCTCATGGTCAAGATCCTCAAACGGGGCGAGGAGCAAGGGCAGGGGATTGGCTACCTCGACGATGGCACAATGGTCGTGACCGAGCACGGCCAGCAGCACCTGGGCGAGACGGTCCGGTTGACCGTGACCAGCGTCTTGCAAACCAGCGCGGGGCGGATGATCTTTGGGCGGATGGAACCATCGACCGGCCAGGCTGGTCCCGGTCGTCCCACGATGTCGGCTTCGGGTCAGTTCGACTCGCCCGGTCGGCCCGGCCCTCGAAATCCGGGTGAGATCGCCCGCGACGGGGTCCGACCGCCGCTCGGTGAATGATTCTGGGTGGTTTTGCCATCAACCTCACGGTATCCTGACTGAACCAAGTCGCTCGCTAGGACCTGCCCTCCGAACCTTCGGCGGGCCTTTTTGTCGACTTCAGCACGAGCGGCAGCACGTATCGTTCCGGGATGACGATCAGCGCAGCCGCTCCCCTGATTTATTCGTCCGGGAACGTCGCTCCATGCCTGCCTATCACGCCCAGCGGATCGAGCCGAAGTGGCAAGCGTACTGGGACCACCACAAGACCTTCCGGGCCGGTGCGCCAACTCCGGGCCGACCCAAGTTCTACGCGCTCGACATGTTCCCGTACCCGAGCGGCGCTGGCTTGCATGTCGGTCATCCCGAAGGCTACACCGCGACCGACATCCTCTGCCGCTACCGCCGGATGAAAGGGGACAACGTCCTCCACCCGATGGGCTGGGATGCGTTCGGCTTACCCGCCGAGCAATACGCGATCAAGACCGGCACGCACCCTCGGATCACGACGAAGGAAAACGTCGATAACTTCCGGCGCCAGATCAAGTCGCTCGGCTTTTCGTACGACTGGGACCGCGAGGTCGATACCACCGACCCCGCCTATTACCGCTGGACGCAGTGGATCTTCCTCGAACTGTTCGACACCTGGTACGACCCCGATCACGAGTGGACCGACCCGACCGGCCGGACCCACGTCGGCAAGGGCCGCCCGATCGCCGAGCTGCCGATCCCGGCCGGGACCGGCGACCCCGCTGCCTACCGCGACGAGCGCCGGTTGGCCTACCGCGCCGAGGTTCCGGTCAACTGGTGCCCCAAACTCGGGACCGTCCTGGCGAACGAGGAAGTCGTCGACGGCAAGAGCGAAGTGGGTGGGTATCCGGTCGTCCGCCTGCCCCTGAAGCAGTGGATGCTGCGGATCACCGCTTACGCGGATCGCCTGGTCAACGATCTCGACGCCGTCGACTGGCCCAAGCCGATCCGCGACATGCAGCGCAACTGGATCGGCCGGAGCGAAGGAGCTGAGGTCGACTTCGCCACCGATCGCGCCGCCTCATGGTTCACCGATCGCCAGCAGGCGGGCTGGCCCGCGAATCCCGCACCCGACGTCATCCGCGTGTTCACGACTCGCCCCGACACGCTTTTTGGTGCCACGTATCTGGTCCTCGCCCCCGAGCACCCGCTGGTCGATGCGCTGACGACCCCCGAGCACAAGGGGTTCGTGGATGCCTACCGCGCTGGGGTTGCTTCCAAGAGTGACCTCGACCGAACCGACCTGGCCAGGACCAAGACCGGCGTGTTCACCGGCGGGTTCGCCATCAACCCCGTCAATGGCGAAGCCGTCCCGGTCTGGATCGCCGACTATGTGTTGATGGGTTACGGGACCGGCGCCATCATGGCCGTGCCGGGCCACGATGAGCGCGACTTCACCTTCGCCCAGGCGTTCAACCTGCCAGTCCGCCGCGTCGTCGCTCCCTCGATCGAGCAGGCCGACGACCCGCTCGCCGAGGCCGAGGCCGCCCACGGTGTCGCCGTCCATTCGAGGGGTGATCGGGTCAGCCTCGACGGCCTGCCCACGCTCGAGGCCAAGACCAGGATCATCGACTGGCTGGCCGAGCAGGGGACGGGGCAGAAGACCGTCACAACCCGCCTTCGAGACTGGTTGTTCAGTCGCCAGCGCTACTGGGGCGAACCGTTCCCGATCCTGCTCGATAGCGACGACCGCGCCTCGGCTGTCCCCGGCGCCGAGTTACCCGTCCTGCTTCCCGAACTGGACGACTTCCGCCCGTCGGGCCGGCCCGAGCCACCGCTCGGCAAGGCCACCGACTGGGTCAACTACTCCGAGCGATACCGCCGCGAGACCAACACGATGCCGCAGTGGGCGGGGTCGTGCTGGTACTTCCTCCGCTACCTCGACCCAACGAACACCGAGCAAGCCTGGTCGAAGGAACTGGAACATTACTGGATGCCGGTAGACCTGTACGTCGGCGGTGCCGAGCATGCCGTGCTCCACCTGATGTACGCCCGGTTCTGGTACAAGGTCCTGTTTGATCGGGGGCACGTCAGCACGTCGGAGCCGTTCGCCCGGCTGGTCAACCAGGGGATGATCCTTGGTGAGACCGAGTACACCGGCTATCAGGACGCCAGCGGCCACTGGCTCTCGGCATCGAGTCGCGAAGCTCAGGCCGAGGGAGCCGTCGCGGTCAAGCTTGACGAACAACAGGTGACCAAGAAGGGGGATGGGTTCGTTTTGACCGAGCGGCCCGAGATCCGGATCGACGCCCGCGCGCACAAGATGTCGAAGTCGCGTGAAAACGTCATCAACCCGGACACGGTGGTCAAGGAATACGGTGCCGACAGCTTGCGGCTCTACGAGATGTTCATGGGGCCACTCGAGGCCGTCAAACCCTGGAGCATGAAGGGAGTCGAGGGGGTCTATCGGTTTCTCGGTCGCGCCTGGCGGATGATCGCCGATGCCGAGGCCGACGCGATCGTGCTCGACCCGAAGGTCCAACCGGTGGCGATGACCCCGGCGCAGGCCAAGATCGTCGCCAAGACGATCGCCGCCGTGACGAGCGACTTCGATCACTTCCGGTTCAATACCGCCATCAGCCGGTTGATGGAGTTCGTCAATTTCTTCACCGGGCAAGAGGTCCGACCCGTCGCCGCGATGGAAGCCTTCACCCTCTTGCTGGCCCCGATGGCGCCCCACCTCGCCGAGGAACTCTGGGAACTGCTCGGGCACCCGACCACGTTGGCTTACGAGCCCTGGCCCGACTTCGACTCTGCCCTGCTCCTGGATGATGAGACCGAGGTGCCGGTCCAGATCAACGGCAAGCTCCGCGCCAAGGTCCAGGTGCCGGCCAATGCCGGCCCCGAAGAGGTGGAAGCCGCCGCTCGGTCCGACGAGCGGATCGTGGCTTTGCTCGTCGGCAAGACGATTCGCAAGACAATCGTTGTACCGGGGAAGATGGTCAACTTCGTGGTTTAAGCTGCACCCTGATCAGACCGAAGCCTGGCTCCGCTTGATCAGGGTGATCTGGTTGCCGGTGCTGTTGTGGCTGACCTGATCCATGAATGTCCGGATCAAGAGCATCCCGCGGCCCCCGACGCGCATCAAGTCTTCCAGTTCGATCGGGCGGTCGAGCGACGAGGTATCAAACCCTGGCCCCTCGTCGCGGATGATGTACGTCGCCTCGTCACGTTCGAACCGCGCGTGGACGTAGACTTTTCGGTCGCGGAAGGGGGACTGGAAGCGCCGTTCCTCGGCCAGACCGTAGTAAACCTTTTCGTCTTCCTGCCGGAGGTCCGAGCTGACTTCGAGGTTGCCATGAAAGATGGCGTTCGTCAGCGCTTCCTGCAAGGCAACACCGACTCGCATCCGAGCGTTGGCGTTGCAAACGTCCATCCCACCCAGGTCTTCCTGCAAGAGGTTGATTAACGGACTGATCAGGTTTGGGTCGTTCTCGATAACAAAGCGCGACTCGCGGTGTTCCATCGTGGAGAGAATGCGCTGGCGGTCACGGTTGATGGCTGAGGCATTCAAGACCTGATGTAAGGTATCACCCAGTTCCCTGGCGAGCGCCTTTTTGGGGACGTAGTTGGCCGCACCGGCGCGGAGGGCCTGGATCGCGACTTCCTCGCTGCCGTAGGCGGTCATCAGGATCACGGGTAGAAGTGGAAACCGGTCGCGAATTTCCTGGACCAGTTTGAGACCATCCATCTCGGGCATCTGGAGGTCGGTCAAGACCACGGTCGGCAAGTGATCGGCGATCTGGTCCAGCGCTTCGACGCCGTTGGTCGCGTACCTCGGTTTACTCCCGGTGATCTTCTCGACGATCCCACCCGCGATCCGCCGGTCAACCACATAGTCGTCGACAATCAGGACCTCGACGGCCGCCTGAGCGGTTTCGGCGACGAACTCGGGGGCTGCCAGGTCAAGTTCGGTGAGACAAGGTTCCATGTTGCGCTTCTCCCCTGGAAACAGCCTTAGGATTCGACTCATCCGGTAGTGTGATTGACTTAGTCCGAGCAAGGAGAGGGCTCGGGCATCGAGGTTGTTCGTTGCATTCAGGCATCACACGCGAGAAATTTAGCTCAGCTTTTCGCACGTTGCCCTCATCTTCCGGAAATTGTGGCCTCTAGTTTTGGGGCATGCAAGCAGGTCGCTGCGGCTTCGAGTTCCGGCTTGACTCGGTCGATCGCCTGCCGCAACGCGTCGAATCCCTCCCTCAGCATCCGGTGCTCCGTTCCGGTCTTGACCAGTTTTTCCAGGTCGGTTGCCAGTTGGAGCACCACCGGGATCGCGAAGTTACTGGCAACACCCCGGACCGTATGGATCAGGCGGGCCAGGTTCGATCGGTCGTCCCGCGCGAGTGCCGCTTCGATCTCGTTGATCAGGCGGGGGTAGTCGTCGAGGAACATCTGGATGACCTCGACGAGCAGCGTTTCGTCGTCGCCCAGACCCGCCAACGCCTCGGCCCGATGGAATTCGCCCGAGGTTTTGACTGAGGAGACGGCCAGGCTCGACGTCAAGCTCGTAACCCGGGAAAATCGATCGATAATTTCCCGTAACTCCTTCGAACGGATTGGTTTGGGGAGATAATCGTCAAACCCAGCTGCGATGCAACGCTCGCGATCTCCCTTCATCGCGTGGGCCGTGAGCGCCACGATGGATGTATGAGGTCGCTTCAGCGCGGCCTCCTCGGTACGGAGCACCGCGAGAGCTTCGAATCCGTCCATCTCTGGCATGGAGATATCCATGAGGATCAGGTCATATGACCCGTTCCGCCAGGCGTCGACCGCTTGGCGACCATCACCGACCACGACGGCATCATGTCCCATCCCGGTGAGTAATCCCATCGCCACCTTCTGGTTGACGATATGGTCCTCGGCGAGCAGAACCCGCAGCGAGTGCGGTGGGTTCGGAGCGATCGGATCGCCGCCTGACGCCGTGGCCACCACTTCTCTGGGCGACAAACTCGGTTTTCGTCCTGGACCGTTCAGAGTTTTCATGAGAGTGTCGAACAACTCGGACTGGCGGACGGGTTTTGTCAGATAGGCGGCGATCCCCAGATCACGCGCTCGTTCGGATTCGCCCGACAAATCACCGGATGTCAGCATGATCAACGCTGGGGTGCCGAGCAAGAAGTCGGCCTTGATTCGAGCGGCGAGATCGAAGCCATCCATATCCGGCATCATGCCGTCAATGATGGCGACATCGAACGCTCGCCCCGCATCGCTAGCCTGACGGAGCAATGTCAGCGCGGTCGGCCCATCATGGGCCGTGGTGGGATGAGCCCCCCAGTTCCAAAGAACCTCTTCGAGGATCCGGCGATTCGTTTCGTTGTCGTCGACGACCAGGATCTGCAGGTCGTGAACCGGGCCGATCTGATATTTTCGACCTGGGCAATCGTTGATAATCCCAACCTCGAACGTCGCGTCGAAGCGGAACTTGCTGCCGATCCCGAGGTCCCCCTCGACGGACATCGACCCGCCCATCATCTCGACCAGTTTTCCCGAGATCGCCAGGCCGAGCCCAGTCCCCCCGTAGCGCCTGGTGGTTGAGCCGTCGGCCTGCTCGAACGGTTCGAAGATGATCCGACGCTTTTCGGGCGAGATCCCGATCCCGGTGTCGGCCACGGCGAAGCTAAGGGTCACTTCCAGGTCGTTCAACCGCTGAACCACCACCGAGACCACCACCTCGCCCTGCTCGGTGAACTTGATGGCGTTGCCAACCAGGTTGACGAGCACCTGCCGGAGTCGGCCGGGGTCGCCAACCAGCGAGTCGGGTACCTCGGGGGCGATCCGGCAGGCGAGTTCAAGCCCCTTGTCGTGCGCCCGCCGGGCCAGCGTCCGCATGGTGTCATCAAGAGATTCGCGAAGGTCGAAGGGGACCGGGTCGAGACTCATCTTGCCCGCCTCGATCTTCGAGAAGTCGAGGATATCGTTGATCACCGTCAGGAGCGAATCAGCCGACAACTTGACCAGCGACAAATATTCCCGCTGGCGGGCATTCAGGTTGGTTTCGAGCGCAAGTTCGGTCATGCCGAGGATGCCGTTCATCGGCGTCCGGATTTCGTGGCTCATGTTCGCCAGGAACTCGCTCTTGGCGCGACTGGCTGACTCCGCCGCTTCCCGGGCCAGGCGGATCTCGGTCACGTCGACGTTGCAGCCGATAAAGCCCTGGAAGTCGCCGTCGGACCCAAACCGGGAATGACCACGCGCCATCAGCCAGCGGTATTCGCCGTCGGCGCGGCGGAGGCGATATTCACGCTCGTAGTTCTGCTGATGTTCCCAGGCATTCCAGTACATCTGACGCAGCGAACAAAGATCATCGGGATGGATCAGCATGCTGATCCGGTCATCCTCGACCATGCTGGCGAGGCTCTCACCCACAAAGTCCAGCCAGCCCCGACTAAACCAGGTCGGCTTTCCTGCGGAATCGCTGAGCCAGATCATGACCGGCGCCTGATCAGCCAGGTTCCGGAACCTCGACTCGCTTTCCCGGAGCGCGAGTTCTGCCTGCCGCCGGTCGTTGAACAGGCCGATCTGCCGCCCGAGCGTGGTCAAGACCTGAAGCAGCGCTGGGTCAGCTTCCTGCTCATGCGAGGCCAGCAGGACCACGACGCCGATGGTCCCCGACGAGTCGATGACCGGAAAGCCGAACGCATGCCGGAGACCGGCAGCTTCGGCCAGCGACTTACGGACAAAGCTCTCGTCGACGTTCAGGTCGCTGATCCAGATCGGCTCACCCGACTCCCAGATTCGCCCGGGTAATCCTTCACCACGTCGAAAGGCGATCGAACGAGACGGGTCGGTAAACGAGCTTGCCAGTTCGCGCCGGGTCCACCAGTGGCCGATCTGCTGAAGTGAGACGGTTTCGCGATCCACGGTCCAGTACTCGGCAACCTCAGTCATCAGATGCGAACCGATGGCGGCCACCAACTTGGGGATCGCGCCCCGCAACGAGGGAGCGTCGGCCAGGATCTGCGCCACGGCGTACTGGACGGCGACTCGCCCCTCGGCGCGGTGTCGCTGGGTGATATCGCTCATCAGCACGACGATCTTCGCACCGATCTCGGGGGAATCGAGCACCGGTTGACCTTCCAGGTCGACCCAGATCCGCTGTCCTGACTTCGATCCGGTGACAAATGTGACCTGGCAGGCCTCACCGACCTGATTCCGCGCCAGCGCGGCTTCCAGAACAGCGAGATCGGTGTTCGGTCCCGCCAGCAGTCCCCCAACTTTCAGGCCGATGACCTCGGTGAGGGTATATCCGAATAGCCTCGTAAAACCATCGTTGACCCACTCGACCGAGCCATCCGCTTCGAGGATCATGACCGCGTTATGGGTCCGAGCCGCGACCAGCGCCATTTTCCGCGCCTCGGCCTCGCTGACCTGCAACGATTCCTCCGCCCTGGACTGACGGGCGAACGACTCCTGGATGAGCCGAAACACAAAGGCCAGGATGATCAGGTTCGCAATCACTCCCACCGCCAGGGTGGTGATCGTGCCTTGCTGGCTGGTTCGCGCAGCCTGGCGACGGCGAACCAGCAATCGGTCCTCTTCGGCTGACATCTCGACCAGCCGAACGGATATCTGTTCCATCAACTTCCGACCACGCTCATCGGCGATAAACTTCTGGACGTCGGCCAGATCGCCAGAGCGCCGGATCTTGATCAACTCTTGCAACAACTCCAGCCGCGCTTCGATCAGCGGGGCCAAGCCGGTGATCCGGACTTGTTGAGACGCATTGTCGCGGGTTTCATGGCGAATTACCTTGACCTTCGCATCGACCAGGGTGATGCCGCGTCGATAGGGAGCAAGATAGCGTTCCTCACCGGTGATCGCGAAACCACGCACGGATGACTCTGCTTCCGCAATCAGCGAGTGGAGTTGCTCGACAACAGTCAGAACCGTCTGGGTATGTTCCACCCAGGTATTGTGCGAGTTCGCATCCCGGATCATCCGGTAGGTGCAGCCACCCAGGAACAGCGAGATCGCCGCGACCAGGACGAACCAGGGTGCCACCGTCTGAGTGACTGAGCGTTTCACCGGCGCAAATGCTCCGCGGGCGCGTGCGGGATGATGTGGATATGGGTTCCGTTCGATTCAGGTCGCGGGTCGAGCCGAGCCACAACCACCGCGGCCAGATCGTGATCATGACGAGATCAGGACATTACATCACTTCCCAACTCACCGTACGCCATGCACCTCGACTATGGGAACTGTTTTGGAATCCATCCAAAAAATTCCGCTCCAAAAGGTGTAAACCGACCCGATTCAATCCTTTTTTCGTGTCTGACAGTGCTGCCGTTGTTACCATTGACAACCGAGAGCTAACCAAGTCTTCGCTCTGCTCCGGCCGTTCGGCCCCGCCTTGATCCCCATGACCGCCCCGATGTGGAAGGAACGTCGATGATCCAGAATCGTCGCCAGATGATGCTCGCGGCGGGTGCCGCTCTGTTTGGTCCCACGCTCCTGGCAACCGTCGGGAACGGTGCCAGTGCTCGAGCCACCAAGAAGGTCCTCTTCTTCACCAAGAGTTCAGGCTTTCCCCATCCCGTCATCACCCGGTTGGGAGACAAAACCTCGTTCGCCGACAAGATCCTGATTGAGATCGGCAAGGAGCATGGCTTCGAGGTGGTGGCATCGAAGGACGGCGGGATGTTTGAGCCCGACCAGATCGGTCAGTGGGACGCCTTCGTCTTCATGACAACCGGCGACCTGACCAAAAAGGGGACCGATCAGCAACCACCCATGACCGAAGCGGGGTTGAAAGGATTTCTTGACGCGATTGATGCTGGCAAGGGCTTCGTCGGGATGCACTGCGCGACCGACACCTTCGGGAATCATCGCAAGCAAGGTGGTACCGATCCGTACATCAAGATGATCGGCGGTCACTTTTCAGGACATGGCCCGCAGCAAGTGGCCAAAATCGAGATCGCCGACCCCAAGTTCCCCGGCGTGAAAGGGTTCGGGACCGGTAGCTTCGAACTCAATGATGAGTGGTACGGCCAGATGTTCCTGGCCGACGATCTCCACGTCATCCTGACGCAGGTTACGAACGGCATGAACGGCA
Organism: Isosphaeraceae bacterium; assembly: GCA_965199885.1. Lineage (GTDB taxonomy): Bacteria > Planctomycetota > Planctomycetia > Isosphaerales > Isosphaeraceae > Tundrisphaera. Next base: position 501,343 of record CBDATT010000002.1, on the reverse strand, counting down.
AAGACTACGAGCGTGGCAATTACCCCGAGACCTGGGCACGGCTGCAAGGCAAGGGGCGAGTCTTTTACACCTCGATGGGGCATCGCGAGGACGTCTGGCAGAATCCGAAATTCCAGGACCTGCTTCTCGGTGCTCTGGCCTGGACGACCGGCCAGATCGACGCCGACGTGACGCCGAATATCGGGACCGTGACGCCGGAGTATCGCCAGATCCACCGTGAACCAGCTGCCAAGGCGGAATGATGAAACGATCAATCCCTTCCCCAGACCAGCCTTGACGGGTCCGGGGAAGGGATCGATCAGTCAGTGCAACGATCTCGGTAGGATCAGACGGCGACCTCGTCGCCGTCCTCATCACCGTCGCCCTCGGAACTGAGCAGGAGACCAAGGTCGCCTCGTTTTGGGCCACCCAGATTTGTCCACTCGATGCCCGACTGGTCGAGCAGGCTGGTTTCGGCCGCTTCGTCGAAGACCGCGTCGCGATCATCGAAATCGTCGAGCCAGGTTTCTTCATCCTCAAACCGGTCGTCAAACTCGTCGAACGCGCCGGGACTCATGAAAAACTCCTGGTGGAAAAGTAAGGTTCGTAATCATTATGTACGAACAGGGCAATGGTTGCGTTCAAAATAATTCGGAGTGGAGTCTGACTTGTGATTTTTGGGCGGTAACTTCACAATCCAGATGCCGAGGTAAATTGTCTCGCGATCATCCACGAGCTGGAAGTCCCCGACGAATTCGCGCTGTCCATTGAGGTAGGCGACATGCCCGCAGGTCTCGGCTTGGTGTTGGTCGTCGATGACGACGCGAACAACCGTGATCTGTTGTCTCGCCGGTTGCAACGCCTTGGCTACAGTTCCGAAGTCACGCACGACGGCCCGTCCGCGTTGTCGCGGATCGCCGATCGAGCGTTCGACCTGATCATGCTCGACGTGATGATGCCGGAGATGGATGGCTTCGAGGTCCTGCGCCGGGTCCGGGCCACGCACGCCGCGACTGATCTGCCCGTGATCATGGTGACGGCGAAGGATAACAGCGAGGACGTCGTCCTGGCGCTGGGACTTGGGGCGAACGACTACGTGACCAAACCGCTCGACTTTCCGGTCGTCGTCGCTCGGGTGGCAATCCAGATCTCGCTCAAACGCTCGGTCGAGCAGGTCCGTCAACTCGAACGCAACCTCGCCGAGCGGAACCAGGATCTCCAGGCGGCCAACAACCGGATGTCGCGTGACCTCCGCGCCGCAGCGCGGATTCAGGAGACCTTCCTGCCGCAAGCGGTCCCCGAAGTCGCGGGCCTGACCTTCGCCTGGGCGTTCCGTCCCTGTGACGAGTTGGCTGGTGATGGGCTCAACGCGATTCAGCTCGACCAGCACCGAGTGGCGATTTATGTCCTTGATGTCAGCGGGCACGGCGTGGCGTCATCCTTGCTGTCGGTCAGCCTGAGCCGACTCCTCTCGCGGCCCTCGGACCCGTCGTCGATCTTGGTCGTGGGCGGCGAGGGTCCCGACCGCGCCGAGCCGATCAGTCCGAGCGAGGTTGCCAATCGGCTCAACCGCCTCTTCCCGTTTGAACTCAACACCGAACAATACTCAACGCTGGCTTACGGGGTCTTCGACAATCGGACAGGAGAGTTGCGGTACACTCTGGCAGGCCACCCATGCCCGATTTTGCTTCCCGCCGCTGGCCCTCCTCGCCTCCTGGAAGGCCGAGGCTGCCCGATCGGCCTGGCCGAATCGAGTCGGCCCTATGGTGAGTGGGTTGTCCAGCTTGCCCCGGGCGATCGAGTCTATCTGTATTCCGACGGCATCCCCGAGGCGACCGACCCGCACCGTGCTCCGTTTGGTTATGACCGCTTTTTGGAGATCATTGCCCGGGGGCGAGACGAGCCACTCTGCGGGTCGATCAATGACCTCGTCGCCGAGGTTGAGTCGTGGTCGGGGGCCACGGGCGTCCGCGACGATGTCTCGATCATCGCGCTCGAACACCGGTAGTTCAATCCCGCGTAAAATCCGCTGGGTGTGCCTGGTCGGTGTTCGAGACTTTTTTGCTGATGCTTGCCGACCGGGACCAATGCCATGTTCAGGATCAACGAGCGGAATCTGACCTGGGCTTTTGGGCTGAGTCTGGTCATCCTGGCCACCAACGCCTTCATCTCGTACCGTGACCTGCTGGAGCAAACCCGCAACACGACCAAGGTTGTCCGCTCGCGGGCGGTCCTCGATACCATCGGCGCCGTCGGCGCCGCGGTCAAGGACGCGGAGTCGGCCCGCCGCGGGTTTCTGATCGATGGGAACGGCGCTGACCAGACAGCGTTCGAGACCGCCACCAACCGGGTCATCGCCGAATTGAACTCCCTTCTCCGGCTGACCCTGACACGGTCAGACCGTCATGCCGATGCGGTCCGGCTTGATGAGATCCTCCGGCTGTTTGTGGCGGAACTGCGCCTCTCGATCGACAAGATTGAACTGGTTGGCCCGCAGAAGTCGCATCGACTCTTCGAGTTCGAGTCGATCCGCCAGCAACTCGGCAAGATCCGCCGTGACCTGGCGACGATCGAAGAGTCGGAGACCCGCTGGCTCGAAGCGCGCATGGAAGAACGGCGTGCGACCATCAGTCGCGCTTTCTTCACCTTCTCGGTGGCTTCAACCCTGGCGTTGGTGACCATTGGCACCACGTACCTGCTGGTCCGGCGTTACTTCGGCGAGCGCGAACGAACGCTCCAATCGCTCCGTGAGAGCGAAGCGCGAATCCGGCTGCTGTTCGACTCGGTGGGCGAAGGGATCTACGGGATCGACAAGGATGGTCTATGCACCTTCTGTAACCCCTCCGCCCTCCGCCTGCTCGGCTTCAAGATGCTGGAGCAAGTGCTCGGTCAGGACATGCACAGGTTGATTCATCATACCCACCCCGATGGAAGTGCGTATCCCGCCCACCTCTGCCCGATCTATCAGACGTTTCATTCGGGCCAGGGGGTACTTGGGATCGAAGACGTCTTTTACTGCGCTGACGGGCGACCGATCCCCGTCGAATATCGCGCCCACGCGATCCAGCGGGATGGCGAGATCCTGGGAGCGGTCGTTACTTTCGTCGATATCGCCGATCGTCGCCACGCCGAGACTGAGATGCGGCAGCGTGATCGAGCCCTCCGCGCGATCGGGCAGGGGGTTTTCATCTCCGACCTGAACAAACCCGGGAACCCAATCATCTATGCCAACGCCGCGTTTGAACGGTTGACCGGCTATCAACCACGCGATTGGCGGGGCAAGAGTCTGGCGAAACTTCAGTCAGACGAGTTCCTCGGGTCGAGCGGTGAGTTTCCAGTTAGTGACATGGAGAGCCAGGAACTTGCCGTCGAGATGCAGGCACGTCGCAAGGATGGCACCTCTTACTGGCAATCTCTGACGATTACCCCGGTTGAAGACCCTCAATTCCACTCTAACCATCTGGTCGGAGTGATCACCGACGTATCGGAACGTCGCAATTACGATCAGAAGTTGCGCGACAGCGAAGGACGCATCCGCCTCATGATCGAGAGCGTCCACGATTACGCGATTTTCTCGGTAGACCTTAACGGGAAAATCTCCAGTTGGAACCCGGGCGCAGAACGGCTCTTTGGCTTTGCCGAGCCCACCATCGTCGGTGAACTGACCGAACGTCTATTTTCGATCGAGGACCAACGCGACCAGATTCCCGCGCTCGAACTCACCCAGGCCCGGGCGACAGGTCGCTTCGAGGCCGAACGCTGGTATGTTCGCTCTGATGGCACCCGGTTTCTGGTCAATGGCCTGACGACCGCTGCCCGCGATGATTCAGGAACGCTGATCGGTTACACCAAGGTTGCCCGTGATATTACCGAGGCGAAGCGCGTCGAGACCGAACTCAGGGGAGCCAAGGAGGCCGCCGAATCGGCCGTCCGCGCCAAGAGCACGTTTTTGGCGAACATGGGACATGAACTACGAACGCCGCTCAACGCCGTGATCGGCTACAGCGAGATGCTCGGCGAGGAAGCCGCCGAGCGAGGCGTGCCCGAGTTCGTGCCCGACCTGGAAAGGATCCGCGAGGCGGGTTACCTCCTGCTCAAGCTGATTAATAACCTGCTCGACCTCTCCAAGGTAGAAGCGGGACGGATGGAACTGGCTGATGAGCCGTTCGATATTGCCGACCTCGTCCGCTCGATCGTCCGGGCGGTCGGACCGCTTGCCGAGCAGCAAGGCAACGCGATCCAGGTCATCTATTCCTCGGACCTGGGCACCTTGAATGCCGACATTGCCAAGGTCGGTCAAGCGCTCAGCCACCTGATGCACAATGCGGTCAAGTTCACGGAACGGGGGACAATCACTTTCCGGGTGACTCGGGAACTCGACCCGATCCAGCACGAGTGGGTCGTCTTTTCCATTGCCGACGACGGAATCGGGATGACTCGTGACCAGATCGACCGGTTGTTCCAACCATTTACCCAGGGCGATGCGTCCGCCACCCGCCGCTACGGCGGTACGGGGCTTGGTCTCACGATAGTCCATCAATATTGTCAGATGATGGGTGGCAAGATTGACGTCCAGAGCAACCCCGGCCAGGGCAGCATCTTCCGGATGCGACTACCTATCACCCCGCCCCGATCAACCGTGAAAATATGAAAGAGTATTTGTATAGTACGAATACCCCCATTGCGAGGTAGGTTTTGAACAAGCGGTCCAGGATTTGCACTATATATTTTTGTGCAAATCTACAGGTTTTTTGCTCCCCTGCAGTCTTTCCCCGGGAGACGACTCGTCAGCCTCTACGTGTTTGAGAGCACCGAAATCTCGTTTAAGTGCGTTAAGTTCCAGAAGAGTGCATCCAGGCGGGAGTTCAGATCATGTCGGGTATCCCGCCACAACTCCTTGCCGAACCGCTGACAACCGGCCTGCTCTCCTTACTCCGCCATGAATTGGTCTCGCCAATCAATTTGATCGTCGGGTATTGTGAACTCTTGATGGCCGAAGCGTCGGATTGGGGCGAATCCAGGCTCATTGCCCCACTCAATTTGATCCGGCAGAGCGGATTTTTGATGCTGAACTCAATCGACCGGGTGCTCCTGACCGACGTCAACGAGCGCTCACTCGCCGACATACAGGAACTGGCAAGAACCCTGATTGTCCCAGCGTCGCAGTTGGTTGATAGTTGCGATACCATCGGCGTGCCGGCCGATCACGACGGGGCTGAGACAGACTTTACCAACGATCTCGCGCGGATCCGATCGGCTGGCCGGCGGATGTGCCTGATGGCAGAGGATCTCGCCGTGGGCGTCTTCCCGCAAGCGGATGACTCGCGGGTTTGATGGATTCTACTTATCGAGCCAGGCTTGCCGCCTCGCGGTGCGACACGAAAGTTTTGTTGGACTCAGGCGTGATTGCTTCGGTCAGCAAGAAAGGCGCGATGCCGCGATGGACGGCCTGGGCGGTCGATTCGAATCCCGCCTCACCACACATCGTCGAGATCTGACGCGCCGAGGCATGGTGGACAGCACCCTCGACTGTGGCCACGCAGACGTCGTATACCCACCAACCCCAGGGACGGTCACGGTAACCATCGACGAGCATCAACCGACCGCGCGGTTTCAAGACCCGTTTCATTTCCAGGATGGCCCGCTGCTGGTGGGGATAATGATGAAAACTATTGGCGCAAGTTACAACGTCGAACGACCCCCACGCGAAGGGAAGGCGTTCGCTATCAGCCTGAACCGGAAAAACGGCGTCAGCATGTCGTTGCCAACGTTCAGTTCCTTTGCGAAGCATCCCGTCGACAAGGTCAACGCCGATAACCTGGGCTTTGGGCAGGGCTTCACGGATACGCTCGGCGAAGATACCGGTTCCGCAGCCGATATCAAGAATCTGAATCGGATGTTTGCCGTACTCACTCTGAATACGTGCGATGATGGCTCGATGCGACGGTCCGAAAAGTAACCGCTGGAGGATACTCTGGTCGTAACTTTCGCTCCAGCGCGTGAACTCATGCTTTGCCTGATGTTTATCGTAGCCCATCAGAGCCTCCCTGCACATCAAAGCCGAGTCGCAAGTGGGAATTCGAGAGGCCAGATATACTTGACCACCGACCATCCCGCAAGCCAGCCTTGCCTGAACATGCTGAGATTGAATTGACCTGTAATCGGTCTGGCATCAAAAAAATCATCGTTTCTTCGCCGCCTTCTTGGGAGCCTGCTTCTGAACCTGGGAGGCAGGGTCCGGATCTGTTGACGCGGGGTTCACGTCGGTACCGTTCAGCAAGCCAAAATTATAGGTTGGCCCCAGCAGCTTCAGAAACGCGGTTTTCTGTTCGGCAGTGAGAATTGAGTCCACTTCCTGAGCGGAGTCGACGCTGATCTTATCAAACATCGCAATCGACCGTTTCGATTGGACCTGATTGGACGCGGCATTGAAGGCCATCGGGCCATTCTCCGCGTTGAAAGCGCCCGTTGTATCCTGGAATCCATTGGCTGGATTCAAATTCTTCATGACTTTCGAGTCGGGCGCCAGGACCGGACGGCTGGGCATCATCAAAGCTTTGTACTGAGCCTGTTTCATCTGCCCGACGATCGTCTGGATTTTGCGAGTTTGAGTGGGAGCTAACTTGATCCGTTTGGCCACATCATTTCGCCCCAACGCGAGCCAGCCTTCGCGTTGCCATTCGAGCTGCATCAACCGCAGCTTCTGAGCGGGGCTCAGAACCTTGTTGAGGGCAAGTTGTTTTTCACGAGTAGTTTGTTCAACATTGCCCATCATGGTCTCAAAGTCGAAACCGCCCTCACCTATCGCTTCAAAGTTGGGTTGGCTCGCTTCAGTCGCCCCGGCTTCGATCTGGCCGATATGCATTTTCTGCTTGTCGGTCAGGTTGAGTTCTTTCTGGATCACCGGCTCCACCAGGAGTGGACGTGATGCCAATCCGTTCGCGAGTTGGGGAGTCGGGAGCGGCTTTACTTCCGGCTCGGTCTGGGCCGTCGCAGTATGGATCATGCAACCGCTGATGGTCACAACCAGGAGATAACGCTGAAGAGAGACCATAACTGACCTCATTCCGAACCGGTAGGTCCGTCCAAATCGGGTAACCCCACCCAGTCAGCTTACTTGGTAATCTTGTGCCATCATCCATTTTTTTGAACTTTCCATGCAAGATTTCCCGCGGAGGTTCTGGTGAGCCACAGACTGAACCATAACTTGATTGGGAGTCTGCACTGTTGGGTCTGCACAGGGGCATTGATCCTGAGCGGAATCGTGTTGTCCACGGATATTATGGCTCAAAGGCCAACTTCAACCCTGACCCCAACGATCTGGCTCATCGGTGATTCCACCGTCAAAAATGGGGCTGACTCGGGTGCGGGTAAACTCTGGGGATGGGGTCATTACCTGAGCGAGCATATCGATCCTGCTCGATTCCGGGTCGAAAACCGGGCCCTGGGCGGCCGAAGCAGCCGGACGTATCGGACCGAGGGTCTCTGGGATAAGGTACTCGCCGGGGTTCAACCGGGCGACCTGGTTCTGATCCAGTTTGGCCACAACGATGGCGGCCCGCTCGAAGGGCCTCGCGCCCGCGCTTCTTTGAAAGGGGTCGGTACAGAGACCCAGGAGGCCCACCCGCTCGACAAGCCAGTCGAGGTTGTGCATACCTACGGCTGGTATCTCCGCCAGTATGTGAGCGAGGCTCGGATGAAGGGGGCCAAGCCAATCTTGCTCTCACCAATCCCGCGCAACATCTGGACTCCCGATGGGCGGATCTCTCGCAAGGAGCCAGACTACGCCACCTGGACCGCCGACGTGGCTCGGGCCGAGCAAGTCTTGTTCGTCGATCTTAACGGCAGGATCACCGACCGCTACGAGGTCGCGGGGCAGGAGACGGTCGGTCAGATGTATTTTACGGTGGCAGACCACACCCACACGACCGAGACTGGTGCAAAACTTAACGCCGAATGCGTTGCCGCCGGTCTCCGAGGCCTACCCGACCCAGCCGTTGCTACATCAGTTTTGGAGCCGGGTAACCGGCACAATTAATAGCACTCGACAAAAATGTGGGTTCCGCGTTCAATTCCCCACAATCAGTCTCACCGAATCAAACCGATAAAGCCGATCTCCGTTTCCATACTGCTCTCAAAGTCGAGGGCGTGGTCTCCGGTGACAGATCTCGATATAGTGGAGCCGACTGATATGAAAGCATGGATGCTTTCGATCGTGGATCTGATCTGCCCCTGGATCGCGTCTCGTCCTCGATCGACTCGTTCTCGGCGGACTGCTCAACGGCGGTCAACCGTGTCGGTTCCATCTCGTCGGGCCTGGACGGTTGATTCCACCCGATGTGAGGGCTTGGAAGACAGAGCTTTGCTCGCCACGTCGGCGATCACCGGGTTCGTCGCCGTGCCTGGGACCGTGAGTTCAGGGAATCAGACCTCGCAGGTGGTGATTCCGATCTCGGCGGGCGAGTTGTCGTCGTCGCGATCCCCGACGGTTGTGGTTGGATTCTCGGTTCAAGCGGCTGATGGTTCGGCGGTCGATCCCAAGATTCTCCGCGTTTCGGGACCGAACGGTCAGATCACGCCGGTCGTCATCTCGAACCACGGCAACACCGCGACGGATCGCCAGGCGCGGCAAACGCACATGTACGTCCGGGTCATTCCCATGTCGACCCAGGATCAGAACTTGACGGTCGATATCAGCAGCGTCAACAAAAAGACGGGCGATTATCTGGTTGATGCCTTCCTGGCCGGCGACACCAACAACGATGGGACCGTGGACGCCACCGATCTTGCGACGGTTCAGTCAGCTTACGGATCGCGGATGGGGCAGGTGAACTATAATGCGGCTGCCGACTTCAATGGTGATGGCCGGATCGGTTGTATCGACCGCACCCTGACGACCATCAACTTCGGTGCGGGTGCCACGACTCCCGAACCTATCGCCGCGACGGTCAGCTCTGCATCGGTGGCGACTCCCGCTCCGACTACAACTCCAACACCAACTCCAGCAGCGGTCAACCTGGGTTCGGGCGCTGCGGTCAACCTTTATCCGACAATCGCAACGCCGGCCGCAACACCGATCGCCACGCCGATCGCAACCACGGTTACACCCATCGCCATTGCCACCCCGGTCGCGGTAGCCCCCTCGGTGACGGTCGCTTCAGTGCCGACGACGACCACGACCAACTATACCCCGGTGACCTACACCCCCGCCGCCACGACCGGCTATGCCCCGGTGACCTACACTCCTGCCGGCACGACCGGCTACGCTCCGATCAATTACACCTCGGCTCCCACGACCAATTACGCGCCGGTCACTTACACCCCGACCGCCGCGACCGGCTACACTCCGATCACTTACACCCCAACCGCCACGACCGGCTATGCTCCGATCAATTACGCACCGGCCGGTGCTGTTCCGGTCGCCACGACCACCTACTCCGCTGTGCCAACAACCACCACGACCACAACCGCGGGCACCCCGGTTTACGTGCTGAATCAGGCGGTTCCCGCGAGCAGCACGGCGACCACGACCTCTGCTCCTGTCTACATTTATGGCCAGCCGGTCGTGGCTGGAGCTGCCGCAACCTCGGCTTCGATCCCCTCAGTGACCTTGTTCAATCCCGCCGCGCAATCGACGCCCGTGGCAACCGCGACTCCTGTCCCGATCTATCTCTACGGCAACGCGGCGAACGTCTGAGAGTGCCCATTGAGTACTGCTTGACTTGCGGTCAAGAGGCCGAACATGACACACTGGAGAGGTGGACCCGGGACGGGAGCAGCGGACCGGGAACTGGTGAACGCGGTTCGGAGCCGGACGGAACTTTAGCATGGGCAGCCAACCGCCAGTGCGCTGTCTTGATCTTGGTTTGATCTTCGTTGCCCTCACCTTCGCCAGTTGCTCCTCGGCTGTGTGGGCGGTCGACCCGGATCGCCCAGCGACCGACTTCGACCCGCTGCGTCCCGTCAGATTCTCTGCTCAGGTGATGCCGACCTTGACCCGACTTGGCTGCAACTCGGGCAGTTGCCATGGGAAGTCGGGCGGTCAGCATGGGTTCGCCTTGAGTCTTTTCGGCTCGAATCCCGCCACTGATCACGTGGCGCTGCGAGTTCGGTCGAACCCCGATGATCCACCCGCGAGTCTCCTGATCCTCAAACCGACCGGCCAGATGCCTCACGGCGGTGGCGCCCGGATTATGATTGACTCCCCTGAGTACGACACCCTGATCCGCTGGATTAGCCAGCCGGAAATCACCCCCCCAGCAGCGACCGAACCCCGCCTGATCCGGCTCGACCCGATCCCGCGTCGCCAAACTCTATCTCCCACCAATCAAGGGCAGATCCGGGTCGAGGCAACCTGGGATGATGGCTTGATCGTCGATGTGACTCGCCTGAGCTTGTTCGAGTCCTCCGCCCGACCCATTGTCGTCGTCGATCCGCTCGGACATCTGGTTGCTGGGTCGTCGGTGGGTGAGGCGGCGGTCCTGGTCAAATACGCGGGAGCGTTCGCGGTGGCCAGGGTCGTCGTCCCTGCCCAAATTCCCAACCGATTTCCCTGGGAAAGCGCCAGATCGTCCTATGATGAACTGATCAACCGCCGCCTCGCGGATCTCAGCCTCCGACCGGCACAGGCTACCGTCGATGCCGAGTTCGCGCGTCGCTCATCGCTGGACATCACCGGTCGTCTCCCCGACCCAGTCGCGGTCGCCGCCTTCGAGGTCGACAGTCGAGCCGACAAGCGAGCCCGGTGGATCGATGGGTTGCTGGCTTGCCCCGAGTATGCCGACTTCTTCGCCGCGAAGTGGGCGGCGATCCTCAGGAACCGCCGGACCCTCGGCGACGTCTCAAGGCCCGGAACGTTCGCGTTTCACTCCTGGCTCCGCGCGGCAATCGCGGCGAACTGGCCGTACGACCGCCTGGTCGAAGCAATTGTGGCAGGTCGAGGGAATGCGGCGAGCAACCCGGCAGTCCTTTGGTACCACAACGTCGGCACGCTCGAAGCCCGGGCCGACGATGTTGCTCAGGTGTTCCTCGGGACCCGGATCGGCTGTGCCCGCTGCCACCACCACCCGACCGAGATCTGGGACCAGGCCGACCATGCCGGGTTCGCTGCGTTCTTCGCCCGGATTGGCATCAAAGGGGGAGCCGATCCCACCACACTGACGGTTTTCCACCAGGCCACCGACCCTCGACCCGACGCGACCTTGCCGCGGGCGCTGGGCGAACCAACGACGGTCCCGCTTGGGCCGCGTGCTGACCCGCGTGATGACCTGGTCCGGTGGATGGTCCGCGACGAGAACCCGTACTTCGCGCGAGCGGTCGTCAATCGTTACTGGAAGCACTTCCTGGGCGTCGGGATCGTCGAACCCGAGGATGATCTCCGAGTCACAAATCCCCCCAGCAATCCAGCCTTGCTCGACGCCCTCGCGGCCGACTTCCGCGCCCACGACTTTGACCTCAAGTGGCTGATTGGTGCCATCACCGCGACCGATGCCTATGCTCGTTCGAGCCTGCCCGACCCGTCAAACCCAACCGAGCAAGGCAACTTCGCGCGCCAGATCCCCAGGCGTCTTTCCGCCGAGGTCTTGCTGGACGCGATCGGGACCGTCACCGGGACGACACACGACTTCGGCGGTCTGCCGGCCGGGACTTACGCAACGCAACTTCCCGATGATGGCTTCGTTTCGCCTTTCCTCGACGCCTTTGGTCGGCCCGAGCGGCGTACCGCCTGCGAGTGCGAGCGGTCGAGCGACCCGAACCTCGGGCAAGCCCTCTTCCTGTTGAATTCGGCCGAACTTGAGGCGCGGATCGCTGACCCGACCGGTCGCGCGGCCCACCTGGCCAGCCCGACCGATCGTCGGCCCAACACGGCCAAGGTTCGCGAGGTCTATCAGATCGCCCTGAGCCGCGAGCCCACGACCGATGAGCTGGCTCTGTCCGTCGCTCATCTCGAGCGGCAGCGGCAAACCAACCACGCGGTGGCGAGGTGGAGCGACCTGATTTGGGCGATACTCAACACCAAAGAGTTCCTGTTCAACCACTGATCCGAGCCGATCGAGAGGACGACGCCAGATGCTCGACTGGTCGGGAACCGCGTATCGATCCTGTGATGGCCAGTCGCGGCGGAGCTTCCTTCGCGTGGGAGCACTCGGACTGGGGGGTCTGACGTTGCCCCGCTTGCTCCGGGCGCGGGCGGACGATCCACGCTCCGCGACCAGTCCCCGATCCGTGATCCAGATCATCCTGGGTGGCGGACCCTCGCCGCTGGAGACGTTTGACCCCAAGCCTGATGCTCCGAGCGCCTACCGGACTGGCGTCGGGTCGATCGCCACGACCTTGCCCGGGGTCCGGCTGGCCGCGACGATGCCCGGACTGGCCAGTATCCTCGACAAGGTCGCGCTGGTCCGGGGTCTGGGGCACGAATCGGCCGACCACACGATCAGTCTGCACCAGATCATGACCGGTTATCCGACGGACCAACCCCGCGATCGACCCGAACGGCCGAGTGTCGGGTCGGTCGCCGCTCGGCTCCGAGGGACGACCGGGGGTGGCGTCCCGCCGTATGTCGCGATGGCGGGTCGATCCGCCTTCGATGGTTTGTTCACCGGCGGGGCCTATCTCGGTCCGAACACGCAGCCATTCGAGTTCGACGCCGACCCCGACGCGACCGCGGGCGTCGCGGCTCGGCTCACCCCCGCGCCAGAACTCTCGCTCGACCGGATCAGAGACCGGCAGGCCCTCCTCCGGGGTCTCGACCAGCTCGACCGCCGCCGCGACGCTCTTGGGGCAATGGCCGGTCTCGACCATTTCACGGCGCGGGCCTACGACATGATCGCCGGCCCCGCCGCGCGGCGGGCGCTTGACCTTGATCTCGAACCCACCATCGTCCGCGACCGTTATGGTCGGAGTCGGATCGGCCGGTCATGCCTGCTGGCCCGGCGCCTGGTCGAGGCTGGGGTCACGTTCGTGACGATCGGCGAGGGAGACTGGGACCACCATGCACAGGTCGAGGCCAGTTGTGCCCGCCAGGTCCCACCACTCGACACCGCCGTCTCCAGTCTCATCGCCGACCTGGCTGACCGAGGTCTGGCGGATTCGGTCCTGGTTGTCGTCTGGGGTGAATTCGGCCGGACACCGAAACTGAACGGAGCCGGGGGCCGCGATCACTGGCCAGCCTCTATGAGTGCCCTGCTGGCGGGAGGCGGGTTGCGGATGGGCCAGGTTGTGGGCGCATCGGACGCGAACGGCGAGCGGGCGGTCGATCGCCCGTGGCGACCCGAGGACGTGCTCCGTACAATCTACCACGTCCTGGGCGTGGACCCACGCCGCGAGTTCCCCGACGAGTTCGGCCGCCCATTCGCAATCCTCGACCGAGGACGGCCGATCCATCCCTTGATCTAACTGCCCTGGAGACATCACCTTGAAGCGCATCTCAAGTATCCTGGTAGCGGCCCTGGTCGCCGCCCTGATCGGGGCTGGCCAACCCGAAATTTCGCCGCGTGCCGATGGCTGGATCACGCTGTTTAATGGCAAGGACCTGACCGGCTGGACGGTCAAGATCCGCGGTCATGAACCCGGCGACAACTACGGCAACACCTTCCGCGTCGAAGATGGTGTCCTCAAGGTCAACTATGACAAGTATGATAAATTCGACGAGCGTTTTGGCCATCTGTACACAGATAAGGCATACGCCAACTATCGCCTCCGCGTGGAGTATCGGTTCACTGGCCCGCAGTGTCCGGGTGGGCCGGGGTGGGCGACGCGGAACAGTGGCGCGATGATTCACAGCCAGTCGCCTGAGACGATGAGCAAGGATCAAGACTTCCCCGTCTCGATTGAAGTCCAGTTCCTCGGCGGGAACGGCAAGGTTCCACGCCACACGAGCAACGTCTGCTCGCCCGGCACCAATTTTGTGCGCAATGGCAAGCTGGTGACCCAGCACTGCACCGACTCGACTTCGAAGACGTACCCGCTCGAAACCTGGGTAACGGCCGAGGTGGAAGTCCACGGCGACGGTGTGATCAAGCACATCATCGACGGGGAGACGATCCTCGAATACGAACAGCCCCAACTCGATCCGACAGATGCGAACGCGAAGAAGCTCATCAAGGATGGCGCCTTGCTGATCAAGGAAGGCCGGATCGCCCTGCAGAGCGAAAGTCACCCGATCGAGTTTCGCCGAGTCGAACTGATGCCGCTCGAACCGAAATGAGGCCCGATCGTGGCTCCTGATCACGCAGTGGGAGAGATGGCCGCCGCGACGTTGCAATCGCGGTTGAGCAGCGGCGATCCTGTTGTTTTGCTAGACGTCCGCGAAGATCACGAGCGCGATTATGCTCGGATCGTCGCCCCCGACGGGGTGACGGATCTGCACGTCCCTCTCGGGCAAATTTCGACTCGCCTCGATGAGATTTTCGATCAATCGCAGAGCAAGTCGCTCGTCGTCTATTGCCACCACGGTCAACGGTCGATGGTGGCCGCCACCTGGCTGATGCAGCAGGGTGTTGGCGACGTCCATAACCTCGACGGGGGGATCGAAGCCTGGTCGATCCGGGTCGACCGAAGCGTACCGCGCTACTAATCAAGATGGGGCGGTTGGACGGTGAGAAGCCGACAACGAAAAAGGCCGGAGGCGAACCTCGTCGTGAGGCTCGGCTCCGGCCGATAACTTGGGTTAGGTCCGGGTCAGACGACCCGGAGGTCCGATCAGGGACCGAGACCGCCGTGGGTCCGGAAGGGCGTCATGTGTGAGGGCTGGTCAAGGAACCAGAACCGCTCCCACTCATCGCCGGCTTGCCGCAGGTTTTCCGAGTCAACCAACAGTTCCTCGACCCGGCGAGGCTTGTAAGCCGCATAGCGGGGCAAGGGGATCGGGGCACATCCTTCGCTCAACGCGATGATGACTCCGAGAAGCAACAGAACCACTACGGGCTTTCGCATTGGGCTCCTCCCGCCGTCGATACCAGGATTCGATCGTCCCACACGTTCCTTCGCGGGGGTCGAATCGTGGGGCTCATCAACTCAGGTCGAAATGGGCGGCAGCGACCATTCATCGCGTTGAGCTGAGAACCAGGAAGTGATCGCGGCGATCGGTCGAGAGGAGCGGTTCCTCGCCGAAGCGAGGCAGACTTCGTCGTCTCAATCCGCGGCTTTGGCCTCGGTCGAAACTTCGCTGCTGGGCTCATCATCGTCCTGATCGTCAGATCCGTTACCAGTTACATCGGCTTCTTCGGCGTTGGTCATCAACGGAAGTTTCGCGGGGTCCATCTTTCGAACCAGTTCTTCCATTTCCTTGCCAGGTTTGAAAGTGACGACGTTCTTGGAGGGCACGTATACCTTGTCGCCAGTCCGCGGGTTCCGAGCCTTGCGGGGGGCTCGCTTCTTGACCTCGAAGACGCCGAAGTTGCGTAGTTCGATCCGACCTTCCGAGACGAGCGTGAGAATGATCGCATCCAGAGTTCGTTGTACGATGTCTTTCGTCTTGAGCTGCGTGAGCCCGATATCCTCGGAGATTTTCTTTACGATCTCTTTCTTCGTCACGGTCGCGTTCTCCTCGGAGGCGGGGTCGGCTCGGTCCGCGGCTCGGTGGGCTCAACATTATTGCTAGCTTAGACTAATGTCAAGCAGTTTGACTCCTAAGTCCGGCAAGTTGAGGACTCGGGAGTTCGCCTGGACCCGTGAGTTATCCCATTCAATCATTCCGAGGATCTGGGTAATCTCCCGCCGCCAGCGCCGCATGGAGATGCCGGTGCAAGGGTGCATAATCCCAGGGGAGTTCCCGCGCCGCCACGAGCACTTTCAACCGTGTGATAGCCGCCTCGGCGATCTCCGGCCCGTGCGGGGCATAACTCGGGTCGCAGAAGTAGACCCGGCAGCCGAGCGGCCGGGCCTCGCGGGCCGTGCAGCGGCCACGCTCGTCCTGCCACGGGCAAGTCGCGCCGTCGTCAAGAGCTCGGACGGGCGGCGGGGCGTCGGCAAGCAGGATGGCAAACTCGGGAGCCGACACGAAGAGCGTATGGTCATATTCGACGAACCGACAACATCGACCGCTAATTTGGCAGACGGGTTGCAAGCGGGCGACGTCGGCATCCACGGCCGCGTAAATTTCCTGAACTTCCCCACGGAACGACTCGGGGTCGATCATGACTCATGAACCTGCGCTGCCGTTGCAGCAATCTGCTCGACGGTAAACATCTGACCTTGCCCCGACCCCGGGCAGACCCGGACCACCTCTTCCCAATCCTCGGGAGTGGCGATGTTGTCGGGCCAGAACGGCCAAGTCCGGCACTGGACGGGGCGGGCGGAGTAGACCGAACAACCCCTGGTCGTGTGGTCCCAGAAGATGCAATCTCCATTGGGACGTTCGATCAGGCTGATCCCGTTGCCGACCCGCCGGAGAAATTTCCGACCAAACTCATCTCGGGTTTCCCCGCGAAATTCGGCCAGCTCCGCGATCTCGGCATCGTCCACCCAAACGAAGCCCGGGGCACCGGTGCAGCAGTTGCCGCACTGGGTGCAGGTAAAGGCGAGCCCATCGCGATACCAGGGGTCGGAGTCAGCAATGCTCATCGGTCAGGTCCACTGGTTCGGGAAACGCGGTGATGATTAGCCGCCGATGGCGTGCATCAAGCGTTCGGGTTGGATGAAGTCGGCGGAGTTGATCTCATGGCCAGACCACTTGCCGGCCACACTCGCGCGGATCGCGTGGGCAATGGCTTCGTTTGAGCTGGTGGAATCACGGACCAAAGCCCGCAGGTCGGTCTCATCGCGGGCAAACAGGCAATTGCGTAGTTTGCCATCGGCGGTCATCCGGAGGCGGTTACAGTTGCCGCAAAACGGCCGACTGACCGACGCGATGAAACCGACTCGGCCTCGACCACCGGCAAACGTGAAGTCGACCGACGGGGCACGGGGGTCGGGGTCACCGACCGGTTCGAGGGGGCCGAACTCGGCTGACAGGCGGTCGATCATCTCGTCGGCCAACAAGACCTTTGAGCGTTCCCAGGCACCGGCGTCGAGCGGCATGTACTCGATGAAGCGGATTTCGACACCATGATCGAACGCGAATCGGGTGAGAGGCACCAGTTCCGCCTCGGTCATCCCCTGGATTGCGATCGCGTTGAGCTTGATCGGGTCGAACCCCACGCCCACCGCCGCCTCGATCCCCTTGATCACCAGATCCAGGCCATCGCGGCGTGTGAGCTTGCGGAACTGGTCGGGATCGAGCGTATCGAGGCTGATGTTGATCCGACGGAGCCCCGCGTCGAAGAGGTCGCGAGCCTGAGCCGCGAGCAAGATTCCGTTCGTCGTCAGGCCAAGGTCGGTGATCCCCGGAATGGCGACCAGACGCCCGATCAGACCGGCCAGGTCGCGGCGGACCAGCGGCTCGCCCCCGGTCAGACGGATCTTCGAGACGCCCAGCTCGGCAGCGATCCCGGCGATCCGCTCGATCTCCTCGAACGTCAGGATCTCGCGCCGGGGGAGAAACGTGGCGAACTCCGGCATGCAATACACGCAACGGATGTTGCACCGGTCGGTGACGCTGATCCGAAGGTTCGTATGGACCCGGCCGAACGAGTCGACGAGTCGATCAGCGCTCATGGTCATAAAGGAATGCCAACCCGTTGCGATCGAAAAGATCTCAGACCTGGCCACGTTCCATCATACGCGTCTCGACGACTGCTGGGAACGCTTGCTAACCCGCGCCGGGGTGGACCCACTCCTCGGTCCCGTCGGCCCAGACCTCTTTTTTCCAGATCGGGACAACGGATTTCAACGTGTCCATTAGCCACTGACACGATTCGAACGACGCCACGCGATGGGGACAACTGACGGCGACAACGACGCTGATCTCTCCCAGCCCCAGCGGTCCGAGGCGATGCGCGATCGCCACCCGTTCGAGCGGCCACCGCTCCAGCGCTTGATTTGCCAGGCCAGTTAGGGTTTGCTCTGCCATCCCCGCGTAGGCTTCATATTCCAGCGCGACCGTCCGCCGGGTGCCGGTCATCTCGCGGACGGTGCCCAGGAAGGAACAAACCGCCCCCGCCTGGTCGGATCGAACTGAGTCGGTGATCGCGGCATGATCGATCTCGTCAGAGGATATTGATACAGAAATCCGGTGATCAGGTGAACCTCCGCTGACGGGCGGGATCAGGGCGACCTCGGCGCCGAGCGGGATCAGGTCGCCGTCGTCGGCATAGGAAGCATTTACCGCGATCCGGGAGGACGGGATCAAGTTTGCAAGCGCCGGGCACGTCAGGATCAGGGCGTGTTTCAGATCGGCGACCGTGCCGGGTCCGGCCAGTTCAACCTCAACGGAGGAGGAACCGGCTCGAACGCGGGCACCGGCAAACAGCATGACGGTCAGATGCACCAGGGACCTCGCTCAGGAGGCAGGGTGGTGGCCGATGATCTCGTGGATCATCGCATGGAGCTTGGCCAGACCGGCATCGACATCACTACCGAGGTGCAAACTGACCGCGCGGCGATTTCGCTTCGAGAGTGACTGGAAATCACCCAGCGACTGCGCCTTGACGAGGGTGGCAAAGCCACAGGGGAAGTCAGGGATCGGCACATCCGCGCCGTCGTCGGCGGTGATCTGCAAGAAAACGCCCGCGTCGCTCCCCCCCTTATGCAACTGACCAGTCGAGTGGAGGAACCGGGGACCATAGCCGGTCGTGGTCGCCACCTTGAGGGCGTCGCGAAGGTGCTTGCGGAGCTTGAGGATGGCCTCGTCGCGTTCGGGGAGAAAATCGATGTACTGCGTGATCGCGACGTAATTTCCCGGCTGGACTCGCGCGAAGTGGGCCTTGAGAACTCCGATAAAGAGGTCACGCCCCGACTTGCCGCCCGCCGCCTTGAGCAGTTCATCCTTGTTGCCGGTGTCGGCTTCAAGCGTCAGTCCGTCGAACTCGGCGATGGTTTCGAGGTCGGTGAGCTTGCCGTCCTTCTTGTACGTCTCAAGAATTTCCTTGGTGTTGTCCTTGCTCTCCTGGACGTTCGGCTGGTCGAACGGGTTGATGTCGATGACCTTGCCGGCGAGCGGGACCGCGATCTCCCAGCGGAAGAATTCAGCGCCGATGTCGGCGGGACCGTCGAGGATCAGGTCGATCACCGGGTGCCCGGCGTCGGCGAGTGCCATCAGTTCGGGAACGTCGGCCATCGGCGGCGACTGGCTGGTGCGGACCTGGACAAACAGGCGGTCATTGCCGTAAACCTCGGGCTTGCCGAGCGGTTCACCAGCGACGGGCAAGATGCCCTTGCCTTCCTTGCCGGTGCTCTCGGCGATGATCTGCTCGATCCAGAGGCCGAGCGACGGCAGGGGGTCGGGGGTGTGGAGAGTTACCTTGTCGCGGCCTGCCTTGGCCATTGCCCCCATCGCCGCGCCGAGTGCGGCGCCAGGGTTGGAACGGATCGCGACGTCGGCCTTGCACTGATTGGCCACGGTCTGGGCGTGATCGAGCAGGGTGTCGATATCGAGGCCCTTGAGCGCGGCGGGGACCATGCCGAAGAACGAGAGTGCCGAGTAGCGACCGCCAATGTCGGGCATGTTCCGGAAGATGTGGCGAAACTTGTCACGCTGGGCGTCCTCGTCCATCTTCGTGCCAGGGTCGGTGATGGCGACGAAGTTTTCGCCCGCCTTGTCCCCCTTGATCTGCTTGACCTTGTCGAAGAAGTAGGCGTAGAACACCGACGGTTCGGTCGTCGTGCCGCTCTTGCTCGATACGACGAACAAGGTCCTGGCAACGTCGATCATCCCCTCAAAGCGGCGGATCGTCGCTGGCACGGTGCTATCAAGCACGAGCAACTTGGGATAGCTGGACGGGGTCTCGTTGGTCTGGTTCAGGACCTCGACGCAGAGGCTTGATCCACCCATACCCATCACGAGCACATGCTCGAACTTGTCGGCGACAACGCCCTTGACGAACGTCGTGATCTCGTCGCCGTGCGACTTGACGAACTCGGGGACGCGGAGCCAGCCGAGGGCGTTGTCGATGATTTTGACGGCGGCGGGGTCGGTCTTCCAGAGGGAGGCGTCCTTGTCCCACATCCGCGCGATCGCGTTGTCCTTCTCGAATTGATCGAGCGTCGCCTGGATCGTCCCTGAGTACGCCTCGCTGTAAAGGGCGGTCTGGCCGATGTGCCGCTGCTTCAAGATCATGGCCTGCTTCTCCCGGATCGCCCCGTAAAGTTCGTCGAACGAATCCTCGAAGACCTTGATCCCGTCGGCGAGGAGCTTGGTAGTGATCGAGTCCAGGTCAATCCCCAGGCCGCTCAACGAGTCGGTAAACGCCCTGGCTTCAGCAGCCCCTTCAGTCAGGTTCGTCATGGCTTCGCCATGGTCCTTGAAGGCATCGAACGCAGCGCGAGGCATGGTGCTGACGGTCTCGGGACCAACCAGGCCAGCGGTGTAGAGCGTGTCGGGGTACGCCTTGTTCTTGACGCCGACCGACGCCCAGAGGACGCGCTGGACCATCCCGCCCTTGGCTTTGAGGTCAGCGAAGGGAGCCCCATGAAAGAGATCCTCGAAAACCTTGTACGCATTCTTGCCGTTGGCGATGGCGACCTTGCCGAGCGCGGCTTCGAGCTTCGCCTTGGTGGCGGAGTCGCTTGTCTCGGCGATCCTGGCTTCGATCCGCTTGTCGGCCTCAGTGTCGATTCGCGAGATGAAGAAGCTGGCGACCGAGGCGATCTTGTCGATTGGCTTGCCTTCATCAGTCCGACGCTTAAGGGCCTTGATGTACGTCTCGGCGACTGCCTTGTAGGCGTCGACGCTGAACAGCAAGGTGACGTTGACGTTGATCCCGGAGTAAAGCAGTTCCTCGATCGCGGGCAACCCTTCCGGGGTTCCGGGAACCTTAATCATCGCGTTCGGGCGGCCGAGCAAGCTCCAGAGCTTTTTGGCCTCGGCGATCGTCTCATCTGTCTTCTTGGCCAGGTACGGCGAAACTTCGAGCGAAACGTAGCCGTCAAGCTGGTTGGTTTCGTCATAGACGGGCCGGAACGCATCCAGGGCCGCTTGGATGTCGGCAACGGTCAGTGCCTGGTAGATCGCGGCAACTCCGTCTCCTTCGCCGACCATGATCTGCACGTCGTCATCGTATTCTTTTCCCTGGCTGATCGCCTTCTGGAAGATGCTTGGGTTGGAGGTCATCCCTCGCAAGCCATCCTCGGCGATCAGGCGCGAGAGTTCACCAGCCATGAGCATCTGGCGGCTGATATCATCGAGCCAGACACTGGTCCCGAGCGCCTGCAAGGCAGCCAACGACGACGTGGAAGCGGTGGCCATGAGCGGAAGATCCTTAGAGAGGTCTCGCGGCGATCTCAGAAAGCAGAGCGAGCGGGCGACGTTTTGACCGCTCGCGCCGCCATGATCTCGCTGCAAAGCTCAAGCCGATTCTGACAGAGTTCAGGTTTCGACGATCGGCGGAAGTTGATTACGACCTCTCCAGAATAGCCGTTCGTTGGCCATCTTGCGAGCATCCACCCTGGTCATTTCGCACCGGGAGAGGCTGACTTGAGCGGGTTCTCAAACCAGTACAGACCGCTCTTGCCGGGGCAGACGAGGTCGAGGTCACCGTCGCCGTCCATGTCGACGGCGGGGACTTCAAGGCCAGTGCCCGCCGTTCCTGGGGGAAAGTCCTTCTGCGCATCGCGTTGTGCGGCTTCCTTGGGCGTCGCGGCATTGGCATGTTCGCCCCGATAGATCGGGCATTTTTGCCAGAAGTTGTGCATCGACGCGGGGTCGTATGTGTAGTAGGCGATCTGCGACGGTTCGACGTCGCCCGCCTCGATCTCGTGAGCGTAAACGCGTTTGCCGCTCAGCAGTTCATTCGCCTTGCCGTCGCCGTCCAGGTCGAGCCAGCTCAGGACGTGAACCGACGATAGCGTGTCGTCGATCGGGATCTTGGTCCAGGACGTCTTCCCATCGGCGAGCTTGCCCTGCTTGAACCAGAACAAGCCGCGACCATGTCCCTCACCGACGATCAAATCCACCATGCCGTCGCTGTTGATGTCCTTGGCCAGGATCTGGATTCCCGCCGTCCCGAGGTTCCAGTCCGGGTGCCAGGCCCACTTATCATTGGTCTTCGGGTCGCTCGGCGCCTCGAACCAGCCCTTCGGCGTCAGAAGATCAAGGCGGCCATCCTTGTTGATGTCACCGGTCCCGACACCGTGCCCCGCGGCGGCGGTCCCGAAGTCGTGCTTTTTGAAGGTTGGTTGACTCGACGCATTCTCAAGCGAGTACCAGGCGACGACGTTGACCGAGTTGGGCAGGATATCTGGTTTGCCATCGCCGTCGAGGTCAACCAGCACGGCTGCTTCACTGTTGCCGGGCCTATCGATCTCGTGGTAGGTCCATTCCTTGCCCGCGACCCCTGGGTTTTCGACCCAGCCGACGTTCTTTTCAAAATACGAGCAAGTAATAAAGTCGGTCCGGCCATCGCCGTTGACGTCCATTGGCATCGTCGAGAAGCAGTTGCGATAGGTGCCTGTTTTCGAGACCTTGCGGACCGGGTACGGCGTCCATTCGGGAGCCTTGTACCAGGTTTCGCCCGAGACGACATCGATCTTGCCATCACCGTCGACGTCGAAGGCGCCGGCCCCTTCGAAGACGCTTTTGGCGTTGATCTCGTGTTTCTTCCAGATGGGCTCATCCGCCTGGACGACCGGTACCCCGGCGAACGCGGCCACAGCCAGCAAAGTCGAGCAAGACAGGAAGTGCTGCATGAGATGTGGTCCTAAAAATGGGAACAAGCCTTCAGTCATCGTCAGGCGAGTTTCGGTCCTCGTCATCGTCGTCATCTTCATCGTCGGCGTGGATTTCCCAGCCGAGCGAGTGCGCGGCGGCGGTGATGATCGCGAGCGCATGGCTCGGGTCATCAGCCTTGAGTTCGAAGTTAATCGCGGTCGGGCTGCCCGACTCCAGGACGACATAGCCTTCGAGGTCGAGCGACTCGTCGAGAAGCCATCCCACGGTCGACGATTCGCGGCGGAGTTTGGCAGTACCACCAGCCTCG
The DNA here is from genome assembly GCA_965199885.1 of Isosphaeraceae bacterium. Classification (GTDB taxonomy): domain Bacteria; phylum Planctomycetota; class Planctomycetia; order Isosphaerales; family Isosphaeraceae; genus Tundrisphaera. Next base: position 478,349 of record CBDATT010000002.1, on the reverse strand, counting down.
GCGATCCCGCTGACCCATTCGTCAAGCGATCGAACCGGCGCATTCCAGGCCGGGATCGCGAGGTATTCGACCATTGATCCAGATTCCCATCGGCACGCGCGGCACGGAAGAGGCTCGGTCAGGATGAGCCGAAGTGTCCGTTCAGGGTACCGATTCGGCCGGCGTTCTCAAGCAGAAAGCCGCCGGGCGAATCCGATTCTCGCGGATCGAGTTAACTCAACGCCTGTTTGAGGTCGGCCCAAAGGTCATCGGCCGCCTCGATTCCCACCGACAACCGGATCATCCCCGGGGTGATTCCCTGCATTGCCCATTGCTCGGGCGTCTGCGAGCGGTGACTCGTCGTCGTCGGGTGGCTCAAGCTCGTCGAGACATCGCCCAGACTGGGGGCATAGGGAATATGCTGGAGCCGCTGAATCAGGGAATCCGCCTGATCGCGACCGCCAACGTCGAACGAGACGATCGCGCCAAACCCACCGACCAGAACCCGGGTCGCAAGCTCGTGGTCAGGGTGGCTGGTCAGACCGGGATAATGAACACGTTTGACATTCGGGTCAGCTTCGAGGCGCTGCGCCAGTTCCAGCGCGTTCGCGCAGGCACGCTCGGTCCGGACGGCGAGCGTGGCCATCCCCCGGAGCGCCAGCCACGAGTCAAACGGGTTACCGGTCAGGCCGAAGGTCGAGGCGACGTGCGCGGTCCGCTTGATCCAATCGCGGCCACCGACCAGCGCACCGAGCGTCACATCGCTGTGGCCAGCGATCGACTTGGTCACCGAATGCGTCACGACATCGGCGCCGAGCGCGATCGGCTGGCAGAGCAAGGGAGCGAACGTGTGGTCAATCGCCAGGATTACCCCGACGGGACGGGTGATCGCTGCCAGTCCGGCGATATCAGCCAGGCGGAGGAGCGGGTTCGACAGTGTCTCGGTGAAGACCATCCTCGTCGCGGGAGTCAGCACCGACCGGAGCGTGCTGGGGTCGGTGGCGTCGAACAGGTCATGTTCGACACCGAATCGACTCATCTCGCCAGCGACGAGAGTCGTGGTCCGACCGTAGAGGCCGGCGGAGATAGCGACCCGGTCGCCCGACTTGAGGTGCGCCAGGAACAAAGCCGATTCGGCAGCCATGCCCGAGGCGCAAATCACCGCAGCCTCGGCCCCTTCGATCCGGGCGATCTTTTCGGCAAGTTGAGCGGCGTTGGGGTGCCCGTCTCGCGCGTAGATGAAGCCAGCCTCGGTCCCGCCGTAGATCGCGTCTACCTGCGCGAGGCTGGCGAACTCGAAGACCGAGCTGAGCTGAATCGGCGGCGTCAGAGGTGGCGTGGCCGAGCGGCCGGCCCCGCTCGGCCGGGCACAAGTCGTCCGGGGGTCGGTGGTACTGGCGGAGCGAACATCGGACATGGAGAGGGACTTTCTTGCGGGCAAAGGCGGGAAGGCCAGGGCTTATCCACCCGACTTTTTGTGCAACCGGCCCCCCGTCCCAAGCATCTCGATCGCCTCGCCGATCGCCTTGAGCGACTTGCGGAGTTGGCCCGAAGCTTTATGCGTGGCGGCATCGCGGCGGAGGTTGGCGAGCGTCGGCCAGTCGATCGGCCAGTGATGTTCGACGGCGTTCTGCTGGGTTCGAGCGACCAGCTCGTTGAGCTTATCAACAAGTTCGGACGAGATCGGACACTCGCAGCTCCGGTAGAGATTTTCCTCGACAGGCTCCACTTTTTTCTTCGGCGCCAGCAACCCGGTCAACCCCTTGACCCAACTTTTCTTGACTCCGTTCGCCTGCGAGGTTGGCAAGGCGGCGACGTCGGCGGCCGACTCGGGCTCAACCCACGGGCCGATCCGGGCGATGACGACAGTGATGTTGTCGTGCCCACCGCGGATATTGGCCAGGTGCAAGAGATAGCGGCAAGCGTCGTCGGGGTGGAAGTTGCCCCCGAATGCCCCGAGCTCGGGGTCTTCCACCGGTCCCGACAAACCGTCGGAGCAGAGCAGGAAGACATCGCCGGCTTCAACGGGGTGCGGACCCTCGATGTCGACCTCGACGCTGGGGTCGGGGCCGAGGCTCCGGGTGATCACGTTCCGTGGAACGGCCTTGCTCGCCTGCTCAACCGAAAGGTGGTTCCGACGCACGAGTTCCCAGGCCAGGCTGTGGTCGAAGGAAAGCTGGTCGATCCGACCACCCCGAATCCGGTAGACGCGCGAATCGCCAACATGCGCGATCAGGGCCCCTTCTGGCATCAGGAGCAGAGTCGAGCAGGTTGTCCCCATCCCCTGAAAGTCGCGGTTAGCGGCCGCCTTGCCGTGGATGATCCCACCCACCTGTTTATACGCTTTGGTGATTGCCTCGGACGGCAGACCGGTTTTGGTCTTGCTGTAGTTGTGCGGGATGTTGTCGCACGCGAGCTTGCTGGCGAGTTCGCCGACAGCGTGGGCACCCATGCCGTCAGCGACCATGAACACATGCCCACGTGACTTCCACGTCTCGACCTTCGAGGCGCGGACGATCGTGTGGCTGTCCTGGTTATTCATCCGCCGCATGCCGGTGTCGGTCGCGGACGCTTCGACGATGATGTCGTCCCAGTTCACATCCTGGCCCTGTGCTAGTCGTGCCAAACCTTCATCGAGCGCCATCGTCGCACGATACGTTGGCCCCGCGTCGTCCCTCAAACCTGGTCAACTCCCGGATCACTGCCTCCCTCAACCTGATGAAGAAAGGAAGTAGATCAATGGTTGACGAGAGACTTCGAGGGGCTTCGATCATCGGACTACGCAAGTCGAGGCGATTTTATGGTATCACGCGCTCAACGGCCACCACCTAGCCTCCGCAATCGAATCTTTTGATCAAACAAAGCCATTGGCACTGTGTGATCAATCGAACCCAAGGATTCGATTGGACCCGTTCACTCATGCGGGAGTGGCCGTAATCGTTTACTTGGGTTATGGTAAATTTGTGACAACAGCTGACCCTCACTTTCTTCGGATATGCGCGAATCGATGAATCGTCCCCTCCGCCTCGACCCGCTTGGTTTCACGAAAACCACACTGAGTAATGGACTGGACGTAATCACTCGCCGGCAAGGTTTGCTGCCGGTCGTAGCTGTCAACCTCTGGTATCACGTCGGGTCGAAGAACGAGGAGCGGAGCCAGCGCGGGTTTGCCCACCTGTTCGAGCACCTGATGTTCGAGGGGTCGGAGCACTATCCCGGTGATTTTTTCAAACCGCTCCAACGACTCGGCGCGGGGATCAACGGCTCGACCTCGTCCGATCGAACCAATTACTTCATCGACATTCCCGCCGCGCATCTGGGCCTGGCGCTGGCGATGGAATCGGACCGGATGGGCTACTTCTTGCCTGCTCTGACGGAGCACAAGATCCGCGTCCAGAAGGATGTGATCAAGAACGAGTACCGCCAGAACGTCGCCAACCGCCCGTATGGCATGGTCTGGCGTTTAATGGCCGAGGCGATGTTTCCCCCAGCGCATCCTTACAGCTGGACCACCATCGGCGTGATGGAAGACGTCGAGGCCGCCACGCTCGAAGATGTCGAAGCCTTCTTCCGCCGGTTCTACGTCCCCGGCAACGCTAGCCTGGCCATCGTCGGCGACATTGACGAGGACCGCGCTTTGGGGATGGCCGAACGTTATTTCGGCCCCCTTCCCGGCGGAACCCAGAGCCTGCGTCCCTGGGCAACCGAAGCTAAACTTACCGACGATATTGTCATCTCGGTCCGCGACCGGGTCGAACTCGACCGGATCTATCTGGCCTGGCATACCGTGCCCCAGTTCGGCGCGGATGACGCCGCGCTCGTCTTGCTCGGTGATATCCTCGGTCGCGGCAAGTCGAGTCGGTTGTTCCGCAAGCTGGTCGTGGAATCAAGTTTAGCTCAAGACGTGGGTTCGTATCAGTCGGGCCGCGAACTGGCGGGTTCGTTTGGGATCAACACGACCTTACGCCCCGGTTGTTCGAGCCAGGCCGCCCACGCGATCATCATGGCCGAGATTGCCACCATCGCCGAGCGTGGTGTCGAGGAGTCCGAGTTGGAGCGAGTCAAGAATGGCCGGTTAGCCGGGTTCATTTACGCGCTCGACAATGTCGGTGGTTTTGGTGGTGTGGCCGATCGGTTCAACGCCTACAACACGTATCTCGGCGACCCCGGGCGGATCACTTCCGACCTCGAACGCTACGTTTCGGTAACGCCAACAAGCGTCCAGGATGTGGCAAAGCGTTACCTGCACGGCAAACCCTCCGTCTCGCTGACGGTTGTTGGGCGGAGTAAGGACACCGCTCCCCCGCTTGGCAACCCACTCGATCGATCGGTTCCGCCCGTCTCGGCCCCCGCCGCGGCGTTCCGGGCACCGACTCCTGAGATCCGCCAACTGGCCAATGGGATGCCGGTTTGGATTGTCCCGCGCCGCGATTTACCGATCATTGCGGCAACCTTCGTGATTGACGCCGGTGCCTCGACGCACGGTCCCGAACGTGGTGGGCTCGCCAGTCTGACGGCTGACCTGCTCGACGAGGGGACGACCACCCGGTCGTCGCACGCCATCGCGCTCGCCGCTGAAGGCATGGGGACGGGCCTCTCGGTCTCCGCCGGTTGGGACGGGGCTTATGTCGGGATGCAATGTTTAAGCCCGCACTGGGATGCTAGCTTGGATCTGGCGGTGGACATCCTCCGGAACCCCGCCTTCCCACAGGCGGAGTGGCGCCGCATTCACGCCCAGACTCTGGCCGGGCTGCAAGCCTCACGCGACTCGGCCGAAGCCCGAGCCAACCGGATGATGCTGCGAGTTCTGTTTCCAAGCGACCACCCTTACCGCCTTCCAGCCGAGGGGTCGGAACCGACGGTCGGGAACTTGACGGCCGAAGACCTCCGCGCGTTCCACCAGGCTCGTTACCGCCCGAGCGGTGCCGCCTGCGTCGTTGCGGGCGATGTCGATCCCGATCAGGTGGTGGCAGCGCTCAACAAGCGCCTCGGCGACTGGACCGATGCGGGCGATCTGCCGCGACGCACGCTCCCCGATGTGCCCCAACAAACCGGCACTATCCCGCTGCTGTTGCTCGACCGGCCAGGAGCCCCACAGGCGGTCGTGCGGATGGCACACCTCGGGACGCACCGGCTCGACCCCGACTTCACCGATCTTTCGGTCTGGAATCAGATCCTCGGAGGTCAATTCACGTCGCGGCTCAATGCCATGCTCCGCGAGGAGAAGGGGTTCACCTACGGCATCCGGAGTCACTTCGAGTTCCGCCGCGGTGCTGGTCCGTTCATGATCTCGGCATCGCTTCAGTCCGACCGACTGGCCGAGGCGCTCGCAGACATCCGTCATGAGGTTCTCGGCCTACTCGGCGACCGCCCGCCCACGCACACCGAACTCGAAGACGCACGCCGGTCGCTCCTCGAAGGCCAGGCTCGCCACTTCGAGACGCCGACCGCGTTGGTCTCGCGCTATGCCGGGCTCTTCCTCCACGGTCTGGCCGCCGATCATTACACCGGCTTCGCCAACCGCCTCGGTGCCGTGACCTTGGCGACGCTCGATACCGCTGCGCGGCGAATTGTCGATCCAACTCGATTCGCCGTGGTCGTGGTTGCTGACGCCTCGACCGTGGCCAGCCAGCTTGCCGGCCTTGATTGGTGCGAGGTTCACCCCTTCGATGAGCGTGATCGACCCCTACAGTGAAGCCAATGAGCAAGCGTTACGACTCGTCCACCAGATTGCTGATCGAGGGGTTTGCGAGCGAATGGCTCACCTGGCGGCCGGGCTCGATTGCGGTGGTCTGGCGCGTTCAGCGTGGCCCGTCGGTCAAAGCTCTCTGGTAGACCTCGAGGTAGCGATCGATGTTCCGCTCCATCCCAAATAATTCTTGAGCAACCGGTTGTGTCGCATTGGCGAGGGAATGGGCAAGGTCGGGATGGGTCAATACATCAATGATCGCGGCGCTGATCGACTCCGGACTTTCCTGGGCCAACCGACCGGCGCCGGTCGGGCCGAGGATGGTGGCGTAATCGGCGAAGTCGGTCGCCACGATCGGCCGACCAGCCGCAAGGTACACCGCGATCTTGCTTTGAACCGAGAAGTTTTCGCGGCAGGCCAACCGCGAGTGGACCAGGACGTCGGCCCGCCGCGTCAGGGCGACCACCTGCTCGGGCGTTTGGCCCGTCAGCACGATCAAGCGGTTGCCGAACTCGGCCAACTCGGTGCGGTATTGCTCGCCCGCGTCGGCCGGTCCACCCACCAGCACGCATCGAGCTTGTGGCAGTTGACGAAAGACAGCAGGAAGCGACTTGATCAGGAGCGGAACCCCCTGATTGGGGTGAATGATGCTGCCGACATACATGATCACCTGTTCGTGTGCACTGATGCCGGCGATGTTCGCGGGCAGGCCAAGCTGGGCATATTCGCCGAGGTCGATCCCGGGATAAATGATTGTGACCCGATCGCGCGGAACTTCCTTTTCCTCGACCATCACCCGCCGGACCTGCTCGCCGAGCACAATCACCGCCGCCGCGTGTCGGCATACGGATCGTTCTAACTTAACGTTGATCTGGAACCCCAGGCCACGCCCGAGCTTATCGCGCTCATATTCACCGCCAAGAAGCGAGTGGATCTCATAAACCATTGGCCAGCGGAATCTACGACACGCGAACAAGGCACGGTTCGCGCCGCCGTGGTGTTGGGCGTGGACGAGATCGAACGGTAGCTCGCGGGAGATCCGGGCAAGTCCTCGCACCCAGTCTCTGGGATGAAAGGTGAAAGAGGGGGTGCCCTCGAAGTCCTCTCGGATCGGGCGGCCCCAGAATGGGCGAGCTTTCAGGTGTGCGAGGACGACGTCGACTCCGCGCAACTTGAGAGCGCGGAGGATCTTGATCGGCAGCATCGCCGTGCCGTCATATTCGCCCGGGACCGGGAAGGAAGTTACCAGCAGGATGCGCATCGAGGAAAGCTCCGGCAAAAGCAAAGGGACCACAGCATAGTGGTCCCTTTTCGCGCCGAATACCCCAATCCTCGAGAGCGATCAGGAATGAGGGATCGGATACATCGGGCGGACGGGTTCGCGACGATGACGATTCTCGCGGGTCAAAGCCCCATCAATTCGCCGGTCGATCGCGCTGATCGCGGCGTCGATCACGCTCCGAGCGGTATCAAGATGATGAGGTCGGAGGGCGTAGGGATCACGTGGCAAACCCGTCCTGGGATAGAGCAGAGTTTCGGCCGTGATCTGAAGTTCGGGGGGAATCTGGTGGGGCTGAAGCGGCTCGAAATCCGCACCAGGATAAGCGGCACGGTAATAAGCCCGGCGGTTTTGCGCAGGACCTGGATAGGACCAGGAAGCTCGCAAGGTCAGTAACTCGGCGAACTGCGGCCAGGGGGGTGAATTGGGATCGGAGGCGACCGACCCATTGGCGACTATTGCGGGCAATAGTTTCCAGGCGTCGGCCAGGGGCAGGGGTCGTGACGCATCGCCAACAAGCGGAGAGAGATCAGGGCGACCAAGCTCGACGGCGGCTTGATGGATCAAAGACTCGACTGCCTCGATGTAAAGCAGAATCGAGGCTCGCGCTAACCTGCTCGCGCCGCTGACAGACTTTGGCAGCATCTGGCGGCTTTGCGTATGGAAGTCGACCGCGTCGGAATAGAGGCAGTGGAATGGGCTGACCTCGGTCATGATGACCGGGGTGTCCGCCTGAGGATGCAGCGGCTTGCGACCCGAACCGGTGGGGATGTTGCTCTGGGGAGCCTGATCGCCTCGGTGAGAACGTCGAGGCGCCGCCGGCACAGAATCACCATTCCGCATGACGTTGCTACCTCGAAGTGGTTCGGTTCCGCGACGTAAGGCGAGGATAGGGCGAACTCGCCTTGATCGCACTTCGTTGGGACGGTGATAAGTTCATCGAGCTTATCACACGACCAGTCGTTTTGCTAAGAGGGACCGAGCCAATTGCCCTGCTCAGAGAAGTCAGTCAGTTGCCCTTCGGCGCGGCAATCATGGTCGGAGCCGAAGGCGGGGGAGCATTCGGATCGATCGGCGCGGCGGGTAACTTGTCGGGGAGTTCGGTGATCGGGTTGTTCCAAACGAGGCGACGAATCCGCAACAGGTCGCCATGCCGTTGTGGGGTCACAAAATTGTTGGTCTCATCGGCCTTACTGTAGAATGCCACGGCACCAAGGACATCTCCCTTGGCCTCACAGATCCGACCCAGATTGTTCAACGCACCCCATCGCAACATGTAATAAAAAAACCGCCCCGGGCCGGGTTCGGGAACCAGGTTGAGCATTTTCCGGAACAGATCCTCGGCCTGCTTGGTGTTGCCTTGATCAAGGTGGCTGAGAGCCAGGAAGTAAGTCGCGTAGATGTCGAGCGCCCTCTGAGCTTCAGGAGCAATCTCGGTATTCTCGGCGAACCGAAGCGCGACATAACGATTGGTGGCATCGACCAGATCCCCACGAAGCTGCGACGTCCGGGCTGTCAGTAAAGGATATTTCGCGTCAAAGAACTGCAACGAGGCCTGTGTAGCAGCTACGAATTCCGGACTGCTGAACAACAGGTCTTCCACCTGAATTGGCAGGTTCCAGAGCGAAACTCCACCGAACCGGGTGCCGAGTGCCTTGGCAAAGTGCTTGGCTTGTTCGGCAGGATCGCGAAAAAGAATCGCGCGGGCATCGCCCCGAAGTTGGCCTTGCAGTAACCGCATTCGCGGCGAGAGATAACCGATGCTCGAATCGATCAGAACGCCGATCTTGGTCGGACTGCCCGCCAGATCAGCGCCGGTCGTACCGAGGGTCGATTCGCCGGGAAGATCGAGGCGTTGCAGAATCTCAGGGTAATTGATTACGTCGTTGATCGTTGCGACCCCAGCGCCGTCGATACTGGGAATTTCGAGACCGATTCGAGGGTCGAACAGGTAAGGCTTGTCATCGACGATTGCTGCCAGAATCCAGGTGACAGCGGCGTTCGCCGGTCTGGCACCCGGGGCAGAGGCCATGGCCATTGGCCGTCGGGGTGAAAACGTCAAGATGCCGACGTCGATGTTGATCTGGCGACAAAGGGACATGAACAGCCAGCCCCGCTCAGACCAAGCACCGTTCTCGGTCGCCATCCCGCGAAACAAGGCATCAGCAGGGCGGACTTGAGCCTGACGAACATTACCCACCGCAAGCGACTCGGCCGGGACCAGCATCACGTTGCGGACGAGCCAGTCAAAAATCCGCCGGACCCGCGTCAGGTCATCTCCCTCACCGGCCACCCGGAGGGCGACCGAACGATAAAGCATGCAGTCTTCAATATGCCGGGCGTCGCGAATCGTGAATTTGGGCGAGGAGAACGACTTGACGATCGGCGCTGGGTCCTGGCCAGTCAGTTCGTAGATCTTCTTAAGCAGAAAGTCGTTGCTCGCTGGAGTCGAGGCGTAGTCGCTCGGTTTAGTCCCAAATTCAAAAAGTTCGTTGAGAGTTTCGGTAGCCATCTCGAAGTTGCGGCCACCGGGATGGTCGGCGGCCAATTGCATTTGCTTCGTGATGTTCTCGATCAAAACCTTACGTTTCTGGACAATTTCTGGACTGAGTTCGAGCGGACCCACGGATTTTGTGTCTTCGACCACGACGGAGGCACGTCGGCCACGATCTGGCAACGGTCCGATCGAGATGTCTGATTCCGACTCAGCGCGGTACGACTTCTTCGTCGGTTTGTAGTCGCATCCCGCCAGCACCGCGACCGTCGCGATCAGACTAATCCAGGAACGATTGCGCCAGATCAAGGGAGAACTCCATCCAGGGTCGATTCAAATAGTCATTCACCGGTCAACCCCCGGGGAAACTGCAGGACGATCAGCTAGAAAATATCAATGAAGACCAACGAGCCGACCTGCCCGCGGCTCGTCACGGTAATCAGGTTGAGTCGAGAAATTGCTGATATTACGCCCGACCACCGGAAAAAGTTCGCTCGATCTCTGATTTGGAACAAATTTATCAGGTCGTCAGGGCATTGCCATTGTTGATAAAGATTCGAAGTCTTACATAACACTTGAGCAAAACCCACGGTTTAGACTCATTGCGATTTACAAATTAACGAGGCTGAAAGAAATCACCAAATTCGAGGGCCAAGCCCGGCCCGATACTTCAAAAATCGAGGGAAGAGGTGCGGATATAATCTCGCAGCTCATCTCTTGACTGCACACAATCAGACCCACTAGGATGACGTCCCTGAATCATTTGATTGGCCGCGACTAATCCAGCGCGGGATGAACTCACGATGCGTGATTGGACCCTCAACCTTCGACTCTGGTTGACCCTCGGCCTGATTGGTCGGCGGGCTTAGGGTTCCACGTCAAAGCGCTCTTGCGAGTGATCAGACATGCAGCCCCGAGATCCGCCGGCAAGGCGAGTCTCGGGGCTTGTTTCGTTGTGCACGTTTTCGATCGCTGACTCTTCATTCATTGAGAAAGCATGACGCCATGGCGGACGCTCACCCGAACCCAGACCGGATCTTGATCTTTGACACCACGCTCCGCGATGGTGAGCAATCGCCCGGGGCAAGCATGACTCATGTCGAGAAGCTCGAAGTGGCCCGGGCGCTTGCTGGCCTCGGCGTCGATATCATCGAAGCAGGATTTCCGATCGCGTCGAACGGAGATTTCGAGGCAGTTCGCGCCATTGCGACCGAGATCGCCGGCGCCTCGGTTTGCGGTCTGGCCCGGTGCAATCAACGCGATATCGACCGCGCCTGGGAAGCGCTTCGCTATGCCCAGACGCCCCGAATTCATCTGTTCCTGGCGACCTCGGCCATCCACCGCGAGCACAAACTGCGGATGAGCACCGCTCAGGTGATCGAAAAGGCCGTTGCTTGCGTCCGCCACGCTAAGTCGATGTGCGACGACATCGAGTTTAGTCCCGAGGACGCCGCGCGGACCGAAGTGGACTTCCTCTGCGAGGTGGTGGAGGCCGCCATCGAGGCTGGGGCCACCACGGTCAACATCCCCGACACGGTTGGCTATGCGACTCCTTTTCAGTACGCCAACGTCATCCGGACCCTCCGCGAACGCGTGCCGAATATCGGTCGGGCCATCATCAGCACCCACTGCCATGACGACCTCGGGATGGCCGTGGCCAATAGCCTCGCCGCCTGCGAGGCGGGAGCCAGGCAGGTGGAATGCACAATCAACGGGATCGGCGAACGCGCTGGCAACGCAGCGCTTGAAGAAATCGTGATGGCTCTCCGGACCCGCGCAGATTATTACGGCCTGACGACCGGCATCCGGACCGAACGGCTTTATCCTGTCAGTCGAATGATCGCGACCATTACCGGGATGACCGTGCAACGAAACAAAGCCATTGTCGGTCGGAACGCCTTCGCGCACGAGTCGGGTATCCACCAGGACGGGATGCTCAAGGAACGGTCGACGTACGAGATCATCCGCCCCGAGGATGTCGGCGTGCCCAAGACCGACCTCATCCTCGGCAAACACTCGGGCCGCCATGCGCTCCGCGACCGCGTGACCGAACTGGGTTATCACCTGAATGACGACCAGTTGAACACTGTTTTCGACGACTTCAAAACCCTGGCTGACAAAAAAAAGGAAGTCTACGACGAGGACTTGATCGTCTTGATCGAAAAGCATATCCAGGACGTAACTCCGGTCTGGTCGCTCGTGAGCCTGCACACGACGGCGGGAACTGGTCTGTTACCGACGGCGACCGTTTGCGTGCGCCACCCCGATGGTCACCTGATCCAGGATGCCGCGATCGGTGATGGCCCGGTCGACGCGATCTTCAAAGCGGTCGAGCGCGTCACGGGGATCGCCGCCAACCTCAAGGAGTTTGCGATCCGGGGCGTGACCGAGGGAAAAGACGCGCAGGGCGAGGTCTCGCTTGAACTTGAAGTGACTAGCGACGATAAGTCGTTCCGTGGTCGCGCCGCCTCTACCGACATTATCGAAGCCTCAGCGCAGGCCTATCTCAACGCCGTCAACGCGATCATCACCAGGCGCGATCGCCATCAGCCTCGCGAGGTCATCGGTCGTCCCGGGGCAGGGGCCTGAACTCCGTCAAGATCCCGACGGCGGGAGGATGCCTCCCGCCGTCAAAGCTTTCCAGAAGCAACGACGGATCTCGGACGCCCCAATCAGGCTCGGCTCAATCGTCCGGGTCAGCCATTCGGGCCGCCCTTTGAGGAAATGCGCGTGGAGGTCAACGCTCGCACCATGGGTTGCTCCCAGCGAGACGAGACGAGCGTTCAACTTCTGGAAGTTCTTCCGCGCGAGCCGGCTATCGACCCCTGTTGTGTTCTGGGCATCGTCGCCGAATGTGGGGTCGTACACAGTCCCGATCAGGACCGGACGGATGGGCAGGGTGTGGAGCCAGGCATGGAGGTCGATGGCAAAATCATCGATCCCTGGTCCTGGATCAGCCAAAAGTCCGGCAATCAGGTCGTTGCCGCCGATCGTTAGTAGGGCCACAGAGGGTCCAACGGGAGTGGGCAAGTTACGAACTTGACGCACGAGGTCGTCCACCATCGACCCGTCCGCCGCCCGGTGTTCGAGGCGAACCGACCCCACCCGCTTGGTCAAATCTTGACCTCGAAACTCAGGAAACAGGCGGTCTTCGTTCCGGACCAGAAGCTGGCCGGGTGTGACTCCTCGGTCGTTGTAGTGACCGCAGTCGAGGATCGAGTCGCCGAAGGTGTACACGGTAAGCATAGCGACTTGGACCCTGACAACCAGGATTAAAACACCCGAGCCGCAGCCAGAGGATCGACCAACCACGTCACCCGCGACGCCACCGACTGTAAGAGCGAACCCGGGACCTGCGCAGTCATGGGTCCGGTCAGCGACTGTGCCACAGCTTCCGCTTTTCCGGCTCCAAAAGCCAGCACCAGGATTGACCGAGCAGCGAGGATTGTCCCGATTCCCATCGTCAGTGCCTGACGCGGAACGTCGGCCTCACTGGCGAAATCCCTGGCGGCGTCGGCAATCGTGACGGGGTGCAGATCCACCAGCCTGGTTGGTAACTTCAGAGCTTGATCCACGGGTAGATCAGTTGGTTCGTTGAACCCAATATGCCCATTGCGTCCGAGTCCCAGCAGTTGGAGGTCAAGCCCCCCATCAGCGGTGATCCAGCGATCGAAATCGGCGGCGTGTTGGTTGGTATAGGCTGCCGCCACCGTGCCGTCCAGGAGATGGGTTCGATTCGCTGTCAACCGGGCAGGGCGGAAGAGATGCTGATCCATAAAAAAACGATAGCTGGCCGGGTCAGCCGGGCTCATCGGATAATACTCGTCGAGGTTATAGGTCGTGACCCCCTCGAACGAAAGCTGCCCCGCAGCCTGCAACGACACGAGCCAGCGATAGACGGCAATCGGCGTCGAACCAGTCGCCAGTCCCAGGACAGCGCGACCTCGCTCGGCAGTTCGAGCCCGGATCAGGTCAGCAATCCAAAACGCGGCCACCTGCTCAGCCTGATCGCGAGGATAAACCAGGACGGTGCCGGCAGGTGTCGATCGGCGATCAAGCGGCGAGAATTCCGACACAGTCAGTCAGCCTCAGGAGCAGCGAGTCAGTGAAAAGCCGGCGAGGTCACGCGATGGACTTGGCATGATCACACGCCCTGAGCATGCCGAGGGCGAGTTGAATGGGGTCATTGGCTTGCGGATCGAGCTGCGAAGCTTCAAACGTCTCGATCTGAAAGAGTTCAACCCCCACAAAGCGATCATCGGTCCGGTGGGCGCGACCCGTCAAACTATGCCCTTCGGACCACTCACGCGCAAGGGCGGCATAAGCTCGACCAAGGTGCGAGCAAAACTCGGTGTAGTCGGTCAAGAGAACCTGCGAAGCGTGGCAGTGGATGGCCCACTCCTTGGTCCGCTCGGCCTCACCATCATAAGCGAAATACGCATTGGCCCGGGGAAGGGGGCCCCAGGGAGTCCAGCCGGTCAAGACGAGGGTATCAGACAGGTTCGCACCCACGAGACCGACGGCCGCCAAAGCGCGAGTCATCCGGTGGGCAAGGTGGGCATCGGTCGCAGGAGGGATGATGACGGCTCCTGGTTGCTTCGCGACGAACCATGCGACGATCTTGTCGATGTCAGCCGGGCTGGGCTCATATCCGAGATTCCGGTAAGCGTCGAGATCCCAGCAAACCGCCTCAGCGCCGAGGACATTGCATTCGAGGCGGAACTCCGATTCGCGGACGGACCCCTTTTTCTTGTCATTCAGCCAGGGGGCCGCGACGTTACGCTCGCCCGAGAAGACCAGAACCTCGATCACCGGAAGGCCGCGCCGCACAGCGTATTCATGGAGCAGGCAAGCCGCGGTGATCGCGCCATCATCAGCGTGAGGGCAAAGCATGACCAGCGGGCGATCGGGCCGCAGTTTGGGGCGGAGGACTTCGCGGACGTCTACGAGTTGCCCATGAGCCCCGCTCCCGCTGACCGTCCGCAACAAATCTTCAAACGAGGGTTGCCAGTGCACACAACCCGGTGTCGAGTTTGAAAGATTCATGAGCGAGCGATGCTCCGGCGGTTCGATCAGGAATCACACACTGACGAATTCGTGTGATCACCCAGGCGATCGCTTCGAAAACAGGCTTCCGGTCCAGCGAGAACTGAGTCTATTGTGATGGCGAAAAAGGCTCGCGTCAACTCATTCGGTCTCCAATCACGTGTCATTCGCGCGAGCTTCACCTTGTCGCCTCGGTCACGATGGTGCACCCTGGGTGTTTTTTAGCCGATCGAGGTTGATTTTGACCATGCGGTTTTTTGAGCATCGCGGCCGCTCAATTCGGACGACCCTGACTTCCATCTTGGTGCTGGGGTTTATCCTCCTTTGCGTCTGGCCGTACGTCGGCCTGGCTCGATCTCCAAGCTTGTTTGATGATGACCTCACTCGGGTTGGCAGTCTCCGGCAGTCGACCGTCGCCTCGTCGTTGTTCCGACCCTTCAACGAGCATCTGGCCCCGTTGTTCGAACTGGTCAGTTGGTTCGCCTGGTGGGGAACGGGAGAGCGGGTCGAGACGATTGCTACTGGGTTCCTGGTCGCTTCGTACACAGCCACAGCTTTCTGTGCTTTCACGTTGGCGGCGGTGATCTGGGTCGAATCGAATTCGATGCTGGCCGCTCTGGCGGCGGTGGCTTTGTTTTTCCTGGAGTCAGTCGCGGCCGAGACCGTGCTCTGGTACTCGGCCAGTAGCTTTGCCTGGTCGGCAGCGACGAGTTTAGCGGCCTGGTATGCGTCGGTCCGGGCTCTCAGGGCCGACACTTCGGCCGATCAGCGGTGGTGGTTGGCCGGATCGGCTCTGTTCGCGTTGATGAGTCCACTGTTTTCAGCAATCGGCATCTTGGGCGGACCGTTGGCTTCGTTTCGTCTGCTCATCGAGAGGCGGTGGAGTCGGGCTCGTCTGGCGGCGGCACTGGTCCCGTTGGTTGGGACGCTCGGTTTTCTGCTCCTGCTCGCCGCTAACCCGGGCCTCGGACAAGCGGTCTCGGTCAGCGTCCGGCAGCACGCCGACATCACGGCCGCGAGTTGGGCCGCGCTCCGGGCGCCTGGACTGGTCCTGGTGCCGAGCTTGATCGGTCTACCGCCGCACCCATACCGCTTGTCGGACCTGCTCGCGACTCTGACAACGATCACAATGGTCGTTGCGGTGATCGGCTGGGCGTCTCATAATCGAGCACGTCGGGGCTTGATCCTTGTCGGGCTTGGCTGGGTCATCGGCGGCTACTCGCTGGCCTATTTGAATCGAGCGCAGGCGGGAGATCGGTGGATCTTCGAGATTGGTCGCTACCATCTCTTTCCGATAATTGGCCAGATTTGCTGGGTAGCGGCGGGCCTGGGCACGCTGCTGGACCGGATCGCGGCACGATGGCCGCTAGCAGGTTGGGTGGGCCTGATTCTCCTGGCGGTGGGGGAATTGATTCTGCAAGGCCCAACCCTGAACGATCTGGCACATCGGACCTCCCGGTTTCCCGACCAGCCTGAGTCGATAGCGGCAGCGCTCCGGCTCGAAACGGTTTGCCACGCCGAGCAAGTTCCGCTCGATCAAGCGATCCGAGTCATCGACCCCATCGAACCTCGTTGGTTCCCGCGTCCGCTCCCGTTCAACCCACTACTCTATCTATTTGGGCGTGAACTGATTCACGCTCACTGGACCGACATTGAAGCGCGCCAGCGGCTCCTGGCGAACCTGAGCTTTGCCGATCGCGAATCCATCTTCGGCGGCCTTGATGCCACCCGTTATGAGGTCGCCGATAGCGACGAGGATCGTGCTTCAAAACAAACCCGCGTCGCCGAATCGGGCCGAGGAACCATGACCGAAATCGGCAATTTCTATTTTATTGAGTTTTCAGTTCCGCCCACGATCGGCGGCTTCAGGAGTCTCGCGTTGACGGGATTCTCCCCGGGGCAGCGCGTCGAGATCTATTGGACAGCGGACGGGGATAACTGGTCGCGAGGTCGGAGTGTCCGCTATAAGACTTCGCTTGGCCGGCAGCCGATTGCGGTGGACTTGTTGCCACACTGGCGAACCGGCCTGGCTCGACGGTTCCGAGTGGTTCGCCGAGCTAGTCCGCTGCGGATCACGGATCAGCCGGCACTCATCTTTCGGTCGCATTGAGTCGGTCTAGTCAAGCGGCGGGTTCCTCGAAGAGCCGGCTCCGGAAATCGGCCCACTCGGTCACCCGTCGGTGGTCATTGTGGTGATCGGCCATCAAGGTCGTGATCCGGCGGTCTAGCATATCGAAACGCTCCGACAAAACTTGCACAATCTCCAGCGCGAGCGCTTCGGCCAGTTCGGGATCATTGATCCGCAACTGGTCATAAGCCGGACGGTCGAGAGTCCACCCGCGAAGGTGGGTCTTTGCCCGAATCGTCATAGTAGGTAACGAGTTCCGAAAAAATGTCGTCGTGCCATAGATGGCTGGCCCCGCCAGTTCGGCCAGGGTTTCGGTGCGCGTGTCGGACTTGCTTCGTTCGATAGCTACCGACCCTTCGCCCACAAACCAGAGCTGGTTGCTGGGCTGATCCTGGTCGAGCAGCACCGTGCCGACGGATACCGCACGCTCTAGAAGATTCGCCTGGAGCCGGGCTCGGACCAACGGGTCGAAACCATTGAGCCAAGGAAAGTCCAGCGATCGAGACGTAGGGTCAGCGAGTGTCGGGAACATGCTTGAGAACACCTTGCGTCTATGGATCAAACGATCTGGTCCAGGTTCAAGAGCGAGATGGGGAACCCAGAATCTCACGAACGGCATTGGTTCTACGGCAGACTGGAGGGATTTGTCGGGTTATCTCGTTCAAATCGATTTTTTCTCTCTTCGATCGCCGCATGGCTCAGATACCGGCGAATTTGATCCCCCGACTTCCGATTCCTGATGATGGATGGAATGAGCCGGACCGTTCGAGGAGGACTCGATCTGGTTATGCTCGGAGCGATTCGGCGGAGGGACTCGCCATGACACGACCGAAGTATCTGGGGATCTTGCTTGTTGCGTTGACCGCAACCGGGTGCGCGACGAACGCTCACCGGACCACGGATTCGGTTATGACCCGTTCGGGTCCATTCTCGAAAGCCGTCGTCCCAAAGCAAACTCAGGTGGCGATGCCTCCAGAAGCTCCTGACATCTTCCAGGCGGCCCAGGCGACGAACCAGCGTGGCCTGGCTCGGTATTTCCCTGGTCTGGCTCGCAAGGGGGGCGAAAACCCGCCCGCCAGGGCCTTGAGTCATCCGGGCCATGATTCCTCATCAGAGCCGACTGTTGCCGCCGTCGTGCCTACTCCCCCGACCCGGTCGTCATTGTTCAGTATGCTCAAACCCCGAGCTCCGCAATCGTACTCGACCGATTTGCGGCCCACCATCGCGGCTCGGTCGAACGTCGAGCCCTCGATCTTACCAGTCGCGTTACGGCTACCCGCGGCCCAGGCTGATAATGCGGTGACCCCCACCAGCGCTAATGTCGCAGACGACTCGCAACCGACCGACAGCAAGCCCATCGACCATGATCCGACCTCAGCAAAGTCCGCCGCCTCGGACACCGCCACCTCGCCCGTAAGCACGACCGAACCGCAGCTGGCAATCGGCCCCATTCCTCCGCCTCAGGAATCGAATTCGCCAGGCGTTGATCCCGCTCCCGAACCCGCCGCGATTCCAGCGGACGAGTCGAAGCCTCAGGCCAGTCCTGATGTGCCAGCGGTTGATCCCCGCGAACGCCCCCGATTGTCGGCGGATTTCACCCCCTCACCGCCGATCCCTGATAGCAATCCCGAGCCGGTCGGACCGAAGGTAGCCGCGACCGTCGCTGCAGCGCAACCGACCGAATCCGCACCAAGGTCGGAACCGACCCCGGAACCAACTGCGAGCAGTTCCGCCCCATCGGTAGCCGATCCCAATCACTCGCTTGGATTGCCATCAGCGACCTTGCCCTCCTCGTACTACCAGCATAACTCGGTCGCCGTTCGAGGAAGCCATCAAGCGACGCAGCCGCCCCCGGTCCTGGCCTCACCGCAATACGCCGCATCACCACAGTCTGCGGGGTCCAATCAAGCTTCGGGCCATAAATCCAAGCAGCGTCCGAGCTTGATGCGGTTCGTCCGAAAGATGAGCGGGATGCAAGAGCCAGCCACTCAGTAGTGAGGGACCGGATGGGGATCGTTTGCGGATTGGTCCCCTGAACCATCAGGTGGAATCCCCGAGCCGGTCGACGTCGCGGAGCGGGGGCAGGTCAGCGATAGCATCGCGGGCGAGAGCGGCCACGAAGCGTCTCAGTCCCAGTTCAAGCTGGTCGACGATCTCGGGGTTGGCCTCGGCGACGTTGTTTTGATCCCAGCGGTCTTCGGGCTTGCGATACAGTTCAATTCCTCGGGGTACGTCGTCGGGATCGACCTCGACGGGCATTGTGAGATGCCAGTGCTCGGTTCGGATCGCGAATTCCTCAACGTCCATGCCGAGGTAGGCGTAGTCTCTGACCTTGGATCGCTCGCCGCGAATCAAGGGGAGCAGGTCAAATCCGTGGACCCGCTCGTCTTCGGGCAAGCCGAGCGCCGCCAGGACCGTGGGCAACAGGTCCACCGTCTGTACAAGTGCCTTCTGACGACTTCCAGCCAGCTCACCCCCGGGCAAGCGGATGATCAGTGGCGTGTGGATCAATTCCTCATAGAGCCAGGGACGAAATCGGCGGACGTAGCCATGCTCGCCGAGCGGTTCGCCTTGATCCGAGGTGAAAACAAGTAGCGTATCCTCGGTTCGACCCAAAGTCTTCAGGGTCTCGAAGAACTTGCCGAGCCAGTGGTCGACGTGGCTCACAGCGCCGGCGTAGGTCTTCCGGAGCCGCGTCAACTCGTCTTCAGAGATCACGTCGCCAACCGCACCGGCAGGAACATCGATCAGGACGCGGACATCCTCGGGAACGGTGGCCAGTTCGTCCTCAACAAGGTTGCCTTCCTCATCGGCCTCGAACTCATTGGGGTCGGCGGCGGCGTACTGGTCGCGAAACGGTTCGGGCGGGTTCCAGGGACCGTGGGGGCTAAACATATCGAGCCAGAGCAGGAACGGAGTTTCCTGATCGGCTGGATCAGCAGCGCGGCGGGTGAGCCAACTCGTGGCCGCTGCGATCAAGCGTGCCGGACCGGAACCGCCATCCTCATCACCCAGGACCTTGCGGTTGCGGAGATATTGCTCCCAGCGTTCTTGCCATTGCTCATGGTCGGGATCATCCCGGGCCGGGAGACGCAGTCCCGGCTCGTTCGAGATCTTGATTCGCCCGACTCGGGGGTCGTCGGGCGGAACGAGGGGGTCGTATCCCTGGCCCCGAACCCAGATGACGTCGTCCCACCCGCGACCGAACCCTTGACCAGCTTCGCGGAGCAGGGGGACATCGGAGATGAGCGCGGAGTGGACCCCCTGATTCCACAACAGGTCGGGCAGGATGGGCTCGTCGTGTCGGAGTGGCGTCCAGCCCGAGTCCGGATCGACAAATCCATAGCGACCCGTCCACCAGCTCCGCCGGGTTGGCAAGGTGGTCAGGTTCTCGGGGAAGTGATTATCAAAAACGATCCCTTCGGTCGCCAGGCGATCGAGGTTGGGAGTCTCGATCCAGCTATTGCCGTAAGTGCCCAGAAAGCCCAGGTGCAGCCCGTTGCAGACGACGACGATGACATTCATGCCAGCCAGTGTAACCGCTCGATCGAATCAAGCCAGATCGTCTTCGGTCGGCTCGGACGATTGGTACGCGGTGTACTTATCACTCCGCCCGTACGACCGATCGGCCGGGTACTTGAGACTCGCGTGAGCCACCTTGGCCGAAAGCGAACTTGCGAGGTCAATACCGCAGACATCGGCCAGTCGGAGAATTGCCCAGAGGCAGTCGGCCAGTTCGTGCGCGACGGTGGTATGGCCTTCGGGCGTTGAGAGCTTCGCCCGGATCTCCTCGTCGGTCTTGAACCGAAACAGGTCAAGCAATTCGCCGACCTCGCTGGCCAGGGCCAGACCGAGATCCTTGGGATGATGAAACTGGACCCAGTCTCGCTCAACCGAGAATGCGAGTACGAGCGCCTTGAGATCGGTCACGGTCGATTGGTCATCTTGCATCGGCCTTGTCGCGTACCTTCCTTGCAGATGAGAAACTCATTGATCGACCACGAATCGAACGGTCTCAACCCGCCGAGAATCTCGACCAAGTTGGGGAACCAGCAACTGTTCTGGTTCTGGTTTTCCGGCGACCAGCAGGGATTGTGGACCCGCCTCCAGGCCCTGGAGGATTAAATGCCCACGACTATCGGTCCGAAAGGTCGTAGGCCAGAGCACAGCCAGCGGGCCACTCGGGCGCACCAGCGTGAGCGTTCGACCCGCCATCGACTGGCCACGTGGGTTGATGACCTCGATTCGCATCGTTGCCCCAGGCTCGGGGATATCGAGGGCAAGGGCAGGGGGGACTTTGCCAGGTTCAATCACCATTTCCACACTTGCCGAGAGCCAGATTCCGTCGCGAGCAGCCTGGACCAGGTAGCGGCCAGGAGTCAGCCCTCTGAATCGAAAGCTTCCATCAGACTGGGTGGTGGCTTCGAGGTTGAGGGCCGTTGCGGTGGGACCGCTCCCTTGATACGCGGCCAGCACGCGGATCTGAGCGTCCCGACCCGCCATCGGTTGACCGCCGAGAGTGACCTGGCCGGTTCCGGTCACCGGGGCCGGCAGAATCGCCCGGATCGGTTGGTCGCGATTAACCTCGACGACCGTCGCACCGGTCGAGCCTGGCAGCCAGACGACGGCTTGCGGCTTCTGGGCAAGAGTAGCATTCGCCGGATGATCGCCGTTCGCCGTGATCCAGCGGCGCCGCCAGGTCAAGTTGCCAGCGGCATCGCTTACACCCGAAGCTACTGGCTGGTTCTCGCCCGGGACGAACAGGAGGGCGCGAGCGGCAAAAGCGGGCGAGGTCCCGTTCGCCAGGCGGACTGATCCCTCCTGCCCCCGAGGCGGGGCGCCTTGGGCGCTGATCCCACCCATCCCCATCATCACTCGCCCCGATCGACCCGTTGGTGATGCAGCGAGAGGCACATCGCGCGGATGAATGTCCAAATGGAGGACCGCATTGGTCACTTCAACTTCCTCAGTGGCGACAAGCGGCCACGGGGTGACCATGCCATGCTGGAAAACCTGGATCGTGTGCATGCCCGCCGGCACCGGACCGAGGGTGAACTGGCCGGTCGCGGATTCCAGTCGATGAGGCGTTGGATACCAGGGTTGGTCGGACCCGAGAGATAAGGAATACTCCGCCGCTTTATGACCTGCGGGAGGCAAGATCGTGCCTCGGACATACCCCACTGGCTGGGCTTGTAACTCAACGAAAGTCTCGGTTTCCGCCTCGACCTTGACCGAGCGCTCGATGACGGCCATTGCGCCTCGGAGTGGCTCGTCCTCGGTCGGATAGGGGGCAGCAGGCCCTGGATGAAACGGCGACTTCAACCCTGCGACCGTCCCGCTGAGTGGATATTCACCGCTGGGAAGGCCGGTAAAGCGGACCTCACTCCGCTCATCAGTGCTGGCGGCATTCTGAATGCCAGACGGGTTGGACCCTGGACCGTTCAGAATGAAGACCGTTCCACGCACCGACTGGCCAACGCCATCGAGCAACCGGACCCGGAGCGATCCGCGTTCACGCCGGACCCCTTCTAACCGGACCGGCTCGGCGAGCGGATAACCAGGCGAGACTGGTAAGAGTACCTCGGCCTGATAATAAGGCTCCTCGGAGATCGGGCCGGATTTGACTTCCGAGTCCAGGAACCGAACGTCCACTGACCACAGTCCACGCGACTCGAACGGATGCTCGCCAATGCCGCGAGCATCAAGCTGCAAGAATGTGGAATAACCGGGCTCCCGGAGCGCGCACTCCAAAGAGACCGACTCGTCCGCCAGGGGCCTCGCACCCGGACGGATCACCTGAAATTGCACCGGACCGGGCTGACGATGCAAGGCAATTGAGAATACGACGGTCTGGCCGACACCCATGCCGATGTTCGCTGCAACCCCCATAGGTGGTCCCTCCGATCGGGAATGGTTGCCCAGATGTCGAGGGTTTGGTGCCTCGGTTCCCGCGCTTGCGACCATCTGATATAGGCCGGGAAACAGGTTCTCGAACCGAGCAATGCCATCTAGCCCAGCTCGCGCCTTCGGATGGAGGATGGGGTCAAGTTCGCCAGTCAATTTGTTGCCGGCCGCCCATTGGGTCAAACCGGCGACACCATCAGCAGTCAAACTGACCCAGGCGTTGGGGACTGGTTTGCCGTCTTGCGTTACTGTGACCTGGAGCGTCCCTCCCTGATCCGCGACGACGAGGTCAAGCGGTGACCTAACCGCAGCAGGGTCATCGGTTGGCGCCGGCGCATACGCCACGACGGGGGGACGAGTTCCGGCCAGAGCAATTGTGGCAACCGGCTCCATGTGTTCCCAGACTGGGCCCTTGATCGCGTAGTGTCCCGTTGCGTCAGTGGTTGTCTTTCGGGCATCTTCATACATCCGAATCCCACCATGGTACGCAGTCCGGGCATAGACCACGGAGTTGGGCAGAGGCTGACCCATGGCGTCCCGAATTATTCCTTCAACCCAGACGAACTCCTGCTTCGGGTCATGGACTCGATCCACCCTTGATCCGATCGGAATCGGTTGGGGGTTATTAGGTCCAGCGGGGCGGGGCGGTGGTTCTGGCCGGAGAACAAGACCAGATACCGTTTGCCCGGGACCCAATTGCATGCTCCGAGGCTCGATTCGAGCCTGGTTGGTGGCTCGATCCAGAGAGATCGACAAAGTTCCAGGCACCACGTCGGGAAGGACAAATCGGCCGTGCTCGTCACAGACGGTCTCCGCATTATCCCAGATGCTTTCGCCATCGAAGCCATTTCCATGCGTGATCTCGACCCGGGTGGCTGGTTTGATGAGTGCTGGGTCGAGTGTCCCTTCAACCCGGCCGAACTCCGCGAGCCGAGGCAGATCTGGATTAACTGTCTTCCCGTTCGCCACCTCGAAGACTCCCGTCGCGGCGAACCCGACCCCTGGCACGAGGACCCGGAGTCGGCGTTTACCCGCGAACCAGCGCATCCGGAACCGACCCTCGGCATCGATCCGCCCAGTGAACCGCGTCGCAAACCCCCAGGGAAACTCGCGCATTCCTTGCATCGCAAAAACCTGGACCGGCCGATCAACCACAAGTTTTCCATCTGGCCCACGCACAACGACCTCGACGGTGGACAAGACAGAACACTCGACAACAAGCCAGGGCTTACCGTGACGCATCGTCCAGTGCGACTCGGCACGCTCGGATATTTGCTCTCGCGCCTGTTGCCGGTTGTGATCGCTCAGACCCGACGTACCACCAGCAACGGCCGTCCACGACCACTCCGTCGTGTCCGAAGGATAAATCCGACAGTTCAGACCTGGGTTGCCTCCACCGGCTGTCACATTCGATCCAGCGTGGATCGGCCAGCGAAATCGACCGTTCTCGGCGGTGGTGATTCCGTTGTGATCGTCCTGGATATCGAGCCGGATTCGACCAACGGGCTGCTCGGTCCCGGCGATCCGGACCTCGCCGTCTACCGCATTGGTCAAGACGGTGAATTCCTGCGCTGGCGTACGGCCGATTAAACAGCCGGCAAGCACAACGGCGAACCCAGCGGGGCGAATCATGAGCGGCTCCTTTAAGCCCCCGAGCCATGGCGCAAAGGCTGCCAACGAGCGAGGGAGTTCTTGGACGCGATCCATCGATTTGGTGACTCAGCAGATCACAGCCAAGTTCCTCTTACAAGTGGCATGAGATCCAAGATCTCTCGAACGAACTCGACCCCGCAAAAAGGCACATAACGATCATTATCAGACATTGTTTTTGCAACGAAGCGGCCCCTGGGAACGACTCGCAAGCCGAAGGTCGCGATGGGTCGGGCAAATGACCCATTCTGGGCTAGCTGAAAGCACAATCCTCTCCGGCATTGGAGCCAGGTTGGCAAGACACGTTGACGATCCCCACCTCCGCTCGGTTACGCTCCGGCAAGAGGGATCGCGACGGTTAGCTGGGGCGATGTCCAAACTTCCCTTCGACTGGGCCAGACTGCCGAGGACTTGGGTGATCGCTGGCATTAGCTATCGGTCGGGCTCACCGCCGCGATATAGTTCGTTGCTCGGAGACATCCCGAAGAGTCGCATTTCCTCATTACTCTCGCCAACCTTATTATGCTGATCCAATCATCCACGCTGCAGACGAGTCGATGCCTCCCATGCCAAGCGAACCAACACCCGAGCTTTCTTATGATCCTGATGTCCGTCCTTTATCTCGCAGGTGGGTCGGGAGCCGCCGCGACGATCGCCGATCCTCCCAGGGCGGCCGAGCCGAATGCCGAGAGCGTCCTGGTCGGCCTGAAGATCACTCAGGTTGACGAGATCAACGATGCCGCCAAGACCTTTCGGGCTGAGTTCGAGCTTTCGTTGCGGTCTCGGGAGGAGTTCAATCCGACCGAGCTTCGGTTTGCGGACGCAACAAAGCCTATCCCGCTCGACCACCCCGACGAGGCGACCGACCAGGTCGGTGAGCATTCTCGGCTCTTTCACCTCTCCTCGACGCTTCGGTAAAGGATCGATCGCCAGGACATCAGCCACCGCGTCCGGCACTCGCCATCCAGATTTACCGAGCGAACCCAAATGCCAGCTTGCTTTGCCTCTTGCCTGACCTGCGGGGCATGGGCCTCGACGAGACCGGGGCGAACTGGGACGCAGATTTGCGGGACGACGAAGTTTTCTCCGAGGACGGTGGTTGGGAGCTTCAGTGCGCTCAGATCAAGGGCGGACAGACCGAGGATCAGGCCAGGCCTGGTCGGCGATCGTACCCCGCTGTGACTGCCACGATGACCGTGCGGATGGTGATCGTCTCGCCCCGAGCAATCGTCGCGACGCTCGTGCCGCGTCCCATTGCGGGGAGCCTCGCGCCCTGGTCATTGCTCATTGTCGCGGTGTTCGCCGCACTGGTGACCTTAGGCCCGCTCCAAAACAAGATCAACCCCCGCTGGGACCTTGTCAGTCGCTTGTTGCTGGCCACGATCGAATTGTTGCTGCTGGAAGCTGTACTGATGCCCGCCGTCTCGGAACGGTCAACAATCACCAACTGTCGCCGACTGGCGATCTTTTTTGATGTTGCGTGGTGGTTGTTGCCGGCGGTCTGAGTATCGGCTCTTCTGCCGTCGCTGGTCTGGGAACCGCTGGGCAGGCGGAGCGAGCACCCCGTTCCGTCGATCACTCGGCTTCTGACGAGCGGAATCGTCTATGCCGGTGGGGCGTTGATGGCCATGAACTTCGTGGCCGACGAGCCGTCAGGCAACCTCTGGGCCGTGTCCGGGGTGATGGGGATTATTCTGACTCTGGCCCTCCAGAGCCTGATTCTCGATGCCTTCGCCGGGTTGCTCCTTAACATCGAGCGTCCGTTCAAGATCCTTCATTGGGTTCGTTTGGAAGGGGCTGATGTCGGCAATCAAGTCGGCCAGGTTCTGGAAATGAAATGGCGAACAACCCGTCTCTGAACCCGCAACAATGACATCGTTTCGATCCCCAACAGTTCGGTCAGTAAAGCCAAGATAACCAACTTTGCCTAGCCCACGGCGGCCAACCGGTTGGAGTTCGAGATCCTGCTCGACTACGCTCTGGCGCCCACGCAGGCTCGCGAATTGTTGAAACTCGGCGCGGCGTGGGCCGTCGAGACGGGCCGCCTGCTCGCCAATCCCCAGCCCGACGTGGTGGTGGTCGGATCAGAGCCGGACGGGATTCGCTACCTCGTCCGGTTCTACGTCAACGTCAATCTCGTCTCGGAGTCGAGCGCCCTGACTGACGCAATGGACGGCGTGGTGGCGGTTTTGGCCGAGGAAGGGATTGACCTTTCGACACCGCCGCAGCGTGCTCTACTCGCATGAAAGCGGCGCCAACCTCGGGAACACCGACAGCGACGCCTCGCCGGCCGGGCATCCGCCGACTGGAGCTTCGGCGTTCCCTCCGTTGGTGGCGTCAGCCCCCCCGCACCGGTTTGTCGTTCCCCTCGCTCCCGCCCCCGCTCTCTCCCAACCAGCCAGGCCCGACCGATCGCCCCTCGACGGCCATCAGGTGCAACGAATTCAGCAGAGTTGGGAGCAGGCCCGGTCGATCGCCGATCCGATCGCCCGAATTTTCTATGAGCGCTCTTCCAGTTCGACCCGAGCTTGAGGCCGATGTTTCGGACCGCGGCCGCTGCCCAGCGATCCAAGTTCGTCGGCGTACTCTCGATGATCGTGTGAGGGATCGGCGACCTGGACAAGATTGTGGGGACGGTCCAGGAGTTGGGGATGCGCCACGTGAACTATGGAGTTCGTAACGAACACTATGAGACGGTCGGGGCCGCGCTCCTGGCAACCCTGGGACACCACCTCGGCGAGGGCTGGACACCCGAGCTTAGCGACGCCCGGGGCATCGCGTACGGCGTCCTGGCCTCGGCTATGAGATCCGACGCCCAACTCCCTAACTGCAACACGGCCTGAAATGCAAGGTCACGAAACCGGGGAAAGTTCGCTTCCGGCCTCAATCGGACCTGACTTTCCCCAAGTTCACGGCTGGACACGGCGGAGCAAGGCCACGCCATGACGAAGGTTCATCGCTTGGGCCGCGACTCTGACTAATCGAGAAACGCAAGCGGGTGGAGATGGGGAGCGGACGTTCCATTCGCACTTCCGAACCACCCTTCATCGGACATTAACAAACCTTGACTTCCGGTCGTGCATTGTCATCACGTCGCGATTTGCAAACTTTTGTTTGGGAATCAATCGACACGGATGAAATATTCGAATGTTTCCGCAAGGATCGTTTGGAATAGCGTTATCGATCCAGCTTGCAGCAATGGTCTTCAAATTTTGCCTACCCATGTTATAGCGTAGTGAGTCGTGCGAACGGCGACCGATGCTTTGGTTGAGTTCACCTGAGCTGGAGGCGTCGATGCCAACCGATTCTCGAAGCTTGCTCTTGCTGGCTACCTGCTGGCTGACGCTGGCGGGACCTGTCGTCGCAGACGTGTTATCGTTTGTTCATGGTGGTCAGGTCGAGTGCCCGGTCGTCGACCATCCTCAGACTGTCGACTTGATACTGCCATGGGGCCATTTTTCATTCCCTCGCGGTGCATTCCGGAGAGTTATACTGGCGGAATCGCTCTCCTCCACCTGGCGTCAACGCGAAGCCAAGGCGGAGCAGTCCGGCACCGCATCAGCTCGATTTGAGGCGGCCTGGTGGGCGCTGGAACAAGGTTTGACCGCGGAAGCAATCCTGATGTTTCGCGTGGCGAACGCGACTCCAGGAGCGAGCAAGCATGCACCCCTGGTCCGAGTGGGTCGATTGCTCGATCATCTCGACGCGTGTTTGCCCACGCGTGAGGAACATGTCGTAGATTCGCTCCTGGCTGGTTCGGGATGGAGCCGGCTCGAAGGTCGTCATGTGGTTCTGATTCATCAGGGTGGCTCCGCCGATGCGGCCGAGCGTTTGAGTGTTCTCGATCGTGTCGTTGAGACTTACTATCTCAGCCTGGCGGCTCAGGGTCTCGAACTTCCATTACCCGAAAATAAGTTGGTTTCGATCTGGTTCGCGCGTCAGGCGGACTACATCAGCACTCTCCGGCGGATCGATGCCGCTCCGTTCGCAAATACGCAGGGGTTTTACCATCCCGGATTCAAGGTGGTTTTCGCGTTTGACACTCGCTCGATCCCGGATCAAGCGGTCCCACGCCGCGATCTTCAAGAGCGGCGACTCAATTCATGCCAATCGACCGATCAATGGGTTGAGATTGATCGTCAGATGCTCCTCCTCGATATTCGATGGCGCGGAATCGACCTGGGGATCGCCGCTCACGAGACTGTGCATCAATTGGTGGCTGCCAGCCGCCTGGCTGCTCACGCAGACGACTGGCCAAATTGGCTTCACGAAGGCTTTTCGGCCCAGTTCGAGGTTGTCCGCAACGGGCGGTGGGCGGGGATCGGGCATAGCAATGATAATCGACTTCCTGATTGGAGGTCGATTCAGCACGCTCCCCAATTGGCCCCCCTGCTCCGTGACATCGGGTTGAGCCATGGCTACAATCGCGATCGTTACGCCGAGGCTTGGTCTCTCGTCTACTTCCTCCGCAAAACCCGACCTACTGAGTTTGTAACCTTTTTGCAACTCCTCCAGGCTCCTCACTTCCCGGGCCCCAACCAAACATCACAAGCCGCGTTCGAGTCTGCTTTTGACGCGAATATCATGAGCCTTCAAATAGATTGGCGACGATTCATGAATCAGCTAACCTTGCCTATCGATGGTACTTACAACCGCCAACCTGTCAGAAATGTTTCGGGTGTAACCAAATTCGCCGGTAGTCGGCCCTCAGCTTTGGCAGGATCAGGCAACTGATCTCCTTTCGCTTTATCCTCACTGAGCTACCCCATGTCGCTCAAGACCGCCCTGCTGGAACTCGACGCCGAGCACAGGAATTTGCTGCGTTGGTACGCCGCATTCCTCAGCGAGTTGAGGGATCTAACCGCCGCCGCGCCCGACGGCTCCGCCCTTGACATCTGTGGAATTCCCCACAAAAACGAGCGTGGAGTTGTCGGATATTTGACTCGCTCGTAATCGACGGGGGATTGGTAACCCAGCGACGGTGCCGTCGGACTCGGTTGTAGAACTCCTCGATGTACTCGAACAGGCTGGTCCGGCCTGACGCCGTTATCTGGTAGTCTTCGTCGTGCACCAGATCCTCCTTCAGGGTGGCAAAGAACGACGCCATCGGCGCGTTGTCCCAGCAGTTCGCCCGACGGCTCATGCTGCACATGATGCCGTGCCCCGAAAGCAACCGGCGGTCGTGCTCGCTGGCGTGCTAGTTGCCGCGATCCGAGTGCGACACCAGGCCCTCCTCGGGCAGGCGACACGCTACCGCCATCGCCTACGCATCGACGACCAGCCGGCTGTCGATCCGCTCGCTCATCGACCAGCCGACGATCTGCCGCGGATGGAGATCCTCCAAAACCGCCACCTAAAGCTACCCCTCCCGCGTTGGAATGTACGTGATATACGTGATATCTGCTGTCCAGGTCTGGTTGAGTGCCGGTGGGTCGAACTGCCGATCCGCATTGTTCTCGGCAACGGGGAGCCCATGGTTGGAGTCAGAGGTGCATCGGAACTTCCGCTTCGTCTTGGCCGCCATGCCGGCCCGGCTCATGAGCTTGGCCACGGTGTTCACGCTGTATGGGCGGCCTCGGGCCACCAACTCGGCGTCAATCTGTGGGCTGCCGTAGCGAGCCTTGGCGTCGCGGTGAATGGCCCGGATCTCGGCGACCAGGGCAGCGCGTCGCTCCTAGGAGTCTGTCCGAGTATGGCTCTGTCTCACGAAGCATCTTTGTGACCTGACAGGTCTTGCGTCAGTCGCCCGGGGGGCGTTTGGAGCAGTTCCCAGAAGTCGAACGTCGGCAGAATCAGCCCCAAATGCTGGTACGGGCAGGCCCCTCTTCGCTTCCCGGCACCCAACGCACGGCAGTTCCAGTAGAGCCGCTTCAGATCCAACATCCCCTGAGTCATCCTCTTGTGCCGGCACTGCTGCATTCGCAGCACGCTGTTCATGCACTCCACCGCTGAGCTGGCACGCACCGTACGCCTCAGCACCGCCGCGACCCGGGCAAACGAGGCGGCCTCGGTCCCCTCCAGCTGACGACTCCGGGCGATCCTGCGGACCAACTGGCCTTGCTCATGGCCGCCCGCTCCGGGCCGCTCTTGCTCGCACCAACATCGCCAGGCCATCGCCTCACACCAATCGACGCGGGGCTCGACCTCGGCCAGTTGCTTATGCATCCGGTCCAGAAACGCCGTGCTCCGCGGATCACTCAAGAAGTTGCGGACCCGCTTCCAGTCCGGACCAGTCAGAGCGGATAACGTCGCGGCGATCTCCGCCCGGGCTCGCTGGCTCGTGTTCAGCCGACCGGCCGCATCGAACAGGTCCAACGCCGCCCGAGCACGCCGCCAGGCCGATTCCTGACGCTCGACGCATCCCAGCAACGCCACAGCCTGACGCCAGGCGGCCCGGGCGGTTTGGGCGACGCCGCGTGCGTCGAGCCCGCCCCGCTTGGCCTGGGCCACCAGGGTGTCACAGGTTTCGGCATGGGTCCATGCCGCTTCGGCCCGCCGCCAGGCACCAAAGAGCACGGTGCGGGCCTCGCGGGCGGTGTGGAACAGATCCAGACCTGGAGCCAGCGGTGTGGGGTCGTTGGCCCCTTGACGCTGGCGAGCCAAACGATCCAGGCCCGAGGCGATCCCCTTGGCTGCGTCGGAGATGACGAACTCCAGGGCCTGCCAGGGGGCCAGAGCCTCGTGCCAGGAGGTGGCCGAGCGGTCGGCGGCGTTGTGGCAAAACAGGGCGGTCATCGAAGTCGGCTCGATCCCCACCAAAGTCGGCGCCCCCCAAAAAAGACCTCGTCCACGGCGAGGGTAGTCACCAGGGGTACGCTTGCCGCATCGAGCGGCTGGAGGATCTCCCGAGCCTTGCTGGCCTCCTGGGCGACCCAGCGACCGATGGTCGAGTGATCCGGGGCGTCCTGGGCAGGTAACAAGGCTTTGAACAGAACTTCGATCTGCCGGAGGCTGACGCCCGCGGCGAAGGCGACAGTGGCGACCTGTCGGAGCTTTGCGGCATTGCAAAGGACGGTGGGCCCAGCGGGTTCTTGGGCCCCGGCGAGTTGTTGGCGCAGCGTGAGAACCTCGGCGTGAATGGGATCGAGTTGGGTCTGTCGGGTCGCCGGGTCGAGTTGGTGCTCGACCTGGCGAGCATGTTGGTAGACCGTCTGTCGGCTGCATCCGGCTTCTCGGGCTTGGCGGGAAACGGCCCCGAATGCGCCCGAGAAGACCGCGGCGGCGTTGCGAACGAGAGTGCGGATAGGTAGCGTGTTCATTGGGGAGGCCCTTGAGGATTGCTGGCGATCGTGGTTGTGAACCAGTCGATCACGCAGCGGCCTCCCCTTCAAGTCAAACTGTCAACTCGATCCGACCATTCTCGGCTCACTTTGCGACAGAGCCCCGAGTATTCGAAGGAAAAATTCACAAAGCTTTACTGTGTAGAGACTTGTAAATTTTTAGATAAATTAGAGTAGTTTCCTTGATAGCAACGACTTACGTCGATTCAAGATGAATACTCGGACAAACTCCTAGGCGGGACAAGCAGGCCGATGTCGCCTCTCGTAGTAGCCGCCGGTGGAGACCTCCAGGGTCCGACACATCAGCCGGGTCGGCCACTGCTGGCAATGGTCCTGGATGAACTGGTATCTCATGACGACTCCCTGGCGAAGAAGGCCGTCGCTTTTTTTAAAATGTAGCGTTCCATGCGGAGTTGGTGGTTCCCGGCGCGGAGCCGACGCAGTTCCTCGTCCCCGGCCGGGGGATTGCCCTTGCCGGCGAAGGCCTGCTCGCCCTGGGCGGCCAGGGCCACCTTCCACCTCCTCAAAAGCTTTCGCCCAGGCCGAGTTCGTGAGCGACCTCGGCGAGGCTCTTGTTATAGGCCGCGATGCGGCCGACCGCCTCGGCCTTGAACTCGGGGGTGTAGTTGCGTCTCTGCTTGGCCATCTGCGGATCTCCTCACGGTAAGCTTATACTCTTATCGGAGCGCTCACCATTCATTGGGAAGTCCTGCCAGCCAAACGCTTCGCTCGACGCCAGGCTGGCCAGCCCCGTGCGGAAGAGGAGTTCGCGACGCGGGTGGGTCGGTTCGACTGCCTCGGTCGGTGGACCGTCCACCGGCGGCGGGTCCGACCCGTTGCCACCGCGAAGCAGGCGGGTAACTCGGGCTGGGGGTCCGAGTCGGTGGGCTGATGCGTCATCCGCAGCAAGACGGCGGTCTTGGTTTCCCGCCAGGCGGGGCTGTGGACGCCGGGGCCGCAGTCGGCCTGTCGGGTCTGGATCCGGCCGCCATCGACCAGCACCACAGCGAGGGGGACTGGCGGACTGGCCGTTTGGGGCGGGGTGTTGAGCGGTTGTTGGCGATACGCTTGGGTGCGTTGTTGCCGCTGATCGACCAGTTCGTTGCCGACCTCCTGGCACAAGGTTTGAAGGTGCCGCGGCGTGATCGACCAGTCGGTGTTGATGAGGAGGACGCGGCTGGCCTCCTCGAAGGAGCTTGTGGCCGTGGCCGTGATTATCGCTCGGCTCAGGACGCCGGGACTATAGCGGCGATGATTGAGGCGTTGGCGTGGTCGGTTGGGGGAAAAAGGCTCGGCGGCAGTGCGAGCAAAAGTGGGCGGCTTCGGGCAGTGAGATCGATCCGTCCTGGATCAGGAAGGGGCGTGATCGCACCGCCCCGGGCGACTGGCGGTCGCAGTCGGGACAGGGCTGGGGCGTGTCGGCGGTTTGTGCCTGCTGGGTGGTGGCGTCGCGGGCGAGGCGTGGGGCGACCTTGCGGCCGACCTCATGAGCGCGTTGTTCGATGGTGGCGAAGTCGAGTTGGTGGATGTCTTCGGGGGGACCGAAGACCTCGCGTGAGACCTCGGCGTAGAGTAGTTCGAGCTTAGGATCGAGAGTGGTGTCGGCCGGCTTGCGGAACATGGCGGTCCTCCTTGACCAGGTCAGATTGCCCAGGCGATGAGAAGAGTCGAGAAAGAATTGGAAAACCGCCATTGACGACCCGCCGGCCGCTCAAGCAGTCGCAAAGGCGTTCCTGCACACCAAATAACTCTGAGGTACAAAGTTAACTTGCTCGCTTGAGGCTTATGACGTATACTCCGTTTTAAGCTCATAAAGTCCTCAACGGCGCTGTAGCCAAGTGGCAAGGCAGAGGTTTGCAAAACCTCCATCGTGGGTTCGACTCCCACCGGCGCCTCTCATTGACATAACTCCGCCCCAAGGCGGGGTTTTTCGTTGGTCCGACCCAACCGATAATGGGGGAGGTTTTCGAGCCGCTTACTGGATTCGTTGCTGGACCCCCTATTGAATTCTTGAGGCTTGACGATGTCGCCGATCCGGACAGGATAGGTGACGTTCCGATTAATCATGCCCTTCCGAAGTTTGTCCGATGTCCCGCTCACCTTCGTTCAGGTGGAACAACTCGGCCAAGAGGTGGAATTCCGATGTCGGTGAGAACGGCCGCCGCAAGCCGGTGTACATCCGTGAGACCCCGTATGGTGCCAAGGGGAATTCCAACTTCCGCAAGGCGCAGGACGAGCTGAAGAAATACCTCGGTGCGCGGGACGCCCGGAAGCAGCGCAGGGTTGACCATACCCTCGGTGATCTTTCCCGGTTGTACCTGCTCTGGCTCAAGGCGCGAGTCGAGGCTGGGCGGAACAGACCCCTGACTAACCTGTCCGCCCTCAAGGCGCTGAAGAAGTTTCGGTCGCTAAAGATCACCCCGGGTCGGTTGACTAGGGACAAGGTTTCTAGCGAGCTAACGGCCACCGACCTGGCCCGGATCGTCGCCTGCCTCCAGGCGGTGCTCAACTAGCCCTCGAAGCCGTTGAGAGGTCGCGAGCCCGAGCAGCACATCGAACGAAACCCATCGCCCGCTTCCAGCTTGAGGCCAACCGGGCGCCCCAATCGCCCGACCGGTTCGCCGCCGATGAGGAAGTCGAGGCGTTTCTCAAATGGGGGTACGCTCGCGCCGACCAGGTCGGTGTCCTGGCTGGTCGCTTCGAGCAAACGACGATAAACCTGATCGAGGAGGCATCCCTCACCGGGGCCCGGCCCGGTGAACTCCGGATGACCGAGTTTACTGACTTCGAGGCGAAGGCGGTGTTCATCGCCGAGCTGTATCAATGGTGGGGGCGAATCCAACTCGACCCGTCGCGGTGGAAGTCGGGCGGGAAGACGGGCAAGCCGCGCGAGGTGTTCTTGCCGCCGGCTAGGGTGGCGATCATCCAGGCGATCGAGGCCATCCCCGATCGCCACCCGCGGTTCATCTTCACCCACAAGCGCGGGATGATGGCCAATTTGCGGGGGTCCACCGAGGCCAGTCACGGCGAGATCTGGTCGGCGTCGGCACTCCCAAACAAGATCTGCTTTCTCCGCTACAAGGCGATCCTCGACGGTCTGCCCCTGGTCGACAAGGGTGAGAACCGGTTCGTGCTCTATCGTCTTAGCCACACGGCCGCGGCGAAACTCCTGATGGCTGGTGTCGATGTCGGGACGGTCGCCCGGTTGCTCGGAACCTCGACGCGCATGATCGAGTCGACCTACGGATCGTACACGTCGGGTCACCTGACAAAGGCCGCCTCGAAAGGACTCGGCCGCCTGGCTCGACCAGCGGGATCGACTAGTGGGTCACTTGCCACGGCTGTTGCCATAACTTGTGAGTGGTCGTTTCAGTTCCTCTGAAGCGCAAGCACCCGACCCGCCCAGGCGACGCCGTTCTCGTTGCCGACGACGACGAGCGGCCCGCTTGCCGCCCCACTCGAACGGCGTCGGCGAGCGGTTCCAGTGCTCCGTCACCGCCTCGAACCACCCGATGATTTCCTCCGGCGTCCCCGGCTGCTGGCCGTCCAACGCTCGACGCTTGAGGATGCGTTGCAAGCTCTCGACCATGTTGAGCCACGACCCGCCCAGCGGCGTGTATAAGGGCATGATCCCCATCGAAAACAGCCATAACACAAACGCCGGCGTCTTGTGCCCCACGAGGTTGTCCATCACCAGCAGCATCCGCAGCGGCGGCAACTCGGAGGCCAGCGTCGGCTTGACTGAAAGTCCCTTCTGCCAATGCTCCCATGCCGACCGCAACGTCACTCCATCGCCTGGAACGGCCACCGGCGGCGGTAACGTCGCCAGGATCGCCGTCAGTTCCTCCTTCAGCCAGCCGTGCAGGACCGCGTTGGGGCAGGTGGTAACGCCCTTAACCCGGGCCCGGCCGTCGGCCGGGTGGAACAGCGTCATCACCTTGGCCGTGCCATTGCGGATGTACTCGTGCGGGTGGCGATCGGGCTGCCCCTCGGGACGCCACGATTGGCCGGCCTGAGGCACCGTTTGGAACGGCCCGGCCTGGTCGGTACACCAGACCGAGATGCCCATCGCCTCGCCCTGCTGGTAGGCGTCCTCGATCAACTTTTTTTTGACGACGTATCGGGGTCGGTGACCACGGCAATGCCGTCCTTGCGCTTCCGCAGCACGGTGCCGGTGGGGCACCACGAGCGGGTCTTCTGCGGCGAGGCGCCCGCCTCGTGGAGGACCTTGCCGATGGTGTGGGTCGAGACGTTGGGCAGGCCATCGGGGGCCGAGCGGAGGGCCTTATGGAGCGTTGTGAGACTCCACGAGGCGGTGCCATCGGCCTGCGGTGTAGGTTGGCGTCGGGCCTCCCGAAGGATGCGTTCCCGGGCCGCCTGGTCATAGATCGGGGCGGAACCGCCCCCGTGGCGAGGATCGAGGGCGGTCAGGCCCTCGGCGTTGAAGCGGGCGACGAGGTGTGAGACGGCGTCGCCGGAGCGGCGACCGATCGATTCGGCGGCTTGCTGGTAGTCGTCGCCCCGGGCCACAGCGAGGATCAAGGAGGCCCGGGCGACTCGGGTGGCCGACTCGCTCTTCGATCGGCTCAGTTTGGTCAGGACGGCGACCTCGTCGTCAGTAAGCGGTCGCAGGGGATCGGTCTTGCGGCGGGACATGGTGAACCTCAAGGGGTGAAGTTCACCAATCCAAGCCCGACTGCGGGACTATGGCAATGGTCGAGACAAGTGACCCACTAGTTTGCACGACATCAACGGAGCCGTTGGAGCTTTACCCGACCTCAACCCGCCCACCGCAAGAATTGAATCGCTGGCCGCGAACGAAACCGATCCGAGAGTGACAACGTGTAGTCAAAAACCTTCCCTTTACTTTCCCTACGGTGGGGACGGCATAAGTCAGGACTTGTCGGATGCTGACGCAATCGAGAGTGAAGCCCTCGAATCGTTAACCGATTCGAGGGCATTCCCTAAGTCCTCAAAAATTGCCCCTTTAGACGGTTTGAGTCGGGTCGAGTCGGTTCCTGTCGGGAGTGCCGGCGGTGGGAGTCGAACCCACACGATAGTTACCCATCGGAGGATTTTAAGTCCTCTGCGTCTGCCATTCCGCCACGCCGGCTGGTGTGGATCGGGTTTCTTTGATTCGATTAACCCAGACTGAAATCGGACATTATCCTTGCGAGGATAATCGCTCGACCTGAGACAAGCAATTGATTGTGGCTCATGACAGATTGCGGGGTGGTGTTTTCGCTCGGGCGGCCGGTCGGTTACGCTGTCCCGATCGCTCCGAAACTCGGCCCCCGACCGGCTCCTTGATGCGACGGGCCGAGAGGCCCAACCATGCTCAACATCTGTGACCTCATCGACGACACCAAGTGCTATCAAACCGTCCGGGAACTGCGATGGCCGGATAGCGTATCATGCCCACATTGTTCATCCCCGGCCATCACAAAGGATGGCAAAGACGACACCCAACCCGATTGACAATGCTCTCTGTGCCACGGCTACCACAAGCGCATCGACGACCTGACCGGCACCATCTTCGCCGGGCATCACCAACCGCTCCGAACCTGGATCATCTGCCTCTACTTCATGGGCCTGAACCTCTCGACCTTGCCGATCGCGAAGGAACTCGACATCCACCGGGGTGACGCCCAGGCGATGGTCTAACTCCACCGTCAGGGGGGTCGGCGACCGCCGCCCCGCCGTGGCCCTGGAGGGCGAGGTCGAGTGCGAGGAATGTATGTCGTGGCCGGACCTAAGGGCAGCCTCGAGGCCGTCGAGAAAAAGGTTGGACCGCGCGTCGTCGTCGGCTTAAGGGGGAGCGTGGCCGGGGGACGCTCGCCAAGGAGAAGCCGCCCATCTTCGGGATGTTGCAGCGGACCGGCGAGGTGGCGATCCGGATGCTCGCCGACGTCCAACGGGCCACGATCGAGCCGCTGATTCGGGGTGCGATCGCCGTCGGGAGCGTGGTGCATACGGATGAGTATGCGATCTACAATAAGCTAGCCGAGTGGGGCTACGATCATCGGACGGTCTGCCACGCCGATGGGGAATTTGCCCGGGATGATGACGGCGATGGCTTTTGCGAGGTGCACGTCAACACGATGGAAGGCTTCTGGTCGCTTCTTCGGAGTTGGCTGCGTCCGCACTGGGGGATCTCGCAGGACAAGCTGCCGCTTTACCTCGGATTTTTCGAGTTCATGCATAACGTGCGGGCAAGGGGCAAGAACGTTTTGGGGGCCCTGATGACCCTCCTGCTCTCACCACCCCCAACCCGTTATGAGCCTATTCGTTATCCGTGTCGGTTGCTTGAGGGCCGACAAGCTCGGACTACATCGGCCCTACCCGACGATTTCCTCGACCTTAGAAGTGTTGGCTGGCGTGGTCAAGGGAACTTGGCTCGCTCGAACTGCGCGTGTTCTGTTCATCATCCTCGCGACTCCGGCCATGACGATCGACACCTGGGTATAGCGAGTCTCGATCCTTCTCCAATGAGTTTGGCTTGTTTAGAATGTGGAGAGGTTGCGGATGATCATCTGGGCCGACCAGTCTGGGGAACAATCAAAAACTGAGACGGCGAGAATCCGAGTTCAAATAGTCGAGATCCGCTTTACTTCTATTTGCCCAGCGAGTCGGATGATTCCTGCCCCTTGTCAAAGAACGAAGTTCGCAGTCGCGATACTTTTGCGCAGATTCCGAGCGAGCGGTTGCGACATTCGCTCTTTGAACCGCGCCTTGCTTTTCGTCGTGAGGAGTCCGTCCGTGCCTGAAACGCTGTTCGAGAAGGTCTGGAATCGTCACGTCGTTAAGGTGACCGATCAGGCGACCCTGCTCTACATCGATCGTCACCTCGTTCATGAGGTGACCAGTCCGCAGGCGTTTGATGGGCTTCGACTTGCCGGGCGTCAGGTCCGTAGGCGCGACTTGACGATCGCCACGGCGGACCATAATGTGCCGACCGACGACCAACTCAACATTCAAGAGCCGATGTCGCGGCGTCAGGTCGAAGCGCTCCGGACGAACTGCCGCGAGTTCGGCGTCACTCTCTTTGATGTTCAGGGGGGTCGGCAGGGAATCGTCCATGTCATCGGCCCCGAGCTGGGTCTGACCCTGCCGGGCACGACGATCGTCTGCGGCGATAGCCACACTAGCACTCATGGCGCCTTCGGGGCGCTCGCGTTCGGAATCGGGACGTCCGAGGTCGAGCATGTCCTCGCCACGCAGACTCTCTGGCAGGGTAAGCGCCCGCCGAGCTTCGGGATCGAGGTGCAGGGGCGGCTGGCACCGGGGTTGGAGCCGAAAGACATCATCCTGGCGATTATCCGCAAGATCGGTACAGGGGGAGCAACAGGGACCGTGGTCGAGTATTACGGACCAGCGATCGAAGCCCTCTCGATGGAAGGTCGGTTGACGGTCTGCAACATGTCGATCGAGGCGGGCGCCCGTGCTGGGATGATCGCCCCGGACGATACCACCATCAACTACATTATTAACGGCAACCGCCCATTTGCTCCCCGAGCGGCGGCGCTCGACGCCGCCCTGGCCGATTGGAAGACGCTCCAGACCGATGACCCGACAGCGTTCGACCGCCACGTTAGCATCGACGCCAGCACGATTGCCCCGCAGGTGACGTGGGGAACGAACCCGGCGATGACCGTGGACGTCACGGGAACCGTCCCCGAGCCCGATCAGGTTCCGTTCGCGAGCGCCGCTGATGCCCGCCGGGCGCTCGACTACATGGGCCTGACGCCGGGAACGCCGATGACCGACATCCCGATCGACGTGGTGTTTATCGGGTCGTGCACCAACGGGCGGATCGAGGACTTACGGACGGCTGCGAAGGTTTTTCAGGGTCGCAAGGTCGCCGCGACGGTCCGGGCGCTGGTGGTCCCCGGGTCGGAGCAGGTCCGCGATCAGGCCGTGGCCGAGGGGCTGGACCGGATCTTCGAGGCCGCCGGCGCCGAGTGGCGGCAGGCGGGGTGCAGCATGTGTTTGGGAATGAACCCCGACAAGCTGACCCCCCAGCAGCGCTCCGCCAGCACGAGTAACCGCAACTTCGAGGGCCGCCAGGGGCCAGGCGGGCGCACCCATTTGGTCAGCCCGGCCATGGCCGCCGCCGCTGCCGTGGCCGGGCATTTCGTCGACGTCCGCCCGTTGTTGACCCCTTCTTCCAACGCCGTCGGGAGCTGACCGCCATGCAACCGTTTACCACGCATCGCGGGCGCTCGGCGTTCCTCGACTGGACCGACGTCAACACCGACCTGATCATTCCGGCCCGCTACCTCAAGAGGGTCGAGCGGGTTGGCTATGGCCCCCTCCTCTTCGCCGACAAACGCTATGTCGCAGGTGGGTCTCCCGAACCCGACAACCCCGAGCAGCATGGCGCCCCGAACCCCGACTTTCCGCTGACCAACGCCCTCGAACGCGGGGCCTCGGTCCTGATCGTCCGAAAGAATTTCGGGTGTGGATCGAGTCGTGAGCACGCCGTCTGGGCGGTCGCTCAGGCCGGTTTCCGCGCCCTGATCGCGCCGGTCCCGGGAGAAGGTTTCGCCGACATCTTCGAGGGAAACGCCTTCGGCAACGGCCTCCTGCCGATCGAGCTTCCCGAAGCCGTCTGGGAGCTGGTGGCGAGTGCCGGTCGCGCGGGGGCCGACATCGAGATCGACCTCGCGGCTTCGACCTTGACGGTTGCCCCTGACTTGGGATCATCCCAGACGTTCGCGTTCGAGATTCCCGACGCCCAGCGGCATCGTCTCTTGAATGGACTGGACGCCATCGCCGAGACGCTACTTGATGCCGCCACCATCATGGCCCACGAACAGGCCGCCGCGGCCTGGATCACCCCTCAGCCAGCCTGATCCAAGTCGGGCCGACCATCGCGAGGTTCACTCACGATGGTTGGCTGGCCTGGCTTCGGCTCAAGATCGTCTCAAGTTGGTCAAAGTCGACTGGCTTGACCAGGTGGTGATTAAACCCAGCGGCGGCAGTCTTGTTCCGGTCGTCATCCTGACCATAACCGGTCACGGCGACCAGCAGGAGATTGCGACCTGGCGTCCCGCCACGAAGGCGGCGGGCCACCTCATAACCGTCCATTCCGGGCAAGCCGATATCGAGTAGAACCACGTCGGGCTGAAACGCCTCGACAGCCGCCAGCGCGGCAGATCCGGAATGAGCAACCTGAGTTGTGTGGCCCGAAAGACTGATCAAAAGCGCCAGAGTTTCGGCGGATGACACGTTGTCATCGACAACGAGAACCTGCCGCAAGCCGGTGGGAACATTCGGACCGAGTGGAGCCGTTTGTGTCGCGATGATGGTTTCCTCGTTGAAATGAAGCGAATTGCGACCTTCCCATCCCGGCAATTCCGCCTCAAATCCGTTTTGAGCGGTGAATCTTGCGATTCTCTCACAAATGTGAGTGTTTGGAAGCAAGCAAAGCTTCACGAGATGAACTTATTTTGGATCGCCCTACCAGGGCATGTCAAGGGGCCGATACGAACAGTTTGGTCGCGATTTGCGCCTTTCCCAGATTGGTTGCCACTCGTCGGTCCGGCTAGACCTTGAACGTGATACCACGGCTCGGTTGCGGAATTGCTCTCATCCAGGGCACGATGTTGGGATACTTGCCGCATCAGTAAAAAGGTGAAGTTGCCATGAGTCAAGCCTCCAGGCGAGTTGGGTGGTTGATTGGTCGGGCCTTGTTCGCAGCTTTGTTCGTGCTGGGAGGCGTGGGGCATTTCGCCAACCCGGCGATGTACCTGCGAATCATGCCGCCGTACCTGCCCAGTCCGTTGGCGTTGGTTTATCTGAGTGGCGGAGCTGAGTTGCTGCTGGGGAGCTTGCTCCCGTGGCGGCGAACTCAGGTCATGGCCGCGTGGGGGTTGATTGCGTTGCTGATCGCGGTCTTTCCGGCAAATGTGTTCATGTGGCAACATGCCGACCGGTTTCCGATTCCGCCGATGGCGCTATTGCTGCGGCTGCCGCTTCAGGCCGTAATGATCGCCTGGGCCTGCGTTTACACGCGAGATCCAGAAGCCAAGACCAGACCGTCGCGACCGGACCTGCTGGTCGCTGGGTTGCTGCTGATCTCGACAGTCGGGTGCGGACTCGGGCGGCCAAGCCTGCCGAAGCTCGATCGCGGGGCACTCGTCCGAGCCGAGTCACTCGACGGCAAACCGGTCATCGTTTTCTTCGCGGCCAGCCAGGAAACCGTGGCGACCGGTACCATTTTGCGGGTCGTCTCGGACGACGAGGGGACACCCAATCAGGTCAACCGCAAGGTGATCGTGGGCTTCCAGGACGGACCGCACCAGGGCCTGGCCGGCATGATCCAGCGGTCTGACCTGCAAACCAATCATTGAGTTTGGCTGATGGAGCAAGCATGTGCTGGCATCCGGCCCGCCGATCTGCCACCATGCCCGGTGGTTCTGGTGCAGCGATCGCTGCCGAAGTGCACGATTTGAGGAGAACTCCATGAAGTTCAACACGTTAATCGGTTGCTGCGTGATCTGGGGAGCGAGTCTGACCGGAGCGGCCGAGCCGACCGCTGGCGTCGGCTTGCCGCGAAGCTCCCCAGAGGCGCAAGGGATCGCGTCGTCCGCCTTGCTCGGGTTTGTCGCGACGCTCGACAAATCCATTGAGGGGATGCACGGCGTGGTCGTGGTCCGGCATGGGAACGTCATCCTTGAAGGTTGGTGGAAGCCGTACGATGCCGAGACCCCGCATGCGCTCTACTCGTTGAGCAAGAGCTTCACATCCACCGCGGTCGGCCTGGCGATCAGCGAGGGAAAGCTGAGCCTGGACGACGAGGTCTTGAAGTTTTTCCCCGACGACGCCCCGAGCGAGCCGAGCAAGAACCTCAAGTCGATGCGGGTGAGCGACCTCCTCCGGATGTCGACCGGCCACCAGGCCGAGGCCACGGTCGCGGCGAAGGATCAGCCCTGGACCAAAACCTTCCTGGCGCAGCCGGTCCCGTTCAAACCCGGGTCGCACTTCCTCTACAACACGCCCGCCACCTACATGCTCTCGGCGATCGTGCAGAAAGTGACCGGTCAAACGGTGCTCGACTACCTCCGCCCACGGCTGTTCGAACCGCTGGGGATCAAGGACCCGGCCTGGGGAACCAGCCCGCAGGGAATCTCGCTCGGTGGCTATGGCCTCAGCATCCGAACCGAGGACATCGCCCGGTTCGGCCAGTTGTATTTGCAGCAAGGCAAGTGGGCCGGCCAGCAACTTGTACCCTCGTCCTGGGTTGAAGCCGCGACCGCCCGGCAAACCTCGAACGGGAGCGCGCCGAACTCCGATTGGGACCAGGGTTATGGCTATCAGTTCTGGCGGAGTCGCCACAACGCGTTTCGCGGTGACGGAGCGTTCGGCCAGTACTGCCTCGTGATCCCCGACCAGGACACCGTGGTCGCCATCAACAGTGGCGTCAAGGATATGCAAGCCGTCCTCAACGCCGTCTGGGACCAACTGCTGCCCGCGCTTCAGCCCTCACCCCTGGCCGCCAACCCCGGCGCCGAGGTTGAACTGAAAGCCAAACTCGCCGCATTGCAACTCCCGACCGTCGCCGGCCCAGCGACGACCGAACTGGCCGGCAAGATCGCCGGCAAGACGTTCACCTTCCCGAGCAATGCCCGGAAGATCGAATCAGCCACGCTCCGAACGGAGCCAGCGGGCGCCACGTCGTTGGTCCTGCGGGTCGACGGCAAAGACCAAACGATGGCATGCGGGACCAACGCCTGGCTCAAGGGTCACGCCAGCTTCGGCCCGATCAGCGAGGGACCGATCGCTGCCTGCGGTGCCTGGACAGGTGATGAGACCTATACCGCCCGGGTTGCTTTCGTCGAGACGCCGTTCCTGGTGACCTTGAAACTCAAGTTTACCGGTGAGGAATTAGCCCTCGATGTCGAGTCGAACGTCGGCTTCGGAGCCACGAAGCAGCCCACCCTGACGGGCAAGGCCGAGTAAGTCGCATTAGGAAGAAAATCCCGACCATTCCAACAGGACCGGTCGGGCATCCCGCTCAAGGAGCAGCGGGCAGCATGTTCCGGATTGCGGCGATCTTCCAGCCTTCTGGCGTCCGTTTCACGGTCAGAGTGGTTTGCATGTCGCGGTTCGGCGTGCCCTCAGCGCCAACCTGGCGGTAAGTCCCATCGACCAGGGCGAGGTCGGGCGTCAACAGGCGAACGGTATCGACGGCGATGATCCGCTGCGCCGGGTTCTTGCGCGACGATTCGATCATCCCCTGGACCAACTCGGCTCGCCCCTTGCGACGGGTGCCATCGGAGACGAGTTGGTCGGCGTCGGGGGTGAACAGAGTTCCGATCGCGGTCGCATCCTGGAGCGTCCGCGCATCGACGTACGCCTGCACCAGACCGCGAATCGCGGCGTCGTCGCGGCCCGCCCCTTCGTCGGGGCTGCTCGTCCCGCCCATCGAGGGCGCGAGGCGGTCGAGATCCCCCTGCCCCAGGCCCAGCGGCCGGGTCCACTCGCCATAAGCGGGGTTGGGGATAATGACCCAGC
Organism: Isosphaeraceae bacterium; assembly: GCA_965199885.1. Classification (GTDB taxonomy): domain Bacteria; phylum Planctomycetota; class Planctomycetia; order Isosphaerales; family Isosphaeraceae; genus Tundrisphaera. Next base: position 434,381 of record CBDATT010000002.1, on the reverse strand, counting down.
GGTCACCCCAGGCGGCTCGGTTGGCATCGACGATGGCCTTGCGGGCCTGAATGACACCCTCGACGGCGGCCGGTGTCTTTTCCTTCAGGGTCGCGGCCTTGAACTGCTCGTCGAAGTCGCGAAGGTTGTCGCCCACGAGGAGCAAGACCGCGTAGTCCCGCTCGACCTCCTGACGACGTTTGGTCTTGTCGCTGGTGTCGGTGGTCAGGCGAATCTGGTGGTCCCCCTTGACCGGAATACCGAGCCGATCGAGCGCCCGCCGCGCCTGGGCACGATACTTTTCCTTGCGGTTGCTGACATGAATCACCGTGTATCCGAGTGACTCGGCCGCCTGAATGAACTCCCTGGCTCCCGGGATGAGGCGGACCTCATCGGGGTATTTTTCCTCCCAGAGATCCCACGAGCGTTGGTCGAAGGCCAGGTTTTTGCGGATCTGCGTGCTCTGGTAGCCGGCGTTGTCGAAAACGGTCTCATCCAGGTCCATGATGACGGCCGGCCGAGCCCCCGCTGCCAGGGTCGCCAGCGCCGGTTTGAGCCGACTTGTCGCCAGGTTGTACGCCTGATAGCAACAGGCCCGGTACTCGGCCGACGTCTGCATGTACAGGTTGGCGTCAAGGCCGCGGGCACTTGGGTCTTCGGTCCGAATGGGCGCGGGGGCGACCAGTGGACCAGCCGTCTGCGCCGGGGCGGACCGGGCCGCCACCATCCCGCAACCAACCACCATGAGCACCAATCGGGCCTTAAAACCGGCTTGCCAGGCTTTCATCGCGTTGCACACCTTGCCAGGAAAAGATCGAACCGGAGGTCACAAGCAGCGGTCGAATGTAGCAAGATCTCGCCGCCGATGGACCGGGCCAGCGACGGTGAGATCGACAATCAGTCGGTCGCCGGCTGTTTCCCCCGGGCATCCAGCCAGCGATGGACCGCGATCCCGAGGCCGGCCACATTGTTGACGACCAGCACGCCGTTGAGTGCCAGGTAGACCCAGTTGCTCACCATCCAGCTATAAACGAACTGACCGAACGTCCCGATCAGGACCAGCACGAAGAACCAGATCGCCGAGACATTCACGGGCGCGTCCCGCTGCTGCCACTGCCGGTACGTCTGGGTGGCGAACGCCGGCACCAGGATCGCCGCACTTCCCCACCCGATCAATTCTTGCATGAGCTGGCCCTTCCGAGTTGCTGGTCCCAAGCCTTGCCGCCATTGCGCCGGAGCCGACCCCAGCCCTTAGCGGCCGGCGGAATCGGCGGACACCGGCAAGGGTACCTGAGTTTTCTGGATCAGGTAAGCCAGCAGGTCGCGAACCTCGGCCGGTGACACGGTATCGAGCAATCCCTCGGGCATCAACGAGAGCGGCGATGGCTCGATCCGCTCGATCTCATCGCGGGCCAGCACCATGGCTTCGTTTTGTGACTGAAGCGTGATCGTCCGGTCGGTGGGTGCCCGCAGCAAGCCGTTCAGGACACGCCCATCCCGCATCGCGACCACGACCACCTTGAAGTCAGCGCTGACGGTTGCGCTCGGTTCGACGATGTTTTCCAGGAGATAATCCAGGTTATCGCGTCCCGACCCGGTCAGGTCGGGACCGATGGCCCCCCCTTGCCCGTACAGCATGTGGCACGAGGCGCAGAGCTTGCCGAACACCGCTCGGCCCGCGCTCCGATCCCCCGTCGCCAGGAATTCGGGGGTATGCCGCGTCTTGAGGCGCTCGATCGTCTCCTTTTTAGCCGCCGAGGTCTCGCGTTGCACGCCCCAGACGTCGGCGAGCCGGGTGGTCAAGGCGGGATCGCCCAGGCTCCGGATCTGACGGGCCTGATACGACGAAACATCCGTGCGGGGGATCGTGCCGGCGGCCAGAGCGTCGAGCAAGGCGCTCGCGAATGGCTTGCGGACGACCAGAGTATCAATCAGTGCTGGTCGATCCGTCGGGGCGAAGGATCGGTAGCTGGCAATCAGGGTCTGGCCGACAGCGGGGTCATCCACCAGCGCCAGCCCACGGACCGCCGTGGCGTTGAGTGATCGCGTGCGCAAGAGCTGTTCGCAGATCGAGCGGAGGTCGGCGGGCCGGTCCTCGATCAGACTTCGCAACGCGGCCCGGCGAGTTTCTAGATCCGCCTTGTCGTTCAGGGCGAGTCCCCGGATCTCCGCCAACGCGCGACCATCGCCGAAGACCACGCCGAGTTCCCGGACCCGAGTCTGCGCGCGGATGTTGTTCGAGGCCGCAACCCCCCGCGCCATCTCATCCCAGCGCCTCGGTTTGGGTGCCTTCCGCCACCCTCGGAGCCCATCGGCGATCCCGTCGAGAAAATCGGTGAGAGCCGCTTCGTCCGTGGTGCCGAGCAGGTCGTTGACCGGCTCGGGCCGCGTGTCGAGCCCTTCGGCCAGGCAGCGAGCCATCAGACGCCGGGTCGTCGGCAAGGCACAATGCAGTGCCAGGCGGGCCAGTCCGGCGGGATCGGCGGCGGCGACCGGAATCACGCCGTACCAGAGCATCAGCGGTTGATTGTGGTCGTCCGCATCCTCGTTTCGGGCCAGCAAGGGTGCCGCGAGCGTCGGTCGTTGCGCCACCGGCAACCGCTGCAGAGTCGAAGCGAGCGTCAACCGAACCAGGCCCGATGCATCCTCGCGGGCCATCCGGGCAAACTCGACCAGGAGATCGGCCGGCAGGTCGCTGCCGCCCCGGGGCCGCTGGCTGGTCACGGTATCCAGCGGGAGCCGATCGGTCAGGAGGCGGATACCCCAGACCCGGAGCGCTTCGTGATCCTGATGGAGAAGCGACCGGAGCAACGCATCGTCGGCCCGACCCAGTCCAAACAAGGTCCAAACCGCTTGCAACTGAACCCGAGGATCAGACCGGGTCAATAACTCCTTCAGACCAGTGACGGCGGCTTCGACCGACTCACCACGCTGGGCGCGATCGATCAACTGCCGCCGAGCCATGCGTGGAAACCACTCGTTGCTCGCACCATGCCAGCCCACCAGCGCGGCGAGGTCGGCGGTGGCCAGGTTTGCCGTGGGTTGATTGGGCTTTGTGCCATACTGGAACTGGTAGATCCGCCCCGAGTTGCGGTGGACACCGTTGTTGTCGTGGCATTCGCCCGAGTCGCTCCAATCCAGGGCGAAGACTGAACCATCCGGCCCAGCGCTGAGGTCGATCCCCCGAAACTTCGGATCAGCCGCGAAGAAGCGATCCGGCTCGTGAATCCCCACAAAGCCGGTCCCCGATCGTTCCAGCCGTTCGACGTTGGTGCGTCGCCCGTGGAAGTTGAGCGTGAACAGCTTGCCTCGATCAGCGGCAGGCCACTGGTCGCCGTTGTAGATCATCATCCCACTGTGCGCATGCCCGCCCCCTCGGCGGTCATGCTCGGTCGAGACCACCCGCGAGTCGGTCCAGCTCTTGGCGGTATCCCAGTGGAAGTGGTCGGCATGCTGGTCGATCGCCTGGTACGCGTGGGGGTTCGGGTCGGTCGCGTGCGAGGCAACGAAGTGAGCCCCCGGAATCATGTGCCAGAGGTGGCCGTTGACCGTGTTGATGAAGAAAGCCTCACCCAGGGCATCCCAGTCATGCCCCCAGGGATTGGTCGTCCCGTGCGTCAGAACCTCGACGCGCCGGGTCGTCGGTTCGTACCGCCAGATCCCGCCGTGTAGCGGGATGCGATCGGCCTCGGGGGTGCCCGGAACTCCGATCCGGCCCGGGGCTGAGGCCCCACACCGCCCATAAAGCCAGCCATCCGGACCCCACCGGAGCCCGTTGGCAAAATTGTGATAGTTGTCCGTCGGGACGGTAAACCCATCGAGCACCACTTCCGGAGCGGCGTCGGGCCGGTCGTCACCATTGCGGTCGGGCACGAAAAGAAGCTGCGGGGGACACATCAACCAGGTCCCACCCCGGCCGACCTCGACACTCGTCAGCACCTGGACATCGTCGGTAAAGACGGACCGCTTCTCGGGCCGACCATCGCCGTCGGAGTCCTCGAAGACCACGACGCGGTCGCGGAACCGGAGATCAAACCGCGCGGCTCGCTCTGCGTAGGTGTAATTCTCGGCCACCCAGAGCCGCCCCCGCGCATCCCACGCCATCGCGATCGGGTTGCGGACCTCTGGCTCGGCGGCAAAGACCGAAACCCGAAAGCCGGGCGGGACCCGAAACCCTGCCGCCGCCTGCTCGGCTGGCAGCACCGGCGAGCGGTCAGGCTCGGTGTCGATCACTCGAGGAAAGTCATCCCCCCAGGCCTTGAAGACAAGATTGAGCAGTATGAGCAGAGAACAGCAGGGTCGAATCATCAGAGCAACCTTTCGTGGAGGAGAAGTGACCTCCGACGCTACCCCCTCTCCCATGCTCTCCGCAAGCCTCGGTTCCCCTCATTTGTGTGCTGGGTGCGCCAAGGAATCAGGGCACTCCGGAAGGTCATCGGTCGAGGACGGATTGAGCTGGATTGCCAACGATTCGTCGCTGATAAACTTGGACGGTTCGACCGGGATAGATCAGGTCGCAATCTTTGAACGCGGCGTGGAGTTGCGGCCAGGGTTCGAAGTCAGGCGGCTCGGGAGGGTGGTAAGAGACGATCATCCTGGCCCTGGCAAGCTGGCTGGCCTTGCGGTCGACCTCGGCGGGGAGCATGTTGCCGGGCACCAGATACCCCGCGACCGGGGGAGCAAACCCGGAGATTAGCACTGAGCCTCCTTCACACATGGCGAAAAGGACCGGCCGCTGACCTTGTGTCAGTTCCAGCACTCGGGTCCACTCGGCTCGCTCCTCGGGCGTTGCCCAGAGGTTGAGCGTCACCGGGCTTGGTGCCCTGACTCGCCACTGCTGGGACACCGCGACTGCCTTCGACCGGTCGCTGATCATCAACAGCCCCGCCAGCAGCGCGACGACCACACGCGATCGCCGCCCTTGCTGAGCAAGCAGAACCAGGCCCAGGATCAGCATCGGTAGCGAGTAGACCCAGGTCCAGCGGTGGCCGAAGATGAGAGTCACGAAGGCGACGTGGACCAGTCCGCAGACGACGACGAGTTCGTCCGTCGGGACCAGTCCCGGCGCCGACCGCTGACGGAACAGGCGGATCAGGCTCGTTGCCGTACCCCAGATCAGGAACCCGGTGGCGAGGAGCCAGAAGCCGACCTCGTACCGGAAGTAATCTCGGACCCCAGCGCCAGGCAAGATCCAGAACGCGCGACCCTGACCGAAGAAAAAGCCATAATGGTTCGCGCGGTAGATCGATGCGCCACGGGCAGGCGAGAGCGTCGTCGCCAGCGCTGTTGGACTGAAAACCAGCGAGAGAACCAGGGCCAGCAGACCCGCCACAACCACCGACGGGACCAGCGTCTGGATCAAGGTGGCCCGGTTGGTCCGGACAACGGCGGCAAGCGTGAGGATCAAGACGACCAAGCCCTGCACGAACGCCAGCGACGGCTTGACGAAGCAACACGCCGTAAGCAAGGCCAGGGCAGCGCCTCGGCGGCCCCGAGCATGCTCGGCCAGGGCGTTGATCAAAAGCGCCTGCTCGATCGTCTGGACCGACGTCAAGTAGGTCACGAAGAGAAGGTCCGGGATCGCCAACGCGATCAGAATCAGGCCGGTCAGACCGACCCGGCGATCCGCAACCAACCGGGCGATCCCCCAACACGAGGCGCTCGATGCCGCCAGGACCAGAATCCGGTAAGAGATCGGTGCCAGGCCTGCCACCCCGTACCAGACCCGACCGACCAGCAAGGCCAGAAGACCATACGGATAGCCAAAGTCGACTCCAGGCAGCATCCCCTGGCGGATCAGAGCCTGGATTGCCAGTTCTCCTCCGGAATCCATCGCCGCGAACCGGACGAACGTCTGGTCTGGTGCCTGCCACCAGAGCACAAGCAGACACTCGGCCAGCAAGCCAGCGGTGATCAGCGTGATCCGGCCCGGTCGCGTTCGGGCCGCCGCCATCAGTCGACTGTGGAGCACTCGGGGACCTCCAGAACCACGGCAAGGGACGGACTTTTGCCTTGATCTTCCTGAAACCGGGCATCGCTATCCACCCCCGACCCCACCATCCGCCCACCCAGGGCAATGATACCAATCGCCCCCGCCACGACCCCAAGCGCCGTCCCAAGCGAGGTCCAGGCGGCGATCAGACCAATCAAGGGTGGACCAGCCAGGAACCCGAGGTAACCGACCGTCGACGTGGTGGCGATCCCAGCCACCGGCTCGACTCCAGGCGTCCGCGCTGCCGCCCGGTACAGCACCGGAACCGCATTAGCTAGACCGGCCCCGACCAGCGTTAGACCCACGATCGCCGCAAGCGGGTTACCCGTCGCCACCGCAAAGACCAGGCCCAGTGTCGCCAGACTTGCGCCGGCTCGGAGCAAGACAGTGTCCCCCAGGCGCCGCGTCAGGTGGTCGCCCGCGAACCGACCCAACGTCATCCCGAGCGAGTAGGCCGCGTAGCCGAGTCCCGCCAGTGCGGGTGCGGCACCGAGCGACCGGCGCAGATAGACCGCCGACCAGTCGCCCATCGAACCTTCGCCCATCAAGCCCAGAAACGCCAGACCACCCAGGGCGATCAACCGAGGATGCGACCAGCAGGCCCACCGGGTTGCCGAGGGAGTCTCGACCCGCACGGACTGATCAACCGCCCGCTGCGGTGCGCCTCGCGGCAACCAGACACCGGTGATCAGGTAGACCAATCCGAGCCCAATCGCCGACCCGACCAGTGAGGGGAAGGGTCCGACCGGCCAGGCGAGGCAAGCTGCGGCGATCAATGCGCCGACCAGTCCACCCAGGCTGAAGAGGCCATGAAATGTTGAGAGGATGGGGCGCGAGCTCGCCGTCTCGACTTCGATGGCTAGTGTGTTCACGACGACGCTGTACACGCCGGTCGAGGCGCCGAAGGCACCCAGAACCGCCATCAAAATCGTCGGCGTTGGTGCCCAGGCAATCATCGGTAACAGGAAGCAAGTGGTCGCGGCGGAGCATCGAGCCAGCCGTCGAGGCCCGAATACGGGCGCGACTCGGCCCGTGAGTGGCATCGTCACCAACGACCCAAGCGCCGACATCAGCAGGACCAGGCCGAGGCGTCCGTCACTCAGGGCCAGTCGATGTTGAATCTCGGGAATTCGAGCCACCCAGACTCCAACCAGGACTCCAAGCAACCCAAAGTAAGAACCGATTGCCCACTTTGAATGGGCCAATCGCGACGAATCAGAATCGGGCAAGAGTCACCTCGGGCGGGGTGGAAGGGCGAAAGCCGCTATCGTCTGGGGTTTACGAGCCTTAGAACCAGGTCGAGGGCCGGCGGTTGGGATCGGCCCGAGATCAGCAACCTTTGAGAAGGACCAAGATTTATAGTCAAGTCGATCGGTGGTGGGTGGCGATTCGGGAGCGTCTGCGTGCCAGGTGGGCGCGTTGGCAATCTCGAAGATACGAGCCGACCGACCATGTTACCTGGATCATGCGGCAAAGCGATTGTGAAGTCGCGGCGGCGTGCGGGGGGCGGGCCACCGGCTCGGTCCGCGACTTCGAGACGCACCCGAAAGATCAGGGAGCAATGATCCAGGCGACGATCCACATCATCCAGCTCGACCGGAGCCAGAACAACCCCGGCTGGCTGGTGAATGGATTGCTTCGCTCCGGCATCAACGAGTGGCGGAGCGGTCGAGCCGATCGGTCTGACAGTCGAGGCAGTTACGCAGCGTTACCTTTCCCGGGGAAACTCCCCGACCAGCGCGGCACGCCGTCAACTCGCGGCCAAGGCAGCCGCAATCGTCTTGCTCGGAGATTGGTAAAACGGACCCGCGATCTGGACAAGCGTTGACCGCGTCGCGAACCCGGGGGTCAAGCGGAGCTTGCGTCCGGGTCATCTGTTCGGTTTCGGACACGGCCCGCCACGCGGCCAACCGTCGCCAGTGGTCGCACGCAGTCGAGTCGGTCATGCCCCGACAGGGAGAGGTCGGGCAGGTCAGGAATGACCGGGGGCAGGTTGGAATCAAACTATTGGGAAGCATGAGACCTCCCGATGTCGGTTTGGTGACGACGCCTCGGCGACGTCCCGGATCAAGGCGGTCCAGTTGCGACCGAACAGTGCAAGGTCGAGCCGGTCGCGGGCAAACGTCTGGGCCGCTTTGACCCGTTGCTGGGTCGACTCGACCTCGGTGGCGTCGGCGATCACCGCATGGGCGAGTTCGGCCCCAGACGGAACGAACCCAATCTCGCGAACGAGACCGGGGACCAGCTTGGCCAGGCCGACGTGGGTTGAGATAACCGGCACCCCAGCCCAGAACCCTTCCGCCATCGTGAGACCAAACGACTCATAGCGTGATGGGACGATCAAGGCATCAAACGCGGCCAGGGCCGTACCGACCGCGTCTGTTCCCGGGATCAAACGAACCCGATCGAGGCCGAACAGGTCAATCTTCGCTCGGAGCGCGGGCTCCTCGCGACCATCACCGACGAGGACGAGCGACCAGGGATCCGGCAGGTGCTCGGCCAACCGGAGCAGCGCATCGGGGTCTTTCTCGGGGGCGAGCCGGCCGAGGTAGCCGGCCACCTTCGACCCCTCGGGCAGACCCCACCCGGCGCGGGTTTGCTGGGGAGACCGCATCGGCACGAGCCGGGCTGGATCGACGGCGTTCCAGATCACGTCGGCGCGCGACCGGAGCCGCCCCGGCAAAGAGTCGACCGCCAGCTCGGAGACCGCCACGAGCCGATCAACCCGAGCCAGGAGTTGCTCGGCGGCATCGGTCCAGGGCATCTCTCCCGGAAAGTGGCAGGCCAGAATGACCTTCGGTGCGCGGTCGAGACCACGGCACAAGGCGTCGTGGTCAAGGACCGACCACGAGACCACCACATCGACCGCGCTGGCCAGGGTCCGAGCCGCCGCGAGCCCATACCCGACCGGCATCCGCTGAGACAATTGACCAAGCATCGTCGGCGTGACCGACCGCTTCCCCTCGGTCACGACCGCCCCGCGCCAGACGACGGCCGCCGGATCCACCGCGGAGGCGAGCGCGAGTTGCCACGCCTCGGCACCGCCCAACCCCAGGCAAGGACAAAACAAACCCACCCGGATACGGCCCCGCGCCGGCTCGATCCCCGGTGCGAACGGCACGTCGTCGCCGCCGATCGCCAGCCATTGCTCCTCGGGTGACCGTTGCCGCCAGCTCGCCAGCGCCGCGCGGTGCCGACCGACAGCGGGGTCAAGCTCAATCGCAGCACTTGCTTGCTCGGTCAACCCCCGCTGATGCTGACGGAACATGTCAGGTCACTCCCCGGGAACGGTGACCCGTCTTCCAGTTGAAACGGCTCGCAGGTATTCCCGTAGCCGCCCACGATCCACGTATACAGAATCCCGTCGCGATAAGGCGACCCGAACGGCGAGGTTGGAAAGATCCGTGTCAGGAAAAACTGGTTGTACTGGCACCAGAAGTAATAAAAGAAGTCGGAATCAGTGAGAGGGTCGTGAAAGGTCGAACTGGTGAAAACGTGACTTGTGTAGCCGAACTCGACCATCGCCGGCGGCGGTGGACCGTACTGAAGCGTGCAACTCTGGAACATCTGGTAGTTGCAGTTCGGTTCCGCTGAGATCATCCGCAAACTGGCGGGGACCATGCAGAAGCAGGACGGGAGCAAGATTCCCGACGAGCCGTGGACGATCGTTCCACCCGATGTCTCCGCCACCCAGCGGTGATCGACGAACCGGCAGATCAGATAATCACCGACCGCCGGCACAAACGAACCCAATAAATACACAAGAACGGGTGACGCTGTCGAAGTCTGTCCCGCATCGGTAAAGGCTCCAGTCCCGCCTTCACGCTCCATCCCCAGAACGGTCGCCGGCAAGACACGACAAAATTGGCCCAGTTTAACCTTGGCTTGAACCGAGATCACTCGTCCAAGCATGGCGGGCAAAGCATCGTGGGCAAAAAACGAACCCAACCGATCGCTGAGCGAACTGCCCCCCCGCAACCGCTCGAAATCGAGTTGATCATCGGGATGGATATTTGATGTAAAGTTCATGATGTTACTCCCAATTTCAATAATATCCCGTTACCGGGATATAATCGGAAATTTTGAGCAACTTTATTCAGATTCCGGCAGAAATCGCCTCATTGTTCAAAATTGGTCAGCGCTTACGACCTCGCCGCCGTTCCGGCTACCGAGTGCTTGCCAGGTCGCGACGTTGATGGAGTCCTTGGCGAACTGAACGTGCCCATCGGCGAAAAGGACGTTGGCTCCGCCTGAATGGCGGCTACGGGTGGTGACGTTGAGCGAGAGGTTTTGCCAGTCGGCGAGCGACTTGTCGCTGTGCGGCAGGCCACCCCGGCAGTCGACTCGCTTGTCGTTGGGAGGACGGCGATGGTTGTACATGCTGTGCCCCGGCGCGCCGTAGAACCACTTAACGCCGCGAGTGGCCTGGAAGCCAGGGGGCGAACTGGTCTGGCAGAGGTTGATGTAATCAGCGTCGGAGGTGATGGGCGGCCCGCTGCCAGCCGTGTTAGTCCCGGTGATGACGAACCCGGCGAGCGGGTTCTGGGCAAAGATGGTCAGACTGTTGAAACCGGTTGGTGAGCCGGCGGTGGACCGGACCGTTTCGCCGACCGCGACGGTCTGCGAACTGCCGTCGGTGATCGAGTTCATCCCGGTGGCTGAGTTCTCGTAGAAGACGCCATTGGGGGCAGGTTGCGAGTTCGGCGGGTTCTGCACGACTGGATACCCCGAACCGACGTTGAGCGGATAATTATGCGTGGCATACGGTCCACCGCCCACCGGGACGAGCGTCGGCCCGGCATCCGAGGGGCAAATGAGCGAGGTCAAAACTGTGACGGCGGCGGTCATGTTGGCCACGGCGCTGGTGGTCGTGTAATCGGGGTCGGGGTTCATGCTGAAGTTCATCGCGTTGAACAACGCCATCTGTTCAAACTGGCCGAGCATCTGCGAGTAAGCGCTCCAGCAGTGCCCATTGCCCGCCACGTAGGTATTGAGCCGGCCGGGCGGGAAGACGTTGGTCGCCGAGAGATAGTTGTGCAGGCCCAGCCCCACCTGCTTCAGATTGTTGACGCATTGCGAGCGTCGCGCGGCTTCGCGGGCGGCCTGAACCGCCGGGAGGAGCAGAGCGATCAGGACGGCGATGATGGCGATGACGACCAGCAACTCGATAAGCGTGAAGCCGTTCCGCCCCGGCGATCTGAATTTCTTCATGACTTCGACCCAACCCTGAACCAACAGATCGTGCATTGAAAACCGCTTCATCTTAGAGATCACCTCGAAGCCGGACCAGTCACGGCTCGATTGGCTTGAGCTTTTGATTGTTGACGCGATAGACCGCGGTAGATCCGGCCCGCCAGACTGGCTCAACCCTAACCGAACCATTAACCAGAGCCCGGAGCGGGTTGTCAGGACTCCGCGCGAATCGGTGATCGTCGATGATGAAGAACGCGACGTGATCGCGGCGAATGGTCGCAACGATCTCCGCCATCCCGCCGTCGGGAATCGCGACGCCGAGGCGGCCCGTCATCCAGGCGACATCGACAGCATGCTGCGCCATCACGGGCCCGGCCGGTTCCGTCTGGCTGGCGATCCAGGCACAACCGGCATCAAAGTCACGCTGAAGCTGACGCTCGGCCCCCGCGCGGTTCGAGACGACGGCGTAAGCCGCGTAGGGGATCGACCCGGCCAGGACCAACCGGCTCGCCCAGAGTTTCGCTCGTGGGACGCCCAGACGACCGAGCAGGCTTGCTCCCCCCTCGACGGCACCCATCAAGACGAACGGGACGAGCGGCACGAGAAACCGCCCGGCCTCGGTAAACGGCCAGACAAGCAGCAACGGCAACGTCAGGAGCGGGATCAGCCCACCCAGCCGTCGTCGCTGGCTCATGCCAGAACGAACCCAACCGAGCACGACCAAACACGCGACAGCCACCGCCCCGACCGTCGCCACCCGTCCGAGCCACGCCGAGCGCCCGAAGACCGTCGCGACCTCAACGAACGGACCCACGATCACGTCGGGGATGCGGCGAGCATAAAACACGGTCTGGCTGGCCACGATGCGTGGCAGGTCGCCCACCTGAAACAAACCTGACTGAGTCCCACTTCCAACCCAGACCTGCCAGCCAACCCAGGGAGCCACGACCAGGCCGATCCCCACCAGCAACCCGCCGGCAGCCCGCCACCCCCGGCGGAGGCCTAGATCGACCGCGACGGCAAGGCTCCAGCAGGCAGCAACCTGCCGGGTCAGGACACCAAGCCCGAGCAGCAGGCTCAGGCCAATCAAACCCAAAGTCAACCGATCCGACCGCGCGACCCGGCGCGCCACGAGAAGACTCAAGCCCCCCAGAGCGATGGCCAGCGGTTCCGACCGGATTAGGCCGCCGGTGCGAGCCCAGGTCCAGTTGACCGCCAGCGCCAGGGTCAGACAAGTGGCCACGCCGCGGGGCTCGGTCCAGCGCCACCACCGACCAACCGACCAGACGCCCAGCGCCATCAGACCGACCGAGAGTGCATGAGCCAGGATTGTGAACCGGGCCTGGTCGGCGGTCCCGACGAGTAGCCAGACCAGAGCCAGCGCGGTCGGGTAAGCCGGGGGAAAGTGAGCATGGAGCGGACTACCGACCAGGCTGATGACGCGATAGCCCCGCCCCTCGGCCAGTGCCCGCCCCAAGGTCGCATAACCAGCACCATCAAAGCGGGGCGGCTCGGTCCAGCTCAGCGTTGCGACGGTCGCGCCGATGATCCAAAACAAAGCCATGAGGACTGGCAGCCAACGCTGTCGATGCCGCAAATCCACGCGGTAAACCTCGCGAAATGATTCTTCTCGGGGCGAACCTCGCCGTTCGTTCCATCGTATAATATCAAGACCAATGGTCTGTCCAAATTGTGGCCATCATACCGGGAGGCTACCGTGCGAAAGCTGCAGATTTACGTCGATCGGTATGGGCCAGAGGTCGGGCCTCGACTCTATCGGATGCTCCAGAGCCAGGCGGGTCATGCCAGCGTCGGAGCCCGGCTCCGGCGGAAACTCGCGGCCATCCGGGCACGCGGCGATCGGACCTTGCCGTTGTTTCCTGAAGCCGTGGTCGAACCAGTCATCGCCGAAACAGTCTCACGCTAAGAGGGCGGTGCGGCGCGGCGACCGCCCCGCGCTTCGGGTCGGGCCGCGAGCGGATCGTCGGGCCAGGAATGTTTGGGGTAGCGGGATCGGAGATCCTTGCGAACCTGGAAATAGGTGGTGGCCCAGAAGCTTTTAAGATCCTCGGTGATCTGGACCGGGCGATAGTTTGGCCCAAGCAGATGGACCAGGAGCGGAACTCGACCCTGGCAGATCCGAGGGGTTTCGGTCCAGCCGAACAGTTCTTGCAACCGGACCGCGAGGATCGGCGGGCCACTCGCGGAGGCAGAATAATCGAGTTTGATCCGGCTCCCGCTCGGCACTGTAATCGCTTCAGGAACGTCGTGGTCGAGCCGGCGGTTCTGATCATACGTGAGCCGGGTCTGAAGCAAGGAAACCGAAGCAGCACGCGTGGCGTCGGCCTCGGTCCGCTTCTCCTGGCAGGCAAGCGTGATGAGTTCGAGCCAGGCCGTGGCGTCGAGGTCTGGCCAGCCCACGTCGGGCATGGTCCGGCGGGCGAGGTCAAAGCGACACAGCCAGGCGGCGGTGGCTTCGTTTTGGGTGAAGAAAGCCCGGCTCCTTGGGGCGAACTCGGCGACGAGCGCGGCCGACGCCTGAGCGAGCGGTGCCGGGGCGCTGTGGTCTTCGGTCAGCGTCAGATCCAAATAGCGGCGGGTAGTGACGCCAACGGCCGCACGACGGTCGGAATCGAAGACGACGGCCTGTTCGGTCTGAACTACGCCCGGAAAGAAATCAGCGAGCCAGCCGACATCGATAGCGCTGGCGATCCGAACCCTGGCTTCCAGAACGCCGCCGCGTCGGTCCTCGCGGGGGTCGAGCGCCAGGAAGAACTCGGCCGCGCGGACGACCGACTCGGGGTCGAGCCGGACCCCGCGCCCGCCGACCATGACCCCGGTGCCGCCCCCCGATCCCCGGCGGCGAACGACCCGATCAGGATAGGCCATCAGGACGAGTTGCAGGAGCCTGGCTTCGTTCGGCGCAGCGGTCGGACCTGGTCCGGGAAGCCGACGTGCGCTCCGGAGCAGGTCGTCGCGAATCCGCACCGCCTGGCGTGCCGCGGCGGGGTCGATCCCGACATCGCGCAAGTTGGGGGCGAATCGCGCTCGCTCGGCAGCGACGAGTTGGTCGAGCCGGATGAGCAAATCCGACTCGGCATGGAAGGCGGGTTGCACATCACGGCCGAACGAGCGGGTCAGAATATCCTTCTCGGCAAGCAAGGCGGCCAGTGCCGCACCCTCGTCAGCCAGACCCGCCTCGGTCGCCCCGAGCAACAGCCGACCAAGTCGGGGGTGCGCTGGGATATCGAGCAGATGACGACCGACCGGCGTGATGGGTCCGTTCGGAGTCTTCACCGCGCCGAGCAGGACGAGCAAGCGCTCGGCGGCGGCAAGCGTGGACGGGTCGGGAGCTTCGAACCAGCCGAACGAGCCTGGATCGGCGATCCCCCAGGCCCGGAGAAGCAGGACCGATGCCGTCAGGTCTACCCGCTGGATCTCGGCGCGGTCGGCATCGGGCAGACCACGGTGCTCGCCTTCGGTCCAGAGGCGAATGCACTGCCCGGGCGCGGTCCGACCCGCGCGACCGGCACGCTGGTCACTCGACGCGCGGCTGATCCGCGCAAGTTCGAGCCGGTCGAGACCTCGGACCGGATCATACCCCGCCACCCGAGCCAGGCCGGCGTCGACTACGGTCGTCACGCCATCGATCGTCAACGACGTCTCGGCGATGTTGGTAGCCAGAACGACCTTCCGCTGATCGGCAGGACGCAACGCTCGGTCCTGATCCTCGCTCGGTAATGAGCCGTGGAGCGGCAGCACAATGACCCCAGTTCGATCGGCCCAGCCACTCAACCGGCGCTCGGTCCGGCGGATTTCCTCGACTCCGGGCAAGAAGGCGAGAACGTCGCCGGGGTGGATGGAAGCCGCCATCGCAGCCTCGATCGCCCCAGCCACGCTGTCCGCGATCGCCTGCGGGCCGCCGGTCAGACTCGGCCCGGCTCGGTGCTGGATCGTGACGGGAAAGGTCCGCCCGGCGACGCGGAGGACCGGAGCGTCGCCCAGAAAGCGGGCCACCGGGTCGGCATCCATCGTGGCTGACATGGCGACGATGATCAGGTCAGCACGAACCGAGTCGCGGATCTCGCGGAGCAAGGCGAGGGCGAGGTCGGTGTGCAGGCTCCGCTCGTGGAACTCGTCGAGTATCACAGCACCGACGCCGTCGAGAAATGGGTCGGCGATCAGTTGCCGGTTCAAGATTCCCTCGGTGACGACCTTGAGGCGAGTTGTCGGGCCGACTCGCTTCTCGAACCGAATCTGATAACCCACCTGACCGCCGAGCGTCCATCCTTGCTCGGCGGCGATCCGGGTTGCCGACGCCCGAGCGGCGACGCGCCTTGGTTGGAGGAGGAGCACCGTCGGATGAGCATCGGGCAACAGGTTCGCCGCGAGGATCGCGGGCGGGACGCGCGTCGTCTTACCCGCTCCGGGAGCAGCCACGAGAACCAGGCGGCGGTGCGTCCGGATTTGATCCAGGATTGCCGGTAAAGCGGAGTCGATTGGCAGCGTTGTCATCAGATCTCACCAATCGGTCGGACCAAACTGGGACGACGCCAAGTTCGGCCACCTGCCCCCAACTCAGGCTCCATTGAAGATCGTATGGTAAACTTGTTGGATTCCGTCGGCCAACGCATCCCAGTATTCGCCTGGAGGCGAGACCGACGCCGGTCACGGTCTGATAGAGTCACGGGACTGATTGGGAACTCTTTGCCACGATTCGTCGTCAAATTTACCAGTACCTTAGCCCGAGGACTGATCAACGCGGTGGTTGGACAGTGAACCTTCGGCTGTGCTAGCTTGTTCTGCCTTCATCGCGGGCGGCGTCCCACGCCGGTCGGCTTTGCCGATGCTCTCCCGTTTTCGCTTGATTCTTGACTTATCGGCTTGACCGAACGTCTGTCCCACCGACCTTGCATCCAGTTGGATCGGACCAATCAGGAGATCGATCGCATGGCGAAAACTCAGGCCGTATGGGCGCTCGATATTGGTCAAGCCGCCCTCAAAGCGCTCAAGCTCGTGCCGGGCGACACTCCCGATAGCGTGATTGCCGAGGCATTTGACTTCGTTGAATATCCCAAGATCCTCAGCCAGCCCGACGCCGACCCCGAAGCTCTGGTTGCTGAAGCGCTCGGCACCTTTCTCGACCGGAACGATCTGAAAGGGTCGCGAGTCGCGATCGCCGTGCCGGGTCAGGCAGGCCTGGTCAAATTTATCAAACTGCCGCCGGTTGAGAAGAAGCGCATCCCCGATATTGTCAAATTCGAAGCCAAGCAGCAGATTCCCTTCGCCCTCGAAGAAGTCGTCTGGGCCTATCAGCAGATTGGCGACAAGGACGAAGAGGGTGACGACGACGACTTCACCACGGTCGAGGTCGGTCTGTTCGCCATGAAGCGCGACCAGATCAACCGCGCGATCACGCCATTCAAGGCAGCCGGGATTGAGATCGACATTGTCCAGATGGGGCCGATTGCGCTCTACAACTATGTGACCTTCGACCAGCTCAAAGGGTCAGGTTTGAAGGGCTCGATTGTTCTGCTCGACATTGGCGCTGACAATACCGACCTGATCATCAGCGATGGAACCCGGATCTGGCAGCGGAATGTGCCGATCGGCGGAAACCACTTCACCCGCGCTTTGACCAAGGAACTCAAACTTACCTTCGCCAAGGCGGAACACCTGAAGCGGAACGCCACCAAGGCACCCGACCCCAAAGCGGTATTTACCGCCATGAAGGGGATCTTCAACGACTTCGCCAGTGAAGTGAACCGCTCGATCGGGTTTTATTCGAGTGTGAATCGGACTGCGCAGATCATCAAGGTCGTCGGGCTTGGCAACGGGTTCAAACTCCCCGGCCTGCAGAAGTTTTTGCAGCAAAACCTCAACGGACTTGAAGTCGAAAAGCTCGAAGACTTTGTGAAGCTGTCGGGCGATGAGGTCAAGTCGGCCCCGCAGTTCGTTGAGAACTTGCCGTCGTTCGCCGTTACTTACGGTCTGGCTTTGCAAGGACTGGCCGCGAGCCAGTTACGCACCAACTTGCTGCCGCCCGAAGTCGAGCAGGTCCGAATGATCCGCCGCAAGAAGCCGTGGGTACTCGCGGCGGCAGCCTTGCTGATGCTTGCCTTCACGACGTTGTTCCTGAGCGACTTCAAGGCGTATGCCAAGGTCGTCAACGAACCCTTCAAGGTGGCTGTCGAGAAGGGAAAGTCGGTCGCCAAAACCGGGGCCGAATATGCGTCTACCTACGAAGCGGCGAAGGGGGAGTTTCAGGCCAAACTCGCCGAAGGTAAGGCCTTGGTGGTTCCGGAAGACTCGCGAGCGGCGTGGCCGAAAGTCCTTAAAGTCATCAACGACCACATGCCTAACCCAGCAGCCGAATATCATCTTGACCCCAACATCCCAAAGGATGTGAAGGTGCTCGACCGACTCCGGGTGCATGTGGACAAGATCAAACCTGTTTACCGAACCGACCTTGCCGTCGACTGGTACAACAACATTGGCGAGAAGTTCAAAGCCTTGATGCACCCGCTCGACCGCAAGGATCCGCCTGTTGGTGAAGGTTGGATCATCCAGTTGCTGTGCCATCACTACAACCCGACAACGCCGATCGCCGGCATCAAGCTCCCGCTCGCCCCTGGCGAAATGGGTCCTTACAACTACATTTACAAGAAGGTTCTCCCCCACTTCACTGGAGCTGACCTCCGGGCGCTTGGGATTCACCATGTCGCCATGACTTGGTTCACCATCGACGACAAGTGGACGGCAGATATGGGTTCGGGTGGCAGCGGGCTCAGCTCGGCAGCGACCTTACTCGCGCGGGCTTCGGCTCCTGCTGCCGCTGGCGCAACGGGAGGGGCCGGCGGAGACGGTGGAATGGCGGGCATGATGTCATCCCAGATGGGGCGGCCCAGTGGCGGTCCGGGTGGCGGACCCGGCAGTGGAAACGAGATGGGTGGGGGGAGCAGGCAATTCTTCGCCTCATCCGCGATGGGCCGGGGCGGCATGCCCGGCATGGGTGGAGCGGCCTCGGCTGACAAGCAGGTCGTCAAATTGACCCGGACCGACTTCTTGATTCAATTCGTCTGGCAACCGCCTGCCGCCGACGCGCCGGCCAAACCGGTCGAAGAGATCCTCAAAGAGCTTCGCGCCGCCGAGTCAGACGAGAAGAACAAGGGAGCGATTGCAGCGCTCGACGCGGCAAAAACAGAGCAGCAACTCAACGAGGAGTCGGTGAAAGGATCGAAAAACTTGATCCAGGCCGAGGAAGCCAAGGCAGCCAAGGCATCAGCGGCGGCTCCGGCTCCAGCTCCAGCTCCGGGAACCACACCGGTCGCGCCCGCGACTCCAGGCGTGACACCTACCGCACCTGGTGCTGCACCGGTCGACCCGGCGGCGGGAACTCCGAGCGGAGCAATTCCCAAGTAATTGGTGGAGTTCGACCCAGACAACAGCCCGCGGGGGTCGACCTCGGTTGGCCGCCCTTCCCTTCCACTTGCGACTCGTCCCCGCTTGCGAGCTTATCCCGTCATGGATCAACTGAAAACATTTCTGAGACAGTGCGTCAAGTATCGCTTTTGGATTACCGTCAGCATCGCCATGCTACTGCCGATGATCGGTTATTTCGTCGGCTCGGGCGCATACGTCGATGCGGCGACCAAGCGATCGGGTGAGATTACCCAGGTGGAGAAAGATGTCGCCAAATATGACGTCTCGAATCCGCCCAACAAGGATTACAAGACAGTCGTTGATGAAAAGAAGGAAGTGCTATCCAAGGATGTTGACTCGACTCAACGCAAACTCTACCAGCGGCAAGAGCCGCTCTTGCAGTGGCCGGAAGTGGTTGAGTCCAAATTCCGGACCTGGGGCCGGAAGTGGCCCGAGTCGGTCGATCGTGGCCAGGTTCAAGCCGCGATTTATGACTATTATGTCGCCTATCCCACGTTCGTCTCTAAGGTCTATCAGACCTTCAAGCCCTGGAATCCGGTCGATGGGACCGGCATTGTGCTGGCTCCTGATGAAGCGACATTGATCAAGCCGGCCGGCTTCACGCTCGAAACAACGCCCGACCTCGGCAAGGTCTGGGCGGAACAAGAGCGGCTCTGGGTCGTTACCGCGTTGTTGGACGTGGTCGCCAAGGTCAACAAGGACGCTGGCGCCAAGGACTGGGATGGCGCCTGGATCAAGCAGATCGTCGACATTGATGTGGGGTCCGCACTGGCGGAAGATCAGAAGTCGCTTGCCAAGGGTGTGACGCTCGAGGCCGCTCCGCCGATTGTACCCGAAGGAACCGTTGTACCCGACCCCGCCGCGGCCCCCGCCGGTGGTGCCGATGGGATGATGAGTGGGATGATGAGCGCTGGCGGCGGCGCCAAGACCGGCGAGGTCTATGCTCTCAAAGCTGATACCCCGGTTCCTTACAAGGTTCTTCCCATCCAGATTACGGTCATGATCGATCAATCACGGCTGGCCGAGTTCATGGTCGCGCTCGAAAACTCGCCGATGTCGATCCAGGTGATGGAGCCCGAAATTTCCAAGCCGACGATGGCCATCATCAAACCGATCGTGGGCGAGTCCAATTACGCTTCGGGAAGCGGGATGATGGGATCGGGGATGGGGATGGGGATGGCGGGCGAGGGCATGATGTCCAGTGCCATGATGCGAAGTGGAATGGGTCGGCAGATGAGTGGCCCTGGCGGCGCCGGCAATGAGACATCGGGAATGATGTCCAGTGCGATGATGCGAGGTGGTATGGGCGGCGGTGCAGCACCGGCGGCTCCCAAACGAACGGGTACCGACATCCGCAGCGAGGACCGCGGCAAAACCCGCAAAGACAAGGCCAGCAAGGAAGCTGCCCGGATCAAAGCGGCTCCGCCTAAGAAGGGCGTAGATCAATACTTCAACGTCATTCAATTGACGATTTATGGTCAAGCGCACTTCTATAACACACCAGCTCCCGTACCAGCGGTTGAACCATCGACGGCACCTGCAGCCACGACGGAAGCGACCCCGGTTCCGGCCACTTCGCCCGCCGCTCCGAACGAACCGGGCGCGCCGGCAACTCCACCAGCGCCGCCCACGACTCTCGATGCGGCTCCGGGATCTGCACCAATTCCGCCTGCTGTTCCAGGAGCAGTCCCGACTCTATCGCCGGCCGAACCAAGCTCTTCCGCTCCTAAATCGTGATCCATCTCCAACATTGAATCAACTTGTCAAGGGGAGACACGTTGTCTCCCCTCTTGTTTTTCTGTCGAGCGGAAGGAAGTTCCCTCCATGGCGAACGCAGCGGTGGATAAGCTCAAAGCCTTCGGGTTGCGCCAGGGCGAAAAGTTTGTGGTTGGGATCGCGGCGACGGTACTGGTCGTTTCCCTCGGCGTCCTCGTCACCTCGCAGACCATTGCGCTCACTCCCGACCAGTTGCAGAAAAAGGCGGAATCGGCTGAGTCGCATCTGAGGCAAAAGCAGGACACTGCCGAGATCGTCTCCAAGGTTGAGGCGGCGGGTGTGGTCGATCCTGGATTCGTCAAGATGGTCGATAATCAAGCCGCGAATGCACTCAAGCCCGCTGATTATCGGGCTCGGCTGGACTGGGTCACACCGGAACCGGGTGCGGGGCTGATCCGCGACCAACCCGATATGATCGCTCCGACTGAACTCATGGCATTCCCCGGTCGTGGGGGGGCCCTTCTCTACATGGTCGACGACAAGGGGAACAAGATTCCCGACACAACAAAGGGCACGAACGGATCCGCACCGGCCGTCGCGAAGAAAGAGGAGCCAAAAAATGTACCTAAAGCAAATCGGACATTGGCTGGATCGGTCGCCGATGCCAAGGCCGACTCTGCCAAGGACGCCGCTGCTCCTGATGCCCCTACCGAGCCAGAAGGTCCGTTCAAGGAGCACACAACAGGGAAGCGCTGGGTCGTCGTCACGGGCATTGTTGACAACGACCTGCTGAACAAGAACTGGCTGGCTGCCTTGAAGAATCCGGCGATCGCCTTCCCGCAGTATGTTCGCATCGATGCAGAACGGCAGGCCCGGCAGGCAGATGGCACCTGGTCGGAATGGATCGCGTTAAACGAAGACGACAAGTGGAAGGTGCTTGACCTCATGCCCGAGGTTGACGAGGAACTGGTCCCGCTCGCCGCTCGACCCGAGGCACTGGTTGATCCACTGCCTTTCCTCCGGGCTGGCTACTGGACTGGTGTTCACGTCGCTCGCCTTGTGCCCAGCGAACTTCGCAACGCCGCCTCCCCTGATGATCTCCCGAACATGGTCCGCGGGGCCGGTTCCCGACGTGGTGGTGGAGGTCGGCCTGGCTCATCGCAGAGTCAGATGCAGGGCCAAGGGATGGGCATGGGAATGGCGGGTGAAAGTATGGGTGGAGCCATGTCCAGTCGGTCGGGGGGTGCTAGGTCTGCGATGATGGGCGGGCAAGAAGGCGGCGGAAGTAGTGGTGGCGGCCCCGAGGAAGCGGTGGTGGCCAACACAGAGTCCACGATCATGCTGCGGTGGCTGGACTTCACGGTCGAACCCAACACAAGCTATCGTTATCGGGTCCGGCTCGTTGTGAAGAACCCGAACTTTGAGCGTTCGGATGTCAACCCTGGCACCGACACTTCAAACGCCTCGCTGATCGGTCCCTGGAGCGATCCAACGGGTGTGGTCTCGGTTCCGGCGAACGTCTCAATCTACGCCCAGAATCCTGGACAGGATACCCGTCGCGACGACGTGGTCAGCTTTCTGGTGTACTGCTGGGACCCTGATAAAGGCGAAACCGTGGTCAAAACCGACGACGCCGCTCCTGGCTTCCTCGTGGGCGAAAACGGTAGCGTGCTGTATCCCTCCGCCGAAGGAACAGGGGCCGAAAACAAGACGATCGACTTCAACAGTCGTTCGTTTGTGCTCGACGCGATCGGTGGCAAAGTGACCATCCCCGACATTGGCGTCGACAAGATCAAGTTCGACGTTCCAGCCGTCGCGATGGTCGTTGAAGCCGATGGCGGCGTCGTTATCAAGAATCAGTCGCTTGACCGGCCCAACGAGGTTCGCAAGGACATGGATGCCAACTATCGTCAGGCGCTCTCAGACTCGGGCAAGAAACGGGAGCCTTCCAAGAGTAACCGCTCCTCAGGCTCGTCGATGTCAGGTGGTGGCATCCGATAAAGTGGGTTTTGGCTGATCAATTCCACTCGATCAGCGAAGAGACCTGCCCCCGAAGATCAACTTGGACCCCCGAGCCGACGCTCGGGGGTCCTTGCATGCGCTTCCGGATCAAAAGCCCAAGCGGGAAAATCGGAGAGATCGCTTGACCGATTTTTCCCCCCCGGGTAAGACTCCGTCTCGTCTTCTTCAGAGACGTGGTCACCCGCTGGACTCGTGACTCACACCCGTTGATCATGCGAGTTGGCAGTGGCCCGTTTGCTGTAAGAAGTTGCCGCTGCCCTGTCCGGGGGCCGGCCACCGCGAAGCACCGGATTCATGTTCCCCGCGCCCAGGACTACTCAATAACCGTCGCCAGGGAAGTCGGCGGTTGTCCTCGGGTTGCGGCGAAAGGAGGTCGCGTTGGGAAGGCTAGGAAAGCTCACAATCCTTTTGACCCTTGGCACTTGGGGGGTCACCACGGAAGGCTCACCCCTACTGGGTGACGCCACCTCGACCAGCCGGCCGCCATTGGCTGCCCCAGCTGGCGAGTACCTCAAGGGGGGAATTCGCCTGTTTAACACAGGCGATCCGGCTCTCGCCACCAAGTATCTCAAGGTGGCCAACGATTATCGCGACCAGCTCCAACCGGCGGAGCAGTCACAACTGGACAGCTATCTCGCCAAGTTGACACCCGCTCCGACCGACGCCAGCGTCATCCCCGCAGCGACCACCGCCCCGGTTGCCGATGCTGGGCTGAATGGGGCAACCAACCCGAACCGGAACGTGAACCCGACCAGCCGTGGTACCACCGACGCCAAGCAAGAAGCTCGGTGGAAGCTGACCTCGGCCAAAGAACAGATGCGGATGGGAAATTACGACGAAGCTGATAAGCTCGTCGCCCAGGCCCGTCAGATGTCGGTCAAGTGGGGGTTGTTCGACGAAACCCCCGACAAGGTCGGTGAAGCGATCACCAAGGCTCGCCCGAAAATGGCGGGTAGTGCGGTTCCGGCAGGAGCCCCGCACACCAAGGCGACGGCCATGGCCAAATTGAAGGAAGCCCGCGGCTTGCTGGCGTCCAATCAGTATGAGCAGGCCGAGGCGATCGCCCTCGACGTCGATTCCTGGGGTATGCACTACGGTCGCTGGGAAGACAAGCCGGCCACCGTGGCGAGCGCCGCTCGGGCACTCAAGAACCGCGACAAGGTCCGGGCGCTGCCTGTCAAGGCACAGCCGAGCCTGGGCGTCTATGAGGTTCTGGTTGGGGAAGCCCGCCACCTCTACAACGACGGCAAGTTCGACGAAGCCGAAGTCAAGGCTCGCCAGGCCATGAAGTCGAACGTCGTGCCACCGCTGGCGTCGGAGCGGGCCGAAGCGGTCCTCAACGACGTGTTGGTTGCCAAGGAAGCTGCCAAGTCGGCTCCCGATGCGCCGAGCGTCGTGGCCGAACGCCAGGCCAACGAACTTGTCGCCAGCGGCAAGAGTGTGGAAGCTGCCGCGATGATGGTCGAGGTGGGCCGGATGAAGGCTCAGGAATCGGCCAAGGCCGCCCCTACCGACCCGGCCCTGACGCGGGTCAACAACGACGAACCGACCCTGCCGGGTCTCGACTCGCCGACCCCGCCGGTTGCCGGCGACCAGGCACCCTTGCCCGGTCTCGACATGTCTGCCGTGGCCCCGGTGGGTGGTGATGCCCCCGCCGATGGCAACAAGGGTGTCGCCCTGCTGACCGAAGCCAAGGCTCTGTTCACCAACAGCAACTACGCCGCGGCCCGCGACAAGGCGAGCGAAGCCAAAAGCGGTGGCTACGGAGTGGATCTCCAGGCCGACGAGATGCT
The DNA here is from genome assembly GCA_965199885.1 of Isosphaeraceae bacterium. Classification (GTDB taxonomy): domain Bacteria; phylum Planctomycetota; class Planctomycetia; order Isosphaerales; family Isosphaeraceae; genus Tundrisphaera. Next base: position 410,243 of record CBDATT010000002.1, on the reverse strand, counting down.
CGCGCAGATCGGTCTGGCCGAACAGGGCGGTGCCCTGGCTGTCTACGAAGCCGCCCTCGCGGCGGTCCGGGCCGGCAACATGGGCAAGGCTCGCGCCTTGCTGAGCGAAGTTGCCGCGTCGAACGGAGCCATCGACGACGGGATGATGCAGAAGGTTCAGGACCTCTTGCAGAAGCTCCCCAAAGATGACGCCAAGGACGACACCGGCAAGGCCACCGCTTCGGACATGCCCAGCTCGGATGCCGAGACGCTGAAGGCCCAGCAGATGAACGCCGAGGTCGGCACCAAGGTCGCCGAAGCTCGTCGGATGATGGAAACTGACCCCGACAAGGCCATCTCCTCGCTCAACATGACCCTGGCGCTGGTCAAGGCCGCGGGCCTGCCGCAAACCGTGGCCCGGACCATGATCCGCCGCGTTGAGGTAGCGATCGAGATCGCCAAGAAGGACAAGGTCGAGTTCGACAAGAAGATGTTGGTCAAGGACGAGAAGACCAAGATCGAGCAGAAGAAGCTGGCGATCCTCGAAGCCGACTCGGTCAAGAAGGCCGCCATCAAGAAGCTGATGGATGAGTCCACCAAGGCGGAAGCCGAGGGGAATTACGCCAAGGCGGAAGAACTTGCCCGGCGGGCCGTCGAGATCGACCCGAACAACATCGCCGCGACCATCATGGTCACCAAGGCGAACATGCAACGCCACTACGAAACCTCGGTCCGCGACCGCAAGGACAAAGAAGAGGGTTTCCTGAACGCGATGCACGGTGCCGACCAGGCGATGGTCATCAACACCGAGGCGGCCAACAACGGCATTGCCTACCCGAAGACGTTCAAGGAGATGAGCGAAAACCGCCGGCGGCGGGCGATGCAGGACAACCGTCCCAAGACCATCAGCGAGCTGACGATCGAGAAGAAGCTCAACGAGTCGATCAAGCTCAACTTCAAGGACATGACGCTCGAAGACGCCGTCACCTACATCCAGAACTACACTGGCTTGAACGTGATGCTCGATCCCAAGGCGCTCAATGATGAAGGTTTGAGCCGCGACTCGAAGGTCACTCTGCAGTTCCCCAACGGGGTCAAACTGAAGACGGCCCTGATCTTGATGCTCCGCCCGCTGAACCTGACCTACAAGCCCGAAGACGACGTGCTGCTGATCACCAGCCAGCAGGCTTCGCGGCAGAATACGGTCATGTGGCACTACCCGGTCGCCGACCTGGTTATCTCGCCCATCAAGGCCCAGCAAACGGCCAACGCGGGCAGCCCGCTTGCCTCGCCGATCGCCGTAACCGACCAGAACGCCCCGCAGACCAACGGCAGCGGCCCGGTCGTCAAGGAAAACCAGAAGGTGATCTCGGAATCAGATATGATCCCGCTGATCAACCTGATCACCAACACGATCGCTCCAGGCACCTGGCGGGTTGCTGACTCGACCGGCAAGAGCGAATCGGCCTACGGGATGGGTGGTGCGTTCGGTGGTGCGGGTGGCGATGACCAGGCGGCTCAGCCCGGCTCGATCACGCCGTTCATGCTCAGCATCAGCCTGATCATCCGCCACACGGCGGAAGTTCACGAGGAAGTCGCCGAGTTGCTCAAGCAACTCCGTCGTCTTCAGGACCTCCAGGTCTCGATCGAAGTCCGGTTCATCACGGTGAGCGATGACTTCTTCGAGCAGATCGGTGTCGACTTCGACTTCAACATCCAGTCGGACGCCGTAGGCAAGAAGACGACCTTCGCGTCACCGAACCCAGCCTCCGCGCTCTTCCCGATCAACGGCCTGAACGTCAATGGTGGCGGGACGACCGGCACGGGGGGTGGCACCGTGGGGAACACGACGACGACCGGTGGTACCGCCGGTGGCACCGCGGGCGGCACGGCCGGCGGCGGAACCGGCGGTACGACCGCGGGTAACACCGGTGGCGGTGGAGTCTCAGGCGGTGGAACCACAAGTGGAACCTCAGGTGTCTCGGGTGGTGGGTTCGCAGGTGGTGGTGGTGGTGTCGGTGGTGCGGGCAACTTCGGTGGCGGCACCTCGGCCGGTAACACCTCGGGTACTGCTGGAACCACGGGTGGCGCCACTTCGGGCGCATCCGTGACCGACTACCTCGTCAACCCGTTCCTCGACCACTCGCTCGGTAACCGGACACCAATCACGGTCGGTACCTCCTCGGGTGGGTTGCGGAACTTCACCAGCAACCTTGGCATCCCGCTGACTCAGGGTTCGGCCTCGCAGATCGTGCCGTTTAACGGTGTGACCGGCGCCGGTGCAACCTTCGGGATCTCGTTCCTCAGCGACCTGGAAATGTACCTGTTCCTGACGGCCGCCCAGGGCGACGCCCGGAACAACATCGTCCAGGCTCCCAAGGTCACGACCTTCAACGGGGCCGCGGCCACCATCATTAACCAGACCCAGTCCAACTACATCCAGTCGCTGACGCCGCTGGTCTCCGCGGGTGCGGTCGCCTTCACCCCGTCGATCGGTCAGCTTCCCGACGGTGTCCAGTTGGCGGTCACCCCGGTCGTCTCGTCGGACCGCCGGTATGTTCGCCTGTCGCTGGCTCCGCAGTTCACGGCGGTCACCCAGCTCCAGTCGTTCGCCTTCCCCGGTGCGGCGGTCGGTGGTGGTGGCTTCGGTGGTCAGGCCACGGCCTTGACCTCGACGATCCAGCTCCCGACGATCACCATCACGACCATCAACACCACGGTCACCGTCCCAGACGGCGGCACGGTTCTCCTCGGTGGTGTGAAGCGGCTCCGCGAACAACGGCTTGAGTACGGCGTGCCGGTTCTGGCCAAAACGCCCCTCATCAACCGCCTGTTCCGCAACATCGGGATCGGTCGCCGGACCGACAGCCTGATGCTGATGGTCACGCCGCGGATCATCATCCTCGAAGAAGAAGAAGCCCGCCTGGGCGTCCAGACCGTCGCTCCGCAGCCTTGATCGTCACCTGACGACTCAGGCTAAAGCCTTGCGAATCGCCAACTTCCCAACGCGATCGGCCGTCGGAGCGGGGTACAACCCCACTCCGGCGGCCATTTCTTTGCGCCCCAGATCACGTTACTCTGAAGAATCGAGCGGGGGTCCGCTCTCTATCCACCCGCGGGTAAACCAACATGATCGCGCCGATGACCCTCCTCACCCTGCTCGTGCTGACTCAGGCCAACCCGGCAACGGCGGTCAAAGATCAGCCCACCGCCCCGGCCGAGGCGTTCCAGCCCGACCCTGCCTGGAAACCACTGGGGACCGACCTCTGGTTCGATGCCAAGGCGAAACGGGTCGTCCTTCGCGCCCGGATTTGCCAGACCGAGGCCACGCTTGAACACCTCGTTTGCCTCAAAGGGACCAAGGAGCACGAGTCGATCCTCGCCACCGAAGCCCCCGCAAAGTTGATCCATGCTGGCTTGCTCCTCACTGGCGCCACGCCCGGGCATCCGGTCAAGTTTGAACCGCAGTTCGAACCGCCCACCGGCACCGAGATCACGATCGAGGCTGAATGGACCACCCTCGGGAAGACTAGCAAGGTTGACACCCATGAGTGGGTCAAGGAAGAAAAGTCGGGTGCCATCCTGAAACGCGACTGGGTCTTCGCCGGCAGCGTCCTGTATGAAGATCGCCGGACCAAGAAAATGATGTACGCGGCCGAGGATGGCGACCTGATCACCGTGGCCAACTTTGCCTCGTCGATCCTCGACCTTCCCTACCGCAGTTCGGCCAGCGACGCCGACCGAACTTACATGGCCAATACCGATCGAATCCCCGCGAAGGGAACTCTGGTGACGCTCTACCTGAGCCCTCGCCAACCGACTCCCGCTCGACCAGATTTTCAGAAGCCTTGACCGGATCGGGCCAGGCAATCCCTGTCAAAGTTGACTTTCCCACTCATCATAGGTAACATTCGGAGGAATCCGGCTTAGGAGGTCCTCGGGCCATGTCGATCGAACTTTTGGCTTCGCCAATCGTGGATTGGGCGGAGATTAACCAGCGCCTCAATCAAGCAACGCCACAAGAAATCTTGCGGTGGGCGGTCGAGACCTACTACCCCAGACTGACGATGGCGACGGCGTTTGGTCCCGAGGGGTGTGTGATCTTGCACATGCTTGCCGAGATCGAGCCGAAAGTCCGCGTCTTCAACCTGGATACCGGCTATCAGTTCGCCGAGACGCTCGAACTCCGCAACCGGATCGCCGAGCGGTACGGAATCGAGGTCGAACTGGTCAGCGCTCAGGAGTCGGTCTCTGAGTACGAGGCACGGCACAACGGCCCGCTTTACGTCGTTGACTCGAATCAGTGTTGCTATGATCGAAAAATCGTCCCGCTCCGGGGAGCGGTGGTTGGGTACGACGCCTGGATCTCGGCGATCCGCGCGGATCAGTCGAGCGATCGGTCGCGATCGGCGGTGGTTGGATGGGATCCCAAGTTTGGCCTGGCCAAGATTAATCCCCTGCTCCGCTGGACAAAACGCGACGTCTGGGCGTTCATCGTGACCCACAACGTCCCTTACAATCCGTTGCACGACCAGGGATATCCGTCGATCGGTTGCTGGCCCTGTACCCGTGCCGTGAATCAAGGGGATGACGAGCGTGCCGGTCGGTGGGCGGGTCAGGCGAAGACCGAATGTGGGCTTCATTCGCTGGACAGCAGTCAACTTTAATGGCATCTTGGCTTCGTTTGGGCTGGAGTTTCCCTCGTCCGCGGGGTTGTCCTGAACCATGAAAATCTCCGCGAAAGCCGAGTATGCCTGCCTGGCCATCCTCGCGCTGGCTCGACCCAACGGCGACGCCGTGCCGATCCGGATTCGTGAGATTGCCGAGTCGCACGGCATCCCCGAGCGGTATCTTGTCCAGATCCTCTTGCAACTGAAGGGCGCTGGTCTGGTCCACAGCACTCGGGGGGCCTCGGGAGGTTATCGTCTGGCCCGGCCGGCGACCCATATTTCGCTGGGCGAGGTTCTCGCGGCGATTGATGGACCGGGCGAACCACCCCGCGACTCCGACAAGCCCGCCGCTCGCGTCCTGGCGGCCGTCTGGGAAAACATCCGCCTTGCCGAACGAGCCGTCCTCGACCAGACCTCGATTGCCGATCTGTGCCAGCGGAGTTCTCCGCTCGAATGGACGATTTGAACTTCTGCTTCATCCCACGAATTTTGTTACGAGAGGAGCCCCAGCCATTTCCGCTGCCGCCACGACTGCCAGCCTGAATACCCCGTACGGTGGGACCCTGATCAACCTGATCGTCGATGACGCCCGCGCCGCCGCGATGAAAGCCTCGGCCAAGGACTGTGCCAGCCAGACGCTGGATGAGCGCTGCCTTTGCGACCTCGAACTGCTCGCCGTCGGCGCCTTTTCACCTCTGACCACCTTCATGGGCAAGGCCGACTATGACCGGGTCGTCGCCGAGGGGCGACTGGCCAACGGCACCCTTTGGCCGCTGCCCGTGACCCTTCCCGTCAAGCCGGGTGACGGCGTCGAGGTCGGCAAACCGCTCGCCCTGCGCGACGTCTACGGCAACCTCCTCGCCTTCCTGCACGTCGAGGAGATCTATCCGTTCGACAAGGAAACCGAGGCAAAGGGTGCCTATGGCACGACCGACGCCAAGCACCCGTCGGTCGCCCATCTGAATCGTCTCGCGGCCGACCATTATGCCTCGGGTCGGCTCGAAGTGATTCGCGTCCCGCCGCACTACGACTTCGTCGAACTCCGCCGGACGCCGACCGAACTCCGTGAGCACTTCCAAAAGGTTGGCTGGACCAGGGTCGTCGCTTTCCAGACCCGCAACCCGCTCCACCGCGCCCACGAGGAACTGACCAAGCGCGCGGCCGAGCAGATCGGCGGCGGCTTGCTCATCCACCCCGTCGTCGGCGTGACCAAGCCGGGCGACGTGGACCATTACACCCGCGTCCGGTGCTATCGGGCGCTGGTGGACAACTACTACGAGCCGGGATCGGTCGTCCTGAGCTTGCTCCCGCTTGCCATGCGGATGGCCGGCCCGCGTGAGGCGATGCTCCACGCGATCATCCGCCGGAACTACGGTTGCACCCACTTCATCGTCGGTCGCGACCACGCCGGACCCGGCAACGATAGTACCGGCAAGCCGTTCTACGGGCCCTACGACGCCCAGACGGCGATGCAGCAGAATCTCGGTGAGCTTGGAATCGAGATGGTCGACTTCAAGCAGATGGTCTATCTGCCTGACGAAGACCGCTACGCGGCAGTCGATGCCGTCGCTAAGGGGACCAAGACGGCCGATATCTCGGGCACGCAGGTTCGCGACGACTACCTCGCCAAGGGCTTGCCCCTGCCCGAGTGGTTCAGCCGCCCCGCCGTGGCCGCGATCCTCAACGAAACGAGCCCGCCCAAGTTCCGGCAAGGTCTGACAATCTGGTTCACCGGCCTGTCGGGCTCGGGCAAGAGCACCGTGGCACATGCCCTGGTCGAGCGTCTCGCCGAGTTCGGTCGGAACGTCTCGACGCTTGACGGCGACGAGATCCGGACGCACCTCTCGAAGGGGCTTGGGTTCAGCAAGGAAGACCGCGACGCCAACATCAACCGCGTCGGCTACGTCGCTGGGATGGTCGCCCAGCACGGCGGGACGACCTTGTGCTCGGTGATCAGCCCCTACCGTGGCCCGCGTGACAATGCCCGGAAAGCGTCAAAGGGCAACTTTGTCGAGGTCTATTGCGACACCCCAATTAACGTCTGCGAGCAACGCGACGTCAAGGGCCTCTACGCCAAGGCTCGGAACGCCGTCGCCGAGGGCAAAGGAATGGGTTTCACTGGGGTCGATGATCCCTACGAGGCACCGCTCAACCCCGAGGTGACGATCGACACCAGCAAGCTCTCCGTCGAGCAGTCGGCCGACGCGATCATCGCCAAGCTGATCGAATTCGGCTACATCCTGCCGCACGGCCATATTACCGAGTAAACTTGACGTCTCGTAGGGGCGGAAGTTGCAAAACTTCTTCCGCCCCAAATCTTGAGACAGGTGATTCCATGATCTATCCGCGATCAACCGACCAAGAAATACGAGGTATGACCGTCAATGAGCGGTTGGTCCTGTGCAACACAATGGACCAATGGGATGATGCTACCCGGGCAGGCAGCCGGGCGAGGATGATTGCCGTACTTTGCAGTGTAGCTCTTTCAAAACCTCAGGCGGAGGATACTACTGATGCAATCCTGGCCGATCCGCGGCGGTACGAAATCTGACCCTCTCTGCAAGTAGCCGAGCAGCCACATTGCCTGCTAATGGCATGAGACGAGACGACCGAGAGATGGAAAAGGAAGATTTGGCTCAAGCCATCGGGGCGAACCCAACAGAACAGCCATCACCGAGCCGAGGCGGTCGATATAACGGCGCGTCAGGTCGATGATGATTTCCGAGCCGTCGAGGCGGAGGAATTGACAGACGTCGCCCGTCGTGACGCAGCCGAAGACATGGAGTGGCGGCTGGCCGGCACGCTCGTTGAAGATCTAGGCGGCAACCAGTTGCGCGGCGCACTGGCCGAGACCGACCTCGATATCGTTCCGCTTGGCCTCCAGCACCGCAAGCAAGGGTGAGCGAAGGCGCGGCAGTGGTTCGGCCAGCGAAAGCAAAAAATCGCACTCGCCTGAAAGACGCCTGAGAGGATCGACGTCGAGCCGGGTGCCTGACAGGATCGACACCTGATCGCCGGTTAGCTCGCAAACGGCCAGCAAGATAGGGGCGACGATGAACTCGCTGCGGGCCTTCTCGCTGACCAGAGCCAGTCGCATCCCCCGGGCTAGTTGAGGCGCCAACCAGGAGGGAGAGTCGATTTCCGGCAGATGGGAGAAGAGGGCTCCTGGCCGCTGGGTAATCCCCAATTCCATCTCGACGGAATCGAGGGTGAAGTCGGTGTAAGCCATCACTATCTCCAGGATCAGCCAACCTCGACGTCCGAGTCAAACACGCGAACCTTGGCCCAGCTCGCCTTGTTGGCCTCGACGAATTTCTCGTGACGGGGGGCAGTCTGATAGAGGTCGTGCTCATCCTTCGTCCCGAAGATCATGTGAAGCGAGACGTCGTAGTCCCGATCATTGACGTCACGGGTAAAGCTGGGGTCCATCACGCCCACGGCGAAGGCAGTCAGGCCCGCATGACCAGTCAGGTGGACCCGGCACTCGTGGACAAGTTTAGCGCGGGCAGCATCCGTCCGGTCATGGAGGGTAAAGAAGACGGTATGAGCGATCATGGCTGCGGCTCGATCTGGTTCATATAATGAGGCGGACGGGTTAATGATCACGACATAGTACGGCCGAGGACTTCGTGGATCGTCGCCGCGTTGACCGGCCGGATCACACCACGCTCGGTCACGATTCCGGTGATGAGGTTGGCCGGGGTGACGTCGAAGGCGGGGTTGTAGACGTCGATCCCCTCGGGAGCCGTGACTCGGCCGTAACCGTGAGTGATCTCGCGAGGGTCGCGCTGCTCGATTGGGATCGAGGAGCCGTCGGCCAGAGTTAGGTCGAACGTGCTCGACGGCGCTGCGACGTAGAAGGGCAAGCCGTGCGCCCGGGCGAGCAACGCCACGCCGTAAGTTCCGATCTTGTTCGCGGTGTCACCGTTGGCAGCGATCCGGTCGGCACCGACGACTATCAGATCCACTTTCCGCTCTTTCATGACCTGCGCGGCCATGCTGTCGCAGATCAAGGTGACCGGTACGCCGCGACGCTGGAGTTCCCAGGCGGTCAGGCGTGAACCTTGCAAGAGGGGTCGGGTCTCGTCGGCGAAGACCCGGAACGGCACCCCACGCTCGTGCGCGGCGAAAATGACGGCGAGCGCGGTTCCGTAGTCGGCCGTGGCCAGGCCACCGGCGTTGCAGTGAGTCAAGACCCCCTGCCCCGGCGCGATCAGGTCGGCACCATACTGGCCAATCGACCGACACATCGCCCGGTCCTCGTCATTGATGGCGACCGCTTCGGCGAGGAGCCGTGTGAGCAAACCGACCCCTTCAGTATGTTGGGGGGCTTCAGCCGCCGCGACGCGATCCATCCGGTCGAGCGCCCAAAACAAGTTCACGGCCGTCGGCCGACTGGTCCGAAGTTGATCCGACGCCAGAACCACCTCGGCACGGACGGCTTCGGCATCCGCGCCGCGAGCAGCAGCGGCCTGGCCACCGAGCACCGCACCAAAGGCGGCAGCAATCCCTATGGCGGGCGCGCCCCGAACTCGAAGCGAGCGAATCGCTTCCCAAACGGTCGGTACGTCGCGGCAGTCGATCTCGGTGAACGTCTCGGGAAGTAAGGTCTGATCGATCAACCGGAGCCAGCCGTCCGTCGCGTCGCCTTGCCATTGGAGGGTGGCAAGGGCGGACGGGACGACCGTCGGATCAGCCGAAGCGGTGCTCACTCGTCAAAGTCCTCTTCATCGCTCTCGGATTCCTCGGGGTCGATCCAGGTATAGAACTCGGAGTACAGATCCCAGATATTCTTCACAACCGACTTCATCTCGTTCGGCTTGACCGGGGGATGCGCTCCGCCCAGACCCGCCACCTCGATTGAGAGCTTGAGGAGGTCGAGGTTTTGCCGCCGCATCTCCAAAAAGATCTGGCTCTGCGTGTCAAGTTCCAGAGCCTGTTCAAGCCCTTCGCCAGCTTCTTCGCCCGTCATCTCATCGTCGTCGTGGTCAGCCATCGTCTCGGTTCCTGGTGAGCGGGAATTGTAGGCGTCAGAGTTTCGAAAAATCAGAGGCGAATGTCAAGCCACCGCGACGGCTCGCGTGGGAATGCCCGAATCGGCGTTCCAGGCCACATAGGGGAGACCGAAGGTGGAAGCGACTGCCTGATTGGTTACGCGACCACGGTCGATGTTGATCCCTTCGGCGAACCCTGGCGAGGCCGAGGCCATCTCGTGCCAGCCCAGCCGGGCCAGTTGCATGACATAGGGTAAGGTCACATTGTTGAGAGCATAAGTCGAGGTTCGACCCACTGCACCTGGCATGTTGGTGACGCAATAGTGAACCACGCCATCGATGACATAAGTTGGTTCGCGGTGAGTCGTGGGCCGACTCGTCTCGATGCAACCACCCTGGTCGATCGCGACGTCGACGATCACCGCGCCAGATTTCATCCGGCTCAGGTCGGCCCGCCGAACGAGGCGAGGTGCCCGTGCGCCAGTGATCAGGATAGCGCCGATGACAAGATCGGCCCGCTCGACCGACTCCAGGATCGTGTGGCGATCCGAGTACAGGGTCTGGACGTTCGGCGGCATGATGTCGTCGAGATAGCGGAGCCTGTCGAGATTTACATCCAGGATTCGGACATTTGCCCCCATCCCCGCCGCAAGCTTAGCGGCGTTCGACCCAACGATCCCCCCGCCAAGGATGGCGACCTCCGCCGGAGCTACGCCTGGAACCCCGGCGAGCAAGATCCCGCGCCCTTCTTGCGGGCGTTCGAGGAATTTCGCCCCTTCCTGGACACTCATCCGCCCGGCAACCTCGCTCATCGGCGTGAGCAAGGGGAGTGTTCCCTTGCTGTCGCGGATCGTCTCGTAAGCGATGGCTGTAGCTTTGCTTTTGATGACAGCCTGAGTCAGCTTCTCATCGGCGGCGAAGTGAAAGTAGGTGAACAGAACCTGGCTTTCCCGCATGAGGGGCCATTCCGACGCCTGGGGCTCCTTGACCTTGACGATCATGTCCGCCTGCTGCCAGATCGACGCAGCCTCGGCAACCAGCTTGGCCCCGGCGGCTTCGTACAGATTGTCGGCGATCCCGCTCCCGGTCCCCGCTCCGACCTCGACCAGCACGGTATGCCCGGCCGCCGTCAACTCTTCCGCGCCCACGGGAAGCATGGCCACCCGATACTCGTCCGACTTCACTTCCCTCGGGACGCCCACGATCATCAATACCACTCCCCGCCAGCAAGCCGTCTCAGTCGCGTCGATACCCGACCTATTCGATCAGGTCCAGGCGCCAGAATCAAGCCTATCAGCGTGGAGCGCTGGCGAGAATTGGATCAGGGGACTAGACGGGTGGCCTGGCACGGTTTATATTAATCGAGCCCTGACCGGGTAGCTCAGTCGGTAGAGCAACGGACTTCAACGGTTCACGGTGGTGAACGCAATAGGAGCCTCTCGCGGGAAGAAGCTTAACCGCGATGAGTGAATGCCGCAGTTTGCTGGGACCCCCTGACAGCCCTCGACACCACAACGTAGCCGGTAACGGCGAGCGTGAAGGTTTAAAAAGGTGAGGGATTGGGCAATCAGCAGGCAAGGGACCGACGGATCGTCGGCCCCAGCCTCAGAGACTAGACGCGGCACGCCTGCAACGGCGGTGGTATAGTCCAGACTCTCAACGTCGCGAAATCGGCGGTCGGCGAAAGCCGATGAGGTAAGTTAATCCGTTGGTCGTGGGTTCGAGCCCCACCCCGGTCACTTTTCACCAAGGATGCGACTCGACGCCAGCCGAGCCTGCCAGTGATGGCAGGAGCGGCTGTCGTTTTTTGCCCTGCTCAGTCACCGAATGCGTAGCGGACAATGCACCAGAGGGCCTGAAAACCGTCTTTAATACCAATCTTCTTGCCTTCGCTATAGTCGCGGCCGTTGTACGAGACGGGGATCTCATAGATCCGGCAGCGGCGGGCCGGCCGGCCTTCCAGCGCGGGGACCTGGAAGCGGGCGACCTTGGCGGTCACTTCTGGTTCAAAGCCGAAGCGGTTGCTCTTGAGGGTAATCCCCTGGATGACCTCGCGGCGAAAGACCTTATAGCAGACCTCCATGTCGGTCAGGTTCAGGTCGGTGAAGAAGTTTGAGAGCAAGGTTAGAGCCCGGTTGCCCTGCGAATGCCAGAAGTGCAAGACTCGGTGCGACTCGCCGATGAAGCGTGAGCCGTAGACGACGTCGGCCTTTCCTTCGATGATCGGCTGCAGGAGTTGCGGATACTGCGCGGGGTCATATTCGAGGTCAGCGTCCTGGACAATGACGATCTGGCCACGTGCGTGCTGGAATCCGGTCCGGAGCGCAGCGCCTTTGCCCTGGTTCTTCTCGTGGTAGACGATCGTCAGGTCGGTCTCGGTTTGCTCCAGTTCGCGGAGGATGTCGCGAGTTCCGTCCTTGGAGCAATCATCAACCAGGATAATTTGCTTGCTGATCGGCACCGCGCGAACCTGACGAAGAATTTCGTGGATCGTGTTGCGCTCGTTATAGACCGGGATGACAACCGAGAGAACCAGGTCAACGGGCACGCGATAAATTCCGAGGCGGTGGCACATCGCCGTACCCAGGTTGCGAAAGAGCCAGTCGAGCCGGTCGCTCTCGTCCTCAGGTGAAAATGCTTCCATATCGAGAGCCTCGATCGCAGTCTGGTCGGAAGCCTGACGAAGTTCGGTGGGTTGAAGCCGCATCGTGTTTTGATCCTCCATGATGAAAGCCCAATCTTCCTGATCGGTCGCGCGTGGTGTCTCGTCCAGCGTCTCTCGAATCGTACCCGTGCGCAGCAGACCCATAGCCAATCAATCGCGGACTTTCCACCTCAAGCGACAACAAAAAGGGACGGACCGCGCCCATCCGTGTTGGCGGTCCGTCCCTTGTACCTTAACCGTAGCGGTTGGTCTAGCTTCAGCGGTGTGTGGTCACCCTGAGAGTGCGAACCGGGTGCTTCTGACCATGGCTGACCGCGACTTGATTGATGGCCACCGCTTTCGCGACAACGCGTCTGCGAACGGTCGATGTCGCAACGTGGGCGTGACGAACGGTCACCACAGGCTTTACTGGATGATGATGGACGCTGGCGTGACCGAGGGTCTGGCTTGCCTTGAGCGTCCAACCCGCGAAGAAGTTGCCTGGCAGACCAACCCGGTCAAAATGAAGGGCGATCGGCCCAACGAAGGGCGTTGAGGTGGAAGTCGCCTTGGTGGCAATTGTCGGAGTTACGCTGGTGCCCGTGTAGATCGGCACGACCCGGATGGTGCCAATCACGCTGGATGTTGCGGCAGTGCCATCAGTGAGGGTGATTCGAACCGAATACGTTCCATATTCCAGATAATTGTGGATGCCCCCAACCCTGAACTGAAGGTTGCCGAAAACGTCGCGACCATCCACCTGGATGATGCCCTGGATCGGTGCCGAACCGTCGCCCCAGTCGATCGTCGCTGTAAAATCGCCCGGAGTGGCGGTGGAATTGGGCGATGAGAACGTGGCGATGGGGATAGGGTCGCTGGAACCAAACAGCTTGGAGTTGGTGGTCGGTGGATACGCTTGCAGCGAGGTCGCGACCGCCTGGACCGCATCAATTCCTTGTTGTGTCACGAACGTCGAGCCGTCGGCGGTGGTCACGCGGATCGTCGCTTGATACGACCCCGGACTGGCGTATTGATGGTTGCCTGAGATCTGAAACAGGTCCGCGCCGCCAGTTGCCCGCGTGAATACAAACGTCGCGACGGACGGCGCCGAGCCATCACCCCAGTCGATCGTTCCCGTGAAACTGGCGGCGGTCTCCAAAGCATCACTCGTCGATAACGTGCCGACCTCGAGACCGGTGGTCGGCTTGCCCACCGGCACCTCGATCGGTGTCGGCGATGCGGCGATGATGACGCCACGTTCTACGAGGACCGTGGCCGTCGTCAACCCCGCGACACTGTTGCCGTCGGCGTCGGTCACGGTGTAATGGATTGTGTATGTACCCGGCTGGGTGTAAACATGCGTGCCAGACAGGTCAAAAAACGGCTTTTGGTAATTACCAGACGGACCATCAGTCGGAAGCAGCATCAGATCGGGGCAGATCGATCCCACTGTGGTCGGAGATCCATCGCCCCAGTTGATCGTCGCCTGGTATGTTCGAGTACTGGCATCCACTCGAAAGTCAGTGATGCCAGCAAGGGTAAGCTGGTCCAAGCCGGTGAACGAGATTGCGTTGCTCGTGATATAACCATCGCTATACGGCGTACTGGTCAACACTGGGTTGATTGTCGTATTGACCTGGCCGGGATCGAGAATGAACGGCGTGGCGGCGACCGTGGCCGTAGAATCAACCGCTACCGTCTGGCTCTTGGCATCATTGATGACGACGTGGACCGTGTAAGTGCCGGCGATGGCGTAGGTATGGCTCCCGAAAACACCAAACGTATCCGCCGAGCCATCGGGCCTTGGATTCGGGACGATCCCGAAGGGAGGAGCATATCCCGCAAAACTTAGCCCGATCGTTCCTGTCGTGGTTCCCGTACCATCACCCCAATCAATCGTTGCGACGAAATCGGTGCCGGATGAATCGCGATAGAATCGGGTTTGAAACATCGCAGCAAGAATGTTCGTCCGTTCGATCCCCGCCCCAGCACTGAAAGTTTCGCTGTAGGCCACCGGTGTCGGTCCAGCTACCACGATGTCGGTCGGGATCGTGGTCGAGATCGGATCGCCACTGGCGGTCGTACCAGTCACTGTCACGAGGCCGTGATACGTCCCGGGCGTTGTGTAGAGGTGCGAGCCGGCGACTGACCCGTTCACGAATGAGTTGTTGTTGGTATCGAACGGCTTTGAGTCAAGCTGACCCGTGGTCACGACGCTCCCGTCGCCCCAATCGATCGTGGCGTTAGTGAGTTTGGTCGCCGCATCAGCCCGATAAGAGGCGATTGGGATCGAAATATCATATCCGGCACCAGTTAGCGGACGATCGTCAGCACCGACACCAACCAGCATCGGCGTGACAGGCGGAGCGGCGTTCAGGTCATACCGACCGATCAGGCTACTACTTGCTTCGGAGATCCAGAGGTTGCCATCCGATCCAGTCGCGAGACAACTCGGACCGCTGTATTCCTGGAACGTCGCGAGCAGCGTGGTCGCGCCCGCGGCGGAAATCTGGTTCAGGGTCGGCTTCTCGTAGGGTTGGAAGGCGTTCCCGAAATAATAGATCGACCCAGCAGGACCGGGCTTAAGCGTTGTCGGACTGATGACATCAGGAACGACGCTCGATGACCCGTCGAGAGCGATCCGCACGAGCGAATAATGATCCGTATCGCTCCTGGAGTTGTACCAGAGTGCACCGTCGCTTGCAGTGATCAAGTTGCTGACGGGGTTCGGGGCACTTGTCAAAATCCGTTCGGTGATCTGCCCAGTGGGGGTAATCGTGCCGAGCGTGCTCGCCGCCGCGTTCAGGTAATGAAGGTTGCCGTCCGCCCCTTCTTCAATACTTGAAGCGTGACCAAGCGTTGTTGGCGTCGCGAATAATGTGGTTGTGCCGTCGGTATTCAGGCGTCCGATCGAGTTGTGGTCGGGCGAGTTCACCTGGGGCAGATAGCTGAACCAGATGTTACCATCAGCTCCCTCGGTGATCGAATCGGGCTCGAAGACGGATGCAGGCAATGCGAACTCGGTAATTACGCCTTGCGAGGTGATTTGCCCGATCTGATAGGTATTATTGGTGTCGAGGAACCAAAGATCGTCGCCCGGTCCGTTAATGATCTGGCTGGCGTTAACCGTTCGACCATCGGCCGACTTTGGGATGGAAAACTCGGTCAGAGTTCCAGATGGGGTGATCCGCCCGACCTTGGAATCTCCCTGTCCAAACCAGAGGTTACCGTCGGGGCCACTGACGATACTGACTGGCGAGGCGTATCGATTGGGGAGTAGGAACTCATCGAGGGTGGTGCCCGACAGAAGCTGACGCGCTTCCAGAGTCGCGACGGCCGGACGGTGTGACCGTCGGGTCCGTCGGAGGGGCCGACTCTGGCGGGGGGTGTACGGGTGGCTCATCGTGAGTGTTGCCTCGGGGGAGAGGATTCGGGAGTTGCCCGGATCAAGCTGAGTTTAATAGATCGGGGTCACCTGGTGCACCCCTGCCGGATAAGAGTCGAGAAAGCGGCCGGGGAGCGGTCACGATCTCTTCTGAGATTCGTTGATTCGGCTGATGTCACCAAATTATCACGGCCGCGACCGTTGCCAGGACCGTTTTCCGACCCTAAGTTGAATCATGCGTGAAGCCGCAAGGCAGCCGTTCACCGCCCAGTCCGCCGACTTGTCACCCGGAGATAAAATGAACGACTCGACCGGCCCGGGCGCGCCCGAACCTGAGCAGGACCTGGAGTCGTTCATCGCCCGCATCCGGCGTGGGGACGAATCCGCAGCTCGGGAACTGCTGGCTCGCTATGAGGCCCAGGTCCGCCTGGTCGTCCGGCGCCAGTTGCCCCGGCTCCTCCGGTCGCGGTTTGACTCGCTTGACTTCCTCCAAAGCGTCTGGGGCAGCTTTTTCCGCCAGATGCAGGCTGGTTCCGACTTCGAGCAACCGCAAGCTCTGGTGGCATTTCTCGCGCAGGTGGCCCGGAACAAGGTGATCGATGAATACCGCCGCGCATCGAGCCAGAAGGGTGACATGAACCGCGAGGAGCCACTCTGGACCCGTGAAGCAGGACCGCTCGACCTTATCAGCACTGAGGATTCGCCCGAATCGATCGCCGAGGCCCGCGAGACTTTGGCCAAGCTGCAAGGTATGCTCCCTGAGGATCGGCGGAACGTCATCGAACTGCGGATCGAGGGTTTGTCGACCCGGGAGATCGGGGCGCGGCTGGACCTCAGCGAGCGGACCGTCCGCCGGATTCTCGAGGACCTCCGCAACCGGGCCGCCGACCTCGCGAGAGGTGATGGATGAGCGCCGTCACTACCTCCGGGCGAGTCTGGGAAGAAGCCACCTCGCCCAGCGCGCTTCGACTTGTGCAGGATTTCGAGGCTCGCTGGCAAGGGGCGGCAGGCGCGCAGCGTCCTGATCCGACCGAGTTCATTCCGGTCGCCAGCCGATCGGGCGGGTCGGGCCTCTTGCTGGCCTTGCTCCGCGCCGATCTGGCCCTTCGCCGCGCGAGTGGTGAAATCGTCAACCCCGAGTCGTACCGCGCCCGCTACCCCGACCTCGCCGACGACGTCCTCGTCGCCCTGATCTATGAGGACTTTTGCCTCCGCGAGGAAGCCGGCGAGTCGCCTCGATCGGTCGAATACTCCGAGCGTTTCCCTGGGTTGGCGTCGAGTCTCCGCGAAATCTTCGAGATTCACAACCTCGTCAGGGTTCCCTCGCACCCCAGCACGATCTTCCGCGGCGCTCTGCCGAGCACCGATCTCGACTCCAGTTCGTTTCCCACGATCGGTGGCTTCTTCGTGGTCGAGGAGCTGGGCCGAGGCTCGTTTGCCCGCGTCTTCCTCGCCCGCGAGCGGCAACTCGCTGACCGCCTCGTCGCGCTTAAAGTGTCGAAGACCGGCTCGCGTGAACCGCAGGCTCTGGCAAGACTTCAGCACACAAACATCGTCCCCGTCCACTCGTACCGGATCGATCCGGCGACTGACCTCCACTTGCTCTGCATGCCATTTTTCGGCCGGGTCACGCTCGCCAAGCTCCTCGAAGACCCGCGTTTGCAGCGAGCCCGGGCCGGCGCGGCTCTGCTGACCGCGCTCGATCGCCTGGTCGCGAGAATTAGCCAAAAACCGGAAGATCTGTCCCCAGATGAGCACCGCCAGGTCGCGCGGCGGGCGCTCGCAGACCGGACGCTGCCCCGCGCCGTTGCCTGGTGGGGGGCCCAGATGGCCGACGCCCTCCGCCATGCGCACGACCGAGGGGTTCTGCACCGCGACCTCAAGCCGTCCAACATCCTGATCACCGCCGACGCCACGCCGATGCTCCTCGATTTCAACCTGGCCCGCGAGTTGGAGGTTCCGGCCGAGACCGCGTCGAAGCTGGGTGGGACGCTGGCCTACATGGCACCCGAGCACCTGGCGGCCTTGATCGCCGGGCGCGAGGATGGCGTTGACCACCGCGCTGACCTGTACTCGCTGGGCTTGATCCTGGTCGAAATGCTCGGCATCCAACCGCTCGGTACCGCAACCCGTCCAGAGACCCCGCAGCGCCTGCTGGCGCGCCGCCTGGCTCCTCCCGTGATCCCGACCGGACCCCGGCGGCTCCCGGCGGCTCTGGTGGTGGTGCTCCGCCGGTGCCTGGCTCCGGACCCACTCGACCGCTACGCCTCGGCGGGTGATCTGGCGCTTGACCTTCAAGCGGTAGCCGACAACGCTCCGCTCACGTTTGCACGCGAACCCTGGCCCCCTCGGGCCGCGCGCTGGCTCCGGCACAATGTCGGTGGCCTGGTCGTGACCGGTCTGATTGGCTTGCTGGCGGCCGGCGGGGTCTCGATCTGGACTCAGTCGCGCTGGGCGGAGCAACGTCAGACAATCGAGGTCGAGCGTCGGCTGGGTGACGGGCAGCGGGCCGCCGACTCTGGCGATTTCCGCGCGGCCATCGTGCAGTTTCAGCTCGCCGCCGATCGTGCGGAAGGTTCCTCCGTTCTGGCCGCGAGCCATCGAGAAGCCCTGGATCGTCGCGCCCAAGCTGAGGAAGCAAGCACGGCCCGCGACGCCGCTGAAACCTTCTTTGCACGCGCCGATCCGCTCCGGTTCGCCATCCTCGGTTTCGTCGGTGACCAGGCGACCGCGTCGCGTGACCTCGCCACGGCGTTTGGTCCCCTGGGCGTCCTGACCGAGGCGAACTGGACGACCGGTCGGCTGGTTGCCGCACTCGACCCCGACCGACGGCGGCGCCTCGTCCGCGAGGTCGATGATCTGCTCTACTTCTGGGTGGTCGCTGCCGGCCATACCGCCATCTTATCATCCGTACCGGTTGCCGACCGCCGCGCTCAAGCCCGAAACGCCATCGCCTACTGCGACCGCGGACTTACCTTCACCGATCAACCCGCCCCCTGGATTGCCCTCCGGCAATGGTGGGACCACCTGGCGTTGAGCGATGCCTCCCCGGTTGTGCCCACCTTGCCGACTCCAGCCGGAACGGTCGAGCCCGCCGCCTGCTTCCGCTGGTCGCTCCTTGACGCGATCGGGGCAGATCCAGCGGTGGCTTTGGCCTGGCTCGAACTGGCGGCGCTGCGGGAACCGAGCAACTACTGGCACCAGTTCGCCCTCGCCTTCCGCCGGGCCGAACGCGGCGATTGGGACATCGCTTGGGCTCGGTACGGCACTGCGATCGCCCTCAAACCTGAGTTCCCGTGGGCCTGGAAGAACCGCGCGTTGCTGGCCGAAAACCTCGGGGACTGGGCCGAAGCCGCCGATGACCTGGCGAACGCTCTGGCGTTCTGTCAGACCCCGCTCGATGTCGCCCGGGTCCAGATCGAACGCGGTCGCCACGCACAACGGCTCGGTAATTTCGCCTCGGCCCGAGCCAGTTACACTGCCATCGTCGCGGCCGAACCAGGAAGTCTGCTGGCGCACGAAGCCCAGCGCGACCGGGCTCGCCTCGAAGCCGATTCGAGCGCTTTCAGTCAAGCTTCCGCCCTCTATGATGCCTTGATCACCGCAGATCCCCATGACTGGACCGCGCTCCAGGGTCGAGCCAACCTGGCGGTCCGACAGGGGAATCTGACGGACGCCGGCCGCGACCTCGACCGCTCGATCCGGGAAGCTCCCGAGCAGTTTCGCGCCGCGGCGCTCCTGAACCGCGGCGCCCTCCGGCTCGCTCGGGGACACGCGGTTGACGCCTGGGCCGACGCCGCGCTCGGCTCATCGCTCCGACCCTCGCCCACGGCAACACGCCTCCTGACCCGAATCAAATTGGCGCTGGGGGCTCACCTCGACGATTGGCCGCTCGACCCCACCGCGTGGGACAACCTTCCCTTAGCTGGGTCGGCGTTAAGGGCCGATCTGGGACGCGCTGCGGACCAACTTACCGAACGGATTCGGGCTGGTGACCATCGGGGCGAGTTGCTCTGGAGTCGCGCCGTGTTGCTCGCGGCGGCTGGCAAGACTACGATGGCCCGAGCCGAAGCCAACCAACTCATTGCTCGGAGCCCAGACGATGTGGCAGGACACTTAATTCGAGCCCGGATCGAACGGCGGGCGGGGGACGACTCGGCCGCTCTGAGCGATATCGCCGTGATTCTGGCACGCCAGCCTGAGCATGCTGCCGCCATCGAACTACGGGGGCTGATCCGAGTTGATCGCGGCGATTGGGCAGATGGACTCACGGACCTGACGGTCGCCTATGCTCGCGGCGCAGCAACGGCGCGAGGTCGAGCCCTGGCCGAAGCCCTGAGCAAACTCGGTCGGACCAGCGAGGCAATCGAGGTCTGCACCTGGCTGGTCGCGGCCGACCCGGCGGATGCCGACGCTCACCTTGGTCTGGCGGTTGGTTACCGTCAGATTGGCCAGTGGGATCAATGCCTGGCCAGCCTCGAAGTGGCTGCTGGAATGGTCGAACCAAACTCAGCATGGCTCGGGCGGTTGGTTCTGACTTATATGACTTGTCTACCGGCTCGGCCGGATCGACTTCCCCGGGTCTTGACTCTGGGCCGGATCTGGCTCAGTCATAACCTGATGAGCCGTTGGACTGCCCCAGTAGTCAATCCCTGAGTGACCGGATGACTTCCGGTCCACTGATTTTTAGGACAAGGCCGATGGCTCCGGCAATCGCCACCAAAGTGCCCATGATCGAGTTCCCACGCTGGCCTCGACGGCTCTCCCGAGACTGCGCTGATTCCTGAGGCGTCGGATCGGGCCGATCCGCACCGGCCATCGCTTCAATGGGCGGCAAAAAAGCCATCCCCGCCGAGATTGGATCAGCGAATGCCTCATCAACGGCGGTAAGTGTCCGTGTCAGCCGCGTCTGAGTCGAAAATGCGAACTGATCAAACCAGAGATCGCGGTCGAGCCCTCTCGGCCAGGCCTCAGCCGCGGCTGGTCGCCCTTCGATCGTCGTCAGCGGCTGTAGGCTGAACATCAGCAGTGTTTTCGGGGTTAGACCAAACTGGCCACGTCCAGGCGGCGTTAGGGTTACTTCGACTCGAGTCCGCGTGAAGATCCCCCCGTCAGGAGCGGAAACGCCGAGCGGCAACGGCCCGAGCGTCAACGGATTACCACGATCACCGGGAATCAAATAACCGTTCTGAGCTGGAGACAAAGTTATTGATTCAAACGCCGTGCGCGGCCCAACGTCGGTAATGGGGTGACCGGATCCTGATACGACCGGTGCCCCAGGTCCAGAGATCAAGTTGGGGCCACCAAGAACCGGAAAATTGGGTGGAGTCGAAACGATTCCCGCAGGATTAGGCGGCGGCAGTTGAGCAGCGCCAGCGAAAAACGCACCGGTAGGTAGCGAACGGGAAATCGAAAGACCAGGCGGCAAAATAGGAGCGCAAGATGAACTGGGAGAATTCGGCGTGGTTGAAACACCAGCGGGATTGACACTGCCGACTGGTGCTGCTGCTAATTCATTCTCTGCCAACGGCGTGAGCAGCCATTGAAGTTCTAATTGATAAGAGCCCGAATCAGCGGAACCGTTGCTATTCGGCTGGACGGTCAGAGTTAAGTCGAGCCAATTCACCGTCGAATTAGCGGCTGTGCCACCGACTGAGATCAACCTCTGAAGTGTTGTGCCTCGAATGACCGGAGCATCCAGTAGGATGTTTCCGGATGCGTCGGACAGGATCAAATTGCCGCTGGTCGAGGATGAACCGACGATCCAATCAAGTTCGGCATGTATCGCGGGGGTCGCAACTCCCGCCGGTAACAAGTAGGTATCGACCTGTTCAACCGGCGCGACCAGTCCCGGCGAGGTAGGGAGGGTCGAGGTTGTGGAAGTGGATGTCGTTGTCGAATCGTCAATTGCAGTTGGTGAGGAAGAAGCCGCCGAGGACATCGTGACGGTATCGATCGACGCGGACGGATCGACAGAGTCGTCAGTCACGATGGACGCACCCGAAAGTGGGCCGGTCACTGTTGCGACCACCTGTCCTGGGATCGAGGAGGTCATGACGGCGCTGTCAACCGCGAAGAGCAACCGCTCCTCAAGCAGTTCAAGAGTGAACCGGACGGGATCGATGATTTTGCGTCGCGCGTTTGTAGGCAACATCGACGATCGATTCACCTCGTTCGAGTCGTCCAGGTCAGGACGAAGCCTCAATTGCTCCGGACTGTCACTGGGGTCTTTCCTAACCGTCGCAATCGACGTTTCTCAAACCAGGGCGGCGTTTCAGCCCGATAGACCAGCTCGAGTTTGGGTGAATGAGAGCTCGTTTTAAACCCGATGTCCGAACCATCGAGAGATCCCTTACTATCCCAGACAAGGTACAGGGAACTATGATAAGGTCAGTATTATGACACTATTCTGTCCATGACGCCACACAATTGTCAAACTTTTCCAAAACGCTTCAAACTCAGCATTGATGCTTCGACCGGATCGCTCTTCAGATTGTCACTGCGTCGATGTTGAGACGCGATCTGCCGGCGACGGTCGTGATGATAAGGCGACATCCCACCCGTCAACGACTAAACCAGAACTTCGTCTTCTTGATCGTTTTCAAGACGGCTCAGAGATGCGGCACGGTGGCCAACATCCAGATGACCATGATGACAGAAAACGAGTCACGAATCAGCTCCGCCACGCCTTGATTGAGAACCGCATAATCACGAAGGACTCCTGCCGGTCAATGTGTCAAGCGCGGCTTCCAGTTTCTCCCAGGTGACCGGCTTTTCGAGGAATCCATCGACTCCGGCGTCATTGATTCGGCTTTGATTGAGCATCGAGACATCACCCGTCAGAGCAAAGATCGGAAGGTCGCTGAACCGGGGGTCACGCCGGAGCGCAAGGGTCGCCTCGACGCCATCCATCTCGGGCATGTTGACATCCATCAAGACGACCAGCGGACGTTCCTTCTGGACGATCTCAATGACCTCGTGCCCGTTCCCCGCTTCGAGGGCCCGATAGCCCATTCGTCGCAGAACCTTGGCCAGCGTCCGTCGACTATCGACGTGGTCCTCGGCGATCAGGATCGCGCCGACCGAGTCGCCATCGTTCGAAGGGACCATTCGGGGGGGCGCCACGGGCTCGGATTCCTGCGTAATCACCGTCAGCGGCAATACCAGGGTGAACTGGCTTCCGCTTCCGCGCTCGCTGACGAGGCGGATCTCACCCTGAAGGAGGTTAGCCAGGCGGCGGCAGATCGCCAGGCCCAGGCCGGTCCCTTCGCCCCGAAGACGGTTGGGATGTTCGAGGACGGCAAACTCATCGAAGATCTTGTCTTGATCCTGCGTGGCGATCCCGACCCCAGTATCTTCCACGCCGATGATCAGACTCTGCGCGTCGATCTCCGCAAAGAACCGGATCGACCCCTGCTCGGTGTAACGGAGGGCATTAGAAAGCAGGTTCGAGAGGATCTGCTTGAGCTTGGCACGGTCGGTATTGAGCCGAGTGCTGGTCACCGCATCGGCCTCGAACCGGATACCGAGCCCCTTGGCGCGGGCCTGGGGTTCGATGCTTGAAAGGCACTCGGCCAGGGTTTCGCCGAGGTTGAAGCGGGACATCTCGGCCAGGGTCGCCCCGGCGTCGATCCGACTCAGGTCAAGGAGGTCACTCAGGAGGTCAAGGACGTTCCGGACCGCGTTTCGGATCGTCCGAAGGCATTCCTTGACCTCGGGATCGTCCTGATCCTTGACCTGGGTTTCGAGCAACCGCGCCGAGAGCACCACGGCGTTGAGGGGGGTTCGGGCATCGTGCGAGAGCGCGGCCATCAGGCGGCTCTTGTGCTGCGACTGCTGCTCGAGTTTCGCTTCCAGCTCAATCCGCGTCGTGATGTCCAGCGCCGAGCCGACGAAGCCGAGGAGGTTGCCCGCACTATCATAGAAGGGCGAAGCTTGATCGGTGATCCAGCGATAACGGCCGTCGTGGCACTGGAGGCGATAGACCATCTCAAAGGCTTCGCGGTTTTCGATCGCTCGGCGGCAGGTCTCAAGCCGCCGGGTTGAATCGTCGGGATGGATCCCCTCGGCCCAGCCCTGACCTGCTTCCTGATCGTAACTTCGACCGCGAAAGTCGAGCCAGCTTTCATTGAAGAAATCGCACCGGCCGACCTGGTCGGACCGCCAGATCATAACCGGCGACTGTTCGACAATAATCCGAAATCGGCTCTCAGAGGCGGCGAGTTCCGCTTCAAGAACCTTCCGGTCGGTGATGTCCTGGACTACCAAAACCGCGCCTGCGAGTGATCCCGCTTCGGAAGTCAGCGGCGCGGCGCTGGCGGTAACGAAGATTCCGCCATCGGACGTGTGCCAGAAATGATCTTCGCGCAAGACTGTTTCGCCCCGGAGCGCCCGATCCATCGGAAATTCACCGGGCTGGTAGGCTGAACCGTCGGGGCGAAATAACTGATGCTGGATCAGGAGGTCAGGGCTGGTGGACTGTCCAACCGTCGCGGACCGGGTCGTGCCCTGGAGCCGACTCGCCTCGCGATTGATTAACAAAAACGTCCCATCAGCCTGACAAACCCAGACGCCGACAGGGAGGTCATCAATGAGCGACTGGAGCCTGATTCGCTCACTTTCCGCCTGAAGATTGCGAACTTCAACCGCTGCGATTTCAGCCAGACCTTCCCGCTGAGTTGACTCGTGGAACCGCTGAACCGATTCAGCGATCGACTCGTCGAGCACGCTATCGATCGTCATGACCAGGGTCTCAACCTGATTGAGGTCGAAACCCTGCTGCATTCCAAACGTGAAGGTGTCGCGAATCAGAGTGGATCGCAGATGCCCAAGTTCCGTCACAACTTCAATCACCGAATAGCCTTGTGACCAGCGGCAATCACCGTGACAGCGGCTCGTTTCGGCAAGCGGAGTCTTGAGACCCCGCAGACGGTCGGTCAACCGGTCGAGGAGTTGCGGAACATGATCGAGGAAATCGACGGGCGATAACCGACCCGCGTCGGGGACATCCCCGAACCGGTCTACGGTGGATCGCCACACGTCGAGAATCGCTTCGACCTGCCGATCAATATGATCGGCCAAGAGGGCGGTCTCGCTCATAATGGGAATCGCTCAGGTCAGCGTCTTTGCTGGGTTCTGGCTGCTCTGTGAGTCAATGCCAACGAAACTTGCGTTCGATGCAACAGTATGGGTATCCCCGATCTGCCAAGTCAAGGGATCAAAGTCTGAGTTTGTTGTTTTCGAGAAACAATCTGCGCAAATTGGACTCAAAATTACATAAGTTATTTAAATACAATAATTTAGGAATAGGCATTCCAGTGCTTGGTTTCATCAATTCGGCCTCAAGATCCCGCTGCATGAAACACGGTTGGCTCAATCGGGTGCAAATTATAGAGCCGGTCGTGCAGCATCTGTTCCAGCCACTCCAAATCGCCGAGGAGTGACAACGCGGGCTCATGATCGGTGACGCTGAGAGGACGGTCCGGAAAGGTGAGAAGTTGAGTAATCCGGTCGTTCAGGGGAGGATGGGGGGATTGGTCGACCGTCTCCGTCGAGGCGAGCAAATTTATGCGCATCGACTCAATCAATGGTTCAGGAAGGCGATCCCAGAACGTCCGGAATGACGCATAGAGGTTGTGCGTGTTAGGGTTGCTGATATCGAGAATGCCGAGGAGTTCACGAAACAAGGGTTGAACCAGAGCCACCTTTACCAACGCCGAGGCGGCCGCCCGTCCCCCCGAGCAGACGGCGGCTGATCGGTCGGCGCGAGCTTCCTGGCCTTCGGCGATTGGGGTCAGCAGCGTACTAGCGATCACCTGGCAGCCGATCGCCCACCAGCGGAGTGGTCCCCAGGCCACCGAGTCCGCCGGATCGAGATCACGGTCCAGTATCTCGACCGACCGGACCAGCCGCGCTGCCCAGGTCGCATCCCCCTGCGCCAAGTGGGCCAACTCGTGGGCGAGGACCGACCTAAGTTCCGCCACGTCGAGGATCGATAGCAGCGGCAAGCCGAGCAAGAGCGCCCGCGACCGCCGCCAGGCGATCACTCCGCAGCAGGGGAGAAAGGCAAGCCGGACTTCCTCGGGAGGGCGAATGTTGAGATCACGTGCGAGAGTACCGAGGAGGTCAAACAGGAGCGGAGCATCGGTTCGCTTGAGGATTGGTCCAAAGTCGGCGTCTGGATCAGTGGATTCAAGCCGGATCGGCACCCCTCCCAATGTGATAATCACATCACTCCAGCTTGCGACCTCATCGACCAACCAGCTGCGCAAAACCGGTACGAAACCACCGGTGAGCAGCAAGCCGAATGTTCCCAAATGAAGCCCGAGGCGATAAACTCCAAAGACCCCCCTCAAGAGCCGCGACCGGATATAAAGCGCGATAGAACCGATAGGTCGTTGCGGCCGTCGAGAGATCTTTCTCGGTTCGGGCCGCGGTCGAGCTCGAAAACTACGCTGACAGTCCGGACACCAAAGTGAGACCGCGTCCCCCCCCGGTTCGACCGCAGTGTCGAGCGGCGCCAGACCAGCTCCGCATTCTGGACATCGCAGTCTGGGTGAAGGAACCCGACGCCTCATCCGCTGGTCCTTCCCTGGATTAGCCACGCGGTTCTGGTAAAATTCAGAGACAAACGTCTGATAAACCCTTGACTTTCAGATGACAAGTGTCTTAGGATACGAGGATTAGTGGGGCAAATCAACCCACCTCGTCACTGTTGCATCGTGCTCTATTGCCGAGTTCGGCATTCAAGAGAGAATATTGATCATGGCTAAGCCGCCCCTTTCAATTCCGGACTCTGAACTCGATGTGATCAAGGTGCTCTGGGAACGTGGTCACGCCACGGTCCGCGAAGTTCTCGAAACACTCAAAGCCGCTGGGCACGTGGGTGAAAAAGAAGGCCGGCCCTGGTCTTACGCCACAGTAGCCACGCTGCTTGATCGTTTGGAATCACGCAAGCTGATCGAGAGCGATCGGTCCGACCAGGCTTTTTCCTATCATGCGGTGGTTTCGGTCAAGGATGTCCAGCAACGGCGGGTTGATAGCCTTGTTGACAAACTCTATCAGGGCGAACCGGGGCTGCTGGTCCTCCACCTGTTGAAGTCGCACCAACTCGACCCAAATCATGCTGAGGAGGTCCGTGATCTGCTCGCGCAGATGAACCCAGTCGATGCTCAGTCGGCACCCAAGAATTAATCTGGCCGACTTCATCGTGCGGTGCCTGGTTCGCTGCTCTCAACTCCCCCCCACTGTCTTCTTGTTGGTTTAGTTCTGGCTCAGAGCATAGACTCCCTTGCCCTCGCAAGTGGATTGTCGCGATACGCCTCAATCGTCGGCCAAATTTCTTGGAATCGGATCGGCAACGTCGCTGATCATCACCGCTCGATACCCTTGTGACCTTGGGAGACACACCTCATGCTTGCTGGACGCCGGTTTCGTCCCATCCATTTGGTCGCTCTATTGTTGGTAATCCCGCCCGTCGTTAAATTGGCCGGAATGGCGTTGCCGGCATCCCGGGGTCAGGTGGTGACTCCGCAAGCGTTTGCCGCTGGTCGAACCCTGTTCGAACACCAGTGGACCGTAAACGACCCGCTCAGCACTGGCGATGGTGTCGGCCCAGTTTTTAATGCCCGGTCGTGTGTCGAGTGCCATAGCCAGGGCGGGGGTGGGGGCGGTGGTCCAGTTGAACGCAACGTCACGGTATACGGTCTGACCGGGGCCGCGGCGGTAGCGACAGCAAAGATTCCTCGGGTCGGCGTCATTCATACCAGCGCCATTGCTCCTGAGTTTCAAGAAACTTTGAATCAGGTTCATCCGGCTCTGCCCCACGCCAAGACGATTCCGCTCGCAACCCTGGTCAACTCAGGCCGGTCGGTTGTCCCCGCCGGGATCAGCGTAACGCAGCGGAATACTCCCGCGCTGTTTGGTGATGGATTGCTTGACGCCGTCGCCGAAGACGTCCTGCACGCCGAGCAGCGGCGGAATTCGACCTTGGGTCGAGTTGTTGGGGTCAGCCGAGCCAAGGACCCAGCGATCCGGGGACGGGTAGCTCGCCTCGCCGATGGTCGGCTGGGTCGGTTCGGCTGGAAAGGTGAGTTCGCCACCCTCGACGACTTCGTTCGCGCCGCGTGTGCCAATGAACTTGGGCTTTCGAACCCGACGAAGCCACAGGCAATCTCGATGGCTCGCGCCGTCCCGGCCTCCGACAAGGTCGATCTATCTGACGCGCAGTGTCTGTTGATCGGCGATTACTTGCGCGGGCTACCGGCTCCCGAGCAGGTCATACCACGTGATGCCCGCCATCAATCCCAGGCCGAGGCCGGCGCCGCGAGCTTCGAGGCAATTGGGTGCGCTGATTGCCACACACCAAGTCTGGGACCGATCGCCGGGTTTTACTCGAACCTCTTGCTCCACGATATGGGAACCGACCTCGCGTCGAGTACAGGGTACTACGGCGAGCCTCCCGCCCCTCCCTCGGAAGGCAGCGGCACCGCGCCGCCCGTCGCCAACGAGTGGCGGACCCCGCCGCTCTGGGGTGTCGCCGACTCGGCCCCTTACCTCCACGACGGCCGCGCCGCAACGCTGGACGATGCCATTGCCTTGCATCGTGGCGAAGCTACGGGTGTTGCGGAGCGGTATCAATCACTCCCGGCTGAGGACAAGGCCAACATCCTCGCCTTCCTGGGTACTCTGCGAGCTCCCGGAGTGGCCGGCACGACAGACACCCGACTGGCATCGGCGGCTCGCTGATTGCATGCTGTCTTCTATAGTTGAAGGGGCGCCTCGATGCTCCTGATCTGCCAGTGTGGCCAGAAACTCAATACACCCGGGGCCACCCCCGGGCGTGTTGGTAAATGCCCACGCTGCGGGTCGATGCTCAAGATTGATGCTCCCGGTCCGGTCGCCGAGTCGGCACCGGAACCCGAACACGCTGCACGACCCAAGATCTCTGCCGTCTCGACCTATCGACAACCCGCGCGGAGTCGAACCGCGACCCACCGGCAAACCTGGGCGGATGGATTGGTGACGATCCCGCTGCTGCCCGAACAGTCGTTCCACCAAACATGGAACTATCCGCTCCGGAACGCTTCGGGGATCGGCCTCCTTGGCTTCATCCCCCCCTTGCTCTGGATTGGGTCGAGTCCGCTGTTCATTCTGATTCCCATGGTCATCTCAGGGTCGGCGGTCACGCTTCTGGCGTCGATCCTCCAGATCCCGCTGCTGATCCTGTTTGGGTTCGTGGGCGGTCATGTGCTCCAGTTCCTCGGCAACGTGGTGGTTACCAGTTGCCTGGGTGAGGTGGCGTTGCCCCGGCAGGCAAGCTGGGTCCCGGCCGAGATCGGTGAAGCGGCGCTTCTCTGGGTTTGGGCTGGATTGGCGGGCGGGGTCATGGGGGCGTGGCCCGCACTTGTATACTGGCTCCGGTGCGGCGACATCGACTGGTTCGATCAAATTGTCCTCATTGAACTGATCCTGCCAGGCATTGCCTACGGGCAGATGGCACTTGTCCTCGCCTTGACCGACAATTCACCCTGGTCGGCCGGCAATCCATTCCGCGTGCTTGGTGCGATCCGGCGCGGCGGTTGGGCTTATTTCTGGCCCTGCCTGATCAACGGCAGTCTTCTGGCACTAACTGGCTGGTTGTTCGGTGTTTGTATTCGATTACGCAACGAGATCGTTGGAACCATCGCTTTTTGGCTCTGGTGGGTGGTGGCCATCTATGTGACCATAGTCGGGCTCCGCTGGCTCGGCCTCTTTTGCTATCGGTCGCGCGCTGTGGCCGTGGCACCCCGATACTGGCGTGTGTAAGCCCGTTCATTGGTCTGGTCGCTGAGTTGAGATCACTTGTTGGCGACCCCTTGCTTTGAGCCGGCCTCGTTCGAAATTTTGACTTGCTAAGCAAATGTTTAATAATCGCCTCAGATGAGCCGTGAATCGATTGCTTAGCAAGTCTTGGACACATTCGATCAAACACAGATCTTGCTTGAGTTTCTGGCCCATATGAAAATCCCCTGCACCCATGATCCGGGCGTCGATTGACCGGACCCGAGCGAGCGAATACACTGGTGCAGGCTCGGCCGGTTGAGTAGGAAGGGCTCTGGCTCGCTGGTGCGGGTGCGATCGGCCACCTCGATGGTGCGGCGGTTGACCCAGGATCGCGACGGGCTGGTTGCGACCTTGACGCTCGCCGCCCTTTTTTCCGGGACGCTCATGGCCTTTGATCCCCGCTACATCCGCAACTTCTCGATCATCGCGCACATCGACCACGGCAAGAGCACCCTGGCCGACCAGTTGCTCCTCCAATCGGGGGCGATTACCCAACGCGAGTTTCGCGAGCAGTTGCTCGACGACATGGACCTCGAACGCGAACGTGGGATCACCATCAAGGCGCGGGCCGTTGCCATCAACTATGTCCACGAAGGACAAAACTACGAGCTGAACCTGATCGACACCCCAGGGCACGTCGACTTCCATTATGAAGTCTCGCGGAGCCTGGCAGCCTGCGAGGGAGCCATCCTACTCGTCGATGCCACGCAAGGGGTTCAGGCACAGACGGTGGCCAACGCCTACGCCGCGATCAACGCCGACCTCGTCATCGTCCCGGCGCTGAACAAGATCGACATGCAGGCGTCGCGACCCGACGAGATCCGCGAGGAGATCGAGTCGACGCTCGGGATCGACCCGACCGAAGTTCTCGCCGTCAGCGGCAAGACCGGGTTGGGTGTGCCCGAGATCTTCAAGGCGATCATCGACCGCATCCCACCGCCCCCCGGTGACCCGACCAAACCGCTCCGGGCGCTGATTTTTGACTCGAAGTTTGATGACTATCAAGGGGTCGTCATCTACTTCCGGATCGTCGACGGCAACATTCGGGTCGGTCAGAAGATCCGCCTGATGGCAGGCGGCACAACCCACGACGTCATCAACCTCGGTCAGTTCCGCCCACGCGAGACGGCGTGCAATGACCTTGGGGTCGGCGAGGTCGGTTATGTCACGGCGAACATCAAGCAACTGGTCGACGTTCGGATCGGCGACACGATAACCGACGCCCTCCGCCCCGCCACCGACGAGTTGCCTGGTTATCAAGAACCCGCGCAGGTCGTGTACTGCGGCCTCTTTCCGGCCACGCACAACCAGTTCGAGGATTTGCGGACCGCTCTGCAAAAGCTGGCGCTCAACGATGCCAGCTTCACCTACGAACCCGAGTCGTCCGATGCTCTTGGGTTCGGTTTTCGGTGCGGGTTCCTCGGGATGCTCCACATGGAGATCGTCCAGCAGCGTTTGGAGCGCGAGAGCAACCTGATGCTCGTCCAGACTGCGCCAAACGTAACCTATGAGATCCTGACCCGGCGCGACGAGATTCTCCACGTCTCGAACCCGACGCGGATTCCCGACCCCGGCGATATCGAGGAGTTCCGCGAACCGGTCGCCAAGGTTAACTTCATCATCCCGTCGGATTGCATCGGCGCTCTGATGCAGCTTTGCGAGGATCGCCGGGGCGTGTACCAGAAGACCGAGTACATGACCCCGACCCGCGCGATCCTCTCGTACGAGTTGCCGCTCGCCGAGATGATCTATGACCTGTACGACAAGCTGAAAAGCTCGACACGCGGCTACGGGACGATGGATTTCGAGATCCTCGGCTTCCGCAACAACGACCTCTGCCGGCTCGACGTGCTGGTCAATGGCGCCAAGGTTGATGCCCTGTCGATCGTCGTGCACCGGGCCTTCGCCGAGCGTCGGGGACGGAAGCTGGTCAAAAAGCTCAAGGCGGAGATCGATCGCCACCAGTTTGAGGTCGCCATTCAGGCGGCGATCGGGTCGCGGGTCGTGGCGCGCGAGTCGATCTCAGCGCTCCGGAAGAACGTCACCGCCAAGTGCTACGGCGGCGACATCTCGCGGAAACGCAAACTGCTCGAAAAACAAAAAGAGGGTAAAAAGCGAATGAAGCAGGTGGGCAACGTCGAGATCTCGCAGGAAGCGTTCTTGTCGGTCCTCGACGACGGCGACGAGTAAATCAGCCCCTGGAGGCGAGCTTGACCGAGAACCCGCTCGAAGACTCGCCGACCGGACTGCCCCTCGTCCCCCCTGCTCCCACCGGACCGCCCGACCCCGCGCGGCTGGCGGTTTGCCGCCAAGTCGTGGAATTCTTGCTCCTGCTGGTGGTCGGGATCACCATCGTTCGGTACTTCATCGCCGAGGCGTACGTCGTGCCAACCGGGTCGATGGCGCCGACTATCCTTGGGTTTCACTATGAGCTGGATTGCCCCAACTGCCACGCGCGGTTCTCGGTCGGGATGGATGAGTCGGGGCGGATCGCGGGGCGGCCGGTCTGTCCGAACTGTGGACAAGACGGGATCGACCCGAGCACGGGGGTCGAGGCGAGCGGTGACCGTCTGCTCGTGCAAAAATTTCTCTACGACTTTCGGGCACCTCGCCGCTGGGAGGTGGCAGTCTTCCAGAGTCCGGTCGATCCCAGTCAGGCATACGTCAAGCGGATCGTGGGCTTGCCTGGTGAGCTGATCCATATCGTCGAGGGGGACGTCTGGATCAACGGCGTGATCGCCCGCAAGTCGCTCGACGAGGTGCGCGCGACCCGGATACCGGTATTTGATAACCAGTTTCAGCCCCGCGATGCCGCGCGGTTCCCGCGCTGGTCGTTCCGGTCGGATCGAACGCGGCGGTTCACGGCGACGGGTTGGAGCGTGGAGGCGACCGGGTTCGATCACGCGGCGACAACGCGGTCGGATGCCGGCGTGGACTGGCTTGAATACCGCCACTGGGACCCCGACCGCGCTCGATACGGGCCGATCCGCGATTCGTATCCGTACAATGGTGGCGACCAGAGCGGCGGCAATGTCGTCCGCGACCTGATGATCGAGTGCCGCCTGACGGCACGCGACGACGTCTCGGCCGTTATGGTCCGAGTCCACCACGGCGCCGACCTGTTCGTGGTCCACCTGCCTGTTGACGCGAAAGAATCCGTTGAAGTCACGCGGAACGGGCAGTTGCTTGACTTCGTGAACCCAGGGGCGGGGCTCCGGTCGTCCCCCAGCACCGAGCCAACCTGGGCGACGGTCGAGGTCGCGGTCGTTGACCAGCGGATCAGCGTGGCGGTCGATGGCAAGCCGTTGTTCGACCCGATCGACTACACGACAGCCGGCCCCCCCGCGCTCGGATCAATCAGCCCGGTGGCGGTCGGTGTCGTGAATGGAACGCTGGAGATCCAAGATTTGCGGTTGTTCCGCGATATCTATTATACGGGCGAGATGGCCACCGGCGTGCGCCGGCCGTTCGCGGTCGATGAGCCATTCGCGCTCCGGGCTGATGAGTTCTTTGTGCTGGGCGATAACAGCCCGGTCTCGAACGACTCGCGGTTCTGGAACGACCGGCCGGTTGTGCGGCGGTCGCGGTTTCTGGGCAAGCCGTTCCTGGTCCACCTTCCCGGGCAGGCCTACGGGGTCCGGATCTTCGGCCACGAGTTGGGGTGGATTCCCGACTTCCGCGAAATACGTTACATTCGATGACCTTTGATCGGGTCGGGCTAAGCCAGCCAGTCAACCGAGGGATAGCGCACGATGAGCCGGAACACACCCGCCACAACCCCAGGTTCCGGCCCCCCGCCCGTTGCCACCAAACCGAAAGAGTCGATCCGCGACTTCATCGAGCAGATCGTCATCGCCTTCATCCTTGCCTTTTTAATTCGCGGGTTCGACGCCGAGGCGTTCGTCATCCCGACCGGGTCGATGGCGCCCACCCTGATGGGCCGGCACAAGGAAATCACCTGCCCGCAGTGCGGCTGGCAGTACGCGATTAACGCGTCGGAGGAGAACCAGGAGTTCATCGTCTCGCGCCGGCTTGCCGAGGTTGGCGTCTGTGGAAACTGCCGGTACCGGACCGACGTCGATAACACGCCGAGCTTCAAGGGGGACCGCATCCTCGTGATGAAGTTCCCGTACGAGATGCCCTTCCTGCCCGGCTCGGCGGGTCCGCAACGCTGGGATGTGGTCGTTTTCCACTACCCCGAGAAGCCCGAGACCAACTACATCAAGCGTCTGGTCGGGATGCCCGGCGACGACCTCAGGATCAACCACGGCGATCTTCAGACCCGCCCGAACGGGACGACCGACACCTTCGTGATCGCGCGGAAGCCGCTCATCCATCAGGATGCGATGCAGATGCTGGTTTACGACGATATCCATCGCCCGCAGGCGTTCGTCGACAAGCCGGAGTGGCGGCGCTGGCGGTCCGACGAGCCCAACCTGACCGAACCGACCCCTGGCACGTACTTGTTCGGCGTGACCCCGCCGACCATCTGGGCGGATCTGCGCTATCGGCACCTCGTGCCCGACCCCGAGCAGTGGGCGGCGGTTGAGGCGAATAAGCCGCTCCCGCGTGGGCCGAGGGCGTCGCTGATCACCGACTTTTACTCGTACAACACCAACATCAGCCCCGCCTTTTATGACGACTGGCTCCAGAAACATGAGAGCTACTTGCAGCCCAACTGGGTGGGAGACCTGACGGTTGCCGGCCACGTCACTATCGAGTCAGGTTCCGAGCGGAGCCTGTTCCGGCTCGAACTGGTCAAGGCGGGGGTCAGCTACCGATGCGAGGTCAACCTGGAAACCGGGCTGGCGACGATGTATCGCGGCAACGAGAAGCTCAAGGAAGCCCCGACCACGCTGAAGGTTGGCAGTGACGTCGATATCAAATTCGCCAACGTCGATGATCGCCTGACGTTGTGGGTTGATAGGGCCACGCCATTCGGCGACGGCGTCGCCTACGAGTCACCCCCGCAGGCCGAGTACCTGCCGACGGCACGCGACCTCGACCCGGTCGGGATCAGCTTCCGCGAAACCAAGGCACGAGTGAGCGGGCTTGTGCTCCAGCGCGATATCTACTATACCCAGGACCCGCGTGACCCCGACTACAAGGTGCCGGGAGTCTACGAAGCGATCGAACGCGATGACCCGAACGAGTTCGCCCGGGTCGTCAAACTGTTCGACTTCCTCAGCAACCCGGCGCGATTCGGCGAACTGAAAAACCTCGCTACTCGCGACCCCTACGTCATTCGCCCTGGTCATTATATGATGATGGGTGATAATAGTCCGCGAAGCAGTGATAGTCGAGCCTGGGAGAACCGCGATGCGATGTGGCGCGCCGAGGATCGGTTGAGCTGGGAGGTTCCCCGGTCGCTCCTGATCGGCAAGGCCTTCTTCATCTACTGGCCGCACGGCAAACCTTTCGGCCCAGATATCCGCCTGAGCCGCGACTTCCGCGTTCCGTTCCGTCCCTACTTTGAACGCATGAAGTGGATTCGCTGAGCGGACCGTGAGACCAACCCACCGCCTCGACTGAATCGGACCTGATCGATCACGGAGGATCGGCTGATGCCCTTGCTGGATGTTGTCGGACTCGAAAAATATTACGGCCGCCGCAAGGTCGTCAACGGTGTGACCTTTAACGTCAACGAAGGCGAGATCGTCGGTCTGCTCGGCCCCAACGGTGCCGGGAAGACGACCAGCTTCCGGATGACCGTCGGCCTGATCGACGCTGATGGTGGGCAGGTTCTCTTTGACGGGAACGACGTCACCCGGATGCCAATGTATAAGCGAGCCATCGCCGGCATGGGTTACCTTGCACAAGATTCGAGCGTTTTCAAGCAGTTGTCGGTCGAAGACAATCTGATGGCGATCCTCGAAACACGCAAGGGTATGAACCGGAAGGCACGCAAGGATCGGCAGGACGACCTGCTCAACCGCTTTGGTCTGACGCACATCCGCAAGACGAAGGCGAACCGGGTCTCGGGCGGCGAGCGGCGCCGGCTCGAGATCGCCCGAAGCCTGATCACCGACCCGAAATTGATCCTGCTCGATGAACCCTTCGCGGGGATCGACCCCAAGACGGTTGGCGAGATTCAGGACCAGATACGGAATCTGGCCAAGGACCATAACCTGGGTATCTTGATCACCGACCACCAGTTTCGCGAGACGCTGGAAGTCACCGACCGGACCTATGTCATCCGCGAAGGCAACGTCTTCGCCTACGGTGACCGCGAGTCGATTATCAACAACCCCGACGTCCGCCGGTATTATATTGGCGAGCGGTTCGACGTGGGCCACCTCCTCGATAAGCGGCACCGCCACGAACTCGCCAGCGGCATGGCCGCGCTCGATGTCACGGTCGGCGATGTTGTGATCGAAACCGTTGACGACGAATCCCCGATTTATCCCTATGACGCCGACGACGATTGATCCGATGGTCCCACCCCGACCGACAATCCTCCTCGAAGACAACCACTGTCTGCTCGTCAGCAAACCAGCCGGGATGCTGACGCAGGGCGATAGCTCGGGCGACGAGAGTCTGGTCGACTGGGTCAGCGCCTACTGGAAGCAAAAATACAATAAACCCGGCAACGTCTACATCGGACTGATCCATCGGCTCGATCGCCCCACGTCGGGCGTTGTACTGCTGGCCCGGACCAGCAAGGCAGCGGCACGATTATCAGACCAATTTCGTCGGGGTGAGGTCGAGAAGACCTACTTCGCGGTCTGCGATGGGCGGACGTTGCCCAGGAACGGGATCTGGACGGATTATCTAATCAAGGATGCCGGGACCAATACGGTTGTCATCGCGCGGGAGAACCAGGAAGGAAGCCAGATTGCTCGGGTCGAGTTTCAGGTAGGCTGGCAGGAGTCGGGGCGAGTCGGGGTTATCTTGACCCCTCGGACGGGTCGCGGACACCAGTTGCGGGTTCAGCTTGCGAGTCGCGGCTTGCCGATTGTGGGCGATGCGAAATACGGGTCTCGCTCCCAACTACTGGCAGCGGACGGTTTGCCGAGGATCGCGCTGCACGCGGCTCGGCTCGTGTTCAAGCACCCGACGACGGGAGCGACTTGCGCGGTCCCTGCCCCTTTGCCACCAGACTGGCCCGCCGGGGTCCCCGCTTTTGAAACAGACTGGAACCACTCCAGTACGCCAGCGGCACGCCCAGACCACTCAGCACCAACGCCGTGATCGGTTTCCAGGACGCTCCCTGACCGACCGGCACGAAACTGACCGCCTGAGCAACACGCCTGGCCCGGACTTCCTCGATCGGTGAGTCTGGCGTCTCGGTCACAACCACGGGCGTCTGCACCTGCGCCGGCAGGATCGCTCGGACGCAAACCACCGACTCGACGGGCAACGGTGCAACGGTCAAGGCCGGGGCCACGGGCGGAAGGTCGAGAGCGAAGTTGAGCTTCAGAAACTTTTCGGCGGCGGCGATATCGATTCGCTGAAAGCCAAGCTCTTCAGCTTTCAACCGTGCCGAGTCGGAGTCTTCGTGGTCTCTGGACCGGAGGCGGAGATACCAGATCAACCCAGCGCGACGTCCATCGGTGTCGCAAAAGTAGAGTGGACGCTGGTCGTTTTGCGCAATCAGATCATTGAACCGGGCGAGTCGATTGAGGCTGATCGGATCAAGTGCGAAGGCGAGCGGAATGTAGAGCAACCCGCCATCAGTCACCAGATCGGGAAAGTTGGGGTCCACATCCGAACGCGAATTCAGATCGACCAGAGTCCGATAACCCTTTTCCTTGAGCCAGGCGATTCCCTCGGCGGTAGGAAGGCTTCCACCAGTGAGCAAGGGGGCCACGGAAGTCGACCGCGCGATTCCCGGAGCAAGCCGGGTAATGGTTGTTGCGGCGGGCGTTGTTGGTAAGACGAGACGATCCTCCGCCGAGTTAAACTCGGCGGAAGCACCTTTGAGCGATGTTTGCACCGGCGGGATAATTGCCGGTGGGGCTGTGGACGGAGCTGGGTCAGGCTCCTTAGCAGTAGGAACCACCTTACGAGACAACTCTGAAGGCAAAGCGACCGGCGGCAAGTTGTCGAAGACGTCAGGTTCTTCGGGGGTGAAGTTAGTCTGCGTGGGAGTCGTTGCTGGTTGGTAAGCTCGCGACAGGTCAGAGCCGCGGTGCGAAGCAACCGCGGTCCCCCGGTTGGTGGCGGCCTCGTAGGCAGAACTTTTGATACCCGATGTCGATCGGTTCGATGCACCCGACGTCGAAGGAATGGCTTCCAGTTGCGAGGGAGCCTCCGCCGGCGGACTCGGCACGATGGTCGCGGGGGCAGGTACGGCAATCACGCCCGAGGAGACCGGCGTACCGGATTCATAAACGGTACCCTCTTCGACCGTACCTAGGGTGCCGCACGTGCTGCACCCACCAGCACCACCACTCTTACTATGGTTGAAGATTCGAGCGTTGAGCGACTGGACCCCGCTGGTCAAGCGCGAGCCAAACCCGCCGCAGGTTGAGCAACCATCGGACCGGCACCCAGTCTGGGCGAGACCAAGCAAAGCCAGACAAAGCAGCGCCAGGCTAACCCGAAGACGATGAAGAGGCCGACCGCTGACCAGATCGGGCCAGGCGTCGGTCTGACTGCAGTTTGGTGTCATTGCGGAGTGAACCTCATCAAAGTGCATCTCAAAGAGTTGAGTCGAACGGTGACCGACAGCCTGGGGACCAAAGAGTCGGGTTGGTCTAATCGACGCTGATCAAACCATCGACCCAGCATGAACCAAATCTCGGTCTCGGAACGAGCCAGGCCATCGCAGCCGCTAAACTACTGACTCCCGGGCCAATGCGGGCAACTCGGATTAACCGGATGGTTGACCCGTGATGCAAATCTAGCCGACAAATAATGCGTTGCCAAAAATCCGTCGCCGATTTTAAGATAGATTGAACTAATTTCCGCGCAACGAGTTACAACGCACGTTTTACCGAGCGCACACCTTGCCCGACCCGCAAACTTTGCCAATAAAACACTCGACCGGACGTGTCAGATTGGTCCTGGCAAGCCTGGGGATTTTTGTGGGTTCGCTCAGTTATCTGGGCTGGGGTCTGCCTGCCGAGCCGCACTTCGTCGATGAGTCCGCCTATATCGCTCAATCGTTCTACGGCGACCTTTACGTCGCTGGCCGCTGGAATCATCCCGCGTGGCTCGACTACGCCGGTTATGACTTACCCCCTCTGCCCAAATATATAATTTGTGCTGGCCTCTGGCTCGAAAACTACCGGCGACCAAGCCTTTCCGATGCCCACGCCTGGTATGCCAACACGAGTCGGCAATTCGTGACCTTGCCCGCCCTGGTCGCCGCGCGCCGTCCCTCCGTTCTGCTCGGCGCGGTCGGCTGCGTGGCGATCTTCTGGATTGGCACTCTCGCGCTCAACCCCCAAGTCGGTGGTCTGGCCGCCTTCTTGCTGGCGGTTAATCCGCTGTATCACCTTCACGCCCGGCGCGCCATGTCCGACGTTCCGGCCGAATGCTTCACTCTGCTGGCGCTGGCGGTTGGCCTGGTCGTGTGGAAGTCAGCAAGTGCGAAGCGACTGACGGCGGGCGGGTGGGGACTGGCAGGTCTGGCGGGGGCCTTGGTTGGGCTGGCAACGCTCGCCAAGTTGAATGGCGTGCTGAGTGGTTTGGTCCTGGCCAGTTGGGTTTGTTTGGGCTCGATCAGTCCGACCATCTCGACCCGATCGAAGCGCGACCTGGCTCTGGCAGCAGTGGCAGCCGCAGCCATTGCATTTGGAACTTTCGTCGTGCTCAACCCGTTCTTGTTGGCTCAGCCGCCGCAGCCGGTCGCGCGTGAAGTGGCGGCGACGGCGAGGCTGACCTTCATGAAGCGGGTCAAGGCTGTCTATGATCACCGGGCCACCGTTTCTCTGTTGGCCATGAAGTCGTTCCCCAATGATGCGTTGCCCACGTTGCCCAGCAAGATCGCGGTCGTCGCAGTGCAGGGGTTTGGTCGGTTCGGGTTATTGGGACCGCATGGTCGGAGCGACTCGACGCGCCGGTTTGATTGGGCGCAAGACTCAAACGCGGTGATCTGGGGTCCGCTGGTGCTCATCGCCTGGGTCGGTCTGATCGTGCAGGGCGTACGCCGCTATCGGTCGGAACCACCGGATCGAGCCTGGTTGCTCGTGGCCTATTTTACCGTTGTACTTGTGGTCGTCACGGGGTTCATTCCGCTGGCCTGGGATCGGTACATGATCTCGATCCAGCC
This sequence comes from Isosphaeraceae bacterium, assembly GCA_965199885.1. GTDB lineage: Bacteria > Planctomycetota > Planctomycetia > Isosphaerales > Isosphaeraceae > Tundrisphaera. Next base: position 370,528 of record CBDATT010000002.1, on the reverse strand, counting down.
GCCCGCCGCACTCGTCGGCGCCACGGTCTGGGACGCGCTGGCGCGGTGGTCAGGGACCGCGAGGTCGACCTCATGAGGTGGCTCCGTCATCCAGGAGTTGGCGTCGGCGTGATCCTTTGGGCCACCTATGCCTTCTTCTGGCAAGGGCGCGACTGGAACTCGGCCAGCCGCTTGATGCTCACCTATGCCGTGGTGGATCGCGGCACGCTCAGTATCGACGGGCTGAACGATCAGACCCGCGACATCGCCCTGTACAACGGACACTGGTACACCGACAAGACGCCTGGCTTTTCGGCGGCGGGTATCCCCCCCTACTGGCTGGCGCGGACGATCGGCAACCTGCCACCGCACCCGCTCAACCGCCCGGGGTTTGCCTTCTGGCCGGCGGATTATTGGGTCACTCTGGGCACCTCGGGGCTAGCCACCGCCCTGACCGGCGCGATCCTGACTGGCCTGGCGCTCCGGCTGGGGTGCTCGCCCCGATCGGCCGCGTTGCTGGGTCTGGCTTACGGGCTGGCAACGCCCGCGGCGGTCTACGCGACGATGAGCTACGGCCATCAACTCGCGGCCTTCGGTCTGTTTGGGGCGCTCGGCTTTCTCTGGGATGAGGGAGGCCGGGTCAAGAGCCGAGCGGCGATGGCGGGGTTCCTGGCGAGCTATGCCAGCGTGGTCGAGATTCAGGTCGGTCCAGTTTCGGCCTTGCTCGGGTTGAGCCTGGTGGCAATGGTGATCACGCGGCGGCGGTCGATTGTAACTCTGGCCGCGTTTGCAGGCGGCGCGGCGTTACCGACGGTGTTGCTGCTTGGCTATAACTTCCTCGCCTTCGAGTCGCCCTGGCGGATGGGTTACTTTTACCTCGTCATGGAGCAATTCAAAAAGGTCCACTCGGCCGATAATCCCCTGGGCTTGAGCCGTCCCGACCTGGCCCGGGTCCGTGAGTTGCTCTGGGGCGAGCGGCGCGGGATCTTGCTCTATGCCCCCGTCCTGCTCCTGACGCCGATCGGCCTGATCCTCCTGGCGGCAATGCGTCGCCTCGCGCTGGCGAGCCTGATCACCCTGATCTGCCTGACAATCTTTCTCGTGAATCTGAGCTACCCCGAGTGGACCGGCGGCTGGACGACCGGCCCGCGCCTACTCGTCCCGCTCTTACCGTTCGCCTGCCTGGCCATCTCGCCCGTGCTGGCCCGGGGAGGGCAACCCATGATTGGTGTCGTGGCCGTGCTCGCGGTGGTGGGAGCCGTCGAGATGCTGCTGTTCGGCGGTGTGGGCGGGCGTATCCCCGATGGGATTGCCCGGCCCCTGCGGGATGGCGTCTGGCCGCTCTGGCGGGGCGATCGGTTGCCCGGCTGGGTTTACGGGCAACGATTCGCGTATAACCTCGTCACGCTCGCCTTCCCCAACCTCGAACGCGCGCTCGGTCCTGGCCTGGGCTGGCTCGTCTTCGCCCCGCTAGTTGGCTGCGAGATGATTGTGGTCGGGCTGCTCTGGCGCTGGTTGCCTCGGCCACTGACCAGCCCGACTACTCAGGCCGATGCCGACCGGCCGGGATAGAACCGGGCAAGGTGAGCGGCGACAACCGGCCAGACGCGGTCGGGCGTCAATTCGGTCATGCACTCCATCCGGTCGCAGGTTTTGCGGTAACTCGGGGCGCACCAGACGCAACTTTTGGCGACCACCGATCTGGGACCATACGGGCCAGTCCGCGTCGGGCTGGTGCAGGTGTAGATGCCGACGCAGGGTGCTCCGGCAGCGGCCGCCAGGTGGAGCGGCCCGGTATCGTTGGAGACGAACAGATCAACCAGGCTGGCCAGCGCGGCGAGTTGCGGCAAGGTGGTCGCGCCGCAGAGGTCGAGCGGCGGCACGCTGATCCGACCGAGATTGGCCTGGAGCGACGCCACGAGCGGGCGATCCTCGGGAGCGCCGACGAGGATCAAGCCGGCTCCGAGTTCGGTCTGGGCGCGGTGGGCGATGGCGGCGAAGTGACCAGGCGGCCACTGCTTGGTGAGCCAGCGGGCACCGATGTTCAAGACGACCCACGGCCGAGGGAAGCGATCGAGCGCGGTTCGAGCCCAGCGCTCGTCGTCGGCGGAGAACGCAACGGTGGCCGGGATGGATTCGGTTGGGGCGCCGAAGACGGCGGCCACCTGGAGGAGGCGATCCACGGCGTGGATCTCGCGCGACGGTTCGTCGACCCGGTAGTTGTAGAAGAGGGGCGCGCCCTCGCGGGCCGACGACAGACCGACCCGGGCGCGGGCACCAGTCGCGGCCGTCATGACCCCCGAGCGAAAGAGTCCCTGAAGGTCGATCGTCAGGTCAAACTCGCGGCGTCGGAGGTCGAGCAAAAAACGACCCATCGCCCCGATCCCGCGCGGATGCAGACGGATCTGGTTCCGATCGAACGGGATCACCTCGTCCAGATCAGGGTGCCCGTCCAGGAGCGACCGGAGACCACGATTGACGACCCAACTCAATCTAGCCTCGGGCCAGTGGCGACGCAAACTCGCCAGGAGCGGGAACGTGTGGACGACGTCGCCCAGCGAACTCGGTTTGATCAAACAAACCCGGCGCGGGGTGAGGTTGCGCAGTTGGTCCCGTTGGGCGGCATTCATCGCGGCATCTCCCTTGGCCACCCAACATCGGGCGGGGTATCCTAGCGAGAACCGCCGCAACAGGCAACCGCGACCAGTCCCAGCGAGCAAAGTCACTATCATGTCATTACTTGCGTTCTTTCTGGCGACGGTCGTATGTTTGGGTGTTGAGCCTGGTGAAGCCCGTTTCACTCCGACGCTCGCCGAACCCGGCGTCCCCGCGCTGTATCGGCTGGAGGCGACGACTTATGCGTTTGAGCGCGAGTTGATCCTCGACGAGCCGAAATTTACCGTGGCTCGGGTCCGGTTTCCGTCGCCGGTCGTCACGAAGGATGCGGTCAACAACACGGTCCACTGCGAATACTTTCAGCCCAAGGAGCCCGGCAAGCGTCCGGCGGTGGTGGTCCTGCATATTTTGGGAGCCGACTTCGCGCTGGCCCGCTACTATGCCGCGCGGCTGGCGGCGGAAGGAGTCGCGGCAATCTTCATGAAGCTTCCTTACTACGGCGAGCGCCGACCACCGGGGCACGCGAACCGGTTCCTGTCGAACGACGTGGCCGAGACGAGCCTGGCGATGCGGCAAGCCGTCTGCGACGTCCGCCGCGCGGCGTCGTGGCTCGGTGGTCGAGCCGAGATTGACCCCGCGCGGCTCGGCGTGACGGGAATCAGCCTGGGCGGGATCACGGCGGCCTTGACGGTGGCGATCGACCCAGCGCTCAGCCGCGCAGTGACGATCCTGGCAGGGGGCGACCTTGATCAGATCCTCTGGACGATGGACGAAGGTGGGGCGGACCGCTGGCGGCGCGAGTGGCTCGCATCGGGCCGGACGACCGCCGACCTCAACCAGTTCTGCCACGACTTTGACCCGATCACCTACGCCGGGCGGCTCAAGGGTAAGCACGTGTTGATGATGGCCGGCAACGTCGATGAGGTTGTGCCGCCGGCTGCCGCTCGTCATCTGTGGGAGCTTGCCGGGCGACCGCCGATCCGCTGGTTCGACTGCGGCCACTACTCCTCGGCGGGTGCGCTCCTACCGGCGATCCGCGAAGCGACCGAGTTCCTCAACCGACCGCTCTGATTGATCCTGTTCCGCCGGACCTAGGCTCGGTCAAGCTCGCGTTGCGGGACCGAGCGGTTCGGGGTATGTTGCGACCGACCACCGTCGCCGCCTGATTTTGGAGGAGTGCATGGGCGCCCAGATTACCAGTGTTTTCTTGTACGTCGACGACGTCCAGAAGTCACTTGAGTTCTACAACGAAATCGTCCTGGCCGAGATTGCCCAGCTTCACGCCGAGGTAGAAGGCGGTCCGCTAACGCTGGCAATCCTCCGGATCGGCGATTTCTCGCTGATGCTCCACCCGCAGGATGAGCACTCGCAAGAGTTCACCTCGAACAAGGTCGGCGTCGGCATCCACTTGCAACTACGGGTCGATGACGTGGACGCCTTCCACCAGCACTGCCTGGACGAAGGGGCAATGCTGGCGGTTTCGGGTGAACCTGTTGATCAGGCCTGGGGATGGCGTGAGTTTGCTCTCAAGGACCCCGATGGCTACGTCTGGTCGGTTTATCAGGATAAATCGAACGGTCAATGGACCTAAGTTGGGTTGCGGTCGCAGTCTTGAGCCAAACTGGAAAACTTTTTTGCTTTTTTTGGAAAGTAGCCTAAATTTTCTGGTGCGTCCGCGAGGATTGGACGATGAAAGTTGCAATCTGTTTCCATTTTTCCGCTTTCTGACAACGTTGATAGACAGGATTTCGGACAAATCGCGAGATTTTTCGAATCGGTTTTTCACCGCAATTTCGACTGATTAATCTGACCTCTCGTGGGAACGGGTCTGACCGATCGGTCAAATCATCGCGACCCATCCGCTGCTCTGGTGGTGGTTTCCCGGTAGGTATTCTCCCGGTCACGAGGTTGTCATGGAAATCGAAGTCCTCTCGCTTGCCGTCCTCTGCGGGCTGGCACTTTTCGCCGCGATTGGTGGTTCGATCTCGCATCTCAAGAATCGGAACCCGATGCAAGGGTTCATGCTTGGGGCTCTGCTCGGTCCAGTCGGTTTGGTGATGGTCGCTCGGCAACCATTTGGTCACCGCCCAATGATCGACCATGGAGCATGGCATTCGTTTCGGTCACTGGTCGACTATCAGTCGGATCCCGATCTGCCGCTCCTGCAACTCCCCGCTCCCGGTGCGAGCACACACGACCGACACTGAGGTTTAGCGGTTGGTATTCCCGCCGAGGAGAAGATAAGCTGAGACTGCCATTGCGGCGGTCTCAATCCGCAGGATCGTGCTGGTCAACTGGATCGTCCGCCAGTGAACCGCTTCAGCCAGAGCGACCTCCCGAGGTGTAAAGCCGCCTTCGGGGCCGATCGCCACCATTGCATTCGATCCCCGCTCAACTCGATCGGCTCCCCAGGCAGACTGACCTCCCGGGTGTGCCAACCAGCGCGATGTGGTCGGATCGGCTGGGATCACGGCCCAGCGCTCCCACGAGATGGGATCGTCGATCACCATCAAATGATTCCGGCGGCACTGCTTGCAACTCTCGATCACCGCTCGCCGGATGCGATCTATCTTGGCCGAACGCGGGTCGACCGTCGATCGCTCGGTCTGCAAAGGAACCAATCGAGCGACGCCCAGTTCGGTTGCCTTCTCGACGAGCCAGTCGAACCGATCTCCCTTGGGGATCGCGACTGCCAGGGTCAGGTGCAACACAGGATCGGGCAAACTTGGGATCGACCGCTCGACCTGCAGTTCCACTCGATCGCGGCCGATCGCCGTCACGGTTGCCACCGCCGCTGCGCCGGTGCCGTTGAAGATTTCGACCTCTGCGCCCATCGTGACGCGACGGACTTTGACTAGATGGCGGGCCTCGTCTCCTTCGAGGTGCGTTCTCTGCCCAGTTCGAAAGCCAGGACAGTAAAATCGGTCACTACCCATCGAATATTGACTCCAGGGGGACGAATTCACGGTACTCGGATTGAGAAATTGAACAAGGTTGTTCTTCAGAATGAAGCGGTCCGATGGTGGATGGCTGGCGATGCGGGTCAGTTACCGTTAAACTGCGAACGACCCGTCCCAGCTTGGTGTCCCATGATGCGTAGTCGGTTCGACTTGTTCCCTGATAACGAGAGTTCGATGCCTGAACCGACCGTCGTGCTAAAGAACCGTTACCTGGCCGCACTCCTCGCCTGGATGATTCCTGGGTTGGGGCATTGGTATCAAGGTCGATATGGCAAGGCTGTTCTCTACTTCATCTGCATCCTGTCGTTATTTTTTGCCGGGATGATTCTGGGCGACTGGCGTGTCGTCTACTGGCGGTGGGTCAATCCACTTGCCAACTCCGAGCGGTTTTGTCTCAATTATCTTGGCCAGTTCTTTGTTGGCTTACCCGCGTTCCCCGCTCTTATCCAGGCAACCTTGAATCATTATGGAATGAGCCCGTTGCCGGGGGGTTACTTGATGGAACCCTCGCAAAACGAGATCAACGGGTTGTATGATCTGGGAAGCAAATTTGTCGAGATGGGCTACCTGTACACGACCATTGCAGGTCTTCTCAATATTCTTGCAATTTTCGACGCTCTGGAAGGGCCTGCGATTGTCGCGGATTCAAAACCAGACCCAGCCGTGACCACAGCCGCGTCACCCGCCCCGGTCGCCAAACCCCTTCCTGGGTCGATCTCATGAATACGCTGACTGCTCTCATGGAAATGCCAGGTTTGATTGCCGCGATCAACTCGTCTAACATCGCAACTTTTTGGTTTGCCTTGCCGCTGGTTCTGGCCATCAGTTGTGTCTACTCTGCGTCGCGGCATGAATCGTGGCGGAAGATTACCGGTCAGTCGATTCGCCTTTCCGGAATGATCTTTGCCGTCCTGATCGTCGCCACCGTCTTGCTCCTGATCTTTAATACGCAGGTCTAAGCCTCAAGGCCGGGCGACTTCGATCCGCGCCCGATAGGCTCGGAGTCGGCGGACCAGGTCGCGCTGGCATGCGGCGATCGAGACCCCGCCGCCGAAAACGGTCATGATCGGCTGGCCGACCTCGAACCTGGTCCCAGGGTGTGGGATATCGGCGACGCCGGGAGTCGCCGCAGGGACCGACCCAGCCCAGCGGCCCGCCGAGCGCGCAAATAGGATCTCCTTGGCCACAACCGGCGCAGCCGGTTTCATGGGTTCAGGATCAACAGCAAGGGTCGGGTCACAGGCGCGCAGATGCTCCGCCAGGATCGACCGGCCAGTTGCGGTTTCGAGGAGTTCGACGCTCGCCGTGTATCTGGGGTTCACCTCGATCAGCCAGACTTGACCCGCCGTCACGATCAGGTCCATGCCGAACAGGCCCCGGAGACCCGCCGCGTCGCCAACCGCACGACCGAGGCGGACAACCTGGTCACGGACCGCCTCCGACACGAGCCAGGGGGCCAAACTCCCTCGGTAGGCCCAGCGATTTCCAGGTCGACCGAGGTATTGCCGACTCACACCAACCAGACGTGTCCCAGCCGACTCGCGGATCATCGTGGCTCCCAGCGAAACTCCCCGCTTTCGGACCTGAAACACCACTCGATCGGGCGCGGGAAGAGTTTGACCAAACCAGAGCGCGACACCTTCCCCACCGCCCGAGGCCACCGGCTTGACAAGCCACGAGCCGTCGGTTGGAACCTGGGCAGGATCATCGCGAGTCTCAGGCATCCGCAGCCCAGCTTGCCGAACGGTCTCTGCCAGCCAGGAGTGGTCCCGGACTAACCGGAGCGAAACTGGCGGAGTGCCCAGCAAGGGAAACCGCCGCGAGATCATCGCGACCACAGCCGGATGGTTCTCGATGGCCCCAGTAAAGATCCACGGGATCGGCGGCAGGTGGACCAAACGATCCGCGATCCGCGTGGGATAGTCCGCACCGGTCAGTTGCGTGGCGTCGGCCACTGCCACAAGGTCCGCGTCGCGGAACAGATCAAACGCAATCGGTTCGCCACCCGAGCGGCGGAGTGAGAATGCCGCCGCCCGCACACTGGCGCCAATCAGCAAAATCTGCACAGAGGGTCCTGAAGAATGGAACCGATTCGAGCGACCAAAGCTGAGGCAGAACCTGGCAACGACTTCGCTCTGATCCCCTCAACGGCGGAGGGGTTGGCCGTCGACGGGTTGCGAGTAATTGTGATTCAGGCCAACTTCAAGCAGCGTTCGACGGATCACGGCGAATCGCAATGTACGACTTGGGGAGAATGCCCCCAATACGTTCGGTGAGAATTTCGCAGTCCGGGAAAAGTTCAATCATCTGCTGCTTCCGCAGTGGCAACGCCGTGTCGACCCATAAGTCGATCATCTCTTGACTTGGCTTGCCGAGCAAGCCCCAGAGCGAGGTCCAACGCAGCATCTTCTTTTGCATCGAGTTGGGGAAGTGATGCGTGAACAAGGTCATGTAATGCGGCTCAAGGATGCTTTCATAGGCTGGAGTCTGAACCCAGACCGACTTGCCGACTCGGCGAACCTCCTCAGCAAACTTCTTCTGATTTTCCCAGGAACCCACATGCTCGATGACAGAGTTAGAAAAGCAGATATCGTAACTTTTGGATTCCATCGGCAACTGACAGCCATCACCCACAATCGTGCGGATATGATGTTCAGGGGCTTCTGAGCCATCCCAGGGTTCGTTGCTGAGGTTGATCGTGTCGATCTCCTTGACTACCACAGGATAAGACATCCAGAAGTCAGGTGTTCCACCCACATCCAACAACTTATCGGTTCGATTCGGCGCAAGTTTTTGAAGGAACATTGCAAAGCGACGCTTGCGAAAAACCTTATGGATTCGTCGGTAGATGAAGGCCAGCCGAGGACTCATAGATAAGATTAACTCCCTGGGTGCAGTAACATGATCAGTAATGCAATTCATCGAGTCCAAACCCGTAGATCAAACAACGGGCTCGAAAAGACATTCAATTCCAAGGTAAATCCGTGAAAAAATCAATCAAAAAAAACGCAAGTCACAGCATTTACAAGCGTAGTTTTTGAGAATAATTATTCGAGAACTCGATTTTCCGCATTACGTTCCACAAAGCACCGATGGGAACAATGCAATTGGTGTGGACCTGACAACGCTCAGTTCAAGCCTTTTTTACAGCCGATCGACGCGAGTCGATGGCTCAGAGGTTGTCGATCAGGCGTTGGGGTCGTAAGATCAGAAATCTCAAGATCGTGTCAGCTGATAGCGTCCACTCGAAAAACTCGCTCGATCGCCAAGCTGTCCTATTTGGCGTCGCCCATCGGAGATCCGCCCGGCATGGTTGAGCGTCGCTTTGTGTTTCCTGGCGTCATCGAAATGAATGTGCAGGCGCGGCGGCGTCTGGGCGTAAATATTTATTTGATTGATGGGGGGTCGGAATATGCCCTCCTTGATGTGGGTTTTCTGGATGAGCTGGGAGATGTGCTCGAACTCGTCCGGAAGATGAATTACAGCCTATCTGCCTGCAAGATGATTCTGGTTTCGCATGCCGATGTGGACCATACCCAGGGATTAGCTCGAGCCAGGGATGTTTTGAAGTGCCCGGTTTATGCCCACGCCACCACTGTTGCACCGCTTGAGGAAGGCGACGAGATTTCGACTTTCGCGCGGATCGATGCGCAAGAGATCCGGATGGAAATGCCCAAGTGCAAGGTGGATAAGACCATCGGCGAGGGTGACGTCCTGACGATCGGGGACCGGAAGTTGGAGGTCTGGAGCACTCCCGGTCATACGCCAGGCCAGTTGACCTTCCGAATGGATAAGCTGCTCTTCTCGGGCGACAACCTGTTTCGCGATGGGTCCGTGGGGGCGATTGATGCGCACCACGGGTCGGATCTCGTCGCCTATGTCGAGAGTTTGAAGCGAATCAAAGCCAGCGATGCCGAGTTCCTCTTGCCATCGCACGGCCCGATCTTCCGGAAAAATGATCAGCAGATCGACGCGACCATCGCCCGGCTTGAGTCCTACATGCACCTGGCCGATTTCGGCACTTGTGCCGTGGACTGGCCGCTCCTGGACGCCTGGGAAGACGAACTCGCGGTCGGGAAACTCCCAGCCTGATCTCGTTCGCCAGCAAAGCATTTAACACAACAAGCGGAGAGCAGATCGAATGATCCACACTCCGTTTGTTGGCAAATCTGCTTGAAAGATCCGAAGGTTGGATCAACGTCCGCCGTTGCCCAGATTCAGTGTGGTTCCGGGTGTGACAATACCGTTCGCTACGCCCGTTCCGCGGGTCGCGGTTGTGCTGGTTGCGGTAGTGATCGGCGCGCCAATCGCCTGAACCGACCGCGATGTGAACGAGTACTGCAGGATTGAGTTCAGGACGCTATTGAACGGTGCGGCGAGGCGGTCGAGAAAGATCGTCGTCCGAACGATCGGATCACGGTAGACCACCAACCGATCCCCAGGGAGCATCTGGTAATTGGTTGTGGAATCACCGGCGTTGACGATCGCGGGCAGATTGACCGGTAAGGTCTGCTCACAACAAGCTCCAGGTGGGGCGGGCCGGACCAGGCGAATGTTGGGCACGGAAGCGGTTGGGATCAGACCACCCGCATAGACGATCGCATCCAGGACCGTTTCATTGCCGGTAATCGGCAACCGGCCAGGCGTGCCAACGTCTCCCTGCACGTAATAAACTTTGCTGTTGTACGACACAACATCGACGAAGACGCGGTTTGAGTCGCCCGGTTCGACGCTTTCGGGCTTATCGAACTCGGCACCAGTGTACTTCTGCAAACCCAGAACGGCGTCGGTGAGATACTGCCGAAGGTGGAGCACCACCTTTTCCTTGATCTCGTTGGTCGTCAGACCAGCAACGTAAACTTCGCCGTAGAAGCCCAGCGAAATCTTGCCGTCGGGGCGGACCAGACGTTCGCCAGTGATCGGGCGACCGGGCAAAGTCTCAAGGACTTCGACGACGATGATGTCTGGAGGCTCGACGACATAGTCGGGCATCGATACTTTGCTGAACTCACGCGGAATGTTGCTCTTGGCGATCTGCGACTCGGGAGTCTTGACCGTCTGGCAGCCGCAAACCATGAGGACGGCCATCGAGAGAAGACATCCCACCCAGCGGCGGTCGGCCCATGTGCGATCCATGCCATACTCCTGCCCGGCAAGCCGTTGCCGGCATGTGAGGTCGGGCTTAGGCCCAACCTGAGTGATCCCACGGACTCAAGCGGTCGACGCGGTAGGGGCTACACACCCGCGACCGCCAGAGATCAATCAAACCCATCGTGAAGATCAAGTTGTTACGATTGAAGATCGGTCGATTTCCGGATCAACTCCAGAAAATCAACCCCGGTTGGCCGTCAATGACCATTGCTGTTGAAATAGGTGTTGCGCCGGTTGTAATACCGGCCCGCTCCGCCGTTGTTCACCGGCCCCGGGTTGAAGAAACGCGAGGCACCCGCACCCGGTGCCGAGGCGGAATCAGGCATCTCGGCCACCGATCGCCGACCATTCTGGGTTGGCACGTTCTGCATCGCGTTATTGAGGTTATTGTTGGGATTTTTCGCCCCGCGGCCCTTCGGCTGGGCAGCATTCAACGCCGTCGCGTTCCCCGGCAGTGGTCGAGTCCCGCTGATGACTCCTGATCCCAGCCCACCCCGGGCGGAGTTCGCCATGTACATATAAACCGCCGCATCACGACCAGTCATCGGCTGTTGAGTGGCCATCGGGTTGAGATACGGGTTCATGTAGGGGTTCATGTACGGGTTGGCCATCATCGCGCCGACCGGAGCATTCACGCCGGTCGCCAGGGGCGAGGGGGCAAATGAGGGGCTGGTCTGGGCCTGGGCGGGTAAGACCGCAAAGGACGACCCAGACAGGGCAGAAACCACCAATGTTCGCCTGAGCCAAAGTCGAACCATGGGCATGGACTCTCCCGCAAATTGAAATCATTGGACCAACACATCCTCTGAATTATCGACTGACCTCATCGTTTGATCCAATTTTCTCGTGGCGATCCCGGGAGAAATCACGACATCATGCATAACCCCAATCTTGGTGATATCCCGCATATTCCCCCATTTATCTAATTTGTTCAATTTGTCTGAAGCCTTATCTTGCGATGATCCGATCGAAACGGACATCGAGACTCGCGGTGCAGCTCGTCCCGGGTCAGTTGATCCGGGTGGCGTCTGACCGACAATCACAAACCACGAGGCGAGGATGATGCAAGCGACATGGAGTCGAATCGGCCGCCTGGCACTGCTGGGGCTGAGCTTGGTGGTCGGATTGCCGGCTCTGGCCCAGGCCCAGCTTTTCCCGAATCGGACGATCACCCGCGAACGACAGCCGTGTGCGACCGAACCGCCCTTCTACTCGACGGTCCGCCGGAATTACTTCGGCTATTACCCAACCTGCTGGTCGAAGTTCCCGGACGGCTGGGGGTGCCCATGCCCCAACCCCGAACTCCCGAACAAGGTCGCCGAGTTCCAGCGGCAGCCACGTGATCCGTTTGATAAGCCGAACCCGAATCCTGATACGGATTTCATGGAAGGGGAACCGGGTGTTGGAGCCGGAACGGGTGCCCAACCGCTGAATAACTCGGACATCCCGCCCGTGCCCAACCCGACTGGTCGCTCGCCGTTCGGGACCGAGCTGAATCGAGGAAACAACCTCGACACTCCCGGGACTCCCGACCCAAGCCTTCCGCCCCGCGGTGGGAACAACCCCGGCAACCGATCGGGTGGTCGTTCCGGTACGGGATCGGGAGGTAACCTCTCGCCCAACTCAAACGGTGGCGGTAATGGTCTGATGAATCCCGGTCAGACCGCGACTGACCGCCCGGCAACCACGACCGCACTGCTGGAAATGCCGCCGATCTCGGCGCCCGCCTCGGCCTCGGTCCTGGCGATCGCAACTTCCGAGCCCACCGCGAATCCAGGGTCGATGACCCTCGCTCCCGAAGCAGTCCTGACTTCGACAGTTGGTTCGGATCGCTTAACGAACGTCCCGGTCGTCGATAACTCGGTGCCCGCTGAAACAGTCATCGACCCTTCGGTCCTCGCGGGCAACCATCCTGTGACCGCTCCGGCTCAGGCACCTCAACGGCGGGGCATTCTGAGTGGCCTTTTTAACTCGAATAAGCGGCGTCGTTGATCGTTAGGTCTTCTCGGTCTGGCTGATCCCTCCGCGACGAGCGCCCGGATAGTATCCGGGCGCTCGTTTTCGTTTATCATCGAGAATGTGGTCTCCGATCAGATCAGGCGCGAGGGCGGGGCGATGTGGCGTTGGCTGGTTGGTCTCTCCCTGATGGTGATGGGTTCGTTTTTGCCGCCCTCGCACAATACGGACTTAGTCCGCGTGCCATTGACGCCGAACGGGGATGTCAACCTCGCCACGCTCGTCGAGCAGCTTGCCCAGGTTACGGACACCCACCTCGATTCCCCAGCGGCGGTCGTCGAGTTGCCCGCCACCGGTCGATCGCGTGGCCTGACCCTTCAGACGTTGACCTACGCCTTGCAACCTGACGTCGCCGTGGATCTGATTGCGGCGGAAGTGGTCATTTCCATCGGTCCGGACCCTGCCAACCAGCGTGGGAGTGCAGCCTGGACTCGTCGCCTGGCTGATCTCGCCGCCCGGTCGCGTACCGAGGCCGAACGCCGGAGTCGCTACGGGTTTCGGGCCCGACCGAGTTACCGCCCCAATGATCCGACGCGACCGACGGTCTGTCTGATCCACGGTCTGAACTCGACCAAAGCGGTCTTCAAGCATCTGGCCCCGGCGCTCGAAGGGGCCGGTTACGGCGTGGTCACCTATGACTTCCCGTACAACCGCGACCTCGACGAGACCTCGGCCGACTTTGGCCGCGACTGGGTCGATTTCCGCCGCCAGCAAGGCGAGTCGAGCCGCTGGGCCATCGTTTCGCACTCGATGGGCGGTCTTCTGGCTCGTGCTTACGTCGAGTCGCCGCGGGCTGATGATGACCCCATTGACGTCGCCGCGCTCCTCATGATCGCGCCGCCCAATCACGGCTCGTACCTGGCTCACGGTCAGACTCTGTTGCAGACGGTCCAGACACTACAGAGCGTCCGAGGCGAGCGCCGGACGGATCCCCTTGCGTACCTGGGTGACGGTCTGGGCGCGGCGGCGGACGATCTCTCCCCGGGGAGCGTTTACCTGAACGCCTTGAACGCTCGCCCCAGACAGCCGGATGTTCGTTACGGGATCATCGCGGGCGATGCCGCCTATCTGACCCAGGAAGCTCGTCGGCAGGTGGAATCAAGTCTTGGTTCGGCGGGCAAGTTCGGCGGGTTTGGTCGGATGCTGGCGGTCGGGCTGAGCGGCCAACTTGATGAGATTACCGATGGGCTCGGTGATGGCTGCGTCTCGGTGGCCAGCACTCGGCTCGATGGCGTGATGGAGCGGCGGGTAATCGCCTCGAACCATCTTGAACTGATCCGGGCGCCGCTGCTCTTTCCCGAACCTGGGCCGATCCCGGCGCTACCGATTCTGCTCGATTGGCTCAAGGAGATGCCCGCACCGGATCACAAACCAGTTGGCCGGTAAGGTCTTGGGTACGCCCGAAAGTTGGGTTATTCTGTTGCTCGACCGGCGACGATGGCTTCCTCTCCTACCTTCGACCCGCCCTCGCCCCGATCCGCACCCATCGCCGTCCGTCCAGGAAGGAAACCACCCATGACGACCATCGCCGCATCGCCGGCTTCGCCCGCCGACCTGCCCGTTGCCACTGCTACCGGCAACCCGCCGGGCCTTTACGTCCTGTTTGGCGCCGAGATGTGGGAGCGGTTCAGCTATTATGGGATGCGGGCCTTGCTCGTCCTCTATCTCACCAAGAGCCTCGGCTACATCCGCAAAGACGCACTGGCGCTCTACGCGACGTACACCGGCCTGGTTTATCTGACCCCGCTGCTAGGCGGCTATCTAGCCGACAAGGTGCTCGGCCAGCGCAAGGCGATCATGATCGGGGGCCTGATCATGGCGATGGGTCACCTGGCGATGGCGTTTGAGAACCAACTCTACCTGGCCTTGAGCCTCTTGATCCTGGGCAACGGCTTCTTCAAACCCAACATCTCGACGATGGTCGGCAACCTGTTCACGCCCGACGACGCCCGACGCGACGGTGCCTACACCGTCTTTTACTTCGGGATCAACGTCGGTGCGACGCTGGGCACCCTCGTTTGCGGGTACCTCGGCGAGAGTCCTCGGTTCGGCTGGCATTACGGGTTCTCGGCGGCGGCGGTCGGCATGGTCCTGGGTCTGATCGCGTTCGTCTCGTTGCAGCGGTACCTAGTCGGCGGCTTTCCGCCCAACCCGGCGGGCTCCACCGAACGACGCCAACTCGGTGCGATCGACTATCTCCAGGTCATCGGCCTGGCCTTGCTGGGTCTGCTCATCTGCTATGGCGTGGCGCTGGCCTGGCCGACCTGGCAGCCTTATGTCGACTACGTGATCCCGGCGATCGCCTTCCTGTACCTGGGGTCGATCGCCTTCGTGCTTGCGCAGGTGGCTCGGCACAGCGGCGAGACGCCGGCCCCGGCGCCGGTTGACTTCACCGTCAAGCCCGCTTTCGACCCCGCGGTCGACTGGCAGCGTCTGGCCGTCATCCTGATCGTGAGTCTCTTCTCGGTCGTCTTCTGGATGGGGTTCGAGCAGGCGGGAGGCGTCCTCAACCTGTTCGCCGACACCAAGACCGACCGGACCCTCTACGGATCGTTGCAAGCACCGTTTGCCCCGTCGCTCCTCCAGTCGGTCAACCCGATCTTGATCCTGATCCTGGCGCCAATCCTGTCCGTTCTCTGGCTGAAGCTCGATCAAACCCGTTTCAAGCTGACATCCTCAGCCAAGATGGGTCTGGGTTTGATTTTTCTCGGGATTGGCTTCGTCATCATGTGGTGGGCTGACGCGATCTCGACCCCCGAGCGTAAGGTCGGCCCGCAATGGCTCGTCGGCTTCTACTTCTTCGCCACGCTGGGCGAGGTCATGCTCTCGCCGATCGGGCTGTCGCTGGTCAACCGGCTCGCCCCGGCAAAAATCGCCTCGTTGATGATGGCCGTCTGGTTCCTCTGTACCGCCGTGGCGAACTACATGGCGGGTGTGCTGGAAAGCAAGCTCGAAGCCTTCCACGTCAACCTCTTCCTGTTTCTGATCATCATCTCGATTGTCTCGGGGCTGATCTTGCTCGTGCTGACGAAGCCACTTCAGCGGATGAGCCACGGTCGGCTCTGAGATTCTGGCTTATATTCATCCTTCGATCCTCTTCCTCTGACCTCATGGACCTGGTGATCCTGATGCGAATCTTCCTGGGGATGCTCCTGGTGACTTCACTCCTCCCCCCGCTGGCCATGGCGGCGGGGCGGGCGATGACGGTGGATGACCTGCTCGCAGTCAAGTCGGTCAGCGACCCGCAGGTCTCGCCCGACGGCAAGCACGTCGTCTATGTCATGTCCGAGCTGGACCGCGCCACCGACAAGTCGAACGGCGACCTCTACCTGATCCCGATCACGGGCGGCGAGCCAAAGCGGCTGACAACCTCGGCGGGCGCTGACAACCACCCGCGCTGGAGTCCCGATGGGAAGTCGATCGCGTTCAACTCGACGCGGTCGGGGTCGCAGCAGGTCTGGATCTTGCCGCTGGAAGGGGGCGAGGCCCGGCAGTTGACCAAACTCCCGATCGACTGCGCTGGGCCGATCTGGAGCCCGACCGGTGACCGGATCGCCTTCGCGGGCGAGGTCTTCCCGGGCAAGACTCCCGAAGAAACCGCGAGCCTGGACGAGGCGAGGGCCAAGGAAAAATCCCGGGTCCGGACGTATGACGACCTCATGATTCGCCACTGGGACAGATGGGGTGACGGTAAGAAGTCGCACGTCTTCACCGTCGAGGTCGCCACCGGCAAGGCCACCGACCTCGCCCCCAAACTGACCATGAATGCCCCCCCGGCGCCGTTCGGTGGGTCGAGCGATTACACTTTCTCGCCCGACGGCAAGTTCGTCGTTTTCACCGCCGAACCTGCAAAAGACATGGCCTGGTCGACCAACAC
The DNA here is from genome assembly GCA_965199885.1 of Isosphaeraceae bacterium. Lineage (GTDB taxonomy): Bacteria > Planctomycetota > Planctomycetia > Isosphaerales > Isosphaeraceae > Tundrisphaera. The sequence goes on along the minus strand of CBDATT010000002.1, from coordinate 353,929 downwards.
CGACCTGCACATGGTTCCCGCGACCGGCGGCGATCTGATCAACCTGACCTCCGCCAACCCCGGCGCCGATGCGCAGCCGAGCTTCAGCCCCGACGGCACGCTTGCCTACGTCAGCCAGGCCCGCGGCGGGTTCGAGGCCGACCAGTGGGTCTTGAAGACGTTGGACCTGAAGACCAAAACGGTCACTGACATCAGCTCGAAGCTCGACCGCCCCGTCATGTCGTACGCCTGGGATGGCGACAAGAGCCTGGTCGCCGTCCTCGACCACCAGGGGACCGAGTCGATCGTCCTCCTCTACACCGACGGCACGCCGAGCGACCCCAAACCACCGATCGACCTGGCCACCGGCGGCGTCAACACCGCCCCGAGTCTGGCCGACTCGAAGGGCCTGCCGACGATGGCCTTCCTCCACGGCACAACCACCCACCCGAACGAGGTCTCGGTTCGCGTCGGGATGGACCAGAAGCCCAAGGTCTTGACGCACCACAACGATGCCCTGGTGGCCCAGCTTGACCTGAGTCCGGCCGAGGCGTTCACCTTCAAGGGGGCCGACGGCGACAACGTCTCGGGCTGGCTCGTGAAGCCGCCCGGCTTTGACCCGAGCAAGAAGTATCCCGTCGTTTTCCTGATCCACGGCGGCCCGCAGGGGGCCTGGCATGACGAGTGGCATGCCCGCTGGAACTATCCCCTGTTCGCCGCGCCCGGCTATGCCGTGGTGGCAATCAACCCGCGCGGCTCGACCGGCTACGGCCAGAAGTTCACCGACCAGATCAGCCAGGACTGGACCGGCCGGGTCTACGAGGATCTCATGAAAGGCCTGGATCATGCCCTGGCCAAATATCCGTTCCTCGACGGCTCAAAGATGGCGGCGGCGGGCGGGTCGTACGGCGGGTTCATGGTCAACTGGATCGCGGGTCACTCCGACCGGTTCAAGGCGCTGATCAGCCATGCCGGCGTCTACAACCTGACCGGAATGTACGGCACGACCGAGGAACTTTGGTTCGCCGAGTGGGAGTTTGGTGGTCCCCCCTGGAAGAACCCGAAACTGTACGCCGAGCAAGCACCCGCCAACTCCGCCGCAAACTTTCGGACTCCGACGCTGATCACCCACGGCTCGCTGGACTTCCGCGTCCCCGAGGCCCAGGGAATCGGCTTCTTTACGGCCCTGAAGCGGCAAGGTATCGACTCTCGCCTGGTGATTTTCCCCGACGAGAACCACTGGGTCCTGAAGCCCGCCAACCGGATCGTCTGGTGGCACGAGATGCACGCCTGGCTGGCGAAGTATCTCAAGTAATCCGGTGCCTGCCTCTTTGTAGGGGGGGTGTAACCCACCGTGGCAGGACGTGCCCACGCCGTGGATTTCGTGTCGGTGGATAACACCCAACCTGCAAAGATCCGACTCATTCTCTTCCAAAGACGACTCGCATGACCACACCTGCAAACTCCCTTCGACCTATCGCCGAGGTTGCCGCCGATCTGGGGATCGCCGACGAGTTCCTTGAACCCTACGGCCGCGACAAGGCGAAGGTCCGGCTCGAAGCGCTCGATCAGGCCAGCAACAAGCCGCCAGGAAAGCTGATCCTGGTCTCGGCTATCACGCCGACGCCGGCGGGTGAGGGGAAAACGACGACCTCGATCGGATTGGCTCAAGGCTTAAGGAAGGTCGGGAAGAAAGCGGTGCTGGCGCTCCGGCAGCCGTCCATGGGGCCGGTCTTCGGGCGGAAAGGGGGCGCGACGGGGGGTGGAGCCTGTCGGTTGACGCCCTCGGACCAGATCAATTTGCAGTTCACCGGCGACTTCCACGCCATTACCGCCGCGCACAACCTGCTCGCCGCGGCGCTCGACAACAAGCTCCACTTCGGGACGACGCGCCTCGACCCACGTCAGGTCCTGTGGAAGCGCGTCATGGATATGAACGACCGGGCACTCCGCCGGGTCGTCATCGGTCTGGGCGGAACGTCGGGCGGAGTCCCACGCGAGACGGGGTTCGACATCACCGCCGCCAGCGAGGTCATGGCAATCCTCTGCCTGAGCACGTCGCCGCCGGATCTGCGGCGCCGGCTGGAACAGATCCTCGTTGGGTTTGATCGGGACCACAAACCCGTGCTCGCGGGGGAGATGGGCGTCGTCGGGTCAATGGCGGCGATCCTGAAGGATGCGCTCCTACCCAACCTCGTCCAGTCGCTCGAAGGAACGCCCGCGTTCGTCCACGGCGGGCCGTTCGCCAACATCGCGCACGGGTGCAACTCAATCCTGGCGACGAAGATGGCGCTTGCGTTCGGTGAGTATGCCGTGACCGAGGCGGGCTTTGCCTTCGACCTCGGCGCCGAGAAGTTCTTCGACATCAAGTGCCGCGCAGCGGGCCTGAATCCAGCCGCCGCCGTGATCGTCGCCACCGTCCGCGCTCTCAAGATGCACGGCGGGACCGGACTCGACAAGCTGACCGAACCCGACCCCGCCGCCGTCGAGCGGGGCCTGAACAACTTGGCCGCTCATATCGACGCCGCGGCGCACTTCGGTCGCCCCGTCATCGTCGCCCTGAACCAGTTCGGGACCGACACGGCCGAGGAGATCGCCGTCGTAGAGTCGTTCTGCACCGCCCTGAACGTCGCCTTCGCCGCCGCCGACCTGTTCGCCCGGGGTGGCGATGGCGCCATTGAGCTAGCCCAGCAGGTGATCGCCGCGACCGACGCCGTGCCCGAGACCCCGCTGGCTCCCTTGTACCCGCTCGACTGGTCGATCGAACGAAAGATCGAGCGGATAGCGACCGCCGTGTATGGCGCCTCGGGCGTCACATTCGCCCCGCAAGCGTTGACGAAAATCCGGCAGGCAAAGCGGCTCGGCTTCAGCAAGCTCCCGATTTGCATGGCCAAGACGCAGGAGTCGCTCTCGGACAACCCGAAACTCCGGGGGCGTCCCACCGGCTTCACGATCACCGTCCGCGACATCGAGATCGCGGCAGGTGCCGAGTTCATCGTGGCTCTCACGGGCGAACTGGTCCGGATGCCTGGCCTGCCGATCCAACCAGCCGCCGAGCGGATCGACGTAAACAAAGCGGGCGAGATTGAAAATCTGACCTGAGATTCAGAGTCGGCTCAACGGCGAGCGGTCTGCACCGGCTTTGCCGCGTTGGCCAGGGCCTTGTCGAGGCGGAACGTGTTGCTCTCGGTATTACCGACGGCTCGAAAGACGATCTTGCCGCGTCGATCGACAAGGATTGTGGTCGGGTAGTTCTGAACCCCAAAGGCTCGCTGGACCGGGCAGTTGCCATCCATGTTCGAGATCACGACCGGATAGTTGATCCCGAGTCGATCGGCAGCGGCAGCGACAACCGCTTTGCGCTTGTCAGGTGCATTCTTCTCGCAGGCCACGCCGACGATCTTAAGCCGCGACGTGCCATAGGTATTCTGCAACTCGATCAAGTGTGGGATCGAGTCGATGCAGGGCTGGCACCAGCTCCCCCAGAAGTCGAATAAAACATAATCCGCTTCCACATCGCGGAACCGGACAGGTTGGCCATCGAGATCGGGGAGCTGGAAATCGATCAACTGATTTGTCTTGGAATCAAACTGGCAAAAGGCGGGAGCATCCGCGCGGGTCGAGGCGGATCTGGTGGTCCGGCGGGTCAACATCGGGCTCGGCCGAGTGGGCTGAGTAACGATTCGCGTCGGAGTGGCCGATTCAATTGCCACGATGGCGCCGGTCGCGGCCGCTCCGACTCCCGCCACGGTCGCCACCTCGCCCCACTTCTTGGGCCGCGGAGGCGTGATCTCAGCGCTTGCGGGGGTGATCGCATCGGCTTGATCAGCCGGGATCAGGCCGGTTCGCCGCATTGGGACCGAGGGCAGATCCGAACTGGACGTTGCTGCCTGAATCGTGGGAGTTAATGTCGGAGCAAGCCGGGGTGGGCCCGCTCCGGCCAAAGCGAATGGATTGTAAGAGGATGACGGATCAACCGGAGCCGGAGCAGGCGTCAGAGCGACTGGATCGGCAGGGATCGGGAGCGACTGGCCGCCCGGGTTGGGTTCAAAAACAGCGCCGCCCGGCGAAAATGTCGCCGGGGAGGGTGTTGCCGCGATCAGGGGTTGATTGGGATCAGGGAACCCCGGTGGCGGTGCCACGGGTCCAGAACCCGAGGGAACAGCATCAGACTCAGCAACAGCGGAATCCACCACAACGAGTTGGGCCACCGTCGGCATCTCTAACAAGTCTCCTGTTCCGGCTAAAGCCGAGGGAGATTCATCCTTCGGAACCGAACCAAACGAGAGTTGGCCTGGCTCGACTGTTTCGAACTCAGGGACATCGACTGGATTGACCCGCCGAGCTTTTAGGATCTGACTGACCTTTGACTTCGTAGGTCGCACTGATTCATCATCCGAATCGACTGGCTTCGTTCTGGCAGGCGGAAGCGGGTTGTCGGAATCCGTCTCGATGGCGCGGGTCGGGCGGCGTTTAGCCCCGGCACCCGGATCGAAATCGAGGTCAAGCGGTGCGTCGGGATCATCAGCAGGTGCCGCTGCGTCTTGATCTCCCATCACGTCCGACCGCGATCCAGCCTCGAGACCAGGACGATGCCAGCTCGCGGCGGAATCGTTATCCTTTTCTGTCGAGCGAGCCTGGCGGATTCGTTTCATCGAGCGGATACCGGCGGGGACCACAACGTCGGCATCGGCGACGGGAGAGCCAAGATCCTCGGAATTGATCCCGCCCGGAGCCGCCGCCTGCAAGTTGCCATCAACCCGCTCTGAGACTGACCGAGTTTTCGCGGCTCGTTTGCTCGTTCGTTTCGGTCGGGCAGCCGCTTCGTCGATCGTCCCGAGGCGGATCTGAACGCCAGTGTCGGCCGTCGAGGCGTGAATCTGACCCGTCTCGATTCCGCTCTCGTCTCCAAAATCGGCTTCTGCCACCAGCGTATAGGTCGATCCAGCCCGGAGGTTGCCCAGGGTGAACGCGCCCGAGGCATCAGTCACGTTGCGGACATCACGTCCTGCTTTGGGTCCACCATCGGCCAGGCGGACAACCGCACCTGCAACCGCATATCCGTCCGCATCAATGACCCGACCTGAGATCCGAGCTTTAGAGTCGCGGATCGGTTCCACCGAGGGAGTATCCGCCACCACCTGCGACCCAGTTGTGCCCACGACCGGTGGCAACTTCTGATCGCCGATCGACGAGACCGACTTCGCCCCCGGTGCGGCCCGGAACTTCGACCCACCCGTCGCCGCGCAACCGACGCCAAGTGTGCAGCCGAAGACCAGAATCCAACAACCCGAAACATCTTGGAGGCGGAGCTTGCGCGTCATGGACACCTCCCGAAGTCAGGCCAAAAAAATCGGTTCAAGCGGTTTCGACCGGTCGCCGATGTGATCTATAACAGGCATATTGGGTTCGATCGGCGCAAAGTCGCCCAAACTTGAACCAATCACCGAAATTTCGTCTCGACCTTGCCGTTAATTCCAGTTCGCGACTTCAGCCTGAGCCTGCTGCAAAATGGTCCGGACCTGCTCAACATCCTCCCCCGCTGGTGCCTCGGCGACGTAGCGGCCGAGGGGGTCTATCGCCTCGCCAGGTCGGTTGGAATGGATCGCCGTCAGACCCCAATCGCGCTGCTCGGCGAGGTCGCGGCGGTTGAGAGCAGCGAGGCGGCGGACGATCGGCAATGCCTGGGTAAACTCGCGGCGCTCCAGGTAGATCCGTTTCAGGTTCCGGAGCATCCGAGCGACGACCGTCGATAGCTGACACGGCGTGAAGTGCTCGAAGCTGAGCCGAACCTGCTGGCCTGAGAGTTCAGACAGCAACTGCTCGCACCCCGACCGATCCAGCAGAGTCCCCGAGTGAAACGGGTCGACAAACAGCGCGGGTTCTTCATCGGTGACGCGCAGGAGGAAGTGAAGTGGCGTATTGACGCCGTCCAGCCGCAGGCCAAGCCGCTCGGCAATCGCCGAATAGAGAATGGCGAGCGAGATCGGGATGCCGAGGCGACGCGCGACCACTTCGTGGATGTAACTGTTGCGGGGGTCGAAATAATCCTCGGTGTTGCCGCGAAATTCGTCCTCAACGAACAAGGCCCAGTTGATTTGGCCAATCACCTGCGCCGCCGAGGCATCGCTCGGGCAGCGGAGTCGCACGCGGTCGGCTATGGCGTCGATGGCGGCGAGGCAGGCGTCGGGGTTAAGGTCAGGATCGGCGTCGCGGGCAATCTCCAGGTTGATCCGGACCAGATCCACCGCCTCATCGCCGCCAAGCAACCGCCGGAACTCGGGGCTGTCGCTGAACAGGTCACGCACCCGACCACCTGCCGTTTCACCTCGAAGGGATGTTACCTCCGCCCCCAGATCCACGATACCCGACCATCCCACCCGCGAGCAATTAGCCAGGGCGGCGGAGGTGGTTGGCGACATCCCGCCAGATGGCCACATGGATCGGGAACCGCGGCGGTCGAGGTGCGTGGCGGGCCAGGCCCAGGCGGAGCCGGCGGCGCGTACCGATCGACGCCCATAGCCGGAGGGCGGCGACCTTGCCGCGAAGGAAGGGCTGGTGCCGTCCCCGGAACACGCGGTAGGCCAGTTGCAGCAGGCTGAACGCCGAGTGCGGCCCGACCGCGAGGATCAGCCACCCGATCGGCAGGTTGGCCCAGAACAGGACCTCGGCATTGCGGGCCATCCGCTCCTGGAGCTTTGGGTTCGTATGATCGTAGGTGGCCGAGAGGTCATGATGGATCTGGCAATCGGGGGTGTATACGCATTCAAACCCCGCCCACCGGAGCCGGAAGGCCAGGTCGACATCCTCATAATACGAGCCGAACGAGGGGTCGAAACCGCCGACCCGCCGAAGCACGTCCGCCCGGTAGAATGCCGACGACCCACTAGCGCCGAACACGCGGTCGGTGGGACGGTTCGACCAGTGCTCGGCTGCCTCGCCGTGGCCACGCTTGCTCGGCCAGCCGACCAGGGCGTACTGATCTCCCGCCGAGTCGACCCGTGTCGGATCGGACCGGACCAGCACGAGCGGAGCCACCGAGCCCACCACCGGATCGGCGAAGGGGGCCACTCCCGCCTCGATCCAGCCGGTCTGGACCTCGGTGTCATTGTTGAGCAATTGAATCACATCGCCGGTTGCCGCCGCGATCCCCGCGTTCGCCGCTGCGCAGAATCCGCCGTTCTCCGCAAGCCGCACGTGCCGGACGTCGGGATGGACTTGTGCCAGCCAGGCCACGGTGTCATCGGTCGAAGCGTCGTCGGCGACGATCACCTCGATCGAGATTGAAGCCGGGCGGTGCCGGTCGATGCTCGCCAGACAGGTTTCGAGCAGGTGCCGGCCGTTGTAGGTCGGGATCACGATCGAGCAAGCCGGGCGCAAGGTCACCGCTCCAGCCGCGCGGGCTGCTTCCTGGGTGCGGGCCAGCTGATCTTGCGAAAGCAGACATGCTGTACGGTCATCAACAAGACCTTGAAGTCAAACCAGAAGGTCCACTGATGAATGTAGTTGAGGTCGTACTGAATCCGTTTGCGGAGCGAGGTCCGCCCGCGCCAGCCGTGGACCTGGGCCCAGCCGGTCATCCCGCCGGGGACGGCGTGGCGGAGGTCATAGTCGGGCATCGCGGCCTTGAAGTGATCCACAAAAATCGGTCGCTCGGGGCGAGGGCCGACCAGGCTCATCTCGCCTTTGAGGACGTTGAACAGTTGGGGCAACTCGTCGATATTGGTTTGTCGGAGCCAGCCGCCGAAGCGGGTGCAGCGGTCATCGCGATTTGAGGCCCAGATCGGTCCCGACGAGGTCTCGGCGTCGAGCCGCATGCTCCGGAACTTGATGATCCGAAAGATTCGCCCGCGTTGACCGATCCGCTCTTGCGTGTAAAAGATCGGCCACCCGGAGGTGATCAGGAGGCCTATCGCCACAGCGACGAACAACGGCGAGAGGATCAGCAGGCCCAAGGCGGCGGCGGTGAAGTCGACGACCCGTTTGGCGATCCGGTGGCACCGCCAGGCCCAGGGGGGACGCTGGGGGCTGGTCGGAGCGGTTTGCGTCGTATAATCGACCGGATCGTGGTGGCGCGAGACCCAGTGGACCCGGACCGATGTGTCGTCGAGATGAGCAACCTGCGAGCGGACCCGGACGGCGGGCCGGCCCGAAAGAGCGACCACGACATCCGTGGCGCCGACACGGTCCACCCACTCGGCCAGATCGTCGACGCGGCCGAGGACGGGGACCGGTTCAGTCCTGGGGTGGAGCGCGAGCTGTCGCCCGGCTTTAACCCGACCGGCATAGCCAACATGGCCCGAGTCGATGAAGCCGACGAGGGTCATGTCGGACCACGAACCCTGGACCAGGCAGCGGGCGACATGCCGTCCGGCACGCCGATCGCCGAGGATCAGGAGGCGCCGACCCGACTTCCTGTCGGTGGCGGCGATCGGTCCATTATGGTCTGGGGGAATCTGCATCGATGTCCACCGATCCAGCCGTGTCGGCACCGTGCCCATCCTGGGAAGGGAAACCCGTGGTGGCACCGACGATTGTGACGAGTCAGGACGACGCACCGTCCAATTTCCTTCAAGGTCTTCCATCGACCGGTCCGACCGATTATTTCAGTGAATCTTTCAAACTCGCCCGCCCCGGTGGGTCATTCTGATCTCGCTTCCGGGAAAGGCTGGTCGCTCGCGTGGGTTCATCAACGCCTCCCTCCTTGGGTCAATCGCCGGTCACTCGCGAAGGTCTGCCTGACCTCAGCGTGATCATCGTCAACTACCAGAGCTGGCCCGATGTCGCCGCGCTCGTTGATCGGCTGGCCGGATCGCCGCTGGTCACGGCCCGAGCCTGCGAGATCCTGGTGGTTGATAATGACTCGCGGCAGGCGGTCCCCCCAGCGCTTCGCCACGCCAGTCCCGGCGTTCGCCTGATCCTCGAACCCACCAACGCCGGGTTCTCGGCGGGCGTCAACGCGGGCTGGCGGGCAAGCCGAGGGCGGTGGCTCTTGATTCTGAACCCCGACGTGGTGCCCGAGGCCGACTTTCTGGTCCGCGTGGCGGACCGGATTGCATCATGGGACCACCAACGAGCGGGTTCCCTCCCGGGCGTGATCGGTTTTACGCTCCGGAACCGCGACGGGTCGACACAACCTTCCGTGGGTGTCTTCCCGAGCCTGGTCCGGACCGTCTGGGAGCAGGTCTTACCACGGACCCACCGAAAGTACCAGCCCGAATGGCGGCTCCAACCCGGCCCCGTCGATTGGGTGACGGGAGCCTGTTTCCTGGTGCAAACGCGGTTGCTTGCCGATCTGGGAGGGATGGATGAGGATTTTTTCCTCTATCACGAAGAAGTGGCCCTTTGCCGAGTTGCCACCCGGGGCGGCTGGACGGTCGAGTATGACCCGGCGGTCGATTTGGTCCATTTACATCCCTTGCAAAATCGGGCAATTTCGCCCAAGATGCGCGTCATCATCCGGCACAGCAAGCTCCTCTATTTCCGCAAACACTTGCCCGCCTGGCAGTTCCTCGCCCTCGCCGGGGCGATCCGCGCCGAGGCAAAGGTCCGCGGGTTCTGGAGTCGGCTCCGGGGCAACCGTCCCGAGGTCCGCGCCTGGCATGTCGTAGGCACGATGGCGAGTCGCCCCCGCGCCGTGGCAACGATCCGGGGACGCGATGTGTTGACCCTGGCCGAGACGACCGACGACCCGGCCGACCCTGAGCGTGCGGCCTCGCCGAAACCGTCCGACCGGAAGCCGAAATCGAAGCCAAGAGCGCAGTTGGCTCGCCGCTGAATCTGGGAAGTTCGCGAGGAGCGCGATCAACCCTTTGTCTGGACTGGACTGGATTGAAAGGACGGACCCGCCGTGACCGCCTCGACGCACCTGGCTCGCCTCTTGTTCCTGACCGTCGCGGTGGCTGGCTGGCTCGGCTGGAAGGCCAACCACACCGACATCATCTTCGCCGATAGCCTGCGCTACATCCATCAGGCTCAGGAGATCGAGGGGGGAAACGCGGTCGACGCGCTCCTGCACTCGATCGATCACCCAGCCTACCCGCTCGTGATCGCGGCGGTTCACCGCCTCTTCGCGGCGTCAGGTCCGACCGACTGGCAACTCGCAGCGCAGGTGGCGTCGGTCATCGGTGGGGTCTTGCTGGTCGTTCCGCTTTATCTCGTCGCGCTGGAGATGTTCGGCGGCGCGTCGGCCTGGCTGGCGGTGGCCCTGGCGTTCCTGGTGCCGATCACGAGTCAGGTGATGGCCGATGCGCTCAGCGAAAGCTGGTTCCTCACCTTCTTTTTCGCCGGGGTCTGGACGGCGATCCGTTTCCTCAAGGAAGGCAAGTTCGCCTGGCTCCCGGCGACGGTCGGCCTGGCCGCGTTCGCGTACTGGGTCCGGCCCGAGGCGCTGCTTTTGCCGGCCGCACTCGTGGCCGCGTTGCTGGTCATCCCCCTGCTCCGCTCAACCCGGATGTCCTGGTGGCGGTGGGGAGCGGCGATGGCCTTCCTGGTCGTGGGTCCGACGCTCCTGATCGCGCCCATCATCGCGAGCAAGGGGGGGATCTCGACCAAGCCGGCAGTCGGCCGAGTCTTCGGCACGGTCAGCCAGTCGGCAGCGTCCGCCGTCGAGCGTCAACGCCCGCTCAAGCCCAACCAGACCGCCACCGAGACTTACGTCCTCGCCACGCGGGCCATGGCCATCGCTGTCCGCGATGCGGTCACGATCCCGCTCTTGCCGCTGGCCCTGCTGGGCTTGATCCTGGCCTGGCCGCCGGGGGTCCGGAATCGGATGTGGATCTTCCTGACGATCCTGATGGCTGCTTGGACGTTCGCCTTGATCCGTCTGTACGCAACGAGTGGTTACTGTACGCCGCGACACGCTCTAATTGTCGCGTATCCGCTGATCGCAGGCTCAGCCTTTGCGATGAGTCGGCTCCTGGCGATGATCGTCATCCCTGGTCGCTGGGTCGGCGGTGATGCCGAGGCTCGCTATCGGCTGGGGCCGATCGGTGTTCTGGCCAGCCTGGTCGCGCTCGGGTTCATCTACCGGACCGAGTTAACGACACCGATCAACCACCAGTTTGCGGGCTATCGCGACGCGGCGGCGTACGTGGCCGAGCGTGTCCCACCAGGCGAGAGGGTGGTCGATCTGACGGGTTGGGTGCTTTACTACGGCGATCATCCCGGCTACACCTTTGCCAACCTGATCGAGGCGATGGGTGACCGGAACCTGACCCGGGTGGTCGTCCGCGACTCGCACCTGGCCGGACCCTGGGAATACTGCGACCGGATCAGGCACCTGGTTGCTGGTCGCGAGCCGGTGGCGCAGTTCCCCGAGCACCCCGAGCCGAAGCAGTCGGTCGTCTTCGTGTACGACTGGGCGGCCGAGGAGATGGCTCGATCCTTGCCGCCAGGTGTCCGGAAATGACCTCAGGCCCGGGGGCACGCTCGACCTGGTTGGTCTGGCCGCTCGCCGCGTTCGGCTATCTGGTGCTGGCCGCGCTGGCGACGTGGCCGTTCGTGACCCGGTTTGGCGCTGAGATCCCGGGCGAGTTGACCGACCCCCTTGAACACCTCTGGCTGATGCGTTGGCTCCGGTCGTGCCTGCTGACCGGGCGGAACCCGCTATTTTGCCCAGAGCTGCAGGCGCCAATCGGCGTGCCGCTCGGCTACTTCCCGACGCTCCACCTCCAGACCATCCTGTACATCCTCGGACGACTGGTCACGGCCAACGACACGGCGATCTTCGGCTCGATCTGGTTCCTCGGCTTCTTGGCGACGGGCCTGGCTTCGTTCGGGCTGGCGCGGTGGGCGCTGGAGGATTGCCCAACCGGCGTGGCGTGGGTGGCGGGCCTGGGGGTGATGCTGACCGGGCCAATGCTGATGCACGCGCACGGCCACCTGGAGACGATGCAACTGGGGGTGGTGCCGCCGTTCCTGATCGCCTGGATTCGATTCGCCGACCAACCGGATCGGCGGCGGTTGATCTGGAACGTGGTAGCTTACCTGGTTCTGGTCGCCGCCGCGCCTTACTTCGCGGTTCTGGCGATCTTCCCGGCCGTCTGGTATCTGGTCTGGCTCGGGTTCACATTGCCTCGGGTCGAGCGATGGCCGCAGGCTCGCTCTCTAGCACCCTGGCTGGTCGGGTTTGGTTTGATAGCCTTGCTGGCGGTGGCATTGCTGTTCAGCCCACAAATTTGGGCGGCGCTCCAGGGCTGGCCGATGGGACGATCGAAACACGAGTTTGATTTGCTTGGCGCGCCGGTCTGGAGCAACTTCGTGCCGTCGCCACGGCACCTCCTCGGCAAAACCTTGATACCGAACCTGTTCGTCGGTCCGTTGCGGGGCAAGCTGCCCGAGGTCTCGTCGTACCTCGGCGTCGTCGCGCTTGGGTTGCTGGCGTGGGCGCTCTGGAAGCGAGTCAACTTTCCCCGGCGAGGTTACTGGTGGTCGGTCCTCGCTCTGATGATCGTCCTGTCGTGGGGATCACGGCAAGAGATGTTCGGCGCGACGCCATCGCTCCCGGCGGGCTGGATCTATGGCGTCTTCCCTCCCTTCCACCTGATCCGGGTTCCCGCGCGGTTCAACCTGTTCGCCGCCGCCGTCGCGGTCGTCCCGATGGCGGCGGGTTTGCGGGCCATCCTGCACCGGGTCCGATGGGACACGGTCCGGGTCGGCTTGCTGATCGGGATGACCGCCGTCACGCTGGCCGACCTGGCGATGGTCCCGTTCCCATCGGCCCCAATCCCGCCGCTGCCTGCGGTTTATGCCGATCTCAAGCGCGACCACCCAACCGCGACGATTTTGGATGCGCCCCTGTTCGACTCGACGCGGGGGCAAACCTTCTCGGCGCTCTGGGGTTACTGGCAGCAGATTCACGGCCTCCGGACTTCGGCGGGCTATCCAGGTCTGACCAACTCCCGGTTCGATGCCGAGATTGCCCGCGACTCGGTTTTTGGTGCCGATCGACTGGAAGGTCGCATCAATGCCCGCGAGTTCGGGATGGATGGCACACTCGACCCCGGCGATCGAGCCTGGCTCGAACTCACAGCGCACGGGTTCGACTATGTGGTGCTCCGCCACGAACCGAGCCTGATGCAGATCTTTCACACCGCCTGGTTCGACCGGTTCCCCGCCGCGATAGCTCAGTTTGGTCAGACGTATTCGGGAGCCGTGGTCGTGCCGCCCAATCCCGACGGCTCCTGGCCAGCCGTGGCCCTTGAACGGAATCAGCTCGCCTTGCCCCGCAACCTGACCTGGATGTCGGATCGGGGCTGGCGACCAGTCGCCACAACGGACGGGGAGTTAATCACGCGCTATGCCGCCTTGGCATCCGCCCAGATCGAGGTCTGCCAGCCAGTCGCCGGTCACGTCACCCTGATTCTCGATCAAGTTGAGGCGTTCCAACGAGCGCGCCTGATTCGCCTGATGGAGGGTGATCGCGAGCTGGCGCGCTGGCGGATCGAGCCGGGATCGAGGCAAGACCTCCGATCGCCCGCACTCGATCTGGCGGTCGGGCGGCACACCTGGACCTTGATCTCCGATGGTGCCGATCGGCCCACACGGAGTGCCGACCGGCTCGATGATGCCGCGACCCCGTTTAGTTTCCGTCTGTCCGGCGTCCGCGTGGTCGCGGGCGAGTCCGGTTCGGCTCCTGTCAAGGATTGACGTTAACCCCCGGCTCCAAGGAGGGCGCCTCGATGCGGATTGCCTGGTTCATCCACCGTTACCACCCGATCGTCGGCGGCGCCGAGAACTATGGCCGAGCAATGGTCCGCCGGTTCGTCGCCGCCGGGCACAAGGTCGACGTCATCACCAGCGACGCCCACGACCTCTGGTACTTCACCAACCCGAACCGGCAGCGCGTCGAGGCGCCGGAGTTCTCCGAGGTCGACGGCGCGACCGTCCGCCGGGTTCCAGTCCGCCACATGCCGATGCAGCGGTACTTTGGCCGGCTCCTGAGCTACGTCCCGCACTGGCCAACGCGGTGCCTGGCCGCGTCGTACCTCCCCATCATGCCGGGCCTGACGCGGGTTCGGGGGGATTATGATGCCGTCTTCGCCGTTGGCTTCCCGTACACCAACTTCGCCTATGCCGCGCTCCAGACCGCGCACGCGGCGCAGGCTCCGCTCCTGATCACGCCGTTCCTCCATCTCGCTACCCCCGGCGACCCGGTCAACCGGACGTACACCCAGCCGCACCAGATCCGCCTGCTGGCCGAGTCCGACGCGGTGATCGTCCAGACTCCGCTCGAAGCCGCCGCCGTCCGCGGCTGGGACATCCCCGCCCGCCGGGTCGTCACGCTCGGGATGGCGGTCGAGCACGCCGAGGTCACGGGCGGCAACCCCGCGCGGTTCCGCGCTCAACTCGGGATCGCCACCAACGCTCGCGTTGTGGGCCACCTCGCCACGCTCGACTACAACAAGGGGACCAACGACCTGATCCAGGCCACGGCCCGGATCAACGCGGGCCGACCCGCCGCCGAGGCCGCGCACCTGATCCTCGCCGGTCCGAGTTCGCCCGACTTTGAGCGCTGGCTGGCCGAGCAACCCGCCATGCCCTGGCTCCATCGCCTCGGCGCGCTCCCACTGACCGACCGCGCCGACTTCTTCGCTGCGGTGGATGTCTTCTCGATGCCGTCGCGAACCGACTCGTTCGGGATCGTCTTCCTTGAAGCCTGGGCCAACGGCCTGCCCGTCGTTGCCGCCGCTGCCGGCGGAGTGCCCGACGTCGTTCATGATGGCGAGGCTGGTTACCTGGTCCCATTCGGCGACCTCGACCTGATGGCCCATCGCCTCGGCGCCCTGATCGACCAGCCGGGCCTGGCACGGGCGCTCGGGCATGTCGGCAAGACGAAGGTGGCCACTGGCTACACCTGGGACGACCGGTTCGCAACTCTCGAAGACCAGACCAAACGCCTGATCGCCGAGCGTCGCGGCGGGACCGGTCGGTCCGGTCGCCCGCAGCGCAAGCGGCCCCGGCGGTCGCTGACCGCCTCGTCAGGGGTCTGACGCTTACCCGAAAAACCGGTCCGACATCCCGCGCGTCTGGTGCGTCGCGGCGGGATCGGACCGGTGCTGTCTGCCGGTCATCAGGTTCCCAGAAATTCAAACGCGTCGCAGAGATCAGATCGCAAATCGCAAATGGTCTTTATGTCTTGCTGTGCGATTTGCAATCTGTAATGGGCAATCTCTTCCTGGAAATCATATCAGGTCCGCTCAGGGCTTCTTGTCGGGGTCGAGGACGTCCTTGCCGAGCCCTTCGAGCAGACCGCGGATCATGTCGCGCTTGGGATCGGCGGCGGCGGCGGCGGCCCCTGTCGCGGCAGCCCCAGCCCTGGGAGGAAGTGCCGCGCCGGCGACGCGGTCGACCAGGCGGCTGGCTTCGTTTTTGAGGCCGCGACTGGCCACCGTCTTGATGGCGTCGCGGGTGGCGGCTTGCAGGCCGCGACGGTCGATCGCCGGGTGGGCCAGCGTGCCGCCGATCGGGACGTTGACCTTCAAGCCGTTGAGCAGCTTTTCGAGCTGAGCATCACGGCCGATCATCGCCGCCGTGATTGGGACCGTGGCCTGAACCTGCAACGTCTTGTCGAACCCGACCGATCCCACGAACTCAACCTTGGTGCTCCCCGGCAGGGGGATCGTCAGGCCCGATTGCTGAACCCGACCGTCGAGGATCGAGAACTGGACCGGCTCGGCGAACGCGAGCTTGGGCGCAGGCTGGCCGGTGATGGAAAAGACCTGCTCACCAAGCGGTCCCGGCCGGAACACGACGTCGGTAAAGGCCAGCACGCCCTGGACGCGAGTGGTCCCGTTGGCCGTGATCGGGAACGCCGCCCCTTCTTTCGCCAGGACGACCGAGATCTTGCCGTTGACCTCGGTGGCGTGGCTCAGGATGGGCGCGATGTAAGCGAGGACCGCCGACGACACCGCGTCGTTGATCAGAGCGTTGTCGATCCGCGACTCGTCGAGCCGGAGCCAGATGCCATGGTCGGCATCCATGCCCAGGTTCGCCTGCAAGAGCGCGGGGCCGGTGTTGATCGTGGTGGCGATCGGGTCGAAATTCGCCTTGCCGCCGCCCATTCGCAAGATCACCGGCATTGGCCCGGTGACGACACCAAACGCCGTCAACGAGGTGATGTCGAGCCCAAGGTCGCCCTGGATTGTCGGCAGGATCGCGTCGAGGTTCGTGCTTGCGAGCGACCCCGCCAGGTGGAACGGCCGCGCCTGCGCGACCATCCGCGCCCCAGGCTCGACCTTGTGCGCCAGGATCGGCCCGATCAGGTCCCAGCGGGGGTCGATCGTCCCGGCCCAGTCGAGTAGCCGCTGCGTGGTCACGGCGGTCATCGTCGCATGGCTCGCCATGGCCGCATACCGGGTCTTCAGGTCGAGCCCATCAAGGGCGAGTTTGTCGGTCGATGGATCATACTGCCCGCGCGCCGCCAGGGTCACGGCTCCTTGCCCCAGCAGGTCGGCCGCCGCCACCTGCGCATCGAAGGTGGTGGCGCCGCTGGTCGCGTGCCCGCCCTGCACGGTGGCCGACCACGGGCCGGTCCAACCCTGGGGAGCCGAACCCGACCGCGCCGCAAGCCAGCGGTCGAGCGCCGCCATATCCCCCAGCAATCCCCCCGAAACCAGCAACGGTGCCCCGCCCGTCTTCCAGCCCGAGATCTCCAGCCCACCCGGCCCGACCCCGATGGCGCCGACTGGTGCGTCGGGGATCGCGGCGAGCTTGACACTCCCGGCACCGAGGTCGAGCCGACCACGCACCGCCACACCCAGCGTATTCGCGTTCGCCTGCTCGCCCGGTTTCGAACCCGGCGGCATCAACCAGGCACGGAACTCGTCGAAGTCGATGACCTGATCCTTCCAGCGTGCCACGATCTTGGTCTCGCCCCGGCCCGCCTGAACGCCGGGAAGGTTGCCCGCAGCAAGGCCGCCGATGCCAACTGTTCCATCGGCCTCGTGGGTCGCCGCGAGGTCAACCTGGATGTCGCCCGACTTGACGTCGAGCCGCGCTGCCGACCAGCCGTTGGGTCGGCCATCGGCGAGGCGCGGACCGGACGCTGCAGCGTCCAGCCGGGCGAGATCGCGGTGGATCGGGTCGGCCGTCAGTCCGACGATCTGGAGATCTTTGCATTCGGCAGCCAAGCGGGCCTTGTAGACGTCGCCGGAGTGGCGGAAGTCAGCCGCGACCCGGGCATGACCGGCGAAGCTCTTGCCGCCCAGATCGACAAGGTCGCGGATCTGCGCATCGAGCGCGACGAGGTCGATGATCCCCTTGACCGCGACCCCCGCATCCAGGTCGCCCGAGCCCGAGATATCGACTCCCGTCGCCTTGATCGTCGCTTGCTCGATCGCCACCTTCGACCCGGTCTTCACGGCGACGGCGGCAAGCGTCGGGAACTCGTGGATCGCGACCGCCTGGCCGTGCCGCGTGGCAGCGAAGTCGGCGACCGACGCATGGATCTCAGCGCGTTCGGACTCCTTGCTCCCGCTCAGGTCCAGGCTCACCGTCGCCATCCCGCGATCGACGCTCAGGCCGTCGCGGACGTGCAGGGTATGCGGGAGCGCCTTCGTCAAACCGACGAGATCCACCTGCCCCCAGACCTGGACCGGTTTGCCCTCGGCGATCGGAAACGTCCCGGTGACGTGCGCCCGACCGATCGGGCTGACCAGCTCGAAACGGCGAAACGACCAGCTTGCGTTGTCAGTGGTCTCGCCGCAGTCGGCCACCAGCGTGACACGATCGAACCGGGGGTGATCACCGCTGAAAGCGGGTCCATCGGCTTCGAAATCGTCAAGCGCCGCCATCGAGGTGATCGACCAGACGTCACTGACCCGTCGGGCGTCGATCGTTCCTTCAAACCGACCGTGACCGATCCCGCCGTTGCCCCGGAGGACGATCGGCCAGTCCTTGCCGACGACCTGGATGGACAGGTCGCTGTCTTGCTGGACGGCAACCGCCTGCGCTTCGGGAGCGGTCGAGATGTGCGGCGCAGGCCGCTCGACGGCCGCGTCGAGCTTGAGCGACTGGTCACCATCACTCAGCAGCGCTACCAGCGTCATCGGCTTGCCCGGATCAATCGTGAGCGTCGCGTCGAGC
Organism: Isosphaeraceae bacterium; assembly: GCA_965199885.1. Taxonomy (GTDB): domain Bacteria; phylum Planctomycetota; class Planctomycetia; order Isosphaerales; family Isosphaeraceae; genus Tundrisphaera. The sequence continues at coordinate 335,863 of CBDATT010000002.1, read as the reverse complement.
TTGCCCGCAACCAGCGGCTCACCGAGTTCGGGGCTGACAGCGCGAAGGGTGCCGTCCTTGATGACCACCTTGACCTTTGTTTCGAGCGAATTCTTCGACGGCATCGGGTGCTTTGGGTCTGGCCTGGTGGCACTGGCAAGCGCGTCGAGGATGTCAATCGTCCCATCAACCCGCCGCTCGACGTCGATCTTTGCTCCCTCCACGTTGATCGTCCCGAGGTCGGGCCGTGCCATCAGGAACCCGAGCACCCCCCACTGCAAGCGAACTCGATCGGCCGCGAGCACCTGCTTGCCCACCGGATCGACCAGAGTGATGCCGTTGATCTGGATCGACTGGAGCCACCCGAGCGACCAGCTCTCGACCCCGATCGACCCCGGCGCCAGCCACGCATTGATCCGCCCGACGATCACCGCCTTGACCGGCCGGAGACTCAGGACCGTCGGCAGCCCAACGGCAAAGACCACCACCGCGACCGCAGCGAAAATGATCTGCCGCCGCCACCGCCGAGGGCGCGGCATGCCCGCCTGCAATGAGTTTTCCACAGGCGGGTTTCGGTCCGACGACATGGCAAGCCATCCTTCCCTGGGGCGAATGCGAGCGAAGCGCAGCGGCCAGCCGTGGCCATCGACGGGTCTTCCAGGAAATTCATCGGGAAACCGACCGCTCACCCGCCAGCGAATCTCGCGAGATGGTCCCCTGAACCCACGCCTCTCTATAAAATGAAAGAGCCTTGCCGCTCCTTGGCTCGATGACCGGCACCCGAGGAGAGCACCCATGCCCCCACCCACTCTCGCAACCCTCTTTGATCGTGGAACGGTTGCCACCGTTGACGATGCCGACCTCCTCGCGCGCTTTTGTGCCAATCGCGATGAGGCCGCCTTCGCCGCGCTCGTCGGTCGGCACGGGCCGATGGTCTGGGCCACAGCGCGAGGCATCCTCGGCAACGACCACGACGCCTCTGACACCTTTCAGACCACGTTCCTGATCCTGGCGCGCCGGGCGGCGAGTCTCCGCACATCGTCATCCCTCGCCGCCTGGCTCCATCGGGTCGCCTTTCGCTCGGCGGTGGCCACCAGCCGGGCCAGTCGTCAGCGGCACCGGATCGAACAGGCTGCAGCGCTGGTTCGAAACGACGGTTCGACTCCCGATCGCTCCGCCCAGGTCCGCGCCGAGGTCGCCCGCCTGCCGCACTCGTACCGCCTGGCCGTCATCCTTTGCGATCTCGAAGGTTTGACCTATGCCGAGGCCGCCGCGCGGGTCGGTTGCACCGAAGCCGCGCTCCGGAACCGGCTGGCGCGGGCACGAGGTCGGCTCCGGAACCGGCTCGAACCCGGGATCATCCTCCCGCCCACATTGATTCCGGCGACGGTGGCGGTTGGTTTGAGTCAGATCGGCAGTCGAGCGATCGGTGGGTGGATCATGAGCACGATCAAGCTGGGTGTTGCGCTGGCAGTGCTCGGCGGCGGCGTTACGGTCGGCATGGCGATGCTGGCTCGGCGGCCGGTTCTACCCCATGCTGCGGTCCAGGAGGATGCCCCGCTCGTCATCCGCGGGCGGATCATCAGCCCGAAAGGGCAGCCGGTCGGCGGCGCGACGGTGAATCTGTTCGTCGCGACGCAGCCTCAGGATCAGGCAATACCGACGGCCACCTCAGCGGCAGATGGCCGGTTCGATGTGTCGATACCGCCACAACTTGCTGCTGCAATCCCAGCATTCCAACCCGGTGGATCCGCCCGGCGACCCACGCCGCAGACGCGGCCCGACCTGGTCCTGGTCGCGACCGCCCCGGGTTTCGGGGTGAGCTGGGCGAATGCCGACGCGTTCCCAATCGAGGCCGAGGTTCGGCTGGTCGAGTCCGGGCCACCGGTCGAGGGGCGGGTGCTCGACAAGGCAGGCCAGCCGGTCGTCGGGGCGCGGGTGGCGACGCTTCTGGTGGCCGAGCCGAAACGCAAGTCGGCGACGGAGACCCCGACCGCGGCCCTGAACCGGGTGCTTGCCAGACCGGATGGTCAGACCAACGACGAGGATCTCGACTATTTTCCGGTCGGAGTCAGCACAACCACCGACGCCGCTGGTCGGTTTCGACTCGATGGGCTCGGGGCCGAGCGGCTGGTCATGGGCCAGATCAGTGGCCCGACCATCGCCACGACGACGCTCACGGCCACAACGTGGCCCATTGGCGAGATTCCGACCACAATTCCTGTTCCGAAGGAGTTTGCCGGCCGAGATCAGCCCCAATTCACCAACGGCGGCGACTGGACGGCCGAGCCGACGCGCATCATCGTCGGGTCGGTCCGCGACGCACAATCAGGTCAGCCCCTGAGCGGGTGGAAGGTCACCGGCAGCCTCAACCAGGGATGGTTTGGCCTGTTCGGACCGGCTGCCGAAACAACCTCCGACATCAACGGCCATTACCGCCTGGTCGGCCTGCCTGGCTTTATCAGGTACAAGGTGAACCTGGAAGCGCCCCAGGGCCAGCCTTATGTAAGCACGCTGCTCGATGCCGAGGCCGAGCCGGGCCTGGCTCCCGTCACGTTCGACATCGCCCTGCCGCGTGCTGGGCTCGCCCGGGGCCGCGTCACCAATCAAGCGACCGGCAAACCGGTCCAGGGTCTGATCTCGTTCGTCCACCTGGAGGAGCCCAAATTTCTTGGCTCAAGTCAGGTTAGCACCGACGCCGCCGGCCGGTACGAGATCGCCATGCCGATCGGTCGGTCGTTGCTCGCCTTCAATGCCCGCGACCACGATCATTACCGTCTCGGCCAGTGGGCGCGTCGGATCACGCCCCCGCGCGACCCGACCGACCTGGCGCCGGACAACCTTGCCGTTTACGAGTTCACCTTCAACGCCCTCGCCGAGATCCACGTCGAACCCGGCGCGACCGCCGAGGTTGTGGACTTCGTTGTGACCTATCAGGACGCCCCACTGCCGGTCGATCGGGAGGTCGTGCCGTTCGACCCGAACCGGCGCGTCGAACTCACCGCGATCGGCCCCGATGGTCAGCCGGTCAATGGGCCTGAGGTGCGTGGAATTGGCGACATGACGGCCGGTCTGCACATCCGCCAAAACGAAGCCAAAATCATCCTCGACGACTTCGGCTGGACCGACACTCGGCGGATCACGGCCCGCCACCGGGGGCGCAAACTCGCCGGGGCGACGATGGTGACGCTCGACCACGGCCTGACGCAGGTGCTCCGCCTCGAACCCTGGGGCGAGATCACTGGACGAGTCGTCACGACTGACGGCACGCCAATACCCCGAGCGCGCATCAAACCCGGTCCCCGGTTCGGTCCCGGCTCGGCGGTTGAACCAATTGACGTCCTGCCAGGAACCAACGACGATGGCGGGCTCGTGACGGCTGCCGACGGCCGGTTTCACGTCGTCGGCCTCGTCCCGGGCACCCACTACGGTGCGTCGGTGGCCGATTTCAACCAGACTCTGCTCGGCGATCTGTTCGCCGACCTGACTGTCGCCCCCGGGCAGATCAAGGATCTGGGAACGATCGTGATCCGCCCAATTCAGCAGGATTAAAGGCCGATCGGAAGATCGCTGGCAACTTTCCTTCGAGAAACTTGAGAGGAGAACCCCCGATCGCGACTCTCTGATGGTGGTTGAGGAGCTGATTCTGGCGTTGCGGGGAGGATTGCCGATGCCGAGCAAGAGGGACCATGCCAGCGCCGCCGTGATCCAGTCGCTGTTCGAGCACGGAGCGGTCGGCGCGGCCGACGATGGCCAACTGCTCGCCCGCTTCGCCGACCGGCGCGACGAGGCCGCCTTCGCCGCACTCGTCGCGCGGCACGGCCCGATGGTCCTGGCCACCGCTCGCGCTGTCCTCCGCGACGAACACGCCGCCGAGGATGCCTTCCAGGCCACCTTTCTGATGCTGGCCCGCCGCGCTGGTTCGGTCCGATTGGCGGCGACTCTGGCCGCCTGGCTCCATCGGGTCGCCTACCGATCGGCGGTGCTCGCCAGCAGGGCCAGTCGCCAGCGGCAAGCGCGAGCGTGCGATCAGCCTCGTCCTGGCCGGCACCCGGCCCGATCGGCCCCTGGTCGAACCCGACTTCGCCGCCACGGTCCTGGCCGAGGTCGACCGCCTGCCCGAGCGTCACCGCCTGCCGGTGGTCCTCTGCGACCTTGAAGGTTTGAGCTATCTCGAAGCCGCCGCGCGGCTGGGTTGGACCGAGCCGACCCTGCGGAACCGCCTCGCCCAGGCCCGATCTCGGCTCAAAGGCCGGCTGGCACGGTGCGGGCTGGCCCCGACGGGCTCGCTGTGGGCCTGGACTATCCATTCGACCCGTCTGGCCGTCTCGGCCGGTTCGATCCGCACCGTGACGGCAACCGCGATTGGCCAGAGCATCCCCTCAACCACCGTGCTGACGATTGCCACCAGTTTGAGTCGAGGACTACTCATGCCGCAGGTGATCCGAACCATCGCCATCATCTTGAGCGCGATTACCTTTGGTTTCGTGGCACAAGGTACGACTCCGCCAACTGCACAACTGGGGATCGATCCGGCTCGGCCTCCCGCGGCTCAGGCTCGATCCGGATTGCCCGTTGCGGACCCGGTCATCACGGGTCAGGTGGTCGATCCCGACGGTCAGCCGGTCGCGGGGGCTTCGGTCCGGACGAACCAGAACGACAATGGGAACGCCTTGCCGACCGTGACGACAACCGGCCCCGATGGCCGGTTCACCCTGCCGGCATCGCCCAGGTTCCGGCAGTCGCCGCCGTTGTCGCGGGGTCGGATCGTCCTGGCCTGGGCTCCTGGATTCGGTCCGGGCTGGACGATGGATACCGACCGACCCGACATCACCATCCGCCTGGTTCCCCCCGGGAAGCCGGTCGAGGGGTGGATCGTGACCCGAGATCGCCAACCGGTGGCGGGGGCAACGGTCCAGGTCTTCAAACTTTACGTGCCTGTTGACCCGACGACCGACGCAGAGGTCGGTGATATGGCCGGTTATCTCGGCGCGGTCGGGAGTCAAAAACTCGACGAGGGTGTGCTTGACCTGGCTTATTCGCAGGACCTGACGACGGACGCAGAGGGCCGCTTCCGGATTGAGGACCTCGGCGGCGGCCGGATGGCAGCGCTCAACATCCGGGCTGCCGATCTCGCGTCGGCCTGCATTTACGCAGTAACTACCACGACAACCGATGACAAAGTCCCGCAGGTGAACGGTCGGATCGACCGGCGAACCGACCGGGCGGTCTTCCCCTACCTGTCGCCGTTCATGTTTCAGTCGGCATTGTCCCGACCGATCGCTGGACTGATCACGGATGCCGCGACCGGGCAGCCGCTCCAGGGGTGGCGGGTTGAAGGACGCGGTTCGAGTGCAAACCTGGGGGACCAGATCGCAACCTATTCGGATGCTCAGGGCCGCTACAACTTGACCGGGCTTCCCATCGCGTCACGCAACCGGCTCGCCTTGAAGCCACCCGCCGGTCAACCGTATCTGCCGGCGGGCTTCGATAAGGTACCCGCACCCGACGGACCTGGACCCGTCCACTTGGATCATGCCGCATCGCGAGGGATCGTGATTCAGGGGCGAGTCACCGAGAAGTTGACCGGCATTCCGGTAGCAGGCACGATCACCGCCGAGGTCCTGCCCAACAACCCCCACATCGCGGATTACCCAGGATTCGCCACCAGTTCGATCAACAATACCAGGACTGATGCCGAGGGGCGTTACCAGGTGATCGTGCCTAACGGAGGTTCGCTGATCGCGTTTGCAGCCCAGAACCAGGATCGCTATGGGCTCGGGCGAAACTTGGAACGGACATTGGATTCGCTGGATCGCTCCGTCCGCGACGAGATCCGGCACAAACATCCGCTTTACCTCGCGCATGCCATCACCAGGATCGACGCCACCGCGGCCAGCGAACCTCGCCCGCTCGATTTCCAGGTGGAAGTCGAGCGGACCGTCCGCCTGCTGATCCAGGATCGCCAGGAAATCCCGATCGCTGGGGTAGAAGTGGCGGGATGGAGCCACTTTGATCAGGAAATCCCCCACCGCGAGGAGTCGTCCACGGTCCTGCTCCGTGGCTTCACCGCAGGTGAGTCGCGGCGCGTCGCCGTGATTGATCGCGACCACCACCGCGTTGGTTCGCAAATCATCCACGAAACCGATGGGAGCCCTCAGGTACTTCAGCTTGGCCCCTGGGGAGAGATCAAGGGACGCGTGCTCAACGATGATGGCACCCCGCGCCGGTTCGTCGAGATCGTCCCCGGCTTGCCGAATCCGACCCAACGAGTTTCCAATGTTCGCGGTATCCTGCCTTATGGTCTGACCTGGCTCGATCGCTCCACCGATGGCGCGGGTCACTTCCAGATCGTCGGGCTCGTGCCGGGACTGCGATACCAGGCCGTCGCCGCCGAGAACCGCGTCCCGATTGGTGACCTGTTCGAGAATGCGATCGTGACCCCAGGCGAAGTCAAAGATCTGGGCGACTTGAAGATTAGACCCTGGGCTGGCAAACCGTAGTCGGTCGTGGACACGGGGAATCAGGCATGCTACGACTGGAAGTCCTGTCGCGTCGCGCTCTCGACCTCGAATCTTGAAGTCGGGTCGCGGCCATCATTGCCTGGGGGGCTAACGGATGATCCGGTTCCGACTGGGTAGTTTGATGAGAGCGGTGGCCGTGGTCGGTGTTGGACTCTGGCTCGTCAGGCCGATCGGGTCCGCTGTCACCGCTGCCGATCTGGCCACCGTACGAGCGGTCGGCCCCGAGGTTGTCAACGAAGCGATCAACGCGCGGCCTCAGGTCGCACCCGAGCACCTGTTTGACCGCGACAACCTGATCGCCTGGTGCATCGTGCCGTTTGATGGCAAGAACCGGGGGCCGGAGGCTCGGGCGGCGATGCTGGCTCGGCTCGGGTTCCGCCACTTGGCGTATGACTGGCGGGCCGAGCATGTGCCGACGTGGGACGCCGAGGTTGATGCTCTGGCCCAGCATCAGGTCAGCCTGGATGCGTTCTGGTGCCCGGGGGAGTTGAACAACGAGTCGCGGCAGATCCTGAACCTGCTCGCCCGCCGCAAGATCCACGCCGAACTCTGGGTGATGCTGGGTCTGGGCGAGGATCTCCAGGTCAGCCCCGCCGAGCAAGGGCGGCGGATCGACGCGGCGGTCGGCAAGCTCAGACCGCTGGCCGAAGCCGCAGCGCAGGTCGGTTGCTCGGTCGGGTTGTACAACCACGGCAGCTGGTTTGGCGAGCCCGAGAATCAACTGGCGATCCTTGATCGACTCAAGGGGCTAGGGTCCGCGAACGTAGGGATGGTCTACAACCTCCACCATGCTCAACCGCAAGTCGGTCGGCTGGCGGCGACGCTCAAGGCGGCCATGCCGTACTTGATGGCGATCAACCTCGACGGGGTGGACGCCGCCCGCGAGCCGGGGGCGCGAAAGATCTTGCCGCTCGCTCAGGGGGCGCTCGATCTGGAGATCTTGCGGACCATCCGCGCCTCGGGTTACGGCGGGCGGATCGGCATCCTGGGGCACACGAACGACGACGCCGAGGAGCGGTTGCAAGATAACCTCGACGGGCTCGACTGGCTCGTGCCGCAACTCGACGGCAAGCCGGCCGGGCCGAGACCGGTGCCGAAGACACCGGTGGCGCCGCTGCCCGCGCCGGTTGGGCATACGGGGCCGGCCCTGGACCCGAATCAGGCGGCGACGGTTACCGCTCTGCTCGCCGATGCCCGCAAGACGGGAGATGTCGCTCGGGGGGCGACGATCTTCGCTTCGAGCCGGCTGGCGTGCCTGGGGTGCCACAAGGTCGCGGGCCAGGGGGGCATGATCGGGCCGGACCTGTCGGCGGTCGGCGTTTGCGTCGTGCCCGAGGAGATTGTCGCGGCGGTCCTCTGGCCGAAATTGCAGGTCAAAGCCGGTTTCGAGGCGGTGACGCTGGCCTTGACCGACGGGACCGAAGCGAAGGGGTACGACCGCGAGGGTTCGGCCACCGAGTTCGCGCTGTTCGACCCCGCCACCGATCAGGTCAGGCGCGTGGCGCGCGATCGCGTCGAAAGTCGGCATGTCGTCGGAACTCTGATGCCCGAAGGGTTGCTGGCCGCCCTGTCGACCGCCGATCATCGCGACCTGATCCGGTTCCTGATCGAACTGGGTCGGCCGGAGTCGAGCGCTGCCGCCCAGCTCGTCCGCGTGCTCCGCGCCGAGGTTCCCGCCGAGTTCCCGCATGATCGGGCTCCCCTCCGCCCCGACCTCCGGCTCGGCTGGCAAGAGCCGATCAACCGCGACCGCGACTACGACTATTACACCAAGCAGGCCGACCACTTCGCCCAGGTCGCCCCGGCCGAGCGCCCGCCGCTGCTCCCGGCTTACCCCGGCCTCGATGGTGGCACGCAGGGGCACTGGGGCAACCAAAACGAAGCCACCTGGAAGTCGGATCAATGGAACGCCACCGACCTCGGGTCGGTCATGGCGGGGGTCATCCGCGTCGGCCCCATCACCGTGCCGAAAGGTGTCTGCGTCGCGCTCGGCAAGCCGGGCGAACTGGCGGTCTGCTTTGACCCGCTGACGGCGACCTATCCGCTGGTCTGGACCGGTGGCTTCCTGAAGTTCAGCGCCACGCGGTACGGCTTCCTCGACGGCCTGATCATGGCCGGAACCGCCATCCCGCAGCCGGCACCGGCCAACCCCGCTCAGGTAATTACCTACCACGGGTTCTACCGCCACGGCGATCAGGTGATCTTCGCCTATCGAGCCGGTGAGCAGGAACTTCTCGACGCCCCGACGGTGGCCGACGGCAAGTTCGTTCGCGTGGTCGGCCCGCGCGACACCCACCCGCTCCGCCATTTAACAACAGGGGGCGGACCGGCACGCTGGCCAGATGCGATCGAGACGCAAGGGACACTGGGAACCGAGACGAACACGGGCTACACCGTGGATTCGATCGAGCCGCCGTTCCGCAACCCGGGCAAGTCGCTGATGTTCTTCGGTGGGCTCGACTTCGCCCGCGACGGTTCGGCCTACCTCTGCACGATGCAGGGCGAGGTCTGGCACGCGACCGGGCTCGACGCGAGCCTCCGGCAGGTCCGGTGGCGGCGGATTGCCTCGGGCCTCCATCAGGCGCTGGGGTTGGTGGTCGATCGCGACCAAGACGACGCACTCTACGTCCTCGGTCGCGACCAGATCACCCGGTTGCATGACCTCAACAGCGACGGTGAAGCCGACTTCCACGAATGCGTCTCGAACGTCTACCAGACGTCCAGCGCGGGGCACGACTTCATCGCCGGGCTCGAACGTGATCCCCAGGGCCGGTTTTTGACCGCCTCGGGTCCGCAAGGGGCGATCCGGATCACGCCCGGCAATTCCAGGGTCGAAGTGCTCGCGACCGGCTTCCGGAACCCCGACGGGATCGGGCTTGGTCCCGACGGGACGATCCTGGTGCCGAGTTCGGAGGGGGACTGGGTACCGGCCTCGTCGCTATCACAGATCAAGACGGGCGGCCATTATGGCTTCGGGGGTCCAAAACCGGAGCAGGCGCTGGACCTGCCGATGCTCCAACTCCCGCGCGGGCTCGACAACTCGGCCGGAGCGCCGGTGTTCGTGGCCGACCGGCGGATGGGAGCCCTGGCCGATCACTGGGTCCACCTCTCGTTCGGAGCGGGAACCGCGTTTTTGCTGCTGCAAGACCCGGGCGCAGGCGTGCCGCAAGCCGCCTTCACCCCCCTGCCCGGCGAGTTCCGGTCGGGGTCGCACCGGGGGCGGGTCAACCCGGCGGATGGCTTCGTTTACGTGGCCGGGATGAACGGGTGGGGATCGTACACCTCGGCCGACGGGTCGTTTGGCCGGATCAGACCGACCGGCCAGCCGTCGCGCTTGCCGGTCGGGTACGCGATCCATGCCGACGGCGTTCGCGTCACCTTCGCCGAGCCGGTCGACCCGAGCTTCGCCAACGACCCAGCGCACCAGCTCGCGCAGGCCTGGAACTACCACTACAGCAAGGCTTACGGCTCGCCTGAACTCTCGCCGAGCCACCCCGGAAGCGTCGGCCACGACCTCTGGCCGGTCCGGTCGAGCCAAGTCCTCGTCGACGGTCGGAGCCTCTTCCTCGCGATCCCCGACCTCCAACCGGTCAACGTCCTGCAACTACACCTGAAGGTCGATTTTGGCCCCGCGATCCCCCTGTTCGCCACCATCCACCGCGTCGGGCCGCCCTTTTTGTCCGACTCGACCCCGAAGCCGATCCAGCCCGACCCGATCGTCGCCGATCTCGCCGCGCTCGGTCAGGTTCCCACCCCGAACCCGTGGGCGCGGGGAATCACCGGGTCGCGGACGATCGTGGTCGTGGCGGGCAAGAACCTCTCGTTCGAGCCACGGACCCTGACCGCCCGGCCCGGTGAGGCAATCCGGCTCCAGTTCAGTAACCCCGACGTCGTCCCGCACAACTGGGCCTTGATCCAGCCGGGCAAGCTCTCCGAGGTCGGCGAACTGGCCAACAAGCTGATCGCTCATCCCGACGCCGCCCGGCTCCAGTACATCCCCCGGACCGACGCTATCCTCGCGTACACCAACCTGACCGAGCCCGGTGCCGACGCGACGATCTCGTTTCGCGCCCCCACCGAGCCCGGCCGCTACCCGTTTCTTTGCACCTTCCCCGGCCACTGGATGGTCATGAATGGTGAGTTCATCATCGGACCCGGAGCGAGTGAATAAAACGCTTCACAGGAAAAGATTGCCCATCACCGATGGCAAGTAGTAAATCAAGACATGATAACTATTTGCAATTTGATCTCTGCGATGCGCATCCGTTTCCTGGCAACCGGATCAGGTCCTGTCAGTTCCGCAGACTCGACAGTGGCGCGGGGATTCGCCCGCCGTGGCCGACGAACGCCGCACTTCCGCCGGCGGCGTGGACCGGCAAGATCATCATCTCACCGAACAACCCACCAAACACAGCGCGGTCACCAGCCCCCTTGCCGGGGACGGGGATCACGCGGACGGCGGTCGTCTTGTGGTTGATGACGCCGATGGCCACCTCGTCGGCAATCAGGGCCGAAAGCGTCGCAGCGTCGGTGTCGCCCGGCACGGCGATCATGTCGAGCCCGACCGAGCAGACCGCCGTCATCGCTTCGAGCTTCGCCAGCGTCAGGTCACCCGCTTCCACCGCATCCGCGAGCGCCTTGTCTTCGGAAACGGCGACGAACGCCCCCGAGAGGCCGCCGACCGAACTCGACGCGAAGCTGCCCCCCTTCTTGACGGCATCATTGAGCAAGGCCAGAGCCGCCGTGGAGCCGGGGCCGCCGAGCTTGCTCACTCCCATCGCCTGCAAGATCTCACCGACGCTATCGCCTGTTTGCGGGGTCGGCGCCAGGCTGAGGTCGACGATCCCGAACGGAACTCCCAGCCGCGACGCCACCTCGCGACCGATCAACTCACCGACGCGGGTCACGCGGAAGGCGGTGCTTTTGATCGTCTCGGCGATCTCGCCCAGCGTCGGGTTCGTCGGCGAGCGTTCAACGAGGTCAGTCACGGCCGCCTTGACGACGCCGGGGCCGCTGACGCCGATATTGATCACGCAGTCGGGCTCGCCGACGCCGTGGAAGGCGCCCGCCATGAACGGGTTGTCGGTGACGGCGTTGCCGAAGATGATCAGCTTCGCGCAGCCGAACCCGTCATGGTCCGCCGTCCGACCCGCGGTGTCGAGCAGCACATGCCCGAGCGCGGCGATGGCGTCCATGTTGATCCCGGCGGCGGTCGACCCGACGTTGACCGACCCGCAGACGCGCCTGGTCGTCGAGAGGATCTCGGGCAAGGTCTCGATCAGACGCCGGGCGCCGGCGGTCCAACCTTTCTGAACCATCGCCGAGAACCCGCCGACGAGGTCCACACCGACCTCCTCGGCCGTGCTGTCGAGCGTCCGGGCGATGGCGAGGAATCCTTCGGCCGTCTGCGCGGCGAAGACCGAGCCGATCGGGCTGACGGCGATCCGCCGGTTGACGATCGGGATGCCGTACCGCCCCTCAACCTCAAGGCAGACCGTGCGGAGCCGACCGGCGAAGTGGAGCAACCGCTCGCGAATCCGCCGGCAAAGGTCATCAAGGTCGGTCGAGGCGCACGGACCGAGGTCCACCCCCATCGTCACGGTCCGGACATCGAGCTTATGGTGCCGGACCATGCCCAGCGTTGAAAGAACGTCCTCGGTGCGATACAACGGCGACTCCTTGACCCAATCCAGGCGCGGACCAGCCTCAGCCAGCTAAATCAAGCACCCGACGCAGTTCCCACCCGTTTGGGGCAGGAACCAGGTCGGGTCACACGTCTAGCTTACCCATTTCCCATCAATTCGGCCACCGCGACGATGGGAGTCCGCTGTTAAACTCTCGGATCAGAGCGTTTTCCGATCGGCCATGTCACTGCCGGAAAAGAGGGACAGGCACGCTCGCAAGCTCGCTTGAGCCAGTCCCCCTTTTCCTCCGACCACACTCAAGAGTCAACCGGTTTACCGCGAGCCATCCAGGCCCGCCGGGCGCTTCGAGAGCAGATAGGCCATCAGGTGGCGGAAGGCGGTCGGGTCGATCGCGTCGCCCCAGTTGGCGGGCATTGGTGAAAGCTGGGCGACCTTGCGGTCTTCCACGGTGGCAACAGGAATGCGCTGTTCCTTGCCCTCGGCGTCGGCGATGACGAGGACATCTCCATCCTGCCGGAGCAAGAGGCCGGCGACGCTCCGGCCATCGTTCAGGGCGAGGCTGGTGGTCCGGAACGCCTGGTCGACGTTCCGGTTCGGGTCGAGGACGTCTTCGAGCAGGCGGTCGAGCCCGCGAATCCCGATTCCGTCGAGTTGCGGGCCGACCCGCGCCCCCTGCCCATCAATCTGGTGGCACGCCGCGCAGTTTCGGGCGAACACAGCCTGCCCCAAGGTCGCGTCGCCGTCGTGGGCCGTGCCGTAGTCTGTCCGGCGGGCGTCGATCAGGCTGAGGATGCGCTGGTCGGCGGGCACGGTGTCCTTGAGCAAGCTGGCCAGGCGACTTTTGAGGTCAGGCAGTTCGCTGGCTTCGAGCTTGACCAGAACGGATCGCTCACCCAGCGGCCGGGGCGACGCCTTGCCGGTCGCCACGGCGGTCAGCAAGGCGTCGGCCCCGTCTCGGGTCGCGGCGAGCGCGGCGGCGATCGTCGTTTGCAACCGGGCGGGAACCTGCTTCATGGCCGCGATCAACACAGCGCGGGCATCGTCGCGGTTGGTCGCCGCGAGAACCTTGGCCGCCACAGCGCGAACTTCAGCAGTTTCGGTGGCATCGTCAAGCCGACCGGCCAGGCCCGCGACCGAACCCGCCGGGTCGAGCTTGCTCCAGGCGGTCAGGGCCGAGGTCCGCAGCGACTGCTCGCGTGTCCGGTCGGTCGCCAGGGTGGCCAGGCGGGGCGTGACGGCGGTCAGTTCCAGCGTATCGGCCAGGTCGAAACCGAGCCTGGCGGTTGCGCCGTCGGTCGCGTCGAGCAAGCGGGTTGCCAGTTGACCCGCCAGCGTCACAACCTCGGGAGCAAGGGTTTGGCCCCGCTCCTGAGTCCCGGCAAAGATGGCACGCAGGAAGGAAACCTGCTGCGCCGGGCTCTGCTGACTCTTCCAAAGAACGAGCAAATCTTGCTGCGGGTTGCCAGCACCGTACCGGGCCACATGCTGGACCAGTTTGGCGGAGTGGCCCGCTTGCTCGGCGTGAGCCACCAGCCAGGCCATCACGAATCGAGCCGAGGCCGCCGAAGGAACGCCCAGAGCGATATTAGCCAGGTTGGCTGCATCCTCGGGAGCCAGCGATACCTTCTCCCAGGCCGAATCATCGCGGAGGATCTCACGCACGCTGATTCGGGTCGCATGGCGGAGGTGGTCATCTTCCTTCGGAACCGTGGCCAGGAATTTGACGAGCGGTCCGAGCGCGGCGGTCGTGGGCGTGACGGCCAGCGACTCGACCGCGGCACGCCGGACATGCGGCGAGGGATCGTTCAACTTGCCTGTCAGGGCCTTGAACCCCGAGTCGCCGAGCGGACCACGAGCACCCCAGATCCGCGCGGTGTGGACGCGAACCGCCTCTTCCTCGCTCTTATCCGCCGTCATCAGGTCGTCATTCTGGAGAATCCCCAGCCGTTGCAGCACCCAGAGGGTCTGGATCAACCGAGGACCTGGCGCCTCGCGGATCAGAGCCGTCAACGGAGCCGCGACGGCCGCCTTCCCACGCCCGACCAGCAGATCCGCCGCCCGCTGCCGGACGACCAGGTTCGGGTGGCCGAGGTCGGTGATCAGGTCGGCCACGGTCGCCTCGGGGGCGTTGGGCCGAGGGTCGGTCGGTGGAGGGTTCGTGCCATCAAGCCCCTTGTACACGATCCGCCAGATCCGCCCACGCTCGCGGTCGCGGCCGGGGTGGTCGAGGGGGACCTCGTAGTGGCCGATGATCCGGTTGTAGAAGTCGGCGATGTAGAGGGCGCCGTCGGGGCCAAGCTCAACGTCGACCGGGTGGAACCAGGGGTCGTCGCTCGTCACGAGGTCGGGCTGAGTGTTCGCGCGGGGGGATGAGCCTTGCCAGTCGAGGGTGTCGCGGTGAATCCGGCCGGTGACGACGTTGCCGAGATAGATCGAGTTGCGGTATTCGGGCGGGAAGTGGTCGGCGTCATAGTAGGCGATCCCGCCGATCCCGGTTGAGCCGTGGTCATGCTTGATCATCTCGGGACCGAAGCCGAGGCCGTCGTCCTTGCTCCCGAAGCTCGGGTAATATGCCCCCCGGATGTTCTGGTAGATCGGCCGACTGTGGCAGTCGCACGAGTACAGCCGGCCCATCGGGTCGAACGTCAGGCCGAACGGGTTGACCTGACCGTGGCTGAAATACTCGGCGTGCGAGCCGTCGGGCTGGAACCGGTAGATGTTGCCGGATTTCATCTGGATCGCCTGCCCGTCGGCGCCGGTCACGGTCGACTCGTTCGAGAACCCGTGGCAGGCATAGATCCAGCCGTCAAACCCGCGCGTGAAGGCGTTGGTCATCCCGTGGGTGTCATGGGCACCAAACTCCTGGTAGGCCAGGTCGTCGCGATCGGCCTTGCCATCGCCGTCGGTGTCGACGTAGCGACGGATGCTCGGGATCGAATGGATCAGCGCCGAGTCACCAGTGCCGAGCGGCAAAACTCCGATCGGGATATTCAGACCCGCCGCGAACGTCTCGATCTGGCGGGCATGTCCATCAGGGCCGAAGTCGCTCAGGATCAAGGCACGGTCACGCGCGGGCTTCCCGTCCGCGACCGCGAACGGATACTCGACGGTGGACGTCACCCAGAGTCGCCCCCGCGCGTCGAACGCCAGGTTCATCGGTTTGCCGATGGCGGGCTCGCTGGCCACCAACTCCATCACAAACCCAGGGGGCAAGCGAAACCCAGCCCGCTCGGCCTCGGGAGTTCGCGCCTCGGTCTCGGCAACCGGCTTCGGTTCCTGAGCAAAACCGGGGGCGGCGACAAACCCCAGCACAACAAGGCTCGAACCGAGCCGGATCAAGGTGCACATCATCGGGCAATGGCTCCGCGAGAGGAAGCTGGACGGGGCATCCATCATGGTCTTTCGATCGCCCCGACGCAACCAATCGCTTTCCGGGTCGGACAAATGTTTGTACCCACGGATTCCTGAGGTGGCCAGGAAAAGGGGACTGGTTAAAGCGAGCTTGCGAGCGGTGCCTGTCCCACTTTTCCGGTTGAACCACCAGGAAACATGGTCGCACCTCGACCTGCGGGTCATTGCCGAAAATCTCTTGACAAAACCGCGTGATTGACTAGATTTGGAAAACCAAATTTGATAAACCAAACCACTCACTGAGGGCCAACGATGGCACGTCCCCCAGCGCCAGATCTGACCGAGCGCGAGCTGGAGGTGATGCACGTGTTCTGGACCGATGGCCCGGCGACCGCGACCACCGCTCGCGACCGGCTGGTGACGACCGGCCTCGACCGGTCCTACGCCACGATCGCCAACCTCATCCGCGTGCTCGTCGCCAAGCAATTTTTACGCCCGGTCAACGCCGAGCGGCCGTTCGTCTACGAGGCTGTCCGGACTTTTGAGGACGTCTCGCGCCGGCTGCTGGGCGACCTCCTCCGCCGGGTCTTTCGCGGCTCGCGGTCCGAACTGTTATGCCGGCTGACTGATGAGCGGCAGTTATCGCCCGACGAACGGGCCACTCTCGAGCAGATCCTCAAGGAGACGCAACCATGAACGACCTGGGATGGACCCTCGCCTGGTTGACCGTGCAGGTGTCGCTCTTGCTCGCCCCGGTGCTCGGCCTGCACGCGCTCGCGGAGCGGCGTGGTCGTGCTGTCGGCTCGGGGATCGCCGCGTGGGGTCTCGGGCTGGTCATCATCCTGGATCTTGCGGCCTTCGCTCCGGTCGGACGCTGGATCACCCGCGCGGATCGCCCCCCTGTGCCGGGTCCGTCGCGTTGGGAGCCCAACCGCATCCAGATCCCACCAGCGACGGCAACTCTCGCCTCCCTTGCGACGGGTCAGACCTTGCCGGTGTTCAACTGGCGGCGGATCTGGGATCAAGTCGGCCGAGAAGCGAGCGGCTCGGTGGCGCGAGCCCAACCCTGGGGTTGGCTGATCGCGGTCGTGATGCTCGGCGGGCTCGGTCTGGCTCTGGGCCGGCTGGGCGTCGGCCTGGTGGCGATCCGACTCTGGCGACGACGAGGAGTGCCGGTCGCGGACGAAGGCTTGATCCGACTGGTCGATCAACTCCGCGCAGCGATGCGCTGCCGTCGGGTCGTCGCGGTCCTGACGGTTGCCGACCTCACGACCCCAGCGACGGCGGGCTGGTTCCGCCCGCTGATCTTGCTGCCGCCCCACTGGGAGACGTGGACCGATGCCGAACATCGCGCGGTGCTGGCCCACGAGATCGCCCACATCGTCCGGGGTGACTACGCGGCAAGTCTGCTGGCACGCCTGGCCGTGGCCCTGAACGCGGCCAACCCGCTGGTGCGATTGGTGGCCGCTCGCCTCACGATGGAGCAGGAACTGGCGGCCGATGCGCTCGGAGCCCGGTTCGCGGGCGGCCCGACCACCTATCTCGTGGCCCTCTCGGGGCTGCTGATCCGACAGGACAATCATCGTTTTTCCCACTGGCCGGCGCGGGCGTTCCTCCCGGTCCGGCAAACCTTGAGTCGGAGGATTGCGATGTTGCGGACCGAAACACTGGTCAGTGAATCCCGACCGAACCGGTATCGCCCAGCGCGTCTAGCATTCATGCTCGGCCTGCTGGCCCTCATGCTCGGGGTGGGATCGGTGCACGGCCCCGCGTGGGCCGATGCGGACGCCCCCGCCCAGCCTGCCGAGTCGGCCCCCGACGTTGCCATCGCCCTTTCCTTTGATCCCGTCCACGTCCCCGAGTCGGCCACCGCCGTCTTCGCCTTCCACCCAGCGGCGGCGACCCGGCACGCGGCCCTGAATCGTCTGCTCGGGCAACTCACGGCGGAGATTGCCCAGGAATGCGATCAGATGGCCAGAGAGCT
Source organism: Isosphaeraceae bacterium (assembly GCA_965199885.1). Classification (GTDB taxonomy): domain Bacteria; phylum Planctomycetota; class Planctomycetia; order Isosphaerales; family Isosphaeraceae; genus Tundrisphaera. The sequence continues at coordinate 318,380 of CBDATT010000002.1, read as the reverse complement.
GCAAATCGACCCCAGCCAACCGACCTTTCGCCGGCTCGACAGCGCGGCGATTGAGTCGATTGTCATGGCCTCCGAGCTGGCACAAAATCCAGCGCTACCTCGACCCGACGGCAAGCCAACAAAGACGCTGCATAGCACCCGGCAACTCGCCCTGACGGTTCGCATGGTCGCCCCCTTCGACTGGCTCGGCTTTCTTCGACAGTGGAAGGTCGGGATCGAGGAGATCCGCGACGGCGGTCGAGTTTCCTACAAGCTTGAAGTGCCGCGTTCGCTCCCCGCCGCGCACCACGCTAGTGCCTACCTGCCCGACGACCGGACCCTGGTTATCGGCCTGCCCGAGCCCATCGAGGCCCTGGTCCGGCGCGCGACGCCCACGGCTCCGACCTTTCTTCGGGGAACGGACTGGCAAGAAGCGAGCCGTGGGTTGCTGGCAATCGCCATCAACAACACGGGCAATGCGTTCGCCCGGCAGTATGACCTGGGTCGGCCCGACGATGCGCTGGTCCTCCAGGTCTTCCAGGGAGTTGACCGCTGGCTGCTCGGCCTGGCCGATGCCGACCAACTCGCCTTGCACGGCAAAGTCACCGCACGCGATCCGGCCGCCGCCGAGGCGGTGGCAAGCGCGATCGGCCGACTCGTGATGCTGGGCAAAGAGGCAACCGGCGCCACTCCCGCCGAGGATGAGCGGACGCAGGTGGCGAAACGATTGGTTCAGCGGTTCCTGGTCAACCTCAAGGTCGGCAAACCGAAGGGTGGGTCGGTCGACATCGTCGCATCAGGATTCGGGACGATGACCGAATTGGTGAATGCTCATCTCTTTCAGTTCGAGCCCGCCGATCAACCACCACCTGCCAAACCGTAATCAGGGGTGGCTGGGGTCTGCGGTACGCCCCAACCCCGGTCTTCGATTGAGCCAGTGGCCCGATCCCGGAGTTGCGAAGTCAATATTGCAGACTCTGCGACCAGGGATCGGTCGGAACTCGTGGTTTGTGACAGATTTAGGTTTGGATCATTGTAGGCCGCGATGGACGCGTTCTTGATCAAGATCGGCGACCACTGCGCACGGTGGGTTGCACCCAGCCTAGCAAGAAATTGTCGCCGGTTTTTGATCTGTATTGGAAAAATAGGCAAAATTCATGGATTACACGGTTTAAAACTTGGCAAAGTTACGATGTTATTCCTGACAAAACCAGCGGACCGACGGCGACCTGTCGGACGTGTCTGCTTTTCCCCCAGGTTTGACATCACTTGCGCTGCCGAGGACATCGATGAGCATTTCACCCGCTCGCCTGGCCGCCAACCGGGCCAACGCCGCCAAAAGTACCGGCCCAACCACCGAGGCAGGCAAGGCCCGCAGTCGCACCAACGCCGTCAAGCATGGCTTGCGTTCGCTGGTGGTACCGGTCGCCGACGAGGCCACGATCCATGCCCGCGCTGTCGGCGTCTTCGAGACGTTCCGACCGCGAACCGAGGTCCAGGCGTGGTTTTGTGGCCGGGTGACCCAGACCATGATCCAGCTCGACCACCTGACCATCATCGAGCGCCAGACCCGCGACGAGGTCGCCCACCGCGCGGAAACCTCGTGGGATGCCGACCAGCGTCGCGAAGCGAACCGGACCGCCGCGCGGCTGAGTCGCAACCCCGAACAGACCGTGGGCAAGCTCCAAGTCTCGGGGGCGGGCTGCGATTGGTTGATCGAGCGTTGGGCGCAACTGGCGGATCAGGCCGAGCGTCAGCCCTGGACCGATGGTCAGAAAACTTTGGCGCATGACCTCCTCGGCACGCATGCCGAGTTTCGCAACGAGCCGCCGACGCATCAGGTCGACGCTTACGGCCGGGCCGTCAGTCCCGCTCTGACGGAACGGGAACTGGCCCAGGCTCAGCTCAGCGCGTTGCATGAGCAGCGCCTCGCGGTCAGCGACACCGACGAGGCCAACCGGCTGCTGGCAGCGGCCAAACTGAATGACTTCGGCAACCGCAGCCTCGGCCGCGTTCGGAATTACGGTCAACGGCTCTGGAAGATTTTGAACCTGTCCATCGAGTACGCCCGGCATGAGACCCCCCCGGCACTGGCCAACACCCCCTTCCTCCGGTCGATGCCCACCCACTTCTTCAACCCACCGGCCACGACGATCGAACCCGAAGTCGAAGTCGAAGCAACCCCGACGAACGAACCCAAGGTCGTAGTCAAAGTCGAATCCGCACCGACGAACGAACCCAACGACGAACCAGGATCATCGGAGCGGTTGACGATCGACCAGATCCCTGCCATCCAGGAGGAACAGGCAGAGCCGACAGCGCGCTTGAGCCAGACCCCTACCCCTCAGAACCACACTCCAGAGAAAACCACTCCCATGGCGACGAACGAACCCAAGGTCGAAGCGAAATCAGCCCCATTCAGCCGGTCCCCGCAACCCTCGCTTGCGGAGTTGTCGCGGGCGGCAACGGCCCTCGGTCCCGAACTATTGGCCCTGATCGAGGCGGATCTGCCCGATCCCGACACGCTCGACCCCGATTGGTGCCGCCAGTACATCGGGGCCAACCTCGGCATCGACCAATCCTGCCTCGGGTCTGGCCCACCCCGGCCCGGCCCATCATTCGGAAAACCGGCGGCTCCCGGCTGAGTTGGGAGCGACGAAGTTGGCTCGATTTCGTGGGCTGGATCGTCACCTCGGCGGATCAGAAGGCTAGAGCAATTTCCTGTTGGGTGGAGTGGTCGAGGAAAAGGGGACTGGCTCAAGCGAGCTTGCGAGCGTGCCTGTCCCTCTTTTCCGGCACGGATACGGTCGATCGAATCCGCTCTGGTCAGGCCGCGTCATTATCCAGATCAGGAAATTACACGCGTTTGTTTGATCCGATTTGCCATCCCGATCCGACCTCGGGTCGGCCGGTTGTAACCTCGATTGACACGATTGAGACTTTTGTCAGAATGTCGCCCGCCTGGCCATCCCGGCCAATGCGCCGCCGCGCGATCAGGTCCAGTCGAGCCGATCAAGGAGAATCAAGGTGAATTGCCACGAGATTTTGAAGCGAGATTCCCGCCACCCCTGGACCAGCACGATCCGCCGCGGGGTGACCGTGGCTCTGCTCGGGTTGGCCACGAGTGGCAACTTCGTTCGAGCGGAGGATGACGCTCCCGCCAGCTCGCCGCCCGCCGTGGCCGCCACGCCGCTGCCATTCGAGTCGATGTATGTGCCCGAGAAGTCCACCTGCGCGGTCGTGGTCCACCCCGCCGCGCTGGCCCGGCAGGGAGGCACAATCGCCCCGTTGACCGAGTCGATCGAGCAGTTCAATGGGTTCTGCGCGGAGATCCTCGCGACGGTCGCGCGCAACCGGCGCGACATGGGCAAGCCGATCGCCGATCTCCGACTGGACTTTGGCACGATCGAGACGGTGGTCGTGGGCTTCGAGACCAGGATCACCAAGGTGCCAGGCAAAGCACCCGACCACACGGACGATCAGATGAAATTGGGCGCCATCGCCGACGGCTTCACGGTCCGGACTGTCGCCCCGTTTGACTGGCTGACCTTGCTCCGATCACTCCCGCTCTCGCTCCGCGAGGTCCATGACGGCGATAGCTCGTATTATTCGATCATCATCCCGCAAAGTTTGCTGAGCTGGATGGGCGGTGACATGCCCTTCGCCGTGCTGATCCCCGATGACCGGACGCTGGTGGTTAACAGCACGAGCTGGATCAAAAAGCTGGCCCATCATGAACCGCCGGCGGCGATGGCGTATTTTCAGGGCGAGAAGTGGGCACGGATGAGTCAGGCAACCGTGGCTTTATCGCTTGATAACTCCGGCGATGCGCTGCTGAAGGCGTACGACCCAACCTGGCCCGACATGCAAGAAGTCATGCTGGTGGTCGAACGGCTGCGCGGCGTCGAGCGGATGACGCTGGGCCTCAGCGCCGATGCCGCTGGTTCGTTGTCGTTGCAGGCCGAGGGGATCGCTCGTGACGATGCTCTCGCGCGGTCGATCGCGGCCTCGGTTGGCTTGTATTCGTTGGTGGGTCGGGGGGCGATCGCCCTGGATCGGCCGAAGTCCCCCGCGGACAGGTTCGAGTATCGCCTGTTCGGCCAGTTCAACCAGCGAATTCAGATCGCGGCGACCGGTCGGGCCATCAATCTGGCCGTCCGCGACTTCATGACCGGCGCTGATCTGACGACCCTGCTGGCGGACACTGACAAGACCATCGATCCCGCCGTTCAGCCCGCACAGCTCGACTTCGTGCCGCCCGCACCGCCGCTCATGGAACCCCGCAAGATCCAGGCCTTCCCCGAGGTACCGCAATTACCGCAACCACCACCGCCTCCCGCTCGGTTAGCCATCCCCAGTCAGCCCTGAGCCAACTAGGCTGGCCCGACGATCCTGTCGGGCCAGTTGGCAGTCATTTAGCGCGGCATCGGCTCGGTACCGTCGGCCGGTTTGGGTTTGCTTTCTTCTTTCGGTTTCGCTTCGTCGGCCTCGGTCAGGCCGGCGACGAACGCGGCGATGCCCGCCTTGGCAACTTCGAGGTCCTGCTCGCCCGACCCGCCCGCGACGCCGATGGCGCCGATGACCTGACCATCGACCAGGATCGGCAGGCCGCCGAGCAAGGTGGTGATCTTGCCGCCCGAGTCGCTCGCGGCGTTCATCAGACTGAGGTTGAACAAGGGGTCGTTCGGCACGCCGCCCGAGGCCACGGGGCCGGTCGCGGTCCGGAAGGTCGCGGCCGAGATGGCCTTGGTATGACTGGTGCTGATGCTCGCGGGCCGGGCACCGTCCATCCGCTCAAAGGCGAGCAAGAGACCGCCGTCATCGACCACGGTGATGTTGGACTTCAGCTTCAACTCGATGGCCTTCGCCTCGGCGCCGGCGATGACCTTCTTGGCTCCCGCGACGCTCAAGCGGACCTGACCGCGCATGACCAGCGCCGAGGTCCCAGCGCTCATCCCGCCCTCGGTCACGGCGGCTTCGCGGGCGATGCTCGGGCGAATCTCGCCGAGCGCCTTCGCGGCAGCCTGCACACCCTGGGTCAGACCGGCATCGACGTCACCCTTGCGGAACTCGGCGGTGAAGGCGTCGCGGATGGCGTGGAGCCGGGCACGGGTCAGCTCATCACGCAACGACTTGGGCGACGCGAGGGCCTCGGCCTTCCGATCCTGCCGGGCGATCAAGATAAAGATCCCCTTATGGTCGAGTTGCTCGGCGCGGCGGATCGCGACCTCTTCCAGCTCCTGACCGCGGAGCGATTCGGTCGTCTCGACCGTCACCGCGATCTTGTACGTCCGGTCGATCCGCGCCAGCGTGTCCTTCGCCTTGCGGATCGCGTCGGCCGAGAACATCCCGCCATCGTCGATCACGTCGGACGTGGTCGACGCCCCCGGCGCAGATCGGGCGGCGGGCCGATCCTGACTCCAGACGACTGCGGGAACCAACGCGACGAGCGATCCCAGAGCAACGGGCAAGCAAAAACGAATGGACGCGAACATGGCAAATCGGTTCCTCGGGAACTGCGATGCAGGGAGAGATTCACTGGAGACTCGTTCGAGAACCGGCGGCCGATCTTAGTGCATCGCCGTCTTTTTCTTGGTGCCGCCCTCGACATCGGCCAGCGGGTGGATGACGAGGAAGGCCGCCGGGTCAAGCTCGCGGGCGATCGACTTGACCTTGCCAATCTCAAGCCGGGTCACGACGCAAAAGAGAATATCCTGGTCGGTCCCGCTCATTCCGCCGCGCCCCTTGTACACGGTCACTCCTCGGCCCAGGTCTTGCAAGACCCGCTGGCGAATCTGGTCGTTGTGGACCGAGTTGATCACGACCGCCGTGTACTCCTCGATCCCGTGCAGGAGGAAGTCGAGGGTCTTCGACGCCGCAATGTAAGTCAGGATCGAGTACAGCGCCTTCTCGGTGCCGAGCACCCGCGCGGCGATCAGAAAGATGATGATGTTGAGCCCGAGGATCACGTCGCCCACGCGGAACAGGCTGCTCCGCTTGCTGATCAGGAGCGCGGCAATATCGGTCCCATCCAGGACGGCATTCCCTCGGATCGCCAGCCCGATCCCGGCGCCGATGAAGAAACCGCCGAACACGGCCGTCAGCAGGCTATCCGGCGTCACGTCGACAAAGTGGACCTTGGCCAGGCAGAGCGACAGCCCACTGATGGCCAGCGCGCTCCGGATCGCGAACGCCGTCCCGAGTTGCTTGTACCCCAGCGCCACGAACGGCAGGTTGACGACCAGCAGATACACCGAAAGCGGGATGGGCGTGACCTTGTCGAGCAACATCGAAACGCCGGTCGCGCCGCCGTCGATGAACCCGCTCGACTGGAGGAACCCATGGAGCCCAAACCCCGCCGAGAAGATCCCGAGGATGATGTACGTCGCGTTGATCAGTTCCTGCCGGATCTTGGTTTTCATGCCCCCAACCATACCGCCCGATACCCGAGGCTCGCAACCTCACCGATCCCCTTCGGGGTCGGGTCGGACCCAGGCAAATACCCCGATCGGCGTGCCGTCGGGGTCGTGCAGGGTGATCTCGCGGTAACCCTCGCCGCTCACTTTGGGACCAGCCACCTCCACCCCGTGCGCGGTCAGATGAAGAATCAGCGGTTCCAAGTCATCCACCTCAAACACCAGCCGGACCGATCCCCGGTCCACTGGCTCCGCTCCCCCCTTGAGCGCGACCCGACCGCCCCCCTGCCCGACCTCCAGCAGCGCGAACTGGCCCGGACGATCTTCGAGCACGACTCGAAGCCCCAGGATCGAGCCATACCAGGCCACCGACCGCTGCCAGTCGCTGACCTGGACTTCGGTCATGAAGTACCGCAAACGCAACTCCGATGGACGAGCAACAGGTGACCATCTTGACCCCGAAATTCCGCGAGCACCAGCCCCCCCTCCAAGCATTCCCGTGGATGCGGAAATCTTGTCTCATCAACGGCCCCAAATCACACGCGGTGCCTCCGACCAGGGGCTTGCCGCCGCGAATGAGTCTGGCATACGATCCTGGAATCACCCACCAACGCAGTCGCGCACCCGATCTTCCCATGCAAGTGATCGAATCAATCCTGGCAAGTTGGGCCAATCCCAACACCGACCCGGCGCTCCGCTGGCGGCAGGTGGCCGACCTTGCCAAGTTGGTCCAGCGGCATGGCGACTTCGGTAACCATCCGCCGTACTCGTTCCATGATCCGTCAATCCGATCGCTGACGGTCCGCCTGACCTCGCTCGAACTCCGCCAGATCGCCGCCACGGCGGGTCGGGTGCTGCTCGACCCGACCGAAGCTGGGTCGATGCGAGCCTCGGCGACCTTTCTGCTCGGCAAGACCCGGCAACGCTCGGCCCTGGCATCGGTCCTTGCCTTGATCGCCAACCCGGCCGAACTGCCCGCGGAACTGGCCCGGCAAGCAGGCTTTACCTTCGACCTGCTGACCCGCAAGACCGACCTCGCGACGCTCGGGCTCGATCAGCGGCAGATCGGTGCCCAGTTCGAGCGCCACGGCGTCCCCTGGGATCATGCGACGCAGCAGGTGGCGGTCGACCAGATCTGAACCATCGGTCCGATTTGCTTTGTGTGCCACCAGCCCGCTCGCTACGATCAACCTCCGAATCCATTCGTACCGACGATCCCCCCGCCGCGAGGTGTCCCGTGAACCGTCCTGGTCCGCTCGTGCTGCTCTCGCTTGTCGTGCTCTCAGGGACGATTCCCCAAGTACAGGCGCAGGACGCCGACAAGGCCGCCAGTGAGCGCTTTGAGACACTTTTGAAAGCCGCTCGCGAGACCCCCGAGAAGGCCGACTGGAAGGAAGTCCGCCAGGCGTTCACGCGGACCTCGCTTTATACTCCGTACAGTACCGACGTTACCGACAAACTGAAGACGTTGCTGGCAACGATCCGCGGTGGCGACCTGCAAGGTCCCGAGGCCGAGTTGATCACGCTGATCGAGCAAGAACGGTTCATGCGGATCAACGCGATGATCGTGCTCGTCAACCTCTACACCAAGCGCGGCGAACCGGAGAAGGCGACAAAGTACCGCGCGATCATCGACGGGATCATCACCACGATGGTCTTCCCCGACGCCGGGACCAGCTATGAGAAGGCGATCGAGGTTCTCTACATCCCCGAGGAATATTTTATCGCGTCGGGAGCCAAGGTTGCCAAGCAAGGCGTGCAAAGTCACGAAGGTCACCGCTACGACGTCTTGACCCTCGCACCAACGGCCGACAAACCCGAACGAGAACTCTTCTTCAACATCGACCTGATGTGGGCAGCCAACCCGATCTCGAAACAGAAGTAACGGCCAGACAAGTATTTTGCCAAAATAGGCGATTTTTGGCCGTCACGCGGTCTAAACTTGTGCCAGGTTACGATACTATTCAGGTCAGGCATCGGCCACACCCAGGGTAACGCCGACCACACGCAGGTGGGTTTCGATCTACCGTCTGATCTCGAACAACAACACTGACGGCTGAACCCAAACCTGGGGCGACGTGTCGGGGACTTGCGATTGACCAATATGGGCGAATTTCTTAGATTTTGATTCAAGTCTGCCAATAGTGGGTTTGTGCGATTTACGCAAGGTCTGGTGATGTCGGAAGAAACGCTCGACGGTCTCGAAGCAGCGCGGCTCGATAAGCTCCGGAAGATCGAGGCGTTGGGCCTTGATCCCTGGGGGCAGCGGTTTGATGGTCATCAAGCCGTCGCCGATGTCCGGGGGATCTTTTTGCCCGAAGTCGCCGAGGGGGAGGAGCCAGTCCGCCCGCAGGTCCGGATCGCCGGGCGGATCGTCCTGAAGCGTGGCCAAGGCAAGGTCGCGTTTCTCCAGGTCCGCGACTGGACCGGCACCATCCAGGTCATGCTCGGCAAGAATCAAGTCGGTGAGGACAACTGGAAGCTCGTCGGCGAACTCGACATGGGGGATCTGGTCGGCGTCGACGGCGGTCTTGGCCTGACCAAAACCGGCGAGTTGACCGTCTTTGCCGCCAAGCTGACCTTTTTGAGCAAGAGCCTGCTGCCCCCGCCCGAGAAGTGGCACGGGCTGACCGACATCGAGAAGCGCTCCCGGCAGCGCTACGTCGATCTCGCCTTCAACCCCGAAAGCCTGCAAGCCTTTCTCGGGCGGTCGAAGGTGGTCGCGGCGTTCCGGCAGGTGCTGGCCAGCCAGGGTTTCGTCGAGGTTGAGACCCCGACGATGCAGTCGATTGCGGGGGGCGCGGCGGCCAAGCCGTTCGTCACCCACCACAATACCCTGGATCTCGACCTCTTCCTGCGGATCGCCCCCGAGCTTTATCTCAAGCGGTTGCTCGTCGGCGGGATGGAGCGCGTCTTCGAGGTTGGCCGGGTCTACCGGAACGAGGGGATCAGCCCGAAGCACAACCCCGAGTTCACGATGCTGGAGGTTTATCAAGCCTACGGCGACTACGGGAGTATGATGGACCTGGCCGAGGCGCTGATCGTCGGTGCGATCGAGGCGATCGACGGCATCTACCACCGCCCCTGGGGTGAGCAGACCGTCGACTTCACCCCGCCCTGGCCGCGCCGGGCGTACTTTGACCTGTTCCGCGAACATGCGGGGGTTGAGCCGACCGACCATGCCGCCGTGCTGAGCAAGGCGCAGAGTCTCGGGATCAACACGGCCAACAAAGATGTCGACGTCGTCATCAGCGAGGTCTTCGAGGCGACCGTCGAGGACGCGCTGAGCGGGCCGATCTTCGTTACCGACTACCCCGCCGCGATCTGCCCGCTGACCAAGCGGAAGACCAGCGACCCCGCCGTCGCCGAGCGCTTCGAGCTGTTCGTCCACGGGATCGAACTGGCCAACGCCTACACCGAGCTGAACGACCCAGCGCTGCAAGAAAAACTCTTTCAGGGGCAGCTCGCCGGTCAAAAAGAAGAAGAATCGATGGCCAAGATGGATGCCGACTTCGTCCGGGCGCTCAAGCACGCCATGCCGCCCGCCGGCGGGATGGGCGTGGGGATCGACCGGCTCTGCATGCTCCTCCTCAACAAGGAGAGCATCCGCGACGTGATCCTCTTCCCGCTGCTCCGACCCGAACATTGATCGCGCTGCTAACCACTTACCCGACGACTTTTGCCTCGACCCTCCAAGGATGGAGATGATATGTACAAGTATCTGCTTTGCTGGCGGTATCTGCGGACCCGCTACATCGCGATCGCCAGCGTGGTGAGCGTGATGCTCGGCGTGGCGACGATGATCGTGGTCAACTCGGTCATGGCGGGATTCTCGGCCAAGATGCGTGAGCGGTTGCATGGCGTTTTAGCCGACATCGTGGTCGAGTCGCGCGATCTGGACGGATTCCGCAACTTTGAAGAAGTGATGAGCCGGATCAAGCAGGTGGGCGGCGACGACGTCATGGCGATGGCGCCGACGATGCAGACGCCAGCGATCCTGAAGTTCAACTTTCGCGGCCTCCCGGTCACGCAACCGATCGTCCTGATCGGGATTCGCCCCGAGGAGCGGGCCCAGACGGGCGACTTCGCCGAGTACCTGATCGACGATCGCGGCAAAAAGGTCCCGCCGTCGTTCCAGGTCTCCGAGTCGATCCGCAAGAACAGCCCGCGCCAGAGGATGCTCGACTCGATCGAGGACCCCGACATCCGGAAGATCTACGCCGAGGAACACCCCGAGGGGATGGAGGGGTCCGAGCCCGACCAGGGGATCATCCTGGGGTACTCGCTGGCCTACTCGCACGTCCAGGGGATCGACCACTGCATCGTCCCGCCCGGCACGAAGGTCAACCTGGTCTTCCCGCAGGCGGGCAATCCCCCCAAGGCGACGTCGGACCAGTTGCCGGTGATGGCCTACTTCAAGAGCGGGATGAGCGAGTATGACTCGTCGCATGTTTACATGCCGCTGGAGCGGTTGCAGGAGATGCGGCTCTTGCTGGGCGACCCGAGCAAGAACCAGGGGGCGATCAACCAGATCCAGATCAAGGCCCGCCCCGGCGTCGAACTCGATGACCTCGCCGGGCGGATCGAGTTGGCGGTCGAGGAGTTGAGCCCGAGCCGGTTCATCGTCAACACCTGGGAGCGCAAGCAAGGTCCGCTGCTGGCGGCGGTCGCCGTCGAGCAAGGGATCTTGAATCTGCTGCTGTTCTTCATCATCGCCGTTGCCGGCTTCGGCATCCTGGCGATCTTCTCGATGATCGTCGTCGAGAAGACCCGCGACATCGGCGTCTTGAAGGCGCTCGGGGCTTCAACGTCGGGCGTCCGGGGGATCTTCCTCGGCTATGGGTTGTCGCTCGGGATCGTCGGGTCGGGTGTGGGGATGATCGGCGGGTTGCTGTTCGTCCACTACATCAACCCGATCGAGGAGGGCCTGAGCAAGCTGACCGGCCGCAAGGTCTTCGACGATTCTATCTACTACTTCAGCGAGATTCCGACCCGCGTCGAGCCGGCCACCGTGGCCTGGATCGTCGGCGGTGCCCTGTTCATCGCCATCGTCGCCAGCGTCGTCCCCGCGCAGCGGGCCGCCAAGCTCCGCCCGGTGCAAGCCCTCCGGTTTGAGTAAGTCTCCATCACACCCGTTTACCTCTCATTTGATAGGAAGGATGGTTCGAAGATGGCGACTCAAACTCAGATTCACCTGGCCGCGCGCGGGATCACGAAGTCCTACCGGCTCGGCAAGAGGAGCGTACCGGTCCTCCACGGGGTTGACCTGGAAGTCGAGCGCGCTGAACTGGTCGCGGTGGTCGGGTCGAGCGGGTCGGGCAAGTCGACCTTGCTCCACTGCCTCGGCCTGCTCGACACCCCCGACATCGGCGAGGTCCGCCTGCTGGGCAAGCGGATCGACAACGGCCCCGACCGCCGCCGCGACACCTTGCGGAACCGGACGTTTGGCTTCATCTTCCAGTTCTACCACCTCTTGCCCGAACTCTCGGCGCTTGAGAACGTGATGCTGCCGCACATGATCCGCCACGGCGTAATCAGCTACTACCGCGAGCGCAAGCAGATCCGCGCCGAGGCCACCCGACTGCTGGAACGGGTCGGTCTGGGCCACCGGCTCACCCACAAGCCGACCGAACTCTCGGGTGGCGAGATGCAGCGCACGGCGATTGCCCGGGCACTCGTCACCAACCCCGAGGTCCTGCTCGCCGACGAGCCGACGGGCAACCTCGACGCCGCGACGGGTCAGAGTATCCTCGAACTCCTCCGCGACTTGAACCGCGAACGGGGGCTGACTATGATGATGGTCACCCACGACCTGGCCATCGCCGGGCAAGCCGACCGCGTCGTCCGGCTCGCCGAAGGACGGATCGAGGAATGGTCCCCCGTCCTGGCTTGATGCCTGCTCGACTTGTGGTCCTCAGTTCAAGCCGCTGACGGGTTCTCTTCAGCAACCCGGGCGGCTTGCGTCATTGCCCCAGCTTGCTCGGGAGTTCGCTTCGGATGAGTCTCAAGGTCAACATTGGCGGCAAGTACTTCGACAAGGCCGACGCCAAGATCAGCGTTTACGACCACGGCCTGCTCTACGGCGACGGGATCTTCGAGGGCATCCGGTCCTACTCCGGCCGTGTCTTCCGCCTGAAGCAACACGTCGACCGCCTGTACGACTCGGCCCGTGGCATCCATCTGGTCATCCCGATCGACCGCGAGGCGATGGCCGCTGTCGTCACCGACACGCTCGCCCTGAACAAGCTGACCGACGCTTACATCCGCCTGATCGTGACCCGGGGGTCGGGCAGTCTCGGTCTCGACCCGCGCAAGACGACCGACCCGCAGATCATCTGCATCACCGATTCGATCAGCCTTTACCCGCCCGAGCTGTACGAGTCGGGGCTGAAGATCATCACCGCCGGGACGATGCAGAACCATCCTGCGTCGCTGAACCCGCGGATCAAGTCGCTTAACTACCTCAACCACATCATGGCCAAGGTCGAGGGGACGAACGCTGGGTGCCTGGAAGCCCTGATGCTGAACCACAAGGGCGAGGTCGCCGAATGCACCGGCGATAACCTGTTCATCGTCCGTCGGGGCGAGTTGCACACGCCGTCGGTCGACTCGGGCATCCTCGAAGGGATCACCCGCGAGGCCGTGATGGAACTCGGCCGCGCTGCGGGCTTGAAGGTGGTCGAGCGGACGATGGACCGCCACGACATCTACACCGCCGACGAGATGTTTTTGACCGGCACCGCCGCCGAGGTCATCCCCGTCGTCGAGTGCGACGGCCGACCCATCGGCAGCGGCAAGCCCGGCCCGATCACCCAGGATCTGCTCGCCCGGTTCCACAAGCTGGTCCGCGACGACGGTCAGTAAACGAACGGGATCAGCCGCCAGGTCCGACGCTGGTAAACCGCATAGTCTTCCCCGAACTCGGCGCGGAGTGAGGCTTCCTCCGCGACGATGATGGGGTTGAAAAGCGGAAAGAGGAGCGCGGCCAAGACCAGGCCGAAGCCGGACCGAAAGAGCAAGGCCCAGCCAATCGCGCCGAGCCAGGCTCCCGCATAGCTTGGGTGGCGGATGACGCGGTACAGGCTGGTCGTCAAGAGAGCATGGTGCGGCTGGGTCGCCAGCGGCCAGGTGAAGCGATCGCCCAGCAAGAACATCGGGGCGACCCGGAACACGGCCCCGAAAGTGAGCATTACCAACCCCAGGTAGGGGATCAGAGCGCCGCCGAAGGTCCCGATCCCGCGCCGGGCGGCGAGCGGGGGCAAGATGGCAATCGCCAGGCTGATTAGCGCGAGCGGGATCAAACGCCATCGTCCCTCGGCATCCGGGCGGGCGCAGCCGCCGAGGTGGATTCCGGAGCCAAGCGACACCAGCGCCGCCAGACCGATCACGCCCAGCGCGCTCGCCCGCACCGGGTCCGCAACCAGCTCTGACCAGGAACCGTAACCCCACGCGGCCAGACCGAAGAACGTGACGACCGAGACGACGGTGATCAGCGTCAGGCCCCAGCTTGGTCGGTGGATCATATCCGCTCGGTTCCGTTCGTCTCAAATTATTTGCCCATCAGACCAAGCCGTCGGCGTCCTCGTTCGGTCTGCCAGTGTTTCAACTCATCGGGCTTCTTGGTCGCCCCGGCCCGGGTGATCAACCAGTTGAGGGTATCGTCGATGCAGCCTCGTTGAGCGATCGGGATTGTGGATTCCGTCCGTTTCAAGCCTTCATAGCCGGTTCTGAGGAACGGCTCGGCCCTGTCCAGTTCGTTCGTGTACATGAACGCCCGCCCAATCAGGAAGTCGATCCGGTAGGTTGTCCAGGCTTCAGGCTCGATCTTCTGGAATTTGTCGAGCGCTTCCTGCAAGGCGGAAATTGCCTCGGCCCACCGCATGACGAAGGCGCACGCCTCGCCGAACCAGAGCGATTCCCGCGCCAATGCCATATCGGCGGGGTCGGCTGGTTTCGCCAGCAAGGCAACATGATTCTTGATCAGGGTTCGCGCCCGCTCGGACTGATCGGCGGCGACGCAGATGCCGGCGAGTTGGATCGTGACCTTGATAAAATCGGCGTTATCGTTGAACCGACCCGCAGCCCGAGTGACATACCAGTTGCGCACCTCTTCATACATGGGGATCGACTGTGCGGCGGGACCGACGGTCTTCCCGGTCAGGGTCGTGTACTCGATCATCCACTCGACGAAGTTGCGATAAACGGGCCACTCCCCCGACTTGGTGTAGGTCTGCGACTGCTTTTTCAGGCCGTCGACACCGGCCCAGAGGAGCGGACCCGCTTCGGGGTACTTGGCCCGGTCGTAAAGGCACTTGCCCAGATAGCCTTGCGCCATAGCGGTTCTCGGGTCGTCGGGAGCCTTGCTCTGGAGGATCTCGATCGACTCGCGCAAGAATTTCTCGGCGTCTTGCCGACTTCCCAACTCGCGATAAACGTTACCCAAAAAGGCGAGCGCAAACCCTCGCTTCGCGGAGTTTTCTGCATCCTCGCTCGGTCGGTAATTCATCAGGAGATAGGCCATAGTTTGCGCCTGCTCAAACTTTTTGACCGCGACATAGTCGCTGATGAGCGATTGAGTCAATTCTTTCGTGGCAGGATCGTCGGGTCCGCGCTTCGCACGGCGGATGGCGAGCAGTTCCTCATCGAACGCGATGGCTTGGTCCCGCTGGCCCGCGTACCTGTAAGCCCACCCGAGATCGGTCGCATGAAAGTAAGAGCTGGAATAGTCGGCACCATACCGGGCAACGCAGAATCGGTTGAGATCCACGGCAAGCGGCAGGGCCTGCTGATGCAAACCGCTCAGCCGGTAGGCTTTGATGAGGGTATCCAGACTGACCATCGTCTCATAACCTTCAACCCCATATTTGAGGCGGCACAGACGCCACACTTCTTCATAAATGGGCAGACTTCTCCTGCGATCCTGATCCGCGGTCACGATCGCAATCCAGTTCAGGGCATTCAAGGTCTTGGGATGGTCCAGCCCGAGGTGTTCTTTCGCCAGCGTGTGAGTGCGTTCGAGCTTACCGAGCTTGGCCGGGCTGGGGTCGAAGACTGCGCGAAAGATCATGGCCTCGATCGTATCGGGGTCGTCGTAGCCAATCTTGGTTTCCATGATATCTGCGGTTCTGTTGAACAGCTCAATGCCGTCGGGACGGCGACCGTTGTTGAAATAGGCCAGTGCTAGCTTGTTAGATGTCCTCAACGTCAAGGGGTGATCCGCGCCGAACCGGGCTTTCATCTGATTGACAGTGGTCTCAAGCAGTTGGAGGCCGGCCTTGGAGTTACCATTCAGAAGTTCGGCTTCCGCCAGGTCGACCGCCGCGAGGAGGACAACTTCATCGTCCGCCCGAAATTGCTTCTGCAAGGTCGCACGCACCCGGGCAAACAGGGCGATCCCCTTCTGGGGAAAACCGAGACCGATCTGCGACTCGGCCAGGGTCTTGAGAACGCGGGCCACGGTCCGGGGGTCGCCGATGGCGTTCTGTTCGATCTGCGCGGCCGCCTGATCGAGCCGCTCGGCAATCACGATCCCGAGGGGTCGGCCAGCGTTGGCGGGACCCTCCGGGTTGATGTCGGTGAAGATCGACCCCAGGAGGTCGAACGACTTCTCGACTTCCTTGAGCCGCCCCTCGGCCTTTTGTCGCTCCGCTTCGGCCCCTTGACGCGCCACATCGGCAACCTGGCGGGCCTGATCTGCCCGGGTGGCCGCGCTCAGAGCGTTACCCCGCTGGGTACGAGCTTCGATCAGACCCGTCGTCGTGCCCCCGATGCCGCCGATGAGGACCGCGAGCACCAGACCCGCCGCCGCCACCTGTGCCCGGTGGCGGCGGATGAACTTGCCCGTCCGGTAGCGAGCCGTGGGCGGCCCGGCGCTGACCGGCTCGTGGAGCAGGAAGCGCTCGATATCATCAGCAAATGCCGTCGCTGAAGGGTAGCGGCGGTCACGCTCCTTGGCCAGAGCCTTCATGGCGATCCAGTCAAGATCGCCGCGGAGCAGCCGGACCAGCCGGGCCGGCTCGACCTGGCGGACCGCCGCGACGCTCGGTGCTGCGTCGAGTGAACTGAGACGCTGGCTGGGCACCTGCGGTTCGACCTCGCGGATCAGACGGAGCACCTCGTCGAACGCCGCCCGGTGGAGCGACTCACGGCGGATCGGCGTGCTGCCGGTCAGCAGTTCATAGAAGATAACTCCCAACGCATAGATATCCGCCCGCGTATCCACATCTTCGGCCTGGAACGTGGCCTGCTCGGGTGCCATGTAGAGCGGCGTCCCATTGATCGAGCCGAGCATGGTCAAGGCGGTCTGGGCTCCGAGGTCGACCCCGCTGATCGCCTTGGCCAGACCGAAGTCGATGATTTTGGGGACCGGGTGGCCGTCTTCCTCTTCGACCAGGATATTGCCCGGCTTGAGGTCGCGGTGGATGATCCCCTTCTGGTGTGCGTGCTGGACCGCCGCGCAGACCAGGCGGAACAGTTGCAGCCGCCCAGTCAGGTCCACATGATGCTGGTCGCAGTAGTCGTTCAGAGCAACCCCGTGCACCAACTCCATCACGAAGTAGGGCCGACCGAGATCGGTCGTCCCGGCGTCAAACACCCGAGCGATGTGCGGGTGATCCATGATCGCCAACGCCTGCCGTTCGGAATCGAAGCGAGCAATGACCTGAGCACTGTCCATCCCAGCCTTGATCACCTTGAGCGCGACCTGGCGCCGGATCGGCCGGGCTTGCTCGGCCCGGTAAACCGTACCCATCCCCCCTTCGCCCAGCGTCTCGATGAGCCGATACGGCCCGATGACCCGATCCGCCGATTCGTCGGTCAGAGCGGACGTGACCTCTGGGTCTGGGATTGGTCCCGGATCGGACTCAACCCTGGCGACCGACGGGTGGTTGAAGGTGGCGTATGGGTCGCTGCTCGCTGTCCTGTCCGGCAGGTCGGCGACGGTGTCGCCGGCTTCGCGGGACGAGGTCAGGAAATGCTCCGCCGCGTCGTGGGCCAGCAGCAACGCCTCTACCTGATCGCGAAATTCCCGGTCTGCGGCGCAGGCTGCATCGAGAAAGGCGGATCGTTCCACCCCTGGGGAATAATCGAGGGCCCGTCCGAAGACCTGCTTCAGGGACAAGGGTTTGTTCATCGTCGAAAATCTCCGTCGTCGGCGGCGACGACCATGGATCGTCCCGGCAGACCGGGTCTGATCCCGCGACGCTCGCAGCGGGATTGGCTATCATGATCCGGTCGTTGCTGAGCCGTCAGTCCTGGAGGCTCCGTCGCCCCACCCCGGCCCGGTCAGTCGCGCTCTGATTGATTGATCGCCCAATCAACCCGCGTCCCAGAATCTCACAGGTTGACCCATCGTGCAATTCGCTCCCGCCGCCGCCGTGCTCCCCTCGAAGATCCGGGCCATTGCCGCGCTGGCCGAGCATCACCCGGGGACCCTCCGCCTGTTCTACGGTGAGGATTCGCTGCCCACCCCCGACTTCATCCGCGTTGCCGGTTGCCGGGCGATCACCGATGGGCACACCTTCTACACCCCGAACGCCGGGACGATGCCGCTCCGCGAGGCGATCGCGATGCAGACCGAACGGCTCCACGGCGTCACGCTCGACCCGGTCCGCGAAGTGGTCGTCACCGCGAGCGGGATGGTTGCGCTGGTCCTGGCGTGCCAGGCCACGGTCGGGCCGGGGGATTCGGCGGTGATCCTGACCCCGCTCTGGCCGAACGTGGCGGCAGCGGTCCGGGTCGCGGGAGCCGAAGCGATCGAGGTGCCGCTTGCGCTGGGTGAGCACGGCTTCGAGCTCAATCTGGAGCGGATCGAGGCGGCGATCCAGCCCAACACGCGCCTCCTGGCCCTGGCCAGCCCCGGAAACCCGACCGCCTGGACCGCGACTGCCACGGACTGGGCCAATCTGGTCGCGATCTGCCAGCGGCATGATCTCTGGCTCGTGGCCGATGGAGTCTACGAGCGGATCGTCTACGACGGCTCGACCGTGGCCCCGAACCCGCTCAGCGTGCCCGGTGGCCGCGAGCGGACGATCATCGTGCAAAGTTTCTCGAAGTCGTACCGGATGACCGGCTGGCGGGTCGGTTATGCCCTGGCCCCGCCCGACCTCGCCCGCGCGATGACGAACCTGCAAGAGTTCGTCGTCTCGAACGCGCCGAGCATCGGGCAGGAAGCTGCGCGGGTGGCAATCCTGGAAGGCGAGCCGTTCATCGCCGCCAGCCAGCAGCGCTACGCCCGGCACCGCCGGATTGCGGTGGATCAACTCCGCCAGATGGCGGGCGTGATGGTCCCCGAGCCAACGGGAGCGTTCTACGTCTTCCCGCAACTTGCCGGCCTGACGGACTCGTTCGACTTCTGCCGCCACCTGGTCGAGACGCATGGCGTCGGCCTGGCGCCAGGGGCCGCGTTCGGCGTCGGCGGCGAAGGACATATCCGGATCTGCTTCGCCGTCGATGAGCCGATCCTACGCGATGCCCTCGACCGCTTCGAGGCGGGCTGGCTCGACTATCCTCGTTCATGACCCACCTACCGGAGATCCCACCTTGGACCTGACCAACCCTGCCCGCCGCGTTATCTACCAGGGCCACAAGGTGGACCTCGCCCTGCAGCCGATCCAACTGGCCGACGGCTCGACCGCCCAGCGCGAGGTCGTCGTGCATCGAGGGGCCGTCGCGTTGGTGCCGATGGTCGACCGCGACCATGTCTGCCTGCTTCGAAACTACCGCTACGCAGTCGGGCATGATCTGATTGAACTCCCCGCCGGGACGATCGACCCGGGCGAGACCCCCGACTCGACCGCACCACGCGAGCTGGCCGAGGAGACCGGCTATACCGCCGCCAAGATCACCCGGATCGCCGAGTGGTTCGTCTCACCAGGGGTGATGAATGAGCGGATGTTTTTATATTTGTGCGAGGACTTGACTCCTGGCCCAACCGATCATCAGCCCGACGAGCGGATCGAACCGATCGTTGTCCCCTGGTCTGACGCCGTGGCGATGGCCCTCGACGGCCGGATTGACGACGCGAAGACCAAGCTGGCGATCCTGCTGTGCGATCGGCGCCGTCACTCCCCGAACTGATGACCGGACCCGCCAACTCGTGCATTGCAGACGATATCCGAGCAGATTCGTTCCTGGATTCGCGCAGCCATGACAAGTTTGTTCAGGGCATATTCCCATCAAACCTGATGATTCGCTAGTTTTGCAGCCTTGGCGCGGCTTTTGCCAAGTTGTTGATGTTAATGGGTCGTCTCTGATCGTTGGGTAATAGCTGTCAATTCCGATGGCTCGGCGGTTCGAGGTGGCAACATGGCTTCTCGCCCTACTAGGTAAGGACCGCTACCAATGCGCACCGTCGTGGGATTGTTTGACACCAGGGAAACGGCCGAAGCGGCGATCCACCGGCTGACCGCCGACGGGATCGATCGCGACTCCATCAGCGTTGCCATGAAGGACGCCCGCGAGGCGACCGCGTTGTCGGAAGCCACAGGCACCCATGACCTGAGCGCCGAAGGTGCCACGGCTGGTGCCATGTCGGGTGCTGGCGTGGGTGCCCTGGTTGGCATCGCCCTGATCGGTTCGACCGTGCTGTTGCCCGGTCTGGGCACGTTCCTGATCGGTGGCCCGATCGCCGCCGCTCTGACGGGTGCTGGGATCGGCGCCGCCTCGGGAGGTCTGATTGGTGGCCTGATCGGCGCTGGTATCCCTGAAGAAGAAGCCGAGCACTACGCCGCCGGGATCGACAAGGGCGGTATCTTCGTCTCGGCTCATGTCGATGAGACCAAGGTGGCCGAAGTTCGTCGCCTGTTCGACGAAGAAGGCTCGCAACGGACCTACGCTCCGTAAGAACAGAACTTGATCCTGGTTTGACTGGTCATTAGCCCAGACGAGAGCCCGCGAAGGCTTTCAACTGGGCTTTTTCATGGGGTTACGTCGGGCGTGTTGGACTTGAATCAGGCTGTCATCGTGTCAAAACCGTGCTGCTTGCGGTGCACCGGACCGTCGAATGCCTTGGAAGATTTAAACAATTCAAAGCGCCCGTCACCGGCGACCTTCAGGTATTTCTGCTCCAGGTCCGACCGTTCATCGTCAGTCATCGGCACATGGTTGCGAACGATGCTGAGGTTTTGATCGAGCACCTGCTCCGAGTCCATCCCTGATACGAGCGTCGAGATCGGCAGCGACAGAACGTAGTTGAGCGCCTTGTCCACCGGGATGCCCGCCTGGGTGACGATGTTGCCCGACCCGCCCAGACTCTTCATGGCGATGCAGCCGATCCCCTTTTGGTTCATGACTGGCAAGACTTCCTTCTGAAAGCTCCGGTAGTTGGCATCCAGAACGTTCAAGGGCATCTGCGAGGACGCCCACTCATAAGGCTTGGCGATCATCTTGAGATGGATCGACGGGTCCTTATGCCCGGTAAAGCCAAGATAGCGGACCTTGCCTTCCTTGAGTGCCTTCAGCGCCGTATGGATGGCGCCGTCCTCGGCGAAGATCCAGTCTGGGTCGTTGTCGAAACACCTATCGAAACAGAGAACGGCAAAGCTGCAATTCGTCGCTGCAATGAAAAAGCAAGTCGCTCCGAAGTCGCACGGCCAATTCACTCCGAAAAAGTTGCGGATTTAGTTGGCCGACGGGCTCAATAGGATTGGTGTTGGCAGCGATGAGCGAAAGTAATCAGTGCGTTTCTGCCTTCCTCGTCGATTGCCCCTTCCTCGAAACACCAGTCAATAGCAGGCTTCAAAAGATCCTCGCCAGGCCACAATTCTGGATAATGCAACTGATCTATGTAAGAAAGCACAATCTCGTGGGCAATCCTTTCCATCTCGACGACATCCGCTTCCGAGATCCCGCGACGTTGAAGTTCTTCCTTGCGACGATCGAAGAAAAAGTCCGGAGGTGGCGGGCCACCGAAGTCATCCAATTGCACAAGTATCAGACGCCAATTCGACTCGGCGTCAAGCGGCTCATTCCGGAGGAGTTCAATTCGCTCCTTTTCATAAGCTTCAAGAGCTTCGTCGGGCGGTGATTTGTAGAAATCCCAATTAGTCCCCATTTAGTTCTACTCTCATGAAAAACAACATCCGCTTTGCGTGTCATGCTGGACCAAGCCGCTGTCATCATAGGCGACCGGCCACGTTGCGTTGTTGGGTCATCGAGCAATCTTTCGACTGTGGACGAAGCCTAGTAGGGCGACGCGGAGGTAGGCGACCATCTGGTTTTTCGTATCGCGTAGAAAATCGTCGGAACTGTTTGGCCTTTGTGAACGCCCGTTCGACTCGGCTTTACTGTTTGAAGATCTCGCGCATTTCGCCATCACTCGGCCAAAGCTTCTTGCGACTGCTCGGATTTGGAAACAGCGGGAGGACTTTGCAGTAATCCAAGACCATGTCGCCGAGCACCGCGACTACCCCTCCGAACGCGTCGCGGGCTATCGAGCCCGCTTCACGCCGGGGACATGATCCTTGCTGACTATACAGCGAAGCCGTGCTGTTTGCGATGGACAGGTCCGTCAAACACCTGCGACGACTTGAATAGCTCGAAGCGACCGTCGCCGGCCACAGAGAGGTATTTCTGTTCGAGGTCGTGCCGGGCGTCGTCGGGCATCGGGACGTGATTGCGGACGATGCTCAGGTTGTGATCGAGGACCTTTTCCGAGTCCATCCCGGAGACTAGGGTCGAGATCGGCAGCGAGAAGACGTAATTCAGCGCCTGCTCGACCGGGATGCCCGCCTGAGTGACAATGTTGCCGTTGCCCCCCAGAGACTTCATGGCGATGCAGCCGATCCCTTTGGCATTCATCACCGGCAACACTTGCTTTTGAAAACTCCGATAGTTGGCGTCCAGCACATTGAGCGGCATCTGGCTGGCGGCCCAGTCGTAAGGTTTCTCGATCATCTTGAGGTGGATTGACGGGTCCTTGTGGCCAGTGAAGCCCAAGTAGCGGACCTTTCCCTCCTTCACGGCTTTCAGGGCTGTGTGAATTGCACCATCCACACCAAAGACAATTTCGGGGTCGTTGTCGTAACACATCTCATGGAACTGCCAGAGATCGAGGTGATCGGTCTTGAGCCGACGCAGGCTGTCTTCGAGACCCGACTGCGCGTCCTTGGCGGTCCGCCCGCAGCACTTGGTCATCAGAAAGACCTTGTCGCGCAGCTTGCCCTCGGCGAGAGCCTTGCCCATCCGCTCCTCGGCAAGGCCATCATGGTAATCCCAGGCGTTGTCCATGAAGGTCACGCCTTCGTGGACGGCCCGCTGGATGAACCGAAAGCTCGCTTTCTCGTCGGCGAAATGCTTCGGGTCGGTGCAGGCAAACCCACCCAGTCCCAGGAGTGAGACCATCTCGCCGGTCTTGCCAAGAGGACGGAGCGGAATCCCGCCCTCGTTCTTCTTGACATCAAGGTTGGCGGCCCCGGCGATCCCGACAGCGGCCAGACCCGCCGCCCCCGCCTGGATAAATTCACGACGGTTCGGATTCTGCGGCATCAGGGATAAGTCCTTCATACGGAAATGAGATTAACCAGCGGCGATGACTCTCAACAAATTCCGTCATCGACCGAAGACCTATCGAGGCTTGCCGCAATCGACGCGCCACGGTTCGTTCCGAAGCGAACAACCCAGCACGGATCACGCGCGGTGAGTTGGCTTTGACTTGCACTGACTCAGGGCAAGACAGGAACCCGGTGAAGTCACGAACTGAAACGGGATGGGCACGCCATTCGCTTCAGATCTCTGGTATTCGCTGATGTTTAGGCGTAGTCAGATGGGTCTGACCCGCCGAATCCGCCCAGATCTGGCACTGATTGGAACTGAACTCGATGTCATCTGTTACTCCAAGTTTGAAGGCAACCGACCTGCTCGCCGTGAAAAGCCGGGTGAGTTGGGGTGCAATCGCCGCGGGCGCCATGGTCTCGCTGGCGTTCTACTTCTTGCTGACACTGGCTGGAATCGCGATCGGTTTGGAGACCGCCGCCCGCCGCCCCGAAGAATTGACCGGTCTGGCGCTGGCGATCTTCTCGATCACGACCTTGCTGATCTCGATGTTCTTCGGTGGCTGGGCCACGTCTCGCCTCGCCGTGGGTGAGACGAAGCTCGAAGCCGTGCTGTATGGGGTCATCCTCTGGGGTGTCCTGTTCGTCGGCATGCTCTGGCTGGTCAGTGCCGGGGTCCGGGTTGGCTTCGGCGCGATGCTCGGTTTGGCGTCAGGTGCGGTGGTCGTGACCGATGACGATCCCGCCGCCGCCGCCAATCAAGGGGCGACCAGCACCTTGCTCGACCGCTTCAACAAGCAGGGTTCGGATAAATACATCGACAACCTCACCAAGATGGGTGTTGACGAGAAGCAGGCTCGGCAGATCCAGCAGAGCACCAAGGACTATCTCGAAACGCTGAAGAACGACCCCGCCAACCTGACGAACAAGATGACCGACGCGGCGAACGATCCCGCCGTCCAGGCCAAGGTCGTGCAGGCTCGCGATGTCTCGCGGCAAGCGGCGTGGTATTCGCTCGCCGGGGTTGTGGTTTCCATGATCGCCGTGATCCTTGGCTCACTGATCGGCTCAGGCGATCTCCCGGTCCCGGTGCCGATTCTCGGTGTCCGGCGGCGTGCGGTTGATCCGCGCCTCTGAGATTTATTTGAGATCTGGTGGTGAATGGCCCTCCGCTCCGAATGTTTTCCGCCACCCGCAACCGGGGGCCAAAACTTTTCGAGGCGGGGGGTCTTTGCTTGTCCACACGGCGTCGGATCTTGTTCCTCCCATGACCACTCAAATCCACAATTGCAGACCAACGGAGGACTGACCTTTGACTCGGAACCGTAAGGCGTTTTCGATGGATCACCCAGTGGTGATCACGTTCTTGATCCTGGCGATCATTGGATTTCTGTACTCCGCCAGCGCGGTTTTCAAGCCGCTGGCGCTTGCCATTCTCCTCAGTTTCGCGCTCACACCAATCGCCCGCTTTCTGGAGAACCGGGGCGTGCCCCGCGTACCAGCCGTGATCTTGACGGTCTTCCTGGCACTCATGGCGATCGGGGCCATGACGTATCAGGTGGGTGTCGAACTGAATTCGCTGGCTGGGAGCGTCGATCAGTATGAAGACAACATCATCAAAAAGATCCAGCGGTTACAGCCCGGCCAGGCCAGTGCGATCGAGAAGGTCAAGACGACCATTGCCGACGTCAGCAGTGCTTTGACACCCGGACCGGTGAAGCCGGGCACAAAGTCTTCGGAGGAAGACAAGGTCGATGACGCCGAAGCCAACAAGGCGCGGGTCCAAAAGGTGGAGATGGTCAAGGAGCACGACTTCTTCGCCGACACCGAGTCGCAGCTTGCTCCCTATCTGGAAGGGCTTGAGACGGGTTTCATCGTCCTGATCTTGCTCCTTTTCTTGATGCTCAACCGCGAGAACATGACCGACCGGATCACGCAGTTGTTCGGCCAGGGACGGATCAGCCTGACGACGCGGACGACTCAGGAAGTCGGCGAGCGGATCAGCAAGTACCTGATCACCTTCGCCTCAATGAACACGGCGATGGGGTTCATCATCGGCACGGGTTGCTACTTTATCGGCATCCCGTACGCGGTGCTCTGGGGCTTTCTGGCCGGTGCTTTGCGCTTCATCCCGTATGCCGGACCAGCCACGGCGTTTGCCTTGCCCTTGCTGTTTTCGATCGCGAGCTTCGAATCCTGGCGCGAACCGATGCTGCTTGTCGCTCTTTATGCTGTGATCGAGGTCGCGGCCAACATGGCGCTTGAACCAATCATCTACGGCAAGACGACCGGCGTGTCTTCACTGGCGCTGCTGGTCGCGGCGATGTTCTGGAGTTGGCTCTGGGGGCCGATTGGTCTCCTCCTCTCGACACCACTGACTGTAAGTTTGGCGGTTCTAGGCAAATATGTGCCCAGCCTGCGGTTCTTCGCCACCTTTTTGCGGGAAGATATCGAACTTGATCCTTCCGTGCGTTATTACCAGAAGATGCTGGCCGGCGACCAGGACGGAGCGACCGAGGTGATTGACGAGGTCCTCAAGAAGAAACCCCGCGTTGATGTTTTCGATCAGGTGATCATCCCATCGCTCTCGCTGGCTGAGCGTGATCATGCTCGCGACGAAATCGGCGAGCAAGAGCTTGCCTTCGTCCATCAAAACACCGACCGGATTCTCGACGACCTCGCCGACGAACCCGAGATCAACCTTTCCACTTTGTCGACTGACGCCAACGTCACCCCGGCCGGACCTGGAGCCGTAACACCGCCTGCCGGCAAGTCGATCCGGGTTCTCGCTCTCCCCGCGCATGATGAGACCGATGCCCTGGTCTTGCAGATGCTTGCCCTGCTCCTGAAATCGTCGAACGTCAGCTTCACGGCAGGCGAATTCGCTGCGCCGGTGCAGGCGGTCGAACAGGTCAAAGCCGCCAATCCAGAACTTGTCCTGATCTCGCACTTGCCTCCCGATGGCCTCACCGCCACTCGCCATCTGACTCGGCGCATCCGGGCCCAGTTCCCCAAATTGCCGATCATCGTCGGCCGTTGGGATCATGATAGCGTCGGCGAGAACGTCAAGAAATCGCTGACCGAGGCGGGTGCGAGCCAGACTTTCAATAGCTTGAAAGAGACGCGGGAATTCCTTGTTTCGGGTGCGAAGTCCGATGTCGCCAACCAGCCGAAGGTGCCCGCTCATGCTTCCGCTTAACCGAGAATGCCGTTTGGACTGGAAGCGTTGATCCTTTAATCAGTGCCAACCGCTCGGCGACCTTCTCCACAAGAGAATGGAGGCCGGGCGGTTCTTCTTTGAGCGAATTCGTCCGTTTGTGCCAGGCCGACCAGAGCCTTGTGAGGTGATCGCGATGAGTCAACCGTTCAGCACCGAGTTCAAGGCTACCGTCGTGGTCGTGCTGTTAGTGATGGCTGGGGTGAGCTTCAAGGTTCTCTCCGAGGCGAGCAGGACCGAACCGAGAACCGAGATGGTGGCCGACTCGGTGCAAGCGACATTTGACATTGAATACGCGCGCTATGGCAGGGAGGCCGTCCGCCTGGATGTTTATCAGCCGACCGACTGGTCCACGTCACTCCGACCGGCAATCCTGCTGATCCATGGGGGCGGCTGGATCGAAGGCGACAAAAACGGCGAACGCGACCTGGCAGCCTTCCTCGTCCCTCAAGGGTTCGTTGCCTTCGCGATCAATTACCGCCTGGCCCACGACGGCCCTTCGAGATATCCCGCCGCCCTCCTCGACGTCCGGCGTGCCATGCGCTGGGTCCGCGCTCACGCCCGCGACTATGGTGTCGATCCCGACCGGATCGGCGCTGTTGGTCTCTCGGCGGGGGGCCACCTCGCGGCGGTTCTCGGCACGACGGATGTCCTCGATCCAGCCGACCCGAATTCAGGCAAGTTTTCGAGCCGAGCCAACTGTGTGGTCGACACCGCCGGGCCGACCGACTTCACCGACGACGCCAACCCACCGGTGGGCCAGCCGATCGCACAGGTGATTCCCACCTTTTTTGGGGAAAGCCGCGCTGCGATCCCTCAAGCCTACCACGACGCTTCACCAGCCCTGCTTGTCGATAAGCACGCCGCCCCAACGCTGATTGTGCATGGAACCGCCGACCCGATCGTGCCGATTGGCCAGTCGCGTCGGTTCGAGCAGGCCCTGGGAGCGGCGGGAGTCGAAGTGAAACTTGTGGAACTGGAAGGAGAGGATCACGGGATCAACCAACCCCTCTATCGCAAGCGTTGGCTCGATGAGATGGCCGAGTTTTTGATCGACCACCTCGAACCCTGATCGCGACCGAGCGTGGTTCGGTCCGACATGAGACCCGGCCCACCCCCTTGCATGAGTGAACCGGGCCCGCGTCGTCGACCGAAGTTCAGGCGATGATTCGCTCATCACTGGAGATGATCGGGTCGCCCTTGACGATGATCCGCTCGCCGTTGGTCCGGACCCGGGCGCCGTTCTCGTTCAAAAAGTCGAGACAGCGCCGCGGAATCCGGCACTGGAGCAAGACTCGATCCTCATCATAAGTCTGCCCCTTGATGTTGGCGTGCTGAGCGAGATAAGACAGGACTCGACCATTGCCGACCCCGGTCTCGACCTCGGCGTCGAGCGCCCGCTCGTTGAGGACTTCGCGGACGGCTTGCTCCAACCGGTCGATATTCATTCCGCTCGTGGCGCTGATGGCGATTGACTCATCGTGGTGCGCTTTGAGCACGTCGAGAAACGACGGGTCGGTGACACGATCCACCTTGTTCAGGACCAGGATCGTCGGCTGCTGGTCAAGCCCAAGTTCGGCCAGGACGGTGTTGACCGCCTTGATCTGCGCCTCGGCATCGGGGCTGGAAGCGTCGGCGACATGCAGGAGCAGGTCCGCTTGCCGGGCCTCTTCGAGCGTCGCCTTGAACGACGCAACCAGCGAGTGCGGCAGGTCGCGGATAAACCCGACCGTATCCGAGAGGAGCACGTACCCGCCCCCGCGGAACCGCCAGCGCTTGGTTCGCGTGTCGAGCGTGGCGAACAGCTTGTCCTCAGCCAGCACGCCGGCACCCGTCAACTTGTTCATCAGCGTCGATTTGCCGGCATTGGTGTAGCCGACCAGCCCAACCGTCGCCACATCACCCCGACCGGCGACCTCGCGCTCGCGGCGCGACTCGACCTTGCCGAGCTTCTCTTTCAGGTCGCGAATTCGTTTGGTCACGAGCCGACGGTCTTCCTCAAGTTGCTTTTCGCCCGGACCCCGGACCCCGATCCCCCCCTTGTAGCGTGACAGGTGGGTCCACATCCGCTTGAGGCGCGGCAGGGCGTATTCGAGCTGGGCCAGCTCGACCTGCAGATGCGCTTCGTGAGTCCGAGCCCGGGTGGCGAAGATGTCGAGGATGACCTCGGTCCGATCGATGACCTTGACACCGATCAGCTTTTCAAGGTTGCGTGTCTGCGCCGGGCCGAGGTCGTTGTCGAAGACGACCAGGTCGGCCTCGTGGGCTTCGACCAGTTCTTTGAGTTCTTTGACCTTGCCCGAGCCGATGTAGGTGGCGATGTCTACCTGATGCCGCTTCTGGAGCATCCCGCCCACGACGACCAGGCCCGCCGTCTTGGTCAGGCCACGAATCTCGTCAAGCGGGTCTTCAAGCGAGTATTCGCCGTCGGACAGGAGAACCTTGACCAGGACCGCCTTCTCGTGGCGATCTTCCCGTTCGGTGCTTTTGGTTTCGATCAAAGTGGGTGTTGACCTCGATGGGAAAGAGTCGAACGTGCGGAAATGAGAAATCCCAGACTGGCTACCAGGATTTTAGGCCCGCGCGACGAACCGAGTCAACGAGGCAGTCGCTGCCCGCTCGGCTCGCTGGATACCGGACACACGATCACTGATTGTAGTTCGCTCGGTCCGTCCAATCGGTTCGTTACGAAACCCGCAACGGTGTTAGAACGTTTTCATGAGCCAAAGCGTCAAGCTTTCGTCGAACGGATGAGGCCCCGTGACTGGAACCGTGACAGCACCGAGCGAGTACCAATCATGACCCAGGTGGGTACGATAGCCAGGCCCAAGCGTCACGGTCGTCAGTGAAGTTGGGGCAATCTGATTGGAGACGTTGGTCGCGAGATAGTAGGTGAAGTCACCGAAGATCGGCACGTCGTGCGCGGTGATCGTTTGGCCGATGGCAAGTTGAGAGACCAGCGTCTCACCGCGGCCCGCGTTGTTGACGCCAGTTCCCGCGTTGAATCCCCCGCGAATGGCCCAGCCGCGACCGATATCACGCCAGAACTGAATCCCGGGGGAGAGGATTGCCTTGCCAGCACCACTACCGGTCCTCCCCGTTGGGATTTGCACCGTCAACTGGACACTCAACGACAGGTCTTGCGTTTCCTTGAGCATCAATCGCGGTGTGATCGTCAGGTCACCGAAGCTGGTCCCAGTGCCTTTCGGAGTCTGCCCACGAACGGACGCTCCCGAACTCCCGAAATCCGCCGTGCCCAGGTTGAATGAGGGAGTGTTTGCGTTGACGGACGGGATTGTGGTGATCAGGAGTAAGCGACGACTTAACGGCGTATAGATGTTGACCCGCTGCGTGTAGCCGTTCGGAGCCCCACTGGTATGGAATGCTTCGATGTAAGACAGCCAGTAGAGCCGATAGAAATTGCCATCCGCCGCGCCAATCCAGCCCTGGCGGGGTGCTCCGCCCGATCCATTGGGCGGCGCGGTCCAGGGGTCACGCCACCCTTCGCTGAAAAACGTCCGGAGCGGGAGCGGTGTCCAGGGCGGATTGTCCGCGGGTCCGAAGATCGACTCACGAGCGACCGCGAAAAACCCCCGCGGGCGATCTCGAACGGGGTAGGTGATCGGCGCCAGGACCGGTTGAGCGGGAGTCTCGAACGCGGGGATGACCATGCGGGTTGCGGGAGATTCGGGCGTGACCGCTTCCTTCAACAGGGGATTGCGTCCAGGATTCGGCGCATCGGCGGCGAGAGGGGCCACCGCGACAGGTGCGGTCGTCGCTGGCTTGGAGGTCGCCTCTGGACTACTCGAAACTGGTGTGGGTGGAGCAACGACTTGCCGTCCAGCACCCGTCGCGGCTCCAGTTGAGGTGGGAGCGGTTGCCGATCCTCCCCCAGGTGTGGAGCCCGGTACAGCCACTCCACCGGTGTTGGAATTGGCAGTAGCCGTGGCCGACCCCGACTGTCCCATTGCAAGGCTGGGAACCAGGCTGACGCAAATCACCCAGAAAAGCAGCCGCCCGCAATCAAGCCCACCGATCCAACGCCTTGACCAAATCATGTCTGCCATTCTTTATCCACTAGGGCTGACTGGCCACGAGGTTTGCGAGGAGTCGTTGAATTACCAGAATGGTCAAACCCTTCCGGACAATTCTTCGTCGCGAAGCGTCAGGCAAGATCAAGCTAAACTGAGGATTATTTTGATAACAACAGATAATACGAATTTCTGGAACAGGAAGACTCGAACCCGAATCTATCCAGAATCAGGAGCTTGTGGGTGGCAGGGGTCAGCCGTGATACAAAAACTCAGCCTGGAAGTAAACCAATGGTCCGATCGAAGATGTTGCCGATGACCGCTGACCCCTGCCACCCGGGGCCGGTCAAAACTCCCTGTTTCTGGCAGATTTTGGTATACCTAAGTCTAACTTTGAAGCATAAAGGTAGTCAAAACCTGGTCATTATCCTTAAAATCCCCGACGTTTGATCAAACTTATATTCCAGAGATCAAGATCAACTCTCCGTTTTTAGTAAAGGCCTGTTCATGCTGAAAGAAAGACTCATCGCAATCGGCATTATTTGCGTTGGATTAGCGAATCTGACTGCCGCTGCTGGAGAACGAAGCGCACCCAATCGAGTCGAGAATGTCATCGTTGTGACGTGGGATGGATTCCGCACCGAGGAGTTCTTTGGCGGAGCCCAGGCGAACCTGTTGGAAAAGAAAGCGGGCGGTGTGGCCGACATTGCTGCTCTGACCCAGGAGTTCGGCCAGGGATCACCCGAAGCCCGCCGCGCCGCGCTGTTGCCCTTTGTGTGGGGCACTATGGCCAGCCAGGGACAGATCTTCGGTGATCGGTCGCGGAACGCAGCAACCCGCCTGACCAACGGAAAGAAATTCTCGTATCCCGGTTACAACGAGATGTTTTGCGGATTTGGTGATGATCGGATCGACTCGAACGCCAAGAAAACCAACCCCAACCTGTCCGTTCTCGAATATCTCGATGACCAGTCTAGCCTCCGTGGCAAGGTTGCCGCTTACTGCACCTGGGACGTCTTTCCGTCGATCTTGCGGACCGACCAGAACCGCCTTAAAGTGCACTCGGCTTTCGACCTGATCGTGGATGATCCGCTCACCGATCAGCAGCGGTTCCTGAATCAGATGGTCGCCACCCTGCCCCGTTACTGGCCCGACAATGGGTTTGACACGATCACCCTGGCCACCGCTCGCGAGCATCTGATCCGCCATAAACCCCGCGTCCTTTATGTTGGCCTGGGCGAAACCGATGAATGGGCTCACGGTCGGCGCTATGATCTTTACCTCCAGGCCGCGCACCTTGGCGACCGCGCGCTTGCCGACTTCTGGCAAACCGTCCAGACCATGCCCGAATACGCCAACAAGACCGCCCTGGTGGTGACGACCGATTACGGCCGCGGCACAACTCCAGAAGACTGGATCAACCACGGCACCAAGACCGAAGGCGCGGAGTACATCTGGATGGCGGTCCTTGCTCCCGGTGTGACCCCCGCGTTGGGGGTTCGCGCCGACGTTGAGACCACACAGAGCCAACTCGCCGCGACGGTCGCCCAACTCGTTGGATTCCACTTCAACGAGGCAAGTCCCCGGGCCGCTCCCCCGTTGCCCGGAGTCGTTGCGACCCCGACGCCACCTTGAGCCGACCCAGATCAGGCCACAAGTTGCGTTCCTGTTCCAGGTTCTTCATTTCGGACTGGCAAACACCTTGCGCGGCTGAATGGAGCCCGCGGCCAGAATTTCGGCAATGGCGATGAGGTTGCCTTGGGGACCAATCAGCGCCACCTCACCCGGCGGCAAACCAGGGGCTCCCGCGACCCGCGCGGCATCCAGGAGCTTGCCGCCTGTCGCCAGCACAACTTGATCGGGAGTGATTTCCAGCCGGGTCAGGTCGCCCAGACCATCGGTAGGCGGACGGAGCTGGGTCAAGATCGCGTCGATCGACTGACCGACCGGGTTGATCGCATCCGTCAGGGCAAAGGGACCAATCCGGGTCCGGACCAGGACGTCGATCAGGCCACCAGTCCCGAGCGACTCGCCGATGTCGCGGGCGATTGAGCGGATGTACGTGCCGCTGCCGCAATCCACGGTGATTTCGAGGTGAGGCCAGAGATAAGACACCAGATCAATCCGGTCGACCCGGACTGGCCGAGCCGCGAGTGGTGCCGACTCACCTGCGCGAGCAAGGTCATAGGCACGCCGTCCAGCAACTTTAAGAGCCGAAAACTGAGGAGGAATCTGGTCGATCATGCCTAACTGGTTGGCCATCGCGGCACGGACGGCGGCTTCGGGGGGTGGTTGGAGTTCGGGGTCTGGATGAGACTGGATCTGGCCGTTGGCGTCGAGTGTGTCGCTGGTCGCGCCGAGGCGGATCACCGCTCGGTAGGTTTTGGGCATCTGCTGGACCTGCTCGATCAGCCGGGTGCTCGACCCGACGCAGACGACCAGCACCCCCGAGGCGAGTGGATCGAGGGTACCGGCGTGGCCGACCTTGAGCTTTCGGAGTGGTCGGGAGATCAGGTCCACGACATCCCGCGAAGTCATCCCGCCGGGCTTGTCGAGGTTGAGAAGGCCAGTCAGGTCGGGAGGATAGGCAAAGGTCGGACGATCGAGGTGGGGCATCGGAGCATCTTATCGAGGAACGGAATCGTCGGTAACAGCGATCGGGTGGATCGGTTCGGGGGCGTTAAAGAGCGCCTCGATTGCTTCGAGGTCGGTCGGCTTGACGAGGTGGTGATCGAAACCTGCTTCACGCGCCAGCCGGATGTCGGCATCCTGGCCATAGCCGGTCAGAGCGACGAGCAGGACTGAGTTGTTGCCCGCCTCGGCCCTGATCCGGCGCGCAATCTCGTAGCCGTTCATCCCGGGCAGGCCAATGTCGAGCAACACAACGTCGGGCAGTTCGGCGGCGATCGCTTCAAGCGCCGAAGCGCCATCGCTAGCCACCCGGGGCTGGTGCCCACGCGACCTGAGGAGCCGGGCCAGGATCGACGCGGCGTCGACCTGATCATCGACCACCAGGATCTTTCGTTTCTCGGCGACGGCTCGCAGCGACCTGGGTATCGTGGCCTCGATGCCGGCGGATTCGGTCAAGGGGAACTCGACGACGAACTCGCTTCCTTTCCCAGCTCCTTCTGACTGGACCGAGACAGTCCCACCATGGAGCTCGACCAACCGACGGACGAGCGTCAAGCCAATACCGAGTCCCCCCTGCGAGCGATCCAGCGCGTGATCCACCTGGGTGAACAGGTCGAAGACCTTGGGGAGCATATCGGTGGGGATGCCGATTCCCGTATCGGCCACCTCGATGCGCGCGACGGCGCCAGCCCGTTGGGCACGGAGCACGACGTTGCCGCCTGGCTCGGTATACTTGGCGGCGTTGTTGATCAGGTTCGTCAGGATCTGGTCGAGCCGGGTTGGGTCGCCGATCATCGGCAACGGATCGGCCCCGATCTCGACGACGAACTGATGCCGCTGCGACTCGACCGTCGGCCGGACCGCCTCGACCACCCGTTTGACCACGGCGACAAGGTCGACCGGCTCGCGGCGGAGCTGGATCTTCGCCGTTGTGATCCGCGAAACATCGAGGAGGTCATCGACCAGCCGGGCCAGGTGGCGGGCCTGCCGCTCGGCAACTCCGCGGATGGTGCCGACCTCATCGGGGGCCAGACCACCGATCCGGATCACCTCGAAGGCGTTGAGGATCGGCCCGAGCGGGTTCCGCAGTTCGTGCGCCAGCATCGCCAGGAACTCGTCTTTCCGACGGTCGTCCTCGGCCAGAGCTTCGGCCCGACCCCGAAGTTCGGCTTCGAGCCGGTGGCGGTCGGTGACCTCGGTCAGCACACAAACCGACCCAACCTCCACCCCGTCGTCGAAGGTTGGATTACACGACATCTGGAACCAGCGGTCGCCGATCTGTTGATCCCCCGAGGAGCAATGCAACTGGATCAGGTCGGCCGCCCGACGACCAATCAGGTCGGCCCCCTCGACACCAAAGATCGAACTCGCCGCGCGGTTGGCTTGCAGGATCAGGCCGTCGCGATCGAGCAGGCAGACGCCGTCGCCAATCGCGTCGAAGGTCGCCTGCCACTGGACTGCCGTCCGCCGCGCCCAGCGCTCGGCCGAACGTACCCGCAGCAAGGCGCGGACGGTGGCGATCAATTCTGGCGGCTCGACCGGGCGGATCAGGTAGCCGTCGGCTCCCTCTTCAAGCCCGCGCGTCTTGTCCTGACTCAGAATGTAGCTGGCCGACATATGCAACACGGGGATCGACGCCGACGCGGGGTTGGACTTGATCCGGCGGCAAACCTCGAATCCGTCCAGGTCGGGCATGTTGACGTCGAGAACCACGAGGTCGGGATGACTCGCGACCGCTTGCAGCGCTTCCTCACCGTTGGCGGCCTCGATGACGGCGAACCCAGCTCGCTGGAGCATCCGGCTGATGGCATAGCGGTTAGCCTCGTTGTCGTCGACGTTGAGGATCGTCGTGACCGAGTTGGTGGTCGGCTTCGAGGCGGGATTGTGGTCAGACATCGGCGTCTCCGCGCGTCGCGGCCGTCGCGACCTGCACCCAGTCCGGTTGAGGAAACACGACCGGCAGGGTCGCGGTGAACGTCGAACCCAGCCCGAGTTGACTGGTGACTTCCAGGCGACCACCGAGCAACTCCGTCAACTTCCGGGCGAGCGGGAGCCCGAGCCCCGTCCCCTTGGTGCTGCGTTGC
Organism: Isosphaeraceae bacterium; assembly: GCA_965199885.1. Lineage (GTDB taxonomy): Bacteria > Planctomycetota > Planctomycetia > Isosphaerales > Isosphaeraceae > Tundrisphaera. The sequence goes on along the minus strand of CBDATT010000002.1, from coordinate 283,532 downwards.
AGCGGGCTATCGACCTGACCAAACTCCTCGAAGATCCGCTCAAAGTGGGCGGGATCAATCCCGATCCCGGTATCGCGGACGGCGATGGCGACCAACCCCTCGGTCGGGGTGGTGGCTGCGATCCGGACCTCGCCCCGCTGGGTAAACTTGAGCGCATTCGAGACCAGGTTGCGAACGATCTGCACCAGCTTCCCCTCGTCGGTCTGGAGGGGAGGCACGCCGGGATCGACCTCGAAGTGAAGTTCCACCGCCGAGTCGGCCGCCAGGAGCGGTCGGAGCATCCCCCGCATCACGCCGAAGAACTCGGGAAGCGTGACCTCGCTGACCAGAACCTCTTCGCGGCCGGACTCGATCCGCGCCAGGTCGAGCAAGTCGTTGACCATGCCCGACAGGTCACTCGCCGCGCGGAGGATATACCGAAGCTGCCGCTCTTGCTCGGTGTTGAGCTGGCCGTCCTCGCCATCAAGCAAGAGGCGACCCAGACTGAGGATCGAGGTCAAGGGGGTCCGGAACTCGTGGCTGACGTTCGCCAGGAACCGGGTCTTCAACTCGCTCGCCCGCTTGAGCGAGTCGGCCCGTTCATCGAGTTCGAGGTAAAGCGCGACGACTCCCCGGTTTGTATCTTCGAGTTCGGAGTTCAGACGAGCCAGTTCCAGCTCGCGGTTCCGAAGGTCATCGAGCAAGCGGAGCAGTTCGCGGTTTTGACGGAGCAGCTCCTCGACCGGCGACGTGGGGATGATCTGCATCAGTTCATCGGCCAGTTGCGCGGCGGCGGCGGCGGTTGTGGTCCGGCTCCGCCTGGGGAGCGCCTTGGTCATCGCGATCGTGAAGCCGCCACCAAAGGAGGGCTCGACGCGAAAGCCATCCATCATCCGCCGGGCTCCCTCAAGACCGGCGTCGCTGGCCACCTGCTCCAACTCGACCGGAGTGTATCCCAGCGATCTGACCACCGACTCGTTCTCGATCTGGAGTGCGTCGATCTGGACGGCCAGTGCCGTGCCGGGGTTATCTTCCATCAGAAACGCCACGCGGACCAGACCACCGGAGCGGAATGCCTGCCGGGCTGCTTCAGAGACCGCCGTGGCGATCCGGATCTGATCTTGCGACTCGAACCCGAGCCGGCTCGCGACCACCCGCGCCCGCTGTCGGGCCAGCACGATGTCGCGTTCGTCCTGGAGGTCGAGGAATGTCAGTGGAGTCGTCATGGCGCGAGCGACCCCTCGCGGGCGACGACCACCGTGACATCGTCGCGGCCCCGGCTGAAATCGCGGTACAAACTGCCCGCGATCAGCCCGACGGCTTTGGAGCGGAGAACGGGCTGATCATCCAGGCGCCATTGCGTTGCCAGCCCATCCGAGTTCAGGACCAGCAGTGCCCCGGTCGGCCAGGGCAAGGTGAACTCCTGCACCTTGTGCATGTTGCCACCCACCGTGCCGTTATGCGAGACCAGACCGCGGCTCTGACCGGACGTCTCGAAGATCTTGCCGGCAATGTTGCCCACGCCGGCGAAGCAAAGCTCGCGGCGGTCATGGTTGATCGCGGCCACGGCGACGGCCGCGCCTCGGGTGCCGATGAGTGCCTGATGAACCGCCGCCAGGTGTTCGCCGGGACTGAATCGGGAGTTCCGGCGAAACGTGGCCACAGCGCGATCCGATGCCTCAGCCGCCTTGGGTCCGTGCCCGAGACCATCGGCGACCATCAAGACGCTCCGACCGGGCGTGGGTTCCACGAAGCCCCAGGCGTCACCACATTCGACCTCGCCGGCGATCGGCAAGCAGACAGCGCCCAGGTCAAGCGTCGGATGGGGGTTGGGGGCATCTGGTCTGGTCAGCGAGTTGGTCCAGACCCGCGCCGCGATGACTGTTCCTCGGCCCGCCACCGAATGCACATCAAAGCTGTCCGCGTGTCGAGCCACGGCGCCGAGGCCGGTCCCGGGTGTTCCCGAGGTGGAATAGCCATCGGTCAGGCAGCGGCGAAAGTCGGTCACCCCCGGACCCCGGTCGATCGCCAGGATCTCGATTCCGGTCTGCCTACTGTTCTCAATCCGCTGAAGGATCATCTCTCCCTGCGTGGCGTGGCGGACCAGATTATTGGCCAGTTCGGTGACGATCAACGCGACCTCGCCCATCCCAACGGCCTCGAAGCCGATCCGTTTGACCAGGACGGCGGCCAACCGGCGTGCCTCACCGGCCTGGGTCGACTCGACGACCGCCAGGGCGACGGTGTCGCGGCCCGGTTCGGGCATGATTTGGCTCATTTCCACTTGGTGATGGCAACCCGGGTACCGATACCGGCCTGCGATTCAATCGCGAACTCATTGACCAGGCGGCGACTTCCGCTCAATCCCAGCCCCAATCCGTGACCCGTAGTATAGCCATCGCGAAGCGCCAACTCAATGTCGGCGATGCCCGGACCCTGGTCCTCGAACGTCACCCGGAGTCCTGTGCGAGTTCCTGTTTGGACGACCTCGAAACGGGCCACTCCACCCCCACCATAGATCAAGGTATTCCGTGCCAGCTCGCTGGCGGCCGTGATCATCTTGGTCTGATCGACCAGCCCGAACCCAAGACCGACGATTTGCAGGCGTACCTGCTGGCGAACCTGAACAATGTCGCTTTCAGTCTGGATCGGCAATTCGTTAATCAGCGAGGAGGCCATCGCGATTCCCTTCCAGGCCGGATTCGAGCGATTCGCGAAGGATCTCCAGCCCCCGCTCGACGTTCAATCCAGTCCGGACTCCGGGGAGTGACATACCCAGTTCGACCAGTGTGATCGCCACGGCTGGACTCATTCCCACAACCACGGTGATCGCATCAAGTACGGTCGTGACCGAAGCAATCTGGCCCAGCATCCGCCCGATGAACGAGTCGACGATATCCAGACCCGAAATGTCGATCAAGACTCCCCGGGCTCCGGTCGCCACGATCCGTTCAGTCAGATCTTCTTGCAAGGCAAGGACAAGGTGGTCGTGCATGTCGACCTGAATCGACACGAGCAACACGTTGCCCATCTTCAAGACCGGGATACGTTCCATGGGCAAACTCGAACAGCGGAGGCGGTGGGGAGGAAAGAGAAAGAGGTCGAGATCGCTTAATCGCGGTCAGCGGGTCGGACCTTCTGCACTTGCAGGTGCAACCGCTTCATGGCCACCGCCAGCGCATCGGCCAGGCTCGCCTTGGTGGTCACGCCCGCCAGGTCGACGCCCAGGTGGACTATTGTTTGCGCGATCTGCGGCCGGATGCCACTGATAATGCAATCCGCTCCCATCAGGCGAGCAGCTGTCACGGTCTTCAACAGGTGCTGGGCGACGAGCGTATCGACGAGCGGCACACCCGTGATATCGATGATGGCCACCTGTGACCCGGTCTCGACGATCCGCTGCAACAGCGACTCCATCACAACCTGCGTCCGCGAGCTATCCAGCGTCCCAATCATCGGCAAAGCAAGGATGCCGTCCCAGAGTTTGACAACCGGAGTCGAAAGTTCGAGCATCTCTTGCTGTTGCCGCAGGATGACTTCCTCGCGGGCATACTGGTGGACCTCGGTCGTCCAGAGCCCGAGTCGGTCGAGCAGCGATGACGCCAGGCCAAGATCGTCGACCATCGCGACGGAGTCGTCCGCATGAGCGGTCTGAATTCTCGCGAACAGCGGTCGTTTCACCGAGAAGACGAACGTGGCGGTCTCGGTCGGGGTGAATCCCTGGTGTCCTCGACTCCGCGAGAGCTTTTCCAGCATCTCACGCAGGTCGTTCCATTCTGGGCGATGGATATCGTCGAGATGTCCTCCCTCGACCCCTTCGCGTAACCCACGCAGGAACTCGCCACAGGTCGCATGGAGGTCGATCCCCCGGTCCTGACTGGTTGACTTCCGCTCCGTCATCCACTCGGCCAAAAGTTCGGCTTCCTGGCTGGCCAGAATCTCAGCGATCTTGCTGCGACCATTCAAGCTCATGAGAAATGCTGTGCCATTTCGAGAAGAGGATTGTGGTCCATCCGTACCGACAAACTAGCAAGAGTGGTGATGGAACCACAATCTGGGCGATGAACGAGAGGCGACGATTATAAATAGCCCAATCCCGCACCGATAGCCGTCTATCTCCCCATCTGCGCAGATTCGGTTTCCCTCGACCCGGCTCGATGTGCGATCACGGCGAAGAACTCGCTGATCGGGGCGCTGGCCTGTTCCGGTCGGTGACTGTGGTTGTGATCGCACCTTTGATCTTTGAGTTCTCGCCATCGCCCATCTCGTCATGGCCGAGGCTGACCGTCGCGCTCGCCTTGCCGCCCTTGAGCGCGGTCACTTCCAGACTCAACGTGATCGTCGCCCCGGCAGCAAGGGTGGGGATGATCGGAAAGGAGAATTGAGAGGTCAGGTTGGCGTCGGTCTTGGTGAACTCGAACTTGCCGTACAACTCGTCGAAATAGGGCTTGCTGACCTCGACATTGACGAGCGTGCCGCTCAAGGCGAGCTTGGTGGCTTCCTTGGACCCGACGTTTTTGATGATGAAGTCGTAGTAGGTTTTTTTGCCGGCGTCGATCACCCGGTCCGTCTGCTCCACCTTCAAGTCGAGGTCGGCGATCCCCTGGACCTCGGTGCTCAGAGTCTTGCTCGCCCGGAGCGGTCCGGAGGTCGCCTCGGCCACGCAGCGGTATTGTCCGACCGTACTTGTTTCGTAGGTGAAAGCATAATCGACCGTTTGGCCCGGTTCGAGCTGGGGGATCTTCCAAAGGATCTTGCGGTCCTTGCCCGACCAGGTCCCCCCACTCGGGATCGGTCCCCGGGCGAGTTTGCCCCCTTGCGGCGGGAGCGCCGCCGAGATCAGAACCTGCTTGGCCGACGCTGTCCCGGTGTTGGTCACGGTCAGCTTGTAGTCGAGGGATTGACCCGTGTAGCGGAAGTCCGCGCCGGTCAGATCAACGGTCAGCTCGGGCCGGGTGACGTCGACGGTCCGGGTGATCCGGTGATCGGCGGGCACGAAGTTGACGTCGGGACTCTCGACCTTGATATCGCACTTCTGCTGGCCACCTGCCACGGTATCGAGCAACAGGGGCTCCAGTTCCACGGTTTCGGCCGGCTTGATGAGGTCGATGGTTTGCTCGACCTCATCATCTTCTCCAAGCCGGAGGCCGTCACTGAGCTTGGCCTTGACGTTGACGTTGCGAGCCGGGCCGGTCCCCGGATTACTGACGGTGATCTTGAACTTGACCTGCCCCCCCTTCAAGATGCGGCTCGGCGAGGGGACCGCTTCGACCCGGAGCTTGGGCTCCTGGATCATGACCTGCGATTTGGTGCCGACAGCGGCGGTTACCTGAGCGACGTGGTCGCAGGTCTTGGTGTCCTTGGGAATGACCTTCAGACCGATCGACCACTCGCCACCGGCGGCCATCGTCGGCTTTTTAAAGATGTAAATCTGTGGATTCACCGCCGACGTATCGGCTTTGGTCTCGCTGGATTCGAACTGAAGGCTTTCCGGCAACTGGTAGACCACGCGGACATCGTAAGCATCAGTCGACCCGTCGTTGGTCACGACGATCCGGACGGGAGTCGATTTATTCAGGTTCACGACCCTGGGTGATCGGACCTCGACCGAGAGTTTGACCTGCTGCTTCTCGGGAGAGAGGCGATCGGGACGCAGGACATACGGCGTGGCTGGATCGCCCCCGCCCGCGTCTGGGGATGCCCCACCACCCGACCCGGGGGGCGGTTCCTTGGCGCCGGGAAGTGGGTTGCCACCATCGCCCACAGCCTCGGCTTCGGCCTCGGGACCGGCGGCGGCGGGGACGACCTCGGCATCACGCGGCGGTAAGGATGCAGCGCCGGCCCGTTGCGCTGGCCGGATTGCGCCGGGTGGGGCTTCGGGCTCACCCGCCGGGGGCGGAGCGTCGGCGGGTGGGACGTCGGCCGGGATGACCTTGATGTTCGACACCTTGGATCGGGCGGGCGCCGCTGCTCGGGCGGTTCCAGGAGTCGTCTGCGTCTGAGCCTGGGCTAATGATGTGATCAATCCCCAGGCAATTCCCCAGGCCACGAGCCAGCTCAGTCGAGGCTGGGCGGCCGGTCCCCGTGGTCGGGTCTCTCGTCCAGTCAGAAACGCAGCAAGTCGCCCGATCATCGTCAACGGTCCCCTTCCCTGGGAACAGCCCCAACCGACGCCCACTCACAGAGAGCGTGAGCAGGTCGTCCCAGCCGCGTATCCCGGTTCCCAATCGCTCAGGGACGCGGCGGTTATCTCTGGGTTTGGCCGGTTGATACCCGATCAGCGAGGATCGGGAAAGGTCAATCCTGCCCCGACTGGACCGCCTCGATCCGGGCCAGCAACCGATCGACCGTGACCTCAAGCGCCTCGTCGGGTTCGAGCGGGAACGACCGGACCTCGGCGAGACCACGGAACCAGGTGGCCTGGCGTTTGGCGAACTGGCGGGTCCGCGCCTGGGTCTGCGCGACCGCGGTGGCAGAGTTGATCCGCCCAGCGATCAGGTCGATCGCTTCGCGGTAGCCCACTCCCTGAGCCGCAACCGGGCTCAGCGGCGGGTCCTCGGCAATCAAGCCGCGGACCTCAGCCACCAGACCAGCGGCGAACATGGCTTCAACCCGGCGGTTGATCCGATCGTGAACCTCGGGACGCGGCCGATCGAGGGCCAACACGGCGACGTTCCCAGGCGCGGGGCAATCGTGCTCGGTCTGGTGCTCACTGAGCGGTCGGCCCGTCGTGATGGCCACTTCGAGGGCACGGATCACCCGCCGCCGGTCGTTTGGGTGCAGCCGATCGGCCGACCGTGGATCGAGGCCACGGAGCCGGTCATGCAAGGCGGCATCTCCGAGGCGGTCGGCATCGCCTTCGAGCACTTCCCGGACGGCCGGGTCGCCCCCTGGCCCCTCGAAAAGACCTCGCAGCAGAGCTTTAAGATAGAGTGCTGTGCCGCCCACAAAGAGCGGGGTTCGTCCGCGCTCGGCGATCCCGGTCAATACGTCGGCCGTCCAGCGGCGATAATCAGCCACACTCGCCGCCGCCGACGGTTCCAGGACGTCGATCAAATGGTGCGGAATGTCACTGCGTTCTTCCAAAGTTGGCTTGGCAGTACCGATGTCCATCCGTCGATAGAGCGTCATCGAATCCAGAGCAATGATTTCGGCCCCCAGGCGACGCGCGAGCGAAACCCCAAGCAAGGTCTTGCCCACTGCTGTAGGACCCGTCAGATAAATCGCGTTGTGAAACAGAGACATAATACCGATTTCTCAAAAAACAATTTGCTCGATTGCTCGGCGATTCGTGGACAAATCCGGGACTTGTGGGATATTAATAGCACCTCGGGATGGATTCGCGTCGCGTAACGATCAAACTATGCGTGATATCTCAATTTTCGGCGCGATCTTTGCTCCGATCTCACCCCAGTTAATTTTTCCACTTCTTGCAAGTGTTTCCGATGGCGACGACATGGTGTCGGATCGCTTCTCATCCCTGGCATCCGTATCGCACCAATCTCCATGCAAACCAACGTTCGTGAAGTGCCTTCCGCTGACATTCAGGCTGTTCGTGACTTTTTGATGGGGACCACCGACGAAGTTCGGATCTCGTCTCCCCAAGCCGCCAAGCCCTATCGCCCCTCACAAAAGAATCATCCATCGGTTCCCGTGAGCCAGGGTATCAGCCGAGCCCGAACACGTTCAACTCGGTCGAAGTGATCGCTGTCTGAGACTGGCCATCTTGACTATCCGATCAAAGTTCCCAGACTCGCCGCCCGCCGAGAAACATGGTCAGGAAGCCATCTTCGCTAACCTTCAAGACGGGTCCGTGGAGTGAAGCGGCCAGTCCAGCCAGAGTCCGGGCACCCTCCACCGCGCGGGCGACCTTGAGTGTATCCGGAGCGATCCGCAGGATTGCGCCGAAGGTGAGTAGTCGGCCATCGCGATCGGTGACCACAGCACCATCGATTCCTGCGAGTGCTTCCAGAACTGTATCGTCGATGTCGCCGATTCCGCGTCCCCGGACAACATGATGCAGGGATCGTTTCGCCAGGCGTGGGCTGAGGTTGTCGGGATCTTCGGGATCGTCGTAGGCCTCATCCTCGTGGATTCGATCCGACGGTGCGACGAGTTGCGTGACCGAGGCGTCGGGATCGCGCAAGACGACGAACAAGGCTCCCTTACGGTCTTCTGCCAGATTCAACGCAGCCTGAAACAAGCGTGGCGCAAGATCAAGACAGCCCATATTACCGACGGCCTTGCACCAGGTCGCAAATTTGGTAGGGATGTCGAGAAGACGCCACCGGGCGTCGCTAAATGAGAACGCCATGTTGCCTTCGGCAAACACCTTGATCTCTTGCGATGGGGTCAGTACCAGGCAGATATGCTCTCCTGATCGTGTCGCGCGGGCATGGTTCTGATAGGCACGTGGGCACGGACTGGCGGGTCTTCCAGGACCATGAACGCGGTCGACCCACTCGCCGATATCGATCGCGCGGGCCAGGTCTCCCTGGCGATCGACCAGATAAACGGTTTTCAGACCATCGCAGAGTCGATGGAACCCTTTGATCGCGGTGAGTCGAACACTGTATTTAGGTGCCCCTGGGATATTGGTCCAGGAGGGGTCGGCCGGGTCGTCGTCGGTCCCAAGCAGCAGCGCACCGGTGGAGACCCGCCGGTTTTCGTAGGTGGAGAGCGCGGCAACCCGGAGCGCTTCGAGAGCCGTTGGCACCCGATAACTTTCGGGCGGACTGAGGTAGCCCGCCACGATGAAGTCCTCGGAGGCAAACTGAAACATCTCCGCCCGCTGCGAGGCCTCGGTATCGAAGATTGCCAGGTAGCGCTGATCGTGCGTATGGACAATCACGTCAATCAAATGCCGCTCGGCGGGCAAAAATGGCGTGGGGCTACCGGGGGTGAAAGTGAAGCGGGATCGAAGCCAGTAGATGATGACACCGACGCCGTCGGGGTCGTCTTCGATCCGGTAGCGGTCGGAACCGAGCAGGTCGACGAAGTCGATAAAATTCCGATCGCCCACGAAGTCGAGTTTGGCGTCGGGGAAGAAGTGTTCCAGGTTGCGGCGGAGAAATACCTGATAGAGGCCAACCACCTTCGACGCGGGACCCGAGGCTCGCTCCGGACTTGTTGGCTCGGGGTTCATGCTGACTCGGCTCCGCGATGAGAACTCGAAAAGGGTGATTCGAGCGATCAGGAACCGCCCACCCCGCGACCTTAGAGCTATTGTACCGCAATCTGCCAGCGGGCGGACCGAAAGTTCTTGATCCAGGGACGGTCCTACTTGACCCGCCGAGGGACCCCTCCGGGAGGGATTTCGAACGGAAACGGGACCAGTTGCCGGACACAGCGAAAGAGCCGGACCTGATGAACCGTGACGCCATTGCGGACGACATCGAATCGAATCGGCGGCTCGATCCGCTCAAAGAATCGGGCGAAGGAGGCCGGTTCGTGGCGGGCACCTTCGGTGGAGATCAAAATCCCATCGCGACCAATGAAGTTGGCGGGACGATCCCAAAAGGCGAAGTTATGCGGCTCTCGCTGGTTGTAGCAAAGTACCGGAATGGCTTCGTTTCGACTGGCGAATGCCATCTGCCCACTCAGGTACCATGTTCCCGTAAACAGGAAAACTCCCGGCTGGTCAATCCACCCTTCCTGACGGATTCTGGCCACGATCTGGTCCCAGCCGTACAGGTCGGTGGTCGGATCGAACCTCACCGGCAGACCGAGCCGGTTCAGGAAACCCGTCCGATCCTGCACCGCAAACAAAGCCATCGTCAGAACGGGCACGGCGGCCAGGAAGATCAACCGTCGCCGCGTCCGGGTTGGGTTCGTTTGTCGTTGTGCTTCCCAGGCTCGCCCCAGGAGCGGGAAAATCGACAAATATCCCACCAGCGTCCAGTGCGGTAGAACCGGCCGTACACATGCCACGGCGGTGAACACACCCAGCGGGACCAGCGATTGGCAGACCAGGAACCGCTCGACAACGGATGCCCCCCGATAAAAGATTCTGAGCCGCCCAACAAGAAGAAACAGCAGACTGAGCCAAACCCAGGGGAACAGGTAAGCCGCTTGCCCACCAATCGCTGCCGCCAACGCAACTGGCTGAAACCGAAGCCCACCGACCGCTCGCTCACCCTGAAACAGGAACGAAACCCAGTGGTGCCTCGCGTTCCAGTAAAGCACCGGTGCAAACATGACCAGCCCAACCGCGACCGCCAGATAAGGCCCGACTCGACGGAGCAGGTGCCGTGCTGAGGGTTCAAGCACCGCGAAGAGAAAGACCCCCGCCGGCAAGAACACCGCGTGATACTTGCTGAGCATCCCCCCACCCCAGGCCAGCCCCACTTGCACCCAACCGGCCCAGCGTTCGGGTCGCTCCAGCGCTGAGGCAACACGGTCCAAGGTGAGCAGCCAGAAGAAAAGGAGTGGCCCATCAGGCAACGCAAAGACACCTGCCGCCGCTGTGTGGTAGGCCGAGACGTTGAGCGCGAACGCCGCCAGCAACCCTGCCCACGGACCGAAGAATCGAGTGGTCAACCCAGCCATCAACCAGGTCGAACCGGCGAACAGCAAAACGAAGCCAATCCGGAGCGTGATCGGCACAACCCAGCCGCCCGCCAGGGAAACTCCGCAAGCCTCGATCAAGGCCAGCATGGGTGGGTGGTCGAAATAGCTCCAGTCCGGGTGGACCAGGAACAACGAATGATACGCCTCGTCCATCCCAAGCCCGAGCACCGAACCCCAGACGAGCCGGGCCAGACCAGTCACGCAGATTAAAATCCAGAGTAACCGACGCGGCGTCATCAAGCGATTTCCATCTCGGCCGAACTCGACCCGCGCTCCGTCCGTCGCTCGACGAACACAACAAACACTGGCGACCTGGCGGCATTTTGACCGATTCTAACCGCATTGACGATGTCAAAACCATGAGTAGATCGCCCAGGCTTGCCCCCCGGCCGGCGGTCATGACCGACCTTTACCAGGTCTGCGCGGGCTGTTAGTATCCCGCTCGACCAACCTCGTCCCCGCTTTGCCAGCAGGTCAGGTTCTTGAATGGAGTTTGCCGACGATGAGCGATCGACGCAGGTGGACACGGAGGTTGCTCGTCGTGGGCCTGGTAATCCTGGCTTGCCAGCAGATCTGGCGGCATGGTCACGATTACGTTTTCGCCGACCGCTTCGCCGAGGTGGAGCCGGGCCGGATCTACCGCGGTGCCTGGCAAAAGGTCTGGCCAATGCGCCGGGTCGTACGTGACCACCAGATCAAGACGGTTGTGGCTCTCGCGCACCCACCCGATCACTACCTCCCGATCCAGGAGCAGGCACTGGCCAAGGAGTTGGGAATTCAATGGCTCCATATCCCGATTGTTGATATTCGCGGCAATAACGAGCGACAAACGGTGAATGACCAGCTCGAAATCGCCGCCGCGGCGATTGCCGATCCCAAGAACCAACCGGTTTACTTCCACTGTCACCACGGAATCAATCGCGCTTCGATGGTTCAGATGGCTTACCGGATGCTCTATTGCGGCTGGACACTTGAGCAAGCGAGCGACGAGATCGATCGGAACTTTGGCTTGGTTGAGGTTTCTCGAGGTCCGGACTATCGGCACATGGAGCGGTTCTATCGCGAACGAGTGCTCCCACGCCGCATGGTCGCCGAGACGAAGGCGGAATCCGCGACAGCTCAAAAGGAATCCGGCTCGGTTACCAAGTAAAAACAGAACTTGATTCCTCGCAGTTTCGTTCTAAGATAACGATTCCGCACCAGCGGACGTCATGTTGTGGCTCTGTCTTTGGCAAGAACACCCGGGCTCACCTCCGGGGTTTGGGGGTCCCTCGATTGAACATTCGCCCTGCTCGCGTCGGTGACGTCCCCGCTATTCAGACCCTGATTCGCACCTTCGCCGACCGGAAGCTCATGATCCGTCGGTCGCCGGGTGAACTGTACGAGTCGATCCGCGAGTTTTTCGTCGCGGTTGATCCTCAGGGCCAGATTGTGGGTTGTGCTGCACTCCACGTCTTCTGGGAAGACCTGGCGGAATTGAAGTGCCTGGCCGTGGCCGAATCCGCCCAAGGGCTGGGATTAGGTCGATCTCTGGTTGAAGCCTGCTGGCAAGCAGCTCATGAGCTGGAGATCAAAACGGTCTTCACCTTAACCTACGTCGCCGACTTTTTTGAGCGGTGCGGATTTCACCAGATCGAAAAGGCGGAACTGCCGCACAAGATCTGGAACGAGTGTGTGCGTTGCCCCTTGTTTCCCAACTGCACCGAGGTCGCCTTGGTGCGCCCCACGGATGTGACGGCAACAATTGCTTTTGAGGAATTCGCCATGGCTGGGGCTTGATCTGGTCATCCCTGACCGGACCAGTGAGCCACGACCACTGTTCGGACTTCGCAAGTCCCAGGTCCGAAAATTGTCACCATAAATCATCGAATTAGGCAGAAACTCCGATCGCGGGTTGCTCCGGTTCGGTGACCTGTTTGGCGGTCAGAGCGTCGGTCTGATGGCGACGCTCGGGCCGCTCGATCTCGAAATGACGGGCCGCATCATCGAATGCCAGGTTCAGATGCCCCGGTGTTCCTCCCTCGATCTTACAGATCCGGATCCGGAGGAGATCACCCGACCGGTGCGTCACTTCCACCCACTGACCTTCTTTTCGCTTGAGTACCAGCATCGTTTGAGCCTTTCGCTTTCAAAAGACGTCTTTTCGTGATTGCCAAATTGCGACCATGCTGAGCGGATCGATCCAGATTGCTTTGCTTTTGAGTCAACTGGCGAGGCGTCTTTGTCGGAACAAGCTGGTGAATGATCTGACCAATCGTCTGATCATGTCGTCCGCTTGCTTTTGGGCTTCGCCAGATCGAACGGCTGATAGCTGCGGTTGTGGGACCAGTTGAGCCGCTTCGGGGGTCGCTTCCCGTAGGGTTCGGCAAGATAGTCGAGCGACTTCCTGTGCAGCCGTGTGATCTCTGATAGCGAGCAGTTGAAGGCCTCGGCGATTTCAGCGAGCGTCTTACCGTACAGATAATACATCCGGCATACCTTGGCATGCCGATCGGGCAACTTGCGTAACCAATGCTCGACCTGGTCAATGTCATCGACATCCAGGCCCACAGGGGGTGGCTCGGATGCGACGAGAACTTTACCGTGTGCTTCGGTATAGGGGGTCAAAGTGACCGTTCCGGGGGTGGTCTCGTCTCCATCATGGCGACCCAGGAGCATTGCCCGCCCGACATCCATGAGAGCCCCGCGGATTCGGAACCGGGCAAAAGTGGCGAACCGAACATTCTTCTTGGGATCATAAGCTCGGGCGGCTTCGACGAGACCCAAACACGAAGCCGACTCAAACTCGTCACGCCAGGTCGGATATAACAACTTCAGCGGTTTGGCCATCCCCCGAGCCAAGGGCAAAAAAAGGGTCGCTAGGTCTTGCTGGGCGGGGGTCAAGCGGTCTCCACCCACTCGGTTCTTTCGTTTCCGCCGCATTGACCGGACTTCCGATCCGAGGTCTGCTGGGTGGCACCGGGCTGATGAGCTGGAAGAGGTCACATTCATGGGTAATCCTCGTGGTAGATTCCGTCGGCGGGTTGATTTGTTCCCTTGGTTCATTACGAAGAGAGCGAACCGATCAGTCTCGATCGCTCAGAGCGGCTAAAATCGCCAGAGCGACCAGTCGGTTCGCCCGGAGGCGGTCTAGAGCCCGGTCATGCTTCTGCCGAGCGAGCGAGACCAGAGCCTCTCCAAGTTTTTGATTCGACTCCGGGTCGGAGACATACCGAAGCGCCTCGACCAATCGCTGCCGAGCCGTGGTCAACTCCTTGAGCAACCGATCATTCGATCGGGTGATCTGAATCAGCCGCCGCAACGGATTGCCAACCAATGAGTCCAGGGTTTCCATCTTGGCAGGCCGAACCGCAGCACGAGCCATTGGTCCCGCAAAAGCAAGCGAACTTGGAAAAGGATTCATGCTCGTGGTCGTCATGGATCTTTTACTCCCAAAATGGGTCCAGTCGGTGAGACAGAATGGGGCCGGATCGGCTGTCACGATCGAATCTCCCCCTGCACTTTCACAGTTTATGTCCCATTTACGGTAAGTCAATGCAAACTTTCTCTAATTATCCCATTTTTCGTGACCGTCTTTTCTTCTCCAGGGCAATTTAATGGGCCGCAAAAGAAAAACCGTCGAACTTAACGAGAGCATTGTGGCGGATTCATCGGGCAAAAATCCCACGAACGAAAGATTCAATCCCGATTCGGATGAGGCCTGGCTGCTCCGGGTGCGCGAGAAGTTAGTCACGTGGTATCGCTCGGCGGGCCGCTCGCTACCCTGGCGGGAAACCCATGATCCATACAGGATTCTGGTTTCCGAGTTCATGCTGGTACAGACGACCGTGACGGCGGTGATCCCGTTTTATGCCCGATTTCTGGCCCGATTTCCGACGATTGAAGCCCTCGCCAGTGCTGAGGAAGCTGACGTGCTCAAGGCGTGGGAGGGACTCGGCTATTACCGGCGGGCTAGACAGCTGCACGCGGCGGCAAAAATCGTGGTCAACGAGCACGGAGCCATTTTCCCCCGTGATCCCGTGGCGATCCGTGCCTTGCCGGGGGTCGGTCGATATATTGCCGGCGCCATCCTCTCGTTTGCCTTCGATCAACCCGCCCCGATCGTCGAGGCCAATACCCAGCGTGTGCTGGCTCGGTGGCTGGCCTGGCCCGAAGACTTACAAACAACACGCGCTCAAACCCGACTCTGGGACGCCGCCACGCGTCTGGTGCCGGCACAGAATGCGGGAGAATTCAACCAGGCTTTCATGGATCTTGGCGCGCTCGTTTGTGTTCCCCGTGCACCTCTCTGCCTGACATGTCCTGTCGCCAGCGAATGCCAGGCCCGCGCATCCGGTCAGCAAGACCGCCTCCCAGTTGTCCGGGCCCGGCCAACCCCGAAAGCCGTCGCCGAAGCCTGTGTGTTGATCCGCCGAGGAGATCAGTACCTGATCCTGAAACGGGGGGCGGGCCGACTCTGGGAACATTTCTGGGAGTTTCCGACGCTTCACATCGCCGGGGCCGACCCGGCTGGTCGGTCGCTCGGCGCTGAGATCAAGCTGGCCGAGGGCCTGTCACAGCTTACTGGGGTCCAGGTCGAACTGGGACCAGTGGCCACCTCGATCCAGTTTGGTGTCACCACGCATCGGGTTAAACTCGACGTTCACGAAGCAGACTGGGTCGCCGGGGAAGTCGCGATCGCATCGGGATGGGTGGAAGCCGCCTGGGTTGTTCCTCATCACTTAGTGGACTATCCGCTCGGATCGGCAACCCGGCGCATTGTGGCCTGGCTGCTTGCTCGACCAGGTTGAGGCCCGGGACAGATGATCGAGGAATGACAATCGTTCGGGTCGGCTCAGTCGGCCCTGAACCCCGATGATTCTATCCTTCAGGATGGCGGATCGACTTGCGTGCAACCGAAACCTCCTTTAGAATAACCGGGTTGACGGGAGAGGGGAGTCAAATTCGATTCACTCGGGTAGTGCTGTCTTGCTCGACATGCCTCCTCGGCAGTCGTCTCAAAAAGCAACCCGGACTGAATCCTGAGGGCTTCGACCCTTTGTTTGCCCTCATGAGCCGAGTCGTTCGATCCCCTCTGGGTTGATCGAATCTTGTGCTCTTGATGCTTAATCGCCCCATCCAACCCGGTGCCAAGAGCTGTTTCGGGCCGGGTTCCCGTTTCGAGGGATGAAAGGACCAGGCATGCCATCGGGTAAGGATATCGCGGGCGGCGGATCGGGCGGCGGCAAACGCGGCGGAGGTGGTGGCAGTGCACCGACCGGTACGAGCGGCACAAAAAAGAATGCGTACTGCTCGTTCTGCCGAAAGAGCTACCGCGACGTCGGCCCTTTGGTCGAAGGTCCTGGTGACGTCTACATTTGCGGTGAGTGTATTGAACTTTGCCAGTCGATCCTTGATCAGGAACGTCGGCGTCGCGGGGTGCCAAAGACTCTCTTCACCGACATTCCTACTCCCCGTGAGATCAAAGAACAACTTGATGCTTACGTGATTGATCAGGATCGTGCCAAGAAGGTTCTTTCGGTCGCGGTTCACAACCACTACAAACGCCTTGTTCATGCCGAAGAAAACGACAACGAAGTCGAACTTGACAAGTCGAACATTCTGCTGATCGGCCCAACGGGTTGCGGCAAAACGTTGCTCGCGCGTACCCTGGCCCGGATCTTGAATGTACCGTTCGCGATCGGCGATGCAACAACTTTGACCGAAGCGGGTTATGTCGGCGAAGATGTTGAAAACATTCTTCTCAAACTGCTGCACGCCGCCGATTTCGATCTTGAATCCGCCCAGCGCGGGATCATCTATATCGACGAGATCGACAAGATCGGCAAGACAAATCACAACGTCTCGATCACTCGCGACGTGTCGGGAGAAGGCGTTCAGCAAGCTCTCTTGAAGATGCTGGAAGGCACGATTGCCAACGTTCCGCCGCAGGGGGGCCGCAAGCATCCCGAGCAGCAGTACATTCAGATGGACACGACCAACATCTTGTTCATCTGTGGTGGAACTTTTGTTGGCCTCGACAACCTGATCGCTCGCCGAGTCGGTCGGAAGACGATCGGCTTCGGTAGTCAGACTGAGGCGCAACACGAGGTCGAGATCGGCGAACTCCTCGATCGGGTGACTTCCGACGACATCCTCGAATACGGGATGATTCCCGAGTTCGTAGGTCGGTTGCCGATCGTCTGCCCGCTGATGCCGCTCGACGCCGACGCCCTCGTTCAAATCATGACCGCCCCGAAGAATGCGCTCGTCAAGCAGTACCGGCGGTTCTTCGAGATGGAAGGTGCCGACCTTGAATTTACCCCGAAGCACTCGTCGAGATTGCCAAGAAGGCCAAGGCGAAAGACACGGGTGCCCGAGGCTTGCGGTCGATCGTCGAGGAAATCATGCTCGATGTGATGTACGAACTGCCCGACAAAGCTCCCAAGGATAAAGGCAAGTACGTTGTCACTCCCGAGATTGTCCGCAAGGAAAAGAAACTGTTCGATACCCCACCAATCCCGATCCCGACAGCCAAAGAGCGAAAAAAAGAAAGCGCCTGATCTGTGATCGGTGACGACCTGTCTGTTTCAAAGTCGATCCGGCTCCAGAAGCCCCGCCACCGATGGATGATCGGTGCTGGGGCTTTCTTTGTTACGTTGCTGACGCTGATATTGATGCTGGCCACCGAGCCGAAACTGGCTATGGTCTGGGACGAAGGATATACGCTCGGGCGGGAAGAGCGGGTCCGCCTCTGGATCGCCGCGTTGCGTGATCCGCGTGGGTTTGCTTCCCGATGGGTACCGCTTTCTCCGCGTGCCGAACTCGTCCAGCAAGATAACCCGCCAGTCCCGCCCCCTCGACCCGAAGAGATCAACACTACGGCCAAATTACTTGGTCCCCAGGCCATGGCCTACTTCTGGCCGTTCGCACGCGAGGAACCCCACGGACACCCGCCGTTTTACGCGATTGTGGGTCTGATCGGGGATGTCGTCGTTCCGAGGTGGGCGGATTTACCGCGGGGCCGGTTGGGGCCAATCCTGGCGTTTAGCTTGACGAGCGGAGCGTTGTTTGGCTTCGTGGCTGGACGCTGGGGTATCGTAGCGGGTCTGAGCACGGCAGCCGCCTGGTCCTGGCAACCTAACCTGTTTGGCCACGGTCATTATGCCACGGTGGACGGCCTGCTCGCGGCGCTCTGGGTGGGCGGCGTCCTGACGTTCGCCCATGCTGTCGCATCCCCACGCTGGTATGGATGGTGGGGGTGGGCAATTGCGTTCGGGGTGATTTGCGGATGGGCGGCCGACACCAAACTCACTGGTTGGTTCTTACCGATTCCGTTCGTGGTCTGGGCGGTCTGGGACTGGAACCGTCGCGCCTGGGGGGTGCTTGCCATCGCGGCGGCCGTTAGCTTCGTTGTGTTGTTCATGTTCAACCCCTGCTGGTGGAACAGCCCAGTTGCCGGAATCGAGCGGTTTTTCACCTCGAACCTGACCCGAGGCAAGACCATCCCGATTCCCGTCTCGTTCTTGGGAACGATCTACAATACACCGCGCGTTTCGCTCCCCTGGTACAATACGCTCGTGTGGACCGTCTTCGTAACTCCCATTGGCTTCTTGATTTTGAGCTTGATCGGGGCGGGACGCGGAGCGGTTGAGTCGGTTCAGCGCTGGTTGCGCCGATCGGGTGATCAACCCACAATCGACTCATTCGCCGTGCTGGTCGTGATGCACTGGGGGTTCCTCCTCTTGCTCCGAGCCATGCCGCACACTCCAGGTCACGATGGGGTCCGCCTCTTCTTACCCGCGTTCGGCATGCTGGCACTCTGCGTGGGCTTTGGCGTGGCACAGATCGGGCGGTGGTCCAGGATCACCGGGAATGCACTCGCTGGAGCGGCATGTCTCGAAGGAGCCTTGTCGGTTGCGATCATGATGCCAACTCCGCTCGCGTACTTCAGTCCGATGGTTGGCGGCTTGCGAGGAGCCACCGCCCTGGGGATGGAGCCAACCTACTTTTGGGACGGGATGACCGACGACGCGATTACCTGGTTGAACGAACACACTGACCCGGGTCGGTCGGTCCAGTTCGCCACCAACCCGCCAACGTGGTTCGCCTTGCAGCAAACAGGCAAGTTGCGAGTGCCGCTGAGCCCGTTCGATCCTGGCCGTCCGCAATGGTTCGTGATTCAGCATCGTCCGGGGGCGATCGAACCCTGGCAACGTGATCTGATGCTTCAAGGTCGTCCCGCTTACCAGATGTCCAAGCTGGGTGTTCCACTCGTTTCGATCTACCCCATGCCCCGCTGAGCGTCCGCTGATGATCGCCAGACCTACGGTACTTGACTCCGATCCAAGCCCCGATCAACTCACCGGCTTGAACGATGGTCGGTGGTGGCTCGGGGTGGCTCTGGTGCTGGCTGGGGCTCTGGGAGCCACTGTTCCGACCACTGGTGACATCGGCTTGACCTGGGACGAGCCTTCCTACCGAATTAGCCAGCTCATCTCGGCGCAGTGGTGGGAGCAGCTCGTCAAGGTCCGCAGCCGGGCCGACCTGGAAGCGCTGACGACGCCGGATGCGCTGCTCTTTTACTGGCCCTACGCTCGGTTCGGCTACAATTTTCACCCGCCGCTGGCTGGTCAGCTTGACCTTCTGACCTCCGCAATTTTCGGTGGCTGGGTCAAGGACATCCCGGCGCGACGGTTGGCGTCGGTCTTCGAGTATGCGGCAACCATCACCCTCGCCTTCGGCTTCCTGGCTCGACGCTATGGTGGGTGGGTCGGTGGGGTTGCGGCTGGTTCGCTCTTGGTGATGCCAAGGTTGTATGGTGATGGACACATCGCCGGGACCGATACGCCGGGCCTATTGCTCTGGGTTGTGGCAGTTCTCGCCTTCTGGAAGGGGCTGCACGACCCCAACGGCCGGCGTTGGCGCGTCGTGGTGGGCGTGGTCCTGGGGTTAAGCTTTCTCGAAAAGATGGCGGCGGTTGTCGTCCTCGGGCCCATTCTGATCTGGCTGGGCGTCACTCGAATTCCGCTCACGTTCCGCCGAGCCGGGTTCCGGGCCACGTTGATTGACGCCACCATCACTAGTATGATGCTGCTCGCCCCGACCGTGCTGGCCTTCGGGGAGGTCCGCCGACTCGCAAAGCTCTACCCACCGCCGAGCAGCACCGATATCTTTCACTTGCAGCCGGGATCGAATTTCCCTGGCGCTCTTCTTGCTTTGCCATTCCTGTTCTGGCTCCTCCGCCGCTGGGCCGGTCGGATCTGGCCAGATCACCCCGTCTGGGGGGACGAACGCCCAGGACTGGAGGTTTGGGCCAGCATCCTGGCATTCGCGCCGCTTGTGAGTTGGCTTGGCAACCCAGGTTGGTGGCGCGAAACCTTGCCCCGACTGGCTCACTACTACGCGTTGAGCGCGGATCGCCGGGGAGCCTTACCCGACATCCGGATCATGTACCTGGGAGAGATCTACACTTATAGCCTCCCGTGGCACAACGCCTGGGTCCTGATCGCCGTCACCGTCCCAGTGGGGATCTTGCTCGCGAGTTTGATCGGTCTGGTGGTCCAGACAAGCCGAGGCGGGCGGGTCCAGAACCACTTATCGATTTTCTTCGCTCTGAACATGATTGTCCTGCCGATGCTCCGGATGCTGCCAACCCCCGCGCATGATGGGGTCCGCCTTCTACTGCCGACTTTCTTCTTCATGGCGGCCTTCGCTGGGTGGGGAGCCGTGGCCGTGGCTGACGGAGCCGCGTGCTGGTTTCGTAGGAGAGTGATCCTCTGCCGGACCATCGTGACCGGTCTCGTCCTAATCCCGGCCGGCTGGCAACTCGTCGCGATTCATCCCTTTGAACTGTCGTACTACAACGAGTGGATTGGCGGCCCGCGCGGGGCCTGGCGGCGTGGGTTTGAGTTGTCGTACTGGTACGAAGCTTTTGACAGTTCCACCCTGGCCGACCTGAACCAGATCTTGCCGCCGAGGGCGAACGTCGATTTCCTCAACGGCATGATCACCACCCCGAGCATCGGCTGTTTGCAAGAACTGGGTGAGTTGCGGAGCGATATCGTTTTGGGGAGCAGCGTAGACCCCGGCC
This sequence comes from Isosphaeraceae bacterium, assembly GCA_965199885.1. Classification (GTDB taxonomy): domain Bacteria; phylum Planctomycetota; class Planctomycetia; order Isosphaerales; family Isosphaeraceae; genus Tundrisphaera. Next base: position 262,912 of record CBDATT010000002.1, on the reverse strand, counting down.
GGATCCCGTTTGGCTGGTCATTGACGCACGACTCGAAGGCAAGCCCGTTCACCCGACTCTTGTTCGCGATGAAACCGATCTACGCCCGGAGCCCTCGGCAACTCGACGGCTTGCGAGTCGTGACGCTCGACAGCCCTGAGGCCGTATCCAGGGCGTGGGCGCTCGACCTCTTGACCCACGTTGCGACCCCGTCGGTCACGCTTCATGCACCCGATTGGGTCCGGTCGTCAGCGGTCCTGTCGCCCCTGGGACGATTCTGGGGTGAGGGTGTCACCCAAGGACCGATTCTGAAGGTGGATCCAACGATCGTTACCTGGGCGCGGACCGATCCCACCGGCCTGCGGGCCGCCTCCCTGACTCTTGCCGAAGGACGCGTGATCGAGGCGGGTTCGCCCGCGGCTCGGCTCCGATCGTTTCTCGATCGATCGGTCTTTGACGACCCTGCCACGCAAGCAAAGTGGCGCAAGTACTGGGCGGCTCCGCTGCTCCAAAATCGACCCGAGGCCATTGCCGAGGCGGTCGATATCTTGATCGCCCGCCCCGACGCCGTGGAGTCGGTCTTACTCCATCCCGGATATCGCGACCCGTTTGAAGTTGGAGGCTGGCTCGACCAGGGGATCAAGCCATGAGCCAGGATCGCCGCGGCGGAATCGCCGTTTATGTCACCAGTCACGGCTTCGGCCACCTGAATCGGTCGGTTGCGGCAATCAACAAGATTCCGCTCCATATTCCCGTCGTGATTCGCTCCGATGCGAATCTGTTTGACCACTGGCGAGAACGGCTCAAACGACCGGCCGACCTCGAACCGCATGTTTCCGACGCGGGGGCGCTCAACCCGCCCGGAGACAGCGCGGCGACCGATGGCCCGGGCACGCTTGCCCGCGCGGCCGCAGTCCACGCGCGAGCCATGACCGAGGTTGACGCCGAGGCGATTCGCCTTCGTGACGAGGGGACCGCCGTGGTCCTTTGTGATGCAACACCCGTCCCGCTGATCGCGGCCGCCTACGCCAAGATCCCGGGGTTTCTTCTGGCCAATTTCACTTGGGCCGAGATCTACGCACCGCACGCCCGGAAGATCGGGACCGAGGCGGCCCTGCAAACGGTTCACGCGGTTCAAGCGGCGTACAAGCACGCTTCGGTCGTGCTCCGGGCGGCCCCTGCCCTCCGGATGAATGGGCTCGGGCCAATCATCGACGTTGGGATGGTTGTCACGCCGGGCATTGACCGACGGATCGAACTCCGCGAGTCGCTTGGGCTGAAAAACACAGACAAGATTGTTTATTTTTATATTGGCCGCTATGGTCAAGCGAACCTTGGCTGGGAACGGCTGGCCAGCTTCAAGGGAGTTCACTTCGTCGGCTTCCACCCGGCGCCGACTGGTCCGCTGCCAAACCTTCATGTCGTTCCAGCCGACCAGTGGACGGGGACCGATCTGGCGGCATCAGCCGATGCGATCGTGGCCAAGGCCGGATATGGCACCGTCTGCGAGGCAATGGTTGCGCGCACTCCGTTGATCTACCCTCCACGATCCGGGTTTGCCGAACACCGAGCGTTGGACCATGCACTTCGGGCCTGGGGCGGTGGGGTGCCAATCTCCACTCGCGACTTCCGCGAGTTTCGGCTAGCTCGTGCGTTCGAACGTGCGCTCACCGGACAACCGGGACCAGCACCGTTCCTAACCGATGGAGCCGATCGGGTCGTCGCCACGCTTCAAAGGGCAATCGAGCAACACTCCGATTTCCAGCAACGCAAGCCACTTCCGGGATTTGTACGATGAAGATCGTTATTTATCCCGCGATCGAGCCTGACCGGCTAGATCGCCTTCGCCTAGCTGCTGGGTCAGCGTCCATCGAGTGGATCAACGCCGCAACCGCGACCGAAGCCCAGGTCGCCATGGCCGGTGCGGTAGCCTTTCTCGGCAAGATCACGCCGGACTTGCTCGCGGCGAGCGACCGCCTCCGCTGGGTCCAGGCGTTCACCGCGAGCCTGGAGCATTATTTGTTCCCGGCCCTGATCGATCATCCCTGCACCCTGACCAACATGCGGGGTCTTTTCAGCGACGTTATCGCCGACCAGGTGCTGGGCTACATCCTTTGCTTCGCGCGGAACTTACATACCTATATCCGTCAGCAGGGGGACCGCCGCTACGAACCTGTGGGGGGCGAAGCAGCGCGGGTCAACTTCTCGTCTGGTCCAGGTGTCGTCAACGCGATGGACCGCGCGACGATCTGGTTGCCTGATGCAACGCTCGGCATCGTCGGGTGCGGCTCGATCGGGGCCGAGGTTGCTCGCCGAGCACTGGCCTTCGGGATGACCGTTCGTGGAGTGGACCGCTTCCCCGAGCGGACCCGCATGCCAGATGGAGTTGAGACCGTCGCCGAGATCGATGGTCTTCCCAACCTCCTGGCCGCGAGCGACTTCGTCGTGATTGCCGCTCCTCACACCCCCGAGACGACTGGCTGGTTTAACGCCGCGACCATCGCCCTCATGAAGCGGACCGCCTACCTGATCAATGTTGGTCGCGGTGCGATCGTCGTGCTCGACGACCTGGCGCAGGCGCTCGAGAATGGAACCATCGCCGGGGCAGCCCTCGACGTTTTTGAGGTAGAACCGCTTCCACCCAGTCATTCGCTCTGGACGTTCGCCAACGTGATACTGACGCCTCATACCGCCGGATATTCGCCGGTTGTGGCTCATCGACACCTGGAATTGATGGCGGAGAACGTCGGACGTTTTGTTCGTGGCGAATCCTTACACAACCGAGTCGAAAAGGGTCTTTGGTTTTGATTTGAGCTGCGTAACTGGTGAATTTCACAAAATTGCCAGATATCGCTCCTGAGTCGGATGGGAACTCACTTTGCGACGCCAGCAAATCTAGGATAATATGAGCAAACCATCACAAATTGATCAATGATGACAAAACGCGACTAGGCTTGAAGCCTGAAGAAGACGATGCTTGACTGTCGGACCGATCGTTCGCTAATCTTGCCTTCGCTTTACCTTACCGAATATTGCGACTCCAAGGTGAACCTTCTCACCGTCGCCAATTTCGGTTGCCCCGCGCCGCTCGATGGGCCCAATCGGCGCACATTTCACTCATGGCTGACCAACGCATCCGGCGGCAAATTGCCTTCCTCGCCGCGCAGATGATGTATCTCCGAACCGAATCTGAGTACTTCACCGCCAAACGCAAAGCTGCCAAACAGCTTGGCGTCGAGTATCGGTATCGACCCGGCGATCTCCCGTCCAACTCGGAAATTCGGGATCAGATCCAGGCCATGGCACGGATCCACGAAGGGCCGAAACGGCTCGACACCATTCGTGAGATGCGGATCGAGGCGTTGCGACTCATGCGAAAACTGACTCGGTTTCGGCCCAGGTTAATCGGGAGCGTCTGGACCGGGCACGTCCGTCAAGGGTCCGATATCGACATCCATCTGTTCTCGGACAGTCAAACACTGGTCACGAATACCTTGGACGAATTCGCATTGAGTTTTGAGGTCGAGAAGAAGCGAATCGTCAAATATGGCGAGGAGCGGGTTTTTACTCATATCCACATCGACGAGAAATACCCATTTGAGCTGACACTGTATCCCGAAGACAAGGCGCATTACGTCTTTAAAAGCTCAATCACTGGTCAGGCAATCGAGCGGGCCTCGATCGCCGAACTCGAAGTGGCACTGCAGGCTGAAGACCCCGAGATTGACCTCGACTTCGAGGTGGAGCGGACCGAGGATCATATCGATCGGTTCGAGCTTTATCGCCTCCTCTTGCAGCCCCTCGAAGGGGTCAAGCAGAGCCCAAAATTCCATCCCGAAGGAGATGCACTCTACCACAGCTTGCAGGTATTCGAGCTTGCCCGCGATGAACGTGGCTACGACGAAGAGTTCCTCCTGGCCGCGTTGCTCCACGATGTCGGCAAGGCGATCGACCCGCGTGATCATGTTGTTGCTGGGTTGCAGGCACTCGAAGGCACAATCACCGAGCGGACCGAAACTTTGATCGCTCTGCACATGGATGCACTGGCTTACCGTAATGGCACGCTCGGCGCACGAGCACGCGGTCGGCTGGAGCAGTCCGAGGAGTTCGAGGATCTGATGTTGCTCCGTGAACTCGATTCCCGAGGACGCGTTCCCGGCGCCCGAGTCTGTGAACTGGCCGAAGCCTTGATGTTCATCAAGCAACTGGCCAACGAGTTTGCTGAATAAATCCGCCGCGGGATAACGCCTGCGCCGACGACCCTTCCCCCTACCAGGGGTTGTCGGTGTGGATTTCGCCGAACACATCTTTATCAAGCCTTCCAGAATTCAAACTGCGAGTTCAAGCATATGGTGGGACTCTCTCAGCCCGATAAACGCTCTCGAGTTGCGTCGCGCGGTTACCTCGGGTCGCCCCGACAATCACTCAATTTCGATCGGCTCGAATCACGGCAATTGCTGACGGCTGGAAGTGCCCCCACCGACCTTGAACAGTACATGCTGGAGTTGATCAATCGGACGCGGGCGAACCCGACCGCCGAAGGGCAGCGGCTCATCGCACTTGCCCAGACCGATCCTCTGATCCATCAGGCCACGGCAAACTGGAATTTGAATACTTTTTATCAAACAATCTCCAGTTATTCAGCCGAGCCACCCCTCGCGTTCAACCCTCGGTTGATCGATGCGGCACTGGCGGAAACCAATTTAATGCTCAGCACGAACAGCCAGCGGCATAGTCCGGCGGGCTTCCTGACCAACCCAGCCATCGCCACCGAGTCCGATGGGCAAGCCTATCTCCCGACGGGACTCGGGGCGTGGGCAACGGGCGAAAATATCTTTGCCTACTCGCAGGCCGTCAACCCGGCGTCCTCTACTGCCTACGCGGACTATTTTGAGGCAGGCTTTCTGCTCGACTGGGGAAATCCGGACTTTGGCCACCTGAAAAACATCCTGGCTCCCGGCCCGTCGGCTGCCAACCCCTTGGCGGGGGTCTATCCCTATTCCGAGATCGGGATCGGGCTAATCACCAATGCGACGCCCACCACGGCGGCTGCTCTCAATGTTGGGCCTGCCATCGTGACGCAAGAGTTTGGGTACCGGCAAGGGGTATCTTTTCTGACCGGGACGTTCTATCTCGACAACAACAACAACGGTTTCTACAACCTCGGTGAAGGCTACGGCGGAATTACGATCACTGCGCAAGGAACGGCCGGGCAAGGGAGTTTTCAGACCCAGACCTGGTCTACGGGGGGGTATTCACTCCAACTACCGGCGGGAACCTACAACGTGACCGCATCGGGGCCGTTGCCCGGCACGCAGACCACCACGATCACGATCGGCGTCAACAACGTCGGCTGGAGTATCGGCTTCAATCCGACCCAGATGGCCGACATCCCCGTCCCTGCCGACTACGATGGCGTTGGTCATGCTGAGGTTGCAACCTATCGCCCCTCGATCGGAACCTGGTCGATCCAGAACCCAACCACCGGAGGGCATACGGTCCAGTTCGGCATACCCGGCGATATCCCGGTCCCGGGCCACTACGATGGTGGTACGTCCGAGGTCGCGGTCTTTCGCCCTTCGACCGCCACGTGGTACATCATCGGTCCGAACGGATCGTACGTCCGACAATTCGGCGGTGTCGGTGATATCCCGGTCCCGGGTGACTATGATGGCGATGGGAAGACCGACCTGGCCGTTTACCGTCCATCCACAGGAGTCTGGTACATCTTCCGATCTGGTTCGGGTACTTTGCAGGTCAGCCAGTGGGGTATGGCCGGCGTCGACCAGCCAGTCCCCGCCGCCTACGACGCTGGCGGGAAAACCGAGATTGCGGTCCTCCGGCCGACCACATACCAGTGGTTCATCATCACGCCGACTGGTTACCGGGTCGTTCAGCACGGGGCAACTGGGATGATCCCGGTGCCCGCCGATTATGACGGCGTTGGTCACGCCCAGGTCGCCGTCTATCAACCCTCCTCCGGGGGCTGGTTCATTCAATCCACGCCTCGGGCTGTCTACTTCGGCCAGCCGAATAGCGATAGCCCGGAACCCGCTGACTTCGATGGCGATGGTCGTGCGGATATCAGCGTCTTTCGGAACCCAACGGCCGAATGGTTCGTTCAAGGGTCGCACAGTACGAACACTTACCTCCAATTCGGTCAGGGAGGGACTGGACCATCGCTCCGGTCGCTTGGCTCGATCTACCTAGGCGTGCCTGGGATCTGGGCTGGCTGGATCGCCTCGCCAGGCGCCGTCGAGACGGGGTCAGCCACGGTTGCCAGGCCAGCAACGATACCAGCACCCGGTTGGCCAGCCGCGACAACGACGCTCACGCCGTTTGTGTCAGCGACCGTTCCGAGCGTCGTACCCGCACACCGTATGCACCGACATGGCAACACCCAGACCTCCCCGCACGGCAAGTCGGGATCGACTCACCTGACACGGAGTCGCTCCGCAAAGAAGGCATAAGTCGCCTCCATCGTCCGGTTCAGCGCCGGACCCGACCAGCCATGCCCGAGCCCGCTGAGCAGTTCGGTTCGACCCGGCAAGCCCACCCGGGTCATCGCCTCACTGAGGTGGACCGCCTGAGTGATGGGAACAACCGAGTCGGTGGTCCCATGAAAAGTCAGGATTGCCGCGTCGGTCCGGTCGAGGTAAGTCAGTGGTGACGCGCTTGCCGCGAGTTTCGGTTGATCAGCCGCCTCGGCCCCGAGGAAGTCGCGCACCAGAGCCTTCGACAGCGGCGAGATATCAGCAGCTCCAAGGTCGGTTGGACCATAATAGTTGACGACTGCTTGAATCTGCGTGCTAGGTGAACCAGCCGGCGCATCCCCTTCCAGGCCGTCTGCTGGCCCCGTCGTCCCGAGCATCAGCGACAGGTGGGCTCCGGCCGAAAAACCCATCGCGCCGATTCGGTCGGGGTCGATCCGATACTCCGCAGCGTGAACCCGGAGCCAGCGGACCGCCGCCTTGGCGTCGTGGACCTGCGCGGGGAAGCGATCCACCGGGCAGTGGCGATACTGCGGCGAGATCGCCACGAACCCACGCCGAGCGAACTCGGCCAGGACGGGACGATTGCCCCATTTGTTGCCGGTCCGCCAGGCACCTCCATAAAACACCACAACAGCCGGAAACGGACCAGCCCCCTCGACCGGAACGGCCAGATCGAGTTTAAGCTGAGTTGACCCGACGGTCGAGTAGACGAGGTCATTGACCGTCGTGGTTCTGGGGTCGTCGGTCGCCGCTGGCGCCAGGGCTAGCAGACCAACGACGATGACCCCGACGAGCAGAGTCCTCCATCTAATATCTCTGCCTGGCATCCTTGCCTCCCACTTCGGATTTACAACGATCAATCAGGCAACCGAAGCAACACGATTGCGGCGGAGTCGGTAAGACACCACCCAGGATGCGACCATGTAGAAGGTCGGGAAGTAAAGCGAAGCGACCCCAAGCCACCAGGTCGGCTCCCCAGGAACAAGCGGTGCATTCGACGGGAGACGCCAGAGGATGATCACCAACAGGATGATCCAGGGCGTTCCGAGAATGTTGCTGAAGGCATTCAGCCGACCAGGAAGCGAAGGATACAAATAGCGAGTCGGCACGAAGGTCATCAACGCCAGCGCTGAGACGACCGAGAACGTCACCCAGGGAGGAAGTTGAAGCACGTACAGGTACAGGGCGACGACGTTCCAGAGCGAAGGAAAACCCAGAAAATAACCATCGTCGGTCTTGGCATCGACCTGACAAAATCCATAAGCACTGGCGACCAGGGGCAAGAGCAGCCAGGGTTCATACCCTGCCGGGTACAACTCCGCACGCCAGACCAGGAGCAAGGGCAAACAGGTGTAGGTGAGGAAATCAATCAGGTCATCGAGCTTCCGCCCATCGAACCCAGGAAGAACGGATTTGACGCGAAACCGGCGCGCCAGAGTGCCGTCGGTCGCGTCGACCAGGCTGGCGGCAACCATCAGCAGGAACGACCATTTGAACGCCTCGGCGCCTCCCCGGACCAGGAGAACCGCAATCCAGGCGGCAAAGATCAAGCCTATTCCAGTATACATATGGACAAACCAGGCTGCGGCCAGTTCTGGTTCGATCGGGGGTGGACCGGGAGGTTCGAGCGAACCGGAACTCCGACGGGTCTTGCCATTTTGCAGGAAACTCTTGATCATCCGAGTCGCTCCTCGATCACCTCCACCGGACGCCCACCCACTTCAGGAGGAAGGGACGCTCGATGCTCCGCCAGTACATGCAATTGGCCCCGGCGTTGAGACCAATAATTGTAACCAAAACCGACCCCGAGTAGTGCTACTGTGGCCCAGACGGCCACGAATCGACGATACCAGGGGTCGCCATAAATCTCTGGGCGGGGCCAACCGATGTTGCCAACCAATCCCAAGCTCCAACTCACCGCCAGCAGATTGATTGCCCAACCCCAACGCCCGAGCCGAAAATAACCTGCCCGATCTGGGCATGATGATTCTGGAGCTGCTGAGCGACGACTTAGCCGCCAGCGGCGAGCGAGTTGCGACATAGTTACGCAAAGATAACTCAGATTAGCCCAAACGATCGCGACGGCCGCCAGCAGACCCACCACCTCGGGGATATTGTAATTGATCACGAGGATGGCAATTGCCACTACGCCGAGCACGATGGCTGGCAATCGTGGTGACTGGGCCGCGCCGGGTAGCGAAGCCAGAGCACTCGCGAACGGCAAACGGTTGTCACGGGCCATCGCGAAGACGAGTCGGACCGCCGCCGCCTGAACGGTGAGCGTACAGGCGACAATGGCCACAGTTATGTCAGCCAGCAAGAGGTGACCCCAGGTCGAGCCGAGCGCCGCGTCGATGATTGCCGGCATTCCGCCGCCAAGCATTCCGAGCGTGGGGTCGGCCAGGTCGGGGGCGGCCTGCAGAGCACCAATGATAAGCAGTCCCCCCATCAAGCCAGCCGCCGCGAGTGCTCCCAGGATGCCGCGAGGGGCGCGACGTCTCGGGTCGGTCGTTTCCTCGGCAAGCGACCCCGCGGTGTCGAAGCCATACATCACGAATGACGCGGTCAGCGCGGCCATGAGGTACGGGCCAAGATAACCAGCCTTGGTCTCGCTCCCCTTCCCCTGCATTTCGAGCACGACTGCTGGACCTCGTCGCGCCGCCAGAAAGAGGAGAACGACCAGGAGCGTAATGCCCACCAGTTCGGCGAAGACCCCAATATTATTGATTTGAGCCAGAAATCGAACGCTGGCAATATTGATCAAAGTCGTCACAACGATCAAGCCGGAGCCCAGGATGACCGCGTTCCGGGCGGCGGCAATCGGATCGTCATTGCTGCCGACCAGTTGGAGAATTGGCAATAGCCGGGGCAATGTCCCCTGAATCGCCAGGGCGACCGACGACATCGAGACCACGGCACATGCTAGCGAGACCCAACCGGCCATCCAACCCAACTTTCCCGTCCCGAGTCGACTGGCCCATTGGTAGATCCCGCCGGAAAGCGGGAACTCGGCGGCCAGTTCGGCAAAACAGCAAGCGACCAGCATCTGCCCGATCAGAACAACGGGCCAGGTCCAGAAAAAGGCTGGTCCGGCCGCGCCAAACCCCAGGTAGAAGAGTTGCGGGAGACCGGTCAGAATCGACAGGTAGGAGAAGCCCACGGCGAAAGTCGAAAATCCACCCAGGGTCCGGTCCAATCGCTGGCGATACCCGAACTTCGCCAGGTCGGCCTCGTCCTGAGTCAGCGTTGCGGCTTCGGGTGAGGTCGGACCTGCAAGCAAGGGAAGAGCGCTCCCGCGATCCATGGATTCCGCGCTGACTTCAGGAGTTCACTTGCCACAAACAATCTCGGGCAAGACCGTTATTGTGAAGGGAACAACGAGAACAAGCCAGAGCCAATCCGAGAAATTCCATCAGTCCGAACAGGTCGGCGGTCTGTCAATAAAAAAACTGGCCGAAGTCGCTTCGATCGGCCAGTCCTTACTGAACTTACTTCGTGGGTTTCGCATTAACGGTAGTTTTGGTGGCATTAGGTTCGCTTGCAGCGTGGCGGAGATTTTCGAGCAATTTCTTCTGAATATCGGTCAATGTTCCCTCGCACTGGACGATCATCTCGGCCTTTTCGGTCGCGATTTGCTGCTCCAGGGCATCAATTTTCTCCTGCCGCTTGTTCAGGATGCCGTAAATGCTCGCCCGTTGTTCGGCGGTCAATCCGATCTGACCGAAATAATCCGGAACGCGCCGGGAGGCATCGTGCTTCTTCTTGGCGACTGGTTCGGCAGACTTCGGAGTGACCGGTTCCTGCGCTCCGATCTGATCGAAGGTTGTCATCAGGCCAGCCATCAGCACCGCCGTTGCCACCGTCGCTGTCCGAAATCGGATGGTCATTACCAAGCTACCTTTAAGATGGAGAAATGTGTCACTCCGACAGATCAAAAGACCGTCTGAACTAATTAACTCGATATTTGTCGTTGAGGCTACAATTAGTTGAAAAAATCTAGCAATTGGTTGACTGGAAGCAATTTTGAACTTGTTGAGGTCGCATTCAGGCCATCTTTTCGAGCAGTCCGATCGCGATTGAGTAAAAGATGACGAGCCCGGTCGAGTCAACCAGGGTGCTGATCATCGGCGCCGAGACGAGCGCGGGGTCAACCCCAACCTTGCGAGCAAGCAACGGGACCAGGGCGCCAATTCCGTTGGACCAGACGCAGATCCCGAGAATCGAGAAGGCGATGACAAGTCCGAAGCGCCGCGACTCACCCAGCCAGAGCGAGGTGAACAGGTAGCCGAGGGGACCGATGAGGAGGCCGAGTACGAGACCCGTCACAACCTCGCGTGTGACCACGCGAACCGTCTCATTCGTCTGAATCTGGCTGAGTGCCAGACCTCGGATGATCGTCCCGACCGCCTGACTGCCGGCGTTCCCGCCCGTCCCGATCAGGAGCGGGATAAAGGTGTCAAACTCGATCCTGGGATGGGCCTTGTCGACCCATTCGAACGAGTGGATGACCCACCGGGTGATCGACCCGCCGAGAAAGAGGAGAACGAGCCAGCCGACGCGTCGACGGACGGCGGACTGGATCTTGCCTTGCCAGTAGTTTTCCTCATCATCGTCTTCCTTGCTCGCCGCGACACCGCCAAAGGCGAGAATATCTTCGGTTTGTTCGTACCGGAGAATGTCCATCGCGTCATCGTGCGTAACGATCCCGACCAGCCGGTCGGCGACGTCGAGGATCGGGATCGCGAACAGGTCGTACTTGTCGACTTTCCGCGCGACGGCTTCCTGGTCCTCGTCCACCCGCGCCGAGATCACGTCGCGATGCATGATCTCGGCGACCTTCGAAAACGGTCGGGCCAGGATCAACCGTTTTAACGGCACGACCCCAAGCAACCGGTGGTCGCCGTCGACAACGTAACTGTAGTCGATCGTCTCACGGTCAGGAGCTTCGCGGCGGAGCCGGTCGAGCGCTTCGCGGACCGTCGAACCAGGCGGAAGAGTTGCATAGTCGGTCGTCATCACCGCGCCGGCCGTACCCGACTCATAGCTCGCCAGGCTCCGAATGTCGTCACGCTCAGCCTGCGCCAGGTTTCGGAGGATATCATCGGCATGGTCGTCGTCGAGCCGGTTGACCAGATGCGCCCGGTCGTCGTGCGACATCAAATGCAAGAGTGTGGCCGCATCCCCCGGCGGGATGCCCTCCACGTACCGGACCTGGCGCTCGGTCCCGACATAACTCATCACTTCGGCCCGAGTTCGTTCGGCAAGCAGACCGAGTGCCGAATCTCCCTCGTCGTCGCCGAGGTCTTCAATCAATTCGGCGATGTGCGCCGGGTGGTGGTCTTCAAAAAACTCACGGACCGCGGTTGTCTCTCCCGCGAGGATCAATTCGCGGAGGTCCGGGACCAGCAGCGGGTTTCGAATCATCGCGGCCGGCCCTCCTGTCTTTAATAAGGTGTTCTGAGTTTCCTCGGATCCTGAAACGGAACGACGCCCTTATCATCGCTCAACGTCGTCACCGCGAAAACCCGACTGGCCCAAATTTCGGATCTTTGCGAGTCAAGTTGCGGCGAGATACCCACGGCCCCCCCGGGATACTTCTCGAAGACAACGGCTAAGGGCAACAAGGGTCGGGCTCGTCGTCCATGAATCTGGCAGCGGTGGAGTTCAATACCGTTCGCTGGAATCGACCCGATCGTTAGGTTTACCCACCATTAGACAACCTCCCACAGCCATCAGGACGACACCCATAATACACGCCGGAATTCCGCCACCCTCGTAGAAGCGCGACCAGAAATTTCCCCACCAGAGTTCGCGTGGGGTATGAGACTCAATCATTGAGGCAAATGCCAGTGGGAGCACCACCCACCAGAATCCCGCGAGAACGACAACGAAACCACCGAGTTTCTGAACAGTTTGCATGATCCGCCTTTGCGCAGGTCTTTGACCGCCCTCGGTTCAGAATTATCCGTCGCGTTTTCCCCTGAGGACGAAGGGTTTCAGGGGCAAGAGTGGCTGGAAACGGTCGTCGTATTTGGTCTCGATGGGGCTATCGAACCGGACAACGACCAGCCACCCGCCCAGCAAGATTGCGGTAAGGCCCAGGACGATCATTCCTAGACCGCCGCCACTGACTAGGTTCTGCCAATATCCCGCCCACCAAGTTCCCCCTAGGTGCGTGGGATCGAACATGGTCGCTAAACCTAGAGCCGCCAAGGTCCAGAAGCCGCCTCCCATCATGCAGATCAGGCCGAACAGACGAATGAAGATCATGCGATCGTCACTCGCTCGGGTTTTTGACCGACCACGTCCTTGCCCATCATATAAGGCTTAAGGACTTCAGGAACGTCGATCCGCCCATCAGCCCGCTGGTAGTTCTCCAGAACCACGATGAGGGCACGACTCAGCGCAACGGCGGTTCCGTTCAGAGTATGCACAAACTTGGTTCCCTTGCCGCCCGTCGGTTTGTAGCGGATGTTGAGCCGACGCGCCTGGTAGTCGGTGCAGTCGGAGGTGCTGGTCACCTCGCCGTACTCGCCCGCCTCGCCCCGACCGGGCATCCAGGCTTCGAGGTCGTACTTGCGATAGGCGGGGCCGCCGAGATCGCCGGAGGCAATGTCGAGCACGCGGTAGGGAATGCCCAGTTCGGTGAAGATCTCCTCTTCGAGCGCCAGGATCTCGGCGTGGATCGCTCCCGAGGTTTCGGGCGTCGCCAAGGCGAACATCTCGACCTTGGTGAACTGATGGACGCGGTAGAGTCCTCGACTCGCCCGACCGGCGGCACCCGCTTCGGTCCGGAAACAGTGCGAGAGGCCGACGTATTTGAGTGGCAACTTCGACTCGTCGAGGATCTCGTCGGCGTGCATCCCGCCCAGGGTGATCTCGGCGGTTCCGATCAGGCTCAGGTCGGAATCCTCGACCGAGTAGATCTGCGTTTCGGTCCCCCGAGGGGTAAAGCCGATCCCTTCCAGAACCGAGTTGCGCGCCAGGTCGGGCGTGATGATGGGTGTGAACCCAGCGCGGACGAGTTTTGAAATTGCGAACTGTTGAAGTGCCAGCTCCAGCAAGACGGCGTCGTTCTTGAGAAAGTAAAACCCGGTCCCTGCGACCTTGCCACCCGCCTCGAAGTCGATCAGGTCGAGATCCTTGCCGAGGATGACGTGATCCTTGACCGGGAAGTCGAACGTCCGGGGCGTGCCGACCTGCCTCAACTCGACGCTCAGGTCCTCGGTCGCGCCGATCGGGGCGTCGGGGTGGGTCAAGTTCGGGACCCGCCCGAGACTCTGCTTGATCTCGGCTTCGAGCGTCTTGAGCCGCTCGTCGTTGTCGCCGCCTTCACTCTTGAGCCGCTTTCCCTCGGCGACGAGTTCCGCCCGCCGGGCTGGGTCTTTCTCGCGCCCGGTTGCCTGCGCCACCTCGTTCTGGCGGCGCCGGAGGTCCTCAACCTGCACGAGGACACTTTTCCGCTCGGCATCGAGGGTGACGACGCGATCAACCTCGGCGACAATGTCGGCCCCGACGTTGCGGTTGACACAGTTTTGTTTGACGAGATCGACGTTGGCGGTGACGAATTTGAGGTCAAGCATGCGGAAGTCCAGCAATCAAAGAGTCGGAGGGAAGAAAGATCCGACAGCTAACGGCCCCACCATCACTGCAGGCGAGTCGGCGGTCGCGGGTTTCAGGCAGAGTTCGATGAACTCCCCCGATCGTTTGACCAGAACCTGACGATAGGATGGATCGGCCTCGGGTCCAGTCGGTTCGGTGAAGATATGGATCGAGCGATCGTGGAGCCCGACGATGAGAGCCGTCGCGATCCCCGCATGGGCGTATCGGTACAGGCCGGCACGATCCGCGGCGAATGCGGCGGCCGATGTGGCGATCTCGACAACGATAGCCACCTCATGGGCTTCGGGATGCCGTTGGATGTAGTTGGCATTTCGACCGACAACAACGGCAACGTCGGGCTCGGGGGCACTCTCCCCTCTGGGACCACCGCGAAGCACGATCGGCGCTTCTTGCCGTACATACCAACCGGCCGGGACCGACCTTACCAGGGTGAGGTTCGCCTCATAAGTGGCGGTATAGTGGTCAGGTCCTTTGTTCATCGTTTGTACCAAGATCCCATCGAGCAGGACGACATGCTCTTCGGGTCGGATCATGCCCAACTTGCCAATTCGCTCGTAGACCTCGTACGACATCCGGTAGGGTCGCTCCGGCAGCGAAACCGTCGCCACCGTTTCGGCAGAGTTTGCGGCAGTCGCTGTCGTCATGGGCGTGATTCCTCGGAAGGGTAACGGGCACCGATCAGCCCGCCAGTTCGGCCAGCAGGTGGGCGCTGGCCTTGATCCCGCGGTGGAAGTCGGCAAGCGAAAACTTCTCGTTCGGGCCGTGGAGGTTGTCGTCGTCCTGCCCCCAGCCGAGGAGCAAGGTATCGACCCCCAGGTGCTGCTTGAACAGGCCGACGACGGGGATTGAGCCGCCTTCACGCATCAGCACGGGAGCCTTGCCGAAGCCCGCCTCGATCGCGCGACTCGCGGCCCGCATCCCGGGGCTATCGACCCCAACCAGGACCGCCGGGGCGCCATGGTGCTCGATGACCTCGACCGTCACGCCGGGCGGGGTGACCTTGGCAATATGCTCGCGAAACAGGCGGGTAATCTCGGCGGGTTGCTGGTCGGGCACCAGGCGAAAGCTCAGTTTAGCTCCTGCCATCCGGGGCAGTACGGTCTTCGGTCCCGGACCAGCATATCCGCCGTAGAAGCCGTGGACGTCGCAGGTCGGCCGGGCCCAGCGGCGTTCGAGGGTGGTGTAGCCAACCTCACCTTCCACGCTGGGCGACCCAACCTTGGCCAGAAAGTCGGCCTCGGAGAACGGCAACTGCGCGAACTCTGTCCGCTCCCAGGCTTCGAGCGGTCGAACCGAGTCGTAGAAACTAGCGATCGCGACCCGGTTGTCGGCGTCCTTCAGACTCGCCAGGATCGAAGCAAGGGCGTTCAAGGGGTTGGCGACCGTGCCGCCAAACATCCCTGAGTGGAGATCGGACTTCGCGCCGTGGACGATCAACTCGAAGTAGGCCATCCCTTTGAGGCCATAGGTGATCGCCGGCACGCCGACGGCGAACTGGCTCGTGTCGGAGATCACGGCATAATCGCAGGTCAGGCGGTCGCCCTGCTGACTCACGTACTCGGCCAGGTTCTCGCCGCCGACCTCTTCCTCGCCTTCGATCAGGAATTTGACGTTCACCGGCAAGCCGCCGCCCGCCTGAAGCCAGGCCTCGGCCGCCTTCAGGTGGGTGAACATCTGCCCCTTGTCATCGGTCGCCCCCCGCGCGATGATGTTGCCGCCGATAACCGTGGGCTCGAACGGCGGTGTCTTCCAGGGTTCGAGCGGTTCGGGCGGCTGGACATCGTAGTGACCATAGATCAGGACGGTCGGCCGGCCGGCCATCTGTGGCCCCTCGGCATAGAGCAAAGGGTGCCCACGCGGGAAGTCGAGTAGTTCAACCGTGCTTAAACCGATCCGCACGAGGTCGTCGCGGAGGAACTCGGCGGCGCGGCGGGTGTCGGCGGCATGATCGGGCTGAGCGCTGATGCTCGGAATCCGCAGGAGCGCCTTCAGTTGATCCTCAAACGCCTCACGATGAGCGTCGAGGTAAGCATCCACCTGATCGATTGCCATCGGTCTGATCCCTGCTCGGCATGGTGTTCCAGCCTGCGTTCTCAATCACGCGGGCGGGCCGCCAGTATAGCAAGGACTACAGGAACGCCGCGACGGTCGCCGGCAGGTCACTACACATCTTGGCGATGATAAACTGGATCGGCTACTTCCCAAATTTGAATCGACTTCTCGTAAAAACGGCAATTCCGACCACAATTCCGGCGGAGATGACAAAATTGAACCAGTGTGTACCAAACTCGCGTGAATCACAAAGATTTCAGAAAATTGCGAAAATGGTTCAAGTCAAAGGGGTAAACGAACCGGGTGTCCGATTTTCTGGTCAGATTTCACCAGTGGCACCAACTTTGCCTTAAGTTCCTGACGAAACGAGATCTAACCCGGCTGCTCATCGATCAAGGATCGAAAATATCGCGTCGAGTTCGAATCGGTTCGCTTCCCGAGTTTGCTTCAATTTGTTTTTTCATCAAGCGATTTTTTCGACCGAGTACGTGGTATATATACCTGGAGCGGCATTGAAGCGGTGCCAATGGAAAGGCTACCGTCCCGGGGTGGGTTTCGACTCCCTCCGGCGTGGTGTCGGATGACTCTCTTGGAAGGTCGAGGCCATTTGGGCTTCGGGGTCATCTGACGCAGTCGCCGAGGAGAGGATCAGTCATTCGAAACAGTCCCGACCGTGGTCGAAGTTGAGGAGAGGTGCCTTTCCCATGAGCTTTATCCAACGCTTCCTGGAGCGGGTTTTGCGTACCAATACGACCCGAATGCCGCGGACGAGCTTCGATGATTTGAATCAAGACCAGCTCGATGCCCACCTTCAAGTGGGCCGCTACGGTAACTTCGCCCTGACCGACGCTGTTCGTCCCTCATATGGGTTGGAAGTCGTCCCCCGCGAAGGTTATCGTCGCGACGTTTACCGTGACCCCGAGACCGGCAATACCATGCCCGTCCTGGCGGCGTCGGTTTCCTCGGAACGGTTGTTCGATGTCCTGATGGATCTGCTCACTCCGCTTGGCGACGAAGTAGACGTCGTGATGGAGTCGAGCCACGAAAGCGAGCCCGGTGTTCATGCCGACATGTATCGTGAGCACATGGATACCGTAATCCTCAAAAGCACGCTTTATGACTTTGAGTCATTGTTGCTCAATGATGGGTGCACTGGTCTGGCCGCGCTTAATCCTCATGGCCCCATAGAAGTTCAGTTCGATGAGCACAAGCTCTTGTTCGTCTACGCTCATGATCTTGAGCCATTTGAGGATATTCTTATCGAAGCCGGCTTGAAGCGCGATGATTCGCTCAAGTTCATTTCCGAAGCCGAACACTTGCACTCGACAGACGACGTCTATCGCGACCAGTTCGAGGAACTTCGGTATCGACTTGGTATCGACGTCTGATCTGCAGCTTGGTTGATTCCATCTTGGTCGCACCCGTGATTCGGCACCTTGCGGGGTGGCTCATCAGCTTGCTGGTGATCCGCCCCGCTGAGCATTTTAAGACGAACTCGAAGCTTTCCTGGCGAACCAATCTCCCCCGGAGATCGTATCAGGCACCACATGCTGGCTACTTGGAACGAGCAACGGGGCGAGCGGATGATTCAACAGCGCGGTCTCATCAAGGTTCGTCAGGTTACGTGGCTCTTGCTTGGTTTGATTGGGTCCGTTGGCTGGACGGGATGCGGTGAAAATCCACCCGCCGCCGTTACCAGACCCGATCGGTTCGACGGGATGAAATTGGTCGTGGGCGTGGTCGGTGATCCCTCTCTCCGTCGTTCAATCACCGCCCAGCGTGGCGAATGGACGGCGCGGACCGGGTCCGAACTGAATTTCATTGAAACTCCCATCGATCCTCGGGCGATCCCCAATAACGTTGATGTTCTCGTCTTCGCGGGTGATCGGCTCGGCGATCTGGTCGATGCCGAGGCGCTTGCCGTCCTCCCCGAGTCGCTTGTCGCTCCGCCACCGGCACCCGACCCCGCGACCACTTCGGCTGACCCCGACGCCAAACCGGTGGAGATGGTGGATCCGCTCAAGTTCCGGGAGGTCGTTCCCGTTTTTCGCGATCAGGTCAGCCGATATGGTCCCGACCGCTTCGGCCTGCCGATTGGTGGGTCCGCTCTCGTCGTTGCTTTTCACCGCTCGGCCTTCACCGACCCGAAGCATGTCGAGGCTGCCAAGGCTGCAGGGATTGTGCTTCGACCTGATGAGTTGTGGAAGAATTTCGACAAGCTGGCGGAATTTTTCCACGGTCGGGACTTCAACGATGACGGCCAGCCCGATTACGGTGTGGCCCTGGCCTGGGGAGCCGACTTTGAAGGCGTCGGCAACGCGGTTTACCTTGCCCGAACCGCCGCCTCGGCGTTGCATCCCGACCAGTATTCCTTCCTCTTTGATTCCGAAACAACCGAACCCCGGGTCACGTCACCCCCGTTTGTCGAGTCCCTTCAGGCTCTCGTGGCCCTTAAGGCGTTCGGGCCACCAGGTGCCGGATCGTTTGACGCCAACGCCGCTCGGGCTGCGTTCAAGTCGGGTCGGGTGGCTCTGTTGATCGACCGCGCCGAGATGGCAGCCACCTGGGGGACTGGTAGGTTCCCAATCGGCGTTGCTCCCCTGCCCGGCTCGGATCGGATCTTTGATCCATCGCGCGCTCACTGGGACAACCTCGAAACGCCGAGCCGGCCGAGCTATCTCCCCTCGGGGGGAGGGTGGCTGGTCGGGATCACTGCCAGCTCGAAACAGCGGCCCGCCGCTGAGGCTTTTGTTCGCTACCTGGCCAGCCCCGAGACGACCGATCGCCTTCGCGCTGAGCAAGATTTCCCGATGCTGGCTGTCCGCGGCCCGCAACTGACTCAGGGGTTGGTCAATCCGCGGTCCTGTCCTGGCGTCGAGACCCGCCCCTGGGCTGATTCGGTCGCCAAGACGCTGAACGCCGACAAGGTGGTCCCCGGCCTCCGCGTCCCCGATGCCTCGGGCTACCTCAACGATCTCACCACGGCCCGGGTCGGCGCAGTGACTGGTCAGCCGGTGGAACTTGCGCTGCAGTCGCTTGCCGCTGCCTGGACCAAACGGACCCAAGCGCTTGGTTTAAGCCGTCAAACGTGGCACCACCGCCGAAGCCTGAATGGTCCGTCTACCGTGGCCACCCCGCCCGCTCGCTGATTCAAGATATGTTTAGTGAGTCGATCCACCGAGCTGACTGGCAACGGCAGCCGTCGGTGCTCCGGTTGTACCTCGCCCCGCATATGAGGGCAGATCCGCCCAGGGGCTGATCGAGCGGCCGGCTAGTTGATCCGCGATCGCCGAGCCGATATCAGCACTCAGTATCCTGGCTCCCACTTCGTTGAGGTGGATCGGGTCGGTGTGGCTGGCACCATCATACCCAGCAGTTCGCGCATCAAGCACGATCAGGTGCGGATGTCGGGCCTGAGCCGCCTGGGCGAATCGCGTGTAAGCCGCCGCTGTTCCCCGAGCAACTCGACCCGACTCGACCTCCGGGCCGAGCGGCGGGATGACCCAAAAGATCGGGATCTGATACGACTCAGCCAGGGTGACGAACCGATAGAAGTAGGTTTGATTGATCGTGTCGATCGTCCAGTCATCAGGGGTCAGGTCAGCGACAAGCCCTGGAATTGCGACCGGTTGCCCGGGAGCAACCGGCATCGGCTGGGCTCCGAGCTGATTTTGCCAGCTTGTCCAGATCCGCCGCTGAATCGGCCAGGGCGAGGCCCGCTCGCCGCGGAATGCACCCATCAAGGCGGCGCGAACCTCAAAGCGGCAGCGGATCGACGGGAGAGTTTTGGCCAGAAGCAACGAACTGAATAAGTTGAAGTCACGACCGGATCGGGCCAGATCCAAGCAGTCTGCCACCGTGGCCAGTTCCGGATAGACGCGGACCGAACTCCAGGGCACGTCGGCAAGCATCAACGGAAAGAAGTCGGCCACGATTGCCCTGGGCCGAGCCCCGGCGGCAAGCGTCCGCTTGAGCAGGAAATACTCCGCCGGCATCGGGCCGCCGTTGACCGCGAGGTTGAAAGTTTTGAGACCCGTTTGCGCCTCGATTACCCGAGGCAAGACCCCGTACTTGATCAAACTATCGCCAAAACAGAGGACATCGCGGTCCTTTGCCTTGGTCACCGCTGAGCGGGCGGTCCGCCGCCAATCGTCGGCCGCAACGGTCGTGAAGTCGAGGTGCCGGGCGGCAATCGTCAGTTCGACCAAGCCGATCACAACAAGCATCCCCAGCAAACCCCAGGGCCAGCGCGGGCAAAGAACTGGTCGTTCTGGTCGGGTCGCGACAGGCAGACTCATCGGACGACTGGACCTCGCTCGCGGGCCAGGGATTCGGTCGGGGGATCACTCGAGAAGGTGGGGAGCGTGACCCATGCAGTAATTGCAGTTTTCCCTTGTGGGCGGCGGTCAATCACGGTGCCGATCGCGACGCTCAGGGCGGTGGCTCCTATCCGGTCAAGATGGATATGGTCGATATGGACCGAGTCGTCATAACCCGATTGGCGGGCATCGAGGACAACCACGTTGGGATACTGGCTCAACTTCGACCGGACCAACCGATCATACGCCGCGTCCGTTCCGCGACGTGCGCGGCGAGAATGCGCTTCGGGGACTAGCGGCGGGATCAACCAGTAGACCGGGATCTGTTGCGATCGCGCCAGGGTCAGGAATTTGTCGAGGTAGACCTCGCCTCGCGGGTCGACCGCCCACGACGCGGGACTGACTCCATCGATCAGGTAATCTTCACTGGGATGGCGGACGCGTCCGGGAGGCATCGGCTGGGCGCCGAGGTTGGCTTCCCACCTCCAGTGGGCATCACGCAAGAACGCGCGCTTTGACCCAATTTGTCCCTGCAAGTTCGCCATCACCAGATCACGGACCTCGAACCGCCAGCGGAAGGATGGCAGGAGCTTCGCCAGCAGCAGACTCGCCCCCAAACTCGCGTCGCCACTGACCCAGGCTAGCCCGGCGGAGTCGCTGACCGTGGCCAGTTCGGGATAGTGCAGCAGTGGGGTCGGCACCGGATCGTCGAGCATCAGGGCCGCGAAATCGGCCACGATCGCTTTCGGTCGGGCTCCGGCTGCCAGGGCCTGCTTGAGCAACAGATACTCCGAAGGCATCGTGCCGCCACTGGTGGCCAGGTTGTACGATTTCCAGCCGGTCCGCGCCTCGATCACCTTGGGCAGCACACCATACTTTACCAGGCTATCGCCGAAGCAAAGCAGGTCGGCGCCAGGTGCTTTCCGGGCCGCCGCCCAGGCCGCGAACCGCCAGTCTTCCGCCGACGGGGACACGATATCGGACCGATGTCGACCCACGAAGATCTCGACCAGCACCATCAGGGCCAGCATCCCGAGCAACCCCAACGGTGCCCGTCCTGGTGATCGAGTGGTAATCGGTTCCGACAACGCTCATCACTCCCGCGCGGTTGGACTCTGAGCCCAATCCGCTTATGATCGATAGCGACCCTGAGATTTTGGACTCTATGATGAATCGGCATCTGTAATGGGTCGGCTTCAGATTCTTGGGGTGATAACCCCCGGCTCAATTCCGGTCAACCGCAAAGGACTCGGCGATGGCGACCGACGAATCCGAAGACACGTCGCCCCTGGGTGGGTTTGAACGCGAGATCAAGGAAGTCCTCGGTCTCTTCGACGTCCCCGCGTTCGCCCGCCGTGGGAAGGATGTCGAACAGACCCGCGTCCGGCTCCGCTGGCGGTCGCACACGGCGCGTTCAGCACTCCTGGACATGGTCCGCCTTCGGCTCAAGCAGTGGTCCCGCGCCGCGACCGGGCCGGGGATGGCAACCTTGATCTTTACCGACCGGATCGACGCGCTCTGGCCGCTCAGCCACGCCCCCGAACCGGCCTGGGCCAGTTACGCCGATTCGAACCGCCGCCTCCGGGCGATTGGCCGCGACCTCATCGCTTCCGCCGAGCGCTTCAACCGGCGCTGGGCGGATCATCTGGATCGGCTCGACCTCACGGCCATCAATCGTCAGATCGACCATTACAATCGGTATTATGTTCTGGAGAAGGAGTGCGTCGTCGGGTCAGCCCGCCTGGCGAGCCGCCACTTCGTCCCGTACCCACCGGTCACGCTCGACGAACTCCTCGCTGCGCATCCGTTCTTGCCCGTACCTCAACTCCGCTGACCCAGGAATTTCCCGCGATGCGCACCTCCCCTTCCGCCCGCAAGATCCAGGGAGTTCTGTTCGACCTCGATGGCGTCCTCCTTGAATCCGAGCCCTTCCTGGTCGATGCCGCCATCCAGATGTTCGCCGAGAAGGGGGCGAAGGTGGCGAAGAGTGATTTCACCCCCTACTTCGGCAAGGGAGAAGATGCCTTGCTTCAGGGGGTCGCCGAGAATTACGGCATCCAGATGGAACCGATCACCGCCAAGAACCGGACCTACTCCATCTATCTCGACCTGATCCACAACATCATCCAGCCTGTGCCCGGAGTCCACGAGTTCATCCGCAAGTGCCGCGAGCACCGGTTGCGGATCGCCCTGGCGTCGAGCGGCGACCTGATCAAGGTGGTTGGCAACCTGAGCGAGATCCACCTGTCGCTCGTGTCGTTCGACGCCGCCGTGACCGGCTCGGACATCACCCACAAAAAACCCAACCCCGCCGTTTTCGAGCTGGCCGCCTACCGCCTCGGCCTTGATCCGGCCAACTGCCTCGTCGTTGAAGACGCCATCGTGGGCGTTGCCGCCGGCAAGGCTGCCGGTGCCCGCTGTCTGGGGATCACCACCAATTTCACCGCCGAGCAACTCAAGGACGCCGACTGGCTTGCTCCGGATCTGGCCCAGGCGCCTGATGAGTGTTTGGTGTGGTGAATTCTTCCAACTCCATCAGGGCTGGAACGAATCGAGGTCGGAGAGGGTCGAGGGGGTCTGGAGAGCTGGCGGATTGTAGGGTTGCGACTTCCCGCGCTTCCGGTTTTTGCCGCGACCGGTGGACGAATCTATCGTGTCGAGTTCGTCGCCCGAGGGTTCACCGGGTATCGGGATCTTGATGCCGGCGACCTCGGTGCCGTCGCGAATCGTCCCCGAGTTGATCGGCCCGAAGCCGCCGACGTAAACGTCTTTGTTGTCGGCCTTGTCGAGCATCGTCCCGGAGCGCCAGACAAGCTGGCCCGAGGCACGGTCATAGGCAAATAGCGCAAGTTTGGCCACCGCCTGCTGCCGGCTCCGCTTGATTAGCGGAATCTCGGGGATCGTCCCGGTCGGGATACCGGTGACGGTGGCCGGGATGGTGGTTTGCTTGATCCCGACGAGGAAGTCGTCATCGTCGGTCCCGTAGGCGCCGACCCGGACCTCCACAATGAACTGAGCGGTTTCACGCTTCTCGCGGAGCAAAACGCCTTGCGTCAGCATGGCTTCGCGGAGGCTGGAAACGACCCATCCCTGGTCGATCGCGGTGGCGTTGCTAGTGTCGAGGAAAACAGGAACGCCGGTCAAGGGGCGAAAGTCGACCTTCATCAACGCCTTGTCCCAGGCGTTGGTGAGCAGCAGTTGCTCGGTCCCGGTCCGCGCTGTGCTGGTGGTCCGGGTGCTCCCGCAGCCGGTCTCGATCGCCGCAACGAGGCTCGCGGCGCAGCAGATCACCGCATGGAAGCGCCGGGTCTGGCCCCGCAAGCGTGCTCGGATCATCATCGGAGTTCCTTCGGTCTGCCACGCACAGGGGGGCGGAGGTTCAGCGGAAAAACCGGTCGCGGATCTTGCGGGCGGATTCTCGGAACCGGACGTGTTCGGTGTTGGATTGTCCGAGGTCACCGCTGAGCGGACGACCGTGATAAGTCCACTGGGCTTGATCCGGATTCCCTTTGATCCGCAACCCGGCAAGTTCATCAAGCGAGGATTTCGCATCGCCGAGAATCGATCGCGCCTCGCGGGGCAGACCGGCGATCATCTGGTCGACCCGCGTACCGTACTCAAATTGACCATCGAAGTCGGTCCAACCCGCCACGACGAACGGCAACCGAGCCGCGCGGATGGTCAAATCTTCGGTCGTGACCCGACGATGGTCGATGCTGAAATTGGACGAGACCGCGCCGACGTGGTTCTCGTCGGGCCACTCACCTAGAGTCTTCAGTTCGGTCAGGAGCCGGGAACCAACCAGGTCGATCGGGTCAAGGAGGATCGAACCTTGCCCGGTCACGGTTCGCTGAATCTCATTGCTGGTCGCTCCCTGACCGTGGACTGCCAAACGAAGATTCAACCGACCGTTGATCGGTGCTTCGTCGCGGGCAATCAGCGGGACAAACTTCCCGACCATGTTCAAGCCCCGATCGAGGCGCGCCTGATTAACCCGAACCTCAGCCGAGAACTGAGGCACGGACGGATCACGCTGCAGTCGGGCGGCCATCTTGAATGTGCCCCCATTCAGCAAACCTTCCACCGACTTCAACTCGACGATCCGTGGTTGGTATGCGGCCTGCGCCTGGACGTTGCTCAGGATCAAGCGGATCTGCGCGGCCTCATCGATCAGGCGGATCGTTGAGTTCGCGACCCGGAGCTGAATCGCGGGCGAATCGGCAAGCGGGGTTGCCGAGCCAACCGATGCGAAACCCGAAGTTCGGGAACGGGCCAGTTCGCCGAACTCGTAGCTGCCGTCGACGCGGCGGTGGACGCGGATCTCGGCGTTCTCGATGCCGACCACGCTCGGCTGACAGCAGCCAAAGACGACCCGGACAGGGTTCACGTTGATCACTGCCTCGCCAACGCGGAGCCAGGGGTCTGTTGGAGTCGAGCGTTCCGCCAGGCAGAGGTCACGGATCTTGAGGTCGCCCAGCAGACCGAGTCGGACCGAGCCAATCTGAACAGATCGTCCTGTTTCCGCCGCCAGTCGCTCAGTCAACCGCCCCTTGACCCAACCGGTCGGGATCAGGAATACGATCAAGACCCAGCCCAAACCGGGAGTTCCGATCAAGGCCAGCCAGAACCATCGGCCACGCCTGCTTGGGCAGACCATTCGCATCCCTCCGCTGGATTGACCCGCCCACCGCCCGAACCCACCGGATCGGTCGGTTCGCCAGTCGGCGCGTCCCAAAGCGCGGGGACAGTAACCCATCGGCTCTCGTCCAGCAACCGCAACCCGCCGAATTCAGATCCCCACAGCGGATCGGTAGCAACCGCCGACGCTGGCAATCTATCCCGTGGAGCCTCGCTCAACCATACGGAGTCGTTCATGCAATTCCGGAAGGTCGTATTGAACGCAAACAGGACCGGAACCACGCTTTGTGGTTTCCGGTCCTGCTCTGCGATTCGTTACCTTCCCAGGCTGGGATGGACTGCGAATCAGTGCCGCTGCTGCGGGCGACCGTGGTGCCGATCGGGCACGACGGGTGGAAACAACCGGATCTCGCCGTTGTTGGCGTCGAAGCACTCGATCTGGAGGTGTTCCGCCGGCGCGGATTCCTCGTGGCGGATGTGGATCGTCATGTTCGCTTCAAGCTCGAACTGAGCGATCTCCTTCCGCTTGCGGTTGTTGAGGTGCGCGGCGACGGCGGGACTGACACCGATCAGGACGCGACGAACGTCGTCGCGGTGGCAAGCCAACGCGAGGATGCGCATGACGTCGATCGACATGCTTTCCACCGTCTTGACCACGCCGGCCCCGGCGCAGTGGGTGCAATCCTCGTAGACCGACCGTTTGAGGCTAGGTCGGATGCGCTGACGGGTCATCTCGACGAGCCCGAAGGCGCTCATCTTGAGGACCTTGGTCCGGGCGCGGTCGCGTTCGATCGCCTTGCGCAGGGCGTTCTCGACGCCGCGGCGGTTGCGCTCGTCCTTCATATCGATGAAGTCGTTGACGATCACGCCGCCGAGGTCGCGGAGGCGAAGTTGGCGGGCGATCTCCTTCGCGGCACGCAGGTTCATCTCGTAAGCCGTGCGTTCGGCGTCATTCTCAACCCGGAAATTGCCCGAGTTGACATCGATGGCGACGAGGGCTTCGGTCTGGTCGATGACGATCGAGCCGCCTTCGGGCAGATCGACCCGCCGCCGCTGGATCTTGGCGATCTCGTCCTCGATCCCGTACTTGTGGAAAAGCGGGACCTTCTCATCGTAGAGTTTGAGCCGATCCACGAAGCGCGGCATGACGACTCGCAAGAACTCCTGAGCCCGCTCGAAGGCGTTGGGTTCGTCGATCCAGATCGTGTCGATCTCGGCGTTGAAAATATCGCGGATCGTCCGCGTGATCATATCCGACTCTTGGTAGATCGGCGCGGGGGTTTTGACCTTCTTGATCCGGGTCAGGATCACCTTCCAGAGGCGAAGGAGGTACGCCATGTCGCGGGCGAGTTCCCCCTTGTTCCGGTCCACCCCGGCGGTCCGGACGATGAACCCAAGCGTCTTGGGCGGGTTCAGGTCGCTCATGATCTCGCGGAGTTTACGGCGCTGGCCTTCGTCGGCAATTTTCCGCGAGACGCCGACCCGGTTCAGGCCCGGCATCAGCACCAGATAGCGGCCCGGGATGCTGATGTAGGTCGAGAGGGTCGGCCCCTTGGTGCCGATGCTCTCCTTGATGACCTGAACGAGCACTTCATCACCACGCCGGAAAATCTCTTGAAGGGGCGGCTTGGCAAGCCCGGTGGAGCGGCCACCACGGCCACCGCGACCATCTTCATCCCCCGCAGCGGCCGGTTCGCCGCGCCGAGGGCGAGCTTCAACCGGGCCACGCAGGCCCATCTCGCGTTCGAGGACGGCGATCTCCTCGATTTCGCGGCGGATCTCTTCTTCAAGTTCGGGGTCGATCCGGTCGTCAGGGCTGGACGCCCGCGCGGTCATCGGCCGGTCGGACTCGATCTCATCCTCGTCGAAGTCGTGATCCGCCGTGTCGTCACCAAAGTCAAAGTCGGTCGTGGACGGGATCTCGTCGGTCGCCGTGGCGTGGATCTCTTCCTCCTCGATCGCCTCGGCAGCGGCTTCGAGATCGTCGTCGTCGGCGTCATCAAGGTCATCACCGGCAACGGTCGGCAAGCGGTCGGTCGTCTCGCGATCCCGACGCCGACCCCGACGCCGGCGGCGACGACGCGGCCCGCCATCGCCCGCCTTGCCAGACCCATCATCTTCGCCCCCGTCGGAGTCGAGGTCAGACTCATCGTCAGCGGCAAGCGTGCCACCGGTCAAGGGGTCGTCGTCGTTCCAACCAAAGCCAGGAGCAGGGGCGGCAGGAACCTCAGGCGAGGCGTTCCGGAACCGGCGGGGGACATAGCCTTCTTCGCCCGCCCGGTCATGCGGTTTGGCGCGAGAGTCGGTCCGGGGCACTTCGGATTCGAGGCCACGGCCAAACCCACCCCGACCACGGTCTCGGTCACGTTCGCGACCCGACTCAGGTTCGGCGGCGGGCGGCACCACGGGGCGAGCGGGACGCTCAACTTCGGCGGCCCGCGACCGGGGTGCTTCAGCGGGCTCGAACGACCGGGGCCGTTCCACTTCGGTGGGACGGGGTCGCTCGGCCTCGAACGACCGGGGCCGTTCAGTTTCGACGTTGCGGGGCCGCTCGGGCTCGGTCAGCTCGGCGGCGAAGCCACGGGTCCGCTCGGCGGCGGCGGGGCGAGTCCGTTCTGGTTCGCGTTCGGGCTCGCGTTGGGCGGGACGTTCCCGCTCACGCTCGGGTCGCTCGCGTTCGCCACCACGGGACCGGATCGCGTCGCGACCACCACGACGGCGGGGCGACTCCTCGGGAAAAGCCGCCTCGGCGGCAGGCTCATCGTAAGCAGGTGGCGCTGGCGGCAGCGCGACTTCCGGTTCCGCTTCGATCCGACCTTCGGCTTCACCCGCCGCACGACCGCGACCCCGACCACGACCCCGGCGGGGTTCGCGTTCTCGCTCACGGGCGGGGGCTGGTTCAGGCTCAAACGGCTCGGGTGTAGGTTCCTCGACCCGAGCCCGCTCGCGGGTGTAAGGCGGTGGCGGGACCAGCGTTGTCGGCGCGGGGGAGATAACCCGGGCTCGGGGCGAGTAATCGTCCTCACGTTCGACTGGCGTCGGCCGAGGAGTTGGTGAAGTGGGCGCGACACGGTTCCGGGCGGTCCGGCTCGGCGGCAGATCCGGGTCGACCGGCTCGGGCTCGGCGGTCCGGCCAGCACCCGCGCCGAAACCCCGAGCCCGCGATTCTTCGGGCTCATAGGTCCGACTCGAAGGGTCGACCCGGTCGATCGTCCGCGCATAAGGTGGCGGGAGTTCGGCAGGTCGAGCGGGCGGGATCACCGGCGCGGGAGGCTGAACCTCGGACCGGAGCCGACGCGGCGGTTCTGGATCATAGTCGGGGCGACTCGGCGGCGCGGGGCGGGCAGCGGCGGAAGCGGCGGCATTGGTCGCGCGTTCCTCGTCGCTCAGGCCCTCACCAAACCGGCGAGGCTCGGAGCGGTCACGGCGGCCTCGTTCGGAGCGGTCAGGACGCTCACGGCTCGGGCGGTCGTCGGGATAGCTCGGCGGCGGCGGCAGGTCGCGGTCCTCGGCGACCGACCGTGGGGCACGGCGGCGATCGTCATCGCGGGGCGACCGCGGAGCACGTTCGCCTCGGTCGCGGTCCCGCGAGGGGGTCGGCTCGGCGTCAGCTCCCTGATGTCGGCGGTAGTACTGTGGCTCGACATCGGAGACGTGGAGGAAGCCGTTGCGGCCGACCGAGAAGTCAACGAAGGCGGCTTGAATGGCCGGTTCCAGGTTGACGACCTTCCCCTTGTAGATATTGCCGGTGTAGCCTTCGTGACTGGTCCGCTCGACGTAAAGCTCTTCGAGGATGCCGTCTTCGACGATGGCGATCCGGCACTCCTCGGGTTGGAGCACATTGATCAGCATTTCTTTCTTCATGCGGTCGATCTTTCTGACGCGATGCTCGGTGTCGATAGTCGGTTGGTTATCGGGGTTGACCGACGCAAAGCCATGGGTGCGGCTTGATCCGATCGCCGGAGGAGCGGCGAGGCAAAGCATCGGTTCAGGGCGTGGGTCGGGTGAATAACCCCGGACTGGTCAATCAAGGGGCGAGTTCCACGGAGGTCCGAGCGAGGATCGCCCCCAGGCCCAGCAGAACTTTGAGCTGGAGGGCGTCAACAACTTCCTCGGGTCGAGCGGACCCGGCCGGGGTCATCTGGAGGCGGAATCGCAAGATCCCGTCGGGGTCGAGAGTCGCCTCGAGCACAAAGGGCCGGAGGTCGATCTCGGTGGTACGGTCTTGCCGGTGCCGGGTGTACGGCCAGTGCTCCTGGGCCAGGAAGTGGGCCAGGGCTGCGCTGGTGGCAGCACGGGACTCGGCGGGAACAGGCAGGGAATAGCTCACCGAAGTCGCCTGAGCAGGACGGCCGGGGGTGTTGGCCTCGGCGTCGATCCAGTCAAGCCCTGGTGGCGAAACAGCGGCGAGGCGCCGGAGCACCTCGCTCGGTTCGAGGGGGTCGGTCAGCTCCATCTCGACGACTTCTTGGTGCCCCTCGATCCCCAGCGCCAGCGCCAGGGTGAAGGCAATCTTGGGTCGCTGGTTAAATCCCTGACTTTGCGCCAGAGGCAGCTCGGCACGGCGGGCCATCCGCTCCAGGCAGCGCATCAAGTCGTGATGGCTGACCAGGCGAAGATCGCCGCGTTTGCTAAACCGGAGGCGGACCTTGGGAGAGGGCATCGTTGCCGCGGGTCCGAGCCCCGACGAAGGGGCTCGCTCGTGAATCACCGGTCGGCCAGAAATTCCGTGAACTGATCGATAAGGACCGACCAGGAGCCAGGGTTTGCAGGACCGACGAGTGCTGGGGGACGGGACAGGGAACGAAGGGATCGAAAGCCGTTCGGACGAACGGGCGACCGAAGTCTTCACAAGGCCCAAGGGCGACGAGCCGGTTGGGTCACAACGTCTCTATTGTTCCCGGTCAGGCCGACCGGGTCGAGAGTCAACCGCAAGAATCCTCCAGATCGGTGGGATCAGCCAGGCGAAACGTGTCGGGCAAGGCGTCGCACAGGGCATCGCGGAGCCGCGTGGACACCTGGTCGGCGGTCCCAAGTTGCAGGACCTCGGCGGCCAGAGCCTCGGCTTGCTCGCGGCGGATCGCCCGAATGACGCGCTTGATCTCGGGAAGCTGATGCGGTGGCATGCTCAACTGGCGGACCCCCATGCCCAGCAAGAGGGTCGCGAATAGCGGCTCACCCCCGATCGCGCCGCAGACGGTCACGTCGATACCGCGTGGGGCAGCGGCGGCGATCACCAACGCGATGAGGCGGAGGACCGACGGGTCAGCCGCGTTGTAGAGCCCGGCGACGGTCTCGTTGGTCCGATCCACCGCCAGAGTATACTGGATCAGATCATTGGTTCCAATCGAGAAAAAGTCCACTTCGGCGGCAAACTTGTCCGCCATGATGGCGGCGGCGGGGACCTCGACCATGATCCCAACGGGGATGTCCGCCTTGCAGGGCACACCCTCAGCGATTAACTCGGCCGTCACCTCGGCGACCAGACTCCGCGCCTGGCGGAACTCGGGCAGAGTTGAGACCAGCGGGAACATGATCCGGACATCTCCCAGCGCTCCGGCCCGGAGGATTGCGCGAAGCTGGGTCCGGAACATGGTCAGGTCGCGGAGCGAGAGCCGAAGACTGCGGAGCCCAAGCGCCGGGTTCGGTTCGGGGCCGGTCATGTCGCGGTATGAAACCAGCTTGTCGGCGCCGAGGTCGAGGGTCCGGAACGTCACCGGTCGGCCGCGTGCCGAGCGGACCACGGCAGAATAGGCGATGAACTGTTCCTCTTCGGTCGGCGGTCGATTCGCGTTCAGAAAGAGGAATTCGGTTCGGTAAAGGCCGATGCCCGTCGCACCACGGTCGTGGCAGGGTTCGACCTCGGTCGGGAACTCGATGTTGCCCCAAAGCTCGACTCGGAGGCCGTCGAGCGTCTCGGCGGGCAGGTGCGCCAGATCGGCGAGACCGGCGAAGCGGGCAGTCCGCTCGGCGGAAGCCTTGCGATACCGCTCCAACGTGGCGGCGTCGGGGTCGAGGACGACCAGCCCCGAGTCGCCGTCGATGATGACCGACCGCGCGGTCCGCGCTAGATCGAGCGCCCGACCCAGGCCGACGACGGCGGGGATCTCCAGCGCGGCGGCGACAATCGCGGTGTGGCTGGCGACGCCGCCGGCCTCGGTGGCGAAGCCGATCACGATTCGGGGGTCGAGTCCGGCCGTCTCGCTTGGGGAAAGGTCCTGTGCCAGAACGACGATCGGCCGGGTGGCGTCACCCGCGATCGGTGTTGTGCCCGGACCGTGAAACTGGCTTGTGATCCGGCGCTGAATGTCGCGGACGTCGGCGGCCCGGGCGGCGAAGTAGGCGTCGGCCAGTCCGCTCAGACGAATGGCGTGTTCTTCAAGGACCTCAGCCACGGCGTGCTCGGCGTCCACTTGGTCGCGCTCGATCCGGGCCCGAGCATCACGCTTCAAGGTTGGGTCGGCGATCATCCGGGCATGAACGCCGAGGATCTCAGCGTACTGCGAGCCGATCCGCTTGCGGGCGTCGGCCTCGGCTTCCTCGGCCTCGACCCGCGCCTGGTCGAGCGCTCGGTCCAGGCGGTCAAACTCGACCTCGATCGTGCCCGGCGGATTGGTGCGCGCACTGGGCCGGTTCCCTCGGGGGTCGATGACCCGGAGCGGACCAATGGCGATACCAGGACTGACGGCGATCCCGCGCAGGGTTTGCATCGTCGAGGACGTTCTCTGCTCCCACCAGGACACAGGCTTACTGGGGAGTCAGTTCCTGCCCGTCCTCCGTTTCATGGAACCGCGCGACGACCAGTTCGACCAGGGCTTCGACTGCAGCCTCGGCGTCGGGTCCGCTCGCTTCCAGTTCGAGGTAGGTCCCACATTCGGCGGCCAGCGTCATCAGGTCGAGGATGCTCTTGCCGTTTCTGGCTTCCCCATCGACAACAACCCGGATATCCGCCTGATAACGGCTGGCAATCCGGACGAACTTGTCGGCGGGACGGGCGTGCAGGCCCAGGGCATTGGTGATCTCGACCTGGCGGCGGGCGACCTGGGAATCGTGGCTCATCGGCGGCTCGATCGGCCAAGGGGACAGGCGGTGGACCCTCCGGGTGGGGAGCCGGAGCGGTCGACCGGGAAACTTCCAGGCAATAGCCCAACCAACAGCCGCCACGCATGGGGCGGAGCCAGCGAGCGAGATAGGGCAAAACAAACCGCTCAAGACATGACCTGATCCGCTTCGGCAAGCACTTCCACGACGACGTCGCGGGTTTTCGCCTGACGAAGCGAGGCCACGAACTTCTCATCCTTCAGGTGCCGGGAGATGTTTTCGAGAGCCCGAAGGTGATCGCCCGGCTGGTTCGGCGGCGAGATCAACAGAAAGAAGATGTTGACTGGTTCGCCGTCGAGAGCAGCGAAATCGACTCCACGTTTCGAGAGCGCGACCGTGCCGACCAGGCGCTGGACGGTCGGGTGCCGGGTGTGCGGCACGGCGACCCCCTGCCCGATCCCGGTTGAGCCCAGTTCCTCTCGCCCAAGGATCGCGCGGACAACACCCTCATAATCGGCCTCGGCCACCTGGCCGGAGTCACGAAGACTCCGAACGATCTCGCGGATCGCTTCTTCCTTGGTGGTCGCCTGCAGGTCGACGAGGATCGCCTCGCGAACAACGAAGTCGGATAATTTCATCCGACCCTCCCGCGCGACCGAGCTTGAACTGCGGCTCGGTCGCCTGATGAGACGTTCGCCATGGCGATCGGTGGGGAAATTTGGCGGAGATCGGTCACTCGAACACTCTGCCTGGCGACAGGTCGCCCTTGTGGTGCTGGATCTTTTCCTTGTACCGGCGCAGTTGCTGTTCCAGCTTGTGAACGCAACTATCCGTTACCATTTCCAGGTTCTGCCCTTCCTCGCTGGCGAAGAAGTCATGCTTGTGCTCGGCCGAAACCCGAATCTCGACAAACCAGAACGGTTTACCGTGCTTGCCATGATCCACGGCGACCTCGATCGACATCACTCGATCAAAGATCCGGACCACCTTCTCCACCTTGTCGTGGACGAACTGGGTTTGCGCCGGTTCCATGGCACCATGGCGACTGGAAATTTCGAATTGCACAAGAAGCTCCTTGGCGAGACTACCCCGTCGACCCGTGGATAAAACGCATCGGACGTGACACTAAGCCTAACCCCGTCCCCGATCCTGGTCAAGGGGGCGAACCCGGTTCCCCAGGTTGCCCGATAAACCTGATTTGCCAGGCAATTCCCCGGCATTTTGCCCGATCTTCACGGGCGTGTCGTGGAGACAGCCAGCGCGGACGCGATGAGCTATCTGTCGTACGGGTTGTCAAAGTGCAAAGGTCAATTCCAGTCCCGAATGTTGCCGATTTGTGATCTCCGCGATTGGCCACTCGTCGTCAGCCGGGCACTGGCGAAGCGGTCAATGATCGTTACTGTTTTTCGGCGAGCCAGGTCTTGGCGAGCCGGTACGAGTTCGAGGCCGGATACTTGTCGACGACCTCCTGAACCTTGGCGTAGCCTTCGGGCCGCTTCTGCTGGTTGAACTCGCCGCGGGCTTCATTCATCAGTTTCTGAGCGGGTTCGTTCTGCGCCTTCCTGAGGTCGTCAAACGCTTTCATGGCGGGCGTGGCGGCGTCAGCGAACTCGTATTCGTCGCGGAAGGCGAGGAAGCCGTCGACCCACTTCTGATCCTTGTTCGCCTGCATGGCGGTCAGATATTTCTTGGCGTCAGGCCGAGCCTGCGTGTCGATCTCCTTGGTGAGTTTGGCCAGTTTGGCTTTGCTCGGGGCGTCAAGCTTCATGTCCTTGGCCCGGCCGATGGCGGCGATGGCGTCACGTGGGGCTTTCTCCTTGAGCCGACGCTCGGCGAAGCCGAGGAG
Source organism: Isosphaeraceae bacterium (assembly GCA_965199885.1). Lineage (GTDB taxonomy): Bacteria > Planctomycetota > Planctomycetia > Isosphaerales > Isosphaeraceae > Tundrisphaera. The sequence continues at coordinate 228,920 of CBDATT010000002.1, read as the reverse complement.
GACGGCGGGATCGTCCGAGGTCAGGGCTTCGAGCCAGCGGATCGCCGGGCCAACCGGCAGGAGCGCGAACATGTGCCCAGCCTTGTCGTCGGCGAACAGGCGGATGGAGGGCCACCCAGCATTGAGGAACATCCCGGCACCGTACGTCGCCGACGAGAACCCGACGTTGGGGTCCGTCTTGCCGTGGACGATCGCCAGCGGGACCGCACGCTGGGCCGCCTTCAATTTCTCATCGGCGAAGACCGCCGGCTCGTTCTGCATCAAGACCTCGGCCGAGACCGGAAAGCAGCCCGCGACGATCTCGGGGCTGTGCATCAGGAGGCTATACGCCAGGTATCCTCCCTGCGAGTGACCACCGACGAGGAACTTCTGAATCGGGTAGACCTTCTGCAACTCCTCCATCGCCTCACGAACCAGCGCGGGGCTTTCGCGGTCGGTGAACGGATAACCTTGATAAGTGCTGCGGCCCATATAGTTAACATAAGTATAATTGAAAGCCGGGTCGGCGGGGTCGAGCCGCGACGGAGTCTCGCCGTTGATGCCGAGCAGGATGTATTCCCTGGCGATATCGGGCCAGGTGGCGGCAATCGTGTTGACGTACGCGTTACCGTTCATGTTCGATCCGTGGAGGATCAACACAACTGGCCACTTCTTGCTGTCTCCCGGCTTGTATCCGTCGGGTGCCCGGACGCTGTAGGTCAGCAGGCCATCGGTCGAACCCTCGACGATCTCGCCCGCCTTGAGCGGAACGTGGTTGGTGAAGTTGGTCGCCTTTTTGCCCTTCCAGGCATACCAGGGGGCCATCCCCTTGGTCCCTCCGGCACCAATCAGATTCGTTCCAGCCTCATCCATGTCCAGCCAGATTGGACCGGTCATGTTCGCGGTCTTGATCTGGGCGTCGAGGTGGTGCCCTTTGGCCTCGCCCTCGATCGACGAGGTGCCCCGCAGCGCGTACTTGCCGGCGAACTTCGCGCCGTCGCGTTTGAGATCCATCAGGCCCAGATTCGTGAGCCAGAGGCCCGAGAAGTCGGCGGTCGAGCCCTGCGTTGCGGCGGGGTCGGAGCGCCAACCCTCCCAGATCCCGCGACCGCCGGTGCTGGCGATGGCCAGCCCCTTGAACGACCGGGCGGTGGGATCGACCTCCAGGGTGGCGTCGGTGTGGATGGGCTGACCATTCGCGTTTTCGTCATACTGTATGGCCAGTTTTCCATCCTTCACCTGGCCCTTGACCGGCAACTTCCAGAAGACGAGCCGACCAGTCAGGTCGTTCCCATTGGCTTGAAGGGTCATTGGCCCGCGCGAGGTAAACCACTCGCCCGCGAACTTTGCGGCGTCATCGGCCCCCAGAGCGGGCCCCGCCAGCAGAGAGACCGCCAGAATAATCATCGACCGTGCCATTACGGGGTTGCTCCATTTCGAGGATCGAAACCATCAAGGGAGGGAAAGCCAACCCAGGCTAACGCGACTGAGAGACCAAAGCCAGAACATAGCAATCACGTACAACGGAGGCTAGTTTGATGGTTTGTGACCAGTCCCGATGCCGCTTTTGATCCCGTGGGTAAAGTCCGCCGCGAGTGATAATCCTGAGTTTTTCAAAGAGGCGAATCCCCTCCGCCGATTCGACGAAAATGCTTTGATCCATCCGGAGTCAAGCCTATCGACGGCCGGAGTGATCTCGTATTCTGGCCCGGTCGCTTGCTCGCAGATCTGTGTTCCATTCGTGGCCAGTGTTGATCTTTTCTGATCTTCTCGACATGACTTGTGAGGCATTCCGTCGTGTGGATCCAGAACTACGACCCCGTGCACTTCTGGCCGGTCTCGACATTCCTGGCGGCCGTGCCGGTACTGGTCCTGCTTGGCCTGCTCGCTTCGGGCCGGGCGAGCGCATGGCAGGCGGCGGTTGGTGGCCTGATCGCGGCGGCCGGGATGGCGGTGGGCATGTTCGGGATGCCGGGGTCGATGGCTCTGGCGGCCGTGGGGCAAGGTTTGATCTTCGCCACGTTCCGGATCGTCTGGCTGGTGATCGCGGCAGTCTTCCTCTATGACATCGTTGTGGCATCGGGCCAGTTCGACATCATGAAAGGGTCGATCGCGCGACTCTCAGGCGACCGCCGGATTCAGGCGGTCCTGGTCGCGTTCTCGTTTGGCGCCTTCCTCGAAGGGGTGGCCGGGTTCGGGGCGCCGGTGGCAATCACGGCGGCGTTCCTGGTCGGGCTCGGGTTCGCGCCCCATCGCGCGGCAATCTTGTGCCTGATCGCCAACACCGCGCCCGTCGCGTGGGGTTCGATCGGCATCCCGATCCGCACGCTGGCAGGCGTGACGGGGCTCGACGTCGAAGCCCTGAGCGCGACGTCGGGGCGCATCTTGCCGCCGATCTCGCTGATCTTGCCGTTCTGGCTCGTCCGGTCGATGGTCCCCTGGCGCGCGACGTGGCAGGTCTGGCCAGCCTTGCTGGTCGTCGGGGCGAGCTTCGCCACCACGCAATTCGTCTGGTCAAACTTCGTCGGGTTCGAGGTTGTGGACCTCGCCTCGGCCGTCGTCAGCCTGGTCGCAGGGACGATCCTCCTCCGCTACTGGCGACCCCGGACCGAGTGGCGCTTCGACCACGACGACGCGGTGCTGGCGAATCCGGTCGTCGCCCACGCCTCGGCCGGTCAGGTGGCGCGAGCTTGGCTCCCGTTCGTGATCTTGACGGCGGTCGTGCTGGTCTGGGGCATCCCGGCGACGAAGGACCCAATCAACGCCGCCACGACGATCAAGTGGCCCGTTCCCGGCCTGGATCTCAAGATCTATCGCGGCGAGGCCATTACGGGTCACGCCTCCCCCCTGCCCGCCGACCGCGAGGCCGCCGTCGCCGAGATCGCCCCCGTTGCCGCCACCGGCACCGCCGTGTTTCTGGCGGCAATCGTCAGCGGCCTGATCCTCGGCTTAAGCCCGGTCCGGCTGGCCCGAATGCTCGGCGGCACGGTCGTCCGGCTCATCCCCGCGATCGCGGCGATCTACGCGATGCTCGCGCTCGGCTTCGTCACGCGGAGTTCGGGCATGGATGTGGTCCTCGGCCTCGCCTTCACGCGCACTGGGGCGACGTTCTATCCCGTCTGCGGGGCGTTGCTGGGCTGGCTTGGAGTCGCCCTGACCGGGTCGGACACGGCCAGTAACGTCCTCTTCGGTAACCTCCAGCGTGTGACGGCCGAAAAGCTCGGCCTATCTCCGATCCTGATGGCCTCGGCCAACACGACCGGCGGCGTGATGGGCAAGATGATCGACGCCCAATCGATCGTCGTCGCCGCCGCCGCTACCGGCGAGACCGGTCAAGAGGGTAAGCTCCTCCGCGCCGTGATCGGCCACAGCTTCGCGCTGGCCCTGATCGTCGGGGCAATCGTCTGGATGTATGCCCACCTGCTACCGACCGTGGTCGTGACACCAGTGGGTCAGTAATAACCTCGGCGAGCCGAGGAGATCATTGAAGTTGCGGCACCCAACGCTGCCGGGCGAAAAGCGCGATGGCGATCAACCCGACAACGACGAAAGCCATGATGATCCTCGATCGAATGATCACGCCTCGATCGGGGTGCGGGGACAAAGCGATCCCGGTCCATGCCGGGCTCGCCAGCAACAACTCAGATTCGACGACCTCGGGCGGATTGATGGAATCGATGAGCTGAACGACATGACCGGTATGGCCGACGGGACGGACGACCACATAATGACCAGATCGACCTCGGTTCAGGAACGCGATCACCGGCTGTCGCACGAGCGGGCGGCCGGGCGATCGAGCGAGCAGAACTCCTCGCAGGTCGATGCCGAGTTGCTCGGCGCCGCGGCGAAGATCACTCATCGCCAGACTTTGTGTGGGAGACTGAGACAGTTTCGATCGGATCTCGTTCAGCGTGAGGGGATGATCGAGCAATTTTGCCAAGACATATAACGAAGCGGCCCCGCAATTGAGCCCCGCCTCCGGGCGATCCTCCTGGGCAAGCTTCGGGTCGCTGGCCAGCGTGGGGGGGTAGGCCAGAACCAGGACGATCCCGATAGCACATAGAGATCTCATCTTCGCCTCCAGTACCAGAAACCGCCGCAGGCCAGGAGCCCGAGACCGATGACCGTCAGAGTTCCCTGAACCACGGTTGTGCGGTCCCACCAGTTGCGGGCGGGAGAGGATGCCTTGACGTCCGCAGCTTGCCGCCGCGCCGTGGCCAGGTGGGCGTCGAGTCGTTGCTGGACGCTGACCGCGTCGGTTTTGGGTCGCGCGGGAGATCGGGCCGGAGCGGCGTCAAACGGCTTGTCCGCGCGGATCGAGGCGGAGTTGTGGAGTTCCCGCCGCGGCTTGGTGTGAACGACAAAAACGGAATCGTCCAGCGGCAAGTTGAGTTGGAGCGACCCCAGGACAACATGATATTCTTCCTGAGCACGGAGCGTGCCGTTGGACTTCCGAGCGAACGAGCCAAAAACGTTAACAGTGCCCTGGGTGGGGAACCACAAGAGCTTGTCATTGACTTGGGTACGGGTTTGCCGTAGTTCGATCGAATCCACAGTATATATCAAATTATTTTCGTACAAGGACTCAATTTTGAGCGGATGTCCACCTCGCTGGAGGTCGATCCACATGACGTCCTGCCATTCTGTGCCGACGTTCAAAGGCGCATGGGACAGCCGCACCTTAACGCAGCGGTGGCCAGCAACATCTTCCCACCCCAAATGCTCATAAATCATCTCGGCCGGGGCTTGGGGACCATAGGTGGAAAAATACCAGAGGTAGACAAACAACTCCGGCGAGGGTGATTCGTTAAGTGAACCTGGTCCACCGGAGCTGGGTGGTGGGAGGACACGCCTCGGATCGAGGATCTGGGACGGGTTCGGACGGTAGCTTCGATCCAGAATCCCATTGAGCAAGCTCAACGAGATGTGCTCCGGCGGGTTGGGGGCAACCGATTTATAGATTTCGAGCAAGCCGGCCTGCTGCTTGGTAGCCCGGAGTGCGTAGTGGCCCTGGTAGGCGGTCGGGATTTTGGCCTCCCTCCCCGATCCCTGCGAGAGTTGTCGCCGCTCGCCCTCGAAGACAAACGAGACCGTCCGACACTCCTCAAAGAGCGAGTGCATCAGGGAGACGAACTCGCGCCGGTCCAACTGGTCCGGCTTCTGCGGAGGCGGAGATATGACCACGAGGGCTGCCAGGCAGAGCAGGATCGATTGCATCGGGATCTCCAGGATTCGATCGTCCTCGCGTTCGTGAGGGCGATCGACCGTGAAAGAGAACGTTTGGTCGCTGCCAGTGCGAATTAGTTCCCACTGCCCCCTCCCGGACCGCCAGGGCCATCAGTCTGGATCAATGCCTGACGGAGTTCACCACTGCAAAACTGAGGCATGTCATCGGCAACAGTTTGGCAAAACCGACGGCCGTTATTGGGATCGGTCACGCAAGACCCAACCCGCTTCTCACCGTGACACGATTGATAATCACCCAGAAGGAACCCACGGCCGGTCGCATTGTTCGCGGTGGTCGCGGTCGTGGCGGTATCACTGACACAGACCACGCAGGCCGGGCTGAGCCCGGGTCGGGCCGATTCGCAGTTTGTGATGTAATCATTGCTACCAGAATTCGACTTATTGAGCGATTCGCATCCCTGAATAGTGCCAATCGGGTTTTCGGGGTCGGCGCCGCGAACCTTCGCCATCGCCGCCTCGGACAGAAGCATTGATCCAGGTTCGTCGGCATCGAAGCAAAGAGCCGTTGCCGCTGCGACGACCAGCACCATGAGTGTCAACATCGGAGCCCAGATTTTCATCGCATTACTCCTTCATCGAACCAACCTGAGTAAGAGGCCAGTGTGAGATATCCACACTCGAAAGCCCCACGGGACGATCATCCCGGACCGTGGATCCGACTGCGGCCCACGACCGGGCGTTGCGGGCCAAGTGTGCTTCGACTGGCCTGTCAGCTAATCGACCAGTTCCGATCCGTTCCGCGTCCCCAGAGCGCGCCAGGCGGCCCGATTGATGGTTTCGGGCACGAAACGCTCCGAGCCATCGGCCATCAGGGCGTTGACGCCCCCCGGGTGCTGGCTTCGGGCCGTCATCACCCCCTTGCCTGGCATCGACAACTGGTTGAGGCAATCCGGGATCGACCCGTTTGGTTCCTGGGCGTGGCTGTAGAGCGAGTATTCGCGACCTGTCCAGTACCACCACTTCCCCGCATCGAGGAACGGGGAACGCCCCGAAATTACCGCGATCCGGCACCCCTGGAGCGACTGGTCCGCGGTAAACAGTTCGAACGGCATCGGGTACGCATCGCGTTCCGGCCGGGCTTGCTGGGCAACCCCTGTCCCGACCAGCCGTTCGCTGAACGCGACGGTATGGCTCAAACCGTCGGACACGCGGGCCGCGTTGACCATGACAACTTCCGGGAAGATGCCGTTGCCGCTGTCGGGATACTCTGCCGAGGTGTTCATGCCGGGACCGACGCCAGTGTTTCCCCGATAGCTGGTGGTTGGGCCGCTTGCGAGGCTGTCGCTCGGACACAGGAAGCTGGCCAGGGTCACGTGCGAGGCTGTCTCGTTCATCGCGCGATCCGCCGCCATGTCCGCCTCGGACATGATCGAGACGCCGTGCGGTGGCGTCGTTCCCAACGCGAAGTTCACCGTGTTGAAGAGCGCGACTTGATCGAGAAATGGCAACAGCCGGAGATGAACGGAATGATCCCCGGAGTACCACGCATGAATCCCGGTGCCGGCCGGGGGAAACGTGCCGTGCGTCGCGTGGTAAGCATGGAGCCCAACGCCAATCTGCCGGAGGTTGTTCTGGCAGCGAGTCCGCCGCGCCGCCTCGCGGGCCGCCTGCACGGCGGGGAGCAGGATCGCCATGAGGATGCAAAGAATACCCACGACGACCGCCAGTTCTACCAGCGTGAACGCCGCCATTTGCTTACGATTGGCAATCATGATCCGCCCCCCGCGTTTGTCTCGGGATGAGTACTTTGATCTTGAGCGATTGACCTTGAGGGTGGTCCGTAAGCACTTCGATTACGCTTGAGACATCGCCAACTCTTCCGCCGATGTCGATCAACACCTCAATGTCCTGCGTCAAGCTGGCCTGGCCGCTCAGCGCAACGGGGCTCGCCAACAGAGTGCCTTGGACCGCGAGGATTCGCGTCGGCCGGGCTGGGGTCCTGATGACCAGGCGTGCCCGATGTTCGATCGCACCGACCGGTACAACGATGATCGAGGGGATCACAACGACCGGGGAATCTACCCGGTGGTCGATCCGCGACTGCTGGACCACACCGCTGTTCCAGGACAGCCGCATCGTGAGCGGTAATGATCCATCCGAGCCTGACTCGGGAAGGTCGAACTCTAGGACTCGCGAAACTTCCTGCACACTTCCCCCAACCTTTCGTCGGGTTAGGTCAGTGACGAACCGCGAGGCGGATGAGCCATCCACGGCCACCTGGTCCGGAAAGTCGAGACCATCGACCCCCTGTCGCCGCGTCACGACGCGGTAGCGGGGTGATAGTGATGGCACGCTGTCGCCATCACTAAATTGGTCACTTTGCGGGGCGATTTCCCAGGAGGGCATCAAGTCGATGCTAAGGTTCAACTCCATTGTTCGGCAATCAGGCTGGTCCGTGGTAACGATGAACCGTAAGCGTTTCTGACCCGGCTGATATCCAGGTCGAAATCGCACGGCTATCATCCCGCGATCATGCGCACGAAACAGCTGCGGGTGAGAAATGACTTCGGAGCAACACGGCACCGTCGCGTCAACGGCTAGAATACGAATGGGCCCCTTCGTGGGGTTTTGCACGACAAATGAATGCTCGATCGACTTACCACCGGCGATCCTGATACCCAAATCATCATCGAGCACTGACGAGAGTTTTTGCGTCAGTGCCTCATCAATGACTTCATCAGCAGCTATCTGAGAACGCCCCCCCCCCCCCAGAAAAATCACAGCCGACGAGCGCGAGATCGGAACATATAATCAGCTGCTGCATCACGAAGATTGCCTTCATTAAAAAGTCTCCGACGAAGGACAACAGTTTCTTAACCTCACATAGCCTTGATCAATCTGTCAAGAAAAAATACGAGAAATTGTTGTCTCATTCGCGGATTCACGAGAACCACCTCGACAAGATCAGGGTATGCGAACCGCCGTCCGAAATTGCGCACTGCCCAAGCAACATCGAGTTAAACAAAATAGGACCACCCCGAGGCTCCAATCGGCGATGGAAGCTTCGGGGTGGTCGTGGCATGCAATGTAGAGATGCTCGAAGAGCGGTGGTTCGGCACGAAGGGCTGGGAAGCCCAGTCCTGATCGAACGGGAATAGTTGGGTGGCGGCCATCGGACCGGTAGAACGGTGCGGTCGGGCCTGCGGTGTCTTGATCGGTTCAAGATCCTGGCCGGATCGCTCAGCTCTGGCTGCGGCCGTGCGTGTACTCATGCTCACAGTAACTGGCCCGACCCTCGCCGGCGTCGGGGGCTTCGGGCGACCGACCTTCGCGCGCTTCGCCCGAGTAGCCTCGGTCGGGGGCTTCGGCGGTCTGGGGACGATAGGCGCTGGCCTGAAGCGCTTCGGGAGCGGTGGCCACGGGAAAAATGGACGGGATCTGACTCTTGAACTTGTAGGCGACGGACATGAAAAGCCCCCCCGCGCGGCGCGGGCAAAACCTGGGATGCTGCTCGGGCCAACCTGGCTCCAACCAGGCCAACCGGCTGCCACCCCGCGACCGGCCCGAAATCCGTGGCCGGTCACCCGAGGACGTGAACAATGCACCCTCGGGCCTCAAAGATCGAGAAATCGACTCGACCCACCCTGGTTTACGACCCATGGCGTGAAAAGTGCGGATCCGCGATTGAGGCAGCGAAATCTTAACCCCGCTTTCCGCGTCCGGCCAGTGATTTCAGGCAAGATTTGTGGCTCAGGACACCGAAGTTGGGTCGTGGGTTCGTTTTGGGGACGGTCGGATGAAGATCGGTATCATATCGGACACCCACGACCGAACGGATCGGACGGCGAAGGCGGTCGCCGCGATGATTCAGGCGGGGGCCGAGGCTCTAATCCATTGCGGCGACGTCACCGGGCCGGCTGTCGTCCGCAAGTGTGGTGGCATTCCCACCTATTTCGTCTTTGGCAATAACGACTACGACCAGGATGCGCTCGGTCGAGCGATCCGGACAATCGGCGGTCAGTCGTTAGGGCGCGGCGGCTGGATCGACCTGGGTGGGCGGCGGATCGCGGTGACGCACGGTGATCTGGTCGGCGAGATCCGTCGCGTCCTTGGGTCCAATCCCGATTACTTCCTGTCGGGGCACTCGCACCAGTTCAGCGACGAGCGACGCGGGACCGTGCGCTGGATCAATCCTGGCGCGTTGCACCGGGCACCCCGCTGGACCGTTGCGGTGCTCGACCTCGACTCCGACCACCTTGAATTTCTCGACGTGATCGACGACGAGCCAGCCAAGGGTCGGTCCTGAATCGAAGCAGATGAGCCCAACGAGGGAGACCGCGATGCGCTTGTGCCTGGTCGAAGATAATGCCGTGGCGGGCCTGGAACCGCTGACCTTGACGCGTCCGGTCTTTGATCTTGTGCTCGGGTCGCGGACGCTCGGCGCCAAGATCGCGCGGGCGTTTGGCGTCGGCCCAGGTCCAGCTCGGCGAGGCGCAATCGTCCGGCCGTACCTGTCCGCCGTCCGGCTCGCCCGCGACCCGCATACCGCCGTCAACGACCGCGACTGGCTTGCCCGCGAGCCGGTGATCGTCGCCAATGGCCGCTGGGTGCCGCCCGCCAACTTTGCCGAGCCCGGCACTTATGGTGGTCGGCCCTGGGTTGGCCTGTGCGACGGTCAACCCGCCTTCGCCGTCGTCGGTCCCGACGATGCCGCTGGATTGCACGCGGGCGGAGTCGATGGCTGGTTCGATGATCTCCTCAACCGCGCCGAGACCAACGACGTCGGCGGGGAGTGGATTGACCGACCATGGGATCTCGTCGCCAGGAACGCGGATCACCTCGTCCGCGACTTCGCCACCGAGGGGAAACCGAGTCTGAGCAACCGCCACCTCGCCAGCGCGGCGATCGTCGGGCCCAGCAACCAGCTTTCCATCCACGAGACAGCGCGGGTCGATCCCTACACCGTCTTCGACACCACCAGCGGTCCAATCTCGATCGCCGCCGGTGCCTGGATACAGCCGTTCACGCGGATCGAAGGCCCCTGCCACGTTGGCCGCGATACCCAGCTTTTTCGCGCGAACGTGCGTGGCGGCACGACCATTGGCCCGAACTGCCGGATCGGTGGCGAGGTCGAGGCCAGCATCGTCCATGGTCACTCGAACAAGTATCATGAAGGATTTCTGGGCCACGCGTACGTCGGCGAGTGGGTCAACCTGGGCGCGATCACGTCGAACAGCGACCTCCGCAACGACTACGGCGAGGTTCACGTCCCGCTCGTCGGCGACCCCATTGCCACCGGCCAGGCCAAGGTCGGCTGCTTCATCGGTGACCACACGCGGACCGGGCTCGGTTCGATGCTGAACACCGGGACGTCGGTTGGGGTGATGTGCAACGTCTTGCCCGCCGGCTTGCTCTTGCCCAAGCACATCCCCTCGTTCTCGGCTGTCCTCTACGGGCGAGTCGCCCCCGGCTTCCCGCTCGACCAGCTCATGGCCACCGCCGAGATTGTCATGGGCCGCCGCAACAAAGTCTTCACCGACGCCGAGCGCCAGCTCTACCTCGACCTCCACGAGCAGACCCGCCTCGAACGCGAACGAGCCTTCGCCCGCGCCCGCGAGAAGCGCGGCGATACCTGGCCGGTTGTCGCTGCGCGGTCGAAATGAATCGTATGGATCAAGATCCGCTCCCCAATGAAGCGTTGATCGTTCGGTGTGGGGCACCACCGTTCGAGCAACCGACAAACCTGTCGAAACGCTGTGTATACCATCTCAAAGTGCCGACGATTTATGGCTTTTCGGTTCAATCTGCCGCGGGTATCTCGCTACAACGACTGGCCTCGTGGTGTCGTAATAATCAGGTTGGTGTCTTGACCGTCGCTGAGATTCGGACCCTGGGTTATGATGTGGTTTCAACACCTGGGCTCGGTTACCACGCGACGGTTATTGTGCCTCCCGCTTGGACCCAGGATGCGGCGGAAATGCTGGCATCGTCATTTCGGACAGCGAAGAACCTGTTTCCAGACATGAGACAATGAACCCAATCCCCGTCGACTATAACGCTGCTATCGAAACCGAGGCACTTCGCCTGGGCTTTGCGGACACCCAGCAAACCATCGTCACGCTCGGCGTGGACGCGGGCGATTGGGTCTGGGTCAGCGACGGTGAAGTTCTGGTCGGTGCCCACCTGGAGATTGACGAGGCTTACGGGCTCGTCGCCATGCCCCGCTGGCAAACGGTTGTGAACCTGGATGATTATGTGGAGGTAGACTGGCCGAGTTTTATGAAACAACTCGTGCAGGTCCTCCAAAAGCCCGACCGCAGCCGGGTTGAAGAGACTAAGCTCTTTCAACTTTTGACGGTCTTCGATCAGCTCGCCCCAGCCGAACTGAAGGTTGGTCTGGAACCAGGATATTTCACGTTTCGCGCTGCGGGAGCTTTGCGTGACCTGGGGGAACTGGAGTTATCCTTCACCCTGCTGGAACAGGCGTTGGCGGAACGACCCAGCTATCCTCCCTTTATTTTCACCTATTTAGACCATCTCGGTCAGATCAATCCCGCCCGCGCCGTGGCCGAAGCAACCGCCCGAGCGCAGGACCTAAACACGAATGCCGTGGTCCTGGCTGCGTGCATCAATGTGCTGTCCACCGCAACGGACCGACTCGACGACGCGGAATTTGAGCAGACCGTTTCGCCAATTCTTGGCTGGATCGACCGGTTTGATCAGGCTCCGGGACGTGGCCAGGTCCGGCCCGCCGTCCTGGCTCTAGTCCAGTTCAATCAGGGGTCGCTTCTACTTCGGCTCGGCCGAAATCAGGAGGCAAAAGCCGCTTTCGACCGAGCCCACGCGACGGACCCGAGCGAGCCCACCATCGACCAGGCCCGCGCTCTCGAATCCTACGACGAAACCGCCCGCGACCTCGCGGCCCGCTACCGTCATAAGCCGATTCCGATTGCGGCTTGAGGTTGCCGGATGGGCGGCATTCCTTGGCCGACCTTGCCCAGGTGGAACAGGATTGTGACTCGCACGATTATCTGAGGGGAGTTAGGCAGCCATGGCCAGCGAACCAACGATTGCTTTCCAGCCCGACCTGAACGCTGATCCTCGGTCAGTCGATGAGCTGCTGGCGGCCATTCTGGGGTCAAACTCGGACGAGGATCAGTACTGGGATGACGTCTGGGCTGTGCAGAAGCACGGAACTCGGGATGTCCTTGATCGGGCTGACGTGCTTGGTCGCAGCCTTTGCCCGCACGAACGGCGTACCGGCGCCGCGATCCTCGGTCAGCTTGGTGTTCGTCTGGGCGCCGCACCGGTGTTCAGCGACGAGCGGTTGGATTCGCTCCTGGATATGCTGGCCGTTGAATGTGATGATCAGGTTCTGGCCAGCATCCTCTCTGGTTTAGGGCATCTCAAGCGAGCCGAGGCGGTTGGTCCGGTTCTGGCTCACCTGGCGCATCCCAACGATGACGTTCGGTATGCTGTCGTCCATGCTCTCCTGACGCACACTGATCCCCGAGCGATCGCGGGTCTGATCACGCTGTCGCGCGACGAGGAGGTCAGCGTCCGCGACTGGGCGACGTTCGGGCTCGGGTCGATGGTCGAGGTCGATACACCCGAGTTGCGTCAGGCGCTGGTCGACCGACTCGATGACGAGGATGGCGACACTAGGGTGGAAGCGATGGTCGGCCTCGGTCGGCTTCGTGACCCGCGCGTCTTGCTAAATCTGCAAGCGGACCTCGCGGCGGGGCTAGCCGGACCGATGGAGTTGGAAGCTGTAACCCTGATCGGTGTCCCGGAACTCTTGCCGCTGCTGGTCGCGCTCCGGGGCCGGGATGACGTGGATCAGGCGGATCTCGACGCGGCGATCCTGGCTTGCACACCACGGTCTGACCCCTAGACTCCATGGAAAAGACCATCGGACGCTAATCGCAGATCGCCTTTAGATCTCATCTATACTTACTGATGAGTCAATCTCCACCGGGTCGATTGCTCCGGTCAAGCCGCCGCTCGCTTAGACCTGGCTGGTGATCCACTCCAGAAACCAGCCGAACTGGACCACCAGCAAGGCCACGCCCAGAACGCGGCCGGTCCGGTCGATCCAGGATCGTTCGGGCTCCCATCGCTGGATGGCAATCTGGATGAACCAGCAGACGAGGACCGATGGCCCCGCGCCGATGATCTGGTAACTGAAGAGGTCGGTGGTGTCGGGGAGGAAGAACGGCGCCCGCGTCAGCACCTCTTCAACCGGCTTACCCGAGAAGAAGATCTCGTAAGCAAATTCGATCCCCAGGATCAAAGCATGGATGGAAAGCACGAACGAGAGGACGGCCAGCGCGATGATTCCCGGCTGGCGGGCGATCTGCTCGATCGGTGGCCGAGGCGAGATGAACCGACACGCCAGCGCTGCGACCCCGACCGAGAAGAGGAGCGGGGTCGGTAGCTGAATCGTGATCGGCCAGGTCGTGCGCCAGGTCGTCCAGGTGGTCAAGACGAGCTTTTCACCCGCGATCTGCCAGTTAGCCCGCGTCCAGCCACACCCGAGCGCCGATCCGGCGACCAAAATCATGAGGTCGCTGATCGCAAACTTGCGGGACGGTCGCTGGTTGCATGGCCCACCTTGATGGTGAACCGTTTCATAGAACGGCAGGCCAGGCGGGAGGTTAGTCGGTGAATCCTCCCGACGCATGCTTGTGCCCTCGGACGGGAGCCAGGATGAATTGGAAAGCTTTCGGTCCCACGCAAGATTACCCAAATTTGCATCAAAGATCCACTATGCCATGAATGTGAACAGCCTTCACTAATCAGAATCGTGCTGCAAATGCGACCGACCGGAGGACATTCAGGGTGATCAGACACACTCCGATGAACCGCCCGGTCCGGTCGAGCCACGATCGGTCGGGACGCCAATGGCCGGCTGCGACCTGGATGATCCAGGTTACCGCGATGACCGACCCCGCGTGGACAATCTGAGCGGTGAAGAGACCGAGCCGGGCCGCATAATACTGCGTCTGACCAATGGCGCGCGGCGACAACCAATCGAGCGTTGGTTCAAGGACGAATCCGGTCAGATAAATCGTGCCTTCCCAGACGAGCACCAGGGCCAAGGCCCCGACCGCGGTAGCGCCGGGGAGACGGGTGAGGTCGCGGAGTGGGGGACATGGATCCTGGAGGCGGCAGATCAGCGTGGCCACCCCAAAGGCAACGAACAGCGGGGTCGGAACGACGACCCAGACCCACCAGCTCGACCGCCAGGGGGGGAGCGGCCAGGTCAGCAGGTTGCCGCCCTGGATCTCGCCGAGCGACCGGAGCCAGGCGATCCCGACACCGAACCCAGCGATCAGGATGATCAGGTCGGCCAGGGTGAAGGATCGAGCGGTGGAAGGCGAGTCGGGTTCGGTCATCTGAGTTGGGCTCGTGGGCTCAGGTCAAGTCAGCTCAAGCCACATCATCTCGCGAGGTGGGTTCAGAGTCGGAGTCGTCCTCGTCGCCGAGCGCGTGGAGCGCGTCCTGTCGTTCCAGCCAGCGCCAGAAGCCGAAGCACGCGGTAAAGAAGGTTGACGTCATCGCGTTGATCAGTTCCTGGTGGATGCCGGCGTCAAGGTTGATCCACTGCTCGCAGACGACCCGGCCGCTGCTCGACGCGTTCGGGTCGTCGATTTCGAGGTACACCTTGGGCAGCTTGTACTGTGCGTTCCACTCGTTGCAGAGGCGGAGCGACCGGTCCCAATCCACCCGAGGAATGCGCTTCATCGTCTCACCGCGCAGGCAGTACTGGTCGCCGTCATCACCGGCCGTGACGAGCATGAACCGAGGGTGGCCAAGCACCTCCTCGTCGTAGCCGAACTCGACGACGAAGTCGCCATCACGGTCGCGGAGGTAGTGCAACTCGCTGTCTTCGAGGAACGCCTCGATCATCCCTCGCCCGAAGCTTTCCACGATCGCCATGCGGTCGTCTCCTTCCCGGCTGACAGGGTCACAACCCCGATCCCGGGGCGTTTCCTCCTCATTGAAGCCCTCAAGTCACCCCAACGCAAGGGGACGGCACCCGCGAGTTGCCGATCCTCGCCGGCGAATCGGTCCGAACGTCCCTGGCTTGCCTTGTGTCCTACGATGCAGAGATCCGGCGCGGCGGTTGGTGCCGTCCCGGGTCGAGGTTGGGTCTGATCTGGAAGGCGGTCGAGCGGTCATGGCGGGCACGGTTCTGGAGCAGTCGGTTGGGTCGAAGCCAGTCAGTCTCAAGGCGATCGGCTTCGTGGTGGGCACGGTCTTGATCCTGTCGAGCACCGCCCCGGCGGCGAAATATGCGGTCCGGGAACTTCCCGTCGGCCTCCTTCCCCTCGTTCGGTTCGGCGTGGCGGGCCTGATCCTGGCCCCCTTTGTCCTGCGGTGGTCCAGTCTCAGGCAGATGATCCGCGAAGATGGCGGGCGCTTGCTGCTGGCGGCCGCCTTCTGCGTGCCGATCAACCAGTTCTTCTTCCTGACCGGCGCGAAGTTCGCACCCGCCGGGCACATCGGTCTGATCTACGCCGCCTGCCCGCTGGTCGTGCTCTTGCTGGCATCCGGGCTGGGTCAGGAGCGGCTGACGATCGAGCGAATCATCGGTGTGGCATTGAGCATGGTCGGCGTGGCCCTGATCGCAACCGAGAACCTGGGCAAAGCCGGCGCCGCCGGTCGCGACGCCGTGCGGGGTGACCTGCTCGAAGTGGCCGCCGTGATCGGCTGGGGAGCTTACATGACGGTCAACAAGCCTCTGGTTGCCCGCCATGGTGCGCTGCCGGTCCTGGCGGCAACGTTCCTGCTAGGTGCCTTGCTCGACCTGCCCGTTGCCCTGGCAACGTTGCCCTCATGGCCCCCGCTCGGGCAAGCTTCGTCATCCGCCTGGCTCGGGCTGGCCTACATGGCCACGGTGATCAGCGTGGGGGGTCTGGCGTTCCAGAACCTGTCGATGCGCTACTTCGAGGCAAGCCAGGTGGCCACCTTCGGCAACGTCTCGCCGCTCTTGACGGTCGTCTGGGGATACTTCCTCTTCGACGAACGGATCGCCCCGATCGCCATCGTCGGCGGAACGCTGGTGATGGTCGGCATCCTCTGGGCGAGCCGACCGAGCCGAAGGACGATCCCCCAGGTCGAGGCCACGCCGCTCCGGCGGGCCGAGCCGGTGCGGGTCGGCTGATCAACCTGCTCGCGACGAAGGCACGAATTCATTAATGATCAGCCATCGACGGGTAAGTTGCGGCGACGCTGGCTGACGACGCGAACTCGGGGGCGGGGCCAGCGCCGTCAAGCTGGTCGATCCGCTCGGCAACGAGGCGCTCCAGGAGCGGGTCGGGACCGAGCGGCGGACCGAGGCGAAACTCGACCCCGGGATGAGCCGAGATCAAGGCATCGCGGGCGGCGGTCAGGTCACGCAGCAGGTGGACCCCCGCCGAGAGGAAGTACGGGATCATCAGGACCCGAGTCGCCCCCAATTCCACACACCGAGCCCCGGCGTGGGCAATATCGGGCGCGGCAAGTTCCAGGAAAGCTGCCTCGATGATCGGGTGACTGCCCGACTCGGCCACGCGCTCGGCCACGCGGCGGAGGTCATCGTTGGCCGGAGCGTGGCGGCTCCCGTGCGCGATCAGAAGGACGGCGGTCGTCGGCTGCTGAGACATGACGGACCTTTGAGCGAGAAGACCAGGCTGGACGATCTCACGAGAAAATCGACCGCACAAACAGGAACACCAGGCACGCCAGGGCAAAAAGCATCGTCCCCATCATCCAGATTGGCAGCCACCGCAAGGCCGAGTGCCAGCGCGGCATCCGGATCTGAATCCAGGTCATCAGGAGCCAACCAACTCCCGCAACCAGCCAGGCAAAACCGACAAGACGCATCCCAGGTTCCCGGTCGCTAATCCACACGAAGGAGAGCATGATGCTGAGACCGAACCAGAGCAACGGTTCGGTCCAGGGGTTTTGCCGGAGCAACTCCAGGTTTTCCTGACGCGATCGTCGCACAAATGACCTCGGATCGACCGATGACGAGCGGAGCGGAGACCGGGCACCTTAATTAACTTATCCCCGCCCAGCAATGGCGGCAAGCAGCCGAGACGATCGGATCAGTGGTCGTCGGCCCCCGGCGGCTTGTGGCGGGGTAGGATGAACGCGGCGTGCACGGGCGGCGGCATGACCGAATTGGCGCCGCGGACGGCTTGCCAGATGATTTCGTTGAAGACGAGATCGTCGGCCATGTCCTCGGCCTCGTCGAGGTCGAGCGTCATCGAGAGTTCGGCATTCGGCACGTCGCGGGTGTTCTTGGCATTCAGATCCACCCGCGCCGGGCGAGCCGTGTAGGGGGCGAGGTCGGGGGTCATGGCGAACGAGTTGGCCATCGGCCGCGCGGCGGCGTCGAACTGGCTCAAGGGTTCCAGGCCAAGGATCAGTTCCATCGTCCGGAGCATCGACGTGGTGCTGTACATCGTCGAGTCGACCGAGTGCTTCTTGATGTAGGGACTGATGGCAAGCGCGACCGTCCGGTGGGCATCGACGTGGTCGGAGCCGTTTTGCGCGTCGTCTTCGATGACGAAGATGGCGAGCTTCGGCCAGAACCGCGACTTGCTCAGCCCCTCGACCACCCGGCCGAGCGCGAGGTCGTTGTCGGCCACCATCGCGGCCACGGTCGGGTTGTTCGGGCGGGCTCCCGCCGTGTGGTCGTTGGGCAACCGCATGACGATCAGGCGGGGCATCTCGCCGGTCCGCTCGAACTCGGCGAGTTCTTCCAGAAAGCGATCGGCGCGTTTGACATCGGTGTAACTCAGATCATAGCTCCGGTACTTCGGGTCGAAGTGGCCCTTAAGGGCCTCTACCTTGGTGGTGGCTGGCTCGCCGGGGTTTTTCGGGTTCTCGACGAACTCGCCATAGCTCCGGTAGGTCAATCCTTTTTCTCGCGCTCGATCCCAGAGATAACCGTTGGCGGGCCGGGCGATTGCCTGCATCCCCTCCGAAGGGTATGGGACACGCCGGTTCCCTCGGTAGGAGAGCGGCCAGGTCTTCTCGACGTAGTCGGTGGCGTAAGCGCCCATCGACCATTCATGCCCGTCAGCACTGACCTCGGCCTCGGCGTAGAGGTTATCGAGGACGACGAACTCCTGAACCAGGGCGTGGTGGTTCGGCGTCACCTCCTCGGGGAAGAGGCAGAGCGACTTCTCGCCGTTGCCGACGGGCAGGTCACCGAAGACCTGATCGTACGTCCGGTTCTCCTTGATGATGTAGATGCAGTATTCGATTGGCGACTTGACCCCAACTTTGGACGGAATCGGGTGCCCCTCGGGGCGGTCGGCCGGTGGGTTGTCGAGCTGGGCCTTGAGCGGGCTGCACGCGTAGACCGTCCGGGTGAAGCCGATCATCTGGTCGGGCGTCGGGATCGGCAGGATCGAGAGCGTCCCCTGGAAGAGGCTGGCGATGTACTGACGGATGCCACCCGGTCGCGGCGTGACCGGGTTAGGTCCTTCGCGGTTCGGCTTCGAGGTCGTCCCCTTGCCGTTGGTGATGTAGAGCGTCTTGCCCGCGCGATCAACCCGGACCGACGTGGGATACCAACCGGCCGGCACGAACCCGAGGGGCTTGCTGTGGCCGAGATCCTTGACGTTCACGACGGCAACATCATTCGTGTTCGCGTTGGCGACGAAGAGAATCTCCTCATTCGGCGTCAGAGTGAGCGAAGACGGCGTACTGCCCGGCGGAGCGTGCGAGTCGATCGCTGTGCCGATCACCTCGATCGCCTTTCCATCCTCGGGCGAGAAGACCGAGACCGTGTTCCGGTTCGCGTTGGCAACGTAAAGCAGTTTGCCTCCCGCTGCCAGGATCATCTCGTTGGGGTGCTCCTCGGTCGCGAGGTGGCTGATGACCTTGTCCGTCCCCGAATCGACGACCGCAACCTGGGCCTTGTTCCACAAACTGACGTAGAGCCGACCCGCCGCCTCATCCCAGGCGAGGAAGTACGGATACGAGTCGGTCCCCATGTCGATCTCGGCTTGCAGATTCCCAGCGCCATCGAACCGGGCCAGGGTGTGGCTGAAGGTGTTGGCCACCCACAGGGTTTTTTCGTCCCGGCTGACCGCCAGGCCCGCCGGGGTCCTCGACCCCTTGCTCTTGTCGGGGTAGCGGAACGTGAACTTGTTGGCGAGCAACCCGGCGGCGTGATCGAAACGATAGATGACGTCATCGAAGCCCCCACCGACGTAGAGGTGCTTGCCATCGGCGGACCAGACCAGACCGTTGAACGACTCCTTGAAGCTGACACGGCCGATCGTCTTGCCGGTCGCGGCGTCGAGCGTCATGACCTCATGCTCGCCGTAGCCGGCATGAAGCACGGCCAGGATCGGCTCGGAGGGGTGCTCGGCCATCGTCACGGGAAAGTCGCCGAGTTCCGCCTGCTTGCCCGCCGGCTTGACCGACCAGCCGTTGGGCAGCAATACCGCCCCCGCCTGCGTCAAGCCCGGCCAGGTTGGCTCGGTGGTTTTAACTGCTGGGGCCGGGTCCTGCGCTCGCGCGATCGTTGATCCCGCGACGAGCACGCACGCGACAAGTCCCGCCCTGCACTGCCAGCCGTTGCCAATCATGAAGCACTCCCGACGAATCGAACCAATTTCAGGTCTCAAGACGGATCAGAGGGTGCCCCAGGGTACCGCCGCTACCCATCGTCCGACCACGGTCCGAGCCGCGACAAACCGAAATCTTCCCGGAAAGCTCATCGAGATGGCGCCACGTTGTCGCGGATCGGGCGATACCAGACGACGTTGTGCGTCGTGCCGCCTACGGCCACGATGTCGGGCACGCCATCACCGTCGAGGTCGCCCCCGCGCAGATCCTGCGCGGCGACCGCGGTGTCGAGGATCGTCCGGTTCCAGACTTTCCCATCGAGCTTGTACATGGCCACCCGGTGATCCTTGCCACGGTGACCAGCGAAGATCTCGTCGGTTTTATCGCCATCGACGTCCGCCACCCAGAGGGCGTGTCCCTGGTCGAGAGTGGTGTCTATCACCGTCCGGACGTGGGTCCGCTGCCGATCATCTGGTCGGGCGATCGCGTTCGGCGCAGTTCCCATTACCGGTTCAGGCTCGACCGCCCACGTCACGAGTTCCGACCCATGCCAGGGCTCGATGGTGACGACGACCGGGAAGTGCCCGGCAATTCCGGCCGTGTTGAAGTCGCTGCAACCTCGCTTTGGCGGCGGCCCCGACGCCCCGGGGATCATCGAAAAGGGGGCTTCCTCCCAGCCGATCACCCGACCTTGCGGGTCCTTGCGTGTCATGGCGACACTGATCCCAGTGTTATCGGCGGTCGTTACCCAGACGGGTTGCTGGCCGGCGGGCCGAGGAAAGGCGGGAGGCGCGATCCCGACGGCGTGCGCCACCGGGCGACGCATGATCGGTAACTCGTCCCACGGCCCGGTTGAGGGATGATCGGGATCGGGGCGAAACTCGACGATCCGGGCGACGTCCTGATCATAGGTCGGCGGCTGTGATTTCGGCCCGAACAGCGGCGCGACGATCAGTTCGGGCTTGTGATCGCCTTCGAGGTCGCCCCAACGGAGGCGGTGGATGCTCGGCACGTCCTGGATCTTCCGGAACATCCAGGGATCAGCAATCGTTGGCCCCTGACTGGCGAGGAACAACTGGCCGCGCGTCGGCGTGTTCATGGCGAAGTCGCAGGCGATGGCCACCTCGGCCCGGCCGTCGCCATCAAGGTCGGTCGTCGCCGACGAGATGATATCGGCCCGGAGCGGGCTCGACTTCGTCGCGCCGATGATCCGTTTGGTCCAGGAGGGATTCTGATACCAGGCAATAGTGTTATTGCCCAGCGCAATGATGTCGGGCTTCTTGTCGCCATCGACGTCGGCCACCTCGACTTGATAGGCGTCGGCGAGGTCGGGGTCGATCACGATCCGTTCAAATCGGACCGGCGGGACCGGGTCGTCGGCAAAGCTGGGGACGGCGGCAAGCCCGAGCAGGATCGAGGCGGCGATGAGTCTCATGGAAGATTGCTCAAACGAAGCCAACCCGATTTACTTCGCCCCCCAGCCCGACGGCGGGCCGGCGGTGTCTTCGGGTTTCACCATCACCTGCTTGAGGTCGAACGCGGCGGGCGCATCGCCGGTGCCGGCGGATTCGGCGGCCTTGAGGCGGTTTTCGAGGATCGCGACCCGCTGTTCGAGCAAGGCGATCCGCGCTTCGGCCTCGTCGGGACGCTTGAGGCGGGGGACCTCGGGGTAGCCAAGCTGACGCTGGAGCGCCGAGAACAGGTACAGGGGGTCGCGGCCCCGGTTGGCCCGCGCGATCTTGCCTTCCTTCTCGCCAAAGAGGGGCGGATGCTTGGGCACGAAGTCGGGGTGGGTCCGCCGCCGCTCGGTGACCAGATACGACGAGCGGACGAAGATCAGGTCGGCGAAGTCAACGTCGCCCAGCCGAGCCCGGAGCTGGTGGATATATTCCTGCCAGTCTTCATCGTAAGCCGGGTCGCCCGCGATCGCTTCGAGCCCCTTGCCGTAGCCGAGCCGGTTCCGCGAGAGTGCCTCGAACTGATAAACAAACAGGCCCGCCGTCGTCGGTCCCGCCGCGCGATACTTCGCCTCACGTTCCAGGATCAAGAGCGCCTGATCGACCGGAAACCGACTGACATCCAGTTCCGCCTGACTAATAACGTGCGTCTGGAACGGGGTGAAATAATGACCGATCCGGGCCATCGCCGGCCCCATCAGACCACTGACCTTGATCTCCGTCGCCAGGAACGAGATCGCCAGCGGCAGCCGAGTCGTCGAGAGGAGTTCTTCGCCCACCCGCGACAACACGTCCTGAGCCGGCATCCCGTCGAGCAACCGCTCGCGAAACGCATTGAAGAAGTAGGCTTGCTCGATATATTCCTCGCGGTCGAGTACCGGCATGGCGTCGCCTCGCTCCCTCGGTCGGCAGGTTGATCTCCGCAATTGTAACCGGATTGGAGCCCGAGACCGGATCTTATTGTTCGAGAAAACCGACGACACCGCGAGGCAGTGCATTGACAGTCCCAAGAAATTGGGTTAATTCTAATTCTGTTGAGACTGAATCTCAGTATCAACTTCTAGTTTGAGGTCGCATGATCACTGGTCCGATCGTGCTTCCGAACTGCGGTGCAAAGGGTTTTTCACTTGGATACGATGCGAGGGGTGGCAGCGAAGCCGCGAGGTCGCGGCGGGTTTACCTTGATTGAGTTTTTGGTGGTGATCGCGATCATCGCCGTGTTGATTGCGCTGCTGCTCCCGGCGGTTCAGTCGGCACGCGAGGCAGCCCGGCGCATCCAGTGTGCCAACAACTTGAAGCAGATCGGGCTGGCAATCGTAAATTATCACGATGTGGCAAATGCGTTCCCGCCAGCAGCGCAGGGGGGACTTGGCCAGGTCTACATGAATTACACGGGGTATTGCTTCTTGTTGCCTTATGTCGAGCAGACCGCGGCGTACAACACATTTAACTTTCAGCTCAATATTTTGTCGGGCTCTACCCCCTATTACGGCTGGACCTTGCCGGGCAACAGCACGGGATTCTCGATTCAACTGGCCACCTTCCTCTGCCCATCGAATCGGGCATTCGGCGAGGTTGGGGCGACGGTCGGATCAGGATCGGCCGCGTACACGGTTGATCCCGGCAAGGTCGGCGTGACCGACTATCTGTTCAATGCCGGGGCAAGCCGATATGTGGTCGCGGGCTATGGCGAGACCAATCGCCTTGGACCGATCGGCTTCAATACGAGCACCCCGATTGCTGCCATCACCGATGGCACGAGCAATACCTTCGTGCTGGCCGAGAGCGCGGGCGGCAACACCCGGAACAAATATCGCGCGGTTGGTGGCGGCTCGACTCGGGTCTGCGTCCCGCTGAGCCCAGGGCTGGCCACAGCGCCGACCGCCACGGTTTACTTCGACAACCTGATGTACATGGCTTACGGTAGGTCGCGGACCTGGGGGACCGACAAGCGGATCATCGGCGGCCTGGTCGCGCGGACCGTCGACCACACCGGGGCGGCGTACCCACCGAACGATTGCGGATTCGACTCACTGACCGACCTGTTCATCGACCCGCCCGGTCCGGCTGCTCCCGCCGCTGGCCAGCAGCTCCCCAACTTCCGCTCGTCGCATCCGGGGATCGTCAACGCCGTGTTCGCCGATGGTGGCGTCCGCGTGATCAAGAACTCGATCAGCGCTGCCACCTATCAGGGCCTCTCGACCATGGCTGGCGGCGAAGTGCTCTCGGCCGACCAGTTCTGAACCCCGAGCGGAGCTGGCCCGATGCGCAATCATTACTCCCACGCGAGTTCTCGCGAATCATTGACAAGACACTGGACCCCGGTTGGCCGGATCGGGGCGACGAGTTGGCTCGCGTTCCTCTGTCTGGGGTGCGGTGCAGATCCGCGACCGCCCTCGGCCTCGCCGATCGTCGCGGCCGACTCGGCTCAAGGTCGCAAGGCCACCGCCGAGTCCGAAGCCCTGATGCGGCTCCGTCAGCGTCAAGAAGCGGCGCGGAAGCGAGCTTTTGTCTCGCCAGAAGGATAGAACAACCGATAAGCTTACACTGTTCTGGTCGAAATCGACCTCCCACCGAGGATTTGCAACATGATTCGCCTTCTCGCAACGCAACGGGCCGCCTGGTCCTTGATCCTGGCAATTGCTGCGGTGCTGGTTCCCACCAGCGCCCGCGCCCACTTCGTCTGGATTACCGCCGAAGCTCCCACCAAATCCGGCGAGCCGACAAAGATCCGGGTCTTCCTCAACGAACAACCCGAACCGGGTGGCCCGGAGTTTCTCAAATTTGTCCAGGGTGTGGTGCCCACTGTTCAGGGCGTTCCGCTCACGATCACAACGGGGGCAGATGCGCTCACCACCGACTGGGTCGGAGCGCTTCCTGCCATGATCGACGCGGATCGTGACCTTGGTCTCAAATCCAAGGGAGACGTCACCTACCGCCTCTACTACACGGCTCGACTGCAAACCACACCGGTGGCCTCGACCGTCACCGAAGTCGGGAAGTTGCTCCGGGCGCGAGTCATCGCGACGGAGGGCGGCAAGGCGACCGTCCAGGTACTCTTTAACGGCAAACCCGCCGCTGGGGCGCGACTGAAGACCTATCCCGACGCGGGCGAAGGGGTCGAGTTGACCGCTGACGCCAACGGCCAGGCGATGGTTGATGGAGTGGCCGAGGGCAAGACCGGCCTCTGGGCCAACTGGACCGACCCGACCGCCGAGGATCTCGACGGCAAGCCATATAGCGAGACCCGCTATTACGCGACTCTGAACTTCCC
This sequence comes from Isosphaeraceae bacterium, assembly GCA_965199885.1. Taxonomy (GTDB): domain Bacteria; phylum Planctomycetota; class Planctomycetia; order Isosphaerales; family Isosphaeraceae; genus Tundrisphaera. The sequence goes on along the minus strand of CBDATT010000002.1, from coordinate 204,446 downwards.
GAAGCCGGGTGAGGCAACGACCGCGACCACCTTCGCCACGATGCCCGAACCCGCCGTCAACAGTTTCGCGGGCGCGGTCCTGGGCGATTGGTTGTACGTCTACAGCGGTCACACCGGCACAACGCACGAGTACAGCGTCGACACCACGGTCAAGAAGTTCCGCCGCCTCTCGCTTCAGGATCGGACCACCTGGGAGAACCTGCCGATGGGTCGCGACGTCCAGGGCGCGGCGATGGTGGCGGATGGTCGCTACCTCTACCGGACCGGCGGGATGACCGCGCTGAATCCCGTTGGCCAACCGCAAGACCTGGTCTCGAACGCGGATTTTGCCCGCTTCGACCCGGAAACCAAAACGTGGACCGACCTCACGCCGCTGCCAAGCCCCCGCTCAACGCACGACTCGGCGGTGGTCGGTCGCCAGATCTACGCCGTCGGTGGTTGGTGGATGAAGGGGAGCAAGGAGCCCTCGACGTATCACAAGGATGCGGTCGTCTTCGACCTCGACCACCCCGAGGCCGGCTGGAAGTCGTTCGACCAACCCTTCCGGCGGCGGGCGCTCGCGGTAGCCGAGGCGGGCGGTAAGCTTCATGTCATTGGCGGCCTTGACAACCTGTTCCAGGTCACGCGTAAAGTCGACATCTTCGACCCCAAAACGGCCACCTGGTCGGTTGGACCCCAGATCCCCGGAGCGAACTTCGAGGGCTTCGCGCCGTCAGCCTTCGCCGTCGATGGTCGCCTTTATGTCAGCAGCCTGTCGGGAATTATCACCCGCCTCGGGTCGTCTGGAGAGGGCTGGGAGGCCGTCGGCGCCTGGGCGTTGCCCCGGAACACGCACCGGATGTTGCCCGGCCCGGGGCGCTCGCTCCTGGCGGTCGGCGGGAACAACAAGGGAGACCAGACGCCGGTGATCGAGTCGGTCACGCTGCCATCCCCCAACCCGGCTACGCCGACAACAGCGAACCGTTGAGCAGGGGTGTGCCTGATTTTTGCGAGATTGCTCGCCTCCGCCTTCCTATGTCGTGACGTTTGCGGTAGGCTGTTCGCTTTGATGCCGTCGCGCCGAGGATTCAGGGGATGTCACCCAGCGGAGGCGGTCGACTGGTTCTGCTCTTGGATATCGAGCCCGGGTGCCCGTCTCAGAGGTTCGTCGCCCGGTTTCGAGGAGTGTTTGACGGATGCCGTTCTACGCGATTTTTGAAGATGGTAGCCACCAGTTCCGCGTCCACGAAGGCGACACCATCACCGTGGACCGCCGCGACGGTGCCATCGGCGGCGAGGTCGTCTTCAACAAGGTCCTCCTGATCGCCGGCGAAGGCGAACCGACCATCGGCGCCCCCGTCATCGAAGGCGCTCGCGTTGTCGCCAAGTACGTCCGCGAGTTCCGCGACAAGAAGGTCATCATCCAGAAGTTCCGCCGCCGCAAGAACATGCGTCGCCGCAACGGCCACCGCCAGTATTACACCTCGGTGCAGATCACGAGCATCGTTGCACCCGTTTAAGTAAAGCAACTTATTCTCTTAACTGATGTTCTCGGGAACCGTTGCTCATCCTTTATTCAAGGATTGGCAACGGTTTTTTGCGCATAAACAGCTAATTCCAGTTGTAACTGATACTCAACAACCTGGTCTTTCCCGCGCATTTGAACGAATCTAATACATCAGGATGATCGTGCTGAGCCGTTCTTTAAACCCTGATTTAAGCTCTGATCCACAATCTTCGTCGTCGATAATGACTATTGCAAATTCTGCTAGTCAGTCAACATCAGTCCCCGAAACTCGACGAGTGAGCAGATCTTTGCTAAAGCATCGATCGTACGAGGACGTTGGCGAACCAGCTTTTTAATGGCTCAACTAGGCAGGGACGATTTTTAAAAAGTTTGATTTTGCCCATTGTTCACTGAACAAACGTCGGCTAAAATCTATCTTTTTAACGCCCATCGTCCCGCCGGTCACGACGACCGAGGCGGAGATAATCGATGGCAACGGCTGAAGCTCGGGAGAAGACGGGTATGAAGACGGAAGTTCGGCCAGCACCTGCTCGATCAGGAATGGTGGTTCCCCGAGTCTTCAGCACGGATGGCATCAGCCCGTATGATCAGATCGAGTGGGACCTCCGGTCCGCCGAGATCAAGGACGAGCGGGGGAAGGTCATCTTCCAGCAGACGGATTGCGAGATCCCGAAGTCTTGGAGCCAGTTGGCCACCAACGTTGTGGTTAGCAAGTATTTCTATGGGGAGAACGGCACCCCGGAGCGCGAAAACAGCGTCCGCGACCTTGTCGATCGTGTGACCCGGACGATCGCCGATTGGGGTCGAGAAGATGGTTATTTCGCCACCCGCGACGATGCCGACCGGTTCTATGATGAGTTGTCCGCGCTATGCGTGAACCAATATGGCTCGTTCAACTCGCCGGTCTGGTTCAATGTCGGGCTCTATCATCACCTGGGAATCGAGGGGCCGGCGAACAACTGGCGGTGGGATGAGGAACAGCGGAAGATCGTCAAGGCGACCAACGCCTATGAGTTCCCGCAAGCGTCGGCCTGCTTCATCCAGAGCGTTGGCGATGACATGCAGGACATCATGCGGGTCGCCACCTCGGAGGCGATGCTGTTCAAATATGGTTCGGGAACGGGCACTGACCTCTCGACCCTCCGGTCGAGCAAAGAAAAGCTCGCCGGTGGCGGCAAGCCGTCGGGTCCGGTCAGCTTCATGCGGGTTTATGACGCGATCGCCAGCGTGATCAAGTCGGGGGGCAAGACCCGCCGCGCTGCGAAGATGCAGACGCTCAAGATCTGGCACCCCGACGTCCTCGAATTCATCGAGTGCAAGGTCAAGGAAGAAAAGAAGGCTCGGACGCTCATTGATGGGGGTTATGATTCCAACTTCAATGGTGAAGCGTACTCGTCGGTCCTCTTCCAGAATGCCAACCTCTCGGTCCGCGTGACGGATGACTTCCTCCATGCCGTCGAGGCCGAAGGCGACTGGACCACCCGGAGCGTCACCACTGGCCGGCCAATGGAAACGATGCCCGCCCGGAAGCTGATGGACGGAATTGCCGAAGGAACCTGGCTTTGCGGCGACCCTGGCTTGCAGTATGAAGATACGATCCAGAAGTGGCACACCTGCCCGAACACGGCGCCGATCAACAGCTCGAACCCGTGCTCGGAGTATATGTTCATCGACGATTCGGCATGTAACCTGTCGTCGATCAACCTCATGAAGTTCCGTCGCGAAGACGGTACCTTCGATGCCCCCCGGTTCCGCGCCGCGTGCCGGATCTTCATCACGGCGCAGGAGATCCTGGTCGACCACGCAAGCTATCCGACCGACCGGATCGGCGAGAATAGCCATAAGTTCCGCCCGCTCGGCCTTGGTTTTGCCAACCTCGGCAGCCTGCTGATGTCGAATGGCCTGGCGTACGACTCCGACGAAGGCCGCGCCCTTGCCGCCGGGATCACCGCCGTCATGCACGGTCAGGCGTATCTCACCAGCGCCGAGCACGCCGGGCATATCGGGCCGTTCGAAGGCTTCGCCTTGAACCGCGAGCCGATGCTCAAGGTCATGGAGATGCACCGCGACGCTGTGGAAGACATCAACGCGACCGTTCCTGCCGACCTCCTTGACGAGGCTCGCCGGACGTGGGACGAATGCTTGACCGCCGGCCGGAAGTTTGGCTACCGTAATAGCCAGGTGACCGTTTTGGCCCCGACCGGCACGATCGCGTTCATGATGGACTGTGACACGACCGGGATCGAGCCGGATATCGCCCTGGTCAAGTACAAGCAGCTTGCCGGTCGCGGGATGCTCAAGATCGTCAATCGGACGGTCCCGATGGCTCTCGGCAAGCTCGGGTACGATGACCCGACGATCCGCCAGATCGCCGACTTCGTGGACGCCAAGGACACGATCGAAGGGGCCCCCGGCCTCAAAAACGAGCACCTGTCTGTCTTCGATTGTGCGTTCGCCCCGCCCCAGGGTGGGCGGAGCATTCATTACCTTGGCCACCTCCGGATGATGGCGGCGGTCCAGCCGTTCCTCTCGGGGGCGATCTCGAAGACCTGCAACGTCCCGACCGACGCCACCGTGGCGGACATCCGGGAAACTTACCTTGAAGCATGGCGGCTCGGCTTGAAGGCGGTCGCGATCTATCGCGACGGCTCGAAGGGGAGTCAACCGGTGAGCACGAAGTCAGAAACCGACACCCAGGCCGAGGCCGCCGCCGCCAAGCTGGCCGCCGCATCCCCCCTGCCCGCCGTCGAAGCGCAGCCGATGGCGGCCATCGCCCCAGCCCCGGTCGCGGCACCCGCTGTCGCTCCGGCTCCGGCTCCGGTAGCCAACCAGCCGCGACGGGCTCGGTTACCGCACACCCGGCAGAGCTTGACTCACAAGTTCGACATCCAGGGTCACGAAGGGTACGTCACAGTTGGGTTCTACCCCGACGGTCGGCCCGGTGAAGTGTTCATCACGATGGCGAAGGAAGGTTCGACCATCGGCGGCCTGATGGATGTGCTCGGCACGTCGATCTCGATGGGTTTGCAGTACGGCGTGCCGCTCGACGTCTTCGTCAACAAGTTCGCTCATAGTCGTTTCGAGCCGGCCGGGTTCACCAAGAATCCAGACATCCCGATCGCCAAGAGCGTGACGGATTACATCTTCCGCTGGCTCGGGATGGAGTTCATCGAGGGCTACCGCGACGCCAACGCCCCCAAGCGGATCGACGACGAGCCGGCTCCAGCCCCCAAGCCGGTCGTCAAAACCAACGGTCTCCGCTCGGCGACGATCGCCGACTTCGACCATACTGAGGCGGTTTTGGCTCACCAACCGGGAGTGGCAACCATCGCCCCATCCACCTCGATGCCGCTGTCGATCTCGTCGGACGGCCTCGAAAAGCGGGATGAACAGTTCGCCCACTTCCAGTCCGACGCCCCGGCCTGCGACAACTGCGGCGCTCTGACCGTTCGCTGCGGCACCTGCTATCGCTGCTTCAATTGCGGCAACAGCATGGGCTGCTCCTGATCGACTCGGGATATTAGATTTGATCCCGGGCCGCGATCGGGGGTTCCCCTCCGCTCGCGGCCCGATTGCATTTCGGGTCAGGCCATCTCAAACCAGCAATGAGCGTGCGGCCGGGCGTGGAACGACCAGCGGAGCCCTGGGCCGGATAGCCGCCAGGCGTCGAGCGGGCTAGTGAACGGCTTCGTATCGGGCACAAATGCCTCCCAGGTGATCGAGTCGAGGCAGGCGGCAAGTTTCGGGACCTCGAACGTCCGGAACAACCGGGTCCAGTGGTCGAGGAGTTGGCGGATCACCGCTTGCTGTGCGGGTCGCAGCCCACCCACGGTCAGGCTGGGGCCATTAACGGCCGCCACCAGGCTGGCGACATCGAGGCGTCGCTGAAACGAGTCGGCCAGATCGGCGACCTCTTGCCAGAGGTTGTCCGGCCCGGCCAGAGCATGGCCCACGAAGATCGGCCCGCCCCCAACCTTGCCATCGGTCGATCCGCGCAACGTCAAGTGGCGGCCGGTCAAGACCCACTGGCAGCGATCAGGCTCGGCGGGCGAACCGAAGACGGCGAGGTGATCGTGCTTCCAGCCGCCCGAGTCATCGTCGCGCTGACGGGTCAGGCGGGCAAACCCCTCCGGGGTGCAAACCTGGCGGACCAAGCCGATGGCCAGTTCCTGTTGCCGACCGGTCAGCGAGGCGATCGACTCGGGGACGACAGCCCAGGTGTTCTGGACCATCAGGCGCCGGGGATCAGCGAAGGGAAAGACCATCAATTGCCGCTGATCCGGGGTCAGTGACTGGCAAAACTCACCCAGGAGCGAGTCGGCAACAACCGACCCAGCCCGACTTACGCGACCAATCAGGCCGACGACGGCACTACCTGCCAGGCTCCGGCCCAGGTCACGCCTCGTCCAGGGTGTCGTCACATGCCGCATGATGCTATCTCCCAACCGTTGGAGTTCGTTCCGGTCCAGTTCGCCGACCAGATTAGCCGAGCCGTGTCGCAGCCACCACTTGCTGGACCCGGGCCTCGGCCCGCTTTATGATCCATCGCGAGCCGGTGTTGCCCCTTTGTATTCCCGCGCGAGGCTCGGACCAAGTGCCCGCTTATCCGTTGACGATCAACCCCGACATACACGTGGAATCCTTCAACCTCGTGGAAGGCGACCTCCCCAACTCGCCGCGGCGGCAGGTCAACCTCGGCTGGTCGGTCCGCCAGCAGACCCTGCGCGGTGGCCGGTGTGACGGGGTCGAGCGGATCACCCTCGACAACGGCGCCTTGAGCGTGGATATCCTCCCGACCCGCGGCATGGGGATCTGGCGCGGGAGTTATCGCGGTCATCACCTCGGCTGGGCGTCGCCGGTCCGGGGCGGTCCGATCCACCCCAGGTTCGTCCGTCTTGAAGACCGCGGGGGCCTGGGCTGGCTCGATGGTTTTGATGAGCTGATGGTCCGCTGCGGCCTGGCCCACAACGGCCCGCCGTTCGAGACGTTTGATCCGCCCCACGGCGATCCCAATGCCCGGCGGACGATGCACCCCCTGCACGGTCGGATCGCCAACACCCCAGCGCACGTCGTTGCCGTGCAGGTGGACGATGGCGACGGCGCCGACCGGACGATCCACGTCAGCGGCGAAGTGGCCGAATCCACCCTTTTCCACCCGCAACTGCTCCTGAAAACCCGGTACACAACCACGCCGGGCTCGAATCGGCTCATTGTCCGCGACGAGATCATCAACACCGCCGACCGCCCCGGTGAGTTCCAGCTCCTGTATCACTGGAACTTCGGTCCCCCCCTGCTTGGCGACGGTGCCACCTTCCACGCCCCAATCGAGATCCTATCGCCGCGCGACCCCCGCGCTGCCGAGGGGATCGCCACCTATGCCTCCTACGGCCCGCCCGAGCCTGGTTTCGCCGAGCAAGCCTACCTCGCCCACCTCGTCGGGACCGGCCCCGATGGTCAGACCCTGGCCATGCTCGTGGCCCCGGACCGCTCAGTGGCGATCGTGCTGCGCTTCCAACGGAAGCAACTGCCCTGTTTTACCTTGTGGAAAAATACCGGCGGCCTCCGCGATGGCTACGTGACTGGCCTGGAACCCGCGACCAACTTCCCCCACCCGCAGGCGTTCGAGCGTGCCCGGCACCGCGTTGTCCCGCTCGGCTCGGGAGCCAGCCACGTCGCCGAGACGATCCTGGAAGTCCTCGACTCCCCCGAGGCAATCGATCAGGTCATCGCCGAGATCGCCGCCCTGCAACAAACCCACCCGGCCACGATCCACAATCAGCCGACCGAACCATTCGCACCAGCGGGGTGATTCTTGAAAGCAATTTCCTGTTGGGTGGACTGGCCGAGGAAAAGGGGACTGGCTCAAGCGAGCTTGCGAGCGTGCCTGTCCCTCTTTTCCGGCACGGATACGGTCAATCGCCAACCGCTCTAGCGAACCGGCAGGCGTGGCGGGGCGAGCCGCGTTCGGATCGGCACGGAAAACGCCACGATTCGGCGACCATCCGACCGGTGATCAGGGGCGGACGTGGGGTTCAAACATGGCGAAGAGGTCGTTTGGGTTGGTTTCGGTCCGTTTCGGGGGGATGGTCAGCAGGGATGCCAGTTCGGGGAGCGACGCGGCGATGTCGGGTGACAGGGCCATTGGGTTTGTTTCGCCCCGCATTGGGTTTGTGCGGTGCGGTCGAGTTGGTGAGGTTGGTATCGAGGCCGAGGCGGGCGGAGTCTGCGGTTGGGTCGCGATGGGTCTGTGCTCGCGTTGCTCCTGCAAGAGCCACTGCATCCGCTTCTGAAGCGCGGCGACATAACGGCGGAGGCGGGCCAGGTCGGGGCTCGGGAGATCGGTGGCATCGTCGATGGCCATTTCGCGCTTCATCGCGTCGTGCTCGGCGACGACCTCGTGGAGCGCTTCGAGGTTGGCGATCATCGCCTCCGCCAGCGCAAGCAGGGTCATCGGCGGCGTGGTCTTCCAGGCACGTCGTCCGGCGACCGCTTCGAGGACCGTGCCGATCTGCCCCTCCGCGTTGATCCCGAGTAGTCCGAACGCGAGTTTGGTCAGAGCCTCGTTCCACCCGTCGGGAGTTGCCGCCGCGCGGGCCAGCCACTGCCAGCGCTCGATCAACCAGAGGCAGCCGTGCGGCGTGAGTTGCAGCCGCGCGACGGTCGCGCCTGGTTGTTTCGGCAGTTTCTCCCCGATCAGGGCGGCTTCAAGCGTCCGGTCCTCGTCCCACATGGTCGCGGCCCGGAGCGCGGCTTCGTCGCGGAAGATGAGTTCAATCTGCCCCGCCCGCTGGAGCTGCATCATCGTCAGCAGCATCTGCGCATGCAGCCAGATCGGGTCGATCTTCCCGTCAGCATCGACTCCGGTCGGAACCTCCAGCTCCAGCGCTTCGAGGTCAACGATCTTCGACGTCAAGCCATGTTTCAGGGCATTCCGCCGCGACGCCAGCTTTCCCGCCACCGTGGTCGGCCCGGTAGAAAGCTGAGCATTGGCCTGATTCGCGGCGATCCGCGCGGCGCTGGTGGTCGGCTTCATGGTGGGACCTTTCACGGTGCGGTTTCGATGGAGTGATGCGGTGTCATCGTTTAATATCGAAGTTTTGCTAACATTTAAGCAGGGTATTTTGGAAGAAAGCTGAATATTGTCAAAATAAACCAGATCTTGCGTGCCAGTCCCAGATCGAGGTGACTCGGGCGATCTCCAATCCTCCCATCCCTAATCGATCAGACGGGGCCGCTTTTCCCCAGACCCGTCCGGCACCTATTTCTCTCACATCCTCGACATCCCCCTCTGATTCCGGCACGATTTGGTCCATGTCCAGAAATAGAAGCCCCAATTGTCGTAAAACAACAAGCCTATCGGGGCGGATAATTCAAAGTTAGGCGGCTTTATGTTCTTTGCTGTATATTCAAACGATCCACCGCCGTGGGCGTTTGTTCTGTTCTTTGCCGTCCTACTAACCATCACGCTGGTGGCACGCCATCGAAACGCGGACGATGCGCGAAGGATTTTGGGCAACGGATTTGCCGCCCGAGGTTTAGGTCTTTTCCTCGCCCTTCTTGGTTCCGGAGTCGCCTATCTGCTCGCGTACGGACCGATCTCTGAAGCGATGCAGTACCATCGGACAATTCTCCTGCGGCGTGGGGCTGTCGGAATTCCTGGAATCATCATCTTCGTTGGCCTAGCATGATTACTGGCCGGCAAGCGTTCGCCAAAACTGGTCATGGTGGAGGATGGTCAGGACCTATCTGTTCTGCAATGGGGATTCATTGCAATCTGTCTTGCCATCGTTCTAGGATTGGAGTTTGGCCTCACTCGATATCTTCAAATGCGAGGTTACACAATCCGTTGATTCGGCTGAGCACCATTCACCAAGCCGATCAATCGTATCAGTCGCTCTGACCTATCACTTGCCTAACCAGGCGTTGCAGCGGACCCCGGCCGCTGTCTGTGGTATCATCAAGTCGGTGGCGGCCGGGTCCGCTGATCTTGGTCGTTAGGCGGCTTATCTTATGGCGAGGCTGTGGGCTGAGCGGCTTAACCCCGAGCGACACGTCGATTACATGCTGACGACGCATATCGGCGGCTCCCCGCCCGACCCGGCTCGCGACCGGCTCATCGACCGCTGGGTCTATTTCGTCGTCGTCTGCGGTTTCACCTTCGAGTTCCACTCGCTGGAGCAGATCGAGCGGGCGTTGTCGTACTTTGAGCACAAGACTCACCCCACCTCGGCACTGCCGGGCGTGACCTTGGAGCACTATTGGCAGAGGTGGTTCGAGCGTCTCCCGCTCTGGTTGTTCGAGGAGCCGAAGCGCTTGCGAGTCATTTCGGCGTTGCGTCGGGCGGAGCGGCACTTCGGGCGGACGACCGTCGCCTAACCGGGCGATGCAGCGGACCCCGGCCGCTGTCTTTGGTATCATCATGTCGGTGGCGGCCGGGTCCGCTGATCTTGGTCGTTAGGCGGCGGAGACGACACTTGACCGCAAACGATTGGCTGAATTGCAATCACTGGCGGCCCATGCTGAAGTGCCTGTCCGGCAGGGTGGCCCGTCGGAAGGGTATGCTCTACGTCTGCGCCGGCCTTCGATGCATTTGGGATTTACTCTACGATGAGGCGTCGCAACAAGCGATTGAGGTGGCCGAGCGGGCTGCAGACGGCGATGCAACCGACGAAGAGGTAGGGGCCGCGGGGTGGTCGGCGGAAGTTCCGACGTTTGGGTACGACTTCGAGCCTAAGTTCATTCGGGAGCACATGGCCCCTGGGCACTACTACCAAAGCGTGCAGCGATTGCTCGAAATGGGCGTTTATTCGGAGGCAGACATCGCAGGCGATGGGCCCCTCGGGGACGAGCGCGTCGTCTAGAGACTGTCCAACGCCGCCCACATCGCCTACCACTGCCTCAGCCACATCAGCGATGACGGGCTGACCGAGCACCTGTTGCAGCATCTGTCGGCCGAGAGCGAGTGGCCTGGCGGGTGGTTGGTTCGAGAGGTATTCGGCAACCCCTTCCGACCGGTCGTGTTCGACCCGAGGTGGCGGACGGACATGGTTTTCGCCATCGCGAACGAGGCTTATACCGATCGGGCGTTCGACCGCCTACCGGTGCTGGCCGACGCGCTGGAGGCGGCTGGGTGCGAGGAGCCTCAACTGCTGGCCCACTGCCGTGACCCGAGTCCGCATGTTCGCGGGTGTTGGGCGTTGGACATCATAATGGGCAAGACCGCCTCCCCATGAACTGTCGGTTTGGTGAGCAAGTTGGTTCGGCATTTGTGGATGGGTGAGGGTGGGTCAGGCGCGAGGGTTCCCCTGGCCCCAGCCAGGGATGAAGCGCAAGTGGCAGGGCGTTGAGCGGGGTCCGGGGCGAGTCGAGGGGGAGAGATGGGCGACCGCCGGGGAGATGGTGGTCAGGTCGGTGGGGCGGTGGCATGGGGGAGCAGGTCGAAGCCCAGCAGCCGGGCTCGACGGCGGAGCTGCGATTCTTGCAGGGCTAACAGAACTTTGCAGCAGACCCCAGCCGTGGGCCTCATGGTATGGTATCTGGCCCGATGGGGGGCCGGGTCCACTGAACTGGGTTGAGAGGCGATTGGGAGGCCGGATGCAGCGGATCGCGTTCGAGTCGTTCTCCGTCGTCACTCCGAGCGGTTGGCAGGTCATCACTGATTCGGTCGAGGCCGACGACCCACCAGCGACTCTCGCTCGCGGGGACGGAGTCGGTGCTTTGCAGTTCTCCATCGCGCTCCACACCAGCGGACCGGTCCCGGACCCGGGACCTGATGCTCTGGGCGAGATAATCGTCTCGTTCGGTCACTCTCACAACCTTGGGCAGGCCAGCGACGTCAGCGTTGAGTCAGGGCCGCTGCGGCTGGCTGCTGGAAGCTTCGCCTGGGACGACGATTTCGTGCGGGTCTGGCAAGTCTGCGACGGCCGGAACTTCGCCCTGATCACGTACACTTGCGAATTGGAGCACGAAGGCCGAGAGTTGGTTCAGTGCGAGCAGATCGTCCGCAGCCTCCAGTTTCAAGTGGCTAACGAGCGAGCCTGACTGGTCATTGCGGCGGCCCGACCATTGAGCTTCAATCGTTAAGATCGGCGCAGGAGTCGGAGTGCGTTCAGGGTGACGAGGATGCTCACGCCAACGTCGGCAAGGATGGCCATCCAGAGGGTTGCCAGCCCGCAGGCGGCGAGGATCAGGACCAGGGCCTTCGAGCCAAGTGCCAGGGTGATGTTCTGCCGGATGCGGGCGAGGGTGGCCCGCCCGAGGCGAACCAGCCAGGGGAGGCCGGCGAGGTCGTCGGCCATCAGGACGATGTCGGCGGTTTCGAGCGCCGAGGCGCTGGAAACACCGCCGAGCGCGACGCTGACGCGGGCGGCGGCGAGCGCGGGGGCATCGTTGACGCCGTCGCCGACCATGCCGGTCGGGCCTCGGTGGGTGTTCAGGTCGGTGATGATCGCGGCCTTGTCGGCGGGGAGGAGACCCGAGCGGGGGTCGGTGATCCCAAGTTCGCTCGCGACGGCGGCGGCGGTCGGGCCGTTGTCGCCGGTCAGCATGACGATCTCAAGGCCAAGGCGGTGCAGCTCGGCCACCACCGCCTTCGCCCCAGGACGGGGTCGGTCGGCGAGGCGAATCCAGCCGACGGGCCCAGCACTGGTCGTCAGCGCAACCGACGTGCCGACGGCTCCTTCGGCCTCGGCGCGACCGAACCGGGCGTGGAAGTCGGGGGGGCAGAGGCCCGCCTCGTCGATGAACCGGTGACTACCGATGTGGTACTCGGTTGTGCCGACGCGACCGGAGGCACCCAGGCCGGGAACGGCCGCGTAGCTTTCGGCGACGGGAACCTCGACCCGCAACGTCCGCGCGTGCCGCGAGATCGCCCGACCGAGGACGTGGCCGCCCTGATCGCCGAGCGCGGCGGCGATCCCGAGCAGATGGCTGTTGGCCCCCGGGTCGGTTGCGGCGGCGACCACCTCAACGACGTCGGGCTCGCCCAGGGTCAGCGTGCCGGTCTTGTCGAACGCCAACACGCGGAGGCGACCGACCTCTTCGAGGAACTCACCCCCTTTAAGCAAGATCCCCCGCCGCGCCGCCGCCGCCAGGGCTGATGCCAGCGCTACTGGCGTGGCGATCACCAGCGCACACGGGCAAGCAATGACCAGGACGACCAGGCCCCGCCCGAACCAGGTCCGCCAGGCGGGATCGGCACCCGTTGCTAGCTCGACCAGCGGGGGTACCAGCATCAAGGCGAGCGAGACGGCGACCACCGCCGGGGTATAAACGGCGGCAAAGCGCTCGACGGTCCGCTCGACCGGGGCCCGGCTGGCCTGCGCCTCGCGGACGCGGTCGGCGACGCGCGAGATCAGGGATTCGTCGAGCGAACCCGATGCCTCGACCTCAAGTGCCCCTTCGCCGTTGACCGACCCGGCGAAGACGGGGTCGCCAACCTCGCGGAGCACGGCGACCGACTCCCCCGTGATGGCTTTCTGGTCGACACTCGACCGACCCGCCACGACGACGCCATCGACCGGCACACGCTCGCCGTTGCGGATGCGGACGCGGTTGCCTTGCACGACCTCGGCGGCCGGTACGGTCACGATCCGGCCGTCGGCCTCGATCCGCTCGGCGGTCTGCGGGGCCACTTCGAGCAGGGCGCGGACGGCCGAGCGCGCCCGGCTCACGCTCAGGGCTTCGAGCGACTCCGAGAGCCCGAACAAAAAGGCGACCGTCGCCGCCTCGTCCCATTGTCCAAGCGCGATCGCGCCGAGGATCGCCGCACCCATCAGGACGTGGATATCGAGCCGAAATGCCCGGAGGTTCCGCCAGGCACGCGGGGCCAGGTCGAGCCCACCCGCCAGGATCGCCAGCCCGTAAGCCACCAATGCCGCCGGGGCGACCCTGGATTCGGTGGATTGGAGATGATCGACCACGACCCCGACCAGCAAGAGCAGGCCGGCGGCGATGGTCGTGGCCCACCGGCTGTTGCGCGTCCACCAACCCAGCCGCGCGACCTCGGGTGAACCGACCAGATCGGCCTTCATCCCGGCGCGGGTGACAACCCGCCGGACAAGCGCGGCGGGCTCGGTGTGGTCGGCGTCATAGTCGACGGTCATGATCCCATGGATCAGGTCGAACCCGAGCGTGCCAACGCCGGGAGCCTGCTCGAAGGCGGCCCGGAGCGCGGCGACCTCGACCGGGCAATCGAGCCCCTGGACCTGAATCGTGCAGCGAGCCAGGCTCATATCCGACCACCCTTCACACCAACCCCAGATCGGCCCCGCGACGCCACTTCTATTATAGGATGACGCGACCGGCGCGCGAGCGCCGGTCGCCGGGGGATTGTCGGCGGGCGGCGACGGTCGATCAGACCTGGGCTAGGCCACCGTCGACGAACAATTCCGTGGCGGTCACATAGCTGCTGTCGTCCGAGGCCAGGAAGACGACCGCCCGCGCGACCTCGTCGGGGTGCCCGGCGCGTCCGAGCGGGATCTTGGGGATATTGCCCTGAATCATCCCTTCCAGCTCCGCCGGCGACATGCCGAGCAGGTCATAACCGGGAGTCGGAACCAGCCCCGGGCTGATGGCGTTGACCCGGATGTTCCGGCCCTTCAGGTCCACCGACCAGGTCCGCGCGAACGACCGGACGGCCGCCTTGGTCGCGCAGTAGACGCTCCCGGCGGGGAGGCCGGTGCTGCCCGCGATCGAGGCGTTGAGGATGATCGCCCCACCCGCCGTCATCAGCGGGATCGCCTTCTGCACGGTGAAGAAGAGGCCCCGGACGTTGATCGCAAACATCCCGTCGAAATGGCCCTCGGTCACCATCTCCAGCGGCGCAAACTGCGCGATCCCCGCGTTGGCAAAGACGATGTCAAGCTTGCCTTTTTCACGCTGAACCGTGGCGTAAAGCCGGTCGAGGTCGGCCAGCCGCGTCACGTCCCCCGGCACCGGGAACGCATTCGGGCCGAGCTGACGGGCGACCGCATTCAACTCCGCCTCGCGCCGCCCGGTGATGAAGACAAACGCCCCCTCGGCGACGAACTGCTCCGCCGTCGCCAGCCCGAGCCCACTGTTGCCACCCGTGATCACCGCAACCTTGCCATCCAGTTTCCCGGCCATAGCTTCGCTCCTTGCGCTATCAATCAATGAGTTGAGTGGACTCGATCTGATCCCCCGGCCGGGCGGTCCAGTGCGGCTATGGTAGAGCTTGCTTTCTCGGGGTAAAGTACCTACCTTTTGGTAAGTGCCAAAATTGAGTTCGATTCTGGAGGCAAGGCGATGGCTAAACCGGTGTACAGTTGCGGCCTGGCAGCGGCGCTCGACGTGGTGGGAGGCAAGTGGAAGCCGCTAGTCATGTATCCGCTGTTTTCAGGGCCCAGGCGGTTCGGCCAGTTGCGGCGTGAGATCGGCGGAATCAGCGAGAAGATGCTAATCCAGAACCTGCGCGAGCTGGAAACCGACGGCGTGATCAGTCGCCACGATTTTGGCGAGATCCCACCCCGGGTCGAATATGCGATGACCGAGTTCGGTTTCTCGTTGGTTGAAGCGCTCAAGCCCCTCTGCGCCTGGGGGACCACCCACATGGAGCAGATCGCCACGACGAAAGAAGGGCTCGCAACCACGGAACCTACCGTTTGCCGCCAACAGCAACCGGCCTGAGATCAGGTAAAGAACCCAACGGAGCGATCCGCGACAGCTCGTGATCGGCTGGCGCGGATCGTGGGTCGAAGCGTCAGGCAACGTGCTTTTTGCGGCTGAACGGTAAGGTCGAATGTGCGTCGAAGAACGACGCGACCGAGCCGACGACGTGGTGCAACATCTCGTCGGTCAGTTCAGGATACATCGGCAGGGCGATCGTCTCGTTCGAGGCGGCCTCGGCGAGCGGGAAGTCGCCCTCCTGATGACCGAGCGAGGCGAAGCAGGCTTGCAGGTGGAGCGGGATCGGGTAGTAGATCTCCGAGCCGACCCGGCGGTCGGCCAGATGGGCACGCAGGGGGTCGCGAGCTTCCCGAGGAACGCGGATCACGTACTGATTGTAAACGTGGAAGTGCCCGGCAACTTCCGTGGGTGTCGTAACAACGTCCGTAAGCCCTTCCTGAACGAACAGGCGGCGGTAACGATCCGCGACCCAGCGGCGGCCGGTCGTCCAGGTATCGAGGTGGCGGAGTTTGACCCGGAGGACGGCGGCCTGCAAGGCGTCGATCCGGGCGTTGTAGCCGACCTCATGATGGTGGTACTTCGGTTCCATCCCGTGGACCCGGAGACGCGCGACCCGCTTGGCGAGGTTATCATCGTCGGCCGTCACCATCCCGGCGTCGCCGAACCCGCCGAGGTTCTTGGAGGGATAGAAGCTGAACGCGGCGGCATTACCCAGCGTTCCGGCTTTCCGGCCGTGATAGCCGGCCCCGATGGCCTGCGCGGCGTCTTCAAGCACGAACAGATTGGCGTCGCGGGCAATGGCGGTGATCGGGTCCATGTCGGCCGTCTGACCGTACAGGTGGACGGGGATGATGGCCTTGGTCTTCGGCGTGATGGCGGCGGCGATGAGGTCCGGGTCGATGTTGTAGCTGACGGGATCGATATCGACGAAGACCGGCTTGGCTCCGGTCCGCCAGATGGCGCCGGCGGTGGCGAAGAACGAGTAGGGCGAGGTGATCACCTCGTCGCCCGGCTTCAGGTCCCACGCCATGAGCGGCAGGAGCAAGGCATCCGACCCCGACGAGCAACCGATGGCGTGTTTGGCCTCACAGTAGGCGGCGGCCTCGGCTTCAAACCCGGTCACCTCGGGGCCGAGGATAAAGTACTGGCTCTCCATGACCTGCAAGACCACCGGCTCGACCTCGTGGCGGATCGTCCGGTACTGTGCTTTCAGATCCAAGGCCGGCACGCTAATCGACCCGGCGGACTTCCCATGTTCCTGCATCGACGGACACTCCCTTGTCGGTCGCCCGAGACGGGCATTCGCACCCCGAATCCTTCGAGGCTGACGCCGCAGCCTAGCCCGATCCAGTCGAACCGTCAAGGTCGATCAATACTCGCCCCCGCCGATCAATTCGCCGCCATATCGCGAGGCCAGCGCCGCGAAAGTGGGCGGGGCGATCGACTCGGGGACGAAATGGACCGAACCATCGGCGAATCCGAAGTTGCACCCGCCACGGTGCAGGCTCCAGAAGCTCGACGGCAACGCGGCGCGGCTGTTGGGGGTGTCCGCAGGGTTGGTGGACGAGCCGACCGCGCCAACAAACGCCTGGACCAGAATGTTGTTGGGCATGCTCACCTGCTCCGGCCAGGCTGGGTCGGTGAGGATACCGCCAACCGGTTCCACGAGACCAAGCCAGGTGGCATCTGCCAGGTTCCGCGACCGCTCGCCGACGAGGAGGGTCGAACTCGATCCGTCGAGAATCTGAACCAAACCAACTCGACCGTTCCGGTAAAAAACGCCGTTCGACTCAGATCCGACGCGTTGATCGAGATACCCCGCCGACGCCACATACTGCGCCGGTGCCCAATCGCTCGCAGCGGGTCTGACAGGATAAGAAAACCGGACCGGGCCGATTGCCGGTGAACTTGGGCAGAGGAAAACCGCGAGCGACGTTCGCCGCACACTGGCCTGGTCGGGGGCATCGACAAGCAAGCCGAAGTTGATCGCCCCGTAAATGGCGGGTTGGTCCAGATCCGCCAGGATGAACGACCCCCAACCCCAACCGGGTCCAACCTCCCCCAGATCGCTTGGTTGGATGAAAGTTGCATAAGCCGGTGGGAACAACGACCAACGGTCATGATACCCATGCAGAGCCAGACCGATTTGCTTCAGATTGTTGATGCACTGGGTTTTTCGGGCATACTCGCGCGCCGCCTGGACTACGGGGAGCAGTAGCGCCACCAGCAAGCCGATCACCGCCAATACAACCAGGAGTTCAATCAGGGTGAAGGCCAGGCGAAACCGCCGACCGTTCGGTTGGACCGTCTGCAACATCGAAACCTCCACATCCCTGGGAGTAAATCGAAATCCCTGGTCGATTGCGACCTTCCCGGCAAAAATTTAGACCCCGGCAGCACCTGGGGCCAGGGACTCGGCGGGGACCGGCACGGCGATCGGACCTTGGCGATCGGTTGAGTCTGGCACGCTCTGAGCCAATTTTCGGACCCCCGGCAAGGCGACGGCTGCGAGCCCGAGGGCACAAAGCCCGATCGCGGCGGCCTCCCAAAAGGGTGCGGCCGTCGATCCCCGACCGAACAAAAGGTTAGCCACAAGGTAATTTGCCATCCGCGCCAGCGTCTGCGCGGCGGAGAAGGTGCCGAAGATCGCTCCCTGTTCGGTCGCGGGGGTGATCCGTGAGAGCAGACCCGAGATCGGCGGCACGGCCAGCCCTTGCCCAACTCCGACCAGCATAAGTGCCATCAAGACCGGAATCGTGCCCTCCGCTAGCGCCAAACTTGCGAAGCCGATGACCAACAACGTCAAGCCCGTCAGGATCAATCGGGGCTCGCCGAGTCGCGGGACCAGACGCCGGACCAGACCCCCCTGCACCAGTGCCGTGACGAAGCCGAGAAAGGTGAACCCGGCCAGGACCTGACCCGGCCCCCAGTGCTGCCGCTCACCGAGGTAAAGGCTAAGCGTCCCTTCGAGCGCGGCGAAGGCGAGGATCGTCAGCGTTCCCAACGCGATCATCCGCGCGACGCCTGGTGTGTTCAGCGCTTCGATCAGGCCCCGCCGCGAGACCACCCGCGCCGCTTGCCGGGCTCGGACATCGGCTGGGAGCGATTCCGGCAACCGGAGCAGCACCAGAATCCAGGCTACCGTCGAAAACCCCGCCGCGACCAGGAACGGCAGCCGGAGCCGCCACTCGGGCGCGACCGGTAGTTCGACCAGAGCGAGGCTCAGGAGCGGTCCCAAAACGAAGCCAAGGCCGAAGGCCATCCCGATCAGGCCATAGCCGCGCGACCGGTCCTCGGGCTTCGTCACGTCGGCGACGTAAGCCTGAGCGACCAGGATATTGCCACCCGATGCGCCATCAAGCAGCCGGGCCAGCAGCATCACGGTGAAGTTATGCGACAGGCCCAGGATCAGGAACGAGAGCGCTGTGCCAAACTGGCTGGCCGCCAGCACGGGCCGACGGCCGAACCGGTCGCTCAGGCGTCCCAGGATGGGCGCGGCAACCAGTTGCGCCAGCGGGTAAGCGGCCAGGAGCCAGCCGATCTGGAGCGGACTGAACCCGTACTCGCGGGCAAACGGCGCCAGCAGTGGCATGACGATGCTGAAGCCGAGCAGGTCGACCAGCACGATCGCGATTACAAGGCCCAGCGGCGACATCAGCGACAAAACCCCTTCCCAATCCTGGTCAGATTTGACCCAGTTCCGACTCCAACTCTGGCGTCAGGTCGAGTTCCACTTCACGTTCACCAATTCCCGGCGATTCGCTGAGTCGGCGACCCAGTTTGACCCTGGCATCAATGACAGCCGCTTCGGCGAGCAGTATGCCCGCTTGAAAGCTCAGATTGAAAGCCACCAGACCCCAGACCGGCCAGCCGACCAGACCCCCCTCGGGCGCCGAGTTGGGACGGATCAGGAGCCACGATGCGCTGATGATCGCTCCCCAACTGGCAAAAACGCCCCCCTTGCGCCGGTGCTTCTCTGCCTGGACCAACGCCCACCCCAGCCCAACCTGAGGCGAGGGAGCGAATCGGGTCCAGCCCAGCCAGCAGGCACCGATCCCGTGAACCGCGACCGTCAGCAGAACCGCAAAATCCACCTGGGGCCGTACCGTGAAGATCCGGTCTCCCAGGATCAGGGCGCCAAACGAGCGGACCCAGGAGATATACGCCGCCAACGCCAGCAAAAGGAACCAACGATTCATCGGAATTGGGTCGAATCACGTGAGGCGGTATGGGTTGACACCAGATTACGCCAGACCGCCTCCCTTGGCAACGAGCCAACCGATTCGATCCTGGAGCGGACCGCCGGATGGACCGAATCCAGGGACCGGTTACAATCAGGCAAGGCGTCGATCTGCGTCGCCATCGCCGCGATTCTGGTCCGCCGTAACTCATGAACTCGAAGGGTTCGCGCTGTGAATGATGCCTGGATCGCCGACCGGATGAGCAAGATCGACGCTTCGGGCATCCGCAAGGCGTTCGACATGGCGCGGTCGATGCCAGACCCGATCAACCTGTCGATCGGCTTGCCCGACTTCGACGTCGCCGAACCGGTCAAGCTGGCCGCCATCGCGGCGATCGAGGACGGCTTCAACGCCTACACCGTCACTCAGGGTATCCCCGACCTCCGCGCCAAGATCAAGGCCGCCACCGATGCCGAGTTTGGCCACGCCGACCGGAACGTCCTGATCACGTCGGGAACCTCGGGGGCGCTGTTGTTGGCGATCTCGTGCGTCGTCAACCCCGGCGACGAGGTGATCCTGTTCGACCCGTACTTCGTCATGTACCGCCACCTGGTCACGCTGGCGGGCGGAACCTCGGTCCTGATCGACACTTACCCCGACTTCCGCGTCGATGTCGCCAAGGTCGCCGCCGCAATCACCCCTCGGACCAAGGTCGTGCTGGTCAACAGCCCGGCCAACCCGACCGGCGTGGTCGCCTCGGCCGCCGAGATGGCGGCGCTGGCGCAGCTTTGCCGCGAGCGCGATATCCTCCTGATCTCCGACGAGGTCTACCGCGCCTTTTGCTTCGATGCCCCGTTCACCTCGCCGGCAAAGTACAACCCCGATGTGCTGGTCGTCGATGGATTCTCGAAAGCGCACGGGATGACCGGTTGGCGGCTCGGCTATGCTCACGGACCTGCGCGCCTGCTCGAAGAGATGGCCAAGCTCCAGCAGTTCAGCTTTGTCTGCGCTCCCAGCATCGTCCAGAAGGCGGGCGTGGTCGCGCTTGACCAGGATCTATCGGGCCACGTCATGAACTACCGCGTGAAGCGCGACAAGGTTCTGGATACGCTCGGTGATCTGTACAACATCTCCAGTCCCGGCGGTGCCTTTTACGCCTTCCCGAAAGCCCCCTGGGGGACCGGGACCGAGTTCGTGGCCGAGGCGATCCGCCACTCGCTCCTGATCATCCCGGGCCCGGTCTTCTCGCAGCGTGACACCCACTTCCGGATCTCGTACGCCGTGGATGACGCTGTGCTCGACCGTGGCCTAAAGGTTCTCCGCGCGATCGCGCACGGGCCTCTTTAAGGTCTCTGCGGCCAGGTCGACCAGATCCACCGGAGGCGATACAATGAATGCCGCCTCACTGTCTGATCCCGTCCCTGGAGCGAATCGTCGATGTCGCACGCTTACCTGATCCGCTACGGCGTGGGCCGGTCGGTCGCCCGGTTCGCCATCGACCCCGATGGCCCTGAGGATTTGCGGACTAACCCGCTCGACCGAGGACAGATGGTTGTCATCCGGACCCACCGAGGGACCGAACTCGGCGAAGTCCTCGGCGCAGCTCCCGCCGGCTTCGATGCTGACACTCCCACCACGCGCGTGGCCCCCCTGCTCCGAGTCGCGTCGAACGCCGACCTGATGCTCGCCCAGCAGGCAACCAGCCGGCGGGCCTCCCACTTTGACCTCTGTCAGGCTGTGTTCAACGAGGGGATCTGGCCGCTGGAGTTGGTTGACGCTGAACCCCTCCTCGACACGGATCGCACAGTTCTCCACTACCTCGGGCCGCACCGACTCGACGCCTCGGGCCTGGTGGCGATCTTCCGCGACCGCTGCGGACTCGATATCGTCCTCGAACCCGTCGGCCGCGACGTCAGCGACGACGACCTGAACCCCGAACCCGAGGTTGAGCCCGAATCCGCTGGCGACGATCACGGCTGCGGGTCATGTGGTTCCAAGAGTGGTGGCTGCGGATCGTGCGGCTCGGCTGGAGGTGGCTGCGCCATCAAGGCTCTGGTCGGAAAACGGTCAAAAAGAGAGGCGAAACAAGAAATTTTCCCGTAAACGCAAAATATTTGCGAAATCCTGACTAATTTTTCCAAAAATTTCCGATCTTATTGGAAGAGCGGCCCACTGAACCGCGAACCCAAGATCGGAGATTGCACCATGCGACGCTTTCGGAACCCCCGGTACGCCCCTGAAGCCTTGGAACGGAAGCTGCACCCCTCGGGATTGAATATCCCGATTACAGCAGAATTTAGCCAGTCGACCGCAACGGCGGTCAAGCCACTCGATCCGGCCGCGACGAGCGCCGATCCGCCACCGACCAGTCCGGGACCGAACCCTCAGCCCGAACCCACTCCCGGAAGCCCATGGGACGTTCCTTTGCCTCCCAGCCATCCAGACGACCCGACTCGCTGAAACTAGGATTCCCGACACAGATAGTTTTAATCTGTCTTGGACAAGCGAGCGCCTGATCATCAAAATCAATCGGGTCAAAAGATTTTGACAGATTGCCAGGAGGAGCCTGGTACAAACCTCTGGCTCCGATCTTAGTCCGACCACTAACACGCACATACTCAGCCAATGTCAAATTTGATTATTATCACCTAAAGTGGGTTTCAATTTGCTGGAGAATCTCTTCTCGATTGGAATCAAAAAGTCGGTCTTTTGTAAACCATTCTCGCCGCGCGGCCTGATTTGTGGCGAAGGCTTTTCTCAGATGATCGATGGCTGAGGTCAAACGGCTTGGATCAGTCCTAGCAGCGGTCACATCGACTCGAGCAGAGGTGTAATGCATCTCGCTCAACACGTTAATCTGTGGGAGTCCGCGAGTTTTGGCTGTCACGACTTCGTCACGTAGGGCCCTCGAAACCCGAATGGCTGCCCATCCACGCTGGATCATCACTTCTGCATCATGAACTTGCCCGTTCTTGAGCAGATTATTGGTGAGATAATTAAAAACGCGGAACGCACCAGGTCGAATACAGTAAAGCTCTTCGAACCGCGGATGATCTACCAAGTCTGTGAGTTCGTCGTAGCCGACAGTCAAACCTGCCTTAGCTAGTTCAATCGCACGCTGAAAACGTGCATTCAGGTGGGTAGGATCGTCCTGTATTGCTCCTTCGTAAAGTTCGATTGTTTCAGCTTGGCGACCTGCGAGAACGAGTCCATCTGCAAGGGTGGTTTTCGCCAGTTCATTATGAACTTCTGCGACGATCGCATGACGAAGGTTAGCTTCATCACTGGGCGAATAAGGCCGAAAGGCCTCTCCGGGTGATGTTCGAGTGACAACACCGAGCAGTATCGAATCTGTGTTTCGACCCAACCGAGATAAAAGCGAGAAACGCTCAAGGTCGCCACGGGTACTCTCAGTTTGACCCAATAGCTGGCTGATCATAGCCCGAGTTCGCGTAGCGCGGGCGAAGTCGGGATTCAAATTCGCCGCTTGATCACACTCGGCCTGAGCATCGGTGAGGTTGACAAGCGCGGAGTCCGGCACGGAATATCGGCCAAGGGAAAACATCGTTGAGGCAAGCACATTCCTGAGCCGCTCGTTCTTGGGGCGGCGATCGACACAGATGCGAAGTGACTTGATCGCGAGCGCATACTCGTCGATCCGGCAGGCAGCGCATGCCGCGCGGTAATGGCCCCAGAACAGGTCGGGACGATCCTTCAAGGCGTCCAGGTAATAGCCGAGCGCCTGGCGAGCGTGCAGTGGTTCCGCCAGAACCCCGAGCAGGTAAGCGTCGAGCCAGGGAGCGGGCTTGCGAGCCGTTGCCGTTGGTCCAGTTCGCGCAGGACTGATCACCGACTTCACCCCAGGCCGCTCGCGCAGCAGATCTCGCTGCTGAATCAAGGCCGCGTAGGGGGTCCATGCGATCTCGCGATTCAGCAGGTTCAGACCGCGCTGGTAGTCTTCGGGTGAGTTGGGTCGGTCACCATAGGCGACTGCCCGGCGGAGGATCTGTTCGAGCATCCAGACTTCCAACTCGCCGCGCTCGCGCTCGGGCAAAGCTTGAACGTCGGGCCGGTCACGCCAGTGGGAGTCCTTGGCGACGTTGTACTGAGCCAGCAAGCGGTTTGCCAGTTCGGCCGAATCTTCGGTGGAGTCGGACCGCCAGTTGCCGACCTTGCGGGTCTGAAAAATCCCCTCGGTATAGTCGAGGATGTAGGAGAGCTTGGCGAGTGCCTGGTCGTGCTGGGTTCCTTGCAGGATCGACCAGGCCACCCAACCCACGGCGGCGGCGGCGGTGATCGTCAGCGCCAAGGCGAGGAGCGGCACGCGGAACGACCGGAGCCGACGACTCCACGACGACCGGGTTGGCTCGGGGGCGAAGATCAGGGGGCGATTCGAGCGCCAGCGGTCGAGGTCTTGAGCCAGCTCGGAGCCTCGCGCGTAGCGGTCGGCTGGGTCGGGAGCGAGGCATCGAGCAAGGATCGATCGGAGCGCCGGCGAGATCGCCCAGGATCGGTGCGCCGGTTGCGCGAACGAAGCCGCCCGACTCCGGGCCAGGCTCGACGCGAATTGCCGGGGGTCGTCCGACCGCCGCTCGGGGATGGCGGGCGGCTCACCGGTCAGAGCCTCGGCCAGAACTAACCCGAGCGCGTACAGGTCGGCGCGATGGCGGTCGGGCTGGCGACGGTTGGGAATCGGCGCCGCGGGATTGGTGGGGGTGCCGAGCGCCTGGAGCCGCTCGGGAGCCATGTAAGCCAGCGTCCCGCCGAGATCCGCCCCGGGGTCGAGGTCGGCGGGGGCATGCCAGTCGACCGCGAGGTTGAAGTCGAACAGCATCGGCGTGCCATCCGCAGTAATCAGGATATTCGACGGTTTGATGTCACCGTGCGTCACCCCCCGGCGCTCGGCGTGGTCCAGCGCTTCGGCCAGGCGAGCGATCATCCAGGCCAGGACCTGCGGGTAAGAAAGGCGGGTGATCATCTCACGCGCGGGATGGGTCGATCCTGTGCTCAGATACTCGGGAGCCGAGGCACGATCAAAATCGTCGAGAAACCGACGCCCCGACCGCGGAAGGCGAGGTCGACCAGCGCGAGCCCGACGGCCACTTACCGCCAGGACCGCCCCCAGTGTCGCGCCGCCGAGGAACGGCAGACAGATCAGGTGCAAGGTCCCATCGTCCGCTTCCGTATGCCGGAGCACCTCGACGATGTTGGCGTGCCGTGCTCGCGCCAGCAATGTCGGCTCGGCGGACGCTCGGATCGCCACCTTGAGCACAACCAGTCGGTCGGCAAGATCGGCCTGCTCCGCAAGAAAGACCCGCGCGAATGCTCCTCGACCCAGTTCACGGAGCAGACGGTACGGCCCGATCTCATCGCCGACACTGGGCAGCGTACTGGGAACGATCATCTGCCGGAGCGTCGCGATCGACAACGCATCATGCAGCGAAAAAAGCCGGGTCAGAGATTCCGAGTAGTCGGGAAAACGGCGGAGGTAATCGCCGGGGTCGGGGTCGAGGCAATCGGCTTCCGCCAGACAATATTCGTGATAGATCAACTCGGCCAGGGCCGACGGCGGTACCTGATCTGTGTAATCTTCAGCACGGACCGGCTCGCCGTTTTTCCAACGGGTCGTGAATGAATCCAGGACCGCTTCAAGCAAACCAGGGGCAGTTGTGTCGGCTGACTGGTGATCATCGCTCAAAAGGGGTGGCTGCGAGCGGGAAACAGGGCGGTGAGGCGACAATTCTGAATTGCTAGTCGGTCGCCGAGCCACGCGACGCGAACCTTCGGCCGGGAGTGAGGATCGAGCACCTTGCCAGAACCGGGGACGGTCAAACCTTTTGCGGCGGATTCGCGGATTCATTGCCACTTCCGCTCCTCCATCCGCTGGCGGACAGCGTCGATCACTCGCCGGACCGAGCGTTCATTCCAGCCAATTTTGCTCGCGATCTCCTCATAAGTCAAACCCTGGCGTCTTAAAATGATGATCTCAGCTTCCTCCTTGGTTCGCCCCTGAACGAGTTGCCCGAGGCGATCACCTGCCTGGACGTTTTCGCTGGGTGTTGGGTCCGAACCGGCGACGTCGCGCGGAACCTCGCGCTCGCCCTTGCGGACGTAAAGGCGTTCCTCACGGCTGATGTCATATTTTTTGGTGCGAGTCTGGCGGCGGTGCTCCTCGAAAATCTTGTTGCGGGCGATGCCTGCCAAAAACCCGCGAAACTGTCCTTCGTCGGTGAACTGAGCCATGTCCGAATCACCCGACCCGCCCGTGAAGACGCTGGTCCAGACAGCCTGGACAAAATCCATCGAGTCGAACTGATTACGCAGGGCTCGGGGCAGTCGGATCCGAACCATCGTCCGGACCTCGGTTTCAAACTGAGTCAAAAGCTGGACGGTGGCGGCCTCGTCTCCAGCTCTGGCCAGCCTGATCACTTCGGCGAAGTTCGCGGGTTCCAACGCCGGTCTCCTTCATGGATTCAAGCGGACAAGGCTGCCAAGACCCAGGCATCAACAGGGGTCAAGATACTGTCGAGTCATGCCAGAAAATGGGATGACCTTCGCCTAATTGTTGTCCACCGATTCCCGCACTTCAACATGTTTAACGACACAAAGCAGAACAGATCAATTCAAGTCCTTTTATGGCAGGACTAAACATTTAGCAACCAACGGCACCGAGTCTGGAAGAGTTGAACCAGGTTGTCAATCCCTAATTCGGACAACGATTCCACAAATTGGATTCTTGTTCTTCACCAAGATCCGCCTGAGTTCGCAGTTTCGCAAGCCAACTGAGGCTTAATTTAGAACACGATTTCGAGGCGTCTGAAAATATTCTGAAAAAACTCCGCCGGTTTCTACGAACGTTTCCAACCACTTCTTTAGAGGCCACTCAGCCATGACGGCTGAACCGGACCAACCAGCCAAATGACGACACGCTCAACCGGGTTGGTTTGATGTCCACGCGGGTCATCCGCGGGGGATCGATCCCAACCTCGCGAGAACCATAGATCGCCAATCGGGAGTCGACACCAATGATTCGGATCGACAGCAAGAGTCGAGAGCTGGGAACCATGGATCTTTACCTCAATCAGATCCGCACTGACGACTTGCTATCGAGTGCCGAGGAATGCACGTTGGCTCATGCCATCGCGGCGGGTGATACCGACGCCCGGGCGCGGATGATCCGGGCCAACCTCCGCCTGGTCGTCCGGATCGCCCGCGACTATATCGGGCGGGGATTGTCGATCGAGGACTTGATCGGCGAAGGAAACCTGGGTCTGATCCGCGCCACCCAGGAGTTCGACCCGAGCTTCGGCACGCGATTCAGCACCTATGCAAGTTACTGGATCAAGCAAGCGATCCGCCACGCTTTGACCACCACCACCGCGACGATCCGGCTCCCGGCGCACATGGTGACGATCCTCTCCAAGTGGCGGAAGGCCGAGCGGACCTTGAGCCGCGAGCTTGGCCACGCCCCCACCGCCGATCAGATCGCCACCGCGCTCAACCTGACCGACGCCCAGCGCAGGTTGGTCGAGCGTGCTCAACGAGCCAGCACTCTCCGTCCCGAAGGGGGCGACGATGCCCATGCCTGGTCAACCGACTCGACCGCTGATCAGCTTCCGGTCGATCAGGTCATGGAAGCCGACGACGAATGCCGGGAACTCTGGAACCGGCTCGATCAACTCGACCCGCGGGAACGGACGATCCTGGCGCTCCGATTCGGGCTCGACGGTGACGAGCCGATGACCTTGAAAGAAGTCGGCTTACGCCTCGGCGTGACGCGCGAATGGGTCCGCAAGATCGAAATCCGCGCCGTTCAGAAGCTTGACACTGCCACGCAACCTGCCGAGTCAACCACTCCGACCAAGAAGCCACGCCGGACTGTCACGACCAAACGAGCCAACACCGCTTTCCTTGCCTTGCAGACGGCTTGAGGGGAACCAGAGCCCAGATGCTCGCCAACCGGGATCGGGGTTGACCGGCCCGGCGAAAAATGAAATGAAACGCTCCAACTTCGGCAGTTGATCCGAGCGGAACTGAGCGTGGAAGTTGGTTTGTCGATGCTTGATCGCCGGCTGGTCTGGATTCTGATTGTGGTAGCCATCGGCGCGCGGGTGGCGGCGGTCATCGTGTTGCAGAGCCACACCGTCCCGCACAGCACCTATGAGCACGGCGAGATCGCGGCCAACATCCTCGCGGGCCGTGGGTTCGCGGTCCGATATCTCGGGGCCGACGGGCCGACCTCGCAGCAGGCACCACTGTATCCCGCCCTGGTCGCGGTCGCCTACTGGCTGGGCGGAACTGGGACGCCGCGAGCGCTCTTGATCCTTGAGCTGGCCCAGGCAGCGTCGGGCGGCGTTCTGGTTGCGGCGATCCTGGCCTGGGCGCGGTCGATCGCGCCGGCGAGTCGCTGGATCGGACTACTGGCGGCCTGCATCGTGGCACTGGACCCGACGCTGGTCTATGCGGCGACGCATGTGCAAGTCGTGACGCTGGCGACAACTCTGCTCGCCACCTGCCTGGCCATGAGCGAGCGGACCCGGCGGACAGGTCGAGCGATCGACGCGATCGGGACGGGACTCACCCTCGGGCTGCTCGCGCTGGCCGATCCGATCCTCGCGCTGGTGGCTCCGGGGGTCGCGTGGTCGATCACGCGTGGGAACATCCGCCAGCGATCAGCCTGGTTGGTTGGTCTGGTTGGGATCACGGCGGCGGTCTGCGTCGCCCCCTGGATCGTCCGGAACTACCGGGTCCACGGCGAGTTCGTGCCGATCAAGAGTTCGTTTGGCTATGCCTTCTGGCAGGGCAATTGTGCCCTGAGTTCCGGGACCGATAAAGTGGTCCGCTCATCGGCGGACCGGATCGCCGATCGCCCCGCATCGAGCCTGCTCGACAAGAACCGGGCGTTGTGGGAAGCGCGGCATGAGGCCGGTTACATCGACGACATCACCTTGACCGCCGCCGATTATCGGCAACTGGGTGCCGTCAGCGAACCCGAGCGGGCACGGATTCTGGGCCGGCGAGCCTGGGTCGATATTTGCGCTGATCCGGGTCGTTATGTTCAACTCTGTGGACGGCGGCTCCGCTACTTCTTCCTGTTCGACGAGACCAACCCGAAGACTCGGAGCCTGATCTACCGGGTCAGCCATGTCGGGCTGGTGCTGGCCGCCCTGGTGGGTTTGCTGATCGCCCAGCCCGAGGTCCGTCACCGGTTGGGGCCGTCGATCGTCACCGTCGGCCTGATCACGGTCTTCCACGCGCTGACGATCGTCGCGACGCGCTTCCAGATCCCGGTTGAGCCCCTGCTGGCCGTCTGGGCGGCGGGAGGTCTGAGCCGGTGGGATTAGCCGCGACTGCCGACCACGTCGTAGGCATCGGGATCGAACGCGGGCTTGGCCGACCCGTGAACGACTTGACCATGCTTCGAGGAATAAGCTTCTGCTTTTTCCGAGGCGCCCAGCATCCGATCGGCAAGCGACTTGGCCGCCCAGATGGCGCTGAAACTGATCAGGAGCGGGATCCCGAAGATCTCGCTCGGCAGGTTGTTGGTGAGCATGGCCAGCCAGGCGACGACCATCGACCCGATCGGCACTCCGGCGCCGATCCCGAGACAGACGGCAGCACCCGGCCAACTCATCGAGTTCTGCGGCAGCGCGAGCCCGAGTTCCATCGAGCGGATTCGCTCGGCGTGCTCCATCTGCCGAACCCTCAAGCGATGGCGAAACCAGAGCGAGGTCGGCACGATCACGATCGGAATCATCAGCGCGAAGATGGGAATCAGGATCTCACTCATCGTACTAGGTTCCTTGCGAGGAGAAAGCAAGCAGGAGATCGGTCAGCCAGTAAATCCAAAATCATGCCACCAGTACCAGTTTTGCCGCCCCCGGCGCGGTATGCTGCCTGGTCCAGTCTGCTCGCGAGCGGTTCTCGCCGCAAGTCCGAGCCTTTCTTGATCCCGTATCACCGAGAGCATTTCCATCATGGCCCGCGACCACCTGTTGGCGATCGACCAGGGGACGACCAGCACTCGGGTTGTCGTCTATGACGCCCGCCTCCGCCCCGTCGGTCAAGGGCAGGTTGAGGTTCCGCCCACCTACCCGCAGCCGGGATGGGTCGAACACGACCCCGCCGCGCTCATCGCGTCGGTCGGCCCGATGGTCGCGCTGGCGTTGCGCGATGCCGGGATCACAGCGGATCAGATCGCGGCGATTGGTTTGACCAACCAGCGCGAGACGACGGTCGTCTGGGACCGAGCCACGGGCGCGGCAATCTCCCCGGCGATCGTCTGGCAGGACCGCCGGACGAGTGCCTTTTGCGAGCAACACCGCGACGCCCGGCCGTTCCTGGCCGAGCGGACCGGCCTGATCCTCGACCCCTACTTCTCGGCGACCAAGATCGCCTGGATTCTCGACCATGTCCCAGGGGCACGCGGACGGGCCGAGGCGGGCGAACTGGCGGCGGGCACGGTGGATAGCTGGTTGATCTGGCACTTGACCGGCGGCTCCCACCACGTCACCGACACTACAAACGCATCCCGGACTATGCTGATGGATCTGCGGACCATCACCTGGGCCGATGACCTCTGCCAGTTCTTCGCCGTTCCCGCCTCTATATTGCCCACGATCTTGCCCAGTGTCGCCGATTTTGGCACGACACGGGGCTTTCCCGGTCTCCCCGACGGCTTGCCGATCCGCGGCGTTGCTGGCGACCAGCAGGCTTCGCTCGCCGGTCAAGGCTGTCTGGCTGCAGGTCAAGCCAAATGCACCTATGGCACCGGGGCGTTCTTGCTCGCGCACACCGGCGATCAGGTCGTGCCGTCGACCCGGGGCCTGGTCACGACGCTGGCTGCCAGCCTCGGGGATGGTCCACCACAATATGCGCTCGAAGGGAGCGTCTTCATCGCTGGGGCGGCGGTCCAGTGGTTCCGCGACGGGCTCCGAGCCGTCGGCGCAGCCCCCGAGGTCGACCGCCTCTGCGAGCAGGCCGACCCCGATTCGGGGGTTCTGTTCGTCCCCGCCTTGACCGGCCTGGGAGCCCCGCACTGGGAGCCCGAGGCGCGCGGGACGCTGTTCGGTCTGACCCGGGCTACCTCGATTGCCGACCTCGCCCGCGCCACGCTCGAAGGGGTTGCTTTTCAGATCAGCGACCTCATTGACGCCATGAACGCCGACCTCCCCGCGCCGATGGCCGACCTCCGCGTCGACGGCGGGATGGCCCGGTCCGACCCGTTCCTCCAGTTCCAGGCCGACCTCCTCAACCTGACGCTCCATCGCTCGCCGCAAACCGAATCCACGGCGCTCGGCGCTGCGCTCCTGGCTGGCCTTGGGGTCGGTCTCTGGCCCGATCCGGCCGCCGCCGTCGCTCTGATCGAGTCCGTCGGCCACAAGTTCCAGCCAGAGCGGGACGCCACCTGGCGAGCCGCCGCGCTCACCCGCTGGCGGCACGCCGTCGCCACCGTTCGCGGGCACTATCAGCACGGAGCCGGTTGATTATCCCGGCTCCGGCTGGATCGGCTACTTGTTCTTTTGCTTGAACCGTCGGTTTGCCTTCCCCTGGAGCGACCTCGGCTGGGTTGGGGTGGGAACCACGGGTTCGAGGTCATCAGGGTTGAGGAAGCGGAACGCCAGCCCGGCGATCAAGCCGCCCACCAGGTTGGCGGCGATCAGGATGCCCACATGAGTTGGTTTGGCAACTCCCATGACGCCTAGCCCGAGCGCCACGGCCGGGTTGAACGCGCCATCGGAAATCGAACCGACCGCGAAGGCCCCGACCAGGACGGTGAACCCGATCGCCAACCCGTAGTAGGAGTTGCCGGCCGTCACCTTGGAGGTCGCGGCGTTCAACACGACATATGCAAGGGCAAAGGTATAAAGAACTTCGACGATCAGCGACCTGACGACACTCGGATCACTCGCGATCGAGGCTGGGTGCCCCTTGAGATAAACCACCAGGAACCCACCGAGGGCGCCACCGATCGCCTGAGCAACCCAGTAGGGAATCACGTCAGCCGTGGGAAATTTACCCCGGACCCAGACCGCCAGCGTGACGGCGGGGTTGTAATGGCCACCCGAGATGTGCCCCCCCGCGTAGACCATCACCATCAGAGCCGAGCCGATCGCCAGGGGCGCGATGACGCTGTTGGCCTGGGTCGCGTCTACCACGACCTGACCGATCGTCAACACGAAGAAGAAAGTACCGATCAATTCCACGGTCAATTTGCGAATGTCCATGAGCGTTCACCTCGGATCGGGAGAGAGGGGCCCGCCGCGATCGCCACTCCGGCAATTGCGGCTGATCGACAGGATGGTTCGCAAATCTGGGTGTCGGAATGGGGCAAGTTGCGCTGAGTACGGGCAACTCGGTTCAACAATTTACCACACGCTGTTGATTCCGTCCGCTTCCCACGCGGAGAGTCGATAGGATGAACCGCTCGTTGCACTGGCTCACTCGAATCTGGCTCAGGAGTTCACCCGATGCGCTGCACGCTTGCCCTGGCTGCCTCGTTCCTCGTTGCCTGGCTGGTACCTCTGCCGACGGCACTGGCAGCGGATGACCCGAAACTGCGAATCATCGTTTTCGGGGCGCACCCCGATGACTGTGAACTGGATGCCGGGGGGGTGGCAGCGCGATGGGCGCGGCTCGGTCATGCCGTCAAGTTTGTCAGCACGACGAATGGCGACATCGGCCACCACGAGATCGCCGGTGCTCCGCTCGCTCGACGCCGGTTGGCGGAGGTCCGCCGCTGTGCCGAGATCCTCGGGATCACGACCGAGGTCATGGACAACCATGATGGCGAGTTGCTGCCGAGGCTGGAGAACCGGAAGGCAATCACCCGCTTGATCCGCGACTGGAAGGCGGACCTGGTCATTGCGCCTCGGACCAACGACTACCACCCTGACCACCGCTACACGGCGGTCCTGGTCCAGGATGCCGCCTTCATGGTGATTGTCCCGAGCTTCTGCCCCGATGTCGCCGCCTTGCGCAAGAATCCGATCTTCTTGTATAGCGAGGACGACTTCCAGAAGCCGAACCCGTTTACTCCCACCGTCGTCGTCCCCATCGACCCGGTGTTCGAGCAAAAGGTCGCGTGCATTGATGCTTTGGGGTCGCAGTTTTACGAGTGGAACCCCTGGCTCTTTGGCTACCTGGGCGAAGTCCCCAGCAGCAAAGACGAGCGACTGGTCTGGACCCGCAACCGCGTCGCCAAGCGCTATGGGGGAGTGGCCGACCGCTTCCGGCCCAAGCTGATCGAACTGCTCGGCGATGAGCGGGGCAAGGCGGTCCAGTACGCCGAGGCGTTCGAGGTCTGCGAGTACGGCTCGCAACCCTCGCGGGACGAATTGCTCCGCCTGTTCCCCTTCTTTGACAGGGGGCAATGATGTTGCAAAGCAACATAGGACCGGTTCCAATCGAGACTCTTGACCCCTTGGGTGGGTGTCCCCTTACCGCTTTCGATCAATCCTGAGTCGCTCGGTCTGCCAACCCGGTTTTTCAGCGGTAACTGCCTGTCACCGACCGCTCGGTGACCCGTTGAACCGATGACGGGTGGCAATGATCGCTGGATGCACCGGGCGATCAGGATGCCTGCGACTTCGACTCCTTTGTCCGAAACGAGACACCACGATGACCGACGACCTGGGTTACGAAAACGGCGAACTGACACCCTTCATGAAGGGGATTGGCCTGGCCTTGATGGGTCTCCACGCCGCGATGGGCCTGGCGGGATTCTTCCTGGTGAGCTGAGCACGTTGGTTCGTCGGCTCAGGGCTTGGCGTTCTTCTTGGCGGCGGCGTCGGCGAGCACGGCGGCAGGGTCGTCATTGAAAAGGTCGCGGCAGCCCGAGCAGCAGACCCAGTACGACTTGCCGTTGTGCATCACCTGCGTCGTCCCACGACCGCCGGTAACGATGCAGATGGGGCCAGCCTCGCCGGTCGCCGCGAACGAGGCGCCAACCCGGGTCGAACCGACCTCGCCGAGCCGAACGGGCGGAGCGTCAAGGGTCGGCAAGGCTTCATAAGTGATCAGGAAGCGGGACTCGTTGGGAGTCGCCAGACTGATCCGCCGGACCCCTTCGCCAGCGTCGGTGGCCCGGAACGCGAGCGGCTTCGTTGAGTCGTCCACCATCCCCGGCTCGCTGACGAAGGCCCGCTTTGAGCCGTCGGCAAGGACCGCGTTGAGTTGCAAGCTGCCGGGCCTGTCACTCGGGGCCAGGGTGGCCGAGCGGAGGTATTTACCCTTCGCCACCTGCAACTCCATCTGGGCCGAGTCGGGGGTCAGCTTCCAGGCCCAGTCGCCGGTCTCGGTCCAGGCGCCTTGACTGCTCCCGCGCTTGACCTGGCCGGTCCCCTTCCAGGCACCAACGAGCGGGCCGAACCGCTTCAAGGCGTCCTGGTCAGCCTTGCGGCCCCTGGTCCCCTCGTCCTTCGGGCCGCCGGCTCCGACTCCGGTGATGCCGACGACAGCCGTGAGGGTCCAGATACCGAGTTGCATCGCTCGCATGGGTGTTCGCCTCGCCCGGATGGTTCGAAAGGGGTCAAGGCGACCGCCGCTGGGTCGCCCATCCTTCTATTTAACTCGAGCTGGGTGGCGGGGTGTCAACCATTTTGGTGACGGGCCTGGTTCAGCCGTTCTTATCAAAAATAAAGACCGTGCCGTTGGCGATCCGGGCATCGACGTCCGCTTTGAGCCCAGCCGAAAGCTGCTTGTAGGCGTTCAGGATTGCCCCCGGGACGTTGTTGGCCTGGTCGGTCCGCATCTGGTCGAGAATCATGTTCGTCTTCTGGCCGAGCCCATCGACCTTGCCATACGGAATGGCTGCCGAGAGCGTGGCGATCTGAGTCCGGAGCAACTGAAAGTTGCCACCGAGAGCATACTGCTGAAAGTAGCCCTGAATCCGGACGTTGGCCAGGTTGAACCCGGGACCCGAAAGGCCGACCGGGCCGTGAGCTACATGGGCGGCGCCCGAGAGCAGCGCCCGTTCTTCCAGCGGTCCCAGCGATTCGGGTTTGAAAACTTTCTTGTTCATCACGCAACTCCTGACAGGTACCTGGTAGTGGGGAAGGTTCGGATCAATAGTTCCGGGTGATCGAGACTTGCGGCTGCCAGACGTAAGCCTGCGGACCACTGACCGGAACCTGAACACCGCCCAGGAAGTACCATTGTTCCTTCTTGTCGAGGCCGAACCGGGTACCAGGGTGGATGTAGACTTCATTCACGCTGCCGGCTCCTCCCGAAATGTCCGACAAGACCGATGCCGTGACGTGGACTTCCAACTGCTTGAAGATGTTGGCATCCTTGGTGGTCAGATAGCGGCTGAGCGTCAACTGATTCACATAAACCGACGTGGCCGATTTGCGGCCGGTCAGGATGTTGATCTGCGAACCCCCCCGCAAGACCCAGCGATCGGCGAAGTTCCACCAGAACTCAAAGCCCGGCGTGACGTAGTTGATCCCGCTCGCGTTGATCGTCTTGCCGGTCGGGATGCGTTCACCGATGAGACCGATCAGGCTGAAATTTCGTTGCTCGATCAGGTGAAACCGAGCCTGAATACCGGTGTCGCCCCAGTTCCCCTGATAAGGTCCGCCCGGACTCGTCTTGTTCGAGGTGATGAACACCGTGCCCAGGAAGATTTCCATCCGAGCGTTGAGGGGGATCAGGATTTCCGAGTAAGCCGTGTAGACGTTCCCGTTCGTGAATGGATGGACCGGCATGAACGGGGCATTCGGCGTGAGGAACAGGCCGGGGACGTTGTTGAGGTGGTTGGTATAGAAGAAGTTGGTCGTGATGTACCGACCGAAGACACCACCAGGAGCGCCGAGCAAGTTTTGTTTGGGAGCACCGTTGGTCCCGTCGGGAGCGTTGGTGAATGGGTCTTTCCAGCCTTCGGAGAAGAAGGTGCCCAGGGTCAAGGGCTTCCAGTCCTTCTTGTCCGCCGCGCCGAAGATCGACTCGCGGATGACCTCACCGGTCGATAGTTCGACCTTGGGCATCATGGGCGGAACGAAGCTAGCCGGCTGGCCGACCTCGGCGAAGTTGGGCATCACGACCGGCGACCCGGGGATCGTGGGAGCAGCAGCCGCCGGCACGGTTGCCGCCGGCACTTCAGGCATCTCCTGCGCCTGGACGCAAGCCGACCAGAGGCTGGCCGAAGTCGCCACGATGATTCCATGCCCCAGAACCGCAAGCCGACGCAGTTTGCCTGGACTCATAAGAGGGTCTCCACCTTCATCCTTGAAGTGATCGGAGCAAGACAAACCACGCCTGGGTACCGTCGTGGGGTCCAGGCGGATAATGGCAGATCTTCCGGTCCCGGATCATCCTGAACCGGTATCTGAAGATCCATGATCGGTGCTGATTATCGGGGTTGTACTCAATATCATTCGACTGCCGTTGACGCTCTCGTGAGACTTCCTCGATGGATCTCACGGCTTCCGAGTCCGACGCAATTCGGGGTGCGAGTTCACGACGGCACGGCCAGTGCCTGCGGCGCGGCCTGGTCGATTCGCGTCTTGAGCCAGTCGGTCTGCCGTTTGGTTTGCGAGGAGGCTTGATGCAGGATCGTGAGCATCTCTTCATCCCGTAGTGCCTGGCCCGCCTGAATCAATAGTTCGTAGCAAAGCGCCACCTCCTGACACAGCAGCCAGAGGTCGTGCAGGTCGCGGACCAGACCCAGACCGCCGCTCCGAGGGCCGTGAAACAGTGCATGACTGAGCTTGTCGGGCTCGGTCTCGCGCTGCTCGTGATAGCGCTTGATCAACGGGGCCAGGTCGCCCTTGTTGATTGTCGACCAGGCGGCCAGCAGTTTGGTCATCTGCTCGACGTCGGGTTCAGCTTCGTGGTGCTTCGAGACAGTCAGGAGCGACTCGGCCAGGTGTGTCTCGCTCGCCTCGACCATCCCGAGGTAGTTGCCCACATGCATCTTGCCCGTCGCGGCGGCCTTTTGCGCTTTCACTTTGCTTTTGACCTCATGCAAGATCGTCCCGACCCCATGAGTCACCGCGCCAACCATGTCGCCGACCTGGGACGTGAGCGAGACCTTGCTGAGCTTCACGGCCGCATATTTGAAGTGCGGCTGCTTGCTCACGGCGTCCCACTCGGTGATCGTCAGTTCGTTGGCGGCGCGGGGGTGATCGGGGTGATCCCAGGTCCCGTAATGGAACGGGATGAAGGCATGCCCCGCGATGATCTCGCCCACCTTCGCCGCCACTCGGACCCGGCCCCGGCGCGAGATCACGTCGATCGTCTCGCCGGTTTCGACCCCGAGTTTGTTCGCGTCTTCCGCGCTGATCTGGACGAACGCATCAGGCGCGGCGGCGTTCAGTTCCTTCGACCGTCCCGTTTTGGTCCGGGTGTGGAAGTGGTAAACCACGCGTCCCGTGGTCAGCATGAACGGGTAGTGCTCATCGGGCATCTCGTGCGGTGGCTCGTACTCGATCGGCTTGATGATCGCCTTGCCCCGGGGATCGTTGGCCTGGTAGTGCTCGGTCGGCACGACGCCGCCGGTCGTCAGGTCGTGGCCGTGGGTTTCGCAGTAGTCCGAGTTCGTGGGGAAAACTCCGCTGACGTAGAGCCGTTCGGTGCCGTCGGGGTTCTCCTCATTGCAGGGCCACTGAATCGGCCCCTTGTCGAGCCGCGTGTACGACATCCCCGAGTAGTCGCACGGGCGTCCCTTCGAGCAGGCTTGCCAGCCCTTGAAGGCTCCTTCAGCGTCGGTCCACTTGATCAGCGGAGCGCCGTCCTTGTCGCGGAAGTCCATTCGCCGGGCGTAGTCGAGAAAGATGTCGAGATCCGCGCGGGCTTCTCCGGGCGGTTCGATCGCCTTGCGGGTCAGGTGCACGGTCCGGTCGACGTTGGTGAAGCAGCCGGTCTTCTCGCCCCAGAGAGCGGCGGGCAGGACGAGATCGGCCAGCTCGGCGGTCTCGGTCATGAAGGCATCCTGGACAACGACGAACAGGTTGGGCTCCTGGAGGATCGTGCGGATCCGATGGAGTTCGGGCAGCGAAACGGCCGGGTTGGTGGCGCTGATCCAGAGGAGCTTGATCGCGCCGGTCTCGCAGTACCGGATGATCTGCATGGCGTGGGTCGGTGGCGCCCAGTGGGGGATCTTGTCGACCTCGACGTTCCAGATATCGGCCAGTTCCTGGATGTGCTCGGGGTTATCCCAGTTCCGGAAGCCGGCCATGTCGCCATCCGCGCCCGTTTCCCGCGTATTCTGTGCGGTGGGCTGACCGTTCATCTGGTACAACCCGGCCCCCGGCTGGCCCAGCATCCCGCGGATCAGGTGCAGGTTGTTGACCTGGCAGGCCGCCGCCGTCCCCTGCATCGACTGGTAGACGCCTTGCAAGACGGTCGAGACCAGCGTCCTGGCTTCTCCCAGAATCTTTGCCGCCGCGCGGAGGTCACTGGCCGGCACGCCGGTGACTGCCTCGACACGTTCGGGATGCCAGCCCCGAACGACCTGCTCCAACGCCTCGAAGCCAACCGTGTTTTTGGCGATGTAGTCGCGGTCGATCTGCCCCGCCTGAATGATCAGATGGAGCAAACCGTTCATGATCGGCACGTTGGTGCCGACCCTGGGCGCGAGGTGAACGTCGGCCTCGGCGGCGGTGGCGGTCGTCCGGGGGTCAACCACCACGAGTTTGGGCGGGTTCGGCCCGCGCCGCCGGTCGAGGATGCGTGTCCAGAGGACCGTCTGCTGCTCGGCGATGTTGTGACCGATATGGAAGATCGCCTCGGTCACGTCGAGGTCGCGGTACGATCCCGGCTGGCCGTCGGACCCGAACGACTCCTTGAGCGCCGCACCCGCCGTCGCGGTGCAGAGCCGGGTGTTGCCGTCCATGTGCGGCGTCCCAAGCCCCCCCTTTCCAAGCAGACCCAGGGTGTAATACTCTTCGAGAAAGAGCTGCCCCGACGTGTAAAAACCGATCGCGCTGGCGGAGGACTTCGCGACGATCTCCTGCGACTTCTGGACCAGCAGACCCATCGCCTCGTCCCAGGTCGCCGGGACCAGCTTGCCGCCCTTGCGGATCAGCGGCTGCGTCAGGCGGTCGGCGGCGTGGTTGGCTTCCCACCCGTGCAGACCCTTCGGTCCAAGCCGACCGTGGTTGACCCGGTCATCCGCCCGGCCCCGGACGCCGACGATCTTGCCATCCTTGACCCCGATATCCATTCCGCACCCGTTCGAGCACAGGATGCACGCCGAGTTGACCCAGTGATCGGGCTCCTCGGTCGTCCGCTGGTCGACCCGGACCGGCCATTCCCCTTCATACGGCGTCCGCTCGCCCCAGATGTTGGCGATGCTATCTCGTGTCGCGGCGGTCATGGGATGAGTCTCTGCCGAAGGATACAGAAGGGATGAAAACCCAGATCAGGCGGAAAATCCGGCCATCGCCGATTTGAGCATGAACGTATGCAGTTGGCAAGACTTGTGCCGATGCTCCGACCTGGATTCGAGGTTGGGAGAAGCCAAGAGTCGGCTGGTGGGGATGTCTCATGGGCGATTTTGGCAACGCTGCGGGGTCTAGCCCGAAATTTGTGAGGCGGCAAGCGCATCATCTTGCTATTCTGACGAAAGATAAAGATCCGTCGGCGAATCGATGGCGGGATCATCCTCGACGCAGGAAGGGTTCGGTTGATGCGATCATCACTCTCTGGCTGGATTTGCTCTGGGATCATCATCGCGACATGCTGCGGGATGACTCCGGTGAGCAACGCCTCGGCTCTGGTCGACTCGCGGGTGAGCAGCGGCGGGTGGATGCTCGACGACGCGACCACGACGATCGAGGTCACGCCGGCCCGCTCGACCCTCGTCGGCTCACGCGCGACCCGGCAGTTGCTCGCCGCGAGTGTCGGAAGTGCGCCCATCGACCTGACTCGCGCCGTCGAGTGGATCAGCCTCGATCCCGCCGTGGCCGTCGTCGCTCCCAATGGACAGGTTACACCCAGGGGTGACGGTGTGGCTTCGATCGTCGCGCTGGGCCCGTCGGGATTTGAGGGTCGCGCCACGGTCGAGGTCTCAGGCATGAAAACGCCGGGTCGCGTCAGTTATCGGAACGACGTGATGGCGGCGTTCAGCCAGGCGAATTGCAACATGGGGGCCTGCCACGGGACGCCGACGGGCAAGGGCGGCTTTCGCCTCAGCCTCCGGGGATACCTCCCCGACCAGGACTTCGCGAGCGTGACCCGCGAGGTTAGCGGGCGGCGGATCGACATCATGGCCGCCGATACCAGCCTGATGCTGACCAAACCGCTCGGGACGGTCCCGCACGAAGGAGGCATGCGTCTGACCCGCGGGTCGAAGTCGTTCGAGGTCATCCGCAACTGGATCGCCGAGGGCGCCCGGGACGACCCCGCCGCCTCGAAG
This sequence comes from Isosphaeraceae bacterium, assembly GCA_965199885.1. GTDB lineage: Bacteria > Planctomycetota > Planctomycetia > Isosphaerales > Isosphaeraceae > Tundrisphaera. Next base: position 164,752 of record CBDATT010000002.1, on the reverse strand, counting down.
CCGGTCCGACTCGAAATCTCGCCGGGAACTCGCCTGCTGGAGAACCCGGCGCGGACGCAGCAGACCGCCGTCGTCGCCACCTACGCCGACGGCTCGACCCGCGACGTGACACCGCTCTGCTACTACAGTTCATCAGCGCCCACCATCGCCGACGTCGACGCCGACGGCTTCGTCGCGTTCAAGATGCCCGGCGAGGTCGCCGTCATCGCCCACTATCTTGGGCTGGTCGCGACCGTTCGCCTGACGCATCTCGTCGAGGTTCCGGGCTTTCTGGCCAGCACCGTCCCGGCGACCGAGACCCCAATCGACCGCGCCGTGTTTGACAAGCTGAACCGGATGCGGGTCGAGCCGTCGCCCGCCTGCACCGACACCGAATTCGCCCGCCGCGCCGCGCTCGACATCCTCGGCACCTTGCCGCCGCCCGATGATGTCCGCGCCTTTCTTGCCGACACCGCCCCCGACAAGCGGATCAAGCTGGTCGATAGCCTGCTCAACCGGCCCGAGTTCGCCGACTTCTGGGCCTTGAAGTTTGCCGATATCCTCCGCGTCAACGGTCGCGTCATCGAAACGAAGGGAACGCTCGCCTTTCACCGCTGGATCAAGGCACAACTGGAAAGCGAAGTGCCGCTTGACCAGTTTGTCCGGTCGTTGCTGACCGCCGACGGGTCATCGCTCCAGAACCCAGCCGCGAACTACTACCGGATCAGCCGCGACCCCGAAAGCTCGACCGAGGCGACCGCGCAACTGTTCCTGGGCGTGCGGATTCAGTGCGCCAAGTGCCACAACCACCCCTTCGAGCGCTGGACGCAGGACGACTACTACGGCTTTGCCGCCTTCTTCGCGCGGATCAAGCGCAAGCCCGGCTCCTTGCCCACCGACGAGGTGGTTTTCACCGCTAGCACCGGCGAGGTCAAGCAGCCCCGGACCGGCACCCCGATGCCGCCCAAGGCGCTCGGCGGTCCGACCTTCGCCGACGCCCCTAAGGACCCGCTCGACCGCCGCGAAGCGCTGGCCACCTGGCTCACTAGCGCTGATAACCCGTTCTTCGCCAAAAGCCTCGCCAACCGGATCTGGTTCCACCTGATGGGCCGGGGCGTCGTTGAACCCGTCGATGACTTCCGCGAGTCCAACCCCGCCTCGAACGACGAACTCCTGAACGTACTCGCCGCCGAGCTGACGACCAGCGGCTTCCAGCTCAAACCCTTGATCCGGGCCATCGCCACCAGCCGCGCCTACGGCCTTTCCGCGCAACCGCACGGCGGCAACGCGGCCGACACGATGTACTTCTCGCACGCCTTCGCCCGCCTCCTGCCCGCCGAGGTCCTGCTCGACGCCATCTCCACCGTCACCGACACCGCGACCCCTTTCGACAACCTGCCCAAGGGCACCCGAGCCGTCCAGATCCCCGACGGTCGGACCGAAAACACCTTCCTGAAAACCTTCGGCCGCCCCGCCCGCGAACTCGCCTGCGAGTGCGAACGCGAGACCGACTCGAACCTCTCGCAAGCTCTCCAGCTCATCGGCGGCGCCACCCTCAACGGCAAGCTCCGCGACGACGCCGGCCGGATGGCCCGCCTGGCGGCATCCCCGCTCGACCCCCCAGCGATTGCCCGCGACCTTTACTGGCACGCCCTCAGCCGCGAGGCCACCCCTGGCGAGATCCTCGCCGCCACCCGCCACTTCGCCGCCACCCCCGACCGCCGCCAGGCCACCGAAGACCTCGCCTGGGCGATCATCAACTCGAAAGAGTTTTTGTTCCGGCATTAACAATCATGGCAGATGCGAGAAATCTTCCAGTTTTTTGTTGCATCGAGAGGGGCTCATTTTGTAAAAGTGAATAGACCGCGTCACTCAAAGTGCAAGTTTGAATGACGCGGTCTTGGTCAATGCCGGGTCACAGTTGAGTCAGGGAAAATCAATTTCCCTCCCCCTCCATTACCGGGATGCCACTCGATCGTTGGCTTGGTTTCGGCCACCTTGGAGATGACCGTTATCAAAGTCCAGGCGATCACTAACACTGCAACGCAGCAAACAACGCATTGGCCAGAAATGCTCATTCGAGCAAATACTCGCCGCAAGGCCTCGAACATCAAATTGGCCACGATGGGCCTCCATTTCACCCCGATCACCTTTATCAGATTTGGCGTCAAGTAAAGGTGGTCGGCGGTCGCTAACTCCTTGGGGGGTGACAAAGCCAATTGTCACCCTGCCCATTTCAATCATATTCAGCTTTTCCCAGAATACCCAATTCAAACCCTGCCTCAGTCGATGTTTTAGATCGATCGATTCGGATGCGCATTGTTCACCAATCAGGCAAAGGTTTTGTGAATATATCGAGTTGACGAGGAAGTGATTATCCATTGTGCCGCAGTTTAACAAGCGTTTGAATTGACTTCCGGTGATTTCGCTATTAAGCTAGGAATGCCTGTTGCGTTGTTCAGATTGGCGTCAAGGCAATGCGACATAAGGTAATGCTGACACTTGGGGGACGTTTCATCGTCCAGTCCTGGGCTTTTGGTCTTGGGGCTTACTGATGTTCTTTCAGAGATTCCGTGTTTGATCACCGGAATCCCAATGAAAAGGGCTTCGTCGGACTTGCTCCGACGAAGCCCTTAATCTTTGCTGGACCGATCCCATTCGTCTCTGATCAAACCGACTGGACCCCCGGTCGGCCAGCTTCGACGACGAAAGAGGCGGTCTTGTGGATCGGTGCGTCGGCCTCGGAGACCTTGTCGACGACCATGTAGTCGCTCTGCCAGGTCTTGGGGGTCACGGTGCAGCGGACGTAGCCACGCTGGGCGTTGTAGTAGCGGACGCCAGGATTGGCGGCCTGGAGGGCGGCGCGGCTGACCGGTTGGTCGCCGCCGTTGCCGCCGGAGGTGATTGACGTGACGACGAACTCGGTGGCGACGACGGGGGTGTCGGACTTCCGGTCGTCCACGCGGAGGTCGTTGACCCAGTTGGAGTGGATGTCGCCGGTCAGGACGATGGGGTTGAGGACGTGGCGGGTTTTGAGGAAATGGCCCAGAGCCAGGCGCTCGGCGGCGGAGCCGGGCCACTGGTCCATGCTGTACTGCTCGCCGGGTTCGGCGGGTCGGACGTCAACCATGCCCATCATGACCTGCTGCGCCAGCACGTTCCAGGTGCCGGGCGAACTGATGAGTTTCGATTCGAGCCAGCCCTTTTGCTCGGCGCCGAGCAAGGTGTTTTTGGGGTCGGTCGCGGCCTCGTTAAGCGGGGCGAGCTTGTCGTCGTTGGGTTGGTCGGTCCGGTACTGGCGGGTGTCGAGGACCAGCAGTTCCGCCAGCCGACCGTACGATGCTCCGCGATAAAGCTGCATCTTCGGGCCGTGCGGGAGCGAACTCGGGCGGAGCGGCATCATCTCGTAATAAGCTTGATAAGCATCAGCGCGGCGGAGGAGGAACTCGGCCGGGCTGAGCTTGGTTTCCCCGGCCCGGACTTCCTCGGCAACGGCGTTGGCGTAATTATTTTCGACCTCGTGGTCGTCCCAGGTCACGAACCAGGGGCAATGCGCGTGCGCTGCTTGCAGGTTCGGGTCGGTTTTGTACTGCGCGTGGCGAATCCGGTAGTCGTCGAGCGTCATGATCTCGCGGCCGAGATGCTTGCGGACGCGGGTATCGGGGCGAGCCTCCTGGCCTGCGCGGGGCTCGCGGACGGTGCGCTCGCCGCTCCCCTCGTAGATGTAGTCGCCGAGGTGGAAGATGAAGTCAACTTCCTCCCTGGCCATGTGCCCATAAGCCGTGAAGTAGCCTTGCTCATAATGTGAACACGACGCGAACGCGAACCGGAGCTGGTCGGGGTTGCTGGCGGCCAGGGGCAGGGTCCGCGCCCGGCCAATCTTGCTCTCGGCGTCGCCCGCGCGGAAGCGATACCAGTACCAGCGGTCGGGGTCCAGTCCTTCGGCCTCGACGTGGACCGAGTGGCCGAGCTGCGGCGTGGCGATGCTCGACCCGCGCCGGACGACGGTCCGCATGGCGTCGTCGGTGGCGACCTCCCACGTCACCTCGACCGCCGCGTCCTGCGGCATCCCGCCGCCGATTTCGAGCGGCTGCGGGGCCAATTTGGTCCACAAAACCACGCCTGACGAGGTCGGATCGCCCGACGCCACGCCCAGGGTGAACGGATCGCCGGCGAACCGGAAGTGCCGGCGGACCGCTGCTTCGGTCCGACCATTCAGGAGCGGCAAGGCCGCCAGCGCGGCACTCCAGCCAAGCAAGGTCCGGCGGCTGATCGTGCCCTCGCGGCGGGCGTCATCATGGATGCGAGACAGGCGGCTCATCGGTCATCACCTCGGCAATGGAGTCGAGAAAGCAAGCTCGACCGCATTGTGCCGCCTCACCCAGCCCCGAGGCGAGAACTTCCCGGCAAGTTCACCAAAACGTCGCATTTTTTTCCTTCAAGGGAGCGACTTCCGCCATTTCACCGCCTCGTCGGCCAGTTTGCGGGCCACGTCGGGTTGCTTGTGACTCAGGTCGGTCGTCTCATTGGGGTCGGCGATCAGGTCGTAAAGTTCGGTCCCGGTCCCGTCGGCGTTGACCAAACACTTCATCCGCCCAGCGCGAACGGCGACGTTTGGGCTCCGGTTGTGGGCGTTCCCGGGATACTTGAACGCCGTCTCGTTGCGCCCGTACTCCCAGAAGATCGGTTCGGACCGGTCGAGCGACTGGCCCGATGTGAACGCCGCCGCACGGTCAAGGCCATCCGACACCAAACCCGCCGGATGAGCGACACCCGCCAAGGTGAGCAGGGTTGGAAAGAGGTCCACAGCGGTGATGACCGACCGATCATCGACCCGACCGGCGGGGATGTGAGCGGGCCAGACCGCAATCAAGGGAGAACGGATGCCGCCTTCGTAGAGGCTAAGCTTGGTCCCGCGCAACCCACCGGTCCGGCTCATCCCCAGCGGCGGCATCGGGCCGTTATCACTCAAAAAGAGGATGATCGTGTCAGAGCCAAGCCCCAGCGCGTTGATCCCATCCACCAGCCGACCCACCTGCCTGTCGATATCCGCCAGCACACCCTTCAGGTTCTCGGCGGTCTCGCCGGGGGTGATCTTGGGGCCGGGAATCCAGGGAGTGTGGGGGTCATCGAGCCAGAGATTCACGAAACTCGGCCGGTGGTGGGCCTGGTTCTTGCGCAGGAAGTCGAGCGTGTGGTCAATGAAGAAGGCGGACCGATCCCACCGCTTCACCTTGTCCTCGGTCGAGAAAATCCATTTGGTGGCCGTGATGTCGGGGGCAGGCTCGGGACTCTCATACGTCCCTGCATGCTCGTCGATAGCGTAGGCAGCAAAGTGAGGAGCGTCATGGACGTCGCGACCCCCGCCCAGATGCCACTTCCCGAAGTGTCCAGTTGCGTAACCGGCAGCTTTGAACGCTCGCGCTAACGTCGGAGCTTTCGGGTCGAGGAAGTCAACCTGGCCGCACTCCTTGTTCCCAGCGCGGTCGTGCAGGAAGCTGGTGATCCGCCACTTCCCCGGATACTGTCCGGTCAACAGCGCCGCTCGCGACGGTGAGCAGATCGGGGCCCCGGCATAATACTGAGTAAACCGAGTTCCCGCCTGCGCCAACTGGTCGACCCGGGGTGTCGCGACCCGCTTGCCGCCGTAACAGGAGAGGTCGCTGTAGCCCAGGTCATCCGCCAAAATCACGACGATGTTCGGCAATCGCGGCGGATCATCTGCCTGGGCATCGGACCCAACCAGACCCATCAGACCGAAAACAACCCAACCGATCCCGGTTCGCCGGCGTGAGCGACTCTTCCCTGCGGACATGCGACATTCTCCCACTTCGGGAATGAACACCATGGGCGCTATCAGCGATAGCGGGGCGACGTGACCCCACACAGGATTACGACCGATCCCATGATGGTCAATGACCTTTCGTCCCAATTTCTCAAGGCGCGCCGATGAAGGTATTCGGTCTCGATTTCACCAGCGCCCCGACGGCGGTCAACTCCAAAGCCCGGCGGCAAAAGCACTTGACTCTTGCCATCGCGGACCTGATCGGGGCCGAACTGCGGGTTGAGAACCTGCATCGGCTCAATGATGCTCGAGCTGGCGACTATGCCCCCTTCGAGCGCTGGTTGACCACGCCCGGCCCCTGGATCGCCGGTCTCGACTTCCCGTTCGCTCAACCCAGGGAACTTGTGGAGGCTTGCGGCTGGCCGACAGCGGACTGGTCCGCCAGCATCGATCACGTCCGACGTCTGGGCAAGGCGGCGTTCGAGGCCGCGCTCGTCGCCTACTGTGCGGGTCAACCGCCGGGCAGCAAACACCGCCGCCGACCGGTGGACGTCTGGGCGAAGTCGATCAGCCCGATGATGCTCCACGGTGTCCCGGTCGGCAAGATGTTCTGGCAAGGGGCTCCGAGACTGCTCGACTCCCCCGCGTCGATCCCGATCCTCCGCCCCATCGCGGGCGAATCCCGCACGGTCGTCGAGGCGTACCCCGGCCTCGTCGCCCGCCGATGGCTCGACCGCCGGCCGTACAAGCACGACGACCCGAATCGCGACGACACCACCCGCCGCGCCGCGCGACTCGACCTGGTCCGAGCGATCCAGGGCGATCCGGTGGCCGATCGCCCGTCAGTCACCGACGTTTACGGCCTGGCCGTCATTTTGCCACCCAACCTCGCCGCCGGTTGTGTCGCCGACGCCACCGGCGACCAGCTTGACTCGGTCCTCTGCGCCCTCCAGGCGGCCTGGTCGCACACCCAGGTCAACTCCGGATTACCGACCGGAATCGACCCCCTCGAAGGCTGGATCGCCGACCCCGGCCCGCTCCTCTGAATCCTGATCTCCATTCATGTCCGTGCTTCGTAGGGTGGGTGCAACCCACCGTGCGCAATGGTAATCAAACAACCACAGGATGCGATCGGAAGTTGCCTCGCGAAATCAAGCCAAACCCACGGTGGGTTGCACCCACCATACAAGACCTGAACTACTGATAAATTTTGATTTAGAGCTTGGCTCCACGCTTAGTTTTGGGCTTGCTCTTGGGCTCGGGGGCGGCGATGACCTTCCAGCCCGGAGCCTCGACGGCCAGCGCGGCGGCGTCGGCTTGCTGGGCAGCGGTCGGGGGAATGACGCCGAAGGCTCGCTGGTACGAGATCGCCGCCTGGACCAGGAACGAGTCGAAGGCGTCGGTGGCCAGGTCGTCGGCGGTGTGGACCGTGAGAACAACCTCTTGCATGGCACCGTGGATGTCGCCGAGGGCCACGCGGTCGGCGATCGAGAGGACGGGGGTCCGGCTCTCGTAGAACGGTTTGAGGTCAAGGAGTCGCGTCAGGGCGTCGGGCTTGAAGGTGTTCCGCTGGACCAGAAAGCGGAGCGTGACGACCCACTCGTGCCCGGTCTGCGCCAGGAAGAACGGCGGGGTGATGGGATTGGCGCTGCCGACGCGGACCAGACTCCGGCTCGACCAGTCGGCAGGGGCGAACCCGCCGACCTCAGCGAGCCGGTCGACGACGCGGTCGAGGATCGCGCCGTCCCAGCGGGCGGGCTTGCCGCCGCGGCTGATCCGGTCCTGCGTGTGCCAGCGGCGGCCATCGGTTTCCCACGCGGGCGGCGGTGCGGGTCCCACGGCAGCTCTGGCAGCCTGAGCGTCGGCGAGAAACTTCTTCGCGGCGGCTTTCGGGTCGTACCGGGGCCGCTCGGCCAGCGGACCAGCCGCGAGGACGTCCTTGAGTATCTTGCCCGTCAGCGACCCACGCTTCTTGGCGATCACCTCGGGCGCGCCGGCGGCGACGATCTGGCCCCCCTCGCCGCCGGCCTCGGGGCCGACGTCGATCAACCAGTCGGCCGTCTTGATCACTTCGAGGTTGTGCTCGATGATCACCACCGTGTTGCCCAGGTCCGCCAGGCGGTGGACCACGTCGAGCAGTTTCCGCGTGTCGTCGAGGTGCAGCCCGGTCGTCGGCTCGTCGAGGATGTAGAGCGTCGAGCCGGTGTCGGGCCTTGAGAGTTCCGACGCCAGCTTGACCCGCTGCGCCTCGCCCCCCGAGAGCGTCGGCGCTGACTGACCGAGCGGGACGTAGCCGAGGCCGACATCGTGCAAGGTTTGCAAAATCTTGCGGATCTTGGGCACCGCGCTGAACAGGTCGAGGGCCGAGTCCACCGTCATCGTCAGGACGTCGGCGATCGACTTGCCAAGATACCGCACGGCCAGGGTCTCGCCATCGTAGCGCTGGCCGTGGCAGGCGTCGCAGGTGACCCAGACGTCGGGCAGAAAGTGCATCTCGATCCGCTTCTGCCCCGCCCCCTCGCACGCCTCGCACCGGCCACCCGCCTGGTTAAAGCTGAACCGGCGCGCGGTGAAACCCCGGGCCATGCTGTCAGTCTGGCGACTGAACAGGTCGCGGATCAGGTCGAACGCTCCCGAATACGTGACGGGAGTCGAGGTCGGCGTGCTGCCGATCGGATCCTGATCGACGCTGATCACCTTATCAACATGATCCAACCCCGTGATCTTGTCATGGAGACCCGGCGTGACCTTGGCGCGGTGGAACCGCTTCGCGGCGGCCTTCCACAAGATATCCTGAACCAAGGAGCTTTTCCCCGACCCCGAGACGCCCGTGACCACCGTGACCAGGCCGACCGGGAACGACGCATCGACGTTCTTGAGGTTGTGGTGCCTCGCCCCCTTGATCGTGATCTTGTCGCGGCCGGGTTCGCGGCGATTCGTCGGAACCGGGATGGCGGCCAGACCGCTCAGGTAGCGGCCCGTCAGCGACTTCTCGACCTTTTGCACCAGCGCGGGGGCTCCCGATGCCGTGACCTCGCCGCCGAAGTCGCCCGAGCCGGGGCCGAAGTCGATCAGGTGGTCGGCCGCCTCGATCACCTCGCGGTCGTGCTCGACCAGGACCAGGGTATTGCCCAGATCCCGGAGCCGCCGCAAGGCGTTCAGGAGTCGCAAGTTATCGCGTGGGTGCAGGCCGATTGTCGGCTCGTCGAGGACGTACAGTACACCGGTCAGGCCACTGCCGATCTGGCTGGCCAGGCGGATGCGCTGTGACTCGCCGCCCGAGAGGGTGGGCGTCCCGCGCCCGAGGCTCAGGTAGTCGAGGCCGACGTCGACGAGAAACTGAAGGCGGTCGCGGATCTCGCGGACGAGGTCGCCGGCGATGTGCTGCTCATCCCGGGTGAAGTCGAGATCCTTGAAGAACTGCAAGGTCCGGCCGAGCGGCCAGTGGCTGACCTGGTCGATCGTCCAGTCGCGGAACCGGACGGCGGCGGAGTCGTCGCGGAGCCGCGACCCCATGCACGACCCGCACGCCACCTCGTCAACCATCCCGGCGAACCGGGTCCGGTAGAGGAACGAGACCCGCGCAGCCTCCTCGATCGCCGGGAAAAGGCCCTTGTACTGGAAGGCAAACCCATGCTGACCACCGGCGGCGGGCACGTTGATCCAGGCTTCGCCGGTCCCTTGCAAGATCAGTCGGCGGAGGCGGCCTTCGAGGTCATCGAACGGCAGATTCAGGTCGATCCCGAAGGTCTTGCCGAGCGCCCCGATCATCCGGGCAAAAAGCGGCGTGGTCTTCAGGTCAGGCCAGGCCACGACCGCTCCCCCACGCAGCGAGAGGCTCCCGTCAGGGATCAGGGCCGCAGGGTTGGCCCCGACCTGCACGCCGAGCCCCTCGCAGACCGTGCACCAGCCGAGCGGGGCGTTGAACGAGAAATGGTTCGGCGACAACTCCTCGAAGCTCCGCCCGCAGGTGTCGCACGACCGGTGCTGGCTGTAGCGGTCGACCGGCCAGCTTGCCTCGTCCTTCTCGTCGCCGACCAGCGCCACCAAGACGACCCCCTTGCCCAGATCGAGCGCCGCTTCGACCGAGTCGGCGAGCCGGGAACGGGTCTGGCGGCGGACCACGGCGCGGTCGATGACGACCTCAACCCGGTGCTTCCGCTTGTGACTCAGTTCGGGCGGAGTATCCAGGCTGTGCGACGTCCCATCGACACGAACGCGGGTAAACCCGGAGCCCCGAAGGTCATCCCACAAGGTGGCGTAATCCTCGTTGTCCCGCCGATCCACGGGGGCCATGACGAAGACCTTGGTCCCCTCGGGCTGGTGCAAGATCTTCTCGACGATCTCGTCGGCCGTCTGCGTGCCGATCGCGACCCCGCACGTCGGGCAGTACGGCTGGCCGAGCCGGGCAAAGAGGATCCGGAGGTAATCATGGATCTCGGTGACGGTCCCGACCGTCGACCGCGGCGACTTGCTGGTCGTCTTTTGCTCGATGCTCACGGCGGGGGACAGGCCGGTGATCTGCTCGACCTTCGGCTTCTGGAGCGGGGCGAGGAACTGGCGGGCATAGCTCGATAAGCTCTCGACATACCGCCGCTGCCCCTCGGCATAGAGGGTGTCGATCGCCAGGCTGCTCTTGCCCGACCCCGACGGCCCGCTGCACACGGTCATCTTGTGGCGGGGAATGTCGAGATCGACCCCCTTCAGGTTGTGCTGCCGGGCTCCCCGGACGGTGATATCCGCCAGGACCGACTCCGACGACAACCGCGCGGGGGCCTTTTTGGCCTTGCCCTTCTTTTTCGGCTTGGCCAGTTCGAGCGCGAGCGCCTTTGAGGTCTCGAACACCTTTTGCAAGGCTTTCCCGGTGTGACTTCGGGGCTCGGCGGCGACCACTTCGGGACTCCCGGCGACGACAACCGTACCGCCCCCCGCGCCCCCTTCGGGTCCCATGTCGATCACCCAGTCGGCCGTCTTGACGACGTCGAGGTTGTGCTCGATGACGACGACCGTGTTCCCGAGCGCGGTGAAGCTGTGGAGCACTTCGAGCAACTTGCGCACGTCGTCGAAGTGCAGGCCGGTCGTCGGCTCGTCGAGGACGTACAGGGTCCGCCCCGTCCCCTTTTTGACCAGCTCGCGAGCCAGCTTGATCCGCTGCGCTTCGCCCCCGGAGAGCGTCGGCGACGCCTGACCAAGCTTCAGGTAGTCGAGTCCGACGTCGTGCAACGTCTGGAGCATGCCGTGGATCTTGGGGACGTTGACGAAGTGCTCCAGCGCCTCCTGGACGTCCATTTCAAGGACGTCGCTGATCGACTTCCCCTTGAACCGGCTGTGCAGGGTTTCACGCGTGAACCGCTTCCCCTCGCAGACCGGGCACGTCACCCAAACGTCGGCCAGGAAGTCCATTTCGAGCTTGTTCGACCCGTTGCCCTGGCACGCCTCGCACCGACCGCCCGCGACGTTGAACGAAAACCGGCCCGCCTTGTACCCGCGCGTCTTTGACTCGGGGAGTTTGGTATAGAGGTCGCGGATCAGGTCGAACAGCTTGATATAGGTGGCGGGATTGGAGCGCGGGGTCCGACCGATCGGCGACTGGTCGATGTCGATGATCTTGTCGAGATGCTCAACGCCGTCGATCCGGTCGTGCAGGCCGGGCTCGGTGATCGCCTTGTTGAGGTCGCGGGCCAGGGTATCGCGGAGGATGTCGCCGACCAGCGAGCTTTTGCCCGACCCCGACACGCCGCTGACGCAGACGAACATGCCGAGCGGGAAGGCCACATCGACGTTTTTGAGGTTGTGCTGCTTCGCGCCCCGGACGGTCAACCAGCGGTCACCGGGAACCTTGCGATCGGTTGGGATGGCGATCTGCTTGCGGCCCGACAGGTAGGCGCCGGTGAGGCTGTTCTTGCTCTCGGCGATGTCGGCGAGCGTCCCCTTGGCGATGACCTCGCCCCCCTTGACGCCGGGTCCGGGACCAAAGTCGACCAGGTGGTCGGCAGCGCGCATCGTGTCCTCGTCGTGCTCGACGACGATCACGGTGTTGCCAACGTCGCGGAGCCGCTGCAAGGTCGCGACCAGGCGGTCGTTGTCACGCGGGTGGAGGCCGATCGACGGCTCGTCGAGGATGTACAAAACACCGACCAGCCCCGCGCCGACCTGGCTGGCCAGGCGGATGCGCTGGGCTTCGCCGCCGGAGAGTGTGGGGGCCGAGCGGTCGAGCGCCAGATAATCCAGGCCGACGTTGTTCAAAAATCCAAGCCGACCGCGGATCTCCTTGAGCAGTTCCTCGGCGATCGTCCGGTTCAGGTCGTCGAGCGGCGTGGCCTGATCCTCGGGGCGGAGGTCAGCGGCGGGCTGGCCGGCGAGGGCGTCGAAGAAGCGGGCGACGCGGGCGATCGGGATCGAGCCGAGTTCGGCCAGCGTCTTGCCGCCAACACGGACCGCGCGGGCGCGGGGGTTGAGCCGCGCACCGTGGCAGTCAGGGCAGGTCATGCTCCGCATGTACGGTTCGAGCGCGGCGTGGGCGGGGCCTTTGGTCTCCTTGAACCGCTCCATCAGGTCGGCCATGATCCCGGGCCACTTCTCGGCGTGCGCCCAGCGCTTGGTCTTGTCCTTCCAGTGGAGGACGAGTGGCCGCGCGCCGAGGCCATCGAGCCAGACCTTTTGCCACTTCGGGTCGAGGTCGCGCCAGGGGCCTTTGAGCATCGACCCCTTGGTCGGACCGCCCTTGTCCCCTTCCATGTTCAGGGCGACCCCCTCGAACAGGTGCCGTTTCCACTTACCCATCGCGCTAACGGGACCCAGCGGCGCGATCGCCCCTTTCCAGACCGAGAGCGCGGGGTCGGGGACGATCAGGTCGCGGTCGAAGGCGTGGCGGACGCCGAGACCGTCGCAACTCGGGCACATCCCCTGCGGGCTGTTGAACGAGAAGAGTTGCGGGCTCGGCGGATCGAAACTCAGACCGCAGTGGCCGCAGGCATAGCTTGACGAGAGGAGGAGGTCGGGCTGAGTTTCGTCGGCGACGATGACGGCCCCTTCGCCCAGCTTCAGCGCGGCCTCGATCGCCTCGGCGAGCTTCGTTTTCCCGGTCGCGTCGAGGTCGGGCCGGATCTTGACCCGATCGACCACCACCTCGATATGGTGCTTGATCTGGCGGTCGAGCTTGAGCCGCTGCGTCAAGGCGAAGACCGTGCCATCGACCCGCGCCCGGGTATAACCCGCCCGGCCGAGTTCATCAAACAGGTCTTTATATTCCCCCTTCTGACCACGGATGACCGGGGCCAGGATCGAGTATTCACCGGTGGGCAGGCTGGCCACGCGGGCGATGATCTGGTCGCGGGTCTGCGCGGCGACGGGTCGGTCGCAGTTGGGGCAGTGGCCTTCACCAACGCGGGCGAAGAGGACGCGGAGGTAGTCGTTGATCTCGGTGATGGTGCCGACGGTCGAGCGTGGGTTCCGGCCACCGGTCTTTTGCTGGATCGAGATCGACGGGCTCAGGCCATCGATCTTGTCGACTTCGGGCTTGGGCATCTGGCCGAGGAACTGGCGGGCGTAGCTGGACAGGCTCTCAACATAACGCCGCTGGCCTTCGGCGAAGATCGTGTCGAAGGCCAGGCTGCTCTTGCCCGACCCGGAGACGCCGGTGAAGCAGATCAAGGCCCCGCGCGGGAGGTCAAGCGAGACGTCGCGCAGGTTGTGTTCGCGAGCCCCCCGGATGCGGATATCCGTCGTGGCCATTCCTTGGTGTGTCCTTCGCAGCGGTCATCGTCGGCAAACAGATCCACTCGTCGCCCGGATCAGTTGACTATACGGGCGTTAGCGCGAACTGTCCAGAATCACCCGCTCGGAAGCGCCTGGAACCAACGGACTCGGCGTTGAGCGATGGCTATTTTCGGATCCAATCCGGTATCCTGGGCCGACGCCGCCGGTTGTGGAGTGGCGACCTGACATCGCCCCTCGACCCGGTTATCCTGCTCGCCATGGCCGCACCTGAACCGCCGCTGTCCCGGATCGACGCCTCGGGCCTGGGGGTGGCCTTGCTTTGCTGCCTGTTCTGGGGGGGCAACGCGGTGGCGGCCAAGCTGACCGTTTCCCCCGCGCACCTGCCGCCGATCGGTGCTTCGGGCTTTCGGTTCTTGCTCAGCTTGCCGGTCGTGGCGTGGGTGGGCTACAAGGTCGGGGCGTCGGTCCGCGTGGCGTGGCGGGATTGGTGGTTAATCGGGGTGCATGGTTGCCTGGCGGCGATCCAGATCGGCTCGTTCAACTGGGGAACAAGCCTGAGCGAGGCGGGGCGGTCGTCGGTCTTCATCAACATCCACCCGCTGGTCGTCGCCCCGCTCGCCTGGCTCTTGCTGGGTGAACGATTGGGGCTGCGCGGGGTGCTCGGCCTGGCTTCGGCGGCGGTTGGTGTGGCGATCCTGCTGGCGAAGCCGATCCTGGCGGGCGGCGGGAGTGGCCTGACGGGCGACCTGATCGTCCTGGGCTCGGGCGTCGTGTTCGGTCTCCAGACGATCGCACAGAAGAAGACGTTCCCGATCATCCCGCCGACAACGCTCTTGCTCCTCCAGTCGATGGTGGCCATCCCGCTCTCGTTCGGGTTCAGCTTCCTGGTCGAAGGCCCGACCCGCTACCACTTCAACCCGACAGCGCTGGCGGGGATCTTTTATCAAGGGTTCGTGGTCTCGGGGCTGACGTTCTCGTTGTGGATGATCTTGCTCCGACGCTACTACGCCGGCCAGCTCGCCGCCGTCTCGTTCATGACCCCCCTGTTCGGGATCGCGCTGGGCACCCTGATCCGCCACGAACCCATCACGCCCCCGCTGATGATCGGCAGCGCCGCCGTCGGTCTGGGCATCTACCTCGCGGCGACCGACCGGGGGAAGTAAGGATCAACTCGCCCCGACCGGTTGATCTGGCTACCAACCCAGTTGCGATTCCAACCCCAGGACCGGACAAGAATCTGGCGAACTTGGGCCGATTCAGTGGTCGAGTTCGAGCCAGGGCCAGTAGTGCGGTGAGGTGGCAACGGTGGCGGGTCGGACCCGGTCGAGTTCAATCGTCAAGACTTTCAGCAAGGCTTGCCCCTGCTTGTCGGCGGCCGTCACCCGCTCGGCAACCTCGATTGCCGCCGCGAACTGTCCGGCGTGAACCAGGGCAACGGCCAGGCTGGGGAAGTAGCGTTGCTGCATCGCGGCGCGAAAGGTATCCACCCCGGCGCGCGCGGCCTGGATGTCGGCGGAATCACCCGTCATGCCCGCCCGGCGGATCAGCCAACTGACCCGGGAGCCGTCGGGATCGTTCAAGGTCGCCCCTTCGCGGGTCTCGATCGCCTGGCGGATGACCGCGAGAGCCTGGTCGCGGATCTGCTGCGCTCCCACTTGATCACCAACCGCCCGCCGGTCGCGGAGGACAGCGGCGAGAGCAACGTACCGCGGGTAGAGGGGCAACGACGCGGTCAGGTCGATGGCCAGGTCGAGATCACCCAGGCGAGCGACCAGCGGGACGAATTGAATGATCAGCGTTTGCTGCTGGATGCCGAGCCGGCCGACCGACTGGATCAAGACGGCCGTCTCGCGGATCAGCTTGCGGGCGCCGGCGGGGTCACCGGCGGCGGTCTGCGCCCGGATCAGTTCCATCAAACAGTGTGCCAGCAACGATTCGGAGTGGTGCTCGGAGTTTGAGTTCGGCACGATCTGGAGCGCAAGCGCTGCCGCCTCGTCGAACCGGCCGAGCCGAGTGGCCGTGTCCATCAGGACGAGCTGGCATGGAGCGATCTCGGCGGTCGGTCCGGCGGCGCGGATCGCCTGGCGGACCTTGCCGATGACCTCGGCGATCAGCGGTCCATCCTCGGGCCGGAGCGCCTGCGCGATCTCAGTCAAGGCTTCGAGCCGACCATCGGGCTGGCCTGTCGGCTCGGTCGTCACCCAGACTTCGTCGATTCGCCGCAAGGCTCGCGGGATGTCGCCAAGCGTGGCCCGGGTCGCTTCGGCCAGCTTGGGGGTACCGTAACCGAGGTTGATCACCCCGCCTTCAACCGAGCCCCCCGTGCTCTCGGAGCGGCCTCCCCAGCTCAGGACGGTCCGGACCAGGTGGACTCCCTGGTATGCCGCGAACATCCCGTAGGCATCGACCGTCGGTTGGCAGGCCGCGCGGGGGAGGGTTCGCCGCTCGGCAGCCAGCAGGAGGGCGTAAGCCTCGCCCATCCGGTCGACGGGCAAGCGGCGGATCGTGGGGATCACCGCATCGAAGGTTTGCCGGGCAATCTCGGTGTCGCCGTTCTCGGCCTGGGCCTCGCCCACCTGAAAAATCGTCCGGGGAAGCGACCCATCCGAGTCGAACGGACTCGCCGCGGCGGCGGTCTGGGCCTTCGCCAGCGTCGCCCGAGCAGCGACTCGATCCCCCTGGCGGGTCTGCCAGCGCCCGAGTCGAAGCAACAACCGCGCTCTGGCGTCGAGGTCCGTCAAGACCGCCGCGTCGGCATCAATCTGGTGAATCACCGGCCCGGCTACCCCCAACAATGCCGGACCGGGATGGGGAGGCTGAGGAGGTTGGGACGCCGCAGCCAGGACGGAGGGCGATGGCGTCACGGGTTCCTGAGTGGGCGGCGGTGGGGTCGTCACTGGCTCGCGCGGCGATCCGACCAGCTTCGGACTGGCGACGACGATAGCAGATGGCGGCAGAATTGGGGCAGGAGCCGGTGGACCGCCGAGCATCAAACCAACCAGGCCGACGGCACCAGCAACCATGCTGGTCGAAGCAACCAGCGCCCAGGGGGAGATCGAAGCAAAGATCATGGTTCGGGAAACTCCTCGGGTCAAAGGCAGGATCGAAGCGGCAGTCGCCGCCAGTCCGGCGTCGGCGACCGCATCCAGTGCCAGCCGGCAGGTGGTTTGAACCAGGGCCAGCGGCACGACTGATGGCCGGGTTGGGCTCGACTCCCAACCGGCCGGGGCCAGGCCGCACCGGGCGAGGCGGTCGCGGAGGCGAGCCCGACCGCGTGACAGGCGAGCCTTGAACGTGCCGACCGGGCAGCCGAGCTGGTCGGCGGCCTCGGCGGCGGTGAGACCTTCGAGGTCGGCGAGGATCACCGCCACGCGGTAAAGGCGGGGCAACCGGGCGACCTCGGCCTGCACGGTCGCGGCGAGGTCGGGGTCGCGGTGGCGGGGGTCGAGGGTTGAATCCGCTTCGGTGATGGCGGCTTGCCGCTCGCGGGTCCGGCGGCGGGCGGCTTCGACCAGGGCTCGGGCGGCCACACGGCGGGCGACGCCGAACAGCCACGAGGCCAGCGCGGCGCGGTTGCGGATCGAACGCGACCGGCGGGCCAGGAGCCAGAAGGTTGCCTGGAAGACGTCGCGGGCGTCGGCCTCGGCGGCGAGGCGACCGCGAGCGACCCGGAGCACGAGTGGACCGTGGCGGTTGACGAGCACCTCGAAGGCGCGGTCGGCCCCCGGGCCGCGGGCCTCGAAGCGGTCAAGCAGCGCAGCGTCGGCCAGGTGGCCGAGGGCTCCCAGGTCGAGCAGGACATCGAGGTCGGCGCCCTGGCAGGAGTTGACTCCGGGCATGGTGACTTGATATCCCCCTACTCGTTCGAGGTAGCGACTTTGCGGATCAGGAAAGAGTGCCGCCGGAATGCCGAGGAGTTGCACGATTTTCTCAGAAATCTGCCTGGTCCGGTCGAAAAGAACGGGACGCGAAGTTCGGATTCCCCACTTCGGGGGGTTCGAGTAGGATCTCGCGCCGGTGGGTCAATGGCAGGAAGTTCCTTGCGGGGAAACGTCCTGATCCAGGCTCGCCGATCACTGCCGGCAGCTCGAATCGGGTCTGACGCTGAAGGATGAGGCGCCTGCTCAAGGACGAGTGGGGGCAAGCGTCGGAATCCCGGGGATCGCTGATCCGAGGAAGGAATCCTCGCTCCCATGTCGGACGGTCGTCGTCGTTGGCAAATCCGATGGTTCCCCCTCGCGCTGGCGCTGGGGTGGCTGACGTTCCCCGGCTGCGCCACGGTCCGGAACCATGCCGAATCACTCGACCTCCGCCCCTGTGCTCAGGGGTTCGCGACGACCGAGGATGGCTGGAAGCTGGGGATGCGGCAGTTCCGCTCGAAGATCCCGAACTCGGGGAAGTTGCCGGTCGTCTGCTGCCACGGTCTGGGCCTGAACGGAACGTTCTGGACGATCAATGACAACCACCTCCCCAGCCAGTTGACCGAGGCGGGGTATGACGTCTTTGTGGTCGACATGCGGGGGTCGGGAGCGAGCCACCGGGTCGGCATCCCGGGCGTGATCAACCGGGTCCTCCGCGAGACACCGCTCCGCGAGATCGGCGGCCGGCGCTGGACCGTCGATGATGAGTTCCGGTACGACGTCCCGGCGATCCTCAACTACGTCGAGCGCGAGACCGGCAGCCACTACGTCAACTGGGTTGGCCACAGCCTGGGCGGGATGATGATGTTCCCGTTTTTGGAGACGTCGGCCGAGTCGAGCCGGGTGGCCAACTTCGTCGACATGGGGGGCGTGGCGATCATCCAGGAGACGGCCGACACGATCAAGATGCGCAAGGCGGATCAGGGGCTCCGGCTGCTTTCGCTCGGCCTGAGCACCGGTCGCCTCGGCCGACCGATGAAGTATGGCCGACCGCCCTGGATGGAGAAGGTTGACCGGTTCTACTTCACCAAGGGGAACGTCGACAACCGGACCGTCAGCCGGTTCTACGGCTACACGGTGGAAGACCCAGGAGCGGGCGCGCTCAAGCAACTCGACCCGTATCTGGCCCACGGCCACATGCTTTCGGCCGACGGTCAGGTCGACTACGCGCTCGGGCTCGACCGGATCACGACGCCGATCCTGATGGTGGCTGGCGAAGCCGACATCATGGCCGATATCGCGTCCACGATCATGACTTACAACGCTGTCGGCAGTCCCGACAAGACCCTGATGCGGTTCGGCCGGATCAACGGCCAGATGAACGACTATGGCCACTGCGACCTCGTCTGGAGCCGCAACGCCGCCGCCGAGGTTTTCCCCCCCATGATCGAGTGGCTCGACGCGCACCAGCCCGCCGCCGCCGCCTCGGAGCAAGCTCTGCCCTCACCCCAGCGCTGGGCGGTCAGGCCGCCGGCTCCGGTGGTCCCAGCACCCACGCCCCAACCTCGCTGAACGACGCAAGTTGCGGGCGCATTATCCCGTCCATCGCTCCGAGCCCAGTTCGCGGGGGTCGAGCAATCACGTTCGGGCAGGAATTGGCAAAGAACTGAGTCGAGTCTCACACCCGTCGCGGCGATCAGCTCTGGCGTCGCCGCGCTTGCCGCTGGCGTTTGCGGGCTTGCTGAAGATCCGTCCGCCGCTGACGATCCGCCGAACTTCGGATCGCAACCGGTTGCGAATAAACGACTTCGGCCGCGGGCTCCGGCTCGATTGGCTTTGTTCTGGCAATCTCTATTGGCTTCGTTTTGACAATCTCGGGTGGCTTCGTTTCCGCCGGCGAAACCGGAGTGGGCGAGACCGGGATCGGAAGCAACTCGGCTGGGGTCGCCAGGCTGGGCGATTCGTGGGCAAGGAGCCCGAGGAAGAAGCGGAGTCGCGTGAACAACGATTGCGTGCAGCGACGGATGCGCGCGAAGTCCGGCCCCAGCGCATCCGAGAGATCGGCCTGGACCAGGCTACGATCCATGGCGTCAGCGGCTTCGACACGGACCCGACAGGCCCGGAGCGTCGCGATCGCGGCGGCGGGCGAACAACCAGGAGTTGCGCCTGCCTCGTAGGTCTGCCCCGCGAGGTGGGACGCCAGAGTTTTCTGGTCTTCCGTCCAATCAACCGGCGCGGTTTGCCCCAGAGTTTGCCAGCGACGGATCAACCAGTCACACCCGGCGGGGGTCATTTTGAGCTGGGCGATGGTCTTGCCCGGGTTCCGCGCGAGTTTCTCAGCCTGAATCTCGACGTGAAGATTCTGGTCCTCATACCAGAATTCTCGCGCTCGGAATGCCGCCCGCTGGCGAAACTGAAGTTCGACTTCCTGCGACCGGCAGATCTGAATCTGGAGCGACTCCACCTGCCCGGCGACCCAACGAGTCCACCCATTGGTCGGAGCAGCGGCGACCGCAACGCTCGCTTCCCCCGGTCCAGCAAGCGACTTTGCGGCCGACCATGCCGATATCGGACCAACCGGAGAACTCCCGATCGGATCGCGATCTGTCATACTGGGGCAAAATGAGATCGACATGGAACGACTTTCGGGTTGTTGGCTCAATTCGTGCAATCACCATCTTTAGTATCGGAAGCTGAGCGAAAAATTATTCTCTGGCTCGCTTAATTTCTCGGAAAGTCTGGATCTGTGCAGTTCTTTGGATGCACGCAATGATTTTGGTTGTCACCATCGACCTATCTTTTTATCCTTTGG
The DNA here is from genome assembly GCA_965199885.1 of Isosphaeraceae bacterium. GTDB lineage: Bacteria > Planctomycetota > Planctomycetia > Isosphaerales > Isosphaeraceae > Tundrisphaera. The sequence continues at coordinate 144,597 of CBDATT010000002.1, read as the reverse complement.
GGTAGGTCCACGAACCCACTTCAGCCCCCTGGTTCAGCAAGGACTTCGGCCATGTTTGCTCTGATCGCCGCCGCTGCGCTCCTCGCGTCGGACAACCCCCCGGCTGCCCCAGACGACACCCAGGCTGCATACATCGCCGCCAGGGCCCACGCCGGCCGATCCCCCGCCGAGCAGATCCGCCTGGCCTACTGGTGCGAAGCCCACGGCCTGACCGCCGAACGCGCCCGCCATCTGGCTCTGGCTGTCCTGGCCGACCCCACAAACGCCGCCGCTCGCGGGTTGCTCGGTCTGGTCGCCCGCCAGGATCGCTGGGTCCGACCGGAAGCTGTCGCCAGTCAGGTTCAGAGCGATCCTAACTTCGCCGCGACGCTGGCTGAGTATGGTCAGAAGCGAGCCGCCACCGCCTACACCGCCGATGGCCAGTGGAACCTGGCCCAGTGGGCCGACGAGCATGGCTTGACGGCCCAGGCCAAGGCGCATTACACGGCGGTCGTCCGGCTCGATCCAGCGCGGGAACTGGCGTGGAAGAAGCTCGGCTACAAACGGCATGACGGCCGGTGGGTGACGGACGCCGAGATCGCCGCTCAGAAGGCTGATGCCGATGCCCAGAAGGTGGCTGACAAGAAATGGAAGCCAGCGCTGGAGAAGTGGAAGTCGATGCTGGGCAAGGCCAGCACCCGCGCTGAGGGTGAGGCAGGTCTATTGACCGTGACCGATCCGCGTGCGGTCCGCCACGTCGTCGCGCTCTTTCTGGGTGGATCGACCCCCAGCCCGGCCATAGCGCTGCGGACGTTGAGCCAGATCGACTCGGCCGCGGCATCACGCTGGATCACCATGATCGCCATCCAGGCCGACGATCCGACCACCCGCAGGATCGCCGTCGAGACGCTCCGCCTGCGTGACCCGCGCGATTATGCCGGCATCTTGATCCAGTCACTCCGTGAGCCGGTCGAGTACGAGATCCAGCGCGTTAATGGTCCCGGTTCGGTCGGCAAGCTGTTGATCAAGGATTCGAAGCGGAAGATTCAGCGTCTTTATGCCACGCCCGCCGTCCCGAACTCGCTGACCTGGATGTCGCAGGAAGCCAACGGTTCTCCCGTCTGGACATATAGTCAGTTCAGCGAGCGCGTGTCGTATCAGCAGGCGACGAAGCAATCGACCGATCATTTTATCGACGACGTCCCGCGCTATAGTGTCGCTTTTCAGGAAGCGGGTCCAACCACGTCCCTGATCAGTGATATCCAGGCCAGGCAGAGGCTCGCCTCGGAGCATCACGCGGCATCCATGTCGGGACATCCTGGGGCGTTGGCGGTGGCACCGGCGGCGCACCATTCCGGCCCCAAACCGCTGTTTGATCACCATTTCAACATGTCAACTTTAACCACCACACGGACCGTCACCCCGATCGAGACGCGAACCTCGATCCCGGTTGAAGCGATGGTCGCCGAATACCAAAAAACCGCGCTCGTGGCCCAGCAGCAGATCGTCCGTGATGCCTCCCTGATCGACCAGTACAACCGCGAGGCCAACGCCTCCAACGACCGCCTGGCCATGGTCCTCCGGAGCGTCAGCGGCGAAGACCATGGGACCGAGCCGGCGGGGTGGACCGGGTGGATGCTCAACCTCAGCGGCTATGCCCTCGCCGAGTCATCGACGACCGACCTGCCGACCATCACCGTGGCCGTTCCCCTGGAGTACCGCCCGCAAGCCGTGCCGACGTTTCAGAGTAGCTTCGCGGGTCCGGTGTCGAAAACAACTGCGCAGATCACGTCGGTCAACGCGGTGGGCGACTGCTTCGGCGCGGGGACCTTGGTCCGGACGATGACCGGCCCGCAGGCAATCGAGACGCTGCATGCCGGTGATCTCGTTTTGACCCAGAGTACCGCGTCGGGAGCACTTCGCTATCAACCGATCCTGATGGTCCACCACAACCCGCCGAGCCCGACGTTTGAGATCAAACTCGTTGATGACACGATCGTCAGCAGCCCATTCCACCGGTTCTGGAAGGTGGGCGTTGGCTGGGTGATGGCCCGCGACATCCAGGCTGGGGATCGCCTCCGCCTGCTCAATGGGACCGCCGTGGTGAGTGAGTCTCGCGCCGGGGACGTGATCCGGGTGTATAACCTCGACGTCGCCGAGGACGCGGATTTCTTCGCCGGTGCCACGGCGGTTCTCGTCCACGACAACACGCTGCTCGACCCTCGGCTGATTCCGTTCGACCGACCAAGCGACAAGTAACTGAACCTCGACCCGCTCCATCTCCTCTTTCTTCCCTCTGCAAGGAACCTGGCCATGTTCGCTCTGATCGCCGCCGCCGCACTGCTCGCGCCGGACATCCCCCCGGCTGGACCAGACGACACCCAGGCCGCCTACCAGGTCGCCAAGTCTACCGCCGGACGATCCCCCGCCGAGCAGATCCGCCTGGCCTACTGGTGCGAGGCCCACGGCCTGACCGCCGAACGTGCCCGCCACCTCGCTCTGGCTGTCCTGGCCGACCCCACAAACGCCGCCGCTCGGGGTCTTCTGGGGCTGGTCGCCCGGCAAGACAAATGGATGCGGCCCGACGCCGTGGCTGATCAGGTCAAGGCCGACGCACCGCTCGCCGCGACGCTGGCGGAGTATGATCAGAAGCGAGCCGCCACCGCGTACACAGCCGAGGGGCAGTGGAACCTGGCGCAATGGGCCGAGGCTCATGGCCTGCCGGCCCAGGCCAGGGCGCACTACACGGCCGTCGTTCGGCTCGACTCGACGCGGGAACTGGCCTGGAAGAAGTTGGGCTACAAGCGGCAGAACGGCCGCTGGACCACCGACGCCGAGCTGGCCACGCACAAGGCCGATGCCGATGCCCAGCGGGTGGCCGACGCGAAGTGGCGACCGCTCCTCGAAAAATGGAAGGCGATGCTGGGCAAGGCCGCCACTCGCGCCGAGGGTGAGGCGGGCCTGCTAACGGTCACCGATCCCCGCGCGGTCCGCCATGTCGCGGCGTTGTTTTTGAGTGGCTCGACGGCGGACCCGGCGACCGCGCTGCGGATCTTGAGCCAGATCGACTCGGCGGCATCGTCGCGGTTGATCACCATGATCGCTGTCCTGGCCGACGACCCGAACACGCGCCGCACGGCCGTCGAAACGCTCCGCCAGCGCGACCCACGCGATTATGCCGACCTTTTGATCCGCTCACTCCGCGAACGCGTCGAATACGAAATCCAGCGCGTCAATGGTCCCGGTTCGGTCGGCAGGCTCCTGATCAAAAACTCGAAGCGCAAGGTCCAGCGCCTCTACTCAACCCCGGCGGTCCCCAATTACCTCGCCTGGCTGACCGAACTGGCCGACGGGTCGCCGACTTTGACTTACCACTGGCAAAACCAGGTGGTGAGCCCTGAGGTGATGCTCTCCCACCAGTGGATGAATACGGCAAGTTTGATGAAGTATCACTCCGCCGACGCGACTTTAAATGCGGCCGTCGCTAACACCCAGCAGCACGCTGGAGCCGAGATCCAGGAATATCTCAAGCATCATTACAAGGTGGAGCGGTTCCGGGAGGTCCGACCCGAGACGTTCAAGCAGCGAATGGGCTTTGAGGTGGAGTTATCCAAGAACACGACGACGCCGGTCACCACCGATCAGACGATCAACGTAGCGGCGATGGTGGCCGAGTATCAGAAGGCGGCCTACTATGCCGAGGCCCAGTTGACTCAGGACGCAGCTTCGCTCGACCAGTACAATAACCAGGTCAACGAGTCGAATGATCGCCTGACCATGGTCCTCCGCACTGTCAGCGGCGAGGACCACGGCACCAACATCGCCGACTGGTCCGGTTGGATGCTCAACCTCAGCGGCTACACGGCGACCGGTCAGTCGACCAGCGAGATTCCCACCGAAACCGTCAATGTTCCGCTCGCCTACCAGCCGCAGATGGTCCCGATGACGGCACAGACTTATGCGACGGGAGTGACATCGACCCATTTTCAGGCCTCGGTCGTGCCCATGGCTCGGCTGGGTGGCACGTCCGACTGCTTCGGCGCGGGGACCCTGGTCCGAACAATGACCGGCCCGCAAGCGATCGAGACGCTGCAAGCCGGCGACCTCGTCCTGACTCAGAGCACCGACACCGGCGCCCTGCACTATCAACCGATCCTCATGGTCCACCACAACCCGCCGAGTCCGACCTTCCACCTCAAACTCGACAGCGACACGATCCGGAGCAGCCCGTTCCACCGGTTCTGGAAGGTTGGCGTTGGCTGGGTGATGGCCCGCGACATCCAGGCTGGAGATCGCCTCCGACTCTTGAACGGGACCGCTCTGGTGGAGAGTTCTATCACCGGCCCGGTTGAGCGGGTGTACAACCTCGATATCGCCGACGATGCCGACTTCTTCGCAGGTCAGGCCGCCGTCCTCGTTCACGACAACACCTTGCTCAACCCCCGGCTCATCCCCTTCGACCTGCCGCCTTCGGCCGAGACCAGGGCCATTACCGCCCGGTAAGATTCCTCCCCTCTGTCGCAAGGACTCTGGTCATGTTCGCTCTGATCGCCGCCGCCGCGCTCCTGACGCTGGACACCCCCCCGGCTGCCCCAGACGACACTCAGGCCGCATACCAGGCCGCCAAGGCCCACGCCGGACGATCCCCCGCCGAGCAGATCCGCCTGGCCTACTGGTGCGAGGCCCACGGCCTGACCGCCGAACGCGCCCGCCACCTCGCTCTGGCCGTCCTGGCCGACCCCACAAACGCCGCCGCTCGGGGTCTTCTGGGGCTGGTTGCCCGGCAAGACAAATGGATGCGGCCCGACGCCGTGGCTGATCAGGTCAAAACTGATCCCACGATCGCCGCGACGCTGGCCGAGTATGACCAGAAGCGAGCTACGACCGCGTATACCGCCGACGGCCAATGGCGGCTAGCGCAGTGGGCCGACGAGCATGGCCTGCCGGCCCAGGCGAAGGCGCACTACACGGCCGTCGTTCGGCTCGACTCGACGCGGGATCTGGCGTGGAAAAAGCTCGGGTACGCGAAACGCGATGGCCGGTGGGGCACCGAAGCGGAGGTAGCCGCCCAGAAAGCCGATGCGGAGGCTCAGAAACTCGCCGACCTGAAGTGGAAACCGCTCCTGGAGAAGTGGAAAGCCCAGTTAACCCGGCCAAGCCAACAGGCCGAGGCCGAAGCGAATATGGCCGCCGTCACCCACCCTCGCGCCGTGCCGAGCCTGGGCCGAGTCTTTGGTGCGAGTGATGCCGACGGACTGCACCTGGTTCAAGTTCTCGGCCAGATCGATGCACCGGCGGCTTCGCGAGCGCTGGCTTACCTGGCAGCGTTTGGTCGGACGGCCGACATCCGCCGGCAGTCGATTGAAACCCTCCGGCTACGTGATGCCCGCGAATATGCCAAATTCTTGATCGATTTGATCCGCGATCCGATTCGCTACGAGGTCAAGCCGGTGGGTGGACCTGGTTCGCCGGGTATCTTGTTCGTTGAAGGCCAGAGAACCAATCTCAAACGCTTCTATACGCCCCCGGCAGTTCTTCAGCCGGGCGATCAGCTTCGTTGGGACCTGAAACGCGGAATGCCCGTTGTGGACCACTTCGAGACCACCACGACCGGATTTCCCAATGTCACTGGACACTCAAGTTACGCTTTCAGCGGGATTTATTCTAGTAATTCAGATGGTGATAAGTTCCTCCAATATCCATCCTCGATGATGCCGCCATTGGTCAGCTCGTGGGGGCATAAGCCGATGCTCTCTGGGCCCACACCCGCGGCTAACTCGGCTATTCAAGGAATGATCGGGTCGGTCATTCCCAATGGTCTCTCACCAGCCCAGGCCGCTCAGGCCAAGCAAGTTGTGACTCAAGCCGCCAATGATTTGGCAACCGTCCAGATGAATCGCGGGCGTTACCTCTCGCAAGTGGCGAATATGATGATGTTCTCGCCCTACAACAATACCAACCATATCACCACGTTCTCAGCGGAGCAGATAACCCGAGAGCAGGCGCGATCCGCCCTGGCGGCGGAGGGCCAGTTAAATGCCGACGTGGCCCAACTTGACACCATGAACAAGGTGATTCGTGAGCAATCCGACCAGACGATTGGCATCCTGAAGCAGGCGACAGGTCAGAATGCTGGCGATAACCAGCAAAGCTGGTCACGCTGGTGGGTCGATCAACTTGGTTACGCTCAGGTGGCCGGTCAGACGCAACTTAATCCAACCTTCGTGGAGCAGGTCCCCATCGGTTTCCAACCTCAAATCAACCCGATCTCGACTGGAACCCAAGTCGCCATGTTCCAACGGATGAGTTGCTTCGCCGCTGGAACGATGGTACAAACCCTCAGCGGACCGCAGCCCATCGAAACTCTCCAGGTCGGCGACATGGTGCTGACCCAAAGCACCGCCACCGGCGCTCTTGGCTATCACCCCATTCTCGTCACCCACCACAACCCGCCCGCCGCGACCTTCCGGATCAAGGTAGCCGACGATACCATCGTCGCTAGCCAGTTCCACCGCTTCTGGGTCGCCCAGCGGGGATGGGTCATGGCTCGCGACCTCAAGGCCGGTGACCCCGTCCGGACCCTCGGCGGTGTCGTGCCGGTTGAGTCAGTCCATGATGGCAAGGTCGAACTGGTTTACAACCTCGACATCGCCGACGACGCCAGCTTCTTTGCCGGCACCAGCGCCGCGTTGGTCCACGACAACACATTGCCTGATCCCCGGCTTGTCCCCTTTGACCTGCCGAGCACGGGCAGCAAAGGCGTCGGGGTACGCTGATCGGGATTCAAACCAGCGATGCCGGGGTCAACAGCCCGGCGTCGATGACGATCTGCGACCAAGTCTCGAACCGGTCGCGGGTGGCGATCAGGTCGGCGATCTGGAGGAAACAGGCGTCGGCGAGCGCGTCTTCGAGGGATTCGACAAGCGGCTGATCGAGTTCAAAGAGGTGGACGACGCCGAGGTGAACTTGCCCAACGAGGTTGGAATCATCGTTGATCAGCCCGAGGGTTCTGAGGTGCCCAGGGCTGCCGATGGTGACCTCTTCGGCTAGTTCGCGGATCAAGGCAGCCTCATAGGCCGCGCGGGTGGCGCGGCCGTCGGCGTCGGCCTCGGCGACGTGACCACCGACGCCGAGCGATCGGAGCTGACGGAGCCGCGCTTCGGTCCCCGACTTACCGCGGGCATATGTGAAAACTTGATCACCCGAGCGAAAGATGACGTAGGGGATGATCTGTTTGAAGCTGGGGTCGTCCTCGACCTCAAAGCGGGGCCGGAACGTCGCCAGACCCGGGGCGAGCAGGTGGTCGAGGTAGCGGTCGGCCTCGGGCGAGAATCCCTGGAACCGGCCCAGCGCGTCTAGTTCCCGCGTGGGGACGATCAAAACGCGTTCGTCGAGACCCACGACTCACCTCGCGATCCGCCAGAAAAGAGAACAGCCCGGCTCAGAGATCGACCCGGGCTGCATCCTGGCTTGAGTCTGACCTGAAAGAGGCCAGTCAATCCCCATGGTAGAAGCGGATGTCGAGGCTCCGCAGGTAGGTTTGCAGGCCGGCGTCCTGGATCGGCAACAGGTAGGCTTCGGTGCCCGATTCGTTGTAGTGCGCGTGCCACTCGCCGGGCGGGGTGACGAAGACCGAGGCGGGCTTCCAGTCGACGCGGACCGGGTCGATCATCGCACCGTCGGGGCCGAGTTCCTTGCTGACGAGGGTGTAGCAGCCGGGCTGGCAATCGATGATCAGGTCGAGCGCGACCGACTGGTGCCGGTGCGGCAGTTGCACGGCGCCGATGGGCAAGATCCCGAGCATCGCCCAGAGGACCGGCGTGATCGTCAGGGTCTGGTCACATTCCTTGTTGGCGAGCAGGACGCTAACGCGGCTCCGATTGGCGGCCTCGGGGTCGGCAGCGGCGGCGGCCAGCTCGCGCAAGGTGTCCTCAGCGCGGAACAGGGTCGGCGCGAACGTTGGCTCGGTCGCCTTCGCCCCGAGGTAGCGGAGCAAGGGCTCATCCGTTACCCAGTAGAAGGCGGAGTCGTCCTCGGCCTCATGCACCGCACCCGAGCCGGCGGGCAACGTCAGGATATCTCCCTTTGACCAGGGGATCGTGTGGCTGCCGAATCGCGTCGTCCCGGCTCCTCGGAGGACGTAATACAGCTCGGATGAGGCGTTGGACTGGGTCACGACCGACTTCCCGGCCTCGATCCGAATGAAGTGCGCGGCCAGACCCGGACTGGTGAGCGGGCCGGGTTGCTTGAGCTGCCCGGCGAGGTCGAGCGGGATGATCCGCGACGCGCCGGTTTCGTGCAGGCTGGCGGGAAACTCGGCATGAGGGATGGCGGGCGTCGCCCCCGACGCGATCGGGTCGGCCGCCGTGCTGTATTCGTAGATCCGGACGTTTCGCGTCAGGGCTTCGTCCACCGCCGTTGTCATCGCCGCATCGGTCGCCATCGCTCGTCGCCTCCGCTGAAAGAACCGGACGCATGCTCGATCCTGGATTCGCCTGCACTCTGCAATTATCGAACCTCCCCGCGCGGGATCAAGTCCACCGGTTCCCGGAGCGGGCTCGATCAGACATCCGTCGCGAACGGGCGCTCGTCGAGGTAGGTTTCGAGGCGGGCGGCGGCGGCAGCCCGCGAGCCGGCATCCTGGTAGAGTTCGATGGCTTTTTGCTGCGACTGGCTAGCCTTGGCGAAGTCGCCGGCGGCGGCCTGCGCGGCGGCGAGCGCTTCCAGGCTGGTGGGTTCGTTATTGCTGGTCAGATCGCAGGCCCGGGTGGCCACCTGGAGCGCCAGGGCGCTGTTGCGGAACCGGGCATCAGCGCAGGTGGCGTAGAACCAGGCTTGCCGGGCCAGCACCGCCGCGTTGGCGGGAGCAATCCTGGCGGCGGTGGCGAGGTCGGCTACCTCGCGGTCGTAGACCTTCTTGGCGTCCCAGGCTCCCGCCCGAGCAAGGTAGGAGGTCGCTTCCTGGGGTTCAAGGCGGATGGCCTCGTCGAGGTCGCCGATCGCCTGGTCAGCCTCGTCCTTGTTCAGCCAGACGCCCGCGCGCCGGACCAGCATCGAGGCGTTTTTCGGCTCCAGGCGGATGCAGGCCGAGAAGTCCGCGAGCGCCTCGTCGAACTTGCGCTGGACCTGATAGCCGTAAGCCCGATTGCCGAGCGCGGCGATGTCGTTGGGGCTCCGGCGAAGCATCTCGGTGCAGTCGGCGATGGCGCCTTCGTTGTCACGGACCATCAGCCGCGCATAGGCGCGGTTGTTCAGGATCCAGGTCTGCCCAGAGTCACGGGCGAAGGCATCGGTGTAGTCGGCAACGGCACCAGCGTAGTCGGCCTGTTCGCTCCGGGCGTAACCCCGGTAAGCGAGCAGCGTCGCGTTCTGGGGGTCAAGGCGAAGGGCGGCGTCGAAGTCGGTGATCGCCTCGGCGTTCTGCCCGAGCCGGCTCCGGGCGCGAGCGCGAGCACCGATGGCCCAGATATTTTTCGGGTCAAGCCGCAGGATCTCGTCGCAGTCGGTGACGGTCCCGGCGTGGTCGCCCTGTTCGCTCCGGGCGAAGGCCCGCTGCGACAGGAGCAGGACGTTTTTGGGGTCGCGTTGGATGATCATGTTTAGGTCGGCGATTGCCCCCTTGAAGTCGCGCTGATCGCTCCGGGCGTGGGCCTGGTTCATCATGATCCGGACGTCGTTGGGATCAATCTTGCGAGCGGCTTCGAAGTCGGCGATCGCCCCGGCCTGGTCGCCTTGCTTCATCTTCGAACTGCCGCGATTGTTGAGCGCACCGACGCTGCGGGGATCAAGCTGAACGGCGGTGTCGTAGTCGGCGATCGCCTCGGCGAACTTGCCCGCCTCATCGCGGATGATTGCACGGTTCACAAACGCCATGGCATACTTCGGGTCGAGCCGGATCGCCTCGTCGTAGTCGGCCAGTGCCCGCGTGTCATCCTTCAGCTGGTGCCGGGCGTAGCCTCGGTTGTTGTAAGCCAGCGAGTTGTCGGGCTGGAGGCGGATGGCCTCGGTGTAATCAACGATGGCGGCGGGGTAGTTGCCCTGCCGCTCGGAGGCATTGCCGCGGTAAACAACAGCGTCCGCGCTGGTTGGTTCCGCCTTGACCCAGGCGTCGAAGTCGGTCCAGGCCTGGTCAAACTTCCGGAGCGCCAGCAAGGTTTTGCCACGATTGGCGATCGCCGTGGCGTTCTTTGGGTCCAGCCGCAAGGCTTCATTCAGGTCGGTGAGTGAGCCCTCCTGATCCCCCTGCCCGAACCGAACATGGCCACGCGCGTTCCAGGTCCACGTCTTCGACGGGTCGAGCCGGATGGATTCGCTGTAGTCGGCGACGGCCCTGGCCTTGTCCCCAAGCCAGTCATAAGCATAGCCCCGGTTGGCCAACGCATCGGCGTTAGCGGGGTTGGCCTGGAGGATCGCGTCGAAGTCGGCGATCGCCGGCTGGTACTTCTTCTGCGTCATCAGGGTATGGCCCCGCCCACTGCGGCCATCCATGTCGTTGGGCGCCAGGCGCAGCGCCTCGGTGTAGTCGGCGATGGCTCCATCAAGATCGTTTTGCGACACCCGGACCGACGCACGCGAGATCAGGGCCGTCGTCTCGGTCGGGTTGAGCCGCAGGGTGGCGTCGTAGGCCGCGATGGCGCCGGGAAGGTCCCCTTGCTGGGTCAACACGATCGCCCGCCACTGCTGAGCATAAGCGCTGGTCGGGTCGAGCTGAATCGCCTGATCAATATCCGCCAGCGCCCGGGGCAGGTCGGGTTGAGCGGACCAGATCTGTGCCCGGACGACCAGCGCGTCGGCGTCCTTCGGGTCGAGGCGGATCGACTCGCTGATATCGGCCAGGGCACGCTCGTTGTTCCCCTTCGCCAGCCAGATCGTCGCGCGGAGGGAGCGATAGTCGGCGTCGGTCGGGTCGATCTCGATCGCCCGGTCGATGTCTGCCAGCGCCTTGTCGGGTTCGTTCTGTCGTTGCCAGATCTGCGCCCGCCGCGAGAGCGCGATATCATTTTTGGGTTCGAGGCGGATCGCGGCGTCGATATCGGTCAGGGCACGAGCGGGATCTCCCTGAATCAGCGCGATCGTGGCGCGGACCGAGCGGTAGTCGGGATCGAACGGGTGAATCTCGATCGCCCGGTCGATGTCGGCCAGCGCCTGGGCGTGGTCCCCTTTGTCTTCCCAGACTTTCGAGCGGAAGTAGTAGGCCAGGTCATTGATCGGGTCGAGCCGGATCGCCTCGGCGAAGTCGGCCAGGGCCCTGGCTTCGTTTTTCTTCTCGTTCCAGATGCTTCCGCGAAATGCGAACCCGTTGGAATACGTCGGGTCAATCCGAATCGCCTCGTCGGCATCGACCAGCGCCTGGTCGTTGTCCGACTGATTGACCCAGTAGGCAGCGCGGCGGATGCGGGCCCAGCCGTCCAGCGGACGAAGGCGGATCGCCTCGGCGTAATCAGCCAGAGCACCGGCATAGTCCTTGTCCTTCTTGTACTGGCGGGCATCGCCGCGCCCGGCAAATGCCTCGCCGTTGAGTGGATCAAGGGCGATCACCGCGCTGAAGTCGGCGAGCGCCAGGTCGAACTGCTTCGTGTCGAGTTCGGCCACCCCCCGCGACAGGAGCGCGAAGACCGACTTCGGGTCGTCGCGGATCTGGCCGGTAAAGAAACCGACCGCGCCGGTGACGGGGACAACCCCGTCGATCGGCACCCAGCCGACCACCCGGGCCGACTTGACCCACGCCTTGTCCCCCTCGATCCGGGTCACATCATAGATCCGGGCCAGGCGATCATCGGCGCGTGCCAGAGCGGGACCGTCGAGCCGGATCGACCCTGACGCCTTGAGCAAGACCTCCTGGTGCGCTTCCACCGCCGCGAGTTGTGCCGGGGCTTCGGTGCCGAGCAACGAGCTAACCGCAACCGCTGTCAAGACAGTGGCCAACAAACGCCAGGACATGAGCGAGTCTCCCGCGAGCACACCGACCAACCGAGGGGATTTGATCCGCTCAAGGTATCCCGCCGGTCGGGACGGAGCAAGCATCCGCCCATGCCATCGGCCCGGCGTCGGAACTCGATGGCAAAAAAGTTACGGCTCGACGAAGGTGGGAACAACGCCGGCCTCCGTTGGTCTCAATCCCATGCTCAGACCACCCGAGCCGCGATCCGAGTGAAAAAGATCAGACCCCTGTCGAGGATCCAGGTCACTTCCCCAAATCCTGGTTCAAATGCGACCCATGTCTCGGTGATCGTTGACTTGCCTGGCCTCGTGAAGTAGTAGTGGTTAGATCGAGGGAGAAATGATCCTTCTCGTTCGGCGACCCGGCGGCGACCTGGTCCTCGCACACCGATGACCTGCCACGCGTCTTCCGCCCACGCGACCCAGCCGTCGCGCTGATCCCACCGAGCACCGCCCGCGATGTTGTTCAACAGCCTGTCGTTTTTGTATCTCTTCCTGCCCATCGCCTACTTCGCCTTCCATCTCGGGACGACCAAAACCTACCGATACATTTGCATGACGGTGTTCGGGTACGTTTTTTATTCGTTCTGGAACTACAAGTTTTGCGGCTTGATGCTGTTTTCCACGTTGGTCAGTTATCTGGCCGGGCTAGGATTGTTGCGGTGGCACGATCCCGGCCGGCGCAAGCTCTGCCTGGTGGTGCCGATCACCGTGGATCTGCTCCTGCTGGGGTTTTTCAAGTACGCGAACTTTGGCCTCGGCATGGTGGCCGACGCAGCGCACTGGCTCAACGTGCCGATCGCGGTGCCCACGCTCTCGATCTTGCTCCCGGTGGGGATCTCGTTCTACACTTTCCACACGATCACCTACATCGTGGATAGCTACAAACGCGTTATCACGCCAACCCGCGACTTCTTCGAGTTCTCGTGTTACGTCTCGCTCTTTCCGCAGTTGATCGCCGGCCCCATTGTCCGGTTTCGGCAGGTCGAGGCTGACCTCGAAAACATCAACGTCGACAACCGTGGCGAGTTCTTCCGGCTCGGGTGGTCGTTCTTCGTCATCGGCATGATCAAAAAGGTATTGATCGCCGATACCCTGGCCGCCTTGATCGACCCGGCGCTCCGGGAGACCGCCGGGCTGACCACCGTGGACGCCTGGTTGTGCGTGCTCGGTTATACCTATCAGCTTTACTTCGACTTCTCCGGCTACTGCGACATGGCGGTGGGTCTGGGCTACCTGTTCGGCATTCGCCTCCCGCAAAACTTCGCGTCCCCGTACAAGGCGGTTGACCCCTCGGATTTCTGGCGACGCTGGCATATCTCGCTCTCCACCTGCCTGCGCGACTACCTGTACATCCCCCTGGGTGGGAACCGCCATGGCGAGTGGCAAACGTACCGAAACCTGATGATCACCATGGTCCTGGGGGGGATCTGGCACGGGGCGAACTGGACGTTCGTGTTCTGGGGGTTTTACCATGGGCTAATGCTGGCGCTGTACCGCTGGCAGAGTACCGCGTGGGATCGCCTCCCGCATCTCTTCCGCAATGTGGCGACGTTCCTAATGGTCGTGGTGGGCTGGGTTTTCTTCCGGTCCGAGACGTTCGGCATGGCCTTCGACCTGCTGCACAGGATGGTGGTTCCGGTGACTCGGAGCGGCGCGTGGACGACGCTGACCTGGGCGCCAAGTCTGGGTGTGGCCCTGATGCTCGCGGCGGCTGTGGCGCACGGCTGCAAAAACACCTTCGAGCTTGAGCACCGCTGGAATCCCGTGGAAGTCCTGGGCCTGACGCTCCTGTTCGGGCTTTGTCTAATCGTGATTTATGGCGCGAAATCGTCGCCTTTCCTGTACTTCCAGTTTTGACGTGGCTTGCCCGGTGGCAAAGGGGAGATTGGACCATGGGCCTGGCCCGGTTCTGGCGGTTGGAGTGCTTGATCCCCGCCCTGCTGATGGTCGCCGCCGCGACCGACGTGACGGCCCGGTTTGTTCGGCTGGATGCACTCGCGTTTCGTGGCGAGGAAGCCCTCGGCCAGTTTCGATCGCGCTGGAAGCTGGGGACGTTTGAGCCGAACCGGAGCTTTACGAGCGACCGGGTGAGCGGCGACCTGGCGTCCTCCTCGAACCAATGGGAGCAGCGGGTCTTCCGCCCGCAGGTCTTCACGATCGACGATCAGGGGTTCCGCAACATCCCCGCCCCGGGCGCTTCGCCCCCCTTGGTGCTGATCGTCGGCACGTCGTTCACCGTGGGAGGAGGCAATACCGACGCCGACACGCTGCCGTCGCAGGTTGCGGCGCGGTCGGGATGCCGGGTCTACAACGCCGGGAACCTCGAATTTTTGAGTGCCCGGATCCTGAAACTGACCCGAGATCTCGGGATGAAACGGGGCCTGATTCTGGCGGAGGCGCTGGAACGGTACGTCGGGCAACCCATCCCGTTCCGCCCGAAGAAACTCGCGTGGCTCCCCTACCGTGACGACCTGTTCGCGCTGGGACACACGATCGAGGACCGACTGACCATCTCGCCGGTGCGGATCATCTGCGGTCGCTGGTACAAGTCGCTCCAGGACGGGCGGATCTTGCCCAACCTCTACACGCACAACGTGCCGATCCGGTCGCTTCGTGACGGTCAGACCGCACTCTTTTTGCTCGACCTGGAGCACCCGAAGGACTTCAATCAACTGGGCCCGGACGTCGCGGCCTACGCCCGAGTCCGCGACGAACTCAAGGCCGAGGGATTCGACCTGGGGGTGGTGGTCGTGCCCGACAAGCACACCGTCTACGAGTCGCTCCTCCGCGACCCATTGCCCCGGTCGGGCGAGAGCCTGCGTTATCTGGACGAGTTCGAGCACGGGTTGCGCGACCGGCAGATCGCCGTCGTGAACCTGGCCCCGCTCATGGTGGCTCGCGCCCAGGAGGTTTTCGCCCAGGGCCGGACCTTGTTCTGGGCCGACGATACCCACTGGAACCCGGCAGGGATTGCGGTCGCGGCGCAGGCCATCGCCGATTCGTTCCAACTGCGCGACCGTTGTGCCCGGACGGATTCATCCTCGGGGGCAACCCCTCGGAACGCCCCGAAATCCGATCCCCCGTCCGATTGATTCGCCCTCGTGGCCCTGGTGAGACGCGTAGCACGGCTTCCATCCTGAGCAACCAGCCGGTCAGCGGTCGTCGGCAAGGGTCTTCCTTGAGCACGGCGTCGAAATCAGCCAGCGCCTTGTCGTACTCTTCCTTGCCGAGCCAGGCCACCCCTCGACTGGTCAAGGCCCAGGAACTCGTCGGTTCAAGCCGGACCCAGGCTTCGTAACCCGCCAGCGCCTGGTCGTAATCCTCGCGGGCAAACCACGCTCCGCCGCGATCGGCGAGCGCGGTCGTGTTCTGCGGGTCGAGCTTGAGCACGGCGTCGAAGTCGGCAATCGCCTTTACCTCGTCCCCCTGTTGCGACCAGCAGTGCCCCCGCGCCAGCAGCGCGGCGGCATCGGTCGGGTCGAGCTTCAGGGCCGCGTCGAGTTCCGCGCAGGCCTTGACGTAATCCTCCTTGCGGGATCAGGCGAGACCCCGGTTTGAGGTCGGGTTCCTGGCCGAGGACCGGGGAGTTCCCGAGCCAGATCAACCCGACCAGGGCCAAGATCATGCGCCACATCATGGGGAGAGGTCCTGCACGCGGAACATGCGATCAAGCGTCGATCTGAATCCGATCTGCTCAAAGAATCTTGCACGCGGGCCACACGCAAGCAATCGAGCACCCAGCCCGGCCCGACCGAGCCGCCGTGACGATCCGTGGCCTCAATCTGGACAGGCGACGAAGACGACCCCGGCGCGGACCTCGACGCGGTAGGTTGGGCAAACGATGGGCAAGCCGGCCGCGTGGGTGCCGGTGGCGAGGTCGAACCGCCAGCGGAGGCAGCCCCGGCGCGGGCAGGTGATGGTTTTGGTGGCGACGTCGACCACGCCCTCGGCCAGTCGGGCTCGCTGGTGGGGGCAAAGACCGGCCAGCGCGAAGATCCGATCCTCGACGCGAACAAGAGCCAGAATGCGGCCATCGCGGGTAACTTCCAGCGATGAGCCGGGGGTAAGCTCATCCAGGCGGGCGACCGCCACCCAGTTGGGACTCATGCTCGGCGGAACCGGCGGGTCAGGCCGACGACCAGCAAGGCCAGGCCCAGGGTGATCCCGCCGGTCGTGATCCAGGGCGGCCAGGGCAGGATCGCGGGCGGGGCGGCTGCGGTCGCGGTGGGAGCCTTGCCGTCGATCGTGTTGTAGCCCGACTTGCCGGTGATCGTATCGTCGTAGAAAACGCCTGCGTCGGCCCGGGGCCAGAAGGCCGAGCCGGGGATGGCGTTGTTGAACTGAATCGATGCGGCGTGGTATTTGTTGATCAGTTGCGGGATTAACTTCCCCTGAGCACCCGGCGCGAACGTGGTGAACCGCGAGTCGACGGCGAAGTGGAACCCCTGCGCCTCGCCGATCGCCTCGGCTTCCCAGACGCTGAACGGGCTGGCGGCGTCAAAATGAGCGCGATCGAGAAACGTCTCCACCTTGAGCGGAAACGAGGTCAAGGCGTCGAGGTGGTAGACCCGATCTTCGGTCGCGGCTGGGTTGCCGACCTTGCTGAAGTAGAACCGGAAGCAGTCGCGCCCAGCGACCTGACTTGGGCCGAGGCGCTCGGCGGTCGTGATTGCCTGGTGGATCGGGACGAGGCCGACATAATACGGCAGCGGCGCCGGGATCGCGTTGGAGCCGGTGACGGCTTCGTCAAGAAATGCTTTGGAGATCGTGATCGAGGTTTGCCGGGTCTCAAACGGCGGTTTGGCATACCGGACCGAAGCGCACCGGGTCGTGACGTCGTAGCCAAACAGGACGCAGACGTCGCGGCCCTCGACCTCGGTGTATTGCGCGTACTTCCGCTCGCCATGCCGGGTGGCCATGTAGTCTTCGCGGCCGTGGGTGATCGTCCCGGCGGGCGTCGGGCCGACGGCGGCATAGACGATCTGCTCCAGCGCGAACCGGGCGCCGATCGACCCCCACCCGGCGGTCTCGTGCGTCAGGTCGGCGATCACGGCAGCAAGCGGCTTGTCGTCCATTTGGGCTTATAACTCCCATCAATAAGCGTCGGCTGGGACCGGAACACCCTCGGCCCGCGTTCCAATGGCCCGCCAGACTGCGAGCGTGATCGTCGATTTGATGAACCGGACCGTGCCGTCCGCAATCAGGACGATCACCCCGCCCGGGTGCGAACTGCGCGCCGAGATCGCCCCATAGCCCCCTTCCAGCAGCGACGACCCACAATCGGGGATGGGCGAGTTCGGCGGCAACGCGGTGAAGACGTGCGTTTGCATCCCCCCCGCGATCAAGCAGGTTTGCCCGAGGCCGAAGCTCGCCCGGGCCGGTGGGATCGGCCCTGAGCAGAGCGTCCGCCAGTCGTCGGCGCTCAACCGCGCGGTGGCTCGGGTGTCGTACCAGTCGCGGCTCGGGTCAAATTTGCCCGCCGAACTGACCGACCGCTCAGCGAAGGCCATCGTGCTGGATGTGCCGTCGGTGAACGAGGCGATGGGAGTGACTTGATCGACGCGAAACGCCCCCTGCCCCTCATCCGCACAGGCCGCGCACGGGCCAAGGTTGGCGCGATAGCTGTTACCGCCATGGTACGGATCACTGCCGAACAGGCGTTTATCGGTGGGACAGACGAAGGCCTGAAAAGTGATTGAGGCAACGGTGCTGTTGGCCAGTCGGAGGTCGAGCGGGTCCGCCATCGGCACCTGCACGTTCAGGGCGTTGAAGCGGGCGGAGTCCTCCAGGTAGGGCAGCAACGCCAGGTGCGGCGACGGGTTAAAGGTGGACGAGACGTAACCAGGTGCCGAGGCCACCGATCGCGAACTCGCCGCCGCCGGGAATCCGCCCCAGGCCTCGGCATAGTTTTGCAGCGCCAGGCCGATTTGCTTCAGGTTGTTGACGCACTGCGAGCGCCGGGCCGCCTCGCCGCTCGTCCGGACGGCAGGCAAAAAGAGAGCAATCAAAATCGCGATGATCGCGAGGATCACCAGGGTCTCGATCAACGTCAACCCACGCCGCGGGGCTTGAAACTGGATCGGGGATGGCCGCATGACCAGACTCCGGGCAGAGAGGTTGACACGGGGAGATACTCCGATCGTGACCGCCGATCTGACAGCCGTCAAGCAGCAAGATCGGATCAAAGAATCAGCATTGCGTCGCCATAGCTATAGAAGCGGTAGCGCTCGCGGACGGCATCGGCATAAATAGCACGGATCAGATCGAC
Organism: Isosphaeraceae bacterium; assembly: GCA_965199885.1. Lineage (GTDB taxonomy): Bacteria > Planctomycetota > Planctomycetia > Isosphaerales > Isosphaeraceae > Tundrisphaera. Next base: position 126,407 of record CBDATT010000002.1, on the reverse strand, counting down.
CCCCGCCAGCGCCGAGACGAGGACGAGCAAGCTGCTCCGTGGCAAGTGGAAGTTGGTCAGCAGGCCATCAACGCCCCGAAACTGGTGGCCGGGGCGCAGGTAAAGCGCGGTCTCGGCGGCGAACGGCTCGAACCGACCCGACGACGCGGCGGCTTCCAGCGTCCGGGCCGACGTCGTCCCGACAGCGATGATCCGCCCGCCCACCGATCTGGTGGCGTTCAACGTCGCGGCAGTTCCGGGTGACAACTCAGCAAACTCAGCATGTAATGTGTGGTCCTCGATCCGGTCGGCCTCGATCGGGCGAAAGGTGCCGATCCCAACGTGCAATGTCACGTCCAGTTGAGCAATCTGACGTTCCGTCAACTTTTGGATCACGTCCGGCGTGAAGTGCAACCCCGCCGTCGGTGCCGCGACCGAGCCGGGCACCTGTGCATAAACCGTCTGATACCGCGACCGGTCGCCAACCCCCTCGACCCCCTTGCGGATGTAGGGCGGCAGCGGGACCGTGCCGTGGGTTTCGAGCAACTCGGCGGCTCCCTGCTCTGGATTCCCCTCGGGCCGGACCGCCCAGCGCCCCTCGCCGAGCCGCTCGACCAGGATCAAGGTCAGGCCGGTGCCGACGACGACGCGCTCACCGATCTCGGGCCGCCCGCGTGTTTTGGCCAAAATCTCCCAGGCACCGTCGGGCAGGGTCCGCAGATAGAGTCCTTCCCACCGCCCACCGGTGGATTTGCGGACACCGACAAGCCGCGCCGGGACGACCCGCGAATTGTTCCGGACGACGACATCGCCGGGTCGCAGGAGGTCGGGCAGGTCGCTGAACGTCCGGTGCTCCCAGGTCCCGGAATCGCGGCGGACCACGAGCAGGCGGGCGGCATCACGCGGTTCGGCGGCCGTCTGCGCGATCAGGTCGGGGGGAAGATCGAAGTCAAAAGCCGACGTGTCCAAGGCAAGCGCCCTTCCGGGATGGTCCAGGTTCCGCGACAATGGGGGCAATTGTAGCCAAAACCGCCAGTATCGGCTTGTTCCATTGCCTCGAAGGGAGACCGCCTTGGCCAGCGACGCGACCCGCTTGACCTCGGCCCCGGGCCGTCCTGCCCCGGTGTTCTACCCCGTCAGCGATGGAAAACCGATGGCCGAAACGCAGATCCACCAGGAAGCGATGATCGAGCTGATCCAGGGCCTCCAGGACTGGTACGCCGCCGATCCCCTGGTCTACGTGGCCGGCAACATGTTCCTCTACTTCGTCGAGGGGAACCCCAAACGCAACGTCTCGCCCGACGTGATGGTTGTTCAAGGGGTCGCCAAGACGGTCCGCGACTGCTACATGACGTGGCAAGAAGGCGGCAAGGCTCCCGACCTCGTGATCGAGGTCTCGTCCAAATCCACCCACCGCGAGGATCTCGGCTCCAAGTTCACCCTGTACCGCGATGAACTGCGTGTCCGCGAATATATCCTCTTCGATCCCCTCGATGATTACCTCGAACCACGTCTCCAGGGATTCCGACTCGATGGGGACGAGTACGTCGCCATCCCCAGAACGGCCGACCGGCTCCCCAGCGCGGTACTCAATCTTCACTTCGTCGCGGTCGGCAAGGTGCTCCGCCTGTTCGACCCAACCACGAACCAGATGATCCCCAACCGCCTCGAAGCTCTGGCCGAGTCGCAAAATCAAAGGCGACGCCAGGCCAACGCCTCGGCAACGACCATCCGCGAGCAAACCGCCACTTTGGCCGATCGCGAGATGACCATCCGCGCGCAAGCCGCAGCCCTCGCCGACCGGGAGATGACCATCCGCGAGCACGCCGCAGCCCTCGCCGATCGAGAGATGACCATTCGTGAACGCGAGATGACCATCCGCGAGCAAGCCCTGGTGATCGGCCAGAAGGATCTGGTGATCGGGCGTGGGAAACTCGAACACGACGAGTTGCGGGCCGAGATTGCTCGGCTCAAGGACAAGTGATCGGCGTGCCGACTCTGGCCCAACTACTGGCCCGACCGCCCCGCCGAGCCTGGCCCGACCGGCCGGTCCGCGTCGGTCTGGTGATCACCGACCTTGATGTCGGCGGTGCCGAGCGGGCCCTGGTGGCGCTGGCGAGCGGTCTGGATCGCGCTCGGTGGGCGCCGTCGGTCGTGGCGCTGGCAGGTGAGGGGATGCTGGCGCATTCGCTTCGATCCGCGGGAATCCCGACGACTTGCCTGGGTGTCAACGCGCGCCGGCCGGTGCAAGCGGTCGGGAAGCTGGTGGCCGCTCTGCGTCAGGATCGACCGGAACTCATTCAGAGCTGGCTCTTTCATGCCAACATCGCGGCCCGGCTGGCCGCGCCCCTGGTCGGCCGCCCGCCGGTTCTGGGTGGGCTCCGCGTGGCCGAACGCCAGCGACGCTGGCACCTCACGCTCGATCGGATCACGGCGCGGCTGACGATCGGCTCGGTCTGCGTGTCAGAGGGGGTCCGCCGGTTCAGCATCCGCGACGGAAAACTCGATCCTGATCGCCTCGTCGTCATCCCCAACGGCGTGGATCTGGCTCGGTTCGATCAGGCCAATGCCGTCGACCGGGCGAGGCTCAAGGTTCCTCGCGACGCCTGCCTGGCACTCTATGTCGGCCGGTTCGACCCGCAAAAGGGACTCGACGTCCTACTGGACGCTGCGAGCGAGGTTGCGCGGGTCCGACCCGACTGGCACCTCGGGCTGGCGGGCGACGGGCCGCTCCGCTCGGCTTTGCAGACTCAGGCCGCGGGTTTGCCCGAACTGGCCGGGCGGGTTCACTGGCTCGGCCGCCGTGACGATGTACCGGGCCTGCTCAAAGCGGCCGACATGCTTGTCTTGCCGTCGCTCTGGGAGGGGATGCCCAACGTGGTCCTTGAAGCGATGGCCGCCGGCCGCCCCGTGGTCGCCACCCACGTCGAGGGAACCGAGGATCTGGTCATCCCCGACGCCACCGGCTGGCTGGTCCCACCGGGGCAAGTTGCCCCGCTTGCCAAGGCTTTACTCCAGGCCGCCCACAACCCCGACCAGCGGCGAACCTTCGGCCAGAACGGGCGGAGGCGGGTCGAGGCTGAGTTCACCCCCGAGCGGGTCGCCGCCGCTTATGACCGCCTCTGGGCCCGCGTGTTAGGCATTTGCTGAAACCGCCAGATCGTCAACACTCACGATTGACTTGAGTATTCCCACTCAACGCCATTAATAGCCACTTGGATTTTGATGCGAACTCTGGCGGCGGGCAGGTGTCTGCGGTACAGTGGATATCCCTCTCGCACGCCTTGCGATCCTGATCCCGCCCGACTCACCATCGAATCCACACCCCTGGCAGGAGCAACCCCGTGCAAGGGACCAATCTGATCCTGGGCCGCGAGTCACCCGTCGCCGCGCCGTTTGGCTTTGATCCGTCACGCCCGGCCTCGCTGGGAGATCTGATCCAGTACGACGGCGAAGCCCCGGTGACGATCATCGCGCCGACCGGGTCGGGCAAGGGGCGCGATGTCTTGATCCCCCTGCTTCTGACCTGTACGGACCCGGTGATCACGATCGACATCAAGGGGGAACTCGCGGCCGTCACCGCGCGACGCCGACGTGAGATGGGGCACCGGGTCGCCGTGTTCAAGCCGTTCGCCACGTCGGGCGAGCCGAGCGACCGGATTGATCCCTTCGAGCTATTTGACCTGCCCGGATCGTTCCTCGACTGCGATGCCGAGATGCTCGCCGCCATTCTGGGCGAAGGGCACGGCTCGACCAAGGAGCCGTTCTGGCCCGATACCGCGTCATCGCTGATCTCGGGTTTGATTGGCATGGAGCAGATGCTCAAGCGCGAAGATTTGCGTGGGTTCGCGTTCGTCCGCCAGCACCTTTATAATGATGATATCGAGATCGAAATCGCCAAGATTCTCGATGCCTGCACCGCCGAGCAGCGTGGGACATTTGCCTATCAAGAGCTGGCCGCCTACCTGCAGCACCCCGAATATCAGACCCGCCCCTCGGTCCTTTCAACGGCGCGGACGTTCATGCGCGCCTTGAACAGTGCCCCCGTTGCGGAATGCTTGCAGAACCCGACGATTCACTTGCAGGAGGTGCGCGACGGTGCCCCGCTCGATATCTTCATCGTGATTCCGCCTGAGAAGGTCATCAGCCACGCTGGGCTCTTGCGGATGCTGATCGGTACGTTGCTGACGACCATCATGCGCCGGTCCGAGATCCCCGATCAGCGCACGCTGATGATCGTCGATGAGGCCGCGCAGCTTGGCAAGGAGTTCGCGCCTCTCTTGACCGCCACGACTCTGATGCGTGGCTATGGCCTGCGGTTGGTTACCGCATGGCAGGACCTGGCGCAAATCAAGAGCCGCTACGAGATCGACTGGCCGACCCTGCTGAACAACTCGGGGGCGATCCTGGCGTTCGGCTTCGGCCACTACTCGGCCGCCAAGGACGCCGCCGAGTTCCTTGGCCTTGAACCGCACGAACTGCTTAAGCTCAAAGGTGACGAAGCCGTTCTCGCTCTGCGGGGCGACTCCCCCCGCAAGATCACGCGGCAGAACTATCTCAAGGACACCATGTTCGCCGATCTCGCCGACCCGAATCCGTACTTCCGCCCCAAAATCCTGGGCCGCTGACCCCGAGTTCACCACTGATCCAGCGACGGCCCGCCCAATGGTTCGACCCCGTCGATCTCAACCCCACAGCGTGGGCAGGGGACGAGGTCGGACGCGCTAAACTCCACGAAGACGAACTCGCCGCACTCCGGGCAACACCCGCACCCATCCGGTGCCGGGTTGCTCGGCCCCACCTTGTCACGATCGCGCCGTTGGAACGGCACGACCAGTCGGGCCAGTTGCACCACCATCGAATAGGCTGAACTGGCGGAAAACATGAGCCCTCAATCCAGGTGGGCTAAAAAGTCGGCCAGAGCCGGGCGACTGGCGGTGATCGCCACGCCGTGCCCCCCATTGTAGGAGTAGACGTTCGCCCCGGGAACATCCGCGACCAGATCGGCGGCACTTGTGGCCGCATTGACGTGCGGATCGGCCGCGCCGAAGGCACCGACAACATGAGCGCTGGTCGCGACCGCGCCACTGAACTGCGTCACCACGGCCGGTTTGAAGGGTGCCAGCCCCACGATCGGGTTGGTGGTGCCGGTCTGGCGGTTGAGGAAGTTCCGCACATCGGGCACGCCGTAGTAGTCGAGCACGGCGTTGACCTTCAAGCCCGGCGTCGCCGCGATCCGGAGCGCCAACGCGCCCCCCGCGCTGAAGCCGACCAGACCCACGGTCCGACCATGCGCCTGCTTGACAATCTGCGCTTCCAGGGCATGCAACGCCCCCGGCGAGTTGATCCGCGCGTTACTTAACTGAACAACCTGGTTGCCCTCAGCCTTCAAAACGCTCGCGGCGTTCGCCGTCAAGCTGTTCGGTTTGGCGGCGTTGAAGCTGTTGCCGTTAAGCACAAAAACCAGGGTGAGCAGGGTCCGACCCTCGCACTGGTCAAAGGCAGGAGTGAGCCGGCGGGAAGTTGGGCGGCGAATTGGCACGAGATGACTCGAATCCAGGAAGAATGAAGCGCCTTTTCGCCAAGCTTAGCTCACTTCAGCCAGTTTGAGCGAAACTTTCGTAGAGATTTCGATCGACATCCATGCAAGATAAGGTCTCGGAAAACATACAAGTGGCCATCCAGTGGATCGACACGATCTGGGCCAAGCTCGACACGAGCACGCCGACCGTGGCCATCCTCGGACTTGGCGAACTCAGCTCGACCAGGCCGATGGTCGCCATGAACACACCAACTCCCGGGACCATGCACAGGACGATCGACGGCAGCCCAACTAACGAACTGACCAAGCTCGAAACGCTCGCCGGTCGGCGGGAACTGACTGGAACCGAACCAACCGCGGCGAAGTCGAGATCGTCGATCATGGCCCAGACAATCTCACTGTGATGACCAGTCTGGACACCCCGGCTTATCGTGGAGCGTTGATCAACGGATGCTGTCCCGTTGCACCAAGGTACGCTCCCAGCGCCATGTTCAGCCCAGCCATGACCAGGAAGATACTCGACAGGACGACGCCAGCGATGGCGATCCCCTTGCGGTCGGATTTCATCCCCTTCATGCCCAGGACGAGGCCCGTGATGGTCGTTGGCAGGCCAATGATCGGGATCAACCAGGTGATGATCGAAACCAGGCCCAGGACCAGGCTGGCCACGGCCTTGCCACCCCCCTCGCGGGTCGCCGAGGTCCTGGTGTGAATTGAACCGACGGGCGCGCGGTACGGATTGCTGCTCATGGGGGGCTCCTGACCGACTGGGCAACTCAAGGGGCTTGGCAATAAAAAGATGGGCTCACCGGAATCTATGCCGCCCGGCAGAGATTTGCAACCAGCCATCAATCCATTTGGCTCAGATTGATACTCGACCCCGATCCGCGACTGCAGCGTGGACCGCTTGCGTCCAGCCACGGTCATTTGGAGCGACAATGATGGTGGCGAAGTTGTACCGAGCCCCTTCGATCGCCACGCCGGGCAGGTCGTCGACGTGAAGATCAATTCCGAAGTCGGGCGGATACTTGGACGGACCCGAGCGGCCGACGACGCGGTCGTGACGATCCTGGTTGACGACGCCCGCGACCACCACGCCGTGGCCACGCAGCCAGCGCCGGACCGAGCGAGGTGATCGGAACGACGTGGTGTAGATCCAGACCGAATGATCCCGGCCGATCAGGTCGCGCATCAGGGTCACCGCGCCGGAGCGCAGAGGTTCTGACGAACCAAACCACCGTTGCCAGGTTGGCAAGGGTGGCTCGGCGGGGGTGGGCGGCTGGCAGATCAGCGTGTCGTCGAGGTCGAACGAGATGCGCATCGAGGGATTCGATCTAGCCGGGGGCGACGCTTGATCAATCTGGAGAGGGAATGGTTCCCGTCAGCCGATCGAGTTCTCGGAGCGCATCGGCCCAGAGTTGGTCGGATTCGTCGGGGTTTGTTACCGGCAGTACCAGATTGGCGAGGAACTGGGCCATCGTGACTCGCTCGGGCGTTGCCGGCTTCGTACCATCGTAGGCCAACTCCTTGTCAGCGGCCGACCAGACATCGCCACCATCCGTGTCGTAGACCACGACATCGTCCTGGTCGGTGTTCCAGATCACGCGGTGGCTGAACTCGTTGTACCCAAATACAAACCAGTGGCCGGGTGGCGGCAACTCTTCGTGGCCATCTTCGCCGATCCATTCCTGGGTTTCCTCGGTGGTCGACTCCAACTCGCCAAGCGCCAGGAAGTTGAAGAGACCGATGGTTCCGCCGTCGCAAAGTTTGTAAAACTCCTCCAGTGCTGGGCACTTCGGCAGCGATTCGGGCCACGACTCGCCCGCCGGTGGCGCCACCTCGTAGATGTCGCAGAGCGGTTCAGGCAAGGCGGAAGCGTGGTGTTGCAACTCGCGGACAACCGCTTGCCAGGTACGCATGCAACCAACCTCCTCCAAGGAACAGGTCCCGCCGAGCGTTTCGACCCCATGTCGAACACGCGGCGGTCTGGTAGTGGGTTGAAGTATCGTCCCAACGACCCGGCAAAGCCAGCACCGAGTCTGGCTCCGCTCAAACCTGCTGCAACTGGTTGATCTTGTTGTACAGGGTCTTGAGAGCGATGCCGAGTTCCTTGGCGGCGGCGGGCTTGTTGCCGTTGTGCTTTTCGAGCACCGTCTGGATGAATTTCATCTCGATGTCGCGCAGGGTCGGTGTGCCGTCGGGGATGGCGAAGTGCGGGCCGCTCGGCGCGGTGGTGGTCCCGGCGTGCGCGGCCGCGACCGACCGGCGCGACGAGTAGTTGCCGCCGGGCGTCGGCAGGTGCTCGGCGCGGATATCCGCACCGCCGGAGAGGATCGACGCGCGCTCGATCGCGTTGGCCAGTTCACGGATGTTGCCCGGCCAGTCGTGCCCTTGCAGGGCTTCGATCGCGTCCTCAGTCAGGTCAATGTCGGCGCCGGAGCGCTTCGAGTTGAACCGCTTGATCATGTGCCGCGCCAACGCGGGAACGTCGGCCCGGCGCTCGCGGAGCGGGGGCAGGACGATCTCGAACATGTTGATCCGGAAGAACAGGTCCTCGCGGAAGGCGTCGGTCTCGATCATCTCGCGGAGGTCGCGGTGCGTCGCGCAGACGACCCGGACGTCGACGCGGAACGGGTCGTTCTCGCCGACCCGGCGGATCTCGCCCGACTCCAGAAAGCGGAGGAGCTTGACCTGGACCGACTTGTCCAGCTCGCCCACTTCGTCGAGGAACAGGGTCCCGCCGTTGGCGACCTCGAACAACCCTTTTCGGTTCGTATCGGCGCCGGTGAAGGCCCCCTTGCGGTGGCCAAACAGCTCGGACTCGACCAGATTCTCGGGGAGCGCTCCGCAGTTGACCGGGATGAAGGCATGTGCGGCACGCCGGCTTTTGTCGTGGAGGTTCTTGGCGATCAGTTCCTTGCCGGTCCCGGTCTCGCCGAGGATCAACACGCCGGCATCCGTCGGCGCGACCATGTCGATCTGCCGCTTGATCGCCTGCATCCCGGGGGTCTCGCCGACGATCAAGGGAGTGCCCTCGACGGCCTTGAGCCGGGTCTCGAACGCGGTCGCCTTGTTGGTCAGGTCGCGACGCTCGGCAACGCGCGAGAGCAAGACTTCCAGCTCGGCCCACTTGCACGGTTTGGTCAGGTAGTCGAAAGCCCCGAGCCGAAGCGCCTGGACGGCGGTGTCGACCGTGGCGTGGCCGGTCATGATGATGACGGCGGTGTCGGGGCTGGCCTGCTTGACCTTGGCCAGCACTTCGATTCCGGTCAGACCCGGCATCTTGATGTCGAGCAGCGCGACGTCGTACATCCCCTTTTCGAGCGCCTTCACGGCCGCGACGCCGTCGGGGCAAACGGTGACCTCATGACCGATCCGCGGGAGTTCCATCGCCATCAGGTCGCGGAGGTGCGCCTCGTCGTCGGCGAACAAGATCCGGAGACCGCCTTGCGGTGATTTTTCCATGACTCGGGTCCATCCTTATCAAGGGAGCCAGCGACGATCCAGGAAGGTCGGCGGCGTTGGGTGCGTGGGTAAGGTCAAACGGTCTTGTCTTGATTTGACGGGATTAAAAGCCCGATGAATCTGAGGAATCGGAATTGAAAAGGATGTCCCAGACACCGCCGAGGATCGTCGAGACCCAGCCGTCCTGCTCGCCGCCACTCGGGGCCGATGTCTTATTGACATGCGCATCGGCGCGGCTCATCCCATGATGCTCGGAGAACTGGTTCGAGGTATCCCCATCACGTTGGTCCTGGCGGGTGCCGGAACAGGCGGGGACAACAATCAGGGCGACCAGGACGAGCCAGAACTTCATGGCATTCAAGCCTCGGATCGAGGGGCGTCGTGGGGGGGGGGAGGGAGGGAAAGTTCAATTCATCAACGAAATCTGGGATCTTGTTCAGTCAATCAGTTCGTTCCACCGTCCCAGTTCTGGACGGTCCGCGACTCAGCGTTGTTGACGCGGGCTGGCCTGGCCTGGTCGGGGTTCTCGGGAGCTTCGGACCGGATGATCTGACCATTGCGAGCGCAACCACTCACGACGAGCACACCAAGGAGCACCAATAGGGGGACACAGCGACGATTCATGGCGAACTCCCAAACGAAGCAGTGGATCGGCCAGCCGGCTCAGGGGGCCATTCCCGTCTGCCAGTGCCGCGAGGAACCGCCGTGCCCCGTCGGCTGGGCTGGGTCGAGCGAATTGCTGGAAGTCGAATCCTCGTCCGACTCAGATTCCGGCAGGTGGAGCCAACCCCGGACCTTGGTCCACGAGAACGATTCCTCGGTCCGAGCCCCGTGCAGGCTGGCGCAGCCGGTCGCAGCCAGGCTCAGGGTCAAGATCAAGCACACTCTCATAAGTCTTCGCATTGACGTGATCCACCAGGAGGGGGGGGGAAAGTCCAGGAATCAGCCGCCAGCGGCACTCACCTTGGTTTCGCCCGACCAACCTCGGGTCGCGGGCTCCAATTTGTCGTAGGAGCCGCGCGGCGCCAGCGAGCGCGTCGCGGTGTCGTCGGGTCGAAGTTCCGGCCCGCATCCCACCATGCCCACAGTCACGACCAGGAACAGCAGCCAGCCAGGTCGGCGCATCGTCATGACCTCCAAGCCGTCAAAGAACCGATCGGCGGATCAACCCGCGAGCCGACCCGCGCCCGCCAACTCGCCCGACTCGTCCACCCGCGCCAGCGCGAAGATCGACGGGATCGAATCGCCGGCGTGGTTGGGTCGCGACCGGGCCGACCCCGCCGACTCGCGGGGCTGAACCGGCAGGCGGACCGAGAACGTGGCCCCCTTGCCTTCGCCGAGGCTGGAGGCGTGGATCTCGCCGTTGTGCTGGCTGACGATTCGGTGCGTGATCGAGAGGCCCAGTCCGGTCCCCTTGCCGACGCGCCGCTTGGTGAAGAACGGCTCGAAGATGTTTTCGAGGACTTCGGGTGGCATCCCGCAACCGTCGTCGGTGAAGACCATCTCGGCCATTCCCTCGGCGTGGCGGAGGTCGATCCGCAAGGTCCCGTGCTCGCTCATCGAGTCGAGCGCGTTGACGACCAGATTGAGGACGACCTGCTTGATCTCTTGCCCGTCGGCGTGGGCCAGGACCGCTTCCCTGGGAATGAAGACGATCTTTTTCTGACGATACTTGCCCATGTGGCGGATCATCTCGACCACGCCCTGAATCAGGCCGGCGAGGTCGGTCCGCTCGCGCTGGATCTCGCCGCAGCGTGAGAAGTCGAGCAGCTTCTCGGTGATGCTTTTACACCGGAACGCTTCTTCCTGGACCATCCGGAGATAGTTCTGGACGATCTTGGCGTCGGCGACATCCCCCTGAGCCAGGATCGGCGCGAGCCGGTTTTCGAGCGCCTCGGAGCAAAAGGCGATCGACGCGAGCGGGTTGTTGATCTCGTGCGCCACGCCGGCGGCGAGGAAGCCGACCCCAGCCAGGCGCTCGGACCGAACGAGTTGCCGGCTCCGCTCCTGGACCTGACGTTCGAGGTCTTCGTACGTCACTCGGAGCCGCGCCGTCATGTCGTTGAAGGCTTCGGCCAGCGCCTGCATCTCGTCGCCGGTCCGGAGGTCAATCGAGTAGTCGAACGATCCCCGCGCCACCCGCTTGACGCCACGCTGGAGGAGCCGCATCGGATAGAGGACCCAGCGATTGAAGAGGACGGCGAGCGCGATGAGCATCGCGAAGACGGCCAGCGCCGAGATCCAGACGATCACGCGCCCGGCCTCGTACTGCCGCCGCGAGGTCTGGGTGATCGAGAAGACGTCACCGTGGAGTTTCTTGATCAGTTCAAGCCCGTGGTGAAAGAGCCGCTCGACGCGCTGCGCTGTGGGAACGTCGACGGCCATCTTCGGGGTCGAGGCCAGCCAGGCGGCCGTGCCCGGCAAGGTCGCCTGCGCGTGCTCGGTTGGGTCGAGTCGGTTGAGGATCGCGGCGAGGTCGTGGTCGATCCCGAAGGCGAGCCGTCGTTCGCTCAGACCTTCGTCGACCCGGTTGCGCCGCATGGCGTTCTGCTTGAGCTGATCGTAGTAGTCGCTGAGCGCCTTGCGGGCGTCGCGAGCCGCTTCCTGGATCGCGGCTTTCTCGGCGGGTGAATCGCTTTGCGGCACTTCGAGCCGGGCGACGTGGGTGATCAGTTCTTTAGACGCTCCCAACTCGCGGAGCAAGTCGGTGTGCATCAGGTTACTTTTGTGGAAGGCGTCGAGGCTGAAGACCGCCCCCCCCAACAGCGTGATCATCATCCCGACTACCAGGCTCAGCCCGGCAATCAGCTTGACGCGGATAGGCCATTTGGGCATGTGGGTGCGACCTCCTTGTCGCGGTGTCCATCATCCTTGATCGATCAATGCAGGCGGCCGTCGCGAAAAGTTCGGAAACTCCTCGGAGCGGCGGGACTATACCACACCCCGCCATCCTCTCAAAGACGTCTCAACCCGGATTTCCTCAAGAGATCGTGAGGTTGTGCCGACAGTGAGGTTCAAGACAATCTCAGCAGCCGAGTGCAACCCCTGAAACGGCAACCTGCCGCTCATAAGGTTCTCAGAGAGTGAATGCGCATCGCAGTGACCAGATCGCAAATCACAAAGCATTGTTATGTTTTGCGATTCACAATCTCCGATGGGCAACCTTTTACGGCGACGATCAGTACCTCGAGCAGGATCGGCGTCGGATTGGGTAAACGCAAATCAGCCCATGATTGCAGGCCATCCCGACACGCTCGGACGAATCCGCGACGTGGGGTTGATGACCTGCAATCATGGGCCGTTCGAGGCTTAACGGTCGTGATGAGCCCGACTCAGCGGACCCGGCCGCCGATGACGGCGTCTTCGGGCAGCGTCAAGGTGGTCCCGGCGGGGATCGGGCCTTTGGGGTCGGAAAGGAGGTCGCGGTTGAGGTTAAAAATCTCATTGGCCCGATGACTGTCGGTAAGGGTGTCGCGAGCGACGCTCCGCAGTGTATCGTTCGCCTTGGACTGATAGGTCGGGCGACGTGGGGCCTCGGTCGGCTCGGTCGGCCTGGCGCGGAGTCGGCGGTATCCAGGCCGGGTGGTCCGTGTCGGGGGGATCTCAACGCCTGAGTCGGTGTCAGTGTCTCCCGACTTGCCCGCCGAGGAAGCCCGGCTCACGGTCGCTCCATCGAGTGCGGCTCCCAGCACGGGCGCGGAGACGAGCGACCGGTCGAGCGTTTCGGGGGGAGGAATCCGCAGGACCGTCCCGACGTAAAGCTCCTTGATGTCGGGCACCTGGCCGGCGTTGGCCTTGTGGAGTGCCTTGTAGTAGCGGTGCGAGTTGTAATATTGCTGCGAGATCGTCCAGAAGTTCTCGCCGGGCTGGACCGTGTGGAGAACCAGACCCGCTTGACCGGCACTTTGGCCCGGGTCATCGCGGACGGGAGGACCATCAGCGACCCGCGACCGACCCCGCGCTGGGGATGCGTCGCCGTTCGAACTCTCGGTGGACCCGATGTCGCTCGAAGTGACTCCACTGGGGCGTTTGCCAGCGCTCGGCATCACGAGCCAGTTATCCCCACGCGTTGAAGTGGTGGCCTCGGCTCCTTGATCGGCCGTCGCGGTGGGAACTGGCTCCAGGACCGGCGACTTGGTCGGTTGCGGAGCGGTCGGAGACGCAACCACCGCTGGCTCGGGGTCGGGTGCCGGTGGGTCCACCTTGCCCGGTTCGGCTGCGACGATGGGAGCCGCTTCAGGGGGGTTAGGAGCCGCGATGACGGCTGGCTCGACCGGAGCCGCGATCGGCTTCGGTTCCGGGACGGGTTGCGATGTTGGGGCGGTTTCGACAACCGTGGGTGCCGCCGCAGGTTCAGCAACCGGAGCCACCGGCGGTGCTTCGGGCGGAGTCGCGGGCGCACTGGTCGCCAGATCGAGCCCGGGGGGTAAGTTCGGCATCGACGGGGGGCCACCGGTCGTGTCGCTGACGACAACCTCGGGCGTGGCGACGACGGCCGCCCCGTCGGCAGCCAAGATGGGAAGAGTGGTCGGGTTGGCAGGCGCTGGCGCTTCAGGCCGTGTTGTCAGCGCTGCGCTCGCCGAGGAGGCAGGCGGGACGTGCTCTGGTCCCGGTCCAGGTAACGTCTGCTCACCAATCTGAAGGGGTTGAGTCGCGGTTGCCAGGGTCGGCGCGGGCGGGCTGCTTGGACTCGAACCGCCAGCCGGGTCGATGCCAGGGTGCTCGGCGGTCAAGGGTGGCGGCGGCGACTCCACCGGCTCGGACTTACCCGCTTTGTCTTTTTTCTTCGGAGCATCCAGTGAATTGACCGCCAGCGGAACCGTCTTCCACTGGCCGAGCCAGCCCTTCTTGACGATGAATACACCGACCAGGATCAGAAACGAGAAGACGGCGGCAACACCGACACGAGTTTCCCACGACCAGCCAGCCGGGCTCCAACCGCGAACTCCCGCCGGAACAGGGATGACGACATCGGCACCGTCCTCGGCGGCATCCGGCTCGGTCGGGGCTCCGGGATCAGGGAGTAACGTCGAATCAGCGGCGTTCAGATCGGGAACGGTCACCTCGGCCCGCGACCGACGCCGATGCTTGTTCCAGAGGCCCACGATCAGGCTAACGACCACCGTACGCGTCGCTCCGACCAGCGCGCCGAGCTTGCTCGGTCGAGCGGTATCGGCTTCGAGGTTGGCCTGCGCCTCGGCGTCATCCTGCTCGGTTGCATCGGGGCGAACTGACCCAGCACCGAACGGGTTGCTACCCACCCGGACGGTCGGAGTTGGCGCGGGGTTCGAGTTGGCGGTGGCGGCGGGGTCGCCGGTCAGCGGGCGCCCTTCGAGGTCGGGGCCGCCGGGTTCGGGAGTCCATTCTGGTCCGGACATCGCTGGGCGACCCTCAGTTTCGCGCTTCGCGCTCGGGGATTGGCGGCCAGTTCCTCGGCCGATCCGGTGACAGGTTTGCGGGTCAAAACGGTCAGCGCTGGGTCATCACGGAACGAATGCTTGACCCGGCGATCTTCCAGCGAGTGGAAGGAGATGATTGCCACCCGCCCACCCGGGTTGAGGTAGCTGGCGACGTTAGCTAGCAGGTCATCGAGCATCGCCAGTTCGTCGTTGACCTCGATCCGCAACGCTTGAAACGTCCGGGTCGCCGGGTCGATCGCCCCCCACTTGCCGGGGACGCCCTTGCGGACGATCTCGGCCAGGCGACCGGTTGTCGTGATCGGTTCGACCCGGCGGGCCTCAACGATCTTGCGAGCGATCCGCCGACTGTGGCGTTCCTCTCCGTACTCGTAGATGATCCTGGCCAGTTCCTCGGCGTCAAGGTCGTTGACAAGGTCGGCCGCCGACACCGGCGCATTCGGGTCGAACCGCATGTCGAGCGGTCCATCACCCAGAAAGCTGAACCCGCGATGCCCCCAGGCCAGTTGATCCGACGACAACCCAAGATCCAAAACGATCCCATCAACCCCGTCGAGTTCCAGATCACCCAGAACCCGGTCAAGGTCGGCATAGCTCCGCTGAATCAGGCTGACTGGCTTGCCCGCCGTCGCCCGCCCTGCCAGTTCGAGCATCTCGGGATCGCGGTCGAGACCGATCACCCGGCCCGATTCCCCCACCCGATCGGCGATCGCCGCCGTATGTCCCCCCGCGCCCGCTGTTCCATCGACGATAACCGCCCCCTCGCGGAGGTCGAGCAACTCGACCACCTCATGGAGCAGGACCGAACGGTGGACTGGACTGGGCAGATCAGGTTCAAGCGACACGACAGACTCAATCTGGAACAAAAAAGAAGCGTGAGACGCGACCAGCAGCCGGTCAAACTTCGACCAACCATCCAGGGCGACTTTATCCATTGAGCCAATCCTGTCAACCCAGGCTCATCCCAGACCGCCAACCTCGCACGACTCGCGCAATCACTTTTGTTCGATCGGGGCGGGCAGCCCGACCGGGCAGAGCGGGTTCTTCCCGAAGGCATACGCTTCGACGATTCTGCCCCCAACCAGATGCTCGGCGATGATCGTCTCCAGCACCTCGGGCGTGACCGAGTGATACCACGTCCCCTCGGGATAAACGACCAGCAACGGTCCCCCCCGGCAGATCTTCAAGCAGTCGACTTCGGTCCGATAAACGGCAATACCGTCTTCTTCCAAGGCTTTGAGCCGCTTGCCCAGCAGCTTCTTGGTCTCCTGCCCCTCGTCATCTTCCCCCTTGCAGTTCGAGCCGGCACACAGCAAGACATGCCGCGCATATCCCCCCGTACCGTCGGCAGCAATCCCCCGTGCCCGGGCCTTCTTGGTGGCCTTCTTTGCTTCTTCTTTGCCCGAGCCCATGTGTACCACCCCTGCCTATCAATTCCTATCACCCCAGTCCAGGTTAGCGACCTGCTTGCCCGGATCATAGGCGAGCATCGGCTGACCCGACGCGAACGTCAGATGAAACCGCTCCGACCGCTGTATTAAGATGGTCTGATTCTGGAGCGGACTCCATCAAGCGCGATAAGATTAGCGTTGGCTCAAATCGGCCGATTCTAGGTCAATCATGGTTTATTGAAGATTAAATACAGATACAATTATCTCAAAAATAAGTTTAACTCAAAATTACTAATGATTTGTAAGTAAGTTCTAGTTAACTGAATTTTCGAGGCTGCCAACTTGAAAATGTTAACGACTCGCGGATGCTTTGCCGGACTTTATCTTATCCAAGAGCTGCTGGAACGAGACCTGTTCGACTTTGGCTCTGATCCTGTTTAACCCCCTTTGAACCGAGAAAAGACCTCTCTGCAAACGACAATCCTTTGGACGTTCACTTACCAGGGTTTGGAATTCCGAAACGACTCGCTGAATCGATCCAATCGCCCTGGAATAACGCCCAAGTTTTTATTGGTGTTATCGATATTGATCTTATATTTACGTCAAGTAGTAGATATCGTCGATCCTGCTGGTTTTTTCGCGAAGTAGCCTCGCCAAAATAAGGTCAGCCTTCTTGAAAAATTCCAATGATTGATCGTCATCTTCAGAAAGAATCGCGATTTGGAACAAACTTCGGGCTAATCCCGACTGAGATGTCGCTATTTATGCATCTTCGCTGATGAGCCGCTCGAAGATTGAACGAGCCCGCTCAAAAGAAGCTATCGCTTGGGGTACTTGTCTTCTTCGACTTAATACAACACGTCTGTCGATGAGAATAAAGCCAGTTTCGCTGCTCAGGTTGAGGTCGGATGGGTTGTATTGAGTCAGGCGTTGGTAGATCACCAAGGCTTTTTGGTAAAGTTGTGCGGCAGCTTCGTAGAGTTGATCGGCATTATCTTGGTTTCCATTTTTAAAGTTCAATACTCCGCGTTGGAAATTCGCCTGGACAAGGCGAACCAGCGTTGTCGGCGCGGTGTCCTGGTCAGCCAGAAGTTCGTCCCGTAGTCGCCCGAAAAAAACTTGCGGCTCGTTCAAGAGCGTCTTGCGGAGGGAAGCCAGCGACGGATTTTTTTCAGTTCAGGGTTGTCCCGCACCATGTCACCAAACCGTTTCACCGCGTTAATTGCGGCCTTCTCTCGTTCCTCAGCCCGGACCCGTTGCGTCCGGGCCTCCGCCTCGGCCGCTGTCGCCGCCTTGAGGGCCCTGTCAGCCCGAAGGCGTTCCTTGTTCGCCCGGTAGGCCAGGCCGGCACTCACCAGGGTCGCGGCGACAAGCAGGCCAGCGAATGCCCCCGCGATGGCCAGGCCCACCCGGTGCTTTTGGGCGAACTTCCCCAGCTTGTACCGCGCCGAGGGGGGGATCGCCTCCACGGCGTCGCCGTCGAGGAAGCGCTGGATGTCGCGGGCGAAGCCGCTGGCCGTCTCGTACCGCCGCGACCGATCCTTGTCGAGTGCCTTCATCACGATCCAGTCCAGATCACCCCGCACGAGCTTCGAGAGCCGCGCCGGCTCGGTCCGCCGCTGCGCCGAGATCGACGGCAACGCGTCGTGCGAATCGCTCAGCCGCGTCGAGGGTTTGGGCGGTTCCTCGTCGCGAATCCGCCAGAGGATCTCGGTGTAGGCCGCCTGACGCAGCTTCGCTTTTTCGAGCGGCGTCGAACCCGTCAACAACTCGTACAGCAACACCCCCAGCGAGTAGACGTCGCTCCGCGTGTCGATGTCGAGTTGGCCCATCTCGGCCTGTTCGGGGCTCATGTACTCGAGCGTGCCGACGATGGCCCCGAACTCCGTGAACATCGTCCGCTCGTTTAAGCGCTGCTCGATTGCCTTGGCCACGCCGAAGTCGATCACCTTCGCCTCGGGCTTGCCCTCGTACAGGGTGACCAGGACGTTCGACGGCTTGATGTCGCGGTGGATAATTCCCTTCTGGTGGGCATGCTGGATCGCCTGGCAGACCGGGATGAACAGCGCCAGCCGCTCCTGCGGCGTGAGGTGGTTTTTGTCGCAGTACTCGGTGATCGGCACGCCACGGACCAACTCCATGACGAAGAACGGCCGGCCCTTGGCGGTGGCACCGGCGTCAAGTACGCGGGCGATGTGGGGGTGGTCCATCAACGCCAACGCCTGGAGTTCGGCCTCAAAGCGGGCGATCACATGGCGGGTGTCCATGCCGGGCTTGATGACCTTCAACGCCACCTTGCGGCGGGTGGGCTTCTCCTGCTCGGCCATGAAAACGGTGCCCATGCCGCCTTCGCCGATGCTTTGCAAGAGCTTGTACGGGCCGATGACAGCCCCTGGACCTTCGACCAAACCCGTCCCTTCGAGGCGGGTGGTCGGAGCGGGTTCGGCGGTCTGGTCGAGGGTGCCAGCGGCGGGTGCGACCTGGAAGTCGGCCACCTGGGTCACTTCGGCGGGTCCTGGGGTTGAGTCGAGAAAGTTGCCTGCACTCAGCAGCGCCTGCAACAGGCTCTCGACCTGAGCCCGCAACTTCGCGTCACCGCCGCACGTTTGATCGAGAAACGCCTGGCGTTCGAGCCCAGCCTGTCGCAGCAGGGCTTCGTTGAAAATGGTTTTCAAGTCATCAGCGCCTGCGGGCATGGGCGGTCCTTGATCATCGTCGACGGGATGTGACTTTGGAGGTGCGAAAAAACTTTACCTAAATACATCCGTCATCGAGCCGAAAACCACGCCACGACAAAATCCAGGTATGCCGCGATCATGCTCACCCTGGCGGTTCGATCTGGTACAAAGCAGGAAATGCCGGGCAGATTCCCCGGTGCCAGAATGGAGATCACGCGGGCGCGAGGTGACTCAGGCTCGCCCTTGCGAGCCACCCTTGCCGGTCAGTCGCTCCCCTCCCAGAACAGGTTGGCGATCTGGTTATCTGGATCATAGGCCAGGGTCGCATGCCCCAACACGAAGGTCGGATGAAACTGCCCCGACCGCTGAAAGTGGGTGGGCCTGTCCCTGAGCGGGTCCCACCAGGGAGCGATCGGGTCGGCATTGGCCGCGGTCCGGGTCTGGCTTGTGTACTCGTCGCGGGTCATCGGCAGAAAGTCTGGACCCAGCAACGTCGTTAAATTCTCAGGCGAAATCTGGAACCGGAGGTAACAGGCGGAGTTATCGCGGAACGCCCGTCCCCCCGCTTGCAGGAGTTTGACCCCCGGCCCGGGCTGAGCGCCAAACGTCGCCCTGTAGACCGACCCGGCCGTGGGATACGCCTCCATATCCACGCAGCTAACGAGGAAACAGGTCGCCAGAGCCAGACCAACCACGACCCGACCGACACGAAACATCAGACCTCCAGGATCAAGACAGTCGGGATCTCAACCGCCGTCGCCCGACCCGTACGACTCGTTCAAAATCGGCGGATCAAGTGGTAAAGAAAAGTCAGCCCCCGGGTAATCAAGTCGTCCGTCCGGACCTGGCCAGGTTCTCCCAGAACCATGATCGAAATTCATAGCAGAACCACGTCGGTCCTGTTAAAGTCGGCTGGCATCTTTGTATCGTTGACAGCACAAAGAGACTCCGCCATGACTCAACATCGGTCCGACGAGCTTTTGCCGCACAACCACCTGGCCGAAGGCGAGGTGACCGGGCACTTCCACGCCGCCGATGGGAAGAACGTCCAACTCTTTACCGACCCCGACGACCCCGAGATCCTCCGCCTTGAGGCCCCCGAGGGGGCGGTGATCAGCCACCAGGAGCATCAACCGATCACCTTGCCGCCGGGCAACTACCTCCGCAAGATTGTCCGCGAGTACGACCATATCGCCGAGGAAGCGCGGCGGGTCCAGGACTGATCCCCCCACTTGATCCAGCAACCCGATCGCCCCGATGGGAGGAGCGGATCCGTGGAACTTGCTCCCCACCTGATCGCCGGCGGTATTCAGTTCTGGTACCACAAGGCCCAGTTGCACCGCGACCAGGATTTGCCCGCAGTGCAATATCCCGATGGCTCGTGCTTCTGGTGTCAGGCGGGCAAGCTGCATCGCGAAGGGGACCAGCCCGCCGTGGCCGAGGCGTGCGGAACCTGCCGCTGGTTGGTCCAGGGAGTGCTCCACCGCGAGGGGGACAGACCGGCGGTCGTCGAGACTGATGGGACCCAGCGCTGGTTTCAGCGGGGCCAACTCCACCGCGATGGCGACGCGCCCGCGCTCATCTGGGGCGACGGCGAGCAGGAGTGGTATCAGCGGGGCCAACTCCACCGCGACGGCGACGCGCCCGCCGTGATCAAGCGGAACGGGGACCGCGAGTGGTACCAGCGGGGCCAACTCCACCGCGATGGCGATCAACCGGCGATCGTCGAGCAAGAAGGCGGGCGTTACTGGTCTCGCGCCGGCAAGCTCCACCGCGACGGCGATCGACCGGCGGTTGAAGAGTCCAACAACGTCCGGCTCTGGTATCGCGACGGCAAGCTCCACCGCGACGGCGACGAGCCAGCAATCATCGAGTGCGACGGATCACGCCGGTGGTTCCCCGATGGCGTCTTCTGCCGCGACCACAACCTGCCGAACAGCGTCGACGCCGATGACACGCAACGCTGGACCCGGAAGATGGGTTGGGACAAGCTCCACCGCGTGACCGGTCCCGCCTTGATCCTGCCCAACGGCGACCAGTACTGGTACCAGGACGGCAAGCTGCACCGCGACGACGACGGCCCCGCGCTCGAATACGCCGACGGGATGCGCCGCTGGTTCCAGCACGGCCAACTGAGTCGATCCGCCGGTGGCCCAGCGAGCATCGAGGCCAACGGCACCCAGCGCTGGTATCTGAAGGGGGAACTTCACCGCGACGACGGGCCGGCCGTGATCGAGACCGACGGCAATCAGCTCTGGTTTCAGCACAATAAACTCCACCGCGACGATGGCCCGGCGCTGGTCCATGCGGACGGGTCGCAGCTCTGGTTCCGACAAAACGAACTGCACCGCGACGACGACCTGCCCGCCGTGGTTCTGAGCAACGGCGACCGGGCGTGGTTCCAGGCCGGCAAGCTCCACCGCGACGACGACCAGCCCGCCATCATGACGGACGCGGGTGACTGGTTCTGGTTCGTTCGCGGCAAG
The DNA here is from genome assembly GCA_965199885.1 of Isosphaeraceae bacterium. Lineage (GTDB taxonomy): Bacteria > Planctomycetota > Planctomycetia > Isosphaerales > Isosphaeraceae > Tundrisphaera. Next base: position 105,449 of record CBDATT010000002.1, on the reverse strand, counting down.
CGACATCGGGCCGAAGGGCGTCCCACCTTCACCTGCGCGGCGTTTCGCGCCTCGGGCCGCCCCGACGGTGACTTCGCCGGGACCGACCCGAAACCGAAAAAGCTCAAGGTCCAACCCCCACAGCGGTCCCAACCTCCCGCGGCCGACGACCCCGACCCGCCGACCGAGATCGACGAGGCCGGCGCCCACCGTTGGCTCCGCGACGGTCAACTACACCGCGACGGCGACAAACCCGCGCTGATCGAGGCCGACGGCAGTCGGCACTGGTACCGCGCGGGCCGTCGCCACCGCGACCGCGATCGACCGGCCATCACCCGCGCCAGTGGCGAGCGGCTCTGGTATCGCGACGGCCAGAACCACCGCGACGGCGACCGGCCCAACAAGGTCTACCCGGCAGGGTTTCACACCTGGTTGCGCGACGAGCAGGAGCACCGCGACGACGACAAACCCGCCACCATCTCCGTTTACGGCACCCAGTGCTGGTACCAGCACGGCAAACTCCACCGCGATAGCGACCTTCCCGCTGTTGTCCACGACGATGGCCAGCTCAAGTGGTATCAGCACGACCAGCCGGAGCGGGACGACGACCGACCGACCCGCGTCGACCGCGACGGCGAGCGCAACTGGTCGCTTGACCACAAACCGCACCGCGACGGCGACCAGCCCGCCGTCATCGCGGCAAATGGCGGTCGCTCGTGGTACCAGCACGGCAAGGAGCACCGCGACGGCGACCGGCCAGCGATCATTGAGTCGCGTGGCAACCAGACCTGGTTCCAGTACGGCGTGGAGCACCGCGACGGCGACCGACCCGCCATCACCACCAGCGACGCATGGTCACCCACGGCGGAGTTAGCCTGGAGACGCCAGGGGGAATATGACCGCGACGACGGCGGGCCCATCTCGATCACCCGCGAGGGGGATTACACCTGGGTCCGCCACGCCACCCCCGGCGGCAGCCCAGACGACTTACCCAACCGGATCAACCATCGCGGGGATCGGAGCTGGACTCATCAGGGGCCAAGTTTTCGCGACGGCGACCTGCCAAGCCACATCGCCGCGGATGGCACACGTTGGTACCAGCAAGAAAACAAATCGATCCGGATGGGAGACCGCCCCGCCCATGTGGATATTGATGGCGGACGTTGGTGGTACCACGACGGCGAAACGCACCGCGACGGTGATCGCCCCTCCATGATCTTTGAGGACAACACCTGGAAGTGGCAGCAGCATGGGGAATCGCACCGCGACCACGACCGCCCCGCCTTGATTCACGCCGACGGCACCATGGCCTGGTTCCAGCACGGTCTTCAGCACCGAGGCGACAGCCAGCCCGCCGAGATCCAGGGTCGCAAACGCCAGTGGTACCTCCACGGTGCCAGGGTTCCCCAGTGGCTGGCCACCGCGCTCCCCACGAGCTTGACCCCAAAGATATCGGCAAATGTCGGAACGCCCAGGTTCGGCGCTAGTTCGTCCGCCTTGTCGGCCTGGAACGGTTGGCGGACGCGCTCAACCAGCGGGTCATCGACTCCGACGGTGGCTACACGCTGGTCTCGTTCGACTTCGGCAATGGCCGCCCACGCCACTACCTCAAGATGCTTAACCCCTCGGTTCAGACCTGGCACTACGAGGGGGTGCCGAACGAGGTAACGACCGTCGCCGCCGCGCTCCTCTTTCGCAACGGACTGACCCCCGACCAGATCGACCCCATCCACGGAGCCGACTGGTAGCAGCAAGGAGACGTTCTCCTGTTCCCCGCAGGAGCCACGACGTTCAAACCGCGGCCAATCCTCTTGACCTGATCGTTTCGTGCATGATGCACACAAGACAGGCATCTTGTGCGATCCGAGGCCGCCTGAGTTCTGCTGCGCCAACTGGGTGCAGGAACACTGATGTAGTTCAAGCGGCGTTTGGGAGAGCCGGGCGAGGCCGTGAGTGTGGGTGACCTGGGCGATCTTGCAGGTGTTTGGTTAACGCCTCCTCGTCGCCCAGCCAATCACTACGCAGTTGAAGGATCGCCTCGCTGCTGACCTCATCGTTCCAAAACTTCTCACTGCCCTTGACCCGCCGGTTGAGCTGCTTGATCCACGACTCGATCGGGCTGCTGGTGATCGGCAAGCCCGATCGACGATAACGCGGATAGTCCATCTGCGTGGTGTTGTTGCTCAGATAACCACGCTCACGCTGCAACACGCACCACGCATGATCCGGCTCCGTCCGCGGATCGACCGGTTCGCGGAGTTGGCCTTGGTGCGCCTCAATGGCTGCGATCACCTCGGCGACTCGACCTTGCCAGCAGGCGTTGACCCAGTCGCGGCCGGCCACACCGGCCGCACCGGCGGCCGCATGGATGTGCTGGGCCGCGTGGACAAAGTCGAGGATCGGCTCGAATGAGCCGAATTGCTGCTTCTGGATCGTCCAGTTGTATGCCTGGCCGTCGCTGAGAAAGGCTCGTGCCTGTGCCGTGAAAAAGCCCCGGTGGTCGGCCGCCGCCGCGGCCTGCCAGCCAAACGCTTCGCTCGACGCCAGGCTGGCCAGCCCCGTGCGGAAGAGGAGTTCGCGACGCGGGTGGGTCGGTTCGACTGCCTCGGTCGGTGGACCGTCCACCGGCGGCGGGCCCGACCCGCTCGCCACCGCGAAGCAGGCGGGCAACTCGGGCTGAGGGTCCGAGTCGGTGGGCTGATGCGTCATCCGCAGCAAGACGGCGGTCTTGGTTTCCCGCCAGGCGGGGCTGTGGACGCCGGGGCCGCAGTCGGCCTGTCGGGTCTGGATCCGGCCGCCATCGACCAGCACCACAGCGAGGGGGACTGGCGGACTGGCCGTTTGGGGCGGGGTGTTGAGCGGTTGTTGGCGATACGCTTGGGTGCGTTGTTGCCGCTGATCGACCAGTTCGTTGCCGACCTCCTGGCACAAGGTTTGAAGGTGCCGCGGCGTGATCGACCAGTCGGTGTTGATGAGGAGGACGCGGCTGGCCTCCTCGAAGGAGCTTGTGGCCGTGGCCGTGATTATCGCTCGGCTCAGGACGCCGGGACTATAGCGGCGATGATTGAGGCGTTGGCGTGGTCGGTTGGGGGAAAAAGGCTCGGCGGCAGTGCGAGCAAAAGTGGGCGGCTTCGGGCAGTGAGATCGATCCGTCCTGGATCAGGAAGGGGCGTGATCGCACCGCCCCGGGCGACTGGCGGTCGCAGTCGGGACAGGGCTGGGGCGTGTCGGCGGTTTGTGCCTGCTGGGCGGCGGCGTCGCGGGCGAGGCGTGGGGCGACCTTGCGGCCGACCTCATAAGCGCGTTGTTCGATGGTGGCGAAGTCGAGTTGGTGGATGTCTTCGGGGGGACCGAAGACCTCGCGTGAGACCTCGGCGTAGAGTAGTTCGAGCTTGGGATCGAGAGTGGTGTCGGCCGGCTTGCGGAACATGGCGGTCCTCCTTGACCAGGTCAGATTGCCCAGGCGATGAGAAGAGTCGAGAAAGACATGGAAAACCGCCATTGACGACCCGCCGGCCGCTCAAGCAGTCGCAAAGGCGTTCCTGCACCCCCTTTCCTCTTCAATTCGGGATTGCAATTTGCGCCACGAGTCGGCAGAATTCCCATCGACTCACCTTCGATGGCGAAGGTCGGAACGGCGATACTTGCTGGGTGATGTGGCATGAGGCTGCGTCGAGACTCGGTACGCCGGTCGGCATCCTGATACGGCTTGCATGGAGGCTTACGCCGATGACTCGTTGGTTTATTGATCGGACCCCGCAGCCCGCGTCCCCTTCGGTCAGCTTGCGGCGGCTCTTGCCCGAGGCCGATGTCGTCGGCGCCGGGAACTTACATGTTGAGGGGTGCTCGGCCGACCCGAACAAGTTGGATCCCGGCCACTGGTTCGTGGCCGTTGGTGCCGGTGCCGGCGAGGATGGCACTTGCCCCGCGACCGCCGCGCTGGAGCGAGGCGCAGCGGGTGTGGTTGTCGAGCGGCCGCTGCCCGGCTCCGATCGACTCCAGGTCGTCGTCGGTGATGCCCGGTCGGCCCACGCCCGGATCACGCACGCTCTGGCGGGCGACCCGGCGGAAACCTTGCCCGTCGTCGGGATCACCGGCGTGACCGGGAAAGGGGGCGTCAGCGCCTTCCTCCGCGCCATCTTCCGCGCTGAGGGGCAGGTCGTCGGCTCCGTGGGTGCCGCCAACTGGTTTGATGGCGACGCGATCCGCCCGGTCGGCCCGCGCTCGCCCGACGCACCGCAGATGGCCGCGATGCTGGCCAGCATGGTCTACCAGCGGTGCGATTCGGTGGTCCTCGAAGTGAATCAGGCCGCGATTGACCGCCGCGAGGTTGACGGGATTCCGCTGGCCGCCGTGGTTGTGACGAACCTGGGCGACGACGACCGGGCCGCCCGCCGACGGTCGTATGCCCGGTTGATCCGCCGGATCGACGCCGGTGGGACCATCGTTATCGACGCCGACGACCCCGATGCCGACGTCCTCGGCGCCGGGAATCTCCGGGCGCGGCGAGTCACGTTCGCGGTCGAGACCGATGGTTCAGCCGAACCGAAAACAAGCGTCTCGGCGGTCATCGATCACGTCGATGCAACCTCGGCCCGGTTCCTCCTCCGCGGCTTCGATCGCGATCTGAGAGTCACCCTCCGCGTTGGCGGCGGCGACGCGGTCATTCGCCAGGCCCTCGCGGCGGCAGCGGTGGCCTGGTCGATCGGCGTATCGGCCGACGTCGTGGTCCGTGGGCTGGAGTCGGTCGCCCGAATCCCTGGCCACTTCGAGCCGATCCGCGCGGGCCAATCGTTCGAGGTCCGGGTCGATCAGGCCAAGACCGCCGGAACACTCACCCGGGCTCTGAGCAACCTCCGGAGCATCACCTCGGGCCGGGTCATCTGCGTGATCGGGACCGAGGGAACCCACCTGGACGAACTCGCCCCTTTGCACCAGGAAATGGCCCGGTTCCGGCACCGGACCGCGCTGGGTCGGGCGGCCGAGGTGGGGGCCGATCTGGTCATCCTGACCGGTGATAACCCCCGAGATGAGGACCCAAGCACCATCCTCGACGAGATGCGCGCTGGGATGGCGCGTCCCGGTCGAGCCCGGCTTGAGATCAACCGCCGCGACGCGATCACCTTCGCCCTCGCCTGTGCCCAGCCGGGCGACGGCGTCCTGATCGCCGGCAAAGGGTCGCGGTCCTACCAGATCCTGGCCGACCGCGTCGCGTCGTTTGATGACGCCAGCGTTGCCGCCCAGATCCTCCGCGAGTACGCCGTAACTCCCGCTCTCGTCAGTGCTTGATTGATGTGATGGCAGAGAAAGCCTGACATATCGTAGGATTGGCAAATCGCAAAGTGAGTGTGCATCTCAGTTTGCGATTCGCATTCTGTGACAAATATTCTTTTCAGTTGATCCGTCTTCAGGCTCCCAACTGCTCGATCGCCCCGGTCTCGAAGGCCAGGATTAGGGCCAGAGCGAGTAAGACCGCCAGCGCGACTCGAAGGCGGACAATGCCGGCTTGAAAGGCACGCTCGCGGTCGGGGTGACCTTCAAGTCCTTCCAGAAAGGCGACCCGGCGCGCGATGCTTCCATGCCGCCACGACCGCGCTCCTGGGTCGATCCCGTTGAGCGCGGCGACCGCCCGCAAGGCGTTGCTGAACGTCCTCAGCCCGACCGGGCAAAGTGGCGCCCGCTCGTCGAGCTTCGCCAGGGCGGCTGGCGAGTGGGCCTGGTACGGGTCGGGGTGCGGTGGGCAGACCGGTTGATCGCACGAGACCGCCCGCGCGCCGAAAACGTCGGCCTGACGTTCGAACCGGCGCGACAGGTGGCCGAACACGAAGCCAAAATAGACCAGACCGGCGGCCAGGACCGTACCGCCCTGAACCAACGTCATCCAAATTGGGGCCAGAGCCAGCGGGCTGATTGCCTCGATCAGCGACGCATCGACCGACGTCCCAATCAACGTCATCACGCCGACGCTCCCGACGAAAAAGAGGCCGAAGAAGGTCAGGTGCCGGTGCCGGGCGTGGCCGACCTCGTGACCAAAAACGGCGGCGATCTCGTGGTCGTTCAGCCCATCCAGGAGCGCATCGGTCAGCAAGACATACCGGAACCAGGGGGTCGCGCCAGTCACGCCGGCATTCACAACCCCGCCGCCCGTTTCCCAGACCAGGATCTCGGTGCAACGGAACCGAAACCGCGCGGCAACCCGTTCGAGGCGGTCGCGCAGCGGGCCGGCGGGTAGGGGGCGGGTCGGCCAGCTCAGGCGGACAAACGCGGGGGCCAGGATCAGGACCGAGCCGCCGAGCGTCACCATCAACCCAAGCTGGAAGTTCGGGCTGGCCAGCCGCTCTGGCCAGATCCACCGGGCCAGATCTTGGCCAAACGCGAACAGGAAAGCGGCCGACAGGACCATCCCGAGCGTCTGCCGCGCCTGATTCACGACGTACCGACCGACCGAGGGAGGCGGCATCGCGACCGCACCAAAGAGTGCCGCCGACTCGACCCGGACCGCCGCATCACCCCAGGCCAGGCCCCACCAGCCCGCGACCTCGGCGGCCAGAAACGGAGCCAGGATCAGGATCTCATCGACCAGGATCGCGTTCCGCCAGCCCCAGACCGACCGGACGATCTCGGGCCAGTCGAGCACCAGGACCGCCCAGGCATACCCGCCGAGAGTGAGGCAGTTGACCACTTTCCGGCCCCACCGGAACAGCCGCCGCGGCCCTGGCACCGATCGCAATCCTGGCCGATGAGCCCGAGCGGCCACCCCGACCGACACCAACCGCGCCACGAGACCAACCCCGGCCACCCAGCCGATGATGGTGGCGACCCGCGTCGGGATCGACCCGGGGGGAACGGTGCCCGGGATCACCACCGAATCAGCCCCGAAGGCCAGAAATAAGGCCACGAGCAAGAACAAGGGCATCAGCGGCGATCCTGGAAACGGGAAGATTGACCTGCGCTGATTATGGAACCAGTCGGCTCAGGTCGTCAAGCTGCCAAGCCGATCGTCAGCGCGCAGTCGCCGCGCGGACACGATCTTTCAGGTCGTTGAAGGCGGCACGCATCCGCTCGCGGTCGTCCTGGTAACCCTCGATACTTTTCTCGAATTGCGTGTTGGCGGTTTCGAGGGCCCGAATCGCCTGGCCGTCGTCGACCGCTCGCTGCGACAGGTCCTCGTTCTGGACCTTGAGGCCGAGGTTCGTGTCCTTGAGCTGCGCGTTCTCGGTCCGGAGCCCCTGGACCAGCTTTTGCGCGTCGTCGAGCCGGGTTCTCGGCACGAGGCCGCACCCGACCGAGCCAGTCATAAGGCAGATCCCCGCGATCGGGGCAATCAGGGCCGATCGGGTCGAGCGCAACCGTTCCCGCATGGCACTCTGACTCCTTTCAGAGGCGACTTTAACACCAACAATTCGAGCCTGTTCGCACCCATTTGCGGTCGGATGCGAACAGGCTGGGGTGTCTCATACCAGAATCCGGATCAACCGAATAGCCCAGCAATCTGCTTGATCAGACCCGAGGCGGGACCATTTCCCTGGAAGTCGTAGAGGTTCCGGACCAGGTCGATCGAGAAGACCATCCCCGCGAAGACGAGGACCGAGGTGAAACCGAGAAGTCCAACCCAAATTCCGCCCCACTCCGCTTGCGGGCCAGCAGGGACAAGGCGACCACTGGAGACGGCGGTGCCGGTGCCGGTCGAGGTGCCGACCTCGGACTCGACGTCCCAACCGCTGGCACCACCCCCCCCCGAACTGGAAGCGAAGTCGTCGTCCTCGTCACCATCGGGGATCGCCATGGCGGCGCCCATCGCGGTGGCGGCGTTCTGGTCCACGTCGTCCTCGTCGAGCGCGAAGACTTCGGAGGCCGAGCCCGACTCATCGTCGATATCGAAGTCGCTGCCGCGTTCAAGCTGAACGGTCCGGTCGTCGCGGTCGCCGTCGAGGGCGTCGACTTCGAGGCTGAAGTCGGTATCTTCAAAAATGTCCTTCTCTGACATTCCGAGCGAGGTTGCACCCGGATCGGCGGGAACGACCTTATTGGTCGGTGGGGGCGGGACAATCGCCTTGGGCTTGGGTTTTGGAGCCGGCCGGGCCGGTTCATCGTCATCGTCGAGCGGTGCCAGTTCGATCGAGTCGTCGCTGAGGCTGAAGCCGCCGACTCCCTGGAGATTAATCCCGGAGTCGCTCGGTCGGGCAAGGTTGATCCCCGACGCCGAGGGCAGGGCCGCCGTCACGTCAGAGTCACTCGGCCCGGCCAGCGGGGTGGCTTCGAATTCGTCGCTGGCGTCGAGCGCTGTCAGCTCGAAATCGCTGCCGCTCTCGGGCTGGAGCGCTGCGGCGATGTCGGACGACGGCATGAGTTCGAAGTCGCTCCCCGAATCTCCTTCGGCGGCACTGATCTCGGCCGAAGAGCCGACGTTGCCGGCACGGCCCCCGCTGGTGGGAGTGAAAGGCTTGAGGCCACCAAAGTCGGACAGGTCGCCGTCGTCATCGCTGACGAGGGTGACTTCAGAGTCACTTGCCGAACGCGGTTCGAGGGGCATCAGGCGCACGTCAGAATCGCTGGCACCCTTGATTGGCTGGTCGGGGACAAGCTTGACGTCGGAATCGCTCGGGCCTTTGCCCGACGGCTTCATGCCGATGATCGTCGAGCTGGAGTTCGAGATCGGCCCGGCGGGCAGGGTCAGATCGTCGAACTGGATGTCGGCATCATCATCGTCGTCGATATTCGACGCCGGGATGACACCAGTCCGGGCACCCAGGTCGGCCTGGTCGGTCCCGATCTGGAACTCGGAAAGGTCAAACTCGTCCGACCCACTGCCCTCGGGAACGTGGAGATCCAGGTCCGAGAGCGATAGGTCGGGGTCGGAACCGTGTCCGCTCCTGCGAGCGAGCTCATCGACGTCAGCAACACGGAATTGCCAGGAGCCGCTATCCATGAAGGCGCGGACTTCGCGGTGCTGGGCCTTGGCCTTGAGGTCTTCAGGGCTCATGCCCAGAACTCGGGCCGCCTCTTCCAGGGTGTAAAACTGCGCCATCGACGTGCTCCCGGGTGATCGAAGTTCGGCCGAGTGCGGGCGGCCGTTCGTGACGATTTTCGCAGGCGAGGGTGAAGAAACCGGGACCAGAGTCAAGCCAAGCTCGAAGTCCAGAATCGGAACACCACCGCCGCACCAGAGGTCAGCACGTCGCGGCGTTCGTTCCTTACTTGATCATCGATTTGACAATGCCTTCGACGGCAGACACTTCGGGCGACTGATTGTTGAACTCCGACAGCTTCAGGTCCCACTTGTACTGGCGAGCGGCTTCGAGTTTCACCGAGCCCCCACCCTTGGTATTTGCGGGATCGACGCGGTACACGGCGAATGCTTGATTTTCCGTGTCGATCAGGTACAGCAACTGTCCCGATGATCCGTTAGACGCCGAGGTGAAGGCGATGGTTCCATTCGGCTTGGTCACTGGCCCGGCCCCCTGCGCCCGGGCGGTCGGACCATGTCCACCACCCCACCACGCCAGAACCACGCCCACAACCAGCCCAGGTAAACCGTAGACCGCTACTCCACCCCAATGCTTCGAGATCATCGCCCGTTCCTCCCTGGTGAATGTCCGACTCCTCGTCCTCCGAGGAGTTCCCAGCAGCAAACCCTTCCTGTGAGACAAATCGGCTCGGGCCGGGACGAGGGACGCCCACGCCTCCTGGCCTGCCCTTCGTCTCCAGTTTAACACACGGAGAGCCAACCGAGTCCAGAAAACCTCAAAAGCGAACGACGAACGATCAAGCTCGACGCTCGCGTGACCGAAATGCTGGTCTGCCCTATCGTTCTTCATCTTAGCGAATCTCGATGGACAAGCAAGATCAATGCGCATCTGAAGTTGGCGTGAGGAAAGGAGCCACGGATGGAACACGGACGGAGAAGACCTGATACGAGTCAGAGCAAGCAAAGGCATGGCAAATCGCAGAATAGCCGATTGCAACTGGTTAATCTGGGTCACTTTGCTATTTACTATTTGCATTATCGTGTTTTTATGTGATAAATTCTTATTGATACTATACTACAGGTCTGTCACTCCGAACGTTCGCGGACCCTTCCCTGTGCTCGGTCGAAGGTGGCGAGGATGGCGACCAGCAGCCCGCCGGCCGTCAGGGCGTGCAAGACGACCCAGCTGAGACAGATCCAGTGCAGATCAATGGGGAAGTTGACGTTCGGGTTGGCCAGGATCTCTGTGGCGAAGTAGGCGTTGTAATAGGGGCTGACCGTCGTTAAGCCCCAGCAGAGCAGCCCCCAACCGCCGGTCAGGGCGATGACGGTCACCGGCCAGCCGAGCGAGCCGAGGACGTACACCGCGACCGCCGCCGCGACGGCGCGGTTGGGTCGATGAATCCAGGTCGCCAACGCCAGGCCGATACTGGTGGCCGAGGCGGACCAGAGGATGATCGAGGCGGGAATCAGGGCGGCCTCGCCCCAGTGGCCGGTCTGCCAGGCGAGCGGCAGGACGACCAGCGTGGGGATCGGCAACAACAGCACGACGGGGCGGAACGACGCCCACCACTTCGCCAGCACAATCCGGCGGGTTGCTACCGGCGTGGCGAGCAAGACGTCGAGACTCCCGCGCGCTCGTTCGTCGCTCATCGCCGTGGCACCCGCCAGCAGGTTCAAGGGGAGGCCGATCGCCACACTGAAAGCCACCACGTAGCACGAAAACCAGCCGTAACTGACTCCCAGACGCGGCCAGAGGCCCTCGAAGATCCCGAGGCCACCGAAGAGGATGGCAAAGAGGAAGTAGGTGGCAATCATGTTCCGCATCCACGGGGTCGGCTGGCGCCGGTGCCGCTCGTACCAGGCGACCGGGTCGCGATCGAGCTGTGCCATCCGGTCGGCCCGCTGTCGTCCCTTCCGGACTGGCCGTGGTCCGTCGGACCCAGCCACCGCCACGGCGCGGACCCGAGCGATCGCCAGCCCGATCAGGGCGGCGGCAATTCCCAGCGTCAGGGCACAAAAGACGGCGTAGTCGTACCAGGCGATCTCGGTGGGCCGGCCGTAAGGGGCGAAGCCGATGTCGAACGGGTGGAGGTCGCGAACCCAGCGGGGCAGATCGGGCCAGTTGAAGACATAGCGGGCCTGCCACCAGATCGGCTCGCTGAGGAGCCAGATCGCCTCGACCCCCATCGTCGCCAGCACGACCTCGACCGTCCGCGTCCCGTAGGTTGAGAACGCCAGCGTGACCGCGCCGACCAGGATTGTGGCCGTGATGGCCACCATCAGCCCACCGAACAGGGCCAATGGGTCGATCCCGCCAAGCAAGCTTCCGGTCGCCAGAACCGGCAGGGTGCAGACCACCATCCCGACGACCGGCAGCAGTCGCCCCGCCAGCTTGCCGAGCACGATCTCGGCGTTGGACAGGTCGGTCAGGAGGAGCGGCAACAGGTTGCCCCGCTCCTTGTCGTGACAGATCGCCCCCGCCAGCGCGACCGGCACCACGGCGAAGATCAGGATGAACTCCACGTTGACGATCGCGGCGAAGAACCCCTGCCCGGTCGCCGCCTGCTCCTGGATCGACCCCACCGGCCGCCCCGCCACCTGCGCCACCCAGACACATGCCAGAGCAAACAGCAAGAGCCCCACAAACAGCATCCGCCCAGCATACACCTGCCACCGCCGCGTGATCGTCAACCACTCCGAGGCAAACACCGGCCCCAGACCCCAGCGCTGCCCCATGGGATGAGACTCCTCGACCGAGACTACTACAAAGATCCGATACAGTAACCCGTTGGCTTCGTTTTGGCCATGAGTCATTGGCGGATAGTTGCCAGATGCCGGTCGGAAGCGAGTCCCAATCTGGGCATTCCGGAGAGGCTGAGGTCAATCCAAAGGTTCAGCGGTTGGTTGCCTGGCACTTGCCTGATGATCGGAAATCAGGCAAGATTTACAGACGAGGACATCAGTCAGGGAGACAGGATCAATGGCACAGACCCGACGACGGTTTGGTCCGCTCTTTGGCATCACGGCAACAGTCGCGGTGGCGATCGCGGCGAGCATCCCAGGTTGGCCGACGATCACCGAGCAGTGGCGACTCCGGGGATTTGCGGGTCAGTTGCGCGACCCGACACCGGGAGCGCGCCAGGAGGCTCTCGAAGGGTTCTTGATGGCGGGTCCGGCGGCGGTCCCGTGGCTGATCGCGGCGATGCGGGATCGAGATCCGCTGGTCCGGCTCGCGGCGGGCCGGATCGTGGTCCGACAGGACGCGTTCCACCCCGAGCCGGCTCTCGATGCTCTGGTTGGGGCGATGGGTGACGCTGATCCGACGGTTCGCGCTCGGGCGGCTGAGCAGCTTTCCCAGGCCGCCGGCACATTCCGGGCCCTGGCGCGGCCCGAATCGGTTGGCCGTGTGATCCGGGCGCTGGTCAGGGCGTTCGGCGATCCGGTGCCGGATGTCCGGGCCGAGGCCGCCGCCGCGATGTGCTGGTACGGCGACACGGCTCGACCCATCATCCCCGACCTGGAGCGGGTGCTTGCTGATGACCCCGAGTTCCGCGTTCGGCTGGCCGCCGCTAACGCCGTGTTCCATCTCGAACCAGTCGATGCCCCCGCTAGCGTCCGGACCCTGGCCCGCCTCAAGACGATGTTGAGCGACCCAGGGCTGCCGGAGTCGCGGCAGGGGCAAGTCCTGATCCAATTACTTGGTAGGTACAGCGGCGAAGAAGCCACGATGGCCGCTTTGATCCCGCTCCTGGACCAGCCGAGCCGCCAGGAAGCCTTCGGGCTTTTGATTACACTCGCTGAGTTCGACCCCAGCGGTGCCAGAGTCCGGCCCGCGGTGGTCGCCGCGCTCCGGAACAGCGATGCGATGGTCCGGTCCGACGCCGCCTTCTGGCTGCTGGCGACCGACCCCGAGCAGGTGGCCCCGGCGCTCGACGTCCTCCTCGATCAACTGATCCACCAGCGCGACGGCGGCCCGGTTCACCACGACATCATCCGCAAACTCCGCCAGGTTGACCCTGCCGAGGTCCGGCTGGTCGCGGCTCGACTGACCGCGGCGCTCGATCAGCCTGACCTCGTCTCCCAGCGGCCCAAGATCGTCATGGCGCTGGGGATCATCGGTCTGCCCGAAGCCACGCCCGCCGTGTCGGCGTTGCAGTCTCTGGCGGCGGGGCCCGACCGGTCGCTCGCGCTGGATGCGATCGAAGCGCTGGTCAAGACCGACCTCAACGCGGCGGTGTTGTCTGTTCCGCGTTTGATTGCCTGGAGCCAGGCCAGCGACCTGGTCGAGGATCGCCTCCGAGCATTGGAACGGCTGGGTGATCTGGGTGCGCTCGGAATGGCGGCGATCCCGGCGTTGCTCAAGCTCGCCGACGAGCCAGAAGTGCGGATCGCGGCGGGAGCGATCGCGGCAATCACGCGGATCGACCCCGATCGGGGGGCGAGTCTGAAACAGGTGATTGTGGGCGACAGGTAAGCAGGACTGGGCAATTGGGCCTGGGTTGATACCAGGGCGAGTCGTCGACCTTCCGATAGTGCTCGACCACGTCGGGGTCGGTCGACTCGCGGAGGCGGGGTAAGCTGCCATCGTGCATGACGTCGACGATGACCCGGACACCGTCGTCGAGCGCGACCTCTTTCCAGACGTGGGGGAAGCCTTCCTTGCCCGGACTGCTCTGGTAGTTGCCGCGGGTGAGCGCGGTTGGTAGTCCCGCCTCATCGGCGAGAATCTTGAACAGGAGGGCGCGGTGGCGGCAGACCCCCGCGTGTGCCTGGTCGAGCCACTCGCCGATCAGGATTGGCTTGTCCTCGTACTCGGTTTCGAGCGGATTGACCGTCGATTCGAGCCAGACCGCGCCGCCGGGCGGGGTCGATTCGCGGTCGACCCGCACCGAGATCCGCCGGATGCGCTCCTCGACGGTGAGCTTCCGCAATCCGAGACCGCGGGCAAAGGCGAGATCGCGGGCCAGCGTGGGGTCGCGGGTCCGGTCCACCCGGAGGATCTCGCGGCCGGAATGCGCCTGGAAATTCACGTTCACCTGCATCTGGCGCCCGCCGTCAAGGTAGCCGTTGGAAATCGAGATGCCGGGCCGAAGATAGTGTTGCTTGTGGTACGTCTCAACCACCAGTCGGGCCAGAGCATTGATCTCGGGGGTCCGGTCGGCGTTGGGGGCGGTTTGAAGCGCGAGGTCGAAATACAGGTCGCTGCTGGTCGGATCAGTCTGATGAACCTCGACCGCCAGCACGTTCGATTCCCCCGGCCGCGCCAGGTCGAGCGGCACTCCCAGGTGGGTATATCGTTTCCACCTGGCCCGCCTGAACCTGCACGCAGACCGAGCGACCGGGCAAAAAGTCGAGCGTGATCGGATAGGAAATCCGCTGAAATTGAATCTGGACCGGGAGACTGATGGCGGGCAGGGTGAGAGCTTGACCGTGCGTCATCGGGTAGCGGACGTCCCAGGCGCCGGGGTGGGCGAAGAAGAGGGTCAGAGCGTCGCCATCCACCCGCGCCCAGTAGGGGGGCAGCTTCTCGGCGCTGACGAGTGGGGTCAAATCCAGGTCGGCCAGATCACCGTGGACGTTCGGCAGCGCGAGCAGGGCATCAACCCGGGCGGCATAACCCGGGTCGGCAACTCGCCCGGGCTGCTCGGGGCGACGGGTGATGGCGATGGGGAGGCCAGCCTCGGCGAGTCGCAGGATGTCTGCCAGTGCCCCGGCGTCAAGCCAGCGCGAACCGATCAGGAGCGCGGCGAAGTCAACGCCGCCGACGCGGAGCCGAACTCCATCCCAGGTCGCGTCCTTCAAAAACGGCGCCGAGATCCAGAGCGGGTGGTAGGGCTCGGCTTCCTCGGGGACAACCTCGTGGCGTAATTCCCAGTACGAGTGAGCGGCGGGGGTCCGGAGCCACGCGGGCAAGCGGTCGAGCATCCGGTTATCTTCGATCGGCAGGTAGACGGCCAGGCTGGAGTAGGTCTGGCCCTGGCGCATCCGGGCGCAGAGGTCGGTCAGGTAGGCGTTGAAGGCGGGCAGGTCGGCGGCGAAGGCCGAGTCGGGGCCGACGTGGGTCGTGGCAAAGAAGGTATTTGCGCCGCCGGGCGGGTTGTACGGCATCCCGTGCCAGACGATCTGGTTGACGCCGTGCGCGATGGCGGCATCAGCCAGCAACCGGAGGTCGGCGGTCAACTCGTCCCGAAAATGGTCGTCGGGGAAGCCATAGAGGCAGGTAAACGTCTCGCAACTGACGACCGCGCGGCCCGCCAGCGCCGCGGCCGAGGCGGCGATCCGGGCGAACGGGGCGGGAAAGAGCAGGACCTCGGTCTCGGGGATGTCGACCGCGGCATAAGCGGCCAGGAGATCCGTCGGGGCGCCGTGGCACTGGACGCGGGAAAGGGCACCCAGACGATGGCACGCCTCGGTGAAGGGGCGATAAAACTCGTCGAGGACGGCGTCGGCAACCAAGCTCCGGTAGTCGTACCGGGCGTGGATGTCGTCGTCGAGAGTGTCGATGGTGAAGTCGGTGCCGACCTTTTCCTCGAAACGGTACACAAACTTCTGGAGGTCATAACCGAACCGCTGCTCGAACCGGTCCCAGAGGGCCGGCGACCAGATCCGCGTGCTCGGAACCTCCCATGAGTCGCAAAAGAGCGCTGAGGTCCGACCCGCTAGCGCCGGGGCGAGCGCGTTGCCCATGACCTCCGCGTATCGCGCCAGCGCGTGGCGGTTGAGGTGGTCGAGCACCAGCCCCGGCTCGGCCTCGTGGGCGGACTCCCACGACTGGGTCAGCGCGTGGTACGACGGGCCATCCCACTGGTGATGCGAGTCTTCGACCGGAACAAACGAGCCCCCGAATGGCCAGAGCGTGCCGAAGGTGAAGTCGCATCCCAGGCCCAGGGTCTCGGCATACTGCTTGGCGTGGGTGACATGCGTGGTCCACTCGGGGCTGAGCCAGCGGGGACCGGTCGCGCCGTCGCGGGTGAGCGGGTAGATCCAGGCGATCTCGACGCCGCCGAAGCCGTTGGCCTGAACCCAATCAAGCTGAGATTCGACGACCCGCGTGTCGATCGGCCCGGCGAACCACCACCAGCGGACGTACGGTCGCGCGGTGGGATCGAGCCCGGTGGGGGGCGGAGCGATCATGGTTGCTTGCCACCTTTCCAGACGGCATGCGCTGCGTCCTGGAGCGGGTGGGTGCCGTCGGGCAGCTTGTCGGCGGCAACCTGCCAGAAAAAGACGCCCCGGAGCCCGCGCTTCATGGCCCACTCGGTTTTGAGCCGGACCGACTCCGCGTCGTCGTAGCCGATCACGGCCGACTTATCGGGCGCGATCAGCCAGGGGGTCTGGGTCTCGGCGTCCCAGAGCCGGGTCCAACCTTGAGCTTGCAGAGGAACGATCTTGTTGTAGTCGCCGGGAAGTGGCTTTTTGGCGATCCCCTTGGTCGAGGCGTACGGCTCAGCGACCGCAAACCCGCGACCGTAGAGCGGGATGCCGAGCGCGAGGCGGTCGGGCGGGACCTGCCGCACGTCGAGCAGATATTCGAGCGTTGCCGCCGTCGATCGTTTGCCGTTACCGGGTTGCTTTGACGAGCCGTAGAGCGGCGCCTGGTGGCCGGCGTAGTTGGTCCAGTCGCCGGTGTAGTCATAAGTCATGACGTTGACCCAGTCCATCGTCTCGACCAGAAACGGGGTCGCCAGCCAGTCGATCGTCCCCTGGTTCGACGAGAGCGCCATCGTGATTCGCATCGTCCGGTTCTTTCGCTTGCCGATCGCGTCGACCCCCGCGCGAAACTTGCGGGTCATCCGCTCAAAGCCGACCACTTCGGCCTTCGTGTCGGGGTACTCCCAGTCGAAGTCGATCCCGTCGTAGTCGAAGTCATCGACCATTTTGAGGACCGCCGCGACGTACCGCTCCTCGGCCTCGGGGTGGCTGGCGATCGCGGCGAACTGCTCATCCCAGCCCCAACCGCCGAGCGAGAGCACCACCTGAACCCCCGCCCGGTGCGCCTCGGTCGTCAACTCGCGGCTCGGCGCGGTCCGCTTCGCGTTGATCCGGCCGTCGGCGTCCGCCGTGACGAACGCGTGCGCCAGGTGGGTATAAAGCGAGTAATCGATCCCCGCTGTCGGACCGAACACGTACCCGACAAACACCCTGGGCGGGTTCGGCTCGCCCACCCCGGCCCGAGCGGGGAGGCCACCCAGACAACTCAGCAAGATCACCGCGACAAGACCATTGCGAACCATCGGAGTTAACCCTTGCAGGACGATCGGGACCAGGCGACGCCACCGATGATGCCCGATCAACCCGACAAACTCACGCAAAAAATGGTCGAGGGCGCTCCGCCATGAATATTGACAAAAGTCAGA
Source organism: Isosphaeraceae bacterium (assembly GCA_965199885.1). Taxonomy (GTDB): domain Bacteria; phylum Planctomycetota; class Planctomycetia; order Isosphaerales; family Isosphaeraceae; genus Tundrisphaera. The sequence continues at coordinate 88,142 of CBDATT010000002.1, read as the reverse complement.
CACCGGTCGATACTCGGGTGATTCCTCATTGCGCAACCAAGGATATTCCCATGCCGACCACGCCACGCCCTCGCGCTTTCACGCTGATCGAGTTGCTGGTCGTGATCGGGATCATCGCGTTGCTGCTGGCGCTCTTGCTCCCGGCGGTCCAGGCGTCACGCGAAGCGGCCCGGCGGGCTCAGTGTGTCAACAACCTCAAGCAACTCAGCCTCGGGGCGCTCAACTATGAATCGACCAATGCGATGTATCCCTCAGGGATGTTTCCGGCGGCGCCGCACCCGCTCAACCCGAAGCTGATCTGGGGTCTGAGTGTTTTTGTCCGGCTCCTGCCCTTCATGGAAACGTCGTCCCTCTACAACTCGGCCAACTTCTCATTGGCGGCCACCGATAGCACGAACGCGACCGTGGCCTCGACCGGCGTGAACTTTCTCTGGTGTCCGAGCGACCCAGCCGTGGCCGACCCGCAAGCGCTGGATTCGCAGTACGCTCCGTTCTCGCCTTTACTTTGGCAGTATTACACAAGTTATGGCGGCAACCAGGGGATGTGGACACTCGGGACGGATGCCTCCTCTCCCAACTTCCCGGCGCAGGTGGCTTCCATGACTGGAGTCATCTACGCCGAGTCACGTGTTCGGCTTGCCGACATCACCGATGGCACCACGCAAACCTTGTTGTTCGCCGAGCAGGCCCACGGCCGCCTCCCCGAGCCGGGCCGAGCTTCGTTCCACTGGTGGAACATGGGCAACGCGACCGATTCGGCGATCGAATCTTACTACCCGATCAACAGCCCGCTCCGAGGGTTGCCCTACCTGGATGCGACCAGCGAACACTACGCCATGACCGTCGGCAGCGCGCATCCCGGCGGCGCGAACGTCGCCCTGTGCGATGGGTCGGTCCGCTTCTTCACCGACCGAATCCAGTCGATCCCGTTCGACCCCACGACCGGCGCCTCGGCCGGCTTCATCTTCAACCCGACCACCGAAACCTACGCCCTCCGCTCCGGCGCTCCGCTCGGCGTCTGGCAAAAGCTCACGACGCGAAACGGCGGCGAGGTGACCAGCGCGGCGCTCGATTGATGCTGGGTTGATTACTCCCGGACCGGGAGTTGATCCGCCGGGGTTTGGGTCCGCCCGCGTCGGAGTTGAATCCCGGCGATGAAGCTGAACTGGATTAGCAAGAACCCCCAGAGGCTCAGGCGCGGTCGGATCAGGCAGAGGCAAAGTGCCAGGGTATAAAGCGTCTGCGCAACGCGGACGCGCGAGCGGAACGCGGTGCCGACCATCGGCGCCGTGTCGGCCTGGACCAGACCGGCGCGCTCGGCATAGTTCCAGCTCCACCGGAGCAGGCTGCCCAGGATGATGATGAGCAACCAGTAAAGCACGACCGCCAGGCGCGAGTCGGGGAACTCGATCAGGACGCGGGTGGCGAACGGAATCAGCGTCACCACGAACAGGTAAGCCAGTTGGAACCAGGTATAATGGCGGTCGGTCCGGTCGAGGAAGTGGTGCTGCGTCTCCTGCGCGATCCAGAACAGACCCAGGGTGAAAAAACTCAGACCCAGGACGATCAGTTGCCAGCCGACGCCGAGCAAGGCCCAGATCAGGTCGACGTCGGTCGTTACCCCCACGCTGGAAGGGGGCTTGAGGTCGAAGACCAGCAGCGTCATCGCGACCCCGAAGATGCCATCACTCAGCGCCGAGAGCCGGCTGATGCTCCGGCCGGCAATCGTGTTGTAGTCGGGTGTCATCGCCCCCTCAGGCTCGGACGTGGAGGTGCAACAGATCCATGATCGCGACAATGAGGATGCATGCCAGCAAAATCGACCCGGCATAGGCCAGCGAGGCGTTCATCGGCCAGAGATAGGGTTCCAGGTAACCGTCGAAATAAAATCGATGAACACTGATCTTGGGACCGGCCCCCTGCTTGATATAAGGCATGTTCAGGAGCCGGGCGCCGATCGCCGCGAGGGTGTAAGCCGTGATCGGGTTGACTCCCAGCACCCGGAACGGACCCGCCCAGCGCCGATATCCCACCACGTCGATCAGCCAGTAGCAGGTTGCCAGCCCGAGCGACGACCAACCGGCCGCCAGCAGGACGAAACTGCCCGACCAGAGCGCCTTGTTGATCGGCACCCAGGCATTCCACGCCGACCCGGCCATGATCCCGACAAATCCCGCGACAAACAGACCCGAACAGGTCCGAGCACGGTCGCGGTCCGACCGGAGCCAGTGCCCCGCCAGGATGCCGAGCAACGTCGTCGCGATCGACGGCAAGGTACTCAGCAGTCCTTCGGGGTCGTAGTCTGGCATGTAGATGTGCCCATGCAAAAGGAGTCGGTCCAGATACGAGCCGAGGTCGGCACCCTGTTCCCAGTGCCCCGGGCCGATCTCGGGAACGGGCACGTAACGCATCAGGGCCGTGTAGCCGGCGAGCACGACGATCGTGGCCAGCACCTGCCCCCAAACGCGTGTTACCAGGAAGATCAACGAAGCGCCCAGATAACACAGCGCGATCCGCTGGAGGACGCCGGGAATCCGGATCTTCTGCCAGGTCGCCGAGTCGGTGTAGTTCGGGAACGCCTGGATCAGGATGCCGAGCGCGAAGATGATCAGGCTCCGGCGAAAAATCTTGAACAGCAACGACCGCATCCCGGCGGCGTCAGCGATCCGCTTGCTCAGGGCGAAGGTGATCGACACGCCGACGATGAACAGGAACGAGGGGAAAATCAGGTCGGTCGGCGTCCAGCCGTTCCACTTGACATGTTCGAGCGGCGCATACGACTTTCCCGACCCGTTGTTGGCCAGAATCATCCCGGCCACCGTCACGCCGCGAAAGACGTCGAGCGACGTCAACCGGCCCGATGGCGGGCTCGCCGAGGCCAGGGGAACAACATGCTCCTTGTCTGCTTCCGACCCCTTCACCGATTCACTCATCGTCTGATTCCCTCAGGATACCGGGCTGAGCCGAAACCGAGGGAAGCCAGGATAGCAGATCGGCGGCTGGCAATCACTCGGGCCGCAAGCCGAGCAGACCCCGACGTTGCGAGAACTGGCTCGGCAAGATCACCTCGACGTCCGGTCGGAGCAACCCCAACGCCGCGATCAGCCAGGTCTGGTCGGGCAAGTGGCGATCGGGATCGACCCGGCGAACCACCTGATGCGCGATGTAGCGCGAGGCTGACTTGCCGACCCGGATCAACGGATAATGCCCACGCCCGTAGTCGGGATCTACGCTGGTGACGGCGTGGATGCAGTCGTCAACTTCCTGATTGAAGTTGTCGATGGCGCGATAGTCGATCACGCCGCTCCGGAACTGGTTCCAGACCTCGACCGACTTCTGGTACACGGCGGGCCGCATCAAGAAAGGACCCCAGACGGTTGTCTCTGCGCCGTTTTGCCGCATCAAGGCCAGCGTCTGCTCCAGGTCGAGCACGATTCCCGGTTCGGCCTTCAGTGCCAGCGGGCGAACCCGGATCGCCGCCGGATAAAAACTGATCGTGTGCGTGAACAACTGGAAGCCCGACGCCGCTGTCGGATCATCGACCACCCGGACGAACGTCGCCCAGGTGTGCGCGTACTTGATCCGTTTGGGGGTCGGCTGCGCCCCAAAGATCAAGACATAATAGTGCTCATCGGCTTGCGCCCGGGTCGGAGCGAACCAACCCATCAGAACCACGGCCAGGACCGTGCCACGCCATGTCATGCGGGCGACCTCAAACGTCGAAAGCACAGATCATCGGGTTCACGACATCCAAAAATACCGCGCGATCCTGCCAACGGCGCCGAAACCTGGTGGTGCCGCCGCCGGCTCAACCGCTCAAATCCAGATATCCGACGTGCAGTCACCTCCCGGAAAGCGGATCTCGTGCGCCCGGCTGGGTCCGCCCGGCTCGCTCCCGAAATGGACGTGGAAGCGCTCGTTAAGCGCCAGGCCGCCCCCCTTCGTGTCGCAGTCGACCTGGAGGAGGCTCGACCCTTGCTCGCCGATCTTGGGGTAAAACTGGTTGTCCCAGGCGCTGAACAGCGAGTTGGTCACGTAGAGTCGCTTGCCGTCGAGGCTAAGTTGCAGCATCTGCGGGCCGCCGGTCAGTTCGCCCCCCTTGAGCTTCGGTGCGGGTTTGCCGAGCAGGCCACCGAGCCAGATCTGGCCGGTCAGCTTCGGGTGCGCCGGGTCGGCGACGTCGTACTGACGGATGTCGCCGTGGAGCCAGTCGGAGAAGTACAACCAGCGATCGTCGAGCGAGAGGACGACGTCGGTGATCAGGCCGGGGACGGGGAAGTCCCACCCCTTCACCTCCTGCGGTTCCACCTGGATGACCTTCTCGGCCGCCCACTTCTCGCCCGCCTTGTGGTAGTGCCAGACGCTGCTGGAGAGCGCCGCACCGACAAACCCGTGCGTGCTGTCGGGATTGTGGTGGAACCGAACTTCCAGCGGGATCATCCCATCGGCGCCGAGGTCGATACTCTGCGCGATCTTTTTGGCGTCCCAGTCCCAGAAGTGGAGGTGGTGGCCATACTTGCCCGCCTTCACGTCGTCGAGCTTGAAGCCGTGCCGAACCGTGTTGAGCGCGCCCCACTCGCTGCTGACCATGACGTTTTGGCGGGGCTGGTACCAGAAGTCATAGTTATAATTCATCCCGGCCAGGCTCGATTCCCACCGCCCCGCAACCTGAAACTTCTCATCGAGCAAGAGGAACCCACCCGGGGCGTTGCCGTCGGCGTCGCCGAGCATCGAGATCACGATGTTGCCATCGCTGAGGCAGTGGACGGTGTGCGGGCCGGTGAGTTTCGCCTTGGCCACGATCTCGGCCGACTCAATTACCTTGTGCAGCGTCGGGTGCTTCGGATCGATCGTGTCGAGGATGTGGATTCGCCCCGAGATCAGACCAGGGACGATCAGGTACCGCCGGGCTCGGTCGCCGTGGCAACTGGCGCAGGCGTTCCAGCCAAAGTGGTGCAGCTCATCCCCCGCGCTCGGCATCGCGACGCGTGAAACGACCGACGAGTACGTGGGCGACTTAGGGTCGAGATCCACGCAGGCCAGATAGTCGGGCTTGCGGGCATCAATCCCCACATACGTGGCCACGACGTAAGCCAGCGTCTCGGGCGGCGACTGGCTCGCCGAGAGCGGCGTGGCGAACGTCCGATCATCACCGTGCGCGTGCGGCGGTTTGATCACCTCACTCCGAGCCCGACCACCGCCGAGCCAGGGACCGACTGCCGCCGTGGCTGCGATCGAGTTCAAGAAGTTCCGTCTGAGCATGGGAAAAATCTCCGAAAAGCAGGATGGGGATGTTCCATCCTGCCCAATGGTGTCAAACTTGTTGGCGCTGCCTTCATGGAACACTCCATCACAATAAACTCATTGGATCAATGTCGATCGCCAGTTCCACCCCGGGCGGGGGCGGATACTGCGGGGGGATCGAGCGGAGCAGATCGAGCAGCGGTTTCGGCGAGGGGCAGCGGAGGCGGAGGTGGAAGCGGTGCAGGTTGCGGATCTTCTCGACAGGGGCGGGGACGACGGCGGTCATCACGACTAACGAGGATCTGGCGGAGTTGAGGGCAGAATGCAACTCCTCCAGGTAAAGGCGGACGGCATCGGCGTCGAGACCCCGCGCGATCAGGCGGGCGAGTCGGCCGTAGGGGGGCATCCCGTGGCGCTGGCGCTCGACGAGTTCGCCGGCGACGAAGCCGAGGTAGTCGTGGTGCTGCGCGTGGGCGATGGCCGCGACTTCGGGGCTGAAGGTCTGCACCAGGACCCGGCCGGGCTTTTCGCCGCGACCGCTCCGGCCAGCCACCTGGGTGACGATCTGGAAGGTCCGCTCGGCAGCGCGGAAGTCGGGCAGGTGGAGCGCGGTGTCGGCATCGACCACGCCAACCAGCGTCACGTTGGGGAAGTCGAGCCCCTTGGCGATCATCTGCGTGCCGAGGAGGATCTGAACCTCGCCGTTTTTGAAGGCGGCCAGCGTCCGCTCGTGGCTCCCGTGGGCGCGCATCGTATCGGAGTCCATCCGGCGGATCGACCGGTCGGGGAAGGCTTCACAGACCTCGCGTTCCAGCCGCTCGGTCCCGAGGCCGCCGTAATGGAGCAACTTGTGGCACTCGGGGCAGTTCGGCAGGCGGTCGATCTCGGTGTCGCAGAAGTGGCAGACGAGTTTGCGGCGCCCCTGGTGGTACGTCAGGCTGACGTCGCAGTGGCGACACTTCAGGACACTGCGGCACTTCGGATTCACGCAGACGGCAAAGGTGTTAAAGCCGCGCCGGTTGAGCAAGAGGATCACCTGCTCGCCGGCGTCGAGGGTCTTCGTCATCGCCTCCTTGAGAGGGGACGAGAGGACGACACCGGCCGGCTTTTCGTAGCGCATGTCGATCAGCGTAACCTCGGGCATCGGCCGCGACCCGACGCGGCTCCGGAGGCTGATCCGCGTGTAGCGGCCGGTGGTCGCGTTCCGCCAGGTTTCCAGCGCTGGGGTGGCCGAGCCGAGGATGATCGGCACGCCTTCGAGTTGGGCCCGCTTCACGGCGACGTCGCGGGCGTGGTAGCGGGGCACGGTTTCTTGCTTGAATGAGCTTTCGTGCTCCTCATCGATGACGATCAGGCCGAGGTTTCGCGTCGGGGCGAAGACCGCCGACCGGGCACCGACGACAACCTGGACCTCGCCGCTGGAGATGCTCCGCCAGTGGCGGTGGCGCTCGCCTTCGCTCAGGTGGCTGTGAAGGACGGCCACCTTCGGAAACCGGCGGCGGAACCGGCGGATCGTCTGCGGCGTCAGGCTGATCTCGGGGACGAGAACGATCGCCTCCTTGCCGCGCGCGACGACCTGATCAATCGCCCCGAGGTAGATCTCGGTCTTGCCGCTGCCGGTGACGCCGTGGAGGAGGAACGACGTGAACCCACCCTCACCCCGGAGCGAGGGCGCGAGCATCGTCAGGGCCGCCTTCTGCTCGATCGTCAGTTCGAGCGGGCCGCGCTGGGCGGTCTCGGCGGGGTCGGTGTCGTCGGGGCTGGTCGTTCCCATCCGCCGCTTGACGGTGTGGAGCAAACCCGCTTTCCGGAGCGCCAGGACCGGCGCTGTGCCGACCTTGGCCCGCTTGCAGACGTCGGCGATCGTCAGCGGGACATCGGCGCGGGCGAGGACTTCAAGGATCTCGGCCTGCTTGGTCGAGACTTTCAGCGACCCATCACCCAGCCCCGTTCGCGTCTCCTCAGGCAACGTCAGGCAGGTCCAGACCCGCGTGCCAGCCTGCTTTTTGACCCCCGCTGGCACGACCGCGTCGAGCGCCTGGCCCCAGGTGCAGGCATAGTACCGGCTGATCCAGCGCGTCAGGTCGAGCATCGCGCCGTCGATCAGGGGCGGGTCGTCGAGGATCTCGATGACCTCCTTGATCCGCCCGGGATTCACCTCGGCCGTCGGCGTGACCGCGACGACGTAGCCGACGCTCGGTGTGTTCCCCCGCCCGAGCGGTACCCGGACTCGCTGCCCCGGCAAGACATTGTTGAGCAGGCGGAGCGGAATCCGGTACGAAAAGACTTGATCAACCGGGCGGTTGAAGACGACCCCGGCGAACGGGCCATCGACGGCAACGACCGGCCCGGTGCTGGCCCCGTCGTCGATCTCGACCGCTCGAAATCCTGAATCGTCGGCCCAGAGCGCGGCCTGACGACCGCTTTTCCCGTTGACAGGTCGCACAGCACCGCCCTATCGTCGCCCAGAGCCCTGGCCGTTCGGCTCGAACGTCCTCTCGGGCAGGTTTGGTGAGAGATTATAAACCTTTGTCCAGAGCTGAAGCGATGTCAAGTCATCGTCGGGATTGCTGGCAAAGAGGGAGCAGGCAAGGCGATGCGCATCGGGATTTACGGCGGCACGTTTGATCCGATCCACCAGGGGCACCTGATCCTGGCCGAAACCTGCCGCGAGGTCTGCGCGCTCGACCAGGTCTGGTTCGTCGTCGCCGGGGCACCACCACACAAGCTCGGCGGGCGGACTGACGTCAAGCACCGCCTGGAGATGGTGAGCCTCGCCGTGGCTGGTCACCCGGCCTTCCTCGTCTCCGAGATCGAAACTCAGCGCCCCGGCCCCCACTACAGCGTCGAGACCCTGGCCGCGATCCACGCCGATCGCCCCGGCGACGATCTCTTCTTCCTCATCGGCGGCGATAGCCTGATCGATTTACCCCAATGGCGCGAACCGGGGCGGATTCTCCATCTGGCTGCGCTGGTCGTCGCCAACCGCGTGGGATTCGACCCGCCGCCCCTGGTCATTGCCGAGTCCCCGGACCAACCCGCGCAACCGATCCACCACGTCGCCATCCCCCCGATTGGCATCGCCTCGTCCGACCTCCGCCGCCGGCTGCTCGAAGGCCGGTCGATCCGTTATCAGGTTCCCCGCGCGGTCGAGGCCTACATCGCCGCGCATCGGTTGTATCGACCTGACGCTGGCAGCCCGGCTCTGGTCTGAGTAAGATCGCGTATTCGGGTGTCCAGCAAGACTTGTCCTGGAGATTGAATCACCCATGGCAACCGTTCCCGCGAGCATTCACGCGTTGGACGACCCGTTCTACCGATCCAGCGACGGCAAGCCCATGTCTGACAACACCGAACAGTACCGCTGGATCGTCGCGGTTCAAGGCGGGATCGACTCGTCCTATCGGGCCGATCCCAATGTGCTGGTCGCCGGCGACCTGCTCTGGTATCCCGTCGAGGGCAACAACACCATCCGCACGGCTCCCGACGTGATGGTCGTCTTCGGAAGGCCCAAAGGACCACGCGGATCGTACATCCAGCACCGCGAGGCCGGCGTGGCGCCTCAGGTCGTCTTTGAGATCCTCTCGCCCGGCAACCGTCGAGCGGAGATGGAGCGGAAGTTGGCGTTTTATGAGCGGTACGGCGTCCAGGAATACTACATCCTCAACCCCGACCGCGACCGGCACCGGGGTTACGTGCGCGACGACGCCGGCAATCTGAGCCTGATCCCGGAGTTGTTCGGCTGGGTCAGTCCGTTGCTGGGCGTCCGGTTTGAGATGACCAGCGAGTTGCGGATCTTGAAGCCAAACGGTCGGCCGTTCGAGTTTTATCTGGATCTCGACGAGGACCGCGACCGTGCGGTGCGTGGGCTGATCGAGGCGAATCTGCGTGTGGAGCAGGCCCAACGCGAGGCCGAGACCGCCCGCCAGCAGACACTTCAGGCCCAACGCGAGGCGGAGATTGAACGCCAGCACGCGGCTCAGGCGGATCTGGGTCGTGAGCGGTTGCGAGCGGTTGCGAGCGCAACTGCGGGCGTTGGGGATTGAACCCGAGGATTGACATCGTGCCGAGCGTGCGTCTTGACTCAACTTCAACGGCAAGTGAGGTGCGCTGATGGCAACCGTTCCCGCGAGCATCCACGCGTTGGACGACCCGTTCTACCGATCCAGCGACGGCAAGCCCATGTCTGACAACACCGAACAGTACCGCTGGATCGTCGCGGTTCAAGGCGGGATCGACTCGTCCTATCGGGCCGATCCCAATGTGCTGGTCGCCGGCGACCTGCTCTGGTATCCCGTCGAGGGCAACAACACCATCCGCACGGCTCCCGACGTGATGGTCGTCTTCGGAAGGCCCAAAGGACCACGCGGATCGTACATCCAGCACCGCGAGGCCGGCGTGGCGCCTCAGGTCGTCTTTGAGATCCTCTCGCCCAGCAACCGTCGGGCGGAGATGGAACGCAAGTTGGCGTTTTACGAGCGGTACGGCGTCCAGGAATACTACATCCTCAACCCCGACCGCGACCGGCACCGGGGTTATGTGCGTGACGCCGATGGCAATCTGAGCCTGATCCCGGAGTTGTTCGGCTGGGTCAGTCCGTTGCTGGGCGTCCGGTTTGAGATGACCAGCGAGTTGCGGATCTTGAAGCCAAACGGTCGGCCGTTCGAGTTTTATCTGGATCTCGACGAGGACCGCGACCGTGCGGTGCGTGGGCTGATCGAGGCGAATCTGCGTGTGGAGCAGGCCCAACGCGAGGCCGAGACCGCCCGCCAGCAGACACTTCAGGCCCAACGCGAGGCGGAGATTGAACGCCAGCACGCGGCTCAGGCGGATCTGGGTCGTGAGCGGTTGCGAGCGGTTGCGAGCGCAACTGCGGGCGTTGGGGATTGAACCCGAGGATTGACATCGTGCCGAGCGTGCGTCTTGACTCAACTTCAACGGCAAGTGAGGTGCGCTGATGGCAACCGTTCCCGCGAGCATCCACGCGTTGGACGACCCGTTCTACCGATCCAGCGACGGCAAGCCCATGTCTGACAACACCGAACAGTACCGCTGGATCGTCGCGGTTCAAGGCGGGATCGACTCGTCCTATCGGGCCGATCCCAATGTGCTGGTCGCCGGCGACCTGCTCTGGTATCCCGTCGAGGGCAACAACACCATCCGCACGGCTCCCGACGTGATGGTCGTCTTCGGAAGGCCCAAAGGACCACGCGGATCGTACATCCAGCACCGCGAGGCCGGCGTGGCGCCTCAGGTCGTCTTTGAGATCCTCTCGCCCAGCAACCGTCGGGCGGAGATGGAACGCAAGTTGGCGTTTTACGAGCGGTACGGCGTCCAGGAATACTACATCCTCAACCCCGACCGCGACCGGCACCGGGGTTATGTGCGTGACGCCGATGGCAATCTGAGCCTGATCCCGGAGTTGTTCGGCTGGGTCAGTCCGTTGCTGGGCGTCCGGTTTGAGATGACCAGCGAGTTGCGGATCTTGAAGCCAAACGGTCGGCCGTTCGAGTTTTATCTGGATCTCGACGAGGACCGCGACCGTGCGGTGCGTGGGCTGATCGAGGCGAATCTGCGTGTGGAGCAGGCCCAACGCGAGGCCGAGACCGCCCGCCAGCACGCGGCTCAGGCTGATCGGGGGCGGGAGCGGTTGCGAGCGCAACTGCGGGCGTTGGGGATTGAACCCGAGGATTGACATCGTGCCGAGCGTGCGTCTTGACTCAACTTCAACGGCAAGTGAGGTGCGCTGATGGCAACCGTTCCCGCGAGCATCCACGCGTTGGACGACCCGTTCTACCGATCCAGCGACGGGAAACCCATGGCCGACAATACCAAACAGTTTGAGTGGATCGCCACGGTCGCCGGGGGGGGGGGGGGGGGGCTGGCGACGCTGTTCGATGCTCGGCCCGACGTTCTGGTCACGGGAAACTGCCTCTGGTATCCGGTCGAGGGCGTTAACACCATTCGCGCCGCTCCCGACGTGATGGTGATCTTCGGTCGCCCCAAGGGGTATCGCGGATCATACATTCAATACCGCGAAGAGGGAGTTACTCCGCAGGTCGCATTCGAGATCCTCTCGCCCGGCAATCGCGCCGGCGAGATGCGGCGCAAGCTGGCCTTCTATGAGCAGTACGGCATCCAGGAGTATTACATCCTCGACCCGGACTTCGAGAAGCACAAGGGGTACCAACGCAACGCGGCAGGCAAGCTGATGCAAGTTCCTCAACTTTTCGGCTGGGTGAGCCCGTTGCTCGGTGTCCGGTTCGAGATGACGGCAGAACTCGGAATTCATAGCCCCGAAGGGCGTCGGATCGAATTCTACGAGGTCGAAGCCATCGGCCGCCGGGTCGCCGAGCAGCAGGCCACAGAGAACTTTCAGCAGGCAGAAACTGAACGCCAGCGGGCGGAAGTTGAACGTCAGCGGGCGGAAGCCGAACGCCTGCGGGCCGATCTCGCGGCCGATCAAGCCGAAGCTGATCGTCAGGCGCGGCAGGCGGCCGATGGGCAGGTCGAGCGACTCCGGGCGCAACTCCGGGCGTTGGGAATCGACCCCGACGCCTGACTTGCGACGGGCCAGGGCATGGAGTCGGGGGCGGGGCGGGTGGTAAACTGGAACGACGCGGGCGAACGGGGCGTTAGTCCATACCACCTTCCAGTCGAGCCAGTCGAGCGACCTCCCACCATGCGCGTCTTGTCCGGTATCCAGCCGTCGGGTCCTCTCCACATCGGGAATTACCTGGGCGCGATCCGCCAGTACATCGACCTCCAACGCGGCAATGATGCGTACTACTTTGTCGCCGACTACCACGCCCTGACCAGCGTCCGCGACGCCGGGCAACTCCGGGGGTACGTCTTCGACGTGATCGCCGACCTCATGGCGCTCGGACTTGATCCTGAGGTCGCCACGCTGTTCGTCCAGTCCGACGTGCCCGAAACCACCGAACTTGCCTGGATGTTGACCAGCGTCACGCCGATGGGCTGGCTGGAAAAGTGCGTCAGCTACAAGGACAAGGTCCAGCAGGGCTTGCCCGCCGAGCATGGCCTGTTCGCCTACCCCGTCTTGCAGGCGGCCGACATCCTGCTTTACGACGCCGATCTGGTGCCGGTCGGGCAAGATCAAAAGCAGCATCTGGAAATCACCCGCGACATCGCCGAGCGGTTCAACCACACTTATGGCGAGACCTTCAAGCTGCCTAAGCCGCACATTTTGAACTCGGTCGCTGTGGTCCCGGGCCTCGACGGGCGGAAGATGTCCAAGAGTTACGCCAACACGATCGAAATCTTCGACGACCCCAAGACGATCCTCAAAAAGTGCAAGAAGATCGTGACCGACAGCATCCCGATCGAAGCACCCAAAATCACGGCGACCGATAAACTATTCGGGATGTATGAGCTGTTCGCCCCGCCCGAGGAGGTTGCTGAGTTCGGCGATCGTTACCGCGCCGGCGGGATCGGTTACGGCGAGGTCAAGACTCGCCTCGCCGCCCACATCGCTGCCCGATTCGCCGACGCCCGCGAGCGCCGGGCTGATCTCGTTGCCCACCCCGAGCGCGTCCTCGAAGTCAGGCGAGCCGCCGCCGAGCGGGCCAGAAAGACAGCGCGAGTCGTCCTCGACCGCGCCCGGGCGGCGTGCGGGGTCGGGTAATCACGAGCCAAGGGAGACCGTTACCATGCGTCGATGGCGCTTCGGGATCGGGCAATTGATGGGGCTGGTCGTGGTGGCGGCGCTGGTGATGGCGTTCGCACGCCTGACCGGCTTCATAGGTCTGATCTGGCTCGGGATCGTGAGCATCATTGCCGGCATTATGCGGTGGCGAAACCCGCGCGATCCGATCGAGATCTTCGTCATGAAAGGGGCAACGAGTTACTTCCTGACCAGCGCGTTTACCTTGCCGTTCGCGAAGTCGGTTTTTGTCCGAGGAATACCGATTCTGGATCTGTTTCAGTATCCCAAGCTGATCCTGGCCCGGGAGATCCGCCATTGGCTGGTGGAACGTGTCATCGAACCGTTCGGTTGGTCGCGGGGAGCAACCTGGCCCGACCATATCATGGCCAGTCCGTACGCTCTGGTCCTAACCTATGCGGGGATCGTCGGGATCGTGCTCGGGTTCGTCCTGATCCGGACGCCGAGGGCGACCCGATCTGGGCGCTGGGCGGGGATCATGATTGGAGCAGCGCTGATTGATCTTGGCGTGGTGAACTTCCTGGCTCAAAGAGGGACCAACTTGATGTTCTATTGAGTGATCAGCAGCGATCACCCCACGAGGATGGCGTGGGGCGATCGGCCACCAAACATCAACGCGGATGCTCGGTTGATTGGTCGCGGTCGTCTTCACGGGCCGGGGGTGAGGTGGCTTCAACAGCAACGAACGGAGCCAGGATCTTGTAGGTGTGCGCGACACCGGCGGGCACAACCCAGGAATCGCCTTGCTCCAACTCGGTGACCTGGTTGTTGGCGTGCAGTTCGGCATGGCCGCTGACCACGTAGCCGACGGTTTCGTACTCGCGGCTGGCGGGGGGCTTGGGGTCGGTCGAGGTGTCTTCATCCCACATCCGGAGGGCGACGTTGGTGCCCTTGGCCAGGTACTTTTGCCCCATCGGGCCGGTCTTGGCGGATTCGAGACCCACCTTGGTGATCGTGCTGTCAGCCATCGGGAACACTCCCAGCGAGAGAAGAGAAGGGGCGAGCGGTGAACTGGCTCGAAGTCAGGGAAATCCGCAAACCTCGTGCCCAGCAAGGGAAAGCGTCGCGGAGGTTGGGATCGGGATTGACCGCGACGCCCTGCGGGCCTATCCTCCGTCGCCCGGTCGAGGCGCATTGCGCCTGACCCGGGGTCCGACCGATCCGATCCTGGGTTCCTGCCGGTCGGTCATTTCGACGAATTCGCCCAGAGCCAGACAAGACGAAGGGGGCCAGATGCGGCAGCGGGCCGTGAGCGCCGGGTGGAGGTGCGTGCTGGTCGGGGTGCTCGGGGTTGTCCCTGGGTGCGCGGCGGCTCGGCACCGGCGCGAGCAGGCCGAATCGCCCGCCGTGGTCTCGATGCGGCAAGAGATCAGCCAGGCTGCGACGGCGGCGATCGACCGCGGCGACTTCCCGCAGGCGCGGACCGACCTGGAACAACTCGCCGCACAGACTCCCAAATCGGCCGAGGTTCACTTCCGGCTCGGCAAGGTCTTGCAGCTCCAAAATGACTTCGCCGGCGCGAGCGAGGAGTTTCGCAAGGCGCTGGCGATCGAGCCCGAATATGTCGGCGCCCTGATCGGTCAGGGACAGGTCGATGCCCAGCTCAACAAGCCTGGCGAGGCGCTGGAGCGGTTCGACACCGCCATCGAGATCGATCCGCACCAGCCCGAAGCGCACCTGGCACGCGGCCAGACGCTCGAAGCGCTCGGGCGGCCCGACGAGGCGCTTGCCGCCTACTTCCGGTCGCTGGAACTCAATCCCGGGTCGGCCCCCGCGTTGTACCACGTCGCGGCGCTCCAACTCGGCCGGAACCAGCCAGACCAGGCGCTGGTTCGCCTCGAACGGGCCAACGAACTGGCCCCCGACGACGCCGAGATCCGGTTCCGCCGCGGCCTGGCCTACGGAATGCTCAAAAAGCCACACCTGGCGGTCCAGGATCTGACCTTCGCCGCCACGAAACTCGGTGACCGCGCCGATGTGCTGGTCGCGCTGGCAAAGGCGCTCGAAGCCGACCACAACCCGACCGAGGCCCGCCTCGTCGCCGAGCGAGCGCTCAAGCTCGACCCGAACTCGGCCGTCATCGCCGACCCCGCCACCCGCATCCAGCGCTGAGGTGACATGGCGTCGGCTTCGGCTGCCGCAGCCCGGGTCAACCGGCCGGCGACGGTCGTGGGCTCATCATGATAGGATATCCTTCTCCGATCCGGTCCCGTGTCGGCTCCGGGTGCGGTTGTTCGATCATTGAAGAGACGGGAGAGCGGAACCGATGCGGCTGGTAACGGTGCTGACGGCTGATGGCCCCCGGGCCTGTGCCGGGTACGCGGGGCGATATGTCGATATCCACCGTGCTGACGACCACCTGCCCGCCAGCGTCCGGGGGCTCCTGGCACTGGGCATGGCGGGAATCCGGCGGGTCGAGGCCGTGCTGGCGACCGCGCCGACGAGCTATGACCCAGCGGATTGCACCTTGCTCGCTCCGGTCCCCGACCCTGGCAAGATCGTCTGCGTCGGCCTGAACTACCGCGACCACGCCCGCGAGATCGGCGCCGAGCCGCCCGCGGTCCCGATCCTGTTCAGCAAGTATGCGTCGAGTCTGATCGGGCACAGGGCGGCAATCATCCTCCCGGCCATCAGCGCCGAGGTCGACTTCGAGGCCGAACTCGTGGTCGTCATCGGCGCCAGAGGCAAGGACGTCGCGGTGGGGGAAGCGATGGGGCTGGTCGGCGGGTACACGGTCGGCAACGATATCTCGGCACGCGACTGGCAGCTCAAGAAGCCGGGAAAGCAGTGGATGGCGGGCAAGACCTTCGACACCTTCGCCCCAATCGGGCCGGAACTGGTGACGGCCGACGAGGTGCCCGACCCGCACGACCTCGGGATCAGGCTCCGGCTCAACGGCGCGACGATGCAGGACTCGAACACCCGCGAGCTGATCGTCCGGACTGATGCCCTGATTGCCCACCTGTCGAGCCTGTTTACCCTGGAGCCCGGCGACCTGATCTTCACCGGCACGCCGCCCGGCGTCGGGATGGCGCGGCAGCCGCCGGTCTGGCTACAGCCCGGGGACCGGATCGAGGTCGAGATCGACGGCCTCGGGACGCTCACGAACCGGGTCGAGGCGACGAAGTCGGGACCGAAATAACCCTTCGGCGGAAAAAACCGAAAACTTGAGGTTTACTCCGAAGCCGATCCCGATTATTGTCCCGCCCGTTCGCTTGCGGTCTCCTTAGCTTCCACGAACGGGAAGCAATTCACGTTGCCGTGATGCTCAGGAGAGCGGCAGGATTCGACACACCCCGAAGGGTTCCGGGGTGAGGAAAGGACTCCCAGGTCGAGTCGAGCAAGGGATTGCCGCCGCGTCAGATGGATGATCCAGGGGGCAACCCGGATCGCCGACGCATCCGACGATCCGCCCGGAAGTGGTTGCCGGCAGTTCCCTGTCGGTGAGCGAGTTCAAGGGCGGAAGCATGGGCTTGGGGTTCCTGGAAGGAACTCGGTCCATCGTCGTTTCCAAGGTGGCCCGTTTCCTCTCGTTGGCTTCGGGATGGCTTGGGCACGATCCAGTTTCAGGAGTATGGAAGCGATGCGCACCACCTTCGGCAAGAACGTTCTGCGGACTTCGGCCTTCGCCCTGGCTTGCCTCGCCCTCAACGGCGCGACCACGCGGGCAGCTTCGGTCATGCACAGTTACAGCACCTCGGCCACCATCCTGGGTGATGGGATCACCACCAGCGGTGGGGCGACCATGACCACCCCGCCGATCACCTTCAACCCCGTCACCGCCGGCTCGTTCACCGCGCCGTCGTCGGTGGGCCTGGGCGAGTTCGTGGTCCCCACGCTGCCTACCGGCCAGACCGTGGACTACAAGGACACCAAGTTCACGATCACCTACAACCCGGTCTCCATCGCCGGTACGTCCTACCCGTCCGACGGGCTGCCCGTCACGATGACCGGCGTGCTCAACGGCGAACTCTCGGGCAACCAGTCGAGCGTCCGGGCCACCTTTGACCCGATCACCAGCCCGGTCTTCTCGTCGGGTGACAAGCAGTACCTCAGCACCCTGAGCGTCCTGAACAACCCGCTCGACCTCGTCCCGGCCTCGGCCGGCGGTCGGACCACGGTTCAAGGCATGATCAGCACCACCACCCCGGCCCCCGCCGGCAGCGGGATTGACAACCCGACCCCGACTCCCGAGCCGACGACCTTTGCCATCCTCGGCACCGCCATCGTGGGTCTGGGCCTGCGGCACCGCCTCCGGTCGGTCCGCAAGACTGCCTAAATCCTGGTTTGGCTCCCGTCATCCCTCGGGCACTTGATTACCCCTCGGATCGCCAAACGCCGCCCTTGGGCCCGCTTGCTTCCCGACCTTCGGGAAGAGGCTCCGGCCCCTCGGGTGGCGGCTCCGACCCTCGGATCGCTCGGCAAACCGCGCCGAACTGCTGTCGCCCCTCTCGACCGGATTGTGACTTCCTCGGACCGACACCCCACCGCTCGCTTTGCTCGCTTGATCAACGGAGATGATCACCCATGTGGCGCATGATGCCCCAACCTGCTCTCGCAACCGCGACCACCGCCCTGATGGCCACCGCCTTGACCTTGCTGGCCAGCCCGGCCACCGTTCAGGCTGACGCCATCACCCCAACATACCAGTACACGTCTGGAGGCGGCATACCCAACGGCTCGGGCTCTCATTCGCTCTCGTTGGCTGCCAACACCTACGTCAATTCGCTCTCCTTCCCGGGCACCTTCAACCTCGGGACGTTCACCACGAACCCCCTGCTGCCCGGAGAGACCGACACGTACGTGAACACGCCGTTCCACCTGGACCTGAAAGTCGCCCCCGCCGGGACGACCATCAACTGGGTGGGCGACTTCTACTCGGCCCCCGGGGTCGCCGACTACCAGATCACCGGCCTGCTCAACGGGAGCATCCGGAGCGACGGGACGTCCACCCTGATGCCGACAATCCAGTCGGTCACAACCGCCGTCGGCTCACCGTTTCCGGCCGCCGACCTCAACTTCACCTTGCCGCTGATCGTGGCCCCCAGCGGTTCCAATCCCGGGGTCACCACCCTGACCGCCTCGGTGGCCGTGGACGGTGCCGGCAACCCGTTGCCAGCCCCCGCTCCCGAGCCCGCCACGGTCGTCATCTTTGCCGCGACGCTGGCCGGTTGGGCCTGGAACCGGCGTCGATCCGGGTCGCGGGTCGTCGTGGCGGCCACTGACTCGACCTGCTGATCGGTTGGCGAGACAGGACGAGCGGGAATCGTCCGACGCGGGTTCCTCAAGGATCGAGGACCGGGCGGCGGACGACCCCAACCGACCACTTGCACTCGCCCGACCAGCCGGGAGATTCAGGACCGCACGACGCGCCTTGCTGTCTCCCTTCCCGTTGCACCCGCGGGGCCTCCCAAGGCCGGGCCATGCCCCGCTCTCCGACCGCCACCCACAAGGAAGTGCCTAAATGAGCGGATTGAACTTCTCCCCGGGAATCCTCGCGTTCTCGATCGTTGCTGCCCTCGGCTCGATGTTCGCTCCGAATGTCGCCTCCGCCGCCACCAAGACCACCGACCGCTACCACGTCAACGTCCCCTCGTCGTTCGACTACAACACCACCGGCATCGTCCGGGCGCAGCCCTCGACGATCAGCGGCCCCAACCAGCTTGCCTTCAGCGGCGTGACCGGCGGGAACTACGTTACCGGGTCGAACCAGACGATCCAGCTCGGCCAGTTCGTCGTCAACCCCGTCACGACCGCCTCGGGGGCCGACGCCGTGACGACCTACAGGGGCACGCCGTTCGTCATCCAGATCCGGGCGCCAGAGTATGACAAGACGTCGAGCGTGCCGATCCTGTCGAAGGTTTTGCCCGACTTCGGCAAGGCGTTTCACCTCAAGACGGCCACCCTCAACAGCCTCCTGATCCGTGGCCACCTCGACGGGACCGTCAACGCCGCCGGGGTCTCCAACGTCACCGCGACGGTGGACTCGACCCGCCTCGGCTCGGTCGGCACCGCGCTACCGAAAAACACGGCCGTCAACTACACCTTTCCGGTCCACTACGGCGACCTGAAACTGCCGACCTCGTGGTCGATGAACACGACCGGCAACGCCCTGGCCAGCACCGCCGTCACCACGGGTTCGACAACGACAACGACGACCGCCACGCCGTCGATCGGCAGCACCGCGACCAACTCGACCGCGCTCCAGATCCTGGCCAGCCCGGCCGCCGAGATGCTGACGGCTTCCAGCACCCCATCGGTCAACGACCCAACCCCGACCCCCGAACCGGCGACGATTCTGATCTTCGCCGCCGCCATCGGCGGGTTCGCCTGGTCGCGCCGTCGGGCTGCTTGAGCCGACGACGATATCGATCAAGTTTCCGAGTCGGGTGACATGGTAAACATTCCTGAATGGGAATGTTTATTGTCGTTTGCTGGCATGTGATTATGCGAACTTGATTGGTGCAACCCTGGCGACTTGCTTTCTACGATTGAGCATGCGGCTATCCTGGTTTTCCGGGTTGGAACGTCGGGCGGTTCATCAGAAGAGATGAAAGATTGTGGAATAGAGCGTGAAGAATCCGAAAATATTTCTGGAATTGTTTTGATTTCAAGCCCTGTTGTCGGCCATGATGTGGCCGTGTTCGGTAGGTCTTGGAATGACTTAGGTCGCTCTCCAGATCGAGCCGGATCGGGCAAGTCCCTACCAACCCCACCCCCTGGCGATCGCCGCATCTCTCCCAGCGCAGCGTCGCCTGCTTTCGCGGTATCCCGTGGCCGGTTTCTCTCTGTCGGCCCGAACGTCGTTCGCCTTTGAATCGGTTCTTCGCTCGTTTGCCTGACCTCGCGGTGATGGTCTTTCAGGTGCCTGCACGCTCCGAGCCAAAGCGGGTTAAGCCTGAAATAGCCAATCGAGCGGCGTTATGGTCGGTTCCGCCACGCTGGTTTACTGCCCAACCTCGTCCCTCCCACCTTTTTCTTCCTTGTCCCGCTTGCCTGGTTTCTCACGGAGACTCTCGCCATGTTGAGAATGCGGCCCCGTCGCGGCTTCACCCTCATTGAGTTGCTGGTCGTCATCGCCATCATCGCCGTCCTGATTGCGCTCCTGCTGCCCGCCGTGCAGGCCGCGCGCGAAGCGGCTCGCCGGAGCCAGTGCGTCAACAACTTGAAGCAGCTCGGGCTGGGGTTCATGAACTACGAAAGTTCCAACGGCTGCTTCCCGCCCGGCGAGCGCGGTTGCTGCTGGGGTGGCTGGACGGTCTCGCTCCTGCCATTCATCGAGCAGACGGCGCTCTTCAACTCGTGGAACTCGAACGGCAACAACTCGATCCTCAGTAGCCCGAACGATACTCTGTTCCGATACGCCGGGGCTGCCAACACCACGGTCACCAACTCGCGGATCAGCGGTTATGTCTGCCCGAGCGATCCGGCTGGTGGTCAAAAAAACTCCGGCAACGGTGTGACCTATCAGAACTACGTGGTCAATTACGGCAACGCCGACCAGGCGCAGGGCAGCTTCACGGTGCCGATCCCGTCGCTTACGGGCACCACCACCATCTACCGGGGTGCTCCCTTCACCGACATTGGTGCGCCTCAGATCGATATCGCGGGTTATGGTGTCGGGATGTCAATTATCCCCACGGTCAGACTCTCTGGCATCATTGATGGCCTGAGCAATACCATGGTTACCTCGGAAACCCTGGCCGGGGCTGCCGCCTCTGGTGACCTCCGCGGCTACACCTGGTGGGGGCCGGCCACGTCGTTCACCGCGCTCTTGACCCCCAACAGCAGTTATCAGGACAGCATGGGCAATGGTGGCTGCGGCATGTCTACGGCGACCTTGCCCTGCAACGGTGGCATTGCCAACCCTGCCGACCAGGGTCAGACCATGGAATATCTCGCCGCGCGAAGCAAACATTCCGGTGGTGTCAACGCCGGGATGTGCGATGGCTCGGTCCGGTTCTTCAAGAACACGATCAGCTTCCAGGCCTGGCAATCGTCCAGCACGACCATGGGTGGTGAAGTGATCAGCGCTGACCAGCTCTGATCCGTCCACCAGATCGTCTGTACCATTCCTGATGAGGGCGAGTCGGTTCAATCCGGCTCGCCCTTCGTCGTTGGCCGACCTGATGGAACCTATCTGACAAAAACCGGCTCATTCCGTGATCCGGCCGAGTCGGTTAGAATCCCGGTCGGAAAGATCCCAATCCGTCAGCTTCGAGGAGCCGGTCTGATGGCGCCAGCCCGCCGCTTTGAGCCCATGGGCAAGGTCCGGACCAAGATCGTCGCCACGGTCGGTCCCGCGTCGCGGTCGCCCGAGTTGCTCCAGGCGCTGGCCGAGGCCGGGGTGGACGTCTTCCGGCTGAACTTCTCGCACGGGACGCACGACGAGCACACCGCGACCCTGCGCGCCGTCCGCGATCTCGAAGCGCGGTCGGGCCGGTGCCTGGCGATCTTGCAGGATCTCGGCGGGCCGAAGATCCGCCTCGGGCCGATCCCCGGCGACGTCGTCGACTGCGGGCTCGGCGAGGCGTTCACGCTCGTCGTTGACCGGACCTCGGACGACCCCCGCCAGTTCACCTCGACCTACCGCGACCTCCCGCGTGATCTCAAGGTCGGTGATAACGTCCTGTTCGCGGACGGTGCCGTCGCGATGAGCGTAACGGCAGCGGAAGGCGATCGGGTCCGGCTTCAGGTTACCCAGCCGGGCCGGCTCAAGTCGCGGCAGGGGATCAACCTCCCCGGCGCCAACCTGAGCATCAGCGCCCTGACTGATAAGGACCTCCGCGACCTCGACTGGGCCGCCGAGGCGAAGGTTGGCTACGTCGGCCTCTCGTTCGTCCGGTCGGCCGACGACGTGATCCAGCTCCGCCGCGAACTCGCCCTGCGCGGGTCGAAAGCCCAGATCGTCGCCAAGATCGAGAAGCCCGAGGCCGTCGCCGCGATCGACGCCATCGTCGCGCAGGCCGACGTCGTGATGGTCGCGCGGGGCGACCTCGGCGTCGAGATGGACGTCGCCGAGGTTCCCGCGATCCAGAAGCGCGTCATCGCCGCCTGCAACCGGGCACGGGTGCCGGTCATCACCGCGACGCAGATGCTCAACAGCATGGAAACCTCGCCCCGACCCACCCGCGCCGAGGCCACCGACGTCTTCAACGCCGTCCTCGATGGAACCGACGCCGTGATGCTCTCGGGCGAGACCGCCGCCGGCGCCTACCCGATCGAAGCCGTCGAGACCATGAGTCGGATCGTCCGCCAGGCTGAGACTTACCTCGCCCGCCCCGGGTCGGGCCACTCGTTCGGCTCGCCCGAGGCAGGCACCGGCTGGAGCCACGAAGGCTGGATCTCACCCATTACCGAGGCGGTGGTCGACGCCGCATGCCTCGCCTGTCGCCGCCTGAACGCCGCGCTCCTGGTCGTCGCCACCCAGTCGGGCCGGACCGCGCTGGCGGCATCGAAGTACCGCAACCCCACGCCCACCCTTGCCCTGGCCGAGGACATCGAGACCGCGCGGGCCATGGCGCTTTACTGGGGAGTCAACCCGCTGGTCGCCCCCGGGATCGCCGACGTCGACCGAGCGCTCGAAGTCGCCCTCGACTGGGTCAAAACGCACGCCCTCGCCCGCCCCGGCGATCGGATCGTCCTGGTCCGAGGCAGCGTTCCCGGCAACCCGACCCCCAACGCTCTGGTCGTCCGCGAGGTGGATTGATCATGGACCGCGAACCTGGCGCTTGAGGTCATCTTGAGTCTGCCATGGTCAAGAATGCGGAACCCAATCCTGGGGCATGCGTGCCAGGTAGTTTTTGAGAAAACTCCGACAAGCCGCAACAGAAACGGATTCACCAACCTCCAGATTGTCATGAACTTGCCGGTTCCTGTAGATCCGAACCCGATGAGCGTTGATGAGGAAGTCGCCGACAATCCGCCGGCCGGAAGCAATCCGATCGATGATCTCAGCAACACGGCTCGGTTCCGGATCGACCTTGGTGACGACCCAAAAAGCTCTCAAGCCGGTCTCGAACTCGGCAAACATCCGGATCGCATAAGTGGCGTTCAGGTTATCCTGGGCTCTTGGGATAACGCTGGGTTGCAAGTTTTTGCCGAGAATACCAGGGTCACGCTCAGCATCAACTGCCAGGTGACGCATCGCGATGAAGGCCACGCGATATTCATTCTCGATCGACTTGATCCTGCGCAGCCAGTCTAGCGTCTCAAGAGCCATCGGCAATCATTCCAGCAACGACTTCAGCGAACGATTCGGCCGTCAGAGGAGTGGATTGAGCCTCATCAACCTGGGCAAGGACATTCTTGTTTCGGCAGACAAAATTGATGATCCATTGTCCCTTATGCGAGTAGACGCTGGCAACATCATCCAACGCGGGCATCCTGTACAGATCAACGACCCCTTCCGCTCCGGGAAACTCCCGACTGATTGGATCGAGGAGGAGACGGACCAAATTTTTTTGAAACACAAGAGCGGGGGCTTTGTAGGGGCCGATCCCCGAGTCTGCCATCTTCTTCTCGATCCGGGTCACAGCCCACCCATCCGCCGTCGCCCAATTTTCAATGTCGCTAACCAGATCCGTCAACTTGGTGACCCATTCGGCGCGGATGACCGCTGGGTCTATTTGGGTTTCGACCTCCGACATCGGGAAGTTCCTTGAGGGTAGTCCAAACTTAAGGTGGTCTTACCCTGTGACTTTAGGATTTTACTGTCCCCATGTAAATGGTTTTTTGTCGAGTGATTGCCGATCAAGTCTGGCCAATTCAGGATCAGAGGTCGAGTTCGGTTCGATCTCAAGTCACGCGGATCGGGGTTGCGTGATTTTGAATAAAACGGCAGGATGCCGCCGCGCCGACCGATCAGTGATCAGGATGGCGTCGCTGGCGACTCGCTTTGAATGAACAACCTGTGGCGGAGTGCCCGGCGGATGCGTCCTGGAGAGTGACCGGGGGCAGCGTTCAAGGTTTTGTTCCAGGCGAGGCTTTGGCCAATGCGAATCAAGGTGTGGGGCGCCGGGATCGCCTTGGGACTCTTGGGGTGGTTGACCACCGGTTGCGCCACCATCCCAGGCTTGCGGACGGTGTCAGAGAACCCGCTCGTGGTGCCGTCGAGCGACTTCGAGACTGTCTGGAAGGCGAGCGTCGTCGCCGTCGATGAATACTTCGATATCGCTTCCGAGCGGCGCGAACAGCGCAAGATCGTGACCCAGCCGAAGACCGGGGCCACGCTGCTCGAACCGTGGGAGGGGGATTCGGTCGGCTTCCACGAGCGGTTGGAAAGCTCGTTGCAGTCGATCCGCCGGATTGCCTTTGTGACCGTTGACCCCGCCACGAACGGGCAAGGGTGGGCGGTCCGCGTCGAGGTTTACAAGGAGCTGGAAGACCTGCTCCAGCCCGACCGCCAGTCGATGGGTCGCGCTGTGTTCAATAACATTCAGACCGTCAACCGGAGCCGCGAAGTCGTCGGCCCCGTGCAGATCCCCGGCGGCTGGATTTCCCGAGGACGCGATACCAAGCTCGAACAGGCGATCATCGCCAAGATCCGCGCTGAGTTGTTCCTCTGACCCAGGTGTCCGTCGGCAACGAAATTCCGGGCGACAATTCCGCCGGCAACGCCCCGCGACCGGAGCGCTGCCGGTGATTCCTTTTGAATGCTTGCATGCTGGACCGGGAACCTGGTTGCGGAAGTGAATCCGAGGTTGCCGTCCTGCCAGGCTCAGTAGGCGTTGAAAGTCCAGTAGGCGCCACCAGCGGCGATCCCGATCATGCTGATCGAGGGATCGAGCAGGGCGGCCTGGTGGGCGGGTGACGCCATCCACATCTGCCAGACGGTGCCAGCGGCACCCATCCCCGAGTTCTGGCGGCGGGCGGGACCCATGACGTGGTGTCCCATGCCCATCGCGTTCTGCTGGCCGTTGTTCATCGCGGCCCAGTTCGAGAGGTTGGAGTCCACGCCCACGGCGCCGAGGCCATACTGGGATCGGACGCCGTTGAGCCACGCGGTAAAGCCGTACGGGTCGCCGGCGGGAACGTACTCGACGACTGCGGCCTGCATGGCAACCGCCACGGGATGCGACAGCAAGATTTCGGCCGTCGCGGGCTTGAAGTTCTCAGGCTCCAAAGTTTCCGGCGCGGGCGGCGGCGGCGGAATATCAACGACGGGCGGTGCGGGGGGGGCTAACTCAGCCGCTTTGGCCAGAGCGGGCGATGAGTCGACGAGCAGCAGACTCAGGAACGGGACGAAGAAGAGGTGAAGGGAAAAACGAAAAGAAAAGGTAAAGGGATGTGAATACAACAGACCAACTCCGGCAGAAGCTCGCGGGTGCGTATCGCTCCGAGCGGA
This sequence comes from Isosphaeraceae bacterium, assembly GCA_965199885.1. Lineage (GTDB taxonomy): Bacteria > Planctomycetota > Planctomycetia > Isosphaerales > Isosphaeraceae > Tundrisphaera. The sequence goes on along the minus strand of CBDATT010000002.1, from coordinate 62,868 downwards.
CGCAGTCTCCAGTGCCAGCAATGGCACCACTGCCCACAGTCGATCGGCCATGATCAGTCGGAGAAGTGGGAAGCCTCGCTGACCCCCGCGTTCCCCTGCCAAGATGGGATATGCCTTCCTGGAATGCAATCTTTTTTTGCAAAATTTCGCAAACTTTGCCGTGATGGAAATTGTTCAGAGCGAACTCTTTCGGACTGAAAATGATGCCAAAGAAAGCAATCGGCAATCTTTCGATCTCACAGGGCAAAAGCATGATTCTCACCCGCAAAACTGGCGGAAACCCCTCCCAAACGGTCGTGACTGCTGGTGTTTTACCCGGATTCTGTTTACGAAAGTGAAGCATTTCGAGCAATTTTATGAAATTACGCGGTTTCCCCATCTTCCCTGAACATCAGGTCAGAATCTGGTGAAACGAGGCAAAGTTTACCAGTTGAGACCGACCCGATCGAGTTCCTGGCGGAGCCGAGTGAGGTCCCAGACCTTGATGATCTTGTCATCAGCGCCGGCGATCTGACCGCCGAGCAGATCGAACGCCAGGGTTCGAACAGCGCCCCGGTAGCCGGACAGGCGCACCAGGGGCCGGGCCGGGGCGTCGATGGCCCAGAGGCGGACCTGTTCGCCGCCGCCGACGGCGAGGGTCCGGCCGTCCGGGGCGAAGGCAAGCGCCTCGACGGGTCCCGGTTTGTCGGTGGCGGTGATCGGCAGTCGGGCCTGAAACGAACCATCGAGGGCGTCGCGGAGTTCGACCTCGCCCAGGTGGTTGCCGATCGCCAGGGTCCGGCCGTCGGGGCTCAGGATCAGGTGGTTCGCCTGCGTCACCGCCACGGTCCAGACGGGGGTGTGGATCTCGTGGGCGTCGATCGGGCGGGCCAGGAGTTCCGCCCCACGCTGGGCCAGGTGGTAGAAGCGGGTCGCGTCAGGGGCGAGCACGGCCTGGACTCCGCGGGCGAACCCTTCCGGCCGCCGGTCGGCGTCGGTCGTCATGCGGGCGAGCGTGGTGGGAGCGCTCGCCCGCCACGAGAAGAGGGTATCGCGGCGGCTGATCAGGAGCGTCGAGCCATCAGCACTCCGGGCGACGACCCGAGGAGGCGGGTCGAACCGCCGCTCACCGGGTCGGCTCGGGGGTCGGTTCTCGTTCAGGATCGGGACCTCGCGGATCGGCTCGATCTGTGGCGGCTGGAACCAGCGAAGCGTGTCCGCGTCGGTGGTGATGAGTTGCCCTGAGGGGTCGAAGCTGACCGAGATCGGCCGGACCTTCGGCCAGGACGTGATCGACGGCGGGCACTGGCCCGGCCCGCCCCAGAGGCGGAGCGGCCCGGCCGTGGCGAGGTTGGCTTCCACCGACGCGATGGCCAGGAGATTGCCCGGCCCGAAGGCGAGCGCTGAGGTGTAATCGCCCGATTCAGCCAGCGCCGTCTGAGCCGTCGGCTCGACCAGCGACCAGAACGCGATCTGCGCGGTGGTGCTGGTGGTCTGGGTCTTCGGGTCGGGGGTGGATGCGGCCGTCAGGGTCCGGCCGTCGGGCGCGAAGGCCAGATCGGTGACTCCGTCGGGCGCGGCCAGCGCGGCGATCGGCGTCTGCGTGGCGAGGTCCCAGAGTTCGATATCGTGGCTCATGTAACCGGCGGCGGCGAGCATCGACCCGTCGCGCGGGCTGAACCGGAGGAAGTAGACGAAGTTCAGATGCAAGTCGATCCCGGGGAGCGGTTTGGGGCTGGGCAGCGCGAGATCCCAGAACGCCACGGTCCCGCCGTTGCCAGCGATCGCCAGTTGCCCGGTCGGCCCGATCGCCAGCGCGGTGGCGTTCCCCTGGATCGGGATCGGTTTGAGGGGCAGACCGTCGCCGTTCCAGAGCGCCACCGAGGCCCCGATCGACCGCGCCGCGGCAATCTTCGACCCATCCGGCGCGATGGCCAGCAGGAGCCGACCGGGCGGGCCATCCGCGGGGGGTGGGTCGAGCGTCAGGATCGCCAGGGGAGCGTCGGGATGGTCGCGATCCCAGAGGCAGATCCGCAATTCTTCCTCCTCAGGTCGAGGCCCGGACGGATCGAGGCCCGGCCCAGGCGGACCAACCCGCGCCGGCGCGATCGGTAGACCGATGGTCACGAAGCGCCGGCTATCGGTCGCGGCGAGGACCGAGACGACATGCTGCCCCTTGATGGCGAACTCAGCGACCGGATCATCGGGGGCCGTCACGTCGAACCAGCGGACGCCCGCCTCGTCGGGCTGGATGACGACGAACTGGTCGCCGGCCACCGCGATCCGATCGCCCGGAAACAACGACCGGTAGCCACCGCCGCGCCCGATCCGACCCCGACGCGCCGGGGCGATCGCCATCCGGGAAGCGTCGATCGCCTCGCGGTCGGCCACATTCCAGACGGCCAGTTCCCCATCTTCGCTCAGAGCCGCGATCCGCTGGCTATTCGGGCCAAAGACGAGCCCCCGGCGCGGACCGTCGGTCAGGTGGATCGGCGGTTGGGCCTCGACGTCGCGGAGCGTCAGGAACGCGAGCGCCTGGTCGCGGAGGCGGACCCGCCGGTCGGGGTCGGCTGGCATCTCCTTGCCCAGTTTGGCCGCCCGCTTCACCAGATCAAGCCCGCTCGACCGCCGGTTCGCCGCTCTCGATAAGAGCGTGTTCGCCGCCTGTTTTTCATATCCTTCGAGCACAGCGACCTTCAACTGGTCATTGACAATTTCCAGCTGGCTGTTGACGGCTTCGGTCTCAAGCAACGCCTGCAAGGTCCCGTCGGCCGCGCGGTCGGCCACGCGACGAGCACGATCGATCCGGACATAGGCGACCGACGCCGTCGTCAGGACAAGCGTCGTTGCCAGGACCGAGACGACTGAGACCCCAGGGTGGCGGCGGGCGAACCGCCAGGTCCGGCCAATCGGGCCGATCCGCCGGGCTCGGACCGGCTCATGGGCCAGGAACCGGGCCAGATCCTCGGCCAGTTCGCTCGCGCCGGCGTAGCGGTCGCTCGGGCGCTTGGCGAGGGCCTTGAGGAGGATCGTTTCCAGGTCGAGCGGCACCCGCATGTCGAACTTCCGGGGTCGGCTCGGCTCGCGAGTGGCGATCTGGTCGATCAGCTCGGCGGCGGTCTGACCATCGAACGGCGGGCGGAGGGTGATCAACTCGTAGAGGGTGGCGCCGAGGCTGTAGACGTCGGCGCGGCCGTCGATGGCGCCCGTCCTGGCTTGCTCGGGGCTCATGTAGCGGGGGGTCCCGAGCAGGCTATCGACCTGCGTCTGGCTCGGGTCGGCCAGGCGACGGGCAAGGCCAAAGTCGGCCACCCAGATCACACCTCGGGCATCGACAAGGAGGTTCGACGGCTTGATGTCGCGGTGGATGATCCCGCGCTGGTGGGCATGCGCCAGCGCCTCGGCGGCCTGCCGACCGACGTCGGCGACCCACCGATAATAGTTCGACCCGCGCGGGGGGTTGAAGACCGGCCCGTCCTCGGTCTCGGCGTCGACCGGCCAGCGGCCACGGCGTGACCCGCCGCCGCTCATCGGGCCGCTGGCGCCCATCCACGAGAGCGTCTCATCGCCGAGGATCGGTTCCGCCGGCTTGCCGTTGGGACTGGCTCCGGTCGGGCCGGCGGGCTTGCCCGGCCGGAGGGTGGACCCGTGCGTCGAACCCGACGCGACGGTCCGATCACGCCGGAGCGCTTTCAGGACGCGGTCGAGCCCCGACCCTTCAATCCGCTGCATCGCGTAGTAGCAGAGGCCGCCGACCTGGCCGACGTCGAAGACCGGGACGATGTGCGTGTGGTGCAAGCCCGCCGCTGTCCGTGCCTCGTTGAGGAACCGCCGCCGCCCCGACGAGTCGGGCGTGGCCTGCGATCCCAGGACCTTGAGCGCGACCGGCCGGTCGAGCCCGACATGGACGGCCTCGTAGACCACTCCCATCCCGCCCCGCCCGAGTTCGCGGACGATCCGGTAGCCCGCGACGCGCCGGCCTTCTTCGAGGCGATGGCCGGGACCGCCGGGACCACCGACCAGCCCCTTGACCAGCGCCAGACCTTCGAGCGCGGCGAGGAGGTCGTCGCCGAGGTCGGGGTAGTCGGCGGCGAACGTCTCGGGGTCGGGCGGCAGACCCGCCTCGGCCTGTTCCAGGTACGCCTCGATCGCCTCGCCGAGTCGCTCGTCGCGGTCCACCGGGGGGTTGCCCAGCGGCGCAGGGTTCCGCCCCGGCGAGAGGGTCGAGCCATCGGGGTCGAAGCCGGTCGGCTGATCGGAGTCGGAACTATTATCCACGCGCCGGACCATGATGAGGGCACCCTTCCGGGGAGTCGGTCAGGAGGACTCGCGACGAGGTCGAACGCACGACCGACGCGCCTGGGAAAGAATTCAGCTAGCGCGGGCCGTCGAGGGTCCGCCTCAGGCTTTTCAGGCCGCGGGCCCAGATCCCGCGGATGCTCTTGCGGCTGACTCCCATCCGGTCGCCGATCGCCTCAAACGAGAGGTTGTCGGCGTGGCGGAGCCAGAGGACTTCGGCCTCGGTTTCCGGCAGTGCCGCGAGGGCATCGGCCAGCAAGACGGTCTGCTCGCGGCGACTGACGGCCTCGCTTGGACTGGTCTGGCTGAGTGAGAGCATGTCGAGGAGTCGCCCCCCCTCACCAGCCCCACCGCCGCCCGGCAGATCCCACGCGGCGTCGAGCGCCACGTCGGGGGTCTCGCCGGACCGCTTGGCTCGGCTGTGGTAGCGCCCGAGGTCGGCCAGCTTTTGCCCGACCAGCCGCCGGAGCCAACCGACCAGCGCTGCCTCGTTCTGGCCGGTAAAGTGCGGAAATTGGCGGACCACCTCGACCAGGGTTTCCTGGACCACGTCGGACAGTTCCACCCGCTCGCGGAGCTTCGGGCCAAGGCCGGTCCGGACCACCATCCGCATGTAGTTGCGGTAAAGGTGACACAACTCGCCAAGGGCTTCGGGCTCACCGGCCCGCGCCTTCGCGATCAGATCCATCGGTCCTCCGCCCATCACCGCAGCGCCTCCGACTCGACGGCTCAAGCCCGATCGCGACGCTGGGGCCTCGGATCTCATACGGGATAAAGCGTCAAAGCCGACCGGATTGGGCCGACTTTCCCCCGAGTCTATCATCAACGGAAAGGTGAGGTCCGGCAAGGGGCGGTTGCATCCTCGTCGCAACCTGGCTAGCCTGATGTGCCCCCAGCTTCGCTGCCCTCCGCCCGGATCTCTTCGACCCGAAAGGTCAGACCCAGCTTATGTCATGGACTTACGCGGCGATCGCCCTGGTTGCCGGCGCCGCGATCGCGATCCAGGTGGGAGTCAACAACGGCCTCCGGGTCAAGCTCGACCAACCGATCATCGCAGCCATCACCTCGTTCGCCTCGGGCACTCTGGTCCTGCTTGTCTACGGCCTCATCGCCCGGACTCCCTGGCCCTCGGCGACGCAGTGGAAGGCCGGCCCCTGGTGGGCCTGGCTCGGCGGCTCGCTCGGAGCGGTCTACCTGTTGCTGACGGTGACCTTTTCACGCAAGCTCGGAGCCGCCTCCTGGCTCGGCATCGTCGTCACCGGCCAGATCGTGACGTCGGTCGTCCTCGACCACTTCGGCTTACTCGGGTTCGACCCGCACGCGGTGTCGTGGCTCCGCGTGGGCGGCGTGGTCCTGCTGCTGACGGGAGCGGCCGTCGTGCTGGGTTCGTGAACTGAATTTTATATGTAAGTACAAATATTTATTTGATTATTAGAGACCGAGGATGCATTGCAAATAGCAGGATCGCAAATCAAGGCATGAGAACCCTTTGCGATTTGCGATCTGATCTCTGTGATGCGCATTCATTTCCTGGGAACCGGACAAGACACAGTAACCGACCGACTCATGCGTGCGTGCCAACCGTCTGGTAGTCCACGGTCTCGAAGGCGTCGCGGTCGGCCTGGCGGCGGGGGTCGGTGGCGGCGATGATCTCGCTGACTCCGTGCTGGTTGAAGCCCTTGAAGCCGTCGTTGCGCTCCAGGTTTTCGAGGTGCGAGCCGATGGCGCCCTCGGTCCGGAACCGATCAGCCTGGTCGGGGGTGATCAGCCCCTGGTTGCGCAAGGCTTCGATCCGAGTGGGGGCGACGGCCCACTTTTCCCCCTCGGTGAACGCCTGGCGGAGGTAGCCGAAGTCGGTGAAGGGCTTCATGACGCGGATGTTGGCCTCGGCGGCGAGCTGGTCGCGGAGGGCGTCGAAGCTGAAGACGCATTCCAGGTGGTGCATACCCGCCTGGAGGAACGCTTCGCCGTGGAGCCCGCACCAGAGGCCGATGGTCGCCAGATTGGCGCGGGGGGCGAGGCCGTCGTGGCTGAAGTCGCCTTGCAGCTCGGCGGGCGAGAGATCGACGTCGTTGAACGTGACGATCCGCGTCACGGGGTGCTCCATCACCTGCGCCCCCCAACCGGCCGCCAGCCCGGCGTAGAACCGCTCGCGGCAGACGAGGCCGAGCTTTTCGAAGACCCGGACGAGTAGCGCGAAGCTCGATCGGCTGCTCCGATACGTGTGGTGGTCGTGGTTCGCCCAGCCGATCCCGAGCCGATCCTGCCGCCCTTTTTGAACCCGCGCCGCCTGGTTCCGACCCGTCCAGTAGGCACGCTCGGCGTGGAAGAAGAGGTCGCAGGCATGGTCGCGGCCGATCCGGTCGATCGCGGCGTCGATCCGCTGCTCGGCATCGGCGAAGCCCTCGGCGGGGTCGAGGAAATCGCGCGGGCGGGTCCGGAAGTCCTCGACCACGGCCTGGATGGCGGCCAGATCCGGGCCATCAGCGGTCGAGTAGCCTCGCGTCCCGTGCCGCTCGGCGATGCTCAGGTCCACGCCGGCCCCCGAGTCGATGACGACCCGGCGATAAGGCGCGCCCGGGCGACCCTCGATCGACCGTGTCAGGGTGTGCGCGGCGAGAAAGTCGACCACGCTCTCGACCTTCAACTCCACACCGAGCCGCGCCGTCGCGCCGACGGCGATCGAGGGAAAAATCCCCTGCGGCTGGTCGAAAACTTCGAAGTTCCCACTCGTGCCGCTGGCTTCCCAGCCGGCGGCCAGCGCACTCGCGAGCCGATCATCCCCCAACGGCAAGAAAACCGTGTCGATCAGGTCGACGAACCGGGTTCCGGCTTCTTTGAGCAGGCGGTTGGCAAAGTCGCGTGCCCAGGGAAGCTCACGCTGAACCATCATCCAGACCGCATCTACCCACGCGCTGGCAGCGGGCTGGACGGTCCACTGGAACGCAAGCAACGAGTCAGCGGCGCGGCTCGACATGGCGGTCTCCCGGGACTGGTGCCGAAGTGGTCCGATCGTCTGATTCTAACCACTGGACGCCGCCGGACTGCCAGCAAAAACCGTGACTAACCTTCCTTAGGGGCGCGAGCCGGCCGGACAGCCCGAATCCGCTCCCATTCTGGGGGCGTTCAGGTCGGCATTCGGCCGCTGCTCCGGGCAAGATCCGCCGCCAATCGGCGGTTGGGGATCAGCGCGACCCGGAAAAATGATGGACCGGGACGTTGTTTGGGTTCGGATTGGGGTCAACGGCCCGCGGCGCGATGGGTTCGTTTTTGACGACGGGTTGCATATTGGGAACGGCGGCGACCGGAGGCGACACGGCGGGAACAGGCGCTGCGGCGGGAGCCACAACTGTGGGCTGGACATCAGGTTGAGTCACTTCGGCCACCGCTTCGGCTTCGGCCTTTTCGACCTTCTGGAAGTCGCGGATGGCCCGCAGGAAGGTGCTGATCGCCGCCGCCTCGTACTTCTTGTGGAGGATCGACTCGGGGGTCATCGGCAAGGTGGCCCGCCCGGCGGCTTCCTGGCGATCATCGGCGACGATCGAGGGGTCGATGGTGGCTCGGACCTGCTCCAGGCGGGCACGCTCGACGTCGACCAGCAAGATCAGCTCAACGCGCAGATGCGACTGGCGCGTGTCGCCGGGCGGCAGTTGGGTCCGTTCGCGGGAGGTGATGCCGTCGAGGTTGCCCTGCAACGCCTGCATCAGCGCAGCGGCCCGCGACCGCAGGAACTTCGAGGATGCCCCACCGAGGAAGGCGTCCACCTGGGCGCGGTCCTCGTCGGTCCACGTCTGGTAAGCGCCCGATTCGACCTGATCGCGCACGCCTTGCAAGGCGGCGAGCAAAAGGTCCACCCCCTCGATACTCGTTTGTAACCGGCGGTGATTGCCGCGCGGGTCGGCGGTGATGGTATGGAAGAGGTCGTCGATGTCGTCCAGGCGAGCCAGCTCAAACTCGTCGCCCGCGTGGCGACGGAGGTGGGCCACGGCGGCGGCTTCCAGGCGACCACAGCGCTCGATCCGCACCGACATCAGGGCGGCCAGGTGGATCAACAAGGCGCCGCCAAGCGTGGAGGGAGCAAAATCTTCCTGCATCGTGAGGAAGCGGGCCTCGATCGCGGCGGCATCCTCGCTCGGCAAGGCGATCCCGGCGCCGGTCAGACCGTGCTTGACGGCGTTAGCTCGTGAGCGTGCCTTGCCCTCGGGCGTCTTCGGTCCGCTCGAAAGCTGGGCGTTCCGGCGGTTGGCTTGCAGGCGAGCGGCGGAGATGGGAGCAGGCATGGAAGTCGGGCCTCGGGTGCAGAATCAAGCGGTTCGGTGAAATGGTGCGCTCGGGAAGAACGCTCATCAGATAGAATCGTGTTCTCACGCCCGGTTTAAGCAGACTATTTGCTTAATACCGCAAATTATTTCCAAATCCGGTTCGATCTGGCATCCTGGCGGGGGTAACTCTTGGTGAATGGAGTTTAAGCGGATGATCCGATTCCAGATTACTCCGAGCGCGGGTCGTGGCGTGTTCGCCACGGAGCCGATCGCCACCGGGGCGACAATCGAACAGGCGCCCGTGATCGTGATCCCGGCCGCCGAGGCCGCGTTGATCTCGCAGACGATCCTCGACTCGTACAGCTTCTGGTGGGACGAAGCGGCCGGCAGCGTGGCCATCGCGCTCGGGATGGGGTCACTGTACAACCACTCGGCCACACCCAACGCCGAGTTCCGCATGGTTCTGGCCGACCGCCTGATCGAGTTCGTGGCACTCCGCGCGATCGAGGCGGGCGAAGAGGTCACGATCCGCTACGACGACGCCGCCCACGACCCCTCGTCCATCGTCTTCGAGGGCGAAACGTGGCGACTGGCCACCCCCGGACCCACCGGTTGACTGGTCGCGGCCCTCATGGCACGATCGGCCCGAGGATTGGTCCGATTTTTGGGAGAAATGGAATCGCCCTATGCTTCGATCCAGCCCGAAGATCGCCAGTTTGATGATTTTCATCGCGATCTTTGCGGTCTACTGGAATCTTCCTGGGATCGTGGACCAACTGGGCGGAGCGGCTGGCCTGTTCCGCCTTTTGGTGCTGGTTGGGCTCATCCCGTTTGTTGTCGGCCCGATCCAACTCCATCGGACCCAGTTCATGGCACTGCGGCCCGAATACGAGCCGTTTGATCCTGCGGGACCCGCAGCGGCTCCCGAGGTCCGGGCGTATTTTCACCGAGCATCAGCCGAACTCGCCCGCCTCGGCTTCGTCGCCGATGAGGCGTACCAACTCCAAAACGGGACCAAGGAAGGGACCGGATTTGTGTTGAGTTTTCAGAACCAGCAAACTGCGGAGCGGGCCAAGATCCTGACCGTGATTGCCTTGAAGGGAGACCGCCGACAGGTCTCGTCGTCGGCCCTCTTCACCACCGAGTTCACCGATGGCACCGAGATCGTGACCGGGAATCGGTCGAGTGCCAGAGTCTTCCCACACCTCCCGCCCCCCTATCATGCCACGGTCTTTCCTCAGATCCAGCAGACGGGCCAGCTTCTATCCGTCCACCGTGCCATGGTCAACCGCTATGACGCCGGGCGGATTCGGGTGAATCCGCTCCTGCACGATCCCGCCGGCTTGATTCGGACCAGGGACTACGACCGGACCCTGCATCACGTCGTCGCGTGCGGTTACTACCATGTCGACGAGCCGGCCGGGGTGCAACGGTTGACCTGGAAGGGGGCTATTTTGATGGCGTGGAAACTCACGCCGCCGATCAAGCAGATTCTCCTCGGTCGAGAGCGATCCGAGGCCGCCCGCCGGTTGCGTCGGTTGGGCCGAGAGCGCCGACTTGAAGGCAAGGCGAGCTAAAATCCGGGACACCCGCCATCCGTCGAGGTAAGACCTGGCCGCCGTTGCCGCGACGGCCAGTCGGGAAGTTCGGGCGTTCCTTGCGCTCCGCGTTACGACGAAGTGAACTTGTTGAAGAGGATCGAGAACTGGTACGGCGTCTGCGCGATGCTGCTGGAAGTGGCCTCGGCGTAGGTGAGCGGTCCCTTCGGGTTGGCCTGATCGCGGTTGAGCGACCAGATCGAAATCCGCCCAATTCCCTTCGATTGGGCCCAGGCGAGCACCTGATTGGCGTCGGCGATGCCGAAGACCTCAGTGCTGACGTCGTTGACGCCGATCATCGGCGTGATCCCGACCATCGCCCAGAGTTGCGTACTTGACTGGCTCGACCCGTAGAGCGTTTGCAGTTGTGCCTCCAGAGCGTTGCCCGCGGCGATGACGTAGCTTCCCATCTGCCCGGCGGGCTTCGGAGCTGCGTAGTCACCGAAGTCCATCGTCATGATGTTCACTCCCGCCAGCTTGACGCCGTACTGGAGCGCGGATTTGACCACGGCCAGGCCATCACTGGTCAGGCCGGTGGGCAAGGCGGGCAAGGTATAGCTGACGCTGAGCGACCGGCCGGCGGCGAGCATGTCCTGCTCGACCGCCGCGATTGCCTGCGAGCGGCGGGCGATCGACGCGGCGTCGGCCTCGGCGGCCCCTTCGATGTCGAAGTCGATGTGGGTCAGGCCATAGGCGTTGATCACCTGCTCGTAGGCGGCCGTCAAGGCTGGCACGCTGGTGATCGCCTGCGCCAGTTCGGTCCCCGCCGCACCGCCGAAGGAGACCATCGCGTCGCCGCCGATCTTGCGAAGCGCGGCAAGCTGCGCCCGGATCGCCAGGTCGAAACTTCCGCCGTTGACGTCATAAGAACTGTACCCGCCCCAGCTCGGGGCCTTGTTGGACGGGTCGGCCACGATAAAGGCCATCGAGAAGTATTTGATCCCCTGCTGTTGAGCGGTCTGGACCAGGTTATAAGTTGGGTACAACGTCATATCGACGTAAGGAGCGTAGACATGAGATGGCCAGGCCCCGGCGACCGGTGCCGTCGGGCTTGGTGATGGTGTAGGGGTCGGGGTCGGGGTCGGTGTAGGGGTCGGGGTTGGTGTGGGGGTTGGTGATGGAGTTGGAGTTGGCGACGGTGTGGGAGTTGGCGTTGGCGTCGGGGATGCGGTACCGAGGGCGACGCCGTTGAGAGTGTAGTTGGTCGGGTGGTCGGTCCCGACGTTGCCGGTGGCGCCGTTGAAGCCGAACTCGGCGGTCCCGCCGGTGGCGGCGATGGTTGAGTTCCAGCCGGCGTTGGTGACGACGTAGTGGTTGCCGACATGGCTGGTGATCGTGCCGTCCCAGACCGACGTGATCGACCTGTCGAAGTCGAAGGCAAGCGTCCAGTTGGTGACCGGCGTTGCCGCCGTGTTGGTGATGACCACCTGCCCGCCGAAGCCCGACCCCCAGTCCTGCGTGACCGAGAAGGCCGCCGCCGTCAGCAGTTGCCGCCCTTCCATGGCCTCGACCGCGAGCACGGCGCGCCGCCGGAGCAGCGACCGACCCCGGCCTCGATCAATGATGGCTCGTCTCGTAAACATCAGGTGCGATCTCCCGTAGAGCTCGAGCACCGCGACTTGCCGGCGGGGATGCGCACGAGCCACGCCGATCGGACCGGACCGGCGTGGTCTCCCCGCCGTTGGTGCTCGTTCCGCTCAGTCTAGGATCGGATCGGTGTGACAGCAATTGCGTGTCTGGATCAAAAGTCGCTCGCCGAGACCGAATTTTTGCGGAACTGGACGTGGCCAGCGGCGAACAGGAGATTGACCCCGCCGGGGTGGGCGCTCCGGGCGGCGGTCCGACCAGCCGCGAGGCTGGCGAAGCGATCGGACGTGGTGCTGCTGGGGGTCAAAGAGGGATTGCAAGTCGAATAGGAACTTCGGCGGCGAAAAATCGAGTGGCAAACCACTGGAGATCAAGTGTAACCTGCTTACGACCAGGTTGGTCCTTGATCAGGAAACGTCAAATGATGAATCCCGCAGTTGCGATTGGCCTCGTCGTGACGGGTGGCTTCCTCGTGGCCTTGCCAGTTGTATCGGATCTTATCAGCATGGCATACATGACGCGAATCGTTGAAACAAGAGGTTTTGTAAACTATGACCTTCCTGGAAAGATGAGCGAATTGTACAAGTTCGGCTGTTACATTTTAGGTTTCGCGAGCATTGGCACCGCCATCTACTTTTCGATCCACAAGGCACGCAACAGCGTGTCTGAGCCGGAACAGGTATGAATGACGTTAAGCCAAAAAGCCACTCCTTGATGCGGATCCGATCCGGGACCACCCCTTCGGATCTCGCGCCGGGGCGGCTGATCAGGGAGCGAACGTGGGGTTGATGAGCAACTGGCCGCCGGGGAACATGCCGAGGTAGCCGTCGGCCGAGGTTACGGATCTGGCGTGGCCGTCGAGGTAGAGGACGTTTGCGGCGCCGTGGCGTTTCCAGGGAATCCAGGTATCGAGAACCCTGGTGCCGAGCCAGAGGTCGTAGTCGTCCTGCCGGGGGTCGGTGGCGGCGACGGGGTCGTTGATGTTGGCGTTGATCACGGCACCGTCGCGCTCGTTGAAGGCGACGAAGTTCGACGTCCCCATCTCCTGCTGGAACCGAACGAACGTGTAGCGGCCAAACCGGACCGTCTTGTGACTTAAAAGCGAGTTCATCAGGTAACTCGTCCGGTTCGAGATCCCGTCGACGAGGCCGGTGTCGGGGTCCATGTAGGGCGCCACGGTCGAGGTATCCGACATGCACCGAAAGATCTTCTCGTCGGCGATCTGCGTGCCCCCCCTGGCGATCGCCTCGTTGGCGAAGGTCGGGTTGATGTAGGGCATGATCTTGTCTTCCCAGTAGATCTCGGCGAACGACTCGGCGTTGTCGACGTCCCGGACGCTGTCGGCGTTGAACGGGTGATGGAGGAAAAACTGGCCGTTCCAGTCGTCGAAGTATTGCAGGGTGGCAATCCCGATCTGGTGCAGGTGGCTCTGGCAGTCCATCCGCCGGGCCGCCTCACGCGCCCCCTGGACGGCAGGCAAGAGCAGGCCGACCAGGACGGCGATGATGGCGATGACCACAAGCAGTTCGATCAGGGTGAACGCGCGACGGAGATGATGCATCAAAAGGAAACTCCGGATGATGATTCCGGAGCCGCTAAACGCTCCGGTCGTAATATGAATCATCAAAGGATAATACCGGCGCCCGAGGCCGACAAGGACTTGACTCTCGGGTCTCGGGGTTTTCCCTCGCAAGCGACGTCCCTGTCAGTCACGAGACTCCGAGCAAGCGGTCGTACTCATCCTTGACCATCTGGTAGCACTCGCACGCCCGCTCTTCGAGCCCTGCCCCGTCAAGGATCGAGATCTGCCCGCGGTAGGATCGAACGAGATTGGCTTCCTGGAGAGGCTTGAGGGTTTCGGTCACGCTCGCCCGCCGGGCGCCGAGCATGATGGCAAGAAATTCCTGGGTCAAGCGGAGGTCATCCGAGCCGAGCCGGTCGCGACTCATCAGGAGCCAGCAGCAGCAGCGCTGTTCAAGCCGGTGCAACCCGTTGCACGCCACCGATTGAGACACCTGCGCCAGGAATGCAACCTGGTATCTGATGAGGAGGCCACGTAGAACAAGGCACCCGTTCGCCTCCCGGGCCAGGGCATCGACCGAGATCCTCCAGACCTTGCCCGGGATCTGCACGATCATCCGGTTCGGCGAGATCGCACTCCCCTGCAGGGCGGTATGCCCGATCAGCCCTTCCCGGCCGACGGTCGCGACCTCGATGGCATTCCCATCCTGCATGATCATCAAGGCCGAGAGCACAGCACCGCCGGGGAAGTAAGCGGTATCAATCGGCCCGCGCAGGTCGTAGAGGATCTGGTTGATCTCCAGATCTTCCAGTTTCAGGTGCGGCTGCAAGCGGTCGAGTTCGGCGGCGGGCAGCTTTTTCAAGAGCCGATTTTCGGACGTGGTGGGTTCTGGGTTAATGGGCATAGTCAACCTGGACCATCCATCGCTCGAGAGCAGACCACCGCTGGCAAGGGCCTGACCCCGACGGATCACCCGATGTCGCAGGGCGAGTAAATCTCTTAATCACAACCAACCTGGTCACATCAAGGACGATGCCGGCAGTACACCGACCGCCTGGTCCACTCATTCTAACGCAAATTATCATCAATATGATACTCCCCCGATGGATACCCTGCTCCGGGCGTGCCCACGCGAAAAATCCGCTGAGTTCGGTACGGTTGCCAGCCGACGCGGCCAGTGGCATTCGGCAAACTTGGGAAACGATGGCGCTGCGGTCGTCACGTGCCAGACTTGTGTCATTCAACAAAGCAAGAAATCGCTTTGACTGATAATGCAAATATTATCAATCTTTTACATCATGATTGGCAGCATTTTCCCGAGACATACCCAATGACGATGACATTCAGCGGAGCGACCTGCGTGGACGAGCATTCTTTGACGAAAAATCAAATGCTCAAAGCGTCCGACTGCTGCATTTCGATTTTGCGACGGTACCGCACGAGCGATCGGACCGCCGCGGCCAGGGACCTGATGGTCGCGGAAGTCCAGACGGTTGTGGGCTGGCTGCTGGAACTCGACTTGCCGCCGAACCGGACGCTCGGTGGGATTCTCGTGCCCGTGGAGCGCTACTTGCTCACCCATTACGGCAGCGAAGCCGGTCGTTGCCTGAACGCCGAATTCGTCGAGGCGTTCGAGAAATTCGGGATGGGCCTGCTGCTAAGTTCGGCGGCGAACACGTTCTCGCACGATGGCCAACACAAGCCCGCGCACGATGGCCAGAAGGCGTTCTCGCACGATGGCCATTATGATCACGAGCGCGACGGGCGCGGGGACGGTGGCTGACGCAGCGTCAGTGTCGGTCCAGTTCTGAACCGACACCGGCGAGACTTGCGGGGGGACGGCGTGTGGGTCACAATACGCCGACCATGAGCACCAACGCCGCAGAATCGCCGGTCCGGATCGCCTCGGTGGATGTCTACCGCGGGGCGGTCATG
This sequence comes from Isosphaeraceae bacterium, assembly GCA_965199885.1. Taxonomy (GTDB): domain Bacteria; phylum Planctomycetota; class Planctomycetia; order Isosphaerales; family Isosphaeraceae; genus Tundrisphaera. The sequence continues at coordinate 47,686 of CBDATT010000002.1, read as the reverse complement.
TTGTTGATGCTGGCCGAGGTGCTGGAACTCGGGCAGATGGCGAAGCAGTTTCCCGCCAGCCCAACCTGGCAATGGCTCGGCTACCACCAGTCGCACGTCGCCTGGCGCGGATGTTCGATCCACGACATGATCCAGCCGTCGTTCTCGTTTCTGGTCGGCGTGGCCTTGCCGTTCTCGCTGGCCAGTCGGGTGCGGCGGGGCGAGTCGACGCGGGCGTCGCTGCTTCATGCCGGCTGGCGAGCGTTTGTCCTGGTGCTGCTCGGAGTCTGGCTCCGGTCGCTGACGTCCAGGCAAACAAACTTCACGTTCGAAGACACGCTGTCGCAGATCGGCCTGGGCTACTTCCCGCTTTTTCTGATCGGGTTGGGCGCGGCTCGGTGGCGCTGGATCGTGCTGGCGCTGATTCTGGTCGGTTCGTGGGGAGCGTTCGCGGCGTACCCTGCCCCTGGGTCCGACTTCGACTACGCGAGCGTCGGCGTCCCGAGCGACTGGCCGCACCATGCCACCGGTTTCGCGGCGCACTGGAACAAGAACAGCAACCTGGCGGCGGCCTTCGACCGCTGGTTCCTCCACCTGTTCCCATCCAGCAGCGCTCTCCCCTTCCACAAGGGTGGGTACGCGACCCTGAGCTTTATACCGACCCTCGGCACAATGCTCCTCGGCCTGATCGCGGGCGGCTGGCTCCGGCTCGACGAGGTCGGGACGACCGGCAAGATCGGCCGGATGCTGCTGGCGGGGGCCGTCGGAATCGCGCTCGGGCTGGTGCTCGACTGGTTCGGCGTCTGCCCGATCGTCAAGCGGATCTGGACCCCGGCATGGGTCCTGTTCAGCGGCGGGATCTGCTTCGTCGTCTTGGCGGTCCTGTACGGCGTGGTCGACGTTCTCGGCTCGCGCGGCTGGACGTATCCGCTCGTCGTGATCGGCCGGAACGCCATCGCCGCGTATTGCCTGGCGCACCTGATCGCCGACTTCACGCTCGCCAACTTCCAGAAGCATCTCGGCGCGGGAATCTTCGAGGTCGCTGGAACTCCGTACCGGACGTTGCTCGAAGGCGCAGCGCTCCTGACTGTCTACTGGCTGATCCTGTTCTGGATGGACCGACGTCGGCTTTACCTGAAGGTCTGAACCGACCGCCGGGTCGGATCACTTCGGCGGCGCGGCCTTGGCCGGGGTCGTGGCAGCGCGAGCCGTGGCCGTGGCCTGTTTGGCTCGGTTCGCCGTCTTGCTCCGCGTCGATCTGGCGCGACGTGGGGTGGGCGACCATGAGTCGTCGCCCATCGCGTAGGCTTGATCCCACCTCGAGTAGCCGCCCATTGGCCCCATCATCCCGGAATTCAGTCCCGAGCCCATCCCCGGGTTCATCCCGACCGGCCCATCCATGCCGTTCGCGGTTCCCACGCTCCGGAAACCACCCGCACCCGCACCCGCACCACCGACTCCACCAGCACCGGGTCCCGGACCACCGGCGACGGCTCCGAGCGGGATGTTGAAGTTCTGGATCTGGTTGATCGCCGAGAAGTCGGCGTTGACCCCGATCCGGACGTACCGGCGGTCGTGCGAGACGACCGGGACGGCGGTCATGCCGATCCCTTCGGGGACGGTACCAATCGTGGGCGCGAAGGCAACCGCTTGCGCACTGGCCCGCCCGGGAACCGACCCAACCACGCCCGCGACCCCGCTCACGATTCCCACAAACCAGATTCTGGCGTTGCGCATGGTTGGGCTCCGTCACCTCGGGTCGATTCGCGTCGCCTGCATGATCGCAGGTCGCGGCGGGCGCGTCCATGCCCGACTCATCAACATTCGCGTGGTCCCAACTTCTCGCCATCAAAAAAGTCGAGTGCCGTCCCGACAAACAGCGGCGGGGCGGCACTCGACCGAGGGGGGAAATTTATGCACGGACCAAATACCCGGGGAAGGCCCAGCGCTAGCCCAACAAACGGCGGTGAGCTAACATGCCCAACCCAGAAGGGAGGGCGTCCTTCTTTGCTCCCTGAGTAGGAAATCGAGGCAATCCGAAGCAACCCGGCCGATCCTGGCTCAACCCCGGATGTTGAGCTGACCCAGTTCCGGCCGACCGATCGAACACCTCAACATCAAATCCGCTTTCCACGCTTCGATCGCGCCAAAAATTCCTCAGATCTTTCCCCTGACCTGAACCGATCGGTGCAAATGAAATTGGTGTCAGTTTTGGTTGTTCTTGACACCACTCTCCAACAAGCAAGCGAACTGAGGCATTTTTTCTGCGGACATAAACCCAAAAATGTGAGCTAAAAATATAATTAACAACGACTTCTGACTCTCCGACTTGGCGATTTGCAATCTGGTCTCTGCGATGCGAATTGCTTTGCTGGGAACTAGAGAAACTAAGAATTGACCCCGATGTCTGACCTGATTGCGACTGGCGGGTGATCGAATCCGCGCGAACTCACAGCCGCGCGACCCAGGCCTCGGCTTCCTCGGTCGCGGCGAGCATCCGGCGTTCGACCTCAGCGCGGCAGGATTCAACGGTCTCGCGGTCGGCGTCGGGGGGGACCAGGAGCGGTTCGGGCACGACGCACGCGGCGGCGCTGAAGGGGCGAGGGACGGCGAAGCGATCCCAGCTCCGAGCACGCCAGGGATTCTTGAAGGCCATCCCCGCGCCGACGATCGGCAGGCCGGTCTTGCTCGAAAGATACGCGAGCCCCTGATGGACGTGGCGGCGCGGGCCCCGCGGACCGTCGGGGGTGACGCAGAGGTGGCCCTGGTCGATCCGGTGGGTCATCTCGCGGAGCGCGCGGGCGCCGCCGCGGGTGGTCGAGCCCCGGATCACGCCGAAGCCAAGCCGGCGGACAACGCGCGTAATCAGCTCGCCGTCGCGGTGGTCGCTGATCAGGATCTGCATCTCGGGCCACGCCCAGTAATAGGCGGGGAAAAGCATCACTTCATGATAAAATGCGTAGATGAACCGCTGGCCGGTCTCGCGGGCCACGGCGGGGTTGACCGACGGGTCGGCATATTGGAAGTGGAACCGACACGAACCTGCCAGTCGCCGGATCAGCCAGGCGCCACCAACCTCGACCGCCTTGATCGCCAGGGGATGCTGGATCTTCATGAGAGTGCCCCTCCTGGGCAAGTCGTCGGCAAGTCACATTCGGGTCGGCCGCCGGTTTGAGTCCGTGGCGGATCTTATAAGAGAATTGGTCAGAACGTACCAGCCAGAACTGATCGAGTCAGCCAACCTTCGAAACGAACAACCCGGACACCCACGCGAAATGACATCGTGTGCGGTCCGGGTTGGCCAAAACTCAGCGCACCGAACCAGTCTCGCGGCGCTGGAATTCCCTCCCAGGACCGCAACCAACTGGCCTCGGCGGGCGGATTTACATCCCCTGGCCCGAAGCCTGAGCCGAAGCCTGCGGCGAGGCGTAGGTCGGGGCGGCGTAGCTGGCCGGAGCGGCGTAAGCAACCGGGGCGCAGGTGGCGACGGCCTTCTTGTGGCAGCCCATCTTCGGCATCTTGGGCATGTGGCACTTCTTGGCCGGGGCGCACTCGACGACCGGAGCCGGGGCCGCGCAAACGACGGTGGTCGTGGTCGGGCAGGCGCACTTTTTCTTGTGACAGGCGCTGGCGTCACCGGCCAGGGCGAAAACACCGATCACACCAGCCAGGGCCAAGGTCTTGAGATTCCGCATGGATCCACTCCAGGATTCAAAGAGGTCAATCGAGGCAATCTCGCAAAGAGAATTGCACACAAGGGAACCGAGCTAGGGCAAACTCAGTGCCAGCCGTAGATAGGATAGATAAGATACGGGGAATTGCAAATATTTTTTTGGAATTCTGGTTGGGAAATTCTTAACTGTTGAGCAATCTGCGGAACAAAGGTCAACCTTAACAATTCGTGATTGTATCCATGCAATGACCCCTGACCAGCGTGTCCGTTCCTGATTCTGCCATTGTGACAGACGAGATGACATTCGCACTGCCAATCGGCGCGCTGGTCAATGCGCAGGGGGGTGCTGATCGATCAGGGATCATCTCGGCTGACCAATCAGGCGTCGGGCCAGTCGCCGGAAAAGACCTCGGCGGCGCCGCCGGTCATGAAAACCGATGAGTCGGGCGATCCCGACCATTCAAGCGTCAGGTCACCGCCGGGAAGGTGCGCAAGCAGCGTCGCGTCGGTCCGACCCGTCAGGACGCCCGCCACGGCCACGGCGCAGGCTCCGGTTCCGCAGGCCAGGGTGATCCCCGTCCCGCGTTCCCAGGTCCGCATCTTAACCTCGCCGCGATGGATCACCTCGACGAAGTGGACGTTGATCTTCCGGGGGAAACTCGGGTGTCGTTCGATCAAGGGGCCGAGGGTCGCGACCGGATAGTTCGCCACATCCTCGACGTAGATCACCGCGTGCGGGTTGCCAACCGAGATCGCGGTCACCAGCACGGTCTGCCCACCGACCTCAATGGGCGCATCGAGCGGGGGGTCGCCCGCCAGAGTCGTCGGGATCTCGCTGCCCCGGAGGATCGGCGCCCCCATGTCGACGCGGACCCGGTGAGCCTGGCCGTCGGTCACTTCGAGGTCGAGCGTCAAGACACCCCGCCCCGTCTCCACCGTCACGCGCGGCTTGCGGGCGATCGCGTGGTCGTGAATGAACTTGGCGACGCACCGGACGCCGTTGCCGCACATCTCCGACTCCGACCCGTCGTTGTTAAACATTCGCATCCGCGCATCCGCCCGCTCGGACGGTTCGATCAGGATCAGGCCATCCGACCCGATCCCGAAGTGGCGATCACTGACGGCAACCGCCAGCCCGACCGGGTCGCTGGGAGCGGCCTGGTTGAAGGTCTCGACATAAACATAGTCATTGCCAATTCCATGCATCTTCGTGAAACGCAAAGCTCATCATCCTTTCGGGCGGATCGGTCCAGTGCGGTTTCGATTGTCGCGGGGTCCGACCTGGCTGGCAAGTCAGGCCGGGAATTCCGCAGGTTTTTCCTCGAACTCGCTTCGAGTCACCCGACCCGCATTTTGGGGAAAACCCTGATTGCAGCGACGATTTGCGGCCAGGTTCAATAAGAACATGGCTTTATTTTCAGGTCGTGCGAGCACAACACAATGACAACCCTTACAAAATTCCGATTGGAGCGCCACAGTCGTCGTCCCGGCTGGACCTCTGGAGCGAAGGTGAAGCTGGCCGACGGCATGGTCTGGAACTTACCAGGGATCGATCTTGCGCTGGTCGTGACAAGTCCCGAGCTGCGGATTGACCTGAACAACGTGCTGGCCATTGCGAGCTTTGATTGCGGCGGCGCAGCGAGCGATGCGAGTCTGGATGACGTTTTGCGGTTCCACTCCCGGATGGCCCAGGTCGGCGTCAGGCTCTTGCAAACAAATTATGATCTGCCAGAATGCTGCTGGAAACCGCTCTTATCCTTCGATGAGTTGACGGGGATGTTGAAACTGACAACAGCCGTCGCGTACGCTCTGAACGACTCGGCGACCGTCTGGAAATCGTTGCTCAACGCGTTTTGAGTTGTCGATGTCTCTCTTTCTCTTGGTGCGAATCTTGTCATGACCAAGACCGAAGCAATGAACCAGATCGACCATTTCGCCAGCGATCCCAACTCGGGGGTTGCTCAGGATCAGATCAGTGATGCGCGCAAGCTCATCATCATTCTCCCGGATCACGCCATCCACTCGCTGGGACAAGGGTCGATTCGCCCTGATCCCATCCAGGCGGACCGGATCGAGTTTTTCTGGACCCGAACCCGGGACGTTTTGACGCCAGGGAACCGGATCACGCGGTTGCAAACGCTTGGGTCGGGTCGGTTCAGCGTTCTGACCGGCGAACCCAACGCGGTCCAGTGGCAAAAGTCGCCCGAGGGCCTGTCGATGCCCGAGGTCCTGGCGCTTGACGCCGACGGCGCCGAACTCCTGATCAAGCAACTCGTCGAGTGGCAAGTGGCTTGACCATCATCAAGGAATGATCAAAACGCAGTCCGACCCACCACTTCAAACCAGGCCAGGCCGCCCGGAAGCGAGTCAGCGGCGTATTCGAGGTGGATGACCCGGCGCCGGTCGGGATCGGTCGCCGCCTTCGATCCGTGCAGGATCAAGGGTCGCATCAGGACCGCGCCCCCTCGCCGGACCAGACAATCGACGCTCAGCGTCCGGTCGAGCGCGGCGCGGGTCGCGGCGGCGTCAAGTCGGCCCGCTCGATGCGACCCCGGAACCACCTGGAGCGGGCCGCGATCGGGTCCGCAGTCGTCCAGGTGGACCCGGACCGTGACCATGTCGTCGAGCACCTCGACCGGCGGCCGGACGTGGGGGATACCGGCCTTCACCGTCCAGGGGCCGAAGCCGGGCGCATCGACTCGCTCGCGCACGGCGATCGTCAGATCCTGATGCCAGGGAACGCCCCAGTTGGCCTCGGGTGTCTTGTCGAACCAGAGTCCCCGGACGGCGAACGCCCCGGCGCCCAGGATCGACTCGACCTGATCCAGGATGGGCGCCGATCCCGCCAGCGTTCGGACCTCGGGCACGCTCCGGAGCAGGTCACGCATCCCATAAACCGCATGGTCGCGGCGGAGCGAGCCCGCTGCTGCCGATGCCCGATCGACCGCTTCGGCCAGAGGAATTGCCGTGCTGTCATCGATCAGATCGGGGACCACGGCGAAACCCTGGTCGCGGACGGCGGTGGCAACATCTATCATGGTGACTTGCTCCTTGAGTTGGGACACCAGCGCACGCGGTAGCCATCCACGGTATCTTGCCGACCAAGCTTTGCGCCGACCAGGCCAGGCGCCGAGGGATAATGCCGCCGAGAAGTTATTTGAGAGGAAACCCATCAAGCCAACCTCGCTGCCGGGCATCCGTTGGGTGGGGTTGCCGGAGCGGACCGATCGGTCTACGCTATCTGGTCAGAATGATGCGGGGCGGTGGCGATTTGGTGTAAGATTCCGTTGGGGCTGATCCCTCTCTTTTCTTTGATGATCCGTTCGACCCGGAAGGGACGCAAGGTATCGCTCATGCTGGGAGTGCCCGCGACCACCGCTTATGATGTGAACTTTCGCCTGCTGGGTATCCCGGTTCGGATCAACCCGTTCTTCTGGGGCGTCACCGCACTGCTTGGGTGGAGCCGCGAACCGGCACAAATTCTGGTCTGGGTCGCCTGCGTGTTCGTCTCGATCCTGGTTCACGAGTTTGGCCACGGGATGACGGCGCGGTGGCTCGACCGTCAGCGGCCGTCGGTGGTCCTCTACGGGATGGGTGGCCTCTGCTTCTATGACCGCGAGCACGGGAGCCCCTGGCGCCGGCTGGCCACCATCTTGATGGGGCCAGGGGCCGGGTTCCTCCTGTTCATCCTGGTGGCACTCATCGGCACTTTCGTCCTGGGCATCCTCCCGACCGGGATGTTGGATCTGGTGCCGATTCGCCAGGCCCTGATCCACCAACCGCCGAGTTGGGTCTTCTCGACCCCCCTGATCTTGTCAGCCTACCATGATCTTTTGTATATTAACCTGTTCTGGGGAGTGCTCAACCTGCTGCCAATCTTCCCACTCGACGGCGGGCAGGTCACGCAGACGCTCCTCTTGATGCGTGACCGCCGGCAGGGGGCAAGGTGGTGCTATATCGTTTCCATCGGCGTCGCCGCGTTGATTGCCACCTGGCTCTATACCCGCGATCAGGTCTTCAATGCCCTCCTCGTCGGCTACCTGGGTTTGATCAACTTCCAGTTACTTCAGGCAGCGCAGTTCCAGAGCCGGTATCAAGAGGGGGGCGACGATGACGATTGGTGGCGCAAATGAGGCAAGATAGAACGTCTTAACCGTTTATTTTAGCGAGTCTGTGGGAAACTGCGGCTTGAAGTGGGTCTCCCCTTTCCTTCGGGGGGGATCACCCCGACAATTCACCCTGGGTGTCCTGAGAGCGATGTCCTGACTTGTGTCGCTGGGCGTTCGTTCCCGACCTTATGTGCGCCGTGTTGCGCCGGCTGATCGAGAAGCATGAGCACCAAACCCAGATCGCGCCGACCTCGCCCCGCCCCGGTGGAAACTCCAGCCGAGGGAGCCGTGCCGCGCGACGTTGTCGGCGAAGAAACGGCGACCGGGCGGATCTTGGTTCAGGTCGAGCACGCCATGCCGGGCGAGATGCCCGAGCGCGTGGCCCTGCTCCCGCTCCGGTCCGACGTCGTCTTTCCGCAAACCGTGGTGCCGCTGGTGGTTAACCGCGCCGCGGGAATCAAGCTGATCGACGATATCATGGGCGAGGAGAAAACCCTCGGCCTGATCGCGCAGCGGCATCCCGAGACCGACGAGCCGACAATCAGCGACCTGTACCCGACCCTGAGCGTCGGCAACGTCCTCAAGATGCTCAAGTTCCCCGACGGCTCGACCCGGGTCGTTTCGCAGGGGATGTTCCGCGCTCGGCTGATCGAGATCGTGCAGACCGAACCGTACCTGATCGGCCGGATCGAACCGCTCGAAGACGTGATCGAGGAAGGGGTGGAACTCGACGCGCTCGTCCACCACGTCAACGGCCTCTTCCAGCGGATGATCGAGCAGAGCCAGCAGGTTCCCGAGGAGTTACAGGTCGCGGCGATGAACACCCGCGAGCCCGGCCGCCTGGCGGACCTCCTGGGGTCAAGTCTCCCGTTCACGATCGAGGAAAAGCAGCAACTCCTCGCCGAGACCAACGTTCGGACCCGGCTGGAAAAGCTGGGCGCGTTCCTGACCCGGCAGTTGACGGTTCTCGAACTCTCCAGCAAGATCCAGGCGCAGGTCGGGTCGGAGATCACCAAGGCGCAGCGCGACCACTTCCTCCGCCAGCAAATCAAGGCCATCCAGGACGAACTTGGTGAGACCGAGTCGGACAACCCCGAACTCGACGAACTCTGGGAAAAGCTCGAAAAGGCCAAGCCCCCCGCCGACGTCCTCGTTGAAGCCGAGCGCGAGATGGACCGGCTGGCCGGGATGCACCCCAGTTCCGCCGAATATTCGATCGTCCGCACGTACCTCGACTGGCTCGCCGTCCTCCCCTGGGAGAAGTCGAGCCGCGACCGGTTGGACCTCCGGCGGGCCCGCAAGATCCTCGACGCCGACCACTACGACCTGGAAAAGATCAAGGAACGCATCCTTGAATACCTTGCCGTCCGGAAGCTCAAGAAGGACATGAAGGGGCCGATCCTCTGCTTTGCCGGTCCTCCCGGCACGGGCAAGACGTCGCTCGGCAAGAGCATCGCCAAGGCGCTCGGGCGCGAGTTCGTCCGGATCAGCCTCGGCGGCGTCCACGACGAGGCCGAGATCCGTGGTCACCGCCGGACTTACGTCGCCGCGATGCCGGGCCGGGTCATCCAGGGATTGCGCAAGGCAGGGTCGAACAACCCGGTCTTCATGCTTGACGAGGTCGACAAACTCGGCGCTGACTTCCGCGGCGATCCCTCGGCGGCGCTGCTGGAAGTGCTCGATCCCGAACAAAACGCGACGTTCCGCGACCACTACCTCGACGTCGATTTCGACCTCTCCAAGGTCATGTTCATCGCCACAGCGAACCAGCTCGACACCATCCCCGCCCCCCTGCTCGACCGGATGGAGATTATCGAGCTGGCCGGGTACAGCGAGGAAGAAAAGGTCACGATCGCCAAGAAGTACATCATCCCCAAGCAGGTGGATGCCCACGGTCTGACCAACAAGCTGATCCAGTTCGACGACGAGGCCGTGCGCCGGGTCGTGGCTGACTACACCCGTGAAGCCGGCCTGCGCAACTTTGAACGCGAGCTGGCCACGGTCTGCCGGAAGGTCGCCCGCAAGCACGCCGAGGGGAACAAGTCGCTCACGACGGTCGTTCCCGAGATGCTGGCCGACATGCTCGGCCCGCCTAAATTCTTCCGCGAGGTCGCCGACCGGACCGGCACGCCCGGCGTTTCGACCGGGCTGGCCTGGACGCCGACCGGTGGCGAGATCCTCTTTATCGAAGCCTCGGGGATGCCCGGCAAGGGAACGCTCACCCTGACCGGCCTCCTCGGCGAGTCGATGCGGGAATCAGCGCAGGCGGCACTCTCGTTCCTTCGGAGCCACGCCCAGGCGCTCGGTCTCGACGCCGGCAAGATCACCAAGACCGATGTTCACATCCACGTCCCCGCCGGTGCTGTGCCCAAAGATGGTCCGTCGGCTGGAGTGGCGATCTCGGCGGCTCTGATCAGCCTGTTCAGCAACCGCGCGATCCATCAGGAACTGGCGATGACCGGCGAGGTCACGCTCACCGGTCGCGTGTTGCCGGTCGGTGGCGTCCGCGAGAAGGTTCTCGCCGCGCGTCGGGCGGGGATCACGACCGTCCTGATCCCCCGGCACAACGAGAAGGACCTGATCGAACTGCCCGCCGAGGTCAAGGCCGACGTCACCTTCCACGCCGTTGACACCCTGGAAGACGTGGTCAAGCTCCTCTTCCCCCCCGAGAAGGCCAAGCCCGCCGCGACCAAACCCCAGCCCGGCCCCCGCCCCGCCAAGGAAGTCGCCCGCAAGCCCAGCCTCCCCAGCCCAACTCCACCCCCGGTCAAAACCCCGACCCGCCGGCCGCGGTCGGTCTGAACCACGCTCTCTGACTGTTCTCGGCTTGCCAGGTCCGGAAGGTTGCGATAGGCTGCCGGACCTGGCGATGCGACCGCCCGCACGGATGCTCGGGAGTGGTCGCCGTTCGATTCACCCGGATGAACCTTCTTGGAGCGAGCACGGATGCACGCCCGCCCAGCGCTTCGATGCGCCCTGATCCTGTCCATTCTGACGCTTGCCCCGCTTCAGCCAACCTGGGGAGATGGACCGCAGCAGGGTGGCCCACCCGCGCCAAGCAAAACACAGAAGCCGGCCACCGCCGACAAGCCAGCCCCGACGAAAGCAACGGCAACGGTAGCACTCCCGGCCTTGCCCGCAGCGACGAACGACAATCCCGCCAGCACCACTCCGACCGCCACGCCGACTCCGGTGGTGATCGCGCCGGGGAGCATGACGGAGGCGAGCCGGACGCGGGCGGGGACCGAAGCGCGACTCAAGGAGCTGGACGCGCCCGACAAGAAGGACAACCCGGCGACCAGGGCGACCGTCGAGGTTCTCCAACGGCGGATGAAGCTGCTCGACGCCTGGAAGGCCGCCGCCGACAAGCGAGCCCTGGCCGAGCATCCAAACCCGAGCCCCGACCAGATGGAAGCGGAACTCAAGGCAGACCTCGACCGGACCCGGACGATGGCCGAGCAGGCAACGAAGTCGCCCGATGACCTGTTGCCGCAGGCGTTCGCCGCGCCCGTGGCCACGGCACCGGCCAAGTCTCCTGAGGCCCACCTGGCCGAAATGAAGGAAGCGATCGACGCCGCACGGCAGGAACTCAACGAGCGGTCGGGCGATCTGACCAAACTCCGCGAGGTGCAGGCCGCCAGGGTCGACCCGGCGACGCTCAAGGCCGAGCGCGACCAGGTCCACCAGACACTCGCGGCGCTCGCGGCGGGCCGAAACGAGCGCGAACTGGCCATCACCAACGCCGGAACGCCTGAAGCCCGCGATCTGGCCCGCGACCGGTTGGTCAACTACGAGTGGGAATATCGGGTCGAGACCGAGCACCTGGCCACCCTGGAAGCCCGGATCACGCTCAACGGGCGGCAAGCCGACCTCGGCGCCTTGCAGATTCAGGCCAAGGCGAACCGAATCGAGGTCAGCCGGCGGATCGTCGAATGGATGGAAAAACGCTACGCCAGCCAGAGCGAGCGCCAGCAAAAAGACCTCCAGAGCGCTGTCGCCAAGGAAGAAAGCAAGGCCGAGCATACCGACGACGTCCTCGAACGTTACCGAGCCCAGCGCTCGGCCGAGTTGCTCCGCCTTGAAGGCAAAGCCGTCGCTTATGAAAAGGCTCTCGCCACCACCCAGGGTAATCTGTCGGTCGACAAGCAAAAGAAGCTGGCCGACGAGACCGTCGACTACTTCGAGAAGAACCTGAAACAGCCCCTGAACGACGGCAACGTGAGCCCGCTCGACGTGATCCGGCTCAAGAACTCGTTCCGGCGGATCGGCCCGATCCGAACGTCGATCGTCAAGGGAGATCTGGATACCATCCGGAGCGAGTTGACCACTTTTGAGAACGCCCTGGCCGACGTCGAACTCGACCTCGTCAACGACGCTCGCGACGACCGGTACGACCGCGAAGCCCTGCTCGACAAGCTCCCCGAGGCGCGCCACCATGAGGCCGAAAGTCTCCTCGACGTGATGGAGGCAAGGCACCTTACGCTGATGAATCGGCTTCAGGCCGTCCTTCAGAAGCTCGCCCAACGTGCCGAGAATACACAATCTGAAATCGAACGCCGGATTCGCACGCTCGATGAAGAGTATACGTTCATTCGGACGCATATCTTCTGGGTCCGCGACGCCGAGCCGATCGGCACGGCCACGTTGCTGCATGCCCGGAGCGACGCGGTCCGGACAGCGCGGGCGGTGGTCAAGCTGGGTGCCGAGGTGGGCGACCGGTCGCTCTGGGGTCGGGTCGCGCCCGACTTCATCCTGGCGATCGTGGGGCTGGTGGTCCTGCCCTGGCCGCTCCGGTTGGGACAGAAGGCGCTGGACCGGCTCCGGCTGGCCGCTCCCGACCCGTCGATGACCGCTGAGAACGCCCCGAGCGCCGTGGTCGGCTGAACAAATCCTCTCCTCATAGAGCGACATTCCCGATGATGACCGGAGCGGAAACGATGCGGAAATTACGGCGATTGGCCTATGGCCTGGTCTCGGCGGCGACGTGGCCGGTGTATCTGGCCCTGGTGGCGTTCGCGGTGAAGTCGGCTCCCTGGCCGCGCGACCTGGCCTGGCCGGCGTGCATCGTCTTGCTGGGCCTGGCGGTGGCGCTGTTTGTTTCGCTGGCCGGGCGGGTCACGTTTCGCTCGGGCGGCTGGGCCGACGCCGACCTCGGGGCGCCGCATGACGTCCGTCGGCAGTTCAAGCGGGTCTGCCACACCCTGGCGATTACCGGGGCGTGCCTGCTGATCCCCGAGTTCCTGCTGAGTCAGGGGTGGATCGCGCCGGGGGGTCGGCCGATCGCGGCGGGGTCGCTCGGGCGGTTGCTCGTGATTGGTTTCGAGCTGACCTGCTGGATTCTGGCCTATCGGCTGCTCCGGGGCACGTCGCCGGTCCTGATCTGGCTGACGGCCGACCCGGCGCGGCTCGGTTGGGTTGGGCGGCACCGCCGCGTGGTTGCCCCGTTGATCCTGACAGCGCTGGCGTCGATCTTCGTCCTCGACGTCATCGGTTACCACTTCACCGCGCGCCGGTTGACCTACGCCGGCGGGTCGATGCTGGTGCTGGTGGCGGTCTGCTGGGGGATTTATCTCGGCCTGTTGCAACTGATCAACCACCACGCCTGGCGCTGGCACAATACGACCACAACCACGACCTCGCCGACGCTTGACGCCACGACCTCGACGCCGACGGATGCCTCGGGAGCGCCGGTCGAGGATGCCGTGGCCCGGCTCCGCAAGCTGGCCCGGATCAGTGTCGTGATCCTGGGAGCCGTCGTGGCGGCTTACCTGTTCGACGTCGACCTGGCGCTGTTCCGCTACATCGGCGATCACCAGCTCTGGTCGGTCGGCCCAAATCAGGTCGTCACCGTGGGGAACCTGGTCGTCATGCTGGTGATTTTGGTCGCCACGGCGGGGGTCTGGCGGAACACGCAGACTTTCTTCACCGTGGTCGTCTTCCCCCGGATGAGTGACGACCCCGGCGTTCGGTTCGCCATGGTGACCTTGTGCCGCTATGTCGTGCTGGCGGTCGGCGCGCTGGCCGGGCTGTCGGCGGTCCACCTGGGGATGGAGCGGATCGGCGTGGTCCTGGCGGCGCTCGGCGTTGGGCTCGGATTCGGGTTGCAGGAGATCGTCTCGAACTTCGTCAGCGGGATCATCCTCCTCGTCGAGCGCCCGATCCGCGTTGGCGACCTCGTCACCGTCGGCGGGATGACCGGCAGCGTCGACCGGATCAATATCCGCGCGACCACCATCGTCAACGGCGACAACCAGAGCATGATCGTGCCCAACCGCGCGTTCATTACCGGCAACCTCGTCAACTGGACCCACAAGGACAAGGTTGTTCGCCTGACGATCCACGTCAACGTCATGCTCGGGACCGACGCCGACAAGGTGACGGACCTCTTGCTGAGCCTGGCGCATGCCGACGTCGACGTCCTGAACAACCCCGTCTCATCGGCCTGGCTCGACTCAATCGGCTCGGCCGCGCTCGACTTCATTCTCTACACCTACGTCCCCGACCCAAGCGTCCTCGGTCGCGTGCGCCACCGTCTCAACGGCGAAATCCAGCGCCGGTTTGCCGCCGCCGGGATCATCATCCCGTTGCCAACCCACGAGCTGCGCGTCCACGCGATGAACCCCGACGACACCGAGGTCGTCCCCCGCACGCACACGCACGCCAACCGCCGGGCCGACCACGCCGATCGTCCCCCACACGCCCCCCACCTGCATCCGAGCATGGCCCCCCTGCCCACTCCGGCGGAAAGCTGCCATCGCGGCGTCGATGAGTAAGATTGGCCTGAAATGAAGCCAGCCGGGCCGTAACCGATTGCTCGGTTGCGGTCCGGCGGATTCCAGCACCACAGTGGGTTACCGGATCATTCGTGATGATGACCCGCTGGCATGGCTGCGGCCATCGCCTTGCAGGTCTTTTCGCACTCGCGGCAGGCGGCGGTGCACTGTTTCATCATCTCGCTGTCGAACGGAGCACAAGCGTCGCCGCACTTCTTGCAAGCCTCAGCGCATGCTCCGCACGAAAACGGCATCAGATCGCTCTGACGAAGCATCATCTTCACCGACAGGGCACAGAAGTCAGCACAATCCAGCGCCAGTTCGGCTGCCTTCGCGTGCTCTTTCTTCCCCTCGGTCACCAGGCCGAAGCAGTGGTGGAAGGTTTCCTCGCAAAGAGCCGCACAGCTCTTGCACGCCTTGAGGCAGTCTTCCATCGCCTTCATCTTGTCGGCGGGAACAAAGGCTGCCGTGGCGGATTTGCCCGAATTCAGGGTCAGCAAGCCGGCGGTTCCGGCCGCCATCAGACCAAACAATGCGCGACGGTCCATTTTTTTCGTCCTGGAGCGTACAATCAAGATGCGGGGCCGCCCACCCAACGTGAGCGGCTCCCAGATTCAGCGGACTTCAGACCGTGCGAATCCCACCGGGCCGGTTCTCGACTGCCATCGAGAATCGGCCTCTTTTTATGGATAGAGACTCAGTGAGCCACGGTCTTGGTCGAGCAGCACGACTTGGTGGCAGATTCGACTGCCGCTTGCTCCGTCGTGCAGCAGGTGTCGCCGCAGCAATCACAGCCAGCGCCCATCTTGGACTGAGCATCGCAGGTGCAAGCCGGGCAAGTGCAGGCAGCGCCACAGCAGGCACACGCGGTCCGGGCGGCCGAAGCCTTCGACCTGTCCGCCGCCTGAGTGCCCACCAAGGCGGCCAGGATCAGCAGGCCACTCAATCCCATCAATTTCCGTCGGATCATCGGATCAACTCCCGTTCTTGCCATGACGAATCGGAACCCGTCGCTCCGCCCAACGCGGACCGCACGGTTACCTGACCCCGGATTGACCAGGGAAAGGGAGGACGACCCGGCCAGGCAGTTCCTCAAACAGTCAGGAGCCAGCCAGATCGTCATCCTCGTCCCCGGCGCGGGGATGCCCAGCGACTCGATGTCAGCACGGACAACGCGAGCCGCGAGAACCTCAGCGCCGAGGCATCGTCATATCAGAAAGCGAGAGCAGCGGAGATAGATCGGTGCCTCATGCACCCAGACCTCTGCTTGATGAAGGACCGGGCTCGATCCCACCAGATCAGGTGGATTGATCCAGGTCACTTCCAGGACCGACCGCGTCAGGGAGACGCGATTCATGCTTGCCAGCCGGCCCGACCTGGGCTCAGGGGCGGTGGGTCGATCCGACCCGCAAACGCAGGTTGCCGAATTGGTGCAGAGCGAACTGGACCCAACTTCACGGGCAGGCGCAATCGTGGCAACTTGCCTCGTTGCCTTGGCCTCAACCTGGGTTGGTTCTGAGCAGCAACCACACTTCGCCGCCGCCCCGCACGTCGAGCCATCCGCCATCCGCATCGAACAGGCCGATGCCGCTTGTCCCAGCCACGAACTCGCGACGATCACCCCCAGGGTGAGGCAGACGAGCCGGAGGTAGGAGCGTAGGAACGGCATAATGATCACTCAGGTTCCAACGAGCGAGGAAAACCCCAAACGGATATCGACAACTTCCATGCTACATGGCAACCAAAAATTGGGCAAGGCTGATCGGATCAAGGCATCCGACCAGATCGGATCTCGTCTGGAAGGGTCACTTCCCCGTCTTGGACGATTCGGCAGCGGGAGGCGCGGGGGCGGGGGTCTCGGCGGGAGCGGGATCGGTGTCGGTGTAGAAGACCTCGCAGAGCTTACCGAGCTTCTTGCCGGTCAAGGACGACGCCTCACTGACGGTCGGAGCGATGGCCTGCGAGGGGACGTCGTTGACGTAGAAGGTGAAGGCCAGTTTCCGGCCCGATGCCGTCTCCATGTAGCCCGCAAGGGCCTTGCTGGTCAGGACCGGGTGGCCGTTGAGCGGGTTATCGACCCAGTAACTGCCCGTCTTGGCGCGAGCATGGCCACGCGCGGGACTCTCGGGAGGAACCGCCTTGGCCAGCGTCCCGTCGCGACCAAGGACGGGCAGCGCCTGGTCGAAGGCAGCGAAGTCGGGGCGAGCCGCCATCGCACGCAGCAAGGCAACGGTGGCGCGGGGGGTTGCCATGTCGGACCTGGACCCGCCAGCGCCGCCGCCGAACGAGATCGTTTTGGTATCGACGCCGAGTTTTTCCAGAATCTCGGCCTCGCGGCGGAGGCCGCGGTTGAGGGTGATCTCGCCGTGGTGAGCGCCGAGGATCAGCGGCAAGGTGCTGGCGTGGAGGTTCTGGCTGACCTTGAGGATCACCCGGATATACTCGCGGAGTTCGGGCGAGGTGTATTCGGCCACCGTCGGGAGCTTGCGGGTGTCGGGTTTCGCGGGCAAGTCGACGGCATGGTTGTCGCCCAGCGGCGATGCCCCCAGCACGCTGACACCTCGGCTTTGCAGGGTCTCGATGAACAGGGCGCGGGCGAAGGCGGCCGGCTCGTCGACCTCATAGGTGTCGTTGACTGGCTTATGATTGAGCGGAATCTTGCCGCGGACGGTGAACCGGCGGGGTCCGACCGACCGGACCTGGACTGACGCCGCACCCGAGTTTTCGGCGGTGGTCTCGACCCGGACGTCGGCGGCGGCAAAGGTCGTTTCGGGGATCAAGCGAACCTTCGCGGGCTCGCCGACTTTGGTGCCGGGAGTGACGACCACGTCGATGATGTTGTCGTTGATCACGCTCGGCGAGACGTGCGTTGGGCCGCTCCCGGTGCTGACGGCGGCCTCGAACAGCCGGTCATCCACAATCACGTCGCCGGTCACCGCGCGGATGCCGCTGCTGTGGACCTCGCGGGCGAGGTGGACCAGGCCGGCGAGCGGGTCGCACGGGACGAGGTCGCCGTTGCCGTACGAGTGGTCGCCATCGGTGAACAGGAGCGACCCATCCGGACCGGTCCGACCCCCGAGGCTCAGGTCGCCCTGAGCGATCAGGATCAGGTCCCCCTGGAGCGTCCCGTCCTTGACCTCACCCCGCCGCACAACGGGCGTCTTGAACCGATAATCCGCGCCAAGGTCGGCCAGCGCGGCGGCGGTTGTGAATAGCTTGGTGACCGAAGCCGGGCAAAAGAGTTGATCAGGGTTCCGCTCGAAAACTGGGCGACCCGTCGCCAGGTCGACGACCAGCATCCCCCAGTGCGCCCCCGCGTATTCCTTCGCGTTGACGATCGGCGCGATCCGCTCATCCCAGTTGGCGACCGGCTGCGCCACCGCAGGCAGAGCGGCCAGCCCACCCAGGACCACGATCAATCCCACCGCACCCCGCACGACCTGAGCCATGAGCCATCCCTCCGCTTGCGCTCACCTCAACCACCCGACCCGGCCCCAGGATAGCCAGTCCAGCCAGCTGAACCCTAGACAAAAAGTCGAGAATCAGCGATCGATTTTTCTCGTCACCTTCAGAAAAAGCGGTTGTCATCGTCTCGATGGCCTCCAAAATCGAGCAGATCCTGATCAGAACCCGAAAATTCCTGGCGAGCGACCACGGCGGAAATTGTTAGACTGAAGTGAACTCTGTCCGTCACTTCCGCCCCCAATCTTTTCCGACCCGATCGGAGCGTACCTCGTGCCGCCGAGACTGCTCGCCCGCTCGAAATCCCGTTCTGGAGCTTTGGCCTGGTTCCTGGCGGGAGCGCTGGGTGGCTTGCCGACGGTCACTGCCGGCGGGGTTGGTTCCTCCTCGGATTCGCGCCGGAATGGACCTGATCTCATGGCTTCCGCACCCAACAGCAGCACTTCGGTTCTGGTTGACCTCTACGACAACCTGCTCCGTGATGGGGATCTCGATGGGTTCCACCGGAACGTGTCGGCCCGCTACACCGAGGCGACGCTCGGCCGGTTGCTGGAATCGACCGACCTCCGGGCACGACGGGCATCGGTCGTAAGCCTGGGTCTTTATGGTGGGTTCGCCGCCAGCAACGCCACCGTGGCCAAAGCGCTCAAGGACAAGGACCCGATGGTCCGGGGTCTGGCGCATGATGCCCTCTGGGCGATCTGGTACCGCGCCGGGTCGGCCGCGCAGAACGACGAACTCACCCAGATCCGCAAGTTGATCGGTCAGGACCGACTGCCCGAGGCGATCGAGGCCGCCAACCGACTCATTGCCGAGGCGCCCGACTTCGCCGAGGCTTACAATCAGCGGGCGATTGCTCACTTTTTCCTGGGTCGGCATGCTGCCAGTGCCGCGGATTGCCGCCAGGTGCTCGATCGGAACCCGTACCACTTCGGGGCGCTCGGCGGTCTGGCTCAGTGCCTGATGCAACTGGGCAAGCGGGAGGAAGCGGTCGCCGTCTGGCGGCGGTCACTTGAACTCCAGCCGTTCGATACCGGTCTTCGAGACCTGATCGCCAGCCTGGAAGCCGACCGTTGATGCCAATCAACCAGCACCGTTAATATCGACCAGCCACCAATGAAGCCGGCCCGGTGGTCCCGGCCCGCAACTGGCACCACGTCTTCCCCCCCGGGGACGTGATGCCAAGCCACGGACCGGGACCGCCGGGCCGACGTGAGATCTTCATTATACGCGGTTCATCCCGCCGGGAAAGTCTTCATCACCGCTTTTGCGATCTGAATGTAGAGCGGAATGCCGATTGTGACATTAAAAGAGAATGTCAAGCCCAGCGATGCCGCCAGCGGCAGCGTGGGACTTGCCTCGGGAATCGCGAGCCGCTGGACCGCCGGCACGGCGATATAGGACGCGGCCCCGCATAGCACCGAGAACAAGACATAGGTGCCGAGTTGTAAGGGTTGATGGATAGCCATGCTGAACATGTGAGCAACCGCGATCCCGAGCGTCGCGAACACGACCGGGGCCAGCAGTCCAAACACGATGAAGTATGCCCCGCTTCGCTGCAAATCCTTGAGTTTGCGCGACGCCGTCATCCCCATTTCAAGCAGGAACAGGCAGAGCAGACCCTGAAACATCTCCAGAAACAGTTTGTCATCGGGACCGGTGATATCATCCTTGTTCGGCTTGTTCTGGGTGCCACTGACGAACCCGATCAGGATGCCCCCAAAGAGCAGATACAGCCCCGGATTGAGGAAGACTTCGTGGAGGAGTTCGCCGCTGAACATGCCGGGCGGCTTCTTGGCCCCGCGCGACTCATGACTCAGTTCGCCGACCTGCGTCCCGTGCGAGGTCGGGGCGGCGTGGCCGTGCCCTTGTTCCTCGGCAAGCGGAGCACGCTGGGCCTGGGGGTCGTACCCCACCTCGTCGGGCATGTAGCCCAGGGCATCCATCCCGGTGGACCGCAGGCGAGTTACGAGGAACAAGGCGACCAGGCAGCCGGGAATCTCCATCACCGCCAGCATGACCGGCATGTAGGGAGCATACTGGTACTCCGACTGCCCCATGGCGATCAAGCCGCCGAGCACCCCCTGACACGTCGCGAACGTCCCCGCCGAGTCCGAACCGTAGTAGCCAGCCACGGTGGCAGCGTCAACCCGGCGGAGCCTGGTGCAAGCACGCAGGACCAGAAACGCCATGATGCCGATCACGAAGTTGGTCAAGAACCCGACGCCCATGAACTCCAGGGCTTGCGTCAACTCGTCCGCCTTGAGCCGGGCCAGTTCCTCCCCCCCTTTCCAGCCGATCGCAACCAGCAGGTAGATTGTCAGCCCCTGATAGATGACGTGGGGGAATTCGAACTCGACCCCGAGGATCGGGACCAGAAAGCCCATGTAGAAGAAGAGGAGCAAAGGCTTAAATAGGTTGTGCTTGAAGTTATCGAAAAACTCTTGGAAGACGGTCATTCGGTCGGTCCTTGTTCCGGTCAACCCCGTCGTGAGGGCCACCAGATGATCCGTTGCGGCCACCCCGATCTCAGAATCGCGGCAGGGCGACGACTGGGGCGGACCGACGGGAGCCAGCGCGAGGGCCGGATCGGCTCCCGGAGCAAGAGCAGCCAGGTGACAATCCGAAACTCCGGACGTCGACCGAACAGCCAGACCGACCCCGAACCAAACGGCGGGAGTCGGATCATGCGGATGCGGCCACTCGATGGATCAACCGTATGCTCACCGAATTGACTCGGCGCGGGCAATTATTGGAAAAGCAGCGGGGATTTGCAACCCTTCTCCGCGCGCATCCACCGAATTCCACGGACAACCGTCAACCTGGCTGCACGACATGCCGGACGTCGGCCCCGTCCGCAACGAGGTAGGCCGACCCCTCATGCCAGCCTCCCAGCACCACCAACCTGGGATGCGTGGACCCGGTATCGAGCGGGCGGTGGACGTGCCCGAGGATCACCAGGTCATAGCGGTCGCCGACGCCATTGGCGTAACGCTGGTAGGCATCCAGCCCGCGCTGGGTGAACTCGTCCTGGTGGGCTTCGTTGGTTTGGTGCAACTGGTTGCCGAGGAAGTCGGCCAGGGTTGCGGGCACGGCCCGGAACGCGGCGAGGAAGGCCCGGCTTTCGAGCCCGACTTTCCAGGGAGTTCGCGCTCCGAGCCGGTGGCCGTGGGTAATCAGGGTCCGGAGGCCGCCGACGGTCCGCTCCAGCTTGTCAGGCACGAAGGTTGCGCTGAAGGTCTGCTCATAGAACGGCCCGAGCCAGGCGTCGTGGTTGCCCGCCAGGATCGTGATCCGGCCCCCACGCTGGCGGAACTGGGCCAGGGCCCGGATGCCCGGCCCGATTATCGGGTCGAGCCGCTGCTGGCGGGCGGCGAACCAGAAGTCGCAGAGGTCACCGACGATCGTCAGCGAGTCGCTCGGATCGAGCTGATCCACCAGCGCTGCCAGCCGAGCCCCGCGCTCGGGGAAGTCGAGCCGCAGGTGAACATCGCTCAGGAAGAAGTCTCGGCCCACGATCAATCCACTTCCCAGGGAAACAGGAAGCCGGAGGCGGGACCCGGCGCCGTCGGGGCCACGGCTCGGGATTTACGCCCGGGCAGGACGTGGATATTGGGGAAGGCATCACGCTGGCGGGCGGCATGAACAGCCACCTTCCGGCCCGAGGCGCGGACGGCGTTGGTGGCCTCCTCGATGGCGAGCGCCGGGCGGTTGCATTGCTCGCTCAGGTGGAGCAGGACCACATGCCGGAGCGACCCCGGCGACGACCGCTTCAGGACCGCCGAGACCAGCTTCGCCCCCTGATCGTTCGAGAGATGCCCACGCGGCCCAAGGTTCCGCGCGATCAGGAACCCAGCGCGCCCCGACCGCCGCTGCAACTCGACGTCGTGGTTGAACTCGACCCCGAGCAGGGCGACGTCGCTCATCGCCTCGACCATCGCGTCGGTCCAGGTTCCCGTATCGGCCATGTACCCGACCGAGACCGGCCGCGCCTTCCGCTCGGCCCGCGCCTCGATCCGAAAACCAAACGTCGGCCCGCCGTCGTGGCTCAACTCGACCGGTTCCACCCGCATCCCCGCTGGCGTCAGGAACGGCCGGTCATCAAAGTGCCGGACCAACCCCAGCTCGTCCAGCTCCATGAACCCCGGCCGATTCCCGAGATTCTTGCGGTGCCCCTCATGGCAGTACAGCACGATCTTCTGGTTCGCAAACCACCGCAAGGTGGCTGGGTTGGCATGGTCGCCGTGGGTATGGGTTAACAGGGCGGCCGAGATGTGCCGCCACCCCGCGCCGACCTCGCCGAGCCGCCCTTCAAGGGCGCTCGGGATCAGGCCAAAGTCGATCAGGACCCCGCTATGCCCCGCGCGCACGAGGGCCGTGTTGCCCCTCGAACCACTGGCCAGCATGCTGAACTGGATCGGCATCAAGTCTCGCCCTGAGATCCGTCTCAACCCGGTTCTCGATCCTTTGACCGATCACCACCGCGAAATTATCGCCAATTTCACCGGATCGACAAGGTGAATTGGCTCAAACCGTCAGACCGGTCAGGCGTCCGGCTCCATGCCGGAGGCCCGCAACTGCGCCAGCAACCGCTCGACTCGCTCACGGTCGGCGGTCGCCTGTAGTTCCGCCTCGTTGGCCCGCTCGCGTTCCGCTTCGATCCGCCGCTCCGACACGTCGAGTTTCCGGGCAATATCGAAATAGGGTTGGAACAGGGTGCCACTGGGCGTCACGATCCGGAGTTCCTTCTTCATGGTTCGCGTCATCTCGAACCGAATGCCCAGTCGGGGGCTGGTGAAGCCAAACAGGTCGGGGACGGGCACAAGCTTATCCCCCTCGCGCAGGTAACCTTTGTGGCGGGCGAAATCGGGGTCGAGGATGTAATACTCCTCGACGCCGTACGTCTCGTAGAACGCCAGTTTGCGGCGCATCTCCCCCGCGCGGTTGCCCGGCGAGAGGACTTCAAAGGCGACATGAACTGGAATGCCCGCCTCGCGGTGCTGAATGTACGATCCTCGGTCCCCTCGGGGCCGACCGAAGATCACCATCGTGTCGGGGGCGATCCGGATCTTGTTGTTCCCTTCCACTGGATACCACAGGCAGTCGCCCGCCACGACGACCTGAGGATCATCGCCGAACAAGGTGTCGAGCCCCCCCTGGACCGTCGTGATCCAGCGAAACTGGAGCATGTTATCGGACATCGGGTTACCGTCACGCGAGGGGTAGTCCGGGTCGTCGAGAGGAGTGATCTGCGGGACAAGATGGCGTTGCATGAGCGACCCTCAGCGTCGGCAACGGTGATCGGGCTCAGTTCCTGCTCTCAGAGTAACCGCCCACCCACCGGTTTGCCAGTCGCCGCGTGGGGCCTTTGGTGTTAATCTGGCCATCATTTATCCAGGTTCCTTGCCCCCTCGTCCGCGCAGGAGATACCCATGGCGTCCTCTCCCCGCCCGAGCCGCATGACCGGAGCCGAATACCTGGCCATCGAGCGCGAGGCCGAGTTCAAGAGCGAGTTCTTCAACGGCGTGATGTACCCCCGCGAAGGGTCGCCCCACGCCATGGCTGGGACCAGTTACCGGCACATCCGGATCTCCAGCAATCTCCAGGCGAGGATTTACGGTCACCTCCTGGGCGGTCCCTGTACCGTCGGTTCAAACGACCTCCGGGTGGCCATCACCGATGGTTCCTACACCTACCCTGACTTCATCATCGTCTGCGACGAACCCCAGTTCATCGACAACCAGTTCGATACCTTGACCAACCCCCGGGTCATCATCGAGATCCTGTCACCCAGCACCCAGAAGTCGGACCGGGGTGCCAAGTTCGCCCACTACCGCCGGATTGCATCGCTGAGGCATTACATCCTCGTCGGGCAAGAGTCACCCGCTGTTGAGCAGTACGACCGGCAGGCCGACGACTCGTGGCCCCGGACCGACCTGGCCTGGCCCGACGGCATCCTCACCTTGCCCGATCCGGCCGTCGCCGTGCCGCTGCGCGAGATTTATCTGGGCGTGTTCCCGGCCGCGCCGCTGGCCTGAACCGACGCCCCCACACCGACCCAGGCCAGCCCCTGGCGCCTTGACGCCCGCTCGGGAGGTCGATTAACGTGTGGATCATCCGGTGATTAGGATGATTGGGCCTGGACGATGGCCCCGCGGCAGGGATGCCCAGGTAGCGCTCACCTTTTGATTGACGTGGTTTCAGGGAGTTTGCACGACCGATGTCCGACTCGCACAAGTATGTGTATTCCTTCGGCGGTGGTAAGGCTGAGGGCAAGGCCGACATGAAGTCCTTGCTCGGCGGCAAAGGGGCCAACCTGGCCGAGATGAGCGTGATCGGTATCCCCGTGCCCCCCGGCTTCACGATCACGACCGAGGTCTGCGCTGAGTATTACGAGCTGGGGAAGAAGCTCCCCGAACTGACCAAGCCGCAGGTCGAAGCCGCCATCGCCCAGGTGGAAAAGGAGATGGGGGCCAAGCTCGGCGACCCGGCCGACCCTCTCCTCGTCTCGGTCCGCTCGGGTGCTGCGCTCTCGATGCCCGGGATGATGAACACGATTCTCAACCTTGGTCTGTCCGACGTGGCGACCGAAGGGCTGGCCAAGAAGACCGGCAACGTCCGGTTCGCCTACGACGGCTACCGCCGGTTGATCGACATGTTCGGCTCGGTCGTCATGGGGGTCGAGCACGAGCTGTTCGAGCATGAACTCCACACCTTGAAGCATGCTCGCGGCGTCCAGCTCGACACCGAACTGTCGGGTGACGACCTCAAGGAACTGGTCACGAAGTACAAGGCGGTCTACAAAAAAGGGACCGGCGAGGACTTCCCGCAGGACCCGAAGGACCAGCTCTGGAAGGCCATCATGGCCGTTTTCAATAGCTGGGAAGGCAAGAAGGCGATCGAGTACCGCCGGATCGAGCGGATCACCGGCCTGAAGGGCACCGCCGTCAACGTCCAGGCGATGGTCTTCGGCAACATGGGCGAGAACTCGGGCACCGGCGTCGCCTTCACCCGCGACCCGAACACCGGCGAAGACGTCTTCTATGGCGACTACCTGATCAACGCCCAGGGTGAGGACGTCGTCGCCGGCATCCGGACCCCCGAGCCGATCAGCCGCCTCCAGGACGACATGCCCAAGGTCTATGACCAGCTCATGGGTATCCGTCAGAAGCTCGAACAGCACTACAAGGAGATGCAGGATATCGAGTTCACCGTCCAGGACGGCACCCTCTATATGCTGCAAACCCGGACCGGCAAGCGAACCGGCAGCTCGGCTGTGCGGATCGCCGTCGAGATGGTTGAAGCCGGTCTGATCACCGAGCATACCGCCATCAACCGGGTCAACCCGAACGACTTGAACCACCTGCTCTTGCCCAGCCTTGACCCCAAGGCCGACGTCAAGGCCGTTGCGCAGGGAATCGCCGCCAGCCCGGGAGCCGCTGCCGGCAAGGTGATCCTCTCGGCCGAAGCTGCCGTTGAGTACGCCGAGAAGCACCCCGGCGAGTCGATCATGCTCGTCCGGAAGGAAACCAGCCCCGAAGACGTCGCCGGGATGCACCTGGCCAAGGGGATTTTGACCGCGACCGGCGGCAAGGCCAGCCACGCGGCGGTCGTCGCCCGCGGTTGGGGCAAGCCCTGCGTGGTCGGCTGCGACGCCCTCCAGATCGACGAGAAGGGCGGCCAGATCACGATCGGCGGCAAGGTCGTCAAGGTCGGCGAATGGCTGACCATCGACGGGACCACCGGCGACGTCATGATCGGCCAGGTCCCGACGATCGACGCTCAGATGAGCGGCAGCTTCGCCACCTACATGGCCTACGCCGACAAGGTTCGGACCATGAAAGTGCGGACCAACGCCGACTCGCCCAAGGACGCGCTCAAGGCCCGCGAGTTCGGCGCCGAGGGGATCGGCCTCTGCCGGACCGAGCACATGTTCTTCGAGGGGCAGCGGATCGTCGACATGCGGAAGATGATCCTCGCCGACGACGAGGCTGGCCGGAAGTCGGCCCTCGCCGCGCTCGAACCCTACCAGAAGGCCGACTTCGTCGGTCTCTTCGAGGCGATGGACGGCCTGCCCGTCACGATCCGCCTGCTCGACCCGCCCCTGCACGAGTTCCTGCCGCACGACGAGGCCGGTCAGGCTGAAGTCGCCAAGCAGCTGGGCGTGCCGGTCCAGAAGGTCAAGGACCGCGTGGCCTCGCTCCACGAGGCCAACCCGATGCTCGGGCTCCGTGGTTGCCGCCTGGCGATCAAGTTCCCCGAGATCGGCGACATGCAGGTCCGGGCCATCATCGAGGCCGCCATTCAGGTCAAGCAGGCGGGCAAGAACGTCCTGCCCGAGATCATGATCCCGCTCGTCGGGACCGTCGAGGAGCTGTCGTTCCTCAAGAAGCGGGCGATCCGGATCGCCGACGAGTGCATGGCCAAGGCGGGCGCCAAGGTCGAGTACCTGATCGGCACCATGATCGAGGTACCCCGCGCTGCCCTGACGGCCGACAAGATCGCCGAGGAGGCCGAGTTCTTCTCGTTCGGGACCAACGACCTGACGCAGATGACCTTCGGGTTCAGCCGCGACGACATCGGCTCGTTCGTGCCAGCCTACGTCGAGCACAAGATCCTGCCGGTGGACCCGTTCCAGACGCTCGACGCCTCGGGCGTGGGCCAGCTTGTCGAGATGGGGACCACCAAGGGCCGCGCCGTCCGCAAGGCCAAAGGCGAGCACCTCAAGGTCGGGATCTGCGGCGAGCACGGCGGCGACCCCGAGTCTGTCATGTTCTGCCACAAGGTCGGCATGGACTACGTCTCCTGCTCCCCCTTCCGCGTCCCGATCGCCCGCCTCGCCGCTGCGCAGGCGGCCCTCGCCGACGGCAAGTCGATCAGCCGCGACCGTTGATCGATCAGGTGACAGAGTCTCGATCCACAGAGGATTGATGCAGATAAATCAGGAACAGCTTGGCGGTTGGCAAAAGGGGACTGACTCAAGCGACGGAGGAGCGGTGTCTGTCCCCTTTCTTGCGGCTGGCCTTCGCCTTTGGCTTGGTTAACCGCGTCGGTCCTGGAATAAGTGGGTGGGCTCTCGACGAAGGCCGGGAGCCCATCCTCGTTTCGAAGCCCCACGACCGAGGCCATCATGCCCGCACCGCTCGCCATCCTTCGAGTCCACCACGTCGCCATCATCAGCTCGGACTACGCCCGGTCGAAGGCGTTCTACACCGAGATCCTCGGCCTACCGGTCATCCGCGAGGTCCACCGGGCCGAGCGGAGCTCGTACAAACTCGACCTCCAGTTGCCCGACGGCAGCCAGATCGAGCTGTTCTCGTTCCCGTCTCCTCCGCCTCGACCGAGTTACCCCGAAGCCCGCGGCCTCCGGCACCTCGCATTCGAAGTCGCTGACCTCGATGCGGCCGTCGCCAGCCTGGCCGAACATGGGGTCCACGTCGAGCCAATCCGGGTCGACGAGTTCACGGGCAAGCGGTTCACCTTCTTCGCCGATCCTGACGGCCTGCCGATCGAACTGTACGAGCGTTGATCTCGCCTAAAATCCGCAATTGCGGGGGGCGATTTGATCCAATCTCGGTCTCAGCCCACCGAATATCCAGGCGCAACTGACGCAAGTATTCGCTGATATCGGGCGATACGTCGTGGTTCCGGCCGGCCGCTTGATCGGTTCGGTGGCCGGTGGACCCAGGGTTGCCAGGAGGGTTTCGCTCCCATGAACACGCCTTTGGTGTGGGTCGCGGGTGCTGGGTTGGTTCTGTTTGTGCTCGGTTGGCTGGCCCTGGGGGTTCGCTACATCCCCAACAACAAGGTCGGCGTGGTTGAGAAGCTCTGGTCGAGCCTCGGCTCGGTCAGCGAGGGGCGGATCATCGCGCTCCGAGGCGAAGCGGGCCTCCAGGTCGACGTCTTGCGGGGTGGGCTCCACTTCGGCTACTGGTTCTTCCAGTATCGGGTCCACCCGGTCCGGCTGGTCGCGATCCCACAGGGGAAGATTGCCTACGTTTACGCCCGCGATGGCGAGTCGCTGGCCCCCAGCCAGACCCTGGCCCGGGTAGTCGCGGCCTGCAACGACTTCCAGGACGCCCGGATCTTTCTGGCGGGCGAGCGGACGACCGACGACGCCGAGCCCACCATCGGCCAGCGGGGACGGCAGCGGCAGATCCTCCGCGAAGGGGTCTACGCGATCAATCTTGGCCTGTTCACCGTCATCGCTCAGGACGAGGTTTACCGCCTGGAAGCAGCCGGGCGGCAGGAACTGGAAACACTGGTCGGCTGGCAGTCGGAACTGGAACGGATCAACGGATTCAGCCCGGTCGTCGTCGGCGGCCCGATCAGCTACCAGGACCCGCTCAACCCCGGCGTGACGGCGACCGTCGACGGGATCGGGATCGTCACGGTTCAGGATGGGCCGTCGCTCGGGCCGGGCGAGATCATCGCGCCCGCCGTCGGGGCGGATCGGACGGATAAACACTTCCACAACAACTACCAGGACACCGAGGCCTTCCTCCGCGCCGGGGGCTATCGGGGCCGGCAGTATTACCCCCTGACCGACGGCACCTACTTCATCAACCGCTGGTTTGCCAGCGTCGAGATGATGCCCAAGACGGTCGTGCCGATCGGCTTCGTCGGGGTCGTCGTCAGCTACTACGGCCGCGCTGGGCAGGACACGTCGGGGGCCAAGTTCCGCCACGGCGAGCGCGTGGCCGAAGGGGAGCGCGGCGTCCTCGAACGCCCGTTCGGGCCGGGCAAGTATGCCTTCAACACCTATGCCGGCACCATCGTCCTGGTCCCAACGACCAACTTCGTCCTCCACTGGGTCACCGGCCGGAGCGAGACGCACCGGTACGACGAGAGCTTGCGGTCGATCGACCTCGTCACCAAGGACGCTTATGAGCCGACCTTGCCGCTGTCGGTGGTCGTCCACATCGACTACCAGAAGGCTCCGGGCGTGATCCAGCGGTTCGGCGACGTCAAGAAGCTGATCACGCAGACGCTCGACCCGATGCTGAGCGCCTACTTCCGCGACGTCGCCCACAAGCGGACCATGCTGGCGCTCTTGCATGAGCGCGACTCGATCCAGCTCGAAGCCCGCGCCGAGCTGTTCCGCCGGTTCTCCGAGTTCGACATCGAGTGCGTCGACGTCCTGATCGGCAAGCCCGACACCGCCGAAGCCGGCGGCAAGATCGAGACCTTGCTGGAACAGCTTCGCCTCCGCCAACTCTCGATCGAACAGATCGAGACCTTTGAACGGCAGCGAGCCGCCGAGGTCAAGCAGCAAACCCTCAACGAAGCCCGCGCCGAGGCCGGGATGCAGGCCCAACTCACCCAATCGCTGGTCCAGGTCCGGATCGCCGAGAACGAAGGCGAGGCCGCGCTCGCCCGCGCCCGCAAGCAGGCTGAGCAGATGGTCATCACCGCGCAGGCCGAAAGTCAGCAGCGCGTCCTGGCCGGGCGGGGCGAAGGCTCGCGCCTCCTCCAGGTCGGGCTCTCCGAGGCATCCGTCCTCCTCCGCAAGATCCAGTCCTACTCCGACCCCCGCCTCTTCGCGCTCGCCGAAGTGGCCGAGAAGCTGGCCGCCAGCACCCAACCCCTCGTCCCCGAGCGCGTTTTTAGCGCCGGTGGTACAGGACAGGATAGCTCTGGCTCGGGCCTCGGTGGTCTGGGTGCCAGCCAGGGGGTCTTCGGCCTCCTGCTCAACCTCCTCGTGGCCGAAAAGTCGGGCTTCGCCCTCTCCGAGGCCGACTCCAACGCCACCGCATCGCTCCAGGAGTTCGCCGACCGGATGACGCGCGAAACGCTCGGCTCGATGCCCAAGGCCGACGAGATCGAGGAACTCAAAACCGGGACCGAAGCCCCGATCAGCAACGGCCACCACGCAATCTGATCGCAGCCCCGCGGCGTCATGCCGGGGGGAAACCGACCGTGCGATCGTGTCGGGTCTGGGGTAACCTCCCTGTCACGGCGCGCGGTGGGTTGCACGCATCCGCCAGAACATGCTCACTTGCGGATTTCGTTTTTGTAGATCTGGCCGTTCTTCATGACGAACTTGACGTGTTCGAGTTCGCTGATGTCGGCGAGGGGGTCGTTGGTGGTGGCGACGATGTCGGCGAACTTGCCGGGTTCGAGCGCTCCCAGGTCATTTTCGCTTTGCAAGAGCTGGGCGGCGACGGTGGTGGCGGACTGGATGGCCTGCATCGGGGTCATCCCCCAGCGGACCATGTAGGACATTTCCTTGGCCTGGTTCTCGGTCCAGGCGTAGCCGCCGGCGTCGGTCCCGTAGGCGATCTTGGCCCCCTTCTTGACCGCTTCGCCGAAGGCTTTTTCTTGCAGCTTGATCATCTGTTGCCAGATCGGGTTGCCCGCCGCGGCGCGACCGTCGGCGACGTAGGCGGTGACGTAGATGGTCGGGCACCAGTAGACGCCTTTTTGAACCATGAGGTCGATCGACTCGGCATCAAAGCCGTCGCCGTGCTCGATCGTATCAGCCCCCGCCTTGAGCGCGGCCATGATCCCGTCCTTGCCGATCGCGTGCGCGGCGACCTTGCGGTCGAGGCGGTGGGCCTCGGTCACGAGGGCGTTCATCTCCTCCTCGGTGAAGTTGACCTTGCTCCGAAGCTTGCCGTTCTCCAGGTAATATTTGCGGTCCGAGTAGAACTTGATCCAGTCAGCACCATGCCCGACCTGCTCGCGGACGGCCTTGCGGATGGCGTCAGCGCCGTCGACGATCTGGACGCCCTCGGGAACCTTCAACTCCCACGAGTAGCCGAGCAAGGGATACATCCCGGTCGCCGAGAAGGCCCGGGTCGAGACGAACATCCGGGGACCGGGGATCACCCCACGCTGGATGGCTTTTTTGACGTCCACATCGGCATACATGGCCCCCTCGGTTTCGAGGTCGCGGATCGCGGTGAACCCGTTCATCAAGGCGATCCGCGCGGCGGCCGTGGCGCGGATGGCGCGGTAGGGGATCGACTCCTTGAGGAGTTGCTCGTCGTACTCGGCGGCGGTGATGTCGCCTTGCAGCAAGACGTGGGTGTGGCAATCCATCAGGCCCGGCAAGACGGTCGCGCTGGAGAGATCCACAATCGTGGCATCCGTTGGGGCCGACTTGAGGATCTCGGCGGCGGGACCCACGGTCTTGATCCGCTCGCCCACGACCACGATGGCCTGATCGGTCAAAACCCGACCAGCGCGCACATCAATCAGCCGCCCAGCGCGGATGATGGTTGGCCGCGACGGCGGGGTCGGCTCCTGCGCCGGGAGGGGAAGACCTATCAGAAGCACAACGGCGGCGGCAAAATGCCAGGCAATAATTCGGGGCATGGTGAGGTCTCGACGAGGGATGCGGCCAGAGTCGCCCCATGCTATCCCGGCGGACGACGTGCCACAACGATCGGCAAACCTCGGGGCGCGCGGGGTCGGTGACCCAAAGTCGGGACGCCTTGAAAACGGTCTGGATTGAGAAAGAACGCGGCGGATTCAGCGAGAGCGACTTTGACCTTGCCGCTTGCGCCGATTTTTGCGGTCGCGCTGGGCCAGTTTGGCCGGGTCGGGATGCCTCCGAGCCGGTCGAGGAGCCGATTCGTCGTCAAGCACCACGTCGGGCTCGGGCTGAGTTGGCTTCGTTTCGGCAGGAGGAATGGCTTCGTTTGGTGCGGCGGATTCGGCGACGGTTGGCTCAGCGGGATCGGATGGCGCGGCAACGGGTGTGGGTCCGAACGTGGTCGAGAGGAGCCAGCGGAGCTGACGGAACAGGCCAAGCTCGTAGCGGCGGACCTGGCGGAGTTCGACGGTCGGGGTATCGCGGGCGTCGTTGCTGGCCAACTTTCGGGCCACCTCATCGGCCTCGACGACGCGGGCGTGGCGCGCCGTGAGGTCCGTCAGGACATTGCGCGCCAGGCGGGCCTGATCATCCGGCGTTGTGCCGGTCGGGAAGCCGGTCCGGATCGGCCGAGGGACGCCAAGCATGTCGAAAACCAACTCGCTTTGCTCGTCGTTCCAGAGCGTGCCCGCCTCGACCACCCGCGCCAACCCACGCCAGCGCTCGAGCAGCCAGTCGCAGCCGTGCGGGGTCTGCTGGAGCAAGAGCGCAACGCGGGCCGGGTCGCGGGCAAGGGTGGCGCCCAGGTGCGCGACCTCGACCTGGCGGTCGTCGTGCCACATCGTCCGGGCACGCCAGACCGCCGCGGCGCGGAGGTCGGCTTCGATCCGCTGGGCGCGGTCGATCTGGCTCATCACCCGCCTGATCTGGCCATTACCCCAGGCTGCTCCAGGCAGGTTGACCCCCTGGGCCAGAGCATGGTCGGGCGGGAGATCCACGACGGTCGCGGTCAGGCCATGCTTCAGGGCGTTGCCCCGCGACGCCGCCTTGCCGGCAACGCTGGTCGGACCGGTGCTGAGCTGAGCGTTTTTACGGTTGGCTTCGATCCGAGCGGCGGAAGTGCTCATGGATGCAGACTCCCTCGGCGATCCTGGGTGTGAAATTCGACGATGCGAGGCTCCCATGCGCCCCAGTTGCGTCCTGGTCGAGGGGGTGCCGCCCCCCGTGTGCGGTGGACCGGAACCGACCAAAAAAGGCAGAATCTGGCCCCGGAAAACTGACACCCACCCGACCGGGACGCAACCGTCGGCACGTTTGAACAGAAATAGTATCGGAGATCGCGAGACATTTCAGTTTACTTTGGCAAAATAATTTCCGAATTTTCAATAATCTGTCCACATCGCCCTATTTAAGACAATCTAATCGGGTTCGTAAGGCCACATCGGACGAGGCGAGGTCGCCTTTCTTGCGCTGGTACTCATCTCCGCCTCCGAAGGGGGGAAGTTTCGGATGGCAGAGCGTCAATTCTTTGCCAGATCCAGACTTTACAAAGTGGGATCCCATTGATCGTGGGCGTGGTCATTGAAAGACCACAGAATCTGATTCGAGGTGCCTGGTGGGAGCAGGTCAAATTCACGGTGGGTTGCACCCACACAACAAATCTAAGATCTCTGATAGAGACTGGTTTTTGCCTGCGCCGCTTGTGGGTCAGGGGTGGGCGTGGTAGCCTGGGGAAAGATCGGCCGCGCAATTCCGCGTTGATCCGGCCGGTTGGCATCCTGTTGCGCCGTTGAGGCGACCTGCGAGTCGATCACCGCCGACAGGGTGAATCCCCGCCATTTGCCGACCCCTGGATTCACGCATCGTCTCGACAAGCTAGAATGATGCAGGGGGCGCTTCCGTTCGCGATGTGTCCCGTCGCCGCGCCGCGCCGACGTTTTGATCCAATCTGATTGGCTTTCGCATCCTGTCCCATCACCTTCCGCGCCTTCTTCCGGAGGACCTCAATGGCCAAGCAAGCTCGTGAGTGGAGCGATATCCTCGTCAAGCGCGGGGTGATCGGACCCGACCAGCTCAAGGAAGCCCAGCGGATGGGCAACATGCCGCTGGAAGATGCGCTGGCGAAACTCGGTTACGTTGATACCGACGATGTGATGAAGGCCAAGGCTGAGCAGTTCAGCATGGATTTCATCGCGCTCCGTGATATCGACATCCCGGCGTCGGTGCTCGAACTCGTCCCTGAGTCGCTCGCGCGCGAAAACATCGTGATGCCGCTCTCGTCGGTCAACGGGATGATCCGGGTCATCATGGCCAACCCGAACGACTTCGAGACGGTCGACAAACTCCGGTTCGTCCTGAACCGCGAGATCGACGTGGCGCTGGCGTCAAAGGAAGCGATCCTCGAAGCGATCAACAAGTATTATGGCGGCAAGTCGCAGGAATCCGAGTCGATCGACTCGATGATCTCGGAATTTACCGACACCGCGATCGACTTCTCCGACGAAGGTCCAGGGGCCGGCAAGAGCGGGTCGTCGGCAAACACGCTCGAAGAAGGCGACGCGCCGGTCATCCGGTTGGTCCACCTGATCATTCAGGAAGCGGTCGTCACCCGTGCCTCCGACATCCACATCGAACCGTTCGGCGACCGGGTCCGAATTCGCTACCGGATCGACGGCGTTTGCGTCGAGCGCGACTCGGCCCCGCGCCGGCTCCTCGGGGCGATGGTCAGTCGTATCAAGATCATGGGGTCGATCGACATTGCCGAAAAACGGCGCCCGCAGGACGGCCGGATCAAGATCCACGTCGCCGGCAAGGACATCGACCTCCGCGTCTCGATCCTGCCGACCAACCATGGCCAGTCGGTCGTCATGCGAATCCTGGACCGCGATAACATCAAGGTCAGTCTACGCGACATGGGATTCTCCGACGACAACTGGAAGCGGTTCCAGGCTCTGATCAAACGGCCGAACGGGATCTTGCTCGTGACCGGGCCGACGGGGTCGGGCAAGACGACCACCCTGTACGCCGCGCTCAACGAGTTGAACCGCCCCGACGTCAAGATCATCACCGCCGAGGACCCGGTCGAGTACTACCTCCCCGGCGTCAACCAGTGCGAGGTCAAGGCCAAGATCGGCATGACGTTCGCGCGGATCATCCGGGCCATGCTCCGGCAAAATCCGAACATCCTCCTGGTCGGGGAAATCCGCGACGAGGAGACGGCCAACACGGCGATCCAGGCCAGCCTGACAGGACACTTGGTTTTCAGTACACTGCACACGAACGATGCGCCCAGTGCTGTAACAAGACTGGTCGATATCGGCGTGCAACCGTTCCTCGTCGCCAGCTCGGTTATGGGGATCATGGCGCAGCGGTTGGTCCGGAAAATCTGCCCGAAGTGCAAGGTTCGGTACGAGCCCGCCGCGCACGTTTTGAAGTCGATCGGCATCCGTCCCGAGATCGCCAAGAAGGCGAACTTCATGAAGGGCAAGGGGTGCTCGAACTGCAACAAGACGGGCTACCGGGGCCGGATGGGTATCCATGAGTTGATGGTGATGACCAGCACCATCCGCGACATGACGTTCAAGGGGGAACCGACCAACGTCATCCGTAAAGCCGCTCGGAAACAGGGGATGCACACGTTGTTCGAGGACGGGATCATCAAGGCTCTCAAGGGGCTGACGACGATCGACGAGATCCTCCGGATCACCCACCACGAGTCGATGTCCGAAACCGGCACATGATTCGGACCGCACGCAATACCAACTGTCTCTACTCATTGGATTGCTCGGGATGATCCCGGTTTGGGTCGTCCCACAAGACCCCCGCGACGGCTCGGATCTGCCCTGAGATTCGAGCCGTCGTCGCCGCTTACGACGAAATTCGCTCGGGGGGCGTGCTTGATCCTCCCCTTGTCCACCGAAATAATCAGGTGTGGACCGATCGTTCTCTCGGTCCGCCACTTCCGATCGGAAAGTGGTGCCTTTTCGGTGGACATCTAGTCGACAGGACAAAGTCAACCCCCCGACTCGCGCTGGTGGGGTTGATGTTGGCGGAGTCTCCGCGAAAGGTTCGACTCGCTCATGGGAACGCTGCTGATCGACAAGTTGTTGCAAACGGTCGTGACCCAAAAGGCCAGCGACCTCCACCTGACCGTCGGCTCAAAGCCGATGCTCCGGCTGGGCGGGCACATGGTCCCGCTCAATACAAAGGTGCTTGAGTCGTCGGACACCTCGGCCCTGATGAAGTCGATCACCCCCGAACGCTGCCAGCAGGAGTTGCAGGAAGTCGGCGGGTGCGACTTTGGGTTCGCCTTCGGTGATGCCGCCCGGTTCCGCGTTGCCATCTTCAAGCAGCGCGGCAATATCGGCCTGGTCCTCCGACGGGTGCCGAACGAATTCCTGACGTTCCAGCAACTCGGGTTGCCGGCCGTCATGGAGCAGTTGATTCAACGGCCGCGCGGTTTGATCCTCGTGACGGGGCCGACGGGGTCGGGCAAGACGACATCCCTGGCGTCGATGATCAACTGGATCAACGACAACATGGACCGGCACATCATCACGATCGAAGACCCGATCGAGTACTACCACAAGCACAAGAAGTCGCTGATCAACCAGCGCGAGATCGGGATCGACGTTCCCGACTTCCCCGAGGCGATTCGGCGTGCCCTCCGGATGGACCCCGACATCATCCTCGTCGGCGAAATGCGTGACCTCGCGACGATTCAGGCCGCCGTCACCGCCGCCGAGACCGGGCACATCGTCTTCGGGACGCTGCACACGAACTCGGCTGAAGGAACGGTCAACCGGATCATCGACGTGTTCCCGAAGGAACAGCAGGACCAGATCCGCACGCAGCTTTCCGTCGCCATCCTCGGGGTGCTCGCGCAGGCGCTTGTGCCCCGCATCCCCAAGGGGCTGGTCGCCGCGTACGAGATGCTCGTCGTCACCCCCGCCATCTCGAACCTGATCCGCGAAAACAAGACGTACCGGATCGACTCGTCGATTCAGACCGGGCGCAAACACGGGATGATCCTCCTCGATGACAGCCTGTATAACCTGTGGAAGCAGGGGCTGATCACGGAAGAGGAAGCGATGTACAAGTCGCGGAAACCGGAAGAGTTGCGGGGACGCATCGACAACGCCAAAAAGGGGATCATGGACGACGACGAGGCGGAGGAAGAGGACGATTGAAACTCGGCGGCTCGGTGACGGCCGGTTGATGCAATTCAGCAACACGCCGGAAACTTTTTGGGGTCGCCAGGCGTCCAAAGTCCAACAGCAATCCAGGTTTGCCTCGCGGCGAGTCTTCCCCGGACTCGCCACTTCATTCTAGTCCTCGCCTGGGCCGTTCTGGTCCGGGCTGCTCGAATTCAACTCAATCTGACCTGATCGCGGCAAGCAAAAGTCCGGACACGATTGGCCCGCGCGGAAGAAGGGTGGATGCATGGCTCGGCGAATCGGCACGATCCTGGTCGACATGGGGTACATCAGCGACGATACCCTCTGGAAGGTGCTCGAAGAGCAGAAGCGGTCGGATAACGAGCTGCTGGGCAAGGTCGCGGTGCGCCTCGGCGTGGTCACCGAGGATCAGGTGCTCAAGGCGCTCGGCGAACAGTTCGGCATGAAGGTGGTTCGGCTCGGTGAGATGGCGGTGCCCGCCGAGTTGACCGAGCTGGTCAACGAGACGATGGCGACGACGTTCAAGATCGTCCCGGTCTCGCAGCACAAGAAGGACAAGAGCGTCACCGTCGCGATGGCCGACCCCCGCGACCCGCAGACGCTCGACAGCATCAAGTCGTTCCTCGGCGTCGACGTCAAAGGGGTGATCGCGGCGGAATCCGACGTGATGGCGGCGATCACGCGCCTCTATGCCGGCAAGCAGGAGTCGATTCAGGACGTCGTCAAGCAGATCGAAAACGACAAGGGGCTGTCGCAGTTCCAGAACCGGAACGAAAACACGATCGACCTCGAAGCGATCGAGGAAATGGCCGAGGCCGCGCCCGTTCGCAAGCTCCTGAACATGGTGCTCCTGCTCGCCATCAAGGACAAGGCGTCGGACATCCACTTCGAGCCGTTTGAAGACGAGTACAAGATGCGGTACCGGGTGGACGGCATCCTCTATGAACTCGTGCCGCCGCCCCGCCACCTGGCCCCCGCGATCTCGTCGCGCATCAAGGTCATGTCGAACCTCGACATCGCCGAACGTCGGCTGCCGCAGGACGGCCGGATCGAGCTGGCGATCGGCGGTAACCAGGTCGATATCCGCGTTTCGACCCTGCCGACCCTGTTCGGTGAGAGCGTCGTGCTGCGAATCCTCGACCGGACCGTGGTCAACCTCGACATCCGCAAGATCGGCATGCCCGAGGATACGCTGGTGGTCTGGCGCGAGATCATCCACAAGCCGAACGGGATCATCCTGGTGACCGGGCCGACGTCGTCGGGCAAGACGACGACGCTCTACGCCACGCTCAACGAGTTGAACACGCCGGAAGAAAAGATCATCACCACCGAGGAGCCGGTCGAGTACGACATCGACGGCCTGATCCAGGTGCCGATCAACGGCGAGATCGGGGTGACGTTCGCCGCCTGCTTGCGGGCGATCCTGCGGCAAGACCCCGACAAGATCCTCGTCGGTGAGACCCGCGACCTTGAAACCGCCGAGATCGCGATTCAGGCGTCGTTGACCGGGCACATCGTCTTCACGACGCTGCACACCAACGACGCGCCGTCGGCGATCACCCGGCTCCGTGACATGGGTATCCCGACGTTCTTGATCACCGCGACGATCGAGGCGGTGCTCGCGCAACGGCTCGTCCGGCGGATCTGCACCAACTGCCGGACCGAGTTCACCCCGAGTCCCGAAGTGGCGATGGAGCTGGGGATGACCCCCGAGGTCGCCGCGTCGAAAAAGTTCTACTACGGCAAGGGTTGCGAGAAGTGCAACAACACCGGGTACAAGGGGCGGATGGGGATCTATGAACTCCTGGTCATGAACGAACACCTCCGCGAGATGGTCGTCTCCGAAGCGTCGCTCGACGCTTTCCGCGACGAGTGCCGGAAGTACGGGATGCGAACCCTCCGCGAGTCGGGGCTCGAAGCGATCCACACCGGGCAAACGTCGATCGAAGAGATCATCCGCGAAACCATGCTCGACGACGAGTGAGCCGCCCCGGCCTGGCCTGATTCGTTTCAATCATTGAATCACTTCCTGCTGACACTGTCACCGACCACCGCGACCCAGACCGAGCGAAGGAGTCCCGAGGATGCCGACGTTTCAATATGAGGCGATGGATAATACCGGGCGCGAGGTGAAGGACACCATCGACGCCAGCACCCAGGAAGAAGCGCAGCAACTGATCCGCCAGAAGGGGTTCTTCGTCACGAAGATCTCCGAGCGGGCCAAGGCGAAGAAAAAGGGACCCGCCGGCGCCAAGAAGGGCGGGCGCAAGGGGAAGAAGAAGTCGTTCACGATCGGCAAGATCTCGACGAAGCAGCTTTGCACGTTCACCCGTCAGCTTTCGACGCTGCAAGACGCCGGTCTGCCGATCCTGCGGAGCCTGAAGATCCTCCACGGCCAGTCGAAGCCGGGGGTCTTGAAGAACGCTTTGGAAGACGTGGTTGAAGATATCGAGTCGGGAGCCACGCTCTCCGACGCCTTCGCCAAGCACCCCAAGGCGTTCGACAAGCTCTATTGCAACATGATCAAGGCGGGTGAGGCGGGCGGTGCCCTGGAAGCGATCTTGCAGCGCCTGGCGGACTTCAAGGAAAAGTCGCAAACGCTGAAGCGGCGGATCAAGTCGGCGATGGTTTACCCGATCGTCGTCATCTCGGTCGCGTGCTTGATCGTCGGGTTCATCCTGTACTTCATCATTCCGAAGTTCGAGGCGATCTTCAAAGACTTCGGCGTCGACCTGCCGGGGATGACCAAATTCCTGATCGTGGCCAGCCACGTCGTGGTCGACAAGTTTTATCTTGTCATCCTGGCACCGGTCTTGTTTGTGATCATGATTAAATTGATCTATCGGAACAAGACGGGAGCGTACATCCTTGACCGGATCTTGCTCTTGATTCCGGTCATGGGGCAGATCGTCGAGAAGTCGACGGTGGCCCGGACGACGCGGACGCTGGGGACGCTGGTGCAGTCGGGCGTGCCGATTTTGGAGTCGCTGAACATCGTCCGCGACACGGCGGGGAACATGGTGTTCGAGCGGGCGTTTACCCGGATCTACGAGAGTATCCGCGAAGGGGAAACGATCGCGCAGCCGCTCCGCGAAGCGCGGATCGTCGACGACATCGTGGTCAACATGATCGACGTCGGTGAGGAAACGGGCGACCTCGACACGATGCTCAACAAGATTGCCGACAACTATGACGAAGAAGTCGAAACGCTGGTCGAGTCGCTGGTGAGCTTGCTTGAACCGATCATGATCGTGGTCCTGGGTGGGATCATCGGGTTCATCGTCATCGCGTTGTTCCTGCCGCTGATCTCGCTGATCAGCAAGCTGTCGGGCTGAGCCGACGACCCTGGCAAAACCCGAGGCGTGGCGGCCGAATTGGTCGTCACGCCGGGCTGATCGGCCCGTAATCTCGCGAGATCACGGGCCGGACGTCCTCGCTCCGCGCGGTTGATCCTCCCTTCGTTGCCTGGTCACCCTGAAATCGACCCGGTTGATTCACCTTCCGCCGCGATCCGGCTGCCGGCGCGGAGCGGAGCGGCCCCCGGTGCCGCCCGGCGGGTCTGGCCCGGGTCGTCCCCAAAACACACTGGTTTCGTTGTCCTGGGTAAACCTGTTTCTCCTCCTGAACCACCTTCCGCGGAGCTTCGACCGATGGACCGCCCCGACCGCCCCGACCTTCGCCCTGGCTCTGGCAGCCGCCGGCTTGGCTTCACGCTGGTGGAAATTCTGGTTGTGATCCTGATCATCGCCATCCTGCTGGCGCTCTTGCTCCCCGCGATTGCGGGTGCGTTCCGGCGAGCCCGCGAAGCGCAGGTCGCCGCCGAGTTGAACAACATGGCGACCGCGCTGGCGAGCTTCAAGACGACCTATGGCGCCTTCCCGCCGAGCCGGGTCTTGTTGCCCGAGGCGGGGTTTACCGCCTTCTTCGCCTCAGCAGCAGGCACCGCAATCGCCGGCGCCGGGTCGAACGATTCCGACATCACCGACAAGGACCTCGCTAACCGGTCGCTGGCCATCCTCCGGTCGTTCTGGCCGCGGGTCAACTTTCTGGTCCCGCCGACGAGCCCTGGTTTCTTCGACTTCAACGGCAACGGGATCAATGACGGTGCCCTGGGGCATGCCACCCTTTTGAATGGGTCGGAATGCCTGACCTTCTTCCTCGGCGGGATTCCGATCCTGAACAACGGCGTCGTCACCGGCGTGAGTGGGTTCAGCAAGCTCCCGACGAATCCGTTCATCAACAGCACCCTCGCCACCAACCGGACAGCGGCCAACTACGAGTTCGTCGCCGGCCGATTGGTGGACCTTGACGGCGACCACATCCCGTCGTACCTCGACCCGCTCGACATCACGCCGGGCAACCGCCGCGCTTATGCCTACTTCGCCTCGTAC
The DNA here is from genome assembly GCA_965199885.1 of Isosphaeraceae bacterium. Classification (GTDB taxonomy): domain Bacteria; phylum Planctomycetota; class Planctomycetia; order Isosphaerales; family Isosphaeraceae; genus Tundrisphaera. The sequence continues at coordinate 6,804 of CBDATT010000002.1, read as the reverse complement.
GGCACGAACTCGTACGACCCGAACGACATCAATGGGCTCGGCCACAACTCGGCGACGGCGATCGACTACGAGTTCGAGGAAGACGGCAGCACGCCGGTGGCTCGCGGCTTCCTGGTCAACTTCCCGGTGTATCTGTCGGGGACCAACACGGCGTCCACCCTGGATATTTCCCCCTCGCCGAACCCCTACACCTCGGGGCCGGCGGCATCGGGGACGGTCTCGTGGCTGAATCCGAACTCGTTCCAGCTCTTTTCCGCCGGGCAGGATCGGTACTACGGCCTGGGTGGGACTTATGTGCAAAATAGCCTGGGAGGCAACGGCAAGTTGCCGATGCTGCCGGTGGCAACCGACCCCGGCAATATCAACGGTGATGACCAGACGGGTATTCGCCAGCGTGAGAGCGACAACATCACCAACTTCTCGGGTGGTCGGCTCGACTAAGCGATTTCCTGGCGCGTGGAGGGGTCGAGAAAAAGGGGACTGGCTCAAGCGACGCAGGAGCGGTGCCTGTCCCTCTTTTTCGGCACTGACTCGTTCCGTAGGAAACGGTTCGGATCGCAGGGTGGGGCGGGTCGGCTTGGAGTCGATCCGCCCCGGATCGGGCGGAATGGTTCATTGGTGAGTGAGTCAGTAGCGCAGCGACGGGCAGCGAACAAAGGAACGGCGGACGCCATGCGACGATACCCCCGCGACGAGCACAAGCGAAGCCCATCGGGTTTCACGTTGATCGAACTCCTGGTGGTGATCGCGATCATCGGGCTGATCATCTCGTTGATCCTGGTTGCCGCCGCCGACGGTGTCCGTCGTGCTGAGGAACGCGCCACGCAGACAATCATCACCAAACTCGAAACCGGCGTCGCCGACCGGCTCGATGCGCTGCTCAACGCGACGGCACCGGTCAACCAGACGCATCGCTACCTGGCGGCGATCAACTTCCTGGCCAGTGGTAACTATATTCCGGTCGGTTCAGTGTCGTCGGGTGGCTCGGATGAGCGGCGGGCGCAGGTGATCGCCCAGTATGACTACCTCCGGTCGGAACTGCCCGACGTCTTTTATCTCAACTCGGCCACGACTGATGGGGCCGCCTTCAGCGCGTTTTACCCGCTCAACTTCGCTGCATCAGCCTTTCCTGTTGGTGGGACGAGTCTGTCTAATTATGTCGTACCGTTGGGGATTGGTTTTGTCCGTGATCCGAACATCGCTTCGCCGACAGCGCCCTACACGACTGCGGGCGGCTTGTTTGAAGGATATGGCGACTCCTCAACGAATATCACCAACCCTTATCCGAACGATAACAACCAACTCTCGGTGACAGGGATGTTTGGCGCCTCGTTCGCGGCGGCGGGTGGTGTCTACAAAAACCTGTACGCGGCGGCGGCAAGCGACCTGATCACGGCAAACTCGGGCACAACCGTCAACGTCACGCAGGCGTTCGATGGCGGCGACAACAACGCCAACGGCTTTATCGACGAACTAAGCGAGGTTCTGGTCAACGGGAGCCCGGCAGGAGCCAGCTTTCTGAGCGCCGTCAATGCTCGGTTGGCCCTGCACACACACAAGACAGCACGGGCCGAGATGCTTTATGCCGTCCTGGTCGAAGGGGTCGGCCCGCTCGGCAGCGTCTTCAACCGCGACGAGTTCACCGCCCGCGAAGTGGCCGATACCGACGGCGATGGCCTCCCCGAGTTTGTCGATGCCTGGGGCGAACCGCTCCAGTTCTTCCGCTTGCCGATCTACTACGGTGCGGTCCCCGGCTCGTCCGACACGCAGAAGGGGAGCGCCCCGTACAACGGCTACAGCGAGACCCGCCAACTCGACCCGCTCGACCCGAACCAGTATCTGGTTTCGCCCGGCTGGTGGACCGCGCTGGCCAACCCCGGGTTCACAACTGCACCGACTGCGCATCCTTACGGCCCAACATTCACCGCTCCGGATGGCAGCTTACCCGGCCAGAGCAAAGGCGCACTCGGATTCATGCACTACTTCGGCATCCTGGTCGATCCGGTCACCAGCCCCGTCGCCAGCCCGACACCGCCAGCGGGAACCGGATGGGACCGGACGGGCGTGTACGATCGCCGGGCCTACTTCTCGAAGTTCCTGATCCTGTCATCAGGTCCCGATAAAGAACCTGGGGTCGCCCAGTTTTCGAAGGATTATTCAGCGCTGACGGCGGATTCGTCGGGGTCCAATTTCACATTCCCGATCGCCCCGGCGACCACTATTCAGGCCAACACGCAGGCCCTGATCCTCATCGAGAACCAGGCGTCGCAATCCAACCCGATTGCCCGCCTGAATGCCGCGACCTCGGGCCATTTCTTCGAAATCCCCGACGCCAGTAGTGGCACTACCGTCTACCTCCAGACCGATGCCGGGCTGGACGATATCACCAACCACAACACCTCGGCCCCCAGCACGGGAGTTCGCTGATGCCCGCGACGACGCATCCCATCGCCCCCCGGCTCCGGCCCCGGGGCTTCACCTTGATCGAACTGCTGGTGGTGGTCGCCATCATCGGCCTGATCAGCGCCGTGGCGCTACCGGTCATCCTGCCCGCGCTCAACGAGCGGCGGGTCAGCGAGGCCGCCCGCGTCCTGCAAGCCGCCCTCTCCGGTGCCCGCGACGCCGCCATCCGCGCCAACGCCCCCCGCGGTATCCGGCTCCTGCCTGATCCGACCTTCAACTTTCTCAACAATGCCCAGGATGGCTCGCCATTGGCCTCGAACCGGTTCGTCCCGATCGAGCCGGCACCCGATTACCATGAGGGGGTTGTCAACGGTGGTACGTTTGTGCCGGTGGCCTCTAACCTGATCGACTCGACCGGGGCTTCTGTGCAATACCTGCGGGTCGGGGCTGCAGAGGTTACCTCGACAGTGACCAGCAGCGGCACTGCATACATTCAAAACGCTCCCACCGGGTGGCAATATAACATCCGTCAGGGCGACAAGATCCGCTTCAATGATTCGGGGCCGTTCTATACCATCGTTGGGCCGATGCACACCTCAACGGCGACGACGGGGGCAATACCAGCCAACCCCGAAAGGTACATTTCCTATGGGAGTCTGGCCAGCGAGACCTCTCTGGCTTATTTCGGCGACGTACCTGTCTCGCCAAATCCCGCAACGCCGATTTACACGCCGGTGCTTGAATACCTCAACCTCATGAACGGGATCGACGACGACGGCGACGGCTGGATCGACGAAGGGTGCGACGGGATCGACAACGACGGCGACGGCTATATCGACCCTGGGCACAACGGGATCGACGATGACCAAGATGGGGTCATTGATGGTCCCCACGAGATGCTCATCGGTGACGAGTACGAAAAAGAAGTGTTTGAAGGGATCTACTCGTCATCGCCGCCAGCGAACGCGAACTACACGATCATCCGTCGCCCGGTCGTCTCGCCGAACTCCGCTGAGACCACGCTGCCGGCGGGGGCCGTTATCGACCTGACGACCTGGAACGCGGCAGTATCGAGCCAGCCGGGTTACTCGATCATGCTGCCGGAACGGTCGCGGTTACCGGTCGATCCGTTCTCGGGAAATGTCGATGTTTTGATCGACCAGTCGGGGCGCGTGGTCACACAGGGGACCGGGTCGGGTGGCGGTGGCTATTACACCAACTCGCCGGTCGCCAACTTGCCGTTCCTCCACTTCTGGATCACCGAGCGCGAAGACCTCTCGGCCCCCCTCTGGGGCGAGCAGGCGATCGGGACGACGACCCTTCTCAAGCCAAAAGTAAATCCGCATTACACCGACACATCGAACCCGCAAACGTACCTGCTGCCGCTGCCGCAGGGGGCCGCCAACTATGCCGGCCCGACGTTCCTGAAGGGAGAACGGCGGCTCTTGACGCTGTTCACGCGGACCGGGCAGATCGTCTCCAACTCGATCGAAAACTTCGACGCCTACGACACCAGCGCCCCGTACTACGACGCCCAGAGTGGCACGAAGGAGTCGCAATGACCGCCGCCACTACTGCTTACGCTCTGGGACAACGCCGCCCGCGTCGGTCCGGGATCACCCTGACCGAGATCCTGATCGCGATCCTGATCATGGGGGTCGGGTTGATCTCGCTGGCGACCCTGTTCCCGCTCGGGTTGCTCCGCCTCCGCGAAGGGACTCGTCAGGGTCGCGCTGGACTGACGTACGAGGACGCCGCCGATGATATCGACTCGCGGGCGCTCTTCTTCAAACCGTCGTTCCTGAATACCTGGTACGGCACCCGCGACCCGTTCGTGCAGGATGCCTTGCCCGATGGCACCTACGTCAACACGATCGCGTCGGGCAGCGTCTTGATCCCGACCAACAATGTCGGCCTGGCGAACGGGTTGCCGATCTGCTACGACCCGCTCTGGCGTGAACTGGCGCACGTCTTGCCCGCCAACCCACCCAACTCGACCACCAGCACGATGACGTACGACCCGACGCTGATCGTGCCGCCGGGCCTGGTCACGGGTGGCAGCGCCACTTACATGTTGGGCGAGGCCCGGTTCGGGTCGGGTATCTTCGGGACCACGACGCCGTACATCCACCTGGACCCCGACGGCAACATCGCCAGCGCCCACGGCTTGCAGCGGTTGACCAACTTCGTCCCCTGGAATAGTGGTGGTCTGACCCCGCAGTTCGCCTTCACGCACCACAACGACGACCCGAGCGCCAACCCGCCCACCTTCCTGTATCAGCCCGCCGATGTGGCCGGGAACGTGTTCACCTCGATCGACGACATCGTCTACGGCGACACCGAGACAAAGACCTCGGCAGTTGGGGCCGCCCTGCCTGCCAACTTGCTTCTCCGGCAGGCGACCTCGTCAAGCCCGCTCCTGCCCGACCTCTCCACGGGGGGACCACAGGCGGATTATCGCTTTAGCTGGTTCTTCACCGGCCGGCAGATCGACGCCAACGGCAACGGCGCCCAGTTCACCGGCGATGTGGTCGTCTGCGATAGCCGCCCGTTTGGTTACGACCCCCTGCCCAACGGGCTCGGGTTCGCCCCGACCGGCGAGACGGTCGTCGAGGCGGTTTACGGTTACGGCGGGAACGCCCGGGCCGTCCTCCTGCGCTGGAACAGCGCCCTGGCCGACCCGCCGGTCCGCGTCGGTGGCTGGATTTGCGATACGACCTACGAGCGGGTCGTCTCGCGCTACAGGACCCGGGTCGGCACCACGCAGTCGTCGTTCGTCCGGAATTACTGGTACCAGGTCGCCAAGCGCGCCGACCCCGGCCCCGACCTCGTCCTGGGTGCCTCGGGGTATCGGTCGATGGTGGTGATCCTGAACTCGCGGGTCCGGACCGCAACAGCGGTCGATGCCAGCAACAACCCGCTTCACCTGAACGTCGCCCTGGTTATGCCGAGCGTGGTCAACGTGTTTAACCGGACCTTCGAGGTTCACTGACCTCGTGATGAACTCGACCACCCATTCGCCTGACCCATCTGTCCCCAGTCATGACCCGGCTCGCCGGGGAGGAGTCGATATGCTGACGCTGATCCGACGCCCAAGCGGTCCTCAAGATCGCCGCCGGGGCGTGACTCTGGTCGAAATGCTCGTCGTGGTCGCCCTCGTCATCCTGATGATGGTGATCCTGGTCCAGATCTTTCAGGTCGCCACCGGCGCCATGAGCGCTTCGCGGACGATCCAGGAACTCGACGTCAACCTCCGCCAGATCGACTCGATCATCCGGTCCGACCTGGCTGGCGTGACCGCCAAGATGACGCCCCCGAACGACCCGCGCGACAAGCGCGGCTACTTCGAATACGGCGAGAACGCCCCCGCCGACATCCAGGGGGAAGACTCCGACGACTACCTCGCCTTCACCACCCGCGCCCCGGATGGTCAGTTCTTCACGGGACGCCAATGGTTAGGCAGCAAAGGCTCTTCTGTGAATCAGAGCATCCAACCAACCTCAATTACTAGCCAAGTGGCTGAAGTCATCTACTTTCTTCGGAACGGTAATCTTTACCGTAGAGTATTCTTGGTCTCACCTGAACGACAGAAATCCATAGTGATTGGTAACACTGTTGCAGGCGACTTTTCAACCTTGATGTTTGGCCCAAACACGTACCAATACTATTTTAAAAGTCAGGCTTTTGGCAATTCCACTATTGTTAGCTGGCAAGGAATGAACGATATATCTTGCAGGCCCGGTGGCTCCAAGTCCGCCATTCCATTAGTAAATGACCTCGAAGATTTGACGAACAGGGAGAATAGAGCATTTCGTCCTCGTTTTGCAAATGATTTTACTGATAACCAGGGAACGCGCAATAACTTTGATAATACCCCTGACGACAATAATGTTGACAATAATGGAAACATTATTGGCGATGGTGTTCCAGACTATTATCCTACGATTTACACAGATGGGGCTGGCAACCATCCTTTTAATTCTCCCAATATTTTCATGAATGAAGCGTCTAACTCTAATAGGTTAAACCCCGGCTCTTACGATATTTATGCCTTTCCGTTCATTTATCCGGGCATGTATTCTACACCTGACCCTAATCGTCTCGGTCTGGGATGGGATCACTTCTTGTATCCAGGCAATGACACTTACTACGGGATTTCAAACAACCACAATGCACTCGATTTAGGTGATAATTTGGTGTCCCCTAGTGCTAAGCAAACTTGGTGGGGATTTCCAACATGGAGAGAAACCATGGCAGGTATCACAACACCAGTGAATAGTGGTTGGACTGATCCAGTAAACTTTCTGCCTAGAGCAGCTGATGGAACTTTGACGCAACCGTACGGCTTGAAGCCATTCCCCCCAAATGCCGCGATTCCCCAAAACTCCTTAAATTTGTTAC
>CBDATT010000001.1:1267500-1861506 GCA_965199885.1 Isosphaeraceae bacterium | reverse complement strand
GGTCCGGGCGGTCCCCGGCGAAGGGTCGGATGTCCCGATCTGGCTCCTCGGGTCGAGCGACTTCAGCGCCCGGCTGGCGGCGGCGAAGGGGCTATCGTTTGCCTTCGCCTCGCACTTCGCGCCCGATTATCTCTTCGAGGCGCTCGGACGGTATCGGAGCCAGTTTCGACCCTCGGCCATGCTCCTGGAGCCCAGGGCGATGGTGGGTGTCAACGTGGTGGCCGCGCCGACCGACGATGAGGCTCGCGAGTTGTTCACATCGCTCTTGCAGATGTTTCTCGGCATGATCCGCGGCAAACGCGGTTTGATGCCGGCGCCGGTCCCCTCAATGGCGGACGTGTGGACCCCCGCCGAGCGGGTCGCGGTCGAGCGGATGGTCCGGTGCTCGGTCGTTGGGTCGCCCGCGACCGTCGGGCGTGGCCTCCAATCGTTGATTGAAGCCACGGGGGCCAACGAGTTGATGGTCACATCGCCGATCTTTGACCACGGCAAGCGGTTGCGCTCGTACGAGTTGACCATGCAGGCGTTCGAGCAAGTTCAACAGACGGTCAACTCGGAGCTGCAGGCCGTCGGTTGATCGACCCTTGAGCCGAGGGGGAAACGCCATTTTCCCCTCGGCCCGGATCGCTGAATTACTGGAACATCTTGCTCGACTTATCCCCGCGTGAGAGCAGATACGCGACCAGGTCGCTGATCTCGTCTTCGTTCAGGGTCGAGAGCAAGCCCTCGGGCATCATCGAGACGGTCGAGGGGCGGGTCTCCTCGATTTTGGTCACGTTGACATTCACCTGCGCGCTTGGGTCGAGCATGTTGGTGTTGATCGTGATGTTGTCGCCATTCAAGTTCATGATCCGCCCGGTGATGACCTTGCCATCGGTCGTGGCGATCGACACCGCACCGTACTGGTCGCTGATGACCTTGCTCGGCACGACGATCGACTCCAGCAGATCGCGGACGCCGAATCGACCCGCGACGGCGGTCAGGTCGGGACCCACCGCGCCGCCTTCGTCGTTGTAGCGGTGGCAAGCATAGCAAGATGCGTTGCCAAACAGGGCGCGCCCCCGGTTAAAGTCACGCTTTGAGTGCAGGCGTTCATCGACGATCGGCACCAATTCGTCCAGCGTCCAGGCCTTGACGAAGGCACGCGGGGCAATGTTGGCGGCGGTGATTGCGACCTCGGTGCTGGCTGTCTTGGGCGCGGCGTCGATGATCGGCTTGAGGTTGGCCTTTTCACTCTCCGAGAGGTGGGCGACGGCGTCGTTCTTCATCATCTTCAGGAAGCCGCCAAGGCTGGGACCGCCCTTGAACAGCCCCGCGCGAACGTACCAGCCGAAGTATTGCTGGCGAAGCTCGGGAGTCCACCCGGTCTTGAGCACCCGAAGCGCCCGACCATACTCCATCTGTTCTTCCTGGGTCGGCGCTGACTCCAGCAAGGCCATTGTCTTGCTTGCGGCCGATGGGGCTTCCAGGAAGACGAGGACGTTGGCCAGTTCGACGTTCAGGTCACGGTTCGAGGCCGGGTAGGCGGCATCGAATCGGGGCGATCAGCTTACCGGCATCGGCCTCGTCGGGGCGGCCGAACCGGTTCAGGACGATCTGCGCCACGCGAACGACATCAAGTTTGAGCGGCAGATCGAGGTGGCTCCAGTCGAGTTTGTCGAGCGCGGCCAGAATCTGGTGCGCGACTGCCGGGTCGGGTGCGGGAGCCGAGGGGGCCCGGTGCGCGGGGTCGGTCGCCGAGACCTGCGCCAGGGCGAGCAGAGCCTCCAACGCGGCCGTTGGGTTCGTTTCGGCCAGAGCCCGGTCACGCCAGGTGCTCGGGTCCTGGAACTCGATGGCCACGCGGGCGGCGTTGCGGATGAAACGGTCGGTGTGGCTCAGGCACGGCCAGGCGGTGGCGAGCGCCGCGGGGTCGGCGTGGCCGTGAAAACCTTCGAGAGTCTGCCGGACCTGACGGAGGTCGGCATTAGCCAGATTCTCGGTCGTCGGGGCGATCGACTCGGTGCCCGTGTAGGTGACGCGATAGAGGCCCGACGTGACCTTCCGGCCACCGATCGCGAAGTAGAGGGCGCCGTCGAGCGGGTTGACAACGATATCCGTGAGCGGGAGCGGCGCCCCGGTGATGAACTCCTCGACCTCGGCACCGTAGGTCGAACCAGCCGGCTTGAGGTGCGCGGCGTAGAGCTTGCCATAGCTCCAGTCGCAGACGTAAAGCGCGTCTTGATACTTGGCCGGGAACCGGGCGCCATAACCAAACGTCACGCCGGTCGGCGAGCCTGGACCCATGTTGACCACGGGCGGCAAGCTGTCAAAGTAGTAAACCGGCCACTTACCCGCGCCGTTCCGGTAGCCGAAATCGGCCCCCGACGCCGCCTGGCAGATTCGGGTCGGACGGTACCAGGGAGTGTTCATGTCCCACTCCATGTCGGAGTCGTACGTGAAGAGGTCGCCGGCACGGTTGAAAGCGATGTCGAACGAGTTCCGATAACCCATCGACTCCAGGACCCAGTCCTTGCCGTCAGGGCTGACGCGGTAGATGGTCCCGCCCGGGGCTTTCTCATCCTTCATGAAGCCGCGGCCGTCGGGCAGACGCGGCAAGAGATTGTCTTCGCCCCAGACTCGCGGCACGAGCGACCCGGCCAGGTCGGTCAACTTGGTATTGTTGCCGGCCACGACATAGAGCGACTTGCCATCGGGAGCCAGGATCACGGCGTGCGGACCGTGCTCGCCCGACCCTTCGAGCTTGCGGAGCAGTTCCACATGGTCGAGCGCGTCGTCGCCGTTGGAGTCGGTGACGCGGTACAACCCGCTCGCGAACTTACCGCCTGTATTGACCACGACGTAGAGGCTATCGAACGCCCAGAGCAAGCCCTGGGCTTCGCCGATCTCGACGTTGATCGGTTCGACCTTGGGTGCTTCCCCCGGCCCCGAGGCGACGGGCGGCGGGGTGACCCGGTAGAGCTTGCCGTACTGGTCTGAAGCGATCAGACGCCCCTTGGGATCGACGGTCAAGTTGACCCATGACCCCTGAGTGTCACGCGGGACGGTGTACAGGAGCGTGACCTGAAACCCCTTCGGCCCCCGGAGCTTGTCGCCCGTCAGGACCGGCGATGCCGCGGTTTTTTTCGCTTCGGGTGGTTTGGCGGGTTCCTGGCCCTGGACGATCGAGGTCGATCCTCCGACCACCAGACACCCAGCGAACAGCGCAGCGACGATGGCCGCGCGCGGACGGATCAAAGTCATGGAGAGAACCTCAACGATGGGATTGGAATCTGGGCGAGCGAAGAGGTTTATGATCATACCGGGCCACCGGCCAGGAATCGATTGAAATTCCCAACCGCGTACGCCATTCGATCAGTAAGTCCGACCCAGATAAGCGACAATGGCCCGCCGGACCTCCAACGCGTCGATTGCCCCCGACTTCCGGTACAGGACCTTGCCCCCCGGCGCCACGAGCAAGGTGTACGGCACCGGGCCGGGCCACTCCTTGTCGAGCGCATCGCCGAACTCATCCGCCTTGGGGATGGCCAGGTGATAATTGAGCGCGGCAACGTGGTTCTTCTCGAGCATCGCCAGGCCGTCTTCCTTCTTCGCTAGCTCATCCATGTCGATCGTGACCAGCCGGAACCCACGATGGCGGTACATCCGGTTCATCTCGACAAGTTCGGGCAGTTCGGCAACACAGGGCCCGCACCAGGTCGCCCAGAGGTTGATCAGCATCGGCCCCTTGATCTTGGTCTGATCATCGTTCTGGACCAGCTTGCGAACAGCGGCCAGGTCGGTCAGCGGCGTCATCGTCACCGGCTCGGCGTCGGCTTTGGCGAGCCACTGGCGGGCGCTCTCGCGCTTGTCAGCCCACTTCGTCGAGCAGCCAGGCACGCGGGTGGTCTCGACCAGCACCGGCTTGTCGGCCAGGACCGCCTCGACGGCGTTGATCGTGTCGTGCGACTGGACCGGCTTGACCTCGCCGTCATCGAACCGACCCTGAAAGCGCAGTTTCCGCGCGGCATCGAAGACGAACACATGCGGCGTGGCCAGCACACCGAACTCACGCGAGGTGTGCTGCGTCTCGCCGTCGTAAAGGTACGGATAAGTGAAATGGTGGTCGCGGGCTCGAATCTTCATGGACTCGAACGAGTCGTCGAGGTCGGTGTAGCCGAGTTCGTCGGGCCGGACCGCGAGCGGGTCGTTGGGCGAGATTGCCACGAGTTTGGCCCCTCTGGGCTCGTAGTCGGCGGCAAATTTGGCAAGCCGAGCTTCGTACGCGTTTGCGGTCGGGCAGTGGTTGCAGGTGAAGACGACGACCAGCGCTTTCGAGCCGGCGAAGTCGGCCAGCGTGTACGTTTTGCCATCGACTCCCGGCAATCGGAAGTCAGGCGCGGGGGCGCCAATGGCAAGTGGTTTGGGATCAGCAGCGTGGGTCGGTCCAGCCGCGACCAACACGCTGACGGCAAACACGAGTCGCCCGGCAACCGGGACCAAAGCGGTCAGGTAAGGATGACGCATCGAGAGATGACCTCCTGGAGTCAAGCAAGAGTTCCGGCGGACCGGGTCGAAGTGACCTGTAGTCTGGCATCTTCACCGCGTCTGGCCAAGCCTTCAGTCCGTTACCGTAAAAAATGGCTCGCGAGATCACGGTCCAGTGTCTTGGCTCAAGATATGCCCTGGGCAACTCAACTTTAACCAATCCTCGCTCGTCTTTCTGGCTGGTACCGCAATGCTCTGGATCTACGACATCCCGACCTGGCTTTTTGGGATTCTGACACTTTCGGTCATCATGGGAATTTCGCTCACCGGGATGTTCATCACCTATCATCTCGTCCACAAGCGGGCGACAACCTGGCATACGTTGATCGACAATGAGGTTGTCGGCAGCTTTATCTCGCAGATCTTGACCCTGTACGGGATCACCCTTGGCCTGATTGCGGTGGCCACCTGGGAGAGCGCTTCGCAGGTCGCGGGCTACGCATCGCAGGAGGCAGCGGTCATCACCACGCTTTACCGCGACTTCAACGGCTATCCGCAGGCTGAACGCGAGGACTTTCGCAACCGACTTCGCGAGTACACCCGCCTGATCATCGAGAAGGAGTGGCCCAGCCAGCGCGAGGGCAAAATTATCGACGACGGGACGATCCTGATCTCGAACTTGCAGGACCGGATTATGGCCTTCGAGCCCAAAACCGAGGGGCAGAAGATCATTCACACCGAAGCGTTCTCGGCTTTCAACCGGATGGTAGAGAGCCGCCGCCAGCGTGTCGAGGCCGTCACGGTCGGCATCCCGGGCATCCTCTGGGCGGTGGTGTTGATCGGCGCGGCGATCGCGATCGTCTCCTCGTACTTTTTTCAGATCCAGGACATCAAGACCCACGCGATCCTGACCGCCGGGCTGTCAGCGACGATCGGTCTCCTGATCTTCCTGATCGCGTCGATGGATCACCCATTCCTCGGCGAGGTTAGTATCCAGCCCGACTCGTACAAGGTCCTCCTCGAACGTGTCATGCCGATTGCACAGGTCCAGTAAGCGAGCTTAGAAATCGAACCCGTCGATATTTTCCCGGGTGAATGCAAACGGTCGGCCGAGGATGACGTTGTCGCCTTCGAGGTTGAGTCGGCCCAGACGGTCAATTTGGAAAAACTTGGCCTCGGGCGACAACGTGCCCTTGGCGACAGCCTGGGCGACGGCGACGGTCAGATAGCCCAGGTCGGCCGTCTTCCAGAGGATCACGGCGCTGGTGATCCCCGCGTGAACGTAGGTCTTGTTGTCATTGGGCAGGCCGAGCCCAATCACCTTGACGTCGGACCGCCCAGCCTGTTTGACCGCCTCGGCCGCACCCGGGACGGCCGGGGTGCAGATGCCCATGAACAGCTTGATCTCGGGGTCGGCGCCCATCAGTGCGGTGGCCTCGTCGAAGGCTTTCTTCTGCAAGTCGTCGCACGACCGGAGCGCGGTCATCGTCAGGTTCGGATACTTGCTCGACCGGACGACCTCGATGGCCTTTTGCCACGCGACCATGTTGCCGGCGGTGAGCGACCCGGTGACGATCGCAAACTTGCCCCGCTCGCCGAGTACCTTGGCCGCCTCGCTCATTAAAACCTCGGCGATCCCCTCGGGCGTGGCTTGATTGACGAACAGTGACCGGGCATCAGGCTCGGCGTCGGCATCCCAGGTGACAACCTTGATCCCTCGTTCCCGAGCTTTGCGGAGGACCGACGAGATCCCCTCGCGGTTCTCGGCCGCGACGGCGATAACGTCCACTCCGCGGGTAATCCAGGTATCAATCACCTCGTTTTGCTTGGCGGGGTCGGGGTCGGTCGGCCCATCCCAGATCAGGCGGACGTTCAGATCCCTGGCCGCTTGCTCGGCGCCGACACGGCAGGCCCGGAAGTACGGGTTGCCCTTGCTCTTGGGCATCATCGCAATCGTGATCGGCTCGGCTGGCGGGGCGGGCTTGGGCTGATCAGGTGCCGCCAAGGTACCACTCGCCAGGGGGGGCCAGGCAGTGTGCCGGGCCTGACTGAGCGAGTTGACCAGCACGACGTTGGTTATTGCCACCAGCAGGCCCGCGATCAGAATCGAGGCACAGATGACCGCCACTTGCGAGTTCTTCACGGTAAATTCCTCGGCTTGGGGGGATAAGGGAGCGGGTCGGGACGGAATCACTCGAACCGGACCTACGGACCGGCGGTCGAGCCCGATCGCCGCCAGGAGCAAGACCCCCGTCACGATTCCGGCCAGTTCGGCGGGCATATCAGCTAGGCGGAGACCATTTTGCAGCACTGCGATCGCGGCCAGGCCGAGCAGCGTTCCGCCGACACTCCCCCGCCCGCCGAAGATCGACGTCCCACCGAGCACGACCGCCGTGATCGCCATGAGTTCATAGCCGAGCCCGACATCAGCCTTCGCCTGCCCGAGGTGTGCCACATAAATGATGGCCGCCAGGCTGGTGACCAGGCCCGCCAGGATGTACGTCAGACCAACCAACCGAGTCACCGCGAGCCCGGCATAGCGTGCCCCGGCGGGCGAATAACCGATCGCCACCAGGGACCGCCCGATCGTCGTTCGACCGAGCAAAAGGCTGACCGCGACCACGACCACCACGAAGATCGGCACCTGCGTCGGGATGCCGCCCGGCAGATAGCCCTGGCCAAGAAACAAGAACCGCGCCGGGAACCGGGTGAAGTTGTCCACTCCATTGGTCAAGCCTTCCGCCAGCCCTCGAAAGAGCGAGAACGTCCCGAGCGTGACGATCAACGGTGGGATTTTGAGGCGGGTGATCAACCCCGCGTTCAGACCACCCATCACCGCCCCGAACCCGAGCGTCAGCAGGCCCGCGACCTCGACCGGCAAGCCGACATCGCGCCAGAGTTTGCCGAAGATGATCGCCGAGAGCCCCATCAGCGACCCGACGGAGAGGTCGATCCCGCCTGCAACGATCACCGGCGTGAGAACGACCGCGAGCAAGCCAACCTCGACAACCTGACGGAGGATCTCGAAGAAATTGCCCACCGTGGCGAAGTTCCGCCCGATGATTGAAAACAAGACGACCTCGGCCCCGATCAGACCAACCAGAACCCAGGGGCCGGGCCGACGGGTTGATGAAGTGAGAATGCTCATCGGGGTCGCCGCCCTTCGTGGCTGAAAGCGTCGGCAGCCACGGCGAGCAGGATCACGCCTCCCTCGATCGCCTTGCCCCAGGTGTCGCTGGTCCCGAGGAAGATCAGGGCGGGGTTGATCGTCGCCAGCAGGATGACCCCGAGCGTCGCCCCGAGGGGTGAACCGCGCCCACCGGCGATCGCCACACCGCCCACGACGACCGCCGCGATCGTCTGCAACTCCAGGCCGGTACCCGTCTTGGGATCGACGGTCGGGAACTGCGCGACGATCAGGATCGCGTACAGACCCGCCAGTGCTCCCATCATCGTGAAGGCCGCGAAGACGACTCGATCCGGCCGGAGCCCCGCCAGCCGCGCCGCTTCGCGATCCGACCCGACCGCGTAGAATGACCGACCGATCGGCAGGTACCGCAGCGCAATCGCGGTGCCGACCACCACGAGAGCCGCGATCACGACGATGGCGCTCCGACCCGCGTTCTGGCTCAGGCCAAACCACTGGAAGTCGGGCGGGAGATCGCGGACGAACTCGCCTTCGCGCCACCACCGGAGCGATTCGCGGCCGACGACCAGCGTCGCCAGTGTCACCACGATCGACGGGAGTTTGCCCCCCGCGACGAGAGCGCCGTTGATCGCTCCGAGGCAGGCGCCAACCCCGATCGTCGCCAGCGCCACCACCGGCATCGGCAACCCGCGCTGCGCGAGCAAGCCGGCCGCCACCGCGCAGAGGCCGGCCTGCGACCCGATCGAAATGTCGATCTGGCGGCAAAGGATGATCAGCGTCATCCCCATCGCGGCCACGGTGGCGGGCGCGATGGCCACCAGAAGGTTCCGGCCATACTCCGCCTGAAAGAACTTGGGTGCCCAGATTGCCAGGACGACCATCAGAGCACCGTAAGCCACCACGATCGAGAGCATCCGCCGGAGCTGATCGCTCATAAGGCCACCTCCTCCGGCTCGACCGCGCCGCCATGCCCGAGCGCCCAGGCCATGATCCGCTCGGCGGTGGCTTCGTTTCGCGCCAGTGTCGCCACGATCGTCCCGGCATGGACCACGGCGATCCGGTCACTCATTCCCAGAATCTCGGGCAACTCAGACGAGATGAGGATGATCGCCACACCTTCGGCCGCGAGTTGACCCATGATCCGGTGGATCTCGGCCTTCGACCCGACATCGACCCCCTGCGTCGGCTCGTCGAGGATCAGCACTGTTGGGTTCGTTTGGACCCACCGCCCGAGGGCGACCTTTTGCTGGTTCCCGCCCGAGAGGTTACCGACCGCCGCGTCGACCGATGCCGTTTTCACGCCGAACCGATCCACCAGCGCCGTGGCCTCGGCCCGCTCGCGGCTGGGTCGGAGCCAGCCTCGGGTCGAAACCTGGTCGAGGGTCGCCAGGCTGGCATTCGCCGCGACCGACAACTCGGGGATAATCCCGTGGTGCCGCCGGTCCTCCGGCACGTAAGCAAGCCCCGCCGCGATCGCGCCGCCGGGCGAGTCGATGACTGTCTCGACTCCCTCAACCCAGATCCGCCCCGAATCGGCCGGCGTGAGGCCGAACAGGACACGAGCCAGCTCGGTCCGCCCCGAACCGATCAGACCCGATAAACCGAGCATCTCGCCCCGGCGAACCTCGAACGTGACGTCGTGGACCCCAGATTCACCGCAGTTCAGACCGTCGACGCGGAGCGCGACCGCGCCCGCCTCGACGGCCACCTTGGGGAAGACGCTGGCCAGGTCGCGCCCGACCATCATGCGGATCAAGGTCGATCGATCCACTTCACCCATCGCCCGCGTGCCGACCATCACGCCGTCGCGGAGCGCTGAGACGCGGTCGGCGATCCGGGGCAGTTCTTCGAGTCGGTGCGAGATGTAGAGCAAGCCAACCCCTTGGGCTTTCAGGTCGGCAAGGACGCGAAAGAGCCGGGCGACTTCGCGCTCGGTCAGCGATGCCGTCGGCTCATCGAGTATCAGAATCTTCGCCTCAGCGCCGACGCTGCGCGCGATCTCGACAAGCTGCTGTTCGGGCATCGAGAGCGACCGGACGGCGGTATCGGGGTCGATGGTCGCGCCCACCTGATCGAGCAGGCGGCGGGCCTGGTCGCGGCGGCTCCGCCAGTTGATCCACCGCCAGCCGCCGGGCGATTCGAGGCCGAGCGCGATGTTCTCACTGACCGAAAGGTCGGGGAAGAGCGCGGGTTGCTGGTAGATCGCCGCGATCCCGAGCCGTCGCCCCTGCGCTGGGTCGAGACGATTCAAGGTCTGGCCGTCGATCGTGATCGATCCCGCGTCGGGTGCATGCGCGCCGGTGATCACTCGGATCAGGGTTGACTTCCCCGCGCCATTCTCGCCGACCAGGGCGTGAACCTCCCCCGCCCTCAGGTCGAACGAAACCTCTTTGAGCGCATCGACGCCGCCGAAGGATTTGCTGACCGCGTCGAGTTCGAGCAGGCACCGGCCAGGCATGGTCCATCCTCGCAAATCAACCCCGGTGGGCCAGCACGTTGGACTCGTAACTCCGGACCACATCGAGCCAGTCGCGTCCGACCGGAACCTCGTGCGTCTGGCAATAATGGTCCCAGACCGCCCCCCAGGGAAGCGATTTCGCTTCCTCAAACAAAGCCAACCGCGCCGTCAGATCCCCCTCGGCCTCGTACCGCCGGAGGAGTGAGATCGGTTCCAGCAGCGCGATCAGGACCGCCTTGAGCAGGGCACGAGTGCCGATGACCCAGGCGGCGACGCGGTTGATGCTGGCGTCGAAGTAGTCGAGCCCGAATCGAACGCGGTCGAGGTGATCGCCGCGAACGGCTTCGGCCGCGATCGCTTGAAGTTCGTCGGTCAAGGTGACGACGTGGTCGCTATCCCACCGGACCCCGCGGCTGACGTGGAGCAAGACCTCGTCGAGATAGCCGAGCACGCTCGAAATCTTGTCCGAGATCACCTCGGTCGGGTGAAAGTGGCCCGCGTCGAGGCAGAGCACCGTCGACCGGGTGATGGCGTACCCCAGGTAAAATTCATGTGAGCCGACGACATACGACTCCGACCCGAGCCCGAACAACTTCGCCTCGACCGCGTCGCGTGCCAGAGCCGGGTCGATCGAGCGTGCCAGGATCGCGTCAAGCGACTCCCGCAACCGCTCGCGCGGCCCCTGCCGATCGACCGGTGTATCCTTTGCCCCGTCCGGTACCCAGATATTGGTGATGCAGGCCGTGCCCAGCTCGCGGCCGAACATCGCCCCGATCGCGCGGCAGGCGATCCCATGATCGATCCAGAACTGGCGGATGGCGGGGTCCGGATGGGCCAGCGTGTAGCCGTCATTCGCCTGCGGATGCGAGAAGAAGGTGGGGTTGAAGTCGACCCCGAGCCCCTGCCCCTGTGCCCACTCGGCCCAACCGCTGAAGTGCTCGGGGCTTACCGCGTCGCGATCCACCCGCTTGCCGCCGAACTCGCCGTAACTGGCATGCAAGTTGAGCCGATGTCGTCCCGGGATCAGCTTGAAGGCCTGTTCCAGATCCGCCCGCAACTCGTCGGGCGTCCGAGCCTTGCCGGGATAGTTGCCCGTGACGGCAATCCCACCCGTGAGCGCCTGACCCGTGCCCTCGAACCCGGCAACATCATCCCCCTGCCAGCAGTGGAGCGACACTGCGATCCCGTTCAAGCGGAGCAGCGCCGCATCGATATCGACGCCGAGCGTGGCATAACGCTCGCGGGCGAGCCGGAACGCCTGGTCGGTGGACGTGTCGGACATGACGACGACTTCTGGTTCGATCGGTAAAAACCTCGACGGTGATGGACGTTATTGTAAGAGCGCCGGGGCGGTACCGAAAGCTCTTACCCGGACATGACACGATTTATAAAGTGATAAGACGATCAGTCGTCCCTGGCGGAAGTCGAACTGCTTCGAGGTTGATAAGTAATTTCGGTGATGTTCTCCAGATCCAGCAAAGCCGCTTCACCGGGTCCGGAGAAGATCAAGACCATGCTTGCCTGTTCGTGCGTGGCCATATTTTCAGGGTGGGCTATGAGATAAGATTCTCCGGAACCCGTGTGCAGCGAGAACGGCTTGAAGGGTTTTGTCCGACGTGCCGCGATGATGTTTTCGAGCTTCATGATCGATACCCCACTCGTTGATCATTCGCAAAAGGCGAGCTACGAAACTTCCTGAGAATGATGTCATGATATCGCTTTGAACTCAATGGATCATCGCGCCAGGGCGAAACAAGCGAGGCGGGATCTCCCACCTCGCTCGCGTCGATTTCACTTCGCCATCATCGTGGCCGACGTTGCGTCGAAGGCCAGGCGGATCTGGGCACGCTCATCGGGGCTGAGCGTGAAGTTGAGCGCCTCGGCGTTGTGGACGGCCTGCTCGACGTTGCGGGCTCCAACCAGGGCAGCGGTGATCCCGGGTTCCTGAATCGTCCAGTTGATGACGACCTGCGCCAGACTCGCCTTGTGGTCATCGGCGATCGGCTGAATCGTGGCCAGCGCGTCGAGGACGAGCTGGCGGTTCTCGGGGGTGAAGAACTTGTGCTTGGCGCGGTGATCGCCGGTGGGAAACTCGCGGTCGGGCGTGACCGTGCCGGTCAACAGGCCGCGTTCGAGCGGGGAGTAGACGATGACGCCGATGCCGTGCTCGCGGCAGAGGGGCAGGATCTCCGCTTCGATCTTGCGCTGGATCAGGCTGTAGGGCGGTTGCAGGCTGGCAAGCGGACCGGCGGCGGCGGCTCGTTTAATCCAGGTCGCGTCGTAGTTCGAGACACCGATCGCGCGGATCTTGCCTTGCTCCTGAAGTTTGAGCAGCGCAGCCATCGTCTCCTCGACCGGCGTGGTCGTGTCGGGCCAGTGGACCTGATAAAGGTCGATCGTCTCGACGCCCAGGCGTTGCAGGCTCCGCTCGCACTCGATGGGAATGCTATCGGGCCGCGAATTGCGCCGGATCGTGATTTTATTCCCGTGGCGATCGTCGGTTTCCCAGGCATCCGAACCACCGGGGATGTCCCAGGTCATCCCGCACTTGGTCGCGATCTGGACCTGATCGCGTCGCCCCTGAATGGCCTTGCCGACGACTTCCTCACCGTACCCCTGCCCATACACGGCGGCGGTGTCGATGGTCGTGACACCGTGGTCGATCGACGCCTGGATGGCGGCGATCGAGTCCGATTCCTCAGCGCCTCCCCACATCCAGCCGCCCACGGCCCACGCCCCGAAGATGACCGGCGACACCTTTACATCCGAACCGCCCAGTTGTCGCATCTCGAACTGACTCAAAACTCACCTCGATTGCATGATCAAAAATCGTTCGGGTTGCCGACGTTCAGAACTACCGCCAAACGGAGCCGACTTGCTGCTGCTCCCACTGAAGACGCCGTAACGATTATTGTTCGGCCCAAAACGCCAGCCGACAACCAGGTGTGATCAAAAGTTTGCCTCGTTTTGATGCTAACACGCACCAATCTTGCCGGAGTTGACCTGATATCATCGTCCGGTTGGGCTTTAGGTGCGATTTCAGACCCACGACCAGGAATGTGATCTAGGGTAAATCTAGCGAGCATCGGCGCATTTTTCACTTTCCAAGCCTATCGCTTGACCGCACCCTCAGTTTGCTGGACGTCGGCCAGAGAGCCCTGGAGATCTTTCCATGATGGTTTCACCGGGATTAAGTGTCGAGAAGCGGGCGTCGTCGCCTACCTCGTCGGAACCGCGTTGTGATTGCCGGACTGACGAACGGTGCCTGGTTTTGCTGGCTAGCAATCTATCGCAAGGCTATCCCGAGTTGCTCAGTTTCGCTGCCAAGGTCGGCTGGAAGGTCGGTATCCGGCTCGGTGCGGTCCGGGTGGAACTGGGGACAGGGCACCAACTGGCCAGCGTGGCCGAACTGATCAATTTTCTCAGAGGCGTTTTGGAGCCCGACCGGCTGGCCTCGCTCCGGGCTGCGTGGGTGACCCGGCAGCAACCGATGGAGGAGCAACTTGATAAACTCCTTCATGCCGAACCGCTCATGAAGCTGGCTCCAGCCGATAGCTCGCCCTTGCCCGAGATCCTCCGCTCGCTCCGGCTCGAAACCTGGTATCAACCGATCGTCTCGGCGCGTGATGCAAGTCTCTGGGGGTACGAGTGCCTGGTCCGCGGTCGGACGCTGGCAGGTGAACTGGTCATGCCCGACCAGTTGATTGCCTGGAGCCGGCAAGAAAACTTGACGTTCATGCTCGATCGGATCTGCCGCGAAACCCACCTGCGCAACGCCGCCAAGGTGCTTGGCGGCCGGAAAGATGTGCATTTGCTCCTGAACTTTTTGCCTACCGCGATCTACAACGCCGAGTTCTGCCTGGCCACCACCGTTGCCGTGTCCAAACTGGGAGGTTTTGAGCCCAGGCAAATCTTCTTTGAACTCGTGGAAACCGAAAGCTTCAAGAACCTGCCTCACCTCCGGTCCATCCTCGACTACTACCGGCGGAAGGGGTTCCGGGTCGCGCTCGACGACCTGGGCAGCGGGTATTCTGGTCTCATTTTGCTGGGCGATCTGAACCCCGACATGGTCAAGATCGATCGCCAACTGATCAGTCGTACCGTCGAATCGCAGATGCACAGAGATATCTGCGCGTCACTGATTCGTCTGGGTCGCGATCACGGTAAACTCGTCCTCGCAGAGGGTATCGAGACGATTGAACAAAAGAACTTACTCGGAAGCATGGGTGTCGACCTCTTCCAGGGCTACCTGTTCGGTCGCCCCGATCCTGTTCCGGCTGTTCCGGCTCGGATCAAGTGACGAGTGGACTCTCGGAATTGACCCGCCCCAAAACCTGCCCGATCGCGCTAAAGTGAGTTATTATGAATCAGCAAGGTTGGCGGAAGCGAGCGGATCTCATGCGGATTTTCTGCTCGGACCGATAGGTCTAGCAAGAGCCGTGAGTCCGCTGGGGTGACCGGTCGGGCCATTTTGCGGCAACCTTGAAACCTTCGTCGAGCCGACCAGCCATGACCGATGCTCTCGCGTCCAAAATCCGTCCGGCCCCGCTCGCGATCGAGCAGATCTACCTCGAACCGAGCGTTAACCTTTACGACCGTGGCCGCGCGATTCTGGCCCGGTTCCCCGACGCTGAGCGGATCAGCGTCAAGTCGCACTGGAACATCCCTGGCCTGCACGGCAACGCCGGCTCGGCCGAGGACTGGATCAAGATCAAGCGCACCGTGCTGGTGCTGGGCGTCCGCAAGAGCCTGGAAGTTCGCCCCAACGGCCGATCGGCCGACTTCATCGCCCCGTCGTATGCCAACGGGTGCGCTCTCGCCTGCTCGTATTGTTACGTCCCCCGGCGCAAGGGGTTCTCCAACCCGATCAGCACATTCGTCAACATCGACGACATGCTCGACGCGGTCGAGCGTCACGCCGCCCAACTTGGTCCCAAGCCCGAGCCGAACCAGGTCGATCCGGTCGACTGGGTCTACGACATCGGTGAGAACGGCGATTGCGGCGTCGATGCGCTGATCTCCGATAACGTCCGCGACTACGTTGACCTGTTTCGCCGCCTCCCGAACGCGAAGGGCTCGTTCGCGACCAAGTTCGTCAACCGGGACCTCCTCACCTACGACCCCCAGGGGGGCACGCGGATTCGGTTTAGCTTGATGCCGCACCGGATCGCCCGGCGGGTTGACATCCGGACCACACCGATCGCCGAGCGGATCGCCGCCATCGATGACTTCGTGGCGGCCGGGTATGAAGTTCACCTCAACTTTTCACCGGTCATTTATTACGAAGGCTGGATCGAAGATTACGCCGACCTGTTCGATCAGGTGGCCGATTCCGTCAACCCGCGGAGCCGCTCCCAGCTCCGCGCCGAGGTTATCTTTCTGACGCACAACGATCAGCTTCATGAAGTGAACCTGGCCTGGCACCCGCAGGCCGAGCGGTTTCTCTGGGTGCCCGAACTCCAGGAAGCCAAAACGTCGGAGACGGGTGGCCGGAATGTTCGGTATCGGCGGGGCCTTAAGGGAGAACTGGTCAGCGAGTTCTGTGATCTGCTCCGATCGCGGCTTCCCGAATGTACGATTCGATACGCGTTTTAAACCACCACCGCCATGCCAGCCCGACGCCATAACCAAACCACCCGCCCAGCGTGTTCAGGATGACGTCATCGACGTCGGCCACTCGCCGCCCGAGCCAGTACTGCGCGACCTCAATCACCACGCTGGTCAAAAACGCAGCCAACGCGACCCGGAGCGCCGAGACAACCCGACTCGGCAGGATGATCGGCAGCAAAATTCCGAGCGGCATCGTCGCCAGCACGTTACCCAGGGTGTTGATAATGAGTTCGGCCCCACCCTTGCCAAGGTCGTGAGCGATGGTCCGGCCGGGAATTAGGTTCGTGCCTGGGTTGATCTGGTAGAACCGGAACAACGTCAGATGACCCAAAACAAACAGATAGAGGAGAAGCAAAAGCGACGCAACAGAACGCCGGAATGTCCGGATTGCCCCGAAGAAGTTCCGCCACCGCTCGCGGCGGGCCGATCGCCGACGACGCACGAAGCCCGCCAGTCGAGAAAACCGGGAAGTCCGCTCGACCTGTGTCTTTTCTCGCATATAACCCTAAGATAAGGATTTGGGGCGAACCGGGGAATTTTAACGATGCGGCGTGTTCTGGGCTGGTCTGTCGGGGTTTTCATTCTGGTCGCGTGCCTGGCGGCCGCCAACCTGCGGCGCGACTCCGCACCGATCGAGGTCGACTGGCAACTGTTCCGTCCCTCACCACCCACTGTCGTCGTCGGCCACCCGACTCCCGGACCGATCTCCCGGACAATCGCCGCCAAGGGGGTTGTCGAACCCGTCCACCAGGCGCAGGTGGTGGCCCGAGTGGGCGGCAAGGTCGTCGAGGTTCGAGTCGAGGAAGGATCGAGTGTTCACAAGGGTGACGTCCTGATCAAACTCGACGATGCACCCTGGCGCTCCCGATCCGACCTGGCGCGAATTCGACTCGACACGGCGAAGACCAACTTGACAATCGCCGAAGCTCACCTTCGGGACATCGAAAAAGATCCCGCCACCGCGACGGCACCGGTCACACCGGCCCCTGCCCAGCCAACTCCTCGTTTCCCTGGCATACCGGTCCCGCTGCCGCCATCTGGCCCAACCCGACTTGAAGCCGCGCGCGACTCGGTTGATGGGTGGAAGCGTGAGCGCAGGGCCGCCGATGCTGCCCATGACTCAGCTCTGGCGGATCTGGAGCACACCACCATCCGCGCCACGATCGACGGCGTGATCGAGGAGTTAGCCGTCGAGGTCGGCGACGACGTGAACGCGAGCCCAGCGACCAGTCTGGCCGCGACCTCGCGACCGACCGCCCCGACCGGCCTGATGGCCGGAATGGGCCTGATTCCATCCCAGCCCCGCGCGGATCTGCTGACCGGACCGAGTCGCCCCTTGTGCCGGATTCTCGACCCGACCGAACTGCGGGTCCGGGCCTGGATCGATGAGGCGGATGTCGGTCTGGTCGGCGCTGAGCAACCGACCCGGATCTTTCTCCCCGATCAGCCGGATATTCCTGTTGCCGGCCGGATCAGCAAGGTCGCCGCGCGTGGCCAACCCAATGGTGACGTTGTCTCGTATGCCGCGATGATTGACCTGACGGACGCCGCAACGGATCGCCACCCCCGGGCCGGGATGCGGGTCAGCGTCGAGGTCGAGGTCTCGCGCAAGGATGCCCCGATCGGCGTTCCGGTGCAGGCGGTCCTGCACCGGAAACGGCGTGACCTGCCCGCGACCGCTTCGGCACGATCGACCTCGGCGGATCTGGACGAATCCGCTTACATCAAAGCGGTGTTCGTGATCGACGACAACCAGGTCCGACTCCGGCCGATCGAGACTGGGGTCAGCGACGAGCGGCGGGTCGAGGTCGTGTCGGGGCTCGAAGTTGGTGACCGCCTGGTGATCGGTCCGTTCCGGGCACTCGATACGCTCGAAGATGGCGCTGCGGTCCGCTCCGAACCTGGCCCTGAAGACGTTTTGAGCCTGACCCGCGGCACCCCGGTGAGCCGAGGACCGACGCGGTGAGCCTCATCGCCGCCAACCTCGGGACGGCGCTGGAACAACTCCGCGCGAACAAGGCGCGTGCGCTGCTGACGATCCTGGGCGTCGTGATCGCTGTGGCCTCGACGATCACCGTGATCAGCGTGGTGCAAGGTCTCACGGGATACGTCGCAGGGTTTTTGCAGGGGTTTGGCACAAACGCGATGTGGGTCTGGCCCGAGCGGCCCGACGGTGCCTCGGGTCGGACGCTCGGACGGGTCGAACTGGATCTGGCCGATATTCTCGCCGTCGACCGCGACTGCGACGCGCTCCGGTGGGTCTCGCCGCTCCTCCGTCGGCCATCGGTCCCAGTCCGAGGAGGTCGGAGCGAAGTCAGCACGGTCCTTGAAGGCGTGAGCGCCGAGTATCCGGCAATCCGAAATTATGAAGTCGCCGCCGGGCGGTCCTTCGGCGTCATCGACGTCGAGCAAGGGCATCGGGTCTGCGTCGTCGGGCGCGACGTCGCTCGCAAGTTTGGTCCCGGCGACGATCTGGTTGATACCTACCTGATGGTCGATGGCGGTCGGTTTCGCGTTGTGGGCATTCTCGCCGAGAAGGGAAGCTTTTTCGGGCTGAGCCAGGACGATATCATCCTGATCCCCTACACCACGGCGCTCAAGATGTATCCCGGGCAGCGGACCGGCATGGCCATCGCAGCGCAGGCGACGACCGAAGACGCCGTGCCCGAGGCCAAGGCGCAGATCCTCAACCTGTTGCGGCGGCGGCATGAGTTGGCCCCGTGGCAGCCGAACGATTTTCAGGTCCGGACGCAGGACGAAGTCCTCGCCATCTTCCACAACATGAGCCTGGTTGCGTCGGTGGTCCTGTTCGCGATCGTTGGCGTGTCACTGCTGGTCGGTGGGATCGGGATCATGAACGTGATGCTCGTCAGCGTCACCGAGCGGACCCGCGAGATCGGCCTGCGCAAGGCCGTTGGGGCACGCCGCCGCGATATCCTGGTCCAGTTCCTCGGCGAAGCGGTCACGTTGAGCTTGCTCGGCGGGCTGGCCGGCGTGGCCGTCGGTTATGCGTTGAGTGCCCTGGTCAGTTTGCATCCCCGGATGGTCAGTATCGTCGTTCCCTGGTGGGCGGTTGGGCTCGGGTTTGGGATCTCGGCGGGGACCGGGGTTGTCTTCGGCCTCTTGCCCGCGATCAAGGCCGCGCTCCTGAGTCCGATCGAAGCCTTGCGGCACGAGTAGCGACCAGGCATCATCGGTGCGTGCTGCTCACCCCGCCTCCATCCGACCCGGAGCTGCCCCGATGCACCGCTGGACCTGGACCGCCGCGCTTCTTGCCTTGACCCTCGGTTCCCGGGCGAACGCCGAATCTCCCTGGGTTTCGCAGTCGAGCGGAACCACCGAGCGACTTCGAGGAGTTGCGGCCATTGATGACCGGACTGTCTGGGCGAGCGGCAACCACGGGACGTGCGTCCGGACGACCGACGGGGGCCGGACCTGGCAGCAGCAGAGCCCGAGCAACACCGCCGACCTCGACTTCCGCGACGTCGCCGCGCTCGACGATCATCATGCCTACCTCCTGGCGATTGGTCCGGGAGACAGGTCGCAGATCCACCGGACGCATGACGGCGGCCAAAACTGGTATCGCGTCTATCGGAACGAAGACCCTCGCCGGTTCCTCGACGCGATCGCATTCTGGGACGTTGACCACGGCCTGGCGCTGAGTGATCCGGTCGATGGCCGGTTCGTGATTCTGGCCACCGACGATGGCGGCAAGCACTGGGAAGAACCATCGGGACCCGGCACGATGCCTGCCGCCCTGCCCAATGAGGGGGCCTTCGCCGCGAGTGGCACTTGCCTGATCATCAACCCGCAGGGGCACGCCTGGTTCGCGACCGGCGGCGCGGCGACGGCGCGCGTCTTCCGCTCGACCGACCGAGGACGATCCTGGACGGTGGCCGAGACCCCGGTTCGCGCGGGCGCACCATCGCGAGGAATCTTTACGCTCGCCACTCGGGGAGAACAACTCGTCGCGCTCGGCGGCGACTACAAGGCCGAGACCGATGGGACCGCCGTCTTCGCCCGGTCGCTCGACGGGGGTCAGAACTGGATCAACGACCTGGCAAGCCAGGACCGCGCTGCTTTTCGCTCGGCGGCGGTCTTCGTGCCCGAGCAAGCCGAAGCCACCTTGCTGAGCGTCGGGCCGGCGGGGACCGACATCCAGGTCGGCACCCAGCGTTGGCGGTCGCTCGGCGAACCGATCGAGCGTGATGGCTGGCACGCACTGGCGATCGCCCCCTCGGGTTCCACGGCCTGGGCCGTTGGCGAGGGGGGCCGGATCGGTAAACTCGACCTGACGAAGGTCAAGGGGCCGTGATGGGTTTCTCAAGGTCCACTTCCTCGATCGGCAGGTCGGTATGCCCGATCAAGATCGCAAATCGGCGTTGTTCCTCGGCCTTGTACTTCGCCTGGTCGGGAAACAACCGCTGCTTGATCGGCTCATCGGCGGCGCTGTTGAACGCGGCGGCGACATCGCGAAATTCGATCGTTACCCGGTAGTCCCACCGGGTCGACTCCGCCGTGTGAATCCGGGGTTTGGTCATCGACACCTTGAGGATGTCGCCCCCCACGATCCGCTCGCGGAGGATCGGCAGGTGATTCCGCTGGAAGAGGGCCAGAAACTCGTCGGCGTGGCCCCACTGGCACTGGTAATAATACTCGACCACGAAGGGTTTCGCGGCAACCGCGGGTTCAGGCTCAGCGACCGCCGATACGTTTGTAATTACCATCTTGGCGGGGGCTGGTGGTGCGTACGGAAGTAGCCCCGGTACGGTCGGAACCGTCGCGGCGACCGGCTCGCGCGGTACAATCCTGGTCTCCTCGGTCGTGATCGGCGTGTCGGCGGCGTTGCCCCAGTCGGACCAACCGAGATAAAAGTTGCGGGTCGGGTAGTCCATCGCCTCGAAGACGAAGGCATCGACGGATGCTCGCCCGCCTCCTTGACAGTGCGTGACGACCGACTCGCCCGGCGTGAGCCCGGCGGCGGCCAGCTTCTCGGCGATTCGTTGTTTGGGCAAGAACCGGCCGTACTTGTCCACAAAGTCGAGCCATTCAAGTCGGCAGGCGTCGGGGATGTGACCGCCTCGCTTGGCCCGCACATTCTGGCCGAAGAACTCCTCGACGCTCCGGGCATCGATCACCCGGGCATCCTTCTTCTGGAGCGTGGCTAGCATGTCGTCTCGATTTGCCAGCCGCTTCGCCTGGAAGTCGACCGGGAACGGGTTCGGCGGGACGTCGGGCACCACCTGCGTCACCGGCCGCCGCTGGATCTGCCACAACCCAAAGTTGCCATCGACCAGCCCGGCGTGTTCCACACCGAGATATCGGAGCAGCCACCAGACCCGCGCCGCGTCGAGTTGCCGGTCGCCGTCCATGATGATCACCCAGGTACTGGCCATCAGACCGAGCGGCTTGCTCCACTCGATCCAGGCTTGCTGGTCGATCAAGCCTCCCGGCCGCCTGGCGATCTCCTCAGCTTGTTTGACATCCACCCAGACCGCTTTCGGCAGGTGCCCAGCGTCATAATCCGCCCGAGGACGGACATCCAGCAGCCGGACCTGCGCGGAGGGGTCGGCCCCGTGCAGTTTGAACACCTGGTCCGGGCTGACATACCCTTCCAAGTTGTCGAAATCCGTCAGGTTCGCTCCAGGGTTGCCTAGCTCTGGTGGCAAGAGACCGATACGGGCCTCGCTGCGGGCTAGCGGCGTTAGGACGAAGACGGCAAGCAGGATCATCCGCATTGACAATGGCATCCGTTCAACCCTTCGATCAATTTCGTGAAGCAACGAGCCACGGATTGGGGACACAGATTCGATTCTCTCGTCCTGATCAACCCGTGGCTCAAAGAAATTTTCCTACTGGCTCACTGCCCCTTGATCGACTCCAGATAACTCAAAAGCGATGCCAGGTCGTGTGGGGTCAAGGGGTCGAGCAGACCTTGCGGCATGACTGACAATTCGCCCTTGGCACGCTCGTCGATGTCGGCCTTGGGAACAACGACGACGTTGCCTGATGCGTTCCGCAGTTCGATTTCGGTACCGGCCTCGCGGACGACAAAGCCATCGACGATCTGGCCGTTGATCAGGGCGATCCGCTGGGTCTCGAACCCCTGCGCGATCCGGGCGCTTGGCTTGAGGATCGACTCGACGAGTTCGCTCCGGTTGTAGCGGGCCGCAACGTCGCCGAGGTACGGCCCCTTGATCGGTGCCGACTTGATGACGCTGTGGCAATTGACGCACCCGACCCGCTCAAACAACTGCGTGCCGAGGGCAACATCCCCCTTGTCGGCAAGCGCCGCGGCCAGCACGGTTTCATAAGGAGTTCCACCGATCGACTTGCCACCCTTGGCGTCGGGTTTCGCGGCGATGTTCAACCGGGTCGCGGCGAACTCGGCGGCCTGACGGATTTCGGTCTGGTTGCTGTCGAGGAGCAGTTTGACCCGGGAATCCAGGCCCTTGGCCCGGGCCAGACCGATGGCGCGCAGCAAGCGCGGGGTCCACTCGGTTCGGTTCCAGGCGTGGTCGAGCGCCGCGTCGGCCTCGGTCCGTGCCGCTTCGGGAGCCTTGCCGTTGGCCGACGCCGCGAGCAAGACCGCATAACCGAGGGTTCCCTGCGGATCGTCAGGCCCTTCGGCGAGTTTGGTGAAGCTGGCCAGGTCGCGGAGGCGGCGGTTATCGCGGGCGTACTCGGTCCAGAGACCCACGAGGTCGCCGCTCGGGGTTGCTTCGGCTCCCAGGATCGCCAGCAGTTGGATGGCGGCATCGCGGGCGTCGGTCTGGTTCTGGTGCTTGAGCAATCCCCGGATCGCGCGGATCTGGACCGGGTTATCCACTCGGGCCAGAGTTGCGGTTTGCTTCAGAAAGGCGATCGCGTCGTGCGAGAGATGCGACCTGGCAACCATCAGGTCCACGAGCGCAGCGCGGAGCATGGGATCATCTCCCGCCGAGCGGAGCGCGAGCGCGGTCGTGTCCTCGAAGTCGAGCTTGTTGCGGATCATCTCGTCGAGCAGCCAGCGCTGCAAGGCCGGGTCCGCCTGCTTGAGCACGTCCCTGAGGGCCGCGATGATGGCCTCGCTGCCCGCCCAGGTGATCGGCTTGTAGTAAGGGCCGCTGGTGTCGGGCCGGGTGCCCCACCATTGCCCCTCGACATAGGGAGCCTCGGTGAAATAGAGGCGGCACAACACCTGGAGCGCGGCCTTTTGTGCGTTCGGTTTTTGATCATTAACCGCGATGGCCCTGAGCGGGGAGAGGATCTCGGGGTCGTGCATCTCCTGCAAGGCGCGCACGGCTCCCGACGCCTTGTCCTTATCCCCCTGCGCGATAATTTGGAGACAAGGTTGACTGGCGTGCAGCGCCACCAGAGTCTTGACGGCGGCATGGGCCACGATTGGGTCGTCGTCCGTGGTCGCGGCCGCCACTTTCGGCCCCCAGCTCCCTGACTTGAGCCGACCGATGGCAATCAACGCGGCCAGTCGGATACGAGGCTTCGGGTCGTCGAGCAGCAAGCCAATCATGGCGGTGGCGGCTGGCGACTCGACCTCAGAGTCGCGCCGATCACTCGCCGCCGTGATGGCGAACTCACGGAGGTCCGCGTCCAGCTTCATCACCCGGATCAGAAAGTCGTCCGCTTT
Source organism: Isosphaeraceae bacterium (assembly GCA_965199885.1). Taxonomy (GTDB): domain Bacteria; phylum Planctomycetota; class Planctomycetia; order Isosphaerales; family Isosphaeraceae; genus Tundrisphaera. The sequence goes on along the minus strand of CBDATT010000001.1, from coordinate 1,838,196 downwards.
CGCCCCGCGACCCTGAGTGAGCGTGAACAGGGCGGCGATCCGCCCGTTGATCGCGTTTGTTTTGGTTTCGATCGCCGCTTCAAGTTGCCTGGCGGTGGCATCGTCCACCCCTCGGCGCAGCAGTTCGCGTTGCGCGGCAAGGCGCAAGACGCTCGAGTCGGCCGCGAGATCCTGTACCAACGCGGTCGGGTCGGCGTGGGCCAAGTCGGGAAATGGCTTCGTTTTGACATCTTTCGGAACGACCCGGATCACATAGCCGACATTCGGTTTTGAGTAGTTGAACCCGCCGTCGCGCCACGAACTGATGAAGATCCGGCCCGAGCCGTCGACGTCCATATCGGTCGGGCGGGGAATGGTGATGAACGTCTCTTGTTTGGCTTCGAACGTGGCCCCCTTGGGGGTCATCGGGTGCATGAAGACAGCGCCTCGACCCCATTCGCAGGTATAGAGCGTGTCGCCGAAGCCGGCCGGAAAGCCAGGCTCCTGGAGGAAGATTGACCCGCACGGCGAGCCGCCACCGTAGTCGGCCAGCGGCAGAAGCGTCTCGTTCGTGAACCGTTTGAACAGCGACGGGTAACCGTAGTTCCCGCTCGGCACAACGTAACTGAGGCGTACGTCCCAGCCGTCGCCGTCGTTGGTGTTGTCGCGGGTAAACAGGTTCATTTTCGGGTCGATCGCGACGTCGTAGATGTTGCGCTGACCGCGCGAGACGATGGCCAGGCCGGTACCATCGGTCCGGACGCGGACGACGCCGCCGCCGAGCATTTGGAGTGGATCGCCATCCTTGCCCTGAGCCTTCACAAACCCATAATCCCCCACGGCCACGTAGATGAACCCGTCGATCCCGAGCCGGATGCCGTTGGTGGTGTGGTCAGCGCCGCGGTGCTTGAGGTCGAAGCCGATCCCGCTGACGAGGACTTCGGACCTGTCGGCCGTGCCGTCGCCATTCGTGTCGCGGAACGCGGACAGGGTCGGCGGGTGGAGGACGTAGAGCGTACCGGCGTCCCAGATCAGGCCACGCGGGCTGTCCATCGTGGCGAAGACGTTGAACTGATCGGCCTTGCCATCACCATCGGTATCCACACAGCGCACGACCCGTCCGCGCTCGGTTTTGGCGTCGAGCGAGCCGTTCTCGTCGATTCCGACGAAGACCTCGCCGTCGGGCGTCGCGGCCAAGCAGGTCGGGTAATGAACGTCTGGCGGCGCGGCGAAGACGGTCGCCTCGAAGCCAGGGGGCACCTTGATATCTTTCAGGACGTTCTGAGAGTCGGTGGTCACTTTTTTCGCCGTGATCGCGGGCGCGGGCTGGGTCCCGTACACCTCGAACTCGAACAGGCTGGCCCATTGACCCTCGCTGAGCCCCGTCACCGTCAACCTGACATGGCGGACCGACTTGGCGTCGAAGCGGATCCGGGATGGAGCCGGGCCGGCGGCGGGTTTCGTTGCGTCGTGGAGAGTGGACCACTCCTTGCCGTCGGGCGACCCCTCAACCCGGAACTGGTAAGAACCTTCGTTGGCCTCCCAGGCGATCCGGCAGCCGGTCAGGGTCTCGGGGCGACCGAGATCCACCCGCAACCACTGCGGCGTCGATCCATCGGCGGCACACCACCGCGAATCTGGTTCGCCATCGACCGCAGCGCCTGGCCAGCGGGAATCGTCCTGGAACGAGGAGGCGGTGGCCGGCTTGCCGAGAGCGAGATTTTCCTTTGTGGAAGGGGTCGCAGCGGTTCCCTGGGGCGGCTCGACCGCGCCCGAATTGGAACTTGATCCCGCTAACCCGAACCCCACACTCAAGCAGACAATCGACCAACGCCAGAATCGCACCACGGTTCGGTCCTTGTTCGAGGCAGCGACAAACCAGACGCGGCGGGTGAAGCCGGCAAGGGTCGCTGATTGGGGGCTGAAATGTCCCCTGATCATCCCCCGAAGCCTGCTCGACGGCAAGGATAAACCCCTGGACGTTTCTTCATCGACTCGCGTCGCGGTGCTTCAGACCGTTGGTTCGATCGCTTGCCGACGAACGAGGCGCTGCTCGATCCCCCAGCAGAGCATGGCCCAGGCCAGTCCGGCCGCCCAGCCTGCGACGACGTCGCTCGGGTAATGGACTCCCAGAACCAGCCGGCTTACCCCGACCATGGCCGACAGGAGCGTGGCCACGGCCAGAAAGTAAAACTTGAGCCGACGGTGCGGGACCAGGCTTGCCAGCAGCGTGCCGAGCGTGAAGTAGACCACGGCCGACATCATCGAGTGCCCACTCGGAAAGCTCGTGAAATTGGCGGTCATCAGGTGCGGCACGACCGATGGCCGAGGTCGCTGGAACAGATCCTTGAGCAGAAAGCTCAGGCCCCACCCGCTCAGGACCGCCACCAAGACGAAAACCGCCGCGCGGGAACGTCGGTCGAGGGCGAGGAAGCCTGCCACCCCGAACGTCGCCAGCCAGAGGATATCGGTACTGCCCAGCGCGGTGATGTCGCGGGCAACATCGGCGACCCAGATCGGCCCGATCGGTCGCTCCAGATCGCCCGGGGTTCGGAGCGCCACGAGAATTCGGTCGTCAAAAGCCTTCGTTCGGCCTGCGACCACCAGACCCATCATCATCAAGAAAAGCCAGGTCGATAAAGCCAGGCAGAACCCGCTTGACAGGACAAGCAACTCATGGTCGCCCAGCCACTCGACCACCCTTGCCAGCAACCTGCGCATGACTCGCCCCGATCCGATCGACCAAAATGCAGGACGCCCGGCAGTCAGGCCGATGCAGGCCAGACCACAGGGCGTCGTGTCGAGCAAACGCGAAGCCAGACCGGAAACGAAGCTTACTTGCTCCGTCGTCGGCGGGCGACAATCAGACCACCCACCAGACCCATGCCGAGCATCAAGCACGAAGCGGGTTCGGGCACCGCGACCGGGCCAGTCCCGCCGGCCGGGGTGCCGGTGAAGACGAAGTTATCAATCGCGAGGCCGGCATCATTACCAGCGTCGTTGAAATCTTGCCACCGCAAGAAGATCGACTGGCCGATGCCGATGGTGACGTTGATCGTCCCGCTCACCGGCGTGACGATCGGCGTCGCCAGGCCACCATTCGAGGTGACCGGTTGGTCGCCAACGAGGTCGAACCGAGCATCAGCCGTGAGCGATGAACTGGTCAGGTAGTTCGAGGTGGTTGCCGACGACCCGCTCAACCCGTAAGCGAAGCTAATAAAATTCTGCGCCGAGGTTGAGTTCCGGTACTCCTCGGTACTGAACGAGAGCGAGATCGACGAGAGGACCGAGCCCGAATTATTTGTGATGACCGTACCGAAGCCGGGAGTGTTCGTTCCCGATGCCAGGGTCCCAAGTGCCCGATCGACCGCGCCGGTGGTGCCATAGCTCCGGAGGCCGCCGGTGCTGCTCTGCGCCGAGGTGCCGTCGGCATTGGTCGCTGTCGTGCCGTTGTCAATCAAGAACGGCAACGCGGTGGCACCGCTGGCTCCCGAAGTCGGCGCCAGTTTCGCACCATCGAAGCCGGTACCGGCAATCGCGAACTGTACGGCATAGCCGCCGGTCGTGCTGGTCCCAGCGGGATTGATCCCGTTGAAATTTTCGGTGACCGCGGTTCCCGTGAAGGAGTATCCAGCCTCGACCGACGAAACTCCCAGCAGGAAGAGAGTCGGCACAAAAAATGAACGAATGAGCATAATTGCGTTGTCCTTCTGCGGCAGGATCGAATCAAAGAGAGACGCTGCTGGCGAAAGAACGGCCGGCAGGTCTTGAACGGTGAGATCGAGCGAAGATCATCGGTGGGTCGAAGCGGCGTGACCGACGCTAGAGGACGTCAACCAGTTTTGTTCCAGAGCCATCGGACCAAACTTCATGGATGGACTGAATGGGTCGATCCATGAATAGGCCCAAAGCTACATGCTGTCCGAATGGATTCCAAGTTAAGTTTTTAAGAAGTTGTTCGGAATCAACACAGAACTTAATTTCCGATCCGGCAATCACGTCGCGCGGGGATCAGCCTGCAGCAGGCTCCGATAGAAGTCGGCGGTGGCCTGCGCGACGCTGTTCCAGCTATAAAGGCGTTCGACCCGCTCACGCGAACGCTGGCCCATTGCCGCCATCTGGGCGGGATCGTCGAGGATCTGGTTGACCGCCTCGGCGAGGTCGGTCGAGAACTGCGCGGGGTCTTTGGGCTCGAAGTCGGTCTCGCCGCGAGCGTCGACGGGGACGAGCAGGCCGGTCTCACCGGGGACGACCACCTCTTTGATGCCGCCGACGGCCGACGCGACAACCGGCGTGCCGCATGCCATCGCTTCGAGGTTGATGATCCCGAACGGTTCGTAGACCGACGGGCAGACGAACACGCTGGCCATCGTGTACAGCGCGATGATTTCGTTTTTCGGGACGATCTGGGGAATCCAGATGATCGGGACGGTCGACTCGCGGCGCGCTTTTTCGACCCGATCCGCCATCTCGCGACCAATCTCGGGCGTGTCGGGAGCCCCGGCGCAGAGGACGACCTGAACCCCCGCGCGGATCGACCGAATGGCCTCAACGAGGTGGATGATCCCCTTCTGTCGGGTGATCCGCCCGACGAACAGGACGAATGGTCGATCGGGATCAATCCCATACTTCGCCAGGACGTCGGGATTGGGCGTCGGACGATATTGATGGAGGTCGATTCCGTTGGGGATGACGCGAATCCGAGCGTCCGGTACCGCGTAAAGCTGATGAACGTCGGCCCGCATTGATTCGGAAACCGCCACAACACCGTCGGCGTTTTCGTAGGCGGTCCGTTCGACCCAGGTGCTCGCGTTGTACGCGGTCCCGAGTTGCTCGACCTTCCAGGGTCGGTGCGGCTCCAGCGAGTGCGTCGTCAGGACGAGTTTGGCCCCCGCCAGTTGCTTAATCAGGCAACCGGCCAGGTGCGTGTACCAGGTGTGGCAGTGGACGATATCGACCCCCGCCACCAGGCCCGCCATTTCGAGGTTCCGGAGCATCGTGTCCTGGAACTTGACGTGCTTCTGGTCCTGCGACGGCAGGGTAAAGTCGGTCTTGACGCCGTGGACGCTCAGGTTTCCCTGGTGCGACGACTGGTTGCCGAAACAGACGACCTCGATCGAGTGCTTGCCGCCATCGATCCGGGCCAGCTCGCGCGTCAGGTACTCGACGTGGACGCCGGCCCCACCGTAGATGTGCGGCGGATACTCGTTGGTCAGGATCGCGATCCGCATCGGCGGCAGCTCCGGTGAGTCGAAAAGGTCGGCAAGGTGGCCAGGATACCGGCTGACCGGACCCGGGCCAACGCAGGTCGGGGCAACTTGCGTGATTTTGCACGCGAATCCAACTCAGGTTGGTATCCCCGCCCGAGCCCCGCCGTTATCTTGGGGAGATCCACCGCCGCGAGCCTCCTCGGGCGCGGCTCCATCGACTCTCCCCCTCTGGTACAACATCATGAATCGACTCGCGACCGCTTGCATCCTGGGCTGGACCCTGCTGGGAGGGAATTTGACGTTTGCCCAGATTCCGATCATCGACCCGCTCCAGCCGGTGCCATTTCCGGTCTCGGCCCCGATCTTCCCCGAGATCCCGATCGTCGAGGGGCCGAGGATGCCGAACGTCGCCATGCCCACGCCGGTCGTGGTGCCGACCCCGACGCCCAACCCGATCGGCAATCCCATTGGCAACCCGCTCGGCAACCCGATTGCCGACCCGATCGGCAACCCCCTCAACACGCCGATCGGCAACCCGCTCAGTACCCCGCTCCAGACTCCCGATGTGACCGCCGTCGGTGGCCGGCTCGGGGTCCGGCAACAGCAACAGCAATCTCAGCAACCGCAGAGTGGAAACCAGGGCCAGGGTGGGAACCAGAATCAACCAAATATGCGTGTCTATGTCGGGACTTACACCAATGATAAGAGCAAAAGCGAGGGGATCTATCAGTTCACGTTCGACCCGAACGCCGGGACGCTGAGCGATCAGACCGTCGCGGCGAAGACCACGAACCCGTCGTTTCTGGCGGTTACCCCATCGCGAAAGTTCCTCTATGCCGTCAACGAAGTCGGTCAATCGAACGGCCAGAAGACCGGCACCGTGAGCGCCTTTGCGATCGACCCGAAGGCGGGTACCCTCTCGCTCCTTAATACCGAGCCGTCCGGCGGTGCTGACCCGTGCTATGTCGCCGTCGCCCCGACCGGTAACATCGTGCTGGTCGCCAACTACACCGGTGGGAGCATCAGCACCTTGCCGTTCGGTTCTGACGGCAAACTCGGCGACCCAACCTCGATCCAGCACCAGGGCTCGGGGTTCGACAGAAGCCGCCAGAGCAGCCCGCATGCGCACTCGATCGATCTCACCCCGAATGGCCAGTACGCGGTGGTGGCCGACCTCGGGCTCGACAAACTGATGGTTTACCACTTCGACGCCGCACAGGGCACGCTCAAGCCCAACATCCCGCCGTCGGAGCGGCTGGGCCCGGGTGCCGGGCCTCGCCACCTGGCGTTCCACCCCGACGGTCGCCACGCCTACGTTATCAACGAGATGGCCTCGACAATCACCCTGTTCGACTTTGACTCGTCGCGCGGGACGTTCTCGGCGCTCGAAACGGTCCACACCCGCCCCGACCCCAAAAAGCCCAACAACGCGACCGCAGAGATCGTCGTCCACCCCTCGGGCCAGTTCGTCTACGGGTCGAACCGTGGCGACAACACGATCGCCATCTTCAGCGTGGCCCCGGCCTCGGGCCGGCTGACCCCGGTTGGCTACCAGCCGACCGGTGGCAAGACTCCACGCAACTTCGCCATCGACCCAACGGGCCAGTTCCTGCTCGCGGGCAACCAGGACTCGAACACGATCACTATCTTCCGGGTCGACATGCAGACCGGCCGCCTGAACGTGGTTGGTAGCCCCGTCCCCTGCCCGGCTCCTGTCTGTATCCGATTTGTGGCCCTGGACGGTAACTGATCCCAATAATTTCCGGGTTTTGCTTTAAAACTCGGCGATTTTACGAAACTATCCTGGGTGATCATCGTGACGGCCCGAGGGATTGGGTTCGTTTTGTCTTGGACGCGATCGCGTCCGGAAAGGGGCGAACAATGGGTTCGTTTGGGATTCGGACGTTGGTGGCGGTCGTACTGATGGGTTCGTTCGGGATCGAACCCATGCGAGCTGGTGAGGTTCTGCCAGTTCGCAAGCCGATCCGAGTACTCCTGGTCACCGGGGGGCCGTTTCACGACTACAAGAAGCAAGAAAAGATCCTGGTCGCGGGAATGACGAGTCGGGCGAATATCGAGTGGACCGTCGTCAACGAGGAGAAGAATGAGACTGGCTACTTCTACTGTAACGGATGGTCTGGCGAACCTCTTCGGTTTTGCGGATGATGGATGGCGAGTCATCGATCATCCGGAGTCGCCATCATGTCGTTGCTCGACCATCCCGACGCCCTCGATCTCCTGGCTGACGCCACCGTCTCCACCGACGATGTCCGCGACTGCCGTGTCCAACTGACCGCCTTCCTCCGCCGCTATCTGCCCCTCTTTCGTCGCTCCGAGCAACGTGGCCATCTGGCTGCCTTCGTGCGCGGGCTGCTCAGCGGCCTGGAACGCAAGAGCGTCGAGCCGATCGCACGCCAGGCCGGCATCCCCCGCAAAAACCTCCAGATGTTCGTCGGCCAGGGGGCCTGGGATGACGACGCCGTCATGGCCGAGGTCCGCCGCCACGTCGCCCGGCAGATCGGCGATCCCAACGGCGTCATCGTCCTGGACCCCTCCGCCTTCCCCAAAAAGGGCGACGACAGTTGCGGCGTGGGCCGCCAGTGGTGCGGACGACTCGGCAAGGTCGAAAACTGCCAGCTCGGCGTGTTTCTCGCCTACGTCTCGCCCAAAGGGCACGCCCCGCTCGACCGCCGGCTCTACCTGCCCCAGGATTGGGCCGACGACCCGGCCCGTCGCGAGGCGTGCCACGTCCCCGCCGAGGTCGTCTTCCGCAAAAGCTGGGAGATCGCCGCCGAGTTGCTCGCCCGCTCCGGGGCCGAGGTGCCGCACGGCTGGGTCGTCGGCGACGATGAGTTGGGCCGACCCGCCGAGTTCCGCGCCCTGTTGCGTGAGCGATCCGAGCGGTATGTGCTCGACGTGCCGTGCAACACGCTGGTCCGCGACCTCGATGTGCCTCGTCCGACTCGCCGACCGGGCCAACGCGGCCGACACCCCGAGGTCCCCTTCGTGCGAGCCGACGCCTGGGCGGCGGGCCTGCCGGCGGACCGCTGGACCCGACTGAGGGTCCGCGACGGGACCAAGGGGCCGCTGGTCGTCGAGGCGGTGGCGACTCGGGTTCAGACGCGACAGGAGGGGCGGATCGGCGCCGAGGAGCGGTTGCTGGTGATCCGGACGATCGGGCCAAAGCCGGAGGTGACGTATGCGTTGAGCAACGCGGCGGCCGAGGTGCCGCTGACGGATCTGGTGGCGGCCCGCTCGGTACGGCACCGGATCGAACGGGTGTTTCAGGAAGCCAAGGGTGAGGTCGGGCTGGCCCACTACGAGGTGCGGAGTTGGGTGGGTTGGCATCACCATGTGACGTTGAGCTTGCTGTCGCTGTGGTTCTTGATCCTGGAGCGTGAGCGACTCGGGGGGGAAAACCCCGGCGGTAACGGTGAGCCAGGTGCGGGCGATCTTCAGCCGGCTGCTGCGCAAGAACCCACCAAGCTCGGCGGCGATTGCCGAGGAGATCAGCGTGGTGCTGCGGCGTAACGAGGAGTCGCGGATCTACGCCTGGCACGCCCGAACCCAGTCATTCCCGCCCCGCCGATCGAAATCAAGCTTCAGTTAAGTGTTACAGTAGAACTACAAGATTGCCCTCTTCGACAAACCGAACTGGGCCGATGGGTTCGATGTGGTCGTCCACAACGAATGCTACGCCGACGTGGATGACGCAGCTTATGTGGCACAACTGGTCAAGGTCCACAAGGCGGGCGTTCCCGCCGTGGTCGTCCACTGCGCGATGCACACGTTCCGGAGCCTGAAGTCTGACGAGTGGCACGAGTTCCTCGGCGTGACGACGTTCCGGCACGGAGCGCAGCATCCGTTGGTCGTCCACAACGACAAGCCCGAGCACCCGATCATGCTGGGCTTCCCCGCCACCTGGACGACCGGCAACGAGGAACTGTACCAGATCGACAAGCTCTGGCCCGACAGTGTCGCGCTCGCTAGCGCCGAGGAGACCAACAAGAAGGTCTACCCCGTCTTCTGGACCCACCAGTACGGCAAGGGCCGCGTCTTCGGCACCACCCTGGCCCACAACGACAAGACGATGACCGACCCAATCTTCCTCGATCTGTTTGCCCGCGGGCTCCTCTGGGCGGCCGGGCGCCTCGACGATGCCGGTAAGCCGATGGGAGACGCGGCCCCGATCCCGAACGAAGCCAAATGAGTCATTGGGTTCGTTTTGGCAACTTTTCGACCCTCAAGAGGCCAGCCACCATGATCCGTCGGTCGCGATTGGGTTCGTTTGGGATCTGGGTATGGCTCGGCACCGGGTTCGTAGCCTGGGGTGAAGATCCGCCCTGTCCGCTGGCCGCCTTCACGGTTCCCGGAGTTGAGCCAAGGCAAGCCGATGCCGACGCGCCGCTGGCGATGGGATGGCCCGGCTCACCCGACCGGGGACGTTCGAGGTCAAGACTTACCCCGCCTACCGGGGGGCGGTGGTCCGCGCCAGGGATGCCGGGATGGGGAGTGAGAATGCGCTCTTCTACCCGCTGTTCTTGCATATCTCGCGGCAGAAGGTCGCGATGACCAGCCCTGTGATCAATTCTTATGACCCAGTGATGATCGATAAACCCGGGACCAACGGCGTCGTCGCGATGGAGTTCGTTTACCGGACACCGACCACCGGCACCACCGGACCGGGTCTGGGAATGGTCGTCGTCGAGGACCACCCGGAGCAGACGTACCTCTGCCTCGGGGTCCAGGGCGACCTCGACGCGACCCGGTTCACTCAGGCGGTGACCGCGTTCCGGGGCTGGCTCACCGATCATCAGGCGGAATGGGTCGCGATGGGTCCGCCGCGTCGCCTCGGGTACCACCCACCGATGATCGACCCAAAAACACGGCTCTGGAATATCCAGCTCCCGGTCCAGAAAGTGGAACCCGCAAAGCCGGTCCGATCCCAACCGTGACCAACCCAATCAGCCCGCAAAGGTGGTAAATCAACCGTTTTTTGGCTGTTTAAGCACTCAACAGTGATCAAGTCTCTCCCAAACCTGGGCGATCTTAACTCTCGAAGATCGACGGCGTGGCAATCAGTCCGGGACTCTTCCGGGGTGGTTGCTGGTCGATCTGGGAGCGGGAGTGACGGGGGTTTGCCAGGATCGTCGTGGATCGACGAGGTGACTCCACGGCTCAGGGCGACTGGCCCCGGTCGACCGGCAATGACGCCGCGGCTTGGGAGGCCAGCATGGCGAAGGATGGCAAGGATGGTTCCTTCTTCGGATCAGATCGCGGTCGCGGCCTACTACCGCTGGGAACGGCGGCACTTCCACCATGGTCGCCACGCCCACGACTGGCTCGTCGCCGAAAACGAACTGACCTTTGCCGCTCATTATGAGCTGATCGCCCGCCTCCGGATGGATGGAATCTCCCCCCGCCACTTCGGCAGTGAAGCCAAACCCCGGTGCCGGTTCTGCGAGCGGACCGCCCCCCGGGCCACATTCGACGGACCACGCCCAGTCGTGCCGGCCAGCCTCGGCAACGAGTCGCTGTTTACCTTCGAGGAATGCGACGACTGCCGGGCACAGTACGATGAGAGTGTCAGTGGGGATCTGGACCGCTTCCTCCACTCGGTCCGGCGTGGCGACCCCGAGGCACCCCAAAGTTTCATTCCGATCGCCGCCCTCAAGGGACTCACCTGGTCTGCGCTCGCTCTGTTACCAGCGCTCGAGATGGAGTACTTCGAAGACGCAATCGAGTGGGTCAGTAACCCCGACCATGACCTCGACAGCCAGGCCATTCCGGGGATGGAGTGTATTGTCCATCGCCTCACCGAGCCCAGCCCATTCTCATGGACTGCGCTCGCCCGGCGGCTCGATGACGACGCTCCCTATCCCTATATTCTGGCCTTTTTCGCAACGGGTGACCTCGTGTTCCAGTTCCCGGTGCCGCTCTGCCCGCGTGACGAGGAGCTTGAAGGGAACTGGTCGATCCCCCGCGTCGCCTCGCCGTTCGGCGTGGGTCGGAGCCCGCTCGACAGCCAGACCGTGGTGATTCCGCTCGCCTCGGCTCAACCTCGACAAGGCAGTCGCCTCAGTTTCCTCGGGATCTGAAACCGATAAGTTGACGGGACGGTCGGAGTATCTTACGGTCAAGAGGTTGCCAACCTCCGCGATCCTGCGCGCAGGTTCTCCTCTCTTGCCGGACCGACCACCCATGCTATCTTTCCGTGCTTCCCAGACCTGGGTCTCCTGTGCGATCCTGCTTGGCTGGTCGCTCCTGGCTCGCGGCGACGGGGTCATCCCGGTCAAGGTCATCAAGCAACCGGGTGGGACGTTTGAGTTGACCCGAGGAGGCTCACCCTACTTCATCAAGGGGGGCGGTGGCTCACAGCATCTCGAGACGCTCAAGCAGACGGGGGGCAATTCGTTCCGGGTCTGGGGCTCGGATGCCTTGCCGAGGGATCTGGATCATGCGGAGAAGCTGGGTCTGACCGTCGCGGCGGGGATCTGGCTCGGCCACCCCCGCCACGGCTTCAAATACGACGACCCCGCCGCCGTCCGCCGTCAGTTCGAGTCGACCCAGGCCGTGATCCGCAAGTCGAAGAATCAACCCGCGCTCCTGGTCTGGGGAATCGGCAACGAGATGGAGGGGGACGGCAAGGACCCGAACGTCTGGCGGGCGATCAACGACCTGGCCAAGATGGCACACGCCGAGGACCCGAACCACCCGACGATGACCGTCATCGCCGAACTGGGCGAGAACAACGGGAAAGTCGCGATGTTTCGCAAGTATTGCCCCGACATTGATATCCTCGGCGTCAACTCCTACGGTGGCGCGGCGTCGGTCGGTGATCGGCTGGCCAAGCTCAAGTTTGACAAACCCTTTATCCTCACCGAGTACGGGCCGACCGGGTTCTGGGAAGGCAAGCAGACGTCGTGGAAGGCAGCTTACGAGCCGACCAGCACCGAAAAGGCTGCCACCTACAAGACAGCGTTGACCAAGGGGGTCGAGGGGCACCCTGGGCACTGCCTCGGCTCATACGCCTTCCTCTGGGGCAACAAGCAGGAAGTCACCGCGACCTGGTTCAGCCTCTTCCTCCCTTCGGGCGAAAAAACCCAGGGTGTGGACGTCCTCACCGAATCCTGGACCGGCAAGCCGCCCGCAAACCAGACCCCGCGGATCACAGCCACCAAATTCGAAGCGGCCGGCAAGGCGATCAAGCCTGGTTCCGAGCAGACCGCGACCGTCACCGCCAACGACCCCGACGGCCAGCCCCTGATCATCCGGTGGGAAGTTCGCTCCGAGAGCGGCGCCCACCACGAAGGCGGCGACCGCGAGTCCGAACCCCCCGCCGTCGCGGGTGTGATCCAGAGCACCAAAGGAGACACAGTCACGATCCATGCTCCCGAGGTCACTGGCCCCTATCGCCTCTATGTCTATGTTTATGACGGTGCCGGCGCGGCGGCCACGGCCAATTTTCCCTTCCAGGTCACACCTTGAACCGACGAAAGGAGCCACCGATGGAACATGGATCAAATACGGAAAGAACAGGCGGTTTGATCATGAATCGCTTTTCTCGACGATCGGCCGTGCTCCAACCGTGGCTCGTTCCCGCCCTGGTTTGCATCCTATCTATTGCTCCGGCCCATTCAGGTGAGCCCAGGGCACCGTTGCCACCCCTGAATGCCAAGGTTGCCGAGTTCGTCCGATCGCACCTGGGCGAACCGGTTGGTGATGGGATCTGCATCACGCTGGCGGTCGAGGCGCTCCGCGCAGCCGGGGCGAAGCCGTGGCCGCTGAGCGATCCAGCCGGTGAGTATGCCTGGGGTGAGCCGATCCCTGATCTCAAAGATGTGATGCCTGGAGACATCTTACAATTTCGCGATGCCGTTTTCAGTGGCTCGCGGACGGTCGGGGGCAACCGCCGGGTCACCTGGCACGAAACCTATCCCCACCATACCGCCGTCGTGGTCGGGACCGAGGAAAAAGGACGCTTGATCACGATATACCATCAGAACGTGGCCACCAAGGGGGAAGATCCCAGCAAGGTGGGCAACGTCCGCTCAGCCGTCTTGCGGATGAACTCGTTGCAAAAGGGGGGATCGATCCGGGCCTACCGACCCGTCCCGGTGCCGGTCGTGGGGATCGAAGATGATGCCCCCAGTCCTCGCCGTCCATCCGACTTTTGAGCTTTGAGTCGCTTCGGACTGCTCCCACGGTTTGCAAATTGCTCGTCGAGTGGGCAACCTGACCAGGCTCGCGGACGATCTCCCATCTTTTCGGGGACCGTGGGCAAAGGCAACCGGGAGATCAACCCCTTGGCGACCGCGACCAGCCCAGCCGACGCTTTGACCGCCGATGAACTTGAGCAGATGAACGCCTACTGGCGGGCGGCCAATTACCTGTCCGTGGGTCAGATCTACCTGATGGCCAACCCCCTGCTCCGTGAGCCACTTCAGGTCGAGCATATCAAGCCCCGGTTGCTCGGGCACTTCGGGACGACTCCCGGCCTGAATTTTGTTTATGTCCATATGAACCGGATCATCAAAAAATATGATCTCAACATTCTGAACATCACCGGCCCGGGCCACGGCGGACCTGGGATCGTTGCCAATACCTATCTCGAAGGCACGTATACCGAGCTTTACCCCCACATCACGCAAGACGTCGCGGGGATGCAGCACCTGTTCAAGCAGTTCTCCTTCCCCGGTGGCATTCCGAGTCACTGTTCGGCCGATACCCCAGGGTCGATCAACGAGGGGGGCGAGCTGGGCTATTCGCTCTCGCATGCCTTCGGCGCGGCGTTCGACAACCCCGACCTCCTCGTCTGCACGGTGATCGGCGACGGCGAGGCCGAGACCGGCCCGATGGCGACAAGCTGGCACTCGAACAAGTTTTTAGACCCCGCCCGCGACGGCGCGGTCCTGCCGATCCTGCACCTCAACGGCTATAAGATCTCGGGTCCGACCGTCCTGGCCCGGATCACCCAGGAGGAGCTGGCCGACCTGATGCGCGGGTACGGCTACAACCCGTACTTCGTCGAGGGAGACGACCCGGCCAAGATGCACCAGTTGATGGCGGCGACACTCGATACGATCGTCGCCGAGATCCAGGAGATCCAGCGCAAGGCACGCGACGGCTCGACGCCGTTCGTCCGTCCCCGCTGGCCGATGATCGTGCTGAAGTCGCCCAAGGGTTGGACCGGGCCGAAGGAAGTCGATGGGAAAAAGATCGAGGGAACATTCCGGGCGCACCAGGTCCCGCTCGAAGAGGTCCGGACGAACCCCGAACACAGGAAGATGTTCGAGGAGTGGATGCACAGCTACAAGGCCGAGGAGTTGTTCGACGAGAACGGCACCTTCCGCGCGGATCTGGCCGAGCTGGCCCCCAAGGGGGACCGGCGGATGGGCAAGAACCCGCACTCCAACGGCGGTCTGATCCTTCAGGAACTGAAGCTGCCCAAGTTCCGCGACTACGCCGTCGATGTGCCGGCGCCGGGCGCGAATCTTGGCGAGGCGACGCGGGTGCAGGGGGCGTTCATCCGCGACGTCGTCAAGCTGAACATGGAGCAGGCCAACTTCCGCGTCTTCTGCCCCGACGAGACCAACTCCAACCGTTGGAACCACGTCTTCGAGGTCACCAACCGCGAGTCGACCGCCGAGATCATCCCGATCGACGACCACGTCGCGATCGACGGCCGGGTGATGGAGATGCTGTCCGAACACCAGTGCGAGGGGTGGCTCGAAGGCTATCTCCTGTCGGGTCGGCATGGCTTCTTCACCTGCTACGAGGCGTTCATCCACATCATCGACTCTATGTTCAACCAGCACGCGAAGTGGCTGGAGTCGTGCACGAAGATCCCCTGGCGGCGGCCGATCGCGTCGCTGAACTACCTGCTCACGTCGCACGTCTGGCGGCAAGATCACAACGGGTTCTCGCACCAGGACCCCGGGTTCATCGACCACGTGATGAACAAAAAGCCGGCCTATATTCGCGTCTACTTTCCCCCCGATGCCAACACGCTCCTGTCAGTGACCGACCACGTCATCCGAAGCCGCGATTACGTCAACGTCATCGTCGCGGGCAAGCAGCCCGAACCGCAGTGGCTCGATATGGAGTCGGCGGTCAAGCACTGCACCGAAGGGCTCGGGATCTGGACCTGGGCGAGCAACGATCAGGGGGTCGAGCCTGACATCGTCATCGCCTGCTGCGGCGACGTCCCGACGCTGGAAGCGCTGGGGACCGTCAGCCTGATTCAGCAGTATCTGCCCTATCTGAAGGTTCGCGTGATCAATGTTGTCGATATCATGAAGCTCTTGCCCGAAAGCGAGCATCCGCACGGCCTGACGGACGCCGAGTTCGACGCGATGTTCACCAGGGATAAACCGGTGATCTTCAATTATCACGGCTATCCCTGGCTAATCCACCGCCTGACCTACCGCCGGACCAACCACGATAATATCCACGTGCGCGGTTACATGGAGAACGGCACAACCACGACACCGTTTGATATGTGCGTCCGCAACAAAATCGACCGCTTCCACCTGCTCGGCGACGTCATCGACCGCGTCCCCGGCCTGGGTGCCAAGGCCGCGCACGAGCGGCAGCTGGTCCGCGACAGGCTCGTCGAGCACGAGGAATATGTGACCACCCACGGCGAGGACTTGCCCGAGATCCGCGACTGGAAATGGCAGCCCTGGCCCGACTCTTCGCCCGCTCAGGCGTGATCGAGTCGACAGCCAGGGCGAGCCAGGACCGGCCAGAGGCACCCCCTGCCATCGACCGGTCCTGGCCGTTATAATCAGAGCAAGACCGAACCATCCCAGCGGCCCGCAACGCCGCCCTTGCCCCCGATTTTGTCCGACATTTCCACGCTACCGAGAAGCCCGACACGGAGCCCGCGGATGCCCGCCCAAGATCACGACGACATTGACCTGAAATGCATCAACACCATCCGGACCCTGGCGATGGACGCGGTCCAGAAGGCAAACTCGGGTCACCCTGGGACGCCGATGGCGCTGGCTCCGCTCGGCTATACCCTCTGGCAAGATTTTCTCCGGTATGACCCCGCCGATCCCCTCTGGCCCAACCGCGACCGCTTCGTCCTGTCGGTCGGCCATGCCTCGATGCTTCTCTACTCGTTGATCCACCTCTCGGGCGTGAAAGATACCGAGAAGGATACCAAGGTTCTCGACGAGCCATCCTTGACGCTCGAAGACATCAAGAAGTTTCGCCAGATCGATAGCAAGACCCCCGGCCACCCCGAATACCACATGACATCGGGTGTCGAGACAACCACTGGCCCGCTCGGCCAGGGGGTCGCCACCAGCGTTGGGATGGCGGCGGCCGGTTTGTGGCTCGCGGCGCACTACAACAGGCCTGAACATACCTTGTTCGATTATAACGTCTATGCCGTGTGCGGCGACGGCGACATGATGGAAGGGGTCTCGTCGGAGGCTGCCAGCCTCGCGGCGCACCTGAAACTGCACAACCTCTGCTGGTTCTACGATAGCAACCGGATCACGATCGACGGCTCAACCGAGATTACCTTCACCGAAGACACCGCCGCCCGCTTTCGAGCCTACGGTTGGAACGTCCTCGAAGTGATGGACGCCAACGACACGACTGCGATCAAGGAAGCCATCGAGCTGTTTCACAAGGAGCAGCACCGGCCGACCTTCGTCGTCGTCCACAGCCACATCGGCTACGGGTCGTCGAAGCAGGACACGAGCAAAGCGCACGGCTCGCCGCTGGGTGCCGACGTCATCAAGGCCTGGAAAGAAAAGTTCGGCGTGCCGGCCGGTGACTTCGTCGTTCCCGATGGCGTCTATGAGCACTTCCATGCGGTGATGGGTAAGCGTGGCAAGGAACTCCGCGAAGCCTGGGAAGCGAACTACGTCAAGTTCAAGGCCAGCTACCCCACCGAGGCCAAACAGATCGAGTTGATGCAGACGCGTGATGTTCACGAAGGTTGGGACAAGGACCTGACGATCTTTCCGGCCGACGAGAAGGGGATGGCGGGCCGGAAGGCATCGGCCAAGATCATCAACGAGGTCGACAAGAACGTCCCCTGGTTGATCGGGGGCGCTGCGGATCTCAACGAGTCCACGTTGACCCGTAACGAAGACCCGATGGCGGGCGACTTCCAGCCGGGCACCTACGGCGGCAAGAATTTCCACTTCGGCATCCGTGAACACGAGATGGCCGCATTCCTCAACGGGATGGCGCTCTGCAAGGTTCGCCCCTACGGCTCAGGCTTCTTCATCTTCTCCGACTACGCCCGGCCCGCCATCCGGCTCTCGGCGATCATGGAGATCCCGACGATCCACGTCTTCACGCACGACTCGATCGGCGTCGGCGAGGACGGCCCGACCCACCAGCCGATCGAACAACTCGCCAACCTTCGCGCTGTGCCGGGCCTGAACGTGATCCGCCCCGCCGATGCCAACGAGGTGACCGAAGCCTGGCGGTACATCATGCGGCTCAAGCATGAACCCGCCGCGCTTGTCCTGACCCGGCAAGACCTGCCAACCTTCGACCGGACCAAGTACGCCGCCGCATCGGGGCTCCAGAAGGGTGCCTACGTCATGGCCGACTGCGACGAGGGGGAACCCGAAGTCCTCTTGATGGCCTCGGGCAGTGAAGTTCAGATTTGCGTCAAGGCACACGAAACCTTGAAGGCCGAAGGGATCAAATCTCGCGTCATCAGCATGCCGAGCTGGGACATTTTCGAGAAGCAGGATGAGGAGTACCAGGAAAGCGTCATCCCGCACTCGGTCCACGCCCGGGTCTACGTCGAGCAGGCTTCGACCTTCGGCTGGGAGAAATATACCGGCAAGAAGGGAGCGAAGATCGGGATGTCCACCTACGGCGCTTCGGCACCGCTGAAGGCTCTGTTGATCAAGTTCGGCTTCACCCCCGAAAAGGTGGTCGAGGCTGCCAAGGATCAGATCGCCCTGGTCGAGCGTGAAGGCCGCGAGGTCGGCACCGCGTCGTCAAACGCCAAGTAAGTTGTTGGTCTGTTTTTGTGCCATCACCATGGATCAACGGGATATTTTGTCCCGTTGATCCTGGTTCGATTTTCGATTTTTGCTCTTTTCCTGGTGGTCCCGCCCATGACCTTCGCCGACCGTGCTCTTGGATTTGTCACCGAAGGGACCACGATCGGTCTGGGAACCGGACGCGCGGCGACCTCGTTCGTCGAGGCGCTGGGGGCCAGGGTCAAGGATGGGTTCAAGATCCGTGGCGTGCCGACGTCGGCCACCACCGCCAAACTCGCCAGGGAACTCGGTATCCCGCTGGCTAATCTCGAAGACATCGACGAACTCGACACCACCTTCGATGGTGCTGATGAGGTCGCCCCCGACCTCGGTCTGATCAAGGGCTATGGCGGCGCTTTGGTCCGCGAAAAGATTGTCGCGGCGTCGTCGAAGCGGCTGATCATCCTGGTCGGACCCGGCAAGGAAGTGACCCGGCTCGGTACGCGCGGGCGGTTGCCGATCGAGGTCGTGCCGTTTGGCTTGCCGCTCGTTCATCACCGCCTCGCCGAACTTGGTCTTTTCGGCGAGGTCCGACCGATCGCTAACCCCAACGCACTTTCGGGCAAACAAGTCACGATCCCGTTCGTCACCGACAACGGCAATCAGATCCTCGACTGCCGGACCGGTCCGATCCCGAATCCCACCGAACTCGAATATGCACTTCTCAAGATCCCTGGTGTCGTTGATACGGGCCTCTTCCTGGGCATGGCCGACATGGTTCTGATCGGCCACGACGACGGCACCGTGGACGTCCGCGAGCGAGGTCAATCGTGAGCTGGCTTGTCCTCAACACCGGTTCGAGCAGCCTCAAGTTTGGCCTGTTTGATGATCAGGCCCAGACCGCATCGGTCCACGGGTCGATCAACTGGCACGGCGACCAGGCCGAGATGAAGATCCAGGACGGCGACGGGCCCGAGGAGAAGCGGGCGTGCGCCGCCGCCGACCCCGCGGGAGCCGCGACCGCGGCCATCCAGGCCATTCTCGGAGCCGCTCCCGATCAGGCGGCGATCCGTGGCGTCGGGCACCGGATTGTGCACGGCGGGACGAAATTTCAGAGCAGCGTGCGGATTGATGCTGCGGTCAAGCAAGACATCAAGGATCTGACCGAACTTGCGCCGCTGCACAATCCCCCGGCCCTGGCTGGCCTGGCGGCAGCCCAGAAGGCGCTGCCCGACGTGCCGCATGTTGCCGTCTTCGACACCGCCTTTTTCAAGAATCTGCCCCGCGCCGCCGTCACCTTGCCCGTCCCCTGGAAGTGGACCGAAGAGTACGGCGTTCGCCGGTTCGGGTTCCACGGGATCAGCCACAGCTACTGCGCGGGTCGAGCTGCCGAGATTTTGGGCCGCGACCCGAGTTCGCTCCGACTCGTGATCTGCCACCTCGGCAACGGTTGCTCGGCGTCGGCGGTCCACAACGGCAAGCCGGTTGATACGTCGATGAGTTTCACCCCGCTCGACGGGTTGATGATGGGCACAAGGTCGGGGTCGATCGACCCGAGCATTCCGCTTTATATCCTGAAAACCCACTGGATCAGCCGCGACTCGGTCGAGGATGCGCTCAACCACCAGGCGGGCTTGCTCGGCGTCTCGGGCGTCTCGGGCGACTATCGTAAAGTTGAGGAAGCGGCCGACGCGGGAAACGACCGGGCCAGGCTGGCATTGGAGATTTATACGAGCCGCGTTCGCGCCGAGATTGGCGCCCTGACGGCGACGATGGGCGGTCTCGATGCCTTGATCTTCGCCGCCGGGGTTGGCGAAAACAGCGCCTCGCTGCGATCCTCGGTCTGCGCCAATCTCGGGTTCATGGGGGTCCAACTTGACCCGAGCAAAAACGACGGCAAGCCGGTCGATACCGACATTGCCAGTGCGGAGGCGTCGGTTCGGACTCTCGTGATACACACCCGCGAGGAACTCATGATCGCGCGCGAAGTTCGCCAGGTGGTCGGCTCGGGATGATCGACTCCTCTGACCGCCGGTACGATGTGGCGATCCTTGGCGCCGGTGCGGCGGGCCTGTGTGCCGCGATCCGCGCCGCCGAGCGTGGTCGGTCGGTCGTCCTGCTCGAAAAGAATCGGCGACCCGGCGTCAAGATCCTGATGTCGGGCGGAACGCGCTGCAACCTGACCAACGCGCGCGGTCTCCGCGACCTCCGCGTCATCTCCGGGCCGATCGACCCGATTTACAACCCCGCAGAGGCTCAAGGCGCGCGGAGCATCCAGCAAGCCTTCGGCGTTGGGGGCAAGTTCCTCGGCCCGGCGCTCAAGTCGCTCAGTGTCGAGCGGTCGGTCGAACTGTTCGAGAACGAAGGGGTTGCCACCAAGGTTGAGGGGAACGGCAAGGTCTTTCCGCTCTCCGACCGCGCTGTTGACGTCGTCAACGCCCTCGTGGCGCGGCTCGACCGGACTCCCGCCGAGGTCCGGCTCAACTCGGGCGTGGTCGAGGTACAGGCCCGACCAGACAATGAAGGCTTCACGATCCGCACGGGGGATTCGTCGATCCTGGCCAGTCGGGTGATCGTCGCGGTCGGCGGGCAATCGTATCCGGGAGCCGGGACCTGCGGCGATGGCTACGGCGTGGCGCGAGGCTTCGGCCACTCGATCGTCGAGCCCCGCCCGGCCCTGGTGCCGATCCGAGTTGTCCCCGCCTGGGTCCCCGAACTCAAAGGGGTCACGCTGCCCGACGTCGTGGCCAGCATCCGCCAGAACGGCGGCCCGCTGTTGCTCGAACGGCGCGAGGCCTTGCTGTTCGCCCACTTTGGCCTGACCGGCCCGGCGATCCTCGACGTCAGCCGCGCTGTGGCCCGCCACGATGGCCCCAACCCGCTCGACCTGGCGCTCGATCTTGTCCCCGACACGAAGGCCGAGGAACTTGACAAGTACTTCCAGGCCGCCGGCCGGACTGGTCGCCGGTCGGTGGCGACCCTGATGCCCGAAGCGCTCCCCAAGCGGCTGGCCGAAGCGGTCATGCTGGCCGCCGGCCTGCCCGCCGGTCGTCTTGGTCCCGACCTCTCGCGCGACGAGCGCCGGCAACTTGTCGCCGGGCTCAAATCACTGCGCCTCCCGGTGAGTGGCACGCTCGGCTTCGCCAAGGCCGAAGTCACGAGTGGTGGCGTCGCGCTCGACGAAGTGGAACCGAAAACCCTTGAATCTCGCCGCCAGCCCGGCCTCCACTTCGCCGGCGAAGTTCTCGACCTCGACGGCCTGATTGGCGGCTACAACTTCCAGGGAGCCTGGAGCATGGGCTGGCTCGCGGGCGAGTCGGTTTAATCAAGATTCACCAATGAGCATTCAAAGAATAAACCGGCTCAGATCTTCATCCTCGGCCAGCTTTTGCAGACGCTCGCGGACGTAACCCGCATCGATCACGATCTGCGTCTCGGCGCGGTCGGAGGCGTCGAACGAGAGGTCCTCGACGACTCGTTCGAGAATCGTGTGGAGGCGGCGGGCGCCGATGTTCTGGGTCGTTCGGTTGACCTGATGGGCGAGGTCAGCCATGGCGTCGATGGCGTCGTCACTGAACTGGATGTCGATCCCTTCGGTGCTGAGCAGAGCTTGATACTGGCGGATCAATGAGCCGCGCGGTTCGCGCATGATCCGCACAAAGTCGTCGCGGGTCAGGTCTTGCAGTTCGACCCGGATCGGGAAGCGGCCTTGTAGTTCGGGCATCAGGTCCGACGGCTTGGAGCGGTGGAAGGCACCGGCGGCGATGAACAGGACGTGGTCGGTCTTGACCGGGCCGTATTTCGTGTTGACGGTGGTCCCTTCAACGATCGGCAAAAGGTCACGCTGGACCCCTTGCCGCGAGACGTCGGGGCCTCGGCCACCGCCGCCATCTTCGCCGCCGGCGATCTTGTCGATCTCGTCGAGGAAGATGATGCCCGACTGTTCGGCCAGTTTGACGGCCGCCTGATTGATTTTGTCGGGGTCGATCAGCGCTTCGCTTTCCTGCGCTGTCAGGATCGGCCGAGCTTCGGCGACGGTCATAGTGCGCTTTTGCGTGGCCTTGGGCATCATCTTCTCGAACATGCCCTGCAGGTCCATCTCCATCTGTTCCGTGTTTCCCGCCGCCCCCATGATCGAGACGGGAGGACCCGAGCGACCTGGCATCAGGATCTCAACCTCGCGGGTTTCGAGTTCGCCGTCGTCAAGCTGCGCCTTGATCTTGTCGCGGACCCGCTGCCGCTTTTCGCCACGCTCGGGGTCGCCGAACGGGTCATTGGTGTGATCCGCCTGGATCGGGAGCAAGAGGTCGAGCAACTTCCCGTTAGCGCGGTCTTCAGCCGAGGTGGCGACCTTGGCCTTCTCGGTCGCCTTGACGAGCGTGATCGACGCCTCGACGAGGTCGCGGACCAAACTTTCGACGTCCCTGCCGTAATAGCCGACCTCAGTGTACTTGGTCGCCTCGACCTTGACGAACGGGGCACCGACGAGTTGGGCAAGACGGCGGGCGATCTCGGTTTTGCCGACGCCGGTCGGGCCGATCAGGAGAATGTTCTTGGGAATGATCACGGCTTGCAGATCGGCGGGCAACTGCTTGCGCCGCCAGCGGTTGCGGAGCGCAACAGCGACAGCACGCTTGGCCTCGTTCTGACCGACGATATCGCGGTCGAGCTCGGCGACGATCTCGCGCGGGGTCAGGTCGGGCATGGCGGAGGTCTCGTTCAGAGGTACGGGAGAGATCCCAGAAACAGGCAACAGATCAACCGACACTGGGGAGAGTCTCGACCGTCAGGTGGCCGTTGGTATAGATGTCGATGCCGCCGGCAACGCCCAGCGCTGACCGCACGATCGCGTCGGCGGGCAGGTCGGTGTGCTCGATCAAGGCGCGAGCCGCGGCAAGGGCATAGCCACCGCCCGACCCGGCCGAGAGGATGCCGTCGGTCGGCTGAATGACATCACCGGAGCCGCTCAGGAGCAAGCTATGCCGGCGGTCGGCCGCGACGAGCATCGCTTCGAGGCGACGGAGGAGGCGATCCGTCCGCCAGAGCTTGGCCAGTTCGGTTGCGGCGCGAAGCAGGTTTTCGGGATGATCGCGGAGTTTGGCCTCGAACCGCTCCAGGAGCGCGAAACCGTCCGCCGCGCTCCCAGCAAACCCGACCAGAACCTTACCATCGAGCAGCTTGCGGACCTTGACCGCGTCCGACTTCATCACCGTCGTGCCGAGCGTGACCTGCCCGTCACCACCCACGGCCACCAGGTCGCCCCGGCGGACCGAGAGAATCGTCGTTGCGTGCCAGTCCAAAATCGTCGCCTCGCGCAGCTCAAGAAGATTTCACCGGCACACCGTTTCCTGATCCTCTATCATAGGCTGGGGGGAAAAGGTTTGCCAACCGGCGAAGTCGACGATGGTAGCCGATCAAACCGGCTTCAACGGATCACGAAGTCACGGCTTGACCCTTGACCCTGCTCGGATTGCGCGGAATGTTGAGAGTGGACCGATCAGTACTTGCTGGCAAACTCGCCACAGGAACGATGAGTCCTGAGTAGAAACCTCGACGGACCAGCTCATCCCTTTTGAACTGGTCGAGCTGGCGCCGAATAGGAATATGTCGATGAGATTAATCCGAAGCGGGCGAGTCATCCCGGCGCTCGGGCTGGGGCTGTTCTTGTGGTTGCCGACGGCATCATGGGGGCAGGGACCGCCGATATCGTCCGGGTCCGGGTCGGGGACCGGCACCGGGATGTCTTCGAGCAGCCTGGGCGCGACTGGCACCGGGAGCGAGTCAACCACCGGGCTCGGTACCACAGGGACAGGTGCCGAAGGTTTGCGGAGCCGGGCTGGTCTGCCGGGGAACCGTGGCCAAAATTACGGCGACCTGACCAAGCCGATCGACCGCTCGAACAAGCAGGTTGATGCCAACGCCAACAATGGCCCAACGGGGATGAGCGTCGTCGAGCCGCATCTTTTGATGGATGCTCGGGCGGTCACCGACCCAGGTGAGCGGTCGTTGGCTCTGGTTCGGATCGCCCAGACGGCAATCTTCAGCAAGCAGCTTGAGGATGCCCATCAAGCCCTGTTCGAGGCGGTACCCGCCGCCCTCGCCGAACAACAACCGCTCGTCCGGCAACAACGAACGATCGCGATCATCGACACCCTGCTCAGCTTGGCCGAGGAGCGAATGGGTCCCGGCGCTGAACCGATCCTGGCTTCGGATGACCCCGGTGCACCACCACCGTCACCGTCCGGGTCAAACGATGCGAACCGGGGATCAAACAACCCAGGGTCCCAGTTTGATACCAAGCCTCCCATCACGGCTCTCCCCGAAAAGCAACGAACCGACCGCCTGCGGGCGGCTGTTCCCGAATGGTCACTTGCGGTCGATCTCGCGCAACGGGTTGAAGATATCACCGCGCGAACCGAAGCTCTGTTCCGCGTTGTCGAGAGCGAAGCCTTCAGCAGCCAACGGTTGATCACCGACCCGATCCGTTCGAACTCGTTCAGCGGTCGGCCTGATCCCAATTCGATGTCCGCGGATATTCGGTCGTTCAGCGATGAACTGCTCGTCACATCGGCCCGGCACGCTGCGTTGATCCAGCGGCCGATCTGGCGGAATTACGCAACCTACAGCATCATCTCCAACGCCGCGGCCTCCAGCCAGTTTGAGCGGGGATTCGAGATTGCGCGGGGAGTCGATCAGCCCGAGTCACGCACCAACGTGCTCATCCGCCTTGCCGAAGGACAAGCTGTTAATGGTCACCAGGCCGAAGCAACCGCCGCTTACACTGAAGCCGCGCGAGCCGTGGCAATGATCCCGCAGACGGACCCCCGCGAGACTCTCGTCGGCGTCCTCGTCGATAGTCTGGTCTCGTTCGGCCGGTTCGAGGATGCCCGGGCCTGTATCCGGATCTATTCCAAGCTGGCCAACCAGGTTGTGGCTTATTCCGCCGTCGCCGAATCGCAAGGTCGTCGCGGTCTGGCGGATTCGGCCCGCAAGTGGATCGTCTCGGAGATCGCACCCGAGTACCGGCCGTTGATGTATCGCAAAGTCAACGACGGTATTTTGTCTTCGATCGAACAGAACCGGAGTCGCGACCTCGGTCGCTCAGGGAACTAACCCTGGTTCTTCACAGTCCCTTCCGATCAAAGACAGGACCCTCGGGCGAAACTGGTTCGCCCGAGGGTCGATGGCATTCTGGTCCGGTTCAAGCCCATTTACCTTCAAAGAGCGGTCGGATCGTCCGATCCGAACGGTCGAGGTGCAAGTCGCGGAAGACTTCCGACTGCTCTTCGTCCTCCGGTTGGGGGTCAAGTTCGATCCCGAGGTCAGCGTCCGGCTCGATCCGACCACCGATCAAGATCATCTCGATCCCCTGATGGTCGAGCATCGCGGGTGGGTCAGCCGGGTGCCAGCGCCGCGAGCCGAACAGCTTCTGGAGTGGTTCGGGGAGTGCTCCCTGCTGGTCGGCTTCAAGCCCAAGTCCCGCCGGTGACTCAACGCCGGGGTTCTTGATACTGACGATGAACCGGCCCGCCTTTTCGATCCCGAAAGCCTCCTGGACCTCGCCAAGTTCCTCGGGCAATTCGAGCGCGTAAGCGAGCACCGAGTCGCGTCCATGCTTGACCAGAGCGTAAACTCCCTCTCCCGCCGGTCGAGCTTCGGGCAAGTGCCGTTCGCCGGTCGTTTCGGTCTCATAAGTCGCCCCGCCGAGGGCTTCGTTGAACTGGTCGGAGTTCTCGAAGATCCGATCGACGAATGCCCAGTGGTTGCCACCGGTCGGCCCCGAGTTCGGCAGAGTCTTCTTGCCGACCGTGATCAGGCGGATCATCTCGCCCCCTTCGGGCCGCAACACGAGATGGAGCCGACGAACCTCAGAAAGGTCATGCGGGCTTTCGTCATCGACGTTGGGACGATAAAAGAAGAAGATGTCGCCCCGTTCGGTGGCGTTGCCGAGCGACCGGGTCGCTGCTGGCTGGGCGACGTCACCGATCGCCTGTTCCTTGAGGGGCATATTCTTCGGGTCGAGTTGAGGTTGCGGCTTTCCCTTGGCGGCTGTCTCGGGCTTGGCGGCTGCCTTGGGCTTGGCGGTCGCTTTGGGACTGTCTTTTGCCGGCGACTTGGGCTTGGCTTTTGGTTTGGAAGTCGACTTCTCGGGCTTGCTGGTTGCCATCTCAGGTCCCCTGCACGGCACAAACACGGCGGAAGATTACTGAACGGACGTATCTTGCAATTGATGTGCCCTAACTCTGGTCTCGCTTCGAGAAGGGAATCCGCCAGCATCGAATCCGCCGACATTACCGATCGGTGCGGCGTCGGGGTGATTTCGATCGGGTTGGGACCCTTCTCGACTCGGTCGGATGTTTTTATATTGAGAAGATGAGCAAACCAAGAAAACCAATCTGGGTTGGATGCAGTGGTTGGAGTTATCCCGACTGGTCGGGACCGTTTTATCCCGACGGGATGGCGGCTGACGAGTATCTGAACTGGTATGCCGGGCGGTTCCCGATCGTCGAAGTCGACAGCACGTTCTACCGGATTCCGTCGCAAGGCATGGTCCGAGGCTGGCGCGACAAGACGCCGGACGACTTCCGGTTCGTGCTCAAAGTCCCGCAAGTGATTACCCACACGAAGCAGCTCCGCGACTGCCAGGCCGATGTTGATGCGTTTGTGGCGGCGCTCAAACCGCTAGGCAAGAAGCTGACGGGGGCTTTGCTCCAACTCGGCTACTTCAACCAGGGGGCGTTTGCCTCGCTTGATGCATTCCTCGCCGTGCTCGATGATTTTCTCAACCACTGGCCGGGTAAAGACGTGCCGCTGGCCGTCGAGGTCCGGAACCCGCGCTGGGTCGGGCCGACGCTGGTGGAGGTTCTCCGCGACCACAACGCCGCGCTCACCTTGACTGATCAAACCTGGATGCCGCGTCCCGCCGAGGTCGCCGCGCAGGTGGACCCGGTCACGGGTCCGTTCGGGATCGTCCGGTTGCTTGGTGACCGCGAGGCAATCGAAAAGATCACAACGACTTGGGGCGAGGTTGTGCTCGATCGGACCGGTGACCTGACCGCCACGGCTGAGGTGATCGACTCGATGGCCCAGCGGGTGCCGGTGGCAGTCTTCGCCAACAACCACTTTGCGGGTCATTCTCCCACCACGGCGCGTGATCTTCGGCAGATCCTCGGGATCGCCGAGCCTGTGCCCCCGCCGCGCGTTCGGACGACCCTGTTTGACTGATCGGAGCGGACGACCGTGGACCCGAACCGCCTCCGACTCCTCGATCTTGCTGAACCGCTCGGCCCCCAATTGGCCCATCGGCGGAGCGTGGTTTGGGTCGCCTCGGCGATCCTCACGGGGCTGATCGGCTTCATCCTGGCCATCTTCGCCAGCTTCGGGCGGCCGGATCTGGGATTGCTGGTCGGTGGCGTGCTGTTTGGCCTGCCGCTCGGCTGGATCTGGTGGGATCACCGCCAGTTCGGGCGGGCGGTCGCTCGTTATCAGCGAACCATCGGCACCCCGATCAACGACGAACCGCCGGCCTGATCGGACCTCTGGGGGGGATGAGGTCGGACCAGACCGGCGGCTTCGTGGTTCGGCGTCGATCATGCATGGCAGGCCATCAACCGGCTCGGTTCGGCGTCCATGTCGTCATCGTCATCATCGGAGTCGGCCCACTCGTCGGCGTCGGCCACCCCAGCGCGGAGTTCGGTCTTGAGCCGCTTCCGCGCCGTGTGGAGCCGCCGCTTGAGGGTGCCAACCGGGGCGCCGGTCCGCTCGGCCATCTCGACGAGCGACTGCCCGTGGATGTAGAAGGCGACCAGGGTATCTCGGTCGAGCGGCTTCATCCGGTTGAGCGCGTCCCACAATTGGGTGGCACGCTCGCGGGCGATGAGTTCGTCGAGCGGGTCGTGGCGGTGCTCGCCGGCCGATTCGAGGATCTCTGAATCGACGCTCGGGAGCGGTACCCGGCGGGTGGCGCGGTTGATGGCCATCCGCGCCGCGACCTGACGGAGCCAGCCGGCGAACCGTTCGGGCTCGCGGAGCTGATCCATCCGGTTCATGACGTGGAGGAACACCTCCTGGGTCATTTCGAGGGCTTCGCTCGGGTTGCCGAGGCGCCGGAGGCAGATCGCATGCACGGTCCGCTCGAACTGGTTGACCAGCGTGCCGAAGGCAGCGCGGTCGCCATCCTGGGCACGAACGACCAGGGTCGAGAGGTCGGACCAGCGGTCGTCGGGTTCAAGGTAGTCTTCAGAAACACGAAGCGGCTCAGCGGTCGCGGTCAAGAAAGCAGTCACGGGAATCGCCCTTCCCCCGGGTTTCGGGGGTTTTGGACCCAGTCACCAGCGCGTCTCAACCAGCCAGCGAGGGGCGGTCGATGGACGCGAAGATGCGACTGGGCTTGGCCTTCGCACGGCGAGGCGCCGGGGTCCAGCGGTCGATCCTTCGAGGCGTGGCGGCAAACGGTCGCTTACTGGACCGGATGACGACGACGCACGGGGACGGACCACGATAGCGCGGCGACCAACGGTGACGGCTCGGGCGCGGCGACAGATCTTGAAGGGGATCAAGACCCATCCATCGCGCGGGCCGACGACCCGATCAGAACCTCAAAGCCAACAGATGATTCGGGCCAGTCAAAACGAACCCAACTTGGTGTCGCCAGAGCGACATCAGCGGGTCAGATTGACGGGCCGGACCACCGAGCGAGCGTCTCGGTTGTTGAGTGGGGGTTCGGCTCTCATCCCCCGAGGCAACCCCTCATGGAGTCGCGTCGGGCACCTGACAACGGGTGGAAGCTAGCTGGTTGCTCCTCGAAAACTGCTGGTCCTGGATGGAGGTGAAAGAGAATCTCACCTCACGTTCAGGTCGGCAGCGTTCGCGTCCCTCGGTCCGTGTGGGGACCGCTGGGATCGCTATCCGAGTCGCCAACGAGGCAACTTGCCCTGAGGTCTCCCCGCCAGACCCTCGACTGAACGTCGAGGCGGCTAACCGGGAGGATGAGTCGATACTCAGGGCAGTGCGCGACATCATTGGCATCGGCGGATACGATCGTTGGTCGACCATATCCCCTCCAATCGAGTCGCGGACTGCCCAGGCATCGCCACGCACGGCATGCAAGCGTGCGGCGGTCAGCAGGGTCAAGGTGCCAGAGTTGTTGCCGCTCGCTTTGACGGCGAGCGACCGCGTGCCGAGGTTCAGCCCATTGTTCTTGGCCGACAGCTTCCGGTTCGTGCGGTTCAACATGGCAAGACCCTCACTTCCGCCGATCAAAAGGCGGGATGGGAAACTCCCGAAGCGGCCAGATGCCGCCGGGTGCGGCTGACCCGATTGGTGATTGGGCCGGGTCAGCCTGACTTCTCAAAACTTAGCCAACAACTTTCACTGACAAAGCCGACCAGCAACCCGGTTCGGGACCACGCATCCGTCGATCCGGGATCATCTCGCTCGGAGATTCTAACCTCCTGGACACTACAACCCGATGAAAGTTGCCCGCCAGGCTTGCCGGTCAGACAGCGTAGACGGTTGTCAGGTTCGCGCCTATTCAAAAATAATTTGGTTATTCTTTTTCAGGTTCACCCGTGATGCTTGATTGCCACGCTCACTCGTTAGTTGTCAACCATTTATGAACGATCGCGCACCTCTTGGCTCGAACCTCCGGGCCGGTTACCTTCGGACCGTCGTGGGTTCATCGAGAGCAGGTCGCCATCGGGTGGGGAATCGTCGTGCCAAAGATCAAGCAGATGCTGGCCAGCGGCCAGACCGTCCGGATGTTCGGGATCGGTCAGCTTTACACGCCGAAGTTTGTCGAGATGGTCGGCGAGCATGGTGGGTTCGACGCCTTGTGGATTGACGTCGAGCATTGCGGCCTGACGATGAAGGACATCGAGCTGATCACGATGGCCGCTCGGTACTACGAGATGGACCACTTCGTCCGCCAACCCGCCACCGACTATGCCTCGATCATGCGCTCGCTCGAAGCTGGCGCGGGGGGCGTGCTGGCGAGCATGGTTCAGTCGCCCGCCGAGGCCGAGCAGGTTGTCCGCTGGTCGAAGTTCTACCCGCGCGGCGAACGCGGAGTGAACGGCAGCAACCGCGACGGCCGGTTCGGCCTAACGCCGATGGCCGAATATGTGGCGAAAGCCAACGACCAGACCTTCGTCGGCGTCCAGATCGAGACCGCCCGCGCGATCGACGCCGTCGAGGAGATTGCCGCCGTGCCCGACCTTGACCTCCTGTTCGTCGGCCCGGCCGACATCAGCCAGGCGATGGGTGTGCCGGGCGACTTCGAGCACCCGAAATGCCTGGCCGCGATCGAGCGGATTGCTCAAGCTTGTGCCGCGGCCAACGTCCCGTGGGGGATCGTGCCGCGCGGCGTTGACTATGCCGAGCGGATGCGAGCCTGGGGCTGCCGCCTGTTCGTCATTGGGTTTGATTTGCACATCGTCCACGCCGGCATCCGCGCGACGAAGGAGCATTACAGCAGCTTCTTCAACCCGGCCCAGGGTCCAGCGGTCGTCGGTCCCTACGGCGCTGGGCCGGACGACTTTGACCCCAAGGAAACCGTCAGGTAGGTTTGGGCACCCGTTGCGGACCAGTTCGACCTACCCCGAGGCGGTTGCCCGACCTTTCATGAGTGAACCGAAAACCCTGTTTATCACCGGCGCGACCGGTCTGGTCGGGAGCCACGTCGTCGAGGAAGCTCTTGCTCGCGGTTTGCGAGTCCGCGCTCTCGTCCGCTCGACAAGCGATACCCGCTGGCTCGACGAGCGGCCCGTCGAGCAGATTGACGGCGACCTGGAAAACGTCGCGGCGCTCCGCCAAGGAGTCCAGGGGGCAGATTGGGTCTTCAACTGCGCCGCGAAGGTTGGTGATTGGGGAAGCCTGGACGAGTTCCGCCGCCTCAACGTCGCCGCGCTCGAACTGTTGCTGAAGGAAGCGGTCGCGGCCGGGGTGGCAAAGTTCGTCCACGTCAGCTCTCTGGGCGTTTACGAAGGCCGCGACCACTTCGGCACCGATGAGACCACGCCACCCGCCGTGAACGCGCTCGACGGCTACACTCGATCCAAGGTCGAGGCCGAAGCACTGGCGCTCAGGTATGCACGTGACCAGGGATTGCCGCTGACGGTCGTGCGTCCTGGCTTCATTTATGGCGAGCGTGACCGGACCGTCTTGCCGAAGTTGATTCATTCTCTGAAAGCCAAGCAATTTCGCTATTTCGGATCTGGTGACCAGGCGTTGAACTGCATCTACGTCAAGAATCTGGTCCACGCCTTATTTCTGGCGGCGGAATCTTCCAGTTCGGTCGGCGAGATCTTCAACATCACCGATGGTCCGCGGGTCAGCAAGAAGCAGTTCATCGGTCGGGTCGCCGAACTGGCTGGTTTCAAACCGCCGACGCGACGGATTCCCCTCTGGCTCGGTCGATTTCTCGCCACGGTCCTCGAACGCCGCGCGATCCGCCAGCAGTCAACCACTCCTCCCCTGGTCAACAAGGCTCGCTACAAGTTCCTCGGGCTGAATCTCGACTACTCGATCGAGAAGGCGAAGACGAAACTTGGCTACGTTCCACCGTTCACGACCGACGCCGGCCTGGTGGCGGCGATGGCCGACCTGACCGCCAGGCCAGCCCAGGCGCCGATTGCGGCTGGACCTCGCGCCGTATGATGGTAGGCAGACGCCTTGCCGATTTGTTCCTCAACCACCCAGGAAATTGCATCGTGGATCAACTCAACGGTAAAAAAGTCGCGGTTCTGGTCGAAAAGCTCTATGAAGACCTGGAGTTATGGTATCCGGTGCTTCGGCTCCGCGAGGCTGGCGCCACTGTGACGATCGTTGGCCCTAAGGCGGGCGAGTCGTATGCCTCGAAGCACGGTTATCCCGCCAAGGCCGAGGCATCGGCCGCCGACGTTCGGGCCGCCGACTTCGACGCCATCATCATTCCGGGCGGTTACTCGCCCGACCACATGCGAAGACACAAGGCGATGGTCGATCTGGTCCGCGAGGCTGCCCAGCTCGGCAAGGTTCTCGCGGCGATCTGCCACGGCCCCTGGATGCTCTGCTCAACGTCAGCGCTCGAAGGCAAGCGCGTCACTGGCTACTTCTCGATCCGCGACGACGTCGAGAACGCCGGCGGTCTTTGGGAAGACGCCGCCTGCGTTCAGGACGGCAACATTGTGACCAGCCGGACCCCCGACGACCTCCCCGCCTTCATGCAAGGCATCTTCGCCGCCCTGAATGAGCCGGTGGCGGCGACGGTCTGATCGATTGTCAGCTCAACTGACCGCGGAGCCCTTCCATCTCGCCCGCCGCGTGCCAGTCGCCTCGCCTGGTGGCGAGGGCGATCCCGGTATCGAGGATCGCCTTCGCGTCGGTGTACTCGTGCTGCTCGACGTAGGATTGCCCGAGCATCTGGTGCGCGGCGATCTGGTCATCGGGGTGATCGGCGATCAGCCCGACGAGGCGCTCACGTCCTTCGGCGGTGTCGCCCTCGCGGAGACACTGGATTGCCAGGCCGTAACGCAAGAACGTATCGCCGGGATCTTCCGCCAGGCTATTCTCCAGCAGGACCCGACGCGGTGACTTGGCTGCCATGAGTTTTCCTGCCTAAACCCGGAACCTGTAACGATCTCCGATCACAATCAGCCTCACTCAGGCTAGCGAGCCGGTCGTTCTGTTGTCAACGACTTGCATGGCCTGTGTCGATTTCGGAGTTTCCCCTGAGTCATGACGGGTATGGATCTACCTTGAGTTGACTTTGTGAGATTCCCTCCAAAATCCACCAAATTGAGCTCAGTCTGGGGTTTGGGCTGGGTAAGTTGTGCGGGTCATGAGGAAAGGGAGATAACCTGGGGTGTTGCGGGAAGGAAGGATCGCAAGCCGGGGTCTCGGGAGGTCGATTCAAGGGAGGTCGGGGGAAGAAGACAACCCTCAATCAGGATGATTCGGGCGGGCACGGCGGCCTTCGACGGCTGAGGGCTGTGCGGTGATTTCGGACCGGATCTTTGGTCTGACGGATCAAAGGCTAAAGGGGCCCCATCGTGCCATTGCCCATTATGCGTCGGAATGGATTCTGCCTGGTGGCACTGGGCGGTCTAATCGGGGTGGGCATGGCCGCCCCAGCCCATGCGGATCGAACCTCGCGACGAACACCGATTGTTGACGCTGTCGAGCGCGTCAAGCTAAGCGTCGTCAACATCTCCAGCGAGAAGCATTCCGCCTCGAACAACCGCTGGCCGTTCAAGCCGGAAGAAAGTCAGCGACCGAAGGTGAGCGGGATGGGCACCGGCGTGATCGTCGACTCTCGAGGATTCATTCTGACAAACCACCACGTTGTGGATAAGGTTCAGGGGATCGAGGTCCACCTTTACGACGGCACCAACTTGCCGGCCCGGGTCGTCCAGTCAGATCGTGAGATGGACCTGGCGGTCCTGAAAGTTGATGCCGGCAAACTGCTCGTGCCGGTAACGATCGGTTCGTCGGCTGATCTGATGCTCGGTGAGACGGTGATCACCATCGGCAACGCTTTTGGCTACGAAAACACGGTCTCGCAGGGAATCATCAGCAATCTGAAACGAGACGTGACGCTGGCCGACGAGCAGGTTTACCATCGCCTTATTCAGACCGACGCCTGCATCAATCCAGGAAATTCGGGCGGGCCGTTGATTAACGCCGACGGTGAACTCGTTGGGATCAACGTGGCGACCCGCGCTGGGGCTCAGGGGATTGGGTTTGCATTGCCGATCGACGACGTCAAAAGAGTTGCCTCGGAGATGATGAGTATCCGCAAACTCGCCCTGAAATGGCACGGGATGGTAGCAACCGAATCCTGGCAGGGCGATGACCGCCGCGTGATTTTGACCGACGTCCAATCGAGCAGTCCAGCCGAAGTGGCTGGATTCCGGGCGGGTGATCAGGTTCTTAAAGTGGGTGACCTTCCCGTAACGAACGCGCTCGATATCGAGCGGGCCTTGCTCGACGCTCAGCCAGGTCAGCCAACCAAGGTGGCGCTCCGCCGCGACGGTCACGACCAGAATCTGATGATCGACGTTCGGGCTCTGGGTCGGTCGGGAGTGGCCACGACCGCTGCCGTCGCACCGGCATCGAATCCCCTGGCCACCAGTGACGCGGTCAACGCCGTCTGGCGGACTCTCGGCCTGAAAGTTCTGGCGGTCGATTCGCGTTACGTCACGCAGGTGGACGCAAAACTCCGCGGGGGTCTGTTCGTCCAGTCGGTCATGCCCGATAGCCCGGCAGCCCATGCCGACATTCGCCAGGGGGATATCCTGGTCGGGCTGGTCGTCGGCAAACGTGAGCTGGAAACCGTCCAGGCGGATAATGTCATTTACATCCTTCGCCAGCCTGAGTTGACCCAGTCGCCCCTCTTGCCTTATTACTTCATCCGGAGCCAGTCGATTCAGAAGGGGAACATGAAGCTGGCTGATATTGCCCAGGCTGAGGGATCGATCATCCGCTGAGAGCTACTCTTCATGCGAATACTGATTGCCCCCGACAAGTATCGCGGGAGTTTAACCGCCGCCGAGGCCGCCCGATCCATCGCACGAGGTGTGGGTCGAGCCGCCTCGGCGGCTGTTGTTGATCTGGCTCCGCTGGCCGATGGCGGCGAAGGGCTCGTTGATACCCTGCTTGCCGCGTCCGGTGGGACCTGGTACGAGGCCATCGTTCCCGGTCCGCTGGGCGACCCGGTTGGGGCACGGTACGCCCGGATCGGGGACGGGACGACCGCCGTGGTCGAGATGGCCTCGGCCTCGGGGTTGAGTCTGCTCACCGACGATCGGCGCGACCCCACGCGGACCTCGACTCGTGGTACTGGCGATCTCATTCGCGCTGCACTGGAACTGGGTGTTTCGCGACTGATCGTCGGGATCGGGGGCAGTGCCACCAACGATGGTGGCGCCGGGATGGCGCAGGCGCTTGGCTTTCGCCTGCTCGATCGGTTCGGCGGCGAGATCGGACCGGGGGGTGGCTCGCTCGCGGATCTCGACCGGATCGACGCCTCGACGGTCACCCCAATTACGGCCCGGATCGAGGTCGCGTCGGACGTCGCCAACCCGCTGACCGGCCCGACCGGCGCCTCGGTCATCTACGGCCCCCAGAAGGGAGCGAGTTCGGATCAGGTCCGGCAACTCGACGCCAACCTCGTCCACTTCGCCCAGATCATCCACCGCGATCTTGGAGTCGATATCCGCGCCGTACCGGGCGGCGGCGCGGCGGGCGGACTTGGCGCCGGTCTGATCGCCTTCCTCGACGCAACTTTGCGACCCGGAATCGACCTCGTGATGGACGTCGTTGGCCTGGCAAACCGCTTGCATCGTGCCGACCTCTGCATCACCGGCGAAGGTTGCCTCGATAGTTCGACTGCCGCCGGCAAGACTGTTGCGGGAGTGGCCCGGTTGGCACGTTCGCTCGGGGTACCGACAATCGCCCTCGCCGGCACGGTTGGACCGGGAGTCGAGGCGGTGGGCCTGGACGCCTGGTTCTCGATCTGCCCCGGCCCCTGTACCCTGGCCACCGCGATGAATCAGGCCGACGCCTGGCTGGCCGATGCCGCCGAACAAGCCACCCGTGCTTTCTTGCTCGGCCGCCGGGAGACCGACACCTGATGGGTGAGTTTGACCTGATCCGCTGGATTCGCGACCGCTCGGGCTCGACCCGGCACGTCCCGCTCGGGATCGGCGACGACTGTGCTCTGGTCACGCCCTCGCCTGGCCGCGACCTGCTCGTCACGACCGACATGCTGATGGACGGCCGCCACTTCCGACTTGATGAGACCACTCCAGCGGCCGTCGGCTTCAAGGCCCTGGCGGTGAACCTGTCCGATATCGCCGCGATGGCTGGTATCCCCCTCGCCGCCTTCGTTGCCGTCGCGCTCCCGAGGGGCGAAGCGATCCGCATTGGCCAGGGCCTGCACGCCGGGATGGCCCCGCTGGCGGAACGGTTTGGCGTCGCGCTGGCGGGGGGTGATACCAACGCCTGGGATGGCCCCTTGGTCGTGAGTATCACCGTGCTGGGGGAGACCAATCCGACCGGCGCTGTCCGGCGGTCGGGCGCGGTACCGGGGGATGTCATCGTCGTGACCGGTCCTCTCGGCGGGAGCCTGCAATCGGGCCGGCACCTCCGCCCCGAACCTCGGATCAACGAAGCCCTCCAGATTGCCGCCCGAGTGCCGATCCACGCCATGATCGACCTCTCCGATGGCCTGGCATCGGACCTCCGCCATATCCTCGCCGAAAGCGGCGGCACGGGCGCGCGGATCATCGCGGCTAATGTGCCGATCCACCCCGACGCCGTCGCATTGGCCCACACCAGCGCTCGGTCCCCACTGGAACATGCCTTGAGCGACGGTGAGGACTTCGAACTTTGCTTGACGCTCGCCCCCGACGACTGGGATCGGTTGCGGGCTGACCCGATCGCGGGCGTGACCCTGATCGCGATCGGCTCGATCACTAGTGAGCCAGGTTTGAACCTCCAGCATCCCGACGGCTCGATCGTCCGTGGGACCGGCACCGGGTTCGACCACCTGGCCCCGGCCTGAGTCCAGGAGGGTAACCCAATGCAAGTGGATCTCCTGGATTCCGACCGCCTGGTTCTGACTCTCGCCAGCGAGGCCGAGACCGATGCGCTCGGTCAGGCGTTGGCCAGCCTCCTGAAG
The DNA here is from genome assembly GCA_965199885.1 of Isosphaeraceae bacterium. Lineage (GTDB taxonomy): Bacteria > Planctomycetota > Planctomycetia > Isosphaerales > Isosphaeraceae > Tundrisphaera. The sequence continues at coordinate 1,801,378 of CBDATT010000001.1, read as the reverse complement.
CCGGGCGACGTCGTCGGCCTGGTCGGCACGCTCGGCGCCGGCAAGACGCGGCTCAGTCGCGCCATCGCCGAGGAGTTGGGAGTCGATCCCGCCGCCATCGCCAGCCCGACCTTCGTCCTGATCCACGAGTACGAAGGCCGGACCATCCCCGTCTACCACTTCGACGCCTACCGCCTGCCGGACGCTGCCGCCTTCGACGCGCTGGGCGCCTCGGACTACTGGACCAGTGGGGACGGCCTCTGCCTGATCGAGTGGGCCGACCTCGTCGTCGACCGCCTGCCGCTTGACGCCTGGTGGGTCCGGATCACCCTGGCCGCCGATCCCGCATCCCGGCGGGTCGAGATCCGCCATCCCGACCCCGCCCGGCTCGATTTGCTCCGAGGTTTGCTCACTTCCTGAGGAGCTTATCAACCGCCTGCTCCAGCATCGCGCCGCGCGGATCTTTATCGTGGATGATCCCCTGCTCATCCAGGACGAGGACAAGCGGGATGCCGTGGACGTGGTACAACTCGCGGATCGGGCCGGACCCAATGTGCCTGGCGGTCAGGTCGCCGTCGTACCAGTTGGGCCAGGTGATCTGATGCTTTGTCGAAGCCTTGCGAGCGGCCTCGGCCGTATAGTCGCAGTTGACGCCGAGCAAGGCGAACGGCTGGCCGGCCAGCTTGGCGGTCAGGTCGCGCTCGTGGGGAATCTGGTCGATACAGGCGTGGCACCACGAGGCCCAGAAGACGAGGACCACAACCTTGCCACGATAGTCGCTCAGCCGGAACGTTCGGCCGTCGAGGTCGTGACCGACGATCTCGGGGGCAGATTTGCCGATGGCCAGTTCTTCCTGGTTCGCCAGCCAGGATCGAGCGAGGGGTCCGAGAGTCCGGTCGTCCTGGGGATACGCGGGAAACAGCGGGGCGTCGGCATACTCGCTCACGACGCGCTGGAAGAAGGTCGTGGCCTCAACCAGCTTCGCGGCCACATCTTGTCGCAGGATGGCGTCCATCTGCTCGGGCTCATACACTTCGCGCAACTTCCGGGCCATCTCCGGGTCGTTCATGAGCTTCGGCACCGTCGCCTGTGCGCCCAGTTTCGTGCCAAGTCCGAAGCAGGCATGCCCCTGCGCCGTGCGATTGGGACTCTTTGCCAGGACGTCGCGCAGCAACGTTTCGACCCCGCGCCAGGGTCGATTCGAGAGCTGCTGGAGGTATTCCCCCATCTTGGGACTGGTCACAAAGTCGCGGTGCAACCGATCCAGCGCTCGTTGACCGAGCGGGGAGAGCAAGCCTTCCTGAAGTTCTTGAAGTTCCAGCGTCTTGTACAGAGCATCCGGGGCGGCGGGGCCATTTGGTGCACTCTCAGCCAGAGCAAAGAAGCGAGCCGCATAAGCCAGGTCGTTCGAGGTTAATTGCTGGTAGATCTCAGTCTGCCGGTTCGCATCGTCGGTCGCTGCGTCGTGAGCTTGGAAGAGGGCTTTCCGCTTTGTCTCATACTCCTTGAGCAGCGTCGGATAATCGTCACCCTGAAATTCAAGAGCTGGGGGTCAACATCAGGGCCACGCACACAAGCCACGATGCCGTCATAATTCGATCTCCGCATGGTCGAGCTGAGCGAGGTTGCCATCGAACAACCGTAACAGCTTGCGAGCTTCAACGCGAATATCGTGGTTGGCGGCGACGGCGGCGGCCCCGGCGGCTCCCATCGCGGCGAGGCGGTCGGTCGGGGTATCGAGCAGGTCGCGGATCGCCTGGGCCAGCGCCGCGACATCACCCGCCGGGACGAGCCAGCCGGTCTCGCCGGGTCGGACGAGTTCGGGGACGCTGGCGACGTAGGTCGCGATCACGGGGCGATGGAGGGCGAGGGCTTCCATGATAACAACCGGCAGCCCCTCGCCAAAGCTGGGAAGAACAAACCCGCGGGCACCCAGGAGTTCTTGACGGACCTGATCCCCCGTCATCCAACCAGCGAGCTTGATTTGATCTTGCACTCCTTTCGCCGCGATCGCAGCTTCCAGAGCGTCGCGAAAACGTCCACCGCCGATGATAACGATCTCGAAGTCGGTGATGCCCGCGTTGACCAGTTGCGCGGCGGCTTCGACCAGGATCAGTTGCCCCTTTTGTTCTTCCAGGCGGCCGACGTTGATGAGGCGGCGTGCGGCGGCGGGTGGGGTCGGCGTGGCTTCGATGTCGCTCGGTTCGAGACCGCAGTGGACCACCTGAACCCTGGGCCAGTCGGCGTAATCGGCCCATCGCCAGAGCTGGCTCCGACCAAACGAGCCGATAGCGACGACGAACGCCGCGTGGTGAATCTTCAGCCGCAGAGCCAGCTCGATCGGCCGGTCAAACTCCTCGGGACCATGCACGGTGAAGCTGAACGGCGGGCCGCCCAGGGTCTGGCAAAGCATGGCCACCACGGCTGGATTGGTACCGAAATGGGTGTGCAGGTGCTCGATCCGATCGCGTCCGAGCCACTCGCGGAGGACGCACGCCTCGGCCAGATAGATCCCGTGCTTGATCCAGCCGCGCCCGGCGATCCGGGCCAGTTTCGCCGCCAGCGCCGTCGCTCGGGCGAACCGGATCGGTCGGCACAGGATCGTCCGGATGGTTGCCATCAGGACGACCAACGCCCCCGCATCCAGGATGCGTCGCGTCCGGGCGATCTCGGCGAGGTCGGCAGGATCGGTGAGCGGGCCATCCCAGGGTCGAACGGCGTAGCGGTGGACCGTTGCCCCGGCAGCTTCGAGCGCAGCCATCTCGCGGCGGATGAAGGTCAGGCTGGCCATCGGGTACTGGTTGATCAGATAGCCGATCGTCTTCAAGGGCCGTCAACCTTTCGGACTGAGATCAGAAAATCATTCGCCGGGGAAGCGGATGTTCCACTGGCGGCGGAGTTCGTCGGTCGTGGTGAGGATGGCGACCGACTCGTCGAGCGGCATGATCGGGCTTTCCAGCAGCCCAGCACGCAGGCAGCGCATCACCTCGATGGCTTGGTGCGGGTAGCCGTTGCCGAGGTAGGGGGCACGGATCTTTCGAGTTTGCCCCTTCAACCGGGCCAGAGTTGGCTTGAGCCGCGCCGCGATGGCGCGGACCGCGCTGATTTCCTTGAGCCTGGCGAACCGGCCCCCCCCTGCCCCACCGCCGGCGGGCGTGATCGGGCTCAGCCGGCGGACGGTCAGGCGGTCGGGACGGAACAAGGGCTCGTGCAACTGGATCGAGCCGGCGGTGCCCATCACGACGGCCTCGTTGGGCATCGCCACCGTCAGACCCGCCGTCAGGGTCGAGATCCGGCCCCCAGCGTGGACGAGCGTGATGGCGTCGATCGCATCGACACCCGTATCGGTCAGGCTCGCGTGGCCGATGATCTGCTCGGGCGGGCCGAACAGGTGGTGCGCCAGCGAGATCGGGTAGACGCCCAGGTCCAGCAGCGCCCCGCCGCCGAGCTTCGGGTCGAACTGGCGGCCCGCGGGGTCGTGGACGTAGGGGTAGCCGAGCGAGGCGGAGAGCAATCGCGCTTCGCCGACCTCGTTCGCATCGACCAGCGCTTTCAGTTGCACCACGGCGGGCAAGAAGCGGGTCCACATCGCTTCCATGCAGAAGCGGCTGTGCTGGCGGGCGCGGTCGGCGATGGCTCGGCCCTCGGTGGCGTTGAGCGCGAAGGGCTTTTCGCAGAGGACCGCCTTGCCAGCGTCGAGGGCACGGAGGCAGAGGTCATGGTGGGTCGTGTTGACGGTGGCGACGTAGACGACATCGACGCTGGAGTCTGCCAGCAAGGCGTCGTACGAACCGAACGCCAGCGTCCCCTCGAATCGAGCGGCGAACGCCTGCGCCGAGCTGTTGTCGCGTGAGCCAACCCCGACGAGGCGGGCGTCGGGCAAGGTGGCCAGTGCTCGCGCGAAGGCGGCAGCCATCGCGCCGGTGCCGAGGATGCCCCAGTGAACGGGTTTGTCATTCATGAACCAACTTTTCCCCTTCTCGATGGTTCAGTCGGCCGCCCAGGGCATCGGCTCAACAGGGTCGAACGTCGTCGTCAGCTGGCGGGGACTGCCCATCACCTCGGGAGCCTGCAACGTGAGGACAATCTCGTTGACGTGGAGCGAGAACCGGGGCGAGATCCGGCACGGCCGACCCTGTTCGATCGACTCGATCAAGTCGACGATCCCGCGGCAAAAATCGAGCCGGTTGCCGCCCGGCATGTCCGACCGGATCGTCGGCTGCCGGACGAGCGGAACCTTTTTTGGCCCGAGCCCGACCAGGCGCGCCAGGATCGGTCGCTTGTCGGCCCGAAACGTGTACTTGTTCCACCGACTCAAAGTGATTGGCGAGGCGAAGTCCCACGCCTCATGCACCCGGAGCGTCCCGGCGTCGCCGAAGATCCGGAGTGAGTGATCGTGCGCGGCGATGATGCTGCACGTCAGGCGAGCGACGACCCCCGAGCGGAACCGGATCAGGCCGACCGAGAAGTCGGGGGCGTCGGGCGGGTCGAGCGGGACGCCCACGTCCTTGTCGGCGATCTGGCACGACGCGAACGCCGTGACCGACTCGGCCGGGCCGAACATCGCGGTCAGCCACGAGACGTAATAGCCCGCATGTTCGAGCGTGCAACCGACCTCGAACTCGTCCTGAGCCGGCCAGGGGTTGCCGGATGCACTCAGCCACGACCGGACGTTCTCACGGTGGACCATCCCGTCGTCGATCTCGGCATAGACCAACAACGGCTTGCCAACCTTGCCGGCGCGGACCGCCTTCCAGGCCGTTTGGGCGGCCTCGCCGAGCACCGTGCTCGGCGCCGAGACGATCATCAGACCGGCGGCCTCGGCCTGCTCGACCAGCGCGACGGCTTCGGCCCAGTCGGTGGCGAGCGGCTTCTCACTGTAGACATGCTTGCCGGCGCTCAATGCCTGGCGCGAGATCTCGGCATGATTGCGGGGATTGGTCAGGTTGACGACGATCTTGACTGCCGGATCGGCCAGCATGGCAGCGAGCGAGCCATAGTCGCGGGTGTTGTACCGTGCCGCAACTTTCTGGGCTCGCGCGGGGTCGCGGTCGGTCACTCCCGCGAGGTCAAGCGTCGGCTGGTTCCGGATCAGGGACAGGTACATGTCGGCCACGTAACCGCAGCCGACGAGGGCAATTTTCATCACGAACCTTGGGTCCAACCGCCGCAAGCTTCTGTTCACCCGACTTTCGCCCGTGACGTTACCCGGACTGCCAACCGGCTGTCAACGACCGACGCGGACCGGCACGGGCGCGGCGATCGGGGCGACCTGCGGGGTCAAGGTCGGCCCGACCACCCTGGGCTCGTCGCCCGTCCACTCGACCCGGTCGAGCCGGACCGTCCGACCCGATGGGTTCTCGCCGTAGCGTGGCTGGCCGACGTTGTCCCAGGCATGATAGAGCATCCACCACGACCCATCGGGCGTGTTGACCAGGCACTGGTGCCCCGGGCCATACGTCGCGCCTTCGACCGACTCCAGGATCGGTCGCGGCGACTTGGTGTACGGCCCCTTGAGCGCCTTCGCCTGGGCATGGCCGACGGCGTATCGACCGCCGTTCTTGGTCCCCTCGTACGGTCCCGCCGAGTAGAACAGGTGGTAGACACCATTCCGCAGGACAATCGACGGGGCCTCGGTGACGCCGCGCTCCCAGTCAAGGTCGGGGCGGAGCAACTCCGTCACGTCGGGGCCAACCGACAACAGGTCGGGTGCGGCCGATCGCATGACGATCCGCCGGGGAGTTTCTTCCGAGTAGACCAGAAAGGCCGACCCGTCGGGCTCAAAGAAGTGGGTGGCGTCGATCACGCCGACCTTGTTGCTGTCGCCCCGAACGAGCAGGTTCCGGTGCGTAAACGGGCCGGTCGGCCGGTCGGCGGTGGCGATGGCAATGTGGTGCTTGCGGGTCACCGGATCCAGCGCCGAGTAGGTCAGGTAATATTGATTATTGCGGTGGACGGCTTCGGGGGCCCAGTAGTGGTCGCGGGCCCAGGGGATCGGGAAGTCGAGTACCTGCGTCTGCCAGTGGACGAGGTCGGACGACTTCATGATCTGAAAGCCGGTCCCGGCGGTTTGCGTTCCGTAAGCATAGTACTGGTCGCCATCGGCCAGCACAAAGGGGTCGGGGAAGTCGCGGGGGTAGACCGGGTTGGTGTAGGTGGGCGGAACATCCTGCGCGGTGGCCAGTCCGGGAACGACCAGGATCAACCAGGCGAGACACGTTCGGAAGCGCAAGCGGAAGCGGCACAATGGCAACATGAGAATAGCCAGCAATGGAGAGGAAGTGGACCGACGCGGCACGACTCTTCTGATTTACCACAACGGCAGGCGGGTCATCCACCAACCGGCTTGAACCTGCGATCTCCCGTGATCCGACGAATATCCTCACCTGATCGCGGCTCGGCCATTGATCGGACGCGATCGCGCAGGGATAATAGCGCCCGCCCTGGCCCCGGCACGCCCGCCCGCCTCTATCCAATCGGGGTTTACGCGTTGGCCACGATCACGACCGCGTTCAATCACGCCGCCGATACCGCCGACGCCCGCCAGCCGATCGACACCACGGTCCGCCTGATCACGCCCGAGCGCATCGTCTTCACCTACCCGCTGGCCGGTCCGTGCCGCCGGGCGCTGGCGTATCTGATCGATGGGGTCTTGCTCCTGTTGGTCCTTGGGTTCTTGCAGTTCGCCGCGATGCTCATCCTGGTGCTGACCTCAGGTGGCGCTGCCCAGTTTGGTGCCGCCTTCGCCGCGACCTTCTTCCTGATCTGGGGGTATGGCGCGTTCTGCGAGGGGGTCTTCAACGGCCAGACGGTGGGCAAGAAAATCGTCGGCATCCGGGTGATGACCACGCAGGGGGTGCCGATTACCGGGTCGCAGGCGGCGATCCGGAACCTGGTCGGCACCGTCGACGGCCCGCTCCCGTTCCTCTACCTTCCCGGGATCACGAGCATGATCCTGACCCGCCGGTTCCAGCGGCTCGGCGACCTCGCGGCGGGGACGATGGTCGTCATCGAGGAGGTCAAAAAGGAGGCCGTGATGTTCCGGGTCCAGACCAAGGTGGTCGAGATCCTCCTCGATCACCTGCCAATGCGGGTCTCGGCCACGCCCGAGCAATCGCGGGCGCTGTCGGATTACGTCAAGCACCGAGCCCGGTTCAGCGACGACCGCCGTGAGGAGATCGCGCGGCACATGGCCGAGCCGATCCGTGCGAGGTATGCCTTGCCCGATTCCAGCGGCGATGCCGTGCTCTGTGCTTTCTATCACCGCCTGTTCCTGGGGGAGTGACGCAACCATGCGCGTGGTCGACCGACTCGCCGACCGGGAAGCCGGCTGGCGCGAGCTGCAACTCCTCCTGTTTCGCCTGGAATCGAAGCGAGCCAGCCGCGTGCCGCCCGCCGAGATCCTGCGCCTTGGCGAACTTTACCGCTCGGCCTGCGCCGACCTGATGCTTGCCGAGGCGCACGACCTCCCCCGTGATACCGTGGCCTATCTCCACTCGTTGGTCGGTCGCGCCCACAATGCGGTCTACAAGACGCAGGGGTTTCGCTGGTCCGACTGGGTCGCCCTGATCTTCGATGAGGTACCCCGTCGGCTCCGCGCTGATCCCCTCCTGCGGTTCGCGGCGCTGGTGTTCTGGGGCCTCTTTCTGGCCACCGCGTTCGTCGGCGCCACCGACCTCGACTTCGTCCACCGCGTGGTGGGCGAGAAGCAGGTCGAGACAATGGAGTCGATGTACGATAGCCCGCTCGATGAAGGCGGCCGCCCCGATCGGAACGACGCCGCGATGTCGGGCTACTACATCATGCACAACGCCGGGATCGGCCTGAGCTGCTATGCCTGGGGGCTTGTCTTCGGCCTGGGAAGTCTGGGCATCCTGGCGTCGAACGCGATCCAGCTCGGGACGATCTTCGGCCACATGGCGACGGTCCCGCAGGCGAGCCATTTCTTCACCTTCGTCACGGCGCATGGGCCGTTCGAGCTGACGGCGATCGTCTTCTCGGGTGCGGCGGGCTTGCGGCTTGGGTCGGGCCTGATCGTCACCCAAGGGCAAGCGCGGTTGGCTTCACTCCGACGCGAGGCCGCGCGGTCGCTCCCGACCGTCGGCGTGGCCGTGATCCTCTTCATCCTGGCGGCGTTTCTGGAGGGGTTCGTCTCGGCGTCGATCCTTCCCTACTGGTGCAAGGCGGGAATCGCAATCGTGACGGCGACGATGCTCCTGATCTACCTGCTCGTCCTCGGACGCGGGCAGCAGACGCCGGAGGTGCCCCTTGGCGACTGACGACACGCTGATCTCGATCCGCGAACGCCACCAGATCGACGTCCTCGACCTGGCGCTGGCGGTGATCCGGCGTCGTCCCGGTCCGATCGCCTGGGCGACGCTGGGTGGGGTTGCCCCGTTCGTGATCGGCAATGCCTGGCTGTTCCCGCACGCGGGGGAAAATAGCCCCGGGCTCGGCCTGATCCTCTGGTGGCTGGAGGCGCCGCTGGCGCTGGCGCCCCTGACCCTGGTGCTGGGAGGGATGATGTTCGGGCGGACGCCATCACCACGACAGGTGGTGGCGCAGGTCTTCAGGTCGGCCCCGGCGCTCGTCTGGACGCACGGAGTCCTCCGGTTGGTGCCGCTCTACTGGCTCCCGACCCGGCTCCTGTTCGCCAACGAGATCCTCCTGCTCGAACAGGGGCGCTGGCTCAAACTCTGGAACCGCGGGGGCAAGCTGATCCTTGGGCGCGAGGGCGACCTCTTCTTCCTGGCCCTGGTCCAGTTGCTGGCAACCTGGCTGATCGCGCTGGTGGCGTACATGGGGATTGGTCGGGTGGTCGAAGCGGTGATTGCCGAGGAGTTGACCTGGGACCTGCCCGAGGCTTCGGTCCTGACCGGCCTGGCGTTCCAGATCCCGCTCTGGATCGGCGCAGCGTACTTCACCGTGGTCCGGTTTCTGACCTATATTGACCAGCGGATCCGCCTGGAAGGCTGGGAAGTTGAACTGCGCGTCCGGACCGCCGGCCAGACGATGGCGGAGGCACACCGATGGTAAATTACCGATCGATCACGGCCCGCCCGCGACCAGGCAGTTGGTTCGCGCTGCTGACCAGCTTGATCGTGCTGGCAGGTGGATCGTCCCGAGCCCTTGCCACCGATCCCTCACCCGACCCAGTCAGGGCCGCGCTCGGGCGGGGTTCGTTCCCATGGTACGACGCCCCTGCCGACAAGGTCCAGACGGTGAAGTTGCCCCGCCAGCCCGACCTGGGTTCGAACCGGTCTCTGCCTGCGGTGCCTGCCTGGCGCGTGGGGGATTACCTCGTCTTCGGCATCTTCGCGCTGGCCTTGATCGGCCTGATAACCCTGGTCGCGCTCAACTGGAAGCGATTCGAGCCGACCCGGAGCCTGACCACAGCCGACCAGCGCCCCGCCGTGGTTCTGGCTCGATCGGGCGAGGCCCTGCCCGCCGGCCTCCGCGGCGCCGGGGTCTCTGACGATCCCTGGGCCGAGGCCAACCGTCGCCGCCTGGCGGGCGACTTCGCGGGGGCGGTTGTGTGCCTGTTCGCCCACCAGTTGCTCACCCTCTCACGGCTCAACCTCGTCCGGCTCGCTCCCGGTCGGACCGGTCGCCAACTCCACCGCGCTGTGAGCGATGCCGAGTTCCAGACTCTGATGACGCCAACCCTTCGCCAGTTCGAGGCGGTCTACTACGGCCATCGGACGCCGACCGCCGCCGACTTCGCCATCGTCTGGGCCGCCGCCGAATCCTTCCAGCAGCGGACTCTCACGCAGGTGGCCACATGAGCAAGACCAGGCACCACTTCCTCTGGCTGTTTGCTCTGGTCCTGGCATCTGGTCTGGCCGGGTGCGGGACCGAGATCGAGACCGCCTATGGCCGGTCACGCGGCAAGAGCATCAACGGCACCAACGCCGTGCTGGAGTTGGTTCGCGGCCGGGGTCATCAGGTCCGTGCGGCGATCCGGTATAACGAGACACTTGCCAACTGGGCCGATGTGATCGTCCGATTCGCGCAGGCTCCCGGATCGGTCAGTTCCGAGGAAGCCGACTGGCTCGACACCTGGCTGAAAACCAAACCGGGCCGCAAACTCGTCTACATCGCGCATGACTCCGACGCCGGTCCCGAGTTCTGGCCGCAGATGCTCGCCACGCTCCCCCCGACCGGGGCCGACGCCGAGCGGCAGAAGATGGAAGATCGGTTGCGGGAAAGTCGGACCTGGATCGCCGACCTCCCCGCCCGGGCCAAGCAACCGGCCAAGGTCGACGACTGGTTCGGAATCGAGCCGAGCGACCCCAAGAAGCCCCGCGAGGTGACGACTTGCCGAAGCCTGAGCGGTCCCTGGGCCGCCGGGGTCGATCCCGTTGCCGCCGCGCTGCCGAAGCACGAAGCGATCCGCGCGGAAAACGATGAGACCGTCTACCTCAACGGCGACGGCAGCAAGCTCGCCATCGGCTGGAGCTTCTACGGCAACCGCGATGAAGACGACAGCGACGACGAGATCCGGAGCAAGGCGGGCGGTGTCCTCGTGCTGGCCAACGGCTCGTTCCTGGTCAACGCTGGCCTGCTCAACAAGGCCCGCCGCCCGCTCGCGGCTCATGTGCTTGACTGGATCGGCGACGGCCCGAGCAAGGTGGCCTTTGTCGAGGGGGAAAACGTCCTGGCCGAGTCGGATTCCGACTCGATCTCGCCGTTCCACCTCCTGACCGTCTACCCCTTCAACTGGATCGCGGCGCACCTCGCCGGTTTCGGCGTCCTGTTCGCTCTCGCACTTGCCACCACGATCGGCCGCCCCCGGCCCGAACCTGCCAGCGAGATCGAGCGTCCCTCAGCGCACCCGATCGCGCTCGGCGCGATCCTCGCCCGGACCAGGCAGACCGCTCTTGCCCACGAGATCCTGGCCAATTACCGCCGCTGGCGCCATCCCGCCGGGGCAACCCACCGGACCGACCCGGCCCCCACGTCCCCCCGTTGAGCCCCGCGCGCATGAACCACGACGACACGACCCCGACCAGCCCCGATCCCTACGAATCCCTGATGAGCGAACCGGCCGACGGCTCGATCGTCGAGTCGCCCCTCGTCGAGCCCCGTGCCCCGATGGCCGCCTCAATACCGACCGTCAACCCCGTCGAGGCCTGGTCGAGCCGGGTTCTGGCCGAGGTCAACAAGGTCTACGTGGGCCAGAATGAACTGGTCCGCGCCGTGCTCGCCGCGCTCTTGGCCGATGGCCATGTCCTGATCGAGTCGGTCCCGGGACTCGGAAAGACGTTGCTTGTCCGGACGCTCGGTCGCGTCCTCGGGTGCGACTTCAACCGGATCCAGTTCACCCCCGACCTGATGCCCTCCGACGTCACCGGGTCGCCCGTCTACGACGAACGTATCCATGACTTCCGCTTCCGCCCCGGTCCCATCTTCACCCAGCTTTTGCTCGCCGACGAGATCAACCGGGCGCCCGCCAAGACGCACTCGGCGCTCCTCGAAATCATGCAGGAAGGGCGCGTCACCGTCGACGGCACCGTCCACCCGATCACCCGACCGTTCCTGGTCATGGCGACGCAGAACCCGATCGAGTCGGAAGGGACGTACAACCTCCCCGAAGCTCAGCTCGACCGGTTCCTGTTCAAACTGGTGGCCGGCTACCCGTCGAGCGCCGAGGAGACGAACATCCTCCGCCTCCACACCGAGGGGAAGAACCCCGACGCGATCCTGACCGACGACGTCCGCGCGGTCACGAACCCCACCGAGGTCCTGGCAGTCCAGCAACGCGCGGCGCGCGTGCTGGTTGATGAGCGGTTGCTCGGCTACATCGCCGCGCTGGTCCGTCGGACCCGCGATTGGCCGACGTTCTCGCTCGGCGGTTCGCCCCGCGCCGGGGTCGCGATCCTCCGTGCGGCGCGGGCCGTGGCCGCGCTTGAAGGGCGGGATTATGCCGTGCCCGACGACGTGCAGGAAGTCGCGCCTTGGTCGCTCCGGCACCGCGTCATCCTCACACCCGAGGCCGAGGTCGAGGGACAAGCCGTCGATGACTTGCTCGCCGAGATGATCCGCTCCGTCGAGGTACCGCGCGCATGATCTGGCCCGGTCGTCCGCTGGCTACCGCCGCCCTGTTCCCCGCGTTGCTGACGCTCGGCCTCTTTGTGAGCCCGACGCTGGGGCCGGCCATCCTTGCGCTCGACGTCGTCGTGGTGGTCGTGGCGCTGGTCGATCTGGTCACGCTCTGGGGGGCGAGCCAGTTCGTCGTCGAGCGCCGCTGCGGCGGCGTCGGGTCGATCGGCGAGCCGTTCAGCGTCGAGTTGATCATCGAGAACCACGGTCGCGTCGCCCGGCGACTGCGGATTCGCGACGACGTGCCGGACTCGGTCGTCGCCGAGCCGGCCGAGTTTCGCGCGGCCATCGCTCGCCGTGGGCGGATCGCCCTGACTTACACTGCAACCCCACAGCGACGGGGGACGTATGCCTTTGCCCGGATCGACGCGCTGGTGGCCAGCCGGCTCGGCTTCTGGGAGCGCTCGGTCGCCTGGCCGGTCGCAACGGTGTTGAAGGTGTATCCCGACATCCGCCAAATTGGCCGCTACACGTTGCTCGCCCGCCGCGACAAGCTGAGCAGCCTCGGCGTCCGGAGTTCGCGGCGGCTCGGGACCGACAACGAGTTCGAACGGCTCCGCGACTATGCCGAGGGGGACGAACCCCGCCACCTCGACTGGAAGGCAACCGCCCGCCGGCGGAAGTTGACCGTCCGCGCCCACCAGAGCAACCAGTCGCAGCGGATCATCTTTTTGATCGACTGCGGCCGCCTGATGGGTGGCGATGTCGGCGATGGGCTCTCACCGCTCGACCACGCCTTCAATGCCATGTTGTTGCTCGCCCACGTCGCGCTCTTGCAGGGGGATCAGGTCGGCCTGCTCGTCTACTCGGACCGGGTCCGGGCTTATGTCGCGCCGAGCGGGGGCTCAAAGCGGATCAACCGGCTGGTCCATGCGGTCCACGACATCTTCCCCGAGCTGGTCGAACCTCGCCACGACCGCGCCTTTATCGAGCTGGAACGCCGGTGCCGGAAGCGGTCTTTAGTCGTGCTGATGACCGACGTCTTCGACGAGGTCAACGCCCGGCAGGTGGGTGACCACCTCGGTAACCTCGTCGGTCAGCACGTGCCGCTCGGCGTCTTCATGCGGAATCGCGACCTGTTCGCCGTCGCCGACGCCGCGCCCGACTCGGGGCCGGGGTTGTACGCGGGAGCGGTCGCGGCCTCGATGCTGACCTGGCGTGAGCGCGTGATCGCCAACCTCCGCCTCAAGGGGGCCATGACGCTCGACGTCTTTCCGGATGAGCTGACAGCGCCGCTCATCAATCAATACCTTCAGATTAAAGCACGCCACCTTTTGTAAACACACCGCTGACAAGTGCTTGACAATCATGCACCCGCCCGCCATCTTCTGGCCTATCTTCGTGTGTTCCTATTGCTCGACTGCCCACCTATACCCAGGATACATGCATCAATGGCTGTCATGCCCCCCGATGAGGCGAACCCGTTTCGCGCCCCCGTCGCCACGATTGGTGGTCCAATCCTGTCTGAGACGGGAACCGATGCCGAACTAATTCGCCGGACTTACTTGAACCACGAAGCGTCGGTCAAGTCGCTCGGTTCGCTCTATTATCTCGGAGCGATCTTTGGAGCGATCGCAACCGTCGGCTACGGGCTTGCCGCGGCGGGACTGTTTAAGATCCCAGTCCAGGACAATGGTGGCGCCGAAGTCGATCCGCGCTTGATCATGGGTGTCAGCACCCTGTTCATGCTGGTGATGACGGGAATCAACGGCGGAATGGGCTACGGGTTGCACAAGCTGCAAACCTGGGCACGCTGGGTTGTGATGGTCCTGACTGGAATGAGTCTCGGCTTTGTCGTCATTGCATTGATCGTCATGGCGGTCGCCAGTCCGATGGTCGCGGGGATCGCTGCCCTGGTTTACACAATCCCCTCGCTGATCGGTATTTATATATTTTACTTGATGGCTTCGGCGAAGGGGGCGATGGTTTTCTCGCCCGAATACCGTGAGGTCGTCCGCCAGACCCCCTACATCAAGTACAAGACCAGCATCCTGATCAAGATCTTCCTCGGCCTCATCATCGCCCTCGTGGTTGTGGGCGTCATCGTTGGCATCATCAGCAATTTTGCTGGTCGTTAAATATTCACTTCGATCGACCGCTGGTCAGGACCTCTCTGACCGGCTGGCGAGCCTCCGCGCGCTCGTTTTATTCCCTCCCTAAGTTTTGGAAGACCTTCGCATGGCTTATCCCGACCAGAACTATCCTCCCGAAACCGAGTTCAACCCCTACTCCGCGCCTCGGACCGAAAGCCGCTTGCTGACCGAACCAGAAGTTCGTGGTCCAGTCGACTTCTCGGTCGGTGGGGTCCTCAGTCATGCCTGGAAAGTTTACATGGAGCGGATGGGGCTGAGCATCGGCGTCACCGTGTTTGCGTTTGTCGTTTCGATCGGCGGCCAGATTGTGGGCGGAATGTTGCCCGCGATCGTTGGTGCGCTGGTTCCCGAGCCGACGGTGATCCTCCTGGTCAGTGTGATTCTCGGTCTGGCGCTGATGGTCTTTGGATTCTGGATCGGTCTGGGCCAGTCCCTCGTTTACCTCCGGATCACTCAGGAACGCCCGACGTCGATCGGTGATCTGTTCGCCGGTGGCCCCTACCTGATCCGGTCCATCCTGGCCTGCCTGATCGTCGGGGCAGCCGGCTTTGGGCTCATGGTCCTGGCGTCGATCCCGGGGGGAGTCGCCGGTGTGGCTCTGGGCCAGAACAGCACCGGGGCCAACGCGGTCATGGGGATCTGCTTGCTGGTGGCCTTTGCCGTTTTGATCGTCTACGCGCTCAAACTGTCGCAATTTTTCTCGGTGATCCTCGACAGTTCGCGGCTCGGTGCCATGGCGTCGCTCAAGGAGTCGCTCCGGCTGACGCGGGGCCACACGCTCGGTATTCTGGCCCTCATCTTTATTGCCGGGCTGGTGAACCTGGCGGGAGCGATCTTGCTGGGGATCGGCCTGATCTTCTCGGTTCCTTACAGCTTCTTGATCCTGGCGTCGGTGTATACGGCCCTGGCACCACGATCGAACGCCGGGGTGGCCAAACCAGCCGTCGCCGGAGCGTACGTCGACTTGTGATCGCAGGTTGATCGGCCGCAGCCGACCCGATCAGGGTTTGGATGCGGCCAGTTGCTTGAGAAACTCGATGACCGCTGGGTCATCCCAGCGGGCAGGGCCAAGTTCGGTCGCGGCGATCCGCCCGTCCGGGGCGATGACGAATGTAGCCGGGATGCCGTCGGAGAGGAACGCCGACGGGAGCCCGGTGGCCCGAAGGAAGGTCATCGGCCAGGGCTTCCTGGCCAGATACTGGCGCACGGGTTCCGAGGATTCGTCGGTCGCCATGCAGACGACCTCGACCCCCTTTGCCTGGATCTCGGCGTTGGCCGCCAGCGCGGCGAGACTCGGCATCTCGCGTCGGCAGGGCTGGCACCACGTCGCCCAGAGGTTCAGGACGATCGTCTTGCCCTGAAACTGGGCAAACGGGACGGGCTTGTCGTTGAGGTCAAGGACCGTCCAGGTCCAGTCGACCGGTTGCTTCGACCCCGTCCCGACGAGCCCGGGCACGGCCAGGCGATCGAGCGAATCCACCGTCGGCCCAAATAAGGCCATGTAAGCCACCCAGACGACGCTCAGCCCCAGACCCAGGATACCCCACCGAATCCACCCCGAGTCGCCTTGCGGTTCCATCCGGTCCACTCCACAGGTTGAGATCAAGAACACCCAAAGGAGCCACGGATGGAGCACAGATCGAAGTCAGACGACGAAGATTGCTGGAAACTCAAAACCTTGAATCTTCTGATCCGTGGCTGCTTTTGCGTCGGATCAATCTTCGTTTGAGCCCCGGGTCCGGGCGACGGGAGCGAGCAGGTTTTCGACGGGGGCGTAATCGTCGGTCAGGGTGATCCCACGTGATCGGACCTCCAGTTCATCCATGATCTGCTGGCCGTAAAACTTGGGCTCAAATGGTTTCTCGCTTTCGGTGTACTTCGGGTCGACGTCGCGGGCGCCGAGGGCGTCGAGGTCGAGCGGCTTTTTCGACGCGACGACGACGAAGGTCTCGCGCATCCCGAAGCCGGGTCGGTTGTCGGTCCCGAAGACGTAAATGTAGGGAAACGTCAGCTTCGCCGTCTTGATCCACGACCCGAGAAACCCGCCGTACGTCAGCGCCTTGGCGTGCTCGATCTCCATGGCCTGGTTGAGGTTGATCGGTCTCGGCGTCTTGGCCGCCTTCTGCACCGCCTTGGCCGCCAGGGTGTCGGCGTACTGGTCGGAGACATACTTGTCGATGATGTTGATCATGTAAACGCCATCAGGCGCCATCATCGAGGCGAGCTTGTCGTTGAACTCGTGCGTCGTCAGGTGCCAGGGGACCGAGAAGTCGTTGAAGGCGTCGCCGAAGACGATGTCGAACTGCCGCGTCCCCTGGTTCCGCTCGATGTACTGCCGGGCGTCACCAAGGTGGGTCACGATCGGCGTATCCTGGTCGAGCCCAAGCGCGGTCTTGTTCGCCTTCAGGACGGCGGGGTCGATCTCGGCCACGTCGGCGGTCGAGCCGGGGTACTTGTTCAGGATGTAGCGCTGGAAGGCATAGGCGCCACCGCCCAGAAACAAGGTCTCCACCGGCGCGGGCTTCAGACCGTCTTCCCCCTTGGCCTTCGCCTTGGCTCGCGCGACACGGTCGGAAACCATGGCGTAGATGTGCTCGTAGTCGTAGTCGAGCCGTTCGGGGTGGCCGAGGATGAAGTAGCCGTGGATCAGGTTGTCGAGGACCAGCGTGCGTTTCTGGCCATCGGCGTCGTTCTCGTTTTCGATCTTGATGTAATAATAGTTGCTCTCGTCGATGTAGGCGACTGCGTTTTCCTTGTCGGTGTCCGGGTTGCCGACGGGTTCGCGGATACCCCACTTCTCGCCCTGAGCCTTGAGCAACGGCACCGGCACGAAGGTGATGATGCAAAGACCGAGCGGGATGCCCGCCCAGATGGCATGCCACGTGGACCCGATCACCGTGGCCGCGAGTGCCAGGATCGTGGCGATCATCAGCATGACCCCCTTGGCACCCAGAACGTCGATCAGCAAGAAACCGGTCAGGAACGTGCCCAGGATGCTGCCGACCATGCCCCAGGCGTACACGGCACCGATGGCGCCGCCGGTCCGCTTCGACGACCGGACGCGGTCGATCGCCAGCTTGGCCATGACGGGGCTGACGGTCCCGAGCGCGATCGAGGGCAGGAAAAAGGCGAGGAAGATGACCCAGAAAACGCGGACGCCCCAGGTGTAGTTGGTCATCTCGATCGCGACGCTCAGGATCGACCCGCCGCCGGGGATCAACGGCTCGCGGGCCTTGTCGCGGACGTAGGTTTCGATCGGGTTGGCGACCAGCCAGGTGGGCGGCGATTCGAGCAAGAGAACCAGCAGGATCAGGAACGAAGCCCCAGCGAACAACCAGCTTGCCTGACCGACGCTCCGAAACCAGTCGGCGAGCTTACCGCCGAGGAAGTTCCCCAGGCTCAGGCCACCCAGCAGGACGCCGATGATGCTTGTCCAGCCGTAGATGCTCGACCCAAGGTGCCGCGATGCCAGCCGGCCCGCCGCCATCTCGAAGGCCATGAACGCCAGGCTGATGACGAACGAAAGCGCCGCCAGGTCGGTCAGCGAGACCGAACCCTTGGGGTTGACGTCCTCATTCGCCATCATATCGGGACTGAGGGTGATCGGCTCTCGCGCCTGATTCAGCTTGCTGATCCCCACGATTGCCAGGATCAGCGCCAGCAGGTGCCCAACCAGCGTCACCGGGTTGATTGCGATTCCGCCGACCGCCACTCCATGAACCGATAGGCCGCCGCGAAGGTCGAAGATCGACCCGACGATCAGCACGGCGGCCGTTCCCAGACCCAGGATCAGCCCCGAGCCACCTCCCATCAGAAACGCCGCCATCAAGGCCAACGCCGCCGCCACCAGCGTGATGATCGTGGTTGTGGGGGCAAGGTACATCAGGTAGTAGCCAGCGAAGAACGTTCCGACGATCGACCCGACCGCGCCCAGGGTATAGACGTCGCCGATGGCGCTGCCGGTCCGCCGGGCCTGCTCGACGGCGATCTTGGCGACCACCGGGCCGATCATCCCGAGCACCGTCCCGGGAATCAAAAAGTCGAGCGCGACGACCAGCACCGTCCGGAGCCAGGCCGGAATTCCTTCAACGGGGATCAGGCCGCCGAGCGCATTGCACCAGAGGCAACCGAGCGTCAGCGCGGCTCCCAGCGCATAAAGCGGGCCGACCACCCGCGCCGGGTCGGACCGGTCGGCCAGGCGACCGCCCAGGACGTTGCCCAGGCAGATCCCCCCCAGCATGATCCCGATGACGCTGGTCCAGACGTTGAGCGAGGCTCCCACATGACGTGCGACCAACCGGCTGGCCACCAGTTCGAGGATCATGATGCAGAGGCTGGTGAAGAAGGCCAGCAAATAAGGCAAGGCGCGATGGCGGACGGCGGTGCCGTTCATGCGGCGGAAACTCCTCGGGGCGACTCGAAACGCTCTGGGCTAGAAATCTTGCGTCCACCTTAGCCGACCAGACCAGCCCCCACAACGCCCCACGGTTGCCCAACCGTCACTCTGACACAATTTCGATCGAACGCTTGCCCCCTGAGTTGGTCCCGGTAAGAAATCGAATGGGTGCCGGTTGCCCAAGTGGGTTTGTTTGAGCAGAATGCTCCGACCTCGCGTCCCAACAGGCGGGGCAGGTTCAGGGCGGTCGGCGCGGCACACGAAAGGGACGGCGGACCCGCTCAAGTTGCGTTTCCCTTTCGGTGGTCGGGTCCGCGTCATCATGATCCTTTGCGTCACTCTCAACCCGTGCCTCGATAAAACCCTGACGGTGCCCGACTGGCAACCCGGCGACAACGTCCGGGCGACTGCGGTCCGCGAAGTGGTCGGCGGCAAGGGGAACAACGTCACCCGCGCCCTCCGCCGGCTCGGGCAATCGGCTCGACCCGTCACCTTCCTGGGCGGAGCCGTCGGGGACCGGTGCGCGGCCCTCTTCGCCGCCGAGGGGGATCTTGACCCGATCCTGATCTCGACCGCCGCGCCCACCCGCGAGATCGTCACCGTGCGGGCGCCGCAGGTTCCGGCCACCGCTTTCTTCGATGCCGATCCCGTCATCACCGTCGCCGAGGCCGAAGCTTTGCTGGCTCGCGTTGAGGCCGAGCTGGCCCGGGGAACCGTGCAGGCCCTCACTCTGTCGGGATCGAGCCCATCAGCCGCCACGCATCAGACCTACAGCGACCTGATCGGTCTGGCCTCGGCCCGGCACGTCCCGGTCTTTCTCGATACCTACGGTCCCGCGCTCGACGCGATCTGGGGCTTCTGGCCCGCCACCATCAGCCTCAACCGGCGCGAAGCCGGGCTCTTGCTTCGAACCGATGACCCGACCGATGCGGAGGTAGTCGGCCTGCTCAGGGGCTGGTCGCGCCGGGGGGTCCGGGTCGCCGTCGTGACGGCTGGCCCCGATACCATCCTGTCGCAGGTTGAGGGTCGGGCCTACACCGTCCATCCCCCGAAGATCCAGCCCGTCAACCCGATCGGCTCGGGCGATAGTTTGCTCGCGGGGCTGGTCGATGCCTGGCTCAAGGGGCTAGATCCCGAGGCCACGCTCCGCCGCGCGGTTGCCACCGCCGCCGCCAATGCTCTGGTCTGGGATGCCGGCGCAGTCGACCCGGCCGAGGTTGCTCGTCTGGAAGGAGAGGTTGACATCGAAGCGGGTTAACCGAGTTGCGTTTGCGCAATCTCGATCGCCTTGAGGAGACCGCTGGCCTTGTTGACGGTCTCATCGTACTCGTCGCCGGGGACGCTGTCGTAGACAACTCCGCCCCCGGCCTGAACGTAGGCCGTTGAGCCGACCATGACCAACGTCCGCAAGGCGATGCAGGTATCCATGTTGCCGGTGAAGTCGATGTAGCCGACCGCTCCGCCGTACGGACCGCGCCGTTGGGGTTCGACCTCGTCGATCACCTCCATCGCGCGGACCTTGGGTGCTCCCGAGACGGTTCCGGCCGGCAAACCGGCCCGCAAGGCGTCAAACGTCGTCTTGCCCGCCGCGAGCTTACCGGTCACGTTCGACGTGATGTGCATGACGTGCGAGTAGCGCTCAACCTTCATCAGGTCGGTCAACTCGACGCTGGAATTCTCGCAGACCCGCCCCACGTCGTTCCGCCCGAGATCGACCAGCATGATGTGCTCGGCCCGCTCCTTGGGGTCGGCCAGCAGTTCCTCGGCGAGTCGCTGGTCCTCGGCATCGTCCTTCCCCCGCCGTCGGGTCCCGGCGAGTGGTCGGACCGTGACCTCACCATCCTCGACACGAACAAGGATCTCCGGCGATGAGCCGATCAGGTGGAAGTGGTCGAGGTTCAGGTAGAACAGGAACGGGCTCGGGTTCACGACGCGGAGGACGCGGTAGATATCAAACGGCGTCGCCGACGTCTCGACCTGGAACCGCTGGCTGGGGACGACCTGGAAGATGTCGCCCGCCTTGATGTATTCCTGGCAATGGCGAACCACCGCCTCGTACCCCTCGCGCGTGAAGTTTGATTCCGCCTTGAGGTGGATCGGCCCATCGGTGTCGATGTCGACCAGCGGCAACTCAGGACTCGGGGCCGCCAGCCGCGCGACCAGTTCATCGACTCGACCTGCCGCCCGGTCGTACGCAGCCTGGATGTCGCTGCCAGGTTCGAGGTGCGCGTGGGCAACGACCAGCACAGTCTTGCGGATGTGGTCGAACAGGACCATCCGGTCGTAGAGCGCGAACGAGAGGTCGGGCAGACCACGATCATCAGGCGGGGCGTCGGGTAGGTTCTCGGTGTAGCGGACCGAGTCGTAGGCGGCATAGCCAACCGCGCCGCCGACGAACCGGGGCAGGCCGGGCGAGTGGACCGCGCGGTACGGAGCGAGCAGACGTTCGAGGTCGGCAAACGGGTCGGCCGACTCCACCCAGACCGCCGCGTCGGGGTGAGCCGGGTCGATCAACCGGACCTGATGGCCGCGAGCCTCGAACCGGCGAATTGGTTCGGTCCCGAGAAAGCTGAATCGACCCACCTTTTCCCCGCCGACCACGCTCTCGAACAGAAACGAAGGCGCCGTGCGTTCGATCTTGCGGAACGCCGAGACCGGAGTCAGGCCGTCGCTGGTCAACTGGCGGTAAACCGGGATGCAAGTGGCCTGGTCGGCCGACCGGGCAAAGTCCTGGAACAACGGGCGATGCGCGGGCATGGACGAAAGCCTTGGGGACGAGTCGATCAAGCGGAAGGGAACCGAGCGGCCGGGAGAGTCAACGTCTGTAAGTCACGAGACGACCTTAACATTCCGTCGCAAACACCACAAGAACCGCAACCGATGGGCGCGATTGCTTGACAGGGTGGGGGGCTTGCTTACAATGAAATTTGCCTTCCAATCCCTCAGAGCATGGTCCTGCTGGCATCGAGTCCACTGAGTTACGCTGGCGCGAATGAACCCCCATCTGGTAGCGAACTCCAAGGAGGCTGGTGATGAAGTCTACCTCCGCGACGTGTGATCGTTGCCCGAAACCAGCGACTTTTCATATCACCGATATCGAACGCGGCAAGCCCAAAGAGTTCCACTTTTGCGACGAGCATGCCCGCCAGCACCTGGCCCCTTCGGCGGACAACGCGCAGAAGCCCGAGATGACGGCGTTGGCCGAGAAGTTCAGTCAGGGGGGCCTGGACGTCATCCGGCAGGAGCCGACGACTCCAGAAAAGCAGATTTGTCCGCTCTGCCAGATGAGTTTTCAGGAGTTTCGCAATACGGGTCGGCTTGGTTGTCCGTATGATTATGAGGTCTTCCGCGAGGAATTGATGCCGCTCCTGGAAAACATCCACGAGGAAACCCGTCACGCCGGTAAATTTCCGCGTCGGGCGCCGCGTGATCCGGTCCGGCAGACCGAGTTGATTCAGTTGCGGAACGAATTGAAGCGCGCCATCGCCGCCGAAGATTACGAGATGGCCGCCAAGGTCCGGGACCAGATCAAGGTTATTGAAATCGAGTTGGGGCGGTGATCAAGCCCCGGTGGATGATCTGACCCATGACCTGCGAGCGTTGTTCCCGAGACGCGACGATCCATCTGACCAACTCGGTCGATGGCCGTCGGAGCGAAACCCACCTGTGTACCGCCTGTGCCAGGAAAGCGGGTTTGCTCTTGCCCAACCAGCCTCCCAAACTCGGGCTCGATAAGGTGGTCCAGAACCTGATCGTCGCTAACGTCGGTGAACTCGTTGGCGAACTGGCCGAACTGGCCTGCCCCGACTGCGGCGTCAAGTTCATGGAATTTCGGACTTCGGGACGGCTCGGCTGCCCGAACGACTACCAGGTTTTCACCAAAGGTTTGCTCCCGTTGCTGGGTCGGTCGCAACCGGCGACCCGCCATGTGGGCAAGTCACCGCGGCATCCCCAAGCTCCCGCCGATCGCCACCGGCTCCAACTCCGCTCACGCTTCCGCGCTGCCATCGCCCGCGAGGACTATGAGCAAGCCGCGACGCTTCGTGACCAGCTCCGCTCAAAGGATGCCGACCGATGATTCTGGACGACCTGACAGGAACTTCCGGCGAGTGGCTTCGCGGCACCGGCCCCGAAAGCGATATCGTCATGTGCTCACGCATCCGGCTGGCGCGCAACCTCAACGACTTCCCGTTCATCAACCGGGCGAGCAAGCTCGAACGGTCCGAGATCGAGTCGGTCGTCAAGGGGGCGTTCGGCGAGGTGGACCTGAACCTGAGCTTCTTCGACGTCAATAACCTGAGCAAGCTCGACCGCCTCTTCCTCGTCGAGCGGCAACTGATCTCGCGCGAGCTTGAGAACGCCGAAGGTCCACGCGGTGTCGCGATCGCCTCGCACGAAAACGTCGCGATCATGGTCAACGAAGAAGACCACCTGCGCATCCAGGTCATGCTCTCTGGCCTCTCGCTTCAGGACGTTTGGGAGCGGATCAACAGCATCGACGACGAGATCGAAAGCAAACTCTCGTTCGCGTTCAGCCCGCAACTTGGCTACCTGACCGCCTGCCCAACCAACGTCGGCACCGGCATCCGGGTCGGTGTCATGCTCCACCTGCCAGCGCTGGCGCAGACCAAGCAGATCGACAAGGTCTTCCGCGCCCTCCAAAAAATCAACCTCGCCGTTCGTGGCCTCTACGGCGAAGGGACGCAGGCGTTTGGCGACTTCTACCAGATATCGAACCAGCAGACGCTCGGCAAGAGTGAGCAGGAACTGATCCGGAACCTGACCGAGGTCATCCCCCAGATCATCGAATATGAACGCAAGGCCCGCTCGCAACTGGTCAATGAGCGGCGCCAGCACCTGCACGACCAGGTGAGCCGGGCTTACGGTGTCCTCAAGACAGCGCACACGATTTCGAGCGAGGAGACGATGCAGCTCCTGTCGAGTGTGCGGATGGGAATCAACCTCGGCCTGATCGACGACCTGGAGATCCCGACCGTCAACGAGTTGTTTATCCACACCCAGCCCGCCCACCTGCAAAAGCTGCAAGGGGCTCCGCTTGAAGTCGACGAGCGCAACGTTGCCCGTGCTTCTTACCTCCGCAAACGTCTGTGCGATGGCAGCACGGACGATGAAATTAACCCGAGCGATAATTGATCGGGACTGCTATTCACCAATCCTGTTCGGCACGGGATTTGGCACATCTGAGCGATCTCACCGGCTTGGCCGCTTTGAGTGAACCCAACGGGTGCCGAGTTCTTTTTGGTCGTGGGGGGCGTGGCTAGCCGGTCTTTGGTGACGTTCACTGCGCAGCGTCAACGGCCACGCGACCCCAGCAAACGAGGGGGCGGTGGACTCAACGACTCGTTGTTTTTGATGCCTTCGACGCTGCTTGCTTGGCGATGAACGCCTCCAACTCTTCCAGGTCGGCTAGTCCCATCAGGTAGTAGCTGACCATCTCGAACATCGCCTTCGTCGGCTTCTGACCCGACGACTGCTGCATCAGCAGGCAGGCGATCAAGGCGCAATACGTCTGCAGGCGGATGCCCTGGGGGTGGTCCCAGAGCAGGTGCGCACATCCCAACGTCTGCTTGAAGAAGCGGAAGAAGGTCTCGATCGTCCAGCGGTACTGGTAGATCAGCCCAATCAACTCCGCCGGCACGTCCAGCAGGTTGGTCACCAGACGGACCTCGGTGGGCTTGGCGGCGACCTTGGGTGCCAGTCGCCGTTTGGGATGGGGGGCGACGTGCAAGATGACAACCCGCGTGACGTGATTGGCCTGGGTGCGCGTTCCCACACGGACCACCGCATCGCTGACGACGCCAGCAGCCTTCGCCTCGGCCGTCAGCGGACGATCCTCCACGACCTCCAGGTGGGTGTTGTTGCGGAGCCGAAAGACGTAGTCGCTTCGAGCCGCCACGATCTCATCGAGCAGCCCCGCGTGGCCAAACCAGCGGTCGCCAACATAGGTTCGATCCGGGCGGAGATGGGCCTTCAGCACGGCCTTCTCGTCGGTGACGCCGGAGTTCTTCGGTCCGGTCAGGTCGAGCCAGTCGGGGATCGAGTCGTCGATGTCCAACTGGGCGTGCAGCCGCCACTTGTGTCGGGGCGACCCGTCGCGGTGATGGCCCCAGGCCGACTCGACGAGCCGAGGCAAGGCGTCGAGCAAGGTGCTGTCGACGGCGGTGAGGCGGTGATTCAACGCCGCCAGACGCGGGTCGCGTGGCATTGAGGGCTGGTGACGAATCAACTCGGCCAGGACGTTGCGAAGGGGTTGGGGATTAAAGACGCGGGCCGCCTCGGAGATCGAGCCGAGGGAGGCGTGGGAGACGTCAAATCGTTTGCGGACCTGCTTCAGATCACTGATGCGCATCATAGCGCGATGGCTGCGAGCCAGCGGCTGGAAAAGAGCGATCATGACCAGAGTGAGCAGTTGATCAAAATGCAGCGTGCGATTGTCGGCCTTGTCACGCTCACAGCCGTGATGATGGAGGTGAGCGAAGAGCGATCGCACGCCCGTCAAGAGGTTGAGCGTACGTCGAGAGACGGTCGGCGTCGGATCACTGATGCGCATCATAGCGCGATGGCTGCGAGCCAGCGGCTGGAAAAGAGCGATCATGACCAGAGTGAGCAGTTGATCAAAATGCAGCGTGCGATTGTCGGCCTTGTCACGTTCACAGCCGTGATGATGGAGGTGAGCGAAGAGCGATCGCACGCCCGTCAAGAGGTTGAGCGTACGTCGAGAGACGGTCGGCGTCGGATCAGTGAGAGCTGGAGCATTCATGATCAAAAATGACCGATGAATGCTCCATGCGCAACTGGGAACTTACGTAAAAAGAAACCTCGTCGCTTGCGCAAACCCCGTGCCGAACAGGATTGGCTATTCACCCATCGCGCGGATCTTGGCCATCACCGGGGCGATCAGCTCCGGTGGGACGAACCGCGCTAGCGCGGCTTCCTCGCCGAAGCGGGCGACCTGTTTGATCAGGCTGCTGGAGACGTGCGAATACTCACCATCAGCCATCAGGAAGACGGTCTCGATTGCCGGGTCAAGCCGCTGGTTGGTCATGGTCATGCTGAACTCGTATTCCATGTCGGAGAGCGTCCGGAGCCCACGCAGGATGATCCGGGCCCCAATCCGCCGGACGAACTGGACTGTTAGCTCCTCAAAGGCTTCCACCGATACATTCGGATAAGGCGCGACGACCTGCCGAGCCAGCGATACCCGTTCGTCGATCGTGAACAACGACTGCTTGTTTGGGTTGATCCCGATCGCCACGACAAGATGATCAAAGAGCATCCGGCCCCGACCGATCACGTCGAGGTGGCCGATCGTGAGGGGATCAAAAGTTCCTGTAAACACGGCAATCCGGTCAGCTCTGGTGAGTTCGCTGCTCATGGATCTGATCCCGATACGGCAAGAAGACGATGGAACGCTTCCACTCCACTGAGGCATCTATCTCAACGACTCGGCCAGGCGGTCGAGGTCGTCGGCGTTGTTATAGAGATGAGGACTGATCCGGACGCGACCTCGGCGGCAGGCCAGAGCAATCCGCCGATCGCGGCAGCCGAGGGCAAATGCAACGGGGTCGACGCCCGGCTTCTCAATGGCGACGATGCCCGCCACGTCCTCGGGTTGGCTGGAACCGTAGACCGTCCAGCCCGCCGATCGGGCCAGATCGCGGACGGCCTGGGCGCGGTCGAGGATGCGCTCGGACACCTGCGCCGGGCCGGCTTCGAGAAACAACTGGATGCTCTGAGCGAACGCCTGGAGCGGTGCCATCGCGAACGTGCCACCCTCCCACCGGCTGGCGTCGGGCTTGAGGGTGAAGTCGATCCCGTGGCTGTTGTAGTCCGACACGACGCTTTTCCAGCCGACGCCGATCGGTCGGAGCCGCTCGATCCAGTCGCGGCGGATGTAGAGGAGCCCCGCGCCCTCGGGGCCGAGCAACCACTTATGGCCATCGGCTGCGAGGAAGTCGATCGGCGTCCGCTGGACGTCGATCGTCAGTGGACCCAGCCCTTGAATCGCGTCGACAAAGAACGCGATCCCACGAGACCGACAAAGGTCGGCCAGCGTGTCGAGGTCGTTCCGGAAGCCAGTGGCAAACTCGACGTGGCTGATCGTCAATACGCGCGTTGAGCGATCCATCGCGGCGGCCAGGTCGTCCACCCAGATCCGGCCGTCCGCGCGGGTGGGCACGGTCCGGACCGAGACGCCACGGCTCGCCAGGTTCATCCAGGGAAAGAGGTTCGACGGGTATTCCTCAGCCGCCGTCACCACCGAGTCGCCGGGTTGCCAGGGATACCCCTCGGCGATCAGGCTAATACCGTGCGTCGTGTTGGGGATAAAGGCAATCTCGGCAACGTCCGCGTTGATCAATCGGGCGACGTCACGACGAGCTTGCTCGACCTTCGCCCCCCACTCGGGCCAGTGGATGACACCATGCCGCTCCTGATCGTCGATCCAACGCCGGAGCGCTGCACCCGAGCGACGCGGCAACGGGGCCACGGCGGCATGGTCGAAGTAAGCCCACTCCTCAGCCACGGGAAACTCAAGCCGGCGCAACTCATCCCAGATCATGACGGTTCGACCCTTCCCGCGTGGCGACTGCACCCCCCCAGACCACTTCCGATCTGGCCCCAGCCTAGCGATCCTCCCTTTGTTTGACCACTGGGCAGTTGTCAACGCTATCCGACCAGGATGCCAACTTAAGTTCCCGTTTGTGGCAAACTCACCAAAAAATCAGAATCCAAATTGTCACTTTGCCACCACCTCACGAGCATGGATGACACCTTGGCTGCGATGATACCTCCAAAAATCGGCCAAACAAAGAAAGTCGGATCACGCCCAATTCGTGGCATGAACCGTGCAGTAGGATTTTGCTCAATCTGGCGATTCGTTGAGATCCGACTGCTTCTCTCTGAACGACTTCGAGGACGTACATGCTGGTTTTAAGCAGGAAGCTGGGAGAAAAGATTGTCATCGGTGACTCGATCGTCTTGACAGTCGTCAAGATCGATCGTAACCAGATTCGTTTGGGGATTGAGGCCCCGGCAAATGTGGCAATTTACCGCGAGGAGATCTCGCCGGCTCGCCAGGATCAACCGCTCGGCAACTCGGTTGGGGTGACGACCGACGGCTTCTGAACTTTGTTCCATCATCCTTCGGGCCAGCAAGCATCCAGTGACGTTTTGACCCGCTGCGCCACCTCGATTGGCTTCTGACCAAGTAATTCTGCGCACCGGGACAATGGTTCGGGCGTGACAGGACCGTCAAACCCGGATTTGAACAAGATCTTCAAAAACCGCCGACAGTTAACCACGCCCTGGGCACTGGGCAAGCCTCGATTCGCATCAACGATGCTGGCACGGTCGCCCTCGAAGTTGGGGGGAAGATCGGCCACGTGCGCCCAGACGACCCGCTCAATCCCCCACGCAAGCGCCATTTCATAGGGTTCATCGGCGGCGTACAGGTGGAAAGCGTCAACGAGCAGGCCGACGTTGGGAATGGCCTGGAGTTCGTCGAGAGTCGGTTCGAGGTCGCTTACCCGCGTGATGAACGGGATGCCGATCCCGGCGCGGAACGTGGCCACGCCGATCACCTCGAGACCAACGCGGATGCCGTGGTCGGCTAAAATCCGGGCAATCGTGCCAATCCGTTCGACATGAAATCGGGCGATCTCGGCTCGAAATAATGCCAGGTCGGCTCCTGGCGGGGGCATCGTGGGGGTTTCTGGCATCACCCAGGTTCCCGTCCGGGTGCAGCCGAGGATCGCCGCGGCGTGGGCCAATCCTGGAAGTTCGGTGAGATCGCGGCGAAAGTTCGCCTCACTGCCTCGCCAGTCCATCGTCATCGGAAAGGCACCCGCCCGGAGGCCACGGTCGAGCATCCGCGACCGGATCGCACGTGGGTCGGCGCCGGACCGAACGATGTCGCGAACCATGAAGTCCACAGCGGCGAACCCGGCTTCAGCGGCGATGTCGATGGTCGTCTCGGTCGGCAGGTCGGCGAGTCCCACAGCGCGGGCGTTGAAGCTGGAATACATCGCCGGGGGCCTCGGAACCAGGGGCCGTCGCGGTTGACTCAGGAACGCAGGGGTTCGTTATAGCAGGTCCGGCCGGTCGGGGTCGATCACCCTGCCCGTTTGCCCCTTGTCCCGTCTGGCCCCAGCTCCCACAATCAGGCGAACCGGCCGCATCATCGCGAACTTGCCGGGTCGCGAAGTCGGTCAGAGGGGGTTGGCAATGCTGGCGACGTGGATCGAGGTGCCGGCCAAGGGGCGACACGGTGGTCAGGTCCGGGCGGGGATGTGGGCGGCGGTGGTCGTCGGCACGCACCCGATCGAGACCGATCAGGAGGTCTGGCTCGAACTCGCGGCCGATGACGTTCCGCTCGGCCCGTGCCCGGCGTACTGGATCGAAAACAAGGGAGTCAACAGCCTCTGGCACGTCCCGATCCCGCCGCAGGCCGTCAACGTCCGCCTGCACTATCGCGCCGTCGCGCGGTGTCGGGGCGAGCATGCCGTCAGCACCGCGCAAGACTCGATCGTCCGCCCGAACCCGCCCGAGCCGATCAACGGCACCGAGCCCAACCAGGCCAGCGTCGAGGGGTTGGTCGGCAACCGGATGATGACAGCGCGGGTCGATGCGCGGGGCGGGACGCTTGACGTCTTCTTCCCGACCGTCGGCCTTCACTCGCACGTTCGGCCCGCGTCGGGCGAGATGCCGAACAGCCGGTCGCACTTTCGGGGTATCCAGGCGGGGCTGGCGATCGATCGCCGGCTTGACTGGTTCGGTGAGGGGTTGGCCTGGCGCGCGTTCCAGCACTACCAGGGGGCGACCAACCTCCTGATGACCGAGTTGACCTGGCGGAACGGACCGATCCGCGTCCTCCTGACCGACTTCGTCGCCAGTGGGTCGATTCTGCCCCGGACGGCCGATGACAAGATCTCACCGGGCCAGTACCTGAAGCGGTTCCGAATTGTCAACGATGGGACCGAGCCGTTCGAGGCCGTTTTCGGGATCTATGTCCACACCGAGGTCAACGGCGGGATCGGCGAGACTGGACTGAGCTGGCGCGACGAGGACCGGACCCTGCTGGCGATTAATCGCGGCCACGGCCACATGAATCGGAAGCTCGCCCGGGACGCCACCGCCGAGTTCGCCCTGGCGCTCGACGATCATGGTGACGTCCAGTGCGAGCCGACCGGGCCGAACGAAGCCATCCTCCTCCGCAAGCTAACCCTCCCGCCCGGCACGACAACGCTGGTCGATCTGCTCGTCTCGGGTGCTTTCACCGGCTGGAAAGGCGACGCGGGGACGTTCGACCACTGGCTCCGCCCTGCCCTTGCCTGGTTTCGCTCGACCGACCTGGATCGGGTCGAACAGGCCGCCGCGCAAACCTGGGACGATTACGTCGAGCCGCTCCCCAACCTCCACTTCCCCAAGCCGAACTACGCCGTCAGTCTCCGCCGCTCCGCGCTGGCCATCGCGCTCCATGCCGACGCCGAGTACGGCGCGATCGTCTCGGGGTTTGATCGTGGGAACAATGCTTACTGCTGGCCGCGCGAGGCGATCTGGGCCAGCGGGACCGTCGAGCGCTCGGGTCATCCCGAAATGAGTCGCCAGGCGCTGGCGTGGTTGGGTACGGTTCAGGGGCATACGCACACCTATCCGTACTGGTTCCAGAAATATTCCGTCGACGGCCAGCCCGAGTGGGAAACCCCCGCGATCGACCAGACCGCGCTCATCCCCTGGGCGACCGAGCGCTACTACCGCCGGACGGGCGACCGCGACTTTGTAGCAGCGTCGTGGCCGATGATTGAGCGCGCCGCCAACGTCTGCGCTCACCCGACCGGGCACCCGGGGCTCCGCTGGCTTGACGCGCTGAGCCTGATCACCTCGGCGGGGATCTGGGACAGCCGGTACGGTGCCTTCCTGTTCTCGAACGCTTCGGTGGTCGCTGGCCTCCGATCGGCCAGTCGACTGGCCCAGATGTTGGGGCACGACGAACCCGCTCAAGCCTGGCAGAGCCGCGCGGAGCGGATCTGGAATCACGGCATCCTCGCCATCTCCGACTCGAACGATGGCCCCGGCCTGGTGGATCACGCGACCGGTCGGTTCCTCGAAGGGCGGCGGCTGTCGACGATCCGCGGCTGGTGGTCCGACCGCGCTGAGCGGCAGTTCGACCGCTCGACTGGTCTTGACGTCAGCATGCTCGGCCTGAGTGTTCCATTCGGCCTCTTGCCCGCCGCCGACCCCCGGTTGCGGGCGACCGCCGAGGCGATCTATCGCCACAACGCGATTGCCGGCGATGCCCATTTCTTCGCGCGCTGGACCCCCGGCCCGACTCGATCCAGCGCCCGGTCGATCGGCCCCGACCTCCACGCGCACGACCTCTCGTGCCAGGCCACGCTCTGGGTGGCACTCTACCTGATCCAGCTTGGCCGCGAGACCGGCGACGCGCGGACCTGGACGCAGGCGGTGGCGATCCTCGATGCCCTGCTCGCCCGCCTTGGCCCGCTTGGCCTCGCGCTCCGACCCGCGCCGCGCGGCGACGCGGCCCGCTCGGGGACCGGCACGACCTCGGGAGCCTGGGCCTTGCAGTCGATGCTGATCGACACTCTGCTCGAACTCGCCGGGATCAGCTACGACGCCCCCGACCACCGCCTGACGCTCGACCCCGTCCTGGCCCCCACCTGGCCCCACGTCGGCCTGACCCAGCTCTACCCCTGCGGCGAGGTTTCCTACCGCCTCGCCCGCCCGATCGGCGGGACTGTGCATCGTCTCACCTTCCGGGCCCACCTCCACCACCCCGTCACCCTGGTGGTCGGAGTCACCTGCCCCGGCCTGGCCGACCTCGGCCCCTGGACCGCCGAACCCGACCAGCCACCTCCCAGCCACAACCACGCGACCGGCCGATTAGAGTGGTTGGTGGCATTGCCGGCTGGCGAGTCGTCGTGGACCTGGACGTGGGGTTAATACGCGTCCCAGAAATGGATTGCCCATCACAGATTGCAAATAGCAAATCACTTCGTGAGAACTCTTGGCGATTTGCGATCTCGTCTCTGCGATGCCCATCAACTTCCTGGGAACCGTATATGTAGCCTCATCAGTTCAAGAAGTCCTGGACCAACATGGTCGGCAGATCCTGGATCGATTACGATCGGGTCGTCCGCCGGTCGAGACCATTCCGGAGATCTCCGCCATGATCGACATTGACCGCAAGTCTGATCCCTATCCGCCCACGATGGGCGCAATGGCTCGCCTCGTCCTGGAACTCAGAGCCGCCGGTGAGCCGATCAGCATTTCCATCAACGGACGGGGGAGCCTGTCCGTGGCCAGCGAGGCGACCGTTCGCCAGCTTTTTGAATTTGTGGATCAACTGGAAACGATCGCGGTACTCAACGAACGTCTCCAGGCTGCCGAAACTGGTGGCACGAGCATCAGCCTCGACGAGTTTCAGCGGGAGATGCACCAGAAATATGGCATTCGCCTTTGAGCTTGAGCATGCCGCTCGGATCGAAATTCTGGGTCATTTCCATCGACTGGCCGAGGAGTCTCCTGAGCGTGCCAACCGATGGTACGCTGGTCTTATCGCCCAGATTCGGACCTTGGAGAAATCACCCCGACGCTGTCCCGTCGCGTTGGAAAGTGAATCGACAATCCGACCGGTTCGAGAGCTTCTCTACGGCAAGAAAAATCAAGAGATATATCGAGTCCTTTTTACGATTGAAGGAGATCGAATCCGGATCGTCTCGGTTCGCCATAGTGCTCAAGGTTTTCGCCCTCTGGAACAGACGGAAAACTAGAACGCTTTCCCCTTTGGCTGTGGTTCCTGGCAAGATTGACTGGCTCAAGCGAGTTTGCCTGCCCCTTTTCTGGCAGTCATATGGTCAAAGAGGAAGCGCTCCAGCATAGTCAATTGCCGTGGATCGATTACGATCGGGTCGTCCGCCGGTCGAGACTATTCCGGAGATCTCCGCCATGATCGACATTGACCGCAAGTCTGATCCCTATCCGCCCACGATGGGCGCGATGGCTCGCCTCGTCCTGGAACTCAGAGCCGCCGGTGAGCCGATCAGCATTTCCATCAACGGACGGGGCCTGCTTCCCATCACGGATGAGGAGTCCATTCGCCGACTCTTCGATTTTGTGGATGAGATGGAGTCGGTCGAGGCTTTACGACCCCGGATCGAACGGCTGGATCGAGGAGAAAAGAGTCTCAGTTTGGAAGAAGAGAAGCAGGAGTTGAATCGACGTCATGGCACATCGATTTGATTTCGATCCTCAATTTATCGATGCAGAGACCAGGATCTCGGGTGCCGATCCCTCGCCTCACTTGATCTGAATTCGGCGGTACTCCATCTGCCCTCGGTCGCCTTCAAGGCCAATGGGGCCAGTCTCGGGAAGTTTAAACTCGGCTTCGAGGACTTCGCCGTTACAGGTGCAGCGAGCGACTCCCCCTTTGACCGTGACCTCGATCTGATTCCAGTCCTGGGGTTTGTACTTTTTCAGGTCCTTGTAGGGACCGGCGACGAGGTAGTCGCGGCACTGAAGCTGAGGTTTGCGGACGAAGATCCCGCTGTCGGCGTTAGGGCTGGCGCGAAATTCGAGCTTCAGGGTGAAGTCGGTCGGGAACTCGGCCTCGGTGTAGAGCGCTGAGATCAAGCGTTCTTTCCCCTTCGGGAAGTTGATCGTCAAGATGCCGTCGCGGGCGGAGTAACGCCCGAGGTCGCTCGACTCCGTCTTGCCGGTGAACTTCTCCGCCACAGCCCCAAC
This sequence comes from Isosphaeraceae bacterium, assembly GCA_965199885.1. GTDB lineage: Bacteria > Planctomycetota > Planctomycetia > Isosphaerales > Isosphaeraceae > Tundrisphaera. The sequence continues at coordinate 1,768,027 of CBDATT010000001.1, read as the reverse complement.
CGTGGGCGAGTTCCGCTCGACCGGGGCACGGAAGCACCAGCCGGTCAGATCCTGGCCGTTGAACAGGCTTTTGAACCCGGGATCAGGTTGCCAGTCATCGGCTCGGACCAAGCCAGTACCGCCGAGCGTGACCAGCAAGAGGACGACGAGACCAAACGTGGTGCGCATGGATGATTGACCAGGGGTTAAACAAGGGCGGGTCGGCTCAGCCGTCGATCTGCGCATCCCACAACGGATGCGGACTGGCGTGGGGGATGAACTCGGCGACGGGTTTGGGGTCCGACCGCGCGATCGGCGCAAGGCCCGCCTCGTGCAGCTCGCGGAACCGCGTTAGCGCGGTGGGCTCGGCGGCGAAGCGGCGGACGGCGGTCGACCAGGAGACGACGAAGGCATCAGTCGCCCGCATCAACTCATCGAGCGCCCGCTCAATCTGGTCGTCGCCGGTGCTTGCAGTTGCCTCAAGCATAATGCCCCCGCCCCGCCTGGATGCTCGACATGATGGTGAGATCAGTCTAACCAGGCCCGAGGGGGGCGGCAAGCGGGGGTCTGATCCGGCCTGGCTTATGCCTTACTTCGGCGCTTCGGCAGACTTCGCCAGGTTCCGCCGGAGGATGGCATACTGGACGGCAACCGAGGTGCTGATCTCACGCGACCAGTACGGGGCGTTGTGGCCGCCGGCCGACTCGCCGTAGACGAACGGGATGTTGTGCTCCATCAGGAGTTTGGCGAAGTCGCGGCTGGCGGTGATGAGCTGGTCCTCGGTCCCGCAATCGACGTAAATGTGCGGCAGTTTGTCCTTCGGCACGGCAAGCACCAACTTGAAGGGGTCAACGGCGTCGGCGTCCTCGGGCTTCGCGAACATCTTCCCCTTGGGCGTCCGCTCGGCGGGCGACTGAAACCCCTCGATCTCGATCTGGGTGTTGGGGGTGTTGGATGGTTCATTCTTGCGCGCGAGCGGTTCCTGGCCCGATCGGAGCCGGTCCCCAGCCCGACGGGCGATGGAGAGGGCGCCGGAGTGGCTGCCGATCGCGCAAAAGAGGTCGGGGTGGCGAAGTCCCAGGGTCAAACCACCAAATCCACCCATCGAAAGACCGTTGATTGCGCGGCCTTCGCGAGTCGCCACCGTGCGATAGGTCGCATCGACATGGTTGATCAGATCCTTGGTGATGAAGTCGTCCCAGGCGTTGTGCTGGTCGTCGGTGCTCTCGGCCCAGTTGACGTACCACGAGTTGCCGCCATCGGGCATGACGACGATCAGGTCGAGCCCGCGCGCTGCTCGGGCGGCTCCCATCCCGGCCCAGTTCCGGTAGTTGCCCGTCAGGCCGTGGAGCAGGTAGAGGACCGGGTACCGCTTGTCGCCTGACGTCTCGTAGTCGGCTGGCAAGATGATGTTGTACGCCGTCTTCCGCCCGATCGACGGAGCATCCATTTTGACGGTTTTCGCCGTCTGTGGTGGGGTCTGAGCCGCAACCGAGCGGTCAAAGAGTGTCAGAGCCAGAGTGGCGGTCAGCACCAAGGCAAGGCGGCGGTTCATCCACATCAGATTGAGGTTTCACTGGGGCTAGGGGTAAGCAGGGTCAAGGCCGTCCCTGAAAGAAGCGACATCTCGCGCGAGATCGACCTGATCCGGTCGAGAAATGGCCAGCATCTCACGGCTCTGATGAGAATGGGGACGAACGAGAGCGAACCTTAATGACAGAGCGTTACCGAATCAAACATTCCGAAATTTTTTACCCAAATTGCCCAGAACCTGAATAACGATCGCGCTCAATTACGATCTTATTCATTGACTTCGCCTGAATTTTCTTCCCTGGACCATAACAACGACATTGCCATGACCACCACCCAGACCCAACCGACGACCAACCCGACCACCACGACACCGCCTGAACCCCCTCGCCCGAGCCGACCCCCGCTCGATCCCCGTCGCGCTGTCCGGCGGGCTGAGCTGAAAGAACATCTCGCCAATCCGTACATCCACGTTGAGGATGTCGCGTCGTTGACGTTTGAGGCCAATAAAATTTACAAGGCCTTCCAACCGCGCAACGACTGGCAAGATTGGGTCATCTCGATGATCGCGACGATCCTTGTTCGTCTCAGCCGGTGCGACCGGATCGAACGCCGGCTGCGCGATATGGCTTCGCTGCGCGCGATCGACCTCTGGGAAGAAGACCAGCGGCTCGCGGTCGAAACCCTGGCGGTCAAGCTCCCCAAGCAACCTGGGCGGGTGGTGGCTCAGCTCCGCCAGACCCCGATCGGCATCGACTGGCTGATCGCGCGGTGGGAAGGGCTCGCGCGGGACGAGTCGACAGGTTGGACCGAGGCTCAGAACGCCCTTGCTCGCCAGTTGCTCGGTGACAACGACGCGATCTTGCCGACCGAACCAGGCTTTGCAAGATCCCGGATCGAGGAACTGCGCGACCTGTATGACCGGATCGCCGAAGCGGACGCCGAGATTCGTAGCCTCGTCGAAGCCGACCTCTCCGACGCCCACGTCCCCGGCCTCGCCAAGCACCGGCGCGACAAGAAGGCCATGTTCCTCCAGATGAAATGGTACATCGACCAGTTCCACATCGAGCACACCGACCGTTGGGACGACCCGATGCGTCAGCCCGGCCACATCTCGTACGACCTGCTCGCCCAGCAAAATAGCCGTGCCAGATGCTACAACTTCACCGACGTCCCCCCGCCGCAACCCGCTCCCGATGCCGAACTCGACTCGGATGCCGACGCCGACGAAGCGAACCCAACGAGTGAACCGGCCATAGACCAACCAAACCCACCGTGTGAACCGGCCGTTGCCGAATCGAACCCAATTCCAACCAGTTTCACCACCGCCAGCGACGAAACGAACCCACTCGAGACACCAGGAAGCGCCACAATCGACGAAACGAACCCATTTTCGCCGGCATCGGGGTCTCGATTCTCTCAAGACGAGTCGCCTCCCGGCGGAAGTTGATCCGTAATTTTGATCGAGTTGGCTTGCGTGGCCCGACCGCGATCAAGTTTGCGTCGCTTTCGTCAAGCCGATCCGAAACGTGGTGCCGGTGCCAGGTTGGCTGGTCACCTCAACGGTCCCCCCCTGCGCGGTGATCGACTCGCGAACGATCGCCAGGCCCAGACCCCGACCAGTCGCCTTGGTTGTATAGCCGGGGTCGAAGATCCGTCGGAGCTGTTTGGGATCGATGCCGGGTCCGTTGTCCCGGATCGCCAGCCAGACGGTGGTCTGATCGACCTGGACCTGGATCTCGATCCTGGGTGAACTGGAAGCGGCTTCGAGGGCATTCTTGACCAGGTTGACGATCGCATGGATCAGCAGTCGTCGGTCAGCGCGGACCGAGATGGCCAGAGTGGTGGGGTCGAGCACCTCGACGCGGGCCGATGCGGCCTCGATCCGGGGAGCGAGCAGGGCCAGCGCGTCGGTCACGATCTCGTCCAGCGAGGCGGATTCGAGGGCCGTCGGCAGGGTCGTCCGCTTCAGGTGGCCGTCCAGTTCGCGGACCGTCAACGCGATGTAATCCGAGCAGGTGGCGATCTGGCGGCAAACGTCGCGGGCGATCGCGGCGCTGCCTTTCAGCTCGAATTCAGGGTCGATTCCGCGCTCGGCGTACTCGCGACGCAGGGCTTGGGCCAGGCGGGTGCCGGCCTCGGGGCTGATTCCGGCCCGCTGGATCGCGTGAGCCAGGACCTCGGCATCCTCGGCAACGAACCGTTCGAGTAACTCGATATGACCAGACAGGTTCCGTCGTTCGTTGGCCACCACGAAGCTCACGTTCCCCAGCTCATGGCAGGTCCGATCGGCCAGGTCGAGCGTCGCGGCGGCGGCGGCCTCGCGGGCGATCCGCTCGCGCTGGGTCTGCGCATGGTGGGCCATGTAGCCGATGCAAAGCAGCGAGTAACCCGAAAGCCCGAGCAAGGCCAGAACGAGCCGGCGGAACGACGATTCGACACTCGTCATCGCCGCCGCGACCGGTTCGATGGCGTGGTAGGTGATCGTCAGGATGACGGCCGGCTGCCCTGCCCCTCGCGCCGGGCCGACCTCAACCAGATCGACGATCGCCGCCGATCGGCCGGGTTCGGCGGGACTCGATGGGTCGGCGTGCCAGGTGGCCAGCGGTTCCTGACCGGGCAACCCGAGCGCCAGCCGATCGAGCCGGATCAGGCGGAACCGGGCGTCGTCACGGGTCAAGGTCGCCCCCAGGTCGGCAACCGCGCGGCGGATCAAGCGGGCCACTGCAGCGCGGTCGGTGCCGCTCGCCCCCTGCCAGCGCTCGACGCGGTCAACCAGGGTGTAGCCCAGATAATCATCTGCCCGGACCCAACTGCCGAAGAACCGGTGCAGCGCGGCCCGACCCGTCTGCGTCGGGTTGTGGTACTCGTCGAGCAAGACCACCAGGCTGAACCCGAACGAGAGCAGCGACAGCACACCAATGATCAACCCCGGCGCCCCGAGCGCAGCCGCCAGTCGACCCAGGTGCCGTCCCCAGGCGGTGGGATTCATCGCGGCGTGACCGGGGCTGAAAGGTCCACGGGCTGCCAGCCGCTCGTGCTCGACCGAGCGTACTCGACCCAGACGGCAGCATCGGGCTGGATCGCCAGGACCCGGCCGGGATCGCCCCGCCGCTCGCCGTTGGGTTCGAAGGCCAGCGCCCGCCCCAGCGAGGCCGCGTCATGAGCCGGCAGATCGATCGACCGCCAGGCGTCGCGGACCTGATCGGGCGTTATCGTCGGAGCGGGAGCATGGTCGACCGCCCAGACCAGGGCCGAGACGATCTCGGCCAGTGCCTGGGTATCGTCGCTGACCAGCGGTCCGGTCGAGGAAGTCGAGGCGCACCAGATCGACAGTCCCCCCTGCCCGGCCAGGTCGTGGAGGGCTTGCCGCTCGATCGCGTCGCCGCAGACCACCCGGAGCGGCCCTCGCCCCTTGACCGTGCTCGAAGGCCAGGCCGACCGACGCCGGAGCGCCGCGATCATGTGGCGGGCGGGCTGGTCCTGGAGCGGCAAGACAACCCACGTCGGCCGGAGGTCGCCGGTCTCCTGACTCGACACGATCGCGTCGGCCAGGTCGATCTCGGTCGAGGACGGCTCGGGCGAGGCGTCGAGCGGGCGGGCGAAGGTGGGCAGGTCCACGGCGTCGGCCCGCTCGACGATCTCGACGTCGGGCTTCCGGGCGCGGATCGCCTGGCGGAAGCAGGTGGCCAGATCATCCGAGTACGGGTCGAACGGGTCCACGACCAGAAAGACCCGACCCGGGAGCCGGCCGTCATCGCGCGCGACCAGGCAGTCGACCACCGAGTCGGCCAGTTGATGGTTGTTCGGGCAAAACCGGAACGTCCGGCCGGAGTCGATCTCGATCAGGGGGACCAGGTCGCGCCGCGACGCTTCACTGCCGCCGACCAACCGCTGAACCTGAACCGACGTCGCCCACGGGATCGCCAGGATCGGGCCGTGATCTCCCTCAGCGCGGAGCGATTCGGCAATCGCCACGGTCAGAACCGAAGTCGTCGAGCCGACCACCGCGATCGGGACCGACCCCGTATTTTTGAGCCGGCGGACGTCGTCGCGGGTGTCGCTGATCCCCCGGACGTCGTGCCGCTCAAACTGAATCCGCCGCCCCGAGCCGACCGACTCGACCACGAAGGTCCCATCGTGGTCGGGACCGAGCCGGATCAAGTTCCGCCGCTCGCAGGCTGCGGCGGCCTCGTGGAAGTCGGTCCAGTCGCTCCGGTTTGGCAGAAAGATCGCCACCCGGGCCGCCGACTCGACCCCAGGAAGCACTCCCCCTCGACGACCGGACGTCTGCTCACCCGTGAAGAACAGGGTATAGCCCATCAAGCTCACCACGAGCAAGCCGGCCACGCCGAGAAATCCTGTCCCGAGGCGACTCCACGCATTCATGCCCGCCGACCTTCCTCAACCTGCTCGAGTGGGAACCAACTTGAAGGGATGGCCCGGCGCAATCATGGTCAGATCAGCCAGACCTTGGCAACTCCTCGCGCCGGCCTGATTCGATCACTCACCCACTCGATCGCCTTTGACGATCCACGATTCATCAGGCAAAATCATCAGTCCTTTCGCTTGCCGTGCTTCGTCGGCCATAATAGTGTACCTTTGAACAATTCTGTGGGCCGATCTGGAGAATGTCGCATGTCGTTGATCACGTTCTGGCCCGAGGTTGAATGCTCCGCCACGGCGAGTAGCCTCCACGAAACCGAGGTCGTCGGCGTGGCGGACGTGACGGGCAACCACCAGTTTCTCCGGGTTGGCAAAGGGTTCCTGACCCATGAGGCGGGCCGGACCTACTTACCGATCCAGCTCATCGAGGTCGACCCGTCCCGGCAGCGGGCCCTGATCCAGTTGCCGTACGAGGCCGATTCCGGGGCGAGCCGGATCTGGGTACCGATCAGCACGTTTCGCCGCGACCAACCCGCACGAACTGCCGAAGGCGCGGCATGATCTTGTCCGACCGCGAGATCCTGGCCGCTCTGGATGTCGGGTCGATCCGGATCGAGCCCCGCCCTGAACCCGCGCTCTGGACCTCGACGGCGGTCGACCTGACGCTCGACGCCGTCTTGCTCCGCTGGCTCGAACGGCCCGAGTGGGATGCCCCACCGACGACCCCTCGGCCGATGGCCCGCGACTTCAACGTGCAGGGGATGATGGATGACCCGCGGTACGCCGCGAAGATCCAGATCGACCCGGCTCACGGTTTCGCGTTGGAGTCGGGCATGTTCGTGCTCGGTTTTACCCGCGAGTTGATCCAGCTGCCGCCGCTGGCCAAGCTTGCAGCGCGGGTTGAAGGCAAAAGTAGTTTGGCACGGGTCGGCGTCGGGGTCCACGTCACGGCGCCGACGATCCATGCCGGGTTTGGCTACGATGCGCTCGACCCGAACCGACCGGGGCGACCGATCCAGCTCGAAATCTTCAACCTGGCGAAGTGGTCGGTGATCCTCGACGTCGGGATGCCGATCTGCCAGTTGATCCTTGAAGAAGTCCGCGAGGTTCCCAGCACCAGTTACGCGGGCCGATTCAGTCGGCAGGCTTCATTTACGATTGATGACGGAAACCCTGCCGGTTCTTGAGCCAGATTGCAACGGATCAGGTAGGCGGCGGTTCGGCAACGGCCACAGCGTCCGGGACCAGAGTTTCCACCGGCGTGATCGGGCCGGCGAAGGTATCCGCAGCCTGAGCGGGGAGGAACACGTCGTGGGGATCAGTCCCGTCGACATCTTGCCGGAGGACCAAATAAATCACGGTCGTGACTGACCAGAAGTAGCTATAGAGGTAGGCGTGCGTCAGCCAGGCAAGGGTCTCGACCCAGAACTCGCGGGTCAAGTCGGCCAGCGGGATCGTCGCTGGTCGAGCCGGGGCACCGATTCCGACCGACCAATCGGTCAGACCGAACACGACCCGGACAAAGAAGAGCGCCGCGATCAGGCCGACGATTCCCAGGACCCACGCCGCCGCCAAGTGGGTCAGGTAGCGAATCAGGCGCTGGTTGACGTAGGAATACGACCGACTCAGGGCATCGGCGACGTCTTCCCCCTCGGCGGCGACCGTCGCGTGCATCAGGGGCCAGCCGAGCGCCAGGCCGATCAGGATCAAGGCCATCAAGAGGCTGGCCACGAGCGGGATGAAGAAGAGAATGCCGGCGATCGAGGCCCCAATCCCCGCCGGAATCCGGTAGAGCAAGCCAAACAGAGCACAGCCGAGAGCGACGAAACTTACGGCCAGGAACGGCGTCAACGGAGCGCCGATCAAGGCCATCCAGTGCCGGAGCGCGAACCGGAGCGCGGTCAAGACGCCAACTCCCCCGCCGACGGTGAGCTGAACGACGGCGATCCGCGCGATCGCGCCGCCGATGATTCCCCAGACGGCCAGCGACCAGACCCCCATCGCCATTGCCTTGAGCCAGACCCGGATACCGACCCCGTGCGTGAACAGCTCAACGAAGGGGCCGACCACCGTCCGGGGCGGTTCGCTGACCAACCAGGCGGCGTCGGTCCAGCGGTGCCCCGAGTTCGACTCGAACAGCCGGACCGTGTCCCCCGGCGCGACCCGCCAGTTGGTCCCCGCGTTCAACCCGGGAATCCGGTCGATCACTTGCCAACCGCCGATCAGAAGCGCCAGTCCGACCACACCGAGGATCAGCTTGCGGGCATCGCTCGCCAGGCCAATGGCCCGGATCAGCGGGCTCAGGGCCAGAAACCGCCGCCCCGTGGGTTCAATACTCGACAAATCGGGATCGACGGCCATCCAATCAGTCCTTCCACGCCAGATTCGAGTCCACCGAGAACGAGTTTCGGCTCGAATCCCGACTTTCGATTCAATCCACCAGGATCATGGAACCACGCAGGTCAGGAGCGTGACCGGACCGCCCACAGGATGCACCGAACATGGTCCCACCACGGCGGGCAGCAAGACGGTTTGCCCGAGTCCGATCGAGACCGGACCGCCAGACGAGTGGATCTCAGCCTCACCCTCGAGACCAAGCACGATCGTGAACCGGTCGGTCATTCCCATAGTGCTCGGCCCGGTCAGGGTCAGTCGTTCGAGCGCGAAGAAGGGAGACCGCGACAGTGCCTCGCGAGTCCCACCCGCGATCAGTTCCGGCGTGGAATCCAGGGGTGCCACCGGTCCGGCGTTGTAGTCGATCGCCTGCAACGACTCGTCGAGGTGCAACTGCCGGGGCTTGCCGTCGGTCCCGACCCGGCCCCAGTCATGCAACCGGAACGTGGCATCGGACATCTGCTGGACCTCGGCCAGCACCACCCCAGCGCCAATGGCGTGGACCGTACCGGCCGGGATGAAGATGCACTGGCCGGGCTCGGCCGGGAACGAGTGGATCAGCGTCTCGACCGTGCCCGCGTCGATCGCCTTGACCATATCTTCCCGCGTCACGCCCGCCTTGAGCCCCGCATAGATCCGACTCCCGGGGTCGGCCTGCAGGATCACCCAGGTTTCGGTCTTGCCGTTGTCATCGACCAGGGCCTTGCCCAGGATGTCGTCGGGGTGGACCTGGACCGACAGGTCTTGCCGGGCGTCGATGAACTTGATCAGGAGCGGGAATTGCGCCCGGGCGCCAACCGCCGAGCCGAACAGGGCTTCGCCATGCTCGACCATCAACTCACGCAAGGTCGAGCCGGCCAGCGCTCCGTCGGCCACCCGACTGACGTCGTTGCGGTGGTCGGAGATCTCCCAGCTCTCGGCGTACTGCGAGCCATCGCCGATCGGCTTGTTGAGCACGACGCCGAGCTTCCGCCCGCCCCAGATCAACTCCTTGATGATCGGCTCAAACCGGAGCGGGTGCAAAGTGGTGCTGGTCGCGGTGATCGGACTGGTATTGGTTGCAAGCATCGGTGCTCCCGGGTTGGTTGTGCCTCACCCACAATCGCGGGGTCCGAGGCCCGGTTTGGGGCCGATTGTGGCGCCTCGCGCCCGATTCGGCAACCGGAATCTCCCAAATCCCAGATCAAGACGTCCGCCGAAGCGCGACGTGACGCCTTGCTCTCAGGCCGAGGCCGCGGTTTTGGTCGGGCTCCGATCGCGCGACGATGTGCGGGCCAGGTCGCGATACATTGTGATCCAGTGCTCGATCAGGTCGGCCCAGGTGAACCCCCGGTCGATCGCGATCTGGCGACCCGCGACCGCCATGCGGTTGGCGAGGTCGGCATCGGCCCCCAGTTTGTCCATCGCGTCGCTGAGACCGGCGATCAAGAACTCTTCACTGGTCGGCGGGATCGAGATCCCCGTTTCGGGCGTGACGAGCAGCGACGGCCCGCCCCAATCAGCACAGATGACGGGCAGGCCCATCATCATCGCTTCCTGGACGACGATCCCATTGGCTTCGGCGAGGCTCGGGAAGACGAACGCGCGATACGTCCGGACCGAGCGGAGCATCTCGTCGTGATCCTTGAACCAGTCGATGAAGTGGACCCGATCGCCGACGTTCAACTCGGCCGTCAGCGTCTTGAGCCCTTCCAGCGTCGGCCCGCGACCGATGATGTCGAGGTGGACCGGGTTCTTCGTCCGAGCCACGGCGCGGATGGCGAGGTCGGTCCCCTTGTGCGGGACGAGCCGACCGTTGTGGACGAACCGGAAGTTGGCGCCCTGGTGCTCGATCAGGGGTGTGGCCTTGAGCTTGTCAAGGATGCCACTATCGAGCGAGTCGCGGAGTTGCTCGGGGCGACAACCGGCGATCTTCAGCGAGTTCGCGGTCCGCTCGCCGCCGGCGACGAGCAAGATGTCGGCCTTTTGCTTGCCCGAGAAGAAGGTCCGGTGGACGATCTGCGACGGCAGGAGCAAGGCTCGGCGGAGTCGTTCGGTCAGGCTCTCGCGCGACCGGAACGCGGGCGGGTGGTGAATGTTGCCGTTGAGCGGACCGACCACGACCTTCGCCCGGTGGATCGGCGCCAGCGGCAAGACGGGCGAGACCGGCGACGTGTAATGCACGATCGCCCCCGGGTTTTCATCCACGAGCTTTTGCGCCATCTGCGCCGCTCGCTTCATGAAGTAGGGCGTCGACAGCCCACGGAGGATCCAGTGTCGCCAGAGTCGGCCATCGGTCGCGTCTTCCTCGACAAAGCTGACATTCATCCCCGGCACGGTCCGAGCCAGCTCGTCGCGGACTCGCGAGTGCGTGATCTGGTGGACCTTCACCCCGCGTGCGGTGAGCGATTGGTAGATCTGCAAGGCCTTGATCGACTCGCCGCCCATCTGCTCCGACACGTTGGGAGCGATCAAAATGACAAGCGGGATCTCGGCGGTATCTTGATCCATGAGCGGAGCAGTCCTGGAAGAAAAAGCCGGATCAACGCGATCTCGAAACCCAACATCGGCTCAGGCAATCTGCCTTATCTTAGCTCGATTTCGCGTGGGCCGCCAGAATTTGGGCAAGACGTCCGCTTCGAAGCTGGATTCCTGGGGCAACGTGGCTGACGATGGAGTTCCGCGTGGTGACTTCTCGATCTCGAACGACGCTCAATATCGCCACTCTCTCCCGAGGGAATCGGATCGCCGGTCACTGATCCGACCCGGTCCCGCGGCTGTCAGGACGCCATTGCCCCTGGCACGACCGGAGCCGCTTGATTCGTGGAATCCAATCGCCGCCGGGTCGGACCCATGATCCGGTCGACGACGCGGACAGCCGAGAGAACGGTGGCCATCGTTCCTTGACCGGGGAAGACCGAGTCGCCCACCACCCAGACGCCAGCACCGAAGACGTCGCTATCAACCGCCAGGAACGTGCTGTTTCGACGAGAAACGGGAGCACCACCGACCGCCCCTTCCGTCCGCCGTGTGTAGCGCTGCCAGGCTCGCGGCGTGGCGAACTCCGCGTGACGCAGGTGATCGACCGCCACCGGCATCGCCCGGCCCAATGCTGCGATCAACCGCCGACCATAGTCTTGCTTCAGAGCCAACCGTGCAGCGGGGTCCAGATCGGTCCATTCGCTGGGCGTGGTATGGGTCGAGAGCGTGGCGACCCGAACATCCGCCGGGCCGTAGGCCGGATCGGCCAGCGGCGAGAGCGAGACGAGCACGTTGTTGCCTTCGTGTGGGGGCCGGTCGTAGTCCATGAGAACCTGGGTAAATAACGCAGTGTCATCGGGCACGGCGGTCCGGTCGATGGCCAGATAGGCGGTGAAGGCGCTCCAGACGGCGCGAGACTGGACCTCGCGGCGGCGGATTTTGCCGCTCAAGGGTTGGCCGAGGATCTTGGCGGCGAGGTCGAGCGGCAGGTTGAGGGCAACTTGCCGGGCGTGGAACTGCTGGCGACGCCGGGTCGTCACGACCCAGCCGCCCGGATCAGCGTGCTCGACCCGATCGACGATCGCCCCACGCCGGAGGTCGCCGCCGAGCGCTTCGAACCGGGTACCGATCCCCTCGACGAGCGCGGCCATCCCGCCGAGGGGCCGGCTCATCCCCAGCCGATATGCCTGCAAACAGGCGGCGGCATTGGCAAAAGGGACGACGTCTGGCCCCGCCTGCGCCGTGTCCTGCAAGAGCATCGCGATCAGGGCCCGGAACTTGAGATCCCCGCCCAGCCCGAGGAGTTTCAGAACGTCGCCGACGGTCAGGAGCCAGGTCGAGGCGGCGAGGAGACCGGACACGCCGAGGATCTGGAGGTCGTGTGCCAGATCACTCAGCCCTCTGACCGGAAGGCGAGGCCCACGGCTGGCAACAGCGAACAGGGTCGAACCGACGGCCGCTTGCAGCCGCCAGAACGCCCGCCGACGCCGATCAAGTCCGGGAAAAGCAGCCGCGGCGGCAGCCTCAAAGGCGACGGTGTCAGCCACGATGTCGAGCGTCCGGTCGGGCAGGCAGACGCGGTAGCTTGGCGTTTGAACCCCCTGGAAGTCGAGGCCGATCTCCTGGAGCAGGTCGCCGATCGGCTCGCCTGGTTTGAGACCCATCAACGCCGTTGCGCCGACATCGAAGCGGTAGCAATCGCGCGCAAAGTGCCCCGAGCAGCCACCGAGGTTAGTGTGAGCCTCCAGCAGCGCGACCCGCAGGCCGCGTGCCTGCGCCAGCGCGGCCGTCGCCAGGCCACCCATGCCGGCACCGACGACGAGCAAGTCCACATCCGGGATCTGGAGAAGGTCAGCCATCGGCGTTTTCCTGCACGGGTCCGCAAGGTTCTGACACCGAGATTGTAGGAGTTCGGGAAGATTGCCCAGATCATTCAGGCTTTTGTGCCGGCGAGGCGTGTGATACGCTGGAAAATCCCGGTCGTTCTCTCCGCGACTTTCCGACCGCAGATCGAAACCGCCGCGATCGGCTTCGAGGTTGCTCTTCATGCCCCACTTTGTCCAGGTGACGACCGCCGATCAACTCCCCGAGGGGGCGGCAGTCGAGGTTGAAGTCGACGGGCGGATCATTGCTCTCTTCCATGTGGATGGGGTAATATCGGCAATTGATGGTTTGTGCCCACACCAGGGAGGACCACTTGCCGACGGCTCGATCGAAGGCAACTTGATTTACTGTCCCTGGCATCGCTGGGGGTTCGACATCGAGACCGGCCAGTCGATGGTGAACCCCACCTGGAAGCAGACGGTCTACCCGGTCAAGGTCGAGGGGACCGGCGTCTGGGTCGAGATTGACTGACGAGACGATCGCCCGCTCCTATCCTAAAATGCCTTTGATACGCAGATCCGCCCACTGTCCCCGCCTCACCCTGCCCTCGCTGGACTCGACACCCATTCAGTACCGGACTTTTCGCAACGGCGACCCGCCGCAACTGGCTGACCTCTGGAATCGCTCCACGCCCTGTCGAGGAGTGGTCCGGCCGATCTCGGCGCACGAGTTCGACTCGGTCGTGGCGGCCCGGTTCGACTTCGACCCACGAGGGTTGGTCGTCGCCGAGCAGGATGGGGCGATCGTCGGCTTTGCGCATGCTGGCTTCGGACCCGTTGATCCAGTTGGTCCCTCGCATCGATTCGATCCGCTGCTCGGGACAGTGGCAATGATTGCGGTTGACCCCGCGTCGGCGGCCAGCGACGTGGCGAATGGGTTGCTCGTCCGCTCCGAAGAGTACCTGCGCGAACGGGGTGCGCGGGTGCTTTATGCCGGGGGTCGATTTCCGCTCGACCCGTTCTACCGCTCTATTTACGGCGGGAGTGAGTGGTCGGGAATCCTCGATGATGACACCGCATTCCGCCGCGTGGTCGAGACCGCCGGCTACACCGTCGCGGCCCACGCCCAGATGCTGGAATTCGACCTGAACGACCCGGACGTCCGCGACCCGAAAGCGGCGCTCCTGCGGCGGCAGGTCCGATTCGAGGTCGTCGAGGACATCGAACCCACCGGTTGGTGGGAGAGCATGGCGATCGGCTACGCCATGATCAACGGCTACCGCTTGATCCACAAGGCTGACAACTGCGAGATCGCGCAGGCCATGACCTGGAGCATGGAGCCGTTCGGCAGGCTCGACGGCCGCCGCCGGGTTGGCCTCCTGGGCTTCAAGGTGGTCCGCGAATACCGCCGCCAGGGATTCGGTCGTCACCTCGTCGGCGAAATGATCCGCCAGATCCGGAACGACTGGGGCGACATCATCGCCGTCACCACCGACGAAACCAACATCCCCGCGCTGAATCTCTACGCTGCCGCTGGGTTCAGGACGGTCAGCGGCGCGACTCTCTACCGCAAGCTAGGCTAAGCGAAAAGGACGAGTGAAAACGGCTCAGGACTGGTCCCGCGAGCCGAGTTTGCTACCATATTGGTCCAATCAGTGCGCGGCGAAATTGCTGTGATCCCCGATGAGGATGAATCCGAGATGGCACGCCGGACCTTGAACCTGCGCGACCTCCGAGCGGCCGCAGAGGCCGCCGAAGCTCTGGGCCTGAACCAACCAACCGTCCGCAAGCCCCGCGCCGAGCCCACCGAGCGCCGGGTCAAACCCGAACCAACGACGCGAATGCGGGTCGTCTGGGCTGTTTGTGACATCGGTGGCCGCACCGTTCAGACCTTCGATTATTGTGACAAGGCCCTCGCCGAAGCCCGCGCAGCTGAACTCAAAGGCCAAGGGAAAGGCCCACATTTCGTCCGCTCTGTAAAAGAGCCGATCGGTTGATCGAACAGTCGATCCGCGGCGCAAGTCAACGCCCAGAGGTTGGGAGCTTCCAAACTCTGGGCGTCGATGAACTTGAGTCAGGTCAACTCGCGATCAGGATCAATACTGGTCCGCACTGATGACTTCGCCACCGCCACGGGTGCCGAGGCCCATCCATGTGACCTGGTTGATTGTGCTCTTGATGAACTTGACGCTACCATCTGCGAACATGGTGTTCACACCACCCGGGTGGTTACTCTGGGCATTCATGATGTTCACACCTTCAAGAACGCCTGACCCACGGAACTTGCAACCACCGAAAGCATACTGGCTGTTGTTCGGCGGCAAGACCGTGTTGAACAGGTTGTAACACATCGTTCCCGTGATCCACTGGCTGCCCGTGGAGCCAAAGATCTGGTTGGTCTTATTCTTGAGTGCTTGAGCACAGGCCAAACCCGCAGCGGTCACCACCGGAACGTTGGTCAACGCGTTCTGCAGCACGGCATTCGGATTACCCGAGGTGACGTTGACGACGCTGTTGCCTCGGAAGTTCGAGCTAGAGTTGTCATCACCCACCAGACTTTCGGAGAAAGCCACGGTGTTCGAGGTGCCGTCCGTGATCGCATTAATGCCGTAGGAAATCGCGTAAAAGAAGACGCCAGTTCCGGTGAACGGCTGGGAAGTTGGATTACCGTTAATACCGGCTGAGTAAGGTGGGTTGCTCGTTGTTCCCTGCTGAAAGAGAGTGGTCGTGCCCATCGACCCGTAATAGCTGCAAATGTCATCCTTCTCCACGCCGGCGAGCGGGTCTGAAGGACAAAGATACGTTCGAATTTCTGTGAAATATGCCGTGTAATTCGCCCCAGGAGTTGTGGTGCCGTAACCACCCGCAACGTTGGGATCCAACGAGAAGTTGATCGCGTTGTAGATGGCTCCGCCTTCGATGTACTGGCACAAAGCCGTCAAAGAGCTGTAACCAGCCCAACCAGTTCCACCAACGGGTGAAACAGCTTGCCCCATCGGGAAGACGTCGTGGGTGCTGTGGTAGTTGTGCAGCGCCAGACCAATCTGCTTGAGATTGTTGACACACTGCGAGCGACGAGCCGCTTCGCGGGCAGCCTGAACTGCGGGCAATAAGAGTGCGATCAAAACCGCAATGATGGCGATAACAACGAGCAATTCGATCAAGGTGAAACCACGACGCGACTTGGACAGCATCAAGAGGGTCCTTTTCTGGGAGGCAGAACGAGGGACGAGCAACAAAAAATGGCGGAGATCTGTCTTCAAGGGATTGATTGAGGCGGGATACAGGAGATCCGAAGATCTCAGGCAGGTGGGAGTTGCGGGCATCAAATTGGGGAGATAGGCAAGTTGATGACTCTTTGGGCCAAGCCTAACGATTTCCAAACATAACCGTCAAGTCCCTGAGCATTTCAATTTCTTTACATCGAGCGAACACTCCATCATTCCCAGATTGACAACATGTATGCATGAGACCTTTCCCAATAGGCCAAGGAATTTGCCACCAGAGCTGGCAACTTTGGAAGAGGTTGTGTCTAGTTTGGTTTCGCTCAGTCAGCCTGAGAGAAGAAGCGACACCGGAGGAAAACCGGGGCGTTTTTTGGGACGGAATTGCTTGCGGTTGCCAGTGTCGAGGGTGGTCTGGTAAGGTGGTGGGTTCTCCCGACGCGAATGACTCGCGGCGGGATTGATCTGGGTTTTTGCTTCCGGAGAGATTTGCGCCGTGGCCACCATCGACGAGAGATCGACAGCGACCGCGATTGCCCGCCCACCGATCACCGGGGCCTCCGTCCTGGTCGAGTCCCTGGTCCGCCATGGCGTCGACGTCGTCTTCGCCTACCCCGGCGGGGCAAGCATGCCGATGCACCAGGCTCTGACCTACTATCGCGATCAGATCCGGACGATACTACCTCGGCATGAACAAGGTGGGATCTTCGCCGCCGAAGGCTATGCCCGCGTCACCGGTAAGCCGGGGGTCGTGCTGGCGACCTCGGGGCCAGGGGCGTTGAATCTGGTGACGGGGCTCGCCGACGCCAAGCTCGACTCGTTGCCGATCATCGCCATCACCGGGCAGGTCCCGACGAAGGTCATCGGCACCGATGCCTTCCAGGAAACGCCGATGGTCGAGGTCTGCCGCGCCATCACGAAGCACCACTATCTGGTCCAGGACGCGAAAGATGTCGCACGGGTCGTCAAGGAAGCGTTCCACATCGCCAGCACCGGGCGGCCGGGTCCGGTCCTGATCGACATGCCAAAGGATATTCAAAACACGCTCATCCCGAACCCCGATTACGACGTTGCCATGGATCTGCCGGGCTACCACCTGCCGCCCGCGCCATCTCCCGAGAAGATCCGCGAAATTGCCGCCGCGATCAAGCAGAGCAAGCGCCCGATCATCTATTGTGGCGGCGGTACGATTGGCTCCGACGCCTCGGAACAACTCCGCGAGTTCGTCACCAAGACCGGCATTCCCGTCGCCATGACGTTGCAAGGACTGGGCGCGATCCCAAGCGACCACTACCTTGCGCTCGGGATGCTTGGGATGCACGGTACGGTCTACTCGAACACCGCGATCAACGAGGCCGACCTCTTGCTCGCCTTCGGTGTCCGCTTCGATGACCGCGTGACCGGCAAGCTCAGCGAGTTCGCCAAGCACGGCCGGATCGTCCACGTTGATATCGACGCCTCCGAGATCAACAAAAACAAGACAGCGCACGTTGCCGTCAACTCCGACGTGAAGTCGACGCTGGAGATGCTTAATCCGATCGTCGAGCCCGGCGAGATCAAGGAGTGGCACCAGCAGCTTGACGGATGGCGCTCCGCCGACCCGATGAGCTATGCCGACCGCGACGACGCCATCTTGCCGCAGTACGTCGTCGATGAGTTCAGCAAGCTCGCCCGTGGCAAGTTCCTCATGACGACTGGTGTCGGCCAACATCAAATGTTCGCCGCTCAGTGGACGACGTTTGATCAGCCGCGAACGTGGGTCACCTCTGGCGGGCTCGGTTCGATGGGCTTCGGCCTTCCGGCGGCGATGGGCGTGCAGGCGGCCTTCCCCGACGCGCTGGTCGTCGACATCGACGGCGACGGCTCATTCGTCATGAACATCCAGGAACTCGCGACGGTCAAGTGCGAGAACCTGCCGGTCAAGGTGATCGTTCTGAACAACCAGCACCTCGGGATGGTCGTCCAGTGGGAAGACCGGTTCCACGGCGGCAACCGGGCCCACACCTACCTCGGCCCCGTCGATCACCCCGAGTACACCGGCGCAGGCGACGGCGACCTTCGCGAGACGACTTACCCCGACTTCGTTGCCGTCTCCAACGGCTTCGGGATCGCCGCCAAGCAGATCCGCCGCAAGGAAGATGTCATCCCCGCGCTCAAGGAGATGATCGCGCACGACGGCCCCTACGTCCTCGATGTCCTCGTCCCCTACCAGGAGCACGTCTTGCCGATGATCCCGGCGGGCGGAACGTATCGCGAGATCATCAAGACCTGAGTTTTCTTGGTAATCCGAGTTTGTAGGGTGGGTGCAACCCACCGTGAGCTGTGATGGGTTGCATCTCCCAGCTCCGAACGTGATCGGTATCGGGTGAGGTCCAGCAGATGAACAAGTTCCAGGCCGAGTCCGACGAGTTCTACGTCAACGTCAACCTCAACACCGAGATGGAGTTGCCGACCAGCCGCGACACGGTCCTGCACTTCTTCGAGCAGATGAAAAAGGCGTTCCCCGACCTCCGGAACTTCTCGTCGCGCGAGGATAACAGCCTGGTTCTGGAAGGGGACAAGGAGCAGGACTCGTACCGCTGCCTGTCGATCGAGCCGAAGCGGTTGACCTCGGGCCACGTCAACCCCGATTCGCTGGAAGCGGCGTACCAGCAGCACGAGATGGTTCTCGAACTCGCGCCGCACTTACTCTCAATTAGCGTCCTCGACTGCGAGGCGCTCGACGTCATGTTCGGCTTCGACTTCGACTTTCAAGGCAACCACGACGAGGTCGTGGCCGAAGCCCTGGGGGTCGGCAATGGGTTCGATGGCCTGATCGAGGTTCCCCGGACGAAGGTCCTCAACTTCGAGCCGTCGATCACGCTGGCGCTCGACGAGACGTGTCGCCTCCAGTGCCGGCTGGCGATCGAGACCCGGACCGACGCCTTCCAGGTCCGGACCGGCGAGTTCGCCGACGACCAGATCAGCGTCTACTTCACGATCCGCCAGTACTGGAACAACGGCCCCGACCGCTCGTTTCTCGACTCGTTCCGCCACCAGCGCGACCTCGGCGAGCAGATCATGATCAATCAGGTTGTCCCTCGGGTCGTCCAGCCAATCGCCCGCGCCATCGCGTCGCGATCGTGAAGCCGCACCCCCGGACTGCCCGAACTTCGTTGGCCGATCTCATGCTCCTGATCGTCGTACTTGCTGTCTGGCTGACGCCGATGCGGGAGCATTTTGAGTTCAGATTCGATCCAGGCATGGTCATGCTGGCCAGTGGTGGCTTGACGATCGGCTTGCTGATCTTCTATCGCCGACTCTCACGGTGGATGGGGGTCTTGATCGCGAGTTTCGTGATCCACCCGGTCTGGATGATGATCCGACCGTTCGAGACCATTCCATCGCTGGCGGCACTCGATCCAGAACACTCGTTCGACTTCCTGGCCCGCACGCTGATCATCCAGGGTATGTTTGTTCTTGGTCTGTTTTTGACTTTGCGCGACCTGGCCCACCGCCTGACCCTGGCCCTGCCAACTCAGCCAACGACACCTGACCGGCCCGACGAGTTGACCCATGAAGCGCAACCGGACGAAACCAGGAACGACTGCCGCACCCACCCCACCCGCAGCTACTGAGTCGGTCCATTCGCCGATCGTCCCGCCGCTGCTCGCAGCGACCGACGCCCACCATGCCGTCAGCCCCTGGGAACCAGGAGTCGCCTACCTGCGGAACCTCGACCCGAAGTGGGCCACAATCATTGATCAGGTAGGACCGTGCCGGCTCCAGCCACGCCCGGATCGGTTCGGCACTCTGGTCCGCGCGATCATCGGCCAGCAGATCTCGTCGAAGGCGGCGACATCGATCGACAAACGACTCCGCGACCTCTGCGGTGAGCCCCACGAACCAGCGCCGCTCTTGAAGGTCGGCGAAGAAGGGTTGCGGAGCGTGGGCCTCTCGGGCGTGAAGTCGCGCTATGTCCTGAACCTGTCCAACGCCGTCCAGTCAGGCGACATCCCGCTCTCAGACGTGCACACTTTTGACGATGAGCAAGTGGTGGCGAGCCTGACGAAAGTCAAAGGGGTCGGCAACTGGACGGCGGAGATGTTCCTGATCTTCGCCCTTGGTCGCCAGGATGTCCTCTCGGTGGGCGACCTCGGGATTCGCGTCGGTCTTCGGTCGTTCTATGGACTCGATCATCTCCCGGGTCCGAAAGAATGCCACGAGTTGACCCAACCCTGGCGACCTTACCGAACGATCGCGATGTGGTATCTCTGGGAACAGATTGATAATCCGTCCACTACCAAGTCGACGGAGCCACGTCCGAAGACCCGCAAAATGACTCCAAAAACCAGCTAATTTCGACTTGACAATCTGATTAGGACAAAAAAACAAATTATTTTGCCAAAATTGTTCAGATATCCCAGATTGTGCCTTCGGGATGATCCTCCCAATACGATCTTATTGACGTGATTTCGATGTTGGTCGCGAACGTACCAACTGCAGAGTCCACGCATCAGGGTTGTATTACCGAGAGGGCTCCGATCATGGAACGCAATACCCGAGGATTTCGTGGCACATCGTCGAGTCCGTTCGAGTCCCATCGGGCCGACCGGCTCAACCCCGCCTCGCGACGGGTGAACCGGTCGCTCCGCGCTGCCGAGTTTGCCCAGTTTGCGCTCGACATCCAGCGTGACCTCAACCCGCGCGGTCCGCTCGAAGCGCTGGTGGCTCGGCAGGCGGTCCGGTCCGCCTGGCGATTGAAGGAAAATATCGAGGCCGAGGTCACCGACCCATTGTCGGACATTGCCACAAATCAAGCCGACCGCGCCGCGCGGTCGCTCGAAGTTGCCAT
The DNA here is from genome assembly GCA_965199885.1 of Isosphaeraceae bacterium. GTDB lineage: Bacteria > Planctomycetota > Planctomycetia > Isosphaerales > Isosphaeraceae > Tundrisphaera. Next base: position 1,747,397 of record CBDATT010000001.1, on the reverse strand, counting down.
CACGACGCTCGACCTGCTGCAAGGACGGCGTGACGAGTCGGTTCTGCCCCTCGTGACCGACGACGCGATTGATCCCGCGATCGCACCGAACGAGTGGCCGATCGTCCCGGCCAACAACGACGAAGCTGACTCCGGTGACGACTTCAGAGCGCTCGATGTTCCCGAGGAGGACGACGAGTCACCGATCTGGCACGGTCGGCTGGTGTACGACTTCGACGTCTCGGACCATTCCCCGGTCGTCAAGGGAACCTGGATCACGGTCTCGCACATCGTCTCGCTGATCGTCGATGGCGCGACCTGGGCTGAGATCCTCCGGACCCATCCTGAACTCGCCGAGGCCGACATTCGGATGTGCGTCGCCTATGCCGTCGCCGAGGACAACTCGGACCTCTAAACCGCAGACGCAGCCTTGCTGGGAACACGGGTCGGTGAGTGGTCTATCGCGTCGACCCGTGTTCCGGCAGGGTTAAACCCGACTTGGAGCATATTCCTATTGACCATGTCACTGCCGGAAAAGAGGGACAGGCACCGCTCCTTCGTCGCTTGAGCCAGTCCCCTTGTCCTCGACCACTACACCCAACAGAAATTATTCTAGTTCAGGATTTCGAGCTTGGGCATTTTCGGCGTCTTGATGTTCTGGATGCTGATTTGCTGGGCGAGCTTTTCCACCACACCGAGCAGATACGGGCTGGATGTCGAACCGGCGGCGAGCGAATCCTTGAGCCGGCCCTCATCACCGTTTTCGCGGAGGTGGATATTCAGCGGGACTTCGCCCAGGAACGGAATGCCCATCGCTTCGGCCTTGCGCTTCACGCCGCCACGACCGAACAGGTAAACCCGCTCGTCGCCGGGTTGGTTGAACAGATTGCCGGCCATCGCGGCTTCCTTCGCCTTCGGAGCACCGCGCTCGATCAGGTAAGAATTGAGGTCGAAGAAGCTCATGTTCTCGACAAGACCGAGGATTGGCACCTTGAGCTGGCGGAACATCGCCACCGCACGGACGGCGTCAAGCAGCGCGACTTCTTGCGGGGTGCAAACCACGACGGCCCCCGTGAGAGGGAGACTTTGTGCCAGCGTCAGCGGTACATCCCCAGTTCCCGGTGGCAGGTCGATGACGAGGTAGTCCAGCTCGCCCCACTCGACTTGGTGGAGGAACTGCTGCATGATCCCGTGGAGCATCGGCCCGCGCATGATCACAGCGCGTTCCGGTTCGAGCAAAAATCCCATCGACATCAGCTTCAAGCCGCTGGTCTCGATCGGATGGATACGCTCGCCCATCGCCATCGGGCGGCCCGAAGCCCCGACGAGGTGGGGGATCGACGGGCCATAGACGTCGGCATCCATCAGCCCAACCTTGGCGCCGTAAGACTGGAGGCCGAAGGCGATCGAGGCTGCCATCGTCGACTTGCCAACGCCACCCTTGCCCGAGCCGACCGCAATCACGTTTTTGACGCCGGGAATGTCGCCCTTCTCGGCGATCCCCTTGCCGCGGACGTCGGCGGTCATGTGGATGGTGACGGTGTACTCGCTCCCAAGCCGCGTGCCAAGTGCCTCACGGACATCGGCTTCGATCTTGCCTTTGAGCGGGCAGGCGGGTGTGGTCAGGTTGACGGTCAGGGTGATGACGGTCCGGTCGATCCGGATATCCTTGATCATCCCGAGGTCGACCAGATCGCGCTGGATGTCGGGGTCCTTGACCCCCTTCAACGCGGCGAGCACGTCGGCTTCAGTGAGCGAGGAGGGGCTTTTGGTGCCGAACATCAAACATCCTTTGCGGAGGGTCAGATAAATATCAGTCGCGGGCAAGCGGCGAGATCAACGAGTGGGTTGGTTCGATTGGCGAGCGGTGAGTCGGGTCGTCTCGGCCAGATTCAGCCAGTGGTGGAACAGCGTAGCGACACGTGGCGGAACGACGACTCCCGACCAGACCAGCGTCGCCCCAAGTTCGCGGGCCAGAATAGGCACCTCGGGGACGTGATCGGGGTCGAGAACCAGAATCAGAGCCTGATGGTGCCTCGGTTCAAGTGCGCTCAATCCTTCCATTCCCCAGAGAGTTCGCCCTCTGAGGTCGATCAGGACAAGCGACGACTCGCTGCCGACGGCCGCGACGAGGTCGGGGCTGGATCGCGACTCAACCCACCGGACGCGAGGGTCGCCGGCAAACCGGGGGCGGAGGCGTCCGGTCCAGGTGGCGATCCGCTCATGGACGATGATCGAGGTTGGCATCAATCCAGCCCTGAGCCGCCGATCCGAGGACAACCGCACGATCGGTCACCCGTTCCGACCTCATTATCTTATCAGTCCGGCCAACCCTCGACGAGGGGCAGAGCGCGCTTCCGCCCCGAAGAGCCGTTGTCAGGTCCGAGCCGGTCGAGCGACCAATCGCCGCCGGACGTCGCGGCGCTCGCTCATCGGATCGACCTCGGGATGGATCACCCCATGAACCATGCGTGCTGGCAGGCCATCGTCGTCGGAATCGTCCTGGCTTTGGAGTGCGTCGGCGGCGCCGACGGCATCCCGCCCGGCCAGGTCCTGATCGAATTCTTCCCGACCCAGGGCAAACCGTCGTGTGCTGTCGCCGTCGCGCTCATCCAGGAGCTACGCCAGGTTGGCATCAACCCCAGTCAGGTGGTCGTGCTCGACTGGCCGAATGAGGCGGCGGCGTCAGCCCGATTGGTTCGCAAGCCAGGCGGCACCGGCCAGCCGATGCCCTCAACCCTGCTGGCGGGTCGGCCGCTGCCCGTAGCGGGGCCCGCTCTCGCCGCGGTCTTGAATCAAATTGAACGGGACCAGACCAGGTTGAAGCTGGACCTGAAACTGAGCGGGTCGGGACCCAGACGGACTTTGACGGTCCGGATCATGAACCGAACACCGGGCGAGGGCGGGCAGGACTGGCGGGTCGGTCTGGCGCTCACCTCGGACCACGGGCCGGCTGACCAGCATCAGGTTGTCCAGCGCTTCACAGAACGGATGATCCACCTGAACGGAACCCGACCGCACACCTTCACGATGCCGGTCGACCTGATCGGAGCCCCCGCGTCCCACCGGTTCCGGCTCACGGCCTTCGTCCAGGACCCAGGCGACGGCACGATCCCGCAAGCCGGGTCGATCGCCTGCCCTGTTCTTCCTGACCACCAGATGACCCATCGAGTTCGGGTCCGACTCCCGGTGGATCTCACCGCTTCGTTCGTGCCGTGGTCGGAGACCTTGCAAGCCTTGCTCGCCGACCCTCCGAGTTGCCTGGATTGCGGCGAGGCTTATTCCCCCGACTTCCTGATCACGCTGCCACCGGTCCGATTTCCAGGCAACAAACCCGACATCAACGCCATCAAGCTCCCGAGTTGCTGAACGTGAGCGGAGCGGCCCGGCGTGCCCGGGCCTCCGATCTGATTAGCGATCTTGCGATCAAGGATCCCATTCTCCAGAAACGAAAGCCAGACCCACCGGTCGGTGGTTTTCTTGTATCTCGGGTCCTACGCAAGCTAAACTGAATTGTCGCGGTCAGCGCGGCCCGGGCGAGTTCTTGCCGCCTGGTCGGGAGGCGGGCGTCGATCGGATCGGGGAGCGAGCATGGCGGATCGTGATTATTATGATGTCCTCGGCGTGCAGCGTGACGCCACGGCGGACCAGATCAAGAAAGCATACCGTGGGCTCGCTCGCAAGCATCACCCCGACGCCAACCCCGGCGACAAGACGGCCGAAGCCAAGTTCAAGGAAGTCCAGAACGCCTACGACATCCTTTCCGACACCGAGAAGAAAGCCCGCTTCGACCAGTTCGGCATGGCGGCGTTCGAGGCCGGCATGGGGGGCGCCGGCTACGGACCGCGCTCGGGTCCTCAGGAATGGGCCGCGCGAGCGGGTGGCGTCCCCGGCGGCGAGAATATCGACTTCAGTCAGTTCTTCAATATTCGCCCCGGCTCGGGAGCGGGACCACCTGAGGAAGAACACGGCGGCGGTGGGATCTTCGACGATATCATGAGCCGGATGCGCGGCGGAGGCGCGAACCGTCGCCGGCCGCCCAGCCGACCCGTCGAGGCTGAGGCTTCGATCACGATTCCGTTCCTGACTGCGGTCCGAGGTGGTGAGACTTCCATCGAACTCGAACGCGACGGCGGCCGACGCGAGACCAAGGTCGTCCGGATTCCGCCCGGTCTGGAGTCCGGCGCCAAACTCCGGCTCAAGGGTCAGGGCGATCAAGGTGGCACGACCGACCTGATTCTTGCCGTCAGCGTCGAACCCCATCCGTACTTCACTCGGACGGGTCGCGACCTCTCCGTCGAGATCCCGATCAGCGTCAGCGAGGCCATCCTCGGCGCTCGGGTCGAGGTGCCAACCTTGACCGGCTCGAAGTCCTTGCCGATCCCCGCCGGGACCAGCACTGGTCGCCGCCTTCGTCTCAAGGGCCAGGGCGTACCGGCGTCCAAGGCGACGCCCGAGGGGGATCTTTATCTCGTTATCAAGGTCGTCGTGCCTGCCAAGATCGACGATGAGAGCCGATCCCTGATCGAACAGTTTGCCGCGAAAAACCCGAGCGATCCGCGACAAGGTCTCTGGTAAACCGCTCTGGCTCCTGGCTATCGCTTGGTGCTTGATCGTCGTGACGACCGGTCAAGTGCAGGCGAGGGGATGTGTTGGTTTCGTCGTCAGACGCAGGGCGGGCGAGGCGAACCTTGCCCGCCCTGCCCCGCCTCACGCCCTAGGATTACTCGGCCTTGAGGCTCCGGAGCAGGAAGGCCCAGCGGTCGGCGGCTTCCTCGATAATCTTCGAGGTGGGTTTCCCAGCGCCGTGGCCAGCCTTGGTTTCGATCCGGATCAGGACCGGGTTGTCGCCCGACTGCGCGGCCTGCAAGGCGGCGGCGAACTTGAACGAGTGCGCGGGGACGACGCGGTCGTCGTGGTCGGCGGTCGTGATCATGGTCGCCGGGTAGCTGGTGCCGGGCTTGATGTTGTGGAGCGGCGAATAGGTGCTCAAATACTTGAACTGCTCGGCGTTGTCCGACGAGCCGTAGTCGTCGATCCAGGCCCAGCCGATGGTGAATTTGTGGAAGCGAAGCATGTCGAGCACGCCCACCGCTGGCAAGGCTGCGCCGTAGAGGTCGGGCCGTTGCGTCAAGCAAGCTCCGACAAGGAGACCGCCGTTCGACCCGCCGCCGATGGCGAGTTTGGGACGGCTTGTGTACTTCTGGGCGATCAGATACTCGGCGGCGGCGATGAAGTCATCGAAGACGTTTTGCTTGTTGAGCTTCGTGCCGCCCTGATGCCAGGATTCGCCGTATTCACCACCACCCCTGAGGCTCGGTTGAGCGAAGACGCCGCCTCGTTCCATCCAGACGATGTTGGCCGGGCTGAACGCCGGGGTCAAGGCGATATTGAAACCGCCGTAACCATAAAGGTAGGTTGGGTTCGACCCGTCGAGCTTGACCCCTTTCTTGTGGCTGACGAACATCGGGACTTTGGTCCCGTCCTTTGACGGATAGAAGACCTGCGTCGTCGTGTAATCGTCCGGGTTGAAATCCACCTTGGGTCGCTTGAACACCGTCGATTCGCCGGTCTTCATGTCGTACCGGTAGACCGTCGTGGGCGCGGTGAAGGTGGTAAAGGCGTAGAAGGTCTCGGTATCCTGCCGCTTGCCGCCGAATCCGCCCGCCGTGCCGAGCGTCGGGAAGGCGACCTCCCGCACAAACTTGCCTTTCAGGTCGTGGAATTTGACCTGAGTGTGTGCATCCTTGAGGTAAGATGCGATAAAAGTGTCGTTGACGATCGAGACGCCTCGTAGCGTTTCGGGCTGCTCGGGGATGACCTCGACCCACCGTTCGGGCCTGGGGTCGCGGGTGTCGATGGCGATGACCCGGCCACGCGGGGCGTTCTTGTTGGTCTTGAACCAGAAGACGGAGCCATCGTTGTCGAGAAAGGAATACTCGGCGTCGAAGTTGTCGATCAGTTCGACCGGCTGGCTCTCGGGCCTGGTCAAGTCCTTGTAGAGGATGCGGTACTTGTCGTCGGTCCCCTTCGAGACCGTGATGACAAGGTAGTGGCCGTCCTCGGACACGGTCGAGCCGAATTGCCACTCCTTCTGGTCGGGTCGCTCGTAGACGAGGACGTCGTCGGTTTGATCCGTCCCGAGCTTGTGGAAGTAGAGCTTCTGGAAGTAGTTGGGCGCCTTGAGGCTTGCACCCGCGGCGGGTTCGGGAAACCGACCGTAATAGAAGCCCGAGCCGTCCTTGAGCCAGTCGGCCCCCGAAAACTTGATCCATTTGAGGAGGTCCGGCCGGTCCTTGCCGGTGGCGACGTCGCGGACCTTGTACTCAACCCAGTCCGACCCGGCCGCCGCGACGCCATAGGCGATCAGCTTGCCGTCCTCGCTAACCGAGGTTCCCGAGAGGGCGACCGTGCCATCAGCAGACAGCGTGTTCGGGTCGATCAGAACTTGACCTTCGCCCGTAAGGGATTCGGTCGAGTAGAGGATCGACTGGTTCTGGAGACCACTGTTCCGCGAGTAGAAGTAGCGGTCGCCTTGCTTCGACGGAGCGCCAAACTTCTCGTAATCCCAGAGACGGGTCAACCGCTCCTTGAGCGCGGTCCGGGCGGGGATCGCCTCCAGATAGCTGAAGGTGACCTTGTTCTCGGCTTCGACCCAGGCGCGGGTTTCCGCGGAGTCGGGCTCTTCGAGCCAGCGGTAGGGATCGGCCACAGTGACGCCGTGGTAGGTATCGGTGACGTCGCCCCGAGGGGCAGCCGGATACTCGATCCGCAGGCTCGCGGGTGGCTTTTCGGCGGGCGGTTCCGATCCGGTCATCGCTCCGGCCTGCGCTCCGAAGGTCATCAAGGCAACTCCGGCCCAGCGGGCCAAACTGCGGTGAGCGTGCATTGGTAGATTCTCAGTCCAGGGGAGAAGTCCGTCTGCTCGGACCGACGGTCAGGCCATTTTACGCCCCTGCCGCCGTCGAGGGTATAGCCCCGTTCTGAGGGCATTGGGTCGATCCACCGACCTGATCGCTGATACCATTGGGGCTTGTTGATCAGCGCGGTTCGCCGATTCTCAACTCGTTTGAAATCAGACCCACATCTGGCATTCATACCGGGCCAAAGGGGACCTTTTTAGCGCCCTGGCTCCGGTTCTGACCCGAGTTTTTTCAGGGCCACGTGGTGTATGACCCGCGTTCTCTTGGGGTAGTTGGCAGTTACGGTAGTCCGTAACCGCCAGCCACCCGGAACTCGGATTTTGGGGCGGGATCGAGGTGCCCCCTCGAAATAGCGGCCATACCCACCACATGCTCTGGATCAATCGGCGCAAACTTGGCCGTTCTGCGCAAGGCAAAGACTCATGGAAAGAGCGGATAAAGCTTCTCCAATGGGTTCTTTACGGTCCTATTGACCGACCGGCGCAGCGAAACTTAGAAAACCGAGCAGACTTTTCAAGAGTCGGATCAGCTTTCTGGATTCTCGGACTTGGTCGGCCGGGTCGCTATGGTCAGGGGCCGGAGCACGGCGAGCATCGTGTTCAGATGCGCCAGGCGGGGTCCGAACTTGTCGACGAAGTCGGTCAGGGCGAACTCGCCGTCGACCAGGTTCTCGTAATTGTCGGACACATGATTGACCAGTTCACCCATGAGCGCGGCGTGGACCTGCTCAAGCTGGCCGAGTGACTCACGAGCTTGGTCGAGGACCGACTCATGCCCGGCCTGCCAGCGTTCGAGTTCGGCGATCTGCCGCACTCGCTGCTCACGCGCAATATGAGTGGCCTCGCGGGTGAGTTCAAGCTGCTGAGCCTGATTCTGCAAGATCTGCTTTTGCACTTCGAGCGTCTGAGCTTGCAGCGAGACCAGAGCGTGGAGCAGCGCAACGGGTTCAGCGTTCGGGCTGGAAGGAGGCATTGGCAATGTCTGGCCCGTCGGGGACACTTCCATCCGGTAGGTCCACGACGTTGACGGTGGGTTTTCGCGTGAAGACACCCCGACCTCCTTTTAGCCACACCTGGCCATCGCTGCGGGATCGACCAGTTCCACAGCGAACAGGCCTTCAATCTCTCACTATACGCCACCCGGCCATAACTCAATAGGTCAACCTACCTAAGGATCAGCGTCGATCGGTCAAGGGTGCGGTAACGGATTCTGACAAACGACCGCTGACCAGGAAAAGGGGACTGGCTCAAGCGAGCTTGCGAGCGTGCCTGTCCTTCTTTTCCGATCGCCATGCCAGAATCCGTTGGCGCACCCATCGGTCAATGAGGTCGTGGTAGGTCGGGTCAAAGTCACACCCATGCCCGAAGACAGAACCGATCGACATCATGACCCGGTACTAACCCGGGAACGTCATATTGTCCTGGTCAACAAGACAGATCCATGTGGCGTGCGCGACAAGCATCAGCGACCTGTTACCATGATGATCCATACCTGTCACATTCGCTTGCGGGCGGATGCCAGTGTCCTCTCCAGAGGATATCGACCATACAAGTGATTTTGGAGAACTGCGTGACCAATGGGCGATGAGGGACTCGAACCCCCGACATACTGCGTGTAAAGCAGCCGCTCTACCGACTGAGCTAATCGCCCGTTCAAAATTCTTAGTACCAGACGAAATCCGAAACGGATCAACTCCGTTTGTGGATTCAGAAGAGGAAAGAGGACTTCACCGTGAGCGGAGCGAATTATTTGCTGGTTGATTCCGGCAAGTTACCGTCAACTCTAGTGAACGTGGCGACGCTTTCGGGATCAGTCCGATGCCAACGGTTCCGGCTGAGGTAGGAAGAGTTTGTGAATGATTGACCGACCACGATGCGTTGTGGTTGGGGACTGGAGACGATCGCGGCGCTGGTACCGGCTTGGCCGACGCTGGGGGTCGCGCTATTCGATGTGACAACGGTTCCGTTCGGAACTTCGCAGATCTGGCCGACCTGAGAGGTTACAGCTTGCCCAAACGGAGGGCAACCGCCGTTGGTTCCATAATAATAGTTGTGAGTACACCCTGACGAGGTCACGACGATCGCCAGACCGATCCAAAAAAATCGACGGAGCATGGAAGCCTCCTTCTGGAAGATCCTTGCATGAAGGCTTGGTTGATTAATCCGGATCAGACTTGCGCCGCGATCCTTCCCTGGGCCACTTTCGTGGTCGCGGGAACTTTAGCCGATCGGGAAAGATCCGCCAATGGCAACTTCCCCAGCAATCGAATCAGAGTTTTCTGTCAATCTCCTGTTTCCGAGCAAGCGAGACTGATGTTCAGGTCGCGGCGAACCCCCTCCCTGGCCACCTGCTGACATTCAAGGATTCGCGAGCGGATCAGGTCGATCAACTCATCGGGTTCCATGTCCTTCATTTGCTCAAGACCAATCGGGGGACCGAAATGAACTCGGAGCGGATGGGACCATGGCAACCAGCGCGATTTGGGCCAGGCCTCGAAGGTTCCGGCGATGGCGGCGGGAACCACCACCGCCTTGGTCCGGGTCACAAGTCGGGCGATCCCTGACTTCATCTCGCCCAGATCACCGTCTTCGGTCCGCGTTCCTTCCGGAAAGAGAGTCACAATCCCTCCTGCCCGGGTTCGCCGCAGCGTTTCCTTGAACCCTTCGGCGCCCATCCCCTCGCGGTTGATCGGAAATGCACCAACGGATTTGATAAACGCTCCGAGTGGGAAGAAAAAGAGCGACGATCGCGCGACGTAATTGAGCGGTCGGTCCAGCAAGATCCCCAGAACCAGAACGTCGAGGTGACTGAGGTGGTTGGAAACGAGCAGAACCGGCCCTTGATTTGGGATATTCCGGCGACCAGACGCCCGCAATCCTGACGTCGAGGCCAGAATCGTGCTGAAAAAGCCCTGGATGATCCGGTACCAGAGAAACTTCATCAGCGAGCGATCGCTGGAAGGAGACCAGGATCCACCCGCCCCGCGACCCGTTGCAATCGCGGTGCTTTGATACGGAGAATTCGCCAAGGTTTCAGCCATTGCGGGCGGTCGTTCCAGAGTCGAAGTCGTACAAATCCGCAGATTCCTGGGTTCGCGCGCTGGTGCCTGCCAGGCTGAGACGAGGCCGGACGTCGGCTTCAAGGATCATAACCACCGCTTCCAGATCGAGCCCGGTCGAGTCGACGATCCGCGCATCGTTCGCGGGAATCATCGGGGCGATCGATCGGGCCTTGTCGCTGGCGTCCCGGACACGGACCTGGTCAAGCACCTGATCCAGCGTGAGTTCATGGCCTCGCGCCGCCAGTTCGGCTTGCCTGCGGCGGGCTCGTTCCTCGTCATGGGCCGTCAAAAAATATTTGCGGATCGCGTCGGGAAAGACGATCGTTCCCTGGTCGCGGCCTTCGGTGACAACCTGTCCCGCGGTTGCCGCGAAAGCCCGCTGCCAGCTCACCAGATGGTGCCGGACCGCAGGACAGTCCGCGATATGACACGTTAAACGAGTCACTTCGCTGCTCCGGACGGCGGTGGTGACATCTTCGCCGTTCATCGTCACTTCGAAGTCCCGCACAACCACGTGCAGGGTGCGTACCAGGCTTTCGAGTTCGGTTGCGGAGTGAAGATCGACGCCCTGGCGGATTGCGGCCAGAGTGACCGCGCGATACATCGCCCCCGTATCGAGGAGTCGCCAGCCTAGCTTTGCGGCCAGCAAGCGAGCCACCGTACTTTTGCCCGCCCCTGCTGGTCCGTCGATTGTGACGACCTGATTCATCCGCGGACCTTGTGAGAAGTTGGCGAAGGTTGACCGCCCGCTCTTTGACGCGCTTGATCTTATCCCGGTCATCCGGGCGGTTTCAACCACTTCTCACTCGGGTGAAGCGTTTGCATCATTCAGGACCGACTTCAACCGCGCCGATTGTCCGTGATCGGGACGGGGTCGAGTGGTTGGCGACCCGCGAAGCCGGCGTTCGTTTCATGCCAGAACCGAACGCTCAGTTCACCCAGCCGCCAGCAAAGGTAGACTTCCCGGCCTTCACGAAGACTCGGGAAGTCGCAAAGACCATCAAACCCCTTGAGAACGACTCCCAACTTGTTTAATTCGTTGATGAAACCTTCGAGCCGAGATTCTTCGCTTTCCAGTGAGAGTTGGATCTGGTGCGTCTGCTCGGCGTGGGAATCGTCGAGACTACCCGGACGTCGTCGCAGATTTTTCAGCTCGATCGAGCGCTGTTTGTGGTCGTTGACTACCTCGAACTGCCGGACGATGTCGCTGACAATCGCTTTCACCAGTGGGAGCGATCGGTTGGCCTCATCGACGGAGTAGTATTTCGGTTTCGCCTCGACCGGTTGCTGCGGGGCCATGTCGAAGTCCTTCGCGCTAGATCAGCTTACGGTGAAGACAGAAATCCCGCCATCTGGCGGGTCAGCCCGAGACGAAACCGGAGTGGTTGATTCACCCGAAATCTCTGCTTTGCAACCCATTATAGAACGGGTCAGACCGGTCCGCAAAGGGGGCCGAACCGTCCCGTGGATTTGGGGTATTGCGTTCAAATCTAGAGGTTCGTCATAACCAAGAAATGTTGTTCGCAAACTTGCGAGCTAGATCGCCACTTATCAATCGTAGATGAATGCTTTGATTATAAATTACCATGAACGCGTTGCCGGGACCTGGCAAACAGCCGGGCTACTTCCTGATGATTGCGCGTGTTCAGGATCGCCGCGGCGGCGATCCCAGCTTTTCTGGCGATCCCGATGCCATAGTCGAGGTCGGCGAAACCCGACGTGGCGTGCGCATCAGGATTGATCGCGATCGTGATTCCGAGCGCATGAGCACGCCGGGCATGGATCGCATCGAGATCGAGCCGGTGCGGGTTGGCGTTGATCTCGACCATCGTTCCCGCCTCGGCAGCGGCGGCGAGGACGGCGTCCAGATTGACCGCGTAGCTATCGCGTGCCAACAGGAGTCGGCCGGTGGGATGGCCGAGCATGGTCACGTAAGGGTTCCGCGCGGCCCGGCAAAGCCGCTCGGTCATCGTGACTCGATCCATCCCAAACCCGGAATGGACACTCGCGACGACATAATCAAACCCAGCGAGGATCTCATTGGGGAAGTCGAGCGAACCATCGGCGAGGATGTCGCATTCGGTCCCCTTGAAGATCCAGAAGTCGCCGGCCATGGTTTTGTTGAGCGAGTCGATCGCTTCCCATTGTTGGCGGACCCGGTCCACCGAGAGGCCGCCCGCATACGCGGCGGCGCGCGAATGATCGGCGATCCCGAGATAGGTCAGGCCGGCATCACGAGCCGCCTGCACCATCTCTTTCAGCGTCGCACCGCCGTCACTCCAGTCGGTGTGGCAGTGAAATGTGCCGGCCAGATCACCAAGTTCAACCAGGCGTGGAATCGGTCCTGCCTCAGCCAACGCGAACTCGTCGCCGTCCTCGCGGAGCTCGGGGGGAATGTCGGCCAGACCCAGAGCATGGAACAGGTCCGTCTCCGTCTGGCACGCGATTGGCCCGTCGGGACCTTCGAGTGCGTACTCGCTCAGCTTCAGACCCCGGACGATGGCCCGTTTCCGCATCGCGATGTTGTGCAACTTCGACCCGGTGAAGTAATGCAGCGCAAACGGAAACTGGGCGTCGGTCACTCCCCGGAGGTCGCACTGCACCCCGTCGAGCAACCGAACGCTGGCCTTCGAGGGACCGTGGACCAGCACCTTCGCCACCTCAGGCAGGTCTACGAATCGTTGAAGGACCGGCTCGGGGTCGTCCGAACTGAACAGGATATCCAGGTCACCAATGGTTTCCGTTCGGCGGCGCAGACTGCCGCAGACCGCCGCACGGATTACTCCCGGATGGCCTTCAATGGCGGCGAAAATCGGCGCGATCAGGCGGCGGGCGGTACTTTGGAGTACCCGGTCACCAACCGATTCCAGGAAGTCGATCCCTTCGAGAATCTTTTCCTCGGTTTTGGCCCCAAACCCCTTCAGAGCCGCGATCTGGTGCGACCCGGCCGCCGCTCGGAGGTCGGCCAGACTCTCAATCTTCAAGGTGTCATGAAGGAGCTTGATCTTCTTCGGCCCGAGTCCCGGGACCCGAAGCAGGGCGATCAAGCCGGGCGGTGTGGCTTGCTTCAACTCCTCGAACGCGGGTAAGTGTCCGGTCGTGCTGAGTTGGGTAATCTTCGCCAGCATCACGGCACCGATACCGGGAATTGCCGCCAGACTCCCATCGGCGATCATCTCCGACAGGTCGCTGGGAAGCCCCTTCAAAATCTGCGCTGTTTGCTGATAAGCCCGGACCCGAAACGGATTCTCGCCCTGAACCTCAAGCAAGGTCCCCATTTCTCCCAGGATTCGGGCGATTCGTGGCGTCTCCATCTGGTCACTCGCTTTCCTGCCACCAAAGAGTCAGAACCCGCTCCCTGCGTGAAGTCTATCAAAATCAGGATGTGCGTGAACAAACCCTTGGATTCCGCTTCACTCTGGCGACTCACCAACACAACCACACCTCAAAGGATGCCATGGAACTTAAGTTTGATGAAAAAATTAATGTACATATGTTTACACTAGATTGGGTTTCAGTCACGGCGGATTTCCAAAGCAATCTGGAATACGTTGATCAATTTTCTGATTGCACGCCCGAGATCGACTTGATCAAGTTACCATGAAAGAAATTTGCAAGGTCGGGAGAAATCGAGTCGCTTTCTCGACAATTGCATCGTACAATTCGATCGTGATCTCGGGATGAGGAGCTGGCGATGTCCGAAAAAAAGCTGTGGAAGAACTGTAACCGGTTTAGCGAAAAACTCGGTCAAAAAATGTTGCAGCATGGCCTCAACGGCCAAAAACTCGCGCGAAAATCGGACGTGAGTGATTCCGAAATTTCTCGGATCATGAACGGTAAGTCATTGCCGGGCCTGGAAAACGCCATGGCGTTGGCCCGGGCCGTTAATGTTTCACTCGACTTCCTCGCCGACGATGGTGTCGACCTCGATCCGAGTCGGCCCCAGGAGTCGGTCACCGAGTTAGAAACAATGATCCTGCGGATTGTCCGCGATATGGGGTTGATGCAAGCTTCATATCTTCTTGAAACGACGCGTCTGATTGGCTATGAAATGGCAATGCAACGGTTGATCGCCAAACCTACGGTCGCCACAAACCCCGAGGCGACCCGAGCTACACCTACGCCGATTCCTGCGGCTAGTCGAGTCGGTACTGGTTGAATCACCGGATCCGTCGGATGATCGGATGAGCAAAAACACGAGCCCGGTTCAGATTACAGTCTGAATCGGGCTCTATTGCGATCGATCGGATCGGATCGGATCCGAACTAAAATTCCTTACGTTGCCGACTCGACGGAATGCGGAGTGCCTTCCGGTATTTCGTCACTGTTCTGCGAGCGACTGGAAAACCGGATCGACTCAACTCCTCCACAATCTCCTCGTCGGAGAGCGGGGTTTGCTTGTCTTCTTTCGAGAGGATCTCCAGCAATTTCTGCTTGATCGTCTCCCAGGCGACTTCTTCACCGTTTGCCGCCGTGGTCCCACCACCAAAAAAGCGTTTCAGGGCAAAGATCCCCCGAGGGGTCTGAACCCATTTGTCATCAACAGCACGACTCACCGTGGTGACATGAACGCCAACGCGATCGGCAATTTCCTGCATCTTGAGCGGTTCGATCGACTCAGGACCTTTGTCCAAAAAATTCTTCTGATGGGCAATAATCGCCTTGGCCACTTTGAGCAGGGTACTACGCCGTTGCTCGATCGACTCAATCAACCACCGCGCGGATTGGATCTTTTTTTGAATAAACTCGCGAGTGACCGGATCAGATTGCTTGTTTTTGAGCATTCGCTGATATTGCCGCGAGATCGCCAGTTGCGGCGTATGGTCATCGGCAAGTCGAACTTCATACTCCCCATGTTCGTCGGCTTCGACAACGAGGTCGGGGACGACATATTGAGTGCTGGTCGGCGCGAATCGAGCACCTGGACGAGGATTCAGGCGTCGAAGTTGATCGATGGCTTCCTTGATAACCTCGATCGAAAACCCGGTCCGCTTTTCAATTGTTGGCAACCGGTTTTGCTGAATATCGTCAAGGTGCTGCGTGATCAAAACCTGCAAGACATCGCGGTGAGGCACGTCGGGAGTCAACTGAAGCAGCAAGCATTCGCGGAGATTACGAGCACCCACCCCAGGAGGGTCGAGTCGTTGGACCAGATCCAGTGCTTCCTCAGCCTGGGCCAGTGAGGCATCACCACCATAATCGCGGACGAGATCGCGTAACTCGACGTTCAAAAACCCATTATCATCCAGGTTATAGACCAGATAGTCGGCCATGGCGCGCACTTCACTACTGCAAGCCATGAAGCCAAGTTGATGTGCCAGATCGTCGTGGAGCGACTCAGGACGGGATGCCATGTTTTGCATGGCGTCGTGCTTGCGATCAGCTTCCTCGCTCATCGCGGCGCGACTCAGACGATGCGACTCCCCATAGGCATCCGACCAGTCGTCGCCTTCATCAAATTCGGGGGTGGGCGTTTCTTCGGTCGGAGTCGTCGGAGTCTCCGACTCGCCGTCAGGTTGCTCGCCCGGAGTCGCCGATTCTCTCAAATCGACCAGTATCGGATTTTCGATCAACTCTTGGTCAATCCGTTCTTGCAATGCCATCAGCGGCAGTTGCAAGATTTCCATAGACTGGATCATCCGCGGCGCCATTCGGAGCCGCATGTCCATTCGTTGATGTTGCGAGGTATCAAGACGCATGGTCTGATTTTCCGCCGCCGAAAAGAGAGTGCTTCGGAAACTTCACCGTGACGTCAGCCAAAACGCGACTCAGTCGCAAACAAGCTGATCTGGCGTCGCTCTAACGAGTTGCGACGAGCTAGAATTCGGTCCGGCGGGGGAGTCGTCGCGGCCTGACCCGCAATTATTATGCCAGCTATGATCCCCGCCCGCAAGCACGGATCGGTCAAAACTTTTGTCTGCCATTCAAGGCGTCGGCCAGCATTTCTTTGTTGGCGAATTCAAGAACACTGCCGGAGGCCAAACCTCGGGCCAGACGGGTGATGCTCACTTCGGTATCAGTCAGGCGATTCGCGATCAAAAGCGCTGTGCCGTCACCCTCCAGATTGGGGTTTGTCGCCATGATCAGCTCACGGATCGTTCCGCGTCGAACCCGCCCTTCGAGTGCGTCGACCGTCAACTGATCGGGACCAACACCTTGAAGTGGGGAGAGCCGCCCTAACAGGACATGATAGACACCACTAAACGTCCCCGACTTTTCGAGCGCGATTAGATCCCGCGACTGCTCGACCACGCAGACCAAACTTTGATCTCGGCGCGGGTCGCGGCAGACAAAGCAAAGCGGCGATTCTGACTCGGTCAGATGATAGCAGACCTCGCAGTACCGTACGCTTTCCTTGACACCCCGAATCGCCTCGGCAAGTGCCAAGGCTTCTTCGGGCGGAGCTTTGATCAGATGATAAGCGAGACGTTCGGCTGATTTGGCACCGAGGCCAGGCAGGCGGCCAAACGCTTCGATCAGGCGATCTAACGCTGCGGCGGAAGATCCAGCCATTTAACCGCCTCCCGACCCGGGGCCCAGGAAGTTGGACAGGCCAGGAATCGACATCCCGCCCGCCATCGAGCTGAACTGCTGCGCCGCGGATTCTTGGGCCTTACTCATCGCCTGGTTAACGGCGGCAGCGACGAGTTCTTCGAGCATCTCGACATCGCCATCGGTGATCAACTTGGGATCGATCCGGACCGAGAGAACCTTCATTTTGCCGTTGACCTTCGCGGTGACGACGCCACCACCCGCCGCTCCTTCAACAATCAGTCGATCGAGCGCTTCACCGGCTTTTTCCATCGATTCGCGGATTTTACCCGCGTTCTTCATCAGATCATTGAGACCGCCCAGAGGGTTGAACATTGGCGGAGAACCTTTCGAGAAAGAAGCCAACTGCTGGGACGGCCGGATACGATCAAGCGGGCGAGTCGTCAACCTCAACCCGAACAACCTTGGCCTCGAACGACTCCATCACCTGTTTGACGAGTGGATCATCGGCGAGGCCATCATCGCGAGCCACGACCGCGGGGTGCCGGATAGGAGCAGACACCTTGGCTTCGACGACACGCTGGAACCGGAGGTTGATGAGCCGACCAAACCACTGGCGGACCGCTGTTTCGATCCTGGACCGGGGTTCGGGCCGCTCGCACGCATCGACGAGCCAATTGTATCCCGCCGCGGGTTCGATGACGAGGAGATTACCTTCATCAACCGCGACGGGCGCGAACGACGTCAGTTTGGTGGCGATCTCCGGCGGGAGAGTCACAGCCCAGTCGGCCCACCGAGCCCGGATCGCGACCAGATCCCACGGGGGTGGATCGGCTCTCGGGGCAACTGCGACGATCGGCGCCGGCGTCTCGGGGGTTGGTTGAGCGAGGGTCACCGGTTCGGCGATCGGTTCAATCGGCGGTGTGGGATCAGCCAGGCTCAATTTTTTTTTTTCGAGCGGAGCCACGGCGGGCGCTCCGCTTTCGAGGGCCATCAGCCGAGCAACGACATCGCCGAGGTCGGTCAAGTTGTCCAGACTGGCCACCCGCATCAGCGCGATCTCGACCAGGACGCGCCCGTGCGGGCTCCCCCGGAGCCGCCCGCGATATTCCGCGAGGATCTGCAGCGCCGCAAGCAACGTCTCAGGCGGCCAGCGAGCGGCAATCGCTTGCAGGCGGGGCTTTTGCCGCGGGGTTGCGGCCAGGTGAGGCACGTCCGCCTTGACCGCGACCATCATCGTGTCGCGGAGAAAATCGATCGCGCCGGCGAGAAGTTCGGTCGGCTGAACCCCCGCCATCGCCGTCTGCTCCACAAGTGCGAGCGCTTGAGCCGGCTCACGGCGGGATAGGGCATCGAGCAGGTCCAGAGTCCGCTCATCGCTGGCGATCCCGAGTTGGCTTTGGACGAGATCCACCGTCAGTCGCTCGCCACCAAACGAGAGGAGCTGTTCGAGCAATGACTGCGCATCACGCATTGACCCCGAGGCACGGCGGGCGATCACGGCAAGGGCGTCGGTATCGGCCTTGACTGCCTCTCGTTCGCAGATCTCGGCCAGGGTTGCGACGATCTGGTCGGGCGTGATCCCGGCGAAGTCGTACCGCTGACACCGTGAAAGGACGGTGACGGGGATCTTGTTCGGCTCGGTTGTCGCGAAGAAGAATTTGACGTGTTCGGGCGGTTCTTCAAGTGTTTTGAGCAACGCGTTGAAGGCGCCGGTCGTCAGCATGTGAACTTCGTCGATATAGTAGATTTTGAACCGGGCGCGGCTCGGTCGGAGACCGGCATTCTGACGGAGTTCACGGACCTGCTCGACGCCGTTATTACTAGCACCGTCGATCTCGATCACATCGACATCTTGCCCAACCGCGATTGCCTGACAGATATCACACGTGCCGTCGGGCTCGTCGGTCGGCCCGTGGACGCAGTTGAGGCACTTGGCGAAGATTCGCGCGATCGACGTCTTGCCAACACCGCGGGTGCCGCTGAACAGGTAGGCATGAGTGACCCGGTGCAGCCGAATCGCGTTCCGGAGGGCCTGCACGACGTGATCCTGTCCGACCACATCTTCGAAACGTTGCGGTCGGTAGCGGCGAGCCACCACCGTATAACCGGTAGCTTCAGGTTCAGATGTGCTCAGGGCCGAACTCGTCCCGCGAACTTGGGACACGAGGCACGCTCCGTCGGGCCTGAGGGATCGAATCATGCGGATTTGCCATCTAAAACGACAGCAACGATCCGTCCGAGCGGGGGGTCGAGGTGAACCGGGGAGGTTCTCCCTGGCACATGAAGGCGATGCTTATGGCTGCTGTGTTCCCACCCTGACCAGGTTCACAAGCCCCCATTGCCCGGGTCCCCCCCGGTTCACCTCGACCCCCGACCCAGATTTTGCTCATCCAGGTGGAAGGCCGGTTATCATCAACGATTCGGCGCCGACATTCAAGCCCAATCACCTGAACGGTCCGCCACCGGTTATCGCTATTGAATAGGGAGATTTTATTATGTCAGAGCCGACATGCCGCCAGAACAGTGGCACCCAAATGGTGCGAGGGGCTGTCCTGACTTGATTTCAATTTCCAGTTTGCGGCTCCGGTCCAGATTTACTTGGCTTGGCTTGAACTCTTCTCCTGAGACGGGGGTAGAATTACCATGATTGCAAGAGTCACGCGGCCTGGACATTAGGGAGACGTCATGATGCGTGGGTTGACTGTCGCTTTTGGCTTTCTCGTTCTTTCGTCGCACACCGCCATAACCTGGGCGATCGACGAGATCCCGCCGGCTTTTGCCCCGTTTGAGCACATGGTGGGCAGTTGGAAAGGGACAGCGTCGCCGACGATCAATCGGGTCAAAGGTTGGTCGGAATCGCACAACTGGGCCTGGAAATTCGAGAAGGGCAAGCCAGTCGCCATGACGATGGAGTGGCAAGGCGACAAGACTCTAGCCAAGGGGTTGTTAAATTACAACAAGACTGACAAGAAGTATCGACTTGAGGGGACTGATCCCACTGGCAAGCCGGTGAACTTTGTGGGGTCGATCTCACCGGATGGCAAATCGTTGACGCTCGATAAATCAGGCACCGCCAAAACCGAGTCTCGCGAACGGATTATCATTCGCCCCAATGCCAACATGATCCGCTACACGCTTCAGGTCGATAGTCAGGAGCCCGGAGCCCCCCAATTCAAAAAACAGGTGGAAGTGGGTTTGACCAAGGCTGGGGAGTCGTTCGCAGCGGGATCGGGCGGAGAAAACTTGCCCAAATGCATCATGACTGGTGGCGCTGCCACGATCATGGTGACCTATCAGGGGAAATCCTACCCAGTCTGTTGCACGGGATGTCGCGATGAATTCAATGAAAACCCCGAAAAATATGCAAAGAAAGCCGAGGAAACCGCCAAGTCGCAACCAGTGACTGGCAAAAATCCTGCTGGAAAAGCCGCGGGAACGGGTAGCAAGGATGATGGTTCGTTTGATGGACTCCTCGACGACGCCAAGCCCAAGGCATCACCCAGGTAAAATCCATTCCGAGTCTTACTCAATCACCGTCGGTTTCATGTTGGGAGTGATCCGAACATCGAGACCGATGGTTGTCGTGGTGATGTTCCAGTCCTCACGGTCCCAGCCCACGATGATTCCCGAAGCCTCCAGGCGATCAAGCATTTGTTCCACATAAGCGGGAACTCGATCTTCAAACTCGGCAACCAGGTCGAGTTTCCGGCCGATCAGGTTGAAAAGCCCACGAATACTGGCTGGTCCCTTATCCAAAAAGCGTTGCCTTCCCTCGGGTGAGGCGGGATCAGGTCCTTCGAGACTCAGGCTCATCGCTTCGAGCAACCGACCAAATTGGCCAAACCAGTTGTCGCGATATCCAAAAAACTCGCGGTGAACGATCAGAACTTCGCCTTTGCGGACGATTGCGGCTTGATACACAGCTTCCAGATAGTTTTCGCCGTAATCCGATTGGAAAGCGATGTTGATAGCCTTGGCGAGATGTTGCAGCGCCGCGCGAATCCCAATCGTTTGAGGAGAGACCTCGAACCCGAGATCGCGCAGGCCGCCCGCTTTCCGAGCCGTCACAGTTCCGCCGTCGCCAGAACCGGCCGACACAGCCACACCAAGTCCGATATCGTTTGAAGTTGTACTTGTCGGACCGAGCGGAGGAACCCCAGCCATTGGAATCATGCGTGACACTGGCTGACGCTGAGTCATGGCCGGATTTTTGGGAATTTGCATCCGTGGAAGCGGGGGGCCAGACTTTGGCGATGAGCCCTTGATCGGTTTCGACCCATCTTGCGGTGTCATCATCAGACTCCTCGCGGATTTTCAGAACCTAATCACGTGGCCAACATAACCCACCTGACGACCGGTGATGCACCAACCAGCCGGAATGAACCTGGACTTAAGCCACTTTCGCTCGATCGACGTTCATCTTGAGTGATAGCTTACAAAATTCGTGAATTCGCTGCCCAGATCAATGGGTTCTCAACATCGATCGTCCCGAATGAGCCGTCCGCCAGCCCATCGTGCGGGTCTGGCATGCCTTCAACATCACCTGAGCGAGCAAGTCTCGCGGTGCACTGAGACATGGATTCGTCGGGAAGGTCCGCCTGACCCGAGACTTGCGAACGCCACACGATCCGGTAGGCTTACTGCCATGACGAGTTTCGGCGGCAACGGCTCGATAAGCGGTCACCACCCAAATCGACCCTGCGAAATTGGTTTGCTAGCGAGATTCCAGGTTGACTCGTGATCGACTCTTTGCCCTCAACTCTCCACTCGCTTGCCCTACCTGAGATTCCGGAATGGCTTCTGATTTACCCAGTTCGTGGCCCGATTCGTCTCAACCCGACCCAGTGATCCCCGCTGGTCGGGGAGCCGGGTTGATCGCATTGATTCAATCCCGGCGAGCCCGCGTCGCGGTGATCGGCCTCGGCTATGTTGGCCTCCCTTTGGTTGAACTCTTCGTAAGTGCCGGGTATCCGGTCCTCGGATTCGACATCGATCCGGTCAAGGTCGACCGGCTGAACCGGGGCGAAAGCTATATTGGCCATGTCAACTCGGATCGGGTCGCGGCGATGCAAAGCACTGGACGCTTTGCGGCGACCGCCGACTTTGCCCGACTGGTCGAGGCCGACGCCATCCTGATCTGCGTGCCGACGCCGCTCGACCAGCACCGTGACCCTGATCTTTCGGCCGTGATCAACACGGGCCGGGCAATCGGTCGCCACCTCCGCCCCGACCAACTCGTCGTTCTCGAAAGCACCACCTATCCCGGGACTACCCGCGACGTCCTTCTGCCCGAACTCGAAGCGAGTGGCCTGTCCGCTTTGCACGACTTCTTCCTCGCCTACAGTCCCGAGCGTGAAGATCCGGGCAACGCGAATCACTCGGCTGGCAAGATCCCCAAAGTTGTCGGCGGGTTCGACCCCGTTGCCGCAACGGTGGCTCAGGCACTTTATGGAGCCGTGGTGCCGGAGGTCGTGCCCGTCTCGTCGTGCGAGGTCGCCGAGGCGTGCAAGATTTTGGAGAACACGTTCCGAGCCGTCAACATCGCGATGATCAATGAGTTGAAAGTGCTTTACGACCGGATGGGGATCGACGTTTGGGAAGTGATCGCGGCGGCCAGAACCAAACCATTTGGCTTTATGGCGTTTTACCCCGGCCCGGGGTTGGGCGGCCATTGCATCCCGATCGACCCTTTCTATCTGAGCTGGGCCGCGCGGTCGTATGGCCTCCAGACCCGTTTTATCGAACTCGCGGGAGAAATTAACGTCAGCATGCCCGCTTATGTCGTCGGCAAGGTGACCGAGGGGCTCAACACGCACCGGAAGGCGGTCAATGGCAGTCGAATCCTGATCCTGGGCGTGGCGTATAAACCCAATATCGACGACCCACGCGAGTCGCCGGCCCTGGAGTTGTTCGACTCACTCCTGGCGCAGGGGGCCGAGGTGATCTACAACGATCCGCACATTCCCAGACTCCCGACGCTGCGTCACTATCCCCACCTGAAGGCCGAAAGCCAGCCGCTGAGCACCGAGTTGCTCCGCGAGCAAGATTGCGTCCTGATCGTCACCAATCACGCAACCTACGATTGGGGCTGGATCGTTGATCATTCCATCCTGATCGTCGATTCCCGCAACGCGACGGCGGGGCTCACATCACATCGTGCCAAGATCATTCGCGCATAAAACAGACTTGGGGAATAGCGCATCGCCGGTTGCCCCTCTCGTCTCCCGGCACATTGATTTGGGCAGGAGCTCTACCAAAATCGGGCTCTCGGCAAAGAACTCATGTCTTGAATATTGAGCAGTGGTCGTGGTTCGGCGGAGAAACTATCGGTCGCACGACCGATCATTGACTGTTGCCTACAATCAGCGGATTCGCCAGATCCTAAAGTTCAACTCAACCCGAGCAAACCGAATGCATCTGGTATGGCATCGAACGGAACTTCGGACGCACGACAACCCAGCACTCGCTGCCGCGGCAGAATCTGGCGACCCAATCGTCCCGCTCGTGATCATCGATCCAATCATCTTCGACCGGCCAACAACCACGCCCCGACGTCAGGCGTGGTTCCTCGAAAACGTCCGAACTCTCCGCGAGGCTTATCAACAACTCGGGTCGGACCTGATCGTCCGCGAAGGTGTGCCACACGAGGTCATGACCGAGTTCTTTGGCAAACATAAAGTCAGTCATGCCCACTACATCCGCAACCATACCCCCTACGCCAAGGAACGCGACGCTCTGGTCGATCAGGCATTCGATCAGGCAGGGGTCAAAGTGACGCGGTATCCAGGGCAATACACTCGCGAACCAGGTGAACTCCTGACCGGCTCAGGTCATCGCTACTCGGTTTTTGGACCCTACGCCAAGAAATGGCTTGCTCACCCGTTCCCAGAACTGGCACAAACGCCGAAGCAACTCCCCGCGGTGCCCACGGCGATGAGCCGCGGTGAAATTCGCCGCGTAGATCCAGGGCTTGAACTGCCCGAACCCGGCGAAAAAGCCGCTCTCAAGCGGCTTGATGACTTCCTCAAAAACGCTGAGGCAGGATATGCAGAGGCTCGTGACTTTCCCGCGCGGCGGCCAAGTACCTCGTTGTTGAGCATGTATTTTAACATCGGCGTCCTGGGACCACGAGTCGCCGTCCATCGCGCTCAAGAACCCAAGTGGCGGACAGAACTCGCCTGGTGGGATTTTAACGCCGAGATCCTCGACAGCCAACCCGAAGGAGCGATCACCGAATACAAGCATCCATGGCGTGGCTTCCCCTGGCGGACCGACAAGTCGGAGGTTAAGAAGTGGGAAACCGGCCAGACTGGCTACCCGATGGTCGATGCCGGCATGAGACAGCTTCAACAAACCGGCTTCATGCACAACCGAGCCCGATTGATCACGGCATCGTTCCTGACTCGCCACCTCCTGATCGACTGGCGGATCGGCGAGGCAATCTTTCGCGGTCTCCTCCTGTGCGGTGACTCGGCTCAGAATATCGGAAACTGGCAATGGGTCGCCGGGTCGGGGTACGATGCGTCTCCCTACTTCCGGATCATGAACCCGGTCGGCCAGGGAGAAAGATACGACCCGATGGGTGATTACGTCCGCGAATGGGTCCCCGAGTTGAGTCAGATCCGAGGTAAGGCGATCCACCAACCCTGGAAATTGCGTCAGCGGTTCGACTACCCCGAGCGAATGGTCGAACACGAGTTTGGTCGCGATCGGTTCAAAAGAGTCGCGAAGGAATTTTTGACCAAAAGCCGCGAGCACACTCAAACAGATCTGTGAAGGCTCAGTCCAGATTTCGGGATCGTGAGTTCAGCGAGGCTCCTGCACTGGTAAGATTCACCCGGTGTGGTCAATCTAGACTCCTAATGGCTATTCAAATATTCATAAATAAATGTTAAATCCTTGAAGCGAATCAAATTTTGTGGACGGAAGCCCACCATCCAATCCTTTGAGCCACCCGGTCCTCAGGACCTGCCCAGGGCTCTTGAAGATTGCAAATCGGCATGCCTGTATTTAGGCTAGCTGCGAGATATGTGTCCGCAACTTGCCCCCGAGTCAAGAAGTGCCTCAACCTTCTATCTTGGTCATCGTCTCGCATTACAACGCCTGGCCGACCGATCATCTAGTGGCTTTGCTCGACCAGATGACGTTAATCCCGGCGGGTCTGCCTTTCCAGACGCGAGTGGTCGTGAATCAGGCTCGGGACCTACCGCTGAAATTGCCTGAGCGTCATACTGGGGTCGAGATCTTGTATCGCCCCAACACCGGTTACAACATCGGCGCCTGGGACCTGGGCTGGCGTGAATCTCCTGCGCGGGATTGCTACCTTTTCCTTCAGGAAGAATGCCAGATTCTTCGCCCCAACTGGCTCAAAGCCTTTGTTGACCTGGCGATGCGACCGAACGTCGGTCTGGTCGGCGAGAGTCTCCACTGGGCAGGATTGAGCTGGAATCGGCTCGATCGATACTATGCCAACTTCCCGTTCGCCGCCAAAGTTGACGGGCGGGAAGTGCCAATCCCGGTCGGAGTTCGCGCTGGGCTGGCACGGCTTGGCGTGTTGCCAGGCAAGACGGGGGCTCATCTTCAGTCGCTTGTTTTTTGTCTCCGGCGCGAGGTTTTGGAGGCGATGGACGGGTTCGGCATCGGTTCCGACTATGCTGAGGCAACCGTAGCGGAAGTCGCGGCGTCGAAGCGGGTCGAGGCGATGGGGTTGCGGGTTTGCGAGGTCGGCTCGGGTTCTTTTGCCTACGTTCTTCACCCCCAATGGGCGGGCAAGCGCGGCAGTTGGAAACGGAAGTTGATGCGCTGGGTTGAACCCTGGGTACCGATCTCTCTGGCGACCCGACTTCGCAAGGGCAAATAATGCGGCAAATTTTTGCGTGATAACCATACAGGTGTATGAAAGTTTTGAAAACCGGGTCGACCGCAGAGTCTGGAATGATACACTGACGAGACCGTTGCCCGTGCCGAAGTTTGATCTACCTTCGGCGTGGCTGTACGGACTGATTGCTGCGGTGCGGTAATTCCCTTCTCGGGGTCAGCCCTCATCGGTGTTCAGTTTCTTCGTGGTCGGGAAAAAGGAGGGCAGTCATGGCCCGTCGGTCGACCGCCAGCCTTTCCCCCGCGTGGTCGGGTGCCCTGGCCGTGCACGAGCGGCGTTTGGCCAACGGCCTCCGCGTGCTCGTACTTCCCCGCCACCATGCCCCCGTTGTGATCTGCGACCTTTACTATGCCGTCGGTTCTTATAACGAACCAAGCGGCAAGTCGGGCCTGGCACATTTTGTTGAACATATGCTGTTCAAGGGAACTAAAAAGTTTCCGAAAGGTCAGATTGATCGGTTGGCCTTTGTCGCCGCCGGGCAGTCGAATGCCGAAACGGGCGAGGATCTGACGCATTACTGGTTTGCCTTCCCCTCAAATCGATGGGAACTCGCGCTTGCCATCGAGGCGGACCGGATGCGAGGCGCTGCGTTCGATCTTCATGAGGTCGAGGCCGAACGGCAGGTGATCATCGAGGAACGTGCCCGCGACGCCGAGTCTCCCTTCTCGCGTCTCGATTCGGCCCACCTGACCCACTCATACGTCCGTCATCCCTACCGCAACCCGATCCTCGGCTGGCCCGATGACTTCGCTTCGATCGAAGTGGCCGATCTCAAACTTTTTTACCGCCAACATTATCGTCCCACAAATGCCGTTCTCGTCATTGTCGGCGACGTCGAGGCCGACCATGCGCTCGATGTTGTCGCGCACTGGTTTGAGCCGATCAGCGCCCCTGGCGCCGAGCCGACCGACCCGCCCGCGATCCTCGAACCCCGCCAGGTTGGACGTCGCAACTTTAGTCTCGTGGAAACCGAATCCGTCGCGCGTGGCTTGTTCGGCTGGCATACCGTACCGCTTGGCCACCCAGATGGTCCGGCGCTTGATGTCCTCTCGGACATTTTGACCTGCGGCCGTCGATCTCGGCTTTGGGAAGCGCTCGTCGAAGATCAAAAACTCGCCACATGGGTTGATACCGGGCAGGAGGGTGCCCGCCGCGCGGGTCAATTTTTACTTCAGATTGAGGCCATGCCGGGGGTCGATCCTGCGAAAGTGGATCGGGCGATCCTCGACGCCGTTGGAAAACTTGCCGACGACGGCCCGACGTCAATCGAACTTGACCGCTCACGGCATCGCCTCGAAGCCGCCTGGCGATGGGAGCAGGAAGACCTGGCCGGTCTGGCGGCGGGCCTGGGTCACTTTGCACTCCATGGTGACTGGCGGAACTGGCAGACCGAGCATCAGGCCGCCGTCGCCGTCTCCGCACCCGACCTGCAGCGCGTCGCCGTCACCTATCTGACCGCTGACAACCTCACCGTCGGTTGGTCGATCCCGGGCGGTGGGTCGGCTGTGCCTGTTCGTCTGGTCGGTGAGGAGGCTCGGCCCGTCCTCAAGGCGGCTCCACCGCTGCCGGCGGTTTCCAAGACGATCATTCCCCACTTGCCCGACCGACCCGCACGCCTGGTTGAGTTCGCCCCCGCCCAGCGCCGGATCTCGAACGGCATGGGCATCGCCACCGAGGTCCGTCCCGGATCGGGCGTGGTTGCGCTCGAATTATTCGTGGATGCCGGGATGCTCCGCGAGGCGAAGGCAGGACTTGCTGCCTTGACGGGTCGGATGCTCGAAGAAGGGACGACCCGGCGTTCGGCCGACGCCATGGCGGAAGCGATCGAGGATGTCGGTGGGGTGCTCGATGTCAATTCCACCGGCGCCTCGCTGCGCGTCCGTGCCGAAGATCTGCCGATGGCGGTCGAGTGGCTTGCCGACCTGGCGATCCGCCCGTTGTTTCCCGCCGACGAATTCGCCTGGCTGCGGCGGAAGATGGCCGCCGAACTGGGTTCTGACCGCGACGACCCCTCGTTCCGCGCCGACCTTTTGTTTCGTGGTCTCATCTATGGTGATCACCCTTACGGCCGCGACCCGCGCGGGACGGCCCGCGAGATTAGCCGGCTGACGCTGGAGGATGTTGTCAGCCACCACCGCCGCAATTTCGTGCCCGATCGCACGCTTTTGGTCGGAGTGGGTGATTTCGACCCGGCGGCGTTTCAGAAGTTGGTTCAACGCCATTTCGGTTCCTGGTCGGCTCAAGGTTCCGGGCAGCTTACCCCACCCCCGCAATTAATCCGGGGATCTCGACCCAAATCACGTCGGGTCTCGGTGGATGGCGAGCAGGTCCATATCTTGCTCGGCCATCTCGGCATCACCCGAGACCACCCTGACTTTGATGCTCTCGCCGTGGCTGACCACATCCTGGGGAGTGGTCCTGGCTTTACCGACCGCCTCAGCCGGGTGATCCGCGACGAACTGGGCCTCGCCTACTCGGTCGGTGGTGGGATTACGGACTCCGCCGACCGCGAGGCCGGCATGTTTCGCGTCAGCATCGGCACCGGTCCCGACGAGGCTGATCGCGCCATCGCCGCCGCGTTGGATCAGATCCAGTTGGTTCATCTCGGCCAGTTTGGTGACGATGAGGTGACCCGTGCCTGCCAGTATCTTGCGGGATCTTGGGTATTCGACTATCAAACCGTCGAGCAGCGCGCCGAGCGAATCGTTGAACTTGCCTGGTGGGGCATGCCCCTCGACGAACCAACTCGTTGGCCCGACAGGATCGCCGCCATAACCCCCAGTCAGGTTCGCGCAGTGACCCGAGCCCACATCGACCCGAACGCCCTCGTTCGGGTCGAATACGGTCCGGTCCATCGCCGCGAGCGCACCGCGACGATTGATGGAGCCTGACCCGAGTCAGAAGTGGTCAAGACCTGAAGACCATTACGAATTCATCTTGATCGTCTTTTCCGTGCCGCAACCGGGCTGATTTGCCTGGTCTGGAGTCTGGTCATCCCGAACTTCGATGGCTCCGGGCTCGCTTGACATCGTTTGCGTGGTTATCCTAGGATGCCGGTTTGGTTGTCGGAGCTTTGCCGACCTGCTGAACTCGCTGTGTTTTTCGCCCTTGATCTTGGAGCTTGGATTCCATGCGGATTGCCTTGGACGCGATGGGCGGTGACCACGCTCCCGGCCCGATTGTGGCCGGAGCCGTCGAAGCGGTCCGGGAGCGCCCCGACCTGACCGTCCTGCTCGTCGGCGATGAGTCGCGTGTGGCCGCCGAATTGACCGGATACCCCGACGCCCCCCGCGACCGGTTGCCGATCGTCCATGCCAGCCAGGTCATCACGATGGAAGACAAGCCGGTCGACACCCTCCGCAAAAAGCGCGACAACTCCATCTCGAAAAGTTGGGAATTACTGGCCGCAGGTGATGCCGACGCTGTCGTCTCCGCCGGACACACCGGCGCGATGGTCGCCTCGGCTTTCATGAACAAAAAGATTTTCCTCCCTGGTGTTCGACGTCCCGGAATCGCGGCCATTTTTCCATCGCACCAGGGGCCGATCGTGATCATCGACGTCGGCGCCAACATGAACGCCAAGGCCATCGACCTTTATCAATATGCCATCATGGGGTCGGTCTACGCCGAGCATGTCCTGGGAATCAAGGAACCGGGAATCGGCCTCCTCAATGTTGGGTCTGAAGACGACAAGGGGACCGACCTGACCCGCGCCACCCGCGCTCTGTTCCAGAACGGTTCGCTTTCTAAACGGTTTGTTGGCAACGTCGAAGGCCGCGACATTTATGACGGGAACGCCCGTGTTGTCGTCTGCGAGGGGTTTGTAGGCAACGTTCTGCTGAAGGCGGGCGAGGGCGCGGTCGAATTTCTCTTTGCAGCACTCAAGCAAGAACTCGGCAAGCTCGCCCCCGAACTCGGGCCTGAAGTGATCGCCAAGCTCTCGACTTCGTTCCGCGGCTTGAAGTCCAAGTTCGAGTACGAGGAGTTTGGCGGTGGCCCGCTGCTTGGTCTCCGGGGTGCAGCGATCATCTGTCATGGGTCGTCCGGGACTCGCGCGATTCAAAACGCGCTCCGCGTTGCCGGCACCATGGCCGAAGAACGGGTGAACGCCGAGTTGGTCAGCCAGCTTTCCGCCGCACTTGCCGAGATGCCGGACGCCTCGGCCTGAGTGTCCGGGATTGTGATTGACGCCGGACGCCGTTTTTTGGACAAGTGCTACCCAACGTCGCGGGGCGACATGTTTCGACTTCGCCCCGACCCGTGGCCTTCCTCTTCTCTGAACTTAAAGACGCGCGCCGATGCCGAAGCTTGCTTTCCTGTTTCCCGGTCAAGGTGCCCAGTTCGTGGGGATGGGGCGAGGTTTGTACGACGAGGTGCCTGCGGCCCGAGCATTATTTGATCGGGCCGAGGCGGTTCTCGGCTTCGATCTCAAGCAAGTTTGCTTTGACGGCCCGGCTGATGCGCTCGAAGCGACGAACATCAGTCAGCCAGCGATCTACGTTTGTAGCCTGGCCGCTCTCGAAGGGCTCAAACTGTCCGATCCCGCCATCGTCGAGTCATGCGCCGGGGCGGCCGGCCTCAGCCTGGGCGAGTACACGGCTTTGACCTTCGCTGGGTCAATCGACTTCGAGGCCGGGCTCAAGATCGTCAGACGACGCGGTGAGGCGATGCAGACCGCCGCCCGGGCCGTTCCGAGCGGGATGACGAGCCTGATCGGACTTGATGAAGCCAAGGTGGACGAACTTTGCGAGCGGATCGCGCCGCACGGCAAGCTCTGGAAGGCCAATCTTCTAGGGCCGGGTAATATCGTGGTTTCGGGTGATCTGGCAGCACTCGCGGCCGTCGAACCGATCGCCACCGAACTTGGCGCCGGGCGAGTTATCCCGCTCAAGGTTGCGGGAGGGTTTCACTGCCCGCTGATGAAACCCGCCGATGACCTCCTCGCCGAAGTCCTGGCCGAGGCCGACATCAAGACTCCGCGGTTGCCGGTCTACTCGAACGTCGACACCGAGTGCCACACCGACCCGGCCGACCTCCGCGCGACCCTGGTTGCGCAGGTGATCGCTGGCGTCCGCTGGGACGACTCGATCCGGCGGATGCTCGCCGATGGCTACGACACGTTTTATGAAGTAGGCCCGGGTCGTATCCTGACCGGCCTCCTCAAGCGGATTGATCGCAAAACCCCTTGCACGAGCGTTCCCGCTCGCTGATCTTCACGTCCCGACCGCACGCAAAAGTGAGCATCATCATGGCAGAGAAGGAAAAGGACAAGCCGCGCCCCCCCGGGGTCAAGGTCGACCTGACGGGTCAGGTGGCACTGGTGACGGGCGCTTCGCGTGGGATCGGGCGCGCGATAGCGCTGCACCTGGCAAGCTGCGGGGCTACCGTGGCCGGCGTGGCCCGATCGATCGAGGCGATGCAAGGCACTCTCGCCGCAATCCGCGAGGCCGGCGGCACGGCCGAGGCATTTGCAGCCAATGTCGGTGACGCCGCCGATGTCGCCCGCGTGCTCGAAGAGATCGAGGCCAAGTTTCCCAAAATCCAGATTCTGGTTAACAATGCTGGCGTCACCCGAGACGGCCTGATGATCGGCCTGAAGGACGATGCCTGGGATGAGGTGATCGACGTCAACCTCAAGGGGACGTTCCTGTTCTGCCGCGCGGTGGCTTCGTTAATGCTCCGGCAACGGTACGGCCGGATCATCAATATCACGTCGATCTCGGGAATCACCGGCAACCCCGGTCAGGCCAACTACTCGGCAAGCAAGGCGGGCGTGATCGGCTTTACCAAGACGATCGCCAAGGAGATCGCCAAGCGAGGGATCACGGTCAATGCGGTCGCCCCTGGCTTTATTACCACGGACATGACCAGCGTGCTATCAGAGAAGATCAAGGATCAGGTCAAGGCCACTGTCCCGGTCCAGCGGCTGGGCGATCCCGAAGATATCGCGGATCTGGTCGCTTACCTGGCAAGCCCATCGGCCAGTTATCTGACCGGTCAGGTGATCGCGGTCGATGGTGGACTGACCGCCTGAGCCGATCAACGGTAATGTCTGGGCTTTCGAGGCAGATTCGGTGGACATTTTCACGCAAGGCTGATAACTTGAGCGCTTCGCGGTGCTCTCGGGCACTTGGGTTCATGCGTCGGCGGAAATTAACCGACCAAACTTCAATCATAGATCCAGCGCATCATCCCGGCTCGGGTCGGTGATCATGCAACGGATCGTTTCCCTGGATTCAACAGTCGACGCGATCACCCGCTCAGCCAACAAGGCCGCTGATCGACCGGAATGCTGGTCGGATGCTGGTCTGGAGACGGGTCCGTGTGAGGAGGTTCGCCCGTGTCCGTGGAAGAACGCGTCATTGAAATCGTGAGCGAGCAGATGGGTGTGGCCAAAGATCAGGTCAACCGCGAGACCTCTTTCGTCAACGACCTCGGGGCGGATTCGCTCGACACCGTCGAACTTGTGATGGAGTTCGAGGAAGAATTCGACATCACCATCCCCGACGAGGAAGCCGAGAAGATCCAGACGGTGGGACAAGCGATCAGTTATATCGAGGAACATAGCAAGTAATGCCACGCCGCGTCGTTATCACGGGTATGGGCGTGGTCACGGCCCTGGGCGAAACGCTCGACCAATTCTGGTCGGGCTTGTGCGAAGGTCGCAGTGGGGTCGCTGACCTTGATCTGTTTGACACGACGCACTTCAAGGTCCACTTTGGTGGGCAAGTCCATGGCTGGAATGGCGACGCTCGCTTCGGTGTCATGCAAGCGCGTCGCCTCGATCGCTTCGCGCAGTTCGCCATGGCGGCCGCCGAGTCGGCCGTGACTGATTCGGGGATCGACTTCACGAAGTACGCCCCCGAAGAATGTGGTGTCCTGATCGGGTCGGGGATCGGCGGCCTCAACGAGTTTGAGTCGCAACACGAGACCATGCTGACCAAAGGTCCGTCACGGATTAGTCCGTTCACGATCCCGAAACTGATGGTCAACGCGGGCAGTGGGCAGGTCTCGATCCGGTACGGTCTCCGAGGGATCAACACCGCCGTAGCAACCGCCTGCGCATCCTCAAACAATGCTATCGGCGATGCCTTCAAGCACATCCAACTCGGTCATGCCGACATCATGATTACGGGTGGGAGTGAGGCGGCCATCACCCGGATGGGACTAGGAGGATTCGCCGCAATGCGAGCACTTTCGACCCGGAACGATGATGTTACTCGCGCCAGTCGGCCCTTCGACCGTGATCGCGACGGCTTCGTCCTGGCCGAAGGGGCTGGAATTCTGGTCATCGAGGCCGAGGAGGTCGCTCGCGCTCGCGGTGCCAGGATTTATGCCGAATTACTCGGCTACGGAATGTCCGCCGATGGCACGCATATCACCGCTCCCGACGAGGAAGGTCGAGGCGCCAAACGCGCCATGGAACTTTGCCTCGCTGATGCCAAGTGCCCACTCGACGCCGTGGACTACATCAACGCCCACGGGACCAGCACGGGACTTGGTGACCTCGCCGAAACCAAAGCGATGAAAAAGGTTTTCGGGCCCCACGCCAAGAAGCTTATGGTTTCTAGCACCAAGAGCCAGCTTGGGCACCTG
This sequence comes from Isosphaeraceae bacterium, assembly GCA_965199885.1. Classification (GTDB taxonomy): domain Bacteria; phylum Planctomycetota; class Planctomycetia; order Isosphaerales; family Isosphaeraceae; genus Tundrisphaera. Next base: position 1,714,465 of record CBDATT010000001.1, on the reverse strand, counting down.
CTTGGAGCCTCGGGCGGTGTGGAACTGGTCGCCGCGGCGCTGGCGATCCGTGATGGGGTGATCCCGCCGACGATCAACCTCGACAACCCCGACCCCGAATGTGACCTCGACTACGTGCCCAATACGGCTCGCGAGATCAAGATCGACCACGTGCTCTCAAACAGCTTTGGCTTTGGCGGGCACAACGCCAGCCTTCTGATCGGTCGGTACACCGGAGCCCGTTAAGGCTCCGGTTGTCGGAGCAAGACAAGGTCAGGGGATCGGGCGGCAGACGATGCCGATGGCGTTAAGGAATGGTCCGCTCCGCCCGTGGAACCCGCAGATTTCCTGACCTTTGGGGGCATCCAGGGTGAATTTTGCTCCCTGGGTGCTGGTCCCTATTGGGCCAATGGTCCGGCGGTTGGTCTTGAATGTCAGCGAGCCAATCACCACCTGATCGAGTTGAATCTGACGGTCGCCATCCTCGCGGATGACCCCAGCTATCTGAATCAGCGACTCTCCCGGTTGCAAATCGATGATTTGCTCGTCCCCGCCGGAACCGCCGTGGGTTGTGCTCGCCTTGTCGACCTTGCCATCGTTCCAGGTCGAAGTGACCGAGTCGATCCACCACCCGCCCCGGACCTTGACCTGGGCCATTCGCCCCTGGGCTTCGTCCTGGAACGAAGTTCCCTCCTTCCCGCCGCGGAGATCCCCCACAATGGCCCCTTTTTCCAGGCTGATCGCCACCGGGACGACTGGAATTCCCATCGACGCCCGCCACTCATCGTTCAGCGCATGGACCGACTTGCCGGTTGCTTCCTCGAAAAGTGCCGGCTTGTAAATTCCCGCGCGGAGGGCGGCGTCCAGCTTGTGGATGATTTCCTTGTCATAAATTCGCATTAGATAATCGAGAAAGGTCGCCGTGATCCGGTAGCTGGCATCGTACTGCGCAGCCCTTTTGGGGACTGGTCCCGCCTTACCGGGTTCGTAAAAGAAGAAGCGGACGTAATCATCGATCCCTTCGACCAACCAGCTTGGCGCTCTGGGTGTCCCGTACCCAGGGTAGCGCTGGATAATATGCAGGGTCTCGTGGATCACGGCGCCCTGATCGTCGCGATGCTTCTCGAACCAGTTGACCGCGCAGCGGATCGTCCCTTGCTCCATCGACGCCGCCGCCACCCCGCGATACCGGCGGGTCATCGTCAGGGTGATCCGGTCGGTCGGGTGCGTATCTTTTGCCGTGAGGAAGTCGTTCAACGAGTCGTACCACTGCTCGCAGAGTCGGGCCGTCTCCTCGGTCCACTCCCGGAGTTCGGGGGCATCGGTGCAGATGACCGTGAACTCGACGGGGTGCTGGAACGGTCGGACCCGATCCGAGGTGATCGCGAACTCGCGAACGACCAGCGGATGCCCGAGGTCGCGGCCAACCTTGAGGCGGATTGCTCGCAAAGGCTTTTCTGGGAACGGATTCGTTGCCAACCCCTGCGCGTTACACGATCCGACCGCGGTGAAGTCGACCCCGTTCGCGGAAATCTCGATCGACCCGTTGTCCAGCAAGTCGGCGCCATCGACTCCGCCGGTCGTCACCGCAATGCCGCGGACGGGAACGGGAACGTCGAAGGTCAGGGTCAGGTGGTCGCCGACCCGGGCATTCTCTACCGACCGGAACACCGTCTCAGCCGAACCATCAAATGCACGTTGCCGGATCTGATTTCCGGCCGAGGCCAGGGAACAGGTCATGGCTATCCGGGCGGGGGGCGGAGCCGAGTCCGCACCGGCAATCCTGGTGATCCACAAGGCAAGGGCAACTGCCTGGACTCGAGTAAGCGACATCGAGATCATGACTCCCTGAACGGGCTGGAACACGAGTGCCTTTTGGCGGAACCCTTGCAGTCTATCGAGCGATGACCTGGGACGGAACCGTTTCGCTATTTCGAGGTCTGAGCGCTAGAATAGGACAGATGTGACCTGGCCTCTTGCCTTTCCGGAACCGCACCGATGAGTTTGCCTTCCTTCGACCTGATCGGCGATCGAGCCGACGGTATGCAACTGTCTCCCGCCGAGATTGGTCGGTACGCTCGCCACCTGATCATGCCCGAGGTGGCAATGACCGGTCAGGCACGCCTGAAGGCAGCGCGCGTCCTTTGCATCGGTGCCGGTGGTCTCGGGTCACCACTGACCTTGTATCTGGCCGCCGCCGGGGTGGGCACACTCGGCCTGGTTGACTTCGACGTCGTGGATCTCTCGAACCTCCAACGCCAGATCATCCACAGCACGCCCGACGTCGGTCGGCCCAAGATCGACAGCGCCGAGGAAAAGCTGAAGGCCCTGAACCCCGACCTGATCGTGAACCGGTACGAGTTCCCGATCAACTCCGACAACGCGCTCGACATCTTCGCCGACTACGACGTGATCGTTGACGGAACCGACAATTTCCCGACCCGCTATCTGGTCAACGACGCCTGTGTTCTGCTCGGCAAGCCAAACGTCTACGGGTCGATCTTCCGGTTCGATGGGCAGGCGTCGGTCTTCTTCCCGCCGCATGGCCCGTGCTATCGCTGCCTTTACCCGGAACCGCCGCCGCCCGACCTCGTGCCGAACTGCGCCGAGGGGGGAGTGCTCGGGATCTTGCCGGGCGCGATCGGGGTCATTCAAGCCACCGAGACGGTCAAGCTGATCCTCGGCACGGGCCGTCCGTTGATCGGTCGCCTGATGCTCTATGATGCCCTCGACATGACCTTCCGCGAGATGAAAGTCCGCAAAAACCCGAAGTGCCCGATCTGCGGGCCGAACCCGACCATCACTCATTTGATCGATTACCAGGAGTTTTGCGGGGTCCGGGGAGTGGAGCAAGCTCCAGGTTCCTCGACCAGTGCGGATGAGATCACCCCGACGGCGCTCAAGGCTCGGTTTGACGCGGGGGATTGGCCATTCCTGCTCGACGTTCGGAACCCCGAGGAGATCCAGATCTGCCGGATCGCCGGTTCCACCGTCATCCCTCTGCCCGACCTGCCGAAACGGCTCGGTGAACTCGACCCGAGCTTGCCAATGGTTGTGCACTGCAAGAGCGGGGCGAGGAGCGCGAAGGCGGTCGCGTTCCTCAAGGAGGCGGGGTTTGGGCAGGTCGCGAATCTAACCGGAGGTATCCTCGGCTGGATCGACGAGGTTGACCCGAGTCTACCGCGGTATTAAGCAAAGATGGAAAGGGGGGCAAACTGGGGTTGAGCGATCGGGCTTGATCTGCTTAAACCTGGCGGGATGGTCCGAGATCCGTCTGATTGGAGATGGATCTGGTCAAACTGGACCAGCAAGGAGGCTCCCCGAATGAAGCGCCGCTCGCTCTTGATGCTGCTGCCCCCCCTGCTCGGTTGGACCGCCCGGTCGCTGGGCCAGGACCCCGTCCGCCGCTCCAAGGCTCTGGCCAAGAGTCGGCAGGCGATCGAAGATCCCGATGACGAACCGGTGAAGAAGCGGACCACTCGCTCAAAGACCGACAAAGTTGAGGATGATGGCTCGAAGTCAGCGCCGATCGAAAACCCGCCGGCTGGCGTGCTGAACGAACCCGACTTCGAGATGAAAACCTACGACATCTCGGCCTACACAGCCTTGACGCCGACCTCGCCCAGCCCACAGACGGCGATTCTTGACTGGATCTTCCGGCGGACCGAGACCGGCCCCTGGCACGGCGACAAGGTTGCCGTTCTGGTTGCCAACCGGACCCAGATTCGTGCTTACAACAGCAAGAAGATCCTTGACCAGGTCACCGAGACCGTCGATCAGTTCACCGAGGCGGTCGCGGACGTCCTGACGGTCCGCGTTCGGTTTCTGGCGGCGGCCGACCCCCAGTGGCGGACCTCGGTCATCACGCGGTTGACCCCGGTTGGGAGCGGCCCGCAAGGTCAGCAGATCTGGTCGGTCAGCGAGTCGAACGTCGAGGCGATCATCGCTCAAATGCAGGTCTGGCAGGGCTTCAAGGTCCTTGAAGACAAGAAGTACGAAGTTCTCAACGGCCAGACACTTCGCGTCGAAAGCTTCCTCAAAAAGACCTATCCTGGGAGCGTGCAACGCGAAGGAGCGGTCGGGACCGGTTACCAGCCCAAGATCGACACCTTGCTGGAGAATATTGTCCTGCGGTTCAGTCCACTGCTCAACTACGATGGCGACAAGCTGGATGCGGCTATCGATCTGAGCACCAACCTGATCCGCAAGTTCCACACAGTCAAGGTGCTGGGACCACGCGAGATTGGACCGGGCGAGATCACGCTTGAAGTGCCTGAGGTGTCCGAGTCCCGGCTCAACCAGGCAGTGAAGTCGTGGGAGCTTGGGACGTCGCTGCTCATCTCGGCGGGGATTCAGCCCGGGATACTGCTGGACAAGTCGGGCTGGATGAATCTGAAACTTCCCGGCACGGTGCCGACCACCACCGAAGCGCTCTGCGTGATCAATGTCTCGATCGCCAGCGGCAACAAGAAGAACGCCCGGTTGGATTCGGAAGACATCGGTTTGAAGGTCGTCTCGCAGGGCCTGCCAGAGTCCAATCAAGCCAATCGTCCGCACCGGTCCTGATCGCCGAATTACCCGCCGATCTTCCTGATCGGTGGGTTACTCCAATCGACAAGCCCGATACACCAAAAAAGCCGGCTACCAGATCATGTCTGGTGGCCGGCTTTGGCATGAGTCGATGCAAAAGGACCGAGAGATCAGTTGGCTCGGAGGGTGGACAGCGTGTTGGTTGGGCTGTTCTCCGGCAAGGCAGGAAGCTGGGCGGTGGTGGCCTTGGTGAGTCGGGCCACGATCACAGCGGCAGCTGCGCGAACGGAGGATGAGGTATCCGACTGAGCCATCTCGCGGAGGCGACGATCGACTTCAGGAGACTCGCGACTCCCAAGCGCTTCGGCGGCCTTGCTCCGGACGGTCTCGTTGGTGTCGTGCGAGAGTTGGAGCAACCAGACGGTCGGGTCGATGTCGGTCCGGTCGCGAATCAAGGGGATCACCGAGGCGCGAACCTCAGGATGGGCGTCGTCCATCTGGCGGCCGAGGTAGATCTGATCCTTGGTCAGGCCGCGTCCCTTGAGAATCGTCTCGGCCAGCTCGCAAATGCCTGGCTCTTGGTCGTGCAACCGCTTGAGGAGGGCGTCCTCGGTCAAAAGCTGGGGCCGGTTGGCGAAGACCATCAGGGCTTTGTAACGCACGCCGCCGTTGGTCGGATCTTCGACATAGGACGCCGCCGGCGCGGCGATCGAGTCCAACGTCGCGGAGCCCAGGCAAACCACGGCCGCCGCGCGACTCTTGGGTTCACGATCACCCAGACAGCGGGTCGCTGGCTGCACGAACGAATCCTTCCACTCAGCCAGGACCGACTCCTCGTTCGGCGTCATCGACCGACCGGGTAACCAGCTCCACTGAGTACCAACCACGTTCAATGCCGAGCTTCGAACGTCGACGTGGGCGTCGGTCAGGCCAGCGACGAACAGGTCGTGCGTCGGGAACAGGGCTTCGCTCCAGTTGCTGGGAGCGGGTTCGAGACTGAACCGGCTCAACAGTCGGCTCGACGCCGCCAGCGCCGCGGCACGCCCCTCTGGCTTGAACGACTTGAAGCCATTGCGCAAGCTCTGAATGATCTGGACCACTTCCGGCGCATCGGCTTCGGAAACTGGCAGGTTGTTCGGCTGGCCATCATGCGGGGCCACGATCTGGCAAAGTTTGGTCAAAGTGCCGATGTCGCCCTGGGCAATGCCTTCGGCCAAACCAGCTAGAGGAGATTTTGAGGCTGAGACCGCTGAGATTGGAACCGATGGCGTTGGTCGAGTTGAAAACTTGCCCGACATCGTCAGGCCAACCCCCGCCGCGATGATCCCCAGGGTTCCCGCAACCGCTCCTGCTTTCCAGCGTCGCTGATTCGTCATGGGTGCCTCCGTGCCAGAAACTGAGAATCGTGGTCCTCCACGCGGGCGACATCATAGTCTGGTCGGCGAATGCGGCAAGACCACAATGAGCGCGAAATTCTGGAGGATACCAAGAATCGCCCCAATTGATTCTTTCAAGATCAGGAAATCGATCGTCAAGGCCGATCTAAGCAGTGCGGACCGATCCGGATACGGGGTGGTCGAACCGCTGGAATGACCCCGTACCGGCTGCGGACAGGACCGCCTGTCTTTCTTGGGAGAGCCCATGACATCCCCAGCGACCCGCCGTCTCATGGCGATCGCCCTCGGGCTCGTCGGTATCGGAGTGGCCTTCGCGCCTCCGACGCCCGCGCCCGCTGGAACCCGGGCGGTCGACCCAGCCACGGTCGTCCCGCTCGATAAGATCCCCGCCGAATTCCGCGAGTCCGTGGTCGAGGTCATCCGCGACCATACCATGCACCGCAAGGGCTCGGCCGATACGTTTCCGTGCCACTCGAAGGTCTACCTGAATCTGGTCAACGAACCCGCTGTCACCCTTGCCCTCTGGCAAGATCTGGCGCAAACCCCCGTCGCGCTCGAGCGGCTCGACGCCAATCGCTATCAAGGGTCGGACGGGATGGGCACCTCGGCCACCTGGCAATATGTTTATCGATCGCCCAAACTGCATGTTCTCCTGAGCGACCTCGACTACGTCAGTCCGCGGGGAGCGGCCAAGCTTAATGGTCGGATCGTCCTGATCGTCCACTCGGGTTACTACCGCGAGGTGAACGGTGAGCCCTGGATTCAGCATGATATCGAAGCGTTCGTGAAGATTGACTCCAAGGGGTGGAAGGCACTCGCCAAGACGGTCCGACCACTCCTGGACAAGGTGGTGGAAGATCAGGTCCATGAGGCGGGTCTGTTCGTCTCGTTGATGGGTCGGCTGGTCGAAAACTACCCGAACTGGGCGTGCTCGGTCGTCCTGAGCCAGAACACCATCGACACCGCGACCCGGACCAACTTCCGCGACGTGGTGGTCCAATCGAAGCGGCCCAACGCCTCGACTGGTCGTCCGCAGATGGTTGCCGACAGCACCACGACCGCCGATGCCGAAGCATCCAAGCGACGCTGATCGTTGGCGACCGCCGATCTCAAAAATCATGACCCCGTTGTCGGTCTTTCCCGCGAGGGACGACCGACGACGGGGTCATTTCGTGGCTGCGATCGACCAAAACGGCGACTGGACGGCTGCAACCCAGGTTGCGGTCGGGGCGGATTCCAGAGTCTGGATTACTCTCTTCGATCATTCGTCCCGCGGCCATCCTGCCAGAGATCAGTTTCCCGGCACCTTGAGGACGTTCGAGAAGAAGCCGACGGCCGAGTCACCGACATCGACTCGGGGGTCGATCGTCACGGTTGGATTCTGAACGGTGCCGGTGACCCGGAACTTGAGGAGGCGGCTCGACAGGAACCCAGCCAGCTTTAAAACCGCTTTCTCACTCTGACCGAGCACTTCGTTTAGCCCGGGGATCACATTAAGGAGCGTCAGACCTGACTGCGAAATCGTCTGATTCGTGTTGACGAGGACTTCGAGGTTCAGGCCCCCTCGAAACGTCACCGAGCCGACGGCGTGGATCTGAACCAACCGGCCACTCAGTGTCATCTGTTCGATGTACATCGTCTCGTTGCCAATGTTGCCGCGGACTTCTCCCTCATCGAACAGTCCTCCGCCGCGTGAGGCACCAAGGAAACGATCGAGTTCGCGGAAGACCGGCAGTGCAACCAGCGTTGCGTCGTTCAGGTCGAAGTTGAACCGTCCCCGCACCTTGCCAAGGTTGGTTGGATCGGGGCCGTTGATCGACAGGCTGCCGGTCAATTTTCCGGCACTCGCCTTGGAACTGATGGCGCCAAGCCGCGAGAGAACTTCCAGATCCACGGCGCTCAGCCGGAGGTCGGATTGGAACGATCGGTCGCCCCCGAGTCGCATCCAGGAGTTGCCTTCGAGCAGTCCTCCTGCGAGTCGTCCGGTCCAACGACGTGCCTGGATCAAGCCGACCCCCGACGCCGGGCTGATGCTGATATCCGCCGGCATCCGAACACTGGTGAGTGTCATCCCAAGAATCTGCGAATGGGGGATTGTCAGGTCGGCGTTGAGGTGGAGCGATTCCTGATCGAGCCGACCCGAGGCTCGCAGCGAGCCAAAACCCGTCGCCCCCTTGGCCAGCTTGGGGACGCTGGCGAGGAGCTTCGGGACCGAGGCACGATCGACCCGAAAATCAAAGGTCGAATCGCCGATCCTGCCGGCATGGATCACGCCCCGAGCGCCACCGGTGGCGATCCCGCCAAACAGGTTCCCTTCGACTCGCTCCAGTTGCCAGGCCGTCGGGGACATCGCAACCTGACCGCCGATCTGGCCGATCGGGAGGTGCGGACCATAGCGGAGCCCGCGCAGCTCGAAAAGGCCCCGCGACCATAATTGCTGAGGGTCGAGGGTCGCGCGCAGATTGGCATCGATGGCGCCTTCGCCATCGAGTTCGGCCAGGCCACCGCTCATCCCCAGCCCACGCCAGGCATCACCGAGCTGAAACCCAACAGCCTTGGCTTCCGCCTGCATGACTCCCTTGAGTGGCTCGGCCTCGATTGGCATCGAGCCGGCGAAGCGGAGCTTGGCGCCCAGGGTGTTGGCAGTCACTTCGTAGCTGACGAGTTTGTCGTGCGCTTTGGCCATCAGCCGGAGTGATTCAACCTTGATCCCCTCGCCGTAGCGCCCCTGAGGAAGGAACGCGAGGTCAGGGGCGTTCAGGTTCACATCCGCGTCGACGGTCGAGAAGTCGAGCGGCATCTTGACCTTAACACTGCCGTCGGCGATCCCGGTGATCGAGACCGACTTGCTCGGCAAAATCTGCGTGAGGTCGCGGGTGTCGATCCCTTTGATGGCCATGTTGACGTCGAGCAGTTTCCCTGGTCTCGTCGGAATCCGCGCGTCGCCGGTGATCTTGCCTCCAAAGAGCGCGGCTTCGAGCCCGGTGAGAACCACGACACCGTTTTCGGTTCGCCACTCGCCGACGACGTAGCGCGAGACGAACGACCCGATCTGGAAGGCGGCCACGCGGAGCCCGCCGAGGGTTTGAACCGAGAACGGCCAGACCGTGCCGCTCGCGTCGAGGTTGGCGTCTACCCGGCCAGAGACCGCGGGGTGTGGGGGTAAGTTGGGCACAAAGCCAATAATGTTGGCGATTTGCCAGCCGTTGACGTTGCCTGTAACGTTGAAAGCGAACGGCGGACTGAGGTCCAAACCCACGTTGGCCGTCAGAGGACGGCCGACCATCAGCGCGGAGACGTTCGAAAGCGTCGCCCGACCTTCCTTGACGCCAAACTGGAGCGAGACGAGGTCGAGCGTGGCCCCCTTGTAGTCGACCTTGTGCGACTCCAGATCACCCGACACTTGATAAGCCTTGGGGTTGGTCAGCGACTTCAGATTGACGTTGATTCTCGAATGAATTGTCAGGTCGCCTGTCAGCGGCGTCGGTACCGGCAAGAACGGCGCGAACAACTCACCCAGGGGCAACTGCTCGCCTCGGAATCGCGCGGTCAAATTACCCAGGGGTTGAACTTCGGCCCTGAGGTCACCTCGAAAGCCCCCCACGGGTAACGGGCCATCACGCGTTGGGATCGGCGGCGGTTCGGGCAAATGGTCGATATCGTCCTCGGGACTATTGACCAACATCCCTCGAAAATCGGCGAGGGTGACAATGCCGTCCTCGACGTCGAGATGCACGGCGACCTGCCCGAGGTCTACATAGTCAATAGATGCATTAATGAGGCTGGCGTCACCGTGAATTGTGTACGCTTTGATGTCGCTCAGTGCTGCCAGAGGAATCGTCGCCGTTGCCTTGACCGACAGCCGTCCAGCAATCGGAAACTTGACCTTGATCCCGAACTTCTCCACCTTGGCAAGAATCGTCTTGAGGTCAACGTCTTCCAGTTCGATGTTCGTTGTGATCGTCTTCGGGAGCGAGAGCCGCGACGTGGGCGGAGTGATCCCCTTGTCGGTATGCTGCTCGATCACCTCCGAGGCGACGAATGCGGCGACACCCAGAAATCCCTCGTCGCCCGTCATCACGCGAACCAACGGAAGAACTGAGAGGATGGGCTCGAAGAGTTGGTTGGGACCAGATTTATGCTTCACAACCTGGCCCGCTTGCGGGGTTTCTAGCTTCAGCGGCGGCAACGGGCTCGGGGTCGGAATCGAGGGGGCAGATTCGAGAGCAACGCGGTCGATCGTCTTTCCCTGGCTGGTCTCGAACTGAAGGTCGCCGCCGGTGGCTTTCAGGTCAACGGTCAGTTCCTTGATCGGAATTCCCTGAAAGCTTCCATTCTCGATGAGCGCTTTGCCGCTGGTTCCGGTCAGGTCAATCTTGTCTGCCCCCAGGCGCATCCTGAGGTCGACTCGACCCGTCAAGCTCCCGGTCGCCCCGAGTTCGTTGAGTTGCCAGGCGGCGGGGGTCCGCTGAACGTCGATCCCCTTGAGCCGGAGGTCGATATCGAGGTCGGGCGGTACCTGGCCGAAATCCATCAGACCCGCAGCGCGGATGGTGCCGTTGATGGCCTTGCCAGCGAAGCGATCGATCGTCACCTTGGCGTCGCGGATCACAATCTCGCCCGTTGTGTCGGTCGTCTCAACCTGCAACGGCACCAACTTCGCCCAGATTCCATTGAGTTTTAAGTGCGTTTCGACGTGAACGGGCGGTCGGGCCGCCTGATCGAACTTGATCGCGACCGTCCCATCGACCGGACCCTTCGCGGCGAGGTTGTCCCAGACCTCGGCTGGAATGAACGGGACCTTCTTCACATCCTCGGTATCGACCGCGAAGCCTGGGGCCGTCGCCAGCGTAAGCAACCCGCGTTGAAAGGTGGGATCGAACTGGCCGGTGATCCTGGCATGACCCCAAACCGGGTCGTCGGTGGTGGCCTCGACCTCTTCCTGGCCGGCTCTGGTCACAAGCCGCGCGTCGGTTGAGGCGATCTTCAGCGGCGGTCGCCCCGCCTGCGTGAGCGTGAGTTCGGCTTGCTTGACAACGACCTCGGGAATCGCGATCGACGACTTTCCCGCCTTTCCCTTGCCGCCCGCCGCTGTTTTGACCGGGATGGCCGTGGTCAACTTGCCGCCTCGATCAAACTGGAGCGTTAGCTTTGGGTGGTCAACCTCGACCCGCGTCGGCAGATACTTGCCGTGGAGTAAGCTGCCGATCGAGATGTCGGTGCTGATCCGGTCGGTCGAGAACCAGACGGCGCTATCGGCCTTGTCGGACTCGGCGAGAGCCAGGCTCGTGACTCCGGCCGAAGTCCCGTTCAGGAACCAGTCGCCAAGGACCACCCGACCCCCGTATTGCCGCTGGATCTGCTGAACGATGACCGCGCGGATGACATAGTTGCGGACGACGAAGAACGCGACAACGCCCAGCAGAATCGCCAGCCCGAACCATCGCGCCAGCGTTTTAAGTCGTCGCATCGCCGCCTCCTGGGATCGAACCGAAGCATCCTGAATTCTGCATCTGCCGAGCACCGAGCCAATTTGCGCTACTCTGACGAGGAATGACCTTCAAACCAATTTCGGTCAACAGAGCCGGTGATGCTTGCCTGGGTCGAGAAAACTCGGTTCGACTTTGCATCTTGTTGCTGATGTCACGGTTGCACGCGGCAAAGCGAGACAGATATCCCGCCATCAATCCCATGGATTGCGGATTTAGGAAAGATCAGAAGGGAAAATGACTTGATCCTCGCGAGCAATATTGCCCGCGAGGATCAAGGTCGGAGGTATCAAACTGGCTCGATCATTGATCCGTGACAGGCTTTCCCCCAACGTCGATGACGCGGACTTCGCCTCGCTGGGCGGCTTTGAGTTTGGGCACGATCGAGGCCTTGTCGCCCACGATCAAGATCCGACGGGCGGGCGGAGCGATGACGTCCAGGATCGCCTCGCGGACCTGCGCGTCGGTCGCCCCCATGATGTTGAGCAGATACGTCTTGAGAAAGTTGTCGGCCAAGTTGTAGCTCGCCATTGCCACCATCACGGCGCTGATGCTCGACGGATCGTCGAACGACTCGGGGAACGACTTCGCCTCGGCGGCGCGGGCGGTTTCCAGTTCGTCGTCGGACAGCGGCTTGTCCTTGGCCAGGCCATCGAGTTCGTTGAGGATCTCGCCGAGGGCTTCGGCCGTCACATCGGCGCGGACCGAGGTATTGACCTGCCAGACACTACCAGTCCGGCGATAACCAAAGTTCGACCCGGCGCCGTAGCTGAAACCGTTCTTCTCGCGGAGATTGGCGTTGAGCCGACTCAGGAAGTCGTCGCCGACAATGTGATTGCCGACCTTGGTCGCAAAGTAGCGTGGGTCACTCCGGTCGACCCAGAGCCGCGCGACATTGATGATGCTCTGGACCGCACCCGGCTTGTCGACCACGTAGATCTTGCCTGCCTCGGAGCGGGTATCGACGATTGGTCGGGGCTTGACCTCGGGTCCCGTCGTCTTCCACCCGACCATGGTCTCTTCGAGCAAGGTCACCAGGATCGCTGGCTCGACGTCGCCGACAACCACGAGCTTGGCCCGGTTGGCCGCGTACCCTTTGTGGAAGTTCCGGATGTCATCGAGCGTGATTCCGGCAACGGTGGACTCAAACCCCTGGGCTGGGTTGCCGTAAGGATGCTCGGGACCGAATAGGATCGCCTGGAGTGCCCGCTGCGCGAGCCAGCGGGGGCTGTCGGGTCCCTTGCGGATGTCGTCGAGTTGCAGGCCACGTTCGAGGTCAAAATCCTTCGGGTCGAATCGCGGTGCGGTCAAGACCTCGCCCATCAACGCCAGCGCGGGCTTGAGGTTGCGGGCGAGGACCGTCAACGCGACCGTCGTATTGTCAGCCGAGGCGCCGGTGTTGAGCGACGCGCCAAGGGCGTCGAGCTGTTCGGTCAGGTCGCTGTTCGACTTCGTCTTCGTGCCGTTGTCGAGCAGGTTCGCCGTCAGGTAGGCCAGACCCGACTTGCCGGCGGGGTCGTCGCCCGAGCCGATCGGCATCAGCAAGCGGACCTCGACGATCGGCAAGGTTCGCCAGGGAAGCGTCCAGAGTTCGACACCGTTGCTCAGGGTTGACTTCACATAAGTCGGCGGGAGCCAGGCACGAGTGGGTTCGGGGCCGGGCAAGAGACCCCAATTGGGGCCAGCACCAATCACGCGGGGCGCGACCAGCGCGGGGACAGCCGAACTAGCGAGCGGCCCGACAGGCTGGGGGTCTGACTTCTCCTGACCCGGTTGCGCTGGGACGATGTTGAGCGTGAAGTGCGGCAGGGTCAGATACTGCTGGGCCACGCGGGCCAAGTCCGCGGCGGTGACGCGCGCATACCGGCCGTAGTCAACACGATAGTAGTCGGGCCGGCCGTGCTCGACGAAATCGATGGCGAGCATGGTGGCACGACCGAGCGGCGCGGTGAGGCGGTTGAAAGTCTGCCGCTCAAACTTGGCCTGTGCCCGGATCAACTCGGCGGCGGTTGCCGGCTGCCGCGCTAAGCTCTGAACGGCGGCTGCAAGGGCGGCTTCGACGTCGGCCTGCGACTTCCCCTTGGCGGCGGTCGCTTCAAGCGTGAACAGACCGGCGATCTCCTTGGTGTCGCTGTCGGCATCGACGTCGGCAACGACGCGCTGATCTTCCACCAAACTCCGATAGAATCGCGATGCTTCACCATCGGTCAGGACGGACGCGAGCAGGTGCAGCGCCGGGGCGTCGGGGTGATCATCCGCCACGGTCGGCCAGGCCCAGTAGACGCGGGGTTGCGAGACCTTATCGACCTCGGTCAAGGTTGCGGCCTTGGTGAGGGGTGGCGTGGTCGCGGCGACGGCCCGGATGGCCGGTCCTGGGGGGATCGGGGTGAAGTAGAGGTTGATCAGCTTTTTGACCTCGGCGGGGTCGAAGTCGCCTGCGAGGCAGAGCGCGGCATTATTCGGGCTGTAGAACTCGCCGAAGAACCGGCGGAGATCGTCGGTCGAAGCCGCTCCCAGGTCTTTCATCGACCCGATTACCGACCACGAATACGGGTGCCCGGCGGGGAAGACCTGCCGCAGAATGGCTTCTTCGGCCAGGCCATACGGGACGTTGTCGACCGACTGCCGCCGCTCGTTCTTGACCACTTCCCGCTCGGTATCAAACTTGGTCTGATCCAGCGCGGTTGGTAGGAACGCCAGCCGCTCCGCTTCCAGATAAAGCGCGCGGTCGATGTATTCCGTCGGCACGGTTTCATAATAGACCGTGAGGTCCTCGCTCGTGAAGGCGTTCGACTGCGCTCCCGTCTCCTGGAGCGGGATGTCGTAGTTGGGGACGTTCTTGGTCCCGCGAAACATCATGTGCTCGAAAAAGTGAGCAAAGCCAGTTCGCCCGGCCGACTCGTTCTTCGACCCGACGTGATAAGCCATGCAGACCGTGACACGCGGTACGCTCTGGTCGCGATGGAGGACGACCTTGAGACCGTTCGGGAGGGTGAACGCCTCGATCGGCAGGTTCGGCAGGGTGAAATCTTTGTCCTGCGCCCACCCGGGCGTCGTCGCCAGGGCGAGCGCCAGGCAAGTTGTCAGGAGCGTTTGTCGGCAGTTCATGGATGCGAAACCTTGATGGTATGGGGCGAAGGAGGGCGGGAGATCGGGCCGACGCGTCAGTCTTTGATCACCTTCGGCTGATCCACCTCGGGAGCGGTCGTCTTTTGCAGTTCAAGGGCGATCTCGCCCACCTTGCGGAAGGCCCGGAGGATATTGCCGCCGAGGATCTTGTGGATGTCAGTCTCAGAGACACCCCGATTTAGCAATTCTTCCGTCAAGCGCGGGTAATCGGCGACGCTATCGAGTCCAACCGGTACCGACGAAACGCCATCGAAGTCCGAACCGATCCCAACATGGTCGATGCCGGCCACCTTGGCGATGTGCATGATATGATCGGCCACGTCGCCGACCGTGCCGCGTGGCATTGGGTGGGTTTTGTTGTACTCGGTGGTGGCCCGGCGGAGATCGGCGGGGTCGGGGTATTTCTTCAGCAGTTCCGCCCGCGACTCGCGGCCTTGCCGGATCGCTTCGGGGACGATGAACCCGGAGTAAAAGTTGACCATGATCACGCCGCCGTTGGCCGGGATGCGGGCGAGGATGGCGTCGGGCACGTTTCGGGGGTGATCGGCCAGAGCCCGCGCTGAGGAGTGGCTGGCGATCACGGGTGCCTTGCTGACGCGCAGGGCATCGTCCATCGTGGCGGGAGAGACGTGCGAGATGTCGACCAGCATGCCAACCCGGTTCATCTCGCGAACGACTCGCTCGCCAAACGGCGTCAGACCATCGTGCTCGGCATCGCCGGTGGCGGCGTCAGCCCAGGCCAGAGTCTTGTTGTGGGTCAACGTCATGTACCGGGCGCCAAGGCGGGCGAAGTCGCGGATCAGGGCGAGATCGTCCTCGATGGCGACACCCCCCTCGATCCCGATCAACGACGCGATCTTGCCGGCCTTGACGGCGGCCTCAACCTCGTCGGCGGTCTGCGCGAAGGCGAGATCGTTCGGGTAATGCTCGACCATCCGGTGCACGAGGTCGATCTGATCGGCGACCGTCCGCGCCGGGTTGGGTTGATCGGACGGGATGTAGACCGACCAGAACTGAGCTTTGAGCCCGCCGGCGCGGAGCCGAGGGATATCGGTTTGACCATCGGCGAGTCGCTGCCCGATGTCCAGCTTCTTGAACGTGACGTCGCCATCCTGCCGGAGCCGCCAGGGGAGGTCATTATGCCCATCCCAGAGCATCCCACTCATGTGAACTCGCATGGCTCGCTCGGAAACAGGCGGCAGCTTGTCATCAGCCTGGACGGATAATCCGATGACCCAAAAGCATGCGAGAGCGGTGAACCGGGCAAAGCGTATCGACATGGCGAGGACCTTGGGCGGCGATTGGGATCAGCGATCGTTTCGATCTCGGATCAACCGGGTGATCCGTCAAGCCGTCCATTGTCGCCGGATGAGGCTCGCACGGCAACGCCCCACCCACGTCACTCAAAGTCAGATCTTCGTCAGGACCACTTGATTCCTTTCTCACGGGTGCGGGGGATGACGGCATCAGCGGCGCGTTCCAGGAGCATCGATCAGGAAGTGCTAAAAATTAGGATGCTTGCATTATCATTTGTCGTTACAGTGTGTTGAGTTTGGGATCGAGCAATGTTCGCGTTAGGCTCCCTTCCAGTCAAAGACTCGCTCGGTCCAGGTCGAGTTGTTCACGTCTGCCGTGGACAGCGGCGGCTTCTTCACCCTTACCCAGCTTCGTTGCGATCCGTTCGAGGTCGGCTAGAACTGGCTGGAGCGTTTCCAGTAAGCCAAGGTGGTTCATATGTCTGGTCAGGTTTTGATCGAGAATCTTCAGCCCCTCCTTGAGCATGACGCGGGCTCCGTCGAGGTCGCCTGCCTGTTCCCTGGTCAAACCAAGGCCATGCCAGGTCCGAGCCAGCCCGGCCTCATGGTCGAGGTTGGGGTCGTGCTCATGATTCGTGATCAAAGCGGTCCAGAGTGAGCGAGCTTGCTCGAACGCCACCTGAGCCCGATCCAGGTCGCTGGACTCAATTTGCAACTCGCCGATCTTCTGATAAATCTTGGCTTGCTCGGCGGGGTATCGGGAATTACCTGGGTCATTTCGAATCAATCTGGACCAGATCGGAACGACTTCCTGAAAAGTCGTCAAGGCCGCTGCTGGCTCGTCCAGCGTGATCTGCAAGTCGCCCATGATTCCGTCATTCACCGCGAAATCGAGTTGAGCCCAGGCCGCTTGCGGATTCTCATGGGCGGTCCGCTCGCGCTGGGGACGTACGGCCAGATAATCTTCGAGCGCTTCCTGAAGCAGAGCGCGATCAGGGCGAAGTTCGCCGATCTTCGTCAAGTTCCAGGTCAGGTCGCCCTGATACCGCAGACTCTTTGGTTCCGCCTCGATCAGCCGTCGCCAGATCGGCAATGCCTGCTCGAAGGCCGCGAGGGCCGCCTGTTTGTGCCCGAGCCGCTTTTCGAGGTTGCCGATCCCATGATAGGTCAAAGCCAGATCCGCCTGATCCTGAGCAGGGGCTTGAGTGGGCTGAGGTCCCAGCAGATGTTTACGCAGCCGAAGCGCCTCGGCAAATCGATCTAAAGCTTGAGCCGTTTTGCCTCGGGCTTCCAAAAGATGGCCGATCTCGTAGTCGCTGCGGGCCACGCCGATTTCGGAGTCGCGGTCGTCGGCCTGGCTGTCGGCAAGTCTGGCCCAAAGGGAACGGGCTTGTTCGTAAGCCTCCAGCGTCCGGTCCTGCTCGCCGACCTCGCTGCTGAGAGCTCCCAACTCGAAGCTGGCCGAAGCAAGTTGAGCCCAGAGTTGTGGATCAATTTCGCGGTCCCCTTGGAGGCGTTTGTAGAGGGCGCGGAAGATTGAATAAGGCTCCCTTAGCAGGGTTTTTCGGAGCGATTCCAGGTCGGGATTCCGTTTGAGTTCGGGATTGTCGCGGATCGTGGCGGTGTATCGCGAGAGGGCTTCAATCAACATTTTCAAATTGTTCTGGGCATAAGCCTGTTGCTCGCGCGCAATCCGATCTGAGCGGACCGCGCGAACCGCCAGGACAATACTGACCCCCGTGGTGGCCAGCAGCATGCCGATAAACAGGCTGGCTGTGATCAAAAAGCCCCGATTCTTGCGGGCAAACTTCAGAAGTTGATACGTCTTCGACGGTGGGCTGGCGGCCACGGCCTCACCGGCAAGATAGCGCTGAACGTCACGAGCGAAGGTGAGCGCTGTTTCGTACCGCCGCGTTCGGTCCTTCTCCAACGCCTTCATGACGATCCAGTCAAGTTCGCCGCGGATCAGTTTCGACAACCGCGCCGGTTCGGTCTTGCGCTGGGCCGAGATCGCCGCGAGAGTTTCGTGCGACTGGCTCAACCGACCCGATGGACGCGGGAAGTCTTGTTCACGGACCCGGCGGAGGATATCCGAGTAATCTCCGGAGCGTAGTTTCGCCTTTTCCAGTGGTGTTGATCCCGTCAACAACTCGTACAACAACACTCCCAGCGAGTAGATGTCGCTGCGTGTGTCGATGTCCAATGCCCCCATCTCCGCCTGCTCCGGGCTCATGTATTCCAACGTCCCCAGGATCGCCCCGAACTCGGTGAACATCGTCCGCTCGGTCAAGCGTTGCTCGACCGCCTTGGCGACGCCGAAGTCGATCACTTTCGGCTCGGGCAACCCGTCGTGCAGAGTGACCAGCACGTTGCTTGGCTTGATGTCGCGGTGGATGATCCCCTTTTGGTGGGCATGCTGGATGGCGCGGCAGACGGGCACGAAGAGTTCTAGCCGCTCTCGGGGCGTCAGGTGGTTGCGGTCGCAGTAGTCGGTGATGGGCACGCCACGGACAAGTTCCATGACGAAAAAGGGGCGGCCAGTGGGAGTGGTCCCGGCGTCGAGGACACGGGCGATGTTGGGGTGTTCCATGAGTGCCAGGGCCTGGCGTTCGGCCTCGAAGCGGGCAATGACCTGACGGGTGTCCATGCCGGGCTTGATGACTTTGAGTGCGACTTTGCGGCGGATGGGTCGGTCTTGTTCGGCCATGAAAACGACGCCCATGCCTCCCTCGCCGATCTGCTGCAACAACTTGTACCGACCAATCAACGCCCCTGGTCGTTCGAGCACCGAGGCTTCCTCGGTGGCGGTCGTGCCGGGTTCGTGCCCTGGGCTGGAACTCAGAAAATCTTCCGCCGAGTCGTGCGCCAGAAGTAACGCATCGACCTGACGCCGCAGGTCTGCATTTTCAATGCACGCCTCGTCGAGGTAGGCCGCGCGTTCTGCCCCCCTGGCAAGGTCGAGCGCTCGACCGAACAAAAACTTTAACTCGGAACTCGCCGATTTCATTGACGTCCTCATATCTTGGACGGCGCCAGTCCGGAGTCGTCAAATTCACAAACTTACCTACACATCCGCTGTCGGATGGCTTGCCTCGCCAGGTGTCGGCCAGAAATACAATATTATCTTGGAACTGGAGCCTCGCAACAATGAATGAGCTTTGATTGCACTCGCAGTTAGGTATCGACGAATGATCTCGCCAGGTGTCCATGAGCATCCGTGCCTGACCGTGCGATCATTTTGAACCAGCCACCTGATGCGAACCAGTTGAGACAGCGGGAGATGGATGCGTTGCCTGCCGCATCGTTCCCGGATGGTTCAGCGCGGCGCGAGGGTCGGGCGACTTGCCATCGGCACCGAGAGGCAAGGTCGGAACACCGACAAGGATCTCCTTGCCGGTCAGGGTTCGGAGAAATGCCACCAGGTCGGCCTTCTCTGCCGTGGTCAAGTTCAGCGGCGCGATCTTCGAATCGAGCGCCGGGTTCCTCACGCCCCCCTTGTTGTAGAACTCGACCACCGATTCGAGCGTTGGCTCGCTCCCGTCGTGCATGTAGGGGGTGGTTCGCGCGATGTCACGAACGGTCGGCGTCTTGAAAGCTCCACGCTGGGCACGCGACTTCGTGCCGATGGGCGCGACGACCCAACGGCCTAAATCCTTAAAATCCGCTCGTGCAGAGTCATAGCCCACGCCAAGGTTATGGAACAGCTCGTCGGAAAAGGTTCGTCCCGTGTGGCAAGCGGTGCAATTGGCTCGATTGAGGAGCTTCTTCGCATCGAATTTGGCATTATCGGGGTCTTCACGCAACATGCTGAGCCCGAAGAGGACCATCCCGCGCTTCTCTTCAAGAGTCAGATCCTGGTACGTCGCCGGGTCGTCCTCATCTCTCCCCTCGGTCCAGGCGTACTTGTCGTACCGCGAATTCCCCGAGAGCGCTGTCCGCTCGAAGCAAGCAATGGCTTTCGCCAGCGCGTCGAGAGTGACCTCGGTGCCGAACACCTTGCGGAACTGCGTCTGATAGCCGGGGATGGTTCGAAGTCGCTCGATGATCTGGCGATAGGATTGATCCCCCATCTCGATCTTGTTCTGGATCGGTCCCAGCGCTTGTCCTTCAAGCGACGGCGCTCGACCATCCAGAAACATCGTCTGACCGAAAGCTGTGTTCAGAATGGTGGGCGAGTTCCGCGACCCTAACTGGTGGTCGATCCCGATCGACGCCACCCGCTGATCGGTCCACCCCCGCGCAGGATCGTGGCATGACGCACAGCTTACGGTCGAGTCGAGCGAGAGCCGGGGATCGTAGAACAGTTGTTTGCCGAGCGCCACCTTGCCCACGGTCATCGGATTCCAGCCGGGGATGACCGGGTCCGTCAGGCCAGTCGGGACAACGATTCGGTACGGCTGATCGTCAATCAGCGAATCATCGCTATCCTGCACCATGAATCGCGAGGGAGTCGGACCCGTGAGCGAATCGGCCTCGCCGCCGTCCACCTCGGCTCGAACGACGTCGACCGCCTTCCTGGTGTCTACGGTCTGCCCCGTCGAGGGGATGACGGGCTCACCTCCCGGCCGGCTGGTTTTTTGGGCTGACTGCGTTGATTGTGGGCCTTGAAGTGGCTTCGCGTGCAGCGATAACCGCCACGACGAACCGATCAGGATGGGAGGTATTGCCAACAGAATCCAATATCGCAGCGGTCGACGCGAACTCATCCTGCGTGATCTCCTTCAAATGTCCCGATGGATGCCAATCTGGACAAGAGGAGACCAACTCTCGTCGTCAAACGCGGAACGGGAATCGCGGATCTTGATGCCAACCAAGCTCAACAGATTCGGCAACTCGTGACGGTTATTGGACGAAAAGCGACGTCGAACCTTGCAATATTATCGACGTTCTGGGCATCGAATCAAGGATCAGCTTCAAGCCATTTTGCGTGTTGAGACGTGATGGCTTCTCCTAGTTCGTGACGGGATTCTCTTTGTCGAAAGCGCTTCCGATGATCAGATGCCGGCGGTTCTGGCAACCCCCTAGCTGGTCGCGCACCTTTCAGTTCACCGCGCTGGCTTCCTGTCTGGTTGATAGCGAGCGAGGTGCTGACACCTCGATTAAAGTCGCGATGTCAATCGCTTCGAATGGCGAGTTGCTCGCAAATTAACCACAAAACCGTGAGGTTTGTTTGAAACATTTCTCGATCGAATCGGGTACGATTGTCATATGGTGCGACGATGCCCTATTTCTCCTTCATGCACGTTGGCATGATATCAGTAGCGAAAATCGAGAAAATTCGTTATTTTAATCTGAGTGTCTTCGCCGAGCAGCTTGCTCGTACTCCCGAGGAGGTCCCCCGATGGCGCGGACGACCGAGGATGGAATGTCTCTTACCACTGGCCCGAAGGTGATGCAGCGTACCGTCCGGTGCCCCCACTGCTCGATTGAATTGAACCTGCCAGAATCGGCTCTGGGACGTCGTCTCAAATGCCCGAAGTGTGAATCCAAGTTCACGGCACCGACCTCGGAGAGTCTCGCCAGCGCACCTGAAGGGTCGTCGACGTACCTGCCCACGCACGGACCGGGAAGCAGTGGAAGCGTGGATTTGCCGTCATTCGGGAGCAGCGGCGATGTGGAGTTGCCCACCTCCCTGGCCCCTCTCCGAGAGACCTTCGACCTGCCACTCCTGTCCGAAGTCGACTCGCCCAGCCGACCCAAAGCCAGCAAAACCCCGGGTGCCGCCAGTGGCGCCGCCGATGCGCTCGGTCTATTCAAGGACGAGCCGAAATCGAACCGGAAACCCAAGGGGGCTGAAGCTCGGGCCCAGGCGCGGCGGTGCTCAAGTTGCTCGTCGATCGTTCCGGCCGGGATGTCGCTCTGCTCGAAGTGCGGGCTTGACCTCGATACCGGTCAGCGACACGCACCGCTCGAAATCTTTGAGGACGACATGCCGGTCGCGCACCGGCCAGTCACCCCACCCTTTGGGGTTCTGATGCTCGGTTCGCTCTGCTCGTTCGGTTTTTTGCTTTTGGCCCTGATCTCGCTGGTTCACTGGAGCCGGGGCATTCGAGGTGCCGAGTTTTTGCTGGTGATCTGGATGTTCGGCCTCTTCGCTGGCGTTCAGTTTTTGCGTCGCAAGTCGGTTCGGCCCATGCTTTTGTCGCTGAGTCTAACGGCGGCGGTCGGTTTTGTCTATTTGATCGCCTTGCCGATCTTCTACGCGAACATGCCTGCCGAAGTAGTTCCGGTTTCCGACGATTCGATCACCACCACGGTGATGGAAGTAACCGAGGGACCGCAGATCAAGTCGATTGCGGACAGCCTCGACCTGAACCGAATCACCTGGGGCGTCGGTTCACTCCTGTCTTACGCGGCAGTGGCCGTTTATCTCAACAGCCCTGGCCTGCGCCGCCACTTCAAGCATTGATTGCTGCTCAGCAAGCTTCAGAGTGACCAACCAAAACAAAGCCACGATGCCGACCGAGACCTGATGGTTTCGGTTGGCATCGTGGTTCACTGGAAGTCACACACATCTCAAAAGCACTACGGGTCAGGCAGTCGCGGCATCCAGCGGGCTGCGCCAAACGGGTCGTTGCGGAAACAAGATCCGGGCAGCCTCCAGCGCGGTCCCAGTCGATGATTCGACCCCATCGTCCTCGACGGCCCGATCAATATCCGTTTGCCCCATCAGAAGCCGAACCAGGGCGGGCGCGGACAGGGTCAGGTGGCGCCGGCTGAGTTTGTCGGGCTCGACACGCGACTTTCCCGGTTCCACATGCAAGAGCCAGCGGCGGTCACCGACGGTCAGCCCGAGTTCGATCGCGGTGGGTCCGCCGGCTGCTTCGGACCGCGCTTCCAGTTCCGGCATCGCCGTGGTCAAAAACCGTTCCAGGCTTGGGATGTGGTACATCGACGACGAGCCTTCCACTTCGTCCAGGTCGATCACCTTCCCCGACGTTTGCCGGATCGCTTCGATCACGGGATGATCAAGTGGTGCGTGGACGATCACCTGCGGGTAGGCTCGCTCCAGAGCTTCGGCCCGGACGCGACCCAGCAACGCCTTGAGCGCTTGCGGGTGCGCGGGGTCGGTGGCAATCTCCAGAATCCGGTGGTCCTTGACGAACGCATAACCCCGGACCGCGTCTCCCTGGCAGGCAACCCAGATCACATGGGCATAACGGCGGCCAATCATCCAGCGCCAGTAGTCCTCGGAGCGGACAACCGCCCCGGTGGTCCGGGCGAACTGGGCGTCGTAAAGCCGCATCAGATCACCCAGTTCAACCTGCCGCCAGGGGCGAACATGCCAGAAGCCCCCCTTCCCCTCGGCAACGCCGTCGCTGACTTGCGGCAGGTTGCGGCTCAGGGTTTGGGCCACAGTTTGCCGACCGCAAACCCCGTAGCCCAGGGGACGATAGAAGCGCGGCATCCCAGTGGTAATCGCTTGCACGGCCACACCGGTCTCGCGTGCGCGGCCATCTGCCAGGCGGATCAGGTTTTGCGCAAATCCGAGACCGCGATATTCGGGGAGGGTACCAACCCACATGACCCCATTCATGGACAGGGTCGATTTCTCTCCGTAGCGGATCGTCCGTTCGGTCAGGTGCGCGTGGCTGACGACTCGACCATCCACCTTCACGAGCAAGCGTTGCTCGGGAAGATAGGCTGGATCACCGAGAGCTCCGAAAAACGCTTCGCGATCGCCCCCGGGGAAGACATGAACCAACGCCTGGAAAACCGCCTCGTGGTCCGCTTCGGACCCGAGGCAAAATTCCACCGAGCCACGACGATAAGGCAGCCGAACGACCGGCTCGGGCACTTTCATGGAGACCACCTTCGGGGCGAACCGCGACCGGCCCGGTGTTGGCGCCATCTGTCAGCGCTCTTCCCCCGGCATTTCCACCTGTGATTATAGTCGGAGCCGGAGCGATTTGCCGCAAACTTCCCGCGAAATTCGGCGGGGTTCTCAAACCACGTCAAATCGCCTGAACCCGCGACATGACGACCGAGTTTTCCCAGGACATCGGGAATTCATTTTACCCGTTCGACGTTACCTTTCCTACTTCAACTTTCCGGTTGCAATCGCTTTAGGAACAGAGCCTCGAATGGAAGATCTTTCGGCCTTGGATCATCCATTTTCTGACGAACCTCGCGAGTCGTCCACTGTTTGAAGACTGGACGACTCGCGGGTTCTCGGCCGATGCCGATCAGGGCTTGGGCGGCTCGATTGGGTTCACGGGCAACTCGGTTGCCGGTGGCGTGGTTGGGGCGGGCGACGGCGTCGGTTCGGTCGGCGCGGCAGGAGTGGCGGGTCGAGGTCCCGAGAGGACCGAAGCCACCGGTGGAACGGCCAGGCGGGGCGGCGGGACCGCTTCGCCGAGTTGTTCGAGATAGTAAGCGATGACCGGCCGGACATTCAGATTCGGTTCCAGCACCAACGCCGACCGGAGATGCTCCGCCACATACGATGACTCGGCGCCACCTTCGAGCGCGGCCATGCCCAGTTCAAACTCGTACTGAGCTTGCTGGTCAATCTTCTCGGGCAACTCGACAAACATCCGGGTCGCGGCGACCGGCTCGCCTTGCAGCAACGACTTGGTGGCCATCGGCGCCTGGAAGAGTCGCTGGTTCAGGACCTGACCGATCGACCGATCCGCCCAGAGCGAGATCGCGTTCCGATAATCGCCCAGCAGGAAATAGACCATCCCCTGGCGGTGCGTGGCCGTGCCAACCGTACCAGCGCCACTACTGAGCGACGGGTCGTCGATGTTGAGGAGCGAGATGATATCCAGCGCCTTCTCCGGCTGGCCGGTGTCGCAATAGAGGTCGACCAGAGTCGGACGGACGCCCGGCTGGCCACCGCCGGCCCCTTCGGCTTCTTCCAGCTCGCGGATCGCCATGCCGGGAGCCCCCGCGCTCCGGGCATAATTTGCCTTGGCGAGCGGTGACGACCGCTGCTGCGCGGTCATGGCATCGAGCTGCGTCTGGACCTGGTCGAGCCGGGTGTTCAGGTCGTTGAGGATCTGCAACTGACTCTTAAAGAAGTCGTCAGGGAACTCTCCTTCGCGGGGGTCGATCGCGATCCGCCGTTCGCGAGCAAGGTCGAGATCACCACTTTGAAGGTAGAGCGACGCGAGGCTGAAGTTGAGCTGAGCCCTCTCGGCCCGGTCGGCGGCCGTCTTCGCTGGGGGCAGGGTTTGCAAGGCGAAGTTCGCCGCGGTCAGGAGCTGATGGAACCGGACCGCGAGCAACCGCGGTTGCAATTGCGATTGGGCCACGGCGGTCAAGCTTGCCTCACTCAATTTAACCCCGGCGATCAGGGCTGACTCCTGCGCGAGCAATAACCGATAAGCCTCGGTGAGCATCAGATACGCGGCATAGTCGTTGGGCTTGCTGCTGAGGGCTTCCCGGAGTTCGCGGATGGCCAGCAAGCAGTGCGCGGGGTCAGGCAGATAGGTGGTTCCCGCCGGGATCGTCGCCGGTCGGAGCCAGTGCCGGGCCGCCTCGACGTGCGGTTGCGTCCGGTTGAGCAACCGGTTGGCAAAAATGCTGTCGACCAACTCCGAAACAACGCGGGGCTTGTCGAACCAGGGAGCAGTCAGCTTGGGTCGTTTGAAGGCCAGTTCCTGCGCGTTGAGCTGGTTCGCCTTGAAGTAGGCCACGTCGGCCGCGACGGCCGAGCTATCGGTCCGGCCAAACATTGCCACAGCCCCATCGTCGTAGAACGGCGCCCAGTTGGGGCTGTTCATCAACCGGGTATAGGTCAGCGGAGCGCCAGCGGTCTGGATCATGACCGCCGAGATTTTGGCCGCGTCGAGGATTGGCCGCCAGACTTCCACCTTGTCGTCGCGGATCGCCTTGCGAAGGTTCTCGAACTCCTCGCGAACGGCGATCGGGTAGAGGTGCGACTTGCTGTCGATGTACGGCTTCCGCTTGCCGGCGGCCAGCCAGCCCAGAACATCTCCCTGAGCATAGGTCGTATTGAGGATATTCCCCTCCAGCGGCGCGGCGGCGACGGCGGCGGCCGACTCGAACGGGAAGTCATCCGGGTCAAAGCCGAACCCGAACCGCGAGTCGCCGACCTGGCCACCCCAGCCAGTCGTCGCTCGGAAGATTGCGGCGAAGACCAGGGCGATCGTCAGCAACCGACCGCCCGTTGACCAGAAAACCCAGCCGCCACCGAGCCGGCCTTCGGTCCCAATTGTGGCGTGGTACCACTCCTGCCCGTTCAGTGCCAGGACCGCCGCGAAGACCAGACCGAACGGAGCTGCGTAGACCATCGAGAACGCCCAGATCAGGCTGGCGACCGCGAACATCAGGAACCGGCTGAGCGAGAACCGCTGGTAGTTCAGGGCAAACGACCCGAGGCCGATCAGGACCAAAACGGCGTAATAGATCTGAAACGAGCGGGCGAACGCGGCCCCGAAGTTTTTGAGAAAGTCCGAGCCGAACATCGACCCAATCCGGATCGACGGCGGGCCGATGTCGAGCCCGACCGAGCGGAACAAGATCCCGAACCCCGCGAGCATCCCGAAAATATGCGACGGATTGACGAGCACGGCGGCGCTGCTGGCCGCCAGGACGATCAGGGTTGTCCGAGCCGACGGCCCGACCAGATCGCGGGCACCCTGGGTATCGACGATCCGGCCGATCGCCGCCGCCAGCAAGACCAGGAGCCCAAAGCCGAACATCTCGTCGAGGTTCGCCCAGACGAGAAAGAGCGGAATCAAGCCGTAAAGCCGGCTTGTTTTGCCAAGGTTGAACGCCTGGTGGAGCAAAAGCAGTTCGAGCGCCAGGAGCATCGTCCCCCAGACCTCGGGGGTGACCGATGAGGCCAGCACCGCGATCCCGCCGAGCTGGATGCCGATCGCCGGCACGACCACATGGACAACTTCACCGCCACCGGTGGTCGCCGGACCAATGGTCTCGACCGGTTCGGGGCTGAGCGTCACCCCGAGCGCCGCGACCACGCAGAGCGCGGTCCACCAGAGCCCCGGCCCCTTGCGCCGGAGGCCGAGCAACAGCCAGGCGGTCAGGACCCTGACCAGCGCTCCGAGCGCGACGAGGGCACCGGCTCCCCATTGATCGCCGCGGTTCGTCGCCGCCTTGATGGGCTGCGGCGCTGAGGGATCAGGGGCCGACCCGATGGCCGCAACCCGCTGGTAGACCTGGTAATGAATGACATCGAACAGCCAGGGGATGTCGACCCAGCGTCGTCCCTCGGCCGCGACGGTTCCACCATTGATCCCCAGCGGCGACCCGGCTGCTGAGATCTCGCGACCCGTCTCCAACTGCGACCAGAGAGCCGAGTTCGACGGCTGGATCCGGTTGGCAAACCCGAGGAACGCCAACGCCAGGACGAACGCGGCGACGTAGACGTCGTAGTACGCGTTCCACTCGGAGACCCGTTGCGGGGTCCAGGGTTCGGGCGGCGGCGGAGTTGTCTCGTCGATTTGCGGCTCGACCACCGGTTGATTTGCTGCGGTGTCAGTCATAAAACACTTGGTGTAGAGACCAGAAGCCAGGAGGATGGAATGAAGTGCGCGGCTCCGCGCCGATGAGGTCGAAGTCGCACCCATGCTAGACTTTCGGCGGCGGCATGGTCAAGGGGCGGCAGCCATCGCACGACTGTCATTGACTCGCGTTGACTTCTCGATTTCTTCTCCTAAAATGTGTGGGCTTGCTTTTTGCTCTCATAAGTTCCACCCGCTTGATCGGCTCGCTCTGCCCATGCGGGATCACGGCAGGTTCGTGGTCGACTTACTCGCCTCGGGGTTGCTCCATGCGTATCTTGACCGCGATTCCCGTTTATAACGAAGAAGCCCACATCGAGCCGGTCCTCACCGAGGTCCTCCGGTACACCGACCACGTTCTGGCGGTCGACGACGGTTCGACCGACCGGACGCCTGAGTTGCTCCGCAAGTTTCCGACCGTTCGGGTCGTCCGCCACGAACGCAACCGGGGCTATGGTGCTGGGCTCGACACCGCCTTTCGCTACACCGTGGCCGAGGGCTTCGATGGTCTGGTGACGATCGACTGCGACGGCCAGCACGAGCCCAAACGCATCCCCGAGATTGCCGCCAAGCTGGCCGACGCTGACGTGGTCTCGGGTAGTCGCTACCTCGAAATCTTCGACCCCAGCCAGGTCCCACCGATCGAGCGGCGGCGGATCAACATCGAGGTCACCCGCTGGTTGAACGAGTGCCTGGGCCTGAACCTGACCGACGCCTTTTGCGGCTTCAAGGCGTACCGGGCCTCGGCGCTGGCCAAACTCGAAGTGACCGACTTCGGCTACGCCATGCCGCTGCCGATCTGGGTTCAGATGGTTCAGCACCAGATGAAGGTCATCGAGGTTCCCGTTCCCCTGATCTATCTCGACGAGAACCGCGCTTTTGGCGGGGCGCTAGACGATGCGACGTATCGGCTCAACCATTACCGTCAGGTGTTCAACGAGGCGATCGCCCGGGCGGGCCTGACGGTGGCGGGGGGTTGTCGTTGATGCAAACGCACCACCTCCGGTCTCCCGTCGGCAACGGGAGCGTGCTGGCTGAACCTCCCCTGGCGGAGACCACCGCCGCACTCGATGCCAACATCGGCCGCCTCCGGCAGTGGGATCATGACTTCCAGGGCCGCCGCGCGGGTCGACTTCGGGCGATGGCGCGGACCCAGGTCCTCGCGCTCGCGCGTTCCTATCATGAGCAGCATGGGTTAGACGTCCCATCGGCACCTCCCACGCTGGACCGGATGGTTGTGACCGGTCACCAGCCCGAACTGTTCCATCCGGGGGTCTGGGTCAAAAACTTCGCCGTGGCCGGGATCGCCCGGGCGTCGGGGTCGGTCGGCCTGAACCTGATCGTCGACAACGACATCCCCAAGGGGCCGTCGATTCGGGTGCCCTACCTCGACGGCGGCAAGCTCCGCGTCAAGCCGCTGGCGTTCGACGTCTGGGCGGGTGAATCTCCCTACGAAGATCAGGCTGTCCAGGACGAGGCAATGTTCGCCGGGTTTGCCGCAGCGGTCCACCGGACGGCGGGCAGTCTCCTGCCTGCCCCCCTGCTCGACTCGTACTGGCCCAGAGTGCTGGGTTACGCGGCCGAGACCGATCGGGTCGGCCTCCGGTTCGCGCTGGCCCGGCGCGCGGTTGAAGCCGAGTGGGGCATTCACAACTGGGAACTGCCGATCAGCGCGGTCTGCCAGACCGAGGCATTTGGCTGGTTCACCGCTCACCTGCTCGCTCACCTCCCCCGCTTCCAGGCGACGCACAACGCGGCACTGGCCCGGTATCGCGCGGCGTATGGCATCCGGAGCAAGAATCACCCGGTCCCGGCCCTGGCCCGGCAAGGGGACTGGCTCGAAGCGCCATTTTGGGTCTGGCGGAGCGACAACCCCCGCCGCAAACCGCTGATGGCTCGGCAAGGCAAGGCGACCCTGGAACTTCGGATCGCCGGCGAAGATGAGATCATCGCCGAACTGCCGCTGACGCCCGACCGCGACGCCTGCTGCTCGATCGAGCCGCTGGCCGACCTGGCCACGCGTGGCATCCGGCTCCGGACGCGGGCCTTGACGACGACCCTGTTCGCCCGCTACATCCTTGGCGACCTGTTCGTCCATGGGATCGGCGGAGCCAAGTACGACGAACTGGGCGACGAGTTGGCCCGAGGGTTCTTCGGAATCGAGCCGCCGTCGTTCCTGACGCTTTCGCTGACGCAGTGGGTTGGCCTGCCCGATGACCCAGCCTCGACCGGTCGGCTCCGGGCCGTCGAGCGGACGATCCGCGACCTGGAATTCAACCCCGACCGCCACCTCGCCGAACCGCGTCCCGCCGAGGCCCGCGCTGGGGTCGAGGCCAAGTGGGTGGCCATCAAGGGCGAGGTTGCAACCCGCGTCCAGCGCAAGGCCCGCATTCGCGCCATCCGCCAGGCGAACCAGGCGTTGATCCCGTTCGTGGCCGATCAGCGGCAAGCCCTGCTCGGAGAAAAAGTGGCTCTTGAAGCGGGGATCAAGCTCAATACCGTGGCGCGGTCACGCGAGTACGCCTGGCCGCTCCATGAAGAAGCGACCCTGCGGGCGGCGATGCAGTCGGTCGTTGAACCCCTGATCTAAGACGTGCCGATCATGCCCGACCGACCCGACCCGCCCAATCGTGCCGATATCGACGCGACGGTGGGGCCGGTCGTTCTGGAGTTCGGCGCGTCGTGGTGCGGCCACTGCCGGGCGCTGGCCCCGGGGCTGGCTGACCTTCTGGCGGATCGGCCCGAGGTTCAGTTTCTTTGGGTGGAGGATGGGCCGGGCCTGCCGCTCGGTCGGTCGTTTCAGGTCAAACTCTGGCCGACGCTGGTCTTTCTGCGGGATGGGCAAGTGGTCGAGCGGCTCGTTCGGCCCCGGGTGGCTGAGGTGGAGGCGGCGCTGGCGGTTCTGACCGGTTCTGATCTGGTTCGTGAGTGAGGATGGGCGGTGATGCGGGGTCGAACGATCGCCATCGGCGACATCCACGGTTGCGCGGCGGCTTTGAAGGCGCTCCTGGCCTTGATCCAGCCGCGACCCGCCGACCTGATCGTGACCCTGGGCGATTACGTCGACCGTGGGCCGGACTCGCGGGGGGTGATCGACCAGTTGATCGACCTCGGGACCCAATGCCAGCTTGTCCCCCTGCTGGGCAACCACGACGAGGTCTTTTTGGATGCCCTCGACGGGACCGGGTCGGTGGACGACCTGATCGACATGGGGGGTGGGCCGACGCTCGACTCGTACGGCCGAGGACGACGGCTGGATCTGGTCCCGCCGGCTCATCACGAGTTCCTGGAGTCGTGCCGCGACTTTCACGAAACAGCCTGGCATATCTTTGTCCATGGCAACTATGACCCCGATCTGCCCATGCCTGAACAGGAAGTTGGGCAGATGCGCTGGGAGTCGCTGCGCGGGATGACGCCTGGCCCGCACCAGTCGGGCAAGACGGTCATCGTCGGCCACACCGCGCAGAAGAACGGCGAGATCTGGGACCTCGGCCATGTCAAATGTATCGACACCTGCTGTTACGGCGGGGGCTGGCTAACAGCGCTCAACGTCCGGACCGACGAGACGTGGCAAGTGAACCGCGACGGGACTCCGAGGCGGCGTTGAGCCCGCGATCAACGACTAGCTTGCCAGGTCCGGATCGAGTCGAAAGAGTGAATGAGCATGATCACGTTGAGCAACAGGTTGTCGCGGTAGACAACCAACAATCCCACCTCGACCGCCACAAACAGGCCCACCGACCACCGGACCGGCAGGGTCCGGGCCAGCATGAAGCCCAGCGCACACGCCCCGATATCGCCCAGCGAGTTGACCACGCTGTCGCCGTCGTACCCTAGCGCGATCGTCCCGGCTCGGTAGCGGTCGATGACCGTCTGCGAGTTCTCGATGATCTCCCAGCCAGCTTCGAGCATGACCGCCCCCGCCAGCCGGGCCTCCCACCGGACTCGCCGGATCACCAGCCAGAACCCGGCATAGAGGACCACCCCATGCAAGACATGCGTGAGACTGTAGGGGTCGAGCAGGTGCTGCGAGGTGTGCGGGGTCTTGATTCCCGTCGAGATCGGGCTCCAGTCGCCGAGCCGACACCACCAGCGCCGGCCTTCGAAGCGGAGGCTGAGCGTTGCCACCAGCACCGCGACCCCAATCAGCCCGAGCCAGACCTGCCGCCGGATCGAGCCATCCGCCACCGGTTTTTGCCCCATGATCATCATTGATCCCACCGAATCTGACCCAACATCCCGACCACCCGGCACGATCGTACCTCATCGGGCATGGACCGGCCAGGATCAGTAACTCATCACCCCAGACCCGACCGACATTGGAGGAAAGGACCCGAGGCCGGGAGAGATCATGCTCAAGAACATCGTGCTGGACCGCCCGTTGGCCGTGCTCGACCTCGAATCGACCGGCATTGATACCAAGGTCGATCGGATCGTCGAGGTCAGCGTCCTGAAACTGATGCCGGGCGGGAAGCACGACCACCGGACCCGCCGGGTGAACCCC
Organism: Isosphaeraceae bacterium; assembly: GCA_965199885.1. GTDB lineage: Bacteria > Planctomycetota > Planctomycetia > Isosphaerales > Isosphaeraceae > Tundrisphaera. Next base: position 1,682,689 of record CBDATT010000001.1, on the reverse strand, counting down.
GGGGTCAACATCCCCGCCGACGCCACGGCGATTCACGGGATCAGCGACGACGACGTCGCCGAGATGCCGACCTTTCGCGCCATCGCCCCGGGCCTGACGCGGTATCTGGACGGGTGCGACCTCTGTGGGTTCAACATCCTCAAATATGACCTCCGCCTGCTGGCCGCCGAGTACGTCCGGGTCGGCCTCGACTTCCCGATCGCCGGTCGGAAGGTCATCGACGCCTGCCAACTCTTCCACAAGCGCGAACCCCGCGACCTGACGGCCGCCTACCGCTTCTACTGCGACAAGGAGCACGAAGGAGCCCACGGCGCCGCGGCCGACGTGCTGGCGACGCTCGCCATCCTCGACGCGCAGGTCGCCCGCTATGCCGACCTCCCCCGGACGATCGACGGCCTCCACGACCACTGCACCGACCCCAAGGCCCTCGATATGAGCGGGATGTTCGGCAAGTGCGACGAGGGGACGGTGGTCTTCATCATGGGCAAATACAAGGGCCGGTCGCTCCTGGATATCGCCCAGACCAAGCCCGACTACCTCCGCTGGATGATCGGCGCCGACTACTTCGACGACACCAAGACGCTGGCCACTGAAGCTCTCAAGCAAGCCTGTTGATGGGTTCATGGTTGGGCCTCGGGCGGGTCCAGATACTGAAAAAAGCCAATCCCCTCGGCGGGTCGGTTGAGTGGCGCTTCCCACCCTTCAGCCCTGTAGACGACCCGGTAAAACCCGGGCTGGTCGATCGGAAACAGGTCGCGGAGGTCGACCCGACCGAGTGAGCCACTCGCCGTCGGTGCCAGGTCTTGCCAGGCGGCTTCGTGGTGAGCGACGGCCCGGAGCGGGATCTCGGTCTCCGGGTTCGAGTTCTTACCGATCATCTGATACGGATGGATGCGGCGGAACATCTGGACCGTGACCCCGCGGGCAACCGAAGGCTGGGTGCCATCGCGAAACCAGTCGGCCGGGGCCGAGACGGTGATCCCCCGGTGGTTCCGGAGCAGAAAATCCACCGGGATCGGCTCGCCGGGACGGACCCTGCCCCCGCCGCCGTAGTTGTTCGCCTGCCCGGGACCGAAGGTGACGCGGGCGTCGAGGTCGACCGTCGCGGGGGACCAGCCGACCTGGATGGGCGGGGGGAACTCGATCTCCTCGGCAGGGACGCGGGTCAGCCCGTCGTGGCCGACGAAGCCGTAATAGCGCTGCCAGCGGTCGCCGACGCGGACCTCCTCGGCCTGCCAGACCAGGCCGTTGCGGAGTTGATCCAGGCGATTCTGAGTCTGGGCAACATCGGGCTTTGAACCGATCGGCAATGGCTGGGCCGGGTCGTCGTCGGAGATCGCAAGGGTCGTCCAGCGGGCCGCGAGCGGCCGATCGGGCAGTGGCCAGACACGGACCTCAGCGCCATCGAGGTGGAAGATCGCCCGACCCGCCGTGACGTCGGCGGCGGTTGCGGGGTGGTCGAGAGGATCAAACGTCAGCCGAGCCAGGGTGCCCCGGCCGAAAGGGTCCGAGTCGGACCGCCCGGTGAAGTCCGGCCGGGCGAGGAACCGGGGGCCGTACTGGGTCAAGATCGTCCGGCAGGCGGCGATCGCCCGGTCGCGCTCGGCCTCGGGCCACCAGAGTTCGATCCCCGGGAAGCCGTCGAGGGTGCCGAGCTTCTGGGCATAGAAGTCGGCCCGGCGAAGCGTCATCGTGGTGCCAGCCCTGGGTCGGAGCGGACTCTCCGGGCGGGGGAATGGGTTCTGGTAGCTATTTTCGCCGAGATTAACCTTGAGCTTGCCATCGGCGTCTGTCTCAACGGTGCTGTAGGGGGTCAGGTCGTTCAGGCCCGCCAGGACGAGGGTGCGGAACGGGGCCAGACCGAGGAGCGGAGTTACGGTCAGCCCGTGCTGGAACACGTCGCCGAGCGCGGGCCGACTGCCGGGCCGGTCGAGCGGCACCCAGGGGGATTTCGGGTCGGCGAACAGGGCCTCGGCCAGCCCGGCGAGCGCAGGATCGTCGGGGTAAAGCCAGAGGGGCTCGAACATCCCGACCGGCAGGGAGTTATAGCCCACCGGCGTGGTTTGCCGTGCCCAGACGGCGTAGTCGGCCTGCGCCTCGGGGTCGCCCGCCGACTGCCGGAGGAGCGTCATCGCGGCAACGTCGGTGTCGAGTCCCTCGGGTTTGTTGGTCATCTGGGAGAGGATCGGGATGGCCCGAGTGGTCGCGCGGACCCGAGCTTTCAGACTCGGCAGAGCGCCCCTGGGGTCCCAGCGGGCCAGGATCTGGGCCAGTCGGTTGGCCTGATAAACTGGCTGGGTGGCCAGGTCGCCCGACCCCGCGATCGACTCGACCCGCCGGGCCATCAGGTCGGTGATGCTCGGGTTGGTCCGGGCTCGCAGCGGCTCCCCCTTGAGGGGGCCGTTCCGGTCCTGCCAGCTTGCCGGCTGGGTCAGCGTCGCGGCGGCGTCGAACCATTCGGCCTGCGCGGCCTTCGGGTCGTCGAGGCGGCGGAAGCAGCGCTCCAGCTCGGGAACGGCTCGGTTCTTCGCCCAGAAGGCTCGCATGGCGGCGGCCTCATGGCGACGGGCCGCGAGGTTGTCGGCCTGGACGGAACCATCGCTCCCCGGGATCACGCGGGTCTGGAAGACTCCGACGAGGGCCGAGTAGATCGCCGGGTAGACGGGCGAGATCGACCGATCATCGCCGCCGCGGCGACTTCCCGGGTAGGAGATCGTCCGGGTCAACCGCTGGTCGGTTTCGAGCGCTTGCAGGAGCGGCTCAACGGCCGCGTCCCCCTCGCGGATCAGGGCCTGCTCGGTCGCCGAACCCGTCGCCGAGTACATCCCGTTCGAGCCGAACCCAGCGCCGGTGCTCTGGTCGAGGTCGCGGATCAGGGCGGCCACCCGCTCGGCGGCCGGGGCGGTTGGGCCGGGGATTGGTCCCCGGGGTGGTTCAGCGGCACGGCGGGTCAGGTCAGTCAGCAGGGTCTGGTACTGCTGCAAGGTGCCGAAGTGGGGCGGAGCCTCGCCCCGACGCTGGTTGGCCGGGGTGGCGGGGAAGCCCAGCTCATCGAGCCGAGGCTCGATCCGGGCGACGAAGGCGGCGACCTGCCGGGCGGCGGCGAGCGCGACCACGTCATCCATCCGCCCGAAGGCGTCGACGGCTCGGTTGTAGAGCCGGTTGGCCCATTCTTGCGCGAGGGTGGCCAGATTGACCTTGTAGCTTGTCAGCGTCATCGGGGGCGTCTCGGGGGTCCAGGTGGTCCCGGCCGCGAACAGATTCTCGGCAAGGTCGGCCCGCCCGAGGCGAAGCAACAGGCAGACCTTGAGCGGGGTGGTGGTCTCGACCGAGGCCGGACCGGTCGCCGGGGTGCCGGCCGGCCGGAACAGAAAGAACCGCCGCGACCCGAACCCGGCGGGAAGCCGGCCCCGGCCGGTCGGGTCGGCTGGATTCTGGGCGTTACTGGCCTGAATCGTCGCGGTCAGGGTGCGGATGTCGGCGTCGAGGTCGGCGGGTTCACCAACCTTCAGGGCCGGATAAACCACGCCGTCCCAGCCGACGACGAACCGCTCGGTGGGCTGGCCAGGACGGGTGAAGACAAATCCATGCGTGGCAATCGGCTCACCGTCGCCGACCTCGACCGCGCGGTAGTCGCAGCCACGCGGGTCGGCCATCCCGGCGGCGAACAGGTCGGTTGTGCTATTGATCAGGAACCGGGGGAGCCTGGTCGCCGGCGCCGCCCAGGGCTCGGTCTGCCGGGGTGGAGTCGGGATCGACGGCCCCGCGAAGCGGATCGGGGTGAACTCGGCTTGACCCAGACCCCGACTCGACCACCACCCGACGAGGACGATTGCCAGCACCAGTCCCAGACCCGATCGAGCGGGCGAGCGATCAAAAATCATGGATGTGTCCTCCCTGGATTGTCTGCGAGGTGATCGGTCCATGCCAGCACACACCAATCGACAAGTCAACCGGTGCTGGCCCGACTTGCGCCTTGAGGGACGTGCATCCGACCGCGTCTCACGGTATAACCGAGGGCTGTGGTCGGTGGTTCACCCTGGTCCAGACCGGACCCGGGGTGCCTGCTCGGATGACCTCCTCTTTTGACGTCTTGCTCGCAAGGGATATTCGCATGCCTCGCCCCCAGGTCTACTTTGACATCAACATCGACGGCCAGCCCGCCGGCCGGATCGCCTTTGAACTGTACGACGACATCGTCCCCAAGACCGCCGAGAACTTCAAAGCCCTCTGCACCCACGAGAAGGGGTTCGGCTACAAGGGCTCGTCGTTCCACCGGGTCATCCCCCAGTTCATGCTGCAAGGGGGCGACTTCACGAACCACAACGGGACCGGCGGCAAGTCGATCTACGGCAACAAGTTCGCCGACGAGAACTTCACCAAGAAGCACGACAAGCCGTTTTTGCTCTCGATGGCCAACGCCGGGCCGAACACGAACGGGTCGCAGTTCTTCGTCACGACCGTGCCGACGGCCTGGCTCGATGGCAAGCATGTCGTCTTTGGTGAGGTGACCGAAGGCTCCGACCTCGTCAAGAAGATCGAAGGCCTGGGGTCGAGCAGCGGCCAAACCCGGTCGAAGATCACGATTGAGGATTGCGGCACGCTGTAAGTCGCGAGGCCTGATCCTGGTTGCCTCCACGGGGAACCAGGATCAGCGCTCGATTATGACATAATCAAAATATCCTATCATCATCTCTTCAAACGATTGTTCACCCCAATCCACCTGTTGCGAGGGGTTGGGATTGGCGGGGTTGGCGGTTGAGTTATCGAAGTGGGCCTGGCAGTCGATCCGCGTGCCCTGGGGGATCGGTTTCGGCTCGGCCAGGATGTACGAGCTTTGCCAGCCGAAGTCATAAGCGGGCACGGATAAGAGAACTTCGGACCGGCCATCGGGGTAGGTTGCGGTGTACTGGAAATCCTTGCCACGCACGTGCATGTGGGGCGAGAAGCTATAGATGGAGAGGTTGGCATCGGTGGTGAACGTCGATGTGACCGGGTGGGCGGCGGCGTGGGGCGGGATCGAGAACCGGCTGTTTTCGACCGACCGCGTGTAGGCGCGCTGCCGGACTGGACCCTTGGCCAGGACGAGGCCGATGCTCGATCGGTCGCGGTGCGCGACGCCGTCGGGAACGTAGTGGATGCCGAATTTGAGCCGGGAGCCAGCCGGAATCAGCTTGGCGATCCCGGGGGTGTAGATGGTCGGGGCGTCGCCAGGGACGTAGGTGGCGAAGTGGTCCCCCTGCGTCTTGGGACTGACGCCGGGCGCGAGGATCTGGACGATGATATGGTGGACGATCGACCGGACCTCGGGGCGGATCTCGGCCGCCTGAATCCAGGTATCTGCGGTGAAGTTGGTCGGCACGGTGATGATGACGTAGTCGAGCACGCCGATGGCGGGAACGTCGTTGGCCTCGGGGATCGCGAAGACGAGGTCGGGGGTGCCGATCGACCACCCTGCCGGGAACGACCGGGGCGGCGGGAGTCCGGCGGGGTCGCCGAGCGGCCCGCCCTGCTCCACCCAGGCCAAAAGCGTGGCGCGGTCGCGTGGGGTCAAGCTCCGGTCGTTGCTGAAGTGGCCGAAGCGGGGGTCGGCGTGCCAGGGGGGCATCCGCCGATCCGCGACCACTTCCTGGATGTTGGTCAGCCGGGTCCGGCAATCATCGAAGTTCATGAGTGCGAACGGGGCTTCCTGACCGGGTCGGTGGCACGACTGGCACTTCCGCTGGACGATCGGCGCCACGTCGCGGGCATACGTCACCGGCCCGACCGCGATCGGCCCCGCCTCCTGCTCGCGCTCGGCGAGCACCTGCTGGATCGAGGCGGCGGGAGGCCGGACCCGAGGGGTCGCGACCGGCTCGAACCGCTCGATCGGGCAGCCGATGGCTCGGGTGGTGGCGACCGCGACCGGCTTGCCGAGCAGGACTGCATCGAGCGCATCGGCCAGGTAGTTCTGGCTCGGCGCGGGGCGACTGGTCCCCCGACCGAACTGGTCATCGACCGCCCCCTGGTAGCGGATACTCCCTCGCTGGTCGATCACGATCGCCTCGCAGGTCCGCTCGACCTTGAGCAAGTCGGCGACGAAGTTGTGGGGGTCGATGTGGACCGGAAATGGGATCGCGTGGGTGCTGGCATGCGCGGCAACGGCCTCGGCGGTCTGGCTGGCGTTTGAGTTGACTCCGAGGAACTTGATCCCGCGCGGCGCGTACTTCGCGGCCAGATCCGCCAGCCGGGGCAAGATCTTGTTGCTGTTCGGGCAGTCGTTGCCGGTGAAGATCAGGACCAAGCCCATCGGGCCGGCGCAGTCGGCGAACGTCAGCGGTTGCCCCGCCACCGTTTGGAGCCGGAAGTTGGGTTGCGGACGCACCCCGGCCGCGCGCGAGGGCCGGATCTGGCCCCGGATGACGACCCCGGCGCAGACCGCCGTCACCATCGCCAGCGCAAACCATCGTCGTCGGGTCCGGCGGCTCATGAGACAGTCCTCATGGTCGCCAAGCTGGCGTTAAATCCAGAACCAGTCATTGGTTAAGGCGAAGCAGCTTGGCTTCGGGGGCGGTTGGCAACCGGACCCGCGATCAGGGCGGGCCCGACGATCAGGAGCGTTACCTACTGGTTTCGACCATTCGGATCAAGGTCCAACAGGGAATTCAGGTCGTCGTACTCCGCGAACCGACCCGACCCGAGCATCGTCCGGACGTAGTCGCGGCAGAACGATGGGTCGAGCGCCTCCAGATCGGGCAGATCAGCTTCCAGCAAGGCAACCAACTCGGGGCTCAGCCCGGTCGGCATCGGCGGAAACGGCTGGCTCGCGGTCACAATGGGTTCGTTCTGGACGGTCGGCTGAACCACGACAATGGGTTCGTTCTGAACAGTCGGCTGAACCACGACAATGGGTTCGTTCTGAACAGTCGGCTGAACCACAACAATGGGTTCGTTCTGGACGGTCGGCGAGACTTCCATGATGAGTTCGGGCTCGACGGCAGCCGGTTCGAGGGCTGGCGGTTCGAGCGCGGCGGTGAGGGCTGGCTCGAAGAACTCGGCCGGGATGGATTGGGTCAGTTTGGACTTCGCCACGGTGTGGGGTGACTCGTGCTGGCTCATCGCGTAGAACCGGTGCAGGTCGTTGATCAGGGATCGTTCGTAGCGGCGGAGGCGGATCAGGTCGCGGTTGTTGAAGTCGTCGCAGTCGGCGATCGCCAACGTCCGCGCCAGCTCGTCGGCCTCGGCCACGAGGTCGCGGTGGTGGTTCAACTCGGCGAGCATCCGCCGCGCGAGCTGCGCTGCCGACAGCCCCGGCGCGACGATATGCCCAAAAGTATCCACCCCATGTTCGGGGGCATCGTCGCGGAGTTGGCGGGGTGTCCCGAGCAGGTCATTGGCCAGCGACTTTTGCTCGGCGTTCCACGGTTGCCGGTCGGCGACCTCGGCCAGAATCGCCCAGCGGTCGATCAGCCAGTCGGTCCCCTGCACCGACCGGCGGAGTTGCCCGACCGTCCGGCTCGGGTCGCGCGGCAGTCGAGCAGCGATTTGCTCGGCCTCGTTACGTTGGTCTTCGTCCCAGACGTTCTCCGCGCGCCACGCGGCACCGATCCGGACGTCGCGTTCGAGCACCCGCAACCGGTCGAGTCGGATCGTCCGCACGGCGATCTGGATGCAGAGCCACACCTGGAACTTCGTTTGCGGTCGGATCGTCTCATGAACGCCGATCGCGCGATCATGGATCGTTGCCTCGTCCTCGATCCCCACCTGGATCGCGCTCAGACCATGCTTGAGCGCATTTCCGCGCGACTTCGCCTTGCCGGCCTCGGTTTTCGGCCCCGTACTCAGGGCGGCATTGCGTTGGTTCGCGGCAATTCGCTTGTCAGAGATAACCAGAGCCATGGGAGCGAACCTCGGGTGTCGATGGGTGTTGGCACAAGGTGCGAGCGGTTCGGCGTGCCCGGTTCGAGCACTCGTCTAATAAGATCGTAGTTTTCTGCCCCTTCGAACCGCCTATTCTGCCAGCTTTGGCAAAAATCTCGAAAATAAAGCGTTCTGAGTTCTGATTCTCGTGAGATCCGGAATTTGTAGGGTGGGTGCAACCCACCGTGGGTTTGACCTGGTTAAGCCAGGCAGGTTCGATCGAACGGGTTGACGGTTCCATCCCACGGCGCACAGTGGGTTGCACCCACCCTACAACACAATTTTGCCTTGAAAAGGGCTCAATCCTTGAACTTGACCGGTGGGCCATCGACGCCGGTCGTCGGCAGGTCGTTGGCAAATTGGTCGTGGTCGTCGAGTTCGCTCCGGAGTCGGGCGAGTTCCGCCTTCAAGGTGGCGACGGTCGCGGCGTGCGCGGGATCGGCGTAGATATTGTGCAACTCGTGGGGGTCGGCTTGCAGGTCGAAGAGTTCCCACTGGTCGATCTTGTTGTAAAAAATGAGTTTATACCGATCGGTCCGAACGCCGTAGTGAGGCTGGACGCGGTGATCCTGGGGGTAGTGGTAGTAGCGGTAGTACATCGACTGTCGCCAGTCGGCGGGCGTTTGTCCTCGGAGGATCGGCAGCGCGCTTCGACCCTGGATCGCGGGAGCGATGGGCAGACCCGCCGCCGCCAGCAAGGTCGGGGCGAAGTCGACGTTCAGGACGATGGCATCCGCCGTCGAGCCTGCCGTGACGACGCCCGGCCAGCGGACGAGCAAGGGCATTTGCAGCGACTCCTCGTACATGAACCGCTTGTCGAACCAGCCGTGGTCGCCGAGGAAGAATCCCTGATCCGACGTGTAGATGACCAGCGTGCTGGCCGCCAGCCCGGTCTGGTCGAGGTAGGCGAGCACCCGGCCGACGTTCTCGTCGAGCGAATCCACGCAGGCGAGATAGTCCTGCATGTACCGCTGATAGTTCCACCGCTTGCGGTCGGCGGGGGTTAATCCGGCGGGCGGAGCTTGCTTGACGTCGGTCGGTTGCAGGTCGCGGCCGACGCGCATGGTTGCCTCGCGGGCGGCATCGCTGCGGGTGGCGTAGTCGTCGTCGAAGGTCGGCGGTTCGGGGATGACCCGATTGGCCCACTTCTCGCGGTGGGCTGCGTCGGGTTGCCAGGGGCGATGGGGTGCCTTCTGATGCAGCATCAGGAAGAACGGCCGATCGCGGGGCCGAGCGTCGAGAAACTGGAGCGCCAGGTCGGTCGTCACGTCGGTGCAGTAGCCGGGCACGGTGATCCGCCCGGGCGTCTTCGAGAAGAAGACCGGATCAAAGTACGCCCCCTGCCCCGGCAGGATCGTCCAGTCGTCGAACCCGATCGGCTCACTGCCCAGGTGCCACTTCCCGACCATCCCAGTGTGGTAACCGGCGGCTTGCAGGTCCCTGGCCACGGTCGGTTGCCGCCCATCGAACCGGTTGAAGACCGGCACACCGTTGATGTGGGCATACTTCCCCGTCAGGATCGCCGCGCGGCTGGGCGTGCAGATCGCGTTGGTGGCGAAGCAGTGGTTGAACCGCATCCCCTCGCGCGCGATCCGGTCGATGCTCGGTGTCGCGTTGACCCGACTCCCATAGGCTGAGATCGCGTGCGCGGCATGATCGTCCGCCATGATGAAGAGGATGTTGGGCCGATCCACCGCGTGGGCGGTCGAGAGCTCGATCAAAATCAGGAGCAAGGCCAGCAGGACGGATCGCATGGGCGGTTCCCTGGGGAGAGATGGAGCCAGACCAGTCGGCGCTGGTTAGGATAGATGCGTCGGCGTCACGGAAGCCAATCTATCGGGGTCTGACAGCCTGGGGGAAGCCATGTTTGCGATTCGGACGTCGATTGCCGGCCTGATGCTGGGTGTGGTGTTCGTCGCCGTGGCGATTGCCGCGCTCGTGCATCCCACGCCGCTCTGGGCAAGTTGCCTGTTCATGGCCGCCGTGACCCTGATGGCGACTGCCGTGTTGGGGGTGATCGCCGATCGTCAACGGGCGAGGATGACGTGGGCGGGCATGGCGATCTTCGGTTGGGTCTACCTGGGGATCGTCTTCGGTCCCTGGACGACCGGGAACGCGACAACGATCCCGGCTTTGCCCACCATGCTTGCTTACGAGACTGTCTTGCAGAACCGTATGATCCCGCCAACCCGATCCGCCGACGGGACCCCTCCCGTGCTGAGCATCGCCGAATCAGAGATCGTAACTTCTTATGATCAAATCACAATATCAAAATTTGATGGGGCCGAATTCCTGATCGACGGCCCGAATCCCACGATGCCGGGGAATGGCCTCATGCAGCGGATACTCAGAGACATGATGAATTTGCGGCGAGTTGTTCATTCGCTCGGGGCCATCGCATTTGCGATTGGCGGCGGCCTGATCGGCAAATTTCTGGATTCACGCCGGTTCATGGTCGGCACATGAGTGTGACGGTGGCTTCGTTCCTGAACCCGGTTGTCTGCAATCCTTGCCTAGCCTTCCCATAACGGGGTCGATGATCAGAGCAAGGCCGTGGTCTCGGGCCAACCGGTGATGAGGTTGAAGTTTTGCACGGCGACGCCGCTGGCCCCCTTGATCAGGTTGTCGAGGCATGCCAGGATCACGATTCGCCCGCGCACAACCTGCACGGCGATGTCAATGAAGTTCGACCCGGCGGAATCTTTCGTTCCGGGTGGTTGGTCGACGACCCGCACGAAGGGGCTGGCGGCGTAGAAGGTTCGGTAGAGATCGACCAGATCGGCGGTGGATTCGGCGCGGTGCGGGGTGGCGTAGATGGTGGCGTGGATGCCGCGGTCGATCGGGGCGAGGTGGGGGGTGAAGATCACCTCGACGGGAGTTTGACTGGAGCGGGAGGCGGGGCCGACGGTGGAGAGGATCTGGTCGATTTCGGGGGTATGGCGGTGGTTGCCGACGCCGTAGGCGACCAGATTTTCGTTCGCTTCGGGGAAGTGCAGGTTCGCCTTCGGAGCGCGACCGGCTCCCGAGATCCCGCTGTAGGCGTCGACGATGATGCCCGTCCGCTCGATCCGGTTGTGCGCGATCAGGGGGGCCAGACCGAGGATCGCCGCCGAGGTGTAGCAACCGGGGTTGGCGATCAACTGAGCCGCGGGGATGACGTCGCGAAAGAGTTCGGGCAAGCCGTAGACGGCCGCTTCAAGCCCACTGGGGTCGGTGTGCGTGTGGCCGTACCACTGGCGGTAAGCGTCGGCCGACTTCAGGCGGTAATCGGCGCTGAGGTCGATCACGCGGACCCCGCGCTCGCGGAGCGCGGGGGTCACGGCGAGGCTGGCGGTGTGCGGGAGGCCGAGGAAGGCGACCGCCGCCCTGGCCGCGATCTGGTCGGGGTCGAACGGTTCGGACCTGAGGTCGATCCGGCCCCGGAGACTGGGGTGCATGGCGGCCACGGTTGGCGTCTCATCGGCGCGCGAGGTGGCGACCGTGATCTCGGCCCCCGGGTGGTTGAGCAAGATCCGGATCAACTCGCGCGAGCCGTAGCCCGACGCCCCCACGATTGCCACGCCGGTCTTCATGATGAGGATGCCGCCTTGATCTTTGCGTGCCTGCGTCCGCTCGCTGCCATCATACCGATGGCGGCAAACCAGCCAACCCAGCCAACCGCCGAGACCAGCAGCCCCCAGCGGGCGGCCTGCCCCTGGTAGTCGAGCCGGAGCGTCCAGCGGCCCGGTGCGAGCGGCTCAACCCGGACCGCCTGCAAGCCGACCGGCCCCAACTCCACGGTGGCGGGTCGGGTGGCGCCGTCCGGGCCGAGCCAGGTGGCCGACCACTCGGGATCGAACGTCTGCGCGATCACGACCCAGGCGGGGCCGGCACCGGGTTGGGCGTCGTAATCGACCTCGAACCGCTCGGGCCAGGGGGAGCGCCAGGCGAGGGGTTGCGCCGCGCGGAACGCGGTGAACCCGGCCAGAGGGTTGCGCGCGGCGGTCGCGGGATCGGTCACGATGACGGGCGGGACATTGGTTCGCCAGGCGCGTGAGGTGGGCGTGGCGGTCGGAACCCAGCGGAACGTCTCGACGCGGTTGATCCGGGCGAAATCGGCGCCGTGGAGCCAGCCGGCGAGGGCAGGATCGCGGATCGTCTCGGAGTTGGAGCCGTTGGTGGGCTCGAACGGTCCGAGGATGCGGGCCTCGATCCCGAGCGCCCGGAGGACGGCGCTGGCTTGCGGGTCGCCGGGTTCGCGCTGGCGGATCAGGTCGAGCCACCGCGTCGGCGCCGGGAGGGTCAGGGTCCGGTAGGCGGTCGCGGCGTTGCCCCCCGCGACGAGGAACAGGTTTTGCGCGGGGTCGAGCGTGCGCGTCCCCCGAGGGCTGGCGGCGACCCGGGCCAGCACGGGACTTTGCGCCACCAGCGACCGGATCGGCCCGAGGTCGTAATGTCGGGCTTGAGCCTGAGCGATCAGCTCCACGAGCGTCAGCCCGACCAGCAGCGTGGCCAGCGTTCGGGGGCGGCGATGACAGGTCAAGCCGATGACGATCAGGGCAGCCAGGACGAGTCCCGACCCGAGCAGTTCAAGGCCGTAGATCCGGCCGCGTTCGCGCTCCAGGGTCAAGCCACCGGGCGGAAACGGGCGACCGTCGAGCCGGGCCTGCGCCACCTGGACGCGGAGGTCGTTTTGGGGCCGGACGGCGTGGGTCATCACGCGCGCAAGCGACGGCTCGCCCGGCTCGTCCCCCCAGGGCAAGAGGTGGAGGCTCCCGTCGAAGACGCGTTGCAGTTCCGGATGGTGCGGGCTTGCCGCCATCAAGGCCAGCTCCAACCCGGCCACGACCAGGGCTACCGCCAGCACGCAGCCGGCGCCGAAGCCAAGGACCAGCCGGCGTGTCCACCCGGCCCGGCGGACCTGATCGAACCCAAGACCGGCCAGCACGGCCAGGACCAGGGCGGTCGCCAGACTCCAGCGTGCCGGAGCGCGGAAGAACGAGAACCCTGGCAGGCGGATTAACCCGCGAAAGCCGGGGAAGTAAGGCCCAAGACCGAGCGCGAGCGTAACGACTCCGACCACGACCAGCACCCGTACGGCCACCGAGGTCCGCCAACCGCGCTGAACCGCCAGTACGGCCAGCAGCAGCGGCACCAGGCCGACGTACCCCAGATATTCCTCGGGGGCGGTGTGGAAGACATCCCACGCCAGCGGACGCCAGAGCGGTGACCGGTGGAACAGCCCCGGCGCCACGTAGTTGACCAGGTGGAGCGGGCTGGCCGCGAACCCCGACAGGTATTCAAACCCCCGGTCGCTGCCCGCAAGTCGGCTCAGCGCGAGGGTTGGCACCCACTGCGCCCCCGCCAGGACGATGGCCATCAGCCCAGCCCCGATCACACCCGCGACCGTGCGCCACCCTCGACCCAGGATCGACCCCGCCAGGGCCAGCACCAGCACGCCCACCTCGGTGACGAAGGCGAGTTGAAAGTGGCCCGGCAAAACCTGGATCGCCAGCACGGCGGCCAGGATCAGAGTCAACCGCCCCGGCGTCCGGCTCACACCGATCTGCCAGGCCAGTCCCCACGCCCAGGGCATCCAGCTCCCGACGGTGTAGGCCCACTGGTGCGGGAGGTGGATCAGGAAAAAGCCCGAGCTGACCCAGACGAAGCCGCTCAGAGCGCTGCCCAGTTCGGAGACGCCGAACCGGCGCGCCATCCAGGCGGCGCCGAGGCTTCCCCAGAGGAAATGGATGACGAGGCTGGCGGTATAAGCGGATTCCGCCGATAAAAGGGCGTACCCCCAGTGGGGTGGGTAATAAAAACCGATCTGGCTCTCGGCCAGAGCGGGGAACCCGAACCCCCAGAGGTCATTCCAGAGCGGCCAGTGGCCATGATGGAGCGATTCGCGGAGAAAGGCCATCAGACCGATCGAGAACTGGGTGACGTCGCCGCCTACCGGCATCTTCCCCCCGAGACCGATCGGCCAGAGCCACCCGAGCACGGCGCCGAGCATGCCCGCTCGCACAGTCCAGCGCATCCCTCGGCCCAGCCGGAGCGGTTCGCTGGTTGGGTCCGGCCCGGTCTGAACCGCCATGAACTCTACCTGGATGACTTTGTTGCAAGATCAAGATTCAAGGTCGCGGAAATATTGCCAGAGTTTGATCCGGCGTCTCTCCTCGATCGTGAGTTTTAACTCCAACCCAGTCAACGATTTGCCGATGGATCGGTCCGGTCGTTGGTTGGTTTGCGTCGGCGTGGCACGCTGGCTGCAATATCCTGAAATCGTGACAGGCATGCGAGCCGGTCACGGTAACAACCCACTCAAGGAGGAGTGAGTCATGTTAGTCTTGAGCAGGAAGCTCGGTCAACGGTTTGAAGTCGGCAACGATATCCGGGTGACGATCGTCAAGATCGACAACAACTCGATCCGGATCGGTATCGAAGCCCCCGACGACGTCACGATCCGTCGCGAAGAGGTCGCCGTCGCCGACCGCGAACAACTCGCCATCGCCGAGTCCGAGATCGTCGAGGCCCGGGGCGTGGTCTGAACGTCGTCGGCTTGCAGCTTACCGTGGACGCAACCAGGCCGGCCCTTGTGCCGGCCGTTGGCATTGGTTGAGTCGATCAACCCGCGAGCGCGGCTCTGATTCGCAGGCAGGTCCGCAGCAAGCTGGCCAGATCATCAAGCCGAAGCGCGTTCGGGCCGTCGGACAGTGCCTGGTCGGGGTTGGGGTGAACTTCCAGGAACAACGCATCGGCACCGGCGGCGACGGCGGCTCTGGTCAGGGTCGGCACCATTGCCCGCTCGCCGCCCGTCACCGTCCCCCCGGCTCCGGCGGAGGGAAGCTGGACCGAGTGCGTCGCGTCAAACACCACCGGCGCCCCGGTCGCCTGCATCTGCGGGATCGCGCGGAAGTCGTTCACCAGCCGGCCATACCCAAAGGTCGTCCCGCGCTCGGTAAGCAGGACGCCCGAGGCCCCATCGCTGCTCACCTTGGCGACGACGTTCGCCATGTCCCAGGGGGCCATGAACTGTCCCTTTTTGACGTTGAGCGGTCGGCCCGTCGCGCTCGCCGCTTCGAGCAGGTCGGTCTGGCGAGCCAGAAACGCGGGGATCTGGAGCAGGTCCACAACCTCGGCAATCGGCGCGGCCTGGTGCGACTCATGCACGTCGGTCGTCACCGGCAGGCCGGTCTCGGCCTTGATCCGCTCGAAGAGTCGCAGCCCTTCGTCGATCCCCGGACCGCGAAAGCTCGACTTCGACGTTCGGTTCGCCTTGTCGAACGACGCCTTGAAGATCAGCGGGATCTGCAAGTCTGCGCAGATCTCGACCAGCGCGGTGGCAATCCGCCGGGTCATGTCGCCCGGCTCCATCACGCACGGGCCACAGATCAGGGCCAGCGGCAAGCCTTGACCGACCGAAACCGGGCCAACAACGACGGGATTGGGAACGGGCATCAAGGGGAATCCTTTCCCGGTGCGGTCTCTTGGGCTGGCAGCATCATGACGATCCGGTCAAACCCGATCGCGGCGGTAAGTTAACCCGCGTCGTCGTCGCCGTCAACGCGGGATGGTTGTTGAATGGATTTGTCGATGTAGTATGGCATGAATATGTTTTGTAGGGTGGGTGCAACCCACCGTGCGCAGTGATACCCAACTGACTCAGAGAGGGAGGTCAAAACGGCCCCGCGCGAACCGATCGAACCCACGGTGGGTTGCACCCACCCTACAAGCCTAATCTCAGGCTAAATTTGGTGTTCTGAGACGATCTCGACTGGCCATTTGACCGCCGCAGATTGAGCGACATCATTCAAGGCGGCAGACATCTCTTCGATGGTTTCTTTTCGAGTCTCCCAGGGCAGTTCTGTTCCCGCGAGATCGATGAGATCCCACGCCCAAGAACCGATTTCTTTCAACCTTGGGTCGGCAATATGACCGGCGAGTACCATGTCATAGAGCGCGATGGCGATTCGATAGGCTTGGTCCTGTTCAGCCTTCAATCGAAAATCGAGGATGGTCAACAAAGCCAAATTTACCCGCGAATGATCGGGAGTTCCCGGCAGTTGCCGGAGCATGCCCACCACGTCTTGCGGGTAGCAATCACGTGCTAACGAGACGTTGAAGAGCGCTGGGTGAGGAAGATCCTCCCGCAAAATTTGCAGATCGGACCACCGAACGGCCTCCGCGACGGTGCAGAAGCCGAATTCCAACGCACCCGCGAGGGCCTCGGCCTCGTCCCGCATTTGTGACATGGAGTGAACTCTCCGGCAGCGGCCAAAAAGCTTATCGCCCCTCTTCGACCCACGTATTGGCCGTGAGCATGGCTCGGGTCCGGTTCGGGTGGGGGACGACGTGCCAGGTGAAGTCGTTCCGGCCCGAGTTCGAGGCTTCGTCGAACCACTGGCGGATCATCGAGGGGGACTGGCTGACCATGGCCATCCGGCGGACGGAGTTGCGGGCGACAGGCTGGGCGATCAGCACGGCGTAGAAGGGTAATGCCTGGGCGTCGGGCACCTTGAGCTTGTCGAGGTGGTCGGCCACCTGCGTGTCGAGCTTGGCCAGATTCTTGCCGAAGATGGCGCGGAAGTCGGCGAGTTGCTGGTCGGGAGTGCGGGTCTCGAACGGGCGGAGCTGGTTCAACTGGCGGATGTATGCAAACAGTTGATCGACCTTCTTGACCGCGAGATAGTGCGCCAGGCCCCATGAGAGGGCGTAGTCGGTCGGGGTTAGTTCGGTCCGGGTGACGAGGTATTCGACCAGCGGTTGGTTCCGATCGCGGGCCGACGGGGGTTTGGGACCGCCCCGGACCTGCGCGGACATCGGGTCGTCGAGGTCGCGGATGGTCGCCAGGTGGATCGGGTTGACCTGCCCCAGGCCATCCCAGGCTAGACCGCCCTTTTTGGTCGACCTGGGCGGCGAGCAGTATTCGGCGAGCCCTTCGACGAGCCAGATCGGCCAGGGAGACATCCGGGGTTGGATGCCGACGTTGTGGAGGAGCTGGTGCGTTCCCTCGTGCGCCACGGTCTGCGGCTTGCGGAAGGCCGAGACCTCGGGCGCGGCGGCGTCGCGCTTCCCCTTCTCGAAGAAGAAGATCCGGTTCGAGAGGATCTCGTAGTAGGCTTGGACGTCACGGGCGACCTCGCGGTTGGCGCGGAAGTCGTCCTCGGACCGGAAGATGACGGCGACGAGCGGGAACTCGGCCTCGGTGACGGGTGCTTTTTGCTTCCGGAGCGCGGGGATCAGCCGTTCGTAAAGCTTTTCGAGCAGGTCGGCGCTGTCGCGGGCGAACCGCTCGGAGCTTTGATAAAAGACCAGGTAGTGCGCTGTTTTGACGACCCGAAACGTGGCATATTCGCCGTTGTGGAGAGTCTGTTCGAGGTCGTCGATCGTCGCGGGGACGAACTTATCGTCGGTAAAGATCTGATTCGTCGGCCAGCCGATCGTCCCGTCGGGCAAGACCACCGCCATCTGATCCTTGAGCATCCCGTGTTCCCGAGCCACGACCGGCTTGCCATTCTGATCCCGGACCAGCAATCGGCGCGGCTGGTCGGGCGTCGGGGCGTCGGACGGGACGGGATCATCGCCTGGGACGTCCATAACTGGGGGCGAGGCTGGCCCAGTGGTCAACTTTGGCTTGAGGGTCAAAACGGATCGGGGCAAGTCGCCATCGCCAGGCTCGGGATCTGGTGCCAATGGTGGCGCCGGGCCAGCGGCCGACGGATCACGAAGCGCAAGACTGGAGACGAGCGTTGGGGTGGGGAACGGGGGCGTTGGTTCGACGGCGGCCGACTGGCCGTCATCCTTGACCGCGAGTGCTGATTCCGGAAGCACACCAAGCCGAGGCTCAGGCCCAACGGACCCAGCCACGACCGGGGTCGCGGTCGCGATTGCGTGGGAAATGGTCAATCCCGAGGCGAGGTCGATAGGAGCGTGGCTCGCCGCTGGGCGGGTCGAGGTGTAGAGGATGATCAACGACGACGCGAGCAAAACCGATGCGGCGGCGCAGACCCAGCCAACTCGCCGGGGGGTCTGAGCGGGTTCGGTGCCGGTCAAGACGTCCGAGCGCTGGTGCAGGGCTTGAGTCAGTGCCGGGGCAAGCGGGGAAGCACACCGGGGGCAGTCGCGAGTCCGGGCTCGCTCCGGGTCGGTCACGCGGATCTTGACCCCGCAACCCCCGCAGACCAGCAGCAAGGGCTCCATCACCATCGCCTCCCGGCTTTGTCATCGACTGGCGTCATGCGGTTGAGATGGCGGCAAGGGCCGCAGGATGGCTCGACTCTCTCGACCATAACCGATGAGTCGGCGCCGCGAAAGCCTGTCCATTCTTCGAATCATCATGCCGGTTGGTTCGATCCCATCACCTCGGTTCGCGTCGCGTCCTCGAAGTCTCCCGCCTCGACGATCCGGCGCGTCACTTCATGGCGATAATCAAACATCTTCCGCAATTTCCGCCGGACGAACCAGCCGCCGCAGACCGAGCCTAACTTTCCGAGCGGCACCTCATAGTGAACCACGTCGCGAAGTGTGGACCCCGTCGGCCCGTTCGGCAAAAACTCGTGGCGGTGGTGCCACTTATGGAACGGGCCGGAGACCTGGATGTCGGCAAACGCATGAGGAGGATCATATTCCACGTGCTCGGCCACCCACCGGAGCGGGATCGGTCCCAGTTTCGTCTCCAGCACCACCCGCGCCCCGACCCGGATCGAGTCGCCCCCCTGGATGAGCTTGACCTTTTCCCACGGTGGAGTCAAACGCTCCAGTGCGCCCGGGCTGGCATGGAAGGCGAACAACCGCTCGGGCGGGGCGTTGATGGGCGACTCTCGGACGAACAGCACGGGATGCGACCTCAAGCATACCTGCGGGCGGATGGATTAACTGGCAGGCGAATCCTGGGCCGCGTCGGTTGGTCGGAATCTGATCGCAAAAGCGATCGATAAGATACGTCGATCAAATAGATCCTTTGAGTTGTCGGGATGATTCCTGGAATCGCTTGCGAGTTGGCATAATTTTGGTTGCAAGCCGGCGTTGCAAGCGGCACTATGGGGCGAAGGTTCGGGTGAATCATGCGATTTTGCCCGACTTTGGCCCGTCCCACCGCTCGATCGCGGATTCACACCCAGGAGCAGGCGATGACCGATAAGAAGACAGTGTCGCGCCGTGATTTCTTGCAGACCACGGGAGCCGTCACCGGAGCTCTCGTCGCTGCCGGCACCTTTCCCCACCCGGCCATCGGGGCGGTCAAAGGGGCGAACGAACGGCTCAACTTCGCCATCCTCGGCGCTGGTGGGCGGGCGACCTCGGCCCACGTTCGGCACCTGACCGACATGAAGGCTGAAAACAAACTCGTCGATATCATCGGCGTTTGCGACGTGTGGGACGGCAGCAAGGACAGCACCGACGTCACCATCCACGGCAAAAAAGTCGGCCGTGGTCTGTACCCGGTGGCCGACTTCTGCGGCCTGAAGCATGACGACAAGCTCGTCACCAAGGATTACCGCAAGATCATCGAGTCGAAGGACGTGGATGCCGTTGTGATCGGTGCCCCCGACCACTGGCACGCCAAGATGGCCATCGACGCAATGGAGTCCGGCAAGGACGTCTACTGCGAAAAGCCGATGTGTCACACCATTGATGAGGCCAAGCGGATCACCGAGGTTCAGGCTCGGACCAAGCAGATCTTCACCGTCGGCGTCCAGTCGACCGCCAATCCGCTCTGGAAGATGGCCAACGACACCATCACCAGCGGCAAGATCGGCCACGTCATGCAGGGTCAGACCAGCTACTATCGCAACAGTGATATCGGCCAGTGGCGGTACTATCCGCTCGTTGAGTCGATGACGCCGAGCACGGTTGACTGGAAGATGTTCCTGGGGACCGAGTTCGGTCTGGCCCCCGACCAGCCGTTCGACCGCGCCAAGTATGCTCAGTGGCGCTGCTATTGGGATTTCGGCGGCGGGATGTACACCGACCTGTTCGTCCACCAGTTGACCCACCTGATCCAGGCGATGGGCGTTCGCTTCCCCCGCCGCGTCGTCGGTGCCGGTGGCCTTTACCTCGAATACGACGGCCGAGACGTGCCGGATGTCGCCACCGTGGTCGCCGACTACGACGAGGGATGCCAGGTCATCATCTCGGCGTCGATGTGCAACAACGTGCAGTTGCCTGAGGTCATCCGCGGCCACACCGGGACGATCGAGTTCGACGGCAACAAGGGCTTCCGGATGCAGCCGCAAAAGCTGGAAAGCAAGCCAGCCCCTCCCGGCACCAACAAAGGTGGCGACGGCGACTACACAGCGACCACCTTCACCGGCGACAACGACAAGGACACCCGCGCTCTTTGGGATCACTACATCGAGTGCATCCGCTCGCGGAACGTCGAGACCCTTTGCCCGGCCGAGACCGGCTACGCCGCGATCGTCACCGTCAACCTCGGCGT
This sequence comes from Isosphaeraceae bacterium, assembly GCA_965199885.1. GTDB lineage: Bacteria > Planctomycetota > Planctomycetia > Isosphaerales > Isosphaeraceae > Tundrisphaera. Next base: position 1,662,375 of record CBDATT010000001.1, on the reverse strand, counting down.
TGATTCGTACCGCTACGGCAAGGCTTACTTCTTCGACAAGGAGACCGGCAAGGTCTCCGACGCCGACGCAAGCTGGGCCAAGAAGTGGGAGAAAGTTAGCCATGAGCGCGGCAACCCCACCCAGGTCATGGGCTGGAAGGCCGGCATGGAAGGCTCGAAGCTGTTCCCGCCGTCGTACCAGAAGCTCGAAGGCGACTGGGTCAATGGTGTTGACCCCGCCAAGAAGGCCTGATCCTCGCCAAGTTATAGCTTAACCAGTTCGACGACCGCTCCACTCATTTCGAGAGGAGCGGTCGTTGTTTGCTTTCCAGCGCTGACGATTCTGAGAAACCTTCGCGCGACGTTTCCGATCAGTGAGTTATCGACCATGGATATGACCGACTCGCCTTTGCCCGCCGATCCATATGATCACTCGATCGTCGTTCAGGCCGCCGAGATCGACGTGAATGGTCACGCCAACAACGTCGTGTACGTGCGCTGGATTCAGGATGCGGCGGTGGCGCACTGGTTTGCGGTGATCGATCCCGATCAGGCGCGGTTGGTGACGTGGGTGGTGGTCCGGCATGAGGTGGATTACAAACGACCCGCCCTGGTCCATGACCAGTTGATCGCGCGGACGTGGGTGGGTGCCATCTCGGCGGCGACCTGCGAGCGGTTCTGCGAGATCCGCCGCCAGACCGACGACGCGGTTCTGGCGCGGTCGCGAACGCTCTGGTGTCTGGTGGACCCTGCCACCGGGCGACCGAAGCGAGTCGATGCCACGATTCGGGCCTTATTCGCGCGACGAGGGCCAGCGGCGGCGGATCAGACCATCGGGCCGTCGGGTTCCTGACCGGCGAGGGCATCGCCGATCGTTTCAAGGCGGCGATTTACCTCGACCGAGTGGGCGGGGCCAGCGGGGCCGCGATCCACCACCCAGCGGCCGACAATCACTCCCAGAACCACGGCGAGCATTCCCGCCGTCAGGCTGCCGATCAGGTTGCCCACCGCCAGGGTCCGGTCGCCGCGTTCCCAGAGGGTGAACGTTTCGAACATCGCCGAGGAGAAGGTGGTGTAGCCACCCAGAAACCCGGTCAGGGCGCAGATCCGCACCAACGGGTCGGGCCAGCGATCGGCCAGGACCACGGCCCCGAGACCGATGGCGAACGAACCCGACACGTTGATCAGGACCGTCGCCCAGGGGAACCGAGTCCCGAGCCAGCGCGCCACGAGGAGCCCGAGCCAGTAGCGAGCGTTCACCCCGCACGCTCCGCCCACCGTGAGAACCAGGATTCGCCAGCCAACATCCACAGGATCGGTCCTTCCGCCACCAAACTGCTTCAACCGAACAATTCGGCGAGCCGAGCGGACCCCGCCCGCCCGGGCAGGTTAAGCCCGAGCCATGACCCCGCCGCCGCGACGAGGTCGGCGACGTGGACCGGCGCGTCGCGCGGTTCTGATCCATCGGCGGCACTCGACCCGATCACCGCGCCGCCCTGCGTCCCGCCGCCGGCGAGCAAGCCACTCCAGACGCCGGGCCAGTGGTCGCGGCCGCCGGACTCGTTGATCCAGGGGGTCCGCCCCATCTCACCCGTGGCGATCACGAGCGTGGAATCGAGTTGACCACGCTCGCGCAGGTGGTCGACCAGCGCTGCGCAACTCTGGTCGAATGTGGGGAGCAGGTGCTGGGCATAGTCATCGAAGATCCCGAACGGGCTCCGACCGTGCCCGTCCCAGGTCGGTTGGCCCACCAGGCGGGTTGCCATGTTGACGACCACAACCCGGGTCCCCGCCGCAACGAGCCGAGCGGCCAGCCAGCAGTTCCGACCGAAATCCGAGTCGCCAAATCGGGCGCGGGTCGCGGGCCGCTCGGCGTCCCAGTTCCAGCATCGGCGGGTCGCGGCCCGGTCGCTCCCAACGCGGAGTCGTTCTTCCAGGTGATCCGGATCAAACCGGGGCGAACCCGTCACGAACGGGGCCAGACCCCGAGCAACCTCCTGGTTCGAAAATCCCGGCCGGGTCGAGCGTTCGACCGGTCCCACCAGGTTTGGGAGCACGACGAACGGCGGCATCCCCCGCCTTGCCCCCAGGTCTCTCGCCGCGATCGAGCCGAGCGGGAGGGCATTATCCGTCGTTTGACCGGTCAGGAGCAAACGGAGGCCGGCGTCGTGGGTGGGATTGGCGTCGTGGTAGAGCGACCGGACCAACGTCATCTGATCCAGCCGCCGCGCGATGGCGGGCAACTGCGCGGTCAACCGCACGCCCGGTACCGCCGTGGCGATCGAGTCGAACGGGCCTCGCAAGCTCGCAGGCGCATCGGGTTTCGGGTCAAACGTTTCCCAGGGACTCGGTCCCCCCACCATCGTCAGCAGGATCAGCGACCTGTCAGCGGCGCCGTGCGAGCTGCCAGACCCCAGCGAAGACCCGGCCAGGCGGAGACCAAGGGTACCGGCCCCGAGACCTTGCAGCCAGGTCCGCCGCGAGATGGCGTGCGTGACCGCATCCTCGATGGATGCCGGTCGATGATTGGCGACGATCATGCGCGGCGTCTCCGACCTGAAGGAAGCTCGACTTTCGGGCCATGGACTCGGCCCAGCCAATCCCGCCCGGTTCCGACCGCGGGTGCTGACCACGATAACCTGATCCGACGGGCCGCCATAGGCTCTCGACCGATCGACTCGCGAGATTCGCCGATTTTAGACTTGTCGTGGGTCGCGCTCGCCACTCGGGCGTCAGGATATCGGGTTGGCTGGAAAGATGGGTTAATCACGCAACACAGTTGAGACCGATAATAAAGGCAACTTTGGGCAATGCGCGCCGGATCAAGTAGGTTGAGGCCGAGGATTGGCACTCAGTCGAAGTTTGACCAGGGAGGGTCGTCATGAGCATGAAATACCGGGTGGACCCGGGGATGCTGGTGCTGCTCGGGGTTCTCTCCCTGGTCGGAACCTCAGCCCAGGGTCAGGGTCCGACGATTGATACGCCCGATCTCGTCTCGCCGGGCGGTGGTAACTCCGCGCTCGGCAAGTCGCCCGGATCAGGCGGCGCGGGCACGGATAGCGGTCCCGACCAGTCGATCCTCGGCGGTCGGGCCGGTCCGACGAATCCCAAGGGGGTTCCGTCGAACATCTCGACGCCTGGTCAGCGATCCGGGTTCAATATCACCGGTCAGCAAGGGATCAGCGCGATTCCGGACCAGATGCCCGCGTCGATTCCCGTCTCCGGTCCGCTGGCCTTGCCGGCCACGGAGGAAGATCCAGGGCCGCCCGACGGCCTGTCGCTTGACCAGGCCATCGACCTCCTGACGCGCAACAACCTGGACCTCCAGGCCAAGGCGGTCGAGATCGGCCAGGCTCGCGCCGATATCCTCACCGCCAGCCTCCGCGCCAACCCGGTCTTTTATGCCGACGCGCAGCTTGTGCCGTACGGTCAGTACACCCGGAACCGCCCCGGCGGCCAGACGCAATATGATGTGAACATTTCTTATCCACTCGATGTCTCGGGCAAACGCAAGGCCCGGACCGCGTCGGCCATGCAGGCGACGAAGGTGATCGAATCGCAGTATCAGGATGCCGTCCGGCAGACCATCGATAATCTCTACACCGCGTATGTCGATGCTCTCGAAGCCCGCCGGACGATTGCCTTCGCCGAGGCTGGGGTCGAAGGGTTGAACAAGGCGCTCAAGGCCACGGAAGATCTTTATCGCCGTGGTGAGAAGAAGTTAAGCGACGTGGCGAGCTACCGGATCAAGCAGCGGCAAGGCCAGCAGCAACTCGATGACAGCCGCGGAGCGTACATGAAGGCCAAGCGGGTTCTCGGCGTGTTGCTGAACATCCCTCCTGACCAGACTGATTCTCTGGAATTGAACGGCACGCTCAAGTTTCCAAAAATCAACCTTCCACCGTTGCAAGTTCTGGTTGATGAGGCGATCAACACTCGGCCCGACGTCACTTCATACAAGATTGGCGTGCTCCGGGCTCAGGCAGACGTCCGACTGGCGCTGGCGAACCGGTTCCAGGATATTTACGTGCTCTATCAACCGTACACGCTCCAGGACAACACGCCGTTTGGCCTGAAAAGCCCGACGTCCTGGGCCCTTGGGGTGACGGTCCCCTTGCCGATCTATAACCGGAACCAGGGGAATATCGAGCGGTCAAAGCTTAACGTTGGCCAGACCAGGACGGAGCTTGCCTCCGAGATCCGTCAGACGATTCAGGATGTTAGTAACGCTGAGAAGGAATACACGCTCGCTCAGATGGCGGTGGATCGCCTCGAAACCGACATCTTGCCCGACTCAAAGATCCTCCGGAGCGAGGCCGAGCGGTTGTACCCGGCAGAGCTTCCCGAACTCGAATACCTCAGCGCGATCCAGAATTACAACGAGACGGCCCGCAGCTACCTTCAAGCCGTGGTCCGCCTCCGCCGCGCCATGCTCGACCTCAACACGGCAATCGGCCGTCGCCTCATGCCCTGACCTCGGTTTGATGGACGACGGAGCCAGGAGCGATCAGCCAGATCATGCCCTGCTGGTGGGTGGCATGATCTGACGGATCGCTCCTGCTTTGTTCGGGATCAGTCTGAACTCGAAATCAGGCCGTTTGCAGCAAGAGTTTCAGGACCTTGGCGAGTTCAGCGCCGGTGTTGCTGAGGCTGTAGAAATTGTTTTTGCCCTGGCGGCGGGGCAGGATGATTCCGCCGTGGCGGAGGAGTGCGAGGTGGTGGCTGACAGCGGGCTGGCTTTGCCCGAGTTGTTCGCAGAGGGCGCCGACGTGGTGTTCGTCATCGGCCAGGAAGAGGATAACCTGGAGCCGGGTTGGGTCGCTGACAAACTTCAGCATCACCGACGCCTTGCGGGCCAGGGTCGACCGAGCTTCCATCGCCTTGCTGGGTTTGGATTTTGCAGCGCTGGCCTTGGCGACACCGGGGGCCAGAGCCTCCTCGGCCACGACCTCAACCGGGGTCACCCTGGGTTGAGGGGCTGCCTTGGCCGCTTTGGAGCGGGACGGTGTGGCGGGTTTGGCGGGATGGTCGGTCTTGGCCGTCGACATAGCGAAACTCTCCCGCCCCGACAATCGATGGGGCGCACGGTGTCAGGGATTCCGAGGTGCCCGAGACGTTGATGAACTGATCGGTTCGACTTAGGCCCACGCGAGTAGGGACGCATGGGAAAAGATTGACCAACAATAATATCAATACCAGGCACACATCGCCAGGCGTCTCATTTCGGGACATCGTCGCCTCGGAGCAATCATGACATCCCTTGAGGAAATCATGTCTCCGAATAATGTAACACGATGCGTGAGTTTGACAATACGAATTTTCGTTTGATTACGTCATTTGCGCTCATTTATCAATTCGATCCCGGTTATTGATCCTCCCTATGTTCGGCCTCTGGTCCACGGATCAGGGTCGGTTCGCGTGAGGGATGAGGTCGATGATCCGATGCACCAGCTCGGCAGGTGTCCATTTGCGCCCGAGTTCCAGGTGTGCGAGTCGTCCCGCCGGATCAATGACGGCGGTGATCAGGTTGTGGGAGAATTGCTCGCGATCGGGTGCGTAGTCGAGTCCCAGGAGTGGTCCAACCTGGGCCAGTTCAGCGGTGTTGGCCACGGCGTAGGACCAGGGTGGTTTGGCTCCTCGGAGCCGGGCATGCCGCAAGAGGACGTCGGGGGTGTCGTGCTCGGCGTCAAAACTGACCGACAGCAACGCAACATGGTCGGCGCGGTCGGGTACGAGCCGGACCAGGCGGGCCACGTCGGCGAACTTGGCATCGACCGCCGGGCAAAAGTCGGGGAGTGGGCAGCGCGTGTAGATGAACGTCACCACCACAACCTTACCGCGGAGGTCCGTCAACCGCAGGCTTGACCCGGTCTGGGTCGTCATGCCGAAGTCGGGGACGATCGCCCCAACCTGCAAGATTGCGGGTCGGTCGCCACCGAACATCGGCTTTCCCGATCCCGGCTCGGCCTGAGGCGGTGCCACCAGGCCGGTCGGGGTCAGGTCAACGAGCTGATAATCCTTGATGTTGCCCTGCTTGAAATTCACGATCATCGGTCCGGTGACGATATCGCCGGGCTGGATCTCGGTGAGCGCTGCCTTGTTCTTGATCTGAAACGGCATCGTCATCGCTTCCATGAAGCCGGGCATGGCCTCGTGCGCGACTGTCACTTCCCCCTCGGCGGGATCGACCGCCTGCACGACGCCTCGGAGGGTGAACTCATGCCGCCCATCGAGTTTGGCCGTCGCTACTGGCTCGACTGGCGGAACCGGGGCCACCGCGACCGATGCTGTCGGGGTTGGATCGCCACAGCCACCGATCAAAAGCAGGCTGGAACCGACGGCGAACCTGCAGCAAGTCTGGCAGGCTCGACGAAATCGGGTTGTCATAAATCAAATCTCGATCAGGGATCAACATCTCGGTCGGTGGATTAGGTGACGTTGGTCTCACCCACTGTTTAATTGTACGGCCGAGGCGGGCACCTCGCATCTACCTCCCCTGCCCGCTCGGGCGAGGATTGCGGATCGAGACGTTGTTCCGGTACGATCCCCTGAGCGGAGGTGATCAAACATCCTCGACGGGCGCGGCAGTGGATCGCGGCGGATTCCGAGGTTGGGGCGCGGCGGGAATCCGGCTGATGCGAGCTTTCGAGGCGACGAACCACTACTTCGACAAGGCGGCCAGCCGGCTCGACCTGACCGGCAACATGCGGACCTTGATGATCACGCCCGACCGCGAGCTGCGGGTCGAGGTGGCCATCGAGATGGACTCCGGCGAGATCGGTAACTTCATCGGCTACCGCGTTCAGCACGACAACGCCCGCGGCCCGTTCAAGGGGGGCCTGCGCTACCACCCATACGTCGACCAGGACGAGGCCCGCTCGCTCGCCAGCTTGATGACCTGGAAAACGGCCGTGGTCGACATCCCGTTCGGTGGCGGCAAGGGGGGGATGAACTGCGACCCCGCCACGCTCTCCCGCGGCGAGTTGGAGCGCCTGACGCGCCGGTTCGTGGGCCAGATCCACGACTTCATCGGGCCAGACAAAGACATCCCCGCCCCCGACGTTGGGACCGACGGGCAGGTAATGGCCTGGATCATGAACGAATACGCGAAGTTCCACGGCTTCCATCCCGCCTGCGTCACCGGCAAACCGGTCGAACTGCACGGCTCGGCGGGGCGCGAGGCCGCGACCGGCTACGGCGTCGCCCTGATCGCGCGCGAGATGCTCGGCAAGCTCGGCCGGACCGTCGCCGGGACGACCTTCGCCATCCAGGGATATGGCAACGTCGGGAGCTTCGCCGCGCTCCACCTCCACCAACTCGGCGCCAAGATCGCCGCCGTGTCCGACGCCTTCGGCGGGATTCGCCAGGCCGACGGGCTCGACATCCCCGCGCTCGACAGGTACATGGCCACCAACCGCAAGGTCGTCGGCTTCCCCGAGGCTGAGCCAATCACCAACGAAGAGTTGCTGACCTCCGAGGTCGACGTCCTGATCCCCGCCGCGCTCGGCGGCGTGTTCGACGCCGCGCTCGCTCGCGAGGTCCGCGCCAGCCTGATCGTCGAGGCCGCCAACGGCCCGACCTGGCCCGAGGCCGACGACGTCTTTGAGGCTCGCGGTATCCCGGTCGTCCCCGACATCCTCGCCAATGCCGGCGGCGTGGTCGTAAGCTACTTCGAGTGGGTCCAGAACCTTCAGCACTTCCGCTGGCCGCTCGATCAGGTCCGCCGCGAGGAAGAACGGAAAATGGTCGACAGCTTCACCAAGGTCTACGACATGGCCCAGCGCAAGGGGGTCAGCCTCCGGACGGCCGCCTTCATGCTGGCCATCAACCGCGTCGGCCGGGCCCGAGTCCTGGGCGGGATCTGAGATGAACGAAGACCGGCGCGCCGTGGACCTGATTGCCGCCGATGGCTCGATCCTGGCAGGTGAGTTCCTGATCCGCGCCAAATCGGCGACCAATTTCGATCAGGTCGAGTTGATCTTGAAGTTGCCCGATCGCCAGTTCGTGGCGATGGCCGCCGATTGTTTTGAAGCTCTGATCCTCCTCCGTCTCGAACTCGAACCGCTCGGCCTGATCCCGCTCTGCTGGGGGGCGAGCTTGCACGTCTATCCGTCCGAGCTGAGCCGCATCATGGGCGTGGGCGACATCGCCTATCGGTTGACGCTCGGCCAGTTCGCACGCTCGGCGGATCAGGTCAATATCTTCGACGATGGCCCGGGCCTGGTCGTCGCCACGGTGGCCGAGCAAGAAGAATTTACCCGCGCCTGGTTTGACAGCCTTGCTACCTCTTGAGTGCTTGATTGATGAGCGATCCGAACACGACGTACGAAAACCCCCTTGTCGCTCGTTATGCCTCCAGGGGCATGGCCGAACTCTGGTCGGGCCAGCGCAAGTTTTCGACCTGGCGACGGCTCTGGGTGGCACTTGCCGAGGCTGAGCGTGATCTCGGCCTGAACATCACGGCGGATCAGATCGCCGACCTGAAAGTCCACACCGACGACATTGACTTCGCCGCCGCACGAGCCCACGAAAAGCGGCTCCGGCACGACGTCATGGCGCACGTTCACACCTATGGCGACGTGGCCTCGATCGCGCGACCCATTATCCATCTCGGTGCCACGAGTTGCTACGTCACCGATAATACCGACCTGATCTTGATCCGCGACGGCCTGACGATGGTCCGCGCTGGTCTGGTTGGAGCGATCGACGCTCTGGGGACGTTCGCCGCCACGTATCACGACGTCCCGTGTCTTGGTTATACGCACTATCAGCCTGCGCAGCTCGTCACGGTCGGCAAACGAGCCACGCTTTGGGCGTACGAGTTGATCCTGGACCTGCGCGATGTCGAGTTTCGCCTGGAGAACCTCGGCTTCCTGGGGGTGAAGGGGACGACGGGCACTCAGGCGAGCTTCTTAGCCCTTTTTGAGGGCGATCACGCCAAAGTCGAAGCGCTCGACCGCAAGGTGGCCGACGCCTTCGGTTTTGCCACGATTCTGCCAGTCTCGGGGCAGACCTATACGCGGAAGATCGATTCACAGGTCGTCGCGACCCTGGCCAGCGTGGCGGAGTCGGCCCACCGGTTCGGGTCCGACCTGCGGTTACTGGCGCACGAGCGCGAGGTTGAGGAGCCATTCGAGGCCGAGCAGATCGGCAGTTCGGCCATGGCCTACAAGCGAAACCCGATGCGGGCCGAGCGGATGTGCTCGATCGCCCGGTTCGCGCTCGCCTTACCCGCCGCCGCCAATCAGACCGCCGCGACGCAGTGGCTCGAACGGACGCTCGACGACAGCGCGGTCCGGCGGATGGTTTTGCCGCAAGCCTTTCTCGCGGTCGATGCCCTGCTGACCTTGTACCTGAACGTCGTCCCCGGTCTGGTCGTGAACCCGAGCGTGATCGCTCGGCACGTTGCTGCCGAACTCCCTTTCATGGCGACCGAGAATCTCATGATGGCCGCGACGCAGGCTGGCGGCGACCGCCAGGACTTGCACGAGCGGATCAGGACGCACTCGATTGCGGCTGCCGGTCGGATCAAGACGGGCGATGGTTCGAACGACCTGATCGACCGCCTCGGCACCGATCCCGCGTTCGCCGGGATCGACCTGAACGCCGTTCTGGAACCGCGCCAGTTCGTTGGTCGTGCTCCCGAACAGGTTCATGCTTTTCTGCGCGACGAGGTCGAGCCGATCCGTGCTCGCTATCCGCAGTTGTTGAGTCAACGCCGTGATGTGCACGTTTGATCGCACGATCAACGCAAAAAAGCCCGGATCGGTCCGGGCTTGATTTGCTTGGCAGAGTTCTGACAAACTGACCGTTTACTCTTACACGCGACCGGACTGGCGAACCTTGCGGAGTCGCTTGAGTTCTTCCCGGCGGCGGCGCTCGCTCGGCTTCTCGTAATAAGCCTTGCGCCGCATTTCTTTCCGAAGTCCGCTGCGCTCGCATAGCTTGCGGAAGCGACGAACGGCTTCCTGGATTGACTCGCCGGACCGGACCCTTAACTTCACCACAGGCTCAATCTCCGATAAACAATCATGGAACCACTCCGCGACCACGCGGAACTTATTGTGTCAACATCCACGCCAGGGGAAACTCACATTCTAAAGGAATTTAGAGCATCCGCCAAGGTGGCACATGCCACAATTTGTAATTTCACCAGGGCAGAGAGCGAATCTGATCGAACCACAGGAAGTGACAACTTCGCTTCCCATCCAAAAAACAACCCGCAATACCCGGCTCACGTGCCAGGTAATGCGGGTTGGTGAAGATTCAGCCCGACCCGATCAGGCCAGGTAGCGATCGGCTTGCGGCAGGATGGTCGCGAAGTTCAGGTGGCTTGGGCAGGCGGCCTGCGCAGCGGCGAGGTCGGCACCCTGCCAGTCGCGGGCTTCGGCGGAAAGTGCCTGGTAGAGTCGGCGGGCTTCGCCGCGGATACCGTGGTGCTCGTGGTAGGTCAGGAACCGCGCGAGATCACCGAGCGGAGCTTTGGTCCCGGCGGCGATCGAGCAGCGACCATCACAGTTGGCGCAGAGGGTCGGCTCGGAGGCCAGGAACATTTGCCGGAGCTGTTCGAGTTCGGCGGCCTTGAGCGGCTCGAACTTGCGGGCGGCGGCAATATTCTGAGTCATTTGCTCGGTGGTCGTCATCGAGACGCAGCACGACGCGATCCGCTCGTCGGACCAGATCGCCTGGAGGAGCATCTGGTAGTTCGAGAACCCCTTGTCTTTCAGACTGGCCGGGACGTGGTTGGGGACGTCGGCGAGCATCTGATTCCGGTCAATATCGGGCTTGCCGTTGGTCCCCTTGATGCCGGCCATCTGCTTCATCGAAATCAGCCCGATGCCCGCTTCGTGAGCGGCGTCGAGTGCCTTGTTGATCGGGTGATCCTTGCCGGCCCACGGGGTGTAGGCGACCATGATTGCGTCGATGTAGCCCTGCTTGGCGGCCTCGGTGATGAATTCGGCCTTCATCGGGTGGTGGCACGAGAAGCCGACGAACTTGGCCTTGCCCGACTTCCGGATCTTGTCGGCGGTTTCGCGGAATTCCTTGCCCTTGATGATCTCCATGCACTCATCGGGTCCATGCTTGTCGCCTAGGCCGTGCAGGAAAAAGAGATCCACGGAGTCGAGCTGCAACGTCGCGAGCCGCTTGTCGAGCATCTCGATCATCTGCGACGGCTTGGCAGGCGTATCCTTGGTGACGACGAATGTATCTTTCTTCGCAGTCGCGTTGTCCTTGAAGAACTTGGCAACGTACGGCTCGGTCCGATAGGCGTCGGCGGTGTCGATGTAGCGAATGCCGTTGCTGTAAGCTAGGCGGAGCAGGCGATCGGCCGTCTGGGCGCCCGCGTTCCGCCAGGCACCCGTGCCGATGTTCAGCATGGTCACATCAACGCCCGTTTTGCCCAGGCGGCGCATCGGTAAGACGGTCTTTGAGTCATCCGCCTTCGGGTCATCGGCGCGGGCCACGGCCCCCTGACCGATCACCGCGGTCGAAGCGGCGGCCAGGGCACTGGCCTGGAGAAATTCGCGGCGACCGACCTGCGATTGAAGGATGTCGTTCATCTCGGTTAAGTCTCTAAAAAGACATGCGGTGGCCTGGTGAGAGGTTCCAGCCGCTGAAACGAAGTCCGTGAACACACCAAGCGGCAGCAAAAGATCAGCCTGAGCCTAGCCTGAACTGGCCGCGTTGTCGACCAACGCATTCAGGATCATGGGCGCGCGAACACAACCTGAGTCAAACCCAGGTTGTGATCTCAGCGTTATTGGGGTCGATCTGGGCTCATGCAAGTTTGGCATTCGCCCGGGGCAGCAAGGCCGAGAAGTCGAGATGGTTCGGACAAGCAGCCTGCGCTGCGGCGAGATCAGCACCCGACCAATCCTTCGCGGCGTCGGTCATTGCGGCGAAATACTGACGAGCTTCGGTCCGGTGCCCATGCTGTTCGTGGTAGGTCAGGTAACGGGCGAGGTCGCCGAGGTGGGCTTCGGTCTTGCCTGCCACCGCACACCGACCGTCGCAGTTGGCGCACATGGTTGGCCCGGCGGCAAGAAAGGCATCCCGCAGACCACGCATCTCGGCAGCCTTGAGTGGCTCGAAGTTGCGGGCTGCCTTTGTATTCTCGGTGATCTGGTCGAGGTTCTTCATCGACACGCACGAGGTCGCGATTCTCTCGTCGGTCCAGATGGCGTGCAGCAAACCCATGTAGGGCGAAAGGCCCTTTTCTTTCAAGGTGGGCACATGCTTGGGAACTTCGGCCAGGAGCCGATCGCCATCGGCCCCGGATATCTGTTTCATCGAAATCAGGCCGATGTTCTTGGCATGAGCGGCGTCGAGCGCCTTGTTGATCGGTTCTTCCTTGTCGAGCCAGGGCGTGTAAGCCACCATGATTGCGTCGACAAAGCCACCTTCAGCCGCGGCCTGGATAATCTCAGCCTTGTACTTGTTATGCGTCGAGAAGCCGACGAACCTGGCCTTACCCGAGTTCTTGATCTTTTCGATCGTCCGGGCAAACTCGGGGCTCTTGGCGAAGGCGATCGCCTGTTCGGGGGTGTGGTTGTCGCCGAGAGCGTGAACGAAGAGCAGGTCCACATGGTCGGTCTTCAAGGCTTTCAACCGCTGATCGAGCATGGCGGGAAGTTGACCCGGCTCTCGCGGCGAGTCCTTGGTGACCAGAAAGATGTTTTTGCGGACCTCGGGCATTGCCTCGAACCACTTCGCCAGGCCTGGTTCGGTTCGGTAAGCCTTGGCGGTGTCGAAGTAGCGAACACCGTTGCTGTAGGAGAAGCGGAGGAGTCGATCCAGGGCTCCCGGCGCTTGCCAGGTTCCGTGGTTCAGGATCGTGACATCCACTCCGGTCTTGCCCAACTTGCGAGTGGGAAGCGTCGGCTTCGACGCGTCAGGTTCGTCACCAACACTGGGGGACGGGTTGCTCAGAGTCAATCCGGTTGCCGAGACGGCTCCGGCAAGAGCACCAACTTGCAAAAAACCACGACGATCCAGGTCGCTCATATGATCCCTCCTCGAAAGGACGCCCTCGGCCTCATTCGGTCAGGTTGAGCGCCGGTTTTGCTTCGATCAGGTCTTGTCACGACGTTTGACACTATCCAGACCCGAGCCTGGTGTCGAGAAACTAATGCAGACGTCGGTCGATTTGCTGGTCGATAACCGGTTTTTCTAGATCAAAGGCTAACAACCAGTTCACCGACGGTTTCGTCCTGATTCCAGCTAGCGGGCAGGATCTCTTCGCGGTAGACGGGGACGTGACCCGGGGCTTCGATCCCGATCCGAACCTGGTTGCGGTCGATCTTGACGATGGTGATCGTGATATCGTTGCCGATCATGACTTTTTCGTTGACTTTGCGGCTCAGGACCAACATGGGAAATCCTCCGTGCGTCGTGAATGATCAGATGTCAGTCGTCTGCGATTCCATCGTAGACCGAGTCTTCATCGCCAGGTTTTCGACCACCTCGTGGGGCGAACGAGAATGGGTAAATGCACCTGCCGTACCAGACTTTAACTTTTTTGAACGATCTTGGGAAAAATCCTGAATTCCGAGAACTTTAATCTCTTTCGTGGATATCTCGCCGAGTGCGACGTCGCTGGAGTCGGCGTCAAGTAACGATTTCTCTTCCCATAATGACAATCGCTGCTGTCGAAATGGGAAATCGTGACACAGACGTCGCTCATTGTCAGACTGAGGGCAAGTTCGCGCCGTGTCGTGCTTTCGTTCCGACTGGCGATGTCTCAGGTAGGCTCATGGCCGCGTGGTCACGAGTCACCGGATGGCACGATCAATTCTGTGAAGGGGATGGCGCGGGATGAGGGTGGGAATCGGCGATGATACGCACCGGTTAGTGGAAGGTCGTCCGCTGATCCTGGGCGGGGTCCGGATCGAGTTCGCGAAAGGTCTCCTCGGTCATTCCGACGCCGATGTGGTCATGCATGCGGTGGCCGATGCCTTGTTGGGCGCCGCGGCGCTCGGCGATATCGGCGAGATCTTCCCGGATACCGACCCCCAATGGGCCGGACTTGACGGTGGCGACCTCCTCGGGGTCGTACTTGCCCGAGTGGCGGCAGCTGGCTGGCAGCCGAGCAACTGCGATGTCATCATCCATGCGCAGGCGCCCAAGCTCACGCCGTACAAGACTCTGATCCGCGCCAATCTGGCGCGGCGGCTCGGACTTGAGGAATCCGCGGTGAATATCAAGGCGAAAACAGGCGAGCATGTTGGACCGATCGGCCGCGCTGAGGCGATCAGTTGCACGGCGGCGGTCCTTGTGGTGGCAAACCGGAGCAAAGAGGATTAATCTTGAGTGATCTCATCCCGCGAGGTCCGGATGGCGTCGTTGCTCTCATCGGGAAGCGTCGTTCGAGGTCCTCGCGGCTCGACGGACGGACCCATCCACCACGAACCATCTGGCCCGTCTCATGCCGCTTCGCCTTTATAATACGCTGACGCAGACCAAAGAGCCGTTCCAGACCGTGCAGCCCGGCAAGGTCGGCATGTATGTTTGCGGTCCGACGGTCTACTCGAACAGCCACATCGGCCACATGGTCGGGCCGGTCATCTTCGATACGATCAAGCGTTACCTCGTCTACCTCGGTTACGAAGTGACCTGGGTCGTCAATATCACCGACGTCGACGACAAGCTCATCATCCAGGCCAACAAGGATGGCGTCACCGTGGCCGACCTCGCTGGTCGGGTCACCGACGACTACCTCCGTTGCCTCCGGGCCCTCGACGTCGATGGGATCGACCACATGCCGCGCGCCACCGAGCACATCGACGAGATCGTCGCGATGACGCAAGGTCTGATCGACAAGGGGTTCGCCTACCCGTCGCAGGGGGACGTCTACTTCGATGTCGCCAAGGCTCCCGAGTACGGCAAGCTCAGCCATCGCGACCCTGATGCCCTGCAAGCTGGCGCCCGAATCGAACCATCGAGCATCAAGCGGCACCCCGGCGATTTCGCCTTGTGGAAAGGGTCCAAGCCGGGCGAACCCGCCTGGGAAAGCCCGTGGGGTCCGGGTCGGCCGGGGTGGCATATTGAGTGCTCGGCGATGAGTCGGACGATCCTGGGTGACCATTTCGATATCCACGGCGGCGGTCTCGACCTCGTCTTTCCGCACCACGAGAACGAGGTGGTCCAGTCGGAATGCTTCTCGGGGGTCCAGTTCGCCACCTACTGGCTCCATAACGGCCTGCTGACCAAGGACGGCAAGAAGATCTCGAAGTCCGACCCGGCCACCGTCATCCTGATGGCCGACCTGCTTCAGCAGCATGACGCCGACACCCTGCGCTGCCTCTTCTTGGGCAGTCATTACCGCCGACCGATCGACTACGGCCCACACCGGCTGGACGAACTGGCGCGGAGTCTCGCCGCGTTCCACAACCTGTTTGACCGGTTCGAACGGCTGACGGGTGAGAGCTTTTCGTCGCTGGAAGCCCCCCGCAAAAAACCGGAGAACGCACTGAGTTCCCCCATCACCGGGGTCGATGAGCACCGGACCCGCTTCCTGGAAGCGATGGACGACGACTTCAACACCGGGGGCGCGCTGGGCGAGTTATTCGAGTTGGTCCGCGCCTTGAATCGGCACGCCGACCTTAGCAAGCTCGAAACCGCCGCCGACCCCGCCGCGATCGCCGCGTTCCGGTCGGGTGTGATCGTCTTGAAGGAACTCGCCCAGATCCTCGGTCTCTTTCGCCGGTCGCAACCGAAGCGCGACCCGGGTCTGGGACGACTGACTCCCGGTTTGCTCGACCTGATCGTGCAACTCCGTACACGAGTTCGGCAGGAGAAAAACTTCAAACTGGCCGATGAGATCCGTAAGGGGCTGACCGAACTGGGCGTCACGCTCGAAGACCGACCTGACGGGACCGTCTGGAAGGTGGACTGACAACCGAACTGGTCCAGGGAGGGTCTCGGCCGATGGCAACCTCGGTGAACGACGACACGGATCTCGAACCTCAACCCGTCGCGATCCCTCCCGGTGGTCGGATCCTCGGAATCGACCCCGGCTTGCACATCACCGGATATGCCGTCCTTGAGGTTGGGAGCCGTGGAGCTTACGTCGTCGAAGCCGGGGTGATCCGACCTCGAGGGGTCGCCGCAAAGACTCTCGACGCCCGGCTCCTGGCGATTCATAACGGCGTGCTGGAAGTTCTTGACGCCTTTCCGCCGTCGGCGATGGCGATGGAGCAGGTTCACAGCCACGTCAAGCATCCCCGCACTGCTATCCTGATGGCTCATGGTCGCGGGGTGATCATGCTTGCCGCCGCGCGGCGGTCGGTACCCGTAACTGGTTATGCTCCGACGCGGATCAAGAAGACGTTGACAGGCAGCGGTAAGGCAATCAAGGAACAGATGCAGCACGCGATCCAGACCGAACTCGGACTCGACCGCCTGCCCGAACCGCACGACGTCGCCGACGCCTGCGCAGTGGCCCTGTGCCACTACCAGATGAGCCGCAACTGGCAAGGTATTTCACGTTAGATTTAGCGGTCGATCGAACACCGACTGGGCGTGGCTGTTATCAGCAAGTTGGTCAGTCCAAGAAACCATCAATGGTTTCGAGTTTTGATAATTCCTGATCAGGATGCTTGCAATCTACTAATCCAGGATGTATGACTTGCCAACCCATAATCTGGCCAATCTGGGCAAGGCTGGCTAGAGGTTACTCTGCATCTCTCCCACCCAGCAGAGCAGTCGCTTCTCGCGTTCGTTCATCATCCTCATGAGATTTCCCCCCCATGAAACGTCCGCTCACGCGTCGCCCCGGCGCGGTCATTCGGCCCTCGGGTCGGTTCTTGGCCGCAAGCGTCGAGGCTTTGGAAGACCGGCGACTGCTGGCACTGGCCACCGGCTTCGGCCAGATTCCCGTCGGGTTCGAGGCTAACCAGGGCCAGGTCAGCTCCGAAGTCCAGTTCCTGGCTCATGCCGGGGGCTCGACCCTGTTCATCACGCCGGATTCGGCCACGCTCGCGTTGCCGACTTCGGCAACAGCCGGCACGGCAGTGCGAATGGGCCTGGTTGGTGCTTCGGCGACGCCTGCGGTGGCGGGGGTGAATCCACTTCCCGGGGCGACCAACTACCTGGCCGGCGCGAATGGAAAAGGGGCTCATCTCGGTCTGGCCAGTTATGGTGCGGTCGCGGAGCACGGTGTCTATCCGGGGGTGGATCTCACGTATCATGCGGCCAGAAAACAACTCGAATACGACTTCACGGTGGCGCCAGGGGCAAACCCGGGCCAGATTCACTTGCAGTTCGCCGGACAAGACTCGGCGACGTTTGACCCCGCCGGGAATCTGATTCTCCACACGGCGGCGGGCAACGTGGTCGAGCAGGCACCAACGTTGTTCCAGCAGGTGGGCGGCAAGCGGCAGGCGGTCGCGGGGCATTTCACCCTCGGCAACGGTGGATCGGTTGGCTTTGTCGTGGGAGCCTACGACAAATCTCTGCCGCTGGTCATCGACCCGGTTCTCGGGTTTTCAACCTACCTCGGCGGCGGTGGTCAAGCGAATGGTCACATCGCGGTCGACGCGGCGGGCGATACCTACCTGACCGGGACAACCACGGCACTCACTTATCCCACGACCCCGGGGGCGTACCAGACGTCGGCAAATGATATCGACAGCGGCGCCGTCGTGGTCACGAAGCTCGACTCGACCGGTTCGAGACTGATCTACTCAACGTATATTGGCACGGGGCAAAGCACGGGAATAGCCATCGACTCAAATGGCAATGCCTACCTGACGGGCTACACGTCCTCAGCTCAATTCCCGACCACGGCCGGTTCTTTCCAGACGACACCGCCCAACGCCCCAAGCGGCGTTTACAATGGTTTTGTGACCAAGCTTAATCCGACCGGGACCGCCTTGACGTATTCGACCTTACTTGGCGGTGTAAACGGGTTAACACAATCGTTGGCAATCGCAGTTGACATGACGGGCAACGCCTATGTCACCGGCACGACCAGCGCCAGCGACTTCCCGACGACCGCGAGTGCATTTCAGACGACGGCCCTGATTTCGACTCACTTCCACGGCGGTTATCAAGAGGCCTACGTATCGAAGCTGAACCCGTCCGGAACGGGGCTAATCTACTCAACTTTCCTCGGTAGCGGCAACGATGCGGCCAGTGGCCGTGTAATCGCTGTCAACTCCGCTGGCGAAGTCGTCGTCTCCGGAATTACGAGCGGCCAGTCTGACTCCTTTCCGACGACCCCTGGGGCATTCCTCACGTCCGACGCCAAACTCAATGAACTGGAACTTGCCTTCGTCACGAAGCTCACCACCTCCGGCTCGGGCCTGATCTACTCCACGTACCTTGGTGGTGCCAACACCGCCAATCCATTCTATCCAACATCCTCGGCCAGTGATCCCTACGGCACCATCTCCGTGAGCGCAATCGCGCTTGACGCCGCGGAGAACATCTACGTTACGGGAGCGTTCGCCGCCACCCTTTTTCCGACCACGCCCGGGGCGTATGCCGCCCCCGGTTCCACGCTCTTCCTCACCAAGATTGATCCCACCAGCACAAACCTCGTCTATTCAAGCATCTTCGGTGGGTCGCCAGCCGCCGAGGTGGTCACCCCGTTCTCGGAAAGCTCAAATGGTCTCGTGGTCACCGCGGCGGGCAACGCCATCGTGACCGGCCAGACCACTTCAGCGAGTTTCCCGATCGTCGACGCCTTGCAGCCGACCTTCGGAGGCGGAGTGATCAACAGTAGCTTAGGATACTACCCTTCCGACGCCTTTGTCTCGGAGTTCGCCCCCGACGGTTCAAAACTGGTCTTCTCAAGCTACCTCGGTGGCAGTGGCGACGACTCAGGCAATTCGATCGCCATCGACCCGTCCGGTGACCTCTATGTGGTGGGTAAGACCTCGTCGGCCGACTTTCCAACCACGCCCGGTGCGTACGACTCGACCTATGCCAAGGTCGATGCCGTCGGCAACATCAACTCGGACTATGATTTCTTTCTGGCCAAAATCGTCCCCTCGGCGCAGTTCGCACTTGCAACTCCAACCGTACCGGCCAAGGCGGGTTCGGCGGTCGTTACCATTACCCGGACTGGGAGCACCACTGGCACCGCTTCGGTCCGAGTAGCGACTTCGGATGGCACCGCGACCGCCGGGATCGACTATACCCCCGTCTCCCAGATGGTCACTTTCGACCCAGGCGTGATGGATCAGGACGTCACGATCCCGGTCGCGGCTGCCTCAGACGCCTTGGGCGAACGGACCGTCAATCTTTCCTTGAGCGACCCAACTGGCGACCTCGGCATCGGTACTCTGGCGACAGCCACCCTGACGATCCTTGAGCCGGTCGCCACGACCCTGACGCTGACGGGCTCACCCGGCACGGTGCCGAGCGGCCAAACGGTCAATCTGACAGCCACTATCACGCCGAACGTCAGCACGAACCGCGTGCCGACGGGCTCCGTGACCTTCCGAGACGAAATCATCCTTCTTGGATCGGCTCCACTCGATGCTTCAGGCCACGCGACCCTCACGACGACGATGATCGGGGCGGGGGTCGACACCATCACCGCCACCTACTCGGGCGACACGATCCTCGCGGCCAGCACCGGGACGACATCGGAGGTCGTGACCGATACCTCGACGACAGCCTTTAATGCCGCGCGGTTGACCGCGGCTTACGGCGATCCGATCAATCTTCGAGCCACCGTCAATGCCGCTGGGATTGGCCGGGGGGAAGCGCCAGGGACGGTCATGTTCGCGGTAGATGGCGTGGCTCAGGCAGCAGTCGCGTTGCAGTTGGCCGTCAGCGTGGGCGGATCGGCGTCGGCTGACCTGACGATCCCCAGTTTGCCGCCGGGGTCGCACGTTGTCACGGCGACGTACAGCGGCACGATCGCAAACGCTCCGAGCACGGCGACCATCGCCGTCACGGTGCCGACGGTCCCAGCGATGGTCAATCTGACCCAGGTGCCGAGCGTCCCGGTGGCGGGCAGACCGTATGTCCTGATCGCGAGTCCGCAAGGGACGACAGGGTCGCCCGCCACCCCGACGGGATTTGCCGAATTTCTTGACGGCACGACCGTCATCGCCTTGTTGCCGCTCGACGCTCAGGGCAACGCTGTTCTGTACATCCCGTCCTTGTCGACCGCTCCTCACCTGTTCACCGTCATATATGGTGGTGACGCGAGCTATGCCGTCGCCATCAACCGGACCGCAAACCTCGATCTTGCTCCGCCCTCGGTCCAGTATGTCATGCGCGGCGCGACCGGCCTGGTCGTCCAGTTCGTGGGGGCACTTGACCCGACCTCGGCCCAGCAGACAAGCAACTACCGTGTTGCGACGAGTGCGGGTCGGCCGGATGCGGTGCAATCGGCGACTTATGATCCAGGATCGCAAACGGTGACGCTGGGCCTGGCGAGTCGGATCGTCAACCGTCTTGGATATCGGTTCCGAATCAACGGTACGAGTCCGGCCGGCGTCCGAGGGATCAGTGGGGCGTTTCTCGCCGGTGGAAATCGTGCCGGGACGAACTACTCTGGCACGGTTTCACCCGTCTTCGTGATCTCCTCACCGATCCTCGTGCGGCAACTGACGAACCCGCACCCGAGCGGTCCTGCCCGCCATCGCGGCCTGATCCAGTAGCTTCCTCAAGGGAGGGCCGAGTCGGTCGGGTTGACCGGATCGGCCCGCGCGTCTTAGGATGGACACAGGTGCAGACGATGCCCCTGACTCGTTCCTGGCTCCACCCTTCGACTCGCGACGGAACTCCCCAGCCGTGACGATCACGTTGAACGGCGAACAACGCGACCTGCCCGAAGCTTTGACCGTGGCCAACTTGCTCGGCCTGCTCGGCGTCAAACCCGAGCATGTGGCCGTCGAGCGCAACCGTGACCTTGTCCCGCGTGCCCGCCATGCCGAGGCGATCCTTGCGCCGGGCGATACTGTCGAGGTCGTTACTCTGGTCGGTGGTGGCTCGATCGCGGCGGAAGCAATGATCGAACCAACGACGCTCCAGATCGGTCCGCATCAGTTCAGGAGTCGGCTCCTGGTCGGGACCGGCAAATATACGACGCTCGAACTGATGCGTGATTGCCTGGCGGCAAGCGGCACCGAGGTCGTCACCGTTGCCGTGCGCCGCGAGCGGTTGACCGACAAGCAAGGTCGCAACCTGATCGACTTCCTCGACCTCGACCGCTACACGATCCTCCCGAACACCGCCGGTTGCTTCACTGCCGACGACGCCTTGCGAACGGCTCGCCTTGGTCGCGAGTTGCTCTTGGGTCTGAACAACCCCGGGGCCGACTGGATCAAACTCGAAGTCCTCGCCGATACCCGGACGCTCCTGCCCGACCCGGTGGCGACCCTCCGGTCGACCGAAGTCCTGGTCAAGGAAGGCTTTCATGTCCTGGTTTATACCTCCGACGACCCGGTCATGGCTCGGCATCTCAAGGCCGCCGGCGCCGCGAGCGTGATGCCCGCCGGGAGCCCGATCGGCTCGGGGCAAGGCGTGTTAAACCCGAACAACATCCGGATCATCCTCGAAGACCTCAAGCGCGACGACCCCGACTATCCCGTCATCATTGATGCCGGCGTCGGCACGGCGTCCGACGTCGCCGCCGCGATGGAGTTGGGTTGCGACGGCGTCCTGCTCAACACCGCGATCGCCAGCGCTCGCGAACCGCTCAGGATGGCGCACGCAATGCGCCTGGCAACCGAAGCCGGCCGCCTCGCCGCCAGTTCCGGCCGGATTCCCAGAAAGCTCTACGCCACCGCGTCGAGCCCGACCGAGGGGACGTTCACCGCTCGGTGATGAACGGACCGATCGAGGAAGGACGTCCCACCGATGGCCGAGCCCGACTTCCGCTGGACCCAGGACGAGTGGGATAAAGGAGCGAAGCTCAACTCCGGGTCTCATTGGTCCGAGATCCAGACCTGGACCATCCGGCACGCCCGATTGTTTCGCGTTTTGATCCTGGTTCTGGGTGCCGTCGTGTTCGAGTTGAGCGCGAACGCGGCGCTGGCCACGGTAGTCAGTTGCCTGGAGTTTGGGCGGATAGACTTCGGCACGGCGTGGTGGCTTCGCCGCCGTGACCCTGATCCGATCCGCAGCTCGATCTGTCAACGATGCTATCTGGCTTGGGGATTGTGTCGCGTTAGTTTGGTGGCGTTGAATGTCATTCTGGTGATCGTGATCGGGGCAGTCGTTATCAACGAGTGCGGGTTCGGACCGGTCGATCCACCCGATCATCTCATGGGAGCGTTTGGCCTGATCGCTTTCACCCTCACCCTCGCCTCCGGACTTTCGATCTTGGTCGTCTTCGGTTCGCTCCGGCACGGGATCAAAATCTGGCTTGGTCCCGAACCGCGCTGGGCTCGACAGCAAGGGGTCTGGCCTCCATCCGCGGTTGACCAGCCACGGGGCATTTCCAACCAGGCGAAAATTATCTTCTATATGGGCTGTTTCAGCTGGATGTTTCCAACATCGGTTTTTGCGATGTTTCGCTGTCTCCTCGTCCCCAGCATGACTGGCTGGTTGAGCTTTCTCGGCATTGTGATCCTGATCTTGATCGCGGCTTTGATGGTTGTCTCGCAACTGGAGCGGCGCGTGTTGGCACGGACACCCGCCGAGTGCTGGCCTCTCGACGCGGGAGGAGCACTTCCTACACTATAGGTCTGGGGTGCTCACTTTTGCCCAGACCCTGCCAACGGAGTGGTCCTTCCCATGTCAGCCTTTGACCCGACCCCGACCCTGGGCCCTGATGGCGCGATTGCGCGGCGGCTTGGCGAGCGGTTCGAGGCGCGGCCCGAGCAGATGATGATGGCCCGCGCCGTGGCTCGGGCGATCGACGACGGCGGGCACCTGATGGTCGAGGCGGGGACGGGTGTCGGCAAGAGCTTCGCCTACCTCGTGCCGGCGATCCTCGCGGCGAGCGAGTCGGGCAAGAAGGTCGTCATCTCGACGCACACGATCAGCCTGCAGGAACAGTTGCTTCAGAAAGACATTCCGCTGCTTCAGGCCGTGATGCCGCAGGAGTTTACGGCCGTGCTGGTCAAGGGGCGTGGCAATTACCTGAGCCTCCGGCGACTGGAGAGTGCCACGGCTCGCGCGGGATCAGCCTTCGCTCAGTCGGATGAATTGGATCAACTCGCGGAACTCAAACTCTGGGCTGGTTCAACCGAGGATGGCAGCAGATCCGACCTCGACTTCCGCCCGCAGCCCGCCGTCTGGGACGCGGTGGCGAGCGAGCATGGCAACTGCCTGGGCAAGAAGTGCCCCAGATTCCGAGGTTGCTTTTACTACGCCGCTCGCCAGCGGATGCGGAACGCCAACCTGCTGATCGTCAACCATGCGCTTTTCATGAGCGACCTGGCGTTGCGGGGCTCGGGAGCCAGTCTGCTGCCCGAGTACGACGTGGCCATATTCGATGAAGCTCATACCCTGGAGGCTGTCGCGGGCGATCACCTCGGACTCCGGGTGTCGAGCACGCAGGTCGACTTCACCTTGAACCGCCTCTATCACACCCGGTCAGGGAAAGGGTTGCTGGCGTTTCACCACCTCGACAAGGCGATGGCGCTTGCTTCGTCGGCGCAGCGAATCTCGGAAGAGTTCTTCCTCCACGTTGCTCGTTGGCAAGGCGCGAAGGGGGCGAGCAACGGCCGCCTCCGCAAGCCATCTGGCTTGAGCGACACGCTCGGCGAGGCGCTACGCAAACTGGCGACCGCGATCGGCGACGGTGCCGACGGGATCGAGGAGGAAGACCAGCGGATCGAACTGACCGCCTCGGGCGATCGCTGCTCGGCACTGGCTGGAAGCCTGTCCTCGTGGCTGGATCAAGACACGAGTGAATCGGTGTACTGGATCGATCAGGAACAGACGACCCGACGACGAGTGACGCTCGCCTGTGCTCCGCTTGATATCGGGCCGATCCTCCGTCGCGACCTGTTCGCCCGAGTGCCGACCTGCATCCTGACATCGGCCACACTCAGCGTCGGCACGCCACCTGGATTCACCTTTGCCAAGGCCCGACTCGGGCTGACGAAGTGCGCCACACTGCAACTCGGCAGCCCGTTTGATTACCCGAATCAGGTGGCGATCCACATTCCGCGGAACCTCCCCGATCCGTCGGATGACCCTAAAGGATTTGAACACGCGGCGATCCGAGCCATTCCATTTTACCTCGACAAGACGCATGGTAAGGCGTTCGTCCTGTTCACGTCGTTCAAGATGATCGCCGAAGCGGCCCGAGTCCTGACGCCCTGGTTCGCCGAGCGAAATATCGCCCTCTTTGCACAGTCGGACGGTATGCCCCGCTCGAAAATGGTCGAGGCGTTCAAGGCAGACATCGACAGCGTCATCTTCGGCGCCGATAGCTTCTGGCAAGGGGTGGACGTGCCCGGCGAGGCATTATCCAACGTGATCATCGTCCGACTGCCATTCAGCGTGCCCGATAAGCCGTTACTTGAAGCTCGACTGGAAGCAATCCGGCAGCGAGGCGGCAATCCATTTGTGGATTATCAGGTTCCCGAAGCGGTTCTCAAGCTGAAGCAGGGGTTTGGTCGCCTTATCCGGACCCGAGATGATTCGGGGATCGTGACGATTCTCGATCCCCGAGTTCTCAGCAAACCTTATGGACGAACGTTTCTCGGGTCGCTCCCAGATTGTCCCAGAGTCATTGAGAGCTTGGCGTTGACGGGACCATCACAACGGTGACCATGCGATTAAATCGCATCGTTATTTGTAAGTCTGATTGATAACGAGTGGTCCGAGCGGTACGACGCCAGTAATCGCGCGTTTGCCAGCAAATGAGCCCTCGATACGCGACACGGCCAGAATCCGATAACGACCGGCAGGAACTCTAGATTCATTCACGGTTGCCGTCCAGTTACCGTTGGCGTCAGCGGTCGTACGAGCTACGGTCCGCAGGTCATTGTCGTTCGTGTGGCTGATCTGGATTGAAACCGGTGACCCTGCTTGTGCCTTGCCCGTGAACGTCGGTTGCGAGCTATCATAGGCTGGTGCAACAGGTGTGTTAGCGACCGCTGCGCTAGTCGTGGTGGTCGTTGCCAGTGTAGCGGTCAATGTAGCGGCTTTCAGGTCGGTCGAGCCGTTGCCCAGGGTCGGGACTACAAAATTTTGATACCATGAGAAGACGCTATTTTTTCCCGAGTGAACAATTCCCGCTGGGGTCAAATTGTAATACACCGAGTCGCCTTTAACCGGAACTTGGCCCCACAAGTTGTAGATATCATCATTCGTTCCATGCCCATGGTCAGCCGGAGTTTGTTGGTAGAAAACCTCGGACTTGTTAACTCGATCGGGAATGAATGCGATCGGATCCTTGGCCTGCGACTGATACTTATCAATCTCAAACTTGGCGATCGGACCTAAAATGCCTGAAGTGCTATATTGCCGGCCCGTAAAGTCCGAATTCGCGGCGTGCGGGTCGAGCAAGGTGTCTTCCCAGTAACCCGCTGCCAACTGCTTGGTTGGGTTTGCCGCCGCCGCAACAATCGCCTCTGTGTTGACGACCGCTCCTTCGGAGTGGCTGATGAACTGAACATCGACCGGAGCGGAACTTGGGAATTGATTGGACAGATCCAGAACTTGCTTGGCCAGTTTCGGACCCTGTCGGACCGCCCGGCCAGGATGAATACTGTCGGCAACCCAATTATAGGAGATGACCTTATCGTAGCCTTGAGCCAGCAAGCTATGAGCCATCCCATTGGCCCAGGGCACACCGTTTTTCTTGTAAGACTGAATCTGAATTCCACCGTGAGTCACGACGCCAATCGTATAGGTCCGGAACGACGCCGTGGCCGACGGATCGGCGGCGCTCGCTGCGGTCGGGTTGGCAACGGCAAGAACATAAGGATGCGACGGATTCAGTGGCAAGCCGCCGGGGATGGGAACTTTGACCGTGTGAACGCCGACAGACCCCAGCGAGTTGTTGGCTGAATCGACACTCGGCAAAGCGACGACCGGCTCGACTGGCACGTCATCTGTGCTGAAAGTGGGATCGGTTGAACGGTAGAATCCGAGCTGGACCGCCGAAGTTGACGCCACCTTGACGTCGTAGGTGATCGTCACACTCTGTGAATCCGTCGTCGAGGCGGTGATCATCGTGACATCGGGGGCGGGGACCGCCACCGTCAGCAGTTGCCGCGGATCAAGCCGCTCGAAAGTCGGAACTGGGTGACGTCCCCGAGTCGTACGGTGGCGGCCATTCGGACGGCTCGGTGACGAGCGGTCATCGGCACCGTTGAGATGCATGAAGCCGAAAGGCATCGGCAAAAGTCCTCGGGTCGGGCAGGCTCGGGTCATAAAATGAGCGCGGGCCACACCATTGAAGTTGACCGCCTTGCACACCGCGCCTCGGCGAAGAGTGAAAGACGGTGATCAACCAGCATCCATGCCGTGGTCCCGACGATCAAGCGAATCGGCCAGCCCTCCCGGCGGCTTCTTCCTGTATCGACAGGACCCCCCGAGAGGATCATCAATTTCGGCAGAATCGTCTACTGCAAACGTTTACATTAATCTTATTGAAATATGATATGTTTTTTATAAATTGGATCAAGAAAAAACCGAGCCTCTGGCTCGGCTTTGTTTGCCATCAAGGCATGGCGTTCAGAGGCCAACGCCGCCGAGGTGTTTCTTCTTGAGCGGGTTGCGGACACCGTTGCGCTTGACCCGCCGGCCCTTGGCGACGGGAGAGCTGTTGGCTTTCTTCTTCCACTTGTACGACTTACGATTCTTGGTCTTGGTCTTCATGATTTCGTCCGTCGCAATCCGGATGGTCTCGATCGAAGGGAGTCATTCTGGCGACTCTGACCACAAAGATCAAGTGCAACCAGAACATCACAGTTTGGCACTGACCTTGGGAGTTTTCACATTCACCACAAATGTATAAGTTTTGCTGGGCGGGCTATAATAGTTCAGGTCCTCTGCCCGGACTCGGACGGTGTAAGTTCCGTTGGGCAGGGGGTTGGCGAACTTAACCGCATAGGTACCGCTGGCGTTCGTGGTTGCTGTACCGAAAACGGTGTTGTTGGCATCCACGATCTGGATGTTCGTGTTGGCGGCATAGCTGCCGGTCAGGGTTGGTTGGGCGACGTTGGTGGTGTCGAGATTATTGACGGTTCCCTTGCGGAGGGTGGACGAAAGCCTGGGTTTGGCCGGAGCCAGGAGCGGCCGACCGGTCCCGAGAGCCAGTTCGAGCGTCGTCGCGTACTCGTTCCGTGCCACGATCGACGGGTTGGATTGCTGCGTGGCGGCCTGAGCCAGGTTGTTCATCTCGGCCTGAAGATTGGCCGTGATCTGTGGGTCCGCGCCGGCTGCCAGCAAGGCCTTGCCGAAGTCACGGTTGAGTGCTGATGCCTGACTCGGCAAGATATTGTAGGACGTTCCGGCGTTCCGCAGGTCGATGTTGAACTGGTGGATGGCGGTCGAGTCGCCCGCGTGCAAGGTACCGACCATTGCCCGGAGGTTGGACTGAATAATCGAGACCGCCGGTTGGGGCACAGCGCCATCGCGATTGAGCAGGCCAATGAAGTAAGGATAGTTCTGGATATGCTGGAGCTTGGCTTCGATGGTGTCGGCCACGGGCGCCTGTCCGTCGATCTGAGTGCCCGCCACCGTGGAACCGCTGTAGGGATTGGACGCGTTGCCCGTCGTGGCGGCGGTTTGAACGGCGGTCGCCTTGGGGTTGGCGGCCGTGGCCGTGCTCAACATTTGGCGGCCTTCTAGCCCTTCGGATGTGGGGCAATATCGGCGGGTGCGGCGATCCATCGCGCGGGCCTCCGGTTAGCGGTCGAATCATGGCCCGGAAAAACCATCCGGGATAAGGCCGCTCTTTTTAGCGGAAAAACTCAAGTTTGCCCAGACCGGTTTGCCGGCAAGATCCCATCGGTTTCAAGTAGCAGCCGCAGATAGGACCGAGGCTCAACGTCGGTCAGACCAAGTTCCGCACCCAGTTGGATCACGGCATCTTGAGCAGTGCTGAGATCGGTTTGATCCGCGATCAGAGTCTCGACTTCGGCGAAGGTGCCAACCGACTCCGTCTCGTCAAGCGTCACGGTGATCGCTCGCCCAGTAATCATCAGGTGGTACGACGTGCGGCGCTTCCGGACAGTGGCGACGGGTTGGAAACCGAGTCGTCCGTAGATCGTTTTGAGATCGTCGCGAATGGCGTGGCCAGCGGCGAATTCGACCTCGATCTCTTCGCGAGACTTGGCGGGACCGGTGAGCTTGGCCCCTTTGTAGGTGATCAGGTTCCGATCCCCCTCGCCGCGAATCCGGAACGCCTCGCCGGTCGTGGCGAAGTCGCGGCTCGGGTGAGCGAAGTAGATGTCCTCATGATCAACCGTCGCTTCCGGCTCAACGTCGCGGGCCGCGATCCGTGCTCGGATCTCGGTCAGGTCCGCAACGCGGAACTTGACCTCAACCTCGTACCCCATGCTCGACCTCCCGGTTGACGCCGATCGAACGATACCGGAGTCCCGTTGGGCGAATCTGGCTCGCTTCTGGCCTGATCATGATTGGATCTGACGCGAAGCTTGTGGGTCGGGTGATCATCAGACTGGCCAGCAATCCCAGCATTGCCCAGGTGTGAGCATGCCAGCTAAACAAAAGCAAACTCGGAACACGGCCAATAATCCCCCGGTTGCAAACCACCGTAATGACGAAGTAAACCCCGATCCCCAGAGCGAGAGGCCGACTCCAGCGTCGAAATGCCAGGTGCTGCGCGGCGAGCAGATAGGTTGCCGGCAAGAGGAAGCTCAGATGTTGCAACCAGGTGACCGGCGAAAGTAACGGCATCAGAACCAGCACGGCCGCCATCTCGACCGGGAAGGCGGGGTCATCGGGTCCCGTCCACCGCCGCCGCGACCACCAGGCAACCGATCCCAGTAAGCCGAGAGCGGCCAGACTTGCGAGCCGGTTGGCAACCTTCTCGTCGAGGTGATCGATCGCGAAATCCAGCGGGTGATCGACCTTGAGCGGGTGACCGACCGGGTAGGCGACCAGCAGCCGGGCCACCGCCGGTTTGAACGCTTGATTCTGAACGCGAACCTCGTTCGCCTCGCGAGCGCGATCCATCCGGCTCGCGAAGACGTTCAATGCAAGGTCGTTCCACTGGTTCTGGTGCGCCCACCACGACGCAGGACCCATCCAGACGGCTGGCAGCATGATCCAGGCGGCGGTCGCCACGGTAGTCCAGGTTGCCAGCCGCCATTGCCGTTTCCAGACGAAGAAGGGCAGAAATAACCCGGGCGTCATCTTGAGTGCGATCGCCAATCCGAACCAGCATCCCGCCCATTGGTTTTGCCCGCGCCGCCAGCATTCCATCGCCCCGATGATCATGGCCAGATAGATCAGGTGCGGGCCCCCGTCATCGAAGTCACGCAGCACATATTGACCGCAGAGCGCCACCCCAACCGCCCCGATCACCAGGCCCGGCCAGGGTCCACCCTGGGCCCGACCACGGATCATCCCGCCGAGTGTTGTCAGGCAGTACACCAGGCAGATCATTGCCAGGCTGGTCCGGCCGAGGCTCGCCAGGGCGGGTGGGACCGTGGCCAGCGGAGCATAGTACATGGCGCTGATGGGCATGTAGTTGAAGCAGTGACCGCCGCGATAGAGCGGGCTCCCGTCGAGGAAGCGCATCCCGAAGTCGCGGTGAACATTGAAGTCGCCGTAGGCCGCCGAGTGGCTGATCGCTTTGGCTGTCAGTTCGATCGGGACGAAGAACACGCAGAACAGCATGATCCAGCGCTCCGCGCGCGGTCGCGACCAGTACCACTTGCCCACGGTAGCCTGCTCCTTTCGGGTCGGAACCAGCAACGGCCCGGCGGCCGAGTTCCGCCCTTCATCTCGATACTGACCACTTATTTCTCGATCGGATGAGGCACCTTATCCGCCAACCAGCCCAATCCGTCTAGCCCGGTTCCGGTGATGACCGAACCTGTCGAGCTTTCTTGGGCTTCGGCTGATGTTTCCAGCGACGGTGGAGCCAGAGGTATTGATCGGGGTCGCGGCGGATGATGGCCTCCAGCGCCGTCGTGTACCGCTGCGTCAACAACTGGGCGTCGTTGGCAGTGCCGGTGAACTCGGACGGATCGAACAGATCTGTGCAACCGACCTCATACCGGAACCCGGGACCGATCCGCCGCGCATAGCCGACCACGACCGGCGCCTGATGTTCGAGCGCCATCAGGGCGATCGCCTTGTGCGTCGAAGCCGGTCGGCCGAAAAAATCGACGAACATGCCGCGTTCGCCCGCATCCTGATCCGCCAGGAACGACAGCACGCCACCTTCCCGCAAGACGGCGAGCATGTCGTCATAGCCCCCCTTCTTGGCGATGATCTTCTGGCCGGTCCGCTCACGAAAGGCTTTCAGGTAAGCGTCGAGGTACGGATTATCGAGCTTCCGCGCGACCGAGTTGGGGGGAAACCCGAAGACGCCAAACAGGTAACCGGCCATCTCCCAATTGCCGAAGTGGCCGGTGAGCATGATGAGTGGTCCACCATGCAACAGCCGATCGAGGACCCGCTCGTGGCCTACCAGAGTGATCCGGTCGCGCCAGGTGGTCGGGTGCAGTTTGCGGGGGATGTGAAGGATCTCCATCAGCATCATGCAGAAGTGGAGATAGACGCGCCGGACAATCGCGTCGCGCTCTTCCTCGGTATACTGGTCGCCGAACGCCTGGCGGAGATTGTCGATCCCGATGGCGCGATGGCGGCGGTCGAACCGATAGAGGATCGCCGCGAGCACGCGGGCGAAGGCGTACGACTGGGCGACGCTCATCGCTTGCGCGATGCCGACCACAACCCGCACGAGCAGATAGATCAGATAATTGACGATGGGACTCGGGCGACGTTTCAACGCGGGCCTCGATAGCGGCGGTCGTGGTGCTCAGCGCCATTGTTAGTCGACAACGGACGAGAGGTCAACGCGGATCGGGCCTGGCGCGGATCTTGCTGCCACACCGAGTCCTGCCGTTGACCAGCCTTCAACCCTCAGGTCACCATGAGCCAGATTTCCTCCGCGCCGATCACCTCCGACATCCCCGCCCGGATGGACCGCTTACCCTGGGGCGGCTGGCACTGGCGTGTCGTCACGGCTCTGGGTGTGACTTGGATCATTGACGGCCTGGAAGTGACCCTCGTTGGCTCGATGAGTGGAGTCCTCAATCACCGCGAGACATTGGGCCTTTCCGAAAGTCAGATCGGCGGTCTGGGTACGGCTTATCTGATCGGCGCTGTCCTGGGTGCCCTCGTATTCGGATATCTGACCGATAAGCTCGGGCGGAAAAAGCTGTTTACCGTCACGTTGGGCGTTTATCTGCTCGGGGCGATCGCCTCGGCGTTCTCGTGGAACTTCTGGAGTTTCGCGTTGTTCCGGTTCGTGACGGGTGCGGGGATCGGCGGCGAGTACTCGGCGATCAACTCCGCGATCGACGAACTGATCCCCGCTCGGGTCCGGGGGCGGGTCGACCTGGCGATCAACGGGACCTACTGGGTGGGCGCGGCGGTCGGGTCGCTCTCCACTCTGATCTTGCTCGACCCTCGGTTCTTCCCGGTGGATCTCGGCTGGCGGGTCGGGTTTGGGATCGGTGCCGTGCTCGGGCTGGTGATTATCTTCTATCGCAACCACGTCCCCGAAAGCCCCCGCTGGTTGCTGATCCACGGGCACCACGATGAGGCCAAACGCGCCGTCACCGAGATCGAGCACCATTTTACTGCCGCCGGTACCCAACTCGAACCCACCACGGAGAAGATCACGATCCAGCCTCGGAATGACCTGGGCTTTGGTCTGATCGCCCGGACGATGATCCAGACTTACCCGGGGCGATCCCTCTTCGGGCTGATGCTGATGGTGTCGCAGGCGTTCCTTTACAACGCGATCTTCTTCACCTACGCCCTGGTCCTGACCCGGTTCTACGGCGTGGCGTCGGATCGGACCGGCTTGTACTTGCTCCCGTTTGCCATCGGTAACTTTTTGGGGCCGATCGCGCTGGGACACTGGTTCGATACGATTGGCCGCAAACCGATGATCGCCGCAACCTACTCGATCTCGGCGGTCCTCCTCACGATCACCGGCTGGTTGTTTGCTCAGGGCTACCTCTCAGCAACCTCACAGACTGCGCTTTGGACCTTGATCTTTTTCTTCGCGTCGGCGGCGTCGAGTTCCGCCTATCTCACCGTGAGCGAGATCTTTCCCGTTGAGATGCGCGGCATGGCGATCGCGCTTTACTACGCGATCGGAACAGCTTTGGGGGGTACGATCGCCCCCTACATCTTTGGTCGGCTGATCGAGACCGGATCACGGATGAACCTGTTTTACGGCTACCTTGCGGCCGCTCTATTGTTGGTGATGGCCGTTGCGACCACGATCGCGTTCGGAGTCAAGGCCGAAGGCGCTGCCTTGGAGTCCGTGGCCACCCCACTATCCGCAGTGGAGAGTTCGTGACGGATTGCATGGGTCGGCACCAGTAATGCAACGATTCGGGCGACTTCACCTGCTCGGTGAAGCGGTGATTCGGTCTGGTGAGTATTGAGGGGTACTGATGGCGATGGCGGCGAATCGAGCAGCGGCGACGGAACCGGGTCCCTCCGTCGCGTCCCCGTCGCGGGTCATTATCGAGGGGGTTACGCCCGAGGTGGATCGTGGTCGGTTCCCGATCAAACGCGTCGTTGGGGAGTCGGTCGAGGTCGCGGCGGATATCTACGCCGAAGGGCACGACGTGATCGAAGCCATCGTCAAGCATCAGCCCCCGGGCGCTCGCGAGTGGATCGAGGTGCCCATGCTCGCGGCAGTCAATGACCGCTGGGGCGCAGCATTCCCCGTGGAGACGGTGGGCCGGCATGTTTACACCGTCGAAGCCTGGGTGGATCGGTTCGCGTCGTGGTTCAAGGAACTGGGCAAGAAGGTCGCGGCCGATCAGGAAGTGAGCAGCGAACTTCTTGAAGGCGCTGAGCATATTCGCGAAGCGGTTGCCCGGACCTCGGGACCAGACTCCAACTGGCTTAAAGAGCGGGCCAGCCGGCTTGAGTCGTCGGCTGACATGGCCGCTCGGATTGCCACCGGCACCGATCCCGAGTTGCTCGCGGTGATGAACCGCCATCCCGACCGGTCACGCGGGTTCACTTATGACCGCGAACTGGTGGTTGTCGTGGAGCGAGTTCGCTCCCGCTACGGTGCATGGTACGAATTCTTTCCCCGATCGACGGCGAAAAACCCCGGCGAGCACGGGACGTTTCAGACCGCCGCCGACCACCTTGACTACGTCGCCAGCATGAATTTCGACGTGGTCTACCTGCCACCAATCCACCCGATCGGGACTGCGTTCCGCAAAGGGCCGAACAACACCTTGACGCCCGGTCCCGACGACCCCGGCAGCCCCTGGGCCATCGGCGCCAAATCGGGTGGACACATGGCAGTCCACCCGGATCTGGGGACGCTCGACGACTTTGATGCGTTGGTCGCCAGGGCCAAAAGCCTGAACCTGGAGATCGCACTCGATATCGCGTTTCAGTGTTCGCCTGACCACCCCTATGTTCAGGATCATCCCCAGTGGTTTCGCCACCGTCCCGATGGGACGATCAAATACGCCGAGAACCCGCCCAAGAAATATCAGGATATTTATCCGATCGACTTCGAGTGCAACGACTGGGAAAACCTGTACAACGAACTGCGCGACGTCTTCCTGTTCTGGATCGGCCACGGGGTGAACATCTTTCGTGTCGATAACCCGCACACCAAGCCGTTCCGGTTCTGGGATTGGGTCATCAACGAGGTGATGCGGGACCACCCCGAAACGATCTTCCTCGCCGAAGCCTTCACCCGGCCGAAGATCATGCACCGCCTGGCCAAGGGCGGGTATCCGCAGTCTTACAGCTACTTCACCTGGCGCAACTCGAAATGGTCCATCGAGGAGTATTTTACCGAGCTGACCCAGACCGCGACCATCGACTACATGCGGCCGAACCTGTTCGCCAATACCCCCGATATTTTGCACGAGTTCTTGCAGCATTGCGGCCGTCCCGGGTTCCAGGTCCGGCTCATTCTGGCGGCCACTCTCGGCGCGAACTACGGGATTTATGGTCCGACATTCGAGCTTTGCGTCGGCGAGCCGTGGAAGCCTGGGTCGGAAGAATATCTTGATTCAGAAAAATACCAGGTCCGGTACTGGGATCTGAATCAGCCGCACTCGCTGCACGATTACATCGCGCGGATCAACCTGATCCGCCGCGAAAATGAAGCTCTGCAGTCGGACCGATCGCTCCGCTTCGTGCCGACCGACAACGAGTCGATTATCGCTTACACCAAGACGACGCCCGACCTGGCAAATATCATCCTGACTGTCGTGAATCTCGACCCCCACCACACCCAGTCGGGTTGGATCCGCGTGCCGTGCGATCGCCTCGGCCTGACCGATCAGCCCGGCCAGTCGTATCAGGTCCATGACATGATCGGCGACGCGCGCTATCTCTGGTCGGGAGAGTCGAATTTCGTTCAGCTCGATCCGCAGTCAAACCCAGCTCACATCTTTCGAGTTCGGCGGAAGACCAAAACCGAACGCGACTTTGATTATTTCGCCTGAGCCAGGTCAGGGAAGCCGTCAACGGTCAGGTCACGTGCCGATCACTCCGATCAGTCCAGCCCGCCTTGATCCACATTCGAGCATAGTTTTCCGAGGAGCAAGAGTTGATGGCGGGAGCGACGTTTGCAAGTCTTTGGGATCAGGTCCTGACGGGTGACGGGCGGCGCGTCCTGGAAACCGAGGCGCTACCCCGGTTTCTCCCGACCCAACGCTGGTTCGCGGGGAAAGCCAGGTCGATCCGGTCGGTGCGGCTTCTGGACCAGGCTCAGCTTGGCTCCGATCTCGATTGGGTTCGTTTTTGCTTCTTGCATGTGGAGTTTGCCGAGGGTCGGCCCGAATTATATTTCGCGCCGCTCGGGGTCATCCAGGACGCGGACGAACCGCGAACAACTCCAACATCAATGGTCGGTGAGGTTGCTCCGGGTGTTACGGTCTTTGACGCGTTGAGTGATCCCCAACTCGGTCAGTTGCTGCTCGCCGCGATTGGTGATCGGCGGGTCATCTCGACCCAGCAAGGGCAGGTCAGAGGCGAACCGACCGAGGCGTTTGGTCGGGTCCGTGGTCCGGCGAATCGAGATCTGGAAGTCAAACCCGGCTCCTTCGAGCAAAGCAACTCGGCCATTGTCTTTGGCGACCGCCTGATCCTCAAAATTTTCCGCCGGCTTGAACCGGGGATCAATCCCGACTTTGAGATTGGTAAGTTCTTCGCCGAGAAGACCAAATTTACACGGGTCCCAACCACGGCGGGGAGCCTGATCTACGCCCCCAACGGTGGCGAACCCATGATGGTGGGGATGCTTCAGGGTCTGGTGGCGAACGAAGGGACGGGCTGGGACCATGCTCTCGGCGTCCTCAAGTCGTTTTACGACACGATCCGCGATGAAGATGTCGCCAGGATCGCCTCTGCCCGCTGCCCCCAATCGGTTCGAGACCAGATCCAGTGGGAGCCAGACGACAGCGTCCGTGAAGCCATCGGCCCCTACCTCGGAGATGCCGCGACGCTCGGACGACGCACCGCCGAGATGCATCTGGCGCTGGCCAGTGAGCGAACCAGTCCTGCCTTTCGTCCTGAGGCGCTCACATCGTTTGACCTGATGCACCTGAGTGCCGAGATCCACGAGACGAGCAAATCCGCTCAGACCGCCCTCAATGCGGGGTCGCGGACATTGCCTGCCGCAAATCAGGCCGATGCGGACATGTTCCTCGCCGGGGTCGACACCCTGATGAAACGGGTCGAGGCGCTGGCGGGCAGCAAGATCACCGCCGCCAAGATCCGCTGTCATGGCGACTATCACCTTGGTCAGGTCTTGCGAACTGGCGACGATTATATCCTGCTCGACTTTGAAGGGGAGCCCGCCAAGTCGCTCGCTGACCGCCTGGCCAAGCAGTCAGCTCTCAAGGACGTCGCCGGGATGATCCGCTCGTTCGATTATGCCGCGTTTGCCGCGCTGTTTGCGCACGCTCAAGAGCATCCCGAACGATTCCGGCAACTGTCTCCGGTGGCCACATTCTGGCGGTCGTGGGTCTCATCGGTATTCTTGCGGGAATATCTGGCGATTGCGGGCGACGCTCCGTTCGTTCCCAGGGGGACGGTGGCGCTGGGTCAGTTGCTCGAAGTCCAACTGCTCGACAAAGCCTTGTACGAGCTACTTTATGAGTTGAATAACCGACCCGCATGGGTCCGGATTCCGCTCCAGGGGATTCTCGCCTTGCAACCCAATGATCGGCCCATCGCAGCGGCCCCGTCTGAGCCTTCCAGGATGCCCGCGAAACTTGAAGTGGCCGGCCTGACCGACTTCGATGTCTACCTCCTCAACGAGGGGACTCACTACCGATCTTATGAAAAGCTCGGGGCGCATGTTGGAACGAAAAACGGGACCGATGGCGTGCAGTTCGCGGTCTGGGCACCGAACGCGAGTCAGGTCAGCGTCATCGGCGACTTCAACTCCTGGGCTCCCGAAACCAACCCGCTCGTGCGTCGCGGTGGCTCGGGATTCTGGGAAGCCTTCGTGCCGGGAGTCGCCCCCGGCTCTCGTTACAAGTACAGCGTGACCTCAGGCGATGGGAACCGTCGGATCGCCAAGGCCGATCCGGTTGGGTTCGCCGCCGAGGTTCGCCCCAAAACCGCGTCGGTGGTGGCGGATCTTGGTGCTTATACCTGGAGCGACCAACGCTGGATGAACGAGAGGGTCGGCACAAACTCACTCGGAGCGCCGATCTCGATCTACGAGGTCCATCTTGGGTCGTGGATGCGAACACTTGAAGGCGGCTGGCTCACCTATGCGGAACTGGCCACGAAGCTCGCCGATTACATCCATGACCTGGGCTTTACCCACGTGGAGTTGATGCCGATCGCCGAGCATCCGTTTGATGGAAGTTGGGGATACCAGGTCACCGGCTACTTCGCTCCCACGAGCCGATTCGGGTCTCCCACCGATTTCATGGCGTTCGTCGATACCCTCCATCAGCGGGGGATTGGCGTCATCCTCGACTGGGTCCCTGCGCACTTCCCAACCGACGAGCACGCGCTCGGCGACTTCGACGGCACTCACCTGTACGAGCACGCCGACCCTCGCCAGGGGTTCCATCAGGATTGGAACACGTACATCTTCAACTTCGGTCGCCCCGAAGTGGCCAACTTCCTGATCGCGAACGTCCTCTTCTGGCTCGACAAGTACCATATCGACGGCATCCGCGTGGACGCCGTCGCCTCGATGCTTTATCGCGACTACTCCCGCAAACCGGGCGAGTGGGTGCCGAACGAAAACGGGGGGCGAGAAAATTACGAAGCCATTAACTTGCTCAGGCGGTTCAACGAGCAGGTTCACGCCAGCTACCCCGGCGTCCTGACGATCGCCGAGGAGTCGACCTCATGGCCGATGGTCAGTCGTCCCACCGACGTAGGCGGGCTTGGGTTTGACCTGAAGTGGGATCTGGGCTGGATGCACGATACTCTCCACTACCTTCAGGAAGACCCGATCAACCGCAAGTGGCATCACAACAACCTCACGTTTCGCGGTCTGTATGCGTTTACCGAAAACTTCGTCCTGCCGCTGTCGCACGACGAGGTCGTTTACGGCAAGGGCTCGCTCTTTACCAAGATGCCGGGCGACACCTGGCAAAAATTCGCCAATCTTCGGCTCTTGTTCGGATACATGTTCGCGGTACCAGGCAAAAAACTGCTTTTCATGGGTGACGAGTTCGGCCAGGGCCGCGAGTGGGACCACGATGGCTCGCTCCACTGGCATCTGCTCGACAACCCGCATCATGCAGGTCTGAAGCGGTGGGTTCGCGACGTGAACACGCTTTATCGGGGCAAACCCGCACTGCATGAACTGGATATGCACCCCGACGGCTGGCGTTGGGTTCAGGCGGACGACTCGGAACTGAGCGTCATCAGTTTCCTCCGCAAGGGGCACTCGGGTGCCGAAACGATCCTCTTCGTGGCCAACTTCACACCGATCCCCCGGCATAATTATCGGGTCGGAGTGCCATTGGCCGGCCGGTGGGAGGAGATCCTCAACAGCGATGCGCCGCTCTACGGCGGTTCGGGTCAGGGAAACATCGGCGGCGTGGTGTCGACTCCGGTCTCGGCGCATGGGCATACCCACTCGGTCATCTTGACCGTGCCCCCACTCGGGATCGTGGCCCTCCGGTCCCCTGGCAAGCAATGATCGGCTCGGAATGGCTCGGAGCCAAGGTGGCGGGTGGCCAGACTCATTTTCAGGTCTGGGCACCCCGCGCCGCGACGGTCGAGGCTATTGTTTATCAGGCCGGTGGCGCGAGGAATCTGCCCTTAGTTCGGGGTGAGTTCAACTATTTTACGGGTTCCTCGTCCGCGGTTGCTGCGGGTGATCGCTACAAATATCGCCTGGATGGCGGGGATTGCTGGCCTGATCCCGCGTCGCGGTTCCAGCCTGATGGGGTCCACGGCCCCTCCGAGATCATCGACCCGAGTCTGTTCTCCTGGACCGATGCCTCCTGGACCGGCCCCGACCGCGACCGGATGGTGATCTATGAGCTGCACGTCGGTTCCTTCACGGCGGGCGGCAAGTTCGCCGACGTGATCGACCGCTTGCCGGACCTCGTCAATCTGGGCGTGACGGTGATTGAGTTGCTGCCGGTCAACGCTTGCGATGGTCGGTGGAACTGGGGATATGATGGCGCGGCTCTGTTCGCGCCGTCGGAGCATTATGGCCGGCCCGACGAGTTGCGGACTCTAGTTGATTGTGCCCACCGGCTGGGTCTCGGGGTCATTCTCGATGTCGTCTATAATCACTTCGGCCCCGCCGGTAATTATTCCGGGAAGTTCAGCGATCAGTACGTGAGACCTGACGTCTTGACCACGTGGGGACCGGCGGTCAACCTCGGCAATCCCGGGTCAGAGCATGTACGCGGCTTTTTCCTCGCGAATGCCCGGCACTGGATCAATGAATATCACCTTGATGGCTTCCGGGTCGATGCCACCCATGCCTTCATCGACGATGGGCCTGAGCCGTTCCTCGGCGAATTTGCCCGCGCGGTCCGCGCTTGCACCGACCGCAACCTGATCCTGATCGCCGAAGATCATCGGAACCTGAACACGATCATCCAACCCTCGATCGCCGGTGGCTGGGACTTCGACGGTGTCTGGGCCGACGACTTCCACCACATCATCAGGCGCACCCTGACGGGTGACCACGACGGCGTCTTTCAGGACTTCGAGGGGACCGTCGCCGAGTTGGTGACGACAGTCAACCGCGGCTGGCTCAAGACGGGCGAGTGGTCCAGTTACCGTCAGAAACACCGTGGCACCAGCCCTGAAGGAGTTCCACTCGAACGCTTCGTGTTTTGTCTCCAAAATCATGACCGCGTCGGCAACCGGGGCGTGGGCGATCGGCTCAACCACGCGGTCGATCCCGCGGTGTACGAGGCCGCGACCGCCGCATTGCTGCTCGCTCCCGAGACGCCGATGCTGTTCATGGGCCAGGAGTGGGCCGCATCGACCCCGTGGCACTACTTCACTGACCATGCCGCTGAACTCGGCCAGGCGATCCGCGCCGGTCGTGCCCGCGAGTTCCAGCTTTACGACGACTTTCGCGACCCGAGCAAGCTTGCGACCATTCCCGATCCCCAGGCCGAATCCACCTTCCAGCGGGGCATCCTCGACTGGTCCGAGCGAGACCGCGAACCGCACGCGTCGGTCTGGAGACGACATCGGGAATTGCTCCGCTGGCGTCGCGCCGAGCCATCCTATCGCGAGCGGACCGTCCGGGCCGTCAGCCTCGGGCCGGATACGTTTGCCTACCTGTTCGGGTCATCACGCACAATCGCCATCATCCACTTGCGGGGTATCGGTCGGTTCCTTTTACCGCTGCTCACCTGCAGCAAGGCGGTCGAGGTCGTGATCTCGACATGGTCACGCCCCGACGCAGCAGTCGTCCGTTCCGATCTATCAGACGGCAACCACATCGACCTGGATGGACCGGGAGTCATGATCCTCTGGGCACCTGAGCCGGTGCTGGCATAAATCTAGCTGTATCCGTTTTTGACCTTGATCCTGGAGTGTTCGCGTGATCGATGACCCCGAATTGCCGCCCGTCGGTGTCTTGCCGCAGGCTGATGGCCTGGCCCGGTTTCGTGTCTGGGCACCCAACGCCCAAGGTGTCGAACTCATCCTGGGTGATGGAGCCGCGGCACGGACGATCCCGATGGATGCCGAGCCGCGTGGCTATTTCACCGTCGAGGCGCCGATCTCGGGTGGCGGCCAGCTTTATCGGTACAAGCTCGACGGGGGTCGCCCGCTCCCCGACCCGACCGGCCGGTTCATGCCGCAAGGGGTCGAGGGGCCGTCGGCCGTTTGTTTCCCCGGTGAGTTCATCTGGAATGAGGGGGGCTGGCAGGGAGTCGCGCGCGACGAACTGGTGGTTTACGAGTTGCACGTCGGCACGTTCACGCCCGAAGGGACGTTTGACGCCGTCTTGCCACGCATCCAGCAACTGAAGGATCTGGGGATCACGGCGGTCGAGATCATGCCCGTCGCGCAGTTTCCGGGGGTCCGGAGCTGGGGTTATGACGGCGTCTTCCCGTTCGCGGTGCAGGACTCTTACGGTGGTCCCGCAGGGTTGCACCGGCTGATCGAAGGCTGCCACCAGCAGGGGATGGCCGTCTTTCTCGACGTGATTTACAACCACTTTGGCCCGGAAGGGATGATTCTGACCCAGTATGGCCCCTACCTGACCGAGAAGCATAAATCGGACTGGGGAGCCTCGCTCAACTTCGACGACAAGCAGTGCGGACCCGTCCGTGCCATGGTGCTGGACAACATCCGCGAGTGGGTGGGCACTTATCGATTCGATGGCCTCCGGCTCGACGCCGCCGACCAGATCTTTGATCGTGGCCCGAGCCACATTCTCCGCGAGATCGCCGAGGTCGCCCACGAGGAAGCCGCCCAGCTCGGCCGACCGGTCCACGTCTTCGCCGAAACCGACCTCAACGACGCCCCGCGATTTCTCCGCTCCCAGGATCAGGGCGGCTACGCCCTCGACGGCCACTGGACCGACGACTTCCACCACGCAGCGCACACCACCTTGACCGGGGAGACGAACGGCTATTACGCCGATTTCGCCGCTGGTCCCCCGGCTCTGGCCAAGGTCTACAACTACGTTTTCGTCAACGATGGCATCTACAGCCCATTCCGCGCCCGCCGCCACGGCGCCCCAGCGACCGAGTTCCCCGGCGATCGGTTCGTCGCCTTTACCCAGAACCATGACCAGGTCGGCAATCGGGCGAAGTCGGATCGGTACGCCGCGAGTCTGCCGCCGGCAACGGTTCGGGCCGCAGCGGGTATCCTGCTGCTCGCGCCGCGGTTGCCGCTCCTGTTCATGGGCGAGGAGTATGGCGAAACGAACCCATTTCCGTTCTTCTCCAACTTCCAGCATGATGACCTCGTCACGGCGGTCCGTGAGGGCCGGAAGAAGGAGTTCGCTTCCTTTGGTTGGTCCGAGCAACCCCCCGACCCGTTCGATCCCGCGACGCGCGGCTCGGCCGTGCTATCGTGGGACTGGACCGACCCCGGCCGCGCTGGGTTACGGCAGTTGTATGCGGATCTGTTCGCCCTCCGCCGCGCGAGCCCAATCCTCCGCGATTTACGGCTTCCGCAGGCGCGGTTGATCGGTGACCCGGCCAGTTCGCGGTTGATGCAGGTGGTCCGGACCTCGGACGCGGGGGAGTTGACGATCCTGTTCAATCTGGGCTCGGACCACGAGGCCGTGCCCGGTTCGCTCGCGTCAGTTCCGCCATCGTTCCGATCCGAGCAGGTCCGATACGGCGCGAAGGCTGATGCCACGAACCCATCGCACCTGGAACCGTGGGAGTTCGCCCTCTTCGGTCCGCTGCCTTCGATCCCCGGCTAAATCGAGGTATCGTCAACGTCAGATTTGCGTAGATCAAACAAAGACCGGGGAATTGATCCGACCATGTCCGCATCTCAGCTTCGCGTCGCCGCCGTGCAGATGGACCCTCAGATCGGTGAGATTGCCGCCAATCTCGCCCAGATCGAGACCAATCTCCGGGAGGCCGCTCGCAACGACGCCAAACTCGTCATCTTCCCCGAATGCGCGCTGACTGGTTATGGGTTCGCAAGTCGTGCTGAAGCCAGCCGGTATGCCGAGCCGTTACCGGGGCCATCGACCAGAACGATCAGTGAGATTTGCAACGAGCTTGATATCCATGCCGTCGTCGGGATGCTCGAACTGGATGGAGATCGCCTCTTCAACGTCGCGGTCGTGGTCGGACCCAACGGGGTGGTGGGTTCGTACCGCAAGATACATCTCCCATTCCTGGGGGTCGATCGCTTCACCGACCCGGGCGACCGGCCGCTGGCACTGGTGGAAGTCAACGGGGTTCGCCTCGGGCTCCACATCTGTTACGACGGCTCATTCCCCGAGACGGGACGTGTTCTGACCTTGCTCGGCGCGGATATCCTGGTCCTCATCACGAACTGGCCGATCCAGTCCACCGCGACCGCTGAGCATCTGCCTGCCTGCCGCGCGATCGAGAACGTCGTTTACGTCGTGGCTAGCGATCGAATCGGGACGGAACGCGGTTGCCTGTTCGCTGGCCGGAGTTCGATCGCGGATCCCGATGGGATGATCATCGCACAGGCGGGTTCGACGGAATCTGCAATCCTTTATGCCGAGATCGACCCGGCGCGCGCCCGGCAAAAACGCCTGATCCGCGTGCCGGGCGAATATGAACTCGACCGGATCGGTGATCGGCGGCCCGAGTTTTATTCCCAGATCAGCCAGTCCAGGTCCTCTTGAAGCAGGAAGGGCTGGTATCAGAATTGCTTCATTCCTGGTCCACCGCCCGATCTGGTCCCATCTCTCGCGGAGTATCCCTGATGAAGCGCATTGCGATGGCTTTGAGCCTTGCTACCTTGTTGATTTCCGGCTCGACCACCTTCGCCGGCGACGACGACAAGCCGAAGATGAAGGATAGTGGTGCTCCCGATAGCCTGATCGGTGGTTACACAATCATCGCGGGCGAGAAGTTCGGCGAAAAGGAACCCAAGGAGCGGATCGAAGGCACGACCGTGCGGATCGCTGAAGACGCCATCGTCGTCCTGGACAAGGACAAGAAGGAAGTTTACGTCCAGACCTACAAGATCGACACCAAGTCGAAGCCCTGGAAGATCACGCTGAAGAGCAAGGTCACTCCCTACCAGGACGCCGACTCCAAAAAAGAGATCGTCGCGATGGGATTGATCGAAAAGGAAGGCGATACTGTCAAGCTGATCTATGCCTTGCCCGATGGCGAGATGCCGACGGAATTCAAGACCAAATCCAAGCAGTTGATGTTCATCATGAAGAACGAAAACAAGACCATGAAAAAAACTGAGACGAAAGAATAAGCATCGTCGCCTGATCTGCACAAAAA
Organism: Isosphaeraceae bacterium; assembly: GCA_965199885.1. Classification (GTDB taxonomy): domain Bacteria; phylum Planctomycetota; class Planctomycetia; order Isosphaerales; family Isosphaeraceae; genus Tundrisphaera. Next base: position 1,618,897 of record CBDATT010000001.1, on the reverse strand, counting down.
ACCCCGATCCGTCGGGGTTTTTTCTTGCGCTTTGATTCGTCGACTCGTACAATCGTCTCCAATAACTTTGTTCCGATCCGATCACGTTCCGAACTCATGTCTGCAATCGAATCCACCACCTCTTTGACGATCCGCCTGGCTTCGATCCGGCTCGACTTGCCATCGGCTGCCGTTGAGATCGTGGCGGCGATCCTGGAAGCGGCACGGCTGGCGGGGGCGAGTGATGCCCACCTCCAGCCCACACCAGCCGGGCTCGAAATCCACTTCCGGATCGACGGGATGCTGACCCGACTGGAGACCGTGCCGGCAAGCGTGGCTCCAAACGTGGTCGCACGTTTGAAGGTGCTGGCGGATCTGCTCACCTACCGGACCGATATTCCCCAGGAGGGTCGTATCCGGTCGGGGCCGTCGCTTGGAACGGGCGAGGTCCGCGTGAGCACGTATCCCACCTTGCACGGTGAACGCGCTGCGATCCGGCTCTTCAGTCCGCCCGGTGAACGGTTGCGACTGGCCGATCTCGGTTTGGCCGAGGATGTGCGCGACGCTCTGGCAGCCCACCTTGGCGACACTTCGGGGATGATCCTCTTGACCGGCCCCGCTGGCACGGGCAAGACCACCACGATCTACGCCTGCCTGCGCGAACTGGTGGCAACCACCGCCGGCGGTCGCGCCCTCGCGACGCTCGAAGATCCGATTGAGGCTGCGATCGCCGGCGTGGCTCAGGCTCAGGTCAACTCGGCGGCGGGATTTGATCTGACCACGGGTCTGCGGTCGCTACTTCGGCAAGACCCCGAGGTCATTGCCGTGGGCGAGATCCGCGATCAGCTGACCGCCGAGGTCGCGTTTCAAGCTTCGCTCACTGGCCACCTTGTCCTGACCACCTTCCACGCCGGCTCCGCGCCCGGTGCGATCAGCCGCCTGATCGAGATGGGGATCGAACCCTACCTGATCCGCAGTGGGTTGATCGCCGTGGTCTCGCAACGCCTGATCCGGAAGCTCTGCTCCTGTGCCCAGCCTGCCGAGCGGACCGAAGATTCATTGGGTCGATCGAGTCTGGGCTTGCCGGTCATCCCGGGGCGGTTCAAATTCGGTTGCACCAACTGCCTTGGAACAGGCTATCGTGGCCGCCTCGTCCTCGCGGAATTCCTCAATCCTACCCGACTCGATCCGCTCGTCTGGAACCTCGGGACGGCCGATCTCGCCACGCTGCAAACTGCCGCCGTCCGGAGTGGCATGATCCCGCTCTGGGATCGCGCGCTCGCTGCCGTGACCCAGGGTTTGACGACCCCTGCCGAGGTTCGCCGCGTGCTGGGGTGGGCTGGCCCGACAGTCGTTCCTGATTGATTTCGCTCGTCTTTCGCTAACCTCTCGACACGGACACAACCTGGCGTATAATTCCATGACACTTGTCGTAAAAGGTTCATTGAATCGTTCCGGGAGATCGGCTTGAGCACCAATGATTCACCGACGGGAACGGCTTTGAGTCTGGAGGCGATCGTCGCGTTTAACGACGAGTTGGAGGCTCTGGTCCGGGCAGGTATTCCGCTGGAGCGTGGGCTGATGGCCACCTCGGCCGACTATCGGGGGCGGCTCGGGCGCATGCTCCGTGACGTGGCGGGACGGCTTGAAGCAGGTGAAGGACTGGCCAGTGCGGTAAGCACTTCGGCGAGTTCCATGCCCGACGTTTACCGGGCCATGATCGAGGCCGGTACACGGTCGGGTCGGCTGGCCGAGGCGTTGCAAGGGCTGTCGCGGATCGGTCAGGCCCACGTTGAAGCACGCCGTTCGATCGCTTTGGCTTTGTTTTATCCGCTCCTGGTTCTGGTCCTGACGTATGCTCTTTTCCTGTTCTTCGTCGCCGAGTTGTTCCCGCGCTTCTTCAGCGCACTTGCCATGTTTCAACCGGGCCAATCGGCCTTGTTCGACGCGATCCTTCGCGCAGGCAAAACCGTCTGGACCTGGGGGGCGATCCCGCCGTTGGTTCTGGTCGGCTTGATCCTCGCCTGGCGATTTGCTGGGCGTTCCCAGAGTCTGGACGGTTACGGCCGATTTGGGTCCGAGGTGGAACGGCTCCCATTACTGGGCCGGATCATGACCAGCTTTCGCGCAGCTAACTTTACCGATTTGCTCGGACATCTGCTCGAGCACGAGGTGCCGCTCGCTCAGTCGGTCCGGCTCGCTGGAGCAGCCTCAGGCAGTGCGACTTTACGCCGCGACGCGGATCGGTTCGCCGATCGGCTCGGGCTGGGAGCGACTGGGCAGATTGACCGGTCAGCCCCGCCGAGCAGTTTTCCGCCGCTCGTCGCCTGGATGCTCGCCAGTACCACGCGGCAAAGCTCGCTCGGCGCGGGGCTTCGACACCTGGCGATGTCTTATCGCCGCAAGGCCACTCGTCAGGCAAAAGCGTTCCGCATCTTTTTGCCTGGCTTCCTGATCCTGACCCTCGGTGCGGGAGCTGTCCTGGCGTATGGGCTGCTGCTGTTTATTCCGCTCCGCGCTGTGTGGGACGGCCTCGCGACCCCTTGATCCTCGACCAGTAAGCTCCGAGAAGACACTCTCATGATTGTCCGCTTTCAGTACCAGGCCACCGACGAGCAAGGGCGATCTCACTCGGGCCAGATCGAGGCGAGCGACCGGCTCAAGGCCACGGACCAGTTGCTTGATCGTGGGTGGACGATCGTCACCCTCGAACCGGCCGTCGCGGCAAAACAGGCGGACGACGCGTCCCTGTCCGAGCGTGATGTGCTGACGATGCTGGAGCAATTGCAGACGCTAACGCGGTCGGGCCTGCCGTTGCCCGATGGGCTCCGGGCGGCGAGTGCCGAGCTGGAATCCAAACCACTCCGCGCGACATTTGCCGACCTGGCCAACCGGCTCGAAACCGGGCTCGGGCTTGATGCGATTCTCCTGGCCGAGGCGAACCGCTTCCCGGCGCACCTCCAGGGTCTGATCCAGGCTGGGGACCGAACGGGCCGCCTGGCCGAAGTCCTGGGTCAGGTGGTTCATGGCGGCAACCTCGGTCAAGAACTCCGCCGCAAGATCTGGGCTTCGCTGGCTTATCCAGCCACCGTGCTTGCCGTGATCCTGATTCTCACCCTCTTTATCTGCCGGATTTCCAGCCAGGTGAACGATGGTCTGATGCTGGAACAGCAGATCTTCAGCATGCGACCGCCGCTGATAATCGCTTCGGTCTTCGCGTTGACCAGGTTCATCGCCGAAAATGATGTTGGGCTCGTGCTGGGTGGTGGCGGATTTGCGCTCGTGTTCTGGTTGATCTGGAGTCGGCTGGTGCCGCCCGTGTTCCGTCGTCGGCGGTGGCATGCGCTGCCGCTGATCGGCCCGATGGTCCGCGACGTCGCGCTCGCTGAGTTTTGCCAGCTCAGTGCGTTGCTGGTCGAAGCGGCCACCCCCCTTCCCGAGGCGATCCGCCTGGCGGGTGCCAGCGTCCGCGACCCCGCCTTGGCCGAAGATTGCTCGCGGGTGGCTGCGGCTGTGGCGATGGGCGAACCGCTCAGCACCGCGCTGCAACTCTGGGGGGGCGTGCCGGCGGGCCTGGGTCAATTGCTCGCCTGGGGCGAAGGTCATCAGGACCTCGCGGGCGCGCTCCGGTTTGCCGGCGACATGTTCGAGGAACGGGCCGAGGCCCAGGCGACGTTCGCTCGTCAGGTTCTTTCGTCGAGCTTGCTCCTGCTCATCATCTGGTGGCTTGGTTTCGCCATCGCGTCGATCTACCTGCCGATCACCTATTCGATCCAACTCCTTTCCAAAATGACTTGATTATTCGTTGGGTCGAATTCGTTCGACTGAGTTAACCGGAGCACCGCATTGCCCGCGCAGCAACCAGACATTCCGACCGACGACCTGGCTGGTTTACCACCAGCGCCGAAGGGCCTACCCGCCACGGTATGGGTCGCCGCTCGACCACGCCGCACGCTCGAGTGGGGTCTGCGGCAGATCATGCTCTTTCTGATCTACTGCGCAATCGCGTCGCTCCTCGGGCGGCCGATCTATGAGACGAACTCGTCGCTGCATGTGGCATTACTGGGAGTCTGGCTCGGGGTCGGACTTTGTTATCTCGGGGTCTGGCTCGCGTTTCGGCTCGGTGAGCTGGCGGTCGTTGGTTGGATCTTCTTCGTGATTGGCTACGTCATCATCACCGCGTCGATGATGGGGTGGCTTGCCTTGCCAGCCGTCCCAATCGTGATCGCGATCCTCATTTATCTCCATATCCAGCACCGGCGCAATCAGCAAAACGGTTTGCTCTGGGTCCTGGCCGTCGCCACCGAGCGAAATATCCCCCTGGCCCCAGGCGTCGAGGCGTTCTCAATCCAGAACCCCGGGGTTTTCGGCGAGCGTGCCCACGCCCTGGCAACCTTCCTGCATCGCGGCAAATCCTTGACCGCGGCGATCGACTGGGTCCCGCGTGCCATCCCCTGGGATGCCGCGGTGTTGATCCATGTGGGTGAGTTGACGAACCGACTCGCCCCGGCCCTCCGCGAAGCGGCCGAGTCTCGCGTCCGACGACACTCCATCTTCCGCGACCTGATCGGTCGGATCGGCTATCTCGGGCTGGTCGTCAACGTTGCGCAGTCGGTCATCGGTTTTATCGCCTACTTCATCGTCCCGAAGTTCGAGGCCATCTTCAAGGATTTCGGTGTCGACTTGCCCCCGGTCACCCGATTGTTCTTTCTCACGACCGATCACGTCAGCGCGTATGTCCCCTGGCTTGGCCTGGCGGAGCTGGTGGGCCTGATCTACCTGGCCGTCTCGCTGGGGTCCCGGGGATGGCAGGGGTTACCGCTCGTTGGCAGGTTGTTTCGCCTCCAGCACAAGGCGGTCATCCTGAAATCGCTGGCCCTGGTTGTCGAGTCGGGGCAGCCGATCGACCGGGCGTTCACAGCGCTCGCACAGGGATACCCGTCCGCGCGAGTCCAGCGCAAGTTGCAGGTGGCTCTCGATCTCGTCCGGGCGGGCGAAAGCTGGACCGCGGCGCTGGATGGTGTGGGTTTGATCTCACCCCGCGAAATGGGCCTGCTCGACTCCGCGAGCCGCGTCGGGAATCTTGCCTGGGCACTTCGCGCTCTGGCCGAAAGCGGCGAACGTCGGCTGGCATACCGGCTTCAGATTGGCTCGCAACTGGTGTTTCTGGCGGCACTCCTGGCTCTGGGGACGCTTGTCCTTTTCTTCTGCCTCGCGCTGTTTTCTCCTCTTGTCCACCTGATCGAAAGGCTTGCCGGATGATTGCGGGTGAACTATCGAATTCAGGCCCGGCCAGGCGCCGGCGCGGGTTTGGACTGGTCGAAATGGCGGTCGCCGGTGCCTTGCTGATGGCGATGATCCTGATTACCCTGCAACTGGTTGGCTGGGCCGCACGCGAGGGTCAGGCGGTCGCCCGACGTGAAGCAGCGACCCGGCTGGTCGGGACCGTCATGGAACGCATCCTGGCTCGACCGTTCGCGACGATCTCGACCGAGGCCCTCGTGCCGCTCGTCACCGAGGCCGGGCAAGAACGCTCGCCGAGTGCCGGGGTGCTGAGCGTCGAGGTCATCCCCATCGCCTCGATCGACGATCACAGGCAGAAAAAGGTGGTGGTGCAGGTCCGCTGGCCGGACTTGATGCCGGGCTCGATGGCACCCGTACGCCTGGTCGCCTGGACGACCGACCGCCGGGGGACGCAGCCATGAGTGCGACATCGAATCATCGGCGGGGCCAAACGCTGATCGAGATGCTGGCGACGATCACGGTGCTCTCGATCTTGCTGGTTCTCTGCGCCATCTTGCTCCGGGTCGTAATGCAGCTTGACCAGGGAAGCCGCGATTCTCTCGATCTGGCGCGGGATCTGGCGCGGCTGGACGCGACGTTTCGCGCGGACGTTCATCGCGCGGCCACCGTGCCAGTTCCGCCGCTGACCGCCGACCGCTTGACCTTGACGCTTCCCGGAGCGGCTCGGATCACGTATTCGATCCGGCCGCGCGAGATCCTCCGCGAGGTCTGGCAGGGGGATGCGGTCAAGCAACGCGAGACCTACCGCCAACCCTCACGCTCAACTATCCGATTCGAGGCGAACACTGCGGCTGACCGTCCGCTTTTGGTCCTGATTATCCACCGCGAGCCGTCCCGCACGATGAGCACGCCCGCCGAGCCTGATGCCCGGATCGAGGCCGAAGTCGGACGACTGGCACGCTGGACGGGAGGCAGGCCATGATTCCGAGCTGTCGCAGGCCGCGCCATGGCCTGGTCTCGATCGCCATGCTGATCGGCCTCCTGATCCTCGGGATGGTCGCCGCCAGTCTCCTCAAGGTGGCATCGGGCCGGCGCGCGCTGGTTCGGTCGGTGGAGAACGAGCGGCAGGCGGTAGCACTGGCCGATTCGGGTCTCGATCGAGCGTTGGCGCGATTCGAGGCCCACCCCGACTACACCGGCGAGGTCTGGGAGATTCCCGCAGCCGACCTGGGCGGACGTGGCAAGGGCCGGGTCACGATCGAGGTCAAACCGGCCCCGGATCAACCGGACCAGCGTCAGGTGTCCGTCGTGGCCGACTATCTGATAGTCGTTCCGGGGCCGGTCCGTAAATCCCACCGGGTCATCGTCTCCAATTCTCCTGTTCCGAGGTAAATGTTCATGATTCGTCGCTCGCCGCGTCTGCCCGGCTTCACCTTGATCGAGTTACTCGTTGTGATCGCCATCATCGCCGTGCTGATCGCGTTGCTCTTGCCGGCCGTGCAGGCCGCCCGCGAGGCAGCCCGGCGGGCCCAATGCGTCAACAACCTGATGCAGATCGGCATCGCCCTCAAGAACTACGAAGGAACCTTCGAGGTCCTGCCCCCCGGTGTGATCAATCCGACCGGCCCGATTTCCAACTCGCCATCCGGCTACCACTTCAGTTGGATCACGCAGATCCTGCCGGCCCTCGACGAGCGGAATGTGTTCAACCACCTGAACTTCGCCCATGGTGTTTACGACCCCGCCAACAGTACGACTTGCACCGTGATGATGAATACGCTGGTCTGCCCCTCCACAACCGGACCTTATCGGATGGCTGCTCCGAACGGAAATCCGCCCGATTACGTTGGTCCCGCGCTGAACAATTACGCCGCCAGCTACAGCGATACCGAGGTGCCGATTGACTCAAACAACAATGGCGTCTTCTTCCGCAACAGTCGGATCCAGTACGAGGACCTGCTGGATGGGTCGTCGCACACCATCTTCATCGGTGAGAAATTGACCAATCAGACGGAACTCGGCTGGGCGTCGGGAACCTCGGCCACGCTCCGCAACTCAGGCTGGACTTTCTTAAACAAGCAGATCTTTATCACACCCCCCACCAATGAAGAAAATCAGGTCCATGCCCCTGCCCCAACCGCGACCCCGCCGACTCCTCTCGCTGAGATCGTCGGTGGGTACACCAGTCGCCATCCGGGCGGTTGCAACTTCGCATTCGGCGATGGGTCGGTCAAGTTTCTCAAGAACACGATCAAAGCTCAGGTTCTGGCGCAGCTGACTAACCGAGCCGACGGCAACTTGCTGAGCGAGGACACCTTTTGAACCCTCCCCGCACTCATCAGCGTTCTTCCCAACCGATGCGACATCGGTCCCGAGGCTTCACTCTGATTGAACTGGCGACGGTGATTGCGATCATCGCGGTTCTGATCTCGCTCCTCTTGCCAGCGGTCCAGGCCACACGCGAACAGGCCCGCCGGGCCTCGTGTCTCAACAACCTGACGCAGGTTGGGGTCGCCATCGCCAACTACTCGTCGTCATTTCACGTCTTGCCTCCGGGTGTGATCGACCGGAAAGACCCAATGGATGACCTGCCGACAGGCTATGCGTTTGGCTGGGTCCCTCGGATCATGCCCTACCTCGAAAACCGCAATGTCGTCAATCATCTCAACTTCGCCGAGAATGTGTATGCCCCTAGCCAGGAGACCGCTCGCGGGATCTCGATCAGCGTCCTGATGTGCCCCTCGCAAGGGTCGATAGGCCGTTGCGCTTACGCTGCCTGCCACCATGATCTCGACATGCCAATCAGCGTGACCAATGACGGGGCATTTCCACTCAACGGACCGGTCACGTACGACGATATCGAGGACGGTTTGAGTCAGACCATCTTCGTCGGCGAGAAGTTATCCGGCGGTGACGAGATGGGCTGGGCGGTTGGCACCCGAGCGACCTTGAGGAACACGGGCATCCCGCTCAACGAGACCGACCTCCCGTCGATTTCCAGCATGGTTCCAGGCCTGTCTGATCAAAACTCACCTTACGTGGAGCCGATCCCCACCGATCCCAACTTGGCGATTCCGATTGTTGGCGGCTTTGGGAGTTCGCATTCGATCGGTGCCAACTTCCTGTTTGGCGACGGCTCCGTCCGGATGATCAAAAAGACGATCCGGCTCGACGTCTACCGTCGCCTTGGGAACCGACACGACGGCAACCCAATCAGCAGTGAAACATACTGACCTCATAAGCTCCCGAAACTTGCCAGAATTGTCCGAACACCTCAAAAAACTGCCTTGTGAAACCGCTCGACTCTGGTTATCATTCGAGCCGTCACGGGTGGGGTCTTCGCCAGGTTGAATGACCATGAAACCTCGAAGAACCATCGAAGCGCTCGCCTCGTTCGACCTCGAGATGATGGAATTATGCCTGGAACTAGCCCACACCGGAGCCGAAATGGGTGAAATTCCCGTTGGCGCGTTAATTGTGCATAATGGTCGGATTCTTGCCCGAAGTCACAATTTATGTGAGTCTTGGCACGATCCCACAGCACACGCTGAAAGGCTGGTGCTAACTGCCGCTGGGCAGGAGCGACAATCCTGGCGGCTGGACGGATGTACGATTTACTCCACCCTCGAACCCTGTCCGATGTGTGCTGGAGCCATCGTCCTGAGTCGTCTTGATCGACTGGTTTATGGAGCGGGAGATCCCAAAGCAGGCGGTTGTCGAAGTCTTTACCGCTTGATCGATGATCCCCGGCTGAACCACCAGGTTCAGGTGACTTCTGGTCTTCTGCAAGAAAAGAGCAGCCAACTTCTCGCCGACTTCTTTCATCAACGTCGTATCGCATCGGTGTAAGCTCCCTCGGAGGGGTGCCTGAGTGGTCGAAAGGGCCGGTCTCGAAAACCGGTGTACCCGCAAGGGTACCGTGGGTTCGAATCCCACCTCCTCCGCTTACCTAGCCCGGTCAAACCCGGACAAACGATGACAACCCCCTGCGAACCAGGGGGTTGTGTCGTTTTCTGGGTTCACTTCTTGGCAGACCTTCAACACCCGCCACCTGTCAAACTTGGACAGCCCCGGACCCTCATGGACGACTCGGGGTGCAAACTCGGGTGCAAACCAACCAACGAAACATCATCACTGAACCTCACGATCCAACCAACACCTTTCCTCTCACTTGGGTGTTTGGTGACAGACACCCCATCCTATCGGCCCTCTTCCGTTCCTGGCACCAAGAGCTTTCCAAGTCGCCCCTGAACGTCAGTTCCTGATCGACAATCGGGAAAAAAAGTCACCAACGACTTGACGTGCTCCTAATGGGAACATAGACTACAGCCAATGACCCATATGGGAGCAATGCTCCCTTAAGGGGCATTAGCCGAGGTCACGTCTCGGCGAGGAGGTCGCGGCTGTGTGGCCCTCTAGACCTGTGGGCTAAGCTCCCCGTTCTCCGCAGGTGAAGGGGCTCGGCTTCGGGTTACCCGAACGGACTGGATCGCTGCTCAGCCCTTTCCTCTCATCGGGCCAAGGTCCCTTCACCCGGTTCAACGCGAAGTGATTCAAATACAGAGGAGGTGCCCGTGAATGACGACACGAAACGCCTTGCAACGGAGGTCCAAGCTCCCGAGGGCTCAGCCACCCCTGAGTCAACTACGGGCCATGACGGAGTCGAAGGGTTGGTGGGCCTGCTCAAGGATCTGAAGCCGTACCTGGATAGCTTCGGTCGTGCCTATTGCGGGGGCCTGGGACGGGACGCAAAGGGCCGAGGCGGCTGGCCCCTCGACAGCGAGCCCGTCGTATCGCTGCTCACCTACCGCTACCTCGACCGCTTCAAGACCACACCCCCCAAGTCCGCCATGGACCTGGCCAGGATGATCGTCATCGGCGGTCTTTGGGAGGGCAGGAAGCCTCACGTCGGGAATGAAGCCGGCAGTGCCGTCGTGGTCAAGGTCATCCTTAAGATGGCGAATGAAGGGGGGGATTTTCTGGGCTCCGCCACTGACGGCGAGATGGCACTCCGGGAGTTCGTAAAGAAACACCCTGACTGCTTGAAGCCGGGCGAGACCCTCCCGGACGGGCCCGACAAGCTCGGAATCATCTTGAACCAAATCGGGGTCGTCCTCTTGGACCAAGGGGTGGAGCTTTTCCGCCCCCAGAGGAAGGACGTCAAACGTCTCTGGGCTTGGAGGAAGCTCAGGCCAGCCAATGACACCGCTGACACACATGACGCTGAGCAATCGAAGGTGTCGGGCGTCGCAAGTTCAAACAACACCAAGACTACCGGCAACACTGACGCAACTGACGGGTTCACGCCATCTGAGAGACTCTTGATGAGCACCTTTCGAGGAGATCATGACGATGACCGTTCCGCGGCCTGACCAATTCCACGACTTCGGCGTCCGGCCCCTGGACAGCCTGGATGGGCTACTCGCCTGCGAGGAGGCGAAGTCGGCCCTGATCGGGGTCCTCAGGCGTCCATCTGTCCCACCGAAGCTGATGCTCCTGGGACCTCCGGGTTCTGGCAAGTCCACCCTCGTGAACGGGGCCATCCGTCTGGTGGCCTGCGAGAATCCCCGGGGCTTGCTCCACTGCGGGAATTGCCGCGGTTGTGATGCCTACGACAAGACGGGAGGCAAGGAGAAGATCGGCCTGCACGCTATTGCCAACTATCAGCATTGCAAGAGGACGATCGAGTTCCTCCCGATCAACTGCCGGTCCACCACCATCGACCGGGTCAGGAGGATGGTTGCTTGCCTCAGGGGAAGCTTTGACTCGCTCAGGATCATTCACCTGGAAGAGGCGGCCAGCCTCCAGAGGGGCCGCCTGGACGAGACCATCACCGACCTCATGGATGACCCGGATTTTGCGACGTGCAGGTGGATCGCCACGGCCGTGACTGATGCCGAGTTGGACGAGCAGTTTCGACGTCGTTGGGCGGTGAAGGTTACCACGACTGCCCCCGAGCCTGACGAACTGGCCAGGGATCTTGCCCGCTACTGCCGACGATTTGGGATCGGGATCGACCATCCCAGCACCTGGCAACTCCTGGCCGATCAGTCGTGGTCCGTCGTCGGCCAAGCAAGGTCATTGATCGCGATGGCCCTCCTAAAAAACCCTCCCATGCTGACCCATCAGATGGTCAGAGCGTACCCGTTCCCAAAGTTGAACCCCTGGAAGGAGGGAGGCCGCTCGGCTTGAAGACGCTTGATGACTGACGGAGCAATTGAATGAAAAGCTTGGCCAAGCCCGGCCCATGATGGACAAACCCGGCGTCTACCTGATCTGACAGGCCAACAAGGATCTCGGCTCGGGCTTCATTCCCGAGGCCGGAAAGTTGAGGACGAGGATCACGCCGTGATCGGTTCACGGCGTTAGCTCCCTCATGCCCAGAAAGCATCTCCCCAATCACGAAGAGGACCAAGCAATGACCATCAAGATCAAGTCTTCCGACCTCAAGACGGCTACGAAGTTGACCACGCGGGTCAAGGACGTGAAGGAACTCGGTGCCCAGACCTCTTACTGGAGGACGGTTCATCGGTTGATCGCCTCACCCCAGAAGCTCCGGCTCCTGACCACCGACTCCGACACCTACTTGGACTGGTCGATCGACCTGGAAAGCACGGACGGTGATGAGTTCGACATCCTGGTCCCGGCCGTCCAGCTCAACGACATGGCCAAGCATGCTTTCGGAGAGGTCCCCATCGAGATCAACGCGGACGCCGACTCCTTCACTCTCGTCCAGAAAGGGGACGTTACGCTGACCCAATCGGGGGGTGCCAGCTTTACCGGACCGGACAGGGTCCTCCGGATGCGAACGGAAAAACCGTCCGCTTCCTACCCTGACACGCTGTCCTTCACGGGATGCGAACCGACTAAGTGGAGGACCAAGGCTGAGCCGTTGGCTCAGTCCCTTGCGTTCATGTCCTCCTACATTGGTGGCGAAGTGGATGAGGCAAAGACAGTCGTCACCTGGACGACCGACGGCCGGATGCTCTCGGGAGCCCAACGTATCTTCGCCTTCGTGGAGGGACTTGGCGTTCCCCCGATCAACCTGAACTTGAAGGAGACCCAGGCCAAGCCTGTCGCGGCCTTCCTTCAAGCTCTCAAGGAAGATGTCGAGATCGAGGTGGCGGGCACGGTCTGCTCTTTTCGCTGTCCCTCATCCGGGCACACCTTGGTCATCTCCACCTCGTCCGTCGGATTCAAGTCCTGCCTGGATTACTTGGAGGTGGCCGACCACGAGATTTTCAGCACGGACAAGAAGACGATCCTCAGTAGCGTGAACGCACTGGAAGGGCTTGTTCCAAGAGGGAAGAACTACCTCCACTTTTTCCTGAGTGGCAACGGTGGGAAATCGTCACTCCACCTCTCCACTCCACTCGATCCGGAGTTCCAATCCAGCGACGTCGTCTCCCTGGCTTCTCGGAGACAGTCCAGACGAACCGAGGAGGCCGAGACGACCGGGGAGAGGATCATCTACCAGGACGGATCGTTCGGCGACACGTCCTTCAAGGTCCCTTGTGAAACTTTCAAGGACGCCCTGAGTGGGCTCGACGTGGTTTCCCTGGACTTCAAGTACACCCTTGAGCCCAGGCGTCGGAAGACCACGGATTACCTCCGCATCTACGGCGTCCCGGGAAAGGATGAACAACTGGTCAAATCACTTCTCATCCTGGTGTACGATGGAGTGATGGGTGATCTTAACCTCCGTCAGACCAATTCCGAGGCAGAGAATCTTCTCCAGGCCAACGATTGTCAACCTGCTACTCCTCCCGAAGTTGATGAGGTCGATCAAGGGGACGTCCATTCCACGATCGCTGGGGTTGAGAACGATCAGGAGCACCAGGACGGCCCAGAAGAGGCAGAGGCACCTTTGGTCCCTCAAGCTCCCGAGGTCGTCTCAGTGCAAGAAGCAGTCCCCCAATCTGTCGGCGTGAACGGGTCTATGCATCGGAGGAAAGAACCTCGGTCGCGTTGAGTCCGGTTTACCCGCCAAGGGCACCAAAGTCCGACACCTCGTGCCGGCTCCAGCACCCTTTCAAAGCCTAGGTCGTCGAGATGGAACGGGCCAATAGCCCCTCTTTCATGACGGCCTGGGCTTCTTTCTTTCGTCAGCAGGATCGGACCACCACTCTGAGTCGGCTTCCCGTGCTAACCAATCCATCGAGACAGGTCCAGCTCAGAGACGATGCGGGCGTTGAAGTTCCATTCGGTATGTGCGGAATATGCAGAACTTCAAGTTTCCTACGGAACTTGGACTCTGGGGGAAACCACGCCCTTAAGTTGACCCTCCACATTGTGATGGGGTCGGTAGAAAGGTCCGAGAGGACGAAGCAAGGCTGATGTGGGTTGGGCCGGGATTCCCGGCTACCGGAACGGTCATGTTTTGCCCTCTAACTGATGAGACGAAGTCATGGATGCGACCAATCTCCCGGACTGCTCGAAAAACCACAAGTACAAGTAGAAGAAGCAGGATGTGAGGAGTTTCAAGTCCCAGAAGGACAAGGAACAACTTCAAACACAGACGAAGAATCAGACACAGTCGAAGAATCAGACACAGTCGAAGAATCAGACATAGACGAAGAAACAGAAGCAGAAGATAAGGTCACAAGGGTTAGGAAGGGAAAGGTTTTCTATTAATGGCCATTAATAGTTATTCCTTGCCTTTCTAACAAAGACTCATGCCAACACATACCGAGGCACACATGACTGACCACGAAGTGGATAGCGGGACTGACTGTCCTCACGATGGAAGTCGCCAGAGCGGCTTGCCAAGCCGTCCTTCTTCCACTCCCCCGGGATATCGGAATCTCAGAGTCCTCATCCCGGCCGAACTCCACTGGAAACTTCGGGACCTTGCCTCTCAGTCAAGGATGACCTTTCAACATTTCATCCTTACCTGGCTGGCGAAAGCTCTCCTCCCCAACCCAACCCCTGGAAACCCTGACCCACCTGTTAACCAAGGGGCCACACCTGGCCCGGTGCATCTCGCGACGACACCTGGTGGTGACTCGCCAGGCGGAGGGCATGGTGAAGCCCATCTACATTCGGCCCTTCCTTGTAACAGTCTCCACCTTCGGGGGGACCCTACCCAGGTCGGTCCGATTCTCGGTGGACCTTTGGCCGTGTCTCCCGTTGGTGAAGACCCAAACTCGGCCGGGGCCGGAGGACATTCCCATGTCTGAGATAAACTCCTCTTTCCGTACTCCGCCGCCATCCCAGGGGCGGAGGCCCTACGTCAAGAAGCATGACATCAATTGGGACCTGGTGCAAACTTCCACGCCTGTCCACATCCGGATCAGTGCCCTGGGGAAGGCCCTTCACAAGGGATGCCACTACCTGAATCCCATGTACACAGTGACATCCAGGGAGCCTAGCATCGCTTTCTATCGGAAGGCTATCTGGGCCAGGAAGGGTTGGATCAATCTTTTCCGGAAAACTCTCGCTAAGGGCGACTTTCAAGCCTACTCCAACAAGCTGGGAATTGCGGCCCGGCAATGTCAAATCACAGGCATCACATACCTGACCGGGGAAATAGTCCACCCAGACGTCCTGGAACGCAACCTCAGGCTCGCCGAGAATCCTGAGCTAGCCCTGATTATTACAGACCCCCGACGTGTCAACCTGGACGACCTCCGGACACCAGAGGGCCAACATATTCTCTTGGAAGTAATGCGAGCGGAACTGCGAGAGATCCTATTCTCCCGTCGTGAAGCGGCTTTCTACATCAACCCCGCTTCAACCCTGCTTGCACCCAGCCTGACGACCACGTTCCTTCGGGAAGTTCGTGACGCTGAAGCTCATTGGCATGGGCGGTTCCGAAGTCATCTGGGCAACCAAGCAAGGACCCTGGAACGTTCCGCCGATGTCGCCAGCAAGATGCTGCTCTTCCGTGGCGTCCTGGCAGCCAACGGTAGGGCCTACCGGTCCGGTCACTGGCCCGACAAGAAGCCACCGGACGGAGGGATGGATTCCAATCCGGCCCTGGAAGACTCGATCTCTTGGGGGGATTTGGGTCTGGCATAAGACGATGAGGCGTCAGCGATTTCGAGACTTTTCACCCAGGGTCGGAAACAAAGACATGCCACGGACTTTCTGGACCCCGGCCCGGGATGAAACACTACGAACAAGCTACAAAGTCCTCGGACCCACGGGGACTGCTTTACTCTTGGGCACCTCTCGGCGATCGGTCATCAACCGGTCCCATCGCCTGGGACTCAAGGCCCCGTACCCCAAAGACCGGGCCAAGCCGTCCTTCCCACCCAAATCCTGGTCCCCCGGGGAACGGCTCCTGGCCAACGCCCTCCTGGACCTCCTCCGCTCCCACCCCTGATCAGCCCACCCGTTCGGCAGAGCTCGTGCCAACCACCTGAGGAACCCACGTTCGGGTCGGCGACTCAAACTTGGTTATCGGGATCTCTCCCTGACGCCCCTCGTCCCCACCTGATCGTCAGGAAGGTCTAAGACTTCGCGGTGGGCACGGCTCCGAACCTCACGGGGCTAGGGCAAGCTCTCAGGGTCCTGTAAGCTCAGAGTTTGCGTCCTCGGCCAGGGGTAAGCGAGGCATGACCGCCCCTGGCCCTCCCATTATCGGACTTGTCCAGGCAGCCCTGGCCAACAGGGACATCCTGTCGTACCTGAACAACCCCCGGTTCGCCGGGATCTGGACCGTCGAGGGGGTTACCCGGCACCCGAAGGTCCGGGCAGTCTTCGAGCATGCCGAGGTTATTGGCGGTCCCGGGGAGTCCCTGGCCGCCGCCAGGCACAAGAATTTCGGGCGGTTCCTCGGCATCCACCCCCTCCGCCCTGATACCCCAGTCCACCCCTGCCGCATCCTCTATATCTACAAACCCAGCAACGCCTTCAGCCGGCGGGTGGAGCAACGTCACGCCCTGAAACGGCGGCTGGGTCGTGAGTTCCGGACGCTGGTGACCAAGGCGTCCCGGTCCACCAAGCGGGACTTCCTGAAGTTTGACCTGACACCGGACGGGGCCAAGGCCATCGCTCGACGTCTCAAGGTTGATCCCGGCCGTTTCTGGCGGCTGGCCAAGGGGAAGGAATTCTTGGACCTCCCGGCCCCACCCCGGCAGCTCCTCCTCTTTGATGACGGCTAACTTCATCTCAGAGGCTATCCGGGAAAGAGTTTGTTTTGGGACAACGACTTGTGGCGATTAATGAATTAACGGACTACGAGCGTAAGGCACTGCTAGAACGCACAGGCCACTCAAGCCGTCGATCAGCGATCCGCCGTAAGTCGTTGCTAGCACAGAACAAGCTTACCGGATAGCCTCTCACTGCCGAGTGCGACGGAGCATCTACGGTCAGTGTCACCAATCTCATGTTATGCAAGCAGGAACCATTAATGGGTTCCGGGGAGGCTCACCTCGCATGCGGCCCGGCCCCTGGGGAACTGACCGTGAAGCCCTGGATCGTACCGGAGCAAGCTCCGGCGACGATCAACTTGACGGATCGGAGGGCCATCAGCATAAGGGCGACCACCCCTGGCCGAAGGATCTCGGGGCAGCCCGGGATTTGCCACGGGCTGTGGCAAAACTTTCTTCAACTCCCCATAAGCCCGGCTTCCCGTGGTCAGGTGCGGATCGGATAGGAGGGAATTCACTGCCACACCTCCCGAGCCTTGTATCAAGCGTGATATCGGGTAAGCTGGGTGCTTCCAGTCGCCCCCGGTAGCAAAGCCGAGGATGCCTCGGTCTGCGAGCCCAAATGACATCGGGGCCAGCGAACGCCATCGTGCCGACGGATCTCCCTAATGCCTCTGCTCAAAACGATTTACGAGACCTGCCGACCCAGAGCTGATGTCGAAGCTGGGACGACCAAGGATGAGCAGTTCGCGGCAGACCTGGCCCAGGTCGTCAACCAGACGGCTCCTAAAGAATACGCCGACCCCGCAGTCTTCTTCAGCCATAGCTACCCAACCCGAGGGATGCGGGAGTTACTCAAGGCGGTTCTGACCCGTCTGTCGGGCCAGGGAGGCGGGATCGCCTCGATAATCCGGCTGGATACCCAGTATGGTGGCGGCAAGACTCACAGCCTCATTTCGCTCGTCCATGCCGTCCGAGGGATGACCGGGGTACTCAACGTCGGCGAGTTCGTGGACCCCGCCCTCCTCCCCAAAGGCCCGGTCCGGGTGGCAGCCCTGGACGGGGAGAACAGCGACCCCGCCAACGGGCTGACCCTGGAACCGGGCCTGAGGGCCAAGACGCTCTGGGGTGAGTTGGCCTACAGATTGGCCGGGGCCGAGGGATATCGTCGGGTCCAGGAAAGCGATGAGAGGCACGTTGCCCCCGGGGCGGAAACCCTCCGCGAACTCTTCGGGGGCCAGCCGACCCTGATCATGATCGACGAAGTGTCGGTTTATCTGAGGAAAGTGGAACAGGCCTTTCCGGGGTCCAGCGATCAATTCACGGCCTTCCTCCACGCCCTTTTCAAAGCAGTCGAGACGGCCCCCAACGTTGCCCTCGTCTTCACGCTGGCTGTCGGCAAGGATTCCGAGGCCAAGGACGCCTATCGCGAGGAGCACGAGCGGGCCCTACGCTCCCTGGCCGAGGCCGAGATGGTGGCTTCCCGGAAGGCCACCCAACTGAATCCCACCGAGGAAGATGAGACGGCCGACGTCCTCCGTCGCCGCCTCTTCGATGAGGTGGACCATTCCGCAGCGGATGCCGTGGTCGCTGCCTACGCCGACACCTGGAACCGCAACCAGTCGGCCCTTCCTCCCTCGGTGGGCCGTCCCGAGACCCGGGACCTCTTCCGTCGGGGCTATCCGCTCCATCCGGAGACCCTCTCCGTCCTCACGCAGAAGCTGTCTTCGTTGAGCACGTTCCAGCGGACCCGGGGGATGCTGCGTCTTCTGGCCAGGACCGTCCATGTGCTTTGGAGGGACCGGCCGGCGGATGCCCTGGCCATCCACCCGCACCACATCGACCCGGCATTTGGTCCCATCCGGAACGAGATCACCACCAGGCTCGGCCAGGGGGAATATACGCCAGCCCTGAAGGCCGACGTTGCCGCCGTGGAGAAGGACGAACGGTCCACGGCCCAGGAACTCGACCTCAAATACTTCCCCGGCCAGTTCCCCATCCATTCCTACCTCGCACGGACCGTCTTCCTCCACACCCTGGCCTTCGGGGACGCCGCCAAGGGGATCGCCTCCGACCACCTCAAGTTGAGCGTTTGCTCCCCCACCGTGGAGCCCAGCTTCGTGGAGCAGGCACGAGCCCGCTTCATCACGGAATCCCTCTTCTTGGACGACCGGCCCGGTTCCCAGTTGCGGTTCATGGTCGAGCCCAACCTGACCCAGGTCATCCGCCGCCAGATGGAAGAGGTCGAGGCCGACGAGCTTCGGGTTGAGCTCAACCTGCGAATCCAGAACCTCTTCGGGACGTCGGGGGGATCGTTCAACCTGCAACCCTTCCCGGCCGGGGCCTACGAGGTGGACGACGTCGTGGGAGATGGTCGGCCCAACCTGGTCCTCCTCCACCACGATGCGTTTGCCATCAATGCCGACCCCCAGGGGCTCCCCTCGCTCGTCGAGGAGATCTTCAAGTACAAGGGGACGGATCAGAGACTTCGCGAGTTCCGCAACAACCTGGTCTTCGTCGTGGCGGACGACCGCCAGCTCAAGAACATGAAGGACAGGCTTCGCCGCCGGATGGCCCTCCAGGAATTGAGGAAGCCGGACCGGAAACGCCTCCTGGCCGAGCACCAGCAGAACAAGGTTGAGGAGGAGTTCCAGAAGTCTTCCCTCCAAGTCGCGGAGGCTGTCCTCCATTGTTATCGTCACTTGTTCTTCCCTTACAACGTTCCGATGTCCGGGACGACCGAGCCCATCGCCCATGCCGCTATCGAGGTCCCCAACGCCAGCGACTCCCCCGGGAACGGTCAGGCCCACGTCGCTCGGGTACTGAGGGAAAACCGGAAGCTCCTGGACGAGGGTGATACCCCGGAGGCCCCGACCTTCGTCCGGGACCAGACCCCACTCAAGCTCAAGGGGGAACTCTCGACACTGGAACTACGGAACGAGTACCGGCGGGCCCCCAAGCTGTCCATGCTGGTCACGAACAGCCCCCTCGTCGCCTGCATCCGTCAGGGGATCGACTCCGAGGCCTTCATCTATCGCGAAGGAAGCCAGGTCTGGGGGAAGGGTGATCCCACCCCGTCGATCCGGGTAAACGACGAAAGCTTCGTCCACACCCTGGCGGATGCCCGCAAGAAGAACCTCTGGCCCAGGGCCGAGCCTTTGGTAATAACCTTTTCGGCCGCCCCACGTGAGATCCAGACGGGGGGGAAAGCGGAACTGAAGGTGACTTTGACGGGCGGAGTGCCGCCCTATACTTACACCGGCACCCACCCGGAGCTTTCGGTCGCAAGCACGACGCAGACCGTCCTCCGGTGTGACGTCTCTCCGGACGCCTCCCTGACCTATCAGGTCGAGGTGACGGACAGTCGGGGGCAGAGGCAGGAAGCGACCGCCGAGGTTTACGTTGCCAAGCCCGGGGAGAAGCCACTCCCTCCCAAGAGACCCGACCCGCCTGTCGTCCCACCGAAGCCGGTCCCTCCAGCCGAACCGGACCTCAACGCCAACGGACCCCTGGCTCAGGCCCTCGCCGAACTCTGGGAGAAGACCCGGAAGGCCAAGGTCAACGCAGTGAAGAAGATCGTCATCAGGTTTTTCGATGCCGCCGCCACCTGGAAGGTCCATCAGGCGATGGCCACCCTCAAGGACGCCGAGATCACCTGCCACTTCGAGGCCGACATCAAGCTCGAAGGCGTCAACACGTTCCAGCTCGACTTCGAAGGTCGGCTGGACAAGGCCAACTCGGTGAAATCGTTTCTCGATCCCCAGCTCAGGACGGCCGTCGATCACGACTTCACGGGTACCTACACGCTCGTGTTCTCGACCCCTCTTCCCACCACCGTGGACCGGACCGACGCCTTCACGAAGAACCTGACCCGGTATGGTAGCGGCGAGGCTTACGTCGAGGCTCATGCGGCCCCCCTGGAGGCCAAGTCATGAGCCATCTGACGATCAAGAATCGTCCCAACTCGTCCAACGAACACGACGCCAACCTTCCCCAGTATGAGTTACGTCTCAAGGTCAGCAAGGGAGACAGCTTCGAGCTGGAGATCTGGCAGAATCCTTCACCGGCCACCCCGAGGCTGACGGCACCGGAGTATCTCGCCGGCCTCAAGGGCTCGGCCCTCCGACTCATCGAGCCCAGGCTCCTCAAACGACTCTCCCGCCAGAAGGTGAACCTCGGCAACCTGAAAAGCGAGAAGAACCAGACCTGGAAGATCGACGAAGACCTGGCACTCAACCTCGGACTCCTCTTCCGGGTCCTGGCTCCAATGAGAAACCTGGACCGCATCCGCCAGGTCGCTGACGGGGTGGATGAGATGAGCCGGGAAGAGTCGGGTTACTGGTTGGGCATGGCCATGCACCGGAAGCATCCACGCCGAGTGCTCGCGGCCCTCCGCCTTTTGCTGACAAACATCTGAATTCAGAAGCCTAGCAGAAGGTGACCCCGTGGCACGTCCAAGACTGCTGATCGAAGAATGGCTGCCCATCGCCGCCCTTGGAGAAGAGAGTGTCCGAGAGAGAAGGTCGATGACAGCCCTTCCGCCCACTTACTATCTCCACGTTTGGTGGGCAAGACGTCCACTTGTGGCAAGCAGGGCGGCAATTCTTGCTAGCCTACTCCCCTCGTCAGCAGATCGACAAAAGTTTGTCAATTTGCTCGGCATTCATGGTGATCCTGTATCTATTCGAAAGCAAATCATCGAGGCCAAACGTACCGGGGCCGACTTGGGCCCAAACGTATATGGTTACGAGAGAGCTTTTAAGACTACGCCCGACAAGGAGCAGCTCGCCTGGATTTTAGATCATCACGCATCAACTCCATCACTGCTCGACCCGACTGCAGGTGGGGGGAGCATCCCATTCGAAGGCCGGCGGCTTGGACTCCATGTATCTGCCAACGACCTGAATCCGGTTGCCTGGCTTATCTTGAAGTGCACAGTGGATTTTCCGTTTAGGTATGGTCAAGAGCTCGTAATTAGACTGGCCGAACTTGGGAGACGGTTGGCGGACAAAACGGAACCCAAATTACGAGGCATCTTTTCAGCAGAGGGAGAGGGGACCACAGTCGATGGCTACTTATGGGCAAGGACAATTAGATGTCCTTACTGTAGCGGAGTGGTCCCACTATCTCCGAACTGGCGATTGGACGCCAAAGGAACAGGAATCAGGATCGTCACGCACACGGAGGATGCCGATCGGAGACACTGTTCCTTCGAGATCGTGGACAAGGCAAAGGAGCAGAGCCTTGGTACCATCAAAGGTGGGGACGGGCTTTGTCCTTTCGCTGATTGCGGTAGAGTCATCGATGGCGACGAGATCAAGTCCCAAGCTCAAGCAAAGGAAATGGGCCAGCAACTTTATGCGGTTGCAACGAAGCAGGTCATCAGCTCGGGGGGGCCGAAGGTATCTAGGAGAAAAGGCACTACGATTCGGAGCTTTCGTGCCGCCTGCCCCTCAGACGACCGGGAAGAGGTCGTGCTCAAGCTACTAAGCGACAACCTAGACCTTTGGAATGCCGCGGGAATACTACCGACCGAGCAAATTGATGAGTTGTCCAACTACGACCGTGGGCATCGAATGTATGGGATGGAATCTTGGACGGATATGTTTACGCATCGCCAGCTTTATAGCCTAGGTGTTGTCGTCGAGGCTTGGTATCAGGTACTCCACGAACTACAGGAAGAAGGTGCAGGTCAGCTCAAGGATTTGGATAAGGCGGCACTCACTTACCTCACTCTGAGCATCGACAAGCTGGTGAACTTCAACTGTAAGTCTACGAGATGGGATGTTAATCGATGCAGCATTGTCGGAAAGTTCGACAGCCACAATTACTCCATGAAATGGAGTTTTGCCGAGATGGCTCCAGCTGTCACCGGTCGTGGGCTCGACTGGGTCCTCGGTCAAACCACAAAAGCACTTGGAGAATTGCAAGCTCTCGCAGGTACGGACAGTTCGTCGGCGTCACTCTTCAACGAGAGAGCAGTCATGCCTTCGCCTGAAATAACGCTGGGTTCTGCGGACTCGTTGTCAATCCCAAACCACAGCGTTGACAGTGTCGTCATCGACCCGCCATATTACGATAACGTGATGTATGCTGAGCTTTCCGATTTCTTTTATGTCTGGCTCAAGCGAACCGCCGGGTTGATCTATCCCAACGCCTTCTCGGACTATCTGACAGACAAAGACCGTGAAGCCGTCGCCAACTCTGCTAAATTCAAAGGAGAAAAGGGGGGTGCTAAGAAGCTTGCTGGTCGCGACTACCAGGAACGGATGGGGGCCATCTTCACGGAATGCCGTCGGGTGATCAAACCGCACGGCGTCATGACGGTCATGTTCACGCACAAGGCCAGCGGGGCCTGGGACGCACTGGCGACAGGTCTGGTCAAAGCTGGATGGGTAATTACGGCCTCTTGGCCGATCAACACCGAGGCCGAGGGAAGTCTCCATATCAAAGAGAAGTCGGCTGCCAAGAGTACGATCTTTCTCGTATGCCGCCCCAGAGAAACGCCTCTCGAAGACGCGGACGAAGTCTACTGGGAAGAGGTAGAGCCTCGGGTCAAGGAAGCTGTTCGCCTTCGTGTTGCCGAGTTCCAGGAGGCAGGAATCGGCGGAGTCGATCTCTACCTGGCTTCCTTCGGGCCCGCCCTTCAGGTGTTCAGCGAGAACTGGCCCTTGAAGCGGGGCCGTCCGATCCAGAAGCCCCGAGAGCTGGCCCTCTTCCCCGACGAGGAGTTCGATCCCTACGCGGTCCAGCCCGAGGATGCCCTGGACGCCGCCCGTGGTGAGGTCAAACGGTGGCGGATGGAGCAACTCGCCACGGTCAAACGGAAGCACCATCTCGACCCGCTCACTGAGTTCTTCGTCCTCGCCTGGGATGCTTTCAAGGCCCCCCGGTTTCCGGTGGACGAGGCCCTGAAGCTGGCCCGGGTGGTCGGATTGGACTTTGACCAGCAGGTCAAGAACCAGGTCTGTGAGGTCAAGTCCAGCGACGTCATCCTCTGGGACAGCAAGACCCGCAAGTCCAAAGGCAAGCTCGGCCCCATGGGTGACACGTGCATGCTCAACACGCTCCACCAGGCCGCCGCCATCGTCCGCGACCAGAATACCGGTGCCGCCCAGAAGGCCATCGAAGACAATGGCTTGCTGGAGGACGCCACGCTCTTGACGGCCCTGGAAGCCCTCCTGAACGTCCTCCCCGCCGTGGCCAACCCCGAGAAAGCCCCCAAGCTCGACGCCAACCTGTCAGGAGCCTCCAGCGACTTCGAGGCCCTGGAGAAGCTCCGTAAGTTGGCCTTCGCCGAGCAGGTACCCGAGCCGGCCAGGCAGTTGCTCTTACCGATCGAAGAAACGACGCTGGATGATGAGTCTGGAGAGGAATAATCACGAGAGACCAAAGCGGGAGTTTCGGCCATGAAGACGATCGAAACCGTGATCAGCGTGGACAAACACGGCATGGCCACGCTTCGGATGCCGCCGGACGTCACGCCCGGTGAGCATCAGGTCGTGATGGTGATCGACGAGGAGTTGAAGGTGCCCAATATTCCTTTGAGCTTCCCCCGGCACGAGATCCGCCCTTGGCCTTTCGCCCCGGACGAGACCTTCCGTCGGGAGGATTTTTATGACGACAACGGCCGATGAACCGGAGTTCATCGACACGAACATCCTGGTTTACGGGGTGCTCACGAGTTCCTCACTCCACGCCCAGGCCGTCCAAGCCCTAGAGAAACGCGAGCAGACGGGCGTCGAACTCTGGATCAGCCGGCAGATCCTGCGGGAATACATGTCGGCCCTCACCCGGGGTGGTACCTCGGCACCGGTTGTGCCCATGGTTGACTTCTAACGCGAGGGGGAGGGTGGGATGCCTGATTATTTTGGTCCAAGAAAGGCTTGTATTTCGTGTGGTGCTCTGACGAACGGTCTGTGCGACGGCTGCGGGATTCCTAGCTGCGACAAATGCCGAACGTACAGGGGTCGGGAATTCTATTGTGTTACTTGTCGCCAAAGGGACGAAGGAGTAATGCGTCAGGTTGAAGACGATGAAGACTTTGACGAAGATGAGGACTTCGACGAGGACGAGGACTTGCAAGATGAAGATACTTTATAGTACGCCCATAATTCTAAGTTGAGTAAGGTGTTGACTGTGGATTCGGGTGATATCTCCCTCCTCCCCACCCACTCTTGGGAAACAAGCTACCGGCACGAGGATGGCGACCTCGTCCGACTCTTCTACGTCCCGGCCCTCTCCTGTGCGGCCCGGTACGATCGGACCACAGGCTACTTCTCCGCCGACGCCTTGGTCCTGGCGGCCCGGGGGATTGAACGGCTCATTGCCCACGGCGGCAAGATGCGGCTCATCGTGGGCTGCACCCTGGACGTTGACGAGCTTGAGGCCGTCGAGCGGGGTTATGACCTCCGTGAGCAGGTCGAGAAAAAGCTAGCCTCCATCGACCTGAATCTCCCCCACCCTGGCTACCGGCAAGGCCTGGAAGCACTGGCCTGGATGGTGGCCAACCAGACGCTGGACATCAAGGTCGCGGTGCCGACGAACGGGAAGGGGGAGCCCGTCTCGGTCCGGGGGATCTACCACGAGAAGGTGGGGGTCCTTACCGACCGTGAGGGAAACAAGCTCTCGTTTAGCGGCAGCATCAACGAGACCTGGGCCGGCTGGATGAACAACCGCGAGAGCTTCCACGTCCACCTCTCCTGGGAGGGAGGCCGAGACATCAAGCACGTCCAGGACGAGGTCGAAGCCTTCGAGAAGCTCTGGGAAGGGCGAGCATGGAGCGTCAAAGTCCTCGACTTCCCCGAAGCCGCCAAGGCCCACCTCCTGGAATTCCTCCCTAAGGACGACCGTTTCGTCCGGCCACCCCCGCCGCCGAAGGTAGACCCTGAGCCACTACTGATTGAGCCGGAGCCCCATCGTCTCCTTCCCGACGAAGTCCGGAACGTCGTCTGGACATACATTCGGAACGCGGCGAAGACCCCGAACGGGATGAGGGTCGGGGAGGTCACCTCCACGGTCAATCCCTGGCCCCATCAGGTCCAAACCTACCAGCGACTTATCAACGCCTGGCCGTCCCAGTTGCTCATCGCCGACGAGGTGGGCCTCGGCAAGACGATCACGGCCGGACTCTTCCTCCGCCAGGCCTGGCTCTCGGGCCGGGCCAAACGCATCCTGATCCTAATGCCGAAGGCTTTGCTGACCCAGTGGCAAGGCGAACTCTATGAGAAGTTCAACCTCAACATCCCGATCTACGACGGCCAGAAGCTCGTCTGGAAGGCCACGCACGGCCGACAGGACCCCGTTGAACGCAAGGTGGACCGGCAGCAATGGCACGAGGAGCCGTTCGTCATCGCCTCCAGCCACCTCATGCGACGTCGTGACCGGTCGGCGGATCTCCTCCAAGCAGAGGACTGGGACCTGATCGTCCTCGACGAGGCCCACCATGCCCGTCGGAAATCCCCCGGCACACCCCAGGAAGGCGGCCCGAACCAGCTCCTCCGCCTGATGCAGCAACTCAGGCCGAAGTGCCGCTCCCTCTTACTCCTGACGGCCACCCCAATGCAGGTCCACCCCGTCGAACTCTGGGACCTGCTCCGGCTCCTGGGACTTTCCGGACGCTGGGAAATGGGCCGTGAGGACTTTCTCCGTTACTTCTCGGAGGCCTCGGGGAATCCCGGCCCCGAAGTGATGGAATACCTGGCCGGGATGTTCCGGGAGACCGAGGGAACTTTCGGAGAGGTCTCGGAGGACCAGGTTTCTCGGCTCATCCCCAGCTTGGGCGGGCTCGGCTGTCGCAAGGTGCTGAGGGCACTGAGGGACAAGAGCGGCATCCCCCTCAAGCGGCTTGATGTGGCTCAGAGAAGGGCAGCCCTGGAGATCCTCCGGAGGTTCAGCCCCGTCCGGCACAGAATGGCCCGGCACACCCGGAACCTGCTCAGGGAATACCACCGACGTGGCCTCATCGACTCTCCCATCGCAACCCGTGACGTCCGTGACGTCTCCTTCGACATGGCTCCTTCCGAGAAGGCCCTCTACGACGCCTTGGGCGATTACATCGACCAAACTTACAACAACGCCGCCCCCGAGAAACGGTCGGCCGTCGGTTTCGTGCTGACAATCTATCAGCGGCGACTTGCCAGTTCGTTCTATGCCCTCCAGCAGACCCTTACCAAACGCCTGGCCAACATGGGAGGGATCACCGAGGAAGACCTTTCCCAGGACGAGAACGCCGAAGAGGCCATGGACTCGGACGATGCCGAGGTGATGGCCCGGGAGTCCCTGGTAGACGAGGAGAAGACGACCATTCGCGACCTCCTCAAGGCGATCGCCAAGGTCGGCACCAACACCAAGTCCCGGAAGCTGAAGTCGGAACTGGATGATGCCTTCTCGGAAGGTTACGACTCGGCCATCATCTTCACCCAGTACGCCGACACGATGGACTTTCTGAAGGACTATCTGGCGGGCGAGTTTCCGGGTGATCTCATTGCCTGCTACTCAGGGTCAGGGGGCAAGGTCCGAGACCGGGCCGGCTTCTGGACGGAATGCAGCAAGGAACAGATCAAGCAGAAGCTGAAAGCCAAGGCGATCAAGTTCCTCGTCTGCACCGACGCCGCCGCCGAGGGGCTCAACTTCCAGTTCTGTGGGCTCCTGGTCAACTACGACCTGCCCTGGAACCCCATGAAGGTCGAGCAGAGGATCGGGCGTATCGACCGGATCGGCCAGAAATACCCTAAGATCCGCGTCATCAACTTGGCGTATCAGGACACGGTGGAGGCCGACGTCTACTTCGCCCTCGGCCAGAGGATCAACCTCTTCGAGGGCCTGGTGGGACGCCTCCAGCCCATACTCTCCCGGCTCCCCAAGCAGTTCGAAGCCGTGGCCCTCGAAAAAAAGGAGAACAGGGAAGCCGCCCGGCACCGGCTCATGGCCGACATCGAGATCTCAGCCCGCGAGGCCGAAGAGTCCAGCCTGGACATTGATGAAGTGGCCGCCGACTCCTTGGAGATGCCCATCCTCCCCGAACCCTCCCTCAACTTAGGCGACCTTGATCTGGCCCTCAATCATCCGGGCATCCTCCCGCCCGGCACCGAATGGCGAAGACTGGACAAGGGCTCTTACGCAATGAGGCTCCCTGGGATGGCCCTTGAGGTCCGGGTAACCACTCAGGCCGAGGTCTTCGACGATCACTTCGAGAGCCACGAATTCCTGTCCCCAGGTGGCCCACTTTTCGAGCAGCTCGCCCAAAGCCAGAACGAGGAAGGGTCAAACATCGAACTGTCCACCGGCAAAGTCTGGCTGGTTCGAGACACGAACTCCGGGATGTGTCGGTTCCTGGTCTTCAGGAAAAATGAAGCCGTGTCTTGCGATGCACTCAGCTCACTCATCGAAGCCATCGACGAGGACGCACTTGGCGGGCTACTTGATGCCGCTGTTCTGAATCCGAGCGAGAATGCCCACCACTTGGCATGACCCGTACGGCCATGAGATGTGTCCGAGGAAATATTGACCATCATCAGCCTGGAACAGAGCCCCTCAGGGTACACCGCCGATGACCACCCCCTCGGACTTGATCGCTTTGTTGGAACGGCTCCGGAACATGCTGATTCAGAGGGCTACCGGTGGACATGCGGACGAGCATGAGTATTCCGCCCTTCGTCGCACAGCGGTCGCCGAGGAACGTCTGTACGCCAAGCTTCCTACTTTCATTCAAACCTGCCGGACCCCGAACGACTTCTGGTCTTTCATTAAGGCCGAGTTCGGATCCTACGAGGATCGTCGCCAGTTCCTCAGGCAGGCCTTCGAGCCGATCCTCGAAGCTCTCGAAGAGGAGCTCAAGTCCCCCGGTGACAATCTGACCTCGGCCGTCCTGGCTAAGGTCGATAGTGATCACGTTCAGGATGCTTGGAGAAAGGCCCTATCTCGGCGGTTGGATGATCCGGATGGAGCCATAACGGTGGCTAGGTCGCTCATCAAGTCCGTCTGCAAGCACATCCTCGATCAGACCTCCACCCCATATGAGGATCACAGCGAACTTCCAAAGCTTTACGCCCTCGTTGCCCAACGACTCAACCTGTCCCCTGCCCAGCATACAGAGCAGCTCTTCAAACAAATCCTGGGCGGCTGCCAGACTGTCGTGGAAGGGGTAGCGGCCATCCGAAATCGTTTGAGCGATGCCCACGGTAAGGGACGACGGGGCCTCAAACCCTCTCCACGTCATGCCGAGCTCGCCGTAAACTTGGCCGGGGCGATGGCTATTTTCCTTCTCGGATCATGGGAGTCTCAAAGGCAGAAGACGACGGATTGAGCAGGAGGGCCGACAAACCTCGCGAGCAACATGGCGAAACCCGCTTTAGGTCTTCGTTAAAGGGGGACCCTTGGTGTAGACTTCGATCTAGTGGACGGTCGTATCTTGCCTGACTTGGCATCCATTCATGGTCCCCCTCATCATCCCGGTGGCCTTGTCTATGATCTGGGACCGAGTCGGAGTGGTCACCCTGCACCTTAGACAGGACGTCTGGGGGATGCTCAGATTCCTCTCTCCGCTTGATCAGTGCTGGAATGACCGGTCGCGGGTGCTCCTAGACCTGTCCGCCTGCAACTTCCTGAACGCCGAGGGAGCGGCAATCCTCGCCGCCTTCGCCCTCCATCGCCGTGAATGGGGTGGACAGACTCAGATCGACTGGGACACCACAAGCTATGACATCAAACGTCAACTCGGGAGGTGGAGGCTTTCAGAACTCTTCGGGCAGGAAAACTTCCCCTGGACTGACAACGCGATCCCTCTCCTCCACCAGAGGGACCTTGACGGCGAGGCCGTCGAAAAGTACATTAGTACAGTGATCCAGGCCGGAGCCAATATGCCGGCGATGACCCCCGTGATGGTGAAAGAGACCAACCGGTCGCTCTGCGAGCTCTTTGTGAACATCTTCGAGCACGCCGAGTCTCCCTGTGGCGGGTTAGCGATTGGTCAGTACTACCCGCATGTAAAGCAAGTACAGATCTGCGTTTGCGACTTGGGGATCGGCCTTGCAGAGAAGGTTCAACGGGCGGGTCATTCCACCGAATGCTGTGGTTCGGCCATCCAGTGGGCTCTCAGAGAAGGGAACTCAACCAAGAGCGGACTCGGTGGTCTGGGGCTGTTCATGTTGCAAGATTTCGTCAAGGTGAATGGCGGCTCTCTCCGAATCCTAGCCAATACCGGGTACTATGCTCAGTCTGGAGCGACCCTGACGGCCCAATCGCTCCGGACGACGTTTCCGGGAACTCTTATCCAGATCGGGCTCTTGATCCGTCCTGACGAGGTCTATACGATCTCGGATAGAGAGGACGCTTAATCTCCATGACCCCCATCCGCGTCGTCGAACTCATCGGCCCTGTCTGCGTCGATCCCGAGGACGGAGCCGTCCTGTGTCAGGAGTCGTACGCCGCCCTCTCTCAAGGGCCTGGCCTCCTGCTGGACTTTTCGGGCGTTCGCACGCTTACGAGTTCCTTCCTGAATTCGGCGGTGGCGTGTCTGTTCGACACCTTCTCCATTGACACCCTGAGCCAGAGACTGACCTGGACTGGGCTCGACGCTACTGACGAGAACCTCGTCCGTCTTGTCTTAAAGAATGCTGCCCGCTTCCATGCCGCGACCCCTGAACAGCAAGCGGCCATCTCCGAAGTCTTCTCTCGGGCTAACGAGGGTTGAGCCTCACGGATGATCCCCTCGTCTTCCGTCAAAGCACACGTCGTAGATATTCGCCGAGCCGGCACGACGCTCCCCAAGAGCGTTGCTTCGGATGCGAACATTTTCTATTTCCTCCATTATGATTCCTCGTTCCTGTCCTCTGCGGGGGGACGGCCGCCGGCACATTACCAGACCAGCGTCTATCCCCGCTGGTGGGGCCGTGCTGCCGCTGCTGGAGTCCTTCTTAGCACGGCGACGTCCTGCCTGGCCGAGTTTGCCCATGTCGTGGAAAGGGCCGAACTAGAGATCCTCTGGCGGACAGACCCAGCTCAGCCCGAACTCGATCCCTTGAACCCAGGCCAGGCTTATTCAAGCAAATACGCGAAAGCAGTCCGCTATCTCTACCTAAGCCAGCTCGAGGCGATCCGCCTGGGGGTTGAGACTAGGCTTCAATCCGTCCGCAAGTCTGTGGAACTCCTCCCACAGATAGGCAAGGACGAGGACGTGTTCGCCGCGGCTGTCAAGGCATGGCTACCGTCGTCCAGTGACTTCAGCGATGCCATCCTGGTGGCCACCGCCAAACGGGCCGGGATCCCTAGGATCATCTCGGACGATGCCGACCTCATCTCCTTCGCGGGCATTACTGTCTACACGGCCAACCGGAACGCAATCGATGCCGCCTCAGCGGCCGGTATGCTGCTTTCCTAAATCCTGGACCGTCCAGGTGATGCAGTTGAAGACACCGCCTTCAGCGGAAAGCTCTAGAGCATCGAGGGAGACGAGATGAAGGCCTGGAAAGCTCCTTCTCAGGACTTCCCGGGCTTCTTCGTCTGCGGCCTTGCCATAGGTCGGCATGATGATCAACTGTCCGACATGGAGAAAGTTGAGGTAATTCCCAACGGCCGACGGAATGCCTCCAGGTGGACCGATGATCGGCTCGTATGGAATCTCGACGAAACTAAGGCCCGCCTCCGAGAGGCTTTGATGCAAAACATCCCGGTAGTTCTCATCTACGTTCTCGTAGTCGTTCACTAGGACCATCCCACCGTTCACGAACCGGACTATCCCGTCTGAGTGACCCACGACATCCCCGGGTTCCACCGGCGTGATGATCACCCTTCGGACGCCAAGAGCTTGGCAAACCTCATCACCTAACTCCTTCCGCCCTCGGCGAGGATTCTCCGCGTAGAGCTTCTCCGTAAGAATGGCGGCATCCTTCCAGCGGACGATATTTCCGCCGTCCAGCACGATCGTGGACCGTCCACAGTTTCTTAAGAACGGCATGGACGGCCCGATCTGGCCATCGGCCCTCAGGTGACGGTACTTCCCGGTCAAATAGTCGGGTGCGTACCGGAACTGGACGAATCGGTCCTCGGACAACTGGATTGACATGTAATCACGGCACCAGATGGAGCGGGTCCCGGGGATCGTCCGCAACGGTATTTGATGACGTCCGAGGATATCCCTCAGGCCGGAGTACACGGCCGGGAACTCACGCTCCAAGGTGTCGGCGACGTAGACGACGTTGGTCTCATGGTCCGCGATCATCGCTCTGCCTTCCTTTTATCATCTCACCTGCATACATCCCACGCATCGTCGAGAGTGACGCCCTTCGCGGCCGGGTAGTCCTCGTGAGGCCCGAACGGACCGCCCCACGCCTCGGGGTTCCATTCTCTCACGAGGGACTGACACAGATGGGTCATGAGCTTTCCGTCGTCAATGGCCGCACCGCGATGATGTTCACCGGGGACGTCCCCTGGCACGGGCTGGGAACCAGGCTGGATGCTCCTGCCACGGCTCGGGAGACGATCGCTGCCGCCGGCCTGGACTATGACGTCCGGATGATCAATCTGACCACCACAGACGGCATCCCCGTTCCTCAGAAGCGGGCGGTGGTCCGGACTGACACCAATGACGTCTTGGGGGTGGTCGGGGGCAACTACGTGCCGGTCCAGAACCGGCAAGCCTTCGACTTCCTGGACGCGGTGGTCGCCGATGGGGGCCTTCGTTATCACACGGCGGGTGCCCTCAGGAAGGGGGAACGGATCTGGCTCCTGGCCAAGCTGCCGGGACAGATCCGGGTCAGGTTCTCGGAGGACGTCACCGAGAAATACCTCCTCCTGAGCAACAGCCACGACGGCTCATCGGCCCTCCGGGTCCACTACACCAGCATCAGGGTGGTTTGCTCCAATACGTTATCCCTAGCCGACAGGGAGGGCCGGGGAGAAGGGATCGCCATCCGTCACCAGGGCGACCTCGCCTCCAAGGTCCGGAAGGCCCAGGACGTCCTGGGATTGGCCAGACGCTACTTCGACGACCTGGAGGGGAAGTTGGACTTGATGGCTAGACACTATCCCTCCTACGCCCAAGTCTCGGCCTACTTCAAGAACTTGTACCCGGACCCGGAAGAGGGGAACCCCTCCCGGTCCCAGAACGTCCGGGACGAACTGTTCCGGCTGTTCGAGAACGGCAAGGGCCAGAACATTCCGGAGATCCGGGGAACAAGCTGGGCGGTTCTGAACGCGGTGACGGAATACGTGGATCATCTTCGCCCCACCCGGGCCAGGACGGAGTTCGACAGGGCGGCCAACAGGCTGGAGAGTGCCTGGTTCGGCTCCGGCTCCCTGTTGAAGCAGAAGGCCTTCGAGACGGCCCTGGAGATGGCCTCCCAGAACTGATCGTCGATGAATCAACCCGGCCCCCGGAGGCACCCCTCGCGACGAGGAGCCTTCGCGGGCCGGTCGGGGTATCGAGCACGTCAGTTCGTCCCGACCTCCTTCCACCCGACGAGGACCATACATGCTCAGGGCCACCGTCAACGTCAGCCGCAAGATCAGCCAGAACTACAACTCCACCGGCTTCGGGCTCAGCCTGGACGGGGAGATCCAGGGATCCCTCGACGATCCCCAGACCGTCATCGAGCGGATCAAGGAACTCTACGACTTGGCGGAGGAAGCCCTGGACCAGCAGATCGACCGGCACCAGTCGGACACTGCGATGGCCAGCCGGGACCAGGACCATCCCGGACCCGACCAGAACGGGCACCAGGCCAACGGATCGCCCAACGGCCATGCCCCCGCCCGGATCGGCCACCAGAACGGCAAGCCGGCCACCGGGGAGCCCGCCAGCAACAAGCAGGTCCAGTTCCTTCAGACCCTCGCGAAGCGTCAGAAGTTGTTCGGGGCCAAATTGGAAGAGTTCATCCAGGAAGTCCTGGGCCGACGCTGCACGCCCTATGACCTGACCAAGAAGGAAGCCGGGACGATCATCGACGCCCTCAACCCCGAAGAGGCCGGGGACAACCGCCCCCGACGTTGAAGCATCCGGGGGAATCCAGGTTCAAGGAACCGGGGGATGGGATCGGGTCCCGCCCCCTCTTCTCATGGAGACCTTATGAGACCCAACGTCGCGAGGCCGCACTGGTCGTATTCCTCGGTTTCCCAGTTCCTGAAGTGCCCTCTCCAGTTCTATTTCGAGCGGGTGTTGAAGCTGCCCCGGAATACCGCCACCGACGCCCAAGCCCTGGGTTCGTCGATCCATGAGGCACTGGCCCATTACCACCGCAAGCTCCAGGCAAGGGAGCCGGTGACGACCCAGGAGGTCCACCAGGCCTTCCTCGACGCCTGGGAAGACCAGGCCGGGACCGGGCAAGTCATCGTCCCGGGCGAGAAGTCGCTGGCGGACAACCGGGACCTCGGAGTGGCCCTGGTGGACGTCTACCTGAATGAACCACCCCCCGAGTCCATCATCGCGGTCGAAAGCCCACTGCTGGCACCCATCGCCAACTCGCACGGCGAGTACCTGGAGAAGCCCATCCTCGTGGTTGCTGACCTTATCGTCCGGCAGCCCGACGGCACGCTCCAGGTCGTCGAGCTCAAGACGGCGGGCCGGGCCTATTCGGAATCCGAGGTGGCCACGTCCCTCCAGCCCACCTTCTACGCCAACTCCGTCTTTGAGCTGAACGGGGAGGAACCGGCCGTGGAGTTCGCGGTCCTGGTGAAGACCAAGGTCCCGAAGCTCCAGAAGATCCAGGCCATCCGGACCATCTCAGACTACCAGAGGCTCGGCGACGTGATCGGGGTCGTGGAGAAGGCGGTCGGGGCCGGGGTCTTCTACCCGGTGGAATCTCCCATTAACTGTTCCTCATGTCCGTTCTATCGTCCCTGCCGGGAGTGGACCGGCCCGGGAACTTCGGAGGAGTTGATTCACCATGAGGCCGAGGAGGTCGTCGATTGCTGACGGAGCTACGGGGCAAGGGCGGGAATCTCTGCTCACACGCCAGGTCCGGGGAGATTCGCTGTCCCCTGATCGTCCGTCCTACCTCGGAAGATGTCATCACCGGCCACATCTTCCAGTCCCTGGGCTACATCAACCCCCGGTGGTGGCTCCCCGACCTGCTCAACGCGGGGCTGGGGGTGAAACGGTTCCGGCGTCAATTCTTCCGCGACCTCAAGATCCGGCTCTGGCAGAACCAACCCTGCTACCCCAAGGAACTACTCCCCTGGGTCGAGGGCAGCAGCCAGATCGACATCGTGCTGAGCTGGGAGAACCCGGCGACCACGGTTTTCATCGAGGCCAAGTATGGGTCGAGCCTCTCGGCAAGCGTTTCCGGCGACGACGGGCAATCCGGCTACCCCTCCGATCAGTTGATCCGCAACATCCGGGTCGGCCTCCTCCAGGCAGGCTACTTCGACCAGGGCGAGCAACTCTTCGACCAGCCACCACGGGACTTCGTGGTCCTGGTGCTGGCCCCCATCAAGGGGCATGCCCTGGTGGAGGAATACCGCGACCGCCAGAAACTCCGGGAAGCCATCCCCCATTCCGACCGGCTCATCGGCCTCCCCCGGGGGCCATTCGTCGGCGAGATCGATTACGAGGACATCCGGAGCATCCTGGGCCATCAGTCCCGGTGGATGACCTCCCCGGAACGGCGGGTGATTGCGGACTTGTCGGAGTACCTGGAGTTCAAACGGTCCAACCTGCCCGACAAGATGGTCTCGAAGTCTCCGAGGTTGGCGGAAATACCGGGTGAGGTTTTCCCCGGACCCCCGGCAAGTTCCCTGAAAATCCTGTCAGTCGGCTGACCCATCCTTGTCAGAACCGTCGGCTAGCATCGCCCCCTGGAGTTCGGGCCAGTCCCCAGCTCCCGGGGGCTTCGTCGTTCATGGCAAAGAAAAGGACCGACGCGGAGAGGAGGGTACGCCAGAGCGACAGGCTGGCGAGGGTGCTCCGCGTCCTCCAGATGATCCAGGGTAACGGCCCCTGGACCGCCCAGAGCATCGCCAGGGAACTTGAGTGCTCCGAGCGGACGGTCTACCGGGATTTGCAGGCCCTCTCGGCGGCAGGCGTGCCATGGTATTTCGACGAGTACGGCCAGAGCTACCGCATCCGGGACGGCTACAAAGGGCCGTTTTCCCATTTCCCGTCGCGGCCCAGGGTGGACGGCCAGGAGCCGTCAGCTTCCCCCCTCTCATCCGACGACGCCCAATCCATCGTCTCCCTCGCCAAGGAATCTGCCCAGCGATTGCTCACGGAGGCGGAGAGCGTCATCCAGGCCCTGGACCGGCTCTCCAGGGCCATGGAAGAGATCTCTCGGCCCCGGCCCAAGTAAATCTGCTGGACACACGAGGATTTTTCCTCTGGATCGTCCGGGCACTGACCCGCTGCTGTCAGTCTCCCCTAATAGACTCGGCTCACGACCAGACACAACAACCGTGAGCCGGACGTCCATGAGCCCTTACAGCTACATCACACGCCGACAAATCCTCTGGGCCCTTCGTCACGGAAAACGGCTGGGCGGCCAGTTCCGCCACGACCCGGACCCCGCCCAGGTAGATCGCGGGGAGAAACTCTTCACCTTCGACCTGGACGACAACCTGTTCGAGCCCCTGATGCCCCAGGCTCAGGCTGAGTTCGAGGCCGGCGACGGGGGTGAGTTGGAAAGCGGCAAGATGAACGCGGTCCATTCCTCATCGGCCACCGCCGTCAACGTCTTCCACTACTGGAGAAGCCGGGGGCTGCTGGCCGAGATCGCCAAGTCCTGCCGGGTCCCCTCCACCGGGATCAAGGGGATGAGGTTCGAGGCCAAGTTCCCGGTCCATGACCTGTTCAAGACGCCTCCCAACCTGGACGTCGTGTTCGACTACGCCACGACAAGCCCGCTCAGAGCAACGGCCATTGAGTGCAAATTCAACGAGCCTTTTGGGGGCTGGGAGAAGAAGGGGCTCAAGCCCGTCTACCTCGACCACGGGGAGTTCTGGGCCGACCTCCCCAACCTCCGGGAGGTCGCCGGGCACGTCTCTCCGGACAACACACGGTTCGTCGCGCTGGATGCTCCCCAACTCATCAAGCACACCCTGGGGTTGATGCGTGCCTACGGCCGGAGCGGGTTCCGGCTGCTCTACCTCTACTATGACGTCCCCGGCCCCGAGGCTGTCAGGCATTCGGAGGAGATCGCCGAGTTCTCCAGGGTCATGAGCCGGGATGGTTTGTTGTTCCAGTCCATCACTTACCAGGACGTCATCCTGAGCCTCGCGAAGCACCAGCGGGTAGGGCACGAGGCCATCGTCGATTACCTGGCCGAGCGTTACCTCTGAGATCCGGAAGGCAGGAAACCAAGGGGACCAACGTCATGCCCGAAGGAGATCATCCCCGACGTCCTGACAGCGACCGGAGGCTACGCCAGGCCGGCCGGTTCGCCCGCGTCCTCCGCGTCCTGGAGATGATCCAGGGGAGGGCCGGTTATGGGGTCAAGGAGATCGCCTTGGAGTTGGAGTGCTCGGAGAGGACAATCTTCCGAGACCTGAACGTGCTCGAACTGGCCGGCGTCCCTTGGTTCTACGACGAAGACGACCAACGCTACCGGGTGCGGCCGGGCTACAATTTCCCGGCCATGAATCTGAACGACGAGGAACTCATCGGCCAGGCCACGGCCACGGCGATCACCTCGGCACCGGGCCTGGACGTGACCAAGGGTTCTTCGCCGACTACGCGGAAGTTGTGGGCCGGGTCTCGGGAGGAGTCCTCAAGGCTCTTGGACGATGTCGAGAAGGTCACGGCGGTCCTCGACCTCAAGCTGGCCGATCACAGCCGGAGCCACGAGGCCATCCGGACGGTCCAATGGGCGTTAACACAGGGCCGGAAGCTGACCGGGACGTATGCCAGTCCCTACGAAGAGAAGACAAAGAGGCTGGACCTGCATCCCTATCGGCTTTGCCTGGTCCGGCAAGCTTGGTACCTGGTGGCCCGGCCGGACCACTCGAATCGGCCCCAAACCTATCGAGTCGCTCGCTTCCGGACCATACGCCCCTCTGATGCCCCGGCCCAGGTCCCCGACGACTTCGACCTCAGGTCCTACTTCGGGAACGCCTGGGGTGTCTACCGAGGAAGCCAATCCTTCAAGGTCGTGGTCCAGTTCAAGCCGGAAGCCGCCGAACTGGTCACGGAAACCACCTGGCACTCCACACAAACGATCGAGCGTCATAAGGATGGAAGCGTCACCCTGAGCTTCCTCGTGGACGGCTTGAACGAGGTAAACCATTGGCTCCTCGGTTGGTCCGGACGGGTCACCGTCATCCAACCCCCGGAACTCCGCGAGATGGTCGTGGAACACCTCCGGAAGGCCCTGGACCTGAACCGGGGATGATCCCGCAGTCCCGTCACCTCCCAGACGCACCCCTCGTCCGTCCCGGGTCACCTCCGAGTTGATGATTTTCACGGGGCGGATTTTGCCCTGACCCCCCGGAGTCACCGGGGCCGGGGAGAATCCCCATGAACCGCCATGATCCATCGGCAACTCGGCAGCGGGCAAAGACAGGCCGTTGCCCAACTGAGTTCGTCGGGCTCGCGGCGGGTAGGCGAGACGTGAGAATTCATCAGGGCCGACGGGGAGTCGCCCCGTTGCCCCAAACCCGGAGGAGATTGAGCGATGTCGAGCTATTACGGCGGACAGAACCCCGGCAGGCACGTCGATGACCCTCGGAACTACCGGGTGCGGCTCTCCCGGTTCGGCTCCCACGCCCCGGGCGACTTCAAGCCCTCCCCGATCACGGTCTTCATCTCGGCCACGTCGAGCATGCAGGCCAGGATGAACGCCCAAGCCAGCAACCCCGGTTACGACGTGACCGACGTGATGGAGGCATGAAGCTCGGTGAGGATATGGCATCATGGATGCGGGTCAAGCTTCAGCCTTGACCGGAACTTCCAGTGAGGCCGACCATGGAAACAGCACCAGAACACGAAGGTGGATCAACCCCAAACCCCAAGCCCGAGGGCCATGCCGAGGAGTCGGGAGGGGATGCTTCGGGGTCGAAGCAGGGGGCGAAGCCCTTCACGGGCGGCTACTACTGGCTCCCCAGGCCGACGCCCGGGGGAATCACCTGGTCTGTGGTGACCTGTCGTGACCTCGGCTGCGGGCGAGATGCCGGCCACGACGCCGACCTCTGGCCCAGGCTGATGGCCCCCCTCGCGGAAGCCTGGGGCAAGGATGCCCTGATCCTCAAGAAGAAGCTCGACTTGTACTACACGGCCCTCCCTCGCGGACGCGTCACGCGGCCGGAGAAGACGTTCCTCGTCCTACACGGGAAGGATTCCCCCACGGCCGGGTGGGAGGAGAAGGTCACTGCCGGTTTCCGGCTCTCCGGGCGGCAGGTGAAGTTCATCTTCGACGCCCACGAGACTCAGCTTCCCGGCCACCCGGAGAGATTCTCCTCCATCTTCGGCCCGGTCCACTGAATGAGCCCCCGACGGAATCAACGAGACCCAACCCCATGCCCCTGACCACTTCGGAACGCGACTTCGTCGATCACTACACGCTCGAAGGGGCCTACTTCCAACTCGGGATCAGCACCGCTCATCGGCAGTTCCGGGAGCGGCAACTGGATGACACGGTCATGCTCCATTTCGCGGCCATCCGGCAGGAGGAATGGCAGGCGGAGGGGCTCCCTTATGTGACCTTAGACTTTCTTCAGAACCCCAGGCTGCCGGACCACCCGGTCTCTTGCCCTTGGTCCGACAACCAGGCCATGCGGGAGCGGCTCCTTAAGGCCACCCGGCTGAGCGAGGAGAACGCCCTCCTCTCCCGGGACTTCCGATGCCACGAGGGCGGTGAGTTCACCAACCTGGCCCCCAATCCCGAACACTCCCCGGTAATCTATTTCCGGCCGGGTTACGAGTCCCTGGACAACTGGACATTCCGAGGCCGGTTTGCCGGGATCAAGCGAGGTCATGTCAGCGAAGGTCTGATGCGATTCCCCGTCTCGGTCTGGGACCCGGTCCGCCAACCGCCCCTGGCCACCCAGTGCCACTACCTGGTCGTCGTCGAGACGCAGCCTGACCCCATCCGGATCTGGAAGGTCACGAGGTCGGACATCCTCTGGTTCGCCGGCGATGGGGAAGCTTACGCCACCGTCTTCCCGAACCCGCCGGCACCCTGAACCTCACAACCCCCCTTGGCGAGGAAGCTTCGATCATGGCCAACCGCCTCTTCGCCATCGGCGACATCCACGGCTGCAACGTCGCCCTCAGGGCGTTGATCAGGGCCATCGACCCCAAGCCAGACGACACGATCGTGGTTTTGGGCGACGTCATCGACTGGGGGCCGGACAGTCGTGACTGCGTTCAGCAACTCATCGACCTCTCCGGCCGCTGTCAGTTCATGCTCGTTCGCGGCAATCACGAGGAAATGCTCTATGCAGCCCTGGAATCTCAGTCGGAACTCCGGTATTGGCTGAACTTTGGCGGCGACGAGACGCTCAAGTCCTACCCCTACCGGGGCGGTGACGAGATCATCGACCGGGATCACGTCCGGTTCCTCAAAGCCCAGGCCCGCGACTATTACGAGACCGACGAGTTCATCTTCGTCCACGCCAGCTACGACCCCAACAAGCCGATGGGCCAGCAGTCCAACACGACGCTCCAGTGGCAGCACGCCCACCCCGAGCACATGCGGCCCCACTTCTCGGGAAAGACGGTGATCGCCGGTCACACCCCTCAGACGAGCGGCCAGCCGTTGGACCTGGGCTTCCTCATGCTA
The DNA here is from genome assembly GCA_965199885.1 of Isosphaeraceae bacterium. GTDB lineage: Bacteria > Planctomycetota > Planctomycetia > Isosphaerales > Isosphaeraceae > Tundrisphaera. The sequence goes on along the minus strand of CBDATT010000001.1, from coordinate 1,578,873 downwards.
ATCGACACGGACTGTAGCCGAGGAGGCTGGCTGACGGCTTATGAAGCTCGGTCTGGTGACGTAGTTCAGGCCCACCAATCCGGCGAAGTTCGGGTGTTAGGCAGCAGAAAGCAGATCGCCGAAGTGTTGAGGCGGGAGAATTAGAAAGCGGACGGGACTTGACCTCTTCACTCCTATGTCTACGGTTTGGGTCGTCAGGATCTTTTCTTCCATGCAGCACAGCTACCAGGCCGCCTGAAGATATCCTCGCTCTCAACGTCTCCGAGACGTTCCAGGTCGTATTGGGGCTTGGTGAGCTCTCGTGAGATCAAAGAGTGTAGTGTCTTGAACGGTTCGTCCTTGTCTACATAGCGATGGAGGGCTTCGACGTAAAGACGCTGGTGGACTCGGGCCACGTGGAGAATGAACTGGTGGCTAGTGAACTCCAATCCCGGCATTTGACGGATGGCTTCGGGGAATTCCTCCACCAATTTCCCGAGAGCTTCACCCGAGGCTTCGGACGTTTCTTCCGGCATGAGGAACTCCCTGGGTGTGGGAAACTGGGACGTTGAAAACCAGCTTAAGTCAGTCTCAGAGACGAGTTTATCACAGACCGGACGGTGAATCAGCCCCCCTATCCCAATTCGGCCAGCCGCTTTCAAAGTGAGAGATCACGTCTCCAATTGGCGGGCGGCCTTCCAGGCACGCTCGGCCTCATCGTTGTAGAGCACCTCAATGTGGCAAGTTGGGCGGTCTGCGTCGCTCAAGAAGAAATCCTTTTCCGGAACCCCTTCCTGCTTCATCCTTTCTTTGATCGCGATCAGCCGGTCCAGCTCGTCATCCGGAGGCGGGCCCTCAACCTCGGGGACGGCTTCCATAATCTCGGATGGGCCGCAACTGAAGAAACGACAAAGGGCATCGAGGTGCCTCGTGTTAGTCACCTTCAACTCCCGGTTGCTCGCTAGGTTCTGCAAAGCCTGACGGGACACCCCAATCACGAAGCTGACGTCGGCCCAACGGAGAGGCGATCGTCCCCTCCGAGACCTGCCCTGGTTGAACTCTCTCAGACGCTCTTCCAGAAGATACCGCCAACCCATCTCTAGTCTCCACCAGATGCCACCCTTGACATGCTCCTAATGGGAACATAGACTAGCGTCGATGACCCTAAAGGGAGCATCCACATTCTAGCACGATCCGTCGGAGGGGCAAGCCCTTCCTGCGGGTACGTGGAAGGTCCGTCCCGTGGTTCGGGCCTTCCAGCGTGCGGAATTCCTTGGACCCGGGAGCCTCTTCGATGGAGACGGTGAATCCGCCCGAGACGCAGACGCTACCGCCCGTCATCAAGCCCGAAGGACTGGCCGGCCTGATGGAGGTGTCCACGCGGACACTCCGAAGGTGGGAAGTCGGGGGGTTGGTGCCGAGGCCCTTCCTGGTCGGCTCCCAGAAGTATTGGGTCCGGGACGAGATCCTCGACTGGATGTCCTGCCAGTGCCCCAACCGCAGCCTGTGGGAACGGATGCGGCCCAAGTATCGACGCAAGGCCAACTAACGCGAGAGGGATCACTTGAAGCCATTTCGGAAGACCGTGACGAAGAACGGCAAGAAGACCAAGGTCAATACCTGGTCGATCCGCTATCGGAACGCCCTGGGCAAGCGTCAGGAGGAGCACGGATTCCTGACCGAGGAGGAGGGCTGGTATCGGCTCAAGGAGGCCAAGAAGGAGGTCGAGGACGAGCGGCTGGGAATCCGAGACCCCAGGCAGAAGAACCATCGAAAACCCCTAACGGAGCACCTCGACGACTTCAAGAAGGCCATCGAAGATGAGGGGGTCTCCGCTGAGCAGGTGAAACTCGTGACCGGGCGGGTCCGCCGCATCCTTGAAGGCTGTAAGTTCAATTTCCCGCCCGACCTCTGCCCTTTGGCCCTTCGGAGCTACCTGGCCCGGCTCCGCAAGGAGGGTCTCTCCGAACAGACGGCCATGCATTACATAAGAGCCATCAAGCAACTGACGCTGTTTTTGATCAAACACAAGCGGCTCCAGGAAAACCCCTTCACCGAGGTGAAGGTGAAGAAAGAGGTGGAGAAGAGGCATCCCCGTCGGGCCCTGTCGGTCGTCGAACTGAACAAGCTCCTGGACACGACTCGCCACCTGGGTCCCTTCCGGGGCCTGAGCGGTCCGGATCGGACCATTCTCTATCTGACGGCCGTCCAGACCGGGTTCCGGGCCTCGGAACTTTCCAGCCTCGTGGTCGGAGATCTGAACCTGGATCAAGACCCGGCCTTCGTAGTCCTGGACGGCAGCCGCACCAAGAACGGCAAGGAAGCCAAGATCCCGCTCAGCCCGTCATTCGTCAGCACGCTGAGAATTTGGTTGGAGGGGAAACCCCAGACGGCGACCCTCTGGCCCGGGAATTGGGCACGATACAAGGAGGCCGGGGTCATGCTCCAGCACGACCTGAAGGCGGCGGGCATCCCTTACGAGGTCAACGGACGATTCGCCGACTTCCATGCCCTGAGGAAGACCTTCGTCACCAACCTGGCCCGCTCCGGAGTCATGCCCAAGGTTGCCCAAGCCCTGGCACGACACAGTGACATCAACTTAACACTTGGTGTTTATACGGACCTGGACATTGACGAGCTTCACGAGGCGATAGGAAGGCTCGACTCCATCATCAAGCCAAAGGATCGCTCCTCTGCGGGTAGTGAAAAATCACCAATCGACCCAGGATGACGCCCCCCTTATCCGGTTGAAGACAAACAACTTCGGCTATTTTGGCTCCGCTATCTGCCCAAAGAGCCAGGTTCTGGTAGAATACAACCGTTCATCGCGGCAGCGAGCAGACCAAAGTAAGCTCTTGGACCATCAACCAAGTGCGTGCTTCGCGAGACCATTCCGGCAGAAGAGTGCCGCAAGTCCAGCAATACCAGGGATTAGGACATGGCCGCAGACCCGCTCATTTACTGTTTAAAAGAACTTACGGACTATGACCAGTTCGAGCGGCTGTGTCACGACCTGATGGCAAACGAGGGCTTCCCCAACCTTGAGCCCATCGGCGGCTCTCAAGATAAGGGCCGGGACGCAATCGAAGTGGGTAGCAACGGGAAACGAACGTCCATCTTCGCTTATAGCGTCAGGGAGGATTGGCTCAAGAAGCTCAAGGAGGATGCGGGCAAGGTCAAGAAGCACGGTCATAAGTGCAATCAGTTCGTTTTCCTCGTAACCGAGAGGATCACGGCGACCGAGCGAGACAAGGCCATACAACTTGTCCAGAAGCAGTTCGGTTTGAGGTTGAAAATCGTCCATCTGGAGTGGCTTCGACGCCTTTTGGTCAAACACATACATTTGCTTGCCCATCATCCTCAGATTTTCACCCCTTCCCTCATCAACGGGTTCACCGCTCGGTTCGAGCAGAAGACGAATGACCACCTCTTTGTCTGCTACACCAAAGACGACGAGGCCTTGGCAACTTGGCTGACGAGGAAGTTGACCGCCGAAGGTTACAAGGTCTGGTGCCAGCACATCAGTCTCCTCGGAGAAGACGAGTATCCTGCGGACGTCGAGGAGGCCATCAGAACCCGTACCTTCAGCATGCTCGCCCTCTATTCCAGGGCGTCCCTGGCCGACCAGGAGGCTTCGCTCCAAAGAGCCATTGCCCACGGACTCGCCGGCGAGCGGAGACAGGACGTCCTCATCCCACTCGAGATCGAAGAGCTTGACCCCCGACAACTCGACTCCAGGACGAGGCGGCTCTTGACCATTCCTTTCTACGAGAGTTGGGCTGATGGTTTGTCGCTCCTCCTCAAGAAGCTGAGGTCCATCGACTGTCCGAAGCCTCTAAATGACGGTTCAGTCGTCGCCGCATCTTCCTTCTTTGGAGAAGATGTCCTGAGCGGCCCGGAGACGCTCTACTCCAACTGCTTACCCGTCAGACAGATCCCCAAAGCCATCTACCGCTTTGACTCTCGGCGTGCCATCTCTGAGGAGCAGGCCGAGGAGATGGGCATAAGGTGGGCCTTTCGCAAAGCGTCTGACACGTCTTTCCTGTCGTTTCACAAGCCTCCAAAGGACATCGCGGCCAAATATGACATGAAGTCCGGTGGGGGCTCCTCTTGGCGAGACTTTCGCGAGATCAATGGCATACGCTCTTTGGACCTAGCAACTGAACTCATCCGTAAAGCACTTCTCGTCAAATGCCACGAGAGGGGCCTGATTTTCTGTCCAGTGTCAAAGCTCCACTATTTCCCATCAGGGCTCTTGGATGGTGATCGGCTTTGGTATTTCCAGGTCGATGGCAAGAGGAACTTTGTGGCATCGGCCGGACAGCGGAAATATCGGACCCCATCTGTCTCCGAGGAATATCGGTATCATCTCGCTCCGAGATTTTCCGTCAGGCGGGACATGGGTAGGGAGTTCACCGTACTCCTCAAGATCCGTGTCAAGTTTGCGGACGTCAACGGTGACCCGCTCCCGGGTAAGAAAGTCTCATCCCGCCGGAAGCACCTCTGCCAAAATTGGTGGAATGACGACTGGTTGAGTCGTACCCTCGCCATCTGCCACCACCTCTCGGAGGGCTCGGATTCCATCATCGTCGGGGCCGGCCGCGGAGTTCCTGCCAAGGATCAGCTTATTATCGATGCCGTGCCTCTCCATTGGACGGTGCCGGTTGGCATCGACGAAAAGGCCCTCGGAGAGAGTGCCTACGATCGTTCCGAGTTTCAGGACGAGTACGACGACTGGGGGGAGGACGAGGTCATGGAACCAGACCAACCGGAGGCAGCCAATGGTTGAGGATGTGACGGTCCTAGAGGAACCAGATCTCGAGTTCTGTTATGGCCAAAGGACCAAAGACCCACGTGACGGCCTTGCTTTATTCGGTCCCTACGGGATGGACGACCGATCGATCAGGCCTCATTCTTTCACCTACGTCGTCTTAGGGACCGAGCAGGGAATTGAGAGCTTTGAGTCGTGGTCTAAGAGGTTCAACAAGCCATCCATTGAAAAGGCCACGGAGGATGACCCCAAGCGGAGCCGACGGTGGCCGCCGTTTCCAGGATTTGAGGCCGTCTTTGGTGGAGTTTGGCCAGAATCCCCAGCCTGGACTAGGACTTTGGATCGAGGAAAGCTCCTTGAAGCCTCCCGGATGCGGGACCCTCACGAGCGGACCTTTGCCGTGGTCGATCATTACCTGAACGGCATCAAGGCTACACAGAGGCTAGACGAGGCGGTTGCGGTCGCAATCTGCGTTATCCCAGACGAGGTCCAGAAGAACTGCCGCCCCAAGTCTCGCGTTCTAAACCCGGTTGGTGCTGTACTGTCAAAGAAGGAGAGGGATAGACGCAGGCAGGGTCAGAAGAATCTCTTCGACAGCTACGACCCAGAGCAATATCGCCTCTCGCCGGACTTTAGGCGGCAACTCAAGGCCCGCTCGATGCAGTACGGCATCCCCCTGCAACTCATCCGGGAATCGACGCTCCGTCTTACAAGCGAGAACCCTTGGGGCATGCGGGGGCTGACGCCACTGTCTGACCGCATGTGGAACCTTTCGACGACTCTTTATTACAAGTGCGGGGGTAAACCCTGGAGGCTAGCTACGGCACGAGACGGGGTCTGTTACATCGGTTTGGCGTTCCGGCGTACCGAGGACAGTTCCAATACGGCTTGCTGTGCGGCCCAGATGTTCCTAAAAGATGGCGACGGGGTCGTCTTCCTTGGTGAATATGGGCCGTGGTATTCACCGGACACCGAACAGTTCCACCTCTCGAAGAGGGCCGCTCGCGATCTCCTAGCTGGCGTGTTGCAGACCTATGAAGACATGGGCGGTAAGCCGCTGAGAGAGGTCTTCCTCCACTCACGGTCTTCTATCAATGACTCCGAATTCGAGGGTTATCAGGAAGCTTGTCCAGCCGGCGTGAACTTGGTCGGTGTGCGGGTACGAGGCGATGACTTTGGGGCCCGCATTTTCCGGACGGGGAGCATGCCGGTCTTACGGGGCACTTTCTGGAGGATCGACGATCAAGCCGGCTACCTTTGCGGGTCAGGGTTCAAGCCGCGGATAGCCACATATGACGGCTGGGAGTTCCCAGTCCCAGTCCGCATCGAGATCCAGCACGGCGAGGCCTCTATCGAGCAAGTGGCTAGGGATATCCTCGGACTTACCAAGCTCAACTACAACGCTTGTAGGCTCGGAGATGCCCAACCGGTAACCGTCGGCTTCTCAGACGCGGTGGGCGAGATCCTCATTTCCAACCCAACGGTCACTGACCGCCGTCCTAACTTCAAGTTCTACATTTAAGCCCCATCCGACTCGGCTGAGGCCAACAAGTCCTTTTCCGACCGCTCATGTAGAAGTAGCATGACGGTGCTTGCAAGTCGGAGCAACTGGTCTCACAGGATGACTCCGTTCGTCTTATTCGGAATCAGTACCATCCGAAATGGTCTCCCCTCGTCTGGCGGGTGCAAACGGCGGTGCAAGTCAACTACCGGTCTCAACGAAAATCATGGCCTTGAAACCAGTTACGTTCCGGAGCCGCCGGTCTCGAAAACCGGTGGGCCGGTTCCCGGTCCCGTGGGTTCGAATCCCACCTCCTCCGCTGACTGCGCCTGATAGATCAGGACAGACGATGACAACCCCCTGCGAATCAGGGGGTTGTGTCGTTTCTGGCCATTCCTTGTTGGTCGGGTTTGTGCAAACGGTCGGGCAAACTCGGACAGATTTGGACCATCGTGACAAGTCGAGTCTGAAATAATGTTCATACTATTGTATGTATATATTTTAACTATCCCGGCCTAATCCGTCGCAGCTTCCTGTCCTGTTCTTTGATGGTTGGTTTCTTCCAGCCCAGCCGATTGAAGAGCCACTCAGACTTCCCAGAGCTTTGCTCACTTTTTACGGCGGCCCGAATCAGGCCGCCGCATGGCATTGATAGGGTTAATTTCTTAGGCCGCCTGGAGCCACAGGCGGATGCGGCCCAGCTCACTGTTCCAGTCGATTCCGGTCCGGCAGCGCCCGTAGGCGTCGTACAGGAGATCCATCGTCTCGGCGAGGTGGCGGATCGCGTCAACCCGGGCTTCCTGCAACTCGCGGCCGGAAACGCCTTCGATCTTGGGCAGGGCAGCGCCCGAGACAGCCAGGGTTTCGGCCTGCAAGGTCAGGTCGTACTGCGAGCCGTGGCGGACCAGGCTCAGCCCAGCCTTGCGGGGAAGTTTGCCGGCCTGGAGGGCGCGGAAGGCTTCGGGGAGACGGGTGGGGCCTTCGGTCGTGAGCTGGTCACGCCCGGTCTCGCCGCGGGGGCAGTCGAGCGTCAGCGTCTTGGCCATCATCACGGCAATGTCCGACCCGTCGGTGAGGGCGATCGTGTCGCCATCAGCCTGCAAGGTATGCCAGAGCCAGATCAGGAACTCGTTGCCCCAGTAGTCGGGTCGGTCGTAGTCCGAGTCGGACCAGGCAACGGCGGAATGGCCATCCTCGCCGATGTAGCCGACGGGGCCGGAGGGCTCCATCTGGGCTTTTTCGCCGCGGGCCTCGGCCAGCGTGTGGGCCAGGCTCCCGGCGGAGATCGGTTCGAGGATGCGGTCGAAAGTTTCGCGAAAGAGGGTTTGCAGGCGGTCGAGGACCGACAGGCTGGCCGTCCCTGCGTAGAGGACGTTCGACTGCCCATCCCACATGATCGGGTAGTGCGCCATCCGGCGGAACCGACCGTCCTTGGCTTCGCTCTCAGCGCGGGCCTTGGCGGCTTCCTTGGCCTCGGCTTTTTGCGCCTTGTTGGCGAACCCCGACGGGTTCATCTTGGCGCGGGCGTCGGTCTCAATCTTGGTGTAAGCGCGGAGGAGGCTGCCGGGGATCTTGTCGGTATCGACCCGGAGCGCCAGGTGAACCGAGTCGTTGACGATGTTCTTGACCGAATCAATCGTCGTGTCGAGAACGTGTTCGCCCCCCGCCCAGCCGACCGAGATACCGTCGGTCGCTTCACTTGCACCGTGGCGGCCGATCAGGTGTTGCTGAGCGAGTTCGATCAGTTCTTCACCCAGCGGCAAGGGGGAATTACCCCCAACCCGATACCGCACGTAGGTCACTCGCCCGTTCAAAAATCCCATCGCTGGCGTCTCCTCCTGGTCCACGTTCCGCCCGGACGATCGGCCATCGCCGCCGATCGCCCGCGAACTTCTGACTTGGGGAGGATCGTCCTCGAACCACTCGGTACTCGACCGATTCAACCCTACGACATCCCTCGCAAGGGAGACAACTGCCCGTTGGGTAAAATCTGCCGGTCAGGTGAAATTGTCGAACTGCAGCGGGTACTCAGGGCCATTTTCTTTCAGGTAGGCAATGACCGACTGCAACTCGTCAAGTTTTTTACCCGAGACCCGGACCTTGCTGTCCATGATCTGCGACTGGACCTTGATGCCCAGCCCCTTGATCTGCTTGACAATCTTCTTGGCGTCGTCGGTCTCGATCCCGACGTGCAGGGTGATTGCCTCGCGGACCGAGTCGTGCGTCGCTTCTTCGAGCTTGCCACGTTTGAGGGCGTTAACCGCGACCCCACGCTTGGCCATCTTCTCCTTGAGCATCTGGATGACGGTCTCGATCTGCCCCTTGTTGTCGGCGGTCAGGGTCAGCTTGCCGTCCTTCTTCTCGTACTCGATCCCCGCCTTGGTCCCCTTGAAGTCGTACCGGACGGCGATCTCATGCTGCGCCTGGACGACGGCGTTGTGCATCTCGGCGGTATTCACTTCGCTGACGATATCGAACGAATGGTTGTCGGGCACGGCTGGCAAGGCTCCCTGGATGATTGACCCGGCGGTCGGGTTCTGAGGAATCGGACCATCGAGCATACCTTGCCACGCGGGTTTTCGCCCTGTCAGTTCTTAATCGGTGGCGATGCCGGCGGGGCGGACGACGGTGCTGGGGGTCCTGGTCAGGCTGTCGCCGAACTGAGTCCGGATGGCGTCGGCCTGGCGCTGGAGGTCCTGGATAACGTCGGGATGATCGGCGGCGAGGTTGTGCGTCTCGCCAATGTCGGCGTCGAGATCGTACAGCGAAAGCCCGACCGGCATCGGTTTGTACTTGCCGGGCTTGCCGCCGTGGCCGGGCGTTTGCCCGAGCATCGTCTTGGATTTGTGCGGGAACAACAGCTTCCAGCGCCCCGAGCGCATGGCCTGCAACTGGCCATCCTCATAGTAGAAGAAGATCGCGGCATGGGGCGCGGTGGCTCCCGGCTCACTCCGGAGCAACGGGGTGATGTTGACCCCATCGATCGGCAATGGCGGCAGCGGCGAACCGGTCAGCGCGGCGATCGTGGGCAGGATGTCAATCGTCACGGCGGGTTCATGGCGGACGGTCCCGGCGGGGATCTGACCCGGCCAGCGGGCGACGAACGGCTCGCGGACGCCCCCCTCGAACGTGGTCCCCTTTCCCTCGCGGAGAGGAGTGGCCAGCCCGGAGTGATCGCCGTAGCTCAGCCAGGGGCCGTTATCCGAGGTGAAGATGACCAGCGTCTTCTCATCCAGCCCCTGTTCCTTCAAGGTGTCGAGGATGCGTCCAACCGAGGCGTCGATCTCGGCGATGACGTCGGCATACAGCCCGCGCCCGGTCTTGTCCTTGTAAGCGGCACTGACAAAGAGCGGAACGTGCGGCAAGGTCGGGGCGAGGTAGAAAAAGAATGGTCGGTCGTGGTTCCGCTTGATAAAAGCCACGGCGCGGTCGGTGAAGGCCGACGTCAGGCTGGGCATGTCGTCGGGCGTCAGGGCGGATTTGGCCTTGTGGTCCCCCTCGATCAACGGGAGCGGCCCGTACATTTTGGGTGCCTCGGGATGATACGGCCACATATCGCTCGAATACGGGAGGCCGAGGTACTCGTCAAAGCCATGATGGATGGGAAGCTGCGACGGCCGCGACCCCAGGTGCCACTTGCCCGCCATTCCGGTCGCATAGCCGCGCGCCTTGAGCAGCTCGGCGAGCGTCGTCTCGGAGTGAGCCAGACCCTTGCGGTCGTTCGGCCCAAGCGCGTTCCGGATGCCGACGCGTTCATGATACGCCCCGGTCAAAAGAGCCGCCCGCGAGGCGGAACAGATCGGGCTCGACACATAAAAGTCGGTGAACCGGACCCCGTCGCTCGCCATCCGGTCGAGCCGAGGCGTCAGGCAGACCGGAGCGCCATTGCAGCCGAGGTCGGCATAGCCCATGTCATCGCAGAAGATCAGCACGACGTTCGGCGGCGGATCGGCGGCAGCGGCGACGGTCGAAGTTATTAGAGCGGTGAGCAAGGCAAAGAATTCAGAGATCAAGCGGCGGTCCATTCGAGAAGCCTCCTTCTGGCAACGAAACGTCGTTGAAGTCCGAACCGAAAGCCCTCTCTCCAACTGAATCAGAGGTTCGGTTGGATCTGGAAGGTATGGCCGTCGTAGACAAACCGGACCTCACCCACGCGAAAGCCAGCGGCGAAGTCGCCGGACCACTGGGTCGGGTGCTCCGGGTCATGTCCGGCGACAAAGGCCCGGACCGAGGCGCGGTCGAGCATGTAGGTCGTCAGTTTTCGATTGAGAGTCGAACCCGGGCCAACGGGGCCGAGGTCAAAGCCGTCATCGCCATCCCAGGTGGATATACTGTCGATGGTTGCCGTCGACCGATTCTCGACCACGCAGCGGACGTGCCTGGCCCCAAACAGGCTCCCTTCCCGAGCGACCGCGACGATGAGCAGAACCACCGCGACCCCTCCCAGCAAGATCCTGGTCAGGATGATCTCAGGCGGCCAGCTTGAACCCGGACTTTCGGCACGCCGATTCAAAGCCACTTCGCCTCCAGCGCCGCGAACAGCGGTTCGAGGTCGACGTTGCCGCCGGTGATGATGATGCCCACCCGCTTGCCGGTGATGTCGATCTGGCGATTCAGGATCGGGGCCACCGGCACGGCGCAACTGGGCTCGATGATGATCTTGAACCGCTCCCAGACGAACCGCATCGCGGCAAGGATCTCGGGTTCGGTGGCGGTGACGATCCGGTCGACGTGCTGGCGGATCACGGCGAACGAGCGCTCGCCGAGCGAGGTCCGCAGGCCGTCGGCGACGGTTTTGGGATCGCCCGAGGCTTCGATCTGGCCCGAGACGAACGAGCGAAGGGCGTCGTCGGCGTTCTTGGGCTCGGCGCCGATGACCTCGGTTGCGGGCGACAGATGCTTGACCGTCAGGGCCGTACCGGCGAGCAAGCCGCCGCCGCCGACCGGGCTCATGATGATGTCGAAGGGTCCAGCCTGCTCGATGAGTTCGAGCGCGGCGGTGGCCTGACCGGTGATGACGTCCCAGTTGTCGAACGGGTGGATGAGGGTATAGCCGTGCTCGGCGATCAGGGCGTTGACGGTGCTTTCGCGGGCGGCAAGGGTCGGCGCGCACGGCACGACGCGGACGCCATAGCCTTCGGTCGCGGCGCGCTTGACGGGCGGGGCGTTGCTCGGCATGACGACCACGGCCGGGATGCCGAGCCACTGGCCCGCCTGCGCGATCGCCTGCGCGTGGTTGCCCGACGAGTGGGTGACGACGCCGACCCGTTTCTGGTCGTCGGTCAGTTGCAGGAGGGCGTTGGTCGCGCCGCGGATCTTGAAGGCGCCGATCTTCTGGAAGTTCTCGCACTTGAGGACGACCGACCCGCCGGTCAAACCGTCGAGGGTTCGCGAGGTCTGGACCGGCGTCCGGTGAATCCACGGAGCCAGCCGCGCGGCGGCGGCCTGGATCTCGGCAAGCCCGATGGGGATCGTCGGGGGAGGGGTCGCGGTCGCCATCGGGTCAGCTCACAGTTCGAGATTGATGGTCGGGGTCGGCTTACTTGATCGCGCTGTAGTCTGTCGGGGCGAGGAAGACCGACTCGACGTGGTCGACGATCTTGCCGTCGGCTTCGCTAGCGGCCTGGGCCTTCTTCCATTCGGGATCAGCGCGGAAGGCTTCCCATGACTTCGCGGCGGCTTCACGGCTCTGGTGGGCGATGATGTAGACGAGCTTGTTTGGCTTGCCGTCCTTGGTCTCGGTCGGCATCCAGTAACCGATCGACTCCATCCCATGCTTCTTGAACAGAGCGACGGTGTGGTCCTTGAACCGCTTGTTGAGCGCGGGCATCCGGCCATCAATGGTGTAATACGTCCGCATCTCGAAGACGCGGTCGGACGAGTCGTCGGCCTGCGCGGCCGATGCGACGACCGCCAGCAAGATCCCAGCGCACGAGGCTACCAGCGCGGACGCGGTCAGGATGCGAATCATGAATCAGACTCCGGGATGGGCAAGCCAGGATAGGTTGGCAACGGCCCCCCCAGGATACGCCTCACGCCTGATGATCGGCAAGCGTCCCTCTCGACTCGTGCGGGATTCGGGGCGAACCTGGTGCGGTTGGTCGGTTCTCGCCGGGCATGCAAAGCTGCCCGGAAGCGTCACGACCGAGCCGCGCCTCGATGAACTCGCGGCACCAGGCCGGGTCGAGCGAGTTGGGATCGGGCAAATCCGCCTCCAGCAAGGCTACCAGGGCGGGGTCCATCCCGGCCGTCGAGGGTAGATCTAGCCCAAATCCAGCCGCAATGGGTTCGTTCCGGCGGCGAGGAGCGACCGGCGGCGTGGGTTCGTTCTGCGCGATCGGCGGCACCGAGCCGATGGGTTCGTTCGGGATTGCCGCCGGCACTGGCGGAATGGGTTCGTTCGGGATCTCTGGGGCGATCGGCGTGCTGGCTTCCGTCGGGATGGGCGGTGGGTCGAAGAAGTGGGCCGGGATCGACGCGGGAAACTTGAGGTCGGGGGCGGCCTGGGGTGACTCGAACTGGCTCAAGGTGCACAACCGATGAAACTCATTTTGGAGCGAGCGTTCGTAACGGCGGCACCGCATGAGCTTGGGATTGTTGAAGTCGTCGAGGTCGGCGATTGCCAGTTGCCGCGCGATCGCGTCGGCATCCTCGACGCGTTCCTGAAGCAGCTTCAACTCGGCGAGTTGAGCACGGGCGAGCGCGGCTTCGTCACCGCCGTCATCGAGTGTCCGACCATCGGCATCGACGGTGAACCCCGGGGCATCGCCCCTCAACTCATGAGGGGTTTCAAGCAAGTCATTGGCGAGCGCCTGCTGCTCGACGGTCCACAACCCCCGATCAGCGACGCTCAAGAGCATCGCCCAGCGCTCGATAAGCCAGTCGCAGCCGTGCGGGGTCCGGCGAAGTTGGGAGACCACCTGCTCCGGCTTGCGTGCCAGGCGAGCGCCGAGCCGCTTCGCCTCGTCGCGTTGATCGTCGTCCCAGCACGATCCAGCTCGCCAGGCAGCGCCCTTGCGGATCTGCTTTTCGAGATCCCGCAAGCGGTCCAGGCGGACCGTGATGATGGCACTCATGGTGCAGACCCATGCCTGGAACGCGGTCTGGGGTTGAAACGTTTGATGAACGCCGATGGCCCGCTCGCGGACGATGGCTTCGTTTTCGACTGAGACCGTCACGGCGCACATGCCATGCTTGAGCGCATTGGCTCGCGTGATGGACTTACCCGCTTCGGTTCGCGGACCGGTCGAGAGTTGGGCGTTCCGTTGGTTGGCCGCCAGACGCGCTGGAGTGATGGGGAGCATCGTGGTTTCCAGCTGCGGAAGTGAGTGCGAGGGATGACGAATCGAGATTCGCTCGGAAAATTATTGCATTCGGGATTAAAGAAGCAATCAATTTGTTTTGCGATAGGGAGATTTCTTTCAGGATCGGGCTTTTTTGTCTGTTTCTCTCGGAATTCGGATCACAATATTGGCTGTCCGTCTTCTGGACACGGTCATCTGGTTGGCAGAGGATGGATCTGGCAAGATCGCGACCCATCGGGCGCATGACAGACGACGAACGACGGGAGCTTTCCACGTGAGCGACCCATTGCCATGAAGCCAGCGATGAAGTGGATTCTGGGTGGTCTGATTGGGCTGCTGATTTTGGCCGTCGCCGGGGCGATCGCGCCGCGACCCGATCAATGGACCCAGCGTGAGTATCGCCAACTCCAGATGGGGATGACACGCGTGGAGGTCGAGCGGGTGCTCAACGGACCGCCCCGGAGCAGGTTGCAGCGGCGTGGTACGGCCTGGGTTCCGCAACCCGACGGCCAACGCGTGTCGGCGTTTCTCGACGGGGGACTTGTCTATCCTCATTTTTTCCCGCGATTGAAGTATGATCAACATCAGGCCGTCTGGGTCGCGCCGACCGGTTTGATCGCGGTGGCGTATGGTCGTGATGGCCGGCTTGGCGACAAATATTTCTCGACCGTGGATCTGCCGGCAGGGCCATCACTCTTGGGCTGGCTGGCTTCTCGGCCCAGGCAACTTCGCAGGTCGCTCGGTCTCTGAACCTGATCCGCTGCCAGCAGGGCGCGGACCCTGGAGGTTGCCCATGCCCCTGGACTCGACCAGTCGCAGAGCGGATATCATGATCCGTGGTGAAACCAAACTGGCGTTACCACCCCGGCGGCGTCGATGGTTGATCAGCCTGGTTCTGATCCCTTCTCTGGTCTATGGCGGAGTGGTTGCCATTTTTTTCTCAGCTCAGCGGAGTCTGATCTTTCCCGGCTCGGCGACCCAGGGGAAACCCGAGGCGATCGTCGCGGCACCCGCCGATGGCGAGCTGCTCACCGTGACGACGCCGGGGGGTGATCGGGTCGTCGCGCTGTTCGGCAAGGCACTCCATCCGGATGGGTCGCTCCGTGCTGACGCCGCGACGTGTCCGACCCTGCTTTACTTTTATGGCAACGCCATGTGCCTGAGCGATGCCGAGGACCAGATGGCGGAGTTCCGCCGGATCGGGTGCAACGTCCTCATCCCCGATTATCTCGGCTACGGGATGAGTGGGGGCGAAGCGAGCGAGGCGGGTTGCCACGCAACGGCGGACGCTGCGCTGGCTCATTTGCTCACCCGCCAGGATATCGATTCGGGGCGGATCATCGCGGCGGGGTGGTCGCTGGGAGGCGCGGTGGCGATCGACCTTGCCAGTCGCCGCCGGGTGGCTGGGTTGGCGACCTTCTCGTCGTTCACCAGCATGGCCGACATGGCCAAACGGGTCTTTCCGTTCCTGCCGACGGCCATCCTGCTGCGGCACCGGTTCGACAGCCTCGGCGCGATCGACCGCGTCGAGTGCCCGATCCTGATCGGCCACGGGCGCGCGGATCGGCTCATCCCGGTCGCGATGGCGGATCAACTTGCCGAGCGCGTAAAAACTCCCCTGACCCGCGTGACGATCGCCGAGGCCGACCACAACGACTTCTTCATCGTCGGTGGCGATGAACTGATGCGACCGCTCGCCCGGTTCGTGGAGCAGGTGCCTCGATCCGATCCTGGCAAGGTGGCCCAGGAGGCTCAGCCGTCGGCTCGCTGACGCTGACGGCTCCCGCCCCGCGCCGATCCCTTGTCAGGAGATTTCCCGATGGCCACCAGCCCCGCAACCATCGACGCCGTGCTCGACCAGGTCCGCCAGGCCGGGACCGTGACGACGCTCCGGATGTTCGGCGAGTATTGTCTTTACCTTGATGGTAAGCCGGTGGGTTTGATCTGCCAGGACCGCCTCTACGTCAAGCCGACCGACGCCGGCCAGACCCTGGTGCCCACGGTCGCCACCGGGTCCCCCTTTCCGGGGTGCCGGCCCTACTTGCTGATCCCCGAGGACTGGCTCGATGGCTGGACGCACCGCGAAACGCTCTGCGAGTTACTGCGGGTCACCAGCGACGCCCTGCCCGCTCCGAAACCGAAGCGGCGCGTGGTTCGGTGAGCCGGTTTTGTGGCGGTCGATTTTGATAAGATGATTCCACCTCGGCTGGGCGGTCCGCCGGCCCTCGATACGTGGCGCCCTGGTGGCTGATGGGTAATTATCGCCAGCACATCACGTTCGCTTCAACCCTGGGCGGGATGTACTCGGCCGCGGCCTGGCTCTGGTTCGGAGCGCACTGGTTCTATGGAACCGTGGCCACCTTGCTGACGACCTTGAGCGGCCTCTTGCCCGACCTCGACTCGGCGTCGGGGGTCGAACTGAAAGGATTTACCGGTATCCTCGGTGTGCTCGTCGCGGCGGCGGTCTGGGATCAGGTCGGCAAGGCTGACCCCCCGCCGATCTTCGAGGTCCACCTCTGGGCGGTCATCCTCGCGTTCGTCGCGGTTCGCCACGGCCTCCGGCGCGTGCTTTCGCGGCTCTCGAAGCATCGGGGGATCAGCCACAGCGTGCCGACGTGCGCTGTCTGGGGGCTCCTGACTTACCTCTACTACCCGAGCACGAACCACAGCCTCAAGGTCCTGATGGCGCTGGCGGTGGTGGTCGGGTTCGCCTCGCATCTGCTCCTGGACGAGATTTGCAGCGTCGATCTGCGCGGAGCGCGGGTGAACAAGGCGTTCGGCACGGCCATCAAACTCTGGAGCAAAAACCCCTGGTCCACCCTGGCGATCTATGCCTTGCTCAGCTACCTCGCCTGGATGACGATCCAGCGCTGGCCGAGCAACCCGACCGAATTTGCCTTGC
Source organism: Isosphaeraceae bacterium (assembly GCA_965199885.1). Taxonomy (GTDB): domain Bacteria; phylum Planctomycetota; class Planctomycetia; order Isosphaerales; family Isosphaeraceae; genus Tundrisphaera. Next base: position 1,562,416 of record CBDATT010000001.1, on the reverse strand, counting down.
CAGCCGTCGATATTCCGATCGAGCGCTACTTGCGGGAACTCGTCCACAAACTGCGGACCGCGACCCGGCCGTGAGGGGTGGGGACGCCTCGATTGACTCTCCCGAAAAATTGGCGCGGCAAAGATCGGCGGGGGCCGCTAGAATCGGTTCATTCGTCGGTCACGCCTCGTCGCGATCGAATTACTCAGGATGAAATCCCAGGACAGGGGGAAGCGTACCGATGCGTCAGTTCGTCCGTTCCGGCCTCACCGCGTCGATCGTCGTCACGTTCGCGGCCATCGCCGGCGCCCAGGCGCCTTCCGGGACGAGTCAGCCGAAGCAGAAAACCGCGACGCCGACGCCAGCACCGGCTCAGGCACCGGCTGGCAAGGCCGCCACGCCCCCCGCCCGATCGCCGCTGCTTGACCAGGTCATCGCCACGGTCAACGGCGACCCGATCACCCGGGGAGAGCTGGTCTCGCACCTGAACAATTTCGGCGTGCCGCCGGGTGCCGTCAGTGACGATGATATGTACAAAACCGGCATCGAGATGCTGGCGAACTTCCGGCTCGTCAATCAGTTTCTGGTCAAGCAAAACCCGACCGTGACCGAGAAAGAGATCGACGCCGAGTACAACGGCCTGGCCGAAGCCCTCAAGAAGGATGGGCAGGACATCAACGTGGCGCTGGCGTCGTCGGGCCTGACCTCAGCGCAGATCCGCGAGGAGATGAAGAAAAAACTCCGCTGGCGGAACTACGTCAACAATGTCGCCACCGACCCGATCCTCAAGAAGTATGTGGATGACAACAAGGACCTGTTCAACCAGACTCAGGTCAAGGCCAGCCACATCTTCCTGCGAACCGAGCCGACCACGACCGACGCCGAGAAGGCCAAGCTGAAGGCCAAGCTCGCCGGGATCAAGAAGGAGATCGACGGCAACAAGATCAGCTTCGCCGACGCCGCCAACAAGTATTCCGAGGACGACGCCAACAAGGTCAGCCCATCGGGCGGCGACCTCGGTTACTTCACCCGTCGCGGTCAGCTTGATCCCGTCTTCACCACCGCCGCCTTCGCGCTCAAAAAGGGTTCGGTCTCCGACGTGGTCGAAACCCCCTACGGTTTCCATCTGATCCAGGTCACCGACCGTAAGGAAGGAACGCCCGTCAAGTTTGATGAGAAGAAGCCCTTGATCCTTGAGGAATACCAGACCGACCTCCAGGAAAAGATCGTCAACGAGATGCGGAAGACCGCCAAGATCGACATCAAGCCGATGCCAGCCGACCTCTTCCCGAAGGCACCCGTGCCATCGCAGGGACCCGCCCCCGAACCCGGCAAGGCCGCCGCTCCCGCCCCCAAGGCTGCTCCGCCCAGATAAGCTAGGTGGCTGCTTGATCCGGATTTCACCGTCGAGCCCGTCCGACCTCTCTCTGGTCAGACGGGCTCATGTCGCCTGAAGATCAGGGCGATGGAATCGCCGGGAACTCGAAGGGAAGCTCGGTTGCCAGCCGGTTCAAGCGGTAGATCCGGAGCCGGGCGGGTGGAGTCTTGCCTGCAACGTAGGTCTGGACCTGAGTCTCCCCCCGAAATCTCGTCCGCGGCGAAATGCCGAGCATATTCCAGCCGAGCGGCTGACCGGCATCATCCTGGAACTCGATCCGCGACCGCAGATAGGCGTCCACCTCTTCGGGTTCGGCACGAGTCGCGACTCGATTCGACTCGCCCGGGCTCTCCGCTTCGATCAGGACGAATTCTACCGACGTCGATCCATTGGCGTTGGCAACCTTGGTGATCCGAATTTTCCCCTGACCCCACGGCAACGTCTTGCCCAGAGCGTCCTTGAGCACGATCTCGGTGGGGTCGGGCGAGCGTTTGGTGACAACGACCGGCAAGACGCCCCGCAGGTGCATCAGCGTCCCGACGGCGACCACCGGCAGACCAAGCGGAATATGCCAGTGCAGGAGCGAGAGCCGGCCCGGTTCCAACCAGGAACGTTCCTCGGGACTGCTCGGATTGCTGCCCGACGGGGGCTGAGGCGTCAGCGCGTGGCCCTGCTCATCGATCGCTTCAAGCCGGGGGAGACCATTCGGGTGGATCTCGCGGCCAGGCTCGGCGAACGCCTGAACCTCGATGGTCGTCGTCGGGCTGCGGGGGGTCAACCGAGGGTTCCCCTCGATCTTGAACGACCGGTCGCGGTGCTGGTGGGTGGCGAAAACGTGGATTCGGAGCGGGCCGGCGGAGGTCGTCGGGTCGGGTGGGTCGCCATCGACCAGGCGGATCGTCGCGGCCGGGAGGTTGAGGCGCTTGCCTTCATCGGCTTCATTTTCAGATCGTCGGCCTGGGTCGTGCCGGATATGCCCTGCCTGACTCACCCGGTCGAGCGCGTCCCAGAACGGCACCGGCTCGTTGGTCTGGACGGTGACTCGACGACCAGCCAGCGCGGGATCATCCAGCGCCACCGCGAACCCGCTCCGCTGAGCGAGTGCGGCGATGGCCTCGCCAAGTGGGACGTCGGCGAAGTCCACCGCGACGAGCGTCGGCCGGTTGAGCATCCGGGCCTGGACTCGCTCGATCAGGGTGGCGAAACGGTCGCGGTCAAGCGGTTCGCGCGCGGCCGCGCGGGCGGCATCGAGCGCCGGGATGGCATCGAGCCCCTGCTCCTCCAGGGTCCGCGCGGCTTCCTCGCGGACGACGCGGTCGGGCGACCCGAGCCGCCCAACCAACTCGGCGGGCGTGAGGTCGGCGGCCAGGATTCCCACCAGGACCAGCATCCAGCTCGGGGCGATCATCCATCCTCCCTTTTCAGATTCGCGATCGGATCAAGGTAAGGGCACGTCGCGAAATTCAAATGCCACCTCGGTCGGAACCCGGAACATGCTGTAGAACCGCAGGTGCGTGGCGGGGCCGGTCTGGAAGGTGCCAATGTTCCAGTGGTGGACGTTCGGGGTGACGTTGCCCCCACCGTACCCACTGCCGGCGGAGTCGGCCACGATGGTCCCGTCGGCAGCAACCAGTTGAAGTTGATGTTGGCCGAGCACCTGGAGCCGCGACGTCGTCAGTGGGTTGTCCGGCTGAGGGGGCAGGTTCGCCCGGGCGACGTCCAGCGTGATCACCATCCCGACGTTCGTGGCCTTGGCCGATGTGGAGGCACTCTCGACCTTGATCTCGACTTCATCGGTCCGGAAGGTCTTGCCGACGGCTCCGGCAAGGGGGATGACGAGTGCCGGGTCGGGGCGACGGACGTGGATCATCAAGGGAACGACGCCTCGGAGCGATGCCCGCGTGCCATCGGTTCGCGTGGGGACTCGGAGGCGGAACTGAGCCTGCGCCTGAGTAACTCCGCTGGCTCCTCGGGTGGCAAAATGGATGATGTCCTTGAACCCGAGCGCTGCGGTGGTCGCGTCGGGGACCAACGACTGGCCTAGGTCGTCGGTCGCCTCGGTCAGCCGGACCGGCGCCTCCTGCGTGAAGTAGAACCGGGGCTCGGCCATGATATCGAGGTCGCCGAAATAGGTGATGGTCTCCTCGCGAGTCTCTGCCTGGATGACGTTGATCCGCTGCCCGAATCCATCGACCCGGACCCAGGGGGCGTGGATCAACTGGCGATCGTGGTGCAGGTGGAGATCGGTCAACGCGACCCGGAACGGGCCCGAGGTCGCGGTGAACTCGTACAGGGGATTCTGGTGGATGTCGAGTTCGGGCAACTCGCCGTGGCCGGGGTTCTGGAGATAGAACCCCCGGAACCCGAGCCGTTCGAGCGCCGTCCAGAACGGAATCGGCGTCGGGTCGGCGAGGACCCTGCCCTCGATGTTCGACCCCTGATTGATCTTGAGCGCCATCCCCGTCTGTTTGGCCATGTTCTCGACCGCACCCAACCGGTCCGAGCCGACCAGTCGGACCATTGATGCCCGAGTGACGAGGTCGTGCTGGATCGACTCCCAGACGGGCGTGGCCCGCGCGCGGAGGACGGGATCTGTGCCCTTCATGACCTGTTCCAGCGCCGGGATCGCGCCTCGACCCAGGGTCTGGAGCGAACCCGTCGCGGCGGCTTGCTCCGCCGGGGCCGCCGAACCAAGCCGGGCGATGAGGGCGGCGGGGTCGTCGGCTGGACGGGTGGGCAGCAAGGCCAGGAGCATCAAGGGGGTCAAGAGCATGAGCGGACCTCGGCCCCGGTTCAGGGCAGCGGGATATCGCGGAAGTCGAAGGGAATTTCGGTGGTCGTCTGGACGAAACCGGAGAAGCGGAGTTCGGCGGGGACCGGGAACCGCGTCGTTGTGGGGACGCCGTCGGGGTCAACATCGAGGACCGGGGTAACGAGCAGGCGATAGGTGTTGAAGAACCCCTGCGAATCTCCGCCGCTCGTCTGGTAGTTCAGGTCGAACTTGATCCGCTGCCCCGTCGGCTCGCGAAGTTCGACCCTCTCTGTGATCTGGTCGCGGTCGAACTGAGTATATCTGGTCGGTCCCGTCCCGGGCCTGTTCCCGCCGGACCAGGCGTCACGCTTCGATCGGATCGTCAGTTTCACCGCGATCGGGCCTGGCGGTGTCAGCGTCGCCTCGTCAATCACAAGCGTCAGCTCACGGGTCGAAAATAGCTTGCCCACGGCTCCCGGCGCCTGGAGCGGGACCACGATCGGGTCCAGGCTCCGGGCCACGACCGCGACCGGAACCCGCCCACGGAGCCGACGGATCACCGTCCCCGCCGGGGCGGGAACCACCAGCGGAACAGCGATCGAGGTCGAGGCCGAACCACTCGTCATGTGCCGGGCCAGTTCGGCATCGAACGCGGGGGGACTGGCGGGCAGGAGCGATCGCCCCTGGTCGTCGGTCGCCTCGGTGATGACCACCGCGCCGCTCTGGTGGATGGTCAAGTCGGGCTCGGGCAGGATGGCCAGGTCCACCGTCAGATCGCCTGTCGTTCCGCGCGGGGCCTGTTGCCGCAGGACCTCGAAGTCCTGGGTAAAATCCTGCTCGAAGTGGCTGTGCAGCCCCGTCAGTTGCACGCGGAACGGCCCGGAGTCGACCACCGGGCCCCTGCCGGTCCGATCGCTCATCAACTGGAAGCCGCCCGGCCGGTCGTGACTCGGCGAGCCGTACGTCAGGCCATACCGCAGCGACCCCGCCTGGCAGATCCGGTCGATCGCCTCCCAGAACGGCAGCGGTTCGGCCACCTCCAGCGTAACTTTGCGATTCCGCAACTCCTTTTTCAAATTTAAATCTTGATCTCTCGCGAACGCTAACTTACTGCGGACATCGGGACCAAGGCGCAGTGTGAGGCCGAAATCATGGCGGTCGTTCAACGCGGCGATGACCGCACGGAGCGGCTGGTCGGCGAAATCGAGGCGGATCAGGGTCGGTCGACGGAACCGGTCGAGCTCTGCCTGGCGACCGATCGATTCGATGAGCGCCCGGACCCGAACCCGAACGCGACCATCGGCCGCATCGGCGGCGGCCCGGAGCGCCGGGAGAGCCTGGATGCCGAGGCTTTCGAGCGCTTTGCAAGCTGCGACGCGGTCGTCGAACGCCGCGGCGCCGAGTTGCCCGACCCACCCGGCCGCGTCGCGCCCATCGGGGAGAGGTGAGCCTGTGATCAACAGTGCCAGCAGAAACGATCCGGTCATGAGCAACGACTCCGCCACCAGGGGGACGACGAGATCAGGGGGTCGGCACGTCGCGAAACTCGAACGGGAGGTCGGTCGCGGCGGCAGCAGTATTCCAGCAGCGGAGCCGGAGGGTTTCCGGTCGGTGGCGGCGTGAGTCGCGGTCGTGGATCACGATTGTGATCCGCCCCGGTGTCCTGGCGGTTGCTCGGTGGGTCACCTGCCAGAACAGGCTGTTGCCCTGGTCGTCGAGGACTTCGAGGCGGATCTCCAGCAGGTCGGACGGTGGGGTGGCGGCCAGCTTGGTCCCCTGAGCGACGTTGACGAGGATCATGCCATCGTCGCCGACCGGCGGCGTCTCCAGGGTGAACTCGACCGTCGGCTCCTGGCCGGGCTTGCTCTTGATCTCGTGGATCTGGATCTTCGTCGAGCCGGCAGCGAACTCCTTGCCGACCGCATCCTGAAGCGGAACGACCAGCGGCTCGCCCTGGCGCGTGATGACCATCACGGGCAAGACCCCACGCAGCCGAGCGATCCAGCCGGCGGGTGGGTCGCGGTACGCCAACGGGATCTGGACCGTCCGGGTTGCGGTCGATACCCCATTACCCGAGCCGTACCGGAGGTTGGAATGGAGTTGCGGGTCCATCTGCGGGTTCAGGAGTAACTGCTCCTGCTGCTGGGCGATCGACTCGGCGGTCGCCGGCTGGATCAGCGATCGCCCCTGATCATCGGTCGCCTGCACGCCTTCGATCGGCCCGACGCCGAAGATCCGGAGCCGAGGCTCGGCTGAGACGAGTAACTCGGCGGTGTAGGACTGATTCTCGAAAGCTCCCGTGGTCGGGTCGCGCGGCGAGGGTTGCCCCGCGAAGTTGCCGAACCGGGTATCGACGTCGCCATAACTGCGGTCCCGGCGATCGCTGACCCGGAGCAGTTCCACCCGGAGCGACCCATGATCCGACGCTGGGGGCCGGGCTCGACCGGTGATCAGCGGCAGGTAAAAGACCGGCATGAAGGAGGAAAATTTGGGTTGGCCCCGATCGTATTCGCGCTGCATCCCGCTCGCCGAGCGGAACTGGTCGAGGACGGCCCAGAACGGTGTCGGCTCGGTAATGTGCAGCGTCACCCGCCGGTCGGGCCAGGGGGGCTCGGCGTGGTTGTTCCCTTGCGCATCGCTGGCCCTGAGCCGCATCCCCGACGCCCGCGTGATCGCCTCGGCGGCCTCGGCGACGGAGCGGTCGGTGAGATCAAGCTGGACCAGAGTCGCGTCAAAAACCGCCGCGACCTCGATCCGGGTCACGAGCGCTGCGGCCCGCAGGCGGACCTCCAGGTCGCGGCTCTCGCGAGCCTGGATCAACGCCGGGAGCGCCGGTTGACCGAGCTTGACAAGCGCTTCGCCGGCCGCGACCCGATCGCCGAAACTCGTGGCGCCAAGTTGCTCCACCAGCCGAGCCGGGTCGGGTTCGCCACGATTCTGGAAGCCCAACGCGACCAGGACGAGGCACAGCAGCGTGGAACCAACCATCGTCGTCGCTCCTGACCACCCGGGTCGGGTCGCTGAAGGGGGAGAGTCTCCTGATATTGGACCCGACAGGTGCTTGACCCGCCAGAGAAATCTCGATCGGCGTCGCACGAAACTCGCTCTCGTCCTGCCCGCCCACTGTCCCGGGAATGGGCAGGTGGCATACCCTGGACCAGTCGATATTGTGCCAGCCATCGCGCGAGGGAGTTTCCGAAATGAAGCGTATTGATAGGATCATCAGTTTGGTCTTGGTCAGCGTGTCGCTCTTGACCGAAGCGCCGTCAAGCGCGCAGGAGCCCGCGCCGCGACCCATGAATCCCGACTCGCAATACCGCCTCGGCCCTGAGTCCCTTCCACAGGAGGGCGTGCCGAAGGGGGAGATCCGCGGTCCGTTCGTGCTGCCGAGTCAAGTTTACGCGGGCACTCAGCATACCTATTGGGTTTACGTCCCAGCTCAGTATGATCCCGGCGTCCCGGCGGCGTTGATGGTCTATCAGGATGGCCAGGCGTTCAAGGATGAGAAGGGAGACATTCGAGCCCAGAACGTGATGGATAACCTGATCTACCGCCGCGAGATTCCGGTGATGATCGGCGTTTTCATCAACCCTGGTCGGCGACCAGATCAGGCCGAGCCGACCCCGCGTGACTGGGGCGACCGCGACACCAACCGGCCGACCGAATACAACTCGCTTGATGACAAGTATGCGCGAGTGATGACCGAGGAATTGCTGCCGGCGCTCCGCCGGGATTACCGGATCTCAACCGACCCCGAGATGCACGGGATCGGCGGTTCAAGTTCGGGGGCGATTGCCGCCTTCACCGTCGCCTGGGAACGTCCCGACGACTTCCGCAAGGTCCTCAGTAACGTCGGCAGCTTCGTCAACCTCCGCGGCGGTCACGTCTACCCCGAGAAGGTCCAGGCGACCGCGAAGAAACCGATCCGCGTCTTCCTGTGCGATGGTCGGAACGACAACCGAGGCATCCGGCGGGGTGGCGAGTACGACGAGACCCGCGACTGGTTCCTCCAGAATGTTCGGCTCATGCGGGCGCTCACCGCCAAGGGGTACGACGTGAACTATTCATGGGGGATGAACAACCACGGCCAGAAGTTCGGCGGCGCCATCATGCCCGAGATGATGCGCTGGCTCTGGCGGGACGGCCCGGTCTCGACCGACCCCAAGGACTCGGTCGAGCGCGGGTTCAAGCAGCCCGCCACAAAGCCGTAATCGACCATCTTTATGCAAAGCCCTCCGACACTCGTGCGAGAAATTTGCCCGACGGCGTGATCTTTGACCACGCAGGTCTCAATTCGTTGTACCATCAGAGTGGCAACAAGAATCGTTCCCGGCCTCATCGGGGGAATCAGAGCATGCCCGCAAGATATTTGCCCATACGGCCGACCCTGGCCGCAACGCTGTCCGCATTGCTGATCGGCGGGTGCGGAGAAGCGGACACAAAGACGTCCAGGCTTAAGGCCCGCCCTACCTATGCCTCGACCGCAGCACCGAAGGGAGAATTGGTTGCAGATCAGATGGCGATCCCAGCGCCCGCTGCGCCACAGGCCGCCTCACCTCCGATCGCTTCGGGACTGAATACCGAGAGTTACGCCCGGATCGACGAGAATCCGTTCCGGAAGTCGGTCGAGCAGCCGCTCTCGACGTTCGGGATCGACGTTGATACGGCCTCGTATGCGAATGTGCGGCGGTTCTTGACGCAGAACACCCTGCCGCCAAGGGACGCAGTTCGGGTCGAGGAGCTGGTCAACTACTTCCCCTATGATTATCCCAGCCCGACGGGCAATGCCCCGTTCTCGGTGCTCGCCGAGGTGGGCCGATGCCCGTGGGCTGAGGGGAGTCGGCTCGCGCGAATCGGCCTGAAGGGGCGAGAGGTCGCGACCGATCAGCGGCCGTCGAGCAATCTGGTGTTCCTGATCGACGTTTCCGGCTCGATGGCGGACCCGAACAAGCTCCCGCTCGTCAAGTCGGCCCTGAGGCTGCTGGTCCAGAAGCTCGGGGAGAATGATCGGGTCGCGATCGTGGTCTACGCGGGGGCATCGGGCCTGGCGCTGGAGTCGACCCCGTGTCACCGCAAGGCCGAGATCCTGGCGGCGCTCGACAACTTGAGTTCCGGCGGGTCGACCAACGGGGGCGCGGGGCTGAAGCTGGCCTATGATGTCGCCGTCGCCAACTTCATCAAGGACGGAACCAACCGGGTGATCCTTTGCACCGACGGCGACTTCAACGTCGGCATCACGGGCGATGGCGAACTGACTCGGCTGATCGAGGCCAAGGCCAAAAGCGGAGTTTTCCTCAGCACGCTCGGGTTTGGCATGGGGAATTACAAGGATGGGACGATGGAGCGCCTCGCCGATCGGGGCAATGGCAATGCCGCCTATATCGACTCGCTGCGAGAGGCGGCGAAGGTCCTGGTTGAGCAGATGAGCGGGACGCTGGTGACGATCGCCAAGGACGTCAAGATCCAGGTCGAGTTTAATCCCGCGCGGGTTCAAGCGTACCGGCTCATCGGGTACGAGGACCGCCTCCTGAAGGCCCGCGACTTCAACGACGACAAGAAAGATGCCGGCGAGATTGGCGCCGGGCACACCGTCACTGCTCTGTATGAGATCGTGGAAGTCAACGCCAATGTTGAGGGTCCGGGAGTTGACCCGCTCCGGTATCAGCAGCCAGCCCCGGCCGCCCCGCTCACTACGGACCACCTCGACGAGTTGTTTACCGTCAAGATCCGCTACAAACCGCCCGTTGGTGACACCAGCGAGCTGATCGGGTTTGCCGTCCAGGACGACGGGACCAACGACGACCCGACCGACGACTTTCGCTTCTCCTCGGCGATCGCCGCCTTCGGCCTCCTCCTGCGCGACTCGCCAGCACGTGGGACGGCAAGCTGGAACGAGATGATCGCCCTTGCCGAGTCGAGCCAGGGGCCAGACCGCTCGGGGTATCGTCGCGAGTTCCTCGATCTGGCCCGGAAGGCCCGCTCGCTCGCCGAGCATTGATCGCACAGATGGGTACAATCCAGGGTCACGCATTGTCAGGGCACCCGCGCTCCTTGCTTGAGCGGGTGCCCTGTTCCTCACCAGTGCCTTCACCGGGATCGGACCTCAAACCCCATCCGAGCGGTCGAATTTAGAGTGATTTCAGGTACTCGACCAGTGCCCAGCGTTGATCGATGGTCAGACCCGAACCGTAGCTGTGGCCGTCGTTGGAATTGCCCGGGATCGGGTTCCCGGCGTCGTCGATCGTCCGGTACTCGAAAGCCCCCGTCAGGTCGGTCCGAAAGCCGACTTTTTCGGGGTCGAAGGTTCGGCTTCCGACGTGGAAGGTTTTGATCCGCTGATCGGCGGGAAGCAGGAGTTCAAACAGGCTGGACACCGACCCATTGTGCAGGTAAGGAGCGGTAGCCCAGATCCCGTTCAAGGGACGGGCCTTGTAGGCCGCGCCCGGCTTGGCTCCCATCAGCCAGAGGGCCAGCCGGATGGGAGCCGGGCGGTGGAAGTCGATGGCGGTCAGAACGTCGCGCTGGATCAGATCATGAAGTTGATTGCCGATCGAGCCAACGATCGTCCCGATGACCGCGTTGCCGAGCAACTCATCGCCGGGGACCGTGGCACCAATCTTCCCGCCGATGGTCGGGAAGAGCTTGGCGAAGGCCCCTTGAACCTTCCCCGATTGGCCGGTCCGGTTCCAGAAGTTGTCGGCGGTCCGGGTGTCGGTCCCCGCGTCCCACATGACCGCCGTGACCCGCCGGTTGGGTGCGGTCCGGTCGATCGTCGCGTGACAGTTGATGCAGTTCTGTGCGTAGAGCCGCTCGCCCAGAGCGCGTTTCGTCGGGTCGATCGGTGGGAAATCCTTCGGCCACTGGGGCGACCAGAGCGTCCCGACCCAGTTTTCCAGCTCCTTGAGGTTGGCGACCTTCACCGAGGACGAATAGCCGGGTTCCGGGAACCGAGGGTGGTCGGGAAAGTCAAACCGGGCAAACACGCCGAGCACCTCACCAACGTTCCGGCCCAGCGTGCCGATGTTGAACGGGCCGCCGTTGGGGACGTTGCCGATCCACTGGACCCGGTCGTGCTGCGGCGTGTCCCAGAGGAACGGGTAACTGGTCGCGGCGGTTGCCGGGCGGGTGTTCGTGATCGGTGAGATCCGGTTCCCGGCCGGGACCGCGTGGTGATAGACCTCGTTGAGGATCGCGCCGAGGGCATCGACCCGACCGTTGCCGGCGGGTCGATCCGGCGGGAAGTTGCGGGCGTTGTAGCCATCGCGGAGGGCAATCACATCGTCCATCCGCCGCTTCAGGTCGGCTTGATGCTTCGAGTCAGCAAGACCGCCCGGGAGTCGCGCGGCAAAACGCGCGAACTTGACGTCGTCGCTCCGGGTCGCTCGCAACGCCTGCGTCATCGAGATCAGCAGCGTCGTGATATCGCCGAGTGCCGGGCCGCCGTCGATCCGGTAGCCAACGCCCTGGTAGTTGACCTGAGCCGTGTGGCAAGCGGCGCACGTCACTCCCAGCCAGACCTGGCCATCGGCCTGATCTCGGTCACGCACGAACCCGACGGGTAGGCCATCCGGGTTCATCGGGTCGGGATCTTGAGCCAGGTATCGGAACCGCTCCAGGTTGCGATTCGCGCGAAAGAGGGTCTGATCCCCCGGCTGCTCCAGCGCCAGAAACCAGTCATACGGGATAATCTGCGAGCCCTGCGGCGTAAAGTAGAATCGTTGACTGTCGGTCGGTGACCACCCTTGATCGAGGTAGGCGATCCGACCGACGGTCTCGCCCAGCAGATCCTCGGTTCCAACCGCCGCGTTCCGGGTGGGTCCCACCCCCTGAGCCACTGCGGCGACCGACGCCAGGTTGATCAGAAGCCATGCCAGCATGGGCCCAACCGCTCGACACTTCCAGTCAGATCGGCACATCGTTCGACTCCCGTGCAGGTCTTGCCGACATCGCAATCGTTCGGGGTTTGTCCCGACTGTCATAACCGAAGCGAGCTCGATCGAACAACAAATAAATTTCCGAATCGTACGTCATTTGCTTTGATATGGAAATTCAGCGAATTTGCGTTGACTTTAACCACTTTGCTCTGCCAGATGGCTCGCAAAACAGATTTTTACGTCCGATCTGGCCAGCAGCGTGCTGGAAATGAATTTTTTAACTGAGCGCTTGACTCGCATATTCGCATCGTTATAAAAAAAGGTCGCTCGATTCGTCAGATCTCGATCATGGGACGATGCGACCCGCCGTCGGTCTGGAAACTTGATGGGACCGGTCGAGCAGGCTTCGCGCTCGGCGGAGCGATCTCGACCACCTCGTTTCGCTGCAACGCCTGGAATCAAGAGGAATTATGCGTCATCGCTCGGACCGATCCAACTCGATCATGAATTCATGCCAGCATTTCACCACTCAAATCGGGTTCGTTCCAGCCCTTGTCCTGACGATCGGCGTCATGGCGACCACCGCGCGGGGGGATGATTCGATTCCCATCGTCTTCGTGCCGGGGACGTCGGGCTCGATCCTGAAATTTGGTGACGGGTCGGTCTTCTGGCTGGATAGCACCTCGCTGGCGCCACGCACGTTTGCCCGGGGTGGGCTTAACCCCGCCGGTGGCGATGATGGGGTCGAAAAGCTGACGGTAGGCGGGATCGTGGATTCGGTGGCCTTCGTACCCCCCATCGACACGATGGGCGAACTGGCCCGGTTGCAGATGACGCCGATCGGCGCCAAGTTGACCCACCTCCCCGTTTATGCGGACTTTTCGGCCTGGGGTCGAGACACGTTTGGCACCAAGAACTGGTTTGAGGCCCCCTACGATTGGCGGAAGGGGGCTGGTGCCGAGGCTTCTGCCCGGATCGACGCGGTGGTCGAGCAAGCTCGCCAGCAAACTGGGGCCGCGAAGGTCATCCTGGTCGCGCACTCGCTCGGCGGTCTGGTTTGTCGCGACTACATCGCCGGTCTGGGTCGAGGCAAGGTGGACGCCATCATCGCGGTGGGTACCCCGTGGCTCGGGGCACTCAAGACGGCGCGGGGGCTCGCGTGGGGGTATAACTTCGGCGTCGGCTTCACAACGCGACCCAACCGATTCTTGCCCGAGCTTTACTGGTATGCCCGCGACGCCAGCAACTCGGGCCAACTCATCCGCGAGAATCCGCCGTTCCGGCTGACCTTCCTCGACAACGCGGCCACCGCCCAGCTTGCCGCCAACTATCCGTGCGTCTACCAGCAGTTGCCGACCAAAGACTTCATGGCCCTGCATGGCAAGTCGATCGTTTTCGGCTCGACCCCCGAGCAGGCTCTGGCCACGCTTCGCGCCAAGAACCCGCGGCTGTTCGATGAAGCCCTGGCCTGGCGCAACGATCGCCTGAACGGCGACAACTTCGGCGTTGCGCATCATCTGATCGCCGCCTCGTGCGATCCGACCTGCGACCCCGGCGAGTTTCAGGACATGCAGATGGCTCTACCGGGGCCTGAATCGCTGACAGCCGAGGGCGGGAGTCACTTCGATGGAGTCAACAACTGGGTGATCGCCCAGCGCCGCAAAATCTTCGACGAGATCAAGGGTCGTGGCGTGCCGCTTTACCTCGATGAGTTCGTCGCCACCGAGACGGAGGTCTTCCTCGGAGATGGGACCTCGGCGCTCCTGAGCGCGACGGCCGGCGCGCAACTGCGCGCTGATGCTCCGCTCGATCTTGCCAAACCTGTGGGCTTCCTGGGCGAGGGAACGAAGGTCACGAGCCTGCGGCTGGACCCCAGATACAGCCACGGATCGATGGTTCGCGATCTCGGTGTGCAGCGCGAGGTCCTCCGGGCGGTCTCCGCTCGTCGGGTGGCCGCCGGGATGACGGCCGACACCCGCGCAGCAGCGGTCGGGATCATGACGCTTGAACTGACGACCAAGGGCGGAAATTACCTGAACGGGACCGTCGATCGCGTGGTGATGACCCTGGGCAAAACCCCGTTCGCGACCAACGGTTGGCTGCAAAACGGGCAGTGGATCGCGGATTCGCTGACGAGTGGCAAAACCGCCCGGTATGACTACCCGCTGCCGAACAACCCCGACCCCACGACGGGAGCCAATCGACCGCTCCTCCGATCCGACGTGGTGGGCAAGAGTCTGGTCCTCTCAAAAAGCGGATTCTCGAACTGGACCTGCGCCGGGGTCAAGCTGCTGATCGACGGTCAGACCGTCCTCGACGATCGGACCGAGTTCACCCTTCGAAGCGGCGTGAGCAGCCGCGAGATCACCATCCCCGCTCGTTGAAGTCTGCCCGATCTCGCCGCCAATGCATCCAGGTCTCGGGGAAGTTATCCGGTCATGAGCAAGCGATTGCAGGGCTTCGGAACCGTTCTGTACGACGAACTCGAACAGATTGCCATCCGTCGCGCCGGGATGGCCAGCCTGGGATCGACCCGGCGGCAGATCGACCTTGCCCGATCACAGATGATGGCACTGGTCAGCGCCGCCACTGATCCGAGCGTCGCGGTGGCCACCCTCGCGGACCGGACCGATCCGACGTTCTCCCCTCTCGTCGATACTCTGGCCCGCGCTGTGCGGGTCGTCAGGGCCATCGAGGATTATGCTGATGTCGTTTCGTCTCGATGCGACGTCGCGTTGAGTGTCGTCGGTGCGATCCACAAACCTGCCCGAGCCGCCGCTCAACCGGTCGCTTTCCACTCGATCGTGGGCTTCCTGGGCAAGCTCTGGGGAAGCACCCGACCTCCGGAACCTCCCGGGGATTGGCAGACGTTGCGCGACGGAGCGCAAACTCGGCTCACCGCGCTTAGCAATGATTTACGAAAACCCCGGCAATCGCTGCACGAAGTCAACTGGCAGGCCGAGATCGCGCAGGCCCACGCGGACCAGGACAAGATCGGCAAGATCGTCCGCCTGACGGCGCAAACCGCGACGCTTGACGACCTGGCCGGCGCGGAGCGTCAACTCGCCGATGAGGTGCTCGCGGCGTTGGCAGCCAGGACGGGAGGGGCATTCCACGATCAGACTCTGAAGGAACAGCTCATCCGGGGGGCGATCCTCTGGCGGGCGGCCCGGCTCAGCGTGCTCCTCGGGGAGTCGGCAACCGGCGGCTTCGGGAGTGTGATCGCAGCGTACCGCAAGATCCGGGCGGCGCGGAACGGCGTGACCGTTGAGCTTGATAAACTGCTCGACTCGCAGTCAGTGGAATCACGCTTCGAGATCGGCGATGTCATCGCCGACGGAGCGCGAGCCATGTCGTTGCACCAGGGGTCGGTCGGTCTGGCGTTTTCGGGGGGTGGCATCCGGAGCGCGACGTTCAACCTCGGTTTCTTGCAGGGCATGGCGTCGCTTCGGCTCCTCAAGCAGTTCGATTACCTCTCGACGGTTTCTGGAGGTGGCTACATCGGCGCCTGGTTGGCCGCCTGGCTGCGCCGCGAAGGGGGCGCGGCGGGCGAACCCCAGCCGCCGGATCCGGCCGAAGTCGACCGGCTGGTCCAATCTCGCCTGGCAAAGTGGCGCCAAAACCAGTCGAGAGCGGAGCTTGCTCAGGAGGATGCGCCGGCAAAGCAGCGGGACGCGGGAGCACGGATTCGCAGCGAAGTGGGCGAGAAAGTCGAGTCGGCCTTCCAGACGGCGGTCCTGACGAAGCGTGACCGGCTCGAGCGAGCCCTAAGCAATGTCGAGACTCAGCTCAACCCCCGCCGGGCCGTTCAGGGACTCGCAACCCGTCGCTGGGTCACGCCGCAAGAGATCCACGACGGTCGCGAGGGGGCGCAATCACCGCCACCACCTTTGCGACGGGTTGTCGAGGAAGAACCCCAACCGATTTACCACCTCCGGGCGTTCAGCAACTACCTGGCCCCGAAGCTCGGGCTGACGTCGCTGGATACCTGGACAATGATCTCGGTTTATCTCCGCAACCTGTTCCTGAACCAGTTCATTCTGCTGCCGATGATGCTCGCGGCCATCGCCCTGCCCCGGTTGGTCTTGATCTTTTATGCCAACCTCACACGGGGGCCAGCTATCGGTCCGGTCGAGCGCTGGCTGAGTGCCCATCCCTGGTGGCCCTCGTCGGGGTTACTGCTGGTCGGCCTGATCGCGTTGCTGACCGGGCCGAAACTGGCCGACTTCGTCGCCCGGGAGGCCGGCCAACCTACTCGACTTCAGAGGCTCGAAAAAGCCATTTTTTGGCTCATGATCCCGCCCACATCCCTCGTGCTCTGGCTGATCTCGTGTCTCGTGTTCCGCCTGGTTGCCCCCACCGTGGCCCCGGGTTCTGACTTTGCTATCGCTGGGTTCGATCTCTCAGACTGGCCGGGTGCGGGTTGCTCCTGCCTGATTCTGGCGTTGATCGGGATTCTCGTGCGCAAGCCTGGTGCAACCCTGGTGCTGAAAGTCCTGGACCGAGTCAGCGAGCGAGTTCGCGGTTGGACGTTTTTGATCATCGCGGGTTTGCTCCTCCCGTCGCTGGGGATCTGGCTACCGAAGGCGATGCTTGCCACGGCTGGGCTGGTCCTCGGATTGCTCACGGGTGATTGGCTTGTGTTCCTGCTGACCCTGGCGTTCGCCTGGCTCGGCTTTCATCGGATTTACCGCACCGTCGCGTTGATCCACGCGAGCCGTCAACCCATCACCGGAGATCCGCGGGAAGGGCTCGGGCGGTTCGATCTGTCCTACCCGATCCTCTGGGAACAGATCCTCGTGCCGTTGGCTCTGGTCGCGTTTGGGGTCTGTCTCCTGTTCTCCAGTCAAGCCAGCCCGATCTTCGATCTGTTGCCCGATCTTCTGACCACTCGCTTCGGGCTGCAACCCTTCAAGGGGAGCGTCGTTCTCTCGTCGGTCTGCTTTGGCTTGCTGATCGGTCTCATCCGGGTGAGCGCGTTCCTTGTGATCAACACATGGGACCAGTCGCGGGACTGGCGAGAATTCGAGAAGCTGGGACGGGCCACGGCGGCGTTCGTCTCGGGATCGCTGCCGTGCATGGCTCTGGCCGCCGCACTCTATGCGCTGCACAACCACTTTCTGGCCAGTTCAGGAGAGTTGGCCGCGGTGATGATGACGTTTGGTCCGCTCCTGGTGCTGGTCAGCATGGGGGCGGGCTCGGCCATCGAGGTCGGCCTGATCGGCGATTATGGCGATGAGGATATGCGGGAATGGCGGGCAAGCCTGGGGGCTTACCTCCTGATGATTGGCCTGGCCTGGACGGTGTTCGCGGGGCTCTCGTTGTACGGCCCGTTCTTGCTCTGGAAAGCTCAGCCGGTGGTTGCTTCGGCCGCGGGGGCAGGATGGGCGCTGATCTCCTCGCTGGGCGCGCTGGCGGGACGAAGCGCGCGGACCGACGGCGAAAAGGGCCACCGCAACCCGCTCGAATATGTCGCTATCATTGCGCCGCCGGTGTTCGTGGTCGGCTTGATCCTGGCGATCGCGTGGCTGGCAACCCGCTTGCAACAGGTGGTTTTGCCCGCTTCGCATGCGAATTACCACCTGACCGACTCTCTGAACGACCTGGCCAATCTCCAGCACCTCGGCACAACCTGGATCATCCTGGTGGTGGCGGCCTGGGTCGCGACGATCGGCTGCTCGTACGTCAACATCAACCTGTTCTCGCTCAATGCCTTCTATGCGAACCGACTGGTCCGGTGCTACCTGGGAGCCTCGCGACCGCGCGAAGCGGCTCGGGATGGGCGGAGCCACTTCGCCCCGACCAACTGCCCGGTACCGGTCCGCCGCCCGAATCCGATCACCGGCTTCGACCCGACCGACGATTTCCCGCTACGTGACCTGGCCATCGTCCGCGACTGGGATCAGGACCTCGTCGTTGACTACCCCGGCCCGTACCACCTGATCAACACGGCGCTGAATCTCGTCGCGGGCAGCGATCTAGCCTGGCAAGAGCGCATGGCCGAGTCGTTCATCTTGACCCCGCTCTATTGCGGCAGCAAGACGACAGGCTACCGCGCGACCAGCGTCCGGCGCGGGGATCTGACCAGCGCCGAGGTCGAACCCGATGAGCGTGATCTCCCCGCCGATACCGAACTTCCTGGCTTTGGCGGCTCGATCCGCCTGGGGACCGCGATCAGTGTCTCCGGAGCGGCAGCCAGCCCCAACGCCGGGTATCACTCGTCGCCGTTGGTCACGATCTTGCTCACCGTGTTCAACGCTCGACTCGGGCTCTGGTTCGGTAACCCCGCGCGGGACTCATGGCGAAAATCCGGCCCAGGGTTCGCGCTCTACCTCGTTGACGAACTCCTGGGCAGAACAACCGATCAAGGGAAGTACGTCTATCTCTCGGACGGTGGGCACTTCGAGAACCTGGGGGTCTATGAACTCGTTCGCCGCCGGTGTCGGTACATCATCATGTCCGACGCCGGCGCTGACCCGGACTCCGCGTTCTGGTACCTCGGTGGTCTGGTCCGGAAATGTCGCGAAGATTTCGGCGTCCGGATCGAGCTTGATATCAGCCCCCTCCTCAAGCCAGATCGGTCGTCGGTCACTCCCTGGCACTGCGTGGTCGGCAAGATCCACTACGCGGATGTGGACGAAGGCGCGGCACCCGGGACCTTGATCTACGTCAAGCCGACCCTGACCGGCGACGAACCGTCCGACGTGCGGAATTACGTCGTCGATCACCCCAAATTCCCGCACGAGTCGACCGCCGACCAGTTCTTCAGCGAGTCGCAGTTCGAAAGTTACCGGGTCCTCGGCGAGCATATCGCCACCCACATCTTTGCCGAAGCCACGGTCGCCGCCGGACCGCAGCCGAACATCCACACCATCTTCACGGATCTGGAACAGCGCTGGTCGCAGCCACCACCGTAGTCGGTCGCCGGGTCCGGACTCGCCGCTGGATGGATCGCAATTCCGCGTGCTGGGGCACACCCAGAGGCTCGCGTTTTGCCGGGACGACGGGCTAGACTGAGAGCCGGGTCGGCGCGACGGATCTCGCCGCGCGACCGCCAAACTTGACCTGCTTGCCATCAGGAAGCCAGGTGAAGAGTGGTGGTCAATGCGCCTGTGACGCTTCTCAGTAATGGATTGCCCATCACAGATTGCAAATAGCAAATCAATCTGGGCAAACCTTTTGCAATTTGCGATCTGTCACCATCGAGTCCGACCCCTGCACTTCCGGAGTTGTGTTCCATGCCGAGCGCGCTGTTTCGATCCGTCCTGATCACGGCTCTCCTGTCCTTGCCTGGAGTCTCGGCGTGGGCGGATGATGGGGATACCTGGTTTGATGACCACCGAGCGGAACTGGTCGGTCTGTACAAGGATCTCCACGCGCACCCCGAGCTTTCCTATCAGGAGGTCACCACGGCCGCCCGGGTCGCCGAGGAGTTGAAGAAGACGGGGGCGGAGGTGACGACGCATGTCGGCAACCTCGGCGTGGTCGGCGTGCTCCGGAACGGACCAGGGCCAACCGTCCTGATCCGGACCGACATGGATGCGCTGCCGGTCACCGAGGCGACGGGCCTCGACTACGCCAGCAAAAAGACCACGCCGGGCGACGACGGCAACCCCGTCGGGGTGATGCACGCCTGCGGGCACGATATCCACATGACCAGCCTGGTTGGGACCGCCCGCTGGCTCGCTGACCACAAAGACCGCTGGGCCGGCACCGTCGTCCTGGTTGGCCAGCCCGCCGAGGAGAAGATCGGGGGAGCCAAGGCCATGTTCGCCGACGGCCTCTACACCCGGTTCCCGAAGCCCGACATCGCGCTGGCCATGCACGTCTGGAACGACCTGGAAACCGGCAAGGTGGGCTACACGAGCGGCCCGGCGATGGCCAGCTCGACGGCCGTCGAAGTTCTGGTCCGAGGCAAGGGAGGACATGGTGCCGTGCCGCAGAACACGGTCGACCCGATCGCGCTGGCCGCGCTTTTGATCCTCGACTTGCAGACGATCGTCAGTCGCGAGATCAACCCGATCCACCCGGCCGTCGTCACCGTGGGCTCGATCCACGGCGGGACCAAGGGGAACATCATCCCCAACGACGTCCGCCTCCAGTTGACTCTGCGGGCCTACCGGCAGGACGTCGCCGATCAACTCGTCGAGGGGATTCGCCGCCGGGCCAGGGGGCTGGCCGAAGCGCACCGCGCTGCGCCGCCGGAAGTCACGATCCACGAAAACACACCGCCGACGATCAACGCGCCCGACCTGGTCGCCCGGGTCGTCCCGATGCTGTCGAAAGAGCTGGGAGCGAGCAACGTCGTCACGGTCGACCCGACGATGGGAGCCGAGGACTTCGGCCTGTTCAACCAGGGCGGCGTGCCGATCTTCATGTTCCGTCTCGGCACAATCCCACCCGACCGACTGGCCGCCGCCCGAGCCAAAGGTGAGCCACTCCCCTCGCTGCACTCGTCGCTCTACTACCCCGACCCTGCTCCCAGCCTCCAGACCGGTATCCGAGCCATGACCGCCGCCGTGGTCGGTCTGATGCCGAGGAATGAGAAGTAATCATATGATCATCGGATCGCTTTCTCGCACGCCCTGCGGATGGCGCGGCGGGCAAGCGGGATCTTGTAGGCGTTATGGTGGTAGGGTCGTGCCGTGCTCAGCAGCAGGTCGGCGGCGGCGGTGAACGCCTCGCCGGTCGGTGCTTGACCGACCAGCATCGCTTCGGCCTCGGGCGAACGCCAGGGTTTGGCGGCCACCCCGCCGAGCGCTATCCGCGCTGTGCGGATCGTCCCACCGTCGAGGTCGAACGCGGCGGCGACGCTGACGAGCGCGAAGGCGTACGAGGCGCGGTCGCGGGCTTTGAGGTAGGTTGAGTGCTGGGCAAAGCCCGCGGCGGGTAGGTCGATGGCGGTGATGATCTCGCCCGGCAGGAGCGCGTGCTCAACCTCGGGCGTTGTGCCCGGCAGGCGGTGGAAGTCGGCGAAGGCGATCGCGCGGTCGCCCGCCGCCCCCGAGACCTGGACGACCGCCTCCAGCGCTGCCAGCGCGACGCACATATCCGACGGATGCGTCGCAATACACTGATCACTGGCCCCGAGGATCGCCAGGAGGCGGTTCTCCCCCTCGATCGCCGCGCAACCGGTGCCGGGCTCACGCTTGTTGCAGGGCGAGGCGACGTCGTAGAAGTAATGACAGCGCGTGCGCTGCAAGAGGTTGCCGCCGTTGGTGGCGACGTTCCGAAGCTGCGCTGAGGCCCCGGCGAGGATGGCCTGCGCCAGCAATGGGTAGCGGGTGGCGACCCGCTCATCGTGTGCGGTGTCGGCGTTGGTGACGAGGGCACCCAGGCGGAGGCCGCCGTCGGACAATTCCTCGATCTCGCGGAGCGGCAAGCGGGTGATATCGACCAGCTTGCTCGGCCGGACGATATCCAGCTTCATCAGGTCGAGCAGGTTGGTGCCCCCCGCGATGAACGCGGCGGTCGTCGCGCCTGGGCCGCCGGCAACCTCGTGAACCGCCGCCCCCACAGTCTCGGCCCGGGTGTAGGCGAACTTCATGACTGACCCCCCCGCGCTTGCAAGACATCCTCGATGGCGCTGACGATGTTCGGATACGCGGCGCACCGGCAGAGGTTGCCGCTCATCAGTTCGCGGATCTCGGCGGCGGTCGTGGCTCGACCCTCGTTGATCAGGCTGACAGCCGAGCAGATCTGGCCGGGCGTGCAGTAGCCGCACTGGAAGGCATCATGCCGGATGAACGCAGCCTGCAACGGGTGCATCTCATCCCCCGTCGCCAGCCCTTCGATCGTCGTGATCTGCTTGCCATCCTGCATGACGGCTAGCAGCAAGCAACTGTTGCACCCCCGCCCATCGACCAGAACCGTGCAGGCGCCACATTGGCCGTGATCGCACCCCTTCTTGGTCCCGGTCAGGCCGAGATCGTTCCGGAGCAGATCGAGCAAAACCGTCCAGGGCTCGACCTCCAGTTGGTGGTCCTGGCCGTTGATGCTCAAGGTCACACGGTGCGGATCGTCGCTCGCGGAGGTCGGAGCGACCACTTCGATCTCGGCTGGGGCCGTTGCCATGCGCGAATCTCCCGAATCGAATGGTTATCTTGTGATTGGTTCGGCAGCGGCCAGTTCGGCCAGATGAGCGGCATCAGCAGGCGTATCGACATCCACGACCCCGCCCGCGAAGGGAATCGCGTGGACCGCCGCTGAGTGCCGAGCAAGCACCCGCCGCGCTCCGGCGTCACCGGGCAAGACGCTCAGCTCAGCGAAGTAACGCCGGTCAAACAGCACGGGAACTCCCAAAGTCTCATCATAACAAGATGCGACCAATGGGTATCCCACATCATAAGCCGTGATTAGTTCGTTGATCAGATCTGAGGTCACCAGCGGTTGGTCGGCGACGAGGAAAAGGATCGCCCGCGCCTCGGGTAGGTCCGCGAGCACAGCCGCAACCGCGACCCGGACCGACGAGCCCATCCCCTCGGCCCAGGCGGGGTTGGCGACCACCCGGACGGTTGGGTCTGTGATCTCCGCTCGGACGATGTCGATCCGCGCTCCCAGCACGACCAGGACGGGACCAGCGGCCGCGGCCTGGGCCGTCGCCACGGCGTGGGCCAGCAGGGTCCGACCCCGGAACTGAACGAGTTGCTTCGCCGAACCCAGCCGGCGCGACTCCCCGGCCGCCAGGATGACGATCGGGATCGGTGCCACCAGGGGCTGGTCTGCCCGGTCGCGACTCATGCGAGTAGCCCATGGCCGAGCAGGTCTTCCACCCGGATCGGTAACTGGCGGACGCGGACACCGGTAGCGTGGTAAACGGCGTTGGCGATGGCGGCGTTGACGCCGGTGACGCCGATCTCGCCGACCCCCTTGATCCCGAGCGGGTTGACGAGGTCGTCCTGCTCATCGACCAGGATCGTCTCAACCGCCGTGACGTCGGCGTTGACGGCGACGTGGTACTCGGCGAGGTCATCGTTGACGAACCGGGCTGTCCGGCGGTCGATCTCGGTGGCCTCGTGCAGGGCCGACGAGATCCCCCAGATTTGCCCGCCCATGAGCTGACTTCTGGCTGTCCGCCGGTTCATGATCCGCCCGGCGGCGAAGGCGCCCACCATCCGGGGGACGCGGACCTCGCCCGTGACCTGGTTGACCCGGACCTCGACAAATTGGGCGCCGTGGGCGAACTGCATCCGGTCCTTGAGCTGCGACCCGCCGAAGATCAACGGCAGGCCGCGCCGGACCAGGATCGGTCCCAGGAGCGGGATGCTCCCATGCGGGTTGTTCTTCGCCGTCTGGACGATCGGCTTGCCGCGAGTCGCCCGGGGGATGGCCGTCGAGAGTGGTTCGTGGACACCATCGACCTCGGCCCGACCGGCTCGGAGCTTGACGGCCCCGGCTTTCTGGCCGTGGAGCGGGCTGGTCCGGTCGCGCACCGCCAACCTGGCGACCTGCTCGACGATCTTCTCGCACGCCTGGGCGACGACGGTGCAGACGCTCGCCGTTGCGGTCGAGCCGGCTGTCAGTGGGGTTGCCGGGAGCCGCGAGTCGCCGACGTGGATCTCGATCGCGTCGACTTCCAGGCCGAGCAGGTCCGCCGCCGTCATCGCCACGACGGTCCGGATACCGGTGCCGATCTCGTGGGTGCCGACCTCGACGATCGCCTTGAGGTCGGGCAGGAGCGTGACCCGACAGTGCGCTGGCCCCATCTGGGTTGGATAGAAGGCGGTGGCATAGCCCCAGCCGATCAGGTCGTCGCCGTCGCGCATCGACCCGACGCGGGGGTCGCGGTCGGCCCAGCCAAACGCCTTGGCACCGGCGTCGATGCACTCCAGGAGCGACCGGCTGGTGTAGGGCCGGTTCGTCACCGTTTCGACCTTGGTATCGTTCCGGCGGCGGAGTTCGATCGGGTCGATGCCGAGCGCCTCGGCCAGTTCATCCATCGCCGATTCGAGCGCGAACAGGTAGGGCGTCTCGGGCGGCGCCCGCATGAAACCAGGGGTCTGGCGGTCGGCTTCGAGGTTCTTGACCAGCGTCCGGACGTTCGGGCACGCGTACAGTCGCGCGGTGGACTCCGACCCGGCCACGGCGAACTTGTCGATCCGCCCCGTCACCTCCCACGAGTCATGCGCCAGCGCCGTCAGCTTACCATCGCGGTCGGCCCCGAGCTGGACGTGGTGCCGGGTCTCGGCGCGGCAGGTCCGCTGCGTGAAGCACTGCTTCCGCGACGCCGCCAGCTTGACGGGTCGGCCAAGCTGCCGAGCCGCCACCGCGACCAGCGCCGTAACCTGACCGAGTTCCCCCCGCGACCCGAACGCCCCGCCGATGAAGTGCGATAGCACGCGAATCTTCGACGCCGAGATCCCGAGCTGCTTGGCCAGGCCGTACTGGTACCCTCGGGTGCTCTGGCTCGACTCGTACACCGTCAACTCGTCGCCATCCCACAAGCAGGTTGTCTGGAACAGTTCAAGCGGGTTGTGGTGCTGCGTCGGTGTCTCGTACCAGGCATCCACGGTCACGGGAGCAGCCTTGAAGGCGGCGTCGAAGTCACCCGCCTTCAGCTTCGTCTCGTAGAGCGACTTCGCCTTGACCTCGGTCGCCCCCGGACTATCGAACCCGGCCGAAGGGGTCTCGGCGTCGTACTCGATCCGGAGCGCCTGCGCGGCGGTCCGCGCGGCCTCGAACGTCTCGGCGACGACGACCGCGACGATCTGCCCGGCAAACGTGATCCGGTTTGACGAGAGCGGCACCCAGCTTTGCGACATGTACCCGAGATCAGGCAGCGTCTTGCATCGTTTGATGGCCTTGCTCGTGTTTTCGTGCGTCAAGACGGCCAGCACCGGCAACCCTGCCAGCCCACTCTGGTCGATCGACCGGATGCGCCCCCTGGCGATGGTCGCCGTCGCCAGATACGCATACGCGGTGTTGGGGAAGGCGTGGTCGTCACCATACAACGCCTGCCCGGTCACCTTGGCGGCTCCATCCACCCGCGGTCGGTCCGCGCCGATGACACCGTTGGGTCGGATCAAATCCATAAGACAAAACCCCTCGATCAGACCATATCGGCATCCGTCGCGATCGCGATTCGGTGCCGCTGGTGGATTATAGGCGTCGGGTGACCCCGGACTCAATCGTGTTAATTCCCTAACAAGACCGTTGACTCCGGCTTCAGCCTCGTTTAGACTCCGCCAGGTTCGACCTGTTAAAAACTTAACGATGGGAGGGATCGTGCCGCGTCCAGCTTCCGAGACATTGACCGGCCGCGAGGCGGAGATCATGGACGTGCTCTGGCGGGTTGGTCCCGCGACCGCCGAGGCGATCCGGGCCGAGTTACCCGCCCCGTTGCATGACTCGACCGTGCGGACCTTGCTCCGCATCCTGGCGACCAAGGGGTTTTTGACCCATGAGGTGGTCGGCAAGGCGTTTGTGTACCGCCCGGCCATCGAGCGGACCAGAGCCCAGCGGCTGGCGCTCGGCGAGGTCCTGGCCCGCTTCTTCGGCGGCTCGGCTGAGAACCTGGTCCTCCGTCTGATCGAGGACGAGCAACTGACACCCGCCCAGCTTGACGAGATCCGCCGCGCGGCGGATCTGGCTGCACCAACCGATGCCGACGGGGAAAGGGGCCAAGTATGAACATTGACAATTTGTTGGATTGGGGCGGGTTGAGCCTCGATCTGGCTGTCCGGGCGACGGTCTGGTTGACGATCGTGCTGATCGCCGCGCGGTTGGCGGGTTCGCGTCGCCCCTTGATCGCCTCGGGGATCTGCCAGGTGGGCCTGGTTGGGCTCTTGCTGTTGCCGGTCGCGGCGTGGGTTGGCCCTCGGGTTGCGATCCCGATCCTCGCGGCCCGGTCGGCACCGGCGCCGGCTCGACCCGTCGTCCGGCCAAGCACCGTTGAGTTTCCCGACCTGGCGGATCGTCCGCTCGTCCCCACGGAGTTGGTTCCGAGTCCGCCGGTCGAGGATTCGCCAGGGAACCTGAGCCCCGTCGTGCTGCCGCCGGCTCCCCGGCCGGTGCTGGCTCCGACCACGATCTGGCCGACGGTTCGCTGGGAAACGTGGCTCAAGGGTATTTATGTGGTGATTGGTCTGCTGCTGCTGGCCCGGCTGGGGGGATCGTTGTGGACCATTCGCCGGTTGGTCCGGTCGAGCCTCAAGGTGGATGATCCGGCCTGGCTGGCCACATTGCGGCAGGTCCAGTCTCGCCTGGGAATGACCCGCTCGGTGGTGCTGGCGCGGTCGGTCGAGGTCGGGGTGCCGGTCGTGGTTGGCTGGTTCCGGCCGACGATCTTGTTGCCCGAGTCGTCGGTGGGCGGCGACCTGAACCCGACCGTGCACGCCGAGGCGATCCTCCTGCACGAACTGGCCCATGTTCAGCGTGGCGACTATGCCTGGAACGTGCTGGGCAGTCTGGTCCGCGCTATGTACTGGCCGCACCCGCTGGCCTGGCTGCTCGGTCGGATGCTGGCGGAGTCGCGCGAGCTGGCCTGCGATGCCTACTGCGTCCACGAGTTGGGCGGCCCCCTGCCCTATCGGTCCGCCCTGCTGACGATGGCCGAGGGGCTGGCCCGCCCCGGCCCCGCGCTCGGCCTGGCGATGGCCCGCCGGTCGCGACTGGCGCGGCGGGTCGCGCAGATCGACCGGGGACGCGGGGCATCGCGTTGCCTGCCAGGTCGCCCGGTCCGGCTGGCGATCGGCCTCGTCGGCCTCGCGCTGCTCGGGGCACTCGGCCCCGTTCGTCTGACCCACGCCGAGCCGCGTTTGTCCCCGGTCGTACCCCCAGTGATCGTCGCTCAGGACCCGGTTCCGCCCGTCGAGCCGGTCCCGCCGCCCGTCGCCGGTCGGGTGCTTCGCCTTCGAGTGGTCGCGGCAGCCACCGGCGAGCCGGTCCCCCGGGCGGACGTGCGAGTCTGGCTCAAACGCAACAATCAAGATTGGCGGCAGACCGACGCTGAGGGGCGGCTCGACATCACCTACGCCACCGGCCCGGACGACCAGCGCCCGGGGGTCGATGTTTGGGGCGACGGCTTCGCGATGCAGCGGCACATGTTCGGCGATGATCCCAGGGTGCCCATCCCCGCCGAGGTGACCCTCAAGCTCCAACCGGGCGAGTCGCTCGGTGGGCTGGTTCAGGACGAGGCAGGCCACCCAATCGAGGGGGCAACCGTCTACCTCTGGAGCCACAACTACAAGCGGCGGGACCCCAACGAAATGATCTTCGACCTCCGGGCCAGCACCGGCCCCGACGGCCGCTGGCATACCGGCGGCGCTCCGCAGACGACGGGTGAACTGATCGGCTTCGCCATCAACCACCCCGACTTCCTGAGCGACCGGCACCTTTCCAGGGGCACCGTGGAATGGCCCAAGATCGCGGATCTCCGAGCCGGGTCGGCCGTCTCTGTCATGAAGAAAGGAGTACCGATCGAGGGCCGTGTCCTCAACCCCGCCGGCCAGCCCGTGGCCGGAGCGCTGGTCAGCTCGACCGATTATGTGGGCAGCATGTCCAACAGCACTCGCCCATTCGCCGTGCGGACCGATGGCGACGGTCGATTCCGGACGGGCCAGGTTCTGGCTGGTGAGTGGCACCTGATTGTCCAGGCGACCGGCTTCGCGCCAGCGGCCCGCATGGTCAAGGTCGGCACGGCGGTCCTGAACGAGGAGTTCCGCCTCGAAGCTCCGCACCAGTTCACCGCGCGGGTGGTTGATCCCGCCGGCAAGCCGATCGCGGGGGCGTTCGTCGTTGTTGATAGCTGGCAAGGCTACCGCTGCATGGGCGTCTTCCTCTACAGCGACGCCGACGGCCGGGTCCGGTGGGATGATGCACCCGCCAGTGAATTTCGGGTCGATGTCGATCATCAGGGCTATGTCAGGCTCTCTGATCAGCGAGTCCGGGCCGGCAGCGAAATGACGTTCACCCTCCAGCCCGCGCTGGCGATTTCGGGGTTCGTCCGCGAGGTTACGACCAGAAAAGTGATCAAGCAAGCCGAGGTCGAGTACGGGGCGGTCGATCCCCAGACGGGCGACGTCTCGACCTGGATTCCCAAGCCGCAGTATGGTCTCGTCTGGTTTAACTCGGGCTGGCTGTCGGCGCGTTTTCCGGTTACCGCCGATGCCTACAAGATCCGGATCACCAGCGAGGGGTACGAGCCGTTCGTCTCGCGCGGCTTTCGAAGGGATGAGACGGTGGTGGCCCATTACGACGTGGCGCTCACCCCAGGGCAAGGCCCCGGGCCGCTCGCCACGGTGGTCCGCCCCGACGGCCAGCCGCTCGCCGGGGCGCGGATCTTCCGCGTCGAGCGTCAGCTTAACATCGGCATGGAGACCGGAGCCGACCAGCCAGGCCAGGGTGTGACGGGCGGCGACGGAACCTTCACCATCCCGCCGATCACGAAAGCGGCAGTGGTCGTCATCCTTGGCGACGACTGCTATGCCTACGCAACCGTCCCGGCTCTGACCGCAACGCCTCGCCTTCAGGCTCGCCCGTATGGTCGGGTGGAAGGCCGCTTTCTGGTCGGCAATCGGCCCCTTGCGAACCGGTCGATCCATCTGGGTGGGCATATCCAGGACACATCGACCGCCTTCAAACCTCTGTTTTCCGGGTGGAACACCACCACCGACGCCGAGGGCCGCTTTGTTTTCGATAAGGTGGTGCCCATGGCCAACCTGCGGGTCGGCCGACGAGAGCCACGCGATGTTCCCGGAGGCGTCTGGTCGGTTGGTACGGCGGTCCAGGTCACGGACGGCCAGACGACCACCATCACCGTCGGCGGTGTGGGGCGTCCCATCATCGGTCGAGTTGACCCGCCGGTCGGGTGGACGCAACCGGTTGACTTCACCGAGAAGGCGACGGCGAAGATCGAGACCGACCAGGCCGATACACCGTTTCCGCCCGAACTGTTTCGCGGCGTGCTGTCGCTGGAACACCAGGTCTGGAGCAACTGGAGCCCCGCCTGGGAGAAAACCGCCGAGGGCCGGGCTTACCGTGCTGCCACCACGCGGGTGATCGTCAACCTCGCCCCCGACGGGTCGTTCCGGATCGACGACGTTCCGCCCGGTACGTACCGACTCATCCTCCGGGTCAACGATGTTGAAACTGGTCGTGACCACGGCCCGTTCGTGCCGATCGTCCGAACGTTCACCGTGCCGCCGATGGAGGGAGGGCGGAGCGACGACCCGCTCGACCTCGGTGTGGTCCCGCTCCGGGTTCGCACCCAGCCGAAGGTCGGCGACCCGGCCCCACCGTTCCAGGTGACGACGGTCGATGGCCGTCCGCTGAACATCCCGGGCGACTTCGCCGGCAAGTTCCTCTTGCTCGACTTTGGGACCATGTGGGATCGCCAGTCGCGGCTCCAGATCGCCCGGATGAATGACGTCTTCGCCCGGTTCGGCGCGAACGAGCGGTTCCGCCTCGTCAGCTTGCTGATGGCAGCCGACCAGGCCGACGCGCGAGCCTTCGTCGTCGCCAAGGGACAGACCTGGCCGCAGGTGATCGCCGGGCCGCTGGATAACCCGATCGCCACCGCCTACGGGATCGAGCCCGATAACTTCCCCGCCGCCATCCTGATCGGTCCCGAAGGCCGGATCGTCGCCCGCGACCTCTGGTCTCAAAAGATCGGCGAGGCCGTCGGGCAGGCTCTGGGCGTGCCCGAGCAACCGCAACCGCAACCGCAACCGGAATTGATCGACACCGCCGTGGGCGATCCGGTTGCTCCCAGAACGAAGCTCAAAGCCGCCCCGAAGTAACCAAACGAGTCCCGGTCCCTGCGGGAAGGGATCGGGACTCGTCGCTCGGTGGGGAACATGCGAGCTAATTGACATCAGGAACGGCCATCAGTAGGCATCCGCCGTGATCACTTCGCCCCCCGCTTTGGTGATCAGCGATTGGAACATCTCCGGGTTGATGGTCAGCTTGAGAAACCGGACCGACCCGTCGGCGAACAGGGCGTTGAAGCCGCCGGGGTGCTTCGAGCCGGGCCCCGGGGCGGGCAACCCGTCGGGTTTGGTCCAGATGACCGGCTCACTCGACTCGACCGCCATCAAGGTATTTGAGAGTCCGTCGGTCACGGTAGAAAGCTTGGGCGCTGGGTTGGTCGCGTCGAACAGGGCGCCGGGGCTGGTGAAGACCCGATACGAAGTCATGCCTGTTTCGGGCAGTGTGGGGTTGCTCGGGCAGATGAACACCGACGGCATGAACTTGATCAGTTCCCTGTTGGTCGGGCTGTCCCAGGGTTCGTCGAGCTTGAACTGGTTGTAGAGCGTGGCCTGCTCGATGTAGGGCAAGATGGCGACCCGCCAGCTCAACAGCGGCTTGCCGTTCTTGCCCAGGATCGGGCCGGGGAAGTTGCCGTTGGCGCTCTCGAAGTTGTGCATCGCCAGACCGACCTGCTTGAAGTTGTTGACGCACTGCGCCCGGCGGGCGGCCTCGCGTGCCGCCTGCACGGCAGGCAGCAGGAGCGCAATCAGGACCGGCACCTCGGCCCCCGAGCCGATCGTCGGGATCGGCAGCGGGAAGGCCAGGTCGGCCGTCATCCGGATCGAGGTGTCATCCGCCGCCATCGCATAGCGGGACGGAAAGACGAACGGTCGGAGGGTGCTGGCCTCGGGGATGGCGTCGGGGTCGATTTCAAGCCGGAACGGCGTCGCCATTGGGCGTCGGCCGCCGGGACCGGTGGGCTGGTTGGCCGAGACCGCCGCCATCTGGACGATCGACGGGATGCTCGCCAGCAGGCCGGGCAGCAGGGCCGACGGGTCGGACTGGACGCGGACGAACTCGCCGGCCCGATCGCCGGGGGCGGGTGGGCCGGTCAAGACGATCGCGTTGAGCGCACTTCGGGCTGAGGCGGGCGAGCCGCCGAGCCCGAGCAGGCCGCGCACCGAGTCGACGATCAGGGTCGGCCGGAAGCCGGCAGGAGTCGGCAGCACCGCCGGGGGCACGGCCAGGATGTAACCGCGCTCGGGTGCCTTGAGCTTACGGAACTCGGCGAAGTCGGCACCGGGCGGGGTCCCGGGAGGGGCCGGTACCAGCGAGCCGCGCGCCTTGAGTTCGCGGTTGGTGTAATCCATTAGCTTGTCGAGATTGGCCGCGAACTTCGCCGCGTCCTTCAGTTCGATCGCCATCGCCAGATCCGGCGGCGCGAACCACATCATCAGGCCAATGGCCGCACCGCCACCGGGGGCGAAGATCGCCGCCCGCGGCCCGACCTTGGCCAGAAGATCGTCGCGGATGCTCAGGCCCGACTGCTGTTTGAAGCGATTGATCTGCTCGGTGACCTTCGCCGCCGAGGTTGGGTCTTGCTGCTTCATCATCGCCAGGATCGTGTCGCTGGTCCGGACCATGTCCACCGCCATGATGGTCGAGTCGGTCGGTCCCTTGGGCAGATTCAAGCCCGTCCCGGGGGCGATCGCCGGCTGATCGAGCAGCGCCAGCAGACCCTTGCGCGGGCGCGGTGCCTGAAGGGCCAAAGTGCCCGAAACCGCCTTGCCACGGATACCCCACCGGGCATCGACCCGCTTGATCGCGTCGAGACCCAGTTGCGCTGCCTGCGGGGGCATGGGTGGCAAGGCCGCAACATCCACAAATAGGCGACCGACGGGGACCTCGCCCGCCTCGGTCTTCGCCAGCGCCACTCGCGCGGGGTTCTTGATCGCGCTCGCCGTCTTGCCGTCGAGCGTCTCCGTGACGGGGTTCGGGCCATCACCAGGGACGAACGAGAAAACGGCGTCCTTCTTCTCGTACCACCACTGGACCGGGATGCCGTTGGGGATGAAGACCGTCCGGCCCGGTTGCTTGACCGCCTTGGCGGCCGGCTCGTTGAGCGGCGGGATGGCGGCGATCAGCTTTTTGAAGATCGGGTTATCGGCGGCGTCGCGGACTACCACGACCCCGGCCATCGGCTGCGGCGGGTTGAGCGACCCGCAGTAACCAATTACAAACCCGCGCCGGGCCAGATGTTCGAGCAGGTTCAGGACGTCTTTACCCGTGACCGGCACGCCCGGAGCCGCCGCGAGGCTGCGATCGACGAGTTGCACCGTCACGGTTTCGAGCATCTTGCCCAGCAACGTCTCGTTCAGCATCCGGTACGTTGCCGTCGCCTTCCAGGCGTCCGGCCGGGTTTCGAGGCCATCATGCTCGATCAGGACGGCCAGCCCATCGCTGGGAACATAACGCGCCAGCGGAGGGGCCCCCACTTCCTGCGCGGTGGCGGTGGCGAACCCAGCCAGGACCGAGGCGAGCAGGACCCCGCCGGTAACCGACCAGGATCGAGACGGGGGGGAAAACGCAAGACGACTCATGGCCGCAAACTCCAGAACAACACCAGGAAAAGATCCTGAACCGACGGATCGGATCAGGCCAGCAGTTTCAGCATAGAACGGTCGTATGACGATTGCCAAAGGTTTCCCGCCAAACGCGCCAGGGGGTGCGCTCGCCCCGTTTACATGGGGACGTGAACCCGCTCAGGCCCGCCAGGCTTGATAAGCAATATGTAATTAGATGAGATTATTTAATGTCCGAACGGTTGGTTCAGCGTCGTCTGGACTTGACTTGCCGGACGTCTCGCCGCTTTTTGGGTAGCGGTTCGGGGCGAGATTGCGGCGGATTGCCCAACGCTGGCTCAGGAACCGACCGCGAGGCAGTCACGAAGATATCGGGGCGGAACGAACCCAACGGCGCGGGTGGCAACGGGGCGGATTCGATGGGAGCCGCAACCGGGATGACGTTGCTCGGCGGCCGAACGGACGGAGGTGGTGGTGGAGGGGCGGGCTCGGGCTGGGTCGAACCGGTCTGGTCGCGGCGGAGGTCACCGATCGCGCGGATCGCGCGATAAAATCCCCGCTCGGCGGCGGCGTCGTACCGCCGGCTCTGGAGCACCAGGCGCGGCGGGTCGAGCTGAGCCAGCCGTCCCTGAACGTCGCGCTCTCGCGCCAGCACGGCGAGCCGATCGGCGCGGGTCGCCGCATCAAGCTGCCGGAGCCGCGCGCGTTCGGTATCGATCCGCTCCGTGAACTGCGCTGGGGTGGAATCACGAGCTTCGACCTCGGACATCCCGAGTAAGATTGCAACCCGTTCCCGATGTTCGCCGGGTTGAGCCGGATCAGAGATGGCTTGATTCTCCCGGTCCCAGAACTCGATCAACCGGTCGATCCCGTCGGGCGATTGTTCCAGTTCACCCCGCGCCACATGCATCATCAGGCGGCGCGTCATCAGTCCCATCAACCGATCGAGTTCGCTCACCCGCTCGGCATCAAATTCATCGCGGGCCGCCTGCACGTGCAGTCTCAATCCCGCTGCCGCATCGACCTGGGTCTGATCCATCCGGACCGACAAAACCGCTGCGCGGCGTGCCAGGACCGCTCCCGCGACGCCCGGCGCCTGAAACTCGACCGCGAACGCCTCGGTCCGAGCAGCCACCAGCGCTTCATCCTCGCCCGGTGCCAGCAGGTCGCCGGCGCCCGCCAGACCATGCCGGAATGCGTTCAGCCGCGATCGAGCCTTCCCCTCGGCCGTCGTCGGTCCCTTCGAGAGCTGGGCATTTCGTTGATTCGCCTCGATGCGTGCCATGGACGTGGTCATGATGTCGCCTCAAGTGGAATAAGCCACCGTTGAGTTTACAAAAGCACATCCACCATCTTAACCCGTTAAATAACGGAAACAAGTCAATATTTACGATTGCGGGATATTTTGCCGTTCTGGTTTCGTCACTAGCAAAGCGGGCATCCCCGAACACGGGAATGACGCACTCATGGCGATCTCTCGGTCGGCTGACTGGCGATTTTTGGGCGACGGATCGCCCAAGCGGACCCCGGATCAATATGTCGGGATGCCCGTGGCTTGCCTCGGTCGGCGGGAGCGTTTAGGATCGCTCCCTTGATCTACCGGCGGGAGGGCAGCACTTTGAGTTATGATCTGGTGATCACCAACGCCTCGGTCGTCGGGCCGGGTGGGGTCGAGCGCGGGGACGTCGCGGTCCAGGGCGAGACGATCGCCGCGGTCGGCGTCGGGCTGGACACGGCGGGAGCGAAGGTGGTCGTCGATGGATCGGGCAAGATCCTGATCCCGGGTGGAATCGACGTCCATGTTCATCTGGAACTGCCGTTTTGCGGGACGACGTCGAGCGACGACTGGGAATCTGGCACCCGCGCCGCGGCTCGGGGTGGCGTGACGACGGTGATCGACTTTGCGATCCCGTATGGAGACGAATCGCTCGCCGACGCATTCGCTAACTGGTCGCGCAAGGCTCAGCCCAAAGCCTGCGTCGACTACTGCTTCCACCTGGCAATCACCAACTGGGACCGCCACGGCCCCGAGATGGCGGCGATGGTGGCGCGTGGGTGCCCGACGTTCAAGGAGTTCATGATCTATGCCTCCGAAGGGTGGCAGTCGAACGACCGCGCGATCTTCAACACCCTGGAGCGCTGCAAGGATCTGGGGGCGATGCTCCTTGTTCACGCAGAGTCGAGCACGGTCCTCGACGAACTGATCAGCCGGTATCATACGCCCGCACTGATGGCCGAGCATGGCGCCACCCTGCACGCCGTCACCCGCCCCGACTTCATCGAGGCCGAGGCGATCAGCCGGGCCATTACCTGGGCCGAGGCGACCGGCGGCCGGCTCTACATCGTCCACATGTCCACCGCCAAGGGGACCGACATCGTCCGCGCCGCGCAGGCGCGCGGCGTGGACGTTTACGCCGAGACCTGTGCCCAGTATCTGGTCCTGGACGACACCGCCTTCGCCGGTCCC
This sequence comes from Isosphaeraceae bacterium, assembly GCA_965199885.1. Taxonomy (GTDB): domain Bacteria; phylum Planctomycetota; class Planctomycetia; order Isosphaerales; family Isosphaeraceae; genus Tundrisphaera. The sequence goes on along the minus strand of CBDATT010000001.1, from coordinate 1,527,696 downwards.
GACGGCCACTTGTTCGCCTGCTGCCCGCAGATCAAAAAGCCGCACGATCAGACTCGCCTCTGGCAAGGGCTGACCGATGGTGAAGTTTGCGTCGTCTCGACCGATACCTGCACCTTTACCCGGGCGCAAAAGGATCAGTGGCAAGGGGACTTCACCAGGATTCCGATGGGGATGCCGGGCCTGGAAACCTTGCTGCCGATCGTCTACACGCACGGAGTCAAGGCGGGCAAACTTAGCCTGGAACGCATGGTCGAGGTTTGCTCAAGCAACCCGGCGAAGCTGATGGGCCTGTACCCCCGCAAAGGGGTGATCGCTCCCGGAAGCGACGCCGACCTCGTGCTGATCGACCCCGACCGGACGATCGAGGTCGACCACGCCACGATGGAGACCAACGCCGACTGGAGCCCCTATCAAGGGTGGAAGCTAGCGGGGTTCGCCGAGTCGACCTGGTCGCGGGGACGCCAGATTGTGGCCGATTATCAGTTCGTCGGCGAGCGCGGCTGGGGCCAGTGGCTCCCGCGTCAGCAAGCCGGCTCGCTGATCCCACCAGGGTTAAAAGACGCAAAAACAGTAAATTGAATCTGCACAAATTCAAGTAGGGTGGGTGCAACCCACCGTGTGCAGTGATTTCCGCACCACCCAGAAAGCGCGATCATCGTGGCCTGGAACGACCCGATCCAACCCACAGTGGGTTGCACCCACCCTACAATTAAGCCGATGTGATTTATGTCAAATTACTGAATCGAGGAGACTGGCTGTATGCTCCGCGCAGGTGACCGGCTGGATCGTGCAGCTTTGGTGAAGAACTTCGCGCCGGTCCCGGCTGCGCTGGACGTCGACGAGGCGCTGGTCGAAGCGGCCCGGTGCCTGTTTTGCTTCGATGCCCCCTGCACGCGGTCGTGCCCGACGGCGATCGACGTTCCGCGGTTCATCCGCCAGGTGTTGCATCGGAATGAGGTTGGCGCTGCGCGAACGATCCTGGACGCGAACATCTTCGGCGGCAGTTGTGCCCGCGCCTGCCCGACCGAGGTCCTTTGCGAGGGGGCCTGCGTCGATCACACCTTGATGAAGGCCCCGGTCCAGATCGGCCGCCTCCAGCGCCACGCCTGCGACACCGCCGCCGAGCGCGGGGTCGAGTTCTTCGAACCCGGCCCGCCCACCGGGCGCCGGGTGGCGATCGTCGGTTCGGGACCGGCCGGTTTGAGCTGCGCCCACGCCCTCCGGCGGTTCGGGCATGAGGTGGTCGTCTTCGAGAGTCGCGGCGTCCCCGGCGGACTCGATGCGCTCGGGATCGCCGCGTACAAGATCCCGGTCGAGTTCGCGCTCGCCGAGATCGAGTCGATTGCCCGGATCGGGATCGAGATTCGGCTCAACCACCGGGTCGAGGCCGACCAGATCCCAGGTTTGCTCGCCGAATACGACGCGGTGTTTCTCGGAATCGGGATGGGCCGGACTGCGCCGCTCGGGATCGAAGGGGAAGACCTGCCCGGCGTTGTCGAGGCGCTCGACTTCATCTTCGCGATGCACCAGCAGCCGTTCGAGGACTGCGAGGTTGGCCGCCACGTCGTGGTGATTGGCGGCGGCAACACCGCGATCGACGTCGCCACGGCCGCGACCCGCCTCGGCGCTGAATCGGTGACGATCGCCTACCGCCGAGGCGTGGGGGCCATGCCCGCGTTCGCCTACGAATATGGCCTCGCACAAAACGACGGCGTCCGGTTCGAGTGGCACGCCCTGCCGCTCCGTGTGGTCGCTACCGATGGGGTCGTCGCCGGTGTCGAGTTCATCCGCGTCGAGTCCACCGCAACGGATGGCCGCGCGGGAACGATCCGCCCGGTCGCGGGATCGGAGTTCATCCTGCCCGCCGATATGGTCGTCAAGGCGCTCGGCCAGGTGGCCCTGATCCCGTTCCTTGATGCCCTGCCCGCCTTGACCCACGACCGAGGCCGGATCAGCGTCGATCCCACCACCCGAGTCACCACCGTCCCCGGCCTCTTCGCGGGCGGCGACTGCCTCCGCAACGGCGGCGAGGTGGTCGACGCCGTTCAAGATGGCAAACTGGCGGCTCGCGGAATTGATCACTATCTCAATGCGAAAGTGGCCACGGATGGAACACGGATGAAACACGGATAAAAACGAAAGCTAGCCAAAATTTCTCTGATCCGTGTTTCCTCCGTGGCTCGTTTCCTCTTCTCAGGAATGGTGCCGTGCCCGATCTCGGTATTGAGTTTTGCGGTGTTCGGGCTCCCAATCCGTTCTGGCTCGCCTCGGCGCCGCCGACGAACTCGGAGTATCAGATCCGGCGCGCCTTTGATGCCGGATGGGGCGGCGCGGTCTGGAAAACTTTGGGGCACGAGCCGATCGTCAACGTCTCGTCACGCTATGGCGCGCTCGACCATGACGGCCGGAAAGTGGTGGGGCTGAACAATATCGAGCTGATCACCGACCGGCCTCTCAGCGTCAATCTCGCCGAGATTGATCGGACCAAGCAGGCGCACCCGAAGCATGCGCTCTGGGTCTCGTTGATGGCGGAGTCGAAGCGCGACTCGTGGCATGACCTCGTCAAGCAGACGCAGGACGCCGGCGCGGACGGGCTGGAACTGAACTTCGGTTGCCCACACGGGATGAGCGAGCGCGGGATGGGGGCATCGGTTGGTCAGGTGCCCGATTACGCCGCGATGATCACGGGGTGGGCGAAGGAGGTGGCGACGATCCCGGTGATCGTTAAACTGACGCCGAACGTCACCGACGTGACCGCCGTGGGCCGCGCCGCGGTGCAGGCGGGGGCGGATGCGCTCTCGTTGATCAACACGATCAACTCAATCATGGGGGTGGATCTCGACAGTTTCGCTCCCAAACCGAGCGTCCGGGGCGAGGGGAGCCACGGCGGCTACTGCGGCCCGGCCGTCAAACCGATCGCGCTGAACATGGTGGCAGCGCTCGCCGCCGACCCGGCGATCAAGGTGCCAATCAGCGGGATCGGCGGCATCCAGCAGTGGCAAGACGCCGCCGAGTTCTTTCTGCTGGGAGCTAGCTCGGTTCAGGTCTGCACGGCCGTCATGCACTACGGCTTCCGAATTATCGACCACCTGACGGCGGGGCTCGACGAGTGGCTCCGTGCCAAAAATATCGACCGCCTCAGCAGCATCGTCGGCCAGTCGGTTCCCCGGATCAAAAAGTGGGGTGATCTGGACCTGTCGTACAAGGTTGTGGCCCACATCGACCAGCACAAGTGCATCCACTGCGGGCTTTGCTACATCGCCTGCGAGGACGGCTGCCACCAGTCGATCCGCTGGGACAAGGTGGGCATGGCCGACTACGTCGCCACCAACGGCAACAATGCGGGGCTCCACCGGTCGGGCGGGGTCGCGACCATGCCCGGCGCGGGGGGCGGGACGGTGAATCTGTTCACCATCAAGACCGATAGCTGTGTAGGGTGCAATATGTGTTCACTTGTCTGCCCAGTCGAGCGGTGCATCACGATGACCGAGGTGGACTCGGGGCGTGAGCCGATGTCGTGGAACCAGTATCAGGACCGGCTCGCCGCGGGCACGGTGGCGCCGATTTGCCCGCCGGAGCATGTTTGATCCCGCATCATCCCATTTTTGATTGGCCTGACCGAGAGGAATTTTATGCCCCGCATGGTCCGTGGTGGTCTGATTCAGGCGACGCTGTGCGAGCCGAGCACGTCGCCGGTGGCCAGGATTCGCGCGGCGATGATCGACAAGCATCTGGCCCTGATCGCCGAGGCGGCGGGTCAAGGGGCGCAGGTGGTTTGCTTGCAGGAGCTGTTTTACGGGCCTTACTTCTGCGCTGAGCAGACGAGCAAGTGGTATGAGATGGTCGAGCGCGTGCCCGACGGGCCGACGATCCGCCTGATGGCCGAGGTGGCCAAAAAGCACGAGATCGTGCTGATCGTGCCGGTGTATGAGGAAGATCAGGCGGGCGTTTACTACAACACGGCAGCGGTGATTGATGCCGATGGGAGCTATCTCGGCAAGTTCCGCAAGATGCACATCCCGCAGTGCAACCCCGGGTTCTGGGAGAAGTTCTACTTCCGGCCGGGGAACCTGGGATATCCCGTATTCGACACCCGCGTCGGCAAGGTGGGCGTTTATATCTGCTACGACCGCCACTTCCCCGAGGGGGCGCGGTGCCTGGCCTTGAACGGCGCTGAGATCGTCTTCAATCCGTCGGCGACGGTGGCCGGGTTGTCGGAGTATCTCTGGAAGCTGGAACAACCAGCGCACGCGGCGGCGAACGGTTACTTCGTCGGTGCGATCAATCGCCCCGGTTGGGAAGAACCGTGGCGGATCGGCGAGTTCTACGGGCAGAGCTATTTTTGCGATCCGCGCGGCCAGATGCTCAAGGTCGGCCGGCGCGACGGGGATGATATCGTCGTCGCCGACATGGACTTCGACCTGATCCGCGAGGTCCGCAACACCTGGCAGTTCTTCCGCGACCGTCGCCCCGAAACGTACGGCTCGATCGTCCAACTCTGAATCCTTGAGCAGGAACCCACCGACCATGGCCACCGCCGATACCGAGACCAAACCGCTCGCCCCACCCGCGACCGACCACACGCCGAAGCCCTACATCGGGCCGACTCGCGAGGAAGTGCTGGCGCTCCGCCGCGAGTACCAGAGCCCCGGGCTGGTGACGTATTACAAGGACCCCCTGATGATCGTCGAGGGGCACATGCAGTACGTCTGGGACGAGACGGGGCGGCAGTATCTCGACGGCTTCGCCGGGATCGTCAGCGTGTCTGTCGGCCACTGCCACCCCAGCGTCACGGCGAAGGTGCAGGAGCAGGTTGGCACGCTCGGCCACACGACGACGATCTACCTCAACCCCGCCGGCCCTCTGTTCGCGCAAAAGCTCGCCGCGCACATGCCGGCCGATAGCGGCCTGACGGTCAGCTATTTCACCAACTCGGGCAGTGAGGCCAACGAGCTGGCCGTCCTGATGTCCCGGGAATATACCGGCAACACCGAGGTCGTCAGCCTCCGGAACGGTTACCACGGCGGCACGCAGGCGACGATGGGCCTGACGGCGCACGGGACCTGGAAGTTCAAAAGCAGTCCCGTCGTCGGCGTCAAGCACGCCACCCCCGGCTACTGCTACCGCTGCCCGTTCGGCCTGACCTACCCGAGCTGCGACGTGAAGTGCGCGACCGATACCGCCCCTTTGATCCGCCACGAGACCCCCGGCGAGGTCGCCGCCTTCATCGGTGAGCCGATCCAGGGGGTGGGCGGGGTCGTCACGCCTCCCCCCGAATACTTCGGGATCGTCTACGACATCGTCCGCAAGGCGGGCGGATTGTGCGTTGCCGACGAGGTTCAGACCGGCTTCGGCCGGACCGGCGCCCACTTCTGGGGCTTCGAGAACTGGGGCGTCACCCCCGATATCGTCACCGTCGCCAAGGGAATCGGCAACGGCATCCCGCTCGCCGCCTGCATCACCCGCCCCGAGATCGCCAGGACGATGACCAACCGGATTCACCTCAACACCTTCGGCGGCAACCCGGTTTCGATGACGCAGGGGCTGGCCACGCTCGAAGTCATCGACGCCGAGGACATCCAGGGCAACGCCCACCGCGTTGGTGGCTATCTCAAGGATCGGCTGCTGGCTCTCGCCGAGCGGCACCCCCTGATCGGCGAAGTGCGGGGGATGGGCCTGATGCTCGGCGTCGAGCTGGTCCGCGACCGAGCCACCAAGGAGCCCGCCAGCACCGAGACCGCCGCGGTCCTCGAAGCCTGCAAGGTTCGCGGCCTGCTCGTTGGCAAAGGTGGGTATTATGGTAATGTTCTCCGGATCAAACCCCCCATGTGCCTGACGACCGACGACGCCGACTTCATCGCCGATTGCCTGGACGAGATCTTCACCGAACTGACTCAGCGAGCATAAACCCCACCCGGGGAGGAAGGCAGCATGCGCCATGAGCTTGATCCGGCGGTCGAGGAAATGTTCCGAGCCATTCGGCAGGGTGACACCGGGCGGGTGATCCTGCTGCTCGATGCGGGAATGGATATCAACGCGCTTGGTCGCCGCGGTGGTACCGCGTTGATGGCGGTGGTCGCGCGCGGGCCGCTCGACCTGATCCGCGTCTTGCTCGATCGCGGGGCCGACCTGGAGGTCGAGGGCTGCACCGGGCTGACGGCGCTGACATCGGCCCTGGTCCGGGCGGGGTACTGGCGAGGCTGGCGCATCCCGGTGCCCGACTCCCGACCGCTCGCTCTCCTCCGGGCCGCCGGGGCCAGGTTTCGGCTCCTGGAAGCGGTCTTACTCGACGATTGTGATCTGGCCTGCCGCCGGCTCGACGACGGGGCCAGCCCCGACACCGGCGAGAGGACCTACCACGGCCCGATGCTCATGATCGCCGCCAGTCTGGGCCACCGGGCGATCATGAATCTGTTGCTCGACCGGGGCGCCAGGATCGAGGCCGAGGATGATCTGAACCAGACGGCGCTCGTGAAGGCTGCCCACCGCGATCAGGTCGAGGCCGCGCGCTGCCTCCTCGATCGCGGGGCATTCGTCCACGCCCGCGACGTTTACGGCCAGTCCGCCGTCACCGCTGCCCGTCGACGGGGTAACTCGGCTATGGTCGCGCTCTTGCAAGCGCACGGCGCGGTCTGGGAAGCCGTGGACGCGCTGGAACTCGGCGACCTGCCGCTCTTGCAGGCCCGGATCACGGTTGAACTGGCCGCACTGGCGGCCAACGCCCAGTGGACCGCGGCCGATTATGAACCCGACGACCCCGCACTCGCGTCGTTCCTCCGCCCCGCGATCGACAAGCTCCCCGAGCGATCCAGCGCCGGTCGCCTCGCCATGCAAGCCGCGCAAATCGGCAACGTCGCGGCAATGCGACTTCTCTTCGACCACGGCGCCGCGCACCTGCATCCAGACGATGACGATCATTCGCTGCTGGCCGAGGCCGCGCGGTCGGGCCAACTGGAGATGATCCGTTTCCTGCTTGACCACGGTGCTGACCTGCACGCCGTCGGCGAGGACGGCCTGACCCCGCTCGCCTGGGCAGTCCGGGCGGATCAGGCCGAAACGACCGAACTGCTTTGTCAGGCTGGGGCCACACGATAACTGGTAACAAATGATGCTTTGATCAGTTTTTGATCATATGGGCGGTCGTGGCCGGGGAGTTTTTGATCGTCTGATAGATGACGCAGTAGCGCTCGGTTAGCTTGAGGAGCGTGGCGAGCTGGTCGTCGGTCGCGGTGGTATCGAGGTGAAATTTCAGGCTGATCGTGCCGAAGCCGACGGGAACTTCCTTGCTGATGGCCAGTGTGCCCCGGAAGTCGAGGTCGCCCTCGGCGGTGATGGTCCCTCCCTGAACCGGGATATCGAGCGCGGTGGCCACCGCGCGCAGAGTCACCCCAGCGCAGGCGACGAGGGCTTCGAGCAGCATGTCACCCGAACAAAGCGAAAGCCCGTCGCCGCCGGTCGCGGGATGGAGACCCGCTTCGACCAGCCCGCGGCCGGTGTTGATGCTGCACGTGAGCCTGGTTGCGTCCAAGCTCCCCTCGGCTCGCAAGGTAAATCGCGCCGATTCGGGGTCGTCGCGGTATCGGGCCTTGATCGGGGCCTGCTGCTCACGCAGGGTTTCGGAGTTCATCGGCTGGCTTTCGAGGTCGGATGAGAAAGGGACCGAAGGGCGAACAATCACCCCCCGGTCGATCAAAACGAAGCGATCAGAGCAATCTCCCGTGGACCATATCACTGCCGGAAAAGAGGGACAGGCACGCTCGCAAGCTTGCTTAAGCCAGTCCCCTTTTCCTCGGCCATTCTACCCAACAGGAAATTGCTCCAATCAGGAAACAACCTCGGTCACGGCGGCGATCTTCTCCATCGTCGCGACACCGGGTTCCTTGGTCCCCTTGCACTTGGGGTAGTTGGCACAGCCCAGGAAGAAGCCCCGGCGACCCTTGCGCACGGTCATGTTGCTGCCGCAATTCTCGCAGGTTTCTTCGGGGACGATCGCCTTCAGGTCGGGGCCGGCGGCGGGAGCGGGAGCGTTGGCCAGGTCGCCGAGCTGCTCCTTGAGATCGTCGGGGATGGGCGCGGTGCTCCGGCACTTGGGGTAGTTCAGGCAGCCGAGGAAAGCCCCGCGTCGGCCTTGCTTGATCCCCATCGGGCCGCCGCACTTCTCGCACTTGACCTCAACCTTGACCGGCACGACCGGCTTGCCAGCGTCGTCCACGGGCATGGTGTTGCGGCACTTCGGGTAGCCGGTGCAGCCCAGAAAACTGCCTCGCGCTCCCTGGCGGAGCGCCATCGGCTTGCCGCACTTCTCGCAAACGTGCTCGGTCTCGACCACCGACGGCACCGGCAAGCTGGTGACGGGGTCGATGTTGAACGATTCCTTGCACTTGGGGTAGCCCGAGCAGGCCAGAAACGGCCCGCGCTTGCTTTCGCGCATCACCAGCATCTTGCCGCACTTGGGGCACTTGTGCTCGGTTTCGACGGGGCCAGCGCGGGGGGCGCCATCCATCCCCTGCGTCGTCTTGCAGTCGGGGTAGCGCGAACAGCTCAGGAACGAGCCAGTCTTCGAGAACTTCACGACCATCGGCGCGCCGCAAACGTGGCAGACCGACGACGACGGCACGGTGACCCGTTCCATCTGCGTTTCGGCGAGTTTGAGCGACTCGTGGAACGGGTGGTAGAAATCGTCAAGAACCTTGACCATGTCGACCTTGGCGGTCGCCACCTCGTCGAGGCCGTCTTCCATCTGCGCGGTGAACTTGAAATCCATAATCTTCGGGAAGTGCGTGACCAGGAGGTCGGTCACGATCATCCCAAGATCCGTGGCGAAGAATCGGCGCTCCTTTTGCTCGACATATAACCGATCCTGAATCGTCTGGATGATCGGAGCGTAGGTGCTCGGACGACCGATGTTTTCCTTTTCAAGAGATTTGACCAGCGATGCCTCGGAGAACCGGGGCGGCGGCTGGGTGAAGTGCTGCGAGGGGTTCAGTTCCTTGAGGTCGAGGGTTTGACCCACGCTCAGCGGCGGCAAAAGCGCATCTTCCTGCTTGCCGGCCGGGGTCAAAACGCGGCGGTGGCCGTCAAACTTGAGGATCTTGCCCTGGGTCCGGAACACGCCAGCGCCGGCGGTGATCGACACGTTGGTGACGGCGAAGACAGCGGGCGTCATCTGGCTGGCGACGAACCGGCGATAGATCAAGGCATACAGCTTGTACTGGTCGATCGTCAGCTTGGCGCGGATCGACTCGGGGTCGAGCCGGAGGTCGGTCGGCCGGATCGCCTCGTGGGCTTCCTGCGCCTGCTTGCCGGCGGCGTAGCGGTTGGGTTTGGTCGGGAGATACTTCGGCCCGTATTTGGAGTCGATCCGCTCGCGGACCTCCTTGATCGCGTCGTCGGAGACGCGGAGGCTGTCGGTACGCATGTAGGTGATCAGGCCGGTCGGACCATCGCCGCCCACCTCGATCCCCTCGTACAGCTCCTGCGCGATCTTCATCGTTCGCTTGCCCGAGAACCGGAGCCGGATCGCGGCCTGCTGCTGGAGCGTGGACGTCTTGAACGGGGCGTCGGCCTTGTCGAGCTTTTCGACCTCCTCAACCTCGCTCACCACGTAGGGAGCACCATGCAAGGCGTCGCGGACGACGTTGGCCTCGGCTTCGTTCTTGGCGGCAAACTTGACCCCCTGCCAGGTGGTGAGGTCGGTGCTGACCCGGTCGGTCTCCTCGGTCGCGCCCGCCGGGGTGACGATCGCGGCGATGTCCCAGTATTCTTCGGAGACGAATGCCCGGATCAGCTTTTCGCGCTCGGCGATCAACCGGACGGCAACCGACTGGACTCGACCCGCGCTGAGGTGGCGGGCGACCTTCTTCCACAGCAAGGGTGAGAGTTCATAACCGACGAACCGGTCGAGGAAGCGGCGCGCCTGCTGGGCGTTCACCTTGTCCATGTCGATCGGGCCGACGTGGTTGAACGCTTCCTTGACGGCTTTCTCGGTGATCTCATAGAACATCACGCGCCGGACCCGCTCGTCAGGCAGTTCAAGCGCTTCCTGCAAGTGCCAGGCAATCGCCTCGCCTTCGCGGTCGGGGTCGGTCGCCAGGTAAACGGTGTCGGCCTTGGCGGCCTCGCGCTTCAACTCGTCGATCGTCGACTTCTTGGTGTCCATGATCTCGTAAGAGGGGGTGTAATCCCGCAACACGTCGAGACCGAGCTTCCGTTTCGGGAGGTCGCGGACATGCCCCATGCTTGCCTTGACGACGTACCCCGAGCCAAGAAACTTGTTGATCGACTTGGCTTTCTTGGGGCTCTCGACGATGACGAGATGCCGACCTTTCGTCCCGGTCGACGCAGCACGCGCCTTTTTGGGAGCGGCGGTTTTGGTCTCGGCGGCGTCCTTGGTCGCTTTGGGCCTGGCGGCGGCCTTGGGCTTGGCGGTCTTGGGCGTGGCGGCCTTGCGCTTCGGTTTGGGCGCGGTCGGCTCGGCCGGATCGGCAGCGTCCGCAGGTTCGGTCTGGGCGGGTTTCGAAGACTTGCGTGCCACGTGTGCTTCCTAATATCCTGCGCCGAAGGATGCCGCTCGATCCGATGAACTGGGTTGAAGAGATCACTCGGGGCGACGTCGGGCAGACCCTTTGCGGTTGTTCTCGGTGGGTTTGTTGCTACACTACGGTTTGGGCCGGCCTCTTGAGCCCTTCAATTAGCTAGGGTACCGCCGGCTGTCAAGGGGGACGGCGGATTCCGTCCTGACTTGACCTGGCCCGACCGGCCACTCACTCTGAGGATCATCATGCCGTTCGCGGTCTTTCGTCAACACCAGCGCAAGTTACTCGCCGTCTTCGCCATCATGGCCATGATTGGTTTCGTCCTCTCCGACACCGTCCCCCGCTGGATCAACAGCGGCGGCGTGAATAATGAGGATTACGTTGTCGCCGACATTTTTGATCAGTCGATCCGCCGCTCCGATCTCGCCGCCATCGGCCAGCAACGCGAGCGGGCCAACCAGTTCATGGCCAACATCGGGGGCAGCGCGCGGACCTTTGGCGGTTCGTCGCAGGCGGAACTGATCGACGCCTTGATCCTCAAAAAAGAGGCCGACCGGCTCGATATCCCGGCCACCTCCGCCTTCGCCCGGCGCTGGATTGACCAGCAGACCGGCGGGGCGATGACGGCCTCCATGTTCGAGCTGATCCTGAGCAAGTTCAATCAGCAGATTTCGGGTGAAGACCTGCTCACGAACCTTGCCGGCCAGATCCGCATCCTGATGGCCAGTCAGGAAGTGGCGATGCCGGTCGTCACCCCGCTCGACGTCTACCGGAACTTCCGCGACCAGACCGAGCGGACCTCGTTCAAGGCGGTGCCGTTTCTGGTCGACTCGTTCGTCGGCAAGGTCGGCGAGCCGGCAAGTTCCGACGTGCAGACGTTGTATGAGCAGGGGAAAGACCTCTTGCCCGACCCCCTCCGGGTCGCCCCGGGATTCAAGATCCCGCGCAAGATCAAGGTGGAGTACGTCGCGCTCGACGGCGCTGAGCTGACCCGGCAGATCCGCGGCAAGCTCGCCGAAGCCGAAGTGCTGGCCTACTACGAGTCGAAGAAAAAAGACTTCCCGATGGACCTCGGCCTGCCTGCCGACCTGTTCCTGAACGAACCCAACCTGACGCCGCCCCGCTACCTGCCCTTCGACGAGCAGAAGGACACGATGGCCGACGCCCTGGCTCGCGAAAAGGCCGAGGAGCAGGTGGCCGACATCATGGGCAACGTCCGCGACGAGGTCGTCGACAAGTTCGCCGACGACTACACCGAGGCCCAGGCCAACATCGCCGAGGCCAAAAAGGAAGGTCGGTCGACCGACGGGATCACCCGGCCCAAGTTCGAGGATCTGGGCGCAGTCGCGCAAAAATATAGCCTCAACCACGAAACATCCCCCCTGCTCGACCAGGCCGAGGCCGAGGACTACGGGCGGATCTCAAAGGCGCGGAGCGGGTCGAGTCGGGGCAGCGAGGGGACCGACTTCGACCACACGATGTTTGACAAGAAGACGGACCTGTACGAAGGGGTCGAGTTCACCGACGCTCTCGGCAACCACTACCTCGCCCGCAAGTTAAGCGACGAACCCGCACACGTCGCTCCGCTGAGCGAGGTCCGCGCCGCGGTCGTCCGCGCCTGGCAGATCAGCAAGGCCCGTCCGCTCGCCAAAAAGGCCGCCGACGAATACGCCGCGAAGCTCAAAACCGAAGGCGGCTCGATCAAGGCGGCGGATGTTGATGGACGGCCCGTCGTCGCGATCGACAACGTCACCAAGCTCAAGCCCGGGATGCCGGTCCCGTCGCAGTTCAATGGTCAGTTCCGCTTCGAGCGTGGCCCCGCGTCGCCCGCCGACTTTCCAGAGATCCCGCAGGCGAGCGACCCGCTGATCGATGCCATGTTCGCGCTCAAGCCGGGCGAGGTGGCCGTCGAGCCCGACAAGCCCGAGACCACCTATTATGTGGTCGCGCTCGATCGCCGCTTGCCGATCAGCTACGGCGCGCTCATGGGAGCCAACGGCGCCTTTGCCGACTACAGCAATGAGACCCGGATGGGCGTGATGCGCCAGAGCTACGCGGACGGGATGACCCGACTCCGCGAGCAGGCTAAGTACAAGGAAACCAAAATCGGCGACGTGCTGGAAGGGGCCGAGGACAAGGCGGGCGAGTAATCGCTTGCTCTCGGCTCTCCTCTCGTCACCTTAACGTGCTACTTTCCGGAACTCGTAAACGTAGCGACCCTGGCCCGGGCGAAACCCTTCGGGGCGACCTCGGGCCGGGACGCCGAGCTGCTCGGGCAACATCAAGGCGTTGACAGCCAAGGTCAAGCGGTCGCCGTCCACCTGATAGACACCGAGAATCCACCCGGCATCGAGTTTGAAGTCGACCTTCGCGGGGGTCGGCTTTGGGTCGGGGTTGAAAACCCCCTCGGCTGCGCCCGCGTCGATCAGGCCGGTGAACTTGACCTGCCGACCAGCGAACTCCACGGTTGTGGCGGCCGCGTTCGCGTCGGTCATCTCGATGGTTGGTGACAGGGCAACGCGGGTTGCCACCCACTTGCCGTCCAACCGCTCGCGGACCTGTGCCACCGCCGGCGAGTCCTCAACCAGGGTCCGCCCGACCGCCACCAGACCCAGACTGGCACCGAGCAAGATCGTCCCAGCGGCGATCCGATGTTTCGCGACGCTCATCGTTGCATCCCCTCGTCCTTGAAGTGGTGGGCGTTGCTCGCCCGCGCGCGGCATCCTAGCCGGAACGGTTGACCTGGTCGAGGCAGATCTCTACAGCGTTTGCCCGAGCAGGTACAGCAGCACCCATGCCAGCGGCCAGGTCCACAGCAGGCCGACGCCGACGGCATGAGTCCAGCCCAGCGACGGCTGCCCTCCGGTCCGGGGATTGCGCCGGGGCAAGAGGCGGAGCAGGAAGAAGACGCCGACCACCGGGACCAGACCGGCGATCGTCCAGGGGGCACTCGTCGTCCGCGCTGGAACGACAAAGAAGGTCAGCGCGATCCAGTACCCGCCGATCATCATCCAGGCCCACTCCGCCCGCGAGTATTCGACCAGACTCGGCGGTGGGACCGGTCGCGGTGCGTCGCGCGGGATGATTGCCACTTGCCCGACCAGTCGGCCGGTCCGTGCCGGTCGTGCTGGCGGCAAGCTCGATGGTCGCCGGGGGTCGAGACCGAGAATGATCGGTCCGCTCATCGCCAGGCCCAGCCAGAGATACTCCAGCGCGAACGCGACGAGCGGCGGGCCGGTGAGATCGACCGAGCGCGGCCAGACCGTGCGCGCCAGGAGCGCTGCCAGCCCGAACCCGGCGACGAATCCAATCATATCGATAAACCGAAGCCCCCGCGTGGGCGATTGAGCGCCAGGGTCGGCGGGTTCGGGTCGGGGCGTGGTCATGGGTTGCTGTCCTTGGGGTCTGGGCTTCATCTTATCCCATCAGGACCAGACCCACACCACACTGGAGTGGCCAGGTGATTGTCAGACCCAGCCCCACCCACTGCGTCCAGTTGGCTCGCTCATTCGCATCAGTGCGAGTCTGGATCGGCCCGCCCCAGAGCCAGCGGGCCGCGAGGATCGGCACCGCGACCATCGTGGCCAGCACGAGACCGACACCGAGACTCGCCACATAGGCGATATCTAGGCGACCGGTTGCGGCCGCGTGCGAGTGCGGGACCGCCTCGATCACCGCCGAGACCACCCACGGGCAACCCCAGATGACCCAGAGGTGATCCCCCACTCGGGGATATCCCGAACTCAAAGGAACATTGGCCAGCCGTCGCGTCAGGTAGAGAAACGGCCCCGCCGCCGCGAGCGTCAACCACAAGAGCAAGACCAGGCCCCACGACCAGGCCGGTAGACCATGCGGGTCGGGCAAAGCCAACCGGACATGGACCGAAGCAATCGCGGCACCCGTGACGATCGCACCGATATCGAGGAGACCCAACCGGGGATTATCCGCGTTTCCGCCCATGCTTTCCTCGTTTTGCGTGTCATGATTCATCAAGTGCGGGGCGGCGAGCCTGATGGGTCATCATGGGTCAGGCAAAGTTTGAGCCAATAGGGTCTGCTGCCGGGCATCACGAATTTCGAATCATTCTTCAAGAGTCGTCGCGGAATTGCCGACATTTGGTCTGGTACTCCTTTCCGACTCCTAGTAAAAGGGGCCAACCGCGGTGATCGCGATCCCCTCCGTTCGCGGAAACGGGCTGACTGGATGGTCCGCCCGAATCAATGACACGGAAGTCGCTGATCTTGCGTCAGCAGAGTCCACCCAGGCTGGCGGTTTGCCCCGATGTGGGGGTCGAATCGGGCCTGGCGATTTCATGGACTTTGCGACCCGTTCCTTCATGATGAAGGGATGTGGGGCCTTCGACCCGAGGCCCGCCCCAGGAAGGGTTGGGACATCGTCCCGACGCACTGATTTACCTCCTCGATTGACTCTCAACTTCCCGGTGCGACCGTCCTCACCGTCGGTCTCGACCCTCCACGCGGTGCGCGGTCCAGCGGTTGCGCTGATCGGTCGTGCTGCTGGGACGGCTCGTGATCGGTATCGATTGGCCCGGACCACGATGGAGACCATGCCCCGGTCCCATCGCGACCGACTTGCCGGCGCTACCCGCTTCGGGTGCCGTCGCGGGTCGTCCAGCGGGAAAGGAGTCCGTGCGGGATGACGTTCGCTTCATTGTTGCTCGCCTTGGTAGTCACTTCCGCCGCCGACACTTCCAGCGGCGAACCCGTCTTGCTCGATTTCCACGCCTCCTGGTGCGGCCCTTGCCAGACCATGCGGCCCGAGGTCAAGCGGCTGACCCTCAAGAATTACCCGATCCAGTCGGTCGACATCGATCGTTCGCCCGAGATCGCCCAGCAATACCACGTCGAGCGCGTGCCGACCTTCATCGTCGCCGACAGCCAGGGCCGCGTTCTGGCTCGGACCGAAGGGGTCACCCCGGCCGCCGATCTCGCCCGGTTCTACAACGAAGCCAAGCTCAAGGCCGCTGACTCGGCTCCGGAACCGCCCCGAGCCCATCGTGTCGCTCAGACGAGCGCGGATCGAGCCGTCGATGAACCTGAAGGCGAATCCAGCGATTCAGTGGCCGCTGCCCCAGTTAATCCCCGCCCGTGGGAAACCGTGGTGCGGATCAAGATGCATCTGTCGAGCAAGGAGTGGGGGTTCGGCTCGGGCACCATTATCTATAGTGATGCCAACGAGTCGATCATTCTCACCTGTGCCCACATCTTCCGTGATAAGGCCGGTCGGCAGCAAAAGTTCGAGAACTTCACGACCCCGATCTCGGTGGATCTGTTCGACGGCAAGACGTTTGTCAGCCAGAAGCCCGCGATGCTCCGCTGCATCGAGAAAGACATCCCGGGCAAGGCGCTCGACTACGACTTCACCAACGACGTGGGTTTGATCCGCATCCGCCCCGGGCGCGTCCTGCCAGCCTCAAAGGTTGTTCCCGAGTCCTGGCAGCCCAAACGGGGTTTGCCGATGTTCTCGGTCGGTTGCTCGCACGGTGAAGATGCCACCGCCTGGAACACGCGCATCCTCGACCCCCGGGTCAAGATGAACAGTGGCGACTCGAACAAGTCCTTTTACGAGATGAAGTGCGAATTTCAGCCCTCCGAAGGCCGCTCCGGTGGGGGCCTTTACACCAGTGATGGTTACGTCGCCGGTGTCTGCGATTTTGCCGACCCCAACGAGCACGTCGGGCTCTACGCGACTCCCGCAGCAATTCATCGCCTGCTCGACCACGCCAAACTCACCGCCCTTTACAAGAATCCATCTAACGATTCGGGCGCCATGCTCGCATCGACGACTCGATCGGCAACCCGGGTTCGCGCCCAGTCACCAAGCGATGCCGAAGCGAGCGGAGCCCCGCAGGGCTTGACGATTCCGCCACCCGGGATGTTTGCCATTCCCACCCCGGAAGTCAAGGTCGCGTCGAATCGCGAACCGGCTCCAAGCTGGCACGCAGATGAGGTTGACGCGACTCTTCCGTCCTCACGCCCGAGTCGTCGTCCCACCCGCGAAAGTGGTGAGGCGATTGATCCGGGTGCCAGATCGGGTGAGGTCGTCGCCACCGAAGTTCCGCGCGAACCAAGCTCCGACTCGGCGATCCTTGACCTGCCCGACCCGGCGCGGACTCGTGGCGAGGTTGCCCCTGAGCCGAGTCCGACCCGGCGGGCTCAGTCGAGCTGGAAGGGAACGCACACCACGCGACCCCGACCCGCTCATTGACCGATGACTCGCGGAATGGATCTCAGGAACCTCTCGACATCCCGTGGTGGCGAGAGGTTTCTGCGCGACCTGGTCCGATCAACGTAGGGCAGCCTTGAGTTTTTGGAGTGCCGCTGGGATCGCGACCATCGGGTCTTCCCTGGCCTCGTATTCGAGGGCGATATAGCCAGAATAGCGGGCAACGCGCAAGAGATCGACGATCTTCGCATAGTCGACTTCGGTCACGGGCAGACCCTGCGGGCCGATCTCGGTTTTGACCTGCACGTTGACTGCGTACGGGGCCAGTTTGGCGAGGTCGGTGTAAGGATCATCGGTCCGGAAGTTGAACGTGTCCAGGTTCACGCCGAAGTTGGGCGAATCGATGCTCTGGACGATGTGGAGTAACTGGTCGGGGGTGGCCGTGATCCCGCCGTGGTTCTCAAGCGCCAGCGTCACTCCCTTCTCGACCGCATAAGGGAGCGCTGCCTTGATCCCAGCGATGGCTCGCTCGACGGCGGGTGCCTCAGGCTCTCCTTTTGGCACCTGGCCGGCGAAGATCCGGATCACGGGGGCATCGAGTTCCGCCGCACGGTCGATCCAGGTCCGGACCAGATTCAATGACGCATCCCGCCTGGGGCCGGGCGGCAAGCAAAAGTCGTTCCCGACGGATGTCCCCGAGATGTCGAGTCCCAGCGTGAACGCGTGTTGTTTTAACCGATGCAGATAATCGGGTGTGACATCCGGTGGGAAATAGTACGACGTCAGCTCGACCGCGTCGATTCCCTGGTCGGCTGCGAAGTCGACGAACTGGAAGAGGTCCATCGTCGCCGGCTTGCCGTTCTTCGGCTGGAGCCGATCTCGGAACGAGTAGGCGGCCAGGCTGAGTTTGATATGGCTCGGGCGGGTCCGGCCGATCGGGTCGATCCTGGCGGTCGAGACCGTCGGCCGGCCGAACGTCAATCCAGCCAGGCTCAGGGCAGATGTGGTCAAGAACCCGCGACGATGGATGGCAGCCATGACGGGCGATTCCCGGAAAAAGGAGGAACGAGGCAAGCGGGGGTTTGATCTTAAACCCCGGATGACCCTCGATCCATCCCCAACCGAGTTGAGCAGTTTCGATCCGCTTAGCTTTCCAGTTCGGTCAAGAGGTCGTTGACTTCGCGGTCAAGCCTGGACCGCGAACCTGTTTGCGAGAGTTGGCCATCGAAGTCGTCGCCCGTGTCTCCCTCGTAAGCTTCCTCAGCTGCGCGCCGACCGCCGCCGGGAGCGTTCGGGTCGGTCTGGCTCCGGGCGCGGAGATACATCTTGATCGGCACATCCTTGAACGGCAGGCGCTCGCGGAAGACGTTCAGGAGGTAGCGTTGGTACGGCGCCTCAAACAGGGACGGGGTGTTGACGAACAGCACGATCGTCGGCGGAGCGGTGCCGACCTGCGTTGCGTAGTAGACCCGGGGATGCCGACCCGACTTGGTTGCGGGCGGGTGGGCGTCGACCGCCTCGCGAACGATCCGGTTCAAGGTGCCGGTGCTCACCCGTTGCTCGGCCTGCTTGAACATCGACTGCCCCTGGTTCAGGAGCGCCTTGACGTTCCGCCCGGTCGCGGCGGTGATGAACGCGAGCGGCATGTAAGCCATCCCACGAAACGTATGCTGAACCATCACCGCGAACTTGCCCATCCCCCCGTTTTCGTTGGGGTTATGCGTCATCAAGTCCCACTTGTTGACGACGAAGATGCACGGCTTGTACTGCTTGGCGATGTAGTCCGCCATCTGTTTGTCGAGACGCGAGATGCTCTGGGTCGCGTCAAGGAACAGGAAGACCACATCCGCCCGGCGGATCGACCGCTCGGCGCGGTGGACCGAGTAAAAGTCGAGGCTGTCGCGGATCTTGGCTTTCCGGCGGACGCCTGCCGTGTCGATCGCGACGAACGGGAGCCCATCCAGCTCGAACCGGACATCGACCGAGTCGCGGGTTGTCCCGGCGACTTCGGAGACGATCATTCGTTCGGCGTGCGCCAGGGTGTTGATGAAGGTCGACTTGCCGGTATTCGGCCGCCCGACCACCGCCACCTTCATGACCTCGTCGGCTGGTCGTGGGGTGTGGACGTTCGGCAGGCGCTCGACGATCAGCCGCATCAACTGGTTGCGGTTTCGATTCTGATGCGACGAAACGTAGACCGGCTTACCGCGGCCGAGCTTGTAAAACTCACCACCCCGGACGTCGAAGTCGGGGGTGTCGGATTTGTTGATGACCAGAATGACCGGCGTCTTCTGGATGTAGCGGAGTCGCGACGCCACTTCCTCGTCGAGCGGCATGATGCCGTCCTTGACGTCGACGACGAAGAGGATGACGTCGGCTTCATTGATCGCGGTTTCGATCTGACGATCAACGTCCTCGGACAGGTCGTCGCGATCGACCATCCCGATCCCGCCCGTGTCCATCAGCTCGAAGAACCGGGGGTCTTCCTCATCGCCCGCATGCGCGAGCGCGGTAACGCGGTCGCGGGTCACCCCCGACACGTCATCGACGATCGCGATCCGCCGCTGGGCGAGCCAGTTGAACAACGACGACTTGCCGACGTTGGGACGACCGACAATCACGACTTTAGGCAAAGGCATGGCCGTTTTGCTTTCTTTCCTGTCAATACTGCAAACCGAGGCAGGGCAAATCGTCACCAGAAGTCAAAAACCAGGTAAAAAAACGAGCCAGGCCTCGCCAAAAACAGAAGATCTATCATTATAGTGCGACAATAAGACCGCGACAATCCACGAAACTCGAACGTCTATCTCCGCATCGCCTGAAATCTCTCAAGTTTTGGCTTGAGGTTTGCTTCCTGTTGAGTCGTGTTGGCGTGGTAATTGGTTGGACGCCGGCCACTCCGGCTCTATTGCAAAAGGTGGGTCATTATGTTTTTGCGTGCTAATTCGATTTTGGGTCTGGTCGCTACGTGTGGTTTCTGTTTGGTGGGTGGCTCGCTGACCGCTCAGGCTCAGGTGAATTACGCGGGAGCAGGTACCACATCAACATACGACACCATCCAGCCTGGCTACAAGTCAGTCACTTATGGCGAGAAGATCAAGACCAGACGCTTCTTTAACCGGACCGTCACGGTGGAAAAGCCAAAACGGTTTGTCACGTTCACGCCACCTGTCGTCCAGGAAACCCGCGTTTTCCGACCCGCACCGATCGCCGAACAGGTTGTCGTTCAGCCCGACCCGATCGTCCAGGAGCGCTGGATTCAGCCTGCCCCGGTCCTGGAACGCCGCGTCGTGCAGCCCGACCCGGTGGTTCAGACGCGCTACATCCCGCAGCAGCCAGTCGTGCAGCGTAGTTACATCGGTGCCCCTTATTGAGCCCCGCTGGCTGACAACTTGATCGCTCGTCTCGACCCGACTCGCACCCGCTGGTGTGAGCCGGGTTTGTTGTTGGGTCCGCCATTAATGAGGTAAGCAAGCGAGGTCGAGCTCATGCCCTTCGGCGAACTCCTGGAACAGCATCGGATCGGGACGACTCTGGTGACCCTATATCGAGAGCGTCTCACCTCGCAGCGGGTCTCGGGTGTGGTCCGACAGTTCTCGAAACGGTTGATCCTGGTTGAGCTGCTCGGCGACACCGCCGGCATCAGCCTGATCCGCCGCGAGGATCTGACCCGGATCGATACGGAGACCGAATTGCTCCGCCGGACGTTGCAAAAGCTCGGCAGTGTTGCGCGGTCGCACCCGATCAGTCGCGAGATCGACCTGTCCGAGTGGCGATCGGCGATCGCCTCGGCACAAATCGTCGCGGCGAGTCTGATTCTCCACCGCGACGGGCTCGGCGATCCGATCACCCTGGAGACCCGGTCGATCAAGCTGCTCAAGCACCTTGTGGTGGGGTCACGCCCTGATCCTCAGCCCAGCGATGAGGGAACGATTGCTCTCGCGCTCGACCATCTGAGTCGGCTCGATCTGGTGGGTTGAAGAGTCGGTAAGTTCCTATATTGAGAGCCTCGCGAGTCTGTCAGATCGCATGCCAGGCCCCGCGAATATGGCAGGTTCAGGCGGGATGAGTTGGCAAGTCAAATTACGCATCTCGTTGATATATTATGATTTCGGTGATTTTCTTTCATCCGGCACATTCGTTGCAGCAAGCTTTGATATTCGGTAAACACCCGGCCACGATTGGCCGTATCTGTGCGGTTTGAAAAGGGCATCCGTCATGGCGACCGTGGCTGACCGGCAAGAGTTTTCGTTTCAGGCGGAGATCAAACAGCTTCTTCAACTCCTCTCGCATTCGTTGTATCAGAGCAAGGAGATCGCCGTCCGCGAGCTGATCTCGAACGCCTCCGATGCGCTCGACAAGATGCGGTTCGCGGCGATGACCGACGAGGCCCACCGAGGGCAGGCGGACGGCCTGGAGATCGTCGTCGAGGGGAACACCGAGCGTCACGAGTTGATCATCCGCGACAACGGGATCGGCATGACCCGCGACGAGTTGGTCCACAACCTGGGGACGATCGCGCACTCGGGGTCGATGGAATTCCTCAAGAATCTGGCCACCACCAGCACCAAGCCCGACGTCTCGCTGATCGGGCAATTCGGCGTCGGCTTTTACTCGGCGTTCATGCTCGCCGACAAGGTCCGGGTCCGGACGCGGAGCTACCGCGAGTCGCAGGGGTTCGAGTGGGAGTCGGACGGCTCAGGGACGTTCACCGTCGAGCCCGCCGACGTCGCCACGCGCGGGACCGAGATCATCCTCCAGCTTAAAGAGGATTCGCACGACCTTGCCGAAGCGTACCGGATCAAGCACATTCTCAAGACCTATTCCGGATTCGTGCCGCACCCGATCAAGGTGGATGGCGAGGTTGTCAACAACCAGAAGCCAATCTGGGTTGAGCCCAAAGGGTCGATCACCGAGGAGCAGCACGCGGGGTTTTTCCAGTACCTGACGCATCAGGTCGGCGAGTCGCCCCTGTGGTATATCCACTTCAACGTCGATTCGCCGATGCAGTTCCGGGCACTCCTGTACTGCCCGAAGACCAACGTCGAGCGCCTCGGGTTTGGTCGCTCGGAGCACGGGATCAACCTCT
Organism: Isosphaeraceae bacterium; assembly: GCA_965199885.1. Taxonomy (GTDB): domain Bacteria; phylum Planctomycetota; class Planctomycetia; order Isosphaerales; family Isosphaeraceae; genus Tundrisphaera. The sequence goes on along the minus strand of CBDATT010000001.1, from coordinate 1,505,886 downwards.
GCGCCAAGCGGATTCTGGTTCAAAACGACAACCGCGACCTGTTGCCGGAATATTTGCGGTTCCTCTATGGTCTGGTCGATTCCGAAGATCTCCCGCTCAACGTCTCGCGCGAGACCTTGCAAGATAGCCGGGTGATCCAGAAAATCCGGACCGTGCTGGTGAAGGGCGTGCTCGACAAACTCTCGAGCTTGGCCAACGATCAGCCCGAGGACTATCTGGCCTTCTACACCCAGTTCGGCCCGGCGCTCAAGGAAGGAATCGCGGTCGATTTCCCCAACCGCGAGCGTGTGGCCAAGCTCCTCCGCTTCACCTCGTCGCACGCCGAGGCCGCCCAGCCGACCGGCTTCGACGCCTACATCGAGCGCTCGCCCGCCGACCAGAAGGCGATTTACTTTTTGAGCGGGCCTGACCTGGCCTCGATCCGCAAAAGCCCGAACCTGGAAATCTTCCGGAAGCGGAACCTCGAAGTTCTCCTGCTCACCGACCCGCTCGACGAGTTCGTCGTGACCTCGCTCCATGCCTACAGCGGCCGCGACCTGATCTCGATCGACTCGGCCGACCTGCAACTTCCCGGCGATCCCGACCAGACCCCCGAGGACGCCGCCAACGAACCCCAACCGACCGGCGACTTTGGCCGCGTGATCGACCTGTTCCGCGCCGCGCTCGGCGACCGCGTCGAAGCCGTCCGCGAATCAAAGCGGCTCACCGATGCCCCCTGCTGCTTGGTGAACGCCGACGGCGGGATGAGCGCGCAGTTGCAGCGCTTGCTCAAGCAAAACAACCGCGACGTCCCAACCTCGAAGCGCATCCTTGAAGTCAACCCCGCCGCGCCACTTGTCAAACGGCTCGTCACCCTCGCCGCGAACCCGAGTAATGCGGAGTTCGTCCAGACCTGTGCCCTGCAACTCTGGGCCAACACCATGATCCTCGAAGGTGAGACCGCCGAACCCGAGGAGATGGTCGCCCGCGTCCAGTCGCTCATGGAGCAAGCCGCCGCGGCGAAGACATCCATCATCGTGTGAATGACACACTCACTGGCGAGGTTGTCGACGATTCACTCCGAATCGCGAAAACCAGATCGCACGTCGTAAACGTTTGTAAGGATTAAACTTGTAGGGTGGGTGCAACCCACCGTGCGCCTTGGCATCCAAACGTCCATCCAATGTATCGAGCCTGTCAGGCTTAAATAAAACGAAACCACGGTGGGTTGCACCCACCCTACATAAGTCCGGACTTCTACAGAAACCGGGTTTAGCGACCCCGAGCCCGCCGAATTTCGGGTTTCGGGCAGAACTGGGTTGAGGTTGAGACGGACCGGCAATCGCAATGTATGGGTCCACCGGTCCGGGCGGTTGATCCGGCGGTGGGAGGCGACTACATTGGACGCTCGGTTTTTCGGGCCGGGGGATCTCGGCCCGCGTCGCCTCTCCTGTTTCGACTGGTAGGATCTGGTTCATGCAAAGCACTCTGATCATCCTCAAACCCGACGCGGTCCAGCGGCGGCTCATTGGCCCGATCTTGACGAGGTTCGAGACCAAGGGACTACGCGTGGCCGCCCTGAAGCTGATTCAGGTGTCGCGTGAGCAAGGCGAGCAGCATTACGCCGAGCACAAAGGTCGCCCGTTTTTTGATGGCCTGATCGACTTCATCACCAGCGGTCCGGTGGTCGTGGGTGTCCTGCACGGCAACGAAGCGATTGCCGTCGTCCGCTCGATGCTTGGCGCGACCAACGGCACCGCCGCTGCCGCCGGCACGATCCGCGGGGATTACTCGATCAGCAAGCAAAACAACCTCGTCCACGGCAGCGACAGCCCCGAATCCGCCGAACGCGAGATCGCCATGTGGTTCGGTCCAGGTGAGGTGGTGGATTACACCCTGGCCGGCTCGGAATGGGTCTTCGGCGGCGCTTGATCGACGACGTTCGGGCTGGTTGCGGCTCGGTTGGTTTCCTTCATGGAGGCTCGCGGAAGGGTCATGTCATCTTCACCCGCCCACGAGGTCGCGACCCTTCGCGCCGAGATCGAACGCCACAACCGGCTCTATTATGTCGATGCCACCCCCGAGATCGATGACCGAGGTTACGACCTCCTGATGGAGCGGTTGCAGACGCTCGAAACCGAGCACCCCGACCTGATCACGCCGGAAAGCCCAACCCAGCGCGTCGGTGGCGAGCCTCTGGCCGGCTTTGTCACCGTTCGCCATGCGGTCCCGATGCTCTCGATCGACAACACCTACAACTTCGCCGAGGTCCGCGAGTGGGACGCTCGCATCCGCAAGGCACTCAACCCCGGCGAGGTTGTCCGCTACGCCGTGGAACTCAAGGTCGATGGTGTGGCCGTCTCGGCCCGCTATGAAGCTGGGAAGTTCGTCCTGGGCGCCACCCGGGGCGATGGCGACCACGGCGACGATATCTCGAACAACCTCAAAACCGTCCGCGGCGTGCCTCGGACGCTGGGCAACGACCCGCCACCGATCCTGGAGATCCGGGGCGAGGTCTACATGACCGACGGTGAACTCCTCCGCCTCAACGAACTTCGGGCCGCCGCCGAGGAGTTGCCTTTCGCCAACCCTCGGAACGCGACGGCCGGCTCGCTCAAGCTCCTGGACTCCAAGCTCTGCGCCCGGCGACGGCTCCGGTTCGTCGCGCACGGACTCGGGCAGACCGAGGGGATCGAGGCCGAGTCGTACTCCGAAATCCTGGCGCAACTCAAGTCGTTCGGCATCCCGACCAGCCCGCACAACGCCCGGTACGAGTCGATCGACGACGTGATTGCGCACGCCGAGCGCTGGCAGACCGAACGGCATCAACTCGACTTCCAGACCGATGGCCTCGTGATCAAGGTGGATGATCTGCCCCAACGCGAGCGGCTCGGCTACCGGAGCAAAAGCCCCCGCTGGGTGATCGCGTACAAGTATGAGGCTGAGCAAGCCGCCACCAGGGTTTTGAACATCGGTGTTCAGGTTGGCAAGACCGGTAAATTGACGCCGGTCGCCGACCTCCAGCCGGTCCTCCTGGCCGGAACGACCGTCCGGCGGGCGACCTTGCACAACGCCGACGAGATCGCCCGCAAGGATATTCGCGTCGGCGATACCGTCGTGATCCAGAAGGCGGGCGAGATCATCCCGCAGGTGATTCGGGTCGAACTGGACCAGCGCGACGGGACCGAGGTTCCCTACGTCTTCCCCACGGCATGCCCATCGTGCGGCGGCCCGGTCGAGCGCGAACCCGACGGCGTTGACTTCCGCTGCCAGAACCTGCCCACGGCCTGCCCCGAGCAACTCAAGGAGGCGATCCGCTGGTTCGCACACCGCGACGCGATGGACGTCGAAGGGCTCGGCGTCAAGCTGATCGACCAGTTGGTCGACAACGGTCTGGTCCAAACCCTGGGTGACCTCTACCGACTCGACGCCGTTCAGTTGGCGAATCTGGAACGAATGGGCAAGAAGTCAGCCGAGAATCTCGTCAGCGCGATCGAGGGGACGAAGAATCGCCCGCTCGACCGGTTTTTGACCGGGATGACAATCCGGCATGTCGGGACCCGAAGCGCGGAGATCCTTGCCGAGCGGTTCGGCACGCTCGATCAACTTGAACAGGCCACGCTCGCCGACTTGCAAGGCATCCCCGGCCTCGGTCCCGTGGTGGCGGCGAGCGTCTTCGACTTCTTCCAGCTCGCGGCGAATCGCGACCTGATCGTGGACCTGCGCCAGGTCGGTGTTCAACCCGCAGCGCTGGTCCCGGTCGTGGCTGTGGCGGGACGCTTGCCGCTGGCGGGCAAGACGATCGTGATCACCGGCACCTTGCCGATCCGAACGCGGTCCGAAGCCGAGGCGTTGATCAAACGGCTCGGCGGCAAGGTCACGGGTTCGATTTCGAAGTCAACGAGCATGCTCCTCGCCGGTGCGGAAGCTGGTAGCAAGCTCGATAAGGCTCAAAGTCTCAAGATCACGATCATCGACGAGGCGGAACTCGACCGATTGGCCACGCAGGTCTGAAACCAGCGAAATTTCGGGGCCGCCCGCGACCGTCAGCAACTGCTGATAAACGAAGTTCTCGGGAAGTCCGCCGTTTTTGGCCGCTATTTGCAACCTGAGAAGTAACCGGTTCGATGACAACGCAGGTTCGACTCGACCAAGTTGGGTCGAATTGGCCAATCCATTTGCCGGCGGGAGTTCGGTGTCCTACGGTCCAGCCATGGCGAATGCCGCGGTGCGCGTGCTTCGCTTCAGGATTTGGTGGTAGGCCAGGCGACGGCGGGTCCGATCGCGTGGCCGTCGGCATGGCGCTGACCACCCGTTCACGACCGACTGGACTGGATGCCCTGCCGTGCGCCCACCGACTCGACGCCGAGATCGAACCCGCCCCCGATCGCGCATGGCGATCGAAATTCTCGAACGTCGCGACTTGCCTGCCACTCTGCCCAGCTTTCTGGCGGCGGTCGGGTTCGGCGCGACCGGGCAGTACTCGACGGTCCACGCTAACGCCGTGGCAACCGATGCTGCGGGCGACGTCTTCGTGACCGGCTCGTTCCGAGGAACGATCACCCTCAGCACCACCGTCTCGGGTGGAGTGTTGACGACTGCGAACACGCAGGATACGTTCGTCGCCAGGTATTCGCCCACTGGAAGTTTGGTTTGGGCAAGGTTATTCGCTGGCCAAGCGACCACAACCACGAATGGCCAGTCCATGCAGACAACTTACGCGGTCGGCCAGGGCTCGGCGCTTGCTGTGGATGCTGCGGGCAATCTCTTGCTCGGCGGAGCTTTTCAGGGAACGGTCAACTTCGGCACAGCGGCGAACCCGCTGATGGGGACGAGTCCGTCCTTCAACGACGCTTTCCTGGTCAAGATCGACACCGCCGGCAACACCGTGTGGGAGCAGAATGTGACCCCTCAAGGGGGCGATGACCAGAGTCTGGCCCTGGCACTCGATCGGTCGGGAGGCGTGGTTGTCGCCGGGACGTTCGAGCAAGGGGCGAGTGTCGGTCAGACGACCCTGACGGGGGTCGGTGCTTCCGAGGCATTCGTGGCTCGGTTTGATGCGAGCAGCGGCGCCGCGACGTGGGGATTCGGGACGAAGGGGACTTCGGGATCAAACGCGCAGGCCACCGGAGTCGCGGTGGACTCGGCGGGTAACGTCGTCGTGGCTGGGTTCATTTCGGGAACAGTCAGCCTCGGATCAGGGTCGAACACCCAGAGTTTCACCTCGGCGGGTTCAAACGACGTCCTGGTCTGGAAGCTGGATTCGCTAGGAAACTTCCTCTGGGGCCGTTCGTTCGGCTCGGCCGACTACGACGTCGCGGGCGGGGTGGCGGTCGACTCGTTGAACAATATCGTCGTTGTCGGAACATTCTCGGGCTCGATCAACTTCGCCACCGGGTCGCAGCCCGATCCCTTGACGGCCGGTCCCGTTTTTGACGCCTTCGTGCTCAAACTCGACCCTTCCGGCCAGGAGACGTGGGTCCGCGGCTATCTTGGGTCCAGCGGGTGGGTCAAGGGGCAGGCCGTCGCGATCGACCCCCTCAACCGGATTCACATCGCCGGGACATTCACGGGGACGGCCGATTTTGATCCGGGCACCGGTGTTGATGCGCTCACCAGCGTCGGCTCGACCGACGTTTACGCCGCCAGTCTCGACGCCGCGGGCAACTTCGTCTACGCCCTCCAGGCGGGCCGGACCAGCAACAACGCCGCGTTTGGCATTGCGGTGAATTCGGCGGGCAACGTCGCTCTGACCGGCAACTACAGCGGGTCGCTCGCCTTCGGACCGATCGCCGTCGCGGCCGCTGGCGGAGCCAATTCGTTCGTCGCCCGCCTCCAGACGCAAGCCACGCCCACCCCCGGCGCTCCGAGCCTTGAGGCCGCGAGCATGACCGGGACTAACAACACGACGTCGGTCTCGACCCCGACGTTCGACGTCACCGCGACCGACCCGGCTGATACGCTCGAACTGCTCCGCGACGGCTCGATCGTTGCCCAGCGGGTTGGTACTGGTCCAATCGTCGATCCCGGGCCAATCACCGCCGGCACGCACCAGTACTCGACCGTCCAACTGAGTCCAGCGGGAATCAACAGCCTCTCCAGTCCCACCACGGCGGTCACGTTCCTCTTCACCCCACCCGCCGCGCCCACTGGGCTTGGTCTGCCGAGCGGTGACGATTCGGGCACCCTGGGCGATGGGATCACCAACGTTCGACAACCTCACATCACCGGTCGAGCGGGCGCGGGGCTGACGATCAGGATTTTGAGTGGCGCGGGTATTATCCTCGGCACCACCATCTCGGCCAGCGATGGCACCTTCTCACTCTTGCTTCCGAGCCTGACCGACGGGTCTTACTCGTTGCAGGCGGTCGCGGTCGACGCCGCTGCCAACGTCAGTCTCAAGAGCACTCCGTTCAGCCTGACGATCCTGACCACGCCGCCCGCCACGCCCACTGGCCTCAAGCTCCTTGAGTCGGACGATTCAGGCATCGTCGGCGACGCCCTGACCAACGTCCGGACGCCACGCCTGGTCGGCAAGGCGACGGCCGGAACGTCGGTCCAGATCGTCGCGGCGACGGGTGTTGTTCTGGGCAAGGCGACGGCTGGGAGTGACGGGACGTTCACCGCAACGTTGGCCAGTCTGAGCGATGCCACCTACTCGCTGCAAGCCATCGCCACTGATGCCGCCGGAAACACGAGTGTCCGGAGCGGGATTTTCGCGTTGACGATCTCGACCGGTCGCCCCGCCACTCCGGCAACGCCCGGGTTGCTGGCCGCGGATGACTCGGGGCTGGTCGGCGATGGCCTGACCAACGTTCGGAGTCCACGGATCACCGGGAAGGCGGGGGCCAACCTTAGCGTCCAGATCATTTCGAGCACTGGGGCTGTGCTCGCCACGACCATGACGGGCAGTGATGGATTTTACATCGTCGCACTGCCGAGTCTGGCCGATGGTGCTTATAGTCTGCAAGCCATCGTCACCGATGCCGCCGCGAACGTCAGCCTCAAAAGCACCGCATTCGGTCTGACGATCCTGAGCAGTCCGCCGCCGACCCCGGGCGTGCCCAGTTTGGCCGCCGCGGATGACTCGGGGCTGGTCGGCGATGGCCTGACCAACGTCCGGAGTCCACGGATCTCGGGCAAGGGGACAACCGGGGCCACGGTCGAGATCGTCGCGGCGGGGGTCGTGCTCGGGCAGGCGATTGTGGGAAGTGATGGAACCTATCTGGTCAATCTTGCTGGACTGAGCGACGGCTCGTACAGCTTGATGGCGGTTGCGATCGACGCGGCGGGCAACACGAGTTTGGCGAGCGTGGGATCTTCGATCACGATCCTGACGACGCCGCCAGCCACGCCGACCGCGCTGGGGTTGCTGGCGGCGGATGACTCGGGGACGCTGGGGGATGGGAAGACCAACGTCCGAAACCCGCGCCTGACGGGTAAAGCGGGGCCTGGCGTTGCAATCCAGATCATCACGGCGACGGGTGCCGTGCTGGGCTCAGCGACGGCGATGACTGACGGGTCGTTCGTGGTGGCTCTCCCGAGTCAAGTCGATGGGACTTACGCCTTGCGAGCCATTGCCACCGATGCCGCCGCGAACCAGAGCAGCCCGAGCCTTCCCTTCAACCTGACGATCCAGTCCACAGTCCTGGTCGCTCCCGGCACGCCTGCGTTGCTGGCGGCGGATGACTCGGGGACGCTCGGCGATGGGCGGACCAATGTCCGGAACCCGCGCTTGACGGTGACCGCCCCGGCGGGTCTGACCGTCCATCTGATCAACCGGATGGGTCAGACGATCGGCTCAGCGGTGGCCTCGGCGGGTGGGGTCGCCACGATCCTGGCCGGGTCGTCCCTGGCGGATGGCACGTACTCGATCCGCGCGACCGTGACCGACGCCTTCGGCAACACCAGTGCCGCGAGCCCGGCCTTCACCCTGATCATCGCCACCGCTGCTCCCGCGACCTTACCCAGTCCCAAAATCCTGGCCGCCGACGACACCAAAATTAGTGGCGATGGAATGACGACGGTCCGCCGCCCCCGGATCACCGGGACCGCCACGCCGGGAAACCGGGTCGATTGGCTCGACGCGACCGGCACCATCGTCGCCTCGACCTCGGCTGCGAGTCAGGATGGGTCGTACCTTTTGCAGGCCCCGCAGGCATTCCCGAACGGCGTCGTCGCGGTCACGGTCCGTCAGGTGGACCCCGTTGGCAACCCGAGCGCGACCAGCGCTCCCTTCGCCCTGACGATCCGAGCCACGACGGGTGATTACTTCGCCGACGGCAAGACCGACTTTTCGGTCTACCGGCCCTCGACCAACGTTTTTTACGTCCTCAAGCCCACCACAAATACCCTCTTTACCCTGGGCTTCGGCGGGACCGGCGACATCCCGATCTCGGGCGACTTCCTGGGCGATGGGAGCGGCGACCTTGCCGTTTACCGACCCAGCACCTCGACCTTCTTTGTCCTGGACCCGACGACCAACGCCGGGATGGAAGTAAGCTGGGGCGGCTCGGGAGATATCCCGGTCCCGGGCGACTACGACGGCGACGGCCGGACCGATATCGCCGTCTTCCGGCCAAGTACCGCGACCTTCTCCGTCCGGAACTCGACGACCGGCAACCTCGGGACGTACCAGTTCGGCGGCTCGGGCGATATCCCGGTCCCGGGTGACTACTTCGGCAACGGCCACACGGATATCGCCGTTTTCCGCCCAAGTACCGCCATCTGGTATGTCCTCGACCCGATCAGCGGGCAGACCCGGTCGGGCCAGTTCGGCGGCGTGGGGGATGTTCCCGTCGCGGGCGACTACGACGGCGACGGCCGGACCGATCTCGCCGTCTTCCGCCCGAGCACCTCGACCTTCTACATCCAGCGCTCCGCGACCAGTACCTTGCTCACCCGGAACTGGGGAATCGGCGGCGACCTGCCCGTCGCGGGCGACTACTTCGGTCTCGGTCGCGCCAGCATCACCGTCTACCGCCCGAGCAACTCGACCTTCTACGCCCTTGAACCGAGCACGGGCGCGATCCTGGTCCAGCAGTTTGGCGGCACGGGCGACTTGCCGATCCAACCACCTCTGACGACCAACTTTAATCCCGACGGTTTGCCGCGTATCGGGAAGATCCCGACCCTGAGTATTCTCGGGGTGGTCCGGCCGAACGTCACCATCGACTTCGTCCCCGGCTCAACTCCAACCGACTCTTCGACCCCGCCAACACCATCGAGCCTGACTGGAACCAGAACCAGGGCCCGGACGAGCCTGGTGGACTTAGCGCTTGCCAGCTTGAGCCTCGAACACTGGCGGGTCCGTTGAGCCAGCTCATGGGTGCGTCAACGGATTCTGGTATGGCGATCGGAAAAAAGGGACAGGCACGCTCGCAAGCTCGCTTGAGCCAGTCCCCTCTTCCTGGTCAGCGGTTGTTTGCCAGAATTCGTTGGCGCACCGCCGGTTCATCGGGTATCGGCCAATTCCCTCGGAATCAGGCTGCGACCCAGCCGATCAGGTGATATGATGGGGTCAACGATCCTGGCAATCGCAAGGGGTGAGGCGCAGTGGTGCTTGAACAGTTCTGGCTGGTTCACGCCAACGGCGGTCGGCAGTTGATCGACCCGGCGAGTTTTGATCTGACACTGGTGGCCGACCAGGCCCGATCAAAAGGGGGATGCCTGATGGTGGAGCCGACCGCCCATCCCGCCCACACCGAAACCGCCGTCCGACCTGGGCCTCGGCCGTTCGAGCCCCCCATCACGGCTCTCGGACGCCTGTTTCGGGCCCGGCTCGACCGGATTCATCCGTGCTCGGTCGCTTTCGAGGTCGATATCAACTCGCGCCCGACTCAGCGTGTGCTCGGCGGCTACTACCGCTCGCGGCGACTCGTCCGGGTCTACGCGCACGACCGAGCGACCGGGCGCCGCTCGCTCGAAGAGTTGTTCGACACCTTTCTCCACGAGGTTGCCCACCACCTCGAATACACCCAGCCGGACCACTTCCAGGGCCGGACCTGCGGCCGGGTTCCCGGTCGGATGCACAGCCACCTGTTCTGGCGCATCCTTGGCGAGTTGAAGGCCCGCTGGATCGATCTGCAACGGCTCACCTGAGCCAGATCCAGCCACCAGGGCAGACCACATCGTCTGCCCAAATGATGCCGATATGATTATTCGCTCAGGCCAAGCGTCTTGATCTTGCCGGCCATGTCCTCGCCGGCCTTGTCGGTGGTGATTTTCTTGTCGATCTCCTTGATGACGCCGTCCTTGTCGATGTAAAAGGTCCAGCGGTTGGCGAGCGGGCGGCTATCCATCATGACGCCGTAAGCCTTGGCGGTTTCCATGGTTGGGTCGCTCAGGACGGGGAAGGCGAAGCCGTACTTTTCGGCGAACTTCATGTTGTCGGCGTCCTTGTCGACGCTCGCGGTGAAGTAGGCGACGTTGAGGTCCTTGAGCATGGCGCTGCTCTCGTTGATCGACTTGCACTGGGCGGTGCAGCCCTTGGTGTCAGCCTTCGGGAACCAGTTGAGGACGACGGCCTTCTTGCCCTTGAAGTCGGCGAGGTGATAGGTCTTGCCGTCGGTCGCCTTCAGGGTGAAGTCGGGGGCCTTGTCGCCAACCTTCAGGGTTTCGGCAGCGCGGGCGTTGGTCTGGGTCAGCAGGGCGGCCAAGCTCAGGAAGCCGGCTGCCAGACGGGTCGTCAGTTGGATCATCGGAAAGTCTCCTTCGGGTGCATCGCTGGGTCGAGATCGTGCCACGAGGATCGGGCAGGTTGAGAGGACGAGCCGCCCCGAGCCTACCAGGGTCGGCGACGCGACGCAAACCTTGTCGATCGTCGAGCAGACCATTATCATCAAGAGGTCAATCAGGCCAAAGATTCAGGCGAAATCGAGAGCAACACCCGGAACTTGCCCGCCGTTCCGACGGCGTGGCGGGCCGGGTCGGGGGGGTGCAGGATGGCGACTGCCGATCGGGTCCGGGGCAAGATCTACGACGACATCACGCAGACGATCGGCAACACGCCCCTGATTCGCCTCCGCCGGGTGAGCGCGGGGTGCGTCGCCGAGGTCGTCGCCAAGCTCGAAAACTTCAACCCGCTCTGGTCGGTCAAGGACCGGATCGGCGTGGCGATGATCGACGCCGCCGAGGCCGACGGCAAGATCCTCGAAGGCACGGTCATCGTCGAACCGACCAGCGGCAACACCGGGATCGCGCTCGCCTTCACCTGCGCGGCTCGGGGCTACAAGCTGATGGTGACGATGCCCGAAAGCATGAGCATGGAGCGGCGCCGCTTGCTCAAGGCCTTCGGTGCCGAGATCGTCCTGACCCCCGCGTCGGAGGGGATGCCGGGCGCCGTGCGCCGGGCTGAGGAGATCGTCAAGGATCACCCCAACGCCTTTATGCCGCAGCAGTTCAAGAACCCGGCCAACCCCGAAATCCACCGCCGGACCACCGCCGAGGAGATCTGGCGCGACTCTGATGGCCAGATCGACATCCTCGTCTGCGGCGTCGGGACCGGCGGGACCATCACCGGCTGCGGCGAACGGCTCAAGGAATTGAATCCCGACCTGAAGGTGATCGCCGTCGAGCCCGTCACCTCGCCCGTCCTGACCCAGAAGCTGAATAACCAGGCGATCAAGCCCGGTCCGCACAAGATCCAGGGGATCGGCGCTGGGTTCGTCCCGGACGTTCTGAACACCGAGGTCATCGACGAGGTGATTCAGGTCACCGACGAGGAAGCCTTCGGCATGGCCCGCCGCCTGGCCAAGGAAGAAGGGATGCTGGTCGGGATCTCGTGCGGGGCCGCCGCGACGGGTGCCTTGCAGGTGGCCCGTCGCCCCGAGAACGCCGGCAAGATGGTCGTTGTCGTCCTACCCGACCTCGGCGAACGCTACCTTTCGACGCCGCTCTATCCGGAGTGAACCTCGGATCGACCGAACTGTCTGATTGTTGTGTTCCGAGCCGATTAATCTTCGCCCAGTAAGCAACGATCATGCGCCGCTATCCCCATTCCCGGTCGCGGTCGATCCTGCCGACGGCCGACGAGATCAACGACGGCTCGATTGACGGTCCGTATGCTGAGCAGCACTTTCTGGGGAAGACGCCCGGCGACGTTCAGGCGATGTTCCCGAGCAACCCCCTGACGTACATGGATGATTACTACCACATGGGGGTGACGGCGTTTTGCTTCTATCTGCCGGCAGCGATCGACTATCTCCTGAGCCCGGCCGCCGACCATGAGTACAACGTCCTTAGCTCGTTTGCGGGAATGATGATGCTTCGTCTCGACCGCGAGCGTGGTGAGATGACTGCCGTTTTGCCGGTCGTCCGCCACGCGGTCGATGCGTTTCTGGCCGATCTGGACCGCTTCTTTGATCGCGCCGCAACCTGGCATGACGAGCCAAACCGCAAGGGCAAGACCGATCGCGGCGAGCTCCGGGCGAAGCTGGAGCAACTGAGCGTCCAGATTGGTCCCATCAAGGCAAAACGCCGCACATGAACGACCCGGACGATCGGCGTGGAGCATTGATTCTTGGTCCCTACCGGTTGCTGGGTGTGCCGCTGATTTTGATCTCGATCGGGTTCGGGGCGATGCCCTTGTACGTGCCGCTGCTGTCGGGCCTGCCGAATGCGGACCTTGACCGGATGTTCTGGCCCCGCTGGATCATGGCCGGCTTCACCGGCTGGGTCGGCCTGGCCTGCTTCGTCGTAGCGCTCCAGCCGGCCACGGCTCGACTCGTCGGTCTGGTCGTGTTTGGCCTGAGCCTCATGTATCTGACCGCCGAAATCCTGACCCTCCGCGAGCTTGTCGACCTGCTACCTGGGCGGCAGAGCCAACCGAGTTTGTGGAATAGCGTCTCCTTCTTCGTGCTCTTTGGCTTGCCGGCTGGATACGTCTTGATCCACGGCGACCTGCCCGATTGGACCCACCCTCCGGCCGACCCCGACGACGATTTTGATGAGGAGCACCATTGAGTTTGGCTGACCCGCCGGAACCGCTCATCATCCCCCGCGACCACCTCGACGCGATGGTGGCGCACTGTGTCCGCGAAAATCCGCTCGAATGCTGCGGGTTGCTCGGTGGGATCAAGCCCCTGGTCTCGTCGTTCCACCCGCTGCGGAACGCCTCGCAGAGCGAGACCCGGTATGATGCCGACCCGAAGGACTTGATTGCCGCCGTTCAAAGCTTGCGAGCGCGCGGGGCCGAGATCCTGGCGATTTACCACTCGCACCCGCGCTGGGCGGCGATCCCGAGCCAGACCGACCTGCGGGAAAACCACTATGGCGATGTTCCTCGGATCATCGTTTCGCTGCTGGGCGACACCCCCGAGGTCCGCGTCTGGCGGCTCGACGCCGACTCGTTCGCGGAGTTGCCCTGGTCGGTTGAGGGTTGAATCCTCATTGCCGAGGATCGAGCCCGCGTCCACCGCTGGAAACCAACTTGTCAAGGAGCGAGTGGGATCAGAGCGTTCGATCGGGGCGCACCCGGGGCGCGACCGCTCCCCGGTTTGATGGGAAGCAAGCCAACCGAGCGGATCGGGGGCGGATCTGGTGCGGTCAAACCTTGATCCTGGGCCGGTGGCGACCGTTGGTCCGGCGACTTCGGGTCGGCTCCGGGGTTTTGCCGATCGCGATCTGGCTGCAATCGGTCAACTCGGTCCCGACCGACGGGCCGAGCAAAAACGAACCCAACGTTATGAGCCGCTGCAAGGACGGCACCGGGGCCGAAACTCGGTCTGGAGCCGCAGCCGGCTCGGGTTGTGGCATTCTGGTTGGGACAACGGCGGCCGGGATCGGAACGGGAGCCGGAGCCGCCTCCAGACGGTGGATCTGAGCGCGGGTGGCGGCGATGGAACGGGCCAGTGCGGCGGCTTCGGCGTCGGCGTCGGCCCTGGGGGCTAGGGTCGAGGATGGGGCGGGCTGCTGCATGGTCCGGATCTCCTGGACCGTCCGGAGATAGGCGCGCTCGGTGGCCAGCTCATAGCGGCGAGCGCGGAGCGTGGCGGGATCGTCGCCGACGTACGCGCGGTCGAGGGCGCGGGTCAGGGCGCGCTCGATCGGGGCATGGTCGAACGTCGCGCGCTGGGCTTCGAGACGGCGGATCTCGGCGACGATCAAGCGGAGGATCTCTCCCGGCTGATCCGCCTCGGTCGCGGGGATCGCCAGGACCGCGTCACGGCCGACGCAGCGGATCAGGTCGCGGCGGTTGCTTTCCGTCCAGGCCTCGGGGGCAGACTGCTCAACCCGCGCGCGGAGGCGGTCGAGGTTCCGCAGGACCAGTTCGATCCCCTCGGGCATGGCCAGCAACGGAGCACGCTGGCTGGAGTCGGAGGCGACGGCATCGAAGAGGCGGTCGGCTTCGTCCTGGCGCACCGCGTGAAAATCGGCCTCGGCCTCCTCCAGTCGGTCGGCGGTGACCGCGAAGTCATGCCGGACCGAGCGGTCGAGCCGGACCGAGAGGATCGCCGCTCGCTCGGCGAGCAACCGCGTCGCGACCGACCCATCGGGCGTCAGATCCGCCTGAAACTCCGCAACCCGCGCTGCGACGGCGGCGGCATCATCCCGTGGGATCACGACCCCCGCACCCGTCAGGCCATGCTTCAGAGCGTTCCGCCGCGACTCGGCTTTCCCCTCGACCGTGTTCGGGCCGGTACTGTGTTGCGCATTCAACCGGTTGGCAACCAGGCGGGCTTCGCTGACCATGACGGATCTCCTCAAGGTGAAGTCTCGGCGCGACGTCAAACGGGCGGTCCCGGACCAGCATCGCTCGACGTGACCTTAATAACTTCTGAATTCGCGGGAGGTTTGAGCATACTAATTTGCCCAAACTTTCCAATTTTCCCAAAATAGTTGCCGACCGGACAAACGAAGCTCTGATATTTCCCGGATCTGAGTGGTAGATTGGAGCCGACAAGCGTCCCAGGTTTCCCCTCGTGCTCTGCTCGGAGTTCACTGCCGATGTATCGATTTGACCGCGCTGTTTATGACAAGCGCCTCGCAGCGGCGACCGATCCGGCGGAACGCGAGAACGCACTGTTGTGTCGGTGGGAGGCGGTCAAGCTCGCCGTCGCGCACTGCGACGTTGTCGTCGGGCATGGGATGGCGTTCTCTACTTCGGTCCGGTTCTGGCACGTCGGTTATCGGCCGCCGTCGTACCACGAACTGGACGACTGCACGACCGACATGGGCTGGAACGACAGCCCGTGCGTCCACATCCGCGGCGATCTTGACGCCACCTTAACCGTGGCTGGGCAGGCTCAGGTGATCATCGGCGGATCGATCCGGCCCCGAGGGAAGATCCAGGGGCAAGAGTTTTTGAACGTGTTCGTCGGCGGCGACATGGCCGGGTCGGTCGCGACGACCGGTTCTGGCGTCTACTGGATCAACGGCAATCTGACCGGGCAGGTCGTGACGGGCAACCCCTCGACCAACGTGTCGGTCATGGGTCACTGGACCGGCTCGCTCCGACCGGCCGGTGACGTTTCGCTGCTCTGGGTGGATGTCAACGGCTTCATGAGCCACGCCGCGCTCGAAGCGATCGCCGACCTCAAGTACACGCAGTTCAATGCGACCATCGGCGCGAGCGATGAACCCGAGGGGATCTACCCGATGCGCTCACCAGGGATCAAGTCCAACCGCCCGTCGGGGATGGCTCGGTGGGTGGTCCACTCGTTTGCAAATCCCCCAGCGTGACCGCGCAGGCCGATCGGGCTGCGTGTGACCACCGACCCATCAGGCCAGGATCTTGGGCAAGACGTGCGCGGCTTCGACACCGGTGAGGCGGACGTCGAGCCCCTGAAACTTCGACGACAGGCGGCGGTGGTCGATCCCGCAAAGGTGGAGCATCGTCGCGTGGAGGTCGCGGACGTGGACGACGTCCTCAACGGCTCGGTAGCCGAGTTCGTCGGTCGCTCCGTAAGTCACGCCGGGTTTGATCCCGCCGCCGGCCATCCAGAGCGAGAAGCTGAGGATGTGGTGGTCGCGGCCGGTCCCCTGGCCCATCGGCGTCCGGCCAAACTCGCCGCCCCAGAGGACGAGGGTATCGTCGAGCATCCCCCGTCGCTTGAGATCGAGCACGAGGGCTGCGGAAGCCTTGTCAACGTCCTCGGCTCCCCACTTCATCCCGTTGGCGAGGTCGGAGTGGTGGTCCCAGGCGCGGTGGTAAAGCTGGATAAAGCGGACCCCGCGCTCGGCCAGCCGGCGGGCGAGCAGGCAGTTCGACGCGAACGAACCGTCGCCGGGTTGCTTGACGCCGTAAAGGTCGAGGACTTCCTGCGACTCGTTCCGGAAGTCGGTCAGGTCGGGGATGCTGGTTTGCATCTTGAACGCGAGTTCGTACTGGCTGATCCGCGTCTGGATCTCGGGGTCGATCCGGTCGTCGGCGAGCATCCCGTTGAGGCGGTTGACCTCCTCGACCACCTGCCGCTGCGTGCTCTGGCAGACGCCGTCGGGGTTGCCGACGTAGTGGACGGCGTCCCCCCTGGACTTAAACAAGATCCCCTGATACTTGCTCGGTAAGCACCCCGCCGACCACTGCCGCGCCGAGACGGGTTGCAAGCCGGTCCGCCCCTGCGACGTCAGGACGATGAACCCGGGGAGGTTTTCGCTCTCCGACCCGAGGCCATAGAGGAGCCATGAGCCCATGCTCGGGCGCCCTTTGAGGATCGACCCGCTGTTCATGAAGGCGTGTGCGGGGTCGTGGTTGATCTGCTCGGTTTGCATCGACCGGACGATGCAGATGTCGTCGGCGATCCGCGCGATGTGCGGGAAAAGGTCCGAAATTTCCTGTCCCGACGCCCCGTGGCGGGCAAACTTCGCGATCGACCCGCGTGCTTTCAGGACCGCCCCCTGCAACTGGGCAAGTTGCTGACCGCGCGTGAACGACTCGGGGAACGGCTGGCCGTCGAGGCGGTCGAGCGTGGGCTTGGGGTCGAACGTCTCGAACTGCGACGGCCCGCCCGCCATGCAGAGGTGGATGACCCGTTTGGCCTTCGCCGGGATGTGGAGCGGGTTGACAACCCCGCGACTGGTGAGGGTCGGATTGGAGTCGGCCAGCGCGGTCGGACCGATCAGGTTCGCCAGCGCCAGGCCGCCGAGACCATAGGCGGAGTGGTGCAGGAAGCTCCGCCGCCCGAGGTTGTGATCGATCCGGTCGGGTCGCGTCATGGTTCAGTACCGCGTGATGGTTTCGTGGAGGTTCAAAACGACGCGACAGACCTCGGTCCAGGTGGCCCACTCGATCGGGTCGAGCGGTCCGGTCTCATCCGACTCTGGTTTGACCAACCGGAAGGCGGCGGCCGGGTCGAGCCGGTTGGCCTCGCGTTGAGCGGCGAGGAACTCAAGCAAAGACGTGGATTCGCGGTCCCGGATCGGTCGGGCCAGAGCACGCTCGAAGAGGAGTTCTAGCCGCGCCTGATCGGCCGCGAGATCCGCATCCAGGACCGACCGGGCGAGCCCCCGCGCGGCCGCGACGAAGTTAGGATCGTTCAGGAGCGTCAGGGCTTGTTGCGGGGTGTTGGCGACGGTCCGGCTGGCGATGCACTCCTCGCGCGATGGGGCGTCGAAGTTGGCCAGCATCGGGTGGAGAAAGGTCCGTTGCCAGTGCGAGTAGAGCCCCCGGCGATACTGGCGATCGTCGCGCTGGGGGATGTAGTCGCGGCTCGGGAACTGGATTGCGGCGTAGTAGCCGGGCGGCTGGTAAGGAAATACGCTCGGGCCGCCGATGTCGGTATTGAGCAGCCCGGCGATGGCCAGGGCATTATCCCGGACGAACTCGGCATCAAGGCGGCGGGGCGACTGCGACGCGAGCCAGCGGTTGTTCGGGTCGAGGTCGCGGAGTTCGGGCCGGAGCCGTGACGATTGCCGGTAGGTGCTTGACGTGACCATCATCCGGACCAGCCGCTTGACATCCCAGTGGGCGCGGAAGTCGGTCGCGAGGGCGTCGAGCAGGTCCGGGTGCGACGGCCACTCCCCCTGGGCACCGACGTCTTCCATCACGGCGGCCAGGCCGGTACCGAAGAACTGCTTCCAGGTTCGGTTGACGAACACGCGAGCCGTCAAGGGATTGTCGGGAGCCGTGATCCAGCGGGCCAGGTCGAGCCGATTGAGCCGGCGCGTGCCCGCTTCGGCCGGTTGCGGCAGGAAATGCGGCACGCCAGGCTCGACGATCGGACCTGACTGATCCTGCCAGTTCCCCCGAGCCAGCACCCGATGGACGGCGGGCTGCCGGGCCTTGGTGACGACGACGCGGGCCTGCCCGTCGTGGCACTCGGCACGCTCGACGACCAACCGGTGGGCTTCGACCAGACCAGCCAGGTCGTCGCTCGTCCCGAGAGCATAGGCCGACTCAACCGCGATCCGCTCGGCGTCGGTCCAGTCGCTGGTGCTGGAGGTCAATGCCGCGATCAGCGCGGGATCAACGATGGGCCGTGATGGGTCGAGGAAACTGATCGGCGAGACCGCCAGACGGATCGAACCGACGGTATCGGGTCGGAGCGCGATCACGACCGAGTCGCCGGGCTCGACCCGGATGGGCCGATCGAGGACATAAACAGCCGTCTGCGGCTGGTCGAGGTGCGCGGTCGAGACCCACCACGTGTCGTTGATGTTTAGATCCGCGTGCCCGTTGGAATAGGTGGGCGTTTTTGCGTTCGCATCCGAGCGGTAGAAGGCCAGTTTCTTGCCTACGCCGGAAACTGCCGCCTGATCCCAGGTTGCCGCGAGCTTGACCGGCAGTCCTTTCGGCTGGCCGCGGGTGAACCGACCACCGTTGCGGGTGTCCGGGACGAGTTCGAGCCGGATCGAAGCGAGCCAGCCCGCTTTGGGGGCAAGCCGGATCGTGACGGTTCGCTTCGGGTCGGGTTTGGCGGCGAACTGGATCGTTCCATCGTCGCCGACCCGCGTCCCGGCAATGATGTCGTCGGTCGACTCCATCGAGGCCACCGGATTGGCCCAGCCGTCGGGGTGCGTGGCGAGGAACGCGGCGGTCTCGGTTGTCCACTCGGCACGGGCCGCATTCCGGCTCGGTTCGGCGCTGGTTTGCCGGGCGACCGTGGCGAGATGATCACGCAACTGCTGATCGAGGCTGGCAAGCCGCCGCTGAAGATAGGGATTGGGAACGTCGATCTCGGGCGGGAATGGGTGGTCGTTCGAGTAGCCGCGGAGGTCGGGGTTCGGGGTGTACTGGTAGTCCATGTACACCCCCCACTGCTCGACGTCGCCGAAGAACGCCCCCATCTGGTAAAAGTCCTTGGCGGTGAACGGGTCGAATTTATGATCATGACACTCGGCGCAGCCCATCGTTGAGCCGAGCCACGTGATCGCCACCGTCCGGACACGATCCGCCGTGTACTTGGCGAGGTATTCGCCCGGCTGGGCACCCCCCTCGCGCGTGACCATGTTCAACCGGTTGAAGGCACTCGCGGCCCGCTGCGTTGGGGATGCGTTGGGGATCAGGTCACCGGCCAGTTGCTCGACCGTGAACTGGTCGAACGGTTTGTTGGTGTTGAAGGCGTCGATGACGTAGTCGCGGTACGGAAAGACGTTCTGATTCTGATCGCCGTGGTACCCGACCGTGTCGGCGAACCGAACGAGGTCGAGCCAGGGGACCGCCATCCGCTCGCCGAAGTGCGGCGAGGCCAGCAGACGGTCGACCAAGTGTTCATAAGCGGCCGGGTCGGTGTCGGTCGCGAAAGCTCGGACCTCGGCGACCGTCGGTGGCAAGCCCGTCAGGTCCAGGCTCAGGCGGCGGATCAGCGTTTGGCGGCTGGCCTCAGGCGAGGGATTGAGTTGGCGTGCCTCCAGACCCGCCAGCACGAACGAATCGATCGGGTTGCGAACCCACTGCGGCTGACCTGTCGCGGGGGTTGGCACGGCGCGGATCGGTTCGTAGGCCCAGTGGGATTGATATTCGGCCCCCTCTGCGATCCAGCGTTGCAGGAGTGCCTTTTGATCGACCGACAGCTTTTTGGTGGACTCGGGGGGAGGCATGACCTCGTCGGCCTCCACGCTGAGGATGCGCGCGATCAGCTCGCTCTCATCAACCAGGCGCGGTGTGATCGCCTTCATGGCAAGGGCCGAGGCGCGGTCGTCGAGGCGGAGGTCGGCCTTGCGTGTTCCCTTGTCGGGACCGTGGCAACTAAAACAGTTCTCGGCCAGGATCGGCCGGATATCGCGGTTATATTCGACCGGTCGCGCCGGGTCGGCGGCCGGGACCAATGCCATCGTTCCCAGGAAGCCCCAACAAAGCAGGGCACGGAGGATCGAGCTGGGTCGAACCATCGTTGCGAGTTCCTGGGAAGAATGGCGAATCGGACGAAATTAAACGTCGCAGAGCGCGACAGCTTCGCGAAGACTGGTCATCGGGTCACGAGTCGGAATGTACTCGTGCGCGACAAACCCATCATAGCCAACATCGACCAGCGCTTCCATGATCGGGCGATAATTGATCTCTTGCTTGTCGTCCAGTTCGCACCGGCCCGGGTTTCCCGCCGTGTGGACATGGCCGATCAGGTCGGGGATCTCGCGAATCCGGCGGATGATGTCGCCGTCCATGATCTGGACATGATAGACATCAAAAAGCAGCTTGAGATGCGGCGAGCCGACCTGGCGGATCATCTCGACGCAATAATCGACATGATCTCCTTGATATCCTGGGTGCCCCTTCATCGCGATCGGATCACGCGAGTTGAGCATCTCCAGGCAAAGCGTCACCCCCTTCGCCTCGGCGTACGGCACGACCTTTTTCCAGCCCTCGACGCAGTTCCGCGCTCCCTCGTCGAGCGATAATCCCTCGGCCATTCCGGTAAACGTGATGACGCGCTGAAATCCAAACTCCGCCGCCGCGTCGATGGCCCGCTTCGTCGCGTCGATGACGCGCTCGTGATATTTCGGGTTGTTGAACCCGATCTCAAAGGGCATCTGCGGGGCCAGGTCGAGAAACCCGATCGCGCATTCGAGCCCGTTCTCCTTGAGGAGCGGATAATACTTGGTGTCGATCAACTCGATGCTCTTGCAGCCCAACTCCTTGGCGACCGGCACGAACTCCTCAACGCTCCAGGTCTGTCCGTAGCACCAGTGAACCAGAGATTGCTTGAGCCGGCCATTCTTGAGGGACATCGTTTATGACTCCGAGGATGGGATACCAAGAGCAAGGGCAGAGCGCCCGATGCTTCTTTTGATAACAGATCACCAGCGCAGGAAATAGGCGACACTCACATCGAGTCAAAAGCTGCTCGTCCATCCGGAGTCGATCCGAAATCGGCGATCGAGAGCGCAAACCAAAGGATCGAGGATCGCACCTAGCCCATCCATCCAACGCCCTGGCCTGACGCTTTGCCTCTCGACAATCTTGCAAACCAGAATGCGAGGCTCAGCGATCCGGCGAGATCGCGTTTTCGGAGCACCACTCTTGTCCTTCACAGTCTGGTTGGTTATCATCAGTCGCGTTGAGGAAATCGACCAAACAAAGCCGAAGTGGCGGAATTGGCAGACGCGCTAGGTTCAGGTCCTAGTGGGCTTAACGGCTCGTGGAGGTTCAAGTCCTCTCTTCGGCACTTTACAGCATAAGGGGTTACGTCAAACCGATGTGGCCCCTTTTTTCGTGGACCTGACAATATCTGGGAGCGCCTTGGGATCATACGAGTTTTAGGGTATGGTTTACGCATGTCCATTGGGAGGCATGCACCATGGCGTTTCTTGAAGAGCGGAACGGACGGTTCCGGATTGCGTTTCGACACCTCGGCAAACTGTACCGCCATGGACTTGGAACGGCGGGTCGGGTCGAGGCGGAAAGTTGTCTCGCGCGAGTGGAGGAGAATCTCCGCCTCCTCGATCGGGGCCGGCTCGAACTTCCCGACGGTGCTGATCTGGGATTGTTCCTGATCTCCGATGGCAAGGTTACGGCCCGGGCCAAGCCAGTCGAGCGGTTGACCCTCGACACGCTCCGGACGGACTTCCTGGCCGGTCAGGCGGTGAACCTCGAAGCCAACACCTTGGCAACATCGGGGATTCACTTTCGGCATCTGATCGCTACCCTTGGCGCGACCTTCGATGTCCGATCGCTCGCGTTGCAGGACCTCGAGCGCCACATTGCCCGGCGATCCCAGATGCCTGGCCGCAAAGGACGCCCGCTCAACGCGGTCACGATCCGCAAGGAGATCCAAACCTTCTCGGCTGCCTGGACCTGGGCGTCGCAACGCAAACTGGTTGACCGCCCCTTCCCTTCGACTGGGCTGCAATACCCCAAGACGAGTGAGAAGCCCCCCTTCCGAACGCGTGGTGAGATCGAAGCCCAGATTGCCCGCGGCCTCGCTCCCGAGGACGCAGCGGCTCTCTGGGGGTCGTTGTTTCTGACGTTGGATGAAGTCCGCGAGGTGATCGACCTGGTACGTGAGCGGGCGCTCCATCCCTGGATCTTGCCGATGGTGGCGATCGCGGCTCATACTGGAGCCCGGCGGAGCGAAATTCTCCGTTCGCGGATCGATGACTTCGATCTCCGGGCAGGTACCGCCGTGGTCCGTGAGAAGAAGCGAGCCAAGGGCAAATTGACGATGCGCCGAGTGCCGGTCTCCCCTTTCCTCGGCAGGACGCTTGATCGATGGTTCACAACGGACCATCCGGGCAGTCCCTGGACCATCGCCCAGGCGAGCGATGTGGCGCGGAGCAGAAAGGTTCGGATAGGTCCCGAAGCGGTCACCGTCAGCGAATCGGACAGCCACCTCCGCCAGACTCTCGCCGGCACCCGTTGGGCGATGATCGGGTGGCACACCTTCCGGCATTCGTTCGCCTCGAACTGTGCCGCCCGGGGAGTCGATGAGCGTTTGATCGACGGCTGGATGGGTCACCAGACTGAAGCGATGCGGAAGCGGTACCGCCACCTCCTCCCCGACCAGCAATCACAGGCGATCCGGGACGTGTTTCCGGAGGGGTAGCAACCCCTCGTTCTGGATACGCAGGACTTCGGCGTGAGCGATCGCCCACTCCGAGGTCGACCCGCGACCAGCCTGACGCTTCTTAGCGTGGATCCGGCCGAACCGACAATGCTCGCGGACTGTCAGCTTCGACTTGCCCAGCAGCTTGGCCGCCTCATCAGGTGTGTACCACTCCTTCGTCGGCGGCTTCTCGACCACGGCCTGGCAGACCAGGCCGAGCGACGTCTCAATCCGTTCCAGCCGCTCGGCCAGGTTCTTTAGCAACTCGCCGGTTGGGTCCATTGAACTCCTCTCGATGTCGGATGCACTGGTATCGGGTCGCACGTCGTGCGCGATCAGGCGATCGGACCGAGGCGCCACCGGTGGTTTCGCTTTCGTCGCTTCACTGCTCATCAGGCCTCCTTGCGGGTCGCGCTTGGGTGATGGTTCAGGATCTGGCGCTCAGCTTCAACGATCGCTTCGGGGGTCTCAGCCGCTGGGGTGTCGAGCGTAATTCGGCGGAGCAGGATGAATCCTCGGCGATGCCGCCCACTTGGACCTGCCCAGACCGCTTTGATCCAGCCAAGACGTTCGAGCTTGCGCAAGCCGAGTTGGACCATCCGGAGCGACAACCCCGTATCCTCGACGATCGTTGCATTGCTCGGCGTGGAATAACAGTTCAGCCGAGCGTGGCGTTCCAGCTCGAACATGAGCCGCTGTGCTGCCGGGATCGATGGCCAGCCGGGCAGGTCCTCATGGCGCGGCTTCAAAGCCATCTCCCAGTTGGCACGCATTGGATCGGCCGAGCATCTATCCTCGAAGGTGGCTCCCTTCACCGCATCCCCAATGGCGTTGCTCACTGCGGCCTTGATGAGTTTGAGAGCTTCTCGGTGATTCTTGACCTCGCGAAAGTGGAAGAGGTCGCCGTCAAGGTGATAAGGGACGGTGTAAGTCGGTCCCGGATGATCCATGTACGCCGCGATCAAGGCCTCTCGGAACGAATCCCAAAGGTTCCCGAAGTGTGGGTTCGTGTGGTTGATCATGATGCCTCCTTGCGGGTATTACTTGAGCCATCGGTGGGTGAACTTGGCTTAACATCTCGGCGGCTGCGATCAGCTGGCCGAGCTGGTCGAGTCGCGGCTTGCGGACTTGACAGGCCGACGTCCATTGAGGCCCGGACGCTTGCCATGCTGACGGTCAACGTGTCGTCATCGAACCAGGCCGGCTCGTCTTCCTCGACAGCCGCCTCGATCGGCCCGACCGAGCGAACCCGTTCGAGCAGCTCGGCCCGGTTCTCCCGGATGAACTCTTCATCGCAGGCGAGGATCGAGCCGGGCGGACCGCGAAATAACAGGCGATCGTCCTCGACCCGGAGTGAGCCGCCGCGCTCGACCAGGTCGAGCAGGAATTGATCGAGGATCAAAACGCCCTCCCGATTTCGTAATCCGAGAAGCGAGTCTGTGATCCGTCGAAGCGCAGTTGGAACTTCCCCGCCTGCCCGTTGCGGTTCTTGGCAACGATCAACTCGGCCGTCCCGGGCTGGTCATTCTCGTCGTAATACTCGGGTCGATGGAGAAGTAGCACCATGTCGGCGTCCTGCTCGATCGCCCCCGACTCGCGAAGGTCAGCCATTCTTGGTCGATGATCTTCGCGTCCTTCGGCGTTGCGGTTGAGCTGCGAAAGCACGAGCACCGGCACCCCCAGCGCCTTGGCCATCACTTTGAACCGCCGGCTCATCGCGGCGACCTGCACCTGACGCGAATCCCGGTTGCCTGTTTGCTCGGCCTCGACGAGCTGAAGGTAATCAACGACGACCAGGCCGATGTCCTCACGCGCTTTGAAGCGCCGAGCGATGGAAGAGATCTGCCCGACGGTCCGCTCCGGCGCGTCGTCGATGAACAACCGCCCTGAACCGATCCGCTCAATTGCCTTGCTGATGTTGACCCGATCATCCTGCTGGAGTCGCTCGGGATGCATCAGCTTATGTCCGTTGACTCTTGCAACTCCGCTAACCAGTCTGTCTCCCAATTCGCTCCGGCTCATCTCCAGGCTGACGATCAACACTCCGACTTCAGAGCCTAACGACGCATGCTCGGCGACATTCAAAGCGAGGGCTGTTTTCCCCATCGCGGGCCGACCTGCCAGGATGATCAGATGGCCTGGCTGAAACCCGCCCGCCTGCTGGTCGAACGAATCAAACCCCGTTGACAGTCCGGGGATAGTGCCTTCCTCACGCTGGCGCAATCGGTCCTCGAAGTCGACCATCACCTCGCGCCCGGTCAGGACCTCGCCCGATTGCCGACCAGTGCCGAGTGCGAAAAGACGAGACTCCGCCCGTTCGTGCATCTCTCGGCCCGAAAACTGGTTACTCCGGACGTCGGCAGTGACCTCATCGGCGAATCGCGCCAGGTCGATTCCCATCGCCTTTTGCTGAACTATCTTGGCGTAATACTCGGCGTTTAAATCATGGGGGACCGATACTACGATCTGGCTTAAATATTCATCGCCGCCGATCGCCTCGAACTTCCCGTCTCGATTCAATTGCTCATTGAGAGTGATCAGGTCGATTGGCTGGCCACCGGCTGAAAGCGCGAGCATTGACCGGAAGATGGTCTCATTCGCCGCGCGGTAGAAATCGCTCGGCTTGAGAATGGCCGCGACGGTGTCGAATGCTTGATCGTTGAGCAAGATCGAGCCAAGAGCGCCCATCTCGGCTTCGAGGTTATGGGGTAGGTCGTCCCCAACCGCTGTCGCAATAGCTTGCTTCATTGGGGAAGCCCTCCGCCGACCAGGTTCCTCGATGTCGCCCGTCGCGACCCAGGCCGCCAGCCCGCTTTCTTGGCGGTTCCAGGCTCAGCGCGAAAATACTCGAGCGCCGGGGCTGGTTTGGTGGCCATCACCGCCGGCCGCGAGCCGTCGGCCAGGAACGGGCAAACTCCGGTCTGCATCCAGTCGCAGAGGATCTTGGCGATCAGGTCGCAAGACACCGCGTCAGGGCGGCGGCGTTGGCCGACGAGCTTGCGCTGGATCGCCAGCTCGACCCAGGCCGACGGCACCAGGTCGCAGTACCCTCGGGCCAGGTCGGCGAGCTTCGACCCGAACTGTCCGGCCCAGCGTCCCAGCGCGACCGCCGCCGGTGAGTTGGCTCCGGGTCCGGGAGGCGCCTTGGAGATTGTTGGGGGTGGCTGGATCTTCCCCCTGGCGTCAGCAGATCCCACCGTCGCGGGCACCGCGGCAGCTTCTTTCTTTGTCTGTAGGATCTCTTCTTCGCGCCCGTTCCTATATGCGACCGGCTCAGCGTGCAACACGGGTGTTGCATTCACCGCATCACCGGTGTTGCAAGGTGTGCAACACCCGTGTTGCGGCGCGTCAAAGTCCACCGGGCCGGTTGGGTAGGTTGCAAGGTGGGGAGTCCGGCGGTCGATCGCCGCCCGCTCGAACTCGAAACGCGACTGAAGCGCTGGCGCGTCTGGTTGGGTGGCGAGGCAGAACTGAATCAAGTCGGCCGACAGACGGGGCTCGCCAGTTTTATGGTGGACCCACTCGTGCGCTTGTTTGTTAATCCGAAGCAAGCCGAATTCGTCCTGCAGGAGGACCTTCGAGGCGATCAGCTCATTGCGGACCCGTTCCCAGGTCTGCCGCTTGACCTTGGTGTACTTTTCGAGGAGTTGAACATCGACGGTACAACCGAGCGCGTCAGGCCAGGAGCCTTTGCGTCCCCCCGACTGCCGGATCGTCCCCGCCCAGCTCGCCCGGCGGACCTGTTGAAGATACTGGGCCTGCCGGCATGAGAAGCCAGCGAAGGTGAATGCTGTGTCGAGGTCTTCGGCGATCATCGCGAACGTTTGCTTGCCGTTGATCTTGCCCCAGCTCAGCATGGACGGGGTGATGGCCTGGTTCGAGTTTGCCTTGACGTCAGTCGATGCGTGGTCCATGATTCGACTTCCAGTGGTGGTCGATGATGAGTCGGCTTCGGGGGCCGTCGGGGTATCCGCCCGGCGGCCTTCTTTTGTTGCTGGATCGAACTTGGCCACTCGGGCAACTCGTCGGTACGTCATGACATCACCTCGACCAGCGTGTTGTCGTCGAGGCAGAACTTCAGGATCTTCGCGTTCAAACGCGGCCGGCCGGATGTCGGATAAATCCACTCGGCGACGTGGCCGTTGAGTCGCAAGGTGCCGTCGGCTTGGGTCCGGACGACTCGGGCAGCGATCAGTTGGCGGAACGCTCGGCGAAAGTCTGCCAGGTCAACGCCGGTCTGCTCGGCCAAGTCATCCAGGTCGAGATGCAGAGAGAATCGGGCGATCTGTTCGTCCCAGGGTTCGTCGCCCCAGATGTCCCAAAGCAGCCCACACTGCTCGCGGAGCAAGCAGACTAGAATCGCAGCCGGACGGCGGAACGCGGCGAAAGCGATCGCCTGGTCGAGGGCGATAGGCGAGACTGGCGGCCTCTCATCAGTCAGGGCAAGCGGCGACCAACCGCGCGACGGTGAGCCGTCCGCTCTGGAAACATTTCGGGTTGTGGGGAACAATGCAACGGCTCCGTTCGATGTCGTGCGGCCCCGTCAGGAGCCGCACGGTGTTGGGTGGTGTGAAGGAGCGCGGCCTCGGTCAGTCTTGGTGGATGGGCCGAGGTCGACGCTCTGGTTCAGACGCTTGCGGTTTTCGGTTTCGATCGGCGTAGAGCGGGTTTGGGCGGCGGTCCTGACTCCTTGGCGACCTTGGCCGCCAGAGCGAGGACGTCGCCCTTATGAAAGCGAATTGGCAAGCCTGGGATCTCGCGAGTGCGGATGCCGGCCGTCTTGGCGACCTTGCGAACACTGTACTTACTAAAGCCGACCGTTTCGGCAAACTCCTGCGCTCCGACGTACTCTCCGTACTCTGGCGTATCCATGATTCAATCCTTTCGCGACCATTCTTTGCGGGGATGGGTTGAGGGCGTGACGTGGCGTTGACCGCGAACCAGGTCGGTTGCGGAACGGCACGATGAGGCGATACGACGCGGCCGAGGTTTCGGCGCGGGCGTGCGTTCGCTGGTCAGGTTGGGATTAGGTCAGTGGGATAAAACGAGCGGTTTGACCGCCCGGGGCGAGAACTCGCCGGGTGAGCCGTTCGACCAGGCGGTCGAAGGTAAAGAGGATGGAAGCGAGCTTGAGGAGGAACGACCCGATCAGCGCGAGAACGCCGGAATCGCTCAGCGAAGATGCGGTCTCGCTGAGTTCCGCCAGGAACCGGCTGATGAATCTCTGGGCTTGATCAGCCTGGCGGGCGACCCAGCTCAGCAACCCGGTATAAAACGATGGGGCAAACGAGGAGATCAGCGTCGGGTTCGAGACGATCCAGCCAGTCGAGACCGGCAGGCTGGTCTTGGCCATCATCTTGACGATGGCTTTCCGCTCTTTGCGGAAGCGGACATTGAGAAGGTTGACCCTGGAGGAAACCAGAGCCAGCTCGAAGATGGCACCTTCGATGAAGTCCTGCATCCAAGGTGGCGTCGATTCGCCTGGCGTTCCAGGATAGCTCACCCGAAACATTCGCTCGAACCTTGCCCGGTTCTCGCTGAGCAATCGCCGCGCGTGCGACTCGACCCCCGTATCGATCTCTCGATCCGGTAGCAACTCTTTGAGCGGAGTTTTGATCAGGTCGCGTTTGGTCACGTCGCTCACCCACCTCGGAAGCGGTCCGTTCCTGGACCTGGGTAATCTACCACATCGGTTGGCTTCAAGGAAATATCGTCTGTTCAGGTTTCGTTATCGATTCGATAAGGCTGGCGGAGACGCTGGGATAGCCGGATCGTCGTCCCGATCTTGATGGGACCGGCGGGTGAGCGCAGAAAATAGATCAATTTTCTACCTTGCCGCGTTTCGGCTTGGTCGGCTTGCCACCTTTCTCTTTGGCGTATGCCTCGTCGATCAACGAATCGACGATTTGGCCGAGAGTTTCACTCAGAAATTCCGCCAGGCTTTGTCCTCGAAACGCGGCCACAATCTTCGCTTTTCTGACGACTTCCGAATCCATCTTGACCGGGATGTCGTCTCGCTTTGCCATCTGATCACCTGCCATCAACGCTACCACTTGACCTCCATTCAACACGGCAAGCATTGTAACTGGGTGATTACGTGGTGTCGTCGACCACACGGCCCAATGATACTTGGTAACTGGGTAAAAATCAAATCAAAAGAAAATTTGCGACTAGGTATTTACTACCCAGTTACCAGGTAGTATATTGAGTGTGTCGGGTCGAGGACGTCTCGAACCCAACGAAAAAGGCCGGTCGAGTGCTAGAACACCCGACCGGCCCACATGCTGGCCCTGCCTGAACAGGATCAACGATGCCCACTCTGACCGCCTTCGCCCCCGTCGTCAATATCTCCCGCGCCGACCTGGCAACCGCTGATCGGCTCGCCTTCCTGGCCGACGGCGGCGATCCCGACTCTTACTATGCCGGCTGGGAAGTGATCGAGCCCGAAGACGACGCGGTCGAGTCCGCTTACGACCAGTGGTTGGCTGAGCACGCCGACGAACTGGCCGATGACGCCGCTGGTGAAGCGCTGATCGAATCCATCTATCGCCCGTTCTGACGACTGTGTGGGCCCGGCTTCACGTTGAAGCCGGGCGCTTCTCCCCTGGTCCGTCAGAATGGAGCTGGTTTGATGAACACTCTTCTTTTCCCGCTGACGCCCGTTGCGGTCCCGACCATGACCGTCGAATCGGCGGTCGACTTCACACGCTCCGAAGCCTGGTATCTCGGATTTTCGCAGGGGACGGACGGCACGCTACCCGTCATCCCCGCCGACCTGGCCGCCGACCTGGTCCCGTCGTTCAACTCGGGCTTGTGGGCCGGTTGGGACAACTTCGAAACCGAACAACTGGCCGCCGCCGCCTCGGTCCCGACGATCGAAGATGAGTTCGAGGACCTCGGCTTTCGTCTGGGCCTCGACGGCGAGCAGGCCGAGCTGGTGACTCCCGACGCCGACGAGCGGTCGGCCTTCGAGCGCGGGATGAACGCGGGCGACGTCGAGCTCTGGCGAGTCGATCCCGACTTCGCCTCGCACGCTCAAGCCCTCAGCCGGGTCGAGCCAATGGCCACCAAGGGTAGGCATTCAGTGCCCACCCTTGGTGGTCCCCAGGTCGAGCCGGCGGCAACCTGGCATGACTCAGAGCTGGCCGAGGTCGGGGCGTTCCACCAACTCGTGCCGATGATCGGGGGTGGCGCTTGATCAGCCTCATCAGGCGGGCCTGGCAGGGGATCTTCCCCGGTCGGCCCTGGCAAGACGACCTGGCCAACTGGACGCGCCGGGCGATCACCGTCTTCGACTCGCCGGACTTCGCGGTGTTGCGACCGAAGCTGGCCGACGACGCGGTCAAGTTCGGCCTGGCCTACTGCCTCAGTCAGGCGATCGCCAACGACGTTCCCGAGGATGATTCCGACGGCCTGGTCAGCGAGCTGGTCAGGATCATCCGGCGAAGTCCGTTCCACCGACGTTCGCCAACCGACCAGGTGATGCTTCAGATCGAACTGAAGGCCGCGATGGAGAGTGCGGGCCTGAAGTGAAAAGAGGCCGGGCGGGCTGATCTTCCCGCCCGGCCCGACCAGCCCGGGAACCACGCAAACCGGGCCGGTCACAATAGAGTGTGCCTTCCAGTCGACCGAGTGCAACCGCCGACCGAGGATGGAGCCGATGAAGCCGCCAGCAAAGATGACCGACGCCGAGCTGCTCGGCTGGAACCGCCGCGGTGAGCCTGACTGGCATGAGCGGTTGAAGTTGTGGACCCGAGCGACGCTCGCCGCGCTCGACCAGCTCGACCACGACGGGACCCGGCCCGATGTCCCGCTGCTGTACGACTCGATCACGTTCCTGATCCGCGAAGCCCTGGTCAAACCGAATCTGTTCTATCCGTCCGGATCGCCGGTCGCGGGCCTCTTTGAGTCGATGCGAGCCAGTGCGATCGACCCGAGCAACCCCCGCGAAGCCGAGACGTTCATGGTTGTCGCTCAGCTCGCATTCGATCGGTACATCATCGAGACCCGACCAGAAATTGCCTGATCACGACGTTGATTAAGCCTGACCGCTTGTCAACGGAATGAGGGTCGATGGATCACAACTCCATCGACCCTCGGTTTGACCGTCCCCTTCCACCTTGTCGAGCATCAAGGAGCAGTCAGAATGTCTATCGTCAATCGCCCCGGATTATTGGCCCATCTTTCCCAGAATCCCCGCGATTCGTGGCCAGAGTGGACCGACACCCCCATCAACCTCGGCCCGGTCGTCCCCTCGGACGACGATCTCTCCCCCCGCTGGCGATCGTTGGCGGTGACGACGCGGTCGGGTGAACTCGACCAGCTCGACGGCTACGGCTCGAAGGTCCTGGCAAACCTGATTCGCCTGGCTTATGTGGAGCATCGGTCCGACCGGGCTGAAGCGCTCGCAGCCGGCGACATCCCCGCCGAGTTCGCCGCGGTGTCGAGTGACCTGGTCGTCTGGGATGGCAACCGGGTGGTGGCCGTGCTCCGGGTGTTGCCCGATGGTTCGCTCGAAGACAACCGGTTCTCGCGCACGGGCTTCCTGGTCGATCCGTGCGACTCGGTCCGGGAAGGGGGTGACCTTTGATCGACAACATCACG
The DNA here is from genome assembly GCA_965199885.1 of Isosphaeraceae bacterium. GTDB lineage: Bacteria > Planctomycetota > Planctomycetia > Isosphaerales > Isosphaeraceae > Tundrisphaera. The sequence continues at coordinate 1,474,384 of CBDATT010000001.1, read as the reverse complement.
GCCGCCTATGAGAACCCGCGTCCGGGTCGCTCGGCGGTGTTGGTAACGACCGGCGCGACGTGCCTTGACCAGGTCAACGGGTTCGGCCCGCAAGTCCGGCCAATAATCGAGGTGGCTCACCGGTCTGCCCTCGACGATATGGGCCGGGTCATCGTATCAGGGTGGGCGAATGACTCTCAGTTCCGGCGGGTGGGTGACCGCGTCGTCTGGGAGAACGGCCGGGTCGTTGCCCTGATCCGCGTGCTGGCCGACGGGGCGCTGGCGATGATCGAGTTCCCCGCGACTGGTTACCCCGTCGCCATGGACGCTTCGGAGATTGGGGGTGGCCGTTGAACGCGACCGCCATCAAACCGACTCGGGCGATCCACCTGACCCAGGCCCAGCGCCAGGACCTGATCGAGCTAATCGCCGCCAACCCTCTGGCAACATGCACCCGGATCGCCGCGCTGTTCAAGGCGCGGACCGGTCGGCGAGTGTCGGAGTCGACCGTCCAGCGAGTGTGGGTGCTCGGCTACAAACCTACCGATCCGGGCGACTGTCATCGGAACCTGACCGAGGCGGAACGGGCGATCCTGACTCGCTTGTGCCAGGAAGCCGCTCCGGAGTATCGCAGGACCGAGATAGCGCGACGCTTCGAGGCTGAGGCCGGGCGGGCGATCCTGCCCTACAACGTCTCGAAGTTCATCCGGACCCGGCTGGGCATTGCCGACCGCAAGCCACCGGGCCGGCCGCCGGGAAAGGTGGTGGCGCGTTGATCAACCCAACACCGACGCCGACGGCTGAGGATCTTGAGGAAGCGCGGGATCTGCCGTGGTCGACACTGGATCGGCTCATCGCTCGGTTCGAAGAGAGCCGGACCAACGCGGCCCGCGCCGAGCAGCTCGGGGAACTCGACCGGCGGTTGCAACCTTGGGTCGAGCTGGCGATCTCCGAGGCGATCGAGGCCCGGTTCGCCCTGACTCGCGGGATCATCGCGACCAACCCGGGGTTTGAACGCCTGGTCCAGAATTGTGAGCGGTTCCGGTGGCCGACCCGAGCGATCCAGTCAGGCGACCGAATCTACCTGGTCGCCCCCGATCCGGACCGCGAAGGCGAGCCGGGTGGGTACGACGAAACCCCGCTGATGAAGCTGGTCGACTTCGAGGTCGGGTCGATCCTGCCCTTCACCGTCGAGGCGGTGACCGAGGCGACGTTGCCCGGACCGCCGCCGTTGCCAGCGCCACCAGTCGAGCCGGACCCCGCTGACGATCCGGTCTTCACGGCGATCGTCCGCGAGAACTTCAACCTGATGGGGGCCGATGAGGTCATCAGGCGGATGGCTCTTGTCCCGAAGCCGGCAACGACTTGACTGATCAACGTGCCGCTGCTCTGATGGGCAGCGGCTTTACTGTTCACCTGGCCACTTTGGGAGAAGTGCTGTGTCCAAGCGATCGCGCGGTTCTGGCAGACAATCCGATGAAATCCCGCGCGACGCGCCACCGCCCTCGGGCATCCTCCCAATGACCGCCCGGGAAGCTCACCGCCGCCTGATGGAAGCCGACCACTTGCGGCGCGTAGCGGAGTTCGAGGCCCGCGGCGCGGTCTGGGCCCGCCAGGCGGATGCTTGGTTCGAGGAGTGGGCGACTGGGGGAAAAGAACGAGCCGACCGCGAGGCCAAGGAAGCGACCGAGGCCCGTCGGCTAGAGAAGGAAGCTGAGGAAGCCGAGAAGTCCCGGCTGAAGCGAGAACGGGCCAAGATGCTCCGCACGTGGCGGCCCATACGCAAGGAAGCCGAGCGACTCCGGATTGAGTACGACACGCTGGAGGCGAGATGCCGGCTCGGTCGTAGCTCGGCCTGGCGCGAGCAAGTGGACCATGACAAGGCTCACGCCCGTTACCTTGCGTGCTTCCTCTTTGGTAGGGACCCCTCCGTTTATCTTGCCGAGTTGAAACGGGCAATGGCTGCGTTACTTGATCCTGAATATGGGACGGGTGCCAAGCGGGTCATCCATGAGCAGGTTTTTTCAGATCCCACTCCACCCCCACCTCCCCGAGTCGTGATGGTCCCTGGCCTCGATCCATTCCGGGTTCTGGGGCTCACTCAGCCCACGACCGCCGAGGAAGTTAAGTCCGCCTACCGCCGGCTAGCGATGACAGCTCACCCCGATCGAGGCGGAACCGATGAGCAGTTCCGCGAACTCTGCTCCGCTTATCAGGCGGCCACCGCGCTGGTGTGACCAAAGTCCCAAGCCGGCAGGATGACATTGATGGCCGGGCCGTCAGTCGTTGCGACTCACTCCATTGCCGGCCCGAGACCGTCGGGTCGCCTCGGTCATGTCCTTTATCTCGCCCTCTGTGAGGAGCAGGAGTCGGTAGACGTGCCGATATCGCGCAATCAGCAAGCAGTCGAGCACGAGAAGGATGCTACTCAAGATCTTCACATCCGTCGCGATGTCGTACCCGAAGTTGATCAGAACGATATTCACAATGATCACAAAAAAACAGAGGGCCCCGACCGGAGCCGTCCTATGGACGATCAGCAGGATCCCGGTGATAATCTGAGCGATGCCGATCGCGTAACGGTAGAGCGGGGAGTGATTGAAAAATATCCAGGTCAGAATTTGGGGGCTGACCTGCCCAAAACGTGTTCCGGAAAAGTCCCCGGTCACCAATTGGAGGTGGAGGAGCTTGATCGTCCCATAGAAGATAAAGACCAATGCCAGGAATGCCCGGATGGTCGGGACGACCCAGCGCCATCCGATCGGTTTGCGCAATTTTGAGCTTTCGTCGAAGACCACGGATGAGGCCTTTCGTTGTTGGCCTCGACGTGCGAAGTTAGCAGACCATACCCACACCCGCAACAACTCGTGAGATGTGCGCGTTGACGCACCACACGCCGGCGGGGGGATGAGATCGCGCCGAGGCGCGGATCGTATTGAGCGAGGTGGTAGGCTCGCATGCTTCGAACCTACCACGGTCGTCGGACGGTGACCAGTGGTTGCCTCCGTCATTTGTCTCGACGCCTGCCCTCAACCATCCAGCCTGTTGGAGTCAAGCCAAAGGTGGAAACTGTAAGGATTGTCAGCCGAAACGTGGCCTAGAGTTTCGGTAGACAATCTGTCTCACCTTTTCGGACCGCTCCAATGACCACGGAATACGCCACCGATAACGGATCGAATGCAGCTTGGGCCTGGGCCTGTCTCGTAGGGTTCACCGCGATGGACTTAGCGCTGCACGACGATACGACCCCGGCTCATAGCTCCAGATCGATCGGTCGACCATCGACAGGCGAGCGTGGGACCGGTGAACGCTCGTCGGGTCCGAGGACGGGCTCACGCGGCGGTCTGACATCGTAAGCTCCTGATCACGACGGCGAGCTGCTTCAACAGCAAGGTCCTCTCGACAGCTTGGCCACTGGTCGTCATCCTGAAGACCCTCGACGATCTTCCGGAGCGTCAGCATTGCGACCACTCCGCCCCCGGTTCACCGTGCGTCGGTTGATGATCCTGGTGGCGATTGTCGGCTTGCTGCTCTCGGCTGTTCACACGTTGAGGCGGCGTCGAAACCACGCTCTTGCGATGGCCGCTCATCATCAGGACCTGGTCCTCGACCTGATGTTCGCTTCGATTCCGACTGACGAGACTGACGAACGGTGGAAAATCGCCCGCCATCACCTCGACTTGCAAGCCAAGTGGTGGAGCGCGGCTCGCTCGCCCTGGCTTCCCGTCGCCCCTGATCCGCCCGAACCAGAGTAACCCGCTTGACCCTCTGGCCTCCGCTCGGTAGTGTTCAGCCTGACACCGCCCACCGGAGCATCATCATGGGCCGCGAGATCGTCCATCCCCCCAACCCGACCGGTGCGACGTCCTGCGAGTTGGGGATCGTCCAGCGCCTGCATCGAGCCGCGACGACTACCGATGACTCAGCGAACCGGCCAGCCATGATGGACGGCCTCGACCTGCTGGTCGATCTCATCGAAGCGAGGAACCGACGGCAGAGCCGGACCGATCAGTGGGACTACCAGCAGGCCGAAGGGTGAGCCGAGTTGTGAACTTCGAGAACCTGCTGACCCCGGGCCTGCCCAAGACGTGCCCAAATTGCGGCGGGTCCGGTCGACCGATCCGCTATCCGTACATCAGTTGCGAGCCGTGCGACGGGTCGGGGATGGTCCCCAACGCCGACGGCCGCCAGTTCCTCGACGTTCTCGACTCGGGCCGGTTCCCGATCGTGCCGCGTGTCGAGTTGCCGCGGTGACCTACCACTCGAACGCCTTGCGGCAACCGACGGTCCGACCGAGCGATTCGCCACCGGCCGTCGGCGTGCAAGCTGATCCACTGGCCGGACAGTCGCTCATCGGGATTGCGTTCCCGGTCTCGCATGTCGGCGGGATGGACCATAGGAACCCGCTGGCCGACTACCGGCCCTCCGAGGTCGTCTGGCGGTTGCAGATCGACCGGGCCTGGATCGATGGGAAGATCATCATCCTGGAGTCGAAGGAGTTCCTCGACGGTCGGTTCGTGCTGCGATCGGGAGTGTTCGTCGAACTGGCGGAGGATGTGGCGTGATCCGGATCGCTGACAATGACTTGGATGCCGGGCTCAGTTCCGTCGGTTCCAGTTGTCCAAGAGATCGGACAGGTTCACGTTTCCCGGCAGGTCCGCGAGCTTTGCTTGGTCAAACCACTCGCGAAGACCCTGCATCTCAGCCACCATCGAGTCAAGCTTTTGGAGGTCTGCGTGGTTGGCGATTTCCTGCAGAAAGCTAGCATCCATGGTCAGCAGAAATTCGCGAATTTCCGCAGTGTCCCTGCCGGTCATCCTTTGAAGTGCATGTATCAAAATATCTATGTCTGACATGAATTGACCTGCTGTGACGATGCGAACCTGTATTACATCGTCGGCAGTAATCTATCAGAGTCAATGATTTTCGCTTATCCATTACTCTTCAAATCTAGAACTTTCTGGCCGTTGAATGTCTTCGGTCCGAGTTACATCAATCACGATCTCTTGATGTCGACAGTAGGGATTGAGGCACTGGATCGTGTAGTGAGGGTAATGTAACCTGATCGGCTGGCCGTTCTGGAAGTAGATCCCCGACTGAAAGTCTTGACCGTTGGTGGATTGGCAACCGCAAAGCGGACAGGGTGCTTTGAGGGCAAGCTGATTTCGTGCAAACATGGTTCGGGTCTCACCTTTGCAGTATCGATCTAATCGCCAAATCCTTTCAGTTGGGGGGAATATTCATCAATGATTGCGACTCCGGCAGTCTATGTATATTGGGGATTTACCCTAAAATAGGTAAGCCAAGTTAAAAATGCCCATCAAGATCGTTAGCGGTGGTCAGACCGGGGCAGATCAAGCTGGCTGGCGTGCCGCCCGATCGCTCGGCCTACCCACTGGCGGCTGGATGCTACGTGGCTTCGAGACCTAGGATGGTCTCCGTCCAGACTTCGCCCAACTTTACGGCGCGGTCGAGCTGAACGGCGGTTATCGGGAGCGGACCCACGCCAACGCGAAGGACTCGGATGCCACGGTCTGGTTTGGTGATTCGAAATCACCCGGCGGGAGAACAACTCTCCGGGCCTGCCGAGCGCTGGGTCGGCCCGTCTTCATGGTCAGAGCGGGGGTGACCCGTCCCTCGGACCTGACGGGGTGGCTCGTTGCCCAGTTCGTCGAGGTCCTGAACGTCGCCGGCAACCGAGAGTCAACTGAACCGGGGATCGGTGCTCGGGTCGAGCGGTTCCTTGTCGCCACCCTCGGTCGCCTGGCCGAGTGACCGACCCAGCATTCCGAGCGGCCGAGCCTGATCGAGCGCTCGGCTCCACGCCGCGGCCGACGTCGCCCCCTCGGCCCGGATCAAGTTTTCGCCGTTGGAGCCGGAGACGAGCCACACGAGCTGGCCATCCTCGCCTCGACTGGCCGTGTCACCGATCGACCAGCCCGCGCGATGGAGGGTGGCCAGCGTGGCTGTAATCCCGCTGGGATCGTCAACGGAGGCAAGGCGGTTAGTCGACATTGGGTTGTCTCGACTTACGAGGCTCATAGACTCGACAGCAAAGTCGCTCTTTAGTCGTTCTCTTGTTAACCGCCAATTGAGGTACTTTGCACCGCAAACGAGCGAGAAGAACACCAAAACGCTCCAAGGTGTACGCTACTTATCTAATCGAAAATTGCTTACTACTCGGTATGAAATATTTTTCTTTCTAATGATCGTTCAGGCAATATCCAGTTAATCGAATTAGCACTTAACCTTGCGTCACTTAATCTTTCCGTAGTAAGCCGTCGTAGTTCTTTTTTTGGATCATTCTCCATCTGCTACCCATTGTAATTTTTGCTTGCCTTGATCATCTTGATTTGATCGGTCGGCCCCCCTCGACCGGTAGCCCCCTCTCCTATCTGGTTACAATCAAATCAATTTGCTTCGATATTGGCAACAACGCCAAAATCGGCTCGATCGCCGTCCGCGCTGACGGATCGCTTCTGAGCTTGGACTCGATCGCGAAAGTGGTCCGGTCAAAGCGAGCCGGTTCGCGCCTTGCGGTCGAGTCTCCACGGCCACGAACGGCCGTCGAGGCCCATGCTCTCAGGAGGACACCTGGATGCTGGCGACTATTCCCCCGGATAGTCCAACAGTCGCTGTACGGGCGATAGTGACCTCAAGCCCTCCAGTCGATGACATCATACAAGCACAAACCTCTCCTGGTTTGGTCGAGGCTGCCCAGGCTTACCTGGATCGCCTGGCGTCTGGCGACGTACCGCCACCAGATTTGCAGGCTGCTTGGGAGGAGTTCTACAAAATCTTCAATCCGATCCTGATCCGGCTGACACGCTGTCGCCGTGTGCTAGCGGATGATGTCGATGATCAGGTCCAGGAAGTCTGGCAGACGGTCGTGATCCACCTGAAGGCCTTTCGACCAGATCCAGCTGGCTCACCGTTTGAGGCCTGGTTGAGGGTTGTGGCTAGGCATCAGCTCGCCCGATCACAGCAGGACGCTACTCGACGGTCTGTCTCGGTCTCGTCCCATGAAGTGCCTGATCGGTTCGTAGGACGTGAACCTGACCCGGCCGAGTTCTGTGAACGACTTGATGACAGAGCCCGAGTATCAATCTTGCTGGGACGACTGCGGGCCGAGGTTTCACCCTTGAACTACCGGGTTCTCGAAATGCGAGCCATTGAGGAGCGGGGGGTGTCCGAGACGGCCCAAGTCGTCGGCTTATTGCCCAACCAGGTCCGAGTGCGCCATCACCGGATGCTCACCCGGTTGCGGCAGTTGGCCGGTTCCACGGCTGGCCAGGGATCTGGGACGCCGGAAATAATTCCGAAAAATTTCTTGAAATTTGCGCAACAAAAATCGGCGGCGTGTCTTCTCTAATGGTAGTGGCGTGATGATCGACGCCCGCCCGATCATTGACCGATCCACTCAACTCGACCTTGAACCTCCGCTTCTGCGGTGGTCCTCAATTCATCTTGTCAACGCTGACCCGATCGCATCGTCGCCTCGGATGACCCCAAGTGGGGACCGTCCGGAGTCTGCCCCCCTACGCACCAAGGAAGCCACATCATGAGCCGTCGCCCCCGTCGTTCGCTGCTCCTGACCGGCGTCGAAGCCCTCGAACAACGACAGATGCTCCACGGTGGAGTCGTCTCTGAGCCCAAGGCCGGCCTCCTCCAGATGGTCGACGAGAGCCAGCACGTCGCCAAAAACGCCGCGGCGCGGCACCAGCACGCGATGGCTCAGTACCGCATCACCGAGGCGCGGCTACACGCCCGGCAGCAGCACCTGGCGATCCATGAGCAAAGCCTCGCTTCATCGACGTCCACCACCCATGCCTCGGTCATGCGGGCCGCCGTGATGGCGACCTTGACGACGCACTCCGAGGCTCACCACGCCAAGGCAAAGCATCATAAAACGCATAAGACGAAACACCATAAAAACACCACGACAACGCCGGTGACGACCGCACCCGTGGTTGCCGGCATCGCGGGCTCAGTCATCTCGACGTCCACTTCGTCCAGGTCCGCCAGCGGGGTCGTACCTGGGTCAACCGTCACGACGACAACCGGAGCGTCTGGACCGACCAGCGGCATCACTCCGGCGAGTGGGGTCGGTTCGCCGGTGACTCCCCCCTCGACTCCAGTGACCCCCGTCACAACCACCACCACCGACGCGACGCGGTCCCTGGCGGTGGGCGAATACCTCGACACCAAGATCGTCCCGGGCGGGATCGTTGGCTCCGGGGTGACCTATACCATCACGCCGCAGCCGCTGCCGGCCAATATGACGTTTGACCGGACCACCGGCAAGCTGACGTTCAGTCCAGCCCCGGGCCAGGGCGGGCACTTAAAATTCACCGTGACGGCCAACGGCGGGGCAATCAAGACCGCGACGGTGGTCCCGATCGACGTGACGTCTGTGCCGCTGGCCGCCACGACGGTGTCGGGCCGGGTGGTGGACGAGTTGGGACTGCCGTTAGCCGGGATGCCGGTGTCGATCGGCGCCGCGACGGCTACGACCGATCTGCTGGGCAACTTCATCCTGTCAGGCGTGCCGGCCAACCCCAGCCCGATCAACGCGGGCGGCTCGGTCGCGAACGCTGAAACGAGGCAGGGTCTGTACGCACCGGTGGACCAAATTTTGGGCCACGAAGTGTACGCCAACGCCCATAACGTCATCACTCAGCCGCTGATTTTGCCGAGAATCAACTGGTCGAGCGCAGCTTCATTCACTGCTGGGGACGCCACAAAGCCGCAGACCATCTTCAATCCGGCCATGCCTGGCTTTTCATTGCAGACCGTGCCGGGAGTCTCGGGAGCGCTTGCAACACTGGGCTCGGTGAAGGTCGGCTATTTGGGGGCTGACGCATCGGCCCAGCACATGGTTCAGGGTGTCGCGGGCGGGATGTTCGTGGTGTCGTCTCACGGCGTCGACGTGACCAAGCCGGTGACGCTAAGCTTGCCGAACGCAAGCAATCTTCAGCCCGGCGCAACCCTGCAGTTAAGCAAGCTCAACGTCACGACGGGCGGCCGCGACGTGATCGGTACAATGACAGTCTCGGCCGACGGCAAGACCATGACGACCGACGCGCCGGTGGTACTGGGGCATCCGGCGGTTGGAGCAGTATCCGCAGTGGCGTCCCGACAGCAAAACTCCGGAGCTACCAATTCGTTCGGCCTGCAGGTCTCCACCAACGGCGTCAATGATGATGATGCCATCGAATGCTTGAATTACTTGCCAACTGGTGTCAGTGGTGACGACAACTACACCTGCGATTGTCCGTCCAGCGGGATCATGGCTGCTGGAGCTGGCGACGATGATGCAGGCGGAAGTGTTACTGATCTGAATACACCTCAATATGCTTTAGCATCTAACGTCGACCTGATCTCGGGAGAATATTACCTCGATCATCAAACCGTCACCTACCAATCGCAGGGTCAAGATCGCGGCATCGACTTGGCGTACAATTCGCTGCAAGCCAATCCCCACCCAGTTGCCGAGTACCAGTTCACCGTCCCACCGCGGACCAACGCCTCTTCAATCACCTCAATTACTGCCCAAATCACAGTGGCCGGCGTCACGCAGGGACCGGCAGTCACCTACAACACCTCAGGCGGCCTGACCGACGGCCAGGTCTTCAACATCCCGCTGCAGGTCGACGGCTCGGCACTGGCGACCGGCTCGTACCCGTACAAGATGGCCATCACGGAGAACTTCGGCTCCGGCACGGGCTCCGGCTCGGGCTCGGGCTCAGGCGGAGGAGCGAGCCCAGTATCGATCACTACCATCAACGAGGGCTACGTCAACGTCGTCAACCGTTCCACCACGCCGCTGGGGGCCGGTTGGAGCGTCAACGAGCTGCAGCAGATCTCCCAGGCCACTCCGGGCGGGCCGATCCTGGCTAACACAGGGCAATTACAATCTACGCGGTTCGACCCGGTCTACACGAGCGGTGGCTACTTCCAGGACTTAGCCGCTAGTGCCGCGACGACCGGCGCATCGGTGATCGCCAATGACGGGCGTGGAGGTTTCCCGACCGGCACCGACACGGTCGCTGGCGCTTCCACGATCGGCGTCGCTAGCGGCGACTTCAACGGCGACAGCAAGCTCGACATGGCGCTGCTCGGCTGGTCGACCCTGGTCATCAAGACCAACAGCGGAGCTGGCGCCCTGACCGGCGGCTCCACGATCAATCTCCCGAGTGGTTATACCGCCCGGGCTCTGGCGGCGGGCAACTTCACCGGCCACACCAACGGCGTGCTCGACTTGGCCGTTGTGCTGGCCAATACCAGCACAAACGCTTATGCCGTTGCCGAGTACACCGGGGCGGGCAATGGGACCTTCGCCGCGCCGGTGATCACCGCCGCCAACAACGGCGTCTACGGGGGCAATGTCGGCACCCCCAACTCGCTGACGGCCGGCGATTTCAACGGCGACGGCAAACTCGACCTGGCGTTCAACACCGACAATGGGCTGGCCGATGTCATGTTGGCTGCCAGCGGAGGCAGCTTCGGGGCGGCGACCTCCCTGACCCTCACCACCGGGGCTCAGGCTATCGGAGTCACTACCACCGATTACAATGGCGATGGCAAGACCGATCTGATCGTCCAGACCAAAACCTATATCAACTCTTATGCAACTGTCGGCGTCATCGCCTTCAGTGGCAACGGCTCAGGCGGGTTGAGTCAGCAAGGGACGTATTTGACCAACGGCTTCCATGACTCGCACACGCTGGGAATCGTGGTTGGCTCCTTCAACGGTCCCTCCAAGGGGCTCGAGGTTGCGGTCCCGCTGGGCAGCGACGAGGGGACCATCATCGATATCTTGCCGATCTCGGCGGCGGGCATCTTCGGTGCCCCGACGCTGCTCATCGGTGGAACCTACAATAACACTGGGCCGTTCGGCAACATCGTAGCGGGTGATCTCAACGGCGCCGGTAAGCCGAGCATCGCCTACACCGATGGGACTAACCAGGTCCACCTGCTGCTGGCCGATCCCGACTCAGGCGCCATCCAGCCAGCCCGGACGGTGGATTTCGCCGCCGGATCGGGAACCGGTACGGGGACCGGCTCGGGTTCGGGTGGGCCGACGACTTACTCGTCGGCGGTGGGGATGCTTGCCGCTGGCGCGTTTACCGGCACAGTTGCCACTCCGATTTTCCGCGGCACACCGAGCGATCGATCTACCATCATCCACAATAACGATGGCACCTGGACCCGATCGTATTCAAACGGCACCATCATGCAGTACGACGCCATGGGCCGTGAGGTGTCCGAAACCGATCGCAACGGCAACACGACCACGTTCGCTTATGTCCTATCCGGGCAGCCAGGTGCGGGGGCGTTGAGGACCATGACCGATCCGGTCGGCTTGGTGACGACGCTGGCTTTTGACTCGTCGGGCCACCTCCACACTATCACTGACCCGGCCGGTCGCGTCACGACGGTGGGGATCGACTCGAACAATAACTTAACGTCGATCACCGACCCCGACGGTGCCATCGAACAATACGGCTACGCCACACCCTCGAACCATCTGGCCACCACTGAGACCAATCCCGACGGCCACACCGCGACGGCACACTACAACACCTTCGGCCAGCTGACGAGCGAGACTCTCTTCGACGGCACCTCGACAACCAACATCGTCCCGGCCGAGAGTGTTGGATTGCTGGCCCCGGGTCAGTCCAGCTCGACCCTGCCGACCTACAAGGCCAGCATCACCGATCCTAATGGCCACAAGACGTCCGTGACATACAATCGGGGCAGCCACCCGACCGGTACTCTCGACGCCACAGGCGCCGCACCGTCCTTCACCTACATGAACCGGGGCTGGGTCGCCACTTCCACTGACGCAGCCTACCGGACTACGTCTTATACCTACGACGGACAGGGTAACGTCACGTCGATCATTCAGCCCGCCCTAGGCTATGGCTCCGGCACCGGAACGTCATCAGGGTCCGGCTCCAGCCCAACGACTGAGACGATTGTCTACAACGATCCTTATGGCATCCCGACTTCGATCACCGACTTCCTCGGTCTGGTCACGACGTTCACCCTTGACGCGCACGGCAACATCCTACGGCGAACTGATCCCGATGGCCTGCACGAGGATCGGACCTACAACGCCGCCGGTCAGCCGCTGACCGACACCAATCGGGCTGGTAATACCACCAGTTATGCCTACGACTCCAAGGGTAGGCTGACGACCATTACTGACTCAGGCGTGGGTTCGCCCCATCAGACGATCGGCTACGATGTGGCCGGCGACGTTACGTCCGCCACTGACGAGTTGAACCACACCACCAGCATGACTTACGACTTGGCTGGCCGGGTACTGACCTTACAAGATACTGTACAGGCAGCGGCCGCCCAGGCAACCCACTTCACCTACGACCCCGATGGTAAGCTACTTTCGATCACGGACGCACTGGGCCACGTCACGACGTACACTTACAACGCCCGCGACGAAGTGGCTACAATGACTGATGCGGTCCATCAGGGGACCAACACTAATGCATCATATGCTTATGATGCGGTTGGCAACCTGATGTCCATCACTGACATGCTCGGCCACAAGAAGAACTTCACTTACGATCCGGACAACCGCCTGGCCTCGGTATCGGACGGTGCCGGCGACGTGACGAGTTATAATTATGACTTAGCCGGCGAGTTGACCTCGACGATCGACCCGAAATACAACCAAACAGGCTACGCCTACGACAGCCTGGGCAACATCCGCACAGTGACGCTGCCCACGATCAGCAACCCCGACGGTCCGAACCAATCCGGCGCCGGCTACCATTACAGCTATGTTCCAGCTGGATCCTACACGATTGGCCATGACGTCGACGGCAACCTGCTGTATGTCACCGATCCGCTCAACCATACGACGACCAACGCGTTCAACTCCCTCAACCTCCAGACCGGATCAACCGATGCCCTCAGCCACACCATGGGCGCCACTTACGACGCAGACTTGAATCGGGCCACTGCAGTGGACGGGCTCGGCCACACGAACCTTTACACCTTCGACAGTCGCGACCGCCTGATCAACTCGACCGAACCGGCCGGCGGTGGCACGACCAGTTATACCTACGACGATGCCAACAACCTGCTTTCAGTCACCGACCCGGTCGGTAATGTCACCCGCTATACCTACGACTCGGCCAACCGCGTGGCGACCGAGACGATGCCGACTGGAGGCGTTACGGCCTTTACCTACGATCTGGTCGGAAATCTGACACAAAAGGTCGATCCGCTCGGCCGCATCGACCAATATGGCTATGATGCCAACAATCGAGAAACTACCGAGAAATGGCTACCGGTCGGTGGAGGGTCGGCATCGTACACCATGACGCTAGCCTACGACGCCGTCGGCAACCTCGCATCGGTACAGGACAACTTCAGCCGCTACACGTATGTGTATGACAACGCTGACCGCGTCATGTCTATCAACAACAGCGGCACGACTGGATCGCCGCAAGTGACGCTCACTTACGGTCATGATACCGATGGCAACCGCACCAGCCTGACCGATAGCCTGGGTGGGACATACAACTACGGGTACAACGCCCGGAATCAACTTGATTACGAGTCGCAATCAGGTTCCAACGGAAGCGGCGTACTTTCAGAGTTGGTGTTTGTCAATTACGACGCCGCCAACAATTTGACTGGCTTGACGCGATACGCCGACACTACCGCCCAGACCAAGGTCGGCACGACCTCGTATGTTTACGACGCCGCCAACCGCTTGACGAGCCTGACCCACAAGAACTCGGGCGGGTCGACCATCGCTTCCTACGGTTACACACTCGACGCGGCGAGCCGTTTGACCTCCGAGGTTCACACTTGGAACGGCGGCAACTCGACCGATACCATCAACTACGGCTACACCAATAACAACCAGCTCACCTCGGTGACGCACTCCAACTCGTCGTTTGCCAACGAGTCGTTCAGCTACGACAGCAACGGCAACCGTAACGCTTCGGGCCAGACGACCGCGACGGGCAACGAGGTGCGAAGCGACGGAACGTACAACTACGCTTACGACGCGGCGGGCAACCTCATCAGCAAGACAAGTATCGCCACCGGTGCGGCGATGAAGTACCAGTGGGACTTCCGCAACCGTTTGGTCGAGGTGGACAGCGTCTCGGGCGGCACAACGACGGTAGTGGCTCGCTTCACCTACGATGCGCTTAATCGCCAGATCGAGGAGGTAGATGACCCGAACGGCTCGGCGACGACGCGATGGACGGTGTACGACGCGCAAACGCCGTTGCTGGACTTCAATGGCGCGGGCACACAAACGGCCCGCTACCTGTCGGTGCCGGGTGCGATCGACGAGGTTTTGGCCCGGCAGACGTCCTTGGGAGTGGCTTGGTATCTCGACGACCGTGAGGAGTCGGTCAAAGATATCATTAACAATTCAGGTACGGTGATTGACCATATCGATTATACCGCCTTCGGGCAGGTCGCAACCGATTCATCACCGGCGCAAGGGGATCGATTCAAGTACGCTGGCATGGAGTTTGACTCGGCAATTGGCCAATACTATGATCGGGCGAGGTATTACGACTCGGGACAGGGGCGGTTCACCAGCCAAGATCCCTTGAGTTTCAGAACCGGTGACGCAGATCTCTATCGTTACGTTGGTAACGACTCGCCAGCCGCCATTGATACTACCGGACTTTTTCAGGGCCCTGCAAATCCGTCTCCAGGACCGAATGGTGGCTCTTCAGGACTCTCCCGGGCAAGACAGATTGACCAACTGGATAACGAGGCTAATAGATTGTCGACGGTGATCAAGTGGGATCAGGACAAGATCAACTCAATCAATAAGGACATTGCTCGAATTACGGCCGAAATTGCTGCTCTGAACGGTACGGGAAAGGTAACGTTACTCATTGGAATCGTGTCTACCTGCTGGCAAGGTATCAAGTGGTTCAAAAGTTTACCCGTGACACCTGTTGGTGCTGGCATAAGTGCCTGCACCACTATTGTTGGCTACAAGATGACAGGAAACACTAATGATCAGTTAGCAGCATTGTTAGCTCAGCTTCAAGGACTCATCAATTCGTTGGCAATCGTCAATCAACGTCTCGGAGCTGAGCAAGCAGACCTCGCCAATGTGATTCAACAATTGGCCAACTTGGGTGTCTCATATCCCATAACTTACCCATACCCGGTTTGGCCTTGATCACGAACTGTGAGGTATAGTAACGACGCCCGTCAGCGGATGCATAAGCGCTTGACGGGCTGTTTTCATCGAATCTGACAGCATTCAGATGCTCCGAGCCAAAATGCTGCGTTGCTGACTGGAATCACTGCAATGATTTCCACCACCGTTAGCAATACAACTTGTCTCTCGGAAAACGCTGAACACCTCTCGTCTCAATCGTCGGCAGATGGACTAAAAGTAAATCCCAGTAGAGGAGTCCGCCTCCGGAAAACTGGGCTGTTCAAGCCTACTGGGATAGCTTTCAGAGCCGCAGTGTAAGCAAATCAGCTCACAAGAAACGGTCGTTGAAAAAAGTGTTAACCAACATGCCAAACAAGTTGAATATTTCCATCCGACTGCAAATGTTAACTTTAGTCGTTTTATTAATGGGAATTTGTTCTCATTTTTCAGTATTATACTACCGACAGTATTTGGATAATATTGCTTTAGATCAAGATGTTAGAGATTGCATTAGTGGATATAACAATTTAATTTTTAATATCAATTCTCTTAATTTGCAGGGAAAATGTTCCGAACGCGAACGCCGAAAAAAGATCATCGAGTTTTTTTGTAACGAGTGCGTAATGCATGAGATTGTCGCTGGAGTTCACCCCTATAACAATAGACAAAAAATTCAACTTCGAGCGAAAGCCTTAAAAATCATTAATAATGGGCTGAAATTAAAATTTGCCGGGCCTATTTTCGAAGAAGATTTGTTCGAGATTAAAGATTTTGTTGATGTGTATTTTGATAAAAACACATCTGCCAGACAAATGAACTCCGAAATTCATCAAATGCCATGCAGAAACTACCTCGAATCGATTCTCAAGTGATCGATTTTCCTTTTCTTTTGCTTTATATCACTGGACTTTGGCCCTATCCCGCTCGGGTTAGGCCGTCAATGATGGCCCTACAGAGCGGTTCGGGCAATTGCAGCGGATCGCCTGCACAGGCTGATCCCGGTTTTTGGTGTTCCCAGATCCGCCGCCGTATTAACCTCAGGCAGTCCGAGGATGTTGGCTGACCCTTGGCATACCACGCCGAACTTTCGGCCTCCAATGATCCCTCCGCGTGCCACCGCACTGCCAGTAGGCAGACCACCGGATAAAACCCCATCAGCACCGGCGTCGTCCGCGCGATCGCCGGATCCGACCAATCCCTCTGCGTCTCCATGCCAAGCTGCGCCGCTCACCGGCAAACGCCTCTGGATACCACCTCTTGGGCCTAGGAGTTTGTCCGAGTATTCATCTTGAATCGACGTAAGTCGTTGGTATCAAGGAAACTACTCTAATTTAGCTAAAATTCACAAGTCACTACACAGTAGAGGTTTGTGAATTTTTTCTTCGAATAACCGGACAGACTCCTAGGCTATTGCTGCTCGGCTCGGACTGGAATCGACTGGCCGACCCTCGGGATGATCATCGGGTTGGTCGCCGTCGATCCTGCCGAGCGGCAATATGGAGCGTTCAGGGCGGCGACACCGCCTCGACGGCCCCTCTAGCAAGAGTTAAACTGACCGACGGTCGATTCAACTGAAGCATCCACGACAGAGGTTTGAGCCATTCGGATCCTCACGATCGCCGCTCACCACTATCTGGCGGAAGATGACCGAGACGCCGTGGGCCATCACGAGTTCGTCAGCGGCTTGATCCGGTCGGGCTGTACGGTCGAGGTGCTCACCGGCACCATGATGAGCGGCGGGCATGAGATCGACCCGACGATCTGGCTGGCCGGCCGGGGCCGACTTCCCGAGAGCACGGCCCTAAACCCTCCCCCCGTCCTACCGCCGCCGCCGTGGCCGTATCCGCCCACGCATCTCCGACTGGACGAAGCAGGACTGCCCGTCCACCTCCTCCGCGGCCCATCCACGCTGATCCACGAACCCGACAATGCCGAGTTCGCTGCCTTCGGCCTGCTCGTCGATCATCTCGGCGACCAGATTCAGCCCGACCTGCTCATCGCCCACCACGCCGATCGCCTCACCGCCGAGGCGCTGCAACGAGGCCGCCAGCGGGGCCTTCGGACCGCCCTTCGGCTCCGCGATCGTGGGCCGCACGACCCAGCAGCTATCCTCGCCGCCGACGTCTTGCTCGCCCCATCGCAGGCGCTGGCCGCCGAACTGCACGAGTCCACCGGCCGACCCTGCCTCGTCCTGCCCGACTTCGTTGACCCCAACACGGTCCGGGCCGACTCGGGCGACCGCCAGTTCCTGGCCTACTTCGACCCTGGACCAGCCACCGGCCTGGCGGCGTTCGCCCGGATCGCCGACGAGCTGGGTCAGGTTCGGCCCGACATCCCGCTCCTGGTCGTCGCGGGTCCCGAAGGTCGGGCCGCCCTGGATGGGTGCGGTCTGGACCTGAAGCGGCACAACACCATCAGTCTGATGAAACCCCCGACCGATCCGAAGATTACGTGGAGTCGCGTTCGAGCGGTCCTGCTCTCCGACCTCGACGGCTCGTGCCCAGACAAGGCTGCCGTGGCAGCGCTCCTGAATGGTCGGCCCGTCATCGCTGCCGATCGCGGTGCGTTGCCCAACATCTTGGGCGCCGCGGGCGTGATTTTGCCGCTCCCCGACCGTCTCACCGCGGCCACGACGGTGCTCCCCACCGCCGCCGAGGTCAACCCCTGGGTCGCGGCGATCATCCGCTTCTGGGACGACCCGACCCACCACGACGAGCAGTGCCGCCTGGCTGCCACGGAAGCCCGGCGCTGGAGCCTGGAGGAACAAACTGCCCGTTATCGCGCTGTTCTTGAGGGCATCCGGCCCCGGGCGGCGGTCGAACCGCTCCCTCCAGGTCGGGCGAAATCGATCGTTCTGGTCCCGCACCTCAACGGCATCGAGCCCGAGTGTGAAACCGGCCTGCTCGCCCTGGAGCGGTTCGGCGTTCGCGTGGTTCGCCGCCGCGGGTGCTCGGCCATCGACGTGGCCCGCAACGAGATGGCCTCTGATGCCCTCCATGACGGCTTCGAGTCGATTTTCTTCATCGACGCCGACCTCGGCTTCGATCCCCGCGACGCCCTCCGGCTCCTGGCCCGACCCGAGCCGGTCGTCTCGGCCCTTTACGCCAAGAAAGGGCCACGCGAGCTGGCCAGTGTCTTCGCCGAGGGAGTCGCGGAGATCGTGCTCGGCCCCGACTCGCCAGGGCTGTACCCACTTAAGTATGCCGCGGCCGGCTTCCTGCGCCTTCGTTCGTCCGTGCTCCGCCGGTTGATCGAAGAGCTGAAGCTACCACTGTGCAACCTCGACTGGGGCCGCGGGTGCTGGCCGTTCTTTCAGCCGCTTATCACCGAGGCGGTTGGCGGCAAGCCCCACTATCTCGGTGAGGACTGGGCGTTCAGCTACCGCCTGCGCCAGATCGGCGTGACACCGATGGCCGATGCTTCGATCCGGCTATTCCACTTCGGTCGCCACGGGTTCAGCTGGGAAGATGCGGGTGAGACACGGCCTCGGCATCGGACCTACCGGTTCCGGCCGTGAGCGCCGCTATTAGCGCCCCGTGAATCTACTCAGGCCGCTTCACGCTTCTGCATCCCACCGCAGAGTCGCGGAAGATCTTCTCTTCCTCAGCCTAAGTCAACGGCTCCATTCGACTCCGAGCAGCCATCCATCCGGCTCAATCCTAAACGCGTCCTATCGGCCAGGCCTCGCCGCCCACCAAGGCTAACTCGCATATCCCGATGTCCGCCCTCTGAACCCTGACAAACCGCCGCCCCGCCTGGCTTCTAAACTCCTGACATGGCCGTCGGATGTCCGGTTCGCCATTGGTAGACACGACGCGACGGCTGGGGGGTTCGACATCGCTCCGACCCCCGATGATCCCATCCGAGGCAACCATGATCCGCGAACGCATTAGTTAAGGCGACCCGTTATGTACTGCTTTATGTACACCGGTCCACTCACTAATTGCGGGGGTGTGTTTACGTCCGGGTGGGTCGTCAGCGTAACCCAAGAGAATCGCGATGCCAGCAAGAACAACACAGATAAGCCAGATCAGAACAAAGCGACGGGCGTTTCTATCCTCTTTAACCGCCTGCTCAGGCGTCAAACTTCGTTCGTACTCTTCCTCTGCATCGGGATCGCAACCGGCAATTGTCATGTTTGCAGCCCTTTGAATTGCGGCGGACTAACAGGTTTCGCAGGTCTTTACACTAATCAAACTCGATCGAGAGTCAAACAGTGAGCAAGCCCAGCAGTCCGGTTTTCCAGCCGTCCAACAGTCTCGCCAATGGCCTTGTTCGTTGCCATGCCTTCGTCGAAGGTTCGGGTTCTACGATCGCCGACTATTCCGGCCAGGGTGCCACGCTCACAACCCGGACCAACGGGGTGACGGCTGCCGCGACCTGGAAGACAGACCCGGTTCAGGGTCCTTATATCAGCTTGGACGGTTCGACCCAGGACGGCACCTCGACCGACGTTGGCTTGCCCGCTGGTAATTCCGAACGAACCTTTGCGTTCATCTTTCGAACCACCGGATCGGTTGCCGCCAACAGTTATTTCGTCGAAACCATCGGCAGCCTCTCAGGGTCGGAACTCTTTACCTATGGGGTTGGTTCAGCCACCCCGACTAACGCCAAGACGTTGTATAGCTCGACGGCGACCACTCCTGCGGCGGGCAACGTCGCTGTCAATGATGGACAGTGGCATCTGGGAGTCATCACCGCATCTGGCGGGACAACGAGTTTCTACTGCGACGGTGCGGCCCAGGGTAGTGCCCCCCAGGCTCTAGGAACCGTGCTGAACGGAACTGCTTATTTCGGCCAACTTGGTAACGGTTCAAACTACTTCGTCGGCGATATTGCGGGCAAATCCACCTGGAGTCGGGTACTTTCATCGGCGGAAATCACCTCGTTAAATTCCGATCCCTGGCAGATGGTCCGACCCGCAACGACGGCAACGCCGACCCCTAGTCCAACCACGACTCCAAACCCGACGCCGACCACGACTTCAAACCCGACGCCGACCACGACTCCAAACCCGACGCCGACCACGACTCAAGTTCCTGTTACTGACACCAATCGGTACTTTTCACCATCTTCCTTCTATTCGGATGGTGCCGGGTCAAAGCAAACCAACGGCATCATGGCAGGCTCGATCTATGCCGAGACGACCTCCTATGCTTACGAAAAAACGGGCGTGACGGGCACGACATCGGTCGGGCTGACGGTCGACGTCTCGAAGATGGCCGGCGGCTCGATCCCGTCTTACGAGTACCCGATCATCGCCTGGTCGATCGACTCAGGGCCGACCCAGCGACATCAATTGACCAGCGCTGATACGGTCGTCAGCCTTGTGAGTGGTTTGACCAGTTCGGCGCATACCGTCGAGTGGTGGGTCCAGTTCATGCCGAGCGTATCGGACACCTATACCCCGATTTGCTCGGTCAAGGTTGGAGCTCTGGTGCTCAGCTCGGGCGGCTCGACCGTCGCCCCGGTGCTGGCGCCCAACATCGTCCACCTGTACGGCGACTCGATCACGGCTGGGGCCGCGGCGGATGGGGTCATCACCGGGGCGAGCGACGAGGATGGCGGCTACAACTCGCGCCACTCGTTCGCCTACTCGGTTGCAAGGGCGCTCGACGGCGAGTTTTGCCAATGGGCACGACCTGGCGGCGGGTATGAAAACACGTCGGCGGGTGGTTGGCCCGGGTTTGGATCGAGCTTCTCTCAGTATTCGTCGGGCAAGTCGGCCCTGATCGGGGGCAAGTTCTCGCCCGCGCCGACCCACGTGGTTCTGGAGATCGGTCAGAATGGCAACGCTACCGCCGCCGAGGTCGCCGGAATGCTCGCATCGGTTCGCGCCGCGTCGGCCGCCTCGACCTGGGTGTTCTATCTGGTGCCGTTCTCGGGCTCGAATCGCTCCTCAATCCAGGCCGGTTTCGCGTCTTACGGGGGAATGATCACCAGCCACACCGTCGGGACGATGAGCTATGCGACCTGCGCGAACGACCCGTATGCGTTGCTCCTTGACCTCGGCAACCAGGCGGGTTTGATCTCGACCACCGGCACTTCGGAATACTCGTTGGGGGGAGTTCACCCCGACCGTGACGCCGCCGGCTGGATCGCTGCGAAGCTCTCCATCCTGATCGGGTGCGCGACAACGGCGGCCGGGGTGGCGACCTCGACATCCCCCACCGATGGCACCCTCGGGGACGTGCTCGCAAAGCTGGCGACGATCAACTCCGCAATCGCTGATCTGCCCAATGCGATCCAGGTGAGTACCCAGACGAATCCACTTTGCGCGGACGTCCGGGAGATCCTCGGATCGACACCAGCCGCTCATCAACTTCTCGAAGACTGCACCAACCCGATCTCATCGGACACCCTCGGCCAGGTCAGTGATGCGGTCTGGGCGAACAGCAAACGAACGGTGACCGCTTTCCCCTTCGCTGTTACGCTGGCCGGCAATGGGCTTGATGCGGTCCAGGTCGAGAATGGCGTTAGCCTACCTAAAGCGGTCGGAGCGATCCATTCTCAAGCGGTCGGGGTGATCACTGGCGACGGGGCCCAGACTGGGACCGGCAACTTCACCGTGACGGTTGGCTCGACGGTGCGGATGACAGGAGTCATGCTCAAAGACACTCGGACGGCCGTTTCCGTTACCTACTTCGGGACGACCACGGCTGTCACCACGACAGCGAATGCGACCGGGAGTTGAGCCGATGTCCGAGACGCGACCGGCGCGGCAAGCGCCCCCGATGCCTGCTGAGCCCAATTTCTGGTTCGCGGTGATCCGTCAGACCAAGGCCAGCGTTGCCGAAGCTGTCCGGGCCGGCATGACCATCGGTGAAATCCGGACTCATCTCCACGATCGTGTCTGTCACCGCATGCCCGATCTGGCCATGCTGCTGATCGATCGGGCGGTGGCTGAACAGATCTGTCAGACCACTTCCGAACTCGAAGCCGAGGGCCTGGTCGATGCCTGAAGAAATCTACACGGTCCGATATATCGCCGACGCTTCGGCATTCATCGCCGGTGCCCGCCAAGTCGAAGCTGCCATCAAAGCGGTGGATGCGATAGCGACCCAGGGCAAGAAAAGCCTCAGTGGTTTTGCTGGCGGCGCTGGACGGTCCGCGACCAATGCCGCCAAGAAGATCCAGGACCTCAACGGCGCTCTGGCCTCGGTGCCGGGTCATGCGGCGGCGGCGAAGACGGCGCTCGGCGGGATCGGGATTGCGGCAAAGGGGTCGACCGCCAACATCAATGAGATGATCAAGGCCGGCCTGGCCATATCGGTTGCCCGAGACGCATTCCAATCCATGCTGCAAGTCACTCAGCAGATCGAGGAACGCTGGCACAAGCTCGCGCAAGAATCGGCCGAGTTCCGCGACTCGCTGAGGGAGCTGGCCAACATCCGGGGCGAGAACGGGCCGAATAACAAAGTGATGGCCGATACGCTCAGCCTCGGCCTGGCTATCAACGCCGTCCCGGAAGAGGCGAGGAAGTTCGCCCAGTCCTATGAAAACGTCGGGCCGACCGTCCGGGCCAAGGGCCACTACAAGCCTGATGCCGGTCAGGGGACCAAAGAGGAACTGGAGAAGTCCGTTACAACCGAGGCCGGCAGGACAGCCGGGCGTATGGGACTCGACCTCGAAGCCGCCGGTGAGGCCATCGGCACCGCCGGATTGTTCCATACGTTCACCAGCAAAGAGCAGGCGATGGACGTCTTCGGTGGCGCGATGAGCGGACTGAGCCAGGGAAAGCTGTCTTATACCCCCGGCGTCAAGGCCCTCAACAAGGCTTCCGCCAAGTTGGTCGACCCGGCGGAAGCCCGCGGCGAGAACGCTACCCCGGGGCGTATCCAAAGCTACGACGACGCCGGGATCTACATGGGCACGATGTCGCTGGGCACCGGGACCGCCGACCAGGCCGCGCACCGGATGGTCCAGAACTCGCGGTTGCTCAATCCGTCCAGCGACACCGGCAAGGCGGCGCTCGCACAGGCCGGAGTGACCGACCAGATGGACGATGCGCAACGTCTTATCCACATGAGCAAGTTCTTCAAGACCAACAAGATTGCCGATGTCCGAGGGTGGCTCAAGAAGAACGACATCGGCTCAGATGCGACCCGGGAGGGCGCAGAGGCATCGTTCAAGGTATCCGACGTGTTGGAACAACGACTCGCCGAGAACCACAAGGTCAGGGCCGGTAAGAAGACCATTGAGGAGAACGATAAGTACCTGGCCACGGACCGGAACGCCAGCGCGACCCGGGCCAAGGTCGTTGATGCAACGGTTGGTCAGGTTCAGGGAGAACAGGTTGAACCGTATGAACGGGCCAAGGCATTCGCCGAGAAGCGGCGCGAGTTGCACGACCCCAACAAGAACAGTCGCTTCCACCAGGCTGTCACAGCTACGGTTGGTAATATATTGGGATGGGCCGCCTATGGGGAAAAGGGGGAGAACGTTCTCAACTTCATGAACGCCAGCGATCAGCTGGGCTCGGAAGCCAAGAAGCATGGGGTCGACCTGGGAGACAAGAAATACGCCGGACTCGGATCGACCGACTATCAGGAACGAGCCAAAGCATTCAAGGCCGCCTCGGACGATGTCAAAGCCAAGGGGGGCGATCCGTTCGGAGAGAAACAGATTGAGGTGGATACTCAAAACCGAGTCAACCAGATGAGACCCGCCGCCGCCGGTCAGGCAGGAGCGCCCGGCGCTAATGCAGCGGGCGGCCCGGCGATCCCGGGGAAGGTGGCATCCCTGGACAGCTCGGGCCTCAACAAGGTCACTGACAAATTCGACTCCGTTCTCGACAAGCTCGACCGCGTCGTCGGCAGAATGGATCGTGGCCGAGCGTCGCCGGGGAGTGACCTGGGCGGCCCCATCAACCCATACCTGGCTTAATCATCATGGGCTCAAGCACGTTTGATGAGGCCGAGCGGCTCCGCATCCTGGCACGTGAGGACGCCGAGGCGCGGAGTCGGTTCGATCCCGATCAGGTCGGCGGAGCACCGACCCTGGTCGTTCAGACGGTCACCGTGAAGACCTACCCGACCGTCGCCCAGCGCTTCTACGGCGTCAAGGCGGTAACGATCCTCGGTGCCGAGATCGAGGGTCAGGCGGGGTCGGTGACCACCGGCTCGGGGGCCTTCTACGCGCTCAACCTCGGCTCGGCCGTCCCGCCGGTCGGGACGCAGCTCATCGCCACCTTCACCGGCAACCGTTGGGTATTCGTCTTCAATGGATAAGGAAACGGACATAATGAACCTCGAATCCCGGGCCCTACCCGCCGCCGTCATCAGCCCAAACCAGCGCCGTCACCGACCCAACATCGTTGGCCAAGAAGTGACGCTGGGCGATGGTCAGACCTGGCTACTCGCACCAGCCGGAGTCGCCCCGATCCTGACCGAGCTACGCGACGGACTCTATGACGATTCGGTCCTCTATCAAAAGGTGCCGTACACGGCGATCTTGCAAGCGGCCTGGGTGTGCTTGCTGGCAAACTACGACCTCACCGACGCTGAGTTGTCGGAGCTTTTGACCGGCCTCTCGAATGAGCAAGAACAAGCTCTGGCCACCGCCACGATGAACGCGATTTTCGGTTCAGGCCAATCGCTGCGGACCTACACCGATTGGGCGGTGTCTGCGCTCTATGCCAACGGACTCAACCCGGCGAACATCCCCGCGTCCACCATCCCGCACGTTCTGAATCAACTGGTTCGTACGGGTCGGGCTGTGCCTGAATCGGATTGGGTAACTGCTGGCATCGCCGCTGAGCAACGCAAGAAGTTGTTTGACAGCTTCAAGGATGCTGGGATCAAGGCCACCCCGTACCATCCAGTCGAGTCTCCGAGCCAACCATGAACCCGGACGCTGCTCGCATCCTGGCCGACCTGAAGCACCATGCCATCTGCTTCGACTTCACCCGGGACAACCTGGGTGAAGATCTTTGCAAGGCGGCAACCGATGCTATTATCGTCAACTTCGCCGCCGAGCAGGCCCCCGATGGTACTCCCTGGGCGGATCTCTCGCCGGGTTACGCCCAGTACAAGGCCAAGAACCATCCCGGCTCGCCGATCGGGGTTCGCGAGGGCCTGCTCGGCGATCCTGATCAGATAGCCGGCGACGTCATCGTGTTCGCCGACGTGGCGATGGTGACCTATGGGACCGACGACGACGCCCGCGTCGAGGCCGCGGCGTTTCAGCAGGGCGACCCGAACGGCAACCGACCTCCACGTCCGTTCTGGGGCTTCACCGCCGATGGGATCGACGCCGCCGGCAAGATCCTCGTCGCCCGGTTTCGCAAGGTGATCGGATAGCAACAGGGACGGATGGGCAGTTTCAGGCCGGAGCCGGCTGGCGGTGCAGCTTCGGTCGATTGGCTACCCGGTTGCGGAGCGCCCACGCATCGGGCGACCGCCGCAGCGTGTCGATCCCGCTGGCCTGGGTGTACGACGTCATCCAGATCCGCACCTCTTCCCGATCCTCGGGTGAAACGAACGGGTCGAGCGCGATGTCCTGAAGTAACGACTTCGCCTCGGCCGGAGTCAGTGGCTCCGGCTCGGGTTCCGGCTGCGGCTTCAACCGCTCGGTCCGGGCGATCCGCCGGACCTGCCGCCCCGACAGCCCGAACAGCAAGCCGACCTTCGGTGTTGACCAGCCACACACGGCCACCAGGTAGCCGATGAAGGCGTCGCGGTCCTCGAAGTCGTCGGCACTCACTTCATCGAACACCGTCAGAGTCGCGCTGGCCATTGGGTGCAAACCTCCGTGGTCGGTCGGTCGAGGCGACGTCGCCCCGGGTATGTGGCGCCCGCCCGCGTCCCGACTGGCCGTGTGACGTGAAGCATGGGGCTGGCTCCGACTGGGTTCCGGACAACGACGGCCGGTCACAATCGAGCCAATGGACGCGAGGCCAGAGCCGGACACTCAAGCCACCCTTGAAAAAGCGTTTGATTGCGCCTTTGATTGCCATCCCGAGCGACTATTTTATGCACGCATCCCGCCCAGAGCAAAGCGGTTGCGGAAATCTTTGAACAAGATTTCTGGCCATGTCATTCGAGGGTACGACGTCAGAAATGCCCAGCTTTGGGCGGACATCAGCACCTGGTCAGGACCTGAGGATCGAGGCCAGCCCCCAGAGGAACATGCTGGCGTTGAGCAGTGCCATCACCTGGCGTTGACCATCACTCATCTCGGGCTTCGCTTCGAGGCCCCGGCTCTGGCGGTACTGCCCGACGGCGTCCCACCCATACAACGTCGTCGCCACGCAGAGGAAGCCAATCATCGCGGTCACCCTCGGTCGGTCCCTGGGATCAAACGGCGGTAGGCCAGGGGACCGAGCTGGGGGTCAAAGCCCGACTCGATCCACCGGCCGATCCGTGGTGTGTGGCCCGCAGCATCGCGGACATCCCGGCCGCCAGAGTCGGCGGTCAGGTCACCATACCAGGGGACGCGCGGACGTCGGGCCAATCAGCTCGGATCGTTCGTCACAACGAAATATCGCTAAGTCGTTGCACGGAACCAGTGGGGCGGATGATCGCATTGAAGGCCGCAGGTGGTTCGGTGCCCAAAACGAGTTTGTTGTGATAATAGCCGGCAATGCCACTCGAGCGTTGTTGCCCAGTCGGGGTTATGACTGCGGACTGATGATAGAAAGTCCCAGGCGAGAAGAAATAGACGGGTTGGCCTGCCTGATTTGGGAATCGCCCGGCATCAGTCTGGGCCTTTGTGAATAGCCGCCAACCTTTGATCTGCGTCGGAACGGGCAACGCTATCGCGGTGTTATCGATGTTGGCTACAGAACTCTCTGCAATCTTGCGCTCAGTTTTGGCGTTCAATACTGTCAGCGTAAAAGTCGGCGCGCTGCTGAAGAAATTGATTTCCTCACGCCGGGTGATGGTTGTTCCGGTTGGAATCACAACCTCGTTGAGGTTCTTGTCAGGTCGGGAATTGCCGCTCCAGTCGTTGTTTTTGACATCCGAGACGACGAGGCGGATTGGGAATTTAAGATTGTTCTCAACAGCGAGTTCCGTCTTCCTGCTTCTGTTGATGAAATGGTTTTTGAACTGCGAGCCGAGATTCAGAAAATATCTTGGGTTGACTTCCGCATGCACAAGAGGCGATGAGGAGTGTCGGTCGGTCAATGCTGACTCTGCATCCGGCCGCGGTGCAGAGTTAGTGGATAGAAGACTGATCTGAACGTGCCCAATTTCCGCGGACATCAAGACACGCGATTCGAGGGTTGCCGAAGGAGTTGTATTAGGACTAAAGGCGAACTCTCGGGTCAGGCGCACGCGTCGACGATTCGCTGTTTGCATTAAATTACTCTTGTGTAAAGTCGCATCTAGGTTCATTCACGACCCCACGCGAGCGCTCGGACGGGAGGCTCATCTATGGACTATGTGCGGTCGTCATAACGTTCTTAGGACACGATCGCCGCTGGAGCCAGGAGCTTCGGCCGTTTTTTGCAGTGACGTGCCAAGGCTAATTCACTTGATTTTGCAGGTTCACTTGCCATCCAGGATCTACATCGTTCAGCTTCGAGCTTCGAGACCCAGAACCCAAGGGACTGGGCACCGGGTGTTCCGACGTCGTCGCCATCACTGTCAGCGACCGGTCCCTATTGGTACCGTCCTGGCACCGCCATGAAGTTCGAACCTCCGCGTACTCGATCGAGGCCAGACCCCAAACGAAAATGCTGCCGTTGAGAAGTGCCATCACCTGGCGTTGACCATCACTCATCTCGGGCTTCGCTTCGAGGCCCCGGCTCTGGCGGTACTGCCCGACGGCGTCCCACCCATACAACGTCGTCGCCACGCAGAGGAAGCCAATCATTGCGGTCACCCTCGGTCGGTCCCTGGGATCAAACGGCGGTAGGCCAGGGGAGCAACCTGACGACGACCCACGCTCACTGGAGCAACACGGACATTATGTCCTTGTTGCTCAAAGACGGTCGTAGGGATGAAGTTAGGGTAATTCCTCTCGGCCGATCCGCGGTGGGTGGCCCGCAGCGGCGCGGACATCCCGGCCGCCAGCGTCGGCGGTCAGGTCACCATACAAGGGGACGCGCGGACGTCGGGCCGATCAGCTCATCACTTCGTCGCCCTGGTCGTCGAGGACCTCGACGGCTTTGGGCTTCGCTCGGCTCGATCGAGGGATGACGGCGCCTCGACCCGCCCTGGACGTCGTCCGCTTGCTCGGCGCCCCCTCGATCAAACGGAGACCGAGGACGTCGGCAAGGCGGTCGAGGGTGTCGAGGGTCAAACCACGCTCATCCTTCAGGAAGCGCGTGATCACCGCCGAGTCGACGCCGGCCTCGCGCCCCAGCGCCCTGGCACTCAGGCCCCTGCCCTCGATCATTGCCCGGAGCTGGCGGCTGATCACCTGACGGCAAGGCTTCGGCTCAGACGGCGGCATGGGTCGGCTCCTCGGTCGAGGCCAACGTCGGGACCGGTCGCGCCAGGATCTTGGCCACACTGGAATGATGCCAGTGAGCCGCGCCGTTGGGGGTCGGGATAGCGCGGCGGTCGAGTTCGGCGGCGATCTCTCGGAGCGATCGGCCTTCGGCCCGGAGCTGGTGGACCAGCTCCATCGTCGCCACCTTCACCGGATCGACGACCAGGCCGACCAACCCGCCGGCCTTCGAGCGGTTGCCGTCATCGACCAGGGCGTACCCGAACGGGATGTTGCCGGTCCGTTGCCCACGCTTCCGCTTCGCCCCCAGCGCCGCGCGGGTTCGGGCCTTGATCAGCAACCGCTCATACTCGGCGAAGGCGTCGATGATCCGTCGCATCAGGATCGACGTCGGCGAGTCGTCGTCGGTCCCTTCGCCGGCCGCCGAGACAACCCGACCCCCCTGGCGCTGGACCGCGCTTTCGAGCATCGCCACGATGATCGGGTCGCGGCCGAGCCGATCGCGCTTCGCCACCAGGAGGACGTCCCCGGCCCGGATCTGCGCCAGGACCTCGATCAACCCGGGCCGCGCATCGAGGGGGGCCGCGCCGCTGATCCCAGGATCGACGAATGGGCCAACCACCTCGGAACCGACCCGGGCGGCATGGGCGCGGCAGGCGTCGAGCTGGGCATCGAGCCCGGCCTTCGACTCCCCTTGTTCCTCCGTGGACACCCGGAGATACACAACGCTACGCCCCATCGCCGCCCCCTGCCCTGACGCTGCCAAACGCGAAATCCCATGTCAGTTGCCATCAGCCGACCATCACTTCGATGATGTCAACTGGCATCGGTTCATCGAGCGGTCCGCATCGTCGCGGAAGGTGTCTCCGGCCGAACAGCCAGCGACAACCCAGACCACCACCATCGCTGGTTGAGCACCCCCGGCTACAGAGGTGTCAACGGACATCGCCAACGGGGTGCGGATAGTATCCGTACCCTATCGCATCAATTTTTCCCTGCATTAGGGAAAATTCATGGGTGTGGTGTCCGTTCTGTGGACACCATTCGCATGAATATTTATCGATGCCGATAAGAAGCCGGGTCGGGCCGGACCATTTTAATCGCGCGATTGAAATGATTGACGGCGGTTCACTCTCTCGGTGGATCGACCTAATTGGTTGATCGGGTCCTAGCCGCAAGCATAAGGGGGTAGGCATTCAGTGCCCACCCTTTGTAGTCGTTCCCATCCCTCGGCCAGCTCGGCTTCGAGCTGGCCGAGGGCAAGGTCACTTACAGCGGTTCATCAGTTTACCGACCACGGTGAATTGATCAGCCCTATTGGCAACCACACTTGTCTAATGGATGCGACCGGCGATAATCAACCGTCCACTAACTTTCAACCGAGGAGACGGAACGAATGGGTATCACGCTTTATCAGATCCGCGACAACGCCGATGCCTTTGTCAAAACTATTGAGAAGATGACGCCCAAACAAAAGGAAGAGCAACCCTCTGGTCAGTATGGCGACAACTTCAACTCGCTGCTCTTGCTCGCAAAAAATACAGCCTCAGACGTTGACGCTCGCCTCTGGCCAGAACCCCTCGAAATCTATGCGGGGGTGGCTGGAAGTACTGGGAAGAAGTTCACCAGGTCAAGCTTCGCGTAGATGGAGACGTACGCTCGGCAGATCGACTCGCTGGTCAAATCCTCCCGCGCTCAACTTAGAACTGGCACAATCCAGAGATAAAACCGACTCCGAGACCAGGATCACCCCCGCCGCCGACGGCTCGCCTTGATCCGGGCCAGCTCCGCATCTATCAGGTCCCGGACCGCCTTCAGCGAACCCGCCGCCTTGTCCACCCGCGAAGACCGCCAGCCCTGCAGCTCGGCCGCCGCGGTGACTCCCCTTCCTCCTGAGAATTCATCGTTGCATCCCATGGCGAAGGCTATTCAATCATCGTTACCCAAGAGTCTAAGTTCCCGGCGGTTTGCAAATCCATCTGTCTTGACGTTTATCCTTCGAAATAGTCGAGCCGATCATCAAGCTTATCGAGGAAAACATTGATGAAAACCCGCAATTATCTTGCATCACCGCGAAACCTTGCGGCATTGACCTCTGGTAATCTCCTTCCTTTGAGCCTACAACGCATGATGACTACCTGTTCCGAACTCAAGAATGGTAGTTCGATCGGCTCGTCGACTGTTGAGCAATAATTCTCAACAAACAATTGTAAGTGTGCAGCATCTCGTGCGAGTTGTGCGTCCGAAGGCAGATGCTCGATTAGAGCATCGCTGATGAACATCACGAATTTGCTGCGAGCGCGGGTTAGAGTCACATTGAAACGTCGTGGATCGAGAATGAACTCCTCCTCCGACCGGACAAAATCCCGATCAGATACAGCATAACTCGCTATGATTACGTCACGTTCCTGTCCTTGAAAACGGTCGACCGTGTCTACGGCTGGGGGTTGGTCCCTCGGCAGGCCGGCGACATTAATGATGAGATTACGGATCCCGGACATTTGAGCTCTATGCGGGGTGACTATTCCTAACCTCTCTTTCCAGAATGTATCCAGAAGCCCTTGACCATCTTGCTCAGCGAGAAGGAGTCGGTAGAGATGGGTTAGCGCTGCAACCTGCTGGGCTTCAAACGGATTCGACAAGGTAAAAGTTTGGGCCTCGTAACGGACCACTACGACAGGCAGTTCCGGGTCCAATATTCGATAATAAACTTCACTCCAGGGTAACGACTCAGGCCAGTCTGCAGGCGCTCCTGATCGAGATATAGGGAAAGTAAGGTCGAGTCTTCGGCGTGGAACGAATGCCTCATAACCAGAATTGTAGAACCGCTCTCTCGGCCAGTCCGAGATCTCACGGTTTGTCCTGTAATTTTGATTGAGCGCAACCGGTTGCAGACCATGTGTTCTTTGCAAGAAGGTGAAGATGCAATCAAAGAGGCCTTCTCCATCCTCCCGCATGGGGAAGCCGTGGATCGGTCCGAGTTGGCGATGATCTCCCGCATGGACGACATTTGCCGTCGGCTTCAGCAAGAGGTAGTATGCCGCTGCGGTGGTCACCTTGATCTGCGACGCCTCGTCAAGGATGAGCAGGTCGAACCAACGAGCGATAGGCTCGCCCTCGGGAGACGCGGCTTTTGCGAGTTTGGCCAGTTGCATCCAGGTGCCGCCAACGATTAAGCACTCACTGGGCTTTGCCAAGAGCCGATCAATCTCAACGGGGACAAGTTCCCCTCGACTCAGGTTCTGGACCCACGGCTCGTTAAGTGGCGCAGCTGAGTCGCTTCGGATCCGGACTATGCGGGTGGCGACCGTAGGTGGCCCGATGCGTTCAATGCGGCGAGCAATAAGCTCCCAGATGTCCCTCAATACCTTGTCGATCGCGTTGTAATTGCTCGAACCGACCCCGATGCAGATTGGTTTGTTCGCAACCCACGCCCGTTCGAGCCAACCAAGGACGATCCCGGCGAGAACCGTTGTCTTGCCGGTGCCTGGAGGTCCCCAGATTAGCAACGTCCTGTCGGTAAACGAGCGTGCGAACGCCTCGGCCTGCCGTTCGTTAAAAGGGGTCTCGAGAATCGAGGCCATCATGCCGAGCAGTTTGGATGGGTCGGAGAAGTCTCCGGCCGGCGAGAGAGATCCTGGTGCGTGGAGGAGGCCGTGGGCCGGCTCCGTTCGGTCGACTCGGGCCTGTTTCCGTGCCATCACTTCTTCCTCCTTTTCAAAGGTGGCGCTTGCCCCCCGACTGCCTTTAGAACCGGCCCTATCAATATCCCCTCGAAATCTTGATAGAGGGGATCGAGGACCATTGGGCGATCGAGATCCAGCACGCCATGGGAAAGCGCGAGTTCAAAGAGGTCCTCATCGTTCGGAGTGAGCACCAAGGTTGGAGGAACTTCTGTCGGGTTAAGCCGCACCAACTCGACACGCAACATCCGCTTGAGGGGTAAATTAGCCTTGTTAAGACTCGTGAGCTCAACAGCTTCCTCGAACGTAATTCCCAAGCGCCCACGCCAATGATCATCAAGATTTGAATCATCGCCCTCATTTGACAATGCGAGCAAGAAATCACGCTCAGCGATTCTTGCATCGCGAGAGTTTTCGCTAAATTTACAGGCGATTAGTCGACGACCTTCCATCTCCGATCGTTCCCTCATCACGACGTCGATTAGGGGAGCAGATGGGCCTTGATCTAGCTGTAAGATGCCGCGAATCGAGATGAATCGAGCCTCGCGCTCGTCGACCGGCAGTGCCCGATTTTGTCGATTCTTTATCTCATTGCATGCTGCATCGAGTCGCCCGAATGCGACAAGACGCCGAGACCTCTCAGGGATCCGCGTCTGGGTTGGGGGCGCGGCCGAGAAGCCCGACTTGCGGAGCACGAGTCGCCCTCGGTGATGCTCTTTAAACTTGCTGACGACGTGTTCCAACGCATTGAGGTGGACTGAGATCGTGCTCCTCAAAGCCTCGATGATCTCGTCGCGGTAATACTTTCGGGGTCTCAGGCGGCCGCCTAGATCCTCGTGCTTGTCTAGAAACACCTGATCGCGCCATATCTCGTAGGCGCGTTCGAAGGGAATCTGGTCAGCCATGTCGGTGTGGAAGCCACGCAAAATTTTATATTGATACGGTTGCTCATCCACTTTGATGACGGGGTGGAAGGCGTTCGCCACATCAATGAGGTTGTAGTCGTGGGCCAAGGGTAGGCCAAGAAGCGACTTCACGACGTCTTTTACGACCGTCCCAGGCTGCGAGACGAAGAGGTCCGGATCCGGTAGAACGCCCTCAGGGGGAAACATGCGGAGAAGAAGTTCCACAAGCTCAACGACCTCGGCATCTTCAATGTGCCGACCGAACATACGGCGGAGTTGCTTCAACTCCAGATTGTCCCAGAAGTAGATGTGAGCCGACATCCGATCGCGAGCGCCGAGTTGGCTGTTTGCCAGGACGAGTTCTTCCAACCATCCCGTGACGACTTGGACGAGTTCGATGAGGCGAGCCCGCTCCGTGTCGGCATTGAGGTTATCTACGCGGTCGACGAGAAATAGATGCTCGTCCTTTCGGGGAGGAGCGCCGGGAGCCCGGCTGCGGGGGAAATAAACCCGCTTCGCCCCCATTGCGAAGGTGATGCCAGAACCCGGATCGAAATGCACTGTCAGGTATATGTTCATGTCTGCCCAGGCAGGAAGGAGCGCTGTGCGGCGTTCGGCGACCAACTCGGTCACGCCGGTCTGGAGGGCGCGGGATCGGGCCAGCAACGCCGGGCCCTCGGCCCGGAGCTGGTGGCTCGACGCTGTCGCAGATTGCCACCCGGCCGCATCCGACTCAATCGCCTCAGCCAGGTCTCGGGTGGTCTTCAAGCCGAAGTTCTCGAGTACTTGGACTTGACCACGATTTAGCCAAGGGATACGGCAGAGGTGATCTTGGTCTGCCGCCTGAGTTCGGCAGAAGCGGAGGAATTCGCAGGTCTGGCACTTGGGTGCGACGTGCCAAGCGACCTCAAGCGGCTCCTGCCCGAGCACCCGCAAGAGCCGGTCCGCGAAAAATCGGCGGACGTGCACGTGATAGATCTCGAACGGCACCGGGACGAGCGTCTCGATCATGGCTCGCTCGAGCGGGTTGAGGCTAGCACGGGCGGCGTTGTCGCGGACTTTTTTGCGGAAGGCGTTCGCATCGTGGCTGCCCGGCCAGATGTATCCCTCGGCGCTCACACCGAATCGATCGGCGAGCCCCTCCTGCTCGAGGACGGCAGCCAAGGCCAACGCGTAGTAGGTGACCTCGGTGAAGTGTTTCAGCGAGGGCTCCGCCGCCATCTTGACGTCGACGACATGGATCTCGAATGGGGGTCGGGGCGTCGGATCGCCGATGAGGCGTGAGTCGGTCGGCCCGTGACGAATCCAGAGGATGTCCGGCCGAACGTTAACTTGTTCCAACCCGTATAGCTCGAACGCCTCTTGAAGACCCGGGGTAATGTCGGGCAGGACCGGGAATTCCCCCTCGATGATGGCGATGGGAGGGGTTGGTGCCCGAAGGTAGTTGAAGACGTCTCTGATCTTGCCGAAGGGCTTGCGACCAATGGAGGCATCGACTTGGGCGTCGATGCAATAAGCAATGGTTCCAGGGGAGGCCGAGTCGACGAGGTCTTGGTATTTGTCGGCCTCCCAACGGCGTCCCGCGTCTGTAACCAACTGGAGGCCGGGTCGCTTGTATACGGCGTCGTCGAGCCGGAGTGAATCCCTCTGATGTCGCGTGAGGAGATGAAATTTGAGAAACCGGTCGCAATCGAACTTGAAGGTCTGAGCGAGCAAGTTCTTGGTGAATCTCAGCATCGATGCGGCCCCTATTGCTTAGGTGAAACCCCGCGTAGCGCCTCCCGGAGCGGGACCAAGCGGGCATCCTTGCCCCAGGGCCGCGCGCGAGCGACGAGCATGCCCCGGAGGAGGTTCAATCGATCCGGCAGGCGAAAGGCTATCTTGGGGACTGCGCCCAGATGCTGTTCGTGCTTCTCGACGTCTCGATGAGCCGACGTCAAATCGTTCTCGGCCACGAAGAGGGGGGCCAGACCGGTGCGAGGCGCCGGGCCCCGGCGACAGGCCAGCACGGCGTCCCACTTGATGGTGCCCTCGTATGAATGAAGGCCGCCCTGTCCCTCGCCGCGAGATGGAACGACCGCCCCACATCGCAACCCCGACGCGGCCAAGGCCATGCCGAGAGAATGCCAAGCCTCTATCGCACGATGGTGGAAGGTGAAAACACATAGGCCTCTTGGCTTCAGGACACGGCGACATTCACTTAGAATCGCGGACAATGTCGCCGTATAGCGCTCCACCGATGCGACGCTTCTATCGACGATCGCGAGATTCTCGCTGATTGGAGCGGCCCTTGAGGGGTCATCGTAGGGTGGGAGCGCTATGCCGAGGCACTGGTGCCAGGCTAGGTAGAAGTCCGAAAGCTCGGAATAGCTCAAATTGTCGAAATAGGGGGGGTCCGTGAGGATGATATCAACCGACGCGTTGGCCAAGGCAGAGAGGTCGACTGAGGACTCGGTCCTGATCGTCGCGTGGCAGGTGGACTGGCGGCGGACCCCAGACGCGGCGGCGGCAGGGATCCTTCCCG
Organism: Isosphaeraceae bacterium; assembly: GCA_965199885.1. Classification (GTDB taxonomy): domain Bacteria; phylum Planctomycetota; class Planctomycetia; order Isosphaerales; family Isosphaeraceae; genus Tundrisphaera. Next base: position 1,438,720 of record CBDATT010000001.1, on the reverse strand, counting down.
CGCCGCGGGCAATCTGTCGGGGCCCCTGGGCGAATTGCGCCGCCCGTCGAATTTTATTTAACGCATTCGGAAAGGTGCCGCGACCGATGCCGTCGAGCCAGGGGTTCAATTCGACCGGGCGGGTGATGTGTCGGTACGAGTGGATCGAGAACAGTGGGCTGACTCGACGGTAGCCGAATGCGTAACCAGTGTACATGCAGTTTGAAGTAAGGTGGTCGCTAAAGGCCATCCCTAGGAGACGCCGCTCGCGTTCGTCCGACACCGACGCGATTGCGACGCCGAGGCGAGTCAAGTGCAAGAGTTGACGGTGGTTAAACAACTCCCTGTAAGAGCGGAAACCGTGGATTAGCGGCCTGCCGTCCGAGCGTCCCGTCGCAGGGATCAGCCGCCTGGGTGCAAAGGCCCCTGAATCACGTTCCAGGGAGGAGAGTTCCCGGGCCGCCGCGGCGAACTGGTCGAGGTCGCCGGCCTCGACCGCCTTAAACTTCCGCGACACTCGGCGACACTCGGTGACGATGTACTCTTGGGCGAAGAGTCGCCACGCCGGGGGGCAGCCTTCACGCCGCCCCCTGGCGGATAACTCCTCCTGATTGCCGCACGAGGGACACGAGATCCTTCCCCTGGCGACCGACCCTTCGAGGATCACCGTCCGCGTTCCGCAATAGCAGTCGAGAACCGTTTGGTCGAGAGGCAATTCTCTGACGGCGTCGCAAGACCGGCAGAAGACCCACTGCAACCCCTTGGCTGAATCGCATGCCAGCCTGTGGTGGGGATGGAGGTCGAACTCGGCCAAGCATCGCGAGCACGCCCTCCTCTCGACCCAGAAGTGATGGAGAACCTCCGCCTCCTCGCCGGCGGGCGTAATTGTGCGGTGGTGCTCGCGTATTTGGCCCCCGACCTCTTGGACAATCTCCTTGAAACTTTGGGGCAGGTCATCGCGGGCGTATAAGTCCAGTTCCATTCGCGTGATCCCAGCCGCGACCGGGTCGATGTCGTAGCCGACGACTTTAGCGCCGCAGAGCGCCGCCTCCACCAGACTCGTTCCGCCGCCAACGAAAGGGTCGAGCACGACTGCCCCGGAGAGGTTGATATCGCCGTAGAACCGATCCCAGAAAAGGTTCCCCTCGCTGGCGTCGAGCGAGATGCCGGCCAAGAGAGACCGGAACTGGACGGAGAGCCTCCTGGCGAACCAGCGGTGGACCCGGAACATGGGGTTCGTCGATTGGCCCTCACGCATGGCCATCGCAGCCAGGAGTTCGGCCGGGACGCCCCCGCTCTCGAGCAGGGTGCTAGAAGGCAATCGAATCCCTGTGGGTCGTCGTTGCATCACCCGATGGCCTTTCGGCTTTGTGGTTTCCTCGAAGATAAGTGTTCTACGACTAACTTGTTCGACCTCCGCAAGAGGCCAAGAGTAGGAGAAATCGGACGGCCTTCAATCCGCCTCAGTTCTGGGCGATTTTCCCGAACCCATCGCCCGAGTACCCAAAATGGCCTTCGTTGTAGGCAAGGCCGGGGAACGCCCCGAAGAGTTGCGGCAATTTGAATCATCGATGGCCCTACTTCTATTGCCTCGACCGATTAGCCGGCCTCCTGCTCGATAAGATCGTCCACGGCTAGACTTGGGAGCGCCTTGGGAGCGTCATAGCCAATAATAACCCTTTTCAGGTATGATGCAAACCATGCGCGGGTCAGCCAGGTGGATGGCCGGAACCTGTTCAAAATGCGGATGTTATGCGTAAACCTTGCCTAACCAACGCGTTAATTTGTTGCGTCCTGGTCAGGTTCAGGTCCTAGTGGGCTTAACGGCTCGTGGAGCTTCAAGTCCTCTCTTCGGCACTTTGTAACAACAAGGGCTAGCGGCTATTTGCCGCGAGCCCTTTATTTTTTGAACTCCTGACGAATTATTAGCGAACAGACATTGGGCCAGGATTCGATAGCCATCAAAATTTCCAGTTAGTGAACTGTTGGCTATGACTTGACTAGAGGCGAATTCCTTCATGGTTTAGCCACGGGACCAAGCTCGGTTGCGTGGATTGCGACGCTGCGCTGGCTCGGATACCATGAAGCAAGTAGAGACTCCATGGCTCTGGGGGTGGTCCCAATTTCGGGATATAACCCGGATTCGATTGGTATGAAAAATCCGCTGATGCTCGCTCGGATTGGCGTTGCCGCTGGATTTTAACTGCCGAGTCGTTTTCCAGAAATGGACGCGGCGGTCTGGCACGCTGATGGTCCAATCTGAGCCAAGCGTCCTTGTTTGCTAGGCCGTGTGGACAAAACTCGGGTAATTTGCGTAAGCTACCCATGACTTGCACCGAGGATTTTTGGGCAACGGAGCGGCCACATTGAGACGTCATGAGATCAGCGACGAATCGTGGAGTCGTCTCCATTCTCTCCTCCCCGGCCAAGCTGGCCACCCTGGTATCACCGCCAAGGACAACCGCCTCTTCATCAATGCTATCCTTTGGATTGGCAAGACGGGCGCTCCGTGGCGGGACTTGCCCGAGCGGTTCGGACTGTGGAACAGCGTGTGGCGGCGGTTCGACCGCTGGTCGAAGAAGGGGATCTGGCAGCGGGTTTTTCAGACGCTCCAGGACCCCGACTTGGAATGGCTCATCATTGACAGCACCATCATTCGAGCCCATCAACATGCCGCTGGGGCGAGAAAAAAAGGGGCGCTCAGGATGAGGCCCTTGGACGCAGCCGGGGCGGCTTGAGCACCAAAATCCACATCGGGGCCGACGCCCTGGGCAACCCGGTCGGGATCATCTTAACTGGGGGCGAAGTGGCCGACGTCACCCAGGCCGAACCGTTGATCAAGGCCCATCGGGCGGAGGCTTATATCGCCGACAAGGCGTATGACAGCGACAAGTTGGTGCGAGCGGCCCAACGACGAGGAGCGATTACGGTGATCCCTTCCAAGAAGAACCGCAAGACGGTTCGAGAGTATGACAAGGATCTCTACAAAGAGCGGAAGAAAGTGGAGTGGTTCATCAGCTTGATGAAGCAATATCGGCGAGTAGCAACCCGGTATGAAAAGACGGGACGCAACTTTCTTTCATTCGTTCATGTGGCATCGATCATGATACTGCTGCGTTAGCCCAGACTGCCTGCCTTACCTGAATTTTGTCCACACGGCCTAACATTCATCCAGCCTTGCACGCTACGATCCGTCACGAGAATCAAACCATGAATCCGACCATCTCCGCGATGAGGCGTCCGGTCACGACGCTGATGCTCGTCGTTGCCCTGGTCAGCGGCGGGGCCCTCGCTTACGACCGGATGCGGGTGGATATCTTTCCCTCGCTCAACACTCCGAAGATCTACGTTTACCTTGACTATGTTGGCATGAGCCCCGACCAGATGGAAGGGTTCATCGTCAACCAGCTTGAGTTGTATCTGCAATACGTCGACGGCATCAAGGACATCAACGACCGCAACATCCAGCAAGTCTCGTTGTGCGAGCTGTCCTTTTTCCCCGACACCAACATGGGTCAGGCCATGGCCCAGGTCGAGGCGATGTCGACCCGGGCGATGTCGTGGATGCCCAAGGGGACCCTGCCGCCGATGATCATGCGGCTCGACTCGGGCTCGGTCCCGGTCGGCTATCTAGTCCTCAGGAGCAAGCAAACCTCGATCGGCGCGATGGGTGACCTGGCCCAGAACATTGTCCGTCCCCTGGTCCAGAAAAATGTGCCGGGCACGGTGGCGATCTCGCCGTTCGGTCCCAACATGCGGTCAATCGTCATCAGCGTCGACCCGCAGAAACTGCTCGCTTACAACCTGACACCGCAAGAAGTTGTCAATGCGGTGGAAAAGGGCAACACGATCATCCCGGCGGGAAATATCTACGTCAAGGATTCGATGCCGATCGTTTCCAACAACGCCACGGTCGTCAACATCCAACGCCTCGGCGCCATCCCACTCAAGGTCGGCTACAACGTCTACCTCCGCGACGTCGCCAAGATCAGCGACGACACCGACATCACCTACGGCTACGCGCTCGTTGACGGCAAAAAAGCGGTTTACTTGCCAATCATCAAGAAGGATACCGGCTCGACCCTCACGGTGGTCGGCGACGTCCGCAAGTCGATGAAGCTGTTCCAGGATGCGGTCCCAGCCGACGTCTCCATCTCGTTCGAGTTCGACGAGTCTCCCACAGTGCTCGCGGCAGTTGACAGCGTGGCCAGCGAAGGGGTCATCGGGGCGGTCCTGACGGGGATCATGATCCTCCTGTTCCTGAAGGACTGGCGGAGCGTGGTCGTCGTCGTCGCCAACATTCCGCTGGCGTTGATGGGGTCAATGTTTGGCCTCTGGATCACGGGAAACACGATCAACATCATGTCGCTCGGGGGGATGGCGCTGGCTATCGGCATCCTGGTCGACGAGGCAACGGTGACGGTCGAGAACATCCACGTCCAAATGACCAGGACCGACAAACTCGCCACGGCGGTCCTGCACGGGAGCTTGCAGACCGCAGTGCCGCGCTTGCTCGCCTTGCTCTGCGTGCTGTCTGTGTTCATTCCGGCGTTCATCATGAGCGACCCCCTCCGGTCGCTGTTCATCCCGCTGACGATGGCCGTCGGCTTCGCGATGATCTCGTCTTACCTCCTGTCCAGCACATTCGTGCCGATCTTTTGCGTCTACCTGCTCAAGCATGTGGACCACGGCGACGAGGAGGCGGGCTTTTTCGGCCGGATCTTGCGGGGCTACCGGAAGATCGTCAACACCTTCGTCGGTATCCGCTGGGTCGTCACGCTTGCTTACCTCGGGATCTGCGCTGTGGTGATTGGCGCGCTTGGCTTCCAGCTCGGTCGCGAGCTGTTTCCGCAGATCGACTCGGGCGAGTTCGTGCTCCGGTTCCGGCCGCCGCCAGGGTCCAACTACGAACTGACGCGGCAGATGGCGGTGGAGTGCTTAAAGGAGATCGAGCACGAGGCCGGCGTGGACAACATCGAGATCACGATGGGGTTCGTCGGGCAGGTCGCGCCGAACTTCGGGATCAACAACATGGTCCTGTTCATGCGTGGGCCGGACGACGGCGAGATCCGGGTCAAGTTCACCGAAGAAACCAAGATCAAACTCGACGAGTTCCGCGAACGACTACGCAAGGGACTTCCCGAGCATGTGACGCCCTGGCTGGCCAATCGGCTGAAGGAAGGGGGACTGGATGCCAGGGAGGCGACACGTCAATCCAAGATGGCGCAGTATGGTTTTCAGCCGGGCGACATCGTCACGCAGATCATGAGCTTTGGGTCCTCAGCACCGATCGCCGTCCGCGTCGTCGGGACCGACTCCAAGGTGGTCCGCCAGCACTCCGAAAAGATCCTGACCGAGATGAAGAAGATCTCGACCCTCCGCGACATCGAGTATGAGCAACAACTCGATTACCCGACCGTCGAGGTCGACATCGACCGCGAAAAAGCGGGTCTCAGCGGCGCGACCGTCGAGGATGTGCGCCACGCCCTCGTCATGGCGACGGCATCCACGCGGTTCACGAACCTGAACTACTGGATCGATATCAAGACCGGGTTCGACTACCTGGTTCAGTTGCAGGTGCCACCGCTCCGGCTGGCCAAGGCGGAAGACGTCGGTGACCTGCCCCTGGAAACTGTCAACCCGCTCGTCGATCTGATGATCCGTGACGTTGCGACCATCCACAACGGAACCCGGCCCGGTGAAGTTGACCGCGACATGTCGCAGCGCTATGTGACCATCACCGCGAATCTCGAAAAGACCGACATGGGGCGCGCGTCCGCCGCCGTGGCAACGGCCATCAAGAACGCGGGCGACCCACCGCGCGGGGTCCGGGTCGAGCCGATGGGTCAGCTCCCACCGATGAACGAGATGTTCCAGTCCCTCGGGATCGGGCTGGGTGCGGCCGTGTTCGTGATCTTCATCCTGTTGACCGCCTACTTCCAGTCGCCGCGACTCGCCCTGATCTCCGTCAGTGCGGTTCCGGGGGTGATCGCCGGGATCGTGCTGGTCCTGTATCTGACCGGAACCTCGATCAACATCGAGTCGTTCATGGGTTCGATCATGTGTCTGGGTGTTTCGGTCTCCAACTCGGTCATGCTGGTCACGTTCATGGACGAGCACTGGAAGACGGGGATGCCCGGCGACGAAGCGGCGATCAAGGGAGCCAGCGAACGCCTCCGGCCAATCTTGATGACCGCGTGCGCCATGTCGATCGGGATGGTGCCGATGGCTCTGGCGCTCGAGAAGGGGAGCCAGATGCAGGCCCCGCTCGGGCGAGCGGTCATCGGCGGCCTTGTCATGTCGACGTTCGCCACCTTGCTCATCGTGCCGGCGATCTTCTCGGTTGTCATCGGTGCCAAGAAGTACGGCTCAACCTCGGTCTATCCCGACGACCAGGAAAGCACGCACTACGACCCCGACGCGTATGCCGAGCAGAACGAAGATCACGCCAACCAGAATGGTAACGGCCAGGCCAACGGCGACGGCAAAGGGCACAAGCCACCTCATCCGAACGGGAAGACCCCGGGTCCCGATGGCGGCAACGGCCGCAACGGGCATGGTCTCGACGGCGATGGGGACGGCGATGGTCACCCTGTCGAGGAAGATGCTGAAGGCAATGAGCACGTTCTGACCTTCCTCCGGCACATCCTCGAAGACGCGCGGGCGCAACGGCCCAACCGGCTGGAGGAATACACGGTGGACGACCTCCGGATGGCACTGGGCGTCACTCCGCTGCGTGACGCGGATTCTCGGACCGGACCGCACGATCATGCCAATGGGTCATCGAAACGGGGGGACTTGTGATGCGTCGCCAAGTTGCCAATCATCGACAGTATTGCTTGCGCGTGATCCAGGGTGTGTCCCTGATCGCCGTCGGGATGGCATCCGGGTGCGGCAAGAAGGATACCTCGCATGCCGAGAGTGCCGGAAAGCCGCAGCAAGTCCAGGTCATCCATGCGGACCCACGCACCCTCGTCCGCCATGTCGGTCAGCCCAGCTTCATCGAGGCCTTCGAGCGGACCTCGATCTACCCCAAGCTGACCGGCTACATCGAGAACTGGATCGTCGATATCGGCGACAAGGTCAAGAAGGGGGACATGCTCGCCAAGCTGTTCGTGCCCGAACTCGTCGAAGATTTTGGAACCAAAAAGGCGACCGTTGTTCTCGACCAGCAGCGCGTCGAACTGGCCAGGAAGATCGTCGAGGTGGCCTCCGCCGACACCCGAGCCGCCCGCGCTCGCCTGGAAGAATCGCAGTCGATTCTCGGTAAGTTTCAGTCCGAAGCCGACCGCTGGGACACCGAGGTTCGACGACTCACCCGCGAAACGTCCCGGGGTGTGGTGGACCCGCAGGTCCTTCTGGAGTCGACCAACCAGCTCAAGTCGAGTATCGCCGCGCGGAACGCGGCGTCGGCCAGCATCCGGACGGCTGAGGCCGAGGTGTTCGCCTACGATGCCAAGCTCGACAAGGCCAGGGTCGATGTCGGCGTCGCCAGCGCGAATCTCGCCGTGGCGACCAGCGAAGCCAAGCGAGTCGAAGCCTGGGTCGGATACATCACCCTGGCGGCCCCGTTCGACGGTGTCGTTGTGGCCCGCAATGCCAACACGAACGACTTCGTCATGCCCTCGACCGGCGACCCCACGGCCGATCCTCGCTCGCCGTATCGCTCCCCATCAGGGAACTCAGCGCCGATTTACGTGGTGGACCGGACCGACATCGTCCGGATCTTCGTGGATGTCCCCGAGCAGGACGCCAATTACGTCCACATGGGATCGGCGGCGAGTGTCGTCGCCAAGGCTTACAGCGAGGAGCCGATCAAGGGGACCGTCACCCGCACGTCGTGGGCGCTGAACATCAAGAGCCGGACCCTCCGCGCCGAGGTGGACCTGCCGAACCCCAAAAGTCAGCTCCTGCCGGGGATGTACGCCTACGCGACCGTCGTGATCGAGCGACCCAACGTCCGGGCTGTGCCAATCGCTGCCACAACCCATACGGGGGATCAGACTTTTTGCTGGCTCCTGGAAGATGGCAAAGCGCATCGGACCGAGATCCGGACGGGCGTGAGCGATGGCGAGTACATCGAGGTCACCGGCCTGAGTCGCGCGAAAACGTCCGCGCTGACCCAGGGTGAGGAAACCTGGACCCAATTTAATGGTTCGGAGCAAGTCATCATGGGCGACCTGACCGTTCTGACCGAAAACGGGCCGGTCGATGTGTCCAATAACGACTCCAGGTCCAGTGCAAGGAAGTCGAGTTCAGGTCAGTAATTGCTCAGTCATCGCCCCAGATCTGAATCAATTCGTCATTAATGTATGAGCGGATCGATCTATCCTTTCAAATGATTGGATGGATCGATCCGTTTGTGCTGGTTAAGACAGTTGTGTTTTTTGTCCGGAATTTGCTGATTCGTGCTCCTCAAGTGAGCCGATGGAGTTCCTGTAACGGCCGGTTCACCGGTGATGTGGAACAACGCAAGGGCTCTAGGATGGAGCACTGCAAATCATGGTCGCTCGGTTTATTGCGGTCCGACCCCTCATCTTAGCCTTGGCCTCGATCCTCGGTGGCCAGCTCACCGCCCTGGCGCAGATCTCCGGTCCGGGTGATCTTCCCGCGGCCTTACCGGGTTCGTCAGACTCCTCGTCATCACTGAGCGATGAAGGCACGCCGGGACGCCCGAAACCGAACGCTCTCGCCACGAGTCGAAGGTTGCCCCCAGCGCCCTTTGAAACCACCGATCGCCGGTTCCCGATCAACCTCGGAGCGGCCTTACGGTTGGCCGAGGCGCGACCGCTGATCGTGGCCGCCGCGCAGGCCAGCGTCTGGATTGCCGAGGCCGAGCTGACCCGGACCAAGGTCCTCTGGATTCCAACCTTGAACCTGGGGGCCGACTATATCCGCCACGACGGCGGTGGCCCCGACTTCAATAAAGGGATCTTGACCTCGCCCAGCACCAACTTCCTCTATGCAGGCGCTGGTTTGACGGGTGCGCTGCCGATCGTCGATGCGATTTTTGATCCGCTGGTCGCTCGCCAGGCACTGAACGCCGCACACTATCATGTTCAGACCTCGAAGAACGATGCCCTGATGGAGGTCGCCGACGCCTACTTTCAGGTCCACCAGTACCGCGGCCTTTATACTGGGGCGTTGTACACGGTCGAGCGTGGCAAGGATCTGGTCCGCCGGATCGAGGAACTGTCGACCGATCTGGTCCCGAAGGTTGAGATCCAGCGGGCCAAAAACTTGCTCGCCGACCTTGAACAGCGCGCGGTGCTGGCCCGCCAGGAGTGGCGCGTCCAGAGCGCCAATCTGACGCAGATTCTTCGACTCGACCCGCGAGCCGTGCTCGAACCGCTCGAACATGACCACGCTCAGATCACGCTGATCGATCCGGGTCGGTCGCTCGATGATCTGATGCCGATCGCGCTCAAGAACCGCCCCGAGCTTGCCTCGCATCAAGCGCTGGTCCAGGCGGCCACCGCTTCCATTCGTCGCGAGAAGTCACGTCCGTTCGTACCAAGTTTCTACCTGAATGGGTTCCAGACGCCGAGCGAACTGCTGCAAGGTGGTATCTTCGGTCTTGGGCCGAACAGTAGCCTCAATCAGTTCGTCGGGCGGGATGACGTCAGTTTGCAGCCGCTCTGGCAACTCGATGCGCTCGGCATCGGGAACCTCGCCCGGATCAAGGCACAGCGTGGCATGGAATCCCAAGCGATCATCAGCTTCCTGATGACGCAGGACGCGGTTGCGGCCGATGTGACCCGGGCCCAGGCACGATTGCAGTCGGGTGCGGTTCGGACTCTGCAGGCGGATCGCTCGCTCCGGACCGGAATCATCACGTTCAACGGCAACTATGAAGGGCTCGGACAGACGACCCGGTTTGGAAATGTGCTGGTTCTGGTCAACCGACCGCAAGAAGCAATCTTTGCCCTGGACCTGCTGTCCACCGCGTTCACGGAATATTTCACCACGGTCGCGGACTACAACCGGGCCCAGTTTGAGCTCTTCCATGCTCTCGGTTACCCGGCTCAGGAACTGACCGTGTTGCGAACTCCCGGTCAGCCCACCCCGGTGGATACGACCCGGCCAACCTACTTGCCACCCGTTGGCAATGGACCGCCGCCCGCAACTCGTTGATCGAGCGATTGCCAGCACGCCAGAATGACCCAGTCAAGCTGAGCAATAACCGCGAGTCAAGGAGACCAGGCCGATGTCCGTACGTTCAACAAGGATCTTTCAACCCAGCCTGGACCGGCTGGAAGGGAAGCTCTTGCTCACCGCCAAATCCACCGGCGTGCATCCGGCGGCGGTGCGGTCGGCAACGTCCATCGTCACGGCAAGCGACGTTGTGCCCAAGCCCAACTATGGTTACCTGCTCTACCGGATCACGAACCCGACAATCTACAACAACCAACTGATTCCCCCGTTCGCAGCCCATGTTCGGATCGGTGGTCTCACGCCGGTCGCGGGCCAGACGTACAACATCCTGCAAATCGCTGTCCGCAACGGGACCTCGCAAACGTTCGACGCGAACAGCAACTTCTATGTGCGTTACCCAGGATCACAGGCGGTTCCGATCCTGACCGGAACGCAGCAGTGGAAGCCTGGGCAGGAGTTCATCTTCTACGTGCTTTCGCACAAATACTATCCGCTGCCATCGCAGGTTCATTCGGGTTATGAGTTCAGCCTGCAAGGAGCCCGATCCATCGGTCTCCCGGGACCGTCGGGAATTTTCCTGCGGGTCAAATACAACCCCGCGACGTTCGATCACACCCTGGATCAGATCGTGGCGTATGGGCCAGGCAACCAGTACGGCAAGGGGGCCAAATTTGGCCTGCCCAACACGTCAATTTATGAGTTCGTCTCGTCGCGAACGAATCGAAACGATTTCAGCGGCTATTTCTGAGCAATAGGGACATGATGACCTATTTTTCCAGGGGACTCATGATCGGGTTGACGCTGGCGTTGCTGAGCAGCGACGCTGGAGTCACTCCCATCCAGGCGCAGTCGCTGGCGGTTCCGGCCGCGAGTTTGCCCGCGCCTGGGCTCGATCCCTCGACTGGGTCTTCGTCCGAATCAGGGCGGTCGATGCCACCGTCGAGCGTCTCGCCCGCGATCGAACGATTCGTCCGCGAAAGTGGTCGCGACACACCACAGCCCAGGGTCTCGGTTTCGCGACCGATGGCCACGCCACGCTCGTCGGCTTCGCTCCCCGACTCGCCCCCGAAAACCTGGCTTGCCGACCGACCCCGGCCGACCATCGACCAGACGCTCCCCCCTGCTCTGCCCGGAACATCGCAGTTGGTCCCACCCGCCGAGATGGTGGATCAACCCGACCTCCGAGCCCCGGTCCGGAACCCGCTCGCCACTGGCATGCAGATCAAACCGGCGCCGTTCGAGGCGACCGACCGGCGGTTCCCAATCAACCTGGCCTCCGCGCTTCGGCTGTCCGACGCTCGACCGTTGATTGTCGCGGCCGCGCAGGCCAGTGTCTGGGTCTCCGAGGCCGAACTGACTCGAGCCAAGGTCCTCTGGATTCCCACTCTGACCGCCGGGGCCGACTATATCCGCCACGACGGCGGTGGACCCGACTTCAACAAGGGGATTCTAACCGCGGTCAGTACCAACTTTCTGTATGCGGGCGGCGGCCTCATCCAGTCCGTCAATCTGACGGATATCATCTTCGAGCCACTTGCGGCGCGGCAGGCTCTGACCTCGCGTCACTATGATGTCCAGTCCGCCAAGAACGACGCGCTGCGGCAAACGGCTGAGGCCTATTTTCAGGTCCACCAGTATCGCGGCAACTACGCCGGTGCGCTCTACACCGTCGAACGTGGCAAGGAACTGGTTCAGAAGATCGAGACGATGAGCAACGACCTGGTCACGCGGGTCGAGGTCTCGCGAGCCAAGAACTTGCTGGCGGACCTGGAACAACGAGCCACGCTGGCCCGGCAAAACTGGCGGACCCAGAGCGCCGTGCTGACTCAGGTTCTGCGACTTGACCCCCGGGCCGTCGTCGATCCGATCGAACATGACCATGCTCAGGTGACACTGGTGGACCCGGGTCGATCCCTGGACGACCTGTTGTCGATCGCGTTGCGGAACCGGCCGGAACTTGGCTCGCGAGCGGCGCTGGTCCAGGCGGCCGAGTACCGGGTCCGGCGCGAGAAGTCGCGCCCGTTCCTGCCGATGCTCATGCTCAACGGCTTCCAGTCCTCGGGCGGGATGTTGATCCAGGGCGGTGTCTTCGGGCTTGGTCCGAACAGCAGCCTGAACCAGTATCGGGGCCGAAACGACAACAGTTTTCAGCTCATCTGGCAACTTGAAGGGCTTGGGATTGGCAATCTGGCACGGATCAAGGCGCAGCGTGGACAGGAATCCAACGCGGTTATCGAGCTTCGCGACACGCAGGATCGCGTGGCTGGGGAAGTGACCCGGGCGCAGGCCCGCCTCCAGTCGGGAGCGGCCCGCGTGCTCCAGGCGGATCGCTCGCTCCGGACCGGCATCATCGGGTTCAACGGTCAGCTCGAAGGTCTGGGACAAACCCGACGGTTCGGCAACCTGCTTTATCTCGTTTTCCGGCCCCAGGAGACGATCTTTACCCTCGACCTGCTCAGCACCGCCTTCAACGAATATTTCACCGCCGTTGCCGACTACAACCGGGCTCAGTTCGAGCTGTATCACGCACTCGGCTATCCCGCCCGCGAGGTGGCAATTCAGCGTCCTCCGGGGGCAGCGCTTCCCGTCGAGCTAGATCGGCCGGCGTTCTTGCCCTCGGTGGGCAACGGTCCACCCCCGGCCACACGTTGAGATTTCGCTCTGATCCTGATCGACCTTTCTTCCAGTTCTGGGGATGATCCCGATGTTCAAGCGACTCCGACGCCGGGCCAAAACGCTCTTGAAACCGTTGTTCGCCTTGATCATGGGTGGCTTCATCATTCCCGAAGCGCCCGCCGTTCAGGCAGGCGACCCGCCCAACTACCCGGTCGAACCCAAGCCGAAGCCTAAGGGGATCAAGGGGCTCTTGAGCCATCGTCAGCCGACCGTCGGCACCCTGGGGTATGGCCCACCGGGACCGCAGCCCGGTTTTCAGGGATTTGGCTTGCGGTTCGGCCGGAACTATGGTTTTGGCGGCGGCAATGCACTTGGTGTGGGGGCCGAAGGCGGCTACCCGTTCTTTGGCGGGCCGGGTTACCCACACCCCTCCCCGGTGCTCAACCGGTTCACGGGGATCACCGCGTTCCCGTACTTCGGTGGTCCGGGTGGACCCACGGCCAGTTGTCCCAACTTCTACGGCGAACCAGGCTCCCTGGTTTACGATATCCCGGTCGTCCGGTATGAGGGGGACAGCACCGACAACGCTGGTGCCAATGACTTCGGCGCGTTCAGCGGGATGGTCCCGTACCCCGAGCAAGCGTTTGCCCCGTTCTCGACCGAGGGAGGCAAGGCCGACAAGGATGCGAAGTCCGACCCGATCGGCGAGTATCAGACCCCGACCCTGCCGCCGCCGCCCAACCCCGACGACATGGCCCCGGCTCCGCCCACCCCGCCGACCGGAGCCGCGCTGAGCCCGCTGGGCATCGAAGCCGAACCGGTGGCCGGTTATGGCTCGACGCCGGGTCTGAAAGTCACCCGGGTTCTCCCTGGCAAGGCGGCGGAGCGATCCGGGCTTGCCGTTGGCGACGTGATCCGCTCGGCCAACGGCTACGTGACCGCCAGCACCGGAAACCTGGAATGGATCATGTCGAACACGACACCCGGCAAGCCGCTCAACCTGAGCGTCCGGGCACTTCAGGACGGGTCGGTTCGCGCTGTCAGCTTGACCCGCTGAGCCGGTCGGTTCCCTGGACTGAAGGTCTCACAAGGTGGAACTGGCTCTCGTTCCGGTTCAAGTCAGCGCGGTTAATTTGTGGAGCGACCTGGGAGAGACGGTTACGATCAGGGTTGAGCGTGGGATCAATGGCCCGGCGCTCGCTGCACACCCTGAACAGGAACTTCTCGATGCAATCTCCCTGGATCGTCCGGTCTCTGCTGGGATTGGGTCTGATGCTGATCGCCGAGCCAGGCGAGGCCGCCCCGCCGGCTCGGCCCAATATCGTGATCCTGCTTGCCGACGACATGGGGTTTGCCGACGCGGGGTTCCAGGGGATCAAGGACATCCCGACCCCGCATCTCGACGCTCTGGCGCGGGGTGGGGTCCGCTGCACCAACGGGTATGTTTCGGGTCCGTATTGCAGCCCGACGCGTGCTGGGCTACTGACGGGACGGTATCAACAGCGGTTCGGGCACGAATTCAACCCCGGCGGCGAGGCGGGGATTGGTAATGTCGGCCTGCCCACAACCGAAACAACCCTGGTAGAGCGCATCCGGTCGAGCGGCTATCGGACCGGTCTGGTCGGCAAGTGGCACCTGGGCAGCCAACCCCGCTTCCACCCCCAGCAGCGCGGGTTTGACGAGTTCTTTGGCTTCCTGGGCGGCGCTCATACTTACTTCGCGGGGGCCACCCATAACATCCTCCGTGGGACCGAGGTCGTCACCGAGCCCACCTATCTGACCGACGCCTTCGCTCGCGAAGCAGTGGCGTTTATCGAACGCAACAAACAGCAGCCGTTTTTCCTTGAGGTCGCGTTCAACTCTGTTCACACCCCGATGGAGGCGACCGAGGAGCGACTCGCGCGGTTCAATTCGGTGCAGCCGAAGAACCGGCGAACCTACGCCGCGATGCTCTCGGCCATGGACGACGCGGTCGGCGCCGTGCTGGGTAAACTCAAGGAGTCGGGGCTGGAGGAGAACACGCTCGTCTTCTTCTGCAGCGACAACGGCGGACCGACGATGCTCGGAACCACGATCAACGGGTCGAGCAACGCCCCACTGCGGGGGTCGAAGCGCACGACCCTGGACGGTGGCATCCACGTTCCCTTCGTGGTCCGCTGGCCCAGCAAACTCCCGGCGGGCCAGACTTACGACAAGCCGGTGATTCAGCTCGACATCCTCCCGACGGCGCTGGCCGCCGCGGGAGTTGCCATCGACCCCGCCTGGAAGGTCGATGGGGTGGATCTGGTACCGTTCCTGACCAACGAAGCGACAGGTAAAGTTCCCCACGAATCGCTGTACTGGCGGTTTGGCCAGCAAGATGCGATCCGTCGCGGTGATTGGAAGCTCGTCCGGTATGATGCCGCCGTCGATGATGGGAGCCGATCTCGCCCCGCCGACTTCAGCACGACTCCACGACGGCTGTACAACCTGGCTCAAGACCCCGGCGAAGCGCACGATCTCGCGTCCCAGAATCCCGCGAAGGTCGAGGAACTGCTGGGCGTCTGGAAGGAGTGGGACCGGCAACTCGTCGCGCCCCTGTGGGGGGCCGACGGGGTCGGGCCGCGGTCGGGCCGCTGACGGATCAAGCCAGGATCGCCTCGATTGGGCCGGTGCTCTCGTCATCCTCGATGAGCTTCATCGTCCGGCCGAAGACGGGGATCTCCATCTTCTCGTAGTCGAGGCCAAGCTGGTGGAGGATCGTGGCGTGGAGGTCGCTGTAGTAGTGCGTGTCCTCCACAGCCTTGTAGCCCACGTCGTCGGTGGCGCCGTGGACAACGCCGCCCTTCACGCCGCCGCCCGCCATCCAGGCGGTGTAACCCCTCGGGTTGTGGTCGCGCCCGGTCGTGTTTTGTGACCAGGGACTTCGCCCGAACTCGCTCGACCAGACGACCAGGGTCTCGTCGAGCATCCCGCGCTGTTTGAGGTCGCGGATCAGCCCGGCGATCGGCTTGTCGGTCGATCGGCAGAGCGGACCATGCGTTTCGATGTCGCCATGGGCGTCCCAACCGCCGTTGCCGCCGCCCGCATGGCAAACCTGGACGAAGCGAACCCCTTGCTCGGCGAGGCGCCGCGCCAGCAAGAGTTGACGACCGAAGTCGTCCGTCACGGTGTCGCCGATCCCGTACATGGCCTTGATATGCTCCGGCTCGCCCGCCAGATCCACTACCCCCGGCGCGGCAAGTTGCATCCGGGCGGCGAGTTCGTACGCCCCAGCGCGGGCGGCGATGTCGGACTCGATCGCGTGGTGCTCGCGGAACTCGCGGTTCAGCTCGGCCAAAGCTGCCATTTGCCGGTCACGCTCGGCAGCGGTTCCACCTTGCGGCGGTTTAAGGTTGGGGATTGGGTTATCATCGGGTTGGAATGGGGTTGCCGCCACCCCGGCCCCGAGGTATCCGCCCGTCAGTTGCACCGGCGATGAGGCACGGCCGAGGTTGACGAACGTCGGCAAGTTCTTGTTTGCGCTCCCGAGCGCATACGAGACCCACCCGCCCAGCGTCGGGTGATCGAAAGCGCGTCCCCGATGCCCGGTGGAGGTCTCGATGACGGCGGGAAAGTGGTTCCCCTCGCGGCACCACATTGACCGGACCATCGCGATCTCATCGACCACACCGCCCACATGCGGGAACCAATCCGAGACGGGTGTGCCCGATTGCCCGTGGCGGGTGAACGTGCGCTTGCAGGCGATGACCGGCCGTTGCATCGCTGCGCCGTTGTCACCAAAGCCGACGGCGTCGATCAGCTTGCCCGCCCATTTGTTGTCCTTGGGGTCGAATGTATCAATATGGCTGACACCACCGCACATGAACAGAAAGATGACGGACTTCGCCTTCGGTGGGAAGTGCGGCCCGAGCGCCACGTTTTTGATCTCGCCCGCCTCGGCCCAGAGTGCGCCCATCGCGACCCCGAAGAAGCCGCCCCCTGCCTGATGCAGGAATTGCCGCCGGGAGATCCGACCACAGGGAAACAACGGTTCGCTACCCATGATTCGGATCACCTCGTGTACAGGAACTCGTCCAGATTGAAGAGGAGCCAGGCAAAACCCTTAAGGCGGCCGACATCCCCCTGCAAGTAACTCGCGGCGACGTCCCGCTCATGGGCTGAAGCGGGCCGAGCGACGGCCAGCTTGAACCCGAGATCCACCGCCACGGCCAGATCGCCGCCCGACTCCAGCTTGAGGCGATCCGCAAACCGCTCGGTGGCGCGGTCGATGACCGTGCTGTTCATCAGAAAGAGGGATTGCGGAGCCGTGACGGTCCGGGTGCGGACCGGGCACGGAGCGCGACCATCATCAACGTCGAAGGCCTGCAGGAACTCGGGGACGACATCGCGATTCGTCGCATAACCACGAATCATATAGGCGCCGCGCCGGGTTGGACCGTCGTTGCCGCGCTTGCCCCCCACATCGAAGGAGAGGCCGCCAATCGTCTGGTCGAGTTGTCCGGCCGCCGTGAAGATCGCGTCCCAGATCGGCTCAGCTTCGAGCCGGCGGAGCCGAAAATGCCAGAGCCGGTCATTGGCCGGATCAGCCGCGCCATCACCAGCCGATGGACCTCCGCCGACCTCGGTGGCCAGTTTGTAAGTGGCCGAGGTGACGATTAGCCGGTGCATGGCTTTCATCTCGAACCCACGCGCAACGAACTCGGCGGCAAGCCACTCAAGCAGTTCGGGGTTCGTCGGTTTGCCGGCAAGTTTGCCGAAGTCGCTCGGGTTCGCGTGCAAACCGGTGCCGAAGTGCCACTGCCAGAGCCGGTTGACCGCGACGCGGGCGAACATCGGGTTCTCGGGCGCGGTCAGCCAGTCGGCGAACGCTTCGATCCGCCCCTCGCGAAACTCGACGTTGGGCGGGGCGAACGGCCAGCCGGGTTGCACAGGTTGGTCTTTTTCGGGTCGGTCGGGGTCACCACTCGTCAGGATATAGCTTGGCTCAAGTTCCTTCCTGGCATCGACCGCCACCGTCCAGAACGCCGGCAAACTCGCGGCCCGGTTGTCCGCCTTCGAGAGCTTCGCTTGCAGATCCTTGTACTGCCGGCGCTCGTCCTCGGTCAGGACTTCGAGCACCTTGCCCGTGTCGATTCGGAGGATCGGAAAATAGTCGTCGGCGATCTTCTGTTCGGCAGCCGATCGCTCGCGTTCGGGCTTGCGGATGGTGACCTGAACGTCGGCCGGGAGCATGGCGATCCGGTCCGCACGAAGCCTTGCCCGGTGCGGTGCCAGCAAGGTCTCGATCGGTCCCTCGACCGCCGCCCGTTGGCGGGCCAGATCGTCGGCGACGCGACCGGCGGCGATCACCTCGGTGGCGGTCGCCAGAGTCACCTTCTGAAGGACAAGCGGGTCGAAGAGTGCTTTCAACGCATAGAAGTCACGCTGGCGGATCGGGTCGGACATGTGGTCGTGGCATTTGGCACAGCCAACCGTCAGCCCCATGAAGGCGGTCGACACCGTGTCGGCGGCGGCAAGCGCCAACTCCTTCGCATCCTTGCCATCGCGGAAGACGGCTCCTCGGGCCAGAAACCCGAGCGCGAACTGGTCGTCGAGTCGCGGCTCGACGCGTGAGCGCACGCCGGTCGCCGACATCTGGGTGCGGGTGCTCGACCGATACCCCGTGAGCTGTGCCCGGACGAACTGGTCGAATGGCAGGTCATCATTGAGAGCACGGATAACCCAGTCACGCCAGTAGTGGATGCCAGGAGCGGCGATCATCCGCTCATCGACATCGGCGTACCGGAGAACGTCGAGCCAGTGTCGTCCGTAGCGGACCCCATGCTGCTCGGACGCAAGGAGACGGTCGACGACCTTCTCGTAAGCGTCGGGTGCCGTATCAGCCAGGAAGGCCTCTTGCTCGGCGACGCTTGGGGGTAGACCCGTCAGGTCAAGCGTGACCCGACGCAGCAGCGTACGCTTGTCGGCGGGTGCGACAGGTTTGACGTTCGCGGCATCATATCCCGCCGCAATAAAGGCGTCGATGGGATTGGTCGAACTGGTCAATCCCGTCGGAACCTCGGGTCGGATCACCGGGCGAGTCACCCAGAGTCCCTTGCTCTTGTCGGCCGCATCGACGCAACTGCAACAAATGAATGTCAACCAAGCGATAAGACAACCAGTCTGGTGGAACGTCCAGCGCATGCTCAACAGCCCTCGGGTCGCCACGGACAGGTCCCACGATACTCCATGCTATCCCGAATGGCCTACAGGTCAACAGTCCATCAATTCTCCGAGATCGGCGCCGAGCCTTCGTGAGGGGTGCTGATGTTGCAACCAGGCGAGTTATCGACTGACTGGAGGTCTCCTGGCTCATGATGAGTCTGAGCGGCAACACTCATTTCGAAGGTTGATTTGTCTGGCCGACTGCCCTGTTGCCCATTACCATGAGCTTGACTTCGCGGCCACCACTTTGCCTCTGCAAGCATCGGTACATTCTTGCTCGACTTCGGACCGATGGTCGCATGCACCGGGATCTGATCTCATGACGACACGAGCGGTTCACTGGCACGAGGGAATGTTTCTTCGCCCGCACCATTTCAATGCGGCGCAGCGACATACCGAGCAGGTCGGCTTGCTGGGTGACATGTGGGATCACCACCACAACTGGGGGTTACGCTCGATCGAGATCGATCAGGAAGCGCTGGCGAACAACCGATTCGTGATCCGCTCGCTCCGGGCCCGGATGCGCGACGGCACCTTGATCTCGGTGCCTCAGGATGGATTACCTGCCGCCATCAATCTGAAGACCGCGTTCCAGCAAAACGAAACCATCATGGTTTATCTGGCCGTCCCCACCTCGCGACCCGGCAAGGCCAACGTCGCGGTCCAGGGGGGTGAGAATGATGGCGTGCGTTACCTGCTCGAAACCCAGCAGATCGAAGATGAGAACACCGGTGTCAACCCGCACGCGATCAAGGTTCGCCTCCTCAACCTCCGATTTCTGCTGTCCACGCAGGATCGGACCGGATACGAAGTCTTACCAATCGCGCGCATCCGGCGCTCGCTGCGTGCCGAGGCGACACCCGAACTCGATACCACATACTTTCCACCCGTGCTCGCCTGTGATGCGTGGCCTCCCCTGCTCGGCGACATCATGCAGGCCATCTACGACCGGATCGGCAAGAAAATCGAGTTGCTCGCTTCGCAAATCGTCTCGCGCGGGATCACATTTGACAGCCACGGCCAGGGTGATCCGCTCCTGTTTGAGCAGCTTCGCGAGCTGAATCAAGCCTATCCGGTCATGGGAACACTCGCCTTTGCCGAGGGGATTCATCCGTTCGGCGTTTATATCGAGTTGTGTCGCCTCGTCGGCCAGCTCGCAATCTTCGGCGCGACCCGGCGGCCTCCAGACCTGCCGCGCTATGATCATGACGATCTGGCCGGTTGCTTTTTCCGACTGAAGCAGCATATCGATGCGCTGTTGAATATCCTGGTCGAGCCCGACTACAAGGAGCGACCGTTCATCGGCGTGGGATTGCGGTTGCAGGTGGCGCTGGAGTCGTCCTGGCTCGAATCGATCTGGACGATGTATATTGGCGTGCAAAGCGCGCTCGATACCGACGATTGCATCCGTCTTTTGACACGCGCCGGTGAGCTCGACATGAAGGTCGGCAGCTCGGATCGGGTCGATGCCATCTTCCGGATGGGTCTGGCTGGGCTGAAGTTTGCCTACAGCCCACGACCCCCTCGCGCTCTGCCGTCATCGCCGGGGTTGATTTATTTTCAGGTTGCACGTGAGTCCCAGGAATCGGAATGGCTCAATGTGCAGAAGTCATTGACCCTTTCGGTCCGCTTGAATGAGAACTTGATCTCCAGTAACATCCAGGGTCAGCGCACGTTGACGATTAAGATCGGGGGTCAGGTGACTACTTTACAATTCACCTTGTTTGTTGTCGCGCAAGATTGAGCCGGAACTGGTCTCGATCCGAACGAAGGGCCGATCTGCCAGGATTGGGTCCGACCGCCTTTTTCGAGTGGTTTTCCTTTCATGCAAGATGCCATCACGAGGCTAGTCTACCCGGTCATCGACTATGGCCTTGACCTCAAGGAACGGCTAGACCGCGGTGAATCGCCCACGATCGAGATCGAGCAAGCCGCCCTCAAGGGAATGCTGCTCTCGGACATCGAAGCGCGTCGCTGGGCGGCCTATGGTGGCGACGCCGAGGCAAAGACCGCGGGTGAGGCTCGCGATCGTGGTGGACCAGCTTTTCTGGGCATCCGGTACGCGTTGACCTGCTGGCTCGATGAGCTGCTCATCCTCGACTCGCAATTTGCCGCGAGCTGGAACGAGCGTAAGCTCGAAGTCGCGTTCTATGGCACCAATGACCGGGCCTGGAAGTTCTGGGATCAGGCCCGGATCGCCGAGGGACGTGGGGGAAACGACGCTCTGGAAGTGTTTTTTCTCTGCGTGATGCTCGGTTTCCGGGGCGAACTGCGCGAGGAACCCGATCAACTCCGTGCCTGGACGGCGGCGGCTCGTGCCCAACTGGCGCGCGGCCTGAGTCAGGAATGGCCCTACCCGGCGGAACTGGATGTGCCATCCAACGTTCCGCCCCTGGAGGGAATGGATCGATTCCGGCGGATGACCACCGTGGCGGCGGTAATGCTCGCGTTACTGGTTCCCATCCTGCTGCTCGTGTTGCGTCCCTGGGGAGGATCGCGTTGACCATCATGGATCGGGTCTATGATCTCGCGAGGAAGCTGGGTGGTTTGACCTTCCCGATGTTCGCTCGCCCCCGCGACTTCGCCAGGTTCAAGCCCGCGACCCTGCTGGGTCTGCGAGCGATGACATTGAGTGGGGTTCTCGGGTGTCTCTGGGTCGTCAATGGCCGCTTGCACCCGCTGATTGAGGAGCACTGGCATGGGCTCGATCGCTTCTGGCTGCCGCTCGTATTCTTGTTAATCTATGTGTTGCTCTGGCTTGTGAAGTGGTATCTGACGCAATTTGGACCCGACCGCCAGGAGACCAGTTTCCCCGACATCGACCGAGCCTGGAGTGAAGTCTTGCAAGCGCTGGCACGCGCGGGACTGCCGCTCGATGAGTATCCCCTCTTTCTGGTTCTCGGCAGAACGAATGGGTCTGAGGAAGTCTTGTTCGACGCGGCAGGTTTGCACCTCAAGGTTCGCGCCCAGCCCGATCGAGTTGAGGCACCGGTCCGGGTTTATGCGGGTCGCGACGCGATCTACTTGACCTGCGCGGGGGCATCCGTCCTGGGCCGCTATACGGCATCTCAGGAGGACGCGGAGTTTGTCCAGACTGGCCCCGCCGAGCCAACGAGCCTGCCGGGAGATTCGGTCAACCCGGGCAACTTTCAGACCCTTACCGACGTGCAGACGCTCGGACCCTGGAACGCGGCCAGTCCGAACGCACCCGAGATTCTTGACCGTGCCCGCCAGGCGGGGCGAGGCCCTGACCAACTCCTCGGCGAAGAACTCCGGGCACTCGGTCGGTTCGCCGCGGAAGAGAAATCGCTGGACTATGACGGTCGGCGGTCAGGTGTGCGCGTCAACTCCCCCACCGACAAGGCTGAAGCCGAGATCCAGGGGGCACGGCTCCGCCATCTCGGCCAACTTATCTCGCGCGAACGGCGGCCTTACTGTCCAATCAATGGCATTCTCCTCCTGATACCCATCGCAGCCACCAACTCCGAGCATAGCGCCGCTCGGGTCGGGTCGCTTTGCCAGCGAGATATGTCCTTGATTCGCAAGTCGATGCCGGTGCGTTGCCCTGTCTTCGCGCTCGTCTGTGACCTGGAAACTCTCCCTGGCTTCAGCGAACTGATTCAACGCTTGCCCGACGATCAGCGACGGCGGCGGATGGGGCAACGCTTCCCCCTGATCCCCGACGTCGAGCCAATGAGTCTGCCCGCGATCTTCGAGGGGGGTGTCAACTGGATCGCCGCGAAACAATTACCGGCGCAGGTCGATCAACTCTGGCGTGTCGAAGCCGCCGGTGAGTCCACAACCACCGAAGCCGTCCAGGGCAATGTCCGGCTCTATCGTTTCCTCCGTCAGATCCGCGAACGGCACCGCCGACTCGGGCGCGTCCTGAGTCTGGCCATGACCGACGAAGGAGTGCCCACACCGATGCTCGGTGGTTGCTACCTCGCCGGGACTGGAGCCGACGCCCGGACCGAGCAAGCGTTTATTCCGGGTGTCTTCCGCCGCCTGACCGAGAATCAGGACCTTGTGTCGTGGAACTCGGAACTGCTCAAACAGGAAAGCCGCTACCGCCGCTGGACATTTCAGGGATATATCACCCTGGGCATTCTCGCGGTGGTCTATCTCGGTCTCCTGATCGCGTTTCTGAGCTGAAAAAAGCTCGGGACGCTCGGAATCAGCGCAGCATCTGAATCTCGACCTCGGTGATCTTGTTCGGCGCAACCACGGCGGGGGCCGTTCCCCGGGTCGGTGGAGTCAGTTTGGTACTGACGACCTGATACTTGCCGGGTGGTAGACCCTGGACCACGAACCGGCCCTGAGCATCGGTCTGGACTTTGCGTAGCTCGGCACCTTTCTCGTCGAGCACCTGCACATCAAAGTTCGGTTGCGGCCGACTCCCTTCCTTCACCACACCCTGAACTTCGCCCGGTTCGATCGGGATCGATTCGACGATGAGAACACTGGTCGTGTCAAACCGACTGAGGCCATTGCCCGCCACAAACTCGACACTGAGATCAAGCGGTCCCGGCTTCGCGTCGGCAAGGACGAGCGAGGATTGCCAGGTTGTCCGGCCCGCGTCGGCTGGTCGACCGGGACTGGTGGCGGCATTGGCAGGTCTTTTGAGATCCGCACCCGGTCGCCCAACGAAGAACGTCACCTCCTTGAGTCCCGAAGCTGGCACAGCCCCCTCGGCGCGCAGCCTGACCGACCCACTCCTGAGCGCGAAGCGGGGCGGGTTGACAAACCGGACACCGGCAGGAGGTCGGTCGTCGATGACCAGGTCGAGCTGATCGTCAGCCACCGTTTGACCCTGGTCATTGATCAACTTCGCCAGCATTAGCCGCTGCCCTCTGATCCCGGCGAGGTCAAGCGTGATCGCCGGATCGCGCACGCTGGCATCGAGGACCAGAGCGCCATCCGGCCCTCGGGGGTTGAGCCGAAACCGAGCCCGCTGGGCGTTGAGGTCGAACTGTTGCGCCACATTGAACTGATCACCAAAACCTCCAACCGCGTACTGGCCGAGTTTCAAGTCGATCCGGCTCGAAGGCGGTGGGGAATCGACCTCGATGCGCAGCGGCCAGAGCGAACCCACCGCCGCGACTCGATCCCCCCGCAACCGGAGCGCGGTTCTGGTGTCGAGGATGAGCGGGATGCGCGGTCCCCGCCGGGGAAACCGGGCCTGGAATACCAGAGCACGCTCGACACCGTCCACACTCAAATAGACGACCCCCTCTTCCTCGGCTCGTGGGTTCATTTGCAAACCTTCGGCAAAGAGGGTGAGCTCCGCGCCGGGCTTGGGCAAGGTGCCTCGAAAAGTTCCCTCCCCTGCGAAGACCAATCCTGGAATCCGGTCGGGCAGTAGTTGCAGTTCGACCAGGGGCGCGGGGCCAGCGACCTCGCCCGCGGACCTGAGCCGGATCTCTAGTCGCGACTTCCCGCCACTTCCCGCCGAGGTTGGGTCATAACTGGCACCGACAACACGGACGAGATCCGAGGGGGGAACAAGCTGGATGGGGATCTCCAGATTGACCGCCTCGGCGGGATGAGCGACATCGGCGACTCGGATAGTCAATGGACCCTGGATCTCGACCAGACCAGCATCCAGATCAGGACCGGGTGGGCCGAAAACGACCCCGGCTTGACTCCCATCGCGAATCGTCTGAGTCACGACCGCACCCGCGATCGGCCCCTGGCGGTCAAGGAGCTGGACGGTCACGGTTCGGTCGTGATCCGCCGGGTTTCTGACCTGTAAATGAAACAACGCCTTTCCCTGCGATGGTCGAAGATCAACGACGCTGATTGGCTGATCCTGAGCGGCAGATCCTGCGGTCAACCTCGGTTGAAGCCGGCTCGCCGCCGTTTCGATCTCCAGCGGTAGTGGGTGATGATAGGTTCGACCCTCCCAGCGGGCGCGGACCAGCACCCCCTGGGGCAAGGGGCCAATCGGGGGTGTCGGGCCGCTTTTCGACTCCTGAGGCAGGCGAAGCCGGACCGCGACCTGGCCGCGATCGACCGCGACCTTGACGGGCCATTCCGGCTCGTCACGCTCACGAGCCGCCTCGGGTCGGACGTCAAGCAAACCCCGGTTGGCCGAGATCAGATCCACCCAGGCGGAATCACTTCGACCCAGCGCTGACGATCCAACCCCCACCAGGCCGAGTCGGACCGAGACCTCGGCCAACGGCTGCGTGGGCGTGAGCCGTGAGGGGGCGGGATCGACCGCGATCGTCAGTCGCTGCGGGGTCGTGGTTCGATAACGGCCGTAATCCCGAGCAGCGGCCGCGAAGAACTCGGAGGGCTCGGGGTCGAAGGCCTCGAACTCATACCGAGCCAGCAGCCACTGGCCAAGCTGAGTCCATTCGGCCAGCCGGCGGACCCGGTTCGGGTCGAGTGCGGGATCATCCGGCACAGGTCCCGCCGGGTGATCGGGCGATTGAACCAGCGCGGCCACCGCGGGCATGAGTTCGCGCTGGAACCAATTCGGGGCAGCGACAGCGGTTTCGATCGCGACGGATCGCATGCCTCGTTCATCAGGCGGGGCGGCAAGCTGGCGACCGTCTCGTCGATCGAGACCAAGGACCACACCGACCAGGTTCCGATCAAGATTGATCCTCGCTTTCCAGAGTGTGGCGCGATCCTCAGCGCTCGGCAAGGTGGTTGCCATCAAGGTTGCCACCGGGGCGTAATCGTCAGCCTCCAGAACAGCGTCGGGGGCTGACAACTGCAAGACCTGGGCATGGATCGATGCTTCGCGGAATCGATTCAAACCTGCTGCAAGCCGATCCGATTGGCCGCCTCCCGGCTCGGTGAGTCGGCCAGCCACGGCTTTGGCTCGCAAGGTTTGCGATTGATCCGCGGCGGCAAGCCAGACCCGGGAGAGGTCATCATCTCCTGCCAGGAGCGGAACCGAGGCGCCCAGGATGCGTGGAGCTTCATCGAGGAGCCGCTGAATCTGACTGACCTTGTCGACCCGGACCAGGCACGAGTCGACGGCCCCGAGCGCCGCGACGAGGAGGCGATCGGCATCGGTCGGGTTGCTAAATCCCGGAAGTAAGGCGAGGGATTCGGCCTCATGCCGCAGCCGGTCGGCGTCGTCAAGGCTGGATCGGGCCGCGATCAGCGCGACCGGGTTGCTTTGCACCTGGGCCGTCCGGAGCGCCAGGTTGAGAACAAACCGGGCTCGGTCGGGACGCCAGCCCTCGACCGAACTCTGAGCGAGCCGCCGGAGCGTGAGCGTCTCGGTATAGGCTGGTTGCGGCTGGCGGACGGCGAGGAGCTGATCCAGGGCGCTGATCTGATCATGAGAGGGTTCGGTCAGCTCCGCGGCGACCTGCATGATCGCACTGGCGACCGTGAAGTCTGACTTTCCGGCCAGCGGCCCAAGAAACTCGGCAATGGCTCGCGTGTTTGCCGCCTGGGTGTCGGCGGGTTTGGCATCGGGTGCGGGCCGGGGTCGCTTGGCGAGCCACTCGCGAGTCGCGCGGATCAGGTCCGGATCGTCGGCCGCACCCCAGCCGCGAGCCATCGCCAGCGAACGTGAGGGCAGCGGCGTGATCGATTTGACGTTCTCGATGCGGTTGCGGAGGCGCGGTAGTTGGTCACGCAGCCACTTGCGAACATCTGCCTCGGCAACGCCGCCGATCCAGGCGCGCTCCGCCTGCAAGAGCGCTGCTTCCAACTCGCTGAAAGGTCGCGGCGCCAGGCGATCGTCGTTCAACTGGAGACCCGCATCGCGAATCCGCCAGGCGTCAAGGAGCCAGGTTGGGTAAGCCGGCGCCTCTTTCGGCAAAACAGCGGGAACTGGTAATGCGGCCGGTACGGTGACGAGCGGGAAATCCGCGATCCCCGAGTTTGTGATCATCCACGGCGACTGGACGGTCGACCGACACAGGCGTGACCAGCGTTCGACGTGATTCCGGACATAAATCGCCAGTTCCTGAGAAGTCAGGCGACGGTCGCTCGATGTATCGGCCGCTCCTCGGAGTCCTTGTTCGACATAATAGCCAAAAGCGCTGCGCCCCAATGCTGGCGATGTTCCGGGGGATTGACCGCCAGCGCATGACGCCAGGACGGTCAGATTGGGATGACTCTGCAACAGTCGTTGAGCTTCGAGGAGAACGGTCTGCCCCAGGTCCTCATCGGTGATCGGATCGCCGATCGACCACGGCAGCGGGTGAATGTCGAGGACCAGCAAGACCTGCTTGGGCAAGTCGGGTCGATCCGCCTTGCCGGCGGTTGGGGGGCCGCCCGTGGGTCGGAACGAGGTCATGATCGATTCGAGTCGGATACCTGCCGGTGCTCCGTTGCCGAGCTTCGCGCTCGATCGCCCCGCGAGCAACAACCGTGGCGTGTCGTCGGCTCGATCCACCCAGGCAGGTGCCGCCAGATAAATGATGACGGTCTTCCCCTGAAGTTCGGATTTGCGACGTTCCAGTTCTCCCCCGAGGACTTCCGCTTGACCGGGTGACCCAATCTGGGCTGTCAACGAGGTCAAGGAACTCACGCCCAGGAGGGCCTGGCGGTCGCCCGTCCAGCCGGGGATGGTGGTCAGGCCGGGGTTCATTTCGATCCACACCAGAACCGGGCGAGAGATGGGATCAAGCCAGGTCAACAGGTAGATCAAGGCCCCGACTGTGCAGGCAATCAGTCCCAGCGCGATCACGACCGAGCGTCGGCGGCGGCGGTCAACATGCTGGCCCTCATTCCGCCAGAGCGGAGTTGAGGGATTCGGGACCGGAGTGACCTGGTCTCCGGGAGGACTGGCAGCCGGTTCATCCATGGAGTCGGGTTCCCTGACTCGATCGTCTCGGCAGTTCCAATCAAACCCGATCGAGACGGTTTACGGACCGCTCAACGCAGGAAGATTCTTCAATTCTCTGGGCTGGACCAGGCGGAGCGGAGATGGTCCTGGATCACTCAATGGGGGATTTGGGATCGAGAGGTCGGTTGAGGTGAGACCAAAACTTGCCGCTCGCTCCTTGAATTTGTCGACCGAATGGAACGCCAGGCCGGTCACGGCGGCCGTCATGGCTTCGTTCCAGGGACCAAAGATGGCGGTCGATCGATTCGCCTCGTGATAGAATCGGTGCTCGACATGAACAGGATTCACTCCGATCAGATCAACCCAGTACGGTTGATTCCGGGGCGACCGGATGCGCACGACCAGGTAGGACTCCCGCGCCGGGAGACCGTCCAACCGATCGATCGGGG
This sequence comes from Isosphaeraceae bacterium, assembly GCA_965199885.1. Classification (GTDB taxonomy): domain Bacteria; phylum Planctomycetota; class Planctomycetia; order Isosphaerales; family Isosphaeraceae; genus Tundrisphaera. The sequence goes on along the minus strand of CBDATT010000001.1, from coordinate 1,410,574 downwards.
CCTGCTCGGTCGTGATGCTTTCCACGTCCAGACCGCTGATCGATGTCCGACGTTCCTGAACGAGATCGAGCCGCTCACCGGGATCGAGTCGCATGGTCGCGGTGGGGACCAGGTTGTCCACGGCCCACCAGGCTCGCAGGACGGGTTTCGTGAACGACCGCGAATCGGTTTTCGGCCACGGCGCGACCTGTGCTTCCCAGACGGGTGCTGCCCAGTCAAATCGAGTCCGCCAACGCTGGCCAACGACCGGCGGTGATTTTGGCCCGTCAGCAAGTTCGAGCCAGACAGTGCGGGGACGGACGAGTGCGATTTCCTTGCGAGGGAAGACGCGACCCCGATCTTTTTCATCCTGGTCAGGTTCAAGCTCCAGACTGGTCTGGAACGTCAAATGCCCGTCGGTGGTAATCTGGTTTTGCAGCACCGAGAGCCGCCAGTGATTACGCAGGAGTATCGTACTGAGCCCCATGTTCAGACTCGTCGTCCAGGTTAACCGCTCGAAGGCGACCCGTCCCGAACGCAGGAGCATCCTGACAGCGAGGTGATCGCCCGGTTCGACATGGAAGATGGATTCACCCGGAACGTCGGCGTCGAGCTGGAGCCGATAACTTCCGGGATCGAGCCGCAGGAAGTCGAGACTCCCTGGCGCCCGTTCGCCGATCCTGACAGGACCAAGGATCGGCACATTGTTGAGACCGTCGAGCCGGTAAAACAAAGCAGGCCGCAGGGCTTTGTTCAAGGTTCGGGTCAGATCAACCGCGTCGTTTACCGTAAAAAACTGGCCAGGACGCGGAAAGGTCTCGATCACTCCGAATTGCTTGCGGATCTCATCCTGGTCATCAGCAACCTTGAACCCAACCACGGTCAGCTCAATATCGGATTTGCCGAAGTTCGCGCGGAGGACTGAGGCAACATCGTCACCGGTCGGGATCGTTCGCGGTGGTTTGCCTTCGTACGAAGTGTCCTTGCCATCGGTCAGCACGAGGATCGACCGAAACCCTTGTACCCCCGCCAGATCATCACGTGCCCGGAGCATGGTCTTGACGATGGGTGATCGGTTGAAAGGCTGGTAGCGTGGCGCTTCGATCCGTGCCATCACCTCGCGAACCTGATTGAACGCATCCGATCGCCAGACCGTCGGAGGAACAATCTGGGTGATGGTCTCCTCGGCGGGCGGATTTGGGTTCACACTCAAGATTTGCTGGCCAAAAATGTACACGCTGACGGTCGTTCCCGGAGCCAGCCGAGCCAGGATCTGTTCAACCGCGTGCATGATCTCGCGGAACTTCGAGGGGGCATCGGGGAGAGCGTTCGGGGGTGGCCCCATGCTCCCTGAACAGTCGAGAATGATCGCGAGCGAGCCGCCATCGCTCCGGCCATACCGGCTGAGCAAATCCTGATCTGGGATCACGGCAAGCGCAGCGCCAAGCGGTGGTTGATCGCGCCGGACGACAATGTCGGGCGTGGAATAAAGTTCAACTTCGGTTTTTTGGCGGAAAACCTGCCCTCGGAACCGGCCTTCGAAGTGGATCGTCTGAGCCGCGGGCAATCCCGACTTGAGCGGGGCTTGATCTGCTTCGTTCAAGTCAAGCCGCGTGCCCGCAAAGGGGATGTCGAAGGCAAATTGACTCGGTCCAGTTCCGGATGGATTCCCTGATCGAGACAGGTCGGGAGGACTTAGCGCGACGAACCGGCGAGGTGTCGTGGGTTGACGTTGAGCGAGATCGCTCGTCGGACCATCGGCTTCCAGCCAGAACACGGGCGAACCACCAACCTGAGCCGCGATTGAGCCTGGCTCGATCGGATATTCGATCGGCTCGTTCGGTTGATCCGTGACAACAAGCCGCCGGCTTGGGTTTGCAACGACCAGTTCTCCCCGTTGATTCGCTTTCTCTTGTAATGGTCTGATCGCAGTCTCGAATCCTTCGCGACGGAGCCCTCGCGAGGTTTCTAACTCGTCAATATCCTGGATATAAGCCAGAATCGACTTCTGGAAGTATTCAGGTCGGGGCACTACCAGAGGGTCACTGGTGGCAATCAGGTTGGCTTCGTTTGCCGAAAAGTAGTGGTCGCGCCAGACCCGTTGAGCCTGATTATTCAAGAGCCGTTGCACCAGACAGAGCCGGGCCAATTGAGCGGCCGTCGGAGTTGCGCTCGACCACTGCGATCCGAGTAATTGGCGCCCGATGAGGTCGGCTTCGAGCGTCGTTCGGGGCCAGGCGTCAAGATCGCCGGCCGGAGTGGGTTTGAGCTTCGCGGTCAATTGTTTCGCCAGCCAGAGCTGAACCCAGGCAATCTGGTTGACGCATCCGCGAAAATCTGTGGTTTTGGCTTGGTCCGTAGGGTCAAACCCGGCAAGACGATTGAGTCGTTTCTGAAACGTCTCGAACGAATCAATCGGTCCGATCACGGGCAAGTTCATTGCGATCAACTCCGGGGAATCAGGCTGAGCTGACCGCGCTGATCCTTGATCGAATTGCCCATCGCCGATGGCGGCAAGCATCAGCATTGCAGCCCGTTGGCCAGTCACGGATTCGGTTGTTTCACTCTGGATCAGGTCCGTTATGAGTTCCCCTCGTTGGAGACTGGCCAACGAGTCGAATAAACCCGGTCGCAGGTCAGGATCCGGGAACGGCGTCATCAGGACCGCCCAGAGCCGCGCTCGTTGATCTTCGCGGCTCTTGGGGGTCGTGAGAATCTCCGTTTGCTGAGTCCCAGCGTCGAGGGTCCGGTCAAATTCGGCTTTGATCGCTTCCAGTAATTGGTGCAAAGCTTCACTTTTGCCCTGGATTGCGGCTCGTTTTCGCGCTGAATCACTCTTCTGATTTGGTCCCGGATCATCAAGAAATTCCACGGCGAGATCGTGCGCGGCAACCCAGGCCGATTTCACGAGGTCAGTTCGCCGCGAGCCCGATCCATCTGGTTCGGCCGGAAGCAAACTCGCCCAATTGGAATAGTAAGGCAAATCCGCCAGCGCCAGGTCGCGCCGGGTAAACGCGTCGTTCAGGATCGCAGCTTGATCGATTGCGGCCCGATAATGTGTCTCAGCGGCCCGAAAGAAGTCCAGGGCCATCCGCCAATCGTCTCGATTTGAGCCAAGGAGCCGATCCTCGCCCGATCGCCGAGCAGTGTCGCCTTGAATCACCAGATCGGTCAGCCACGGAACAACTCGCGCGGGGAGATTCGACTGAGCACCGCCACCGAGCGCAGCCTGTTCGGCCAGTCGCCGGACCAACAAACCGTGGGTGAAGGCAGGATGATAATCGGCATCGGAGCGGGCACCAGGAAATTGATCCCGCAGGATCAAGGCGAGAAAGTGAGCCTCAACCGGGCGTGGGTGATCCAGTTCGGCTAACCGACTGAGCGTCTCGCGAGCCTGGTCAAAATCACCCGCGGTACTGACTTGCTGGCTCTGGTCGAGTAGATCGGCGTAAGCCGTTGAGTCGGAGGTTTTCGACGATGACGTCAAGTTGCCGTCCGATTCGGACGGGATCATCGACACCAGCGACTGATGCGTCGAATGGGTCCAAGGTAATTCACGCGAATTGGCGAAAGATTTTTCCATCGCATCGAGGTCTGCTCGGAACAGGTCGAGCAACTGCTGAGTCTGATCGGCTGGCCGGTTAAACGGGTCAACCGACTGGACCAGGTCCTCGAACCTCAAGATCTGGTCGCGATAGTGTCGCCAGGTCAACGGCGATATCACATAAGGACCAAAACTCACCTGCTTGTCCAGGACTTGATAACGTTGCCAGGCCGCGCTGACCCACTGTTTCCAGGGTTCAGGAATTTCGGCTCGCGTGGTGTCAAGGCCGGATCGCTCACGATCGAGCCCCATCAAGAGAAAATTGGATCGATTCGCGAGCCCGGTTCCTGATGACCAGACTGGGGATGTTTGCTTCTCAACGGTTGGCGATCCATGGAAAAGCTCAATCCTCTCCTGGATATATCCGGTCAACCTCGCCGCACTGATCCGGTCAGACTCACCCGCCGCCGCCCCCGCGAGCCCCTGGATGATCGCGTGGCCGAAGACGGTCTGTCGCCAATCTCGTGAAACCATCGTGGCACGGTGATCCGCGGGAGCAATGATGTCCACATTCGAGGCATTTGAACGGATTTCGGGGAGATTTTGCAGTTCCCGCAGGCTGACGAGATTTCCCATCTCTGGGATCGTGAGCGGAAATGCCGTCGGAGCGGGAAGCACATCAAGTATCAAGCAGAACTGATGGTTTTTCTTTTTGGCAAGGCTTTTCACAAATTCGATCAAGTCGCACTGGGGAAGTGCGCGGAATGCTTCGTCTCGATCAGCTCCCGGTGGCTTGTCTGCTGCTGATGTGCGAGTGACCAGGTTGTTATGACTTCGTTCGCAAAGGAGATACGGTTTGCCTGCTCGCGTTCCTGATCGAGCTGTGAGATAGATAAGGGTGGCTCCTTTTTTGTTCAGGACGCCATCGGGTAACTCGCGCGCGATATCATCAACATTCAGGTTTACGGTCAGCCGAGGTTTGCCAATCCTGGGAGCGAAGCCGACGCGGGGTCGCAACCAACTCGCGGGTCCGCTTTCGGGCTGGAGTCGTTTGACCGCCCACTCAAGCGCCGCAGCCGTATTCAGACCATAGGTGTTGTGGGGGACGGCAAGGTCGGTCTCATATCCTTCCTGGATGATGACCAGGTTGGGCTGCCGGATGGGTTGAAACCAGAGCAGCACGAACCAGAGCAGCGCATAGATGAGTGTCATGGCACTCAGACCCAGCACGATCCGCCAGAGCCTTGACCGGCTTACGGTCGGTTCGGTGCGAATCTGGTTGCCGCCGCCCCGCCGCCAGTTCCCTCCCGCGGATTCACGCTGCAGGGCCCGGGCTCCCGGCCGCCAAGTGCGTCGCGCATCCGGTCGGTTGGTGGGCATCGATCCGTTCCTGATCCGCAAAATGGCCAACGTCCCGCGGGCCGGGGCATCGACCCCCGCGTCGTTATCGAGATCACCCCGACGTGGATTTCGCCAGGAAACCCCCGAAACATACCACCCGGATGAACTCGCTGCCACCGGCTTGCTCGGCCCTTTCCTATTGGTTAGTAATAATCAACCCCCGCTTCTTACAAGTCTTTAATCCGGCGAGGCAGCCGCGATGGCAAATTATTCCCAAGCAGGCCGCCCAATCGCGGTGACAACCCCGCTGGCCACCGACACGGTCCTGCTGGATTCGTTCTCGGGCACCGAAGCGATCTCCGAGCCGTTCCGATTTACATTGGAACTACTCACGGAGTCGGCGACGCCGCTTGCGTTCGACAAACTGCTGGGCGAAAAGGTGACGATCGCCGTCACACTGCCTGACGATTCCATCCGGTCGATCAACGGCGTCGTGGTCCGCTTGAGCCAGGGTGGCATGGTCGCCGGATCGATGGGAAATACCACATTCATCCGCTACCGTGCGGAAATCGTGCCGCAGTTCTGGTTGCTCTCGCGGACGACCCAGAGCCGGACCTTTCAACAACTTTCGGTCCCGGCCATCCTCAAGCAGGTGCTGACAGGAGTCGACATCGCCGACCAGACCCAGGGGGAGTTTAAACCACGCGATTACTGTGTCCAGTATCGCGAGTCGGACTTTGCGTTCGCCAGCCGCTTGATGGAAGAAGAAGGGATCTACTACTTCTTCAAACATACGGCGTCGGGCCATCAGATGATCCTGGCGAACACGCCGCAGAGCCACACCGACGTCCCCGGCGCGACGACGGCAACCTTTCAGTCCATCGTCGGCGGCCTCCTGCCTGATGACCGTGTGCTGGGCTGGGAGAAGACTCAGGAGATCCGCTCAGGCAAGTATTCGCTCTGGGACACCTGCTTCGAGCTACCCGGTCAGAACCTCCAGGCCAGCCAGCCGATTCTGGAGTCGGTGCAGGCCGGCACGGTGACGCACAAACTGAAAGTCGGCGGCAATGCCGGCTATGAGGTCTATGAGTACCCAGGCGGCTACGCGCAGCGCTTCGATGGGATCGGACCCGGCGGCGCGGATCGCGCTGCTGACGTCAACAATATTTTTACCGATAACGCCCGCGTCGCGACGATCCGGATGCAACAAGAAGCCTTGCCCGGATTGCTGGTCCGGGGCGACGGGACCTGCCGCCATTTTACCTCGGGCTGCAAGTTTACGCTCGATCGCCATTTCGACGCCAACGGCGCTTACGTCCTGACCCGCGTCGAGCATCAAGCCAGTGTGGGCAGTGCCTACCTGCAGGATCAGGGTGACGCGAGCTATTCCAACCGGTTCGAGTGCATCCCGCTCGCGCTGCCGTTCCGACCGACCCGATCGACCGGTCGGCCCCGGATCGAGGGTCCGCAGACGGCCGTCGTGGTGGGTCCTTCGGGCCAGGAAATTTTCACCGATAAGTATGGCCGGGTTAAAGTGCAGTTCCCCTGGGATCGGCTCGGGGCGAACGACGCCAACAGCTCGTGCTGGATCCGCGTCGCGTCGAGTTGGTCGGGCAAGCAGTGGGGGTTTGCCCAGATCCCCCGGATCGGGCAAGAGGTGATCGTCGCTTTTGAAGACGGCGACCCTGACCGCCCGATCATCACGGGGAGCGTCTACAACGCCTCGATGATGCCCCCGTTCACCTTCCCCGACGAGGCGACGCAGAGCGGGACCAAGTCACGGAGCACGACCCAGGGCGAGGCCGCCCACTCGAACCAGTTTTTCATCGAGGACAAGAAAGGGTCCGAGTTGATCACGGTCCACGCCGAGAAAGACTTCACCCGCGTCGTCGAGAACGACGACTCGCTGACGGTCGGCGTCGATGGCTCGTCGTCGCTCAAGGACGGCAACCAGACCATCACGATCTACAAGAACCGGACCACGTCGATCGAGACCGGCGACGAGACCCTGACGGTCAAAAAAGGCAAGCGCGTCGTCGAGATCCAGACCGGCGACGAGTCGCTCAAGGTGACCAAAGGCAACCGCGCCGTCGAGGTCACGCAGGGCAATGATTCGCATCTGGTCAAGACGGGCAACCGGGCGGTGGAAGTGACGCAGGGCAACGACACCCACACCGTTAAATCCGGGAATCGGACGGTCGAGGTCGATACCGGCAACGACTGGCACACGATCAAGACCGGTAACCGCGCCGTCGAGGTCTCGATGGGCAACGACACGCTGACGATCAAGCTCGGCAACCAGTCGACCAAACTGAACGTCGGTGCCAGCACCACCGAGGCGCTCCAGGGGATCACCCTGAAGGTGGGCCAGAACAGCATCAAGATCGACCAGACCGGCGTCACGATCAAAGGGCTGATGGTCAAGGTGGAAGGGCAGATCCAGACCGAGGTCAAGGGCTTGATGTGCCAGATCAGCGGCGATGCCATGCTCCAGATGAAGGGCGGCATCACCATGATCAATTGATGGTGAAGCCAGGTGGAACCAGGAATCGGCAAAGTGCTGAAAGGATTTGGAGTGTCGCCACCTTTCCTAGAAGATGAGACGACGCATCGTCTCGCACAATACCCAAAACGGACGTTCACACCTTCATGGTTGGAACCGCCCCCCCGCTCAAACTGATCCCATTCGCTACGGCGGCCGAAGCCGCCCCCGGGTTTGCTGCCACCGATCTGCCCGACCTGGACTCGCACCTCGATCGAGCGCCGGCCGACTTTCTCGGGTGGCTCGCGGCCGAGGGACACTGGGCGACGGCCTGGGCGTTTCTGGCGCGAGCCTTGCCCCGGCGTGAGGCGGTCTGGTGGGCGACCCGGTGTGTCCGGTCCGTGCTGCCGGAACCGATCGCTCTACCCGCTGCGACCGCACTTGCCGCCGCCGAGACATGGACGGCCGCTCCGGGAGATGTGAACCGCCGCAAGGCATTCCCGCTGGCCGAGGCCGTCGGCGTGGATCATCCCGCCGGGTGTGTGGCCCTGGTCGTCTTTCTGAGCGGCGGTAGCATGGCTCCCGCGCAGCTCAAGGAAGTGCCACCGCCCCCCGGCGCCGCTGACCGGGCCCTCGTCGGCGCGATCCTGATCGCCGCCGCGCAGGCACCGCCGGTCGAGATCGCGGCCACGAATCATCGGTTTCTCGACCTGGCCCTTGGCGTCGCTCGTGGGACCGATCGCTGGCCCAATCCGACCTGAGCTCTGCTCCGATTCTCTGAGACGCACCGAAAGGACCGCCACCGATGGGTCAACCCGCCGCCCGCGCTGGGGACATGCATGTTTGCCCGATGGTCACGCCCGGCGTACCGCCGATCCCGCACGTGGGTGGGCCAATCCTACCCCCCGGGTGCCCGACGGTCCTGATCGCGATGATGCCCGCGGCGCGAGTCGGTGACATGGCCACCTGCGTCGGCCCGCCCGACTCCATCGCTCTGGGTTCCTTCACCGTGCTGATTGGCAAACAGCCCGCCGCCCGGATGGGTGACCTGACCGGCCACGGCGGCTCGATCATCCTGGGGTGCCCAACCGTTCTGATCGGCTGAGTCCAGTTCGCTCAGAAGCAACGGCTGTCTCTCTATCAGTAAATGCTTTGCTTGAGGTTGCGGTTCTCGGTCCATCAGTCAAAATCACGTGTCATTCCGATCCAATAAGACTGAAACAACCGAGCAACTCGGCATGAAGGGAGATCGCGGTGGGAGTCGAATCGTCGGCGCTGATCAAAACTCTGAACAAGACGTGCGTTGACGCTTTGCAGGCCGCCGCCGGCCTCTGCGTATCACGGACCAACTATAACGTCGAGGTTGAGCACTGGCTGCTCAAACTCGCCGAAGGCCGCGATACGGACCTGCCCCGGATCTTCAAGCAGTACGACGTCGACCCGTCCCGCGTTGTTCGCGACCTGAACCGCGCCATCGACGGCTTCAAGTCGGGCAACGCTCGGACCCCCGCACTGGCGCCTGGCATTGACACCTTGCTCCGCGACGCCTGGCTCGTCGCCTCAATTCAGTTTTCGGCTGGTAAGGTTCGCTCCGGGTCACTCCTGCTGGCCTTACTGGGGAATGACCGTCTCGGCAAACCGATGATCGAGGCCGTGCCCGACCTTGCCAAGATCGGCGTCGCGTCGCTCGGCGCCAGCCTGCTCAAGATTGTCGCCGGGTCGAGCGAGGACGATGCTTCCACCCCGACCGCGTCCGGTGGCGCGGCCCCGCCCCCGCCGGGCGCTGCGAGCCGGACGCCGGGGCTGGACCAGTTCACCGTCAACCTCACGGCGCGGGCCAAGGCGGGCAAGATTGACCCCGTCATCGGCCGCGACGCCGAGGTCCGCCAGATGGTCGATATCCTGATCCGCCGCCGTCAGAACAACCCGATCCTGACCGGCGAGGCCGGCGTCGGCAAGACTGCCGTCGTCGAGGGTTTCGCCCGCCGGATCGCCACCGGCGACGTCCCCGACGGACTCAAAAACGTCGAACTCCGCACCCTCGACATGGGCCTCCTGCAAGCCGGGGCCGGGGTGAAGGGGGAGTTCGAAAACCGGCTCAAGCAGGTGATCGACGAGGTCAAATCGTCGCCCGTCCCGGTGATCCTCTTCATCGACGAAGCCCACACGATGATCGGCGCCGGGGGCGCAGCGGGTCAAAACGATGCCGCCAACCTCCTCAAACCCGCCCTCGCTCGGGGTGACCTCCGCACGATCGCCGCCACGACCTGGGCCGAGTACAAAAAATACTTCGAGAAGGATGCCGCGCTCGCTCGCCGCTTTCAGGTCGTCAAGGTCGAGGAACCGAGCGAAGACCGCGCCATCCTGATGATGCGGGGGATCACCGGGATGCTCGAAGCCCACCACGGCGTCCGCATCCTGGAAGAAGCCGTCGAGGCGTCGGTCAAGCTCTCGCACCGCTACATCCCTGGTCGGCAACTTCCCGACAAGTCGGTCAGTTTGCTGGATACGGCCTGCGCCCGGGTCGCAATCGGCCAGGCGGCCACCCCCGCCGCCGTCGAGGACGCGACGCGGCTCATCGACCACCTCAAGGTCGAGCAAGCGATCCTCGCCCGCGAGACCGCGACCGGCGGCCAGCACGCCGAGCGGACCGCCGCCGCTGCCGAGGAACTGACTCTCGCCGAGGCCAAACTGATGGCTCTCACTCAACGATGGGAGACCGAGAAGGCCGCCGTTTCGCGGATCAAGGAACTTCGCGACCAGATCGAAGCCGCGCACGGCCAGTCGGAACCGTCGGGGGGTGCCCTCGGCAAACTTCGCGCCGAGCTAACCACGGCAACCACCGACCTGAAGGCCCTGCAAGGCGAATCGCCGCTCGTTCAGGTCTGTGTGGACTCGCAGACGGTGGCCGAGGTGATCGGCGGCTGGACCGGGATTCCCGTCGGCAAGATGCTCGCCGACGAGATTCAAACCGTCCTGAACCTCAAGTCGAAGCTCGAAGCCCGCGTGATCGGCCAACCGCACGCCCTCGACGCCATCGCCCAGCGCATCCGGACGGCGCGAGCCAGCCTGACCGACCCCCGCAAACCAATCGGCGTCTTTCTCCTCGTCGGTCCGTCCGGGGTCGGCAAGACCGAGACGGCTCTCGCGCTCGCTGATACCCTTTACGGCGGCGAGCGCAACCTGATCACGATCAACATGTCCGAGTACCAGGAGGCCCACACCGTCTCGTCGCTCAAAGGCTCCCCCCCCGGCTACGTCGGTTACGGTGAGGGCGGCGTTTTGACCGAAGCCGTTCGCCGCAAACCCTACAGCGTCGTCCTCCTCGACGAGGTTGAAAAAGCCCACCCCGACGTCATGGAACTGTTCTTCCAGGTGTTCGACAAGGGCATCCTCGAAGACGGCGAAGGGCGCGAGATCGACTTCAAGAACACGATCATCCTCCTGACCTCGAACGTCGGCACCGACACCGCCATGAGACTCTGCGCCGACCCCGACACCTGCCCCGAGCCCGCCGGCCTCGCCGAAGCGCTCCGCCCCGACCTCCTCAAGGTGTTCCCCCCTGCCCTTTTGGGCCGAATGAACACCGTCCCCTACTACCCGTTAGGCGACGAGGTCATCAAGCAAATCATCCGCCTCCAGCTCGGCCGAGTCGCCCAGCGGATGCGTGAGAACCACAAGGCCACCTTCACCTACTCCGACGACCTGATCGCCAACATCGCCAGTCGATGCAAGGAAGTCGACAGCGGTGCCCGGAACGTCGAATCGATCATCACCGGGACGCTTTTGCCCGAGATGTCGACCGAGTTTTTGACACGGATGGCGGCGGGCGAAGCGATCAGCAAGGCTGAGGTTAGGGTGGATCAAACAGGGGCTTTTGCCTACGAAATTGCCTGACCAAGCTACCAGTAAAGTACCGGTCCATCACCAAGCAGTATTTTTCCATTTTCGACGATTCCAGTTTCGACCCATCAGAGCGGTTTTCTCGTGACTGTGCCTTCGAGGTCCAGGCAACTGGCTCGAGCGAGTTTGCGAGCGTACCTATCTCGCTTGGCCGGCAGTGATACAGTCGGCCGATAACCGCATTTGTTAATGAAAATAACCATTACTGGAGGCTACGCATGTTGATCAGGAGCGAAGGCGCGAATGCTGACATTGAAAGCATTAAAGCCTGGATTGCGCGCACATGTAGCTGCAGCCTGGCAAACGCAAGCCAATGCTGTAATGATATTCTAATTCATCAAGGCGATTCTTATCAAGGAACCGGCCACCCTCCAGGCTGGACGACGATGCAATGCACGGTCGACAACCGCTTGAGACAGGTTTATCATGCCTCCGCCGGTAAGAAGGGTGGAACGACCTGTTCGGTGTTTTTCGTGGAATATCCCGAAAATATCTGTCACATAGTTGCGCTCGGAAAGCATACCTCGAATACTTCGGCCTCTTACGAGATTCTTTATCAAAAGGCATGCTGGACATATGGACGGACGGTTGTACTCTAATTGAGCGGCGAATTGAAGCTGTTCAAGCTCGGCAATCCGTAAGCCCTTGATACACAGGAGTTCTCTTGTCGAAAAAACACTGACAGTGTCGGCTGAGTCTTGAAGAACGGCTTACTCTTCATGTTCGACTGTGCCATCGAACCTTCAAACTCTTCATGAATGAGATCCTGACAAAAACACCGCCTGCGACCGACTTCAGCCAGATTTAGGATCTGTTGGAGTTCGGCTTCTACAACCGAATAGCTTAAGTAGTATTTAATCAGCAATAGGTTAGTTGTGTCCTGAATTAAACCGAACAAGTGCCAAAGGACTACCAATGTACGCATTACCCGAGCGCGCTCCACCAGCTAAACCACTGATAATATTTATCAGCAACACATCGAATCAGAATCAGCTCCGAACATTTAGAATGGACCTGAATCCAAGTCTTGATCCGCTTTAATCACCATCTCGCGACCGTTTGCGGCAAAGAAAGGATGATTCAATGGCTATTCACATGCAGGAAGTCGGCAAGTCTCTATATCTGTTCACCACGGGGGTTGGATCTTACGCCGATGAATGCGTGATATCGGCTCATGGCGGATATAGTTCTTCCACCAAAAAATTTTCCGTTCAAGCCACTTCTTTAAAATACTATGTAAATCATGGAGATGTACAGCAGGATTTCGGGATTGCCAAATTCGGAGGTACGGGCATTACCAAACCGGAAGTGATTGAACCAATTGGTGCCGGACAGCAAAGCTACAACTACGAACTTTCAAAATATCAGGGCCGGCACGGTGGCACCAAAAACAAACCCGCTGAAACGTATGATAGCATCAAAGGCGAGCAAATATCGATTAACGAGGCGGTGGAAGCACAGAAGTTGATGATTGAAAAACTCATCGCTAAGGGTGAGTCCCAGGATCGGCTTGACAAAGTTAGGGCTGCGGTCTCACGGTCGTTCGATGTTGTTACAGTTCGTAATCGCTGGTTTAGTTCGGGGACGAACTTGAAGGATGTCATCGCCCAAATCAGTAAAGTTCACAAATACTCGGTTTATCACTGTTTCTTTTGTCGCTCAAAAATGTGAGTTACCCTACTCAGAACAATCCATCAACGCGCAGAAGGTGACGTCAGTCTCCGATCAGTGGAACTGTGGGATGAATTCACCACGACTCCAGCGACGTCACCCAAAAGCACCGGAGATGCTAAAAGAGGGATCAGCGACCACTGTAACCAGCAGCTTGCACCCACCCGAAAGGGGGAGGCGACTGCGTGCTTTGATCTATTTTTGCGAAATTACCCAAAATCCCTCGATTAAGCGGTTTAAAACTCGTCGCACTTACGATGTTATCTCTGACAAACCAAGCGGACCGCCGTCAATTTGACGAATACGTCCGCTTTTCACCTTGATTGACATCATCTGAGTTGCCGAGGATACCGATGAGCATCTCACCCGCTCGACTGGCCGCCAACCGGGCCAATGCCGCCAAAAGTACCGGCCCAACAACTGATGCAGGCAAGACCAAAAGTCGCGCCAATGCCATCAAGCATGGCTTGCGGTCGCTGGTGGTGCCGGTTGCCGACGAGGCGACGATCAATGCCCGGGCCGTCGGTGTCTTTGAGACGTTCCGCCCGCGCACCGAGGTCCAGGCGTGGTTTTGCGGCCGGGTGACTCAGACCATGATCCAGCTCGACCATTTGACGATCATCGAGCGTCAGACCCGCGACGAGGTCGCCCACCGCGCGGGGACTTCCTGGGATGATGATCAGCGGCGCGACGCCAATCGACTCGGCAGAAGACTGGCTCGCGACCCCGAGGGGACGGTCGATCAGCTCCAGCAGTCGGTCGCTGGCTGCGACTGGTTGATTGCTCGGTGGGCTCAACTGGCCGAACAAGCGGGTCGTCAGCCCTGGACCGATGAGCAGAAAACTCTGGCGCATGACCTCCTCGGCACCCCGACGCAGTTTCGCACCAACCCGCCGACACATCAGGTCGACGCCTATGGCCGGGCCGTCAATCCGGCTCTGACCGAGGTGGAACTTGCGCAGGCTCAGCTCGGCGTGTTGCACGACGATCGCCTCGCGGCCAGCGACACCGACGAGGCCACCCGGTTGCTGGCGGCGGCCAAACTCAACGACTTCGGCAATCGCGACCTCGGCCGCGTCCGGGGCTACGGCCTCAGACTCTGGAAGATTCTCAACCTGTCCATCGAGTACGCCCGGCACGAGACTCCCCCCGCGCTGGCCAACACGCCGTTCCTCCGGTCGATGCCCGCTCACTTCTTCAGACCAACCGGCGAGTCACCCGAACCCGCACCCGCACCCGCACCCGCACCCGCACCCGAAGTTGAGCCCGCCCCACCCGTCGCGACGAACGAACCCAAGGACGACGTCGAATCGGTTCCGACGAACGAACCCAAGATTGAACTTACTCCAGTTGCGACGAACGAACCCAAGTTCGAATCAGCACCGACGAACGAACCCAAGATCGAAGTCGAATCAGCCCCAACAAGCCGATCCCAACAGCCTTCGCTGGCGGAGTTGTCGCGGGCGGGAACGGCTCTTGGTCCGGAACTACTGGCCCTGATCGAGGCCGACCTCCCTGATCCGGACACGCTCGACCCGGATTGGTGCCGCCATTACCTTGCGGCTAATCTCGGCATGGACCCATCCAGGCTCGGTGCTGGGCCGCCCCGACCTGATCCGGCTGGCGCAAAACCGCCGACATTTGGCTGAGTTGGGACCGACAATGTTGGCTCGATATCCTGGGCAAAAATCACAACCTTGGAGGATACGCGGGTCAGTCCTGCTGCGCCTGGAACCAGCCGTTTCACGAGGTTCGCTCATATTCCTGGCCGGGCTGAACATTGTTCAGTACAGGATTCGAAACTCCAGGCGGAGGATCGGGTTGGCCCAGTTCGGTTCGCTCAAGGGGAAGGCGATGGCGCCGCCGAAGTCGATCTTGTCGCAGATCGATGCTCGGACGCCGGGGCCGATGTTGACGTAGGTATCCATCGACGACCGCCGGTAGCTTACCCCGTTCCGACCGATGTTTGGGTTGGTATAAAGACCATCCTGAAACGTCCAGGCGTTGGTTTCGATCGTGCCGATGACCGGGCTGTTGGCGGCAAGGCGGAAGAGGACCTGATTCAAACTGCCGTGGTAGTGGATCACCGACCCCTGGTAGTTGAGGTCGCCACCGATCGGAATCCACTCGGCGATCTGGCCCTGAAAGTAGGTGTCGGGGCCGAGCTTCAGCGCGGCCAGGAGCGAAGGTTCGAGCGAGACATGCCCGGTCCCGAGGCCGTATTTCGCCAGGCCAACGGGTGTGTAGGTCCGGAACTGGATCGTCAGGAGGAGGAGTTCGGTGTCGAAGATCACCCCCTTGGTCCCGAAGTTAATGTCGGAAAACCCCGCGTGATAGTTGTAGCCGTCGGTCGGGTCGCTGATCCGGTACGGGATCTCCAGAAACAGGCTGGCGCGGGGGCTGGCGGCGGTCTCGCTGTAGAACGAAAACTGGTCATAGTCGACCGACGAGATCCCACGATAGACTTGATTGCGAGGATAGTTCCGCGGGCGGCCGGGGCCGGTCCCGCCGGTTTTGGTCACGATCGCGCCGGCGGGGTTGCGGGTCTGGATCACCTGGCGAGCCCAGAAGAACTCGCTCCGGTCGGGAAAGCGAAGGTCCCAGCCATAGTCGTTCCGGATCCGCTGGATCGTCCGGGGGCGGGCGTAATCTTGAAAGAAGGCGGCGTTGGCGGCAGCCACCCAGCCGGGTTCATAACAGGGGTCGGGGCAACACAGGCTCTGGTACAACTCGCCGCAGAACCGACCGAGGAACGAGTGCCCTTCATACGGCGGACACGCGGCGCGGCCAGGCGTGCAGCCCGACCCACCGCACGTTGTGCACGACCGAAAGCCCGAGCCATCGCTCGACGGATACTGACCCAGACCACCGCACGTCTTGCACCCGGGTCGAGGGCCGTCGCCATTGCCGAGCGGTCCCGGACTCGACTTCAAGGCCGGCTCGGGGATCGACGGGAGGCCAATCGTCTCGGCGGCGCCGGGCGGCAACGGTGTGAGAGTTGGAGTCGGGGTGGACATGGCGCCGTCGGCTGGGGGCAGCTCGAACGGCTCGGGCGATTGCGCCCGGAAGACCTGGCTGATGCCAAAGATCCGGCGGAGCGGCGAGCCGGGAGGGCCGTCGGCGGCATGCGCCGACCTGAGACCTGGCCCCACCAGGATCATGATCAAGATCCCACACCAGGCGGTCACGCCAGGCTGCCGATGGGGCGGCGATGGGGGAGCATTGATCACGATCGCCGATCCTCCATGATCGAGATTGGCTACACTTGGCAATCGGGCAACTCATCCGTGAGTGACCCAGAATCAACCATTTCCGACCCTGGTTTGGCTCGGGTGCAGTTTGATACGATAAAACCATCGATCTCACAAGAGCGATTCAAGTGCTGGACCGCACGGGCCCGATGTTCGACGACTTCTCGACGGCTCGTTCAATCAATCTCGGGAGATTGGGGAATCAGGCCAAAGTTGATGATGGACTCGACCGATAATTCTGATCAAGCGAGTTGTGACGATTCCTCTGCGTCGCTGCGTGCACGGCAGAGCCATCGATCCTGGTCGGGAGATTCCAGAATGACGCCACGGATGGCCATTTCCATTGCGGGAATTTTGCTGTCGATGCTCCCGTCGGTTGGGTACGCTCAGATCCCTGGCGTGGGGATCGGGTCGGCTGCCGGAACCGGGGCCGCGGCGTCGGGTCTGGGAGGAACGGCAGCGGGGCTGGGTGGAGCATCAGGCCTGGCGGGAGCCGCGGGCGCGGCTCCGAAGGGGCTGTGCGCTGGGCTAAAAACCTGCCTGGCTGGCTGCAAGCAGAAGATCTGCGCGTCGCCGCTCGGGTCGTTGATCAACAACGGGTTGGCCCCGTACAGTACGCTTTCGGGCGGCTTGATCCCGCAGTTCTGCCCGACCACGCCCAGCGACGCCGACATCGCCGCGCTCGCCGCTCAGGGCGGACCAACCGGCGCGGGAACGGTGGCCGCCAAGGTCAAGCAAGATGAGGCCGAGGCGAAAGCCCGTCGTGCCGCCGTCCGCTACCTCTCCACGGTGGATTGCCACTACTGGCCCGATGCCGAAGCAGCCCTGATCTCGGCGCTCCGCGACGATCGGAACGAGTGCGTTCGCTATGAGGCGGCCCTGGCACTGCTCAACGGCTGCTGCTGCAACGCCAAAACCATCGAGGCGCTCAACATCGTCGTCTCAGGCTCGGAGAAAGATGGCAAACCGTCGGAGACCTCCGAGCGGGTCCGTTGCGTCGCGCTGGAAGCCCTGCAAAAGTGCCTCTTCAAGTTCACCCCTGATCCCGTCCTCCCGCCCGAAGCCCCCGAGCCACTCGAAGCACCAAAACCGCTGAGCGCCCTCGACCCCGCCTTCCGCCGGGTCGCCTATTACTATCAGACCTTGCCGACCCGGCCGGTCACCGAAGTGGTGGCCAGCGCTCGGAGCACGGTGGCTCGTTCGCGAGCGGCGCAGAGCAAGGTCCAACGCCCGACCCAACCCGGCGAACGGAGCGTCTACCACGCACTGGCCCGCGCCTCGACCACGCCCATCGCCGCGACGGATGTCGAGAAGGCTGCTCCGCCCCAACCGCCCGTCGCCACCGACCTGACACCCACGCCGACCCCGACGCCAGCGCGGACCACTCCGGCAGTGGCCGACCGGGCGGTCGTCCCGGCGTCCGTTCCCGCGTCTCGACCCGGACCCGCGCATCGCGGTCTGTTCGGCATTATCCGCGACTCCGCCCGACCTGCTCCGGGCACCTGACCCATCTGCCCTGACTCGATTGAGACCACTTCATGCCCACGCCCGCCGCGCTCGACATCGAAGCCCTCCTCGCGCCGATCTCCGGGGACGATCCCGCCGGAGGATCGGTCCCGTTCACGATCCGGGAACAGCTTGATCAGGCCCGCAAGGAGGTCGATCCCAGCACCTTCAGCGCCAAGGACCCGATGCGGCCAACCGAACCAAAGGTTGCCGATTGGGTCAAGATCGTCGCGGTCTCAGGCGAAACGCTCATGCATTCGTCGAAGGACCTGCTCCTCGTCGCCCGGTTGATCGAGGGGGAAACCAAACTCCGTGGTTTCGCCGGGATGCGGGACTCGCTCCGCCTGACGCGTCGCTTGATCGACGAGGCATGGGATCGACTCCGACCGCCGATCGAGGAACCCGACGACCTCGAAGTCCGCGCCGCGGCACTGAACTGGCTCGATGATGCCGATCGAGGTGCGCGCTTTCCCGTGACGATCCGCTCGACTCCCTTCATTGAGAGCCCGCTGGGCCGTTTAAGTTGGGTCGACTGGACTCAATCGCAAAAGGACGAGGCGACCCAGGAGAAAACGGAGAATATCATCAAGTCGGCGACCCGCGAGGTCTGCCAGCTTGCCGTCGATGACCTCGATGAGATCATCGTCGAACTGGGCCTGATCCTGGGCTTCTGCAACGACAAGATGGGACCCTCCGGACCCGGTCTGGTCCAGGTTCGGCAGGCGATCGTCGAGTGTCGGACCCTGGCGGGACAGATCCTCGAACGCAAAGGACCTGCCCCGGTGGTGGCGGAGGTCCCCGAACCGGAAGCTGAAGCCGACCACGAGGCCAGCGGAACCGTTGCTCCTGAATCGACTGGGGGGGGGCTGAACCGAGTGATCGCGAACCGTGCTCAGGCGTATCAGCATCTTGTCGAGGTTGCCAACGCTCTCGAACGGATCGAGCCGCATAGTCCGATCCCACACATTATTCGCCGCGCCGTCGCTCTGGGTCAGCTTTCGTTCCCGGAATTGATGAAAGAACTCATCAAGGATGCCGCCGTCCTTACGGAGATGAGCCGCAACCTCGGGATCAAGGAACTTGAGGAGTGAGTTGGATCTCATCGCGATTGCGGTTTCGGTAAAATTGGGCCGGCAACCATAGTCCGAATTCCAGATGTCGTAAGCTAAAGATAACCAGTCGACCTCGGCATGAAGTTCAGCATTCGCTCGATTAATTCCGTAATTATTTAGCGAAACTCCGAAGAAGTGAGCTTTAGATTCATGATCGGCTCTGATCAAGATGCGTGATGACCACCTTTCCGGAGAAATTCACTTTTTTTTCTTTGTCAACGCAATCTCAGAGAGCTACTTTAGGATTCGATTAACAAGCAGATTCAAAGCATGAATGCATACCGGAGCGATCCAATCCTGGATGGGAGACTTCTGAAACCACCAAAACGGTGAAAGATTCTCTTTTGAAGTCGCCTATAGATTGCATCGGTCGCGGCCAGTTTTGTTTTTTGTGCCTCAAAGCCTGTTGGTAATTCGTTCGTATCGATCTTGACCCGACTGATTTCTTCATCCGAGACCAACCCATGTCGAGTATGCAACACAAGCTGGATCGCGTGCGGCGCCCCCGCGTGCAGATCACCTACGATGTGGAAACCAACGGCGCGATGCAGAAGACGGAGTTGCCGTTCGTCGTGGGGGTGCTCGCCGACCTATCCGGTCAGCCCAAGGAAGCGTTGCGACCATTGAAGGAGCGGCAAGCCGTCTACATCGACCGCGATAATTTTAATAAGGTTCTCGAAAAGGCCGCTCCCCGGTTGGCGGTGAAAGTTCCCGATCGTTTGACGGGAGGCGATGGCAAGATCGCCGTTGAACTGAATTTCAAATCCATCGAGGATTTCGAGCCCGCCAAGGTGGCCGAACAGGTGGCTCCGCTTAAAGAGTTGCTCGCCATGCGGCATAACCTGACGGAATTGTTGAGCAAGATGGAAGGCAACGACAAGCTCGAACAGCTTCTGGGCGAAGTCCTGAGCAATACCGACAAGGCAACCGCCCTGGCCAAATCGATGGGTATCGACTCGACCGCCCCGACCGGAACGGAGGAAGCCAAATGAGCACCGGATCAGAAGCTCAAGCCGGCGCCGCCGCAGCCACGACCGAAACGACCGAGTCCGTCAACCTGCTCGATCAGATCGTCGCCGCAACCCGGCCGCAGACTACCCAGGAAGCCGATCGCGCCAAGGACTATTTCAAGCAGTTTCTCGGCAGTGTCGTCGAGCCGGGTCAGGTGATCTCGAAAGATGTCGAGTCGTCGATCAAATACTGGATCGGCGAGATCGACAAGAAGCTGTCGGCTCAGCTGAACGAGGTGATGCACACGCCCGAGTTCCAGAAACTCGAAGGAACCTGGCGTGGACTCAACTATCTCGTCATGCAGTCGGAGACCGGCGAAAACCTCAAGATCCGGGTCCTGAATGTCTCCAAGAAGGAACTGTTCAAGGATCTGGAACGCGCCGCGGAGTTCGACCAGAGTTCGCTGTTCAAGCGGATTTATGAGGAAGAATACGGCCAACTCGGCGGCAAGCCCTACGGGATGCTCGTGGGCGACTACGAGTTCAGCCGCTCGCCCGAAGATGTAGCGCTGCTGAAGATGATCTCGGGCGTGGCCGCCGCGTCGCATGCTCCGTTCGTGGCGAACGCCAGCGCCAAGATGTTCAACATGGAATCGTTCACCGAGCTGGCCAATCCGCGGGACATGGCCAAGATTTTTGACTCGGTCGAATACGCCGCCTGGAAATCGTTCCGCGACTCGGAAGATTCCCGCTACGCCGCGCTGGCCATGCCCCGCGTTTTAGCTCGGCTTCCCTATGGGGCCGACTTCAAAACCGTCAGCGAGTTCAACTTCGAGGAGTTCGTCGACGGCAAGGACCATGACAAGTATTCCTGGATGGGAGCGGCCTGGGCGTACGCCTCGCGGATCACGGATTGCTATGCCCAGCACGGCTGGATGGCCAAGAGTCGCGGGGTCGAAGGTGGCGGCAAGGTTGAAGGTCTGCCCGTGCACACCTTCTCGACCGATGACGGTGATGTGGCGATGAAGTGCCCGACCGAGATTGCCATCTCGGATCGCCGCGAGTTTGAGCTTTCCAACCTCGGTTTCTTGCCCCTCATCCACCACAAAGGCAGTGATTTTGCCGCCTTTATCGGTGCTCAGTCGTGCCAGAAGCCCAAGGCTTACTTCGACCCGGCGGCCAACTCGAACGCCGAGCTGTCGGCGAAGTTCAACCTGATCCTCAACACGTCGCGCTTTGCTCACTATCTCAAGGTGATGGCCCGCGACAAGATCGGTTCGTTCATGGATTCAGGCAAGGCCAACGCCTGGCTCAACACCTGGATCAACCAGTATGTCACCCCTACCCCCGAACTCGTAGGTGATGAGGAGAAAGCCAAAAAACCACTCGCGGAAGCTCGGGTCGATGTCCGACCGGTCGCCGGCAAGCCCGGCTCGTTTGAGGCGATTGCCTACCTCAAGCCGCACTTTCAGCTCGAAACCCTGTCAACCTCGATGCGTCTGGTTGCCGAAGTACCGAAAAAGTCCTGACAACCCCTGGTGACGGACCAGCGCTGTTCCGTCACCACCAGCAACCTGTTGCTGATCCCAGCCTCTGTCGATTTGCCTTGATACCTGCGGCCGAAACCCCCTTCACCACTGGGGTGAAGGGTGGCCTGGTCGCTGCTTCTCACCACTTTCCGGAGTCTTGATCATGGCTTTTGACACATTTTTGAAGTTTGACGGCACGAAAATCAAGGGCGAATCGACCGCTGACAAGCATACAGATGAGATCGAAATTTACTCGTTCTCCTGGGGTGCGTCTAACCCGGTTACGGTTGGGTCAGGGTCGGGCGGATTGGCTGGGGGAAAGGTGTCGATCTCCAGCTTCAACATCATGAAGAAGTCGGAACTATCGTCGCCGATGCTTTTTGCCGCTTGCTGTGCCGGCCAGCACTTGCCCTCCGCCGTTGTCACGATGCGCAAAGCGTCGGGTGAGGACACCGGCCAGGCCGCATTCCTGGTCTACACCTTCACCGACGTCATGATCGAGTCGATCCAGTGGTCGGGTTCTTCTGGCGGTGATGACACGCCGACCGAATCGGTCAGCATCGCCTTCGCAAAAGTGAAGATTGAATACTCGAAGCAGGATGAGGCTTCAGGTGCCCTGACTCCCGCCGGCAGCGCCAGCTGGGACCTGACCACCGTCAAGAAGATCTAACTGCCGGTGGCGGTTCATGACAAGCGAATTGCTGGAAATCTCGTTGCGGAGACCCAGCATTCGCTTTTTGGCTGATATCCCGATATCTCGAAAAGATCTACCATGAATGCCACCGAACTCTACCAGGCGGGCCAGCTTGACGAGGCCATCGCCGCGCAGGTTGCTGAGGTCAAGGCACGACCCACCGACCAGGGGCGGCGGCTCTTTCTTTTCGAACTTCTCGCCTTTGCCGGCGAGCTGGACCGAGCGCAACGCCAGATCGCCGCAGTGAATTACGGTGAAGCCGACCTGGATATGGCCACGCTCAACTACGCCAAGTTGATGGAATCGGAGCTGGCTCGACGCCGGTTTTTTGGTGAAGGGATCGAGCCCGAGATCCTGGGGACAAAGACCGATTCCATGACGCTCCGGATCGAGGCGGCGGGGATGCTTCGCCTCGGTCGAGCCGTTGAGGCCAGGACGCTGATCGACCAGGCGAATGAGTCGATGCCGGCGGTCGTGGGTAAACTCAACGGTCGGCCGTTCGCCTTCCTCCGTGATGCCGATGATCTGCTGGCGGGTGTCCTGGAAGTCATGGCTCAGGGCAAATACTTCTGGATCGGCCTGGAACAGGTCGTCGGGATCGGCACGAAGCCGCCCCGGCATCCTCGCGACCTCCTGTATCTGCCGGCTCGGCTTGATCTTGAAGCCGAAACCGGCGAGGTGTTCCTGCCAGCGATCTACCCAGGCACGTCCGCTCAAACTGACCCGCAGCTCAAGCTCGGGCGGGCCACCGACTGGACCACGGCCGAGGGCGGACCGACGCTCGGGCTTGGCGCCCGGTTGTTCCTGGTCGATGATGCCGAAATGAGTTTACTGGAGTGCCGCGAGTTCGTCGGGTCGGTCGAGGCCGACAGCGAACCGGCTTAATCCTTCCTTTTTCGGTTCTCGCGAGATCTCCCCGTGGCTCGACCGACCACCGATCCTGGCCTGATGCCCTCGATCCTCGATCGGTTCATCGCGCCCGAACTCGTCGAACAGGAACTCCGCAGCTACTCCCCGGCGCAGATGATGCAGGCCGTCCGCCGCGATCTGGAGAGCTTGTTCAACACGCACGCCCCGACGACGATTGCCCCTGAATATGACGCCACCCAAGCGTCGATCGCCGGCTACGGCCTGCCTGACCTCCCTTCCCTCTCGGCGTCGGGCAAATTCCGGCGTGAGGATGTCGGGCGGATCATCGAAGTCGTCATCGGTCGCTACGAACCACGGCTGCGCGACGTTCGCGTCATCATCAGCGCAGTGGCCGACGATGATGTTCAGCACCGCCTCCGCTTCCATATCGAGGCCAGGCTGAATGTGGACCCCTCCCCGGAAGTCGAGTTCGTGACGGTTCTCGAACTGACGACCGGCCAGGCTTCCATCCAGGAAGGTCGCAACGCGTGAGCGAGGATCTCTACGGCTACTATGAGCGGGAATTGATCTTCATCCGCCAGGCGGCCCAGGACTTCGCGCGGCAGTATCCAGCCGCCGCCGGCCGCCTCCTGCTGGAGCAAAACCGGAGCGTTGACCCGCACGTCGAGCGGATGATTGAGGGGTTCGCGCTACTGGCGGGCCGCGTCCACCAGAAGCTCGACGACGAGTTTCCGGAGCTGACCGAGGCCATGCTCGGGGTTCTTTACCCGCACTATCTCGCCCCGATCCCGTCCATGGCGATTGTCCAGTTCGACCTCGATCATGAGCGCGGGCAATTCGACGACGGCTACCGGATCGTGGCGGGCAGCCCGCTCCGGACCACGCCCGTGGCCGATGTCGTCTGCCAGTTTCGGACGGGGTATCCGGTTCATCTCTGGCCGATCGAGGTGTCCGAAGCGCGGGTGCTCTCTCCCCCCTTCCCACCCGACCTGCCACCGCCACCGCCGGGCACGGCCGCCGCGCTTCGACTCCGGCTCCGGTGCCGGGGTGGGCATAGCTTCGCGGGTCTGACCACGCTCGACCGGCTCCGGTTCTTTCTCGCCGGCGAGTCGCAGCTGGTGGCGACGCTCTACGAACTCCTGTTCACGCGGACCTCTCAGGTCGTCCTGCGGTCGGCGGATGGGGCAAGGTCGGTGACATTGACGCCCGAGGAGACTCTGGCTCAGGTGGGATTTGGGGCGGACGAGGGGCTCTTGCCGTATCCGAGCCAGTCGTTCGTCGGTTATCGGCTCTTGACCGAGTTCTTCACGTTTCCGGCCAAGTTCCTGTTCCTCGACCTGATCGGTCTCGACCACCTCCGCGCCGTGGACCCAGGCGAGCGACTGGACGTCGTGATCTTTCTGAACCGGACGGCGGTCAACATCGAACAAGGAGTTGATTCGGGGACGTTCCGGCTCGGTTGCACACCGGTCATCAACCTGTTTGAGAAGACCGCCGAGCCGATCGCTCTGACGCAGGCGCGGCATGAGTATCGGGTCATCCCCGACGTTGCCGTGCCGCACGGGATGGAGGTCTTCTCGGTGGATTCGGTCGAGGGGATCGACCCGATGACCCGGTCGTCAACCGAGTATTATCCGTTCTACTCGTTCCAGCACAAGGCGACTGAGAACGATCGCCGGGCATTCTGGCAAGCCTCAAGGCGTCCCGGGTCGCGTGAGGATCGGGGGACCGAGATGTATCTCCGGCTGCTCGACCTCGACTTCAACCCGCGACTCCCGGCGGAATCGACCTTGATCGTCCGGACGACCTGCACCAATCGCGAGTTGGCGGGTCGGCTCCGTCATGCCGGCGACCGGCTCGTCTTCAACCTCGAATCGGCCGCGCCGGTGGCCAAGATCCACTGCGTCCGGCTCCCGACGGCTCCCACCCGACCACCGACCCGGCGGGGTCTCCACTGGCGCCTGATCTCGCATCTCACCTTGAATCACCTGTCGCTGGCCGACGGAAGTTTGGGCCTGCAAGCACTTCAGGAGTTGCTTGGGCTCTATGACCTGTCCAACTCTGAGCTGGGCGAGTCGTTCACCGCGGTCCAGCGTCAGGTGGTCGACGGGATCACCTCGTTGACGAGCCGGCGGGTGGTCAACTGGATCGATTCCCCCGAAGCGAGCGCCTTTTGCCGAGGGGTCGAGGTCACGCTTGAGTTCGACGACCAGAAGTATGTCGGGACGGGAGTTTATCTGTTCGCGAGCGTGCTGGAGCGATTTCTGGGGCTTTACGTGTCGATCAACTCCTTCACTCAACTGGTCGCCCGGACCAGATCCCCTCGGGAGATTCTGAAAGCATGGCCACCTCGGGCCGGCGATCGACCGATCCTCTGAAACCTCACCCCGACCAGCCGCTCGCGGTTGTCGAGCGGCTCTTCGCCCGGGGGTTTGAGTTTGACTTCTTCCAGGCGGTCCGGCTCTTGCAGGCGGCCGAACCAGAGCGAGTCCGAGTCGGTCTGGGCGGTCCTCCCCCGGCGGAAGTGGTCCGGTTTCGATCGCTGGCCTCGCTCTCCTTTCCCCCCAGTTCGATCCACGACCTGACGCGCGGCACCGAGGTCGACCGGCCGGCCGTGATGACCCAGCCGTTTCTCGGTCTGACGGGACCGAACGGCGTCTTGCCCCGGCACTACACCGAACTTTTGATCCGGCTAGGGATCGAGCGCCGCGACACCGAGCGTTATGCCCTGCGGGACTGGTTTGACCTCTTCAATCACCGGTTCACTTCGCTTATCTACCGCGCCTGGGAAAAGTACCGCCTCTTCCTCGACCTGGAGCGCCCGCGACGATCAGCCGGGATCGATCAGGAAGGTCCATCCCCATTCGAGGCCAGTCTGCTGAGTTTGATCGGGCTCGGGACGCCAGCGTTGCGCGACCGACTCGTGGCTCGTCTCGCGGGTGACAGGGGTGGATCGGCTCCTGGAAACCACGTGGCGGACCCGTCCCCAGCCCGGCGGATTGATGACTCAACCCTGATCTTTTATGCCGGCTTGATCCGGATGCAGACCCGGTCTGCGGCCGGGCTCGAGGCCATTCTTCGCCATCATTTCGGGTTGGAGATCCGAGTTCTCCAGTTTCAGGGGCGCTGGTTGAGCCTGGAAGAGCCGAGCCAATCGCGACTCCGCGCTACCGAGGGGCAAGGGAGCCGACTGGGAGTCAATACCGTGCTCGGCGAACGAGTCTGGGATATCCAGGGGTTCTTTCGGGTCCAGATAGGTCCGCTCACCTATCCCCAGTTCGCCGAGTTCCTGCCCGAGCGGAACCGAGCGAACGGCACACACGGGTCGTTCCTCGCAGCGCAACTCGTACGATTTTATGTCGGTCCCGAACTCGATTTCGATCTTCAGCTTGTGCTTCGGGCGGACGAGGTACCCCGGTGCCAACTCGCGATTGGCCAGACCGAAGGTCCGATCCTGGGCTGGAACTCCTGGCTGGCCAACGACCCAATGCCCTACGATCCCGGCGACGCGGCATTCAGCAATACCGAGCTTGACGTTTAACACGGATCGATGACCCTGAGCGGTCCAAACCCATCAAAAATCGGTTTGAACCGCTCGATGGCCTGACGATCAGACCCGGGCGAATGTTGAGTAGTTGCCCACAAAGTCGTTATCGAAGACCATGTTAGTGAACGAGACCGTCACCGAGACCTCAAGCCCTTCGACGAAGTGCAGGCAGCCGATCGGCAGAAAGAGCAGCTCCCCCGGGTTGAGGATGCACTCGAGAATCTGCGGCTCGTTGATTGGCGGGTTGGTCTGCGGCGGGGCGACTCGGCCATCGACCTCGCAGAAGACGTGGTAGGTGTTGCGCATCACGGGCATATCCCATGATGGGGCGATCTTGACCCGCTTCCGGCCGACTACCTGCGCCATGAAGTTGTTGGTCAGGTCGTGGTGGAACGGGGTGATCGTGCCGGTCGGGCCGAACCAGAGGAAACCGTTATGTGGGTTTTTTGCATCGAGATACTCCGGGATCTGAACAATATCATTCCAGAGTTCGGGTAAGACCGTCTTGTTGCTTGAGTTGTTGACGGCGGTCAGATAAAAGTCGTTCGTCTTGCCGGCGTTGCGGACCATCTCTACATAGTCGCGCATCGCGAACTTCTTGACGTACTTGTGCTTCTCGACCTCGTAGTTTTCGCCCGAGTTGCGGCCAAACTGGATTTCGACCTCGCGGTCGCCGAAGTTTTCCGCGAAGAAGTCGAGGTTCCACTTCTGGAGCGCTGGCCAGTCGTCCATCATCCCGGTGATGATGACGGGGCGACTCGTGCTCAGATATTCGTTGAGGAACTGACCCCGCGAGAGTTTGTGCCGTCGAGGAACCGACTGGAACTCGGGGTTGAATCGGTTCAACTTGCGATAGGTGGCCAGCAACCAGTCCCGTTTTTTGAGGCGGTTCCGGAGGACTTCGGTCCCCTTCAGATAGGGACTGTTGAGGGCAAGATCCACCTCGTGCGCGGCTTCGGCCTGGTCGAAGCCGGCGGCGACCATCGACTCGATGATCGAGGCGGTTCCGGCATCGAGCAGGAGATTCTCGGCGATCCAACGGCGCCACTCGTCGTCGACCCGGGATTGATGCTGCGTGGAGCCATTCCGCGAGTTCGAGTTGGTTTCGGCTGAAAGCTGAGCGGTTGCGCCGTTGGACATCGAGTCGTGCTCCCGCGTGGGGGTGTG
Source organism: Isosphaeraceae bacterium (assembly GCA_965199885.1). Lineage (GTDB taxonomy): Bacteria > Planctomycetota > Planctomycetia > Isosphaerales > Isosphaeraceae > Tundrisphaera. The sequence continues at coordinate 1,383,028 of CBDATT010000001.1, read as the reverse complement.
GTCCGAGGTTGTCGCTGCGTGGTTGAACTGTGCGGACCGATTCTGCTCGTTGGATGGAGCAGAGGTCTCAACGAGTTGCGAATCAACGGTCGGAGCCTGAACTCGCGTGACCGGGCAGGCAGCGAGTTGCGGCGCTCCTGAGGAATTGGTTGCGGACACATCCTCAAGGTCGGCCAGAGCGACCGCCGCTGTTGCGTCGCCGGGATTGAACGCGTTTTTGGGCCAGTGTTCCGGTTGACGACGTGGGCGGGGGCGGGGGCGACTCTCGGAGGATTCAGACATGGGTTGATCCTGATCCGGGTGCGGAATTGCGGGACTCGATAACTTCATGTCGGGGGGATTGGCGGGACCATAGACGATCTGGGGAGGTTTTACCTTGGTCTTGTGCTGCCGAGCCATGGGTCGGCCGCTTGCGTCTCGTCCCTGAAAATAGTCCTTTTGCCACTGGTCCCCTTTGACTTCGTTCCGAGCTTTTGACTCGTGAAACTGGCTCCGAGAGGTTGACCACTCGTGGTAGGCCCGATGAACCTCGGGCTCTTCATGCAACCTCATGTAACGGACTTCCGCCTCTTCCAGGTCCGTGCAGACGTTGCTGACGAGCGGAATGGCCTGGAAGAGCGGTTCACCCGCCTCGAACCGAAGTGGCTCGAATGGTGTGAGGATCTTGTAGTTCATGGTGAACGACATGATCATCCAGTCGCTCTCGATCAACGCGGTGAGCGGCTGTGCATTCTTGCGGAAGTAGTTGGTCGGTCCGGTGATGAGCAACCGCGAGCCGACGGGCTCGGTCCGAAACAAGAAGGGCGTATTCCAGGTGATAATCCCTTCGCCGAATTGCGAGTTGATCGACAAGGGCCAGGCTGGGTCGTCGTTATCGAACTGAAACTGAATACTTCCCGGCAGGAACGATCCGGTCCAGACTGCGGTGAACCCAACGGGATTTTTGATCCACCAACCGGTTTGATTCACGATCGTGAGCGGCAGGCAGCGGTACGCGTGACGGCTCGGTGTGGCGTTCATCCAGTCACGTTGATAATCCGCCCAGCACCAATCCCACCCAATTCCATCCGTGCGATTACTTTTGAAGACCTTATCATCCATCAACTGATAAATGCAAACTCGGAGTTTTTGAGCTTCCATGGTGGAACCTTGCCCATCAGTAAGACCAGTTCGGAAACCAAATTCAAACGGACGGAGGCGTAGCCAGGACTGTCCTGGCATACGCCTCAAAAACGAGATCGATTAGCGACGCTGAGCCGAGAAAAGTCAACCATCAACCCTCATCATCCCAGCGTCACGCACCCAATCAGGTAGGACTGCCTGTCGGAGTGGGGCTGGGCGTCGGGCTGGGCGTTGGACTCGGCGTTGGCGACGGTGTGGTTGTTGGCGTCGGGCTCGGCGTGGTCGTCGGTGTCGGGCTCGGCGTGGTCGTCGGTGTTGGCGACGGCGTGGTTGTTGGCGTCGGGCTCGGCGTGGTCGTCGGTGTCGGGCTCGGCGTGGTTGTTGGCGTCGGGCTCGGCGTGGTTGTTGGCGTCGGGCTCGGCGTGGTTGTTGGCGTCGGGCTCGGCGTGGTCGTCGGTGTCGGGCTCGGCGTGGTCGTCGGTGTTGGCGACGGCGTGGTCGTCGGTGTCGGGCTCGGCGTGGTTGTTGGCGTCGGGCTCGGCGTGGTCGTCGGTGTCGGGCTCGGCGTGGTCGTCGGTGTTGGCGACGGCGTGGTCGTCGGTGTCGGGCTCGGCGTGGTTGTCGGTGTTGGCGACGGCGTGGTTGTCGGTGTTGGCGACGGCGTGGTCGTCGGTGTTGGCGACGGTGTGGTTGTCGGCGTCGGGCTCGGCGTGGTCGTCGGTGTTGGCGACGGTGTGGTTGTTGGCGTCGGGCTCGGCGTGGTTGTTGGTGTCGGGCTCGGCGTGGTTGTTGGCGTTGGCGACGGCGTGGTCGTCGGTGTTGGCGACGGCGTGGTCGTCGGTGTTGGCGACGGCGTGGTTGTCGGCGTCGGGCTCGGCGTGGTTGTCGGTGTTGGCGACGGCGTGGTCGTCGGTGTGGGGCTCGGCGTGGTCGTCGGTGTTGGCGACGGTGTGGTTGTTGGCGTCGGGCTCGGCGTGGTTGTTGGTGTCGGGCTCGGCGTGGTTGTTGGCGTTGGCGACGGCGTGGTCGTCGGTGTTGGCGACGGCGTGGTCGTTGGCGTCGGGCTCGGCGTGGTCGTCGGTGTTGGCGACGGCGTGGTCGTCGGTGTTGGCGACGGTGTGGTCGTCGGCGTCGGGCTCGGCGTGGTTGTTGGCGTCGGGCTCGGCGTGGTTGTTGGTGTCGGGCTCGGCGTGGTTGTTGGCGTTGGCGACGGCGTGGTCGTCGGTGTTGGCGACGGCGTGGTTGTTGGCGTCGGGCTCGGCGTGGTCGTCGGTGTTGGCGACGGCGTGGTCGTCGGCGTCGGGCTCGGCGTGGTCGTCGGCGTTGGCGACGGCGTGGTTGTCGGCGTCGGGCTCGGCGTGGTCGTCGGTGTCGGGCTCGGCGTGGTCGTCGGTGTTGGCGACGGCGTGGTCGTCGGTGTCGGGCTCGGCGTGGTCGTCGGTGTTGGCGACGGCGTGGTCGTCGGCGTCGGGCTCGGCGTGGTCGTCGGAGTAGGCGTGGTTGTCGGTGTTGGCGTGGTCGTCGGAGTAGGCGTGGTTGTCGGTGTCGGGCTCGGCGTCGGCGACGGAGTCGGGCTGGGCGTTGGGGATGTCCCTGACGAGTTCAGCCGTTCGAGACTCGCCTGGAACTCGGCGCCGTTCAGAAAGGAGAGGAGAACAGTGGTCCGGCTGGCGCCACTGCGGAGCACACCACCCCAAAATGCCTGACCATCGGTCCCGGCGGGCCGTCCGAGCAGGTTTGTGTACAACTGGCCGATATAAGCCGTCGATGTACCCGTTGTCGTAATTTGACCACCGAAAGTGGTACCGGTGGACAGCGAGTTCAAACGGGTGAGATCGTTCTGAAATTCCGCCCCGTTCAGGAAGGAAAGCAGAACGCTGGTTCGACTGGCACCACGACGCAAGACGCCGTTCCAGTAGGTTTCACCTTCAACCCCGGCTGATCGGCCGAGCAAACTGCTATAAAGCTGATCGATAAACTGGGTGGAAGTCCCAGTCAGCGAGATCTGGCCTCCATACTGTCCCGCGACCGATCCGGTCGTGGCGGCCGTCGAAGTGACCGCCGCAGCATGCACGGCCGACGCGGCCACAACATTGGGGTGGCTGGTCGTGGACAGCAGGTGCCGATCTTCCAATTCCATCAACCGAGGGGGAGCGTTGCGACGCGGTCGGCTGTAAACACCGATCCCGGCTCGCCGTAGCGCTTTTTTCAGCTCTCGAAACATGAAAATTACTCCTGGTGTTCAGCTGATGACAACCGACGGGTGGCCAATCCTCGACGGACTGGCGTGAGTGGTTTTCACCGAGAGATAATCCCGTCGCCAGTAAGCATAGACTTTTTTGATACTATGTAAACTATTTTCTGGATTGTCCCAATCGCAAGCCATGTCGCCATCTTTCAGGCCAATCACCCCAGCTGGTTGACGTCTTGTGAAGACCCAAACGGCGGCAGACTTGTGTCAGTGTTTATCAATCCCCGCTCAAAGAAAACCGGGAACTGACCGGGTGTTGTCGTTTGTGAACACTCCTCACGGCCAAAAAACTCGCAAATTTTGCAAAAAATCAGAGCTTCCGGGATTCAGTGTTGCAAGAATGTCAAACCGCAGTGACACCTGAACGGTTCCTCGCGATGAATCGCGTCTTCAACGAAGATCCCTGCAATTTCCTTTGCTATCCGCGGTTACCTCTCAACGCTTGCCTGGTCGAGTGTCTGGATTGCGGGCGCATCAAGTGTCAATCGAGTCGCCTCGATCAGATCGGTTAATTGCTTGATGCTCGTCGCACTGGCAATCGGCGCGGTGATGCTTGGTTGAGCCAGCAGCCAGGCAATGGCGACCCGCCCAGGGGTTGACCCCATGCGCTCGGCAACCTGATCGAGGGCAGCAAGAATCGTATAACCACGTGGGTTCAGGTAATTCTTCACCTTGGCCCCGCGGGGACTCTGGCTCAAGTCGGCTTCGGACCGATATTTCCCGGTCAGGAAGCCACTACAAAGAGAATAGTAGGGGATAACCCCGATCCCGTGTTCGCGGCAAATCGGCTCCAGCGCCGTCTCGTACCTGGCTCGCTCGTAAAGGTTGTATTCAGGCTGCAAGCAGTGGTAAGCGGGTAGTCCAGCCTGTTGGCTGACCCGAAGTGACTCAGCCAGGCGATCCGCACTGAAATTGGAGGCGCCGATGGCCCGGACCTTCCCTTGCTTGATCAGCAAGTCGTAAGCTCCGAGGGTGGCGTCGAGTGCCGTTCCTGGGTCGTCCTTGTGCGACTGATAAAGGTCGATTCGGTCTGTCTGAAGCCTCCGGAGCGACGCTTCGACCGATCGACAAATCGCGTCGCGAGACAGGCCCGTCTCGGTGGGACTCATCTCCATCCCAACCTTGGTTGCCAGGACCACCTGATCCCGCTTGCCGGTCCGCTGAAACCACTTGCCGAGGATCGTCTCGGACTCGCCCCCCTGGTTGCCGGTCGCCCACCGGGAATAAACGTTGGCCGTATCGATGAAGTTCATCCCCGCGTCAACGAAAGCGTCAAGCAAGCGAAACGACGTATTCTCGTCGACCGTCCAGCCAAACACGTTCCCACCCAAGGCCAACGGGCTGACTTCAAGACCGGTTTTCCCGAGCGACCGCCGAGGCACTGACTGATCTGCGGATGTCATATCTCGGCTCCGTGCCACAATCCTGATCGAAGATTTTCTGAAACGCGAAGCGTGACTCTCAGCAAAGGAAAAGCCAACCATCCCGGCTCCGGTCAACGTAGATGGGCCATCGATCAGTCAGATTTCGCCCTGAACCTGGAACCCACAGGCGCTGTCCGGATCGTGCTCAGGCTTCGTTTCCTCGTAAACCGACTGGCAGATCACCCATGAAAAACTCTTTGTTTGAGCAGGTCAGTGCATATCGGATCGTTCCTGGGTCCCGAGTGGCGACCTGAAGGGCAATGATCGGCCTCAGAGGGATCGCGCCGACTTGACGCGGGTGCTTGCCCCCGCTCATGACTCGGTTATTTTTTCCCATCGAGGCTGATTCATGTCCACGATTTCTCCACGCAAGCACTCAGCAAAGGTGCTCATCGACCAGGCCGTCCGCGCGGCGCTCTCAACCTCGGCTGGCCAGCGCCCGCGCACTCGCGCCGCCTTTGAGGCATTATTTCGTCACGCCCGGCGGGCAGGTTTGGTCCATGGCGACTTGCCGGGCGAGCGGGCTCACGCCAGCGCGACGGCCAGGTTGGTCGGTGGCCTGCTCGCGCTGGCAACCCACCAGCGCGACTGGCTCCGCCCGGTGACGACCTGGGAGCCGCTCGGGACGAACCCGATGCCGATGTTCGCGTCGCTCGCCGAGCACCTGCTCGCCGCCTACCCGATGCCTCGCTTCTTGGCCTCGGTCTGGCTGGAACCGACCGATGCCGAAGCACGGCGGCATCAAGCCTGGTACAAACTCATCGGCGCGGGCCGGAACATCCGAAGCGCTGGTGACCTACTGTTCGCCTACACGAGCAAGATGGCCCACCACTTTTTGCTTGCCCCCGACCACCTATCCGTCGGCGCCGCGCTCCGGTGGGGCGAGGTCCGCGGCCTCGGCGGGTCACGCCAGTTCGGTCTTGCGCTAGGCACAACACGCCTCGCGCACGACTTCACGCATCCGGAGTTCTGGCGTTCGGTGGTCCAGTTCTTCGCCAATCATCCCGATTTTGATCCCGACCTCGTCGGACCTACAGTCGATTATCTTGACCACCAGAAGTTCGCCCAGGCTGAAGAGACCTGGTGGGAAGGTCGAACCCAGACCGCCGGTCCACCCGAACCCAATCTGACCATGAAGGGGCGGACCCCCCGCGCCCTGATCCGGCAGGTCAACGCCTGGCATGCCATGTTGAAACGACCCAAACGCTGGCGGTCGGTCCGCTGGGCGCACTCAGAGATCGACGAGTTCTCGCTGGTCGAGCGTGACCTGCCGACGGATCTTCGTTGCTGGACGATCCGCGAACTTGGATCGAGCGATGCACTCTGGAACGAGGAAAAGGCCATGCGCCACTGCGCTGGAACTTATGTGGCCCGGTGCGTCAGCCGAGCCACTTCGGTCTGGTCGATGCGGTTCGAGAACCACGAGCAGCGCTGCCGCGTCGCGACGATCGAGGTCGACCTGGCCTCAAGGACGATCTGCCAGATCAAGCGGCGCGGCAATGCTCCTGCGAAGCCCAAAGATCTGGCGATTCTCCGGACCTGGGCTGCCAGCGCGGGCCTGAAACTCGGGTTCTGGTTCGATGGGGCGCTCGTGACCGAATAATCCACGTGAAAAGCGACACCCGACGGCCGAGGCCAGGCCTCCACCGTCGGGTGTCGCTGTTGATCTTGCAGGAGCAAAAAGATGCTGGTGGGAGTCGAACCCACTCCCATCGGTTTGCAGCCGGTTGCCTGGCCGTCTGGCTCCAGCATCAGAAATTCATCAATTAGCCACTGGGTGCCCGACGGGAGTTGAACCCGCGCTTTGAGATCCACAACCTCACGTGCTGCCGCTACACCACGGGCACCATCGAATCTTGAACCCAAAATTACCGAAATATTTGGATGACTCAGTTTTCGCTTGTACCCTCGCTCCAGGATTGATCCCGTCACCGAGTGGACCGCCGGGGAGTCGCACCCCGATCTCCTGCTTGCAAGGCAGGTGTCTTGCTGTTGGACCAGCAGCCCAGAAACCTCAAACGATCGAACAAAAACTTCGGGAGTAGCCGGGATGGGAGTCGAACCCACACGCACCAGTCTCTCAGACTGGCGGCTTTGCCAATTTGCCTACCCGGCCAACGCGGAAAATTGAAACCTCGAACCCCAAAATCGAACCAAAAGATGCGAGCACGACGGACCAGACTCATCGAGAATGCGTCGGGACGGATTCGAACCGCCAGAGCCCGAAGGCGGGTGGGTTACAGCCACCGGGGCACGCCAGATGCCCAGCCGACGCAGCAAGTAGAGAGCACGAGATGGTGAGCACGGGTGGGACTCGAACCCACACGACACGCGATTTTAAGTCGCGCCGCTTTGCCAGTTTGCGTACCGTGCCGCCTGTTATCCCTCGAAGTAGCACGGGTGGGAGTCGAACCCACAATCACGAGATTTTGAACCCCGTCGCTCTGCCAGTTGGCGTACCGTGCCGACACTTCCCAGGCGTCCCCGGTGGGATTTGAACCCACGACCTCCGCATTGACAATGCGGCGAGCACTCCAGGCTGCTCCGCGAGGACGTTGCGAACGAGAGTGGCTCAGGGGGGATTCGAACCCCCAATCCCCTGCTTCTAAGACAGGTGGCTTTGCCAGTTAGCCTACCGAGCCAGGAACAGAAACCCGAAGCGCCCCGCGGGAGTCGAACCCGCCTGTCCGGTTTGGTAAACCGGTGCCTCGACCGCTCGGCCAGGGGCACGCACATGACATTCAAGGGACGAGCGGAAGGAGAGGGAGTCGAACCCTCAAAACTTGCGCTCGGCCGTTCTCCAAACGGCTGCCATCACCCGTTGGCTTGCCCTTCCAGGCTCGTTAATGCAACGAGTCAACGAAGCACCGGGGGCAGGAATCGAACCTGCGAGATCCTCCTTAACAGGGAGGCACATGAACCAGCTCATGCATCCCCGGTGTGGGGGTCATCAAGGCGTCGTCGGATCCGGGTCCGATCGGATGGGGCCAGAGGGATTCGAACCCCCTCCTCCCGGCTTAAAAGGCCGATATGCTGCCGTTACACCACAGCCCCGATCAAGCTTGCTGGCTGGTCGGGCGTTTGCGGTCACGCATGATTAGACTCCCTGAAAAGGTTTGCTCGAATCAGGACGGCTGGATTTGAACCAGCATTCTCCAGTTCCCCGAACTGGCGGATTGACCAGGTTTTCCCACGTCCTGGGCGTGCGATCGCTTGATCTTGCGAGATCGGTGCGCCAAGTTGACGCAGATCCACGATCAAGAATGGCCTGATGTCGAATACTGGTTTCGACTGAGCAACCGCTGAGGCGGTCGTTCCCGAGGTGGAGATCCCTGAGGTGAAGTCGTCGTTGCCGCGTTCACACCCCGATAGACGCGACTGCAGCGCGAAGGTTCGCGAGGATCGCCAAATTCTTCGATGGACCAAGAGATGCGGACCGGCGAGGGGGAGATGAACAGAGTTCGCGCGGTCCAGCTTGCGAGCGGGGTGAATGAGGATCAAAACCGGTCGGGGTTAATATGAGCGGGGAGACGATGAGCCCAGGAGGTCAACCATCCGCTTCACCTTGTCAACGCCGAATTGATCGATCAGGGGCTTGATCAATTCCATGACTTCCAGCATATCGGCATCACCGCTCAGACCGGCGCGTTGCCCGCCCGACTGACCATGAAATGGCAGGAAACCACCCGGTCCGAACGTCGTTGCGCCATTGGAACGCAACTTGATCCGGCTCTTTTCCGCGCTGAACTGCTGAGGGCTGATATCAATTCCTGTTTTGTGTTTGATATAGGCACTTGCTTGCTTGGGAACATAGTAACCTTCGGCGAGAGCGGCACGGGCCGCGGCCGCCTTGCTCATACCCCGACTCCACCCTCGGGTCGTCGGCGTTTCCTCGGTATCGTCCTCGGTTTCCTCTTCGAGAACATCCTCATCCGGAATTTCACTGACTGGTGCTTTGGGCACTTTGCGGGCCATGACGATTCTCCTCGATAGAAATAAGCCCATCGCTATTGTTAGAGAATGCTCTCTGGGCTTGCAAGGGATTGTATATCCTCTCAGAGCGTTTCGCAAACTCACTTGTACAGAGATTCGAAAACGAGCGGTTTGCGTCCTGATAAGTCGTCATTCGAGATCACATGCCTCATACCAGACTCCGCAAAATCTTATCAGGTCAATGGTGTGGTCAGGAATCATGGTCCATGACCAGGAAGGGTTTGCCGAGCCAAAATCTGCCATCGGACCCTGTTCAGATCAGGCGGTCGGGACCAAGATGGGGCGAGGTGGCTGCCGCCCGGATGGTTCAAGCCCGGTCTGTCTGATCCGTGAGGAAAGTGAGTTGTATGAATACCGCTGCTGAACACAACGTGGACCTCGTCGAATCCCTACAGACCTGGGAGGGTCGCGACCCCTCGGTCCCTCTGAGCAAGAATGGGCACCTGCTCAAGTGGGTCGATAAGATGGCTCGGCTGACTCTACCCGCGTCCATTCACTGGGTGGATGGATCGGCGGCTGAGGCCGAGGCGATCACCCGGCAGATGATCGCCGCCGGGACTCTGACGGAACTCAATCAAGAACTCTGGCCGGGCTGCTATTACGCCCGATCCGACGCGAGCGACGTGGCCCGCGTCGAGGACCGCACGTTCATCTGCTCATTGTCCAAAGAGGCTGCTGGTCCGACCAACAACTGGGTCGAACCTTATGGGATGAGGCGCAAGCTCAAGGAGTTGTTTTCTGGTTCGATGCGCGGACGGACAATGTATGTTCTGCCTTTCAGCATGGGACCCATCGGTTCGCCCATGTCGCAGGTCGGCGTGCAGTTAACGGACTCGCCCTATGTTGTGATCAATATGCGGATCATGGCGCGGGTTGGCCTGCCCGTCTTCAGCGTCATCGACAAGGCCGAGAAGCGCGTCGTCCCCTGCATGCACAGCGTCGGTGCGCCGCTCGGAGCCGGCCAGGCCGACGTCGCCTGGCCGTGCAACCCCGAGAAGTACATCGTCCACTTCCCGGAGACCCGCGAGATCTGGTCCTACGGTTCGGGCTATGGCGGCAACGCCTTGCTGGGCAAGAAGTGCTTCGCGCTGCGGATCGCGTCGAACATCGCCCGCGACGAAGGGTGGATGGCCGAGCACATGCTGATCCTCGGTGTCGAAGACCCCCAGGGCGAGAAGACCTACGTCACCGCCGCGTTTCCCTCAGCCTGCGGCAAAACCAACTTCGCCATGCTGATTCCGCCGGCGGGCTTTGAGGGCTGGAAGGTCTGGACCGTCGGCGACGATATCGCCTGGCTCAAACCCGACGCCGAGAGCCGCCTTCGCGCCATTAATCCGGAAGCCGGCTTCTTCGGTGTCGCTCCCGGCACGTCCTGGCAGACCAACCCGAACGCGATGACCGCACTTTCCCGAAATACGATCTTCACCAACGTGGCACTGACCCCGGATGGCGGTGTCTGGTGGGAAGGGATGACCCCCGAACCTCCCGCCGAGTGCCTCGACTGGCAAGGCCAGCGCTGGACCCCCGAGATCGCCAGTGCGACCGGTGCTAAAGCCGCGCACCCGAACTCACGCTTCACCGCTCCCGCCGCGCAGTGCCCGACGATCGACCCGGCATGGGAAGACCCCGCCGGCGTGCCGATCAGCGCCATCATCTTCGGCGGTCGGCGGGCGACGACGATGCCCCTCGTCCATCAGGCGTTCAACTGGAGCGCTGGGGTTTATATCGGGGCGACGGTCGGGTCGGAGATGACGGCCGCCGCCGCCGGAGTCGTCGGCAAGGTACGCCGCGATCCGATGGCGATGCTCCCGTTTTGCGGCTACCACATGGGCGACTACTTCCGCCACTGGATCCGGATGCAACGCGAGTTGTCCGAAACACCGGCGATCTTCCACGTCAACTGGTTCCGCAAGAACGACGCGGGCGAATTCATCTGGCCCGGCTTCCGTGAGAACATGCGCGTGCTCAAGTGGGTCGTCGACCGCGTCCGAGGCCGAGCCAAGGGTCGCGAGACCCCGATCGGCTGGATGCCCCGCTTCGAGGACATCGACTGGAACGGGTCGGACTTCAGCCGCGCGGATTTCGACCAGTTGCAAGCCTTCGACCGCAACGCCTGGCGCTCCGAGGTCGTCGGCCACGAGGAGCTATTTATCGAACTCCACGATCGCCTGCCACCGGAGACCGTCTACGAGCGCGAACTGCTGATCTGCCGCCTCTGATCGGGTTCGAAACAGCCAGGGGTTCACGTCTTGCGGCGTGAACCCCGGTTGATTGATGCCGAAGACAGGACTTGAACCTGCACGAGCCGTTAAGCCCACTAGCCCCTCAAGCTAGCGCGTCTGCCAATTCCGCCACTTCGGCTTGCTTCAGTTCGTCTGGGCCAACGATCACTCGTTGCGGGATGAAGTGTAACATTCTCGCAATAAGTGTCAAGAGTCTGGTTCGGGCCAGAAATCGAATCAAAAGACAACAAATCAAACTCAAATACCACGACAACATCGCGTGCGAGAAACAGGCAATATTGGCGGGCCGCAATCCACAAGTACGATAATTTCCTTATTTTTGCATGTTCATGTTATAAATTTCATTGGCTCTTTTGCATTAATAAACACCAACGTCCAGACGCTTGGCTGGCAATGAAATACTTGATTGCGACAATAAAGCGAAATGCGTTTCTATTTATCAACGGCTTGCGCGGTTTATTGACATCTCTCTTTCTTTCTCATGATGCAGAACCGAATATTGATCCGGATAACCTCTGAATCCCTGAGCTAACCGAATGGGATGAGGTTGGTTGGGATCTCGCTGATCGAGATCCGCGGTGTACGTGAACATCGCCTTGATGACGCTGCTGGGACCGGGGCCGACGACGTCGTCGCGCTCTCGGGCCGAACTGCGCTTCCAATACCCCCCCCATGCCCCGCTTCGTTTCAGGAGAGAGTTCAGATGGTCAGCATTGCAACCACTCGAACGGAGATGTCCGAGAGCCAGACTCACACTCAGACCAATCCACCGACCGTGGCGAGTTATGAACGATTTTGCCAGGCGCGTTATTTTGCGAGTCTCGATGGGGTTCGAGCATTTTGCATCCTCGCGGTCATTTTTCATCATATTCCGACGTTTACGAATGTGCCTCATGTTTTGCACCTCGGGTTTCTGGGTGTGGATGTGTTCTTCGTCCTGAGCGGGATCTTGATCGAAAGCTTGATCGTGCGCGAACGGAGTCGACGGGGGTCGTTTGCGCTCCGGAGTTTTTATGTCCGCCGCTCGCTCCGTATCCTCCCCGCCTACTACCTGCAACTTGGTGCGCTGCTGATTGGGTTGGCTGCCTTTCGACCAAATTCCGAAGTTTTGCAAACGTATATTCACGAGCTACCCAAATACCTGACATTTACCTGCAACTGGACGAGTATTTTAACAATAAATATGTTCATAATGTGGTCTTTGGCGACCGAGGAACAATTTTATCTGGTCTGGCCGTTCATCGAAAAGTATGTGCGTGCTCAGTTGGGTTTCGTGCTCTTGATCATTGCGCTGGTTGGCAATCAGGCGGTGAATTTCGGGCTTTTCGATGGCTGGATTCGCCAGGTCTATGGCACGGGTGAGGTACCGAACATCCTCCAGATCACGTTCACGCCGATCATTCTTGGGGTCTTGCTCGGTCGGTTGTTGCACTCGCCGCGCTCGTTTGCCGCATTTGCATGGTGGATAGGCCGGCGGTCGTCGCCGATCTTGCTGGCCATCGTGCTGGGCGGGCTGCTCGTGCTGGCCCCGCTGGACCTCGCGGGCTGGCCCCGAGCCTTGATTCAGGTCGTGATGACGCTCCTGGTCGGCTCGTTGATGATCCGCGAGGACCACTGGGCGGCGGGCTTGCTGCGTTGGCCGCCGCTCCGGCGGATCGGCATCATCTCTTATGGAGCCTACCTCTACCACATGACCGCGATCCACGCGGCGCGAGCGATCTTGGGTCGGTTTGAGACTAATAATCCGTGGCTCATGTTCGTCCTCGCCACGGCCCTGACGATGATCCTGGCTGAGGTCAGTTTTCGACTCCTGGAGATCCCGATCCTCCGCCTGAAACCACTCGTCGAGACCAGCAGCGGCCACTTGCTGGCCTCGCTCGTCGCTCGGTCGCGGCTGGGTGGGTCGATCCTGTCGAGGCAGACTTGAGGGGTCAGAATCGATGTCCCGGCTCTGGCCCGGTCGCCGGTCTGGCATTGATTTCGCATGAGAGGTTGCCGATTCAATTCTGTCAACAATCCTTCATGCTAATCGATGACCGAAGGTGACCCACTGATGACTCCTGAACCAGCCCCGGGCAAATCTCGCCGTGATTTTCTGGCCACCGCGGGCGCACTTGGCATTGCGGCGGCCACCGTCCGGCCCACCGAGGCGCAGGTCCCGGCGACCACCCCGGCCGATGCTCCTGTCCCCAAGCAGGTCATCTTGCCGCCGATGAAGGCGGACACCGAGGCGAAGGATGGCAACCCGTTCGCGCCGCTCAACCCAGGGCAACGGCTCGGCGTCGCGGTCGTCGGCCTTGGCGAGTTGTCCCTGGCCGAGATCTTACCGGCATTTGGCCAGTGCAAGTTCGTCAAGCTCGCCGCGCTCGTCAGCGGCGATCCCGCCAAGGCAGCCAAGGTTGCCGACCAGTACGGCGTCACGTCTGACCATATCTACGACTACAAGGGGTTCGACCGCATCGCCAATGACCCGACGGTCGATATCGTCTACATCGTCTTGCCCAACAGCATGCACCTGGAGTATTCGGTCCGGGCGTCGAAGGCGGGCAAGCATGTGCTTTGCGAAAAGCCGATGGCCAACTCTTCGGCCGAATGCGCTGAGATGATCCGGGCGGCCGAAGCCGCGCAGAAGCAGCTCATGGTCGCGTACCGCTGCCAGTACGAGCCGCACAACCACGAGATGATCCGGATCTCCCGCTCGGGAGACTATGGTCCGATTAAACTGATCGAGGCTGCCAACGGCCAGAATCAGGCACCCAACAACCAGTGGCGGCACAACAAGAAGCTTGCTGGCGGCGGTTCGCTGCCCGACGTCGGAATCTACTGCCTCAACGCCACGCGCTACATCACCGGCCTCGAACCGATCCAGGTCGCAGCGCAGATCATGAGCGACGAGAGTGATCCCCGCTTCACCGAGGTTGAGGACCGCGTCAACTTCCAGCTCAAGTTCCCGACCGGCATCATGGCCTCGTGCCAGACCTTCTATTCCGCGCACGAGACCCGCAAGTGCAGCGTGATGTTCGAGGCGGCCCGGCTCGACATGAACCCCGCCTTCGCCTACCGCGGTATCAAGATGATGCTCGCCCGCGCCCAGGGGTCAGCCAATATCGTCGAGACCATCCAGCTCCTCGAAAAAAGCCACTTCGCTCTCGAAATGGACCACTTCGGTGAGCGGATCATGCAGAACTGCAAGACCCACACCCCCGGTGAAGAGGGGATGCAGGACATGAAAATCATCGAGGCCATCTACCAGGCCGCCCGCGAAGGCAAGCCGGTTGATCTCCCCCTGATCCCGGGCTATGACCCCTTCCGCGGCCTGGCCCCCTACAAGTTCTCGTAAACTGACCTAAAACAAGCGAGTTGGCAGCCGGACCTGTCTTCAGGTCCGGCTGTTTTCGTTGAGTCATAACTCTTTGCTCGGAACGATTCCATGATCAAGCCCATCACACGCCGCCAGCATATCCTGACCGACTACATGTACGGTCCGCTCATCGCCGCCGCTCCCGAGATCTGCGGGTTCAGCGAGGACGCGAAGCTCGCCACTCTTCTCTGCCGTGTCATCGGCGGCGGGACCGTGGCGGCCACCGCCTTGACTCGGGCTGAGGATACTCTGGTGCCGGTTGTCCCGTTCAAACTCCACCTCGCGGGCGACGCCGCCAACGGGCTTTTCGCCCTGGCCGCCCCGTGGCTCCTCGGGTTCAGCAACGTATCCAAGGCCCGCAACACCTTTTTGGCGATGGGCACCTTGAGCCTGATGGCCGCCGCCTTGACTCAGCCGGAAGAGATGCCCTAAGCTATCGCAACGAATCCACCGAGCCGATCATGCAAGGACCGTCCTATGTTTCGCACGGGCGTTTTCTCGGGTGTTGGCTCGCTGGCTCCGATCGTCTTAGTTGGTTTAGCGCTTGCTCCTGGGTGCTCGCCAACCCCTGCATCCACGCCCGCTCAGCAGACTTCCGCCAACCGAGTCGTCTACGAGGGCCTACCGCACTCGAACGGCGAGCCCAAAGGTTATGAGACCGAAAAGCTGAGCGGCAAGCCGCTGATCGAGCGAGCAGGCTATGACTTTTACGCCGATCCAATCACCCTCAAGCCCGATGACCTGAAGACGTTGATCCAAGTGCTTAACGACCCCACAACTTTGCAAGCCTGGGTAGGCGAGAAAAAATGCGGCGGTTTTCATCCCGACTACGCGGCTGAGTGGCAGGACGATGCCGACAAGCGAACAATTCTGCTCTGTTTCACCTGCGGCGAGGCCAAGGTGATCCGAGCGGAAAATGTCCAAAGATATGATTTAAATCAGCAGGCAGATAAATCCATTGATGGTTTAATGAAATCCTATCGTAAAAATCGACCCCGGCCCCGGGCGGGCGAAGGGGCCGGTTGATGCGGGGCCGATACATCAGGCGATAATGTCGCGGACGACGGTACCGGCAACGTCGGTGAGGCGGAAGTCGCGGCCCGAGTAGCGGTAGGTCAGCCGTTCGTGGTCGAGCCCGAGCAAGTGCAGGATCGTAGCGTGGAGGTCGTGGATCGCCACGCGGCCATCAACGGCCTTGAAGCCGAAGTCGTCGGTGGCGCCGTGGATGTGGCCCGACTTGACGCCCCCGCCCGCCAGAAACATCGTGAAGCCGAACGGGTTGTGGTCGCGGCCGTCACCGTTCTCCGAGACGGGGGTCCGGCCGAACTCGCCGCCCCAGATCACCAGGGTATCGTCGAGCATCCCGCGCTGCTTGAGGTCACCGATCAGGGCGGCGATCGGCTGGTCCACTTCCTGGCACTTCGACCGGATGTTCTTGCTGATGTCGGCGTGGTGGTCCCAGCCGCTGTTGACCACCTGGACGAACCGGACGCCGTTTTCCACGAGCCGCCGGGCAAGCAAGCACGAGTTGGCGAACTTCCCCTTGCCGTAGGCGTCGCGGGTCGCCTGCGACTCCTTGCGGATATCGAAGACCTCGGGCGCGGCGGTCTGCATCCGGAAGGCGGTCTCCATCGCCTTGATCCGGGCGTCGAGCATGGCGTCGTGGCCGCCGCGCTCGGCCTCGTGCGCGTGGTTCATGTCGGCGAGGAATTCAAGCTGACGAGCCTGGCGGTCGCGGTCGACGCGGGTGTTCCGGAGGTGGCGGATCATCTCGTCGGGGTTTGGCTTGTCGAGGTCGATCGGCGTCCCCTGATGCTCGCCGGGGAGGTAGCCGTTCCGCGCGACGTTGAAGTAGTTGCCGAGCGAAACGAACCCAGGCAGGTCATGGTTGACCGTGCCCAGCCCGTACGAAACCCAGCTTCCCATCACCGGGTGTACCTGGTCGATCCGACCCGAGAGCATGAAGTTCGTCGCCGGTCCGTGGTTCGGGTTCGACCCATGGACGCCCCGCAGGACGCAGAGGTTATCCACCTGCGTCTTCAGGTGCGGCATCAGGTCGGAAACCTCGATGCCGCTCGACCCGCACTTCTCGAACTTGAAGGGGGACGCCAACAACCCCCCCGTCACCCGTTCGGTCCGGAGGGCGACGCCGTCGGGCCGCTGGCCGGCATACTGCTGGATCATCGGCTTGGGGTCAAGCATGTCGAGGTGCGACGGCCCGCCACCCATGAACAGGTAAATGACCCGCTTGGCCTTCGGGGCGAAGTGGGGCTGATTGAGGTCGGCGGCAAGGAGCCCTTCGGCGTGGAGGAAGCTCGACAGGCCCAGGCCACCGACACCCGCCATCATGTTCCGGAGAAAACCGCGCCGGGTTGGGTCGATCATCGGGAACATGGCATCAGGTCCTTGCGCGGCGGATTCGGGTCGGTAGAGAATTAATCAGTCGACAAACAGGAACTCGTTGCTGATCAGCACAGATTGGGCCAGGAGCGTCCATGATTCGGGACGATCCGCGCCGCCGTCCCGCTCGATGAACCGCACAGCGCGGGCCAATTCGTCCACCGTAGGGTCACGCTGGAGGACGCGCTGATAGATCGTCCGGACGCGGATGGCGGGGTCGGTCGGGACATCGTCGGCCGTGATCTTCCGGGCGAGCGTGGCCGCGCGGTCGAGAAGGAACGGGCTGTTGAGGAAGTAAAGCTGCTGGAGCGGCGTCGTCGTCTGGTCGCGGGACTCGCCGTGGCGGTTCGGGTCGGGGAAGTCGAACGTCTTGAGGACGTCGGCCAGTCGCTGGCGGCTGACCTTGCCGTAGACGGTCCGACCGTGAAACTCAGAGCGGTCGAGGTCACCCGAGCGACCGCCGACATTATCGAGGTCGATCGACCCATCAACCGCCAGGAGCGCATCACGCCAGGCTTCGACGTCGAGCCGCCGCCGCTCGAACCGGCCGAGCCAGCGGTTTTCGGGGTCCCGAAATCGATCGGCGGTCGATTCGGGTCCTTGACTCGACTGGCGATAGGTGCTGGAGCGGACAATCTCGCGGTGCAACCACTTGAGCGACCAGCCCGCCGCGATGAACCGCGCGGCGAGATCATCTAGCAGGGCGGGATGCGTGGGTGCCTCGCCGAGCTTGCCGAAGTTGCTTGGCGTGGAGACGATCGGCCGCCCGAAGTGCCAACTCCAGACGCGGTTGACGATTACCCGCGCCGCGAGCGACTGCGCCGGGCCGACAATCGCGTCAGCTAGGGCCAGCCGACCACTGCCCGGACCCGAAAATGGCTCGGGCTCGCCTGGGCTCAGAACGGCCAGAAAGCGCCGGGGGGTGATCGGTCCCGGGTTGGTCAGACTCCCCCGGACGAAGATCGGCAGGTCGCGGCCGACGCCGGTCCGGTAGTCCATGTTCGTCCACGACGGATCGGACCCATCGACCCAGAGCGCGGCGTCGAGGACGGCGGGAGCGGTCGGGCCGTCGAACCGTTTGCGGTCGCGAGCTTGCTTGACCTTGGCCTTGTATTCCTCGACGCTCCGCTTCGCCTGCTCGACATCGCCGTGGGCCTTCTCGACGACCCCTTTTTGCTCCTCGGCGTAGTTGAGTCGTTGCTCCAGATCGACCAGCAACCGCCGGTTGTTGGCAAGCTCCTCGGTCGTCTGCGTGTCGGCCGAAATCAGGGCGCGTTCGGCAAGCTGGGTGCTGGCGAAGACGCCGGCCAGAGCGTAGTAATCGGCGGTCCCGATCGGGTCGAACTTGTGGTCATGGCAGCGGGCACAGGCAACCGTCAGACCGAGGACGCCCCGAGTGACGGTGTCGAGCCGCTCGTCCCACTCGTCGGCGACGATGGCGCCGATGACCTCGGCGGAGAGCTTCGGTTCCTTGTGGTAGACCGGAGCCAGGCCAATGAAGCCGGTCGCGGCAATCTCGGTCGGAGGGAGACCGGGTTCAAGGTCGGCGGCAAGCTGACGGCGGATGAACTCGTTGTACGGCAAGTCGGCGTTGATCGCCCCGATGACCCAATCACGATAGACATGGGCATTCCGGGGCGGCTTGCTCGTCGCCTCCGACGTGGGGTTATCCTCGGCATAGCGTGCCACGTCGAGCCAGTGCCGACCCCAGCGCTCGCCGTAGCGGGGCGACGCGAGCAACCGATCCACCAACCGATCCTCGGCATCAACTGCGGGATCGGCGATGAAGGCAAAAACCTCGTCAGCCGTCGGCGGCAGGCCGGTCAGGTCCAACGAGAGGCGACGGATCAGGGTCCGCCGGTCCGCGAGCGGCGAGGGCGTCAGATTGTGGGTATCGAGCTCCGCCAGGATGAACGGATCGATCCGCGTTCGCGCCCATTCGGGATTGGAAACCGACGGGACAGCCTGCTCGACTGCGGGAACGAACGCCCAGTATTTGCGTCCGGCGTCAAAATCGATGCCGGGCTTCGCTTTGGAAGGCTGAACATTCTGATCTTTGCCCGCTGGGGCATGATCAGGCATCGGCGCACCCCGTTCGACCCACTGGCGGAAGTCGGCGATGGTTCGCTCCGCGAGTTTCTTGTCGGGCGGCATCGCGGCAATCTCGCCGCCATGGCTCAAAGCCGCGAGGAGCAAACTCTCATCCGCCTTGATCTGACCGGGCTCGGTATCACCAAGCATCGGTCCTGAGTCACCGCCGTGCCGGATCGCGGCCGACCCATCGAGGCGGAGCCCACCCTTGGCCCCCTTCCCCTCGGCCGAGTGGCACTTGTAGCACCGCTCAACCAGCACCGGGCGGATCTTCGTTTCGAAGAACTCGATCCCAGCGCTGGCCGCCTCGGGTTCGCCGCTCGGCCGGGCGGATGCGGACACTGGTCCTTGACTCATCCCGACCAGGCTGGCCGCGCAAAGCAAGATCATGCGAAGGTCAGACATGAAGCCAGCAATCCTCAAGGTCCGCCGGAATCCAGGCCGCTCGGATCGCCCGTCAGCGGCCATGCCCATGACATTCTATCCTTATCCTAGGCGATAAGCCCAGTCAGTTGGGCCTTGAATCTCGAAAAGATGGTGCCATGACCTGGATGGATGTCGATCTCCCGTTCAAGTTTTCTTTTTCTTGCTCGTTGAGGTCGTCGGGTCGAGGATCTCGGTGATCGTCGGGATTGCAACCGTGACAGACGGCGAGGCCGCTGTGCCGCCGGTTGGGGCGGGTTGCGCGGCGGGAATCGAGTTGGCCGGCACGGTCTGGCTGGTGCCAGAGACACCAAACTGCTGGACAATGTCCACCCCGTTGGCCGAGGAGTGATACGCATAGAGACCGAGCGATGGGAGGTAGACCGCGACGTCGGTCTTGCCGTCACCGTCGTAATCGCCGGGAGCCGGGATCGACGCACCCGAACCAGACTTGCCGAACGGTGCGAAATAGTCCGCGCTCCCGCCCGAGGGGTGGATCGCGAAGGACCCCATCGCCGGGATATAGACCGCGACATCGGTCTTGCCGTCGCCGTCGTAGTCACCGGGAGCCGGGATCGACGCCCCGGCGCCGGCGGGGCCGAAGGGGGTCAGGACATCAAAGCCTCCGCTCGATGGTCGGTAGGCCAGGGTGCCGATGCGCGGCAGATAGACGGCCGGGTCGGTGGTCCCGTCGCCGTCGTAATCGCCGGGAGCCGGGATCGACTGCCCAGCGCCGCTGGTCCCGAACGCGATCACGACATCGGTGCCACCGCGCGACGGGCGGTAGATGAACGCGCCGAGCGACGGGACGTAGACGGCGAGGTCGGACTTGCCATCGCCGTCGTAATCGCCCACGGCGGGGATCGAAGCGCCAATGCCAGGTTTGCCAAACGAGACGACCATGTCGGGGCCGCCATGCGAGGGACGGTAGGCGAACAACCCCTGCTGGGGAAGATACGCCGCGACGTCGGTGACGCCATCGCCGTCGAAGTCGCCCGTCACCGGGATCGTCTGCCCGATCCCGGCCGCGCCGAAGCCCGTCACCGTATCGCCGCCCCCGCCCGACTTCCGGATGGCGAACTGCCCGAGTGCCGCCAGCTCGACGGCGAGGTCGGCCTTGCCATCACCGTTGTAGTCGCCCGCCGTAAGGGGTACGAGTTTGACCGGCACGAACTGCGCGAGCACCCCCTGCGTCGCCACGAACGAGAAGCTATTGCCCTGCGTCGGGTTGACGAGATAAGGCGTGGCCGTCCCACCGATGACGAGTTTGCTCGCGGCGGTGATGGCCAGGCTGGCGCCGAAGTCGCTGCTGGAATGAGCGGCAGCCAGGACCGGCCGGAACGTGATCCGTCCCCCGACACCGAAGCTGGCGTCGAGACTTCCCCCCGCCAGATAGTGGTCGATGACGACCTGCCTGAGCAAAGTGCCGCCCGGCGCCACGATCGAGCTATTGCCGCCGACGTAGACCGACCCATCGCTGGCGAGCTGGACCGACTGGTAAGCGACATTCAGGTTGGGGCCGATCGCGGGCGTGGTGGAGGGAGTCACGAACGACCGGTCGAAGACGCCGGTGCTCAGCGTCCGGACGATGGCGGCCGTTGGGTGCGAGGAGTCGGTCGAATTGTCGCCCACCAGGAGGATCTTGCCGTCGGTCTGGACCGCCATGTCGGTGATCGTCCGGATCGGCTCGGTGATGATCCCGACCGCCCCCGAGGCGGTATCGACCGAGCCATCGGCGTTCAGTTCGGTCAGGAAGCCGGTTTTGGTGCCGCTGTATCCGGGCGTGTAGGCCGAGCCGGCTACCAGGATCTGGCCACCACCGAGCACATGAACGGCAGCGCCGGTGGTTCCCGTAAGACTCGACGTCCCAAGACCGACGACCATCCCGGTCTGGTTGAACGTCGTGTCGAGCACGCCGCGGGCCGTCAGGCGGGCGATCATGACCGACGAGCCGCCGTCGAGTGGTTCGGTGGCATCGGTCCCAGCAAGCACGACCTTGCCGTCCGCCTGGACCGCGACCGCGTTGAGGACGGAGTCGCGGTGATTCACCGCCACGACCCCGGTCGAGCCAAAACTGGTGTCGAGCTTGCCGGCGGGAGTCAACCGGACGGCGATCGACTCGACCGGAATGTTGCCCCCCGGAAACGCCTGGCCGGGTGAGGTCGCCTGGTTCACGGGGGCGGCAAAGATGATCGAACCATCCGCCGCGAAGGCGATATTGTGCGGCCCACCCGCCGCGTTGTTGAAGTCGGTGGGCAGCGGGATCGTCACCGAGCCGTTCGTCCCGAAGGTCGGGTCGAGTGTTCCGGCACTCGTGTACCGCTCGGCGATGAGCGACGTGGAACTCGACGTTCCCGTCCCCGGCATCGTACCGACGACGACCAGGCGGCCAGCGCTGTCCTCGGCGATGGCCGATACGGCACTGATCGGACCGAGCACGAGGCCGCCGGTCCCGAAACTCGAATCGAGCGCCGAGGACGTCAAGACGACGCGCCCTTCGAGCGCCTCGCATCGGGGTCGGAGAGGTTTACGCATAATCATCCTTGCTGTGGAAAAGTGTTTCGTCGAGTGGAAATCGACCCGATTCGCTCTTCCTTAAATTGTCGGAAAACCGCGTGAGTCCCGGTCAACATCTGCCGCGTGAACCGGCCCCGACCCTCAATTGCGATGGTTGCATGTTGCCGAATTTCACCGCATAATCACCGCCCGATCGGATTGAAGTTGGCGGCGAGCGAGGGCTTCGCGATGATGTTGCGGCGGATCGTGGATGGGCTGCTGACAATCGCGCTCGTGGCGGGTGGAATTTGGGCCTGGATGCTCAACACCGAGCGGAACCACTTGCAGGCCACCTACAACCGCCTGAACGCGGCAGCGGGGGAACTGGAAGTCGCCGACCCGGCACTGCTCACGCTCCGGGCGATCCCCCACCAGCCGCCGCTCCACTTTGCCTGGCGGGCCCACATCCCACCGGGACGGTTCGGCTTCGGCATGAAATCCACTCGGGGAAGCATCAGTGGCTTCGGCCTTCCGTCCACCAGGCCCGAGGAAGTGATCCTGCGCGTCAACTGCCGTGAAGCACGCGACAGTCTGGATGTTTACATCAAGGGAGTTGCGGGGAGTACCCGCACGACCATGGGCGATCAAACGATGCGAGATTTCCTCCGGGGTCGGTGGGATCAGCTCATCGTCGAGCAAGCGGGAGCCACGAAGCTTCTGGCCGTGGACCCGCTGAAACCGCTGACCTTCCTCAAGTTATCCATCCCTCCGAGTCTCCTGGAAGAGGCGAAAGCCAGGCTCTCGCCGCAGTCTCAGGCCCTCTTGCCGGTGATTCTGGAAGTCAAGAAACCGTGAGCCTGCCACCGCGCGACCGGAGCGACCACCCGATGACGACCGAACCGCCCCCGGGCGAGCCCAGCCGTCCGCTCACCCCAGCCGTGGCTATTTCTCGGCGGCCCGGCTGGCAGTTTGGACTACGCACAGCGCTTCTGATCGTGGCCGTGGCGGCGGTCGCGACCGCGATCGTCAAGGATCGCCGGCAGATCGATTGGCTGGCCCAGAAGATCATCCAGATTCAGTCACTCGCCCGCGATCTGGTCATCGACGACCCCGCGCGGATCGCCGTCGTCAAGCTGCCGGAACTCTGGATGGACGACAACCGGTGGGACGTCTACCTCCCCGCCGGGTCCAGCTACCAACTCAGCATCGCCACCCGCGACATCGACCTGAAAGCCAGCTCGCCGCCGCTCAAGACGGCCACTCTCCCCCCTGGTCGGCACCGGATCGCCCTTGAGGAACAGCAGGACGACGCCAGGAACTGGCATCTGACCATCACCCGCGATGAGGCCCGGGTGATCGAGGTGGACGAGCCCGCCACCTGGACCGATGGCAGCGGATCGGTGGGTGGTGGCGATATCTCGATCAGCCAGCAGTATCCCGCGGATCAGCCGGTCACCTTGTTCCGCCGCCAGTTTACGATCAAGGACGAGCATGGAAGGAGCGATGTGTCCGGAGGGCGTCTCCCAGGGATCTTGCTCTGGATCGAGCCGGCGACCTCGACCAACAGCTCAGCACGCTGAGCGACCGGAACGTGAACTAAGGTCACGAAACCAACGCTGGATTCTCGTGGATTTACGTTCTGGAAGCGAGCTGGACGTCACTGACTTACTCCGACAATTGACTGCTTGCCGCTCGCCCGGGTGGGTCGGATCAGCGACAATCGTGGGAACGATATCAGAGTGAGTCGCGTCCAACCCGCTATCGGAACTTTGTCGCTCGGCTCGGGCAGGAATGACGGCCGGGCCTCGTTCACGATCTGGATCTGGCACCAATTAGGAGGAACCGCGCGTGACGACCCGATCTCTGCCGCATTGTTCGTGGTGGCGAGCCCTCGCCCTGAGTTTGGCCGCGCTGCTCGCGAACCTGGCGACCGCGAGCGACGCCGCTGACGACCCGCCCGTCGTTGCCGCGCTGGGGGCCGACCTGGCGAAGCGGGCCGTGGCGCCCATCGCGCCCGACCTGCCGGGCGCGGTGGTCGCCGCCCTGCAAGGGGGCGACTATGCGGCGGCGACTCGCGAACTCGACGCACTCCTGGCCGACCCGAAGTCGGCCCCTGGTGACCGGTCGTTTTTCTGCCTGGTCCGCGGCGGCGCCGACCGGCTGGCGGGCCACCCTGACGATGCCCGGTCGATCTGGCAAGCCGCGCTCGGGGTTGAGCCCAAAGGGGTCTGGGCCAACAAGATCCGGGGTGAACTTGCCGCGCTCGAACTGGCGACCGGCCACCCCGACCGCGCCGAAGCCCTGGCCCGCGCCGAGGCCGAAGCGCTTCTCAGCCCCGACCGGAAGGACCGCCTGGCCGGTGTCTACCGCGACTTCGCCGAGCGCCTCCTCTACCCCGCCTTCCCGGGTGCCCAGCCTGACCCGAGGGCCGCCTATGCGCTGCTGCTCCAGGCCCGCGACCTGGCCAAGGGGCTAAAATTGCGGGCGGCTCTGCTGTTCGCACTTGGTCGAGCGGGCCAGCAGGTTGTCACCCCCACACCGCCGCGACCGGCTGGATCGGAGTCGCCCAACGCTGTCACCAGTGTCGGCCCCAACCCCGACCCGGTCCAGGATTACTCCGCCTACCTCAAGGAGTATCCGCGGGGGGAGGACCGGTCCCGCGTCCGGTTCCACCTCGGCGAAGTCCAGCTCGCGCTCGGGCGGGTCGTTGCCGCCCGGACCACCTGGACCGACCTGAGCCGCGACCTCGCCCAACTGCCCGCGATCGCCCAGGACAAGGAGGCTCAGAGCCTCCGAGGGCAGGCACTTTACGGAGTCGCCCGGACGTACGGGGTGCCGAAAGTCGCCGATAACTTGAACCTAAACCTCGGCGTGGCGGCCTTGCAACGGTTCCTCCGCGAAACCCCCGCTGACCCGAAAGCCCCCGTCGCCGCGTTCGAGATTGGCCTGACGTATCTGAACCGGGGGCAGGCTGACCCCGCCCTCGCGGCGTTCCGGTCGTTCCTGAACGGGGACGGCTACCGGATCGAGACCGACGAGGCCCGGCGCGACCAGGTGGACCACGCCATGCGGGCCACCTTCCTGATTGCGCGGGCCCTGCTCGGCCAGGCGAAGTACCCCGAGGCGATCACCGCTTTTGAGGCGTACCTGAACCAGTATCCCAACGGCACCGAGTCGGCCGCCGCGCGGCGGGCGATCCTCGACGCTCAGATCCGCGCGGCCAACGAGGCATTCGGCCGCGAGCAGTTCGCCGAGGCCCGTGCTGGCTACCTGAAGTTTGCCGCAAGCAACCCGCTCGATTCCCGCGTGCCGACGCTTCTGTTCCAGGTCGGCAGGGCGTTCGCCCAGGAGAAAAAGTACGCCGAGGCCATCACTGCCTGGGATGTCGTCATCGCCCGCTTCCCGAACACCGAACCCGCCGCGCAGGCGCAGTTCGAGGCAGCTTCCATCCTGGAGACCGAGCAAGGCGAGCCCGCCCCGGCAATCGAGCGGTTCCGCAAGGTTCCGGGCAACTTTGTCTGGGGCCAGCGTGCCCAGCAGCGGATCGCAGTGATGGAGGCGAAGGCGCTCACGGTGGTCACCCCCCGGACGTTCCGCTCGGGCGAGACAGCCCAGCTCAAGATCGCCACGCGAAACCTCGAAAACCTGACGTTCGCCGCCTACAAGCTGAACCCGGAAGCCTACTTCCGCAAGAAGCATGGCCTGGGCGGAGTCAACACGCTCGATATCAGCCTGGTCGCGCCCGACGCCGAGTGGACGCTCGCCGTGCCCAACTACGCGAAGTACAAGCCGGTCGAAGCCAACTTTGATCTCAAGGTCAGCGTCCCCGGCGTCTACGTCGTCAAGGTGAGCGACGAGAAGACGCTGCAAGCCTCGGCGCTGGTGATCGGCTCGGATGTGGACGCGATCGTGAAGATCTCGCGCGACCAGATCCTCGCCTTCGCGCAGGATATGAAGACCGGGCAGGGTCGCCCGGGAGCAAAAGTCCTGGTCGCCAACGGCGCGACCATCGTTTATGAAGGGACCACCGGCGCCGATGGGGTGACGCAGGGGACCTGGAAATCCCCCGAAGGGGCGACCCCGAACCCAACTCTCCAGTACCTCGTCCTCGACGGTGCCAATGCCGCCGGCTCGGGGCTGGCCGTGCCCGATCAGGTTGCCCGAAGCCTGACGCCGCGGGCCTACATCGACACCGACCGCCCCGCGTATCGGCCTGGGCAAGCGGTGGCTATCCGGGGCGTGATCCGCGAGGTCGCCGACGGCCAGTACCGCAACCCCGCCAGCGCGGTGTACAAGCTCGAAGTCAGCGACGCCCAGGGCCGAGGCTTGCTCAGCAAGGACATCACCCTCTCGCCGTTCGGGACCTTCCACGACTCGGTTCAGCTCGCTGAGGGGGCCCAGGTTGGCTCGTACCGGATTCGCGTCTCGCAGCCGGGCGGGTCGGACTTCGCGGGCGGTTTCGAGGTCCAGGCGTATCAACTCGAAAAGCTCGGGCTGGAGTTTGACCTGCCGCAGACCGTTTTCTATCGCGGCGAGACGATCCGCGCCACCCTCAAGGCCCGCTACGGCTTTGGCGCTCCGGCCAGCGGGCGACCGATTCGCGTCGGTCTGCCCGACGGCCGGACGATCAGCGGCCAGACCGACGCTCAGGGGCAGTTCCCGGTCGAGTTCCCGACCGCAAACTACGGCGAAAATCAGGCGCTCGGCCTGATCGCTACCCTGCCCGCCGACAACGTCAGCACCCGAGCCTCGGTCCGGATCGCGACGCAGGGGTTCGAGGTCGCCCTGACAACCCCCCGGACCGTCTACCTTGACGGCGAGACCTTCACTTTGGCCGCCACCACGCTCGACGCCCTCGGCAAGCCGACCGGCCAGGACCTTCGCGTCGCCGTGATCAAGCCCGTCACGGAGGCAGGGCGGATCATCGAGCGGGAGGTCGCCGCGCAGACCTTCACAACCGACAAAACGACGGGAAAAGGACAAGTCGCGCTCCAGGTTCAGGACACATCCAAGGTCAATTACATCCTTCGAGTGACGGGGACCGACCGCTTCGGCAACCCGGTCGTTGCCGACCACCGCGTCCTGATCTCGGGGGCGAACGATGACGAGACCTTGCGAATCATCGCCGACCGGACCAGCTACCGCGTCGGCGAGTCGGCCTCGGTCCGCCTCGTCAACCGGGCCAAAAGCGGCACAGCGCTTGTGGCCTGGGAGGCCGACCGGATCTTGCGCTATCAGATCCTGCCGATCCCCCCCGGCGAGACCAGGCTCCAATGGCCGGTCGAAGGGCCACAGTTCCCCAACTTCACCCTCACGGCCAGCCAGATGGTGGACCAGAAGTTCGCCTCGGCCCGGCTCGACCTCAAGGTCGAGCGCGACCTGAAGATCAGCCTCAAGCCCAAAACCGCGACCGTTGCCCCCGGCGGCGAGGTTGAGGTCGAGATCACGGCACTCGACCAGATGAACCGTCCCGTCCAGGCGGAACTGGCGCTGGCCCTGGTGGACCGGACGTTGCTGGCCCAGTTCGGCGACAAGCTGCCACCGATCGGCCCGTACTTCTACGACCAGACCCGGCTCGGCTCGTTCCGGACCGAGGCCACCAACACCTTCCGCGACGCCCCAACGACCCAACCGGTCAGCAACGCCGTCGTCGAGGAATCCGAGCGCCAGGCGGCGCTCGGGCGCGACATGGAGGCTGGAGTCGAAGCGAAGCGAAATCTGGCGAGCCTGGCCAGGCCCTCGATCCGGTTCGACACTCAAGATAAGCCATCATCAGGCCCTGCGGCGCCAGTTCGCCGGATTCCGGTGCCAGGAGAGCAGTTGGAACAGGAAGAAGCCCGGCTCGGTGTGGCGACCACGATGGACGTGACACCGTTCAACGGGGTAGCGGCCGCCAAGGCCAAGGACGACCTGTATGGATTAGACAAGGTCTTCGCTCGCGAGTCGTTGGGCAGGTCCAAGGAGGAAGGCCCCCTTCGAGGGATAACCGAACAGGCCGAGTGGCAAGCGCTTTCGGAGCGACGTATCAAGCGGTACGGCAATCGGGATTTTGCCGATATCACCCTTGCTGCGGGCGATGACAGGGATGACTTCGACCAGTTCCAGGCCGGCTTGACGTTCGCCATGCCGAAAACATTCGCCGAGATGTCGAATCGTCGGCAACGCATGAACGCTCCCCGGACCAGCTTTGTCGAGACAGCCTACTGGAACCCCTCGGTTGTGACGGGGACCGATGGCAAGGCGACGGTCAAGTTTCCGGCGCCCGACTCGCTCTCCGAGTACCGCCTGATGGCCAAGGGAGTGACGGGTGCGGACACTCTGGCGGGTCAGAGCAGCACCAACCTGATGGTCCGCAAGGACTTTTACGTCGATCTCCGGACACCGATCCGGTTAACCGAGGGGGACAAGCCCCGGTTTTTGGCCCGGGTTCATCATGTTGGGGTCAAGCCGAGAACACCTGTTCAAGTGAAGCTCTTGGGATATGCGGGAGAAGTTGATCAGGTCGATCTGAAGACGGTCGAGGTGAAGGGGGATGGCGTGCTCGAGGTCGAGTTCGACCCGATCACGATCCCCGACGCCGAGTCGATCCGCCTCACGGTCTCGGCCCGCGCTGAGGGAATGGCGGATGAGTTGACCGCCGAGATCCCGGTCCATCCGTGGGGTGTCCAGGCGATCGCCTCGGCCTCGGGCACGGCATCGAGCAACGCCACGGCGTTCGTGGGCTTGCCGGCGGGTCGGCGGTACGAGGATCTCGCGATGGAGATTCAACTGGCGCCTAGCCTGGATCGGCTGGTGGTGGCGCTGGCGTTGGGTCATGAGTACGCCATTCTGAGCGGTCCCTTGAGCCTTGGAAAGCAAGATCTGGCGCCGAACCGGATCATCTGGCCGCCAATCGATTTGAACACGACGAGCGACCGCGCCGCCGACCTGCTGGCATTGGTCTCGGCCCTGACGTACCTCCGCGACGTCCGGACCGCCGACCCGGCCGAGTCGACCCGCCTCCGTGACCACGCCCGAGGGTTGGTAGCCGACCTGACAGCGACGCAAAATCAGGATGGTGGCTGGCCCTGGGTGGCGCCTCGGGCCGGGCAAAACCCGGTCGCGAGCGACCGAGCGGCCACCTGTGCCGCCGGTTGGGCACTCAAGGCGACGGCCAGTGCCGGGGTGGAGGTCGACCTGAATACCCTGGAAAAGACGGCGGGATATCTCGGCAACGACCTGAATCGGACGGGCAACGACCTGACGGGCCGGGCCGACGTCCTGCACACGCTCGCGGTCCTCGGCCATGGGAGCTTCGAGGGGGCCAACACCCTGAACCGGACCCGGCAAAACCTCTCCGAGATCGCGCTGGCGCACCTTGCCCTCACATTCGGGCTGCTCGACCGGCCCTCGCTGGCAAACGAGGTCCTGGACGTCCTGGTGAACCGGGCGAAGTCCGCCCCGGTCGGGCCGGGCGAGCCACCGCAAAAGTTCTGGGCGGGTACCAACGGCAAGGACCGTGCCTACCGTGGTTCGACCGAAACCACGGCGCTGGTCGCTTTCGCCTGTTCCCAGGTCCGGCCGGGATCGCCCGAGTTGGAACAAAGCATCGCCTGGTTGCTGGCACATCGGTCGGGGCTCGGCTGGTCCCCGCACCAGGCCAAGGGGGCCGCCGTGGCCGCCATCGCTGCTGCAAAAGGCAAAGCGGGAGCCGCGACCGACCGCTACCGCCTCGTCGTGACCGTCAACGATGCCGAGGTTGCCCGACTCGACGTCGAGGGGGCGACCGGGAACCGCGTTGTTGGCGTTCCGCGTAAGGTTTTGAAGGTCGGTGCCCCGAACGCGATTCGCTTCGCCATCGAGGGGCGCGGAACGTTCGGTTACGCCGCGACCTTGACGGGTTTCGCTCGCGACTTCGCCCCCGAGCAAAAGACGGATGGCAAGCCGACCATCATTACCGCCCGGAATTACCTGCCCGCCGCCCCCGAACTCGACGGCAAGCCGCTGCCGGTGGGGTTCTCGAAGGCGGTCAACCCTGTGGAATTCACCAACAAGGTGACGCAAGTTCCGCGCGGGGGTCGAGTCCAGGTTGAGATCGACTTCGCCACCATTTTTCGCCCCGGCGTCCCGAACTCCGAGCGTGGATTTCTGATCGTCGCGGAGACCTTGCCCGCCGGGGTGACGTTGGTGGAAGGTTCGGTTCAGACCAACGCCAGTTCCTATACCACTGGCGACGGGGTGCTCACTTTTGCCTTCGCCCCCGAGAACGGCACGCCCTCGGTCCGCTACGAGGTGGCCGGCTACCTGCCCGGTGAGTACCGATCCTTGCCGACCGCGATCCGCGACGCCGCCGACCCGAACCTGGTCCACCTCGGGCCGACGGGGTCGCTTAAGATTCTTGATCCGGGAGCGGTCCCGACCGACCCCTACCGCGCCTCGCCCGACGAGCTGTTCGCTCGTGGTCAGGCCCTGGCCGAGGCGGGTCGGCTCGGGGAGGCCGCCGTCCCGCTCGAAGAGTTGCTCGGCGGCTACACCCCGACCGACGAGGTGGCTCGCGACACCGCGCGGATCTTGCTCTCGGCGCACATCGCCAGCTATGACGCCCGAAAAGTGGTCCGCGACTTCGAGATCCTCAAGGAAAAAGGTCCCGAGGTGATCGTCCCGTTCGATGAGGTTCTCGTCGTCGGGCGGGCCTACCGTGACATCAACGAGCCCGAGCGTGCCTTCCTCGTTTTCCGGGCCCTGGCCGAGGCGAGCTACCTCGAAGACGCGCAGGTGGGCGAGGTCTTGCGGCAAAACGGCCGACCGCTGGAGGCGATCACGTACCTGCTCGACCTCTGGCGCGAGTCCCCCGGGTCGGCGGCGATCGAGGCCGACCTGTTCGGCCTGAGCCAGGTTTTGACCGCCGACGCCGGCAAGGCGATCAGCGACCCGACCCTCCGCACCCGATTGGCCGAGGCGAACCTGGCGCGACCGGAACTCGTGGCGCAGGCGATCCGCCTGATCCAGACGATGCTCGCCCTGAGCCCCAGGACGCCGCTGGCCGACGAGGCAAGCCTGGCCCTGCTGGGCGCGGAACTCGACCTCGAAGATTTTGAGGCCGTGACCAAACTCGCCCCCCGGTACGCCGCGCTTTACCCCAAGAGTTCGTTCCTCGACTCGTTCCAGTATGCCGATGCTTTGAGCCGATTCCAACTCGGCGAGTTCGACCGCGCGATCGAGGTTGCCACCAAAATCGCGGCGGCAACCTACCCCGACGCCAACGGCCTGGTCCAGACGAGCCCGAACCGCTGGCAGGCGCTCTACATCCTCGGTCAGATCCACGACGCCCGCCGTCAACCGGCCCAGGCGATCGAGTTTTATCTTCAGGTCGCCGATCGGTTCAGCGACGCGGCCGACGCCGTCGCCGCGCTCGGTCGCAAGACGCTCAAGCTGCCCGAGGTGACGATTCTCCGTCCCGGGACCCCGCTCGGCCAGGCCGTCAACCTCAACCCCACGCCCGGGAAGTCGGCCGGAACCGTGGCGCTGACGTACCGGAACATCACCGAGGTGGATCTGAAGGTTTACCCGGTCGACCTGATGCGGCTCTACCTGACCCGGCGCAACCTCGACGCCATCGCCGGGATCGACCTCGCCGGGATCACGCCGCTGTACGAGGCCACGGTTCCGCTCGGCCCCGGCCTGAACTACGCCGAGGCGACGCGCAACCTCGACCTCCCGCTCGCGAAGGAGGGAGCGTATCTGGTCATGGTCCGCGGCGGCGACCTGTATGCCTCCGGGATCGTGCTGGTCAGCCCGATCGAGCTGGAGGTGACCGAGGAAAGCCAGGCGGGCCGCGTCCGCGTGGTCGTCCGCGACGCCGAGTCGCACCGGTTCGTGCCCAAGGTCCAGGTCAAGGTGATTGGGTCGAACAACCCGACCTTCACCGACAACCGGACCGACCTGCGGGGCGTGGCCGTCGCCGAGGGGATCAACGGCCAGGTCACCGCCGTCGCCCGCAACGGAGCCGGCCAGTACGCCTTCTATCGCGGGACCGAATCCATTGGTGCTCCCCCCTCTCCCGCCCTGATGTCCGCCCCGCAGTCCGCCAACGCCCCCGCTGCCGCCCCTGCCGCCCCTGCCAAAAGCGCGGGTAGCTTGATGGAGAACATCAACTTGCTCAACAGCTCGAACGCGACAAGGGGGATCGACCGCCTCCAGAACCGCCTTAACGAGGGTCGCAAGGGGATCAAGGCCGAGGAAGCCAAGTAACGCGCCACCCATCCCGAACCATCCCCCGGGGACGCCGGGTCGTCGCCGAGTCACTTGCCCTACCCGGCAAGTTCGCGGCGGCGGCCCGGTTTTGCTTTGAAGGACGAGCCACCCCTTGGCAGATCACCTAGAATGCCCGGACGTACTTCCGAGACCCGCTTCCCAAGATGCTGCGCTGGAGCGCACCCGAGCCCGGCACCCCACGGATCAAGAGTTGGATTGTAACTTTCTTATCCGTGTTTCATCCGTGTTCCATCCGTGGCTCCTTTCCGCTGCGCCGCATCCTTCCTCGTTTGCATGAGGCTTCCGCATGGCAGGGTCCGGCTCGATATCCCCAGATTCCCCTCTCGACCCTTCAATCCCGGTCGCGTCGTCCAGTAAGGTGATGGTGACGATTGCCCTGTTGCTGGCGATGGCGGTCGTCGCGCTCGAACAGACGGTCGTCTCGACAGCGATGCCCAGCATCATTGCGCAACTTCATGGATTAGAAATTTATCCGTGGGTGTTCTCGGCCTACTTGCTCGCATCCACAGTCACAACGCCCGTTTATGGCAAACTCGCCGACCTCTGGGGCCGGAAGCCGATTTTGTTGTTTGGTCTCGTTCTGTTCACGATTGGGTCGATTTGTTCGGGTCGGGCGACGTCGATGCCCGAGCTGATCGCCATGCGGGTGATTCAGGGGCTCGGAGCGGGCGCCGTCGGGCCGATGGTCCTGACACTGCTTGGTGACCTCTTCTCGCTTGAGCAGCGGGCGAAGGTCCAGGGCCTGTTTTCGGCCGTCTGGGGGGTGTCGAGCGTCGCCGGGCCGTTGCTCGGCGGCTACTTGACCGACCAGCTCTCGTGGCGGTGGGTGTTTTATGTGACGGTCCCATTCTCGGCCCTGGCCGCCTGGGTCCTGCTCCAGTTCGTCCACGAGACCGTCCGCCGCGACGAGCGGCAGCCGATCGACTGGGCGGGTGCCTCGATCCTGGCGACCAGTTCCACCTTGCTCTTGCTGGCCATTCTGGGCGGGTCGGCGAGTTCCACCACCCAATCGGTCACCCTTGCGATTCTGGCTGTGATCCTGGCCGCTGCCTTCGTCGTCGTCGAGCGGCGCGCGAGCGACCCGATCCTGCCGCCCGACCTCTTCCTCCAGCCGTCGATCGCCGCCGCCATCGCGGGCAGTTTCTTAATTGGTGCCTTGATGTTTGCCATTGACACCTATGTTCCCTTGTACGTCCAGGGGGTGCTCGGCGCCCGCGCGACCGACGCCGGGGCCGTCATCACCTCGCTGTTTCTGAGCTGGGCGATCAGCGTGGCGATCGCCGCGAAGGTTGTGGTCCGGCTCGGGTTCCGGACCACGGCGCTCGTCGGGATGACCTTGATCACCGTGGGGATGATCGGCCTGGCCGTCGGGGCGATGGTCCCGAATTGGTCGGTCCGGATCTTCCAGATTTCGCTCGCCATCACCGGCTTCGGCTTCGGCCCGGCCAGTCTGAGTTGCATTTTGAACGTCCAGAACGAGGTGGATTGGAACCGCCGAGGGGTGGCCACGGGGGCGATCCAGTTCTTCCGGACGCTGGGCGGGGCCGTCGGCGTCGGGGCGCTCGGCGCCACGCTCGCCTTCGAGTTCGGCCGCCGCCTCCTCAGCGCCCACGCCAGCGAGATCGACATCGTGGCCGCCCTCCGACCCGAAACCCACGACCGCCTGACCGCCGCGCAACTGCTCATCGTCCAGACCGCGCTCGGCCAGACCCTGCGCGACGTCTTCTGGCAGATGAGCGTCCTGGCCGTCCTGGGCGTCCTGTGTGCGTCACGCCTGGCCGCCGGGCGCGCCCGGACCCGCGTCGAACCGAACCCAGTTCCGCCCGCCAAGACGGTCGCACACGACGAGAAAAGCCTGGCCGGGATCGCCCACGAACTCTGAGCCTCGGGGCTCAAAGACCCTCCCCACCGGGCGCGACGCCGCGAGCCCGGTGGGTCAATCCCGCCCGAACAAGCCGTGACGATCGCCAGAGCTCGCGGTTGACCCCCGTGCCGGGGTCAATACTCGCGGGTTGGGTAGTTAAAAATCCTCGGGTTGTAGTTGGGGTTGATCTCCATCGCCTCCGGCTTGGCTTCGTTCGAGATCACCGGCGCAGCCACGACCGGAACAGCCACCGGCTCGGTTGCGGCAACCGATTGGGGCGTGGCCACCAACGGATCCGGAGCGGGCGAGGCGGTCGCAACTGCTGGCTCGGCATCAGGTTGCGTTGGCTCGGTATCAGGTTGCGTGGGCTCGGGCTCGGGTTGCGTTGGCTCGACCTCTGGAACCGTGGCTTCGAGTTTCTGGAAGTCGCGGAGTGCCCGGAGGAAGGTGCTGATCGCGGCGGCTTCGTACTTCTTGAACAGGATCGACTCGGGAGTGGGTGGCAAGGTGGCGCGTCGGGCGGCATCGAGGCGGTCGGCCGTGACAACAGCCTGGTCGATCGAGGCGCGCACCGCCACCAGTCGGTCGCATTCGACGTCGACGAGCAAAATCAGCTCATTGGCGAGGTACTTGTCGCGGGCCTCGTCGTCTTTGGGCATCTGGTCCTGCTCGATCGCCGGGATGTGGGCCAGATTCCCCCGGAGGGCGAACAGGATCACATCGCAGCGCGACATCGGAAAGCTGGTGAACGACCCCCCGAGCAGATGATCGACCTTGTTCCGGTCCGCCAGGGACCACTTCTTGAAGTGGCCCGATTCCACCTGAGCGCGAACTCCGCCGAGCGCGGCGAGCAAGCGGTCAACCCCCTCGACGGTGGTCTGGAGCCGGCGGTGGTGCTCGCGGGGGTTGGTTTCGATCGTGTCGAACAACCGGTCGACCTCGGCCAGTCGGGCGAGTTCAAACTCGGTGGTGGCATGGCGCTGAGCCATCGCCAGCACGGCGGCCTCATGCTGCCCGGCGCGGTCGATCCGGACCGACATGAACGCCGCCAGCCGGATCAACAACGCCCCTGCGATCGACGTCGGCCCGAAATCCTCCTGCATCTCCAAAAATCGAGCCTCGATCGCAGCGGCATCTTCGGTCGGCAAAGCGATCCCGGCCCCCGTCAGACCATGCTTGACGGCATTCGCCCGCGACCGCGTCTTCCCTTCCACAGTTTTCGGGCCGGTCGAAAGTTGAGCATTCTTGCGGTTGGCAATCAAGCGAGCTTCGGAGATGGGAGCGGCCATGGCGGTTGCCTCGGGTGTCAGATCTAAATTGCGATTCATTTTGGCGGTGCCGAGAAATCAGCACTCATCAGATAGAATCGTAAATCTGAAGAGCCTTTAATCGCCCAATCGCTGATTTTGGGAACATTTCCCAAATTGTAGCCGTTCACGGGGGTAGTAGTTGAGGACAAACTGACGGCTCTCCCTCAGCTGATCAGCGACGGGGCCGGCCGACCCTCGAAGTGGGCACGCAAGCACTCCGTTAGGTAGCCCAGCACGCCCCGGCCCCGCTGCTGACACGTCGCCACCACGCTCAACATCCGGCCGACGAACCGGCTGCCCCGTTCGCCGTCGGTCCCGCCGCTGGTCTTACGCCAGATCACCCCGTGCCGCAACGCACGCTCGGCCGGGTTGTTGTCCGGGCCGACCCCCTCGACGCGCGCGAAGGTCCACAGCGACCCCTCGATCGCCAGGAGTTGACGACACACCTTCGCCGTCGACTTGCACGGACCATCCCGCCCCGCCTCCAGGTTCAGACGGACCACCGGCCACAGCCAACCGACATAACCTCGCAGCGTCGAGCGGCGGATCGCCCCCGACCCGAACCGTCGCCACCAGTCGAAGGCCCGGCCGGAGAGGGCCAGCAGCCTGGCCCCGACCTCCTGTCCCCCGGCGGCCCGGTCGATCATCGCCTGGAAGTCGCGCCGCAGATGCGCCCAGCACACCTGACGCACCGGCACCACCTTGTAGGTCGAGATGCGGTCGCTGGTGATGACCGGGGTGATCTTCTGGCCGACCAGACGCCGTAGGGCGTCGGCCCCACGCGTGCAGTCGATCTGGAAGAGCGTCATCTCCTGGCCCACCGCCGTCCAGAGCCAGGCCCGCTTGTGGCCCTGGCGCCAGCCGGTCTCGTCGCCGTTCAGGGCCGGGGAGGTGGCGATGGCCCGGGCCACCTCGGCGACCGGCCCGGCCGTCACCGTGTCGGCCCGCCGCTCGGCCTTGCTGACCATGCCGGTGGAGACCGACAGGCCCAACAGGTCGGCCAGGGCCGCCCGGGCGAGGCGCTTGCTGAGGCGATAGCGGCCCGTCAAGAGGGCGATGGTCGCCAGGAGGCGTGGGCCGAAGGCGCCGGCCGGGACGCCCGGCGGCAGGGCGGCGCGGGTGGCCTTCTTGCACTTCGGGCAGACGAGGCGGTGGAGGCGGTACTCGACGACGTCGGGTCGGACCTCGGGCAGCTCGGCGACCTGATGGGGATGGGGGGCCGGGTCGGTGCCGGCCAAGGCGGCGCCGCAGGGGCAGGCCGTCGGGACGCACTCGACGACGCTGGTGAGTCGCTCGGGTGGGACCATCGGCCGGATGGCCCCCTGGTGGCCGGGCTGGCCGCCGCGTTTGCGTTTGGTGGGCGGTCGCGGGGGTTGGCGTTTGACGTGGGGCGAGTCGCTCGAGGGCGGTCGTGAGGAGTTTTGAGAGTTGGCGTCGAGCCGAGCCTTGAGCGCGGCGACCTCGGCGCGCAGGGCCTCGATGAAGGCTCGGACCTCCACCGGCAAGGTGTCCCAGACATCCGGAGGTAGCGGCGGCGAGAGCGTCTACCTCTGATGTACCCGACCCGCAGCCGAAGCGCAAGCCACTACCCCCGTGAACGGCTACAGTGCATCAATGATTCCGATTGGCAAAGCTTGACGCCGGAGGAGGCTGTCAACCGTCGCCCTGAGAGACGCCGCCCGGCGGGCTTGATCGAATCCGAATCTTCCACCTGGCGGGGCCCTCGTCCCGGCGGTTGCCATCACTCCAAGACGGTCGCCCAGGCACCCCCGAGGCGCAAGCACGCGATTCGTTCTACCCGAACGGCGTCGGTGAGCGATCCCGGTGCTTGGGCGCTGGCCCCCGGTGTTTGGCGCTTGAGGACGCATTGGATACTCTTGACCATGTTCAGCAACAAGCCGCGCAGCGACGTGTTGAGCGGCATGATCCTCATCAAGGAGGTCCGGGGCACGAGCGACGGCGTCTTCTGGCCCGCCGTAATGTACGGCATCGGCAGCACCCCCACGGCGGCACCTCGGCCCATAGCGTTGACTTGATTGATGGGCCCTGCCGCCCATGTTTCCAGACCGACCTCAGCATCATCTCGGCGTGTGGGACGACCGGTGGTGTAGGCAACGTCGCCGGGATCGCCGTTTGTACTCCAGCCGCACTTGCTGCGTTCACGAATCGTCGTTTGCGGATCGTTTCGAGTTTGGCTTGACGTCGATGGAAAGTCCAGTACGCTGGTCGCGCGGGGTCGGGGTGTCGGATCTCGGGTGATGGATGCCTGGTCGATGCCTTTACTGGAGAAGTCCAGTTCAACTCCCGAGCGGTCAAGGAGGACCGCGTATCATGGCCTTTGACCTGATCCGCCGCGTCGAATCGTTGGGGAGTCCCCGGCTCCTTGTCGTCGGTGACCTGATCCTGGACCGATACATCTGGGGCGACGCCGAGCGGATCAGTCAGGAAGCGCCGGTCCCACTGCTGCGTGCTGATGCTCGCGAGCACCGCCTCGGCGGCGCGGCGAGCGTGGCGACGATGCTCGCGACCCTCGGTGCCAGGGTCCGGCTTGTCGGCGGCGTCGGGCGCGACCCCGAGGCCGGTCACGTCCGCCTGATGCTTGATGATCTTGCGATCAACCATGAGGACGTGGTTGCGCTTGACGACCGTCCAACAACGCTCAAGGAGCGGTATATCGGCCGGGCGCAGGATCGCCACCCGCAGCAGATGATCCGGGTCGACTACGAGACCCGCGACCCCTTGCCCGCACTCATCGAGGCCGAACTGATCCGCCGGTTGCCCGCTGCCGTGGATGGGTCGGATCTGGTTCTCATCTCGGATTATGACAAGGGGGTTTGCACGCCCCGGCTCCTGCGGGCCTTGATCGACACTTGCCGCGAGCGAGGCGTGCCGGTCGTGGCCGATCCGATCCGCGGGTCGGACTACAGCCGGTATGCTGGGGTAAATTGCATGACCCCCAACCGGCTTGAAGCGGGGCTGGCAACAGGCCGTCTGATCCGGTCGGTCGAGGAGGCGGTCGAGGTCGGGCAGACCCTGGTCCGGCAACTCGGGATGGATGCGATCCTGGTCACTCTGGACCGCGACGGGATGGCCCTGGTCCGAGCTGATGGCCGGGCCGAAGTCGTCCCGACGCGCCCGCGGCAGGTGTACGACATCACGGGCGCGGGGGACATGGTCCTCTCGATCGTTGGCCTTTGCCTGGCCGCCGGCGCGGACTACGACGAGGCCGCAGCGCTCGGCAACGTCGCGGGGGGGCTGGAGGTCGAGAAGATTGGCGTCGCGCTCCTCACGCGGCAAGAGATTCTGCAAGACCTGATCAAACACCAGGCTCCCGAGGCTGGCAAGGTCCTCCACGACGGAGCATTGCTGGCCGAGGTCGCCCGGCGGAAAGCTCTGGGCCAAAAGGTCGTCTTCACCAACGGCTGCTTTGACATCCTCCACATCGGCCACGCGCGGTTGCTCCGCCAGGCGCGGGCGGAGGGAGATGCCTTGGTCGTCGGGATCAACACCGATGCCAGCGTGCGTCGCCTGAAAGGATCGACCCGACCGATCAACGCCGAAGACGCCCGCGCCGAACTGCTCGGAGCGCTCGAATGCGTCGATCTCGTCACGACGTTCGACACCGATACTCCACTCGCCTTGATCACGGCCATCA
Organism: Isosphaeraceae bacterium; assembly: GCA_965199885.1. Lineage (GTDB taxonomy): Bacteria > Planctomycetota > Planctomycetia > Isosphaerales > Isosphaeraceae > Tundrisphaera. The sequence continues at coordinate 1,344,141 of CBDATT010000001.1, read as the reverse complement.
GGCCCGACGTCCTCGTCAAAGGGGGCGATTACCAGCCCAACGAGGTGGTCGGCCGCGACATCGTCGAAGCGGCGGGCGGTCGGCTTGTGCTAATCCCGCTTGTTGAGGGGCAATCGACGACCGAGATCGTTCGCCGGGCGAGCGAGCGGACCATCACCAAGCATCCCGCCGAGCCCGCCGTCCCGCCGCCGATGGCACTCCAGGGGACCTCATTGACGGTCGATCAGGTCAAACTGGCGCGGTCGACACCATCGGCCTGACCACGAGTCGAGGCTGAGTTGACCCGAGGCGATCGGCGCGGCAGGTTTGTGCCGGTGGGGATAATGACTCCCCACCGCTCAAAGATCCCACCCATCGCCGCTCGCCCTCGGAACCATCAGATGGAAGACCTCGGAGTGCCTTGCCCCATCTGCGGCAGCGTTGAAGTCGTCGTCGGACCTCGGGCTGATCTGGCCCGGCGGTCCAATGAGGAAAACGCACGCAACGGACACATCCCGCAACTTCACGTTTGCTCCTGCCGTGGTTGCCGCCACCGGTTTCAGCACGATTTTGCCTTCACTCGCTGATCGGTCCACCACCCGACCAAACGAGACCACCCGCATGCGCGGTCTCGTTTCGTTGGATCAGCGTCAGTCGCGATCCTCAAGAATCAACAACCTAAAATCGGGTCAAATCAAACCCAGTTGGGCATAGTCCATAAGTTGAAAAAACGAACCCAATGTCGGTTCGAGAAGAAATCGGTTAGTGATTCAATTTTCCTGGCAATTAAAAACATACGTACATACGTTTAATCTAGACTGGTTTGGTGCCTTCCTCCTACGAATAAGATCATGTTCCGACGATTTGGTTATCATACTCTTCGGGGCGGGGAGCAAGATCTCGGGTTCTGGGTTTGAGGTGGTCGGGTGGCGAAGAAGAAGAAAGTTCGGGTCGCTTTCAACAAGAACCGTCAGAAGCGGACTCGGGTCAATGATATGACTCGAGGCTATGCTGAGGGAGAGTCCAACAATGAGTCGGTCTCGGCGGAACGGGTCCGAGCCAAGGGTGACCTCTCGCGGCACCGGACCGTCATGCAAGAAGTGCCCGAGGCTGGCTCTGACCCGAACGAGGCCCCTCGACTTGCTGTAGATCTTTCGACCTGCCAGAAGGGACGCATTCTGCGCGTCCATGGATTGGTGACCGTGGTTCAGGCCGAGGACGGCCGCGAGGTCCGGTGCAATACCCGACGGATCTTAAAAACGATGGCCATCGACGGTCGGAACGTCGTCGCGGTGGGAGATATCGTCTGGTTTCGACCCGTCAACAACGAGGGGATGATCGAGGTTGTCGAACCACGGCGGGGAACGCTCACGCGAGGGTATCGCCGCCGCGAGCATGTCGTTGTCTCGAATGTGGATCAACTCCTGATCGTCTCAGCGCTCGCTGAACCGGGGCTCAAGCTCCCGTTGATCGATCGCTACCTGATTTCGGCCGTGAAGGGGGGAGTCCGGCCGATCATCGTCCTGAACAAGGCCGACCTCGTCGATCTGGCCCCGTACCAGTGGGTCATCGGGCTTTACACCCAACTTGGTTACGAGACGATCGCTACGTCCGCGGCCGACGGGCGCGGGGTCGACCGGCTCCGAGCGATCCTGTCGGATGGAGCGACGGCTTTTTCCGGGCAGAGCGGGGTCGGCAAAAGCTCACTCCTCAATGCGCTTCAGCCCGGCTTGAACCTGCGGGTCCGAGAGGTCTCCGGGTACGCCAAGGGGAAGCACACCACGACCACCGCCGAGTTAATCCGCCTCAACTCGGGTGGGTATGTCGTCGATACCCCGGGGCTTCGCCAGTTCGAACTCTGGAACATCGACCCAGGCGAGATCGAAGCCCACTTCATCGAGTTTCGCCCATACATCCCCAAGTGCAAATTCCCCGACTGCTCACACATCCACGAATACGATTGCGCGGTGAAGGAAGCAATGTACTGGGGACAGATCCACCCGGGACGCTACGAAAGTTATCTCAAACTTTTCCGTGGTCAGCCGCTCGAGGGCGAATAGCTCCCAGACTGACATGATCCGGATTAGCTATTTTAAACGATTCAATCATGCAATGAAAAGAGGAGAGACGTCTCGATCGGGACAAATTGAATTGGTGTCTACTTTTGCTGTCAACAAACATCGTGGTTGACACAAATCAGGCTCGATGGAATGCTCGCGTATCAAGTTCGATGGAGTCAAATTGCCGAGAAAACAGAGGTTTTCCTGGTTATTGTGCACCAAGTCATTGTTTGAGCGGGATTTACTGGCAGGGTAAGGCAAGGGTCGAACGCGGTCCGGGAACGTTCCAAGCTTCCTGCTGGAACGGACTCACGGACCGAGCGACCTTCCACCGAGATCGAGTAGGAAAGCCTACGAGACCCCCGTGGCGCGACGTAGCGAACGCTGGACTGGAGCATCCATGCTCGCCCAGTGTCGTCACATCTCTTTCAACATCATAAATCGATCAGCGATCCCCGTAGAGGGGTCGAGCAGCGCTTCCAAGAAGGGTGATTCTCAAGGAGAGAACCAGTTAGAATGAAGTTTCGGTCGCGGACAGGAGGAGTCTTCGACTCAGAACAAAGGCCAAAATACGTGGATTTTCAAGCTTCGTCAACCCGGTCCCGGTAGTTTTTTTCAAATCGAGTTAGACTGATCAACCTTCTTTTATTTAAATATCGAAGATCTATTAGGCGTAATTTTGTGCAAGTAATGACCCGATTGCAGCACGTTCCTGAGTTCTTGCAGAGCGCTTCGATTAAAGCTTGCTGCTTGAGAGTTAAGACATTTCAAAAAAGAAAAATTTATGATTGAACATAAGCATTACTTAGAGGAAAGTGATTCAGGGTCGAGATGAACTCCTGTTGGGTTCAATATGGCAATTTTACATTAATCCCTTTGTTGTGACGAAATTAGACAACGGAATTATTCCACACTTCGAGCAAGAGCAAGTTATTTTATGTAGATGCTGTGAATTGTCATTACGAACTTGTTGCTGCCTCTGCCATAAGGTTCTCGGCTCCACGCAAGCCTGAACTGGGCGGCGTGACTCCGTGCTGGGAGACGACCAGCTTGGCTATCGCGGCTGAGCTTAAACCGTTTAAATACCAGTGCGCGTCAATGAGATCGGGCTTGGTTGCTAATCCCCGATGTCGTCGAGTCAACCTTGGACTTTCGCGGTCTCGAACGTGATGACAGCGATCTCATCGTCCGTCAGCGGTCGGAGCATCCCGACAACCACCAAGCTCGTCTTCGTGTCGCTGGCAGTCGAGGTGTAGTCAGTCTGGATCTTTCCCGACGGTTTCAAAATCCGGGCAACGAGCGTCCGCCCACCGACGTCGCCTTGACGAGGGTTCAAGGTGATGAGACAACGGAACATGTCGACACAATGGACGTGTGATGGATCAGCAAAATTCATAAACGACAAACCTAGGCCGCGATTCACGCGTTGAAATCTCATGCAACCGGTGCCAAGACTCACCGCTCATCGCCACGGGAAGTCGCGACACTGGCTTTTTAGGCCGCACGCAGCGCGTAGTCAGATCCGAGCATTCCTGCGATCAGGAACGCTCGGATCTGACGGTTTGATCGAGATTGGACCGATCGAATTATCGCGGCGGAGCACCAAAGCCGCCGTCGGGTCCATCTGGACCACCGGGGGGCGGACCGCCGGGTCCGCCGGGTCCACCACGGCCACCCCGACCGCCCCCTGGAGGTCCACCTGGTCCACGCATGCTGCTCATCTGCTTGAGCTGGGTTTTCTGACTATCAGTGAGAATCTTGGCCATCCGGGCATCGACGTCCTTTTGGAGGTCGTCGAGTTGCGTTTGTTGCTCATCCGTCAGCTTGAGTCGGCTCCTCATCATCTGCGGCAAGACTTCGCCGGGTTTGGGCGGACTCCCCATCGGTCCCCCGGGGCCACCCGGACCACCACCGGGACCGCCAGGACCCCCGGGTCCACCAAATCCACCGGTGTTGGCGCTTTCAGCGCTGGCAAGAGTTTCGAGTTCGCTTTTGGTCACAGTGCCGTTCTTGTCGGCATCCGCCCGCGTCCAGAGGCGGACCAGGCGGGCGTCGGTGATCTCAGCCTTGGACAGTTTGCCGTCCTTGTCCTTGTCGAACTTCATCATCCGGGCGACCATGTCCGACGCATCGGCGCCGGAGGTGGGTCCGGGGCCGTCGCCTGGATCTTGCGGAGCGGCAATCAAAGCCGAGGCAGACAGACCACCGATAATCAGAGCCCGGGTCAACAAACGACGATGCGACATGAAAGCGGTTCCTCGGTCTGATGGGAAGGTTGACGTGAGGGATTGAGAAGATCCGATTAGCGGACCCGGGTATTTCGATCACGAAACGCCCGTTCGTCCGGCGTCCGGCCCAGGATGATGTCGAACTGAGCGGTCAACTCGCCGAGTTTCGAGCCAGCCATTGGCACAAAGTCGGCCATCAACAACTCCTTGTCAAAGCGGGTGATCCCGCCGTTGACCACACCGTCGACCGCATTACCAGGGTGGCCGGCGATGTTAATCTGCGACGTCAGGACTTCGCGGTTGCCCTTTTTGACCAGGAAGTGAATGTGCGGGGCGGGTCGGCCAGGATAAGGGACCGGTTTGATGGTCCGGAAGTAGTATTCGCCGGTGCTCCCGGTCGTGAACCGACCGAAACCCTGGAAGTTCCGGTCCTGCTGATCTTTCTTGCTGTCGCTATCACCGGTGTTGATGTAAACCTCGTTGGCGTCGCACTGCCAGATCTCGACCGTCACGTTGCTGACCGGGCTCCCGTTGGGGGTCAGGACGCGCCCTGAGAGGTGGGTGATCTGGCCGACGGCGGGCGTGATCCCGTCGTTGATGACGATCAGGTCATTGTCGGTGTCGAGCGGAAGTTTATCAGGATAAAACGGCCCCTCGGTCCGCGACGGTGTCCGATCGAGTTCCTCGGCGAAAAGCCCTCGCGTCGTGAACAACGCAAGTCCAAATGCCCCCAGGATGAGGCGGCGATCAGGAAGATAAAGCGAAGTATTCATCAATAGCCTTCCGTCGTTCGATGGATTCGTGAGGGGCGAAGTGACTTATGATCTTACCAAAGATACCGCGATCACGACGGATTAAAGACAGGTGAAAGTGCGGAGATACCAAAAATTGATTTAAAGGGTAGCCAGGTGGGAACTTGGGCCCTAAGGAGGCCGCCAGCCGTGGGGCTGGCGACCACTCTGTGATTGGTCAAGATCGGAGAACATTCGGCCGGGCCGGTACGACCCCGCGAGCAATCACCGGGCCGGTGCTACCGTTGGGAGTCACGGCCGACATCCCCGGCGGAGTGCCACCACCAGGCGGAGTGCCCGTGGGTGGAGTGCCACCACCGGGCGGAGTGCCCGTGGGCGGGGTGCCACCACCATCAGGAGGAGTACCGCCACCACCCGTGGGGCCACTAAAGCCGGTATCTTCGTTGGCGGTGTTGGTGAGGTCGATGACGATATTGAACGAAGCGGTTGCTTTGGTCCGATTCTCGGCCAGCCTGAGCATCAGATATTGCCCGGCATTCTCGGCGGGAGCACCATCGTTCGAGCCGCCGCCATAAACTCCGTCGGTCGCATTTGTGGTGTCCCGAGACCCTCGCGTATTGTACGGGGCCACGTTCTGGAAGACGTCGGTGGTCGTGGCGTCGTCAAAGAACAACTGCGTTGCCAGATTGTAGAGAACGGCGTTCGTATTAATGTCGTGGACCCGCACTCGGGCATGGATGTGCGGGGTCCGGCCCGAGTACCAGCCGGGATAGATCGTCATGAACTTGACGTTGCCGTGAGTATTGGTGACCTGATAGCCCCGGAGAAATTGCTGGCCTGTCGTGTTCTCAGCGGCGATGTCGGAGTAAACCCCGAGAGCGTTGCAATGCCAGATATCCACAAAGGCGCCTGGAAGCGGCGTGATCGAGCCGTCGGTGTTCAATTCCGACACGTTGACTGCCAGAGTAAGCGGCAGGCCGGCCTGCGCGGCACCCGTGGTTGGATCGGTCCGGACGTCGGAACGAAAAAGTTGCTCATCCACCCAGTAGGGACCTTCGGTGACGCCCGGGGTGTCGGCTTCGGCCATCTCCGAGGCCAGAACCGTTCCCTTCATCGAGAGGCCAACCATGGCCAGGGCGCCAGCCAGGCTTCCCTTCAAGATGTTCCGACGATTCTGGCGAACAGGGATTAGCGAGTGATCGTGCTGGCACATCGTACTAAACTCCACATGTTCAGTAAATTGTGAAAGGTCACTTCCGCGTCCGATATCAAGAGTTCAGGCCACCACTGCCGGGGCATGGACTTGATTCTTGTTTGTGAGGAGAGCGATTCCCGCTACTCCGAATCCCCACAAGATCCAGGTGCTCGGCTCGGGGACAGCCGACGAACTCACCAGGACGACGTTCATTTGAGTTGGGTAAGAGTCATAGGTGAACCAGGTGTTCCCTGCGTCATCGCTTTCACCCCAGGTGTTCTGATACCCGGTACCGGTCCCAGTGCCCGTGGCCGCCGCCGTCCATCCCCAGTCAAACTGACCTGTCAGAGCCTTCAAGACCACCCAGTAGTTGGTGTTGGCCGAAAGGGTGATCCCTGTTGCAGTGAAGGTCGTCGCGGAAAGACTCGTCGTATAACTCCCCGACAGCGACAGTGTCCCGACGAGCGATCCTGGTTGCAGGCCAGCGTCGGAATAGAGATCCACTTCCGCCCGGCCAACGGTCGAGTTGTCGAGCAAGAGCGTCACGCTCCGGAGCGCCCCGCCGGTGGTTCCCGAACCGAACCCGGCCGTGATCCAGGTCGAGCCGACCGCTGATTCCACTCCCCCCGAAGTGGCGGACAGGTTGTTGGAGATCGAGTAGTCGCCTCGGCTCCGAGCAGTCGAGCAAGCCAGAGCTGACAACGTCAGCACGAGGCAGGTGAGTCTTGGGTGAGAAAAGAAGATCCCCATGCTTTCATCCTTTTCAAGTAGCGAACTATGAGGGTGAAACCCGTTGGGTCATCGCCAGTATCAGCCGGTCAAAAAGATCAATGAGCGTGAACTAGCCGACGTTTCCTCGATCCCACAGGGACGAGGTACGGTGCAACACGGCGTCGATCTAACTCTGAGTTCGAAGAGGACCGGGCAATAATGCCGAGGGACCGCTCATGGTCCTTTGAATACCAACATCCTGTGCGACCAATCGAACGACATTGGCCCCAGTGAGTGGGGGTAAGGCCAACGAGTCAGTGGATGATTGGTTGACGGCGAGTAGCCGCCGCTACAGGAGATAACGCCGAGGCAGATCGGCTCGAGACCGATCGAGGTCGAATTTTTTCGAAGATCCTGTGCCTGAGTTGATCTGTTTAGCGCAGCGAAAAGCCCTTGCTGGATTGGCAAGGGCTTTCGGAAAATCGCTCGAGATCTCCTCAAGTCAATTTCAGGGTGCATCAACCGCTGCTTCACCCAGGGGGGGACCAGTGGCTTCGCGACGAGGCGCGAACGGTCGGCCCGGTCGGGGACGGTTGGCGAGTGGCGGCCGGGGATCGATCTTGTCGGCTTGAACTTGGATTTCGTCGCTTCGCGTCTGGTCGCCGAGCCGCTTGAAATCATCGGCGAGACTTTCCATCCGGGTAGCAAGGCTTTCTGACATGAGGCCATCGGCCGCCACCCATTCCAGATCCTCCATCGCCGCATTGAGGAGCCGTGCCGCGGCCGCACTCTGTCCACTGACCTCCAGGACGATCGCATGCGCTTCCAGGACGTCGGATCGATCCGAGTGGGGATAACCTTCTTCTGGACTTCGTTTAATCAACGTCTCGGCGATTTCGAGAGCCTGATGGAACAGGTTTTTCACATCAGGACCATACCGAGCATATTGCAGCAAACCCAGCTTGGCGAGCAGTTGCATCCTGGCCCGAAGACAGTCGATGTTGTTCGGGGAGGCGGTCAAAAATCGATTCAGCGTATGTTCGATCCGCTGGAGTCGCTTGGCCACAGCCACTTGCATTGTGGGATCGACCTGGTACGGGTTGATCGCGGCCACGACCTTGAAAAACCGGCGGAAATAGCGTGGTTCTTGCGCAAAATCCGCCGAGAGTTTGTCATAGATCATCAAGCTCCGGTCGAACGCCTGGTCCGCTTTCGCTCGATTGCCGATCCGCTCGTTGTAGTTGGCCATCTTGAGGTAAAGCCAGGCGATCTCGCTCTGAAACTCGGGGTAAACCTTGTCGTCCCGTGAGAGAGCAAGTTGTTCGTACTTTTCCAGGATCAGCCCCAGCAAGGCCATTGTCTTGGTCCGATCTTCGGGCGATGATTCGAACGGGCCGAACTGGGGCTCTCCTCCCCTCATGTCGCCATCGGGGGGTGGTCCGCCATCGAACTCACCCGGGGGAGGTCCACCCGGGCCGGGGCCGGGGCCAGGACCATCAGGTGGTAGACCCCCTGGCCCACCAGGACCGTCGAGGCCGCGTTCTAAAAGATCGGAACCATCCGAGAATGTTCGTGGCGTGGTCTCATCCAGGAGCATCAGAGCATGCAAGGGTATCGCCCCTTGAGCGGTGGCGTCCTCGGCTTGCTCCTCATCGGCAAACAGGATTGCCGATACCTCGCGGATCATCCGGTGCATGACCTGGACGCGCCGGTTGGATTCGTCCCGTTCCGACTTTGCTTCCTGGAAAGCGAGACTGCTGAACAAATAGCCGGTCCAGCCGACGACCGCCATCATGATCAGTGAAGCGAGAAAGAGCGCGGCGAGGGCAGCGATTCCCCGGTTCCGGCGACTCCATCGCCAGGCACGCTCGAACAAGGTGGCACGGCGGGCCTGGATCGGTCGGTCGTGGAGAAAGCATTCGAGGTCGCTCGCCAGCGCCTGGGCGGTCAGGTACCGATCCTTCAGGTCGCGGGCGGTGGCCTTCAGGACAATCGTTTCAAGGTCGCGGGGGATGGCCGGGTCGAGGTTCCGTGGTCGGACCGGCTGGCCGTCGCTGACCTTATGGAGCAGTTCGCTCGGACTCAGATCCCCGTAAGGAGGGCTCAGGGTCAACAACTCGTACAAGGTCAGACCCAGGCTGTAGACGTCGCTGCGGCCTTCCGAGATCCCTCGGAGACTTTCTGGCGCTAGGTAGCGGAGGGTGCCGATGACGTCCCCCGACGCCGTCAGTTCCTCGTGCCCGACCATCTTGGCCAGGCCGAAGTCGGTGATCCAGACGGCGTCTTGCTCGTCGATCAGAAGGTTTGAAGGCTTGATGTCGCGGTGGAAGACTCCTTGCTCGTGCGCATAGCCAAGCGCTCCGGCCGCCTGCATCGCATAGCGAGCGGCAGCCCGCCAGTGTTCGGCGTTCGCCGGAGCATTGCCCTTGCGCCATGAGTCGAGCACCGCGTCGAGGCCGCGCCCCTTGATGTACTGCATGGCGTAATAGGGGACGCCATCATGCTCACCGACGCCGAAGATCGGCACGATGTTGGTATGGTGCAACTGCGCGACGGCCTGTGCCTCGCGCTGGAAGCGTTGGAGCCGTTTGGAATCGAGCTGCGAGTGGTGGATGGCCTTGACGGCGACGTGGCGCCAGAGCGATTCCTGGACCGCTTCGTAGACAACTCCCATGCCCCCGCGGCCGAGTTCGCGAAGGACGCGGAACTCGCCGATCCGTTCGGGCATGAACCGGGCCTGACGCGACCCTCGGCGGAGTTGTTCCATCGTGGCAACAGCGCTCAGGAGCTTGCGGACCTTCTCGACCTGGTCGGGGAAGCGAGCCTCGTACTCGGCGATCGAAGGAGCCTCACCGCGTCGGCATCGATCGACGTACTCCTCGGCCACGCGGTCGAGCGGGTCGCGGTCGCCGCTCAGGACGGTGCTCGTTTCCTCGTCGGTAACCAGGCCGAGGTGGAACTCCTCGTCGCTGGCTGGCACGTTGGAGAGTTCGGTGATATCCGCTCTGGGGTCCCACATCATTCCGTTCCTTCAAAGCCGGGTATGCGTTCGAGCGCATCCTTGAGTCGTTCGAGCGCTCGGACGTACCGTTTGCTGGCGGCGGCGGGTTGGATGCCAAGGAGCGCGGCGACCTCGTGGTTGCTCAGGTCCTCGAAGTGCCGGAGTGCCAGGACCTCGCGGTCGATTGAGTCGAGGTGGTCGAGACTGCCGCGGAGCTGCGACATCACCTCGATCCTTTGGACCGCCTGGCTCGGCGAGGTGACGTCGGCGATGAACTCCGCCATCATCTCCGAACTCGCTTCAGGACCCGCCGATCCCCGGATCGACACCTCACGCGCTGCGTTGCGGACCCCAGCGCCGAGGTGCTGGCGGTGGACCTGGATCAACCGCTGGACCGTGACGGCGCGGAGCCAGATAAAGAACGGAACCGCCGGATCAGCCTGAAAGTGGGGGAGCCGCTTCAAGGCATCGATATACGCCTCCTGAAGCACGTCCGAGGTCGAGACCCGCCCCCGGAGCCGGGCATCGAGCCGGAACTCGATCATCCGTCGGAGTCGGTCGCGGTGTCGGGAATACAGGGTTGCCAGCGTCTCCTGCCGGTTGATGTCCCCATCCCCGGCGCCGAGCAGCACGCGAATCTCTTCGGTCTCGTCCGACGTCATGGGCGTCTCGCTCCTCTCCTCATAGATCCAGGCCTACTGAGGATTTTATCTCGACCTCAAGCTTCGCCCAAACACTTTGTTCGTTTCGAACCCAAGCGGCTATCCTGTCAGTCATGTACGAGCTTACCGCCAACCTTCAATAACGCCACAACCCAACTGACCGCGACCATCCACTCAACATTTCATGCTTGCAAGACTGCTCGAGTTTTAAGGAATCGATAACTTGAGCAAGAGACCGCCCCGAAGATTAACTCATTAAATGTACCGATTATGAGGATTTTTCGTGGAATCTGGACGCATTTTTGACGATCCATGAATCTATCGGATCAAATTTGGTTTGTGTGTTATGTGCGGTGGAGTCTCTCGAATCATGAAAGATCGTCAATGGTTTAGGTGGTGTTTGTCGCCTGGCTTGCTCAGCCTGAGTTTGCTATTTCTGTGCCCACGACCAACGCTGGCTGGGGATCTGATCAACAAAGCGAAGGCCGCTTGGCATGCTCACCAGGGGGTACCCTCGGCGGAAGCCCTGGCGGTTGAGATTGATTGCCTGGAAAAGCATATTGATTGGTACGGAACCATCGTAGCCAAGCAACCCGACGTCTGGGGTCAGGCGCGAATGACGAAATACCGGCAAGAGTTCGAGCGGATCATGTTCGATCGCCTGGGGGGATTTCAGGCGACGCTTGAGGGCTCGATCTCGCGGATCGACCAGGCTTATCTGGCTAGCGCCACCAGCCTCTCGGCAGCGGCCAGCGGCGCTCCCGCCGTCAACCTGCCTCAGGACGCGGCAACCTCACGCTTGATCGTTGGTCGCCAGCGTGCGGCACTTAACGCCGCTGGCAATGCCAAACCCACGCCGGAGCAACTCAGCGCTGTGCAAGCGCCGACGACGATCCCCATTCCTTCACTCGACGCTACCAAATCGGGACTGTCCGACTTCAAGGATGAATTACAGCAGCGCGACTATAAAACACTCGGTACGGGTCTCTCGTTTGGCACAACTCCGCAGATTAGTCTGGAGCCAACCGAGTTCCTTGACCAGCAGGCCCGATACCTCAACCACCTTCATGAGATTCGCCGGATCAACGAGGGAGACGATACCGCCGCTTCACCCGGTTACGCCCTCCACCTGGTTCGAATCCCGGTCTCGGTGCTCCCTGGATCGAAGACTCGCAAGGGATATGGCGCCGAGATCACCATCACTGCCGCGCCCGTCCTCGGTCGCGACCTGTTGCCGACCACGTTTCGGAATCTGGTCGTCAACGACCTGTCCGAGCAGATTTCGACTCCGCTGGTGCAGTTCTTCAACTCGAAGACATCCAGCGATAACTTCCAGAATGTGCGGCAAGCGCGGATCGACGCGGTCGAGAAAACGCGAGCGGTTCATCAGGAGATCCCGATCCTGGGGCCGTTACCTGAGTCTGACGAGGTTGTCCTCGGGATGGCGCGAAACCGCGTAGCCTTGCGCCGTGGCTCGACGCCGGTCATGACCAGAGGAACCAACGCACCGGTCCGGCAGGTGGCGGCCACACCGCCAGTTCTCGCGCAGACCAGGGGAGCAAGCAAACCGACCCCGGGGGACGGCCAGGTCCGGCGGACAGCAGAACAGGAACCTCTCCCGATGTCGGGTCCGATTGCCCCTGACGCACTCTCTGCGCTACCTACGCGGTTCGGCTTCTATCGCCAGGCCGTTATCGAGAAGTTCCTCGAAGTGTCGAAGGCACCCGGCACACAAGGCATCATTGAGGACAAGGCGAAACAGGGTTTTCAGGTAACCCAGGCGGTTCAGGCGATCGCCGACCTGTGCAACACGACTGCAACTTCGGTTCCCGCGTCAAGGAATCGGAATTCGCGGTATGCCTTCCCCAGCACGCAGCTTGGTGAGGTATATGGAGCTGAGCTGATCTCCGCGATCGCCTTTGAAGCGTTTGACGTGTTGCTGCGTAAAGCGATCGAGGATTCGGATAAGCCGATCGTGATGCAGCATCACCTGGTCACGGCTTATATTCAGGATCAGGTGACGGCGGCTTACGACTTTCTCTCAAGGCCCGAAAGCGCTGGGCTCTGGGACGGCTGCGCAACCCCCGATCTGGCTCGCGCGATCCAGTCCCACGACAAAGTCATGCTCCAGACCATCCGATCGTCATTCCTGGCCATGCTGCCGAACTCCGGCATTGAGGACCACACGCTCTACGGACCCAAGTATACGTCGCTGGCGGCGTATTCCTGGGCAATCCTGGTCGAAAGCGTCCTGCTCAACGAGCGCCTGATCCAGGATGTCCGCGAGGCGGCCACTGCGAAGGGGGGAGCGGTCCCAGCCGCTGAGAACGTCGCCTTCTTCCTCCCGTGTCCGTCGGATGAGGCTCGCGACATCTTCAACGCCTACGTCGCGATCCGGTTCCCAATTCACGTTTTTGCCCTCGATCCGACCGTGACGGAACAAAACCTGGCCGACCAGCTTGCACGGACACGCGAGTTGCAACTGGCCCTTTCGTTGGCCTTCGTCAGCGGCAAGATCAGCGCCAGTAATCTGACAAAGTTCGGACGGCGGCTTGATACCAAGATTGAGACGATCGCGCTTAACCGAACTCAGGTCGGTTTCTCACATGGTGAGGATACCTTTGGTTGGCGATTCCAGCCGCGGTTCCAAACGCCGCCAACGCAGAACAACCTGGCGGTCCTGGCCCAGACGATCGGCGGTGGCCCGACTCGCGAGGGTGACCGGCGTCAGCTTGAACTCGAAGCTGGTCCCCGTGAGTGCGTGGCGATCGTCATGATGCCCTCGTTCGTCCCTTACGTGACTTTCACGACCCGGTCAAACTGGTACCGGCTCAGCAGTCCCAAGCATTCCGAAATTGATGCGCTCAAGTTCCTCGAACTCAGTAGCGCAATCCAACGGGCCACGCAACTCGCGCAAGGGATCTGCAATGCGGGCCTCTATCGACCAGAAGATGTTGGTCTGCTGCTCAACCGCGTCAAGCAACTTGCCGCGGAGCTTCCCTTCCAGTCGATGATCGCCCAGGTACCCTACGAGAATACCCACGGTGGATTCGAATTGTTCAACGTCGGGACGACCGACCTCGCCCCCGAACTGCGTAGCTGGTATGGAGTTCCGGGCATCAGCCCCAACAACTCCACGTCGCTTTTTCTGTCTGGTGACAATTTTAGCGTCCACGACACCCACGTCGTGATTGGGAACAAACCCCTTCTGCCCTCGGACGGCTTCACATTACTCAGCCGGCAAGTCATGAGAGTGAACGTTCCCGCCGGCACGCAGACCGTGGTTCGGGGAGGAAAACTGTTCGTCGAGGCATCGGTCGCTACGCCCTATGGAGTTTCGCAAACGCTAAATATTCCCCTTGTTCCCGCACCTGAGGTCAAGGTCACGACCTCACCAGTCGCCGCCACCACCTTCACCTGGGCGACTCCGCTCCTCAAGGTGGCTTACAAGTCGTACGACATTGGCGTCAGCGAAGCTGTCCGGACCGACGGCCGATCTCGGGCCCCTCGCGACGGCTTGCTGATCGCGGTTGATGGAGTTACCGACCTAAAAGAGGGTGTCACCGCCGACCTGGCCGTCCAGTTCTCAGCTCCTGACGACCAACTCTCCAGGATCAAAATCCCGAAGATCCCTTATAATGCGGATCGAGGGGCCTTCGAGATCAGAGGGGACAACTACGACCGGTTTGTGAACGAGCTCTTCGACCGCCGGTTCGACGCGGTTCTCGACACCGCGCCGAAAGCTTCATACGACGCCCAGACCGCCGGAACGGTTTTGACGATTCAGGGAGTTGGCAACGAACCGATCAAGGTGAATGATGCGACAAACAAACTGAAGATCCGGTTCATCCCCGCGACCGGCGGATGAGGTCGACCACGAGTGACCGGCGAAACATTCGCCGGTCACTCAGCTTTCGTGTAGAATGGACGTATGGAACGTCTAACAGACGACTCATTCTTTTCCAGGACCGGGAACAAGCCCCCATGTCTCAAGACGAGCCAGCGTCAACCCCTCACAAAGCCAAGCGTGAGCGGAGCACTCGGTATCCCGGGGTGCCGCTCGCCGATAGCGTCAAGATGTGCGCGTTCATTGAGAGTGAGGGACTCGACAGTCTGACCGCCGCCGACATCGCCATGGCGCTGGGATATAAGAATATCAAGACTAACACCTTCTCCGCCCGCCTGAGCGCGGCCCGGCAGTTTGGTCTCCTGGTCCTGAAGGATGAAGGGTATTCACTGACCACGCTGGCCAAGTCGATCCTGCACCCGGTCGACCCCAACGAGATCCCTCGGCTTTATCGCCAGGCCCTCGCTGAACCGCCTCTCTACCATGACCTGATCGAGCAGTTCGTCGACAAGCGGGTGCCCGAGGCGAACATTCTTGGTAACGTCCTCTACCACAACTACCAGATCATCGCGACCGCCAAGCAGGCCGCCGCCGAAGCGTTTCTGGAGTCGGCCCGATTCGCCGGCGCCATGGGCGAAGACCACATCCTCCGCCCCGGTGGTGTGAACTCGGCCCCCGTTCCTCCAACGGCGTCATCGGCGGAGCCCACATCGGCCGCCGGCACCGCTCCCCCCCCGAAACCCGTTGCTCCGATCAGTGCTCATCCCAGCGACAAACCGACCGACGTTCGGATAGACCTCCGCCTCTGGGATGCCGATAAGGGCAAGGCGATCCGCGTCCGGGCCCCCGAGGTCATCACCCCGGCCAGCTTCGAGCGCCTAATCCAGACGCTTCGCCTCCACCTCCGGATCGAGGAACCACCGGTCGCCCCGGCCGAGGAATCTGCGGCCGACGAGGCAGAAACCACCGACAATGATTCCGTTGAATCGTAACCAGCGCCGAACCGGAGGGGTTGAGCCTCCGGTTCGGCATCGGGATCAGATGAACTCGTTGATCAGGTTTTCGAGCATCTCTTGACGACCGCTGGTGTTGGTCGTGACTTCCCCCTTGGGCAAAATATAAGCTTCAAGGTCGCCAAAGCTCGACTCGCCCGCCTCGATCTGCTTGCCCATCTCGGTATCCCACGACTTGTAGCGTTCCTTGAGGAACTCGGGCAAGCGGCCATCCGTGATGATCGCCTGAGCAATCTTGAGGCCCCGGGCGAAGGCGTCCATCCCGCCGATGTGGGCGTGGAAGAGATCAACTGGTTCAAAACTCTCGCGGCGAACCTTGGCGTCGAAGTTGACGCCGCCGGTCGTCAGACCGCCCATCCCCAGGACGCAGAGCATGCACCGGGTTGTCAGGTAGATGTCGGTCGGAAACTGGTCGGTATCCCAGCCGATGAGCGGGTCGCCGGTGTTGGCGTCGAGCGAACCGAGGGCGTTTGAGTCAATTGCTACCATCATCTCATGCATCATCTCGTGCCCGGCGAGGGTAGCATGGTTGGTTTCGAGGTTGAGCTTGAAGTGCTCCAGCAGGTTGTACGTCCGGAGAAAGTTGAGGCAGGCGGCGGCGTCGGAGTCGTACTGATGCTTGGTCGGCTCCTTCGGCTTCGGTTCGATGTAGAACGGCTTGTCGAAACCGATCGACTTTTTGAAGTCCACGGCCAGCTGGAGGAAGCGGCCAAGGTGGTCGACCTCCCGCTTCATGTTGGTATTCCAGAGGGTCGAGTACCCTTCACGACCTCCCCAAAAGGTGTACCCTTCACCGCCAAGGTCATGGGTCACCTCGATCGCCTTTTTGACCTGAGCCGCGGCGTAGGCGAAGACGTCTACGTTCGGACTGGTCGCGGCACCGTGGGCATATCTCGGGTTCGAGAACAGGTTCGCCGTGCCCCAGAGGAGCTTGACCCCGGTACGGCCCATCTCGTCCTTGATCACCTTGACGACTTCATCGAGGTTTGCGTGGCTCTCGCGCAGGCTCGCACCTTCGGGGGCGACGTCACGGTCATGGAAGGCAAAGTAAGGGTTGCCGAGCTTTTCGAAGAACTCGAAGGCGACCTTGACCCGCGTCTGAGCATTGGCCACGCTGTTCGAGCCGTCATCCCACGGCCGGCTGGCGGTTCCCGAACCGAACTGGTCAGCGAGCATGTTGCTGAAGGTATGCCAGTAGACGACCGAAAATCGGAGGTGATCCTTCATCGGCTTGCCGCCGATCACCTCGTCGGGGTTGTAGTGCTTGAACTCGAGCGGGTTTCGCGAGCGCGGGCCACCATACTGGATCTTGGGAATATTCTGGAAGAAATCCGGCATCGGACGGAGACCCCGCTTCGAAAAAATGAGTAGCGACAGGAAAGGGCTTGGTCGCCCAGTTTAATCCGTCCTTTCCCTCGACGCCAACCCCTCGCCTGGGCGTAACCATTTACAACCGTAGGCTGATGTGACGTCGACGGCTGAGGATCAGGTCAATAACGGGGAGGCGGGCCAAACTTCGATTTTGGCCTTCATGCAGCCAGTCAAAAAGCTCAGCACGCCACGGCACCGCCGCCGGCAAGTTTCCGCCACACTGGGGCCTCCGGCGACGAAGCGGCTTCTCCAAACCAAGTCGGTCCCGAGGTCGTATTCCGCCAGATCATCCCGCCCCGCAACCCGGAACGCTCGATCGGCCATGTTCTGGTGCGGTGGTACAGCCGAAGCCGTCGTAAACCGCCACAGTAGTAGCTCGAAAGTCGGGCTTATAACCGGCCTGGATACTTCTGGAACCGCTGATGGCCCCTCTTAAAGACCACTCTGGCTGAACCTATCGAGGGCGGATCCGAGATCGGATCTCGGGGGCCTGCGCTATAGCCGCCCGAACGGGGACTTCCTCGCCAACGCGGCGAGTCATGCCGAGCAGTTGGTCCCGGCTGGCTATGATGATATCCGCTCCACGCCCTTCACCGCTGAGGTCAAGGAAGGTTCCTACACGTTTCCAATCGAAATCTCGGACGCCAGCGCCCCGCCGAAAACCACTAAAAACGAGCCCGACTCGGGGTCGTCGCAAAACTTCCGACTCCAGATCGACTTCGCCCGCTCAGCTTCCTGCCGGCCGACGACCTGATGTCGATTCTTCTGATCGCGAGAAAGTCAACCCTGACTTTCCAGTGGCGTTTGTTACCACTTTATGGCTATGATCCACCTTCGCGAACGTCGCTGTGGTCCCGGTTCTGGGAAACAGGTTTGGCACCATCGCAAAAGGTTGGTTGATGATCTCCAGGTCGATTCCACTTTTCCATGGGCTGACGCTGGCCTTCGGCCTGATGAGCAACCTCGTGGCAGTTGCGGCGGACGACATCGATCCGGCCGCATCCGCCTTTTTCGAGTCCAAGGTCCGGCCGATCCTCGTCGAGCGCTGCCAGTCGTGCCATGGCGTTGACAAGGCCAAGGGCGGACTTCGCCTCGATACGCGTGATGGATTGCTGGCGGGTGGTGCGTCGGGGCCGGTCATCCTGAACGGCAAACCAACCGTAAGCCCGCTGGTCGAAGTCATCGGGTACGCTGGCGACATCCAGATGCCGCCGAAGTCCAAGCTCCCGGCCGACGAGATTGCCACGCTGACTCGGTGGGTTGAATCGGGGGCGACCTGGCCCGTTGACCGAAGTCCGGCAGTGGCGGGCGCAAACAAAGTCCAGTCTTTCGACCTCGTCGAACGGGCCAAGCATTGGTCCTGGCAGCCGGTCCGGGAGATCGACCCGCCAGCGGTTCAGGACGCAACCTGGCCCGCCAATGAGGTTGATCGGTTCATACTGGCAAAGCTCGATGCCGCCGGGATCACGCCCGCCATCGATGCAGATCGACTCACCCTCATCCGCCGCGTCACGTTCGATCTTATCGGTCTTCCCCCGCGACCCGACGAGATCGCCGCCTTTCTGGCCGATCAGGGCTCGACCGATGAGGCTTACGGCCGGGTGGTCGACCGGCTGCTGGCGTCGCCGCATCATGGCGAACGCTGGGCGCGGCACTGGATGGACCTGGTCCGGTTCGCCGAAACGTCGGGGCACGAGTTCGACTATGACATCCCACTCGCCTACCGCTATCGCGACTACCTGATCCGAGCGTTCAATCAAGACCTGCCGTTCAACAGGTTCGTCATTGAACACGTTGCGGGCGACCTCTTACCCGAGCCACGCCGCGACCCCTTGACCGGCACCAACGAGTCGGTGCTGGCGACCGGCTTTTACCGGCTCCATGAAGGGGTCCACTCGCCGGTCGACCTCCGCGACGACCGCGC
Organism: Isosphaeraceae bacterium; assembly: GCA_965199885.1. GTDB lineage: Bacteria > Planctomycetota > Planctomycetia > Isosphaerales > Isosphaeraceae > Tundrisphaera. Next base: position 1,325,398 of record CBDATT010000001.1, on the reverse strand, counting down.
CACTCGGATCGATAATCAGGTTGACGTCCTCGGCAAAGCCTTCCTCGGCCTGACAGTCGCCTGCGCTCGCTGTCACGACCACAAATTCGACGCGATCACGACCCGGGATTACTACGCCCTCACTGGCTTCTTGACCAGTTCCCGGCACAATTTGGCTTTCCTCGACCCACCTGGCAAGGATGCTCCGGTCCTGGGTGAACTGGCCGGGATTCGCCACCAGATTCGCCAGATCGTCGGAACAGCGGGAGATCCCCAAACGCTACTCTCGCAGGACGAAATCTTTGAGACTTTCGATGGGCCAACGTACGGCTCCTGGTTCGTGACGGGTGACGCCTTCGGTAGTGGTCCGACGGGGGCTGATGCGGTCCGGGTCGATGGAGACAAGGTCATTGCCATCCCGGCAGGTATCGCTGATAGCGGAGCAATCTCGCCACGCCTTCGGGGCGTGCTGCGGTCGCGGACGTTCCCGATCAGCCGGTCACGGATCCACATACTTGCTTCGGGCCAGGGAGGCCGGATCAACGTCGTGGTCGAGGGTTTCGAGAAGATCCGGGCGCCGATTTACGGCGGGCTGGTCGTGGATGTGAACCACGGGGCCGCTCCGAAGTGGATCTCGATTGATGTCGCCGCCTGGGTCGGCCTGCCCGCCTATCTGGAGATCGACGACGGCGCGACCGTGGATTTTACGGACAACCACGGGACGATCCGCCCCGGTTCAGGCTCGATCGCGGTCGATGAGATCCGCTTCGGCGACGGTCACCCACCGCCTGACCCGGCTCGCCTCCACCCGGTCGAATTGACACCCCCACAAGTTGCCAACCTTGCCCCGCTCGTCGTTCGGTATCATGAGGTCGAATCTCGATTGACCGAACCTGCACTCGGCCAGGCGCTCGCCGATGGGACGGGGGTTGATGCCCGGGTCCAGATCCGAGGAAGCACGCGGAGCCTGGGCGACCCGGTCCCGCGGCGGTTCCTTGAAGTCCTCGGCGGCACGTCGCTCGGGTCGGTCGCCGCCACTGGCGAGCACAGCAGCGGTCGCCTCGCGCTCGCTCACGCCATCGCCTCGGAGTCCAACCCCCTAACGGCGCGAGTCCTGGTCAACCGACTCTGGCATCACCACTTCGGCCGAGGGATCGTCACCAGCGTCGATGACTTCGGCGTGATGGGTCAGCCGCCAACGCACCCTGAGTTGCTCGACTTCCTCGCCGCTCGCTTCGTGGCGTCGGGCTGGTCGATCAAGCAGATGCACCGGTTGCTGGTGACCTCGCGAACATATCGGCTGAGCAGCGCCCCGACGCCATCAGCCGACCTGATCGACCCGACTAACACCCTCTTGCATCGCCGGACCCTGGGCCGCCTTGACGCCGAGTCGATCCGCGACGCAATCCTGACCGTCTCCGGCCGCCTCGACCCTGCCATCGGCGGTCCGAGTGTCGCCCCCCACCTGACCCCATTCATGGACGGTCGCGGCCGACCCGGCCAGTCCGGCCCGCTGGACGGCGCCGGGCGGCGGACAATTTATCTCAACGTCCGCCGGAACTTCGTCACCCCGATGCTCCTCGCCTTCGACTTTCCGACCCCCTCCGCACCGATGGGCCGCCGCAACGTCTCCAACGTCCCCGCGCAAGCCTTGACTCTCCTTAATGATCCTTTCCTCGTCGAGCAAAGCCGCGTCTGGGCCACCCACGTTCGCGCCGGCCACCCCGAGGCCGATCCCACCGCCGGGATCACCGCCATGTACCTGGCCGCCTTCGGTCGTCCCCCTACCGCTCCGGAAGCGACCGCCGCCGCTGCATTTCTGACCGAAGCAACCATCGCAAGCGATGACCTGGCCGCCTGGTCCGACCTGGCGCACGTGCTGTTCAACGTCAAGGAATTCGTCGCTGTCCCGTGAAGCTGGAAGGCTGACATCCCATGCACTGCGGACGGTTTGGTTCGGCTCCGATCGACAGACGAGCGATGCTGGCTCAGTGCGCGAATGGGTTTGGCGCGGTAGCTCTGGCGGCCTTGCTGGGGGATCGGGCGTTTGGGGTCGATGGGGACAGTTCGAGGCAGCGCGGGGCCGACCCGATGGCACCGCGGGGGACGCACTTTGCGGCAAAGGCAAAGAATGTCATCTTCCTGTTCATGGATGGAGGACCATCGCAGGTCGATACGTTTGACCCCAAGCCCCGGCTCGACCGCGAGCACGGCCAGGCGATCCAGGCGAAGGTCGAGCCGACTCAGTTCAATAACGTCGGAAAGATCCTCAAGTCACCCTGGAAGTTCCAGAATCGCGGCGAGAGTGGCACTCCCGTCTCCGACCTGTTCCCGCATGTGGGTAGCTTCGTCGATGACATGGCGGTGGTCCGGTCGATGGTCTCGAACTTCTCCGAGCACACCGCCGCCAACTACTTCATGCACACCGGGAGCGGCCTGCAAGGGCGACCGAGCCAGGGAGCGTGGGTCACGTATGGCCTGGGGAGCGAGTGCCGCGACCTGCCTGGGTTCGTGGTTCTGAACGGGGGTCTGACACCGCCGGGCGGAGCTGATTGTTTTGGGTCGGGGTTCCTGCCGGCAAGCTATCAGGGGTCGGTCTTCCGGGCTCAGGGAGCGCCGGTGGCGAACATCGCTCCGGGAGAAAAGCAGGTCGCGCGGCAAGAACGCAAGCTGGCGTTGATGCGGTCGCTCGACAATCAGGTTGTCGAGCGGGTTGGCCACCATGACGCGCTGGATGCCTCGATTGCCAACTATGAACTCGCGTTCCGGATGCAGACCGCCGTGCCCGGGTTGATGGACCTGGCGGGCGAATCGCGGGCGACGCTGCAACTTTATGGACTCGATGATGAGTATGCACCCACGCGGATCTTCGCTCGGGAATGCCTGATCGCGCGGCGATTAGTTGAGCGGGGTGTCCGGTTCATCGAACTCCTCTGCCCTCACGTTGGTCATGACCGCTGGGATCAGCATTCCAGTCTCAAGGACGGCCACGAGAAGAACGCCCGCGCAGTGGATCGGCCGATCGCTGGCCTGCTCGCCGACTTGAAAGCCCACGGATTACTCGACGAAACGCTCGTCATATGGGGGGGCGAATTCGGCCGGACCCCAATGGCTCAAGGCTCTGATGGTCGCGACCACAACCCGTTCGGATTCTCGGTCTGGCTGGCGGGCGGCGGCATCAAAGGCGGGACCATCCACGGTGCCACTGACGATTATGGCTATCACGCCGTGACAGACAAGGTCGAAATCCACGATCTCCATGCCACGATCTTGCACCTGCTGGGCATGGATCACAAGCGACTGACTTATCGCTTCGGTGGCCGAGACATGCGACTGACCGACGTTCATGGTGAGATCGTAAGACCTATCTTAGCATGAACTTCCGTCGAATTTTTCTTATCTAAGAGAAAACGTATTCTGGTCAGCTTATTGACGAATCCTGGTCAATTTTCCTAAAATCGGTGTCTTGCATGCAGTAAGTCAGCTTTGACGTTAAGAAGTTTTGCTCTCAATATCGCCATTTTTTGACTTGATGCGCAGAGACGCAAGCCCTTGCCGATCTTTCCCCGGGGTTCGGCTGGTCTCCGCTTTGATCGCAGGTCCGAAACCGAGGTTAGGGATGAGCAACATCTTGTCTCACGCTCCGGCTCCTACTCCCGGGCGATCGACGAGTTTGATTCCCGGTGTCATCTACGAATGGACGCCTGAGGGAAGCCTGGTCGTTGATCTGGATCTCGGTTCGACGCGAGCTGCGGCCTTCAGTTCTATCCGCCTGGCAAGTGGAGTCGAGATCCTCAAAGGGTATCGACTGCATAAGCGGATTGGCGTGGGTTGCACGGGCGAGGTCTGGCAGGCGGTCGGTCCGGGTGGGGTTCCCGTTGCCCTCAAGTTCGTAGGATCTGGCGAGCGTGGGTCCGCGCAGGAGATCCGATCGCTGGCGTGGATGTCGGCTGTCCGACATCCGAACCTGATTTCGATCTTTTCCGTCTGGGAACGAGCTGAGTGGACGGCAATCGGCATGGAACTGGCCGATGAATCTCTGCTCGACCGCTTTGAAACGGCCAGAGCCAGCAGCGGCGTGACAGGACTGGAAGCGAGCGAAGTGATCGACTTCCTTCGCCAGGCCGCTCGCGGGATCGACTTTCTGAACGAACCCAGGCGAATTCAACTTGACGACCCGCCGTTCGCCCTGGTGCACCGCGACATCAAGCCCGCCAACCTCCTTCTGGTTGGTGGGGGAATCCAAGTGGGCGACTTCGGTTTGGTCCAACCGGTCTACCCGGACGCGGTCAGCATCCCTACCGGGAGTACGACCGCGATCGAGAGCCTGATCACGGCTTATTCGGCCCCCGAGGTTCGGCGTGGTGAGGTCTCAATCCGGTCAGATCAGTATTCGCTCGCGGCGACCTACTGTCATCTCCGCGGCGGTCGCGTCCCGATTACGCCCGTCGAGCCGTCGGCGGTACCCGACCTTTCGATGTTGCCGCAGGGCGAGCGTCCGGCGGTGGCCCGCGCTCTGGCAGCCGACCCCGCCGAGCGCTGGCCAAGTTGTGCTGCGTTCGTCGAAGCCCTGGCGACCTCAGTACCCAGCACGGATCTCGCATCGACAAGCAACGCCCATGGCCTCCGGCCAATCCCAGCGAGCGCGCGACGGTCAGTACTCGCCGCCGCGATGCTGATGGTTGCCCTGATTTTACCAGTGGGCAGCTGGTTGATCAGGTCTAGCACGGCGATCGACTCCGCACCAATCGCCAATCAGGGGGTAGTCATCGCCGACCCCGTTCCCGCGGCGGACCTGGTACCCGTGATCGATACGGGTTCGCTGGTGGAGACACGTTCGGTCGTCGTCGATTCCTCAGCCGACCTCCCCGCGATCAACGAAAATCCGGTGCCGGTTCGTGCGCTTACGACCCTTAACACCGACCCGATTGACCTGGACGATCACGTCGATGAGCCTACCATCGCAACGGAGACCAGCATGAGCGGCTCCGAGATCATGGCTGTCGTCCACGATTGGGGACGATCCACGGTCGCGACCCTGGCTGAGCGAATCTCGCGAATCAGCCAGACGGGTCAAGCCCGGATCGCTCGATTGCCCCATCCTGTGCAGCCAACATCTGAGCCGACTGAACCTCGACCCGCCACGCTCATCGTCCAAATGCCCACAAGCCAGGCCGAACTGGTGGTTCAAGGCGAGGTTGGCCGTGGGTCCCCCGACGAGTGGTACGGACCACGCCGAGTCATCCACACGTTGCCGATTTCGTCATCCCGGGATTACGTCATTGGTGCATTCTGGACCAACTCGTCAAGCCAGATTCACCACCGGTCGGGTACCCTACGGGTTCAGCCGGGTCGCCGCTATGAAATTGATCTCCGTGCCGAACAACCAACCGCTGTTGAACTCAAATCCTCATCGAATTAACGCGCTACAATGTGAATCATAAAAAATTGTATTCTTATCGTGAACGGTTTGTTGCGTTCAGGCAGCAATTTGCCAAGATTCTTGAGGAAAATGAGCCAGAGTTGATCCCTCGTTCGTCGCCCGCAACGCGGCGTGATTGAGGGCGGCTTTGATAATTGCGCGGGATATTTGACCGTCGTGGTAGTGTCCGTCAGAATAAAGGCTAACAGGCCCGAAAGGCATTCTTCTCAGAACTCCTGCTCTGACCCATGGCCTGATCCCAGATCGATCCCGCATTGCCTGGGTTCGAGAAGGCACTTTATGAGCGAATCACCGCTGCACAACTCGGATAAAGCACGCGTCGAGCCGTCCCAGGGAACCGAACAAGGTCTGGCAGCGGCCAGTCAAAGTGGGAGGTCCGGCCAACAAGATCCGATTCATTTGTTGCCGGGCAACCAGGTTTTTGGCGGATTTTCGTTGGTCGACCTGATGAGTCGAAATCCCAACGGCGAAGTCTGGCGGGCAACCCGACCCGACCAGATGGCCGTTGCGCTGCACTGCATCGACTCATGGCGGAGTGGGTCGAGGGCCGAGTTACGGTCACTCAGTCATGCTCTCCCGGTTCGCCATCCCCACCTACTCACTCTCTTTGGACCCTGGCAGTCAGACGGTTGGATCGGCATCGGTACGGATCTCGCGGATGGGACACTTCTGGACCGGTTACAGGCGGCCAAAAGTGCGGGATGCGTTGGAATCGAGGTGGCGGAGTTGCTTGACCTTATGGAGCAAGCCGCGCGGGGAATCGACTACCTGACCGAACCCAGACATGCGCTCGCTGGTCAAACCCCTACGCCGCTGATCCATTGCAACATCCAACCGACCAACATGCTCTTGTTTGGTTCGGTGCTCAGGATAGGCAGCTTTGAGTCGATGCAGCGGTTTGGGCCGGACCAAGAGGCTCGGCTTCAGCCATTCGACCCCGAACAACCCGCTGTGACCTCGGTGTACTCGGCACCCGAGTTGTACCAAGGACTATTTTCGCTTCGGTCGGATCAATATTCGCTGGCAGCAACCTATTGCCACCTTCGGGGTGGTCAGATCCCGCTGATCCCGACGAATCGTCTCACGTCGGTCGATCTGACGATGCTTCCCAGTTCCGAGCGTCCGCTGGTTGATCGCGCACTATCGCTCGACCCGGACCGACGCTGGCCGACATGCGTCGAGTTCGTTGCAGCCTTGCATGCCGTCGCGCGACCGGTGATCGCCATCCCCACCCGTGCGACCCTGTCCCGTCCCGATTTGTTGAAGTTCGACCCAGTCGCGGCAACTCGGGAATCGGTCCTCAACGAGATCGATCACGACTACATTGATGAAGCCACGCTGGAAGCCATCCCGTCGATCCGACTCAACCTAGCGCCGGTCGGCGTCGCCACTCCTATTGTCGTTCCGCTGCCGGTCGCTGGTCCGGGAGCGGCTGAGCCGATCATAACCCCTGTCGTCCCACTGCCGCCCATGCTCGCGGCAACAGGCAATACAGGATTGGTTACCGTGAGTCCCGAGGTACCAGATATTGCTCCTCCGCGACGATTCCGGAAACGGTCCCGCTGGCTCTTGCCGGCTGGAGGACTGGCGGCCGGAATTGTGGGACTGGTGGTTTGGTTCAGCATGAACGGCACGGTGCCGGGGCTCCTCGGAAATCGGGACAACGAGGGATCGATTGGACCAGTGGTGGCCAAGACCCTATTGTCCCGGACTCCAGCCTCGGTCCAGGCAGGGTCTGAGCCTGTGCTGGCTCAGCGATCGACCGGCGACCAGTTTGGACCGATCGAAACGCAGATGATCTCGTCGCCGACAAATCCTCCCGAAATCTCCCCGGACGCGCCACTCGCTCGAGTCGAACTGCCCCGAGCGACCCGATCATTTGCGCGACCGCCCATGATGGCGCCTAATCCAGTTCTCTCTCGGAATCACGCGGTCACCTCGGTTCCGCCGGTCGAACGCGTTGAGGCGACGAAATCAATAGGGCCAGTTCCCAGCGTCGTGACAGGACCATTCCTGAAGCCAACCGAGCGAACAATTCTACCGGGTTCGTCGGTTCCTGTCGTGAGTGCCAAGGCAACGGCTCCGGTGCGATCCCCTTCAGAGGCAAGTCCAACCCCAGAAGGAGTGCCGCCACCGCTCGTGGTGGCTTCCGCTCCGGTCCAGGCGCCCATTCGGGTCGAACCGACCACTCTAGTAACAATGCTCCCTCGACCACCCGCTCCGGCGCCGGTCTCCGCTCCCGGTCCTGACGTCGTGGCCCGACCAGCACCATCACCATCAACCTTGCCCGTTCCGCCGGTTGTGGCGGTATCGGCTTCCAGACCGATGCCGGCTCGGGTTGAACCTTCTACTCCGTCAATAGCCGCAACCCCCGCACCGACTCCCGCACAAGTAGCCATCGCGAGCGTACCTCGACCGATATCGAAGCCACCTGAGCCGATCGCCAGCCTAGCTTCGCTCCCGTCCGTTGCATCGCCGGGGCCATCCGTCGTGGTGCCGCCAATCTCAGCACCAAGTTTGGCTCCCGAGCTACCGCGCCCGCCCATTGTCGTCGCGTCACCTCCCGGTCCGAGTGGTCCCGAGGTTGCGGCCGCTCTCCGGAGTTGGGCCGGTGAGACCCAAGGTCGGCTCACGGCACGGGTCACAAAGGTCATGACCGCAGGCCGCATCGTGGGTCGCGCCGTGGCGGATCTGGCCGCTCCCAAACCAACGCCAATCGGCCCAACTGATGGCGAGATCCTGGCGGCGATTCACGTTTGGGGCGCCTCGCGGGTGGAACAACTTGAAGCCCAAATCCGCGCGACCTGGAACGCGGGGGCGACCTGGCTCCGGGCGCACCCACTTTCGCCGCCCACCTTACCAGTCGTAGCCAGCAGTCCGGCACTGATCACACCCCAGACGGTCACCATCGTCGTCCGGATGCCCAGCGCTCGCGCTGAGTTGGTGGTCCGGGGCGAGGTCGGCCGTGGGAACCCCGATGAGTGGTACGGCCCAAGCCGGGTGATTCATTCCCCCCCGCTCAGCGTAGCGCAAGATTACCTCGTTGGCGCTTTCTGGACCGATGCGACGGGGCGACCGGCGACCCGATCGCAACTGCTTCGTGTCGAACCAGGCCACCGGTATGAGGTCGACCTCCGCACCGAGAAGACCACCGCAGCCGAGGTACCTCGCTCTGTCGGTCCGTGACCGACTCGTTTCCCTGTTTCTTGACGCTCTCTTTTTTGCACCTGGGAGTTCCTGATGCGTTTATTTTTTGGCTTCGTTCTGACGGGTCTGACAATCCTGACCACAACCCCATCGGCTCAGGCCTGCTGCGGTCACAAACTGCACTGTCACAAGCAGCGACAGGTTTGCCAGACCTCGGTGGCACCCACCTATTATCAGCCTGCCACAACGGCCTCACCGCAGGCTTACGCCGCGCCTCAGATGGCTGCCGCGGCGGCAGCCCCGACCGCTTTGGCGGCGGCTCCTGCCAGCGGCGTGCAGCCAGCTTACAACTACGAAGCGGCTCCAACCGGCCAACAGGCTTACTATTATACTTATGATTCGTCGGGCAAGTTGGTCATCGCTCAATGGATGGATTGGGTTTTCCGCGGTGGTCGGGCAGCTGGTGAGCCTGCCCCGCCCTTGCCGATCATTGGCGCACTTCGAGGCCGTTGAACCGACAGCAACCGGGCGGTTTCCCAGCCTGGTCGAATTGCTCAGGCTGGGAAAGCCGGTGGGATCTCAAGCCGAATGGCCACCTGTTGCAGAGTTGCTTCTAGCTGCGGATAATCCACCGGCTTGGTCAAGTGAGTAATAAAGCCAGACTCGCGGCTCCGCCGGAGGTCTTCTTCCATTCCCGACCCGGTCAAGGCAATCGCGCCACGCAGCCGGTCAGAATCAAGCCGGTGCAAGAGATCATGACCGCTGCCGTCGGGTAAGCCGAGATCGGCTAAAAGGATGTCGCAAGGGCTCTGACGGATCAGAGCCACGGCCTCGTCAATCGCCCCGGCGGTCTCGACATGGTGCCCGGACCGCCTGAGCAACCGTGCGAGCACCTGACGGGTATCAGTATCGTCCTCGACCAGCAAGAGCCGGAGCGGGATGAACGGGGGCTTCGTCCTTTCGTTGCCGACCTGAACTTGAAGCGGTCCCGTAACTTCGAGTTGAGAGTCGGCGGTTGTGGGCAGGACAAAAGTAAATGTTGAACCAAGCCCCGGACCGGGAGACGAAGCACGCAAGGTGCCGCCGTGCGCTTCGGCCAGGCTCCGACCAATCGCCAGCCCGAGCCCGAGGCCGCCGAATTGGCGGGTCACCGATGGATCACCCTGATCAAATGGGGCGAAGATCCGCTCGATCGCCTCGGCGGTGATCCCCGCGCCGGTGTCGGTGATGGAGGTCTCGATCTGGCCGTTGACCGGGTTAGAGGTTCCGACGGTCACGGTACCCTCTCTGGGGGTAAACTTCGTCGCGTTTTTAATCAGATTCCAGAGGATCTGCTGGAGTTTGGCGGGGTCGGCCTCGACATGGTGATGCGTGGCTCGCAGGTCGACAATTATTGTCAGGCCCGCTTCGGTGGTCGCGGGATGGCAGATGGCGAGAGCCTGGTGGATTGCCGCGTGAAGATCGACTGGCTCAGGTCGGAGGCGGAGCTTGTTGCGAGCAATCCGGCTCAGGTCGAGCAAGTCGTCGATCAGGCGAGCCTCAATATCAATATTACGCCGCGTCATTTCCAGGACAGGGCGAAATTCGGCAGCGGTGCTTGGGTCCGCCAGCAAGGCCGAAATCTCGGCCAGGACCGGTGTCAAGGGAGTCCGCAACTCGTGACCGAGAACCGCCAGGAAGCGATCCTTGGCCTGATTGGCGGCCTCGGCGTCGGCACGAGCCTGCTGCGCTTCGCGGTAGAGCCGGGCGTTGTCCACGGCTAGCGCGGCGCGGCGAGCGAGATCCTCGACCAAAGGTAAATCGGCCGTCGTATAATTTCGCCCAGAACCGGCCATCGCGAACGAAATCACGCCAATCGTCCGCCCCCGGGCAACCAGCGGCGCCGCGATCGATGACGTCATCCCGAGTTGCCGCAGATCGGCCAGATGGTCGGGGGATTGTGCCCAATTCTGGAGCGTGGCCAGTTCGACGACCGGAACGACCTCAGGGCATCCGGTCCGGAGCACGGCGGCAACACCGGCAGTATCAGCCAAACGGGGTGGGTACTGGCGACCAATCCGCCGGCCGTTTTCCACACGCACCGGGTCACTGTGGGCGACGGCGAGACGGCGAATCGAGCCGTCGGTCTCGGCGATATCAACGACGCACCAGTCGGCAACATGCGGAACGGCCAGGCGAGCCACGGCGGCCAGCGTTGTCTCGTAGTCGAGCGACGAGGCGAGAACCGTGCTGACTTCTGCCAGAAAGGCGAGCATTCCCTCGGCTCGCTTCTGGTCGTCGATATCCGTGCAAGTGGCCAGCCATTTTTTAATCGCCGGCCCTGGTCTGTCGAGCACCGGCAGGGCCCGTGTCAAATGCCAGCGGTAAGATCCATCAGCGCGGCGGAGCCGGACGTCCAGCGTCATGCTGGCCCCCACCAGTCGGGCACGGCTCCAGCCTTCTTCCCAGCGGGGGACGTCGTCGGGATGGAGCGTCTCGCGCCAGTCGCGGTCTGGTTCGCTCAGCGAGTTGAGCCCGGTGTATTCTACCCAGCGAGGATTGAACGAATCGACCCGCCCTTCCGGCGTGGCGGTCCAGACGATCTGCGGGATTGCTTTGGCCAGGAAACGGTAGCGGCGGCTGTCCGCCTCGGCAAGCAGGCGCGCTGCTTGCTCGTCGGCTCGGGCGGTTGCGAGCATACTCACCACCTCGATTTCAGCGTCGGAATCAGTCGGAAACGGGGGTCACCAGCCAGGGATGCCAGCGACGCATCGTCGCGGCGCGAACTGATACGTGAGTGCGGCTGTGGTAGTGCGCAGGTTCCGATTGAGTCGATCGTCCTGATCATCGTTGCTCTCCGATGAACCCGAGTCCATCCTCGGCTGACACGAAACGGTGTGAACTTAGTAGGATCAATTTCAATACGCGTCAAATCGGAACGATCTTACGAATCACAGAGGATTCTCGGCAGCTTCGCCATCCTCCAACTTTAGCAGCCGATTTCAGGCGGACAAGGGTTCTTCATCACGCGGTACTCAAAAGCGCCAGCCCATCTGTTGAGTCGAGCGGCCTGATCCGAGATATCTAGCCGCGGTTAAACACGTCGAAAGCAGGTTTTTGTGACAGGGGCACGCTAATTTTGACTTGGCCCGCTCAAGGGCCGATGCCGGACGAACACAAAAGAACAACCGAACCGAGAGATCTAGTTTGGATGGCCACTATTCGCCGGGTGAGCCGAACTCGAGCCTCCGCTGAGTTCACCGCGCTGTCGTCAGCGTTGCCTGATTCAGGTACCACATCCGGTCGGGACCACGGACCAAGCCGTGAGCCATCCGGTAGCAGTTGATCGGCTTTTCTTTGTCCTTGCCGCGAATAAAAACGTTCACAGTGTATTCGACATGCGAGGTCGAGTGGCCGACACTCTTATCACCTCGGAAGTCGCTGACCTCGAACGACAGTGGGGTGAATGTCCCCCCTCGCCCCTCTTTCCATGAGGCCATCCGTTTGCGCCAGTGGCTCCGGAAGTCGTCGAGGTCGTTGAATCGAGCCATGTTCCGGGCAGTCGGGCTGAGCAAGAGCCACATCCGGCGGTAGTGCGGCAAGTGATGCGACGCAGCGGCGAAGAAGTCGTTCACCGCCTGCTCTGGGGTAATCCGGACCGGACGCTCGATCGTGATCGCCAGGGGGTAACTGAGCAGCACGCAGGCCGCGCCGCCGATCAACAGGACCAGGGCCGCTAGACTGAACGAAAGTCCGAATGCGAAGTAGGCCACCATCAGGGTAGCCAGAGCGACAAGTCCAACACGAATCAGATCAGGTCCCCACTCGGCCCCTCGGGTCCAGACCGGGTCAACGTCTTCACCGACCTCGTTCGCGACGGACGTTTCCTCAGGCTCGTCTTCAAACCCGATCGCCCGGTCGCTCGACCGTCGCTTTGACCGCGAGGGGGCTCGGTCTGACGAATCCGACTCGGGGTCGACGTCATGCCGTGATGCTCGTTCGGCGCGGACGTTCGCGTCAGATCGCGTCGCAGGAGCCGTCCGGGCCGTTGGCTCATCATCATCATCGGTCGGGTCGAAATGGTGGCTGGTCGGGGTCGCTTTTGGCTTGGAACCTGGTCGAGCGGTTGGTTTCACCGGGGGGCGAATTGGAGTCGTCGGCACGGGTGCAGCCAGGCCGTATTCATCCGAGACACCTTCACCAGCAACCCTGGAAGCGGATGACGGCGGCTCAGGGTCGGGCGGTGGGTTATAAGCCTGAACGACGTTGGAGTCGAACAACGAGGCGACATCGGCGATCGGCAATCGCCCGGGTTCGGGGAGGTGATCGGGATCGCTCATCGGCCTTGGTCCTTGCGTGGGGATCGTGCTCGGGGGGTCGAACCTCAAAACGTCAACGGGTAGGGATCACCAATGAACTCACAGAAATCAGGTCATAAACCCCGGCCAACGCCCCGGGTATCTCAGTTTTTCGGGTCGAAATTTTGGATCAATTCGTCGGCAGTGACATTCGACTTAATTCCTTGGGACGGAACCTCGACCTTGGCGGTCCAGACGATCGCGTTAAGGACCAAGGTCCGGAAATCGGCGTTGCCCCAGTTCTTGTGGAAGTGGCCACCAGTGAAACCAAATCCACGGCCCCCATCGGGCCGCTCAACCGCCCAGGCAAGCACCTCCTCGCGGCCACTGGCGGCGACGATGTGCTTGTACGGCCCACGTGGTGAGGCGCTCTTGCCCAGGCGAATCTCGTCGCTCGGCGAGGCGACAAGAATCGGTGTAATCCCCTTCATCTCGGGGCGAAAGCGAATGTTGTAGTACCATTCATCCTCGATCGCGAACGGCTTGACGCCGCGGGTGATCGGGTGGTCGGGTAGGGTCTTGATCTGGGCCGTCCAGTGTGGGTTCGTCGAGAACCGATCCTCGTAGTAGCCGCCGATCCAGTCGAGGAACTCCTGTCCTCCCTTGGCCGATGGGATCTCGACCGCGTAGTGCATGCACGCGAGGCCAACCCCCTGCTCCATCAACTTGCCGAGTTTGGCCAGGTGATCGCCCTGAATGATCGGGTGGCCGCCTCCCCCGTCCATGAAGAAGACGACCGCCTTCGCGTCGTCGAAAACCGACTCTTCGCTCGGCCAGCCGCCCGCGACGAATACCGGCTTCACTCCTGGGACGTCCGCCAGGCACTTTGTCAGAAGCTTCATCCCCGCGTTGAACTCGTGAGCCCCCTTGGGGTGGCTTGGCCGACCAGCAATCAGTACAATCTTGGCATCATCGGCCCGCGCCGAGGTCGCGGCGACGGTGGCAGTGAGGGTCAAACCAAACAAAAGGCACCAGCCCAGTCGCTTCGTCATGGCATTCGGCTCCGATTTCGATGCAATTGGGGATGATCAGGGCGACGGGTTGAAAGCAAAGCGACGCCTCACGGTCTCCGCTCGGAAATTCGAGCGGAGACCAGTGGGCGTCGCGGTGGGTTCAGATGCTTGGGCAGAGCAATCAAACCAGGGGAGTATCGCCCGGAACCGCGACGGGAGTGGTCGGCAGCGGACCGAACTTCAGGTCCTTCGGCATTAGGTCGAGCTTGGAGTTCAGCGCCTGCTCCCAGGTAACGGTCTTGCCGGTGTATGCCGACATCCGGCCCATGATTGCCGTCAAGGTGCTCTCGGCGACGGTCTTCAACTCGTTGAGCGGGTGGCCCGAGCGGATGCTCTCGACAAGGTCGATGTGTTCTTGTTCGTACGGGTTGCGTTCCTTGATGTCACGCGACCGGGTCCGAACTGGCTTTTCGCCCTTCACCTTGAGGGTGTAGTTGCCGCTATCAAGGTCATACTGCCCCTTGGTCCCGACGATGATCTCGGAGATGTTGCCGTCGGTGCCGTCGATCTGGCGGCACATGCTCAGGGTGTGCTGGCCTTCGGGGTATTCGTAATCCACTGCGTAGTGATCAAAGGCGTTGCCGTAGATCGGCTGGGTCCGGACCTGCCGACCCCCCATCGCGTAGGCCTTGACCGGGTGCGCCTGCATGGCCCAGTTGACGACATCCAAGTTGTGGACGTGCTGCTCGACGATATGGTCGCCCGAAAGCCAGGTGTAGTAGAGCCAGTTCCGGAGCTGGTTTTCCATGTCCGACCAGGATTCCTGGCGGGCGTTCGACCAGAGACCGCCTTGGTTCCAGTAACACCGAGCGGTGACGATCTCACCAATGGCGCCGCCGTGAATCTGCTTCATCGCTTCAATGTAGCCGAGTTGGTGGCGACGCTGGGTGCCGGCAACGACAGCCAGGTTCTTCTTCTTGGCTTCCTCGGCGGCGGCCATGACCATCCGAATGCCGGTGCCATCGACGGCGACGGGCTTTTCGGTGAACAGGTGCTTGCCGGCCTCGATCACGGCCTTGATGTGTGTTGGGCGAAAGCCCGGCGGGGTGGCCAGGATGACGAGATCCACGCCCGAGTCGATCACCTTTTTGTAGGCGTCGAAGCCGGTGAAGCAGCGGTCATCAGCGACGTCGAACTTATCGCCGAACCGCGCCAATTTTTCCTTGGCGTTACCGAGGTGGTCAGGGAACAGGTCACCCATTGCGTAGAGCTTGACGTTCGACGACGAGTTGATCGACTGCTCGGCGGCACCAGTTCCACGTCCGCCGCAACCGACTAGACCAACCTTGATCACATCACTGCCGGCGGCGTGGGCGCTGCCGGTGATGGCTCCGAGGTTCAAGGCGGCGGCACCGGCGGCGATGGTCGCGGCGGTGGAGAGAAACTCGCGACGCGAGGCGCTTGGCTTCCCGACGGAATCGGTCATGGGAAATCACTCCAGAACGGAGAAAGATCGGGGGTCAAACCGGATCAGAAAGGGAGCGCCTGGCGATGATTGGCACGACGGGACCAGGCGTGATCCGATGGTTTCCGCTCAAGCCTAGCGTGTCCCTTTCCCCTTCACAACCAGGGACCGGACACCTTTCAGATTTTCTTGTTCGTCGATTGGATGCACAACCCGGAATCCGACGTTCCGCGCGTCGGTGTGCCACCAGATGCTCTGCGGACGCTGTGGGTCTTGCACCGACCACTCGCGGTTCGACGCCGTCCGAGCGGCCGATCGAAGTTTATCGGCGTCATCGTCCCACGACCCGCCGCGGACAATGTAGGAGTATTCCTTCGGGGTCGGCAAGACGACCGGCCCGTTGAGCGGTGACTTCGCCTGGGCGAACGCAGCGTACGCCTTGGCGTCGTACAGGTCGATGACCCACTCGGCGACGTTGCCGTGCATGTCGTGCAAACCCCAGGCGTTCGGCTGCTTCAGGCCGACCGGCTGCGGCTTCTCGGCGTTCTCGACGTACCAGGCATACTTGCTGAGATCATCGGCCTCATCACCGAACGAGTAGGTGGTCGTCGATCCCGCCCGCGCGGCGTATTCCCACTCAGCCTCGGTTGGCAATCGGTAGAGCTTGCCGGTCTTGGCGGTCAACCAGCGGCAATATTCCATCGCGGCATGGTGCGTCATGCAAATGGCGGGGTTCTTGTGGTTGCCGAGCCCGAAGGTCATGTCGGCATAGGGCTTGGTTGACCGCGTCACGGCGTCGGCGGCGGTCTCGGTGGCGGGCTGCTTGGTGAGATCGGCGTTCTCGCGGCGTTTGCGCTGAATGTCCTTCGAGAAGGCATATTCCTCGAACTCGTCCCACGTCACCTCGCATTTCGCCAGCCAGAACGGACCGATCTGCGCGGTGAATGTTGGCCCTTCATCCTCGCCCCGTTTAGCTTCGCCGGCCGAGCTGCCCATCGTGAATGTCCCGCCGGGAATCGGCAGCATCTCGAAGGTCAACTCGGTGCCGGCGATCTTCTCGGTGTACGGCTTGGTGACGTCGGGCTTATCCTGCGCAAAGGTGGTGGCGGAACTGGCCAGGAGGCCGCCGAGGATCAGAGCCAACCGGGGATGCGAAGCAGGTCGCACGTTTGCTAACCTCCGGGAAGTGTGGAAACGGTCAAATGGGTGTCAGCCTGAAAGGGTCAGAAGATGATTCCCAAACGAAGCCAACGCTGGTTGTGGGTCGGAGTCGTCGCGGTCTGGGCGGGATTGTTGACTTCGACCCGGGCCGACAACCCGGTCACCCTTGAGCGGTTCACGTTCAAGGAACCGCACATGGGGACCGAGTTCACCCTTGTTTTATACACCGGCAACCCCGACCTCGCCACCCGCGCAAGCCGGCTTGCCTTTGACCGGATTCACGCGATCGACGTTGCGCTGACCGACTACGACCCGACCAGCGAATTGATGCGTCTGGTCGACAAAGCGGGTGGGCCGCCGGTCGCCGTAAGCCACGACCTGTTTGTGGTTTTGAGGCAGGCCAAAGAGTTTTACAACCGCTCCGGTGGAGCCTTTGACCCCTCGATCGCCCCCGTCGGTCGCCTCTGGCGCCGCGCTCGCCGCGAAAAGAAACTGCCTGATCCTGGATTGTTAGCCAAAGCCCGCAAACTCGTGGGTGGCGACGCGATCCAACTCGATTCGGTCCGGCAAACTGTTGAGCTGACCCGTCCCGGGATGAAACTCGACCTGGGTGGAATCGCCAAGGGCTATGCTTCGGGCGAGGCGATTGCCGTGCTCCGGCAGGTCGGGGTTACGTCGGCTCTGGTGGCCGGGTCGGGGGATATCATGGTCTCAGAGCCTCCCCCGGGCAAGCCCGGTTGGACGATCGGCATCGCGCCGTTGGCCGCCGAGCCGCAAACTGACGGCACTCTCGGGAGGACGATCCTGCTCAAGAATGCGGCCGTCTCGACCTCGGGTGATGCCGAGCAGTTCGTCGAGATCGATGGGGTACGCTACTCGCACGTGATCGACCCCGCCACCGGCCTCGGCCTGACCGACCGGCGGAGCGTGACCGTCGTTGCTCCCATCGGGATGCTCGCCGACGGGCTGGACACGACCGCGTGCGTTCTCGGTCAGGAGCGGGGCTTTGCGCTCGTTGAGTCCTATCCTGGTGCCGCCGCGTTGTTCATCCGGATCACTCCCGGCGGGCCAGTCGCCGTCGAATCGCAGCGGTGGACAGAGCTAACCTCAGCAAAGCCAGAATGACCGACGGTTAAAACAGCGGCTCGGCCAGGTCATCGACCGGTGGCTTTTTGGTGATCCAGCCCAGACGTTCAAGCTTCTCGGTGTGTGTCAGACTCATCCAGTTTCGAGTCGCGGCGATGGCCTGATCCCAAGTCACGCCCATCAACGCGTGGAAGCGACGGGCCACAAGGTTGTCCTCGCCAGATCGGGACAGGCGGTCGAATTCGGCAATGTTCAAGGCGAGCGCCCGCCCCTGCGACGTGTCGGGCAAGCCCTGCATTACGCCCACACCAGATTGGGAGAGGAAACCGAGCGCTGGCAGGCTACCGTTTGTGATCAGAAAGGTTTGCAGGGCCTGGGTGTCGATCGTTGCCCAGACGTGGCCGCACGCGATGCAGGCCTGATGCCGGGTCGGTAACTCGACGCCCCACCAGTGGCCTTCAAAGGATTGCATGCGCATCCCGTCAGGGTAAAAACTGATGGGACGGGGCGACTCGGCGCCCGGCACCAGTTGGCCCTCAACGCCCATTTCCTCCAGACAGTATGGGCAGCGGATCGGCAATTTCATGGCCACCTCGATGATAAGGCTGACGGCATCCTGACGTTCGTCAGTTCCGACACAGGCAAGAATCCAGAATGGACCCGGAGGTGACGGTCGTCAAGAACCACCTGAGCGGAGGGTTGAATCGCGGGCGGATGTTCTTACAATGAATCCTCTAAAAGGTTGCGACGACGCCGTGGGATGATGACAGGCTGCGCCGCAGGGGATTGAACCGGACCGGAAAGGATTGCGGACCATGCGTTGGACCTGGCTGGTCGCCTCGGCGGCCTGGAGTATGACGGTCGCGGCGCTGGGGGCAACCCCCCGTTCTCTGGCCGGGGCTGATCCAGAAACGCCGCCAGCAGTGGCCACTCCGGATGTAATCGAACTCAAAGACGGCCATCAGGTCGTCGGCGAGGTGATCGCCGAGAAGCCCAACACCTTGATCGTCGACCTTGGGTTTGATGTCCTCAAGATCCCCAAGGATCAAGTGGCATCGCGGCGGAAGTCGACCGAAGTTGCCAAGGTCGCGGCCGGCTCAGTGGTTAGCTCCAGCGATCTGGACCCGACCGGGTTCTTCAAATCCGCCGACCTGAAGGTGACGCCGGTCAAGGAACTGGTCCACCGGTTTGGCGAGGCCGTTGTCTCAATTGAGACTCCCGGTGGCAAAGGGTCGGGGTTCATCATCAACAGTGATGGCTTCGCGGTCACGAACCACCATGTCATCGACGGTGAGACTCGCGTCTCGGTGATCCTGTACGAGAACCCGGTCGGCGGTGGCCTTCCCCGGCGGCGCCGGATCGACGATGTGGCGATCATCGCCCTGAACCCGTTCACCGACCTCGCCTTGCTCAAGATCCCAGCGCAAAAGGACATGAGCTTTGCCCATGTCTATCTCGGCAGCCTCGACGATCTGAACGTGGGTGATGGTGTCTTCGCCGTGGGGAACCCGCTCGGGTATGAACGGTCGGTGTCGCAAGGGATCATCAGCACCAAGAACCGGAACATTGAGGGGCTCTGTTACCTCCAGACCGACACGGCAATTAACCCCGGCAACTCGGGCGGTCCGCTGTTCAACCTTCGGGGTGAAGTCGTCGGCGTCGTTAACATGAAGTCGACGATGGGCGAGAACCTTGGATTCGCCATTCCGATCAATTACGTCAAAGATTTCCTCCGAAATCGCGAAGCCTTTTCGTTCGACAAGGATAACCCCAACACGGGGCATCGCTATCTTGACCCGCCCCGCCGGAGCAAAGCCGGATTACCGCCGGTCCAGGCCAGCACCTTGAAGAGGTCGGGCTCAAGCAATGGCGAGCGTTGACTATCAGATCCAGCCGGGACGAGGTTCCAGTTGAACTGGTCACAACGCTTCTTAGCAGGAGATCACCAGCCCGGTGCACGGGTCGTTTGGTGGAATTTCGGTCAGCAGCAGTTTTTCGTCAGTGAATGTTCAGGATGGTGGCTCAGCATGTTCCCGACGTGGGTTGGGGACAGTGGGTCAGGTTCAGTGAGATCAGAATAGGGAGCTACACTTGATTCGTACCCCGTTGCGGGCGGCCCTCCGTTTCGCGTTGTCCGGTTGTCTCGGGCTGGCCACCGTGGCGTCGCTGGCGACCGTCAGTCATGCCGCGGCCGATCCAACCAAGGTTCTGCCGGACTCGACTCTCTTCTTCTTCGACGTCAAGAACGTCGCGGAACTCCGTGATCAGTTCGGTCAGAGCCAGTTTGGCCAGCTTCTGGCCGATCCGGCGATCAAGCCGCTCAAGGACAGCGTGCAAGAAAAGCTGAATCAGGCGAGCAAGGACCTGAAGGCCAAGCTCGGCGTCACGATCGACGAGTTGCTCAAGCTTCCGCAGGGTCCGGCGCACGTCGCCATCGTCTCGAAGACCGGCGGCAAGATCCCGATCGCCGTTCTCGTCTGCGCGGATGCGGGCCAGAACGAGAAGGCCATGACCGACGTCATGATGAAGTCGACCAAGCAAGCGGAAGAAGCCAACGCCAAGGTCGGGACCGAGTCATACAAGGGTTTGACCCTGCACATCATCCAGCCCCCCAAGGATGGCGACAAGCCGAACCCGCCCTTGATCTGGACGAACTCGGGAAGCATCTTTCACATTGCCACTGACATTGAAGCCCTCAAGGACGTGATCTCGCACGCTGATGGCCGAAGCGATGCCCTCGGCACGGTCGACTCGTTCAAGAAGTCGAAGGCCAAGCTCGGGACTGACGCCCCGGTCGCCTGGTTCTTTGACATCAATAAGGCGCTCAAACTTGCCGTTCGGACTTTCCAGGCCAAGAACGGTGGCGGCAACAACATCGAAGGGATCATGGATCAGGTCGGGATCAATGGCCTGAAATCGGCCGCCGGTACCTTCGCGTTCAACTCGGGTGCCTTCGACAGCGTCAGCAAGGTTTTCGTCAACGCCCCGGCGCCGACGACTGGCATCCTCAAGATGTTCATGATGCCGCCGACGAACCTGCGCCCCGAGCCCTGGGTTCCCGCCACCGTCGCCAGCTACCAGACCCTGAGCTGGGAACTCGATGGTGCTTACGACGCCTTGAACGACCTGGTCAACGCCTTCCAGCCCGGCATGCTCAACGTGCTGGAGCAGTCGATCCCCGGTCAGAACGGCGGCGAACCGCTCAGCTTCAAGAAAGACGTCTTCGGTCCGCTCGGCGACCGGATGACCCTGATCAGCGATTTCAAGAAGCCCGTCAAGGAAGACAGCCAGCGCCTCCTGGTCGGGGTTGCCCTCGACGACAGCAAAGCGTTCACCAACACCTTGACCAAGATCTTCGCCTTGACCAACGCCAACCCGACCAAACGTGATTTTCAGGGTACGACGATCTACGACCTCAAGCTCCCCGAAATGCCCAACGCGGGTGGAGCCGCCGCCGGTGGCAACAACCCGTTCAAGAACGGGACCGCATCGCTGGCGATCTCCAAGGACACCCTGTTCCTGTCGAGCGAGCCGGCCTTCCTTGAAGCCACCCTCCGCGGTGGGTCGTCGTCGCTAGCCGATAGCCCGTCGTTCGCCGCCGTCGCCAAGCAGATCCCGTCCAAGACCAGCAGCCTGACCTACTCGCGGTCCGACGAGCAGGCCCGAGTGACCTACGACACCATCAAGAGCGGCCAGTTCGAGGAAGCTTTCAAAAAGCAGCCGAACAGTCCCGACGTCAGTAAGGTGATCGACAAGGACAAAATCCCCGACTTCTCCGTCTTCGCCAAGTACCTTTCCGAAGGTGGCGGGTACGGCGTGATGGAAGACGACGGTGTGACCTTCACCAATTTCACCCTCAAGAAGGCCAAGCCCTGATCACTCGTTGATCGCGGCGAGCCTGGTTTGATCTTCACCAACGGCGAGGTGTCCTTCGGGGCGCCTCGCCGTTGGCATTGGCTCCCAGATCATGCCGAGCGGGGGTGCCCGGATGCGACCAGTGCAATCCCCACTCGCGTTGCGAATCTTGACGTTCCTGGCGGGCGTCCTGATCGTCAAGGTGACGCTGGTGGTGGTCACTAATTACCGCGACTATCTGCCGCCCAACTTTGCCTCGGACTTCCTGCGTGGACGCGAAGGCCATTTCTGGGGTCCGTACCGCTGGGCGTTCTGGACGCACATCCTGGCGGGTCCGGTGACGTTGATTCTGGGCCTGATGCTGGTCAGCACGTCGTTCCGGACCCGCTGGCCGCGGTGGCATCGGTGGCTAGGCCGGATTCAGGTCGGATGCGTGTTGGTACTGGTCGCGCCGAGTGGCTTGTGGATGGCCTGGTATGCCGCTGCGGGTTCGTTGGCGGGTCTGGGGCTGGCAAGTCTGGCGATTAGCACGGCGATCTGTGCGATCATGGGGGCTCGGTTCGCCATGATACTCCGGTTTGCGGACCATCGCCGCTGGATGTGGCGGTGTTACTTGCTTTTATGCTCAGCCGTGGTGCTCCGGATGATGGGCGGGCTGGCCACCGTGTTCGGTGTGACGGCGGGCTGGTTTGATCCGCTGGCCGTCTGGATGAGCTGGATTGTGCCGATCGCGGCGTTCGAGGTCCGCGAACGGCTGCGCTGACTACTCGGGTATGGTGATGTTGTTGTCGTGGCCCACGATCGAGATCAAGGCGCGGCGGATTTCGACCGGCAGGTTGGCCGACAGTGATCTCGAGCTCCCATCGACAAAAGCGGCGTTCATGCTGCCGCCATGAGGCAGACTGACCTTGGAATCAAGGCCAAGCACCAGCGCCTCGTCCGCATCGACCGGTTCCATCCAGGGGATGGCGTGGTCAACGTCGGCCTCGATCAGCATCAGGGTGGCCCCATGCGCATCGGTGATTTCCGCCAGCGAACGCGGTTGGTCGGCCAACCAGCAGCTATCGGGGGCCACAACCGCCAGGTAAGTCGTAAGGTTCTGCGGACCAGCCATCTCCGGGCAAGCGAACACACCCAGTTTGGTTGCCATCGCCTGGGCATTTGCCGGGTCGTTCCAGGGTCTGGTGAGGTCGATCGACTCGTAAAGTTCCTCGTGATCGAGGTAGGGCAAGATCAGAGTTCGCCAGCTATGAAGGGGCCGACCCGACGCATCCACGGTGTGCGCGGGCGGCAAGGCATGATATGTCTCGGCATACTGGTTCAATGCGAGCGCAATCGTTCTCAGGTTGTTGAGGCACTGCATGCGCCGCGCGGCGGGCCGGGCAGTGCGGGTCGCCGGCAGGAAGAGAGCAATCCCGACCAGGATCGAAGCCAGGACCACGCCAATCGTGACGATCGGGCGCCACCACGACCCAGACTTGCTGCTTCCAATGAAATCGTCAGACGTGTCCTGTCTATCAGGCATGGATGAGTTTCCCGAGGTGCGATGCCGAAGTTGATCCGGTTGCTCTGAAGATCCTTCGCTCATGATTTTTTGGGGTCATAACTTCAGTTCGATTCAAGCCAATGGTGCGCTCCAGCCGATCCAATCGTTAGAAACGGCCGTTGGCGTTCGAAGATCGAGTTTGGGCTTGCCCGGTTCGGTCCGGCGTCGCGGAAAAGATCATGGATGGGCGGAGGTGCCGGATGTTGAAGCGCGTGGGCAAGGATGCGATCGGCCGTGCGACGAACTCCCGGCGGGGGGTCAAGGTAGGTCGCGGTCTGGGCGTCGAGTCGCTCGAAGGTCGCCAGATGATGACGGCCGGTATTGACCCGATTGCCACCGTCACCTCGCCGCAGTATCAAGGGTATCAGGTCCCGATCGTGGGGACGACCACCCATGCGCAGACCTTCACGGTGACGTCGGACAACCCCGGCATCAAGGCGTCGATCGCGCAGGGTCGGTTCCTGACGATCAGCGTGTCGCACACGGCGGCCAACACCAGCGACGTCACGCTGAACAACGCGACGATGACGTTTCAGATTTTCGACGACTTCACGCCGATCACCACGTCGATGATCACGAGTCTGATCAACGGGACCGTGGCCAATCCGGCTCCAACCCCGACCACCGCCTACACGGCCGGGACCGACTATTACAACGGCAAGGTCATTCACCGGATTCTCAACGGCTTCCCCAACTCAGCAGGGTATATCGTGCAGGGCGGCTCGCCCAACGGCGACGGCGGTGGCAACGTCTTCGCCACCCCGTTCGCCGACGAGTTCGTCCAGTCCGACGCATTCACCGGTACCGGTCAGCTGGCGATGGCCAACGCGGGGGCAGACACCAACGACACCCAGTTCTTCATCACGACCGGTAGTCCGAACGACCTCCTCTCCTACCACCATACGATCTGGGGCCAGCTTGTCTCGGGCCAGGACACCCTGACGCAGTTGACCCAGGTGGCCAAGGAAGTTGATCCGAACCAGAGCGGTTCGACCGACGTGTCGTTCCCGATCAATCCCGTGACCATCAACACGGCCACGCTCTCCAACACCAACCCCGACGGTGTCGTCCATATCGACACCACGCTCGCCCCCGTCGGCGCCACCGGCAACGTCACCGTGACGGCGACCGACGTCACCGACAACAGCACCGCCAACCAGACGTTCCAGGTGAACGTCGGGGCACAGACGGGAACGAACCCGCTTCGCCCCTTCATCGGGCCCTATGATACGACCTTGAGCATCGCGCCTGGTCAGAGCACGAAGTTCAACATCCTTCCCGTCTCGCCGACACCGGGCGACAGCCTTCTCTACACGGTTCAGGGCGGCTACAGCACCTCGACCGGTGCCTTCACGGCGATCGACACGTCCAAGATCACCGCCACGGTGGACTCAAACGGGGTCGTCACGCTGACGGGACTGGCGGGCGGCGCCGGGAACAGCACGACGCTGCTCATCGGCGTCAGCGATACCAGCCGCGCTGGGACCACCGCCACCAACGTGGCCGCGAATTACGAGTACCACACGATCAAGGTCAACGTGACGTCGGCGACCACTCCGGTTGCGTATCGACCCGTCACGGCACAGCAACTCGTGGACTCGGTCCCTGGTGGGACGACGCCGATCACACTGACGGCAACGAACCCCAACGCGACCACAACACTGCCCCTGACTTACGCGATCGCCACGCAGCCGACGCACGGCACGATCACCAACTTCGACGCGGCGACCGGGACCCTCGACTACACCCCGACCGCGGGTTACTCGGGTCCCGACGCCATCGCCTACACGGCGACCGACCCGAACAACAACACGACAAGCTTCGCGACGACGGTGCAGCTCAACGTCACCAACGCCAGCACGGGCGCAGTTCGGTTCATCGCCGATGACGGCACAACTTCGACCACCGTACCGGGAGTTCTGGTCGTTACGCCCAACCCCCGGACCGACGGCGGGACGAACAACATCGTCGCGTCGATCGTCAATGGGAACGTCCAGGTCACCGTCAACGGTGTGGTCGATGCCCTGGAGCCGACGGTCGCCAACGTCGACCGACTCATCATCTACGGGTCAAAGGCCAGTGACAACATTACTGTGGACTCATCATTGACAGCGATCACCACGCTGGACGGTGGCCACGGCGGGATCAACGTGATCAAGGGGGGCGGTGGTCAAACCCGCGAGCACGGCTGGTTCGGCACGAACACGCTGACTCAGGGTTCCTCGGACAACTACGACCTCGGGCGGACCGGCCGGGTCAAGTTCGTCAAGGGAACCGGCACCAGCAACGTCCTGTTCAAGGGGGAGCCGGGCTACTTCCGCTACCACCTCAACCACAACCGCCAATTGCCAGTACCAACCACCGGCACCTACTACAAGTTTGCCAGCAACAAGAAGACGCTGGTCCCGACCACCAACCCGTACGCCACGCTCAACAAGCAACAACGGGCCGCACGCGAGGCGTTGAACAAGCAACGCCGAGCCGCTGGGACGAGCACGGCCAGTTCGGGAACGGCTGCCCCCGGCGCCGCCTCGAACCAGGCCGGCACGGTCAGCAACGGCACCGCGGCCACGGGCGGTGGTTCCAACTCGGCGACAACCGGCAGCGCGGGATCGGCCGGTTCCAACATCTGATCCGACCGTCACGAGTCAGACCGGCCCAGAACGGCCGGTCTGACTCGACTTTGACCGCTCGGGCGAAATCTGCTAGCTTCAAATCCAATGGGCTCCATTTCGAGCCAACGTTGGATCGCTCCTCATGACGATTAGCGATGGCACAAGCAAAAGGGCTCCCGGCATGTGGTTTCTTCGGTCCCTGCTTGCTGATCCACGCCTCCACTTTGGTGCTGCCGTGGTTGCGGCCATCGTCGGGATCGCCCTATTTTTCGGGTCGGCGAGCTCAGCGCAATGCCCCGAATGCCCAGGACATCTCGAAAGCATCCGTGATTGCCTCTGCTCGCATACTCCGGCCTTGATCGGCACCGCACGACGCTGATCGACAACAGGGGGCGCTGCGTTCGGGCATCGCGTCCAGGAATTTGGATGTTCTGACGCTCTTCTCCTGGTACAGTCGTTTGGATGCCTTCATCCAGGAACCGAGCCGGCTTGAGGAGACCCGCTGATGCGTCAGCCCCACCCAATTGGTGCCAACTCCGCAACCCGTTTGACGCGGCGTGGTTTTTTGCAAGTCGGCTACTCGGGCCTGCTCGGCATGAGTCTCCCGGGATTGCTCGCGGCGCGGGCCTCGGCACGTGCGGGTGATCCGCTCGCGGCGGGCGGCGGTGCCGGGCGCGCCCGGTCGGTCATCGTGATCCTCCTGAGCGGTGGGATCGGTCAACACGACTCGTTTGATATGAAGCCCGACGCCCCCGAGGCGATCCGCGGTGCGTTCCGACCGATCGCCACCGCCGCCCCTGGCGTCCGGTTCTGCGAGCACCTGCCCGGCCTCGCCGCGCGAGCCAACAAGCTCGCCATCATCCGGTCGATGGCACACCGCGAGGGGAACCACCTCCCCGCCGTCCACTACAGTCTGACCGGGCACGAGTCGATCGTCCGGGGCGGTTCCGACCTCGACCGCGTCGCCTCGCGCGATGACTTCCCCTGCTATGCGGCGGTCCTGGACCAACTCCGGAACCGAACCGATGGCGTTCCGAACGGGGTCGCGCTCCCGCTCCGGATGATTGAGGGACCGCTCACCTGGCCAGGACAGGATGCCGGCTTCCTCGGTCCCAGGCATGACCCCTGGCAGCTCCGCCTCGACCCCAACAAGCCCGATGCCCGCGACGACTCGCTCAAACTGCCCGACGGCCTGAGCGCTGAGCGCTTGCACCGCCGCCGCCACCTTCTCGGCCAGTCGAGCTTGCCCGAGATCACCGCCGGCGAGTCGTTCGGCGACCAGCAGACCGCAGCGCTCGCCATGCTAAGCAACGGCCGGGTCGCGCAGGCGCTCGACCTCGACCGCGAAGACCCCAAGATCCGCGAGTCTTACGGCAAGCACCTGTTCGGCCGGTCGCTCCTGATGGCTCGCCGTCTGGTCGAAGTCGGCGTGCCGATCATCCAGACGACGATGGGGATCGTCCAGACCTGGGACCTCCACGAAAACAACTTCGGTCGGCTCAAGAACGACCTCTTACCCCCGCTCGATAGGGCGGTCTCGGCACTCCTCGACGACCTCGAAACCAAGGGACTGCTCGACGAGACGCTGGTCGTCATGCTCTCCGAGTTTGGTCGAACTCCGAAGATCACTCCGTTGCGTCCCGACGCCGTCCCCGGACGCGACCACTGGCCCAAGGTCTACTCGGCAATGTTCGCCGGCGCTGGGATCAGCGGCGGTCAGGTGATCGGCAAGTCCGACAAGATCGGCGCCTTCCCCCTGTCGCGCTCGTTCGCCCCGCCCGACCTCGCCGCCACCATCTACCGGGCACTCGGCGTCGATCTGACGACCGAACTCGTCGACCGCCTCGGTCGACCTATCTCCCTCTGTAAGGGCGAGCCGATCGAGTCGCTCTACACAACCGCTGCGCTTTGAGTCGGATACGTGCTGATCGCGTGCGGACAGGCTGATCGGGTATTCGTAGGGAGGGAATCGGTGAACGCTGTGTGTGTAATACCACGTACATATATTTTGACGTTCAATAATTATTGATGTCGGCACATTCTTGATCTTTGCTCCATTCGGCTGAGCGGGGCGAGGTTTTTTCGGTCCTCGTGGTTGCTTGCGGTAGTGCGACAAGCAGAGTCTGGCGGCGCACTTGCGTAGCAGATAGGCCAGCGACTTCGCTGAACCATCCTGGATTCTCAGCCATTCGTCTTCGAAAATGACGATCATCATCCCACAATGCGTCGCACCGACTTCTTCGGCCAGATCCAATTTCGAAACGTTCTGGCACACCTCCTGGCCATACTCCGAGCGAATCGCCGCCTTAATCGCAATG
Source organism: Isosphaeraceae bacterium (assembly GCA_965199885.1). Taxonomy (GTDB): domain Bacteria; phylum Planctomycetota; class Planctomycetia; order Isosphaerales; family Isosphaeraceae; genus Tundrisphaera. The sequence continues at coordinate 1,297,493 of CBDATT010000001.1, read as the reverse complement.
CCCCGTAGTTAACCGTAACACCAGGGCCTCCTTGGTATTTTGAGGGTGCTTACCCGTCCCCAGAACCCAGGGAAGCCCCGATGGATCACCCGTCGCAGGGTCGTGGCGGACTCATCGCCGACCCGATCCCCTACGTCCGCGGCCTGTATCAGCTCATCCCCGAGGAACGACTGGCCGCCATTCTATCACGGACCGGGCGTCAGTCGGAACGACGACGCCGCTTACCAGCCGACTCGGTCGCTTGGCTCGTCATCGCCCTGGCCCTCTTCGCCGCCGACTCCATCCCCATGGTCTGGAGGCGGCTCCACCCCACGCTCGACCATCCCGAGCTTACCGACTCGGCCTTCTCCCAGGCCCGGCGACGCCTCGGAGTCGCTCCGCTGCGTGCCCTCTTCCTCGAGGTCGCCCGGCCCATGGCCACCCATCAGACGATCGGGGCGTTCTACCGGGGGTGGTGTCTCATGGGCATCGACGGCACGACGCTCGACCTGCCCGACAGCATCGCTGCCCGCCTCGCCCGCGAGGTTGGGGCGGAGCTTGTCCTGCTCAAAAGCTGCCCGCTGCCGGCGGATTGCCCCGACTGGACCACCGCCGCCCGGCTGGGTCTGGTTGACCTTGAGTTGCCCCGGGCCGTGGTGGGCGTGAGCAAAGTGAGCATTCTCTGCTTGAGGAGTTGAGGGGTTCAATCCGCGGCGGAACCGTTCTCCTCGTCGGCACGGTCAGGGGTCTGGCCGGGCTTCTCGGCCTTCAGGTGGTCGTAGGCGGCGCGGAGGATGTCGCCCAGATCGTTCAGGCCGCCGGGTTCGTCGAGGGCGATCGCGATCCAGCCGACCTGGGGGAAACTGACCTTGTGGTTGGACAGGAACGACTCGACCTTTGAGATGGGGACCGGCACCAGCACGCGCGGTCGTCTGGTTTCAAAGTAGAGGCGGCAGATGACGCGCGAGGGGCGGTTGGGAAAGTGGACCTTGAAATACGAGACGGTATCGGTGTAGACGACGGGCCGATCTGGCCCCAGCATGCGTTTGATCGCCTCGAAACCGTCGATCTCGTCCTTGGTCGTGACGACTTTCTTTTGACCCGGGTCGAAACCATCCTGCTGCGTGGCGCCGCTCAGGACCATCGTCAGCATCCGTGACTTGGTCCACTCCTCGATCGCGTTGGCCAGCACGGGCTTCCACGACTGGATGACCGATTCGGTCAGTTTGCGCGTCTCGATGTTGGCGATGGCCAGTCGGATGAACTCGGGGGACGGTTCGAGGAGCCGCGTCAAACCGTCGAGCAACAGGTTTTGCTCAAACCGACGCTGGGCGAAGGTCCGGAGCAGTTGCGGGTTGAACTGCGACTTCTGGAGCAACATCAGAAAATCAAGCGGGGGCGTCTCGTCGGTCATCACGTCCCAGCGCACGAACGGTTCGCGATCCATGATGTTGTCATGTTTGTAGTCGGTAAAAAACTTCCACTGCACACCGTTCGTCAGGATGCCGAGCTTCGCCTGCTGCTCCTTGGCGAAGTAATCCGCGAGTTGCTCGTCGTACCCCGCCAGCTTCTTGCTGACCTCCTTGGCCTCGACGAAAAAGATCGGGCGGCTGTTTTGCTGGAAGGCCCAGTCGATCGGTTTGACCGACCGATCCTTGCCAAAGTCCACCTTGAACTCGGGGACGCATTCGCGGGGGTCGGTCATGTCGTAACCGAGGATCGAAAACAGAGGGCCGATCAAACTTTGCTTGGTCGCCTGCTCGTTGCCTTTGACATGCTCGGCCAGATCCTTGACCCGTTTGACATACGTTCCGAGCGCTTCTTTGAGATCAACCATCGCCTGTCATCTCCGGATGAGCCGGTCAAGGAGGGGAAAATCCATCATCCATGACCGGTCGCGGCGAAAGGATAGGCTGCTGGTTGATTTTTATGAGGAGAATCGACTTGGTCCAAGGATAAACGAACTTTGCCACCCAAAAGCGATCATTCGAAGAGCTGATCCAGCCCGGGAGCCGGATTACGGCGCAACAGGTCAAGCCAGGCGGCGGCGGGGCGGATGATTGTGGTCGAACTGGCCCCAGGAAGGCGATCGGGTGAGCGGATCTCGCGGGTACTGGTCCGGATCAGGATGGCGCCGGGGGTCCAGGGCAGTCGGGCGAGATGGCTGGCGAAGGTGGGATAAAGGCCCGACCGGACGAGGAAGAACTCGACGTCGGAGAGGTAAAAGGTCGAGATCGCCAGGCGGCGGGCCGTCAGCCAATCGGCGAGCCGGGGAAGGCAATTCGGGCTGGTGAAGTTGCCGGTCAGTGGGATCAGGCGGTCGCCGATCTGGAGCGCGCGGACGGCCTGATACCAGGCTTCGCGGGCCAGAAAGTGAGCGGGCAAATTTTGGCGGTCGCGGGATCGGATTTGACTGCTAAAGGTCGGGTACATCGACAGGTTGAGGAACCGACCATTCAGGCCGGGGCCGGCGAGGCGGGACTGGAGCAAGGCGAGCGCCGGCCACTCGGCGTCCTCGATCACGCCGAGTGGGCGGAGGGTGGCGGCCACGGCGGCGATCTCGGCCTGGAGGCGGGGGCGGTCGAGGGTCGCGGCGGCGAAGGCGGCGACCAGATCATCGGCTGATGGGTCGGGCGGGAGCGGTCCGGGAGTCCGGGCGAGGAGCCGGCCCAGATACTCAGCGCGAGTCGGCGCCAGGAGCATCAGGGCCTTGTGGAGGTAATGAACCAGGGCGTTCCGACGGCGGAAGTCGATCACGAATGCCAGCTTCGGTTCGCTCGGCGCGATCAGGGTGAAGTTCTGGTCGGGGCCGACGCCGAGGTAAACGCCCCCCTTCGGGGCAAGCCGGGCCACCTGATTGCTGATCCGGAAGACCGAATCCTCGTTGGAGAGCAGATTGTCGGCGGGAGGGCCGGATTCGGGCTCGCTCAGGTCCTGGGCGACGCGGGCGAAGGTCTGGTCACGACTCGGCCAGACGACGTCGGCCAGCCGGAGCGGTGGGTCGTCGGGCCGCGCAGTCACGCTTCGGAGACCAGGATGAGCAAGGCATGTGCTTCCAGGTTGTAGGCAGCACCAACGCCGAACACCGGCCCTTCATCCAGGCCGAGCGCGTCGTTGGGACTGAGCAAGGCGGTATCGACGGTCCGCCGCCAGAGCCGGCCCGAGGGAGCAGCGGGGATCTGGATCGAGAGCGCGACCGAGTCGGCGTTGCAGGCGATGAACAGGTCGCGGTCGACCAGGCCGGGCCGGTCCCCCCGGCGGCCGTCAAGGGCGAACGCCAGGCAATGGCTTGAGCTGGAGAAATCGGGATCACACGGGGTCAGACCGTGCCAGACGATGGCCGGGGTCGGGTAGTCGCCAGCCGTCAAGAAGGTCCGACGGCGGAGGATGTGGTGCCGCTTGCGGAGGGCGATCAGTTGGCGGGTGAACCGCAGAAAGTCCGCGTTCCGCTCGGCCAGCGTCCAGTCAAACCAGCTGATCTCGTTGTCCTGGCACCAGGCGTTGTTGTTGCCCGCCTGGGTCCGGAGGAACTCATCGCCGCCGAGGATCATAGGCACCCCCTGAGCGATCAGCAAGGTTGCCATCAGGTTGCGGACCTGACGAGCCCGGAGGGCGTTGATGGCGGGGTCGTCGCTCGGCCCTTCGACGCCGCAGTTCCAACTGTAATTGCCGTCCGAGCCATCGCGGTTGGCCTCGCCGTTGGCGAGGTTGTGCTTGGAGTTGTAGCTGACCAGATCCCAGAGGGTGAACCCATCATGGCAGGTGACGAAGTTGATCGAATGGAGCGGCCCCCGCCCCTCGCAGACGTCGTCCGAGCCGCAGAGCCGGGTCGCGAACGCCGAGGTCATCCCGGGGTCACCGCGCCAGAACCGGCGGACATCGTCGCGGAACTGGCCGTTCCAGACCGACCAGCGGTGGCCGCCGGGGAAGTTGCCGACCTGATACAGACCGGCGGCATCCCAGGGTTCGGCGATCATTTTCGAGTCAGCGAGCAGGGCGTCCTCAGTGATCTGCTCGATGACCGGCGGTTCGAGCAAGACATTCCCGCGCTGGTCACGCCCGAGGACCGACGCCAGGTCGAACCGAAAGCCATCCACGCCCGACTCGGCGACGGCGTTCCGGAGGCAACTCAGGATCTGCGACCGGACGATCGGGTGGTTGCTGTTGACGGCATTGCCGCACCCCGAAAAGTTCAGGTAGCCTCCCTGGTCGTCGAGGATGTAATACAGGCTGTTATCCAGCCCGCGAAAGTGGATCGTCGGGCCGTCGGCTCCCCCCTCGGCGGTGTGGTTGAAGACGACGTCGAGGATCACTTCCAGCCCAAGATCATGCAGCGCGGCGACGGTCTGGCCGAACTCCTCGCGGGGGGCCGACCCTTCCCAGTGGCTGGCGTAGGCCGCTTTGACCGCCGCGAAGGCGACGGTGTTGTAGCCCCAGAAGTTCCGGAGCCGCTCGCCCGTAATCGGGTTGACGAACGGGCAATCCAACTCGTCGAACTCGTCGATCGGCAGCAGCTCGATGGCCGTGATCCCGAGGTCACGCAGGTACTCCGCCCGCTCGGCCAGACCCGCGAACGTCCCCGGATGCTTCACCCCAGCGCTCGGGCTGGCGGTGAAGCCCCGGACGTGCAGCTCGTACAGGATCGTGTCGGACCGGGGGGTCCGGGGGTTGATATCGTCGCGCCGGTCGGTCGAGGACTGCCCGACCAGACTCCGACGCGGTGCTTGCCCGGCGTGCCCCCAGGGTTTACCGCACGAGAGCGCCCGGCAGGTTGGGTCGATCAGAACCACCGACGGGTCGAACCGGTGCGTCGGGCCGGTCGGACCATCGACCCGGTAGCCATAGGCGAAGTCGTGCGGCAGCCCGTCGACCCGAATATGCCAGTGGTCGCCCGTCCGGTCGAACCGGGGATGAAGCGGGATCTCGGTGGCAACCTCGGGATTGCACGGTTCCGAGAGGACCAGGTTGACGCTGGTCCCGTGGCGGCAGATCACGACGAAGTTCACCGCTTCCCCCGCTCGGCTGGCACCGAGCGGGAGCGGGTGACCTCGACTGATCTGCAGCGGGTGGCCGCGAAACTGGTACGACGCCTGGTCAAGGTGAGCGAGGCTGAGGTCGGAAGTCGGCATGGTGGGCGTGGGTCGATGGCTCGGGTCGTGGTCGCGGATCGAGCGATCCAGGCTCGCTCGACCCCTGGCAGGCCGGGCGGTCCGGTCAGACCAGCGCCCCCTCGTTCTTCGGCTTCAGCTCCTTGGCCGCCGGATGCTGAGCTTCCACCTTCTTCAGGACGTCGTGAACTGACCCGGTGATCAGGCGCGACCCTCGGTTATGAAAGACGTACAGCAGGACCCATTCGAACATGACCAGATACCGGGTCCTGAAGCCAACCAGGAAGAAGATATGAACCAGCGACCACATCATCCAGGCGACGAAACCGGTCAGGTGAACCTTGCCGATCCGGCCGATCCCCTTGGCGCGACCAATCGTCGCCAGTTCGCCCTTGTCGAAGTAGTTGAACTCCTTCTTGGGCTGGCCTTTCAACTCGCTGAGGATGTTCTTCGCGGCCAGCCGACCCATCTGGATCGCACCCTGAGCCACGCCCGGGACCGGCTTGCCAGACTTCTGCTTCAGGGCCGCCATGTCGCCAACGACATAGATGTTCGAGTGACCCGGGACTGTCAGGTCGGTGTTGATCTCGACCCGGCCGTTCTTGTCGATCGGTGCGCCGAGGTCTTTCCCGAGGCTCGATCCCTGAACGCCTGCTCCCCAGAGGACGGTCCGCGCGGCGATGAACCCTTGATCGGTCTCGACCCCGGAGTCATCGATATTAGTCACCTTGGTGTTGGTCCGGACCTCGACTCCCAGGCTTTCAAGCTGCTTCTGGGCACTTGCCGACAGATCCTCGGGGTAGGCTGCCATCACGCGCGGCCCGGCCTCGACCAGGACCACGCGGGTCCGGGTCGGGTTGAAGTTGCGGAACTCGTGGACCATGTCGTTCCGGGCGATCTCGCAGAGCGAACCGGCGAGTTCGCTACCCGTCGGCCCGCCGCCGACGACGACGAAGGTGAGCCACTCGCGGCGGGCGCGGGGGTCGGCCTCGCGCTCGGCGGCCTCATAGGCCAGCAGGGTCCGGCGGCGGATCTCAACGGCGTCTTCGAGCGATTTCAGACCCGGCGCGAACTTGGCCCACTCGTCGTGGCCCATGTAGCTGTGCGACGCCCCGGCGGCCACGATCAGGTAGTCGAAGGCGACCTCACCGTCGGTCAGGATGACCTTCTTGCCGGCCACGTCGATCGAGTCAACCTCGCCGAGGAGGACTTCAAGGTTCTCGACGTTCCGGAAGATGTGCCGGAGCGGGCTGGCGATGTTCGCCGGGTTCAAGGTGGCGGTGGCCACCTGGTAGAGCAAGGGCTGGAACAGGTGGTGGTTCCGCCGGTCAATCAAGGTAACCTCGACCTTGGCCCCCTTGAGTGCCTTCACCGCTTCGAGACCACCGAACCCGCCACCAATGATGACGACCCGGGGAAGCTGGGCCGGCCTGGCCGGGGTTGCGTGTGCATGATCGACCATCGCTGCTCATCCTCGTGCTGGGCCGGTGGGCGAGCTTCCCCATCGTCAGGAAGATCTGGCCGGCAATCGACCCGTTCCATCCGCAAATCCGCGACCAATGCGACTACTTTAAGCCGCGACCCAATCATTGGCGAGGGGCCGCCGCCAGATCAGGGCGGTATCGACGCGCGGTGGGACACCGTGTTCGTCCGACTCGGTCCAGGTCACGCCGTCGGTCGTGATCGTGATCGTCCCGGCGCGGTCGGTCCGGTCGAGCGGCACGCCGGCCGCTTCGAGCCGCCGCAAGGTCTCGGGGTGGGGATGACCGAAGTCGTTACCGGCTCCCAGACTGGCGACAGCCAGCTCGGGTTGAGTCAGCTTGAGCCAGGCCGCCGACGTCCCGTTCCGGCTCCCGTGGTGGGCCAGTTTGAGGATCGAAACCCGGGCACACAGGTGCGCGGCGTGGTCGGTCCACCAGGCACGTTCGGCGATCTCGGAGTCGCCCGTCAACAGCGCCGAGAAGTCGCCGTAATCGACCCGGATGCCGATGCTGTTGTTGTTTTCGTTGTGCTTGTCGATAGGCGTCTGGGGCAGAATCGTCAGGTGGACCGATCCGAGCTCGATCTTCCGCGCGTTGGTCTCGGGCTGGATTGCCGTGATCCCCTCGTCGCGGACGGCCCCGAGCAAGGTCTCGTACGCCTTCGAGACATGGGGCGACGGGGCGTCGAGAAAGACCCTGGGGCGGAACTCGCGGATCACGTCGAGCATCCCGCCGTAGTGGTCGGCGTGGTGGTGCGTGACCACGACGAGGTCGAGCCGGTCGATCCCACGCTCGCGGAGCAGGCTGGCGGCATGGTGCGCGGTCGGCCCGGCATCAATCAGCGCCAGTTTCCCCTCGGGCGACCGGATCAGGGCCGAATCTCCCTGCCCGACGTCGAGAAACTCGATCGTCAACCGCTTCAGGCCCAAAACCGGGGCGTTGGGGTCATGCTCACCCGGCTGGGTCCGGCGGTTGCACGAGACGACGAAGACGATCAGGCAGAGCAACGCCATGGCCAGAAACAGCGGCGGCCAGATCGAGTCGCGGCGGGGGGCGGTCGGGGTCATAGCTGGATCGTTCCGCCGGGGTCGGTCTTTTTCAGGTCGGCACGGATCGCGGCGGTGTTCCGCGTCACCTCGGCGGTTGCCTCGTGATCGATGCATAGCGTCAGCCCCAGCGTCATGCCAGGCTGGGCGCCCTCGGGCAAGATCGCTTGCGGCACGACGATCGACTGGCCCTCATCGGTCACCAGCACGGCCAGACCGGCGCCATCGCGGCTCGTCTCGAACCGATCCACCGCGAGGTGGGTCATCCTTGCCCCTTTCCCCTGCTGCGGGGTCGCCTTGCCCGTCCGGCGTTTGCTCATCGACGGCGTCGCTCCGGTGGCCCCTGGCTGTCGTTCTCCACGGGCGGATTGTACCATGACCAACGGCCGATTCCGACCCAAAGGGAGCTTGACCCCGTGCCGCCCGATCTTCCACCCGACCCCGCCCGGCAGGTTGCCCACGTCACCTGCACGGCTTGCGGTTGCCTCTGCGACGACATCACCGTCACGGTCCAGGGCAATCGGATCACCGCCGCTGAGCGGGCCTGTAGCATGGGAAAGTTCTGGTTGCTCAGGGAAGATGACAACGACGGCCATCCCGCCGCCACGATCGACGGGCAAGCCGTCTCGCTTGACCAGGCGCTCGACCGCGCCGCGGCGATCCTCGGCGCGGCCCGTTCTCCCTTGATCTGGGGGCTGAATCACTCCTCGATCGAGGCCGTGGGCGTGGCGCTCGGGCTGGCCGACCGGATCGGGGCGGCGGTGGATCGGTATGGGTCGGCTCGGCGGTCGAGCAGGCGGGCATCGTTCGTCCGGGAAGGCGAGGTTTCGGCCACCCTGGGCGAGGTCAAGGACCGCGCCGAGGTCGTCCTGTTCTGGGGCCGCCACCCCGACCACAGTGTTCCCCGCCACGCTGAGCGCTATTCGGTCCAGCCGGCCGGGCGATTTTTGAATGGGCCGAGGATGGTGATCTGCGTCGACGTCGGCCCGGTGTTCCCAGAGAAGCCGGCCGACCTCCGCCTGAAGCTCTCCCCTGATCAGCAGGACGCGGCGCTGGTCGTCCTGCGAGCACTGGCCAGCGAAGTCCGGCTCGACCCCATTCGGGTTGAGCGCGCGACCGGCCATCCGCTGGCCGTCTGGGACGACCTGCTCGCCCGGCTCCAGTCGGCCCGGTATGCGGCGATCTTCTTCGCCCGGCAGGCCGATCGCCTCCGACCTGATGGCTGGGACGCCGCGTTTGGCCTTGTCCGAGCCTTGAACCGTGACGGCCGCCGGTGCGTGGGTCTCAGCCTGGGCGAGTCCAGCAACGCCGCCGGGGCTGGGGCCGTCTGCACCTGGCAAGCCGGTGCCCCCGACTCGCTCAGTTTCGCCGCCGGCTTCCCTGAACATTTCCCCGGCGAGGCGACCCTGCTCGACCGCCTCGAGCGGGGCGAGGCCGACGCGCTGCTCGCCGTCGGTCCCAGTCCGGCGGGGAACTTCCCGCGACTGCGTGACCTCCAGTTGATCCCCTCGGCATCCGTCTGGATCGGGCCGGGAGCCACCGAGCCCGATCCCCAGTGGACCCCGGCCGTGGCCATTGCCACCGGTCGACTCGGGATCGAAACCGGCGGCACGGTCGAGCGGGTCGATGGCGTGATGCTCCCGCTCCGCCCCCCGCTCGCCGGGACTCGACCGGCCGATGGCGCGATCCTGCAAGCCATCGTCGCTCGCTTGATCGACCCTCCGAGCTAACTCGCGGCCTCGGGCCACTTCGTCAGGACATCATGGAGCCGGATATGGAACGGGCCGAGCTTGCCGCCGTAGTTGCCCGCGGTGATCTGGACGATCCCCGGCTGGCTCGCCCCAGCGCGAATCCCGACCGCCGTGGCCCGCTCGACCGCGTCCAGCGTCAGACCGTCGATGACGATCTCGTAGCCGGATTCGACCTCGGGCGGCAGGTCGGTCGGCACCAGGCCACGCAGGGTTGGGGCAAACGCGGTGTTGGTGCTGGCCATCAGCCCCTTGTACTTGCTGCCGACCTTCGACCCCGACCGCGCAATTCCCCCCGGAAACGGCAAGATCACGCCGGGTACTTGCCGGATGGCACGAACGGCGGCCTCGGCGGCGCGGAGGGCGAGCCTCGGGTCGGTCCCGAGCAAAATCAGGTTCCCCCCGGCCACCCCCTTGGTCGTGCCGAAGGTCGCCTCGCAGGTGAACTCGCCATCCATCACCGGCACCCGCCAGTACCGCCGCCCGGCGAGCAACTTGCTGATCTGCCAGCCATCACTAAAGTACCGGAGCCGATCCCCGACGCTGATCGCCTTCTCGGGGTCCAGGATCGGCAGGCCGTTGTAGCAGGCGGTCGTCGGGCAGGTCATGACGCACTGGCCGACCCGGTTGCTGACCGCCTTTTCGAGCGCCTCGCGCTTGAACCCGAACAACAGGACGCTGACCCCCGGGCGGGCATCGGGGGTTTCGTCCGGTGAAAGAACCCGCTCGATGGCGGCCTCGGCATCGCAGCCGATGACGCTGGAGGCATAGCCGCTCATCGTCCGCCCGGCGATCTCGGCCCACTCGGCGGAGTCAGCCGTGATGATGACCCTTGCGGCGGTCATCGGAAACGCCTCGGCGAAGGTATCGGCAATAACCGTGGGCGAGCCGCCTGGCGGGATCATCGGGTGCCAACGTCGATCGTGACCGACTCGATCGCGCCGTCGAAGGCGTTGGGGACCGTGTAGGGACCGACGGGAGCAACCTCGTCGCGGCCAACGTCAAGGCCGTCGGTCGGGACTCGGCTCATGAGCTTGCCGCTCGTGGTGGTGGGCGGTTGCTCATCCACCTGAAGACTCAACGCTCCGGTCGAGGTCAGCCGGGCAGTCACCGTGTGCGGACCGGGGGCAAGGGTGGGGCCGGTGACCTGGAAGTTGCCCTCGACGGTCCGGACGAAGAAGGTCGGCTGATTTCCCTTGAGGAAGAGGGCATAGCCCAGCGCCGTGGCCCCCTGCGCGACCAGGACGCCATCAGGGTGGAGGTCCGAGGTCGTGATCCGGGCGGTGATGGCGAACGGTTTGTTGGCGATCTGTGGCGCCTCGGCCCGGTCGAGGTGGGCATCGGCCTTGAGGTCGAAATGGACCTGTTTGGTCGGCTTTTGCTGCTCCTCATCCCAGGCGCCCAGCGGCAGAACATCCGACTTTGCCGCCCAGTCGTCCCACGCCGCGCTCATGGACTTCACCCGGTCGGGCTGCGAACTGGCGAGGTTGTGCAGTTCGGACCGGTCGGCCCGGATATCGTACAATTCCCAGGCGGCATCGGCCTTGGCGACGAGTTTCCAGTCGCCATCGAGCACAGCGCGGTTGCTTTCGTGCTCCCAGAACAGCGGACGCCCCCGGTGCATGTCCTCACCGTTGAAGGCAGGGCGGAGACTGACGCCCTGGCGGGGCTTGATCGTCTGGCCGGCAACCTCGGTCGGATAGCTGGCCCCCGAGATGTCGACGCAGGTCGCCATGATGTCGATCAGGTGGCCGGCTTGCGGTTCAATCGCCCCGACGCGGTCGCTTTTGATCTCGGCGGGCCAGTGGGCGATCAAGGGGGTCGCGATCCCCCCCTCGTGCGTCCAGTGCTTGTACTCGCGGAACGGGGTGTTGCTGACGTTGGCCCAGTTCCGCCCGTAGGCAATGTAAGTATCCGCCGGGCCGGGCATGACGCCGGGTCCGGTTTTGACCCAGCGGCCGTCGCGGGTCTGCATCGGCGGCTGAATCCGGGTCTGCAACGTGTCGGCGGCCATCGGCTTGAGGTTGCCGGGGTCGGCGGCGTTCGCAATCCGACCCGTCGTCTCGGCGCAGCCGCCGTTGTCCTGCAAGAACAGGATCATGGTATTCTCAAACTGGCCCGACGCCTTGAGTTGAGCGACGATCCGCCCAACCCCGGTATCCAGCCGCTCGACCATGGCGGCGTACACCTCCTGGCAGCGGGCTTCCCACGCCTTGTTGGCCACCTTGTCCCAGTCACCCGCCTGGACCGAAAGTTCGAGCGCGGGATCGACCAGCCCCTGCGCTTTCATCTTCGCCAGTCGGGCCTGCCGGATCGGAGCATATCCCGAGTCATACTTCCCGGCATAGTGCGCGATCGTTTCGGCCGGGGCGTGCATCGGCCAGTGCGCGGCGGTGAAGGCGGCGTAGAGGAAGAAGGGTTTGGTCGGTGTTTCGGTCTGGTGCTGCTGGAGGAACCGGACGGCGTTGGCGGCGATCGCGTCGGTGTAGTAGAACGATTCGGGCTGATATTCAGGGTCATTGGCGACCGTGATGGCGGTGCTCCCCCGGGTCAGGCCCGCCGGGTCGTAGAAGCTCCCGGCGCCGTCGAGCGTGCCGTAAAACCTGTCGAACCCCCGCCCGACCGGCCAGGTGGTCGGGTCGGACTTCCCTTTCATGAACCGGCTGACGTGCCACTTGCCAGTCATGTAAGTGCCGTAGCCGCTCGGGCGGAGAACCTCGGCGATCGTCACCGACTGCCGGTTCAGCACCCCGCGATAGCCATCAAACCCGCGATCCTCCATCATGTGGCCGATCCCGGCCTGATGCGGATACAGACCGGTCAGCAGCGAGGCCCGCGTCGGGCAGCACCGGGCATTGTTGTAAAACCGCGCGAACCGGACGCCGTTCCCCGCGAGGGCATCCAGGTTCGGCGTCGGGATCTCGCTCCCATAGCAACCAATGTCGGAATAGCCCATGTCGTCGCTCAGGATGACGACGATGTTCGGCCGACCGGCGGGAGCGGCGGCCGCAGCGACGCCCGATCCCGCCAGCAATCCGAACCCAACGACCCACCCAAACCAGTGCCGCTGCATGACATCACCTATCAGGGCCATCCGAGCGCCGACGTCGTCCACTCGGATTGATCTTAGCGACCCCGGGCAAGAATGCGAGTCGGGAGCGATTCCAGCCGGCTCAGGTCGTCTCCGCGCAAGCCACCACCGCCGGGTTGGCCATCTCGGTCGGATCGACGGGATAGTTGGCGAACTGGATCGTCGATGACGCCTCGAACCAGGCCGCGATGGCGGGCTCGTCGGCCGGGTCGAACTCGGGTGTCGAGTGCAAGGTCTGGCCTTCGGGCCAGGCGATCAGGTCGCCGTCATCGACGATCATCTGGCCGGCTTTCAGGACGTAGCGGGGGATTGAGAACATCCGCTGCTTGTCGGCGTCGGGGGCATAGATCGTGATGTCGGCATCGGCTCCCGGGCCAAGGTGCCCCTTCTGGCTCAGGCCGAGGATGCGCGCCGGCCCGGCGCGGGTGATGGTCGCGATCTCGCTCAGCGAGTATTCTCGCGTCAGGTCCCGCAGGCCCGACCGGGTCCAGACCGACTCCGGCAGGGTGCCAAACACATCGGCGCGGTGGCCGCGATCCATCAGCAGGGCGATGATCTGCGGATAAGCCAGGAACGACCCGCCGTTGGGGTGATCCGTGCTCAGCGCGACCTGCCACGGGTCATCGACGCGGAGGAACCACTCCAGGCCGATCGCCCACTGGAGCGCATGCACGGCGTTCTTGTCGCTGTACGTGATCGGGACCACGCCGCAGCCGGTCTCCAGTTCGACGTCGTGACTGACCCACTTCCGACCCGTCACCTGGTGCAGGTACTGACCCAGGGCACCATCGGCGGTCATGCTCGTGGTCGCGCCGAACATCACCTGGCCGACGTCGACCGTCAAGTTCTGGTGAGTATTGATGTGATCCGCCAGTGGCCCCACCTGCGAGTCCATCCTGTTCAGATCGGTCGGTGATCCGCCGTAGGAGTGGAACTGGATATGAGCCATGTGGGCGCGGTGGCCGTCGAGCGCCCGCATCGTCTCCAGGGTGATGGCCGAGTTGCCCGGCAGGCCGAGATTCAGGGTATGGAGGTGGACCGGATGCGGTAGTCCCAGATCTTCCGCCGCCCGGGCCAACTCGACAAGGATCTGCCGGGGGGTGACGCCGAAGTGCGGCACGACCTCATCCAGGGTCGCCGGCGCCGCTCCGCCGCCCTGCTTCCAGGCTTCGACTCCGCCGGGGTTGACCACCTTGATCCCGAGTCCACCCGTCGCCCCGAGCATCCAGGCGACGAAGTTCCGGAGCCGGTCGCGCTCGCCGGCTTTGATCCGATCCATGACGAAGTGGTTGTTGCCCATCAGGACGAGGAACGCCTTGTCGATGATCGGCGTATCGGCCAGTTCGCGGTGCGCTGGTCGAGCGCCCAGGGGCGCGATCGCGGCATCGACCGCCGTGCCATAGCCGAGCCCGGCATACTTCGCCCCGGTACTGAAGCTGGTCGGCACGCTTCCGAGCGTTCCCGACCGGGCTCGCGGGATTGAACGATCACGCATTATCGCCCCCCGCCGCGCTTCCTCGGGTTGGAGGGCTCGCCCCGCGTTCACTTTCGGACCGACGATGTGGCAGTGGACATCGACCCCCGCCGCCATCACGACATACCCCCGGGCGTCGATCGTCCGGTCCGCCCGCGCGTCGGGCTCGTCGGGGGCCGCGATCACCCGGCCATCCTCGACCCAAACGTCGAGCACCCGGTCGACCCCATGCGTCGGGTCAACCACATGCCCACCGGCAATCTTGAGCCGCCCACTCATGACGGCCAGATCTCCGCCAGTGCCAGCTCAAATCCCGGCAAGAGCGGCGATTGGTAGAGGCCATCGGCCGCGATGATCCGCTCGGAGTAGCGGTCGCCGTCGAGACTCAGGACGGTGACCTTGCGGTCGAATCGATCGACGATGACGTATTCGCGAACGCCGATCTTGGCGTAGTCGGCCCGTTTCAACACGTAATCGCGGCGGCGATCTTCCTTCGAGGGACTGACAAACTCGAAGATCAGATCGGGGACAAGCTCGGGAATCTTCAAGCCCAAATCAGGGCCGACCAGGTAGACGCCGATATCGCCGATCCGGTCATTATCGGCGTCGATCCGGACCCAGGCTTGCGAGGCAACCCGGCGGACCAGATCGGGTCGGAGTAGAGCATAAGCTCCGAGCCGGTCGCGCCAGGGCTCGCTGGTCGCGACGTGTTCCCACCCCTCGGGTGACATGATACTTAGTTTTCCCCCGGATCGTTCGTACCGGAATGGTGGGTCGAATCCGGCCGTGGCAAACTCGTCGCTGGTGATCGGTCGCCCGGCGTCAAGCGGTCCGACGTGGAGCGGACGGACGACCTCGGTGGCCGGGTCCGACTCGATCGCGCGGGTTGGCATCGGCGCATCCTCCTCGAACGTGCGATTGGTGGCTCAAGCCCGATCATAACCCGGCCCAGAGGATTCCGCGAGGCGCTCGGGTGGGCTATGATCGGCTGAAGGTCGGGCAATGGATTCTGGCAGGTCGACCGGAAAAGTGGGACAGGCACCGCTCGCAAACTCGCTTGAGCCTCTCCCCTTTCCCTGGCCTGCTGAGGTAAGAAAAATCCATTGGCGCACCCAGGCCATCACAGGAATTCGACCCGGGCGGAGAGCCTAAGTTCCATGCCGCTTGTCTTGCGCTGGCTCGGAGCGACCACCGCCCCAGTTGATGGTTCGGTGCTCCAGCCCGATCGGCTGGTGGGTGTCGACCTGGCGCGGCTGCCGATCCGGGTTGGCAACCGCATGGCCGTGCTCGGCGACCTGTGCGTGATCGAGGGGGACGGTGCGGATGGCTCGATCGTCGTTGAGGGGGACTTGCGGAGCGTCCACGGTGTTGGATCAGGGATGACGGGCGGGCGGATCTCGATCCGGGGAGACGTCGGGCATCGTTTGGGTGTGGCGATGACGGGGGGTGAGATCGAGGTGGTCGGGTCGGTCGGTCGCGGCGCGGGTGCGGACCTGAGCGGGGGGACGATCCGAATTAAGGGCGATGCGGGCGACGACCTCGGCGCGGCGCTGCCGGGGAGTCGAATCGGGATGCGCGGTGGCCTGATCCTGGTCGATGGGAACGCGGGACCGGGGGTCGGCACGGCGCTCCGCCGGGGGATCATCGCCATCAGCGGGTCGGCGGGATCAGGAGTGGGGCGGGGGCTGATCGCGGGTTCGATCTTCGTGGGCGGCGCTGTGGGACCGGGATTGGCCCTGGGGATGAAGCGCGGGACGGTGGCGCTTACCGCTGCCCCGGCCGACTTCGACCCCGGCCCGACCTTCGAGCCGTCGGGATCGTACCGGCCCCCCGTGGCGACGATCTTCCTCAAGCAACTGCGCGACTGGGGCTTCCCGGTGGCGGATCATGCTTTCGCTCCACCGTTCCGGCGGTACAATGGCGACCGAGGGGTCGCGGGTCAGGGAGAGATCTGGCTGTTTGGTCCCGCCGGAGCGAGGTAAGCCGTTGATCGACCTGAATGCCCGGAGCCAGCGCCTGGTCGCCGCCTTGCTCGATCGAGCCGATGAGCGGCGCGTCCAACTCCATCCGATCGACGGTGGCGGCCAGTTCATCGACTGCGGGATCAAGACCCGGGGCGGCCTGCTGGCGGGACTCGACCTGGCGCGGATCTGCCTGGCGGACCTGGCCGAGGTCAGCATCATCCCCGGCGAGGTTGCGGGTCGGCCGGTCCCGCTGGTCCAGGTGGTCACCGATCACCCGGTCGCGGCCTGCCTCGGTAGCCAGTATGCCGGCTGGGCCGTGAGCGCGGGCAAGTTCTTCGCGATGGGATCGGGGCCGATGCGCGCGGCGAGTCCCGACCGCGAGCCGATCCTGACCGAGTTGGGTCTGAGGGACGCCCAGCCCGCGGTCGTCGTTGGCGTGCTCGAAGGAGGCAAGGTGCCCCCGCCCGAGATCATTGCCCGCCTGGCCGAGGCGTGCGGGATCAGCCCCGACCGCGTGACCGTGCTCGGTGCCCCGACGGCCAGCCTGGCCGGGGGCGTCCAGGTGGTGGCGCGGTCGGTCGAGACTGCCCTGCACAAGCTCCACACGCTCGGTTTTGACCTGACACGCATCGTCAGCGGCCACGGTTCGGCACCATTGCCCCCGGTGGCGGGCGACGACCTCGCGGCGATCGGTCGGACCAACGACGCCATCCTTTATGGGGGTCGCGTGACCTTGTTCGTTACCGGCGACGACGCCAGTCTGGCCGAAATTGTCGGGCGCATCCCTTCGGGCAGTTCGGCCGACCACGGCGAGCCGTTCGGGGCGATCTTTGCCCGGTACAACCACGACTTCTATGCCGTGGACCCGCACCTGTTCAGCCCCGCCGAGGTCGTCTTGCAGAACGTCGAGACGGGCCAGTGTCATCAGGCCGGGGCGGTCGCTCCGGAAGTTCTCGCCCGGTCGTTCTTCGGTGCGTAAGTCGCGCATGGTCGCCCTGGTCTCGGGTCTGGGTTGGCACGTCGAGGATCTGGCCCGCGCGGCCGTTATCGTCGGTGTCGACTTCGAGCCGGTCCCGTTCCCGACGGTGGTCGGCCGCGTCGGGTTCGGGTCAGGGCGGGTCGCGGCGGGTGGGATCATCCTGGATGACGGGTCGGTTGCGGGGGTCCTGGTACGGATGATGCCGCCGGGAAGTCTGGAACAGGTGGTCTTCCGGATGGATGCCCTGCACCGCCTCGAAGCGAGCGGCGTCGCGGTCGTCAACCCGCCCCGCGCCGTCGAGGCAGCGGTCGACAAATACCTGGCCCTGGCACGGATCGAAGCGGCGGGCGGGCCGGTCCCGGCCACCTGGGTCGGTGAGTCGGCCGCCGATGCGCTCGCGGCCTTCCAAGAGTTGGGCGGCGACGTCGTCATCAAACCGCTGTTCGGCTCGGAGGGGCGCGGGCTCGTCCGCGTGACCGATCCCGAACTCGCCGTCCGGACCTTCTGGGCCCTGGAGCAGATCCGGTCGGTGATCTATGTCCAGCGGTTCATCCCGCACGCCGGCCACGACGTCCGAGTTTTCGTCATCGGTGATGAAGTCAGCGGCGCCATGCGGCGCCATGCCCCGCCGGGTGACTGGCGGACCAACATCGCCCTCGGTGGCCAGGCCGAGGCGATCGACCTCGAACCGGATCAGACCGCCCTCGCGCTGGCGGCGACCCGGAGCGTCGGGGCGATCGTCGCCGGGGTCGATCTGCTCTGGGACCGCGACCGAGACGCCTGGGTGGTCCTGGAAGTCAACGCCGTGCCGGGGTGGCGGGCCCTGGCGCGGGTGACGGGAATCGACGTCGCGAGTCGGTTGCTGACCCACATCCGGGAGTTGGCCCGATGACGGCCCGACCGTCGGCCGGGCTGCTGGCGCAGGTGGCGTGCTTGCTCGAAGCGACCGCGCGCAAGCCGGGGAACGTCCACCGCGAGGCCGACTTCGCCGACACCACCTGGCTCGACTTCGCGCTCAGCGCCGCGGCAATCGCCCGCCCGCTCGACCAGGCAAGCACGCAACCCCTCGGCGCCACGATCGCCGCCGCCGTCGCCGCGACCCGCGAGGTGGTCGCCTCGAACACGAACCTCGGGATCATCCTCCTGCTCGCCCCGCTCGCCGCCATCCCGCCCGATCAGCAGCTCCGCGCGGGCCTGATCCGCGTCCTTGATGCGACCACCGTGCTCGATGCCGTGGACCTGTACCGCGCGATCCGTCAGGCCAGCCCCGGCGGACTCGGCGCGGCCCCCGAGGGGCAAGACGTTGCCGACGAACCATCGGTTTCGCTGGTCGAGGCCATGCGGCTGGCGAGCAACCGCGACCGGGTGGCCCGGCAGTACGCGACCGGGTTCGCCGACGTCTTCGAGCGGATCGTCCCGCTGCTCGCTGATGGGTTGGCTCGGCCCGGCTGGACCATGGAGACGGTCATCATCGCCGCTTACCTGAGTTTCCTGGCGGATCACCCCGATACCTTGATCGCCCGGAAGCGTGGCATCGACGTTGCTCTGGAAGCCTCCGCGCGGGCGGCGGCGGTCGTCCAGGCGGGCTGGCCCGACCGACCTGGGAGTGATGGAAGGCTGGCGGAGCTGGATCGCTGGCTCCGGCTCGATGGTCATGCGCGGAACCCGGGGACAACCGCCGACCTGATCGCCGCTGGCCTGTTCGTGGCCCTTCGCGAGGGTCTGATTCCCTGGCCAATCGCCACCCGGTGGCCGGCCCCTGGTTCTGGTATGATGCTCTGATCGCGGCGCGGGTGAGTCGGATCTTGCCCGTGTCCTGTTTGAGCTTGCGTCGAAAGGATGAGTCGCCGTGCCGGGTTCGCGCCAGTACAAGGTTCGGGTGACCAAGGATGACCTGGTCTTCTCGTCGGGCCACTTCATCACCTGGGGGGGCGGCCAGTGCGAGCGGCTCCACGGCCATAACTACCGCGTGGCCGTCGAGGTTGAGGACGACCTGGGGGCAGACCGGTACGTCTTCGACTTCATCGCTCTGCTCGACCTGACGCGGGCCCTGATCGCCGAGCTGGATCACCGGATGCTCTTGCCCGGCCGGTCGCACCTGATCCACGTTGAGCCCGATGGGCTGAACTGGTCGGTCCGCTTCGACGACCGCCGCTGGAGCTTTCCGCAAGATGAATGCGTCGTCCTGCCGCTCGGCAACACGACCGCCGAACTCCTGGCTGATTACCTCGCCGGTCGTCTCTTGCTCGACTTCGAGAAGCGGGAACTGGGACGTCCGCAGGTTCTCCGCGTCGAGGTTGAGGAAAGCTTCGGCCAGAGCGCCCAGGTTGAGTGGCGTCGCGAAGGAAAAGCTGCCGGCTGAGTTGCATGTTGAACCCTTCCCGCCACCCCAGGAGTTGTCCTCGATGCGTCCTGACCGCCTGACCGATCTCGCCCGCTGGTTTGGGCTGGCCCTGGTGTTCCTCACGGCCGGCTCCCTTGCCGGGGCGGCGGATCAGCCAGCTCCGGATATCGCCACGATCAACCAGCGACTCGGGCGAGGGATCAACCTCGGCAACATGCTCGAAGCGCCGAGCGAAGGGGAATGGGGCCTGACGCTCAAGGCGGAATATTTCGACGCGATCGCCCGCGCTGGGTTCAATTCGGTCCGTCTGCCGGTCCGCTGGGGGACCCATGCCCAGGGTGGCCCCGACTTCACGATCGACCCCAAATATTTCGCCCGCGTGGACTGGGCGATCGACCAGGCGGTCCAGCACAAACTCGCCATCGTCCTGAACATCCATCACGACGAGGCCGCTGCGCAGGATTCGGCCGAGAGTGTCGCGCGGGCCGCCAGCTTCTGGAAGCAGATCGCGCCCCGGTACAAGGATCAATCCGACCGGCTCGTCTTCGAGCTGCTCAACGAACCGCACGACCCGATGACCGACGAGAAGTGGCAAGCGCAAATGCCAACGCTCCTCGCGGCCATTCGCGCCTCTAATCCGACCCGAGCCGTGATCGTCGGCCCCGGGCACTGGAACAACCTCGGGAGTCTGGACAAGCTCACGCTCCCCGAGTCGGACCGCCACTTGATCGTCACCTTCCACTACTACAGCCCGTTCGAGTTTACCCACCAGGGGGCTGAGTGGACCGAAGGGACCAAAGCCTGGCTCGGCCGGACCTGGACCGACACCGCCGAGCAACGCGACACGCTCCGTCGCGACCTGGCCCGCGCTGCCGCCTGGGGCAAAGCGCACAACCGACCGGTCTACCTCGGCGAGTTCGGTGCCTACAACAAGGCCGACATGGACTCGCGGGTCACCTGGACCCGCGCCGTCGCCCGCGAGGCCGAATCGCTCCAGATCTCGTGGTGCTACTGGGAGTTCGCCGCGGGGTTCGGCGCCTATGACCCTCAGACCAACGAGTGGCGCAAGCCGATCCTCAACGCTCTGATCCCCGGAGTGGTCCGACTCGACAATCCACGCCGCCAGAACGTCCGGGACCTGCAACCCTGAGTGCCGAGGCTTGCTCGGAAACGGGAGCCGCTCAAATATCTGAAGATCAATATTGCAGATCGCAGAATTGCAAATCGCAAATCTCAGACAACACAATGCCTTTGCATCTCCTGGTTGGCGATCCTGTGATCTGTCATTCATGCATCCCAATATATTGACGCTTGCGATTTGCGTTCCTGTGATCTGTCATGCTTGATTGCCAGCATCTCCAGCCTTCAGAGTGAGACCCGCTGATGATCAACCCGTCGGGCCGCGAACTGCTCGGGAGCAAGGTGGCCGTCCTCGGCTCGACGTCGGGGATCGGCCGCGCCGTCGCGCTGGAACTCGCCAGCGCCGGGGCCGACGTCATCATCCACGGTCATACGTCAAGAGGCCAGGCCAACGAGGTCGCCGACCAGGCCCGCAGTCTTGGCGTTCGCTCGACTGTCTTGATGGCGGATCTCGCCGACCGAGGGGCGGGGGATCAGCTCGTCGAAGCCGCCTGGAACGAGTGGGGTGGGCTCGATGCCTGGCTCCAGATCGCCGGCGCTGATACCTTGACCGGCGCCGCGGCTCATGACTCGTTCGACACCAAGCTCGACCGGCTCTGGAGTATTGACGTCGTGGCGACGATCCGCCTCTGCCGCCTCGTCGGTGCCCGGATGCGGGATCAAGGGCACGGCTCGATCCTCACGACCGGCTGGGACCAGGCCGAGACCGGGATGGCGGGAGACTCGGGCGAACTCTTCGCCGCCACCAAGGGGGCCATCATGGCGTTTACCAAAAGCCTCGCCCTGAGCCTCGCCCCCACCGTCCGCGTCAACGCGATCGCCCCCGGCTGGATCAAGACCGCCTGGGGCGACACCGCGTCGGACCCCTGGCAAGACCGGGTCCGCCGCGAGACCCCCCTCGACCGCTGGGGGACCCCCGCCGATATCGCCACCGCCGCCCGCTTCCTGATCGGTCCCGGCGCCACCTTCCTGACCGGCCAGATCCTCCGCGTCAACGGCGGCGTCGTCCGCTGATGGTCATCTCATAATACTGGGTCAAGTTCGGCCCGAAGATACGATACTACAGAAGGAGAATCTTCCGAACGGGGTAACCACGATGCGGCTCTGGGTTCTTGCTGGCACCACAATTGACTCTGCGAAAAAGTTTGTCCTGGGCTGGATCACCGAACCGGGATTGGGTTCGTTTTGCGCCGAGCGACTGCCACACTGGTGGGTTCGTTCGGCCTCGGACCGATCGCCTTGCTGGGTTCGTTCCCCCCGGAACGTGACCGGTCGTTGGGTTCGTTTTGCCACGAGTGAAGGGGAGGCCAATGGGTTCGTTCCGTCACGGCGAGGGATCGGTCGTTGGCTTCGTTCCGCGTGGTCGTCGGGGAGCGTCGAGCAGGCAGATCCAGAATCGTTAAATGATTGCGGTATAGGGACCTGCGTGACCAGATCCGGCTCAGCTCAGCTCGGGCCGATGAGTCCTCGGGAGGGTGTGTGAAGGCCGATCCACCGACCGACCCGACCACCTGGCCGCGCGTCCTGTTTGCCACGGGTCGGCTGGCCGAGCCCGCGCTCCGGCGGATGCTGGACGAGGTGGCTCCCCGCGCCCAGATCCGCGCCGAGGTCGCGGTGTTGCCGATCTCAGTGGCGGCCCTGATGACGCCTCGGTGGGTAGCGCGACATCTGGTGGTCCCGGCGGGGGTCAGTCGGGTCATCTTGCCGGGTCATTGCCGGGGCGACCTGGCCGAGTTGCGGGACCGGTTCGGGGTCTCGGTTGAGGTCGGACCAGAAGACCTCCGCGACCTCGGCCGCGTGCTCGGGGGGCCGACCGATCGGCTCTCGGGATACGGCGCACACGACATCGAGATCCTCGCCGAGATCAACCACGCCCCTCGGTTGCCGCTCGATCAGTTCCTGACTCAGGCCGAGCAATTCCGGGCGGCGGGAGCCGACCGGATCGACGTCGGTTGCGACCCCGAGGGGGGCTGGCTCGACGTCGGTCGGTTCGTCCGCGAGTGGGTCGAGGGACGGGGCGGTCGGGCGTCGGTCGATAGTTTTGATCCCGCCGAGGTCGAGGCGGCGGTCGAGGGGGGAGCGGATCTGGTCCTGAGCGTGAACGCGACCAACCGCGCTGCAAGCCCGGATTGGGGGGTCGAGGTGGTGGCGATCCCCGACGCGCCCGGGACGCTCGACGGGCTCGACGCGACGGTCGACTTTCTCGAAGCCCACGGTGTCCCCTACCGACTCGACCCGATCCTGGAGCCGATCGGTTTCGGGTTCGCGGCGTCACTGGGTCGCTATCTCGAAACCCGTCGCCGCTGGCCTGATGCCCCGATCCTGATGGGGATCGGCAACCTGACCGAACTGACCGACGTCGACTCCGCCGGGGTCAACGCCATGTTGATCGGTTTTTGCCAGGAGGTTGGCGTCCGGAGCGTCCTGACGACGGCCGTTACCCCCTGGGCGCGGTCATCGGTCGCCGAGGTCGACGTCGCCCGCCAACTGGCGTATCATGCGGTGACCTATCGAACCTTACCGAAGCGAGTCGACACCCGCCTGGTGATCCTCCGCGACCCCCGCGTCCCCGAGTTCGGTGCCGCGGCGCTCGCCGAGATGGCCCGCCGCGTCAAGGACCCGAACTGGCGGATCTATGCGGAGGAGGGACAGATTCACGCCTTCAACAACACCCAGTATCTGACCGGAACCGACCCCTTCCTCCTCTTCAGCCAGATGAACGTGACCGACCCCTCGCACGCCTTTTATCTCGGCCACGAGCTCAACAAGGCCCGAACAGCGCTCACGCTCCACAAAGCCTACCGCCAGGACCAGGCGCTCGATTGGGGTTTTTTGACCGAGGCCGAGATCAGTCACCGGCTCCCTCGGTCGCGTGTGGGACCAGGAGGCGCATCATGATTCTGGAAGGGATCGTGACGACGCTGGACGCTCATGGGACGCTCAACATCGCGGCCATGGGTCCGGATATGGCGTCCGGCGGAGATCAGTTCGTCCTGCGGCCGTTCAAAACGTCCAGAACCTTCCGCAACCTGCAACAAACAGGCGTCGGAGTTCTGCATATCACCGACGACGTCGGTTTGATCGCCCGCGCCGCGATCAAGCAAATCGGCGCGGTTTCGACCCGTCCCGCCGCGTCGATCCAGGGTCAGATCCTGGATACGACGGGGCGTTACCTGGAATTTCGGGTACTTGACCTGGACGCGAGTGCTGACCGCGCCCGGATCACCGTCGCGACCGTGGCGTCAGGTCACCAGACTGTTGACCTCTTCGGGCTCAACCGCGCCCAGCACGCCGTGGTCGAGGCCGCGATCCTGGCCACCCGGCTTGATTTTCTCCCGCGGGACATGGTTCGAGCCGACCTCGAACGCCTTATGGTCCTCGTGGGCAAAACGGGCGGACCGAACGAGCATGAGGCTTTCGAGATGATCAAAATGTACGTCCAGGACTTCCCAACCAGATTTTAACGCTTTTCATTCGCTGAATTTATCCTTTCGCTCCAGAGCATACGCTCATGAACCGCCTCATCATCCAGACCCCAAGCCGGCTTCACTTTGGCCTCCTTTCCTGGGGAGTTGCAGAGGCGCGACAGTTTGGTGGGGTTGGTCTGATGGTGGACGAACCTGGCCTGAGGATCACCGCTGAACCCGCCGCGACCTGGGCTGCCACCGGTCCGTTGAGCGCGCGGATTCTCGCCGTGGCTGGGCGAGTCGCGAGCTGTATCGAAGAGCAAGGTCGGACTGCGTCACCGCTCCGATTCGAGGTTGAGCATGCTCCCCCCGAGCATGTCGGTCTTGGCGTCGGGACGCAACTCGGGATGGCCGTGGCTCGCCTGATCAGCGAGTTCGCCGCGCAATCCGACGTTTCCCCCGCCACGTTGTCGGGTTTGAGCGGTCGTGGGCTCCGGTCGGGGATCGGCCTCCACGGGTTCGCCCTTGGCGGTTTGCTGGTCGATGGTGGGCGATCCCGGCTCGATCAAGGTTCCGTCGCCCCCCTGCTCGCCCGGTTTGAGTTTCCGTCCGACTGGTCGGTCCTGATCGTGGTTCCTCCCCATCTGACCGGGCTGCACGGCTCTCCCGAAGTTCAAGCATTTGCCCAGCTTCCCCCCTTTCCCACCGCCACGGTGGATCGCCTCTGCCGGTTGGTCTTGCTCGACCTCCTCCCGGCCGTCGCCGAGCACGACCTGCCCGCTTTCGGCGGAGCTCTGGCCGAGATCCAGGACCGGGTCGGTCAGGGTTTCGCCTCGGCACAGGGCGGCCTTTATGCCCGACCCGACCTCGTTGGTCTCGTCAACGACCTCCAGGCCGACGGTCTGGTCGGTGTGGGCCAGAGTTCGTGGGGACCCACGATTTACGGCTTCTCAGCGGCTCCGAGCACGGAGCGGGCCGCGATCCTGCGACGGCTTCATGCGCGAACCGGCTGGCCCGATGGCACGGCATTCTGGACCACAGCCAGTCGGCACGGCGCCCGCCTGAGCCGCTCTTGACCTGAAACCGAGGGCAGGCGGCTGGAACCCGGGAATCAAGATGGCTGATTTAATTAAAAAATTTAAACATATAATAATTAATTGTATGCAATTGACTATTCCGCGATGTGCAAATCTTGCTGATGAGAATCTCCAGGATCGAGAGTCAGACCTGCCGGTGGCGCCACCGCGTTCGCCTCGACTTTCGGACTGGTCAAAATCAGCGAGAACCGGTAAACCAGCCCGCTCTGGCGTTGGATTGCTCGGTCGGATCGGCGGAGGCAGGCGGACGATGGACCCTGGCAACCGACGATTTCCACAGATCCTGACGGTTTTGATCTGCCTTGCCTGGTCAGGGACAACCGGTTGCTCAGGGGTCAGCACGCGCGAACCCCACGTCCGCAATGCGCTCCGCGACTATGGCGAGCGGCGGGAGGCGAGCCAACCACCGGCCCTCCCCTGGGCGAGCGTCCTCGACCGCGAGCATCTGACCGCGTTGAGTCAGACCGACCCCGCCGCCGCCGCGACCCAGCTTGAATCCAGGCTCGCGGAGCACCCCGACGCCGCGGGGGCGCTGGCACTCGCCGAGTTGTCATACCGGGCGGGGATGGCCCGCGAGTCGAGCGAACCAGCTCAGGCCGTGGCCTGGTTTCGCGACGCCGCCGCCCTCGCGACCCTCTCGCTTCGCGAGGACCATGCGACTCCACCCGTCCACGCGCTCGAGGTCCACAACCGGTCCACCGCCCACCTCATCCGCCTCGTCCAGGCCGAGGCCAAACGTAACCACGGCGAGTGGCGTCTGGTCGCCGAAGCCCAGGGGATCGCCCTTTCGAGCCCGACCCCCGACCTCGCCCCCGACCGGTTCGCCGACCTCAAAGTGGCCGAGGACGTTCGGCTTGCGGGGATGCAGCATGTTTATCAGACCAGCGGGCTCGGGGTTCCCCTCGTCGCTCATCGTCGGGTCGAACCCGACTCATCACCTGACCCCCTCGACCAGTTCCATCCGCGCGAACTCCGCTCAGCCGCGACGGCCGTGATCACCTCGGTTGGGGGGCTCAAGGACCGAGCCTGGCGGCGCGACCCGGTGACGCTGGCCCTCTTCGACCCCTATCTCGACCAGTCGATCCACCTCGGTCCCAACGAGCTGACCCTCGCCGGCGACCGGACGACCCCTCGGGTGATGCAGGTTGCGGAGGGGACTCTACCGACTCTGGAACTGACCGGGCTGTTTGATTCCGATTTTCAACGCCCCGGCGTCAAGGCTGGGCTGTATCTGCTTCGCCCCTACCAGCCTGACAAGATCCCCGTCGTGCTGGTCCATGGGCTGTTTTCGAGCCCCCGTTCGTTTCTGCAGAACATGAATGAACTCGAAAACGACCCCGAGATCGCCGCCCGCTACCAGTTCTGGGTGTTCCTCTACCCGACGGGCCTCCCGATCCCCACGTCGGCTCTCCACCTCCGCGAGTCGCTCGTCAACATCCGCAATACGCTCGACCCCGAACATCATGATCCCGCCTTGGAACAGATGGTCCTCGTCGGTCATAGCATGGGCGGTCTGCTGTCAAAGATGATGGTGCAAAATAGTGGTCTGACCCTCTGGAACGCCGCATTTAGCCGACCGATCGACCAGTTGGAAGCCTCACCGAGGACCCGGGCCCTGCTGGTAAACTCGCTGATCTTCAGTCCCTTACCCTTCGTGCGGAGGGTCGTATTCGTCGCGACCCCTCACCGAGGGAGCCCAATCGCGGACCAGTTTGTCGGCCGGACGATTGCCAGCCTGGTGAAGCGGACCAGCAACATGGCTGAACTCAGCAAGGAGCTCGTCGAACTGAACGGCCCAGATCTGATCGCCCCGGAGTTCCGCCGGATTCCATTCAACGCCGTCAGCAACCTCAGAACCGATAGCCCGATCCTCAAAGCGCTCGACCAGATCCCAATCAGCCTCAAAGTTCCCTATCACTCGATCATCCCCCAACTTGTGGGCACGCTGCCGACCGATGGAGTTGTGCAGTACGGGAGTTCCCACCTCGACGGGAGTGATTCGGAGACCATCGTCTCAGGGAGCCACTTCGCCATGCAACAGGCAAACGTCACCGCTGAAGTCAAGCGAATCTTACTCCTTCATACCAATAATCTTTGACATTATAGACGTCTGATCAATCTTGATCCGAAGCAGCGTGCGGTGGCTCACCGCTGGTCGGCGGCAAGTTCAAGCTGGCGGCCGCAAGTGACCTTACCGCTTCCAGAGCAGGCCGGCCTGGTCAGCGAGCCGGCGGTCGACGTCTCGCTGACTTGTGCGGGCATCACTTCCATCCGCCATCGCAATCGTCCCGAGCCGCAATTGCGACCGGGCTTCTGCAGATTTGCCGGCAGGTGCTTCTGGAGAAGGGTGCAACTTGTCAGTTGCCAGAGCGACTCAAATCCTCGATCCAAGATTGCAACGCTCGACTGTGCTAAACCGATCCTCAGAGAAAAATCTTATCGCATAATGCAAACATCAAAGTATTTTGAAAATTGATTTGCAGATCGCGATGGGCGATGGATTTCTGAAAACGGACGAGGTTCTTCGTATTTCGGATCGAAATTGATTTCGAAACACGACCGCCCCCACGCTTCGTTGCCGAAGTTGGGGGCGGTGGTGGTTGTGAAGGATCCGGCGATAACCGACTTTCGCGGCAGAGCCACTATCATGGGCCCGGCGGGCTTAACGGCCGTGTTCGGAATGGGAACGGGTGGGACCCCGCAGGTATCGTCGCCGGAATCCGGTGACGTGGTGGTCAGACCACGCCGCCGAGTTGGATCAAATCCGGTGGTGGTGTCACACCGCAAAGTAAGTTGAGGCAGCAAGGCAAGGCGTGTGAGGCAATCTCGTGGCTCAGGTTTCACCGCAGGCCGTGCCTTGAATCCGGAGGGATGCAGGGCGGTGGCGTTGCAGGAGAGTGAGATGAGATGCTTGAGTTTGTAGAACACTCAGATCAGGTCCACGTCAGGAACCGGTGGTTCGCTGGCGGGAACGGATCGGGGTGGTCAAGCGTGTTGGCTGTTAGGACCGGTCGGCTGCGACGATCGCTCGCCGTGCACTTCCGGCCTATCGACCTGGTGGTCTTCCAGGAGCCTTCATGTCAATTGACAATGGAAACCTCGTCTTGAAGAGGGCTTCGCGCTTAGATGCCTTCAGCGCTTATCCTTTCCCGACCTGGCTACCCGGCGATGCCCCGAGCGGGACAGCCGGCACACCAGAGGTCGGTCCTCCCCAATCCTCTCGTACTAGGGGAGACCCTTCGCAAGTTTCCCACGCCCACGGCAGATAGGGACCGACCTGTCTCACGACGGTCTGAACCCAGCTCGCGTACCGCTTTCATTGGCGAACAGCCAAACCCTTGGGACCTTCTCCAGCCCCAGGATGCGATGAGCCGACATCGAGGTGCCAAACCTCCCCGCCGCTGTGGACGCTCGGGGGAGATCAGCCTGTTATCCCCGGAGTACCTTTTATCTGTTGAGCGACGGCCTTTCCATCCAGCACCGCCGGATCACTAAAGCCGACTTTCGTCCCTGCTCGAGCGATCGCTCTCGCAGTCAGGCACCCTTGTACTTTTGCGCTCGTGTTGCCCGATTGCCGACCGGGCCGAGGGTACCATGGCACTCCTCCGTTACGCTTTGGGAGGAGACCGCCCCAGTCAAACTGCCCGATGAACACGGTCCCGATCCAGGCCTTGGATCGGTGAGGACCAACGTCGATTCAGGGTGGTATTTCACCAGTGGCTCGCCCACGGCTGGCGCCGCGGGGTCAGGGCCTCCCACCTATCCTACACAGAATAAACGCTGGGCCAGTGTCAACCTGCAGTAAAGGTTCACGGGGTCTTTCCGTCTGACCGCGGGTACGTGGCATCTTCACCACGGCTACAGTTTCACCGGGTCCCCCGTGGAGACAGCGCTCCAGTCGTTACGCCATTCATGCAGGTCGGAACTTACCCGACAAGGAACTTCGCTACCTTAGGACCGTCATAGTTACGGCCGCCGTTTATCGGGGCTTCGGTCGCCAGCTTCGCTTTCGCTCACCGCCTCCCTTAACCTACCGACACCGAGCAGGCGTCAGACTCTATACGTCTTCTTGCGAATTGGCAGAGTCCTGTGTTTTTGATAAACAGTCGCTAGAGCCGATTCTCTGCGGCTCGGATTGCTCCGAGCACCCCTTATACCGAAGGTACGGGGTCATTTTGCCGAGTTCCTTCACGAGGGTTCTCCCGAACGCCTTCGGATGCTCACCTAGCACACCTGTGTCGGATTGCGGTACGGGCCGCTGGATTGTCCACTGCGGGCTTTTCGTGGCCGGGTGAACAAGAGCTTCCGGATCGAATGCCGTCGCCCTTGCGGGACGGGGTAAGCTATCACCCCGACTCTTGATTTCCCGGCGTCCTCGCAGCTTCAACCTCACCAGCGGGTGACGGAATATTAACCGTCTGCCCATCGACTACGCCTTTGGGCCTCGTCTTAGGACCCGACTGACCCTGGGCGGATTGACCTTCCCCAGGAAACCTTGTGCTTTCGGCGGATGGGCTTCCCACCCATCTTATCGTTACTCGTTCCGGCATACGCACTTGCCAACGCTCCACCGATCGTCTCCGTTCGGCTTCTACGCAGATGGCAACGCTCTCCTACTGCTCAACCCTAAAGTTGAACCCGCGACTGCGGCGCGACGCTTGAGTCCCCGTCATTTTCGGCGCGGGATGGCTCGACCGGTAAGCTGTTACGCACTTTTGAAATGGTGGCTGCTTCTAAGCCAACATCCCGGCTGTCACCGCGATCCCACTTCCTTTGCCACTGAGCGTCGTCTTGGGGGCCTTGGTCGGCGGTCTGGGTTGTTTCCCTCTCGAGCATGAAGCTTATCCCCCACGCTCTGACTCCCGGGATAAATCAACGCGGTATTCGGAGTTGGGTTTCGGTGGGTAGGCGGGAAGCCCCCCAGCCGAATTCCGTCGCTCTACCCCCGCGTGATAGTGCCCCGAGGCTGGCCCTAAAGCCATTTCGGAGAGAACGAGCTATCTCCAGGTTTGATTAGACTTTCACTCCTCCCCACGGGTCCTCCCCCGATTTTTCAACATCGGTGGGTTCGGTCCTCCACGGCCTGTTACGGCCGCTTCAACCTGCCCATGGGTAGTTCACCTGGTTTCGCGTCT
>CBDATT010000001.1:0-1262500 GCA_965199885.1 Isosphaeraceae bacterium | reverse complement strand
CTGGACCGGACGCCGTTCTATGGCGAAAGCGGCGGCCAGGTGGGCGATACGGGCGTCATCCGGGGCGAAGGCTTTGCGTTTGACGTGATCGACACCAAGAAGGAAAACGACTTTACGCTCCATCTCGGGCGAATGACCACTGGTACGCTAATCTTGAACGCCGAGGTCGTTGCGGAAGTCAATGGCGAGCGGCGGCAGGCGATCCGCCGGGCGCACTCGGCGACGCACATCCTCCACCATGCTTTGCATACGCATCTGGGCAAACATGCACAGCAGGCAGGGAGCAAGGTGGAAGGGGATCGGCTTCGGTTCGATTTCTCGAACCCCGAGCCGACGGGACGCGAGCGACTTGCTTTGATCGAGGAAACGGTCAATCAAAAGGTGCTGGAGGGGGACGCGATCTCGTGGACGACGATGCCGATCGCCGAGGCGAAGTCGCTTGGGGCGATGGCCCTGTTCGGCGAGAAGTATCCCGACGTCGTCCGGGTGGTGCAGATGGGGGAATACTCGCGGGAACTCTGTGGGGGGACTCATCTTGATAACGCGGGACAGGTTGGTGTTTTCAAGGTGATCGCCGAGGAGCCGGTGGCGTCAGGGACGCGGCGGATCACGGCTTTGACGGGCAAGGCGGCACTCGACTATATCCGGCACGAGCAGCAGACGCTGGCGGCGGCCGCTCTAGCCTTGAAGGTGGCGCCGGGTCAGGTGGCGGAACGGGTGGCGGTCTTGCTCGAAGAAAACAAGACGCTCAAGAAGCAGGTCAGCCAGCGGAAGGCGGACGCGGCCCCGAAGCTCGCGCCGGATGATTTGCTCGCGGCGGCAACGATGGTCGGGTCGGTCCGGGTGGTGACGGCGTCGGCCGGGGCAGCGTCGCCCGACGAGATGCGGCAGTTGATTGATGTCTTGCGGCGGAAGCAACCGACCGAGTTGGCGGTTCTGCTCGCGTCATCGGCCGAAGGGAAGGTGAATCTGGCGGCGGGCCTGACGGCGGATCTGATCGCGCAGGGATTGCACGCCGGGCAGTGGCTCAAGGACGTGGCGCCGGTGGTTGGGGGCGGCGGCGGCGGTCGGCCCGACCTGGCTCAGGCGGGCGGGAAGGTGCCCGATAAGATCCCCGATGCGTTGGAACGAGCTTTGAGCTTCGTGCAGGAGAAATTAGGAAGTTAAGTCCAGGACCGAAGCGACGATCGCGTGGTTCGTGGACGTCGCTCGTGTTTTTGTCTTGATTCTGCCGCGATGTCTTATAGAATGGGCGTTTCGTAACGACCGCGACCAGGGGTTTGTCTCGAATCAATGGCGGTTGGATCTGGTTGATCTTGAAGGTAGGTAGCTTACGTCCCATGAATTGTTACAAGGCGAAGGCCGGTGAGCTGACCCAGCAGTGGTATGTGATCGACGCCACGGAGGCGGTTGTCGGCCGGCTCGCCGCGCAGATCGCGCCGATCCTGATGGGCAAGCACCGACCGACTTACACCCCGTACATTGATACTGGTGACTTCGTCGTCGTGACCAACGTCGACAAGGTGGTCTTCACCGGCAAGAAGTGGCAGCAAAAGTCTTACCAGCGCTACTCGGGTCACCCGGGCGGGCAAAAGGAAGAACAAGCTGACAAGCTGTTCCAACGGCATCCGGACCGAATCTTGCGGCTCGCCATCCAGCGGATGATGCCGAAAAACAAGATCGGGCGGCACATGATGAGCAAACTCAAGCTCGTCACCGGGTCGAACCACGAACATCAGGCGCAAAAGCCGATCCCGCTCGCGGCGATCGACGGTCGCCCCACGGCGGCCGGTGCGATCTTTGCCCCGGTCCGGCTGCCCAAGCCGAAAGTGGCCCGCACCAAAACCAAGCCCCAGTCGGTGATCACCGAACCGGTTGAGCAGCTGGCGTTGCCCACCTCGGCCGAGGCCGCCGACGCCCCGAGCGTGCCGCCGACGCCGGTCGTCGATACGACCGAGCCCAATAGCACCACCGAGCCGACCGCCACCACAGAGCCGACCGCCGAGTGACGCTCTGGCCTGGGTCAGCCTGATCAACATTGCAATCTAACCAGTGCTTCCTGTTCCACCCGCTCGTTCCGAGGATCGAATCACCGATGGCGGCCGTCATTAATCCTTACGTGTGGGGCACGGGCCGGCGAAAGACCGCCGTGGCCCGGGTTCGCATCAAAGAAGGCACCGGCAAGTTTCTGATCAACAAGCTGGAAGTCGACAACTACTTCACCGAAGAAACCCAGCGTTCCGACGCTCGCGCACCGCTCAAGATCACCGAGATGGGTGAGCGGATCGACGTGTGGGTCAACGTCCGTGGAAGTGGCAAGAATAGTCAGTCGGGCGCGGTGCTGCTCGGTCTGGCTCGCGCTCTGGCCGAGTTCCGCTCGGATCTGCTGCCGGCACTCCGCGACGCCGACTACCTGACCCGGGATGCCCGGATGGTCGAGCGGAAGAAGTACGGGCACAAGAAAGCCCGGCGCAGCTTCCAGTTCTCGAAGCGTTGATTCTGGAACCCAGAGCCAATCCGAAGAACGACCCAGACTCGGGCATCATGCCGGGGTCTGGGTCGTTTCGTTGCCATCTTTCTACGTTTCCCAGGAATAGATTGCCCTCTACAGATTGCAATTAGAAGATCAAGACATGAAAATTCTTTGCGATCTGCGGTCTGGTAGGGTGCGTGGAACCCTCCGTGGGTTGGATTCGATTGATCATGGCTGGCTCGATCCAACGCATGGACGATTGGCTGCCACGGCGCACGGTGGGTTGCACCCACCCTACGAAGCTCGGCTCTCTCGGAGAGTGGGGTTCCGTTGGTCAGACGGTGGCGACCGACCCGCCGTCGACTCGGAAGTTGGCGCCGGTGATGAAGCTGGCCTGATTCGAGCAGAGGTAGGCGATCAGGCTGGCGACCTCTTCCACCTTGCCGCGCCGTTGCAGGACCATCGTCGAGCGTTCTTCCTTCAGGAACGACTCGACCGCCTCGTCGAAGCTGACGCCGAGCTTGGCGGACCGCTTTTCCATCATGGCGTTGGTCATCGGCGTTTCAATGAACGCGGGTGAGACCGTGTTGACGAGCACACCTTGCTTGCCGTACGACTTCGACAGCCCCTTGGTCAGGTTGAGGATCGCGGCCTTTGCGGCGCAGTAGGGGAGTTCATCGACGTAGGGTTGCTCGGCGTCCTCGGACCCGAACAGGATCACGCGGCCCCAGCCGGCCTGACGCATCCCGGGGATGAAGGCCCGGCAGACGCGGACGGCCGCCATCAGGTCGGTCTCGATCGCTTCGAGCCACTGGTCGTCGGTCAGTTCGAGGAAGTCGCCGGTCGGTCCGGTGATCCCGGCGGCGTTGACGAGGATGTGCGCGGGGCCGAACCGCTCCTCGACCGCGCGGGCGAGTTTGGACACGTCGGCTGGCTTCAGGAGATCGGCGGTGATCGGGTGGACCTCGCCGAACTCGGCGATCGAGTCGGCCGCGGCTTGCAACGCGTCGGTGCTCTTGTCGGAGAGAGCGACCTTGACCCCGGCTTTCAGCAGATACTCCGCCGTCTTCAGCCCCATGCCCGAGTCGCCGCCGGTGATGACGGCGACGCGGTCCTTGATACCCAGATCCATGCGAGTCCTCGGTTGGTCAAATCACGGCCGGTCCAAGGGGCGGGGTCGGACCGGGTTCCGTTGGTTTGACCTGACCTGTGGCCAATCGCGTGCCAAAGGATCAGACCTGTCGATCCGGCTGGCTCAGAACAATTTCCTTTCGACCATGTCCACGGCCGGAAAAGAGCGATGGGCACCGCTCCTTCGTCACTTGAGCCGGTCCCCTTGGCCTCGACGTGGACACCCAAAAGAATATCTCTAGATGGTGAAGATGCGCCGGAATGAGTCGAGATTGGCGCGAAGGCCGAGGAGGACGGCGGTGTCCCCGGCGCCGAAGGGTTCTTCACTGGAGGGGGGAAACTCGACGCGACCGTCGGAGCGTTTGATGGCGATGACGATGACCCCCGTCCGGCGACCAATGTCGGCGTCGCGGAGCGTCAGGCCGTCGAGGGCGCCACGGGTCCGGACCGGAATCTCTTCCATCTCAATCGCGAGCCGGGAATGGCGGGTCACCAGTTCGGCGAACTCGACGGCGGACGGGTTGGTGAGCAGCGAGGCGATCCGGTGCGCCCCGATGGCGGCGGGCATGACGACGTGGCGGGCTCCCGCCTGCCGGAGCGTCTTCATCGTCACCTGCTGGTCCGCGCGGGCGATGATCTCGATCTCGGGGGCCAGTCGGCGGGCGGTCAGAGTCAGGAAGACGTTTTCGGCGTCGGTGGCCAGCACACTGATCAGGGTCCGCGCCCGCTCGATTCCGGCAGCGCGGAGGGTTTCTTCCTCGGTCGCGTCGCCCGCGACGTAGGGATAGTCGCGCCGTTCGAGTTCGGGGAGGCGAGCCGCCGCCTTCTCAACGACGACGAACTCAGCCTTGTTGGTCGTCAGTTCCTCGGCGACGAGGAGGCCGATCCGCCCGAAGCCGACGATGATCGAGTGGCCGGTCATCGCCGAGATGTGTCGCCGCATCCGTTGCTGCCCCAGGTAGTTGCGAATCTCGCCTTCGGTCAAATATTGTACAAAACCGGCGACGGTGTACGCCATTGCGAACAGGCCAAAGGCGATCACCATCATCGTATGAATCCGCTCCCCGGTCGTGGAGAGCGGGCGAACCTCACCGAAGCCAACGCCCGAGATCGTGATGACGACCATGAACAGGGCGTCGAACCAGGTCCAGCCGTACCAGACATAGCCGCAGACGCCGAAGCACATGACCGACAGGACTGATCCCGTGCCGATCATGATCCGCTGCGATGACGACTTTTGCCAGATGTGCTCAGGCGTGGAGCCCGCTCCCAGCGGGGGGAGCGGCGGGGATGATTGGGTCTCTTCCGAGTAGAAATCCATGAGGAACAAGACCGCGTGGGGGAGCAAAGACAGATTCGAGAGCGCCGCTTAGAGTTTGGGTCGGAACCGCTGATTGATCGCCACGGCCACAATGATCACCGAACCGAGGACCAGACCTTCGAGTTGCGTGGGGTTTAGATCAAAGACGACGGGTATCCTGGTCACGCCGAGGTTCAGGGTGAAGTCCACTTTCCGGACCACCAGCGCTGTCCCTTTGATGAGCGTTTGCAGGAGGACCAGACCCAGGACTGTGCCCCGGATTGATCCGACCCCACCCGCCAGCGAGCAACCGCCGACGACCGCCGAGGTGATCGCGACCAGTTCATAAGCGATCCCCATCCGGGCGTCAGCTTGACCAGATCGACCGGCGAACAAGATCCCCGCCAGGGCGGCGAGCATCCCCGAGAGGCCGTAGGTGAACGCCTTGAGCCGCCGGACCTTGAGCCCGCTCAACCGCGCTGCGGCCTCGTTGCCTCCCAGGGCAAACAGATGGCGACCAAGGACCGTCATGCCCATCATCACGCTCAGGACAGTAGCGACGAGGGCAAACGTCCAGAAAGTGGGTTCTGGATAGCGACCGAGATAGCGAAACTGAGCGTATGGAACATTAATCTGCCGGTTGTTGCAAAGAATTGATGCCAGGCTCCTCAGCCCCGACATCGTGGCCAGGGTCGCGATGAACGGCGGCAAGCCAAACCGGTTGATCAGGAAAGCATGAAAGAGGCCGATGCAAAGGCCGACGAACAAGGTAATCACCATCGCGGTGATGATGATGGCCAGCGAGGGGGGACCAGTGTCGCTGCCTCGGAGCCATTCGGTCATCAACTTGGCGGCGATCACCGACGAGAAGGCCACCACCGCGCCGACGGACAGGTCGATCCCCCCGGAGATGATCACGACCGCCGCACCCACGGCCAGCACACCGTAGAGGCCGATCTGGTGGAGGAGTGAGAGCCGACTGGACTCGAGAAAGAACGACCGGGTCGGGTCGAGCAGGTAGATCAGGCCGAGGATCGCCAGGATGCTGGTAACCAGTCCCCACTCGGGGGACCGGAAGATGGCGAGGGCTCGCCCCGGGCCGTTAGTCGTCGAAGCCATGTTCCTCGTCACTCATCGAAAAGAAGGAGGGTCGATTCGGAAAAGCCAAAGCCGGACCCGTCCTCGAATGGTTCGAGGACGGCCCGGTCCGGGGATCAAGCGGGGATTCGCCAACCAATCCGGCAACCATCAAACGTTGGTCAGGAAGATTTCAGACCCTTGGTCGCCAGCCATTCCTTCATCGCCTTGATGTTCATCACGTTCGGACCCTTCACGGGTGAGTCGTCGGTCGGCACGATCAGCTTGACGCCGGTGTCGAGTGCCGTTGAACCGTTGGGCAGCAACTCGTCGACCGTCTTCTTGTCGTCCGTCGCATACGCATTCAACAGGTGGACGGCTTCAAAGCCGATCTTGTACGGATCTTGCACGACGGTCACGTCGATGTCCCCCTTTTCGAGGTGGGCAATCAACTGCTCGTCGAGGTCGAAGGTCACGATCGTCGTCTTCTTGCGGAAGTCGGGCGCCTTCGACACTTCCTCGGCGATCCTCGGCCCGTTGTAGGAGTAGAGACCGAGGAAGATCCCGGCGTCGGGGTGCTTGGTGATGGCTGTCTGGACGTTGGTCTGGGCCAGGTTCTTGTCGGCACCGTCCTGGAAGACTTCGAGCGCGGGCTTGATGAACTTGGCGCCGGCTCCCTGATAGAACCCGTCGCGACGTTCGAGCGCGTTCGAGGCCGATTCGGTCCCGACGAACACGACGACCTTGCCCCCTTCGGGCCGGATCGTCGCTGCGGCCTTGCCGGCCACCTCGCCCGCCTTGGCGTTGTTGGTGCCAATGTAAGCCTTGCGGACGTCGGCGGCGCTGGCGTCCACATCAGAGTCGACGGTGACGACCGGCTTGCCCGCTTCCTTGATCTTCCGGAGGATGTCGGCGATCCCCGGGGCGCCCGCCTCGACGACCGACACGGCCACGCCCTTGACGTCGGTGGCGCTCAGGGCTTCTTCGAGCAACCGAATCTGGCTCTCGGTGGTCGCGTCGTTGTTCCGCTTCATCTCGACATCGACGCCGAACTTGGTCGCGGCTTCCTTCATCCCCAGTTCGGCGGCCGTCCAGTAGTCGGAAACCGAGTTCGTGACTAAAACAAACCGGGGCTTACCGCCGGTCGATGCCGCAGGATTGGCGGTGTCGGTTCCATCACCCGCCTTGCCGCCGCAGCCCGGAGAACCGACCGCGAGGGCCAGACCCAAAACACTCAGGCCCAGAGTTCCCACCCATGCTCGCAATCGATCCACGACACGACCTCCGCCCGATCCGGGCGTCCACGAATTTCGTTGGCTTAGTTCGGATGACGATCGGTCGAGAAGCACGACCCACCACGATCTTAGCCGTCGTCGCGCTTCAAGGGAACAGGCGCGATCCCAACCGTTGATTTAATTCTCCTTGCCGACTCGGCGGGTTATACTCGACTGACTCACTCGCGGTATGCTCCTGCGGTCGCACGCAACCGGGCTTGCAATCCGGCCGATTCCCACCGATCATCTCATCTAGGATTGCCCGGCTGCCCGGGGCGAAAGGGGACGGCGATGCAGGTGATGCGGTGGTCTGACCGGGTTTATGGCGCCGTCGAGATCCGTGACCCCCAGATTCTGGCTCTGATCGCCAGCCCGACCTTCCAGCGACTCACCGGGATCAAGCAGGCGGGACCCTCGGCGCTTGCCTTCCCGTTCAAACAGGTCACGCGGTTTGAGCACAGTCTTGGCGTCTTTCTCCTCCTCGGTCGCCTCGAGGCCAGCCGCAAGGAGCAGGTCGCCGGCCTCCTGCACGACATCTCGCATACCGCCTTCTCGCACGCGGTCGACTTCGTCTTCGCCTCCGAGTTGCAGGATCACCACGAGGGACTTAAACCCGTATTCCTCCGCCGTCCCGACCTCATTACGCCCCTCGCCGCGCTCGGTTACGAGCCCGAGGACTTCTACGACGACGCGATCTATCCCCT
The DNA here is from genome assembly GCA_965199885.1 of Isosphaeraceae bacterium. Lineage (GTDB taxonomy): Bacteria > Planctomycetota > Planctomycetia > Isosphaerales > Isosphaeraceae > Tundrisphaera. Next base: position 1,254,541 of record CBDATT010000001.1, on the reverse strand, counting down.
GCTCGAACAACCCCTCCCCCGCCTCTGCGCTGACCGACTCGACTACTTCTTTCGTGATAGTCTGGCGTGCGGGGTGACTACTCCCGCCGAGATCCAGCGGTTTCTCGATCATCTGACGGTCGTCGATGGCTGCTCGATCGCGTTCACCGACCCGGTGGTGGCCCAGGGGGCGGCCGATTTGTTCGCGGTCATGAACCGCGACTGGTGGGCGAGCCCGACCGAGGCGTTCATCTACAACGAATTCGCCGACTCCCTCCGCGCCGCGTTCGATTGCGGGGTGCTCGACGAGGATGCCTTGCTCGAGGACGATGCGGCTGTGCTCCGCAAGCTCCAGGCGTGTGAGAACGCGGTTGTTCTGAGCAAACTGCACCGGGTCATGCATTTCGAGCCGGCGGAAGTGGCCAATTTCCAACCTCGGGTGCATCCCAAGACGCGCTGGATCGACCCCCCTGTAGTCGTCTCAGCCATCCCATTCCGGCCAGTTTAACGGATGCATGTCGGGATCGGGTCATGAGCGCGTGCGGACTGGTCGATCATGGAGATTGACAGAAACTCGCCGCGTGACTACCATCCGCCCGCGCTCGTCCTGGTCCGGGTCCATCTCGGGATCAGCGACGGTAGTCGGGTCCGACCGCTCGGGGGCGGTTGTGGGTTGTGCGTCGCCGGCTGGCTTCGTTCTGGACGTACAGGGTCCAGGATCGATCACTGGTGAACCGGCTTGCATGCTCACCGGGAACGGAGTCTGCTCCGCCGCTGGGGTTGTCCGAGCCACCTCATGACGGGTGGACAATGCAACTCTGAGGCGGGTTGGGGGCGAAACGACCGGGCCGTTCTCGGATGAGGACCGCCCGAGCTTACCAGGAACCTCGACCCAGCAATGCCCACCACCTCACCCACGACCCGGCCATTCCTGAGGTCCCGACCGCGTGCGACTTCCTCCGCCTGGCAGGGCGACCCGGTGCCATTGCCTGTCGTCGAGGTGATGGACGCCAGTCTGCCCGAGGCCCCGCTGGTCGGCCCGATCGGCGGTGGTGGCCCGCTCTTGCCGCCGGTCGCCCCTGCTGCCGGACCGCGACGGGCCGGCATCCTGTCGCGGATGGCCTGGAACTTCCTCTCGATGGGAGCCGCCGAGGTCGCTTGCCGCGCGACTTCGGTACTGGTCACGCTCAGCCTGGCTCAGGAGCTGGGCAAGGAAGGCTTCGGGCGGGTCGAGTTCGCCTTCAACGTCGTCTTCTGGCTCGTCTTGCTGGTCCGGAACGGCTCGGAAGTGATCGCCGCTCGCGAACTGGCGCGGCATCCCCGGCTGATCCGCCCGCTGGTCAACCACATCCTCGGGATCAAGATGGTCGTCGCGGCGACCCTGTTTCTCGGGCTCGCGGGGGTCGCCTGGTTTGCGGTCGCCGACGAGATCGGCCGCGCTCTCCTGCTGATGTACGGCCTGATGCTGGTGACGACGGCGCTCGGGATCGACTTCGTGTATCGCGGCGTCGAGCAGATGGGTTTGCTGGCCGTCTCGCTCTACCTTCGGACGGCGGTCTATGCGGTTGGCGTCTACTTCTGGGTCAACGACCTCGGCGGGATCATGGCCATCCCCGCCTGGCTCGCGACCGGCGAGGCGCTCGGGATCGCCCTCGTCTGGGCGCGCTACGTCCGCGAGTACGGCATGCCCCGCCCGACCTTGACCCGCCGCTTTCTGGCCGTCTTCGCCCGCCGGTGTCGCCCGGTTCTGATCATCCAGGTCGCGCAGACCGTGCTCGGTTCGGTGGACCTGATGGTCGTCGGTCTGCTCTGCCCGTGGGACGCCGTGGGGCTTTATGGTGCCCCGCACCGGATGATCGCGGCGGCCCTGACCTTCGGGATGATCTTCCAGCAGGTTGTTTTCCCGACCCTGGCTCGATCGTGGCGCGCAACGCCTCAGGAAGCACGCCGGTCGCTGAATGCGCTTGTGCGGGCGCTGGCGATCGGCATGATTCCGCTCGCGGTGGGCACGACGATCCTGGCCGATCCGTTGATCGCGGCGATCTTGCCCAGGTCGTACCACGGCGGCGGCTGGCTCCTGGCGCTCGGGATCTGGCGGGCGCCCCTCTTGACGCTGGTCTTCTTGTACCACACGGCTCTGATCGCCACCAACCGCGAGTCGGCGGGGGTCTGGCTGCTCGGCTGCGGTGCGATCGGCTCGGGTCCGCTCGTGGCCGTCCTGCTCTTCTGGTTTGGCTTGCCGGGAGCCTCGGTCGGCCTCGGCGCGATCGCGGGTCTGCTCGTGCTGGCCAGCTACGCCTGTCTGGCCCGCGAAGGACGTCAGCCCGCCTGGCATCATCACCTGCTCCGGCCGACCCTGGCGGCACTCGTCATGATTCCGGTTTGCTCATCGCTCCTGGCGGTTCACCTCGCGGCGGCGATTGGCGGCGGAGCCCTGGTGTATCTGATCACCCTGGCCCTGATCGGTGGCCTCCGGCGGGACGATCTCAGGTCGATCTGCGGCCCGGGCTGATCGGGTCGATCCGACCTGATCCGACCAGCGATTCGGCTAGTCGGGTTGCGGCGGATCGAGTAAAAGAAAGCGCTTTCACAAAGCTCCGCTGGCAAGATGCTGCGGCGATGCGACTCAGGGATGGACACCCAGCGTTCGGGTTTGGCCCGAGCGGGACGCGACAGGAGGTCGCCGATGAAATTCTGCATGGTCACCACGTTCTTCGGCGCCCACAGCTTCGGCGGTGATGCCGCTTACGTCGATCGCCTGAGCCGCGCCCTCTGCCGGCGCGGGCACGAGGTCCACGTCTTTCACTGCGTCGATGCTTTCAACTCGGTCCGCGGCAAGCATCCGCTCCGCCCGTACGAACCGCCCCCGGGCCTCCACATCCACCCGCTCAAGAGCCCACTCGGGGTTTTGTCGCCGCTCGCCACGCAGGTCACCGGCCGCCCCTACTTCAAGGCTGAGGCGCTGCGGGACGCGCTCGATGCGCTCGACGTAGATGTCGTCCACTTCCACAATATCTCGCTCGTCGGTGGCCCCGGCGTGCTGGAGATGGGCCGGAAAGCGGTCCGGATCATGACCGCGCATGAGCACTGGCTGATCTGCCCGATGCACCTGCTCTGGAAGTACGATCGCAAGCCCTGCGACAAGGCGGAGTGTGCCCGGTGCATGATACAGGGGCACCGACCACCGCAAGCCTGGCGACAGACCGACGCCATCGCTCGGGGGCTGGCCGAACTCGATGCCCTCGTCTTCCCGTCGCGCCACGCGCTCGAAGAACACCGCTGCCGGGGGATCAACGCCCCGATGATCCACCTGCCCTACTTCCTCCCCGACGACTGGACCGGCTCGCCTCGGCTGGCGACACCCGCCGAGCCGGCCGCGCGCCCCTACCTGGCCGCCGCGGGTCGCCTGGTCCGGATGAAAGGCTTCCAGCAACTCATTCCCTTGATGCGGTTCTTGCCCGAGGTGGACCTCCGGATCGCCGGGACCGGCCCCTACGAGTCGAAATTGCGTGGCCTCGCGGCCGACCTCCCGAACGTCCACTTCGAGGGCCTACTCGGCGGCGCTGACCTCGCGAATCTGTTCGAGGGCGCGCGTGCTGTCGTGGTCCCGTCGCTGTTCCCCGAAACCTTCGGCTACGTCGTCCTGGAAGCCTTCGCCGTCCAGACCCCGGTGATCGTCCATCGTGGCGGCGGCGCGATCGAGGAAACCGGCGTCGAAAGCGGTGGCGGCCTCGGCTACGAGACCGACGCCGAACTGCTGATCGCGATGCGCCGCCTGGTCTACGACGATGGCCTCCGCGCTGAGCTGGCCGCCGCTGGGTACGCCAAACGGATCGGCGACTGGTCCGAATCGGCGCATATGGACCGCTATTTTCACCTCATTCAGGGGATCAAGTCGGGTCGCCCAAGCCCGCACCTGCCCCCTCGGCCCAAGTTCGCCAGCCACGGCGCGTCGATCTCGACCGCAAGCCGGACAGGTCGCGATTCAGCCTCCGGGCCGAAGCTCTGACTGGTGGAATTCTCGGGGGTCCGGAGCCGGACGCATGAACCGACGATTTGTCGTCCGGCAGCTCACTGGGGTCGTGCCGGTGGTGCTGCTCCTGCTCTGTTGCGGGCGGCTCGTGGTGAGTCCCACGAGTTTGCTCGTTGACGCGGACCGCCCGACGATCGACCGCGCCCGGGTGGTCGACTCGCAGCCCGGCAACGACCTGACCCGCCAGTTCTGGACGCTCCACCTCGCGATCGCGCGAAGTATGTCTCTGACCGGTCACCTGCCCGAGTGGGATGATCGCGGGTTCGGCGGTCGCCCGCTCGTCGGCAACCCGCAGGCGGGCCTCTTTTACCCGCCGGTCTGGCTGGCCTGGCTGATCCCAGCGCCGGCGGTTTTGGGCTGGATCACGCTCGGCCACCTCATCTGGGGCGGCTGGGGCGTCCAGCGGTTGACTCGGATGATTGGCTTGTCGCCATCCGCCGGCATGGTCGCCGCCGGTTGCTTCCTGCTCAACCCTTACGTCATCGCCCAAACGTACGAGGGACACTATCCCCACGTCTGGGCGGCGTCCTGGTATCCGTGGGCCTTTGCTGCCCTGATCGGGATCAGTCGCGGGAGCAAGACGGCTGGCCTCGGCATGGCGGTCTGCCTGGCGGCGGTTGTGCTGGCTGGGCACCCGCAAGAGGGTTACTACCTGGTCCTGATCCTGGCCAGCTGGGCATCGCTCGATCTGATCCGGCACGCATCCCAGCGCGGGTTCCGGGCGGGGCTGATGCCGATCACCGCGATCTGGGCCGGCACGGCGGCCCTGACGCTGGGGCTGGTCGCCGTCGAGGTGATCCCCGCTGCGCTGGTGCAAGGCTGGACGCTCCGCTCAGCACGGTTGCCGGTCAATCTGGCGAGCCGGTACCACCCGCTGCTCATCAACGCCTGGCAGATCGTCAACCCGCTGGCTCTGGCGGGGCCGGCCGACTACTTCGGCCCCGACAACTACTGGGAAACCGTCCTGGGAATTGGCCTGATCCCCGCGCTGCTGGCCCTGGTCGGGGCGACCTGGACCCGCGACCGGACCCGGGTCCGGGCCTGGATCATCCTGGCGGTGGGGGCGGTCTGGTTCGCGTCGGGCCGCAAGCTGGGCCTGTTTAGCGTGATGTACGAGTGGGTGCCGGGGATCGACCGGTTCCGCGTCTCGTCGCGGTCGCTGTTCCTGGCGAGCCTGGCGTGCGCGGTCCTGGCCGGTGCGGGTGTCGATGCGTTGGCCCGCGACGACCGACCCAGTGGCTGGGCTCGGCTGGGGCGGCGGTGGCTGGTCGGGTTGGTTGTTCTCCTCGGCGCGATCGGCTGGGGACACGCGCGGGCGGTCCGGCTCGGCCTGAGTCCTAGGTCGTTCGGGGCATCGGGTCTGGTCGAGGAGGCGCGGGCGCGGGCACGATCCGCCACCGACGCCGACCGGAGCGCCCTGGCCCTGGACCGGATCGCGCGGCAGGGGCCGTTCTGGCTGGCCGTGGTGGGGGTGTCGGCTGGGCTCGCCGTGGGGTTGGTCCAGCCCCATCGCCGCCGCACAATCGCGGTCGGGCTCGGCGTGCTCGGGATGGTCGAACTGGCCGCGACGGGGTTCGCGATCCTGGTAGTCAGTCCCCCCTCAGCCTGGCTGAAGGTTGGCCCCGCCGGAGCCGCGATCCTGAGGGCGCTGCCCTCCCACAACCCGGCGACCGAGCCCCCGCCTCTGGTCCGGGCCGACGACGCGGTCCTGTCCGACCTCCAGGCGGTCAGCCTGGGCCTGAGCAAGACCGACATCAACGACGCCTTCCAGATCCAGCACGCCGCCGACCTCTACCAGCAGCTTTACGAGTTGTCGCGGCCCCGTCCGGCCACGCTGACCCGACCAATGGACGGACCGGCCGCCGAGCACCGCCGCCAGGTCCAGCAAACCATCATGGATCGGATGGGGGTCGTCGTGGCGGCCGGCACCGACCGGAGCCCACGCCTCCGTGTTCTGGTCGAGGACCATCACTGGCCGATCGAGGCCGATCTGGCAGCCGGGGTCGCGGGTCCCGACCGGGTCTTCGTCGCCCGGAATCCGACCGCGCTGCCTCATGCCTATCTGGTCGCCGCCGACCCGGACGCAAAGCGTGCCGTGACCTGGCGTTCGGCCCGACCGGGTCAGCTTGCCCTGACCGTAACGAATGAGCAGCCGTCCCAGCTGGTGGTCGCCACAACCTGGATGCCGGGTTGGTCAGCGCTGGTGGATGGCCGACCCGGAGTGATCGAGCGAGACAACCACGCTCAGATTGGGGTCGAACTGCCGAGATCTGGCCGGCACGAAGTCACCTTGACTTACCGGGCGCCCGGGTTCTGGCTCGGGAAGGTGGTTACCCTCGGAGCGGTGTCCGTTGGGCTCGGTGGGTTCATGATCGGCTGGGTCCGACGGTGGCGGAGCAAGCCCGTTACTTGATGGTCAGGGTCTGATCACCCTCGATTGTCAGGTTGACGGCGCCGGTTTTCGCGGCGATGGCCCGGGCGAAGTCGCTCGGGTTGCGGATCGGCAGACCGTTGACGGCGGTGATGATCTGGCCGAGCTTGAGCGCAGCGTCATCAGCGGCGGAGCCGGGCTGGACCTCGGAGACGACCACGCCGCCACGCGCCATGGCTTCAAGCACGTTATCCCCCCGGTTGTTGCGCTGAATGGTGCTGACGAAGTCGACCCGGAGGCCACGCCAGTTTTCCGGCCGAGCCGTCGCGATGACCTCGCCCTGGACCGCGAGTTTGGACAGGATCACCGTCTTGTCAGCCTGCTTGCCGTCGCGCTCGATGTGGAGCTTGATCGGCATCCCCGGCGAGAAGGTATTGACGGCCAGGACCAGCGAGTCAACGTCGGTCACCGGGATGGTCCCGATCGAGAGGATGGCGTCGTTGGTCAGCAGACCCCCTTCACCGGCTGGCGTCCCTGGATTCACCCGCAAGACGCGGTTCGAGCCGTCGGGCGAGAGGTTGACGCCCAGGAAGCCATACTCGACCTCGCGACCGACGCGGAGGAGGTCGATCGCCCGCCGGGCCAGGGCGTCGATCGGGATCGCATAGCCAGATTGAGCGTCGAACCCCCCCGCATTGGCGGCGTCGGTGGTCAGGCCGACCAGTTCACCCTTGAGGTTGACGACGGCTCCCCCGCTCATCCCGAGGTTCAACTTCGAGTCGAGCTGAAGCAAGGTCGGGTAGTAGCGAAGCTGCCGCTGGACGGTCGGATCCAGTTGCCCCGCGTCGAGCCGGCGGGCGATATTCGCCAGGATGCCCCAGCTTGCCCCCGCTCGACCGTCGCGGGACGAGTTGAACGGGTTGCCGAGCGCGAGAAGAAAGTTCCCCCTGCGGAGCTTCGTGGCATCGCCGAGCGCGAGCGGGCGCAGCTTGCTCACGTCGTTGAGGATCAAGGGGCGGACGTTCGGGCGGAACTGGGTCGAGTTATCGCACGGAGCGATCACCGCCAGGTCGCTCCGGGGGTCGGCGGCGATCACCTCGGCGTCGAAGTAGCCGGTCTCGGCGGCGCGGACGAGCAGGCGACTCGCCCCCCGCACGACACTGTAAACGGTGAGGATCTCTCCCTTCGAGCCGATCACGACGCCCGACCCATAGTCAGACGCGTTATACTCGTTGGGGTTCAGGTCAGGGACCATGTCGGGGATCATGAACCGGATCGTGAGCGGCTCGCGGTCCTGGGGCAGGCCAGGGACGATCCGCCCTCGGACTGCCGTCGTTTCTTCGCTCTTGCCCTCCTTCTCGCGGGCGATCGCCACCACCGAGGGTTCAACCCGGGCAATCGTGTCGATCAGCGCCGCTTCGAGCGCGCCGACGACGTCGATGGCCGGGGCGGCGGGTGGGGCCGCCTGCTGTGGGATACCGAGCAAGGCGGCGGCAAGGGCCAGGGACAGGTGCGGCATCGACGAGCACTCCGACAGGATGACCCGGAACTCGCCCATGACGGACCGGGGCGAGTAGCACTCATTTTCCGCGGTTGACCCGCCAGCGGCAACCCTCCGCCCCAGGCTCCGGGACGGATCAGGCTTCAAACTCGGCGTCGTCGTCGTCCAGATCTTCTTCAAGCGGCTTCGCCACGGCTTTTTGCAGGTCGCCGACCCGCGTCGCCATCACCTTCCGGGTGATCTCCTCGGCCACCGCCGGGTGATCGCGGAAGTATTGCTTGGCGTTCTCGCGCCCTTGACCGAGGCGGACGTCGCCATAGTTGAACCACGACCCCGACTTCTCGATCAGCTTGTCGGCCAGCGCCAGGTCCATCAGGTCACCCTCGCGCGAGATCCCGCCCGAGTACATCATGTCGAACTCGCAGACGCGAAACGGCGGGGCAACCTTGTTTTTGACGATCTTGACCTTCACCCGCGAGCCGACGATCTCCTCGCCCTCCTTGACGGGCCCGATCCGGCGAACGTCGATCCGGCACGAGCTGTAGAACTTGAGCGCCCGTCCGCCCGGCGTGGTCTCGGGGCTACCAAACATCACGCCGATCTTTTCGCGGATCTGGTTGATAAAGATCAACACGACCTTCGACTTCGAGACACCACCCGTCAACTTCCGGAGCGCCTGACTCATCAACCGGGCCTGCAAACCCACATGGCTATCGCCGATCTCCCCCTCGATCTCGGCCTTCGGCACCAAGGCGGCCACGGAGTCGATGACGATCACATCGACGGCGTTCGACAGCACCAGCATCTCGGCGATCTGGAGCGCTTCCTCGGCGCTCCCCGGCTGGCTGACCAGGAGCGACTCGATATCAACCCCGAGCCGCTTGCACCACGCCGGGTCGAGCGCGTGCTCGGCGTCGATGAAGGCCGCCACCCCGCCGTTCTTTTGCGAGTTGGCGATGGCGTGCAGGGCAATCGTCGTCTTGCCGCTCGACTCGGGGCCGAACAACTCGATGATTCGCCCCTTGGGGAGACCGCGCCCGCCGAGCGCCAGGTCGAGCGAGATCGCCCCGGTCGAGATCCCCTCGACGGTCAATGAACTCCCCTCGCCCAGCTTCATGATCGCCCCGGCGCCGAACGCCTTCTCGATCTGCCCGAGCGTGTTGTGCAGCGCCCGCTCTTCGGCCGACATCGCCTTGCCGTTGCTTTCTACGATCTGTTTCTTGGCCATAGCGAGCGCCTCCCCATCAAGCACAGATAAAGTGTACGTTCGGCCAGTAGAATACCACGCCTGATATTTGTCGTCAAGCGTCCGACTACCGTTTCGGCGTGCGGAGGGTGCTCGACGCAAGGGTCATGTAGGTCGGGCCTTCGGGGGCGAGGGTCGAGGCGTAGGTGATGACCTGGGTCGCGTCGAAGTTGCCCGCCGACCAGGTCCGAAAGTGGGCCACCTGGCGGAGGACGTCGCCCGCGCCTTCTTTCCCCCCTTTGAGGCGCCCGAGCGTGATATGCGGCATAAATCGTTCCCCCTCGGCGGGGTAGCCGACGGCGGCGACGGCCTCGGCGATGGCGGCTTGCAGGGCCAGCATCATGTCATGATCGGGGCCAGCAAGGCCGACCCAGACGGTCCGGGGCCGCTCGGCGTCGGGGAAGGCACCGAGCGACTGGAGGTTCAGCGTCAGGCGCCGGAACTGCGCGGTAGCCTCACCCACGGCGCGGCAGACCGGGGCGAGGTCGATGTCGGGCACGTCGCCGAGGAACGCGAGCGTCAGGTGGAACTGGTCAGGCGTCACCCAGCGCGTCCCGGGGAGGTCGGGAGCCAGCAGGCTCTGCAACCGCCCGAGTCGGGTCCGCTGGACGATCGGAATCGGCAACGCCACAAAGGTCCGGGCCGAGTTGGTGGGCATCGGGAGTCGAGTCTCTTTCTGCGGCCCGAACGGCGGGAATCAAGCGAGTCTGACCACGGATTCTTGGGGTGGCGAGGAAAAGGGGACTGGCTCAAGCGAGGAACGAGCGGCTGCCTGTCCCGCTTTTCCGGTCGAACCACCAGAAAACAATGTCGGACCCGGATCAAGCGGTGGCGGCGGTCGTCAGGAGGCTATCCACTTCGTCCGACGGGCCGAAGTTGGCGTGGTAGCGGGCGACAAACTCCTCGGTGGTGTAGTCGTGATGCTGCGTCCCGACCTGCTCGATCGCATAAACGGCGGTCAGGGCACCGAGGCGACCGACGACCGGCCACGAGAAGCCGCGTGCCATCCCCTTGACGAACCCCGAGCGGTAGGCATCCCCCGCACCCGTCGGGTCGATGACGATGTTGGCCTGCGCTGGGGGGATCTCGTACTCGGTCCCATCGACGGTGATCAGGGCACCCGCTTCCCCCTTGGTCATCAGGGTGATCGGCACCTTCCGGCGCAGCTCGGCCTCGCTGATCGCCAGCTTGTCGGCCATCATCCCGAACTCGTAGTCGTTGCCGGTCAGGATCTTGGCCCCCTGGAAACCCGCCTCCAACTCGTCGGCGGTCATCCGGGGCGCCTGCATCGACGGGTCGTAGAGGTAGGGGACACCTAGCTCGGTGCATTCGCGGGCATAGGCGGCCATCGCGTCGGGGGCGTTCGGGGCGATGATCACCAGGTCATCCGCCGAGAGCCCAAGGTCGGCCAGCTTCAGCGACGCGGCATGCTTCATCGCGCCCGGATAGAAGGCGGTGATCTGGTTGTGCTTCAGGTCGGTGTTGATGAAGCAAGAGGAGGTGAAGTCGTCGGCGATCACCTTGACATTGGTGGTCGAGACCCCGCGGCCGTCGAGCCACTCGCGGTAGGTGGCGAAGTCTTGCCCGACGGTCCCAAATAATTCAGGCTGCTCGCCGACGAGGGCAAGGTTATAGGCAATGTTGGCGGCCGTCCCGCCGTGGAGCCGCTTCATCGAGTCGACCAGGAACGACACGCTCAGGACGTGCATCTTGTCGGGCAGAATGTGGTCCTGAAACTGGCCGGGGAAAACCATGACGTAGTCGTAAGCGATCGAACCGGTGACGATGAGCCGCATCGAGGGACGAGTCTCCAGATGAGAATATTGGGGCGGATCGCTGAATAATCCGTGGTCAATCAGCCTAACGCACTCCCAGGCTTCTGAACAGGTCGCGGATCGCGCTCAGCGGGAAGCCGGGGTCGGTGGTGTGTTTGATCACCAGCTTACCGTCTTGCGGGTCGGGCTCGACCGTGTACGTTTCGCGGGCCGAGTAGTCAATGCTCCCGGTCCGCGCGAACTGACGGATCGATCCCTTATCAGGAGTCGTGAACGTCAGGAACAATTCATACATTGAGAATTTTTCACGTGTGAACGTAAAATTGGGTCGTGCAACGTGCGTCACGCTTGCCCCCGCCTTCAACTCCGGCGCCTCGAACAACCCGCCGGGATAGGTCACTTTCAGCCTGGTGAGGGGCACCTCGGCCTTGTTGGCGATGACGATCGTGATCGCCCGGTACTGATATGAGATCACCTCCAGCACCGGCAGGGCGACCACGACGACGGCCACGAACAGGAACCGCCGGTTCCGTCGCCGCCGGATGATCTCGCCCGCCGTCGGCTGAGCGGGAGCCAGCGCCTCGGCCTCGGCTCTGGCCTGCTTCCGGCGCTGGTTTCGGGAGAGCTTTTTGTCGGTCATCCGCTCAAACCCCTAGCAGGCCGACGGTTCGTTATTCTGAAGCATGGCAAGGGTTTGCGCGATCCGGGCGCGGCAAGCGTCGCGGCCGAGGATCGCCAGGCAGTCATAGAGACCGGGGCCAACCCCCTGCCCCGTGGTCGCCACGCGGACGGCGTTGACGACCGTCCCCATCGGGTGCCCCTTCGCCTCGGCATACCCGTGCATCGCGGTTTCGAGCGCCGCGACGGTGTACGGTTCCTGCTCGGCGAGCAGCTGATCCACCTCGGCGAGAATCTGCGGAACGCCATCCTTCTTGAGCCGCTTCTTGACCGCCGCCGGGTCGTACGCCAGTTCCTCGGTGAAGAAGTAGCGGCCGAGCGTGAGGATGTCGGAGTGGACCTTGAGCCGGTCGCCGAGCGCCTCGATTACCCAGCTCAGGCGCTGGGTGAACTCGGGGGTGACGGGGTCGGGGACCAGATTTTCGCTCCGGAGGTAGGGCAAGACGGCGGCGATCTTGTCCTCGGTCGGCAGCGTCTTCATCCACTCGCCCTGGACCCAGAAGAGCTTGTCGGGGTCGTGGCTGGCGGGGGCGCTGGTGACGCGTTCGAGCGCGAAGTTGGCAATGAGTTCGTCGCGACTGAAGATCTCCTGGTTGCCGTCGAGGCTCCAACCAAGCCGCGCCAGGTAGTTCATCATCGCATCAGTCAAATAGCCCTTGTCGATGTATTGATTCAGGAGAACATAGATCCCCTGCTTGGCATAGTCGTCGGTTTTTCGCTTCGAGAGCTTGGCCTTCGACCCCTTCTCGGCCACGAATGGGATGTGCGCGAACTCGGGGAGTTTGGCCCCAAGTGCCTCGAACATCAGCAGTTGCGGGAAGGTATTCGTCAGGTGCTCATCGGCGCGGACGACGTGGCTGATCTCCATCGCCATGTCGTCAACGACGGTGGCGAAGTTGTAGAGCGGCATCCCGTCGGGCCGGACGATCACGAAGTCGCCGATCTCGTCGGTCCGGCTCTCGACGTCTCCCTTGATCAGGTCATGGAGGATCAGCGTCCGCCCCGATGGCACGCGGAACCGAAGGCCGAACGGCCGCCCCTCGGCCTCAAACCGGGCGCGCTCCTCGTCGGTGGTCGGCTTCTCGCGGAACCGGTAGGGCTGCTTGGTCGCCTTCTGGGCGTCGCGGTCGGCGTCGCGCTCGGCCTGCGTCGAATAGTCGCGGTAGACGTGCCCGGAGGCCACCAGTTTGTCGGCCGCCGCGCGGTAGAACTCGCCGCGTTGCGACTGAAAGTAGGGGCCGTGCGGGCCGCCAACTTCGGGGCCTTCGTCCCAGTCCATCCCCATCCAGCGGAACCCGTCGAGGATGCGGGCGAGCGCATCTTCAACGTGGCGTTGCTGGTCGGTGTCGTCGATCCGCAGGACGAACTGGCCGCCGTGGTGCCGCGCGAGGAGCCAGTTGAACAGGGCGGTCCGGACCCCGCCGATATGGAGGAGTCCGGTCGGACTGGGAGCAAAGCGGGTGCGAACGGTCATGGTGGCGCGCGTCAGTTTCGAGCAAAATCAAGCAAGAACCGCTTACCTGTGAACGGATGAAGGTCAGGATAGGCGGTCGCCCGAACATTGTCAACCAACCCGACCGCAAGTGATCAGGCGATCAACTCGGTGGGCGCGCCATTGAGGTCGGTCTTTTCGTAGCCCAGATTCATGAGCACTTCGAGGACTTCGCTCCAGGTGGGAAACATCCGGCCGCTCGCGAGTTTGTAGGCTTGCATGGCTTCCATGAACTCGCGTTCGGCTCGCGAGTATTCGCGTTCGCAGGTGGTCGGATCAACAAACCGGCGGCGACCGCTGGTGTTCCGGGCGTTGGCGGCCCGGACAGCCTGCGCAGTGGCGCGGCGATCGGTCCAGGCGTTCGAATCTTGCTGGGTCTCGATCGCGGTGGCAGGGTTCGATTTGACGGTATGAGTCGCGACGACTGGATGCATCAGGTTGCTCCTCAAGCGAGCGCCTCGACCCATCGTGGGCCGCGGCGTATGAAGTTCGTAGGTGGGGTCGATCCGGGCGATGTCAGGTGGAAACAACCGGCAAACCTCGCTCAAGACAACCGCGCAGTCGGCACAAAAACGGAGGGATGACCAGGTGCCATGCCATTGGTTGTGTCAAACAAGGTGGACCGATGGGTCAGACCCCGCGACTTCTTCGCCAAAGTAAACGAAGAAAATCGGTCGGGGCGTCGTAATCGACCGGCAACTCGACTTCTTCATCCTGAAGGGATCGCCACGTTCATCGTGGGCGTCTGCCTGGCCTACAAATGCAATCTAAGACACAAATGAGCCAATTGCGCCAGAAATTCGGGAAAATTAATTAAACAAGCTAAAATCTAAGGCACGTTAATATTAGTTTCAAGTCGTTCAGTTTGGCTTATCTGGATCTGGGCAAGATCATTCGCGCTTATCGCAGGATCGATCTCAGGCTGGTCTGGTGATCTGCGATCAACGATCTCAACTTATTGGGTAAACTCAGGATTACTTGATCCCCGCGGCGGGACGACTGACGCGAACCACGGCCTCGGTCCGGCCCGGCGCATGAACTTCGTTCATTTTATGGGTCGATCCGACCGGTAGCTTCTCTGTCTGGGCAGGCTGCTGCGTGCGGTTCGTGAAGACAAACCAGCGTGCCAGCGAAAAGCTGATGCCCGTTGCGGCCACGATGCCGGTCACGGCCGCCGCCAGCCGGTGGCGGGCGAAGAACGGAATCCGGCTCGGGAGGAGCAGGCGAAACGCCAGGCTCACCGCGCAGCCAGCCAGATTACTGAGGAGATATCGACCGAACTGGTGGACGATCGAGCCCCGGCGAGCGTCGTTGAATGTCAACCGGCGGTTGAGCGAGAAGTTCCAGACGATGGCCGTGGCGATGGCCAGCAGACCGGCAAGCGCTTCGGCCAGCGTGATCGACTTGCCGCCGACCACCTGGAGGACCGACCGATCTTGCAGGGGCGTCCGCGCCAGGATCGCCAGCAACACGGCGTAAGTGCTCAGGTCGATCACCATCCCCGACGCCCCGACGAAGCAGAACTGGAGCAAGCGCGAGACCGTTCCGAGTCGATCGTCGGCAATCCGCTTGGCATGGCGCACGTCGTCGAGCGGCACCCAGCGTCGCCGGGGGGCTCGGACCGGTCCAACCGGTACATCGGCCCTCGCGCCGGCCACCCGCGCCAGCAACTCGCAGGTGAACCGAGTGCCGACCGGCGCAAACGCGGGCATGGCATCCTGAGCGGCGGCGTGGGTCAGGCCAACCAGGCCCGAGGTCGGGTCGGTCGTGCCGAAAACGCGCCGTTGTGTCGAGTTCAACCACCGACCGCTCCGGGCCGCGACGACCAGGCTGGCCGGCCCTTGATCGAGCGCATCGACCACGGCCCGAACGTCGTTGGGTGTGTAGGCCATCGCGAGATCGACCACGACGATCAGATCACCCGCCGCCGAGCGGATTCCCGCAATCGCCTGCGCTGCGGTGCCGGCCGGGCTCGGGTCGATCGGTTCGGCATCCACCGCGTAGCCCGCCGCTTCCAGTGCGGCCTGGATCGAGGCCAACCGGGGGTTCACCTGCGTGTTGTCGCCAGTGGTCAGTGCAACCAAGCTCACTCGAACCATAACCAGCGAAACTCCCGCAAAGGGTGACCGGGTAGCCCGGCCGGGCGGATCAAGGCAGGGGTGATTGCTCAGATTCGCCGAGAAGGAAGGATGCCCACACGCCCACCCACGCCGGGATCAGCACGGGTCAAGTCCGGTGGGTCGGCGGTCAATCGGCCCGCTGGATCGAACGGGTTCGACCCGGGCAAAGCAGTCAGACTGAGAACCGATCGAGCCGGGCGCAACTTCACCAAGCCACCCAACCAGGTTCTCTACTTACCCTAGGTGATTGAAACCAATCCGTCAATTTCAATCACCAGCCCGCGCTGCGTTTCCGCATCAAATCAGACCGGAGCGACGGGGCGACCACCGATGTCTTCGGATCGCGGATAGATCTTGTGCCGGGGTGGGTTCCGCAAGACCTCGGCGCGTCCCCAGGCAGTCACGGCGCGGAAGGCGTCGGAGTGGATGAAGGCATGGAACGCCGCCGCGTCGTGCCACTCGCTCAGGATGGCGTACGAGTCGGGATCGTCCACGCGCTGGTAGAGAAAGCTCGACGTGTGGCCGGTGGCCTCCCGGAGCGCCTCGACGACGGCGGCGAACTTCGCGCGGAAGGCCTCCCCCTGTCCGGGGATCACATCATAATACATCCCGACCGTCACCATACGACCAGACTCCCCGACTCGACCGAATCAAATTATGACTTAGACCGCGTCGAGGGCTCGGTCAATCCAGCCACCACCGAGCACGAGGTCATCCTGATACAACGTCACCACCTGACCCGGCGTGACGGCGGGCTGGGGAACGTCGAAAACCACCCGGACTCGACCCGGTTCGATCACTTCGACCGTTGCCGGAACCGCCTGATGTTTGGCCCGGATCTGCGCATGGCAGCGGGCGGGCTCGGTTGGCTCGGCGCCTTGCCAGTTGAATTTGGCGGCGAGCAAGCCTGGTCGGTCCAGACTAGCTCGACTTCCCACAGTCACGGTCCGGGTCGTCGGCTCGATCTGAACGACGTAACGCGGCTCACCCACGGCGATCCCGAGCCCCCGCCGCTGGCCGATCGTGAACCCTTCGATCCCGGCGTGGTCAGCCAGCACGGTTCCATCCTCGTCAACAATCTGCCCGGCGGTGTCGAGTCCAGGGCGGCGCTCGCGGAGAAACCGGAGGTAGTCGTCATCGGGCACGAAGCAGATTTCCTGGCTGTCGGGCTTGTCGTGGACCGGCAAACCCTGCTCACGGGCGATCCCCCGGATCTCGGCCTTGGTGTAGCCACCGACGGGCAAGAGGACATGCGGCAGCAACTCGCGGCGGAGACCGAAGAGGACGTAGGACTGATCCTTCCAGGTATCAACGCCCCGAGTCAGGCGGTGGGCGCCGGCGTGGTCCTCAACGATCCGGGCGTAATGGCCGGTCGCGACGAAATCGGCACCCACTTGCTTGCCGTAGCTCCACAGCTTCCCGAACTTGAGCCAGATGTTGCACATAACGCACGGGTTCGGCGTCCGACCCGCCGCATATTCGTCGGCGAACTGGTCGATGATCCGGTGGAAGTCGGGCTCGAAGTCGAGAGCATAGAACGGAATATCGAGCCGGTCGGCCACCTGCTGGGCATCCACGGCATCGGTCGCTGAACAACACGTCTTGGCGCGACGATCCACGCGGTCGCCGTGGCTTCCGGTCCGCATGAACAGACCGATGACCTCGTGCCCCTGCTCCTTGAGCAGGTGCGCGGCCACCGAGCTATCCACTCCGCCACTCATCGCCAGCACAACCCGCGGCATCATCGACTCGCTTGCCAGAGATCAAATCAGGGCGACCGGATCATCGCCCCCCTATCCAGGATAGGCGAGGCAAGGTCCGGTCGGCAAGTCAGGTCAGGTCAGGCGGATCGGTCCGGGTCCAATTACTTGGGCGGGCTGCCGGTGCCGGGGCCGCCGTTGTTGGCGTTCGGGGCGGCGGTGTTGCCGGTCGCGTCGGCGCCGATTGTCTTCTGGTCGCCGGTCAACTGGCCGCCGTTCGAGTCACCTGTCCCTGGTCCGGTTGACGATGGCGTGACGGGCGGGGCTGCCCCGGCGCCATCACCGCCGTACTTGGTGCTCTCGCCGGGCTTGAAGCCGCTATCGTTCTTGATGATCGCCGGCGAGCCTGGCCCCTCGGCATTGACCGTCGTGGCGGCGCCGTTGGTCCCTTCCGATCCAGGGCCACTGGTCGGCAACTGGTCGCCGTTGCCACGGCCGTTGCGCTGGTCCTGACCGGTGTTGGTATCGTTGCAGCCCGCGACAAGGCCCAGCACTGCCGCCAGCAGGGTGCCCGGCAACCATCGACTCTGTCCACGCATCAGGAAAGCTCCTCAATTGGCGGTTCGTTCCGGGCGGTTCATTCCGACTTGAGGTAACCTATGCAGCAAATCCGAATCCAACCGGCTAACTCGCGGCGAATCGTTATGGGTCGGGGGTTGCGTTGCGGTTCATCCGGCGTTCCTGACGGAGTGCCTTGCGCTCGGCGGGGGTCGGTGGTGGCGGGACGTTGGGGTCCACGGCGGCGGGCCGACCGAACCGCATCAACAGTTCCAGAGCGCCCCGCGTGGCGCCTCGGGTCAGCAGCGACTTGCCCATCGCCTTCATGTTCTGGGCGAACGCTTCCTGGTCGATCCGGGGTTGGTTGAGCGTTCCGTTGATCGGCAGGCGGACCATCGTCCCGGCGGCGATGTCGGTCAACAGCGCGTTGTTGCCGAGCATCGCGGGCGTAACGGGCAGACTGGCCGTGAGGGCCAGGTTCTTGTCGAAGTCGACCCAGCCAGCGACCTCGATCCGCGTCAGATCGCCGATCGGCACGGCCAGCCCGCTCTGGTTGATCCTGCCGTCGGCGATCGTCAGGGTCACCGGGCGGTCGAGACGCAGGACGGCATCGCGCCGCCCGATCGCGCCGAGGAGGTCATTCGCCAGGTCGCCGGGGGCGAAGGCCACGTCAGCGAAAACAACCTGCCCATCCACCTGGACCGCCTTCGACCGGCCCGGGGTCAGCGGGAACTCAGCGCGGTCGAGATCGACCGAGACCCGGCCACTGGCGCGGGTGGTCCCTTCGAGGATCGGCGCGACGAAGGCCAGCACGCGTCGAGAGACCTCGTCGTTGATCTGGGCCTCGCGGATGCTTGAGTTCTTGCCGAGCCGGAACACCGGCGCTCCGGTCGAGTCACGCGGGACGATCTCGGGCTCCAGGCGGATATGCCCCTCGTTCAGGGTCGTGCTGATCGGATCGACCAGGATCTGGCCCCCCTTGGCCCGAACCACCACCGGCGCCGGGCCAAGCTTCATCCCGTAGACGTCGGCCTCGATCAGATCCAACCCGATCTCGCCATCCACCGACCCAAGCGGGTCCGGGCCGCCCAGAACTCCCGCCAGCCGAAAGGGACGCGGACCGCCGGCGATCTTCGCTCCCGGCTCGACCGTGCGGACCAGCCAGGCGGTGATGGCGGCGTAATCTGGCTGGATCTGACCCTGGACGTCGAACCGCCGCGCCCCGGCAAGGTCGGTCATTGCGCCGGTCCCCGTCAGGGCGCCGAAGGCGGATCGCCCTTCGAGTTCGAGCAGCGCCACCCGGTCGGCGGCGCGGTCGTACCGCCCGGCAAGCTGGAGCGAGCCCGCGCGGGTGCCGGTGGTCGCGTCGGTCGCGGCCGTGGTGCCGAACCGGAGGCCGTCGGCGTCGCCCGTGGCGAAGACGCGGGCCGACCAGTGCTCGGCGGTCGGCAAGTCTCCCTCGAACCCGCCGTCGATCCGGAGCGCCGCGAGGTCGGCCCCCAGGCCCGTGACCCGGACGCCACTGGAAGCCAGGCGGATCGGCCCCGCTGCCGATCCTGGCTCGACGATCGGGTCGAACCGGACGCTGCCCGCCGCGCCGTCGAACTCGCCCCGGGCGGCGAACTCGAACCGGGGCGAGGCGTCGGGGCCAACGACGCGGGCGGCCACGCGGTCGCAGGTCAAGAGGCGGCGCGATCCGGTCCAGGTGCCATCCAGAGTCGCCTCGATGCGCTGGTCGGGAGCATCCCCGGGCAGGTCGCCGCCGAACCGAGCTTTCAGCCCAACCGACTCGCCCACGGGCCGGAGTTCGACTCGACCCGAAGCGCCAGGGGCCGACGCCGAGACGAGTGCCATGTCCCAGTTTTCGGGCCACGGACTCCCGCCCGGCTGGCCGGTCACCGTCAGGTCGAGAGTCGCCAGGGGCCGCTCGATCGGGTTGGCAGTAACTCCAGCCAGGCGGAGTTCATGCCCCTGAACGGCCAGACGAGCGATGAACTGGTGATCGACCACGCGATAGCTTCCCGTCAGATCAGCGCGGCCCGACCCGTCGAGCTTACCGATGTCGATCCAGTCGGCCACCTGGCGGCGGAGCGCACCCAGGTCGGCCGAGCCGGTCAAGGTCAGGTCGTCGAGCCGACCGCTGGCCGACGCGGTGCCGAACGCCGTCCGGGCGATCAGCTTGCGGATCGTGAAGTCCGACCCAGCACGGACGACCTCGGCGGTAAACGTCGCGGGGTCAAGCAGGGTCAGGCGGCGGTCGCCGTCGCGGGCGGCGAGGTCGGCAACCGTGGCCTCGGACCGGATCAAGGTCCGATCGGCGGCGGGCGACTCGACCACGAACCGCGCCGTGCCCGCCTCGACGACCAGGCCAGGACGGAGCCGGAGCGCGTGCGGAATCTGGCGGGCGAGCGCGGCCAGGTCGAGCCGCCCCTCGATCCGCGGGGCCTCGCCGCTGGTGGCGTCCAACCCGAGGTTGGCAGCCAGACTTCCCTCGGCGCGGACCGAACCGAGCGCGGCATCGAGCGTCAGCCGCCGGATCGACCAGCCGCCAGCTGTCTGCTGCTTGCCATCCCAGACCAGGGTGACCAGGCCCGGCGTCAGGGTGTCACCGGCGAGAACCTTGCCGGTCAAACTCCCATCGGCGAACCGAAGATTGCCGACCGATTGCCAGCGCTCGGTCTGGCGGGCCAGCTCGATCGTGCCGTCAAGCTGGCCGCTTGCGGTGATCCCATCGGTCTGGAGGCGGACCGGCCAGCGCTTCGCCTCGACGTCGAGCTGGATGTTGGCTCGGCTCGGGTCCTGATCGCGTGCGGTCCAGCGGTTCAGCTCGCCCCGAGCCACGATCGAGCCGCCGGTCTCGTGGCCCAGGTCAAGGTGCCAGGTCAGAGCCTGGGGGGACGGCGGGATGTGGAGGTCGAGGTCGGCGGTCTGAGCCGTGATCGGCTCGGCGAGCTTGTCGCCCCGGACGACCAGCGACCCATGCGTGATCCGGACGGTCAGGTCGCGGGTCGGGTCGGGGTGCGCGATCACGGATTGCAGGGCTCCGACCAGATCCAGCCGCCCATCACTGCCCCGCCGGATGGCCAGCGCCGCGTGGTCGAGGAGCAAGACCGTCGGCCCGCGCCGCCCGAGCAACAAAGCACCGAGCGACTGGTTCAATTCGGCCACCGGCGCCTCGGCCACTCGGGCACCGTCGGGCGCGATCAGCTCAAATCCGACCAGCCGGGTCGGGCCGGTCCAGCTCACGTCGAACCGCTCGACATTGAGCCGACCGGGAGCCAGCGCGGCATTGATCCGCGTCAGGATCTGACCCCTCATCCAGGCCGTCCGGACCAGGGCGGGCAGCGCGATCAGGCCGATCACGAGCACCGCCAGCACGATGCCGAGACTGATCAGCACAGGGCGACGACGGCTCCGCCGCGGGCGAGGGGTGGGGGGTACTGCGGGCATCGGGCGGCGTCTCCGGTCCGTCGTGAGGTTCGGGGTCGTCCCATCATAACTCTGAGGGCAGTCGGGCCGATAGCCGACCCGGGCTGGGGTCGATCTGGTACGATCACCGGGCGGGATCAATCGAACCGGGCGAGGGGTCGGATGGACGCGGACAGGCGGATGCGGCTGCGGTTGGCGGTGATGATGGGGCTGATCTACTCGGTCCAGGGGGCGTTCTGGCCGGTGATGACGATCCACCTGGCCGACCTCGGCGTGGCCGAGCGCGGACGGAGCGTGATCTTCGCGACGATGGCGATCGCGTCGTTCGCCATGCCGCTCGGGGCCGGGCAACTGGTCGATCGGTTCCTGCCGACGCGGTGGTATCTGGTCGCGAGCTTTGGCGCGGGGGCGGTCGTGCTGGGCTTGATCGCGGTCGGCGTGGCGACGTCGGTGCCCGCGTTTTTCGGGCTCTTCCTGGTCTACTGGCTGATCATGGCCCCCAGCTACTCGCTGAGCAACTCGCTCGCGTTTCGGAATCTCGCGCGACCCGACCGCGACTTCGCCGGCGTCCGGCTCTGGGGAACGGTCGGCTGGATGGCGGTGGGCTGGGTGGTCTCGGGAGTGATGGGTCTCGCGGAACGCGGCGGCCCCCTCCGGCACGGAGCCACCGAGGCGTTCTGGGTGGCGGCGGTGGCCTCGCTGATCACGTCCGTTTACTGCTGGACCTTACCGCCCACACCCCCCGTTCATGTCACTCCCGGCGGCCGACGCTCCACGGTCCGCGACGACGTGCTCGACCTGCTCCGCCGGCCTGGGGTCGCCGTTTACCTGATCTCAGCCTTTGGCGTCAGCCTGACGACGCCGTTCGTCTATCAGGTCATGCCGCAGTACCTCCGCCGGATCGGGATGGATCGCGCGTGGGTGGCGTCGGCGATGTCGCTCGGCCAGTGGCCCGAAATCGTCGGCCTGGCCGTCCTGCCGCTGTTGATAATCAAGTGCGGATATCGCAATACGTTGATTATCGGTGTCGGTGCCTATGCGGTCCGGTTTGGCAGCCTGGCCACCGAGCCTTCGCTCCTGATCGCGACTCTGGGCATCCCGTTGCATGGTGTCGGAGTCGCCTGCTTCTCGATCGTTGGGCAGATGTTCATCAACAGTCGGGCCGCACCCGACCGGCGGGCGAGTGCGCAATCGATCAACACGGTGGTCAACGGTGGGCTCGGGTCGATGAGCGGGAGTTTGCTGGCGGGCGAGGTGGTCCGGTGGTTGCCGGCACGCCCCGGTCTGGTGTTCGCGGTCCCCGCCTTGATCCACCTGGTCCTGGTCGGCTTTTTGCTCGCGCGGTTTCCTCGTCGGTTGCTCGCCGACCCGGTGACGCTGCCGCCCGAAATTATCAGGCGGAGCGAGGTCGTCGCCGGTCGCGACTGATCGACGCGGAGCCTCAGAGGTCGTCCGACGTGGACTCGGGGGCGGCTTGCTGGGTGGCGAGCTTTTTGGCCCTTGGCTTGCGCTTCCGGGGCGGCGGTTCGGGGGGTGGGGGTGGGGTAAAATGGGCCTCGTCGAAGAGATCGGCGGACTGTTCGAGTTGCGCCACCATCAGGCCGAGGAAGTGGAGTCGGGTTCCCTGGGTTTCGAGGAACTCGTTGAACAAGAAGCCGCCATCGATCAGGTGGTCGGCCTGCGCCAGGATATCGTCGGCGAGTGCCCCGATCAGGACGTCGCGACCGGTCATGAGCACGTCGATCGCGGCTCGGTACTTGTTCTCGAGAATTCCACTCGGCATGGTCGGAGGCTTCCAGGGTGGGTCGGGGGTGAAGATCAGGCGGAAAAGTCACGCATGGTCAGGGTGGGCTAGGCCGGAGAATCAGGAAAGCGATGACGCCAGTGGTTGGCCAGCCAGTGAGTGATCCGAGCATCAAGCCAGCGTCGGTCGCCATCCCACGCGGTCCGGCTCCAGTAGCCCAGGTGTCCACCATGAGACACCATCTCACATTGGACAGACGGTGGCCAGGGGATCGATTCAAAAGCGGCGGCAGGAATAAACGGATCGTCGCTGGCATGGATGACCAGGCCAGGAATCAGGATCCGCTCAATCCACTGGTTGGCGCTACTCTGAAGATAATAGTCCTGAGCGTGAAGAAATCCATTGCGAGGGGCGGTATAGAGTTCATCAAATTCGAGCAAAGATCGCGCCGCGACGAGGTCGATTGTGCCGAGGTCGGGGAATCGCCGATGCAGGCGGTGGACCTCGGCCCGCAAGAGGCGGACGAAGTTCCGATCATAGATCCAGTTCCGGCGCTCCTGGATCGCCCGGCAGCAGGCTTCCAGATCGACCGGCGGGTTGGCCGCCACCACGCAGTCGAGCTGCGCGACGGGGTCCGCCGCTGCCTCGCCCGCCAGTTTGAGCACCAGATTCGCCCCGAGCGAGAACCCGATCAGCGCAATCGGCGACTCCGGTGCCCGAGCCGCGAGCCACGCGCTGACCCGCCGGACGTCGTCCGACTTGCCACTGTGGTAGTAGGACCGGCTGGCGCCAAACCCCGACCCTGCCCCGCGTAGGTTCATCCGGACCACGCGGACGCCGAGGCGATCGACCAGGCGCTTGCCGACCCGGACCACATACGGCGACCGAGCACACCCGCCGAGACCGTGGACCAGCACCGCCGCTGGGTCACCGGGCCGCCAGTCGTCGGGGGTCGAGTCGAGGACGCTCACGCGGTCCCCCTGACCAACCTCGACCTCGGCATACCGGGCAGCCAACCGAGGGACCGGCCAGCCCAGGAACCGGGCCAGGATCGTCTGGACGTGCGGCCCCCTGAGCCACGGATGAGGCTCGAACGGGGGAACCTCGGCGGGTACGGTCCTCGTCTCGGGTGAGAAGGTCGTGGACGACATCGGCGTGATCAGCAAAACCCAGGTGAGTGGCAAGCCGCTCCCAGGCGCCCGGGCTGGTGGGGCGTCCGCAAGCTCGCGTGGAACGCTCTAAAATAAGGGAGACTCGGTTCGTCGTCGAGAGGGAAAATCCTGACAAACCTCTGATCTGAGGATTCTCTGACCAATGACAGGTAGGGGTCATTCCTCAAGCTCAACCGTCCGAGACGCTTGGTCCGTACCGTCCCTGCCTCCGCTCCGGTGGGGGCGGTTGAACTCGGATTTCGCGTGTCATTGCCATGCACCAGCACTCTCAGCGGCGCGGATCGGCCGCCGAGTTGGTCTCAAACCGGTACGGATCGCCGACAAGTGGGTAATGCAGGGGTATGGACTGGGACACCGGCTTGGGTTCGTTCTGGAGCGGCGCTGGTGCCGCGGCGATCGGCGTCGGCGTGGCGGGAACCGGCGAGGCGACCTGAGCCACAACTTCGGGCTCGACCGGGGGTTGCGCGACTTCGTCCTCGATTGCGGCCTCGGCCTTTTCCAGCTTGTGGAAGTCGCGGAGTGCCCGGAGGAACGTGCCGATTGCCGCCGTGGTGTACTTTTTGGCCAGGACTGCCTCGGGTGACGCGGCCAGAGTCGCGCACTCGGCAGCCTCGCGGCGGTCATCCTCAACGATCGAGGGGTCGATCGTCGCGCGGACCTTGGCGAGCCGGGCACGCTCGACGTCGACGAGCAAGATCAGTTCATCGCGAAAATACTGCACCCGCGCTTCGCCTTGCGGCAGTTGTTCCTGCTCGCGGGGTGGGATGTGATCGAGGTTGCCTTGCAGAGCCATCAGGAGGGCGTCGCACCGCGAGACCGGGAACCGCGTCTCCTTGCCACCGAGATAGAGGTCGATCCGGGTCCGATCGGTGGGCGTCCAACGCTTGTAGTAGCCGGACTCGACGTGGTCGCGGACCGCTTGCATGGCGCCGAGCAAGAGGTCCACCCCTTCGATGCTCGTTTGCAACCGGCGGTGATGGTCGCGAGGGTTCGTTTCGATCGTCTCGAACAGGCGGTCGATCTCGGCGAGGCGGGCCAGTTCAAAATCGGTCGCGGCGTGGCGACGCACGCGGGCCAGCAGGGCGGTCTCATGTCGCCCGCCACGCTCGATCTGGATCGACATGAACGCCGCCAACCGGACCAGCAACGCTCCTTCGAGAGTCTTGGGCTGCAAGTCTTCCTGCATCG
Source organism: Isosphaeraceae bacterium (assembly GCA_965199885.1). Classification (GTDB taxonomy): domain Bacteria; phylum Planctomycetota; class Planctomycetia; order Isosphaerales; family Isosphaeraceae; genus Tundrisphaera. The sequence goes on along the minus strand of CBDATT010000001.1, from coordinate 1,229,555 downwards.
TGACGAACCGCGCCTCGATGGCGGCGGCGTCCTCGGTCGGCAGCGCGATCCCGGCGCCCGTCAGACCATGTTTGACGGCGTTGGCACGCGACCGGGTCTTGCCTGCGTCGGTTTTCGGCCCCGATGAGTTCTGGGCGTTTTTCCGGTTGGCGATCAAGCGAGCTTCAGAGATGGGAGCAGGCATGGGAATCTGGCCTTGGTGTCAGGTTCAAGTTGCGATCGAATCCGCCGTTATCTAATAGGATCGTAGTTTTGAGACGGCTTAATTCGCACATTCGCCCAAATCAGCAAATTTCTCCGAAATAGAGCGCGATCGACCGGTCATGACCTTGCCTGGGGTCGATCACCGCTGGGTCCAATTGGCCTGACGTGGAATCGATCACCGACCCGAAGGGCTCATCTAGGTTTTCAGGAAAGATGCGTTTATGATCCTGTTCCCAAAACAAGACAGGATGGACACCCCGCGAGTTGCCTCAGGGCAGGTGGTCTGGTCATGGCTGACATCGTGTTGATCAACCCTCGGTTCGAGGTTTCCTACTGGGGCATGGAGCACGCACTGCCGTTCCTGGGCAAGCGGGCCAACCTGCCGGTCGCGTGCTTGCCCTTGCTCGCGGCGCTGACGCCGGCGGAACACACCGTCACCCTGATGGACGAGAACGTCGAGGCGATCAACTACGAGCGGTGCGCGCGGGCCGACATCGTCGGCGTGACCGGGATGAGCGTGCAGCGGTTCCGGATGAAGGAGATCCTGACCGAGCTGAAGCGGCGCGGCTGCTTTACCGTGGTCGGTGGGCCGCTGGTCACGGTTCAGGAAGAATACTTCGACGGGATCGCCGACGTCATCTTCGTCGGCGAGGCCGAGGAAACCTGGCCGCAGTTCCTCCGGGCATTCCCGAACCGACTCCACCAGTACCGATATGAGCAGGTCAACAAGTCGGACTTGACCAAGCTGCCGACGCCGCGCTTCGATCTGCTCAAGATGCGGCATTATGCCTTCGGCAGCTTGCAATTCTCGCGCGGGTGCCCGTTCCAGTGCGAGTTTTGCGACATCATCGTCACGTTCGGGCGGCGGCCCCGGCTCAAGACGGTCGATCAGGTGCTGAAGGAACTGGATGCGCTCTGGGCGGAGCGGATGCGGATCGTCTTCATCGTCGATGACAACCTGATCGGCAACAAGAAGGCGATCAAGGAGGTTCTCCGAGCCGTCGCCGACTGGCAGGAGCGGCACGAGTACGCCGTGACGTTCGTGACCGAGGCGTCGATCGACCTCGCCGACGACCCCGAGTTGATGGAGCTGATGGTCGCCGCGAACATCACGGCGACGTTCGTCGGGATCGAGAGCCCGAACGAGGCGTCGCTCCGCGAGACCAAGAAGTTTCAGAACGTCCGCGCGGGGGGGACGATGCTGGAGAAGGTCCACCGGATCCAGGATGCCGGGCTGGAAGTCTGGTGCGGGATGATCATGGGGTTCGACAACGACGACAGCACGATCTTCGATGCGCAGATCAACTTCGTCCAGGAAGCGCAGATCCCGCACTCGATGTCGGGGATGCTGCACGCGATCGCCAAGACGCCCCTGCACGCCCGGCTGGCGCAGGAAGGTCGGCTCGACCCGTCGGACACGCCCGAGTTCGGCACCAATGTCATCCCGCTCAAGCTCGGCCGCGAGGAGTTGCAAGAGGGCTACGTCCGGGTCATGAACGCCATCTACGAGCCCGAGCCCTATTTTAGCCGGCTCGAAGACCTCTGGATCAAGCGCAACTTTCGCTTCGGCCACAGCCGGACGAAGTATTACCAGAAGCACCCGCTGGCCCGGCTCCGGTCGGAAGCACTGTACCTGGCGCAAGGGGTGGCGTTGTTTACCCGCCTGATGCAGGGGATCACCGAGAAGCACCTCAAGGCCGAGTACCGCCGCCGCCTCTGGCGCTACATGAAGCACACCCGCAATCCCGGCATGGTCCTGTCCTACATCATCAAGATGGCCCTGCACTACCACGCCTACACGATGGCGACGCAGATGAAGTCGGGGCGGTCGCAGGTGTATAATTCCTGGTGAGTGGGGATCTGATGACGGAATGAATCGCCTTCCCGGTCCATGATTTGTTAGTAGGGCGGCGAAGCAATGAGCGATGAAGTCGGGACGCTCGATGACCTCCTGTCCGCCTTGGCCTCTCCCGACCCAGGGCGACGCGGTGATGCTGCCCATCGCGTCCAGGCTTTTGCGGAGGCTGCGGTTGCGGCTCTCTTTCAAGCAATTGCTCGCCCCGAGAACCGCAATCATCGCGGCACACTTGTCTATGTCCTCCGCGCGTTCAATTGCGAGGCCCGGTTCACCGAGCTGTTCGAGCTGGCGTTGCATGGCAATTACGAGGTCCAGAGCCACTCCCTCTCGATCCTCCAATACCAGTCCTTCGACGTCACCGCCGAGCAACTTCGTCATGCCGAACACGCATTGGGGGCACTTCGGGAGCGGGAGAATCTACCTGCCGAGGATGTCGAACTGCTCCGCAATGAGCTACGATGCGTGCTGTCGCGGCTTGACGAGTCCACGAGCCGCGCCACCTGACCGAACGCTGCAGCAAACTCCGGCCGCTGTCTCTGTTATCATCAAGTCGGTAGCGGCCGGGTCCGCGAAACTGAGTCGTTGGGCAGCTTGGCCGCTTGCAGCATTCGACAGCCTCGATATCGGTCGGATTGGGACGACCTGGCAGCGCGGTCTGTTCCATTCTCGTTGGAGCATACCCTTTGAGCGACTTCGTACTGCACGTCCCCGACAATCAGAACCGAATTCTGCGATATCGATGCGGCCTGGAAGCCGGTCAGACCGTCACCTTGAAAAAGGAACTCGTGATGAGAGACCACAAGGGCCGCCCTCATGGTGTGGTCCACTCCCGGGGTGAGAAGTGGCGAGTTCTGCCTGGCATCACCTCAGATCCTGTGCTCTGGTTTCGCCAGGCCGACGGTAATCGTTGCACCTGGGATGATGACCCGCAATCCGTGAACGATTGGTTCACCGCAGACGACCTTGATGGAGCCTAACCGGGCGACGCAGATGTTGTCGGGGCGGTCGCAGGTGTACAACTCCTGGTGAATTCGGAGATAGACATAGGTAGAAAAATCGCGACGAGGTCGCGGGCTGGTTTGGTCTTTGCGAGGCACAAGTCCTTGTATCTACCAATCCCTATCTTGTCTGCCACCTCGCCGCGTGAGTTTTCATGAGCCAGGATCACCAGGATTACCGCTTCCCGACCGACCGCCGCCTCCGGATCTGGGTCAGGCGCCGCGAACTGATCATCTTCGCCCTGCTGGCGTTCGGTCCACCCGTCATGGCCTGGGCGTACTACCTCGTCTTCGGGTTGCCGACCACGCTGGGAGTGGCTGACCCCGCCTCGCCGAGCGGGCCGCATGGCTTTCCGCTCTGGGTCCGGGCGTCGCACTACCTGAACTTGCTCTTTCTGGTTTTGCTGGTCCGGAGCGGGATCCAGATCCTGATGGATCACCCCCGGCTGTACTGGAACGTCCACTGCACGCCGGGGACCGAGTGGATCCGGTTCACGCCGAACCGGGTGCCGACCGACGCGAAGTACACGTCGATGGACGATGCCCGCTACCTTTCGCCCTGGATCGGCTTGCCGGGCGGTCGCCACACGGTCGGCCTGGCGCGGCACTGGCACTTCCTGACGGCGATCCTCTGGACAATCACGGGAGTCGTCTTCGTGACGCTTTTGATCGTGACGAAGCAGTGGGAACGGATCATCCCCCTCTCACTGGGCGTCATCCCCGAGTCATTCAACGTCTTCGTCCACTACTGCACCTTCCACATGCCCAAGGAACCCGACGGGTTCTATCGGTACAACTCGCTGCAACTCGTTTCCTATGGCGCGATCGTCTTTGTGGCGGGACCGCTGACGATCCTGACCGGGCTGGCGATGTCGCCGGCGGTCGATGGCCGGTTCCCGTGGTACCCGAAGCTGTTTGGTAATCGCCAGATTGCCCGGTCGATCCACTTCCTCTTGATGGTCGCCTACCTGGGCTTTACGGCGGTCCACGTCTTTTTCGTGGTCATCACCGGCCTGCTCCAGAATCTGGACCACATTGTTCTGGGGTCGGATGAAACGGGGATCTCGGGGCTGGTGATTGGTGCGGTCGGGATCGGCGTGATCGTGCTGGTTTGCATCGCCACGAACTGGATCGCCTGGAACCGCCCGCGCGCGTTGCAGATGGTTTCGCGGCCGATCGTGGAAGGGTTGATGCTCCGGACGACCGAGGAGTTGTCGCCCCGCGCTGAGTTCGCCAAAGAAGACATCTCGCCGCACTTCTGGGCCAACGGTAAGCCGCCGACCTCGGCGGAATACCAGACCCTGAAAGCCAACCACTTCCGCGACTACCGGCTGACGGTTTCGGGAATGGTGGCCAACCCGGTTGAGCTGTCGCTTGATGACCTGAAAGCGATGAGCAAGAAGGAGCAGATTACCCAGCACCACTGCATCCAGGGCTGGAGCGGGATCGCCGAGTGGGGTGGCCTGCCTGTTTCGAAGCTGATCGAGCACGTGCAGCCGAGCCCCGAGGTCAAGCACGTCGTCTTCCGGTCGTTCGGCGAGGGGCTTGAACCCGGCCAGTATTACGAAAGCCACACCATCGCCGACGCCATGCACCCGCAGAGCCTGCTCGCTTACGAGATGAACTTCGAGCCCCTCGGCGAGACCCACGGCGCTCCGCTCCGGCTGCGGGTTGAGAATCAACTCGGCTACAAGATGGTCAAGTGGATCAGTTCCATCGAGTTCGTCGGCGATCTCGCCACCGTCGGCAAGGGCTACGGTGGCAAGAATGAGGACGACGAATACTTCGACCTCGTCGCCAATTTGTAATCGGCCGGAGTTGATCCTGTTCGCTCCCGGTGGCCAGTCGACGGCGCGTCGACTGGCCCTGGTCGGTATAATGCGCATCGATGCTCATTCATCCCACCACCCGAGCGGGCGATTCATGCCGATTATCGAGGCGGACGGTCTGACCAAGACGTATCGCGTGTTCCAGAAAAAAGAGGGATTCGTGGGGGCCCTGCGGGGTCTGGTCCACCGCGAATACAAGGAAGTACAGGCGGTTGGCAACGTCTCGTTTGCGATCGAACCGGGCGAGATGGTCGCCTTCCTCGGTCCCAACGGCGCGGGGAAAACGACGACGCTGAAGATGCTTTCGGGCCTGATCTACCCGACAAAGGGCTCGGCGTCGGTGCTGGGGTTCGTCCCGTCCAAACGCGACGACCAGTTCCGCCGCCAGTTTGCCCTCGTCATGGGGCAAAAGAACCAGCTCTGGTGGGACCTGCCCGCCGCCGATAGCTTCCAACTGCACCGCGAGATCTACTCGCTGCCGGCCGCCGACTTTCAGCGGACCCTGGGGGAGTTGACCGAACTCCTCGGCGTCGAAAAACTGACCCGGCAAGCCGTGCGCGAACTGTCGCTCGGTGAGCGGATGAAGATGGAGTTGATCGCCGCCCTGCTCCACCAGCCGAAACTGTTGCTGCTCGACGAACCGACGATCGGTCTCGACGTCGTGGCGCAGGTGGCGATCCAGAAATGCCTCAAGGAGTACCACGACCGCCGCGGCGTGACGATGCTGTTGACGAGTCACTACATGCGCGACGTGGAAGCGCTGTGCGACCGCGTGCTCGTCATCACCCAGGGATCGCTGGTGTTCGACGGGCCGCTGTCGGGAATCGCCGACCGGTTCGGCCGCGCCAAGCTCGTCCGGCTTCAGTTCGCGGGCGGGATACCCGACGACATCGCCCGCTATGGCGAAGTTGTGAAAACCGAAGGGCCGACGGTCGAGTTGAAGGTGGATCGCGCCCGGGTGGCCGAGGTCCTGGCGGCGATCCTCGATGGCCACACGGTCGACGACGTGAGCGTGACCGACCCGCCGCTCGAACAGACGATCGCCCGGGTCTTCGAGGAAGGCAAGGTCACGCATGACGCTGCTTGATCGCGAACTCGACGCCCAGCCCAAAAAGGTCGCCGCGCTGATGACGCCGCGAGCGGGGGTCTGGCCGGTCGTGCGCAAGTACGCCAAGATCTTCCGCGCCTCGCTGGTCGAGCGGATGACGTATCGGGGCGACTTCCTGCTCGGCACGATGCTCCGGTTCCTGCCGATGATCACGACCATCCTCCTCTGGCGCGCGATCTTTCGTGGGTCGGGCAAGTCGAGCATGGAAGGGTTCAGCTTCGACGAGATGATCTGCTACCTCCTGCTCGTCAACATCAGCCGGATGTTTTCGAGCATGCCCGGCCTCGCCGGTGGGATCGCCCGCGATATCCGCGAAGGGACCTTGAAGAAATATCTGATCCAGCCAATCGACCTGATCGGCTACCTGATGTCGTACCGGATGGCGCACAAGGCGGCTTATATCGTTACCTCGGCCATCCCCTACGGCATCCTCTTTTTTCTCTGTCGCGGCTACTTCCACACCTTCCCCGACCCCCTGACCCTGGTGGCTTACTTCGGTTCGCTGATCCTCGCGTTTTGCGTCGGCTTTTTCTTCGAGGTCTGCGTGGGGATGGTTGGGTTCTGGTTTCTGGAAGTGACGTCGGTCCTGTACATCGTCATGACGCTGAACTTCTTCATCTCGGGGCAGATGCTGCCGATCGACTTCCTGCCCGCCCCGTGGTCGACGGTGCTGAAAGCCTTGCCGTTCCAGTACATGGCCTATTTCCCGGCGATGGTCTTCCTGGGCAAGGTCCAGGGGTCGGCCCTGGTGTGGGGTCTGGTTGGCGAGCTGGCCTGGTCGGTCTTCTTCGTGGTGCTGGCGCGGAGCCTCTACCGCCTGGGTCTCCGCCGCTATGGCGCTTATGGAGGTTGATCGACCGATGCGCATCATTACCAACTATGCCCGGTTGCTCGGGAGTCTGGGCCAGTACACGCTCGCCCGTGAGCTTTCCCTGCGGGGCAACTTTTTGGTCAAGGTCTCGGTCGAGTTGATCTGGCTCGGGATCATGATCGCGTTTTACGCCACCGTCTTCACCAAGACGAAGACGATCGCGGGCTGGACCGAGAACGAATATCTCTTTTTCGTGGGTTCGTTTTTCGCCCTGAACGGGTTGCTCGAAACCTTGTTCCTCGAAAACTGCAACGAGTTCGCCGAACTGGTCCGGACGGGCGACCTCGACTTCCTGCTCTTGAAGCCGGTCGACGAGCAATTTTTGATCAGTTGCCGCCGGATCGACTGGGCCGTGGCGGTCAATGTGTTGATGGGTGTGGTGGTCATGGTGCTGGCCTTGATCCGGATGCATTGGCAGTTCGACCCGGTCCGGCTGCTGGCGTTTGCGACGACGTTTACCTGTGGGCTGGCGATCGCCTACTCGTTCATGATGATCTTGACGGCAACCTCGGTCTGGCTCGTCCGGAACCAGAGCCTGATGGAGATGTGGTGGCTCTTTTCGAGCCTGGCACGCTACCCGAAGGAAATCTTCCTGGGGTCGCGGGCCGAGCCGATCGGGTTCTTGTTCACCTTTATCTTCCCGATCCTGCTGGTGGCCAACGTCCCGGCCAACGTGATGGTCCATACCCTGCAACCCGGGATGGTGGCCTTCACGCTGGTGGCGGCGGTGGTGGCGCTGGTGGCCAGCCGGAAGTTTTTTCGATACGCGTTGCTGTCGTACCGATCAGCCAGTAGTTGAGCGAAAACGGAAATTTCAGAAAAGTTCAAGAAAAGCATTCAAGTCGCAAGGTCAGCCCAACCGATACGATCGTCAGACAAGGACGATCTCTCGCGACCCGATCCATCGATCGGGCCGCGAGCCCCGGTTCGGGCGAGGCGCTGATGCACAGGTTGACCGACCAGCTTGAAAATTCGCCGCAATCCACCCGGACACCGGCCCGATCGACCCCAAGGTCATCGCAACGACGCGCAACCGTGGGGGTCGAGGCGCTTGATAGCCGGACCTTGATGGCGGGCGGGATCGGGTCGGTCTTCTCGGGCCTCTTCCCGAACTACTCGGCGACCGGCACGACGATCGTCACCCCCAAGTCGACGCTCAAGATCCTCCGGCAGCCGCCGGATGTCTCGTTTCCGCCGTACGATATCTCGGTCCGCGTCGCGGCGGTCAGCGACCCGGCCGGGACGAACGTCGTTAGCAGTGCGCGCAATATCATCGAAGGGTTAGCACCGCCGAACTCGACGATCTGGCTGGCGTACGGGGCGACGGGCTACTTCACCAACGTCACCCGGTCGGATGCGGCGGGTTACTATTTCTTCGACGCCAATCTGCCGACAGGTACGACCCAGGTTCGCGCCTTTGCCGAGAACTCAGCGCTCGATTACTCCAACATCGCCTCGGTCCGCGTCACGAACACGAACGCGATCCTGTCGTGGGACGCGATCACGCTCCACGCGATCGAGACCGCCAGCCTGTCGGCCGAGGACGCCTCGCGGACGCTGGCCATCGTCCACTCGGCGCAGTACGACGCGATTGCCTCGACGACCAAAAACCTCCCGACCTATCTGGTTCACCCTGACCGGATCGTCGGCGCCTCGCCCGACGCCGCCGCCGATGCCGCCGCCGCGCAGGTTTTGATGACCCTGTTCCCGAACCAGTCCGACACGTTCGCCAAGGCGCTCAAGGTCGATCTCGCCGCCCTCCAGGCTCCGAAAATGGTCTCGGTCCCCGGCCAGCCGGTGACGCAGGTGGGCTCCACGCAGCCGACCGTCGATTACATCTACAAGACCGACCCAGGCAAGGCCGCACCCGTCGCCGAGGGGCAGGCATTGGGCCAACTCGTCGCGACAGAAACGCTGGCCCTCCGGGCGAACGACAACTCGAAGGTCGCGACCGCCGCCGGGATCATCCCGAACCCGTACTGGGGCCAGGTGACGCCGTTCGCCCTGAGCCGAGCCTCGCAGTTTCGACCCACCGCGCCCCCCGCCGCCGGGACCGCCGCGTTTGACAAGGCGCTCAGCGAGGTCAAGAGCCTCGGGCAGATCACCAGCACCACCCGGACCGCCGCCGAGACCGACCAGGCGGAGTACTGGAACGACGACCTCGGGACCGAAACGAACCCCGGCCACTGGAACGCCATCGCCGAGCAGGTTGCGGGCATTCGCAAGACGAACCTGATCGCCACCGCGCGGACCTTCGCGCAGCTCGACTTCGCGATGGCCGACGCGGGGATCGCCGCGTTTGACGCCAAGTTCGCCTATAATACCGACCGACCGCTGACCGCGATCCGGACCACAACCGACCCGACCTGGAACTCGCTCCTGGTCACGCCCTTGACCCCGTCGTACGTCTCGGCCCACGCTGCCTACGGCGCGGCGGCCAGCCAGGTCCTTGGCGCGGTCTATGGCACGAAGGCCGCCTTCACGACCACCACCAACCCGACCACCGCCCACCCGAGCCGGACCTACCCGAGCTTCGCCGCCGCCGCCGCCGAGGACGCCACCAGCCGGATCTACGGCGGGGTCAACTTCCGGTTCGACACCACCGCCGGCGCCACGCTCGGCACGGCCGTCGCCCGCGTCGCGCAGGCCAAGTTTCCCTTGAAGTAAGCCCGCCTGCCGGTAAGCTGGTACTCGACCCAACAGTGAGTCGACCACCGGAGCGAGCGAATGGACAAGAAGACGGCCATGCCCGTACCCCGGGCTGGCGCGTGGTGGTTCATGCGGAATATCCCCCCGAGCATCATCACCGCCGCACTCCTGCTGATCTATGACGGGGCGTTCGCGGGTACGTGTGCCATGGCATGGCTCGTCTGTCCAATCTGGTTTTTTTCCAGCCTCTTGGGTACTGCGGTCAAACGCCCCAATTGGCGGCTGGCGCTGGTCAGGATCGGCTTTCCCATCGTGACGTTCGGGCTGCTCTGGACCAACGGCGTCGTGCAAGACCGGATCGCCGAGGCAAACGCTCGGCGTGTGATCATGGCTTGCGAGGAGTTTCACGCCGCGCACGGTAAATTCCCCGCGAAGCTCGAAGAACTCGTGCCGCAATATCTGAGTTTCGTCCCAACGGCGAAGCATTGCCTGATGGGTCGCTTCTCTTATTTCAGTTCGGGAACGCACCTGCTCGTCTGGAGCAAATGGCTGCTCTTACGCAAAATCTACGACTTCGAGACGCGGCGCTGGAGCTATCTCGATTAACCGGTCGGCCGAATCGAGACTCAACTTGCGAAACTGACACCCATCAAGAGCGTGGATGACCGCGACGCGGCCAGGGCTTCGAGGCGGATCTGCGGGGGTCCACCTCGGGTATCCCCAGCAGACCGAGCAGCAGGTAGCACATCGCCCAGGCGGGCAGGCCATAGATGATTAACATGACCACGACCATGACCAACATGCTGAGGTTGGAAGTGGTGTTGCTCATCCAGAGAGCGGGATTCGGAAAGATGGCGATCAGATAATAAATCAGGCTGAGACCCGCCATGGTCAGCAGGAATGAGTAGATGGCCCGGCGGACGAGGGGATTTTGCAACGAGGACTTCCCAGGTGAAGAGTGATCGTGTGACTCCTGGGTTTTTGTATCTATCTCGCCCCGACCGTCAAATCGCTTTGCGCGTCCCCATCCGTCGCGGGCGTACTGGTTGAGCGCCAATTGCTGCCCTGGGCCTAAGTCTTGACGCTCATTTAGCGTCACGTCAGGGCCGATTCGGGCAGAGGGTCCTCAATCACAGCTCAGGATCTTGTTTCTGCCGCCGCTTGATCGAGCGCGGCTCGAACGCGATACCGATCTGATAGCCAACATATCCGTAAACCGAGCCGATGCAGCACAGACCCAGGAACACATCCAAGCATGAAAAATCATTACCTCTGCCGATGATCCGCGAAATAAACAGCACTGCCGGGGCATTGAGCGTGAAGAGGAGCAGGTTGAGATGCCCCTTTGGGTCGATCTCGTAGTGCCAGTGCAAACCAACGTAATCGACCAAAAAGATCATCCCGACCGCCGCGATGGCACCGATCCAGCGTCGTGGCATGTCATTACTCCGCGCTCAAACCCAGCCTTTCGACTTCCGCAATGCCCATTCGGCCGTCAAAAGAGCGGTGAAGATCAGGAAGAAGGGCCAGTTGTCCCAGAGGCGGCGGTCCACCTGCTGGACGTACTCGGCGGGTTCGGGGCCGAGGTCCTTGAGGTGCTTGGATAGTTCTTCCGACTGGAGCGAGGTCCCGCCGGTCGTCTCGGCGATCTGGCGGAGCAACGCGGGGTCGGCGGCGGGGTTTTCGAGTTCGCGGTCGTCCTGGTAGACCATGAACCGCGCTCGGGCGGTGGCGAACTCGCGGCCCGCGCGCTTGCCCTTCACGTTGACCTCGTACTCGCCGGGGGCGACGTTGGCGAAGATCGGTCCCTTTTGTTCGTCGCCTTGCGGGGCGAGCAGGATCGGTTCGGCCTTGCCCTCGGCCTTGCCGTTCTTGACCGGGGTGAAGGTGGCGTCGTACTGCGCGTCGAGGATGGGTTCGTTTTTGCCGTCGCGGGCCGACGCGGCGAGGTCGAGCTTTTGCCCAACGGCCACCCGACGGGCTTCGAGCTTGATCTTGATCTGGTCTTCCCCCTTGTTCTCGCGGCGGGCCAGCCACAAGATCACCTGCCGCCAGAACCGCGCGTGCGCATCGCGTTCGGTCCGCGCCCACGGCCAGGTCTCGCCACCAAACTCCAGGCTCCGGCCGCGCCCGACGTCGTCCATCGCGATCATGACCGGGTCGCGGCCCGACGTCGCCAACACGTTCGCCCCCGCCTTGGGGCGGCCGAGTCGGTTGTAGCCGGTGATCGGCGCGAGCAGGTTCCAGACCCGCTTCGAGTCCTCGGGGGTCGTGCCAAGACGGAGGACATAGCTATCGAGCCCGCCGACGTTGGGCTCGACCTTGACGCCCTCGTCGCCGGGGTTGACCTCACCGTCGTTGGGGCCAACGTCGGAGGGCAGATCCTTGTTGATGTCGGTGTTCCCCCAGCCCCCTTCGCCGAAGCTGGATCGCCCGCCGAGCATCATCAAGCCCGCGCCGTTGTTAATCGCGCGGTGCAACAGGCCGATCTGGTTGCGGGTGAAGTGGTCGGCGGGCACGCCGCCGAGGATGTAGACGTCGTAGGCCCCGGGGGCGAAGTCGGCATCGTTGAGGAGGCCCGTGTTGCCCCGCGCTGGTTCGCGGATCACGCGGAGTTCGGTGTTGATCTCGCGGGCGGGGTCGATCCCACGGATCAGGAACTTGGGCTCGAACGAGAAGTCGGGCCCCTGGATGTAGAGGACCTTGAGACCACCCTTGAGGACGTCGAGATAGGTGCTGACCTCGTTGTTGGTGGCGAGCAGTTCGGGCTCGCCGCGCGGGGGTTTGACCTTCATCGTCAGCCGCTTTTCGCCCATCGTGTCGGGGACGTATTTCAGGCCGGTGACGGGAACGACATCCGCGCCGTCGGGAACCTTGATCGTCTGCGTGTCGACCGGCCGGGTATCCCCCTCGACGAACAGGTCGACCTCGATCGTCTTGCCGCCAAACCCGCGCGTGCCGACGATCCCCCGGATCTCGGGGCGATTCTTGACGAAGACGGTCGGCCCGGCGATCAGGTCGCGCGCTGCGACGTCGGCTGAGTTCTTGCCGGCATCGACCGAGCCGACACCGACGGTCAGAACCGGAACCTGCTGCGCCTTGAGCTGCTGCGCGGCGATCAACGGCGAGATCAAACCACCGTTCGAGGCACCATCGGAGATCAGGACGATCGACGAGACTCGACCCCCCTGAGCATCCTTGACCGCCGCGAGCAAGATCGTGCCGAGCGCGGTTTCGTGGCCGTCGGGCGGCTGGGGGTCGTCTCCCTTGTAGTCGTGGAGTTCGTTGTCGAACCGGAGCGACTTGATCGTCAACTGCTTCGAGCGCCCTTCCACCTGCTTCACGCCGTCCTCAAGCGCCTTTTGCGCGACGCTCCAGCGCGACTTGCCGCCGGCCTCGTCGGTGAAGGTCATGCTGGCGCTGCCGTCGATCAGGAAGTAGATCAGGCTGTCTTGCTTCTTCTTCTCGTCGATCAGGAGCGACGGCCGGAGCGCCGCGAAGAGGCACATCAGGACCGCCGCCATCCGGAGCCCGAACGCCACCCAGCGCCAGCGGCCGGCCGTGCCGCGAAACTTTTGCTGGTAGGCCCAGATCGTCAGCCCCAGCACGGCCAAGCTGATCAGGACAACCACCGGCCACGGGAAGATCGGTTTCAAACTGAGGTGCATCAGATCCCATCTCCCCGGGTGGCCCGGTGGGTTGGTCGGGTGTCCCGGCTCAAGCCTTGACCGTATCGCGGTGGAACTTGTTGGCGAGCAGGTTTTCGGCCGTGACGAGGCCGAGGATCAGGAACATGACGAGCGGAAACAGCTCGAAGCCAAACCGCCCCTTGCTCTGCGCTCGCTCCAGGCTGGCGGTGTCGTCGGCGACCTGATAGCGGTCCTTGCCACCGAACAGGCTGGCCAGATCCTCGGCCTTGAGCGCGACGACCTGCGACTCGGTGCTGGGCGGGTTGAGGCTGAAGCCGAGCTTGACCTTCGAGTTGTCAGCAGTCTGCCCCTCGACCTTCCATTGCCCTTCCTTCGACGGGGTCGGCACGAGCAACGAGTTATCGTTCGCGCCGACGGAGCGCCGCTCGGTCAGCTTCGGGTCGGGACCCTGGACCGAGTAGTTGGTGGCCCGTTTGGCGGGATCGAGGACGAGGACGGCGTTTTGCCCGGCCTCGTAGTTCAGCTTTTCGCCCGCCGTGCCGGCAAGGTACGGAATGGTTTCAAGCATCGTGCCGAGGAAGGCCCACGACTGCGGGAACTCGTTCCAGGCTCCCGCATCGGCTCGGAGAGGTCGGCGTGAAAGCGGGGTCGTCCACATCAGGACGCGGCCAACCTGAGCGCCGGGGAAATCACGCTCCAGGAGCGCGGGGGCACCGTCGGCGTAGCGGAGCAAGACGGTCACCTTCTCGCCGGGCTTGACGGTCCAGTGGTGGTAGACCGGGCAGGCTGCCAGTTCAGAGTCGATCTGTTTTGGGTACTTGCTGAACAGCGGCGAGTTGAAGTCGACCTTGCCGAACGTCGTGTCCTTGGTGGTCGGCTTGCCTTCGAGTTTGGCGGGCAAGACAGCCTCGGCGGCGGCCCCCGAGTAGCCGGTCGGGTCGGCGCGATCTCCCGGAGCCACGACCAGGCCACCCCCCTCACCGACGTAGCGTCGCAAACGGCCCCAGTCGGTCGAGGTCAGACGGTCGAGGTTGAGCAGGAAGATGCAGGCAAACCCCTTGAGCGAGTCGGCTGATTGCGCGCTGAATTTCTGCCGCGACCACTGCTCAACCTTGAATCCCGCCCCCGGCGCTGCGGGGTCGCCACCGACGGCTGGTCCGGCATCGGTGCCACCTGGGACGTAGGGCGTGAGCGCCTTTTCCACGAACTCGGCATCGGTTCGGGTGTCGGCGACGACGAGGACCTTGCTCGACGGTTGCGACTGGAAGGTGAAGTAGCGGACGTCGTCGAACTTGAGCGGGTCGGGCACGCCGCTGAGCCGGATCATCCCCTGGTGGAGCCCCGAATCGAGCCGCGCCGAGGTGATAAAGCTAACAGTCTGCTCGCCGTTGGCGGGAATCTTGACCACCTTCTGGTCGCGCTTCTTGTCGCCGTCCAGGTAGAACTCGGCGACCATCTCGACTTCCTTGCCGCCGGTCGAGCGAATCACGGTGGCGATCTCGACCGGTTCTCCCTCGCTCGGGGTGATGTTCGAGGGCTCGGCGGCGATGATCGCGACGTTGTGAATGTCCTTGGGCGTCAGGCGCAAAATATACGTCTTGACCCCGGCCTTCGACTTCTCGACCTTGTCGAGCGCCTCGGTGGTCCGCGCCGAGGTCAGCTCCCACGCCGCCGCCGTCATGTCGGTCAGGACGTAGACCTCGCGGCGGGCAAGTTTGGTGGCTCCGACGACCTGCGTGGCCTGGATGAGCGCGGTGTTGAGCGGCTGATTCGCCGCGCGGAGTTTCAGGCCGTCGATCCGCTTGAGCGCCGAGGCAGGCGTGAGGGCTTGCGGCTTGACCGGGTCGGCCGAGTCGATGACGTAGACCTCGCTATCGGAGGTCGCTTTTTTGAGGATGTCCCCCGCGCGGGCCTTCGCCTCGGCAAGCCGATCCTGCCCGCGTTCGGTGTATTCCATCGACAGGCTGGTGTCGATGACGAGGCCGATCGCCGTCGGGACCTCGCCGGTGCCGAGCGCACCGCCCGACTCGGAGTTGATCGACGGTTGCGCCAGGGCCAGAGCCATCAGAGCGAGCAAAAGCATCCGGAAGGCGAGGAGCAACCAGTTTTTGATCTTGAGCTGCTTTTTGGCCCGCTTTTGACGCTCGCGGATCAGCCGGAGCGCCGGGAAGATGATGTGCTTGGGCTTTTGCTTCATGAACAGGTGGAGGATCACCGGCAGCGCCGCGAGCGCCGCACCTGCCGCCAAGCCCGCGTGCAGCAGCGAGATATCCATGAGATTCGGCGTATCCTGAGGAGAAGAGCAGCGAGCCTCGGCCCGATCCAGTTCTACATTATCCCCGTCCCTGCCTGCTGTGCAAATAGCTCATCAGTGCTTTGTCAAACGGCATCCCGGTGTGGATCGGCACGTAGTCGATCCGGGCGCTGTTGCATTCCTTCTTGTACCCGCCCTGAAACGCCGCCACCTCGTCAAGGTAGTCCGCCTTGATGGCGTCGGCGTCGATCTCGATCATCTCGCGGGTCTCGTTGTCTTCGAGTTCGACCATCCCCTCGAACGGGAAGAGCGCCTCGGCCTCGTCGAGGATGTGGAAGATGATGACGTCGTGCCCCGCATGCCGGAGTCGGTGGAGCGCCTTGTAGACCGGCGCGGCATCACCGAGCAGGTCGCTGAAGATCATGACGAGCGACCGGTGGCGAATCATCGACGCCACCTGATGCAGGCTCTTGGCGATCTCGGTCGCACCCGTCGGCCGGAGCCCCGCCAGCAGCGAGAGAATGTTCCCGAGTTGGGTTCGTTTGCTCTTTGGCTTCAAGCTCTGGCGAACTTCTTGATCAAATGCGATCAGGCCGACGGGGTCTTGCTGGTGAATCATCAGGTAGCCGAGCGCCGCGGCGAGACTGACGCCGTACTCGAACTTCGTCAGTTCCTGGCGGTAGGTGTACCCCATCGACCCCGACAGATCCATGACGAGGTAACCTGTCAAGTTCGTCTCGGCCTGAAACTTCTTGACGTAGAACCGGTCGGTTTTGGCGTACACCGACCAGTCGATCTCCGAGATATTGTCGCCCGCCGTGTACTTCCGGTGCTCGGAAAACTCGACCGAGAACCCCTGAAACGGGCTTGCGTGCAACCCCGAGATGAACCCCTCGACGATAAACTTCGCCCGCAGGTCAAGCCGGGCCACCTGGCGGATGACTTCGGGCTTCAGATACTTCTCGGCGGGTGTGGCCAAGGAATTTGCTTTCTGGGTCAACGAGAAACAAAAGTAAAAAAATCAAATATGTTCGGTTCAAAATTTCTCAGATATCATCAGGCGACGGATTCTCGAATTCCATGTTCATCACGAGATCACCAAAGTTCAGCGAGTGCCCCTCATCGAAGTGAGAAGCCGCGAGCGTGACAATATTGATAATATCTTGTTGAGTTTCGAGCGGAAGCTCGAGAAGTTTTTCCTCCACCATCGCATCACGTTCCGCCCGCGATTTGCTCTCGAACTTGCGGTCGATGACCCGAATTCGAAGCGAGGCCGAGTTATATCGGTAGGCGTCCACTTGATCGAAAAATGGTCTGAGAACATTTTCAACCTCACGCGATTCCAAAGTACGCTTGTGTTCCCAGAGTTGTTTTGTCTCGGTGCTCACTTGATTTGTCCTCGAGTCCACTCGTAGATCAGTTCCGCCGTTCTCAGCAGGCCATTGGTTTCACCGGTGTCTTTTCGACCGATTTCGTAACGCAAGTTTGTGTTCCAATCAAACCGTCTCAAACGTCTGGCGAGTGTCACGTCCAGCTTGATGGATTGGTCTCTCAGAAGGCCCAACAACACTTCGAAGCGATGACTCGAAGCTCCACGTGTCAGCCTTTGCAGCCTGATACCTCGGTCCGCCACGACCGTATTTTCAAGGATTAAAGCTTTCAAAGAACATTCGACGGAATAACCTGCGATGTATTGTGCTTCGAGAGTCAGACCTGTGAGCCGCAAGATGAGACGAGCCGCGGAGAGGCGTTGATCGGCAACTCTGAGGAAATCAAGCGGTGTTTCAGGCTGCATATCATTTAATCATAGCGATGAGACGTCAAAGTCTTAGTTGCCAACCATCCGACTCGCGGTCTTGATCGTGGAGCAAAAGCTCTCTCAGCTCTTGGCGTATTTGGGGATGTCCGGCTCTTTGATCTCGGTAATCAAACGCTTGATGACGCTTTCGGTGGTCATCCCTTCGGCCTGGGCCTGGAAGTTGGTGCTGATTCGGTGCCGGAGAACGGGCACGGCCACCTTGCGGATGTCGTCGATCGAGACGCTGAACCGGCCGTCCATCGCCGCCATTGCCTTGCCGCCGAGGATCAAGTTCTGACCGGCACGCGGACCGGCGCCGTAGTCGACCAGTTCCTTGACGAACTTCGGCGTCTTGTCGTCGGCCGGTCGCGTGGCGCGGACCAGGCGAGTGACATACTCGACGGCGTAGTCCGAGATTGGCACCGACGTCACCAGCTTTTGCAGGTTGATGATCGCCTTGGCGGAGAGGATCTTTTTCAGGTCGGCGGTGTCACCCCGCGTGGTGGTCGAGTTGATCTTCTTTTCCTCGTCGAACGTCGGGTAGCCGACGCGGATATCGAACATGAACCGGTCAAGCTGGGCTTCGGGGAGCGGGTAGGTCCCTTCCTGCTCGATCGGGTTCTGGGTGGCGATGACGAAGAAGGGGTCGGGCAGGTTCAAGGTTTCTTGTCCGACAGTGACCTCGCGTTCCTGCATCGCTTGCAAGAGCGCGGCCTGCGTCTTGGGCGGCGTGCGGTTGATTTCGTCGGCAAGGAGGATGCTGGAGAAGATCGGCCCCGGGACGAACCGAAACGCACGGCGACCGGCTTCGGGTTCTTCCAGGACGTTGGTCCCGGTAATGTCCGACGGCATCAGGTCGGGCGTGAACTGGATCCGCTTGAAGCCGACGTCGAGGATTCGAGCCAGCGAGCTGACCATCAAGGTCTTGGCCAGACCCGGCACCCCGACGAGCAAGACGTGCCCCCGGGTAAAGATGGCGGCGAGGATCTGCTCGATCACCTCGTTCTGGCCGATGACCACCTTGCTGAGCTCGGTGACCAACTGGTCGCGGGAATGGCGAAATTCATCGAGCAGTTGCGAGATCCGGTCGCCAGCATTCGACATCGCGTCATCCGTACCGTGGGTTTGAAGGAGCAACCGCGACTGACCCTGGGCTCACCGCCCGGCGTCCGCGACCGAAGTTGACCATTGTAAGGCTCAAAGCACGCCTGGTTCAAGCGACCCGATCTTTGCTTGGCCTGGTTGCCCACCAACCGCGCGTCCTGGAGGCATTGTGACGATTTATTACACACTTTCGAGATCCACACCTGGCTTTGTCTGGTTGACGCTCCAACCATAATCCATTGTCGGACAGGATGTTAAGGAGTTGTTGGCTGGACAACGCGATTTTCTGGTTTCAAATTTGCTCGGTGTTCTAACCTTGCCTCAGTCGCATGCCCGCCTACGATTCAGATGACCGTTTGGGCCGACCCGGACGGACGACAATCTGATCCCACCCGCCGTTTCTTCCCCTGGCGACGACAACACGCGTCGTCACCTGTATTCCCTCCCGCCCGTTGTTGGTTCCCCGCCCCGAGTTCCCTCGTTTTGGTTTGTTCGCTCCGACCCGCCGTCCCCACTCTGCCCAGAGATCTTCACGAGGCCGATCGCGTTTGCCGCGATACTCTGCGCCTGGATCCTGGTTTGGTTTTTTGGGCCCATGGTGGTGGAGCGAAGATTCTCAAGGATGTTTGCGATGACCTTCACCTTGAATTCGATAATTCGCATGGTGGCGTTGCTTGCGGTTGGTCTGACGATTCTCGCCGTGGGGATCTCGCACCTGGACCCGCCGAACGCGACCCGTCGGTTCCTCCAGCCCGCGACCAACGTCAGTATTAATGATTACTTCCTGAAGATTTCCGATCGTCAGCCGCGCTGGATTGACTCGGAGACTGGCAAATTGACGGTGATTCCGGTCGAAGCGGACGACGTGCTCGAAGCGGCGAGTTGCTCTCCCTGGGTGGACGACTCGGGCAAACGGCAGGTCGTGGGCCGCTGGTCGAATCGGACCTGGCGGGGTCCCAAGACGGTCTGCCATGCGTTCGGCCTGGGACGCTACTCGTTCCCCGATGGTCGCTTGCTCAATCAGGTCCATTGCGAGACGGTCCCGGTCGGGCCTCCCTGCTGGTTCCCAGGAACTCAGGCACGGGTTGTCTTCGCGGCGGGTGACGGCCAGTTGTACCGCTTTGAGTTCGAGCCTGCCGAACCGTCGCTTGCGCTGGTTGAGACGGGCGAAGCGGAAGATCAGCTCCCCACGCCGATCACCTGGGGCTGTCCCATGCCTGGGGTCGGCACCGTCTTCATCGGCGACATCTCGTGGCCAACCGACCCTCGGATGGGGGGTCGGCTGGTGGCTTCGATGCGGATTCAAGCGCTCGACGCGACCGGAACACGCCAGTACACGCGGACGCGGATCTGGTCGCTCAAGCTCAACGTGGAGGGAACCCAGATTATCGAGGCTGCCCCGCTGATCGCCGCCGATAACCCGATCAGCATCAAGGATGGCGATGAACGGTCGCCGGTGGTGGCAAACTTACCGGACGGTTCGCTCGGGTTGGCCTACACCCGCCAGGTCCTGGGAACTGGTGCCTGGACGGTCCACCTGGCCACTTTGACGACCGATGCCCACCATCGGCTAGTCCCGACTCCCGAAACCAGGGTGCGTGCGTTCCAACGGTTCAGTCAGCCAGCGCCGGTGACCTTCTCCAGCGATGGCCGCTGGATCAACGTCCTGGTCAATCGAGCCGCGGACACCAAGGACGTCGTCGCCCGGTTCTCGACCCTGAATCAGACCACTAGCACCGACCGATCGGACCACCAGATCCGCTAAATTTTGAGGGGTGTTGCTGGCGACTCTGACGATTCTTGGTATGAATGCCCAGAGCAGACCGCACATCGCCAGGCAGAGGAGATATCCGGATTCTCCGGCTCAGCGATGTGTGATCGTGCGATCCGCGATCCCAATCTCCCGATTCGCCAGCGATACCCTCCGATCCTGATCCACGACCCGGTCGGTTTGACTTGCCGCCGGGCGGGGCCGCGCGCCACAATCAAAATGATAGGGATGCGTGACCGCGACCCGCTCTGCCCCGGAGTCTGCTTTGATGTGTCGAGCGACACCGATCGTCTGGATCAGCCTCATCCTGGCCGGCCTCGGTGCCGACATCGCGACCCCGACGGCTCAGGGGGCCGTGACCCGCGAGGAAGTCGAGCGGGCGATCCGGGGTGGGATTCGCTTTCTGCTCAAGCAGCAGCACGAAGATGGGTCATGGACCGACGTCGAGGAAGCCTCCCGGACGGGGACGACGAGTCTGGTCACGCTGGCACTCTTGACCGCCGGTGAGTCGCCCGACTCTGATGCGCTCCGGCGGTCGATCGACTACCTCCGCCGGTTTGACCCGAATCAGCTCGACAATGTTTACGCCGTCTCGCTCCAGACGATGGTCTTCGCCGCCGCCAAACCACGCGAGGATATCGTCCGGATTCAGAGCAACGTTGACTGGCTCCAGGATGCGCAGATCGTCGTGGGGGATCAGTCGTCCTTCCCCGGCTCGTGGACCTACAAACGATCGAAGATCGAGCGGGGCGACAACTCGAACGCACAGTACGCCTTGCTTGCCCTCAACGCGGCCGCCGAGGTGGGTGTCAGCGTCCGTCCCGAGGTCTGGAAGTCGGCCCGCGACTACTGGCTCAAGTATCAGTTGGCCGACGGGAGCTGGGCCTATACCGCCGACAGTAACAACGGCCCAACCGCGAGCATGACCTGCGCCGGGATCTCCAGCCTCGTCATCACCGGCCTGAAACGCTACCGGGGGATCGAGAAACTCGTCGGCGAGCACGACGTCGAGGATTGCGGCCGAGGCGGAAGCGACGTCGCACTCCAACGAGGGCTCAACTGGATGGCGAGCCACTTCATGGTCGGTCAGAACTTCGGCGCCGGGCAGCAGTGGAAATATTACTACCTCTACGGCCTGGAGCGGACCGGACGCCTCAGCGGGGTCCGGTTCTTCGGCGAGCACGACTGGTACCGCGAGGGAGCCGAGGAACTCGTTCATGACCAGGACAAGCTGGGCGGCTTCTGGCGCGGGGTCCAGTATGAGCGGGTGCCGACCATCTCGACGAGCTTTGCGCTGCTATTTCTGGCCAAGGGGCGGGCCCCCGTCCTGATCAACAAGCTCCGCCATGGGCCGGGGAACGACTGGAACAACGACCACGACGACGTCCGGAACCTGGTCGGCGTGGTCTCGCGCGACTGGGAGCACCTGCTGACCTGGCAGGTGGTTGACCCCAACCTGGCGCGGGTTGAAGACATGCTGCAAGCCAAGATCGCCTTCCTCAACGGCCACAGCGTCCCCGACTTTGACGAGCGGGGCAAGCAGACTCTCCGTGAGTTCGTCGAGCAAGGTGGGTTCATCTTCGCCGACGCCTGTTGCGGCAAGGCCGAGTTCGACCGCGGCTTTCGGGCCTTGATGAAAGAACTTTTTCCCGACCCTGAATACGACCTCCACCCGCTGGCCACCGACCACCCGATCTGGCGGTCGAAGCACCTGTTGAACCCGACCGACCACCCGCTCTGGGGCGTCGAGCACGGCTGCCGGACGGTGGTCGTTTACTCGCCGGAGGACCTCTCGTGCGACTGGAACGCGATCGAGACGCAGCCCGAGTTGCCCCGGGTGGTTAACTCGACGAGGCTTGGCCAGAACGTCATCGACTACGCCACCGGGCGCGAGATGCCCGCCGACAAACTGTCGCCTCCCGAGGTCAAAAACTTCAAGGCCGACCTTCCCCGCCGTGGAGCGCTCCGGATCGCCAAGCTCCGCCACGCGGGGGATTGGAACGTGGCCCCGCTGGCGATCCCGAACCTGACGACCACGCTCCGCGACAAGCTCAAATTCGACGTGGTGATCAACCACAAGGAACTGTTCCCGAGCGACCCGAACCTGGTCCACTACCCCCTGATCTACATGCACGGCCGGGCCGGGGTGACCTTCGGTGACGACGACAAGGTCGCGCTCCGCAAGCACGCCGAGGGGGGCGGCACCCTCTTCGCCGACGCCGCGTGCGGGAGCCCCGCCTTCGATGCCGCCTTCCGCAAGTTCATGGGCGAGCTCTTACCCGCCAATCCTCTGGTCGCAATCCCTCGCGACGACGAACTTTACACCAACAAGGTTCATTACGACCTGACCGACGTCCAGTACACCAAGGCCGCCGGCGGTGGCCGGTCGCTCCCCGACCTTGAAGGCGTGAAGGTCAACGGCCGCTGGGCGGTCATCTACTCCAAGTACGACATCGGCTGCGCGCTTGAACGGAACCAGGGGATCGACTGCAAGGGCTACACCTACGAAAGTGCCATGCGGATCGCGGCGAACGTCGTGATCTACTCCACCTTGCCGTGATCACACGACCGATTGATTTTTGTTCAGGTCCAGATCGGCGGCTTGCCGAGCCGTTGGCGGGCCTCAGCCACGGCGGCGGGACTGTTGACGGGGTTGATCGGTGCCCGACCGTTCAAAACCCCGATCACATCCGCCGCCACCTCGCTCGCCATCCGGATCAGGCTCTCGGTCGTCTGCGCGGCACTGTGCGGGGTGAGCAGGACGTTCAGATCGGTCCGGCCGATCAAGGGGTGATCGGCGGGCGGGGGCTCGACGTCGTAGACATCAGCGCCGTAGCCGAACAGGTGGCCCGATGCGAGCGCGGCGGCGACGGCAACCTCATCGCAGACGGGTCCGCGACAGGTATTGAGCAGGATCGCGCCCGGCTTCATCCGGCTCAAAGTGTCGGTGTTGATCAGCCGCCGGGTCGAGGCGTCGAGGGGGACGTGGCAGGTCACGTAATCGGCCTGTGCGAGTAACTCATCAAGCGCAACCCGCGTGGCCTGGGCACGCTCGACGGCGTCGGCCGGCATGGCGATGACGTCGGTGTAGAGCACCTTCATCCCGAACCCGAGGTGTGCGGTCTGGCCGACCCGCTTGCCGATCCGGCCGAAACCGATGATCCCGATCGTCTTGCCGGCGATGTCGCGGCCGACGAGTTTGGTCCGGTCGTTGTACCGCCCCTCGACAAGCGCCCGACTCTGCGCCGGGAACTGCTTGGACAGCGCGATCAGCATCGCAAAGACGTGCTCGCAAACGCTCTGAGTGTTCGCTCCCGGCGTATACACAACCTGAATCCCGCGTTCGGTGGCGGCGGGGATGTCGACCTGATCATAGCCGACGCCGTGACGACCGATCACGCGCAGTTTGGGGGCATGATCCATCAGGGCGGCGTCGATTGTCCCCGCCGTCCGGATCACCAGCGCATCGGCGTCGGCGATCTCGCGGTGCAGGACCTCGGGCAGCAGCGACGACGCCATCCTCAGTTCGCCCGCCGCACGCAACTGGGCCATCCCCACCTCGTGCATCGCGGTGATCGACAGGAGAATCGGTTGAGCAGCCATGAAGGTCACCGTTGGGCGTCGATGGGCAACACTCGATCGGTCGATTCGAGGTGACGAGCCTAACACAACCCGCCCCGCCTCGGTAGAATTCCGTGCTCATCATCCTGTCTGACCTGGAGCCCGAACCATCGCCGCCCCGCCGCCGCCCGCCACTCCCTGGTCCTGGACCCAGCGCGACCTGGCGATCGTCCTCGGCGTGGTCGGGCTTGCCGTCGGTGTCCGCTGGCTCGTCATCGGGCACAGCCTCGACCGGCTCGACGACCCTGATGGTTACCTCCGACTGGCCCGGTCGTTGCTCCAGGGTGACGGGTTTCAGATCAACGGGCACCCGACCGCGTACCGGCCACCGCTCTACCCGATCTTGCTCGCACCCTGGGTCGCGGGCTGCTCGGCTCGGTGGTTGCCGGCGGGTCTGGCTGGCTTCCACCTCGCCCTGGCGGCGCTGACGGTCGTGTTGACCGCCGACACCGCGCGGCACTGGGGTCTGGCACGCTCGCTGGTCTGGTTCGCGGCGGTGATCCCCGCGCTCGACCCGGTGCTGGTCGTCCAGGCGCGGGCCTTGATGACCGAGACGCTGGCCGCCGCTCTGGTTGCTCTAACCCTCTGGGGGCTTTCCTTGCAGGGACGTCTCGGACCAATCGCCGGGGGCGTTGGCTTTGGCCTGGCCGCGCTCTGCCGCCCGAGCCTGTTACCCGCCGCGGGACTGACGGCGCTGGCAAGTTGCCTGGTTGGTCCCGAGGGCTGGCGGGTCCGGGTCGGTCGCGCCCTGGTCTTGCTCAGTGCCACGATGTTAATCCTGGCGCCGTGGGCTCTCCGCAACAAAATTGCCTTGGGGTCGGCGATCTGGACCACCACGCATGGCGGCTACACGCTGGCCCTTGCCAACAACGCGGCTTATTACGGCGACGTCTTGCATGGTCCCCCCGATGCGGTCTGGTCGGGTCCCAATCAGCACGCCTGGATCGAGTCGATCGGCGTGAGCACGGCGCACCTGACCGAGCCCGCATCCGACCAGCTCCTCCGCCAGCAAACGCTCAGGTTTGTGCGGGCGCACCCCCAGGATTTTGCGCGGGCGACCTGGGCGCGGCTCGGGCGGTTCTGGGGGGTCATGCCGGCCGCCGCTGTTTATCCCGACTCACTCCGGTGGGCGACGGCGGCGTGGACGGTCCCGCTCTGGGGGCTGGTCGTTATCGGATCAACGCGGGGCCGACTCTGGCGGTGGCCCGCGGTCGCGACGCTGGCCTTGATCGTGAGTTTGACCTGCATTCACGCCGTCTACTGGACCGATCTGCGGATGCGGGCCCCACTCGTTCCAGCGCTGGCGCTGGTCGTGGCGATCGGCATGGAGCGGTGGGCGGGGTTGTCCATGGGACGGAAGTCGGTTTGACTCATTTGGATGCCATCGCGCGAGTAGCAGAGAGATGGCCCACATGACAGAAAATTCGGCGAAATTTCGATTTTCTTGCTGGGCAAAATCCGGCGATTGGATTAGTCTTGGATAAGCCGCTCTTGGCGGGTCCGATTTAGCCGTTAGGGACGCTAGTCTCGCCAGAACGCAATTTTCGCGGTAAGCAGAGGAATGACAGTGGCCAAGAAGCTCTATGTCGGCAACCTGACGTACGACACGACCGAAGACACCCTGGTCGAATTGTTCAGCGAGTTTGGCGAAGTCCTTTCGGCGCAGATCATCATCGACCGAGACACGAACCGATCCAAAGGCTTCGGATTCGTCGAAATGGCCGAAGGTGCCGACGAGGCGGCCAACGCCCTGAACGGACAGGACTTTCACGGCCGAAACCTGACCGTCAATGAAGCTCGTCCCCGCGAGCCACGCGATAGCCGTGGTGGTGGCGGTGGTGGCTACGGTGGCGGCGGCGGCGGTCGCTCCTCCGGGGGCGGTGGCGGCTACGGCGGTGGTGGTGGCGGCTACGGTGGCGGCGGCGGCGGTCGCTCCTCCGGTGGCGGCGGCTACGGCGGCGGCGGCGGTGGTGGTTATGGCGGCGGTGGTGGCGGTCGCGACCGTTATTGATCCAGCTCCGCCTCGAGTTTCCCTCTCCAATCAAAATACGATCTGATCGTCATGGGGCCGGCTCACCAAGCCGGCCCCTTGTCGTTGCCGGATTGGTTCTTTATTGCTGGACTGCGCCCGAGTTTCGACCGTAGACTGCAACACGTCCAACCTCTCATTCGCACCCGGATTTCCACCCCCCGAGATCGAAACCATGACCGCGCTTCAATCCATCGTTCCCTGCTTGCTGGTGCTGGTGGCTCTTGGTGCCGCCGGTGACGCGCCTGATCCGAGCAAGATCAAGGACAAGGTTACGATCGCCGAGGGGAAGACGCTCCTCGTCCAGTTCGAGCAAAAAGGCGACACGATCAGCAAGCCGAAGGTGGTTGAGCAAGCGGACGACAAGGTACCCACCCCCCGCTTCGAGTTCCTGAGCCAAAATGGGAACCTGATGCTGACAACCAAGAATCCGTTTCCGAAAGACCTCAAATTTCGCGCTTTGGCCCGGATCAAGGGGCGGAAGACCTACTTTGAGACAAGTATCGTGCCGGTCCGGAGCGGTCTGCTGGGCATGGAACTCTGGCCCGACCCGATCGAGGAACTGATCCTGTTCGACTTCAAGTTGGAAAAGTCGAAGTAGATTTGAGCTTCTGGTTTCTCCTCGGTCAATCGCGGTGGAATGCCGCCGACTTGCTGGCTCATGTCGGCCAGGTGATCCACCACGCAACATCCAGCCGACCTCCCTGTTGTTCGGACCGGGTTGCCTGATAAACTGGGATGATCCGGGCGGAGTCGCTGCGCTCCGGTGCGCTGGTCTGTTCACTTCCACGCGGTTTTCGCCGGTCCAGGCGGTCGGCCGAGGGCTTTCACTTCCATGCACGAGATCGACGCGCAGACCCTGCTCGACCAGGCAGCCATGATCGGCCTGATCACCCGAGTCCAGGCGCGGCAAGCCCGCGAGGACGCCCAGGATGGCAGCACCGATGCCGTGGCGCGTGAGTTAATTCGCAAGGATCTCTTGACCGCCTGGCAGCTCGAAAAGCTCAAAAAAGGGGACCCGGGCGGGTTCTTCTTCGGCGGTTGCAAGGTTCTGTTCCACATCGCCGAAGGCACATTCGCGCGCGTTTATCGCGGTCGGAAGATCCACGGCAATCAGTCGGTCGCCATCAAGGTGCTCCGCCAGCGGTTCGTCGCCGACGCCGAGGCGATCAAGCGGTTCAACCAGGAGGCCGAGTCGGGCCTGCGTTTGGTCCACCCGAACATTGTCCAGATCTACGAGTACGGCGAGCAGGACAAGCGCTACTTCATGGTCATGGAGTTCGTCGAGGGGTCGAACCTGCGCGACTTTCTCCGGATCAGGGGGCGGTTGACCCCGACCGAGGCGCTGCCGCTCATGCTCGGGCTGGCCCATGCGCTCAAGTTCTCCCTCGAACAGGGGGTGACACACCGCGACCTCAAGGCGACCAACATCCTGATCGCGTCGAACGGCACGGCGAAGCTCGTCGACTTCGGGCTCGCCACGCTCGACGACGAACGCAAGGCCGCCGTCGCGCACGGCCAGCGGACCGTCGACTACTCAGCGCTCGAACGAACCTGCGGGAGCCCCAAGGGGGATAAGCGGTCCGACATCTTTTTCCTGGGCTGCGTCTTCTACCAGATGGTGACCGGCGTCTTGCCGATCCCCGAGGTGGAGACCTCCGACCCGCTCAAGAAGATGCTCAAGCGAGGGATCAACTCGATCCGCCCGATCACCGAGCAACGCCACGCGCCTGACCCCGAACTCTGCGAGATCATCGAGAAGATGATGAAAGTCGACCTCAAGGCCCGCTACGGGTCGATGAACCAGGTGGTCGATGATCTGGAAGCTTACCTCGAACGTCTGGCAACGAAAGCCGCCGCCGAATCACGGAAGCAAGCCCAACACACGCAGCGAACCACGACCAACGTCAGTGAAGTGCTCGATGAGGACGAACATAACCTCGGGATTGACCACGTCGATGATCGGAAGCGGCTCCTCTGCGTCGAGGTTCAACCCGAAGTGCAGGACGCTTTCCGCCGGACGTTGTCGAAGATGGGCTTTCGAGTGATCCTGGTCGCCGACGCCGAGCGCGCCGCTGATCGCTACTGCGAAAACCCGACCGACGTCATCCTCTTCGATGCCGACGGTCTCGGGCCACACGCGCTCGACGCCTTCATGCAGATGCACAACAAGGCGCACGAGGATGGGCACGACCTGGCCGCCGTCGTGCTCCTCGGCCCGAAGCAGCACTACCTGGCCAAGAAGTTCCCGAGTGACGACCGCCTGATCGTGCTCCCCAAACCGGTCAAGATGAAAGAAATCCAGGGAGCCCTGAGCCAGTTGTCCCCGACCGTCTGAGCCGGCTCAGGTCGCGGCGGATTCGGCGGGGGTTCGGGCGAGCAGCGCCTCAAGCGCGGCCTCGAACCGGTCGCCCGCGAGTTCCCAGGTCAACGCTCGCGCCGTGGCGTAAGCCTGATCGGACATCGCGTGCCAGCGATCCTCGGGCATGGTCAGTACCTCGATCAGGCGCGAGGTGAGCGCGGCCACGTCGCCAATCTCGGTCAGATAGCCGTTGCCGCCGTCGGTAATCATGTCCATCGGCCCCCCCACCCGCGTCGACACCACCGGGGTCCGGCAGGCCATCGCCTCGTGGGGAGGCAAGTGAAACCCTTCGCTCGTGCTGGCACAAAACCAGACGTCGCAGCCCGAGTAGATCTCGCGGATGCGGATCTGGTCGGGCAGAAGCTCGAACTCGGCCCCAGGTGGGAGCGGATACATGTGGAAGGGTTGAGTCATCCCGAAGGTCCGGATGCGCAGGTTGGGCAGTTGCTTTTGGACCGCTTGCAAAACGGCTAGTGCTGTCGGCCAGCCCTTGGGAGCGGCCGGCGAAAACAGGAGGCCCACCGTCGGCACCGGCTGCTTGCCACGCGGAGGGGCATCGAAGAGGTCGAGGTCGATCCCGTTGTTGACCACGATGGCGGTGTCGTCGCCGAACCGGGTCGCGGCCAGGTCGGCCAGCCACTGCGAACTCACGACCTTTTGCGCCGGGAGATTCCAGGCTTCGGCGACCTTGTCCTCGGGTTGGCGGAAGTTGGCGTCGTATTGCTGGAAGAACGAGACCTTCTTCCCCTTACTCGGCGCTGTGGCGGCGGTCATCAACGCGGTTTCCCACCAGGTAGCGATCAGGATGTCGGCGTCGGGGAGGTCGGCGTCCACCACCGTCCGATAGTCTTCAAGCTGGTAGTGCTCGAACGGCGGGAAGAGGTCGAGGTGTGAGTGACTGATCTTCCGCTTCGGCGCCAGCAGCCGCTTGATCGCCGCGACCGGGTTACGGATGTCGTTGACAACCGTGCGGAGTTTGTGCCGGCGCACGGCTTTTGGATGGACCTTGGGGTACGGCAAGGAGACGACTTTGACCTCATGGCCGCGTCGCCGGAGTTGGTCGGCCTGATGGAGGGCAATCCTGACCCCACCGCTCATCCCGACCTCGTTCATCAACAATGTGATCTTCATATCTATCTCGTACCAAGCCGCGGTCAACACACTGCGAGATCGTCAGCCCAGGCCAGAAGACCAGGCTCAACGGATCACCACAACTGTCACTATCCGCGCTAACTGGACTCTCGATGTCTCCAGATTACAACATTCTGCTCTACGCTTCGAGATCCCGAATCGGGACAGTGGGGTCGCTCGCGACGTCGTCAAAGATCGCTCAACCGCGAGTGGATCAAGATTGCCTCGGAGTCAAAGGACCTGATCAGGCGCTCGGTAGCGAACTTTTCCGGTCGGACTGGACCGGCGATCGGTGGTGGCGGGGTTGGGCAGTGGGCGGTGGTGGCGGTTGAGCAGGGCCAGGTCGATTCCGCCGACGGTCCCCACCCAGAGCGCAGCGATCAGGCGCTCGGCGAGCCAGCCGAGCGAGGGATGAGTGAACTCGCCGCGAAAGACCACCGAGCCGAGCAGACCCGCAAGCGCTGCGGTGAGCGCAGCGGACCATTCGAGCCAGGTCCAGACCCGACCGCGAACTCGTTCGGCGATCGTTGCCACCACCGGTAAGCCGATCAGGACGGCCAGCGGGGTGAACGCGACCCAGCGGCAGACGCCGCGATACAGGATCATCCAATCGCCCCGGCCAAACCCGTTCGCGGGCGCGAGCCAGTCGGCGGCGTGGTCGGCGACGACCGTCAACGGGCTCCAGAGCGCCAGGAAGATCAGGAAGCTCAGCCAGAGCGTCTGGAGCCAGGCCGGCAGGAGCAACCGACCGACCCGAACAACCAGCCAGCCCGCGCCGATCATCGCGGTCACCAGCAGGGCCGTCACCCAGCGGGCTCCCATCTCCGAGACGTTGAAGGTTGCCAGTGATCGGCCGACCACGCGGACGAGATCCTCATGCGCCGAGGGGGACAGGACGACCGTGAGCCCCCAGGCAAACGCGCCGAGCGCGAGCCACTCGGCGGGCCTGGGCAGCCGATTCCCACGAGCGGACCGCCACCAGGCGACGCCGCTCAGACTGACGGCGGCGATCCAGAAGCCGCCCGAGTTCCGCAAGAACATCCCGACCCCGGTCCAGGGGTAACTCGCCGCGACCGCCAGCCAGGCTGGCAAGCTCAGCAGGCTCAAGGCAGCCCCAACCCCCAGCACGATACCATCGGGAACGGTCATCGATCGCGGTTCGTTCGGCACGGTCCACTCGTTCCCGGAAGGCTTGAAGCTGGCAACCCACGGATCTGGGCAAGATGCCCAATCGCGGTCGGCTCGACAGGACGATTCTATTCAAACGGCCAGCTCACGGCGCGACGACTTCAACCTCGAAGTTTCGGCCCGACCTCGCGATTGGGTTCGTTTGGTCCGGTCAGGTGCCGGCCGCGCGGGTGGGTCGGCCGGCTTCGAGGGCGCGGATGATCGCCTCGGGATCGTAGACGCAACCGCCCCAGGTGCCGCCGCCGACTGCCTGAAGCGCGGCCCAGAGGCGGGTGTCGGCGGGCAAGTTGGGGTCGGGGGCGAGATCCGGGTGCGGGGGTCGATTGATCAGGAGGAGGGCGGCGGCCTCGGGAGCGAGCGACTGGCCCTCGGCCCCGACGAGGTCCACCGACCCTTCGAGCCGGTCGCGGTCGACGACGATCTGGATCAGGTCGCCGTCGCGGACCCGACCGATCGGCCCGCCCGCGAGTGCCTCTGGCCCGACGTGGCCGACGCAGGCACCGGTCGAGACGCCCGAAAAGCGGGCATCGGTGACGACGGCGACCTCTTTGCCGAACGGCAGATGCTTCAGCGCCGACGTGATCTGGTAAATCTCTTCCATCCCGGTCCCGAGCGGGCCCCGGCCGATCAGGACCAGCACGTCACCCGCCTGAATCGGCCTGACATCCCCCTGCCGCTTGATGGCGGCGATGGCGACGGACTCGCGGGTGAAGACACGCGCCAGACCCACCTTGCGATAGATCCCGTCCGGGCCCACGACGCTTGGGTCGATGGCGGTGCTCTTGATCACCGAACCTTCAGGGGCGAGGTTGCCTCTCGGGAACGTCACGGTGCTGGTCAGACCCCGCGACCGGGCAAGCTCCGGATTCATGATGACGTCGTCCGGATCGACACCGTCAGCCTCAGTCAACCGGGCACGGAGCCGGACGCGCCGCTCGGACCGCTGCCACTCGTCGAGGTTGGCGCCGAGCGTGCCGCCGGTCACCGTCCGGGCCGACAGGTCAAGCAGGCCGAGGTTGCGAAGGTGGAGCATGACTTCCGGCACTCCGCCGGCCAGGTAGGCCCGGATCGTCGGGTGGTAGCTCGGCCCGTTGGGCAGAACGTCGACCAGGCGGGGTGTCTTCCGGTTGATCTCAGCCCAATCCTCGACCGATGGCCGCTCCAGCCCGGCGGCGAAGGCGATGGCCGGGATGTGGAGCAGGAGGTTCGTCGAGCCGCCGAACGCGGCGTGGACCGTCATGGCGTTGCGGATCGACCCGGGCGAGAGGATGGCACGGGTCGTGAGATTTTGCTGAGTCAGAGCAACCACCGCGCGGGCGGATCGGCGGGCGACGTCGAGCCAGATCGCCTGGCCCGACGGGGCGAGCGCGCCGTGGGTAACGGTCAGCCCCAGAGCCTCGGCCACAACCTGAGCCGTGGCCGCCGTGCCGAGGAACTGGCACCCGCCGCCGGCCGTGGCGCAGGCACGACAGCCCAGCTCGGCGGCGTCCTTCAAGCTCAACTCACCGTGGGCATAGCGAGCGCCGATCGACTGGATCTTGCCCGCGTCCTCGCCGTGGGTGGGTGGGAGCGTCACGCCTCCGGGGACGATCACGCCGGGCAGGTCGGGCGACCCGGCGATCGCCAGCATCATGGCGGGCAGACCCTTGTCGCAGGTGGCCACACCCAGGACGCCCAACCGGCGGGGGAGCGACCGGATCAGGCGGCGGAAGACGATCGCCGCGTCGTTGCGGTAGGAAAAGGCAGGCTGTCCATCATCCCCGGCGTGCCTTGCGTCCGGCCGTCGCAGGGGTCGGACACCATCCCGGCAAACGGCGCCACGCCGAGCGCCTTCAACTCCTCGGCCGCCGCGCGGACCAGGAGACCAACCTCCCAGTGCCCGGTGTGGTAGCCGAGCGCGATCGGCGTGCCGTCCTCGGCCCGCATCCCCCCTTGCGTCGAGAGGATCAGGTAGGGGTCGCGGTCCACCTCGGCGGGCTTCCAGCCCATCCCGGCGTTCTGGGTCAGACCGAACAGGTCGCCCGACGGCCAGTCGCGGAGCCGCTCGATCCGGTCAACGGCAAGACACCGACCGGCCCCTCGGCATGCGTCTGCACGTCGAGCATGGCGGCGTCGACCGTGCCGAAGAGGTCGTTTGGGGTCGCGGGTTGAACACTCATGCGGCGGTCCAGACAACGGAGCGGATCGGTCGAGTTTGTCCACTCGACCGATCAGACCATGAAACCAGGAGTGGCCGCAACCAGGCTCAGGCGTGGCCGACAAGTTCGGGGAGCGGACGGCCCCCATCGACCAGGCGGATCGGCCGACCATCGGGCGTTTCGAACTGGTAGTTCGGGTCGATCCCGAGCGCGGCGTAGAGCGTGGCGGCAAGGTCGCTCGGCGTGATCGCGCGATCCACCGGCGAGTCTCCCTTGGCGTCGGTCCGGCCGATCAAGGCCCCCCTGGGCATCCCCGCCCCGGCGAACAGGGCACAGTTGGCCCGGCCGTGGTGATCGCGACCGCCGTTCGGGTTGATCTTTGGCGTCCGGCCGAACTCGCCCATCGCGATGACCAGCGTCTCGTCGAGCAGGCCGAGCCGACTCAGATCCTCGATCAAGGCGGCCAGGCCCGAGTCGAGCGGTGGGCCGAGCGTGTTCTTGATCGTTGGGAAGTTCTGCGCGTGGGTGTCCCACTGGAGCGGGCCGGGACCACGGTTGTTGATCGTCACAAAGCTGACCCCCGCCTGAACCAACCGCCGGGCCAGCAGGCACGACTGACCAAACGTCGTCCGCCCGTAGGCATCGCGGACTGGCGCTGGTTCGTCGCTGACGCGGAACGCGGATTGAGTGGCCGACGACGTGAGCAGATCATACGCGCGGTCGGCGAACCGGTCGCGGCTGGCGACGAGCGGCGTTGAGCCGACATCGTGCGCGAATCCGTCGAGCGTGTGGACCATCCCCCGGCGCCGGTTGAGACGGTCGAGCGTGAGCTTGTCGGGCGGCGTGAGGTCGCGGACGCGGAACCCTTCGAGGTTCGGGTCGCCGCCCGCCGAGAACGGGTCATACGCCGGGGTCAGATAACCCGACGTGGCATAGGCTGAGGGGTCGGGCAAGGCGATGTACGGCGGCATGGACGAGCCGGGGCCGGTCTCGATCGCCTTGGCGACCACCGAGCCAAACCCGGGATAAACCAGGCTCGGCGACGGCCGGTAGCCGGTCATCAGGTGGTGCGAGGCGCGGTCGTGGTCGGCTTCGGGCGAAGTGACGCCCCGGATCAGGGTCGCCTTGTCCATCACCTTGGCGAGTTTCGGGAAGACCTCCGAGAGCATCAGGCCCGGCACGGCCGTCGCGATCGGGTTGAACTCGCCGCGATAGTCGCTGGGAGCGTCGGGCTTGGGGTCGAAGGTGTCGAGATGCGACGCCCCGCCCGCGAGCCAGACGAGGATGCAATGCTTGACCTTGGTCGGCTTGATCCCCCCCGCGCCGCTGGCCAACGCCCGGTTCTGGTGGCGGAGCAGGTCATCGATCCCGAGGCCGAACGCGGTGAGCATCCCGAGCCGCAAGACCTCGCGACGATTCGGACCTCGACAGGCGCGGGGCGGGCCAGACTGCGAGTGAGCCACGGCGGTTCTCCTCGGGCAAATGGAGTGGGGGATGATCAGAGGAAATCAATGATTGAACGCGAACTCACGGGAGTTGAGCAAGGCCCAGAACAGGTCCTCGGCGACGACGCGGAAGTTTGGTCCCGGCGTCAGTTCGGCGGACCAGTGCGATAATTCTTCGGCATTGGGCATGCGGCACAACGCACGGAGGTAAAGGTTTTCGACCACCTCGTCGGGTGCGGGGCTCAGTTCGAGGAGGTTGGCAAGATAGCCTTGCGGGTGCATGACCTTCGATTCGATCACGTCGCCGCCGATGACCATCAGCGACTGGCGGAGGCTGAGCGCCGGTGTATCGACCGAGGCACAACCGTTGATCCGGTTGCACCGGCCGAAGGCTTCCAGGATCACGCTCGGCGTGCTCGGGTCGGTAATCTCGATGGCTCGCGTGCCGGACGACTTGTCCTTGTAGCGGTTTACCACGTCGGTCGCCTGCGCCAGCGCGTCGGCCATCTGGTGCGAGGTCAGTGGGCGGGGCCGCTGGTGCGAGAACAACCGCTCGTCCGATTCGTTGCCCGGAGCCGTCGCGGTGGTCGCGGCGTAGGTAGCCGAGGTGGCGATGGTCGTGATCAGGTCGCGAACATCGTACTTGTGGTCAACGAAGTGCCTGGCAAGAGCGTCGAGCAACTCGGGGTGCACCGGCGGGTTGGCCCGCGACAGGTCGTCGGCCGGGTGCGCGATCCCTCGTCCGAAGAATTGCGCCCAGACCCAGTTGGCCATCGCTCGGGCGAAGAACGGGTTCTCGGGACCCGTGATCCACGCGGCCAGTTGGACGCGAGGGTCGGCGTCGTCCTCGGTCAGGATCACCGGACCGCCGAGGATCTTTGTCGGCGCAGCCTGGTGGGTTCGCGGGTTCTCGATCTCGCCTTCCTCGTTGATCTTGATGATGGTTCGGTTGCCCATCATCATTCCACCCACCATCCCGGCTCCCGAGCGCTCGACCTTGGCGAACGTGGCAGCCAGGCCGAAGTAGTCGTCCTGGGTCCAGACGTCGAACGGGTGGTCGTGACACTGGGCACACCGGAGACGGAGGCCGAGGAACCGCTGGGCGGTCTTCTCGGCGGCGACCTTGGGATCAACGGCTTCAAGCGCGTAGGCCACCGGGCCGCCGGTCTCACGGTCGGTCGGGTCGCCGGTCGCGGTCAAAAGAGTCCGAACGGTCGCGTCCCACGGAGCGTTGGCGAAGAGTTGCTTTTTGAGCCAGGTCTGGTACGTGACCGCCGAGTTGCCCAGGTCGGGCCGCCCCTGCGTGATCTCCAGCAGGTCGCCGAACTTGATCTGCCAGAACCGGATGAAGTCGGGCGAGCCGACCAGCCCGGCAACCAACTTTTGCCGCTTGGCGGGGTCAGCGTCCTTGAGGAACTCGCGAACCCGGTCGGGGTCGGGTTGTTCGCCGGTCAGGTCGAGCGTGACGCGACGGAGGAACGCAGCGTCGGTGCTCGGCGGGCTGGGCGGCACGCCGAGCGAGGTCAGCCGGCGCAATACCTCGTCGTCGATGAAGTTGTGGCGTGGATCTTTGCTGAAGTCATGGACCAGGCCGGGGTTGACAGTGGCCGAGATCCGGGCGGAAACGACCTGCGACTCGTACCGGATCACCAGGTCGGCCTCACCCCGGTGGAGCAGTTGGGCCTTGCCCTCGGCATCCACCGTCAGGGTCGCGTCGTCGTTCGTCTTGTAGTTTGCCAGGCGGGTCACGTCGCGGGCGTGGCCGTCGGCGAAGTGCGCCACCACGCGGAGTTGCCGGGGACCAGGTTCGTCGAGGCGGGTGTTACCCGGTTCGACCGTCAAATTGGTCATCCGGCCGTGGTTCTGGGCCGATGCCAGCGGTGCTCCGGCTTTGATCCAGCCGAGCATCGTCCTGTACGGTTCGGACCCAGGGGTGAGCTTCATCCCGCCCCCGTGCGGGACCGAGCCGGTCGCCTTGGTCAGGAACAGACTCGCTTCGGGGCGAAATGCGTTGACCCGACGCCCGACGGCGTCCCGAGTGATGGCGCGGTGGTCCCCTTCGGCGTCGTAACCGAACAACGACAGGTGAAACCCATTCTGGCCGTCGAGCCGACCATGACAACCGCCCGTGTTGCACCCGAGCCGGGTCAGTTGCGGCTCGATGTCCTCGGCGAAGTTCCACGACCGCGCGGCCGGGTCGGCGACCGTGACGACCGTCCGGATGGGGTTGGTCAAGCCGGCAACCTGGCCGACAATCTCGACCTTGCCCACGCCGGTCGGTCGGACATAGCCCGACGGGCTGACATCGACGATCCCGGCGGGCTCGGCCTTCCAGGTGGTGGTTGCCGTCAGATCACGGATGGTTGCGGCTGCGTCGGTCCGACTGACGACCAGTTGCACGCCGGGATCACCCGCGAGGATTTCCGACCCAGCGGGCGAAATTTTGTACCGATCTGGTGCCGATTCTGGCTCGGTCGTCTTTCTGGGCGCGGGTTGCGGAATGTGGCAGGGGGAGTTGACGCGGTCATGCGGGTCCTTGGCGGGCAAGGCCGTCACCGCCACCGGCGTTGAGCCCCCGCAGCCGCCGAGCAGGCCGAGCAGCAAGGCCGAGCAAACCGTCCAGGTCGCATGGTTCTTCAAAGCTCGACCCCTTCTGAGCATGCCAGGACCGCATCACCACGACAATCGTCATCGGTATTCAGGAGATTAGCATCTTGGCCCTGGATCGACAAGCGGTTCGTCACCCTTTCCGTCAAGGCGGCGTTGCCTTCTTCGCTGGAGCCCCCTTCTTGGGGGCTTCGCCGGCCTTGTTGGCGCGAATCTCGGCGGCGTTTTCGGACAGGATGCGGACGGTGTCTTCTTCGAGGTAACGGTCAATGAGAGCTTGAGTTTCGTCAATCTGGTTGCGTGCGGTCTTGGTCAGAATCAAGGTTTTTGTCTCGGCCTCGGCGCTCTCGGCGCCCGTCTTGATCTCCTTGAGCTGGCCGTCGAAGACGTCGCGGGTTGTCAGCTTGCGGAACTCGGCGAGCGCGGTGTCGAAGGCGGCGAGGTCTTCGCCTTCAAGCCGAGCTTTCATCCGAGCTTCGAGCCTTGACCGGGTAGCGACGACGTCGATGATGGCGTCTTGCAGGGCGTTGAGCTTGGCCTCAAGGTCGAGCGTCCGGGGCCGCGCCTCAAAGACGATTGACCGTTCGTGCCGGGTCTCGCCGGGCATCACCGGCAGGTCGGCCATCGGCTCGTTGCTTCCCGCCAGAACTCGAACGATCGCCAGCCCATCGGCGAAGTTGCTCGGCAGGTCGATCCGCCCATCGCGGTCGGTGATCCCGACATCGAACCACTTGGTATCGGCCGTCGCCGTCCGGGCGACCAGTTTGAACCCGGCGGCGGGCGCCTTGTCGGCCTTGAGCAGGAACCGGAGTCGCGTTGGCGCCATCGCCGGTTGAATCCCGAGCGCCATCAGCTTGTTCCGACGGGCGTAGCGACCGGTGAGCGGGTCGCCGATCCCCTTGATGATCGAACAGCGCGCCGTGCTCCCGGTTCGCTCCTCAACCCGGAAGTATGAGTAGGGGATCTCGCGGGTGTCGGTGATCGCGCCGGCGGGATCGAGAAAGAGTCGGAATGCACGGAAGACCGACCCGACCGGAGCGACCACACCCACGGGGTCGGCCGGGAGGATCGTCCCCCCCTGGATCTCGAATGTGACGCCGCCCCCCTTCGACTCGCCGACCTCGGCCAGCGGCTCGAACAGCGACAGGGCCAGGGTCAGCAGCCCGCGCGGGAGGTTCGACGGGTCGCGGACTTCGGTCTGATGAATCTCACCGAGGCGGTTGAGCAGGACGTCGAACTCGCGCCCTGCGAGCACGAGTTGCCCCCCCCGGCGGCGTGCCTGGATGACCCAGACTTTGTCGACCTTCTCGCCCAGTGCCTTGAGGGGTTCAGCCGTGAGCGCTTCGAGGTCGGCGGCGGCCAGCACCGGCGACTCATTGACCGCGTCGACCTGCCAGGGGTCACCGACGAACCGCCGGACCAGCGTCAACCAGTCGTCAAGCAGGATCGCCCGGAGCCCCCCATCGACCCGCGTCGAGGGATCGAAGCTGACGTGAGCCCGGATCGCGTACGGCCGGGCCCGCTCGGCCCGCATTGCCTCGGGCGTCCAGCGGTCCGCCGCGTTCGCTCCGAGCGCGGTGTTCAGGATCACGATCAGGCTGAGCCCAACCGTCCGACCGATCACGGATCTTTGGCGAGCCAAGGGTCAGCCTCCCAGGTGGTCACGGTCCGGTAGAGGTGGTCGGTTGTCGGCGGAATGTTCCGGACGTTCGACCGCCAGGCGTAGTGGTCCTCAACCTGCCAGAGCGGAATCACCGGTAGTTCGTCACGCGATTCGCGGTCGATCTGGACCGCCAGCCGCCGGGCGGATTGCGACTCGGGGGCGCGGTCGAGGTCGATCAACAATTGCAAGATTCGTGGGCTTGCCGCCGACGCGAACCCGCCCGCCGTCGGCGGGGCATCATAGGCCGGGACCAGCAACGGGCCAGCATCGCGGAGCGGATCAACCGGCCGCGCTGCGCGGTACGCGAGATCAAACCGCCGACCCGACCGGAGCCCCGCTTCGAGGCTCGATTCGGACCGCTCGACCGGCGTGATCGTCACCCCGATCAGACCCAGCATCTCGACCAGCTTCGGCACAGTGACGCGGGCCTCGACGGTGCTCGGGTATTCGAGCGTCAGCTTGATCGGGTTGCCGCCGGTTTCCTTGACGGCGGCGGCGACGAGCCCTTTGGCCAGGACGGGTTGATATTCGAGCGGCGGGACGTTGGGATCAGCGACGAACGACCCCCGAACGAACGGGGCGTCGAGCACCCGGGTCTGGCCGGCGAAGGCCTTGCGGATGATCTGATCTTGCAACAAGGTTGGGCGGTCGATCGCCATCGATAGAGCGCGACGCAGCTTCCGGTTCATCAGGGCCGGGGTCCGACCGTCGATCGCCAGCCGGTGGACGCTCGGCGTGGTGTACGAGCCGACCTTGATCTCGCTGACCCGAGCGACGTCGGGCAGGTCACCGAGCGCGACGTGCTCGACCAGGTCGATCTCGCCCCGACTGAGTTGGTCGGCAATCGGTAAGTTCGAGCCGTTACCCCGGACCTCGACGATCCGCCGGAGCCGAGGGGTGATCTCGGGAGGCGTGGTCGGCGAGCCCTCGAAGGTGGTCGCGACCGCAGCCGATCCCCGCCAGACGAACGGGCCATCACCGACCGGGAACCGACCCGCCGCCACCGACGAGACCCAACCGTCGGTCCCGGCATGCGCGGGTCCAACCGGTTCGAGGAGCCAGGTTTCCGGCTTGGCGGTCGATCGCGTCAGGCGAACTTCCAGGCGGTTCTCATCCAGGACCGTCACACGGTCGAGAAGGTCAGCCCAGCGGGCATTGAACCCCGGCGAGTCGGGCGAGGCATGGTCGGCAAAGGCGCGGGCAAGGTCGATCGCGGCGACGGGTCGCGACCCATCCGACCAACGAAACGTCGGTTTCAGATCAATCCGCCAAACTTTCCCCAACTCGCCCAGCTTCCAGCTTGCCAGCAGTTGCCCCGTCAGTTCGCCCCGGAGCGCAGCCTCGTCGTCGGTGGCGATGACGGGTAGATAAAGCAACCGGCCAACACGATCGGCGGCGGGCGACTGCGCGAACGGGCCGACGGGGTCGGGCAGGTCGTCGACGGCGACCCGGATGGACGGGAACGAGCGAAACGCGT
The DNA here is from genome assembly GCA_965199885.1 of Isosphaeraceae bacterium. GTDB lineage: Bacteria > Planctomycetota > Planctomycetia > Isosphaerales > Isosphaeraceae > Tundrisphaera. The sequence goes on along the minus strand of CBDATT010000001.1, from coordinate 1,189,800 downwards.
CGCCATAAGCGCGGTCAAGCCCATCGAGGTCGGGCCAGATCCGGTGCGCGGCGGTGAGGCGGTCGAGGCGCACTCCAGGCTCCTGCGTCCGAGCCGCCTCATCGACGAGGGCTTTGGCTCGATTGACAAACTTGGCGCGGGCTTCAAGGGTCTCGCGGTGGTTGGCGGCGATCCCGGCCATCTCGCGGAGCAACTGGCGACCCACAAAGAAGTCGCCGACGGCAAGTGCCTGGTCGATCTTGCGGTGGAAGGCCGTCACGAGGCGGTCGATCAGACCAGGGAAGTCGGGCTTCCGGCCAAGCAGGTCGTTGAGCAGGCGGAGGCCGCGGCGATCGTCCTCGGCGAGGGTCGCGGCTCCCTCGGCGTAGAGGAGGCGGTTGACGGCGTCATCGAGCCCCTTCCAGTTCGGGTCGCGCAGTTTGACGACGAGCAGGCGCTCCATGGCCTTGGTAAAGTCCTGGGTCGCGATCAACCGGTCGCTGTCGGCGATCAACAGGTCTTCAAAGTAATCCACATCCTTGATCGAGGTTCGCTTGACCCTGAAGTCGCGTGGTTCGCCGTCGAGAGCATGGATGATCAGCACGTCTTCGGGCTCGTCGGGCTCGAATCCACCCCGGGCGTTTTTGGTTCGAATCCCGCGCTTCTGGTTGCGGATTCGTTCGGCCTTGGCCGCCATCTCCTCAAGTTCGACCAGGCTCTTGCCCGCCTTCGACTGATCGGCAACGGGTAGCGGGCGAGGCGTGACCGGCTCGACCTCGATGACCGTGTTGTCGGTGAGCGTGAGGCAATCGAACGGGACCGACCGCGCCAGGTCGCTGTTGCGTCCCTTCGTCTGTATCGCCGCGACCGGGTTCGCCGCGTCCCCTCGGGCGGGAGCCTGCGCTTCGGAACACTCGACGACGGCCGCAAGAACGACAACAGCGGTGGTAGCGGCGACGATGGGCCAGCGGTGAGCAAGGTTCATCGCGGGACGGCTCCGGCATTGGGGGTGAAGGTCTGCCAGGTGCTCGATCCGGTCGGCAGGATCAGGTCGGTCTCGGCGGCGAACAGGCCACCGGCAGGCTCGATATCGATCTGGGTTCGATGGGTCGACGCCCCATCGCTGAGCGCGAGCGCCTCGACGCTCCCCCCGTCGCGGGTCACGAACCAGGCGGCGTGGTTGCGGACGACGGGCGGACCGGTGACGCGGGGTTCGCGGAGGGTCGCGGTCCAGAGGCGGCGGCCGTCGCCGTCGAAGGCAAAGACCTGCCCGCTCGCATCGACGACGAAGCCGAACCCACCCACGACCACCGGGCCGAGCGTGGGCGGGGTGGCCAGCGGCCAGGAACCGAGCGGGCTCAGGTCACGCCCGGCGAACGAGCGGATCTTGAGGTCGGCGGTCACGATCAGGACCGCCTGCTCGGTCGCGGCGGGATCACCCAGCGGCGGGCTATCCAGCTTGCGCTCGGCGGCGACCGTCAAGCGTGGGCGGGGTTCGGCCTCGACCACCAGCCGACGGAGGATGCCCTCGGTATCGGCCACCACGGCGGCATCCCCCGCCAGGCCGACCGGCAGCAGCCACCGGGTTGGCTTCGACCGGTCGAACGGCGGGACGTACGGGTCGGCGGCCGACAGCCCGGTCCGGGGATCGACCAGGTAGACCCGTCCCAGAGCCCCGGGCACGAGCAGGTTCCGGCCGAGTAAAAGCGGCGGTGCGGCGAGCCGAGCCGGCAGTGGCACCGGGCGAAAGCTGCCCGACGACTCGCGGACCATGACTTGACTGGCGTCCGGATCGGGAACCAGGATCGACGTCCCTTCCACCTCCAGGCGGACCGAGCCCGGCTTGACGATGTCGGCCGCTCCCCCCGTCCGGCCGAGCGGTTGCTCGATGAACCCACCAGCGCGGAGGTTGTCGCGGTTCAGGGCCAGTTCATGGCCATCGCCGAGCAAGGTCGAGATCGCGTCGCCTCCCTGGGCTTCGAGCCACCGACTCGGCCACGGACTGCCGACCACGGTCCGCCACTGGACCGACCCTGACGCCGAATCGACCCCCCAGAGCGCGGTCCCGCCGCCCGACTCGGCCTGGCTGGTCAGCACGGTGGTTCGACCGATCGGCTGCGGCGGCGCAAGCGCGTGCCCCGATGCGCCGAGAGTCCAGATCGGGGTGAGCTTGCCGCGGTCGGTGTCGAGTTCGTACTGCGCCGAGAGCCCGGACGCGACCGTGAACTCACGCTCCGATCGCGCGATCGGAAAGGCTGGCCCCTGCGTCTTCGGACCCGGCGGAATCCGCCCGATTGGTGCGAGCGGGTTCTTGGCGTCGAGCCGACCGATCGAAAAGGCGATAATCTCCCCCCGATCGCTTGCCGACCAGACCACCGACCCCGACGCCACCGGCGATGCCCAGGTCCAGCCCCCGATCGGGACTTCCTGGACCTGCTGGAGCCCGGTCCCGGTCGCGCCGAGCAGGAAAACCCGCCAACGACCCGCGTCGAGCGTCTGGTTCTCGGGCACGATCAACAACCGACCCGCGCGGGTGGGCGAACATCCCACGGTCCCGGCTTCGTGTCCCAGAAACTCGACCGCTGTACACCCAAGGGGGTCGAGCGTCAGTACAAACAGGCAATCCTCATGACCCAGCAGATACGCTTGATCCCCGGCCTCGTTGAGGACCAGCGAATGCGCGATCCGCCGCCCGAGCCGGAGCGTCCCTTTCAGGTCCCCCGTTCGGAGGTCGATCTCCAAAATGCGGCCATCGATCAATGGTTGCAAGACCCGCGAGCCCAGGATCAAGGGGGGGTCGGTGGCCCATCCTTCCAGGGTCTGCCGCCAGATCAGGCGACCCGACCGTGCCTCGCGGCTGACCAGCTCGTTTGACCGGGCATCGACCATCAAGAGCGGCGCCGAGTTGCCGCCGCCCTCGACCCGGACCGGCGTGAACGGCGCGGCCTGGCCGACGGGAACCTGCCAGAGCGGCGCACCCGTAGCTGAGTCAAATCCCCACGCCCAGCCATCCGCGAGCGCCACGGCGACCGGTCCCGAGCGGTCAGCAACCCGGCCTGGATCAAGCCGATAAACCAGCGAGGTCGGCGGCCCGAGTGGTTCGGGCAATGGTTCGGTCACCCCAGGACGGCCGGAAGGATCGAACCGCACGGCCGAGCGGATCAGGTCGTTGATCTTGCCGAGCCGGGCGCGGATGTCCTTGTTGGCGACGAGGTCGGGGTAGCGTTTCACGAGACCCGACCGGACGTGATAGGCCTCGCCAGGGTGATTCGACCCGATTGCGGCGTCGATCGCGACGATCGCGGCCTTCAGGTCGGTGGCCTTGCGGATCGCGTCCTGCGCTTCGATCAGGCGAGCCGGCACCTTCGACCGGGCCAGGAGCGAATCGGCAGGCGACCCGGCGATCACTTTATGCAGCGCGATTGCTGCCTGCGCCTGGTTCAGCCAGCCATTATCGGCGAGGTCGCGAGCACGTTCGAGCATCCCCTCGGCGGTTTTGCGAACCTCCTCGGCCAGATCCACGCTGACGTCGCGGTACTCGGGCAGCGTACCGACGTCGGCGACCATCGCCTCGGCTTCCTTGAAGGCGTTGTTCCACGACCCACTCGTCGTCGAGGTATGCTGGCGGACCTTCGCCAGGGCCTGGTAAACCCGAGCCTTGTTCGCCTTCGACCCGGTCGGCTCGGCCTTCAGGTAGGCGTCATAATCTTTGATCGCGCGGATGAACTCGCCGAGTTCGTATTCTTCCGTCGCGGCGGCGAAGTGGCGACGGGCCTCGCTCGCGGCGATGAACCGATAAAGCCCGAAGCTCAGACCGACCAGGACCACGAACGTCACCGCCAGACCGATGACCACCGGCGAAGTGAACACCCGGTCGTCGTCGGGCGGGGCTTCGGTCCCTCGGAGCAGCGCCACCCAGCGGTGCAGTCGGGCCTGCCAGGTCCGGGGCAGGTCGCCATCGGAGTTGTCACGCCGAGCCGAGCGGGTGGAGCTTGGCTCGGGCTCGTCCTCCTCGTTCACCTCGTCAAAGTCGCGCAGAGCCGTCCGGCGGATCGAGGGATGCCCCTGTCGCGGGAGCGGCACCGGGGCATGTTCGCGGGCCGGAGTCAAGGTGACGATGTCGTCATCCTCATCATCATCATCCAACCCCTCGGCCAGAAACTCCAGCGACGGCGGCGCCATGTCCATCTTGTGATACTGCGGCGGCGGGGCCGACGCTGGCGGCGGCGGGGCCATGAAGGCGGATTTTCCAGGTGCGTCGAGATCGATTCCGGCAACGCGAGCAGTGTGCGGGTCGAGCACGACGGTCTTCTCGCCGTGGTCAGGGCCGTCGTCCTCCACGCTCAGGAGAAAGATCCGGGTATGCCCGGCGCGGACCTCGTCCCCCTGGTGCAGCCCTTTCGACTTGACCTTGGTGCCGTTGACCTCAACAAACGAGGCGTCGTTGACCGCCTCGACCTTGAAGTTAGTCCGCGACCAGCGAATCCGGCCGTGGAAACTGCTGACGCTCGGATCATTGAGCTGGACGTCGCAAAGCGGGTTGGTGCCGAACATGATCGGCTGCCCTCGACCGATCCGGACCCGCCGAACCCGCTGCCCCACTTCATGAATCTCAAGCGTGGCCATAAATAAGCGGTTCCCGACCAAAGCGGACTGTCAGGGTGAGGGCAAGGCGGATCACGCGAGCAAGGACGCTGGCACTCAATCATAACCTGAGCCGGGAATGAGAGACAAACGCCAACACCCTGAACTCATCACCAGGAGTTTGTGCAACCTAGCGAAGGGTCTCTTGCGACAGGACTTCAAACTTGTACGAGCCACCATCACCCACGACGTCGAACCGGGTGTTCCGAATCTCGCCGGGCTGGCGTCCCTTGTACTTGACCTCAAGCTGTGAGAGCGCTTGCTCAACCGCATCGCTGTAGAACTGAAAGATCACCTTGTCGCCGACGTCGAGCCCCGCCTTGGCCAGCAGCGACAGGTCGGATTCCTTTCGTCCCTGGCCGCGCCAGAGGAAGTAGAGGCGTTTGTCGTCCGACCCCGAGCCGATCCGGCGCGTCGGTCGCGCGGCCGAGAAGTTCGAGACGTAGACGAGGTGGTTGTCTTCGATCACGGCGAGTTCGACCTTGAAGTAGTCGAGTTGCCGGGCGTACTCGTCGGCGGTCGAGCCGGTCTTCCAGAGGATGCTCCAGCGATCCTCGCGCCGGACGCCGCCATCGCCCGGACCGAAGCCGAACCCGGGGCCACCGTCACCAACCTTCGACCGCCGTTTGCCCGAGGCGACCTTGCCACCCGACCGGGTGACGGTCGACATGTCGACCTCGGCCATGTTCTCACCCGCATCGACCACCGAGTCGAGCATGGCGGCGGGTCGGGCCTCGACCATCGGCGCCTCGAACTCGGTCGCGTCTTCCTCGTTGTTCGACGCCTGATCGGCCTCGGCTCCGCCCGCGACGTTGATCGCCTCGACGCTCCCGGCCTTGCCGTCGGGCGTACCACCGCCGCCGCCCGCCACCTCGATCACCCGGACCGCCGGCGTCATCCGCGACTGATAGGCCGAGGTCGTCGCGGCAATGATGCCCAACCAACCGAAGACGAGGAAGGCACCCAGGATAACCGCCATCAGAAACGAAGTCACCCGGTCGTGGCTCGACTCGACCCGGATGGCAGGCGCGGCCGGTTGGCCAGCAGCCATCGATGGAGCGGGGGCAATGGCGACGCTCACGGCGCGGACCTCCCCGATGGTGCCGGTTTGGGTGCCACTTCGCCTGGTGTCTCGCTGGCTGTACTGGTGATTGGGCGGATCGACTCGTACCAGGCGGACCACTTCGCGATCGCCTCAGCCTTCGCCGCCGGGGTGGCCCCTTCGGCCGGTCCGAAGCCGTCGATCATCCGCGCCAGGAGTTGCAGGCCGAGGCGAGCCTCCTTGACGACCCCCTCATCGGGATCACTCAGGGCGTTGATCAGTTCGGGTGCGACCGTCATATCGCCGGTTCGGGCCATTCCCCAGACACCGACCCGGCGAACCCCCTGGTCGGAGTCGTTCAGGAGCTTGCGGAACCGGGCCTCGTGTGGTCGGAGCGCCCGCGAGCCATCTGTGCCGTACTTGGTGATCAAACCCGCGAGCGCGGCACTGGCGTCCTCGATCCGGGGATCTTCGAGTGCCGCAAGCATCCCCTCGACCGCGCCATCCATCGGCCGGGCAATCACCTTACCACCGGCGACCGAGACCTGGCTCAGATCCTTGGGCAGACCGCGACCGCCCACCAGCGTCCCCGCCCCAAGGCGGCGGATCTGGATCCGTTTGAGGGTCTTCTGGGTCGATCGAGTCAGGAACAGGACCGCCCAGGCCGTGTTGGGGACTTCACCGAACGAAGCGGCGAAGCTGCCGTCGGGCCGCTGATTCGAGGTCAGAAAGCGGCGCCCTTCGGCAAACCAGTCGGCCTTGCCCAGCGTCTCCTGCTCGGCCAACGCGGCCATCCGCTCCACACCATACAGGGCGTAGAAGGGGGACGGGCCGATCACCGCCGGCGCTGCGGTGGTGAAGTTGCTCCCGATCCAGTTGAGCCCCCCCTGGATGCCGTTCCGGAGCCGCTGCGGCGAGGTCTGCGCGACAAACCGGCGCCGTTCGGCCTCGCTGACGAGAGGGACCAGGAGTGGATTCGGCGTTCGCTCGGCGACGCGGTACGGTGCCAGTTGCCGTCCACAGATCAGGAGGCTACCAACCCCGGCGGCCGTCATCGCGATCGTCTCGGAGCCGCTGCCGTCGTCGGGGTGATAATTCCAGGCTCCCGTCGAGTGCTGACTCGACAGGTACCAACCCGCGGCGCGGTCCCAAACCGACGGCGCCACGCTGACTCCCGCGTTTTCGGCCTCCCACAACCCGAGCACCGCATACTGCGAGATCGAGGTATCGCCCGCCTGTCGCCCCTGGTAATCCCACGACCCGTTCGCGTTTTGCTTGCTCATCAGGAACTGGGCCGCCGCCTCGATCTCGGCGCGGTGGATGGTGGCATCGTGGTTGGCCAGCGCTAGAATGACCACTCCTGCCTCATAGATCTCAGCGCCCGTACCCCGCTCAGGATGGTACGACGACTCGGCAAACCGCTTCTGGACGATCGCGAGCATCCCCTTCAGCGCAGGGTCGTTGGCGGGCACCTCGGCCTTGACCATCGCCAGCGCGGCCAGAGCACATTCGCCCGCCCCACCACCGCTGCCAGCCCGGAGATAGGCCAGCGCGCGATCGACCACAGGGTCATTCGCCGCGAACGTCGGCGTCGGCGTGGTTGCGAGGCTGATCAACCAGCCAACGGCCACGGTTTTCCAGACCGAGATGAAACGGGTCATCGATTCGACGGCTCCGAGAGGGGGCGAGTCATCCATCCATCAGCGTACCCAAGCTGAACGAGAGCCGCGAGAGGATGCCGACCAGAATCAGCCACCCGCTCCTGCCAGAGCGTGAATCTCGACCGTGCGAAAGAGGATCTCAGCCCCTTCCGATTGCAAAAGGACCCGCCCGGATGACCTGCCTAGCACCCGCGCCGAGTTGGCCACCTGACCGTTCAGGTAACAGGTGACACGATCCCCATTGCAGACCAATTCGATCCGGTTCCACTCACCGACGGGACGTTCGAGGTCGCGCGGGCCGCGAAACCAGGCGACGTCGCGCCAGTCGGGATCGCGACCCCACCAGTTCACCCGCCCTTTGGCTCGTGTGGCAAGGGTTCCTACCGGATCATAGTACGCCTGGCCATCGACGCCGGTTCGGATCTTGGCTTCCAACCTCATGGGAGGTTCGATCTTGCCGGGGACCAGGATCATGTCGCCGCTGCCGCCTTCGATCAACTGGATCTCCAGGCCGGCCATCCAGGCGGCCAACCCGTCTCCCTCGGCGCCGGTGCAATGGATCAAGATCCCCGAGTTCCGCGCCCGCCAACGACGAGGGTACGAGGTTGGACCGCCCCAACGCCACTCGGCGATCAGGTGGTAATTCGCAAACGCCTGATCCGTCGTGACCCCACCGAACTCGGTGCCCGAGATCCGCAAGCACCCGTCCGCCACGATGAAGACGTGGGCTGGGTCTTGCTTCCTGGCATACCGGAGGAAGGTCGAGAAACCGGCCAGATCGTGCTTGTTGAATGCGAACAAAAGCGGCCCGGGCGGCGGTGGGCTTGTTGCGCGAGTATCACCGGCGCGGGCATCCGTCCGGATTGCGCCGAGAAAAACGAACCCAAGAATCACCAGGCGCCGAGCGATCACCGGTCGGCTCGATGGACCGCGCCGCCGAAGGAGCGGCAAGCCGCCTCCACCTTGCGGCGGAGGTCGCCATGGCAGACCAGCGACAGGAGCATCCCCCGGCCGCCCTCGATCAGTTCGGGCGGCGTGACGCCGATTTGATCGTCGGCGACCCCGAGAGCGGTGAGTAACTGGACCGCCGCGGTGCCAGCCGCCGCCGAGTAGAAGTAGACGAACAGATCGGGCTCAACCGCTGCAAGCGGGGTGACCCCCGGGCGGATGGTAGGCGTATCCAACGGGTGATCTCTCTCAGATGAGCCAACTTGACGCGACGGGGGAACGGGATCAGTGTGCCACCCGCCGCGATTGCTCGCAACCCCGTCCGGGGCCGAACCACGCCTGGCGGGGCAATGGATCTGGTTGGTATCATGAACGAACCAGAATCCAGGTCTCGATCGGAAGTGGGAGCGAGAATGACACGGATCGGTGTGGGTTTGGTGCTGGCGATCACCGCAAGTTCCCTGGCTGGCGAACGGCTTGAACGGGTTGGGGAGCTACGTGATCCTGCGATCCGCGAGGCATCGGGGATGGTGGCCAGCCGCCGCCATCCGGGGATTTTCTGGGTCCACAACGACTCGGGCAACCCCGCCGAGCTGTTCGCCGTCCGCCAGAACGGCGAGTTGGTCCGGTCGTACCGCGTCGCCGCGGCGAACGTGGACTGGGAAGATATCGCGACCGATGATGAGGGGCACCTCTACATCGGTGACACCGGCGATAACAAGCTGGTGCTCCCGGTCCACGCGATCTATCGGATCGACGAACCCGACCCCCTGACGCCGCCGACCGGCCCGGCGGACCGAGCGCTTAAGGTCGGCAAGGTCTTTTTCTATCATTGCCCCGAGAATCGGCGGTTCGATGCCGAGGGGTTGGTGATTCACGGCAACCAAGCGTGGCTGATCACCAAGCGCCGCGATGGCCAGCCCGCCGAGGTTTATCGCCTGGCGCTCGACCAGCCGTCAACCTTGTTCCGTCCCGTGGTCGCCGAGCGGGTCGGCATCCTGTCCGGCTGCACCGAGCCGGTCACGGGCGCGACCCTGACGGCCGATGGTCAACGCTTGGCGGTGGCGACGGATGGGTCGGTCCGCGTTTTCGGACTCAAGCAGCCGGCAACCTGGGAGCCGCTTGGCTCGGTCAAGTTCGCCGAGCGTGATGTCGAAGCGATCACCTGGGTTGGCGACGACCTGATCCTGGCGAGCGAGAACCGGTCGATCTACCGCGTCCCCGCCTGGCGGTGGAAAGCGACGCGATGAAGTCGGCCGACGTCGTCATCATTGGTGGAGGCGTGATCGGCCTCTCGATCGCTTATGTCCTGGCTCGCGAGGGAGTCCACGCCACGATCGTCGACCGGCAAGAGGTTGGCCGCGCGGCTTCATGGGCGGGCGCGGGGATGATTCCCCCCTACACCGAGCGGTTGGCGACAAACCCGACCCTGGAACTCCGGTCGTGGAGTGCCCTGCTCTACCCAGAGTGGTCAGCCCAGCTTCAGGAGGAGACGGGAATCGACAACGGCTTTCGCCGGACGGGCGGCGTCGACGTGGCAGCCACCCTGCATGAAGACGACGAACTCCGAAGCATGGCGGGCCGCTGGCGGCACGAGCAGGTCGTCTACGAACGGCTCGCCCCCGGTGATTTCCACCGGGTGGAACCCGCGCTCAACCCGAATCTGATGGTCGCGTACTGGCTTCCCGACCGTGCCCAGATCCGCAACCCGAGGCATATCCAGGCTTTGCAGGTCGCGCTTCGTCAGCGGGGGGCTGAGATCGTGCCGCACGCAGGGGTCACCGGGTTTCAGCGGACAGGCAATCGGGTGGATCAGGTGATCACCACGGCAGGCGTGATCAGTTGCGGGACGGTCGTGGTCGCCGCTGGCGCCTGGTCGGCTGGAATTCTCAGTACGCTCGAACTTGAACTGCCCACGCCGCCGCTCAAAGGGCAAATTGTCCTGCTCCAGTCGAATCGGCCTCTGATCCGGCGGATCGTCGAGCATGGCCGGATGTATCTTGTTCCACGCGACGACAATCGGGTTCTGATCGGCGCGACCGAGGAGTCGGCGGGGTTTGACGAGCAGACAACGGTCGAGGGGTCGGCTGACCTCCTCGCCGAGGCTTACGCGCTCTGCCCGATCCTCCGGGAGGCGGAGGTCGAGCGAAGCTGGGCGGGGCTCCGCCCGGGAAGTATCGATTCACGCCCCTACCTCGGCCGGGCACCTAACTGGAGCAACCTGATCGTGGCGACCGGTCACAAGCGGGCAGGCATTCAGTTAGCGCCCGCGAGTGCCGAAGTCGTGGCTGACCTGGTTCTTGGCCGGCCTCCGCGGGTGGATCTCGACCCATTTCGCGTCGGCCGGGAACCGAGCTTTACCAACGAGCCCGCGTTCCGGTCGTAACCCGGATCGAAGCTCGCTTACCCGACCACATGATGCGCGTTCACATGATCATAATGGACCGGCATTTCATGCCCGAGCAAATTCTCGCTCTGCATGCTCGCGTGTTCGGTATGATGATGGTGAAAACTGGTGAGTTCACGAACGACATCGGCATAGCCGTGCGACAGGAAATTGCCACTCAGCGCGAGCCGCGTCTCAAGTGGGTGGCATTCAGGCATCAAAACACACGACTTGCGCCGCTGGTTGATCATGCGAACCTCCAAATCGAAAGCGTCATGACTATTCGATCGGTCTGGAATCATCCCGCTGCGGGGTACACGCCGACAGCATGATCGGCTGGATTCCCGCGATCGTTAAAATCGGCAGCACCGTACGCCGAGCGTGAAGATTTCTCAACATGCGGATCTGCGAGCGAAAGATTTCGCGAAGCCGAGTCCGCAGAACCGGACCGACGCTCAGAAACCGAATCGATAGTTGGAGTGCGGCTGATTCCACTCTTGACTCGGCCTGCCATGGTCGATGATGCCTGAGCATTCATGCTCAAGCGGGTCACGATGGCAACTCACCGGATAAGGTCATGTTCGACCCGCCCATCGATCTGATCGCTGGGTGTCAGACCCATCGTCGGAGCCACGGAGGTCAAATGGGTCGTCGCAAACAGCCAATGCTCGATCTGCTCGAAGGTCGCGACTTGATGTCGATCACGCCCATCGTCGGGCTGCTCAACCCACCGATGGTGACCACCTCGTCGCTTGCCAACGTCGCGGTCCCTCCGGTCACTTCGTTCAGCGGAGGAAGTGGTGTCACCACCGACCCTGCCGCACCACTGCCGAACGAGACGGTGCGACGAGTGTTCAAGGCGAGTTTTACCGGTCGGGTCGTCGAATTGCCTCCCCGGCTTGTCGATCAGTCACGGCAGTTCTACATCCTCGCGCCGGGCGGAACGAATCAATTCCTCCACGGCACGATTCAGATGCGGTACTACACGCCCAGCCCAGCGGCCGTTGCTCCGTTCAACCAGTTGACCGGGACGTATTCGATCTCGGATCGGAGCACAGCGAGCGGTGGCGTGATCCTCGCGGACCTGACCGGCGATCCTAGCAAGGTGGATGGCCGTGGCCGACCTACCCAGCTCAATTTTGTTGTCAATGGTGGCGGTGGCTCGGGCGGGATCTATGCCAGTTCGGTTGGCAATGGGGTCGTCAACATCAAATATCAGGGCAATCGGGCCAGCGTCACGGTGGTCGGTTCGATCTTTACCCTGGGGATCGCTAATAACCTGGATGTTTTTCAGTCCAACAGCCATCGTTGAGGTGATCAGCTCAGCTCACCACCAAAATCTTGCCCGCCGCCTCGAAGCCGATCGGAACGAGGCGGTCGGCGAGGCGGAGCGATAAGATCCCTGCTTCGGGACGGCTTGCCACCAATTCTCCCGAAGCACCCAGGTCGAGGCCGCATTCGGTCAGATAGCGCAGAAACGCCGGGTCCTGATCGACCACTCGCGTCACGCGGAAGCTCTGTCCTCGTGTCACTTGCGAGAGTGGAATCCCGACCGAGTCGGCCAGGGACCCGTCGGGCCGAGGGATCGGGTCGCCGTGGGGATCGACCTCAGGGCAGCCGAGAAATAGGTCGATCCGGTCGATCAAGCGATCCGATGCGGCGTGCTCCATGTGCTCAGCCTCTTCGTGGACCTCATCCCAGGCCATTCGCAAGGTTTGCGCGAGGAAGAGTTCCAGCAACCGGTGCCGACGCAATACTTTGAGAGCAAGTCGCCGCCCGCTGGCCGTCAGTCGAGCCCCCTCATAAGGGGTATAAGTGGCCAGGTCGCCCTCTGAAAGAGTCTTGAGCATTCCGGTCACCGTGCCCGGCGAAACTCCGAGCGCTGAAGCCAGCTCACCGGTGGCCACGGCGCATCCATCGGCACCACGACTTGCGATCAGGAAGATCGACTTCAGATAGTTCTCGACGGTTAAGCTCGGCACGACGGTCCCTCACACCCACGCATTCCCATCGAACTGATCTCAATCGTCGTCGGGGTCACTGACGTCCTCGTCGTCGAAGTTGGGATCGTCAGCGAGCGAAGGTGTCGCCGTCCGATCACCAACTCGAAGCCAGACCGCCTTGAGGTACGATCCCTCGAGCGCTTCGAGTCCGACCGGGTGATCGCTCGACGCCCCCGTGACCGCCAGCACTTGAACCGATCGGGCCGCCTTGCGTGCCGCAGCGCGGAGCAAGATCAGGAACTCCTCGGTGGGCAGGAGCCCCGAGCACGAGCAGGTCAGCAAGATCCCGCCCGGCTCGACGCAGTTCAGCGCCAGGACGTTCAGGTCGAAATACTTCCGTTTGCCGGCCGAAATATCGAGCCGGCCCGGAATTAGCTTCGGTGGGTCGAGCACGACCACGCCGAAGGTTTTGCCGTTGGCGACCATCTGCCGCATGTAGCCGAACGCGTCGGAGTGGACGAAGCTGGGCCGGACCTGGTTGGCGTTGGCATTGTCGCGGGCCAGCGCGACGGCTTTTTCATCGAGGTCAACGCAGGTGACCTCGCTGGCCTTGCCCTTTACCAACGCGTAGATCCCAAACCCGCCCGTATAGCAGCAGACGTCAAGCATCGTCTTGCCGGCGACCATCTTCGCCAGTGCCAGGCGATTGTCGCGTTGATCGCAGAAGAAGCCGGTCTTGTGACCACCGGCGAACTGGACACGGAAGCGGACACCGTTTTCGGTAATCGTCACCCGCGGCGGGAGCTTGGGCGTATTGACGGGTCGACCGGGAAAGTCTTCGGCCAACGCGATCCGCTCGTCGACGTGAACCTTGAAGTGCTTCGTCCCGAGCCGGCTGGCGACCTGCTCCAGGATCGGCCCGATCCGCTGATACATTCCCAGGCTGAAGATTTCCGCCGAGAGGACGTCGTCGAAGCGGTCGAGAATCAGGCCGCTCAGGCCATCAGCCTCGGCATGAACCACGCGGTAAGCGTTGGTCGTCTCGTCAAGGTGGAGCAGGTCGCGACGGAGGGCGAGCGCGCGGTCGATCCGGCTCTGCCAGAATTCGAGGCCGGGGGCTTCGACACCGCTGGCCAGAAAGCGGAGGTTGATCTGCGACCGGGCATTCCAAAGACCAAACCCGAGCGGCAGGCCATCACGGTCCACGACGCGGACCATGTCGCCGTCGCGGGGTCGGACTGGACCGATGGGACCGATCACCATCTTGCGGTACACGAACGGATGGTGACCAGGGGAGCGAACGGCGACCGTCGGCAACGACGGCGCGGCGGCGAGCGATCGGTCGGGGATCACTTCAAGCGGGGGGATCGGCGGGTGAACTTCGGGGCGAGCCATCTGTCAAAATTGTCCAGGGCGGTCGATCAGGGTAACGGTCAGGAAAAAAGACAGATTTGATCAGTCCGAGTCTTCTTCGTCGCCATCATCAAAGGCTGCGGGATCGTTGCGGCTCACTCGCCGCAGGCGGACCAGGATTGCGGTCGCATACCGCTGCACGGCGAGTTGCTTGGTCATCACGGCGTCGTCGGCGGCTTCGACCGGGGTCTCGGCGAGAATCCGGTGCGCCTTGGCAAGCCCCTCCCACCCCGCGCGAATGATCCGGGCCGAGTCGACCGAGCCTTCCGACTCGCGAGCGAGCCGAAGCAGGTGCCGGACTTTTTTCAAGCCGGCGTGCGCGGCGTGAATGTTACGGAGGGCGGTGCCAGCACTCATCGCGGCCATGAGATCGCGTTCCACTCTTGCGGGAAAGTTTGCTATTGTCTGTTCAGAAGAACGGCTATCATACTCGAAGACCCGGTTGGCGGTCCAACGCCATCCCCGGATTGGTCAGGTGGAGACGCACCCAATGCTGGTCGCCAACGCGGATTATGAAGAGGGATCGCCCGAATCCGACAGTTCGGTCGCGGTCGAGGAACCTATCGTGCTGACGCAATCGAGCCCGAAGTCCGGGACCGATGCAAGCTCGAAAACCCGGCGGCAACCGCCCTATCATGTGATCGTCCTCAACGACGAAACACATACCTTTGAGTACGTCATCGAGTTGCTGACCAAGCTGTTCGGCCACTCGCTCCTGATTGCCGAGAAGTTGACCTGGCAGATCCACAACTCGGGGCGGGCGATTGTTCTGACGACGCACAAGGAACTGGCCGAACTGAAGTGTGAGCAGGTGCTTGGCTACGGACCGGACCCCCGGATGAGCGTCTCCAAGGGTCCGCTCGGCTGTTACATCGAGCCCGCGCCGGGGGAGTGAAGCCCTTCGCCATCATCGACCAAGCTGGCATGGCCATCGTCCATCAGAGCCGAGAAGTGCGCTTTGAGGTCGTCGATCGTCTCGGACCCGATCGCCTGGAGATCGCTCATCGTCATGCCGAGGGCTTCGCCGCCGACCTTGAGTGCCAGATAGTCTTCGGCGAGGCCCAGCAGCAGACCCGGCATCCCGAGCAGCCCCAGCGTCCCGCGGATCTTGGGAGCCAGCACCGCGACCCCTGCCGCGACCGCCGCGCCCATCGGTGCGACCCAGGGGTCTTCTACCCCTTCACGATCCATGACCTGCTTGGCCACATACGCCCCGGCGGCGGCACGCGGCAACATCGCCGGCAGGCTCGATCGGCTCGGGATGAACGGGATCTTGTCGACCACGATTTCGCCGAGAGCGGCCATGGCCCAGTGTTTCCGGTTCGGGCGATCATAGGCGGCTTCGAGCAAGGCGATGCCAAAGGTCGACCGCAGACCAGAGACCACCGCCAACCGCATTGCTCGTTCAAACGCCCGTTTCGAGGTTGTCATTGTTGTCCTTTGAGAGGTAAGACCGGAGATCGCAATCCGCTGGACGAACCAAGTTGCAACATCGGGGCCGGAACCGACTTTCGATTGCGCCTCGATCCTGATTCTGGATCTGATCGACTCAAAAATCACGATCCACTGGCATGGCCGGTTTGCCACCGTAATGAACCGTCCGGGGGTCGGCGTCCCAGCGAGACTCGATCTCGCGTGGAGTCGTGTAATAAAGGACGGCCACGGCGTAGATCAGGCCAAAATAGCCGTTTGCGGCCAGGCCACCCGAGCCGAGCAAGCTGAGCGCGTCGAGGATGATGCTGAGCCAGGCCCAGAGCCGATGCTGGCTGATTCCGCGCGGGTCGCCTTGCAACGTCTTCCAGCCCGCCGAGAGGAGCAGAAAGCTCAGGAAGGACGACAGGAAAAA
The DNA here is from genome assembly GCA_965199885.1 of Isosphaeraceae bacterium. Classification (GTDB taxonomy): domain Bacteria; phylum Planctomycetota; class Planctomycetia; order Isosphaerales; family Isosphaeraceae; genus Tundrisphaera. The sequence goes on along the minus strand of CBDATT010000001.1, from coordinate 1,173,938 downwards.
GTAGCCAATCCCGAGCACGCCGACAGCCGATCCCACAGCGCCCACGATAGGCCCGCCCAACCAGCTCCCGGCGGCGATCAAGGCGAAAACGCCGATCCCGAGCAGCACCCCTGCCAGTGTCGAGAGCGCCCAGAACAGGCTGACGATACCAAAAAACGTGGCAATCGCGGGTCGAGGTCCAGGATTCGGCAACATGGGTCGCTTTCTCAAGAGGCGGGAGGTTCAGAGTGAGCATCGGCCCGAATACTCGCGGCGAGCCCGGATCGCACGTCCGGGTAGCGGAGGATCGACCCGAAGCGGTCAATCAGCTTGCGGTTGCTGATCCGCTTGTTCGACTCTTCGCGGAGCGCTGCGGGACTGCCGGACTCGGGAGGCTCGAATGTCGGCGGGGGAGCATGAAGGAGTTCGGCCGCCGTGCCGTAAAATTCGGTCCTGGTCACAGGATTGCCATCGGCTACCAGCCAAAGGTCAAAGTCCCACGATGCCAGCTCATCCAGCGCCCGGACAGTGACCGCCGCGGCGTCGTCAATCTGGATGAAGTTCAGATATTTGTCCGGCGCTCCCACCACCGGCTCGCCCCGTTGCAAGCTCGCCTGCCGCATGATTCGCCCTGGTCCATACAGACCAGCCATCCGGAGGACACCCGTACTCCCATCGCCGCGGAGCGGATGATTGGCCAGCAGGTGTTCCGCATCGAGACAGGCTTGGCCCGACTCCGTTTGAGGCGCCGCAGGTGTCGTCTCATCGACCCAACCGCCGTCGTTGCCGCCGTAAACCCCAGTCGAACTGACGTAAAGCAGAGAGCAGTTCTTCGGGGTGTCCGAGTATAGCGAGTCAAGCACCTGGGCGAACCCATCCACATACACCTGACGGATCGAGTTCCCTGCCCGGCGGTCAAAGCCGACACAGAACAGGACCCGATCCACTTCGGGCAGTCGCAGCAGCGACTGGCGATCGGTCACGTCGGCGATGAGGGGTTGAATGCCGATCTTCGTGAGCTCGGCAGCGCGGTCTGATCTGCGGGTCGTCCCGTAAACCTGGTCGCCCCGCGCGACGAGTCGGCGAGCGACCCGTTCACCGAGGTAGCCGCAGCCGAAGATCAAGGTTGAGGGGGGCGGCACAAGAACGCTCCAGTTGGGCCAGGTCACTCGTCCATCAAGGGGGTGGCCGGGCTTTCGGCCTCGGGGCAACCCGCGTCGAGGAACGACTGGAGCAGAATCCGCGCCGCGAGCATATCGCGGCGGGCCTGGCGGTCCATCCGCTTCATCCCGGCGGCGAGCATCACGTCGTCGGCATCAACCGTCGAGTAGCGCTCGTCGTGGTAACGAACGGGAAGTTTGGTCAAGTCGCCGAGCCAGTCGCCCCAGGCGCGTGCCCGGCGTGACGACTCGCTGGCCTGACCGCTGGTGTGCAGGGGGAGGCCGATCACGATCAGGTCGATGTCGTGTTCGGCAACCAGCGTCTGGTAGTGGCGGGCATCCTGGACGGGATCACGCCGCTGGTAGACTTCGAGCGGCGTGGCGATCTGGCGTCGGGGATCGCTGACGGCAGCACCGACCCGTTTGGTGCCGAAGTCGATCCCCAGGACGCGCGTCATCGGCGTCATCAGAGGTACGACCCGTGACCCGCCTTGTCGAGCCCTTCGACCAGCGCCTTGAGCTTATCAAGCTGGTCGATCCGTGCCACCAGCGTGGCCCCCGCCGCCTGAACGACCACCAAACCTTCAACCCCAAGGGTGGCGATCAGGCCGCCATCGTCAGAGACGATGATGCTATCCCTGGTGTCGACAAGATAGGTGGAACCCTGCACGGTGTTGTTGGCTGCGTCGGGCGGAACGAGTGCCGTCAAAGCTCGCCAGTCGCCCACGTCATTCCAGTCGTAGACGACTTCGAGAACCCGGACGTTGGCGGCTTTTTCCATAACCGCCTTGTCAATCGGGACTTTCTCCATGCTCGGATATTCGCGGGCGATCGCGGCGGCCTCGTCGGGAGTGCCGAGCGCAGGACGAACCCGCTCGATCGACTCGGCGAGGCCGGGTCGGTGCGTCTTCAAGGCGTCGAGGATGGCCTGCGCCTTCCAGACGAAGATCCCGGCATTCCAGGCGAAGCGGCCCTCGGCGACGAAGCGCTCGGCGGTGGCGCGGTCGGGCTTCTCGCGGAACTGGACGACCCGATGGAGCGCGATCCCCTGCGGCGCGCCGAGTTCTTCACCGCGTTCGATGTAGCCGTACCCGGTTTCGGGGCGGGTCGGTTTGATCCCGAAAGTGACAAAGGCGGTCGGGTCGGCCTCGACCACCTCGACCGCGGCGCGGACGGTGGCCTGAAACTTGGAGTCGGGCTGGATGACGTGGTCGGCAGGCATGACCAGCATGATCCCCTCGGGATCGTGCCTGGCGATGATCGCCGCCGCCAGACCAACGCATGCGGCGGTATCGCGTGGGCAGGGTTCGGCAACGACGTTGGATGCCGGCACGGCGGCCAACTGTTCGCGGACCGCCGCTGCCTGATCAGCGCCCGTGATGACCCAGGTGGAGTCGGGTGTGACGAGATCGCCCAGTCGGCTCACGGTCTGCTGGAGCATCGTCGAGTCGCCCGACAACCGGAGCAACTGCTTGGGACGGTTCCGGCGGCTCTTGGGCCAGAAGCGGGTTCCGCTCCCACCCGCCATCACGACAGCATGCAGCATCAGATCAGTTCCACCCACGGAGAGAAGTCCAAGAAGAGTCCAACCGGCTCGAGATTATTGCAGCAAGGTTGGGCCGTCGACCACGGTTCCGGGTTCGAGTTTGGCCTTGAGTTCAGCCGCGTCGAGCGCGTACAGCGGGCTGATCTCGATCCCAAATGGGACCGAACCATCCGCTCCCCGCGTGACCCGGGCGCCGGCGGCTTCGAGCCAGTCGGCGAACTGGTCGCTCATCCGCTGGCGGACCGTGACCGGTGAGTCGGGGCCAGTCGCGTTTTTGAGGGGCTCGAACTCGACGGTCCGGTCACACTCAACGAGGGCATATTTGGCGGCGAGCGGTAGAGCGTCGAAGATGAACCGCTCAAACTTCACCGCGTTCGGCGTGGCGGGTTTGACCGACGAGCCGTCGGGATCAACGAAGCCCACCTTCTTGATGGCGCGATGGAAGGGCAGTTTGACATCCCCCTCGACCAATCGCTCGACAAACGACCGTTCGAGCAGATGGATCGCGATACTTCCCGCCCAGAGTTCGAGACCACCGTCGGTGCTGGTCCGCTCGGCAAGCGAGGTCGGCAGGTCGGAATACTCGATCACCTGCGGCGTACCGGCGACTTCAACAACGACACCAACCTTCTCGTCGGGGGCCTGTTTCTCGATGACCTTGAACGACATCTCGGCATCCGCCTGGCGGTGCAAGCCCAGAAAGGCCGGGTCGGCGATCCGGACCATCGGGTTGTCGACCTGGAAATAAAACAGGGTCCGGACACCGAGATCCGCCATCTCGCGGAGGCAGCTTGGCGTCGAACCGGCACCATGTTCCGCGAGGGCATACAGAGTGCCGCCGTGGCCATCGGGGCTCAAGGCAACGTGGTCGCGGCTGGCGAGCAAGACCTTGCCTGACTCGCGGTCAACTGCGGGCATTTGCCCCTGCACGAAGAACCGGATGTGCTTGAGACCGAAGTTGTGGTGGTCGATGAAGAACTGCGCCGTGACGTCGTAATTCTCCGGGCTGGTCATGACGTAGAGCGGGATCGGCCGCCCATAACGCCTGGAAAGCGCGACCACCTTTTCCGCGTGGATCTGAAACAGCGATTTGCCCGAGACCGGAGCGATCGGATAGGTTCCCTTCGGCCCCTCGAAGCCGAGTCGGGTTCCCGACCCACCCGCGACGATGACGACCGCCACTTCCCCAGCGCTCAATGCAGCCTCACCAATGGCGGCAACGTGGCGGCGGGCAACGCGCTCGCCATCGGTCCGTGGCAGGCGATCAACGGCGACGGGCCGGACCTGAGACTCGACGATGGCCGCCTCACCCTGGTTCAGGTGGCGAAACAGGTGGTCGATCTGGTCGAGATCGATCGCGGCGATCTCGGCGATCAGGCGGTCGCGGGCCGTCGGGTCAAGCTCCTCGCTCCAGCGCAGTAAGTGGTCTTGACCGTGCTGTTTCAGTCGGGCGGCGAGCGAAGATTCGGCAGCCATCGCGGCTCGGCTCCTGCGGCGAAAGTCGGTCCCTAGCAATTTCCTGTTGACCATTTCACAGCTGGAAAAGAGGGACAGGCACGCTCGCAAGCTCGCTTGAGCCAGTCCCCTTTTCCTCGGCCACTACACCCGACAGGAAATTGCCCTAATCAAAAGTTCAAGGCCAGCCCATCGTAGGCCAAAGCCACCCGCGAGGGCAAGTCACGCTCGGCTGGTCCGTGGTCAAAACTATGCGAGAGGTGGGTCAAGTAAGCCTGACGCGGGTTGATTCGCTCGATCGCCTCCAGGGCCGCCGCCAGATGGAAATGGGTCGGATGCGGCTCGGGTCGGAGCGCATCGAGGATCAGAGTATCGACCCCCTCCAGCAATTCGTAGCTCGCCTCGGGTATTCTATTAACATCCGTACAGTAAGCCAGGTCGCTGATTCGGAACCCGAGGACCTTGAACCGACCATGGTCGAGGCGGATCGGCATGATCCGCTGGCCCAGAACGGTGAATGGCTCACCCGCGTGAATTCGCTCGAACCGGAGTTGCGGGATGCCTCCGCTCGGGACGTTCCGGGCGATCTCCTCGAAGGCGTAATGGAACACCTGGCGGATCGTGTCCTCGACCTCATCCTCGCAATAGAGCGGGACCGGCCCGCCGATCCCCCGCGGAAAGAGGCGGGCGTCGTCGAGCCCGAACAGGTGGTCGACGTGGTGGTGGGTATAGGCGATTGCGTGGACCTGAGCGATCCGTTCGCGGATGAGTTGCAGACGCATCTCGGGCGTGGTGTCGATCAGGAGATTACCACCGGGCAATTGGAGCAAGACGCTGCTCCGCATGCGCTGGTTTCGGGGGTCGGTCGAGTGGCAGACCGCACAGTCACACCCGATCATCGGGACGCCGACCGACGTGCCGGTCCCCAGAAAGATGAGTTTGCGACTCGCGCTCCCAGCATCCAGCAACGGCCCCGATCCAGCTTGCGTCATGACATCCCAATCCGATCCACCAACCCTCCGGGCCCACTCGACCGAATGTATAGTATTGTCAATCCGTCGTCCAGGGGGCCGATCGTCGTGCCTCAGGACTCAGAACGCTCAATTGGTTACCTTATGCGGGTCCGCTTGCAACCAGAGCACAAACAACCCGACCAGACTTAGGTTGCGGATCAAGAGCAGGCTGACCGGTAGCGGGGCAAAGTTGGCCATTGCACCCCACATCCAGGGATACACCAGTGTTGTCAACAAGCAACAGCCCAGGAAGAGCCAGCGACCCGAACCGGCCACCGCCGCAAACGGGATTAGCCAGACCAGATATTGCGGCGAGAGCACCTTGCCGCCCACCAGATAACCCACCACCGCGGCACCCGCCAGACGGATCGAGTAGGGCTGATTCGACCGGTACGCTTGACGGCAGACGAGCAGCCAGCAACCCATTTGCACCAGCGTCGTGACCCGAGCCAGCCCAGCGGACCCAGCGGCGATCACGTTGAGCGACCCATGCCCAAACCCATTACTCAGGTGGGTTCCCAATAGGGCGTGCGCGACCATGTAACCCGACGCATAAAGGGAGTTGATCTCGATCTCGCGCTCCAGGTGGTAGCGGACCGAGTCGAGCGACTTATCCCCACCGAGCAAGAGCCAGGCGGTCGTGCCGATCCCGAAAACCAGGCCAAAGTTCATGGCCACCTGTTGCCGGATCGGCCTGGGGTTCGAACCTGTCACCGCCGGCAAGATCATCAACCCAGGGACGACCTTGACCAGCACACCCAACCCCGCCGCGACCGCGCCCGAGGTGAGCCAGCCGCGATCGAAGGCGACCGCCGCGGCGAACGAGACAAGCATCGGCACCAGATCGAACCGGGTGACGGCAAGGGGGCACAAAATGGCAAAATAGGCCGTGTACCAGGCGAGCCGACCAGCGACTTGTTTAATTCCCTCGGTCCGAGCCACATAGAGAACGACCAGCGCAACCGTGATGGCGTCGACCAGGATCATCTCGCCGACAAACGCCAGTTGATATGCCTCGATGTTGTTGATCCCCTGCCCCAGCGACGTCGTGATCCAGAGCGGGACCACGAAGAAAGGAATCGCCAGGGGAGGATATTCGATCGTAAAATCTCGGTAGGGCCAGGACCCCCGCAAGACCTGCCGAGCACAGTCGTGAAACAGTCCCAGGTCGGAAAACGGCGAGGCAGACCGGAACCCCACGAACCAGCTATAGCGCACGCTCAACAGAGCTACCAGAGCGTGGATACCCACGGTGATTGCCCATGCGACAGCCAATCGAGCCGAATCGGGCGCGGCTTCGAATGGTCGGAATAAGAATCGGTTCATGATGCGAGCCTACCGCGATCTGAGGCTTGATCAGGCAAAAACCCGGGGTCAAGATCGGCCCATATCGCGGCTCGGATGATCCTGACCACGAGATTGAACGACCATGGAGTCGACCATGGCTGGTCAGTACTCTGTTGTGGTTGCTTAGCGATTCCGCTGCGAGTACGATCCAGCCCATCAGGCTGAGAGATGCAGGGCAACGAGTTATCATCAGGGAGTTTCGCAAGTTGATCCACAAGAATCCGCCGGAAACCCTTCCGGAATATGTCGGGCTAGAGTACTGGTTTGACTTGATCCTGAATCGATGGCTGTCTGTCGGGATTGTTCTCGTCATTCTCGGGCAGCTTGCCGTCTGGGCTCCCCTTTATCTGACCTGGCCCTATTGGGCGGATCACGACGTCTTTGCCAATGCAGCACGCAGTTGGACACATGGCGAACTTCCTTACCGCGATGTCCGGCTGAACAACTTCCCCGGGACCATTTACCTGTTTTGGATTCTCGGGCAGGTATTCGGGTGGGGTCATACGATGGCCTTTTACGCCCTGGATCTCACATTCCTCTTAACGCTAGGCGTAACTTTGACCGTTTGGAGCCGCCGACGATTTGGCCATTTCTGGCCTGGCATGCTGGGCTTTCTAGTTTATATGAGCACCGCCTTGAGCTTGGATTATACTCTGGCCGCTCAGCGGGACTGGCAAGCACCCGTCCTCGCGGTACTTGCGATCTTGATTGTTCAGACCTTTGAAGGCAAGACAGCGAGTCTGATTGTTGCGGCGGCTCTGTCAGCGGCTGGCTTCACAATTCGTCCCCAGGTCATTTTGCTCTGGCCAGCGGTAATGCTTGCGGCGGGTCGAGTCGACACAACCGAGCGGTTGGGTGTCTCGATTCGCCGCTGTGCTGTCTGGGTGGCCGCTACGCTCGGCTTTTTGTTTCTCTTTATGCTCCCGCTGATCGGCGCCGGGATCTTTGACGATTTTCTGAACTCGATCCGAGTGGTAGCTCCGGGTGGGTCTTACAATCGGACAGGATTCGCCCGGATACCCTACCGGTGGTTCCGCAACTCGATCTTGTTGCAGTGGTGGGCCACCGCCGGAACGCTCCTAGTTTTAATCCTGCAAACGAGGTCGCCACAAAACCGCCGCCTGGGCTGGGATTGGTTGATCGCTCTGGGTGGGGCTTCGCTTTATTTTCCGATTAGTCCTTCGAGTTTAGCGTATCTGGAACTACCACTCAAACTCCTCGGTGCCATGGCGTCGGCGGCCATCTTCGGGTTGGTTGCATCAAAAAGCATCGGGCCGCCATCGCTTCGGCTCATCGTGGTGCTGGGAATCGCTGCGCTTGGTGGCACCTCGTTTTATCCGGCTCTGTGCAGTTTCACCATCACGACTCAGGGAGTGAAGAGCCTTCTCAGTAAGACTCCCTTCAAGGCGACCCCCCCTGGCTATCGCCAAGGAGCAATTATCGTCGCGGCTTATTTTCCCTGGGAAGACTATAAGGGGACTCTCGACTACCTACGCTCGCATACGTCGCCGACCACACGGGTGGCTAACATGGTTGTCCAGGATCCCGCGATCGTCAGCGCGGTTGACCGGCAGTCCGCCTTTCCAGCAGAGGGGGTTACGTGGCTCAGAATGGTCCGGAAAAGTGATGCACCGCTGTTCGAGCAAAGTTTGAAGGATGCAGACGATTCGGTCGTCGTTTGGAATCCACATACTCTTCCAACGGAGCCTTCCGACCAGCTTTACCCATTATTTCAACTCGTGCCCCGCCTCTATCAGTTTGAAGCCCGGTTTGGCGACCTGGAAGTCTGGCGGCGTAAGCCCAATACAGCAGAATAATCCGCTGTCAGACCTGCCCCAAACCCCGGAAGATCACTGAATACCAAAGCAAGTTCCCTTGAGGAGTCGGGCCGTTTGATCCCCTCGAATCCAGCAGACCAGACCCCGACCCCAGTCCAGATCGATCCGTGGTCCCATGCCATCCTGAACCAATGGCTAACGATCGGTGCCGTCATCGCGATCCTGTTCCAGCTCGCTACCTGGATTCCGCACTATCTGACCTGGCCCTACTGGGCAGACCACGACGTATTTGCCAGTGCTGCGCAAAGCTGGACGGTTGGCCTCCGGCCGTATCGCGATACCCGGCTGAACAACTTCCCCGGCACGATCTATCTGTTCTGGATCCTCGGTCAGGTGTTCGGCTGGGGTCGTCCCGCTGTCTTCTATGCCGCCGATGTCACGCTCTTGCTTGGCTTCGGCGCGACCCTCGTCTTCTGGAGCCAGCGGCGGACCGGTCAGGTCTGGCCGGGACTGCTTGGATTCGTGGTCCTGCTCAGCATGACACTCAATCTCGACTATGCGCACGCAGCGCAGCGCGACTGGCACGCGTCCGCCTGCGCCGTGCTGGCCTTGCTGGTCGTCCAGGCCGTGCCCGGCACGACCGGGCTCGTGCTCTCGGCGGCCCTGGCGGCGGTTGGTTTTTCGATCCGGCCGCAGGTGATCCTCCTGGGACCGGCGATCTTCTGGTCAGCGGGATGGCTGGACCTAGAGCGGTCGCCGCTTCAATCGGTCCGGCGGGTCGCAATCTGGCTGGCCTGGGGGACCGGGTTCGTGGTCCTCCTGTTCTTGCCGCTGATCCTGGCGGGAGTCCTGGGCGACCTGCGGGAAGCACTGCGGTTGATCACGCCTGGCTCGAACTATAACCGCACGGGATGGCTGACATTCGCCCAACGCTGGACGGTGCAGGCGGCAGATTGCCGATGGTGGGTTCTGGCCACGGCCCTGATGGTGCTGGCTAGTCGCCAATTACCCTCCGACCGCCGGCTGGGTGTGGCCTGGCTGCTGGCCCTGGCGGGAACGTCACTCTACTTGCCGATCAGCCCCCTGACACATTCGTACCTCAAGATTCCACTTCAGGTGGTGGGCGTGGGAGCGTTGGCGGTTGTGCTCGGCTGGGTGAGCGATGCGCGGGTGGGTTCGGCCGCGCTCCGGCTGATCGCGGTTCTCGGCCTGGCGGCGATGGGCGGCACCTCGCTCCGCCCCGACTTCTGCGAGTTCGGCCCCACGATCCGTGCCTTCAAGTCGATCGGCCGTCCCGCTGAATCTAGGCCAGCCAAACCACCTGGGTACAGCCTGGGAACGATCCCGAGCGAGGGATTTTACCCCTGGGATGACTATCAGGCCCTGATCACCTACCTCCGGACCCACACGTCCCCCTCAACGCGGGTGGCGAACTTGCTCAAGGGGGACCCCGCCGTGGTCTCGATGGTCGGACGGGTATCGGCCCTGCCGGCCGAGTCGATCACGTGGCTCCGGATGGTCCGGCCAGCAGACCAACCCTCGTTCGTGGCTCGGCTCAAACGCGAGACCGACTCGGTGGTCGTCTGGATTCCCGACGAGGTCGGCCCCAACGGCGATTTTTCGATCGATCTCTTGACCGAAGCGACGCGACGACTCTACGAATTTGAAGTTCGTCTCGGCCAAATCGAGGTCTGGCGGCGCAAAGTCCTGTCGAATTGAATCGAGTTCGCGAAATTCCCATGCCATCGTGTCCTATTCCTGATGACAATCCAGCGTGCCGCCGGTCGAGGGGTCGCCTTGACCGATCGGCAAGCTGTGATGTAAAATAATCGGAATCATTGACTTAGAGCGGTTGGGCTGATCACTGGAGCGAGGCGAGTCGGCAATGGAACTGCTCACGGATATCTGGGACAAGACGACCGACGCGATGACCGCCGTGACCGAACAGGTCTCGGATGGGCTGGTCCGGCTGTTTGGCAACTCGAACGAGCGGCAGCTCCGCCGGATGCGGCCGATCGTGGCCCGGATCAACGAGATGGAGCCGACGCTTCAAGGAGTGACCGACGAGGAGCTGCGCGGCAAGACCGCCGACTTCCGGACCCGGCTGAGCCAGGGTGAGTCGCTCGACGACATCTTGCCCGAAGCGTTCGCTGTCTGCCGCGAAGGAGGGCGCCGCTTCCTCAAGATGCGGCACTATGACGTCCAGCTCATGGGCGCGATGGTGTTGCACGGCGGCAACATCGCCGAGATGGTCACCGGCGAAGGGAAAACTCTCGTCGCCACCCTGGCCGCTTACCTCAACGCGATCGAGGGCAAAGGCGTTCACGTCGTCACCGTCAACGACTACCTCGCCCGCCGCGATGCCGAGTGGATGAGCCCACTCTACAACGGTCTCGGTCTGACCGTCGGCGCCATCCAGTCCGACATGGACGCCGCCGAGCGTCAGGATATCTACGGCCGCGACATCACCTACGGCACCAACAACGAATTCGGCTTCGACTACCTCCGCGACAACATGAAGCCGGCCCGCGACCAGCAGGCGCAGGGGCCGCTCAACTATGCCGTCATCGACGAGGTCGACTCGATCCTGATCGACGAGGCGCGCACACCGCTCATCATCTCGGGTCCCGCCTTCGATGACGTCCGCAAGTACGCCGAGGCCGACCGGATCTCACGCCTGCTCCGTGGTGGTATCCACTTCGAGGTCAAGGAAAAAGAGCGGACCGCGCACCTTAACGACGACGGTGTCCGCGAAGCCGAGAAGATCGCCGGGGTCGAGAGCTTCTATACCCCCGGCAACATGGAATGGCCGCACCTGATCGACAACTCGCTCAAGGCGCACCACCTCTACCGCAAGGACCGCGACTACGTCGTCCAGAACGGCGAGATCATCATCGTCGATGAATTCACTGGCCGCTTGATGACCGGTCGCCAGTGGTCCGACGGTTTGCACCAGGCGGTTGAGGCCAAGGAACGGGTCCGGATCAAGGAAGAAAACCAGACGCTGGCGACGATTACCCTCCAGAACTTCTTCAAGCTCTACAAGAAGCTCTCGGGGATGACCGGCACCGCGATGACCGAGGCGAACGAGTTCTGGAAGGTCTACAAGCTCGACGTCGTGGCGATCCCGACGAATCGTGGCCTGACCCGCCAGAGCTTTGCCGACGTGATCTTTCGGACCGACCGCGAGAAGTACAAGGCGATCCTCGACGAACTCAGGGAAGTCAACGCCACCGGCCGCCCCGTCCTCGTTGGAACAACCTCGATCGAGCGGTCGGAGTTGATCTCCGACATGCTCAAGAACGTCGGGATCAAGCATCAGGTTCTGAACGCCAAGTTCCATGAGTCCGAGGCCGAGATCGTCGCGCAGGCGGGCAGGCGGTCGCTGGTCACAATCGCCACGAACATGGCGGGGCGAGGGACCGACATCATCCTTGGTGGCAACGCCGAGTTCAGCGCCTGGGCCGACCTGAAGCGCGAAAACGACGCCGACGGCCGGCCGCTCTACCCGACCCGGCTCGAAGTGCCCAAGGACGTTTGGGAAGCCGCCGTCTCGAAGTACGAACCGACGATGAAGGCCGAGGGGCGCGAGGTTGCCGGCCTCGGCGGCTTGCACATCATCGGGACTGAACGCCACGAGAGTCGGCGGATCGACAACCAGCTCCGCGGTCGTGCCGGTCGCCAGGGCGACCCGGGCTCGTCGCGGTTCTTTCTGTCGCTCGAAGACGACCTGATGCGGAAGTTCGCTGGTGAATGGGTCTCGAACATCCTCGCCCGGCTCGGGATGGAGGAAGGTGAGGCGATCGAGAGCAAGATGGTCTCGCGGCGGATCGAGGGGGCGCAGAAGAAGGTCGAAGAACGCAACTTCGACTCGCGCAAGAACCTCCTCGAATACGATGAGGTTATGGACGAGCAGCGCAAGCGAGTCTACTCGTTCCGCCAGCGGCTCCTGGATGGTGAACCGCCCAAGGACGCCATCCTCGACATGCTCGACACCCAGATCCGCGAGGCAGCCGATCGCTTCCTCGCCGACGACTACGGCGCGGCCTGCTTTGCCGAGTGGGCTGGGCAGCGGCTCGGTGTCGAACTGAACCCGAAGAACTACAAGAACCCCGACTTCGAGTACGCCGAGACTTCCGCCCGCCGTGAGGCCGAAGCCCAGGCGGGCAGCCAGATCCGCGAGGCGATGGAAGAAAACGTCCCGGCGGACGCTGAAGCGACAGAATATAATTGGGTCGCGCTCGCCACCTGGTTCAACGCCCGGTACGGGACTACCTTCAAGGATCGCGACCTCCGCAAGGCCGCGAAGTATGAGACGACGAAAGACGAGGTCGACCGGACCGCGCTGGAAGATTTCCTGACAGCCAGGGCCGAGGAGTCGATCAACGCTGTGGATCTGTCCCCCGCCCGCGAGTTTTTGACGAATGATTGGGGTCGCCGGACCGTCGCTGGCTGGGCACACCACAAGTTCGGCGTGATCGCCGACCCGGCCGCCTGGTCGGGGCTGGGCCGGGCCGACATGGTCCGTCAGCTTCAGCAGCAAGCTCGCGAACTGTACGACCGCAAGGAAGCCGAGTTCCCCGTCCGCGTCGGTCTGACCCGCTACCTCGCTGAGCGGTCGCAGGGGCAACAAAGCCCGCGTTACGATCGTGATGGTCTGGCCGCCTGGGCTACAGAGCGGTTTGGGGTCTACATCGACCCCGAGGAGATCCGGGCCAAGTTCAAGCCCGAGATCGAGGAGATGCTCATCGGGATTGCCCACAAGCAATATCCGGGTGGGCGTCTGGCGGCGGAACTCGACAAGCGGTTCACCGAGGTCTTCGGCAAGGCGGGGTCGGACCACCGGCCCGATACAACGGCGGCGGAGCACCTCGCTAGCTGGGCTCAGACCGAGTTTGGCGCTGAGATCACGGGTGAAGGCTTAATCGCGGTCGGTCGCGAAGCCGCGCGGCGGCGGTTGCTCGATGCGCTCGACGCCCGGTACCGGCCCGAGATGCGCGAGATGGAAAAAGTCCTCCTCCTCCAGATCCTTGATCAGAGCTGGATGGAGCACCTCCGGACGATGGACCACCTCCGGAGTTCGGTCGGCCTGCGGGGTTATGCCCAGGTCGACCCGAAGGTTGAGTACAAGCGGGAGGGGATGAAGATCTTCGAGGAGATGTGGTCGGGTGTCTCCGATAAGGTGACCGACCTCGTCTTCCGGATGGAGCAGCTTGATCCCGACTTCCTGAACTACCTTGGTTCACGCTGGCAGCTCGACCGCGCCAAGGCGATCCATCAGGCTCCCGAGCCCGAACCGGCGCTGGTGGCGAACCAGGCGGGTGGCGGTATTCGTGCCCAGCAGGAAGCCGCGATCGCCGCCAGTCAGCAGGTGGGCGAGCCTGTCAAAAAAGAGCCAGTCCGGAACACAGGCAGAAAAGTTGGCCGCAACGACCCTTGCCCGTGCGGGTCTGGTAAAAAGTTCAAATCCTGTTGCATGAACAAGGAAGTCGGCGGCCAGCCGTTCTGAGTTGGTTGATATTCTGAGTTGGCTGCACCAAAATTTTCCTCGCATCAACCTCCCGGGCCACTCGGGAGGTTTTTTTTGATGGTCACAAAGTCTCCTGCCGTAACAACATTCGTCGTCAATACAGATATCAATGAGTATTCGCGATCGAGCAGATCCCTCTTGCTCGATTAGAGACTTTTCCACCGTTTGAGATTCTTGTAATCAAGGCACGACGGTTGCCTTTTGCTGAGAACATTCGTTCGGATCAGCTCGATCAGGATTGATCAACGGCTGACCTCGTGCCGCTCGGCCTGGGAAAGGATTCCCCGATGCCCTGTCTGCTCAACTTGATTTACGCGACCTTGCTGGCAATCTGCTCGCCGGTCCTCCTTTATCGCTCGCTGAAAACGGGGAAGTACCGCGAGGGCTGGCGCGAGAAGTTGCTCGGGCAGGCACCGCACCGGATCGGCGACCGGCCGTGCGTCTGGTTCCATGCGGTCAGCGTCGGTGAAGTCTTGTTGCTTCAATCCGTGATCAAGGAACTCCAGCGTCGGCGGCCGAACTGGGACGCGGTGATTTCGACAACCACACGCACCGGTCTGGCGGTGGCACGCCGAACCTATCCCGACCTCGTCACCTTCTACGCACCGCTCGACTTCTCGTGGTCGGTCCGGCAAGCGGTGGCGCGGGTCCGGCCGACCGTGCTGGCGTTGGTCGAGTTGGAACTCTGGCCAAACCTGGTCTGGTCGGCCAAAAAGGCAGGCGCCCGGGTCGTGATCGTCAACGGCCGGCTCAGCTCGCGGAGCCACAAGGGCTACCGCAAACTCCGCCGCCCGCTCGGCCCCACCCTCCGCCGGATCGATGCCGTCGCTGCGCAGACGGGCGAATATGCCAGCCGATTTGTCGACCTCGGGATTCCGGCAAGTCGAGTTCGGGTGACGGGTTCGGTCAAGTTTGACGGCCTGGAGACGGACCGAGGGAACTCGAAGACGGTCTCGATCCGCAAGGCGTTGGGATTAGCGCCTGTTGACCTGATTTTCGTCGCCGGAAGCACGATGGAAGGCGAGGAGGCCGCCGCTCTGGCAGCCTACCGTGCCGCAAAGCGAATCCACTCGAACCTCCGCCTGGTGTTGGTTCCCCGGCACGCCGAGCGATTCGAGCAGGTGGCTGATTGGTTGGCCGACCAGGGCGAGCGTGTCGTTCGGCGGAGCGAGGGGCGGGTCGTCTCCGTCCCATTCGATCGGACGATCCCAGCGCCGGTGGTACTGGTCGATACGCTGGGCGAACTCGCGGCGGTTTGGGGTCTGGCGGATGTCGCCTTTGTCGGCGGGAGTTTACTCCCCGGCCGAGGCGGCCAGAACATGATTGAGCCAGCCGCCTTCGGTGCGTCGGTCCTCTTCGGGATGCACACCGCGAATTTCCGCGAGGTTGTCGAGCAGCTCAAGGATTGCGGCGGGGCGCGGATCGTCCTCGATGCGGCGGATTTGGCCGATGCGTTGCTTGAGGACCTGAACGACCCCGAATCCGCAGCGCGGCGTGGCCTGGCGGCACGGACCTATGTGCTGGCTCAGGACGGCGCCTCGGGGCGAACCTTCGCCGAGATCGACCGCCTGGTGGACAGTCCCCGGAAAAAATCCGCTTGATCCGGCTCCGCCTTTCCTCAATACTCACCAGACGCGCCGGTTGCCGGGTGTCGGCACGGTCAGCCTAGGATATTCTGGTCCGACCGGGCCAGCGTCGATCCAGGCGAACGACGGTTAGAAGACAAAGGAAGACGCGATGAGCGAGCAAACTCCGGCTGAAGGACAGGGTCAACAGGCCACCGAAGTGCATGTGGACGATTCGGGCACCTTGCCGTCGTACTCGAATTTTTGTCGGGTCACGGCCACGCCGGAAGAGGTGATCCTCGACTTCGGCCTGAACCCCCAGCCATTCGCTCAGGGTCGGCAGGATGTCAAGGCGAACCAGCGGATCGTCATGAACTTCTACACCGCCAAGCGACTGCTCACCGCACTCGGGATGACGATCCAGCGGCACGAAGGAACTTTCGGTTCGATCGAACTCGACGTCCGCCGCCGCGCGGCTTCGCCCACGGGTCGCCCGGCCGGTCCCCAGGGTGTGGTCGAATAATCGCTCCACAGCAATAGCTTCACACGAGAACCTCGGAGCACCTTGCTCTGAGGTTCTTTGCGTTGGGTCGGCGCGATCTTGAACGAGGATGAGATTCGCGGACATATCGAATTCAACGGCAATTTGGGTTTTTTTGATCTTTCCATCATCTTGCTTGCTCGTTCTTCCGATCCTGATGGCTATGACGATCCGGGGTGAGTGGAGGTCGATAAGACTTCCGAGGATTTCCGGAACAATCGGCTCAATGCGATCGGCCCGACGCGTCGATAACTAAGGCGCCGGATACCCGGTCTCGGTTCAGGATGGACGAGTTCAGGCATAGGAGATGATGGAATGTCTCAGCCTTCCCGACCCCGGGCACACGGACCCGAGCAGCGTCGTTCGAGAAAAACCCACCTCGAGTTAGTTACCAAGCTCGAAGAACGCCAGCTTCTGGCACCGTTCGTCTCGATCTCGCCGCGAGCGGCGACGTTCACGGCGGATACCCCGGCGATCCCCGGCCAGACTCTGGGTAACATCACGATCACCGAGGGGACGGGCGTCGCCCTCCCGAGCCAGACCGGTGCCACGGTTGCGTTGCCGGCCTTCCCCGAAGCGGCCGCGATCACCTCGGTATCGCAGTTGACGCCGAACACCTCATTCGGTGGCGACATCGTCCGGATCAAGGCAGGGCCAGGGGGCGACTTCGGCAACTCCTTGTACGCCATCTCTCGGGGCGCGGGTGAGAACGCTCTGGTCGGCACGCCAATCAACCGACCGGGCGTGATCTACCGGGTTGACCCCGCGACCGGCAAGTCGAGCGTCTTCTTCGACTTGAATACCGTCATCCCGCAGCTCGATTCGACCCAGACCTCGGCGGCCAATAACGCTGGCGATCAGACGGGTTTGGTGAACTGGTACGACATCACCTTTGACCGCGAAGGAAGCTTCGACGGCAAGCCCTCGATGTTCGTCTCGTCGGTGGATTCCTCGAACTCAGCCAAGAACGCCATCTATCGGATCGCTCCCGACGGGACGTTCATGGGTGCGTTCACGACCTTCTCGGACAACTCGCTGAACTCGGCGCGGTTGACCTTCAACCCGTCGGCCATCCTGATCCCGCCCGTCGAGCAGCAGACCTTCCTGAAAGGTCTGATTGCGGGAACCGGCAACGGTTCGTTCACCGGACTTGGCAGCCTGGCCGGTGCCGCTGGTAACGGTGGGTCCGGCACGACGAGCGCCACCTCGTTCGCCGCGCTCTTCTTCGACGCGACCTCCTTCCGCCCCGGGACGCCGCTCAACAGTCTTTCCTTGCCGACCGGAGTCCGCCAGACGGGTTTGGCCTTTGGTCCTCAGACCGGCCTGACCGCTGCGAACTCCGAGTATACCTCGCTCGTTTACAGCTCGTTCGCCGACTTCGGGACCCCACAGGTCGACAACGGCACCACCAACCTCTTCCCGGCACAACCGGGGATCAGCGGTGTGCAAGGTCTCAACGGCGAGTTGCTGATCAACCAGGGTTTCGACCCGAACGCCAACGCCGGTACCACCGCCAACCCGACCACCAACATCGACCTTTACCCGGCGGCCAGCACCAACTTCCGCCGGTTTGAAGACATTGCTTTCGACCAGTATGGCTACTTCTCGCAAGGTCTGCCTTTGGGCACGACCACGGGAACGACAACCGGGACGACCGGCGCTGCCGCTGGCTCGGGCGCGACCGTGGGTGCCCCTGTCTTCGCGGGCAGCTTGTTCGCGGCCGACCTGGCGACTGGCCTGTCGATTTCGGTACCCGTGCCCGCTTCGGCCGCTGGCACCACCGTGACTCAGCCGCCAATTCTCATTCCGGTCCAGGGTGGAGGACGCGGTGGTATCGCCGCCACGACCCCTGGCGATGCGGTGAGCAGCGTGCAGTTTCCCGGCGGCAACCTGGGTGGCCGGATCGTCCGGATCGACCCGCTGGGCCGCATGAGCACGTTCGCTGAGAACTTCGACACCAGCGGGAGCTACGAGTCCGACTCGTTCGCCAGTTCGAGCTTGACCATCTCCTTCTCGTCCGACGGCACGACCCTCTACGCCTCTGACGATGATGGTGTCTGGCAATTCAAGACCACAGCCAGCCTGGCCGGGTCGTCCTCGGGCTCGATCATCGGTCTCAACGACCTCCGGACCCTCGGTGTGCCGTACGACGGCAGCAACAGCGCGGTAGCGGTGGTCGATAGCGGGGTCGATACCAACAACCCGAGCTTCCGAGGTCGGGTCGCCCCAGGCATCAGCACCACCATCGCGGGTGGTCTGGGCAACGACGACCTTTCGGCGGGAGTGAGCGGGACCACCACCGGCACCACGGGCGGAACTGGAACCGGCACCGGAACTGGTTCCGGAACCGCCACGGCAGGCACCAATACCTCGGCCCTCTCGGTCAGTCAAAACGGTCACGGCACGCCGGTGGCCGGGGTGATCGCCCAGTTTGTGCCCCAAGCGACGCTGAACCCGATCAATGTGTTTCAGCCGCTCGTCGTCTCGACAGTCGTTAATGGAGGCGTCACCTTCGCCACCAACGCGACGACCACAACCGACGCCGTCTTCCAGGGGTTGCAATATGTGGCGAATAACCCGTTCGTCGCTGACCCGGTTCGACCGGGTAACACCGACCGCGTCATCGCTACCAGCCTGGCGTTCGGCACCTCGCAAACCTTTGAGACCGAACAGACGGCCTACAAGGCCTATCCGCAGGTCGTCATCAGCTTCAAGAATCAGCTCGACAAACTGCTCAAGGTTGGAATTGCCCCAATCGCCGCCGCCGGACAGCTCGGCTCTACGGTCGGTGCCGGAGCCGGGGTAGCCAACCCATCAGTCGGCGCCACCAACAACATTGAAGACACCAATCGGACGGTCGGCGATGTCAACGGGATGTCCTTCCCGGCCATCCTCAACGAGGTCATTTCGGTCACCGGTACCTATCCGTTCATCTTCCAGGATAGTGCCAGCACCCCGCCGACCGACCCGGCCCGGACCGTGACGGGCCGAACCATCGGGCCGATCTTGATCTTCGGGAATACCGTCAACACCCCCGGTGCCCTGGGAGACTCGGGAACGCAGGGTGGCACGACGACGACAACGGGCACCGGCGGCACCGGCACCGCGACCGCCGCGGGTGGCACCAACGTCCTCGGCCAACTCACTGGGGCCGAAGGATTCGGCGGTGGGACCACTGGTACGACCGGCGGGACGACTGGTGCGACCGGTGGCGGTCCGATTATCACCTTCTCCGACCGCATTCTCGGATCGGTGAACCGCAACAGTACGACCGACTTTGCGGCCCCGGCGCTCGACGCCCCGACCTTCCGCCGCTTCTTCGGCAACCTCGATAACTTCAACCCCAACACGTTCATCGAAGGTGGAACCTCAATCTCCTCGGCGATGGTGACTGGGTCGTATGCCCTGGTCAGCTCGGCCCTCGACTACTGGAACCAGATCAACAAGGTTGGGAGCACTGCCTCGGCGTATCTCAACACGCCGGTCGGATCGCACACCCTGAACTTCGGGGCTGGCAACCTCTATAACTTCTCCACCTACAATACTCCGAATGGGATCAACTCGATCCTCGCTTACACGGCCGTCCCGGCTGCCGATGTCAACGACAACCTCACGCTGGCTGGTCCGCCCAAGCTCCTGGGAAGCACTCTGCCCCGGTCGTATGCCCGGCTCGATGTCGGCAACGCCATTGCCGCGATCGAAGGCAAGGTTGCCCTTGATTACCTGGTCAAACACCACACGTTCAACATCATCGACACCAACCACGACGGCTTGATCACGGCTCAGGAGATCCAGAACTTCGTCGATACCGCTCAGGCCAAGGGCTTGCCCGAAGCCGGTGCGATGGCTCGACTCCTCGGCGGAACGGCTCGCTCGGCCCTCTCCGATACCTTCACCGAGGGCGGCGAGCAGCCCGACCAGCCCGACGTCCTCCAACGGCGGTTCAACTTCTTCGACTATGCCGCCCACGGCAAGTTGCAGGGGTCGATCTCGATCGCCCAGCTCAAGCTCCTGAGCAGGTATATCTTGCCGGCCCCTGACGCCTACACGATCACCGATCGGCAGCGGGCCTCAGTCAACGGGTTCCTGATCGCTCCGGCGGCCCAGCGGAACTTCAAGAACCTTCAGCACCTGCAGCGTGGGTATGTGTTCTTGCCTAAGGGTGCCTACAAGCGGTACAACGGCGTCTCGCCCGCCCAGTTCGGGGTGAACCAGAACATCAAGGGCGACAGCTCTTTCGGTCCGGTTTATACCCTGTTCGCCGGCAAGGTGGGAGGTTCCACCGGGTCTTCGACCACATCGACGGCCAGCACAAGCACCAACGGTGCCACGACCGCCAACGTGCCGAATGTACCGCTGACCGCCACCTCCACCCTGGGAGCCGTCCAGGGAGCGACGGCTGACAGCGGGACCAACATGCCGACCACGACCACCACCACGGCGGCCACCTCGTCCACCACCGCGTCGGCCACCCCGACGACCACGACCGCGACCGCGACCGCCAACCCGCTCGGCGGGTCAACGGCCAGCACCAGCGACGCGGCAATTGCCCAGCAGATCGCCGCCCTTGTCGCCCCCAAGACGGCGACCACGACCACCGCGACGGCGACCACGACCACGACGACGACCCCCGCCGTCACCGTCGGCCAAGCGACCCCGAAGTCGGCCACGACGATCAAGAGTTGACCGGCAATCATCCGACCGGCTGGCCACGTATCCGCGTGACTGGCCGGTCGATCTTGGCCGATTCAGTCGCCGACCGAACCTCGCCAGACCGGCGCGGTTCGGTTCGTTTCGAACCCGGTCGATCAGACGAAACGAAGGCTCTCGACAATCCGACGGAACTGGTCGAACAGCCCACTCGACGACTCGGGCCAGATCGTCATCGTCCCTCGGTAGTTGATCTCCTCGAACGCCCCGAAGTAGCTGGCCCAGTCGAGGCTGGCCGCCCCCCGCGCATTCCGGCGATTGCCCAGATCGAGCGCCGAGCGCTGGCCGATCGCCTGGTGCAAGTAGGCGTGACCAACCCGCTCGCCCAACTCTGTGACCGCCGCGACCGGATCGAACCCGTTCCGCAAGAGGTAAGCCGGGTCGATGCTCACGGCCAGGTTGGGCAAATTTTGCTCGGCGAGGAAGCCGTGCATGACCGACCCTGGTTCGGTCCCGGTCTCCAGCGCCAACATGAGCCCACGATGATCGGCCTTCGTGGCCAGTTCGCGGACCGTCGTGGCGCAGGCTTCGCGCTTCGTGGTCGCCTCGGTCGGCGGGATGGCTCCCGCGCGAATCAGAATTAACCGCGTCCCCAGGTCGTAGGCCATCTCAAAGACTCGATCCGCGCGGGCGATCCGGTCCTCAATCTGGTCGAAGGTGTCGAACGCGCGTCGGGTCGGCAGGTGGATGGCCGCCAGAGTCAACTCGGACGATCGGAAGAGGTGGCGCAGTTCGCGCCGGCCGGTTTCCGAAAGTTGACCCGGAGCCAGGTCGCCGGTCGCCTCGACCACGATCCCCTTGGCTCCCGCCTCGGCGGCGAGCCGGATCTGATCGCGGATCGGCTGGCTCGGGTCCAGGCGGATACTGAGTGGAGACCGGATCATCGACGAACGCTCCTGGTTCAAAGGACAGTTTGCGAGGAGACCTTTGCCTATGCTAACAATGTTCCCGGCGCGACGGGGCAGCGTCCGTCACGATCGTGACAAAATCCGACAGGCTTGGTGAGGGAGCGGGTGTGACTTCAACGCAGATCAACGCCCGGCACCGGTCGGTCAACCTGCCCTCCAACGAACTCCGGGCCCGGGTCCAGGTGATGCCCTTCCCGGCGATCCTCGGCGGTCCGGGCACGGGGCGCTGGACGATCCTGGCCGCGCAGCCTCGGTTCGTCATCCAGTCGGCAACCGGTCTCGGCGGGACGGTATGCTCGGAACAGACCGAATCATCCTTTCTGGACGACGCGCTCGACCATCTCGCGCTGCTCCTCAACCAGCATGGGCTCAACGGATCGAGCAATGACCTCGACCCCGACTTGCCGTTTCTGGGCGGGATGATTGGCTTCCTTTCGTATGATCTCGCGCCACGGATCGAGGTCGTTCCTCGCCGCCTTGGAGCCGCCTCCTCGATCCCAGCGCTTCAGTTCGGGCTTTACGACACGTTCGTCCTGATCGACCACGACCGCGATCAGGCCAACCTCTGGGCCGTCGACCTGCTCGACGAGGGGGATCGGGCGATTGGCGACCGCCTCGACGCCTGGTCGAATCAGTTGAACCGCGACCTAACGAGACGCTTCCATTCTCAGCTTCAAACGCCAATCCAACCCGATCAGACCCGGACTCAGTATCTCAAGACGATCGATCAGGCCAAGCGGTACATCGAGGCTGGCGATATCTTTCAGGTCAACCTTGCTCAACGGTTCGCGGTGACAAGCGCTGTCGATCCGATCGCGCTCGACGCTCGGTTGCAGGCCAGCAGCCCCGCCCCGTACTCAGCCTATCTGAGCTGGGGATCGACGGCGATATTGAGCCAGAGCCCCGAGCTGTTCTACGAGACCCGCGGGCGGTCCATCCTGACCCGCCCGATCAAAGGGACACGCCCTCGGTCGGCAGACCCCGTACTCGATCAGGCCATGGCCGCCGAGCTGATCGCCAGCGCCAAGGATGAGGCCGAGTTGACGATGATCGTCGACCTCGAACGCAACGACCTCGGCCGGGTCTGCGAGTTCGGTTCGGTCCAGGTCACCGACCCCCGCTCGGTCCAGAGCTACCAAAACGTCCACCACACCGAGGCCACCATCGCGGGGCGACTCCGGGGCGATGCCGGGCCAATCGACGTCGTCCGAGCCCTGTTCCCCGGCGGGTCGATCACCGGCGCCCCCAAGATCCGAGCGATGGAGATCATCGACGAACTCGAACCCTGCCGGCGCGGGATCTACACCGGGTCGATCGGCTACTGGAGCGCCAACGGTCGTTCGGCCTTCAACATCGCGATCCGGACCGTCGTCATTGACGGCCACCAGATCAGTTACCACGTCGGCGGTGGGATCGTCGCTGACTCCGACCCCGAGGCAGAGTACCAGGAAACCCTCGACAAGGGCCGCGCCCTGTTCAGTACCCTCAACCGCCTGGGGGAAGAAGGATGATCTGGACCAGCGGCCAGATCATGAGCGCCGATCAACTCTCGATCCCGCTCGGCGACCGGCTCTGCGAGCATGGCCTTGGCCTGTTCGAGACGTTCCGGACCTGGGACGGCTGGGCTGCCCTGCTCGATCGCCATCTGGCCCGCCTGACCCGCTCGGCGGTGGAACTGGGGATCGAAGTCGACCCAGCCAGTCTGCCCACTCGCGCCGATGTCTCAAGTCTGATCGAGGCCCACACGCTGTCTGACGCTCTGATCCGGCTGACGGTCTCGGCGGGTCGGCCGCCCCTGCTCCGCCCGGTCGTCTGGATGACCGCCAGTCCGCTCCCGCCGCCGTCCGCCCCGTCGGGCTGGCGGGTGGTCGACGCCTCCTGGCCGGTGGCAATCGAGGATCGGCTGGCACGGCACAAAACCCTCAACTACTGGGCGAAGCGGCTGGCTTACGACCATGCGCAGAGCCTCGGTGCTGATGAGGCGATCATCCGCTCACTCGATGGCCGGATCTGGGAGGGGAGTCGGACAAGCCTGTTCCTCCGGCGGGATCGACGCTTGCTGACCCCACCCGCAACCGGCCCGATCATCCCCGGTATCATGCGGCAAGTTGTCATCGAGCTGGCTGGCGGGTCTGGGTTCGCGGTCGAGGAAGCGGACATCACGGATGCGACCGTTCAGACGGCCGATGAAGTTTTCTTAACCAACTCGGTCCGCGGCCTAATCACCGTGGCGGAGTGGGCGGGACAGCCGTACCACCCAGGGCAGACCGGCATCCCGACGATGAGGCTGTTCCGGGAACGCATCACTGCTTTTTGTTCTGAGCAAGGAATTTGATCATGACAACCGTCGCCGACCTGACTGCCTGGATGGAACGATTCGCCCCCAGGAAGCTGGCGGAGTCGTGGGACAACGTCGGCCTGCTGCTGGGCGATCCGGCCGCGTCGGTCGAGCGGGTGATGACCTGTCTGACCGTGACGGCGGCGACGGCGGACGAGGCGATCGCGCACGGGGCGGCAGCGATCGTGAGCCACCACCCGGTCCTGTTCAAGGCGACGAAGCACCTCCGCGCCGACCGACCCGAAACCGGATTCCTCTGGCGACTCGCCCACGCCGGCGTGGCGGTCCTGAGCCCCCACACGTCGTTCGACAACACCGTGGACGGGATCAACGACGGCCTCGCCCGCCGGTTCAGCCTGGTGGATGTCACCCCGCTCCGGCGGTCAGCCCCCGAGGACTGGTTCAAGCTGGTCGTCTTCGCCCCCGAGGCCGAACGCGACACCATCTTGCAAGCCGCCTTCAGTGCCGGCGCCGGGGGGATTGGTGCCTACTCCGAGTGCTCGTTCACAGCTCAGGGACTGGGCACGTTCCGCGGCTCGGCAGCCTCAAATCCGACCATCGGCCAGGCTGGCGGCGAGCGCGAGTCGGTCCGCGAGTGCCGCGTCGAGCTGCTTTGCCCGGCGGACCAGCGGCGACACGTCCTGGCGGCGATCCGCGCGGCACACTCCTACGAGGAACCCGCGATCGACCTAATTCGGATCGAGCCGACGAGCGAGTCGACGGCGGGGTCGGGCCGGATCGGGTCGTTGCCCGAGCCCGTCGCGCTCTCTGAATTCGCGGCGCGGGTGGCCCGGGTGTTACAGGCTCCTGGCACGCAGTTCGTTGGCGACCCGGACCAACTCGTCCGGCGGGTCGCGCTTTGCTGCGGCGCTGGGGATGAGTTCCTGCTCGACGCTCACCAGCAGCAAGCCGATATCTACCTCACCGGCGAGGCCCGCTACCATCGGGCTCTGGAAGCCGACAGCCTGGGGCTCGGTCTGATCGTCGCCGGCCATCACGCCACCGAACGACCCGGCGTCGAGGATCTGGCCGACCGGATCAGCAGTGATTTTCCCAGTCTGGACGTTTGGGCCAGCCGGACCGAACATGATCCGCTCCGGTCGGTGGCCACACTGCCAGGTTAAACCTGGAACGCAAATCGGACGGTCGGCCCTATAGGGGACGATCGTCCGAGTTCGCGTCTCAGAAAGCTTCGATCGCTCAGGCAGTCGGCGGAACCGGGTCGGTCGCCTCGGGGCCAGCCTTGCCGCCTCGGGTCGAGGGGACAGCCAGATAAGACTGGTGTTCCCACTGTCCCTGCCAGGCGAGACCCGCCCAGCGCTGGAGCGAGATTGTCTTGACGGTCGGTCGATCCTCGTCGCGGATGACTTCGCCCCAGGCACCGGTGTAGGCGGCCCGGACCTGCGCCGAGGTCCCACCGAAGCAGAGGAGCCGTTCGCCGCTGGGATTCAGATTCGCGACCGCCCGCCAATCTTGAGCGCCTGTAGATTCGCTGATGCTCATAACTTCGCCATCCTCATCAAAAAAACTCGACCTGGCAGGCCGGTCCCAGGTCAGGACACAGGCTGACGGTCGAGGAGAACTGTTCAATGACCGACGGTCGCCGGAGCGATCGTGAGCCAGGTTGTCGCGTCAAGATTGCTAACCGAGGCAAGATCAGAGAGATCGACCTAGAACAAAGAAGGGCCACAAACCCATGGGCTCGCGGCATCTCAGCGTCATTCCGAGCCAATCTCAATTTCACTGTAGCATTGTAACGCTTCGCTGCGGGAGCGGCGAATAAATAATCCCCAGATTCGCCAAAAAACCTGTTCAGGCAACAACTTCGAGCCGTCAAGATTTCCCTGACCTCGGTCCCAGTTCCAGAAGTCCCTTGCCTCGCCGACCCGGTACCTCCGCCTGTCGCACAGCACTGCCAATCGCGTCGATCGCGAACCGTTCCCCCGGTTCGCTCGCCAGCACCCCAGCACGGATCAAGGCCGAGATTTCGCGGAACAGAATGACCATCTTCCACTTCGGTCGCGCGGCCGCCCAGTGCCCAAGGTAGAACCCCTCGACGACCCGCTTTGCCGCGATCATCCGCCGGGGATCGATCCGGATCGGGTTGTAGTCGAGCGTCCCATAAACCAGCATCCGCCCATCGTCGCCAAGCGCGTCGAAAACACCCGTCCCGGTGTCACCCCCAACGGGGTCGACGGCAAACTTGACACCGTCGTCCCCCACGATCCGCCGGACCTGATCGCCGATCGGCCCTTCCGATGACGAGATCACCGCATCAGCGCCCAGCCGCGTCAGCTCGTCCTTCGCTTCAGGGCGGCGAACGACGTTGATCGTCCGGAACCCGTCATGCTTGCCCAACTTGATGATCATCCGGCCCAGCGTTGAGCCCGCCGCCGACTGAAGCAGCCACGCTCCCTTCGGCACCTGCAAGACGTGCCGGACCAGCGCCAGGCAGGTGGCCGGGTTGACAAAAAACGAAGCCACCTGCTCGTCGGCCAGATCATTGGGGACCGGCACGACCCGGAGCGCGGGGACGACCGTGTACTCGGCCCAGTTGCCGCCCGTCTGGCTCAGGACGGCCACCCGTCGCCCGACCAACAGCTTGCCGACCAGCCCCGGACCCGCCTTGTCGACTACGCCCACACCTTCATAACCCGGGACGAATGGCAGGCTCGGCAAGACGCCATACTTCCCGCGCACGGTCAAGAGGTCGGACGGGTTGATCGGGCTGGCGATCATCCGGACGCGGATCTCGCCCGGCCCCGGCTCGGGAGTCGGGATCTCCACGACCCTCAGCACATCGGACGGTTCCCCGAACGACTCAAAACGAATGGCCTTCATGCGGTTGCACTCTCCCCGAGGGGCCGCGATCGGCCAGAACAAAAACTCCAGCCCGGCGACAATCCAGGCAGGTTTGCTATCTTACAACCTCGTTGCCCGCAGGCAAAACCGATCCAGGATCGCTGATCAATTCGAGTCGAAAGTGGCTGATCTCATGACCGTTGAACCTCTCGTCACCACCGACTGGCTGGCCGACCACCTGGGCGCCCCGGACCTGCGCATCCTGGATATCCGGGGTTCGGTCTCGACCCGGATGACCGAGCCGGGAGTCGAAGTCGCCACCTACCAGGGGGCCCCCGACGCCTACGCGGTCGGCCATATCCCCGGGTCGATCTTCGTCGACTGGACGATGGATATCATCGACCGCGCTGATCCTGTTCCGGTTCAGCTTGCCCGGCCCGACGACTTCGCCCGCGCGATGGGACAGCGCGGCGTGGGCGACTCGACGCACGTCATCACGGTCGATGGGATGGGGGGTCAGTTTGCCACCCGGCTCTGGTGGGCGCTCCGGGCGTACGGGCATGAGCGCGTCAGCGTCCTGGACGGCGGCTATAACCGGTGGGTCGAGGAGGGGCACCCCGTCAGCACCAGCCCGGTCGCCGCCCTGCCGGCGACGTTCACCCCTCGGTTGCAACCCGGCTGGCGGTGGGAAGCGGGTGACCTTGCGGCCAGTCTCAGTTCGGCTCGCCTTCAGATCCTCGACGCCCGCGATGCCGGGCAATACACCGCCGCCAAGCGGCGTGGGCCACGCGGGGGGCACATCCCGGGGGCCATCCACCTGCCGCGCGAGCTGTTCTTCGCCGAGGGGGGCGGCTTTCGACCACTCGACGAGATCCGGACGCTGGTCGAGGAGCACGGGGTCAAGGCCGACGTGCCCGTGGTTGCCTACTGCAACGGTGGGGTGGCCGCGACGGTCCCATTATTCCACCTCGCCCGGCTCGGGTTCGGCACCATCGGGGTCTATGACGGCTCGTGGAACGAGTGGAGCGGGCGCGAGGACCTGCCGGTCGAGCCTTGATACCCGGCGTCAGGCGTCCCGCCGCGGGTCGCGACCAGCGCGGAGGTCGCTCTGCGCGGCGGCGAGCGACTTTGTCGCCAGGGCGATGACGAACGGGTGGCCGGGGACGGCGTTTTGCGGGTCGGCAAGCTGCCAGGCCAGGGCAAGCGCCGGCTGGGCCAGGTCGTCGTCGCCGGCCGACTTCCAAAACGAAGCCATCCAGAGCAAGAGGCGGTGGTAGTGGGCTAACCGGTGGATCAGGTGATGCTCGAACAGGTAGCGAAAGGCGCCCGCATCGCGGCGGGGGTCGGGGACGGCCTCGCCCGAGCGGAGGATGATCGCCTCGGCCAGGTCGAACGTCACCGATGACCGATCGACCCAGGTCGGGCACGTTTCGAGGATCTGCCAGCTTGGCCCGGCCAGCAGGGCCAGCGACTCGGACTCGACGTCTTCGGAATCAAACGAACCCACGAACGGGACCGCCCGGAACCGGGGGCCAACCGTCCGCTCGACCCAGTACCGCAACGCCGGGTTGGTGGTCGGGCCGCTCAGGAGCCAGTGGCCCGACAGCAGGGCCACGGCGAGGTCAAGGTCGTCCTCGACCAGCGCATCGGGTGACTTGCCGGCGGCGAACTCATCGAAGAACTCGCCGACGAACGATGGTTCGGGGCCGACCTGACCGCGAATCCCGACGATCCCGGCCCAGACGTCGCAGGTGAACGACACGACGACCCAGTTGGCTCGATCCCGGGTCGCCAGGACGATCGACCCCCGGCCTGACCCATCCACTGGCGTCACCAGACTGCCGACCAACTCGGGGTGCGGATACATGGGCGAGTCGGCGGCCGAGGCGATGGTCGCCTCGATCTCGGCGTCGGACCAACCGCCGATCGCCAGGCTACGGCGGGCCCGGTCCTGGACCTTCGGGTCGAAGTGGTCGAGGGCCAACTCGGCCCAGGCCCGGCGGTGGTCGTCGTCGTCGCGTCTCGGGTCAAACAGAGCTTCCAGAGCCGCAGCGCGGGTGGAATCGTCGTGCGCATAGGCCAGGAGCCGCAGGAAGGCGACCAGACCAGGACCGGTCGGCGCATCGGCCAGGCTGGCGATGATCTCGCGGCGGGTCTCAAGGTCGATCGCGCCGAGCCCTTCAAGCGCGACCCATGACCCCTCGGGCTCCTCCTCAAGCTGCGCCGCAAGGCTGTCCGACGCCTCGCTCGGATCGATCAGGTCGTTCAGTTCGTCCCACCGCTCGACCAAGTCGGGCGCCCGGTCGAGCATCCCGGCGCTATCGAGCAAGGCCAGGGCCTCCCAGGCACGATCCGGGGCGAGGTCAGGCTGGCGCCGGAGCGCGGCGATCAGCTCGGCACCAAGGGCCGGATCGAGGTGAACTTCGAGGAGCCGGAGGACGATCGCCCCATCGGGCTCGTCGAGGTGATCCAACCGGGGCCGGATCGCCGCTTTCAGGGGCTCGGCCGGGAAGCGCTCGACGAGGCGGTCAAGGTGCCGCTCCTCGGTGGCCTGGTCGAGCGTGGGGCCGGACCGGATCGCCGCCAAAACCTGCTCGGGAGTGTTCAGCGCGGGCGACGGGAGGTTGCTCATCCACCCGCCTCCGGTTTGGTCTGCAAGACGCCCGACCACGACAGATCGATCTCGCTTTCCAGGCTGGCCAGTTCGACGAGGCTGGCGGGCAGTTCGGTCAGGAACCGGCTCGGCTTGGTGATCAGCGTTGGTCCGCGCCCGCCGCGTGCCAGCGTGAGCGGATAGGTCAGATACAGTTCATCCATCGCTCGGGTCACGGCCACATAGAAGACCCGGCGCTCTTCTTCCTCGCCCCCCTCCTCGCCGAGCGCCCGGGCCGAGGGGAAGCCGTCCTCGACGAGTCGCGGGACAAAGACCCGCGACCATTCGAGCCCCTTGGCCTGGTGGATGGTGCTCAAGACGAGGTGCTCGGTCTGGTCATCGGTCCCGAGCGTATCAACGCCGTAGACGTCACCCGCCAGCAGCAAGTCGGAGATCAGGCGTTCGAGGTTCTCGTACCGTGAGGCCAGGACGGCCATCTGCTCGATGTCGGCGATCCGGTTGTCGGGCCGCTCGTAGCGGGCCTTCACCACGTCGGGGTAGCCGCCCGCGAGCAGCGCCGCGATGGCGGCGGCGGGGTTGGTCAGGGGCTGCGCCGCTTCGATCTTGCGCAGATCGGTGACGAAGCCGGCAAAGAACCCCTTGGTCTTGGTCGGCAAGAGCGCCATCGTCGGCGCCGTGGCCAGCGCCGCAAGCGGGTCGGCCTGCGCGATCAGGTGGCCGCAGACGGTCGCGGCCTTGGCCGGCCCAACGCCGGGCAAGAGCAAGAGCAACCGTCGCCAGGCCGGTTCATCGCGGGCGTTGACCAGGATGCGCAGGTAGGCCAGAGCGTCCTTGATGTGCGCCTGCTCGAAGAACCGGAGCCCACTTCGGATCGTATAGGGGATGCCGCGAGCGACCAGTTCGGCTTGCAGGAGGATACTATCGTGGTGGTTCCGGTAGAGGACGGCGATCTTGGCCAGCGAGACGCCTTGCTCCGTCAGTTCGAGGATCTGCTGGCAAAGGAACTCGGCTTCCTCGACCCCGTCGGCCGCCGGGACGACCAGCGGCAAGACCCCCGACCCGCGTGCTGACTGGATCGTCTTGTCGAAGCCGGTCTCGTTCTGGGCGATCGAGGCATTGGCAAAGGCAACGATCTCGGGGGTGGATCGGTAATTCGTTTCGAGCCGGAAGATGGTCGTGTTGGGGTTCCGCTCGGGAAACTTGAGGATGTTGTCGTAGTTGGCTCCCCGGAACCGGTAGATCGACTGGGCATCGTCGCCAACGGCCGTCAGGTTGCCGCTGCCGTTGCGGGCGATGGTCTCGATCAGGTGGGCCTGGATCGAGTTCGTATCCTGCATCTCATCAATGAGCAGGTGGCGAAACTGTCGCCCGAGGGCCGCCCGCTGGTCGGGGAAGTCGTCGAGCAACCGCGCCCACTGCCCGAGGAGGTCGTCGTAATCCATGCAGTTCGCGGCCTGCTTCCGTTTGGCATAAGCCAGCGATGCGGCCTCGATCTGACCGGTCCAGTCGGCCCAGGCGGGGTTCCGGTCGATGACCAACTCGCGCAACGGGCGCCGGACGTTGAACGAGAGGCTGACGAGGTGCTGCACGGCCTCGGCCTTGGGGGCGAGTTTGCCCGAGCCCATCATCCCGGCATCTTCCATCGCCAGGCGGATCAGGTCGAGTTGATCGGCACCGTCGAGGATGGTGAAGTTGGGATCGTAACCCAGCACCTGCGCCGAGCGCCGCAAGATCCGGTTGCCGATGTGGTGGAACGTGCCGGCCCAGAGGCGAGCGACCCGGGGACCGATCAGAGCTTCGAGCCGCGCGACCATCTCGCGGGCGGCGCGGCGGGTGAAGGTGACGAGCAGGATCGACTCGGCCGGCACGCCCCGGGCGATCAGGTAGGCAACGCGGTAGGTAATCACCCGCGTCTTGCCCGACCCCGGCCCGGCCAGGATCAGGTTGTACCCATCGGGCGCGGTGGCCGCCGCATGCTGCGCCGGGTTCAAATCGGCGGCGAACTGGGCGGCCAGCCGGTCGCTGCCCGCCTTTTGCAGTTTGATCTTGCGCATCCCGCGAACCCGCCCGTCGGTCGAGGTCGTTGCCAGCATCCATTTTCCGAAGGGGATTATAGACGCCTCCTGCCTCATGGCGAAACCTGGCCCCGTCTGGGGCTTTCGTCAGAGCGATGGATCAAAAGATGTCCGAAAACAACGAGGACGACATTCCATCAAAAATGGCATGGACGTCATGAGGAGTGAGCGTTATGGTGATGATGGAATCGAACTGGCCACCGGTCGGTTCCCTGTCTACTCTCACCCGACTCGACGCTTGCTTCCCACCAACCCCACTCGGGTTGCCTTCTCCTCACCAACTTCTCATGATCACCCCGGGACGCGGCTCGATCGGACCCAATGATCGGCTCGTCGGGGCGAATCCCTTCGTGTGAATCCTCTTCAGCCTACTGCCGACCCGACCCCCATCTCTCCCCTGAGCCTCATTGTCATGGATACGGCTGAACTGACTTATTCCGGCGTCCTGGAGCTGCATCCCAAGGGGTTCGGCTTTTTACGCGATCCGGCGCGGAACTACCGGATCAACACCACCGACGTCTACGTCGGCTCGCCGCTCCTGACCCGATTCCAGCTCAAGCAGGGGGTCCGCCTCACCGGCGTCGCCACCGAAGCGCCCAAACGCGGCGAAGCCCCCAAGATGGCGGAACTGATCGAGATCGAGGGTCGGACGCCCGACCAGTACCTCGACCTGCAACGGTTCGACGAACTGACGGTGATCGACCCGCACGAGCAGATCCACCTCGAAACCGGCCCAGAACCACTTGGGATGCGGGTGATTGACCTTCTCACGCCGATCGGCAAGGGCCAGCGCGGCCTGATCGTCGCACCGCCGCGGTCGGGCAAGACGATCTTGCTTCAGCAGATGGCGGCGGCCGTGGCTCAGAACCACCCCGAGACGCAACTGATCGTCCTGCTGATCGACGAGCGGCCCGAGGAAGTGACAGAGATGCGCCGGAGCGTGCGCGGCGAGGTCATTGCCTCATCGTCCGACCAGGCGACCGAGGAACATATCCGCCTGGCGCAACTGACGGTGGATCGCGCCAAGCGAATCGCCGAGACGGGTGGTCAGGTCCTGATCTTGCTCGACAGCCTGACCCGGCTCGCCCGAGCGTACAACAAGAATTCGTCCTCGGGCCGGACGATGTCGGGCGGCCTCGACATCAAGGCGCTCGACGTGCCGAAGCGATTGTTCGGCGCCGCGCGGAAGTTCGAGGAAGGCGGCTCATTGACGGTCATGGCGACCTGCCTGATCGAGACGGGCAGTCGGATGGATGACCTGATCTTTCAGGAGTTCAAGGGGACGGGCAACATGGAGGTGGTCCTCGACCGCCGCCTCGCCGAGCGTCGGGTCTGGCCCGCGATCGACATCGCCCAGTCGGGAACTCGGAAGGAAGAACGCCTGCTGGAACCGGGCATTTTGACCCGGATGAACCTGATCCGCCGGACCTTATCGGGAATGAAACCGATCGAGGCGATGGAAGGCTTGATCAAGCAGATGGCAAAATCCCCCAGCAATGCCGAGTTTCTCGCCCGTCTCAACCCGAATTGATTCGGACGGCCGCGAGCAAGCGTACAACCTCTTGTTCCGACTGGCGATCACCGGTAGGCTGGAGGTCCGGGCAACGGCCCGAGACCAGACCTGACCGTGGGCGGCGGCCATGACCGAGGGGTTCCCGCATGTCGGACTCGATGCCACCCAAACCCTCGCAGCCTGCCTACCTTCCCCGGACCTGGAAAGCCGAGCCGGAACCGGTCGAAGAACCCAAGCCAACCAAGTCGGGCAAGGCCAAAGGGGCCAAGGCTGAGGACGAGTCCACCAGCCCCGTCAAGAAGAAGAAAAAGAAGGTCGATGCCGATCGAGACGACGGTACCGGGGCCTCGAAGCTTGAAGAAACTCCGCTGCTCGACACTTATGAGACGCGGCAGCGGGTACGCTACGCGATCGGTGGTGTCCTCAGTCTGATCATGCTGGTCGTGGTCGTGGTCCTGTACAGGACCTTCGCATCCAGCCCGCCGACCGAAACCCCGGCACCCGACCGCAAGGAAAACCGGGTGGTGGTCGATGCCAAGGAGTCGGCCGAGCGTGAAGCCGCCGCGCTGGTGGACAACGCCCGACAAGCTGACAGGCTAGGCCGGACCGCGGCGGCGCTGGATCTGTTGAAGCGGGTCGTTCGGAGTTATGAGGGGACCGAGGCCGCCAGGTTCGCCCTGGGCGCGCTCGACCGCGAGCGCCGCAATCGCCCGCTGTTCGAGGTCGAAACCGCCAAGAACGCAGCTGGGCCAGCCGCCCCCCGAGCCACGCAACCCAGCCAGCCGCAACCGACCGGGCCAAATCCACCGCCGACCATCGCCGCTGCGCCGACCGGGCCGGCTCCGCCATCGACGAATGCCTCGACCTCGAAGCCCGCCGAAGTGATGACCCGCTCACTTCCGAGCGGCTTCAAGCCCGACCCAACCGCGCCGATCCACCCATCGGGCTGGCCGAAGCGAATCGTTTGCGACCGCGACGGCGCCGGGATGGTCCTGGTCCCCGGCGAGGAGTTCGCGATGGGTCGCGATGACGGCGACTCCGAGGAACGCCCTGAGCATCGCGTCAAGGTCAGCACCTTTTACATCGACGAACACGAGGTCACGAACAAGCAGTATCAGTTCTACCTCAAGGACACCGGCCGACCGGATGAGCCGATCCCCGGCGGGCAACTCGACTTACCCGTCACCGGTTTAACGGCCCGGAATGCCCTCGCCTATTGCAAGTGGGCCAACCGGCGCTTGCCGACCGAAGCTCAGTGGGAGTTCGCCGCGCGGTCGGCCGACGGCAAGGTCTCTTATGGTCTTAACAAGGAACCCGGTAAAGGCGACGCTGCCACCGACCGGACCCTCGAACCGGTGATGAGTAACCCGACCGACCGCTCTCCCTTCGGCGCGTTCGACCTGGCCGGGAACGCCTGGGAATGGACCGGCGATTACTACGACTCCAAGTATTATTACGCCCTCCGAGGGCTCACTTCTGACCCACTCGGCCCGGCGCAGAGCCGGATCAAGCCGGCCGAGGCCACCGTCAAGGGTGGCTCCCGTCCGGGCTATCTGACGTGGCGGGCTGGGGTCCGAATCGACGGCAAACTGCCCTACCTCGGCTTCCGGGGCGCTGTGCCGGCCGATCTACCGGTGGCGCCCGCTCCGGTGGCCCAGCCGAACCAACCGGGATCAAGCCCACCGCTCGGCGGCTCGATCCCGTTCTGAGACCCGTCCTGGTCGAACGGATGAAGCCCGTCCGACCAGGATCAAAGGCGATCGTTTCTGAACGTATCAGTGTTGGAAAGTTGGAAATGGTGCCGCTCGCTCCCAACTCTGCCACGAATCAAAGCAAGAAGCGATTCATTGCAGATCACGGGGTGCGCCAACGGATTCTGGCATGGTGATCGGAAAAGAGGGACAGGCACGCTCGCAAGCTCGCTTGAGCCAGTCCCCTTTTCCTGGTTAGCGGTCGTTTGCCAGAATCCGTTGACGCACCCCAGATCACGGTAGCAGATTACAAAGTCATCCAGAAGCTGGAGTTGCAATCTGCTATCCTGCGATTTGCCATGCATTTTCTGGCTCTGAACCGTATTACTCGTTGGATGCCACCTCGGCGTTGAGGGTCTTGGTGATGTTCTGCCGCAGCTCCTCGAAGTGCGCCCGGCAGGTGTCGTCGAGAGCCACATCCTTGGTGTCGAGGACCTTGCCCACCGCGTCGCCGATCCGCTTGAGGTGGAGCCGGGCCAGGCTCTTGGCATCGGCCGGATAGGAACTGTTCCCCATGAAGAGGATGAACCCGTAGTAGTCGCTCATGGGCGACTTGCGCTCGCCGAGGACCATCGTGGCGAGCCGGCGGAAATACTCGCGCTGGAGGTTCCGGCGGATCGTCGAGCAGGTGACGGTGGTCGGCTTGCCCGTTTCGAGCGGCTTGCTTGGGTCGAGGCCAACCTCGCGAAAGATCGACCCGGTGATGGCGTTGAAGACCTCGGCGACCTGGAGCGGTTTGGCGTCGGGCTCGGCTTGCAACTCCTGCTGCTGGAGCCGACCCAGGACCGACGCCGCCAGGCACTGGTTGAGCGCGATCTTCTGGATGCCGAGCACGCGGTCGTTCACCGGAGTGTCGTACATCATCACGGCGTACGACGACCCGACGCCCATGTCCCAGTGCTCCTTGGAGAGCTTGCGGAGCAGGCCGGGCGAGAACTTGAAGGCGGCATCATCCCAGACGTTGGCGGCCAGGAAGGCGAGCGCCTGCCGCTGCTTTTCCCCGGAGACCGGGATGATCGGGTCGACGGCGTCCTTGTCTCCCTTGTGGTTCCGCGCGACCGACTGCCCGCCGACATACGACGCGACGAGGTCGGCGGCGTTACCGTACTGCCGCATCAGGTACGAGAATGCGGTCTTGGTTCGCGCCCACGATTCGCCGTCCTTGACGACCTTGGTGTCGAGACCCTTGAGCAACTGAGCCGCCAGCGTGATCCGGTCCTGCGCGAACCGGCTGACGTCGGAGCCGAGGTCGTAGACGTTGACCAGCGGGTCGGCGTTAAACATGTCGCTGTCAGTCCCGAAAACGAGGTCGTGTTCGGGAGCCCGCGCGGCGACCTTCTTCAGCTCGGCCGCTTCGTCGCCGGTCACTTCCTTGTAGGCGTACTCGATCGCCCAGTAGTCATAAGGGCCGATCGTGGTCGTCATGAAGTCGCCCTGTTTCTGACCCTTCGGGACGATGTTGATCGGGTTGTAGTCCATGACACTGCCGGTCATCCCCTTGACGCGGGTGATCTCGGTGTTGTTGAGCTGGTCGGCGTCGAGCATCGTGCTCGCCTTGAAGTTGTGCCGGAGGCCGAGCGAGTGGCCGACCTCGTGCATCACCACTTCCTTGATGAGTTGGTTGAGGAACTCTTCGGGAAGCTTCGACTCGGGGTTCTCTTTGACGGCTTCTTCCATCACCATCGCCGCCAGGCCAACCTCGGTCTGCATCCCCGCCGCGAACCGGCAGCTTGATTTTCCGCTCGTGTTCGTCCGCTTGAGCAACTCGCGCCGGAGGCCCGACCACTCGGCGGGGGCCAGGCTGACCTTGGTCGGCGAGCCGAGCGGCTGGATCAGGAGGGGCGCCTGGCCGTACCCTTGCTTGGCGGCCAGCGTGGTGCTGATCACCTCACCCAGCGCGATCGGTTCGAGCAGACCCGGCAGCTTGGCCCTCTGCCCGGCTGCGGTGGGCGGTTCGCCGGTCAGGATGGCGTACTCGTTCTTCCAGAACCGGACCCACGAGGCGTCGAAGATCACGTCGCCGTCGATCATCTCGCCGGTCAAGGGATTCGACCGGAGGCACGACATCGCATACGTCATGCTCGTCGTGATCCAGCGGAAGGTGCAGTAGTTGATATCCTCGGGGTCGAACTCGTCGCGCCCCGGCTCTTGCCAGCGGACGGCGATGGCGTCGCGGAAGCCGATCTTCTCGAACGCCTTGTTCCACTCGCGGATGCCGTCCTCGACGGCGGGACGGTATTCGAGCGGGACCGTGTCCTCGATGTACCAGACGATCTGCTTCTTGGGGGCCGAGAGCTTGGCCTTCGGGTCGTTCTTTTCGAGCCGCCAGCGGTTGATCATCCGGACGACGTTGCCATCCGGGTCGGTGTTCCCATAGTCCACCGTCGCGTTCAGGAAGTGCCCGACCCGATCGTCCGCGGCGCGGCTGTGGTAGCCCGACTCGGGCAGCTTGACCAAACTGTAGTGGATGACAACGGTGATCCCCCGGCCATCGACGATTCCCTCATCACCCGAATCATAGTTGCCGTAGCCCGAGTCGCCGAAGGTCGCCTGAACTTCCAGTTCGAGGTTGTTCTGGTACGCCTTGACCTTGCTCCAGGTCGTCCGGGTCCGGTCCATCTGGCCGAGCGGCAACTGGGCGAAGTTGGTGAAGTAGATATCGGCCAGGTCGATGACGACGCTGTTTTGATTCTGGTTCAGGGCGACGATCGGCAACGCCATCAGAATCGAGTCGGTGTAATTCTGCTTCACCGCCTTTTCGAGCGGGGTCCCCGACGGCGCCTTGATGTGGACGTTGCGCCGGATGAGCTGAACCTTGTCGCCCGACCGGTGGAACACCAGGATCCACTCGTCACCGAAGTTGAGCGGATTACCCGCCATCGCCAGGCCCCGGGCGATCGTGATCGGCGAGAGCATCGGCTGGTCAAACTGGTCCTGACGGATCTCGGCGTAGAGGTGATCCTCGTTCTGGAACAAGGTCAGCATCCCGTCATGCTTCGTCGCCTTCTCGGTGACGTCATGATACGGGCGATACTTCGACGGGTCGTTTGAGTCCGCCGCACCCTTCGAGCCGCCGCCAGCAAACGCCGACCGGATCGAGTCGAAGTCGATCATCACCGGCACCGACTTCTTCGAGTCGGTTGACACTGGCTTATCGTCAGCGCGCAGACCAGACCCGGACAAGAGTCCAAGCCCAAACCCAAGACCGAGCATAAGACGCAACTTCATGGGCAACTCCCGAGGGGGATCGTCGAGTGAGAAAAACGAGGAGTAAACCGGCGAGGCAGAGCAACGGGAGAGGGGTCGATCGAGAAAACGAAGCCAATCATCATCGTCATCGCGTCGAGGGCGGAAACTCATCGTCGTCGATCGAACCGCCGTCTTCAAGACCCCTGATCCAATTCGACCAAACCACCGCCGCAAGCTCCAAATCTAACCCATCTTACCCATTTTGCGATAGAACGAAGCCAGTTGCCCTCGAACTCTCTGGGCCGTCCAGGATGCGGACTGAGAAGGCGGCCGTCGATGGGGGACGAGTCATGGAGTGAGGCCCGCGAATTTGCTGACCCGTTTTTAGAGACCATTCCGAGGCCGATCAGACCCGCGAAATCACAAATCCGAGAACAAAACCGGTTCGTACTTTGCGGCACGAACCTGATCCAGATGACTCGAAAGAAATCACAACCAAACAAAACTTATTACCTGTGTTTATTTATTGAAACAAAGAATTTAATTTTCTAAAATTCTCTCTTCTACCCGCGAAAAACAGCCTAAATTGGTCGTTGCCGGGTGCGTACCACGAAGATTCCGGCGGTCGCTTCCGGCCTTGATTCTGTCACCTCTGAATAAGGATGTGTTCGATGCGCAAGAATGCTCGCTTTCAGCTCCGCCCGCTGTTCGACAACCTTGATTCCCGGATCGCACCGTCATCGTTTGCCTTCGCACCGCCCGCCGACTCCAGCCCGCAACCCCCGTCGGATACTACCGTCGCGATCCGGACGTATCCCCCGCCCGCGGGCGGCACGAGCCCGACCAACGCTTAATTATTAACTTATTCGCATGAGATCCCTACCCTGGGATCGATGGAGACCGACCTGGAGGTAACCCCCTCACTCTCCGGGTCGGTTTTTTCGTTGGACGGGACGACCCAGAACGGAGGGGCGATCAACGACTCACTCGCGTCCCATTCTGGCTCAGAGACTTGGAGCACTAGCGACCAGCAGCCACCAGCTGAGCTTGGTCGCATCTAAATCGATTCCTCAAACTCAAGCAAAAGTCAAAACGTCAGGTTTCGGGTTGGAAGGAGACTCCTTCAGTCATGAGGGAGGACCGGAGCCGAACCCGGTATTCGTCATTAATCCTCAGCAAAGTCACCGTGACCCGACCGATGGGCGTTTTGCCGACCAGCCAGGCTCCATCCCAGGAGAAATGCTTCTGCCAGCGATGCCGACGCGGGTGGAATAGAGGGGTGAGAGCGGGTTTCTGGATCGATACTGCCGATATCCGAACCTTTGTACGAATTGCAGGGATAGCAGCTCAGAGCGAGATTTCCCGAGCGGGTTGCGCCGCCGTGCTTACGGGCAATGACATGATCGATCTCGAAGGACGCCAGATCGACTTGCTGAGCAATCTGACAGTATTCGCAGCGTCCTCAGGCTCGCTCCCAGACGTGCCGCGTCAACTGAGTGGATGGCAGCGGTTCACGAGCCATTCAAAACCGGAGCACCGACGTTGAGAGTTAAGCGTGCTTTCGACTTGAGGAGTGAGAGCAAGGTGGCGGCTTTGCCATAAGCATGCATCTCGGCCCGTTCCGCCTCACTCAACTCGTCGTTCTGGTTGCGGATGGCCAGAACGTGCATCCGCATTCGATCGCTGTGATCAAGTTGGAGGTCAAGAAAATAACGGGCGATCTCGGCCGGCAGGCGATCGGTTTCGATCCCCAGGACCCGAGCAAAAATGGTGATTTCATCAAGAGGATTCGGTCCAGTGGCCACGGCACTCATCGCGAACGTCCTCCAAGAACCCAGGTCAACCTGGTACGTGACCCAAATTGTCAGGGATTCGACTGGGTCGAGCAAGTTCCATTCTGGCTCAGATACCAGGCGACCGATTGATTGATGCTTTGGGCATTATCGACCAGCGGCCGCCAGCCGAGTTGGGTCTCGGCCTTGGCCGTGCTGTAGGAGACGCGACGGCCCATCAACCAGGTGGCGTAGCGGGTGATAAGCGGCGGACGGGCCTGATTCCTGAGCTTGCCGACGGCCTCGAAGCCGAGCGCGACGGTGAAGACGAGGGGATAGGAAACGGTCCGGTATGGAGGTCGGGCACCGGCGGCGGTGGCGAGCAAGGTAAGAAACTCGCGCTGGGTCAACTGGCCCTGATGAGTGATATTGTAGGCTTCACCGACCGAGCCGGGGTCATCGGCCGCCAGGAGTGCGGCATCGGCGACGTTGCCGGCATAGACAGCGCTCAGCGGGTTATCGCCCGGGCCGATCAGCGGGAACTTGTTGGCACGGAGGCGAGTCACCAGGCGTTTCAAGGTGATCCGGTCGCGCTCACCGTAGAGCCAGGAAGGACGGATGATCGTCAAGGGTAAATCACGCGTGCGGGCCAGATCCCACAAGATCCGTTCCGACTCGACCTTGCTGCGCGTGTAGTCGTCCCAGATGGGCCAGAAGTTCTGCCCGAGCGGCGCGGTCTCATCGATCGGCGGCCCGCCCTCGGTCGGGTGGCCGTAGGCGGAAGTCGAGCTGATATGGAGGAAGCGGCGAGCCCCCGCACCAAGCGCCGCGAGCGCGAGGTTGCGGGTGGCGTCGAGGCAATCGGTCTGGAACTCGTGCCACTTGCCCCAGTCGCCCACCTTCGCGGCGCAATGATAGATTGTGTCGATTCCCTGGACCGCCTGGACGAGCGAAGCAGGATTGCCGAGATCGCCGACGGTCAACTCGACTCCCAGATTCTGGAGGAATCGGGTGTCTGAGATCGGTCGGACGAGGGCGCGCACCGCGTCGCCACGCGCAACCAACCGCTCGGCGATGTGGCTGCCGAGCATGCCGGTGGCTCCCGTGACCAGGTGGCGGCGAGTCGCAGGTGCGGGCACGGGAGAGGCTCCGGAAATGGGTCGGAACTACCAGGCAACCGACGAAAGTCAAGGCCCGGAAAAAAATGCTCGGGAAGTTGCGTGGAGTCGGTGTCCCGTTGTCAGTATGCCGCATTCGAGCGAATCGCGGCGGCCAAATGCGGCGCGATCGGCCTCGGCCCCACCTCCACCGGAATCATCATGGCGGAAGAAACGATTGATCCTGGTCTGCTGGAGCAGACGAAGACCCAGATCCGCAAGCTGGTGGCCGAGATCGCCGAACTGGCCGAGTCGGACATCCAGCCCAACGAGTTCTACGGCGAGTTCCTCAACCGGGTCGTCGCGGCTGTCGCGGCGTCGGGCGGGGCCTTGTGGTTGCTCGACGGTCGCGGTGGGATCAAGTTGCAGCAGCAACTTGAGTTCCACCTCAGCGGCCTGCTCGACGGCCGGGTCCGGACGCAAAGCCACGACGCCTTGCTCGGCTGCATGATTCAGGCCTCGCAGGCCACGATCATCCCGCCCGGGGCCGCCGTCGAAGGGGTGCCCAACGCCGGCAACCCGACCGGATACTCGTTGATCATCGCCCCGCTGTCGGTCGACAAGCAGGTGGTCGGTCTGATCGAGATCCTGATGGACCCGACCCGCCGCGCGGCTCAACAAAAGAGCACGCTCCGGTTTGTCGGCGACCTCTGCGACCTCGCCGGTCAGTACCTCAAAAACCGCCAGATGCGGCAGATGATGTCGCAGCAGCGGTTGTGGAATCAACTCGAAACCTTCACGCACGGCATCCACGGGTCGCTCGACCTCAAAGAAGCCTGCTTCGCGGTCGTCAACGACGGCAAACGCCTCGTCGCGTGCGACCGACTCTCGGTCGCGCTCAAGGTTGGCGGCCGGACGATGATCGAGGCGGTCAGCGGCCAGGAAGTCGTCGAGCAACGCGCCAACCTGATCCGCGAACTGACCAAGCTCTGCAAGGCGGTCATCCGGTCGGGCGAGGACCTCGTCTATACCGGCAACACCGAAGGATTCGCCCCCGATCTCCGCGACTGCGTGGAAGCGTACGTGGATGAGTCGGGGTCGAAGGCGGTTATCGTCACCCTCCTGCACAAGCCGGAAACCGACGCGACCAAGGAGAAGGTGGCCTTTGGGTGCGTCGTCGCCGAGCAGATCGGCGACGAGATGGCCCCAACCGACGCTCATGCCCGGTGCGAGGTTGTCTCGCGGCACGCCTCGACCGCCTTGTGGAACGCCTCCGAGTACGACCGGGCGCTCTTGCCGGTCCTGAAGATGATCGGCTCGCCCTGGCGGTTCTTTCGCGGGCGGACGCTGGCAAAAATCCTCGGTGTTCTGGGCGCGATCGTGTCGGTCGTCCTGATCCTGACCTTCGTCCCCTGGCAACTGACGATCGAAGGGAAGGGGTCGCTCCTCCCCGAGAATCGCCAGAACCTGTACGCCCCGGTCGCCGGGATCGTCCAGTCAGTCATGGTCAACCACGGCCAGTTCGTCAAGGATGGCGACGTCCTGCTGGAACTGGAAAGCAAGGACCTGCAAAAGGAGCTGAACAAGCTCCTGGCCGCCAAGGCCGAAGCCGAGTCGCAGGCTGAAAGCTTCACCAAGCAGGTCAACATCCGGTCGTCGAGCATGCGTGAGGACGAAAAGGTCTCCCTCAAGGCGCAGGCGAGCGAGGCCAAGATCAAGGCCGATAGCGCCGAGAAGCAGCTCAAGATCGTGCGCGACCAGATCGAGTCGATGAAGGTTCGCGCCACTCAGGAAGGGATCATCACCACCTGGGAGCCGCAAAAGACCCTCAAGGGCCGCCCGGTCGAGATCGGGACTGAACTCCTCCAGATCGCTGCTGTTGGCGGCGAATGGGTCATGGACGTCGAGGTGCCCGACGACGACATGGGACCGATCCTCGAAGCCCGGTCGAAGCTCCAGAAAGAGATCGCTGACGGCAAAAAGCCCACTGACTCGACGCTGGAAGCCTACTTCGTCACGGCGACTGACCCCGAACACCGGTACCCCGGTTATGTCCGCCTGATCGGTGCCCGCGCGGATACCGTCGAACAGCGGCACGTGGTCAAGGTCACGGTCGGGTTCAGCGACAAGGTCCGGGCCGACTTCCTGAGCCGGAACCAGTCGCTCCGCCCCGGCTCCGAGGTCCGCGCTCGCGTCCAGTGCGGCGAAGCTCGACTTGCTTACGTTTTGCTCCGCGACGTTGTCAACGTCTTTTATGAAACCGTCATGTTCCGCTGGCCGTTCCTGCACTGATCCAACTCCATCGCGGGGAGCCTGTTTTGATAGGCTCCCCTTCTCCCACCGAACATTCACCCAGTCACGCGGTCTGGTCGGATCGCCGCCGGATTGCCACGGAGCTTTATCATGGTTTTGAAGCGCACAGCCCTTGCCCTCGCCGTCGGTTTGCTCGTTCCCCTGTCGGCCGCCACGATCGCCGCCCAGCAGCAGGGTGACGGTAAGACCCTGGTCGTCCCCGACGCCAACGTCGACTGGTACCAGGTTTCGAACGTCTCGGCGCTCCGGCCCGGGGTGATCGACAAGATCGAACTCCGGATCGGCAAGGAAGTCGGTCGAGCCGGCGACGAGATCGGTCGGTTGCACAAGGAGGTCGCCGACCTCGCCGTCAAGGAAGCCGAGATCCAGGCCAAGGGGCAAGGCGAGATCCTCAAGGCCGACGCCCAGAAGCAACTGGCGGCGGCGGTCGTGATGCGCAACAACGCCCTGCTCAAGCAAGGCAAAGGCTTCGTGGCGCGGGAAGAAGTTCAGAAGGGGGAAGCCGAGTACGCCGTGGCTGACGCCAGCCGGATCGCGGCGGTCGACACCCAGAACCTTGCCATTGCCAAGATGGCCTCCGCCATCCGGGCCGCCGAGGAGCACATCATCCGCGCTCCGTTCCCCGGGATCATCATCGACGAGTTCAAACATGAAGGCGAAAGCGTCCAGGCCAACGAGGCCGTCTGCAAGCTGGGCAACCTCGATAAGGTCCGCGTCTGGGCCTACATCCCGGTGGAATACTCGTACCGGGTGACCGTCGGCACCGAGATCGAGATTCAGCCACGGCTCACGCAGGAAGGTGCTGGCAAGGTCAAGCACCTGATCGAGCAGAAGAAGTTTCGCGGTGTCGTGACCTTCGTGGACCCGTCGCTGCAGGCGATCGGCGAAACCGGTGTCCGGGTCTATGCCGAGATCGACAACCCGAACCACGAGCTGCGACCCGGCCTCAAGGCCGTGATGACCTTCTACCTCAAGCCCGAAACCACCACCCCGCTCGGCTCAGCGGCCAACAACAGCGACCTGCCGTCGCTTCCCCGCTGATCTGGAGCATCTTCCGGTTGAGCGTCGTCGTCGAGGAAAAGGGGACTGGCTCAAGCGACGAAGAAGCGGTGCCTGTCCCGCTTTTCCGGCGGTGATTCGGTCCGTAGGAAATCGCTCGAACCGGAACTCGATCGGGGAGGTGGGTCCAGCCACTCCCTGGTCAACCCGCCAGACACCGAACCAACCGAACCCGAACTGACCGCCCGAGGCCGAAGCCAAGCGAGGACGACCGACCGATGAGCTCAGCCCCATCACTGGCACCGAGCGCCCCCGTGGGGCAAGCCGCCGAGCACCTCAAAGTCAAGCTTCGGCCCGACCTGATCGTCCAGCCGCAGTT
Organism: Isosphaeraceae bacterium; assembly: GCA_965199885.1. GTDB lineage: Bacteria > Planctomycetota > Planctomycetia > Isosphaerales > Isosphaeraceae > Tundrisphaera. The sequence goes on along the minus strand of CBDATT010000001.1, from coordinate 1,129,564 downwards.
CTACGAGGGGATGACGCACTACGTCATCAAGGACCCGATCGCCCTGAAGTATTTTCGGTTCAAGATCGAAGAATACTTCCTCCTCCAGCAGTTCGACGGCAAGCAAAACCTGCAGGACGTCAAGCGCGCCTTCGAGCGGAAGTACCGCCCGCAGACGATCACGGTCGACGACCTCCTCCGGTTCGCCGCCCAGCTCCACGAGGCTGGGATCGCCCTGATCGATAGCCCCGACCAGGCGCAGGCGCTGGTCCGGCGACGGAAGAAGAACCAGTGGAAGAAGGTCTGGCAGTTCCTCGCCAACATCCTCTACATCAAGATCCCGGTCGTCGACCCGGAAAAGATGCTGACGGGGATGTACCCGTACTTCCGCTGGATGTACACGACCGGGTTCATCGCGTTCAGCGTCGGGATGATGCTGGCCGCCCTGACGCTCGTCGCCAGTCAGTATCAGACCTTCGCCGCCCGCCTGCCCGACTTCCAGAGCTTTTTCAACTGGCGGACGATCGTCTACTTCTGGTGTAGCCTGGCGATCGTCAAGATCATCCACGAGTTTGGCCACGGCCTGACCGCGAAGCATTTCGGTGGTGAGGTTCACGAGATGGGGATGCTCTTCCTCGTCCTGACCCCCGCGCTCTATTGCGACGTCACCGATAGCTGGCTCCTACCCAACAAGTGGAAGCGGATCTGGATCTCGGCGGCGGGGATCTACGTCGAGTGCTTCCTGGCGAGTCTCACGACGTTCGTCTGGTGGAACACCGAGCAAGGGTTGTTGAACAGTTTATGTCTGGCGACGATGTTCATCTGCTCGGTCAACACGATCCTCTTCAACGCCAACCCCCTGCTCCGCTATGACGGCTATTACGTCATGTCGGACTTTCTCGAAATCCCCAACCTCCGGATCAAGAGCACGCAGTTCTTCGCGTACCTGTTCCAGGAGAAGGTCCTTGGGCTCGAAGTTCCGGTCCAGAGCTACATGCCCCGGTCACGGCGGGGTCTGTTCGTGACCTATGCGATTGCGAGTTATGTGTATCGCTGGGTCGTTACGTTCAGCATCCTGTTCTTCCTCAGCCAGTTTTTGAAGCCGTACAAGCTCGAAACGGTCAGCTACATGATCGCCCTGGGGTCGTTGATCCCGCTGGCGGGGATGCCGTTGTGGCAGATGGTCAAGTTCGTCCGACAACCCGGGAGGATGCGTAAGGTGAAGAAGGTCCGCGCTGGAGTGTTCGCGGCGGTCACCGTCGCGCTGGTGACCGCGGTGTTGTTGATCCCGACCCCGCTCCGGGTCCAGGGGACGCTCGTCCTGACCGCCGCAGCGCCGACCGAGATCTACGTTGAGGTGCCGGGCCGGCTCGAAAGCATCGACGTCAAGGACGGGGACTTCGTGAAGGAAGGCGATGTGCTTGCCACCCTCTCGAACCCGGAAAAGCGGCTCGAATACCTCCAGCTCGCCGAGCAGTCCGAGTCGAACCACGTCAAGGGACTCTGGTACGGTCAACTCAGCGACGCATCGAGTCGGGCGATGAAGGTGCAAGCGTTGCAGGCGGAGACCGACCTCGAACCCGCGCTTTTCAAGATCACCGAGCAGATCGGCAAGCTGACGCTGGTCGCACCCCGCGACGGCCAGGTCATCGGCGTGCCGCACAAGGAGGTCCGGGGCCAGTACCTCAAGCCCGGCAAGCCCCTCTTTGAGATCGGCGACCCGCAGAAGCTCGAAGCCCACATGGTGCTCGACCAGACCGACATCGACCTTGTCCGCGACAAGGTGAACAAGCCGACCGCCTGGGTCAAGGTGTACGGGACGTCGGAAACGACCTGGAAAAGCTATGTCTCGATGGTTTCACCCCGCAATACCGAGGACATTCAGACCTCACTCACGACCGGCGGTGGCGGCGAGATCGCGACCAAGCAAGACCAGAAAACCGGCACCAACAGGCCGCTGACGGCCGTCTACGAAGTCATCATCCCGGTCGACAACGCCGACATGCGGCTCCAACCCGGCCTCCGCGGCTTCGCCAAAATCGACGGCGGCCACAGCACCCTGGCATGGTGGCTCTGGCGCATGATCACCAAGACGTTCCACTTCACGCTCTGACGTGAGCTTGAGACGCAGCCATCCTGACAAACAGCCGGGGCTGGTCGACTTGCGAGTCGGTCAGCCCTTGCTTTATGGTGGTAAACAACGGAAAGCCCGAAGCCCTCCTCAGATTCCCTGGTGAATGCAATGGTGACTCGCGGACCCCGTTATTCCAAAGAGGAATTTGCCCGCCGAGGCGAATCGATCTATCACGAGCAGATCAAGGCGACCGTCGAACCGCAACACCTTGGTCAATTCATCATGATCGACATTGAGACCTGCGAGTATGAGATCGATTCCGACGAGCAAGCGGCTTGTGATCGGCTTTATGCTCGGATTCCGTCCGCTCAACCCTGGATGCGCCGCATCGGTTATCGGACAGCGCGCCATTTTGGTCACAGAATCATCCAAGATGCGGTGCAATGACTGGCTTCGTAAATGCCAAGCGAGAGGCACTGGTTTCGATCCTGATCGCTGGACCAACTCAGTTGCCCGAATCCATCGATGCTGTGATCGACACAGGCTACGATGGAATTCTTTGCCTGCCGTCAACGGTGATCCAGCGACTGGGCCTGGTTTGGAGTAGACAAGGTTTTGCGACTCTCGCCGATGGCTCAGTCACCGTATCGGACGTTTTTGACACTTACATCTTCTGGCACAACCAGGCAGTCAAGGCTCCGGTTGAATCCGTCGAAACTTATCCTTTGATTGGGATGCGACTGCTCAACGGCTTCCGCCTGACGATCGACGTTCGCGAGGGTGGCGCAGTCACGATCGTACCTCTTGAGGATTGACCGCTCACTTTTGATCCCAAAATCGACGCCCGCGCCGACCGGTTCGATCGACGCGGGCGGTTGCGTCCTTGGGCCGGGCAACCTCAGTGCGAGCGGCGGTTGCTCCGGAGGATGGCGTCGGTGTAGTGCGAACCGGCGATCAGTTCCTGGTGCTGCTCGCCGTGGCCGGCGGGGGCCGGGAAGTACGAGTACAACACTGGCATCAAATAGCGGGTCAGGACGAGCGTCACCAGCATCCCACCGACGACCACGATGGCCAGCGGCTTTTGCGCCTGCGAGCCGATCGACGTCGCCAGCGCGGCGGGCATCAGCCCGAGGGCGGCCGTCAGTGAGGTCATGACGACCGGTCGGACCCGCAACTCAGCGCCGCGGAGGACCGACTCACGCACAGGCAGGCCCGCCTCGCGCAACTGGTTGAAGTACGAGATCAGGAGCACGCCGTCCTGCACCGCGACGCCGAAGATCGAGATGAACCCGACCGCCGCCGAGATCGAAAACGGGGTATGCGTCCACCGGAGCGCCCAGATCCCGCCCATCGTCGCGGCCACCACGTTCGCCATCACGAGTAAGGCATCCTTCAGCGACGAGAACGCCGTGTAGAGCAAGGCCATGATCAGGCCGATCGAGAGCGGGACGATCCAGAGCAAGCGGGCGTTGGCCTCCTGCATCTGCGCGAACTCGCCCGACCACTCGATCGAGTAACCGTCGGGCAGCTTGGCCGGTCCGTGCGGGTCATCCACTTTTTGCTGCGCCTCGGCGATGGCCGAGGCCAGGTCGCGGTCCCGGACGCTGAACTTGATCGGGATGTAGCGGCGGTTGTTCTCGCGATAGATATAAGACGCCCCCGACACGTGCGGGCTGATCTTCGCCAGTTGCCCGAGCGGAATCCGGGCTCCCGCCTTGCCGTCGTCCCCAGGGGTATCGACCGGAATCCGGTTGATGACCGTCGGGTCATCGCGGAGCGAGACGGGCAGCCGCAGGACGATGTCGTAGAGCTTTTCCCCTTCGACCATCTGCGAGAACGCCTTGCCCCCGATCGCCACCTGGACGGCGGTCTCCACGTCGGCCACGTTCACGCCATAGCGAGCACACGCGGCGCGGTCGACCCGGATCTCCAAATTCGGCTGGCCGAGGATGTGAAAGAGCCCGACGTTCTCGATCCCCCGAACCGTCTGCAGTATGTTCATCACCCGTTGCCCGGCGTCTTCGAGCATCTGGAGGTCGTCGCCGAACAGCTTGACCGAGTTCGCCCCCTTGACGCCCGAAAGGGCTTCCTCGACGTTGTCGCGGATGAGCTGTGAGAAGTTGAAGTTGATCCCGGGGAACTCGCGAAACTTGGCCATCATCTCGTTTTCGATCTTCTCCCGCGTCATCCCCTCGCGCCACTGCTCCATCGGCTTCAAGGGGGCGTTGAATTCGAGGTTGAAGAAGCTGGTCACGTCGGTCCCGTCGTCGGGGCGGCCAACGTGCGACATCACGTTCTTGATCTCGGGGATCGACGCGATGACCTGCCTGAGGCGGGGAGCCATCCGCGCGGCGGCTTCCAGCGAGACCGTCCGGGGCAAGGTCGCTCTGATCCAGAGGTTGCCTTCCTCAAGCTGCGGCATGAACTCACCGCCGAGCCCGGGGATCAGGGCGGCCGTCATCGCCATGGCACCCGACATCACCAGGATCACCGCCCAGCGGTAGTTGAGGTAGCGGTTGAGCGCCTTCAGGTAGCCCTGCTTCATCAGGCGGTCGATCACCGTGTCCTTTTCTTCCATCCCGTTGTGGAAGAGGAACGAGCAGAGCACCGGTGCCAGCGAAATTGCCAGGAAGAGCGCCCCGAAGATGGCGAAGGCATAGGTGTTCGCCATCGGGCCGAACAGGGCCCCTTCCGGCCCGGTCATCGCGAACAGCGGGATGAAGGCACAGACGATGATCGACGTCGAGAAGAACAGGGCGCGCTCGATCTCGGCGGACGCCTCGGCGATCCGGTCGATGATCGGGCGACTCCGGTCCGACCCGTGCGCGGTGATGTGGCGGTAGATGTTCTCGACGATGATCACCGAGCTATCGACGATGATCCCGAAATCCACGGCGCCGATCGAGAGCAGATTGGCCGACTTCCCCTGGATGTACAGGACCGTGACCGAGAACAAAAGCGCCAGCGGGATCATGATGGCCACGATCCCGGCCGACGTCAGGTTGCCGAGGAAGACGAAGAGGATCGCCACCACCAGGGCCATCCCGACGACCAGATTGTGCAAGACGTTGTGCGTCGTGACGTGGACCAGGTCGGTCCGCTGGTTGAAGACGCGGACCTTGACCCCCTTGGGCAAGATCCCCGACTTCTGGATCTGGGTCAGCTTCGCCTCGACCAGTTCGGCCGTCAGCAGCGACTTCTCGTACTTCCGCATCAGGACGATGCCCTCGATGACGTCGTCCTCGTCGATGTCGACTGGCTGCTCGTCCGATTTCTTGAGCTTCCGTCCCACGATCCCGAGCCGAGGGCGGTGGTGCTCGACCACCTCGGCCACCTGGTTGACGTAGATCGGAATGCCGTTGGTCGAGGTGACGACCACCTTCTTGATGTCGTCGATCTTCTGCGCCACGATCGCGTCCATGTGGTCGATCCGCGCTGGCTCCAACGGGTCGTACCCGCCGCCGAGCAGACCAAGAACCCGGACGTTGTGCGCCTGGCTGCCGAGCGTGATCATGTCGCCGCCGACGTTGGCGTTCGAGTTGTCGATCGCGTCCTCAACCTGCTTGAGCGTGACGTTGTACTGCCGGAGCAAGCGGGTATCGACCAGCACCTGATACTGCTTCACCGTCCCGCCGTACCCCGTCACGTCGATGACGCCATGCACTGTCTTCAAGGTCCGCTGCAAGACCCAGTCTTGCAGCGCCTTGAGTTGGTTCGTCGTGTACCCTGGCCCTTCCAGAACGTACCGGACGATCTCGCCCGTCGGGCTCCAGGGCGACAGGCCCGGCTGAACTCCCGGCGGCAGGCCCGCCACGAAGCCGATCCGGTTGATCACTTCCTGCCGAGCCGCCCAGTAGTCGGTCCCGTACTCAAACTGGCACTTGATGTCGTTCAAACCGGCGACCGAGGTGCTTCGGAGGTCTTCCAGGCCCGGCATCCCGTTGAGCGCGGTCTCGATCGGGATGCCGACCAGCCGCTCCATCTCCTCGGGGCTGGCGCCCGGGTTCTGGGTGATGACCTCGACCAGCGGCGGCGTCGGGTCGGGGTACGCCTCGACGTTGAGCTTGTAGGCTGAGTGGACGCCGATCGCGATCAAGGCCAGCACCCCGCCGATGACGAGGAACCGGTTGTGCAAACTCCAAATAATGATATAGCGAATCATGTCGCGTGAGCCTTCGGGATGGAGATGGATGCCGGATCATTGCCAGTTGCCGGGAAATTGGTTGCAGCCCGATTTCACGATCACGCTAACAACGACTGGGATAATCCCGAGGCAACCGCACCTGCCATCGGCTCCGCCCTGACGACCATCCTGGCCAGACGCGGCCTGTCTCGATCCAACCGAGTTCGTACCGAGCCGCCTGGCCATGCCCCCAGAGCGGTTCCAGCTCGTCTTCCGCCGATCCGGGATCAAAGTCAGGCCAGATATCGTCGGAGCCCGGCGCCCGATCCGGCATCCCAGGCAGACCTGCTTGCGACAGCCGATCCGACTCGACGACCCGCCCGGCCTCCAGCGCCAGATCAAGCCGTGCCCCCGCCCGAGGCGGGCCGAGCCCGCACCAACCCAGACACCCGGCCAGGATGATCCAGCGGATCCAGCTCATGGGTCGAAAACATCCCGCGGACCGGAGGAGCAACCGGGATCACGAATCGCCAGTGATCCCCCCACTTTGACAGTAAACCCCGGTGCCGACAACTCGTCTCTCCATAATCAAAACTCCGAACAAATTCCCAGACGGCAAAGCCTGCCTGGCAAATCCGATTATAGGAATCGCATCGGAATCCGCGGTCATTTGGCGGGGGGCGCCGTCAAGGTGGGAGGGATGTCGAAGCCGATCAGCGCTCTGACCTCCTTGTAGACAAGCCAGAGGATCAGTTCATCATATTTGTCAAGGCCGGTCAGCGGGTTGGTCTCATCGCTGGGCAGCGGCGTCATTCGCGTGGCGGCCTCGGACGCGAGTCGGCGGGCTTCGTCGCCCTGGCCTTGCCGATGGAGGCTCATGGCCCGGAAGAACGCTGCGGTGTCTGCAACGAGGGGAAGGGTCGAGCGGGCCTCGGCTGCGATCCGGAGCGCCTCATCGCATGCTGGGTCGTCACCGGCCCGGTAGGCGGCCATCCCCAGCACGAGTTGCCGATAGAACCGATCGGGTGTCTCGTCGCCGGGCTTGATCGACCGGCGCGCGAGGGCGAGGGCCGCGTCGAGTTCGGTCCGGTCCGAGGACGGGAGGATGCTGCTCAACTTCGCGACCGGCTCCAGCACGGCAATGTTGTCCGAGCCCTGGGCCACGGCGAGGGCGCGGCGACGAGTGGCGGCAAACTCGGCCTCCCGCCCGAACCAGGCCCACAAGGCCGCAACCTTCAGGGAGTAGAACACGTTCTGGGGGTTGGCGGCGGCGTACCTGTCCAGGAGCGGAAGCGCCTCGGACGTCCGACCGACCGCCAGCAGGGCAACGGCCAGGTTGTTCACGGCGATGAGCGTGCTGGGGTCGTCGGGACCAAACCTGGTCTCGCGCAGGGCCAGCAGCTCCTCGCGGAACTTGAGCGCCTCGGCGTGGCGGCCGAGCTTGGTGTAGCTGACGGCCAGGTTGCTCATGCTACTGAGGGTGGTCGGATCGTCGAGGCCGAACCTGGTTTTTATGAGGGGCAGCGCCTCTTGACTGAGCTGAAGCGCCTCGGCGTGGCGGCCGAGATTGTTGTAGCTGAAGGCCAGGTTGTTCAGGCTGATGAGGGTGTTGGGGTGCTCGGGGCCGAACTTGGTCTTCACCAGGGGCTGCATCTCCTCGCGGAGTTTGAGCGCTTCGGCGTGGCGGCCGAGATTTGTGTAGCTGGCGGCCAGGCTGCTCATGCTGCCAAGGGTGTGGGGATGATCGGGGCCGAGTTCGGTTTTGACGAGGGGTAGCATCTCCTCGCGGAGTTTGAGCGCTTCGGCGTGGCGGCCCAGCTCGTTGTAGCTGGCGGCCAGGTTGTTCATGCTGCCGAGTGTATAGGGGTGGACGGGGCCGAGCTTGATCTTGGCGAGGGCTAGCACTTCCTCGCGGAGCTTGAGCGCCTCGGCATGGCGTCCCATGTCGCCATAGCTGGCGGCCAGGTTGTTCATGCTGCCGAGGGTCTCAGGGTGGTCGGGGCCGAGTTCGGCCTTCGCGAGGGCCAGCAGCTCCTCGCGGAGCTTGAGCGCCTCGGCGTGGCGACCGAGATTGCTGTAACTGCCGGCCAGGTTGCTCATGATCCGCCGTTTGTTGGATTGGTCCAACTCATTCTCGGTCTTGTGGTGGGCGAGCACCTCCTCACGAAGCGTGAGGGCCTCGGTGTGCCGGTTGAGGTCGTCGTAGCTGCGAGCCAGGTCATCCATGTTCAGGAGCGTGTTGGGGTGATCGGGGCCAAGGTGTTTGGCGTTGAGTGCCCGGGCGGCGGCGAATTGGACCGCCGCGAGATCTGGCTTGCCCAGGAACTGGAAAGATTGCCCGATCGTGCGCCGCAGGCGGGCTTCGACCAGCGGTTTGCTGGCAAAGCCCTGCTCGATGGCGGGCAGCGCGGCCGTGATGGCGTCGACCAGCTTCACATCGTAGCCCAGGCCCCCATCCTGGCCCTGCGGCCGGGCAGCGGCGAAGACCTTGTTCTCGACGAAGCCGAGAACCGCCTCGGCCGTCTCCCTGGCCGTTCTTTCCCCCTCAGCCGCCTCAACCGCCTTCTTCTCGTTCGTCTCGGCCAGCGTCTTCTTCTCCTGGGCATCGAGTTTGGCCCGCCGCTCCCCCTCGGCCCGCTTGTTCGCCAGGTCCTCCTGGTGTCGCGCCTCGAACAAACCAGCCGTCGTGCCCACCACGCCGCCGACGAGAGCCAGCACGATCAGCGATGCGGCGATTACCTGCCCTCGGTGGCGCCGGATGAACTTGGCCATCCGGTAGCGTGCCGTCGGCGGGCCAGCCAGCACCGGCTCATCGTGGAGGAAGCGCTCGACGTCGTTGGCCAGGCCGATGGCCGATTCATACCGCCGAGCCCGCTCCTTGGCCAGCGCCTTCATGACGATCCAGTCCAGGTCGCCCCGGACGAACCGGCCCAACCTCGCCGGCTCGACCTGTCGGCTCGCCGCCACGCTCGGCAGCGCCTCCGACGTGCTGAGCCGGTGGCTCGGCGTCGGTGGCTCCTCCTCGCGGATGACACGCAGCACTTCTTCCAGCGCCACCTTCTGGAGCGACTCGCGGCGGATCGGTGTCGAGCCGGTCAGCAATTCGTAAAGGATCACCCCCAGCGCGTAGATGTCGGCACGGGTATCGATGTCGAACGCGTTGAACGTCGCCTGCTCCGGCGCCATGTAGAGCGGCGTCCCGGCGATCGTGCCGAAGGCGGTGAACAGGCTCTGCTCGGACAGTTGCAGACCATTGGTGGCTTTCGCAAGCCCGAAGTCGATCACCTTGGGCACCGGCGAGCCATCGTGGTCCTCCACCAGGATGTTGGTCGGCTTCAGGTCGCGGTGAATGATTCCCTTCTGGTGCGCGTGTTGCACAGCCCCGCAGATCTGCCGAAAGAGTTGCAGCCGCGTCGGCAAGTCAAGCCGATGCTGGTCGCAGAAGCTGGTCAGGGGGATTCCCCTCACCAGCTCCATGACGAAGAACGGGTGGCCCGACTCGGTCGTCCCGGCGTCCAGCACGCGGGCGATATGCGGGTGGTCCATGATCGCCAGGGCCTGACGCTCGGAGTCGAAGCGGGCCAGCACGGTCCGCGAGTCCATGCCGGCGCGGATGAGCTTGAGCGCGACTTGCCGCCGCACCGGCTGAACCTGCTCGGCAAGGTAGACGGTGCCCATACCTCCCTCGCCGATCGCCTTCCGGAGCATGTAGCGGCCGGCGACAAGAGTGCCGATCGCGACATCGCCCCGATTGCGACTGATGGTGCTTGCAGCGGCCAGCGTCTCGAACTGCTCCGCGGTGGCGGTGAGCCCGGCGTCCCGCACCCGCTTCCCGAACGAGTCGCTGCCACCAGCCAGCGACTCGAGCCGCGCGGCGCACGCCTCGCAGCCGCCGAGGTGAGCCTCGATCGGCCCGGCCTCCGGAGCGGGTACCTTGCCGTTCAAATAGTCGCGCAGGACGTCATCGGCGGGATGGTTTATGCTCATGATGACCTCAAGAAATCGGGCGGGCGTCGTGGGGATGAGGTGAATGGAATCCGCTGGGGTGTCAGCCATCATTCTCTAATCTCGGCGATGAGTAGCCAGTTGTCGAGTGCTGGGTGCTAGCCAGGCAGAACCAGCCACACACAGGAGGACAGCCAGCCCTGACCGGCCGGAGCGGGCCACGGTTCGCCCCTCGGTGAAGCGGAGCGGGATCGATCCCATCCCCCAGGAAAGAGCGCGACAGCCGCCGACCTAACACGACCGGCAAGATTTTCCGCCATCGAGCTGATTGGGATTACGTCTCGATCCGAACGATTTGTACGGACCACCGGGGTTTACCGAGCGATGACACTTCCCGGTTGGAGAAATCCTCAATTTCCCATAAAATATATTCAAATTTTCATATACCTGTTATTGCATACTCTTGTGGGATCTGGCCTGGCTTAATGAGAGTCAACCAGAGCCATTTCGCACCGCCAGTTCAACCTAAAAGAGACTCCGGATCACCTCGCCCCGGCTGATCGGGTGCGGGCGGCCGAGGGGGTCGCGGTATTCGGTCTCGGGGCTGAATCCGAGGCAGTGGTAGATCGTGGCGGCCAGGTCCTCGGGGCGGACGAGGCCGTCGCGCGGATAGGCACCGATCTTGTCGGATGAGCCGTAGACCTGACCGCCCCGGATGCCGCCGCCGGCCAGGCTGATCGAGAAGACCGTGCCCCAGTGGCCCCGACCCCCGTTCGCATCGAGCCGCGGAGTCCGACCAAACTCCGACATGCAGACGACCAGCGTCTCGTCGAGCGTCCCGCGCTGGTGGAGGTCGGTGATCAAGGCGGAATACGCCTGATCCATCGGCGGCACGAGCACCGTTTTGAGCCGGCCAGCTTCATCGGCGTGGCTATCCCAGCACGGGTTGGCGGGTGGTTCCTCGGCCCCTCGATACCAGTTGACCTGCGTGAGGCGAACGCCGGCCTCGACCAGCCGCCGGGCCAGCAGGACGCCACGCCCGAACGGCGAGTCGCCGTACCGTTCGCGGATCGGGGCCGGCTCATCATCGAGCTGGAACGCGCGGCGGGCCTGCGGTGAGGAGAGGAGATCGAGCGCCTGACGGGACTGGTGGTCGAGCGTCCGCGCGACGGGATGACCGCTGAGGGCGCCGAGGTCGTGGTCGAGTTGGCCGAGCAGATCGCGGCGGCGACCGAGGCGGGTCGGGTCGAGATCGGCGGGGAGGTTGATCTCCTGGATCTGGTTCCCGTCGGCTCCTGGCCGGGCGTTGAGGAGCCAGGGGTCGCTCGATCGCCCGAGAAAGCCGGCATCCTGACCCGGCCAGACGCTGGAATCGGTGTTGAAGATCCGGTGCGGCAAGGTCACGGCGGGCGGCAGTCGACCCGACGGCGCGATCAACCTGCCGACCAGTGCCCCGAGGACCGGAAAGTCATTGGGAGCGCCGGGGTTGGCGTTCTCGACGTTCTTCGGGCTGTGCGGCTGCCCGGTCAGCATGTAGTACCCGCTCGACGAGTGGGCATTATCGCCGGTCGACATCGCCCGGAGCACGCAGATTTTGTCGGCCACGGCGGCGGTCCGCGGCATCAGTTCGCTCAGGTTCAGGCCGGGCACACGGGTCGCGATCGGCCCGAAGGCGCCCCGGATCTGGGCGGGAGCGTCGGGTTTGGGGTCCCAGGTCGAATGCTGCGGCGGTCCGCCCATCAGGAACAGCACGATGCACGACTTCGCCCGCCCGAACGACGAGTCACCCCCCGGCAGGGCCGCTCCCCGCGCTCGCGTCAGATCCGCCAGGTTCAGGCCCGACCCCAGCAGGCCAAGCCCCCCCACGCGGAGGATCTCGCGGCGGCTGACCCCGTCGCAGAGCCGCGTCGAAGCACCTTGAAAGCGCAGCATCGGGGAGCCTCCACCAACGAGTTTTGCATCAAGACGTGCCGTTTGATGAGTGGAACCTAACGGATGTTTGGGACAACAGCAAGGAAATTCGCAAGCCGCATGGAGTGAACGGACACCTTCGATCCTGCACTCGGGGTCAATAATGGGTTCGTTCGCGCGAGTCCGTCGTAAACCTACAATGGGTTCGTTCGCGCGATTCGGTCGTGATCTGGCAATGGGTTCGTTCGCGCCGTTTCCTCGTGATCTGGCAATGGGTTCGTTCGCGCGATTCGGTCGTGATCTGGCAATGGGTTCGTTCGCGCCGTTTCCTCGCGATCTTGCAATGGGTTCGTTCGCGCGATTGGGTCGTGATCCTGCAATGGGTTCGTTCGCGCGATTGGGTCGTGATCCTGCAATGGGTTCGTTCGGACGAGTTCCTCGTGAACCTGCAATGGGTTCGTTCGCGCCGTTTCCTCGCGATCTTGCAATGGGTTCGTTCGCGTGATTCGGTCGTGATCTTGCATTGGGTTCGTTCGCGCCGTTTCCTCGTGATCTTGCAATGGGTTCGTTCGGGCGGTGACGTGGAGTTCGGCGACTCTGGCGGCATCCTCGGCGGCGGATTGGGCCATGATCTCGGCGTAGTCGGGGTGAAAGCGCAGGTCTGCATTATGTTTGGGAGGCTCGATCCGCAGTTGAGCGATGAACCATTGCAGTTGCCTGTGGAGTGAGCGGGTGTACCTGCGGAGCTTGACGAGCATCGTCGAGGGCTCGGGGCTCAGGTCCGTCTCGACGAGACCTCGGAACGAGTCGTCGGCCGTGCGGAGGCGATCACGCATCACTCCGAGGTTGGTGATCCACATCCGCGCGTAGCCGGGGGTTTGGTGGTGCTCAACGGGTGCCGGATTGAGTTGCTGCGCCAGCGCGGCCTGGGCTTCGGTCCAATCGACGGCCGGAGTGGCTGCGAGTGCTTCCCATTTCCCGATCATCCAGTCGCACCCGGCGGGGGTACACCAGAGCGCGGCCACCGTCCGCTTCGGGTCCGCCGCAAGGTTCGCCCCCAGAGCGTGCGCGGCCTGGGTTTGATCCAGATCCCAGCAGTCGATCGCGCGCAACGCCTGAAGATCGCGGAGTCGGCGTTCGATCCGGTCGGAGCGGTTGATCCGCATCATAGACAGTGCGGCCTGCTGGACGAGCCAGTCTTGCCACGAGTTGCGCGGCCGGAACTGCTCATAGAGGCCGATGTTCCAGTGTTTCAGAGTCTCGGGATTTTCAAAGTCGGCCACCAGGTTGCCGAGCCGACCGACAATCTCGCCCCGGAGCTTCGCCTTCCTGGGCGAGAGCGGGACGCCGGGCAACGGCAAGACGTGAGGCGTTTCAATCAGGTCGGGAGCGAGGGCGAGTGTCATGGGTCTGACCTTGGTCCAGGTGGCGATCCGGGTGCGGAAAAGATGGTCTCCTGGATAAGATCGTGAAAACGCGGGTGCCCTGATTCAGTTTGCAGCGAAATTCCTTCCATTTTGCCAGAATTGCCGCTTCGAGCAATGTTACCGGGTCCAACGGGTGGGCCAGGCGATCTCGTAGGTGAAGCCGCCCCAATGTGGGGCAGGTGTCAAATCTCAATTCCTGCGATGCCCAACAATTGAGAATTGACACCGATTAAACCTCACACCGATTAAACCTCTGCGATGCCCAACAATTGAGAATTGACACCGATTAAACCTATTGAGAATTGACACCGAATAAACCTCCTGATTCAGTTTGCAGCGAAATTCCTTCCATTTTGCCAGAAATGCCGCTTCGAGCAATGTTACCGGGTCCAACGGGTGGGCCAGGCGATCTCGTAGGTGAAGCCGCCCCAATGTGGGGCAGGTGTCAAATCTCAATTCCTGCGATGCCCAACAATTGAGAATTGACACCGATTAAACCTCACACCGATTAAACCTCTGCGATGCCCAACAATTAAAAATTGACACCGATTAAACCTAAAATTGACACCGATTAAACCTACGGTCGAATAAAATGATATTGACAACATTACGGCTTACGTACTCAACGAGATTAGCAGGCTTCGGGCTTGACTTGAGCGGGGCAGCGAAGGTCAGCCACTGGGCGAGAAACAAATTCGCAAAATTTTTCAATTGACATGGATATGAATTCTTAGAAAGATCATTACCTCATCCACCATCGACACTTCCTCAAACTTTAGAAAAATAACAAAATGAGCACGAGCAACAAAAGCCGTCGGTCCCGGGCATTCCTCCCGACTAGCATCGGGGTGCTTGAACGACGCGTCGTTCTTACAGTCGATCCTACCTTGGTGATCATTCCGGATGCCTGGGGCGGTCCCGACGTGGACCTGCCGACACTTCAAAATGAATTGTCCAATATTTCATTCTCCCCACCACCCGATACCGAGCTTGAGGGAGGAACCGACTACGATAAGAATGCTCTGATAAACAAAATCAACGCTGAAAGAGATGCCGCCGTTCAAAGTGTTCAAAGCCTTAAGACACAACTCGACACATTGACAGCCGGCTTGAGTAATAGAATGGCACAGTGTCAGAATCTCATGGACAGTTACAACGACGATATTGCAAATCTCAAAGCCAATCCAAAGCCAGGATCGGACGCCACGATTAATGAATATCAAAATAAAGTAGATACACTGCAAGCCGCGAGGAACGGCTACAACGATCAAATATTTTTGAATGGACAAAGACAGTTCTTACTCGATGTCCGAATCAAATCAATCAGAGACGCCGCAGAACAAATGAAGACCGACTTAAGAGAAAACGTTGCATACGACGAACAGAATGACTTTTATTACCATTGGTTCACGGCCGAAACAACCAGTTTTGCATAACTACGTCATCCGTCGGTTAACCTTGTTCATTTTTGTCTTCAGAGTTCGAGAAGTCCACGCTATTGCACGAACGCGGTTAGATGGCGTTTTGCACTCCCTGGCGCAAGGAGTACGGCATGGGTACCATGCTCAGAAGCATGAAGATAACTTGTCGGGCAAGAATTAGTTCACTAATGATAATGATCGCTGTCTTGGCATTGATCTTATGGTCGACCGAGACTGCGCTTAATCACTACCGAGACAGGGCAATCAAATATAGGGCAATCAAATCTCTGCGTCAACAAATGGTGGACTGGCAGACAATCCAGCTCAGGGCTGCCGAACGAAGTTCCTCCCTGACAGGCGACGCCCAATTTAGCCAGTGGCTAATCAATCTCAAACAACACCATAGCAGTTTACGACAAAAATATCTTAAAGGTGTTGCAGAACCGTGGCTTGATCTGGGGGCAGATCCACCTCCGCCCGTGGATCCAACTAATCTGCAACAGATGCAGCTGGATGCTGACGCTCTTTTGGAGAAGGCAAAACGTATAGAGGAAGCGTTTGTAAAATGAGGATGTCTCATAACTCCCACTATGCAACATGGACTTGCGATGTCGCTACCGAAGGACTTTCGTGAGCGGCAAATCGGTGTCAGTTCTCAATTAGGTGCCGAAATTGCGAATTGACACCGACCGATTTGGTGCAAAAATTGAAGATTGGCACAAACTGATTTGGACCGACCGATTTGTACATATCTACACAATGATATTTGATAGAGGATGCGGCGATCTGGCTCGAGTGTGGTCACCGGGTCCGGCGGGGTGGGTCAGGCGACCTCATAGGCGAATCCGCGCCGGTCGTCGACGCTCACGTGGGCTGACGTGATGGGTAGGCCCTCGGCCATCCGGGCGAGGAAGCGGGTGGAGAGGGCAGGTAAGAGGGTCCGGGTGAGGATGTGGTCGACGTTGCGGGCTCCGCTGGTGACCTCGGTGCAGCGGTCGATGATCCGCCCGACGACCGCTTCGTCGTAGGTGAACTTCGCGCCGTGGTTGCTGAGCAAGCGGCGGGCGACGCCGTCGAGCTGGAGGTGGGCGATCTGCCGCATCACGTCGTCGAGGATCGGCGCGTAGGGGACGACGGCCATCCGCGCCAGGAAGGCAGGCTTGAAGACGTTCAGCAGCTCGGGGCGGATCGCCTCGGCAAGTGCCTCGCCGCGTGGGGCGGTTTCGGGGTCGGCGTGCAGCCTGGTCATGAGGTCCGACGCGACGTTCGACGTCAGCAGAATGACGGTGCTCTTGAAGTTGACCTCACGCCCCTCGGCGTCGTCGAGCGTCCCCTTGTCGAACACCTGGTAGAACAGTTCGAGGACGTCCGGGTGCGCCTTTTCGACCTCGTCGAGCAGGACGACGCTGTATGGCTTCCGCCGGACGGCCTCGGTCAGCACGCCCCCCTCGCCGTAGCCGACGTAGCCGGGGGGCGAGCCCTTGAGCCCCGACACGGTGTGGGCTTCCTGGTACTCGGACATGTTGATGGCGATCAGGCTTTGCTCGCCGCCGAAGAGGGCTTCGGCCAGCGCGTGCGCGGTCTCGGTCTTGCCGACGCCGCTCGGCCCGACCAGCAGGAAGACGCCGACCGGTCGGCGGGGGTCGGTCATCCCGGCTCGCGCCATCTCGATCCGCGCGCAGATCGCCTCCAGCGCCTCGGTCTGCCCGAGCACCCGGCGGGCGAGCGTCTGCCGCAAGGCCAGCACGGCATGGATCTCGTCGGCCTGCATCCGGCCGACCGGCACGCCGGTCCACGCGGCGACGATCTCGGCGACGACCTGGGCATCGACGCTGGCGTGGACCAGCGGCGCGGTCCCCTGCACGGCCCGGAGCGCGGCGGTTTTGGCCTGGTGCTCGGCGCGGAGCGCAGCGGCGGCGGGGTCGGTCCCGCTCTCGATCCGTGCGCGGAGGGCGCGAGCCTCGGCGACAAGCGCGACTTCGCGCGTCCAGCGCTCCTCCAACTGGGTCAAGGCCGCCTGTGCCTGGTCGCGGGTGGCTTCGAGGTCGGCCACACGGTCGCCGGGGGTCGGCTCGACGAGCCCTTCGCGGCGGAGCGAGGTGATCTCGGCGGTCAGGATCTCGACCTGGCGCCGAAGGTCCTCGACCTCGGCGGGGACCGAGTCGCGGCCGAGCGCCACCCGGGCGCAGGCGGTGTCGAGCACGCCGAGCGACTTGTCGGGGAGCTGGCGACCGGTGATGTAGCGGGCCGACAGGCGGACGCAGGCGTCGATGGCCTCGTCGAGGATGCGGACCCCGTGGTGCGCTTCGAGCATCGGCGCCATCCCGCGCATCATGGCGATGGCCCAGTCCTCGGCGGGTTCCTCGACCTTGATGACCTGGAACCGCCGGGCGAGCGCGGCGTCCTTCTCGAAGTATTTTTTGTACTCGGCCCAGGTCGTGGCGGCGATCGTCCGGAGTTCGCCGCGGGCGAGCGCGGGTTTGAGCAGGTTGGCGGCGTCCCCCTGCCCCGCCTGCCCCCCGGCGCCAATCATGGTGTGGGCCTCGTCGATAAACAGGATGATCGGGATCGGCGACGCCTTGACCTCGGCGATCACCCCCTTGAGGCGATCCTCGAACTCCCCCTTCACCCCGGCCCCGGCCTGCAAGAGCCCGAGGTCCAGCGACCGGACCGCGACATCCTTCAAGGGGGGCGGAACGTCACCTTGAGCCACGCGGAGGGCGAACCCCTCGACCACCGCCGTCTTGCCGACGCCCGCCTCGCCGGTCAGGATCGGGTTGTTTTGCCGGCGCCGGATCAGGATATCGGCCATCTGGCGGATCTCGCCGTCCCGCCCCAGGATCGGGTCGATCTCACCAGCGCGAGCCTTCGCTGTCAGGTCGACCGTGAACCGATCGAGTGCCGGGGTCGCGATCCCGCCGCCCCTGGCTGCCGTGCCGGCCTGGGTCCCTGGTTCGTCAAGTAGGACAGGCAGGTCGGAGCTTTCGGCCGAGCCGGCCACGATCGTCGGCAACTCCTTGATTAACGGATCGACCGCCACCCGCGCGAGTGGTCGCGAGATCTCGCGGGCGACGCGGACCAGGCGCTCGTGGGTCAGGATCGCCAGCAAGAGCGCCCCGGAGCGGATCAAGGGGTCGCCATACTGCACGGCGGCGAGGACGAACGCCTCGCGGATCGCCTCGTCGATGAGCGGCGAGAGCGACGGCGTCCGGTTGTTGCCCACCCGGAGCTTGCCGACCGCCGCGACGAGGTCGCGCCGGAGCCCCTCGACCTCGACGTCGGCATGAGCCAGCAGGCGCCGGAGGTCGGAGTCGGGCTCGTCGATCAGTTCGAGCAGCCAGTGTTCGACCTCAACGCTGTAGTTCGCCCGCGCCTTGCACCGGACCGCCGCGCGTTCCAGGGCGGCATGGCAGGTCGGGTTGAGCTTGCTGATCAGCAGAGCAGCATCCAGGGGCATCCGAAAACCTCAAACTGGCGGGGTTCAACCGGCGGCCGGCACAGCCTAGGCCGGCAAATTGCCCCGATACCGGCAGTGTCCCAGGTCAACCCGCTCCGGGCAAGGGCTGCGCGGAGTCCGAACGGATCAGGGCCGGGGGACTTCGCGAAGGATGCCGCGCTGGAGGAGTTGGCGGACGTCGAGGATGTACTGGGTCCCGCCGCCACCGGCCTGATACTTCTTGTTGGCTTCCAGGGTCGAGCCGCTGGGGGTCCGCATCGGCACCTTGCCGGGGTCGGTCCAGGTGTCGGCGTAAGAACCAGCCGACGACTCGAGGGCTTCGACGTCGTCGACGACCTCGTACCGCACGAACGAGCGCCCCTTCGGGTTGATCCCGAGGCGATCCATGCCGGTGCCGATTTTGGTCAGGAACAGGCCGGGTCGGTTCGAGTCGCCGTACATGGCCAGCATCTGGCCACGGCGGAGCGTCGTTACCCCAACGGGTTTGGAAAAGTCGATCCCCTTGAGGTAACCGAGGATCGACTCCCACGACCGCCCACCGAAGGACTCGCGGAAGTACCTGAGGGCCACTTCCAGCCGCGCACGGACCAGCGGCGGCGCCTTGGGTTTGGTCAGCAAGAGCAGCCACTCCTCGACCGTCCGGCCCCAGAACGCCGACCGGGCCGCCACCGCCGCCCGCGCGGCCCCGCCCACCCGGGCGCCCGCCTTGAAGACGAGGGCCACGAAGACGGTCACGCCGACCGTCGCCACCGCCGTGGCCAGGTGGTCGGCCGCGCGGTCGAGATCGGTCGTCGACCGGGCCTCCGCCGCGATCCGAGCAAAGTCGTAGACGTCGCGCCCGACCTGAAACGCCTGCCAGCCGATCGTCCCGAGCCCGATCAAGAGCATGACGACATCAACCACCTCGCCCGCGCCGACGAGGTGCGACCCCGCCCAAGCCACCAGCACCGCCCCGGTGATGGCAATGCTGGCGGGCTCGAACAAAACCGCAAACTGAGCCTGCATCTCGTGCGGCAACTTGGCCGTCGTCCGCCGCGCCGCCTCGACCAGCTTCCGCTCCAGCGGCCAGTGCGCGACGTCGGTACCGACCTGCCCGGGCCGATGGCCGACGACATGATGCTGGTGCTGTTGGTGGCCGGGAAGCCGGGTGGGGGGCATTGCTGATCCTTCCGGGGGGACACCTGGCCCATTAGATCACGCTCGGCCGGGCGGGATTGAGGTAATCGAACTGCGCAGCGTCGAACCGCTGTTCCAGGGCTTCGAGCCCGTTCGCCTTTTTGAAGTCACGCTCGGGTCGCGTGATGGGGATCAGCCAGAGGAAGTGGACCTCGTGTCCCGCTTCCGCCGTGCGAAAATTCTCCAGCACGACGCCGTCGAGATAGGGGAGCGAGATCAGTCCATACTCGCAAGCCGATCCGGGCAGCCACGGCCTTCCGAAGTTGACGGTATGCCCAAGCGCAAGCCAACTGCCGGTCCGGTGGAAGTGGGCGATGACCGTCAGCAACTCGACATGCTCTGGCGACTGGATGGGAGAGAAAAGGTGGAGTTCCAAGCGGCTCGCATCATCGGGCTGCGACATGCAGCAAGTGGCGTAGGTCCAGCAGGTTCGCGATGCAGAGGGAGGGAACTCCAGAACGCGGAATGAGGCGGGCAACTCCGACACCGGCCCGCGGTCCCACCGCTTCTCCTCGGACATATTGGACCAGACAGCGGCGTAGTGCTCGGCAATCTCCCGACAATAAGTGCTCACAGGCCAAATTCCTTCTTTTTCTGACGCGAGTATTGAGACATCTGTCCGCCCTGCTGGTCGGAATCGGCGCGAGGCTGGGGGGTCATCCGCGATCGGTCGCCAGCGCTGGCGCGACGCTCGGCGTCGGTCATCTGGTAGCCTGGCCTCTCACCCGTCGCCGGGTCCCCCTCATAGTAACGCTGAACCAGGGGCGGGTCATGGTCAGCCACCTGCCCAGCACCGGCGCCCACGGCCTGGCGGTCAGCCTGAGTGGGCGTTCGGCCGTAATGTTTCAGCCGATTGTACGGTTCTGTCGGCCCGGCGGGTGGATTCGTTGCGGCTCCGCTGCTGGTCCCGGTCGAAGCCGCCGGATCTCCTGTCGAGGGAGGGACCGCTCTGGCCTGACGGTACTGGGCATAGCGTCCGCCCAGATACCGCCCCGCGCCCGCCGTTGCAGCGCCGAGGGCGACCGACGCGCCGAGGCCCTTCCAGCTCCAGGGGGTGCCGGGGTTGAGCATGTGGTCGCCAACGTAGCCGATCCCGCCACTCAGGCCGCCGACGCCGGCAAAAGCCGCCACGCCCGCCGTTGCCGGCAAGAGCGCGAACGGGATCGAGGCCACCGTGCCGACTAACGCCCCTTTCAGGGCGGCCTTGGCGATGCATTCAGCGCAGAAGGTCGATTCGTTGAGACCTTGATTCAGGCCGGCGCCGACCGCGCCCGCCGCCGCTCCCGCAAGGATGATCGCGACCGGCAGCGCCACCGGTGCCAGCGCGACCACGGCGATACCGACGGCGACCGCCGCGATGATCGGCACCAACGTCCGCCAGCTTGGCCAGAGGCCGGTCGGGTCGACCACGTTGATCGGGTCGTTCCCGGCGTAAACATAGAGGTTCAAGCCGCCCAGGTACGACGCGGGGTCGCGGGTCAGATACCGCCCGATCCGAGGTGAATAATACCGAAAACGGTTGTAATGCAGCCCCGTTTCGGCGTCGTGGTAGTGACCTGGGAAGCGGATCGGCTGCGTGATCGTCGCCACCGTGGCGCGGGCCTGGCCGAAGGCATCGTAATCCGCCGACCAGGCGACGCGGCCCTCAGGGTCGGTCAGGCGGCGCGGGGTGCCGAGGTGGTCGGCGTGGACGGTGTAGATCCGGCCGCCGTCGCGGATCGCCAGCGGGGTCGGCGACCCAGGGGGATACAGGAAGTCGCGGCTCGTGCCGTCGGTCCGGACCTCGCGGATCAGTTGCTCGCCCGCCCAGACGAACCGCGTGGTGACGCCGCCCGACTCCTTCCAGACCCGGCGACCGAAGGCGTCGTAGCCAAAGGTGACAACCAGACCCGCCGGACCGACCGCGCGCGTCATCTGGTTCCGCGCATCGTAGTCGAACCGCCAGGCGGTGGCGTTGCCGTCAGACCAGGCGATCAGGTTGCCGCGCGGGTCGTACTCGCAGCGGAGCGAACCCTGACTCACCAGCCGGTCCGCCGGGTCGAACGCGGCGACCTCGTTCCCGACGCGGGTCCGGTTGCCCGCCGGGTCGTACGCGAACACCTCGACGCCCGCCGCGAGGACCTGCCCCTCGGCGTCGTAGCGGTACACCCGCGCGCCATGCTCCGAGTCCTCCAGCGCGGCCAGCCGATCCTCGGCGTCGTACCGATAGGTCGTCGCGAACAGATCCGCACCGCCCGATGGACCTTTCCCCCCAACCGCCGCCCGGAGCGGGGTCCGGACGAAAACCTCGGCCACCTGCCCAGCCACCGTCAGGCCGATCGACGTGACCAGCCCGCTCGGCGCCCGGACCGTCAACCAGCGGTCATCCAGTGCGTGCTCGAAGGCATGAACACCGCCCGCCCAGTCGGTCACGCAGGACAGGCGGAGGTCGTCGTCGCGCTCGAACCGAACGGTCTCGCCGGTCGGATAGCGGAGCGCGGCAAGGCTGCCGGCCTCGTCGTATTCGTAGCCGATGGCCTCGCCCGGGCGCGTCTCGGCAACCACGCGCCCGGCGGCGTCGTAGGCGAACTCGACGACCGCTGTCGGATTCTCGGCCCGGACGACGCGCCCGCTATCGTCGTAGATGAACCGGGCGACGTCGCCGTTCCCGGCGTCGATCGTCGCGGGCCGCCCGCTCGGATCGCGAGTGATGGTCAGGCTGGTGCCGTCGGCCGCCTCGATCGAGCGGACCAGGCCCGCGGGATCATAGCCGAATGTCTCGGACCGGCCATCAGGGTAGGTTGTGCGGGTCGGGCGGTCGAGCGATTCGTAGGCAAACTGCGTCTGGTGGCCGCGCCCGTCGGTCATCGCGGTCAGCAGGCCATCCGCGCTGTGGTCGAAGGTCCGCGGCGCTTCAAGCCGGTCGGTCAGGCGCTCGATTCGGCCCTGCGCGTCGCGGTCGAGCCGGGTGGCGGTCCCGTCGGGGTACTGGTAGCGGGCAACCTCACCGTGCGGATCGCGGTCGAGTTCGCACACAGTCCCCGACTCGCGACCGATCCGCTCCAGCCGACCGGCGGCATCATAGGCAAATTCGAGCCGAGCGCCCGCCGGGTCGGCAAGGCGGAGCGGACGGCCCCCGACATCGCTCGCAACCTCCCAGCGCCGCCCCATCGGGCTGACGACGTTGCCGATGAACCCACGGCGATCAAAGCCGAACCGGGTCGACCGACCGCGCGGGTCGGTGGCCACGACGACGCCGGTCGCGGGGTCGAGCGTCGGGCGGAGCGCAGCATCGGTCAACGACGCGCCCAGGCCACCGGCGATGGCTCGCTGGCGGGCCGCAAAAAAGGCGTCGTCCCCGATCCGGATCATTGGCTCACCTCGATCGACCAGAGTGAACGTCGGTGAGCGCAACCGGGCGAACACCGTGGCAGCTTACGCCACCAGTAGCGTCCTCGATTGCGTAACAGGCTACAGGACCGAGGAACGCCTCCTGCTCGGCGGGCGACCACAGGGGGAAAAACTCGCGGAGCACCCGGGGATCATAAAACCGGAAGAGCGCGGTCTGACCGGTCGGGATTTCGACCTTCAGGTAGCGGCGAAGGTGATGGCGGATCGTCGCGAGGTCGGCCGGGCTGGTCAGGTAGACGCCCCACGACCGGCCCCAGCCCTGCTCGACCAGCCGGGCGAGGAAGCCGCGATTGCCATCAAGGCTGACCAGAAAGGGGCCATAGTCCGCGATCGTGTCAGCTTCGGCCCCTTCGTAGAGCGACTGGAAGGGCTGGTCGCTGGCCTGGAGCGCCGCGAGGACGGCCGGATGACGCGCGGCATCGAGCAGGGCAAAGAGGGGTTCGCCCAGAGCATGAAGCCGATCGCAGACCGCGCGGACGGCGTCAGGTGACAAAGGGCACCCCCGATTGCGCGGCTTCCTGCATGCAGCGAGCGGCGGGGTGGATGCCAATCTCGACGGTCGGAAACCCCATAACGATCACGCCGCCGTGTGCCGTCATGTCGCCGAGGCGGGCGGCGGGAAGGCCGCCGATCAATACGGTGGGCTCGCCTTTAACAATGACATCGGGGGGACCGACGCAGACCAGGCGGTCGGTTACGCGCGCTGCGGGCAGGCCACCGATCAGAACAGTCAGGCACCCGGTCGGCAGGATCGGGCCGCCCACATGGGGGACGGGGCCATTGAACTCGGGGCAGACGTGGTTGTCGCCGACTCGCGCTGCGGGCTGTCCCATTGGATCGTTCCTTGGGTGAGCGGGGTGCTCGGCGACGTTAGCAGTTGATCTTGACCAGCGGACCCTGGATCGTGATCAGGGCGGGCGTCAGCGTGATCGAGCTGGCGCCGCAGCGGATCGTCACCTGGGTATCGGCCGTCAGGAGGATCTCGCGGGCGTGCTCGGATTGGGTCGCGGTGACGGTCTGCGTCATGTTGCCCGTCACGGCGATGGTCTGGCCCGCGCCGATGGTCAGCTTGTGCCCCTGGCCGACTTTTTCCTCGGAGTTCTTGGCGACCGAGACAGTCTCGTTGCCGCCAATCGTCGTGGTCGAGTCAACGCCGACCTGCGTCGTCTGGTTATGGTTGACGACGGTGTCCTGGTTGTACTGGGCGTGCAGGTACATTCGCTCGTGCCCCTTGGTGTCATCAACGCTGATCTCGTTGAGGCCACCGCCGCCGGGGTAGGTGTTGCTCCGGAGACCGCTGATCATCTTTCCCTTGGGTAAGGTGAAGGGGGGCATCCGCTCGGGGTTGTAGACCGACCCGACGACGATCGGCCGGTCGGGGTCGCCTTCCTCGAACTGGACGACCACCTCTTGCCCGACGCGCGGGATGTGGATGCCGCCGAAGCCCCCGCCAGCGGCAATCTGCGCCACGCGAACCCAGCACGAGCTGTTGTCGTCGTGCGGGCTGAGCCGATCCCAGTGAAAGCGGACCTTGATCCGCCCGTACTTGTCGACGTGGATCTCTTCACCCGGCGGACCGACGACCACCGCCGACTGCGTCCCCTGGATGACCGGCTTCGCCGTCCGTCGCGGCGGGCGATACTTCAAGCCAACCGGCAGGCAACTAAAACTGTTCTGGTACAGGTCCTCGCTCGACCCGCCCGACCGGTAGGTTTCCCCCGCGCGGGCCGAGTGGGCCACCTCGGTCAGATAATACTGGCCGTCGTGCGGCGACCCCCCGACGTACGACTCGGGGTTCCGCTGGGTCAGGCTGAACGAGTAGCCCGACGTCATCTGGCGGTAGCGACCCGTGCCTTGGATGCGGATCGCCTCGGTTGCGGCCTGCTCGGCGCGGATGCCGGCGGTCCGGACGTTGTCCTGGAAGATCTTTTGCAGGTCGGCCGGTCGCGGCCCGCCGCCACGGTCGATTCCGTCGAAGCGCTGGGCGTACTCGCCGGGCCAGTCGTAGAGTTCCATCGCGTCGGGTTTGCCGACCCGGAGCTGATGCTCCACCTGGCCGACGGTCACGCTGGCGGGGATCTGCTGCTGAGCTTCCAGCGTCTGGTGCGGCAGTTCGAACGTATGATCGCGCAGGGTGATCTTGCCGGAGTGCAGCCCTTGCGACTTCTCCCAGTGCGAGATCAGGTCTTCGTCGAGCATCGTGTCTTCCATCGGCACGAGGGTCAGGTCGGCGGGATCGAGCGGCGGGAAGGTGCCGCGATCGGTGACGACCATCTCGTGCGCATCGTTCCGGTGGCGGAAGAAGAAGGCGATCCCCTCTTCTTCCATCAACCGGCTGGCGAAGTTGAAGTCGGTCTCGCGGTACTGCACGCAGTAGTCGCGGGCCTGATACGACCCGGCGAGGTCGAAGGTCATGTCGGGCACGTCGGCAAAGAGCTTGCGGAGGATCTCGGGGACCGAGATGTTCTGAAAGATCCGACTCTGGGCACGCTGGGTGAGCAGCCAGGCGGCCGGGACGACCTCCATTCGGTACGAGGTCGCGTGCGGCGAGGCCATCCCCTGCGCAAGCCGTGCGCAGATGCCGTTGAAGTAGCGAGATTTGCCCGCCGGCATCGAGAGGCGGATCGTGATCCGCCGACCAAGCAGCGCCGGGAACGAGATCCGGCCGGGATCTTCGGCCGCCAGGTCGAGATCAAACCGGAAGAGTTGCGAGATCCCCTCAGCGCCATTGAAGCCGAGCAGGAGCAGGGCATCGGGGCCGAGCGGCGTCACGACAGCCATCGAGCGGCCAACCTGGGTCGAGATCGACATCCGTCGTGAACTCCACGCGATGGGCTCGAAGTGCGCGGGGGGCGGACGGCTTCGGCCCGCTCCAGCCGTGACATGCGAGAATCAGGCTAGCCGGAAGCGAGCCAGGACGCAACGGTCTGCGCGGTTTTCACGCCAGCGTGGGCGGATGAGCGAGGCGTCATTGACCAGCAGCCGAGGTCGGATTTCTGGCCAGCCTTGCAACCGACTGTCACGGTCCTGTACCTTATTATCCCGGAAGGTTGGTTGGGATTCCATCGATTGGGGCGGGACAATTTGGCGATGGATTGATGGCTCCACCCGTCCCGTCCCGGCTGGGAGATCTCCTTTGATGAGTGGCCCGTCAGTTCCCCCCGCTCTGACTGGCATTGCCCGCTCCCGGCTCATCCTGGCCGCTGGCTGCGCCGCCTCGGCGTCGATCTTCGCCACCTGGCTGCTGGTCTGGCTGATCTTCTTTCAGACCCACCTGCGCGTGCTCGCCTTCGCCAGCGATGCCGTTGGGGTGAACGTCCCGGCTTCGGTGACGTTCCAGCTTGCCGACGCCAAGGGGGCGACCCCTCGGAGCAGCGTCGGCGAACTCAAGGCGCTGCCACCGACCGACCCCGGTGAGTTGATCCCTGCCATCGCGGCGTACCTCAAGGAACATCAGGGGCAGACGAGCATCGTTTACCTCGCGAGCCCGGCACTGGGTTCGTTTGGCGCCGCGCCGGGGGTCGTCCTGGCTCCCGTCAATGTCTTCCGCCACGTCATCAAGGACGATTCGTTGCCCGGAGCGACCCTGCGCGACCTGCTGGCCGTCTTCCAGCAAGCACGCGGCAAGCGGTTGTTGATCCTCGACATCGGCCGGTCGCAAGCCGACTCCGACCCGGGCGCCTTTGGAGACGACATCGTCGCCCAGCTTGCCGAACTGGCACGTCCACCCGACCGACGCGATATCGACAAGTATGCCGCCTGGCAGCGCGACTGGGCCGGCTTCGTCATCCTCTGCTCCAACGCCTCGGGGCAATGGACCTGGACCAGCGACGCCGACGGCCGCTCGGTTTTCGGCCACTTCGTCGCCGATGGGCTCCGACGCGGCGGCGAGGTCGGCGACCTGCTCCGCAATATCCCCGCGCAGGTTTACCGCTGGGTGGCCGATCATCGCGGGGGCGCGGTCCAGACCCCGATCGTCCTGGGAGACACCACCGTCTCCTTCCATATCCCGATCCAGAAGGAACCAGTCGCCGACGAGCCCGACCCCCGCCTGGGCGACCTCGCGCGGTCGATCCGTGATCGACTCGCGCAGCACGCCCAGCGGCATGCGATCTACGCCCAGGGCGGCCTGCCCGGCCTTGATCCGATCGCCTGGCGCGAGTATCGCCAGGCGTGGCTCCTCGCCGAGCGGTTCTATCGCGCGGGGCAGATCGCCGCCGCCGGCCGACTGCTCGCGCAGGCCGACATCAAGGAGCGGACCTTCAAGGACCCCGGCGACCACGACTGGCCGAGCCTGGAACTTTCCATCCTGGTCACGACCGACCCCGACCGCCTCGCGCCCCTGCTGGCGGTTCGGGGATCGGCCGCCCCGGGACCCGACGGCGCTCAGCCCCCCACCGTGACTACCACTCGGAAAGTGCGGACCTTCGACGAGTTCGCCGAGAGTCATCCCCAGCGGTTGGCCGTGAGCTTCGATGCGGCGCTCAAGGCCATCGGTCGCGCACCCGATCCGGCCCGCGCCGCGCTGGTCGACCAGGCGTTGCGGGTCCGTCGGCTGGCCGAACAGGCCGCCACCACAGCGCCCGGTGGCCACCCCTGGATCGACCGGTTGCTCGACCAGGCGGGCACGGAGCGCCGGGCGGCGCTCGATATCCTCTTCTCGGGTGCCAGCCGAGAGCCCGTCGATGCGCTCCTCCAGCGGGCTGAGCGGAGGTACGCCGACGCCCTCAAGGTCGCCCAGGCCACGAACCTCTCCAATCAGGTGGCGGCCGACCTGCCATTCCTGGGAGCCTGGTTGATCCGGAGTCAGGAGCCCGACCGCGACCGCCTGGCGAAGATCGCCGAGCTCGCCCGCGTCCTGGCCAACTCGCTCGGCAGAGGGCGGATCGACCAGAGCGAGCCCCCTGTCGCCCGGCTTCAGGACGAAGCGAACGCGCTGAGTCGTGAGTTCTCAGTGCTTCAGAAGCACTTCGGGGATGCCGCCACGCTGGCCAGCCAGGCGGAAAGCTGGCGCGCGGTGGATGACGTGCTGTCGGTCCCGACGATCGAGCCGGGTCTGCGCGCGAAGCTGGTGGCCCGCTCGGTCGACCCCACGTTCGCCGTCGCTCTCCGCCCGCGCGTCGCCCCCTCAACCGGCGAGAAAGGGTCGCCCGGGATGGATCTGGTCCGGCAAGGGCTCAACTCGGGCGTCACGGTCAACGAACTCGGTCGGCGCGGCTACGACGCGTTGAGCGACCGATCGCGCGATCTGACGCTGATCGGCCCCGCGCCCGAGATCCGCCCGGACCCCAGTTTTGCCCCGTACCAGAGCGGCCTGGCGCTCCTGGAGTGGTCCTTACTCCGGATCGGTGGCCTCGACGACCAGGCCGTCCTGCAACCCTTGCTCCACCCGGTCGAAGTGCCGGGCGCCATCGCGCAGGCGGCCCGGAAAGCCCGGACACGCCTGATCCAGCAGTTGCCGCATGGACCGGAAAGCGATCCGACCGCGCGGGCCGAGTGGGAGCGGATCAGCCTGGCCTTGCCCGCCACCAGCCCCGACAAGGTCACGGCCAACCACGGCCTGGCCCGCTGGAATCGACTGATCGAGCGCTCGGCGGACAGCCTCCGACATGATGGCGACGCCGTGTTGGCGCGACGCTACCTCGACGGTCTGGACAACCAGGGTCATCCGTCCGATGCGGTCCGGCGGATCGCCCAGGGAGTCGAGGCGTGGGGCCGCCCGATCCGCCTCGATGCGCATCTGGCTGGCCCCGCCGTGCTCGACACCGCCGCGCCGACGCCGCTTGAGTTTGCCATCCATGCCCCGTTCGGGTTGCCCGCAGGCCAGGTGGCGCTGCTCCTGAGCGAAAACAACGAACTGCGGCTCAGCGCCAGTGCGGATCAGCCACGGGACCTGATCGAGATCGGTGGCCAGACCGCACCCACGACGCAGGTGGAAGTCCGGCGCCGCGACCTCCTGAATCGGGTCGAGGCGCGGGCGGCGGTCCAGTCGGTCGCCTTCTTCCGCGGCTCCCAGACCGATGTCAGCACCATTGCGCTCGACCTGCCCATCGTCCAGGCCGATCTGGCGGTCCGGTTCGTGACCCGGAATCTGGCGGGGCACCGGAGCAGAATGAGCAAAGAGCATCAGATCGACGGCAAGAACATCGTCGACCAGTTTCGCGGCAAGTCGGACGAGTACTATCTCTACCGAGGGGCCGACACCAGTATCGACGCCTATTTGAAGTGCAACACCCGAGCCACCGGCGAGCATCCCGGTCCGCGGTTGGTCATTGCCTCGGCGAGTTTTGACGGCAAGCCACTCGCCGTCACTCTCAGGGGTGCCAAGGACAAGGCGGCGGCGATCGAGATCAAGGAAGGGCACGAGTTGATCTTCGAGATCGGTGATATTGATACCAGCGACCCGAAATATCGGACAAAGACCGAAGGCTCGGTGTTGCGGTTCGAGGTCAAGGCCGACAGCGGCGATATCTTGCTGCGGGAAGAGGTCAAGTTTCGGGAGATTACCCCCAGCGACTACTACACCGCGTCAGCGCAGCGGCTGGCCCCTGATGAGGTCGCAATCACCGTGCGTCGTGGGGCAGGTGACCCCATCGCGATCGTGAGTAAGGTCGTCGGTCTCGTAAATGGCGGTCAAAGCTATCTGAAATCGGTTCAATATGAGAAAATGAGCAAGCTCGGCAGGACTGCGGGGGACGGGTTGGATGGCGGCAAACCTTTGTCGCGCGAAGCCGTTATGATCCACGGTGAGTCGGCGACGTTCTACTTCACCGTCTCGCCGCAAGAAAATTTGATTCTTAAAGCGGAGATCCTGAACGATCCGGGGCGGTCCCCCTGGCCCCTCGTGGTCACTCCCAATACGATTCCCGCAGCGCCCGTCCGGCGGCCGGAACGCCCGGCCCAACCGGCGAACCCCGACGACCCTGCCCCAACCATCCCCAACCCTTGACCAGGAGAAATCCTGGCCTGGTCTCTGGGTGAGCGTCGACTCGCCAGAGGCCCACGTTAAATGACCCCGCGTTGCCCCACCTGTGGAGCAACGACCACCAATCTCGACCCGATGCCGAGTTCGCGCATCCAGTGCGATTGCGGTGAACTAATCACGGGACCCGCGCCGATGAAGACCAAACAACCTCGCATGCTCGGTCAGTACCGAATCGCCAAAGAACTGGGCCGGGGCTCGTTCGGGAGCGTTTATCTGGGGGATGACACGCGACTGGAACGCCAGGTCGCGCTGAAGGTGCCGCATCCGCACGTCCTGAATGACCAGTCGCTCCGCGAGCGCTTCCTCCAGGAGGCTCGGGCGGTCGCTCGCCTCCAGCACCGCTGCGTCGTGGTGATCTTCGAGGTCGAACCCGAAGGCCGGTACATCGCGACCGAGTATCTGCCTGGTCGGACCCTGCGCGAGGAGATGAAGGACGGCCCGCTCGCGGTGGAGCGCGCGGCGTGGCTGGCCTCGGAACTGGCCGATGCGCTGGCGCATGCGCACGCGGCGGGGATCATCCATCGCGATATCAAACCGTCGAACGTGATCCTGACCGATCGGGGCGAGGTCAAGTTGATCGACTTCGGGCTGGCGCGGATCGACATCTCGTCGATCACCGCCGACCAGGCGCTGATGGGTACGTTGATCTACATGTCGCCCGAGCAGATCGCGGGCGAGACCCGGAAGATCCGCGAGCCGTCGGACCAGTTCAACCTCGGCGCCGTGCTCTACGAGATGCTCTGCGGTGATCCGCCTTATGGTCGCGAAGGGCGGCTGATCGCGCTCCGGATCAGCCAGAAGCCGCCGAGGCCCAGCACGATCAACCCCAGCATCCCCGCCGCTCTCGATGCAATCATCATGCGGACCCTGGAGCGAATCCCGGAGGACCGCTTCCCGACCTGCCGCGCCCTGGCCGAGGAGTTGCGCCGGTTCGCCGGCATCCACCTGGGGAGTGAGCCGATCGGGGTCCCGCCGTCGAACCAGAGCCTCCCCAGTGGCCCACCAACCGCTGATCCCGCATCGTCGCTCAGTAACGCCTCATTGGCCGTGAGCCTCGCGCAGCCGACTGACGAGAGTCTCGACCCGCCCGCCCTGGCCCGCTACCGCCCCGCGCTGACGGACCTGATCGCCGCCGTCACCGAGCGAGCCTCGTCCGAGGAGCGCGTCGGTTCGCAGTATCAGCGCGATTCCGCCTCGCTCGAACGCAAGACGAAGTCGCTCCAGACCCGCGCGATCACGAAACACGAGACCACCCGCGCCCAGATCGTCGCCGAGACGACCCAGCGGGCCGTTGATTCGCAGCATCAGCTCGCAGCCGGCCTGGAGCAGGTCGCCCAGCTTCATAACCAGGCGATCGACCGGATCAAGATCAAGACGCGCAAACTCATCGCCGACGCCGAGGAAAAGCTCGAATGGTCGATCGTCCAGGCGGACGGGATCTTGCAGACCCGCCAGGCGGAAGCCGGCCTCCGGATGAAGCTGTGGCGCGAGGCGGTGGCGACCATGCGTCGCCAGGCCGAGGAATCGCGGACCGCGCTCGATGCGCTGGCGGGTCGGCTCGCGACCCAGGGGGTCGTCCCGTCCGTGCTGGCTCCGACCCGTCTGCCCGGCCGGGTCAGTGCCCGGCTCATCCGCGGTCGGATCAACCAGATCGCCGCGGCCACCACCGCGCTGCTCAACCCGCCCCGCTGGCCGGGTCTGGGGGCGGCGGCACCGGGGCTGGCGAGCGGGGCGGCGATCCTCGTCCTGATCGCGATCGCCTGGGCGGTCCAGGGCGTGATCGCCGCGGCGATCGTCGCGCTGGTGCTGGGTGGCCTGGGTCTCGGGTTCTGGAAGGTGCGCGGGAGGCGGACCCGCACCGAGCGGCAGATCGCTGGTTATGAAACCCTCTGCCGCGAGGTCGCGGAGGCGCTCGCGACACTCGACGCCCGGCAAGCCGAGATCGAAGACGCCAGTGTGCGCCGGCTGGCCCGACTGAAGGCGGGTTATGATCGCTCGATCCGCCGGGATCGGTCTCGCCTCGAAGAGTTCGTCACCCTCACGACCGACAAGCAGACCGAACGCCTGCTGAGGACCGACGAGACCTTGCAGACCGCGCGGACTCGGCTCCATGACGAGTTCGGGACCAGTCAGGATGATGTCGAGCGGCTCCAGACGCTGGACCGGTCGCACTCGAAGACGTTGGCGACCATTAACGACGATCAACTCAAGCAAAACCACAAGATCCGCCGCCGCCGGCGGGAAGACTTCGCCACGCTCGCCGTCCGCTGGCGGACCGCGATGGAGTCTGTTCAGGCCGACCTGGCAGCCATCGAGGGGATCATCGAACCCCTCAATCCCGCCTGGGAGTCACCCGCCTGGGACGACTGGTATCCGCCCATCGAATATCACCCCTTGATCCGCTTCGGCGAGGTCCGCGTCGGGCTTGATCGCCTGCCACATGGCCTTCCCGAAGACCCACGCCTGATCGAAGGGTTGCCGACCGAACTGGCCTGGCCGATCTTGCTCCGCCTCCACGGCCGGTCGAATCTCCTGGTCGAGGTGCCCGAAGAAGCGGCCCCGGCGGCATCGGCGGTCCTGCAAGCGGTGACGATGCGGCTGATCGCCGCCTTGCCGTCGGGTCAGGTCCGGCTGACGATCGTCGACCCGCTCGGGCTTGGCGGTGATTTTGGGCCTTTCCTCCAACTTGCCGACTTCGACGAGTCGCTGGCCACGCTCCAGACCGACCCCGACGGGATCGAGCAGAGCCTCGGCGACCTGGTCGGGCACATCCGGAAAATGTTCCGGAGCTACTTTCGTGCGGATATCCGGTCGATCTACGAGTTCAACCAGAACGCGCAGGAGGTCGCCGAGCCGATCCGCATCCTGGTCGTGGCGGGCTTTCCGAACGGGTTCTCGCTTGCGGCGTGCGAGTACCTGGCCCGGATCGTGGATCGCGGGGCGCAGTGCGGCGTCCTGGCGATCGTCGCGGCCGACCGGAAGAAACCGATCCCCGGTGACCTGACGCTGGCCAGCCTGAGCAAGAACGCCGTCCATCTGGTCTGGAAAAATGGTCGGTTCGCCTGGGAAGACAATGACTTCGGGTCATTCAACCTGATGCTCGAACCACCACCGCCCGCGACCCTGGTCGCCGACGTGATGAGCAAGGTGGGCGCGTCGGCCATCGACGCCCGACGGGTCCAGATCCCCTTCGACCTCGTCGCCCCGCCGCGTGACCTCTGGTGGCTCGCCGACAGCCGGGCGGGGATCGATGTGCCGCTCGGTCGGTCGGGGATCTCGAAGTTCCAGTCGATGACGCTCGGCCGGGGGACGTCGCAGCACGTCCTCGTCGCTGGCCGGACCGGGTCGGGCAAGTCGACGCTCCTGCACGCCTTGATCACCAACCTGGCACTCAACTACCACCCGGACGCGCTCGAACTCTACCTGATCGACTTCAAGAAGGGGGTCGAGTTCAACATCTACGCCGTCAACGAACTGCCCCACGCCCGCGTCATCGCCATCGAAAGCGAGCGCGAGTTCGGCGTCAGCGTCCTGCAACGGCTCGACGAGGAGTTGAAGGAGCGGGGCGAGCGCTTCCGCCAGGCGGGGGCTCAGGACCTGAAATCGTACCGAGCGATCCCAGGCTTGCCCCCCCTGCCGCGCGTCCTCTTGATCGTGGACGAGTTTCAGGAGTTCTTCGTCGAGGATGACCCGCTGGCGGCCAAGGCCACCTTGCTGCTCGACCGGCTCGTCCGCCAGGGTCGGGCATTTGGGGTGCATATTCTGCTGGGGTCGCAGTCGCTCGGCGGTGCCTACGGTCTGGCCCGAGCCACGTTCGGGCAGATGTCGGTCCGGATCGCGCTCCAGTGCTCGGAGACCGACTCGCGGATCATCCTGAGCGAGGACAACGGCGCCGCTCGGCTCCTCTCGCGGTCCGGCGAGGCGATCTACAACGACGCCAACGGGATGAACGAGGGGAACCACTTCTTTCAGGTTGTCTGGCAGCCCGAAAACGTCCGCGAGGATTACCTCAAGCGAATCCGCGACTTCGCCCGCGATCGCCAGTGGACGCCACGGCATCCGCCGGTCATCTTCGAGGGGAACGCCGCGTCGGACCTGGCGAAGAACCTGGAGATCAAGGCCCTGCTCGCCGCCGAGACGCCCACCCCGCCCGCAGCGAACCGCCCGATCCTGGCGTATCTCGGCGAAGCGATCGAGATCAAACCACCGACCTCGGCGCGGTTCCGGCGGATCTCGGGCGACAACCTCCTGATCATCGGCCAGGACGCCGAGGTCGCCCACGGGATGATGGCCGCGGCGCTGCTGAGTCTCGCCGCGCAGTACCCCGCCAGCGGCCCGGGTGCGGCCGAGTTCTGGGTCCTGAGCGAGCCGGAGGACGATGCCGACGAGGCCGCCGACCTGAGCCGGATCTGGGACGTTCCATCGCAACCCCTGCGGCGCGGCGGTCGCGCCGAGACGGCCGCGCTGCTCGCCGACCTGGCTCAGATCGTGGCCGAGCGGACCGAGTCGAACTCGACCGACAGTGCCGAGCATTTCCTGTTCATCGCCAACCTGGCGGCGTTCCGGCTCTTGCAGCGCCCCGAGGATGATTTTTCACTCGAAGCCCGCGATCCCGCCTTGCCCTCGAATGCCCTGGCGGCCATCCTCAAAGATGGTGCGGCGGTGGGGGTTCACTTGATCATCTGGTGTGATAGCATGAATAATCTCAACCGGACGATCGACCGGGCCGGTCGCCGCGAGTTCGGTTCGAAGGTCGCGTTGCAGATGAGCGCTGCCGACTCGGCCAACTACCTCGACTCCGCCGCCGCCAGCCGGCTCGGCTTCCACCGGGCGATCCTGTCCAATGAGGTGCAAGGGCGGATCGAGAAGTTCCGACCGTACGCCCTTCCCCCCGCCGCATGGACGACATGGGCGCGGGAGCGACTGCATCGCGATCCCTTGCCAAGGCCCTGACCGTCCGCGGCTCTCTTCGATCTGGGCACTCAACCATGTACGTGAAAATCAAGGTCGTGGGCGGCCCGCACCAGGGAGATGAATTTGTTTTCAGCGAAACAGCGTCGTTCGTGGTGGGCCGGCACCGCAAAACGCAGTTCCACCTGTCGCACCGCGATGCGTTCCTCTCGCGCTTCCACTTCTATGTCGAGATCAAACCGCCCCTGTGCATCCTGGTCGACCTGAACAGCCGGAACCACACCTACGTCAACGGCAAGCAGGTCGACCGGATCATGCTGAAAAACGGCGACCGGATCAGTGCCGGGCAGTCGCGCTTCGTCGTCTCGATTGACTCCAGCGGAGTCGAGACGCGAACCAGGCCCGTGTATGAAGACGCCTTACCGCCCGAGATCCCCAATTACCAGATGGAAAACCTGCTTGGGGTGGGCTCATTCGGCGTCGTCTACCTGGCGTCCGACGTCCGGACCGGCGCGCGGGTGGCGCTGAAGGTGCTCTCGCCGGTGATCGCCGGTTGCCCGAAGTCGAGTGCCATGTTTGAGCGCGAGGCCGGGCTCCTTCAGCAACTCGACCACCCCCACATCGTGGACCTGTACGAGTTTGGGCGGGCCGACGGCCGGTTGTTCATGATCATGGAGTTTGTCCCCGGGTTTGATGCGCTCCAACTGGTGAAGACGCAGGACAGCCCGCTCGACATTGGGCGTGGGGTCGAGATCGTCCGGCAGGCGCTCGAAGCCCTTGGTCATGCCCACAAGGCCGGGATCATCCACCGCGACGTCAAGCCGAACAACCTCCTGCTCGCGCGGATCAACAACCGCGACGTCGTGAAGATCGGCGACTTCGGGCTGGCCCGGCTCTACCAGGAGTCGAGCCTGAGCGAACTGGCCGTGACCGAGATCGGCGATGCGCACGGGACGCCGGGTTTCTTGCCGCCCGAACAGATCAAAAATTTCCACCGCGTCGGCCCCGCCGCCGACCAGTATGGCGCCGCCGCCACCCTGTACTATCTGTTGACCGGCGAATGCCCGCACGACTTCCCGACCACCACGAACGAATGGCTCCGGATGCTGCTGGAAGACGACGCCATCCCGATCCGCAACCGTCGCCCCGAGATCCCCGAGGCGCTCGCCTACGTCGTCGACACCGCGCTCGCCCGCGACCCCAGCGAGCGCTTCGCCGATGTCGCCGAGATGAGCCGCGAACTCGAACCCTGGGCGCAACCGATCTGATGTTCCCCACCAGGATCGAGCCGTTGGATTCGCGGATTCAGCCTATCCCGCGCTTGCTGATCGCCGGCACGTCGAGCGGTGTCGGCAAAACGACCATGATGGTTGGCCTGATCCTGGCGCTGCGGGCCCGAGGGTTGCGCGTGGCGGTGTTCAAGTGTGGTCCCGACTACCTCGACCCGACCTACCACGGTCGCGCCTCCGGGACGCCGTGCCAGAATCTCGACGGCTGGATGATGGGCCGCGCGGCCGTCACGCAGACCTTCCTGCACGGCAGCGCGGGGGCCGACATCGCCCTGATCGAGGGCGTGATGGGGTTGTTCGATGGCGCCTCGGTCACGAGCGAGGAAGGCTCGGCCGCCGAGATCGCCAAGTGGCTCGGCGCGCCGGTCTTGCTGGTCGTCGACACGCGCGGGATGGCCCGGACGGTGGCGGCCGTGGCACGCGGGTTCACCGACTTCGACCCCGACGTGCCGCTCCGGGGCCTGCTCTGCAACCGGGTCGGCAGTCGCGGCCATCTCCAACTGCTCCGCGACGCCTGCCCGAGCCCGCCGGTCGTCGGCGGCCTGCCGGTCGCGGCGCAGTACCAGTTCCCTGAACGCCACCTCGGCCTCCGGACCGCCGACCCCGACTTCGTGCCCGATGCGCTCCTGCATCCCTGGGGCGAACTCGTCGCGGACTGGGTCGACATCCCCGCGCTCCTGACGATCGCCGGGCAAGCCCCCGCGCTGCCCAGCCCGCCCGCGCCCATCGCCTCGGGTCGCCCGCTCGCGCGGATCGGGATTGCCAGCGACGAGGCGTTCCACTTCTACTACGCCGACAACCTCGCCCGGCTGGAAGCGGCCGGCGCCGAGCTGATTCGCTTCTCGCCCGTCCACGACGCGACGATCCCGGCGGTTGATGGCCTCTATTTCGGCGGCGGCTATCCCGAGTTGGCGGCCGAGGCGCTAGCAGGCAACGCGACCATGATCGCCTCAATTCGTCGGTTCGCCGAGTCGGGCGGGCCGGTCTATGCCGAGTGCGGCGGCCTGATGTATCTGATGCGCGGGATCGAGACGGTGGACGCGACGCGGCACGCGATGGTCGGGCTATTCCCGGGCGAGGTCGTGGTCCGCGACCGGCTCCAGGCGCTCGGGTATGTCGAGGTCGAGACGCGGGCCGCGACGATCCTCGGGCCGGCGGGCGTGCGGTTTCGCGGGCACCAGTTCCGCTATTCCGAGTGCGTCGCGCTTCCCGACGCGACCGCCCGACGCTACGATGTCCGCCAGCGCCGGAGCGGTCAGGTGATCGCCGAAGGGTACGCGACGCGGAACGTGCTGGCCTCCTACGTCCATGCCCACTGGGCGTCGAACCCCGAGATCCCGGTCAACTTCGTTCAGGCTTGCGCTGCCGCCCGCGCGTCCGGGTTCGCTCCCGCCGCCCTGCTTCACTGAGTCGAAAGCCTCGCCCGCATGGACCTCTACGACGCGATCTATGCCCGCCGCGACATCCGCGAGTTCCGGCCCAACCCCGTGCCCGACGCGGTCCTCCGCCGGATTCTCAACGCCGCGCACCACGCGGGGTCGGTCGGGTTCATGCAGCCCTGGAACTTCCTGATCCTGCGGTCAGAGGCCGTCCGCCAGCAGATTCATGCGGTCTTCGAGGCCGCCAACAGCCGCGCGGCCGCCCGCTATACCGGCGAGCGCCAGACCTTGTATCGGTCGCTGAAGCTGCAAGGCATCCTCGACAGCCCGCTCAACCTGGTTGTCACCTGCCACCGCGAGCGAACGGGACCGCACGTCCTCGGCCGCGACTCGATCCGCGACGCCGACGTCTACAGTACGTGCTGTGCCGTGCAAAACCTCTGGCTCGCCGCCCGGGCCGAAGGGGTCGGAGTGGGGTGGGTCAGCATCATCGACCCGGTCGCCGTCGCCGAGATCCTGGGCTTGCCAGAGGAAGTCTTGCTCGTGGCCTATCTCTGCGTCGGCTACCCAGTCGAGTTCACCGATCGCCCCCTGCTAGAGCGAGTCGGCTGGGAGACGCGGCGACCGCTTGACGACGTGATCTTCGAGGAAGAGTGGGGGCAGCCCGCCATCAGCACCGACGGGGATATCGCTTTCGAATCTGGAAATTAGGATGGCAGATTGCACATCGCAAGAGGAGTTACGCAGTTCGACCTCGGAACAGCTTGGCGACTGGCAAAAGGGGACTGACTCTCGCGACGAAGGAGCGGTGTCTGTCCCCCTTCTTGCGTTCGGCCTTCGGCTCCCGCTCGGCAACTGCGCAACTCCTACACACATCGCAAAACGAGAAAACCTGGATGTCTTCTCTGCTTTGCGATCTGCGATTTGTGATCTGCTCCTGGCGATCCATTCCGATCATCTTCAAATTTGAAACGACACCCGACCGCGCCGGGTGATCCGACTGATCCCTTGACCGCGACCGGGCCGGGCGGTTCTAATCAGCCTCCTCGACAGGTGCCTTCAACCCGGCAACGGGCTTGAGGGAGAATAGGGAAGACGGTGTGAATCCGTCGCGGGGCCGCCGCTGTATCCAGCCAGGTTTGCGGACCAGTTGGACCACTCTCGATCGCGATCGGGGGGAAGGTCGTCCGCCAGCCGTTATGAGCTGGAAGCCAGAAGACCTGCCCGTCGAGTCGCTGTTCCGATGCTTCGGCCACAAGCATCCGGGCGGGCCGCGCGCAGACCGTCTGCCATCGCGCCACGTGCCGGAAGGGCCGAGCATCGTTCCTCGTCCGCGCTGACGGGAAGGTTTGCTGTCCCATGGCCTCGCTTCTGACACCCAGCCCGTGTATCGGGACGTGCCGCCTCGACCCCAGCTCGCAACTTTGCACCGGGTGCGCCCGCACGAGCACCGAGATCACCGCCTGGAAGGACGCGAGCCCCGCTGATCGAGCCCGGACCTGGGCGGATCTGCCGGCACGCCGGGCGCGACTCGACATCGGCCTCCACCGCCTCGGCTGGTTGCCCGACCAGATCCTCGACTTCGTCGCGCAGACCCTCCGAGGCAAGCGCGGCTCATGGACGGTCGGGCTCGACGACGCCTCGGCCCGGTTTTGTATCGGTGATGGTGCGGTTAAGCGAGACGGATCAACCATCACGGCCACCTCGGCGGCGGGGTCGATCCGCTTCACGATCCATGACCGCGTCCGCGTCCTCGCCGTTCCCGATCGTCAGCGCGGCGAGCGGATCATCCTGGCCGTCCCCCGGAGCCAGTCGCTTCCCACGCCGACCGCCCGCCTGACGCCGCTCAGCGCCGGTCTTTATGACCTGGGCCTCGGGTCGGAGTCGGCGAGCGTGTGCGTGCGGGTGCTCGAACCCACCCTCCAGGCCGACCTCGACCGCCGGACTGGTCTAACCTGGGCGAGCGTGCCCCGCGACCTCCGCGATCGTCTGGCCCGCGCGGCGACGAGTTGGGTCATCCAGGGTCCGGTGGCCCGGCTCGAACTGCCCGGGGCGCTCGACCCTCTCATCCACCGCCTCGGAGCCGACACCGGGGCCGATGTCCCCGAGTCGTTCATACCCTGCGCGACGTTCGATCCCGGCTGATGGTCGCCGATCCGCTCTCTGGTTTCCTGCGACTTTTACTCTTTTCCCTGTTCTGGAGAAGTCCGACGGATGGAATGGCTTCATGATCTGCACTCGGACGACATGCTCGTCCTTGGTTCGCTCGCGCTGATCTCGGGACTCGTCATCGGCGTCCTGGCTCGTCTCGGCTTTGTCGGCGTTCAGAAACGGAAAACCTCATGAGCACCTTCTTCATTCTGGCCCACCACCTGGAAGTGCACCACGTCGGGATTGCCGCGCTCCTGTTCACCGCCGGCACCGTTGGCGGCTGGATGGGCTGCGCCTGGTGGGGCAATTCGACCCCGAGCAACCAGCGTCTCTCCTGAACCCGGAACGACCGAGACCGCATGACCAGCAAGGCAAGCCTCATTGAGATTGACGCCGGCGCGGCCCGCCGCCACCTCGACCAACTGGCCAAGCCCCCCGGGAGCCTGGGCCGGTTGGAAGACCTGGCGGATCGCCTCGGCACGATTCAGGGGACGCTTGCTCCCCGGACCCGGCCGCGCCGCCTGGTCCTGTTCGCCGCCGACCACGGCGTCGTGGTCGAGGGGGTCACGGCCTGGCCGTCGAGCGTGACCGGCGTCATGATCGGCTCGATCCTCGGCGGTGGCGCGGCCTGCGCGGTCCTCGCCGATACGACCGGCACCGACCTGAGATTGATCGACGTCGGCACGCTCGCTGGCCCGCTCGCCGAGCGTCCCGGTTACCGGGTCCAGAAGGTCGGCCCCGGCACCGCCAACCTGGCACATGGGCCGGCCATGACTCTGTCCGAGTTCGACCAGGCGCTCGCCATCGGCCGCGATGAAGCCGATCAGGCCCGCGCCGATGGCATGGCCGTACTTGCGGCGGGCGAACTCGGCATCGGCAACACCACGGCGGCATCCTGCCTGGCGGTCGTGCTGGGCGGAGTTCCCCTCGACCACGCGGTCGGGCGCGGTGCCGGGGCCGATGACGCCACGCTCGCCCGCAAGCGGCAGGTCGTCGCCGAGGCGACAGCGCGGGTCCGGGACCAGGTCGAGAACGATCTCCGAGGCACCATCGCCGCCGTAGCGGGGTTCGAGATCGTGGCGATGGCGGGCTGCTTCATCGGGGCGCACCGCCACCGCTTGACGATCGTGCTTGATGGGATGATCGCCACATCGGCGGCGCTGATTGCCGAGGCGCTGGAGCCCGGCACGGCCCGGTCGATGATCGCCGCGCACCGGTCGGCCGAGCCCGCCCACGCGGCGATGCTTGCCCGGCTCGGGTTGGAGCCGATGCTGAGCGACTGGCAACTCCGCCTTGGTGAAGGGACCGGCGCCCTGCTGGCCATGCCGCTCCTGGATGCCGCCGCCGCGCTGATCGGCCGGATGCACACGCTGGCCGACCTCGGGATCGTCCCGACGGAGGCGACCGATGCCCACGCTTGACCGACCGCGAGCCAGTCTCATCGGCGGCCAGGTCCGCGCGGGCCTGGTCGCCGTCCAGTTCCTGACCCGCCTGCCGACCCCAGCCGTGGACCTGACCGATGCCGATGCCCGGAGCGCCACGCTCGGGCAGGCCACGGCCTACTTCCCGGCGGTCGGCGCCTTGATCGGGGTCAGCACGGCGAGCTTGATTCTCCTGGCCGGATCGGTCTGGCCGGTCGGCATCGCGGTCGTGCTGGGCCTGGTCGGTGAGGCGGTCCTGACGGGTGCCTTCCATGAAGACGCCGTGGCCGACTTCTGCGACGCCTTCGGCGGCGGCTGGACCCGCGACGACATCCTCCGCATCCTCAAGGACAGCCGGGTCGGCGCGTACGGCGCCCTCGGGCTTGGCCTGGCCGTGGCGCTTCGAGGGGGGTCGATCGCGAGCTTGCCGCCCGATCGGTTCGCGTTCGCCGCCGTCGTGGTCGCCTCCAGCACGCTCGGCCGCTGGGCGATCCTGCCCGCCATGTGGTTGGTGCCGCCGGTGCCGGAGCGGGCCAGCATCAGCCGCGACGTCGGCGGGGCGATCGGTCCCGGGCGGCTCGCGCTCGGGACAATCCTGGCCGGTCTGGGGTGCCTGCCGCTGGCGCTGACGAGTCCCGGGCGGCTCGGGATGATGGTGCTGGCGGTGGCGGCCTTGACGCTCGCGGTTGTCGGTTATGTCCGGCGCCGGCTCGGCGGGATGACGGGGGATTGCCTGGGGTTCCTCTGCTACGTCGCGCAGGTGGCGGCCTTGCTGGTCGCGGCCGGACACTGGCCTGGGGGAACGGGCGGATGACGGCCGACTTCGTCCTGGTCCGGCATGCCCGGGTCGATGACTCGTATCGCGGAGTCTGCTATGGTCGGAGCGACGTCGCGCTCGGTGCCGAGGGTCGCGCGACCAGCGTCGAACTCGCCGCGACGATCGCCGGGTGGCCGATCCGGCGCCTGATCTCCAGCGGCGCGGTCCGGACGGGCTTCCTCGCCGACCTGATCGCGACGCGGACCGGCCTGGCGGTCGAGGTCGAGCCGGCGCTCCTCGAACGCGACTTCGGTGCCTGGGAACTCCAGACCTGGGACGCCATCTATGCCGAGGTCGGCGACAGCATGCACGGCCTGATCCACCAGCCCGCCACCTACCATCCCCCCGGCGGCGAGACCACGTTCGAGCTGCGCGATCGGGTCATGGCCTGGTACGCTCGGCGCCCGACCGACGGCCTGGTCGTGGTCGTGACGCACGGCGGACCGATCGCCGCACTCCGGGGGACGCTGCAAGGCAAGGCGCCGGTGGATTGGGTCGACCTGATCCCCGAGACCGGCACCTGGGTCGCCTGGACCGGGGGGTCCGAATGATCGACCGGCGGACGGTCCGGGTGGCGGGCTTGCTGGTGGTCCTGATCGCGATCGGGTTGCTGAGCCTGGCCGTCGGCTCACACCCGCTCTCGGTCCGCGACGTCATCGGGGGGCTGGGTGAAGGGCGAGCGAGCGGCGGCTCGCTGGCGGCGACGATCGTCTGGGAACTCCGATTCCCCCGGGTCGCGCTGGCGGCCCTGGTCGGCGCCAGTCTGGGAGCAGCGGGCGCGGCCTATCAGGGGTTATTCCGTAACCCGCTGGCCGACCCGTTCGTGATCGGGGCGTCGAGCGGCTCGGCGCTCGGGGCGACGCTGGTCATCGTCGGCGGCGGTGGCGCGGGGGCGTTCGGCTTCGCGGCGGTCCCGCTCGGGGCCTTCGCCGGGGCGATCGGCGCGGCGGGCGTGGTCTACCTGGCGACCGCGTGGTGGGGACGGATACCGCTGGTTGGCCTGCTCCTGGCGGGGTCGGCGGTCAGTAGCTGCCTCGGTGCCCTGGTCTGGCTCCTGATGGTCCTGCACGACGACGACCTGGCGCGGATCATCGCCTGGTTGATGGGCAGTCTGGC
This sequence comes from Isosphaeraceae bacterium, assembly GCA_965199885.1. GTDB lineage: Bacteria > Planctomycetota > Planctomycetia > Isosphaerales > Isosphaeraceae > Tundrisphaera. The sequence goes on along the minus strand of CBDATT010000001.1, from coordinate 1,086,592 downwards.
CGGACGCGACTGGCCGACGGTCCTGGCCGGTGCGCCTTATGTGCTGGTTGGCGGGGTCGGGCTCGGCCTCCTGGCGCGGCCGCTCGACGCGCTATCGCTCGGTGAGGAGCCGGCGGTGGCGCTCGGCCTGCCGGTCCGGCGGATGACGGGCCTGATCGTGGCGGCGGCCAGCCTGAGCACGGCGGCGGCGGTGGCGATGGCGGGCGTGATCGGGTTCGTCGGCCTGATCGCCCCGCACCTGGCGCGGACCCTGGTCGGCGCGCGGCACCGCTTCCTGCTCCCCGCAAGCGGGCTGAGCGGCGCGATCCTGCTCCTGCTGGCCGACGACCTGGCCCGGACCGTCGCGGCGCCGATGGAACTACCGGTCGGGGTCCTCACGGCGCTCTTGGGCGGCCCCTTCTTCCTGCTAATCATGGGGACGAAGGCGCGATGAACCCACCGAGGACGACCTGCCTGGAGGCCCGCGACCTTGCCTGCGGCTACCGCCGGCGCGGCGACGTCCTGACCGGGGTTAACCTGGACGTCGAGGGGGGCACGGTCCTGGCCTTGCTCGGCCCGAACGGGTCGGGCAAGACGACCTTGCTCCGGACCCTGGCGCGCATCCTCCGGCCGAGGGAGGGTTCGGTCCTCCTTGATGGTGCCTCGCTCTGGGGCCGAGGCGCGAGCCGGTCGGCCCGCTCGGTGGCCCTCGCCGCGCACGAGGACGCGGGCGGGTCCACCCTGACCGTTGGCGAGGTCGTCCGCCTCGGCCGCGCAGCGCATCGAGGCTGGTGGCGTCCGATGACCGTCGACGACCTGGCCATCATCCGCCGCGTCATCACCTTGACCGACCTCGTTTCCCTCCGCGATCGAGCCGTCGCCGAGCTGTCGAGCGGCGAGTGGCAACGCGTCCTCCTGGCCCGAGCCCTGGCGCAGGAGCCGGCGATCCTGCTCCTCGACGAGCCCACGGCGCACCTGGATCTCCGCTATCAGGTCGACTTCCTCGAACTGGTCGTCAGCCTGGCGCACGACGACGGGCTCGGCGTCATCTTCAGCCTCCACGACGTCAACCAGGCGGCCATGTGGGCGGACCGCGTCGCCCTGATCGCCGAGGGCCGATTGCTGGCGGTCGGTCGGCCCGAATCCGTCCTCACGGCCGAGCTGCTGGAGCGAGCCTACGGCTGCCCGGTCGTGGTCGACCGCCACCCCGACTCGGGGACGGTCATCGTCCTGCCGCAACGGCGAGGGCGTCGCGCGCCGACGGGAACCGAGCCGCGCCCATGACGACCTCAACCTTGTTGCCGCTGGTCCCGCCGATCCTGGCCGTCGCGCTCGACCTGACGCTCGGCGACCCGCCCAACCGCTGGCATCCGGTCGCCGGGATCGGCTCGGCATTGATGCTGGCCCGCCGACGGTTGCCGAACCGGGGGCGGTTCGTCCCGTTGCTCGCCGGGGCGGGCCTGATGGTGCTGGGCGTGGGCGGAGCGCTCGGGCTGGGCCGCTGGGTCGAGCGGGGACTGACCGAGTTGCCGGAGCCCCTCGCCCTCGTCGCCGAGGCGATCGCGCTGAAGTCGCTGTTCTCGATCCGGGGCCTGATCCACGCCGCGCGAGCCGTCGCGGAAGCCCTCCGCCAGGGGGACCTGATCGACGCCCGGCGGCTGGCGGCCTGGCACCTGGTCGGGCGGTCGACCGAGGGGCTGGACGAGCCCCGGGTCGCGGCGGCGACGATCGAGTCGGTCTCGGAAAACAGCAGCGACAGCGTGGTGGCCCCCCTGCTCGCCTACGCGCTGGCCGGGTTGCCGGGGGCCTTGGCGTATCGGGTAGTCAACACGGCGGATTCGATCCTTGGCTACCGCGACGCCGAGCGAGAATGGCTCGGCAAGGTCCCGGCCCGGCTCGACGACCTGGCCAACTGGGTCCCGGCTCGGCTCACCGCGCTCGGCTTCCTGCTGGCCGCACCCGCCGTCGGCGGTGGGGTCTGGGTAGCCACGCGGATCTGGAAGCGCGATCGCGGCGTCACCGCCAGCCCGAACGCGGGCCAGCCGATGAGCGCGGCGGCGGGGGCGTTGGGGGTCGAGCTGGAGAAGGTTGGGTATTACCGCCTCGGGGCCGGGCTCCGACTGCCGGGCGTGGCCGATATCGACCGGTCGATCCGGCTGTTCCTGGTCATGCTGGTGCTGATCGCGCTCCCGCTCGGTGGGCTCAGGCTATGGATGACGACAGGCCACGCGGGACCACCCGGGAAAGCGAGCACGCCGTGGGCACCTTGATCCTGATTACCGGCGGGGTCCGATCGGGCAAGAGCCGGTTCGCCGAGCAACTGGCGCATGCCATCGGCGGCGACCACGTCGCCTACGTCGCGACGGCCGAGGCGGGCGACGCCGAGATGGCCCGCAAGATCGCTCGCCACCGCGCGGACCGACCGGGCGGCTGGCCGACCTTCGAGGACCCGCTCGACGCGGCCCGCGCGATCGGCTCGGCCGCGCAGTTCAACCCCACGCCGCTCGTGATTCTGGTCGATTGCCTGACGATGCTCGTCAGCAACCTCCTGCTCTGCGGCGACGAGGGATCATCCGCCGATCGGGTCGCCCGGCAGGTGGCGGCGATCCGCGAATCATGCCGCCAGACGACAGCCACGGTGCTGGTCGTGACCAACGAGGTCGGCTGGGGCGTGGTCCCGCCGTCAACGCTCGGGCGGCGGTATCGCGACCTCCTCGGCCACGCGAACCAGGCCCTGGCCGCCGACGCGGCCCACATATATATGATGGTCGCCGGGCTGGCCGTCGACTGGAAAACGCTGGCTCTGAGTCCGGCGGATTGTGCCAGCGCGCTTGCCATGAACCCTGGGGAGAATCGGCCGTGAAGACGCTGCTGAGTGCCTTGATCCTTGGTGTCGTGCTGCTGGTTGGCCTGGGGCACGCGGCGGATCAGCCGCCAGCCTGGCCGCTGGAGGTGGTGGATGGGTTTGGCCGCAAGGTCAAGATCGCCCGGCCGCCGCTCCGGATCGTCTCGGTCGCCCCGTCGAATACGGAGCTGGTCTTCGCCGTCGGGGCGGGCGAGCGCCTGATCGGGCGGACGACCGTGTGCAGTTATCCGCCCGAGGCGGCCAGGGTGCCGATCGTCGGCGGGATGACGCCCAAGACGATCAGCATGGAGGGACTGGTGGCGCTCCGGCCCGACCTGATTTTGGCGACTGGCGGCGTCCAGGAAGGGCTGGTCGCCCCGCTCGAACGGCTTGGCCTGCCGGTCGTCGCCCTTGACGCCGACGACCTGGAGGGCGTGGCCCGGAACATCCGCCTGGTCGGCGCCCTGACCGACCACAAGGCCGAGGGGGACAGGCTCGCGACCCAGTTCACCGATCGGGTCGATGCGGTCCGCAAGCGGGTGGCCGCCCGGACGGGCCCTCGTCCCAGGGTGCTCTACCTCGTCGGCGAGGACCCGCTGATGACGGCGGGCCCCCGGACCTTCATCGGCCGCCTGATCGAGACCGCCGGCGGAGCCAACATCTTCGGCGACGTGCGGACCAACTACCCCCGGCCGAGCGAAGAGGAGATCCTCGCCCGCGCTCCCGACGTCATCCTGACCGCCAGTGGAGCCATGAACGCCGCTCAGGGCGATGCCGCCGCCCACCGGGCACGGATCGCCTACCGACCCGGCTGGAGCCAAATGCCCGCCGTCCGGACCGGGCGGATTCGGTTCCTGGTCGAGGATCAGGTCCTCCGCCCCGGCCCTCGCCTTGCCGACGGCCTCGAAGCCATGGCGGCCGCGCTTGAGGCTCGATGAGCGGGATGCGGCCCGCCTGGGATCACCTGGGGACCGGAGGCGAACCAGGTTCACATCAAATCGTATAATCACGTCAATATCCATGATTTATCAATTAATCGAGTCTAAACGGTTCGAGCGGGGCAGCGGCCGAACCGACGGTCACCTGCGGGGCTGTGGCCGGGTTGGCGTACTTCCCCTTCCAGATATCAAACTCGGTGTCCAGCCCCCGTGGGTCGGCTCCCGGTCGCAGCCTCTCGAACGTGACCGCATACTCGCCCGGCGGGGCACCATCCAGGGGGGCCGCGGTGCTCAAGGTGAACCGACCGTCCGTGCCGGTCACCCCGTTCGGGGTGAACTGCATCGAGAACTTCGGGTGCAGCGTCACCTTCACCCCGGCGGCCGGCTTGCCCTTGAACAGCACCGTGCCCGACGTCGGCACGGTCCGAGGGGCCGAGAGGCCCCCGCCGCATCCGACCACCGCCAGGCACACGAGGGCGACCAGCGCCGTGCGGTTAATAAGCACTGATCACCTCGCCGCCGTTGCGACTGCCGAGCGCCCGGTAGGTGCGTAGATCGATGGACTGCTTGATGAACTTCACGCTGCCGTCGCAGAGCAGGAAGTTGCAGCCGCCGGGATGAGTGCTGCGGAACGAATAGACTGGACTCTGGTAGAGGATGTTGTGCAGGCTGGGAGCGTCCACCATGGTCCGACTGTAGTAAGGGCCGGTGAGCGTGTTCATCGGCACGGTGGTGCGCCCCTCGGAGTAGTAATCGCCGCCGCTGGACGCCCAGGCGATCGGGCCGCCCGACGGGACTGCCGTGGTGCCGATGGACACGCTGTTCACGGTCGTCGTGGTGTACCCCTGGAGGATGTTGTGCATCTCGCCGGCGGCGATCGTGTTGGACAGCCCGTCGGTGATGCTCGGGAAGCTGATCCTGTATGAGTTGTCGGACTCCCACCAGGTCGGGTCGGCGGTGTGCCTCGCCGCCAGCGTCAGACCGGTGGTGTAGTCCAGGCCGGCGTCCATCCGCGAGATGAACACCCCGTCGGAGGGCGTGAACCCGTACGCCTGCCCTGGTTTGCAGATGTCGCCCGCCTGGGCCGGGGAGCGAACGTCGCAGTTGCCGCGATTCCACCCGTAGCTGGCATAGTCGGCAAACACCGGGTTGAGGGGCGGCGGCATGGACGGGCAACGGAAGACATTCAACGGGGCATTGGCCAGTTGGGCATTGGTCAGAGCGCTGCCCCCCCCGGTGGGGACGGTGGATGTCGCGGCGAGGTTGAGGTTGAACTGATTGTAAAGGGTGTTTTGCTCCAGGTACTGGAGCAGCTCGAAGGACGCCGGGTAGTGGCGGAAGCGGTAGAAGATGTTCTGCATGCCGGGGTTGGTATCCTCGCACCCACCGCCGCAGAAGCTCATATTGGGAAGTGTCTGCTGGGTGTTGTGGAAGGAGTGGATGGCGATGCCAACCTGCTTCAGGTTGTTCGTGCACTGCATGCGCCTGCCAGCCTCGCGGGCGGCCTGAACGGCTGGGAGCAGCAGCCCGATCAGCACCGCGATGATGGCGATGACTACCAGCAACTCGATCAGCGTGAAGCCAAACCGGCGTCCTCGAACAGAACTCGTCATTGGGAAACACCTTCCAGCGGACAGAGATGAAGCCAAACTCGGGTTGAAGTCACGTTGCGGTCGGGCGGGCTCAGTCGGATCGGGTTCGGCGGTCATCGCCCGCTGGATCGTGCCGGCTCCTCGCCGACCGGGGGCCTGCCTGGAGCGGCACCTCGTTGGTGCCGGGACCGACTCTGACGCGCCAGGGGGACCGGGCCGGGTCGGCGTAGCGCCCTTCGAGTCGGTCGGCCGTCACGATCGCCGCGCACTCGTCACGTGGCTGCGAGTCGTCCGGCCAGACGACGGTGACGGCGTACTCGCCGGCGGGGGCGCCGTCGCCAGCCGCGTGGGTCATCAATCGGTAGGTGCCGTCGGGACCGGTGCTCGCCACGGGCAGGGCCGGCGGCGATCCAGCCCGGTCGAGCGGATGGAAGGCGACCATCGCGTTCGCCGCCGGCTGGCCGCCGACCGTCAGCGTGCCCGCGACGGGATACACGGCGGCCTCACGGGGGCCACCGCAGCCGACCAGGGAAATGATCAGGAGGACTGCGTGGACGGCTCGAATATCAAGGAGTAAGTGAATCACGGGTATCACATCTCGGCAAAGTATCACTTGATGACAAGTCTTGCGTCGCGGCGGCATTTCCAGGGCTTGAGCGGGGCAGATCCGGCTGCATGAGACTCATTGCTGTGACCGGGCTTTTGCAACCATGATGCCAGGCCATTTCGGGCGGTTTTTGCGGTCGTTTCGCGGTCGAGCCGTGATAGCGACGGTCAAAAATTGTCCACCGGCGGCCAAACTTTATCCCCCGGCGGTCGCATCGCGGTCACTCCAGTTCGATTGAGAAACTCACCCAGGATAAGCGGTATGGCGATACACTCGAAAGACACTTTTATAATAATCATGGCAACAATTTACATGTTAAAAAGATCTGGTTGATTGCCACGAGGCGAAGCAGGTTTGCCGACCGAACTTAGTACTCCACCCCCTTTTGCGGCCCGATCCCCGAGCGGTAGGGATGCTTGATCTGCTTCATCTCGGTGACGAGGTCGGCCATCTCGATCAGCTCGGGGCGGGCGTTCCGACCGGTGATGACGACGTGGAGCATCTCGCGTTTCCGCTCCAACTCGTCGAGAACCTCGGCCAGGGGGATGTACTCGTAGCGCAGGACGATGTTCAGCTCGTCGAGCACGACGAGGTCATAGCTCGGGTCGCGGAGCATGGCGACGGCTTCTTCCCAGCCCCGGCGCGCAGTGTCGATGTCGCGCTGGCGGTCCTGGGTGTCCCAGGTGAACCCTTCGCCCAGGGTCAGCATGGTGCACTGGGGCTGCATCCGCTCGAAGAAAGCGGCCTCGCCGGTGGCGATCGCCCCCTTGATGAACTGGACGATCCCCACCCGCATCCCGTGGCCGAGCGCCCGCGCCACCACGCCGAAGGCCGACGACGACTTCCCCTTCCCAGCGCCGGTGTTGACGATGATCAAGCCTTTTTCCTGCGTCGCCTTGGCCAATCGGGCGTCGTGCGCCTCCTTGAGCCGGGCCATCCGGTCGCGGTGCTGCTCGTCGCGCTCGGTGCTCTCGTCAGCCATGATCGGAACCCTCCCAGGTTGGATGGTGGTCGCGGATGATCGCGACAATCGCGGGAATATCGAGCGCCTGTTCGACCGCATCGGCCAGCCGATCGAGCGCTACCTGCACGCGGGCTTGATGGCCGACGGTCGAGTCTGGCTCACCGGCTTGCCACCCCAGCGAGCCAAGCCAGGCGCGGCGGAAGCTGTCGGCGTCGAACAGGCCATGAACATAACAACCCCAGACGCGCCCATCGAGGGACGACGCGCCGTCGGGCTGATTGATCCGATCACCGTCGGCGTGGTCGATCGCCAGCCAGGTGCCGGGGCTGGTGGTCTGGCCCATGTGGATCTCGTAGCCGTTGATGGTTTGCCCCTGGATCGACCTCATCCAGGCGGGGCCGGCGACAACTCGACCCCGGACCCGTCGCGTGGCCTTGGTGGCGGCGAAGGTGGTTTCCACGGGTAGCAAGGCAAGGCCCGGCGTCGCGCTGCGGTCGGATTCGACCCGCTCGGGATCGAGGATCGACCGGCCAAGCATCTGGTAGCCGCCGCAGATCCCGACGATGGCCGTTGTTCCTTCCTCGGCAAGCTGGACGATCCGGTCGGCCAGACCCCGGGCGCAAAGCCAGTCGAGGTCGGCGGCGGTGCTCTTGGAACCGGGCAGGATGACGGCGGCGGGCCGGCCAAGCGTGGCGACCGAGTCGACGTACCGCAGGCGGACGCCAGGCTCGGTCCGGAGGGGGTCGAAGTCGTCGAAGTTGGCGATGTGCGGCAGGCGGATGACGGCGATCTCGACGGCGGGGCCGGCGGAGTCAGTCTTCAAGTCGTCGAGCGTGGCGGCGTCTTCCTCGGGCAGGTCGAGGGTCGGCAGGAACGGGACAACGCCGAGGACGGGCCGCTCGCCGCGCTCGGCGAGGATCTGGACGCCGTCGGCAAACAGCGCGGGGTCGCCGCGAAACTTGTTGACGATGAAGCCCCGCAGCAGGCGTTGCTCGTCGTCGGGCAGGAGCCAGAGCGTACCGAGCAACTGCGCAAAGACGCCCCCCCGGTCGACGTCGCCGACGAGCAGGACGGGTGCCCCGAGATGACGGGCGACCGCCATGTTGACGACGTCGGACGCCCGCAAGTTCAGCTCGGCGGGGCTGCCCGCACCTTCGATGAGGATCAGGTCAAACGAATCTTTGAGCCGGTCAAGCGACTCGACGACGCTGGACCAGAGCGACCGCTTCCGCTCAAAGTATTGCCCGGCCGACATGGTCCGCCAGGGGCGACCGTGGACGATCACCTGCGACCGATGGTCGGCCTCGGGCTTGAGGAGGATCGGGTTCATGTCGACCGTCGGCTCAACCCCCGCCGCGAGCGCTTGCAGCGCCTGGGCCCGGCCGATCTCGCCGCCATCAGCGCACACGGCGGCGTTGTTCGACATGTTCTGGGCCTTGAACGGCACGACGCGGACCCCTCGGCGGGCGAAGATCCGGCAGAGCGCCGTCACCAGCAGGCTCTTGCCGACCGATGAGCTGGCCCCCTGGATCATCAAGGTCGCGGCGGGTCGGGGGGTCGGGTCGGTCATCGTCGGGCCTCCCGGGGCGTGGGAGCATCCACCTGCGCCTGGACGGTATCGGCCGAGAACCGGGCCAACGGGAAGTGGCCGGCCCCGAGCGCGACCGCCAGGTCGACCGCGCGACCCGCGCGGCCGAAGCCATCCTCGGTATCGAAGACGACGCCGGATGCCCCGAGCGCGGCCAGGCTCGCGGCGCTGGCCAGGGCTTGCTCCCACGGGTCGCCGTCGGTTCCCGGGATCGAGACGTTGGCCCGCCCATCGGTCAGGACGACGACCAGGGTTGGCCCATGCCGAGCATTCGCGCCGACGACCTCGACGGCCAGCGCCAGGGCGTGCGCCAGCGGGGTCCGCCCGCCGGTCGGGAGCTGACGGAGGGCGAGTTCCGCCTGATCGACGCTCCGGGTCGGGGCCAGCGCGACCTCGGCCCTCGGTCCCCGAGCGGTGATGACCGCCACCCGGTCGCGCTGCTGGTAGGCGGTCCCGAGCAGGTCGAGGACGGCCGCCTTGACGGTCTCGGTCCGCCGCCGGGCACTCATCGACCCCGACGTGTCGACGACGAACAGGACCAGGGTACTGACTTCGGCCCGCCGCTCCTTGCCGTGGAAGTCGCCGCGCTCGATCGGCGGCATGGCACCGGTGCCGACTCCCCCCCGGAGCACGGCCGCGCGCAGGGTGGCATCAAGTGCCAGTTCGCGGGGAGACTCAGCGCGAACCGGTCGGAGATAGGCCCCCTGCCCCTCGCCCGCCCCGCGCGCGGCGTGCTGGCCGGGAAGAGTCCCGGGACGCCGCACTGGGACGACCGGCAAGCGAAGCGGCGTCATCGGCGACCCGGGAGGCAAGACCCGCTCGGGCTGGCCACGACCGGCTTCATTGGGTTCGTTCGGCGTCGTGGCGTTGGGTTCGTTCGGCGCGGTCGATCGAGCCTTGGGTTCGTTCGGCGCAGTGGTGTTGGGTTCGTTCGGGGCCTTGATGTTGGGTTCGTTCGTCGCACCGCCTGGGGGATCGGCTGGCTTGGGTTCGTTCGGCGCGGTCGATCGAGCGGTGGGTTCGTTCGTCGGTTTGGATCGAGCGGTGGGTTCGTTCGGCGCGGTCGATCGAGCGGTGGGTTCGTTCGGCGTTGTGGGATTGGGTTCGTTCGGTTCGTGGTCACGGTGATCCGGTGCGTTGGGGAGATCGGGAGGTGGCTCGATCCCTTGCAGCATCCGGCGGAGGTCGTCCCCGTTCAAACTTAAGCCACTGATCGACTTGCGGCAACGATGGACGAGCACAAATTCGGCAACGTCCGCCAGGTCGGCGCGGCGGACGGTCCGTCTCCCGTCGAGCGCCGCCAGGGCACGCGCGGCCTTGTAGAGGGCGAGATCGGCCCGGAGTCCGGCCACCCGGGCCTCGATGCAGAGGTGGCTGATCGCGGCAAGCAACCCATCCGGCATGACCACCTCGGCCAAGTTGGCGCGAGCCCGCGCGACCTGCGCACCCAGAGCCCGATCCTCGTCCGCCCAGCGCGCGGCGAACCCGGTCGGGTCGGCCTCGAAGGCGAGCCGACGACGGACGACCTCGGTCCGCGCCTCGACCTCGCCGGGAGCGGCAACATCGACACTCAGGCCGAACCGGTCGAGCAGTTGCGGGCGGAGTTCCCCCTCCTCGGCGTTCATGCTCCCGATGAGGAGGAATCGACTCGGGTGTCGAGCCGCCACCCCATCGCGCTGGACCGTGTTCACCCCGGACGTCGCCACGTCGAGCAAGCTATCAACGAGATGGTCGGCCAGCAGGTTGACCTCGTCGATGTAGAGGATACCCCGGTGCGCCTCGGCCAGCAGGCCCGGCTTGAGCGTGGCTCGGCCGTCCCTGAGCACCTGTTGCAGGTCGAGCGTCCCCAGGACTCGATCCTCGGTCGCCCCCAGCGGCAGGTCGACGTGTGGGGTCGGGATCTCAACCACGGCATGATCGGGTGCGTCAGCGGTTGCTGGCAGATCGATCGGAAAAGGGGGACAGGCAGCCGCTCGTTCCTCGCTTGAGCCAGTCCCCTTTTCCTGGTCAGTGGTCGTTCTCCCGGATCCAGTAACGCACCCGGCATGATCTGACTCGGCGCAGACCGGGCAGTCGGGCCAGGGGCGGTCGGGATCGCAGCGGTGGGGGCAGCCGACGTTGACCCGGATCGGTGGCAAGAGGGCGGCCAGGGCCCGCGCGGCGGTGCTCTTGGCGGTCCCCTTCTCGCCCCGGATCAGGACGCCGCCGAGCGACGGATCGACCGCGCCGAGCAAGAGCGCTTGCTTCAGCGCGTCTTGCCCGACCAGGGCGCCGAACGGATAGGAGGCGGCGAGCGGTCTCATGCTCGGCTTGCGGGGTTGAGGGGCAGCGCCGGGTGTTCGGCGCGGGCTTCAAGCGCCGTCTCGGTGGCGAGCAGGGTCGTCTTGAGGGCATCAAAAGTGGCCCGATCAGGCTCGGCCCAGAGGCCACGCTCGGCGGCCTCGACCAGGCGTTCGCCGATCGCCTGCAAGGCCCAGGGGTTGCTCCGCTGGAGGAACGACCGCATCGTGGGGTCGAGCGCGTACGATTGCGCGACCTTGTCGTACATCCAGTCCTCGACGACGCCGGTCGTGGCGTCGTAGCCGAACAGGTAGTCGACCGTCGCGTTGAGTTCGAGCCCGCCTTTATACCCGTGGCGCTGGATGGCGTTGAGCCACTTCGGGTTGACGACGCGGGTCCGGAAGACGCGGAGGGCTTCGTCCTTGAGGTCGCGGACCTGGGGTCGGCTCGGGTCCTGCGAGTCGCCGAACTCCGCCCGGGGGTTCTTGCCTGTCAGGGCGCGGATGGTGGCGATCATCCCGCCGTGGAACTGGAAGTAATCGTCGGAGTCGAAAATGTCGTGCTCGCGGTTGTCCTGGTTGTGGACCGCCACCTGCACGCCGGCAAGCTGGTGCCGAAACACGTCGCGGGCGTCGGTGGCGGTGCCGTCGGCGGTGTAGGCGTAGCCGCCCCAGTTGACGTACGCCTCGGCGAAGTCGGCGGCGTCGGTCCAGTTCCGCTCGTCGATCAGCGGCAAGATTCCCGCGCCGTAGGAACCGGGTTTGGCGCCGAAGACGCGGAAGCGGGCCTGGCGCTCGGCGTCGGCCTCGCACTCGCTGGTCCCGTCGCGCAGGTTGGCGGCCATGTCTTCCAGGTAGTGCTTGCGGACGAAGTTTTGCTCGGGATCTTCATCGAGCGTCGCCACGGCCTCGACCGCCTCATCGAGCAGGCTGATGAGCTGCGGAAAGGCATCACGGAAGAAGCCGCTGATCCGGATCACGACGTCGACGCGCGGCCGAGCCAGCTCGGCGAGCGGCACGACCTCGAAACCCAGCACGCGGCGGTTCTCGCGGTGCCAGGTCGGGCGCACGCCGAGCAAGGCCATCACCTCGGCGATGTCGTCTCCCTGCGTCCGGATCGAGCTGGTCCCCCAGATGCTGATCCCAATCCGTTCGAGCGCCGTGCCGGTGTCGCGGCGGTGCCGATCGACCACCTCGCAGGCCAGCCCTTGCCCGACCTCCCACGACGAGACCGACGGCAAGCACCGGGGATCAACCGCGTAGAAGTTTCGCCCGGTCGGCAGGACGTGGGCATTGCCCCGCGTCGGCGCCCCGCTCGGCCCGGCGGGGACGTAGCGACCATCGAGCGCGGCCAGCAGATAGGTCGTCTCGTCCACCGTCGCCGCCAACTTGGGGACGAGGTCAGCACAGACGAACCGGCCGACCGCGCCCAGCGCTCCGGGGTCCAGATCCGGCCCAAAGGTGGATTCGATCGCGCTGGGGATGGCGGCCTCGGCAAACTCCCCGAGCTGCAAGGCACGGAGGAAGCGGACGGCGAGCGAGTCGATGGCTTCGATCAGGTCGCCCCGCGTCTGCATCGGCCGATCCGTTTGTGATCCCAGCCGGGCAGCCCCTTCGTGCGCCGCAGCCGTCAGGTCGTCGAGCCGCTTGCCGGGGGCGTCGAGCAGCATCCCGAGATCCAGCCGATAGGCCTCGGCGATGGCAACGCGGAGGCTGGCGGATTCGAGGTTGGCCAGCCGGGTCAGGGCTTGCAAGAGGTCGACGAACTGGTCCCCCTCGGGAGCGAGGCCGAAGGTGTGGAGGCCGTCGCGGATCTGGGCGCCCGCCAGCTCGCAGAGGTAGCCGTCGAGGTCTTCGAGCAGGTGGGCGACGTCCTTGCCTTGCATGCTGGCGAGCGAGACCGGAGTACCCTCGGCGGTCAGGCCCTCGTCCCAGTCGTGGGTGTGGTCGCCGTGGTCCTCGGTCATCAACCGGGCGAGGTCGCTGTCGAGCCGGGCCTGCTTGATCAGGTCCCAGATCTGCCGCTGGAGGACGGGCAGCTTGCTCGGGTCGAGCAGTTCGACCTGATAATACTCATCGACAAGCTGCGCCAGTTGCTCCAACTCGCCATAGACGCCGGCGGTGGTCAGCGGCGGGACGAGGTGATCGATCAGGACCGCGTGCGATCGGCGCTTGGCCTGTGCCCCCTCGCCGGGATCGTTAAGGATGAACGGGTAGAACAGCGGCAGGTCGCCGAGGAAGGCGTCGGGGAAGCAGGTACTCGATACGCCGACCCCCTTGCCGGGCAGCCATTCGAGCGTGCCATGCTTGCCGAAGTGGATCACCGCATTGGCCCCCCAGTCGTCGCGGAGCCAGCGGTAGAGGGCATAGTAGTTGTGCGGCGGGGCGAGGTCGGGCTGGTGGTAGATCGCCTGCGGGTCCATCCCGTACCCGCGCGGAGGTTGCAAGGCGAGGAAGACGTTGCCCAGTTCCAGACCCGCCAGCGCGATTGCCCCATCATGGACGTATGCCCCGCCGGGGGGCGGCCCCCACTGGGCAGTCATGGCGGCCTGGATCGACTCGGGCAGGTCGGCGAACCAGGATTCGTACCGCTCTACGGGCACTTTCGCGGCGGCGTTGCTCAGTTGCTCGGTCGTCAGGATCGTCTCGTCGTACGAACAGCGGTCGATCAGGGCGTGGATCAGCGCATCGCCGGTCGGTGGCACGTCGGCGACGTCGTACCCGGCATCCCGCAGCGCGGCGAAGAAGCGGATCAAGGAGGCCGGCACGTCGAGCCCGACGGCGTTGCCGATCTTGCCTGCCTTGCCGGGGGCGTTGGTCAGGATGACGGCGACCCGCTTGGCCGCGTTGGGGATGCGGGTCAGGGCGGCGAACCGGGCGGCGATGCCGGCCACGCGGTCGACGCGGTCGGGGACCGGCACGTAGCGCGGGGCGTCCTCGGCGATCCCGGTGGTGGGCGACGTTGCCGACTCCTTGAACGAGACGGGAACAGTGATGATCCGCCCGTCCAGCTCGGGGATGGCGATGTTGACGGCGGTGTCGAGCGGCCCGAGCCCGCGCGGGTTGGTCTCCCACTGCCCCCGCGATGATCCGCTGGCGATGGCCTGGATCACCGGCACGTCGAGGGTTTCGAGCGCATGCGCGGCGCTGCTTTGGGTCCAGTCGTTCATCTCGGCCATGGCGAACGACATCGTCGTGACGAGGACGTCGATCAGCCGACGATCGCCGCGATAGAAGACGTCGAACGCGGCGGGCCAGCCGGAGGATTCGGCCGTCAGTTTGAGCGTGTCGGCGAAGACGGGCAAGGCGTTCAGGCCGGCGGCCTCGAAGGCATCGACCAGCGTATCGACGAAGTCGAGGTTCCCGCTCAGCCAGTGGGCGCGATAGAACAGCAGGCCGACGGTGGCGCGGGTTGGATCGCGGCGCTGCTCGAACCAGTCGGTGATGGTTGCGCCGCGGGCCAGGTCGGGGTGGTACAGGCCATGCCGGGGAAGCCCGACCGGCGCTTCCGAGCCGAACCGCGTCATCAAAAGGTCATCCGCCAGGAACCGCATCAGGTTGGCGACGTTGGGCACCCCACCCGCCTGCAGATACGTCGTCGCGCGGTCGAGCACGGCCGGCGGCACGGTCGAGCCGGCGACGAACTCGGGGATCGGCGGGCCGACGGCGTTGACGATCAGGAGCCGCTGGTCGGTGTTGCGGGCATATTGAGCCAACCGCCGCCAGCCGGGCAGGTCGTCCGCGCCCCCATGGACGCGGGCGATGACCACCCGCGCCACGCGGCCACCGTCATCGACGAAGGCGGCGAGGTGCTCGTCGGTCTTGACCCGGTTCAGGCTGGCCATCCGGATCGGCGGGAAGCCGTCGGGCAGGTCATCCAGCACGCGGCGGAGGGTCAGCAGGTCGGTATCGGCGTGCGAGAGCAGGAGGATCTCATCCACCAGGCTTGATCCTGGGTCGATGAACGCCCCCGACGGCGAGCCGAGGGCCTCATCGGCGGCGAGGATGGCGTCCTCGGGCCAGTTGTAGTAGTCGAAGGCGAGGTCGGCCAGCTCGGCGGTCGGCGGCAGAAAGCGGTCGGCGGCGATCATCCGGTCCAGGTAATCATAGATCGCCACGATCTGCGACGGGTGGTTGATCGACTGGAACCAGACCCGGCGCCCGTCGAACAACACCAGAGCCACGTTCAGCAAGGGGCACGGCCCGATGCAGCCGCTCATGGTGAGCTGGACGCTCTCGCGGATCTGGCGCCGCTTGTATTCCTGCTTGTAGAAGTCGATATGGACGGCGGGTTTTCCCTTGTCATCCCGCCCGCAGCAGCACCCCCGGGCGCAGACGATCAGGTGCCCGCGCTTGGGCGCGACGTGGATCGTCCGGCCATCGGCCCGGAGCACCCGGCGCCGGATGCGCCCCTCGGAATGCGACATGATCGACTTCTCCCCTGCTGAAGCGACAAGACGGGCGCCAACCGATCAGTAACTGTCCGCCGAGGTAATCTCGGCCCCTTGCCGCGTCACCAGCGCCGCGATCAGCCGGATCGGGATCTGGGCCTTGAGGAATCGGACCGAGCCATCCGCCATGGTGACGTTGGCCCCGCCGGGATGCGCGCTGAAGATCTCGTTGTTGTTGGTGCAATTGACCCCGCACGGACCGGGGATCAGCGAGCCATCGTAAGTCGCGCCGTCGATGACGACCGCCTTGAGGTTGCTCGCCCAGACGCCGCCCGTCACCGAGTTCTTGGGGCTGGTCGTGGGCGGATTGGGCGGGACAAACCGGCGCCCCTGCCACAACCACGGTCGGCTCGAATCCTCGATCACCATGATCGTGTTCGACAGGCCGTCGGTGATCTGCGCGAGCGCGGTCCCGTTCTCAAAGTTAACCGCGTTGGCGTCGGGGCTGGCGGTGATGACCCCGGCGGTACTGGAGACGCCGAGCGCCACCTGCAGCAGCGTCGAGATGCTATCGGAGTTGCCGTAATCCCAGTTTGCCCCCGGGTAAGCCTGGCGGGGGTTGCTGGTGCTGCCGTACAGGGTGTATTCGTAGCCGGGACTGACAGGGATGGCCGACGGGCAGTTGAAGACCCCGAGCGCGGCGTTGCTCGCCGTGGTGTTGCCCTGGTCGTACCAGTGGACCTGGAAGTTCATGCTCGCCGCGATGGCGTTTTGCTCCAGGTAGGGCAAGATCCGGCTCGGCCAGCCGTGGCGGGGGGCGGATGGGGGGACGTCATAGAACGAACCCGTCGCCTCGGCGGGAAAGCTCCTGTACGTCTGCTCAAAGTTGTGCAGGGCTAGGCCCATCTGCTTCATGTTGTTGACGCACGAGGCCCGGCGCGCGGCCTCGCGGGCCGCCTGCACGGCGGGCAAGAGCAAGGCGATCAGAACGGCGATGATCGCGATGACGACCAGCAGTTCGATCAGCGTGAACCCGGCCCGATGACGGTGAAACCGGACGCAAGGAGAGTGGGAAAGTCGCATGAGATTCGGCACGATCCTTAACGGGTCAATCGGAAGGTGAACGCGTTATCCGGGTGGGCGCGAACCTGGGCTTCCAGGCCGGAAGTGGTCGGGTTGGCGTAGCGGGTGGGAATTCGACGTGAAGCGGCTGCCGGCGGCCCGCCCTCCTCGGTGGCATTCCTGACGTCGTGGACCGTGACGGCATATCGGACCGGCGGGGCGCCGTCGTGGGCGTTGTGCGTGCTCAGGATGAACGTCCCGTCGCGCTCCACCACAGCGCGGGGGTCGAGCGCGTTGGGCGTGGGATCATCGACCGGGTGAAACACGACCAGGGCGCCGGCCGCCGGTTTCCCCTCAAGAAAGACCTGACCCCGAGCGGGACTGACGGCTTTGCGCGGCTCGCTCGGAGCGCACGCCAGCGGACCGATGGCCAGCCCAGCCACGAGCAGCAGCGCGCTGGGCAAGGTCCATCGGCGGATCAACCGCGACGGGGGGCGCGGCCGGGCGGAATTTTGCGGACACATGAGGCTCAGACCAATCTGCCGGGCCGGGCAAGTGGATTCGGCTTCGACCCTTCCGGCACGTGGCGCGATGGCAGACGGTCTGCGCGCGGCCCGCCCGGATGCTTGTGGCCGAAGCATCGGCACAGAACTCGACGGGCAGGTCTTCTGGCTCTCGGTTCGTAACGGACCCCGGATCGCCTTCCCGCCGGCTGGCAGTGGCGTTTGATCCGAGGGCCTGACCGATCACAGCGGCGGCCCCGCGACGGATTCGCACCGTCTTCCCTATTCTCCCCCACACCCGCGGAACGGGCTGGCGGCACCTGTCGAGTGGGTTGATTAAAGCCTGGGCCGGTTGGCCGAGTCAAGGGAAGGACGCAAAAGATTCCGGTGGCGGACCGTCCCTGCTGGCTCTCTATCTCTGCTTTCTGGCGGCTCAAAGCAGATCCTTGATCCGGTCCAGTTCCCCCTGGATGTTCCGGAGCGCCACCACCTGACGATCGGGCTCGACGATGCAGGCCCCCAGGCTCCCGTAATGTTCCTCCAGACATTCGAGCAACAACGCTTTGACTCCCGCCTCGTCGGGCGTTGCCCGGAGCGTACTGGAAGCGTACACCGCTTCGAGTTGAGCTTCCTTGGCGGAGAACCACTGGCGAAGACGTTCTTCGGTCCACTCGCCGCGACGGATTGCCTTGAGGAGTTCGCGGTCGCGCTGGAGGTCGATGTCCTGTTCCACCAGGATCTGCTCGACCTCGCCGATCAGGCGCACGACGTGGTAGGCAAACTTGGTGTCGAACCCGTGCGCGGCGACCAGTGCGGCGCGCTTGCCGTGCGGTTCCTTGATGGCCAGCTTGTGCAGTTGCGAGTAGGCGTACCCCTTGAACTTGGCCCAGGCCCCCTTGTGGAGGAACCGGCGGCGGTTGTCGCGGACGAGGTTGCCGACGCGGGTGGAGTGGAGGACGCATTCGGTCGTCGTGAACAGCGAGTCGATGACGTTCGGGTTGTTTTCGAGGGCCAGAGCAAAGAACTTGACGATGCCGAAGATCGTCAGGTCATACGATCGCCCCTTGCCCGCCAGCGCATCCGCATCCTGGATGTGGTGCTCCTGGTAGACCTCGAACCGCTTGCTCGGCTTGCCGAAGCCGATGATCTCGCCGCGCAGGTGCGGAAACACCTCATCGCGGGGCGGGATCGCCCAGCCGTACACGTCCATGTCGCTCGTGTCCGACGAGACCCCGTACGCCACACTGCCCATGATCGTCTCGAACTGGACGTTTGAAGGCAGCCAGCGCGGTGGTCGCGCCAGCCCTCGATCGACCAGCCGAGCCAGAGTGCTGCCCATCTTCGCATCTCCTTCGCTTTGTGAACCGAAGCCGTGCGCATCGTGTTCCTGCCGTCCGAGATAACGACAACTGGAGCCACCGCGCGGTTCAACCTCGCTCTTAACCTGACATTCATCTCAGGGAACGAAAGCACCCAGACCAAACTTGACCAATTCGATCAAGATCGGTACCATTCCAACCGATAAACCTGGGACTGAAGTGATTCAAGGCCATGTTCGCCCAAAATCACGTCTGACCCGATCAGTTTCTTGCAGGAGGATGAGACGATGCGTCTCCAGAACGGCCGAAGTTTGCGTTTACGCGGTTTTACGCTCATTGAGTTGCTGGTCGTCATTGCCATCATCGCGGTCTTGATCGCGCTGTTGTTGCCGGCGGTCCAGGCGGCCCGCGAGGCGGCCCGGCGGGCGCAGTGCACGAACAACCTGAAGCAGCTCGGCCTGGCAATGCACAACTACGAGAGCAGCAACGGCGCGTTCCCGCCCGCGTGCAAGTTCTACAGCACGGCCAATGCGCGGGTCCAGTTCGGCGACACTGGCTTCAGCGCCGCTGTCCGCTTGCTGCCGTATCTGGAAGCGTCGACGCTCTCCAACGCCATCAACTTCAACTACGAGTACAACGACCTGTCGGGCGGCAACCTGACGGGCTGCTCGGCGGTGATCTCGTCGTTCATCTGCCCGTCATCGAACCGGGTCAGCGGGAGCGGGCGCGACGGCGTGAACACGACGAACTCGCCCGAGGAGGCGCGACTCAACGTCGGCTATGGGGTGATCGACTACGCGCCGACGATCTACACCGACATCAACATCGTCAACGGTGCCCCCCTGGCGGGTGGCAACGGGTCGACCCCGGCAGTCCCGTATCGGAACAATACGGCGGCGAACGTGGCCCAGGGGCTGCTCAAGAACGGCAAGACGGCCATCGCCGAGATCACCGACGGCACGAGCAACACGATCGCCTTCATCGAGTCCGCCGGCCGCGACGAGCGGTTCATCAGCCAGTACGGTGACGGCTACGTCGCGACCGTTGCGACGGGCTACCCGATCACGGTCCGCGGTTTGGGCGTGCCGACCGGCCCGCACCGGTTCTGGCGCTGGGCCGACCCGGGCAATGCTTTCGGCGTCTCGGGCCAGCCCAACAACCCCGCCGCCATCTCGCTCTACGTCCGCGACTCGTCGGCCTGGCCCAAAAACGGGATGTCGCCCAGCAGCGGGACCGCCTCGACGATCGTCGGCGGGAACGGCGGCGCCAACGAGGAAGCCGCCAGCTTCCACCCCGGCGGCGTCAACACCCTGTTCGGCGACGGCTCGGTCCGCTTCCTCAAGAACACGGTCAGCCTCGCCGCCCTTCGAGGCATCCTGACCGTCAACGGCGGTGATGTCGTCTCGTCCGACCAGTTCTGAGCGGATCTTCAGGAATCCCACGTGCGCCCATCGCGGATCGACCTTGCCACTGCCCTATGGGTGGCAAGGTCGATCGCGTTGGCTCAGGAGGTTGTGCGGGGAGGCGGGATCGCTTCAAGTTGTTGGGGTGGTGGCGCTTCCGCGGGAGCCGGCTTTACCTCGGCCCTCTTGCCGAAGGTGATCACCTTGATCCCGTCGGATCGAGGCGTCAGCACGCCGAGGTCGGTCTCGATCCGCCACCAGTTCAGGATCAGAATGACCCCCTCAATCTCCTCGCCCGTGGTGGTCACGAGCGTACCCGCGCGTTGCATCCCGCTCTGGTCCATCAGGACGGCGTTGCCGCTGGAGACGGGCTTGAAGCGGATCTCCTGAATCTTCTCCGGGCGGATCTCGTAGATTCCGAGTTTGCAGTCGATAACAGCCGTCGTCAGGCGGAGTTGCCCCCGCGTGGAATTGCCATCGGTGGCCTGGACCGTCACTGGCCAGTTCAGAGCGGTTTTGGGATCGTCAGCGCCCGCGTTGCCAAACATCCGATACCCGCCGCCGAAGCCGCCGCCCATGCCGCCCATCTGGGCGAAAGTCGGCGCGCCGAGCCCGGTCACCAGTGCGACTACCACGCATCCCGTCCATCGGATCATGACCTGTCCCCCCTTCAAGTGCAGACCCAGGGTAGAGTCGAACGACTCCCGTTCTGGGTCTTCATTGTTGAGGACGTCGCCGACAAGTGCAAGGGATCAGATCAGCCGGCGGAAAAAGCCACGCCGACCGCAGCGCGGGAGACCATCACCTCGATGGCGTTCGGCAGGACCTCGACAATCCAGGGTGCGCCCGAGTCGGGGTCGATCATCCCACCGGGGTCGCCGTCAAGCTGGACCGGAACGGGTGCGTCGGCCGCGATCGTGATCCGGCGGACGCGGCGGTGGATGATCCCGGGACGATCGAGGTGAAGTCCGCGGACGACCAGCCAGAGGTAATGCAGCGCCCGGAGCGGGCCGGGGTCGCGGAAGAGGACCAGGTCGAGCCAGCCGTCATCCGCCTGCGCCGCCGGGGCGAACGGCAGACCGAGCGCGTACCGAGGGAGATTGAAGACGAACGCGGTCGTACCAACCAGGGTCTCGACCGTGTCGTCGGCTCCCTCGGCGGTGATCGTCAGCGGCGGAAACCGATAACCCAGGCTCGACCGGAGGACCGGCTCGACGTAGGCGACGCGATGGGTCGTCTTGAGGACCCCACTCCGACCGAGTCGCGCGGCATGGTGGCGCCCGACCACATCGGCATCAAACCCGAACCCCGCCATCAGGGCAAACCGGCGGCCGTCCGCCATGCCCAGGTCCATCAGCTCGCCCCGCCCGTCGGCAATCCGCTCGACCGCGCGGTGCGGGTCGTGGCCAAAACCAAAGTGCCGGGCGAACAGGTTTTCGGTCCCCGCCGGAACGACGGCGATGGGCACGCTCGGGCATTCGTTGATTAACGACGCGACCGTCCCATCGCCACCCACCGCAACCAGGCACCGGCAGTTGGCCGCGGGCCCGTCCGCCGCATCGACCAGCCGGCGGCGATCCTCCAGAGTCCAGGCCACGCGCGGTTCGTACCCGACTCCAACCAGGGCATCCGCCAGCCGGTCGACGGTGATCCGTCCTTTCCCTCGTCCCGAAGCCGCGTTGGCGGCAATGCCCACCCACCCTCGGTCGGTCGGCAGGTCCAGATCCAGCACGCCAGCGCACGGAGTTGGTGGTGTCGAGTTCAAGAGCAGCATCCCCGGCAGGTTGATCGACCCCATGCTCGCCTGACGAGATCTTCATCAAAACGACATGGCATCGTATCGGTCCCTACCCTTCCCGGTCAACCGCCCATCAAGCGGAAAGGAAAATGAGTCCATGAGAACATCCATTCGCCTCTCACAAACGAGTCATCCTTTTGGACCTGCGCGAATTCCTTTCAAATTCCCCAGATTTCCTCAAATCGCGCTTGCGAACCACCCAATCATCCTTTATGTTAAATATCTACAGGCCATACGACCGTGGATCTGATCGAATCTTTTGGGGATGTTGAGTATGAACTCGCAACGACGCTCGGGACCCATGCAGGTGCGGCTGGAGAGTCTGGAAGGTCGGGTGGTGCTCTCGACCACGACGCACCTGACCCATCCGATCGCGGTGGCTCACACGCCGCAAGTGCAGGTCAGTCAGGTTCACGCCGCGACGACAAAAGCCCAGGCGACATCAAATCCGGTTTTGGTCAATCTCACACCCATGACGACCGGAATTACCATCACGTCGGTAACGTATGATCCTCGGATTCACCTGATTACCGTCAAGGGGATGGCGACCACCACCACCTCGACGACCAACTCTGGCGCCTATTACCCCTACACGCCGATCTATCCGGCGAACAGGTACATTGGCGTGTCCGCGTCGCAAGCAATCAACCGGACTCAGAGCGTGACTGGCTTCGAGTATTCAAACTTGACGATCAACAACCCGAGCGAGACAAAGGTCGCGTTCGAGGGGCGGGTCGTGGCTTCGGCGGGCAACTTCTCAGCGGGGATCGTCAACCTGACCATCAACTCATCCGACGCTTACTATAACTACACGACGCTGAACGTGCTCGCGCGGATGCGCATCGCCAAGGCCTACTGATTGCTGACCGGGTGGGGTACGCTGGCGGTCGGGATGATGGGCAAAACCCCGGGACCCGTCGGTCTGGCCGTCCTGATCATCCTGATCGTCTTTGTGCGCTCGACCTGGCCGATCCCTGGCCCGCCTACCGATTTAACCGGGAGTCGCGCTGGATCGGCATGAGCTTTGACACCGAATTAAAATACGTTGTGATATCTATAACCAATTGACTTATCAGATAAATCAAACAGGTTTCGCTCTCCGGTATGGAACAGGGAGGGTCAAGAGAGGTCAAGGTGTTGCCCTTGGTGGTTCCGGCGGAGTAGATTGGTGAGACACTCCGGCGGCTGGTCTGGCTTGCCCATTCGAGCGACTTCCGCGTACTGAATCCACCCGAGGCGGTCTGCTGCCGCATCCAGGACGCACCATGCTTGGACCTCGATCCTCCCGGTTCTACGGCGCGGCGCTGCAAAGTGGCTTGATCGATGAGGCTGGTTTGAACGCCTGCTGGGAGATGATCGCGCCCGATCGTCGGACCGCCGACGCAATCGATCGCCGGCTGGCGCGGCAAGCGATCTCATCGGGCAAGCTCACCCTCTGGCAAGCGCAGCAACTGCTGGCCGGGCGGATCTCGGGGTTCTTCATCGACAAGTACATCCTCTTGAGCCTGCTCGGCCGCGGCGGGATGGGTCGCGTTTTTCTGGCCAAGGATGTCCGGTTGAACCGGACGGTGGCGCTCAAACTGCTCTCGCAGGAGCGGATGAACAACCCGCGCGCAATCGCCCGGTTTCGCCGCGAGGCCAAGGTCGGCGCCCAGCTCCAGCAAGAAAACCTCGTCCGGGTCTATGATGAGGGCGAATCCGCCGGCGTCCTGTATCTGGTGATGGAGCACATCGACGGCAAGAACATCGCGCAGGTGATTGGCGAGTTGGGGCAGATCCCCTGGCCAACCGCCGCGCGGTTGACCCGGCAGGTAGCGCTCGGTTTGGAGCACGCCCGGCTCAAGGGTCTGATCCACCGCGACGTCAACCCGGGGAACATCCTGCTCACCAAGGACGGCACAGCCAAACTGACCGATCTTGGGCTGGCGATCGACCTGAATGATCTCGACAACGTCACCCGCGACGGTGCGACCGTCGGCACGTTCGATTATGTTTCACCCGAACAGGCCAAGAACTCGCGGTCGGTCGATACCCGCGCTGACCTGTATTCACTCGGCTGCACGATCTTCCACATGATCGCCGGGCGGGTGCCGTTCCCGATGGCAAGCCTCCCCGAGAAGCTTTATGCCCACCAGTTGCACGACCCCGAACCCCTCACCGAACTGGTTCCCGACGTGCCTCCGGGTCTGGCCGAGGTGGTCCGTCGCTTGATGCGGAAATCGCCCGACGAGCGCTATCAGACCCCCGCCGAACTCGCCACCGCGCTGGAACCGTTCGCCATTGAAACCGGCTGGACCGCGACGACCGGCTCCAACGGCGTCGCGGCGATCGAGCGGTCGGGGTCGGGCGAAGGGCCGAGCGTGGTTGAGGGTTCGTCGGTCGGACTGACGGTGGTCACGCCAGGTACGGCATCGCAGGCGATGGGTGACTCCTTCTTTCCGCTCGACCTTGGGCCAGAAGAGCCACTTGCGGGCCATCTCCACAAGCCGTCACGAACTCGAACCTCATCACCCGGCCCCGAGGATGGCACGAGCCCCCCCGACCCGCGGTCGAGGCGTGTCAAGGTCGGTGTTGTCGCCGTTGTCGGGTTCACAGCGCTCCTCGCGGCGGGAGTGATCGCCACGCTCGCGAACATGGCATCCTCCCGGACGAATCCCGGTTCAAGCACCCCAACGGTCAAGCCTCGCAACCTGACGGGGTCGACGACCACCTCGGTCACCTCGATACCGACCGTCGCCGGTCCCGTGGTGGTCCGGTTCCGCGATGGGACGTCGGAGGTGGCCACCGACCTGCCGGCAGCGCTCGCTCGCGCCGTCCGGGACCGAGCCGAGGTGATCCTGGCGGCCGGGACGACCGTCCGCCTGAGCAACGATCCGCCCACGCGAATCCCCGATGGGAGCGTGACGGTCCGGGGGCCAGGCTCAGGCATCCCGCCGACGATCGAGATTACCATGAAGGGATCGCAGCCCGCGATCCTGGCACGGGCCAACCTGAAGCTGGTTGACCTGATCGTCGAGGTCCGCACCGATGGCCCTTCCGAGGCTGCGGTCTGGCAAGCGGAACGCGACCTGACCTGCGAGCGCTGCGTGTTTCGCCTCGCGACAACCGGCGAATCCGCCGAGCCCACCCCCGGCCCCGCGATGCCAACCGGCCCCCACCTCTTGCTTGCCGAGGGGCCTCACTTGACGATGACGAACTGCCTCGTGAGCGGATTTGATCGCCCGATCGAGTTTAGCGCTGGACCGCGGGCGGTGGCGACGCTGGATCACTCGATCATCATCAACGGCCGATCGAGCGACGATGCCGCGCTTGTCGGCCCCGCGCTCGTCGTCCGGTCCGCCTACGGCGGCGGCTCGGACGTGCGGGTCAAGGTGATCGGCTGTTCGACCCGGTCGCGGACCTTCCTGGCCGCCGAGCAGTTCTCGGCCGCCTCGCCGCTGGCGGTCGAGATCGCCGACTCGGCAATCTGGGTCAACACCGCGCTGCGGTTCGAACCTGCCTCGGCTCCCTTAACCGCTGAGGCCACGCCCGAGCCTGCTGGCGACCGATCGAGCTGGGACGCCGTCACCCAGGCTGTGACCTGGCAAGGCCACGGCAACCGCTGGCACATCACTCCCGATGGAACCCCGTGGGCCCAGTTTGCCGGTACCGAAACCTTGCTGAAAGCACCCACGACCCTCGAAGCCTGGTCGCTGAACAACCGCGAAACCAACAGCCAGGCCGGCGTAATCCGCTTCGCGCACCCGATGACCGAGGGAACCCTCAAACCCGGCGACTCGGGCCTGGTCACCGACGATGGGAAACCCACCGGCCCCGACGCCAGCAAGATTGGCCCGTCTTAAGATCCGCCATTGAGCAGGTGCCGGCTCGACTGCACGATCTGCTGCCGGCGCGTCTGCGCGGCGGGGGTCGTCGTCTCGGCCTTGCCTTCGAGATCCGCGAGATTGGCCTGGCAAAACGGACAACCGACGACGTCGATGTGGAAGCGGATGTAGTCGGCGAGGTCGGGGTCGAGAACTTCGAGCAGCAAACTGCCAAGTTGCTGCCGGGTTGGGCAAGTGAGTCGGTTCCGCCGCCAGATGGCACCGAGGCTATGCAAACCGGCTTCGCCGCGGTCGTGGCGAACCTCTTCGAGCCGGGCCCGCAGCTCGGCCGAGTCGCGGAGAGCCTTTTCGACGCGCGCCAACGTTCCAGCGGGCAGCTCGTCGGTAAGGTAAGCCCGCAGGGTGGCGAGGTCGAAGTCGCCGGTACGGTCGGGTTCAGGCGCATGGTTCTGGGTCTGGTTCGGCATGGGTCTCTCTTCAACCTTCGCCAAGTTGTTCGATTTCCAGCCCCGAGCGGCGAGCCATTTCCTTGAGTCGACCGATGGCCTGAAATTTATACGAGGCAACTGCCTGCTCGGTCAGGTTCAGATACTTGGCGACGTCCTTGTTGGCCCACCCCTTGACGATCAGGAGTTCCAGGCAGCGGAGCCGGTCAAAGTCTCCCTTGCCGAGCCACTCGCGGACGAGTTGGCCGAGCGAATCGGTCAGGAGGCGTTCCTCGGCCTCGCGACGTTCGCCACTCCGCGCGATGCTCGATGCGGCACGGTCGCCGCCGGGCACTTCCTCGATCGGTCGCCCGTGCCCATCCGACCCAAACTGGTCGATCGGGCGCCGACCTTGCTTGCGCATGTGGTCGGTCATCTTGTGCGCGGCGATCGAGAAGAGGTACGCCTCCATGTCGCGCTTCTCGTCGTAGTGCGGCAGGCTGGTCAGGAAGCCAACGAACGCCTCCTGAACCACGTCCTCGCTCGCGGCGCGGTCACGCAGGCGACTATTGACGAAGGCGATCAGGCGCCCTTCGTACCGCTCGATCAGTTGCCGCCAGGCGGCGGCGTCACCGTCGCGGACCTGGCGGATCAACAAGGATTCGGTTTCCGTCGCGGCCATCGCTGTCGGCTCGCCTCTGCTCTGAGGAGGGCTCCACCCATCGGTTCGTGGGTCCAACACGCCGCGACGAGTTTCAAACACCCTTCATCAACCTAACATCCTCGAACCCGTGGCGACAAGCAAGTGCTGCGGGCGAGATCAAGGCGAAGCGAACCGCGATCTTCCCCAACTCAGGCCCAGTAGTGGTAGGCGACGGTCCCGGCAGCTCCCAGACCCGCGAGGGCAAGGACGCGGAGTCGGTTGGTGTAATAACCTTTGGTCGCCTCATCGGTCCGGACATAGAGCGAGAAGAGGGCGAGACTGGCCAGGACCACCGCAATGACACTGCCCGAGCGTTTCATCCGGGTCGAGGCCACATCGCGCTGGTACTGACGCACGAACGCCGCCCGGCGAGCATCGGAGAAGTCGAGTTTCTGACCGGCACGATAGAGAGTGTAGAGCGAATCCAGCTCGCTGGGGATGGAGCCATCAGGTACCTTGACGTCGGTGCCGACTTCACCTGGCTTCGCTCCCAGGCTCCAGATCACGGGTTGAACCCGACTGGCCCAGATCATGTGGTCCACCAGCACAGCGGGCGGCGTCCAATCGGGCGGTACGTCGGCGGCGAGCCAGTCGGAAATTTCTCGATTCACAATCTTTCGGAGGTCGAGCCGAGCGCGGTCCTCGGAGGCGGATACTTGACCGAGCAGGACGCGAAAACCGGCAGCGTCGGGCTGAGCGAGCTTCTCCTCATCCTGTTCCGATTTCGGAAACCACGACGGCACTTCCTTGGATTCCGGCACGGCGGCACTCGGGAGGTGCACCTCCCGCCGCGGAGTGATTCGCTTCAAACGAGATCGGGGCGGAGCGGACTCATCGGTCCGGTCCGACGAGCCACTGTGCCAGGGGATCGACCGGATCGAGTGGTCCCGCTGGGATGGCTCGTTAATCAGTGGTGGGGCCGGCGGCTGCGGGGGTTCATCGTTATTCCAGGCAACCGAGACGAACGACCGCGGATGAGACGGGGGCTGACCTGGGTGCTTGTCGCTTTCGGACAGGACCCGCGACGCGATCACGGCCAGGAGTACGATCAAGGCAAGCTTTTTCATCGCGATCCGTCCCCAACATTGTGGAAGTGGTGAGCCAGAGTTCCTCGCCGGAACACGGCGAACCAGGGTTTCCCAGCTAGAAGGGATTCGTGTTGAGAGGGGAATTATTGCCCAATAGTCCGGGGAAATCTCGCGTCAAACCCGCCATCGTGGGCCGGTCTGGGTGGCTGCGGTGTACCGTGCCGCGCTTTCGCTCCAGGGTGCGACGGCTTGCACGACCAGACTGGTCAAGAGGACCGATGGGATGGCCAGCGGGTGCGCGTCGGGAGCGAAGAAGATGAACGCGGGGATCGCCGCGACCACGCCCGCCTTGATGACCGGACCAATTCGGAACCGACGACGGCGATCACGGTCGGTCAACGACCACCAGTCTACCCCCATCCCGACCAGGCCGAAGTAAGTCGCATAGCCCAGGAGCCCGGGCAGACCCGCGGGGACCGAGTCGGCATCAAACCAGCGGAACCGGACAAGCATCTGACCTCCGGGCGCCACCGGTTCGACCATGAGCCAGTTGGCCAGCAGGAACGCCACCAGACCAACGACAGCGCCGATGATCAACTGGCCACCCCGGCGCGACTGCGTCGAGATCGTCCGGCCCTCGGAAAACTTACCCGCGATCAGGGTCACCCAGCTTGCCAGGGTGATCATCCCGTAAAGGAAGCCAACGTCCTGCGGCCGATTGGCAAAATCCACCTGAAGGGTGGCCCCACCGATCAAAGCGGCGAGGACCGACCAGAGCGCGGCCGAAACCATCGACCCAGCCAGTTCGCCCACCCGGACGCGACCGGTCGGGAGCGGGGGCGGCGGCAAGATCGGTTCGGGCGGCAAGAGTGGTCCGGTAGCGATCAGGCGGACCCGCCGCACAGCCTGCGCAATCTGCTCGCGGCGGGCATCACGCTGGGCACGACGTGCCTGACGTCGGAAGCGGCGGTGCGGGCCGAGCGGCGGGGCTGGTGCAGTTTCGGGACCAATATAGAGGATGGGCTCCTCGTCGGTGATCCGCAGGATGTCGTCAACGGGTGCCTGGGGTGGCCCTGACCGACGGGCCGAGGCCGCGTCGAACGGCGCGGCGCCCGACCGAGGTGCCGGACGCGGGGGTGGCGTGGGAGCGTTGACTCGACCGTCACCGATGAACCGGACGTCGTGCGGGAGCGGAGCATCACCCGGGGGCAAAAGGTCGAGCACGCGGGCCGGCCGGTGCGCTGGGTCCTTGGCAAGCGCACTGGCAACGATCGCGCGGTACGGCTCGGGTAGCCGCGAAAGATCGGGGCGGGTGGTCAGATGCTTGATCAGAACCTCGCCGACGGTCTCGCCGTCGAAGGGAACCTGACCAACGATCATCTCGAACAGGATCACGCCGATGGCATAGATGTCGATCGGTTTGTTGTACTTGCCGGTCGAGATCTCGGGAGCCATGTAGTGGCACGTCCCGATACTTTCGGAGTGGTTGCTGACCCGCTCCGACGTGATCATCTTCGAGAGGCCATAGTCGCCGATCTTGACGACGCCCTCTTCCATGAACAGGTTGGCCGGTTTCAGGTCGCGGTGGACGATCCCGTGGTCATGCAGATAACTGACACCTTCGACCAGGCCTCGGAGCCAGCTCTGGACCTCGGGCAGCGGCATCCCGGACGGATAATCCGCCAGCACCTGCGCCAGGTTTGGCCCGGCCACGTACTCCATGATGACAAAGGTGTCGCCGTCGTCGTTGCCCTTGATGTCGTGGATCGCGAGGAGGTTCGGGCACTTCAGGTTCATGCACTGGGCAACGCCCCGGCGTTCGATTTCGAGGTTCCGGGTAATCAGCTTCAGCGCGACTTCTTTGCCCGAGTCGCTGGTGGCGTAGTAAACCTCGCCAAACCCACCGCGACCAATGGCTCGCTTGATCGTGAAACCTTCGAGCGGGCGGGCTCCCGAGCCAAACGTGTACCGGTGGCGCCCTTCGGTCGTCGGGGCCGCGGGGGACGGGCCACCACCATCAGGCCCCGGTCCGCGCCTTGGCCCCGCGCCTTTCCCGTTGCCGAAAAAGTCGATCGTCTCGGCCAGGGTATCCAAGGGCGGCATCTGTTCGGGCTTCGCGCTCATCGCTGGTTCCACTCCCCTTGCGGCTCGCTCGGTCCCGGATTGAGGGTCTCCGAGCAGGGCCATCGGTCGGTCGAGGGGTTGTTCGCTGCCATCCTGCGGGGATTGGGTTGAAAACGAAGAAACGAGGATTAAACGGCGGAGGGACGGGAACCATTTTCGCCCGCCACCGGTCCGGCGACCGGGAGGGGAGTGAGCGGCTCCAGGCTGAACGAAAAACCGTCGCCCTGAACCTGCGACTGGGTTGTGATCGGGGCTCGACCCGCGCCTGGGTTGCCGTCGACCTCGAAGGTCCCCGGCCCTCGGCAGCAAAGGCCAGCCCCCTGACGGTACAGGACGACCGGACCATCCAGCCCCGACGCGGCGATGTGCGCTTGACGATTTGAGCCGATAATGCAGGTCTCGGCCATCAGGATGACACCATCGACGGCGAGGGGAAGTCGATGGCGGCTGACGATCCGCAGGCGGGCCGTGGCGCTGAAGGGACTCGGGCGGCGAAACTCCAGCTCGACCGTGGAGCCGAGCCGGATCACGTCGCCATCGTTAAGCGGGGCTTCAGTCACGGCTCGACCATTCACAAAGGTCGGCTGGACCGCCTGAATGCGATAACCTGACCCGTCGGCGTCGCGGATGACGACCGCATGACGCCTCGACAGGTCGCCCAGGATCGCGACATCGGCGGTGGATTCCACCCCAGCGCGACCGAGAACGACCGCGTCATCGAGGCAGACGAGGAAACCGCCCACATCATCGACCCAGAGCAGGAACCGACCCGACGGCCCTGCCGGGGTCGGCGGTGGGGTTGGGGCGATCTTGAGGATCGTCGGCGCAGGGGCGGGAGCCAGCAACGCAGGAATGACCATGGCGGCCGGATCTTGACTGGGTTCGACCCCAAAGCCCACGGCGACATTGCGACCGCCGCTCAGGGTGGGCAAGGTGGCCGATCCGGGCGAGATGGCCGCGATCTGCTGCCAGGCTCGGGTCCGGGCCTGACGGGCGGCGGGGTGCTCGGGTACAACCTCGATCACCGCTTCAGCGGCGGTCAAGGTCTCGACCCAGCGTCCCTGAGCGAGCGCTGCGTAGAGACGCTCGACGGCGGGGGCGGCGGTGGCACGGGCGGCTTCGACATCGCGGCGCGCCGACCCGAGCGCGGGGCGAATCGAGTCGCCCGCCAGCCGCTCAGCTCGTTGCAAGCCTTCGAGGGCGCGGGCAAACTCGCCGCGGCGGGCTTCGTCGAGCGCGGTTCGCCAGGCTTCAGCCAGTTCGCGACTCCGGCGGAGCGTCGGCCCGCTGATCTTGTGCCGGGCGACGGTTTCGATCCGGTCGATCGCGCGGCTGGGGTCGCCGGCTTCGAGATCGGCGCGGATTTCCGCAACGACCAAGTCGGCCAGGGCGAGCCGGGCTGAGGCCAGGATATCGGGGGCGACGTTGAGCGCTTCGGCGTGCCCGAGGTCGTCGATCGCGCCGGTGAGGTCATCGGCGGCGGCCCGCCGGGATGCCCGCGCGACCAGGTCGCGACCGAGTCGATCCCGGAGCCGGACCATCGACCGTGAGTCGGCGACGTCAGGACGACACGCCAACGCGAGCGCCTCGTCGATCCGACCCGCCTGGGCCGCGTCTTCCGCCTGCTTTAGAGCGACTCGCCATTGTCCCAGCATGGTGGGCTGACCGTCCAGTGTGGCCATGGGAAAGTCCACTCGCCCGCTTGCCGCCGGGTGTCGGTGGGTCTCGGACGATTTACCTTGATTGACGGATCGAGTGCCGCCCAATCTTTTCGGCGGGTAGGCCGAAAAAAGACGCCGTCGCCCTCCTTGGCGGCAAGAGGCGGGGGGAGCCACCTGACGCAAAGGAGGGACGATGGGGACGGAACGCACATTCTCAGGAAGAGTATAAGACCGGTAAGGCCGCGACCTGATCTTACCGGCGGTTCCAGACAATTTTACAGGCTCTTCTCATCGGCCGGGGCCGGCTTGGACGAGCTGGCCGGGGCGAACTCGGCGTCGATCTCGCGGAGGATATCACGACCCGGTTCGTCGATGACGGGGATGCTCGACCCGGCAAACTTGCCTTCCATTTCGGCGGTCCGGGCCATCACGTCCAGCCGTTTTTCGAGGTCGTTGACCGATGCCTTGGCACGGCTCAGAGCGCTATCGTCGAAGTTGAACTCATTCGACTCCTGCGTGGTCTGGATCATCTTGAGTCGGGCTTCGATCGACGCGATCTGGGTCAAGAGCTTCTGCTTGGTGATCGCCATCTGGGCAAGCTGCTGCTTGGCCGCCAGGATCGACTTCTGCTTGGACTTGAGGGTCTCTTCCTTATCCTTGAGCAAGCTGTTGACCTGCTTGTACTGGTCGAAGCGGCCCTTGAGGTCGGCCTTGATCTCGTCGGTCGTGTAGACGAGGTTCCCAGCGAGTTTGGTGTCGCCCGTGGTCAGCTTGGCCTTGAGCGAGGTCAGGATTTCCTTTTCCTTCGCCATGTTGCCGCGGATCTCGACAACCTGCCGTTCGAGGTGTTCCGCATCGACCGTGGCGCGGGCCAGGTTTTCGATATTGTCGCGGATCGCCGGTTCGAGCCGGTTGATCTCGTTGCGGGCGTTATCAATCTCAAACTGGACCGGGACGTTGTGCTTGACGCTATGGCGAAAGTTGTGGAAGGCGGTCCGGACGTAGCCCGGAGCCGACGTCCCGAACGCCGCGTACAATGCCCCGGCGCCCAGGGCGGCACTCAGTACTCCCTTTTTAATCATCGAGCAAGCCATGATCGTGTCCTTCGGGTCAAGAGCGGCAAAACGGGTCAGATGACGTCGGTTCGGGTCGCGGTTCAGGTCGAATTTGCGGTATCGATCGAGATCGCTGCCGTCGTCCACACTGGTTATTCGACTGGTCTTGCGAGATATTGGTGGCTCGTCGCGAAATTTTGCCCTCCCTGGTCCCGATTGGATACCCTGGTCCTCATGCACGTTCCTCCCCGGAGTCGGGCCGCCGCCGAAATCCGAGCCCAGCGCTCGGTTGTGGCTCGTCGCTGGACTCTTCCTTCGCAGGAATTCTTACATGCCGAAGCGCCCGGGGGTCTGATTCTCCTGACCGCCGGCATCGTGGCCCTGATTCTGGCCAACTCACCCGCCGCCATGGGGTTCGGTCACTTCTGGGAGATCCATTGGGAGATCGGGCTGGATCGATTTGTCCTCGCGGGCGACCTCCGCGAACTGGTCAACGACGGTTTGATGACTCTGTTTTTCTTCGTTGCCGGTCTGGAAATCAAGCGCGAAGTGGTGGAGGGGCAATTATCGAGCCTGAAGCGGGCCGCGTTTCCGGTCGTGGCGGCGCTGGGCGGGATGATCATCCCGGCGCTATTCTACTCGATGGTGAACCTGGGGGGGAATGGCGCGCGGGGATGGGGCATCCCGATGGCGACGGATATCGCCTTCTCGATTGGCGTGCTGAGCTTGCTCGGTCGGCGAGTCCCGACCGAGGCGCGGACGTTCCTGCTTGCGTTGGCGATCGCCGACGATATCGGCGCGATCGTCGTGATCGCGATCTTTTACTCGTCGGGCCTCCACCTGGCACCGATCCTGGTCGCCGGGGGAATCTGGATAACGATTTTGCTGATGAATCGAATCGGCGTCCGGTCGGTGTTGGTCCAGTTCGGGATGGCGCTGGCGTTTTGGGGCAGCATCCGCGCATCGGGCGTGCACGCGACGATCGCCGGGGTGATCCTGGGATTATCGACGCCGATCCGCCCCTGGTTCCCCCTGCAAACGACGAGTACCTCGGTTCACTGGCTGGCCTCGAAGCTGGAACGGGCGGTTGAAGCCGACCATCCGAGCCGCGCAGAGGCTTTGGTCAGTCAGATTGAAGTGCTGGCTCGGGAGAGCGAGTCCCCCCTGGATCGACGCCTCCGCCTGTTCCACCCCTGGTCAAGCTGGGTGATCTTGCCGTTGTTCGCACTGGCAAACTCGGGTGTTTCGCTCTCCTTCGAATCGCTCGGGGCGGCCAGCCAGAGCGCAGTCACCTGGGGGATCGTGCTCGGCCTTTTGCTGGGCAAACCGCTCGGGATCATCGGCTTTGCCTGGCTGGTCAACCGGTTGGGCTGGGCATCGGCGCCGAAGGGGCTTCAACTGCGCGAGTTGATTGGCGTTGGCATCGTCGCCGGGATCGGCTTCACGGTCTCGCTGTTCGTCGCCGCTTTGGCCTTCACCGATCCCGCGCAGGTCGCGCGGGCCAAGGTGGGAGTTCTCCTGGCGTCGATCCTGGCCGGAGCCATTGGTTATGCGTTTCTTCGCGTCGGGCCGGTGCATCTGGTTCTCGATCGACCAGACGCAGAGCCCGACTGAAACGCACCGTGCCGCCGGGTCATTACCGGCTCAATTCGCGATCCGCCCCGCGAGGTCATCGCGGTCGCTCATGGTCGCCACCAGCCGACCCAACGCCAACGTCTCCAACTGACGCACTCGCTCACGCGTCAAACCCAAATTCTCACCTATCTCACGCAACGTCATCGCCGCATACGGCTCCAAACCAAACCGCATCCTAATCACCGCCGCCTCTCGCACCTCCAACTCACCGATCCGCGCAAAAATCCGCGCCAGATCATCCGCCTCTCCCAGCAACTCCTCCGGCGCACGCACACGATCATCCGTCAGCACATCATCAATCACAAAACCACCATCCTCATCCGAACCCTCGCTCCGAGCCGTCAGATTGTTCACCTGGATCGCCTTGGACACGATCGCTATCTTCTTCTTCGAGATCCGCAACGCCTTGCCCACCTCCTCCGCCGTCGGCACACGACCCAGCCGCTCCGTCAACACCACCGTCGCCCGCCGCCACTTCGACAACAGGCTGACCATGTATGCCGGCAACCGGATCGGCTTGCCGTTGTTCATCACCGAGCGGCGGATCGACTGCTTGATCCAGTAGCTGGCATAGGTGCTGAAGCGGGTCTCCATGGTGCCGTCGTAGCCTTCCACGGCCCGCATGAGTCCGAGGTTGCCTTCTTCGATGAGGTCTTCGAGGGAGAGTCCCTTGCCCAGGTAGCCGCGGGCGATGTTGACGACGAGGCGGAGGT
The DNA here is from genome assembly GCA_965199885.1 of Isosphaeraceae bacterium. Classification (GTDB taxonomy): domain Bacteria; phylum Planctomycetota; class Planctomycetia; order Isosphaerales; family Isosphaeraceae; genus Tundrisphaera. Next base: position 1,052,156 of record CBDATT010000001.1, on the reverse strand, counting down.
TGGCCTTGACCATGTGGTCGCGAGCGTAGGGGTCGCCCTCGGCGACGCGGGCGGCGAGGGTGCGTTCTTCGTCGGCTGAGAGGAGGGCGGTGGCGTTGATCTCCTGCAGGTAGATCTGCAGGGGCGAGTTCGATCCCAGGTCACGTCGGGAAGGTCGGGGTGTCATGAAAATCATCCTGAGGAAAATCGATGATGAATAAGTCGGAAGAACAGGAGGGATCGAGCAAGACAGGGGACCTGGGAACCAAGCGGACAATCAGCGACTAACCCAGCCCAGTGCCGCGGGAACGGACGGAGCGACCGCCTCTCCTCGGCGATCACCATGACCGATCTGACAGGCGCAGCCGCGCTCCTTGGTGCGCCTGAGCCGGAGGAAAGCATCGACCACGGCGGGCTCCAGGTGATTGCCAGCCAGCGACTGGATGTGGTCGAGCACTCGGTCCTCGGGCCAGCCCGCACGGTAGGGGCGGTCGGACCGAAGCGCATCCCAGATATCGACGACGGCGAAGATCCGCGCCGAAAGCGGGATTCCGTTTCCCTTGAGTCCTCTCGGGTAGCCCGAGCCGTCCCACTTCTCATGGTGTGCGTAGGGGATATCGAGCGCCGGTCGCAAGGTCTCGATGGGGGCGAGCCACTCGAAAGCGTAGCTCGGGTGGCGACGCATGATCTCCCACTCTGCCGCGGTCAACTTGCCGGGTTTGAGTAAGATCGCGTCGGGGATGCCGAGTTTGCCAATATCATGGAGTAGCGCCCCGCGGCGGATCGAGAGCATCTCCGAGTCGGAGATTCCCATCGAGCGGGCCAGTTCCACGGTCATTTCGGTCACCCGCCGCGTGTGCCCTTCGGTCTCCTTGTCGCGGAGGTCAAGAGCGCGAGCCCACCCCTCAATGGTGGCGTCGTAGGTGGCGACAAGGCTCATATGCGAACTCTGGAGTTCCGAGAAAAGCGTGGCGTTATCGATGGCGATGGCAGCCTGATCGGCAAGAGCTTCGAAGAAGGCCATCGAGTCGTGACTGAGTTGCAGGGACGACCGGTGGTAGATCTCGATGACTCCGCGAGCAAGCCCCTTTGACACCAGCGGGATGGCCAGGTAGCTGACAAAATCTTCGCCGACGAGCAGGTGAGACCGCAGAAAAGGAGACTCGACATCGAGCAGGTTGGGGATTGATACCGGCCCCGCGCCCAAAACAGCCCGAGTGGCGTAGCCCTCGCCGAAACGGAGCCGACTGGCGGCGATCCTGTCGGTCCGGAATCCTTTGCTCGCGGCGTGCGCCAGCGTCTGGTCGTGCTTGTTGATCAGGAGAATCGCGGCGGCATCAACGCGGATCTGTGCCCGGACCTGGTCGAGGACGATTCCGAGCGTCAAACGCAGGTCCAGACTTCCGGAAATGGCCAGATCGATCTGCCGGAGCGCGTCGAGGCGATGAATCCGCTGTTCGAGCTGAAAGTTCAGGTCGCGAACCTGGCTCTCGCTGCGAGTCCGGCGTTCCAGATCGGCAAGTTTGCGCTCCGTGATGTCGCGCTGGACCGAAACCCAGTGGGTGTACGACCCACCGGCACCGGCCACCGGATGGATATTCAGTTCGACCCAGAACTCACGGCCCGCCTTGGTGTAGTTGAGTAGTTCCACCTGGATCGGCCGCCACTGCCAAAGATCCGCCCGGAGGTTGTCGAGCGTGGCGCGGTCGGTCCGAGGACCATGCAGGATCCGCGGCGTCTGGCCGATGATCTCCGCACTGGTGTAGCCGGTGATCCGCTCGAACGCCGTGTTGACGTAGACGACGCGCGGGCCAGGGGAATCGATCGGTTCGGCCTCGGTGATCAAGATCACGTCGTTGGCATGCTCAACAGCGGCTTGCAAAAGGCGTAACTGTTGCTCGGTCTCCTTCCGACTGGAGATATCGCCGATCGAGCCGACCATCCGGACGGGTCGCCCGGTTTCGTCCCAGATCGCCAGACCCCGACAATGGAACCAGCGGTAACTGCCATCATCGACTCGCAACCGAAACTCGACGTCGTAGGTCTTGCGATGCTCCAGGTGCTCAGCCAGGATGGCCAGGCCCCGCTCGACGTCGTCGGGGTGGATGAGGGAACGCCAGGTCAACGCGACCCCTTCGAACGCTCGCGGTTCGCGCCCCAGAAGTTCCGCGACTCGGGGCGAATAGCTCACGATGTCCGAACTCATGTCCCAATCCCAGACCCCCTCATTCGTGCCGCGGAGGGCAAGGGCGAACCGTTCTTCGCTGCGCCAGAGTGCGGCTTCGGCTCGCTTTCGCTCGGTGATGTCGGCTTCGATGGCCATGAAATGAACCAGGCGGCCGGCGTCATCGTGGATGGGCTGAACTTCGATCGAGATCCAGTATTCGCGGCCATCCTTGGCATAGTTGAGAATCTCGGTTTTGAACCCTTCGCCCCGGCTCTGCCACTCTCGCATCTGGCGAATGGCATGCGGATCGGTGCCTCGTCCCTGGAGAATGGAGCCGGGGGACTTGCCAATCACTTCGGCCAGTTCGTAGCCAGTGATCCGAGTAAAACCGAGGTTAACCCACTCGATTCGGCCGGCGGGGTCCGTCAGGATCACCGCGTTGTGCGTGCGGGCGGCGACCAGGGCGAGTTTCCGCGCCTCGGTCTCGCTGCGGAGCAAGGCCACCGCCGATTGGTTTCGCTCGATCGCGAGGGCGATGTCGTGGGCAACTCGCTCGGCGGCCGCGAGCATGGCGACATGAAAGACAGACGCCGAGACCATGACCCAGAGACCGATCAGCCGATCGCCGACGATCAGGGGATAACCGACGAACGCGATCGTGGAATTCCCTGCCTCCCAGCCCAGATCAGCGGCCAGAGTCGGACGTTGCGTCGAGTCGGTCACGACTGGCTTTCGATCGCCCGCGATCTGACCAATCAGGCCCGCTCCCATCAGAACTGGCGCATCGAAACCGATCTGAAATGCGGACGTCGTCGCGTTTGCCTGGGGTTCAAGGAACAAACCGGTTTCATCCAAGGTCCAGATCGCCGCCGCCGAGCCCCCGAGCCGACCGGCGGTCAACTCAACGCAACGATCCAGCATCGCGGCCAGCCCCAGATCCGCAGTCAGCACCAGCGCAATATCACGCCCGAACTCGGCCAGCCTGACCTGATTGGCGACCTCCGCCTCATGCTGCTTCCGGTCGGTGATGTCGGTGATCGACCCGACCATCCGCGTCGGCTCATTCCTGACATCCCAGACGGCCTGACCTCGGCAGTGGAACCAGCGGTAGCCTCCCTCACGGGTCCGCAGCCGGAACTCGACATTGAGCGAGATACGTTGCTCAAAGTGCGCGATGATGGAACGAGTTGCCAGGTCGAGGTCGTCGGGATGGACGTAAGTCTGCCAGGGCGCCGTAGTGAACCCAGGATCGCCCGCTTGGTAGCCCAATAGTTCGAGAAACCTGGGGGAATAATACGTCGATCCACTCACCAGGTCCCAATCCCAGATCCCCTGATCCGTACCACGTGCGGCCAGAGCGAACCGCTCCTCGCTGGCACGCAGGGCTTTCTCGGAGCGCGCGATATTGGGAAGGTGGAGCGCTGCCGGCATGATCCGGATGGTGGCGATCACCGTGGCCCATGAGACGAGCGCCGTGATCGCCTTGATTACGCCCGCCAGCCGATAGACCGGGTGCCAGAAGATCAACGCCTCTACCGCATGACCGATGCCGCACGAGAGGATGAACGCACCATACAGGGTGATTAGCCGCGGAAACGGCACGTCGCGGCGGCGGATGAGGAACCAGGCCAGAGCCACCGGGATCGACAGATACGCCGCGAAGATTGCCAGATCGGAAAGAATATGAAGCCATCCCAGTGCCGACGACCAGCGTCCGCAATACCACCGTGCCGGAAAGCCTGTTGTGTCAAACAGGTTCAGCAATGACGCGGAGGTCGATGGCGGCGCTGCCGCAGGGTCCGCCGCTGCTACCAGGCAACCGTTCGGACATCTCGCTAGCATGAGGAGTCCTTCCCGATGAGGGCGATGGCTCCGGGGCAATCCGACTTCCGACCAAATTTCAGGAAGAATCGTTCTGCTCGACAGCCTGAAACTCGTCGAAATTGAAAGTTCAAGGACACCTTCATCCCCCCCTGGAACGCACTCGGGAAAGTCCGGGCGACTGCGTCTCAACTGCGTTCAAGCCGATCGCGAGCCTTGATCCGTTCGCTTGGACTTCTGGTCAATCTGGCCGAGACGCCCGTTCGGCCTGCTGGTAGCCCATGTGTTTGAGCAGTTCGAGGATCTCGCTCCAGGTGGGGAAGAGGCGGCCGCTCGACTGCCGGTAAAGTTGCATGGCTTGCAAGAACTCCGACTCTGCCTCCACACGCTCTTGCTCCGACATCGTCGGGGGAATGACGTCGCCCCGACCGAGGGATTGAGGCGTGGCTGGGGGTGGAACTGGTGTCGAGGCTCGGCGATGAGCTGATGTGCCAGGGGATTTGGGTTCCAGAATATTCGTGGAAATGAATGGGCGCATGGCGGACTACTCGTCGTGTTCCAGAATCATCGAAGCGTCGTCTCGGTCGAGTTCACGTCTTCGACTGGAACTTAAGATAGATCCGGGGGGCGCTGCAAAACTTCTTTTGCGTTCTGACTCGGTTGATGATTTCCGCCGGTTTCATGTCTTGCTTGCTGGACAGCTTGATAAAAAATTAGGTCGAGATGATGTCAGCCCTGTTGCAATCGCAGGACGGATCCCTCGACCATGTTTGGTCGCTCGCCTGATCAGGAACTGGCGACGAACCGATTAACGACCGACACGTTCGACCCGATCATTGCGGTCACCCATGGTCGCCACCAGCCGACCCAACGCCAACGTCTCCAACTGACGCACTCGCTCACGCGTCAAACCCAAATTCTCACCTATCTCACGCAACGTCATCGCCGCATACGGCTCCAAACCAAACCGCATCCTAATCACCGCCGCCTCTCGCACCTCCAACTCACCGATCCGCGCAAAAATCCGCGCCAGATCGTCCGCCTCACCCAGCAACTCCTCCGGTGCACGCACACGATCATCCGTCAGCACATCATCAATCACAAAACCACCATCCTCGTCCGAACCCTCGCTCCGAGCCGTCAGATTGTTCACCTGGATCGCCTTGGACACGATCGCTATCTTCTTCTTCGAGATCCGCAACGCCTTACCCACCTCCTCCGCCGTCGGCACACGACCCAGCCGCTCCGTCAACACCACCGTCGCCCGCCGCCACTTCGACAACAGGCTGACCATGTATGCCGGCAACCGGATCGGCTTGCCGTTGTTCATCACCGAGCGACGGATCGACTGCTTGATCCAGTAGCTGGCATAGGTGCTGAAGCGGGTCTCCATGGTGCCGTCGTAGCCTTCCACGGCCCGCATGAGTCCGAGGTTGCCTTCTTCGATGAGGTCTTCGAGGGAGAGTCCCTTGCCCAGGTAGCCGCGGGCGATGTTGACGACGAGGCGGAGGTTGGCCTTGACCATGTGGTCGCGGGCGTAGGGGTCGCCCTCGGCGACGCGGGCGGCGAGGGTGCGTTCTTCGTCGGCTGAGAGGAGGGCGGTGGCGTTGATCTCCTGCAGGTAGATCTGCAGGGGCGAGTTCGATCCCAGGTCACGTCGGGCCGCTCGGGGCGTCATCCAGGTGCTCCTTCCACTAGCCGCGTCGTCATTGTCCAAAAATCAGTAGGCAACTCATGATTCCCATTCGGCACATGAGGATGTCCTAACCGAAAGTGGGTGAACTCGAAACGCCTTGGGGCGAACCAAGCAAGCGGCGGCAGACAGGCCGTTTAACTCGGCCAGTTCGACCACCGGAATGACACTAGGTTGCCAATCAAAGCCTGGCAACTATTTCGAAAAAAATTGCCTACGGCTTCAGAATCCTGGTCAAGCCCAGTATGGGGCCGAATCGCTCATCCAACCTCACCACTCTGGTCGATGATTCCAGTGAAACCCATGATGAGCCAGCAAGCTCCGCTCTCCAGGCGAGTCCCATTGGAGCGATCAGCTTTGACTCGGCGCGATCTATCCTCGATTTCTCGTGCTGGATTGGCACAAAGAACGAGGGTCACGGCCGGAATGGAATTCCGACGCCGTCCAAATCCTGCGGGAAAAGGAGTTTTCTCGATGACAAGATCGATTTTGATAATGTTTGGTCTCGTGATTGCCGCCACCACCGGATGTGCGCAATGTGATACTTGCGACGACTTCCCAGCTCCTTGTGTCGGCCCGAACTGCGGTCAAAATGGTTTTGAGGTCAATGGATTCATCCCACCAACCCAGGATGGATTGCCTTATAACCCCGCAACCACCACCGTCCCGGCCGCTGGTGCGACCCCGATCATGAATGATCGCCCGGGCGCGGACACTCTCGCCACTCCGCCTGCGACCATGCCAGCCGCCACAAACCCCTCTGGATACACCCCACCCTCACCGGGCGTCCCTTGATCCACCATCTGATCGCTCCAGACACAAACGACCGCCAGGAAAGGTCCTGGCGGTCGTTTGGGCTTCGAATCCGACCGAGAATCAGAATTCGGTGGAACATTGTCGATTTTAGCTCCCACAAAAGCCGATAATTTGCGAAAACTCTTTGTGTCCGCATCAGGACAGCTTTTGTTCACCACCCGTTTTCGATTGACGAAATCCGGGTGGGACTGGACAATCGATTCCTCATGAATTCCACTCGACTTGAGCGTGTTGGATCGCCCTGGCAGGTCGGGGCACGCCACGTTGCACGTCGTCAAACCATCCAGGCCATTTGCAACCCGAGGACCCTGGCATTGATGAAACGCACTCTTGCCGCCATGGTTCTGCTTGCCGCCCTCGGGATGCTCGTTAAAATTGCACTCAAGCCAGATCTGGCCGATCCTTCGGGGCCGACTGCGACCGGTTGGACTCCACCTCAACCGGTCACCGACAATGAAGCCGATTTAATCTCTCGCTATCCAACCAGCGCCGACCTCGTCCATAGGGTTTATGGGTCATATCGCCAGAATGCTCTCGCCATCGAGCGATCCGATGGTCTCCGAGGACTCACGCTCCTGGATGCACTCGGGGTTGAGGCGATCTACCTTTACGAGCAACACCCAGGCGAATTTAGCCGGCTCCGCGACACTCTGGGGGATGCGTCCGCCGCCGAGATCCTCCTCCACTGGCGTGACTACTTTGGATTCAAACAGGCGGACGATACCGACCGGAATCTCCTGATCACCGAGATCGCCCGGCTCGGGCCGACCGAACGCCGGGTCGCCGCGCGTTATCCCAACGCTCTGCCGCTGATTCTGACCGACCCGGTGGGCGTTGTCGAAATGGTCAACCGCTGGTCGGGCGATGCCAGTGACCTTGATGACGCGTTGGCCTTGCTCACTTTGATCGACCTGGCACCAGGCGCGACTGATCTCCAAACCGCGCTCCGGACGCTGGACGAACAGGGACCGATGGCACTCGACGCCTTTCGCTCGTCTGGGCTGGACGGCTTCGCCCTGGTGAAATTATACGGCGGGGTTTTGGGTGCGCTCGGGCGATCCTTGCCGCTTGACCAGGCTCTGATCTTGCTCCGGGTGAATTCTGACTATATCGACGAGCTACTTGCTTCTCACACTCCCGCTACCGTGGCCGGTCACCTGCGTCACGTCGCGGCGGTGGGCCTGATCGAACAGGTGGGCGGCAACCCTGATGCACTTCGGCTCATCGTCGAGTTTGGCGAGCGTGGTGAGCGAGCCCTAATGCAGGCCGGACCCGACGCCGCTGACGTGGTTTTCCAGGATTTCCACGATGCCACGCTGCGACACCAGGCAGTCAACGCCCTGGCCATGCATGGTCCGATGGCGCTGGCGATGCTCGACAAATACGCGATGGACGCAGATTTTCAGACAATCCTGGCTCGTGATGGAGCCGCGATCATCCCGCCCATCGCTCGAACAGATACAGGTCCCGAAGCTCTATCGCTCCTGAAGTCAAAACCCCGCTGGAACTGGTCAGAACGGCTGGCGCACACGGTGCTGAACCTCTCGGGTGATAATGGCCAGGCGACGATCAAGATGATCAAAAAGGACGGCCTCGGTCGGGTCGCCGAGTTGAACTCAAGTGACGTCGGGTTCGCGCAGTTCTTGCCGCTCTATGATCTGCTCCACCTCGCCAATGTCGCTCGCCGCGGCCAGTCGCCCACGGCGGGCGAGATGACCTGGGCACTGGTTGATGGTTGCTTCGTGGTTGCCGACGTTCTGAGTCTGGCTGCGTTGCAGCCCGAAGGGGTCGTTGCGGCGGAAGCTTCGCGGGCCGAGGTCCGAACCGCTGTGCGGCGCGTTGCGACCTCGGCTGGCCGCAACGCCGTGGAAGCCGCGACCACCGACGCGGCTCAACTCATTGCCCGCCGCGGTCTGACAACAAGTGCTGATTCCGCTGCGACCACCTCGGCTCGACTCGCCCGTTGGTGGGCTGTCCGAGCCGCTGGCGGAACTTATCCCTTACTTCGCCGCCTGCCCGAAGCCTTGCCCAAACTGACGATCGGTGAGATCGCCGATCTTGGGCGTGGCCTTTGCCGCAAAGCAAGCCTCCGCCTGAGCACCTGGGAACCGCTCCGTCTGGCCAAGGACGGTCGCGAGATCTTCCTCCGCATCCCTCCCGAACGAGGCCTCAAATACCTCGGCGTCCAGGCTGCCCAGGCAAGCGTCGGCGTGATCGGGTTTCGCAAGATGGAAGAACATCTGTCGAGCCGACGCAGCCAACATCAGGAACCCTAATAACTTGTTGCTCGCTGTTCTCTCAACCTGATGGGGTTTTCGCTCGTGGTTGAGAGGGGGTTGACAGAGTTGATTCAAGGCGTGACGAATATCGGCAACCGGATCTGCGAAACGTCGGGCACAATCGGCACATCCCGTTGAATATCTACCTCGAACGGGCGGCGAATACTGTTGCCAGCAAGGTCTTCGAGGTCAGGGTTGACCATCAACTGGTACGAGCCGATGGTCCAGGGGTCGGTCGGCAGAAACATCCAGCCCGAGCCGTCAGCCTGGGCCGATGCTGCTCCGGAAACCTCTTGCCCGTTCGGGTCGAGCAGAGTCAGACCGCTGGCAACGGTGGCTCGATCGAGCGTATCGTGGAAGGTCACAAGCAGAGATGAGCGCGAACCAGCGCTTGGGGCGGATAACGTCCAGGTCGCCGGGGTGGGTGACGTCTCGTCGGTCGGTCCGGTCGTGAAGGTTTTCGACGCGGGAGTGGCGAGTGGGAGGCCGGTGGCATCACGCCAGGTCGGGTCGATCTTGAATGTGTAAGACCGGCCTGGGGAAAAGATCGGGCCGAGTTCCTCGTGGGGGCGGAGTCCTCGTTTGACGCGGCCGGGATCGAGGAGAACCGTCAGTCGAGTGCCGGTTGGGTCCCAGAGTTCTTCGCCCAGTTCCAGGAATGGGTGATCGAGCGTCTGCCCGGCAGCATCGACCAGTTTAAGGTGAGCATACGCCTCGCCGCGACCCATCGGAGCCGAGAAGGAGACGTAGAACCGGAGCACGTTGGCCGGCAAGCGATCGGCGGTCGGCTCGATCGTCCGGACGGTCGTGGTCGGCGTCGTTGGTCGGCTAACCGCAACGCGATCGACACTGAGCACCGGTAACCGGCCGGCGGGTCCGTCAACAGATAAGGTCGCGCGATAAATCCGGGCGGCGTCGAGCGCGAACAGGGGAGTAAACATCAAGTTTGAGCCGTCCACGATCCGGTATTTGCCCGCAACCGCCGGGCGACCGACCGGGATCGTGCCATCGTCATGGACGAGGTGTACCGCCAGAATTAACGACCAGCGTGGGTCGGTCGGCGGGGCGCTGGCCATCGATTGTGCCATCACCTGTGGCAACCCAACTACCCGGACGGTGGTTGCGTTGCCTGGTGAGGTCGGACCGACCCATTCGATCGTCGCGGTCCGCGCTGCGACAACCTGCGCCGAGGCGATCGCGGCCAGTAGAGAACCGACCGCGAGCATGAGGAACAGGGATGGCGGGATCACCAGCCTCACGGAAGCGGCACGGTGGCGAGGTCCATGTTGCCGTTGTCCTTTTGCGTCAGGATGAGGGCATGGGTCTTGTCGAAGCCGTCGAGTTGAACGACGCCCTGCATCTCGGTCACTTTCTGGTATGGCATCCCGGCGGTGTCGGTGATCCGGTCGGCGATCGACGAAGCTTCGGCAAGGCCATCGGTGCTGATCTTCATCATCCCCCGGCTGCTGTTGGCCATGAGGATGAAGTCCTTGCCGTCCTTCTGGTAGATGACCATGTCGAGCGGGTTGTTGCGGTTGCCAAGTTCGGCCACCGTCGTCCCCTTGAACTTGGCACCGGGCTTGAGCGCGGCGACTGGGAACTTGACGAGCGGGGTGCAGGTGTAGGCAGCCATCAAGTAAGGTTCGCCGTTGATCTTGTAAGCGGCGAAGGTCCGGATGGGCGACCGGGTTTCGAGCTGACCATGGGCCCCATGGAAGATCTCGACGCTGGTCCCATCGTTGACGTCGGCGAACGGGAACGGGATCGAGATGAGCCGCGACGCGAACTCCTCATTGGAGAGGCCGGCAACGTAGACCCGGCCATCGACATAGGCCAGATCGGTGATCGCCTGGCTCCGAGCCGACCGACCGCCGCCCTTCTTGACCGCGGGCGCGGCTCCACCCTCGGCAGGAACGTGAGTCAAGGTCGCTTTGCTGAACGGAACTTTCTCGACCGAGACGACCTCGACGACGCCCGACCGGTCGACCCGGACGAGGACCGGCGTCGCGGCCGGACCGCGACCCCGCGCGACCGACAGATACGCCTTGCCCGACGCGGGGTTGACCGCCATGTCGTTGATCATCAGGTCGCGGGCCTCGGTCCCGAGGAGCCCGGCCAGCTTCTCGTTGAGCATCGGCACGTTGATCGCCTCGCCCGCCGAGTCCATCGTCTTGTCGCCGGTCTCAACGGCGTAGATCGCGCCTCCTTGCGTGTCGCCAACGAACAGGAGCCCGTCCGGCCCGAAGGCAAGCGAGCCGACCGACTTCCAGTCTGGCGTGCCCACCGTCATGTCGGCCGCCGGGCTGGCCGAGCCCACCGCGAGCAATGCCAGGGTCAAACTCACACTTAGAATTCGCCGCATCATCTTAGGTCGCCCCGTTCGGTTGAGAATCCGTGGATCTAGAGACCCGTTCATCCGGGGGTGAGAGGACCCCAAGCATGTCCTCGTCGATCATCCTCCCCCATCGCCCCGATTGCAACCGAAAAGCCAGCCTGACCGCGGGTTCGTGCGGAACATCGTTTGCTCGACCTCCCGGTCAGACGACCTGTCCAACCATTGCGCCGCGGTCCGAATCCGGAGACTTTCCTGTGAAGCTTGATCTCGACAACAGCCGCCCCAGCAGGGCTCGGCAACCGTGGGGACCAATCCGGCGCACGGTGGAGGGGCTTGGTGGCGTGGCCCTGCTCGCTCTGGGAACGACCCAGCGTGGGTGGACTCGGATCGGTCTGCGAGCGGTCGGGGTTGGGCTGGTCGTCCGGGCGGCAGCAGGAGTCCCGTTGCGGCGGTTGATCAGTTCGGGACGCGACCCATATGCGTTTGAGGCCCGACGATCAATCGTTGTCGCCCGACCGGTTGGGGAGGTCTTTGCCCTCCTGTCGGACTACGGCAACTACCCCGACTTCATGCCGAACGTCCGCGACATGGAGATCTTGCCAGGGCTACGGCACCGCTGGACGATGGTCGCGCCGGGGGGGGTCGGCATCCCGGTCCGCGACGTGATCACTCAACTCGTGCCCGACGAGTTCGTTGCCTGGGAAAGCGAGCCCGAGTCAACTCTTCCCTACGCCGGAGCTGCTCGCTTCCACCCGGTGGCGGGGGGCACGCGGGTCGAAGCACGAATGTCATACGGGCCGCCACTGGGCGCATTGGGCAATGCCCTCGCCACCCTGATTCGTCAAGGTCCTGCTCAGCAACTCGCCGAAATCCTCACTCGGGCCAAAGGTTACCTGGAAGCCGGCGGAGGGAATTAACTCGACCCAGAATTAGGTGGTTTCAACCGGCCAGCGGGCGGCGGGCGAACATCATCAAATTTTCGGCGTGATCGGTCCGGAGCAGCCTGTTCAGGTCAACCCTGACCCGCTCCTTGAACCGCTCATAAAGCGTACGCGGAGTGGTGCCGAAAGTCACGCGATAGCCCTCGACGTCCAGACCGATGACCCTGAGATAGGACCAAAGATCCTGGGCATTGTAGGTCTGAACATGGGTCATGTCCCAGCCGATCGGGTCACGGATGCACAAGGCATTGGGGGTCTGAATGACGAGAACTCCCCCCGGCTCAAGCAGATCCTTGAGCCGCTTCAGGTAGGCAAGCCCATCGCCCAGTTGCAGATGTTCGAGAACGTCGAGGCAGACGATCGCCCCATACTGACGCTCGATTTCGTCAAGTGATTGATAGGTATACTTGTATTCCCCGCCGATATCCTGGGTGTGATATTCGCCCTGATAACCGTTTTGCTCAATCATGTCCTTGATCCGCAGGTCCCCGGCCCCCACGTCGAGCAATGATGACTTATCACGCACCGATTTGATAATCATCTGATTATTCTCGGCAGGGATCATGTCGCTGGTCGTGTACCAATAGCGGACCACGGGGAAAAACGGATATTCGTTTTTGATCAACTGCTTGCGCTTCCAATATGACTCGTAGATCAGATCATTCGAGCTCATGGCAGGTCCCAATCACGGAAAATCAAGCAGGTTGGCCCGGGACGGAGCGGACGCGGTCGCGGCAGATCCTGGCCTAAATCGTGAGCAGCGATCATACAAGGTGAAATCTGGGAAAGAAAGGTAAGAAACCCGGTAGGTAGCAACTGATTGTCGATTTCGTCCTCTCCTCAATCTGGAAAGCATCTCATGGGCAAGCCAGTGACTTGTCGGGGCACGGATCGCCCTGAGGGGCTATTCGGCAATTTTGTTCTTTAGTGCCAATGACTTACGGCGATTCAACGTGAGACAGTTCGAGCCCTTAAAGAATATAGACATGACTTACGTTTTGCGTCCGTTGATTCGTTATTTTAGACAAGCGTTGCCCGAAAACAAACTTGCTATTGAATAGCCTCTGAATTCACTTTTGCGCATGAATACTCTTGAAACATATTTACGTGATAATAATACATTAAGTATAAAGCCGCTAGTCACACGACACAACGCTTTGATAGGCTAGACTACACACTTGTTTTTCTCGCGCGGTGTCGTCGTTCCGCCGCATGACCGACTTTCACCAGGAATTTGCATACCATGTTCCCAGTCGCCGAGAGCGAACAGCCCTTTCGCATTGCCATCGATGTCCGCCCCATGATTGCCTCGCACTGCGGAATGACAGTTCACCTCGCCTCCATCATTGGTCTGCTCCGCAACGCAAACTTTGATATCACCCTGATCACCAACCGCCCACTTCAACTTGACTATGCCGAGTTGCATGGCTTGAAGACGGTGATCTTTGGCTCCAGTCGCGGCATCATCTGGGAACACCAGAGCTTGCCACGCTACCTCCACGACAACGACTTCGACCTTTACTTCACCGATGCCAACCGAGGCATCCCCCTTCGCAAAAACCCGCGGACGCGCTACATCCTCGGCCTGCTCGACGTCATCCCCTACATCTACCTCCTCGAATCGCTCAAACCCCGCGCTACCGTCCGAATCCGTTACCCCATGTTCAAGACGGCGACGATCTCGCAGTTGATCTCGGTGTTTCGCGCCGATGCGATCCTCACGATCTCGCAGCAGAGCGCCGTTGACATCAGGCGGATTTTCCGCCGTCGTAATGTCATGAGCCACCTGATCCGTCTCAAGGAAGTGTCGGTCGCTCCCCCCGTCGAACCCAAAAACCAGTTCGTCTATATCGGCGGCATCGAACTCCGCAAAAAAATCGACAGACTTATCCATGCTTTCGCCCTCTTCGCGGCCGATCACCCCGACTACCAACTCGTCCTCATCGGCTCTCACTACTGGTACTTCGACGAGTTGATCGCCCAGCTCGGCCTGACCGGCCGCGTTGTCACGACCGGATACGTTGACCACGACACCAAGTTCCGGATTCTCGGCGAAAGCCACGCCCTGGTCTACCCCTCGCTCTATGAAGGTTATGGCCTGGCCATCGCCGAGGGCTTCCAGGCCGCCGTCCCCGTCATCGCCGGCCGCGGTGGCTCACAGGCGGAGATCGGCGGCGACGCGGTCCGCTACATCGACCCGCTCGCCGCCGAGGAGATCGCCGAGGCAATGCGTGAGATGATCGACCCGACGGTGCGTGCCGGCTGGATTGCCCGGGGCCAAGAACGGTTGAAGGCCCTGACCGACCCTCAGATCGAGACCAATCTGGTCAGCTATTTTCTCGACCAGGGACAACTAGCACGGCAGCGATCGAGTAAGGAGCCCACCCACGTTTGACGACAGTTCCGTGATGAGGGGCAGCCACCGGTCTCTGGAGCGAGTTTACTCCGATTCGGGTTTGCTTGAATTTTCAACGAGAATTTGCTCGATCGACCGGACGAGTTTTTCCATCGCGAACGGTTTTCGGATGTAATCGCGGACGCCCAGCATCTCAGCATAGGCGCGGTGACGGCTTCCCTCGTTCCCAGTGATCATGATGGTTGGGATCAGGCCGCCGGGACGGCCCTTCAGCTTTTCAAGGACGAGAAACCCGCTCTTCTTGGGCATCATCATGTCCAGGATAATCAGGTCGGGTACCTCACGCTCGGCCACCGTCAGCCCAGCATTGCCGTCGCGGGCAACCAGTACGCGGTATCCCTTGGCTTCCAGCACGGTCCGCATCGATTCGATAATGTCGATATCGTCATCGACGAGCAAAACGGTCTTCTGTGCGGACATCGCGAACCACTCCCTCAAACCGGAATCAACCCCGTGCCGTTTTCTCGGACCCGCCAGTACCAGGTCTAGCCCATGATAAAGCGCAGGCGCCCACCCCAGCAAGGGTCGCCCCCGGGCCATTGTGAACCTGTTTGTCAACTTGGAAGTGAAAATCCAGAAGTCACGCGACTCTGGTCTGAATCGAGTGGCTCGGTCGGGCTCGGAGCGCATCAGCCGGAATCCGGCCTGTGATACCCAGATCAAGTTGCCTCGATTCCACAAACCGATTGCCTCTGTCCAGTCGTCCTGGGCAATCACGCCCTCACCCAGCGATCGATTTGTTCTGTTGCATCACGCCAGCGGCCTCTTTCGGTCTCGGTTCCGGGCTGTCATAATATGATCAGGACAAAGTCATCTCCCTGGACGTCAAACTTCGGTTCGATTGCATTGAACCCTGCCTTATCCCCATCGTGATCCATCACGCAGTAATCGACCTGGCAATGGCCACTCATTCCATCGACCCACCACATTGAGGGTTCACCCATGAAACCGACTGGACTCTGGTTGAAGTACCTGGCCATGGCTGGGTTGTGTCTGGTTTGGGTCGGCTGCGGCGGCGGTGATGTTCCCGACCCGTCGTCCGACTCGTTGGCAGCCAGTGAGCCCTCAGCGCCGGTCGCCCCGACCCCAAGGCCGCCCGCCGAGGTGGCCCCAGAGACCGCCCCAGCTCCAGCTCCCACGGCACCGGAGGTCGTGGCAACACCAACCCCGGTTCCGGCTCCCACTCAGGCGGCCTCAGTCACCGCCGAAGTTGAGCCCGCCAGGGTCGCGGCCACCAGTCCGGAACCTACTCCCGCCCCTGACGCGGCGAAGGGAGACACCTCGGGAACGGATGAAATGCTCAGGATGGCTGCGACGCCCGTAGCCCCTGCAGGCGACGCCGCCAGTCCGGCCCCAGCCGCGACTCCAGGGCAGTCCCCGGCCCCGGCGGCCCCTCAGACCGCCCCGATCACAGCGGCAACTGTGACTCCAGCCGGTGGTGGTGAAGCAGCCGCTCCAACCCCGCCCGGAGGTCAGCGAGGTCGCAACCGGAACCCAGAACTTGCTGGCCCAGGGGGCGACCAGCCGGCGCGACGGTCGGGTGACGAGATGCCCGGGCCGGTCGGAGTCGGTGGCGGACCGGGTGGGCCTGGAGGGTCGGGAGACCGTGGTGGGGAAGGAGGAATGGCAAGCTCAGGTGGGTTCGGAGCAGGCGGAGGTCCAGGCAGTGATAACTCCGATCCTGGTCCGGGTGCATTCCGCAATCCCGGGTCGGCCGTTCAGGCGTTCTTGAGTGCGCTCAAAGCCAAAAACAAGGACCGATTGTCGCAAGCCACCGCGCGGCGGGCCGCGACTGAAGCCGTCGAGAAACACCGCAAGATTTTCGCGGCAATCCTCGAACAGAGCATCTCCGATGAGGAACTTGACGACATGGCCAAGACCCTTGAAGGCTATCAGGTCGCGTCCATCCTGCCCGCCAAAAGCACCGGTAGCAATGGCGTCGTGATCACGAAGATGGATAACCGTGACCGCCTTCAGCGGACCGTCATGGTCCGGAAAGAGAAAGAAGGGTGGAAGGTCATGGACTTCATCGGCTTCATTGACCAGAAGCCGATCGGCACGTACCGCCGACCCGGCAGCCGCAAATAGGCAATTGCGGGAAGGGTCGGTCTGAATTGTAAATTTGATACAAATTGTAGATTCTTCCAACTCAGAAATCGGGGAAACTTTCGCAATCCGGAAAGTTTCCTCAAGTTGTCGGGTTGACCCGACCAACTTCGATGAAAAAGAGGGTTTATCGGCAGACTGGCCCGCGAACTGCAATGAACCTCTCTCGCTTCGGCGATTTTTGACAACGACGTCAAAATTCTCGATCGACACCCCATACAGCTTCCATGGAAGGAGCCTGCTATGGTCTGGTCCAACGTGCGTATCGATGGTGTCCTGGAAATCGCGGTCATGATGTTTCAGGTTTTCGGAGTGGCGACGCTCTGTTTGACTCGGTTGGTTCCCGCAACTCGCTGGGCGGATCGTGGTCGGGTTGGTTTCGTGGTCGCTCTTGTCGGGCTTGGCGTTTTCGGAGCGCTCTGTGGCCGCCACGACTCGGAATTTGCCCTCTTTGCTGGTGGAACCATGACTTTCCTGCTGATCGGTATGATCATGGGAAGCGGAAGCCACCATGCAACCGCGCCACGCTCGATCCGGATCGGTGCCGATCCTGTTGGGGTTCGCTAAATTATTTTGTCGCCGCAAACTCCGTTGCTTGTTCATCTTGCCAACTCGGGGCCTTCAGGCCCCGTTTTTTTTTGGCTCCGCGATTTGACGTCTTCGCGAACGTGGGGAATGTTTCTCTCGAATCGGCCAGCCAAGGACGGAACCGACTGACCCAGATTTGCCCGCCACTGCTTGACACCCTTTGGTCCTGTCCAACCTGTCCGCTCCCTTGAATTGGGGTTGGTGGCCGACCGGTGATTTGGCAATTCCCCGACTTGGGAACGACGCTCCCCGCTTGTCGTTCCGTTTGCGAATGAGTCGGTTCGGCGGGATAAGGATGAAGCTATGCTGCTTGGTCTGAAACGGATTTCGACCGCGTTTGGCTTGCTTGCCCTCGGCACCTCGATCGCCTCGGCGCAGGCTCCGGCCCCCGTCGCTGGGTCGAACCAAGCCACCGCCAACGCTGTGGCCACGGCCCTTAAAGCCAGCCCGTCGCTGTCGGCTTACCGGATCGAAATTGAAACCAATCGAGGTCTCGTCACTCTCTCGGGTGCCGTTGGCAACGCTTCGATCAAGCGTGATGTTGTCGCCCTGGTTGGTAAGGTCGCTGGTGTGAGTGGGGTCGTTGACCAGATCGTCGTCAAAGACTCGAAGGTCCGTCCGGCTCAATACCAGATGGCCATGAACGGTGGTCACCTCGGCCACGGTGGCGGAGCGGGCTTCGCCGGTAACGGTGGGATGGTTGAAGGCGGGATGGTTGAAGGTGGTGCGGTGTCGTCCGCTCCGATGATGATGTCACCGGACGGGAGCCCAATCCCCGAAGGACCCTCTGGTCCTGGCACTGGTGCGGCGAACTTGAACCCGCCCAACTACGCCTGGCCCAGTTATGCTCCGACCCAGAATTTTTCGGCCGTCGGTTACCCGACCGCCTACCCCTGGCAGGCCTGGCCGAACATTGGCCCGTTTTACCCCTACCCCGAAGTGCCCCAAGACTGGCGAGCCGTTACCCTCCGCTGGGATGACGGCATTTGGTGGCTCGACTTCAAAAAGAACTACACCCGGCCGTTCTTCACTCCCTACCCGTTCGGCCTCTTCGCTTATTGAGCGTATCGCCTGACGCGGTGAGGATTGTCAAAACGCGAGGGTCGATCGGGACTTGTCCTGTTCGGCCCTCGCGTTGTTTCGAACCCGTATTCGGGCCAAAAGTCTGACGCTCCAAACTCTTCCAAGATCATGGCAAGCCCTCCAGCACGGGTCTTGGCCTCTTGTCGCTGGAACGACTCAATATGTGGCAATCGGGCCGCCAGAGTTGCTCCCGACTGGACCGTTGAAGCCGCCACGATCTGATCCTTAAGCCACTTGAGCCGCACCGCGACACACCGAGCCGCGAGACGATTCACCGCTTTGACTTGCTCGATGTGATCTGGCTCTGCTGGAAGGACTGTTAATTTTGCGATAGCGAGTCTGACCGATGCCTCGGCATCACGGATTTTCGTCTGATGAGTCAAACCAGAGAACTGCCCCACCCACTGCGCCATCGGTTTGACTTTCGGTGGTGGCTCGAAGACTCAATGCGGATCGAACTGACCTTTGGGCCAGCGCCCACACAAACCCGATTTCCTGGAGTCTGTTTCGGAGCAAATGGTTCAGGTGGTCCTGAGTAACCGTTCGTACTGATGGTTCTCAAGCATCCAATGGGAGGCGGTTCTAGCGGTTCAAATTTGGCCTCAACGATTGATCGGGATTGCACTTGGGTTCGATCCGCGGCTTTATGGTATTTAGGTTGATGCGAAGTCGCGGGACCCGATCAAGAGGAACTGTCCCGGAAATCGGGATATTTCCTCACATCGGAGCGGCAACTGGTTCGATAAGAACAGCACTTGACCGAGACATCGAAAGAAAGGCCGGGAAACGAGCGACGACGCTTCGGCTCCAATCACGCCACTTTCGCTCTAGATCTCGGGGCCGACGCCGCTGGGGTGGACCCCTTCGGCCCTCTTGTGCATTATCCCAAGGAGGGGAACTTCCCATGTCCCGATCCACGCGGCATCAGGGCCCGCTCACCCCGCGATGGGTTCGCGGCCTCATGACGGGTGCCTTGATGGTCGTCTGCTCCACGAGCTTCGTTGGTTGCGGGCTTGACTATGTGTTCCGGAACATCTCGCCGTTGCACCCCACCGGCTGGTCGTTCGTCTTCCCGATCCTGCCGTCGCAACAGCAACGGGTGGAACGCGACATGGAACGTGAGAACCAGATCCGGGTGCCGATCCTCGACCCGATTCCGGGCGAGTTTGCTCCCGCGAGCTGCCTCGACCCGCCCAGCGAGTACGAAGTTTGGGAGAAGGTGCCAAAGTTCCGGAACGGCTCGCCCGTCTTCTATGAGACCCAGCGAAACAACGTCCGCATCCTCATCGAAAAGATCGGTGAGAAGGTTGACCCGGTCAAGATCTTCCCGTTGGCTGGTCCCTGCAACCTCGTCCACTGCCACTACAAGTGCTCGGTATACTTCGACGAGAGCTACTGGGCCGACTACCCGATCCCGTTCAACCACAACAAGGCCCGCGTGGAAGTTGTCTTCTTCGACAAGGACCATCTCCGCCGCGCCGGTGGCCCAGCCGCCACGTTCCCGCAACCCTGATCAATGATCCCACCCGGATCAACGATCGGCCCCGGCCCGACCCCTCGACGATGAGGGTCGGGCTTTTTGAATTTCGAATCAGGGTGGAAGAAGCGAGTCACGGATTGATCTGAATGAAACCAAAACTTAAATTATGAGATGTCCGATCCGTGATTGAAACCAAGCTGAAATGTGCTTGCATGAATCATTTCACTCCTGCGGTGGCTTTGATCAGGGCCTCCGAGGTGTGACGCTCGCGAAAGTTTTCGAGAAAGAGCTTGGCTCTGATCGTCCCGACCGAGTCGACGACGAACGTCCCCGGGTGCGGAACCCCTTCGGCCTTACCCTTGGCGGCGGCGTTGCGAATGTGGTAATCCTCAATCGTCTTGCTGTCGGGGTCGGACAGGAGCGGATAGGAGATTTTGTTTTGCTCCGCGAATTTCTTCAGGATCGCGGGTGAGTCATAGCTGATCCCAACCACCTGAATGCCCGCGTCGGCGAACAGCTTGCTGTCACGTTGCAACTGAACCAGTTGCTTGCGGCAGTATGGTCACCAGTCAGCGGATCGTGTGAAGACCAGCGAAACCTTGCCCTTCTTGATTATCTGATCAAGGCTGCGCTCGGTTCCATCCTGGTCCATCAAGGTGAATTTTGGGGCGGCCGACCCGACTTCCAGCCCCTCATGACTTTTTGCCTCAGCTTTGGTGGGCTGCTGAGCATGGGTGTCGGGACTTGCCAGGCTGAGGATGGCCCCGGTCGCGACGACCAACGCCGACCATTGTCGTGTGAAAATCATGGATTCATGCTCTTTGGTGCATTGAGCGATAGCAAGTGATTACGTCAGCGCGATTCGAGCAAGAGCGAGTCGATCATCTTGCGGACGGTCTCCTCTCCCTTGGCTCCCTTGTAGCTCAGTTCTCCTTCCCACCCATACCGAACGACGCCTCGGCGGTCAACGACGTAGACCGTAGGCCAGTAGCGATTGTTCCAGGCTTGCCAGTTCTCGGCTTTGTTATCGACTGCGACCGGAAATTTGAAGGCATTTTTAGCGACCTGAGTCCTCACCTTTTCCACATCGCGCTCACCAGCAGTTTCCGGGGTGTGGATACCCAGGATCACCAGATCTTTTTCCTGGGCATAACGATCTTGCCATGCTTTATAGTGGGGGTAATTGTTGACGCAGTTGTAGCAACCGTGAGTCCAGAAGTGGACCACGACAACCTTGCCGCGAAGATTCTTCATGGTCAGAGGTTCGGAGTTGATCCAGGTCGTTACCCCGCGGAGTTCTGGAGCCGTCGCCCGGTCGCGATCCTTGAGAAATTGCCCCGGGGCAACCCCCGGTCCGAACAGGAGGAGCAGGACAAGGCTGTTCCGAAGCAAGTGCGGTATGCTCACTTGAACTGATTCTCCACAGAGGGGCGGTCAGTGGCCAGCGTACCAGTCATACCCGAAGTCCGCCCAGTAGTCGGCTGGTCGGCGGTCGGTGAACTGGATGGTCCCAATCCGCTTGATGTTTTTGATCCCGTACTTGACCGGAATCACCAGCCGGAGCGGAGCGCCGTGGGTGCGTGTAAGCGGCTGGCCATTCATCTCGTAGCAGAGCAAGGTTTGCGGGTGGAGAGCGCTTGGGGTATCGAGACCGACGAAGTAACCGCCGTCGGGAGTGATCATGCTAACGTATTCGTACAGGTTGTTTGGGCTCTGCGTCGCGTCGTATGGCTGCCCTGATCGTGCCGCCATGCCGGTCTGCGCGGCGAGATCAGCCAGACGAGCCCCCGCCCAGTGAACCACCGCGCTCCAGCCTTCGATGCACTTGAGTTGGGTGGTCTGCTCAAACCGAGGGAGGGCTCGGATCTCATCCAGGGTCACGATCCGCTGCCCATTGCCCCCTGGACCACCGAGAATGCGAAGTTGCCAGGTGGTCGGGTCGAACCCGCCCTCGTCTTCCATCCCGATCGACCCGGTGAAGGGCGGCTCAACCGCTTTGTCTCGGGCGAAGGTTGGGGCGAGCCGAGACGCCCGAAACGCCAGCCGCGCCAGCCGCTCGTTGGATTGAAGAATACGCCGGAGCGGCCAGATGAGCATCGCCTGGTCCGGTCGAGTGACCAGCCACCGCCAGGCACCCCACCCGGTGAGTAGCGTCACCCCAGCGGTCACAAACCCGCGTCGGGTCGCCCGGTGGAGTCGCGCGGCGGACTCCGGGTCAAGTGGCTCAAAATCGGGGCGAGACTTGCCGGAATGATCAGTGAACGGCGGATTCATAGCTTGGTTCCTCGTCGCGTACAACCTCGACTCCGGTGACCATCGCCCGAAAGTTGTTCCAGCCTGCTCGGATCACCTGGGTGATATGGATCACGAAGAAACCGACATACCCCAGCGTCAGCGTAAAATGCTCGAACCGAGCCCATTCGTACCCACCGCAAAGCCAGGTCAAGCCCGCGAGTTGCACCGGTTTATAGATCGCCAGGCCCGTCAGAAGCGACCCGGCACCCATCACCACGACCCCGGTATAGGCCAACCGCTGCGCTCCGTTAAACTTCCGGCGCGGGAGCGGCTCCTTGCGAATGCCGAGGTCGTGCAAAATCACTTGCCAGGCCTCGCGGGGTGTGTGGCGATCGGGCACGAGGTAACGCCACTCGCCGCTGAGACAGGTGTATGCCACAAAGGCAATGCCATTGAGAGCAAAGATCCACATAAAGGCGAAGTGCCAGGCCATCCCCTCCGCCAGGCGGTGTTCCAGGTGAAACACCCGGTAAAACCAGGTCGGGAAGAAGGGAAAGAGCACCCATCGGCCGAGTCGAATTGCGTAAACGCCGTTCGCCCAGTAGATCAAGAGACCACTGAAGATCATGACCGCCAGGACGGGCCCGTTGACCCAGTGGAAAACCCGAGTTGGCAATGCGTGCTTGGCTTCGAGTCGTGACATCAACGACCTCCTCGCGAGCAGAAGTGGGCAAGCCAGCAGGCGCTCCTGACCTGCTGGCAACCAGTTTCTGACCTGAAGTTGACTCAGGTCGCATCAAGGATTTATCTTGCCCGGTTCCATCTTGCCCGGTTCCATCTTGCCCGGTTCCATCTTGCCTGGTTCCATCGCCCCTTGTTGGGGTGGCGTGGTGGAAGGTTGTTCGGTCCCACAGCCGGTCCCGAGACCACCGAAGCAGAGAGCGACTAAAGTCCACAAAATCGATCGTGTCATTTGGGTTCTTTCCGAGAAAATGGTAAAAATGTCTGCATACACCGACCCGGCTGATGGCCGCGTAAACGGCGGCCCCAGGTGTCGTCCAATTAGATTGGATTGGTAGAGCGATCCGGCGACTGGCGATTAGCCGCTCGAGTTCGCCCTGAGTTTGGCCAGGAGCCGCGCGGCGGCCGAATCGAGCCGCTTGGGATCTTCGTGGGCTCGCGCCAGAAGGATCGCTCCCTCAAGCGCCGCTAGAAGTGAACGCGCTTCCTCGTCTTCCGATCCCTCGAAGTGGATCAGCCCCGTGGCTCTGCCGGCCGCCAACACCTTGCCTAGCCAGGCCTCGTGGTCAAGGAATGACAATCGAAGATTGCGGACGATGTCGGGCTCAAGTGTTGCGAAGTCGGAAGCGAGCATCCCACAAAGGCACATCCGATTGCCGGTCGCCAGCGTGCTCTGAAAGACGGCCACATAGCGAGTCAGCTTGCCCCAAGGATTCAGTCCGGCCGCGTCGATCGTGGCCAAAGCGGCGGCCACCTCTTCACGTTCCCGAGCGATCAGGGCAAGGCAGAGTTCACTCTTGGTCGGGAAGTAGTAGTGGACGCTTGCGGCCTTGATCTGGACCCGGTTGGCGAGGTCGCGAAAGCTGAAAGCGTTGTAGCCCCGTGTTTGCACAAACTCCTGAGCCACGTTGAGCACAGCAGTGCGAGTCTCATTGATCGGCATTGAAGTCAATCTATCTACCGGAAGGTAGGGAGTCAAGAGCCTGGGTTCGACTTCCCAATAATTGGCCAAAGATTCTGAACGAGGCAACAACTCATTGTACCGAAGCCAGGCTTTCGAGAGGGGAATGTCTTGCCGCGACTTGCTTGCCGGGGGGCGAGTCGGTGACTTAAACTGACAACCATGAATGAACTCCCGCGACGATCGCCGAGGATGCGTCGAATCTGGTGGCTGGGCCTGGGTCTGGTAGGCCTCAGCCTGGGCATGGATGGCCCAACGCCTCCACCAGCGGGGCGGGTCGAATCGATCAGTTCGGGAGATGGTGGGACGATCGCCGGCCGACTGGTCGGTGACAGCGCGGCTGGCTTTCGGTTCGAGCCGACCCCAGGTCAGCGTGGGAACCCCGCGAGCTTGCCGCTCTCAAGCGCGGGACAGATCAGTTTTGATGGTCCGGTGGTGGGTCCGGTCGGATTCCCGCCAATCCGCGTCGAACTTGGGTACGCGGGGCGAATCTCGGGACGGCTTGGGCAGGCGGATGACGGCTTGATCCGGCTCGAAGATGGCCCGGGCGGGGCGAAGGTCGAGATCGTCCGAGCCGGTGCGTCCAGTCTCTCGCAGCGACCAGGGGAAGCGGTGGTCGTCCGCGATGGCTGGGAAAGCCTCGACCCCAACCGCTGGGCATTCACCGGCGAGCCTCTGCTGGTCGAGAGCCAACGCCTTGAAGGCTCCCGGGCGCTCCAACTGCCCGCCAATGGAGCGGCGATCACTCATACGCTGACCACGCCAATCGCCTCGGGACGGCTCGAAGTCGCCTTTCATGACCCCGGTGGAATCGTCGCCGGCCAACTCTGGTTCGTCGACCTGATGTTTCGCGGCAGCGAGGGGGCGGAGTCCGTCCGCGCCGTGCTTAACGCGGCCGAGGAGACGCTCGGGGTCCAGTCAATCGGGGGATCAGCGCTCCCGGTCCAGCTCCTGACGCGGAAGCCGGGCTGGCACCGCCTCGTGATCCGGTTCGGCCCCGAAACCGAGTTGGCGGTCGACGGGAATGAACTGGCGCACGGCCGAGGACCAGGCGGACCGCTCGTCGAGGTCCGACTGGCGCACCAGGCGATCGCGGTTGGTGCCGACGTCCCCGCCGAGCCCGCAATGAGTATCGGCTTCGACGACTTTCGGCTCGTCCGGCTCGCCGAGCCGGTCGGCGGGTTGGAGGTTGCCCCGCAGCTGGACGACGTCCGCCTGATCGATGGCGACCAGATCTTCGGCCGGTTCCGATCGGCCGATGCCGACACCATCCGCCTTGGGGTCGATGGCCGCGACATCCCGCTCGCCTGGACCGAGGCGGCCTCGGTCCAGTTCCGCCGCGAACCCCGCCAGGGGAGGCTGGTCGATGGGACGCTCGTCCAGGTCGAGTGGCGCCCCGGGCTCGACTCACGCGATCTCGACGCCATCGACGGAGCCTTGCTCGCCGCCAGCGAGACCAGTTTGACAGTCGCCACGGCTTACGCGGGAGACCTGACGATCCCCCGGAGCCGGGTCAAACGACTCAAGGCGGTCGGACGCGGGACCCGGGTCGTGATCGATCCCCATGCGCACCATCTCGGCAATGACATCTCGGTGATTCCCCCCCTGCTCGACCCGCCGTACCCCGAGGGGGGGACGTTGGAGCGGACCTTGACCCTCGACAAGATTCCCGACCCGGTCACGAATCCGGCGAGCCTTGTCCTGGACATCGTTCAGGTCATCGGCGCCGAGACCGGCGACCCGCAACTCGCGGCACTTGTCCGCAAAGGGGAACTCCGGACCAACGTCCTGGTCAATGGCCAGATGGTCGATTTTCTGAACAAGCACATCACAACGCGGAACGAGCTTCCGGAACGAATCCGTCTGAGCCTTCCCGCCGGCCTCCTCCACCCGGGAGTCAACGCCATCCGGATCGAACAGATTGGCCAGCAGACCGACCCGAAAGAACTCGACGATCTCGGCATCTTGCAACTCGCCATCGAGTTCAACCCGATAAAACGCTGAGCAAAATGGGGATTTGGGGATGCCGCTTGCAAACCCAAAAGTCCCTTGAGGCCAAGGACTGCGAATCGCAGAATTTGCTGATGAAAACGACAGTTTGATGACGGTTTTGGTCATAATGACCAGGAGTCTGAACGGCACCCTCTCCGACCGAGCGTGATTTGTGAAGATTCTGACCCGCAGTCTGGTACGACATGCCCACGCGATCGCCCGCGAGGTTGGCGCCCGCGCTGTCCTGCTTTCGGCCGACGTAATCGAGGAAGAACACGATCTCGCTGGTTTGCTCGAAGGGGTCGACTTCCGGATGATCGTGGTCACCCGGCGACCGACCTTCCGCGTCCCCGACGGTTGGGCCGACCTGTGCCAGGTTGTCCGCGTCCCCGACGTCGCGATGACCCGGGTTGGCCAGGTCAAGGTGGCGACACTCGTGGCCGCCGCAACTGGCCTGATCACGCAGGGAGACCGGATCGTCTGCGTCACCGGCCTGGATGAATCGGGGACGATCGACACGATCATCGTCCTCGACCTCGGCCACGAGATCGAGATGTTCGGCGGCGCCACGGCAGATCCCCTGCCCCCCAACGTCGAACCCGCCGTCTTTCAGCGACTGCTCACCCTGGCAAGCGAACTCGGCCTTGAAGGCCGCGAGGGAAGGCCGGTCGGTACCTTGTTCGTCCTCGGCGACAGCGAGGCCGTGCTGACGCAGAGCCGGCAACTGGTGATTAACCCGTTCCGAGGCTACCCGGAAGAGGAGCGCAACATCCTCGACCTCCGCCTCGAAGAAACGATCAAGGAGTTCTCGGCAATCGACGGAGCGTTCATCGTCCGCGGCGATGGCGTCGTTCTGGCCGCCGGTCGCTACCTCGCACCCGTCGCAAAGCTGGAGGAACCGCTCCCGCAAGGACTCGGAACTCGCCATGAGGCCGCCGCCGCCGTCACACTGACAACCGATGCGCTGGCGCTCTGCGTGTCGCAGTCCACCGGCACGGTTTCGATCTTCCGCCGCGGCAAGCTGTTGACCGATATCCAGAAACCGCGGGGACGGAACGCCGAAGGGTTGTGAGACGAGAAGCCAAACTGGCCACGAGCAGCAGCTCACCCAACGAAATGGCGTGCTCCAAGAAGGTCCCTCGCAGCCTGTCGTTCGGCCCAGGATGATGCGTTATTTCCTCCATGAGGAATACGCTCGCTTCCACCTGAGTTGAGGACACAGCGATGCTGGCAAACGCACTTCGGACCGGTCGGAACCTCCGCGCGAAACTCAACCTCAGCAGCCGCTCGCGGCGGGTCAAACTCGCCGTAACCACCGGGATCGTCCTGGTCGTCGGTCCGTCATTCTTCGGGGTCGTGGCCTCCTCCTACCGCCCCACCGATCGGGCGCTGACCAAACAAGCCCGACCCCGACTCCAGCCCCGACTGGCGGATCATCCCGCCCCGCCGGTCGCTATCCTGGCCCCTCGGAATCTAACCTCGACCCAGGCCCGCGGCGTGGCGATCCTGCCCGCCCTGGAAGCGGGCGAGCGGTTTCACGCCAGCCTGACCCCGGCCGAGCAGGCCCGGTCCACGTTCCCGACCGACGAAGCCGCCTGGCTCGACCTCATGCAAGGACCATCGGAATCGCGCGGCGGTGCCACCTTCGCCGCGATGACAACCGACCAGCGCACCGCCGCCCTGGAGTTGATCGAAACAACGCTGACCCTGCCTGGTTTGAACACCGACCACGCAATCGACCACCTCCGCGCTGCTTTGACCCCGCCCACAACCGACCCCAACGCCCACCGCTTTACCCTGCTCGGTCGCCCCGGTGCCGACGCCGCCTGGGGCTGGCAAATCGACACCCCGCACCTCGTCGTCACCTGCTTTGCTGCGGGTGATCTGGTCGTCGTTACCCCGACCGCCCGGCCGGAATCGACCCAGCAACTGGCCGCCGTCGCTCCCTCAGCCCGACCTTGATGGCCGTTTCGCCGTGATCGCACTCGACCGATCACCCCGGTTTGTGAGCGACCGCAAAGAGCGAAGTTCCCGTCCGCAACGTTCCGGCCAGGGCTCGGGGTTGCTCGAACGCGAAGGCAACGCGGAAAATCAGCGGACCCGGCCAGGGAGGGAGCTTGAGGTAGCGAGCGTAGGTCTGCTCGGGAGTGTCGCCGGGGTGGGCCCGCGAGCGCCCCGAGCGTGACCGGCGGAGAAGTGGGACCATCCAGGCACCCCACCAGAAAGTTCGGTCGAGGATCAGGCCCGAGCCATCGAAGGCGGCTCGGAGAGACTCGGGAAGATAGCGGCGGCGGTGGCCCTGGATCTGGTCAAATTCAGTGAACAGGTCGGGCAAGGCGGGAACGCTCACGACCACGACTCCACCCGGGCGGACGAGGTGGGCCAGGTGGACGACGGCGGTGCGGTCGTCGTCGATGTGTTCGATCACGTCGAGCGCCAGCGCGGCATCGAAGGGCTCGAAGTCAGCGGGGGATGACCAGGTGGACGTCAGATCGAGTTCCACCAGCGATCGGTTGGGCCGGTCGAGCGTTGCGAGCGTCCGGCGCGAGATATCCGCTCCGGTCACGGCGTAGCCAGAACGCTCCAACGCGGCCAGGGTCGTTCCCCACCCCGTGCCGACGTCGATGATCCGCGCCGGAGGGTGGATGCCGAGTTGGTCCAACAAGCCCAGAGTTAACCGCGACCGAGCTTGCCACCAGGGATGGCGGACAACGGTCGAGGCAAGGTCGACCAGGATCGACTCGGCCATGTTGGCATCAGCGTCGCTGGTGTTATGGGACCAGCGCGTGATCATGCCGGGGGGGCCGGGCTGTCGATCCGGAGGCGTGGGCGGGCCGGTTCGTGGAGGTGGGGACGCGGCAAAACGGGCACACCAGGGGCCGGTTGATATTCACTGATGATGTACGACGGACGCCCCTTACTTTCGAGGAAGATCAGGCGGACGTACTCACCAACAATCCCGAGGCCGACCATCTGCATCGACCCCATGAACAAAACCGCCACGATCACACTGGCCCAGCCTCGGGGGGCGGTCTGATGGTGGAAGGCGTCAAGGCAGACCCACCCTGTCAAGGCGATCGCGAGCGTGGCGGTGCCGACTCCGAGATAGGTCAGGAACCGCAGCGGGCGACCGCTGAACGAGATGATTCCGTCCACGGCCAGACTGATCAGGGCGCGAAACGTGTATTTTGGGTCGCCTTCGTGCCGTGCCGCGCGGTTGTACGGCACGCCAATCTGGCGAAATCCGACGAAGGTCCGGAGCCCCCGGACGAACCGAGCCCGTTCGGGAAGTGCGGTCAGGGCAGCGACGACCTTGCGGTCCATCAGGCAAAAGTCGCCCGAATCGAGCGGGATGGCCAGGTCAGCGAGCGCCCCGAGCAGGCGATAAAAGCTGAAATAGGCCAGCCGCTTGGGCCAGACTTCCTTGCGGGCACAGCGGACCGCGTAGGCGACATCCCACCCGGCCCGCCAGCGGTCCACCAGCGCGGGAATGACCTCGGGCGGGTCTTGCAAGTCGCCGTCCATCACCACCACGGCGCGACCGGCGGCGTGGTCGAGTCCAGCCGTGACGGCGGCCTGATGCCCGAAGTTCCGGCTCAGTGTCAAGACACCGACACGCGGGTCTTCCTTGGCGAACTGAGCCAGCAGGACCGGCGAGCCGTCGGTGCTCCCGTCGTCGATGAAGACGATCTCGAACGCCCCGGGCAGTTTTTCCAGCGTGGCGACCAGGCGGTCCAGGAGCGGAGCGAGGTTGGCCGCCTCGTTATGGACCGGCACGACGACGCTCAGGTCAACGCGGTGGTCCCGCCGCCGCCCGGGGCCGCCTCCTCGATCGTCATCCATGACGTTCTCCTCACCCGAAGCACCCGACCTGGAACCGCCACCAGATGATGACTTATCATGAAACGTCCGGCGGTCCAAGGGCAACCACCGGAACCGAGGCCCGTCCGTCCGGTCCGATCAAGGGAATGATCCGATCGAGGTGGCGAGCGCGATAGGCCCAGGTGGTCAGGTTGGCGAACCCCGCCAGCGTCAAGCCGACCGTCAAGCCAACCCAGAGCCCAACGATCCCCCAACCCGCCCCAAATGCCAGCGCATAGCCGATCGGCAGGCCGATGCACCAGTGCGAGACGAGGTTGCAGATCATTGGGTTCCGGGTATCACCGACGCCCCGAAGAACGCCCGTGGCGACGACCTGAATGCCGTCGAAAAGTTGGAAGGCCGCCGCAAGCAAAAAGAGACGGGTCGAGGTGGCGACCACCAGCGGGTCCGTCGTGAAGATCGCCACGATTGGCCGCGCGAACACGAGTAGCGACAAGCCCGACACCGTCATGAACCCGGCGCCGATGAGCAGGGCCGTCCACCCCGAGGTCGATGCGCCCCGGCGATCTTGCCGCCCGAGGGCCTGACCGACCCGGACCGCTCCGGCAGCGGCGACCCCGAGCGGGACCATGAACGTCAGACTCGACACGTTCAAGACGATCTGATGCGCCGCCAGGCTCACAGCGTCGAGTCGACCCGCCAGCGCGGTGGCGGTGGCGAAGACGCCGACCTCCAACCCGACCTGGAGCGCTGCGGGCCAGCCGAGCTGGATCAATCGGCCGAATCGAGCCGGCTCGAACCCCGGCCAGCCACGCCACGGATTCGACCAGCCGGGTTGGCGGTGGCCGTTTCGTGGAGATCCCCAGATGGCGAAGCTGGCGACGAGGACCAGCGCCAGGTAGACCCGCGCCAGGCAAGTAGCCCACCCCGCCCCCGCCACGCCGAGTCTGGGCATCCCGAAATGACCATAAACGAGGGCATAACAGGCGAGAGCGTTGACCAGGTTTGCGGAGACGAGCGCCACCGTGATCGGCTTGACAACATCGACCGCCTGCAAGTAACGCCGGAATGCCGTGAAGAGGAGCAGCGGCAGCGTGCCCCAGGTCAATGCTTCAAGGTATGGGACCGTCTGGGCCAGGACCGCGGCGGGTAGACCCCAACGCGGCAAAAACGGCACAGCGAGCCAGAGAATTCCCATCAGAACTGGCGTCGCGCCGAGGGCAAGATAAATCCCCTGAGCCAGACTTTGCCGGGCCTCATCGCCCTGCCCCGCGCCGTGCGCCTGCGCGACCATCGTGTCGAGGCCGAGCAGGAGACCGATGCCAAAAATGACGACGGCGATGTAGAGGTTGCTGCCCAGGCCCACGGCTCCAGTGGCTTCTTTCCCGAGCGGACCGACGAGGATCATGTCGATGATCGCCATCCCCATCCATCCCAGTTCGGCCACCACCACCGGTAGAGCCAGCGCGAGCATCGGCCTGAACTCGCCCCTGATCCGAGCCCCTGAAGTTGTCGTGATCGCCGTCTCAGCAGCGCACTCGACCCTACGGACTCCCATCATCACCGCTGCGCGGTCAGTCCCTGCGTCCATATCCCATCCTGTGGCGACCGAGGTCAATGCTCCCACCACTCATCACGAAGGGATCGCCGCAACTCCATCGGCAACTCAATCCGAAGGGCGATGGTACCTCATCCCTGTCCCCAAGATCAAACCGCCGCATGAGATCGCGACATCATAAATTTCTTAATAGTCTGCGAACCTCTTGAAAGACCGATGGCCCTATGTTAATTTGGATAACTTAGGCTAGGTATAAGATCAATTTTTTGCGGTTGACGGTTTTGGCGAATTTTCCGACCCTTTGATTCAAATCGTGTCGGGGCGGTCGGACCGTTTTCGAGTTCGAGTCGATCAAAGTTGTGATTTTTGCAAAAGGACATGTGCGATGAACGGCTTTCGCTTCGTTTTTCTCATTTGCCCGATGGTTTGTTGGAACCGAACCACTAAATCCGTTGTGCAAAAACCACAATTTCTCACAAGATAGGTCACATTTTGCCGTTTAGGGTCGTAATCGTTATTAATCACTTGCAACCGCCGGATGTCATCATAACCTGACACTGTCAACAGATTTGTTGCCGCGCTCAGGTAGGGGATTTTGTTCAAGATGGTCTACTACTATCACGAATCTACGAAACTGTCCCAACAAGATGCCCTGGCCTTGCGGTCACTGGCATCGACAGGGGAGTTGCCAAACAATCACTACTGGAACGCGCTCCGAACGCAACACGACGCGAACGCAACCCGGTTTGATAAGAAGCACGACTACGTTACGGCGGCCTTGCTCGACCGCGACCAACTTCAACGTCAGGGTGTTCTCAGCGCGTATTCGCCGCTGTTCTCGCGGACGGGATTCTTCGCCTACGCCGGGGCTAAACATGACCTGGCCTTGGCCCGGTTTGACCGTTATCACCCCTTCCTGGGCCGGTTGTTCGAGATTACCCTTCCCACGGCGCCAACCACTGCCGGTGAAGGATTGACCCCCACACCGACTCCCGTTGTGGTCATCCCGCCGGTTCAACCGCCTGGGAGCGATAATCCGCCCCCTGAATCGACCACAACAGGTGGTCCTCCGACCCCGCTCCCGCCGGTCAGTCCCAACGTCGTCCCCGAACCCGCCTCGGTGATCCTGATGAGCATCGCTCTGCTGGGTGCCCTGGTTTGTGTTCACTTCAAACGGCGCTCGCAGCGTGATGCTGTTGTGACTTCCCCCCAGCCGGTCCTGGCTTGATCGGTGCGACCGATCAACGCCGGTTCGGTCGGGTTTGAGGAAGTTATCGCAGCAGCTCATCGAGGGCTCGTCCTGTGTACGTGAGAGTTTGACTGACAGATTCCGGAGTTCCCGTGGCCACGATCTGACCACCTCGTTCGCCCGCATCGGGTCCGAGGTCGATGATCCAGTCGGCGGATCGAAGGATATCGGGAGCATGTTCGACCAGGATCAATGAGTGGCCCAGGTCCAGCAGGCGTGTCAAGGTCTCCAGCAGCTTGGCGATATCGGCCGGATGTAATCCGGTAGTCGGTTCGTCGAGCAAGAACAATGTCTTCGGACCCCGGGCCGCCCGGGTCATCGCGGCAGGCGTGGAAGCAAGGAAGCTCGCCAGTTTCAGCCGTTGAGCCTCGCCACCCGAGAGGGTCGTGGCCGGCTGACCTAATCGGAGATACTCAAGCCCCACGTCCATCATAGGCCGCAATTTCGCCTGCGCCTTGGGATGGCTCCGAAAAAACGAAAAGGCTTCGCGGGCCGTGAGTTGAAGCACGTCGGCGATGGTTTTCTCGCGAAATCGGACTTCCAGGACCTCGGCACGGTAACGTGTGCCGTGACATTCCGGGCAACGCATTCGGACATCCGCCAGAAACTGCATGTCGACCGTCAGGTCGCCCGCCCCCTCACAAACCCCACAACGCCCCCCCTCGACGTTGAAACTGAACTTGCTCGCCGAAAAGTTGCGCGTCTTGGCCTCGTGCGTCCCCGCGAACAACTGGCGAATCTCGTCGAACGCCTTCAGGTACGTGACGGGGTTCGACCGGGAAGTCCGGCCGATTGGCGCCTGGTCAATCAGGACGACGTCGCTCAGGGATTCGTATCCTGTCACCCCTGCGCACGGGAGGCCAGGGACCGCTTCATCGCGGAGTACCCGAGCCAGTGCCGGGTACAATGTCTCCTCGATCAGGGTACTTTTCCCTGCTCCGCTGACGCCCGTGACCACGCAAAGGACACCGAGCGGAAAAGCCACATCGATGTTGCGGAGGTTATTCCCGGTGGCCCCTCGGAGGGTAATCTGCCCCTTCGCCTGCGAATCACGTCGCTTGGCGG
The DNA here is from genome assembly GCA_965199885.1 of Isosphaeraceae bacterium. Lineage (GTDB taxonomy): Bacteria > Planctomycetota > Planctomycetia > Isosphaerales > Isosphaeraceae > Tundrisphaera. The sequence goes on along the minus strand of CBDATT010000001.1, from coordinate 1,018,829 downwards.
GGAGCGGAATCCGGGCCCGACCCGTCAGGAACGCCCCGGTCGCCGATTCCGCCACGGCACCCGCCCCCAGGGGTGGCCCTTCGTACAAGATCCGACCGCCGGCGTCACCCGCCCCTGGGCCGACGTCGACGAGCCAGTCGGCCGCTTGCAGGATCGCCTCCTCGTGCTCGACAACCACCACCGAGTTCCCCGCGTCACGGAGCCCTTCGAGGGTCCGGACGAGCCGCCCGACGTCGCGCGGGTGGAGGCCAACCGACGGTTCATCGAGCACATAAAGCGTGTTAACCAGCCCCGACCCGAGCGCGGTGGCCAGTGCCAGCCGCCGCGCTTCGCCCGCCGAGAGCGTCCGCGCCGGTCGGTCGAGGGCCAGGTAATCCAGGCCGATGCCGTGCAGCGCCTCGATCCGCCCCCGCGCCTGGTCAAGCACCCGGCGACCGACTGGATTATCCCCCTCGCTCGCCGCTAATCCAGCCAGAAAATCACGGGCGGCACCGACCGAGAGCCGCGACAGGGCCGCCACGTCCATCCCGCCGACCCGGACCGCCAACGCCAGAGGTTTGAGCCGACTACCAGCGCAATCCGGGCAGGTCCGGTATCCTCGCCACCGGCTCAGAAAGATCCGCACGTGCATCTTGTACGACTTGGCTTCGAGCCGCTTGAAAAAGCCCCGTAACCCCTTCCAGGTCTTGCCGTTCCCTTCGACCAGGGTCTGGATCTGGTCGGGCGGCAGATCCTGAACCGGGACATCGACCGAGATCCCGTAACTCGACCCACGCGCGACCAGATGCGCCAGTTCATCAACATGACTTGGCGTGTTCCAGGTGGTGATCGCCCCGGCACGGATCGACTTTGACCTGTCGGGGATGATCCGGTCGAGGTCGAGATCCACCACGCTGCCGAAACCCTGGCAGGTCGGGCAGGCTCCCAGCGGGCTGTTATACCGGAATAACCGGGGGTCGGGGTCGGCGTAGTCGGTTCCACACCCGGCACACCGGCGCTTCCGGTAGAAAGTGAGTTCCGAGCCGTCGGCTTCGGCGATCACCCGGCACCGGCCAAGTCCCTTGCCGAACGCGGTCTCGATCGAGTCGAGCCGCCGGTTGCCTGCTTCGGTCCCCCGGGTCAAGCGGTCGACAACCACGTCGATCCCCCCTGCCCCCGTGGGAGTCGGGATTGCCCCCGCCTCGATCCGGACGATCTGGCCATTGACGCGAACCCGGCTGAACCCGTCCTCGCGGAGCGCCTCGGCAAGCCCTTCGAGGTCGGAGTCGGGCCGGACGTCGAGCGGCCAGGCAACAAGGTAACGCGTCCCCTCGGGGAACGCCTCGATCGCGGCGACGACGGTCGCCGGACTGCTCGGCTCGACCAGTCGGCCGCAGTTCAGGCAGGTAACCTTACCGAGCCGGGCATAAAGCAAGGCGAAGTGATCATGGATCTCGGCGACGGTCGCCACCGTGCTCCGCGCCGAGCGTCGACCGCCACTTCGCTGCGCGACGGCAATGGCGGGCGGGATGCCGTCGATCTGGTCGGCGTCGGGCTTGTCGAGCCGTTCGAGAAACTGCCGGGTGTAGGCCGAGAAGGTCTCGACGTATCTCCTTTGCCCCTCGGCGTATAAGGTATCGAAGGCGAGCGAACTTTTGCCTGACCCGCTCACGCCTGAGAACGCCACCAGTTTGTGGAGTGGGATGTCGAGGTTGACTCCCTTGAGATTGTGGACCCGGACCCCTCGGAGTTTGATCACTCGCCTGTCATCAGCCATCAGATCATCCGCCCTGGACCATCCCTGGAAATCCCGCCAGTCACGGTCGGATTGTACCGTGGATTCGCCCCGGCTCGCGACGGGTCCGCCGGCTGGATCAGGACTCGTCGCTCGCCTGAGCCAGTCCCCCTGTTCCTGGCCATCGCAAGAATTCGTGGACTGACCCGAACAAATTCACCGGTCCTCGCGAACAATTGACGGTTCCCAACGAACCGATTATAGTCGCCCGAGGCTTGTCTCGACCGGCTCCGTCTTGCAATGCGTTGCTCTGGTTGAGCTCCAACGCCGTTCGACCGGGTGATTGCAACGGATTGTCTGGCACCGTCGAACCGGGGTTATGCCCCGTCCCGAGGTCGTTTCTGTCATGCCCGCAGCCGACCCGCCCTCAGGTCCCGAGCGGCCCCGCTCACCGGGCATGGTCCCGGACCGCCCACCCACGCCCCGACCGAACACTCCGAACTCGGTGAATCGCGGGAATGATTCGGGCTCGCAGCCGGAGACCGAATTCGGCCAGCGGGACAGGCCGACCGACGACCACGAGACGCCGCTTGCCTTGCCGCACCTGGGCGAAAAGATCGACGAGTTCCGCTTGCTCGAATCGATCGGTGCCGGGGGGATGGGAGCTGTCTTCCGCGCGGTCGATGTCGGGCTGGATCGCCAGGTCGCGCTCAAGATTCTTCCGCCCGAGCAGGCGATCGACCCCGAGGTGGTCCGCCGCTACCACCAGGAAGGACGCGCCGCGGCTCGGCTCGATCACGAGAACATTGCGCGGGTATATACGATCGGCGACGACGGGCGCTACCACTACATCGCCTTCGAGTACATCGAAGGAACGACGATCCGGCACAAGGTGACGCAGGACGGTCCGCTCTCGATCCGCGACGCGGTCCATTACACGCTCCAGATCACGCAGGCGTTGGTGCATGCCGCCGAGCGTGAGGTTGTTCACCGCGATATCAAGCCGTCGAACATCATCGTGACTCCAGAGGGGCGGGCCAAGCTGGTCGATATGGGGCTCGCGCGGCAGTTCGAGCGGCGCAGCGAAGCCGACCTGACGCAGACCGGGATGACGCTCGGGACGTTCGATTACATCAGTCCCGAGCAGGCGCAGGACCCGCGCGACGTTGACATCCGGGGCGACCTTTACTCGCTCGGCTGTACCCTGTTTCACATGCTCTCGGGTCGGCCGCCGTTCGCGGGTGGGACGGTCCTGCAAAAGCTCTTGCAGCACCGCGAGGAAACACCGCCAGATATCCGCAAGCTGAATCCGAACGTACCAGACTCGCTCGCGGCGATCGTGGTCAAGCTGCTCGTCAAGGACCGCGACCACCGCTACCAGACCCCCGAACATCTGGCTCGCGACCTCAGCCGGGTCGCCGCCCGCCGCGCTATCGCCTCGAAGCGACCCCGCTCGACGCCGAACTGGGCACGCCACCTGTTCTGGGGCGGGCCGGGGCTGACCTTCCTGGTCGTCCTGGGCGGCCTGGTCTGGTGGGGCGACGGACCGACACGGCCTGGCCTGGGTTTAAGGGCGGGTCTGCCGCGCATGGGAGCACCCGGGGACCGGGAATTGATCCCGTTCGTCCCTGGGCCTGTCTTTGGGGGACCAGTCGGCACCGGAATCGCGGCCCAACCTCTACCCGCGCCTCCGCTCAGCGAGATCCGGTCGCGCGAGATCGCCGTCAGCCCGACGGACGACCTGACCAAGATTCTGGCTGACGCCCCCCCGAAGTCGTCAATCCTGCTTGTCGAGAGTGGCCCGTATGAGTTGCGGAGCAATCACCTGATCTTCCTCGACCACCGCGACCTGACGCTCCGCGCCGACCGCGACGTTCGACCCGTGATCCGCCTGGCACTCGACGCAGCCCCGCCGGTGGTCCCGGCCCCCTCCACGCCGCGGACCGCCCTGATCGACATCAAGGGGGGACACGTCACGTTCGAGGGGATCGACTTCCTGCTCGACGCCGCGCTGTTCGAAGCCGCGCTCGGGGGGGTCGATCGGCACGCTCCAGCGAGCAACCGTGTGCTCTCAGCGCTCGCGGTCGAGGACGCCGAGGTGATCATCCGCCGGTGCTCATTCCGTCGGGTTGGCGGCGGCAACAGCGCGACCAGCCCGGCGGCCGGGTTTCGAGTCGCGGCCATCCGGTTGACCGGGTCGGTCCGGACCTCGGCGACTCGGGGCGACGGTCTGAGTGCTTCGCTGGTCGCCGACGCCACCGATTTCGACGCCCACCAGATTGGCTTGCTCGCGGTCGGGTCGGTGGATGTGTCGCTCCGCGACGTCGCCTTCGGGCCAAGCAGCCTCGACCAGGCGGCCATCTGGGCTGATAACCCCGAGCCGTCGGCAACCCCCGCCGAATTCCGCCTCGAACACGTCAGCGCTTTGCTTGGCGCTGGACCGATGTTCCGGTTCGTCGGTGCCTCGCCCCGCGTTCTCACCCGGCATTCCGCGTTCGGCCCGGTCGCGACGCCGACCGAGACCAGCCCGGCGACGCTGGTCGCCATCGACATTCCCGACCGCCTCGACTGGCGGGGGGCGGATAACCTGTACGCCCGGGTCGGGGTCTTTCTCCGGGCGGTCGGCAACCGCTCGCAGGCCAGCCTCCGGAACTTCGCGAGCTGGGCGGATGACCCCTCGACGTTCCGCGAGTCGGCGTCGATCAACTCGGATGGCCCGCTCTGGGAACGGCTGCCTTTAACCAGCCAGAATCTGGTCAGTCCCCCCGAGTCGCCCCGGTCGTTTCGCCTGATCCTGCCTCGTGTCGTCACGCACCACCCGGGAGCCCGCTGGGGACCGCTCGGCCCGCTGCAAGCGCCAACCGGACTCACCGCGGCGGGAACACCAAACCGGACCGTCGTCACCGAACCAGCACCGGGACCTGCTCCCGCCCCACCGCTGACGCCCATCTCACGCCGCCCGGCGTCGCGTCCCGAGCCCCGCCCCGAGCCCGTTGAGGAACTCCCATCTGGCCTCGAACCGATGCCGATGCCGCCGCCCGATCCTGAATCATCGCCAGTTCCGCCGGACCTGACGACCAGCGGCAAGCAGGCCCCCGACGTGTCGCCTTCGCAACCCACCGGCCCGGTCGCGCCCGAACCCGTCCTGATCCGCACGACGGCGCAATTCGTGAGCGCCTTGAAGCGCGACGAGCCGGGCGTTCGGACGTTGGTGATTGCCGCCGGTGCGGACCTTGACCTGCCCGCCGGGCGGATCTTCGGCCCGGCGCTCTGGACGATCCGCGCCGAGCGGGGCTCGACCCGACCACGGCTCCGATTCCAGGCAGCGGCCAGCGCCGCCGACGCGACCGACCCCGCCGGCGGCTGGTCGGCCTGGATGGTGATCCGCTCGGGTGGCCTCCGGCTCGAAGGAGTGGACCTGATCCTGCCCGCGACCGCTCGGACCCCGGCGGTCATACCGACCACGGCGGACCCGGCTGCCTCGGCTCGACCGCGCGCGGCGTTTGCGATCCGCGCGGGGGCCGCCGAACTGGTCCTGGACAACACGACGGTCACGATCGAGGGAGGCACCACCCGGACCGCCTTGGTGGCGGTCTTGCCGGGCGATGATCCGATCTTCGCTGGCCCGTTCGGGAGCCTGCTCGGTGGTCCACTCCGCGCCCTGGTCACCACCGAGGCACGCGTCCGGTTTCACGACTGCTTGCTCCGGTCGAGCGGCGATCTGATCGACGTCGCCCCCGGACGCTCGGTTGACCTCGACATCGACAACTCGGTCGTCGCCACCGGCGGCGTCTTGCTCCACGGTCAGGGCCGCGAGGAAGGCCAGACCCCGAGTCCGCTCCGCCTCGCCCTCCGACGCGTCGCCACCCAGCTCGCGGGCGGTCTCGTCCACCTGACCAGCGATCGTGACCACCCCACGCTCCCCGTCGCGACGATCTATTCCAGCGATACGATCCTCGCCCTGGTCCATCCATCCCATCCCTTGATCCAGGTTGATGGGCAAGGCGAACTCAGCGACCTCCGCGACCGGGTCGAATGGCACGGACGATCCGTCGCCTACCACCGGGTTACTACCTACCGCCGCGATGCGACCAGCCGGCCCGGCGTGACTTCCGCCCGGACTTTCGACCGCGACTCATGGGAAGCCGCCCTTGGCGCGAAGGACGAAGGCGCCTTCCGCGGCGACCTGGATTTCCGGACCAACCTCGACCCCACCCGCCCGGCCTGGCAGATTCAGCCCACTGACCTCCGCCTTGATCCCACCTCCCCCGCCGCCGAGGCCGCCATCGGCCCCGACCTCCTCCACATCCCCAATGCGCCCCGCGATTGACCGCGACGATCCCGGTCACGATCTCGACGGTCGGATGGATGACACGAACCTTCCGGCCAGCTCTGGTCAGTCGACCAACCGCGCCTGGATCGACCTGCCGTTAATGTGAACGGACGATTTGCGTTCAGCCCTCCCGCGCCAGACTGGAGATGGCCAGGGGTCCGTGAATCACGGCGGGTTGCTCCGCGACCGGCGCTTCGGTGGCGGGGACGGCCGCATGGAGGGTGAAGCGGGTGATCTCGGGGTGACTCCCAAAGCGGAGCGGGTGCTTGCCGCCGATCCCCTGACTGACGTAAAGGACCGAGTCGTTCGCGTGGAAGAAGCCGCGATCGAAGTGGCGACTGTAGCGGCTCGGCATCAGGATCGGGCCGAAGATCGGCAGGCGGATCTGGCCGCCGTGGTTGTGACCGGCGAGGACGAAGTCGACCCCCTTGCCGCTCGCCCTGGGAAACTGGTCGGGCGAGTGACTCAGCACGATTCGGAAGTCGGCCTCGGGCATCGCGTCGTAGTCGAGCTTCGGCCCCCAGGGTTCCGACGTTCCGCCCAGGGCAACGCGACTCCCGGCGATCTCGAACTCGACCCAGCGGCCTTCGAGGTCGTCGAACCCAGCTTGCTTCAGGCTCCGGCGTACCTTGCCAGGGCGAAGACGATGGTCGTGGTTACCCAGGATCGCCAACTGGCCGAGCCGACCACGCAACGGCCGGAAAAACGGCTCGACCCAGTCGAGCGTGGTCACGTCGTCGAGCAAGTCACCGGTAAAGACGACGAGGTCGGCGTCCCAGGTGGCCGCCTCGGCGGCGATCGCCTCGAAGAACTCGCGGCGGTAGCAATGCGAGAAGTGGGTGTCGGTGATCTGGACGATCGTCAGGCCATCGAGCGCGGGGGGCAGACCGGGGAGGCGGAGATCATGCTCGACCTTCTCGACCCGAAGCGACGCGTTGCCCGGGAGGCGGAGCAACTGGTGATGCTTGCCGACGCCGATCGTCCGATCGTCGCCGAGGATCTGGCGATAGTCGAGGAGTACGCTCCGGGTCGCGGCCACCACCGCGGGCGGACGGCGAAAGGCACGGACCAGCGTCACCGCGGGCAAGCCCACCAGCGCGACCGCCAGGCAGAGCAGCGCGTAACCCCGAGCCGGTTGCGGCCAGCTTGCCCAGTGTCCCGCCGTGACCATCACCGGCAAGGCGAGCAAGGTCGCCCCCAGGAGGACCAGGTTCAGGACGTCGAGCGCCTTTTCCGGCGCGGCGGTCGAGTGGAGGAGGTTCAGGCACAGGACGAACAGCGCGATGTGCCCGACAACCAGCGGGACCAGGATCGGCCAGTCTGCTGCGATCATGATGGGTGGACCTCAAAGGACATTCAGTCGGGGACTGTCTCGGTGGCGGCGGGAGTCGATGTCGCGGGGGAGGGAGAAGACGTCGAGGCAGCGCGGGGCGGAAGTTCGGTGGGATCGCAGGCGGCGGGCGGAGTGGGCGGTTGCAGGGCGCCTTCGATCGCTTCTTCGAGGCGATCGGCGCGAAAGGGTTTGTACAGGACGGTCTTCAGCCCATCCTGGCGGGCCTTGACGATCGAATGCGAGGGATCGTAACCAAAACCCGTCATGAGGATGACCGGAACACCCGGCTGGACCTCGCGGAGGCGCCGGTAGGTCTCGTAACCATCCAGGTCGGGCAGACGGATATCCACCAGAGCGGCCGAGTACGCCGTTTGGCGAGCGAGGGCGATCGCCTCGTGGGCGTCGCGGGCGGTCTCGACCGTGGCCCCCTGGCGGCCGAGCATCTGGTGCGCGGCTTTCCGGACGGTCTCGTCAGCGTCGACGACCAGAATTTCGGTCCCGGCAAACCGGCGCTGCGGGGGTGGTCCGTTGCGTCGGGGTTCGGGGGCAAGCGTGGAGCCAACTTTCTGGATCAACGACCGGATCTCGCGGGCGCGAAAGAGCAGGTGCCGCAACCGGGCGACGATGTCCTCGTCGTGGCCAGCATAGCGGTCGAGCACGGTGGTCGCGTCGTTGAGGATGGCGTCGATCGGCAAGGCAAGCTCGCGGCTGATGGCTTCGACCGAGGCGGTCGCGGTGCTGAGTTTCTCGGCCTGCAGGAGTTCCAGCGTGTTTAACCCCGAAGCCACGTTCCGGCCATATATTTCCAGGAATTGCCGGTCACGATCGTCGAAGGCACCCGGCTGGGCGTTCTCGACGTTCAAGGTTCCGATCACGGTCCCGTGGTAGATGAGCGGGACGGTGAGCGAACTCCGGGCGCCGGCGGCTCCTTCCAGGTAGTACGGGTCAGACGCCGTATCGGGACACAGGTAGCTCTGGCCAGTCGAGGCGACGAAGCCGGTCACGCCGTTGTCGCGCTCTCGGGCGAACAACTCGCGGCTGGCCGCCTGGATCGTCATCCCCTCGGTCAGGAGCGGGACGAGCCGACCGTTGGTCCGGTCGAGCAGGCGGATCTCGATGAAGTCGAGCCCGAGCAGGTCCTTCATGTGCCGGACGATGTTGTACTTGAGCAGGTCGGTGCGTTCCTCGACCCCCATCTCGCTCAGTTCTTCGGGGGTCAGGTCGGCCAGTTCGTCGCCCGCCTTGTGGATGGCGGTGATCTTTTGCGCTTGCAGGGTCTCGTCGGTGATGTCGCGGGTCAGGGCGATCAGGTGGGTCAGGCGGTGGGTTTCATCAAAGACCGGCGTCGCGGTCAGGCGGAGGTAGCGGTTGGCGTCCACCCTCAGTTCGGTGCTGACGGGACCGCGCGACTGGATGGCATCGAGGAACGGACACGGCGACGGGCCGATGATCTCGGGCGAGCCGAGTGCCCGGTAGAACGGTGTGCCGACCAGGGAGACAACAGCCTCGGTAAGCCCGGCGAACTCGTTGTTGGTCCAGGTGATCTTGAGGTCGGGATCGACCACGGCGACACCGTCGGCGATCGCGTTGAGGATCTCGTCGGCCTGGATCGTCGCCCCAGCCCAGCGGAGCGCCGCGAGTTGGGCCTGATCGACATAAACGCCGACAAACGGCTGCTCGCGAAGCAAGGCCAGAGCGCGGGCAAGGCTCCGGGCATGAACGACATCAAACCCAGCGGCAAAGAGCGTCCGCGCCGACACCGCCCCCGGCGAGTCGCGATCAATGACCAGGAGTCGAGGCTTCTCCGCCACGATGGATCAACTCCCGCCCGCTGGAACCACGCCAATCGACTCAGCCCCCCCGGCGCGAGACCCACTCGCCCGTCGGCCGTCGATCGCCCCAGGCTATCATAACTCTCACCTCGATCAACACCTCAAAGCTCAACCGCCAGGTGAGTTCACCCGATCGGTGTGGCGTGACCGCATCAGCGCAAACGCAACCCGACTGCCGCTTCCCGCCGCGCGGCCCCTCAACCTATGATGGTGGGGTGCTCACTTTTCACCGGGCAGATCGAGCCATGCCACCATGCCGACCGCAGCACGACTGACCGCTTCCGGGGCCGCCTTGCTCGTCGTTGACCTGCAAACCCGGCTGATCCCGGCGATCCAGGATCATGATCGGGTGCTCGCCCGGACCGCGCAACTGGTCCGGGGGGCAACGCTCCTGAACGTCCCCACGTTCGCCACCGAGCAGGTGCCGGCCAAGCTCGGGCTGACCGTGCCAGCGCTGGCCGAGATCTTGCCCGAACGCTGGCCAAAGACGACGTTTCACGCCGGCGGAGCGGCGAAACTCTGGGAAGCGCTGGAGGCCCACAAGGTCCGCCACGTCGCGCTGGCGGGGATCGAGGCTCATATCTGCGTCGCGCAATCTGCTCTGGAGTTACTGGGCCGAGGGTTTGAAGTGCAGGTGGTCGCCGATGCGGTCGGGTCGCGGTTTGCCATGGATCGGGAAGTCGCTTTGCGACGGCTCGAACGCGCCGGGGCGATCTTGACGACCGCCGAGGCGTGCCTCTTCGAGTGGACCGAATCGGCCGAGCACCCGGCGTTCCGCGCGATCTCGGCACTGGTCAAGGAGCGGCTAGCGGATTGATCGGCGTCACCGCCACCTCTCATTGAAATAACCGTCAAGGACGGTCTCATCGGGCTTCGCTTCATCGCCGACGCGAATCACGGCACGGTCGCCGAGGTGAGGATAGAGCAGCGCATTCGAGCCCGCGAACTCCCGGGCGCCGAAGGTGTGGCCACTATTGATGACGACGTAGTGGAGCGGGCTTTTCGGATGGACCGCGACCAGGACCGGGGCGTGGGTGGCAGGGTCAAATGGGGTGTCGGCGACCTTGAGACTGGAGTCGGTCCAGGTCAGTGGCAGGTCGGGCAGGAGGCGAGCAATCGCCTGATTCGAGCCAGGGTCGCCGAAGAGGATCAGGTGCGACGTCTCGATGTCGGCATCGGTCAAGGCCGTGTCGTCGATCACGCGGATCTCGCCGCGCATGTGTTCGGCCCAGGTGGCGGCGAAGCGGGCCAGCCGGGCGTTGGCCCAGGTCTGGACTTGCGGGAAGAGGGGCTTGCCGGTCCCTCGGACGCAGACGAACCGGTCGGTGAAGGCGTCGTCGATCGGCCCCTGCAAGTTGGGCCGCTTCTCGATCCGGGCGTTGTTCTGGATCGCGAGCGAGCCGTCGTGGTCGAGCAGCTCCCAGCCGTTGGCGGTTTTCCGAAAGTAGACGTCGGGCAACAACCCTTCGACGGCCTCGCGGAGCGGGTGGGCCACGCCGTCGATCTGGACGGATTCCGCCACGCTCCGAGAGACCGACAGGACGGCGACGTTGTCGGTCTGGATCGTGGCGATGTCGCCGTCGGTCGTCGCTTCGAGGGTCGTTTTGCGGTAATGCTCAACCAGGCGGTGAATCTTGAGCCAGCCGACCTTGGGGTATTTAAGAGTGTAAGTCACGAACCGGATCGAGGTCGGGTCGGTGGTCCCCCGGGCGGCGTGCTCGTCATGGAAGGACGCCATCAGGCGGGCACTCTCCTTGTCGACGGCGTGGCCCATGTCCTTGCCGATGATCCGGGTGAAGTCGGGTCCTGCCGCCCTGGTCACCAGGCCGTCGGTCTTCATCGGGACACCGAGCGCGACGAGGGCGTCGAGGATGTTCTTCGAGGCTTGCGCTTGCGGGTCCTTGTCGCCCCCGTAACCAATGATCGGGACGTCGAAGGCGTTGAGGGCATAGTCGACCGCGTCGTAGATCTTCAGACCCTTCCGGACGGTCTCGCTTGGGTCTTTCAGTTTGGCGTACCCAACCGTCTCGGTAAACCCAGCGCCGGCTTCGACCGACGACCAGCGGCTCGGGTCATGCAGACCGAGTTGCCAGGCCCCAGCACCCCCCATCGAAAAGCCGCGGAGGACGATCCTGTGGTCATCGACCCAGTAGTTCCGGCGGACGGCGGCGATCGCCTCGTCGACGTCGGTCTCTCCCGCCCAGCGGTAGGCGTTGTTGCCGCGACCGAAGACGTGAAGGACCAGCCCCGGGGAGGTTTCGGGAGCTGGTTTCCCGTCGTGGACGTCGAAGAAGCGGGCCTCCTGGATCTTGCCGTCGCGTCCGTGGAGAACCACGTCGAGCCGGAGTCGGTCGTCACCCGCGCCGCCGCCTGGCTTGTCCTGCGGGACGATCACGGCATACGGCTGGATCGACCCATCGACCTGCGATCGGAACCCACGGACGACCCCGCCCACGGCGTCGGTCCAGGGGGTTTGCCCCTTTTGGAGCGCTGACGCACGGGCCAGCCCCTTGTCGAGCGTCCGGAGGTGCCGGGCGACGTCCTTCGCCTCGAAGAACTCGCCAAACCGGATCGCCCAGGTCGTGCCCTTGGCACAGACCTCAACATCGGCGAGCGCATCGCGGGCGGCCGAGCCTTCGCCCAATTTTGCCCGGAGCCCGACGATCGCACCGTCGAGTTCGGCCAGCTTCCCCGTCAGGCTGCCGCGCTCGGCATCGGTCGGAGAGTACCGGCTGGCGGGCGGAGTGGCACTCGCCGCGACAGCCAGAGGCGGCTGAGCACCCACATGCTCGCCGCCGAAACTTCCCAACAACAGGCCGACGAGAACCCACCCGAACCACGCCCTGGGACCCGTTCGCATCGTCCTGCCCCCTGATTTGATCGCCGCACCGCCAAGATTGCTCCCGATTCAATCTAACCCGCGAGGTGCTGGATTGACACGAGCAACCACCTCGATTTCGCGGGCGGTCCGCCGAGCGATCGAAGGTCGCAGTGAGCCCGACCCCTGGTTCGATTTCAGACTGGGCGAGGCTGGATCGCATCGGGGACAAATGAACACAGGAGCACACGATATTTCAAAACGAGAAACGCCTCCCGAACTCCCCAGGGCAGTGGGGTGTCCGGGAGGCGCTTCATGGTTGAAATCAAACCCAGCAGATCAGACAGAGCCAGGTCGGACCCTTCAAGCGGGGACCAAGAACCGGCTTTCGGGCGGGCAAACCAAACAATCAATCACTCGTTGATCGTTTTGTTCAGGTTCGGCTTGCCGGCCTTACTCTTCTCAGGGGTCGGGGTGGTATTAATCTTGGCGGCCTCTTCGGGCGGGATGGGGACCGAGTTGTCCACAGCACCGCAGCCGGGGAAGATCAAAGCCACGAGGCAAACCGCAACAATCATTCTGGCGGGCATGGACAAAATCCTCACTGGAACGCTCGAAGGCGAGGAGTCGATCAATACTGGTCAGCGCTGATGACTTCACCCGTTGCCCGGGTGCCCAGGCCCATGTAGGTCACCTGGTTAATGGTTTGCTTGAGGAACTTCACCGACCCGTCGGCGAACGAGAAGTTGGCCCCGCCCGGGTGATTGCTCCGGAACGCGTAGGCCCCATAATACTTGTACAGCGGAGCCTGGGCTGGTAGCGACCACATCCGGTAGTCGTCCTGGCACGGAGCGTCGCAACCGGGGGGCAGTGCCCCGTCAACCGCGGGGGCATTGATCATGGGAACCTCGAACATCAAGCCCTGAGGGCGATTCCCGGTCGGGAACAAGGCGGACCCAAAGAAGCCGAAGAACGACCACTGGTTAAACTTCGCCCCCGGACCGGTCATCACCTCATTCTTGAACCGAGCCACCTCGCCAAGCATGATCGTGTTGCTGGTGCCATCCGTGAAGTTGGAAAGCGGGTAGGAGGTTGAATCGTCGAACGCCCCGTTGCCCGGGTCATTCTGCCAGCAGCCCGGCCCGTCGTAATAGGCAATGGTGTTCCAGGTACCGCCCGAGGGGAAGTAAGAGGTCGGCGAGAAGAAGTTGATCGTGCCCATCTGGGACCGGTTGTTGGAGTAAACAAACGGCAAATCGCTGGGGCAGACGTACGTGGCGATCACCGATGACATGACCGTGTACTGGACCGCCGCCGCGTCGAAACTTCCACCCGCAACGAACGAGTAATCCGCAGACCACTGGAAGTTGAGCGAGTTGTACTTATTCCCTTGTTCGATGAACCCAAGCACCAGTGCCAAGGCACCCCAACCCCGGCCATAGTGGTAGGGCGAGTTGCAATCCACATCCGTGGGAGAGTTGACGGCGGCACCGATCGGGAAGGTACCGTTGGTGCTCTCATAGTTGAACATCGCCAAGCTGATTTGCTTGAGGTTGTTAACGCACTGCGAGCGACGGGCAGCTTCGCGAGCGGCTTGCACAGCGGGCAGGAGCAGGGCGATCAAGACGGCGATGATGGCGATGACAACCAGCAGTTCAATCAAGGTGAAGGCGCGGCGGGCACGAGGCGGATTCATGGTGGTAATCATCTTGACTCCAGGACGAGGGATGACGAATACAGAGGATAACAGACGATCAGATCTCAGAAGATGGTCAGAGATTCCAGCACCAATCGGGTCAGGTCATAACCTTGGAACCTAATGGTGAATATAAGGGATATTCTTATGCCGGATTGAGACGACAGGTTCAGAGATCCAAAAAGCCCCGACCAGAACAGACAGTTTCGGTGGTGGGAACGATCGAGGCAATCAGCCCAATCGTCGCGAAACGAGTTCGGTGGGTCAGACTCGGGGGAAGTGGAGAGTTCCCCGTTGCATGAGGTTAGAGCAAATATTAACAAGAACTTCGCGAGAGGCAATCGTGTGTCCCAAAAAATCTTGTTGACCTATCATGTTAACGAGCAATTCCTCAGTCACCGTTCTCTCAGCGAAACTGACTGGACAGGCTGGTCGACGAGCAAGCAGCATTGAAGGCAAGGACAGGACGATCCTCCTGCAAGGTGCCTCGGAGCGGCGAGAGCGAGTGACAGTCCGATCTGGCCCCAGGAAGTGGGGGTCCTTCTTGAGATGACGAACACATGATGACACCTGAAGAATTTCGAGCGGTCGGGCATCGCCTGGTGGACTGGGTGGCGGATTATCGGACCTCGCTGGGCAATCGGCCGGTCATGGCGGTGGTCGAGCCAGGGTCGATCCAGGCCCAGGTTCCCGCCAGGCCACCCAGCGATCCCGAGTCATGGGACGCCATCTTCGCCGACCTTGACCAGATCATCGTCCCGGGGCTGTCGCACTGGCAGGACCCGAGATTCTTCGGCTACTTCCCCGCCAACTCGACGTTGAGCAGCGTCCTGGGCGACTACCTGAGCACGGGCCTGGGGGTTCTTGGCCTGTCGTGGCAGGCGGGACCGGCGATCACCGAGTTGGAAGAGGTCGTCACCGGCTGGATGCGGGACATGGTTGGGCTTTCCGACGCCTGGTCGGGGGTGATCCAGGACACGGCCTCGACCGGGTCGCTGGTCGCCCTGCTCTGCGCCCGCGAGCGGACGACCGACCACTCGCTGGCTCGGGGGGGCTTGCAGGCCGAACCGGTCCCGTTGATCGTCTACGGGTCGAGCCAGTCCCACAGTTCGGTCGAAAAGGCGGCCCTGCTGGCGGGCTTCGGGCGCGATAACGTCCGGAGCATTGCCACCGACAGCGCCTTCGCCATTGACCCCGATGCGCTCGAAACGGCGATCGTGGCCGACCGCGCGGCGGGCCGGCAACCGTGCGCGGTGGTGGCGACCACCGGGACGACGGCGACCACCGCCATCGACCCGATCGCCGCCATCGCCCGGATCTGCCGCGAGCAGAACGTCTGGCTCCATGTCGATGCGGCGATGGCCGGCTCGGCGATGATCTGCCCTGAGTGCCGACCGCTCTGGGACGGGATCGAGGGGGCGGATTCCGTCCTCCTGAACGCCCACAAGTGGCTCGGCGCTGCGTTCGACTGCTCGCTCTATTACGTCCGCGACCCCGAGCATCTGGTCCGGGTCATGTCCACCAACCCGAGCTTCCTCCAGTCCAGCGTCGATGATCGGGTCAAGAATCTCCGCGACTGGGGCATCCCGCTCGGCCGGCGGTTCCGGGCGCTCAAGCTCTGGACCTTGATCCGGACGGAAGGCGTCAGCGCCCTCCAGGCCCGGATTCGCCGCGACCTGGCCAATGCCCAGTGGCTGGCCGAGCAGGTCCAGGCCACCCCGGACTGGAAGGTCGTCGCTCCCGTTCCGCTCCAGACCGTCTGCGTCCGGCACCATCCCCCCGGACTGACCGGCCCCGAACTCGACACCCACACCCGAAGCTGGGCTGATCGGGTCAACCGATCCGGTCTGGCCTACCTGACCCCCGCGACCCTCGCCGGCCGCTGGATGGTCCGGATCTCGATCGGCGCCGAGACGACCGAGCGTGCCCATGTCGCCGACCTCTGGACCACCATCCGCCGCGCAGCCGAGCACGTTTAACCCCAACCCCAGGCAGAAACGCAAGAGCCGATCGCCGAGCAGTGGTGGGGGCCCATAAATATCATCATTTTGAAGTACGGACATAATATTACGGCAATGTCGCGTAGACGACGATGTTGGTGGCGATCCTCATCGCGCTTTCGTGGGTGTAACCCTTGCATTCGAGGCTGGCTTGCTTCTGGAGGGCGCAACCGAGGTCGTACTTCGAGTAGATAACGGCCCAGCGGCCGTCAATCTTGACGCCTTCGAGCTCGGGCCAGCCGACCTTGCCACCGAGCGCGGTGGTTTGCTGGATGTCGGACAGGTCGAAACCGATCCGCCGGGTGAAAAACTCGTCGGTCGCGGGGATCGGTTCGAGCCTGGCGTTGGGGAGGAGTTCGGTCATGAAGCGGCGGAACGAGGCGTCGAACGACGGGCTCCCGCACGCGGCGTCGGCGAACAGCGTCCCGCCGCCGGTCACATGCTTGCGGATGGCGGCGAGGTCGGTGTCGGCGAAGTCGACCGCCGACCGGCCGTGGAGGTAGATGAGCGGGTAGTGGACCAGGCTCGGGTCGCTGGCGAACAGCTCCTTGTGGTTGATCACGACGTCGAACTTGAACCGGTCGCGGAGCGTGGTCGTCAGGTTCGGGATCGCCAGCGGCGCGATGTTCCAGTCGCCAGCGTGGCGGAGCTTGGCGATCCGGAGCGCCCCGCGCTTGGGGCGATCCTCCTTGAAGTCGGCCACATCGCGCGCGGCGAGTTTATCGGCGGGCATCTCGCGGCCCGTGACGTAGTCGACGATGTTCATCCCGAGCGAGACCGACGACCGGACGCCGGGGTTGCTCGGGAAGTTTTCGAGCTGGTTCCAGTAGCACGAGAGGTCATCGGGCGAGTAGATCACGACCGTCCGGCAGCCCTGCTCGATCCCCCAGAGCGGATGCGTGCTCGGGTCGAGGCGGTACTTCGACCGCCAGATGGCGTGGTCCTCGGCCAGCGGGTGCAACTCGGTCTCCTTGTCGGGGAACAGTTCGGCCATGAGCGCCCGGAACCCGACGTCGAACTCCTTCCGGCCGCAGCAGGCCTCGCCGACGATCACGCCGCCCTGATCGACGTACTCGCGGAGCCGGGTCTTGGCAGCGTTCGAGAACAGTGGCGCCTCGTGCCCATTGAGGTAGGCGATGGGCGCCTGGAGCATGTCCTCGATCGTCGCCGAACCTGGTTCGACCACCTGCCAGGTCAGCAGGTGCTTCCAGTCGCGCGAGACCACGCCGACCAGGTTCGTGATGTCGTCGTGGTCGTTGTTCCAATCTGGCCCCGGTCCATGGCGGAGCTTGTTGACCAGCACCGGGGCCCGCCCCTTGGCCAGGAACAGGAGCGCGAAGCTGGTGTTGACCTCACGGCCGTTCTGACCGTCCCAGAACCCTTCGAGCCGTTCCTGCTGCCGGACCAGGACCGCCGCCCCCTCGCGATACCAGTCGTTGTTGCCGAAGAACCGCCGACCCGCCAGCCGACCCGCGCGCTCCAGCCCATAAAGGTAGTAGAGGTGCCACTGTCCCGACGCCGGGTTGGTCCTGACGTCGAAGTTCGACGCGAGCCAGTCGATCCCGCCTTGCAGGTGGATGTTGACCCCTTCCTCGCCGCACCGCTCGATCCGCCCGTTGGCGAGGAACTCACGCCCCTGAACCCGCTTCAAGCCAGTAATAATCAGGCTCGAAACCCCAGCGCAGGTCATCGAGCCCGACGGTCCCTGGCCGGGGGTGTAACCCCAGCCGCCGTTGTTCGCTTGCGTTGTCTCCCAGTAGCGCCGGGCCTGCCGCCAGACCTCGGGTTTGACGCCGTAACCCGCCTCGCTCGCCGCCTGGAGGCCGAGCAAGGCGTACTGCGTGTTCGAGTTGTCTCCCCCGCCGCCTCTTCCAAACCCGCCGTTGTAGGTCCAGGCACCGTTACCGAGTTGGGTCTGCGTCAGGTACTCGGCGGCGCTGGCGATCTCGTCGCGGTACTTGGTTGTGTCGGCGGCGGCGAACGCCATTGCGATCAGGGCGATCGAATAGACCTCATGCGCCCGGTTGATCGTGACTCCGCCACGGTTCCCGATCCCCTTTTGGAGCAAGGCCAGAGCGCGGACCATCGGCTCGGAGCGGGGCGACTCTCCCGCCGTCAACAGGGCGAGGGTGATCAGGGCCGTCTCGCCCGTCTCGCCCCCCCAGCTCCCGTCGGGGTTCTGCCGCTTGAGGAGGTAACTGATCCCCGCCTTGAGCGCCTGCTCCACCTGAGCCGTGGTCACACCGCCGGGTTGCGCGGGGGGGCTCGGCGGGCTTGCCGCCGCGTCCCGAGTCAGACCAGCCAGCCCGATGATCCCCGCGACGAGCCCGACGACTCCGGAGCGAATCGTCCCCTCGACCCCTCGCCTCGCCGACCCGATGCGTTTCACGGCTGTCTCTCCCTGGTGCTCAGAGCGGTTCTGATCAGTCCATCCACCTTAGCCACTCCCCCAGTTTGACGCCAGTCGGGGTCGCTCGGGGGCAGGCTCAGTGGTATCGCTTTGAATTTTGAAAATTGGCATTCAGAACAATGACAAATCGCAGGATTGCCAATTGCAAAACGAAGCTCTCCCCCCTCTGCTTTGTGCAATTGGCGATTTTGCGATTTGCCATTCTTGATCTGAGCGAATCTCCAGAATCCAGAGCCAACCCCAGACTCTGGTGGCCAGGGACTCCATATCTTCATGCAACTGAACCCGGAATTTTCACGCAGCGTCGCTACCCTAACCCACCAGGATTGAGACCAGCCTCGACCTTCATCCCGCCTTGATTGAGGAGCCGCGCTCATGACTCGCCGCCATCGGACCGTCGGCACTGCCGGGTGGCTGGCCGGGATGATCTGGACTGCGCCGACGCTGGCCGAGGCTGGCGACTCGCCGAGATCAACCTCGACCGAGCCCTCGCCAACGGCCGTGCTGATGATCCCGGAGTCCACGTCCGCCGCCAGACCTTTCCCGCGCACGACGAACTGGAAGGCTACTGGCCACTCGCGCCCGACCGCGCCCTGATCGCCATCGCCCGTCGCCAGGACAACTTCTTCGAAGCCACCTTGCACCCGACCGAATCCCGCCCCTCGCTGCCCGGACCACCAGCCGCGCCCACCCACTGACCAGCCACCCGGATCGAGCAAGCGCCTGGCGATCATCCGCTCGGTCCCTGGGGATAGCTGGGTAAAACCTGAGTCACCTTGGCTTCGTTCGGCGCATCTGGTGAGATCACATTGGCTTCGTTCGGCGCGATCGGGGGAAACAGCTTGACTTCGTTCGTCGCGATTAAGGAAGGCACCTTGGCTTCGTTCGCCGCGATCGTTGGAGTCAACTTGGCTTCGTTCGTCGCGGTTGAGGAAGGCACCTTGGCTTCGTTCGGCGCAATTGGTGAGGTCACATTGGGTTTGTTCGGCGCACATCGCAGGAGTCAGCTTGGCTTCGTTCGTCGCGGTTGAGGAAGGCACCTTGGCTTCGTTCGGCGCGGTTGAGGAAGGCACCTTGGCTTCGTTCGTCGCGGTTGAGGAAGGCACCTTGGCTTCGTTCGGCGCAATTGGTGAGGTCACATTGGGTTTGTTCGGCGCACATCGCAGGAGTCAGTTTGGCTTCGTTCGGCGCAACTGGTGAAATGACATTGGGTTCGTTCGGCGCGTTCGTTGTGATGGGTTCGGTCTTGTTTCTTTATCGGGCAGAGACGGCGTCCGGCAAACTCGAACAGGAGCGCCCAACGCTCGATCATCCACCCGCGGCTCGCGGGCGACCGGTGGAGTGGCCCGACCGTCCGGTCCGGGATGATCAAGACGCCCGCCCGCAAGCCATGCCCGTCAGCATTGCACCTCGCCCACTCGGTTGAACTGACGGCCCTCGGTCCTGTCCAATTCTGGGTATCGAGGCGAGTGGCAGTCTGATGGGACTGCACATGGTGGTCAGGCTCGATTCAGTGGCGAGATCCAGGGGCGATTTCCATCGCGGCGCATCAATCGGAGAAGTCTTCCTTGATAGAATCGTTAAGTTTGCCAAGTTTAAGCCTGCAAATTGGCCAAATTTCCCCAATTTTATGCAACAACACGGTTCCCAGGCAGTGAATACGCAACACAAAGATCAGATCGCAAAACGCAAACCATTTTCAGGTCTCGATTTGCGATTTGCAATCAAGGATGTGCAATGGATTTCTGAGCAGCGGACTAATTCTCCGCTCAGGGACAAGCGGCTCTTTTTATTGGCTGGGTCGTGACCCGCACAGGCACTGAACCGAGCCATCGGTCGCTCAGAAGATCATCCCGACCGCGAAGCCGAGCAGGGTGAAGAAGCCGAAGAGGATCAGGGCGAGCCGCCGTGAGACGTCGCGCCAGAGATAGATGCTCGGGATGATGCTGTAGGTCCCCAACGTCATCAAAAAGAGCATGACGTAACCCGAGGCGACGCCTTCCTGCTGCAACTGAGCGGCGAACATGACGTCGAGCGCGATCGGGACCGGCATCAGGACCGACAGGAGGCTGACGAGCGTTAGCCGGAGCGGTGTCGGCGCGGCGAGCAAGGTGTCCCAGGGGACCAGAACAAGGAGCGCAGCGGACGCGACGCTGGCCAGCAAGAGGATCACCAACGTCGGTCGAGCCAGCATCCAGACGTTTTTGATGTAGTCACGGGCCAGCTCGCCAAGAACCCGACCGAACGGCTCGACGCAGTCGGCCGGCTCGGCGTCGTCACTCCCGAACGACACAGCGCAGGCTTCGTCCGCGTCGATCAAGGTCACCGGCTGGAGCGGCCGGCGGCGTTCGAGAAAACCGATCACGCCGGGAACCACGCCGACGATCACGGCGATCAGGACGGCATACTTCGTCAGGCTCATCGAGAGCGGGAGCGCCATGAAGGTCATCACCACGACGACCGGGTTAAAGTTCGGCGAGCTGAACAAAAACCCGAGCGCCACCTCGACCCGACCATGCCCGCGCGTGATCCCGCACGCCGTCGGCACGGCACAGTTCGCGCAGACGCCCATCGGCACGCCAACCAAAGCCCCCTTGAGCGAGTTCAGGTAGAGGTTCTTGCCAATCTTGAGCGGATAATAGCGCAAGGTCGTGTGCAATAGCGCCCCGAACAGCACTCCAAACGTCATCCCAATCTTCATCCCGTCGATCCAGTTGATCGCCGATGCGCCGATCCGCTGCCAGACCGGCGCATCGGTCGCGACGCGGAGGATCTCGCCGCTGAACGCCATGCTCGGAACCGCCTGCCCCACATGCCGCGCCTTGCCGACGAGTTGCGGATACCGCGACGCCCCCCAGAAGACCGACACCAGAACCGCCAGCGTCGCCAGCAGGATGACCGGCCGATAATGGCAAGCGAGCCGCCACTGCGGACGGGAGACGGCAACACTACTCATCGGAGATCTCCTGGATCAGGGCGGTAAAGAGCCAGGCACGGCAACGAGTGGCCCGAACGCAAGCTACCCCGATCCGACCGATCTGTCACGCAGGGATTCGCGAATGGACGAACGCTCGGCCTGGGAGCCAGGATCAGCGCTCGGGCTTGGCTTCGGCGTCCTTCGTCGCGGTCGGGTCGGGAGCCTGATCCTTGAGCAACTCCTGATACTGCGGCGAGGCGACGAAGTCTTTGTAGAGCGGGATCGTCGTCAGGTCGTTGATCTGGACCCCGAAGGTATCGCGGATCAGGCGTAGGGTTTTGAGGGCGCTGTCGAAGTTGTGCTCCTTCAGCGCGATGTTGATTATCCCCCAGTAAGCGTCGACCATTTTCGGGTCCGCCTCCAGGGCGCGGGCGATGTCGCGGCGGGCAGCGATCAGGTCGTTCTGCTCAACGTGGACGTTAGCACGCATCGTTTCCAGGTAGGGGTCGCCAAGAACGGTCTTATCGAGGCGGTCGACGCTGGCCAGCGCCTGGGGATACTCCTTGCGCAACAGGTGGTAGTCGATCGACATCATGTCCACGGCGGCGTCGTTGGGCAATTCCGTCGTGAAATCCTCGATCGCCCGCGCGTAGACGCTCTCGTCGTTGACGTTCTGCGCCGCCTGCAGCCGGATCATCAGGGCGAACCGATCCTTCTTGAGATCGCCGGGCAGCTTTGCATAGAGATCAAGCACCTCCTGAAACTTGCCGGCACGCTGGGCGTCGTTCATGGCCGTCAGATCCTTGATGAATCGGGCAAACTTCTGGTCCGCCCCGGTCAGCTTGTTGACCAACCCCCCCGACCCCTTTGCGGCCGCCTGAATGAAGAGGCGGCGAAACGACTGGGTGAGTAATTCGCCCGACGAGTAAACGTAGATATCGGTGGCTTGCACCTGACCGCCCGGGCGGCGAGCGAGCAAGAAGTCGTGATACGTCACGCCCCCGGCGGGCAGTATGAGGCGGAACAGGAGCCAGGACCGGTCATCCTTGCCGTGGCTGTGGAGCAAGGTAAAAGTGCCCCCCTGTTGCACGGCATCCACCAGCGTATTGGAGAATCCTTTGCCCTTCGTTCGTGATTGGTTGAGACCCTGGATAAAGCTCTGGCGGTACGATTCGGGCACGTCGACCTCGGCCGTGCTGGTTTGATTCAGCGCGTCCCAGTCAATCAATTCGTCGAGTTTGGCCGTGTCGCCATCAGCGACGGCCTGAGAGATCAACTCCCCCACCTTCAGGCATTCCGCCCTGGTCAACGGCTTGCCGATGGATTTCACGATCGGCGCAGGCGTCGTCTTGGGGTTGATCGGCCGGCCACATCCAGGAAGCAACGCCACGCTTATCATGAGCGAACCGCAGAGCAACATCGCGGACGCATCCAACAGCCTGAACTTCATCAATGAAAACCTCTTGCACAAAAACTCGCGACAACGCCGGAGCCTGGATGATGAGTTGGCGTGTGAATCTTACCTTGAGTTTGCAGCATGAGCGGCAAGCCACGCGGTATCAACGATCGTTTGACAAAACTGAGACGAGTTTACGGCATCCCGGCTGAACGAGGCGACAACTTGAGTCTTTTCCCCTGGACGATCGGCGGGTGAGTCGGTATCGTCTCGAATCACCGCGAAACGTCACCTCCAGAGTTTGCCCCGTCGATCGACCGCTGAGCCGCCGCGCTCTTGCTTGAACCACGCAGCGCAACAGCCACCGATGATCGGTTGGCTTTCGGGTCGGGCAAGGATGCCCAGATCCGCCGCCTTTGCTTGCCTCCGAAAGGACTGGACGGATGCCAGCCACCCC
This sequence comes from Isosphaeraceae bacterium, assembly GCA_965199885.1. Taxonomy (GTDB): domain Bacteria; phylum Planctomycetota; class Planctomycetia; order Isosphaerales; family Isosphaeraceae; genus Tundrisphaera. The sequence goes on along the minus strand of CBDATT010000001.1, from coordinate 995,923 downwards.
CGCAGCGCTTGATGGTGCCACCTCGAATTCGCTCTGGTCACGGGTGGCTGGAGTCATCCTGCCGGTCACGCTCGTCGGCGCGGTCCTGGTCCTGATCGTCGGCGTTCCGCCGGCGCTGCTCGATATCCTCCAGACGGCCAACATCACGCTCGCCGTGCTGGTCCTGTTGACCACGCTCTCGATCCGCTCACCGAGTGAATTCGCGGCGCTGCCAACGATTTTGTTGACGACGACCCTGACGCGACTCGTGCTGAACGTCGCCACGACCCGGCTTGTTTTGCTCAACGGCGGAACGCAGCGCCTCGATGCGGCGGGCGGTGTGGTCCGGTCGTTCGGCGAGTTCGTCGCGGGGGATCAGGTGGTCGTCGGCGCGATCCTGTTCGCCATCCTGATCGTGATCCAGTTCGTCGTCATCACCAAGGGAGCCACCCGGATCAGCGAGGTCGCCGCCCGGTTCATGCTCGACGGCCTCCCCGGCCGCCAGATGGCCATCGACGCCGACCTCCACGCCGGCCTGATCGACCAGCACGAAGCCAAGAGCCGGCGCGAAGGCGTCTACCGGATGGCCGACTTCTTCGGAGCGATGGACGGGGCCGGCAAGTTCGTCCGCGGCGACGCCGTGGCGGGCTTGATCATCACCGCCATCAACATCGGCGCTGGGCTGGCGCTGGGCGTGTTCCAGTACGACATGGACGTCCTAGAAGCCGTCAACGTCTTCACCAAACTGACGATCGGCGACGGTCTGGTCAGCCAGATCCCCGCGTTTCTGATCTCGATCTCCGCCGGTCTGATCGTGACGCGAAGTTCGGAAGAGACCGACCTGAGCCGCGACGTCACCAACCAGCTCCTGGGCCGCCCCGAAGTGCTGGCGACTGCCGCCGGCTTTCTCGGTTTGCTCGCCTTGACACCGTTGCCCAAGCTGCCGCTCCTGACCTTGAGCGCTGCCCTTGGCACCGGGGCGTTTGTTCTTGCCCGCCGAAACGCCGAGATCGCGCAGGAATCGGCCGAGACCGAGCCTGTCGCCGAAGCAGCGCCCACCCCACAGCCTACCGCCGCCGAGGGCCATTCCGACCGGATGGAAGACCTGCTGTACGTTGATCCGCTCGAACTGGAGATCGGCTACCGCTTGATCGGTCTGGCCGATCCGACGCGCGGCGGCGACCTGCTCGATCGCCTCCGAGCGGTCCGGCAACGGGTGGCCCGGGATCTCGGTTTGATCGTTCCGCAGGTCCGGATTCGCGACGAGATCGGCCTCGGTCCGTTCGACTATCGGCTCAAGATCCGGGGCGCCGTGGTCGGGCAAGGGATCGCCTACGCGGGCCGGTTATTGGCCGTCCCACCGGCGGGCCTGGGTTCGCGACCCGAGGGGCGCGACGGTGTCGACCCGACGACCGGCCAGCCCGCCGTCTGGATTCACGCCGACGGCCGAGAAGTGGCCGAGTTGGCAGGGTGCCGCATCCTGGAAGCCTCCAGCGTCGTCGCTGGGCACTTCGGCGAGATCGTCCTCGGCCACGCCGACGAACTGATGACCCGCGAGCAGGTCGGCCGGTTCCTCGACCGTGCCCGGACGAGTTCGCAGGCGCTCGTCGATGAGGTTGTGCCGGGCTTGCTCCGCGCTGGCGAGGTCCAGCAGGTCCTGCAAGGCTTGCTCCGCGAGCGGGTGAGCGTCCGCGACCAGGAGACGATCCTCGAAACGCTGGCCGTCCACGCGGCGCGAACCAAGGACATCGACATCCTGATCGAGCGCGTCCGGCGCGGCCTGGCGCGACGGATCACGCAGCAGTACCTCGGGGCCGATGGCCGACTGCGAGTGACGGCGCTGGCCCGAGCCCTCGACGCGCGGCTCGGCGTGGTCGGTGGGCTCGACGACACCCGCCCGGCCGCCGCGCTCGGTGCCGACGTCGCGCGGGGTCTGGTCCGAGCGGTGGCGCAGGCGGTCAGCCCGCTGGTCGGCGCTGGGCACCCGCCGATCGTGCTCTGCTCGGCCGAAGCTCGACCCGTCCTCAAGGACCTGACCCGCGTCGACCTGCCCCGCCTGGTCGTCCTGAGCCAGCGCGAGATCCCCCGCGACACGCCGGTGGAGACCCTCGGCACCGTCGTCGAGGATGAATCCAGCAGCGCCAGCGGCATCTCGATCGCCCCAGCCTACGCCGGATTTGGGGAAGAATGAAGAGGAAAGGAGCCACGGATGAAACACGGACAAAGAAAGTAGAAATCATTCAGTCAAAGATTTATTTAAAAATTTTAAGCAAATTCTTCCTTCCCATCCGTGTTCCATCCATGGCTCCTTTGTTCTGCGGATTTGCGTCTCCATTCGTGGCTTATCGTTCTTGAATCGCCGTGAGGGAGTTGCTGGCATGGAGAGCGAGAAAACCTACCGGGCGGGGAGTTTGAAGGAAGCGCTGGCGCAGGTCCGCCGCGACCTGGGCGGTGATGCCGTGATCCTGAACACCCGCGAGGTCCGCCGCCGCCGGTTGTTCGGCCTCCGACCGCGCGATCAGGTCGAGGTCACCGCCGCGCACGGCTCGCGCACCGCCGTTGGCTCGGCGCCGAGCCCGGTCAACCACGCCGTTCCGCCTGCGCCCACGGTCACGATCCCGGCTTCAGTTGCCAAGACCGCGACGGCTCCGGGGGCGCTCCAGTCGCAGTTCGGCGAGCAACTCAGCCGGCTTCACGCGATGGTCGAGGATCTGAGCCGCCACGGCCGGATCGACCACCTGCTTCCCGAACTTCCGGCGACACTTGTGCCGACGTATGCAACCCTGCTGGAAGCCGATGTGCCGGAGACACTCGCTCGGCGCCTCGTTCGTTACGTTGCCGAACGATTGGAACCCGACGAGGTCCATCAACCCGAGATCGTGCGCGAGTCACTCCGCGAGGCGGTCGAGTCGTGCATCCAGATCGCGCCACCGATAGGTGCCGTTGCAGGGACGAGGCGCGTGGTTGCGCTCGTCGGGCCGACGGGGGTCGGCAAGACGACGACTGTGGCCAAGCTCGCCGCCAACTTCAAGCTGGCGCACGGCCTGAAGGCGGGTCTGGTGACGGTGGACACGTACCGGATCGCCGCCGTCGAGCAGTTGCGGACCTACGCCGAGATCATCGACCTCCCGCTCGCCGTGGCCAACACGCCCGGCGAGATGGCTCGCGCCATGGATCAGCTCGGCGGTGTCGATCTGGTCCTGATCGACACCGCCGGTCGGAGCCCGCGCGACGAGGTCAAGATCCGCGAGCTGGCCGACTTCCTCCAGGCCGCGCAGCCCGACGAGGTGCATCTGGTCCTCGCCGCCGTCGCGGGCGAGCGGAGCTTGCGAGCGGCCGTCGATAAGTTCGCCGTCGCCCACGCTGACCGATTGATCCTGACCAAACTCGACGAGGCCGACGGCCTGGGCGGCGTGCTGGGAGTGCTCGGCCAGGCCAACCGCCCCGTCTCCTACATCACCACCGGCCAGGCCGTCCCCGACGACATCGAACCCGCCCACCGCGGCCGCCTGGCCCGCCTGATCCTCGGGCATGAGGTTTTGAACTGAATCCGGTGATTTGCCTTCGGTGTTGCCGAAACTTCCGCTTTGCTAGGATGCAGTTCGCACTCGATCGTTCTGCCTCGCGATCTCCGGAGGCTTTGCATGTCCACCGCAACCAGGCCGATGGCAACCCTCGATGACCTTTACCTGATCAAGAGTAAGGCCGAGTTGATCGACGGCAGGATCGTCCTTCTCATGCCCACAGGCCGTCGCCCCAGCCGGATCGCTGCCCGGATCTTCCGGAGCCTCGACGACCACGCCGCCGCCACGGGTCATGGCGAAGCTTACACCGACAACATCGGCTTCACCGTTCCCCGGCTGACCTCGGGTCGCCAGTCGTTCTCGCCTGATGCCTCGTTCTTTCTCGGTCCCTTTCCCACGGACGAGATGCGCTTCCTCGTGGGTGCGCCCCACTTCGCCGTCGAGGTCCGCAGCGAAAACGACTACGGTGACGCCGCCGAACTCGCTCTGGCCGCCAAGCGTGCCGACTACTTCGAGGCCGGTACGCTCGTCGTCTGGGACGTCGCCCCGATCCGCCAAATGATCCGCAAGTACGAATCCACCGCCCCCGACCATCCCATCATGTTCACTCCTGGCCAGACCGCCGACGCCGAGCCCGCCGTCACCGGCTGGCGGTTGGCTGTGGACCGGGTCTTCGCCTGATCGGATCAGAGTGATTCTTCGTCGAGAAGTTCAGCCAGCCGCCAACTCGGATTGACGCGGTGCCGGATGGCTGGGTTGAGGGCCAACGCATGGCCGAAGGCGGCCCGGGCTCGGTCGGGGTCGGTCACGGCGAACGCCCTGGCGCAGAGGAGCCAGCACTCGTCGGGAGCGGTCGCCCGCTCGAAGACGGCCGGGTCGGCGGCTAAAGCCTTATCGATCCCCGCGCGGGCTTCGTCGAGGACCCCGATGTGAGAGAAAGCGAGGGCTTTCCGGAGTTCGGCGAGGGCCTCGTCGTCCGCGATTCGCACGCCCAGCAGCGCCGCACACCCCTGGCGTTCCCTCGGCAATCCGTGAGCTTCGAGCACCCGAAAGAGGCTACCGACGCCCCACAACTCAGCCGTTTCGACCATCCGGGTCAGGACGGAGCGCTGAAGTTCGTTCAATTCGGTGATCGGTCCCCGCCGTTCGGGAAATCCGGCGGCGAGGAGCGTGCCCACCAGCGGCATCGTGTCGAACACCCGCGCCCGGTCGAGCTGGTCGCAGATCGCCGGGATTGCCCTGATCTGGGCATCTCGGGGCAGAAGCGAGATCGCGAAGGCCACGTCGCCGCTCGACTTGCCGCCCGCGCCCGGGACATGATCGTACCCCTCGATCGACCCGCCGGCGGTAAAACCGAGCAACGGCTCGATCAAGTCGGCGCTCGGCTCGATCCGCGTGAGTTCGCAGGCAGCCATGCACCTGACCGCAAGGAAATCATCCTCGGCGAGCAGTCGACGGAGCGGACCAGCGGCCCCCAACTCTCCAAGGGCGAAGGCATGAGCGGCACGCACCCAACCCGATTTCTCATGGCAATTGGTCAGCAGCGGGATCGACTGCTCCGCCATGGTCGGGAGGCACGCCAGGACGTAAGCGGCGTTAGCCCGGACGCTCGAATCCTCGTCATCGAGAATTCTGCCGAGGAGGGCATGCCCCCGCACTGACTCCCGGTAGATCTGGTGGAGTGCCATGAGATAAGGATCGTCTTTCTCACCAGGGGCGACATCCAGGTTATGAAGTTGCTCCCCATCCCCCCAGATCGGGCGGTCACGAACACTAAAATAGCCCGAGATCAGGCAACCCCAGAGGTAAAGAAGTGCGCCCCGGTCGGGGATCGTCGGTTCGGCGACCAGTTCGATCAGGAAGGGGATCACATGGGGCGTGGCCGGATAACGAGTCCCCTGGTGGAAGATGTTGCTGTAAAGATTATCGAGAGTATTCCCACGCACCTTGGGATCGGCGGAGGAGAGTTGCCGCACCAGAGCCGGCACATCATCCGCCATGCCGTAGGCGTGTTCGAGGTCCCCCCAGGGGACGTCGTCGAGTCGTTCCAGCATCGAGGGATCTCGCACCCTTGCCTGCGGCCTGATGCATGATGGCCGCCAGGTTATCGGACCCGGACCGCCGTCGCAAGGACCGGCTCAAGGCTAATCAATCAAGGGGCGGCGCGGGGCGGCGGCGGTTGATCCCGCCTGACTTTCGGCGAGTTCTCGCCTGACACCGTCGGCGGGTTGGGGTATGATGGCGGGCTCGCCAAGGGACGATGCCCCGCTGCCCGGAAGGACCGACCACCATGCCGACCCCACCCGCGACCGCTGTAAATCCACCTCGACCCTGGCTGCGACTTGTGGTGGGTGTGGGTCTGGTCCTGGGTCTGGCCTGTCTGGGCATCGGGCTCGGGTCGCGCATCTTCTCCGGTCCGAGGACATCCATGGCAGACTCGACCGAGCCGGAAGTCGAAGCGCAGCAACAGAACCTCAAGCCCGCGCCGATCGACGCCGACCGCGCTTATGGTTATCTCAAAGCCATCTGCGCCATCGGCCCGCGACCCGCCGGGACCGAGGCGAACACCCGGCAGCGGCAGATGGTCGCCGACCACTTCAAGAAGCACGGCGGGACGGTCCGCGAGCAACCCTTCTCCGGGATCGACCCAGTCTCGGGGGCTCCGGTGGCGATGGTCAACCTGATCGGCTCATGGTTTCCCGAGAAGACCGACCGAGTCCTGCTCGGCGTCCACTACGATACCCGCCCGTTCCCCGACGAGGACAAGAACCCGAGCAACCGGACCAAGCCCTTCATCGGTGCCAATGACGGCGCCTCTGGGGTTGCGCTCCTGATGGAGATCGCCCACCATCTGACCGATTCGGGCACTCCCTGGGGAGTCGACCTGATCCTCTTCGACGGCGAGGAGATCGTCTACGGCGGCGGCCAGAACCAGACCGGTGAGTACTTCCTCGGCTCGAAGCACTTCGCTCAATCCTACGCCCGCGACAAGAAAGAGAAGAAGCAAAAGGATTCCTATGAAGCCGCGCTGGTCCTGGACATGGTTGGCGACAAGAACCTGAACATTGCCCGCGAACCGTTCAGCGTCGAGCTGGTACCGAAGCTCGTTCGCGACGTCTGGGCCGTCGCCAAGTCGCTCAAGGTCACCCAGTTCAAGTCCGAACTCGGCCGCTACGTCCAGGACGACCACCTCCCGCTCAACAACGCCGGTATTCCCGCCATCGACATCATCGACTTCGACTATCCCCACTGGCACACAGCCGCCGATCTCCCCGAAAACTGCTCGGGGGCCAGCCTCGAAGCCGTCGGCAAGGTCGTCACCGCCTGGCTGAACAAGCCCAAAGCCCGTCGTTGAGCTGCGATGGCTGACGCTGTCGGATCGGTGGTCCGCGAACCACTCCTCAGGAAGCATGAGCCAGGACCACCGACGATGATTTTGCGGGGCGGATCTCGGGTCAATTCGAACTGTTAAAAGACGCGGTGGGCGAAGTGGCGGAGGCTTTCGCGCTCGCGGCGGGTGGCGTCGAGGTCGAACTGGGCGGCGGCCAGTTCGACGCGGAACTGTTCGAGAGCCTCGCGAGCCAGCGACAGGGCGCGGCCGCGGAACCTGGCCTGTTCGCACGCATCGTCGGCGAGCGGTTCCAGTTCGGCGCGGATCTCGGCGGGCAGAGCGCGAATCCGGGCGCGGAGCGCGGCCAGTTCGGTCGGGATTGCGGGCGGCGGGGGCGGGCTCGATGCCGCCGATGGCAGGGGTGGGAGCAAGGGGGAATCGGCGGTGGAGTAGCCGGAGCGGTTCATGGTCGGTGCGTCCTCATCAGGGGTGTCATCTCATTCTAGCATGCAGTCTGGCGAAGAGAGGGCGATTATCGGATTTTCGCGGTTTGGGCAAAGAGTATCGACTGCGAAAGATGAATCGGTTCTGGGAGAGATCCATTTTGCCCTGGTCGGTTGGGCTGATTCAGGGTAATCTCGCGCACGATTGGCGGGTTGGGTGCGGAGCATCGAGCCGGCGGATGGGTAGCGGATCGAGCTGGTTGGACCAGGGCAGGAGGCCTCGACGCGCATGAAGACCAGGAACACCCGATCGGGTTGGATGTCGTGGTTGCCGCGCTGGGTCGCCCCGGTGGCGGTGGGTCTGGGTTGCCTCGGTGGCGGGTGGAACCTGACGTTTGCGCTCGGGCAAGATCCGACGCCTCCCCTTCCGCAAGATCCGCCCACCATCCCGGACACCCCGCCGGTGCCGCAAGATGCCCCGGCGCCTCAGGACGCCCCAGCGGCGGACGCGACTGGTCCGCAAACGATCCGCGATAGCTTCGAGGGGCCAAATAAGGTCTGGCACCAGGAGAAGACCGACGCCGCCATCGAGATCTATACTCACGAACGGACCCAGCGCGCTGCGCACGACGGCAAGCAGTCCGAGGGGTTCGAGTTCAAGGCCGGGATCGGCGGTGGGCTTTATTACAGCTATCCCGTCCCCAAAATTCCGGTGACGGGCGACCTGGCCGTGACGATGTACGTCCGCTCGAACCGGGTCGGGATGCAGTTCCTGGCGCGGGTGATCTTGCCGTCGGACGTCGATCCCGATAGCCAGCGGCCGTCGTTCGTCCTGATCCCGAGCACGAGTTACGAGGCGGTTGACCGCTGGCAGAAGATCGAACTCGACGACATGATGCCCGCCATCGAGCGCCAGGCCCGCGTCCTGCGGGCGGCATCGAAGCGGAAGGTCAGCCTTGAAGGCGCCTATCTCGAACGCCTGGTCGTCAACGTCTACGGCGGCGAGGGGCAAACCGAGGTCTACCTCGACGAACTCACGATCGGGCCGGTCTCGGCCGAGATCGCCGCCGCGCAGGCCCGGCTCCTCCGTGGCGAGCCGATTGGTAATCGGCGCGCGACCGTCGTCGGGGCCGAGGAGGATCTTCTCGCCGCCCGGCGCCGGACCGATCCGGCACGGAACGCGTCTGGTCCGGCGCGGTCGACCATCCCGAGCGCGGCCGATCGGATCAAGTTTGAGCGGAACCGGTTGACCAAGGATGGCTTCCCCTGGTTCCCGACGATGATCCGATCCTTCGACACCGACCCGACCTTGATTCGCAAGCTCGGGTCGGATATCGCCGTGGTTCCCGTCGACGCGAACGCTGACTACCTCGACCTGGCGATCCGGCGTGGACTGTTGCTCATGCCTGAACTCGCGGGTGATTCCGACCCCGACCCCGTCACGGGTCTCCGGCAGTCGCGCCCGGTCGATCCTGACAACCTCCTGGCATCGGCGATGAACTTCCCCGCCAAGGAGCACGTCTTCGCCTGGTCGCTGGGCAACGATCTGGGGGAAGACCTCGACATCTCCGGCCGGAAGCTCCAGAACCGGAACGTCCGCGACGCCCTCCTGGCGATCCGCAAGGAGAAGCCGGGCGGGTCGCCGTACTCGACCGGGATGGTCCTGGGGATGCTCCCCGAGTACGCGCGGATTCCCGAGAACCTCGACATGATCGGCATCCCCGCGCAGACCTGGGCGACTCCGCGCGGGCCGTTCGAGTTGCTCCGCTATCTGGAGCAGCGCCGGCTATTGGTGGCTCGGGGAAACGCCGACGCCCTGATCTGGTCAGAGGTCGACGTTACGGCGCCACCAATCTACAAGCGGATGATCTGGGGAGTCGACCGCCCCCCCGAAGGTGGTATGCCGGTTGTCCAGCCCGAGCAGATCCGCCTGGCTGTTTACCATGCGCTCTCGGCCGGCTGCCGGGGGATCGACTTCCGCGCTCAGGGGGACCTGATGCAAGGGGTCGGGCGGATGAGTGCGATCGAGGTGGCGATCCTGAACGAGGAGATCGACCTCCTCGAATCGATCATCGCCGACCCCGACCGGTCGATCAGCATGGTTCCCGTCTACATGGCCGAGCCGGCGCCGCAGTTGCCGCAGTCGTTCCTGCAGACGGGAGCATCAACCCTCCAGAAGACGCCGATCATCAAGGAGCAACCCGCCAACGGTTCGCTCATGGCCGCCGCGATCGCCACCAAGGATCGTCGGGGCGTCCTCTTGATGGTCGCCGACTATTCTCCCTATGCCCAGTATCAACCCACGCAGGCAGCGCTCAACAAGATCCGGGTCCGCGTTCCGGCGGCCGATGACGCGATCGCCTACATGATCAGCCCCGGCGGCGTCAAACCACTCAACTCGGTCCGCGTTCCCGGCGGCCACGACATCACCCTCGACGACTTCGGCATCACGTCGATCATCCTCATGACGACCAACGCCGAACTCAAAGACCAGATCGAGCAGGCCGTCAATGGAACCCGCGTGCAGGCGATCAACCTCGCGATCGAACAGGCGATCCTCCAGCGGAACTGGGTTGCCGAGGTCGATTACAAGCTCCGGCTCGATGGTCACCCCCAGCGCGACTGGAACGACCTGCTCGCCGCCGCCGACAAGCTGATCAAGTCGGCGCAAGATGCGCTCGCTCGCGAAGATTATCCGACCGCCTGGGACGAGGCCCGCCGCGTCGGCCGACCGCTCCGCATCTTGATGCGCGAGCATTTCCTGGCGACCTACGACGCCATCGTCAAGGCGCTCAAGGACCCTGACCTCCCCTGCGGCCCGGTCATTTACAGCGGGCGAAAGAAGCCCCAGCCGCGCGTGGTTGGCCCGATGGTCGCCGCGCCCCTGGCGTCGTTCAATACCTTGCCGCAAGCCTGGCAGTGGCTCGACTGGATGAAGACGGGTCGCCTCGGGCGGAACGCCATGCCGTCGGGCGAGTTCGACTACAAGTCGCGCGACGAGTTCTTCGACGCCGGCTGGTCCTCGGAACGTTACGAGGTGGACGACCTGACGCCGAAGGTTGCCTTCGCCAAGGGGGGCATGAGCCGGACCCACGAGAACGCCGATGAAGGTTCGTACCTCTCGCTCCGGATCGCCCCGTCGAAGGGAATCCGGCTCGATTCGCTGGTCCCGTTCACCGACCACCCGACCGTCGCCGTCCGGTCGCCGGGGATCTCGGTTCGGGCCGGCGAGATGTACCGGATCTCGGTCCTGGCGAACGCGCCCAACAGCACCGCCCCCGGCAACGGCGGCGTGATCGTCCGCGACTCGATGGGCGGCGAGCGCTTCCAGTTTCGGACCCGCGATGGCATGCCCGACGCCTGGTTCGAGATCGTCTACTACCGCCGGATTCCGGTCGATGGCGAGTTGAACATCACCCTTGGTTTGGCCGCCGTCTCGGGCGTCGTCGCCTTCGACGACCTCCGGGTTGAGCCGATCGTCGAGCAGCTTTCGCCCGAGCAGATCCAGCAAGCCGCTGCCATCCGCCCCCGAGCCGTGGTTGAGGGCACAACCCGGACCGTCAACACCGGCACGCCCGACCCCGCCACCACCGCCAGGCCGATCGAGCGGCCCACCCGATCCGCCACCCGGTCACTCCCGATGCCGATCCGGGAGTAATACGAATCACAGAAAGAAAAGACTCATTGCAGATCACAGATAGCAAATGGCAAAGCCATCCAGAGCTTCGATTTGCAACCTGCTATCCTGCGATTTGCCATCCATTTTCTCGGTGTGATCTGTATCACAGAAGGCTTGTCAAGCAAACTCTGAACTTGTTTGAGGCTTGAGTGTGTTCACGTGTCATTGCAACAGGAATCCAACATGCCTCGTGGGTCACTTTTGCCTTGATGGCGACCATCGGTGGCAAGCGGTTTCTGGCCCGGATCTCGGTTTGAGAGCCATACGAACGCTTTCGCTTGGCTCCCAAAAGATGTGGCGATGGACGTGAGAGCTGATGCAGTAGAACTTGCTGGAAGATTCCTTCATCAATCTCGCTTGGACGTTCTGGCTGCTTCGAAGGGCGTTTTTTCACCGAGGTTGGCGGTCGGCTGGTAATCGCCCAGAAGGTGTTCGGCGAAGTACTCCATCATCCGCTGGTTGACGTAGCCCTGGTAGTCGGCATACGCGTGCCGCTTACCTGGGAGATAAAGCATGTCGAACCGTTTGTTCGCCTTGATCAAGGCATCGACCAACCGAAGGGTGTTGGCGGGATGGACGTTGTTGTCGAGTTCGCCGTGCACGAGTAAGAGACGCCCCTTGAGATTCTCGGCAAGCTCGGCGTTTGTCGGCACGCGGATTTCAAACTTCGTCCTGGGAGCTTCCTTCTTCTCCTCGGCTTTTTTGGCCTCATCGGTCTTCTTGACTTCATCCACTTTCTTGTCGTCGGTCTTCTTCTCTTCGACTCTCTTGGATTCATCCACCTTCTTGGGGTCCTCGACCTTTTTCTCCTCAGCCTTCTTGTCAGCCTCGGCTTTCTTGGCTTCCTCAGCCTTCTTCTCGTCGGCCGCTTTCTTCTCGTCGGCCGCTTTCTTCTCGTCAACCGCCTTCTGGTCGTCCCCACTGGGGATCAGGAGATCGGCGTCGGTGTCGTCTGATTCCAGAATCTCCTGCTCCATGTCCCCCTCGATCGGGTCGCCGGCCTGCGTGGTCCGGGTGTCCTGATTGGTCCGGGCCGAGCGAGTGGGAGGCGTGTCTTTTTTGGGGTCGGTGGTGACAGCGACTTCCTTGAGGCCGTGATAGGTTTCGGACCAGGACGAATTGTAGATGTTGTTGTCGTGGTTGCCGGAGGTCGAGACACCTACCTTGAAGAAGTCGTTGTACGGCTTTTGCATCAAGGCGGAGGCAGTCATGAACCCGCCGCCGGAGTGGCCGTAGATGCCGACCCGGTTGAGGTTGATAAACGGGTGGCGAGCAGCGAGCTGTTCGATGGCGGCCTTTTTGTCGGCGAGGCCGTAGTCGCGCAGGTTGAAGTAGCCGAAGCTCTGGTACGCTTTCGAGCGCGTGGGGGTTCCGCCCCGGTGACCGACCTGGATCACGACAAAGCCCACCTGCGCGAGTTGCTGCTCGCCGCTGGCGGCCGAAAAGGTGTGCGTCGTCCCCTCCTGCTGCGGGCCAGGGTAGACGTGGACGATGATCGGGTACGACTTCTTCGGGTCAAAGTCGAACGGTTTCCACATGTTCCCGTAAAGGTCCGTCACGCCGTCGGCCGCCTTGACGACGAAGGTTTCCGGAAGTTTCCAGCCCGACTCGACCAGACTCGACAGGTCGGTCTTCTCCAGAGCCATCACCTCGTGGCCGTCCCCCGCACGCACGACTGCCGTCGGGGCGACATCGACCCGCGAGGCGTTATCGACCAGAAATTGCCGGCTCGGCGAGAGGACCGACCGGTGGTTCGCCGCGCCCGGGTCGAGCAGGGCCAGACCGGTCCCGTCGAGGTTAACGCGGTAGAGGTGCTGGAGGTAGATATTCTCACGCGGTTCGCGACCGTTGGCGGTGATGTAGATGAGCCGGTTCTTGGCGTCGATCTCGACGATGCCGGAGGAGCGATACGGACCCGAAGTGATCGCGTTCTTGAGCTTGCCGTCGCGGTCGTAAAGGTAGTAATGGCCCCACCCGGTCCGCTCCGACCACCAGATCATTTCGCCCGTCTCGTCAAGGTAGCGGGCCGGCTGAAAGCTCAGCGTGGCGTTCTCGAACCCTTCGCTGATCAGGCACTTCGAGACGCCCGTGGTCGCATCCAGCGTGCAGAACTCAAGGTGGCGGATCAAGCGGTCGCGGCGGATGAACCGGAAGTCGGCGGCCGTCTTGCCCCAGTGGAGGTTCGTGAACGTCTCGTCCTTCCACTTCGTCGGCACCCGCGACAGCTTCTTGGTCGTCGCGTCGTAGACGGACAGCTCAGGGCGGCGGACGTCCTCCTCGCCGGGCATCGAATACTTGTACTTTTCGATCGTCGGCCGCGGGGTCGCCAGTGAGTTGATGACGAACAGATCTTTGACCCCTCGGCTATCCGACCGGGTCACATAGAACGCCTTCGAGTCGGGCGACCAGGTCACGGCGGCGCGGACCTTTCGGTTCGGATCAAACGGCGGCGGAGTCGTCGCGGCGGCCCCGGTGTTAGTCCCGGTTCCCGTCCCAGTGCCGTTTCCGTTCCCGTTCCCACCGCCTCGGCCGAAGCCACCAGTGGCGAAGGTGTAGTCCTCGACGCCGTCGGTCGAGAGCGCGACGGCGGCGTCTTCCTTACCGGTTTCGGCGACAAAGAGGTTGTGGTTCCGGGCAAAGGCGACGAGTTTGCCGTCAGGCGAAACCGTTCGGTAGCTGAGGAGTCCGCCGGCTCGTCCGCCGTTTTGCCCTTGCCCCTGGCCCTGGCCCTGGGTTTGACCTTGCTGGCCGTCCTGAACGCGCTGGTCGACGCGGACCTGGCCGTCGCCTTCCTGACGGCGGCCGTCCTCGACGACCTGCTGCTCGCGCTGCTGGTCGAGTTGCTGGTCCTGGTTGTCGTCTTGCCGCTGCTGGTCCTGACCCTGGCCGCGACCTTGGCCTTGCCCCTGACCTTGCCCCTGACCCCGGACCTGATCATCCCACTGTTCTTCCTGCCGCCGGTTGGTGTCGCCGTCTTGGCCTCGACCGCCCCCGCCGCGGACGCCTTCGAGCAGGCCGCGGATCAGGCTGGGCCGCGCCGGGCCGATCTTGGTGAGGGCTTCGGTGGCGAGATCATACTCGTAGCGATTCTCCTCGAAGACGAAGCGGAGCTTGGTTCCCTCGTCGTTCAGGACCAGCCGCGTGAGGGGCACGAGCGCGGGTTCGAGCGGCTTCTGGACCAGGGCCGAGAGCTGGTTGGCGAGCTTGTCGCGGTCAAACAGCGGTTCCTTGCTGGCGTTCCGGGGATTGACCCGGTAGTAGTTCGTGCCGTCGCTGGTCCGGAAGGCGTACCAGAAGTGATCGGTCTTGCCGACCCAGTGCGGTGTGACCGCAGTGTCGTACAGGAACGGCCGAAGGTTCGCCGGCGCGAACCGTTCCGCCGCCGGGTAGTTCGGGCTCGGAGTCTGGTCGGCCGGAGCCGCCCCCGCCGCAACGACGCTGAGGGCGAGCCAAGCTCGGAATCGCGACCGGGTCGCTGGCTGATGCGGCATCCCGGGCGGGACGAGGGCCGAAGATTGGGGCATGATGGGGCCTGCAGGGGAAGATCCGGATGGTGGGGTCGGCGGCCAACCACCGGGCTCAGCGTCATTCCGCCCACGCCCGAGCGGGCGCGACGGTCCACCAGACCCGGTCGCATCTCTTTTATAGCGACACCTAGCAGGCATATGCACCAAAAACCGTGAATACCTGATGCGCATTTTTTGATCCCGGTGACGCGTTCTGAGCCCGTCAGGTAGAGAGTCGTCATTCCCATGGCGACCGGCCGAGAATGACCACCAGCCCATCAGACGATTGGCACCCGGACCTCTCGTCGCCGCCAGATGAGCCAGCCATAGATTGCCGCATTGATGACAACGACCCCACCCGCCAGCCAGTACTGGACCGACGGCGTGAGCCCGGCCGGGTAGATGAGCGGCACCAGATAATGCTCGATGAACCCCTCGCTGTACCCCGATTGGCCCGCCCGGGCACGCATCTCGTTTTCGATAGCCGTGAGTGGGCAGATCTGGCCGGTGACCTCAACGAAGAATGCCCAGCCGACCGCTGGCAAATGAACATAAGGCACCCACCGCCAGCAGATCGCGAGCGCCGCCCCCAGGACGGCAAAGCCGATAAACGCCAGGTGGACGAGCAGCACCACACCCGCGGCGATTTGGAACAGCATCCTTAGCTCCGGGCGTGATCCGCCGAGGCAGGTTGAACTTTCTCGGTCACTTCGTCAAAGAGGCGCATCGCGAGGAGTCCGGTCCCGACCGCGCCACCGGCGCGGAGCGCAGCGGCGATGAACACGGTCTCGGCGATTTCCGCGCGCGTCGCGCCGGCTCGCACTGCGTTGTTCATGTGAGCATCGATGCAATAAGCGCATTGTGTCGTCAAGGCGACCGCGATCGACATCAACTCGCGATACTTCTCCGGGATCACACCATCCGAGCGCTCCGCCGTGTGTTTGAGGTTGAAGAACGCCTTGGCTTCCTCGGGAGCCGAGTCGATCAAGGTCTGGGCGTAGGAGAAATCCGCAGGCTTCTGATAATCAGCCATCGAACTTAAACCCTCGCGAAAGAGGATCAGTCTTTGCGTACGCGTCAAGTTTACGTTTGGACCGTCTCATGCGACCAGTCAAGCTCAGTCGGAAGCTGAGACAATCCCATGGTTCAGGCTGGTGCCGATCCCTTGCTTGCTTCCAGAAAAGACGCCGGGGCGAGATGACTTGATGTCGTCTCGCCCCAGAACGTGCTGGCTTTGGCAGTGAGCCCGGCCAGAACTTCGATCCGACCGACCCAGCGCGAGCCGGCAGGTGCGGTTTTAGCTGCGCTGCGCGACCTGATTGCTGCTGGTCTCCGGGGCTTCGGGCGACTGCCAGTCGAACCACTTGGGATCGAATTCAATCCGGCGCTTCTGCCTCATGGCGAGGTTGCTGGTCAGCGCGATGATCGCGTCGGCCATCGCGACTTCACCCCGACACCGAGGCTTGAGGTTTTCATCGGGTTGGTCGTGGAAGTTCGACTCGTTCCCGTGGCGGATGCAGTAGGCGAAGTGTTCAAGTTCCTCGCGGTAGCCACGCGACGGGGCGTCGGTCGCCAACGCTCCCAGGCTTGCGGCGGCCGATGACCCCGCGGCGCTCGGCGAGGCTTCGACGGTCGGCTTGCCCCCCTTCGGGGTCTCGACCGTGACCGACGTCGTCCGCGCTCCACCCCCGCCCGGCTTCCAGGTGTTCCGGTCGATCTCCTTGTAGAGGAGGATCTCTTTTTCCTGCTCAACGATCATCGTCCCCCGGCTGCCCATCAACTCCTCACCATAGTTCTCGAACTGGTTGGTGTTGATCGATGAGTAGCTGACGACGACGCGGTCGTGCTCGCTGTCGGTCTTGCCCGGGAACTCGAAGTTGACAAAAACGTGGTCGTCAACCTCGCGACCATCGGTGTAGAAGAAGGTCCCGCCGATCCCGGTGACGGCCAGCGGGTGACGCTTGCCGAGGAAGATCGAGCAAGCGTCAAGCTGATGGCTGCCCAATTCGGCCATCAAGCCCTGGCCGGTCCGGTTGTAGAGCCGCCAGCGGACGAGTTCGTCGAGGCTCTTGTAGCCGTACTTGGAGAAGTCGATGTTCTTGTCGGCGTCGGGAATGGGCGGCTTCCACCCATCGAAGTACACGATGTTACCAGCGTCGTCCTTGACCACGACGGGCGACCCGTTCTCATAGACGATGCTCCCGTCCTTATCCTTCTTGTACTGCGGGTTGGCGTTGTTCCGGTGCCAGAGGGCGCGAATGTGGCGGATCTCGCCGAGGTGCCCCTCCTGGACGAGGTAGTTGGCGTTGTCGTAGAGGGCCGAGTAATGCCGCTGGTGACCGATCGCCAGCAGCCTGTTCTTCTCGTGCGCCGTCCGGACCATGTCCTTGCACTGCGTGACGGAGTGCGCCATCAGTTTTTCGCAGAAGACGTGCTTGCCAGCCTGCATGGCCTTGATGGCGACCGGGGCATGGAGCCAGAGCGGCAAGGCGATGACGACCATCTCGACGTCTTTGTCGGCAAGCATCTCATCGACGTCGGCGTACTTCTTGAGCTTGGCGGCGCCAGCCTCGCCGTATTGCTCGTGGCGAGCGAACTCCTTGACGCCGCGGGCAAGCTGCGACGGTCGGATATCGCAGAGGCCGATGTAATCGACGTAAGCGCGGTTGTGGTCGTGGATCATGGCGCCGCAACCTTCGTTGCCGGTGCCGATAATGGCAGCGCGGACGGCGGGCTTATCGCCGAGGCCGTCCTTGTAGCCGAAGTACATCGCGCCAGCGGCCGGGGCGATGGCGGCGGCCTTGAGGAAGTCGCGGCGGGTCGAGCCGATCACCTCGTGGGCGTTGGCTCGGCCCAGGGCACGCTGCTCGGGGGTCAGGTTCGTCATCGGTCGGCGACTCCGGGGAACGAAGGAGGTGAATACGGCTCGGACCAATTTCTGGGCCAGTCCAACTTATCGCTTCTTGAACTTACGCCGGTCCTGCGGTTCGGGTACGGCGGCCCGTTCGATCTCGGCCATCCGCTCGGCCTCGCGGCGGGCCTTATCACGCCCGATCCAGCCGAAGAGGAGCGCATCGAGCCCAATCCAGAGGCCGCTGGGCGTGGCGGCGAGCGCCAGAAGGGCGATCATCTCGATCAGGTTCTTGTTGATGTAGCGGTAGTGCCCCTCGACGATCCCTTCGGGCAAACCCGGCCAGGGAGGCATGCTGAGGTAAAAGCTCAGGAGATACGTCGCCCCGCCGAGCGCCGCGGCCGGGGTAAACAGACCAAAGATCAGGCAAAAGCCGATGGCGGTCAGGCCGTACATGGTGGACAGGTTGATCCAGTCCATCTGGGTCATCGGCGGCTCGTAGGGGCCGGCCTCCTTGTCCTGCGCTGGGGTGGCGAGGGCGACGAGCGAATCGCGGAGCGTATCGGCCCACGGAGTCACTTCCTTGACCAGATCCTTGCGGTCGGTCTCGGCGGTCTTGCGATCCTTGAGGGCATTTTCGCGCTCATACGACATCGCCTCGGGGTTGCGGTCGATCGCCTCGATCTCGCCGAGTTCGTCGAAATATTTGCGGACCTTCTCGCGGTTGTCGAGCGACTCGAACCAGGTATCGACGACCGCTGAGCGGTCGGTCAAGATGCCGTTGGCCGTCAGCTTCTGGGTGGCGTCAAAGTTGTAGTGGTCGGCAACTCGGTCGAGGATCGCGGCGAACTTTGCCTTGATCTTGACGGGGTCGAGCGCTTCGCGGCTATCGACGTCGGGGATCAAGCTCCGGAAGTACGCGGCGAAGGGGCCGTTCGAGGCGCGCAGATACGGCTCGGCGGAGAACGGCTTATCATCGGGGATCGGGAAGATCTGTCCGAGGACCGACGCCTTGCCGGTCGGCGTCGACAGGATCTTCTGGGTCCCTTCGTAGAAGAAGTGCCAGCCGATCGCGATCCGGAGCGTGATCAGAAACAAGGCCCCGAAGAAACCGGGGTAGTAGCGACGCGAGGCGGCCAGGGGACTTCTCCTTCCAGAGGCAAGCGAAAGCGGGACGGATCAGGTCCGCCCCGGGGGAATGGTTCAAGTTCAAGGCCCGGCGGTGAAGTCGGCGGTCGTCAGGTTGATCGGGGTGATTCGCGCGGGGCCATCCGCCCGAACTCGCTCGATGAAGATCGCCCCAACCTCGGGCCGCCTGGCCAGGATCGGCGCGGCTCCCTCGATCCCGAGCAGGTAGCAGGCGGTAGAGAGCGCATCAGCCTCGGCGGCACTCGGCGCCAGGACGGTCACGCTCGTCGGTCCGGTCGTGGGCGGGGTGCCGGTCCGGGGGTCGATGATGTGGCCGTAGGTCTGGCCATCCGCCTCGAACCGCTGGAAGGCTGCCCCCGACGTGGCCATTCCTCGGTTCCTGAGGTGGACCGTCCCGAGCGACTCACCCGGGTGGTCGGGGTCGGTCAGTGCCACCGCCCACCGCCCGCCGAAGTCGCCCGGTGGGGACCCGAGCGCGAACAGACTCGACCGACCGCCGTGGATCAGGGTCGTTGTCGGCCACCAGTAGCGGCGGATCAGGTCGACCGCGCGGTCGACCGCGTACCCCTTGCCGATGCTGCCGAAGTTGAGCACCACACCTGGCTTGTTGAAGCGGACGGTCCGAGCCTCGGAGTCAAACTCGACAAGATTCGCTCCGGTCCGGCTCCAGGCATCGGCCAGTGTGGCCGGATCGGGTACACGCTTCGGTCCGCGAGTGAATCCCCAGGCGAGCGAGAGGGCACCGGCCGTCACGTCGAAGGCGCCGGCTGTTGCCTGACCGATGGCGAGCGCCCGACCGAGGATCGCCCCCAGATCCGCGCTGACGCGGATGGCTCCAGCATCGGCGAGGGCGTTGACCCGGCTGACCTCAGACTCGTGGTTGTAGACGGTCAGGCAGGCTTCGAGTGTCTCCACCACGTCGAGCGCCCGGTTGGCCAGGTCGACGCCTCCCGGGACATCGGCGCCGAGGCGGACCTCGAAGTACGATCCCATCAAGGATCGGCGGGCGTTGAGGATGCTGCCAGCGGGTGAATGAGTTTGCCGTGGCGCTGCAATTCCAGCGTCCGGCCGAGATCCGGAGCGCAGGCGGAAGAGGTCGCGCCGGTGGACCGGGCGAGCGGGCATTCGGTGCTCAACGCCGTCCGGCTTCATGGCGCGGCTACCCCGGAGGTCGAAAGGGACGCGAGACGGGCTAAAATGGCTGACCCAGAGTGGGGTCGAGCCCGACCCGATGAGGTTGGGTCGAGTGGTAAAGATTCAGTATACCCGATCCTCGCCGACCGAAAAGGGGTTGCCGATTCTTCCCAGACCGCGAGTTTACCGTTTAGGACGTGGGATTGGGCTACAACGGACCGGGACCGGGCGGTAGATTGCTCGGGCGGCGGGAAGTGGCAGGCGAGGGGGCGACGGATCGACGCATGCCTTCAAACTGTGGGCGGATGGAGTCGCGGCGTGGTTCGACCGGATCGATTGCAACTTGCGGGAGGGGGTCGGTGGTTGGTCTGGGGTTTCTTGCTGGCCCTGATGGCGATCTGGCCGCCTGACCATCAGCGCGGCCGGGTTCATGCCCTGCTTGCCGAGGTGGACCGGACCCGCAAGCGGCCGAACATCCTGATCATCGTCGGCGACGACCATGCGGGTGGGACGCTCGGGATCGACGGCGACCCGCGCCGGGCGACGCCTCGGCTTGATGCCCTGGCGCGGCAGGGGGTCCGGTTCGATCGAGCGTATTGCAACGCGCCGCTCTGCACGCCGAGTCGGGCGTCGTTCCTGACCGGTCGGCTCCCGCATGCCGTCGGCGTGACCCGGTTGACGACCCCGCTGCCCGATGATGCCCTGACGCTGGGCGACTGGCTGGGTGATCTCGGCTACAACACCGCCGCCTTCGGCAAGATGCACTTCAATCCCGACCACGGCGGCAACAACCACCATGGGTTCACCACGCGGCTCGACACCGACGATTGGACCCGCTGGCTCACCCAGCATTCACCTGTCGGCGGCGACCACCACCGGAAGTGGCGCCCGTTTCGGATCCCGACTGCCGAGTGGATGAACACCGAGGGGCGATCGTTCGGCCTGCCCGCCGAGGCGATGGAATCTTCGTTCTACGTCCGCGCCGCCGAGTCATTTCTGCGAGATCATCGACCCGATAAGGGCCAGCCACCGTTCGCGCTGGTGGTTAGCTTCTACGAGCCGCATGCGCCGTTCAAATTTCCCGATGGCTGGACTCCGCACTACCTCTCGGATCAATTCCCTGACCACCCGATGTCGGCTCGCGATCGGGAGGACCAACCCGCCGTCTTCGCCCCCCTGACCGGAGCCCAGCGCCGGGGGATCGCGGCGAGCTACTTCACGTCGCTCGCCTGGCTGGACCACCAGATCGGCCGGGTCCTGGATGCGCTTGATGCCTCGGGCCTGGCGGATGATACCGTGGTCATCTACCTCGGCGACAACGGCTACCTGCTCGGCGAGCACGGCCGGTTCGAAAAGCACTGCTTCTATGAAGGCGCTGTGCGGGTCCCCTTGATCTTGCGCTGGCCTGGCCACCTGCCCGCCGACCGCCATACTGATGCCCTTGTCGAGTTGGTTGACGTTGTCCCGACCCTGCTCGACCTGATCGGCGCTCCGCTCCCGCCCGACCTGCACGGCCAGAGCCGCGTGGACCTTGCCCTCGGCCGCCCGGGGGCACGCGGGCGGGATGTGGTCGTCAGCGAGTTCCTCGAAAACGAGGAGGCGATGGCCCGCTCGGACCGCTATAAGCTGATCGTCACCGCCGGCGGTCGGCACCGGAAGGACGGCTACGCCCCCGCTCTGCCCGCTCTAACTGCGTCTGAACGCCTCTTCGACCTCCAGACCGACCCCGGCGAGACCACCGACCTGATCGACCGCCCCGACCTCGCCTCCGTCGCCAGCACGCTGAGGCAAGCCCTCCTCGACCGCCTCCGCACCACCCGCGAACATCGGGTTCCCGTCCCCTCAAGTTTGACCGACGCCGAGGCGCTCCGCTGGTGCCTGACTCCGCAAGATTAAAAATGACTTATTTTCATGTAGAGTGATTACAACCCACCGGGTCCCAGAGTTTGGCCCCTGGAAGTGACGTTTCTGGCTCGGAAACTTGAGTTGAGGCAAAGCCGCTGTATGATGCATTCAATGAATCTCGTGAGGATGGTCCACTTCCATGAGCCTCCAGTTTGAGTGGGATGAAGACAAGGCGAAATCCAACGTCCAGAAACACGGGATTCGCTTTGAGGAGGCGTCCTCGGTTTTCAACGACCCTCTGGCAGCGATTTTTGCCGATGAGGCACACTCGGACGATGAGCAACGCGAGATCCTGGTCGGATACTCGGCAGCAGGACGCTTACTGATTGTCGCTTTCACTGAGCGAAGTCAGGCCATTCGCATCATCAGTGCCCGACAGACCACCAAACGCGAGCGGAGCGACCATGAGCATCGATCCTGAAGCGAAAACGGTTATCGATCCCGCTGACGACTTGCTTCCCGAATATCACTTCGACTACAGCAAGGCCAGGCCGAACCGATTTGCGGCGTCCCCACCGCCCGGGAGTCGGCTGATCGTGCTGGAGCCAGATATCGCCCAGATTTTCACGACGGCGGAATCCGTCAACGCTGTGCTTCGAGCACTGATTCTGACCATGCCTCCAGCGACCCACTCCTGATGAGAACATCAAGCCGTCAGGGAAAGTTACCCTATCCAGGTGGCCCGCTGCGAATCGTGTCAGCCTGACTGGTCCGACGTCCTACAATCGAGCCGGACCGACCCCTGATTGGAGCAGCCAGCGGACCTACCCACCATGCGCATCACAATCTCGTCCACGATGTTTCTGGTCCTGGTCTCGGCGGTGGTCTTCACCTTGCTCCGCGACGAGGTGGGGCGGGTGGCGGTGATCGTCTTCTTCACCGGGGTCGGGGTGACGGTCGGTGGCCTGACGGCGATCATGGCGCTGTTTCAGACGGTGGGGGCGATCGGCGAGGCCCGCACGTTGTTCGGCTACCTCGAAGCGTTCGCCGCGACGGCCCTGGTGCTGGCCGTCGGGTCGTCGGCGATGCTCTTTGTGATGTTCGGCGGCGCTTATCTGGTCAAGCTGGCCGTCCCTTGAATCGAATCTTGGTCGTCGGACGGCTCAGATTTTCTTTTGATCTTGATTGAAAAGTGAGCAGGGTTGCCCCAGAGGATGGGAACAGTCTGCACGCCATTCGCAGGGCTCAACTCTTGCTGGCATCAAGCCGTGCCTGACCGGCGCGGCGGGCGATGAGGCCGGCGATGTGGCCGCCGCTAAAGCCGGCGTCGATGTTGACGACGGCGATGTTCGACGAGCAACTGTTGAGCATGCCGAGCAAGGCCGCCAGCCCGCCGAAATTGGCGCCGTAGCCGATGCTGGTCGGGACGGCGATCACCGGGCAGTCGACCAGGCCGCCGACGACGCTGGGTAAGGCGCCTTCCATCCCGGCGACGACGACCATGACGTCGGCCCCCTCGAAGTCGGGCAGGCGGCGGAAGAGGCGGTGGATGCCCGCCACGCCGACGTCGGCGATCAGGCTGACCTCGCAGTTCCAGGTTTCCGCCGTGATCCGCGCTTCCTCGGCGACGGGCAGATCCGACGTTCCCGCCGTCACGACGACTACCTTGCCCAGCTTCGGTCCCGGCTGCTCGCGCTTGATCCGGAAGGTTCGCGCGGCCGGGTGGTACTCACCCTGAGGAAACTCGGTCGCCAGCGCGGCGCCAACCTCGGCGTTGATCCGGGTGACGAGACCGCCGTGGTCATTCCGCAGGAGCGTGGCGAGGATCGCCTTGATCTGGTCGGTCGTCTTCCCCTGCCCAAAGACCACCTCCGACGCCCCGCACCGGAGCGACCGCTGAAGGTCCACGGCGGCAAACGCCCCGGCTTCTTCGAGCGGGGCCGTCCGGACCCGACGCGAGGCTTCATCAGGCGTGGTCTCGCCGCGGCGGACCGACTCAAACAGGTGGAGCAATTCGTGAGCGTCCATCAGACTGATCCTTCGCTGCCGATCCGAACCGCGAGATCTCGTAAAGCACGGGTGTTCGCTGATGCGATCGTACCAGAATTCTCACGGCTTTACTCCAGACCAACTTCGAGGTCGCCTTGAATCGAGCCACGACGAGAAGTTTGAGCAGTGGAGGGATTCCACAGCCAAGGCACTTTACCCGGCAGGACGGCTGGACGAACCTGGTATGCTGATTGCAACCAAGGCATAACCCGCGAGTCGACCGCCGGCCGACCCTGCTTGCCCGCGATGACCTGGAGGGATTGCGATGTCGGTGCCGCCCTCGAATCTCCCTTCCACCTCTGCCAACCCGGTCCCCGTGGCGAAAGCGCGCCGCCGGACTGTGGTCCCCGCCGTCCAGGTCAACGATGGGGATGATGTCGTCGAGACCCGATCGCCGTGGGAATTGCACGGGTGGGCCGCCTCGCTGGTGATCCACTTCGTCTTCTTGCTCATTCTGGGGTTGTGGTATTTTGCCCTGCCGAGCAGCCAGGTGAAGACTCTCGACGCGCGGCTGGCCGGGTCGGACCTCGGTTCCGAGCTCGGGATGATGGAACGGGGCGGTCTCGACACGCCGGTCACGCTGCCCGACGCCGTCACGCTGCCGACGGAAACCTCCACACTCGACCGGATGAAGCCGATCGACTTCGTGCCCGACCCCAACGCCAGCATGCCCAACGCCAACCGGACCCCAGGGGCTGGGGCGGGAGATGGGTTTGGCCTGGCGAAGTTCGGCTCCGGGGGCGAAAGCATCAAGGGGGTCGAGATCAAGGTTGGCGACCCGCAGTTCACCTTGCTCTGGGACTCGAACGCCGACATCGACCTGCACGTCATCGAGCCGGGCGGCAAGGAGATTTACTGGAACGACACCAAGGGGCGATTCGGCGGCGAACTTGACGTCGATAACGTCGAGGGATTCGGTCCCGAGAACGTCTACTGGCTCAAGGAGTCAGCCGACGGATCGAAGGATCTCGGCCCCGGCCCGCCCGGCGAGTACCGCTGGTTTGTGGTCTACTACGGCGGCAACCGGGGGATTCCGGTCAATACGACCTGGCGCGTGCGGGTCAAGCACGCGGGCAAGGCCGAGCTATTTCAGGGACGGCTGACGGTGCCGAAGTCACGCTCCCGGACCTATACCCTGAAGGTCGGCGAATCCGGGGAGCCCAGTCCAGCACCCACGCCGACAGCAATCGGTGGTGTCCGCTGAGCGCTGAACCGGGAATCTCGCGGTTTGCTGGTCCACCGACGCAAACCGGGCCTAGGCTTCCCACGGGGGATGAGTTCGCGATGCTTGCCTGTGGGGAGCGGTGACTAATGGGAATGAGGATGGGAATGAATCGACGATCGGCCAGCCCGACGATCTTGCTGCGGATCACCGACGGCTCGGTCCACATGCACCGGTCGTTCAACGACTTCACGAGGGCAGTTCAAAGTGCTGAGGCGTTCGCGGGGGCGGGATTCTCGGTGGCGATGATGGCAGCGACGGGCCGGTTCCTGATGGGCTTCGAGCCGAAAAAAGGGGATCGGGCAGCGGTCTGACTGCGACGGGGCTTAGTCACCTGGAGAGTGACCTGGCCAGATAGGCGGAGTTTTCCGCTGTTTTTTGATTTCAGATCTTGTTTATAGCGAAAAAACCGGGGAAAATCGGTTGGGATAGCGCCAAGGAAGGATTTTTCCTGTATGTTTTCGGCGTCCTCGTCGAAAACTTCGGCAAGGAGCCGCAGAGCCCGGCCTCATTGGCGAGGACGGGACAGACCGGTTCAACCCGTTTCGCGAACTGCCCCGATCCAGGAGGGCCGCACGTCCCATGGCCAAAAAAGCCGCTCCCAAAGCCGCCGAGAAGTCCGAAGCAAAGCCCGCGGAAACTTCCGCCACCATCGCCGCGAAAAAGGCCGATTCGGCCGCCAAGAAGCCGGAGCCTGCCAAGAAGGCCGACACCGCCAAGAAGGCCGAGCCAAAGGCGGCCGTCCGCCCCAAGCCGGCCACCAAGACCGAATTGTTCACCAAACTAGCCGAGAAGACCGGCATCCCCAAAAAGGACATCGCCAGCCTCTTTGACGTGATGCACGAGGTCATCTCCGAAGACCTGACCAAGAAGGGACCGGGAATCTTCGTGATCCCCGGGATCGTCAAGTTCAAGGTCCAGAACAAGCCCGCCACCGCCGAGCGGAAGACCATCAACCCCTTCACCAAGGAGCCGATGACCTCGCCCGCCAAGCCCGCGCGGAACGTCGTCAAGGCGGTCCTGCTGAAGTCGCTCAAGGATCTGGAAGTCTGAGCTGATCCTCTTGGGTTTGACTCGGCTGTCATCATCCAGGCCGATCGTTCGGAGCACCAAGCTTTGAACGGTCGGCCTGCTTCATTCACTGACCGGCAGACCGTTCAACCGCTCGGCTCGCCAGGCCTGGCCATCCCAGATCAGATCGTTGACCGCGACGAAGCCGATCCCGTATTCATCGAACCGACTCGGGCCGCCGTCGAGCCAGCAGGCGAGGATCACGCGGATCACGACCCCGTGGGCGACCACGACGATCGTCTCGCCGGGATGCTGGCTTGCCAGAGCTTCGAGCGTGGGCATAACCCGGTCGCGGATCTGGGCGAACGACTCACCACCGGCGTGGGCAGCATTGAGGTCGCCCGCCTTCCAGGCCGTCATCGCCGCCGCGTAAGCATCCCAGCCGTCGGCCATCGGTTGCCCGCTCAGGCTGCCCATCCGGCGCTCGTGCAGGGTCGGGATCGGGACCACCTCCAGCCCGCACGCCTCCGCGATCGGCTCGGCCGTTTGCCGGGCTCGGAGCATCCCCGACGAGTAGACCGCGGCGGGTTGCTCCAGCGCGATACCTGGGGCGGCGGACTGGGCCTGCTCGAAGCCCTGGGGGCCGAGGCCGATATCCGACTCGGCGCCGTGGAACTGGCCGGGCGCGGCGGTCTCGGCGTGGCGGAGGAGCAGAAGGCGGGTTGGTCGGGGTGGAGTCGTGGGGGCAGGGTTCAACCGAAACTCCTGGAGATGTCGGAAAAGAGTTGCCACCCGGGGGGAGAAGATCCGATGATGATGGCGAGTTTTGTGCCAGCCAGAGCGTGATCGCTGCGCCCCTCATGTTGACTTGCTCGAAGGATGTGTTCATGGCCGCTGGCAAGTATCGCACGATCCTCCTCTTCGGGATGCCCGGGAGCGGCAAGGGGACGCAGGGGGCCGTTCTAGGCCAGCTTCCCGAGATGATGCACATCTCCAGCGGCGACATCTTCCGCAAGCTCCCCAAGTACGGGACGCTCGGCAAGGAGATCGTCGACTACACGTCGCAGGGCTTGCTCGTCCCCGACGACCTGACGATCCGGATCTGGGAACGGCACATCAAGATCCTCGAACTGCAAGAGTTTCTCTTCCCCGAATTGCACACGTTGGTCCTCGACGGCCTGCCTCGGAATTATGCGCAGGCTGAGCGGCTCGACTACATGTTTGACGTCGTTCAGATCTTCCACCTCAAGATCGCCGACAACGCCAAGAACATGGCCCGGCTGAAAAGCCGCGCCCTCCGCGAGAACCGCCTCGACGACACCAACGACGAGGTGATCCGCCGCCGGTTGCAGGTTTACCTCGACGAGACCTACCAGACCTTGAGTTTCTACGACCCCAGTTTGATCTACGAGGTCGACGCCAGCCAGACGCCGATCGCCGTCCTCCGGACGATCGTCGACCGCCTCGCCGAGGTCGACGGGTCGAAGGTCCACGCGGTCCCGTCGACAGTCTGATCAGGTGGCTTGATTCTCGACCGGCAGGGCTAAAAACCGCGCGAATCGGGCACCGAGGCTGACACCGAGCCCGGTGCCAATCACGCTCGAAATCAAAGCAATGCCCAGGATCACGACGACTTCGGTGCGGGTGAACGCGTCGAATCCGGTCGCAGCCGTCAGGTTGCCGAGCAGCCACTCGGCGACCAGACTGATCCCCACGACAAGGCCGCCGAGGTGCGCGAATGCCTTGACTCGGGGTGTCAGGGTGCCCGTGGTGAACCCGGCGGCCAGAGCGCTGAAGCCGCCGCCTCCCGCGCCACCGATGCTTCCCAGGATACCCCCGACGCTGGCCAGGTTGATGAGATCCAGTCCGTGAATGCGCACGAGGCGGGCCAGGCCCACGATCACCCCGAGCAAACCGCCCGCCGCACCACCTGCCAGGCCACCGATCATTGCGCCCACCGAACCGGCAATCATCCCGATCGCGCCCCGGCCCAGGAGCATCCCCAGGACGGTCATCAGTCGCGACCGCCGACGAGGAGGCTGCGACAGCCGGATGGCCCGGCTGCTCAGGACGATCAGCGTCAGCGGGATCGCGACGTAGCCGTAGATTACCGGTGCCAGGCTCAGACCCATCCCCAGCAGGATGGCCCGGACCGACCGGCGGTATGCGGCGACTCCCACGACGACCAGCCCGAGACCATAAACCATCAGCCCAACGAGTGGTCGGACCGATTCGGGGTCGTCGCCCGGACCTCGCGTCAGGCTTGCACCACCCATGGTTGTCAGGCTCAGACCGAGAGCGATCCAGAGGATGCCCAGCACCCGCGCATGGCGGCCGAAACTGACGGCTCGCGCGGCGGCCTCGGCCGGATCGGTGCTTGGCGTGGATTTACTCGACGGGCGGTTTGGGGTTTTCGGCCGCTTCGAGGATCTTTTCGGCATCAGTGCTTCCCTGGAGCCGAGCGAGGTCGCGAGCGGTCTTGCCAGCGCTATCCTTGGCCTTGATATCAACCTTCTGCTCGATCAGGTACTTGACCACCTCGGTCCGGCCGAACATCGCCGCGAACATCAAGGGCGTCTGCCCGCGCTCGTTGCTCAGGTTCAGGTCGGCTTTCTTCGCGGCAAGCTGCCTGACGATCCCGATGTACCCTTTGTACGCCGCACCCGTCAAGGCGGTGAACCCCATCTTGTTCCGGGCGTTGATCGGCGTCTTCGCTTGCTCCAGGATCACCCTGACCGCGTCGTCGTGGCCGTGGTAGCAGGCAAGGATCAAGAGGCTGTCACCGCGACTGTTGCTGATATCGACGGGCTGGCCGGTCTTGAAGTATTCCTCCAGGGTCTTGACGTTCCCCTCGCGGGCCGCGTCGAAGGTCGTCTCGCGGAGTTTAGCCACCGTGGCGGGGTCGAGGACGACCGGCGCTGGCTTGTCCTTCGCTTGCTCCTGCGGGGCGGGTGCCGGCGTCGTGGGTTTGGGAGTGTCCTGGGCCGAAGCGATCCCGCCGGCCACCGCCAGCGTCAACGCCAGGATGACTAATCGCCGAAAGCCAATCGCCCACCGGATCAAGACTCTCTCTGGCAACCCCCGCCGAGCCAACCGAGCTGTCTGGAGTGCGGGCAAGTTCATGTCGGCAGACCCTAAATAAAAGGGATGGACGGAAAGCTTCCCGCCGATTGTTGCGAAGCGGAGCCGGGCGGGGGCCGTAAGGGTTGCGGCACGCCATCGACATGACGAATTATGCCGAGATCAGTACGATAGGTTCAAGACCCTTTGACTTTTCTCGCCATAGGCAAGGCCAATGGAAATCCACCAGCTTCGCTACTTCAGCCGCGTGGCCGATCTGGGCAGCTTCACCCGCGCGGCGGAAGCCTGTTTCGTGGCGCAACCCTCGTTGTCGCAGCAGATCATCAAACTAGAAACCGAGCTGGGCACCCCTTTGTTCGAGCGTCTGGCCCGACGGGTGATCCTGACCGATGCCGGCCAGCGGCTCCGACCCATTGCCGAGCAGATCCTCCGCCTCGTCGATGAGGCGAAGACGCAGGTCGAGGGCATCGCCGGCTCGGGGCGAGTGACGGTCGGGAGCCCGCCCACCGTTGTCCCTTACTTTTTGACCGGGATCTTGAAGGCGTTTGGCGAGGCTCACCCGCGGGCACAGGTTGAACTGGTCGAGGACGTGACGTCAGCCATCGTTCGCAAGATCCACGACTGCGAGGTGGACCTGGCCATCTTGCCCCTGCCGATCGACGCCGCCGAGTTCGAGGTTGAGCCCCTGTTCGACGAGGAACTCTTCCTGCTCTTGCCGACCGGCCACCGTCTTGAGAATCGTGCCGGGATCACCGTTGATGAGATCCAGGATGAACCGTTCATCCTCCTCAACGACGCCCACTGTTTGACTGGCAACGCGCTCGGCTTTTGCCAGCAGAAGCGCTTCAAACCGATCATCACCAGTCGGGTGAACCAGCTCGCGACGATCCAGGAACTTGTCAGCCTCGGGCAGGGGATCTCCTTGATCCCCGCGATGGCCCGCCACGCCGATACCGATCCCCGGCGCGTCTACCGGTCGCTTGCCGGCGACCGCCCGCACCGGACCATCGGCCTCGTCCGTCTCGCCGGTCGCAAGCCGTCGGACCTCGCCGAGCGCTTCGCCGCGACGTTGCGCGAATGTGCCACAGTGGCGGGGTGAACGGGCCTTCTGCCGACAAGGGCAGCCACGCATCCCCGGTTCAACTTGTCAAGATCCGGTTGGCGCACACGGCTCAAAGCCGGAGTTTCTTGCCGAATCTGGGCGGTTTGGTGGGTAAAGGAGATTACGGTCCGTTCGCGATTCGGTGCCTTCACTCCCGCGTCAGCCCGACTTCGGCTCCATCTGTTCCAGCAAGTGATTGACAGCGTCAAGCAGCGTCCGGACCGCGGCGCGGTTGTAACCGAGGCGGGTTTGAAACTCCCAGTCAGGGATGTGAATCCCGTTGGCGACCTCGTTCAGCGCCTGGTTGAGGATCGTCACCTCGTCGAGCGTCAGGACGACCTGCGCCGAGTCGCCCGTCTGCTCGATCAACTTCATGGCTGGTCTCCGGTTTGATCAGCGGACTGGGGCCAGGGATTGGATGTCGCTGGCCAGCGATCCGGCAAGGTTGTCGATCGCCTCCTTCACCTCGGACGGGGTGCCGGTGGTTGGATCGAACGTCCCGGGCAGGTTGGTCGGGCGGTCGGGCGGTTCGACGTAGGGGATGACTTCAAGCCAGGGTCGCCACTGCGCTGCGGCGTGGTAGTGCCCGAGTCGGCGATAGTAACCCGAGAGCATCCGGACGTACTCTCGTTTCGCTGGGTCGGGCGGTTCGTATCGCCGGAGTGCCTCGGCCCATTCACCGTACTGAGTTGCCAGGAGACCGTACTCACGCCCCTGCTGGTAGATCCGGTTCGCGCGGAGCGTGAGATTGATTCCGACGATTGCGAGCGGAATCAACAGCAGAATCAACCAGAATCGGGGTGACCGGAAGATTCCCTGGCGGGCGTCGATCCGGTCGGGTCGGGCATCCATCAGTCGCTCTCGTACGCAACGGGTTGAGTCGGACAATAGTCGATTTTAGCTCAAGGTCCGCCTGGCGGCAAGGCGTCTCGTGCCAGCTTGAGATCCGAAAAAAGTGGGAATAGGTGCTTCCCGGGATCACACTACTTCCATGAGACCACCGCCGCACGGGAGGGGACCGCAGCAATCATGGCCAACCAGCGATCGGGATTCACTCTGGCGCCAATCCAGGTTCTGTTCGAGGCCGGCTCGGCGGTCGGGCGGGCCGATGCGGACCTGCTCGACCAGTTCACGACCGGCGCGGCAGAGCAGGCCGAGGCCGCATTCGCCGCGATCGTCGAACGGCATGGTCCACTCGTCTTGCGGGTTGCCCGGCGAATTCTCCGCGACTCGCATGCGGCCGACGATACCTTTCAGGCCACCTTTGTGATCCTGGCCCGCCGGGCCGGCTCGATCCGCCGGCGCGGTTCGCTGGCCGCGTGGCTCCACGGCGTCGCCGCGCACGTCGCGATGGCTGCCCGCGTGGCTGAACATCGGCGTCAGCACCATGAGGCCCACGCCGGCGCGATCCGCCCCGGGGTCAGCCCCGATTTTGCCCCCGCCGACGACCTCGGCGCGATCGTCCATGAGGAACTCGGCCGGCTCCCCGAGCGGTACCGGACGGCCATCGTCCTTTGCTGCCTCCAGGGTCTGACGCAGCAGGAAGCCGCCGCTCAGGCAGGTTGGCCGCTCGGGACGTTGCAAAGTCGCCTGGCACGCGGTCGGAACCGGCTCCGGGTCGGCTTGACCCGGCGTGGACTGGCCCCAGCGGTCGCGCTTGCCGCAGCAACTTTTGGGACCGAAAGCGCCCTGGCAGCCGTCCCGGCCCGGCTCGCGCTCGCCACCGTTCCGCTTGCCTTGACGGGGGGGATCGTCCCCCCCGCGGTTCAGTTCCTGGTCACCCGAGGAGTCCGCGCCATGGTCCTGACCCAGTGGAAAACCGCCACCCTCTTGATGAGCCTGACCGTTGGCCTGATCGCCACCGGCGCGGGTGCCTGGGCGCTCGGGCACGCCCCCCCCGCGCCGGTTCCCGCCCCGGTGGCCGTGATCCCGCCCGATGATGGCCTTCTGACTGTGACGGGCATGGTCATCCTGCCCGATGGCTCGCCCGCGCCCGGGGCCACCGTGACGTCGTTCGGTGGTCAGAACGATTCCTCCTCGGTTCAGACCGACCTTGCCGGCCGGTTCACGCTCCGAGGGACGTTCGACAACAGCGGTCGGCTCCATTCCCAGTTTCAAGATGGGAAGTTGCAGGCGGTCCGGACCGTCGCCGAGGGGGACGTCCGGACCGCCTTCGCCCGCCCGATCGAGTTGCGGCTCGCGGCGGCCGTCCCGCATCTCGTCCTCGTCCGGGCCAACGGCCAACCCGTTGCCGGAGCGGTCGTCGTGGGCGAAGGAACAGATTGCGTGGTCCAGGCCCGGACGGGCCCTGATGGTGGGGCGGTGCTTTACTGGCTGCCGTCGGCACGCCCCGACAGCCTGGTGGCCTGGCATCCCGACGGCGGCATCGCCGAGCTGGACCTGAAGCACCTGCAGGTTGAGTTGATGCCAACCACCGTGATTGCGCTGGATCTACTTCCCCGGCACCCTCAGACCATCCGGGCGGTCGATAGCGCGGGTCGAGGGGTCGCCGGTTTGGAGTTGGCAATCGCCTTCTTGCCCCAGAGCGCTGCCCAGACCAGAGCCTGGATCATGACCAGCGAGATTCCCGCCGCGCACGTCCAGACCGACGCCACCGGCGCGGCCGTCATCCCCTGGGCACCACGCGGGCCGCTCCAGTCCATTGAGGTCGATCTGGTTGGGACCGACTGGAAAATCGACACGACGGATCAGGACAGGCTGGCTGATGGGCTGACGACGGTCCACGTCCGCCGCGAACACGCGGTCCAGGGCCGCCTGGTCATGCCCAACGGCGTCAGTGCTGAGGGAATCGGCATCACCGGGTTCGGCTTCGGTCCCCAGAGTCAGGGCGATATCCCCTTTGCTCGTGCCCGCAAGGACGGGACGTTCACCATTCGGGTACCGGCTGACCACGGCTACAGCCTTGGCGTGCTCGACTCCGAGTGGGCGAGCGACCCCTGGACCGGCCAGATCCTGGCGACAGACGACGCCGAACCGGCCAAGATCACCATTCCCGTCTACCCGAGCACCCCCCTGACGGTCCGCGTCACCCGTGGCCCCGACCACGAGCCGGTGGTTGACGCCTTTGTCCACCTGGGAACCAAGACCGACTTCTCGTGGACCGACGCGACCGGCCAGCGACGGAGCGGAACCGGCGGACCAGAGTTCTGGACCAGGACCGATACCCAAGGTCTGGTCTGCGCCGGGGTCGGCCGGGGCGACCAGCATATCCGGCTGGAAACGCCCACCTGGAACGAGGAACGGACGGTCAAGATCACGGCAAATCCGCCCGCGACCGTCGAGTTCTATCGACCGTGGATCGGCCAGCGGCGGATCGCGGGCCGACTGACGAGCGGGACGCAACCCTATCTGCTCTCGCCGGATCTGAAGCTCGCTGCCTGGGTGACCGAACGGAACAATCTGCCCGAGCGGATCGACATCCCTATCCGCCCCGACGGGACCTTCGGGATCTTCCGCGACGCCGCAACGATCGAGATCCTGGCCCATGATCCCAAGCAGCACCTCGCCGCCTCAAAGTCGATCCTCCCCGACGCCACGACGGTCGACCTGGTCATGCAGCCGACCGCCACCTATGGCGGCACGCTGGTCGATGAGAACGACCAGCCAATGGCGGATCAGGCGGTTCAGATTCAGATCAAGTCCGTTCGGTCCGAGCCGGTCGCCACGACCCGGACCGACGACAAGGGTGGGTTCCACTTTGCGAGCGTGCCCGCCGCCACGCCGCTCGAAGTCTTCCTGAAGCACGACAGGCAAGCCGACTGGAGCCAATTTATCTTCGACAATGGGTTGTTGTTCCAGCCCAGCGAGGCCCGACTCGATCAAAAAGTTCATGCGCAGTGGGCTTATGGTGGCGGCGAATCAATCCCGCCCCCGCGACCCGTTGCCCGCAAGCTCCCGGCCCTCGCCGCGAGCGTGGCCACCACTGTTGCCAATGCCCGGGTCGCGGGGATGGTGGCGCTAGCGGTCATTCGCGGGGATGACTCTGGATCGGTCGGCAAGGTGGCGGACGCTCTGGTGGATTATGACCGAACTTCCACCATCCTGAGTTACCTCCCGATCCAGCTCATGCCGGACCGAGCCCGCTCCGAAGCCGCAACGCTGGCGCAGCTCGGCTGGCCAGCCGCTGGCTCGGGCGAGGTGGTGCTGGCCGTGCTCGACGCCGCCGGCAAGCCGACCGCCACCCAGATTCTGACGACGGCCGACCCCGCCAGCGCGATCGGGCGCGGCGATGCGTTCCTCGGCGACCACCGACCCCCAACCCGCGACGCCCTGATCCGGCTGACCAGGGCCCGTCAGCAGGCCGAGCAGACCCAGCGGCGTGTCCTGGTCATCGTCGCCGGCCCACGCTGCGGCCCGTGCTTCCGGTTCGCCCACTGGCTCGATGCGCACCACGCGGTTCTGGAGCGAGACTACGTGCTCGCCGAGGTGATGGAAGGGGTGGACGACCACGCCGCCGAGGCCATGGCCCACCTGCCGATCCAGCCCGGCGAAGGCGTTCCCTGGTTCGCCATCACCGAGCCCGACGGCAAGATTTTGGCCACCAGCGTCGGCCCGCTGGGCAATGTCGGCTTCCCGACAGGTCTGGAGAGCGCCCGCCACTTCCGCACAATGCTCGACGCCACCCGTCGCCAGCTCACCCCGGCTGAGGTTGATGGCCTGGTTCAGTCGCTCACGGCGGAGCATTGAGCAGCGATCCAGGCGAACGGGATGCTTTCCGTCGCTCGTCGGCTCGGTTAAGGTAGGCGGCTTGTTTGCCCCTTGTTTGATCTTGCCCGAGCCGCGGGAGCCGCCGGAATGTCGAGCCCAGGTACCACCGAAGCCCCCCAGGATGCCGTCACCGAGGCTGACCTGGCCATCATGCGGTCGTATGTGCCCGCGTCCGCCACCATCCCCGAGCTAACCTTGCCGGCGGTCTTACTCGGGGCAATCCTCGGGATCATCTTCGGCGCGTCGTCGCTGTACCTGGTCCTGCGGGTGGGGATGACGGTTTCGGCGTCGATCCCGGTGGCGGTCCTGTCGATCACCTTGTTCCGCTTCGGCGCGAAGCTGTTCAAGCAGCGACCGGCGACGATCCTGGAGAACAACATCGTCCAGACGACCGGCTCGGCGGGCGAGTCGATCGCCTTCGGCGTCGGCGTGACGATGCCGGCCCTGATGATCCTGGGCTACGACATGACGGCCGTGCAGGTCATGCTCGTCGCGGCCCTGGGCGGCCTGCTCGGGATCTTGATGATGATCCCGCTCCGCCGCGCCTTCATCGTCAAGCAGCACAGCACGCTGGCCTACCCCGAGGGAACCGCCTGCGCCAAGGTTTTGATCGTCGGCGAGCAAGGTGGGTCGAGCGCCCGGACGGTCTTCACCGGGTTCGGCATGGCGTTCGTTTATCAGATTCTGATGGAAGGACTCAAGCTCTGGAACCAGTACCCAGCCCGGACGTTCGAGCGGTTCAAGGGGGCGGTGTTGAGCTGTGAGGTGTCACCGATCCTGCTCGGCGTCGGCTACATCATCGGGCCGAGGATCGCGGCCGTCACGGTCTCGGGCGGCATCCTGGCCTATCTCGTCCTGACGCCGACAATCAGCCTGTTCGGGGCCGGAGGCGGAACGATCTTCCCGGGAACCAAGCCAATCGCCGCAATGTCGGCCAGCGACATCCGCAACTTCTATATCCTCTACATCGGCGCGGGGGCCGTGGCGACGGGCGGGATCATCTCGTTGATCCAGGCGTTGCCGATGATCCTCGGGTCGCTCCGGTCGAGCTTCGGCGACCTGACCCGCTCGCGAGCAGGCAACGGCGCAGTTCCCTCCACACTCCGGACCGACCGCGACCTGCCGATCTGGGTGGTCGGCGTCGGCTCGACGGCGCTGGTGGTGCTGATCGCCGTGTCGGGCCTGTTTCCGGGCGAGGTCGGCATTGGCGGGCGGATCGCGGGGGCGGCCTTGATCGCCCTGTTCGGCTTTTTGTTTGTCACTGTCTCGTCGCGCCTGACGGGCGAGATCGGCTCGTCGTCGAACCCGATCTCGGGGATGACGGTGGCGACACTCCTCCTGACCTGCCTGATCTTCGTCCTGATGGGGTGGGTTGGTACCGAGTACCGCGTCGCCGCGCTCTCGATCGCGGGGATCGTCTGCGTCGCCGCGTCGAACGGCGGGACGACCTCGCAGGACCTCAAAACGGGCTACCTGATCGGCGCCACCCCGCGCTCGCAGCAGTGGGCCATCCTGGTCGGCGCCCTCTCGTCGGCCGTCGTGATCGGCTCGACTCTCTTGCTTCTGAACAACGCCAGTACCGTCATCTCGTCAAAGCCCGAGAACCTGCCGACGGTCCGGACCGACGCCGCCAAACTGACCAAAACCGAGGCTGGACCCGACGGCAAGACCTACAAGGTCTGGTGGGTGACCGAGCCGATCGACGGCGTTGAGCCCGGCAAGTATCTGGTCAACGAGGCTGGACAGGCCAAATATTTAATCGACCCCGCGATCAACGGCCGCCTCAAGGAACGCGACGACAAGACCCCCGTGACCAAGTACGAGGCCCCCAAGGCTCGGTTGATGGCCCTGATCATCGACGGAATCATGCGCGGGCAGCTTCCCTGGGGGCTCGTCATCCTGGGGGCCCTGATCGCGGGCTTGATGCAGCTGTCGCTGGTCCCGTCGTTGGTGTTCGCCGTCGGGATCTACTTGCCCCTCTCGACCTCGATGCCGATCTTCGTCGGTGGCCTGGTCCGGCTGCTGGTCGAGCGTCGCCAGCGGCACGCCGCCGATGATGCCGACTCGTCCCCGGCCGTCCTCCTTTCCAGCGGCTACATCGCTGGCGGCTCGATCGCGGGAATCGGCATCGCCCTGCTCGCCCTGATGCCTGATTGGGTGACCAAGAAGCTCGATTTCTCCGAGAAGCTCGGCCTCGCCTGGAACGCCAGCCCCTGGCCCTCCCTGGGCGCGTTCAGCCTGATGATCCTGGTCCTGCTCCTCTGCGGCTTCGGCCTCCTCTTCCGAGGCGCCGCCGTCTCTCCCGTCATGGCCCAGGCCGAGATCGAGGGGATGAGCGTCCGCGAGGATGAACTGTAAAGTCTATTTCGTCGGCTGGGTCTTGACCCAGCTTGGTTTCTCAGGACCACGAACGCTTTCTAACCAAATGCAAAATTGGGCCGGGTCGCCCGGAGGATTACCCTCCGGGCTCCCACAGATCCGGACGTGCGGATTACCCGCATCCGGCTCGTCATCTCATGAACTCGCTCCGCGACTGGTCAGGCTGTGGATCACTCGGGCCGGTGGGAGCATGTAACGACTCTCCAGGCGGACAAACGCCGCCCAGGACAGCCGACCGCCGCGACGTCGTCGCGACAGCCAGTCTCGCCAGATCTGCCTCGTCCGTAACCGGACATCGCTCAGGCTGGCCGAGTTGCCAATGATCCCGAAGTACCCGTAGTGGCCCCGCAGCTTCTGAGACAGTTTGCGGTGTTGATCCCCGATCGGCAGGTGCAGGTTCGACCGGCACCACGCCGACAACGCATGCAGCGTTCGTTGCAATCGACTCTTCGCCGTCTGGCGGCGGACCACCGGCTCGCCTCGCCGACTCCGACCCCAGATATGGGTGAAGCCGAGGAAGTCGAACGTCGTCGGCGGCCGAGGTCCGGACTCCGACGATTCGGGCTCGACCGCCTGCTCCGGCGCGAACCGGACCAGCCGCGTTTTGCCCGGGTGGACCTCCAGACCGTACTTGCTCATCCGCCTGGGCAGCACATCCATGATCCGCCGGGCGTCGTCCTCGTGGGTTGCCCCGATGAGGAAGTCGTCCGCGTACCGGATCAAGAACGCTCGGCCCTTCAGGCGGGGTCGAACCTCCCGAGCAAACCACTCGTCGAGCACATAATGCAGGACGATGTTGGCCAGCAGCGGACTGATCACCCCGCCCTGGGGCGTACCCTGATCGGGCGTCGTGATGACCCCCGCTTCGAGCACCCCGGCGCCAAGCCACTTGCCAATCAAACGCAGGATCACACCGTCGCGGACCCGTCGCCGCAACATCTCCTGGAGATGGCCGTGGTCGATCGTCTCGAAGAAGCGACGCAGATCCACGTCCACCACCCAGCCGCCCCCCAGCGACATCAACTGCTTCCAGAGCGAATCCAACGCCCCATGAGCGCCGCGTCCGGGTCGAAAGCCGTGCGAAACGTCGTGAAAGTCCGTCTCGTAGACCGGTTCGAGCACCATCAGCACCGCGCGTTGCAGGACCTTGTCCTCGAACGTCGGTATCCCCAGGGGCCGGGTCTCGCCGGGCGAGCCAGGTTTGGGAATGTTCACTCGGCGGACCGGCGGAGCGTGATACGTGCCCGACTTGGCCCGGTCCAGGAGGTTCTGGAGGTTGCCCACCAGGTTGGCCTCGTAGTCCCGAGCGGTCTGACCGTCCACGCCCACCGCCCCGTCCTTGCGGGTCCGGCGGTACGCTTCGATGAGCCAGTCGAGGTCGATGTGGTGCGCCAGCGTGGTGAACGCCATTTCCGGGGCGTTGCTGGCAAGCTGCGCGATCCGCCCTTGTTTCGTGGACATGGGGTCCGGACTCGGTGTTCCGGTCATGTTTCCCTCCGGCGGTGTCATGAGTATGGCGTCTCCTTCCCTCCCCGGGGTCCGTTCGGGTTGGTTCCCCCGGCTCAGCGGTACTATGAAACGCTCCGACTCCCCATCGCCCGTCTCCTCGGGCTTCGTCTCCTTCGCCCGAGGATACCGCCGCTGCGTCCGACTTTCGTCCCCGATCGGCCCCGGACGCGAGGCCGCGGATCATCCTGGAGCTTGATGAACCGGTGCTCCCACCCCGGCACGGACGGCGGAGACGATGGGGTCTCCCAAGTTCCCGGGGAACCCTGATGGTCGTTCGCCCTGTTCTGCGACCCCGGCCCGACCGGACTGTCCCTTGGGGACCAGAGGTTGGCCAGTCCGACGCGGCCCCCACACTTGACAAAAACGAGGGCTCGGTGCGAGGAGATTTCGGGGCTCGATGGCACGGCGTTCGACCTGGCTGTCTACGCTTCGCAGTGATGGTTACCCATCCCCACGCAAGACTCGCTTCCGGCTGCTGGCCCAGCTTTGCCGGGCGGGATTGAGACCCGCAGGGTTCCAACGAAAGGTTTCCAGCCAAGGCTATCCCCCTTTCCCGAGCTTTCTTGGCGCAATGTCAGTTTCGTATTTCTACTGTAACACTTAACTGAAGCTTGATTTCGATCGGCGGGGCGGGAATGACTGGGTTCGGGCGTGCCAGGCGTAGATCCGCGACTCCTCGTTACGCCGCAGCACCACGCTGATCTCCTCGGCAATCGCCGCCGAGCTTGGTGGGTTCTTGCGCAGCAGCCGGCTGAAGATCGCCCGCACCTGGCTCACCGTTACCGCCGGGGTTTTCCCCCCCGAGTCGCTCACGCTCCAGGATCAAGAACCACAGCGACAGCAAGCTCAACGTCACATGGTGATGCCAACCCACCCAACTCCGCACCTCGTAGTGGGCCAGCCCGACCTCACCCTTGGCTTCCTGAAACACCCGTTCGATCCGGTGCCGTACCGAGCGGGCCGCCACCAGATCCGTCAGCGGCACCTCGGCCGCCGCGTTGCTCAACGCATACGTCACCTCCGGCTTTGGCCCGATCGTCCGGATCACCAGCAACCGCTCCTCGGCGCCGATCCGCCCCTCCTGTCGCGTCTGAACCCGAGTCGCCACCGCCTCGACGACCAGCGGCCCCTTGGTCCCGTCGCGGACCCTCAGTCGGGTCCAGCGGTCCGCCGGCAGGCCCGCCGCCCAGGCGTCGGCTCGCACGAAGGGGACCTCGGGGTGTCGGCCGCGTTGGCCCGGTCGGCGAGTCGGACGAGGCACATCGAGGTCGCGGACCAGCGTGTTGCACGGCACGTCGAGCACATACCGCTCGGATCGCTCACGCAACAGGGCGCGGAACTCGGCGGGTCGGCCCAACTCATCGTCGCCGACGACCCAGCCGTGCGGCACCTCGGCCCCGGAGCGGGCGAGCAACTCGGCGGCGATCTCCCAGCTTTTGCGGAAGACGACCTCGGCGGGGACGTGGCACGCCTCGCGACGGGCCGGGTCGTCGGCCCAATCCTGGGGCAGGTAGAGCCGGCGGTCGAGCGGGGCGTGCCCTTTGGGCGAGACGTAGGCGAGAAACACGCCGAGCTGGCAGTTTTCGACCTTGCCGAGTCGTCCGCACCACTGGCGGCCCACGCCGCAACTGTCGTCGCCCTTTTTGGGGAAGGCGGAGGGGTCCAGGACGATGACGCCGTTGGGATCGCCGATCTGCCGGGCGACGTGGCGGCGGACCTCGGCCATGACGGCGTCGTCATCCCAGGCCCCCTGGCCGACGAACATCTGGAGGTTTTTGCGGGGGATGCCGGCCTGGCGTGCGATCGGCTCGACGCTCTTGCGTTCCAGGCCGCTGAGCAGCCCGCGCACGAAGGCAGCCAGATGGCCACGTTGCTCGGAGCGACGAAAGAGGGGCAGATAGCGGCGGAGGAAGGCGGTCAGTTGGACACGGCAGTCGCGGACATCGTCGGTGGAGACGGTGGCGTCAGCCAGGAGATCGAGGGCGTCGGGATGGTCGAGCAACGACATGATGGCGACTCCGGATGATCGATGACTCGCCATCCATCATCCGCAAAACCGAAGAGGTTCGCCAGACCATCCGTTACAGTAGAAGTATTTCGCCGCGAGTAATCTCGGGCGGAGAAATTGAAAACTGACACCAATTTCGTTTCGTCTGACGGCGGCAAGAAAATCACGGGAGTCAAGCGTCGCATCATGGTGGACAGCCTGGGCTTGCTGCTGGTCGTGGTCGTCACGTCGGCAGCGTAGGACGACGGGACGATCGCCCCGCATGTCCTGCGGCATCTGTCGGCAGATCATCTCAAGCAATTGGAGTTGTTACGTGGCGACAGCAAGGATCGCAACAACAACTTGAACCGCTACCTGGCTCGGCCCGAGGTGAAGTCCCGGACCGAGGTGATCCAGCGTCCGGTGGACGCGCAGGGTCTCGTGCTGCTGCCGAAGCGTTGGGTGGTGGAGCGATCGCACGCATGGCATGGGCGGTACCGCCACCAGAGCCGGCACTACGAATGGTTCATGTCCTCGGGGGGAGTCGATAGTCAAGATCGGGCCGATCAATATTACCATGTTATTAAATTATAACTCGTTTAATTGACCGATTAAAACCGCTAATTGTTACCGGATATCTTTGAAAGTCCTCGTGACAGATACGGAACTTCCCGCAACACGACCTCCAACCGCTCGACTGGCAGGCCCACGACGTTCGACCAGCTTCCCGAGATCACCGCGACAAACGGATCATCATCCTGCAATCCGTACGCTCCCGCCTTGCCGTGCCAGAGGCCCGAATCGAGATAGGTCGTCCGTTCGGCGTCGGTCAGGACGCGGCACCGGCAAACGCTCCGCTCGACGAAGCCGAGCCAGACGCCTTCATCCGCGCGATAAAGGCAGA
Source organism: Isosphaeraceae bacterium (assembly GCA_965199885.1). Taxonomy (GTDB): domain Bacteria; phylum Planctomycetota; class Planctomycetia; order Isosphaerales; family Isosphaeraceae; genus Tundrisphaera. The sequence goes on along the minus strand of CBDATT010000001.1, from coordinate 954,510 downwards.
CGCCGGTGACGACCTCGGTGTCGGTCCCCTCTTGCAGGCGCAGCATCCGCTCGGCATCAGCGCGGTCGACCGGCTTGTTGAGGATCTCGCCCGAGGCCGCGCAACTGGTGTCGGCCGCCAGGATCAGGCCCGAGCCAACCTTGCCGGCGACGTCGCGGGCTTTCCGCCAGGCGAGGTCAGCCACATAGTCGGCCACGAGGACACCCGGGGCCGGGTCGGGCTCGTCAAAGGCGGACGGCACGACCTCGAAGTGATATCCGGCCTCGGCCAACAACATCCGGCGGCGGGGCGACTGGCTGGCAAGAATTAGCGTGATGTGCTGCATCAGAGCAGGGCCGAGCGGAGGAAAAGGGCGGTAGTTCAGGATAGGACCTAATTATGCCCGAGACCGGCCCGACCTGTCATCCGTGCCGAACTTTGTTGGCCCGATTTAGCGTCGCTTGCCGAAGTTGCTTGCGAGTGGCCTGGCCGTAGGACTCCGAGCGAAGTCGGGCTTGCCGATCCGTCCAACCGTATTCCACCGTGAAATCATGGCCCTGGATGATCCTGGTTCGACGGGAACCGTCAATGACACTCGACCTGAATTTCATCGCTGCTCGGGGAGTCGAAGAGACTCGAATTCCACGCGCCAGTACCTCGGATTCAATCAGATCTCAGGATCTCAGCACCGCACTGATCAAGTGGCACTCGCGAGCCAAAATTTTCCGGATTTTCGCTTGCCTCTGGTACTCCAGGGTGACTATAAATATTCCAACTTGCGGAAAAACAATTCTTCAAGTGGGGACTGCCGTCTCTCCCACGGTCGTCCCTCTATCGGGCCACCCCGCCTCGATCGAGCCTGCCCACGTCTGGGAGAACCTACCCTTGCGCCCGACCAATCCATCGAAACGGGTCGCTCGACCTCTGCTGCTCGTGGTTGCCTGCACCCTGGTGACTGGTTGCGGGGGACAAGCCGCCGTCACAGCCATCGACGCCAACCCCGCGGCGTTGATCCAGGAAGAAGTCCGACCACCAGTCAAGTCGGCCGCCGCCAGGCCCGGTGCCGGCAAACCCGTCAGCATCAAGCCCTGATTCGGGTCTGGTGGCGAGCGATCTCCTCCCGCTTGCCTGCTCGATGCCAGGAAATCTCGCCCGCGTCCGGTCGCGCAACCGTAAATCCCGCCTTATCGCTCATGCCTTAAATTCATTCTTCCCACTCTGCCATGGATCTTTTCGAGGAGTCCGCCATGTCTCGGCGACTCGGTTCGCGCCAGCAGCGATCGCGTGGTTTCACGCTGATCGAGTTGCTCGTCGTCATTGCCATCATCGCTGTCCTGATCGCGCTCTTGCTCCCGGCCGTCCAGGCGGCCCGCGAAGCCGCCCGCCGGAGCCAGTGCACCAACAATCTGAAACAGTTGGGCCTGGCCTGTGCCAACTACACCAACAACACCGGCGTCTTGCCGATGGCCCAGTTCTGGGCACCGGGACCGGTCACGACCTCGACCAGTTTCGGCGCGACGATGCACCTGCTACCGTACTTCGAGCAGCAAAACGTCGCCAACTCGTTCAACTACAGCCTCGCCTTCGGCGACATTCAGAACACGACCACACACGGGATCGGCATCGCCAGCCTCTGGTGCCCGAGCGACGCGGCGGTCTCGACTCCGGTCAACACCACAGGGCCGGTCTTCGCCGGCACACCAAGCATCAATGTGCAAGCCTCCAGTTATGGCTACAACATCGGGACGTTCTTCCAGGTCACGCAGTTCCCCTATACCGGGGCCTGGATGACCAGCCCGGCGACACCGAGTTATGCGGCGGTCAAGACGAGTTTTACCGGAGTCATTTACCACGAAAGCGCCACGTCAATGGCCGCGATCATCGACGGCACGAGCAACACCTTTGCCGTCGGCGAACATGCCAAGGGCAAGATCCAGCTCGCCGCGCAGCCAACCTGGAACTGGTACGTCAGCGGGCTCCGGACCATGATTACCACGCTGGTCCCACCCAACCCACAGAACAAGCAGCCCGACTTCAACCCGACCGGTAGCGGTGCTTCGTCCACAGTCGGCGGCACAACCACGACTTACAAGATCGCGGCCTCGTCGTTTCACCCCGGGGGCGTGAACTGGGCCTACTGCGATGGCTCGGTTCACTTCATCAAGGATACGATCAGCACCTGGACCAACGACCCGACCACCGGCCTGCCCATTGGGGCCACGCTCGATCCAACCAGCAATTGCATCGCCCTGAGCGCCGGGAGCAAGGTCGGCGTTTACCAGGCGCTTTCGACCCGCGCTGGTGGCGAAGTCATCAGCGCCGACCAGTATTGATCCCGTTCCCATACGATCACGGCCGGCAGACCCCACCAGGGATCTGCCGGCCGTTCTTGTTTCCCACGGATCGGATCGACGATCAGCCGAGCGCGACGGTGACGGTCTTGACCTCGGTGTAGCTGTCGAGCCCCTTCTCGCCAAGTTCGCGGCCCATGCCCGACTGCTTGAACCCGCCGAACGGTGCGGCGGCGTCGAACACATCGTAGCAGTTGACCCAGACCGTCCCGGCTCGAAGGCGGTGCGCGATCGAGTGTGCCTTGCTGATGTCGCGGGTCCAGACGGCGGCGGCCAGACCGTAATCTGTCGTGTTGCCCCGGGCGACGGCTTCCTCGACGTCCTTGAACTTGATCACCGACAGGACCGGGCCGAAGATCTCATCGGTGGCGATCGCCATATCGTCCTTGACGTCGGCGAAGATGGTCGGCTGAATATAAAAGCCCTTGTCGCCGTGCCGCTCGCCGCCGGCCACGACGCGGGCACCGCCGGACTTACCTTTCTCGATATACGAGAGAATCTTGTCGAACTGGGCGCGGTCAACCTGCGGCCCTTGCTCGGTGCTCGGGTCGAACGGATCACCGAGCTTGCGTGCCTTGACCTTCGCGGCGAGCTTGGCCACGAACTCGTCGTGAATTGACTCCTGGACGAACAACCGACTCCCCGCGCAGCAGCATTGCCCCTGGTTCAAGTAGATCCCGAGCAAGGCACCATCGACGGCGGCATCAAGGTCGGCATCTTCGAGGACGATGTTCGGGCTCTTGCCGCCGAGTTCGAGCGTCACGCGCTTCATCGTGTCGATCGCCGACCGGACGATGATCTTGCCGGTCGAGCCTTCGCCGGTGAAGGCGATCTTGTCGACCCCCGGGTGCGCGACGAGCGGCGCTCCGCAGGTTTCGCCGAAACCGTTGACGATGTTGATCACACCGTCGGGGAAGCCGGCTTCCATCGCCAGTTCGCCCAGCTTCAGGGCGGTCAGCGGGGTCTGCTCGGCGGGCTTGAGGACGATGGTGCAGCCGGCGGCGAGCGCGGGGGCCCACTTCCAGGAGACCATCAGCATCGGGAAGTTCCAGGGGATGATCTGCCCGGCGACGCCGACCGGCTCGCGGCGGGTGTAGGCGAAGTGGTTGCCGCGGACGGGCAAAACCTGGCCGTGGATCTTGTCGGCCCAGCCGGCATAGTAGCGAAAGACGTCGATGACGAGCGGCAGGTCGGCGAACCGGCTCTCGCGAATCGGCTTACCGTTGTCGAGGGTTTCCAGCTCGGCCAGTTCGTCGATGTTCTCCTCGATCAGGTCGGCCAGCTTGTAGATCAGGCGGCCCCGGTCGCGGGCATCCATCTTCCGCCAGGGGCCGGTGTCGAACGCCTTGCGAGCGGCCTTCACGGCGCGGTCGATGTCCTCAGCGCCCCCTTCGGCGACCTCGGCGATCACTTCCTCGGTGGCGGGGTTGATCGTCTCGAAAGTTGCGCCCGAAGCGCTATCACACCACTGGCCGTTGATGAGGTGCTGCGTCCGGAACGCCCGGTCGGTGGCGGTCCGGGGCTCGGTGATCGTGGCCATGCTTCGTTGCTCCTGCGCAGGGGAGAGGAGAAGAGAGGTGCAAGTCAATCCACGGTTCCAGAACGGAACCACACGAGAAGAGATCCCTGGATCAGAGGATCTAGCACTCCCCTATCATAAGGCACTTGGGCAACCTGGCTCAAGGCTCAGGAGGCGACGGACGCAAGATGAGAGCCACCGACCTGGAATGCGAAAACCCCGAACCACCCTTCCCCCCGGAAGATGGCTCGGGGCTCTCAGATGATCGCCGGGAGAGGCCGACGACCATGCTGATCATCCATGATTTTGCATCTAGCAAAAGCCCGCCATTGAGGCGACCTCTGACGACACAAATAATAACGCGTTGAGGAACCGAGAGTGACTCGCTCGTTCCCGCTTTTATCGAGAAGAAACACGCTGTTTCCAGCGGACCACACGACGATCCCGACCAGCGAATCGGCCTAGTCCAAAGGTCAGAACCGCCGCTATAACCGACCAAATGCGCGTTCAAACTGGCACGAGACTTTCACCCGCCGGGGCGAAACTTGACCCCAAGATCCGGCTGGTCGATGAAGACGCCATCAACCTTCGCCTGGTCAAACAACCCTCGGATCAACGCCTCGACCGACGTCAGACCGGGCGGCAAGGCGTCGGCGCGGACGGTCCAGGGATGGACGAGCAGTCCATGATCATGCGCGGACTTGACCAACGTGGTCGGCTCAATCTTGCCTGCCGCGTTGATCTTGATGACCTGAGCCACGGCCGGTCCCACGCCGTTCGCGACCTGGACCACCTCGTCCCAGCCGGCCGGAGTCGTCAGGTCGGGACCGCCGGGTTCGGCCTGACCGGTCGTCAGGTAGATCATCCGGCCGGGATACCGCAACTCGGAGCGAATCCGCCGGAGTTCGGCGAACTCGAAGCACTGCAAGAAGCAAGCGGCATCTGGTCCCGCCATCCCGTGCCGGGTGAGCACGCCTATCACGATCGGGCTGATGTCGGCCCCCTGGGCGCGATGCCAGGCGGGGGACTTGATCTCGGGATAGATCCCGACGTGCCGTCCGGTGCTCCGATTCAAACCGGCAACGAACTCGATCTCCTCCGCCAGGGTCGGCACGCGGAACGTCCCGACACCGACCGGAAACCGACCCGGAAACACCGCCTTGCCGGTCCGATGGTCGACCCGCTCATGGACGTTCAAGGTCTGCAACTCGGCCAGCGTGAGGTCGAGCGCATACCAGCGACCGTCGGACCGCTTTCGGTCGGGGAACCGATCGGCCACGTCGGTGACGGTGTCGATCTGAATATCATGCAGGACGACCGGGACATGATCCTTCGTCAGAACCACATCCTGCTCCACAAAGTCGGCCCCCTGGGCATACGCCATCGCCTTGGCGGCCAGCGTGTGCTCGGGCAAATACCCGCTCGCCCCCCGGTGCGCGATGATGATCGGCTTGGCTGTCGGCATCATCAAACCACTCCCCAAAGCCAGCGTTCCGCACACAAACCCCGCCAGCATGATGACCGCACGAAACATCGGCAACCTCCGCGAAACTTGATCCGGATGACAAGTCAGGGAGTGACTCTCATCGATTCGTGTGACGTACCGATGAGAGTCGCGCGAAGATCCCGAAAATTGGCCTCAGTGAGGCTGTTCGACTGGCTCGGGTTCGCCGAGGCGGGCGAGCGCGGCGTTGGCCTTGGTGTCGAGGGGATCGCGGGCGATGGCGAGGTTGTACCAGGCGCGGGCTTCGGGAATCCGACCGACACTGGCGCAGGCGGCGCCGAGGTCGCGAATCAGTTGGGGATCATTGCGGTTCGCCTCGACGCCGGCCTTTTGCATCAGACTACTTAACAAATCGAGCTTGAGTGCCTGGTCGAGGTAGGTGGCGGCGGTTGGGTCCTGATTGAGCTGAAGGGCCTTGCCCAGCCCGAAAACGGCCTCGCGGGAGTCGGGGGCCATCTTGTAGGCGATCCGGAAGTGGTGGAGCGTGCCCCTGGCGTCGCCGCGTGCCAGAGCAAGCTGGCCACGGAGCAAGGCGAGCCCCGCGTGCTCCTCGGGGCCACCTTCCAGCAGCGACTCGGCAAGCTGGTCGTCGCCCCGATCCAGCGCAAGCCGAACCCGGATCGCGCGGGCGTCGGGGTCAGAGTCGGGCAGCGGTGCCAGATCGCGCTCGGCCTCGTCGTAGCGGTGCAAGCTGACCAGACTCGACGCCCGCCCGAGTCGTGCCCAGCGGTCGGTCGGGTCGGCCTCGATCGCCTTGGCGAGTGTCTTGACGATTTCCTCGGGTTCCCAGGTCACGCCCCGCGCCAGGCACCAGAGAAAGACCTCGCGGAAGTTGAGCGACGACTGCTCGGAGAGGATGCGGAAGGTGGCGTTCAGTTCGGGGCGGCGGAGTTGCGTTCCATAGATATAAACCAGTTCGCGGCGGGCCTGGATCTTGAGCGGGTCGGCCTTGAGGGCGGCGAGGAAATTGGTTTCGGCCGGGACGAACCGGTTCCGGCGGAGTTCCATCTGCCCCAGTTCCAGCCGCGCCGACGGACCCATCGGGTGATCGTCGGGGACGTGCTTCAGGTCCTCGAACGCCTCATCCTGGCGATCCATTCCGAGCGCCACCTGCGCCCGGAGCATCCAGTCAAGCGGAGTCGGCGCGCGGAGCGCGGCCAGCCGCTTCATCTGCTCGTCAGCGCGGGGGAAGTCGCGGGCCTCGAACGCTTCGCGTGCGAGATTCCAGGTGGCGTCGGCCCCAGGCTGGAACCAACCCGACAGGTCGGGACGGACGACGGCCAGCATCGCCCCGAGGACCAGAAGCACCGCCAGCCCGAAGCCAACGGGTTGCAACCAACTCGCCCCAGGCTCGCCGCTGGGTTTAGGTTTCGGCTCGGCCGCGCCTTGCATGGTGACCTTACTCTCCCTCGACGATCCGGATGGCCTGGTTGGTCGCGACGTGCTCGCGGATCGTCGTCGTCCCCGAGGGCCAGTCGATCGTCAGTTTGGTGATCTCGGAGGCGGGGCCAAGGCCGATCGTCAGCCGGGGATCGTTGGCCGAGAAGACGCTGTAGCCCCCCTTGCGCTGGCGTTCGATCGTCCGCCCGCCCGCCTCGACGTGGACCCGGGCGCCGACGGCATCGCGGTTGCTCTTGGTGCCGACGAGTTCCAGGCGGACCCAGTGGTTATCGCCGCGCGGGGTGTCGTTGCGCAGCAGGGCCGCCGGGCCGTCCTTGTGGTTGATGGCGATGTCGATATCACCGTCGTTGTCGTAGTCACCAAACGCAGCGCCCCGGGCAACGTGCCGGGTGGCGAAGTACGGGCCGACGTCGCGGGTGGCAAGCTGGAAGCGGCGCCCTTGGTTCGTGCGGGTTGGTACGTTGCGGTGCAAGAGCGAGGGCTCGGCATAGCTCGACCCCTGACCTAGCTGTTCGCGGTTGTTGTCGACGTGGCCGTTGGCGACGAAGCAGTCGGGCCAGCCGTCGGAATCAAAATCCGCCAGCGCAACACCCCAGCCAACGTACGGGGTCGTGTCAGCGGCCAGGCCAACCATCGGCGTCACGTCCATGAACGATTTCGGACCGATGTTGGAGTGAATGGTGTTGTACTCATGGTCGAAATTCGACGCGATCAGGTCGAAGTCGCCGTCACCGTCGATGTCCTCGGCGTCCACTCCCATCCCCGACTGCGCCTCTCCCTGAGCATTGAAGGCAGCGCCCGAGGCTTCGGTCGCGTCCTCGAACTTGCCGTCACCGCGGTTCAGGTAAAGGAAGTTCGGGTTCATGTCGTTCGCCACATACAGGTCGATCCGGCCATCGCCGTCAACGTCGGCCGCGACGGCGGCGAATCCGTGGCCATCGCTCCGGCCGGGAATGGGCTTGCCATCGGCATCGACCAGAAAGTCATCATAGGCGTTGGTAAACGTGCCGTCGCCGTTGTTCTTGTAGAGGAAGTGCTTGGTCGTGCGGATCGTCCGAGGCGAGCAGTACATCCGAACCTTGGCGACGGGGTCACCGCAAAAGATGTCGTCCTCGGGCAGTTGCCACTTCCCGTAGTTGGCAACGTAGATGTCGAGGTCGCCATCATTGTCGTAGTCAAACATCGCTCCGCCCGACGACCAGCCGACCTGATCCACTCCCGCCTTCTTGCTAACGTCCTCGAACGTGCCGTCTCCCTTGTTGAGCATCAGGACGTTCGCGCCATAGTTGCAAAGGAAGACGTCCTGATCGCCGTCGTTGTCCACGTCGCCAACGATGATCCCGTGGCAAAACCCGGTGAAGCCCAGGCCGGACGACTCGGTTGAGTCCTGGAACTTGCCGTCGCCCAAGTTGAGGAAGAACCGGTTCGGCCCGTTTTTGGCCGTGCCAAGGGGTAAGAGCGTCGCCGAAGCGAAGTAGACGTCGAGCTTCCCATCGTTGTTGGCATCAAAGAACGCCGCGCCCGAGCCGTTGGCGGTCGGAAAGTGGCGAGCCTCGGTCATCCCCGAGAAGTGGGTGAACTTGATCCCAGATTCCTCGGCGACTTCAGCAAACCGGAACGGACTGGGTGCCTGCTGCACGGTCGATCGCGGTTTCGCAACCGGCGCGGCTCCGCCCTCGCGGTCACCGACCAGCCGGGGCTTCGGCGCGTCCGCCTGCGGTTTGTCGTCCGGGTTCGCCGGGCTCGACGGTGGGGTCGCGGGACCACCGCTGAGGGTGCCGGTCAACGTCACGGGCACCCGGGGCGGAGCCACCGGAGCGACGTCGGCTGGCTGGCACCCTGCCTCGATCAGACCCAGGCACGACAGCCCCACCACCGCGAACCATCGGGCGAAGCGGCGGGTCAAGGGACGCATCGGCAGCCTCCAGGAGCAAGTCGAGGTTAAGCAGGTTGCGCGGCACCAGATTCGGAGTGGAGGCGCGATCCAAACTGAGCGACCGGTCAATCAGGATTGGACCGTTGACTATAACGCGCCTGAGCCGGATTCGACACCTGCACTTTCGGTTCGACCCAACCCGCCGTCTTGTTCGGAGTGAAGCTCGGGAAATCGAAGGGTCTGGATGACAAATCGCCTGGTTGTCGAGCTTCTGGGTTGGACCGCACCCGGCCAACGTGATTGCCAGGCAACCTGGTTGTGGCAGGCGTCCAGGACTTCAAGGCGAGTGAGTTCGAGCCGGATCGGATGGGATCGCTCCGACCGTCAGTGCCATCGGGGGCGGGTCAATTTTGATCAATCCCGGGGTCGATTCCGTCCCAGAACTCGAACTTCAGCATCTTCGCGTGGAACTCGGCGCGGTCATGATTAAAGGATGGATCGTCGCCACCCGACCTCGACCCCGGCCAGGATCGCGGCAAGCGCGACGACGATCATCAGAACCCCGATCGAAAACCGGGGGCAAAACCGCCAGCGGGTCACTGGCCCCCGGGCTTGCCCTGGTTGGCAGCGCCGTTTTTGAGCGTTTCGAGGTAGGCGATCAGGTCGGCGAAATCATTGGGGCTGATCCCCTCGACGATCCCGTTGGGCATGAGCGAGAGGTCGCTGAGCTTGCGTTCCTCAACCTCGCTCGGAGCGATCCGGGTCCGCTTGCCGTCGGCGTCTTCGAGTTCCAGCCCGTCGGCGTTGTCGGACTTGAGCAGGCCGGACACGACCCGGCCGTCGCGGGTGGCGACGACCACCGTCTCATAGCCCGAGAAGATCCGACTCGACGGCGCCAGGACCGAGTTGATCAGTTCGGCGCGCGGGTACATGGCGGCGATCCCCGACAGGTTCGGGCCGATCGCGCCCCCCTGCCCGTCCACGGCGTGGCACTTGGTGCAGGCCAACCCCTTCAGGTCGCTGAACAAGGTTTTGCCGTGATCCGCCTTGCCCCCACCCTTCAGGGCCACGGCGCGGTGCTGGTCGGGGTCGAACCCGCCGGGTGCTGGCCCCTGGAGAAACCCATAGTCCACCGCCTGCGTCACCGCAACCGAGAACTTCCAGTCGCCGCCGTCGTTACCGTTCCGGACGAAAACCTGATTCTTGCCCGCCTTGAGGGTCACGGCAAACTCGGCCATGTCGGGACCGTACGAGTGGTTGCCGCCGATCTGGTGGACGAGGTTGCCGTTCAACCAGACGTCGAGCGTGTCGTCGCACCCGACCATCATCCGCGCCCCGCGGGCGGTCGGGCTCTCGACCTCGGCGACGGCGAAGATCGCCCGCTTGTGCGTCGGCTGCGGCAGGAGGCGAATCAGGTCGATCGTCCCGTGCTCGGCGTCCCCCCGGGCTGGTTTCCACCCGAGCGCGATCCCGTCCGAACTCGTGACCGTGGCGGCGAGGTCGATGGCCGAGCCGGGAGCGACCGGCGCTGCGGCGTCGAGCGGCACCGGGCCAAGCAAGTTCCAGGCGTGGATCGGCCCGAACTGGCTATAGACCTTGCGCAGTTCGGGGATCGCCGATGGAGAGAGTTCCCGCCGAGCGGCGAGCCGGTCGAGCGCTGGGGCGGCCTCGTCGCGGATCGCGACCATCGCGCGGAGCGATGCCTGGCGGATCGCCGGACTCTTGTCGGTCAGACCTTGCAGGTAGACCCCCAGCGCCCGGATGTCGGCGACCTCAGCCAGCGCCAGCATCGCCTCGAACCGGGTCGCCTCGTCGATCGCCAGCCCGATCATCGCCGGCACGGCGACGTGATCACCCAGATGCCCGAGCGCCGCGAGTGCCGCCTTGCGGACTGTGGGGATCGGATCGCTCAGCTTGGCACGAATCGCCGGAGCGACCACGGATGCCGGCCCGATCTCCCCGAGAGCCACAGCGCACGCGGCTCGGATCAGCGCCGAGGGGCCTGATAGCAGGCTGGTCAGGTCGGGCACGGCAGCCTTCTCCCCGGACCGACCGAGGGCGGTGATCAATTGGATCGCAACTGGCTCGGCAAGAGCAGTGCCGCGGTTCCTGAGCAGATCAACCAGCGGTCGGGTCGCCTCGGCGCCGCCGATCGCCTGCAAGGCACCGAGCGCCGCGTCGCGAATCGGACCGGGCGTCGTCTGATCTTCGAGCGCGAGGACCAGGGAGGGAATCGCCGCCTTGTCGCCGAGCATTCCGAGCGCCCCGGCCACCTCGGCGCGGACGGCGAGGTCGGGCTCGATCCCGGGCTCGAACCGTCGGCGGAGCGAACCGAGCGCGGGCTTGTTTCTCGTCTCGACCAGAGCGACGACGGCGGCCCGCCGGACGAGGGGGGCCGGGTCGTTCAAACCCGCCTCGATCACGGCGAGAATGGCGGGCGTCGCGGCCCAGTCGATCGTCCTGGCAGGGGGCTTGCCCTGGGTCGGGCGCGTCCCCCACCACTTGCCGTCCCACTCCGGCGCCTTGCGAGCCACGAGGGCCAGTTCGGTCAGGGCACGAGCCCGCTCGTCGCTCGGAGCGGTCGAGTCACTCAAAACGCCTTGCAGGGCAGCGACGGCTCCCGGGTCGTAGACCGATTCGAGTGCGGCCAGAATCGCAGCGCGAGTCCGGGAGTCGCTGGCCTTCAAAGCTGAGGCGACCGCGTCCCACGCACCGATCCGCCGCAGCGCCTGCCGCGCTGAGAAGGCCAGCGTCCGGTCGAGGTCTGTCAGGATGGGCAGCAGCGGAGCCACGGTTGCCGGGTCGCCGATCCGCCCCAGCGCGATGATCGCCTGGAGCCGAACCACGGGGCTCGAGTCGGCGAGCGCGGCGACGACCTCGGCAACGGCCGACTTGCTCCGCCGCTCGCCCACAGCCCGGATCACCTGCGCCCGGACATCCTCGGCGCGAAAGTGCTGGGCAAGCAGGACAGTTTCCTCGGCCGCCGAGTCGACCGCGAGCGCATCGACGATCCAGACCAGATGTCGGCGCGCCAGCGGAGCCACCGCTGGGTCGACCAGCAGCGCCACCGCCTGATTCCAGCCGCTTCGCCCCGCGCGGATGATCGCGCTCTGCGCCCGCATCCGCTCGTTGTACGACGGATGATCAAGCTGGCGGAACTGGGCATCGAGCGGGTCGGAATCCTGCCCGCGCGGGCGAGTGGCGATCGCCGGCCCCTTGTAGGTGATGGCGTAGATGGCGCCCACCTTTTCGGTCGGCGAGTTCCAGCCCCCCATCCCCCAGTCGGCGACGTACATCGTCCGGCCGTCGTAGGAGATCGCCAGGTCGATCGGCACGAAGTTGCTGTCCTTGCCCGGCTGGACAAGATCCTCAATATCCTTGATCCGGAACGAAGCCCCGTCAGGCTCGAACCGAAAGCCCTGGACCTTGCGCTTGCCCCACTCGGCCCAGAAGACGCGGCCACGGTACTGCTCGGGCCAGACGTCCTCGCGGTAGACGACGCCACCGCAGGGGGAGCCGCCCCCGTACTCGCTGATCCGGTTGAGGAAGCGGTCGGGGTGCTTGTGGTAGTCATACGGGTAGCCGTAGTAGCCGCCGTCGACGTGGTGCGTGACGCGGGTCCACCAGCCGTCGCCGTCGTCGGTGTTGTCGTAGGTGAACAGGTTGTCCTGCTCGTCGAGGTTCGGCTCCAGGTGGTTCCGCGTCCCGGTCGTCAGGACCTCGATCTCGGTCCCGTCGGGCCGACACCTCAGGGTCCCGCCGCCTTTAAGCTGGGCGGTCTTGCCGTCGGGACCGGTCGCCTTGAGGACCCCCTTGTCGCCCGTCGAGATGTAGAGTTTGCCGTCGATCCCGAACTGGATGCCCGAGACGATGTGGTCGTTCAGCCCCTGGTTGTTGGTAATTCCGAGGTCCTTGAACAGGTCCCGCCGCAGCTCGGCCCGACCGTCGCCGTCGGCGTCGCGGAAGACCGACAGAAACGGCATGTGGCTGACGTAAAGTTCGCCATCCCGCCAGGCCATCCCGAACACAGCGCGGAGGCCAGAGGCGAAAACCACCGGTTCCTTGCCCTCGCGAAACAACAGGATGCGCCCGTTGTTCGCCTCGTGCGGGCCGGGCTGGTCCATCGAGTCCTCGGCGACGAACAGGCTGCCGTCGGGTGCCGTGGCGATCTGCGATGGGAAAAGGACCGTCGGCACGCTCGCCACCACCCGAACCTCAAAGTCGGTTGGCACTCGGGGCAAGTCGGCCCGGACCACATGTCCTGTCAGGGCGAGCAAGACCGGCAACGCCAGCCACCGGGCGCGGGGGGTCAGCATGGGTGGAACCCTCAATGGAGGTAATGAGACAGGACGAAACGCCACGCGGGCGGACGACGGCGATCAGACCGGAGGAATCGAAGGGCAGATAAGTACCTCGATCTTAGCTCATACCGACCCGCGAGCCAAGCATCGGTTCCCGACGATGCTGCATGCTCCCGGGCCGAGCACGAGTCCCCCCCTGCCTGCCTGGTCGGTTCAGCAAGCGGACCAGGTCCCGGTGGTCGGGGGGCGATATTGACCATTCCGGACCCCGGTGGCGTCAATCGCCCAACATTCGCTGGACGCTCTCCGATTTCTTTTGAGACTCGATGCGGAGCTTTTACGCCAATACGAGTGCGTTACCGATTCGCCCTGCCCAGCCCTCGAAGCGGAGGCCGGCCCTGTGCCCCTCGACCACCAGCGCATCAAGGCCCTGTTTCTATCCGCGCACGACCTCGCCGACCCCGCCGACCGCCTGGCCTTCCTTGACCGCGAGTGCGGGGCCGATGACGAACTGCGCCGCCGGGTCGACGGGTTGCTCGCCGCCGCCGATCGGCCCGACTTGCTCCTGCAAGGTCCGCTGGTCGCCGAGGAAACCGCGGCCGACTTCGCCCTCGGCTCAGCCCCGAGCGTTGCCCCCGATACCACGATCGGCCTGAGCGACCATGGCGCGATCGTTGCTGGGGACGCGCCGGTCCCCGACGGCGCGACGGTCGGCTTCAGCACTGTTGGGGCCAGGCCAGAACCCTTTCCGGTGCCCGTCAATGTGGCCATCGGCACCCTTGTCGCCGGCCGGTACAAGCTCCGCCAGGCGATCGGCGAGGGGGGCATGGGCACTGTCTACCTCGCCGAGCAGGTCCAGCCGGTCCGTCGGCAGGTGGCCCTGAAGTTGATTCGCGCCGGGATGGACTCACGGACGGTCCTGGCTCGGTTTGAGTCCGAGCGTCAGGCGCTGGCGATCATGGACCACCCGAACATCGCCCGCGTCCTCGACGCCGGGACAACCGACTCGGGCCACCCGTTTTTCGTCATGGACCTGGTCAAGGGGATTTCCCTGACCGACTACTGCGACACCCACCGCCTGGACCTGCCGACGCGGCTGAACCTCTTCCGCCAGATTTGCGGGGCCGTGCAGCACGCGCACCAGAAGGGGGTCATCCACCGCGACCTGAAGCCCACCAACATCCTGGTGGAGAGCCACGACGGGGCGCCGGTGCCAAAGGTGATCGACTTCGGCCTGGCCAAGGCGACCTCGGGCTTGAGCCTGACCGAGGCGAGCCTGTTCACCGCCTTCGGCACGATCGCCGGGACGCCACTCTACATGGCCCCCGAGCAGGCGATGTTCAACGCCCTTGACGTCGATACGCGGGCCGACATCTACGCCCTCGGCGTCATTCTGTATGAGCTGTTGACCGGCTCGACGCCCATTCGCAAGGAGAGCTTGCAAAGGGCGGCGCTGGATGAAGTCCTCCGCGTGATCCGCGAGGACGAGCCGCCGATGCCCAGTTCGCGGATCAGCACGTCGGAGGCGCTACCGAGCGTGGCGGCCACTCGGCAGGTCGAGCCGGTCCGCCTGGGCCGGTACGTCCGGGGCGACCTTGACTGGATCGTCATGAAGGCGCTGGCCAAGGAGCGATCTCGGCGGTACGACTCGGCGATCGGCATGGCCAACGATGTCGAGCGCTTCCTCAACGACGAGCCAGTGACGGCCGGCCCACCTACGGCCCGCTATCGCACGGCCAAGTTCATCCGCCGCCACCGCGGACAGGTGGTGGCGGCGACCTTCGTCCTACTGACGCTAGTCATCGGCGCGATCGGCACGACGCTCGGGCTGGTCGAGGCCATGAAGCAGACCGCAGCGAAGGAAAAGGCCCTCGTTGCCGAATCCGAGCAGCGCCGGCTGACGGTGCGACAGAAGCGCGAGGCGCAGCGGCAGGCGGCGATCGCCCGCGCCGAAACGACGGAACGCGAGAAGGCGCGGCGGGCCGAGGCCGAGCAGCGCCTCCAGGCGGAGAAGCGCCTGGCACAGAACGAGAGGATCAGCGGGATTCTCGGGTCGATCTTTCAGGATCTCAACCCTCGAAGCGCCGACAAGGAGGGGAAGCCGCTGGCGGCGTTGCTGGGCGAACGCCTCGACCAGACCGCGGCTGCCCTGGATGGCGAGTCGATCGGCGACCCGCTGGCCCTGGCACGAATGCAAAGAACACTGGGCCTATCCCAACTCGGGCTGGGCTATCCCCAGAAAGCCACCGGCCTGTTTATCAGGTGTCGCGAGACCTTCTCCTCGATCTTGGGGCCGGACCACCCCGACACCCTTTACAGCATGAACAGCCTGGCGAACGCCTACCAACTCGGCGGACAACCCCAGCGAGCCCTACCGCTGTGGGAGCAGACCCTGGCGATGCAGAAGACGAAGCTGGGGCCGGACCACCCCGACACTCTTCGCGCCATGGAAAACTTGTCCAGGACTTACCGTTTGGCCGGGAAGCCCGACCAGGCTCGCCCGCTGAATCGCAAGTTGGCGGACTTGTGGAAGCGCCGCGAGGGCACCAATGGAGCATCCTACGCCAACGCCTTGACCTTCCTCGGCACGGACCTGCTGGAGCTGGAGAAGTGGGACGAGGCCGAGTCTGTCTCGCGGGAAGCCCTAGCAATTCGCGGGCGAAGCAAGGACGACAGTTGAAAACATTCCACGCCCGATCGCTGCTTGGCGGGGCGTTGCTGGGGCAGAAGCGGTTCGACGAGGCGAAGCCGCTGCTGCTGTCTGGCTACGAGGGGATGAAGCAGCGGATCGCCAGGATTACGACGGAGGATGCAAATCGGCTGGCCGCAGCGCTCGACCGGCTGATCCGGCTGGCCGATGAAACGGGCAAGGGCGACGAGGCCAGGGCATGGCGTGAGGAGAAAGCCAGGATCGAAGCCCAGTTTAAGCTACCCGCCCCGACCGATGTGGCGTCCCCGGCGCCTGTCGCGAAGCCGGATCAGCCCCCACCGACCCCAACCACGGAACCGGCGGGGGGCAAGCCGTGAACGGCTCGGCGCGGGGGGAGGGATTCTTCCCGGTCGTCTACGACGAGCTGCGGCGGTTGGCGGCGGGTCAGCTCGGGGCCGAGCGGGTGGGGCATACCCTCGACGCCACGGCGCTGGTGCACGAGGCGTTCGTCCGGCTCGGTGGGGCGAGCTTCGCCGACCGGACCGAGTTCCTCCGCGCCGCGAGCCGGGCCATGCAGCGCATCCTGGTCGACCACGCCCGCGCCCGGAACGCCGGCAAGCGGGGCGGGTCGGCGCGGCGGTGCTGGACGCTCGACGACGCCGCGCGCTTCACCACCGCCGACCGTGACGTGCTGATCGACGTGGCCGAGGCGCTCGACCGCCTGGCCGCCGCCGACCCCGGCGCTGCCGACCTGGCGCGGCTCCACCTCTTCGGCGGGTTGTCGATCGAGGAGGCCGCCAACGCCCTCGGGCTGGCACGCGCCTCGGCCTTTCGCGAGTGGATCTACGCCCGCGCCTGGCTCGCCGAAGCGCTGACCGACCGGACCCAAGCAGCGAACGAGGCCGGGAGGCCGTGGCGTGACGGGCCGCCGACTCCGGGCGAGGGCCGGACCCGATGCCACCTCAATCCAGCTCGCTCATGCAGCCCCACCCACCAGCGGGCGGCCTCGACGGTCTGACCTGAGTGGGAAGTCGATGTCTCGTCGGATTGTGCGGAGGCTATCGGCGAGTCGATCCATCGCGAGCGCTCGCGACGGCGTGACTGGGCAATCATTTCATGGTTCCTGCTTGTGCCTTCCCCCGGCCAGCCGCTGAGCTTCAACCCAGAGATCCGCGTCAGTCCTCACGATCATCAAATTCATGACAAAAATTGATCTGACATACTTGCCGTTGTGATCTTAATCCTTATAATCTTTCACCAATTTCAGTCGCAACAGCCCGCACGTTGCCACTCCTTTGTCTTGCACGATCGTCCCTCGACCGGACGGCGGAGTTGGTCACTTGCAATTCATTCCAGGAGCGAGCGGCTCACCACGACGATGCCGCGAACTTGCATCCCCTGCCGAGCAGTACCACCCTGGACCACTGCCACAAAGATCCGCGTGGCTGACCAAACGAACCCACCACACGGTTCGCAATCATTCGACCAAACGAACCCACCAGGCAATAACGAGTCGCTCGACCGAACGAACCCACCGAGCAGGCAAAAAATCTGACCAAACGAACCCACCTCGCGACTGCCGGGTGTTTGACCGAACGAACCCACCACCGACCCACGAGGCATCGCGCCGAACGAACCCACCACCGACCCACGAGGCAACGCGCCGAACGAACCCACCACCGACCGCCGAGGCATCGCGCCGAACGAACCCACCACCGACCCACGAGGCAACGCGCCGAACGAACCCAACACAGATCCTCGAGGCAACGCGCCAAACGAACCCACTGTGATGGTCGAACATGGTTGACCGAACGAACCCACCACCGACCAGCGACACAAATGACCGAACGAACCCAAGCCGACCCGCTCGCCGACCTCGCCTGAGTGAACGTCTCTGCTCTTTGACAACTCGGATACAATGGCGACCGCCCCGATCCCAGGCGTCGCGGCGAACCGTCAGGCCGGCCGGTCGCCTACCGCCCGAGCGCCGAACTCATCGGACGGATCGCCTCGATTCCGGCGGCCCAGGTAAACCGATGGAACGAGTTGGTCCAGCGTGGATGGATGATCAAGCCACCGTCGGGACCGCGCGTGATTCCCGACCCAACCACCATCAGGATCAGCAGCCCCGCGAAGACCGGGAACCACCAGCGCGGCCAGGCCGACGGGCCGTGCGGTGGGTCGATCGTACCGACCCGGGGCGACCAGACCAGTCCAAGAACCACGCTCAACAGGCCCACCCCCGTCAAGCCTAGCCCAACCCGAAACCCAGCCGGCTCATACATAAACTCAACCTTGTGCAATCCTGGACGGAGAACCACAGCGCGAAAGGCAGCAAACGCCGGGCGGATCGGCGTGGGCTGGCCGTCAACCAGGCACGACCAGCCGGGGTCGAACGTATCGGTCAGGACCAGATAGATCGGGGTCGTGCCCGTGTTCTCGGCCTGGATCTCGACGTGTTCGGGGTCGTCGCGGGTGATCCGGGCCGAGCCGGCGGGCTCGGCGGCATCCGGAACGGGTCGGTCGGGATCTTCGACGATGATCCGGTCGTGGATCGACTTCCCCAGCGTCGTCAGCGCCTGGCCGGCGGCAAGTTCGTCGGCGACGTACGCGGGACGCCCCATCAGGCGGGCGCGCGGCTGCGCCGTGGTCAGGAAGTGGATCACGGCACTGCCAGCGGTCTCGGTCCGCCCGGTGAATCCAGGCAGGGCGCGACCGGCGAGCAGGTGGCTCACCCCTTCCACATCGTAGCGGGTCGATGGGGGGGTGGCGTGGTCGGTGAAGGTCAGGACGCGCCGGGGGAAGATCGGCGTCAGGCCGGCCGACGACTTCAGGCCCCAGACCGGCGCGATGCTCCAGGCGAGGGTGTCGCGGACCTCGAAGAAGTTGACCGGGCGCGACGCAAAACCGGGCTCGGCCGACGACTTCTCGGCAAGGCCATAGACCCGGATCGTCGCGGGATCAGCCTGGATGCGTTGGGCGGACGCGGGTGGCACGGTCCAGTAGCTCGGGTCGATCGTCGGCACGTCCCACCAGTGCGAGCCGAGCAAATCGAGCATGACCAGCGCCGGCAAGCAAGCCGCCAACCAGACCCGCCGCGCCGGCTTGACCGACCGCGCCGCGGAGCTGATGACCCACCAGGCCAGGCCGACAAGCACCGATGTCCGGATGACGCCGATGGCAATGTCGGTCCCGAGCCAGCGAAAATGCTCCTGAAACTCGGGCGCGGTCCACCGGCGTGCTTCGGTCCAGGCGGGGATATAACGCACGGTGGCGATCGAGAAACTCGCGATAATCAGCACCGTGCCACCCCAGGCCACGCCCCGGAGCCGGACCGGCGCCAACCCCAGCCGTCCCAGGAGATCGACTCCGACCGCCGCCAGAACCGCCACCGCCAGTGAGACCCAAAGATGGTACCGGACCGGAATCCGCGAACTCCCAATGACGGGAACGAGATTCATATAATCAAACAGCGCTGTGTATCGCCCGAGCATGAACAGGCCGCCGGCGCCTGCCAGCACGACCCAGAAACCGACCCACCGGTCGCGCCACGCCCCGGCACCGATGACCGCGAGAGCCAGAGAAATTATTCCCATATAAGCATTCATTTCGTGATACGGATAGTAGCCGTCGAGCCAGTCGGTGTCGCGGGGGAGCGTGCCGTACGCTTCACGGACGACCAGTGTTGGCAGCAGCTCGGGTGACCACGACCCATAGGTGATCTGGTCCCACGTCAGGCCCCCGACCCGGGGCGACCGATCGAGGAGGTTCTTCGACGGGACCCACTGCACCGCCGCGACCGCCACGCCGACCACGACCAGGGCCGTTGCCAGTGCAAGGACCGAAGCCCGCGCCCGCCATGTCGGCGCGGTCGAGGCCCGGTAGAGGGTGTAGAGACCCAGGGCGCCGAGCGTCAGGATCGTGTCTTGCAGGTGCCCCGCGAAGACCTGGCAGGCCAGGGCCAGGGCACCGAGCGCGATCCCGCGGAGCCGGCCGCCGTCCCAGCTCACCTCGGTCGCCCAGAAGACGAGCGGGACGCTGATCAGGGCGTTGTTCATGCTGGTGTGGATAAGGTGTGCCCAGACGAAACCGCTCAGGCCGAAGACCACTGCCGCCGTGGCTGCGCCTGCGGGTCCGACATGGCGCCGCATCCAACCGTACATCCCCAGGCCGGTGAGGGCGATCGACCCGACCGTGTCGAGGTTCAGGGCTTGCCACGTTGCCAGCCAGGGGTAGAGGACAAACTTGAGCGGGTGGAGGTAGCCCGCCTGACTCTCGGCGAACAGCGGTAAGCCGTGATACAGCCCAGGGAACCACCGAGAGAACCGACCCGCTCGCAGCTCGCCGGCCAGGAAGTCGCGGTACGGGTAGTTGATCTCGGTGATGTCGAAGTAGAAGAGGGCTTGCCGGAGCGCGACCGCCTTCCAGAAAAACGCCGTCAGGCCACCGATCCAGACGAGGATCGCCACCAGATCCCACCGGCCCCATCGGCCTGGGTCGGGCGTCCAGATTGGCGGTTGAGTTGGCTCAGTTCCAGGCGCGGCGGCACTCACGGGGCGAATCTCCGAGGAGCAGGCGAAACCGGCCAGGCGACGATCGACCAGCCCGGGCCGCTGGCGATGTCGCGGCCTCCCTGCGTCAAAGCCTGGGCGCGGAACTCGGCGGCATGACTCCGGCGCCGGTCGATCACAACCAGGATCTCGGGCCGACCGCCGGGAAAGCGGCGTGTCACGGCGGGGAAACGGTTCGGGTAGATCGGCAGCGGCACGCCCGCCACGCGACCACCCGTCAGGAACGAGATCCGGAAGACGTCCCAGTAGTCCCCATAGATCGCCGCGACGTCGGAATGGTCGTCGAGCCAGTCAAGCACCGGTTCCGCCGGTATGACCTGAGTCGGCCGCCAGCCCGAGGCGTCCACCCAGCCGAGCCGACCATACCAGCGCTCGGCGTCCACGGTCATCAACCCGGCAAAGCCGACCCCGACGACGACCGCGACGGTCTTCGCCACCCGACCACCCGACCACCAGCGCCCGAGCAGGACACCGAACCCCGACGACCACGGCACGAGCAGGAAGACCAGGTACCGATAATTATCCGAATTCGTGATGTTCGATGCAACCAGGAACGCCGCGCCGATGACCAGGCTTGATCCCACCAGACCCCAGGCGATCGCCCGCGATCGGAGGTCACCGCCGACCCGGCCGCCCCGGATCAACCGGACGATCCCCCAGGCGAACAGGAGCAGGCTGGACGCCGTCACCGCCTTGAAGACCCAGCCCCCACCCCCCTGGACCGGCCGAAAGCCACCGGGCAAGGTCGTCGGATCATACTCCATCCCGGGCAACCGGTGCCCCGCGATCAGGCGCGGTTCGCAGTCGAAGAGGAGGTGCCAGAGGTTTGTGTCAACCACGGTGTCGTAGTCGAAAACCGGGGTGAACTGGTCGCCATAGACGTTGTGCGGATCGACCGCCGCACCGATGGGTCGCGGCAGCACGCCGACCCCGGCGCCGAGGCCAAACGCGAGCAAACTCGCCAGGGCCCGTCGGACCGACCGCGGCCGGGGTGCTCCCCACCAGCCCCCGATCACCACGGCCACCGCCAGCCCGGCCCAGCTCGCGGCGAACATGCTATCGACATACAGCCCAAGCCCACACCAAACACCAAGGAGGCCCGCCCGCTTCCAGCCACCGCCCCGCTTCCAACCGTCGGCCAGCAAGGCGAACGCCGCCGCGTGCCAGACAGCCGCCATCAGGTGCCCGCCCGTGATCCGCCCCGAGAGCCAGATCGACCCGGTCGAGGCGAACGTCAGCGGGATCAAGCCCCAGACCGCGACCGATGGCCCGAACGCCCGCCAGTTAAGCCCGAACGTCGCCGCGACCAGCAGCGCGAAAGCCACCGTCCCCCCAGCGACGAGCGATTCCGGGTTCACCCCCAGCACCGCCGCCGGACCCATCGACAGCAGCACCGGGATCGACCCGATGAACGGCGTCCCCGGGTAGTGCCAGTGGAACTTCCCCTGCATCGCATCGACCAGCACCAACCCATCCACCGCCAGGTCACTATCGAGGTGCGCCCGAGCATTCAGCACCAGCGGCACCCGCAGTACCACCACCCAGGCCAACGCCAGGCCCAGCGCCAGCCACGGCCAGACCCGACTCGATCGTCGGAGAGGTGCTGGAGCCTGATCCAGGTTGGCGGGCGAGGATGACATCAACGAAGACCCGAGAGTTGCGGAGGGGGAAATGGGACGGACACCCGGCATAAGCAATGATAAGTGAGCCTCAATCCACGGCCCACCAGACAGCCCCGACGGGGTCCCAGTACAGGATGCCGATGACCGCGAGCCAAACCGGTGTTATCAGCAATACCGGAATCAGTTGGGGATTCCAACATCTCGGACCCGGGCCCGAGCGATCCGGGGCAATCAAGGGGAGATAGCATCCGATCACGGTCGCGACCAGCGACGAGACTCCACTCGCCAGCACCAGATACCCCAGGACAGTGACGATTGGAGAGACAACGCGCGGCCCGGAAGAATGACTCTGCATACCAGAGGCGACCACGAACGCGACGTGGAGCGAAATGACGATCGACAACGGCCACCCGGCGATGATCCAGCTGGCGATTACGACCCACTGCTTCGGCTGCGCGTACCGCACTGGTATCAAGGCGAGGACCGAAATGAGTGGGACGACCAGCAAGGCGCCCGCACCCTGCCTCGCCAACGGGTACAGGGCGAAGACCCCGGCTGACACCGCCACCGCAGCCATCAGGCGGCCAATCGTGAATCTCGGACCAAGAGTCGGCATGACGGATCAACCTTACCCCCGGTTCGGCTGACCAATGCTGGGGTCGAGGATCGGTTCGGCGACCCGCAACGAGCGGAGGATCTCATCCCAGGCAGGACCAAACTTGACCGCGTCGGAATCCCAGAAATCGAAGGTGATCAGCGGTTGGACGTTCTCTGCGCGGGCCAGGCAGGTCCGGGATCGGGCCTTGCGGTGGCCCTGCGTCGCGTCCTCGAACTGGACCTCGGTCCAGACGAGGTCGAGGTCGGTCCGCTTGCCCGGGTGGATCGGCCCGCGCTCGGTGATCGCCCGCCGGTCACTCTCGATCACCTGCCCGATCAGCATGGCCAGCGTCACCTTGCTCCAGTCGCCGGGAGGCAGGTACATGACCGTCATGGCCAGCGTGCAGTCGTCGTCGGGCGGTTGCCGGTCGTGAAACTTGATCGTCCCGGACTCTTCGGGGATGACCAGCCAGTTATCGGGGAAGTCAAACCGGACAGCGCCGCGGTCGGCCACGAAGATCTTGTAGCCCGGCCGCGCGTGCCAACCATGCGACTCGGACAGCTTGATCGTGCGTTTATCCCACTGCGCCATCCGAGTCCGCCCTTTCCGCCGGGTGAGTCAGAATCGAACTAGACCGCCTCGGCCATCGCGGTGAGCTGGACGATCGAGCGGCCTTGCTCCTTGGCCAGGTATTCGCGACCCTTCTTGACGTGGATGTGGTCCCAGGGCAAGACCTCTTCGATGGGTCGGGTCCGCTGGCTGTAGAACGGCACGTCGATCCCGAGGTCGTCGAAGACGCCCCACCACAGGCGGGAGTCGAAGTGCTCGGTCCAGGCGTCGAGGCGGGCACCGCGGCGCCAGGCTTCTTCGAGCGCGGCGGCCACCCGACGGTCGCCTCGGGTCATAATGCCTTCGAGGAGGCTGGTCTCGATCGAGTGGCACTTGAGCGTCACCGAGCGAATCCGGACCTGACTCCGCAGGTAGCGGTGGGCCCACTGGAAGTATTCACGCTCCCGCATCCCGTTCCACTGGTAGGGGGTGTGGGGCTTGGGGACGAAGTTGGAGACGCTGGCGACGACATCGGCATAGCGGCCGGTCACGTCCTTGCCGATCCGCGCGATGGTCTCGGCCATCTCGATGATCCCGTCGAGGTCGGCGGGGCGCTCGCCGGGCAGGCCGCACATGAAGTAGAGCTTGACCTTCCGCCAGCCGCGCCGGAAGGCTTCGGCCGCGCCTTCGTAAAGGTCCTTGTTGTCGATCGGCTTGCGGATCTGCTCACGCATGTCGTCGCGGGCGACCTCAGGGGCCAGCGTCAGGCCGCCCCGGCGTCCTTCTTGCAGCAGGGCGGGGATCTTCTTGAGGGTCTCGGTGATCCGGAGGCTAGGCAGCGAGATCTTGACGCCGAGCGGGGTAAAGACCTCGCTCATCTTCGTCACCAGTTCCTCAAACTTCGGGTAGTCGCTGGTCGAGAGCGACAGCAGACTGATCTCGTCGTACCCGGTGTTCTTGTAGCTGGCGAGCGCGGCGTTGACGATCGTCTCGACGGTCCGGTAGCGGAGGGGACGCTTGATGACCGTGCTCTGGCAGAACCGGCACTGCCAGGGGCAACCACGCATGATCTCGATGGCGATCCGGTCGTGCGCCGTCTCGACGAACGGGACGATCGGCGCGATCGGCAGCGGGATCTCGTCCAGTCCCCGGATCACGCAGGGTTTGATCGCCTCGGGCACATCAGGTCGGTTGCGGGTGATGGCGGCGATGGTGCCGTCCTCGGCATACTCCATGTCGTAGAACCGGGGGACGTAGGCCCAGTCGTTCGCCGCCGCGATTCGCGCGAGCTTGTCCTCGCGGGTCAGGGTTGGGTCGCCCTTCATGTCGGCCCACATGTCGCAGACGATCGGCAGGCTCGGCTCGCCGTCGCCGATCACGAACAGATCAACGAACGGGGCGAGCAGTTCGGGGTTCTGTGCCCCGGGTCCGCCCGCGATGACCAGCGTATCGTCGGCCGATCGGTCGGCGGCGTGGAGCGGGATGCCGCCGAGGTCAAGCATCGTCAGGACGTTCGAGTAGCCGATCTCGTACTGGAGCGAGAAGCCGAGCACGTCATGTTTGTGCAGCGGCGTGAAGGTTTCCAGCGAATAGAGCGGCACCTCATGCTCGCGGAGCGCCTTCTCGAAGTCATGCAGGGGGGTGAAGGCCCGCTCGCAGGCCCAGTCCTCGCGGGCATTCATCAGCGAGTAGAGAACCTGCAACCCGTGGTGACTCATCCCGAGCGAGTAGGTATCGGGAAAGGCCAGACAGAGCGTCCCCTTCATCGCTCGGTGGTCCTTGCGGACCGAGTTCAGCTCGCCCCCGGTGTACTGCGCTGGGGTCTGAATGGAGGGAAGGATACGCCCGGTGACGTATTCTTGCAGCGACTGGTTCAACATGGGGTCACACTCCCGAGGGCGGGCTGCGGTGTCTCGTGGGCCGGTTCCGGCCAGACCCGTATCTTAACCGACTCCCCACCGGATGGGTAGGTTCGCCGGCGTCGGACTCGACGACCTCAACCGGATTGGTGGATAATCCCACCGATCGACCCGCGATCTGGAGATGCCGCCCGATGAGCGATTCCGCCTGGAACGGTTGACCCTTCAACCTCGACGACGTGGTCCATCGCCGTCGGATCGAGGACAACCGCGTCGAGTACAAGGCCAGTTGGAACAAGGTGATCGAGGCCGCCCTCGCCCGATCAGCCACGCGGATTTCCGGTCGAGTATCAAGGCCAGACGCTCATCCTGATCTGGGCGCCTGCCGGTGATACCCGGCCCTATCAGGCTCCCGAAGACGCCACGGCCAAAAAGTCGCCCGCACAATGGTTTGACCGGCAAGGCCCGATGACGGTCGCTGCGCGGGGCGATGCCCTCCGCCACTTGACTGATAGGTTAGCGGTCCGGACAGGAATTTTATGTACGCCTGGCCATCTGCATGGTAAATTTTTGGGTGGCTTCCCGACGATGGCGAGGTGGAACTCGCACGCGGGCGATCCACAAGATCGAGGGCTTCGATTTGGACGGGCCCGGACGGCAGCGGAAGATCATCCATATCGACATGGACGCCTTCTTCGCGTCCGTCGAGCAACGCGACGATCCGCGGCTGCGCGGCATGCCGGTCGCGGTGGGCGGGTCGCGCGAGCGGGGCGTCGTGGCGGCTGCGAGCTATGAAGCTCGCAAGTTCGGCGTCCGCTCCGCCATGCCCTCGGCCATCGCCCGGCGGAAGTGCCCGGAGCTGATCTTCGTGAAGCCTCGCTTCGACGTCTACAAGGCTGTCTCGCACCAGATCCGGGCGATCTTTGCCGAGCACACGCCTGTGGTTGAGCCGCTCTCGCTCGACGAGGCTTACCTCGACGTCACCGTGAACCGGCAGGGGATTACTTCGGCCACCGAGATTGCCGAGGAGATCCGGGCGAGCATCCACGCCAGAACCGGGCTTACCGCCTCGGCGGGCGTCTCCTACAACAAGTTCCTGGCCAAGATGGCCTCGGACGAGCGCAAGCCCAACGGGCAGTTCGTCATCACGCCGAAGCTGGGGCCGGCCTTCGTGGAAAGCCTGCCGGTGGCGAAGTTCCACGGAATCGGTCCGGTCACGGCGGCGAAAATGGAGGGGCTTGGAATCCGCGACGGCGCGGACCTGAGACGCTACTCGCTTGAGTTCCTGCATCAGCACTTCGGCAAGGTCGGTCCCTACTATTACGCCCTGGCGCGCGGCATCGACGAGCGGCCCGTTCGGGCCGATCGCATCCGCAAGTCGGTCGGCGCCGAGACGACGTTCCACACCGACCTCTTCACGGTCGAGGAAGCGCGTGTCGCTCTGGAACCGCTCATCGCCAAGGTGTGGTCCTATTGCGAGGGCTCGACGGTCCGGGGCCGGACGGCGACGCTCAAAGCCAAGTACGCCGATTTCCAGCAGATCACCCGCAGCCGGAGCCTCGAGGTCCCGATCGCCTCGCAAGCCGTGTTCGAAGAACTGGTAATCACGCTGCTCGATCCAATCTTCCCGCTCAGCCAGGGCATCCGGCTCCTCGGCGTGACCCTGTCCTCCCTCGACATCGAGCCAGAGTCGCGCGTCCGTCAGCAACTGCGGCTCCCTTTTTGAGCGGACTCGTGAGGTGGCAAAGTGGCCAGGAAAAAGCCCAGGCCGACCGTCTGGCTCCTATGGTGGCTCCGCTGAACGCTCCTGAGATTCGGCCAGCCATTGATCGGCCAAAGGGGGTGGCGGCCGAGGTAGAGAGGGAGGAGCAGACAGTCGCCTACACCTTGCAGCTCTACCGCCACAACAACCTGGAACCACTCTGGTTGATTCCTGGTTACGTCCCGCAATACGTCCGGTATCCCCGCTCGTCAGCGGGTGGCTCCTGGTACTTCGCTAGATCGGCTCTTGCCTCATACGGCGCAGCCAGGGCCGTTAGCAGGCCGTGCAACACCGACAGGTCGTCGTGCACTTCGGCTGCCGACAGCGACTCCTCCACCCGGTGGTTCCGCGGGATGACGACTGGGTTGACCGTTCGCATCAGGGCGTGGGCCAAGGCCTCCGGGAGCCCGGCACGGCCGAGCCGGTCTCGCCAACGAGCGTGCCAGGCCATGAAAACCGGCTCCCGGTACAGGATGCTCGCCGGCAACTCCTCCGACGAGAGGTCGCGGAACGTGTTGGTGAAGTCGGCCCCGGCTTGCTGCATCCAGTCGAGCAGCGACTGGATCATCTCAGCATCGCCCGCCTCGTCCGTTTGCAGGCCCAACTTCTTCCGCATCCCGGCGAGCCAGTACCCGTCGAACCGCGTGGGGAACTCATTCAAGACCTCCGTGGCCATCCCGACCGCCTGCTCAGGGTCGGCGTTCAGGAGCGGCAGCAAAGCCTCGGCAAGCCGGGCCAGGTTCCACCGCATGATGTTCGGCTGATTGCCGTAGGCGTAGCGGCCGTTGCGGTCGATTGAGCTGAAAACCGTGGCGGGGTTGTAGGCATTCATGAACGCGCACGGACCGTAGTCGATCGTCTCGCCCGAGATCGCCACGTTGTCCGTGTTCATCACCCCGTGGACGAACCCGACGAGCTGCCACCGAGCGATGAGCGCGGCCTGGCGGTCAACGACCGCGCGGAAGAACTCCAGGTATTTGTGCGGGGCATCCGCCAGTTCTGGATCATGGCGGGTGATCGCGTAGTCGGCCAGTACCCGCAGCGTCTCCTCACCGCGCTGAGCCGCGTACTCGAACGTCCCCACGCGGAGATGGCTGGCGGCCACGCGTGTCAAAATCGCCCCTTTCCGGATCGATTCCCGATGGACCGACTCGCTGGTGGTGACGACGGCCAGGCTCCTCGTGGTGGGAATGCCGAGGGCGGCCATGGCCTCGCTAACGACATATTCCCGGAGCATCGGCCCCAGTGCCGCCCGCCCGTCGCCGCCGCGGGAGAACCGCGTCCGCCCCGACCCCTTGAACTGGATGTCGACGAGCCGGCCGGCCGGCGTCCGATGCTCACCCAAGAGGATGGCACGACCGTCCCCGAGCATGGTAAAGCCGCCGTACTGATGCCCGGCATAGGCTTGCGCGATTGGCAGAGAGCCAGCCGGCAGGGTCTGACCTGCGAACAAAGCGGCGACGGCCTCCGGCGAGATCGCGCCGAGGTCGAGGCCAAGCTCACTCGCCAGCCGATCGTTCAGAACCGTCACCCGTGGCTTCCGCACCGTGGCGGGGGTGGACGGGACGAAAAGGATATCCGGCAGTCGCGCGTAGGTGTTATCGAACCGCCAACCCACTTGACTTTCGTCCGTGACCGATGCCATTGGATACCCATCCTTCGACTGATGCCCTCAAACCCTCTCATCATACACAGCGGGGCGAGGGGTATGCACCGATCAGACGCGGATCGGGGGCGTCAGGCAATCGCGGGGGTCGTTCTCCTGGAACGGATGGGCTGACGAGCGTCTTCAGATCGAGATTCCAGTGAGCGTGAGCGTTTTTAACCACTCACCTGCCCGCGACGCCGGGCAGCAAATCCCGCCAAACTCAGGCCAACGATCGACAGGACGACCGATGCCGGTTCGGGAACGCTGACGGTGGCGACCGGCGATGTGGGATCGCTTGAGGTCAGCGGCGTCAGCGACTGATCGGTCGTCTGGGCCAGGCTGACGGGCTCGGTCAGGGTGGTCCGGGTTGCCACGAGCGTACCACTCGGGACCGAGGCGATGCCGAGTTGGTGGAGGTGACTCAGGCGGTATGTCAGTCCCTCGGCGAGGCTCGGCGATACAATCAGGCCACCGACCAGCGCTGGGGTGACCGAGCCAGCGTCGGCAAGGTTGGTCGCGGCCCGTTGGCCAGCGGCCGAGCCTCCCGCGGCCCCGAATCCACCACCACCGCCGCCCCCAGATCCGCCGGCGGACCACAAGCTTGACGAGCCCGTCAGGCCGTCGAGCATGGAGATCGACCGCATTGCCGCAGGCGAGGTGCCGACGGCGAGGGCGGGAGCTGCTTCCGGGTCAAAACCCGTCGCGACGAAGCGAGTCGGGGTGATGATCGGCTGCAACGGTTGGTCATTCTCCAAGGTAGCCATCGTGTCGTCGGCCGCGTTCATGACGATCTCAAGCGGTGGCAGGCCGGTCTCGTCTTCACAACCGAGGAAGGCTCGCGTCGGGGTGGCGGTCACCTTGATGGGCGTCAGTTGGGTTGGCGTCTCGTCGCGAGCGGTGGTCAGGCCGGTTGGTCCCCCAGAGCAGCAGCAGGAGTTGCCGGGATGGTCATGCCGCGCTTCGGGGTCGGTGCCGGTCGGTTGGGTCCGGGCCAGGGTCGATCCCGAGCGATGATCCGCGATCGAACAGGTATGGGCGGACCCCAGGTGCAGGGTACCAGTCGCCAGCGCCATCAATGCGAATCCGGCCATGCCCGAGCTGCCGCCGGCCACGATCGCCGACCAGGGAAGTTGAGGGATCTTCATAGCAATCCAGTCCATGCGTGCCAGGAGTAACGACGATGAAAGCAAAACCGCCAGACGATCGCGCTCGACCTGCATCTGAGCTAGTTTGCGGACATGGGCGGGCGTCTGATGGGATGGGCCACTTCGCCCACTGCGGGAACCCTAGGTCACGGTTGCTGGCCTGGTCTGCCACGATGCCTGAACGCCACGCACTGTCGTGCTCGACTCCCGGCCACCCCAGCGTCATAATGACGGGATGAGCCCAGCAATTTGTCGGACCCGCGAGGCATCCCATGCAGCGATCAGCCCGCATCGTCCTGATCCTCGGGCTGAGCACCGGCGCCGGGTGCAACCCGGCCACCGAGCCGCCTCGGTTCACCCCGGCTCCCTCGGCGAGTGCCGCACCAACCAAACCGGGTGCGGATCGCTCGGCTGCCGATCGAAATGCCCCGCTCCGCAACATCCAGATGCACTGACGCCGCTCCGACACGGATCTCTCCAAGGACCCCTCCTGTGCCCGAGCTTGCCGACCGACCGACCGTGGCCCTGACGCTGGGTGATATCGCCGGGATCGGCCCCGAGGTGGTCGCGCTGGCGTGGTCGCTGCCGGCGCTGCATGATCTGGCCCGACCGTTCGTGGTCGGCGACGCGGCCATCCTCCGGCGGGCGCTGGAGCTGGTGGGAACGTCGGGGCAAATTCAGGTCGAGGCGATCACCGACCCGGAGGACGCCCGCCCTGCCCCGGGCCTGATCCCCTGCCTGGAGTTGAATCAAGTCCGAGCGCTCGACCTGCCGAGCGTTCCGCCGGGCGTGGTCGATGCCCGCGCGGGAGCGGCGGCTGCGGCCTGGCTGGAAGCGGCGATCGACCTGGCGCTGGCGGGCCAGGTCGAGGCGATCGTGACCTTACCGCTCCACAAGGAGTCGCTGCACCGGGCCGGTGTCCGGCACCCCGGGCATACCGAGATCCTCGCCGAGCGCTGCGGCGTTCCCGATCATGCGATGATGCTCTACCTGCCCCCCGAGGCGACCGCCGGCACGGGGAACGGGCTGGGGGTGATCCACGCGACGCTCCATGTCGCGCTCCGGGCGGTCTTCGACCTGCTGACGGTGGACTCGGTCGCGGGCAAGATCCACCTGGCCGACCGGGCGCTCCGACCTCTGACCGGTGGGCGAGCGCCCCGGGTCGCGGTGGCGGGCCTGAACCCGCACGCGGGCGAGAACGGCCTGTTCGGGTCCGAGGAGATCACGATCATCGGCCCGGCGGTCGAGCGCTGTCGGGCCGAGGGGGTGGACGTCGTCGGGCCGATCGCCGCCGACACGCTGTTCGGGCGTGCGGTGAACGGCGAGTTCGACGCCGTGGTGGCGATGTACCACGACCAGGGGCACGTCGCGCTCAAGACGATCGGCTTCGACCAGGCGGTGAACGTCACCCTCGGCCTGCCGATCGTCCGAACGAGCGTGGCGCACGGCACAGCCTTCGACATCGCCTGGCAAGGCCGACCCGTCGCCACGTCAAGCCTGATCGCCGCCGTCCGCGTCGCCGCGCGGATCGTGGCAGGGCGACGGCTGGAGCATCGGGGAAGCAAACGGGCCTCGGATGGAATACGGATCGAACACGGATCAAGAAGGAATTGAAGCGAACTCGCCGCGCATGGTGCCAGTGCTGGCTTGTGTGGTTCATCTTGCTCACCTATCTTGGCATGCGTCGTGCTCGCTTTCGCTCGGTTCTTGCTCCATCCCATCCGACCGCGGAGGTGCTCCTTGACCGTGCTGCGCCCATTCTCGCTCCGACCGTTGCTCTTGTGGTCCTTGAGCCTGGCTCTGACCGTCGCCCTGACCGACTCGGGGCGATCCGCCCA
Source organism: Isosphaeraceae bacterium (assembly GCA_965199885.1). Classification (GTDB taxonomy): domain Bacteria; phylum Planctomycetota; class Planctomycetia; order Isosphaerales; family Isosphaeraceae; genus Tundrisphaera. The sequence continues at coordinate 923,337 of CBDATT010000001.1, read as the reverse complement.
AGCGCAGACCACCAAGCCGGTCACGCCGACGCCCACGGCCAAGGAGAAGGCCAAAAAGACCGAGAAAGCCAAGGAAAAGGAGAAGGAAGCCGAGCCGATTGACCTGAACTCGGCCACGACCGAGGAGCTGATGACCTTGCCCGGCGTTGGCGAGGCGACGGCCCGCAAGATCATCGACAGCCGCCCGCACAAGACGGTCGAAGACCTCGCGGCGCACGGCGTTCCCGCCCGGCGGATTGAGGAGATCAAGCCGCTGGCCACGGTCCGGCCGATCCCGACGGCGATCGACCTCAACAGCGCCCCCTTGCTCCAGATCGAGACCCTGCCCGGCGTCGGCCCGACGCTGGCCAAGGAGGTCATCGCCGCCCGCCCATTCACCGGCTATGAGGATCTGGCCAAGGTCAAGGGGTTCGGCCCCGCCAAGATCGACTCGCTCAAGGGCCGGGTCAAGTTCGGCAAGGGCGAGGCCGCCGCCAGGACCAAGACCGAAAAGGCCGCTGAGAAGGAAGAGAAAGCCGAACGAGCGGCGGAGAAGGAAGAGCGGGCCGAGAAGACCGCCAAGGCCCGAATGGAGAGAGAAGAGAAGGCCGAGCCGAAGACCGCCAAGACGAGCAAAGTCGCCAAGGAAGCTGGCCTGCCGGGCAACAAGGTCAACCTGAACACGGCCACGCTCGAAGAACTGGACGCCCTGCCGGGGATCGGGCAGGTGTATGCTCAGGAGATCGTCAAGAATCGGCCGTATGCCAAGATCGAGGACATCATGAAGCTCAAGGGGATCAAGGAAGTCGAGTTCGGCAAGATCAAGGATCGGATCACCGTCGATAAGTAATTCGATCTTTCCTCGCGAACCAGGAACGGAACCTTCGCCCATGCTCAGCCAACGAATGCGACGATCGGGCCAGTTGGCCGCGCTAGCGGTGGCTCTGGTCCTGGCGGTTTGCCCGCCGACCGTGCTGGCCTGGGGTCCGCAGGGGCATCGCGTGATCGCGCGGGTCGCGGCCGAACGCTTGACGCCCGAGGCCCGCGCCGCCATCCGGGACCTGCTCCACCCCGACGACACCCTGCCCGATATCGCCGACTGGGCCGACCACGAGGGGCACGAGGTCTACCCCGGCAGTTCCCCCTGGCATTACGCCAATATCTCGATCCAGGACGCCCACTACGCCGACGGCCGCGACGCCGCTCGGCCCGACAATGTCGTCCACCAGATCGACCGCTACCGCAAGATCCTCCTCGACCACTCGCGGCCCAAGCCCGAGCGGCAGCGGGCCTTGCTGTTCTTCGTCCACTTCATCGCCGACGTCCACCAACCCCTGCACATCGGCGAGAACCGCGACCGGGGCGGCAACCAGACGCAGGTCCGCTTCGAGGGGAGCGGCACCAACCTCCACCAGCTCTGGGATTCGGGCCTGATCCGCGCCATCGGCGGCAGCGACCAGGTCTGGGCCGGCCGGATCGAACGAGCCATCACCCCCGCGACCAACCGAGCCTGGAGCCAAGGGTCGCCCCCCGCCTGGGCCGACGAGAGTTTGCAAGCCGCCAAGCTCGCCTACCACGACCTCGCCGGCGCCCCGCGGTCGATCGAGACCGGCTACACTCTCGGCACCCCCTACCTTCGCCAGGTTGAGCCGATCCTGATCGAGCAGATGGCGCGAGCCTCGGTCCGCCTCGCCAACGAGCTGAACGCCGTCTTCGCCGAGCCAGCGGCCACACACCGTCGGTAAGTTCGGCAGATTCCCGCCTCACCCAACCGGCTTCGACTCGACGTCGAAGCTGACCCCCTGGGCCAGGGGGAGTTCGGTCGAGTAGTTGATGGTGTTGGTGGTCCGGCGCATGTAGGCTTTCCAGGCGTCGGAGCCGGATTCGCGGCCGCCGCCGGTCTCCTTTTCGCCGCCAAACGCGCCGCCGATCTCGGCGCCACTGGTGCCGATGTTGATGTTGGCGATCCCGCAGTCGCTGCCGGCGGGGCCGAGGAAGCGCTCGGCCTCGCGGACGTCGGTCGTGAACAGGGCGCTGCTCAGACCTTGCGGAACGGCGTTGTGGATGCTGATCGCCTCGTCGAGCGTGCGATACTTGAAGGCGTAGAGGATCGGCGCGAACGTCTCGTGCTGGACGATCGCAGCAGTCGGATCAAGCTTCTCGACAAGTGTTGGGCGGACGTAGTACGCCTGGGGGACGCCGACGTTGACGTGTGACCCGCCGGTGACCGTCGCCCCGAGCCCGGTGGCCTCATCAAGTGCCGTCGCGTACCCCTTGAACGCCGCCTCGTCGATCAGCGGGCCGACCAACGTGCCCGAGTCGCGGGGATCGCCGATCTTGAGGTTGAGCATGATCTGGATCAGCCGGGGGATCAAGGTGTCATAAACGCTCTCGTGAACGATCAGGCGGCGGAGCGTCGTGCAGCGCTGGCCGGCGGTCCCGAACGCAGCGAAGGTGATCGCGCGAAGGGCCATCTCCAGGTCAGCCGACGGAGCCACGATCATCGCGTTGTTGCCGCCAAGTTCGAGGATACTCCGCCCGAACCGACTCGCCACCGCCGGCCCGACCGCGCGGCCCATCCGCGTCGAACCCGTCGCGCTGACCAGGGCAACCAGGGGAGACGCCGCGATCGCCTGCCCCACCTCGACCCCACCGACGACCAGATTGATGACTGCGGGCGGGATGTTCAGATCAGCCGACTCGGCCAGGGCTTCGAGGGCGATCCGGTGCGTGGCGATCGCGGTCAGGGGCGTCTTCTCGCTTGGCTTCCAGACAACGGGGTCGCCACAGACCAGGGCAAGCATGGCGTTCCAGGCCCAGACGGCGACCGGGAAGTTGAACGCCGAGATCACGCCAACGACGCCGAGCGGGTGGTACTGCTCCATCATCCGGTGGCCGGGGCGCTCGCTGGCGATCGTCAGGCCGTGGAGTTGCCGCGACAGCCCGACGGCGAAGTCGCAGATATCGATCATCTCCTGGACCTCGCCGAGCGATTCGCTCGGGATCTTGCCCGCTTCCAGCGTCACCAGGTCGGCCAGCGCCCCCTTGTGCTCGCGGAGCTTCATCCCGATCCGGCGGACGAACTCGCCCCGGACGGGGGCCGGGATCAGGCGGAACGGCGCAAACGCGGCGTGCGCGGCGGCGATCACCCGATCGGTGTTGGCGGCGGTGGCCGAGGCGAACGTGGCCAGCGTCGCGCCGTCGATCGGCGAGCGGGCGGTGATCGGTTCGCCAGCTCCGGCGCTCCAGGTTGGGCCGGTCGCCACCGCGAGCGGTGGGTCATCGATACCGAGGCGGCTCAGGACGTCGTTACTCATCGGGCAGACCTCATTTCCGGGTGACGTCGTAGCACGAGCCGAAGCGGTTAGCAAGGAAGTCGCGGAGCGAAACCTCTTCCTGCTTTACAAACCCCTGACGGGGCAACTGGCCGGCAACGTGCATGTCGAGCACAGCGCAAAGCGCGGCGGCGGTCGTGGTCTGGATGGCGCTGCAGGTCTGGCCACGGAAGGTTCCGGCGTAGACCTTCCGGGCGTCGGTAGCTTCGACATAGCGGCCGGCTTGCCGACCTTTCACGGTGCAAAAGATGAGGACAACATCCTGGAGCGTCATCGGGACCGAGCGCTCGAAGATCTCCTTGAGCTGGGCGCGATGCTCGTTCATGTGGAGGTCGACCATCAGGAACCGCATCAGGTCGCGATGGCCTCGGTAGCGGATGGTCTTGTAGTTGAGGGTGTGGACCTGGCCATCAAGGGTCTCGGCCAGTGTGCCGACGCCGCCGGAGGTGTTGAACGCCTCGTAGTTGACGCCGTCGAGGCTGAACTGCTCCAAACCTTCGAGCGGCAGGACGTTGATCAGCTTCCCCTCGTGGATCGCCTCGCAGGGGTTGCCGTACTCGTTGATTAGGCCGTCGGTGGACCAGGTCAGGTTATACTTCATCTCGTTGGTCGGGAAGACCGGCAAGGCCCCGACGCGGAGCCGGACGTCGCTGAGGCTGTCGAACGCTTCGGTCAAAGCGTGCGCCGCGATCGAGACGAAGCCGGGCGCCAAACCGCACTGCGGCATGAAGATCTGGCCGGGGCGAGCCTGGGCGCTCAAGCCTCGGACGATCCGCGTGGTTTCAACGTCTTCGGTCAGGTCGAAGTACGACAACCCGTGCTCCAGCGCCCCTGCCGCGATCGCCGGGTTCTGCGCGAATGAGACGGCTGAGAGCACGGCGAGCCGTCCGCTCATCACTCCGGCAAGCTGGCCTGGGTCCATGACGTCGACGACGCTGGTCGTGACGTCGGCCTCGGCGGCGACGCGGTCGAGCGAGCTTTGGTCCACGTCGATGACATGTACGGCGTACTCGCCGGTATCGGCCAGAAACCGGGCCACGGCCGAGCCGATCTTGCCGGCTCCCACGAGCAGGACTGGATACATTGGAGCAAGTTCCCGGTCGAATCAGTGAGTGGTCGATTCCGCCCGGGGGATGGCTTCGTGGTGGTTCGGGATCGGGTGGCCGGTGTGGTCGACGATCGGCCCGGTCGGCGGCGTGTCGATCCCCTGCATGTAGTGGATCACGCTCGGGATCGTGATCCCGCCCGAGACGATCGCCTGGATCGCCTGGTTGACGGTCCAGTCCACGTCGATGACGTTTTCCTCGGGGACGAACAGCGTAATCCCGGCCGGCGGCATTACGCCGGTCAGGACGCAGACGCAGGCGATCGACTGGCCGGTGGTCGCGTCGCTGAGGGTTTTGGTCACGAAGCCGAGCACCTTCGACCCCTCGAATGGGTATGGGATCAGGACCACGCGCTTGAACGAGTTGCCTTGCATCTGGTTGTCGAGCGACTGGAAGACGTTGCGGATCGCCTTGTAGATCGTCGTCACGACCGGGACGTGGAGCAAGGTCCAGTCGATCGTCCGGTGGACCCACGACCGCGCGAACAGGCCGAGGATGTAGAGCAGGCTCAGCACCAGGATCATCGCGATCCCCGGCGAGACCCACATCAGCCAGGCTGAGTCTGAGTCAAACCCCGGCCGCAAGCCAACCAGGTAGCGGACCACCCATGCCGGGTAGTTCAGAGCCGTGTTCAGCACCAAATACAACTGGTAGATGATCCAGAACGTCAACGCGATCGGGAGCGCCAGGATCAGGCCGCTGAAGATCCGCGACTTCAGCGCGTTGGCCAGCCCCCGCAGGAACGTCGAGCCGGGAAAGCTCATCACCGATGGCTCGCCATCAATCAGTTCAGGCTCGGAGGTCTTTCCCATACGTCCAGGACTCCCATTCGGAGGCGACACGGCCCGCAAGCCAGAATCAATCAGAACCAGGCCGCAATAGCCTATCCGACCCGCGTTCCGTCCGCGACGGTCCACCCGCACACTTTCGCGGGGGCCTGATCAGGGATTCCTGGGGTGGCTGAGAAAAGAGGACTGGCCACCTCAAGAATCCGTGTCAGACTCCGTGATTGTCTGGGAAATTGGTAACCTTGTCGTCCGACATTGACTAGATTTCTGATCGAAGCAATCACCGCCGCTCCCGATCCATCAAAAACGACCTGATTTCACCAACCCACGCGATGCACCCAGCCCGCACGACCCTCTGAGCCACCAGGCGCGCAAGTGCCACCCTGGCATCCACTTCGCAGATATACTTGCTTTGGGATGGGCGGGTTACGCCCACCATCAAAACCGAGTCGCCGGCAGGAAGTCGACCCGACCGGCGGGAGTGCTTTCCATGTTCAAGTCTCGCCTTCGCTCCATCCTCGTTCTCGGCCTGATCTGTGGTTTGGTCGGCTGCTCATTGGCGCCCAAGAAGTCGAAGACCGCGACGACCCTGTCCACATCGAGCAGTCCATTCGGCTCGTCGGCCAAGAAAGTGCAGACCGACCTGAGCCAGACCGAGGCCGACCTGGGCTCGCTCGAATCGGAGATCAAGGTGGGCAAATAAGTTCTCGCCCTGCGGCAATTCCCTGGTGATCACCTCGTCTCCCCCCGGGCGACGGTTGCTGATTCAAAGGGACACACCACTCTCCCATATTCATCCTGCAAATCGTCAACCGTTCAAAGTATCCTGTCGGGTCACGTCGAAGCGGCATAACCCTTGTTCGTGGCTCGTCACTTCAATTTCGAGCCTCGGGACGAACAACCGGATTACTTCCCGAAATATTCGTCCCGATCCAGGTCGGCCATCAAACCAGGGTGTTGGGGTTGCCAGCTGAGGCGGGTCTGGGTCTGCTGGCTGGAGACGGGGTTGTCGACCGGCAAGAAGGGGGCGAGCCAGCTCAAGAGGCGTGCGGCCTCCTGGGGGGTCTGGGGGGTGACGGGGACGTTGAGGCGGCGGCCGATGGTGCTGGCAATGTTCTGAAAGGAAATACCCTCCTCCGCGACGGCGTGGTAGCGGGCTCCCGCCTGGCCCTTTTCGAGCACCAGGCGAATCAGGTGGGCGGCGTCGAGCCGGTGGACCGCGGGCCAGCGATTGCTGCCGTCCCCCACGAGCGCCGAGACGCCCTTCTTGCGGGCGACCTTGATGAGCCGCGGAATGAACCCAGCGCGATCGCCGGTGCCGTGGACGACCGGCGGGAGGCGGAGCACACAGGAGCGGACGCCACGCTGGGCCAGCGCCTGCATGGTCGCTTCGGTGGCACCTCGGGGACCACCGACGGCGGCGGGGTCGGGCGCGTCGTCTTCCGTGGCGAGGCGGCCGGGGGCGAGGGCCATGGTCGCAAAGGCGACGACGAGCGGGCGGTCGGGACCTCGGAGCGCACCGCCCAGGGTCTCGATCGCCTGGCGGTCGGCCGTCATGGCGGCGCCGAGGTATCGCCGCACCAGGCCGCTCGGGCCGCCGCCGAAGAGGACGCGGAGCCGGGTCGCCAGGCTGGCGTGGCCGAACTCGTGGAAGAAGGCCAGGTGGATTGCACCGTCGGCCTGAGCCGCACCGCGCTGGAGGCTGGCCAGATCCTGGATGTGCCCTCGGTGCGGTTGAGCACCGGCGGCGACGAGAGACTTCGCCGACTCGGCGGACCGAGCCAATCCGACCACCTGATGCCCCGCCTGAATCAGTTCCCGGACAACGGCAGAACCAATAAAGCCCGTGGCACCCGTCACAAACACGCGCATCATGCTTCCTTCTGGTTCAAGTTCAAGGCCTGGGCAACAGCCTGGCGATACGACAGCAGCGGTCGAGGCAAGAGTGAGCGGATCGGCCGGGGGTCGCCGGTCAGGTCGGCGCCGATGACATCCATGATCCCGCGGATCGCTCCGCGCGGTGATCCGGTCATGCGCTCGATGAGCGGGGCCAGCAGGCGCAGTCGTTGCGGCTGAACGTGAATCTTGCGGGGATGCGGTCGACCGAGGACGTCGGCCGCGATGTCGATCATCCGGTCGGTCGTCAAGATCTCATCGGCCCCGACGTCGAAGCCCTGCCCATAAGCGCGGGGGTCGTCGAGCACGGCGACGAGGTAATAGACAAGGTCGGCGATGGCGATGTTTTGCATCCGCGCTCGGCCACTCCCGAACACGATCGCGACGCGGCGGCGGGCCTGGCTGACCGTCATCCCGAACCCGAGCCCGCCCATACCGACGATCTGACCGGGCCGGATGATGGTCACATCGAGACCGCTGCCGAGCAAGAACTGCTCGGCCTCCCACCGCCCGCGGACCCACGCGCCCGGCCCGTCCAGCGTGATCCCCAGCGACGTGACAACAATCAACCGGCGGACGCCGTGCTCGCGGCACGCCGCGACGATGTTCCGCATCCCTTGCAATTCGATGTCCATGAATCCCTGCCCCGCCGTGCTGGCATGTTGCGGGCCAAGGGTGTGGATCGCGATGTAAACCGCCCGGACCGACGCCATGGCCCGCCGGATCGATCCGAGATCCGTCACGTCTCCCGGCACAACCTCGCAGCCGATCGTGGCCAGATCCGCAACCTGCGCCGGCTGCCGCGCCAGGCAACGGACCGGATGGCCGGCCATCAGCAGCCCCCGGGCAAGGTTCCCCCCGACAAAGCCGGATGCGCCAATGACAAGAATTCGAGGCATGAGCAACTTTGAACTCCCAACTTGATTCGCCTTGCCATGAATGGTGATCACGATAGGCAATCGTCGCGGGACGATCTATGCTCTATCATCCTAAATTCTTTCGCGATCGTCCGGAGCCGATCATGGACCCGCTTTCCGATGTGCTATCACTGCTCAAGCCGACGAGCTCGATGTCGGGCGGGATGGATCTGGGAGGGGACTGGTCGATTCTGTTCCCCCGGTTCGCCGGCATCCGCTTCTATGCGGTGATCTCGGGTCAGTGCTGGCTGGCCGTGGAGGACAGCGCCGAACCCGTTTTGCTGAGGCCGGGAGATTGCGTCGTGATGCCGCGCGATCGGTCGTTCCGGTTCGCTACCGACCTGGCGCTGGCTCCTGTCGGCTTGAAAACGGTCCTTTCCGCCCCGCTCAATGGGGGAATTGTCACCTGGAATGGGGGAGGTGATTTCTTCGGGATCGGCGGGTACTTCACTCTGGCCGGCAGCCATGCCGACATCTTGCTCGGTGGCTTGCCGCCCGTGATTCACATCAAGAAAGCCGCCGACCAGGCATCGTTGCGCTGGTCGGTGGAACGCATGATGGCAGAGTTGCGCGAACCTCAGCCGGGCGGCTGGTTGATCATTCAGCACCTCGCGCACCTGACGCTGGTCCAGGCGCTCCGGACGCACCTGGCGGCTGGAGAAAGATTGGGCGTCGGCTGGCTGGCCGCCCTGGCCGACCCCCAGATGAGGGTGGCGATCCATGCCATCCACGACGCCCCGGCGCAGCCGTGGACCGTCGGAGAGCTGGCCGATCGGGTCGAGCTGTCGCGCTCGACCTTCGCGCTCAGGTTCAAGGCGACCGTGGGCGTGTCGCCGATCGAGTACCTGACCCGCTGGCGGATGCTGCTCGCGGGCGACCGGTTGGCCAGTTCCGGTGACCCGATCGCCGTCGTGGCGTTAGCGCTCGGCTACGAATCCGAGAGCGCCTTCAGCACCGCCTTCAAGCGCGTCATGGGCTGTTCGCCGCGGCAATATAGCCAGGGACGGCAGCAGGCGGTGACCAGCGACCGGAAGTGACGAGCGACGCGGATCCTCGATCGGGCGGATCTCAACCCGGAAGCCGAGGACCGCCTTGAGCATCTATTCGGTCGCGGAGTCGGCGGCGTCGAACGTCTCACCACTCAATCGGGCGGTTTCAGCATCCCGATTGGAATCGGCGCGGTCGGCGGTGGTTGGGGCGACCAGGTGAGTGTGCCCGCTTCCAGTTCGGCGATCAAGGCCGTGACCCAGGCGTGCTCGGATCGGCAGGCGGTCCGGAGGAAGTCGATCTCGACCAGGCAATAGCGGGCAACCCCGTGCTCGATGGCCTCGGCATAACTCTGGCCGAGCCGGGCGTGCTCGGCGTCGAGAGCATCAAGCCGCTGCCTGAGCCCCTGCCGGGCCTCCTCGGGCGAAACATGACCGAGGAAGGACAGGACGGCCGGGAACTCGGGGTATTCCTTGAGCGGCGTCGCAAGCCCCCGCCGGATCCATGACGCCACCTCGCAACGGCCGGTGTCGGTCAGTTCATAAGTGGTCCGCTCGGGCCGCCTGGCATCTCGGCTGACCGACTGGGCACGGATCAGCCCCTCACGCTCCAGCCGCTTGATCGCCGGGTAAAAGGTCGCGCGCTGGGTGACGTTGATGACCTCATGGTTCCGCCGGTGCCGGATCTCCTGTTGAATCCCGTACGGGTGCATCGGCCGCTCGGCCAGGAGAGCCAGGATCGCGGACGGGAGTGTGGAACGACTTGCCACCACAAACCTCTTAGTTACACTTCGACTAACAAAACACCAACTACCCGAGATTTTCCGCTGGCGGTTGATGGAGCGAATGTCCATGAGTCATCGGATTGCGGTGGCGGGTGCAACAGGGAATCTCGGCACGAGGATAGCGCGAGCCTTGATCGAGCGGGGAGGCGAGGTTGTGGCGCTGGCTCGGCCGGGGTCGAAGGAGGCCAAGATCCAGGCGCTCCGCGACCTCGGCGCGACGGTCGCCGTGGTTGATCTGGCCAATCCTGAGGTAAGTGACCGGGCCATCGCCGGGTCGGCCTGCCTGGTCTCGGCAGTTCAGGGGCTCCGCGATGTGATCGTCGAGGCGCAATCGGTCTTGCTGGAGCCAGCCGAGGAGGGGAGCGTCCCCCGGTTGGACGCCCCTGCAAGGTGTAGTCTCACCCCGCCGGTAAACCTGGGCAGACGCCGATTGGCTACGACCATCAACGCCGGCTCAGCTCTTGGTCTTTCCGGGTGCTACCCCGCGCAGGAACGGGTTCGGCCCCAATTCGATCGGCTTGACCGACTGCAAGTAGGCCAGCACCGGCTCGGCTTCCTGGCCACCGACCTGTGCGTGGAAGTGGAGGCTAAAGCCGTGTGGGCCTTTGGACTCGATCAGCTTCGGCTCCAGCGTCAGGGCGGCCTTGACGGAGTCGAGCAGGCCCATCATCGCGGCGCAGAAGAGGTCGATCCGGGCGCCATGCTGAAGGAGGATCGCGACGATATCGCGGCGACCCATGTGCGAGGCCCCGCCCAGCGCCGTTTCCCAGTCGCCCGCCCCCCAGTCCATGGCCGCGTTGATCAGGGCCGGCTCACGAGCGAGCAGCTTCGTGGTCATCTCGGGGTCGGAGTGGGCATAGATGACGAAGTCCTGCGCCATCTGCCGGTTGAGCTGCGGCTTCTTCCACGACGGGCTGAAGTCGGGGGCCGGGTAGTCGCGCTCGAAGGGGGCCTCGGTCGGGCGCTTCACGTCGGCGTCTCCCATGCTGGCTGCCTGGACGGTTCCGGTGCTGGCCGCCACCACGACGGCGCCGGTGCCCAGGGTCGTGAACTGGCGGCGTGAGATCGAGTCGTCCATCGGGCAACCCCTTTTCCTGGTGCGATCCGGGCGGTCTGGCGTCTATGATGGTCCCCCGACGCCCCGGCCGGCAAGGGGTGACCCGGAGGGAACCACTGATGAGCCATCGAGTCTTGATCCAGCAGGAACGCGGCCAGTTCCTCAACGCCAACGCCTTTAATGCCTGGCAGGGATTCGAGGAGCGTGGGTACGAGGTCGAGTTCGCCACCTGGGACGGGATGCGGGCCAACCTGCTGCCAAACGACCCGGCGATCGTCACCGTCGGCTCGGTCGGCTTCGTCCGCCATGCTTTGGGGCGACTCGGCGTCCGGCCGAGTCCGCTCGACTACCCGGATTCGCTGCGGTCGTTCCTCGGTCGGGCGCTCTGGCAGACCACCTGGCGCGAGATCCGTGCCCGGGTCCAGGACGGCGGCTCGCCGGTCTTCGTTAAGCCGTTCGAGGCCGACAAGGCGTTCCCCGGCACGGTCGTAACCGCCTTCCGCGACTTGATCCCGACGGCTCGCTGGCCCGACAGCATGCCCCTCTGGGCCGCCGACGTCCTCCTGTTCGCCGCCGAGTGGCGCTACTTCGTCCGCCACCATGACCCGATCGCCGTCGGCTTCAGCAAGGGTGATCCCCTCCTGACGCCCGACCCCGCCGTCGTCCGTGCCGCAATCGCGGCTTACACCCCCTCGGCCCCGGTCGCCTACGCGATCGACTTCGGCGTTGTGGTCGCTGGCGGGACGTATCTCGTCGAGGTCAACGACGGTTTTTCGCTCGGTTGCCACGGCCTCGGCCCGCTGGCATACTCGGGGTTCCTGGCTGACCGCTGGCACGAACTGGTCGCAACGACCGATTGATCCGAAGTCATCCGTGGAGCGCCGCCCGATGGACACCTTCCAGCCCCGGTTAATCGCCGCCCGGACCGCCGCCGAGCGGTTGGGTGCCCTGCGTGAGTTCCACGACTTCTGGATCGGGCCAGCCCCACCGCAAACCGCTGAGGAGGCCCAGGCGTTGGTGACTACGACGTTGCCAGTGCCGCTCCGCCTGCTCTACGAGTTCATCGGGGGGTGAGGAGGAACGCAGGACTGGCTGCTTTCGCCCGCCGACCTGGAGCCGACGGCGGATGGGATGATCATCTTTCTGATTGAGAACCAGGCAGTCTGGAAGTGTCAGACGCTGCCGACGGGCGATGATCCCCCCGTCTGGATCTCAAAGGGCGACCGGGACGACGGCGATCAGGCCGTCGCCGGTGAGCGGCCCATCTGCGACTCGTTGTCCCGCTTCCTGACAACTTATGTCTTGCAGGAACTCATTTTCTGGTCGCGGACCTGGGCGGCCGATGACTCCTTGAACCGACGCTTCCAGGCCGAGCGCGACCAGGCAACCCTGGTCTGGTCGCCCGGCCCGTACGTCCGGGGCGAGCAAAGCACCTTCCTCTGGAACGATGTCCTGGTCATGTCCAGTGCGGGTGACGCCTGGTTTGGTGCCAACCACGATTCCGCGATCGAGTTCCTCCGAGTCAATCAGGCGCCGATTACGGGTCTGACTCTGGCCCGAAGCCCATGGGCGCTTCTGGCCGGGTCGAACGGTTGGGGGGCTGTGCATCGGAGAACGCGCGGCACCGGTACGACCGGTCGGAGCCGACTCGCAATCCAGTCCGCCGAGGTTCCCGCCGGCACCCTGGACTGGCCGATGCTGCTCGATCAGGTCCAAACCACGCTGGTTGCATCAGGCGGCGGTCTCGACAACCAACGAGTCAACGTCACATTTTCGCGCCAGGGCAATTCCGGGCATGACGAGCCCCACAGCCTGGCTGACCCAGCGCTCGCGACCGAGTGGTTCCGCTGCGTCCTGTCTCTGGCAGGCGTGGCAGGCACGACGCTGGAACCGCTCCTTGAGCAAGAATAGTCGGGGGCAGCCTGATCCCGTAATTCGTAGGCTGCGAAGGACTCGCTCACGGTTTGCTGGACCACTATCAGGAATGATGAGCCAACCGCTGGACATTCTGAGCAGATCACCAGGGCTTTGCGCATCGGCCATTCAACGAACGATCCAATGAAAATCGAGAGATCGAAACCTAATTATTAAAGAACCGGAGAATTACGACGAGCACCAGTGTCAAGACGACCGAGACCGCGATCGAGCCCAGGCAGCCGAGCTTGTTAAAATAAAAGAACATCAGGCGACCTCTATTAGTTTCGAACTCGAATCTCACATGGCTCGATTGTCCATGATAATTCCGGTGGATGATACCGGTCCTGCCACAATGGCTGCCATGTTTCTCTTACAGGTCAACGAGAAAAGCCAAGGGTCTCAATCAGGATTTGAGCCGTCCAAAAATTCGACGTGCCATAAAACCTGAACGTGGAAATCGTTTGCTGGTCTTTTTTAGAAGGCGGATGACCTTCGCGGTTGAAGGACCAACCAAGGAATCCAGGTCATGGTTATCAGGGGCAACTGAGGACGGCTGGGTCGATTTGATCAGCCTCAGAACTTCATGATCCACAAAATTGTCGAGCAGGTTGACCGGGGCTTCGAACTGTTCCAGCAGTTGCCGATCTTCCGGCCTCACGTAATAACGATTGATGCCGTCAAATGCAGCCAGGAGATAATCACTCTGAAGGATGTAGCCTTCCCAAAGGTCGCGCCAGGTTGCTTCCACTAAAACGACGCGGGGCCGCCACTTTCTGAAATCAAATGTGGAGAGAACCTGTCGTTCTAATCCTTCCACGTCGATCTTCAAGACGTCGACGTGTTGTTTGACGTGCGTCTCGAAGACATTATTCAAAGTATCAACCATAATCGGTTTTTCGACCGTCGCCACTCCTTGAGCGTGATAGGAAGCCGCCATCTCCGGCATGAAGGTTGACCAGCCATGCAAGGGTGGTGCAACTTCATAAAACGTCAAAGTCGCCGCCGTATCGGAAATGCCCATATGCAGATTCAGGTCGAGCGGTCGATCTTCTTTGAGACGTTCATGCAACGCTGGCGTTGGTTCAATATTGATCCCACGCCAGCCGTTCACATAGAGCAGCTTGGTCACGGAATGGAAGACGGGATCATTGGCACCCACGTCGACGTAAAAGCCACTAAAGTTTTTGCCAAAGACTCGTTGAAGAAGTACATCTTCGTGATTCTGGCTGTAGGAGATGGTTCTTGCTTCCAGGTCTTCCAGAGTCAGCCATCGCGTCAAGATTTCGTTCGACATTCCTTGTACCTTTCCATAGTGAGGGACGGTATCCAGCGAATTTTGGCGAGGCGATGTCCGCAAATGGAAACGCCTGGCAAACTCTTCCCATTACTCAAGATCACCAGAATTGAGGGTATTCGCGCGTCAGCTTACCGATCAGACGATTGTTCTTCCAGAGTGATGTCTTGCTGGCAAGCGCTCGCATTTCGATGCTTACCTTGCACTGATCTTACCGCGATTGAGTCAGACGAGAGGAGGCAACTCTCGTCTGGCTCCACTCTGGCACGGTGTGGGGCCGCAGGCGCTGATCTCGGCCGATTCCCCACCCAGACAGTCAGCGTTTCGCGTGGAAGACCTGGCGACCGAAGGTACTCGGGTCGCGGCCGGCTACCTCATAACTGACCGGCGTTGTCACGGGGAACGATTGGATCTGGGTAAAGCCGGCCAGGCGGAGCATCCCCTCCATGGCCGCCTGGTTGGGGCCGCACCAGTTGGTCGTGTCATGGGCGCACTCGGTGCCGGGGTAGACAGCAATCGCGGGCGTGTCCAACTCGATCAGGTCGACGTGCGTTTCGATGATGATCTCATCCTTGGCGACCGCGGCGACCTTGAGAAATGAGCCAAGCGGGTCGGGCAGGTGGTAGAGGACGCCAAGAAAGAGGACGAGGTCATAGGTCCCCACCCGCTCGGGGGTGATGTCGACCACTTCCAGCTCGATCGTTTCCGCCTTCGAGCCCAGCGCCTTGCGGGCGAACTCGTAGCCGAGCCGACCGATCGTCGGCACCTTCCAGACGCCACCGTCGAGCGAGACGACCCGGCTGGCCCCTCGTTTTTCGGCCTCGAACGAGAAGAAGCCATCCCAGGCGCCGATGTCGAGGACCGTCTTGCCGGTCAGGTCGGCGGGAAAGTGGACCTGCTCCAGCTTCGTCGGCGTGTCGTCGATCCCCGGGGTAATGACCCCGTTGCCCAGGTCGATCCGGTGGAACCACTGGATCTTGTTCATCTGCTCCATGAAGTCCGGGTCATGCACACTCATCGGGAATCCCTTCTGGAACGGAACAGCCAACGTGGATCGGCAATGATCGAGGATCGGCCCCGCACCCGCAAGGCAGCTACTGACCCCGAACCTATCTGAGTGGGCCATGTTATCTCAAAGGAGGACTGAGTCCAACCCGATCGTACCCAACCCCGACAATCCTCAGAATCGCCCCACGGTCGCAATTCTCTTCGGCCACCTGCTGGCAAAACTTGAGCCCTCTGGCTCCATTGGGGGATGAAAAGTCCCGCTCATCCCAGGCCGTATTCCTTGATCTTCCGGTACAACGTCCGTTCGCCGATTCCGAGGAGTTTGGCGGTTTCCTCGCGGTTCCCGCCGGTCAGCTTCAAGGTCTCGGCGATGAAATGCTTCTCGACGTCTTCGAGCGACCGGCCCAGCAGGTGACCGCCGCCGATCGAACCAGTGCCCGCCGCGCCCGGAAGTTCGGCGGGGTTGCCGGGTGCCTGCACGATGAGATCTTCGGGCAGATCATCGACGTCGAGGATGCCGTCGAAGTCGACAACGACCATGCTCTCAATCACGTTCTTGAGTTCGCGGACGTTGCCCGGCCAGGCGTAGGCGAGCAAAGCCTTCCGCGCGGCGGGAGTCATCGCGGTGACGGTCTTGGCATGCGACGCGGTGAACTGCTTGACGAACGTTTCGGTCAGAAGCGCGATATCCTCGCGGCGTGACCGGAGCGGCGGCAGGTGGATGCTGACCACCTTGAGTCGGTGATACAGGTCTTGCCGGAACGACCCCGACGCGATGCCTTCCTTGAGGTCGCGGTTCGTCGCCGAGATCAAGCGGACGTTGACCCGGATCGGCTCGTTCGTGCCGACGCGGACGATCTCGCCCGACTCCAGGACCCGGAGAAGCTTGACCTGCGTCGACAGCGGGATATCACCGACCTCGTCGAGGAACATCGTCCCGCCATTGGCATGCTCGAACCACCCCTTCCGCTCGCGGTCCGCCCCCGTGAACGCCCCCCGGATGTGGCCGAACAGCTCGCTTTCGAGGATGTTCTCCGAAAGCGCCGCACAGTTCAGGGCGACAAACGGCTTGGTCCGCCGCGGGCTGTTGGTGTGCAGCGCCTTGGCGACCAGTTCCTTGCCGGTCCCGCTCTCGCCCGTGATCAGCACGGTGGCCGACGTCGGCGCGATCTGCCGGAGCCGCTCGACAACGGTGTGCATCAGCGGCGAGTTGCCGACGACTCCTTCAAAGCCAAACTTTTCGTTGAGCTGCCGCCGGAGTTCGATGTTCGACCGAGCCAGCCGCTGCGACTGCGAGACCTTATCCGCCACCGTCCGGAGTTCGATGATGTCGAGCGGCTTGGTCAGATACGTGGTCGCCCCCGCCTGCATCGCCAAAACGGCCGCCTTGGCGGTGTTGTGTCCCGTCAGGATCACGACCTCGGCGTCGGGCAGCTCCTGCTTCGACTTCGCCAGGATCTCCATCCCGCCAACCTCATCCATCAGCAGGTCGGTCAAGACGATATCAAAGTTCTGCTCCTCGATCAGCCGGAGCCCTTCCCGGCCGGTCGCCGCGACGACGCACTCATACCCGACGCGCTCCAGGCTCTCGGCCACGGCCTCGGCGTGCGATTCGTCGTCATCCACCACCAGGACGCGGATTTGGGGTTCCATCAGAGCGGGCCTTCCCCGAGCGGGAGTCGCACGGTAAACATCGTCCCCTTGCCGGGTTCGCTCTGGAGACTGATCGACCCACCGTGCGCCTCGACGATCTTCCGCGTGGTCGGCAGGCCGAGCCCCGAGCCGCCTGGGCGAGTCGAATAGAAGGCGTCGAAGACCTTGCGGGCGACCTGATCGTCCATCCCGACGCCGGTGTCGGTCACGGTCAGGAGGGCGTCGTCCCCTTCGCGGAGGGTCGTCAGCATAAGGTCGCCGCCGTGCGGCATGGCGTGCTGGGCGTTGCGGATCAGGTTCCAGAGGGCTTGCTTGAACAGGTCGACGTCGAGCGGAACGAGCGGCAGGTCGGGGTCATACTGCGTCCGGATGACGACGTTTTGCTCGACGGCGTGCGGTTCGCAAAAGTCGCGGAGGTCGTCCACCAGCGCGTTGAGGTCGGTCGGCTCGACGCGGAGGTCCTGGACCCTGGCGAACCGGAGGAAGTCCTCGACGATATCGTTGAGCCGACCGGTCTCGCGGCGGACCCGTTCGAGCTTTTGCAAAACCCGGCGGTCGCGGGGCGACTCGGCCCCCTGGAAGTCCTCGACGAGCAGGTCAAGGTTAAGGCTCATCGTCGAGAGGGGATTTTTGATCTCGTGTGCCAGGCCCCCGGCAAGTTGCGCGATCTCGGTGTACTGGGCGCGGAGTTGCCGGTTCAGATCGAGCGCCGCACGCGTCGATGGATCAGCGGTATCGGCGGTCAGTTCAGCCATGAGCGACAAAGTCCGGCGGTTTGAGTGAGCCCAGCCCGCTTGCGACCGGCAACGTTCATCCCATCCTGGTGTCTATTCTAAAGGACAGTCAACCAACCACAACCCGCCCCGAGGCAAGTTCGGCCGATCTCGTACCCTGGCGGCGGAGGGTTCGAGGTAATCCCATTCTACCACAACCCCCCGGCCTGAACGATCCGCCGAGTCGGCGCCGAGCGCGACCCCAGGTCGGCCAGGCTCGGTCGCGGACCGAGCTTGGGCGACAATTGCAGCGACCAACTTGCCAGAGAGCGGGGGCAGACGCCACCGACCCGCCGCACCTCGGGCGGATTCAAGTTTGGGTTCGTTCGGCTGGATTCGGGATTGAGCTTGGGTTCGTTCGTCCGGTCCAGGCACCGCCAGGGGGTTGGATTGGGTTCGTTCGGTCGAATTTGGGGCGGATTTCATCGGTTAATGGGTTCGTTCGGACGGTTTAGCGACTATGGGAGGGTCACGGTTGGGTTCGTTCGGACAAATCCATGGTCGGTCAATGGGTTCGTTCGGACGATTTACCAACTCCCAGAGGATCACGCTTGGGTTCGTTCGGACAAATTCGAGGCGGATGTGATTGGTTGGTGGGTTCGTTCGGTCGAATTTGATCGGGGCGAAGCCAGTTCTTGGGTTCGTTCGGTCACCATGACCCAGTTGCTCGACGGTCAGCTCCGGGGCGGCCCGATAGGAACTTCGGGCCGTACTCGATGCCCCCGGGGCGTCGGGGCAATCTGGTCCGGAACGGGATGACAGAACACTCGACCATCGGTCATGGCAAAACATTAAGGCTTCGGACAACGCTTGCAAACTGGCTAACCTCATGGGTGCAATTTAAGCCTCGGATCACACAAGGCGGATGGGCCAATCGTCTCCACTATAAGATCGTAATTTTGCACATCATCAAGTTCGCTTTTAGGGAAAATCTTCCCGCCTTAGCAAAAGAGGGAAATTGGTATCAGTTCTCGATTGATTTAAGATGACCATTCGTTTCGATCCCACCCTGTCGACGAGGGACCACTTGCTCTGCTTCACAAGGGCGGATAAGGGAAAAACGACACCGTTTTTCCCCCTTCTATCTTACGAGCCCCAAAAGAGGAGTCGAAAAGGAATTATCCATGAGCAGTTTACAAGAAATGCAATTATGTTCAATAATGAAAATTTTTTCATTTTCCAAAGCAATTGGACACATGATATTGAAGTAGGAATCATTGTCAGTGAGGAAACGAGTGTAAAAACTACGAGTACTTGCAGTGCGTCGCAACCAATGTATTTATAAAAACTCGCAACCGTCCATACAACTGGCCACAAGATCAAGGGAGGAGCGAAAAGCAGGAGAGACAGCGGAGATTTGTCGTGTTGCATTTGAATGAAATGGGTGCAAAGATTGGAGTCATTATCAAATCTATGGGAGGAGAGAAATTGGTGTCGATTGTCGATAAATTAGCCAACGACCCTCCGTTTCGACCGATTTCTGACGACGGGCAACAAGTTGCTGATGCTCGATCAAGGGCGGAAAAGGAAAAACGACACCGATTTACTTCCTGAGGTCTACAAAGGTTAAGCGTCATGTCTACCACTGTTGCAGCCGGCTCCTGAGCGCGTCCACCACTCCACGGAACTCATCCTGGGGCAATGACGGGCGTTCTTCGTAAATCTTGATGAGTCTATTCAGAGTGGTGACAGGCAGCGAGTCGAGGATACTTGGCACCGATTCCGCACTCAAAACCCGGACGACTTGAAACCACATCTCGGCCGGGCAGATAATACCACGGTCATAAAGCGACACCGCATGGCAGACGGCATCGAATGGATTTCGCGGCATCTCCGAACCCTTTACGATGAGCCGCCAAGATTAAATAGGTATTCCAGCAGTTTGTAAACACAAAAGGGGAAGCCTGACGTTGGCTTCCCCCTTTCTTGATGATGTTGCCTAGCTCTAGGTGCCAGCGGGGATCAGTCGCGGCGCGGGCCGCGATCGTAGCCACCGCCGCCGCTACCGCTCGGGCCGCGGCGTGGGGGTGGGCCGCCGCGGTCGCCGCCGCGATCGGATGGGCCTCGGTCGTAGCCGCCGCCACCGCCGCCAGGACCACCGCCGCCGCTGGGGGCGCCGGCGGGTCGGACGTTGGCGGCGTTGGGGTCGACTTCACCACGCTCGGCGCGGGCGGCCTTGCGGGACAGTTTGACGCGGTCCTGGTCGTCGACCGCGATGGCCTTGACGAGCATCGGGTCGCCGACGCGGCAGATGTCAGTGACGGCGCCGACGTAGCCTTCGGACAGCTCGCTGATGTGAACGAGGCCATCCTTGCCGGGCAGGATCTCGACGAAGGCGCCGAAGTCCTTGATCGACGTGACGCGACCTTCGTAGATGTGGCCGACGCGAACGCCTTCGGTCATCGCCTGAATCTTGTCGCGGGCGGCCTCGGCGCCTTCGGCGGTCGGGCTGGCCAGCGTCACGATCCCGCTGTCCTCGATGTCGATCTTGGCACCCGTCTCGTCCTGGAGGCGACGGATCGTCTTGCCGCCGGGACCGATCAGGAGGCCAATCTTCTCGGGGTTGATCTGGATCTGGATCAGGCGCGGGGCGTTGGTCGAGATGTCCTCGCGGGGACGCTTGATCGAGCGGAGCATCGTCCGCAGGATTTCGAGCCGGGCCTCGCGGGCCTGCTGCAAGGTTTCCTTGACGATCGGGGCGGTGATCCCCTGGTTCTTGAGGTCGAGCTGGATGCCCGTCACCCCGCGCTGGGTGCCGGCGACCTTGAAGTCCATGTCGCCGTAGTGGTCCTCATCACCGATGATGTCGGTCAAGAGAACGTAGCGACCGGATTCATCGTCCTGGACGAGCCCGATCGAGATCCCACCGACGGGGTCACTGATCGGCACGCCCGCGTCCATCAGGCTGAGGGTCGCCCCGCAGACCGAGGCCATCGAGGATGACCCGTTCGATTCGAGGATGTCGGAGATCACCCGGATCGTGTACGGGAAGGCGGACATCTCGGGCAGGACCGGCGCGACCGACCGTTCGGCCAGGGCACCGTGGCCGATCTCGCGGCGACCGGGGCCACGGATCGGGCGGACCTCGCCAACGGCAAAGCTCGGCATGTTGTAGTCGAGCATGAACTTCTTCGAGTATTCGGGCATGATCCCGTCAACCCGCTGCTCGTCGGCACCGGTCCCGAGCACAGTCGTGACGAGTGCCTGCGTCTCGCCGCGCTGGAAGACGGCCGAGCCGTGGGCGCGGGGCAAGAGCGAGACCTCGCACGAGATCGGCCGGAGATCCTGCGGACGGCGACCGTCGGAGCGGTAGCCGTCGAGGATCAGCTCGCGGACGACCTTTTCTTCCACGCCGTGGTAGGCCGTCTTGACCTGCATCGGAGTGACAAGGCCACCCTGCGGCGGGCAGTATTCTTCGAGGATGCGCTTGAGCAGATCCTTGACCGCGCTGTTGCGGTCCTGCTTGCCGTGGATCTGCTTCAGTTCGCGGAGCTGGTGCCCGAACCGGTCGTAAAGCTGGGCCTTGAGGCCGTCGTAGGGGATCTCACCCTTGACGTAGGGGGGCAAGCCGAGGGCGTCGACGAGGTCGTGCTGAAGGGCCAGCACGTCCTGGTTGATCCGGTGGGCTTCCATGATCGCGTCGTACATTTCGGCTTCGGGAAGTTCCCGGCCGAAGCCTTCGATCATGACGATCGTGTTCTCGGTCGAAGCGACGATCAGGTCGAGGTCGCTTTCGGCCATCTCGGCGGCGGTCGGCAGGGCGATCAGCTTGTCGCCGATCCGTGCCAGGCGGACGGCGCCGATGGGTCCCATGAAGGGGACGCCGGCGAGCAGGAGCGACGCCGAGGCGCCGATGATCGAGAGGACGTCGGAGTCGTTTTCGCGGTCGGCCGAGATCGGGCCAGCCTGGATCTGGACCTCGTCGCGGAACCCTTCGGGGAACAGGGGGCGGATCGGGCGGTCGATCAGACGGGACGAGAGAATTTCCTTGGTCGTCGGGCGGCCTTCGCGCTTGATGAAGCCGCCGGGGAACCTGCCAGCCGCGTAAACTTTTTCGCGGTAATCCACGGTGAGCGGGAAGAAGTCGAGCCCTTCGCGGCCGGGACCGGTGACGGTGGCGACGAGGGTCATGGTGTCGCCAACGCGGACCACGACGGCCCCGCTGGCTTGCTTGGCCAACCGGCCGGATTCAATCGAAACGGTCTTGCCACCGATCGAGCGCTCGACGGTGACCGGCTTCTTGGAGCCGTGGGACATGCTTGACATTCAGCGAATTCCTTGCCTCGGCCAGATGTGGAGCAGAGGAGCGGCGATAGGAGGAACCAGACAACCAGGACGGATCTTGGAGTCCGTCCCGGCGTGATATGAAGACCCGCGAGGGAGTCCGAACGCAGTGCCAGGAAGTTGTGTCCCGAAAGGCGGGTTCAAGACCACCGGATCGATTCGGCGCGAAAGGCGAGACGAAACGGTGGTCCGTGCCGACGACATCCGGCGTGCGGATGTCCGTGCGGTCTGTTTGGCGGCAATCCAATTACTTCCGGATACCGAGTCGCGAAATCACTTCCAGGTAGCTCTTCCGTTCGGTCAGGCGAAGATACTTCAACAAGCTGGACCGCTTGGCCACCATCTGCAACAATCCTCGGCGGCTGGAATGATCCTTCTTGTGCTCGTCGAAGTGCTGTTTCAGGTCGTTGATCCGCGCCGTCAGCAGAGCGATCTGCACTTCGGGGGAACCCGTATCCTGCCCAACCCGCCCATACGACGAGATGATCTCCTGCTTCTTCTCCTTCGTGATCGCCATCGCTCGCCCCAACTGCCCACCGGCCTCGTTACGAGAACCGATTCTTGTTTATCCTAACGCTGGAAGTCACCCAATCTAGGCGATGCCGACCCAGAAATCAATCCCTCAGACCGATCATTCGTTCCACAGATCCGTCCGCGGATTTCGTTGCCTTGACAGTCGGTTGGGGGTAAATGGATAATTGGTCAGTTTGCCGTGCTGCTGCTCGTCGACTCCGACATGACGTCGGCCCACCTTGCGGGTCTTGCCCTCGGATCGATTCGTCCACCTTTGCGAGCTGGTACTGATGGCCACGATCACGACCTCCGACCGATTGAGCCTGTCCACCCAGGAACTTCTGGAAGCGATCCTGGCCGAGCGGATCATGATCCTCGACGGTGCGATGGGGACGATGATCCAGACGTACAACCTGGATGAGGACGACTTCCGGGGCACGCAGTTCAAGGACCACGCCAAGCCGCTGCAAGGGAACAACGACCTCCTGTCGATCACCCGCCCCGACGTGATTGCCGGCATCCATCGCGCCTATCTCGACGCCGGTGCCGACATCATCGAGACCAACACGTTCAACTCGAACAAGTTGACGATGGAGAACTACGGCCTGGAACATCTCGCCTTCGAGATGAACCGCGCCTCCGCAGCGCTTGCCCGCAAGGTGGCCGATGAGGTTACGGCGCTCAACCCAGATCGCCCCCGATTCGTTGCTGGCAGCATCGGGCCAACCGACAAGTCGGCGTCGGTCGCCACCGACGTCGGCGATCCCGCCTACCGGAACGTCACCTTCGACCAACTCGTCGACGCGTATTACGAGCAGGTTGACGGGCTGGTCGTTGGTGGGTCGCACCTCCTGTTCCCCGAGACCAGCTTCGACACGCTGAACATGAAGGCGTGCCTGTTCGCCATCGACAAGTATTTCGAGGATAAGAGTATTCGCCTGCCGGTGATGATCTCGGGGACGATCATCGACAAGGCGGGTCGGACGCTGTCGGGGCAGACGATCGAGGCGTTCTGGCATTCGGTCTCGCACTTCGACATGCTCAGCGTCGGGCTCAACTGCGCTCTGGGTGCCAACGAGATGCGGCCCAACGTCGAGGCGCTTTCGGGCGTGGCGACGGCCCACATCAACATCCACCCCAACGCCGGGATGCCGACCGGCTTCGGTGACTTTGACAACTCGCCCGAGGAGATGGCCGAGATCATCGCCGAGTTTGCCCAGAATGGTTGGGTGAACATCGTCGGCGGCTGCTGCGGGACCAACCCGAACTATATCCGCCAGATCGCCGCCGCCGTCGAGGGGATCGTCCCGCGCGTCCGGCCCGAGCCGACCGGCCTGAGCAGTTACAGCGGGATGGAGCCGCTGACGATCACCCCCGACACCAACTTCATCATGGTCGGCGAGCGGACCAACATCACCGGCTCACGCAAGTTCGCCCGCCTGATCCGCGAGGGGCAGTACGAGGAAGCCGTCGCCGTCGCCCGCGACCAGGTCGAAGGGGGCGCCAACATCCTCGACGTCAACATGGACGAAGGGATGATCGACGGCGAGGCGGCGATGACCCGCTTCCTCAACCTGATCGCCGCCGACCCCGCCATCGCGCGGATTCCGGTGATGATCGATAGTTCGGACTGGAAGGTCATCGAGGCGGGCTTGAAGTGCGTTCAGGGCAAGTCAATCATCAACTCGATTAGCCTGAAGGATGGGGTCGAGAAGTTCTTGGAGCGAGCACGCCTTGCCAAACGTTATGGCGCGGCGGTCGTGGTCATGGCGTTTGTTGACGACAACGTCATCGCCGGAATGCCTCAAGGGCAGGCGGTCACCAAGGACGATAAAGTCGCGATCTGCGAACTCTCCTATAAACTCCTCACGGAAGAGGTTGGATTTCACCCTGCCGATATCATCTTCGATACCAACATCCTGACCGTCGGGACGGGGATCGAGGAGCACAACAATTATGCTGTTGAGTTCATCGAGGCGGTCCGAGAGATCAAGAACCGGATGCCGCTTTGTAAAACGAGCGGGGGCGTTTCCAACGTCTCTTTTGCCTTCCGCGGCAACGACATCGTCCGCGAGGCCATGAACGCCGCCTTCCTCTACCACGCCATCAAAGCCGGGCTGTCGATGGGGATCGTCAACCCGGCGCAGCTTGAGGTTTACGACGAGATCCCCAGGGCTCTGCTGGAGAAGGTTGAAGACGTCCTGCTTAACCGTCGCCCCGACGCCGCTGACCGGTTGACCGAGTTCGCCGATTCGGTCAAGAAGAAGGGAAAAAAGGCCAACACCGGCCCCGACCTTTCGTGGCGCGAGGCATCGGTCGAGGAGCGCCTCAAGCATGCGCTCGTCAAGGGCGTGGTCGAATATATTGATGCGGATGTCGAAGAGGCGCGCGTCAAGTATGGCCGCGCCTTGCACATCATCGAAGGGCCCTTGATGGACGGCATGAACGTCGTCGGTGACCTCTTCGGCGCGGGGAAGATGTTTTTGCCGCAGGTCGTCAAGTCGGCCCGCGTGATGAAGAAGGCGGTTGCCTATCTGCAACCGTTCATGGAAGCCGAAAAGATCGCGGCGGGCGGAGTCGGCGGCGAACATAAGGCACGCGGCAAGGTTTTGATGGCCACCGTGAAGGGGGACGTCCACGATATCGGTAAGAATATCGTGGGTGTGGTGCTGGGATGCAATGATTATGAGATCATCGACATCGGCGTGATGGTCCCATGCGACAAGATCCTCCGGATCGCTCGCGAACATGATGTCGATATGATCGGCCTGTCGGGTCTGATCACGCCGTCGCTCGATGAGATGGCGCATGTGGCCAAGGAGATGAAGCGCGAGGGGTTCTCGATCCCGCTGATCGTCGGCGGAGCGACGACCTCGGCAAAGCACACGGCGGTCAAGATTGCGCCCCATTATGATGGCCCGGTGGTCCACGTTCGCGATGCGTCGCGAAGCGTGGGCGTGGTCGATCGCCTGAACCGACCCGAGACGCGCGGCGAGATCGACCGCGAAAACCGCGCGGCTCAGGAGAAAGAGCGGGCCGCATTCGCCAAGAAAGTCCAGCGGAAACTCGTCCCGTACGAGGAAGCCGTCCGCCGCCGCTACACCCCCGGTGACTGGTCCACCGTGCCGATCGCGACCCCCGAGTTCACCGGCGTTCGGGTGCTCGACAACGTCCCGCTCGCCGACCTGGTCCCTTATATCGACTGGTCGCCGTTCTTCATGGCCTGGGAACTGAAGGGGAAGTATCCGGCGATCTTCAATGATCCCTATGTCGGTGAGGTTGCCACCGAACTTTTCGCCGACGCGACGACCTTGCTGAACAAGATCATCGCCGAGAAGCTGTTCCAGGCGCACGCGGTCTACGGCTTCTTCCCGGCCAACTCGGTCGGTGACGACATCGTCGTCTACACCGATGAAGCTCGGACGGCCGAACGGTGCCGCATCCCGTGCCTCCGCCAGCAGTGGGAGCGTGAGGGACAAAAGGACTTCCGGAGTCTGGCCGACTACGTTGCGCCGCTCTCGTCGGGCCGGATCGACTACCTGGGCGCCTTCGCCCTGACGACCGGCGTCGGTGCCGACGAACTGGCCAAGGAGTTCGAGGCCGACGGCGACGACCCCGGCGCAATCATGGCCAAGGCGCTCGCCGACCGCCTTGCCGAGGCGTTCGCCGAGAAGCTGCACCAGCAGGCCCGCCGCGAGTGGGGTTATGGGCAAGACGAGACGCTTTCGACCGATGACCTGATCGCCGAGAAGTACCAGGGGATTCGCCCCGCACCCGGCTACCCGGCGTGCCCGGACCACACCACGAAGCAGACCTTGTGGCACTTGCTCGACGTCGAGAGCAAGACCGGAATCTGGTTGACCGAAAGTCTGGCCATGCACCCGGCGGCGTCGGTCAGCGGGTTGTATTTCGCCCACCCAGGGTCGCGATACTTCGCCGTGGACTTGATCACCCGTGATCAGGTCCAGGAGTTCGCCACTCGCAAGGGGATGAGCGTTGCCGAGGTCGAGCGCTGGCTGGCCCCGAACCTGGGGTACGAGCCGGGTTGATCCCAACCTGGCGCGAATCTTGCGGGACATTTTGGACAGGGGCCGATCGATCGCCTATCCTTGATCGCTAGGTTGCATCGATCGGTTCCGTTTCCAATTGTTGATTTCTCGCACCGAGGCTACCGCCATGATCCGTCGCGTCGCCCTTGCCTTGCTCGTCGGCGGGCTCCTGGAAACCGGAGCCTCCGGGCAGTCGACTCCCCCGTTGATCGCCAAGCCAGCCCCCCCCCCAGAGTCGTCTGCCGCTCCAAACGCGGCCAACGACCCGCAGAGCTTCCACGAACCGCTGCCGACCGACCCAGCCCACCCGAACTATCATGCCGGAGTTCAACGGTCGATCGTCCGGCATAACCCGTTACCACGTCGAACTTCCTATCAGTCCAACTACCCCAACGATCGCAACAGTCCAAGGTCGCCGGGTGCTCGGGGTGATGGCTTCAGCAATGAAGGCGTTGGTCGGAGTGCCGAGTATTATGATGATCGGACCTTGGCAGCGCCGGTGGACCATCACGCGGTGCCCGTCGCCCGGTTTGATAGCGGTGGTGGCCCGAATCGGCAGGAACAGATCCAGTCGTATCAGGCGGGAACCCAACGCTATAACAGCATCCAGAACAACATCGATACCTATGGCCGACCTTACGGCGCATTGGGCGCCGGTCTTGGATACGGCCTTGGTCTGGGTGGTGGCGGGCTTTACACCTACCCATACTGAGTGGTCGATTCGGTTGAACCGACTCGGATCGCCTGCCTCGAACGACTTCGAGGCGGGCGATTCGCGTTTGGGGACCAATGGATTAGCCTGCGGCTGTGATCGCTTCGGCTAACGTGAAGCGGTTCGCGTACAGAGCGACACCGACAATACAAGCAATAACGGGCGTCTGTGCCAGTTGCCGGAGGTCGGCAAGTTCGCTCACTCCGCCCGATGCGGTCACGGGCGTTTGCAGTTGAGCGGCAAGGGCGGCGGTGGCCTTGATGTTGGGGCCAGCCAGCATCCCGTCGCGGCTGATGTCGGTATAGATCAGGCCGGCAAGCGGCAAGTGGTCGAACTGGCGCGCGAGGCTAACGGCATCGACTGATGAGACTTCGAGCCAGCCCGCGGTGGCAACCTGGCCATTCCGGGCGTCGAGACCCAGGACGAGGCGACCGGGATAGCGGGCTGCCATCGCCTCGAACCAGGCTGGGTCCTTGAGCGCCTGGGTGCCGATGATCACGCGGTCGAGTCCAGCTTCGAGCCACGTGGCGATCGTCGACTCATCGCGAACCCCGCCGCCAAGCTGACAGGGGACGGCGACCCGGTCGAGGATGGCGCGGACGGCGGCGACGTTGACGGGTCGGCCGTCGCGGGCACCGTCGAGGTCGACCAGATGGATCCGGCCCGCTCCTTCGCTGGCCCAGCGCTCGGCCATCGCGGCGGGATCAGCGCCGAAGACCGTTTCCTGGGCATAATCCCCCTGGCGGAGTCGCACGCACTGGCCGCCTCGTAGATCAATCGCCGGGACCACTTGCATCGTACCTGTTCCGCCGCTGGTCTCGGAATCGAGTCTCTTGTCTTGATCACCCCCTTACCGAGGGTTGCTGGTACCATACCAGGAATCTCCTGTCCGCTCCACCTTGGCTTGAGGATGGCCTGCGTTGAACTCCTCCCCGGTCTGGTCGCGTGAGATCCCGGTCCGGGCGATCGGTCAGCGTCTCAGTCAAAACCCGATGCGAATCATCTTGACGCTGGGCGTCGTCTGTCGCGTGGCGCAGTATCTCGCGGGTCGGGGCTACTGGATGGATGAGGGATCGCTTGTCGGGTGTATCGAGCACCTCAGTCAGTCTGGCCTGTTCGGGCCGCTTGGGTCGACGCAACTGGCGCCACCGGGGTTCCTGGCGATCGAGTGGGGGATGATGCGCGTCCTGGGCTCGTCGCCGTTCGCGCTCCGACTCGTGCCGCTCGTCGCCGGAGTCACGGCCTTGTTCCTGTTCCGGGACCTGGCGTGCCGGTGCCAGACAGTTCGGGGAGCGTTGCTGGCCGTCGCGCTGTTCGCCGTGGTGGATGACCTGATCTACTTCGCGTCGGAGGTCAAGCAGTATTCTTCCGACCTCGCCGTGAGCCTCGGTCTCTTGCTCGTGGCCGTCCGGACCGAGGATCAGGATCGGTGGACTATCCGCTCGGCCCTGGGACTGGCTGCGCTCGGGGTGGGGGCTGTCTGGTGCTCGCACCCGGCAGTCTTCACGCTGGCGGCGGTGGGCGTCGTCGGACTTGGCCGGGCGATCTGGCGGCGGGAGATCGGGAGATCAGTGGTTTGGGTGGGAGTCGGGCTGGCGTGGGTCGCGAGCTTTGCCGTCGTTCATGCGGTGGCGATGCGGCAACTAGGTTACCGCCGCGATATGTGGGTCTTCTGGGACTTCGCGTTCCCGACGATCCCCCCCAGGTCGGTCTGGGATCTCGCCTGGCCGGTCCGCCGGTTCGCGTTTCTGTTCGCGAGCCCGCTCAACTTCGATGCCCCGTTCGGCCCGCGCTGGTCGATCTGGCCGGCGGTCGTGCTGGCGGTGCTCGGTTGGGTCTGGTTGGCGCGACGTGAGCCGGCTCGGGCCGTACTCCTGGTCTTACCCGGTGGGTTGGCACTGGTGGCGGCTTATGCTCGGTTGTATCCGTTCCACGGGCGGCTCTTGCTGTTCTGGGTGCCCCTGCTCTTGATTCCGCTCGCGGCGGGGCTCGATGCGGTCCGGCCGAAACAACTCCGATGGTTTCTGATCGCGTGGGTGGTGGGCTTGCCAACCCTGACAGCGGCATACCACCTGATCGAGCCTCGCCAGCGCAACGAAGCGAACCCGTACGGCGACCGCCGGGCATCGAGCCTCAACCCCTACTGGTTCCCGCTGGCCGCGCCACGCGAGTTCCCACCGCCGTCACGTCGCTGATCCATTCGCGGAACCGGTGGTGATCATGGTGCCGGGGGCAGCTTCGAGGCGCAGCGGTGGCATCCCGACGATGTCATAAGTCGCCGAGGCGATCCCGATGCTGGCGGCGTCGAACAGGTCGAGAACTTCGCGGCTGATCTGGTCCTTCAACTCGCGGACGCCGTGGTCCCGCACGATAAACCGGGTCGTTAGTTCGAGCCAGTTATCGGTGATCCGGTAGTAAACTCGCGGCGTCATGTCGGCCCGCTGCACGACATAACGCCGCTCCATCTGGTGGATCGCTTCCTCGCCCATCTCGGCGATGGTGACGGTCCGTTTCCGAACCACTTCGAGCAAGATCTGCTCGGCGCGTTTGCGGTTGGCAGTGTAGGTGATCGGCACGACCATCTCTTCCCAGAGGTACGGAAAGTCGCGCGTGTAGTTGTAGACCGGCTCGTTGAAGATCTTGTCGTTGGTGACCGTCACGATCCGCCCGGTGTACTGGCGGCTCTGGACCCAGACGGCAGGGTCGGCCCCCTGCACGGGCGGCGGTTGACCCATCTCCATGATCGTCGTCTGGATGAAGCCGAGCCCAAGCACGTCGCCACGGACTCCGCCCATTACGATCCGATCGCCAACGTTGAACGTCTGACCGCGCAAGATCACGAAGTAGCCGGCAATCGCCGTGACGACTTTCTGAAGCGCAAACGCCAACCCTGCCGTCACCAGCCCCACCGCTGTCGTGAGCCGGGTTGGATCGTCGAACCAGATCGAGACGAGACCGATCATCATCATCAAAGTCGAGGTCAGCCGGATCGCCTGGCGTGACCAGAAGCCAACCTGGATGTTCTTTTGCTTGCTCAGGAAGATCCGGGTCATCCACTGCAAGAACCGCTGGACCATGTAGACGATCAGGAGGAACGCCAGCGTCAGCAGGATCTTTTTGCCGTTTTCGGCCGTGAACCCGACGAGCTTGACTCCCAGAATGTCCAGCGGGATCCGATCGGGGCGTGGCATGGGGTCAACAATCTGCATCCAGAACATGGGCGATCTTTCGGGCTCGGTAAAACGGCTTGATTAGAGCCGGGCGAAGTTGGCGTACATGGCCAGACCGACGCGTTGACTCTTCTCGGGGTGAAACTGCGCCGCAATCAGGTTGTCGCGGGCGACCATCGCGGCAAACGGGCTGAGGTAGTCGGCCTCGGCGACGATGTGAGTCGGATCATCGGGGCGGGCAAAGTACGAATGGACGAAGTAGACCGAGGCGTCGGGTTCGAGCCCTGCAAGGAGCGGGTTCGGCTGGCGGACCCGGAGTGTGTTCCAGCCCATGTGCGGTACCTTCAAGCCCGGCTCCGAGCGGAACCGAACAACCCGACCTGGGATCAGGCCCAGACCGGCGTGCTCTCCATCTTCCTCGCTGAGATCGAAGAGAAGTTGCAACCCGAGGCAAACCCCCAGGCAGGGCTTGCCCGCGTGGACGGCCTCGATGAAGGCTTCGGCCAGGCCAGTCTGACGCAGGTGCGCAATCGCGTCGGCGAAGGCCCCGACGCCCGGCAATATTACCTTGGAGGCTTGCCGGACGATTTCTGGGTCGCTCGTCACCACCGCCGAGTGCCCAACGGCTTCGATCGCCTTCTGCACGCTCCGAAGGTTGCCCATCCCGTAGTCGATGATGGTGATCATGCCGCTGGCCTTGATGTTAAATTCAGAAAGCAACCTTGCAAGGCGACCAGGATACCAGATTTCGGTCGATTCGGGATGGACCGATTGGATACAACAACTCAAGGGCGACCCCACCAGCTGGTCGGGGTCGCCCTTGATCGTGGATCCGGATTTAATTGCATGTCCAGTCGATCACGAGTTCGTAACCGGCTGCGGAGTTGGCGGTGTGGTGGCAGGGGTCTGGTCGCTTCGGTCCTCAGCGCGTGCAGGCGGGGTCGGAACTGAACCGTCACCGGCGCTGACCGGTGATTGTGGCACGTTCACTGGTTCGCCATTCGGAACCAGGACGACCCGCATCCAGCCTGACGGGTCAAGCGGCGAGACCTCACTGATGTCGAAACCTTTGAGGTTCAGATTTGTCAGCGGTGCCTTGATCGGTACTTGCTCAAGTTTGGTCCGAAACTGGGAAAGGGCAATAATCGCCTGGAACGGCGCAAGTGTGGTGGGCTTGCTCTCGTCATCGCCGATCGTTTGAACTTTGCTATTCGTCGGATAAACAAAATCCTCGACCTTGGCGTCGAATTCGAGCGGCTTGTCAGCCTCGCGGGGCGGAACCCGAAACGAGAGGACGAACTCAGCCGTCGGGACCAGGAACCGAAGGACCTTGGTGTTGGCACCAAGCAAACCACCTGGAGGCGCGGGGACATCGAGCTGGAAGTCGCGGATGAGGATGATCAGGTAACCGCGAGCATCCGCATAAACCTCGGGGGCGGTGGCGGGCCGCTTGAGCCGGAGCGCTGTCACTTTAGGATCATTCGCGGCGCGGGATTCGTCGACGGTTTTGAGAAAGGTGGGATAATCGACATTCTTGCCAACCGTCACCCCATCGCGGGGCGGGGCACCCGGCTCGACCGCCTTGGTGGCGATCATGACATTATCGACCCCTTTGACCTCGCCACTCTCGAGCAGGCCGGCAATCGCATTGGTGAGTGTCGAGGTCAAGTTTACGTCAATCGATACACCCGAAGCGGGCACAGCCAATTGTGGCGGCTGGGGCATGGTCGCCCCGAGGATGATCGGCGCTGTCTTGTGGCCGATCGTCCCCGAAACCGTCGCGTTGGTCTGCCGCGACCGGAGTGAGAGACCGATCACTCGAAAATCCTGGATGGCCAGCGTCCCATCACCCACCAGTACCCGGCTGAGCTGCGAATTAACCTGTGCCTCAACACCCGGAATCCGCTCGGCGGCCTCGGCGTTCGCCCCCTGGACGACGCCATCGGCGATCTGGGGATAGGCTTGCTCGCCCACCTTGTCGGTGATCTTCTGCTGACCCAGGCCGAGCACACCCAGGACACCGCGAGCCAGACCCTTGCCCGCTGTGGGCGTGGCGTTGAACGCGGCCGTGATGCTGTGGATGTAAGCCGGCGACAAGGTCAACCCGGTCGTCGGGCGGATGATCGCCGTGACGGTTAGTTCAGGCGAATCGAATGAGGTCGCGCCGAACTGGTAGAGCTTGGAGATAAACTTGCCCTTCTTTTGCTGGGCAAGCTGCTGCTGAAAGTCGGTGATCGGCGTCACGGTCGAAGCGAGTTGCCTGTTGTAGAACGCGATCCCTTCGTCGCTGTCCATCAGGCCGAAGCCGGTCCGGGGACCAGCGGTCACCTGCGAGACGTATCCATTGCGGGTGATCGGCCCCGAGGTCACGATGTCGTTCGAGAGGAACGGCATGATCGCGGTGGCGTCGACCGAGACGTCGAGATTCGGGATGTTGTAGAGCGAATCGATCGCGGCTTGCAACTCGGTCGAGTACGGCCAGGCCACCGCCTGGTTCCGCTCATGGAGCGCGCCGAGGACACCGGTCAAGGCTTTGAAGGCTCGCGACCGCGCCTGGATTGTGGTTGCCCCTTCATACGAGGCGAGCGCCGTGGCGAGGTCATCGCCAACGAATTTGGTCCAGTGCTCGGAGTTCTCGGCAGCACCTGGAGTCGCTTTCTGGCCATTCACGAAGTCGACCAGCCGCTTCTCGGCCCAGGCGATCCGGACCCGCGGCGCCAACCAGGTGCTCAGCGCTGATCGGACCTTGGTTGCCGGCTGCCAGGCAACCGCGTTCAACGCTTGCTCCATCTCATGCAACCGGTTGAGCGAGACCAGTCGAGCCGGTTCATCGGTGGCACTGGCGTAGGTTTCTAACTCCTTGCCGAGCGCATCAAAGAAGGCCCGCCAACCCGGTGCAGCTTCGGGGGCAGTCGCGCCCGGTTGTCCCCAGGGGGTGACAACCTCGGCGATCGCCCTGGTAACGCTCAGGTAGCTTGGTGCCGTCTTCGATGCGTTCGTCGGAATTTGTGGATTTGATTGCGCCGAGACAGACTCGACCATCCCCAATTCCGCACCACAGAGAGCCAGCAGCAATGTTCCCGTCCGACGTTTCATGCGTTTCCCCGGTTCTCTCAGTCTCGCGTGGATCAAAATGGGAGAGATACGATCCATTGGGTTGGAGATCGTGATCTTCCCCACTGGCAATTCAAGGCAAATTGAGCAGGCAAGGAGACGACCAACATATCCTGACGAATGTGAGGAATCAGCCTGCTTGAGCAGACTCATTTCCACAAACATCGGGTTCGGATCGAATGCAAATGCGATCTAGGTGGGTTGGATCTCGCCTGCGGACGCGGTAAAGTCGAGCATAGCTCGTGCCAATTTCGCAATCGTTCCAGTTTCTTCCCGAGCAACCGACAATCGCGTCGCTCTGCTCAACGCTACAGTGGGTTGCACGGGGTCACCCGATCCAACGAGAGCTGAGAGGGCAAAGCGGGAGGAAAAAGGACGATACGGCCGACTGGGAAATTCCCGCGGTTTCGGGTTGACGGTCTATTCGGGCAGATTAAGATGGCCATTGTCCCCAAAGTATCTGACGGCTCGCTATCCAAGGATGGGTCGCATGCGCTGGATTGCTCGCCCCTTCGCTCGCATGAGCCGGGGTCTCCTGGTCGGAACACTGGTCGCCGCGGTCCCGGCTGTGAATAGTTCGCGGGTTGTTGTGGCGAGTGCGACGCCGCCTCGCCTGACTTACTCGTCGGACGCGACGATCAACTCGACCGGGATGTCGGGGCCGCAAGCGGTCCAGTTCCTGGGAGGAAGTGGGACCGTCGCCGCGGGAATGCCGTTTTCGCTGGGGTCGTTCGTGGTCAACGCGGCGAGCGATGGGTCGATCACGCAATACAACATGACCCCCGTGACGATCTGGTATCAAACCCAGGCGATCAACGGCGTTTCGACGGCGGGGAAAGATGGGATGTTCGCCGCGCCGATGGAGATCCACG
This sequence comes from Isosphaeraceae bacterium, assembly GCA_965199885.1. Taxonomy (GTDB): domain Bacteria; phylum Planctomycetota; class Planctomycetia; order Isosphaerales; family Isosphaeraceae; genus Tundrisphaera. The sequence continues at coordinate 889,129 of CBDATT010000001.1, read as the reverse complement.
GGTGGCTGGAGGGCCGGGCCGGCGCGGGCTTGAATGGGGTCTCCTTGATTCTCGACCAGGGGATTCAGCCAGACGACCCTGCTTATTATCAACCTCGGTTGCTGCCGCCGCTCCCCGCCAGTTCGGGCATCGGTGCGAGCGACGGGACGAGCCCGCTCGGGACGTTAAGCCTCGACTACCGCCATTCCGTCTTGAACCTCGGGTCGGATGGCGAGCCAGCCGAGCTGGACGCCGAGGTGAACCTGACGCCGAGCGTCCCGGAGCCTGCATCGTATCTGATCTTTCTCGGGGGAGCGATCACTCTGCTAATGGTCGGCCGCCGGCAGAGCAACATATCGGCAAGCGTCCGGTCGTAGGGGTCGAACCAGTCCCGAGGATTGAACCCGGTTAGGCCAGGAACCTCGCGAAATTGCGAGGTTTTTTTGCTGCGCCTTGCTCAAGTTTCTGCATTTCGCGTGCTAAGTTACTCGTGACCCGGCAACCAGCCTCCCGGTTAACCCGGATGACTGATGCTCAGGGAACAGGCGCCCCGAGCCTCCCTGTCCATCGGTTGGTTGCCATTCGTCCTTGAATTGGACATGTCGTTCCTTCGTTCACCCTGCCGCACATCTCAGGCGGCACAGGTGATTGCGCGCCTTATCCGATCGACCCCGTAGTGAGATTCGACCCATGCGCAATCTGCGACGCCAGCCTTCCATCAATCGTCCGCAGCTCGATGCTCAAACGCTCGAAGCCAGACGTTTGTTGACGACGCTGGTGGCAATCGTCGATACCGGGGTCGACCTCAACAGCACGACGGACGCTCGCTATTATGACCTCGCCGATGGTTATGATGCGTACCGGCAGCGTCTGGTGTCGCAGTACGGCAGTTCGGTCGTTCAGGACAACGGCAGTACGCCGAGCGGAGCGTTAGGGCACTGGCATGGGTCGACGATCGCCGACGATGTGGTCCAGGCTATCACGGATGCCAAGGCGGCGACCGGTGCTGGCGGGGTTGATGTGAAGATTCTCCCGATCCGGGCCACCGACGACTCAGGCTACTACGATACTGGGGCGATCATCCGGGGCATCCACTACGCCGCCGACGAAGGCGCGGCGGCGATCGACCTGAGCTTCCGGGCGTCAGGCAACTTCGCTTCAAGCAGCACCGGTGAATTGCTCAGCCAGGCGATTGCTTATGCTGCGTCGAAGGGTTCGGTCGTCTCGGTTTCTGCCGCCAACGACGGCGTGAACATCGACAGCGCGACCAACCCGGTGACGATCTATCCGCTGGCGATCCGGTCGAGCAACATGCTCGTCTCGGCGGCGGTCGACTCGTCAGGGGCCCTCTCCTCGGTATCAAACTGGGGGCCGAAGAGTGTGGACCTCGGCGCGCCCGCCATCTCGGGGGCAACATCCTATGCTGCTGGCTATACAGCAGGCGTGGTCGGCGTTATCGCCGCATTGACACCTGGGATGTCCGCCACCGCCCGGGTCAATCTGATCAAGGCGACGGTCACACCCACCACGCAGGCCGTCGGCGCCTGGTCGACCACTGGGGGCGATATCAACCCTGGAGCGGCCGTCGCCCAGGCCATCGCCCTGACCACGCCCACCCCCACACCGGTGACGATCCCCGCACCGGTGACGACGGCGCCCGTAACGACGACCACGGCGTCGATCCTGATCGCCGCCGGGAGTTCGACCGGGTCGGGCAGCTATGTCGGCGACGGGTCTTATATTTCCGGTGGCAACACCTTCTCGACGACGCACCTGATCGACACGTCGGGGGTGACCAACCCCGCACCGGCAGCGGTTTACCAGAACGAGCGCTGGTCGAGCGGCACTCTGACCTACACGATCCCCAAGCTGACACCGGGCACGACGTACACGGTCCGGCTCGACTTCAGCGAGAACTTCTTCAGCAGCGCCGGGCAACGCTTGATGAACGTGGCCGTCAACGGTGCCCCGACACTGAGTGGGTTTGACATCTTTGCTGCCGCCGGCGGGGCCTTCAAGGCGGTGGGCCGGTCATTCACGACCACGGCCAGTGCCTCGGGGCAGATCACGGTCAGCTTGACCAACGTTCAGGGCGGAGCCAAGATCGACGCGATTGGGATTACACCGACGACCACGACCACCATGACCGCTACACCCGTCAATTTGACGTCGGCCTTCAACATGGTTGGCATCACGGCGGATTCAAGCCCAGCAAGCGGCAATCTCGATGGCGCGGGGAACTCGTACTCGGGGACGATCCTCGGTACCTCGATCAGCACCGGCGGAGTGACCTATACCCTCGGAGCCGCTGGGACCAACGACGGCGTGCGGACGGCGGGCCAGACCGTCAACCTGGCAAGTGGCAACTACTCGACGTTGCGGTTCCTTGGGACCGGCGTGAACGGCACGCAGACCGGCACCTTCACGATCCACTACACCGACAATACCAGCAGTCAGGTCAACCAGACCTTCAGCGACTGGTATATCCCGACCGGCGCCGCCAACGAGACCATCGCCACCACGACCGCCTACCGGAACTCGACCCGCGGACGCGATCCCCACTACGCCAATTTCGCGCTCTATGCCTACTCGATTCCCCTGAACTCAACGAAGACGGTCCAGAGCATCACCTTGCCGACCAATGGCAACATCGCACTGCTGGCTGCCAGCCTGGTGGCTTGAGGATCAACCCTTGAAGCCAGCTAAGCCATAGATGGAACACGGGTCTGAGCGACATCGACGCAGCCAGACCCTGGGGATGAGCGGTTTCTTCGGTCTTATCCGTGTCTATGCTGAAGTCGCCTGAAGTCGCCTGAAGTCGCCTGAAGTCGCCTGAAGTCGCCTGAAGTCGCCTGAAGTCGCCTGAAGTCGCCTGAAGTCGCCTGAAGTCGCCTGAAGTCGAAATCGCTCGATCACAGAGCGTTGAGTGGCTTTGAAGACGAAAACTTGCGGATCACCACCTCAGAACCGGAACCGCTGGACTCGATGGTTGTTCGAGTCGACCACCGAGATCGCCCCCAGGCTGTCGACCGCCAGCGCCCAAGGGTTGAAAAGCTGACCCGGCCCGCGCCCAGACTCGCCCCAGACTGCAATTGGCTCGCCGTCGCGCGTGAACTTCTGGACCCGGTGGTTGCCGTATTCGCAGACATAGACCGCCTTGTCCGGCCCGATCGCCACGTCGAACGGGTACGAGAGTTCGCCGAGTCCCGACCCGCGCGTGCCCCAACTCCGGAGCAGTTTGCCCGACGTGTCGAAGACCTGAATGCGATGCGTCCCGCTGTCGGCGACGTAGATCTGCTCATCATCGTCGATTGCCAGGGCGCGCGGGCGGAGGAACTGACCGGGTCCATAGCCGTGGCCACCCCACTGGCGGAGCCATTTCCCCTCGGGCGAGAAGACCTGGACGCGGTCGTTCTCGCCGTAGTCGGCGATGTAGAAGTTGCCCGCCTTGTCGCAGACGACGTCGCATGGGTAGCCAAACCGACCCGGCGTCGCACCCTGGACCCCGTCGCCGATCTGGAGGAGGATCTTCCCCTCGGGTGAGAACACCAGGACACGGTAAAAATGCGTGTCGGCCACCAGTAACCGACCCTGCCGGTCGACGCTAACTCCGCTCGGCCCGTCGACGTTGAGATCCGGCATCCGCCAGCCCCGGAGGTATTTCCCCTCGCGGTCGAACACCTGGACGCGATCGGTCAGGTCCATCAGGTACAGGTGGTCAGCGCGATCGAAGACCGCCGCTCTCGGCTTTTGCAGCCAGCCCGGCTTCCGGCCGTGGATGCCCCAAACGAGGTCGGGCGTCGGCCCGCTCCCCGAGTCGCACCCCGGCACCGCCAGTGCAACCGCCAGCCCGAGCAGGGCGAGCCACCAGTATTTCTGATCGCTTGATCGTTGCATCATCGGCCGGAACCTCCCAGTCCAGCCGGATTCTAACCGGGTCGGAAGTCGCGCCGCAAGTCCGACAGCCGTCGATCATGCTCAATCAACCCCAGGGGCATGCCAATGAAATATGGCAAGTCAATTGGCCAGGAGAGACAGGCACCGCTGGCAAGCTCGTTTGGACCAGTCTTTCTGGCCTGGCTTGCTGAGGAATGCCAGAATTTGTTGGCACATCCACCCGGGAGTGCGATCCAATCATGATGAAATCGTGGTAGCCAACACCTCTTCGTGAGCGGGCAGGAGCCGTGTAATCTCGGGCAGGTCCACGATCACACCGCGGGGGTCGCCCGGTTTGGTCTCAATCCGGTACCACGCATCGCAGTCCGCGCAGACTCCAAGATACTGGTAAGGTCGATGCGAGTTCGGTTGCGAGATGTCGAGTTTGGTTCGACACTTCTTGCACACAAGAGTAAACACCTGTTTGGATCGAACGTCCGCGTAACTCAGGGTCGTCGAGATCGACCTGACATTTTTTTCGGGCATGGAATACCACCGACACCAGGAAATCTTGGTTCATCGGAGCCCCACGCGACTGTGGTATTCCGAGCGACAATACGGCGAGTTGAGGAGAAACATTACTATAGTCAGGTTTATCGGAACGTAAAATTATTTTGAAAACAATTCCAAAAGATTTTTTGCATCTATGAACTCGTAAGTTATGCACGATGAAACGTATTCCCAGTGATTCAGGGAGGAAAGATAGAGAGTCGGCTCGATCTCAACAAATGTACTCAGTTTAAAAAGATTTGTGACAACGATATTCCCGAGAAAACGATATTGCTGATGGATCGGCGTTGACCAGGCAAATAGGGAAGGCCGAGCCGGCAATTTTTGGGAGGGGAACTGCCGGCCTGGACCGTGCTGCCACCTTAGCGGGCGAGGCTCCGGGTGAGAGCGAGGAGAGTCGGCTGGAACTTGTTGAACTGGCTGCTTGGGGCTTCGGCAAGGACCGAAACCCGGCGGTCGTTGGTCAGGAAGGTGGCCCGGAACCCCTGGATCTTCGACCCGAAGAGGCCGCCCGAGGCGGTGAAGCTGGCGATCCGGCCTTCGCCGAGACCGGCGATCTTGATCAGGGTTGGCTTGCTCTCGACGTAGTCGGTGTACTCCTCGGCGGCCTTTTTGGCATAGAGTTCGTGCGCGGAGTGAACCGGGGCGAGTTCGCTCCCTTCCTCGTGCTGACTCTGGTTGGAGCCGGTCATGAGCGACCCGGCGATGTCGGCGAAAACCTGGAGTTTGCCTGAGTCACGGGTGAACCGAGCCCAGGAATAGGTGTTATCAGGGCGACTTCCGCTCTCGACCTCCCAGCTCACGGGTCGTTTAAGGCGGAAGGCGCCATCTTTCGACAGGAAGTCAACCGAGACCAGTTTGGCATCGTCGGCCGGGTTCGCGGGGGCCGCCCCGAGGGCCTGGGGAGCTTCGGCAGGCTTGGTTCGCGTCGCGGCGATGGCGGCCGACTTGGCGTGGAAGCGGATCAACTCGACCACCTTGGCGTTGCTGCTCGGCTCGTAGAGTTCGAGCGTGGAGCGCCCGAGCAACACCTTGTAAGCGGTCTCGGAGACTTCGCCATCGTCATCCTTGAAGGTCATGACGAGTTGATTGCCTTTGAGAACGTAAGTCCCGGCCGAGGTGTTTTTCTCGACCGTCATCGTCGCGTTGTGGCTGCCGTCGAGGATCAGTTGATATTCGGTGTGGGTCAGGAACTTTCCCTTCTCGTGCTCCAGCCGCGACCCTTCCCAGTGGCCGATGATCGTCGGTGGTTTCAGGAACGTGTCATAACCGAGGTAGCCGACAAACGAGACGCACGCGATGCCCATCGCGATGAACAGGGCGATGACCCGCTTGTCGAGCACATCGCCGCCCGGGGTGATTTTCTGCTTTTTCTTGGCGTTCGGCTTTTTCTTCTTTGGCCTGGGAGCAGCCTCGGTCGTCGCGCCCGCACCAGGGAGACCGGTCATGCGCGGCAAGAGGGTGGCGGCCTCGGCGGAATCTCCCTCGGCGGCCTCGGAGAGGGTGTCGAGGTCGAGCCCACCGGCGGTCTCGGCGACTCGGGCCACCGCCGTTGCCCGTGCCGGGCGAACCGGTGTCACCACCGCTGCGCCTCGGGCCACGATCATCGGCCGGGGCGGGGTGGCCGTCGCGAGGTCGGAGACCTGCTCGACATAGCCGCGCGCCGCCAGTTCACCGGCCATCCGGTCGGCGGCGAGCCGGGCCTGGGCCTCGTTGGCCAGGGCTTTTTCGGTCCGACGGGTGATCCCCTCGGAATTTCCTTGAACCACACGCATCGTCACGCCAAGGAGTTCAATCACGACGAACTTGCGGTCGGTTCCTGCATCCAGAGTAAAGTGGCGCATCGTCGGGGGGCTTCCAGGGTGGGGCTGGTCCCGAGAAATCGCGGCCGTCACAATCGCGGTGCGACCCAGTCGTTCCGCCGCCGGACCGGCTTGAATCGAACCCGATGAAGGCGATTTTTCGGGAGTGACGTCGATGTCACCGAACAACGAAATCAATCAGCTCGATCCGTCGAGGAGGCAGTTTAGCTGTGAAGTCGGGGTGACACAATCCCACCGCAGATCGAGCCGGTCCGTTACCAGGAGACGTAGCGCGGAAAGGCGATCTTGCTGAGAGCCAGAAACAGCGGCGTCGACTGGCTGACGTTGCTGAAGTCGAGGCGGTTGACGTTGATGACGACCGTGGCCTGGAGCGCGGGGAGGTCAAACATCTCGGAGCTGAACCCGTAGATCGTGCCGTTCTGACCGACAAACTGGCCGAACTTCTCGATCCCCTCGCCGTACTGGAGATTACTCGGGGCACCGACGATGGGAGTGGTTGCAAGCCGGGCCGCTTGCGTCGCGGGTGCCAGCAAGGTTCCGTTGGCCAGGGCTCGGGCAAACTTCGTCAGGTCGCCGAGAGTCGAGACCATCGCCCCCGACCCGCCCGCAATCGCCGGGTCGAGTTGGGTCTTGTCGATCAGCCGGTTCGTCGCGGGGTCGAGGCTGTAGCCGTGAAGCGAGCCTGAAAGGTTATTACCGGTGGCGAAGTAGGTATGCGTCAGCCCGAGCGGTCGGACGATCGTCTGCTGGATCTGCGCCCCTAATGATTGGCCCGTCGCTCGCTCGACGATCCGCTCCAAGAGCGAGTAATTCGTGTCGGTGTAGACGGTCGCGGTATCGCTCGGCTGGACCTGATCGACCTTCGCCGCGGCGCGGGCGATCACCTGATCGGCCGAGACGTGCATGGTCGGGTTGGCGTAGAAATTGGCGGCAGCGGCGCCGTCGAACGCTTCGGGGACACCGCTCCGCATCCGGAGGAGGTCGTCGATCGTGATGTTCTGGGCGTTCGGAAAGTTCGGCAACCACTCGGCCAGGACGTCGGTCTTGTGCAGGACGCCGCGGTCGATCAGTTCCAAAACCGCCGTCGCGGTGAAGGTCTTGGTGATGCTGGCGATTCGGAACGAGTCGTTGGGGCTCCGTCGCCGCGTTCCCAGGAGGTTGCTCGTCCCCTGCGCCGAGATGAACGGTCGCTCGCCCGGAACCGTGATCTCGACGGTCGCCCCAGGCAGGTTATTGGCGCGGATCTGCCGGTAGATCTCGGCATTCAGGGCGGCCACGACATGCGGCGTCAACACGGGAGCGTGCCCGGTCCCCCCGACCGCCTCGGCGACCACGACATGCTTCGCATGATGGTGCGAAGCCAATTTCGGCGCCGCGGTCATCAGCAATCGCGGTTCGACGGCCTCGAATCCGGGCTGAAAGCGCGAGCTTCGGGTTACCCTGGTCCGGCGGCACAGACGGTCAATCCAGGAAGTCCGTGGCAAAGGAGTCGCTCCGGTTCGGTGCCGATCCCCGGCTTCGTGAAAATCGGGATTTATGGTAGAGCAGGTAAGCGTGGGGATCTGGCAAGTTTCCAGCCTGGCAAATCGCGCGGGTCGGGTCAAGGGTCTGCGTCTTCTGATCCGGGTGGACCCTGAACAAACCCTGATCTGGGACGATGATGGTGCGTACCGCTCACGATCAGGCCGGCAGGAGAGCGGCGTTTTGACGAGGGCGAGTTTGGACAAACCAGGATCGAGCGGTTACCAATGATCTCTTGCCGGGCTTCTCCTTGGTCTCCACACCTGATCCGGGCTGATCGACCTTATGAGCTACGTTTCGCACCTCGCCTGCCCAACCTGTGGGGCCACCTACCCCAGGGACGCCATCATGAACCTCTGCCCCCGCGACGGCCGACCGGTCCAGATGGTCTATGACATCGCCCGACTCAAACACGAGCGCGGGCCTGACGCCGGCTGGGACCCAACTCGGTGCGACATCTGGCGGTTTGGCGGCCTGATGCCGCTCGACGTGGCCGACGAGGCCGACCGGCGCGCGATCGTGCCGCTCGGCGAGGGCTACACGCCCGAACTGGGTTACCCGCACCCCTGGGCTGACCGGGTCGGCTGCCACCTGGTCGTCAAGGATGAGGGACGGCACCACCCTGGATTTGGTGGCAACCCGACGCTCTCCTTCAAGGATCGCGGGATGGCGGCGACGGTGGCGATGGCCCGCGCGCTCGGCCTGACCCGGCTGGCCGTCCCGACGCAGGGGAACGCGGGGGACTCGCTGGCCACTTATGCCGTGGCGGCGGGGCTGCAAGTCGCCGTCGTGATGTCGCCCGATACCGACCGCCCCGTCCTCGGCAATGTCGCCGCGCTGGCGGCACTCTACCCAGAGAACGTCACGCTGGAACTCGTTCCCGGCACGATCGTCGACTGCGCGGCGCGGATCAAGGAGCATTACGTCCCGCAGGGTTATTTCAGCGTGGCGACGTTTCAGGAGCCTGGCTGGCGGACCGAGGGGAAGAAGACGCTCGGGCTGGAGATGGCCGAGCCGCGCGGGGATCGGCTCACCGAGCGGATCTGGAGCGTACCCGACGTGATCGTCTACCCGACCGGCGGCGGGACCGGCGTGGTCGGCATGGCCAAGGCGTTCGACGAGTTGGAAGCCCTCGGCCTGATCGGCCCCAAGCGTCCTAAGATGGTCTGCGTCCAGAGCGATAGCACCGACCCGATCGTCCGCGCCTTTCGCGCGGGCGATCTCGACATCACGCCGCTGCCGCCCGGCCCGACCGTCGCCACCGGCCTGAACGTGGCGCGGAACGTCGGCCACATCAACGTCCTGCGGATCATCCGCGAGTCGGGAGGGGTCGCCCTGACCGTGACCGACACCCAGATCCGCGCCACAATCGCGACCGAATGGCGCGAGCGTCGGTTCGCCTGGAGCCCCGAAGGCGCCGCGACGCTCGCTTGCCTGCCTGATTTGGCCGACCTCAAACTGATCGGCCCCGGCGACCGCGTTGTTCTGGTCAACACCGCCTCGCCCGAAAAGTACATGCCGACCACCCGCGACCTGTTTGATGGCGGGTTTTGACCCCCAACTCGCCCCCAGACGCGTAGAAACCGTGAAAATTTGCGCACCGAGACCAACGAAGTTCTTCGATCCCGCGCTGGCTCGCTATGCTCGGTGCCGTCGTGGTCGATCCGGCGGTCAGCAGGTGGTCCGGGACGAAGGGTCAGGATTCCATGCGATTCCGATCAGTGGCGCGGTTGGTTGGGCAGATCACACTGGCGGCCTGGACCTGGGGGGCAGCCACCGCGCTGGTCGAGGCGCAATCGGCGAACCTCAAGATGGGCAACCCGAGCGGAGCCACGACCGACGTGGCGATGCGAGACAATTACCTGCTCGACAGGCCGTACTTCGCTACCTCGTACAACAACAGCAAGGGAACGCCGAACTGGGTCAGCTGGCGGCTGGCTAAGGAAGACATCGGCAAGGCCCCGCGCGATAACTTTTACGCCGACACGGATCTGCCCACGGGCTTTCTGGAAGTGGAGCCAAGCGAGTACAACGGCTCGGGGTTCGACCGGGGGCATATGTGCCCGCATGGCGACCGGACGGCGACCGACGCAGCCAGCCTGGCCACGTTCGACATGATCAACATCATCCCCCAGTCGCACAACCTGAACACGATGGCCTGGGAAGCGCTCGAAAGCTACTGCCGCGATCTCGTGCTGAAGTTCGGGAAGACGTGCTACATCCTCGACGGGCCGAGCGGACAGGGAGGAACCGGCAAGAATGGCCTCAAGGAGACGACCCCCGACGGCAAGATCGTCGTTCCGAGCCAGAACTGGAAGGTGATCATGGTCCTCGACCATGACGTGGCGACGGCCCAGGACCTGACGAGCAGCTCACAGATCCTCTTGATCGCCGCCATCATGGCCAACAACGATACTCAGGTTGGCATGAGCTTCTCGGGAGCCCTGACGACGGTGAACGAGGTCGAGGCCCTGACCGGCTATACCTTCTTCAGTGCCGTGGACCCGGCCGTCATCAACCCGCTCAAGGGTCAGAGGATGCCGCTCGCAGCACCCAACCCCATCGCGCCGGTCCGAGGCAATATCGACTTCATCGCGAGTCGGCCGGACCCCGCCCCCAACGCCCCCGCGAAGCCCGCCATGCCCGCGCCCGCGACTCCCGACTCGCCCACCATCACCGCTCTGAAGGAGGCCGTCGCGGGACTCGAATACCCGAGCGAGGCGAACGAGCCGTTCCAGGTCGTCGATCTGGGCGTTGTCCCGGGTCCGTTCACCGACGCCCGACTCTGGAACCTGACCGGACAGGACCCCAGGGCCCGGCTCGAACGGGTGCCGCTCGACCCGTTCTTCCGCCGCCTGACTCACCCCAAACGGCCGCTTGGCCAGGTCAGCCTCGAGCAAGCGAAGCGGTTTGCAGCGCTCCTCAAGACAATCCAGGCCGACCTGACCGATGTGGAAGTGATCAAATTCGGTCAATCCGAGGTCGCCCTCTACATCATCGGCCGGACCAGGGACGGCCATATCGTTGCCATTCGAACCGCCGCAACCGAGACCTGATCCCGGTCAAGCAACTCCATCAGGGATCGCCCCAAACTAACGGGCCACCGCTGAAAAATGGATCAAACCACTTTCCGAATCCATTGCGCCATCGCGTCGGCTCGGCTTGTCTCCCAACGGTTCGACGCATGTCCTACTTGCGGTGTCTTTCTGGGCATGGTTAGAATCCGGCCTGCGGTATTCGATGATCTCGCCAGTGGTGGTCGGCGTTTCGAAGGGGTGGCACGCGATGGGGACTTGGCTGGAGCACCTCCTGGCGGGGGTCACGGTGGGTCGGCCGGTCTGGCTGATCTTGTTGCCGATCACCTTGATCCCGATGATCCTCTTCAGCTACAAGAGCCTGGCCGGTCTCGGCCCGGTCCGGCGCTGGGTGGCGATCGCCGTCCGCTCAGGGGTCGTCACGGCGATCATCCTGGCGCTCGCCGAGGTCTCGGCCGTGCAGCGGAACGAGAAGCTGACGACGCTCTACGCCATCGACACGTCGGAGAGCATCCCGCTCGAATACCGCAAGCCGATCTTGCAATTCGTCTCGGAAGACTCGAAGAAGCGGGTCGCCGCGAAGCAAGATCAAGCCGGCGTGGTCGTCTTCGGCCGTGAGCCCCGCGTCGAGACGCCGCCGCAGCAGACCGAGGCGAACCTGAACCTCGGGATCGAGAACGCCGTCGATGGCCAGTACACCGACCTCGGCAGCGCCATCAAGCTGGCGCTGGCGACCTTCCCCGAAGACTCGGCCCGGCGGATCGTCGTCATCTCCGACGGCAACGAGAACCGCGGCAATGCCCTCGAACAGGCGCTCGCCGCCAAGGAACTCGGCGTCCAGATCGACGTCCTGCCCGTCGACTACTTCTATGACAAGGAAGTTTTGGTCGAGAAGGTCTCGCTTCCCTCCGACGTCAAGAAGGGGGACACGGTCAACATCAACGTCGTCGTCCGGGCGAGCGGGCCGTCGAAGGGGACTTTGCAGATCTTCCAGAAGGACTCCGAGAACCGATCCGTCCCCGCCCCCGGTAACGAGAAGCCGGTGCCGGTCGACCTCAAGCGCGGGGTCAACGTCTTCACGCTCAAACAGCCAATCACCGAGCCGAGTTTTTACACCTTCACCGCCGAGTTCGTGCCCGATAAAGACTCGGGCGACAACCGCCGGATCAACAACGTTGCGTCGGGGTTCACCTACGCCCGTGGGACCGCGCAGGTATTGTTGATCGAGGGGATCAAGGGAGAGCATGCCGAGCTGGTCCGGGCCTTGACCGAGCAAAAGCTCAACGTCAAGGTGCTGGTCGCCCCCGGGATCGGCGGCGGTGGCAACGAGGGGGGCGACCCGCTGCCCGACAACCTCGGCCAGTTGCAGCCGTTCGATACCGTGATCCTCGGCAACGTCCCCAAAGATTCGCTGACCGAGACGCAGCAAAAGCTGATCGAGGCGAACGTCCACGACATGGGCGCGGGCCTGATCATGCTCGGCGGCGAGAACAGCTTTGGTGCTGGCGGCTGGATGAACACCCCGGTCGAAAAGGCATTGCCGGTCGACATGCAGATCAAGGCGCTCAAGGTCCAGGGCAAAGGGGCGCTTGTCCAGATCATGCACGCGACGGAGATCGCCGAGGGGAACTACTGGATGAAGGTGATCGCGCAGGAGGCGATCAAGACCCTGTCCAGCTACGACTACTGCGGGATGGTTCACTGGGAAGGGCAAGAGGCCTGGCTGTTTACCCCGCAACCGATCGGCAAGGGGAAGCCGTCGATGCTTCGCGCGATCGACCGGATGACGCCCGGCGACATGCCCGCATTCGACGGGACGCTCCAGCTCTCGCTCAACGGCCTCCGCAAGATCACCGACGCGATGACCAAGCACATCATCGTCATCTCCGACGGTGACCCCGCCGCGCCCAGCCCGGCCGTGATGAACCAGTTGATCCAGAACAAGATCACCGTCACCACCGTCATCGTCGCCGCGCACGGCAACGATCCCGGGTCGATCCAGACGATGCGCGACATGGCGGTCAAAACCAAGGGCCGCTTCTACCAGGTCACCAACCCCAAGGCTCTCCCCCGGATCTACCAGAAGGAAGCGCGGATCATCTCGCGCCCCCTGATCTACGAGCAACCCGGCCGCCCCTGGCAGCCCATCATCAAATTTTCGTCGGAACCGATCACCGGCCTTTCAGGCACTCTCCCGGGGATCACCGGCCTCGTGCAGACCAGCCCGAAGGAAAGCGAACTGGTCGAAGTCCCGATCATCTCCCCCCTGCCCAGCGAGCAACCCCCACCCCTCCTGGCGCACTGGACGTACGGCCTGGGCCGGTCGGTCGCGTTCACCTCCGACGCTGGGCGGAAGTGGGCGGGCGCCTGGCCGAGTTGGGATGGCTATGCCGCGTTCTGGGCGCAGATCGTCCGCTGGTCGATGCGGCCCGTCGATAACCGGAACCTGACGCTCAACGTCCGCCGCGAGGACGGCAAGATCAAGGTCGTCGTCGATGCCCTCGACAAGGACAGCCGCTTTTTGAACTTCCTCCAGTTGCGCGGCGGCGTGCTCGGCCCCGACCTCAAGCCGATCCCGCTCGACCTCGTCCAGACGGCCCCCGGCCGGTACGAAGGGACGGTCGAGAGCGCCGAGGCGATGGGTAACTACTTCGTCAACCTCGGCTATTCGGGGGGCGACGACGTCAAGGGGGTGATCTCGACGGGTGTCTCGGTCCCGTACTCCGACGAGTACCGCGAGTTGAAGTCGAACGCCGACACCTTGCAGACCATCGCGAGCCTGACGGGCGGCAAGGTCCTGGAGTGGAAGCGGAATGCCAACACGGGGCAGATCGACGTTCAGCGCACGCTTGACGAAAGCCAGCCGTTCCGCCGCGATGCGCAGACCCAATCGCCACGCGGGTTGTCGCCGCTCTGGCCGCTGCTCCTGTTTGCGTCGGCGTTTTTGTTCCTGAGTGACGTTGCCGTCCGCCGGGTCTCGCCCGACTTCGCGCGGATGCGAACGCAAGCCCTGACGTTGCTCGAAAAGCTCCGAGGCCGCGAGGTCGCCCCCGCCGTCGAGTACATCGAGAAACTCAAGGGCCGCAAGGCCGAGGTTTCCGAGGGGATCGAGCGCTCCCGCGCCGCGACCCGGTTCGACCCGACCGCTGGCCGCGACCCCGAAGCGCCGCCGCTCGTCATCGACGAACCTCTCCTCGGCGGCGAGAGCAAACCACGGTCCGATGCCACCCGCCCTGCCGGCAAGCCGGCATCCCCCGGCCTGGCGCCGACGCCACCCACCGCCGCGCCCGAGAGTTACACGAACCGGCTCCTCAAGGCCAAGAATAAGGTCTGGGAAGATCGCGACAAGGAAAATAAGGATAAGCCGTCGTCGTGACCTCGATTTTCGCCGCGAGGAGATCCGCCATGAGCACCGTCCAGGACGCCCCAATCACGACAGCCACGCCCAACGCCACGATCACGGTGCCCGAGGAAGTTCGGCCCTACCTCATCAGCGCCGCGACGTTCGGCCGGATGCTTGATGCCGAGGTGTTCCCCGATGAGGACCGCGTCGAACTCTGGGATGGGCAGATCACGACCAAGATGGCCAAAAACAAACCGCACTGGTTGTCATCAAACAAAACGTACTTCGCCCTGACCCGGGTGTTGCCGCCTGGATGGCATGCGGGAAACGAAAACCCAATCGGCCTTAACCAGAAGCGTGTGCCTCTTCCCGACCTTATCCTCCTCCGAGGACTATTCGACGACTACATCGACCGCGATCCGACCCCCGCCGACGTGGGTCTGATCGTCGAACTGGCAGATTCGAGCCTCCGCTACGACACTGGGGCCAAACTCGCCGGCTACGCCGAGGCCGGCATCCCCGCGTACTGGGTCGTCAACCTGGTCAAGAACGTCATCCAGACCTACGCCGAGCCGGTGCCGACCGAGCGGCGCTATGTCCAGGAAGCGGTCTACACCGTCGGTCAGGCGGTACTGCTCCGGCTTGATGGCACGCTCGTCGCCGAGATCCCCGCCGTGGACCTGTTGCCCGTTCGGACCACCTGATGACGGAGAATGACCGATGAGCACCGTCCAGGAAGCCCCAATCGTTCACCCCAGCATCGTCGCCGATCCGGAGCCGTTCCTGTTCAGCGCCGAGGCGTTCGAGAAGATGATCGCCGCTGACGTCTTCGGTGATGAGGACCGCGTCGAACTCTGGGATGGGCGGATCACGACCAAGATGGCCAAGACCCAAGCTCATGCCTCGGCCGGTATCAATGTGACGATGACGATGGTGCCACTCCTGCCGCCGGGCTGGTGTCTTTCAGGCGATAACCCGGTTGCTCTCGGACCAAAGTCGACTCCGTTGCCAGATTTCACCATCCTCCGTGGGCGTGGTAACGACTACAAGCAGCGTCGCCCCACGCCGGTCGATGCCGGCCTGCTGATGGAGTTGTCGGTGTCCAGCTTGCGGGCGGATCTCGGGTTCCGGCTTGCCACGTATGCTGCCGCTGGTATCCCGGTCTACTGGGTCTTGAACCTGATCACCAACGTCATCATCGTCTTCGAGCGGCCGGTCCCCGCCGAGCGACGCTACGAAGCGACCCAAACCTACGCCATTGGCCAGTCGGTACCGTTCTGGCTCGACGGAATTCAGGTGGCCGAGATTCCCGTCATCAACTTGTTACCTGTTTAGATCCGCGACTAATTCCTTTTTTTTACCCAGGAACTGCGCTCCCATGTCCAGCATCGCCCCGCTTGATCCCGCCACGATGGAAACCCGCGCTGCGGAGTTTCGCGACGCTTATGGCAAGGTCAAGGCCGAGATCTCCAAGGTGATCGTCGGCCACGATGACATCATCCACGGCGTCCTGACCTGCCTGTTCGTCGGCGGTCATGCCTTGCTCGAAGGGGTCCCGGGGCTGGGCAAAACCCTGTTGATCCGAACCCTGGCCGATGCCCTCTCGCTCGACTTCAACCGCGTCCAGTTCACGCCCGACCTGATGCCGGCGGACATCCTCGGCACCAACGTCGTCATGGAGTCGCCCGACGGCCGCCGCCAGTTTGAATTCCAGCGCGGGCCGATCTTCTCGCAGATCGTGTTGGCCGACGAGATCAACCGCGCCACGCCCAAGACGCAATCCGCGCTCCTCGAAGCGATGCAGGAGCATTCCGTCACCGTCGGCGGCACGATCCACATCCTCAAGGAGCCGTTCTTCGTCATGGCGACGCAGAACCCGATCGAGCAGGAAGGGACGTACCCGCTGCCCGAGGCCCAGCTCGACCGGTTCATGTTCAAGCTAGTCGTCGGCTACTCGACCCGCGAAGAACTGACGATCGTGCTCGACCGGACGACGCGAAACGAGAAGCCCAAGGCCGAGCGCGTCATCACCGGCGACACCCTGATCGCGATGCAGAAACTCGTCCGCGAGGTGATCGTCGCCCCGCACGTCCAGGATTACGCGATCCGCCTCGCGCTCGCCACCCACCCCGAAGGGCCGCACGCCGTGCCGATCACCAACCAGTACGTCCGCTGGGGGAGCAGCCCACGCGGGGCACAAACGCTGGTGCTGGCCGCCAAGGTCCGCGCCTTGCTCGATGGTCGGTTCAACGTCTCGTTCGAGGACGTCCGCCGCGTCTACCTTCCCGCTTTACGCCATCGGACGCTGCTGAACTTCGAGGCTCAGGCGGAAGGGATCGACGTCGACAACGTCCTGCTCAAGATCCTCGACACCGTCAGCGAGAAGTTCGAGGAGAGGACCGCCAAAGCCGGTTGATCCGGCCAGGTCCGTTGTTCCGGTCGGGCCGGCATTCGTCGTATAATTAGGACATCCGGCCCTCCTCACCCGAGAGTTCGCACCCATGAGCATCGCCCACGACATCTACAATCCCCCGCCCGCGCCCACGCCCTGGGTTCCGCCCGCGCCCGAGCCACTCCACTGGACGGCGGGCGACGTGTCGGTCCTGGTCGCCTTTAGCGCCCTGGTCCTGGCCGGGTCAATCTGGGCTGGTCGGTTCGAGCCGACCCTGGCGCCAATCATTATCACCGGTGGGACCCTGGTTATCATCGAAAGCTGGTTCACCGCGCTCGGCTTCCTCCATCGCCACCGCCAGCCCGAATCCTCGGGATTCCGCGACCGCTGGAAGATCTTCCTCGGCGCCCTCCTGCCCTGGGTCGTTGGGCTAGGCCTGGCGGCGGGCCTGATGCTGGCGCTGTTCTCGCTGTCGGACCGCTGGGGGTAAGCGGCTCGCCATGCCGAAGCCATTGCTCACCCGCCTCAAGCCTGACAGTATCGCCGAGTTCCGAGCCGCGGCGCTCGAACGGTTTCGCGATGGAGAAGCCGCCGCTGCCCGCGATCGACGGACCGCTGCGATTCACCTGTGGGGACACACGGTGGAGATGGTGCTGAAAGCGGCCTACTTCCAGGTCAGTGGCGTTCCGGATGAGCAGACCGTCTCGATGCGTGACCTCCGCGATGCGGTTCGCTTTGGAGTTCAGAATCAGATCATCTGGCCGCAGCAATGCCAACTGCATAGCATTCGAGCCTGGGCACAAACCCTGGTTGCCCTGAGGCTCAAGCATCCTACGACAACCTATTCGGACGCCGCCTTTGAAGCCGAAGTCCTTGACCGGGCCCAGCGGCTTGAACCGATCTGGAGTGAGACGCTACGCTATCACAAAAATCAAGCTTACCCGCGCGAGATGAGTCAGGTCCGATCGTCGGCCAATTGGTTCCTGATCCATTCCCTCTCCTTGTAAATCGAGCGCCCGATGCCCCGGATTCAACGCGTTGAAGAATCCAGCAACCAGTTCAGCCGGTCAAAAGTGGCCAACGAACTGGCCGCCGAACTCCGATCCAATCGGCCTCACGGTCAGCCCGTCATTCAAGAGCAAACTTATCAGACAGGTTTGATCCGTGTCGCCGTCCTGTGGGATTGGTGGGAAGGTATCCCCGACCACCAGCGATCCAAAGCCATCCTCGGCGCCTATCAGATCGTCGAGGGTCGAGACTATGCTCAGAACATCCGGTTGACGACTGGTTATACCTTTCCGGAAGCGGTCAACTCCGGGATGCTTCCTTATCAGATCCTTCTGGTTCTTCGACCGGGCGATTCGGTGACCAGCACGGAATGTCGCCAGGCGATGATCGAGGAAGGGGCATCGACGCTCATCAATTCGCTCCAGCCTCCGCTCTTGTTTGGGACCGAGGAAGAAGCCGAGGCCGCTCGCGACCGACTCATCAAACGCCTTCCCGCAAGTGAACCTGTCTGGCATCTGACCCAACTCATCGGTCATTCGCTGGAGCTGGTCGGCAACGACGAAACCTGAATCGACTGTCCATGCCCCATTAGCCTTTGCCGATGCCACTCTCCTCGAAGAGAACCGACCATGCCCCCCACCACCGCCCCTTCGGCCTTGCTCGACCCCTTGTTCCTCCACAAACTCGAACAGTTGGAGTTGGTCAGCAAGAAGATATTCGTCGGGCGGATGAAGGGGGAGCGCAAGAGCAAGCGGCGCGGCTCTTCGGTCGAGTTTGCCGACCACCGGAACTACTCGGTCGGTGATGACCTGCGGCACATCGACTGGAACGTCTATGGGCGGCTCGACAAGCTGTTTTTGAAGCTGTTTCTCGAAGAAGAAGACCTCCACTTCTACACGTTGCTCGACACCAGCCTGTCGATGGACTTCGGCGAGCCGACCAAGCTCCACTACGGCAAGCAGGTCGCCGCCGCACTCGCGTTCATCGGGTTGGTGAACCATGACCGGGTGGTGCTCGATACGTTCGCATCGAATTTGGAAGTCGGCCTGAGCGGGATTCGCGGCCGGTCGCAGATGCACCGGGTGATCGGCCACCTCGACAAGATCAGCGCGACGGGGGCGTCCGACCTGACGGCCGCCGTCAAGTCGTTCGCGATCAAGCATTCGGGCAAGGGGATCGTCGTCTTGATCTCCGACTTCCTCGACAAGAACGGATATGAACCCGCGCTGCGCTATCTGCTGGCGCGCAACATGGATATTTACGTCATCCATGTGCTGAGTCAGGAAGAGGTCGAGCCCGAGATCGTCGGCGACCTCCGCCTCGTCGACGCCGAGGACGACGACGAGACCGAGATTTCCGTCAGCGCCCCCCTGCTCGCCCGCTACAAGGCCAACCTCAACGCCTTCGTCGGCGGCATGAAGGAGTGGTGCACCCAGCGCGGGATCACCTACATCTTCACCACCAACCACAACCCGTTCGACAAGCTGATCCTCAACTACCTCCGTGAGCGGGGGCTGGTCCGGTGAGATGGTTAGTCACGCTGGCTCTGCCCTGGGCGTGCCTCTTCGGCTTGGCCAGCCTCGACGAGGCGGTTATTGGTGGCTCACCGCCCAATCATGGTGGCGGCGACCGCAATATTCCGCCGCCAACTTCCACACCAATCATCATGGTGACCACGCTGCTGGGGGGCCTGGGATACCTGCTGACTCAGGAGATTCGGGGCGAGGAGTTAGGCGGAACGCCGCGCAAACCGGCTCGAGCATTGGTGGGGCGGCTGGGGGTCCGAGGGTGGCAGGTCGGCATGGTCTGCGCGATGGGGTTCGCTTGGGCGATGCAGGCGTATCTTTTCGCGGCCGCATTGGACACTCCCGGCTGGTCGCGGCGACCCATCCTGCTCGGCCTGCTCGCGGTCGTCCTCCTGACTTACGCCGGACTAACGCTGCGCTGGGGCATCCGCTACATCCCCGTCATGGGCCGGCGGAATGCTCTGACGGTGGCCAAGCCCGTGCCGCTTGCTGGGGCCTGGGATCGCGACCTGGATCATGGCCTGGCGTGCGGATCGGGGCGAGCATCATGATCCCGCTTCGTGCGTCCATCACACTCCGGGATCTCGGGATCGGTCTGGCCGTGGTGGTGCTTATCACGGTCGCGTTCGGGACGCCAGTGCCGCGAACCGCCGCGCGACTTGGCCAAACGTCCAGCCCGAAGGTTAACCCGCCGCTGCGTCCCTGGGCGCTCGGCTCAACCTTCGTGATGGGAACTGGTCTGGCCTGGCTGATCGGCAAGGTCCGGTACGGCGAACAGTTGGGTGTTCCCATGCGACCCGTCCCGAGCCGCTGGCGGCGGATCAGGGGGGATCTCCGGTGGACGGCTCGCCTGGTCGGCTCCGTCGGCGCGGTCGTGGTGGGCAGCGTGCCCTGGATGGTCGCCGAGATGGACGCCCGGCACAGTCCCGGCCCGGGCCATGGTCGGTATCTGGCAGGCGGAATGACTCTCGCCTGGCTCACGGGAGCGGTCCTGACAGCCTATTGGTGGCGCCGGTGGGCTCAGCTCCCGCCGCTGTTCCTGCGTCCCGCCCAACCTGATCCCAGGAAGTTGGCCAGCAAGCTCGTCCGGCCCGCCGGATTATGGGACCATGATCTGGACGGGCACTAGCGATTTCCCAGAGGCCAGCTTCGTGACGATCAATAACGCGTACGTCTTTTACAGCATCTCGGGCGTCTTCTTCGCCTACATCCTCTACCAGATGATCCGCAAGCGCAAGGGGGAACGGCCCGGGTCGCGTGAGAGCGACACCGAGCTGTAGCCCTAGATCCGAACCGATCCCCAACCGATTCCCGACTCCCCCGCATTCCATTCAGGACCGTACGACCATGAGACTTGGCCCGATCGAGTTTGTCGGCTCGCTGTCCCCGGCGTTGTGGGCGCTCCTGATCGGGGTGCCGGTCGGGATCATTGCGCTTTACTTTCTCAAGCTCAGGCGCAAGCCGGTCCGGGTGGCGAGCACCTTGCTCTGGCGGCGGAGTCTGGAAGACCTCCACGTCAACAGCCTGTTCCAGCGGCTCCGGAAGAACCTGTTGCTGTTCCTCCAGTTGCTGGCGGTCGTGCTGGTCATGCTGGCGCTGGCGGGGCCAAGGATGCGGGGCAGCTCGACGCTCGGGGCGCGGTATGTTCTGGCGATCGACAACTCGGCGAGCATGAGCGCCACCGACATCAAACCGACCCGGCTCGACCGCGCCAAGGCCGAGGCCCGCAAGATCATCGACAACATGGGCGGCAACGACCTGGCCATGGTCGTCTCGTTCTCCGACCGGGCGCGCGTGGTCTCGAACTACACGTCAGACCGAACCGCTTTGAGTCGGCGGGTCGCGGGGATCGAGCCGACCCAGACCTCGACGTCGCTCCGCGAGGCGTTGCAGGTCGCGGCCGGGCTGGCGAACCCGTCGAAGCAGGCCGAAGGCGTGGCGGCGAATAGCATGGTCGCGCCGCAACTGAAGATCTACACCGATGGCGGATTCCCCGACGTCGAGGGGTTCAGCCTGGGCAACCTCGAACCCGAGGTGATCGTCATCGGCACGCCGCCGCCCCCCGTCGTCGCCCCCGCGTCCGGTGATCCCGCCTCCAACGCCCCGAAGCCGAAGCCGACGTCGAACAACGTCGCCATCCTTGCCCTCCAGTCGCGCCAGGATGAAGAAAAGCCCGAGGTCCATCAGGTCTTCGGCCGCGTCCACAACTACCGCGGCGAGGACGTCAGCACCGAGGCCAAGCTGTTCCGCCTCGACCCCAAAAACCCCGGCGGACCGGGCACGCTGGTGGATGCGGTCGCCTTGAAGGTCGGCAAGCAGGGCGAGGGCTCGTTCCAGTTCGACCTGACCGACTCGGGCGGCAAGGCCGACGAGTTCGTCGTCACGATCGACACCGTCGATGATCTGCCGCTCGACAACCGCGCTTACACCCTGATCGCCGCCCCGCGCCGAGCGCAGATCCTGGCCGTGACGAGCGGCAACCGCTACCTGGTCGACTCGCTCCGGACGCCGCTGGCCAACACCCGGTCCGACGTCGTGGTCGTCACCCCCGACGAGTTCAACGCCGAAGCGACCAGGCGCGACGTCGCCGCCGGGCGGTATGATCTGGTCATCTTCGACCGCTTCACACCGGTCGACGCCCCGCCCGCCAACACGCTTTACTTCGGGGCCTTGCCTCCCGGCCCGCTCTACAGCAACCCCCGGACGGTCGAGAGCCCGACCGTCCTCGACGTCAACGCCGCGCACCCGTTGATGCAGTACATCCGCGACCTTCCCATCGTCCGGATCGCCAGGGCCAGCATAATTGAACCCCCAACCGGCTCGACCGCCCTGATCGAGGGCGACACCGGCCCGCTCGCCTTCGTCACCCCGCGCGGCGGGTATGCCGACGCCGTGGTGACGTTCGCCCTGGTGGATGGCTCAACCTTCAACACCGACTGGGTGACGAAGTACAGTTTCCCGCTGTTCCTGTTCAACGCGATGCAGTACCTCGGCAACGCCCGCGAGTCGGCCAGCGAGGAGATCTACGCCCCCGGCCAGCAGGTCGCGCTTCGCGTCGAAGGGGCACCAGCCACGATCCGGATCGTCGCCCCCGACAAGCAGACCTCGGCCGCGCTGGCTCGGTCGCCGCAGGGGACCTACAACTACGCCGGCGCCACTCAGACCGGCGTCTACCGCGCCACCTGGGACCCGACCAGCACGCGGGCCTTCGCCGTCAACGAGTTCGACCCCCGCGAGAGCGACCTCGCCCCGCGCGGCCTGGTCCCCGACGGCACGCCCTCCGACAAGGCGGACGCCTACAAGATCAAGATTGGTTACAACCCCGTCACCGGCACCCGCCGGACCGTCCAGGCTCCGCAGGACTGGTGGAAGCTCCTCGCCTGCTGCGCCCTCGGCGTGGTCTGCTTCGAGTGGTACATCTACAACCGCCGCGTCTACCTCTGATCGGCGTTCCGTGGCAAACCAGGACTTTTGTAGGGTGGGTGCAACCCACCGTGCGCCGTGGTGTCCAAAATGTCACTTGATATGAATGAAGTTGCCCCTCGGAACCGAGTTGAACCCACGGTGGGTTGCACCCACCCTACGTAACTACAACGGCTGTGTTTACTTCTGATTGCATCTTCCCACGAGCTGGGGGAGTCGTGACCAATGAGCGATGCGGCCCGCCCGTCCTTCAGCCCCTCATGGCCCGCCGACATTGTCTGGGTCCAGTCCCGGCTGGAGCCCGGCGAGCATCTGCTCTGGGTGGGCCGGCCGCTGACGGTCTGGCCGTTCTGGCGGATCGTCCCGTTCCTGCTGGTCGGGATGACCTTCGCGAGTGCGGGGGGCTTCTACCTCTGGACGCTGCTGATGCCGCCGGTCTGGCCGGCCTGGCACCAGTTCTACCCCTGGACGCTTACGGGAGCGCTGGCTGTCGGCAGCTTCCTCGGCCTCGCTCCGGGCCTGGGCATGCTGCTGGGTCCGCTTTACGAATACCGCTCGGGGATCTGGTCGGCCTTCGCCGTGACCGACCGCCGGATCTTGATCCGCCAACCCCGCTTCCTCGGCGGCACGTGGGTGAGCAGCTATTGCTGGGACCGGGTGCTCAAGGTCCGGCGTTATTCGCGCCGGGACGAGGCGGGTGACCTGTACTTCGACGTGGCGGTCCGCTCCTGGGTCGGCCGCGAGCGGACGGGGATCGTGGTTTTCCACGAGATCCCGCACCCACCCACGGTCGAGGCGCTGGTCCGGGCCACCCTCCTGGCGACCCAGGACCGGTAATCGCCCATGGTCTTCGCTTTGCTCCAATTCCCGCCCAGACCGAGCGAATTACATGGAGTTTAGCCCCAACCAGGCGCCATGGCGTCGGAGTTCAGTTCATCATGGAATCGGAACTCATCCAGCCGGGCCAGATCGTCACCATCAACGGACAGGTGGGAGTGGTTGTCTTGACCGGCAAGGAACTCGACGACGACATGGATGATCACACCGGAGTCTGGTTCGGGACGACGGACGGCGGTCTGCCCAAGGTGTTCACCATCCCGACCGAATACCTTGCAGCCGGTCCTCTGCCGATCTTGAAGCATTGAACGAGGTACGTGCGGCTCGTTTGAGCCTTCGTTTGCCCAAGATGCACCACTCGTTGAGGAGGGATGGATTGTCCCAAGGTCAAGAACCGCCACTCCAACCGCTCCGGATACCGACCGGTTGGGTCGTTGAATGGAACACGTTTTTAGAAATCGATCCATCAAGCGAGGATGACGAATTTCAGTTGATGTATTTCAGCGAAGACCTGTTACAAATTTCAGGTAAGGTCAGGCCGATCTTGCTCGACCTCGGTTGGTACCCTGCCGGCAATGCGCTCGGTCAATATCGCGTCGTTGCGATCAGGCGACACACCGACCAAGATGAGATGGTCGCCTCCTGGGATCGACCGCTCAGGACGTTGGCAACCCGCTCAAGACTGGAAGTCGTCCAAGCGATTGAAGCGTGGCTCCGAGAATTCATCAGTCATGCTTCGTGATCTGACAGGCGTCCCATTCGGACTCATGATCGGTCCGCCCGTCCCAACCTCCTATGAGTTCCACCCATGGGTCACGCAATCTGGACCATCCCGGATCTTCCCGAGCCCGAACCGATCCGCCCCGCGCGGTGGGTCCGTGATGACCTTGTGCCGGGCGAGGCATTGGTATGGCAGGGGCGGCCCGGGGTTGTCCGGCCGGTCCTTGGCGCCCTTCCCTGGGCGATGTTCGGGGCCTTCTTCGGTGGGATCGCGCTGGTGATCTGGTACTCGACGATCATGGTCAACCAGAGAGACCTTGGCCCGGCCCTCTTCTCGATTCCGTTCGTCCTGCTTGGCGGCTTCATGGCCCTGACGCCGGTCTGGGCGGGCTGGCGAGCCTGGCGGACGCGGTACGCGATCACGACGCAGCGGGTGATCGTCCGCCAACCGCGCTTCTTTGCCGGGGTCCAGACCGTGAGCCTCGGCCCCGCCAGCCTGGCGAATACGGTCCGGAACCAGCGGTTCGGCGGGCGCGGCGACCTGATCTTCGAGCGGCCCCGGCTCACCGACCTCCGGACACCGACCGCCGAGCGCGGGTTCTTCGGGATCGCGCAGGTCCGGAACGTCGAAAAGCTGTTGCGAGCCACCTTGATCACGCCGCTCGTCGACCCCAAGCCCGCCCAGCCTGGCCCGGTGGCCTGGCTTCGTCCCGAAGTCGGTTGAACCCGAATTACCCCCCCTGACTCCGATACAGGACCCGACCCCAATGGGCCACGACCCCTGGACCGACCGCGACTTAACCGACCCGCAGCCGTTGGGCAAGTTCCACCCGATTGCCGCCGAGTTGACCGCGGGCGAGCGGATCGTCTGGGAAGGAAAACCCCAACTCGGGCCGATTGCGATCAAGGCCGCGCCAGTCGCCCTGGTCGGCATTTTGGTGGGAGGGTTCGCCCTGGGCTGGATCACGATGGCGTTCCACATCACCGACAACTCGCCATTTCCGTTCGCGCGGGTCTTCCCCCTGTTCGGTCTGCCATTTCTGGTCATCGGCGCCGGGATGATCCTGATGCCCGCCTGGGCGGCGTGGCGGGGATCAAGGACTCGTTACGCCATCACCGACCGCCGGGCGATCGTTTGCGAGCCTCAGCTCGTCGCCGGCATCCAGACGCGGAGCTACGCGGCAGGCGCGTTGGGCAAAATCGTGCGGAACCAGCGCAACGATGGCTCGGGCGACCTGATCTTTGAAGAAATTCAGACGATCGGCTCCAAGGGCAGGCTCCACATCACCCAGAGGGGTTTCTTTGCCATTACCGAGGTGCGCCACGTCGAGGAGATCCTCCGCGCGACCCTGCTGGCCGACCGGCTCCAAAGTTGAACCCACCGCTAGATTTTTGCCAAGATTTCCCATCAGCCGACGAACACCAGGCAAGAGCCGACTTCCCGACGCCCCCCTGGAGGATGCACCGATGGGCAACGCTGCCTGGGTTGATGAGGATCTGGCCGCCGCGCGGAGCCGTCGGCGTGAGCGGACAATCCGCGAGGAACTGACGGCCGGCGAGCGGGTCGTCTGGGAAGGGCAACCTCAGGTCGGCTGGCTGTTTTTGCTCTCACTGCCCGCCGCATTCGCGGGGCTGGTGGTCGGAATCGTCACCTGGGGTTGGGTCGTCGGCTCATACCGCTTCGAGCCCGCGTTTCTCTTCAGCCTGCCGATCTTGCTGGCGAGCGTGGCCATGCTGCTGGCCCCCGCCTGGACCATCTGGCGCGGGATCGGCACGGTCTATGCCATCACCAACCAGCGGGTCATCATCTGCCAGCCGCTCCTGATCCCCGGCCTTTCGATCCGGAGCTATCCGCCCGCCGCGCTGACCCGGCTGGTCCGGAACCAGCGGACCGACGGCTCGGGCGACCTGATCTTCGAAGAACCGCGCCGGGGTCGGGGCCTTGGCCTTGAGCATCGCTTCGCCCGCCGGGGCTTGCTGGCCGTCAATGACGTCCGCCGGGTCGAAACCTTGCTCCGCGAGACCTTGCTGCCACGATGATGCGGATCTCTGGTTGGTTGCTGATGACGTTGACCATCGTCGGGTTGATCAGGCCGGCTCGTGCTGACGAGGCCGATGCCAATCCCACAATCGACCGCGCCCTCGCTTACCTGAGCCGCGAGGTCTCTGCCTGGTCGCGTGCCCACAAGTGCTACTCGTGCCACAACAACGGGGATGCCGCGCGGGCCTTGTACGAGGCCGCTCGCCTGGGTCACAAGGTTGAGCAATCGGCCACCGCCGATACCGACACCTGGCTCGCTGACCCGACCCGGTGGGACCACAACGGCGGCGACGGCCCGTTCAGCGACAAGGTGCTGGCCCGCGTCGCGTTCACGGCGGGCCTGGCTGCCGCCGTGAAGGCGGGACGTGTCGCGACGGGACAGCCGGCGCTCATCGCGGTCTGTCGGCGGCTCATCGGCGATCAGGACAGCGACGGCTCGTGGCGGGTCGACGTGGCCAGCCCCGTCGGGTCGCCCGCCACCTACGGCCGCCCGCTGGCCACCTGGCTCGCCGTGGACGCGTTGCGGCAGGCTGATCCAGTTGAGTTCGCCCCGGCGATCGCGCGCGGCCGTGCCTACCTCCGCCAGATTCAACCCACCAACGCCCCGACCGCCGCCGTCGTCCTGCTGGAGTCGGTTGCTGAGCCCGCCCAAACAATTGCGGCGCTCGCCTGGTTTGCCAAAGCTCAGGCCCCCGACGGCGGCTGGGGTCCGTACTCCGCCGCGCCAGCCGAGAACTTCGACACCGCGCTCGGCGTCCTCGCCCTCTCCCGCCACGCCGATCAGCCCCAGGTTCGTGATCAGATCCGCCAGGGTCGAGCCTTCCTGATCGCCAACCAGAACGCCGACGGCAGTTGGGTCGAAACCACCCGTCCCACCGGCAACGAGAGTTACGCCCAGCGCCTCTCAACGACCGGTTGGGCCACGCTGGCACTTCTGGCCGGTTCGCCACCCCGGGCGGCACAAAACCTGCACCAAAGTCCTGTTAACGGCAATTGCGCATCCAGCGCGAACCCGACCCGACCCCAATCCGAGCCCGAGGTAATCATGGCCGACCCCCGCAATATCGCGCACGACAAGAAGGTTCAGCAGGAAAAGAAGCACCACGACGAGCAGGTTGGCCCCGACAACGCCGCCGTCGCCCCGCAGCCCGGCAAGAAGACCCCGACCGTGAAAGAAACCCCAACCGAAGAACCGGTCTCATCGCACGCCACCTCGCAGCACCACAAGGATAAGACCACCGGCCACGTCGAGGAACCCAACGAGGTTCAGGCCGAAGTCGAAGCCGCCGAAAAGAACTCCGGCGGTGTCTAAACTACGCCCCGCAGAAAAACCGGATCAGGGCTGACCGCCAATCAACATCGCTTGCAACAATTCCATCGACCCGACCAAGCCGAGGCTCACCCCTCGGCTTGTTGCGTTGACGTCAACCAATTGATCTCCCAGCCTGATGGACAGAGGGCCAAGAAAACGAGATCGACCCGCAATATAAATCCCTTATTTGCAAATGTCTGCTAGACAATCGCTCCGAGCAAGCCATAATACTCCTGGCGGGCGCGACGGATTGGCTCCCGGACGTGGCAATGAACGCTTGATTTGCACCCCAGATCCGCGAGGCTCGTACCCGATGTCGGCACCAATCTCCGAAGCTCGCCTCCAGGCGAACCGCCAGAACGCCCAGAAAAGCACGGGGCCGAGCACCGAAGCCGGCAAATCCCGCTCGCGAGGCAATGCCCTCACGCATGGCCTGACTGCGACGGTGGTGGATCTGGATGAGATCCGTCCGGATAAGGGATCGTGCGAGGACGAGGGGGAGCCAGGCTGGACGGTCCGGCAGGTCGCGCGGACGATGGCGCAGATTGATCGGTCGCGGGTGATCGAACGCAAGCTCCGAACCGAGGCCGCCCACCGCGCCGCGACGCTCTGGGATAGTGACCGCCACGATGCCGCCGAGAAACTGGGAGCGAAGCTTCAGCGGAACCCGTCGGGCATCGTGGCCGAACTCCGCCGGACACCGCAGGGGTGTGGCTGGCTCATTGCGCGCTGGAACCTGCTGGCGCTCATGGCCAAGGCGGCCGGCGGTTGGAACGCGGAGCAAAAAACCCTGGCCTATGACCTGCTCGGCGTGCCGGTCGTCATGCGGACCGTACCCATCACCCACGCCGTTGCCTTTGGCCACCATCCGCTCGGCACGGTTCTGAGCCCGCTGGAGATCGCTGTCGAGATGCTCGCCGAACTCGCCGAGCACACGGAACTGGTGGTCGTCGCCGACGCCCGCGAGCAGATCCTGGCGAAAACCGATTGCGTAGATGTCCCGACGCCCGACCTCGCCCGCCTCCGCCGCTATGACACCGCCTTGCACCGCCGCTTTTTTCGCCTCGTCGACCAGATGAACGACCCGGCACCGCTCCCAGCACCGCAACAAGTTCCGTCCGCAGCGCAACCTCAACCCGTTGCCGACGAAGCAGTTACCTCCGTTCCGCCCTCGCCGCCGACTGCCGATTCTCCCGATTACGAAACGAACCCAAGCCCTACGCTGAGCGGTCTGGATGAGTCGGCCAGTGTGCTGCCAGTAGGGGCCGAAACGGACCTCGAAGCGGTGGCGATGCCTGCCCCGACCGGTCCGAACCCGCTGGAATGACGCCTCGGCACCAGTTGGACCAGCGATCAGAACCCGCAAGGCAGCGACAACACGGTCGCGACGGCCAGTCCATGGCCTGATCTGACCGGCGGTCAACTCCGGGATGAGTCACCGTAGGCCCGGCTCACAGCCAGCGCCGCCAGCGAGCCAGCCGCCGCCAGGATGACCAGGACCATCAGGCCAACCCCTGCCAGGTGGCTCTCGACTCCCGTATGCAGCAGTTCCCAGATCCGGACCGAGAGCAAAACCGTCCCGGCCGGGAAAACGAGGTTGCTGGCGGGAAGTTCGCCGAGCGCCAGGGCAAACGCCACGCCCCAGGCGGCCAGGCTCGCCCACCGGGTCAGCGGCCAGCCGACCCGCGTGATCCGGCCGACGGGACCATATCCTGCCACCATCGCCTCATCCAGGTACGCCGCCGGGATGCCCCGGATCGTCGGCCAGAGGATCAGCACGCAGAAGGGCAACGTCCGACCCACCAGCGCCAGCACCACATTCCAGGGGGTATCATAAATGAGCGGCCATTGCAGATAAGCCACCACCAGCGCCATTCCCGCGACCGGGCCGGGGACCGCCAGCGTCATCGCGACGATCAAGGCCGTCACGACTCGCCAGACCCGCGACCGCCGCGCCAGCCAGGCCAGGCTCCACGCCAGGCCGACCGCGATCAGGGCCGACCCGCCCGCGAGGATCGTGCTGGACAGGATCGGGCTCCGGAACGGCCGACTCAGCCAGGCGATGGCCCAGGTCAGGGCGCGGGCCTCTGCCGGACCAGTCGCCTCGATCAAGCCCGCGAGGACCGGGCTCCGGATCGGCCGGGACGTGCCGGTGCCGATCAACTCGCCGCCCGCCCGCCAGAGCGAGCCGAGCAGCCCGACGGGCGACCACGACGGCGCCATCCCCTGCGCAGCGCGGCCGCCAACCCGCCCCGCACGCCAGATCAGGCTGTAGATCGGCAGGGCGACGAGGTTGCCCGCCGTCGCGATCAGAGCCAAACCGACCGGCACCCGCCAGCGCCCGAGCGGCCAGTCGCGGGCCCGACTCGCCGCCGAAACCACCCGCGCCGGGTCGAGCCGGAGCAGGGCCGCCACCCCGACCAGGATCAAACCGCCGAGCAAGACCAGCGGCAACAACGCCACGGCGGCGGCCCGGCCGGGGTTGCCAAGCTGGTACTGGGTATAGGCTTCCTCGGCATAGGTCCGAACTTGCAGGAGGTCCGTAATCGTCATGTCGCCGCCGGTCAGGACGGCCACCGCCAGGGCACTCGCGGCGATCGCCCCCAGACTCCGGCGGAGCGTGACGCGAGCGATGACCCCGATCGAGCCCAGGTCCAGCCGTGCCAGGGCTTCGAGGTCGGGCTCGACGCTCCGGAACCCGACGGCCGCGATCAGGACGACCCACGGCAAGGCCGCCATTGCGTGGATGAACGCCGCGCCCGGCAGACCCGCCAGGCTCGGCCCCGACCCGAGCGCCTGCAACCGCCCCGCGTTGCCGAACCCACCCAGCCAGCCCGTCGCCAGGAGCGGGGTCGGCACGAATGCCGCCAGGCCGATGACCGCCAGCATCCCCCGCCGCCCCCAGACGTCGGTCCGGCTCAGGACGAAGGCCAAAGTCAGGCCCAGCGGCAAGGCGATCACCTCCGCCAGCCCGATCAACCGGAGCGACGTCGCGGCCAGCCCGAGCGGGCGGGCGATCTCGCCAGGCCGAGGCGCCACGATCGGGTCGGCGGCGTCGCGGGCCTCGGGCTCGGTGCCGATCCCCGTCGCCTGCCCGACCAGCGCCAGCGATGGCCAGCCGACCACCAGCATCAACGCCACCACCACCAGAATTGGCCCGAGCCACCTCACGAGCGGAGACCCGCCGATCGCATCAGGGTCGCCGTCGCCTCGTACGCCTCGGTCACCCACTCGACGATCCGGTCAGGCTCGGGCGGATACTCCAGCTCGATGCTGATCGTCGCCTCGGGAATCTCCAGCGCCCCGATCGCGTCGAGGTACGGCGCGAAGTCGATCACCCCGCGACCCGGCGGCAAGTCGCCGTGGACCTTCCCATCACAGTCGGAGATGTGGACGTGATTGACCTTCCCCCGCAACCCCGCGATCGAGCTGGCCGGCAGATTGGCCAGGACCAGGTGCGAGATATCCAGGTTGGCCTTGACAGCCGGTCGGTCGACCTCGTTGATAAACCGGGCCATGCTGGCCACGTCGTTGAGGAGCGAGAGGTGGAACGGCTCCAGTTCCAGGGCGATCTCCAGACCGACGCTGGCGGCGTGGTCACCCAGGATCTGCACGGTCTCGACCGCATAGCCCCACTGCTCGGCGGGCGGGACGACCTCGCGCTGCCAGATGTACTCGCCGAGGACGAGCAGGAGGTTCTTCGCGCCGAACCGGGCCGTCATGTCGAGGTAAGCCTTGCCCCGGTCGACGTGGAACCGACGGACGGGCGGGCTGAAGTCGCTCAGGCCGAAGGCCACGCACGGGACGCTGATGATCGGCAAGCCCGAGGCGCGGCACTCGGCGAGGATGGCGTCCTGCTCCTCGACCGTCGAGTCGAGCGGGTCAAGGTAGATGTCAATCGCATCAAAGCCGATCGCGCGCGTCTGCCGGATGCCGGCCGCCGGGTCGATCCCCGACTGCGTCCAGGCCGAGTTGATCATGCCGAGCTTCATGGCGGGTCGCCTCGGGTGCCGGGAGAAAAGCCAAATGAGCCACGGATGGAACACGGATGGAACACGGAGCAAAGCAAACAGAAACCCGGAAAAATGGCAGAGTTGAGCTTGGCGATTGGTAAAAGGGGACTGGCTCTCGCGACGAAGGAGCGGTGCCTGTCCCACTTCTTGCGGCCGGCCTTCGCCTGCCGATCTGCCAACTGCGCGACTCCTCGTTTCCCGGCTGAGACGTGGTCCAGTGGGGTTCCGCTGTGGCTCAAGGGTTGGCCCCCCGTTATCCGCGATCGGTCGAGTTCAAGCAAGCGGCGAGGGGTCACTGCTGGTGATCCGCTCGAAGTCGGGGTTGCCACGGAGGGGGTCGAAGTCGGTCTCGCGGGCGACCAGCGGGCGCAACTCGGGGTCGAAGTTCAGCGCGTTCGTCAGCGCGGTGATGGCCTTGCTCGGGTTGCTGGCGAGCGACCAGTAGCAGGCCAGGTTGTAGTGCAAGAGCGCCTCACGCGGTTTGTGGCGGACGGCCCGACTGAGGGCGTCGATC
Source organism: Isosphaeraceae bacterium (assembly GCA_965199885.1). Classification (GTDB taxonomy): domain Bacteria; phylum Planctomycetota; class Planctomycetia; order Isosphaerales; family Isosphaeraceae; genus Tundrisphaera. The sequence goes on along the minus strand of CBDATT010000001.1, from coordinate 857,196 downwards.
GCCTGTGCCAGCCGCTGGGTCCGCTTGTAGCACCAGCCGAGCGCGATGGCCACGCCAACATCGCCGGGGCGGAGCGACGCGGCGAGTTCGAGCGGCTTCAGCGCCTCGCGGTGCCGCCCGGTCGTCCGGAGCGCCTCGCCGGTCAGGAGCGCCGCCTCGAACTGCATGGTGGCCCAGTCGGGCCGGGCTTCGAGGATCGCCAGCGCCTTCTGGGGGAGGCCGAGCATCAGGTAGCCCTCGGCCTCGCTCAACTGCCGCTTGATCCGGTCGTAACTGTGCGAAACGTCGCTCAACGCCGCCCCTCCCCACCCCCTCGACCACTCGCGCCGGTTCGGGACGACTCCGGCGGGACGAAACGGGTTTCCCTCTGTCCCGTTCCGCGAGTATTATCGCAGTCGGGACAGCGATGGCCAGCCAAAGTGGCGGGGATCGGCTCAGACCCGCCGGTTGGCCCCAAGGTCGCCGCCGTTGGCCCGAGGGATGGCCGACGCCATGAGGTGATCGCGGCAGTCGGACTCGCGCTTGCTGAGAACTTTCTCGGTCGCGATCAGGTCGGGGATGTCGATCCCGGCGGTCGACCGCTGGGCCAGGGCCACGGCCCGGGCGTCGATCCCCTCGCGATTCTGGAGGCCGACGAGCCAGCGCTCGGGCAGGGCATCAACCCCGTAATAGGCGCCGGCGATCGCCCCGAGGATGGCGCCGGTGGAGTCGGCGTCACCGCCGAGGTTGACGACCTCGGTCAGGGCATCTTCGAGGTTGTCGGTCGTCAGGAACAGGTACAAACAGGTTGGGATGCAAGCGGGCGGGAAGCCCATCGTCGGCCGTCGGCAGACCGGCTCGGCACCGTGGCGGTTGGCTTCCTCAACGAGCAGAGCCAGAGCACGGTCGCGGGGGATTTCCAGCAGGGCTTCCGTTTTGGCGATCGCCTGCGACATGCTCCGGCCATAGGTGGCGAGCGAAGCCACGCGGCCATCCGCCTCGGCGATCAGTCGAGTCTCAGCGCGAGCCACGTCGGCGGCCACGCGGAAGAGGAAGCTGGCATCACGCGGGTCACCGTCGAGGATGCGCCGGACCGAGGCCGCCACCGCCATCGCGCCGGTAATGCTCCGGACGTCGCGGTGGGTCATCAGGCTGGCGGTCAGGACAGCATCGTGCAGGGCGTCGGTGTCGTCGGCGAAGTACAGGGCCAGCGGCGCGATCCGCATCGCGGCGCCGATCCCAGCCGACCCTTGACCGGTCGCGTCGGGAGCCACCCCGCGCCGCAACTCGGCGAGAACCTGGCGAAAGCTCCGCCCGACCCCCCGGTGCGCCCCGGCATACCCGCCGTCGGGAGTCGCCATTTCAACATAGATCGCCGCCAGGAGGTCAAGGTCGACCGAGCCTTGAGCCAGCACGACGTCGGTCAGAGCCAGTGCCTGCTGGGTGTCATCGGTATAAAGACCTGGAAGCCGCCACCGGTACGGTTTCTTCTTCCAGGCACGAGCCCCATCGACGTAGTCGGTCACGAGGTGATAGTGCGCTCGGATCTGCTGCGCTCCCAGCCCCTCCAGCGGGGCCCCGAGAGCGTCGCCGATCGCCAAACCGAGCATGCAGCCTCGGACACGGTCGATGCGAGTCGTTTGCGGCATCTTGAAAAGGCTCCTCCAGATCTCCGAAACACCCACCCTGGATGATGGGGTTTCCGCTTCATCGCCGGGACGAGGTCGAGGGTACAGCCAGAGGCCAGACTCGCCAACCGAAATTTGCCCCTCATCACCTCAACTTTTCTCCCAACGACGCTCCCCTGACAGCAGGGATGCTTGACCCAATCACTACTTAGGTTCCGTCACGACAACACCGGAAAAAATTCTTTTCGCGGTCAGTCCGAAACAATGCGTTTGCCCTGTCGCTTGTCAGAGCCGAGCCGATATCCGAGAGATTTTCCCAATTGGGATAAATAAGAAACATAAGGAGCCTAGGAGGGTATAGCAGGTTGTTCGGGTCAATCGATCATCGATGCCGATCAGGGCATGGTGCAAAAAACCAACAACCGAGAGGTTAAAATCAAATCGTCCGTCGTGAAACGAACTCATTCATCGTCGAGGACGTGAGTAATCCCGAGCTTATTACAACCATCGCATAAAATTCATTAAGCCTTCACAATTTAGGGCGAAAATGTCTGAGCAGTGTGGTAGAAATGGATGATCCTCTCCATGACTTGGTTAGCCGAGTTCCCATCGAAAGGTTTCTTTCATGGTTTGGCCTCTTGAAATTCGTCGCCGTCGTTCTGGTTTCACGCTGATTGAATTGCTTGTTGTCATCGCCATCATCGCAGTATTGATCGCCCTCTTGCTCCCGGCCGTGCAGGCGGCTCGTGAAGCGGCTCGCCGGACCCAGTGTGTCAACAACCTGAAGCAGTTGGGTTTGTCCGTCGCCAACTACGAATCGGCCAACGGCTGTTTCCCAGGGAATTCGTACTCGGCGACCGGCGTTGCCAATAACCCACCCTCTGGGCTGGGCACGAGCTACCCCGAGAACTTCAGTTGCTTCGTCCGGATGTTGCCGTACTTCGAGCAACAGGCAATGTACAATGCCACCAACTTCAACCTGACATCGGGCGACAACGCCAACATCACGATCAACGGCCTCCAGATCCGGTCGTTGGTTTGCCCGAGCGACCCGCAGAGCGACCCGTACCCGATGCCGGCTGTTCGATCGCAGGCCGGCACTGCCGGGAGCCCCGGTTGGAGCTTCAACAACATCTATCCGTTGCCGGCCGGTAACTGGCGGCAGGCGTTCACGAGCTACGCCGCCAACGCGGGGACGTTCGCGTTTGGCTACTCGAAGCTGTCCGACACCGCGTTGCTGAGCTATTACAACGGGACGATCTACGGTGACAGCGCCGTTTCGATCGCCGCCATCACCGACGGGATGAGCAACACCATCGCCTTTGGTGAGCATAGCCGCGGAGTTCTGTTCAAAACCGACCCCGCTTATGCCATCTCCGATGGTTCGTGGAACTCGGGTCGCTACTACGACACCCTGTTCTCCACGCTTTATCCGCTGAACCTCGGGAACGGCAACAACGCGAACATCAAGAATTCGGCGTATTACGATCCTGAGTGTGCTTCGAGCTACCATCCTGGTGGGGCAAACTTCGCCTTCTGCGATGGGTCGGTCAAGTTCCTCAAGAACACTATCCAGAGCTGGTCGTTCAATGCCGGCAACGCGGACTCGTTCGGCGACTCGATGCCCGACGGGACGACCTTCGCCTCTTCCACGGTGACGGCTCCCTTCACCAAGGCCGCGTCGTACCTGGTGAACAACAGTGCCGTCCTCGGCGTCTACCAGAGACTCTCGACCCGCGCCGGTGGCGAGATTGTCAGCTCGGACCAGTTCTGATCCAAATATTATGAGCAAATGCTCATTCGTCATGTCAGGCTCTACTTAGGCCGATTCCCCATCCAACCGGTGGGGGATCGGCCTTGTTGTTGGGTTTAGGTCTTGCGATCAGATCAATCGGCGGACTGGGGTCTCGAACAGTGACTGCGTCCGGACGATGGCGAGGTCGGCGGGGAACGAGTGGAAGGTGTGGACGAGGAGCCCGCGGCGTCGTGACTCGAAGGCGACGTGGCTGATTGGCGGCGGGGCGAACCGATCCGGCTGGCTGGAGCGGTGGAAGAGGCGGTCGCGGTTGGCGTCGAGGGTCATCTCGGTGCAGAGGTGGGCAAAGACCTCGGGGTCGAGCCGTTCGACCTCGAAGCTGGCCTGGTATTCGACCCCCGCGCCGGGTTCAATCGTGGTGGTCTGCTCGTGCCGGACCGGGCTCTCGAACAGGATGCCCGAGCCTGAATCCAGGGTTTCCATCGTCGCGTTGGTCAGGATCTCGGTGAGCCGGATATCGCCCGCCCGCCAGGTGATGGCATGACCACCGTCGATGATCCGGACGTCGGCGGTCCAGGCGTCGACGGCCACCCGCCGGTGGGCCTGGGTGACGAAGAAGTCCGGGTGGACGGGCCGCCCGAACACCCGAAACGCCAGGTCGGCGACCCGTGCTCGACCTAGACTGGAACCCATCGCCCCGCCTCCGTCGCTTGCTGGTGTTCGATGTTGGTGCCGGGGCCAACCGGCTCCGGTGGACGCTCGTCCTACCCATCATACCGACCAGCGCGGGCGATCGCCAAACGGAAAGCGAACGCCGGGCGGCGGTCGGCTGGCTCGGGTTGACCGCGATCGACCGGGCCGCTAAACTCCGCGCGACTGCACCGAGCGATGGAGCCGGGTTGCCCACCAAGGATGGAAGGGTCGGACCGTGGAACAGCCGCATGCCGACGAGAGTGTCCCCCCGCTGGTCATCCGAGCCTGGCGGGCCTGGCACCGCCGGGGGCCGCGTTATGCCTGGCACAAGACCCTCCGGCGGACGCTCGGGCGCTGGCCGGGGATGAAGCGGAAGCTCCTGTATGCTGACCCGCAGGAGTACTGGACGCTCCGGGGTGGGCTGGACTACTTCCGCGAGCAGGAAGGGCAGGAGCAGCGGACCCAGCGCGCCCAGTGGATGGCCCGCCGGATCGCGCGCTATCAGCCGACGTCGATCCTGGAGATCGGCTGCGGCTACGGCAAGCAGATCCGCGCCCTCCGGGCCAACCTCGACGCCCCGATCACCGGCGTCGACTTCAGTTCGAGCCAGCTTGCCATGGCCCAGGCCTACCTCAAGGACGTCGAGCGGGTCGACTTCGCCCTGGCGTCGGGGGCCCGGTTGCCCTTCCCCGACGGGTCGTTCGACATGGTCCTGACGTCGGCCGTGATCCTCCACAACGCCCCGCCGCTGGCCGAGATGATCCGCCGCGAGGTTGTCCGCGTCGCCCGGCGGTATGCGGTCCATAACGAGGACCTCGACGTGACCTACAACCGCTACGGTTACGACACCGCCGCCTGGTACCGCGAGCAGGGTATCCCGCTGGCCGAGGTCGGCCCGATCCCCAGCTCCCCCTACGACTCGCAGTTCTCCGTGGCCGAACTGTGGCATCGTTAATCCGCCCACGGCTCCGGCTCCGCAGGCCATCCGTCGCGGTCGGGCTTGCCGCCGAGCGCGACGGCGAGGGCCGCCGCGCCGTCATCGACAGCGTGATCGTGACCGTCGGCGGCCAGGTTGAGCGGGCGCTCGGGACCATCACGGCGTTCCTCCTCCGCTGGATGCTCGACCCCGCGCGGCTCGGGGTCTATACCGGCCTACGCCTGTTCCTCGACCAGACCAACCGGTCGTCGCTCGGCGTCGGGCTCGGGGCAGTCCAGGAGATCCCGATCCTCCGGGCTCAGGGCAAGGTAGCCGAGGCGCAGCATCTGGCCAACGTTGCCCACACGGCCAACACGCTGACCTGCCTGGTCTACGCCGCCGGTCTGCTGCTCTGGGCCGCGCTCCGATCCCCGACCCTGGCGACCGATCCGCTTGCCGCCGAGTGGACCTGGGGGCTGGTCGCGGTGGCGGGTCTTGCCGTGCTCAAGCGGTATGAGAGCTTCCTGATCGCCGTCCTGCGGGCCCACCGCGAGTTCGCCCTGACGACCGAGCTGGACATCTTCGAGGCGCTGATCTCGATCGTCGCCGTCGGGCTTGGGCTGACTCTGGCTGGGTTCTGGGGCTTGCTGGCCAGCGTCGGCGTGATCCTTGTGGGCAAGATCGCCTACCTCCACGCCCGCCACCCGTTCCGGTTTGGCTGGGCCTGGGACTTCGGCACGACCGCCCGCCTGATGCGGGTGGGGCTGCCGATCCTGGCCAACACCGCGACCCTGGCGGCGGTCCTGAGTCTGGACCGGATCTTGATCCTGGCGCGGGTGCCCGATGGCGATCGTGCGGCGGGCCTGTACACGGTCGCGATCATGGGGACAAGCTGGAGCCTCGACCTCGCCGGTCGGGTCGTCGCGGTCCTTTACACCTACTTCCAGACGACCCTGGGCCGGACCGATGACCCCGCCGAGGTCGCCCGCCAGTCGATCCGCGCCACCGAGGCACAAGCCACCATCCTGGCCTCGGGGGCGAGCGTCGCCTACCTCGTTGGCCCGGTCTTCCTCGGTCTGGTCCTGCCCAGGTATGCCGATGGCCTCCCCGCGCTCCGGCCCTTGCTCCCTGGGACCTTGCTGCTCGGCCTGGCCTGGCCCGCCCGGCAGATGCTGATCGCCGTTGGACGTCCCTACCGCCTGGCAGGAGCCACGTTGCTCGGCCTGGCATTCGCCACCGTCGCTGGGATCATCGGCGCCGACCGGGCCGGGATCGTCGGCGTCGCCTGGGGGATGACGCTCGGCTACGCCGCCGTGGCCCTCCTGACGAGCGCAACGGCAACCATCCCCCCGCTCGGTCTGACCGCATGGATCGGTCACCTGGCTCGGTTAGGCCGGACCCTGCTCGGCTTCACCCTGGCGGTCCTGGTGACGACCCACCTGCCGCTCGGCCCGCTTCCCTTCTGGCCCGACTTCGCCTGCCGGTGCGTCATCCTGGCGAGCTGGCTCGCTCCCACGGCCTGGTTCTGGGGTCAACGCCACGACTGGGGCGGCCTCCGGCGGCGGGTTTGATGGTGTTGGGCCTGGCTACCGTGCTCCGGTCAGATCGGCGTATAATCCAGCCAGCGATCCCGACCTCGCGGAGGTGACCCATGAGCCAGACGCCAAACCCATCTGCCCAACCGAAGAAGGTCTCCTGGCGTGACCAGCCCTTCCCCGAACCCGAGGTCTTGCCCCTCGCGCTGGCAGGCAATTGGATCGCCTGGTCGGGCGACGGGCTGAAGATCGTGGCTTATGCCAAGACCCTGGTCGAGGCCGAGGAACTGGCCCATGCCGCCGGCGAGCCGGAGCCGATCATGCAGCGTCATCCGGGGACGGCCCGATGGATCTGAATCTGCCGTTGGCGTTTGACTTCCAGCGGCGGCGACTCCGGCTCCGGCCGAACCGGCTGTTTATCGGGCTGGGGCGGTGATGGGGTTGGATCTGGGGTTCGTGGTGGTGCTGGCTGTGGTGGCGGTGGGGGTTGGAGATCGGGTCCTGGGGCTGGTCCGCGAACGGCCGGAAGCTCCGGGAGATGCCTGGGGGCTGGCGGCGGCTCTGGGGCTGGGGGTGATCGCGCTGCTGGCTCTGGGGCTGGCGGCGGTTGGGGGTCTGACGTTGGGATGGATGGGCGCGGTCGGGCTTGGCCTGGGTCTGGGCGGGATCAGGCCAGGGTGGCGGTTGACGCGAGCGGTCGTCGGAACGATCGGGTCGGGTCGAGATGACGAGACGGGCTGGCTGGGGTGGGTGGTCGATGGGTGCGGGGTGGCTGTCCTGGGGGGAACGCTCGTGACCGCCTTGCTGCCGGTGACGGATGGGGATGCCCTCTGCTATCACTTGCAGGTCCCGAAGGTCTTCCTGAGCGCCGGGGCGACGACTTTCGAGCCTGACCTCCATGAGACGATCTACCCGCTGGCGACCGAGATGCTCTATGCCGTCACGCTGGCGGCGCGGGGGCCGGTGGCGTGTCGACTGGTCCAGTGGCTGCTGGGCTTGATCTTCGCCCTGATCGTCACGGCGCTGGCCCGGCCAAGCCTGGGGGATGCACGGGCACGGTGGGCCGGGGTCATCGCCCTGCTCTGCCCGGCGGTCTCGACCGGGATGGGGGCACCGCTCAACGACGTGGCCCTGGCGACCTTCGGCAACGCGGCGATCCTCGGCTGGACCCGGTGGCGCGACCGGCCGTCGATCCGGTCGGCGGGCATGGCCGGGGCCTTGCTCGGGCTGGCGGTCGGGATCAAGTACCCGGCGCTGGTGCTGGGCGGGGTGCTGGGCCTGGCGTTCCTGGTCGGGACCCCGCGAGTCGTGCCGATCCGACGGCGGATCGGCCATGCCCTGGTGTTTGGCCTGGTGGCCCTGGTAGTTGGGTGCCCCTGGTACATCCGGGCGTACCGGGCGACGGGCAACCCGGTCTTCCCGTTCTATCGCGGGATCTTCGGCGGGGCGGGGCTCGACGTGGTGCTCGACCCGATCAAGCGGCCGATGGCGGTGAACGTGCCCAACGTCCTGACGGCGCTGGCCCCGATGACGCTCGACCCGGCCAGGTTTGACAGCTTCGCACACCAGTTCGGCCCGGTCTTCCTGCTGTTCCTGCCCCCCCTGCTCTGGGTCCGGCCACCGCGCTCGGTCGGGTCGGTCGTGGTGGTCGGTTATGCCTTCCTGACCTTGTGCGTGACCCAGCGGCAGAGCATGCGGTTCGTCCTGATCGCCGTCGGGCCGATGAGCGTCGGCGTCGCCTGGTTGGCGTCGGTCTGGGCGGCTGGTCGGCGGGACTTAAGGCCGAGCCGGCTCCTGATCGCCCTGCTGGCGGCCTGCCTGATCTTCGAGGCCAGCCTCGCCCTGGCGCGACCCCGGCACGGGTGGCGGGTCGTGCTCGGGCTGGAGTCGGCTGCAACGTACCTGACCCGCCGCGAGCCCACCTACCCCGTCGGCCGCTGGATCGACGCCAACCTGCCGACCGATGCCCGGCTGATCGGGCAGGATCACCGCGGGTTCTACCTCCCGCGTCCCTACGCGATGGAGCTGGCACACCGGCGACGGACCGGCCTGGGGTCGCGCGGCGAGTCGGCCGAGCAGGTCGTCGCCATCCTCCGAGCCGAGGGGTTCACGCACCTGCTCCTCTGCCCACCCGAACCCGAGGATGCTGTCGAGTTCGACCCGACGCTCGGCCGGCTGCTGACCCGCTGGCTGGCTGAGCACCCACCGCTCTACGACCAGCGCTGGACCGACGGCGACGGCGTGGTCCGCCGCTACCAGATCTATGACCTGAGGGCCAAAGGCTCGCCCCGATGAGTCGCCCCGACCGCCCGACGCTGGCCGAACTCCGCGCCAGGGTCCAGAAGCAGCACCACCGGACGATCGGCAACGGACTCGCACGGCACATCGGCCGACCCTCGGCGATCTATGGCACCTGGCTGGCGGTCCGAGTGGGCGCCTCAGCGCATCAGATCACGAGTCTGGCTCTGCTGGTTTCGATCGGGGCGGCGGGGGCGATCGGGACGGGGACGCGGGGGGGATTCGTGCTGGGCGTCGGGCTGGCGTGGCTCTCGTTCTGGCTCGACCATGTCGATGGTCAGGTGGCACGCTGGCGAGGGTCGAGCAGCCTGGATGGGGTCTATTTCGACTACCTCCTGCACCACGTCGGCAACCTGACGCTCGGCTTCGCGCTCGGCTTCGGGCTGGCCGAGCGCTCGGGCGACCCGCTCTGGGCGGTCGCCGGGGCCGCGATCGCGGTCGGCTGGGCGACCCTGAGCCTGCACAACGACTGCCGCTACAAGGCGTTCTTCCAGCGGCTCAAGGCCAGCCCCGGCGCCTTCCGGGTCGAAGGAGGCGCCGGGGGCCGACCCGCACCGCCGCCGGGGTGGCCGCGTCGAGGGCTCGGGATGCTGACCTACCCCGCGTTCAAGGCGTGCGAGGCCCACGTCGTCCTGGTCGCCTTGCTAGGGCTGGCGGGGCTGGCGGTTGTGGTGCCGACGATCTGGGTGGAAGCCTGGCGGTGGTCGGTCCGAGGGATGATGATCTTGGCACCGGGCCTGGCCACGCTCCGAGTCGCCCGGGCGATCCGAAGCGGAGCCAGCGAGGCCGAGTTTGCCCGCTGGTTCCGGCCGGAAGATTGATAACGAGTCGGATCAAGCTTTGGCCTTGCCGGCGGCCACTTCCTTGTGATGGTCGACCAGACCGTTGTAGACGAGCGTCGTGAAGTGCGACCCCTTGAAGAGCCCCTTGCCCCAAATCGGGTCGAGCCTGGCGAGCGGCCGGGCGGCAACGGCCTCGTCGACGGTCTTGCCCGCCTTGACCAGCGGCTCGATCAGGGCCTGAACCTCGGCGAGCATGTCGCGGGCCGCCTTAAGGTCGGCTTTGGTCGCCAGCGGGCCGTGCCCCGGGACGATCTTGGTCTTTGCATCCACCAGACCGAGCAGAACGTCGGCGGCGGCGACCATCCCGCCGATCCACCCGCCCGAGTTCCGGTCGATGTTCGGGTAAAACCCGTTCGAGAACAGGTCGCCGGTCTGGAGGACGTTGGCCTGCTCGTAGTGGATGAAGACGTCGCCATCGGTGTGCGCCGGGGGGACGGCGGTCAGGCGGATCGTCTGGCCATTCTGGTGCATGGTCAGCTTGTCGTCGAAGGTGACGACGGGTAACGCCACGGCCGGCTCGGCGGGGACGTTCATCCCGAAGTCGGACATCACCTGCGGTGCCGCGAGGCGGGCGCGGGCGTTGCTGTGGGCCACAATCCGGGCGCCGAGCTTGCCGAACTCGGCGTTGCCACCGGCGTGGTCGAAGTGCCAGTGGGTGTCGATCAGCGTGATCGGCTGGCCCGTTGGCTTGCCCAGGGCGGCCATGATCGCGGCAACGTGGCCCGGCACGAACGAGTCGCCCAGGATCAGACCGTCCGGCCCGTCCAGAACGGTGATGTTCCCGCCCGGCCCGGTCACCAACCGCAAGCCAGGCGCCAGCGGCTCGGCCTTGACCGGGGTCTGGCCCATCATCGGCATCACCGACTTCATCAACTCCGGCAGCGTCGGGTCGCCGGCCGCGTTCGTGTCCGCCGCGCGAGCCATTCGTCCCGAGGTCGCCGCCAGCATCCCACCCACCATCATCACCATCGCGTCGCGTCGTGTTGTCATCGGATCTGCTCGCTCCGTACCTGGTCTCAGATGGTCAAGGTCGCCTCGTCCCGGGTTGTCCAGTGCTCCCAGGACGGCGGACGGTGCTCATTCTAGGCGACTCGCTTCCCAGGGGAAGCGGTACCATCAATGGGCGACAACGCCGCATTCATCGGTGACATCCCCCGCCTCGGCCCAACCGGATGGCTCCTGAAGTCCAACGGCGATAAACTAGGTCCGATCGGTCGGCAGCGATCACTCTGCGGGAAGGATCTGGGATAGCAAGCGTGGAACCGGCCCTGACCCACCACACGGCGACCGTCAACGGGATCCGCCTCCACTACGTTACCGCCGGTGCGGGCGACCCAGTGGTCCTCTTGCATGGCTGGCCGCAGACCTGGCGCGAGTGGCGGCGGATCATCCCCGCCCTTGCCGAGCATCACACCGTTGTTGCCCCCGATCTCCGCGGGTTTGGCGACTCCGACAAGCCGGCGACTGGGTACGACAAGCGGACGGTGGCCGAGGATATCTATCAGCTCGTCGGGCAGCTCGGGCTGGGGCCAATCCACCTCGTTGGTCACGACATCGGCATGATGGTGGCCTATGCTTACGCCTCGGCTCATCCCGATCAGGTCCGAACGCTGGTTCTGGCCGAGGCAGGGTTGCCAGGGCTCGGGCTGGAGGCGTTTTTTGACTCGTCGAAGCACCCCGAGTTATACCACTTCGGCTTCTTCCGGACGCCGAATCTGGCCGAAACCCTGATCGCCGGCCGCGAGCGGCTGTTCATCGCCCATTTCATCCGCCAGCTTGCCCATGATCCGACCGGGGTGACCGACGAGGACCTCGACGAGTATGCGCGTTGCCTGGCCGCGCCTGGCGGCTTGCGCGGCGGGTTCGAGCACTACCGCGCCTTCGAGGTCGATGCCGAGCACAACCGCGAGTATGCCCGGACGCTCTTGCCGATGCCGATCCTGGCGATTGGCGGCGTCGCGAGCGTCGGCGGGCACGTCGAACAGGTGATCCGGCCGCTCGGCCACGACGTCCGAGGTCTCGTCGTCGAGCGGGCCGGCCACTGGCTGTTTGATGAGCAGCCCGAGCAGACGAGCGCGGCGCTGCTCGACTTCTTCCGCCTCCACGCCCAACCCAGAGAGTGACAGATGACAGACAATCAGACCGTGCGCGTGTTCTCGCTCGACGCGGGGCGGTCGATCCACTGGATGGGCAGCCGGGGGACGTTTCTGGCCACGGCCGAGTTGACCGACGCGGCGTACAGCTTCTGGGTTGATCATCCGCTCGGTGGTGGGGGGGCGGCCTCACATGTCCACACCCGCGAGGAAGAGTTCTTCTACGTCGTGGCGGGCGAGTTCTCCTACCTCTGCCAGGGGCAGACCTTCAAGGCCCACCCAGGCGCCTTTGTGGGCCTGCCGAAAGGGCTTGGGCACCGCTTCCACAACAACGGCTCGACCACCGGGCAGCTTTTGATTGGCCTGGTCCCGGGAGGTGGCGAGGGCTTCTTCCTCGATCTCGGCAACCCGATCGCCGAGCCCAACGACACCAGCACGCCGCCCGATCCGGTCCGCTACAACGAGGTAGCCGCCCGGTACGGCCAGATCCTCTTGCCCCCCAATCTGCTCGGTCAGCCCCCCGACCCGCAAACGGGCGACCTGCCGCTCGGAGTCGGTCGCGCGGCCATCCTGCGTGAGCCGGGCGACGGGGATACTTACGCCGCGAATGGGGTCTCCTTCACCTTCAAGGCCCTGGCCACGCAAACGCTGGGAGCGTACTCGGTGGTCGAGGTCGTGCTCGCCCCCGGTGCCTCCTTCCCAGCCCATCGCCACTCCCGCTATGCCGAAGGGCTGTACGTGCTGGCGGGAACCTTGACGGTCCAGAGCGACCGGACCACGCATCAAGCACCGACGGAGTCGTTCGTCGCCATTCCACCCGGCGCCAGGCACGCCCTGACGAACGCGACCAATCAGCCGGTCCGACTACTCCAACTGACTGTTCCCGGCGGGATCGAGGACTTCGTCCGTGCCGCCTGCCGACCCGTTCACGACCGAGGTGCCAACCTCGATCGGGGCTCCGCGCCGGTGGATCTTGACCGGATGGTCCAGCTTGGACGCGAGTTTGGCATCGAAATCGAGTCTAACGCTCCTCAACCACTGACCAAGACCCTGATCAACCCGACCTGAACGCAAGGGCGGTATCCCCTTTGCATAAATTAAAGGGAGATTGCTTCATGCCAACCGCTGGTTCCAAAGGATAAGTGATGGCCGATCCCAAAGATAACTCACGGACGATGGCGAAATACGGTGATGTGGAAGTCCCTGTCGGTAAGGGAGGCGAGACCCACCAGCAAGCGGGCCAGGGCACCCCGGTCCTGACGACCCAGCAGGGGATGCCCGTCAGCGACGATCAGAACATGCTCAGGGTGGGCGCCCGGGGGCCGGTCCTCCTGGAAGACTTCCACTACCGCGAGAAGATGACCCACTTCGACCATGAACGCATCCCGGAACGGGTCGTCCATGCTCGGGGTTACGCCGCGCACGGTTACTTCGAGAACTACGCGTCGCTTGCCGAGATCACCCAGGCCGACCTTTTCCAGCAAGCCGGGCAGCGGACGCCGCTCTTTACCCGGTTCTCGACCGTCGCCGGCAACAAGGGCTCGTTCGACGTCGCCCGCGACGTCCGCGGCTTTGCGGTCAAGTTCTATACCCAGCAGGGAAACTGGGATCTGGTCGGCAACAACATCCCCGTCTTCTTCATCCAGGACGCGATGAAGTTCCCCGACATCATCCATGCCGTGAAGCAAGAGCCCGACCGGGGCTTTCCGCAGGCGCAGAGCGCCCACGACAACTTCTGGGATTTCATCTCGTTCACGCCTGAAGCGATGCACATGATCATGTGGGTCATGTCCGACCGGGGCATCCCCCGGTCGTTCCGCACCATGGAAGGGTTCGGCGTCCATACCTTCCGCCTCGTCAACGCGAGCGGCAAGTCCACCTACGTCAAGTTCCACTGGAAGCCCAAGGCGGGCTTGCAGTCGGTTGTCTGGAACGAGGCCGTCAAGATCAACGGCGCTGATCCCGACTTCCACCGCCGCGACCTCTGGAACGCGATCGAGGCGGGCGACTTCCCCGAGTGGGAACTCGGCTTCCAGCTTTTCGACGACGAGATGGCCGCGAAGTTCGACTTCGACATCCTCGACGCCACCAAGCTCATCCCCGAAGAGATCGTCCCGGTCAAGCCGGTCGGCAAGATGGTGCTCAACCGTCGGGTCGATAACTTCTTCGCCGAGACCGAGCAGGTCGCCTTCTGCACCACGCACGTTGTCCCCGGGATCGACTTCAGCGACGACCCGCTCCTGCAAGGGCGGAACTTCTCGTACCTCGACACCCAGCTCAAGCGGCTTGGCGGGCCAAACTTCACGCACATCCCCATCAATGCGCCGAAGTGCCCGTTCATGAACTTCCAGCAAGACGGCCACATGGCCATGCACAACCCCAAGGGGCGTGCCAACTATGAGCCCAACGGCTGGGGTGCCCAGGGTGGCCCTCGTGAATCAGCCACGCACGGGTTCCGGACCTTCCCCGAACCGCTCGACGCCACCAAGGTCCGCGCTCGGGCCGAGTCGTTCGCCGACCACTACAGCCAGGCGCGGTTGTTCTTCATCAGCCAGACGCCGATCGAACAGCAGCACATCGCCCACGCGCTCACGTTCGAGTTGAGCAAGGTCGAGACCCCCGCGATCCGGTCGCGGATGGTCGCTCACCTGCTCAACATCGACAGCGGCCTGGCCGACAACGTCATCCAGGGGCTTCGGCTCAAGGACGTCCCGGCCCCCGCAACCGCCGCCAAGCCGACCCGGCAGGACCTGAAGCCGTCGGATGCCCTGAGCATCATCAAGAACGGCCCGAAATCGTTCGCCGGCCGGAAGGTTGGGGCGCTCGTCACCGACGGCGTCGATGCCGACATCTTGATGGCTCTGGGCAAGGCCTTGAAAGCCGAAGGGGCCATGCTCAAGCTGATCGCGCCCGAGATTGGCGGTGTGAAGGATTCGGAGGGCACCTGGCACAACGCCGACGAGAAGCTTGAAGGTGGCCCATCGGTCCTCTTCGACGCCGTGGCGATTCTTCCCTCGAAGGATGGCGCGACGCTCCTGTGCAAGTTCCCGGCCGCCCGCGACTTCGTCGCCGACGCCACTGCGCACCGGAAGTTTATCGCCTACGCCGCATCGGCCATGCCGCTGTTCGAGAAGGCCAGCGTCGCCAGCAGCCTCGACGAGGGGTTCATCCCCCTCAAGACCGCCGCCGATGCCAAAAAGTTTGTGATGGCCTGCCGGAAGCTCCGCTTCTGGGATCGGACCGACGCCGAGCGTTGATCCGGCTTTAGCTTGGGCCGGGGACTTGATTGCAGTAGAGTGCGCCAACGGATTCTGGCAAACGACCACTGACCAGGAAAACGGGACTGGCTCAAGCGAGCTTGTCCCCCCTTTTCCGATCGCCATGCCAGAAGCCGTTGGAGCATCTGTTGCCGTATTGGCATCGAGTCCTCGGCTTGTTTTCATGCTCTCGAATCGACATAATCTGCGCGCCGCCCGCGATTCTCTCGAAGGATCAGATCCGATGTTCTCAACCCGCCGATCCATCCTCGCCGCTCTCGGCTCAACGCTGCCGCTGGCGATCGGTCGAACGGTCCGCGCCGAATCATCCATCCCGGTCGGGCCGGCCCCGACGCTCCGCTTTCGCTCGTTCGAGGCCGCGCTCCGCGCCGCCGTCGCCGACGACTCAACCGCGACCTGCTACCGGGTCGAGGTGGGCCCGTCCGACCTCGTGCAAGCTGGCGTTCAGGGCTGCCACAACAACCGCCCCTTCGCCAGTTTCCCCCCTGGTTACCTCCGGATCACCCGGACCGGTTCCGAACCCGGCCCGACCTGGCAAGGGGTCCGGCTCTACGTCACCACCGTCGACGTCACCCTGACCGGCGGCCTCTCGGCGGACGACCCGAGCCGACCACTCGACTTCGCCAGCTTGCCCCCCGCGCCAGTCTGGGCCTGATTGAACTGGGTCGGGTGGGTGCAGCCACCCGACTCATGAACTTTGACCGATTCGATAATCCTACTATCACGCCAGATGCTTCGACAAGCTCGGGCCGCCCGCCATGGCCCAGCGCTGAAGGATGGCGATCTCCTTCGGGCTCGGCCGGGCGTTGAGCTTCTGCCGCGCCTGGACGATCGACCGGCTGGCGGTGGCCACTTCAAGCGTCAAGAGGCGGAAATCGTTGCCTGCAGCGTCCCGCATCCGGAGCGACCAGATCGACGACCGCCGCGCGGCGCACGACCAGGCATAGCTGGCCACGCAGTGCCGCATGGCATCCCCCTCGGCCCGCAGGTCACGCGAGCTGAGGAGTTCGACCACCTGGTAAACCCGCCGGTTCTCGTGGTGGCCTTCTTCCCAAGAGAACGGTTGCAGGCCGATCGACTCCCAGGTGGTGGGCGTGTCGGTCTCGGGCTTGATCCGCGCCAGGCGGCGGTGCCACTCCGTGACGGCTCGAAGCAGGGTCGCGGGGGATCGTCCTTTCATTGTGAGATTGGGTTGTGGAGGCACCAGGAGCGGCTGACCCGGCAGGTTCGCGGCCGGGTTCGGGACCGACGCCGTGTAACGCTGGTCGTGGAGGTAGTCGATGATCGGCCCGTGGTGGACCGGGTCGAGCAAGGGCTGCGCGATCAGCCAGCGGATGACGGTCAGCCAGAAGTCATCCTGCGCAAAGTCGGTCGCGGCGCGGGTGGCCAGGATCGACCGGACCAGCCGCTCATCCCCGCCCAGCTCGCGGACCTGCGCCCACCGCAAGGCGCCGAGGACATCGAAGTCGCCCGGAGCCTGGAGGAAGAGGTGGGCCTGCTTCTTGCTCAGAGCGACCGGCAAGCGGCTCGCCGTCCGGATATTCGCCCCCTGCGCGACGTGGAGAAACCAGAGCTGGTGGGCGATCCCGTCGACGGTCAAACCCTCCAGCCAGGCGGTATTGAAGAAGGTCGGCACGTCGTAAAGCGCCGTCAGGTGGCGGACCAGCGCGTGGAACTGCCGGTAGGCGTTGTGGGTCCGGGGCACCCAGTCCTCGGGCTCGCGGACCCACTGCCGCCGGTGCGCTGACAGAGCGAGCAGACCCACGACGAACGGCCGGGCATCCTGCCGGGTGAGCAGGTCGGTCCGGTCGCGGCAGAGCAGGATCAAGCGTCCAAACGCGGCCAGATCGAGCCGAATCCCGGGTCGGGTCAGGTTGGTCGGCTTCACCGTCCCGAACGCGCCGACCACCGGCGCCAGGTCGGCGCCCGCCGCCGCGTGGCTCACCTCACCCCGGAGATACGCCCCGAGCCGGGCCGCATAGTCGCCCCGGACCGCCTTCGCACGGCGGAGCACCTGCTCAGCGCGGACCACCTCGGCAACGGCAGCCACCTGCGGCGGGACCAGCCCCTGCCGCTCGGCCTTGCGGGCCAGCTTGAGCTTCGTCTCGATCCGCTTCAACTTGTTCGACTTGGGCCGGGCGTCCATTGGGGAGGTGCCGTTGCTCGGTGCCACAGGTGCTGATCCGTTCGTCCTCGCGGATCAAGACACGTCGCGGCTCGGGTGGTTCGCTGCGCCCGCTGAGTTATGATGGAATGGGTCGGCAGCCCTTTAGAGTGGAGACCCAGCGATGCACGCCTTCTTTCGCCTGACCGCGATTGTTTCTGGTTTCTCCATGCTCATCCTCGGCACCCTCCTCGGTCTTCCCGCCCTGATGTTTCGATTTGATAACCTACGGGAGTACCGCGAGGTTCAGGTAGCCGACCTTCTTGTGGGCTGCCTGTTCGGCGGCGGCTGCGGGCTTTTGCTCTGGGAGATAAGCCACAAGAGGCCGAACCAGCGGCACATCGGGAAGATCATCACCGGTTTGATCGTCGCGGGCGTCGTGGCCGGGTCGCTGCTCGGCTGGCACAAAGCGCTCTACCACACACGGTTTGATGGGGGCAGGCTCATGATTGCCAGGAACGCCGTGCACTGGGTCCGGGCGTCCTTGAAGGAGTACAAACAAGACTGTGGCAGCTTGCCCACGACCCGGCAGGGGCTTATGGCCTTGGTTCGAAACCCGGGGGTTGAGGGGTGGGCTGGGCCCTATCTACCCGCCGAGGAAAGCTACCTCGACTCCTGGGGTCGGGCGATCCTCTACCGCACCGAAGGCGAGGACGCCGTGGTCTGGTCGCTTGGTCCTGATGGTCGAGATGCAACGCCAGACGACATCTTGATGCGGGTCAACGTGCCCACGAAGCTGGACTGAACGACCCAACTGTAAGACGATCGGAGATAAAATCCCACGGCTGCGCCGCCTCATCACGAGTCGGGCAGCCGTGGTTGAGGTGGCGGGCCAAATATGGTGGCTTATCGCTTGTTGATCTGGTCGAAGTAGCCACGGATGTGCTTTTCGACCGACTTGGGGATCTTCTGGTTCGTCAAGGCGTCGGCGGCGGTGCCGTTGGTGGCGGCTTCGACTTCACCCTGGATGGTGATGTTGCTCGTGCCCTTGGTCTGCGAGGTGGGGGCGGCGGTCCCTTCGATCACCGCGGCACCCTTGCCGTACTGGTTCTTCGACCGGGTGTTGTACGAGGCGACGTTGTCCGGGGCTTCGGGCCGATCCCCTTCGCCCTGACCCCGCTGGCCCTGGCCGTCACCCTGATTCTTCCGCTGGCTGCCCTTGCCGAACTGGTTGAAGTTGTCGCCGAACTGGTTGCCGTCGCTGGGCTGGCCTTCGCCCGACATCGCGTCCTTGGCGGCTTGCAGGTCGGCCATCGCCCCTTCAAGCGACTGCATCTCCTGCATGTCCTTAGCCATCTGCGAGAGCTTTTGCTCGCTCATGCCCATCGCCTCGGCAGCCTTCTTGGTATCGCCTTCGGCCAGAGCCTGCTTGGCCTGTTCAAGCTGCGCAGCCATCTTCTTGATGTTTTCGAGCTTCTTGGCCTGTTCGTCGAGCTTGGCCATCTCCTTGTTGAACTGCTCCTCGCTCAGGCCGCCGTTCTTCTTGGCCTGTTCAAGCTGTTCCTTGCGCTTGGCGAGGTCGGCGAGCTTCTCCATCTGCTTGGCCATGTCGCCGATCTGCTGCTTGAGGGCTTCCTTCTCCTTCTCGGTCATCTTGCCCGAGGCGAGCTTCTCCTTGATCTGCTTCAGCTCCTGCGCAGCCTTCATGTAGTCGCCCTTGGCCAGTTCCTTCATGAACTGGTCAGCCGGGCCGTCGCCGGCCATCTCCTTGAGCTGCTGCAACTGGCGGTTGACCTGTTCGGGTGAACCGAGCTGCTTTTGCCGCTCCTTGAGGGCGTCGGTTAGCTTGTTGAGCGTAACCATCGCCTGATCCTTCTTGGCGGGCGGGGTCTTGGCGAGGTCGGTGGCAGCCTTTTCAACCTGCGCCAGCAAGCGCTCGGCCTCGGCGAACTTCTCCTTGTCGAGCGCATTACGCCGCTCGGCCGCTTTCTGGGCCAGGGTCGTCGTCTGCCTGGTGACGACCTTCTTCTCGGTCTCGGTCGCGGCGCGGTTCTCGGGGCCACGCGCGCTGGCAAGCTGGCTGATCCCGTCGCGACCGAGCAGGACCAGACCCGCCAGCCCGAGCGGGATCAACGGCGCCCATGCTCCGCGCGGCAACTTCAGGCCGAACCGCGCGGCAACGTCGAGGTCGGCAACGTGGCGGATCGCGTCGGCAACGAGGGCCCGCCCGGCGGGAGTCGCGCGGAGCGATTCCGGCAAGGTGATGGCCGTGCTCAGGCGTTCGTTGAGGCCAAAGGCGCGGTCGAGCGCCACTGCCGCGTCGGTCGAGTCGGGACCCCGGACGATCGCGAAGATGGCACTCCCCACGATGGCCAGCCCCGCAGCGACCGCGAACGGCCACCACGCCGGTCCCGGGATCGGGTAGCCGCCCAGCCGCTCGACCGCCAGGACGACCGTGGCCACGCCGAGCGCACCGGCCAGGCTCCAGACCGAGACGGCCAGGAACTTCTGCCACCGCAACCGCCGGAGAACCCGTCCGATCGGCCTGTCTAACTCGCGCATAGTCCCGCTCCCTCCGCCCGTGGTCAACCCGCCGGCAACGACGCCTGTCATCGCCCTACTTTAATCCGCCCGAGCCCCCGCCACAAGCCCGCACTGATCCGAGTCGTCCCGGTCAATCGAGTTGTGCCAGCGGTTGCAGGACGAGCAGCCAGGCGAGCATCACCAGCCAGGCGATTCCCAGAGCCCGCCCGAGCCACTCGCGCCAGCCGCCTCGGAGTCGCCACCGACCGCTCACGAACAGCGTCAGCCAGGCGGCGGCGATGGCCAGGCCGACCACCTGCGCGATGGACTGCCACGTGGCGATCGTGGCGTCGTGATAATCGCCACGGCCGCCGAGGTGGAACCAGTTCGAGCGGAGAAAGAAGTCGTTGATCAACAGCGGGATCGACCAGAGCAAGCCGACCGCTGCCGCGACCCGACCCGGCCCCCACCGTCGGCGTCGCTCGGGTCGATCCGCGCGGCGGACGATGACCACGCCGAGCAGCAGGCTCAGCACGATCAGAGCGGGCAAGGTCCGCTCGGCGGCGAACTCGCACGCCTGCTCGATGGCGAGAACCAACCACGACCCGTTCACCCAGCCGATCGGCGACCGGGGGTGATCCTGGGCGTACTGCTGGCGGGGCGTCAACTCCTTGAGTGGGCTGGTGCCGAATCCCCCGATCCCCATCTGGAGTTGCCGTTGCTCGTCCCCGTTGTCGTACAACCACTGCGACGAGGGGTAGTTGATCGCCGCCTCGATGGCGCGGTCGGTCCGGGTGGTCAGCCAGACCGATGCCCCGAGCGCAGCCAGGGTCAGGGGAAGATCGATCAGCAGACCGGCCAGCACACGTCGCGTCATCGCCACCCCCAGATGTTGTCGATGACGCTGTCCCACTTCGCTTGCAGGATCTCGGCGATGACGAACTCGGCCAGCCAGAGCCAGCCGACGAGACGACCGAGCCGGTCGAGGGCGCTCCGCTCGGCTCGCCAGCGGCCGGAGAGCCCGAGCGCCAGCCAGGCACCAACCACACCCGGGGCGCCGCAGCTCAGCGAACCCCGAAAGCAGCCCAGCAGCGACGGCCAGCCCGCCGGGTAAAACCCGGTCGTGACCGCGAGCGACGACGCGACCGTCCCGACCAGGCCGATCGCCATCCCGACGACCGCCCCGGCCGACGCCAGCAAGCCCGGCTGCCGCCAGACGCGGCGCCACCGGGGCCGAGGCTGCCGGAACCGCACCATCAGGAGCAGCAGCGACGCTACCTCCAACCCGAAACCGAATAGTGCAAGGCCGTGGCGGTTCAGGCGCAGTTTCCGCAGGGACCAGAGGTCCATGTACCACCCGGGTCCCAGCCTCATGGTCTGCCCATAGTTCCGGACGATCACGAGCCAGACGGCCACCCCGGCAACGATCCAGATAAGATCGCTGAGCCCCATCGAACGGCCTTCGTTGCGCGGTTGAACAGGGTTAACCGCTCGCAACGGCGGTGCGTCCATCGTCCGATTCTCCTCTGTCACGACCCGCCGGTTGATCTCCGGATCTCAGGATGCCAGTGCGGATCGGAGATCGCAACCGCTTGGGTGTCGATTTGGCCCGCGATCGGCGTTATTGAAAGGAACCTGACGCCCCAATGATTCCTCCCCTGGAGTCTGATCCGATGTCCGAACTTTACCAGGACCCTGGGTTCCGCCTCGATCCGATCACCCCGCCCACCCACCCCGCCATCAAAGTGCTCGCCGGGTTGATGGGCATCGCCTTCTTCGTGATCTTTGGCTTGCCTTCCATCAACTCGATCATTGCTCCGCCGCGCCCGCACGATGTTCCTTCCAACGTCTCTCACGGACCGCATCCGTACGGTTCTCCCCAACGAGAAATGGATCATCAGGCGTTCCACCATGCTCGACCGCCCGCGTAAAGTTTGCCCAGATTCGGCGGGGAACGGCTTGCCAATCGCGGCCGGTTTGACGAGGATCGCGGCTGCTTCGCCGGGCCTGGGCCCGACCTCCTCGTGCCGATGGATGCCGGATGAGTGGACCAAAGGATCGTGATCTCATCTGGCTCCTGCATGGGGTGCAACGGATCACGCTGCCGGCAATGCTCGCGGTGCCAGCCTACCTCGCGGCGATCCGGACGATGGAGCAGGCCGGGGACCGCCCGCACTGGTATCATCGCGTCGAGATCGCGGCCTTGAGCCTCGTCCTGGGTGTGATGCTGACGATCTTCCTCTGGGTGGGCCTCGTTGCCATCACCTGGGTGGTCCGCGAAATCCGGCGACCCCGACGCCGGTAGTTTGCCGCCGAGTTCGGATCACGCTCGTACCTGGTTTGACTTCAACCCCAAGGATTCTCCATCGTGCCGACATGGACTCGCCTCGTCTTGCTCGGGCTCCTGATTGCCCCCGCCGTGGCCCGGGCCGACGACACCGCCACCCCCATCCCGGCGCTCCTGGTCCTGCACAAAGGGGAGCAGGCGATGGCGATCGTCGACCCGACCACCGGCAAAGTCGTCGGGCGGATTCCGTCGGGACCCGACCCGCACGAGCTGGTCGTCTCGGCCGACGGCAAGCTGGCGATCGCAACCAACTACGGCGGCGGACCCGGCGGCAACACCCTGTCGGTCCTTGACCTCGTGACCCGGCAGCCGCTCCGCAAGGTGGACCTGAGCATGCTCACCCGGCCGCATGGCCTCTGGGTCAGCGAGGGCAAGGTCTACTTCACTGCCGAAGGGAGCATGGCCATCGGCCGCTATGAACCCGCTGCCGACAAGATCGACCTGATCCTCGGGACCGGGCAGGACCGGACCCACATGGTCGTCCTGACCCCCGACAACAAGACCATCGTCACCTCGAACGTCAGCTCCAACACCATCAGCATCATCGAGAAGACGATGGGCCGAGGCCCCGGTGGCCCCCCGCCTGGTGGCCCCGGTGGACCCCCGCCGGGTGGCCCCGGTGGCCCCGGTGGTCCGCCTCCCGGCTTCGACGGCCCGCCGCCGGGCGGTCCCGGTGGACCTGGTGGACCGCCGCGTGGTCCGGGAGGCCCTCCCGGTGGCGGCATGGGCTGGAAGCAAACGGTCGTCGCGGTTGGTCGCGGTCCGGAAGGGTTTGACCTGACCCCCGACGGCAAGCAGGTCTGGGCGGCCAACTCGGGCGACGGGACCGTCTCGGTCATCGACATCGCCACCAAGAAGGTCATCCAGACGATCGACGCAGGCGCCCCGAGTGCCAACCGCCTCAAGATCACGCCCGACGGCAAGCTCGCCTTGATCTCGCAGCTCGGCGGCGGGGGCGGGCTGGTCGTCCTCGATACCGCCGACGGGTCGGTCAAGAAACGGATCAAGGTCGGCCGAGGCGCCGCCGGCATCCTGATCACCCCCGACGGCAGCAAAGCTTACATCGCGATGACCGGCGACAACGCGATTGCCGTCCTCGACCTCAAGACCTTGACCGAGATCGCCCGCTTCCAGACCGGTCCCGGCCCCGACGGCATGGCCTGGCTCGACAAGCAACCTTGATCGCCAGCTCGGTTGCTTGCCGGTCGTCCCCGACCCCGCTCACCCCCCGGCGGATGCCTTGACGGCGTCCTTGTCGTTCTTGGGCTGGGTCATCGTTTTCGCTGCGGAATCCGTCTTGCTCACCGGGGACGCCGCCGGATGGCGGAGACAATCCGTTCGCTCCCATTCAGGACTCGATGAGCAAGATCGCGAAAGCGTTGCATTTCTTCCATTGAGAACGTTTCGTCAGCGGCCGGAAAAGTCCATTCGTCCTGGCTGTCACGGAATGGATATTCGGTGTTGCGCCGAGGAGGAAAGCTCGGCGCAAGGCTGTCGAGACTTCGGATACCAGACCGGGTCTTCTCATCAAGTCAGCCAAAAAGATTCTGCTGGATGGTTCGGTTGCCTGCCGAGCGCGGCAAACGAATCAAGGCCGCGATGTAGGGCTCAACCTCGTGACGCGGTCGAAAGTTGACGTGCAACACTCCAGCATCGTGCAAAGCCGCGACGAGGGCTTTGATGGCTTTTTCGACGGTCTGCTGAAACTTGGCGATGGCGTGACAATGCCCCAGGCCATCGTCATCCGCGATCAAACGCTCGGCGGCTCGCTGGTCGGACCTTGCTTGATAAAGCCACGCGGTCGGCTCATCCACGACTGGCTACCGGAAAGTTTGCTTGCGCTTGCAGCCTCGCCGCCGCCGTCCGACCAATCTCGTCCTGGAAAAGGATCTGGGTATTGCCGGCCCGGATTGCATTCACGATCTCGTTCGCCAGGGGCCAGCCCCGATCCAGAGCGACTTCCAGTTCGCGCGGATTGGTGAGGATGAGGTGGAGTTCTTCATCGGCCAAAAACGGAAACCCGGCCGTTGAGCCAAACGTTGCTTCAAACAGATCGTGCTCGGGATTCAAGCCTGCGCCGGGAACGGAGACAACTTCCAGCAGATAGACGTGCTGAGGGTTGCGGTCCGCGGGCAGATAGGTAAGAGCCAGATGTAAGGGTTCGTCATGCAACTCGCGGTGCTGCTGCACAAGTCGATGAATCGCGTCTTGAAACTGAGGAAGTTGGTCCGAAACCCATGATCCCGGCATCGGCTGGCCTCGATGGTTGAGTGATCCGTGCAGAGCGAACGCCGTGATTCAACCAGGTCGCGGCGTCCGCTGAACTCAGGCACAATCGCCGCTCATTGCCCGGCGGATGCCTTGACGGCGTCCTTGTCGGTCTTGGGTTTGTCCTCGTTCTTGACCTTGGCCTTGGCGTCGTCGGGGCCGGGGTCCTGGCGGTAGACGAGGATCCGGTCATGGACGATCAGGATCAGGTCGGTCCGGCTGTCGCCGTCAACGTCGCCGAGGGTCATGTCGCGGGGCTCGATCAGGTCTTCGAGCCGTCGGCGACCGCCGCCCTTCTTCTCGAAGACCCGGAACGAAGCGCCCCGGTCGAGATCCGCGTGCCCAGCCTGGTACGAGACGATCTCGACGAAGTGCTCGGCCACGTCGGTCAGGACCACATCCGCGCGGTTGTCGGCGTTCAGGTCGCCGATCGCCAGATCGCCGAAGCGGGCCTCGTCGCGGTTGGATTCGTACGAGGCGATGGTCGTGAACTTGCGGCCCTTCTGGCCGGTCGAGATCACCGCGAACCGGGTCGAGTCCGCCACGAGCAGGTCCTCGGTCCCGTCGCCATCGAGGTCGGCGACGATCATCCGCTGGAAGTCGTCGAAGGCACCGACGGCGACCTTACCAGCGGGAACGTAAGTGCCTTCCTTCTTGCTCAGGAAAAGGACCGACTTCGAGGTCCGGTCGAGCAGGGCCACTTCCTTGACGCCGTCGCCGTCGGTGTCGAGCGCGGCCACGCCCTGAATCTGCGCTGAGGGACGGCCCGCGTCGTACTGGTCAAGAACCGCCCAGTGGCCATCGACGTCAAGGCGGAGCTTGCGCGCGTACCCTTGCTGCGCGACCAGAAGCGACGGGCCATCAAGGTTGGCGATCGTCAGGCCGGTGGCGCTGGAGTCGGCGAGGGGGCCAAGGCCGCCGGCCGGTGGGGTGAAGACGTTGTCCGGGTGACCGATCAGCAGCACGGGCGGGCCGAAGGGATCGTAGACGAGCACGTCGGGTTGACCGTCGTGGTTGACGTCGGTGACGACCAGGCGAGCGGGAATGCCGCCGAGCCCCTTCAGATCCACCTTGAGGGTGTGCTTGGCGAAGTTACCCGCCTGGTCCAGCGTCAGGGCTCGGAGCGTGAAGGCGTCGGCGGTCGACTTCTCGGCCTTGCCGCGGGTGACGTAAACGATCTCGGGCTTCTTGTCGCCGTCGATGTCAGCCACTTCAAGCGAGACCGGCTCTCCCTCGGTCGGGAGCGGGACCGGGAAGGTGAGGCGGCCGTTGGTCAAGGTGCTCCGGCCGATCTGCTTTTCCTTTTCGGAAAGGACGTAAACCTCGGCCTTCTTGTCGCCGTCGACGTCGGCCACGCGGACCGGCCCACCGCCGACGAGGCTCGGATACGCCTTGCCCGACCCGAGACCCGCCGCGCCCGACCGCTTGTACAGGAAGACCTGCGCCTTGCTCGGGTCGGTGGCGATGACCTCGGTTTGACCGTCACCGTCGAGGTCGCCCGAGTCGATCGCGCGGCCGACCGGTGAGCCGGGGGCGAGCGGGTAGAAGCTCGCGCGTCCCCGCTTGCCGTCTTCGTCGTCGTTGATCCCGAGCGAGAGCACCCGGGTCCGCCCCGACTGCTGCTCGATGATCGCCAACTCCTGGCCGGGCCTGGTATCGACGTCACCGAAGGCATACGCCCGGAGCGACTCGACCGTCAGCCGCTCCTCGGGGCCAAAAACGCCCTTGCCCGCCGAGAACCGCGCCCGGATCGAATCTTCCGAGCCGCCGTTGAGCATCACCAGATCCAGCATCCCGTCGCCGTCGATGTCGACCAGCTTGACCATCCGGGGGGTGTCGAGCGTGTGCGGGAGCCGCTCGGGCTCGCTCAACTTACCAGGCTCGCGTTGAGCGTACAGGACGATCTCCTCCTTGGTAATCAGGGCCAGATCGTCGCGCCCGTCCTTGTCGAAGTCACCCACCGAGAGCGTCCCGGGCGTATCCAGCGCATCACCCGTGTTGATCTTCTTCACGTCGCCGAACCGACCATTCCCCCGGTTATGGTGGATCTCGATCCCGTTCGGCAGGCCGAAAAAGACCAGATCCGCGCGACCATCGCCGTTGAAGTCGCCCGTCTGGAGGCTGACGACCTGCTTGTTGACCGGCAGGCTGACCAGCCGCATCCGGCGGTCGCTCGGCACGTCGTTGACCTCTTTCTTATCGTCCGGGGCATCGTCGTCGCCATTCGTGGACTTGCCGGTCAGCAAGAGGTCGATCCGCGACCGGGCGTTGTTGACGACGGCGATGTCCTCAGCCTTGTCCTCGTCGAGTTTGCAGGTCGTCACCGCGCCGATCCGGTTGTCGAGCTTGTAGACCTCGACCGGCAGGAAGCCGAAGTAGTCGGGCAACCGGACCGAATCATCGGCGCTGCTGGCGGTCGCCCACCCCGTCTGCCAGTTCCCGACCACCAGGCCAACGGCCAGTCCCAGCTGAACCCAACCCCTACCTCGTCCCGCGTGAACGCGCATGCGATCTCCATCCTCGATCAGTTCGTTGATTCGACCAGCTCGCTGCTTCGGGGCCGCTCCGGTCGGCCTGATCGATCCAGAGTAAAGGGCAAACGCCGCCACCACAAGGTGCGGCGTGCTTCATCCCATTTCCCAGCAGGATCAACCCTGTTACCCAACCCCGAGAATCCTGAAAATCGCGACGAGCAGCGCATTGCATCATGCGTGAATCCATGTCATCATTCATAACTCACATTGCCGTCGATCCTGACGGTTTGAGCAATTTTTCGCCGATCACGAGGAAAAGCCGCTCGACTCAGCTCCTTTCTTTTTTGACAGGGCGGATTCGATCCTCTATCCTTGTCCGATCCGGTCGCAATAACTTACGCTCGTCCCCCGGACCGCGTACTTTGCCTATCTTATCTCAGTGACATTTCCGGGCGTGTTGCGCCCGACGATATCGGACCCCCCAACGGGAGAATGCTTTCGATGCGGCGACACGACGCGGTGAGGCGAGATCGTTTGCGACCGGCCCGGCGGCAGAACCAGGTCAAGCCAGCCTTTGAGAGTGTCGAGCGACGCCTCTTGATGGCGGCCTTCCAGGTGACCAACACGTCGGATGACGTCTTGCTCGCAGGTTCGTTGCGCAACGAACTGACCCTGGCGAACGCGGATAACTCGGGCACGCCGACCGTGGTGTCATTCGACATCACGCGGACCGGTGCGGTATCGACCATTTCCCCACTCTCGGCGTTACCGACGATTACCAGGTCGATGACGATCGACGCGACGGGAGTGAGCGGTTACAACGGCTCGCCCCTGGTTGAACTGAGTGGGACGAGTGCCGGTACTGGTGTCAGTGGTCTGACGATCTCCGCCGGCAACACGACCGTGATGGGCCTGGGTATCGATCGGTTCGGCGGCGCAGGGATTCGGCTCACAACGGCCGGCAACAACACGATCAGCCAGAATTACATTGGCCTCACGCCGACGGGTCAGATGACCGCCGCGAACGGACTGGACGGGATCATCGTCCAGGCGAATAGCAACGGCAACACGATCTCCAGCAATGTGATCTCGGGAAATATCGGCAACGGGATCAACATCAATGGCACGCTGGGCGGCACCTCCAGCACCATGACCACGGGCAACGTCGTCACCGGCAATACGATTGGGCTGAATGCCGCTGGCACGTCCGCCGTGGCCAATGGTGGCGATGGGGTCCTGGTGCTCAATGCTCCCACGACGACGATCGGCGGATCGGGAGGGTCGCGGAACGTCATCTCAGGGAATGCGAATGGGATTGAGCTTTACTTCAACTCCAGCGGGACGTCGGTTCAGGGCAACTATATTGGCCTCAACGCCGCTGGCTCGACCGCGATCGGCAACGGGTCGACCGTAGTAGTTGGGGCCACCGGTGGCGGCGGACCGGGCAGCCGGATCTCGGGCGACGGGATTGCGCTGCGTGGGATCACCAACAGCACGATCGGTGGAACGGCGAGTGGTGCAGGCAACTACATCTCCGGTAATACCGGCACCGCGATCATCAATAGTGAGCCGACGTCAGGGACAGAGCCCACCGGGATCACGATTCAGGGCAACGTGGTCGGGCCAACAGTCAATGGCAACGCTTCGGCGTTTACGGGGCAGGCGGCAATATCGCTGGGCTTGGCCACCAACGTCACCATCGGCGGCACGGCGGCGGGTGCCCGGAACGTGATCGCGGGGAACTCGGGCGATGGGATCAGCAGTTCAGGCACTGGTCTCGTCGTGCAAGGGAATTACATCGGTGTTGGTGTCAATGGGACAATCGCCCTGGGGAATTCCGGCAACGGGATCAACACCTCGGGTGGCGGTGCCCTCATTGGCGCTTCGCCAACCGGAACCATCACGACGACCGGCGCGAACATCATCGCCAACAACAGCGCGTCGGGCGTGAATGTATCGATCGGGAACGGGACGTCGATCCTTTCCAACACGATTTACAACAACGCGAATCTGGGCATTCAACTCGTCGGCACCGCCAACAATTCGATCGCCGCCCCGACGTTGAACTCGGCCATCTCGACCAACACGTCGAGCACCTTCACGGGGACGATCAACGGGCCAGTAGGAACCTACAAGGTCCAGTTCTTCTCGACTCCGACCGCCAATACCCCGCAGGGTCGGACCTTGATCGGTACGGCCACCGTCACGACGACTTCCACGACGTTTGACTTCTCTTCGACCCTGGCGACCAGTTTCCTGCCCGGCAATCAGATCACCGCGACGATCACCAACGCGACCAATAGCACCTCGCAGTTCTCCAACTCGGTCATTGGCAGCGGAACAGGTCAGGGGACCCAGTTTCCGACGATGACGGTGAGCACGTCTGCCTCGACGATCACGTCGGGATCGACCGTGACTTACACCTTCACGATCGTCAATCTGGGCACGGTCTCCAACCAGGGGGTCAACTTCAGCGACGCCTTCCCGAGCGGGGCGACGTTCCTGAATGGGACCGCCGTGAACCAGAACGGGACCGCCTCCAACAATGTGCCGATCGTCATCAGTCCCGATGGGACAACCGGCAACGTGGCGATTGGGGTGATTGCTCCCAGTGCCACCGTGACGATCAAGATCACCCTGGCCATCAACAGCGCATCGCCGACGACGACCTCCGTCACCAACACCGGCGTCCTCACGGCGACCGTGCCCACGATCCCGTCATCCACCGGGATGACCGATACGGCCACGGCGACCGTGACCGTAACGCCCCTCGACGACGTGACGGTTGGTGTGTTCGCACCCAGCAGCGTCGCCGTGAGCGACAACATCGCCTACCAGATCACCGTCGGCAATAACGGTCCCTCGACCGCGACAGGTGTATCTCTGACCGACGTCTTGCCGGCTGGCGTCACTCTCGTTTCCGCCACCTCGGACACCGGGACGGCTTCGCCCACGATCTCGGGAAGCACTCTGACATTCGCAATCGGGAGCCTGGCTCAGGGGCAAGTCGCAAACATCACGATCATCGTGTCGACCAGCCCGAGCACCCCGACCTCGGTCACCGATACCGCAACCGTGACCGGCACTCAGCCCGACTCGGATTCGTCGAGCAATATGTCCTCGGCCACGACCACGGTTGTGCCGTCGGCTGACGTCGAGGTTGTCTCGGATACGGCCTCGACCGCCAACATCATCTCGGGCCAGCCAGTTACGTTCACGATCATCGTCCGGAACAACGGCCCCTCGACGGCGACCCTCGTCTCGCTGGCCGATACCTTGCCCGCTGGTCTGATCTTCCAGTCGGGAACGGCCGCCGGTGGTACGGTGACCGTCGCCAATGGAGTCGTCACCGCTCCGGTCGGTACATTGACCGCCGGCGCGACCTCGACGATCACCATCACCGCGCAAACGGCGGCCTTCGGCACACTGACCGATAGCGCTGTGGTGACCGCGAGTGAAGGTGACCCGAACCAGGGCAACAACACCGGGAGCGCTTCGGTCGTTGCCGCCGCATCGAGCGACCTCGCCGTGGTGTTTGGTGCGACCACGGGTACTGGGAACATCGGTGATCCGCTCACCTTCACCGCAACCGTGACCAACAACGGCCCATCGCCGGCCACCGGAGTCACCTTCAGCAACCCGATCGTCGCTGGGACGACCTACGTTTCCAGCACGCTCAACGGCACAGCGGCGGGCAACCTCGCCAACGGCACCTTGACGATCCCGATCGGCGCTCTGGCCGCGGGGGCTTCGGCTCAGATCACCTTCACCGTGACTCCGTCGGCCGCCGGGTCGATCACCGACACCGCCAGCGTGACCGAGAACGAACCCGACCCGAACCCAGCCAATAACACCGCGACCACCACGACCACCATCGTCGTGCCCACCTCGGTCGTCTCGTTCGCGTCGCAACTGACGTCGGTCAATGAGACCGCCGGCACAGCCTCGATCGTCCTCAACCGCGAGGGGCCAACCGGCACGGCGGTCACGGTCCACTTCTCGACTGTTGCCGGTGGGAACGCAACTCCTGGGCTCGACTACACGCCGATCTCCGTGACCGTCACCTTTCCGGTTGGGGTCACCCAGCAAATCATCAACATCCCGGTCCTCGCTGACCCGTTTGACCGCGTCAACGAGCTGGTCAAGCTCCAGCTTGATTCGCCGACTGGTGGCGGAATCTTGCTCGGTGGTGGCACAACGACGACCTCCACCTTGCAGATCATCAATGTCGACCCCGTCGTCGTCGGGCCAAAAGTCACCAGCATCAAGACGTATGGCCCGCTCAATGCCATCACGGCCGTTGAGGTTGGCTTCACGGGCAACGCCGATCCGACCACGGCGGGGCTGGCCGCGAATTACGAGTTCATCGCCCTCGGCGGCTCAGGCAAGGGCTTCCTGCCAAGCGGTACGGTGATCCCGGCGAGCCTCGCTTCGTTCAACGCCGCCACGGCTTCGACGCTGGTCTTCGCCTCCCGACCGCTCCCGGTGAATGAGTTGTTCGTCGTCGTCGTCAACGGGACTACCGGCAACCCGATCGTTGACCGCGCTGGGAACCCGCTCAACAGCACGTTTGGCTCGGTGGCCGCGAGTAACTACCTGTACACGGTCGCCCGTGGCAATAACATCTCGTACACCGACGAGAACGGGACCCCGGTCAACCTCAAGCTGTCCGGCCCCGGCGTGATCGACCTCGACCGCAACGCCGCCGGGCAGGTGGAGCGAATCCAGCTCCTCGGCGTGACCAACAAAACCACGATCTCGGGGTCGGTGACCCCCAAGGGCCGACACACGACGATCGGCGAGGTTCTCGGTTTCTCGACGTTCGGGAAAGTGAAGTCGAAGCTGCTCACGCCCCCCTTCTACATCACCAGTCGTGCCTATCCGAACTCACTCTCGGTTCAGGGTCCGCCCGCAACCGACGTCCTCCTCGGTGGCTCGGCATCGTTCGCGCCAACCACCACGACCGTCAAGTCCACGACCAAGGTGAAGTCAACCGCCGTGACATCGACGACGACCTCAGCCACGGTCGCCGCCAGCGATCTGACCACGCCGGTCATGTCCACCGTCACGACCACGACGCCGACCACCACCGCCGCCAAACACCCCCACGCCAACGTGGTTCACAAGGTTCGCGTCAAAACGATCCGCTGATCCGGATCGATCAGAGAACCCGACCAGGCCAAGAAGCCCCGATCCTCGTGGACGCTCCCAGCGTTCGCGGGGATCGGGGTTTCTGCCGTTGACGGTTTTGTCGGGTTCGGCTATGACGCCCGACCGATGGGCAACTGTCCGATCCTCGGTCATTGGCGATCCACTTCATGTTCTTCCTCAAATCGACCTCGCTCCGCCGCGTCCTGTCGACTGGTTTCCTCGCCGGTTTTGGGCTCGGCTTCATGCCAGATCCAGCGAAGGGGCAAGACAACCCGCTCCCCCCGCTGGAGCCGGTCAGCACCACCACGTCAGTCGTAACACCGGCTCCGACCACCTCGCCCCGACCTCTGCTGGATGCGTTCGCGGATCTAACTTCGTTTGCGAAGGATCTGCCCCCGACGCTCCTCGAATCAGCGCGGCAACGGGCGGAATCTTTCCTGGCTGAAGCTCGGGGCCATCGAGCCGCGGACCGGTGGCGGGCCGCACTCGACGCGACGGGTCGGGCCATCGCCGCCGACCCATCCCTGGCCGTCGCTCATCAGCTCCGGGCCGAAGTTTATGCCGACAAGACGCTGTATGCCCATGCGATCGCGGCGTTGCACGATGGCCTGGCCTGCTGCCCGCACAACGCGCTCCTCTGGGGCTATCGTGGCGTCCTCCGATCGACGGAGCGTGACCCGAGCGGAGGACTCGCCGACATCGACACCGCGATGCAAATCGCTGCTGGGGACCCGAGCACCCTGGCCTGGCTCCGCTCGTGCCGGGCGCGGGTACTCGGCGATCTGGGCAACTCCCGCGAGTGCATCACCGCACTCAATGAGGCAGAGGCCGCCGGCGAGACCGACCCCAACCTGATCTTGCAGCGCGGCTCCATGCGGTTCAAGCTGCGTGACTTCGACGGGGCGCTGGCCGACATCGAGCAGGCCATGACGCTGGCCCCCAACGCGACCACGACTTACCACCGGGGAGCGGTGCGGCTCCGCGCGGGCCACTTCGCCGCGGCGCTGGCCGACTACGAGGCGATCCGAGCAGATTTCGCGACCGACCCGACCGTTCAGTGCGAATACGGCATCGCCCTGTTCGCCGCCGGTCGTCGGGCCGATGCCATCGCTCACCTCGATTCGCTGCTCAGGCAAGACCCCGACGATCGCTTGTGCCAGACGGCTCGCGGCTGGTTCGCGCTGCTCGGTGGTGACCTGCAGTTGGCCCACACGCTGCTCAACCAGGTGAGTCGGGCCGGGACCAGGCGAGCCCACTTCGACATCTACGCCGACTCCTCGTTCCTGACCGACCCCGAGTACGACGCGATCCTCACCGACTTCGAGGCCCGCTGCCGCGTCGCGCCGTATCTCCCCTTCGCCCTCTACTTCCGGACCGGTGCCGAGGCCCGCACGAAGCTGCTCCCGCGCCCGATGTTTCACGTCGCCCTCGTCTGCCGCTTCCTCCGCGACCCGAGCCTCGCCCCGACCGTGATCGCCCAGTTCCATGCCGTCCACCTCGACCAACCCTGGCGCCCCGCAGCGAACCTCGGCGAGGTCATCGCCGCCGCTTGTTTGCTCGATCGCGCCAGGCTCCGACAGGCCGGAACGCACCTCGCCACCTGGCTGGCCTCCAACCCGACCCCCTGACGAAAGCGGTGATTCGCGATCGAGACGTTTCCGCTGCCACGCTAGCCTGTCTGATCGGCCTCGCGGCTCAAGCTGGATCGGCTCCTGGTCGTCGCGACGTTGCCGCCCTTTCCCGGATCTCGCTCTGGGTTCGGGAGATTCTTCCCCGGGCCATCCCTCTCCACGGCCGTGACGTAATTGCCTTTTTGTAGGGTGGGTGCAACCCGCCGTGGGTGGGATTGGATCGTTTCCAGACCCGATGCTCACGCGATTTGGGACGGATCGGCAACCACTGCGCACGGTGGGTTGCACCCACCCTACCAGGGAAATAACCGACTATTTTGGCAAAATACGCAAAATTCATCGATTGCGCGGCTTAAACTTCGGCAAACTTACGATGTTATCCCTGTCAAACAAGGCGGACCCGTCCGCTTTGACCTGGGCAACATCACTTGCTTTGACGAGGACACCGATGAGCATCTCACCCGCTCGCCTGGCCGCCAACCGGGCCAACGCCGCCAGGAGTACCGGCCCGACCACCGATGAGGGCAAGGCCCGCAGTCGGGCCAACGCCGTCAAGCACGGTTTACGTTCGCTGGTCGTGCCCGTTGCGGATGAAGCGACGATCCATGCCCGCGCCGTCGGCGTCTTCGAGACGTTCCGCCCGCGAACCGAGGTCCAGGCGTGGTTTTGCGGCCGGGTCACCCAGACCATGATCCAGCTCGACCACCTGACCATCATCGAGCGCCAGACCCGCGACGAGGTGGCCCATCGTGCCGAAACGTCGTGGGATGATGACCAGCGGCGCGAAGCGAATCGGATCGGCGCCCGGTTGAGCCGCAACCCCGAGGGGACGGTGGACCAGCTTCAGCAGACGGCGGCCGGCTGCGACTGGTTGATCGACCAGTGGGCGCAACTGGCCGATCAGGCGGGTCGGCAGCCCTGGACCGATGAGCAAAAAACCCTGGCGCATGATCTGCGCGGCACCCGGCCTGAGTTTCGCACCAACCCGCCGACGCATCAGGTTGACCCCTACGGTCGGGCCGTCAGTCCGGCTCTGACCGAAGGGGAACTGGCCCAGGCTCATCTCGGCGTGTTGCACGAGTATCGTCTCGCGGCGAGCGACACCGACGAGGCCAACCGGTTGCTGGCAGCGGCCAAACTGAACGACTTCGGCAACCGCGACCTGGGCCGAGTCCGCGGCTACGGCCTGAAGCTCTGGAAGATTCTCAATCTGTCCATCGAGTACGCCCGGCACGAGACACCCCCGGCGCTGGCCAACACTCCCTTCCTCCGGTCGATCCCCGCCCACTTCTTCAACCCACCGGCTGAGTCGGGTCTGATTGCGGATTCTCGGGCTGGCGAGGAAACGGGGGCCGGCTTGAGCGAGGAACGAGCGGCTGCCTGTCCCTCTTTTCCGGTCGAACCGCCAGAAAGCATGGTCACACCCGCCACGTCGCCCGAACCCGAAGTGACCCCGACAAACGAACCCACCGACGAGCCGGGCTCATCCGAGCGGTTGGCGATCGACGCTATCAGTGCCGAAAAAGAGGGACAGGCACGCTCGCAAGCTCGCTTGAGCCAGTCCCCTTTTTCTCGGACCGCCCACCAGGAGGAGACCACTCCCACGGCGACGAACGAACCCAAGCTCGAACCTATTACGACGAACGAACCCAAGCTCGAAGCTGCCTCGATCGCGGCGAACGAACCCAAGGTCGAAGCGGAATCGGCCCCGCCGACCCGAACTGAGCGGCCCTCGCTGACGGAGTTATCGCGCGCCGCAACGGCCCTCGGTCCGGAACTTCTGGCTCTGATCGAGGCCGATCTCCCTGATCCCGACACACTCGACCCCGATTGGTGCCGCGAGTACGTCGCGGCCAACCTCGGGATCGACCCATCCTGCCTCGCTAGCGAACCAACCCGGACCGGCCCAACCCTCGGGAAACTGCCGGCTTCCGGCTGAGTTGGGATCGACGAAGTTGGCTCGATATCGTGGCTGGAACTTGACCTCGGCGGATGCGAGGGCAGGTCGTGATGCGTCCCGATCTAACAGATCAATTTAAATATATTGATCAGGTTGACAGCATTACGGTTGGCGATCCGGATCTTCAGAGTCGAGCGCGACGCCCCGCTTTCGGCGGATTGGCTCGCCTTGCCGCTGGAATCGTGTACACTTGCGAGGGTCTGGGCGGCAAACCAGCGGCCGAGGGGCAAGCACAAGATGGCGGGATGCGTTGCGGTCTGGATCTTGCCCGATCAACTCCTCGTCGATCACCCGGCGCTCCGGCTTGCCGAGGCCCGGACCCGCGACCGGAGCCAGATCCGCGTTGTTCTGGTCGAGAGTCGATCCTGGCTCCGGCGGTTGCCCTACCACCGGATCAGGCAGGTCCTCTACCTGAGCGCGGGACGCCATTATGCCCAGGAACTGCGGGCGATCGGGTACGAGGTTGATCTGATCGCCGCCGAGGACAGCCGCGCGGGTCTGGCCGAGCACCTGGCCCGTCATCAGCCCGACCAGTTGATCACGATGGCCGCCGCCGACTGGTCGCCGCGCCGGTGGCAGGTTGGGTCGATGGCCAGCGACCTCGGCGTGCCGGTCGAGGTTGTGCCCAATAACCAGTTCCTCGTCGGTCGGTTCGACCCGATCCCGCAGCCCGAAGCGGGTCGCCGGTACGTGATGGAAGACTTCTACCACGCCATGCGCCGGCGGTTTCGCCTGCTGGTTGATCCGAAGGGAGAGCCGATCTCGGGCCGGTGGAACTTCGACCTCGACAACCGCCGCCGCCTGCCGAAGCGGGCCGCGATCCCCCAGCCGCCCCGGTTCGAGCCCGACGAGATCACTCGCGAGGTCATCGCCGAGGTCGAAGCGGCGGGCCACGGCGTCGGCTCGGCGGTCGGGTTCGATCTGGCGGTGACTCGTGCCGAGGCCGAGGCCGCATTCGCCGACTTCCTTCGCCACCGCTTGCCCGACTTTGGCGCCTTCGAGGACGCGATCAGCCGCGATGACGGGGTTTTGTTCCACTCGATGCTCGCCCCGCAGTTGAACCTGGGGTTGCTTGATCCGCTCGGGATGGCTCGGGCGGCCGAGGCCGAGTACCACGCGGATCGGGCACCGCTCAACTCGGTCGAGGGGTTCATCCGGCAGATCATCGGCTGGCGCGAGTTCGTCCAGTGGCAGTACCACCGCCAGATGCCCGGCCTCCGCCGCGCGAATGCGTGGCACGCCACCCGGCCGATGCCGCGGCTGTTCTGGGACGGTCAGACCGACATGGCCTGCCTCCGGGGCGTGGTGTCGCGGCTGATCGCAACCGGCTACACCCACCACATCGAACGCCTGATGGTCGTCTGCAACTTCTGCCTGCTCGCCGGGGTCGACCCCGCCGCCGTCGCCGACTGGTTCCTGACCTTCTACGCCGACTCGCACGACTGGGTTGTCCTGCCCAACGTCATCGGCATGGGCCTCAACGCCGACGGCGGCCTGACGGCGACCAAGCCCTACATCGCCTCGGGAGCCTACATCCACCGGATGTCCGACTTCTGCCAGACATGCTCGCACGACCCCGCGCTCCGGACCGGCCCTGCCGCCTGCCCGTTCACCACGCTCTACTGGAACTTCCTGATCGACCACGAGGCCGAGCTGAAAACCAACCCCCGGATGAGTCTGGCCCTCGTCGGCTTGACCCGGATCGAACCCGAGGAACGGCAAACCATCGCGGCCCAGGCGGCCCGATTTTTGGCCGATCTCGCCCCGTGGACGGGATGCGCTGAGTCTGCCGTTCCGGTCGCGCCGCCGGTCGCGCGACCGCTCCGGCAAGCGAGCCTGCTGTCCTGATCTAACCCACCCGATCCGCCAGAGAGAACTTGCCGCCATGCTGCCGATCCAGCGTCAGGAAGGTCAGATCAAACGGGTTCCGGTCGTCGGCCTTGTGGCTCTCCTCGGCGCTCAGGTGCCAGGGGATCGCGGCGGCAGCCTGGGTCGGGAAGTAGGTGTTGCCCGGAAAGGTCCCCTCGATGATCGTCACCAGCAGCCGATCCCAGAGGGGGACCGTCGCCTCGTAGACGACCGCGCCGCCGATGATCATGGCCTCATCACCACCGGAGTCGGCAAGATGGGCGCGGGCGATCTCCAGCGCGGCATCGACCGAGGTTGCCACCCGGCAGCCGGGGGCGGCAAACTCCGGGTCGCGGGTCAAGACGATGTTGAGGCGGTCTGGCAGGGGTTTGCCGAGCGACTGGTACGTCTTCCGACCGAGGATCACCGGCTTGCCGATGGTCAGCTTGCGGAAGCGTTTCAGGTCGCGCGGCAGGTGCCAGGGCATCTGGAGCCCGTCGCCGATCAGGCCGGTCTGGTCCATCGCGACGATGGCGGTGAGGATCATCAGACGGCGACCTCGCCCGCGAGTCGCGCATGATTACGCTGGCCGACCAGCCGGAATTGGGCCGGGCGGAGGTTGTCGAGGCTCCGCACGCTGTCGTCGATGATCAATTGCGGCAGCGGCAGCGGGGTGCGGGTCAACTGCTCGGCCACCTGATCAAAGTGGTTTTCATAGATATGAGCATCACCGAACGAGTGGATAAACTCGTGCGCGGTCAGGCCGGTGACGTGGGCGATCAGGTGGGTCAAAAGGGCGTAGCTGGCGATGTTCCAGGGGACGCCGAGGAACAGATCGGCCGAGCGCTGGTAGAGCTGGCACGAGAGTCGGCCGTGGTTGATGTAGAACTGGCAAAGGGTATGGCAGCCCGACGGCCCCTTGATCTTGGGCAGGTCGGCGGGATTCCAGGCCGTCAGGATCAGCCGTCGCGCGGCCGACGCGGTCGGGTCGAGCTTGACCGCTTCGATCCCCCGGAGCAACTCGGCGACCTGATCGACCTCGGGGCCATCGCCGCTCGCCCAGCGCCGCCACTGCTTGCCATAGATCGGCCCGAGTTCGCCATCGGCGTCGGCCCACTCGTCCCAGATGTGGACGCCGTTCTCGTTCAGATCCTTGACGTTCGTGGAGCCGCTCAGGAACCAGAGCAACTCGGCCACCACCAGCCGGAACGGCATCGCCTTGGTCGTGACGAGCGGAAACCCCTCGGCCAGGTTGAACCGGGTCTGATAGCCGAAGATGCTCCGGGTCTTCGGCTTCTGGCCGGTGCTGACCAGGACGGCCCGCGATGCTTTCTCTTCCCCCTGCTCATAAACCAGGCGGAGGAGGTCGAGGTATTGTTTCACCGGGAGATCCTTCCTCGGAACCGATCCTGGGCATCCTTGCCAGATCGGTGTTATCGGCGAGATTTTCGCAACTCTTGCGAGAAACCGTGCAACAACGGCGCCGTCACCTCCTCCTGGTCAATCCTCCGGCTCACGTCTGGCCAGCGGTTCCTTGCGGTCGACGATTGGGGGGCAGACGGCGGCCATCTGGCGGTTGAGGTCGATATAGCCTTGCCACGGATCGGGGACGTCAGCCTCATAAAAGATGGCATCCACCGGGCATTCGGGCCGGCAGGCGTCACAATCAACGCACTCGTCGGGGTGGATATAGAGCATCAGGTCGCCCTCGTAGAAGCAGTCACACGGGCAGACGACGACGCAGTCGGTATACTTGCAGCTCACGCAGGGTTCGGTCACGACAAAGGCCATCGGGTAGTCTCCTCGATCGGGGTAGAAGATCATCACGCGGAGGTGATGCCCTTCCGGGAGCGAGACCGGCCATCGGCCAACCGATTTTGGCCGGATCGAGGGGGAGCGATGGCGGCAGATCAGGAGGCGTGGTCGTCGCTCGTCCTGCTGGAGCGGTTTCGGGCCGGGGATGATCAGGCGGCCGAGGCGTTGCTGGCCCGGTATCTGACCCGGCTGACCGCCCTGGCGCGGGCTCGCCTGGCGCCGCGACTGGCACGCCGGACCGATCCGGAGGACATCGTCTTTTCGGTCTACCGAAGCTTCTTCGTCGGGGCTCGTGATGGGCAGTACACGCTGAGTCGGGGCGGCGACCTCTGGCGGTTACTGGCGGCGATCACGAAGCACAAGCTGCTCCACCACGTCCGCCATGCGACAGCCGACCGACGTTCGGTCGATGTTGAGGTCGCCCTGGATGCGGTGGCCGAGCCGCGATCGACCGACGAGACAGCCGCCGCCGACCTCGCCGACGAGGTCGAATGGGTTTTGACGCAGCTCGGCCCGTTCGCCCGCCGGGTGGTCGAACTCCGGTTGCAAGGGCTGGCCCTCGCCGAGATCGCCGCCGACACCGGCCGCGCTGAGCGGACCGTCCGCCGGGCGCTGGCCGAGGT
Source organism: Isosphaeraceae bacterium (assembly GCA_965199885.1). Lineage (GTDB taxonomy): Bacteria > Planctomycetota > Planctomycetia > Isosphaerales > Isosphaeraceae > Tundrisphaera. Next base: position 817,434 of record CBDATT010000001.1, on the reverse strand, counting down.
CCGCACGTTGCTGGCCGGGCGGCTCGCCGATGCCTGAACCCGACGACTTCGAGGCCCGCGTCCTTCGCTTCGAGCAAGCCCGGCAGGCCGGCGACTTCGGCCCGATCGCCGCCTATCTCGGTGGTCCCGACCCCGACCGCTTGCTGGTCGAGCTGATCAGCCTCGACCTCGAATTCGGCTGGCGGCACTGGCCCAATCGCGAGCCGACCGCGCTGGCGGGGTACGTCGCGGAGTTCCGCGCCCTGATCAGCCCCGACCACCTGCCGATCGCGATCATCGCCGAGGCGTACCGGTCCCGACAGCGCTGGGGAGATCGGCCCACTCGCGCGGCGTTTCTGGCGCAGTTTGCCACCCGGATCGAGCCGATCGCGGCGGAGCTTGCCCAGGTCGACGCCGAGGTCGCCGAGGAGGCGACCGAGCCGCGATCAGACCCGTCGGCACCAGACCCGACCAGCGCCGACGGGCTTCTCGCCGACCGCGACTTCCTCCTGCACCGGATGATCGGCGCGGGGCGGATGGGCAAGGTCTACGACGCGACTCCTCGCGGCGGGGGCGAGCCCGTGGCGGTCAAGTTCCTCCGGCGATCGCTGCTCGGCCAGCCGGGCGCGGTCGGTCGCTTCCTGGCCGAGGCGGCGACGATCGCCCGGCTCCAGCATCCCGGGATCGTCGGCACAAGCGGGCTCGGCAGGACGCGGGGCGGCTCGTACTTCATCGTCATGGAGCGCGTGCCCGGTCCCGACCTTGCCGAGGTGGGCCGCCGCCGACCGGTCAAAGTGGCCGAAGCCGTCGGGTGGATGATTGAGACCTGTGCCGCGCTCGAACATGCCCACGAGCAAGGGGTGATCCACTGCGACCTCAAGCCGGCAAACCTCGTGCTTGACGGGTCGGGCCGGGTCCGCGTCACCGACTTCGGCCTGGCGCGATCGCTGACGGCAGGATCGGACCCCGCCGCGATCGAAGGAACCGCCGCCTTCATGGCCCCCGAGCAAGCCTCGCCCGCCTGGGGACCGATCGGCCCTGGGACCGATGTCTACGGCGTGGGAGCGGTCCTGTTCACCTTGCTGACCGGTCGCCCGCCGCTGGTCGGTCGCCGCCTGCCGGACATCCTCGCGCAGGTCGTCAGCGCGACGCCGATCATCTCCGCTCAGGACCTCCGCCCCAACCTACCCGCCGCGCTCGATGATCTCTGCCGTCGGTGTCTCTCCAAGCGTCCCGCCGATCGGTTCGCGGGCGTCCGAGCCGTGCGATTGGCCCTCGAAGCAAGGCGGTGGGCAGATGATTGACTCGATCGGATCAAGGCAGGTTGCCCTCAACGTGCTTCGGCCGGATGGTTTGGAACCCACCGCCGCCCATGCCACCCATGCCGCCGCCCTTCGCGGGGCCGCCGATCGGGGCCTCGCCGAGGCCGCCCGAGAGGAAGCGGGGTTGCGGGAGGTCGCGGGCGTATTCGAGGCGGAACTCGTAGGTCAGCGACAGCGGCTTGTCGCCGACGGTATTGCCCGGCACGTCGAGATCCCAGCGCAGGAGGTTATCGGCGCGGCCGGTCCGAACGTAGAGCGTGTCGGTGCTCAGCTCGGCGGAGGTTCTGGCCAGGTTCACGGCGACGGCTTCCCCTTCGGCCGAGGGGAGGCGATCCCAGAGCTGGACCGGCATCGGCGTGGCGCGGTAGTTCCGAAGGTTGAGGCGGAACTCGTAGGTGAAGACCTGGTTCCCGCCCTGGATCGTCCGGGCTTTGCGGACCAACCGGCGCGACACCTGGACCTGCGGATCGACCCCGAACCCGGCCACGAACAGCTCGCCCGCCGCGACCAGCGGCAGCTTCATCCGCCCGACGAACTCGGTCCCGACGTAGACCGTGGCCTCGCCCGGCAAGAGGACGCGGTCGCCCGTGTTGGTCAGGTTGGCCAGGCGATAGACCCGAGGCGTCAGGACCGGAACCGCCTTGGCGTAGTAGGTGGCCGGCAACTCGGCCCGACCGACCTCCAGCAACTGCGGGTCACGCCGCGACGGGATGTCGAGCGCACCGTCGAGGGCAAAGCTGACACTCGGCCCATCGACCGCGACGGCGGATTCGGCCGCGCCGGGGGTGTCGGTCACGCGCAGCTCGGCGGCCTGGCCACCCGCCGCGACCCGATTCAGCTCGGCCGAGGCCCCCGCTGCCTGAGCTTGTTCCAGCGAGAAGCCCATCCCGCCCATCCCGCCGCCCATCCCGCCACCGAACCCGCTCATGCCCCCAGGTTCGGGCGCGTCGCCGGGGCTGGTAATCGTCAGGAGGCCATCCTCGACCCGGTAGATCAGGTTGAGCTGGGCAAGCAGGAGCCGCAAGGTCGTCCGGAGCGGGATGCCGTGGAGGTTGATGGACACCGTCGAGGCTGGCGTCTTGTCGGCATCCTGCAGCCCTTGCGGGTCGATGTAGATCGGGATGCCGGTGGAGAAGGCCGAGCCGGTGGTGCTCTGGCGGATGTACTTGACGACGGCTTCGAGCGGGGTCTCCTGCGAAAACGGCATGTCGATCAGTTTGCCCAGCTCGGCGGCGATCGCCTGCGAGCGGTCGTCGCTGGCCACAACCTGCCCCCGGACCTTGCTGACCCCGGCGACATCCATCTGGAGCGGGAGCAGATCCGGAGGCGCGGCGTCGAGCGATGGGCGAGCGGTCGAGAGGGTCAGGCGGACGTCGGACCAGGCCTCGCCGGTCTGCTGGACCACGGCGGCGAGCGATTCGAGCCGGACCGGGGCATTGTCGGTCGTCCCTCGGAGCCGATACTGCGGCGTCCAGCTTGCCGAGCCGACCAGGTGGCCGAGCCGGACCGTACCCGCCTCGGGCCGCGCCTTGCGGACCAGGATCACCGCGTCGCGCTCGGTCCGGCTCCGCCCCGAGGTCAACTCGGCAAGCTGGCGGCGGGCCAGGTCGGCCGCCTCGGTGTTGTCGGTCACCGCTTGCCGGAGGTCGGTCACCGTCCGGGCCTTCCCGCCGCGCCGGTCCATCAGAAAGTTGCTCAGGTCCATGACCGCCTGGCTGTCGAGCCGCCCCTTTTCGGTCAGGCCGGTCAGGCTCGTGCCGGTGAACCCTTCAAGGTGCGACAGGTACAGGATGTCCTTTTCGAGGTTGGCGATCTCGCCGCGGCGGATGTCGGTCTCCAGGCCCAGCTTGCGGATCTCAGCCTCCTTGGCCCGGACCTCGGCGCGGGTGTCCTCGCGGACGGCGCGGGTCCGGAACCGGGTGCTCAGGACGCGGACGCCGTCGGCCCCTTCGGTGTAGAGCGAGTTCTCGACCGTCGTCGCGGGCATCGGCGTGACGACCAGTTCGATCACCCCCTGCCCCTCGGGGACACCGACCTCGCGGGTCACGAGCGCCTGGCCCTGGTAGACCGTCACGGCGACGATCCGACTGCTCGCCGGCCGCGGCGCGGGGGCGTCCTCGACCACTTGTGGAATCGGATCGGTTGCTACGGTGCCGAGCTGCGCGCAGAGCAGCCCGGCCACCAGCCAGGGGGTGGGGAACATGAACTTCGTCCTCGGTGAACGTCGGATGATGAGAGGTGGACGAGCCGGCGGATGGTGCCGACGCGCCGTTGCTGCTCGACCAGACGAAGCTGAGGCCGGGATTATTCGCGCCGGATGGCGACGGGGTCGGTCACTCCCGGAACTTGGGCTCAAGGCTAGGGTCGGTTTCGTTCCGTTTCGTTCCGTTCCAGCCGAGGTCCGATCCGACCGGATGTCAGCCGGTTGGGCCGACGAAGCGGACCAGGTCATCGAACGGGAACCGGTGCGGCGGGCTCAGGGGGGTCGGGCCGGGCTTGCCGATCGCCACGAGCGCGGGGATGGTGGCGTAGTCGGGCAGGCCGAGGATCTGCCGGACCGACGGCGGGTCAAACCCGAGCATCGGCGAGGTCACGAACCCGTGAATCTCCAGCAACAGCAGCAGATACCCGAGCGCGATGTTCCCCTGCGCGGTCCCCCAGGCGTCGCGCTCGGCGGGCGTCATCCGGTCGAAGGCGGCGGTGATGTTCCCCTTGTACATCGCCTTGGCGGCGTCGGGCATCGTCGGGTGGAGCGCCTCGTCGATCCGGCCGAGCGAGGCGACCATGTCGCAGTAGAGCGCGACTACGACGGGGGCCTCGCCCACCTGCTTTTGCCCGAACGAGGCGGCTTGCAGGTTCGTCCGGGTCGTCTGGTCGGTCACGACGACGAACCTCCAGGGCTGAAGGTTCCAGGCCGAGGGGGCCATCGCCGCGAGCTTGACGACATGGACCACGGCGTCGAGGTCAACCCCCTCGCGGCTAAAGTCGCGGATCGAGCGGCGGGTCCGGACGATCTCGTCCACGGCGGCGGCGGTGCTGGAATGGGCAGACATCGGGGTTGGGTCTCGCGGGCGGCACGGATCAGGAATGCGACGGACAATCCTAGAAGGCGGGGGAAGGGCTGGGAAAGACAAAGGAGCCACGGATTAAATACGGATGGGAGAGGGAGATTGGATTCAGGGTTGGCCGCTTGCCGGTTGGGTCGGGGTCCGGCATGATGGCGGCTTGCCTTGGACCTGGATTCAGTCTTGATAACGAGAGGTTCACCGATGAAGATGATGACAGGCTTGATGGTAGCGTTGCTGGTTGGCTCGGTCGTGGCAGGTGATGCGGTGGCGGCCGACCCGCAACTGGCGCACTCGGTGATCTTCGCCTTGAAGGACAAATCACCCGCGAGCCGCGAGCAGTTCGTCGGGATCTGCGAAAAGTATCTGACCGGCCACCGCGGGACCGTTACCTTCGCCGTCGGCACCATCGCCGAGGACGTCGTCGAAGGCCCGAGCGACCGCGAGTTCGACGTGACCTTGCACGTCGTTTTCGAGAACAAGGCCATGCTCGGGGAATACCTCAAGAGCGAACGCCACACCGAGTTCGTCAAGGCCATCAACGGCAAGGTCGGCAAGGTTCGCGTGTTTGACTCGTACCTGCCGGTCAGCAAGGCAAAAAATTGAAGAGAAAAGAAGCCACGGATGAAACACGGATAAGAGATGGGAGTGGGGCGGTCGTTGGGGCCGCCCTGATGCTTGGGGACAGAGAGGGAGAGCATTTTGATACAAGTGAACCGACATGGAACATCAAGATTTGACCGGGGCGGTCATTGGATCTGCTTTTGCTGTTTATGAAAAACTTGGTTATGGGTTCTTAGCGAAGATCTATCAGCGGGCGATGCAGGTAGAATTGAGGCATCGCGGGATTGAGGCGGCTCTTGAGGCGGAAATCCGGGTCGATTACAAGGGCGTCGAGGTCGGCTCCTACCGGGCAGACCTCTGGGTTGAGAACCGCGTCATCGTCGAGCTCAAGGTCGCTCGATCCTCCAACTCCGACGACGAACCTCAGCTCCTTAACGAACTCAAAGCCACCGGAGTCAAGGTCGGTCTTCTGATCAACTGCGGTCGCACCAGGGTCGCGTTCAAGCGCCTCGTCTTCTAAACGACCCTTCTCCCATCCTCCCCTTCTTATCCGTGTTCCATCCGTGGCTCCTTCCCTCTTCCATATTGACCTTGCGACAATCGCCCACTCAGTTCATCCTCCCGCCATCTTTGATCTGGGGAGGGGGCGGCGATGCGACCGATCTTGATTGTGGTGCCCGGCCTGGGTTATCAGGTCCATGCGTTCAGCTTGTTCCTCGTCCTGGGAGCAGCGGCGGGAGTGCTGATCACCGCCTGGCGGGCGCGGCGGGTCGGGATCAACCCGGACGTCGTCTTTGAGCTGGCCGTCTGGGTGCTGGGGGGTGGGTTCCTCGGGGCTCGGGTCTATTACCTGGTCCAGCATCCCGAGTCGGTCCACTCGGTGCTTGACGTCTTCAAGGTCTGGCAAGGCGGGATCGTCTTCTACGGCTGCATCATGGGCGGCCTCGTCGGGACCTGGATTTATCACCGGCGCCACCCATTCCCGTTCTGGCCAATGGCCGACGCCGTCGCCGCCGCGCTTGCCATCGGGGTCATGCTCGGTCGGGTCGGCTGCTACCTCAACGGCTGCTGCTACGGTGCCGTCTGCGACCCGCACGCCGTCCCCTGGGCGGTGACGTTCCCCGCCGGGACCTTGCCCTGGATGCGGCACGTCGACGCCGGCTGGATTTCGCCGTATGCCAGCCACTCGCTGCCGGTCCACCCGAAGCAGCTTTATGGGGCGTTGTCGGGTCTGGTCCTGCTGGTCGCCACGTTCGTCTTCTACCGCCACCGCCGCCGCGATGGCGAAGTGATGGCGCTGGTCATGATCGGCTATCCGATCACCCGGTTCCTGATGGAGTTCGCTCGCGGCGACGCCACCGGCTGGCACTTCGGGCTGACCGTCTCGCAGTACATCAGCCTCGGGATCTTCGCAGGCGGTCTACTCGTCTGGGGGTTCTTACCCAGGAACCCGGCGGGACTGTACGCCGATCGGGTCCGCGAGATGGAGTCGGCACCAACCGAGGCCGCCCACGCCACGCCACCGCACCGGATCAACCAAGCCTCAACCGTGCATTAGTTGACCGGAACGCGGTCGTCCCCTACCTTGAAAGCAGATCCGGCGCGGGCCGGGTCGGCTTTTTTTCGGGAGGTGCTTGGCGATGCAACCGTTTGAAGTGGTCTGGGACGAAGCGGCGGTCGAGCGGGTCCGCGATCAGGTCCGACGCTACCAGTTTCCCCCAACGCCGCCCGACTCCGGCTGGACGTTGGGGTGCGACCCCGCCTTCCTCCGCGACCTTTGCGCTTACTGGGTGGACGGCTTCGACGCTCAGGCGGCGGTCCGCGACCTGAACCGCTTCCCCCAGGTGCTGCACACCGTCGAGGGGATCGACATCCATGCCGTGCACGTCGTCGGCGAGGCCCAGGGGAAGCGCCCGCTCTTGATGACGCACGGCTGGCCGGGGTCGATTTATGAGTTCTGGCAGGTCGCCGAGCCGCTGGCGTACCCCTCGCGCTTCGGCGGTCGCGCCGAGGATGCGTTCGACCTGGTGATCCCGTCGCTGCCCGGCTACGGCTTTTCGGGGGCACCAACCGGGCTGATCAGCGTCCGGACGACGGCTCGCCTGTTTGACACCTTGATGCGTGATGGGTTCGGCTACGGGAAATACCATGCTCAAGGGGGCGACATGGGGGGCGGTGTGACCGGCTGGCTGGGGATCGACCACGCGGCATCGCTCCACGCCATCCACCTGAACTACGCCCAGCTTCAGCCCGCCGCGCAACCCGAGACCGACCAGGAGAAGCAGTGGAAGACCAGGATGGAGGCCGTCGAGAAGCAGCTCGGCGCGTACGCGGCCCTGCACATGACCCGGCCGCAGTCGCTTGCCTACGCCATGGTCGATAACCCGGTGGCGCAGGCGGCCTGGCTCATCGAGCGGTTCCACGACTGGTCGGATCAGCGGGAACGGTCGTTCGAGGCGATCTTCACGCGCGATCAGCTTCTGACCGCCGCCATGATCTACATCATGCCCGCCGCCTTCGTCACCGCGACCTGGCTCTACACCGGGACCGCCAACGAAGGGGCGCGGACCATGCCCGCCGGCCGCCGCGTCGAGGTCCCGACCGCCTTCGCTGCCTACAACGACCCCCGCATCCCCACCCCGCCCCGGAGCTGGCTCGACCGCGGTTACAACATCAAGCGCTGGACCGACCAACCGCGCGGCGGCCACTTCGCCGCCATGGAAGCCCCCGACCTGTTCGTGGCCGACCTTCAGGAATGGGGCCGATCCGGCTGAAATAATTACAATTACCTACACATGATCACATTATACATCTGCGGGATGATTCTGAGCCACCGAAAAATTTCGTGGCACCCCACCTTACCAAAGATGTATGCTGGATCATCTCGTTCATCTCCAAGTTTCCCTCGATTGGATTCCCAATCAAGACCCGACCGCCTCAGCACTGCCGGAGTGGTCGATCGGACCAGGGGACAAGTACGACCGCCGACCCCCCGCGACGCCCGGATCGGGAGCTGCCCACGCGGAATCGGCCTATCTTCAGGAGCGGTCCACGATGGCAATGGCTCTGGCTGCGCTGCGGCGATTGAACCACGGTCTCGTCCTCATCCTGCTCGGGTGGCTGGTGGGCGGCTCGGCCGTCGCCTGGGGAGATGATCCGGCAAAGGCCAAGGTACCGGCGGCGCCGGTCAGCTTCGACAAGCAGGTCCGGCCGATCCTCCAGGCCCGCTGCCAGGGGTGCCACCAGCCAGCCAAGAGCGGCGGCGGATACATCATGACCGACTTCGCTCACTTCCTGAGTGGCGGGAAGTCGAAGGAAACAGCCGTCGTTCCGGGCCAGCCTGATGCCGGGTCACTGCTGGCGCAGATCACGCCCGACAAGGACGGTCGGGCCGAGATGCCGCAGAATCAGCCTGCCCTCAGTGCCATCGAGGTCGACATCGTCCGCCGCTGGATTGCTGGCGGCGCGATCGACGACTCGCCGATCGTGGCCCGGACCCGGATCGACACCGACCATCCCCCCACCTACGCCCGCCCGCCGGTCATCACCGCGCTCGACTTTTCCCCCGATGGGAGCCTGCTGGCCGTCGGTGGGTTCCATGAAGTCTTGCTCTGGCGAGGCGACGGCTCAGCGCTGGTCGCGCGCCTGGTCGGGCTGGCCGAGCGGATCGAGTCGGTCGCGTTTTCGCCCGATGGCCGGAAGCTGGCCGTGACCGGCGGCCTACCATCGCGGATGGGTGAGGTCCAGATCTGGGACGTCGCCGAGCGGAAGCTGATGCTATCCGCATCGATTACGTTCGATACGCTCTACGGTGCCAGTTGGAGTTCGGATGGCTCGGTCCTCGCCTTCGGGGCCGGCGACAACTCGGTCCGCGCGATCGACGCGAAGACGGGCACGCAAACTCTGTTCATGGGGTCGCACAGCGACTGGGCGCTCGATACCGCGTTCGTCGGCGCCGATCACCTCGTCTCCGTCGGTCGCGACATGACGACCAAGTTGACCGAGGTCGCCACCCAGCGGTTCGTCGATAATGTCACCTCGATCACCCCCGGGGCGCTGAAGGGGGGGCTCGCGTCGGTGGTCAGGAATCCGCTCCGCGACGAGATCCTCGTCGGCGGCTCCGACGGCACGCCGAAGCTCTACCGCGTCTTTCGCGAGACCGAACGGAAGATCGGCGACGACGCCAACCTGATCGCCGCGCTGTCCCCGATGACCGGGCGGATCTTCGAAGTCGCCACCAGCGCCGACGGGCGCCGGTTCGCCGCCGTGAGCAGTCTCGACCGCCGTGGTCAGGTTGATCTTTACGCCGATGACTTCGTCCTGGATACCAGCCCCGACGCGATCCGGGCAATCGTCGCCAAACCTGGCAAGGCTCGCTCGGCCGAGGAGCGGACCACGCTCGACAAGCACCGGCAGAGTCTGATCCGGCGCGTCGCCTCGATCGCCGTGCCGACCGGCAGTCTGTACGCCCTGGCCATCCGGCCCGACGGATCAGGCGTCGCCACCGCCGGGTCGGAAGGTCTGATCCGCCTGCTCGATCCAGGTACCGGCGCGACGGTCCGCGAGTTCTGCCCGGTCGCCGTCGAGGCCGCCTCGCCCGAGCCGCAGCCCCGGCCAACCGAACTGACCCGGACGCTGGCTGTGCCCGACCCAACATCGCTCGCCGCGACCGTGCCCGAGCCCCCCTTCGCCGGCTCGATCGATCGCCTCGAAGTTCAACCAGCGACGATCGACCTCGACAACCCGACCGCCCGCGTCCAGCTCGTCGTCACGGCAATCCGCCCCGATGGCGGTGAACCCGCCGACGTCACCCGCGCCGTGAGTGTGACCGGTGCCTCGGGAGTGGCGCAGAGCAACCGGTTTGGCATCGTAGAACCGATCGGTGATGGCTCAGGCACGCTCCAACTGGCCCTGAACGGATCATCGGTCGCGGTTCCGATCCGGGTCACCGGGATGAGCCATCCCGCTCGCGGCGACTTCGCCCGCGACGTGGCGCCGGTCCTGTCGAAGCTTGGTTGCAACACGGGAACGTGCCACGGCTCGGCACAAGGCAAGAATGGGTTCAAGCTCTCGCTCCGCGGGTACGACCCGATCTTCGACATCCGTGCCCTGACCGACGACCACGCCTCGCGCCGGGTCAATCTGGCGTCGCCCGATGACAGTCTGATGCTGCTCAAGGCCAGCGGCGGCGTCCCGCACGTTGGCGGTGCCCTGATCCGCCGTGATTCACCCGCGTATGCCACTTTGCGGACCTGGATCGCCGACGGGGCGAAGCTCGACCTGACCACGCCGAAGGTCGCCAGCATCGCCGTGCATCCGGTCAACCCGGTGGTCGGCGCGATCGGTGCCCGGCAGCAACTTCGCGTCGTGGCGACCTACACCGACGGCTCGACCCGCGACGTCACCCGCGACGCCTTCACCGACAGCGGCAACACCGAGGTTGCGCTCGCCGACAAGACCGGCCTGATGACCGCCCTCCGCCGCGGCGAGGCTCCCGTCCTGGTCCGGTATGAAGGCGCGTACGCCGCCACCACCTTGACCGTCATGGGCGACCGGACCGGCTTCGCCTGGACCGACCCGCCCGTTCAGAACAAGATCGACGAACTGGTCGCGGCCAAGTGGCGGCGGATGAAGATCGAGCCCTCGGCCGATTGCACCGACGTCGAGTTCCTCCGCCGCGCGACGCTCGACCTGACGGGCCTCCCACCGACCAGCGCTGAGGTTCGCGCCTTTGCCGCCGATCTGGGGGCCAGTGCTTCCAAGCGGGCCGCCCTGATCGACCGCCTGATGGGTCGCCCCGAGTTCGTGGATTACTGGACGAACAAGTGGGCCGACCTCTTGCAGGTGAACCGGAAGTTCCTCGGCGTCGAGGGGTCGGTCGCCTTCCGAGGCTGGATCAAGGAGCAGATCACGGCGAACGTGCCGTACGATCAGTTCGTCCGGAGCTTGCTCACGGCCTCCGGGTCGAACCGGACCAACCCGGCGGCGAGCTACTACAAGATCCTCCGCGAGCCGACGGCGATCATGGAGAACACGACGCAACTCTTCCTCGCCGTCCGGTACAACTGCAACAAGTGCCACGACCACCCCTTCGAGCGCTGGACTCAGGACCAGTACTATGAGCTGTCCGCCTTCTTCGCACGCGTCGGCCTGAAAGCGGACCCCGAGAGCAAGGGACGCAACATCGGTGGGTCGGCGGTCGAGGCCGCGCAGCCGCTGTTTGAGGAGGTTTACGACAAGCCGACCGGCGACGTGGTCCACGACCGGACCAAACAGGTGGCCGCGAGTAAATTCCCGTTCGTCTGTGCCACCAAAGACGCAGTTGATCCGGCCCAGCGGCGCGAGGCGCTAGCGACCTGGATCACGTCGCGCGACAACCCGTACTTTGCCCGGAGCTATGTCAACCGCCTCTGGGGCTACATGTTCGGTGTCGGGATCATCGAGCCGATCGACGACATCCGCGCCGGGAACCCGGCATCGAACCCGGAACTGCTCGACTATTTGACGCAGGAGTTCCTCGCGTCGAACTTCAACACCCGGCACATCATCCAGTTGATCTGTCAGTCGCGAACGTATGGCCTGTCGGTTGCCCCGAACCGGTGGAACAGCGACGACAAGATCAACTTCTCGCACGCAACCGCTCGCCGGTTGCCCGCCGAGGTTTTGCTCGACTCGGTCTACCGCGCTACCGGCTCGACCTCGCGGTTTCCCGGCGTCCCGGTCGGGACGAGGGCGGCAGCGCTGCCCGACTCGGGGGTTGAGTTGCCGAGCGGCTTCCTCTCGACCTTCGGCCGCCCCGTCCGCGAAAGTTCGTGCGAGTGCGAACGCTCGTCCGGTCTCCAGCTTGGCCCCGTCATGGCGCTGGTGAGCGGGCCGACGCTCGGTGATGCCATCGCCGACCCCGCCAACGACGTGACCAAACTCGTCGCGACCGAGACCGACAATACCCGGCTGGTCGAGGAACTGTTCCTCCGGATCTTGAACCGACCCGCGACACCCGCCGAGGTCGCCACCTGCCTGGAAGATCTGGCCGCAATCGACCGCGACGGCGCCCAGCTTGCCCTGAGCGCGAGCGATCGTGCCTTCGAGGTCGCGCAGGAACTGCCCCGGCTTGAAGCCGCCCGCCTCGCCGCGATCGATCAGGCTCAAACCGAACTGACCACCTTCGAGCAGACCAACGCCGCCCGGTTCGCCGCCGAGGAGCAAGCGCACCAAGGCCGGATCACCCAGGCCGAGGCCGACCTCAAGACCTACGAGGCCGCCGAGCCCGACCGGATCGCCGCCTGGACACAGACGCAATCACCCATCAACCGCTGGCGGGCTCTGGTCCCCTCGACGGTGACCGACACCAGCAAGGCGACGTTCGCCATCAGCCCCGATGGCGCTGTATTGGCCGGCGGCGAGGTGGCCAACGGCGTGACGACGATCACCGCCGAGACCGACCTGGCGCGGCTGACCGGGTTCCGGCTCGAAGTTCTGACCGACCCGAGCTTGCCCGCGCAGGGACCAGGGCGAGCCGGCAACGGCAACTTCGTCCTCAACCAGTTCAAGTTCACCGCCGCCCCGAAGGGGAAGCCGGATCAGGCCCAGCCGGTCAAGCTCCTGAACGCGCAGGCGGACTTCACGCAGGCGGGTTTCGACCTGAAGAACGCGGTGGATGGGTCGCCGGTCGCGCCCAACAAGGGGTGGGCGGTGCATGGTCGGCTCGGGCAGAGCCACTGGGCCACCTTCGATATTGACCCACTCGCCGGGTTCGCCGAGGGGACCGTCCTGACGATCACGATGACGCACCAGTACCCCGACGGCCAGCACACACCGGGCAAGTTCCGGATCTCGGCCACCGCCACCCCCGGTCCGGTCGGCCTGAGCCTGTCCACCGAGTTGCAAACTACCCTCAGCACCGCCCCCGAGGTCCGCACACCGTTGCAGACCGCCACCCTGCTCGCCTACCGCCGCGCCGAGGATACCGGTCTCACCGCCAAACAAACGGCGCTGGCGATGGCTCGCCAACCCCTGCCGACCGACCCCGCCCTCCTGAAGCTCCGTGGTGGGCTGGCCGAAGCCCAACTACCCGTACCCCCCGACGCCCGCCTCGCCGCGCTCCGCCGCGACGCCACCACCAGCGCCCAGCAGGCCGAGGCCAAACGCCTGACCGCCGCGCAGGACATCGCCTGGGCCCTGATCAACAGCCCGAGCTTCCTGTTCAACCATTGATCCCTTCCCGTACCGAGATCACCCAACCTTGACCCGAACCCGGACCACCCCCCTCCAGCCGTTCGCCATCCCGCCCGCCGATCCGCTGGCCGACGCCCACGCGGCGGTGGCGGCCTGGGTTGAAGTTGGCAACTTCGCGCCTGACGATCTCAAGACGGACCCGACCGGGCTGGCCCTGCTGGCGGCCTCCCGCCGGGACTCGTGTCGGCACGTCCGGACGGCGATGGTTCAGGTGGACCACTGGGATCAGGTCAAGCAGGCCCGGGCTAATGACCCACCCCGCCGCGGGTTTGGCTACTCGCTTGCGCACGATCAAGCTTCGGCCCGGAGCCGGCGTGCCCGCGCGGTTTGCAACACCCTGCTCCGGCGGAGCTTGCCGCTCGACGCCGACGACTTCCGGGCGATCCTGGCCTGGTTCGCGGTGGATCGCGAGCTGCTCTCGATCCACTACCACGCCGTCGCGCCGGTGATCCGGCGGTTGGAAGAGTTCGCGGCGCGGGAGTCGGTCCCCGCCGACCTCCGCACCTCGATCCTGGCATTCGGGTCCCGGATGAAGGCGAATACTTACCTGAAAAGGGACCAGGAACTCGTGGCCCGGTTGCAAAACTTAACACGCGCCCCGGCGGCGACTCTCGGGGCCGACCCCACGCCCATCCTTCCCGCACCCCGACCCGCGCCGGTGGGGATGCCGCACGTTCTGGTCGCGTTGAAGTTGTGGCTCGGCATTCCGGTCGACCCGGCCCAGCGTGACGCTCCGACCTCGCCAATCAAGTCCGACGGCTACCCGGTGGCCGACGCCTCGCCGCTCCGCGATGCGCATGAATGGCTGGGAACGCAGTTTCGGTCGCCCAAGTCGCCCACGCTCGCAAAGCGGTCGTTGCTCAGCCTCGAACCGGCATTGCTGGGTCGAGTGATTCTGGCGGCCGCCGAGCGGCAGGTGGCCGAGCGACTCGGCCCCGATGCTCGCCACCCGCACCGCCCGGGGAAGGCCCTCGAAATCGCCTTCACCGATGGGGAAGTCCGCGAACGGTTCGAGCTGGACCGGGCCGGGCTGTTCGACCTCAACCTGTTCTGCCTGGCGCAACACCCGTATGACGACATCAGCCAGTTCTTTGGCCAGGATCGGCTCCGGGCCGAGCTGGATCGATCTCCGGCGAGGGAGCCGTTGACCGAGGGTGAGCGGTACGCCCTGTCACTCCTTCGCGCCGTGCAAATTGAGGCGCCCCTGTACCTGGACCTGCCCGCCCCAACCGGCTGGCTAACGTCACGAATTGACGACAACCTCCACTTCTTCTTCCAGCCGATGGATGTTTGGGGCGACGCCGCCAACGTCGAGTTGAGCCGCCTCGACACTGCCGCTCGGGAAATGTGGACCGCGCTCCTCGGGCACGTCAGGAAGTTGAGCGGAACCCGCCCCTCGGCGAAGTGGCTCGCTGCCGCCCGCGAGCGGGTCGCCGCAGCGGGCGAGGGCGGCGAGCTCGTGCAGCAGGCCCTCTTCCGCTGGCTTCCCATGGTCGCCCGGGGGCGAACTTTTCAATTCCTCCCCATCAGTTCAGGTTATCCCGAGCACGCGGTCAACCACCACTTGCTCAGCAACCAAGAGGTTCTCCGGCAACTCGTCTGGCTTGCTCCCGTTTTGCCTCAGCCCGGCGAACTGGCCCGCCCGCTGGGGCAACTCGCAGTCTGGGCGTTCGGCAAGATCCCTGGGGTCGGCCCGCGCGCGGGGCGAGTGGGTAACGCCGCGATTGGCGTCCTGGCAGGGCTTGGTTCGACGACGGGGGTCGGTCAGCTCGCCGTTTTGAAAAACCGGATCAAGTTTGCCCCGGCTCAGAAGGAGATCTCCAAGGCGTTCACCGCCGCCGCCAAGGCTCTCAACCTGCCCGCCGATGAAGTCGAGGAGCTGGCCGTACCGACCTACGGGTTGGAGGCGGTTGGTCGCCGGGTCGAGACCTTCGGCGGGTACCGCGTTGAGGTGGCGATCACCGGTTCCGATGTCACCCTTACCTGGTCCGACCCTCAGGGCAAGCCGCTCAAGGCCGTGCCCACGCGGGTCAAGGCCGACCATAAGGAAGAGTGGAAAGACCTGCAGGGAGCCGTCAAGGACATCGCGGCCATGATCCCCGCCCAGCGTGACCGGCTCGACAGCCTGTTCCTGCTCGATAAATCATGGCCGGTCGCCACCTGGGTCGAGCGGTACGGCAATCATCCGGTCGTTGGCACCCTTGCCCGCCAGTTGATCTGGCAGGTCGACGGCGTGTTGGTCGTCTTCCCCGATGGCACGTTCCGCGACGTGACGGGCAACCCGATCGCAGCCGGACCCGAGGCCCAGGTCACCCCCTGGCACCCGATCGGCCGCCCGATCGCGGAGGTCCTCACCTGGCGCGATCGCCTCGAAGCCCTGAGCATCGTCCAGCCGTTCCGGCAGGCGCACCGCGAGGTCTACCTCCTGACGGATGCCGAGCGGCATACCACGATCTACTCGAACCGATTCGCCGCGCACATCCTGCGCCAGCATCAGTTCAATACCCTCTGTGCCGCCCGAGGGTGGAAGAACTCGCTCCGGTTGGGGGTTGATGACTCGGTCCCGCCCGCGAGTCGAGCCTTGCCGCTCTGGAATCTCCGCGCCGAGTTCTGGGTCGCAGGGGCCGGCCACGACCTCAACGACGCCGGGACCTTTCTCCGCCTGATTACCGACCAGGTTCGCTTCTACCGCCTGGGAGCGGCGACCAACCAGGCTCACGCCAGCGGTGGTCCGTACCAGGCCCGCGTCACGGGACCGGGCCCCGCCGACATCAACGAACCTCTTCCGCTCGACCAGATCCCCCCGCTGGTCTTCTCTGAGATCATGCGCGACGTGGACCTGTTCGTCGGGGTGGCGTCGGTCGGCAACGACCCGACCTGGCAGGACGGCGGCCCCGAGGGGCGATACCAGAACTACTGGCAAACCTATGCGTTCGGCGAGCTTTCGGGGACAGCCACGACCCGGAAGCAGGTGCTGGAACGGCTCGTCCCCCGGCTCAAGATCGCCGACCGGTGCACGTTCGATGGACGATTCCTCAAGGTTCGCGGGCAACAGCGGACGTACAAGATCCACCTTGGGTCGGGCAACATCCTGATGGAGCCGGACGACCAGTACCTCTGCATCGTCCCCGATGGGCGCGAGCGGGCGGCGGAGGCCAACCTCTTCCTCCCATTTGAGGGAGACACCATGCTCTCGGTCATCCTCAGCAAGGCCTTCCTGCTCGCCGCCGACGACAAGATCAAGGACCGGACCATCACGAGTCAGATCAACCGCCGCTAATCACCCCGAGCGAGATCCCCCACCCATGACCGCCACCCTGACCATCCGCGATGAGACCGCCTCGGGTGCCATCTGCCACGAGCGGCCCCTCGAATTTCCGACCGAGCGGATCACCGTCCGCGCCTTGATCCGCGAGCGGGTCTACCAGGAGGTCTCCGACTACAATCAGAGCGGCCAGGCCCTGGTCTTCCGCGGCCTTGTGCAGCCGACCGATACCGAACGGACCCTGAACGGCAGCAAATACCGCCTCAAAGCGCACCGATCCATCGCCTGGAATCCTCAGTTCGAGCGTGCCGTCGAAGCGTTCGACCGCAACGGCTTTTTCATCCTGATCGACGACCGACAGGCCGAGAGCCTCGATGAAGAGTTCACCATCGGCCACGACACGACCGTCAGCTTCGTCAAATTAACCATGCTCGTCGGTGGCTAATCAACCTGGAATCGTCCTTTATTGACACTTGATTTGGATCTACTCATCCTCTTTTCGTTTCCGGAGATCTCCCGATGCTTCGCATCCCTGGCAGTGCCGGCAAAGACCTGTGTGATCCGAGTCTGGGCCTGACCCGGCGCGATATCTTGCGGGTCGGGGGGTCGGGGCTGTTCGGCCTCTCGCTCGGGTCGATGCTCGAACTGCAAGCCGCGTCGAGCAAGGCCGCCGATGCTCCCGTCGGGCGCGGGCCGGGGTGGGGAAAGGCGAAGAACATGATCCTGGTCTACCTCCAGGGGGGGCCGAGCCATATCGACCTCTGGGACCCGAAGGAGGGGGTGCCCGACAACGTCCGGAGCCAGTTCAAGCCGATCGACACCGCCGTGCCGGGGGTCCAGGTCACCGAGATCCTGCCGAGATTGGCGCGGATCACCGACAAGTTCACGCTCGTCCGGTCGATGAGCTATACCCCCAACGGGCTGTTCAATCACACCGCCGCCATCTACCAGATGATGACGGGGTACACGACCGACAAGGTCAGCCCGTCGGGCCAGCTTGAGCCGCCGAGCCCGAAGGATTTTCCCAACTTCGGGTCGAACATCATTCGCCTCAAGCCGCAGACCGAGCCGATGCTGCCGTTCGTCATGCTCCCGCGGCCCTTGCAAGAGTCGAACGTCATCGGCAAGGGGGGGACCGCCGGCTTTCTCGGCAAGGCGTTCGACCCGTACACCCTCTACCCCGAGGGGGACGACATGGATCTGGCCAAGATGAGCCGGATCAAGGTCGACGACTTGCAGCTTCGCCCCGAGGTTTTTTCGGTCCGATTGGAGCGCCGGGCCCGGTTGCGGGATGCACTCAATGCCGGGATGCCGGTGCTGGATCAGGCGGTCTCGGAGTATAACCTCAACGAGTATTACGACCGGGCCTTGAAGCTGATCGTCTCGGGCCGAGCCCGTGAGGCGTTCGACCTGGAGCGCGAATCGGGTGCCCTCCGCGACTCGTATGGGCGGAACACCTTCGGGCAAAGCTGCCTGCTGGCGCGGCGGCTGGTTGAAGCGGGCACGAAGGTCGTCGAGGTGATCTGGCCGAAGGTGGCCAACTCGGACAACCACTCGTGGGACCACCACGTCGACCTGACGAAGCGGATGAAGGATCAGTCGGGGCCGATGCTCGACGCCGGGCTGGCGGGGCTGCTGACCGACCTGGACGAGCGCGGGATGCTGGGCGAGACCCTGGTGGTGGCCGTCGGCGAGTTCGGCCGGAGCCCGCAGAAAGGCGTCAGCACCTCGGGTAACGGCAACAGCGCCGATGGTCGCGACCACTGGCCCTACTGCTACACCGCCGTCGTCGCTGGTGCCGGGATCGGCCGCGGCCAGGTCTACGGCAAGTCCGACAAAACCGGTTCGGCCCCCGTGAGCGACCCCGTCCACCCCGGCGAACTCCTCGCCACGATCTACCACGCCTTCGGCATCGACCCGGCGACGATCGTCTTCAACCACCTCAACCAGCCCCGCGAACTCGTCAAGGCCGAGGCTGTGACGCGGCTTTACACGGGGTGACGCTTGCCGACCCTTGCCGGCTCGATCGCCGGTCTGGCCCGGTCCCTGCAGCCGCTGTAAGATGGGGCCAGGGTCCGATTCGGGTATCTCAAGGAGACTCGCGATGATCGATTCGCAACCGAGGCGGGCCGTTCGGGTCTACCAGGATGGGGGGGCGGGTCCTTACCTGATGGTGCTCCTGAGCCAACTGCCGGAAGTCCGCGCGACGCTGGATCGGCATCAGGTCTTCTACTGGGTCGACCGGACGGCCATCTCGCTGGATAACAAACCCGCGACGATCGGCGTCAACTTCCTGCGGGCCGAGGATCGCGGCAAGCTTCAGGCGATCTTCGATGACGCGGGATGATCGGTCGGCGATCGCCGACCAGATTCGTGATCTGACCACGCGGGTCCTGGGAGATCTAAGCCGGGCGGCGAATTATTATGAGCACACGAGGGAAGCGTGGCTGTTGATCCGTAACCTTGTGGCCGAGGGACGCCCGATCCAGTTTGCCAACCCCGACACGGGCGATCAGGCCGATGGCCCGACCCTTGCCGGGTTGTCGCAGGTTTATGTTACCGGCTACCTCGCCGAGTCGGTCTTCGGGCATCATGTTGCGCTGTTTGAAGACTACACGTTTGGATTGATCGGCTGCTGGCTGATGGCTTTTCCGAAGGGGATCGTAGGACTTGATGACGACGAGGGGGATGACCGGCTCAAGCAGGCCGACAAGACGGTGCCACTCTCGTTCATCACGGACCACCCCGACCGGGAGAGCATCCTCCGCGCCGTGGTCGACCGCGAGCTCGACCGGCTCAAATACCGCCGGCTGGCGGCCTGGTTCGCCTACCTGGAGAAGCGGGCCCAACTGGGCATCCCCTCGGCGGAGCAGGTTGACCAACTCGCCGAGATCAAGGCAGCCCGCGACATCATCATGCATCACCGGGGGATCGTGAACTCCACCTACCTCGCCAAATCCGGCGCGCGGGCTCGCTACTCTGAAGGCGCGCGGGTGGAGATCATCGACCCCTACCTCCGGGAAAGTTGGCTGCTGATCCACGACGTTATCCGCGAAACGTCAGCGCGGGCCATCGCCAAGCTGGCCCGGTCCTCCCCCGAGAACCTCACAGGTTCGCCCACTGCCTGAGGCCCCGCCGGCCCCACGACCTTATCGATGCGACCCGAGGAATACACCGCCGCCGCGATCTGCCGCCGGATGGAACTGCCTGGCTTCGTCGATCTCAACCTGCCGATGCCGGCGGTTCGGGAGGGGCCGTCGAGGACTCACCTGCTGGTGCTCGGAACCCCGGAGGCTCGGGCCGACTTCTTTGAACAACTGGAACGGGCCGGGGGACGGATTTGGTGAGCCTGGAGGATCGGGATGGAAAACTTGGTCCGCATTGTCCGGCTCGGCGGTTGAACTGCGACAAGATCGGGGAAGGATGATACGATGCCCGTATTTCCTCAACCTTGATCCTCATCGGAGCTTCCCCCCCTCATGGCTCGTCGATCACGCCCGCAGGCCCGTCGCGTCCGCCCGCAGCTTCAATCCCTGGAAGCCAAGCAACTGCTGACCACGTTCGCCGTCACCAACGTTGCCGACTCGGGGACGGGATCGCTCCGCCAGGCGCTCCTTGATGCGAACGCCGCCGGCCAGGCTGATGGCGGTTCGACGGTTGAGGAAATCGACTTCGCCATCCCGGGCACCGGCACGCACACCATCACCCCGGCGACGCCGCTGCCGCGGGTCACCCAGACGATCAAGATCGACGCCACCACGCAGCCCGGTTACGCGGGGACGCCGCTGGTGGTGCTTGATGGGGTGGACGCCCAGAGCAGCGACGGCTCGCCGGTCGTTGGGCTTGACCTCCAGCCCGAGGCCATGACGCTCGGTGGTGCCGTCAATGGGCTGGAGATCATCCGGTTCAGCGGTTCGGCCATCGTGGCAGCCAGCTACGGAACCACCATCGACCACGACCTGATCGGGACCGATGCCGCAGGCAATCCAGACCTGGGCAATGGGGGTTACGGCGTCAGGTTCGGGATCGACGGGAGCAACTCCGTCACGAACTGCGTCATCGCGAACAACGCCCTCCTGGCCATCGGCTGCCTTAACGATCAGCCGGGCAAGCCAGCCTCCAACGGCATCTACACCGAGACGAACAACACCAAAACAAACAACGACACGAAGGCGACGACGCTGGTCGTCACGACCCAGTTGGGCGTGGCGCCGACGAAGCCAGTCTACTACGCCTACCATGGCAGCACGATCACGCTGACCTACGTCGTCACCAACACCGGTTCGATCGCCGCCCACGACGTGGACGTCGCGCTCAATCCCGACCTCTTCTCGCACCTGATCGCGGTCAAGTCGGCCGCCGTTAGCCAGGGGACGGTTGATCCCGACACCAGCCGGACCGGCATCAATGCGCTCGGTGAATTGCCGAGATACGCAAGCCTCGGGACAATCGAGCCGGGTGCCTCGGCCACCATCACAGTAACAACTCAGGTGGCGCAGACGGGCGATGCCACGAGCAACACGGGAGAACTGTCCGCCATCGCCTCGTCGCCGCAGATCGACTACGACGCCGAGGCGACCGAGGGAACATACACCGTCTATGCCAATGGCATCGTGCCGAGCCTGACCATCGCGACCCCGGCGGGCACGTACGACGATGGGTATGTCGCCTTCGGCAGCCAGTTGCCCCTGGTCTACACCGTCACCAACACCGGCACCGCCGACGCCACGAACGTCCAGATCGCCTTCCGGACCGGCGTTAAACCGCTGCTGCTGGTCAAGACGATCTCGGGCACCACGACCCAGGGGACGCTCAGCCCCAACTTCGACATCGACAGCGACGACAACGACGTCGCCACCATCGGCACATTGGCCCCCGGGGCGTCGGCCACCGTCACCATCCTGGTCCAAGTCGCCGACTCCGACCCGGGCAACGGCGAGATCATCAACGCCGTGGTGACGGCGGATCAGGACCCCACCACCCCCTACTATATTAACAACGCCCTGTACACCCTCTCCGGGAGCGCTACCGGTCTGCCCCCCGCGACGCCGCCGAACAACCCGGTGCCCACCCCCCCGGTCGACGGTGGTGGCCCGATCGACGGCGGTGGCCCGGTCAACAACCCGCCCCCGACCACCAACCCGGGAGGCCCCACAGGGTTCGAGGTGACTCCGGTGATTGCCACGACCCCCACGCCCGCGAGTCCTCCCGTCATCATCGCCCCGACCCCGGCCGACCTGGTTGTCAGCGGCACCGCGCCCGACAGCATCCACGCCGGCTCGGCCGGGCTGTTCCTCATGACCATCCGCAACAACGGCGGCACCACCGCCACCGACGCCGTCGCCGCCCTCAACCTCGGTGCCCTGCACGCCGGATCGTTCTACTCCATCCTCACCCAGGGCAGCAACGGAGCACCCGCCAGGGTCACTCCCTGGGCCGGTCGCCCCGGCGTCTACCTCGTCGATCTTGGCTCACTCGCCGCCGGTGCCTCGGCGGTCGTCGATGTCATGGTCATCCCCACGACCGACGCGCCGCTCACCCTGGTCATGGCGGCGTCGGATGCCGCCGCCCCGACGCTCGACCCGGCGCCGGATGACAACGTCGTCTACCTCGGCTCAACCGGCACCGCCACCGCCACCGTCACGACGCCCATGACCACGGCGACGATGGCCGCGCCGGGCGTGGTTATGGTGGCGACGACCACCGCCGTCACCCGGGCCGAGGCGGAAAACCTGGCCAACTACCGCCTTTCGACGACCACAGGCGACGAGTCGAACTCGGTCAAGACGATCAAACTGCGCTCGGCGGCGTACAACGCGACGACACACCGGGTCACGCTCCGGCTGGCCCACCCACTGCCGAGCAGTGTGACGCAGGCTCAGCTCACTGTCACCGGCCTGGGCTCAACCGGCACCACGACCCTGAGCCTCGCCCGGCACCGGTCTGGCCGGTAAGTCGGCAAAGCCCACGAGCAACGAGCAACGAGCAACGAGCAACGAGCAACGAGCAACGAGCAACGAGCAACGAGCAACGAGCACCAGCTTTGCGACCGGTGTGGTCCTCCCCAGGCCGAGTTTCGGTCACGAAAGAGTGCGTTCGGAATTGGATCCGACCGCCTCTTGAGACGCGTTCTGCAGAAATCTTTACCTCGAATCGCCCCCGGAGTTCGTTCATGACCCGTCGATCTCGTCCCCAGTTTCGCAGTACTCGTCCGCAGCTTGAATCCCTGGAAACCAAGCAACTGCTGACCACGTTCGCCGTCACCAACGTTGCCGACTCGGGGACGGGATCGCTCCGCCAGGCGATCCTGAATGCCAACGCCGACACCGGGACGACCGGCGAGACGATCAACTTCGCCATCCCGGGCAGCGGCACGCACACCATCACCCCGGCAACCCCGCTGCCGGCCATCACGCAGTCGACCGTCGTGGACGCCACCACGCAGCCTGGTTATGCCGGCACGCCGCTGGTCGTCCTCGACGGGATCAACGCCGTGGACCCGAGCGGTAAGGCGGTGGCTGGGCTTCAAGTCACCTACAACGGGTTCGCGGACAGCACGATCGCCGGGCTGGAGATTGTCCGGTTCAGCGGGTCGGGCATCGTGACCGCCGTCCCCTTCACGGCGATCCACAACGACCTCATCGGCACCAACGCCGCCGGGGACGACCTGGGGAACGGGAGCTACGGGATCTGGTTCGCCGGCGGTTACAGCAAGTCGGTCGGCGATAGCGTCATCGAGTACAACGGCCTCGAAGCCTTTGGCATCGGCTGGCGCCTGGGTACCCTGGTAGACCCGGATGGCTTCATCACGCAGAACGTGGTCAATGAGCACAACAACGCCCAGGCCACCAGCCTGCTCATCTCGACGCCGACGGCGGTGGCCCCCAACGCCTACAGCGGCCCGACCACCTACACCCACTGGGACAGCGACGTGACGCTGACCTATGTGATCACCAACACCGGCGCCCACGCCGCCAAGAACGTCTCGATCGACCTGAGCCAGAACTGGCTGTACCGGGTGCTCACCGTCACCGGGGCGACGACCTCGCAGGGGACCGTCAACCCCAGTACGTTGGACGCGAACTCCTCCCAGCAATCCGATTTTGCCGACCTCGGGACGATCGCCCCCGGCGCCTCGGTGACCCTGACGATCACCGCGCATGTCGGGGCGAAGCCCGACGACCCCAACGAGTTCGGCCAGCTGACGGTGATCGCCAACTCGCCTCAGCTCGACTACAACTCCACCAGCGCCGGCACCTACAACATCGACGCCGTTGACAGCTTTGCCCCCCAGCTTGCCATCACGACGCCGGCCGGCACCTATGACGACGAGTACGTCGCCTTCGGCAGCGTCCAGCCACTCACGTATACCGTCACCAACACCGGTTCCGCCGATGCCACGGGCGTCTCCGTCTCGTTCGCCCAGGCCGCCTTCAGCCACCTGATCTCGGTCAACTCGGTGACGACCACGCAGGGGACCGTCATCCCGGGCTTCAACCTCGACGACGCGAACAACACCGTCTCGATCGGCACGCTCGCCCCGGGCGCGTCGGCCACCATCACCATCATGGGCCAGGTCGGTGCCACCGACGACACCGACGGCAAGGGCGACATCATCAACGCCGTCGTGACGTCGGACCAGAGCCCTGCCACCACGACCACCCCGCCCACCAACGCCCTCTACACCCTGACCCCCAACGCCGACGGCGTCGACCCCAACCCGGTTCTCTTGGAGGGTACAACGTTCGACGGGTTGGATAGCACCAGCACCACCACGACAAGCGACGCCGGCACGGTGGCTGCGCCCACCGCGATGCCGGTTGCGGTCCTAACCGCTCAGCCGATCTTGCGTGTGCTACCGACGATCGCCTTCCCGACCCCGGCGGATCTGGTCATCTCGGGCACGGCGCCGACCTTGGGCCAAGCCGGCTCGGCCAGCCTCTTCCTCATGACCGTCCGCAACAACGGCGGCACCACCGCCACCGACGCCGTCGCCGCCCTCAACCTCGGTGCCCTGCCCGCCGGGTCGTTCTACTCCATCCTCACCCAGGGCAGCAACGGAGCACCCGCCAGGGTCACTCCCTGGGCCGGCCGCCCCGGCGTCTACCTCGTCGATCTTGGCTCACTCGCCGCCGGTGCCTCGGCGGTCGTCGATGTCATGGTCATCCCCACGACCAACGCGCCGCTTACCCTGGTCATGGCGGCGTCGGATGCCACCGCCCCGACGCTCGACCCCAACCCCGGCGACAACGTCGTCTACCTCGGCTCAACCGGCACCGCCACCGCCACCGCCACGACGCCCACGACCACGGCCACAATGGTTTCGCCGAGCGTGGTGCAGGTGGCGACGACGTCGACCGTCACCAGGACGGCAGCGGCGGACCTCGCCCACTATCAGCTTACGACCACAACGGGCGGCGACTCGAAAGCAACGACAGTCAAACTACGCTCGGCATCGTACAACGCAACGACGCACCGGGTCACGCTGCGGCTGGCCCACCCACTGCCGAGCAGCGCGACGCAGGCCCAGTTGGCTGTCACTGGCCTGGGCTCGACCGGTACTTCGACCCTCAACCTGACCCGAGGTTGAGCGGAGGACCGCCGGGGACCCGAGCCAGACCGATCAATCAGGTCGGGGCGGGTTCCCGAATTGGCAAAGATCCGTTCATGTGGTTGCGCTGGCAAATTTGAATCTGGAACGAAGCCATGCCAGAATGGCCGAGGAGGTGCATGCAATCCGACAGCTATCGGGTCGCAACGCAACTTGTGATGATCATACGCCCCCCGGAGTTAAGCCATGCCCCGTCGATCACGCCCGCAGATCCGTCGCGCCCGGCCCATTGTCGAAGCTCTGGAAGCGAAGCAACTGCTGACGGCGTTTCTGGTCACCAGCACGGCGGACTCGGGACCGGGAACGCTCCGGCAGGCGATCCTGGATGTGAATGCGGACCCGGCGTCCGTCACAGGCCCGTTCTATGCCTCGGATCTGATCAACTTCGCCATTCCCGGGAGTGGGGTTCAGACGATTGCACCGCTGACCCCGCTCCCGGCAATCATCAGGCCCGTCGATATCGACGCGACCACTCAGCCTGGATATACCGGGGCGCCGCTGGTTGTGCTTGATGGCGTGAACACTGTCGATCCCGCCAACAAACCCGTTGTTGGCCTCGACTTCTCCATCAATAACAACGTGTCAGGCACGGGGGTTCACGGGCTCGGGATCGTCCGGTTCAGCGGGACCGCGCTTGAGGTCGACGCCTCGGTCGCCCAGATCGCCAACGTCGTCATCGGGACCGACCACGCCGGGGGTCAGAACCTTGGCAACGGCGGCTACGGGATCAAATTCGGGGCATTTGGGACTGGGTCGGTCGCCAACAGCGTCATCGAGAACAGCGCCCTCCGGGCCATCGGCACCAGCGACGATTATCCCGGCCAGCCGATGAACGGCACGGGCGTTACGGCCGATCGGGGTGTCACCACCGCGAATCTTACCGAGGCAAACAACGACACGGCGACCACTGAACTGCTCGTCACCACGACCGGCGGCGCCGCCGTGACCTTGAACGGCGTCTACGGCAGTACCGCCACGCTGACCTACGTCGTCACCAACACGGGATCATTGGCCGCGACCGATGCCACCGTCGCCCTGGTCGAGAACGCGTTTTACCCGTTCCTGAAGATCCTCTCGGCCACCTCGACCGCGTCGGACACGAAGTTTGATCTGACCACCCGTGACGGCGATTCGGGTTACCCCGCGTTCGCGTCGCTGGGAACAGTCGCCCCCGGTGCCTCGGTGACGTTGACGATCCAGGCCCAGATCGGGTCGGGAACCGAGACCCAGGAAGCACTCGGCCAGTTGACCGCCCTGGCCAATTCGCCGCAGGTCGACTACAACCCGTTCCGCGCCAGTGGGCTCTACGACATCAACGCCAGCACGACCACCGCGACCCCCGCCGACAGTCTAGTGATCGCCACCCCGACCGGCACCTATGATGATTACTACGTCGCCTTTGGCAGCGTGCAACCGCTGGTTTATACCGTGACCAACACGGGCACAACCGACGCCACCAACGTCGCCGTCTCGTTCCACGCTGGGGTCCCGCCGTTGCTCGTCTCGACGATCTCGGCAACGACGACCCAGGGGACGCTCAGCCCCAACTTCAGCATCGACAGCGATACCAATAATGTCGCCTCGATCGGCACGCTGGCTCCGGGCGCCTCGGCCACCGTCACCATCATGGTTCAGGTGGCAACGCAGTCAGTCGGCACTTACAACGATGAAATCATCAACGCCGTCGTGGGTTCGGACCAGAGCCCCTCGTCGTCCAGTGCATTGTACACGCTGACGGCCAACGAGACCGGCCAGAACCCCACGCCGACTCCAGGCCCAACCCCAACGCCAACCACGCCCGTCATTGTCAGCCCGATCACCACACCGACCAGTTCGCCGACGCCGACCCCTTCGCCGACACCGACCAGTTCGCCGACACCAACAACGGTCATTGTGCCAACACCAATCCTGACTCCAACACCGACCCTCGCGCCGGCGGATCTGGTCATCTCGGGCACGGCGCCGACGCTGAGCCACGCCGGCTCGGCCAGCCTCTTCCTCTTGACCATCCACAACGCTGGCGGCACCGCCGCCACCGACGCCGTTGCCGCGCTCAACCTCGCCGCCATCCCGGCCGGTTCCTTTTACTCGATCCTCTCGCAGGGTAGCACCGGAGCGGCCGGCAAGGTCACACCGATGCCCGGCCGACCGGGCATCTACCTGGTCGACCTCGGCTCGATCGCCGCCGGGGCCTCGGCGGTCGTCGATCTCCTGGTGATTCCCAAATCCTCGGGGCCGATGAGTCTGGCGCTGGCCGCCTCGGATGCCGCCGACCCGACGCTCGACCCGACGCCGGGCAACAACGTCGCCTACCTGGGCACGACGACCGCCCCGGCGGTGGCCACCGTCTCGGCGCCGACATTGAGCACCCTGCAACTCGACTTCAGCTCGGCCCTGACGCGTGCTGACGCTGAAGATGTGAGCCACTATCAACTCACCACGACCACCGGCACCACCGTCGCCATCCGCTCGGCCACCTACAATGCCATCCACCACCGCGTCACCCTCCGCCTGGCCCAGCCGATCCCCACCACCGCCTCGGGAGCCCAACTGACCATCACCGGCCTCGGCTCGACCAGCACCTCGGATCATATTCCCATCAGCACCAGCCGGAAGCGCCGGTGATTGTGATCTGAGCGGAGCCAACCAAAACTCAGGAAGGATCTCCGCATGGAGCCGGCCACCTGGGCCAACTGCCGGGCCGATTTTGCCTTCGATGGTGCCTGGGTCGACCTGATCGTCCCGGGGGCCGATACGCTGACCCACTGGGAAACCGGCTGGGCCGCGCTCCGGGGTGGTCCGTTCGCCTTGCAAGCCTTTCGTGACAGCGAGCCGATCCCCCTTCCCGGATCGGCCGCCGAGATCTTCGATGCCCGCGAGCGCGACTCGATCATGGTGTCCGTCCGTGTCGGCACCCTCACCGCCAACTGCCACTTCGTCGGCGGTGATCTGGAACTCGACATCGACCCCCGCGAGGTCGCCGACCCGACATCGTTCGAGGCCGTCCTGACCCTGATGCGGTTCATGGCGGCAACCATCGGACTACCCATGATCGCGGTCGCCGAGGGAGGTACCCCAGCCTTCGCGTTCCTGAGCGTCTCGCCCGAGGGACAAGCAACCTATCTCCCCGCCGGTTCGATCGGCATTTCCGAACCGACCAGACCCGACTGACGCCGCGACCGGGGCCGAGCCGATGAAACTTGGTGCCGACTTGAGCGCTTGACGTTCTCGGGTTCGCTGCGCCGTGGTAAGCTGGAGTATCCAAGATTGGGGGCCGGGTGGCGAACTCCTTGCGGGGAGGTCGCGCTGGACTCCCTATCCCTCTGCTCCAGGCCTGCTCACTTCCACTCGACCAAAGGACCATCCCATGCCAGATCGCCGGAACCGTCGCCAGGCACCTCTTCGGTCGTGGTCGTCGCGCTGGGTCGGCGTGGCGGGACTTGGTTTGGCCGCTTTGCTGGCCCCGAGCGTCGCGTCGGCCGGGGGCAAGGTGGCCTGGCTGGATGAGGTTGTGCAGGAAGTGATGCTCGAAGCGCGGTCGGGCGGCAAGGCGCTGGCCGAGGGGCAGGTGACGTCGACCGCTCGCGCTGGGAGCCGGTTGTTCGCCCGCGAGGCCGACGAGGGGCTTGAAGCGCTGGTCCGGCGGTCGGATGATCTGGCCCGGTCGGCCCGCAAGGTCGAGTCGCCCGCCGAGGCGGTCCTGCAGACCCGGTTCAATCGCCTGGTCCGGTCCGAGCCCGGCATGGCCCGCGAGTTCAAGAGCCTCGCCCCCGCCGAGAAGAAGATCGTCGTCGAGATGGGCGAAGCCGCCGGTGACCTCGCCCGCCGCTACACCGCCCCCGGCCAGGCCGAAGCGATGGTCCGACAGCTCGGCACCGAAGGGCTCGCCGCCGTCCGGGTTTACGGCGACGACGTTGCCGAGGTGATTGCCAAGGAAGGCCCCGAAACGCTGGGCGTCCTCCGCAAGACCGGCCGGACCGGCTGGGCCTTCTTCAACGACACGGTCCTGCCGCACAAGAAGAAGCTGGCCGCCGCCGGCGTGCTGGCCCTGTTCCTGGCCAACCCCGACAAGTTCGTCGACACAGCGGGCAAGGCGACTCAGTACGCCGTCGACCAGTTCGCCCGCGCGGGGATCAACCTCGCCACCGCCATCAGCACCGGTGCCGCCCGCGGTCTCGAAGCGTCGATCGGCTCGGTCCTGGAATCCTACGGGATCAACCACGCCATCCTCCGCTACCTCGGCATGGGAGCCGCTGGCCTGGCCGTGCTGGCCTCGGCGATGGTCCTTCTCGGCGTGCCGATCCGCTGGATGCTCCGCCCAGTGACGCTGCCCTACCGCCTGATCTTCGGCGGACGGAAGCCGGCGGTGGATCGGTTCTGATCGGAGATGCTTGACCAGGCGACCACTGATGGACATCTTGCAACTTGCTCGTCAAATTAATGATGTGGCCGACTTGATCGTGACCGATCGAGCCGGTCAGTCGTTACTTTTCGTTCAGGTCAAAGTGCAAACGCAATCCCGTGACCAGGGAATTCAGATCGTCCGGGAACACATCGGCCGGTTTGGTTTTCCGTTTGGAATGCTTGTCGATCCCGAGTTCATCACGATTGAGGATCGGGATCGACCTGACCACTCCGTGCAGTTGCCCACGTTTGAAGTCATCTGTTCGTACGATGCGAACTTTGCGACCACCCGGAAGTGGATTTTTCCCGACTATCTCCAGGGAATGACTGAAAGTTGGCTCGCGGATTTCGCTTCTTCCTGGCGTCATCATCGACCACCCCATTCCGAGATCATGAACAAGTTTGGACTCCTGGATCGGCTGAGAGGGTGCCGGATCGATGTGGGTGGTGGCATCATGACTTGATGACCCGACTCTATCTCGAAACCAATTTTTTGATGAGCTGCGCGACGGGCCGGGACTCGACATCGACTCTGCTTCTCGAAGAATGTCCGATGGACATCCAGCGGGTTTTGCCCAGTTTTTGTCTAATGGAAGCTCTCGCCACTCTAGAAGATAGGCAGAGACGACACAACCGATCGATCGACACATATCGAAGAGAGGCCAACGAGGCGGAACGTAATCAGGATTTGCCCAGTTCTCCTGAACTGGGAGTTCACCTCCGCCAGGCTTCGTTTCATGCGATAACAGCGTTTGATGCCTTCCGATCACGTCTCTTTCAATCAATCGAACGCATGACGGATGGTTCGTCTGTCCAACTCCTGCAGGCGAACGCTGGTCGATACCTCAGCGGTTTCACGCTCAATGAGACGATCGATCCGACGGATCAATTGATCCTGACCACAATCCTCGATGAATCGCCGATTCACCCCACGGCCCGCAAAGCGTTTCTTTCGGAGAACCGCAACTGCTTCGACAAGCCGGCGATCAAACAAGCTTTGATCGACTCTGGCATCCGATACTTCGCTTCCGCCGCGAACTTTCTGCAATGGCACGACGCCCAGACCGAAACATAGAATAGCGATGCTTGACAATTGGGGATTGGCTCACCAGGCCAATCCCGGACGGGCAGTCTGGGTAGGATTGGACCTCTCAAGGAGTCGAGGCGAACCATGGCGAACCGCCGCAAGGCCCATCTCGACGCGCTGGAGCGCCGGTTGACCGGCCCGAAGCGGATCGCGCTGTTTGGGCATCGAGCCGTTGGCAAGACCACCTTGCTGGCGATGTTTTATCGGCAAGCATCGACCGGGCAGGTTCCGGGCTTGCGCCTGGCGGCGGTGGACCCGCCCAGCGCCGAGTATCTGGCCGAAAAGATCGCGCAGATCGAGTCGGGCGAGCCGCCGGCGGGTACTCTGGCCGAAACGGAACTCAAGCTCCGGCTGTATCATGGCCCGGCTCGCTTCGACCTGATCTTCAAGGACTATCAGGGCGAAGACGTCACGCTCGGGTCGGATGAGCCGATCCAGCGCTTCTTTGCCGACTCCGATGCCGTCCTGCTCTGCCTTGACCCCGAGGGATCGACGCAGCCAGCCGAACGTCGTCGCCGCCAGCAAGAGGTCGAGAACCTGCTGGAACGGTACATCGAAAAGTCCGACGATGGGACCGTGGGCCGACCCGTCGCGCTGTTGCTTACCAAGTTTGATCGCGTGATGGCCCGGGGCGACGGCAACGATGGGCTCGATTCGGTCGAGCGGGTGGTCGAAGCGCGGTACGGGATGACAAAGCACGCCCTGGCGCGGCACGTCCCCAACGGGGCGATGTTCGCCGTCAGTTCGTACGGGCGGGGGTCGGTCGATGGCAAGCCGCCCGTCGACCTCGCGCCGCTCGGTCTGGAAGGGCCGCTCGGGTGGATCGCCGCGCAGCTCGAAGAGGTCGACCGGAACCAGCTCGACTGGCTCTGGGATCTGGCCCCCGACGACCTGCCACGCCTGGCCCGGTGTGTAGCGGCGTTCGAGAAGCGCTACCCCCGGTCCGACCGCGCGGCCGACTTCCGCCGCCGCCTCCGCGAAGCCCGCCGCCGCCGGACGCGCCGGGGGTTGGTCCGCCTGGTGTTGCTCGGGGGAGTCGTGGCCGGTGGGCTGGCCGGGTACGACGCCTGGGGCTTCCGCTCGGCCGTGCAATTCAGCGCGACCAACGCCGCGCCCGACGTTGCCCGGCGGTGGGATGAGCTGGCCCGCTGGCATCCGACCTTGCCCTACTTCTTCCCGAAGGATGGCCGGGTCGCCCGCGCTCAGCAGGCTGAGTGGACCGTCCGGGCCGCTGAGGCTCGCCAGGCCGCCGGGACCGCCGCGCCCGATGATGCCGAGCACCTCAAAGCGATCAAGGAGCGCAACCCTAGCCTTGCCGGCTCGATCACCCAGCTTGAGGAAGCCGAGGCGCTCGCCCGGCAGGAAACTCGCTGGAATGAGGTCAAGAGCGAGGCCGCCGCGTCGAGCGACGTGCCCGACGTGCCGTTGCAAACCGTCCGGAAGTTCCTCCGCGAGTACCCCGACTCGAAACACCGGAGCGAGGCCGACGCCTTGCTCGTCTCGCTCCGGACGCGGGTCGACTCGAAGCTCGCCAGCCGCGAACGTCAGGTCGTCGATGACCTCGGCCGCGCGGCCAAGCTCCCCGGCGCGAACCTCCTCGACCTGATCGAGCAGGCCCGCCAGTTCGGCGTCGAGCACCCCGACAGCCGCCTCCGGCCCGAGGTGGATCAGCTCCTCGATGGATTCGTCCGGACACTCGACGACCGCGACATCGACAAGGCCCGCGACTTCTCAAAGCAGAACCCGACCGACTTCGCCCGCCGGATCGACCGCTATGGCGACTACCTCAAGGCGCACAAGGCGGGCGGGCGCTTCGTCAGTGAGGCAACCGACGCCCGCGACAAGATCCTCCGCGCCTGGGATCTCGACACCTACCGCCGGGCCTATGACCAGCTCATCGCGCACCCGAACGATATCGCCGAGGTCGCCCGCCAGCTCCGCGACTACCTCGCGCAGCACCCCGAAGGCAAACGCGCCGCCGAGGCCCGCCGCTACCTGGCCTGGTGGGATCAGGTTTCCGTCCCGCACGACTACCAGGTGACCTTGCGCTCGGGGACGTTCGACACCAGCCTGGGCTCGACCCTTGGTGGCCCGCCCGACCTGAGCGTGACGGTCGAGGTTGCCGGGACGACCTACGGCCCATCGCCGACGATCCGCAACAACTTCAAGCCGATCTGGCAGTACCGCTTCCCCCGCGCGATCCGCTGGAAGCTCGGCGACCCCGTCACGGTCCGCGTCACCGACCACGGCTACATGTCCGACCGCGACGTCGTCGTCCTCCGGAGCGACAAAGGAGAACCCCTGGCGATCCGCAACCTTTCGCACACCATCCGCCCCTCGAAGGGCGGCGACACCACCATCGTCTTCGCGTCCGACTTCCAGATTCCCGAACTTCCCAGGCCGGAATAAGCGGGGAGAAGAGGAAAGGAGCCACGGATGGACATCGTCGCCGAGCAACTGGTTTATGGCAGTTTTCCGTTCCGCGAAGGAGGCTATGACCTGTTGGCCCGGTCGCCGGGCTGCACGCCGGGTCTGACCGCCGAGGTCGTGGCCGTGTGTCGTCGGTTTGGTCAGCCGCCGAGCAGCGAGGCCGCGCGACCAGCCCTGTTCGCGCTCCCGCTGCCGAGCGGGCCGTGGGCGGTGGTGGGGGTGAGCCCACAGGGGGAGGACGACCGTGGCCGACCGGGTGCCCTGGCCTTCCACGCGTTGATCGTCACTGCCCGCGACTACCTCAAAGCCGGGTCGAGTCCGTTCAACTTCGCCCAGTCGCACCGGTCCGACTGGTCGAGCGCGACGCCAGGCATGCTGGAGCCGGTCCGCTGCCAGGTCGAACCGATGCCGCCGCCGACGGGGATCGCGGCCGACCCGCGGATGGTCCGGATCGTCGCGGCGTTGCGGGGGAAGAAGCGGGTCGCGCTGGAGAGTTCCGGACCGGTCGCCGACCTGGCCCGCTCGACCTGGTGCGAACTCGCCCCCCGCATCCGCCGCCGGTTGAGCGTGGCCACCTGGGCCTTCTCGTCCGAGAACCGTTTCGACCTCGTGGCCTTCCCCCGACTGACAGGGGTGGCGCTCGACCCGTCGTACGTCTTCCCGGATGCGCCGGTCGCGGCCCCGCCGGCGCCGAAGCCCCGGCCCGCCTACCGCGATATCCGCGATCCAGGCTCGGTGGTGGTCGCCTGGATCGGCCTGGTGGTCGTCGTTGCCTTGACGGTCGGCTGGTCGTACTCGCGGGGCTGGTTTCAGGGGCAAACTCGACCCGTCGCCGCGCGGTTCGAGGCCCGACCCGAACCTGAGCCCGTCGCCGTCGAACTCGGTCCGGTCGAGACCAAACGGGTCCAGGTCGGGCTTGAAGCGCTTGCGTCCCGCTTTGAAGGCGGCGAGATCGGCCCGGCGAGCGATCCCACCCAGCTCTTGACCCGCCTGAACGAGGCGTACCACTACCGAGGGCGACTCCTGAGCAACACCGACCTTGAAGCGCTCGGCCGCGAACTTGACCCCGAGACGATCCGCGTGCTGGCCTGGCACGCGCGGATCACTCGGTTCTTGCCTGATGAAGCCTGGCCAGGCAACTTCAGCACGCTCCCCCTGCCCCGGCAACTGGTCGCTGTCGCCCGGTCGTTCCACCTCGACCCCGCGCTCGGACCGACCGAGATCCCGGGCGCCCTGATCGCCCTGATCGCCCGCCCGGGCGTCATTCAGCCAACCCCGCTCGCCGCCCGCTTCCCCGCGCTGAGTGACTACGCCCGGTTCCTGAGCAAACTGCCGCGCTCCGATGATCCCAGCGGATCGGAATCCGGTCGGTAGACCGTGGCGAGCCAGACGTCGGGCGGCAACAATGATCCGATTCAGCTCCCGATCCCACTTGACCCGACTGCCCTGGGTCGTCCTTGCTCCCCGGACTCTCGTGCCTGACACCGACGCCGCCGACCTTGCCACCGACCGCCAGGACCAGCAGTGGAGCCGCCACGCGGCCCGGTACGATGATCTGTTCCTCGACCCGTTCCGACCCGGGGTCGAGAACCCGCTGCTCGGCGCGATCGAGGCCATCCCCGACCCTGCGCACAAGGTTGTCGCCGACCTCGGATGCGGGACCGGCCCGCTTTTGCCGCACCTGGTCGGCCGGTTCGATCGTGTCGTCGCGCTCGACTTCGCCCCCGGGATGGTCAATGCCGCCCGGAAGCGAATCGCCAGCGCGGGCAAGACCCGGACCGACCTCACCTTCCTGGTCCGACCGATGGATGAGTTGACCGACTACTGCGGTGAACTCGACGTCGCCGTCGCCGTCAACTCGCTGGTCATGCCCGACCTCCGCCAGATCGACCGGACGCTGGCCGCCATCCACGCCTCGCTCCGGCCGGGCGGGTTGTTTTTGGGCATCGTGCCATCGATGGATGCCATCCATTATCATACCATGTTGCTCCACGACGCCGCGCTCGATCGCGGCCTCCCCCCCGACGAGGCCGAGCGGCACGCGGCCCACCACGGCGAGCACCACTTTTACGAGTTCGCCTTCGGTCGGTTCCTGTTCAAGGGGCTCCGGCAAAAGTTCTGGCAACCGTTCGAGATCGAGCACCACTTCCGCAAGGCGGGCTTCACGCACGTCGAGCTGGCCAAGGTCCTGTACCCCTGGGACGACACAATCACCGGCGGGACCGCCTTCGCCGCCTACCCCCGAAGTTGGGACTGGTTCTTCCGAGCTAAGGTCGCCGGATGAGCCGTAGGAAGGAAGAGGAAAGGAGCCACGGATTCAGGAAAAGAAGAGGAAAGGAGCCACGGATGGAACACGGATGAAACACGGATAAAACCAGAAGGGTAAAATGGTGAGTCTGACCTTTTGAAACAAATCCTTTTCCCTCTGATCCGTGGCTTCTTTCCTCGACCTCGATCTTTTGCCGAGTACCGCCGCAATGCCCGCGCATGACCCTTATAGTCAGACCCAGGAACAGTCGATCAAGGCGAGGAAGCACCAGCTTTACGAAACGGACGACACTGCCTCGCAATCCGGACCGCGTCGATCGTTCGAGGAGTGCCTGCGCCAGACTCCCGCCGACCCACTCTCGCCCACCGTCAAGGCTCTGTTATGGGTGGTTGGCACGCTCGTGATCGTGCTCCTGTTAGCCGCCTTCGCCCGGGTCGCCACCCACCACAAACCCCGACCACGCCGCAACCCGACAACCGCCATCGCGCCGACCTTGATCCCTGAGCGCAGCAAAATCGGTGAAATCGGGGTGAAATCGGTGTCAGTTCCCAATAACACCGCAACGAAGCGAAGAACCCGTTCGCGTAGGCACGAAGCCAAAATTCCGATGAAATATCCCGATTTCGCAAAATATTCTTGCGATTTTGCACTTCATGGATCATGTTAAAGAAAGCGAGGTTGCTGGTCTGGGCAATCCGCTTGCTGGCGATCGTTGCCCAACCAAGGCCGCTCATCGAGATCAATCTCATGCCCGCCACCGCGACCAGTGCTGCCCGGATCGCCGCTAACCAGCGGAATGCGCTTCTATCGACGGGACCGAAAACGGTCGAAGGGAAGGCTCGATCGCGGACCAACGCGGTCAAACATGGCCTGACGGGGGCCGGGATTGCGTTGCCGACCGAGGATGCCGCCGCGATCGAGGCCCGGTTCCTCCAGATGCAGGAAGACCTGGCGCCGACGACGCTGGAAGGCTCACTTCTGGTCCATCTGGCGGCCACGATGTCGATCCAGATCGAGCGTGCCGGCAAGCGCGAGGCCGCCGTCCTGGCGATGGTTGGTCGTCATGCCGGGGACGACTTTGAGCTGGCCCGGCTCGCCGAGATCGACCGCCTGTTCGACACGATCGAGACGAACCCGCGCGACCACCACCGCCGGTTGCAGACCAGCATCGAGGGGGTTGATCTCTTGCTCGCCGCCTTGCAAGGCGTGCGCGATCAGGTGGAGTCGGGCTACTTCAAGCGGTGGACCGCCACCGACCGGACCAAGATCGACGCCTTTCTCGGCGGGTCGGTGGCGCGGTTCCCGGTCTCGCGGGCGGATGCGCTCCTGCTCGCCTTGCAAGACAACCTGATCCACATCCCGCTCCGCGAGCAAGACCGGATGCCGGCCGGGGACGCACGCGAGCCGTACTTTCGCGATGAGCTGATCCTGTTGGTCGACGTCGAGCGTGCCCGACTCGACAAGGTCCGCGCCGGGCTCAACCCGGCGATCGTCGTCCTCGACCGCAGCGAGGCCATCCATCGCGCCAGCATCCCGCTTTCGCCCGAGACGATCCTGGTCAAGAAGTACCAGGCCGCCGCGATCAGCACCTTCCTCCGCGCCCTCCGCGACTTCCACAAACTCGACAAGGCCGAAGCCGCCGCCGCGACAGCCGAAGCGCAACCCACCCCGACAACCGAAGTTGCGGCATCGGCCCCGGTGCTGGCAAACGCCGTGGCTCCCGTCGCGCCGGAACTCAAATCGACTTTCCAAAACGAACCCAACGCTCAGCCAGCCGTCAGTGATCCGCACCGCTCGCCAGGCGAAACCACGCAGCGGAAAGAGGAAAGGAGCAACGGATGGAACACGGATGGAAGAGGGGAAACGGAAGGGTTGATTCTGCGAGGTCCAGACTCAACCTGCTTATCTGAAGGATTTTGACCTTCTGTCTCTGATCCGTGTTCCATCCGTGGCTTCTTTTCTCTTCTCCCCCATCCGTGGCTCCTTTGGCGGCTGGGGTTGCCGGGGTGGGGAGTCGGATCGTACAACGAGGACTTCCAGTCCCATGCCCTTTTGTTTGCGAGCGACCGCCGATCATGTCATCCGCTGCCCCTGCTTCGTCGTCATCACGGCCGATCCGGCTTGGGTTTCCGGTCAAGGTGCTCGGTCAGGCGGGCCTGAAAAGCAACGACTCCCGGCGCTGGCAGAGCAACCCGCACTTGCGGGTCTCGCTCGAATATCTGGCCGAGATCTTCAAGTATCTCGCCAAGCACAACATCAGCATGTACCGGATGTCGTCGGACATTGCGCCTTATGCCACGCACCCCGACATGCCGCAGTTTCATGGGATGATTCAGGAGTCGGCCGGCGACCTCGCCGCGTTCGGCAAGCTCGCGCGCGAGCAGGATCTCCGGCTCTCGTTCCACCCGTCGCAGTACATCATCCTCAACTCGCCCGACCCGAAGCTGACGAAGAAGTCGGTCGCCGACCTGATCGCGCAGGCCGAGATGCTCGACCTGATGGAGCTTGGCCCCGAAGCCTGCCTGGTGATCCACGTCGGCGGTGCTTACGGTGACCGCTTCGCCAGTTGCCGCCGCTGGTCCGCCACCTGGCCGACGCTTCCCGAACCGGTCCGCCGGCGACTCGTCCTGGAAAACGACGACATCCGCTTCAGCGCTGCCGACGTGCTGTCGATCCACGAGGAGACCGGCGTCCGCCTGATCTTTGATCATCAGCATTTCTGGTGCATGAATCCCGAACGAAGCGACCTTCGCACCACGGTCGCCAGGTTCCTGGCCAGCTGGCCCGCCGGGGTCCGCCCGAAGATGCACTACTCGTCCCCCCGGACCGAGTTCCGCCAGATGCAGCGCAAGAACCGCAAGACGGGCAAAAACGAAGCCGTCACCCTCCCCCCGATCTGGACCGGGCACGCCGACTTCGTCAACCCGTTCGAGTTCGCCACCTTCCTCCGGATCATCGACGGCCTGCCCGACTGCGACATCATGATCGAGGCCAAGGCCAAGGACCTCGCCCTCCGCCGGACCCGACTGGACATCCCCCGCTACGCCCCCGAACTCGCCGCCCGGTTTGGCCTGGAAGTGACGGCCGATGACGGCCCCGAGGAAGAACTGACGCTCGCCACGGATGACATCGGCGAGTGACGGCACCTCACGATCAAACTCAAGTCGGCCCCCTCGATCCACTCTGAACCCGGGCGAACTCGTCGCACCCCATCTGCTTGAACGGAGCATTGTCCGGCTTGCCGTGCAAGCTGACCTTGCCGGGCGGCAGCCACGAACGATCAGCCCACGGACCGAGGCGCAGACGGTGACGATCCAAACCGGACGGGCATCGAACCAGGTTGGGACTTCCCATGAGAACCCAGATTCGTGACAATCGTCTCGACACTCAAGGCCTTCAACAACCACCCCCAAGGCAATTGGGGGCTGGCAAACCCAGGTTGTGATTAGCATGCCGGAACGAGATCCGGTCCGAACGACGCCCTCGGAAATCCAGGTTTTTATCGAAGGCACTCCGGGGATGGAGGCGTTGCGCCAGGCCCCCGAAGTGACCCACGTTTACCTTGACTGGGCTGAGGTAGCTGACGACGACTTGCGCGAGATCGCTCGCCTTCCGGATATCCGGCTCCTGAGCGTCAGCGGCCTGCGACCGGACGCCGGGCAGTTCGCCATCCTCGCGAAGCTCCCGCCGGGGGCCTGTGTCACGATCTTTAATGCTCAGGAGGACTATCCGGAGTGGGCCGCGTTCCGCAAGCAGCGGATCGTTCAGGTCGCCCGGCTCGACCCGAAGGCACGCCGGCGGGCGGCAGAGCGATTTGCTGGGGGGATCGACGACCGGGGACGCTGGCACCCCGGCCCTTCCTCGCTGCGCATCCAGTACGGCAGCGCCCGCGACGACGACCTCCGCTACCTGCGCTGGCTACCGCAGTTGCAGGACCTTGAGTTCTCCTTTGCCTGGGGCCTGACCAGCGCGTCGCTGCGGCACCTGTCCCGGCTCAAGCAGCTCAAGTCGCTTTCCATCCACGGCATGCGGTTCACCACGGGGTCGCTCCAACCGCTGGTCGGGTGCGTGGCATTGGAGCGGCTCAGCATCAACCCCGACCTGGATGTGCCGGCGCACGACTGCCACACCGTCGGCCTTGAGCAGCTCAAGAGCCTGCGCCAACTGGAGTTGAACATCTTCTCCGGCGGCGACGCGACGGTCGAGCGGATCGGCCACCTTGATGGACTTCGCCACCTGGAACTCACCATCAACGGACCAGCCGACCCAGGCTGCCTGCGGGCGCTCGGCCAGCTCCAACAGCTGCGAACGCTCCACCTCGTTGCGGGTGCAACCGGCGAGAGCCTGCGACACCTGGCCGGGCTCAAGGAGCTGAACGAGTTGGAGATACTCGTCGCCGCCGGCACGGCCGATGGGCTTCGGCACCTGGCCGAGCTCCGCTCGCTGCGCCACCTTAGACTCACGGGCTGGGAAAACGTCGGCGGCTCGCTGCATCATCTGGAGGGGCTCAAAAGGCTCCGCTCCCTCCAGGTCGGCATCAAGGGCGCATCGGTCCCGGCCACCCGCCGGCTCGCCGCGGCGATACCCGGTCTGACGATCCGGCGGGGAATGGCTGTTGTGCGGGCTCCGCAGCCGATGGCCCGGTTCCACCGCGTCGCGAGGGATGGGTTCGCCTCCGCGCTCATCCCCCGCCGCTGGAAGCGCAGCGATCGGCAAGACGCGGCGCGGCTGACCTGGATCGAGGTGGGCTTCGAGCGATTCCACTCCTCATGGTGGTGTGAAGGTCACGAGGCGTTGCCGGCGCAGATCACCCTGAGCATCGATGACCTGCCCGCCGCGACCACCGCCCGCGAGCTCCTGCACGAGCGGGCGATCCAGCCCCTTCTCGACCCGCGTTTGCAGGAGTTGACGGCTCCCGGTCGGTGCAACCTGGCATTCGGCACGTCGTACGGCCAGGTCGGCAAAAGCCTGATCGCCATCGCGACCTCGGGGCGTCGCGCAGCCGTCCTGGACTGCGCCGCACCGCTGAAGCGGTTCCCAAAATTGTTGGGGCTGTTCCGGTTCGTTGCCGCCTCACTAGAGGTCGGCCTCGACGCCAGGGCGGGGGAAAAGGTCAGTGTGGATGCCCGCGAACTGGCCTGAAGACCTCAGCCGCATCACGTCAGGACCGCACAACCGGACAACCCGGCCAGGCTTCCCGTGTGCGTCAGGCCGACAATCAGACGCGGCATGACGACGCCGACGGCTCCACATCGGCGGGAAGGTCCGATTCCGGGATGCCGTCAACTTCCAGATTATCGCCGATGAGGATAAATTCGGCCTGGCCTCGGAACCACTGAAGCAAGCCCCTCTACTGCTCCAGCCTGGGGTGGCCTGAGCAGCATCTTTCGATGCTGGCCCAGAACTCACCGGCCTCGGCCATGGCTCGTCAACTTCGTTCGCGTGATCGAAGCAGCGGGCAAGACGATGGACGATCCACGGTTCGCTCGCCACCTTGGAGGGGGGTCGCTTGGGATTTCGGAGATCCTATCTTCTGGTGGTTCGACCGGAAAAGTGGCAAAGGCAGCCGCTCGTTCCTCTTGATGAAATTGGGCGGAATTTGAATGCTTGCGCTGATCCTTTGCTCCTTGATCCTTCAGAGCTGGAACGGAAAAACGACGACCTGGGCGATCGAGCGCCGCAACCCTCCAGAAATCCTGGGTGCCGACTGGCCGACGTGATGGTTAAATGCTGGATTCGGCGGATCACCCTTCGATCCGCTCCATCATCCAGCACGCAGGTCCCCCCCCATGATGCCTGAGTCCCTCGCGCTCGGTTCCGGGTCGCGATCGGTCCGCCGCTCGCGCTCGCTGCTTTTGACCAGTGTGGCCGTGCTCGCCCTGGGTGGCGCGGGCTGGTCAATCTGGAGTTCGGTGGGGGATGAGTTCGTTCAGCGGGTCGTGGACTACCGGCGAACGAATGCCACGCCGGTGCCGGTCGCGCCGGCGGAACCACGCCCGCTCACCGAGGACGACCTGGCGTGCTGGACCGAGGTGGCGGTCTACCGCGCCAGTGCCACCCGACCCCGCGCGGTTGTCGTTTTTCGCCGCCCGTTGCAGTCGCAGTCGTCCAGGTTCATCGATGGCGTCGTCCGGGGGACGGTGGCCCGCGAGATCATCCGTCAGGGTCTGATCCTCGCCGTCCGCGAGGGGTCCGACGCCACCGTCCGCGACGTCGTCGTTGGGGACCCCGACGAGACCGGCACCCCCGAGCCAACGTACCGGCTGGGGTCACTTTTTCAGGGCAAGAAGACGGCCAATGGCCAGCACCCCGGCGGCGTCCGGATCACGATCGTCGCGGGGGCGCGGGCGGGGACGGATCGCCAGGTCCTCTTCCACACGCTGCTCGACGCGATGGACCACGAGTTGCCCCGATTTGCCCAACTGGTCTGTCTCGTTGAGGCTCTGGCCCGGACCGAGTTCCGGCCCATCGTGGCCGCCTGGAAGCTGCCGGCAACCACCATGCCGACGCCGCCTCGGCAACCGGACGCACTGCCCGAAGGGGTTGAAAACCGCCTCCAGGCGCTGGCCGGGGCCGAGCAGTTCGCCGCGCTCCGAGCCTTGCATGATGCGGTTCGCAGTGAGGGGGGATCGCCGGTCCGGTGGGATGCCCTGGCGCACGGGTATGCGATGCTCGGCTCGCTGACCGAGCCGCTCCTGAGCGTCGATCACGCGGCGTTCAAGGCGCGGGGCTTGCTCTATGCCCAGATGGCGGTGGTGACGGCCAAGGATTCGCCCCGGACCCTCCACGCGCAGGCGTTCGCCGAGGTCATGGCCAGCTTCATGTTCGAAGCGCGCGGCGACCTCGACCTCGCCGACAAGACCGACGGCGGCACGGGCCAGACCCCAGAATCCAGGGCGTTGCGGGCGTATCTGGCCACCGACCCCGTCGCCCTTCACGCTCTGGCCGCGCAGAATCCGGCGGATCTGTTGCCGGTCTACCTCGGAGCGATCGCCCAGACGCGGCTGGCGGCGGTGACGGGCGAGAACAACAAGGTCTGCCGCAACGAGATCAACAACGCGCAGGAGGAAGTGCTGGCCCGCGTCCCCGACTGCAACCGCGCCATCGACGCGCTCTGCGATTCCGGCGGCGTGGCCAACCTCCACCACGCCACGACGGTCGGCTTTGAAGCCTTCGCCACGACCTCGGCGCACCGGGTCGCGGCCGTCCCCGGCTTGCCGCCCGACCTGGCGCGGCAGC
Source organism: Isosphaeraceae bacterium (assembly GCA_965199885.1). Taxonomy (GTDB): domain Bacteria; phylum Planctomycetota; class Planctomycetia; order Isosphaerales; family Isosphaeraceae; genus Tundrisphaera. The sequence goes on along the minus strand of CBDATT010000001.1, from coordinate 774,964 downwards.
TTGCCGACGGCGCCGTGATCGACGAGGTCACGCTCCGCCGGGCGCTCGACAGGGCTGCGCTCGCCGCTCCGAACGACCTGTCGTGGGGTGTTCTGGCGCAGATCCTCCGCGAGACCCGGTTCTGGCAGGTCTGCTGGCGTCTCTTCTTTCTGGCCTACCCACTCGGCTCGGGAGTCCCCGACTTCGCCGCCGAGGCCCGACCCGTGCTCGCCGACCACCCCTGCCGCGACTTCGTCGACCTTTACCGCAAGGAAGACCCAGCGCAGATCCTCAAGAAGCTCGATATCGCCGACTTTGAGTTCAAAAACTTCTTCCCGATGCGGGTCTTCCGCGTCCGCGACAAGGACAGCAACACCGAACTCTACCGCCGGGGGATCGCGCAGAGCGACCTCGGTCTTTTGACCAACCAGGAGCAAATCGTCCGGAACGAAACCCGCCCCGACTACCGGACCAACCGGGCTCAATCCCTGTTGATGCTCGACCCGAAGTCGCCCGTGGCCCGCGCGGCACTCGTCGCGGACAACTTCGCGCAGGTGGCCGCGCAGATGCCCGAGTGGGAGCGTGAGCAACCCTGGAACACCGCCCTGATCGGCGAGTATGGCTTGCAACTCGTCAAGCGGAAACGCTACACCGGCCGCTTCCTCGTCCTGTTCGGCCAGCCGACCGAGGCGTTCCCCTACCTCAAGCGGGGCGACGTCCGGACCAATGACCCCGGCCAGTGGCTCCTGGCCCGCCAGGCCCTCGAAAAGCTCAAGCAACCCCTCGTCGACGCGCTCCTGCCCACCTCGGCGGCGCAACCGCAACCGAAACCGTGACGGATCAGCTACCCCGGGATGATCGTCAGCCGCATCCCCGCGCCGAGGATGGCCGCCGCGACGCCCCGCGCGGCCACCTCGGCGACCGCCAGCGGCACGACGACCGCCACTGCGACTACCAGCGAGACCTGCCGACGCCGCCAGGCGGTGCCAGCCAGGGCGAGCCAGCCGGAGAGCGCGGCGACATCGGCGCCGTGGAGGGTCGTCCAGAGCCAGACCGAATGCGAGCCGGGAGGCAAGAACAGGCTCAGCGTGGTGTCGGGCGTGCCTGAGGCACGGCCCAGGGTCAACGCCAGCGTCAGGGCCGGGCCGAGCAGCCAGAAGCCCTGCACGGTGGCCGACTCGACCAGGGCCGGGCCAAACCCGTTGGGCCGACCGGCGAGCGCCGCCCAGGCGGCGAACAGGGTCGCCACGGCGAGCGGGCGGACGACCAGCAAGAGCGGATCGACCCCGAAGTCGCCCAGCAAGGTCAACGTGGTCCAGAACGGCCGGGTATCGCGCTGGAGTTGGATCAACTTGCGGACGGCGTCGGTGCTCAGATCCGATCCAGCCGTTTGCGCCTCAACCTTGGCCTCACCCTGCTCGACGGCCTCAACGAGGTAGGCCGACCGGGTGCCGACTAGCCAGTCAGCGGCGTGGATCGCGACGAGGAGGATCACCCAGCAGGCCAGGATCGGCCCAGGGCGGCGGGCAGCGGGAGCATTTGCCATGGGAAAGGCCAGCTCCAGGGGTGACGACGCCGGGTGCGCAGTTGGCTTCCGATTTGCTCACTGGAAGATTCAGTATCAGGATTCGCCGCTGTTCCCATCGTTTATGTTAGGCAGCGGGCAAGCACCTCGACCCGATTTTGATCGCCAAGCCAAGCCAAGGAGATCGTTATGTCCGACGGGGGAGATTATCAGGAGCGGCAAGGCCCAGGGGCGGGGCAACTGGTCCGGTTGGTCATCGGTCTGCTGATCGCCCTGGTCGGCGTGGGCATGTACATATTTCGGACGCAGGTCAACCCGGTCACGGGCGAGAAGCAACGGGTCGGCATGAGCGTCGGCGATGAGAAGGCACTCGGCCTCCAGGCCGTCCCCGAGATGACCGAGAAGATGGGAGGCGACATCGACCCCCGCGACGACGAGCGCGCGATGCTGGTCTCGGAGGTCGGGCGGCGGATCGTCGACCGGAGCGACGCCAGCCGGAGCCCGTATGTCGGCAACTTCCACTTCCACCTGCTGAACGACCCCAAGACGATTAACGCCTTCGCCCTGCCCGGCGGCCAGGTCTTCATCACCAAGGCCCTGTTCAGCAAGCTCCAGAACGAGGCGGAACTGGCGGGCGTGCTCGGCCACGAGATCGGCCACGTCATCGAGCGCCACAGCGCCCAGCAGATGGCGACCGGCCAGCTCGGGCAGATCCTGACCGTTGCCGTCGGCGTCGGTGCCAGCGGCGGCGATGACGGCGGCCGGAGAGCCCAGATGGCCGCCGCCCTCGTCAACCAGATGGCCACCCTGAAGTTCAGCCGGGGCGACGAGACCCAGGCCGACGAGATCGGCCTGAAGTACATGGCCCAGGCAGGCTACGACCCGACCCAGATGCTCGAAGTCATGAAGATCCTCAAGGAAGCGAGCGGCGGCGGTGGCCAGCCCGAGTTCATGCAGACCCACCCCCTACCCGAAACCCGGCTCGAAGACATCCAGCGCGAGATCAAAAAGAACTACCCCGACGGCGTCCCGTCCGACCTGACGAAGGGCCGCACGATCAGCGACTCATCCTCCCGCGAGTAATCCACTTCCCAGGAATGGATCGCCTATTGTAGATCGCAAATCGCAAACTCCGACATAAGAACCTTTTGCGATTTGCGATCTGGTCTCTGCGACGCGTATTCGCTTCGTGGGAATCAGATCACTCGATCCTCACGGGATCGCGAACCCGAGTTCGAGCAGGATCGAGGTCAGAGCCATCAGCGGCATCCCGGTGATGGCCGAGTGATCCGCCGCCTCGATCCGCTCGAACAGAGCGATCCCGCGTTCCTCTAGCTTGTAGCTCCCAGCGCAATCAAGCGGGCGATCCACCGCGATGTACCGCTCGATCGCCGCCGGCGTGAGGGCACGCATGTGCAAGGTTGCCACGTCGGTATGCGCGGTCAAGTAATCTGGTCCAACGACAACCAGAGCGGTGATCAATTCGTGCGACCGCCCCGCCAGTCGGGTCAATTGTTCCCCGGCACGCTCATCCGTCCCCGGTTTGCCGAGGATCTCACCATCGAAGGCTACCACCTGATCGCCACCGATGACGATCGCCTCAGGAAACCGCGCGGCGACCGCTTCGGCCTTGGCGATTGCCAGAGTCTCAGCCAGCGTCTCGGGATCGGGGATGGTGGACTTCCAGGTCGCTTCGTCTACCATCGGGTCCACGCACCGAAATGGCACGCCGAGCCGCGCCAGCAGGGCTTGCCGATACCGCGACGTGCTGGCCAGGATCAGGTCCATCGAGGCGATTCCCGGGGTCAGTGAGACGGTTGTTGTAATCGTGCCGCCATTGTATCTTGACTTCGGGGCAGTTTCCCGCCGTTCATCCTGACCGACCCCCGGGGCCACCGCATGACGCGTGATTCGCTGAAAGGGCAGATTGAGGAGCAACTGGCGCGATCGGGCCTGACGCTGGCGTCGCTCACCCCCGCGACGGGCCTGGACCTGATTCTCCGCTGCTTCCGGGCTCATCCCAACATCGGCGACGTGTCCTGCACCTGGGGTCAAGTCACCCGGTACGGCCCGGTCGAGGATGGATTCCAGATCACCTGCTGGTTCGCCAACGAGGAACCGTCCTTCCCAACCTTGGTCCTGGCCTTCAAGATCGGCGCGGCGGGCGCCTTGCCCTTCTGGAATGCGAGTTGTCCGACGCCCGATCAGATCGATACCTTCCGTGCCCGCGTCGAGGCTGCCGTTCCATTCCAACGCTGGGGCCAATCCCACGCGGCGGCGGTGACCCTCTTCGTGGCGGATTTCAACTACGCTCATGGCCGCTTCGACTGCTGGGGAGTCCGCGACCCCAAGCGACCGATTGTGAGCATGACCGATGTTGAGTGGGCCAAATCCAGCGATGTCGGCTTGATGCTCCGGTGGTTCCGCCAGGAGTGGCGGGGTGGGGAGACCGACTTGAACCGGTTCCTCCGTGGCTATTGTCTGGCCTGCTGCCGGCGGGTCTGGCCGTTGCTGACATTTGCGGAAAGCCGGCAGGGTGTGGAGGTTGCCGAACGCTACTTGCGGGGCGAGGTCACCCGCGACGAATACCAGGAAGCCGAACACGAGGCCGGGGGGCCGCCTTCGCGTTTGATTATGATGAAGATCGTGGCGACCGCGAGCAGATCCAAGCCGCGGTCAAAGCGGTGGCCCAGATGCCGCCGGCGGAACTGGCTCGCTTGCTGCACGCGCCGCATTCTGAAGATGACCTCTCGCCGCGCGGCGTGCTGGCCCACGCGGCCTACTTCGCCGACATGGCGATGTGCTACCCGTGCCATCCCGCCGAGTCGATCGAGCGTTACAGCCTCTTCCTGTCCGCCCCGCTTCTGCGAGAGTGGGTTGGCTCGCCGCCAAACTTCGAGTCCCGAGCCGATCCCCGGTAGATTTCGTTTGGCGACCCGCGTCCGACTTGCGACAATCGTGCCCATCGGCTAACAAGGCAATGGGCGGGGATCACGCATGAAGATGCTGGCGGGTCTGGTCGGGATGGTGGTTGGGGTCGCCTGGCTGCCGGCTTATGGGGCGGATGCGCTCGAAACGCGGTTGATGCCGCTCATCCAGGCGCACCAGGGCAAGGTGGCGGTCGCGGTCAAGAACCTCAAGACGGGCGAGTCCTTCCGCTATCATGCCGACGAGCCGATGACGACCGCCAGCCTGATCAAGTTTCCGATCATGATCGAAGCCTACCGTCAGGCAGCCGAAAAGAAGGTCGACCTCAACGCTCCGGTCACGCTGACGAAGGCCGATAAGGTGCCGGGGTCGGGGATCTTGACCGAGCACTTCTCCGACGGCGCGACGTTCCCCCTCCGCGACGCCGTTCACCTGATGATCGTCTTCTCCGACAACACCGCGACGAACCTGGTGCTCGACAAGATTGGCATCGGCGCCACCGCCGAGACGATGGCCAAGATGGGCTACCCGAACACCCGGGCGCACTCGAAGGTCTACCGCCGCGACACCACGGTCGACCTGGAGCGGAGCAAGCGGTTCGGCATCGGCAGCACGACCGCCGACGACATGGTGAAGCTGCTCGAAGCATTGCACAAGGGGGAACTCGTCAGCCCCGAAGCGTCCGCCGAGATGCGCAAGCACCTGGAAGCCTGCGACGACAAGGAGAAGTTTCCGCGCTTCTTGCCCCCGGGCACCAGGGTTGCCTTCAAGACCGGCAGCGTGGACGCCAGCAAGACCGCCGCCGGAATCATCGACACCCCCGGCGGCCCGGTCGCGGTTTGCGTCCTGACCGAAGCGAACGTCGACCAGCGCTGGGTGGCCGACAACGCCGGCAACCGCCTCTGTGCCGACGTGGCCCGCGTGGTCTATGATCTAGCTCCGTCCACCCCAGCATCGACGCCGTGATTGACGTCGTCCGCCAGCCCTGGCACCAGCCAGCCGCCTTCAACCTGACCCACCCAGCAAGGGACCACTCGATGGGATTCTTCGACACGCTGAGCCGAGTTCTGGGCGGCAACAAAGGCCCGCAGTACACTTCCCGCGAGATCGAGGCCGCCCACCTTGGCGTCGATCCCGACGAGTTGCCGATCGCCCCCGAGGAACCGTTCGAGGCCGGCCACTTCGACCGGACGCAGTGGAGCAAGAAGGTCAAAAGCGTTCTCGCCCGCCTCCCCGAGTCGCAGGCCGAGTGGAAGACCGTCATTGCCGAGTCCAACGCGATGGACTTCCCCCCCGCCTGGGTCCAGACCTGCATCCGCGACGAATTCACGATGCTCGTCCGCCAGTTCGTCGCCGACCGCGTCGTCACCGAAGCCGAACACCGCAAACTCGACTTCGCCCGCGACCTCATCGGCATGCGCGACGCCGACGCCGAGGCCATCCTCCACAAGGTCGTCGCCGAGGCTGAGACCTTCTTCGGCAAGTCGGTCGAAGGGGCGTGAGCGCGGCAAACGCAAACCGAATCGAAGCGGACGACCATGCCCGCGGTGATCGAACTCGACCTGCCTGCCGACCTGGCCCGGTTCCACCTGCCCTCAGCGGTCGCCGCTCGCCTGCAGTCGCTGCTTGACGTCCAGGGGTGTGGACAACCGCTTACTGCCGACGAAAGAAACGAAGCAACTGGTCTGGTCGATCTTGCGGATCTGCTGACAATCTTGATACTGCGCGCGGAGCGATCCATCAGAGTCGCTGGCGATTGAAGGGGCCGAACTTGATAGTCAAGCGTTGAACTTCATGTATGACGACGAATATCCAACCTGTCGCAAGACTCATGCAACTTTCCGCCTTTATCCGGGAAGCATCGATCCATTGGTGGTGACGGAACAGCTTGGGATCGAGCCCACGGAGTGGCAGCGGCAGGGTGAGCCGATCATGGCCCGACCAGGTCGCCCGCCCAGGATCGCCCCGCTCAGTGGCTGGTTTCTCAGGTCACGCGAGCAAGTTGACTCCAAAGACTCGCGTCGTCATCTCGACTGGCTGCTGGATCAAGTGGGGCCAAAAGTTGGTGTAATCCGGGCCTTGCAGGAGGCAGGATGTCGCATGGATATTTTTTGCTACTGGCTTTCGCAGAGTGGCCACGGCGGGCCGATCGTGTCGCCGGCGCAGATGGGGCGGCTGGCCGCACTGAACATCGAGCTCGGGTTCGACATTTATGGTCCGTATGAGGACGACTGACCACGACCGTTGCCACCTGGGACCAACGGATTCGGCGAATTAACCGGCGGGAGCCGGCGGTTCGGTCGGCGCTGGGGCTGGGTTGCCGCCGGGGATGTGTTGCCGCGCGGCTTCGAGGCGGCGGCTGGCCTCGGCGACGTTCCGATCGGTGGGGAACTGGGTCCTGAGCTTCTCGTAGGTTTCGGCGGCCTCTTGCCACTGGTTCATCTTCTCGTGGACCTTGCCGGCTTCGAGCAAGGCCGTCGCCTGCCACTCGGGGGCGTTGTACTGGATCACGACGCGGTAGAACTCGCGGAGGGCGTCGCGGTACTGCTCCTGATGGAAGAAGGTCTCGCCCCGCATCAACTGGGCACGCGCCGCCAGTTCGGACTTCGGGCGGGCGGTGATGGTCCGATCGAACGCCTCGCGGGCGTCGTCGAAGCGGGCCTTACCTTGCAGCGCTCGACCGCGCGCATAATCCACCTCGGGGGCGATCGGCTCGGCCTGCGGGTCGGGCACGCTGGCGGTCCAGGCGTCGGCGAGCGCGAGCGCATCGTCCCAGCGATTTTGCTGGACCGCAAGCTGGACCAGCCGGCCCCGGGCGATGCTGAGCATCCCCTTCGGCTCGTTCTGGCTGCTCGGTTCGTTGATCAAGTTGGTGAAGTCGGCCTCGGCCTGCTTCGGATCGCCCGCCTGGTACGCGACCTCAGCGCGACGGAACCGGGCCTCGCGGACGTCGGGGCCGGTCGGAAATTCGGTGAGGAGCCGGTCAAAGGCGCTCGCGGCGGCGGTCCAGTCGCGGCGGTCGATCTCGACCATGCCGATCCGGTAGAGCGCGGGCTCGATCAGGTCGGGGCCGGCGGTCGACCCGGCGGCGACGATCGGCTTGAGCAACTCGACGGTCCGGTCGGGCTTGTGGTTGGCGAAGGCGGATTCCGCCAGGATGAACCGGGCATCGTTGGCATGTGACCCGGCGGCGAAACCGGCCAGTAACCGCTCGAAGACGGTGTCGGCCGCCGCGAGATCCCCCGCGTCGAGGAGCGCCCGACCCCACTCGAAGAGGACGTCGTCCTCGGGCACGCCGACGGTCGGCAGGTAGCGGTCGGCGACGGTCTTGTACGTCTCGACGGCTGCCGCCGGCTGCGCGGCCGTCATCTGGAGCCGCGCCAGCGCGAGCGATGCCGGGCCAGCCTGCGGGGCATCGGGGTGCCGCTTGATCGCGTCCTGGTAGGCGGTCAGAGCCTGGTCGGTTTGTTTGGCGTCCTCGAAGGCCCTGGCCCGGATGAACCGGGCGTCGAGCGCGAGCGGTTGGTCGGGCGCCAGCGCGATTAGCGAATCAAACGCCGCGATCGCCTCGACCGGTTGGTGAGCACCAAAGGACGACCAGCCGAGCCCCGACCAGGCCCGCGCCTCGATCGCCGGGTCGGTCGGTTTGGAGTCGGCAAGCTGGCGAAAGAGCGGCGTCGCGCGGTCGAACTGCTGGCGGTCGAGCGCCAGTTCGGCCAGCCGGAGCCGGGTCGCCCCCAGCGTCGGGCTGGTGGGCCAGCCGGTCGTCAGCTTGGCCAGGGTCGCGTCGGCGGCGTCGGCCTGCCCGAGTTCGGCCTGACTCTGGGCCAGCCGGGCCAGCGCGTGGTCGGCGACGTCGCCTTGCGGTTTGGCGTCGAGGTACTTGGTCAGCGCGGGGATCGCCTCGGCGAATCGGCCCGCCTCGAAGTCGGTCTGCCCGAGCACATACTGGGCATTCGCGGCGGCCGCGCCGGTGCCGACACCCGGGGCGGCCGGGGCGGCGGCCACCTGACCAAGCAGTTCAGCGGCCTTCTCAGGTTGCCCATCCTTCTGATACGCCAGGCCGAGGTTATAGGTGGCCGCCTGCTTGACGGTGGGGCTCGGTTTGTCGTCGGCCAGGCAGGCCGTCAGGATGGTGATGGCGTCCTTCGGCTGGTTGAGGCCGAGCGCGGCGCGGGCTCCGATCAGGTGGGCATCGGCGTGAAGTGGGCTGTCGGGGTAGGTGGTCGGCAACGATCCGGCCAGGTCGCGGGCGCTGGCGTAGTCGCGGGCATCGAGCGCGAGCGCGGCGGCCCGGAGTTGAGCGTCATCGGCCCACGAGCTTTTCGGCTCGTCGCGGGCGATCGCAGCGAACCGGGCGCGGGCGTCGGTGGTCTTGCCCGCCGCGAGTGCGGCCTGCGCGGCATGGAACCGGAGCGCGGTGGCCGTCGCGCCCGCGGCGCCGGGGCGACCGAGCGCGGCATCGAGCACGGTCAGGGCCTCGGCCGGCTGGCCGGCTGCCAGGAGCAAGATGCCGAGCGTGTCGCTCGCCGCGATCGAGAGCGGCGCTTGCGGGTCACTAGCCAGCGGTCGGAGGAGCGCTTCGGCCTCGTCGCGCCGGTTGAGCTTGATCAGCGCCTCGGCACGCTCCAGTCGCCCCTCAGCCAGGAGCGGGCTCCGGGGGCTCGACTTTTCGAGCGTTTCGAGCGCCTCGACCGCCCTGTCGTAGTTGCCCGACCCCGACTCGATCTGACCGATCTGGAGCCATGCCTTGTCGAGCCATTCGGGGCCGCCCGTAGCGATCAACTCGCGGAGGACCGCCAGCGCGGGGGCCGACTGACCTTGAGCCGCCAGGACCCGCCCGAGCCCAAGCCGCGCCCGACTGGCGAGCGCCCCCTTGATCTCGCCCCCAAGCGCGTTCTCGTACGACTTGCGGGCCGAATCAAGGTCACCCGACCGCGTGGCGATGTCACCCAGAAACGTCCAGGCTGCCGGGAGAAAGCGTTGATCTCCCTGACCATCGCTGGTGTACGTTTCGAGACTCTGCCGGGCGGCGGGCAGATCACCCAGGACGTACGCTGCCTCGCCGATCCGGTAGCGGGCCAGCGGCGCGTTCGGGTGGTTGGGGGCCGCCTTGACGAACCCCTCGAACGCCTGGCGGGCTTCCTTGTATTTGTGGAGAAAGAGCCGCGAGTTGCCCAGGCCAAACCAGGCGTCGGCGATCTGGGTGTCGGTGGCTTCCGCCGCCCGGGCACCGCGGAGGAAGCGCTCATACTCCTCGGCGGCGAGGTCGTACCGTCGGTTCCGGTACAGGCCGTTGGCGAAGGTCAAGCCATCGGACGCCGCCGGTTGTGCCGCCGGTCGGCTCGTGATCGGCGCCCGGTTAGCGGTCCCCTGCCCGACCGCAACCGTGGGGAGACCACCCGACACCAGCAGCAGGCCACCCACCACCACCCAGGGGCCGAACCGCCCGGAAACCGAAACAAGGTACCGCACGAGTCCGACTCCTTTCCGACGCCCACACCAGCAAGATAAGATGATGTAACGGCAGCGGCAATCCATCCCGGATCGCGTCGAGGTTGGTTATAACCGCTCGGGGCCAACGGGCCAAGACCGGGTTGACGGGGAGGGGATGAGTCATGCCACGCCACTGGGTCCGCAGTCGCCGGTCCACCTTGATGATCGCGATCCAACTTCAACCACCACATCCAGGGCGGATGATGACCGAACAGAAACCGGGTTCCTTGCCGGGAGGAGGGCGATAATGCGGCTGCATGATGACAGATGGTGGCTCCACGGTCTGGGCCTGACCCTGTTCGTCCTGGCGCTGGCGCCGGCTGCACCTCAGCAACAGCCAGCTCCGGGGGATCAGCCCGCGGCGCGGCCGACGGTGAGTCTGGCGAAGGATCGCGCCGAGCAGGGGGCGAAGACGTATGACCTGGCCTGGCTCTATTACACCGAGGACCGGATCGACGCCGACCGGGTCTATCGCTGGTCGCGGCGTGCCTGGGAGGCCGACACAGCGGCGGCGACCGATCAGGCCGGTCGGCTCGCGGCGGCCGAGACGCACCTGGGCCGGATGCTCAAGCTGGAAACGAAGATCGCGCGGATTCGCCAGCTCGGGTTCGGCACCTCGCTCGACGTCGCCGAGGTCGAGTATTACCGCAAGGAGGCCGAGCTCTGGCGGGCCTCCGTCCGGGGAAATTGACCGATCCCAAGCGTCCGCCAGAAAGTTTCCCGGGACGTTTGACACGGCAAACTGGTGACCTACGCTGAAGATTGACGGGTCTCCGGGGCGCGAAGCAGAAGAATTGGATCTAGATCCGCGTAGATCCAATCCTCTTCAGCGGGCACCGAGGGGCAAATCATTGATCAGTATCGTCTCGTCCCGGGCGGCTTCCAGACCATGGATGACAACGGTAACACGTATCTGTGCGACCTGGTCCGACCATCGACCCAGGCTCTCGCGCCTGCCAGGGCTCCGGCTCAGCACCCGCTTTACCTCGTCGTCATCGGCGGTGGTATCCCGGGGGCGATGATCCGGCTTTCCAGCGGCGGAACGCGGATCGGCCGAGCGGCCGACAACACGTTGCAACTCCCCGACGGGAGTATTTCACGCTACCACTCCTTCCTCGGCGTGGATGATGAGGGGCAGGTCCGGCTTAGCGACCTGGGCAGCACCAACGGCACGTTCATCAACGAGCGGCGGATTCCCGAAAACACACCGATTCGCGTCGAGGACGGCGACCGGCTCCAGTTCGGGGCCAATGTCCTCGTCAAGTTCATCCGGCCCGACCCCTGCGACGAGCAGTTCCAGCGCGAGATGTTTGAGCGGACCGTGCGCGACTCGCTGACCGGCCTGTACAACCGCGCCTACTTCCTGGCCCAGTTCGGCGCCCTGGCCGACCGGAGCGGAATCAAGGGGCTCGGCGTCGCCGTCCTGCTGCTCGATATCGACCACTTCAAGCGGGTCAACGACCAGTACGGCCACGATGTTGGCGACACCGTCCTGCGCGAGGTGGCCAACGTCCTCCGCCAGGCGACGCGATCGGACGACCTCGTGGCCCGCTACGGCGGCGAGGAGTTCGTCGTCGCGCTGCCCGTCGCGGCCCCCGATGGCGCGACCGACCGCGCTGAGCATCTGCGGACGCTGCTGGCATCGCGGCGGATTCTCGCCGTCGGGACTCCGCTCCATGTGACCACCAGTATCGGCGTGGCGTTCACCCCGGCCGACCGCCCCCGATCCATCGCCTCGCTCCTGGCGTCCGCCGACCGGGGGATGTACCAGGCCAAGAACTCAGGGCGCGACCGGACCGTGTTCAGCCACGATGTGATGCCCCGCCTGATCGAAACGACATCGACCGTCGAGAGCGCCTCGTAACCACGCCGCGCCTGGGCATCGACTCGACCGCCCTTGAAGCCTCGGTGTATGATCAAGCGATCCTGGCGGGACCGATCTGGTTGGCCCGCTCGCCTTGATTCCCGCTTGCTTCGAGAAGGTCGTCACCCATGTCGACGCCGTCCGCCACCACCACCACGCCTGCCTTGCCGCCGCTCACTCTGGGCGTTTGCTCGTGGAGTTTGCAGGTGACCAGCATCCCCGACCTCGTACGGCTTTTGAGTGAGTTGGGCGTTGGTGCCACCCAGATCGCGTGCGGCGACCCGCACCACGCTCGTTGGGTGGAAGGGGACGACTTCCCGCAAGTCGCCCGCGACTCGGGCTTGACCTTCAGCGGCGCGATGCTCGGGTTTCCGGGCGAGGATTACACGACCCCGCAAACGATCCAGGCGACGGGCGGCTTTGGCAACCCCGCCACCCGCGCTGAGCGGCTCGAACTGCTCCGCTGGGGGATCGACCGGACGCGGGCGCTTGGCCTGGCCGACCTGACGCTGCACGCGGGGTTCTTGCCCGAGGCCAACCACGCCGACCGGCCGGCGTTGCTGGCCACGCTCGCCGAGGCGGGCCGGATGGCGGGCGATCAGGGCGTCACCCTGGCCTTCGAGACCGGGCAAGAGACAGCGCTCCTCCTGCGGATCACGCTGGACGAATTGGACTCGCCGCACCTGAAAGTCAATTTCGATCCGGCCAACATGCTCCTCTACGACATGGGCGACCCGATCCACGCCGTCGAGGTCCTGGCGGATCGGATCCGGAGCGTCCACGTCAAGGATGCCCGCCGCCCGACGATCCCCGGCAACTGGGGCGAGGAAGTCCCGCTTGGCCAGGGCGAGGTCAACATCCCCCAATTCTTGCGGACTTTGCGGGCCATCGGCTACACCGGGTCGTTGATGGTCGAACGCGAGGTCGGCACTGGTCCGGCGCGACTGGCCGACATCCGGGCCGGTCTCGACCTGATCCGCACGAGTCTGGCCGAGCCGATCACCGCCGCTGACGCTCGCCCGGGAATCGCGCACCCCGAGCACCCCCGGGTCTAGGCGCGGACGATGGTCCGCAATTTGCCCGTGAACTCTCCATCTCGCGGCGAGATCGGACGCCGCCCTCTTTCGTGCCCTGCTGATGGAGCTTTGCCAGATGTCTCGCTTGAAACCCCGCACCTGCATCATGACGGCCGCCCTGCTCACTTTAATCTGGGCGGCACCAGGCCAGGCTCAGGAGACCGGCAAGCGCGTCGGTGAGAAACTCGATGATGTGGGCCGAGATCTCCGGAGCGGGTTGAACCGGGCGGGCCAGGGAATCAAGGAGCAGTTCGCCTCGGTCAAGTCGTCGGTTCAAAATATGACGGTAGAGGCACGCGTGTACAGCCGCCTCCACTGGGACAAGGCGCTGAACGATGCCACCATCGAGTTGACCACGACCCAGGACGGCGTCGTCACGATGAATGGTTCAGTTGGCTCGGCCAAGGCCAAGACCCGGGCCGCCGAGCTAGCCAGTGATACCGTGGGTGTCACCAGGGTTGTGGATCAGCTCGCCGTTCGCCCGACGGCGACCACGACCACGACCACGACCACGATCCCCGATAGTTCCTCGGTCGTTCGCCCCTGATCGGTGCAGATGATGTTGAACTTGCTTGCAAGCGAGCAGCAAGCCACTTGAATTCTTGACCATATAAAAAGACAAAGTCGTTACCACTCCAGGAGGAGTGGTAGCGACTTTTCGGCGATCAGGCTCGGCGGATCAATCTCAGCCAACAATGGTGTTGACGACCTGAGCAAGTTCACGACCGGCATCGGTCAAACCATAAAAGTTATGCTTACCCGACCGACGGGGTTCGATCAAGCGACCGTGACGCAGCAGAGCCAGGTGGTGGCTGACGGCCGGTTGGCTCTGGGTGCCGAGATCGCTGCAAAGTTCGGAAACGTTCCGTTCCTTGTCATTAAGCAGCATCAGGACCTGAAGGCGGGTCGGGTCAGACACTTGCTTGAGCAGATCAGCCACGCGGCGAATCTCGGGAGCGGGTCGGCCAGTCGGTTTGGGCGGAACAACCGGCGCGGGAGCGGGAGCAGGTTCACGCGAAGCAGCGGCTTTAGCCGACGCTGATTTGGGAGTCTGGCCGGCCATGAGAGGAACCTCAAAGAGGAGATCGAGACGTATAAAGAAAACCACAGATAGAACTTGCAGGGGGAAGTCGCACAGTTCATTTCTAATGATATGAAAGAAGCCACCCATGTCAACCCGAATCCGAATCTGAATATCACCTTTTCCCCTCTTAGGGAGATATAAGCCGAATTTTCTTCCAAGTGTCAGTAGAGCGCACGAATCTGAACCACACTTTACCCTATGCACTTTTATAAACCTTTACGGCTGTCAATCCGGCAAATTTGCAAAAATCTTGTTGAATAGTCCTCCCGGGACGAAAAGTTTTTGACAAATGCTCAATTTTTGACCACGAATTTCTGGGACGGCACGCCGTTTTGTTTCGCCTTGGCGCTTCAAGCATCAGGATCAATTCCGCGGGTTTGTAAGTCCAATTCACCGCCAAGAGCACCTCAAGGTCGGATCTTGAACGGGCATTCACGACTATTAACGAATTCGTCGATGTGTGTCCTGGATCGCACATCGCCAAGCTGGAAAATCTTTCCGTCTTCTCCGCCTGGCGATTTGTGATCCTATGATCTGCGCTGGGCCGCCATCTCAAGAATTTCCAGAATCCTGGGTGACACCCGCCGTTGCATGTTCAAGGGGGTGCGCCAACGGCTTCTGGCATGGCGATCGGAAAAGAGGGACAGGCACGCTCGCAAGCTCGCTTGAGCCCGTCCCCTTTTCCTGGTCAGCGGTCGTTTGCCAGAATCCGTTGGCGCACCCTGTTCAAGGGACCTCTCCCCGTTTCGGCTTGTCGGGGGTTGGCCCCTCCCGGTACAGTGATCCACCGGGGATTGTGGGTGAAGAGCCGGTGTCGGTCGGGCGAATTCCGCTGGATCTGGTGGCAAGCCCTCCCAGTCCGCAGTGGGTTTCAGGGCGGGAGCGATCGCGATGAGCATGATGGCCACAACGTCGACCGACCTGGCATTTCAGCGGTGTATCAACCCGGAATGCCGGGCCACGCTGGCGGTCGACCAGGTGGCGTTCGCTTGCCCGGAGTGCGGCGATCTGCTCGACGTCATCTATGATTGGGACCGCCTGCCCGTCCCACGTCACCTGAGCGAGTTCGAGGCGAAGTGGTCGGACCGGCTCAACCCGTTGAACTTCTCGGGCGTCTGGCGGTTCCGCGAACTTCTCCCCTTTGCCCCCCCGGATCAGGTCGTCACGATCGGCGAGGGGCAGACCCTGCTGCAAGTGGCCGACAAGGTGGGCCAGTATGTCGGGATGAACCCAGGGCAACTTCGCCTCCAGTATGAGGGGATGAACCCGTCGGGAAGTTTCAAGGATAACGGGATGACCGCCGCGTTCACCCATGCCCGGATGGTCGGGGCGAAACGGGTGGCCTGTGCCAGTACGGGAAATACCTCGGCGGCGCTGGCGGTCTTTTGCTCGGCGACGTCGTTCGGCTTCAAGGCCATCATCTTCATCGGGTCGGGCAAGATCGCCTACGGCAAGCTCGCCCAGGCGCTCGACCACGGCGCCCTGACGATCCAGATCGTCGGCGACTTCGACGACGCCATGCACCGGGTCCGCCAGGTGGCCGACGAACTCGGGATCTACCTGATGAACTCGGTCAACCCGTTCCGGCTCGAAGGCCAGAAGACGATCATGTACCGGGTCCTCGAAGCCTCCGCCTGGGAGGTTCCCGACTGGATCGTCGTCCCGGGCGGCAACCTCGGCAATTCGAGCGCATTTGGCAAGGCATTCATCGAGTTGAAACATCTGGGCCTGATTGATCGAGTCCCCCGACTGGCCGTGATCAACGCCGCCGGCGCCCGGACGCTGAGCGAGTTGGTTGCCAATCATAACCTGACCTGGTCAAACGGCTTGCCCGACATGGATCAGGCCCACGCCTATTATGGCACATTAGATGCATCGGGGTCGAAAGCGTCCACGATTGCGTCGGCGATCGAGATCAACCGGCCGGTCAACCTCAAGAAGTGCCTGCGGGCGCTCGACTTCTGCGATGGTGTGGTCCGCGAGGTGTCTGATCAGGAGATCATGGACGCCAAGGCCCGAATAGGCGCTGGGGGCCTGGGATGCGAGCCCGCCAGTGCCGCGAGCGTGGCCGGTGCCAAGCGACTCCGTGACGAGGGGGTGATCGCGCCGAGTGATTCGGTGGTTTGCATCCTGACCGGGCATCAACTCAAGGACCCGACCGCCACAGTTGCCTACCACGGGACCGATCAGGCCAACTTTGAGCAGGTGCTGGGCAGTCGCGGCGTCCGGCGGGCCGGGTTCGCCAACCGGCCCGTGATCGTGCCGAATGACCTTAACGATATTATTCGTTCGATCGCGCTTTATTCAAACGTTCAACATTGACAGACCTCGTTTAACTTATATTGAATATTGATCGATAATCGATACCAGATTGTTTCGATCCGCCCTTGAATTCGAGAAAAAAAGAGTCGGATTTTCATTCGGGTTGGCAAATCGGCCCAATTTGGTCCAGCATCTGCAAATGAATCATCATCGGCTTCAAAGGTGTATTTCACAGGGGTTGGTGATTGGTGGCACAACCGCTTCGAGTGGGGATTCAAGGGGTCCCCGGTCGGATGGGAACCCGACTGATTCACCTAGTTCAGGCGGATCCAAGTCTGACCCTCCGGTCGGCGATTGGTCGCTCGGGTCACGCTGGTCTTGGGCGGGATGTTGGGCCGCCAGTTGGTCTCGGCGAGCTTGGAATCAAACTCACCGATTCCCTCGACGAACAGGTTGACGTGGTGATCGCCTTTTCAACCCCTGCGGCGACACTGCAGATTGCCGAGGCTTGTGCACGGACGGGCACTCCGCTCGTGGTCGGAACCACCGGGTTCGAGCCTGAGGCCAGGGCGCATCTATCTCGGTTCGCCGAGCGAATTCCGTTGCTGGTGTCACCGAACACCAGTCGAGCCGTCAATCTCTTGATGAAGCTGGTGAGAGAGGCGGCGCGTGGCCTGAGCGAAGCGGATATCGAGGTGATCGAGCGTCATCATCGGTTCAAGAAGGACGCCCCAAGTGGCACCGCGCTCCGCCTGGCCGAGATCGCTGCCGAGGCCATCGGCACGAGCCGCTTCATCCATGGCCGGAGTGGCACAATGGGTGAGCGACCGGCTGGCGAGATCGGCATCCACGCCCTCCGGACCGGTGACAACCCCGGCGAGCACACGGTCGTCTTTGGTCTGATGGGCGAGTGTCTGGAGTTGACCCATCGCGCCCTGAACCGGGACGGTTTCGCCCGCGGTGCGCTCGACGCCGCCAAGTCGTTGGTCCGCCAGCCCTGCGGGAGTTACAGCATGAGTGACCTTTTTCCCTGACCAAGTCGCGGTTTTGTGGAAGAATGATCGATTGTGCCTTCGGAGTGAAGTGAACATGGCCCTTTGCGAACAAGGTTACCTGTGTGACGTGTGCGGCAACGAGGTGGAAACGATCGAAGACTCAGACCTGTACCTTCGGTACATCCTCGGTGAGATCGACCCCGAAACCTTGCATTCCAGCCGCGAACGTCACCTGCGCTGCAACCCCACGCTCGCTCAATTTATCGTCGCCGACGGTTTTGAGCCGATCGGGGTCGAAGGTTATTTTGACAAGCGACAACTTGACCCCGAGTTCGTCGCGGCCGAAGAAGCGCGGGTCACCCGAGGCTACCTCCGGTTGATCGAGATCCCCTCGCTGACCCTCTCGATTCTGGAGTACCCCCTGCCCGAGATCCAGGCTCGTTGGCAAAGCTTGCGGAAAGATGAGCCCGACGTTCCACCCGCTGGCGACGCCATCCCACCGGGTACGAAACTCTTTCCGGTGTCGACTCCCGGCTCTTCCCCGTTGTTTTGAACGTGGGCCAGATCCAAAAATTCTTTTCCCTCCGGTCACTCATCCGTTAGGATGAAATCTGTCGTTCTGCCTGGAAGCGGACCCAATCCGCTTCTCCCTCGCCTCGACCCACCAGTAACCTCATCATGCGGCGACGCCTGTTCCTTGACGACGACCCAGCGCGGGCAGCGGTTTTCACCGCTCGATACCCCGACGCCGTCTGGGTCCAGACCGCTCCCGAGTGCATCAGTCGGTTGGCCGAGCACTGGGATGAGGTCCATCTGGACCACGACCTCGGCGGCGAGCATTACGTCGATTCGAGCCGGGACGACTGCGGGATGGCGGTGGTCCGCTGGCTGACCGAGGAACCTCGGCGGCACCTGGCGCGGGTCCATTTCTCGATCCATAGCCATAACATGATCGCCGCGTATGAGATGCTGCTCCGACTCCAGGCAGCCGGGTTGAAGGCCAAGGCGAGTCCGTTCGGGATACCCCTCCCCGAAGCTCCTCCGGCCTGGCTCGACACCTGGCGACGGCTTCAGTTTGGCACGGCACTACGCTGGCGCCGGATCGCGGCCCGGTGGGCCAGGTTCCGGCGAGTCGTCGCGCCGGGGGCTCACCGAATCAACATTTGCCCACCCGACGACCCAACCGGCACCGCTTGAAACCCGAAGCGGGGTTCGACCGCGGACTCTTGGGGTGGCGAGGCCAAGGGGACTGGCTTGAGCGAGGAACGAGCGGCTGCCTGTCCCCCTTTTCCGGTCGAACCACCAGAAAACATGGTCACACCCGCGAAGCAAGGCGACCGATCCGGCGTTGCGTTGGCGGGGTCGATCGGTTTAGTCTAGACCCCCGCGGACGAGCTGACCGGGGGTCCAGCGCCCGACCGGTGCGGCGGATGATCGAGCTGGGACGGGCAGGAGCAGGATCGAGATGGCGAGAACGGTAATCACCGGCGGGGCAGGCTTCGTTGGCTCCCACCTTTGCGAGCGTTTTTTGGCCGAGGGGGACGACGTTGTTTGCGTGGATAACCTGCTCACCGGCGCGACCCGAAACATCGCCCACTTGCGGGACAACCCGCATTTTACCTTCGTCGAGCATAACATCTCCCAGCCGCTCACTTTCGACGGCGCGGTCGACCACATCCTCCATTTCGCCAGTCCCGCCAGCCCGGCGGACTACCTCGCCCACCCGATCGCTACCCTCAAGGTTGGCTCGCTCGGCACGCACAACGCCCTCGGTCTCGCCCGCGCCAAGAATGCCCGGTTCCTCCTGGCCAGCACGTCGGAGGTTTACGGCGACCCCGACATCCACCCCCAGCAAGAGGAATACTGGGGCAACGTCAACCCCGTTGGCCCCCGCGGCTGCTACGACGAGGCCAAGCGCGTCGCCGAAGCCTTCACGATGGCCTACCACCGCCAGCACGGCGTCGCCACCCGGATCGTCCGGATCTTCAACACTTATGGACCCCGGATGCGCCTCAATGATGGTCGCGTCCTGCCCGCCTTCATGGGTCAGGTCCTGCGCGGCGAGCCCCTCTCGGTCTACGGCAAAGGGGATCAGACCCGGTCGTTCTGCTTCGTGACGGATCTGGTCGATGGGATCTATCGCCTCCTGCATTCCGACTACGCCATGCCGGTGAACATCGGCAACCCCAACGAGATCACCGTTCTGGAGACCGCCCAGGAGATCCTGAAGATGGTGCCCAATACCAAGAGCACCATCCAGTACCACCCCCTGCCCCAGGATGACCCCCGCCGCCGCCGCCCCGACATCACCAAGGCCCAGACGATCCTCGGCTGGAACCCAACCATCGACCGCTCGGAAGGGTTCGCCCGGACTCTGGATTACTTCCGCTCGGTGCTTTGAGCCTAAGTCAATCCTCGGCGTGCCGGTGGTCGTTCCAGAGGGCAATCTCGGGTTCTTCCTGCGTGTCGCCGTAGCCTAGTACCCCTAGCGCGGCGGTGCTCACTTTGAAGAGCTGGCCGTTGATGATCGGCAGGCCGACCCAGCGGACACCGATCACCCGCGAGCAGTGGCCGTGGCAGAACAGGATCGTCGTGCCGGGCAAGGTCCGGAGGCGGGCGATGAGGCGGTCGATCCGCTCGATCATGGCCTCGGGCGACTCGCCGCCGGGGCAGCCGTCGCGGTAGATCAGCCAGCCGGGACGCTGCGCGTGGATCTCGGGCGAGGTCAGCCCCTCATAGTCCCCGTAGTTCCACTCGGCGAGGTCGGGGACGATCTCGACCCGGTCCCCAAGCCCGGCCAGTTCGGCGGTCCGGGTGGCACGGATGCGGGGGCTCGACCAGACCCGATCGAAGTGGATTCCCTGGATCCGTTCGCCCAGCGCTCGGGCCTGATTCTCGCCGTTAGAAGTCAGGGGGATGTCGGTCGTCCCAGTATGCTGGCCGGACAGCGACCACTCTGTTTCGCCGTGGCGGGCGAGGTAAACTTGCGGCAGTTTCGATTCGTCGGGCATCGGTCCAGGCTCGTCAGGAGAGGGTGAACAGGGATCAACTCGTGGGAAAGTCGGCCAGGACGGCCATCGCCGCGTTCCGGCCGTTGACGGCGATCACGCTCCCGCCGGGATGCGTCCCGGCGCCACACAGATAAACGCCGGGCATCGGCGTTCGCGCCGTCAGCCGCCGGTCCCAGAGGTGGTCGGGAAGGATCTCTCCCTGAAAGATATGCCCACCCGTCAGGCCGACGTGCTCCTCGATGTCGGGCGGGCCGTAGACCTGGGTATCGACCACCGCGTCGGGGATGTTGGAACAGTACCGCCCGATCGACGCCAGCGCCAGCCGACCGACCTCATCGCGCCGGTCGTCCCAGGTCCCCTCGGCAAACGCATAGGGAACCGATTGCGCGAAGACGCTCATGGTGTGCATCCCGTCGGGGGCGACGGTGGGGTCGTAGGCAGTTTGAAAGTAGAGCTCGGTCCAGAGGCGCGGCGGCAGTTTCCCCTCGCGGCTGGCTTGATGGTGCGACTGCCATTCCGCCTTGGTCAACGGGGTGTTGATCTGACCGAAGTGGTGCGGCTCGCGGGTGCCGGGGCGGGCGGTGAAGTTGGGTAGCTCGCGGAGGGCGACGTTCATCTTGACCGTGCAACCGACGATCGGGACCGCCTCGACACGGCCACGCCAGCCGCTCTCAGCGCTATCACCAAGCAACTTCAGCGACGCGGCCGGGTCGGCGTTGCTGACGATGACGGGAGCGTGGATCATCTCGCCGCCGACCAGTTCGACCCCGTCTCCCGGGATGATCCGCGCGACGGGGACACCGGTGGCGACGACGGCCCCCGCGGCCCGTGCGGCGTCGCAGATCCAGAATGAGACCATGCCCATGCCGCCCTCGACGTAGCCCCACATCCCGGGCTCGCCGCCGAGCCGACCCGAGGCGTGGTGGAAGTGGACCGACGCCGTCCCCGGGTCGGAGGGGCTGGCGTTGGTGCCGATCACCCCTTGCCCGAGGTAGGCCATCTGCATCCGCTCATCGCTCAGGAAGTGCTCGACGTATTCGACCATCGACCACTCAAAGAGCATCTTGCGGGCCTCCTCGTCCCCCTTGAGTCGGGCTTCGATCGCCGCGCGGGGCGGGCAGTCGCCAACCCAGAGGTCGCCGTCGCCGTCGGGCCGAAGGGCGTCGCGCAACCGACGCTTCACGTCCCCCATCGCCCGCCAGCCGTGGACATCGCCCGGAGCCAGGCGGCGGATCTCGGCCTCGCACTGGTCGTCGTCCTCTCCCAGGCGGAGGCTCGACCCATCATCGAACGGCACGAACATCCCCGCGCTCGCCGCCTTCCACCGGAGGCCATGCTGTTTGAGTTGCAACTCCTCGATGACGAGCGGATGCAAAAGCCCGAGCAGGTAAGCACACGGCGACGTCCGGAACCCCGGCCAGACTTCCTCCAGGGTGCAAGCCCCCCCGACCCGCGTGCGACTCTCCAGCACGAGCACCCGCTTGCCCGCCCGGGCCAGGTACGCGGCGCAGGTCAAACCGTTGTGCCCGGCACCGACGACGATGGCATCCCACCGCCGACTCGCCAGGCTCGCCACCGGCTCGGGCAACCCCAGCACCCCCAAAGTGTCCGCCGTCCGGGTCATCATCGCCATGCCAGTTTTTCACCCGCCCGCGTCATCCTGGTTGTGTGATCCTTTGATTGTAGCAATTTCCGACCCAACTCGACCGATCTTGGCTTCGTTCGTCGAGGCTTGGCTTCGTTCGTTGAGTTTGGCTTCGTTCGGACACCTTGGGTTCGTTCGTCGAGCCTTGGGTTCGTTCGTCGATCCTTGGGTTCGTTCGGACACCTTGGCTTCGTTCGTCGAGGCTTGGCTTCGTTCGTCGAGGCTTGGCTTCGTTCGTCGAGGCTTGGCTTCGTTCGTCCAACTCTTGATATCGAGACAATGGGTTCGTTCGGCCATTTTGTTTGCTACGGTCCGGTTGAGCATCATTGGCGAAACGAACCCAACCCCGTCCGTTGCTTCTGGTTCACAAACCAGTTTTGTCCGGCAGAGAACGAAGCCAGAATCGGCCCTGATCGCGATGGGGGACGCGATTGTTCCTGAAGATAAGATCGTAATTGCACGCAACTTTAAATCGGATCTGAAGACAATATCGCTCATTTTGTCAGGTTTTATCCGGCTGCATCTCGTATCTTACCTGTCAGGCATCCGTAAGTTGCCTCCTGCACAAAATGGCGAGGTGCTGCTTGTGCTGGTGGCCCAGCCTTGAAATAGTTCGGCCTCCTTGAGCATCATCGACTGCCGGCCCAACGGCCGAGTGGGAGCAGACTTGATGATGCGTGGGTTTTGGCTGGTTCATCCCGACGCCGCGATGGGGACGGCATTTCGGGAGCGGTTTACGGGTCTGCCCAACGTCCGGATCGTGCCGAGTTTGTTCCAGGACGTCGAGCCGCACGGCTGCTTCGTGACGGCGGGCAACGCCTTTGGAATCATGACGGCGGGGATCGACGCGGCGGTGATTGATCGGTTCGGCCCCGACCTGATGACGCGGGTTCAGCACCGGATCATGGACGAATATTACGGCGAGCAACCCGTCGGGACCGCGTTCGTGATCGCGACGGGCGACGCCTCCATCCCGTTCCTCTGCCACGCGCCGACGATGCGAGTTCCCGGGAGCATCGAGGGGACCGACAAGGTTTACGCCGCCACCTGGGCGGCCTTGCTCGCCATCCAGGCGCACAACCGGCAGGCAACCAACTCGCCGATCGAGGTGGTCGCCTTTCCCGCCATGGGGACCGGTTTCGGTGGTGTCGCCCCCAGCGAGGCTGCGCGGCAGATGGCGGCGGCCTACCGGAACTTGCTCCACCCGCCGCACCGGCTCGACTGGGATTTTGTCGCGGATCGCCAACGTTCGGTCTGCTACGATGGCAATCGTCAGGTCGTTCGGTAAATTACTCGGTCAAGACCCAGCTCTCGGCGTGTCAGACCACCAATCCAAGATCATCAGCCGTGAGGGTTTTCGACCATAGGGAGTTGTGATGGGCAAACCCGTCGCGGTAGATGATGAGTTTGGGTTCGTCCCAGTCAAGCAAACTGAGCGGCCATCGGTTGGGTGGCGGTGGGCCCGGTCATTCGCCTGGATCGGCGCGAGCCTGTATGTGCCATTCTGCTGGATCGCACTGGCACGGCCCAGCTTGTCACGATTTTCCTGGTCTGAACTGGTGCGGTATTGGCTGATCATGCCCGGTTTTGTTCCGGGAGTCGTCCTGTTCCACCCCAACGATCGCCTGGAATGGACCGCCTGGATCGTGACGACGGTCGGGATGGTGCTTGGTCTAACGTGGCTCGGTTCGCTCGGGCCGCGCCGACTCATGCTTGCGGTCGTGCTGGCGCTGCTGATCGCGATCCCGTCATCGCTCGTGAGTTACGGTCTGATCGTCCTCAATTAGCTCAGGGTGCAATGGCCCCGAACCGGAGGCGGTGGATCGCTGCGATTTTGTCACGGATCGCCAGCGCTCGGTCTGCTCTGATGGAAATCGTCAGGTGATCCGGTAACTCAGACCCAATATCGCGGTGGGGCGTACGAATCCGGTTCGAGGTAGGACGTCTGTCGGCAACACGGAGAGCTTGCTATGATGTCAGGATCTGGCTCGGGCTGGCAGGTCCGGTGCGTGCGTTGCCAGGCCATGCGGGCGGCGGCGCGAGTCGGCATCGTGCGCATTGGTGCCTGGAGCTGGCGGCACTTCACGGTTGGCTGGTGCTCGGCTTGTCGAGGGCTTCGCGTCCTGGCACTCGAGAGCTAGCCGGCCTCTGAACATGGGGAGTTGCTGACGGATGGATGATGTGATCATCGTGGAGCCAGAATCACGCTGGCGGCGGGTCGGGATGGCGCTGGCGGCGGTCGCGGCTGGGCTTTATGTGCCGTTCGGCTGGCTGCTGGTGACGTCGGTCCATGAGCGCGAGCACTCGATCGCGTGGCTCCGACTCTGGCCGATCTTACCGGGCTTTTTGCCGGGGGCGTACCTGATCCATCCGACCACGGCGGTCCAGTTCGCGGTGATGGGCCTGATGACGCTCGGCCTGCTGGCGAGCCTGGTTTCGCTCGGCTCGGCCAGTCGGCGGCGGCTGATGGCGGCGGTCGGGGTGGCCTTGCTGGTGGCGGTCCCGTCGTCGGTGGCCGCGTACCTGTGTTTCCGGTCGTAATGGAGCCGATCCTGATGCAACCTCCTCGATGGCGCCGGATGACGATTGGCGGCTTGATGGTGCTGGTGGCGGTCTGCGCCCTGGGTGCCTTCATGCTCCGGCCCAGGACAACGAAGATCAGCGACGAGAAGGTCGGCATCGGCGCGGCGGTCAAGCTCGGCGACGAGGTGACGGTCCACTACACCGGGACGCTCCTCAACGGGACCAAGTTCGACAGTTCGCTCGACCGCAATCAGCCGTTTCACTTCACGGTTGGCCAGGGCCAGGTGATCCGGGGGTGGGACATCGGCCTGATCGGGATGCAAGTCGGTGGCATCCGCCGCCTGACCATCCCGCCGAACGAGGCTTACGGCGACAAGGGCGCAGGGATGATCCCGGCCAACTCAACCCTCCGGTTTGAAGTTCAACTGCTCGGGATCAAGTAATGCGAAGCGGACGCCCCCAATGAGCCAGCCCGACGATTTGACCGAATCGGACGTCAACGAGGTTCTGGTCGCCCTTGCGCTGCGGTTCGACGGCTACAAGTATGTCGAGACGCGCGGCGGCGACAAGTCATTATCGTGCTGGAGCGAGCAGTACGTCCGGACACTCAAGATGTCGAGTCACCCCAACAAGAACCACGCCATCTTCTTCATCCTTCAGCGCTTCCTGTACAAGTGGGGCGGCGAGACGCTCTCCAACGAGTCGCGCCACCAGCTCGCCTTCCGCCTCCTGTTCCTCCACCTCTACCGCGATCCGGTCCCGCCCAAATACGCCGCGAACTGGTCCACTCCCGAGCCTGGCACGCTGGACCCCGCCCACGTCGAACGCGTCGCCGCCCACGTCCGGACCCAGATCATTGCGCGCACGCTCCAGCACGGCAACCCGCTCCACCCCAGCTTCGGCCCGGGGGAGCAGGACGAAACGGATGAATAAAAGATCAATCATCGTCCCTGGTGACGATCTGAACCAGTTCCGCAGCGAGATAAATTCGGTTCCGTTCTTTACCCGTCACCTCGACCAAGATTCCATCAGCCATTAGCTTGTCGATATTCATCTGAGCCGCTCGGAAAGTGACTCCGAATTGTTCCTTGATTGACTTTGTTGTGACTGCCGGCTGCTCAAACAACTTGTCGATAATGCCTAAAATGAGATTCGAGTTGGTTCGTTGGCTCCAGCGCATCCGATAATCTTCGCGAAGCCTGAGCAGTTCGCGGCTCCGGTGCACGGCAGCCCGAGCCTGCGATGCAACTCCTTCGAGAAAAAACGCAACCCAAGGTTCCCAGTCGCCCGTTTGGCTGACATGGAGCAAGTAATCCACATATTTCTTTTTATGTTTTTCTAAATAAGCACTCAGATATAAAAGCGGTTGTACGAGTGCCCGACGCTCGCACAATAGTAGGTTGATCAGCAAACGCCCCATCCTGCCATTCCCATCCAGAAACGGGTGGATGGTTTCAAACTGGTAGTGGATCAAAGCTAAATCGACAAGTGTCGGCATGTCGGTGGGATGGCCCATGAACCGTTGCAGATCATCAAGCGTTTCCTGCAGTTCGGCGACTGGCAGCGGCACAAACCGCGCGCGGGCGGCGGTCTGGCCATCGCGACCGATCATATTCTGAACTCGCCGGAACTGACCAGTCGTTTTGTCTTCACCTCGCACACCTAGCATCAACCGTTCATGGACTTCTCGGATCAACCGCAGGCATATGGGTAAGGTTGCCAGTCGCTCGAAGCCATAGTTGGTCGCCGAGATATGATTCGCCACTTCCTGCCGGTCTGGTAGATCATCACTGCTTGTCTTATCCGCCTCAAAAAGAACCAGTTGCCGGTAATCGGTGATTGTGCCCTCGATACGACTCGAAGACACTACCTCGCGGCGAATGAACACGCTAATCAACAGGTCTGGGTTAGGCAACATCTGGCCGATCCCGTTCAACTCTCCCAGCGTCAGGTCGGCGCGGGATAGCAGTTGAACGGTCTGCATCTTCAGTTCAAGGGATCGTGGCAGCGGATTGGGTACATAAGCCAGGTACTCACCTGACGGTCCACCCTGAGAAACCAGACGGCCCGGCGCGTTCAGACCGAAGTCGTTAGCATTCATGAACTAACTCCAGGCCCCAGAGTGTTTGAGCGGCTCGTTATGATACTGAAAGACGCTAGCGCTCTCGCTAATATACTTCGACCCAGCTCAAGTATCATTAGATCGAACGTCAAGAAACCAAAATTGCCGCAAACTGTTTTCCAAAAACAAATTAAGTGGCTTACCAAAAATTCCCATATTGGATGGAGGAGATTCATATTCGAAATATTCTACGTTTTCATGTCTCGCGGCGACTCAACAAAACAAACACAATTCACTGAACAAAAATTTCGTAACCCTTACAACCACCCCGACCTGCAATAATTCAGCCTCCACTTGTACAGAACGTCCGGCCATGCTATCTCTTTGAATCGTACTGTTGAGATGGCCAAGTTGACATCCGAATGGGTAACCTGGGAAATCGGGGGTTTTGCCCTGGCCAGGGTCAACCGAGGGTCGAGCGCGCGACGATAAGCAAGGATGCGTCGTGCTGGGTCATCCACTGGTGAGGGAGCGGCGGTCAAAGGGGATCGGGCATGGCTATTGGAACCACGGTCGTCCGGCTGTCCGACCTGGCAGATGGGCAGGAGGGGGAGTTCTTCGCCGCGCTCGTCAAGCGCGACGCGGGAACGGACCGGCACGGCAACCCGTTCTACAAATGCCTTTTTCGCGACAAGCGGGCCAGCCGCGTCGCGCCGATCTGGGCGTCGGACCCGCTGTTGAGCTTTGCCGCCGACTGGACCTTGCACCAGGGGTACCGGATCAGGGCCAAGGCCGAGGACTCCAAGTACGGTCCACAGATCAAGGTGATCGAGTGCCGACTGGTCATCCCTGAAGATAGCGCTGATGGGTATGACTTCTTTGATCTGGTAGAGTCATCGAAGTATTCGCCCGATCAGATCGTCCAGCAGATCTTTGCGATCATCGCGAAGAACATCAGTTGCCCGCACATCCGTCAGCTTCTTGAAACGTTGATTGACCGCCACGGCGACCTGCTCCGCAAGATGCCCGCAGCGCAGAACTTCCACCACAGCTACAGCGGCGGTTTGGTCGAGCACCTGTGGAGCGTGACCCGCGTCAGCCTGGCGCTCGCGAAGCACTATGGCGACTACTATAACGAGCTCAACCCACCGCTCAACCGTGACGTGATCGTGGCCGGGGCCATCCTCCACGACATTGGCAAGCTCCGCGAGCTCGATTACCACCCGGTCGAGGCGAAGTACACCAAGCACGGCACCTTAATCGGCCACATCGTCCTAGGACGCGACATGGTCCGCGACACCGCACGCGACATCCCCGGCTTTCCTGATGAGACGTTGTTGCTGCTCGAACACGCGATCCTGGCACACCATGGCCAGATGCAGTATGGAGCGCCCAAGGAGCCGGCGACGATCGAGGCGCTGATCGTGCATTATGCCGATGAGATCGACGCCAAGATCAACGCCGTCGCCGCCGAGCGGATGCGGTCGACCACCGACGGGGAATTCACCTCGAAGATCTTCGCCGTCGGCAACCGGACATTCTACAAGGGGATTCCAGTCGAGATCCCCGGCGACGACGACCTCGACAAGCTCGGCTGACCGTCGCTGCTGGTGGCAGCGTGGGTTCGTTTGCTCTACAATGGATCGCTGGTGATTGCCTTATCCTCCTCCCGAGATCGCACCCATGAATTTTTCGATCCGCCGTTTGAGCTGGTCCAGCCTCGTGCTCGGCGCCTTTGTCGGCTGCGATACCGCGCCCACACCAGCCCCCGCGCCGACCCCGGCCGCCGACCCGGCCGCCCCGGCGGGGGAGAAGGACAAGAACGACATCAAGTCGATGCCGGTCGACAAGGCCGACGCCACCACGAAGACGGATACCGCTCCGGGCGTGGCGGCGGTCGACTCCGAGAAGCTCTCCGACAAGGAGATGGCCAACATCAAGAAGTTACCCGCCGATGAGCAGACGATCGCGCTGGCTCAGGTGGATTGCCCCGTCAGCGGTGGCCATCTGGGCGGGATGGGAATGCCGCTCCGCCAGGAAGTGGATGGGAAGGTCTTTTTCCTCTGCTGCGATGGCTGCGTTGACAAGGTGAAGGAAGACCCCAAGGCCGTGCTGGCCAAGCTCAAGAAGTGAGCAACCAACGCCCCCTGGCGACGACCAGATGGGCTCGCTATATTGGTCTCCCAAGCAAGGTTGCGTCGGCGTGAGGTGATGCCAGCCTGGCGTCCCTCCGCCGGTGCGGTCGACCGCCGTCTCCCGCCTCTCCACGGGACCGTCGCCGTCGCCGACCGCGTGATCCTTCCCCCTGCCGGGCTCGGACTCTGGGCGGTCACGCTCCAGACCCGATGCTCTACCTTCCTCTCTTTTCTTCCTCATCCATCTGCTTGGAGTTGTCAACGATCATGGGCCAGACCAACGCCCGCCAGGCCGCCATCGCCGCCGTCGCCGCGCGGAGCACCGAGATTGCGCCGAACGCCGCCCGCCTCGACGACCGCGAAACCCCGGTCCGGCAGCTATTCGGGGTCAACGTCTTCTCCGACGAGGTGATGCGCTCGCGGCTTCCCGAGTCGGTCTACAAGGCTCTCCGAGCGACGATCAAAAAGGGAGTTACACTTGACCCGAACATCGCCGACACCGCCGCCGCCGCGATGAAGGAATGGGCGATGGAACGGGGTGCGACCCACTACACGCACTGGTTCCAGCCGATGACCGGCCTGACGGCCGAGAAGCACGACTCGTTCCTGGCGCCGACCGATGCCGGCACCGCCATCGCCGAGTTTTCGGGTAAGGAACTGGTCCGGGGTGAGCCCGACGCCTCGTCGTTCCCCTCGGGCGGCATCCGGAACACCTTCGAGGCCCGCGGCTACACCGCCTGGGACCCGACCAGCCCGGCCTTTATCCTCGAAAACCCGAACGGGACGACCCTCTGCATCCCGACCGCGTTCTGCTCGTGGACCGGCGAGGCGCTCGACAAGAAGACCCCCCTGCTCCGCTCGATGGACGCCGTCAGCAAGCATGCCGTCCGCGTCCTGAAACTGTTCGGGACCGACTGCACCCGTGTCATGGCGACCTGCGGCCCCGAGCAGGAATACTTCCTGATCGACAAGGCGTTCTACTTCGCCCGCCCCGACCTGATCAACGCCGGTCGGACCCTCTTCGGCGCTCGTCCGCCCAAGGGGCAGGAGATGGAAGACCACTACTTCGGCGCCATCCCCGAGCGCGTCCTGGCCTGCATGCTCGAAGCCGAACTCGAACTCTACAAGCTCGGCGTGCCGGTCAAGACCCGCCACAACGAGGTCGCGCCGTCGCAGTATGAACTGGCGCCGCTGTTCGAGAACGCCAACGTCGCCACCGACCACAACATGCTGGTCATGGAGACGATGAAGCGCGTCGCCGACCGGTATGGGTTGCAGATGCTCCTGCATGAGAAGCCGTTTGCCGGCGTCAACGGGTCGGGCAAGCACGTCAACTGGAGCCTCGCCGACGATCAAGGGAACAACCTCCTCCGCCCCGGCGACACCCCGCACGACAACGCGCAGTTTCTCGTTTTCCTGGCCGCCGTCCTGACCGGAGTTTCCCGCCACGGCGACCTCTTGCGGATGTCGGTTGCCCACGCCGGGAACGACCACCGCCTGGGTGCCAACGAGGCCCCGCCAGCGATCGTTTCGGCGTTCCTCGGCGACCTCTTGCAGGATATCGTCGAGCAGATCGAAAAGGGGGGCGCCAAGTCGTCCAAGGCTGCCGGGACGATGCAGATCGGCGTCTCGACCTTGCCGACCTTGCCGCGCGACGCGGGCGACCGGAACCGGACCAGCCCGTTTGCCTTCACCGGCAACAAGTTCGAGTTCCGCGCTGCGGGTTCGAGCCAGTCGATCGCCGGGCCGAACGTCGTGCTGAACACGATCGTCGCCGAGGCGCTCGACGAGATCGCCACGCACCTCGAAACGGCCACAGCCGCCGGCAAGGATCTGAACGCCGAGATCCAGGCGCTGTTGCCGAAGCTGATCGCCGACTCGAAGAAGGTGATCTTCAACGGCGACGGCTACTCCGACGCCTGGCACAAGGAAGCCGAGGCCCGGGGCCTGCCCAACCGCAAGAACACGATCGAGAGCCTGCCCGACCTGATCGCCCCCAAGTCGATCGCCCTGTTCGGCAAGTATCACGTTCTCTCCGAGCGTGAGTTGCACTCGCGGTACGAGATCCACCTCGAAAACTACAAGAAGACGGTCAACATCGAGTCGCACCTGACCGTCCAGATCGCCCAGCGGCAGATCCTGCCCGCCGCCCTCCGCTACCAGGCCGAAGTTGCCACGACGATCGCCCAGCTCAAGGCCGCCGGCATCTCGGCTCCCAAAGGCCAGACGGCGCTCCTGAACGAGTTGACCACCACGATCGAGGAACTGCAAACCGGGATCGACACGCTCAATCACGCCATCGACCACACGGCCGACGGCGACACCCTTGCCCACGCCAAGCACTCCCGCGACGCCATCATCCCCGCGATGACCACCGTCCGGACCGCCGGCGACAAGCTCGAAACCCTCGTCGCCGACGACCTCTGGCCGCTGCCGACGTATCAGGAGATGCTGTTTATCAAGTGACGGCAGCCTGAACTACAATCCCGGGTAGGTTATCCTCAAGCGGCATTCGCCCCACCATGATCGGACCTGATGAACATGCGGCCCTGCCAACTCAGCATTTTGTTCGTGTTGGCAGGATTTTTTGGCTGCCAAGAGGTCAAAGGGTCTGACCCCGTGGACCAACCACAAGTGCAGGCCGAGATTGATGGCCAGAAAGATCATCCGGAATCAGGTCAGACCACGTGGGTCTGCCGAGTCGAAAAACCAGGCGAAGAACCTCAGGACCTCGTGACATCACTTCCGCCGGAGGAACTGTTCATAAAGGGACTGATCCCCGAGGCGATTGTCGGCGTGCTCAAGACTCCCCTCAAGAAGAGCGAAGCGATCAAGCCCGAGAACTTCGTCCGCAACAAGGTTTTCAACGACTTTATGCACGAGTTCATCGCCCGAGGGGGACCCGAGTTGAAAGGGTTGAAGGCGAAGGCACAGCAGCAGGGCGAGGGATGGGTCTACCTGATCGATGCTCGGACACCAACCCCTCAAGGGCAAGTCCCGCCTCAGGACATCATTGGCGGCTTCAAGGTCAAGGCCGGATTGCTGGTGGTCGGGACTTACAAGCGCAATCCAAATCATGTTCTCTTGTCGCAAGATGGCTTCTTTCGGCTTCCGCCCGAACTCAATGAGCGGTTGAAGCAGGAAGTGACCGCACGCAACAGCAAGTCGCCGAAGCCCGAAGCGAATGCACAGAACAAAGCAAAAGACTGATTCCAACCCCAACTACTTGAAGTCCCACGAACCAGAATGATACCGGGGAAATAACTCAAGACTCTCAGATCCACTATCTTGTTTAATCAACCCTTAGAAATTGTGAATTATGAGATTTCGACCTCGGGCGACTGGGGTTACGGTAATCCCTTTCAGAAAACGCCAGCGGGCCACCGAACACCCCCGAGTGAGAGGTCGGCAGCCCGAGGAAGAACCGAGCGAGAAATCGGAATAATCAAGGCTTGGAGATAACTCGTGACACAGTCGGCACGCTGACCGGGGCGGCGAGGGGGGCCGAGGTGGTGGTGGCGGTGGTGGGAGCTTCGTAGACCTTGACGGCCTTCACGATCGCCAGTTCGTCGGTCACGCTTTCGACTCCGGTCGTGTTCTCGACCAGGTCCACCGCGCGGGCCTTGGCGGTGGCGCTCATGACCGAGCCTTTAAGCAAGACCATGCCGCCGGGCTGAACTTCAACCTGCAAGGTGGAGCCGGTCAATTGCTTGTCCCACTCGACGCGCTGGGTAACGCGATCGAGGATCTCTTTTTCCTGGGCACGGATGGTCCGATTAGCGCGGCGGGTGGCCATGTCTTGCGCGAACGAAGCCGAAGGGACCAGGGCAAGCGTCAACAGGACCAGGAAAGAGAAGCGGGTCATCGATCAGCTCCAGCAAAGATAAGGTGGTATGAGCTTATCCGAGAGTTTTGCGGACTCGATGGGGTATATGATCCATAGCTTAGCACCTGACAGGCCAAGAAGACGATCGATTGCGAATTTGAAGCACCGTTTATTCGTGATATTCCCACCAGATCCGGCGAACCTCAATTCCCGCTTAATCGACGCTCCGACGAAGGTTGAGGCAGATTCAGCGTCCTGGGCCTGGCGGTCTATCTACCGACTCCGGACCGCGCATCGGAGTTTGGCCGAGGTCGACCGGGGGTTGGCCCGGCGCTCCTCGGCGGTGGCGCGGATGACCTCGGTGGTGGTTGAGGCGTAAATCCCGGTGTCGTAGCCTTCCTTGAACGCCAGCTTCACGCGGCGATCCTCGCCCGAATGGAACGCCAGGATCGCCACCCTCCCACCGGGGGCGAGGCAACCTGGCAAGGCGCGGAGCAAGGCGTCGAGGGCGCCGAACTCGTCGTTGACGGCGATCCGGATCGCCTGGAAGACGCGGCGGACGGCGTCGGTGGCCTCGTCTTCGGGACGGCGGGCGTAGACCGATCGGACCAGCGCTGCAAGGCTCTTTGTTGTAGCAAGTGGGGCTCGCGCACGAGCCCGGACCAGCGCGGCGGCGATCTCAGCGGCGCGGGGTTCGTCGGCGTTGGTGGCGATCAGGCGGGTCAGCGCGATCTCCTTCGTCTCGGCCAGGAGCCGGGATGCGGGACGCCCGCGCGACGGGTCGAGCCGCATGTCGAGCGGGCCGTCGGCCTTGAAGGTGAACCCCCGCGCTGGGTCGTCGATCTGCATCGACGAGAGGCCAAGGTCGGCGAGGATCAGGTCCGCTCCCCCGGGCACCTCGCCCGCCACCAGTGCGGCGAGACCGGCAAAATTGCGCTGGCGGACGACCAGCGACTCGGTGGGAAGATCCAGTTCGCGGAGCCTCGCCTCGGTCCTGGCCCCCTCGATTGGGTCGACGTCGAGCGCGATCAGCCGCCCGCCGGGCTGGATCTTCGCCAGGAGTTCGCGCGCATGGCCGCCATAACCGAGCGTGCAGTCGATCGCCACGTCGCCCGGTTGCGGGGCGAGACCTTCCAGAACCTCGCGGACCATGATCGCCCGGTGCGACCCCGCCGCCGTCTTGCCCCCGGCAACGACCTTGGCAACGTCGTCGGGGTACCGCTCGGGCTGATGTTCCTTGTACTTCTCGGCAAACCGGCGCGGGTTCGCCCCCCGGTACCGAGGACGTCGCGCGGGCCGGGCATCGGGGTCGGGATCAGCCATGTCTACCTGGAATCAGCAAAAGAGGAACGGAGCCACGGATGGAACACGGATGGAAAGGGGAAAAATAGGGCTAGATCAGCAGGAGGCCCGAGCTGGCCAGAAGCAATCCAGGTCTTTTCTTTCTGATCCGTGTTCCATCCGTGGCCAAATTATTCCCCGATCAGATCGAGCCAGCGGCGACCGGTTCGCGATAGCCTTCGGGCTGGCCAAGATTGTTGAGGATGTCTGAGCCGAGCGCGGTCTCGCCGTGCTGGCTGAGGTCGAGGCCGGCCCGTTCCTGATCTTCAGGGACGCGGAGCGGGATGATCAGGTCGGTAATCTTGAAGAGGATCAGCGCCCCGAAGAACGAGAAGGCCGAGACGATCACCAGAGCCAGCATGTGGTGCCAGAACAGCTTCGACGAGATCCCGGCGTCAGCCAGGCCATCGGCGGCGAAGATCCCGGTGAAGACCATCCCGGTCATCCCGCCGATCCCGTGGCAGGGGAAGACGTCGAGCGTGTCGTCCAGGGTCGACCGGGTCCGGAAGTGGACCGCCAGGTTGCTGACGATGCTCGCCGTGACGCCGATCATGATGCTCTCGCGGACCGTCACGAAGCCGGCCGCCGGAGTGATCGCCACCAGGCCGACCACGGCGCCGATGCACGCCCCGAGCGCTGAGGGCTTGTTGCCGCGCATCCAGTCGAAGAACATCCAGCTCAACATTGCGGCGGCCGTCGCGGTGTTGGTGGTGGCGAAGGCGACCACAGCCTGACCGTTGGCAGCCAGAGCCGAGCCGGCATTAAAGCCGAACCAGCCGAACCAGAGCATCCCGGTGCCGAGCAGGACGAACGGGATATTGGCCGGGGTGTGGGCCTCCTGTGCGATGTGACTCTTGCGGCGGCCGAGCAGGATCGCCCCGGCCAGCGCGGCCCAACCAGCCGACATGTGGACCACCGTCCCACCGGCGAAGTCGAGCACACCCATCTTCTTGAGGTAGCCGTCGGGGTGCCAGGTCATGTGGGCCAGCGGGCTGTAGATCAACAGGCTAAACAGAACGATGAAGAGCAGGTAGGCCGAGAACCGGACCCGCTCGGCGAACGCCCCGGTGATCAGCGCTGGGGTGATGATGGCGAATTTGAGCTGGAACATCGCCAGAAGCATCAACGGGATCGTGGGTGCCAGGGCCTTGTTGGTGGCCTCGCCCACGCCGTCGAACATCAAGAACGTAAGGGGGTTGCCGATGAATCCCCCGATGCTGTCGCCGAAGGCCAGGCTAAACCCGACCAGCACCCAGACGATGCTGATGACGCCGAGCGCCACGACACTTTGCAGCATCGTCGACACGACGTTTTTGAACCCCACCATCCCGCCATAAAAGAACGACAGTCCGGGAGTCATCAGCAGGACCAAGGCCGAGGCGGTCAGCATCCAGGCCACATCACCCGAGTTGATCGGGTCGGTTCCCGGCGCCGGGGCTCCCTTCTGGGGGGGAAGGAACAACGCAAAGAGGGTCACCAGAATCAGGATCACGAACGGAATGGGAGTCGAACGTTTCATGATTATGCGGGTACCTGAGGTGGGATGTGAGAAGAAAGGCAAGCCGCAATGGCAAACCCTTCGCCCAACGGATGGAGCCAGGACGCCCCGATTCTGGGAGAGAAAATCGGTGGAAGGGGTTGGAATCCGAACTCAACCGGCCAACGTCCAAGGCGGGTGGATCAACCATGCATCGTCGAACGGGGACGAGGAGACCGAAAGCGGGTCCGGCGCACTCGTTTCGCACTACTATGTCGGGATTTTTGACGATTGCAAGAATTGAGGCGGGAAATCAAGACCGACCCAGTAAATCGTACCAATCTTACCGGCTGATCGGATTTTACCGATTTGTCGGATAGATTTATCTAGTGTCCGTAAGAATTGGTCGATACTCCTTGAGAGAAATTGCCGTGCCGTCGAGCAGGATGCGTTCGGCAGGATGCTGAACATGGCGAATTCATTGAGCGGACACGCACGTTGTTCGCGGATTTTGGTTCTCAACAGGAGGTTGGGCGAGATGACCGACAGACACGGACGATGGCTTACCGCGATCCTGATGGTTGCGGCTACCCTGGTGGGGGCAGCCCCTCGGGCCGAAGCGCAACGAGTCAGTTCGAGAGCGGTACCGCCTCTGTCGGTCGACCCAGCGGTCCGGCGTGTCCAGGCAGCGGGCGGAACCGGGCCGACGGGGTCATCTCCCACCGCCCCCACCCCGGGCGCCGGGGCCGCTGGGGCCGCCCCAAATCTGGGGACGGGTGACGCCCCAGGTACCGGCACCGGCACCGCCACAGGCACCGCCACAGGTAGCGGCACCGGCACCGCCCCAGGCACCGGCACCGGCACCGGCGCCGATCCCGCCGACGCGCCGGGGACCGCCAACCCGGATGCTGGCGTCGGATCGGGCAACGGCGGCGCCGACAACGACCTGGGCCTCCCCCGAGCCGAGCGCCCCGGTGGCGGCGGCGAGCCAACCGAAGCATCGGCCGCTGCTGACGCCGCCAAGGTCGACGACACCAAGCTGCTCATGAAGCTGCTCGGAGCGCCGGACGACGCTCGGACCAAGGTCTACGGCTGGATTCAGAACAGTTATACCGGCAACACCAACGGCCGCCCCAAATCCGGCCTCAATTTTGGCGTCAACCCGAATAATCAGGCCGACCGCTGGATGGGGAACCAGTATTACCTCATCGTGGAGCGTCTGCTAAAGCAAGATGACACGTTCAACTTCGGCTTCCGGTTTGACAACCTCTTCGGCAACGACGCGCAGTTCAACCACTCCAACGGGATCTTCGATCGGACCTACAAGATCAACTCGTTCCGCCAGTACGATCCCGCCCAGTACTACATCGAGGCCCACCTACCGATCATCAGCGAGGGGGGAATCGACGTCAAGTTCGGCCGGTTCTATACCCTGGCCGGCTATGAGGTTGTTCCGGCCACCGGACGCCCGCTCCTCTCGGTCCCCTACATGTTCAATTATGGCCAGCCGTTCACCCACTCCGGCTTGCTGACGACCTGGCACTACAACAAGAACCTCAACATCTATAACGCGGCCATCAACGGCTGGGACCGCCAGTTCAACAGCAAATACGTCTGGGGTTACATGGGTGGCTTCAGCTTGACCACCGACGACAACAAGACGTCGTTTACCAGCATCTTCATCGAAGGCCCCAACCAGTTCCCCACCTTCCTCTCGGGTGCTCGGAACCCGGTCTATCCCAGCGGCAACCTGATCCCGCCGGCGCGGTTCGCGGGCAAGGCCAACCCCGACTACACCAGCAACGACCGGTTTTTGATCACCAACGTCCTGATCCACAAGTGGAACGACAAGCTCACCCAGGTCCTGGAAAACGACATC
Organism: Isosphaeraceae bacterium; assembly: GCA_965199885.1. GTDB lineage: Bacteria > Planctomycetota > Planctomycetia > Isosphaerales > Isosphaeraceae > Tundrisphaera. Next base: position 737,856 of record CBDATT010000001.1, on the reverse strand, counting down.
GCCTGGGAAACCAACGTCCCGTTCGGGAAAGACCTCGGCCTCAGCGGCCAGTTCAACCGGCAAAATGCCCAGTGGTACAGCTTCGGCAACTGGTTCCTCTACTCATTCAACGAAAAGCTGACCGGCGTCTGGCGGTCGGAAATCTTCCGCGACAACAACGGCGTCCGCACGGGCTACTCGGCCAACTTCGCCGAGTTCACCCTCGGTGGGATCTACAAGCCCAAGAGCTACATCTGGGTCCGCCCCGAAGCCCGGTATGACTTCGCCAACGGTGCCCGACCGTACAACGACGGCACCCGGACCAGCCAGTTGACCCTTGCCTTCGACGTGATCCTCCTCTTCTGAGCCGCGGGAACGGAGCGGACCGCCGGGCTGACCGGCGACAACCCGCTCCCGTTCCTTTACAATGCAATCAAGCTCAGGTAACTTCCGGCCACCCGCAAGGCCCCAGCAAGCAACCAAACCACCGATTTTGCATCTTCCGAGGACAGGTCAGTCATGGCGGAACCCATCCCCAACCTATGGGCCGACGATATCTCCAACGACGTGCTCCCGCCGCTGGCCATCCTCCATGCGCAGGCCGAGATGCTGGTCGAGATCACCAAGGGACTGGTGACGGCCGAGGTCGTCACCGAGTTTGACCCGACCATTGAGGATGGCTCGATCCAGCATGTTCAGCACCACGTGGAATTGACCGCCCCGGCGCTGAATGCGAACCGGTACCGGATCTTGACCGTGTACCACAAACGCGAACTCGTCTACCCCGCCAGCGTCGAGGCCGAATGCTTCGAACCCAACGACTACGATGATTACGAGTCATTCGCCTGGCCCGAAGCCCTGCGCGAGGAAGACTTCCTCAAGATCATGAAGACAACCCTCCGGTCCAAGAAGGTCACCTCCCTGGTCCACTCGCTCATCGCCCGGAGCAACGAGCAGCGCTATCTCGCCAACCGGCCCGCAACTCGTCCTGAAAGCGGGGCCGAGTCAGCAGCACCCAGGACCCCGAAGCTCGCCTGAATATGAACCAAGATTCTCTCATATGCAATTTCCAACAACCCTGACAGATCTTTCGACATAATCTGTCCCAACCCTTTCGAGGGGATGGGGTTTTGACGAGACAAGACAGCCAGAACGCCAATTGACAAGCAACCTGGCCCGGCATACGATGAATTAGCTTTATCCCATCTTTGGCTGAAATTCTCGGCCAAAACCTCAAAGCGACTTGGTGTCAGAAACCGCGATCCCAGGCAATTCACTCGGCACTTGCCGAGTTGCGTCGTCTGGTATCGTGCGCCTGTCCCGAGTTTAAAAACTCGGTCTCATTGCGTTACATTCCTGGTTGTCGGGGTTTCGTATCCTGTCAGCTAGCCAGAACTTCAGCGAGTCTCGTATCAAGAGCGAGGAACCGACTCATGGTTCGCCCCAACGTCGTCAAGCGATTTGTGATCTCAACCAGTCTAGGCGCGTTCTTGTTGCTGGTAAGCGGTTGCGGAAGTTCCGCCGTCGATACTCCCGAAGCCAAGGAGCATGCGACGAACCAATCCCAAAACCGTGCTAACAACCTCAAGAAGGTTGCGGCGGGGCCCAGGGGTGGTAACACCAAGCAAGCCGCTGGACGGTCGGGCCATTGAGCATTCGTGGTCGCAACGAATTCCCTCAATAGTCGTGGTCGTTTGATCAGAAATTGGCCACTGCCGTTGACCGATCCAAGCCTACGGCGTGGCGAGTTTGTTTTGCCGTTCATTCCCCCCGTGTCATCAACAACCTGGCGTCATGGATTGGAAGAATTCATTCGGTGACCTCCAGGGGGTTTGCTCCCGAGGAGTTCGCCCAGTCATCGTCACTTCCACCGATTCCTGACGTATTTCTGAGGTGGGTTGCTCATTCGGGTTTGTTCTTTCCTTCAGCTTGAAGACAGGGAGATGTTTGATGCGATCGAGAATGAGACGGGGATTTACCCTGATTGAGTTGCTGGTGGTCATCGCCATCATCGCGGTCCTGATCGCCCTCTTGCTGCCGGCCGTTCAGGCCGCCCGCGAGGCTGCCCGCCGCGCTCAGTGCACCAACAACCTGAAGCAAATCGGGTTGGCCATGCACAACTATCACAGCTCCAACGGCACCTTCCCACAGGGCCACTCCGAATCCGCCAGCGCGGCTGGTTACAGCGGGGGTTATGCCAACTGGACCGAGTGGAGTGCCCAGGCCGAGATGCTCGGGTTTATCGAGGGTGGATCGCTCTACAACTCGATCAACTTCAGCTTCTGCGGTGGCTACAACTACGGCTACTTCTGCAACAGCACCGGGGCCTACGCCTTCATCGCCTCGTTTGCTTGCCCGTCCGACCCGAACGCGACCGGTGGCGCTCCGTTCATCCCGGATTGGGGCAACTACACCCAGCCGCCCTGCAACAACAGCTACAAGGGGAGCGTCGGCACCACGACCAACCCGAACGTCTACGGTGGCTACGCGGGCCAGAACCAGCCCGACCCGCTGAACATCAGCTCCAAGCCGACCGGCACGGCCACCTCGACCGGCGTGTTCGCCTACTGGGTCGCCTACGGCCTCCAGAATATCACCGACGGCTCGTCGAACACGATCGCCTTCACCGAGTCGCTGGCTGGTGACGCCAACGCCACCAACACCAAGCGGAACAACTCGGTCATGAACGTCAGCGGCGCTCAGCAGTACGACTCGGCCGATGCCAGCGCTCTGCTCTACAACGGCCAGCTCACGACGGCGTTGCAGGCTTGCACCACCACCATGAACACCGCCGTCATCGGCAGCACCCTGTCGAACGACAACAACATCCGCTGGGCCTGGGGTGCGGTGGGCATGACCCTGTTCAACACGATCGTGCCGCCGAACTCGAACCAGTACCGCTGGAACTCGTGCCGGACGAGCTGCTCGGGTTGCAGTGCCGACGACTCGTCGTACTCGAACTCGCAGAGCAACCACCCCGGTGGCTGCAACTTCCTGATGGCCGACGGCAGCGTCCGGTTCATCAAGTCCACCGTCTCCATGCCGACCTACCTCGGCCTGGGTACCAAGGCCAACGGCGAAGTCATCTCCGCCGACCAGTATTGATCCACCCGGTTCGTCCTTGATCCAGGGATGACAAACCAGGCCCGACTCGATTGCAAGATCGGGCCGGGCCTGTCCGTTTGATCCGGGGTGGTGACGACCCGTTTGTTCAGGCGAATGGGCGGCGGTCGTTGCCGTGGTCGAGTGGCTTGGGCAGATCGGTCCGGCCCATGAGGAATTTGTCGATGCTGTGCGCGGCGTGGCGCCCTTCGGCAATCGCCCAGACGATCAGGCTTTGCCCACGCGACATATCCCCCGCGACGAAGACTTGCTCGACCTTGGTCCGGCGGTCGGCATCAGCGCGGACGTTGCCGCTCGGGTCCAACTCGACGCCAAGGCCATCGAGCAAGGCCCCGCGATCCGGGCCGGTGTAGCCGATCGCCAGCAGGATCAGGTCGGCCGGGTAGACCTTGGCGGTTCCGGGGATCTCCATGACGACGCGGTTGCCCGCCTCGTCGCGCTTGACCTCGACCCGGACGGTTTCAAGCGCGGTCACCCTGCCAGCTTCACCGACGAACTGGCGGGTGTGGATCGACCACTCGCGGACGCCGCCTTCCTCGTGCGCGGCACTGGCGCGGAAGACATTCGACCACTGCGGCCAGGGGTTCGACGGCAACCGACCATCGGGCGGCGCCGGGTGGATCTGGAACTGGTGGACCGAGCGCGCCCCCTGCCGATGTGATGTCCCCAGGCAATCCGCCCCCGTGTCGCCACCGCCGATGATGATGACGTGCTTGCCGCGCGCCGTCAGTTGCTCCAACTCAGGGACTTCATCCCCCGCAACCCGCTTATTTTGCGGGGTCAGGTAGTCCATCGCGAAGTGGACCCCGTCCAGTTCGCGCCCCGGGATCGGCAGGTCGCGCGGTTTGGTCGCCCCAGCGCAGAGGCAAACGGCGTCGAAGTCGCTCAAAAGCTGTGCGGCCGTAACGTCCACCCCGACATTCACCCCAGCGCGGAACTCGACCCCCTCGGCCTCCATCTGGTCGATCCGGCGGTCGATGTGGTGCTTTTCCATCTTGAAGTCGGGGATACCGTACCGGAGCAGGCCACCGATCCGGTCGTCGCGCTCAAAGACGACCACATCATGACCAGCGCGGGCTAGTTGCTGAGCGGCGGCCAGTCCCGCCGGTCCCGAGCCGATCACGGCGACCTTCTTGCCCGTCCGCTGCTTCGGCGGGATCGGCACGATCCACCCTTCGGCCCAGGCGCGGTCGACGATCGACTCTTCCAACTGCTTGATCGCCACCGGCTGGTCGATCAGGCCAAGCACGCAGGCCGACTCGCAGGGAGCCGGGCAGAGCTTGCCGGTAAACTCGGGAAAGTTATTGGTCGCGTGCAGCCGCTCGATTGCGGATTTCCACTGGTCGCGATAAACGAGGTCGCTCCAGTCGGGAATGAGATTCCCGAGCGGACACCCCTGATGGCAGAACGGGATGCCGCAATCCATGCAGCGCCCGCCTTGCTCGCGGACCTTGAGGATCGGCAGCGGTTCATACAACTCGCGAAAGTCACCAACACGGTCGGCCACCGGGCGGTAGGCGTGCGTCTCGCGTGGCGTTTCGAGGAATCCCGTCGGCTTACCCACCACTCACCTCCACCTGTTCGGGAGCCGTGTGCTCCAGGGCCGCAGCCTTCTTCAGCTCGTCCAGGACGCGGCGATAGTCCCGGGGCATGACCTTGATGAACTGGTCGATCGTCTGCTGCCAATCGTTTAAAAGTCGCGCGGCGACCGTGCTCCGGGTGTAGCCGGCGTGCTGGATCAAAAGGTCGCGGAGCAAGGCAATATCCTCGGCGTCTTCAAGCCGTTCGAGCGCCACCATTTCGGTGTTGCACCTGGCGGCGAAGTCACCGGCCAGATCCCAGACGAAAGCCGACCCCCCGCTCATCCCGGCGGCGAAGTTCCGCCCGGTCGGGCCGATGATGACGGCGGTCCCACCCGTCATGTACTCGCAGCCGTGGTCGCCGACGCCTTCGACCACCGCCAGCGCCCCGCTGTTCCGGACGCAGAACCGCTCGCCCGCGCCCCCTCGGAAGAAGGCCCGGCCCGAGGTCGCCCCGTAGAGCGCGACGTTGCCGATGACGATGTTCTCCTCGGCCACGAAGGTCGAGTCGGCGGGCGGAAAGACGACCAACTTGCCGCCGGATAGGCCCTTGCCGACGTAGTCGTTGGCGTCGCCTTCGAGGGTCAAGGTCATCCCACGCGGGACGAAGGCGCCGAAGCTCTGCCCGGCGGAGCCCTGGAAATGGATCCGGATCGTGTCGTCGGGGAGTCCAGCGCCGCCGTACCGGCGGGTTAATTCGCTGCCGAGCATCGTGCCGACGGTCCGATTCACGTTGCGGATCGGCTCGGTCCACTCGACCGGTTCGCCCCGATCGAGCGCGGGGGCCGCCCGGGCGATCAGGGCATGGTCGAGCGCCCGGGCGAGGCCGTGGTCCTGCTCGATCGCCTTGCGGACCATGGCCCCCTCGGGGGTCTCGGGCCGGTAGAAGATGTTCGAGAAGTCAAGCCCGCGTGCCTTGTAGTGGGTGATGGCCCGCTTCATGTCCAGGAGGTCGCTCCGGCCGATCATGTCGTCGAGGTGGCGGAAGCCAAGCTCGGCCATCAGCTCGCGGACCTCCTCGGCGACGAACCGGAAGAAGTTGACGACGTGCTCGGCCTTCCCGGTGAACTTTTCGCGGAGCTTCGGGTTCTGGGTGGCGATCCCGACCGGGCAGGTATCGAGGTGACAGACCCGCATCATGATGCAGCCCATCACGACCAGCGGCGCCGTGGCAAAGCCGTATTCCTCGGCGCCAAGCAGCGCCGCCACGACCACATCGCGGCCGGTCTTGAGCTGGCCGTCGGTCTGGACGATCACGCGATCACGGAGGCGGTTCAAAACGAGCGTCTGCTGCGTCTCGGCGAGGCCGAGTTCCCAGGGGATGCCGGCGTGCTTGAGCGACGTCAACGGGCTGGCGCCGGTCCCGCCGTCGTAGCCGGAGATCATGATGACGTCGGCGTGCGCCTTGGCGACACCCGCCGCCACGGTGCCGACACCAACCTCGGCCACGAGTTTGACGCTGATCCGCGCCCAGGGGTTGGCGTTCTTGAGGTCGTGGATGAGCTGCGCCAGGTCCTCGATCGAGTAGATATCATGGTGCGGCGGCGGGCTGATGAGCGAGACGCCCGGCGTCGAGAACCGGACCTTGGCGATCCAGGGCCAGACCTTTTGCCCGGGAAGTTGCCCCCCCTCGCCCGGCTTGGCCCCCTGCGCCACCTTGATCTGGATCTCATCGGCGTTGACCAGATATTCCGAGGTCACGCCGAACCGGCCCGAGGCCACCTGCTTGACCTTGCTCCGGCGGTCGTCGCCGTTGGGGTCGAGGGTATTCCGCGCTGGGTCTTCGCCCCCCTCGCCGGTGTTGCTCCGCCCACCGATCCGGTTCATGGCGATGGCCAGCGTCTCGTGCGCCTCGCCCGAGATCGACCCGTACGACATGGCCCCAGTGGCGAACCGGGTCAGGATGGCTTCGACCGGCTCAACCTCGTCGAGCGGGATCGGCGTGCGACCAGACGTCCGGAACTCGAACAAACCGCGTAAGGTCGAGATCCGTTCGTTCTGCTCGTCCACCAGCGACGTATACTGACGGAAGATATCCATCCGACCCGAGCGGGTGGCGTGCTGGAGGCGATAGACGGTCTCGGGGTTGAACAGGTGGAACTCCCCCTCCCGGCGCCACTGGTACTGGCCGCCCCAGTCGAGCAACGGCGGGCCGACTTCGCGGTCGGCATAGGCCCGGCCGTGGTGGTAGAGCGTCTCGCGGGCGATCTCGTCGAGGCCGACGCCGCCGATCCGGCTGGCGGTCTTGTCGAAGTAGCGGGTCACGAAGTCCTTGTTGAGCCCGATCGCCTCGAAGATCTGGGCGCCTCGGTAGCTCTGGATCGTGCTGATCCCCATCTTCGACATTACCTTGACGACCCCCTTGCGGATCGCCTTGCGGTAGCGGTTGACCGCCTCGGCGTGGTCGATCTCCGAGCGGATCATCCCCTGGCCGATCATGTCGTCCAGGGTTTCAAAGGCGACATACGGGTTGATCGTCCCGGCGCCGTAGCCGAGCAAGAGCGCGAAGTGGTGGACCTCACGGGCATCACCGCACTCGATGATCAGGCCCGCCTGCGTCCGCAACCGCTCGCGGACCAAGTGGTGGTGCAGCCCCGCACAGGCCAGCAACGACGGGATCGGCGCGTGCTGCGCATCGACCCCGCGGTCGGACAGGATCAGCAAGTTCGACCCATCGTGGATCGCCGCGACCGCCGCGGCGAACATCCGGTCGAGCGCCCGCTCCATCCCCGCCGCGCCCTCGCTGGCAACGAACGTCATGTCCAGCGTCGCCGATTTGAACCCACGCCAGCCGTCGAGCTGCTTCAGGCGGGCCATCTCGTTGTTGTCGAGCACCGGCAGGTCAAGCGCGATCTGGCGACAGCTCTCAGGGATCGGCATCAACAGGTTGCCCTCGCCCCCCGCGCCCGTTTTGACCGAGGTGATCAACTCCTCGCGGATCGCGTCGAGGGGCGGGTTCGTCACCTGGGCAAAAAGCTGCTGGAAGTAGTTGAACAGCGACTGCGCTTGATCGGAAAGGACGGCGATCGGCGTGTCGGAGCCCATCGAGCCGATCGCTTCCTCGCCGCCCGACCCCATTGGCGCCAGGATGTATTTGAGGTCTTCGAGCGTGTAGCCGAAGGCTTGCTGGCGATGAAGCAAGGTCTCGTGGTCGGGACCGGGAACGTCGGGCGCTTCGGGAACGTCGGCAAGCGCGGGCATGAACTCGGCGAGCCACTCGCCGTAAGGGTGCGCCGTGGCAATCTCCTGCTTGAGCGCCTCGTCATCGACGATCTCACCCTTGACCAGGTCGACCAGGAACATGACCCCTGGTTCGAGGCGACCTTTCGCCACCACATCGGCAGGGGGAATATCCAGCACGCCCGCTTCGGAGCCCATCACGACCAGGCCGTCCTTCGTGACCCAGTAGCGGCTGGGTCGGAGGCCGTTGCGGTCGAGCATGGCGCCGATCTGCTTGCCGTCGGTGAAGCCGACCGACGCCGGGCCGTCCCAGGCTTCCATCAGGCAGGTGTGGTAGCGGTAGAAGTCTTTTTTGCTCTGCGGCATCGTCTCGTGGTTTTCCCACGCTTCGGGGATCAGCATCATCATCGCGTGCGCGAGGCTGAAACCCGACCGGACGAGCAGTTCCACCGCGTTGTCGAGGCAAGCGGTGTCGCTTAACCCTTCGCGGATGATCGGGACGAGTTTGGCGACGTCACCGGGTTCATAGCGGTCGGACTCGAAGAGGGCTTCGCGGGCCCGCATCCAGTTGATGTTGCCGCGCAGGGTGTTGATCTCGCCGTTGTGCGAGATCATCCGGTGTGGGTGTGCCAGTTCCCAACTCGGGAAAGTGTTGGTCGAAAACCGCGAGTGAAACAGGCACAACGCCGATTCGAGCCGGGGGTCGTCGAGGTCGTTGGCGAAGTAGGTGCCCAGTTGCAGCGGGGTGAGCATTCCCTTGTAGACCATCGTCTGGCACGACAACGAGCAGAAGTAGAAGAACTTATGGTCGTCGAGCCCCGAGTCTTCAACCTCGCGCTCGAACCGCTTGCGGATGACGTAGAGTTTGCGCTCGAAGGCGTCCTCGGTGGTGGCCCGGGGTCCACGCGCGACGAAAGCGTGGTCAATCGCCGGTTCGACCGATCGAGCGCCCTGGCCGAGCAGCCCATTGTCGGTCACCAGTGAGCGCCAGCCGAGGAAGACCTGGCCTTCCTCGGCGACGATCCGCTCAAACAAAGCCATCCCGAAGACGCGCTGCTGGGGGTCGGGCGACGAGAAGAAGACGCCGACGCCGTACTCGCCGGGCTGGGGTTCGGGCACGCCGAGGGTCCGGCATTGATCGGTCAGCCAGACCTCGCGCAGGAAGCGGTCGGGGATCTGGATCAAGATCCCGGCACCGTCGCCGGTGTTGTCTTCCCAGCCGCAGGCGCCCCGGTGGTCGAGGTTTTCGAGGGCTTTCAGGCCATCGCGCACGATCTGGTGCGATTTCCGCCCGTGGATGTCGGCGACGAAGCCGAGTCCGCAGGCGTCGTGTTCGTGGCGTGGGTCGTATAAACCTTGCGCTGGCGGCAGTCCCGATCCGGTCATCTGTTGGCTCACCCTTGATTCGGCTCAGCCGACACGGTGGAATCCGCCGCGTCGGTCATGGTGCTGGCTGGTTGGAACCCTCGGCCTCCGAGGGACTGTCCTGGTTCGTTACACATCCGGCGGCTCAGGGGATCTCGACCCGGGGCGATTTCAGGGCGGGATCCGGTTTGGCCGGGGGGGCGGAAAGACCGTCGGGGGCCGTCAGGAAGTCGAGAAATCGGCTCGACGGTAGCGAGAGCGGATCGCCCCGGCGGTGGATCACCGCCAGCGGCCGGGTGGGGGGATGATCCTTGAACCGGATGGCTCGTAAGGTGCCTGCTTTCACCTCGCCAACGAGGGTCGGCGCGGGCAAGATCGCCACGCCGGACGGGACTTCGACGGCCCGCTTGATCGTCTCGATGTTGTCGAACTGGAACGCCACGCGGACGTGAACCCCCTGTTTCCGCAGGAACCGGTCGATCTCGCGGCGGATCGGCAACTCGCCGTCGAAGCCGACGAACGTTTCCCCGTCAAGGTCGACGGCATCGACCCCGTCGAGGTTCGCGAGCCGGTGCGAGGGGTGGACGGCCAGAACCATCTCCTCGGACCGCCAGGGAGTCACGACCAGGTCGGCCCACCGCTTCGGAAACGAGATCAGGCCCAGGTTGACCTCGCCCGCCAGCACGGTCTCGATCACCCGCGTCGGGTGCATGTAGTCGATCTGGACGTCGACGCCGGCGTAAGCCGCGCCGAACCGCTCGACGAACCGACTCATGTGGTGGAAGCCGACCGAATAAATGGCCGCCAACCGCACGGTCCCGCCCAGGTTCCGGTCATCGTCGAGCGCCTTGACCCGGTTCTCGATCTCCAGGTAGCGCCCGACCAGATCCTTGCAGCCATCATAGTAGACCTGCCCCTGCGGGGTTGGCACCAACGGTCGCTTCGACCGGTCGATCAGCTTGACCCCAAGCCGGACCTCCAGTTGGTGCACCACCTGGCTGGCCGACGACTGCGAGATCCCGTTCTCCTTCGCTCCCCGCGAAAAGCTGGCACGGCGGACCACGTCGCAAAAGATCTTGAGCGATTCCAACTGCATGAACCTCTGCCCTGATCAGGCAGATCCTCGATACTGCGGCGCGACTGTTATTGGAATTACTAATAGAAATTAGGCAAATCCTCCCCGTTGTCAAGTGGTTTCGGAAAACTCATGCGCTGCGATCGACTCAGGATCGCGCCGTGGGCCCAGATCACCATCGGCGACCAATCGTGAGCGCGACAGTGCCAGCAGGTTGACCCAGCAAGCATGCACGCCTTATCTGATGGATGAAGTTTCCCTCCCTCTTGAGTTGTTCCGGAGACCGCGATGATCCCCCCTCGAATCAAGTCGGCCACCCAGCTCACCGCGACCGCTCGACCATCCCGCCGGAGTCGTCGTGGGGCGTGCCTGCGGGTCGAGTCGCTCGAAGGGCGGGCCTTGCTGGCCACCGCCGCCTTCGAATCGACGTTTGGCCAGGGAGGCGTTGTCACGGGTCTGCTCGACACCGGCAAGAATTTCGATCAGGACGACGTCGCCGCCGTGGCCGGCGACGCCAAAGGCAAGACGGTCGTGGCGGGCTATGCGGGGTTTGGCGGCGACGCCAGGTTCACGGTCCGGCGATACAACGTCAACGGTTCGGTTGATACGACCTTCGGCACGAACGGCGTGACGAGTCCGCCGCAACCCGGTACGCCCAATCCGGGCTTTGTTCAGCCCGTCGGCCTGAGCATCGGCGCCAATGGCTCGATCGCCCTGGTGACACGGTCGCTCAGCAGCGACTTCTTCAGCATCGTGGTCCAGTTGACCCCCAACGGGCGGCTCGACTCCAATTTCGGCACGAACGGCGAGTACACGCTGGGGTCTACGGACAACTCGTTGAACATGCTCTACAGCGTCGCCGTGCAACCCGACGGCAAGATCTTCGCGGCAGGGGTTCACTACGATGGCTCCTCCTCGACCGCGGAGAATGAGCTGCTGGCTGTCCGATTGACCACGGCTGGCACCCTCGACACCACGTTCAACGGGACCGGCATCCAGACGCTCCACGTTCCGGGCGCGACGACCCCCAACAGCCAGCCCAGCTTGCTGGGGTCGGCGGTGGCGGTGGCCCCCAGCGGCCAGATTTACCTGGGGACCAACCTGTACAGGTCGAGCGATGCACCCATCAACGATACCAACGGCGAGGTGGCTCGGCTGAACGCCGACGGGACGCTCGATACCTCGTTCGCGGCCCTGGGCCATCTCCGACTGTCACAGGACATGCCGAACACGCTCGTTGCCATCGCCGTCGGCGCCGACAACAAGCTGGTCGTTGCGGGAAGGCTCGACAGCATTTACTCCTCTCACACCACCGCCCCCACGAAGCCGTTCCTGGTCCGCTATCTGACCAACGGCGTGGCCGACCCAACCTTCCGCGGGATTCCGATTGTCGCCGCCTCGCTCCTGACGGGGCCGCGTGAGGCCTTCACCTCGGTTGCGATCGGCACGGATGGGACGGTGACGGTGGGCGGCTACCGGCCGAAAACCGGGACCTCCAACGGGGTAACCTCGGAAGGTACCATGCAGTTTCTCGCGGCGCAGTTCACCGCGACGGGCCAGGTCAACACCTCGTTCGGCGTGCACGGCCAGATGACGTTCTCGCTCCCAGGATACCCGGACGGCACGCTTTCCCAGAGTCAGTTTGACGTGGTAGACGTGGCGTTGACGCCGTCGAACAACGTTGTCCTGCTCGGCCAGATCTTCGGGGCTGACTTCACCGGACTGGGCGTCCTGGCCCGGCTCACGCCAACCCTGGTGCTCAACAACGCCACGAACGACTATGACGGCGACGGTAAGTCCGACGTCGCCGCCGAGCTGACCAATAACGCCACCTTCGCCTACCGCAAGTCCAACGGCACCGGCGACGTCCTTCAACAGTTCGGCCAGGCGGGCCTCGGCGCCTCGATCCCCGCCCCGGGTGACTACGACGGCGACGGCAAGGGCGACATCGCCGTCTACCTGCCCGCCCTTGGGGCGCTGGCCTATCGGTCGTCGTACAGCGGCAAGGACGTGCTCGACTTCTTCGGCCCGAGCGGCACCGGCGCCTCGATCCCCGCCCCCGGCGGCTATGACGGTGATGGCCGGACCGATGTCGCCGTCTACATCGCCTTGATGGGAGCGTTCGCGATCCAGCCGACTGGTGGTGGCGCGAATCGTTACGTGCCGTTCGGCGCCGCCGGCGCTGGCGCCTCGATCCCCGCTCCCGGCGACTACGACGGCGATGGCCGGACCGACTTCGCCGTCTACATCCCGTCGCAAGGTATCCTGGCGTACCGGCCCTCCTCGGGTGGGCCAGATGTCAAGGTCTCGTTCGGCCCAATCGGTGCTGGCGCTTCGATCCCAGCGCCGGGCGACTACGATGGTGACGGCAAGACCGACGTTGCCATCTACATGCCTCGGGCGGGTGCCTTCGCCATCCACCCCTCCAGCGGCCTGGCGAACATCCTGATTCCGTTCGGTCTGGCCGGGACCACCAACATCGTTCCCATCGGGTCAAGCGGTCCGACCGCCTCGATCCCGGCTCCCGGCGACGGCGACGGCAAGACCGACGCGGCCGTGTACATGCCCCTCTCCAACTTCTATGCCTACCGGCCCAGTGGCGGCGGCGGCGACGTCGTGCGGAGGTTCGGCAACTATGGCGTCGGCCAGACGATTCCAGCCGCGGCGATCCTTTACGGCATCACGTCGCCGGTCCCGGCCGCCGCGCCCGGTACGGGGTTTGGTGGCCTGGCCCGACCCGTTTCCAGCGCCGTGGCGCCCGCCATCCTGATCCCGTTGACCGACGACATGAGCATGATGGGCTCGACGACCACGGCAAAGCAGAAAGCAACGCCAGCCTGAGCGATCCCCGGTCCACCCCCGGCACCGGTCGGGGGTCGGTTCGTTTTAACTCATTGGGGGGCGAGCCGTCACCCCGGCGGCCACCGTGGCGAGGATCTGGTCCACCTCGGCCATCGCCCCCAGGCCGACGTCGCCGCACGCCAGTTGTTTTGAGACGGGCGGAACGAGCCGGATCGTCGGCGCGTGCCGGGCGAAGATGGCCGCGGCATGATCAAGCGCCCAGGGCAGGTCCGGGCCGCCATCGCCCCAGTCGGCGAGCAACAATTTCAGGTGCCGGCGCGTGACGGGGCTATCCCACATCAGGGTATTCATCGCCGGCGCCAGGACGACCGGCCGGGCGAAGTCCCAGGCGCGGAAGAGGCACGTCAGGCAGTTGTCGGCAAAGCCCAACGCGAACTTGGCCAGCGTGTTGGCGTCGAGCGGGGCCACGACGAGGAGGTCGGCCCAACGCCTCAGCTCGATGTGGAGGACCGGGTCGCCGCGATCCCAGCGGCCGGCGGGCCACTCGTCGCGGTCGCGAAAGATCGGCCCGCCGAGGGGGTCCGAGGGGTCGGCGGGTAGCTCGCTGGGATCAAAGAAATGGAGCGCGGGTTCGGTGGCGACCACCCGGACGGCGTGACCGAGCGAGCGGAGCCCAGCGTAAAGCGCGGGAGTCCGAATCGCGGCCACCGACCCGGTCACGCCCAGAATGACATGCGCCATCGGTGGGTTACCAGCGGTCGGCCGAGAGCGGTTCCACGGCCTGATTGATCGCGGCCGTCAGGCTGTTCCAGAGGTTGACCCGCAACTGGCGGTTCTCGCCTCGGGTGAGGAGGAGGCGTTCGTTGGCCCGCTGGGCGATCAGGGCGACGACCGCCTTGAGGTCGGTTTGCAAAAGACCTTCCAGATCCTCGAACTCGTCGGGCAGGACCAGGTCATTCAGTGTGATGTTCTGCTTGCTGCAAGCGCTCATTTCATCCCCTTCCGTGGCTGGTTCCGGCGGCGTCGCGACATCCTGCCGCGTCTCGTGGATCAAACTAACCCACGGGTCGGTGCCGGTCAAGCCACTCGTTCTCAACCCTTCACTTACGCATCTGTCGGCTGCACGATCTTGATCAATTCAACAGAAAAGCAACTTCTGGACCACGACTGCCGACACGGTCAAAACCACGCCGGTTCGGGCTCTCTCTTCGCTCCGGGTCCCATTGCCTCCTGCACGAGTTCGACCAGCCTCGGGCCGTCGATCAGCTCGATCGGGTGCTCCGACGCGAACTTGTCGGCGGCCAGGGTGAAGGTCCGGGTGGTCACAAAAAACCCCTTGTGGCTCCGGGTGTGGTGGATCGTCCCGAGAAACTTCTGGAGTTCGGGCGAGCCCACCACGCCCTTGCTGAAGTACTTGCACTGGACGATCCCGAGCAGGCCACCGCGGCGAACCTTCAGGTCCACCCCGTTGTCGCCGGTCCCGCCGACATGCTCAACCTCATAGCCGAGCGCCTCGAAGACCTCGCCGACGAACTCCTCGAACCCTTCGGGGGTCAGGCTTGCCAGTTGGGACAGTTTCAGTTCGGCCCGCTTCCCCTGTTGGCGGAGCCGGTCGGCCCGCTCGGCGCCGTCGCGGACCTGCGCCCTCAGTTCGGCCACCTCGGCCTCGACCCGGTCGCGGTCGCCGTCGTCAAGGCGGTCGAGGTAGCGGTCCACCTTGAAAAGGGCATTTTGAATCGTATTGTCGAGGCGGAGGCGCTCAGCCTTCGTCAAGGCATTGCCATAGCGGCGAAAGACCGCGTATTGCAGGTGCTCGATCGCCCCGGCCAGCTCGGCGTCGGACCGGATCAGGGCCGACTCTTCCTGGTACGGCACGCTCGCAAACAGCGACGCCTGCCGACCGGGATTCGCCCGACTCACCGGTTCTGCCTGACCCTGCGTCTGCAACCATTCGAGCAAGATTGCCGCACACCGGGGCTCGAAACAATCCATTGCCAACTCGCTCCTCGGGGCGACTCACCGCAACACGAATCAAGACGGATGACCCATCGCGGCGTGACACCCACGCCTGGCCTGATCCGGAGATTTCTGGATCTGCCCAATGAGTCGATTGTAGATCATCCCCGCCGAGCGGCAACCCAGCAGTCTGGCTGGAGACGGATCGTGCATCAGGGTCGCGTGCTGGCCAAAGTTCGGCTAAAATGAGACGAATTCACGTCAAATTCGACTCATTCTGGAAATTGCTCGATGGCTCGATTTGCCGTGATCCTTCCCGCCGCAGGCCGCTCGACGCGGTTTGGTGACCCGGGGGCGAAGAAGACGTATGCCGACCTTGATGGTCGCGCGGTCTGGCTCCGCGCGGCGGATGCGTTTCTGGGGCGTGAGGACGTCGCGCGGGTCATCGTGGCGATCCACCCCGAGGACCGCGAACTGTTCGACCGCCGCTACGGCGCGGAGGTGGCGTTTCGCGGGATCAAGGTCATCGAGGGAGGGGCCGAGCGGTTCGATACGGTGGCGCTGGCGCTGAGCACGCTCGACGCCGAGGTTGACCACGTCGCCGTCCACGACGCCGCCCGCCCGTGCCTGACGGGCGATCAGGTCGCTGCCGTCTTCAGCGCCGCCGTCGCGCACGGTGCCGCGCTGCTGGCAGTGGCGGTGGCCGACACCCTGAAGCGGGTCGGACCCGACGGCCGGACGCTGGGAACGGTCCCCCGCGCCGGGCTGGTCGGTGCCCAGACGCCGCAGGTCTTTCGCCGCGACTTGCTGGAGCAAGCCTACGCCGCCCGGCACGACCTGCTGGCCGGAGGCGTGACCATCACCGATGACTGCCAGCTCGTCGAGGCGCTCGGCCACCCGTGCATGGTCGTCGCCGGATCGGCCCTGAACCTCAAGATCACCACGCCCGACGACCTGAAACTCGCTGCCGCGATCCTTCAGGCCCGCCCGCGCGGGGCCGGGGCCAACTTCCTCCACCCGTTCGCGCCCGAGCCGAGTCCGGATGAACCAAGGCGGAGCCTTGACGACTTCTTCTAAAGTGGCAAACATGTGCGTCAGTGGCTTATGACCGACCCGCAGCGTGAGGCCAACGGACTGGCTCGATCGAGTTGGCGAGCGGTTGCCTGTTCCTCCTGGCCGGTTGCAATACCACAATCTGCTGACGCACCCAAACACAACCGTCGGGCCGTCTTCGCCAAAGGTTCATCCTGGCGTGAACCGTTTGCCGGTCAGTATCGTAGTCGCCTGGTATCGCCGGTTGGTTGGCTCGATTCGGAAGAATTCTGATCGCGCATCGTGGATTACGTGTCCCCGTATTGGGACCCATTGTTTTATGATTACGGACGAGCCAGACAGGTCGAACCCACCCGAAGCCAGCGTCATGGCCGCACCCGCACTGGTGGGGGGTGGCATGGTGGGAGATCTCGTCCGGGCCGGCGACTGGGGTGCAACGGCGCTCGGCCCGCTTGATGGCTGGCCAGTGTGGATGCGCTCTGCCGTCGTACTCTGCTTTGACATGGTGGTGCCGGCCGGTGTTTACTGCGGTAGCGACCTGCGCTTCTTTTATAACGATGACTTCGCTCCCTTCATGGCCGATCGGCACCCCTGGGCGCTGGGGCGACCCGCCGCCGAGATCTGGTCGGACATCTGGGAATTCATCGAGCCGCAACTTACCTCGGTCCTCACAACCGGGCAAGGTTGTAAGGTTTTCGACCAGCGGTTTGAGCTGCTTCGCCAGGGGAAAATGGTCGAAACCTATTTCCAGTACAGTTTCAACCCGGTCCGCGACGGGACTGGGCGGGTTGTCGCCGTCTTCACCGCCGCCACGGAAACGACCGAGCGAGTCCTGGCCGAGCGGCGGCGGGTCGCCGAGAACGAGCGGCTCCGGGCGATGTTCGAGCAGGCGCCCGGCTATATCGCGGTGTTGAGCGGCCCGGATCACGTCTACGAGGTCGCCAACCGGGCCTATCGGCGCCTCACGGGCGATCGTTCCCTCATCGGTCGGCCGGTCCGTGAGGTGGTGCCGGAACTGGCCGACCGGGGCTTCGTGGCCCACATGGATCGGGTCTACGCCACGGGCGAGCCGTACATGGCCCGGCGCGAGCCGATCCAGCTCACCTCAGAGGTCGACGGCTCAATCACAACCTATTACTTCGATTACATTTACCAGCCAATTACCGACGCCTCGGGCGCTGTCACCGGCCTGTTCGTTGAAGGAAGCAACGTCACCGATGAGGTGATCATCGAGCAGCAAGCGGTGCGTGACACCAAACTCCGTGACTTCCGCGCCCGACTGGCCGAGGCCCTGAATCACCTGAGGGACCCGGTCGCGGTGATGGCTGCCGCTTCGGAACTTCTCGGGCAATACCTGGGGGTGGCGCGGGTCTCATATACCGAGATCGATTATGCTCAGGGCATCGGACTTATTGCGCACGATTGGACCGACGGCTCGGTGCCGAGCATGCTGGGCGTCCTCCAACTGGACAGTTTCGGGCCGATCGTCGCCGAACTCCGGAGCGGCAATGCCGTCGTCCTGGACGACGTCGCGACCGATCCCCGGACCGCCGATCCTATCTCGGCCGCCAGCTACCGGGCGATCGGCAGCCGCGCCATCCTGGCCACGCCGCTCATCAAGGAAGGGCGGATCGTCGCGGTTTTGAGCGCCCATTCTGGTCAACCCCAGACCTGGTCGGCGGACTATCGAACTCTGGCACTGGAAGTCGCCGAGCGGACCTGGGCGGCCGTCGAGCGTGCCCGAGCCGAAACGGCGCTGCGGCAGAACGAGTCCCGGCTGGCCACGGCACTCTCGGTCGCCAACCTCGGCACCTTCGTCTGGGATTTCGCGACCGACACCGTCGCCCTGGACCAGCTGAGCCGGCGGATCTTCGGCTTCGCCCCGGACGAGGTCGTCACGGCGGCCGATGTCTTCGGGCGCATCATCCCCGCCGACCTCGACCGGGTCCGGGATCTGGCCGAGACGTCCCGGCTGACGGGCGACCCGCTGGAGGTGGATTACTGGATCCACCTGCCCGACGGCACGCCGCGCTGCATCGTCAGTTCCTCGGAGACGTTCCGCGACCAGGCCGGCCAACCGGCTCGGATGATCGGCTTCCTCGGCGACATCACCGCCCGCAAGCTCGCCGAGGCCCACGATCAGGACGTCGCCGCCGAGGCAGTGGCCGCCGCCGAGGTCAACGCCAAGTTTCGCGCCCTGTTCGATCAGGGGGGGTTCTTCGCCGCCATCCTGGGACTCGACGGCACCGTCCACGAGGTCAACCGCCTGGCCACCGAGGCGACCGGCTTCACCCGCGACCAGTTCATCGGCTGGAAGTTCTGGGAGTGCGGCCCCTGGAGCCCAAGCGCCGCACTCGTCGAGCAGATGAAGCGCAGCGTCCTGGCCGCCGCCAGTGGGCAGTCGATCCGCGAGGAGATGCCATACTTCGTGCCCGACGGCAGCGAGCGCTACGTCGCCGCCAACCTGACTCCGGTGATCGGTGACGCCGGTCAGATTCGCTTCGTGGTGGTCTCGGGGGTCGACATCACCGACCGGAAGCAGGCCGAGGACGCCCTCCGCACCCTCGCCGCCGACCTCTCCGAGGCCGACCACCGCAAGGACGAGTTCCTGGCCATGCTCGCCCACGAACTCCGCAACCCCCTGGGTGCCATCAGCGGCGCGGTCCAGTTGGCGACCGCCACCGACCAGCCCGCGCAGCTCGACGAGTTCCGCGACCTGATCCAGCGGCAAGTCGTCCACCTGACCCGCCTGATCGACGACCTCCTCGACGTTTCGCGGATCACGCAGGGCAAGATCGTCCTCCAGAAAGCAACCGTCGACCTGGCCACGATCGTCCAGCGCGCCGTGGAACTGGTCCAGCCGGTCATCAGCCAGAAACGGCACACGCTGACGCTGACCCTGCCCGACGTCCTCGTCCCGTTCGTCGCCGACCCGACCCGGACCGAGCAGATCCTGGGCAACCTGCTGACCAACGCCGCGAAGTACACCGAACCGGGGGGCCGGATTGACCTCGACGCGCGGGTCGAAGGGGCCGAGGTGGTCGTCCGGGTCCGCGACTCCGGCGTCGGGATCGCCGCCGCGATGCTTCCCGAGGTCTTCGGTCTGTTCACCCAGGTCGACGCCACGATCGACCGCGCTCAGGGTGGTCTGGGGATCGGCCTGACGCTGGTCCGCAACCTCGTCGAGATGCACGGCGGGCAGGTTGCCGCCGCCAGTCCGGGCAAGGGGCACGGCTCGGAGTTCACCGTCCGCCTGCCGATCGGCGCGCCAACGGCGGACTCGCCGCGGATCTCCACCGCAATCTCGCCCCGCAAGGCGAGCGCCGAGCCCGAACCCCGGGTCGGGCGCGTGCTGGTGGTCGATGACAACCTCGACACCGCCCGCCTGACAGCGCGGATGCTCCGCCTGGCCGGCTTCGAGGTCGCCACCGCGCACGACGGCCTCGCCGCCGTGGACCTGGCGCACCGCCTGCATCCGACCGTCGTCCTGCTCGACATCGGCCTGCCCGGGATGAACGGCTACGAGGTCGCCGCCGCCCTCCGCCAGCACGAATCCTGCTGCGACGCCACCATCATCGCCATCTCCGGCTACGGCGAGGAAAAAGCCCGCGAACGCTCCGGCTCGGCCGGCTTCAACCACCACCTCACCAAACCCGTCGACTTCACCCGCCTGATGAGCCTGATCGACGCCTGAGGCTGGCCAATCGTCGAAACGAACCATGACACAAAATCACATAATAATTCATTATACAATTGACTTCGGGAGCAGAAACCGCGACCTTGCATGCTCCTTGCGGTCAATCCCTCATCTTGACTCATCCAGAAAGTTCTACTCATGTATCGGAACGTACGCTGGCTCTTGCCGCTGGTGCTGATGACCGCGATGGCCGGCTCGGCCGAGGCTCAGTACGGCTGGAATGGCTGGGGCGGCAGTTATGGAGGTGGCCTCGGTCGCGGACTCGGGAATTTTTACGCTGGTCGCGGGGTGGGCAACGAGGAGAACGCCGTCGCCGGGGCGATCAACACGAACACGACGATGCGCTGGAACAATGCGCTCTACCAGTCGAGCCTGGCGGGTGCCCGGCGGTACAATGCCCAGAACCGGGCGCAGCGGATGGATGTCGACAAGGACCGCGCCCAGGTCAAGGACCGGATCGAGAACCGGCCCGAACAGCTCGACATCAGCGACGGCAACACCTTGAACCACCTCATGGTTGAGATCCTCAGCCCAGCCAACGCCAACCAGTCGCTCGCGACGATCAAGACGCCGCTCAAAAGCGAGGTCATCCGCGACATCCCGTTCGAGGATGCTTCGGAGGACATCACCTTTTGCATGCATGAACTGACGATGGATGAGCAGTGGCCGCTCGCCCTCCGCGTCCCCGCGTTCGAGGCCGAGCGCTCCGACCTCAAGAAGGCGATGGCCACCGCGCTGAAGGCCGATGAGAAGGGGGATCTTGATCCCGCGACGATCGCCGCCGTGACGGGCGCGGTGAACAGCTTGCGGGCCAGGTTCAAAAGCGAGATCAAACCCGACAACCCCGACTACTACCCCGCGCTCGCCCGCATCCGGACGTTGACCGGCCTGAGCAAGATGCTCCACAGCCCGAAGATGGATCAGGTTCTGGCCGAACTCGAAGATTACCAGGGAACGACGCTCGGCGACCTCCTTGCCTTCATGCAGTCGTTCAACCTCCGATTCGCCCCGGCCAACTCGTTCCGCCAGAAGCAGATCTACCGCAAGCTCTACCCGATGCTCAACGAGCAGGTCCACGGCTCCGACGGCCCCTCGCCCGGGATGACAGCCGATGCGTCGAACAAGCCGGGCAACCCGCCAGGAACCGACAAGACGGCGACCGACCTGAAGTCGGCCGCCACCGATCTGTTCAAGGATGTGAAGGCGTGGTGACACCACGACGCTGATCCGGCGCGTGGGCGTGTTGTCCCGGCGACCAGGACAAGTTAAACTGCCCTGGTCGCCGGGATGCCCGTATTCATTGATGGCGAGGGCAGGCTGATCGAGCTTGGGGCGATGACGATGAATGAGGTTTCCGGACCGGGGGTTGACCCGGGCTCGATGAAGAAATACGGCCTGGTCTTGCTGGTGGCGGTGGTCGTCCGGATGGCCTGGGCGGTGGTCGTGCCGGTGTCCCCGGTCTCGGACAGCATGGCTTACAACATCCTGGCGCGGAACATCGCCGCCGGGGATGGGTATGTTTTCACGGTCGGTCAGCCGACGATGTACTGGGCCGTTGGCCCGGCGTTTTTGTTCTCGCTGGTGTATCGAGTCTGCGGGACGGGATACGGCGCGATCGTGGTCCTGAACCTGCTGATGGGGGTCGGCTCGGTGGCGCTGGTGATGCGGCTGGCCCGCCGCTGGTTCGGCACGCCGAGCGACTGGCTGGCGGGCCTGGTCCTGGCGCTCTGGCCGAGTCAGGTCGAGTTCACGACCGTCCTGTCGAGCGAGACCCCGTTCCTGTTCCTGATGCTTGCGGCGTGGCTCGTCTTCGAGACCGACCGGCTTCCCGGTTGGCTCCGCGCGGGGCTGGTCGGGGTCCTGGTGGCGTCGGCAAGTTACATGCGACCGACGGGCTTGCTGCTGGCCCCCGTCTTCGTGCTCGGGCACCTCGGGCGGGGTCGATCGCCGGTTCGGCTGGCGGCGGAGTTAGCCCTCACCTTCGCCGTGATGGCGGCATGTATCACTCCCTGGGCGCTCCGGAACAAGCATTACTTCGGTAAGGCGGTCTGGATCTCGGCCAATGGCGGGGTCAACACCTGGATGGGGAACAGCCCCGACACCAACGGCGGGTTCCGGGGCCTGCCCCCCTCCGTGGCCGGCATGAACGAGCTGGAGCGCGAAGAGTTTCTCAAGGCCGAAGCGCGCACTTACATCCTCCAGAATCCCGGCCAGTTCGTCATCCGGACGCTGGTC
This sequence comes from Isosphaeraceae bacterium, assembly GCA_965199885.1. Lineage (GTDB taxonomy): Bacteria > Planctomycetota > Planctomycetia > Isosphaerales > Isosphaeraceae > Tundrisphaera. The sequence goes on along the minus strand of CBDATT010000001.1, from coordinate 715,811 downwards.
AAGTTCGTTCGACTCCACGAGCGCGAGTCGATCGGCGTCATCTGGAACGGACCAGGGCTGGCGGAGCGGTTCTCGGCCGGCGTGATCCTGGCAATCAAGATCGCCAGCAACGTCTACTGGTGGGGAGCCCTGACGCTGGCGATCGCGGGCGGGATTGCCCTGATCCGTGCCCGGGGACTGATCCGCACCTTGTTTCAGCCCGCCGTCCTGATCTGGGGCTACTTCGCCGCCGTGCACGCGATCACCGTCGCGCAGGACCGCTACCACTTCCCGATCATCCCGAGCCTGGCCATCCTGGCAGGTTACGTCCTGGCGTCGCAATGGGCCACGAAGGAAGCTGGGATGAAGCGGAAACTCGCCACGGGTGGAACACGGATGGAACACGGATCAGACAAAGAGTGAGTCGATTCCCCGGTTCGGTCGTGGTGACTCACTTTTCAAAAACAGAGGAGTTACGCAGTTGGACCTGGGAACAGCCTGGCGACTGGCAAAAGGGGACTGACTCAAGCGACGAAGGAGCGGTGTCTGTCTCCCCTTCTTGCGTTCGGCCTTCGCCTCCCGCTCGGCAACTGCGTAACTCCTAAAACAGAATTTCTCTCCCATCCGTGGCCACTTTCCTCTTCCTGATCTCAACTGGCCAGGACAAGGATGGCGGCCAGGATCAGGCCGGCGAGGTAGCTGATCTTGTCGCTGAGCGCGAAGACGACGGGGTCGTGCGACATCTCGCGGCGCTGGGCGAGGAACCAGATCCGCATGATCCAGTAGAGGATCACCGGGCAGGCGAGCCAGAGGAGCTTCGCGTGGCGGTAAAGGATCGTCACGTCGGGGCTGTTGATGTAGAGGCAGACGACCAGGACCGCCAGGCAGCCGCAACTGGTGCCGACCGACCGGACCATGTCGAGGTCGCCCGGCAGGTAGCCGCGGCCCGAGACCTTGCCATCGCTGGCGGGCAGACCGTCGATCTCGGTGTAGCGCTTCACGAACGCGAGGCTCAGGAAGAGGAACATCGAAAACGCCAGGAGCCAGGTGGAGATCACGATCGACGTCGCCACGCCGCCCGCCAGGATGCGGAGCGTGTACAGACCGCCGAGGCAGATCACATCCACCATCAGCTTGCGCTTGAGGTAGAGCGAATAGGCGGTCGTCAGGAACAGGTACAGGATCACCATCCCCAGAAACGGCAGCGAGAGCGCCCCCGCGACCCCGAGCGAAGTTGCCAGCAAGCCGACGAACAGCCCGATCCCCACCGGGATCGGCAGGCGACCGCTCGCCAGGGGCCGTCGACGCTTGGTTTTGTGGCGCCGGTCCGACTTGAGATCCAGGAGGTCGTTGAACAGGTAGCCCGACGACGCCGCGAACCCGAACGCGAGGAAGGCCGCAAGCGCCTGCCCGAGCGCGACGACATCGGTCAACCGGTGCGCCGTGATGACCGGAACGAACAGGAGGACGTTCTTGGCCCACTGGTGCGGGCGGATCGCCTTGAGCATCGGCTTGAGGAGGCCGCCCGCCGTCGGGATCACCTCAGCGTCGATCCCCTGGCTCCGGGCCTTGCCCAGCAGCGACCGACTGGGGTTGACGACCAGAGCCCGCGCTGCGGCGCGCCAGATCGGCAGGTCGGCGGTCGAGTCGCCGATGTAGTCGAAGGGGGCGCCCGGCCCGATGGAGTCCTGGATCGCCTGGAGCTTGGCCGATCCTTTCAGGTTCCGGGTCCCGTCGCTGGCGATGACCCCAGCAAAGATCCCGAGGTGATCGGCCACGCCATCCGCCAGGATCTGCTCCGCCGCCGTCGCCAGGATGATCGTCCGTCCCGACTCGTGTTCGGCCTCAAGCCGGCTGACGACCTCGGCGCGGTAGGGCATCGTCGCCATGTTCAGTTCGACCCGCTCGGCGATCTGGCGTTTCAGATGAGCGCGCCCCTTGAGCAACCAGAACGGGAGTTGCAGGGCCGCCAGCGGCTGGTTCCGGATTAACTCCAGCGCCGACTCCCAGAGGAGGTCGGTGGCCAGCAGGGTGCCGTCGAGATCGACAAAGAGCGGGACGGTTGCCGCCTGGTGGGTGATGGGGGCGCTGGGTCCGACCGGAGTGGGATGATCTTGCGTCATGGTGGGATCAGGATCGAGGAGGGGGCCGCGGACTCGCCTACCAGTTCCTTGGCCGCTTGCGGGTGGATCTCACCCATCATACACAAGCACACGCGGTTTGGTGACGCGATCGGGGCAAATCGCGCGCGATTTCCTCGTCCGGCCGGGCTCAGGGTCTGACCATGGATTCCTGGGGTGGCGAGGAAATGGGGACTGGCTCAAGCGAGGAACGAGCGGCTGCCTGTCCCTCTTTTACGGTCGGACCACCAGAAAACAAGGTCGCGCCCCGGGCTCAACCCGGGCCCGAATTCACCCCGTCGGGGACTTGCACCGACCTGGAGCGCTGGGGGATACTGGGCCTTGAACGTGGGGAACCCGGCTTGGCGACGCTCGTCAACGGGTCGTTCTCCGCTTGCTGGCCCGGGAGTTTGGTCTCGTCATGATCGCTGCCATCCGTCCTTACCTCGTCGCCTTGCTTGTGGGCCTCGCCGCTTCGTCCGCCGTCGGTCTCTCCGGTTGCAACCGGACCGAAGTCGGCAACGAAAAGATCACGCCGGGCGACCCCGCCACCGACCGCGAAGCCCGCGAAGCTGCACCCGTCAAGAAGAAGTAAGCGACCAGTCCGGGCCTGGCGATTGCCAAAATCGCAAGAAAAATCCCTATTTCGCAAAATTCAGAGTGTCAATATCCAGGGAGCTTGCCATAATAAGAAACAAGGGCCGCTCGATCGTTGGCGCGGCCGACCCTTCCAGGGCGAATGCCCCCCTCAGGTCGAGGCTCGAAACCGATGTCCGAACCGATCTCCGCAGCGCGCCTGCAAGCCAATCAGGCCAACGCCGCCAAAAGTACCGGTCCCCGGACCGAGGCTGGCAAGGTCCGCAGTCGCGCCAACTCCGTCAAGCATGGCCTCCGCTCGCTGGTCGTGCCGGTCGCGGATGGACCGACGATGCACGCCCGGACCGTCGGCGTTGTGGAGACGATCCGGCCGCAAACCGAGTTGCAGGCGTGGCTGTGCGGGTTCATCGCGCAGCGGACGATCCAGCTCGACCGCCTGAACGTCATCGAGCGACAGACCCGCGACGAGGCAGCGCATCGTGCCGAGGTCTTCTGGGAAGCCGACCAGCGCAAGGAGGCGAAGCGGATCGCCGCTCGGCTGAGGCGCGACCCGGACCGGACGGTGGCCGAACTTCAGCAAACGGTCGCCGGTTGCGATTGGTTGATCACGCAATGGGCCCAACTGGCGGACCTGGCCAGTCGTCAAGTCTGGACCGACGACCAGAAGAGCCTGGCGCATGACCTGCTCGGCACCCGAGCGGAATTTCGCGCTGAGCCGCCGACGCATCAGGTCAACTCGCACGGTCAGGCCGTCGTCCCGGCCCTGACCGAACGGGAACTCGCGCTCGCGCGGCTTGGCGCGTTGCACGAGGTTCGCGCCGCGGTGAGCGACACCGACGAAGCCACCCAGGCCCTGGCGATGGCCGACCTCAACGACTTCAAGAACGCCGACCTGGCTCGGGTCCGTCGCTACGGCCGGATGCTCTGGAACGACCTCGACCACGCCCTCGACCACGCCCGCCACGAGTCCCCGCGGGTCGCGACCAACTCCCGCTTCCTACGCTCGATCTCCGCCCAGTTCCCCGCCGGACCCACTTCAACCCCAGCCGCGCCGAACGAACCCACGATCAAGGTAATACCAGCCGCGCCGAACGAACCCACGATCGAACCCATCATGGCAGCCGCGCCGAACGAACCCATTATCGAACCCATCATGGTAGCCGCGCCGAACGAACCCAAGGTCGAGATCCTGCGGCCCACCGCGCCGAACGAACCCAAGTTCCGATCGCCAGTCGTGCCGACCCAACGCAAGCCACCCACGCCCGACGCGGCCCTGGCCCGCCTGAGCCCTGAATTGCAGGCCCTGCTCGAAGCGGACCTGCCCGATCCTGACAGTCTCGACCCCGCCTGGTGTCGCGAGTTCATCGCCGCGCGACTCGGCATCGACCCCAGTCGCCTCTTCGGCGGGGCAGACCTGTCGTCCCCGTCCACGCAGGAATTTCCCGGTTCGGGCTGGCCCCCGGAATAAACCCTGATCTCCCCCGCGTCCGGAAGTCTGTCCCTTCGACGCGAACTCGCTTGACGCCGGGTCATCCCCAGACGATAGTCGGACCGCCCACGCCGGCTGTCTGGCGCGAGCGGCTCCCGACCAGCTCCCGGAGAATGCGCCGATGATCAAACGAGTGACGATGGCCGCGTGGCTGCTGATGGGGGCATGGCTAGTCGCGGGAGGCAACCTGGCCTCGGGGCGTGATGAGCCGAAGCCGCCCACCGAGCCGACGCTGGCCGAGCGCGTCGCCACGATCAAAAAGGAGTCCGAAGCCCACATGCTCGCCCTCTGGGCCGAGGCCGACACGGTCCCGGCCGGTCCGAAGCAGAGCGCGATCTATACCCGGGCGTGGGACGACGAGGTCGCGGACTGTCGCCGTTTGAACGATCTGGCCCTGACCAAGCCCGCCGACCCCGCTGCACGCGACGCCTGCCTCTGGGTCATCGACAAGGCCAACCGAAACGACATCGGCACCTACGCGGCCGAGGTCGCGCGGGCGGGGGCGCTGCTGGTCCGTCACCACGGCGACGACCCGATCGCCGTGAGCGTCGGGCTGGGCCTGAACGACTGCGTGAATTTTCACCGCGACGCGCTCCTGTATGGCTTCGTGGCCTCGGCCAAGGGGCACGAGACAAAAGGAATCGCTCGCCTCGCGCTGGCGCGGTACCTCGAACACAAGGCCGACAACGCAGACCTCGCTCACAAGTTTCCCGGTCGCCAGCAACAAGTCTTTACCCAGGTTGGCGAGGATGGCCAGCCGCACGAGATCAAGCGGGACGTGCCCGACGAGGATCATGCCTACAAGCTCAGTCTGCTCATGAGCGACGCCAGCACCATCCGGGCCGAGGCTGACCGGCTCTACAACGAGGTCATCAGCAACTACGGCGACATCCCCTACGTCACCCTCCACCGCCGCAAGCTCGAAGCCCTGATGCGGGAGCCAAACCCCAAATGGGGCGGTGAGCCGCTGACCGAGGACGGGCGGCGCAGCATCATGAACAAGCTCGCCCAGCACCCAACGCTGGGCTCGATGGCAACCGGCTACCTTGATGAGATGCACAACATCACCGTTGGCAAGCCTGCGCCCGAGATCGACGGGATGACCCTCGACGGCAAGCCGCTCAAACTCAGCGACTATCGCGGCAAGGTGGTCCTGCTGGTCTTCTGGGGATCGTGGTGCGGTCCGTGCATCGCCTCAATCCCCGAGGAGCGGCAGATCGCGGAGAAATTTCGGGATCGCCCGTTCGCCGTGCTGGGAGTGGACTGCAACGACAAGCCCGAGGCTGCTCAAAAGGTCGTCGCGGCCGAAAAGATCACCTGGCCGAACTGGCATGACGGCAACATTGGCGATGGGCCGATCGTCCAGAAGTATCACATCCGCGGCTACCCGTCGTCGTTCGTCATCGACGCCAACGGAATCATCCGCCAGAAGGATTTTCCCGACAAGTCGATGGCCGACCTGATCAGCAAGCTGATCGACGAGGCGGAGGGCAAGGGCCGCAAACCTTGATCGAAAAAATTCCGGAAAAGTACGGACCCGGATCGACCCGGGGGGGCAGTACCCCGCGAAATCGCCAGCGTGGATCAGACAGAGGGAACCGCAATGCAGCCGGCTCGGAACTCACAACTGATCGGGGATCTGGGGCGGATCTTCGCGGGGGAATTGTTCCCCCCCGGTGATCGGAACTTGCTCGCCGACTTCGTGACCCACCGCGACGCCGACGCCTTCGAGGTGCTCGTTGAGCGCCACGGGCCGATGGTCCGGGGGGTCTGTCGGCGGGTCTTGGGTGAGGGTCAGGATGTGGATGACGCCTTCCAGGCGACGTTCCTGATCCTCTTCCTCAAGGCGCGCCGGATCGGCAACCCCGACCGACTCGCCCCCTGGTTGTTCGGCGTGGCGACGCGGGTCGCGCTCAAGGCCCGCACCCGGGCCGCCCGGCGCCGGGTTCGGCTGGGTGGGTTCGCGGCCCGAGCGGTCGCGGTCGCTCCGAACCACGACCTGTGCGACGTGCTCCCGTTGATTGACGCCGAGATCGCCCGCCTACCGGTCAAGCTCCGGCAGGCGGTCGTCCTCTGCCTGGTCGAAGGGGCCACGCCCGACGAGGCCGCCGAGCGGCTCGACTGCCCGGTCGGTACGGTCAAGAGCCGGCTCGCCCGGGGCCGCGAAGCCCTCCGCGCCCGCCTCGGCCGGCGCGGAGTGACCCCGGGCATTGCCCTCGCGGCGCTCGACCGGGTCGCTCCCGCCACGGTCTCGACGGCCCTGATCCACGCCACGCGGTTTGCCAGCCTGACCACCCTGGTCGCCGGTCCCGTGCTTGCCCTGACCCGAGGAGTTGCCCCCGCCATGATTACCAAGTCCACCGCCGTTGCCGCCCTGATCCTGGGCGGATTCGCCCTCGCCGGGGGTGAAGTGGCCTTCCTCCGCTCCCGATCGGTTGCCCAGGACCAAACCCCGGCGGCGGCCCCGCCACCACCCGCCGCCACTGCTCCGAACCCGACCCCGACCCCGGATGCGCCCAGGGTCGCGGCCCCCTCAGCGACGACCCCGCCCGCCGAGCCGCCGCTGGCCGACCGGGTGGCCGCGATCCTGGCGGAGTATGAGACCAAGAACACGACGTTGTGGGCCGCGATGGCCAAGGCTGTCGTGGGGCGCGAGGGGAACGAGACCTACGCCCGGCTGGCTCCCGACTTCACGGCGTATTGCCGCCGCCTGAACAGCCTGGCGCTCGAAAAGCCGGACGACCCCGCCGCCCGCGATGCCTGCATCTGGGTGATCGACAAGTCCACGAGCACGTCAGACACCGACCTCTACGGCGATGAGTTCGCCCGCGCCGCCGCGCTGCTGGTTCGCCACCACGGCAACGACCCGATCGCCATCAGTCCGACTCTCACCATGAACAACGGCGTCGTGTCGGCGCACCGCGACGCCCTCTTGCTGGGCTTCCTGGCCGGGGCTGAGAGCCGCGAATCCAAAGGGTTGATCCGCCTGGCGCTGGCGCAATACCTGGAAATCAAGGCCCGCTGGGTCGAGGCGGTCCGCAAGAGTCAAACCCTGGAGCGAGGCGGCAACACCTATCGCGGGATGACCGGCGATGATGGTAAGCGATACGACAAGTTTGTGCCCTATTCCAACGAAGAATATGCCTACAGCCTCAGCCTTCGCTATGCCGACCCCGTCGCACTTCAGGCCGATGCCGAGCGGTTCTACCACGAGGTGATCGACGACTACAGCGACGTCCCCTGGGCCAGCAGCAAGATCCGCAACCTCCGGGCGCTGCTCGACCAACCGACCCCGACCCGCAACGGCCGTCCGATGACCGCCGCCGAGATCGCCGAGACTCGCAAGGCCGCGTCTCCTAAGTGGACTCTCGGCCCGATCGCCACCGCGCGACTCGACGAGATGCACAATATCACGCCCGGCAAGCCTGCGCCCGAGATCGACGGGATGACCCTCGACGGCAAGCCATTGAAGCTCTCCGACTATCGCGGCAAGGTGGTCGTGCTGACGTTCTGGGGGTCGTGGTGCGGCCCCTGCATCGCCGAGATGCCCAGCGAGCGGGCGCTGGCCGAGAAGTTCAAAGATCGCCCGTTCGCCATGCTCGGCGTTGATTGCAACGACAAAAAGGACGCCGCGCAACAGGTCATTGATCGGGAAAAGATCACCTGGCCGAACTGGCATGATGGGAGCGACGGCGATGGGCCGATCGTCCGCAAGTACCACATCCGCGGCTACCCGTCGTCGTTCGTCATCGACGCCAACGGGATCATCCGCCACAAGAAGCTGATCGGACCCAGCCTGGAGGCGGCTGTCGCCAAACTGCTGGATGAAGCCACGCCCCGCTGATCAGGCTTGATCCGCAGGCATGAAATAATCCCTCCGTCCGGCCCATCTTGAGTGTCAGAGGGCTTGCGGCAAAGGTTGATCGGCTCTGGAATGGCCTGGGATCGCGGATCGTTGAATACAGATCACAGAAAGAAAATGCCTGGCAAATTGCATTATCGTGGTTCGCAAAGAGAGTCTCGGACTGGCCTGACGTTTCGCGGTCTGCAACGTGTCATGAGTTTCTGGGATCGGGAAGAACCTTCCGCATCGAGAGTCAGGCCCGGTCGACTTCTTCGGGCTCATCGCGAACGTGCAAAAGGGTCGTGGGATTCGTATAATCCGGGAGGAGCCAACCGGGGTGAGGTCGACGGGGGATAGGCGATGGCGTGGCTTGCGGGACAGATCATCGGGGTGGTCGGGCTGATCGGTTTGCTGCTGGGCGGCCAGGTGCCAGGACCGGCGCCGACCACGCCACTGGGAGTGGATGCGACCAGGCCAGCCGCCCCCGAAACGCCCGGACTGCTGGCCACCCAGGTGACGGTGGCGGTCGACCGCGAGGGCTCCCGGCGGCGGTTCCGAGCCACGGTCCTCCGGGTCGAGAACGACGAGCTCACCATCTTCACCGCGGCGCACTGCATCTCCGAGGAAGACACGGGGTGGCCGACCGCCATCCTGTTCGGCAATGGATTGGTCGTCGAGGGGGTTGTCGGCACCGTCGTCCGAAACCCCCTCTATCGCCCCAATCAGCCCAAGGAGATCCCCGGTCCCGACAACGCCGTGGCACACCTGCGGTTCCGGATCGCCGCGACAGGGTCGAAGCCCGACCCGATGGTCGCGACATCTCCCGGAGTGGTGGCCGACCCCCTGCTCCGGGTCATCCCGACCCGGAACCCGGCGGCGATCGCGGCGTTCCGGGCCATCCAGCGCGCCCCGGCACTCTCGAGGCGATTCTATCCCGGTCCCAACGGCGGTTCGGTCGCCGTCCGGATGATCGACGGCCACGGGGTCGAGCATGCCGTCCGAGCCGGTAACTTCTCGAACCCCCGCTGGCTGGAGTGGGGCCGCGCCTATCAACCGATCCCCGGCGACTCGGGGGGTGGCGTCTTCGTGATGGCCGATGGACCCGACGGGAAACCCCGACCGATCCTGATCGGGATCATCGTCGGCCGCGACGACCGGGGCGGCGGCGCCTCGCTCGTCAGCCTCGGTGAATCCTGGGTCAGCAACGCCCTGGAAGCGCCCGCCATCCCGACAAAGCCTCCGAGTCAGTAACGCATCCGGCCATTTGCGACTCGCGCTCGTGCAATTTGGCATCCATTCTCTTTCGTTCATCCCAATGATCTCTAAGCCATGATCGCATTCGCCCAAATCAAAACTTTTGGCAGAAAAGACTTTGTGATTTTGGAAGATCAATCGTGGTCCGCACACCTGTTACGCATGAATTTTTTTTGGGAATTGTTTGACATATTAAGGTATTCGTGCAACCATCTGAGTCCGACGCGACGGTGGGACATTTGCTCCCCTGCGTCCTGGGCTCATCCCAGCACCGGCGGCTTTTTGGCTTTCCAAGCCACCAACGACCCGATTTTATCGGCGGGGGTCCGCCTGCGCGCCCAGATCATTCACGACGACCTGCTGAGGGAATAGACACCGATGGGCCATGCATTCTTCCGTAGTCGCAAGACCGTGCCGCAACCGACTCCCACCCGCCCGGCAATCCGGGCTCGATCACGGTTTGCCCCCCTGGTCGCGGCTCTTGAAGGGCGGAACTTGCTCTCGACGATGATGATCACCGGCTCGAACGGCGATGATTCGTTCCTGGTGGCCGCCAATGGCGACGTGACCAGGAACGGCACTGATACTCATCAGTTCCTGCAGCAGGGAGACACCATTGATGCCCAAGGGGGCAACAATGAGATCCGGATCGATGCCGGCTTCCAGTTCGGTGTCACGCTGCTGGGTGGGGCGGGCAACGATACGATCGTCGGTGGCTCGGGCGCCGACTCGATCAACAGCGGCGCGGGCGATGACTGGCTCTTTGGCGGTGCCGGCAACGACTCGATCATCGGTGGCAACGGCAACGACTATATCGAGGCGGGTCTGGGCGAAGATAGTGTCAGTGGCGGCGCGGGCAACGACGTAATCTTCGGCGGCGACGGCAACGACTCCATCGACGCCGGCGACGATGACGATTACGTCAACGGTGACAACTACTACGCCTCGACCAACAACGGCAACGACACGATCAACGGTGGCGCCGGCAACGACGTCCTCTATGGCAACATCGGTGACGACTCGATCAGCGGCAACATCGGCAACGATACCATCGTCGGCAACGCCGGCAACGACATCATCTCCGGCGGCGACGGCGACGACAACCTCTTCGGTGAGGACGGCGGCAACACCAACGACACCGGCAACGACTCGATCACCGGTGGCAATGGCAACGACCTGATCTATGGCGACAACGGCAACGACACCCTGGTCGGCAACGATGGCAACGACCGGATTTTCGGCGTCGCTGGGATGGATTCAATCTCCGGTGGTGATGGCACCGATTACATCGACGCCGGCGCGGATAACGACATCGTCAGTGGCGGCTTGGGCAACGACGTGATCTTCGGCGGCGACGGCGACGACTCCATCGACGCCGGCGATGGTAATGATTACGTCAATGGTGACAACTACTACACTTCACCGAACCCGGGCAACGACACGATCAGCGGCGGCGCCGGCAACGACGTTCTCTATGGGAACATCGGCGACGACTCGATCAGCGGCAACATCGGCAACGATACCATCGTCGGCAACGCCGGCAACGACATCATCTCCGGCGGCGACGGCGACGACAACCTCTTCGGTGAGGACGGCGGCAACACCAACGACACCGGCAACGACACCATCTCCGGTGGCGACGGCAACGACCTGATCTATGGCGACAACGGCGAAGATAGCCTGGCCGGGAACGCCGGCAACGACACCATCTCCGGCGGCGACGGCGGCGACTCCATCGACGGTGGCAGCGGCGCTGATTCGCTCTACGGCAACGGCGGGAACGACATCTTCTACGTCGCCAACATCGACGAGGCAAACGCCAAGGTTCAGGACTTCATGCCCGGTACCGATAAGCTCGTGAAGCGGGGGACCACCACGGTCATCCGGCCGTAAACCGCGAGTTGTCCCCGCGGCCGGGTGCTCTCCCGGCCGTGGGGGGACACCCGGCCATCCCGTGAATCCCCCGATCGATCGGCACCCTGGCTCCTTGACCCATGCATATCCTCTTCGTCCACCAAAACTACCCGGCGCAGTTTGGCCACATCGCGCGGCACCTCATCCGCGACCACGGCCACCGCTGCACCTTCGTCACCAACCGCCCGCCCGGTCGCGACGGCGGGATTCAGCGGATCGCCTACCGACCGCAAGGAGGAGCCACCGCCCGGACGCACTACTGCGCCCGGAACTTCGAGAACGCCATCGGCCACGCCCACGGCGTCTACGAGGCTTGCAAACGCGAGATCCAGGACGCCCCCGACCTGATCGTCGGCCACAGTGGGTTTGGCTCGACACTCTTCCTCAAAGAACTTTATGACTGCCCGATCCTGAATTACTTCGAATACTTCTATCATTCTCACGGCTCCGACCTCGATTTTCGCCCCGAGTTCCCAGTCGCCGAGATCGACCTGCTCCGGTCGTACGCCAAGAATGCGATGATCAGCCTCGACCTGGAAAACTGCGAGGCGGGGTACTGCCCGACCGCGTGGCAAAAGTCGGTCCTGCCGGCCGCCTACGCCCCCAAACTGGAAGTCATCTTCGATGGGATCGACACCGAGGTCTGGCACCGGCACCTGGGCGGCCCGCGGACGGTGGGCGACCACGCGATTGGCCCCTCGACGCGGATCGTCACCTACGTTTCGCGCGGGTTCGAGTCGATGCGGGGGTTTGATATCTTCATGCGGGTCGCCCAGCGGATCGCCGATGAGCATCCCGACGTGGTCTTCGCCGTCGTCGGCGACGACCGCGTGGCCTACGGCGGCGATCTCAAGCACATCCAGGCCAAAACCTTTCGCGAGCACGTCCTGGCGTCGGGCGACTACGACCTCTCGAAGTTCGCATTCCTCGGTCGGCTGCCACCCGCCGACGTGGCGCGGTTGTTGTCGGTCAGCGACCTGCATATTTACCTGACGGTGCCGTTCGTCCTGTCGTGGTCGCTATTCAACGCGCTGGCGTGCGGTTGCGCGGTGGTCGCCTCGGACACGCCCCCCGTCCGCGAGTTGATCACGCACGAGCAGACCGGGCTGATGGCTGACTTTTACGACATCGACGGCCTGACCGAGCAGTCGCTCCGCGTCCTCCGCGACCCCGATGGCTATCGCCACCTCGGCGCGGCGGGAATGGCCCTGATCGAGGATCGCTACACCCTCCGCCGCTGCTTGCCGCAGATGCTCAGCCTGTACGAGCGCCTCCTCATCCCCACCCGATCCGAACCGGCACGGAACCGCCCCGCACCGGTGCTCCAACCCACGGACTTGTAAGATCAGTGCGGGACAACGGCCTCCAGCGCGGTGGTCGGCATCGGGGCGACGCGGACGGGGGTGGGCTCGCCGGTCGCGACGAAGATGTTTTCGTGCTGGACGAACGCTTCCAGCCCGAGGTCACTGCCGAAGCGCTCCAGCTCGGCGCGGACCACGCTCGGGGCGAGGTCGGGCGGCAGGAACGCTTCCATGACGAGCGAGAACCGATCAACCTCCGACCGCGCATGGAGGTCGACGATGTTGACGCCGAGCCGGGTCAAGCAGCCCGCGATCCCGTGGATGTTCCCCGGGTGATCGTCACCGAGCACGGTCAGGATAAACCGCTCGCCGTTCGGCACGGGAGGCGTCGGCTCGTCCACCGCCGGCATCGCCGCGACCGTCAGGGCGAACGGCTCGCCGCGCTCGACGATGGCCTGGATCAAGGTCGCCGGGTCGCGCTTCTCGGCGAACTCGACGGCGAGGATGATGGTAAAATACCCCCGCATGACCGTCTGGCTCAGTTCGAGGATATTCCCGCGCAGGTCGCGCAAAGTTCCCGTCACCGAATGCACGATCCCGACGCGGTCAGATGCCGTCACTGTCACGATATAGGTAGCCATCGTTTGCTCAAGGTTCCTGTTCAATTCGTCCGTTTATCGGCATCTTCTGCCCATTTCAGACCGCCGCAACGGTCGGAATTTGGGCAATCCTGGCAAAGTTGGCGATGGAGTTGCTTGGACTAAATCAATGTCGTATGGTGGATTCGGTCCGCCTGTGACGTCTGCTTTGCTAGACAGATCGCTCATGGCAGATCGTATGGTTATCAAACTACGAACGATGAAACATTTCCGAGCGGCCGGGTGACTGCGAGCCACCGTGGGTTCGATCGAATTGAGTCTGAGCCGTTTGAAACTTGCTGTTAAGGTCGGTCCGACGCCGCTGCATACGGTCGGTTTCACCCACCCTACCAGGGCATTCAGACCTCCACCGCAATCCCCCGGCCGGCGGTCCCGGCGGCGATGGCCAGCGCGATCCAGCCGATGATCAGGGCGAGGCCGCCGATCGGGGTGATGGCGCCGAGCCACTTGATGCCGGTCAGGCTGAGGATGTACAGGCTGCCCGAGAAGATCAGGATGCCGACGGTGAACGACCAGCCGGCGATGTTCACGCTCGGCCCGCCGCGGCCGACGACTTCGAGGAGCCCAACGGCGAGCAAGGCGGGGACGTGGTACATCTGGTAGCGGACGGCGGTCTCGAAGATGTCGAGCGAGTAGGCGTCGAGCCGCTGCTTGAGGCCGTGCGCGGCGAACGCCCCGAGGCCGACGCCGAGGGCGCCCAGGATCGCGCCGATTCTGAGCCAGGTGATGGCAGTCATGAGTTCAAGAGGTCCTTAGGTGGGAGATCCGGCGGTCAGGCCGAGGATCTGGGCGCGGGTCTCGGCGGCCAGGAAGAGGGAGCCGGTGACGATGATCGTGGCGTCGGGCGGGGTGATCCGCCGGGCCAGCGCAAGCGCCTCGGTCGGGTTCTCTGCGGTCGCGACCGGCTTAGTGGTGCCGATCAACCCGGCGATCGCGGCGCGGATCTCGGCCGGATCGACGGCGCGGGCGTTCTCGACGTAGCGGGTGACGACCACGCGGTCAGCCAGTGGCAGGAGGACTTCGAGCTGGCCAACGAGGTCCTTGTCGCGGGTCGTCCCGAATACGAGCGTCCGCTCGGTGATCGGGAAGTTAGTCCGGAGGGTGTCCGCCAGCGCCCGGGCCGAGGCGACGTTGTGCGCCCCATCGACGACCAGCGTGGGGCGCTCGCCCAGGATCTCGACGCGGGCCGGCCAGCTCACGCCGGCAAACCCACGCGCCACCTCGGCCGGGCCGACGCTGGCGACGCCGAGTTCCCCCAGGGCGTCGAAGCTCGCCAGCGCCACGGCCGCGTTTTGCCCCTGGTGCTCGCCCAGCAGCGGCAGGGCGACATCGTCCCACGTGCGCGCCCAGGTCCGGACCGAAACCGACCCGGGGGTCGGGCGGGTGAGCGGTGGCGTTGGGGCGTGGTAGTCGAACCGGAAGTCGGCGTCGATCTGGAGCCAGCGGGCAGATCGGGCCTGGACCGAGCGGGCAATCGACGCGATCGCCTCGTCGCCCCGGACGCCCGACACGACGGTCCCGCCGCGCTTGATGATCCCGGCCTTCTCGGTCGCGATCGCCCCCAGGGTCGAGCCAAGCTGGCGGGTATGGTCGAGCGAGATCGACGTGATGACCGCCAACTTCGGCCGGACGACGTTGGTCGAGTCGAGCCGCCCCCCCATCCCGACTTCAAGGACCACGGCGCCCGCGTTCTGCTGGGCGAAGTGGAGCAGGCCCATCGCCGTCGTCACCTCGAAGAAGGTCGCCCCACGCCGACTGTAGAGCGGGTCGAGCGTGTCGGAGGCATCGACGGCGGGCCGAACGGCGTTGATCAGGTTGCTCAGCCCCTCGGGGGTGATCTCGACCCCGTCGATCCGGAAGCGTTCTTCGAGCCGGTGCAGGTGCGGCGAGCAAAACAGCCCCGTCTTGACCCCCGACGCCGTCAAGCCCGCCGCGATCAGGGTTGCCGTCGAGCCCTTGCCCTTGGTCCCGGCGACGTGGATGATCGGCAAGTTCAGGTGCGGGTCGCCCAGGCGGCGGAGGAGCCGGCGCATCCGGCCGAGGCGGAGTTCGCTCGTGCCTCGCGGCATCCCCGACCGCTCGTAGTTGAGCCGACCGTACAGGTAGTCGAGGTTCGCCTGGTAAACGTCGGGTCTCAAGGGAAGCCGGTCCGATCGGTCGAGGCCCAGGAAGCTAGAGCGCGGTGGCTTGCTTCTCATTGGGAAGGTGGCGCGTCAGGCCGGCACCGGCACGGGGTCCGGTTCAGGATCAGATCCGTCGTCGAGCACGCGCTGAATCCGGTCGCGGAGGTCGCCGAGGGGAAGTCCCTTGACGACATAGTCGGCCGCCCCCAGTTCAAAGCATTCAAGGCGGGTGTCGGCGTCGGCCATGTTGGAAAGCATCAGGACTTTCGTCCGGGTCGCCGACGGATCGAGGCGGAGTCGTTCCAGAACCTCGAACCCGTTGCAGCGGGGCATCCAAACGTCGAGGATCAGGAGGCGGGGTCGGTGTGCCCGAACAAGGTCAAGAGCTTCCAGACCGCCCGGAGCTTCGTGGACCTCGTGGCCCAGCGACCGGAGGAACGGAGCATAAAGCGCCCGGAGATCGTCGTCATCGTCGGCCAGCACGATCGAGCCCATCGCCGTTCCACCCATCGCACCCGTGCGCGACCTCGCTGGATTCCGTCCGCCTCCACCCACCGGCCCCGCGCCGGCTCGACTCAGGATACCCTGACCGCACGTCGGACCGCCAGTCACCGCCCGGTTCGTCCTGTCAGAAAGGGTGCGCCAACGGATTCCGGCAAACGACCGCTGACCAGGAAAAGGGGACTGGCTCAAGCGAGCTTGCGAGCGTGCCTGTCCCTCTTTTCCGATCGCCACGCCAGAATCCGTTGGCGCACCCTGTCAGAAACGCTCAACGCCGCGCGGCCCGAGTCTGGGGGCCGGCGGCGTTGGGAGGAATGGGTTCCGATCCAGCATTCAGGCGATCAGACAGCCTTCCAGGTCTGCTTGATCTCATCACACGGCTTCGAGAGGTGAACCTTGGTATCCACCGAGGCGACCAGCGAGGTCGGGATCAGGTGGTGCATCCCATCTTCCGAGTCGTTCTTGGTCAGCTTGATCTCTTCGCCCTGGACGTGATCCACGGTCCCGAGGTGCATCCCCTTGGAGCAAAGAACTTCCATATGTTCCGAGATATTGTCGACGACGCTCATGGGATCACTCCGACGTTGGTGATAACAGGCTGGGGATTGTCTGAAGGGAAGAACAAATGAACTTCTTGAGCAACCATCGTGCCGATCATCACCCGGTCGCGGAAATGGGCTGCGGCGCAAGTTCGCATCAGACCATTGTGAAGTGGAAACCCCTGAGCTAAAGTGCAACCTGACCCCATGATAACCCTGCTTGAGTTCCGATCGGTGGTCTTGGACCGACCGCTCGCTCCCCCCGGCGCTGAGATTGCACCCATGAAGCCCGCTTACGCCCTCCAGATTGGTCGCCTGATGTCCGCTTGCACCCGCTCGGGACAGCCGTCGGCCTGGCGAGGCGCGGGCAGGCACGGGCGAGCCTGGCGCTCGGGTGGGATCGAGGGGCTCGAAGGCCGGGCACTCCTGAGCGCATCGCCGCTCGATCCGTTCTTCAACGGAGCGCACCCGATCGTCAACCCGGCCACCGTGACGACCGGAGCGGCAACCTCACTCAACAGCGGGTCGGCCATCGCGGTCCAGCCGGACGGGCGGATCGTCGTCGTCGGCGCGATCAACCTCCGGTACGATGTGGCAGGCTTTCCCGAGCTGGCCGTCCGGCGGTACAA
The DNA here is from genome assembly GCA_965199885.1 of Isosphaeraceae bacterium. Classification (GTDB taxonomy): domain Bacteria; phylum Planctomycetota; class Planctomycetia; order Isosphaerales; family Isosphaeraceae; genus Tundrisphaera. The sequence continues at coordinate 698,862 of CBDATT010000001.1, read as the reverse complement.
CCCCAACGGCACCCTCGACACTACCTTCGGCACGGCAGGCGAGGCCGACATCACGCTGCCGACGGGCACGGGGTACGACACCCTCTTCCCCGCGTCGAAGGTCCTGATCCAGCCCAACGGCGGGATCGTCGTGGCGGTCGAGCAGGCGGCCAACATCAGTCAGCCCACCTCACCCGTCGTCAGCTACCTCAACATCGACACCGTGGTCGCCCGGTTGACCGCCGCCGGTGCGGTTGATTCCTCGTTCGGCGTGAGCGGGCAGACGGTCATCAGCACCGACAAGGTGGCCATCAACCAGCTAGCATTGCAGGACGATGGCAAGCTCGTCCTCGCCGGCCTCACAGCAGCGAGCGGCATGACCCCCCCCGAGATCGCCGTGACGCGGCTGAACACCGATGGCTCGGTCGACACCGGCTTCAACAGCGGCAACCTGCTTTTGTTTGATGCGGGCCAGGCCGGAGCGGGTTCCCAGTCGTTGGCCCCCGGTGGCCTCCTGATCACGCCAGCGGCGAAGATCGTGGTGGCCTGGACGATTAACACGACTCCAGTCTCCCCGACCACCAACACCTTCACCTACAACGTCGCCGAACTGAACGCCGACGGCACGCCCAACACCGCCTTCGGGACCGGCGGCCTCAGTCAAGGCACCGGCACGCCCAGCACCACGGTCACGGCCGCCGCGCTTCAGACCGACGGCAAGATCGTCCTGGCGGGCAGCAGCCTGATCCGCCTGAACGCCGATGGGTCGGTCGATACCGGCTTCGCCGCGCCGAGTCTTGCTTTCGCCCCGAGTTCGCTGCTGATCCAGCCCGACGGCAAGTTCGTGATGGGCAGCCGCTCCAGCCTGAGCGTGGCGCGATACGACACCAATGGCCAGACCGACGGGACCTTTGGACCTCGGGGCCGGGCGTCGTTCGCGGTCGCGGCCCCGACGACGATCACCTATGGCGGGACCATCAGTGGCATCGCGGGCGTCGCGCTCAGCCAGACCAACCAGGTCGTGGCCGTCGGCACCCAGTCTTACTTCACAGCCGGGACCGGGCTCAACCTCGCCAGCTCACTCGACGGCTCGCAACTGGTCCTGACCCAGTTCAAAGCCGCCGTGCCGATCCTGGGCGACTACAGTAACCAGGGCAAGGCCAACATCGCCGCCCAGTTAAGCCTGCTCGGCCAGTTCGCCATCCGCTCCGCCACCGGTGACGCCCTCATCGCCTTCGGCCAGAAGGGCATCGGCGCCACCATCCCCACCCCCGGCGACTACGACGGCGACGGCATCACCGACATCGCCGCCTACCTCCCCGCCCTCGGTACCCTCGCCTATCGACCCTCGTCCGGTGGCCCCGACGTCCTCGTCCCCTTCGGTCCCAAGGGCGTTGGTGCCTCGATCCCCGCTCCCGGTGACTACGACGGCGATGGCAAGACCGATGTGGCCGTTTACATCCCCGCTCAAGGCAACTTTGCCATCCGCCCCTCATCCGGCGTGGCCAACTACCTCGTCCCCTTCGGCACCTCCGGCGTGGGCAAGTCGATCCCGGCGCCGGGCGACTACGACGGTGACGGCAAGACCGACCCGGCCGTCTACCTGACCGGCACCGGCACGCTGGCCTATCGCTCGTCGGCGGGCACCGGCGACGTCTTGACGCAGTTTGGCCCGGCGGGAGTGGGCACTTCGATCCCGGCGCCGGGCGACTACGACGGAGACGGCAAGACCGACGTGGCGGTCTATATCCCGGCTCAAGGCAACTTCGCCATCCACCCCTCATCGAGCGTGGCCAATTACCTGGCCCCCTTCGGTGCCCGGGGCCTCGGCGGGTCGACCCCGGCACCGGGCGACTACGACGGCGACGGCGTGACGGATCTGGCCGTGTATATCCCGGCCACGGGCCTGTACGCGTACCGGTCGAGCCTCGGCCTGGGCGACGTTGTGCAAGGGTTCGGCGCCAGGGGAGCCGGGCAGACGATCCCGGCACTCTCGCTCCCGCCGATCGCGGTCGGGGGTCAGGCGAGCACCAGTCCGGGCGCGGGCGGCGGGTCGCCCGCGGTCTTGATCCCACTGACCGACGACCTGATCAGCACGCCAACGGCCAGGAAGAAGGCTGTGGTCCACCTGGGCTGATTGGTCGGATATCTCGTGGCGTCAGAGCCATCGGTCGGTCTGGACCACGAGCCAGATCGAGCCGATTGCCTGCGTTCGAACCAATTATGCCATTTTAATCAGATTGATGTCCGGTTCAGGATGCAGATTCCGACCACATGCGCACCAGTCACCGCCGGATCTTATGTCGTTGTCATCTTGAGGATTGCACATGGGCGTTTCAGGCGGGAGGTCGTCGATGAATGCAGCCAGCCGCCGCCGTCATCAGCGGGCGATTCGACCCGTGATCGAAGGGCTTGAAGGGCGAACCTTGCTCAGCTTGTCGCCGCTTGATCCCACGTTCAACAGTGGTCAGGCGGTCCTCAACCCGGCGGACCCGACGACGGGCACGAACCAGAACACCGCGACGGCCGTGGCTGTCCAACCCAATGGCAAGATCGTTGTGGTCGGGATATTCATGCCGCCCAGCACCTCGACGGCAAGCCCCGGGCTGGCTGTCCGGCGCTACAACACCGACGGGTCGGTCGACACGACGTTCGGCACCAACGGCGAAGCGGATATCGCGCTGCCGACCGGATCGTACAACATCGTGGCCGCCGCGAAGAACGTGGTCATCAATGCCGATGGCACGATCATCCTGGCTGCGGCACTGGAATCGCTGAACACATCCACTGTCGTCACCACTCCCGTTGAGTCGATCGTGGCGCGACTGACCAGCACCGGCGCTGCCGACGCCTCGTTCGGCACCAACGGCGAGGTCGTGCTTGCTGCCGAGACCCCCAACTACTTCGACCTGGCAATTCAGCCGGCCGACGGCAAGATCGTGCTGGGCGGGACGGCAATCGGCAGTGATGGCATGACTCAGACAGTCGTGACTCGCTTGAACACCGATGGATCGACCGATACCACCTTCAACGGCGGGGCGATCCTCAACCTCTCGGCGGACGGAAGTAGCGGTGTCAGCTTCTCAGGCAGTCCGGCCAGTGTGCTGGTCAATTCCGTCGGGAAGATCATCGTGGTTGGAAGTGTCCTCGTGGGCAGAAATCAGGTTGGCGAGGTTGCCGAACTCAACAGCGACGGCACCCTGAACACGGCGTTCGGCAGTAATGGAGTCTCCTCGGGGAACCAATCCGCTCTCAGCAATGCCGCGCTCCAGACCGACGGGAAGATCGTCCTCGTCGGCAGTTATCTCCAACGCCTCAACGCCGATGGTTCGGTCGATTCAAGCCTCCCGGCGCGGTCAATCCCGCTGGACTACCCGACCTCGGTCATCGTCCAGGCGGATGGCAAGATCGACGTCGGCGGCACCTACTACCCCGCCGGGGCCTACTCGATCTTCGCGGTGGCTCGCTTCTCCAGCACCGGGATCACCGACGGCAGCTTCGGCCCCAGCGGGAGAGCGACGTTCCAGATTGTGGCCCCCACGTCGGTCGCCAACGATTCGATGCACGGCGGGGTCAACGGCCTGGCACTGACGACGGCGGGTCAGGTCGTGGCGGTCGGCACCGAGTCGTACGCGCACTCATCGGTGGGGCGTGGTGGCGGTGGCTATTTCCTGGGCACGCAGGCGGTGGTTGCTCAGCTCAAAACTTCAAGACCCGTCGCGGACGACTACGACGGCGACGGCAAGGCCGACATCGCCGCCGAACTGATCAGCCTGGCCCAGTTCGCCTACCGCAAGTCCAACGGCACCGGCGACTCCGTCCAGGGGTTCGGCCAATCCGGCGCTGGCAACACCATCCCCGCCCCCGGTGACTACGACGGCGACGGCAAGACCGACGTCGCCGCCTACATCCCCGCGCTGGGCGAACTCGTTTACCGGCCGTCGGCGGGCGGCAGCGACGTCGTCGTGCCGTTCGGCCCCAGGGGGGCCGGCAACGCCATCCCCGCCCCCGGCGACTACGACGGCGATGGCAAGACCGATGTCGCGGTCTACCTCCCCGCGTCGGGCATGTTCGCCATCCGCCCCTCCTCCGGCGTGGCCAACTACTACATCCCCTTCGGGGCCAAGGGGGCCGGCGCTTCGATCCCCGCCCCCGGCGACTACGACGGCGACGGCAAGACCGACGCGGCCGTCTATCTGACCAGCTCCGGCACCTTCGCCTACCGTTCCTCAGGGGGTGGAATCAACAATATGTCCGACGTCTTGATGCAGTTCGGCACGGCGGGCCCGGGTGGGTCGATCCCAGCACCCGGTGACTACGACGGCGACGGTCTGACCGATGTAGCCGTCTACATCCCCGCGCAAGGGATCTTCGCCGTCCACCCCTCGGGCGGTGCGAACTACTACGACGGCGGCGGCACCAACTACTCGGTCCCGTTTGGCACCTCGGGAGCCTTCCAAAGCGTACCGGCTCCCGATGACTATGATGGCGACGGCAAGACCGACCTGGCCGTCTACCTGTCCGCGACGGGCACCATGGCCTACCGGCCCAGTTCGGGCGGGAACGACATGTTGCAGGGCTTCGGCGTCAAGAGCTTCGGCCAGACCATCCCGGCCACGTCCAGCTACGCCACTCAGCCCCCCGCGAAATCCAGCGCCGGGGCCAACAGCAATGCTCTGGCCGCGGCGCCCGCCGTTTTGATCCCGCTGACCGACGACGTGGTCACTCCGACCGGCACCGGCACCCTGGCCAAAAAGCAGACTTCGACTCGTCTGGCCTGATCTGGCGGTTCCTGGGTCGAATCTACACCGTCAGGGCGGCAAGATTGATCCCTGACCACGGCCTTTGCGGGGCGAGCGCGGCCGTGGTCCGCTTGTCGCCAACAGATGCGGGCGGCCCCAACTCAGGTCGGTCAAGGGCCAGTTGCTCGCGCTGTCACTATCGGCCCGATTGATGCCCGAATGCAACGTGCGGAGCCGAGCAAACGGCGTAAGTCCGGCCGCGAGATACACGACAAAATCCGGCAACCATGGCCTGGATTCCCCCTAATTAGAGCAGGCAGCCGTGGCATATGCCTTCAGTAAAAATTTTTTGGCCGGTCAAGCCATCTGATCCCGACTAAAAACCCGTCATCTTCTGGTCTTTGTTCAAAGCCCTCAGATTGACATCGCAGCCGAGCATTGCTCAGCATGATATCATTCACGCAGCAAATCACCTCCCGAGCTTGAGTCGCTCATGATCAACTCGCGTCGCAGCTTGAACCGGTTTCCAATCCGTTCCCGCACGCTCTGACCGATCTGTGAGCCGCTGGAGGGCTGACGCTGACGCTTCATCGCGGCGGCGGCCAACCATTTTCCCCCTCGAAGCACGCTCATTCCGTCAATTTTCCTCTCCACCATGAGACCCCCTCGATGAAAATACCGCACCGCGAATCGATTCATGGCAAGCCCAGCAACCGAGGCCGGCGTTCGCTCCGACCGATTTGTGAGTCGCTCGAAGGACGGGCGTTGCTGAGCGTCGCGGCGGTCGATCCGTCCTTCAATGGTGGTCAACCGGTCGTGAACCCGACCACCGAGACCTCGACTTCATCGAACCTGAACACCGGGGCGGCCGGGGCGGTTCAGACCGACGGCAAGATCATTGTTGCGGGCACGATTCGCAACGAAGCGACCGGGTTCAACAGCACCCAGATCGCGGTCCGGCGCTACAACGCTAACGGCACCCTCGACACCACCTTCGGCACCAACGGCGAGATTGACCTGGCGATGCCAGCGGGAACCTACGACACGGCCACGGTCGCGCCGCAGGTTTTGATCGAACCGAACGGCAAGATTGTCCTGGCGGCGAGCCTGGCTCAGTCCTCGACCAGTTTCTTCAGCGGGACGACCTACAAGAGTCTGGAGACGGTCGCCTTCGGCCTGAACGCCAACGGCTCGGTCGATTCGACGTTCGGGACGGCGGGCCAGACGGTCATCAGCACCGACACGGCGGCACTGACCAACCTTGCCCTGCAGGCCGATGGAAAGATCGTCCTGGGTGGACTCGCCACCACGGCGACGACGGGCACGGCAACGACTCAGGAACTGGCCGTCACGCGACTGAACGCCAACGGATCGGTCGATTCCACCTTCAACGGCGGCAACTTGCTCGAACTGGCCACCGCGACTTATGGCGGCCCTTACGGCGGCTCGCCCGTGCTGGCGGGCCTATTTGTCACCCCGGGGCAAAAGATCGCGCTGGTGACGAGCAACTCGCCCAACGGCGATAACTCGAAGTCGAACTACGAGATCGTCGAGTTCAACGCCGATGGAACGCCGAACACGACGTTCGGCCCCAGCGGGATTGTGCAAGGGACGATCACGCCCTACCAGATGATCAGCACCGCCGCCATGACCACCGACGGGAAGTTCGTGCTCGTCGGGGCCGACCTCAAGACCAACGAGTATCTGACCCGCGTCCGTGCCAACGGGTCGGTCGATACCAGCTTCGCCAACCCGACGCTGTCCGTCGTTCCCACCTCGATCGTCGTGCAGGCGGACGGCAAGGTCGTGCTCGGCTCGGCCTCGACGACCCAGTTTATTACCGCTCGCTACACCGCCGCCGGTGTTCTGGACGGCACATTTGGGTCGGGCGGGCAGGTCAACTTCGCGACCACGCCGCTGAGGAACGTCAACCCCTTCGTTTACGACACCACCAACGCCCTGACTCTGGCACCCAACGGCCAGGTCGTGCTGGTCGGCACGGTCACCAACTATCTTCCCCCAATCGGTACCTTTGGGCGAGCGTCGCTGGTGGAGTCGCAACTCGTCCTCGCCCGTCTCCGGTCGAGTGCGCTGACACTGGGCGACTACGACGGCGACGGCAAGGCCGACATCGCCGCCGAGCTCAGTACCTTCGGCGCCTTCGCCATCCGCAAGTCCACCGGCGGCGACGCGGTCGCCACCTTCGGACCCAAAGGGATCGGCCTGACCATTCCGGCCCCCGGCGACTACGACGGCGACGGCATCACCGACATCGCCGCCTACCTCCCCCAGAACGGTGCTCTCGTCTACCGACCCTCATCCGGCGGTAACGATGTCTCCTTGCCGTTTGGTCCCAAGGGGGCGGGCAACTCGATCCCCGCCCCCGGTGACTACGACGGCGACGGGATCACCGACGTGGCCGTCTACATCCCCGCCATGGGCGAGTTCGCCATCCACCCCTCATCCGGCGTGGCCAACTACCTCGTCCCCTTCGGTACCTCCGGCGTGGGCAAGTCGATCCCCGCTCCCGGCGACTACGACGGCGACGGCAAGACCGACCCGGCCGTTTACCTGACGAGCACCGGCACGCTGGCGTACCGCTCGTCGGCGGGCAACGGCGACGTCTTGACGCAATTCGGGCCGGCGGGCATGGGCGCTTCGATCCCGGCGCCGGGTGACTACGACGGCGACGGCAAGACCGACATCGCCATCTTCATGCCCGCTTCGGCCACCTTTGCCATCCGCCCCTCATCGGGCGTGGCCAACTACCTGGCACAGTTCGGCACGGCCGGCAACTTCCAGGCGGTCCCGGCACCCGGCGACTACGACGGCGACGGCAAGACCGACCTTGCCGTCTACCTGCCCACGACCAGTTATTTTGCCTACCGTCCCAGCTCAAGCGGAGCCGACGTCTTGCAGGGCTTCGGCGCCAAGGGCTTCGGCCAGACGATCCCGGCCAGTTCGAGCTACGCCACCCAGCCCCCCGCCAGCACCGGAGCCAATAGCAACGCCCTGGCCGCAGCGCCCGCCGTTTTGATCCCGCTGACCGACGACCTGACCACCCCGACCACCGCCAAGAAAAAGACCACGACCTCGACAGTTTGATGCGTGTTCCCGAGGGGCGGCGGTTGGCAGCCGCCGCTCCTCGGGGAAGATCAGCCTTCCCTGTGCCCAACCATCTCATTCGACTTCAAGGATTTCCCCCCATGCCCTCACGAATTCGCACCTGGCTGCTCCCTCGGCACGCATCACTCCTGAGCACGGACCGGCCCGCGCGAGCCTCCCGGACCTGGCGCTGGCCGGGCGTCATCGAGGCGCTTGAAGGGCGGGCCTTGCTGACCGGCTCGCCGCTCGACCCCAACTTCAACGGCGGTCAGGCGATCATCAACAGCACCAACCCTCAGCCCGCGCCGACGGCAGCAACCAGCCTCAACAGTGGCTCGGCCGTCGCGGTCCAGACCGACGGCAAGATCGTCGTCGTCGGTGCCATCAACCAGCCTTATAACAGTCCGGCCATCGCCCCCGGGCTGGCCGTTCGCCGGTACAACACCAACGGCACCCTCGACACCACCTTCGGCACGAACGGCGAGGCCGACATCACGCTGCCCTCGGGGTCGTACAACACCGTCTTCGCCTCGGCGCAGGTGGTCATCCAGACCGACGGCAAGATCGTCTTCGCGGCCGACCTGAGTACCGTGGCATACAACCCTGCGCCGACTTTCAACACTTACACCAGCCTGGAAACGGTAGCGGTCCGCCTGACACCCACCGGTGCGCCCGACTCGTCGTTCGGGACGGCGGGTCAGACGGTCATCAGCACGATGGCGGCGAACCTTCAGCAGGTGGCGCTCCAGACCGACGGCAAGATCGTCCTGGGTGGCACCGTCACCGCCGCGGGCGCCGGTACATCCACACCGACGATCGATGCCGCCGTGACTCGCCTGAACACCGACGGGACGATCGACTCGTCGTTCAACGGCGGCAACTTCCAGACGCTCGACGCGACCCGATTCGGGGCCGGCTCGACGTTTTTCCCCCAGTCGACGATCTACGGCAGCCTGGTGCTGACTCCAGCACAGCAGATCGCGTTGATTGAGTCGGGGTCGGGCGGGCAGACCGGGACGGGCGGCTATCTCGTGGCCGAGTACAACGCCGATGGCACGCTGAACACCGCCTTCGGCACCGCCGGAATGGCCTCGGACGATGGGACCAACAATTCGTTCATCGACGCCGCAGCCGTGCAGCCCGACGGCAAGATCCTCCTGGGTGGCAACAAACTGACCCGGATCAACGCCAACGGCTCCGTCGACACCACCTTTGCCAACCCGACCTTCACCGGCAGCCCGATCGCCGTCCAGCCCGACGGCAAGATCGTGACCGGCACGGGCGGCTTTCGGAACTCCTCGACAGGGAGCAGCATCCAGGGGATCGGCCTGGTCCGATATACCGCCGCCGGCGTGACCGATGGCAGTTTTGGCCTGGGGGGCAAATCGTACACCCCGATCACCCCCGCCGCCTCGCTCAGCACCACCAGTAGTCTATCGGCCGGCACCAGCGCCGTGGCCTTCACCTCGGGCGGGCAAGCCGTGGTCGTCGGCACGGCCTTCTATTCGTATTCGAGTCCGGGGTTCGGTTCGATCACGACTCCACGCGGCTCGCAACTGATCGTCACCCAGTTCAAGGCCAACATGCCGGTGAGCGGCGACTACGACGGCGACGGCAAGAGCGACATCGCCGCCGAGTTATCCGCCAACGCCCTCTTCGCCTACCGCAAGTCCAACGGCACCGGCGACTCCGTCCAGCAGTTCGGCCAGGCCGGGCTCGGCAAGTCGATTCCCGTCTCCGGCGACTTCGACGGTGACGGCAAGGCCGACGTCGCCATCTACATCGCGACGCTCGGCGAATACGCCTACCGACCCTCCTCCGGTGGCGCCGACGTCATCGTCCCGTTCGGCCCGGCGGGCATCGGCGCCTCGATCCCCGCCCCCGGTGACTACTTCGGCACCGGTGTGACGGCGATGGCCGTTTACATCCCGAGTCAGGGGAACTTTGCCATCCGTGGCCCCAACGGCGTCGGCAACGAGTTGATCCCCTTCGGCACCAGGGGCATCGGCGCCTCGATCCCCGTTCCGGGCGACTACGACGGCGACGGCAAGACCGACATCGCCGTTTACCTGACCGCCACCGGCACCTTCGCCTACCGACCGACCTCAACGCTCGTTTACGGCACCAACGGCGGGACCGACCTCCTGGCGCAGTTCGGCCCGGCGGGCCTGGGCAACTCGATCCCCGTCCCGGGCGATTACAACAATTACGGCGTCACCGACATGGCCGTCTACATCCCCAGCCAGGGGGCCTTCGCCATCCGCGGGACGAACGGCTACCAGAACCGACTGGTCAGCTTCGGCGTCAAGGGAGCCAACGGGTCGATCCCCGCCCCCGGCGACTACAACGGCGACGGCGTCACCGATCTGGCCGTCTACATCCCCAGCCAGAACGTCTTCGTCTACCGCCCCAGCACCGGCGCCGGTGATGTGGCCGGCGGCTTCGGCTACGTCGGCGCTGGCGGCCCCGACGTCATCCAGCAGTTCGGCCTGGGCGGCACGGGTCAGACCATTCCCGCCACGGCGTTGCCCTTCAGCCAGACCTCGGGCGGGTCGGGCAACACATCGGCTGTCGGGGCTAACGCGGCAGCCGTCTACATTCCGCTAACCGAGGATCTGGTCAACCCGACCGTCAAAAAGAAGACCTCAACCACGATCCGTTGATCCGCACGAATTGCCGATTTTCAGGGTGATCCGGTTGTCTCGACTCGACCCGAATCGAGCAACCGATCCACCGTTCCTCTCCCTGGGAGTTCTGGCCGATGAACTCGCGAGCGTTCGCCCGCCTGCTGGATCGGATCAGACCGCACACTTCACGCCAGCTCACACGTTCGGTTTCGCGGCGGGCGTGGCGGTCTGACGGGGTTGAGGCGCTCGAAGGGCGGGCCTTGCTGACCGGCTCGCCGCTCGACCCGAAGTTCAACGGCGGCCAGCCGATCGTCAACCTGAGCACCCCCGCCAACGCTCCGGCCACGGCGACGAGCCTGAACAGCGGCACGGCGGTCGCCGTCCAGAGCGATGGCAAGATCGTCGTGGTGGGGGCAATCGTCCAGCCCAGCAATTCCCAATGGGAACGATGGGCTGGCCGTCCGGCGGTATAACACGAACGGCACCCTGGACACCACCTTCGGCACCAACGGCGAGGCCGATGTCACCCTGCCGAGCGTGACCTACAACGCCGTGCTGGCCTCGTCGCAGGTGGCGATCCAGGCCGACGGCGGGATCGTTTTCGCAGCCGACCTGGTCACCCGCCATAGCACCGTGACTACTCCGCAATATTCTTACCGGTATACGAGCGTCGAAACGGTCGCGGTTCGGCTCACGACCACCGGCGCGCTCGACAGCGGTTTCGGCACCGGCGACTCCGTCCAGCAGTTCGGCCAGGCCGGGCTCGGCAAGACCATCCCCGCCCCCGGCGACTACGACGGCGACGGCAAGGCCGACGTGGCGATCTACCTGCCAGCAACCGGCACCCTGGCCTATCGCTCCTCAAGCACCGGCAAGGACGTCTTGACGCAGTTCGGTCCCGCAGGCGTCGGCGCCTCGATCCCCGCCCCCGGCGATTATGACGGCGACGGCAAGACCGACATCGCCGTCTACATCCCCAGCCAGGGTCGCTTCGCGATCCGCCCCTCCTCGGGCGCTCCCAGCTACTTCGCTCCCTTCGGGACATCGGGAACCAACGCCTCGATCCCGGCTCCGGGCGACTATGACGGCGACGGCAAGACCGACCTAGCGGTCTACCTGACGGCCACCGGCACGCTCGCCTACCGCGCCTCGGGCACTAGCTCCAGCGGCAACGACGTCCTCTTCCAGTTCGGCCCGACCGGCTTCGGCACCAGCATCCCTGCTCCCGGCGATTACGACGGCGACGGCATCACCGACATCGCCGTCTACATCCCCAGCATGGGCGACTTCGCCGTCCACCCGGGGAACAGCGTGGTCAACTCCCAGTACCCTTCCGGCACGATTAACTACCTGGTCCCCTTCGGCACCAGGGGGACGAACGAGTCGATCCCGGCTCCGGGCGACTACGACGGCGACGGCGACGGCGACGGCGACGGCAAGTCCGATTTCGCCGTGTATATCCCATCGCAGGGAATTTATGCCTACCGGTCGAGCGCTGGTCGCGGCGACACTGTGCAGAAGTTTGGGATTTCTGGGGTCGGACAAACCATCCCCGCCTCGTCGCTGCCGCTGAGCCAGTCATCGGGCGGCTCGGGCAACACGTCGGCCGTCGGGAGCAGCGTGGCCGCATCCTGGGCCGTGTACATCCCGTTGACCGACGACCTGACCAACCCCACTCCCAGGAAGAAGACAACGACCAGCCGGGTCGGATCGGCTTGAGTCGTCGGGCTGGATGGTGGGAGGCGACCGCGTGCGCATCCCACCAGCCGGCAGCATCAGCGGCGGGCTTCCAGGACGACCGGCACGCCGCCAATCGGGCGGAGAGTCATGGTCGCCAGCGGGGTGATCTTGGCGTCGGTCGGCACCCGAGGGCGGAACCGGCGGGCGATCGTGGCGAGGAGCAAGGTGGCTTCCATCAAGGCAAACCCGTTGCCGATGCAGATCCTCGGGCCGCCGCCGAACGGGAAGTAGGCGTAGCGGTGAAGCTTCTTGGCCAGGTTATCCTCCCAGCGCTCGGGACGAAAGACGAGCGGATCTTCAAAAAACCGGGGATCGCGGTGGATCACCCACTGGCTCATGTAAACCGTCGCACCGACGGGGATCTGGTACCCCGCCACCTCGGTCGGCTCGATCGCCTCGCGGCCGAGGAGCCAGACGGTGGGATAGATCCGCAAGGTTTCGGTGATGACCTGCTCGGTATATCGCAGATTCGGCAGGTCGGCCATCGTCGGCGGACGATCCCCCAGGACGGCGTCGAGTTCGGCGTGGAGCTTGCTCTCGACGGCGGGGTTCCGTGAGAGGAGCAGCCAGACCCAGGCCAGGGTATTGGCGGTGGTCTCGTGCCCGGCCATGAACAGCGTCATCGTCTCGTCGCGCAGTTGCTCGTCGGTCATCCCGCCGTCCCCTGCCGCGACGTCGGCCTCGTGCGCGTGGAGGAGCATCGAGAGGAGGTCGCCACGGTCCTCGCCCGACGCCCGACGCTCGGCGATGATCCGGTAGACGATGGAATCGAGCCGGTTTTTGGCCCGGAGGAAGCGGAGGTTCGTCGGCGTCGGGATGAAGTCGGGGATCGGCAAGACCCGCCCCACCCGCGCTGTGAAGGCCGCCAGGATCAACTCCATCGCGGCCGAGGCATCGGCGGCATCGCCGGTGACGTCGGCATCGAACAGCGTCTTGGCGACGATCTCGAGCGTCAACTGCATCATGTCTTCCTGAACATCCCGCCGCTGGCCGTCGGCCCACTTTGTCAGCATCCGCTCGGTCAGTTCGACCATCACCGCGCCATGCCCGGCGACGCGCTCGCGGTGGAAGGCCGGTTGCGAGAGCCGGCGCTGGCGGCGCCAGAAGTCGCCCTCACTGGTCAGCAGCCCCTCACCCAGCGTCGGCTTGGCCATCCGGAGGGCAAAGTGCTTGATGAACTGCTTGTTCCGCGTGACCAGAACCTCCTCGACCATGCCGGGGTGGTTGACCAGCACGATCTTCCGGTGGAGGAACCGAAACTGGACCACGTCGCCATACTCGCGAAAGCACCGATCCATGAACGCCAGCCGGTCGCGCGAGAACTCGCGGAGGTTGCCGTTGATCCAGCTCCCCTTCGGGCCGGGAATCTCGGCCAACCGCCGCTTCAATTGAGGAGCCGGAGCCGGGGTCGCCAGTTGCGTCATGGGTGCAGATTCCGGTAGAGGGTTGAGCGCGGGTCCGTCCCGAATCTCAATTATGCCAGGGACAAACCTCAACGTCGTCGTCATGCGGAAATTTCGACTCAACTCCTCCCCATTTTTCCAGCTCACAGCTTTCAGGCTGTTCGGTTATGATTCTCATTGGTCCCGTCGCGGTCAGACAATTTAGCCAGTCGACAAAATCACAACAGGCCGATATGAATCTCGATCTCGACGCCGAGTTGGAGACCAAATTAACCGCCCTGGCGTCATCACAGGGAACGACACCGGCAGAGTATCTCCGGCTTTTGCTGCGGCAGCAAGTCGTTCCGCGGATCACCCGTCCGCTGTCAAAAGAGGAGTTCGAACGTCTCCTCCGGTCTGTGGGCACTCCCTGTGGTGTCTCTTTGACGGATGAAGACCTGAGCCGAGAGACCATGTACGATTGATGCTCTACCTCGTCGACACCAACATCCTGATTCGGCTGGTCAATCCCAACGACCGCCAGTATTAGGTAGCCGCTGCGGCGATCCGGATGCTCACCGACAGAGGTGTGATCATCAAGACGACGCCTCAAGTCCTGATCGAATTTCGAGCCGTCGCGACCCGACCTGTCGCTGCGAACGGCCTGGGATTGTCAGCCAGCCAGGTGAAACTCAAAGCCGATGGATTTGAAGCGGCTTTCCCGATCCTGGAAGACATCCCGGCCATCTTCCCGGCCTGAAAGACCCTGGTTCACTCCGCCGGGGTGATCGGCAAGCAGGTGCATGACGCCCGATTGGTCGCCGTTTGCCAGGCGCATGGGGTCTCTCACCTTTTGACCTTCAACGGGGCTCACTTCGCCCGGCTGGCCGGGGTGGGTCCGGGGCTGGTGGTCGTGGACCCGGTCGACGTTTAGGGCGAGGCAGGGTTCAGGCAAAACTCTGGAGGATTTTGTTGACCGCCTCGATGTCAAACGCCTCGGGGTCGAATGGCACCCCGCCCCGGAGCGTTCCGTTGAATCCGCCCCAGATTGCGCCGTAATCTTCCGGGGGGGCCTGGCGGGACCCTTTGATGCAGGTGGGGTACCTGGCCCGAGGATCGACAGGGAGGAGTTTCTCGACGACCATATCAAGTTCAAATGCGTTGATGCAATGGTCCTCGAAATTGTAATCATAGTGAAACCGGAACTTCTCGCCACAAATCAGCTCGGCCAGCGTGACGGCACTCTCGTCGCGAAGGGACGGTTCGTCCCCCACGCCCGGCACGCCATACATGGTTTTGTCGATCACAAACAGGTGGGGAAGCTGGCCCGACCAGCCCAGAGTGACCTGGATCACCCGGTGCAAGTCGCGGAGCGTCGCCCCGGCCGGCATGAGGACACGTCGCCAGATCCGCGGATTGGCGATGGCGAGTTGGATCTTGATCTGGTAAATCATGCGATCTCGGGGCGGATCTGGGTGCTCATGGGAGAGTGTCGGTGTGCGACCAGGCCGGCGTGAAGGGGCTTACCACCCCATCGTGCCGGGGTCGCCCTTGAACGGGCCGACGAGTTCGTTGGTGATCCAGCCGCCGTAGAAGTCGCCGGGTTGCGACCGGACGACCTCGCCGCCGACGGTGCATTCGTCGACCCGGCTCGGGTAGAAGGCGAAGTAGTCGCGGATCGCGGCGAAGGCGGGGGTCGGGTCGGGGTACGACCAGGCGGCGTCAGGTGATCGGCGGTCGCTAACCTTGAGGCCGTGGTAGCGGGCTCGCCCTTTCCACTCGCAGAACGAGGCCCGCGACGACCGTTCGAGGAACTGGGGCATGACGTCGCCGGGCGGGATGTAAAAGGTGGGTGGGTGGCTGGTTTCGAGGACCCGGTAAGCTCCCGTCGTCCGGGCGACGATCGCGCCGTTGAACGTGATCACGACGGGGCGGTCGGTCGGTTCGAGACGCGGGGGCCGGGGGTAATCCCAGACCGATTCCTGACCTGGTCCCGGGGCGATCCGGCGTGGTTGGCTCATCGGGGCAGCTCCGGGTACGTGGTGGACTGCGATCAGGCGGATTGAGGCGACGAGGGCAGCACCGCGGCGGGTTCCGGATGCGGGAGGCGCGGAAGCATCGGCAGGCTGGCGACCAGGTGCGCGGGGTGGTCGTGACCGTGGCGGTCGCCTTCCCAGACGGCAACCCAGCGGGTCCAGAGGATCGGGACGTCGGCGAAGATCAGGCGGCGCGGGTCAATCTCGGGCGGGGTCACGTCGGAGTGGCCCAGCGTCACCAGCGGCGGCGCCCCGCCGGGCTCGGGGCGAAGCAGGTACAGCACCTCAACCGGTTCGAGCGGGTCGAGATAAACGATGATCCCATCGTCGCGGAAGTCGTACTCAGTCGTCGAGGCGTCGTCGACCGCCCCCTTGGCTTCCAGGACGAAGCCGATCGCCTCGCGGACGAGATCCACGCCCGCCATCCGGTACAGACCCGCCAGCGCCGAGGCGAACGCATGCCGCGCGGGTTTGTCGAGTTCTTCGAGCCAGCCCGAGGCAGCGATCCCCGCGACGAGCCAGCCGGAATGCTCCTCGAACGCGATCCGGACGGCGGGGCCGGGGTGGCCGAGGCGGGAAACCTCGACGACGATCCGCTTGGCCGACAGGTGGACCTCCCCCAGTGCCAGCGGCGTCCCGGCCATCGCCTGCCCCTGCACCAGCAACTCGCGGAAGTCGCGGTCGACGAAGTGGCGGACCGACTCCTCAACCTCGTGCAGATGCGCCCGGTACTTCCGAACGGCCTTGCGGACGCCAGTTCGACTCGCTTTACGCTCGGCCCGACGAAGCTTGGCGTACAGCTTCGGGACCGTCCCCGAATGGAACCCCGGCTTCAACAACCGAGCCAGGGTCTCGCCGTGGTGGCCGACCACGACGGGTCGCAAGGTAAGCGGGCGGTTGGCCTCATAGAGCCGCCAGTTCTCCTTGAGTTCCCAGACCAGGAACCCAAAGATCCCCGGCGTCAGGAAGATGATCGGCGTGGCGAGGGCCACCCCAAGCTCCCGCCCCAGGAACGCCGAGAGCACCGACGTCAGCGTCGGGATCTGGGTGATCATGATCTTGTGCGATACGGTGACGACGGGAAAGTGCTTGATCGGGTTGAGCTGCGGCTCGACCAGCAACGTCACCACGAACCGGACGACGTATGTCACCAGGAACCAGGCCACGCCCAGGACCGCCTTGATCCAGAAGGTGGCTTCGTTCTGGCCACCGCGGAACCGAAGCCACTCGTCCACCGTGTACAGGATGCGCTCGATCGCCTCCAGGATGCGGTCAAACGTCTCCATCACCAGCCGAAACAGGCCGGGAATCAGGCTCGCGAAGACCCAGGTCCAGATCCGGCCGACCGAGTCAAACGCCAGTTCCTCCAGGTCGCGCCCGGCGCGGGTGGTCAGAACCAGGCTCGTCGTCAGGAAGACCAGAAACGAGAGCCCGACCGCCGGCGCGAACGCCTCGGTGCGCGGGTGGAGCAGCCAGACCAGATAAGCCAGGAGCGCGGGCAGAACCAGCGCCCGACACACAAAGGCCATTGTCCAGCTTGCCAGGAGCCGGCGGATCAAGGGGGACCGCAGGAGCCAGGCCGGCAACGCGACGAGAAGGTCACGGGAGAGCCGGTACGACTGGCGGAGCCGACGGCCGAACTCGGTCCGGAAGTCGGATGACGAGATCAGCATCAGGGCCAGCGTCCCGCCGCCGACCAGCGATTCCCACCGGAGGATATGGACGTGATGCACCCCCGCCAGCCGCGCGAGCGGTTCGACAAGGTGTTGCAGACCTTCAAGGATCACCGCCGTCCCGCCGTAGGGGAGGACGAGATACCGCGTCAGGAACCGCCCGGTCCGCGTCCCGAACGCGAGCGACGAGAGCCGCTGGAGCCCTCGGAGGTAGATCTCGCCCCGCCGGTAGACACCGTCGAGCCGCTCGGCCAGCATCCAGTCCGCCTGGAGGAGCCGATCACCCATGAAGAACTCGCGCGGGCTGGCGACGTCGGGCAGCTTCCGGTTGTTCCGCGAGACGGCATCGCGGAGGTCACCGATCGCCAGAAAACCACGAGCCACGACCCGGTCGAGCAGTTCCTCGGTCAGCTTGGCGATCGCCACCTGCTCGGCCACGTTCCGCGCGGCGAACCCGGTCTCGTTGAGCGTCGCGGTGATGACGGGTCGGAACCGATCGCGGAGCCGGACCTCAGCGCGGTGGACGGCGTGCTTGAGCAGGCGGACCAGACGCCCGCGCGCCTCGTCGGGCAACCGGGCCGCCGCCAGGTGCTTCGCCGCCCCGCGAAGGTGCAGAACGATCAGGACCTCGCTGTGGTCGGGCAACAACCGCCGGAGCGGGCGCTTGCCCAGCGACGTGATCCACTCGATCAGGTCGACGGCGTAGTAGGGCTTCTCGTGGTCAAGGCAGACCTTTTGCAGGTCATACAGCAGCCGGGCCTCGGCGGTCCAGAACCCTTTAGCCGCTGGGGGGACGAGCGCGATCAGCGTCTGGCTCCACTCGTCCCGCTCGGCCCCCTCGTTGCCGAGCGCGGCGCGAAGGCGACCGGCCAGCTTGTCGATCGCCTTGCGGGCCAGGGATCGCGCCTGCCCCGCCTGACTGGCCCCGGCCAGCCGCGCCGCGCTCATCCGGAGCATCGCCGACCGGACCAGATTATTGTGTTGCGAGGCTTCATCGGCCTGGGTCAGCAAGCGGCGATACTTGGCTCCCGACGGCATCAGGAACCGCTCGGGTTCCGGTGCGGCGATCGCCTCGACCTCGTCGTCGCTGGCGCAGCGGGACGCCGCCGGTCGGAGGGCGCCGGGCAAGCGGGTTGCCGTCATCAAGGTCAACGCATCGACGTCGTCGGCCAGCACCTCGTCCACGATCCCTCGGTCCTGGATCGCCGGGAAGTAGGCCGGCAGGAGCGCGGGGTCAAACTCGCGGAGTTCGAGGTAAGTCGCGGCGAACTCGACGTAGATCGTCAGGTCATCACGGGGCGGCAAGAGGTAATCTTCCTGCCGGAGCACCGCGCGGGCCTCCTCGAAGACCGGCCCGAGGCGCTTGATCCGGTCGCGGAGATCCACCGACCCGAGCTTGCCGGCATCGATCCGCGTCTCGACCGCCAGGTGGACCCGGGCATGAAAGAGCGCCCGCCAGCCCTCGCGCAAGCCACCACCGCGCGAACACGCCGCCAGATCCTCGGCTTCAGGGGCCGCCAGGAGGATGATCCTGGGCGGCAGATTCTCGCCCAGACTCACGCCCAGTTCCGCCCGATCGATGACGCGAAGCGTCTGGTCAAGGCTGAGAGTGAACGACCACCAATGCGGGACCCGGACCGTCAGACTGGAAAGTTCGCGATCAAACCGGATCGCCCGCCGGACGATCCGCCCAGCGACCACGAACGCCCCCGGGTCCACCTCGCGAACCACCCGGGCCAACTCGGCCACCGTTAGCGTCGGCTCGCCATCCCCCACGCGACACACTCCATCCCCTGCGCCGGCACGGGCCACGCCGCCATCTCACCCGTTCCATCCTAAGCGATCCGGGACCCGAAAGCCACACAGGCACCCCCAGCGACGGAAATGGGAGTGGGTGTCGAATCGGACGATCGACATTCCGAACGATCGCAAATCGCCAGATTGCAAATCGCAAATCGCAGCAGGAGTTACGCGGTTGACCCCAGAAACAGCCTGGCAATCGCCAAAAGGGGACTGACTCTCGCGACGAAGGAGCGGTGTCTATCCCTCTTCTTGCGGTTGGCCTTCGCCTTCCGCTCAGCAACTGCGTAACTCCTATGCCATCCTTGAGGAAACCTCCCTCCCCGGCTTTGTGCGATTTGCGATCCTGCGATCTGCCATTCCTGATCCGACCTGTTCATCAGGTTCGACAGTGACACCTGGGGGAAACCGAGGGTGGATTGTGTAAGGTTTGCCACTCTGGATGCACTCCCTTCTTACCAGGAATGGCGGCAGCGACTCGCGGTGGCGGTCCGGGACGTTTATGCTCTGAGGTCAATGGCGTACTGACTCGCACTGACCTCAGGAGGTCCGGGAAGTGGACCCTACCAGCTTGACGCTTCTTGGCCAGGCCCGTGAGGGGTTCCCCGACGCCTGGGAGCGGTTCGACCGGCTTTATCGCCCGTTCGTCACGCGTTGGCTCCTGCATCGAGGGGTGAACGCCCATGATGCCGATGACTTGACGCAAGAGGTGATGGCGGTGGTAGTTCAGGGGCTCGGCAAGTTCGACCACAACGGGCGCGGGGGCGCGTTCCGGACCTGGCTGCGCGGGGTTTGCCTGAATCGGCTGCTCGAACACCGCCGCCGGATCGCCCTACGCGGCCGACCCGAAGGGGGGACGGACTGGCAACGGCGCGTCGATGAACTGCCCGATACCCGCGACGCGGACGACTGGGACCGCGAGCACGATCGCCACGTCCTCCGCCATTTATTGACCGACCTGGAGATGGAGTTCGAGCCGACCACCATCGCCGCCTTCCGCCGCCTGGCACTGGATGGCATCGGCGGAGCCCAGGTGGCCGCCGAACTGAAGATGACCCCAGGCGCGGCCTACGTGGCCAAGTCGCGGGTGATGCGGCGACTCCGCGAGCTGGCCATGGATCTCCTGGACAAGTCGCACTTGCAATAACCTTGACCCGGCAAAGGCGACCCAATGACCGCCGCCGACCACCCGTCCGAAATCCTCCTCCGCGCTTTCGTTCGGGGTCTCCTCGCGCCCGACGACGCCAGCCCGATCGAAAGCCACGTCACCGCCTGCCTCGAATGCGCGGGCCGGCTCGACGACCTGAGCGACGACGACCCGCTCCAGGACCGGCTCCGGATTGTCGATGATATCGAGCCAATCCACGCCCCCAGCGATCGAATGATCACGACTGGAGCCGGCGAGCAGGTCGGTCCGTACCAGTTGATCGAGCGGCTGGGCGAGGGCGGGATGGGCGAGGTCTGGCGGGCCGAGCAACGCGAACCGGTCCGCCGGACGGTGGCGCTGAAGCTGATCCGCCCCGAGCTGGCGGGTCGGCGGATTCTGGGTCGGTTCGAGGCCGAGCGGCAGACCCTGGCGCTGATGGATCACCCCCACATCGCGCGCGTCCTCGACGCCGGCGCGACCCGCGATGGTCGCCCGTACTTCGTCATGGAGCTGGTCCGAGGCGAGCCGATCTCGGCTTACTGCGACCGGATGAACCTGGCGCCCGACCGGCGGATCGAACTGTTCGTGCCCGTCTGTCGCGCGGTCCAGCATGCGCACCAGAAGGGGATCATTCACCGCGACCTCAAACCCTCGAACATCCTGGTTGCCCTCCAGGACGGTCAGCCGGTACCCAAGGTCATCGACTTCGGGATCGCCAAGGCAACCGGCGACCCGCTCAACGACCGATCGCTGGCCACCGAACTCGGCCAGGCCATCGGCACGCCCGGCTACATGGCTCCCGAACAGACCGGGCTGGACGACCTCGACGTCGACACCCGCGCTGATGTCTATGCGCTGGGCGTGGTGCTGTACGAGCTGCTCGCCGGCTCGCCGCCGTTCCTCACGAAGCAACTCCACGGCGCAGCGCTGCTGGAAGTCCTCCGGGTCATCCGCGAGGACGAGCCACCCAAACCCAGTACGCGGCTCTCCAGTTCCGACGAGTTGCCCTCGATTGCTGCCCGGCGGCAGCTTGATCCCGCTCGGCTCACGAAGCTGATCCGGGGTGATCTCGACTGGGTGGTCATGAAGTGCCTGGAGAAGGACCGAGCCCGCCGCTACGCCACCGCTGACCAGCTCGCCGCGGATCTGCAGCGCTATCTGGCCCATGAGCCGGTCGAGGCCGGCCCTCCCTCGCGACGTTACCAGCTCGGCAAATTTGTCCGACGGCACCGAACGGGAGTGATCGCCACGACCGCTCTGATACTGGCGCTGGTCGTCGGGATCGTCGGGACCACCTGGGGCCTGGTCCGCGCGGTCAAGGCCGAGCGGGCAGCGCTGCTGGCCAGCCAGGCCGAGCGGGCGCGGCGCGGGCAGTTGGAAACGGCGAACACGATCCTGACGTCGGTCTTCGATGACCTCGACCCACGCGGTGAGGAAAAGGCGGGTCGGCCACTCCGGGCGATCCTGGGGGATCGGCTCGACGACGCGGCCCGGCAACTGGAGCAAGGCGTTGGCGACCCCCAAACGCAGATCCGCCTGATCGATTCGTTGGGCTCGGCCTTCCGAAACCTGGGCGACGCCAGCCGGGCCGTGGCGATGTTCCGCAAGGAGGTGGCCATCAGCACGGAGGAGTTGGGGGCTGACGACCCCATCACGCTCACGGCACGGTCCAACCTGGCGAGCGCCATGGAGGCTGCGGGGCAGGTGCGCGAGGCGATGCAACTGAACGAGGAGATCCTCCGCGTCCGCGAGCAAAAGCTCGGCGCCGATCACCCCGACACCCTGATCTCACGCGGTCTCCTGGCCAGTACCTATCAAAACCTGGGACGAACCACCGAAGCCATCGCGCTGCAACGGGAGATATTGAAGATCCGCGCGGCCAGGCTCGGGCCGAACCACGCCGATACGATCCTGGCACGCAATAACCTGGCGACAACCCTGTACTCGATGGCCCAGTACGATGAGGCGGCTCGCCTGTTTGAAGCAAACCTCGCCGCCCGCGAAACCTTGCTCGGCCCTGACCACCCGGCGACGGCTCAGGCCCGGAGCAACCTGGCCGCCGTTTACACCGAGATGGGGCGGGCCACCGACTCGGTCCGGTTGCATGAGCAGGCGTTGCAGGCCCGAGTCGCCAAGCTCGGCAACGATCACCCCGACACCCTGATCTCGCGGGCCAACCTGGCCGGTGCCTATCTCAAACTCAAGCGCGCCGGCGACGCCGTGCCGCTCTACGAAGCGGTGCTCCGAGCCCGCGAAAGCAAGCTCGGGGTCAATCACCCCGACACCCTCTCGTCGCGGAGCTACCTGGCCGCCGCCTACCTCGACCTCGACCGCCCCGCCGATGCGGCGCGGGTGCTGGAGGTCGCCGTTGACCGCCTCTCAACTCAGGTTGGCCCGGCCAACGAAAAGACGCTCGCCGCCCGCCACAACCTGGCCTATGCGGAACTGAATCTGGGCGAAAACGCCGCAGCCGTCCGCCGCTTCGAGGAGAATCTGCGGCTGGCCGAGGAAGCGCTGGGACCCGACCACCCCAGCACGATGACCTTCCGCCGCGCTCTGGCCGAGGCCCTCTTCAAGATCAGTCAGCCCGAGCAGGCCACGGCGCTCCGGCTCCGCGATGTCGAGCGCAAGCGAATTCAGGTCGGCGGCGACACCGCCCGGTTCGGCGGCGAACTCATGGGGACGGCGATCGACCTTGTGGCCAAAAAGCAGTTCGCCGCGGCGGAAACCCTGTTCCGCGAATGCCTGGCGCTCCGCGCCAGGTCCTCGCCAGATCGCTGGAAGGTCTTGAGCACGAAGTCAGCGCTCGGCGACGTCTTGCTGGTGCAAAGTAGGACCACCGAGGCCGAGCCCCTGTTGCTCGACGCCTTCCAGGGCCTCAAGGCCGAGGCAGCCAGCCTCCCGCCCGAAGCCCGCCCACGAATCCCCGAGGCCCGCGACCGGTTGGCCCGCCTTTACGACGCCACGGACCGCCCGGCTGACGCTGCCCGCATCCGCGCCGAACCACTGCCGACCATGCCTTGAGGCGGCACCAGGTTACCCTGATGCCGCCCCTGGAATCCGATCAGAACTCGCGATCCACCACAATCCCCGGCTGCGGCCAGGGGTAGTGGCCGAGCTTGGCGTCAACCACCAGCGGCGCGGGGCCGTCGATGACCAGTTGATCGACCGTGGGCGCGAACTCGTGCGGGCAGTTCATCATCTCCTCGAAGGTGACGACCTGCCCCGTGTGCGCGGCCATCCGTCCCATCGACGTGACCAGGCTGGCCTCAGCGCCGCGCTTGACCTCGTTGTAGGGTTTGTCGTCGCGGATGGCCGCGATCAGGTGGTCCCATTCGAGCTGGTAGGGGTTGGCCTCGGGCTGCGGGTAGGCCCAGACGATGTCCTTCTTGGTCATGTTCTGACCCTTGAAGATCCGGGTCCGCGCGGGGGTGTGGCCGCTTTCCGAGATCACGGCCGACCCCTTGGTCCCGTGGACGTAGCTGGCGAACTCCTGCTTGCAGCCGGGGATGTTCCGGCCTTCGAGCATCAGCTTGACGCCGTCCTTGAACGAGTATTCGACCGAGTAGGTGTCGAAGTTCTGGTCGATGTAGTTCTCGCGGTAGGTCCGGGCGCCGGTGCCCGACGCCTTGGTCGGCCACTCGTTCTTCATCCAACAGCATTCGTCGATATTGTGGATGAGGAAGTCGCTGTAGCAGCCGCCGCTGGCCCAGAGGAAGCCGTGGAACCGCTTGATCTGGTACATCAACTCGTTCATCCCCTCGGGCTTCGGCTCCACCAGAGCCGAGCCGACCGGGCCGGTCTGGCGGTAAGCCCGCAGGAGGACGATATCGCCGATCTCGCCGTCCTGGATGCGCTTGAACAGCTCACCGCGAGCGTCGCAGTGGCGGCACATCAGGCCGACGCCGACCTTGAGGTTCTTCGCGGCGGCCTGTTCGCCCAGCGCGATCATCTTGCGGGTTGACGGGCCGTCAACCGTGAGCGGCTTTTCCATGAACACGTTCAGGCCACGCTCGATCGCGTAGCCAAACTGGACCCAGCGAAACGCCGGCGGGGTGGCCATGATGGCGATGTCGCCGGGCTTCAGGCAGTCCATGGCCTTTTTGTAGCCGTCGAAGCCGACGAACTTGCGGTCGGCGGGGACGTCCACCTTGGCGCTCGCTTCGTTCGTCAGGGTTTCGTGGGCGCTATCGAGGCGGTCCTGGAAGACGTCGGCCATCGCGACCAGTTTAACCGGCCCCCCCTTCGCCCCGAGCGCGTCGATCGCCGCACCGGCGCCGCGACCGCCGCAGCCGATCAGGGCGATGTTGATCGTGTTGTCTTCACCGGCATGAACCGACGGGATCATCACACCCGTGAGGGCCGAGGCCGCCGCCACCTGGCCGGTCGTCTTCAAGAAGTCGCGGCGCGTGTTGCTATTCTTGGGCTCGGTCATCGCAGCGGTTCCTTCGGCTCACGAGGTTGGGAATCGGATCGCGAGAGGGATTGCCATGAACATGGCCCATCCAAGGTAAACCCCCGCCCGAGCCAAGTCCAGTCTCCAGAGCCCAGGTCGCAGCACTTGAGGATCATCGTCGTTACGCAGTTGAGGAGCGGGAGGCGAAGGCCAACCGCAAGAAAAGGGACAGACACCGCTCCTCCGTCGCGAGAGTCAGTCCCCTTTTGCCAGTCGCCAGGCTGTTCCCAGGTCCAACTGCGTAACTCCTGGATCACCTGGCTTGTTGCCAGTGCGACCGAAGAAGGGGCCAGCCAGGTTGCCGGCTCAGGGTTTCTAGGGCCGGCGGGTCAACTCGGCGATCCGGGCATTGGCCAGCCTGGCCTGATCGGATTCGGGGGCGTCGCGGACGATCATCCGGTAGAACTCGAGCGCGCCGCTGGGTTTGCCGGACTTTTCGAGGTTGACGGCGATCCCGAAGCGCCCGACGGCCTGCTTTGCCGCAACCTCGGCCTGCTGTTGCCGACTGGCGAGCTGCTGGGCCTGCCGGACCTGGCTTTGCTGCTCAACCTCGACGGCGGCGGCTTGCTCGCGGTCGTGGCGGATCAGCGCCTCGGCCTGGCGGTTGGCCTCGGGCTCGATCCGT
Organism: Isosphaeraceae bacterium; assembly: GCA_965199885.1. Classification (GTDB taxonomy): domain Bacteria; phylum Planctomycetota; class Planctomycetia; order Isosphaerales; family Isosphaeraceae; genus Tundrisphaera. The sequence continues at coordinate 673,550 of CBDATT010000001.1, read as the reverse complement.
TCCTCGAAGTCGGCGGCGAGCATGATTCCCGGGGCCATTACCGTGGCCGGGGCGACCAGCGACTTCAGGAACGACTCGACGCTGGCTTGCTGCTCGGTGGAGAGCTCGAAGAACTGGTGGGCCGACTTCGTCCCCTGCCCCTCGTGCAGGGCGACAACCTCTTCCAGGGTCTGGGCCCGGCCGTCGTGGAGGTACGGCCCCGAGTCGCGATAGCCCCAGAGGGGTGGGGTCCGCCACTCGTTAGGCGTGGCGTCGCCGGGGGACTCGGGACCTTCGCCGCCGTAGGAACTGCCCGAATCGCCGAGACTGGCCCCCAGATTATGCAGCAAGAGGTCGCTGTAGATCCCCCGAACGTCACCAAGCGACGGGGCATGGCACGAGGCGCAGCCAACCTCGCCGAAGACCTGGCGACCCGCGCCGATCTCGCGGTCGGCGTCCGGCCCGGCGGGGTCGATGACCAGGGGCGCGGGCAGAGCGCGGACGTAGGCAACCAGGGCGTCGCAGTCCCCTTCGTCGAGGTCAAGCCCCTTTGGTTTGGCCTGGGGAAAGAGGGGCGAGACCGACTGCGCGTGGCCGGGCACTTCGAGCCCAAGTTCGCTGGCGCAGGCGCCCCGGACGAACTCGTGGAGGCTGGCGATGTGCCCCTTCCAGCCGAACCGACCGACCCGACCATCGCGGCTCCGGCCGACCCGTCCCTGGACCCCGGCGGGTTGGAGCCGGCCCGCCTCGACAATCACCTCGGCGGGGATGGCGTCGATCTGGCCGACCCCGAAGAGCGCGGGGGTGTTCCGCTCGGAGACCCGCAAGTTGACACCCGACCCCATGTCCAGCCGCGTCGACCGCTCGCGGGATCGGTTGGCGGGCGCGGTCTGCGCCACGATCCGCTGAATTCGGGCGGCCGCCGGCTCGTGGATCAGCCCCGGCTTGCCTGGTGCAGGCTTCTCGGTCGGCGGCTGCAAGAAGTCGCGCCGCCAGGTGTTGTAGCCCGCGTCGGTCCCGTAGCGGTGCAGGACGGTACTCCGTGTGTCCTGAAAGCCAGGATGCAAGCTCGCCAGGAGCCGGGGGGAGGTCCGGCCGACAGTGGTGGTCTCGCTCAGAATGACGACATTCTTGGTTTCCGGCCCCGCCCCGCCGGGGGCGCCGAGCGCGTGGCAGGCCACGCACGAGGTGTCGTTGAAGACTGGTCCCAGACCGTCGCCGTGCGGGGTCCGGGGGTCGTTCGCCACCCACTCGCGGAAGAAGAGGGCCTCGCCCCGCTTTTGCTCCGGGGGAACGGCAACAACCCGCGCCGGACTGGCGATGGGTGGGGGCGCGGCGGCGGGCTCGACCCGTGGTGGCTCGGGCAGCGGGGCCGGGGTGGCCAGCACCGGGACGACGATTGCGGCGGGACCGGTCGCGACCCGATCCGCCGAGCGAACTGGTGCCGCCGGCGCCTCGACAACCGGTGGGAGCGGTGGGATCGGGCGGCGGGCACTGGTCCAGCCGAGGGTCGCGGTCAGGCCGATGGCCAGAACGATGCCCGCCGCCGCCTTGAGCTGCGCAACCTTCATGGCCTTGAGCACAGCGCGAGTCAAGCCGATGACGGCGCCGGGAACCAGGCTCGCGGCCGCCGCGTCGCGGGCCGCGAAGCCCGTCGCGGCGCGGACCGTGGAGCGGATCAAGGCCAGCGACAGCAGCGCGGCGGCGTCCTCGGCCCCGCCGAGCATCGCCTGCGCCATCACGGCCGTCGGCACGATCCCGCGCCGGACCAGGCGGGTCCGGAGTCGGGCGCGGGCCCGGACCAGGCGGACCCCGACCGTGCTGGCCGGGCAACTCAGCCGGTGCCCGACTTCCTGATACGTCAGACCCTCGAACTCGCAGAGGACGACCGGCACCCGGTAGCGCTCCGGCAACCGCGCGACCTCCTCATGGAGCGCTTCGAGTTCCTCATGCAGCATCAGCCGCGTCTCGGGCCGACCGGCGTCGTCCAATCTCCCCTGAGCGTCGCGAGCCGCCAGCGCCGGGGCTTCGAGCTGACGTCGCCGACCGTCGCGCATCTTCGCCTCCCTCGCCGTCCGCAGGGCCACCCCATAAAGCCAGTTCCCCAGGAGATCCGGGTGCCGGATCGACCGCGACCGCCGCGCCAGGACCAGGAAGCACGCCTGAAAGGCATCCTCGGCCGCGTGGCGGTTGCCCAGGATCTGGGCGCAGACCCGCAGGACCATCGCCCCGTGCCGCTCGATCAGGGCCGCGAACGCATCCTCGGCCCGCTCGTCGCGCGACGCGTGGAATTCCTCCAGCAACTGTCCGTCGGTCACGATCACCGCGAGCGGTGCCCCACTCCGGCGCGACGCGGGCCTCAACCTGGTCTCTGCCATGACAACGACCTCCGAGGGGTGTCTGAGTCTCCTACATCGTACTGGGTCCGAAGTCCCAAACTATTTCAAAAATTTCCCGCCGATCAATTTCTGATTCCACCGGGTGCGCCAACGGATTCTGGAGTTTCTTTCCAGGCGTTCCCCATCTCAATCGGAGTGACGCAGTTGCCTCCTTGTAGGGTGGGTGCAACCCGCCGTGGGCGGGATTGGATCGTTTCCAGACCCGATGCTCACGCGATTTGGGACGGATCGGCGACCACTGCGCACAGTGGGTTGCACCCACCCTACCAGGGAAATAACCGACTATTTTGGCAAAATACGCAAGATTGAGCGAATATGAGGTTTAAAGATCGGCAAAGTTACGATGTTATTCCTGACAACGACAGCGGCCCCGCCCGCTCCGACTCTTGCGACATGACATCTTACGCGTTGCCGAGGACACCCACCGATGAGCATCTCACCCGCTCGCCTGGCCGCCAACCGGGCCAACGCCGCCAAGAGTACCGGCCCGACCACCGATGCGGGCAAAACTAAAAGTCGTGCCAACGCCGTCAAGCACGGCCTGCGCTCGCTGGTGGTGCCCGTTGCGGATGAAGCGACGATTCATGCTCGGGCGGTCAGTGTCTTCGAGACGTTCCGCCCGCGAACGGAGGTCCAGGCCTGGTTTTGCAGCCGGGTCACCCAGACGATGATCCAACTCGACCACCTGACGATCATCGAGCGCCAGACCCGCGACGAGGTGGCCCACCGCGCCGAAACGTCGTGGGATGATGACCAGCGGCGCGAAGCGAACCGGATCGGCAAGCGACTCAACCGCAACCCCGAGGGGACGGTCGACCAGCTTCAGCAGACCGTCGCCGGCTGCGACTGGTTGATCGAGCGTTGGGCGCAACTGGCGGATCAGGCCAGTCGGCAATCTTGGACTGATGAGCAGCAAACCCTGGCACATGACCTGCTCGGCACCCCGCCCGAGTTTCGCACCAACCCGCCGACGCATCAGGTTGACGCCTACGGTCGGGCCATCACTCCCGCGCTGACCGAGGTGGAACTTGCCCAGGCTCATCTCGGCGTGTTGCACGAGTATCGTCTCGCGGCGAGCGACACCGACGAGGCCAACCGGTTGCTGGCGGCGGCCAAACTGAACGACTTCGGCAACCGCGATTTAGGCCGAGTCCGCGGCTACGGCCTGAAGCTCTGGAAGATTCTCAATTTGTCCATCGAGTACGCCCGGCACGAGACACCTCCGGCGCTGGCCAACACTCCCTTCCTCCGGTCGATGCCCGCCCACTTCTTCAACCCACCGGCTGAACCGCCAGAAAACAGGGTCCCGCCTGCCGCGTCGCCCGAACCCGATGTCGAGCCCACGCCTCCCGTGGCGACGAACGAACCCAACGACGAGCCGGGCTCATCCGAGCGGCTCGCGATCGACCCTATCAGTGCCGAAAAAGAGGGACAGGCACGCTCGCAAGCTCGCTTGAGCCAGTCCCCTTTTTCTCGGACCGCCCACCAGGAGGAGACCACTCCCACGGCGACGAACGAACCCAAGCTCGAACCTATCACGACGAACGAACCCAAGCTCGAAGCTGCCTCGATCGCGGCGAACGAACCCAAGGTCGAAGCGGAATCGGCCCCGCCGACCCGAACTGAGCGGCCCTCGCTGACGGAGTTATCGCGCGCCGCAACGGCCCTCGGTCCGGAACTTCTGGCTCTGATCGAGGCGGATCTCCCTGATCCCGACACACTCGACCCCGATTGGTGCCGGAATTATGTCGCGGCCAACCTCGGGATCGACCCATCCTGCCTCGGTCTTGAGCCACCTGGCAAGCCGGCGACCGCGCGATCCGTTCAATAATGTTTAGAAATGCTTGCGAGCTTGATTCTCCTCGATAAGATGGTTCATGGCGATGTGGCCAGTACCAGTGATCCGCCCATTGGTACCAACAATGTGGCTCGAAGATTTGTGCCACGGACACGTTTTGCGGGAGAGCGTTCATGTCGGCATTCTTGCCTCGGTTTGACCCCAAGCCCGAGGCGCGGTCAGCGTTGCTCGGGCATGCTCGGTCGCGCTATTACTACAACTACACGCATGTCTCGCCGCTCGCGGTGCTGGATAAGGTGCCGTTCGAGCAGGAATTCTCGGCGAAATGGCTGCTCCACGTCGGCGAAACCCTGAAGACCACCCTGGGCAACCGGCTCGAACTCGAAGGCGAAAAGCCCTTCGCCGAGGTCTTCCGCTCGCAGGTCAAGGCGCTTGAGCACGTCATCGGGCTGGGTTCGATGGTGTTCATGGGGGTGCTCCACGACATCGTCCTGGAGATGCTTCGCTTCAAGGGGCGGACCTCAGCGCAGCCCAACCGGGCCAAGGCGCTCGAAGACTATGCCGAGCTGTTTCGCTGCATCGGCCTGCCGCCGATCAACGGCTCGACCGCCGATGATGCCTCGTTCGCCCGGATGCGGCTGGCCGGGCCGAACCCGGTCATGCTCCACCGGGTGGACGGCCTCGACGATCGCCTGCCCCTCAGCGAGGCGGAATATCGCAAGATCATCCCGGGCGATTCGCTCGCGGCGGCTGGCGCCGAGGGACGACTCTTCCTGGTGGACTACCAGCGCCTGGCCACAATCGAAGGGTGCCCGGGGCCGAACGGGCTCCGGAAGTATGCGTACGCGCCGCTGGCTCTGTTCGTGGTCGACCGGACGACCCGGCACCTGCTGCCGGTCGCGATCCAGTGCCACCAGACGCCGGGAGCCGATAACCCGGTCTTCACGCCCGATGACGGCCATAACTGGCTGATCGCCAAGACGATCGTCGAGATCGCCGACGGCAACCACCACGAGGCAATCACGCACCTGGGGCGGACCCACCTGCTGATGGAGCCGTTCGTCGTCAGCGCCCACCGGCAACTCGCGGCCAACCACCCCGTCTTTGTCCTCCTCTGGCCGCACTTCGAGGGAACTCTGGCCATCAACCAGGCGGCCTGGCAGCACCTGATCGCCGACAAAGGGGCCGTGGCGCGGCTGTTGAGCGGATCGATCGACGACTCGCGCGGGCTGGCCGCCGACGCGGTCCGGACCACGAACTTCCGCGAGTCGGTCCTGCCCCGGATGCTCAAGGCACGCGGGGTCGCCGACTCGACCTGGCTCAAGGATTACGCCTACCGCGACGATGCCATGCTCTACTGGGATGCGATCGCCCACTGGGTGCTCGACTACTTGACGCTCTACTATCCGTCTGATGAAGAGGTTGGCAACGACCCCGAGATCCGCGCCTGGATCGACGAGATTGGCGCGGCCGACGGCGGGCGGATCGCCGGGTTCGAGTCGGCCCCGTCGAGCACCATCGCCGGGCTGGCCGAAGCCCTGACGATGATCCTCTACACGTGCAGCGTCCAGCACGCGGCGGTCAACTTCCCGCAGTATTCGCTGATGAGTTATACGCCCAACATGCCACTCGCCGGCTACGCCCCCGCCCCGAAGACCAAGCAGGGCGGAACGATGGAGGATTACCTGGCGCTCCTGCCACCGCTCGACGTCGCCGAGTTGCAGATGGAGCTGGGTTTCATCCTCGGCTCGATCCACTACACCACCCTCGGCCAGTACAACAAGGGCCACTTCGCCGACCCCCGAGTCGCCGCGCCCCTGGCCCGCTTCCAGAGCCGACTCGACCAGATCGGCGACCTGATCGACTGCCGCAATACCATCCGAACCCCCTACAACTTCCTGACCCGATCCGGTATCCCGCAAAGCATCAACATCTGAGGGAGAAGAGAAGAGAAAAGGAGCCACGGATGGAACACGGATGGGAGAAATCAGGGTTAAGTCCGTTGCCCTTATATGGAACTATAACTATATAAATGTTAGTTCATTATCTAAACCCAGTAATTCTCTCTCATCCTCTTCTTCTGATCCGTGTTCCATCCGTGGCTCCTTCTCTCTTCTGATTCTTCTGATCGGTGGCTCCGCTTACATCCCCTTCGGGTCGAGGTTGTGCGGGGCGTTGTCGGGAACGGCGGCGTGCGGGCCGATCAGGCGGGTGAAGGCGCGGCGGGTCCGGATCGCCCAGATCGACTGCCGGCGCATGTAGTTGAGCGAGTTGTAGTCGTCCATCGAGGTTGCCGGCAGGATCGCCATCGAGCTGGGCAGGTTGGTGATCTCGAAGCCCATGTAGGCGGAATCCGCCTCCGTCAGCGCCTCGGTGATCTCGACCGTGGCGAGGTCCATGTAGGGGTGCGTCGCTTGATCCCAGGGCATCAGCGGGTTGCGGACGTCGGCGGGGTCGGCGGCGGTCACCTCGTGGAGCTGAATCTGGAGGTGGTAGCGGACGGGGCCGGCCTGGAGCCGGTCGCGCCACTCGTTTTTGAGGTAATTGACGGTCCGGGTCTCGTCGGGCAGGGTCCGCTGGTTGGCCAGCGCGGGGGCCAGGGTCGGGTCGGCGGCGGCCAGTTCGATGAAGGCGGGATCGACCGCGCCCGACATCGGCCCGCGGTCCTCGGGGAAGAGGCGAAAGCGAACGTAGCGCGGCTTGCCATCGCGTGCCTGCCAGCCAAACGGGGTGTGGCTGTGGTAGTACATCTGCGCGAACGAGGACGGGTGCCGGATCAGCGCCGACGCCGCCGAAATCCGCCCCCAGGGGTGCTTGGCGTAATACTGGGCGTATTCGATCCCGCCGTCATCATGGCGGGAAAAGGCGAACTCCAGGAACGACCGGGCGTTCCAGAAGAAGCAGTGGTCGCCGGTGTTCATCTGGATGTCGAGTGGGCTGGCGAAGTCGGTATCGGCGAACTTCAGACTCGCGCTCCGGACCGCCTTCATCGAGTCGTCCAGGTACGCCACCGACGCATGGCGGAGGCGGCAGGGGAAGACCCGACCGGGCTCGAAAAAGTCGGTCGGCGGCCAGTCGGGAGCATCGACGACCCGGATCGTCCCGCGCCCGGCGACACCGTTGTTGTGCGACATCCGCCGCCGTTTCGTCCCGGCGCCGAGGGCGATCAGGAGGATAAAAAACTTACCCCAGAACCAGAGTTCGGAGCGCTGCCAGACGGCTTTCATCGCGTGCATCATCGCTGGGTCCCATCATCGGGGTCAGATCAAACTCCACGGTCAGTTCAGGACCGATCAGCCCAGGCGACCGATCAAGGTCCGGGCGGCGATCAGGTCGCGCGAGTCGTCCCCGTCGGCAAAACCGGCGACGAGGGGGACGAGCAGGTCGCGGGCCTCGGCGACTCGCCCGCGCCGGGACCAGGCATCGGCCAGCAGGGTGGCCGTCCGGACCTCAAAGTAACGGGCTCGCTGGGCCTGAGCGACCGCGATCGACCGGAGCCAGGCGGCCTCGACCGGCTCGAAGTTGGCGGGGTCAAGGATCTCCAGCAGCATCCCCCGGCGCCGGTAGAGTTCGGCCTCCGAGGAGCGCTCGCCATCGCGGTCGTTGAGCGTGAACCCCTGGTCGAGCGCGGCCTGCGCGTCGTCGAGCTGGCCAATCCGCCAGCAGGCTTCGGCCAGACCACCGAGGATGTGCTGAAAGATCTTCTGGCAACCCGTGGACTGGATCAGCCGCAGGGCTTCGCGGAAGACGGGAACGGCCGCCTCGGGGTTGCCCGCCAGCAGCAGCGCCGAGCCTTTCGTGCCCATGCCGAGGCCATGATAGTAGAGATAAGCCTGTTCCTGGCTGACCGTGATGATCCGCTCGGCCCAGGCGAGCGCCTCATCGGCCTCGCCCGCCAGGTCATGCAGGTGGCCGATATGCCAGAGGGTGGCGATCTGGCTGAACGGGTGGGTGCTGAGCGGTTCGACCATGGCGAGGACCTGATCGACCCGGCGGCGTGCCTCGGCATTATCGCCCAGCGCCCAGAGGGCCAGGACCGCATACACCGCCGCGAGCGGGCCGCTGTTGTGCCCGGTGAACCGCGAGATCTCGATGCTCGGTTCCAGTTGATAGAAGCTCAGCGACTGGTCGGCATGATAAAGCGAGCCGGCGAAGTCGCCCGCCCACCAGGCGTTGCAACAGGTCGCCCAGTGGGCCTCGGTCCGGAAGGCGTCGTTGTCGAGTTGCTCGGCCAGTTCGCGGAGATAGACGGTCTTCTCACCGGCGCTGCGGCTTTCGCCGCGGATGAAGCGGATGCCCCAGATCACCATCAGCGTCGGAAACAGGGGGGCATCGCCGCCCAGCGCCTCGCAAAGCTCGCGGGCGCGGCGGTTATGGTCCTCGACCTCGGGCGCGGCGTAGCCGTGAATGGCGACGCTAGAGGCACTCATCGGCAGGCGGTAGGAGAGTTCAAGCGCATCGCGCTCCGCCTCAATGGGCAAACTCTCGACCATCTTCATGCCGAGCGAGAGGTGCCCGAGCGACTCGACGTAGGCCGACCGGTCACGCGAGCGCTGTCCGGCCAGGAGCCAGTAGTCGATCGCCCGCCGGGCGTCACCGGCTCCGGTGTAGTGGTGAGCCAGCAGTTCGGGTTTGGTCTCGACGGTGCTCGGGAACCGGCTCTCCAGCGCCTCGGCGATCCGGCGGTGGTAGCTCTGGCAGAGCTTCTTCATCAGGAGGCCATACGCGGCGTCCTGGATCAAGGCATGCTTGAAGGTGTAGACCGCCTGCGGCGGCGTTCCCTTGGCGAAGAGCATCCCCGTTTCGACCAGTTTGTCGAGTTCGACCCGGAGCGCCGGTTCGCTGAGTTCGGTGGCGGCGGCGATCAGCTCGTAGCTAAAATTCCGCCCGATCACCGCGCCAAGTTGGACGACCTCGCGATTGCTCGCCACCCGGTCGAGCCGTGCCACCAGCAGATCCTGGAGCGTGGTCGGGATCGCCCCCGGCTTCAGTTGGGCCGACGACTCACCCGACGCGGTCGAGTCAGCCCAGGTGGGCCGTGTCTCGGCGAGCATCCGGGTAAACTCCTCGACGAACAGGGGCACGCCGTCGGTCCGGTCGAGGATCTGCTCGACGACCCCCGGCGCGATCTGGGCGACGCCGGTCTGCGCGGTCATCATCTCGGCCACCTGGCGGCGGGTCAGGCGGTTGAGCGCGACGCGGGTCAGGTTGTCCTTTCCCTTCCAGGGGGACTCGAACTCGGGCCGGGTGGTCAGAAGGGCAAGTATCCCCTGCCCCTGCTCCGAGCCGCCGTCGATGAACATCCGGAGGAGTTCGAGCGTTGTCGGGTCGATCCAGTGGAGATCCTCGACGATCAGGAGGACCGGCAGCCGACCCGCCTCGCCGCCGAGCCAGTCGAGCAGGCAGGCCAGGAGCAGTTCCTTGACCCGGTTCGGGCTCATATCAAGCACCGGCAAGCGCTGGCCACCGGGGATCGACAGGAGCGACGCGAACAGAGCGTGCGCGGTCGGGTCGGTCATCCCCCGAGCGTCAAGCTGGCCGATCAAGGCATCGAGCCGCGCGGCGGGGTCGACCAGACCCGCCAGATCAAAGGCGCGGAGGAAGTAGTCGATCGCCGGCTGGAGCGGGCTGTTGCTCTGCTGCTCCGAGCCGTACCACTCGACGCACAGGGCGGGCGCCGCGGCTTCGTCGCTTACAAAGGTCTTCAGGACGTGGACCAACCGCGACTTCCCCAGCCCAGGGTCGCCGACGAGCATCAGGACGTGGCCACCCCCCTCGGTCGCGTTCTCCCAGCGCTCCTGGAGGAGGTCCACCTCGCGCGACCGCCCGATCAAGGGGGTCAACTGCCCAACGCCGGTTGCCTCGACACGGTTGCGAGCCGCGCGCTCGGCCACGACCCGGAAGCTCCCCGGATACCCGCTGGCGTCGACCGGCTGGCAGTCGAAGAAGCCGGCCACCAGCCGCTGAGTCGCCCCGCCGATGAAGAGTTCGCCCGCCCCGGCAGCCCGGGCCAGGCGATCGACGCCGCTCAGGGCTTCGCCGAGAACGCTCGGTGGACCGCCCGCCTTGCCCGCGCCGATGATGGCCGGCCCGGTGTGGACCGCGATCCGCACGGACGATCCGCTCGGACTTGCCGGCGGGACGCGGCGGAGGATCGCCAGGCCAGCGGCGACGGCGAGGCGGGGGGCGTCCTCGTGGCTGGTCGGGTAGCCAAAGCAGGCCAGCCACGACCCGGCATCGGTCGGGAGGGCCACCCCCCCCTGCTCAAGCACGACCGCCTCGCAGACCTGACGGAGCCGGAGCAGGCGGTCGTGTTCTTCCTCGAAGTCAAAATCGGCATCCGGATTCGTGTCAGCGCCCGCGTCGTCCGCCGCCTGGAAGAGGCATCGGAGGACGGTCAACTGCCGGCGCTCGGTCGTCAGGTTGGCGGCGCGAGGAGTCGCCCCCTTGAGCCGGGTCGGAGCCGAGGGCGAGACCGAGACCGGCCCCGGAGTCAAAGCTGTTTGCGGTGCCGGGGCGGGAGTGACCACAGGCGCGGGGCTGTTCACCCGGAACCGACGGAGATCAGCGGCGAGGTCGGCGGCGATGCTGTAGCGGTCATCGACCCGGCGGGCCATCGCCCGGGCGCAGATCCGTTCGAGTTCCACCGGGATCTCGGGGCGGACCTGGCGAGCCGGCTGGGGAACGACCTCGGCAACCTGCCAGAGCAGGTCGCGGGTCTCCTGCGCGCGATGGGGACGCCGGTGGGTCAGAAGTTCGTACAGGACGACGCCCAGGCTGTAGATGTCGGTCCGGCCGTCGGGCTGATGCGCCTCGCCCCGGGCCTGCTCGGGCGACATGTAGGCAACCGTGCCCATGATCATCCCCTGCTCACGCTTGGCCTCGACGTCGGAGAGGGCCAAACCAAGGTCCAGCAGGACGGGGCGACTCTCGGCGACGACCATGATGTTCGACGGTTTGATGTCGCGGTGGATGATCCCGCGCGAGTGGGCATGGCCGAGCGCATCGGCCACGGCAGCCACCAGGGCCGCGATCTCTTCCCAGTCGGGCCGGCGCCGCCGGTTCCAGACGTCGAGCGGCACCCCGTCCAGCAGTTCCGAGACGATCATGCAGCGGTCGTTGGCCACGCCGACATCGTGGACCGTGACGATCCCGGCGTGCTGAAGCTGCGCTGCGCGGCGGGCCTCTTCCAGCAGATCGGCGATCCCAGCCCCCGCATCCTTGTCGATCCGGGCGAGCTTGATGGCCACCGGACGCCCGAGTCGCCGGTCGAACCCGCGGTGGACGACGCCAAATCCCCCCTGCCCGAGCACTTCGCCCAGCTCATAACGGCCATCGAAGGCCAGTTGCAGCTCCGCCCCCCCTTGCCCCGCCACGACAAATCCGAGGGGGTCCCGGTCGCTCGCGGAGAGCTGGTCGGGGGTGTAGGCAACCGTCGGGTCCAGCGGGGATTTCCCCTCCAGGTCCGGTTCCGGGTCGGCGGCTCGGGTCGCTTCAGGGTCCCGCGGCTGCAATGGAGGCCATCCAGGAGGGGAGAAGGAATCGGGCGGGACGTTTTATAGTAGCATCACCAGATTACCAAATCACCACCGTCCCGATCGCAATTTGGTCGAATCGCGGGTTGGATGCCAGGTCTACCGCCGCGGTCCCCGGTAGATGAGGATCTTGCCGCCGTGGTCGGCCGCAATCAAGGTGGAGCCGTCGGGCGAAAACGTCAGGCCGTTGATCTGACCACTCGTCCCCTCGTCGATCTCCATCAGGGGTTGCCCGGTGGCGGGGTCCCAGAACCGGATCACGCGTGAGATCCCGGCCGCCACCAGGGTTTCGCTATCGGGCGAGAAGGTCAGGGCGCGAATCTCGCGATCGTCGGACTGAACGACCCGGCGGATCGCCCAGGTGGTGGCATCGCGGAGCTGGATAAAGCCGCCTTGATCCGCCGAGGCGAGCGTCCGCCCGTCGGGGGAGTAGGCAACGACCGACACCGGGTACGGCCCCGTCAAGACGGTCACGAGGCGACGTTCCGCCCAGTCCCAGACGCGAATTGTGCCATCTTCGGCGGCCGAGGTCAGGTGTCGCTCGTGGCGCGCGAAGGCGATGCTGCGGACCAGGTCGGTATGGCGGCCATCCAGGCCGCCGAGCGGTCGGCCCGTCGTGCCATCCCAGAGCCGGATCGTCCGGTCGGTCCCGGTCGAGGCCAGGATCGACCCATCGGGCGAGTATGCGACCGCCCGGACCTTATCGGCGTGGCCGATCAAGGTGTGCAGCAGCGTGCCCGTCCGAGAATCCCAGAGCTTCAGGTTGTTCGAGTCGGCAGGGCTCCCGAGGCGACGATCCAGCCGTTGGGGTGCCAGGCCAACGTCGATACGGTCGCGTGATGCGCGGGGATGACGTGGGACCGGACTCCGGTCGTCAGGTTCAGAAATCGGAGCTGATCGTCATCGCCGCCCGAGGCCAGGGTCTGCCCATCAGGCGCCAGGACCGCCGACCAGACCTCGTCGTGGTGGTCGTCAAAACTCGGGACGGACTCATCCACCGGAGCGAATGGATACCAGCACCCCAGATCATAGTCGTTCGCAACCAGCACCGCCGCACCAGTCGCGTCAAACGCGCTCGACTTGAACCCCCGGCGCCCCTGGAAGGTCCGGACATGCCGACCGGTCCGGGTTTCCCAGAGGGTGAGGGGTTGAAATCCGCCCGGTTGGATGTCGCCGTTCATCACCATCGAGCGACCATCCGGGGCGAACGCGAACCGGAACCGACCATGACGACCCGGGTTGAGGGGGACGATCACGTGCGCCGGGCCGCCATCGAGCGGGACCAGGCGAACCTCCATGGCTTCCGCACTGACCAGCAGCGACATCGAGTCCACGTTGAAGATCAACTCGTCGGGCGGCAGCGACTCGCGGGTCAGGACGCGGGGCGGTCCCAGCGTGGCGAGATCCCAGACGAGAACGCGGTTCGAGTGATCCGACCCCGCGAGCCAGCGCCCGTTGGGGGCCAGAGCGATCGCCCCCAGATCGGTCGCGTCCTGGCAGATGCGGGGCAGCTCGGCACCGGTCGCGGGATCGCGCTGGTTGAGCCGTCCCCCCGGCTCGATCGTCCAGACCGACCGGCCGTCGGTCGCCAGCACCGCCGCCGCGCAGTCGGGCGTCGTGAACCGCAACCGAGCGGCGTCTCGGGCCACTGGCGATGGGGCCACGTCCCAGGATTGCAGCAGTTGGTTTTCCGTCGTGGTCGCCATAAGTACCAGCAACGTTTGATTATCCGCCGCGAACATCATCCGGGCGATCGCCTTGATGTTGGGGAGGATGATCCGGGTCCGAAGCCGCGGCTCCGCCGGGTTGAGATCCCAGAGGACAATCTGTGCGTCTGCCTTGCTGTCCCGACTCGGGTGGCCGCCGACCGCCAGAGTCCGGCCGTCGGGCGCGAAGCTCAACCATTCGGCCGTGCCGGTCGGGTCGCCGAAAGTCTGCTTGAGTTGTTGCGTCGCGACGTCCCAGAGCCGGACCTGACCAGCCTGGTCGGCCGAGGCCAGCGTGGCGCGGTCGGGCGAGAGGGCCACCTGGCGGATCATGGCCTCATGGTGGCCCCAGACGGCGAGGTCACGCCGGGCCTGATTCCAGAGATAATGCCAGGTGAAGTCGTGGCGACCCGTCCCGGCGGCGGCACTCGGATCGGCGAGGATGGCCTGGGCACGCTCGGGTTGCCCCGCGCTGATCGCCTGCCGGGCCAGGTTGAGGCGGGCCGCGTGGAGGTGGCGATCGGTGATCGCCTCACGGTCGGCGACCAGCCGACGCTGGCGGTTCGCTTCGGCCGCTTGCTGATCGGTCCGGGCAACCTCACGCCGGAGTTCCTCGTTGTGCGTGCGGAGCCAGAGGTTCGACCAGACGATCCCGACCCCGATGAGGACGACCATGATCAGCCCGGCGACGACCGACGTGGCCGGCGCCGGGTGGCGGCGGGCCCACTGCCAGCCCCGGGCCAGCGGCGACTCGGGCCGAGCCTGGATCGGCTGATCGTCGAGGAACCGGGCCAGGTCGGCACCGAAGTCATCGGCGGTCGGATAGCGATGCAGCGGGTTCTTGCGGAGCGCCTTCAGGCAGATCGTCTGGAGGTCGGCGGGAACCTCGCGGCGGAGGACCCGCGGCGCGACCGGGTCGGTGGTCAGGACGAGGTGCAGGGTCTCACCCTGCGACCGGCCGAGAACCGGCGGTCGCCCGACCAGGATCTCGTACAAGGTCGCCCCGAGGGCGTAAACATCGGTACTCGGGCCAACTTCCCCCTGATTGCCGGCGGCTTGCTCGGGAGCCATGTAGGGCGCCGAGCCGATGATCAGGCCGGTCCGGGTCTCGTCGATGGCGGACCCGTCGGTCATCTTGGCCAGGCCAAAATCGGTGACGCGCGGCGTCACGCCGCCGGCCTCGGGGTCGCCGCCCGGCTGGAGCATGACGTTGGCCGGTTTCAGGTCGCGGTGGAGGATCTTCCGCTCGTGGGCATGCGCCACGCCCCGGGCCAGGGCTTCGACCAAGCGGGCGGCCATCCGGGGCGGCACGGGTTCGGTCTGGGCACGCAGCCAGGCGGCCAGCGACGGCCCCGGGCAGTACGCCGAGACGATATAGGCGACCGGCCCAACCGTGACCGCGTCGTGGATCGGCACGATGTTCGGGTGGTCGAGGCCCGACACCGCCCGCGCCTCGCGGAGGAACCGCCGCCGGACCTCGGGCGCGGTGATCATCCCGGGCAGCGGCACCTTGAGCGCGACCTCGCGCCCGAGGTTGGGGTCGCGGGCGAGGTAGACGATCCCGAACCCACCCCGGCCCAGTTCGCGGATCACCTCGAACCGTCCGATCGACTCGGGAACGGGATGATCCCCCCCGACGACCTCGCAGCGCGGCCAGACTCGGTCGAGGATCTGGAGGCACTCACTTTCCCACGCCAGGCGGTCGGGCAACCCCCGTGGTTGCCCCGCGCGGATCGAGGCCGCCACGGCCATCAGCTGCCGGAGGACCGCCGGGTCAACCGCCGCCGATTCCTCAGCGGGAGTCATGGGCCGGTCCCAGCAGGTCGCGGAGCCGCTTCAGCGCGCGTGCCCACCGCTTCCGGGCCGCCTCCTCCGAGATCCCGAGCAGGTCGCCAATCACCGCGAAGGTGAGTCCATCCTGCTCGTGCCAGCGAATCAACTGCGTGTCGGCGGCGCTCAACTGGCCCAGCGCGATCCGGAGCGCTGTGGCTCGCTCGTCCCGCACGACCCGACTCAACGGCGACGGAGACGGCGGCGCGGCCACCTGACCGGTGAACCCCTCGCCACCGAGACCCGCCGGGACCTCGCGCGAAACCTGCCGCCGGGCCGAGGTCCGGAAGTACCGCCGGAGGTAGTGCAACCGGTTGCGGAGGATCTGTTCCAGCCACCCCCGCAACTCCTGCGGCGAGTTCCCCCGATACTGGTGGCGGTCGCGGCTGGCAGCCCAGAAGGTGTCTTGCACCACATCCGACGCCCCCACCTTGGCCGCGAGATCGGCAGCAAGGCCTCGGTTAGCGACCTGCCTGAGATGAGCACCATGCTGGCAAAACGCCTGCCCCAGCGAATCGGTGGGCGAGCGATCCGGCAGAGGCTGTATGGAATCGAGTTGGTTCATCGGACACCATGGGCCGAGGAAGATCATGAGGTTCACAATTGCTTGGTCTGCTTTCCTATATACCCCATCGACCCGAGGAGAAGCGAGCATCGTCTCCCAGAAATCTTTCGGACTCAACCTCCGGGGAACGATTCGGTCGCCCCGACTAACGATGCCGGAGGTCGGTCCAGGTGTCGGTTCCAACGACCTGCCCGTCGTGGTTGCCGCCAACCAGCGTCGCGGTTGACGCGAGCCCCGGGTCCACCAGCACTCGAACGATCGAGCACCCGACGAAACGGCCGCCGTTGTGCCGGATCGCGCGGGTGATGTCGTGCGGCGAGCCGGGGCCGATGGCGGCGACTTCGAGGTCGGAAAGGATGCAGTCGGTCATCGCGTCGGCGCGAGCGTTGAACAGAAAGAGGGCGCCGTGGTCGATGCCCGGGTCGGGTGGTCCCGACTCGTCGGCGGCGACTCCGGAGTTTGTCCGGGACACGCGACCGCCCCTGATCTGGCACCGGAGCGCCTGGCGGGACTGGAAGTCGGCCCCTCGTTCCGCCGCGATCATCGCCCCGGCGGCCCGGGTCTGGGCGACGTCGATATCCAGATACGTAATATCCGACCCACCCACGATCGAGACCCCCCGCGCATGGCTGAACCGGACGTGCGGCCGGATCACGGTGATCCGCTCGCAGGGGGCGAGATCCTGCTCGTACGACACGCACGCCACGCCGTCGTCCCCGGCGCGGAGGATGGATGGGTTGATGACGAGACCGTCGGTCGCGCCGTAGGTCATGTGCAGGCCATCGGCCCACGAGCGGTTGACGACGAGGTTTTCGAGCACGAACCCGCGCGCACCAAAGACGAAGAAGCCGCACCCCGCCGACCCCGTCGAGATGAGGTTCGCCCCCTGAAAGCCCGAGTTCCGGCCGATCACGAGCGGGCTACTGGCGAAGTTGGCGTTGTTCCGCGCCCGGGCGCCGACCACGACGAAGCTCAGATTCCGGATCGTGACCCGATCCGCCGCGTCGCCAACCAGCAGGGTCGCGGCCCCCGGGTCGGTCGCAATCAGGGTCGCGGCGTTCCCGTCGATCCGTACGTCCGCCACGCTCAAGGTCAGCTTCCCTGAGTGCGTATACCGCTTCCCCGACGCGAGCTGCAAGGTTTCCCCCGGTTTCAACGCCGCCAGAGCCTGCGTCAGCGCAGCCTGATCGTCGGCGCGGCCGTCGCCGATCGCCCCGAACTCCTCGGGCGTCCGCGTCGCCGCCAGCACCGGCCCCGCAACGACCAACCAGACCGCGACCATCAGCCCGATCGGCGATCGAACGCGCCGGGAAATCAGGGGCAAGACTCGACCTGGCGTGGAACGCATGACATCCCCTTAAACAGGTAAGAACGGCACGAACCGGCGGAACTTTGCCGTCAGGGCATCCGCCAGCGTGACCGGCTCGGGGAACAGGTCGGCGGGGCCGCCGGCGAGGGCGAAGGCCATGGCTTCCTGGCCGAGGTTGAGGCGGAGGATCGCCAGCGGGACCACGCGTGAGCGAAGCTGCGTGCGCAGGCCGGCGGCGAGGGTGGCATCGTCTTCGAGTTGGATCGGTTCGGGGGTCAGGATCAAGGTCGTGAGACCGATGCTGCCGTGGCCGAGTGCCCAGCTGGGGGGAAAGCGGGTGCTGGTGGCGCGGCTGACGCGGTCGATCAGGGTCCGCGTGCCCGCCTCGGTGCCCGGGGTATCAACCGGTTGGCGGACGACCGCGACGACCGACTGTGCCCGGCCGAGGAGCGGGAGCCAGTGGAGCCGGACGGGTCGGGCGTGGTAGCGGAGAATATCGAGCGGGGGCGTCGCGAACTCCTCCCCCTCTTCGAGCCGACAGCCGAGCGGGCTCAGGGTCGGGGTCAGCAAGGCAAACAGGTCGTCGTCGGTCACCGGATCATCCCCTCCCCTGGGGCGTGGGGTGCTCACTTTTGAGCCACCGAGCGAGCGAACGGCGTGCCCGAGCACGATCGCCGCTCTCAACCCGGCGGTGGATCGCACGCAGCCGGCGCAGGTGGATCGGGCGGAACGGCACACCCGCGCCATGAGGTGGCTCGACGAGGTTGAGGTGGGCCACGATCGCGGCCACCAGCGCCTCGATCCCATCACCGCGCTCGGCCGATATGGCCAAGCTGGCCGGATTTTGGCCCTCAGGCCAAGCGCTGGGCAGATCGGCCTTGTTGGCGACGACGAGCGCCGCGGGGTGATCGCGCAGAATGGCGCGGTCGGCATCGGTCAGCGGGGCGGCCTGATCGAGCACGACGACCACGAGGTCGGCGGCGCTCTGATGAGCGCGGGCACGGTCGACGCCGGCCTGTTCGATCGGGTCGTCGGTGGTGCGGAGGCCAGCCGTATCGGCCACTTCGACCGGCCAGGCAGCCATCGCCGTGGCAACCGTTACCACGTCGCGGGTTGTGCCGGGCGTCGGAGCGACGATCGCACGCTCAAACCCCGCCAGAGCGTTCATGAGCCGACTTTTGCCCACGTTCGGCCGCCCGGCCAGGACCACCCGCCAGCCGCCGAGCAACCGGACGCCGAACTCGCCCCGCGAGATCAGATCGGTCAGAGTCGAGCGTGCCTGATCGTTCTGACACGTATCAAGCAGCGTCAGGACGTGCCGGAGGTCGGCGTCGAGGGCGCCGTCGGCCTGATCGCGGAGGATCTCGGCGACGGGGAGCGTCGCGGCCTGGGCGAGCGCGGTGGTTGCCTCAGCGCGGAGGGCTGACCCGGTGGCGTATCGTGCCCAGCACCGGGCCGACGCCGGTCGAGCACCGCCGGCGCTCAGGGCCGCCGTGACCAGACCCACGGCCGCCGGGCCGCCGTGCGACTGGATCTCGACCTCGGGCGGGTCGAGGCTCAGGACGACCGCCACGACTTCATCCCCCAGGCCCGCGCCGACCCGACCGACGCGGAGGCGACCGACTCGGGTCTGGGCCAGTGTTCGCGTGCCGTGTGAGGGTCGAAACGCAGCGCTGGCGATCTCCAATGCCCCCGGACCCCAGACGCGGAGGGTGGCGATCGCGCCTCGGCCGCTCGCCGATAGCTCGGCCACCCGGGCATCGGTGGGGGTCATTGCCGCAGGAGTCCTTCGAGGACGAGGTGCGGCACGACCTCAGCCGCCGGGCCATCAACCCAGGGAGCCAGCGCGACGGCATCGCCGCCGGTCCAGATCCGCCACGACGGCTCAGCGGTGGTCGCTTCCTGGCGGGCGACGAGTTCGCGAACGGTCCCGACGACACCCCAGAAGATCCCCGCTTCGAGCGACGGGACCGTGGCCCGACCAACCGGCGCCGGGGGCTCGTGGCCGATCTCGATCAAGGGCAACTGCGCGGTTCCGGCGTGGAGGGCACCCGCGATCAGGCGGAACCCGGCGGCGATCGCCCCACCGAGCCAGAAGCCGTCGCTCGACACCCGCTCGACCGTGATCGCCGTCCCGCACGAGACCACGATCCCCGGCCCCCGCCCTTGCTTCCGGGCCAGCGCCGCGACGACCGCCAACGCCCGATCCGCCCCGCCGGTATGAAGTTCGGTCACATCATGCTGAATCGCCACGTCGATCACCGACCGGCACCAGCGAAGGCGCCGAACCCCGCGTCCTTCGAGGAACCGCGCCACCCGATCCGCCAGCGGCGGGTTGACCGACGCGATCATCCAGTCGGTCGTGCCCCCGTCCCCCAGGCTCCACCCTTCCCAGGCGGCCGCCCAGGCGGTCGGATCATCGAGCGGCAGCGCCAGTGTCGCCCCGAGCTGCCCAGTCGGATCAACGAGTGCCCACTTGAGCCGCGAGTTGCCGAGGTCGGCCACGAGTCGAGTCATGGCTCAGCCCTCAGGCAGCGCGGCGACCGGTTCAGTTGCGGCGACGGGGACCGCCTCGGGCGGGCGAAGGAACGGCGTCCGGGCTTCGGGCTCGACGGGCAAAGAATCGAGGAGGTCGCCGATCCGGTGGATCAGCGTCGGCAGCCCCTTACCGGTGACGGCGGAGATCGGGAGCAAGTCGCGGCAAAGCTCGGCGCTGATCCGCTCGCGGGCGGCCTCGGAGCCGGTGAGGTCGAGCTTGGTGACGACCAGGATCTCGGGCCGAGCGGCGAGCGCGGGGCTGTACTTTTCCAGTTCGGACCGGATCGTCCGGTAGTTCTGGACCGGGTCGGACCCGTCGGTCGGCTGGCAGTCGACCAGATGGACCAAAACGCGTGTCCGCTCGACGTGGCGGAGGAACTCGTGGCCGAGGCCGTGCCCCTCGTGCGCCCCTTCGATCAGGCCGGGGATGTCGGCGACGACGAACGAGCGATCCCCCTCGTAGACCGCGCCAAGATTGGGATACTTGGTCGTGAACGGGTAGTCGGCGATCTCGGGATGAGCCCGCGAGATCCGCGACAGCAGCGTCGACTTGCCCGCATTGGGTAGCCCGACGAGGCCAACGTCGGCGATCACCTTCAGTTCAAGGGTGATCCAGCGTTCCTCACCGACTTCTCCCTTCTCGACCTGGCGCGGGGCGCGGTTGGTGGACGACTTGAAATGCTTGTTGCCGAAGCCTCCCTTGCCCCCCTTGGCCACGACGACGACCTCGCCGAGCACCTTGAGGTCGCGCAGGAGGTTGCCGCGATCGCGGTCGCGGATGATCGTGCCGGCGGGGACGTCGATCGTCAGGTCGTTCGCCCCTCGGCCATGGCAGTCGGAGCCGAGGCCGTGCTCGCCGCGTTCGCCCTTCCAGTGCCGTTGCGACGAGAGGTGGGCGAGGTTCGTCACCCCCTGAGCCGCGCGGAGGATGACCGACCCACCGTTGCCGCCGTCGCCGCCGCTCGGCCCGCCGCGTGGGACGTATTTCTCGCGCCGGAAGGCCAGGCAACCGTTGCCGCCATCGCCCCCTCGGACATTGATCGTCACCCGATCGACGAACATCGCAACCGCCCTTGCTTCTGGTCAGACCCCAACGTGACGCGGGCGAAACCCGCCAGATTGGCAAGTCTCGCCCTGTCGTCATTGATCGCGTAAAACGTACTCAGCCATGCTCAGCCGAACGAGAGCGCGGCTTCCCGCTTGGCCTTGGCGGCCTCTTCGCGGGCCATCTCCTCGCGGAGCCCCTGTTCGAGCGGAACGACGTTGATCCGCCGGCCACCCTGGTCGAACTTGACCAGCCCTTCGATCATCGAGAAGATCGTCCAGTCGCGACCGATCCCGACGCCCTTGCCCGGGTGCCACTTGGTGCCGGTCTGGCGAGCGATGATGCTCCCCGCCTTGGCGTACTGCCCGCCGTAGAGCTTGATCCCGCGCATCTGCGGGTTCGAGTCGCGCCCGTTGCGGCTGGAGCCCTGCCCCTTCTTGTGAGCCATCGTCGATCCCTTGCTTGCCGCTGACCAAAAATCCCTGACCACCGGGCCGCCAGCGCAACACCGAATGCGGTCCACCGGGGAAACCAAGAGCATAACCGACCCGCCCCCCCCAACGCAAGCACAACCAATAAGCCGGGTTCAAGCCTCGCGGCGCGGTGACGACACGACCCAGCGAATGTCGCAGATCGACCGCGGATCAAGTAAGATTCCTCGACGCAGGCCAGCCGCCAACATCAAAGCCTTCTTTCGCTGACGGCTGTCTTCACGTCAAAGAAGCATCAATGGCAACCAGAAACACCAAAGCCATCTTCTATTCAGGATGTCTCGCGCTATTATTCGCATTTTCCTCTGTAATAATCTTCAAATACAATGAGTTTATCCTGTCCAAACAACGACAGATGGATCTCGACAGGCACATCAACGCTTGCATCCATAAAATGAATAATAATGATGGCATTATTCGTGTGGAAGCCGAGTTGCACGGTCAAAAGTTCGGATTTGGATATCGCGACACAGAACGATTTGCCGTCCCGCCCGAATACAACAAAGCGATATGCAAGCACTTTTCTGGACAGGTTCACCCCGCGAGGCAACGGAACGAACGATCCGAGCGTAAATACTGGTTGGGTTGGTTAGATTTCCGGTTTTCCGCCGGCGAACGGCTTCAGATCCGCTTTTTTACAGCCGGCAAGGGGGTCCTCGAATACTGTGTGGACGGCAATTATTACTTCGTGGATACCGGTGATACAGACGGTGGAATCTCGCTGCTCATGCTGTTAGACGAAGCCTACAAGACGATCATGGTCGCGGATGAGGGGGCGCACTGAATCCTGGCAATCGGCAGACTCATGCCATCCCGTGCGCACACGAAGGGTATGGTCCGTCGGCGACCCGCGCGGCTCTGATGGGAGCTGCACGCCCAGCAGCGGTGAGGTCATCATGGACAAGACCTGGGCCGGGGCCAAAACTCCCCGGCCCGGTCGAGTCTTGAAGCGAGCTGGATCAGCCCTTGATCTTATCCTTGATCCCGCGAATGACGCCGTTGAGCTTGCGCTTGGCGTTTTCGAGCGGCATCAGGACGTTGCCCTTGAGGATCTCGTCGGGGCGGGCGCGGAAGATGGTCGAGTGTGCCTCGCCGGTCCAGTGGGCGGGGGCTTCGCGGGTGTAGTAGTAGGCCGCGAACGACTTGCGGGCCATCCCCTCGGGGCACATCACGGCGGTAACACCGTGGTAGCTGACCTCGTTGGTCTCGAAGACGACGCAGCGGTTGAAGACGGGTGAAAACGAGTGGTGGCACTTCTTGACGTCGGCGTCCCAGAGTTCGATGTTGCCGCCCCACTCGGGCTTCCAGTCCTTGTTGAAGTAGATCAGAATGTTCAGGCGCCGGTGCAACTGGCGGTCTTCGATGAAGTTGAAGTCGACGTGGACGTCGAGTCGCCCGCGCGAGCCGGTCTGGTGAATCCCGCCGCCGACCAGTTCCTCGTCGGGGAGCAGGTTCGGCATGTCGAACACGTACGAGAGCAGGTCGAGGAACTCGGGCGCGGCGAGTTCGCGGTTCAGCTCGGCGACCGGCTGGGCGAAGGCGTTGGCGTCGGTGATCTGGACCTTGCCTTGCTCGTTGACGGTCGAGAACGTCCGCCCCTGCTTCAGGGCATCGCCGTAGACCGGGTAAGCGGCCAGAACGGACTCGGCGAAGCTTGGTTCGAGAAAGTTATCGATGCAAAAGTTGGGGACCGGCGTCGCGCTCCGGACCTTCGCACGCAGCGCTTCGCGGTCGATTGGCTGGATGTGGCTCATTGGGGTGGGCTCGGTCGGCTTGGTTGTGGACATTGTGGTGGGATTGTCATCGGCGATCCGGGACCGGGGAGTATCGGGGATTTTACCATCCCTCGCGGCGGTCTGACGAGGGGCCAGCCACCCAGACCCGTCGGCTCGCGGTCAACCCGACTCTCCCAACCATAGCCCGAACCCAGCCCTCGCGTGACACCGACCGACCCGATTTTCACCCCCGCATCACCTTCGATCGAGCCTGATCCTGGTTTTTCGTTGAAGATAGGACAGGAGTCAGGCTACGATCAAGGGGGATTCCTCCCGTCCAGATCCCATCACAAGGCACGTCCATGCGAACCTGGCTGAGCATTCAGCGCTCCAATTCGACCTCGGGGTTGCTGGTGCTCGTCCTGATCGTCGGCGGCCTGATCCAGGTGGGTCGGTGGTTGGCGTCGGTCGACTTTGGCTTGACGGGTCAGTGTCGGATGACGCGCAGAAGTCAATCCGCCAGCAACCTCCGCCAGATCGGCTTCGCCCTGGAGCAGTACCGCAACACCCATGACCAGTTTCCCCCCGGCGCGATCTATGACCCCAACGCCATTCCCCGCCACGGCTGGCCAAGCTTGATCCTGCCGTATGTCGATCAGGTCGACCTGGCCAACTCGCTCAACTTCTCCCGTCCCTGGGATGACCCGACGCCGGGGCTACCTGACCGGATGAGCAACCAGACCGTCACCAGCACCGGGATCGGCATCTATCGCAACCCCGGCGTGCCAACTCCACCCGCGACGCTCGACTATGCCTCGAATGCCTGGGTGCTCGGCGGCGTGACGGCCCGGCGCGAGAGTTCGATTACCGATGGCCTGGCGCAGACGATCTTCCTGGGCGAGGCGGCCGGTAACTATCAGCCCTGGGGCTCGCCCGTCCACTGGCGCGACCCGAACCTGGGGATTAACCGGTCGCCTAATGGGTTCGGCAGCCCGTTCCCCGGCGGAGCGAACTTCCTCTTCGGTGATTGCTCGGTCCGATTCCTCCGCAATCAGACCCCGCTGTCGCAGTTCCGCGCCCTCTGCACCCCCAACGGCCACGAGCCGGTTGACATGAGCCAACTGGACGACTGACGCCGGGCCTCGAAGAATGAGGGGAGACAACTCACACTCTCCTACCCATCCCAGGAGGCCGCCCGATGACTCCAACCCATCTGCCCGACGACCCGAACCCCCGGAAGGCGGTGGTCCTGCTCAGCGGCGGGCTCGACTCGGCCACCGTGCTCGCCGAGGCGAAGGCGCAGGGCTTTTCCGCCTATGCCCTGACGGTTCTGTACGGTCAACGGCACGCCGTCGAGGTCGAAGCCGCCCGCGCGGTCGGCAATGCGCTCGGGGCGACGCGGCACCTGGAGATCAACGTCGACCTGAAAGCCTTCGGCGGCAGCTCGCTCGTCGGTGCCAGCGAGATCCCCAAGGATCGACCCGACGCCGAGATCAGCCACGGCATCCCGTCCACCTACGTCCCCGCGCGGAACACGGTGATGCTCTCGCTCGCCCTCGCCTGGGCCGAGACCCTGGGCGCCTTCGACCTGTTCGTCGGCGTCAACTGCGTCGACTACTCGGGCTATCCCGACTGCCGCCCCGAATACCTACGTGCCTTCGAGAACCTGGCCAACCTCGCCACCAAGGTCGGCGTCGAGGGGACCGGGCGGTTCCAGATCCACGCCCCACTCTTGCAAATGACCAAGGAGCAGATCATCACGCGCGGCCGCGAACTCGGCGTCGACTACAGCCTGACCCACAGTTGCTACGACCCCGACCCCGCCGGCCTCGGCTGCGGCCGGTGCGACTCATGCACGATCCGCCTGGCCGCCTTCGCCAGGCTCGGGCTCGAAGACCCCGCCGACTATGCGGGGGTTTGAGCAATTCGGGATGTCTCATCCGATCTCCACAGGGTCGAATTGCATCCTGAGGAATCGTTGCGACCGCAGTTTCGGAGCGGTTTTCGTCCCGACGAGGATGAGGGGGTGGTGTTCATGGCCGCTGCCGAATTCGAGGTCGGAGCGGAAGAATCCCTCCTCGATCGCTTCGCTCACCCCCCGAAGATGTACGGGGATGGCGCCGACCACATCGTGATGGGCGCCACACTGCCGGCAGAACTTCTCGAACCGAATTTCGCACCTGGCCGCATCGAACGTGAGGATGCGGGTCAATCTCAGGACGAAGAACTGATCGTCGGCGGGGAGGGTGACGAATTCCATCCCCGCCCAACCCTGGTCCTCGCAAAACTGGCGGAAGCGTTGGGAGACGCTGAAGTATCCGTCCCTGGTCATGCCGAAATCCCAGCGGCGTTTCTTCACCTTGTACGACGGGTTGATATATGTCGGGTCGGTCTTCCGGCCGCAGGCTGGGCAGGTGGCCGGGTGGGGGCGGCCGTTCTGAGCGATCCGCCAGGAATAGAAGCCGCCCGGGTCATCCGGATACCAGGTCTCGTCGCCCAACATCCAGGTTTCGTTGAACATCGTCAGGACATGGTAGGCGATCCGCATCGTTGCCCCATTCAGGAATTTGGCCCGAAGCAACCTCTCGGTTGTTCCGGGCCAGACTGGATCTTGGGCAGATAACCGAACTGGGCGGCAGAACGATCAACGATATGTCCAGTCATACGCCGGGTCGGCCGGGATGATCTCGCGTTCGTTGAGGGCGTGCTCGTCGCCGCGACGGATGAAGTCGATCTTGAGCGCCTTGTAGCGGGTCACCGGCTTGTCGGCCTCGCTGGCGCCGGGGTCGGTCCGGTAGCCGTCGGAGAGACCGCGAACGTAGACGGTCAGCTTGTCGGCGTGGGGGTCCACCCCTTCCCAGATCGCGACCCCAAAGACGGCGTCTTCCACCCCTTGCTTGTTGCTCTGCCCGACCATCCCCATGATGTCCACGGCGCCATAGAGCTTGGTGATCGTCGGGTCTTCGCGGAGCTTGATCTGGTCGACCGCCTTGGGCAAAACGGTGTCTTCGTACCGCTTGCCGGTGTCGGTGACGAGCGTGAACTGCGGCACGAACATCCGCGGCTCACCGGTCCGGTTGATGATCTGGTAGTACATGTAATGGACGTCGCGCCGGCCCTTGCTGTCCTCGATCGTGACGAGCCGGAGGGGGCGATAGGCGAAGTCGAGGACCCAGATCCCCTTCTTGTCGCGCGGGAGGACCGAGGCGTCGATCCACTGCTCGTTGAAGCGGAGCTTGTTATCGACGAGGTTCTGGAACCCCTTGGCCGTCCGGCGGATCGGGTGCGTTTTGAGCGTTGGCCCCAGCGAGACCGTCGGGATCTCCTTGGGCGGCGGAAAATCCTCGCTCGCCGCCGGAGCCTGAGCCGGCACGGGAACCTCGGCCGGTGGCGGGGCGTCCTGGCCCATCGCCCCGCACCAGGGCAGACTCACCACGCCGAGTACGGACGACCAGAGCCGCCAACGGGATGCTGGGTTCAACACGGGCCAATCTCCCCATCCAATAACATCTTGGGACACGTCGGCGCCAGAACTGGCGCATCGATCCGGCTGCCGGCGCTGGTCAAATCAACGGGAAGAACCACAAGCGAAAGCCCGGCAAATCTCCCACTAACCTAACATACCCCTTGACTTTTGGTCAAGCCGACCTCACACAACAAATCCTTGCCAGAATCGCTCAAATTACCCAGATTGATTACGGGACGAGAAACGGGGGAGCATCGCTGCTCACACTTTTCTCGGGTCCGCGCCCCGGATCGGAAATCTCTGGCTTCAGACCATTTCTTCGAATCCAATGGCTGGATCTGGTGCAGTAACGGCTACCGAGTCATGCACGATGTTGCCGGGCCGAGGCGAGAGGATCGATTCCAATGAGGGGTGAGCGGTCTGCAAGCATCCTCTCTGGCCTCCACCAGCTCTGGAACGGCGCGAGCCACGTGGCCCGTTCCGAGCGGCAATTGCTCGACCGCTTCGTCCGCGACGGCGACACGAATGCCTTCACCGCGCTCGTCGAGCGGCACGGGCGGATGGTCTTGGGCGTTTGCCAGGCGGTCGTGGGCGACCCGACCGCCGCCGAGGATGCGTTCCAGGCCACCTTCTTGGTCCTGGTCCGCCGCGCTGGGTCGATCCGCGACGGCGACCAGCTTGGCCCCTGGCTCCACGGCGTCGCGCGGCGGGTCGCGCTCCGGGCGCGGCGGGTCGCGGCTCGGCAGCGAGGCCGCGAGATCACGCACCCCGATCTCGTCGCCAGTGCGCCGGGACGGCCGCAACCGACCGCCGAAGCCTGCGAACTTACCGCCTTGATCCATGCCGAGATCGACCGCCTTTCGCTCGCCGAGCGCTCCGCGGTGACGCTTTGCGACCTCGAAGGTCTCTCGCATCAAGAAGCCGCCGACCAGCTCGGCTGGCCGCTCGGTACGGTCAAATCCCGCGTGGCTCGCGGTCGCGATCGCCTCCGGGCGCGCCTGGTCCGGCGCGGGGTGACACTGGCGGCGACAGGCTGGGCCGTGTCGCCAACCAAGCCGCTGGTGGCGGCGGTCTTGCCCGCAACGCTTGTTGCCAGCACAACCCGCGCTGCGATCGCACTCGCGGCCGGTCGGTTGGTCGCCTCGGGCCTGGTTTCCGTTTCGGTTCTGACCCTTTCGCAGGGAGTTGCTCGCACCATGATCCTGACCCAGTTGAGAGCCGCCGCAATCACCCTGGTTGCCGCGTCGAGCGTGGTGGCCGTCCCCACCTTGATCGCCTACCAGCAGGAACCCGGTCGCCCCGATCCCGGCCAGTCGGCAAGCAAACCCGCCGAGCCCAAAGTCGAGCCGCCCCCAGCGACAACCCCACCAACCGAAATTACTCCAACCTCGATCCGGCTCCAGGTGGCCGAGGCGGCCGTCCGGTCGATCGCCGAGCGCGATGACAAGCATGATAACCCGGTCGATGACGACACCCGTTTCGCCTGGTATCATCGGCTCGCCGAGACCCAACTTTGGGTTGCCAGGACCAAGACCGACCGGCTTGCCATCCTCGAAGCGCATGTCAAGCGGCACGCCCGGTTCGCCGAGTGGCAGACGAAAGCGATCACCACCCGGTTCTCGTCGAACCAGCCAGTCGATGTGCAGCAGAAAGGCCTGGAAGAATCCTGGGCGGCGGCCGACGCGGCCGGTCAGGCGCTTCGGTCCGCCCTGGTCTGGCTGGCCCTGGCACGCCGGGCAAGCGACGGGGTGGTCAACCCTGCGCCACCACCCTACAACTCAAAGCCAGTCGAGCCCGCCGACCCGACGCCGATCGAGTTGCCCACCCACTGGGTGATGTTCAAACCAGTGGTCGACGACGAGCGAAAAAACCAGTTGATCGTGGCCAAACTCGGCGAGCGGATCTCGATGAAATTCCCCAACGACACCCCACTGTCCGACGTGCAGAAGTACATCGAGCAATCGACCCAGGACGAAGCCGCCGGCCTAGCCACTGGCATCCCGATCTACGTTGACCCCAAGGGCCTCAAGGCCGCCGGTGTGACGATCGCCTCCACGGTCGCCATCAACCTGGAAGGCGTGCCCCTGCGCAACACCCTGACCTTGATCCTCGACCAGCTTGACCTGACCTACGTCGTCGAAGGCGGCGTGCTCGTGATCCGCGCCATCAATCAACCCGAGTCCCCAACCGCTCGACCCACGCGCTCCCCCCTCCCCGGCGAGCAACGCGGCAATCCCGCCTCCCCCAGCAAGCCCAATGCCCCGAGCCGCGAGAAGCCAGGCACCGCATCAAGCCAGCCCGAGTCGCCTCCCAACAAGTAACCGGGACCAACTCGCAATCATGGGGCAAACTGGTGTCCACTTCCAATTGACTCTCGATCCAGGGCAGTCGCGCGGCGAAATTGAGAATTGACACCAATTTCCATACGGCGAAATTGAGAATTGACACCAATTTCCATAATGCTGGCGATACCGGCGAACATGAGTCGTCAAGAGCCACTGCATCCACCGCCCCAGGTCGCCATCCTCATGCGGTCGGACGACCAGGTGAAAGTGATTGGGCATGAGGCAATACCCCAGCACCCGCATCGGCAACCGCTCCGCCGCCTGAGCGATCATGTCGAGGAACGCGTGGTAATCCGCAGCCTTGTGAAAGACCTCGGCGCGACCGTTGCCGCGGTTGAGCAGGTGATAGCAATAGTCGGCAACAGCGGCTCGTGCAGTGCGTGGCATGACCAGAAGATAGACGATTGGGGCAAGACAGGCAAAAAAAAGTAGAATGTCCCCTTTTTTTGTACATATTTCACGGTCGGCCTTGTGCTAGGATAATATGAA
Organism: Isosphaeraceae bacterium; assembly: GCA_965199885.1. Classification (GTDB taxonomy): domain Bacteria; phylum Planctomycetota; class Planctomycetia; order Isosphaerales; family Isosphaeraceae; genus Tundrisphaera. The sequence continues at coordinate 644,340 of CBDATT010000001.1, read as the reverse complement.
TTGACACCATTCCTGCCTTCGATTGGAATGTCCCCTTTTTTCCCGTAAGAGTGACGAAATTCTGACTCAAGGCAAACTTCCTCTGGCGGTATCGGCAGCAAAGATTTTGCAAATTTTTTCCGAAGCACTTGACAGCAAACAGTAGGGTTATTTATTTTCAAGTAATTCCGAGTAGATCGCTCGACGTAGGGAGGCCGAAAATGTTCCCTCCAAAACGGCCTGCTGGCTTCACTCTGATTGAAATGCTCGTAAGTATCGGACTTGTCTCCGTAATGGTAGGTTTCACCCTGTCCGCCGTTCTGCAAAGTCGATCCTCTGGACGCAAACTCGTCTGTCTGAACAATTTGAATCAGATCGGTGTCGCCCTTAACTTGTTTGAATCTTCAAATCAAGCGTACCCGGGCGTGTTTTACGGTTTCGCATCAAAATTTAACAATTCGCCCAATTATTCACGTCTTGTTTCGTTTTCTCCTGCAAGCCGCCTAGCTGCGTTTTTAGGAGAACCATCCCTAAGCCCATCGATCCAAGATGGGAGTGGCGTCAGCACTTCTGATGCTGATTGGCTTTCGACTCAAATCCCCTCACCCGGCATACTCCGTTGTCCGGAAGATTCAAACTTAATCGGGATGGCAACAAGCTATCGATTTAATCGAGGCGTGCTGCCACTGTGGCCAGAAGACCCGAGGGGAGTTTTTATCAGAGCGGATCAGGGATTCCGACCAGCGGATATTCGTGATGGTCTTAGTGTGACTGCGTTCGTTTCGGAACGGCTAGTCACCCTTGCGGAGCCAGGCCGGATCAGTCCATCCACGACTGTGATCCAAGTAGCTGCGCAAGGGAATCAGATGGCCGAACAGTGTTGGGACGCCAATAACCGAGGAGTTGGACGATCTACTTCTCTTTATCCTGAAGGGGTAGGGCAGAGTTGGCTCTCGGGTCGGTGGATTCACGCATCTTATTATCACTTTCTCTCGCCCAACAGCGCTTGGTATGATTGTGCAGGCGGAGGCAGTTCAATCCTATCATTGATCAGTGCTCGGAGTTACCACGATGGCGGAGTTAATGTCCTCTACGGAGATGGTTCGGTTCGCTTTCGTACTTCGGAAGTGGCATTACCTGTTTGGCGTGCTGAAGGAACCAGGTCAAGCGGTGATTCGTATTCGGAATAAGTCGCGACTACTTCCTTCAAGACACCTTACCCTTGATGGAGTTTTTTGATGAGTAAACATTACTTGTTCACCATATTTGCAATTTGCATGTTGCAGACAGAGTTTGGGCGCAAACTGCATGCCGCCGAACGGAAAGTGGCCGATTATCAACAGAAATTGGATTCTTATTATAAGAAAATTCACACCATCAAAGTGAAATACACACAAACTCAGGTCCAGAATTTGGACACCGACTTTTCCCGCGAGGTTGCGGAATTCGCCGCGAAGGAACTTCAGGAAACAACAAAGAACCAACGCAATCCTGGTCGCAACGCTATCATTCTCCCTGCACCGCCTCTGGAACATAACGAACAGGTCCAAGTTTATTACGATCTTGCCGAGAAGTTTCCATCAATTATCCAAACAAAACATTCGCATCTCATGGTGGGCAGCGAAGAGAAGATGGAATTCATTACCAAGGCATTGCTCAACAACAAACAGTACCAATTGTCATCGCATACAAAGACCATGTATGAAACCAATAAAATTGATTTGAACTTATTTGACCGCTCACTAATCAATGCCATTGGTAAACGTCTCTTTCATTCGATTAATCAACCCTTAAGCGATCTGTTGCGGTCGGCGGACGCGATGATCGTAGCAGGTGAGGAAGAAGGCATCGAAGTGATTCGGGCAGGGCCTGATTTTTCCGCTGGGACTCGCCCCTCGGGCTTACCGGAAGGCGCTTTCGTTCTACTTCATGTGACGAAAAATGAGCCGTTTCGTCCCGTCAAAATCATCTTCGATATGAACTACATGAAGAAAAAAGACCCTAATTTATGGCCCAATGACAATTTCAATGAGGAATACGAACTCGGTGACTTCCGCCAGATACCGTTGAATGATGGGGGTGGGTCGATGTCGTTCCCCTATCATGCTAGATTTCGAAACATCTCGGCGGTTACCGAGTGGCAGGTTTCCGACATTGGGCTCAATCTGAATCTGCCCGATTCGGTTTTCATGCCCATCGTGCCGAGGGATTACCGCGTTTCCGGACGCGGCAAAAATCGCCCCTCAATCATCCCGGGAGGCATCAGAGCGCGGGAATCCATCGCTCAACGAACAGCGAAACAGGCGCAGCGATTGCTCGACCGTGGCATCCCATCCGCATCTACCTCGACCAGCAAATGGCCGATCTTGGAAATAATTACGTCTTCTGCCGTAATTATTGTGTTGGTGACTTTTATTCTTCGTCGAAGGAGTTGAGCCATGCTCTTGCGAGTTGCGTCGCCACTGATCGCTTCTCTGCTGGCGATCATCTACTCAATCGATTCGAACCAGCGATTTACTGCTATTTCGACAAGTCGTCTCGATGAACTCCGAGGTGGGCAGTCACTAGGAGCCGCGTGTGCGGAGCCGTACATCATCGAAAATTCAAGTTGCAACACGTGCAAGGGGTTCAACTCTTCGTATGATGCAAAGTGTACTTCTGGTGGTGAGCAAAACGCATGCGGAGCCAACCAAGATGAGGACGCTCCGTGCAGCCAATGTTCCATTAGTGAAAATATGCGCTGCTCGGGTACTTACAGGCCGTAATGGGCCGGGTCGCCCGGAGGATTACCCTCCGGGCTCCCACAGATCCGGACGTGCGGATTACCCGCATCCGGCTCGTCATCTCATGAACTCGCTCCGCGACTGGTCAGGCTGTGGATCACTCGGGCCGGTGGGAGCATGTAGCGACTCTCCAGGCGGACAAACGCCGCCCAGGACAGCCGACCGCCGCGACGTCGTCGCGACAGCCAGTCTCGCCAGATCTGCCTCGTCCGTAACCGGACATCGCTCAGGCTGGCCGAGTTGCCAATGATCCCGAAGTACCCGTAGTGGCCCCGCAGCTTCTGAGACAGTTTGCGGTGTTGATCCCCGATCGGCAGGTGCAGGTTCGACCGGCACCACGCCGACAACGCATGCAGCGTTCGTTGCAATCGACTCTTCGCCGTCTGGCGGCGGACCACCGGCTCGCCTCGCCGACTCCGACCCCAGATATGGGTGAAGCCGAGGAAGTCGAACGTCGTCGGCGGCCGGGGACCGGACTCCGACGATTCGGGCTCGACCGCCTGCTCCGGCGCGAACCGGACCAGCCGCGTCTTGCCCGGGTGGACCTCCAGACCGTACTTGCTCATCCGCCTGGGCAGCACATCCATGATCCGCCGGGCGTCGTCCTCGCGGGCTACCCCGATGAGGAAGTCGTCGGCGTACCGGATCAAGAACGCTCGGCCCTTCAGGCGGGGTTGAACCTCCCGAGCAAACCACTCGTCGAGCACATAATGCAGGACGATGTTGGCCAGCAGCGGACTGATCACCCCGCCCTGGGGCGTACCCTGATCGGGCGTCGTGATGACCCCCGCTTCGAGCACCCCGGCGCCAAGCCACTTGCCAATCAAACGCAGGATCACACCGTCGCGGAGCCGTCGCCGCAACATCTCCTGGAGATGGCCGTGGTCGATCGTCTCGAAGAAGCGACGCAGATCCACGTCCACCACCCAGCCGCCCCCCAGCGACATCAACTGCTTCCAGAGCGAATCCAACGCCCCATGAGCGCCGCGTCCGGGTCGAAAGCCGTGCGAAACGTCGTGAAAGTCCGTCTCGTAGACCGGTTCGAGCACCATCAGCACCGCGCGTTGCAGGACCTTGTCCTCGAACGTCGGTATCCCCAGAGGCCGGGTCTCGCCGGGCGAGCCAGGTTTGGGAATGTTCACTCGGCGGACCGGCGGAGCGTGATACGTGCCCGACTTGGCCCGGTCCAGGAGGTTCTGGAGGTTGCCCACCAGGTTGGCCTCGTAGTCCCGAGCGGTCTGACCGTCCACGCCCACCGCCCCGTCCTTGCGGGTCCGGCGGTACGCTTCGATGAGCCAGTCGAGGTCGATGTGGTGCGCCAGCGTGGTGAACGCCATTTCCGGGGCGTTGCTGGCAAGCTGCGCGATCCGCCCTTGTTTCGTGGACACGGGGTCCGGACTCGGTGTTCCGGTCATGTTTCCCTCCGGCGGTGTCATGAGTATGGCGTCTCCTTCCCTCCCCGGGGTCCGTTCGGGTTGGTTCCCCCGGCTCAGCGGTACTATGAAACGCTCCGACTCCCCATCGCCCGTCTCCTCGGGCTTCGTCTCCTTCACCCAAGGATACCGCCGCTGCGTCCGACTTTCGTCCCCGATCGGCCCCGGACGCGAGGCCGCGGATCATCCTGGAGCTTGATGAACCGGTGCTCCCACCCCGGCACGGACGGCGGAGACGATGGGGTCTCCCAAGTTCCCGGGGAACCCTGATGGTCGTTCGCCCTGTTCTGCGACCCCGGCCCGACCGGACTGTCCCTTGGGGACCAGAGGTTGGCCAGTCCGACGCGGCCCCCGCACTTGACAAAAACGAGGGCTCGGTGCGAGGAGATTTCGGGGCTCGATGGCACGGCGTTCGACCTGGCTGTCTACGCTTCGCAGTGATGGTTACCCATCCCCACGCAAGACTCGCTTCCGGCTGCTGGCCCAGCTTTGCCGGGCGGGATTGAGACCCGCAGGGTTCCAACGAAAGGTTTCCAGCCAAGGCTATCCCCCTTTCCCGAGCTTTCTTGGCGCAATGTCAAATCATTTTATCCTGGCACAAAGCCAATCGTGAAATATGAATTGACACCATTACGATCCTTTGAATTGACACCATTACGATCCTTCCGTATTCTTCGCGATTGGGACCATTGCCGCTGCCTCGAAGGTGGCTTCCGGCGACCTGCGGTCCATCGGCATGCTCGTGGGAACCGGCCTTCCCGCCTGGATGCTCGTGTGGCTCGGCGGGGTTCTCTGGTCCGGACGCGGTATTCCACGCTGGTTCATGGCGTCTTTCCTCCTTCTCACAGCTTTCGGGCCGATCGCCATGGCTTTCTTCTGCAAGACATGGATGGAGACATTGACATTGCTCGGTGCGGCTATCCCGATTGCATTCTCAGTTCAGCCCACCCTTCGCAGCTACTTGGGGAAACCGGCCAAGCCGAAGACACTCGTCGAGCTGTGAGGAGCCCACGATGGAAGTACGCCTCGATCCAGCGTCCGTCCGCCGGTATCATCGCAGAACGATCATCTTCCTCCTGGCGATCGCCCTCGTCTTCGCGGGCTCCTTCAGTAGGACGGTTCTGCTCCCTATCTTCGGTAGTCAAGCCGCGGAGCGTTTCGCACATACGATGATCCTGATTGGATTCATCACGGCCCTCTCGTCACCACTCTGGGGTTCATGGGACATGGTCTATTATCGCTGCCCCCAATGCCGCCGCAGGCTGTCGAGAGTCTCCCCGGAAGGCGTGGCCGAGGCGAATTACCACTACCATTGCGGGGATTGCCAAGTCATCTGGGATCTAGGCTGGGCTTGGCGTAGCGGTGGTGAGGGTGGCGGATAAACCGCTTCAGCGATGCGGAAAGCGGCGAAGCCGGTCCGCAGGACTAAACCCTGTAGCTCGGCGACGGCGCAAGCCGGAACTCCCGCTCAATCTTCGCTCTTCTCCGGCGAATCCCTTACGTGGAAACGGGTTTGAGAATCTTCGTGGAGCCGAGAAATGAGTACGGGAGCCGCCGCAGCTGCTGCAGCCAGGAGAGCGGAACGCCGGTTGGTCGAGCATCTTCGGGACGCCGGAGCGGTGAATCCCTCCTCGTCCAAACCCATCCCCGACCAGAACTGGATTGGCCGTAGCGTGTTTCGTCGCCTGACCGCGTCCGGGGCCGTTCGTGAGGCTGGAGGCGGATATTACCTCGATGAGGCCGCTTACGACGCCTTTCGCGCCCGCCGAAAACGAAACACCATCATCGCCGTCAGCACTGCCGCGGTGATCGCGGGCTTCGTCATATTGTGGGCCAGTCAGAGATGAGCGAATCGGGGATGGCATTCAGCGACGACATCCCATTCACCCGGCGTGCGTTACATCGCTCAGCGATTCAGCGCACATATAATACTCCAATCACGATCAGTTCCAAGAAGGCAATTCCCATCCAAATGCTTCGGCCGTGGTACATATCAATGCTCTGGCGATAGGCGACTTTCAAGCAACGTTTGGCTTCGTCGAGGTCAGTAATCGAATGCGGTAATCGGTGCGGTAATCGGTGTCAATTTTCAATTTCCAGTTGCGGGATAATCGGTGTCAATTTTCAATTTCCAGTTGGGGTCGTTTGATTGATCACCGCCCTACCGCCTCGTCGGTCTGGTGGATGAGCTTGCAAAGCTGAGCCACGGTGCCGCCGGCGGCGAAGAAGGCGGGAACGAGACTATCGAGGGTTGGTTCGTGGGCGGGTGATTCCAGTCGGGCGATCTTGGGCTGCGAGGTTTCCAGTCGTCGGGCCAGTTCGCCCTGCGTCATCCCGGCGGCCAGGCGGATCTCACGGATCGCTCGGGCCAGGCGAATCCGGAGGTCGATGGCACGCATCTCCCAGTCGCCAAGTCCGAACATCGCGGCGACGGTGGTCTCCTGAAAGTCGGCCTGTCCGCTCCCCTGCACTGGCTGGCCATCTGGTTCGGGGATTGCCTGGGCCGGACCAGAATTGTGGAGTGGGGAGGGCTTCAATCTGCGTCCCGGAAGCGCTTTTCGCATCGGTCGATCACCTGTTTGGGGGCGGCCTGGGTCTTTTTCGGAAACACCTCGCCGACGTAGATGGCACGCTCGCGAATCTGATGCATGATTCGCCATTCCCCGTGACCATCGCTGAGCCGGATCTCGTGGACGTTGGGGCCGACCAGCGGCATCGGTCGCGAGATCGGCAACGGCAACATCTCTCCCGACTGAACCAGCCAAAAGCAAATATCCCGCCCGACGTCGCGGTGCCAGACTCATCGGTGGCGTGGCGATCTCTCCGTGCCGGAAAATGAGCGGCTTCGGCTCGATCGACCCTGATTCTTCCTTTGTTGTGCTCATGTCGGCAATATACCAAAAATCGTATAACGCCAACAGAGAAGATCAAGACCTGGCACTGGGACATTCTCCTTCCATGTCGCCGAGCAGGTGTTGCTCGACGGATTGCGATCGAAGCCGAACGCAAACGAACGGATCGGGAATATCTGGCAATCTGAACGGAATTGACGGTTAAGAGGATGCGGAAGTCACGATATTACTGGGAGATTATTCCCGCGACCGGTCGAGGGGTCGGCGTGGGGTTGAGACTTCCATCATTCATCGAGACTGCATCATGGCCGCTTCGGCTGCTCAGATTGCCGCGAATCGGGCGAACTCGCTTCTTTCCACGGGACCCAACACGATTGCCGGCAAGGAGGCGTCGCGGCGGAACTCGCTCAAGCATGGGCTGACGGGAGCGGGAGTTGTCATCCCGGGCGAGGATGAGCATGAGGTCGCCATCCGCGTCGCGGCGCTGGAGGGGCAGCTTGTCGGCGAGGGGGATGTGCTCGGCACCAATCCTGTTCGGCACGGGGTTTGCGCAAGCGACGAGGTTTCTTTTTACGTAAGTTCCCAGTTGCGCATGGAGCATTCATCGGTCATTCTTGATCATGAATGCTCCAGCTCTCACTGATCCGACGCCGACCGTCTCTCGACGTACGCTCAACCTCTTGACGGGCGTGCGATCGCTCTTCGCTCACCTCCATCATCACGGCTGTGAGCGTGACAAGGCCGACAATCGCACGCTGCATTTTGATCAACTGCTCACTCTGGTCATGATCGCTCTTTTCCAGCCGCTGGCTCGCAGCCATCGCGCTATGATGCGCATCAGTGATCTGAAGCAGGTCCGCAAACGATTTGACGTCTCCCACGCCTCCCTCGGCTCGATCTCCGAGGCGGCCCGCGTCTTTAATCCCCAACCCCTTCGCAACGTCCTGGCCGAGTTGATTCGTCACCAGCCCTCAATGCCACGCGACCCGCGTCTGGCGGCGTTGAATCACCGCCTCACCGCCGTCGACAGCACCTTGCTCGACGCCTTGCCTCGGCTCGTCGAGTCGGCCTGGGGCCATCACCGCGACGGATCGCCCCGACACAAGTGGCGGCTGCACGCCCAGTTGGACATCGACGACTCGATCCCCGACTGGCTCGACCTGACCGGACCGAAGAACTCCGGCGTCACCGACGAGAAGGCCGTGCTGAAGGCCCATCTCCGCCCGGATCGAACCTATGTTGGCGACCGCTGGTTTGGCCACGCGGGGCTGCTCGATGAGATCGTGGCGGCTCGAAGCGACTACGTCTTTCGGCTCCGCAACAACACCCACCTGGAGGTCGTGGAGGATCGTCCGCTGACGGCCGAGGCGAAGGCTGTCGGCGTCGTCAGCGATGCGGTGGTCCGTGTGGGAACGCGCACCCAGGCCAATCACGTCACGCGGGTTGTCATCTTGCACGTCGCCCCCCATCCCAAACGGCGACTGGCACCCAAGGTCGCCGCCAAGCCCACCGAGGTCCGTCTGGTGACCAACCTGCTGGACGTGCCGGCGGAGTTGATTGGGCTGATCTACCAGTACCGCTGGACGATCGAGACCTTCTTCCGCTTCTTCAAGCAGACGTTGGGATGTGCGCACCTGCTCTGGGACCATCCCCAGGGCATCCGCCTGCAGACGTATTGCGCCTTGATCGCCTGCCTGCTGATGCAGCAGTCGTCGGGTCAGAAGCCGACGAAGGCGATGTTCGAGATGGTCAGCTACTACCTGATGGGACTAGCCGACCTGGAAGAGTTGGAGGCGTTCATCGCCAAGCAAGCAGCGTCGAAGGCATCAAAAACAACGAGTCGTTGAGTCCACCGCCCCCTCGTTTGCTGGGGTCGCGTGGCCGTTGACGCTGCGCAGTGAACGTCACCAAAGACCGGCTAGCCACGCCCCCCACGACCAAAAAGAACTCGGCACCCGTTGGGTTCACTCAAAGTGGCCAAGCCGGTGAGATCGCTCAGATATGCCAAATCCCGTGCCGAACAGGATTGGCTCGGCACGCTCCTGATCCGTCAGGTCGCCATCGCCACCATCCGCGCCGAGCGGGCGTATCGCCATGAAACCGCGCTGGCCGCTGAGCGGATGCGCAAGGCCGCCGATGTTTATGAGGATGAGCGGTTGGTGCTGGCGCGCGAGATCATGGCCGACCTTGGCGCCGATCCGGTCACCACGCGCCGCCGGTTGCTGAAGGCTCCCGAGGGGGTCGATGCCCTGATGGAACGACTCGGGGCGCTCCGCGAGCCAACCAGATCGCGCGGGATGATTGTCTGGGACGACGCCGAGGGCCAGGAACTCGACCGTTGCATGGGGCAGATCCCGGGTCAGGCGCCGCTCTCGCGGGCGGCGATGCTGACGCGGGGGATTGTTTACGACCACTGGGTCGGCCTGGACCCGACGGAGTTCGATGGTCTGAGCGCGGCGGATCGACTTTACTGGGCGCTCGACGAGATCGGCAAGATTATCGACGGCGAACTGACAGCGCTGGCGGCGCACCGGGCAACGATCGACCCGAGTCGGGCCGAACATGGTCGCGCCGAGGCATCGGAGCGGTCGATGCTCGACCTGGGCACGCAGGGGGCGGCGATCCGGCGGTACGCAAGTGCGGCCGAGCGGTCGATCCTCAAGATGCTCAGGGAGTTGCGGCTGATCCGGTACGAGGCGCAGCTCAAGGCCATGCCCCCCGCCGAGGCCGTCGCGGCGCTGACGACGATGGTGGCGGAAATGCCCGCCCTGCAAGACGTTCGGGGCGAATTGGCTTCGTTTTATCAACCCAGCCGCCCGCAACCGCAATCGGACCGGCAAGCCACGCTTGAATCCATTGTTGCTGATTCAAAGACTTCGTTTGTACCGATCACGGTTGGCCGGAGCCCCGATCAACCGGTCCCGCCGCCATCTTGAAGCGGTTTCGGTGGTCAGATCGGTGCCGAATCTGGGCAACAACGCCCCGGGTGCGCGCTCCTGGTTCGAAATGGGAAAGCCCCCGAATCCTGGGGAGGACTCGGGGGCTGGGATCAGGTCAGATTCAGGTTGGGATCAATACTTCCGGCCCTTGAGGGGGGGGCCAATGCCGGTCGGGGTGATCATGAGGGTGTCGGGCGGAATCTTGTCGCCGGGGCGGTAGTAACCCAGGTCGTATTCGGCTTCCCATGGGGGATCGACCACGAGTTTGTAGGGTAACGTGCCGACCTGGAAGCAGAACTTACCGATCGACCAGAACGGCTGGAGAATCTGGTTCCGCTGGTTCGACTGCTTCGGATCGTCGAGCGGGTACGAGAAGAACCGCCCACGCGGCCCGAGGGCCTGTTCGACGCCCTGGCCGTAGCGTTCCAGTACCGGGTCCTGGAAGTAGAGAATCATGTGACAGGTACCGGCAGCCGCCCAGTACTTTCGGTTCGCGTTCCAGTCGCGGGGGGCGAGCGGGACGAACTCTTCGGGGACGGGGATGCGCCGGATCGGCTGGGCTTCGGTCGGGCTCGGCGGCCGGAGCAGTTCAAGCCGGGTCGAGCCCTGCGTCAGACCGCTCGGAGCGTTCGGGTCGCCGGTCGGGTTGGCGACGGCCGCGCGGTCGTTGGCCGGGTTGTCCATGTTCCGCTGGGCGATCTTCTCGATCTCGCGGCGGTGGCGGTCGGTCAGGAACGATTCCGAGTTCGGGACCGACCCGACGGGTGCGGCGGCGGCTGCGGGCGGGTCAACATCCACCCCGACCGGACCGGCCTCGGCGACCGGTGGCGCATCGGCGACCGGCGGCGAGTCAGGGGCCGGTTGGGCCTGGGCCGGGACCGTGGCCGGATCGCCAACCCGAGCCGGAGCTGGGGCCGGTGCGGAAGCCGGGATTTGCGCGGGTTCCGGGGCTGCTTCGGGGGCGGGGGCCGGAGCAGGAGCAGGTTCGACGACGGGAGCCGGGACCGACTCGGGCAGAGCCGGCATGGTGGACTCGGCGGGCACGGCGGCCGGGTCGAACGCGGGGGTCGGAGCCGCAGTCGCGGGCAATTCGGGCGGGCTCGACGAGTCGGCGACTGGTACCGAAGCGGGAGCCGGGTCGAGCGGGAGCGACGCGGGGGCCGAGTCCGGGCTGGTCGGCAGCGGCGTGCCGCCCGGGGGAGTCGAGCCGAGGTCGGGCAGCGACTGCGGCGGCGCCGAGGGGATGCTGGGCAGTTCCATCCCGTCGGCGGTCGTCGGGGTCGGCGGCACGGCGGCCGCAACCGGCAGATCCAGCGGGGCCGGGGCCGACTCGACGCTGGGCACAACCGCGCTGGGCGGCGAGACCGGCGCGGGTTCGGCCATGGTCGCGACGGCAACCGAGGTTTCCTCAACGGCGGGCATGGTCCCGCTGGTCAGTTGGACCGGTTCGGGAGCCATGGCTCGCTTCGCCACCGCGACGGCCGGACGGGCCGACTTCGGTTGCGGAGCCTGCGCCAGGGCAAAGGAGCCGGGCGGGTTGGTCGGGCGTCCCTTCGGCTGGGCCACGACATGAGGACCATTGACGGCCTCGCGCTTGCCCTGCTGGGCGCGAGCGATCCCCTGGCGGAGCTGCTGCTGCTCGGCGTCGGTCAGCTCCCCCTTCCGGGTCTCGATCGTCCGGAAGAAGTGGAGCGCCCGGTCGTACTCGCGGTAGCTCAGGTAGTCCTGCCCATTGCGCAGGAGGTACCGAGCCGGGCGGGCGGCCATGGCCGGATCGATCGCCGAATCCGCCGGAGCGGACGCGGCAGCCGAGGCACTGCCCCGCTGGGGTTGCTGGGCCGAGGCGGTCAGGGCGGAAAAGCCCACCGCCGCGATCGCGGAAGTCAAAACGTATCTCGAGCGACGCAAGCCACGCCTCCTTGCTTGGCTAATCCCGGCTCCGACCGCCTCAATCCCCACGCAGGGGTGCCGAGACTGCCGGTGCCGGGGTTGATGCGCTTCCAACCAACCTGCGGTACGACCACTCCGGGTCGTCCGCCTCTTACAAGGGACATCGACCGACCGGATCTTCCCGGATCGGTCAATCTGGACTTTCCTCAGAATCTAAACGGCTCCGCGACCACTCTCCGTCTCACTGGTGAAACTGGAGTAGTTGGGGGCTTCCTGAGTGATGACGATGTCATGCGGGTGGCCCTCCTGGACCGAAGCGCCCGTGACCTGGATGAACCGGGCCTCGGTCCGGAGTTCCTCGATCGTCCGGGTTCCGCAGTAGCCCATCCCGGCCCTGATCCCGCCAACAAGCTGGAACACATAATCGGCCAGCGGACCCTTGTACGGAACACGCCCCTCGACCCCTTCGGGGACCATCTTTTGCGGCGTGGTCCCGGCCTTCGACGAGTCGCTGGCGCGGCCGGCGTCCTGGCGGTAGCGCTCGTGCGAGCCCTTGGCCATCGCGGCGAGCGACCCCATCCCGCGGTAGGACTTGAAGCTCCGACCGCGATAGATGATGGTGTCGCCGGGGCTCTCGGCCAGACCGGCAAACAGGCCGCCGATCATGACGCAGTGGGCACCGGCGGCAAGGGCCTTGGTGATGTCGCCCGAGTAGCGGATGCCGCCGTCGGCGATGATCGGCACCCTCGACCCCAGCGCCTTGACCGCGCGGGCGGCCTCGTAAACGGCGGTGATCTGCGGGACGCCGACGCCCGAAACGACGCGGGTGGTGCAGATCGACCCCGGGCCGATCCCGACCTTGATCGCATCAGCCCCGGCCTCGATCAGGTCGCGGGCGCCGTGGTAGGTGGCGACGTTGCCGGCGACGACCTCGATGGCGTGGTCGGCCTTGATCCGCTGGACGGTCTCGATCACGTTCCGGCTGTGACCATGAGCCGAGTCAACGATCAGGACGTCGACGTCGGCCTCGATCAACGACCTGATCCGCTCGTGGTCGTGAACGCCAACCGCCGCGCCCACCCGCAACCGGCCGCGACTGTCCTTGCAGGCGTTCGGGTAGCGGTGGAGCTTGTCGATATCCTTGATCGTGATCAGGCCTTTGAGGCGGTACTGCTCGTCGACCAGGAGGAGCTTTTCGACCTTGTTCTTGGTCAAGATCCGGTCGGCTTCTTCGAGCGAGGTGTCGGCCGGGGCGGTGACGAGGTTGTCCTTCGTCATGACCTCCTCGATCCGGAGGTCGTTCGATTCCAGGAACCGCAGGTCGCGTCGGGTCAGGATGCCGCGGAGCCGGCCGCCGACGGTGATCGGCACGCCGGAGATGTTGTGCCCGCTCATGATCTCGCGAGCCTGCTCGACGGTGGCGTCGGGCGGCAGGGTGATCGGGTCAACGATCACGCCGTTCTCGGACCGCTTGACCTTGTCGACTTCGAGCGCCTGCTCGGCAATCGACATATTCTTGTGGATGACGCCCAGCCCCCCCTCCTGCGCCAGGGCGATGGCCAGTTCCGCCTCGGTGACGGTGTCCATCGGCGACGAGAGGATCGGGATATTGAGCGGAATCTTGGTGGTCAGGTGGGTCCGGATGTCGACCTGGCGCGGCATCAGCTCGGAATAGCCCGGCTCCAGCAGGACGTCATCAAACGTGATCCCCTGATATGCAATGCGATCCTGCACGGAAAAGCCTCCGGACCCTCGACGCCTGGCAGATGGCGACGATCCTGCGCGAACCCAACGAGCGGCGAGGGTGAGTCATGGTGCCTTTCCCGACTGATTAGACCGGCTCGGGCCGATCACGGCAAGGTCAATCGAACCGATCCGGCGAACTCTGCCGGTTGGGAACCAAATCAGGCCAGTCGGCACTCAATCTCCAAGAGGATTCCGAACAACCAAGAAAACAATTTTGGGCGTCCAAAATTATCGTTGCGGTTTGGCTACAAAGATTTTAAGGTAGTACATCAAGCGTATTGTCAAACGGGGGGATCTGGGATGAGACATCAGGTTTCGAGGTGGCGGCGAGGGTTCACCTTGATCGAGTTGCTGGTGGTGATCGCGATCATCGCGGTCTTGATCGCGCTGCTCTTGCCGGCGGTTCAGGCGGCGCGTGAGGCAGCGCGGCGGAGCCAGTGCGTCAACAACCTGAAGCAGGTTGGGCTGGCGATCGCCAATTATGAGTCGAGCATCGGTTGCATCGTGCCGGGGTACATCAGCCTGAATGGGTCGATGACGTTGCCCGCGTCGGTGGCGGTTCCGGGGTTCAACCCGGACCCGTTTACGCTCGACAACGGGCCGGGGTGGGGGTGGCTGGCGTTGCTCTTGCCGTATGCCGAGCAGACCCCGCTGGCCAACGCGGCGAACTACAACCTGCCGACGTGGGTGGCCGACAACCGGACAGTGGTGACGACGCAGGTTGGCGTTTTCCTCTGCCCGTCGGCGAACAACCCGACGCCGACCTGCCCGATGGTCGGGGCGAGCGGGCAACTTCTGCCGGTGGCGAACCCGTACTTTGCCCGCGGCAACTACCAGAGCAACATGGGCTGGAACGACACGAGCATCCAGCCGGCGAACGTCAATTACGACGACCAGACCCTCGGCTGCAACGGGCCGATCTACCGGAACAGCCGGGTCACTTACGCCGGGGTGACCGACGGCCTGAGCAACACCGTCTTTGCCAGCGAAAAGACGCCGTACCTGGCTGACTCGACGTGGGTTGGCATCATCCCGGGCTACCGCCACTTCGCCTATAACGCCTTCGCCAGCGCCGGGACGGGGGGAATGGGGGTCAACTATGACTATCCGGGAGCCATCCTGGCATCGCACAGTGGCCCGTCGCTGTATGAAGCGCCGCAGGTGATCCACCCGCCCAACAGCCCGCTCGGCCACACCGACGAGTTTTATTCGCTCCACCCCGGCGGAGCGAACACCTTGATGGGCGACGGTTCGGTCCGGTTCATCAAACAGTCGGTCAACTTGCGGGCCTGGCAGGCGCTTTCCAGTCGCGGGAACGGGGAGGTGATCAGTGCCGACTCGTACTGATCACCGCCGAGGCGGCTGGTTCGCGGTGCTCCTCGTGCTCCTGACCGGCTGCGGCGGCGAGCCATCGGAGCGCGAGGTCAAGAACGCGCAGGCGTTCGAGGCATTGTTGACGGCGGTCTCACTCCAGAACCGCGCCGAGGTCGACAAGGACGCCAAGTTGATCGACGAGCGACATTCGGCGGGGGAACTCTCTGAGGCTCGGTATCAGGCGCTCCTGGCGATCATCACGTCCGCGCGGCAAAAAGATTGGGCCAGCGCCGAGAAGCTGGCCTATGAATTCCGCGCCCCCTTCAAGGACGGAGGCGCGTTCTTCAAGTAGGTGGATCAGGCCACTCTCACCGAGGCGGGGAGGCCAAGCCGCCGGCGGATGATGCGGGAGTCTGCTTGAGGAGCTGATCCACCTTGGTACTCAGGGCCTTGACCTGCTCGCGGAGGTCACTGTCGGGCGGAGCGAAGTTGATCGACTCATCCACGAACACGCGGTTTGTTTCGAAGGCGGGGAGCCACTTCACCTGATCGAAGCTGGGTCCAGACGCGACGCAAAATCCCAGGGTTTGTTCGCTGATGAGTTTGTAAAGCTGTTCGAGAAGCTTGACCTTGATCTGATCGCGATTGAGGCCAGCGACAAGCAGATCCCCGTAGTAACCGAGGCTGATTGTCCCATCGGGGCGAATGATCCGGGTGCCGGTAATCGGTCGTCCGGGGAGCGCTTCGAGGACTTCCACCTGAAGCTGCTGACCCGGTTGCAGAATCGGCAGGGCAACCCCAACGCTCTTTGGCAATTTGGTGATATCAAAGTAGTCGGCCGGCAACGGATGTTCCTGTATAAACTGAATCATCGGGTCGAGAGCGAGATTGTCGTCCGGCATCGCCTCATCGGGCGGGGCGGGAGGTCGGGGCGCGAGGGAGGGCTTTTCATTCGGGCTCGGCCCCCTGGCTTGCTCGCCTCCAATTCCGACCGAGGGGAGTTGCTCACCTGCTCGCGGCGTCGGCGGGAACGGTGATCGGCCTGACGGGTTGGGGATCGGCGGGATGTCGTCATCGCTCGCGGCCGGCTTCGCACCTGGTCGGTGGGGTGACGGCGGGGCATCGAGTTCGTTGCCGAAGGGACTCCGCATCTGACTGGGGGGAAATGGTAAATCCGGGACAAGGTCATCGGGCGGGGGTTGGTTGTTGGCTGGCGCCGGACCCGATGGCCAGGCGCTTTCCGGAGCAGAGGCCGCCGCGGGAGTCGTGGTCTCCCGGGCCAGTACGATGGGTCGAGGCATGACCCGGAACCGCTCGACAACCACCACACCCGCCGCTGACCCCAGAAAGGCAGCCAGCGGCAACGTCAAACTCAACCACTTCGGTCCCAGAGCCATAAGGCGCTCGCTCTCGTCGGTCGGAGATGGAGGCATGAGGGGGAAAAGTGCCCGGCCACCGCCAAATCTACCGGACCGGTTCGCCCGCTTCCATCCTCTGGTCCCACGCGTGGCGGGTCCGACCGCGACCTTCACCGCGAGCCGATTTGGATGATCGCGCCGCCCAGCACGATCAGGGCCAGGCCGAGCCAGGTGGTCGGCGTGATGGTCTCGCCGAAGCAACTCCAACCGATGACGACCGCCACCACGGCGAAGACGGCGACGTAGGAACCGAGGAGACGGGAAAAGTCGCCGGGGATCAGGTTGACGACCACGCCATAAAGGACCAGCAAGCCCGCGCCGAGGGCGATCCGTGTGCCGCTCCGACCCTGGAGGCCACGGCGGATGATGGCGTCGCCGCCGACTTCAAGCCCGGCGGCGACGAGTAGGATCAGAGCAACAAGCAGAATGCGCCCGAGCATCAACATGGGCTTGGAGCGGTCTTTTCTTGGCTGTGGCTTCGAGGAAAAGGGGACTGGCTCAAGCGAGCTTGCGAGCGTGCCTGTCCCTCTTTTCCGACACGGATACGGTTGATCGCCAACCGCTCTAGCCGAGGCTGGCGACGAGGTCGTCGGAAAGGCGGGCGAGCATCTCGCCGGTCAGTTGGCAGGGGGTCACCCGGCGCTGGCGGGTGGCGGTGTCGAAGCTGATCCGCTGCATCCGCAAACTGCGATCGCGGCCGAGGCGAACTTCGTAGAACGAGCGGACCTCGCCGCGCGTGGTCGGGGTCTGGCTCCGGAGCGCGGCGGAACCGGCCTGATCGTCGACTTCCAGCACGACCAGGGGCTCCATCAGGTACGTCAGGCGAGCCGACAGGCGGTCGCCCCAGGCGCGGAGGTCAGAGGAGGACAACAGTGGGTCGGGGTCGGACGCCGCAAATGTCAGGTCGTCGAAGGCGACGCCGACGGAACCGCCGACAGCGCCTTGCAGGCTCAAGCGGTGGTCCAGGGTCGCGGCCTGAATCGAGCCGGGGTTGGTTCCGGCGGCGTATGCCTCAACGGCTGCGGCGATCTTTTGGCTCAGAGTCATGGGTCGATCCTCCTAGGGGGCGAACCGCGTGGTCCGTCCCGTCAAATGACAAGAGGGTAGGCCGCCCATCGACGCTGGTTTCGAGATGAACCGGGCGCGTCCAGAGGCGGTGCAGGTGCCGCAACGTATCCTGCGCGTGGTCGACTTTCAGGTCGACCCCGAAATGCTCGTGGGCCAGGTACAGTTCCCCTCGGTTCCGATGGTTCCCGTCCTTGACCCGGATGATCGGCTGGCCGAAGTTGGTCAGGCCGAAGAGGAGCCGTTCCTTGATCTTGGGAAACTCGCGACTTTCGATCTCGTAGGTTTCCCGCTGATCGTTGTGCTTGAACGAAAACATATTATGCCGTCGGCAGAACTCCGGCGTCAAAAAGGTGTCCACGAACGTGACGTCGTTGTGGATCTTCCGGACCTCGAAGATCTTGGCCCGACCCAGCCCCAATCCCTTGTCCCAGCGCCGCTTTTCTTCCTGATCCTCGCAGGCATCGTACTCGGCGCCGAACTGCCCCTTGTTCCAGCGCTCCTCGATGTCGCGGAACAGTTCGATACCGAGTTTGTACGGGTTCAGGCGGCCGGGTTGCGTGGCCATCGTCCCCGAGTGGTGGTCGGCGTAGTCGATCAGTTCGGAGGGGTCGAGGGTCTTGGTGGTCATGATGGTCGAGTGCCAGTACGACGCCCAGCCCTCGTTCATGATCTTGGTCTGCCCTTGCGGCGTGAAGTAATAGGCTTCTTGCCGGACGATGTCCAGGACGTCGCGCTGCCAGGCGGTCAACGGCGCGTGTTCGAGCAGGAAGAGAAGGATGTCGCGCTCGGGGACTTCGGGAAACTGCTTCGCCCTGGCCCGCTCGGTCTCCTGCGCTTTGGCCTGATCCTTGAGGAAGCCGGGCGGGTTGACGTACTGGTCCATGTACCCTTTGCTCTGAAACCGGACCAGACCGGCCTGATCGTCGCCTTCGGGGTGGAAGTCGTACCGGCTGACCTCGTCGCGCCGCTTGATGAACGGCGAGTGCATATCGATCAGGTTTTCGAGCGAGAGGCAGCTATCAATGAAGTTTTCGACCGTTTCCTCGCCGATCCGCTCCATGTGGCCGCGAATCCGGTTGCCGTGGTTGGCCGTCTCATCCATCATCTTGCGGTTCGTCTGACTGAACCAGATGTTGTTCTTGAAGAAGTCGTAATGCCCATAAACGTGGGCCATGACGAGCTTCTGATCGACCCGCATGTTGCAGCGCAGCAGGTACGCATAGCATGGGTCGTTGTTGATCACCATCTCATAAATCTTCTGCAACCCGTACCGATACCCCTTGGCGAGCGATTCATACTCCATCCCGAACCGCCAGTGCGGATACCGCGTCGGGAATCCACCGAGCGCGGCGATCTCGGAAAGCTCGTCGTAGTCGAGGACTTCAAAGACGGTGTCGTAGAAGTCGAGCCCCAGCGCCAGGGCGTGCGCTTCGATCTCGACCTGAAGGTCCCGGAGGTCGGCCGGCAGGTCATGCTCGGTGCTCATCAAGGTCATCGGTGTTGCCTCAGATCGCTTGAAGTCGAGAGATTTCCATCAGGAGAAGACACGAGTTGCGGGCTTATTCCGGGTGAACTCGGGGGACCAGGACCTCGCGGACCCAGCGGCGGACGCCGTCGATCCAGTCGAGGTCGGTTATGTCGTCCGGTTGCTGGATTTGGGCGTGGATCTCGTCGGCCGTCAAGAGCGGCAGAGCGAGGCTCCGGTCGGACTGGTGGTACGATCCATCGGGTTGGAGGAGCAGGATAGCCACTCGATTTTTGTCGCAAACCCAGACCTCGGGAACCCCCAGTCGGTTGTAGACTTCGAGGGCATGATCAACCTTGTGGGTATCAACAACCTTGATGGCCAGGTCGGGCGGCGGATCGACCCGAAGGTCGACCTTTCTCTTGCCCCGGACGAGAAGCTCACTTGTCAGGTAGTAGGCTTGATCTCCCTCAACAGCGATCTCCCGCCGTCGCTTCAGCCGCGTTTCACCGATCGCGCGAAACTGGACTCGAAGTCCATGAAGAACCTCACGCATGAACGTTCCACAGCGAAAGTTTATGCGTTCGTGAATTTCGCCGGGCGACATGAGGATGAGGTCGCCGTCGAGGTAGATCATCTTGGGCCGTGACCACTCGCCCCGCGCCCGGAGGTAGCGGCGATAACCCTCCCAACCCACGGCGCCGATCTCAAGAACCTGATCACCTTCGGCTTCCTGCTCGGAAGCGGGAGCATCTGCCGTCAACGTGTTCATCAGGGTCATGGCACTTACCTCGGCGGCTTGGGGTGTCGCACCGGTTCAGACCGACGATAAGAACTTGCGGACCTGCCCTTCGACCATCGAGACCGGCACGAGCCAGGGTTTTTGCATCAGCTCGATTTCGAGGAAGTCCGAGCCTTCGGGGCTGTAATAGATTCCCGAGAACGCGCCGACGGGAGTATTGCCGCGAAACGACCCGGCATCGGGAGTCCCCTCATACTCACCATGCTTGACCAGCACGCGAGCGGCCCGCTCGAACAGATCTCGGCGCTGGTCGGCATCACCGGGGTAAGGGACTCGAAACGTCGCCATGCGGTTCGCTTTCTCAAGATGGAAGGAATCAAGCCGGAGGAACTCGGGGAACCAGAACCTCGCGGACCCAGCGGCGAACGCCGTCGATCCAGTCGAGTTCGGCCATCCCGTCCGGTTGCTGGATCTGGGTGAAGATCTCGGCCGCCGCCAGGAACGGCAGGCAAAGACTGTGATCCACCTCCTTGTATTCACCGTCTTCCTGGCGGACGAGGATCGCCAGTCGATTTTCCTCGCAAACCCAGACTTCGGGAACCCCCAACCGCCCATAAACTTCGAGCGCCCGGGTTGCCTTGTGCGAGTAAACGACCTCGATCGCCAGGTCGGGCGGCGGGTCAACCCGCAGATCAACCGTCCGGCCGCGGACGAGGGGCTCGTTCGTGATGTAGAAGGTCTGGTCTCCTTCCACGGCCATGTCTTTTTTGCGTCGGCGCCAGGTCGTCTGGCCCAACCGCATGCAATGAACCCGCAAGGTCGTCAAGACTTCATACAAGAACGTTCCGACCCGGACGTTCAGTCGTTCGTGCGGTTGACCGGGTGACACGAGGGTCAAGTCTCCATCCAGGTAGATCAGCTTCGGTCGTGACCGACCCTGACGAAGCCGCGCGATCGTCTTGTACCCCGCCCAGCCAATTCCGCGGATCTCGACAACCTGATCCGAATCCACCACCTCGGTCGGTTCGACGCGCGGTGAGGTCGGGCTCGTGGGTGCAATCAGTGTGGTCATGAATTTCGCTCCGCCGCTCGATGAACCAATCAACCTGCCTGAACGCGTGGGACGATGACCTCGGCGATCCACTGGCGAAGGGCCCGGACCCAGTCTGCAAGGTATTCAAGGTCGGTCCGAGCGACCCAGTCGAAGACTTCCCCGCTGGAAAGGAACGGGAAGGCTCGACTGTGGTCGGCCTCGTGGTAAGTGCCGTCGTCAGCGCGGATCAAAAACCGGAGTCGATCCTTGTCGGCCACCCAGACCTCGGGGACGCCCAACCGTCGGAGGATCTCGACCGCATGATCCGCCGGGTGGGTGTGGACGAATTCGATCACCAGGTCGGGGGGCGGATCAACCCGCAGATCAATCGGACTTTGCCGCCCTTTGGCCGCGATCACCCCACTGTTGGCGATGTAGAAACTGTCGTCCGGCTGGACCCCAGCGTCATCATCGCCCCGCTCGAACAAGGTTTCTCGGGTGGGAATTCCCGCAATATTCAACTCCACGAGAAGTTCCCGGACGAAGCTTCCGAGCCGATCCACCCACCGTTCATGGATATGCGAGGGAGCCGTCAGAAACAGGTTCCCGTCCAGGTAGAGGAATCGCGGGCGTAAGGCGGTCTCGGGGAGTTGCACCAGTTTCTGATACCCTTCCCACCCAACATCGCGCAGCATCACAACCTGGTCGCCATCTAGGGGAGCATCATCGCGGGCGATGAACGTCAGATCGCCATCGAGGTAGAGCATCCTGGGTCGGGAACTGTCCCCCCGGATCTCCAGAACCAGCTCGTAGCCGTTCCAGCCGATCCCAGACCAGGTGACAACCTGATCGCCCAGCCGATCAGCGCTCGTCAGAGCGGGGCCGGCCGCTTCATGGTCAATCATGCGTCACCGCCCCCGCCCGAGAAATTCCTTGATCGAGTCGTAGATCCCGTCCTTGTTGCGGATCTCGGAAAGGGCCATGTTGGGGATGTGCTCGAAGGCTTCCTCCAGCTCGCGATAAAACTCGCCCGACCCGTAGGGGCTTTCCACCTGGCCGTAGCCGAAGAGGTTGCATTTAGGCAAAAGGTTGTCGCGGAGCATGCTGATGCACTGGCGGTTGTCTTCGCCCCAGTTGTCGCCGTCGGAGAAGTGGAGAACGTAGATGTTCCAGTCGGAAACCGGGTGGTCGGCTTCAAGGATCTTGTGGGCCAGATTATAAGCCGACGAGATCCGCGTCCCGCCGCTTTCACGGGTGTGGTAGAAGGTGTGCTGATCGACCTCCTTGGCGACGGCGTCGTGGATGATGTAGCGGGTCGTGACGCCGTCGTACTGGCTCTTGAGCCAGGTGTCGATCCAGAACGCCTCGATCCGGACAATCTCCTTCTGGTCGTCGGTCATGCTGCCCGAGACGTCCATCAGGTACAGCACCACCGCGCTCGAGTGCGGGAGCGCCACCGGGTTCCACGACCGGTAGAGCTTGTCCTCGCGAACCGGAATCACGATCGGGTCGTCGGCGTTGTAGGTATTCGAGGCGATCTGCCGCTTGAGCGCCTTCTTGTACGTCCGCTTGAAGTGCCGCAGGCTTTCCGGCCCGGTCTGGCGGATGCCGGTGTACTTGTCCTTGTCCTCGACGATGTCGGCGCGGCCCTTGGGCTGGATGCGTGGGAGAGCCAGACCTTCGCCGAGGATCTCGGCCAACTCGTCCAACGTCAATTCGACTTCCAGGATGTGGTGCCCCGGCGAATCCCCGGCTCCGCTGGCGGGGTCGCCATCGTCCGACCGCCCGATCGGCTGGCCGACGTCGCCTTTGCCTTGCCCGACGCCGCCGCCGTTCTTCGACCCGTAGCGGAACTCGGGGATCTGGATCGATGGGAGCGGGATCGAGACCAGCTCGCCGCCGGTCTTGCCGATCATCTCGCCGTGGGTGATGTACTTGCGCAGGTCACCCTTGATCTTGCCGCGGACGATCTGCTTGAACCGATTCTGATCACGCTCGATTTTTCGGACCATGTCCGGTTGGCCTCGCAAGAGATAAGGAAGCGGCAAGTCGGGACAGGGGACTCAGGCTGATGTCGGAGAATCCTGGCTTCAAGGGAAGAGTTTGCTGATGGAAATTCGACCCAGTTCGGTGCCGTCAAGGATCACGGGCATCTCGGTTCCCAGGCCATAATCCACGCGGTTGGCATAGCCAGGCGTGCCAACCGTCCCTGATGGTTGCGAATAAACCTCAACACGCCTCTGAGGGATGTTGACCAGCCAGTAGAGAGGGATCTCCGCTCGGCCGTAGTCCCGTAAGGTTGCGCCACGGTCTTCCCAGACACTGGAGTCGGCGACTTCAACCACCCAGGCCAGATCCCGGGGCGTTGGCTCCCTGGTCTGGTAGTCATCAAGCGGCCCACGAACGATCATCAGGTCGGGTTCTGGTCGAGTGTCATCGCCCAGGTCCATCGGCTGTTCCAGTTCCAGGTGAAGGCCGGCGGGAATGATCGCGGCGAGCATCTCCCCCAACTTCAAGGTTGCGTAGGAGTGAGGACGACCTTTGGTCATCTTTTCCACCAGCTTTCCATGCCAGAGGAAAACTCGATCGTTCCGCCCGAAGACCCCCGCAGCAATCATTTTGCGAAAGCGGGCGGTCGTGACGCGGAACTCCGGGTAGTTCGCCGGACCGGACACGGCTCTGACAGCACTTGGATCGGTCTGAGTTTCCACCGTGCTCATGCGATCAAATCCTCTGGCTGGAAGCGAGCAGCAGGTTGAACCGATTCTGATCTCGCTCGATTGATCGAACCTTGTCCGATTGGCCTCGCGTCGGGTAAGGAAGTGGCACGTCCGGACAGTTAGTTATATGCTGGCAAAATCCCACTCACGGCGATTGTTCCAACCTGAAGATCATCAAGGATGACCGGCACGCTTTGCCCTGGGAGATAGTCACGGCGAATCGAATAGCCTGGGCCGTCCGCTTGATTGACGGGCCCTTCATAGGTTTCGATCCGGCGGTCGAGGATGTTGACGATCCAGTAATGCGGGAGCCTGACCTGGGCATAGACTTGGAGTTTGTTGCGCCGGTCGATGAGCAGACTGGAGTCAGCGACTTCGATCAACAACCCCAGATCAAGGCTGTTGGGACGCCGCTTGAGAGAGTTGCGGAGTGAGCCACGAATGATGGCGAGGTCCGGCTCGGGAAGGCTAAACTCATCAATGGCGACAGGCTGCTCCTGAATCACCGTCCATCCCGGCGCCACCTGGCCCAGGAGGGTCTGGTAGAGCAACGAGACCGTAATGAAGTGAGCGTGACCAGCCGTCATCTTCCGGACCAGCCTTCCTTGCCAGAGAAATACGGACGGATCGTGCTCGAAGAGCCCCGCTTCGACCATTTTCTCGAAGCGAGCGCAACCAATCCGGTACGGTCGTGCGTCCTCGTCACCAGGTAAGACTTCCTTCTCGACCAGTTTGCCATCCCAGAGGAAAAACGGCGTCTTATCGCCGCAAGCACCGATCTCGAACAACCGCATGTAGAGTTCAGACGTGAAACGATAGTCGACGAGGTCATCGACCATGGCTTCGGAACCGGTTGGGGATTCGGCCGTACTCATGGAGCGGTTCCTCGCAAGTAGGGGAACGGCCGGTCAATTGCGACCGGCCCAGCCAACGATTCGATCAATGCCCGCGCTTCACGTCACCCCGAGCGAAGATGCTAGCGACGTAGTTGAGCACGTCGGTCGCCGAGTCGTCGTCGTAGCCGTAGTTGCGGATCAGGCGGCCCTTGACGATGTCGATCTTCTCCTGCGTATCCTTGTCGACCACCGACGACACCAGGCTCGTCAGCTTGATCGTGTCCTTCTGGTCCTGGAACAGCTTCAGTTCCAGGGCTTTTTGGAGGCGCTCGTTGGTCTTGTAGTCGAACTTCTTGCCGTCGAGCGAGAGGGCGCCGATGTAGTTCATGATCTCGCGGCGGAAGTCGTCCTTGCGGCTCTCGGGGATGTCGATCTTCTCCTCGATCGACCGCATCAGGCGCTCGTCGGGCTCCTCGGTGGCGCCGGTGTACTTGTTCTTGACCTTCTCGCGCTGGGTGTACGCCTTGACGTTGTCGATGTAGTTGCCGCAGAGGCGCGACAGGGCATCCTCGTCGGCGGCGATGGCACGCTGGACCTCGTTCTTCACGATGTCCTCATATTCTTCCTTGACGATCGCCAGCAGGTGCTTGTAGTGCTTCTTGACGTCGTCGGAGTTGATCAAGGAGTGGTGCTTCAGCCCTGCTTCTAGTTCGTTCAACACCATGAACGGGTTGACCGAGCGCTCGTCGGCGTGGGCAACCAAGGCGTTGCTGATCTTGTCCTGAACGTACCGGGGGCTGATCCCGTGCATCCCCTCACGCTCGGACTCCTCGCGGAGTTCCTTGATGTTGTCCTCGGTGAACCCCGGCAAGGTCTTGCCGTTGTAGAGCTTGAGCTTCTGCAAGAGCGTCAGACCCGCATTCTTCGGCTCCTCCAGTCGAGTCAGGATCGCCCACATCGCGGCCACTTCGAGCGTGTGCGGCGCGATCTTTTTGCCGCGAACTTTCCGGCTGTTGTAATCCTTCTGGTAGATGTGGATCTCGTCGGACAACCGCGTGACGTACGGGACGTCGATCTTGACCGTCCGGTCGCGGAGGGCTTCCATGAACTCATTCGATTGCAGTTTCTTGTATTCTGGCTCGTTGGTGTGCCCAAGGATGACCTCGTCGATGTCGGTCTGGGCGAACTTCTTCGGCTTGATCTTGTGTTCCTGGCTGGCGCCGAGGAGATCGTAGAGGAAAGCGACGTCAAGCTTGAGGACCTCGATGAACTCGATCACGCCGCGGTTGGCGATGTTGAACTCGCCGTCGAAGTTGAAGGCGCGGGGGTCGCTCTCGGTGCCGTATTCGGCGATCTTCCGGTAGTTGATGTCGCCGGTCAGTTCGGTGGCGTCCTGGTTCTTTTCATCCTTCGGCTGGAATGTGCCGATTCCGACGCGGTCCTGTTCGCTCAGGACAAGACGACGCACGCGGATATCGGCCAGGACCTTCGACCAGTCGCCGTCATTCTTGATCATCCGCTCGTTGAACGTCTGGCGGCAGAACGGGCAGAGGTCGCCCTCGATCGTGAAGGGGTACGGGTAGTCGTCCGAGTCGCCCATCAGCGACGCGATCACCTCGGCGCGGTGCTCGGGGGGGATCAGGTGGAGCGGTTCCTCGTGCATCGGGCAATCGACCCACGTCTCGGTCCCGTCGATGGCCGATTCGCGCCAGCTATACGTGTAGAGCGCCCCGTCATCGGCCTTCGAGTAGTGCTCCATCCCCTTCTTGAGCAGCCGCGCGATCGTGCTTTTCGAGCTGCCGACCGGCCCGTGCAGGAGCAAGACCCGGCGCTCGGTTCCGTACCGGTTCGCGGCCGATTTCAGGACGTTGACCAGATTCGAGAGGGTCCGGTCGAGGCCGAAGATCGCGTCTTGCCCCTCGCCCATCGGGTCGTCGAAGAACTTGTAGCTGACCCGCTTTTCCTTGTTGACCATCGTTTCGTCGGTCCCGTGCGACAGGATCATGTCGTACAGGCGCTGGTAGGCGGTCCGGGTGACCTTGGGGTCGCGCCGGACGATATCGAGGTACTCGGCGAAGGTGCCTTGCCAGTGGTTTTTTTGATAATCCGTCCGGTTTTGCCGGCCGGCGATCTGAGCGATAAGATCCGTTCCTGTGGTCGCGAGCATGGTCGGTTATCCCTCCTGAGCGGTGGATCATCCGTCGAGGCGGCGCGCATGGTCAGGCGAATACATCAGACGAGAGCGGCAGTCCAAGGCAGGCCATGAGCCCGCGATTGGCGTGACCAAGCGCGTCTTCGGTTGCGAAGCGGTGACCGTATTGTCAAGCAGACGGGTGGACGATTCGTTGATGGGATGAGCGGGTACGCGAGCAAAGCCGACTGCGTCGTCCGGCAAGCGAGGCCTGACCCGACCCGGAGATCAAGGGGGATCAAGCCTGCGCGGCGGGTGCCGGCTCCCATGGCCCTCGTGGGCCGAGGGCTGGACCGACAAAGCTCATTACAACCCCGCCCCGCGTTTCGTGTCAAGCACGCCCGATCGAGAACCCACCGATCGGGTGCGCCAACGGATTCTGGCAAACGACCGCTGACCAGGAAAAGGGGACTGGCTCAGGCGAGCTTGCGAGCGTGCCTGTCCTTCTTTTCCGATCGCCATGCCAGAAGCCGTTGGCGCACCCCACCGATCCCAACTGCCAGTCCTGGCTGCGCTCCCTCGATCGTGGGTCCGGGGTTTTCGGGAAAGCCCCTCGATTTCCTCTTCCGGCCTCATGCCGCAGACACCGCCGAGCCATGCAGGTTCAGAGGACCGCGATCCACGGCCCTCATCCCCCAGGTAATCGGCGGCCCGAGGTCCTGTCAGTGCTCGGGCGTGTTGGCGGTACCGACATCCAGGCGGGCCGAGCGGACCGTGCCGTGAAATGGGTTCGGCGTCGCGTACGAACCGACGGCCCCCTTCAGGTCATCGCCGACGATCAAGGCGTCGTTCGGCTGGTTCCGGATCGTCCCCCCTGCCCGGCCCGAGGCGACCTCGACGCCGTCCAGCATGATCCGGGTCGCGCCGTCGGCTCGCAGCTCGGCAACCAGTTCGAGCGGGTCGTCGCCGAGGGTCCGATCGGCGGTCAACTCGGCAAGTTCGCCGCCGCTCCGAACCGCGAAGACGGGCTTGCCGGCGCGGACGAACAACGACCACCCATTCACCTGCGCTCCTTGACTGACGATCACCCCGCCCCGGCTCGCGTCGCGGACCGCCGCCGTGATCTTGAACGGCACGTTGGCGATGGCCGGAGCCTGCGCGCCTGCCAGCGTCTGGCCCGGCCTCAGGTCGATCGGCCCGCTCGCGGCCCGGCGTTCGTGAACCTCGACATCGCACCGCGCCGCCCACTCGTCCCAATCCTTCGCCATTGCGGCGACTCGACTCGGGTCCTGGCTGGCCAGGTCGTGCATCTCGGTGGGGTCATTGGCGAGGTTGTACAGTTCCCAGGGATGCCCCCCACGCTCACGGACCAGCTTCCAATCCCCGAGGCGGACGGCCCGGCTCTCCTCATGCTCGATGAAGATCGGCCGCTCAGGGCGGTGTCCCCCGGTCAGCACAGGCCAGAGACTCGCCCCCTCCATCGGCAGGATCGGCGTCCCCGCATGCTCGTTGGGATACGTGGCACCGGCGGCCTCGACAACGGTTGCCATGATGTCGGTGATGTAGCCCGGATCGCGGATCAGAGTCCCCGGCTTGAGCGTCACCCCGGCGGGGTAGTGGACGATCAACGGCGTGATGATGCCCCCCTCGTGGGTGTACTGCTTGTAGAAGCGGTAAGGGGTGGAACCGACGTTCGCCCAGCCGCTCCCGTAGCTGACGTAGCTCGACGGGGCGCCGATCGATTTGAGATCTGCTCCCGTATGCAGAATGTTCTTAGGACCAGACTCCACGTCGAAGCCGAACGGGTCCCACTCGCCGCAGGCGCCGTTGTCGGAGAGGTAGAGGATCAGCGTGTTTTCATACTGGCCCGTCTTTTTCAGGTGCGCGATGACGCGGCCGATGTTCTGGTCCATCCGGTCGACCATGGCGGCGAAGGTCGCCATCCGCCGCGCGAGGTCTTTTTGCCGATCCGCCGGGAGTGAATCCCACGCCGGGACCGGCTGGTTCGCCGCCCAGTCCTTGGCGGCGTTTGCCCAGTTCTTCGGGACGACCAGTCGGGGCGTCAGTGCGGTATCACCGGCGATGAGCCCGAGTTCCTTCATCCGGGTCAGGCGGCGGTCGCGGGTGGCATCCCAGCCCCTGGCGTAAATCGACTCATATTTGGCGATCTCCTCTTCCGGGGCATGCAGGGGGAAGTGGGCCGCGTTGAATGCCAGGTACATGAACCAGGGCTTCGCCGCCTTTTCTCCCTGATTGAGGAAGTCGAGCGCGTAGTCGCCGAAGGCGTCGGTGGCGTAGAACGACCCGGGCGGATAGGTCCGTGCGGGATGACCTTTGGGCCAGCGGGTGTAGAACGGGTGCTCTTGCCAGCAGCTATTGTAACCGCCCAGCATCCCGTAAAACTCGTCAAAGCCACGGTCGGTCGGCTTGGTCTTCTCGCTCAGGTGCCACTTGCCGACCATGTAGGTGTTGTAGCCGGCGGGCTTGAGCACCTCGGGAATTGTCGCGACGCGCGCGGGGAGTTGCCCCGACATATCCTGGAAGCCTGCCTGCGCCGGATGAACGCCGGTCAAGAGCGAAGCGCGCGTCGGGCAGCAGCGGGCCGAGTTGTAGAAGTTGGTGAACCGGACCCCGCTCGACGCCAGGGCGTCGAGGTTTGGCGTCCGGATCTCGCTCCCCTGGCAACCGAGGTCACTGTACCCGACGTCATCGGCCAGGATGACCAGGATGTTGGGCTTCGCGGGGCGAGCCGCTTGACCTAGTGCCGCCGACCCGCCCACCAGCACCGACAACCCTACCATTACGAGCAAGGACCGCATCACGTCATGCCTCTCGAAGTTATTGCATCGGCACAAGCCATCGGTGCCGTTTCTCACCGCGCCTCATGATACCGCACCAGACCCAAGTGCCACGAGGTCGGCCCTCGGACCAGCACTCAGCCAGCGATCTCGGCCCAGTCGCGGGAGACCGACTTGACCGGATCTGCGATCGGGACCGCTGACCGCCCGCCGAGTTCCACCAGCGCCGCCAGGGTGATCAGGCCGATCGGCAGCGTGGCGTAGTGGGCATAGCTATCCGCCGCGCTCAGAACCCACGACGCCCCCGGCAACGACAGGATGAGCGCATAGGCGATCGTCGCCAGCCCCCCGGCCACGACGGCTCCCAGTCCCAGGACGACCACCAACCGCGCCCCGTCTTGCCGCAAGAGGCGACCAAACCCCCGGACCGTCCCCCAGGACCGACCCCGACTCCAAGCCGCCGCCCCGAGCCAACCTACAAACATCAGACCCACCGCCTGCCAGACGACCAGCCCCCAGCTCACCTCCCAGCGGAGCCAGCCCACGAGGTTCGGGGTCTTCACAGCCGCGTCGTTGGGCAGATACTCAATCCCCAGAGTCACACCGGCGGCGATGTACCGCGCGGGAAAGGTGAGCAGGCACCCGACGACCGCCGCCGGAATCGCCAGGACGATCCCCGTCACGTCGAGCCGCTCGTCGTCGGTCCCACCGGTCTCGTTGCGGACCCCACCATGCCGGAGTTCGACCAGAACCCAGGCCATCAGGACACCGTCCGCCAGCGCCATCAACGCCGGGATGCCCAGCGCCCCGAGCCCCAAACAGCCGCCGAATGGCCGGTCGCTGAACCCCGTCGCGATCAGGCCGACGAAGCGATCAATGGCATAGAACGCGGTACTCCCCCAACCGATCGTGGCCCAGAACGTCACGCGGCTGCGGATCTCGGGCGCGGGCCGGACGGCCGACCAGCGGAAGGTCGAATACTGGAACAGGACGAACGTGGCCCCGAGCAGCATCGGGTACATCAGGCCCAGCCCGACGACGTCGCGGAGTGGAGTCAAGGCCGCGAGCGTCCCTTGAGCCCAGGCCACGTCGCTCACCCGGCGATCCTTGAGCAACAGGACCAGGTCATCGCGGGCCGCGAGGTCGGCATACCGCAGCCCCTGCGCTGTCGTCCAGGTGATGACCGAGACACCGACCAGCACGATCAACAGGCGGACCGACCGCTGGACCCGCCCGATCGCTGCCTCCCAGAGTTCATAGTGCCCCCGGAGATCCAGGAGTTGGCCGATTGCCCGCCGCGGCCCTTGCACTACCAGGGCCAGCAGCAAGAGCGCCCCGAGACTCGCCAGGACCGCCCAGAGTCCATCGGGTATCCCCCCGAGCGTGATCGACGGTGGTGAGAGCGTCAAACTGGCAAACCACCGCCGGAGCGCCAGAATCGGCAGCGACCCCGCCCCCTGCACCGGAGCGGGTGTGCCCCCGGGGGCTGCACTGAAGCTCCCACTAATGGTCGTGGTCACAGTCTGAGCGTAAACCCACGGCACGGCGATCGATCCGTCCAAAGCATCACCTCGCGACAATTCCACCGACCCCGGCCCGATTTGGCGCCGACGATTGTAAGCCGACGCGAGTTGCTGGGCCAGTACCCGCCGGACCGCCGCGCGACTCACATGCATTGTGCCGCTTTGTTCTTAAGCGAAGTCGGGGGAATGATCGATTCAAAGAACCCGACGTCGGAGTTGCTCCGAGTCCGAGCACTCTGCCCGTCGGTGGGAAGATATTTCGTGAACCCCTGCGGCTCAGGTCTGGGAACTTCCGCCAATCACCGCCCTGCCGCTGGCCTCGGCGGCGTCAAGCCAGCGCGGCGGGCGCCGGGATCGGTGGGCCGAGGGGCGAGCGGGGTGGTGGCTTCGGGGGTGGAGTAGAGGCGGAGGAAGCGGTAGTAGACTTCCAGCGTCAGGGTCGCGAGCGCGGTGGAGTAGATCCGACCACCGTGGGTGCCGTAGGGGCTGTCATCGGGGTCCCAACTGCCGAGTTTGTGCCCTTCGGTCTGCTGGCGGGCGACGACCTGATCGCGGACCCGGGCGTTCCAGGCCGTCCAGGCGGCGCCGCCGTGCTGGTACATGGCGAGGGTGCCGTAATAAAGATAGTAGACGTTGAACTTGCCCCGGTCGGTCGGGCTGGCAAGGAGTGATGCGGCGGCCTCGTCGCTGGTCGGGCCGGGGCCGCCGAGTTCGAGGAACTGGCGGCAGGCCCAGGCTTCGGCGGTCATCGTCGGCGTGACCACCGCCCCCGCCATCGGCTGATACCGCGCCAGACCACCGCTCCGCCCGCTGGCAACCTGGCCGAGCCAATTGGCAATCCCGCTCTGGATCGGCGGCGGGATCGGGATGCCGACCGTCTTGGCCGACTTCAAGGCCATCACCGCCCAGCCGAGGATACTCGTGTCGCCCGTCGGCGCCCCGGGAGCGTACCGCCAGGCCATCCCGTCGAGAGCCCGCGACTGGACCAGAAAGGCAATTCCGCGCTCGACCGGCGACCGGAGCGCCGGGTCACCTGTCAGGGCATAGGCCTCGCAAAGGGCCAGCGTCGCCATCGCGTGGCAGTACATCCCGACGGCCAGGCTTGATCCCCGGAGGTCACCATCGGGCTTCTGCGACTGCCGGAGGAAGCTGATCCCACGCCCCACCACGTCGGCATATTTGCCGTTCGCATCTGTGTGGGTGTAGCCCGCCCCCAGGTAGGCCAGCAGCGCCAGCCCCGTCAGCGCGGTATCGGCCTCGCCGTAGTAACACTCGCCGTAGCAGATGTCGCCGGCCGGGCAATGAACGTAGAACGTGTCATCATTATCGGCGATACGTCCATCCCTGAACTTGACCGTCCCGCCATCCCACCGCCCGTCGGCGTCCTGATGCCTGGCGAGCCACTCCAGGGCCCGCTCGACGGCCAGTTCGCTTTCGCGGCTTGCCCCAGCGCGTTGCGCCAGCACGGTCCGGTTGGGGTCGAGTCGCGACCTGTAGACGGGCGGGACCTCGGCCAGCGGGCGGCGACCGATGGCGCGCGGCAAGGTCGGCATCGCCGACGCGACCGACGGCGTCACCTGCGCCAGGCTGCCGACGCCGCTCGCCGCCGGTGCCGGCTCGGGCGACCGGACCGGCGCCGGGCTTGGGCTCGCTCCAGGGGCGGGCCGACCCGAGCGGATCGACCGTCGCCCAGCGGTCCCCGGTAGCAAACTGGTGGGGGATGGCTCGGCAGCGGCGACCGGATTCGTGGGTGCTGGGTCGGCGGTCGGGCTGGTTGCCGGTTCGTCGAGTGTCGGCAAGGGCAGGTCGGGCAGGTTCGCCGCGATGCTCTGGCCGAAGGTCGGAGCGGGCGCGGCGGTCGGGGGTGGAATCAGATCGCGCTCGGCGGCTCCGGTCGGTGTCGCGGCAGGCAAGGCCAGGGCTCCCGCCGGGGCAGCCGGCGGCGGCGCGGCGCGGAGCGGGGCCACGTCGGATCGGGTCTGGGGTCGGGTCCGGGTCCGGAGGTCGGCGCTGGCAACCCCCAGGCTCGGCGCCGGGGCCGACTCGATGGCGGGTCCGGCCGGTACCAGGTCCGGGACCGGGGCCGCCCCTTCTTCCGGGGCGACAACCTCGGCCACCGGGGTCAGGCGATCCACCACCCGTGTCGGGGTGTCGGGGGCCGACGGAGCGACGGCGCCGAGATCAGGCGCGGCGGCGGGCGCGGCGATTGGATCGGTCGCGCGGGGTGGGGTGGGGCGCGGAGCCGGTGCCGTCGTGGGCAGGTCAGGATGCGGGATCGCGTGCGGGGTTGCCCCCAGCGCGAGCGTCCCGCCGTCGCGATCCCAGGCCGAGACGGGCCGCGTGCTCGACTTCCCCGACGTCGTGCTCGGGTCGGTCCGGCTCGGTTCGACGACCGACGAGACCTTGATCCGCGGGATCTTGGGGGCGGGCTGGGACGGCTTCGACCCGAGCCGGAAAAACCGCTGAATTTCGGGCGATGAGCCACCGTAGAAGATCAGAACGATGTGCGCGGTGATCGACAAAAACAGGCACTTGCGCAGGACACGCCTCGACCCCCAACTGGTCCAGGTCATCAGGGCCAGGATGACCAGAGCGACCGCCAGGCTCGCCCAGGCACCGGGCGCGACCCGGAGAAGCTGGAGGAAGGTTTCGAGGTTCAGGCCAGTCATCGAGCAACATCCTGTGGAAAACTCAGCAGGCTCGGACCGCGATTCCAAATCGAGGCGCACTATATGTAAAGCAAATCGCCACCGATCGCTATCCGGACCGGTGGCGACTCACGATTTTCTTCCCGAAACGTCCGCCTGGCTCAGTCGTCAAACGGATCATCGAGCCGGGGGTTGAGGTGGTCGGGGATCTCGATCCGGTGCGATTGCGGGCGGATCGGCATGTGCGGCCCCCGCCGTGGCTCAACGCCGGCCCGGTGGAGCGCCTGAGTAGGTTCGGCAGGTTGTGGGGACGACATCGCGATCGCGTCGACCGTCTCGGCGGCCAGGCGGTCGATCGCTCCGGCAAGCTTTTCGACCCGACCGACGAGGCCATCGTAGATCACCAACGCGAGGATCGACAGGGCGACGCCGGCCGTCAGCGGGATCAGGGCCGTCCCGAGCGCGGCGGTCCAGTTGGCACCGCCGACCGACAGGGCGCGACCCGCCGCGATCAGGGTGCCGAGCAGACCAATCAGCGGCGCCATCGCGGCGATGCGGCGGAAGGTACCGACGTTCCGCTTGAGTCGGTCGGTCTCGACCCGCGACGCCAGCGTGACGGCTCGCTCCAGGTCGGCCACCGGGCGACCCCACCGCTTCACGGCGGCCAGGGCCACCCGAGCGGCAGGGCTCGGGTTCAGCTCGCACAGGTCGAGCGCCTTGCCGCGGTCGAGCCGACCATCTTGCAACCGCTCGCGAAACCGCCGCAAAAAGTCCGGCGGCGTCACCCGGCGCCGGCGAAGCTGCATCAACCGCTCACCGAGGACGAGCAAGCCCAGGACGGTGCAGCCCGCCAGGCCGCCCCAGGTGATCCGGTCGACCGGCGGCGTCTGGCGATACCAGGCCAGAGCCTGCTTGCCGACCCGTTCCAGATGCCGCTGCGCCGCGTCGAGCGTGGCATTGGTGGTCACGGCCGGGGCAGCGGGAGCAGCGGCGGCCGGGACGGAATCGGGCTCGCCGGCATCCGCGCGGGCGAGCAAGGCGGCACAGGCGAGGGCCAGGCCCAGGCCGACCCGAACGACCGGACGGGCCGCGACTGACGTTCGATCCATGATTGGCGTCCCTTCCCGAAAAGACCTCCGCGAGCCGTTCGAAACGCCCGCACCCGGAACCGATGGCCAGCCAGCCGGCCCGACAGCTCGATTCCCGTCCTCTTCTCCTCATTATCGTGGCGACCCGCACTCGGCCTGCAATCTGGATCCCGAAATTCGCAAAATGACCCGATCACCACGGAGTGCCTCCGGGCGCTGGAGATCCCGACCCGAATCAAACCAACGTGTCCGGCAAGGCCTGGGGCCGCCCCTCGCGGTCGACGCAAGCGAGGGTCGAGTGGCCTTCGGCGAGGAGGGTGCCGTCACGCCGGAGTTCGTACTTGTGGATGATCTTGACGTGGGTCACACGCTCAACCGTTGTTACCAAGGTCAAAACGTCGTCGTAGTAGGCGGGCCGCTTGTACTTGCAGCCGAGGTCGACGATCACCAGCAGGTGCCCGGCGTCTTCCATGTCGCGGTAGGTCATCCCCCGCTTCCGGAGCAGTTCGGTCCGCCCCATCTCGAAATAGACGAAGTAATTCGCGTGGTGGAGCAGGCCCATCCGGTCCGTCTCGGCGTAGCGGACGCGGACGGTGATCTCGTCGCTGCTGGCAGGGGTTTCGACGGGGTCCATGAAGCCAGCTTCCTCCTTGATTGGGATCGGTCGAAACGGTTACTTCAGCGCCCCGAGGGCCTGACGGATGGCGTCGCGGGTCTTGTGGGTGTCGCAGATGGCGCGCAGCTCAGCGCGGTTGAGGACGCGGCCGCCGTCGAGTTCGATCTCGGCGAACTCGTCCACCGCGATCGAGCGGAAGCTCGCCTCGGTCTCGGTCGGTCGGAGCGGGCGCCAGTCGCCACCGGCTGCGGGACGGACACGCGGGGGGCGGGCGTAGTCGACCTTGAGGGAAGTCATCGACACGCCGATCGTGGCCCAGAGCCGGACCTTGCGGGTCTGCGGGTTCATCCCGATCGGAATCGCGACGCGGGTATCGGCGGCGAGGTCGGGGTCGGCCCCGGGGTTGGCGGCCACCTGATCAAGCCAGGCGGTCGCGGCGGCCTCGGCGGGGCCTTGGCGGTCGATCTCAGCGGGAGTCAGGTCGAGGCGGTGGCCGATGTCTTCGCTGGAGAGGAGGGCAAAGCCGAGGAACAGATCACGCATGGCGCGGACCTCAGCGCCGAGGCTGCTCGGGCGAGGTCCGGTCGCGGTCAGGCCGTGGATCGCCTGCAACGCCGGAGCGCCGAAGGTGGCTGCAAGCAGGTCGGCGACGAAGGCATACGACCGGGCGGTCCGGAGGTAATAGCTTGGGTTCGGCTCCAGGCGGAGCCGAGGGGCGAGCGGCGGGACGGTCGCAGGGAGGTGTGCCCGGGCCATCGCCCCCACCGCCATTGGCAACTGGCGGGCGTGGGTCTCGCGGCGCTTGGTCAAGAGCGCCTCGAAGGCGACCAGCAGCCGCTTCTTGTAGTCGCGGGTCAGCAGCAGATGGTCGGCCCCCTGCCCCCGCTCGGGCAAAAGCATCGGTTCCAGGGCGAAGGCTTGATACTCATACCAGCCGCTCCGCGCGTCGGGAGCGAGGTCCACCGTCCCCGACCGGATCGCCATGACCAGGGCCCGCATCAACTGGGCGTCTGGCGGCGGCCCCGTGGGGAACAACTGGCGGAACAGCTCTCCTTCGCGCGAGGTCGAGGGCGGAAACAGCATGACCTTCATGCCTGGGGTGAATTTCAGGTCCGGGTCGGTGGCAAAGTCGGTCAGGGTCCGACCATCGAGCGGGTTGGTCAGTCGCCCGTAAAACGACGATGCCTGGGTGTACCGGGCCAAAAGGTCGGCATCAGCGCGGAGGACGCGGGCAAGTTCGGCAACAACCGGCTCGGGCAGCGGCTGGCTGCAAAACCGGAGCACGCGGAAGCAGTCGCCGAGCGTGGCGTCCCAGGTATAAAAGCCGATCGGTTTGGATTGGGCCTCGTTGCTCGTGAACTGGTCGGCCAGTCGGCGAGCCGGCTGGCTCAGTTTCCCCGTCGGCGGGTGGGTTGAGTCGAGGCTCAAACCAGCGGCGAGCCAGTCGGCGGCGGCAGAACCGGGGGCGACTCGCTCCCGCAACCGCCCGAGCAGCGCCCGGTGCCCCTCGATCGCCGCGCCCAGCGCTGGGTCACCGGTGTAGTACGCCCGGTCGATCGCGGCATACAGGCCGTCATCAAATTGCTTGGCCTTACCGTCGATCAGGTTGATCGACGCCAGGCGGGCCGTCCCCCCCTGCCCCAGCGCGACGGCATAACTCGGCAAGAGCGGACGATCTCCCGCAGATTCGTCAAACAGATGAGGCGGGTTGAGCCGGACCACCGCGCCGCTGGCGTTGACCTGCCAGTCGCCATGCGGGCGGCGGTCGACGACCGACGGGTCAAAGGTCGGGTTCTTGTCTTGCAGGAGGTCATCAACCAGCGGTACGTCGGCATCGTCGGCCATGATGACGGCCTCCATCTCGTCCTCGGGGAGAGTCGGTTCCGGGTCGGCCGGTTCAGAGACGACCCCCACTCGATCCACCCGATACCCTGGAATCCGGGCCTTGGTTTGCGATCCGACCAGAGCCCAGCCCACTCCGGCACCCACCACGATCAGGACAAGCCGCACGCGAGTCTTCATGATGCCAGCTCCGGTCGGTGCAAGGAAACCTCGAAGGTACTCCACCGCACCCGCAATGACCAGAACCTCGCCGGGTCAATCGAGTGTCGCCCTGGGATCGAAGGATAGCAAATCGTTAGTCAAGAAGTTCTATTAAGAGGCGATTCCCGCATCTTCGATCCAGACTTTCGAGCGAGGCGGCGTTCACACTCATGACCATTTTGGAACCATGACCTTGGTCGTTCGCATCGCTACAACCGAGGATTGAAGCGGTGTGTCGTCGGTCAGGCTATGAACCGCCAGTCATTTGCACACCGAGAAAACTTCTCGGTGAGGAGGGCGAACCATGAGCGACCCTGATGTTCTGACAGAATTACGATCCTGGCGTGATGAGTTCGCGATCACACGGTTATGACCTCGCCGCAATGGCGGCGGTCCTGAGAGAACTCGATGGAGTGGCCGGCGCCCGGGTCGTGCGAGACAAACCGCGACAACCCGAAACGATCCGACTGCGAGAACAACCGGCGACCTGACCGGCCGTTGCGGCGAACCCCGACCGTGGCTTATATTCTTGTAATACTGGTCGGAACCATAGCGATGAGCCTGGTCGTTAGGTGGAAGACGATGAATAATGTCCAGAAGTGCGAAACACTCAAGCAAGAGCTTCGCGACCCGCCGGAGCCACAACTCGTTCCCATTACTCGATTCTTCGATGGTAACGACGACCTTGGCTCGATCGGTTGTAACCTGATCGGGCATCCGGGCATCGACCTGTTCCGCGATATTCTTGTCGGGCTGCTCAGCCGCCACGACGTCGAGGCTGTTTACGCCGCGATTTCGGAACTAAATCCTGGCGAGTCTCAATGGCCATTTGCAAACACCGTTTTTGTTTTCGGGTCCATCTCGGTGAGCGAGTTGACCGCCATAGTCAATCAGTTGGAACCGGATGAGGTGTGTGGAGCGGGCCAGATTGAAGTGCCGACACCCGTTGGCGTAAGGCATGACTCTCGGGCGATCACCCTTTGGTGGGACTGAATTCGCCTAATAGCCTTCGAAGTGAACCCAGCAAAGAATAGTTCTTGACCACGGGTTCTGATAATCATCAGGCCAGTGGCGCTGTGCATGTTTGCTAATCTCTCAGGCTTGACGCGACCCGGGGCACCGGTTTGGTGGTGACGACCAGAGGATAGGGGTCGTAAGCCCATTGCTCGCGGCTGGGCGTGCCGGGGGTGTAGGCGGTCTGGACCCACGAGCGGAGGCGGTCGGGAGTGTGGTCGAAATGGTGGTCGCGGAGCCAGGATTCGTAGGCGACGAGTTGATGATGCGTCACCACGCCGTCACCGATCCCGAAGTAAAGGTAGTTGGCTGAGAACATCCGGTCGGCGTCAGCGAGGGTCGAGCCGGGTCGGAGGAGTTCGGCGAAGGCCGAGACCAGGCCGGTCCGCTCAGAGCCGTGGAAGCAGTGGATCAGGAGCGGACGCTCGGCCGAGTCGAGGACCTCAATTACGGTCCGCGCCTGGGCACGCGACATCCACTCGCACGAGGACATCGAGATATCCACCTGACTTGCCCCCGCTTTCAAGGTGGCGGCCTGCTCGGCTCGATACCAGGGTGACTCGGGGTGCGGACCGCGGAGGTTGAGGACGGTCTTGATCCGGTGCTGGTCGAGCGCTGCGGCGAGGGCCGGGGCGGTCATCTGGCCCGAGCGGTAAAGTTGCCCGGGGCGGACGGTGGCGAAGTTGTTCGACAGGCCGAACCGCCAGCCGGCATAGCCGCCGATCAGCAGGGCAACAACCAGCCCCCAGCGAACCGAGCGGCGCGAGATGGGCCGGAAGCGTGGCATCAGACCCGTCCTTCGGCGTGGGGATTGGGATGCGGGTAGGCGTGTGCAAAGGCTTCGATCAGGCGATGGTCGCCGACGTCGGTTTTGGGTCGGGCCCAGGGGAGCGCGGCAACCTCGGCCCAGGCTCGGGCGGGGGTCCAGCCGTCGTGCTGCATCCGGTAGGCGGCGTGGGCCTGACTCGACCGGTGGTGACCGGCGATGCAGTGGAAGAAGATCGGGTGCAAGCCAGGATCGGCCAGCAGGTCGGCCGCGCGGGCCATCTGCTTGACCGTGGCGTACGACCCGTGGATCGGCACGAACCGCCAACCGATCCCGAGCGGGCCGAGGACCTTCGCCTGATCGACGTACTTCGGGTCGTCCTTGTTGATCGCCGTCAGGGTGACGACGGTCTTGATCCGCTCACGAGCCAGGATTCGCCGGAGCGGGATTGGTCGTTGCCAGGCTCCGCGATAAAGCTGCCCGGGGACGACGACGGCGAACCGCTTCTCGAAGACCTCATCACGGAACTGCCAGGCACCCCAAAGAGCCGCCGGCGCCCCGACCGAGCCAGCGGCAATCTTGATCCAGGTCCGTCGGTCCACCCAGCACTCTCCCTCTGTTTCGACTTCCAGCCGGAGCGGGGCGGATTGTACCGCCCCACCTTTCCCGGGCAACCCCAACCAGGTCGCACCCTGATAATCCAATTTTCGACCCGCACTGCCGGGAAATCTGATCCAATTGAACATCGTCGCTGCGGCTTACGACGATTAGGCCGAGTTGGCGCTGGCTGCCGCCGTCCGATAACCCTCCGCCCGAGTTACCGAGCCACATCATGCCGGTCGAGCCGATCATCCGCCTCCAGCAAGTGACCAAGGAATACCCGATGGGGTCCGAAACCGTGCGGGCACTGCGCGGGATCGACCTCCAGATTACGCCCAACGAGTGGGTGGCGATCATGGGTCCGTCGGGGTCGGGCAAGTCGACGTTGATGAACCTGCTCGGCCTGCTCGACGTGCCGACCGCCGGGCAGTTCTGGCTGAACGGGCAGGAAGTTGCCCGCCTCCCCCAGTCCGAGTTGGCACGTATCCGGGGACGACAGATCGGCTTCGTCTTCCAGACGTTCGAGCTGCTCGCCCGGCAGACCGCGCTCCAGAACGTCGAGTTGCCGCTGACCTACTCGGGCGGTCCCGACCGGCGCGGCCGCGCGATCGAAGCCCTCCGCCGGGTCGGGCTGGCCGACCGGATGGAGCACCGCCCGAGCCAGATGTCGGGCGGCCAGCGGCAACGAGTCGCCATCGCTCGCGCCCTGGTCCAGCGGCCTGCGCTCCTCCTCGCCGACGAACCGACGGGCAACCTTGACACCCAGACCGGCGCCGAGATCCTGGACCTGTTCGCCAACCTGCACGACCAGGGGCAGACCATCGTCATCGTCACTCACGAGCCCGAGGTCGCCGCCCGCTGCAAGCGCGTGATTCGGATTCGCGATGGCCTGGTCGAGTCGGATCGGAGCGTGGCAAATTTGCCACAAACGTCCGAGAGAATCAATATTCCGGATTGACCGACGAAACCGCGAATGGATGGCTGCAACTGCGCAGGATTTCATTCTCGGGTATGAAGGGGGTCAGGATGGGCGGATGGAAGAATCTCGACCGGATCTTGCGGGGCGAAGCGACCCGACCGTCGCTCTTGAGCCGAGGGACGATCGACGTCTCGGTCGGCCGGCTAACGCCCGTTTTGATCTTCCTGGCAATGGTCTACGGCGCCTCGATGGGGTGCTATGCATTGTTTCGCCATGATGCGCCGTCGCTTTATCAGTTGATCGCCTCGACGTTCAAGATTCCCCTGCTCTTTGCCCTGACGTTGGTGGTCACTCTGCCCTCGCTGTATGTCTTCAATGCGCTGGTCGGCTCAAGGCTGACGATGGACGTGACGCTTCGGTTGCTGGTCGCGGCGCTCGGGATCATGCTGGCGCTGCTGGGTTCGCTCGGGCCGATCATCGCCTTCTTCTCGGTCAGTACGTCCTCATACAACTTCGTCCTGCTGGTCAATGTCGCCGTGCTTGCCGGATCGGGGTTGCTGGGTTGCCTGTTTTTGCTCCAAACCCTGCAACGGCTGAGCGTTCCGGTCGGCGCGCCGCACCCGGTCGTGAAGCGCGAAGAAACCGATATGGCGATGGCGACTCACCTGCCGCCGGCCACCGAACTGGCCGTGCCCGAGGAGTCGGGTCGGTCCGAACCGAAGGATCTGGGGCCGTTGGACCCGGTCGAGGATCAGGTTCTGCATGACCATGTGAAGACGGTTTTTCAGATCTGGGTGATCCTGTTCGGGGTCGTCGGTGCCCAGATGGGGTGGGTCCTCCGACCGTTCGTGGGGAACCCAAGCGTCCAGTTCGCCTGGTTCCGGGGGCGTGAGTCGAACTTCTTCCAGGCGGTCTGGCACGCCTTCGTGAGCCTCTGGTCATGATCGCGATCCGCAAGCAGATCGAGGCGATCCTCCGTGGCCGACCGTCGGCGGGGTCGTGGCTCGTTGTGCTCGGCTGCGGCTTGCTCTACGGTGCCGTGATGGGTTTGTTCGGGGGGCGAGTCGGTCAGGTGCTGTACTCGGCGATCAAGGTGCCGCTGCTGCTGGGGGCGACCTTGATTTTGAGTTTGCCGAGTTACTTCGTCCTGAATACGTTGCTTGGCCTGCGGAACGACTTCGCGGCGGCCTGGCGGGCGGTGGTGGCGTCGCAGGCGGGCCTGACGATTATTTTGGTCTCCCTGGCGCCGATCACGGCGTTCTGGTATGCATCCTCACCGGATTACCGGCTGGCGATCCTGTTCAACACCGGGATGTTCGCCCTCGCCAGCGCGGGAGCTCAGGGCATCCTCCAGCGCGGGTATCGCCCGTTGATCGCGCTCGACCCTAAACACCGCTGGGTGCTGCGGCTCTGGATCTTCCTCTACGCCTTTGTCGGTATCCAGATGGGCTGGAACCTCCGGCCATTTGTGGGCGACCCCGACCAGCCGGTCCGGTTCTTCCGCGCGGGGGCGTGGGAAAATGCGTATATCGTCGTGGCACAGATCTTGTGGGAAGCGATCGGTTTCCGTTCAGGTCGTTGACGGCGGCCGACGCCCGACCGGGTGGGTCACCGAGCGGTCGGGCGCGCCGTTGGGGCCGCCCTTGGGCTTGCCGTCGCGCTCGCCAAACTTGGTGACGACATACGTGCCACTTTTCGGGTTCCGCTCGATGTCGACGGTCCCGACGTTGTCGGCTTCTTCAAGGAGATGAGTGAAACTTCGGTAGCCGTAATAACTTTCGTCGAACGACGGCTTCTTCCGCTTCATCGTGTCCTTGATCATGGACGCGTAGAGGATCTCGTGATTTTCGCGTCGGAGGGCGTTGCAGGCTTCGACCAGCAAGGTGTAAACCTCGCGCTTCCGGTCAGGCATGTCGGCGTAAAGGTTGGTGGCCAGTTGCTGCTCGTCCTGCTCCTGCCGCTCCAGATCCTCGTAATAGATGAACTCATCGCAGTTGTCGCGAAGGAGTTCGGAGGTCGAGCCTTTCATCCCCAGGCCGATGACGTGCTTGCCGTTTTCCTTGAGTTTCGAGACCAGCGGCGAGAAGTCGGAGTCGCCCGAGACGATCACGAAGGTGTCAACGTGCGGCTTGCTCCAGGCGAGGTCCATCGCGTCGACGACCAGCCGGATGTCGGCCGAGTTCTTGCCGGTCTGGCTCCGCCGAGGGATCTCGATCAGTTCGATCGCCGCTTCGTGGAAGGGCGCCGTGTAGGCCTGATAGCGGCTCCAGTCGGCGTAGGCTTTTTTGACGATAAGTTTACCTTTTTCGACCAATCGCTCCAGGACTTTCTGGATGTCGAACTTGGTTTTTCGCTGGTTCTGAAACCCCATGGCGAGGTTTTCGAGATCCACAAAAACCGCCAGGCTGCGTTCGCGATCGGTCTTGGTCATAACTCACTCGGCAACCGCGCCGCGAACGACGCCGGAACGGGAAGACCGGGCTGCACCCGGAACAAAATCAAAAGCAAGCGTGGGCACCCAACAGCTTTTACGCTATCCAAGTTCCCACTTTAAAACAAGTTGCGCGGTGAGGCCAGCGGATTTACCGGCGACCGATCATTTTCTTCGATCGTCGTTCTCGGGTCGCACAACAAAAAAGTTCCGCCGCACCAATGGGGCGAGACGGAACCGAATCAGGGCAAGGCAGGTTGCGAGCGGATTAACGATCAGCCGCCGTGCCCACCACCAAACCAGCCACCCCCCGCGTACAGGTCGCGGACGGTCCGCCGGGGTCGCGACTCGTTGACGGTCAGCGGGCGGTCCTTGAAATCTTTGCCGTTGAGTGCGGCGATTGCGGCATCCGCCTCGTTCGGGCGGGTCATGTCGACCATCCCGAACCCACGCGAATGCCCGGTCCGCGCTTTGACCTGGACTTCGGCCATGGCGACCGTCCCGAACGGCTCGAACAGGGCTCGGAGCTCGTCGGACGTCACACCATACTCCAGGTTCCCAACATAGATCATCATGGCGAAGATCAACTCCTCATCGAAACAGACCGGGCGGTCGAATCCGCCGGGCGTTTCGGTCGCAAGCGAAAGCAAACTTATCAATCGGGGGATCGTCCCACGCCGGATCGGGCAAGGCGGACCAGTTTTGGGTCCACGGCCAACGTCATCTCT
Organism: Isosphaeraceae bacterium; assembly: GCA_965199885.1. GTDB lineage: Bacteria > Planctomycetota > Planctomycetia > Isosphaerales > Isosphaeraceae > Tundrisphaera. The sequence continues at coordinate 600,817 of CBDATT010000001.1, read as the reverse complement.
TGCCTCATGCCCTCATGGATTTGGCTTGAGATTCGGAGAAAACCGACGCGATCGCAAACGACTCTCGCAAGACCGCCACTCACGGCCCACCGAACCGACACCTTTCCAGATGCCGTCATTCCCCGCTCCAGATGGTAGCAAAAACCGGGTCGACCTGCCAGGGAACTCCCGGCCCCCTTTTCCAACCTCGGGATCAAACGAGTCCCCGCATGCTCGGGTTGGTCGGGTGAGGAACGACCAGACGTCGCGGCGTTTGCCCGGAATCTGGTCGGTGAGATCAACAAAAAATCCCCGGTCGCAAGGGCGACCGAGGACGACTTGAATCAGCACCCGGAGTGCGAATTACTGCTGCGGGGCGGGCAAAGTCTTGGACGGCATCTGAGGAGCGGCAACCGGGGCGACCTTGGCGGGAGCCTGCATGGCGGGCATCACCTTGGCCGGAGCCTGAGCAGCCGGCATCACCTTGGCCGGAGCCTGCATGGCGGGCATCACCTTGGCGGGAGCCTGCATGGCAGGCATCACCTTGGCGGGAGCCTGCATGGCAGGCATGACCTTGGCGGGAGCCTGCATGGCAGGCATGACCTTGGCGGGAGCTTGCATGGCGGGCATCACCTTGGCGGGAGCCTGCATGGCAGGCATGACCTTGGCGGGAGCCTGCATGGCGGGCATCACCTTGCTCGGAGCCTGGGCGGCCGGGATCACCTTGGCCGGAGCCTGGGCGGCCGGGAGGGTCTTTTGCGGGGTCTGAGCATTGGCCACCAGGCTCATGCTCAAGAGAGCGGCCGAGGCCCAACCAAACGTCGTGCGGCTGATCACTGTAGCGTACTCCAGAATCTTTATCTTGCCTAAATCGAACCCAATGATCATGACCGGGTCCACGATCACCGCGATCAGGTCGCTCCATTATACGGCATCATCAATTGCGCGCTCTGGGAATTTTGCGAATTTCTCAATGAATAGATCGACTTTTTTGATCAGGCTGTCATTTCCTGAGTAAAACCCAGGGAATCCGCTCATCCAGTACGACCAAAAAATTTCCTGTCATGGATCAATTCCAGCACGAAATTTCCACCTGGACAGGTGAGATAGCGGACATTAGTTTGATCCGTGCGCCTTTTCGTCCCAGATAAGTGGGACAGGATGTCCGGAAACTCCTGGTCCATTACCCACATCTTGCCCCCGGAAGAAATCTGACTTGCGTGAATTTTGGAAACCAACCCGCGACCAGATCGCCGCGGCGGCCGACTCCACCGTCCCGGACCTGATCGGCCCCAATTTGCAAGTTCTGTTCAGTGGGATCAACCCGAGCCTGTACTCAGCAGCGGTCGGGCACCATTTTGCGCGACCAGGGAATCGGTTCTGGCCCGCGCTCCAGGCGGCCGGGATCACGCCGCGCCGCTATTCTCCGTTCGAGGGGGACGAGTTGCTCAAGCTCGGCTGCGGGATTACCAACGTCGTGGACCGAGCCTCGGCCACCGCCGCCGAGTTGTCGGTCGCCGAGATCATCGCGGGCGGTCAGGCGTTGGTCGAGAAGGTTCGCCTGGCGACCCCGGCGTTCATCGCTTTTCTGGGGATCACGACCTACCGGGCGGCGTTTGATCGACCCCGGGCAACCGTTGGGCCACAACCTCACCAGTTTGGCGCCACCCAGGTCTGGGTCTTACCCAACCCGAGTGGCCTCAACGCACACTATCAGGTGGCCGATCTCGGCAGACTTTTCGCCGAGTTGTGGGCGGCCAGTCAGAGCACGATCGCCTCACGCCTTTGAATCCCATTGGGTCCCAGGCGCGCGACGCCGACCGACCAGGGCCAGTTGAAAGCCAAGGTACGACCGGACCTCCCAGGAAAAGTCGGCGATTGCCGCCACCTCGGCCTCCAGCTCGGCGCGGGTGAACCCCCGGAGGACCGACAGAGGGCCGTCGTACCGGACCAGTCGGTTCGTGGTAAAGACGCGACTCCAGGCGCGAAAGCCCCAGTAGGCCAACCGGTGGCGGCGGATGTCCAGGATGACGACCCGATGCCGCGCAACGCGGGTCATCTCGCGGAGCAACCGGGCCAGCGGGGCGCCCGCGAAGTGGTGCGCGAACTTGACCGCCAGGACCAGGTCCACGGACTGATCCGCGAACGGGAGGCGAAGCGCATCAGCACAGACGACCGGAATCTGCCGAGCGGCGGCGGTCGCGGCGGTCCCGTCGCGGTCAAGCGCGATCACCTGCGCCGGGCGCGACTCGCCCACCATCGAGCGGATCGCCAGCGGGATATCCCCCGACCCCGACCCGAGATCGAGCACCGAGACTGGGGCCATGGGGCCCAGGTCGGCGGCGAGGAAGCGCTCGAACTCGACGCGGATCGTCCGGAGGTTGCCGAGTTGGCGGTTCACCCGGCGGAGCACGCGGTAGGCGTCCTCGACCTCGGCGGGCGGTAAGCCTGGCTCATCCATCAACTCGGGCCGGTCGACCCGCTCGGGAACCCAGAACTTGGCCATTCGTTGCCCGCCAGACCCACAAAAGAAGGCGACCGATCGCACGATCCCGAGTCATCACCGCGAAGCCGGCACCACGCCCGCCATCCGAGGACGCTCGGCGGAGTACCGGGCCATCACCGCGAGAGCGCCCACCCAGGCGAAGAACAGGATCAGGGCGAGGACAAAATTGCGACGCCGCGCGTTCAACACACCAGACTCCCTGCCCCGAGTGGGCGAAACTTTACCGTCAGATCAGATCTTCCAGGGAAAGGACGAAGTCACGCCGGAAGACGGTTTCAAAATCATAGACATCGTCGAAGTCGTCGAGCGAGTCGTTTTGCGATCGCTCCAGGTCGCCCGAGGTCACCAGATTATCAACGATGGCACCCAGATCGGCGGTTTTATGGACTCCCCACGTCGCCAGGACGGTGAGCGCCAGCATCCCGTAATGGGCCAGAGCCAGGGCTTTGGCCCCCTCGCACAGCTCACGACCCGAGACATGCCGCGACCCTCGGACCGGCTGCGACCGCGCCTTGGCCTTGCGTCGCGCGCGCTTCTTGAGTGCCTTGGTGTGCTCGAGCGCCTCGAAGATGAACAGGTAGGCCTGAATCGAGTAGCGTGGATCGGCCGCCAGGACCCCCGCCAGATCATCACGCAGGCTCATTGCTCCACCCCTTCCGTGCTCCGCCTGGATTTCTGGATCATCATGATTGTCAGTCTTCCAGCGCTTCGTCACTGGCGTCCGGCACGGGACGACGCGCGGATTTTTCGACACCGAGAACCTCGTGGCGCTGGATCACGACCCGCCGGTGGTCTTCATACTCGACAACCAGTTTGCCCGCCAGGATCTCCTGCGCCAGGACTCGACCCTGGCCGGCCTCGGTGACGACCTTGGCGCCGACCGGCGGCAGTTCCCGTTCGAGTTCCTGGTAGGTATCAAATTCATAGCGCAAACAGCACTTGAGCCGACCACACCGCCCCGAGATCTTGGAAGGGTCGAGCGTCGTCTTCTGGACCTTCGCCATCCGCATCGAGACCGGGGGCATCTTGGTCAGATGCGTGTTGCAGCAGACCGGCTTGCCGCAATCGCCGTAGTCCGCGAGCAATTTGGCCTCGTCGCGCACGCCGATCTGGCGCATCTCGATCCGGGTTTGCAGAGTCCGGGCGAGGTCCTTGACGAGGTCGCGAAAGTCGACGCGCTTTTCGGAGACATAATAAAAAACCATCCGCTCGTCGCCAAAAATGGCTTCGACATCGACCAGATCCATCTGGAGTCGACGCTGGGCGACGAACTCACGGCAGGCCGCCATCCCCTGGCGTGCCCGCTCGACCAGACGAGCTTCCGAATCGAGATCCGCGGCGGTTGCCTCACGGAGGATCAGACCGGGCGCCGGGTTGGGCAGGAACTGGGCGGTCCGGTCGGTGGCCAGACAAAGGACTTCGCCAATCTCGGTCCCTCGGTCGCTCCGGATGACGACGCGATCCCCCCGGTTGTAGACCCGGCCATTGCCGTCGCCGCACTCACCCAGATGACGCATCTGACCGAAGCGAACCACGAATGTTGGTTGAGTCGGCATGAGGGGGGACGATTCTTTGGCTCTGGACCCGCGAGCAAACCGCGGGAGGGGTTGGATCAAGGAGTGGACCACAGCCGGGCCAGGACGGGTTGTCGAACCGGGTCAGGCGCGAGGCGATCGGGGGATCTGACCAGATTCGGCTTCCCCCGGAGACGAAGCTTTCCCATAATACCAGGCAAAACGGGGAATGTCGTCAGCAATCTGATCGAAGCCACCCGCCTCCACTTGCTCAAGGACCGATTCACCAATGATCAGCGATCATTTTCTCTCGTTATTGGTGTGCCCAATGGGCAAGGTTCCGCTCAAGCGTGACGGGGACGAATTGACCTGCTCGCACTGCGGGACTCGGTTCTCCATCAAGGACGATATCCCCAACATGATTATTGAAGAAGCGCAGCTCCCCGTCGGGTGCTCGAACCTGGCCGAACTCGCCTGCGTCAAGGAAGGTCTGGCCAAGGTCGATTGAGGTTATCAGCCCGGATCAGCCGTCAAAGCGAAAGACCCAGCGACTTTCCACGAAGGTCGCCAGGACGCTGGTGCCGACGGGGGGAACGGCCGACCCGATGTTGAGCGCGAAGAAGGTGCCCGAGCCCGCCGAGAGCGTCCCCGCCCCCCCTTCCACTTCCTTGCCGAGCACGGTCTGGGGCGTGCACGCATAGAACCGCTGCGCTGCCGTGGGATAGGTCTGGATCGTGCGGGTCTGCGCGACCAGACTTGGCGATCCAAACGACGGCCGGGGCTCACCCCGACTGAGGTCGTCGAGCAAGAGGTCGTCGCGCATCCGGAGGCGCTGGGCATCGTCAAAGGCGGGAAGGCTCATGATTGGCTCCGCTGGTCGGAAAGCTGCAAGATGGTCCGCTGATCCCCCTCGAACTCCCACGTCAAGCCGACCACGGCGGGATAAACTTCGCCCTCCTCGGTCGGAGCGCCAGCGTTGGTTTGCAACGACAGGGTGCGGCCCTGGATCGACCGGATGCGATCACCGATCCGGTAAGTCTGCGTGAACCGAGGGATGACCACGAAGCCGTTGACCTCGCCCGCCTCACTTGCGTTCCGCCGGGCGTTGGCTTCCGCCAGGGCATCAGCGCTATCATCGCGGACCACCTGTGCTTGCGAGCTGGGGTTAAATTCGCTGGTCGCTGCCACGACCTGCCTGGCGTACCGGTCGCGGGCATCCACCCGCCGCGTGATGGCGTAGCCGGTCGGGCTCGACGACCGCCGGTCGGCTGTGGCGGTCAGGGTTTGATCCCCCTCGACCACGCAGGTCAAGCGCAGGCTAAAATGGGTCGAGCCCGAGTTCGCCTGATCCTCGATCGCCCGGACGACCCCAGCGGGATACGGAGCGCCCGCGACTCGGGACGGCTGAATATTCCAGCTATTCGGGTTCGGAGCGCTGATCCAGACGCCAAGTCGATCTTTGAGCAACTCAAAACCACCCCCGACGGGCTGCCAGGTGCCAGTCCCGTCCCAGAGGCCAGGCTGAGTCCCCTTGTAGTCGGTCGAGATCGACAACCGGGCGCTGAGCGGTTTTTGGTTCGCGTCGGTCGTGAACAGCGTGCCGATCGGCAACCGGCGGCGGACCACGTAGTTCGGGTCCAACCCATCCGCCGGGCCAAACAGGGCGTCGAGCGTGGGCACCGTCCTGATCAGGCGCGCCGAGGTTGGATCCCAGTGCCCTTCGCCGGTTTCATCAAGTACATAGAGGCGATACGCGTCGTTGTCCGTCTGCGCGAAGTTGGGGTTCGTCTTGTCGAACGCGGCCAGACTCGAAGCACTCGCGGCATCGCTGGCGGCGATCGGGAACCCAGGCGCCAGGATGAACGACGCCTCGTACCGGATCAAGGCCGACTCGACGTTGATGGCGTTGGCGACCCCGCTCATGTCGCGGGCCAGCTCCGCCGTGCCCATGTTGGTCTGCGCCGGGTCGAGCGTTGCCCCGCGCGGCTGAAGGTACAGGTCCTTGAGGTGACTCGACGAGCCATCCTGGAGGCGGAAAAGGTCCAACGTCGTGGTCGGGTTGCCGCCCGCATCCGTATCCGTCCGGAACGCCATGCCCATCCCGTTGGGAGCGAGGAGGTCGCGGATCACCGCCGGCCACGCCTTGCCCGACGCGGGGTAATCCGGCACGATCAGGTCGTTGCTCTGAAACGCACCCGGCTCACCTGGCAAGAATGGACCCGCGCCCGAGTCGGTGGGGGATCGGCTGTCGAGGACCTGATCGATCAGCGCACCGTCGGGGTTCTGGACGTAGGTTTCCTCGGCGTTGTGGCGGAAGCAGAGGTAGCGGACCGCCATCGGCAGCGTCCAGAGGCGCTGAGGCGCGGGGGATCGAGCCAGGTTCGGGTCGAGAAAGGTCGGGAACGTCGCCCCCGACGCGGCCATCGCGTCGGCGCCATCGGGCGTCGCGTTGGGAAGCCCACGCGGGTTGAAATGGGTGACGAGACTGGTGGCCCGGTCCGAAACGGTGGTCGGGCTGGTCGCGTCGCGCATCAAGGCGCCGCTGATGGGCGTGTCCCAGGCGCGAATCGCCACGCCGAAGGCCAGAAACGTGACGAGTTCGTGGTTCGGGCTGATCCCCATGGCGGGAACCTGCGCGAAGCCATCGAACAGGACCTGCCAGGTCCCGTCGGGGTTGGTGGTCAGGACGACCAGACGATCATCGTTGGCCACGACGCCGGGCGCCGAGGCATCGACACCCATAACCTGGGTGAACGAGTCGGGCGTGCCGTCCGAGGTCGGATCGTTGAACACATATCGAAACCGCGCTATCCCGGCGTCGGCGCCTTCGCGGTATCGGATCGTCGCGACCCGGATGTTGGGCAGGAAACTGTATCCGCCCCCGTCGGGTCCATAGCGAAAAACCCCGACCGAGGCCGCATGGCGCCCGAGCGGGGTACTGGATGATTCGATCGAAGCAAAAGCCGGCATGAATCAACGCCTTTCTGGTTGGTCCGACCCGTCTACTGACTCACTCACTGACTGGCCATCAACCCGTGCCGCTTCAGGGCGGTGATCAGGCTGTCGACCTTCGCGGCCAGACTGGCGAAGTTGTTGTTCAGGGTTTGCTGCGCGAACGAAGCTCCGACATCCGCGAGCGTGTCGGCGACGGTTGCCCCCGCAACCCCCACCAGCGGGGTCAGCGCTGGGGCTGGACCGGCTGGCGTTGCACCGAAGAAGCCGAGCAGTTGCTTGACGGGATCGGCAACCACCAGCGCTGGCGTGGCACTGCCGGTTGTTGCCGCCGCGATCGTGAGCGGCCCGCTGATCGTGTCGCCCGCCTTTAAAACGAACCCAAGCCCCGACCCGGCCACCATGCAATTGACCCGCGCGTCGATGACCTGCGTCACCGCGCTGGCGCCCACGACAACCTGAGCCAGTCGGAGGTGAGCCGAGGTCGGAAACGCAGGCCCCGAGTTGAGCATGCCTGAGCCATCGAGCCAGAGGACCACCGTCGCGTTGGCGGGAACGGCGAACGCTGGAACCCCATTGAACGCCCCGACCGTCCCATCGGCCCGGACAAAGGTGCCGGCGGCCACCCGGACTCGCAAGGTGGCACTCGGCGTTTCGGTCGTCGTGACGACCAGACTGCCGACGGCGGTCATGGCGTCGAGAGCATCGGTATTGGCGTTGATCGGCACTTCCCAGAGGCGGTCGGCGGCCCCCGGCTTCTGGAGCCGCGCATTGGCGGAATACGTGGTTGCCACAAAATGCCCCTTCAGGCAATGAGATGGAAGAAATGTCAGAAAGTCGGGCTCGGGAGCCACTGAAGCGTGGCTCGGCGGTCGGTCGGCCCGGCATAGGTTGAGGTCAGACGTGTCCCTTGAGCGTTCGACGCGGGCGGACGCGGGGCGGCGTTGATGGTGACGCTCGACGTCAGCGGTACACCACGCGGGTTGCCAGCCTGATCGACCGCGACCACGGCGAAGTGCCAGACGCCCGCCGCGAGCGGACCGCTGGACCACTGATATGTTGTGGCGGCGCGACCAAAACCCGCCAGGCCGAAGCCCCCCTTGCCGAACCCGTCGTTGATCCACCCGCCAGGGTAAGCCACGACGGTATCGACAGCCACCGCGTCGTTGACCGGCGCGCCGGCGGCGCGGCTCTGGTAGATCTGGAACGCCCCGATGTCGTCTTGACCGGATGTGTCGAGATACGTCCCGCCCGACCAGCCCAGCGTGGCACGCTCGGTCCGGTTGGCGGGGGCAATGAGGCTCGCGGAGTAGTCGCGCGTCGGCTCGCCGGCGTCAACGGTCCCAACCTCGACCCAGACGTTCCGGCCGGCCGCGTGGGCCGGGGTCGGCACATGGCAGCGCTGGGCGGTGCCCGACCAGACGAGTTGGCGGTCGAGATACACCTGAAATGTCGTCCCCGCCGGCGCGGACGCGGACCAGGCGACAAACAGGTCGGGACCGTTGGCCATCACGCGGACGTCGCTGATACTGGTTTGCGAGAAAGCCATGGGATCGTCACGCCAGGTGGAGGAACTGGGCCTGATAAGCCCGGAAATGAGTACCATCGGGTGATCGTCGGACCCGACCGAGCGGCTGGAACGACTTCAAATTGACGTTGGCCCAGACCAGGCCCAGGTTGTCGACCAGCGTCCGGGCGACCCCGTCGTGGTACGACCGAAACGAGTTCTCAGCCAGAGCCAGCCCAAGTGCCGAGGGGCCGTAAAGTACGCCGCGAACCCGAGTGACACGCCCGCGAAAACCACCGTCGAGAGTTTCGAGACCGTTGATCCCAAAAAACGAATTGACCTGCGTCTGGCGCGGGATGTCCGCCGTCGCCATCACGACGGCAGACCCAAAGATCGAGTTCCCACCATAAGAAGCCATGATTGCTCTCCCACAATGTCACACTCAATGACCAGGCACGACCAAACTGCTACGAACGGTTCGCGTACACAGCCGGACTAGCCGACGGCAGCGACGTACTATACGTACTCTGTTGCTTCCCGAGAACTTCCAGAATTTGCTGCAAGATCTCGTTCGTTTTGGCCAGGTCCATCGAGGCACCATCGCGTTCTTCCGCACCCGAGACAAATCCCGCATGATCGTCGTCGATTGCCGCTCTCGGACCATCCTGCGCCGTGGGCGGATCGCCCGGCGATGCTGTTCCATAATCGAGAGTTGGAGCCGATAAACCGCTGCGCACGACGGGAGCCTCGGCGGTCAATCCCGCCGCCGCGGTGTCGGATTCGGCGGAGTCAGGACCAGTCATCAAGTCCAGCCCAGAAGGAGCTCGACCCGAGACCGAGGCAATCCGCGGAACCTTGTCGGTCTCGGGTTGGTCGTCGCTGGTTGGGTCTGCGAAACCGGTGTCGCGAGCAGCGTTATCCGGTTCGCTCGCTCCCATGAGTCGGCCAGGAGATTCGATCATGGGTACGGCTCCGGCCGGGCCTGGCTGGTCGGGAGGCGTGGCGGCACTGGCGACCAGGTCGGGACTTGCCAGGTTGTTCCGGGGAACATCGATCGGGCCTGGTTCGGGCTCGGTTGCCGTGGGGATCGGTTGATCCCGGTGCAAGCCCGCCGCCGCGAGTCGGTCCGAGACAACCTGAATGGACGTCCGGGAGCGCGGCGTGACCGGCGTTGATTGAGAATGATCAGGGGAAGGCATCGCCATCTCCGGTAAGGTCAAGGTTCGCTCCAGGGGATGAGTCGGCGGGAACACCCGCGACGGCCGCAACCACGCTGTCCACCAGGCAAGCCAGTCCAGCGCTGTCGAGGTCAAGCAGCGTGATCGCTTCTGCCAGCGTCAGATCATGAGCCCGGCGGAGGAGGGCCACGGCCAGGTCCAGCAAAGCTTCATAACGGCGTTGATCACCGGCGGCGTCGCGTCCTGCCCGACATGCCGAGTGAAGTTCCGTGACGAGGTGCTCGATGCGCCACGGGTAACCCGTTCGAACGACCAACCGGACCGTCGGGGCAATGCGACCAAACACGTCGGCCGACGGCACGACCTCGGGACGATACCGGCGAGCGGGCCGAGCCAGACCCCAGGTCTGACCGTCGGCGAGCGTGACGGGGTGAGCGAGAACCGAGGCGCGGCGGGTCGGTCCGGGGGCCGGCAAGGTGGCCAGGGTGGTCATATCAGGCGCTCCCGGAGTTCGCGATCCTGCGCCGCCCGGCAGGCGTCGATGAACTGGGTGGGCGGCACCGTTCGCCCCGAGGCAAGCAGCAAGGTCAGCAAATCATTCAGCGCCGATGATGGCACCTCGGCAGTCGTCAGACCGTTGCAGAGCAAGCTGGCGCGGACCCAATCGGAATAGTTCCGGATGCGCTGCTCGGGGCCAAACAGCGCTTCGGAGACGGCGCGGGCGAGCGCCTCGGCCTCGTCGCCCGCGTCGATATCGAGCAGGAAACTGACTTCGGTTTCCGTCAGGTCGTAGTTGGCCAGGAGCAAGGTCCGGACCACCGCGAGGAGGTCATCGAGCGGCAGGTCCTCGGCCAGGATGATCCGCTCATAAAAGCGGTCGAGCGCAGAGTCAATGTCGGGCGTCGTCAAGGGCCCCGCCTTGGGTCGAAACGTCGGCTCGGCCAGGAGCCAGAGCTGGCCGTCGGCGAGGGTTGCCGTGATTCCCCTTGCTGCCGGCTTGCGGCGGCTCGGTTCAGTCAGGTTGTGCATGGGGGATCAATCGTCCCAGAGAAACGCCGTCGCCGCGGTCGGTCCACTCGTAACGAGGTTGGCCCGACCGGGCGCTGGCGGCGGGAAACAAAAGGGTGTCGTCGGGGCATCCGGTGACGAAATGCGACGTTCCCTGGTGGCGGACGAACACGCGATCCGTCCGGAGCACCGGGGCAAACTCGGCCTGGAGCCGCCCCAGGCGGGTGGCGGCGTCGCCCACCCCCGCGTGGCCAATCGGCGCCAGGATGGCATCGGGTCCCATCTCGGTCATGACGGCTCCTGGGGATGAATCAGGAAGAGGTGCTGGTCGCCAGTGGGTTGGTCACGCCGTCGCCCGAGAAGGCGGCGAACGTGATCGTTCCCTGACCAAACTGGCGGTGTGCCCCGCGGACCTGGCACGAAGCCACGACCGCGTTGGCCATCGTGTAGGTCACGGCCCCGGACCCCGACCCGTTCCGGGCGTCGTTGTGCGTGGCCGTCAGGGTGCCGACGGTACCGACCGGGTTGGCCCGGAGGGCGGCCAGATCCGCGGCCTGGATCGTCACCGTCGGTTCGTTGAAGTCGTTGACCATCGTGGTGACGTAGCGGTCGCCATCGCCGGCGAACCGGGCAAGGCTACCGCCACTTTCGATCGCCACCGAGGTCACGCCGCTGATGAGGGTGGGTTGACCACCAACCGGGGTAAACGTGACCCCGCTCCAGTTCATGAATCGCTTTGTCGCCGACATACACCCACCTTCAATATCTTGGCCTGGAAGGATGCAACAAATTAAAGCGGAATTCGATCGACCGAGGGGTCAACCAGCACCGCGAACTCCCCGTCGAGGTCGATCGACCAGTCGGGATACTGGCTCGACGCGCCGTAGCGGCAGGTTCGGATCTTGGTCAAGGCGGGGATACACTGGTCACCCAGATCCGCCTGATCGACCTCGGTCTGGACCAGGGTCGCCAGTTGATCGAGCTGGTCAAATGGAACGGAGCTATCCTCAACGCGGACCACGATCCGGACCGTAAACAGGACCCGGCGAACCCAGAGCACTGGGTCGGTCTCATCAGTTTCGTCCCACCCCCTGGGCACCACGATCGCGACCGGGTGCGCATTGGCTCCTCGTCCTGCTTGACTCGTGGGATCACCGAAGATCACCGTATCAAACGAGTTGAGCGATCGGATCCGGCCAACCAGTTCCGCATAGTATGGCCCATCACGCCCGGTAACTTGACTCGATGACTCCGAGGGAACTCGGGACGATCCACCATAAAAGTAGAACGGTGAAAAGTAAGCTGATGCGTTATAAAGGTCACGACTCTGGGCAAGGCCGATGGTCCCGGGCTGGGCATCTGAGGCTGAGAAGGCCATGAGAGCACTCTTTCCGAGCGAGGCTCATGAGGGGAGCGAGAGGGATACCGACGAGCGATTGCCGGCGTTGTCGGTCGTCGCCGTGATCCGGGTGACCGATGTATTCCCGCCCTTGATGACGACCACCCCCGTGCCGGCCCCCGAAACGACACCAGCGCTGGCCGCCAGGATCGGCGCCAGGGCCTGCCGGGCATTGATACCGGCCTCGATCGTGATCGAGTCCAGACCCGCGGCGGCCAGGGTGTAACCCGTCTTGTCCGTCACCGTGCCGACCGTCACCGGAGCCGTCACACCCGCCACCACACCACCCGCGAAGGTGGACCGCGTCGCCACCCGCGCATCCAGATTCTGGCCCACGATCGCCCCAGCGCTGCCGGCCGGGTAAGAGCCCGGAATCAGGACCGACCACGGATCGACCGCCAGGGTGTAACCCGTCTTGTCCGTCACCGTGCCGACCGTCACCGGCGCCGTCACTCCAGCCACCACGCCACCCGCAAAGGTGGACCGCGTCGACACCCGCGCATCCAGGTTCTGGCCCAGGATCGCCCCAGCGGTGCCCGCCGCGTACGACCCTGGCAGGGTGACCGACCACGGGTCTACCGAACTGGACGTCGAGGTGCCCGCGAAGACGGGCGCGTCGTCACCGTTATGAAGGACGGCCGCCAGTTCGACGACGACCGCGTTGGCCGCGTTCCGGTCGTGGACCGTCACGGTGTACTGGCCATCAGCGAACTGGGCGACCGGGGTCGCGGTCAGGGTCACCTTGAACCGACCCTGGAACGTCCCCGAATCCTCCGGGAAGGCGGCAACGGGCGTCGTCGGATTTGCCTTGAACGTCCCGTCGTTGAAGTCATAGAATAAACCATCGGCCAGCCGCTCGATCGAGTAGCCAAGCTGCGAGCCGGTCCGGTAAGCGTAGCGAACGCGTAAGGCCATCGGTGTCACCTCATCAGGCATGAGAAAAGAAGAGAGCGTCAACGGCGATCGTCGGCGCAGGGTCATCAGCAGCCACATGCCGAGGCAACGGCAAGTCCGCCATGGCCAGGACGTTCCCGCCCTGAGCGGCATCGGCCACGAACACACTGACCACCGCTCCCCAGCCCGCCCGGGGCGTGGGGAAGGTGATCACCCGGGCGTTCGACTTGCACCCCAGCGAGGCCGCCGGGAAGTGGATCAAGTCGTTGGGGACCGCAACCCGGGCGTAGCCGGTCCCAAGCGGCTCGGCGATGTACCCGCCCTTGTAGGCTCGGGTCAGCGAGAGCCCGACGTACAACTCGGGCGGCGGGGCGAGCGGTCGTCCGCCGAAACAGCAATCGAGAACCTTGTTGTTCAGATAGTTGGTCAAAAAACCGGGCATCCTGATCTCCCCTCCGCCATTTCATTCCACGACTGGACCGATCAGGCCGAGGGAGTCACCACCAGGCCATCCACCGCCGCCAGCGTCCCGGATTGTTTGCTCAGGGTGACGGTCATCGGCGGACCGACAATCACGCTCGAAGCGCCGATCGTCTGGACCTGAATCGTCCAGTCGGCGGTGGTCGACAGGCCAGCCAGGCGGCACCCGTAGCCCGTGATCCCGGCAACGAAAGTGACCTGCTGGGTCGGGAAGGTGACCAGACCCGGGATCACCGGCACGCCGACCGGCAGCGCGGTGACGAGGAACTGGCTAGGCGATCCCCCCTGCCCGACCGAGGAGTAACCCCACGACACGAGGCCAACCTCGCCGATCGTCCACCGCGCCGCGAGGCCGACCACCGCGCCGGGCCGACTCGAAACGTCGTTCCCGTTGGCGTCGATGATCAGGTGGACCTGGGCATCGGTGTTGGCTTCCTCGACCCCCGACACGTCGTCGAAGGCCCGGACCGCGAAGAGATTGTCGCTCGGCGCTGCCAGCGGCGGCGTCACAAACGAGCCTGCGGGATTGACACTGGTGGCCGGGACCGTGGCGATCGGCTGGGAGTAGTTGATCGGTCCCGCTTGCCCGTTATTGGCATAGACGTGGTACGAGATCGCCATCAGCATCACCTCGACAGTCGGGTCGCGAACCGGGTGAAGGGAGTGGCCCGGGACGAATCCCCGGCCTCGGACCACTGGATTGCCAGCCGGCCGAGCAGCTCATCCCGTTCGGCCTTGAGCAACCGGGCCTTGGTCCCGTACCAGTCCTCGGGCACGTCGGAGTTGCCGGCAAACAGCCGGGCCTGATCGAGGTACTGCCGCGACAGGACCGTCAGGACCGTGGCGTCGCGCAGACCCCGGCTATCCTGGAGATCACACGACCGCCGACCCACCACCGCCTCGTCGATCCCGAACCGCGACTTCAAGTCTTCGGTGGCGCGGTTGAGTTGCGGGATCAGCGTCCGGACGGTGAACTCGACGCCGGTGGCGACCGCTGGCGGCCGCCCGACGCCCGGGGCTTGCCCTTTCTGACGCAGCGCGAGACCGCTCGGGCCGACGCTGGCGACCACGTAGAGATCCCCTTGAAGGCTGTAGGCCGACGAGCCCGCCAACCGGACGACCTGGCCGGGCAGCAGACCCACATCGGCGAAGTTGACCGTGGGCGACCGGAGCGTCCAGGGGTCGGTCGCCAGAAAGAGGCCATCGGTCCCCGCCACCACCACCTGATCCTTCGGGCAGAGCGCCAAAAAGTCGGCGGGAGCCCGGATCGCAAGATCCTCATCCGTCGCATAAGCGATCATAAAGAACCTCCCGGCAGTTCCGGTGCGGGTCCGGCCTCGGTTTCGTCCGCCTCGTCATCGGGCGCGACCTCGCCTGCGGTTGTCGGCGGTTCCAGCGCGAGGAGGGTGGCGAATTCGACGTCGGCGAGCATGGCGTTGGCGGCCTTGAGCGCGATGGCGATCTGGTCGCGAAACTCGCTGGCCTTGGCCAGGATCGCCGCCGCATCCGTTGGCCTGGCGCGGCTGGCCTGCGCACACAGATTCGCCAGCGAGGACAATGCCACCAGTCGACCCGCCGCTCGGGCCTGATCGGGTTGGCCGAGTTGCCTGGCGGCGGCTTCAAGGTAGGCGGGATGACCGGTGAACACGAACGACGACGACGGCAACGTGGTTGCCTCCTTCGGTACGGGTTAAGGACGACCTCGTACCGGTCGCCGGGTTCGCTGAACCCGAGGCGACCGGCACGAAGCCGGTTCAGTTGACCGAGAACGCCGTGACACCTTCGACCCAGGCGTGGTGCGCCGGGTTTTCGATCTCGATGGCGCCTTCGGCCATCCAGTCCCCCTCGAAGGCGTCGCCCCGCGAGCCGCGCGGGTTCCAGAACTCGGGCCGCTTCATCCGCATCCGGACTTCCGACGAGGTCAGTGCCACGGCGGTGAACGGCTTCAAGAGTGGCGCCTCGATGATCGTGACCCCACCGAGGAACGGCGCCTCGAAGACGTCGATCGCGGTACCGAACACGTTGGTGCCGGCATCGACCCGCATCACCGACTGACCCCACAAGGCCAGGCCGACCATGAAGTTGGTCGAGAGCAGGAGGACGTCGGGATCGCCGCCGCCGATCCGGCAGGCTTCCAGCGTATCGCGGAGGAAGTCGGTCGCCTTGTAGGCCCCGGCGTTGGTTGGAGTCGTGATGTTGTTGACCGACAGGAGGGTCTTGATCCCCTTCTGCTTCGGCCGCCGCGACACGGAGGGATCTTCACCCCGACCGTAGTACGACGTCACTTCCATGTCGTCCATCATGTTCTGCAGCGCGTCCATCTTGTTCTGCTCGAACGGCGTGCGGATGCCACGCGAGGTCTGGTAACCGCTCGAATTCTGGAGCGAGCCCGAGACCTGAACCGGGTGCTGCCAGGTCTGGCAGTACTGGGACACCTGGGATGGCTTGAGCGCGACGGCTTCCTGGTCGACCTCGCCACCCGTCCGGCTGTTGCCGATCAGGCGGATCAGGTCGTTCGGCATCCCGCCCGCCGGAGTGGTTCCCTCGGCACCGCGACGGACGATCACGACGTTGGTCACGACGTTGGGCACGCCGTTGATCTCGACCCGTTCGCCCGAGGCGAGTTCGAGGACGTCGCCGTTCATGAACGAGCTGGCATCCACCAGCGTGATCTGGCCATCACCCGCCGCCACCGGGGCGGCCAGGGTGGCGATCCGGGGCCGGAACCCGCGACTGACCATCCCGAACGTGACCGAACCGATGGGAGCCCGCGGGGTCCGGGCGACGATCGGGCAGCGGTTCACAAACCAGTTCGACGAGACCACCGAGATGTCGTTGACGATCTGGGCCTGGTTGTCGAACGACGACTGAATCCCCTGCAAATAGCTGCTCGGCATCGAAAACAAACTCCAAAACGGTAGATTAGATCAGACAAATATCAACAAAAACTCTTGGATCGAGATGCGGTGACCCGTGTCTCGGGTCGATCAGCGGCGGCGACCCCAGCCGGGTGAACCGGCCGCGGTGTTGGACTGTGGGCCAGCTTCACGCCACTGGTGGACGACCGCTTCGCCCAGGGTCCGCGGTGCGGGAGGAGCCGGCGCGGACGTCGCCGACCGGCTTTGCCCGCGGTGGCCGGTCCCCCCCCGCGAACTGGGCAAGCAGAAGTGCGCGAACTCGGGACCGGCCAGACGATCGGCGACCGCCTGACCGACGTTGCGTCCCTCACGAGACACGACCCGGATCGAGCCGGCGTCGTCGATCACCTCGAAGGCGTCACGCCAGAGGCAGATCAGTTGCGTCGCCGCACCCGGGACGAGCGGTTTGCCCGCCAGAGCCGTCGCCAACTCGCGGTCAAGCAGGGCCGCCTTGTAGGCTCGCTCCATGCTCGATGCTTTGCGTTCGTTGGCGGCGATCTCGCGGGAATGCTCGGCGTCGCGTGTTTTGAGGGCCGCCGCCCACTCGGCCCGGGCATCATCCAGGCGTGGTGCCAACTCGGCGTTACCCGCCGCCCGGCTCCGGAGTTCCTCCAGTTCGGCCCGCGAGATGGTCACCACCTCGTCGGTCGTCGGTCCAGCCGTGTCGGCTGAACCGCCACCGCCACCGGAGTCGGGGTCGAGGCTCCTGAGGATCAAGCCTCGTTGCATGGGTCACCCCCACCATCAAAAAAGGTCATAGCGGTCGAACAGGCCGACCAGGAAGGGAATCGCCACCCCGAAGCAGAAGGCTGTCAGCACGAAGCCCACCGCGATCGCGGCGAAAATGGATAGCATCAAGCCACCTCAAGGTCTGGGAAAGGGCGGTCGCGGCCGCTGGAGCGTGAAGACGAGGCCCAGTGGCTGATCGCCGATACCTCTGCTGGCTCCCGTGCTCGCTTTTGCGGAGCGGACCGCCCGAAAACTCATCTACGGGCAAGGCTTTATGAAAATCACCACTGCTCATTCGGGGTTGTTGTCCCCCTGATGACCGTGGCGTGGATCTCGTGGCGTAAAATCTCGGGGGCGAAGGCGTTGGACCAGGCAAACGCCATGGTCCAAACCGACCCTTCGCCCCTGAGGCACCAGACACCGGCGGACAGGACCGATCGCTGAGCGGCCCGAAAAACGTCGCCCTGATCGGCCGGCGCAGGCTCCAGCGTGGTCCGGCACGCCAGCGGCGCGACCGGACCACGATCTGTTTTCAAGTTTTGACCGACCCGTCAGTCAGCCAGACTGCTCGGGCTGGTCGATGGCGCGCCGCCGCCCTCGCGGTGTCGGCTCGCCAGGAATGCCTGCAACTCGGCGTCGCAGGTCGCATATTGACCATCGCCCAGGCCAGGCAAGCACAACCGCATCAACCGCGCGAGCATCAAGCCCTCGGTCACCGGTAGCGCCCCGGAGTCGGCCAGCAACGCCTGGAAGTTCCCCGTGGCGCGGGCCATGTCGCCCGCCGTGTACAGGTCGAACTCGGTCGGGTAGGCGATCCGGACGAGGTTGGCGGGGTCGAACCCGAACATCTCGGGATCAACGCCGTCGTCGAGGATGATCAGGGCCAGTTCGGCGATCTGCTCCTCGGCGCGGCCGAGAATCTTGGCGATCTTGGCCAGGCGGTTGTTGCCGTCGGCGTGGTCGATCACCTTCGAGACCCCCGACTGTGCCACGCCGTCGCGGCCGGTCGGGCGGACCAGGGCCGAGTCGCGGTCGACATCGTCGCGGAGGTCCGCCTTGTTCTTGCGGATCGACTCGGCGCCATCCTTGGGGAACTCGACGACGTCGAACCCCTCGTAGGTCGTTGCGCCGCCCTGGACATTCTTCTTTTTGGGCAAAAGCCAGCTCGGCCCGATCGGGATCGTGCCGTCCGCCTGGATGAAGTCCTCGGGGCCTTGCAAGAGCGGGTGCGCCTGCGTGGTATCGGAGAGGATCAGCTCGGAATCGCGGTTGTAATACTCGCGCTGGCGCTCGGCGACCCCTTCGTAGCGGGGCTGACCGATGTTCTTGCACCGGGGTTTCCGGCGGTCGAAGATCCGGAGGATCGGCACGCGGCCGAACGGATGCGGGATCGAGGCCAGCTTGTTCCCCTCGGCATCGTAGAGCGTCGAGCCGTCGGCGGTCCAGTGGCGATAGCGGACAACCAGCCCGACGAGCGGGCCATCGTCGACCTCGACGAACTCGCGGACGAGACATTCCTCGTAGCGATGTTCGGTCGCGTCGAGCCGCCACCAGAGCATGTTTTCCGGCAGGATATAGGACGCCAGGCAGCGGTCGAGGCCGAGCCGCTCGGCATCGGCGCGGGTCTCGACGACGGCGTCGTCGGGGAGCGCGGGATGATCGAAACAGAGGTCGAGTTGCCCGAGTGTCAGGAGCAAGGGGGCGACCGTCTCGGCCATCCACTGGTCGACCGACGTGCCGCAGCCGTCGATGTCGCTCCACCAGGCCATCAGGCGCTCGGGGCCTTCGCGGTGGACCTCGCGAGCGAAGATCCGCGAGAGGTGAGTGTCGATCGCCTCGGCGACGAAGGTCGGCACGGGAGTCCGGGCGCGGCGGAGTTCGTAGTCATCGTCGGTGGCGAGCGTGGCCGGGTCGTCGACCACCGCGCCCGGGAAGAAGAGGGGCATACCGTCGACCGATGTCTCGGTGCCGCCGGGAGCGGGATATTCCCGTTTGTGGCGGATGAGGTTGCGGACCGGGAGGCCGCGAGGGTCGTAGCCGTAGACGGCCTGGCGGTAGCGCTCACCCCCTTCGAGCGAGTCGAGGAGCCAGCGCCAGCGGACCTGATGCTCGCGCCACTCGGGATGCCGCCGCTCAATCAATTCGAGCGCGGCGGGCGACGCGGAAGCCGGATGAACTCGCTTCATGTTAAAAGATCTTCTTGGGTAGAGCACGGTTCATGACGATGGGTTTGTAGTTCCTCCCGTGCGGGTAGTGCGCCTTCAGGCCCCCTCGGAGCGCATCGACGAGATCTTCATACGGATGCTGCGGGTCGGCCGGCTCGTCGAGCAACTGCCCGCCGCGTTTGGCCCGCCGGTAACTCTGCAGCGCATTGATCGTCGCCTTGCAGCGCGGGTGGACCAGCAGTTGTTTGATCGTGTCGTCGGCCGGGTTGATGAACGAGTCAAGCAGCGCCAGGCTCTCGCTGACCTTGCAGGTCGGCCAGGGGTCCAGTTCGAGCCCCGCGCGGCGGTACTCGCCCAGGACGGTCGGGCCGATCGACGTCCGCGACTTGCCCGCCGGGTCGGTGGTCCGCCAGCGGGCCTTGCCCTCGCACCGCGCCTCGGCCACCTTTTTGATCTCGATCCCGTTCTTCTCCGCCCCCACCCCTTCGGCCAGGTAGTCGGCAAAGACGCGGACCTGATCGACCTTCACCCCATTTTTCTCTTGCGAGATGATCTGGAAGAAGACCGCCCCCGTGAACACCCCGCTATCGACGGCCAGGTGGACGTCGTGGTTCCGGTCATGCTCGGCGGCCTCCGAGACATGCTCGGCGATCGTGAACGTCGGGAACCAGGCCGCGTCGCTGGTCGAGAGCTTGCAGAGGTAGTCGGCCTCGAAAACGCGGGTGCTCGTCGTGTGGTACTTCTGGATCAACGACTCGATCGGATAGTGCCCATCGGAGCGCTTGGCCTTGGGCTCGACCCCCGCGGGAACGTCGTGGCAATAGCGAATGATCGGACAATCCTGGCAATTCTCATAGCTCCCGTTGGGGAGTCGCTTCCCTGATCGTGTTTCGGGGCACTTTTCGAGAACCTCGAACACGCACATCGTGAACAAAGGAAAGGCGCCTTGATTGGCACGCTCGATGAGCTGAGCCATCGGCCCGTTCACGCGGTGGCAGGTTGATGTCATGATCACCGAAGCGGTCACGGCGTCGAGCTTGGCGTCCTCCCGCTTGATCCGCCCCATGCACATCCCCATCGCCGACTCGCGGATATCGGTGTCCATCTCGTCCACCTCGTCGAGCTTCAGGGTCGGGACGTGCGGCCCCCGGACGCTGGTACTGGAGGCGGCGAGGATCTCGACCTTCGACCCGTTGGCGTAGAGCGCCCGGTCCTTGTGCAACCGCTCCAGCGCCGCGGCATCGGTGCCAAGTTGGCCCTCGTGATCGCTGACGATGGCGCGGAGGGCATCGTAGATCTGGCCGGATTGCTGCTTCGATCCGCCCAGGATGCGCGTGCCGTGGTTCGGGTCCCACCGGCTGGTCAGGTGGGTGTCGAGCGCCGAGAGGAACGACTTGCCACTCCCCCGTGACCCCAGGACCAACGCGACCGACGGGCGGTCGAGGTGGATCGTCTGGAAAATTTCCCAGGGAGAGTGGTGGTCGGTGCAGACCGAGCACTCCGGGATGTGCAAACCCGTAAAATTGCGGATCCATTCCTTGAGTTGCTGCGCGGTCCTCGCCCGCTCGCCCGGCTGAGCGGGCGAGGGTTCGGGGGGATCTGTGGAGTTTGCCATGAGACTTTCAACGGCGGGGGCGAACCCCTCAGTCGAGCAAGCGCTGAGTGGGTTGGCCGTACTTGGTGCGGAGTTCCTTGAGAATCGCGGCGATCCGGGAGTGAGGCAGATCAAACACGTCGGCCAGCATCCGCTGGGAAACCCCATGCTGGTTGGCGATGTAGATCACCAGGTTCCGGCGAAACTTCCAGCGCTGGCCGACACTCGCCCCTCGGTCAGGCTCATCGGCCAGACCCGGCAACGACCGCGAACGCCGCGATGGCGACGACTTCGTCACATCCAGATGGGAAATCGACTCAACTTGCGACAGAATCTTGCTGGCGGCCATGGACTTGTCCTTTGAATGATTGCCAGGTTCTCGCTCGCTCAGACTCAGGCCGCCCTACTCTTTCAGCCAGGATGGACGACCTGTTCGCTCGATACTCAACCGACGGAACTTACTGCCAAACCACAAGTTCAAGTTTTTAGGAGCGGTCACATTCCCGAGGCGAAGCAGGTCAATCTTGGTGTTGCATATCACTGACACCGGCAAAACGACCTTCAATAATATCGTATGGGAAACGAGGGCGAAACCGACTTTTGCCAACAAATGGAGAAAATTCCGAATAAATTGCAAATTTTCTCCCGAATCCGATTATTGCTCCCGTTTATTTTCGATACTTATCTCAATGAGAATTCGCGACTCCAAAGAGATCGTCAGGCGTAAAGAACGTGAGCCAACGAAAGATCGTCTACCATTCGCCAATATTTATTGTGCTTTTCGTGCGGATACTTATGCACAGAGCCCGTTTCTTGCTGGTGGTGCGGGTCCAACCCAACATGGGTTTGTTTCGTCACTGCCAGGTACGATCCATCGGACCACTCTTGGTCGCTCGCACCCGTCCAGGACAACAAGCCGCCAACAACTGGGATGATCCGTTGGGGAACGACGCGCCAGGTGGCAGGGCCAAGGGTCAGCCGGTCAGGCATTGGGTTCGTTTGAGCCCAATGCCCGCAACCACCTTGACGGAGATTGTCACACCGAACGACCAGCGCGCGGCCGAAGTTGCCAGCGTTGCACGCGGAACTGCCCGGCCGGATCGGTCCAGACAACTTCCTCCACAAACCCTGACCGATGGGCGATTTCGGTCAGAAGTTCGGGAGTGTATTTGTGCGAGTTTTCGGTGTGGATCGAATCCCCCGGGGCGAACCGGAGCGTCACCGATGCGGCGGGGATCGTTACCGTCTGGTCGGTCTGGCTCACCAGGTGCATTTCGACCCGGTGGTGCTGGGGGTTGTACCGCGACTCGTGGCGGAATTGATCCACCGCGAAGTCCCCGCCGAGTTCGCCATTGATCCGGTGAAGGATGTTCCGGTTAAATTGCGCAGTGACTCCAGCGGCATCAGCGTAGGCAGCACGCAGG
The DNA here is from genome assembly GCA_965199885.1 of Isosphaeraceae bacterium. Taxonomy (GTDB): domain Bacteria; phylum Planctomycetota; class Planctomycetia; order Isosphaerales; family Isosphaeraceae; genus Tundrisphaera. The sequence goes on along the minus strand of CBDATT010000001.1, from coordinate 578,570 downwards.
GTGGCTTCGTTTTTGTCGAGGTCGGTCCCCAGAAGCAACCGGTCGGCCGGGTCCATGCTCTGGGCCACCTGGGTCAACAGGTCGACGGCGGCCTCGGTCTCGTAGTTCCCGAGGCTGGAGCCGAGGAAGACAAACAGTTTGGGCCGGTCGAACCGAGCGGCGATCCGCGGCAAGGCGTCGCGGTAGTTGGCCGCGTAGCCGGTGACCCGAAGGGTTGGATAGCGGTCGACGAGAGTTTGCGCCGACTCGGCCAGGATCGACCGCGAGACGTCAATCGGCACGTAATGGAGTCGCCCGTAAGCCTTCAGCCCAGCTTCGATCAGGCGGCGGGTTTTCGACGAACTGCCGCTGCCGAGTTCGACCATGACCGGGTCGGCAACCCAACCGGCGACCATCGCGTCGGCGTGCGCCGCGAGGATCGCGTCCTCGGTCCGGGTCAGATAATACTCGGGGAGGTCGCAGATCTGCTCGAACAGCCGCGACCCTTCGTCGTCGTAGAAGTAGCGGCACGGCAAGGTCGGGGGGGTCGCCCGCATTCCCGCGCCGACCGCCTCGGCGAAGGCATTGGGGGGTTCGACACCGGAAACAGGACCTTCGACGATCGACAAGCGGCTGGCACGAACGGGCGACGACGTGGCCTGGAATCCCAAAACTCACCTCATGGGCGCTGGCTCGTCCGATCCAGTGGACTTCGCGAAGGGAACCCGCCTGGTTCCGTGGGCAATCATGCAGACCAGGGCAAGGCCCCCTGGCCCCCCATCGACTCAACCGGGCGGGCGGCAACCAGATTGGGTTCGTTTGGGAGAATGATCGTCAGGAAGCATTCGCGATGCCAACAGGATGACAAAACCAACCCATTTTGCTCAGTTTTCCGGCGTCAAGCGACGGATTCGCTTGTGGACGTGGACGTTGACCGAGTCGTACGGGTGGGTCAGGTTCCCGGTATCGAAGATCGTCCGGATGCACTCGACATCCTCAGCGCCCAGGGCGTTGGTAAACATCGACCGGAAATATTCCTTGCCCTGCTGCGACGGCTGGAACCGCTGCTCATCATAAAACGTCGTCGGGAGCGGCCGGGCGTGGATGATCCCCCAGCGGTCGCGGAGCTTGTTGGCATCCATGCTATCGAGGAGAAATTCACCGCCGCGATTCTGGAGCAAGGCCACGCAGTTGTGGTAGCCACCCAGGAGGAGTTCGACCGCCTTGCCGCCGAGTTGCGAGGCATAGAACCGGTCGAACCGGATCGGCCGTCCCCCGCGCTGGGTGTGGCCGATCTTCCGGACGAAGATGGCAGCATCGGCGCTCTCGTTGCGGCGCTGGCGGGTGAAAAACTCGTTGCCGATCCGCTCGGCGAGCATCCGCTTGACCGCTTCGGCGGCCCCGGTGTACTGGACGTTGCCGGCCGGGTCCTTGCTGGCGATCTTCGAGCCGAGGATGTCGCCATCCTTGTCAACGATCCCTTCGGAAACGACGAGCACCGCGTGCTTCTGGACGTCGTAGAGCGCCAGGACCTTCTCGACCAGGGGTTCGGGGTCGATCGGCACCTCGGGAACCATGATCATATCGGGCTTGCCGTAGGCGGTCCCGAGCGCGATCATCCCGCAGTCGCGACCCATGACCTCGATGATCGCGACCCGGCGGTGGCTCTCGGCGGTGGTCCGGATGCGCTGGACGCTCAGCGACGAAACGTAAACTGCCGTCGCGTAACCGGGCGTTACGTAGTTGACCATCTCATCCAGGCCAAAATCACGACCAGGACGCTTCTTGTAGCGAAAACCCTTGGGTCCAGACGCTTCCTCGCGATACCATTCGGTCGGCTCCTCGGGATAGTTCAGTCCGAGATCATTGTCGATCGTCTTGGGGGCGAGGACGGTGGGCAGGTAGTTGCTCAGCGGTTGCATCCCGTTGAGGGTGCCGTCGCCGCCGACGCAGATCAGGCCATCGACCCCGAGGCGCTGGAGGCGTTCGGCGACCTTGGCGATGGTGGCCGAGTCGTCGCTGTCGACGTAGTCGCGCGAGGCACCGAGGATCGTCCCGCCGAGGGTCGGGTCGAGTTCGGGGATCTTGTGGAACAGGGGGTTGAGGTGGACGTGGGGAACCTCGCGGTTGAGCAGGCCGCTGAACCCCTTGATGATGCCGTAGACTTCGACTCGGGCCTGGTTGGCGCGTTCGACTGCCCCTTCGATGGTCGCGTTCAGGGCCGGGGTATCCCCGCCAGCGGTCAAGATACCGATCCGCTTCATCGTTGTCCGTGCCTTCGGGTCCAGGGTGTCCAACAAAGTCGTCCCGACCTTCCCGGGCTCACCGAGCCAGGAAAAGTCGGGACGTACGATTCTCACGCCATCAACGTCAGGCTGGGTCCGCCTTCAAGCTGGACCACATCGCCGAGACTCATCTGCCGTCGTTTCCGGGTTTCGACCTCACCGTTGACGCGGATCATCCCGTCGGTGATCAGCGCCTTGGCCTCGCCGCCGTGCATCACCCACCCGGCTCGCTTGAGCACCTGGGTCAGGTTGATTGGCTTGTCACCGACGTTGAGAGGTTCCATTGCCGTCGTCATCCGAGTGGCTCGCGCGTTGAAGATCAGGGTCGGTGGGGGTCGGGGCAAGGGTGGTGGCGGTCTGCGAGTTGATCAAGGGCAGGACAGCTTCGCCGGTGGCGACGGCTTGCTTCGCCTCGGCGATGAACGGGGCAAGGGCGTCGCGTGCTTCACCCGGCAGGATCGGCCCGAGGGCATTCATGACGTTGCCGACGATGTGGCCCGACGGGCTCAAAAAGATCGGCTCGCGCATCGACGGCGACAGGCTGACGACGAAGAAGGTGCCGACGACGCCAACCATCGCCCCTTCCATCCCGCCGAGGAGCATCCCGAGGTGGCGGTCGAACGCCTCGAACTTCATCGCCTTGAGCGTGGCCCGCACCCCCCAGGCTGCCAGGAAGATCCCGCCCGAAACCCCGGCGTAAATCGTCAGCATGGCCAGCGCCCGCGCGATCACCGGATCACCCGGGAAGTGGGGAGCAAGCTGCGCCGAGACCGGGTGGGCAACCATGTAGCCCACGATCAACGACGCCAGGCTGGCCAGTTGCCAGGTCACCCCACGCATCGCGCCCCAGATCATGCCCGCCACCACGATTCCCGCCATCACCGCGTCATAGATCGTCAGAGTCATCCTGACCTCCCGGTTCACCATCAAAGGAGGGTCGCCATCCTGGACCCAACCTCATGGTACCGCCCCAGCCCGGAATCGCCTAGGCAGGAATCGGGCCGGGCGAACTCACCCTCAGGAGGGGGGTATCGCTTGCAAATCAGGAGATTCGCATTCAAAACGATAACAAATCGCACGATTGCAAATTGCCAGGAGAAGCTCTCCTCTCTTCTGAATGTGCAATTTGCCATTCTTGATTTGAGTCAATCTCCAAATTCGAAGGCGACACCCTCACGAGCCAAGGTCATGCTGCTTGAACCGGGTCATGAGGCTGGGCTTGCTGCGGTGTTGCTGGTGGATCTTGAGGATGCGGGCTTCGGCCTCGGCGGCGCGACCCGACCGACGAGCAAGTTCGCGGAGGTCCGCCAGCAGTTGCACGGCGGTGTCGTAGTTCTTGGGCAGTCTGGTGGCGATCAACTGGTCGACTTCGACCCAACTGGCGGCCTCGCGACGGCTCAGATCATCAAGATGCTTGACTCGGGCAGCGGCCTTCTCATTCTGGACCTTGACCTGCTCTCTGGCCGCTCGTTGGGCCGCCTTCTGGTTCTTGGTCTCGATCAAGGCATCCCGCGCGGCCAGAATTTGCGCCGCTCGCCGCCGACCGTCTGGCGCAGCGAGGTTAGCCGCCGCCGGGGCCGTGGTTGCCTCGCGGAATCGCTTCCACAGTTCGGCACGCAGCAACAGGTCGCTGCCTTCGGTCAAAAAGCGGAGCAGGTAAGCATCCTTCTCGGCGACGGGGAGGCGCTTGATCCAGCTTGCCAGCTCGGCGGGAGTCGGTTCGGCGGGGGCCTGACTCGTGTTGCCAGCGGCGGCCACCTCGATCAACTCGTCGTCCACCCGGAGGAATTCAGCCAGCGACCGGAGCGACGCCGACAGGTGCGTCAGACCTGGCGGGACCGGTGGTTCCAGCGGGTTGGTCTCATCGTCCTCGATGTTCTCGTCGCCTCTTTCCCAGTCAACCGACCGGAGCGAGGCCAGCCAGCCGAGATAAAGGGCCCGCCAGTCACCTTGCATCACCTCGGCGCGAGTGCCGATCAGCGCGAGCATCCAGGGCTCGCCTTCGACCCAGCCATCCTCGTCTTCGCCCATCTCCTCGCAAGAGAAATCAAGCACGGCGTACTCGGCACCGACTCGCAGCGTCAGGGTCGCGCCATCGCAGTACGTCGCAGCCAGGTCGGTATCGAGAAACTGCCGAGGGACCCGGATCATCCACTGGTGCGAGCCCCAGTTCGCGACGTAGACAAACGCGTCGAAGAACTGGTCCATCAACCTGGCGGGATTCCCCCGAAAGTCGCCATAGTTGTAGGTGTTGACGAAACTCGTTGGCGTGATCTCGGCCCGGCTGGACACTGTGCCCAGTTCGTTCATCTGCTCGGAAGTCAGCGGACGATCCAGCGCACGAAACTCGTAATATTGATATTCGCTCATGGTCGAGCCCCCAACTTATCCCAGGACTTCAACGCCTCAAGCGGTCGGCAGCGGTTGGGCCAGCCCCTCGGTCGACCGCAAGCGTTCCTGGAAGTCGCGGAGGCAGTCGGCGAGCGGCGGCATGATCCCGGGAAAAAGCGCTTCGAGGCGGGGCGAGGACAGGCCGCCGGTCAGGGGGCGCGGGGCCCCCTGGCCCAACTCGGCGGTGGTCTTGCCGATGATCAAGGCTGGGTCGAGACCAAAACCGGTGGCCAGCGCTTGCGCGAAGTCGACCCGGTTCATGACCTCGGGGCCGGCGACGTGGAAGACGCCCGCGTGGTTGCCTTCCACCAGCGCGACCACCGCCTTCGCGACGTCGGGGCCATAGCTCGGGTTCGAGATCTGGTCGGTCGGGCATTCCAGCGTCTTGCCGGCCGAGAGTGCCTTCGCAAGCTGGTACGAGAAATTCTTACCTTGCTTTTCGGGGCCGAAGACCCAGGCGGTCCGCGCGATCAACTGCTGGTCCCCCAGCGCGGCGATCAGGGCGTGCTCGCCGTCGAGTTTCGATTGGCCGTAAACCGACAGCGGGCGGGCGGTGCTCGATTCGGTGTAGGGACCCTTCAGGCCGTCGAAGATGTAGTCGGTCGAAAAGTAGACGAACCGGGCTCCCGAATCGGCCGCGGCGCGGGCGAGATTCAGCGGTTGCTCGACGTTGGCGTTGTGGGCCTTGGCCGGGTCGCGCTCGCAGCCGTCGACCCAGGTAAAGCCGGCGGGATAGAACACGACGTCGGGCTTCTGGGCGCGGACCCAGGCGGCGGCGGCTTCCAGGTTCGCGGCGTCGAGGTGGGTCAGCCCAGGATAGGCGACGGTGGCATAAGTGCCAACGGCCTCGTGCCCGCGATCCTTGAGGGTGTGGAGGAGCCAGCCGCCGATCTGACCCGAACCGCCGATGACCACTGCGCGGAGCGACATGATTCAGAAACCCTTTCGTCGGAGCGTGCTGTACCGTTGGAGGGCGTCTTCGATGATCGGCAGGGCGACATCCGACGACTGGATCTCTTCAACCTCAACCTGCTTGCCTTCGAGGAACTTGTAATCCTGGAAGAACCGGCGGAGCATCATCAACCGGTGCGCCGGGAGTTCGCGGGCCTCGCGGAAGCTGTTGAACTCGGGGTCGCCGACGGCCACGGCCAGGATCTTGTGGTCGGGCTTGCCGGTGTCGAGCATCGTCATCAGGCCGATCGCCCGCGCCGTGACCAGCGTCATCGGCGCGACGGCTTCCTGGCAGAGGACCAGAACGTCGAGGGGGTCGTCATCCTCGGCGTAGGTCTGCGGGATGAAGCCATAGTTGGCCGGGTAGTAGACCGCCGAGTAAAGCACCCGGTCGAGCCGCATCAGGCCGGTCTTCTTGTCGAGTTCGTACTTGACGCTCGAACCCATCGGGATCTCGACGAGGGCGTTGAACTCGCGCGGGAGGTTCTCGCCGGGGATGACGTCATGCCAGGGGTGGATCATCGGCGATCAAGCCTTCACCATCGGGAATGGGCGCTGTGGCGGGCCAGGAAGCCCGAAGTTGCCCGGATCATACCAGATCGACCAGAGGATGATAACCTACCCAGCCGCTTTGATCGCTCTCCGGGCGTGACCGACGGCAAAAATGAGTTCGCGGAAACTGGTGGCTCTGTCTGGCGGCTAGTTGAGCACGATGGGTTTGAGGTATTGCTCGGCCCACTGGCGGAAGGTGGTGGGTGTGGTGGATTCAGGGGTTCGCGGAGCGGCGTTATCCAGTCCCTTGGCCTTGGCTTCGAACATCTCGATGAGGCCGTCGACGAAGACCTCGGACATGCCATAACCGAGAAGCTGGGCACGGTAGACATCAAAGGGAACCTGCTGAAAGCGGATCGGTTTGCCGAGAACCTCGGTGAGGATGCCAGCCATCTCCTGGTACGAGAGGTCTGCGGGACCCAGGACGGGGTAATCGCGGACGCCGGTCCAGGTGGGAGCGACGAGCAGGCGCGCGGCGACCTGGGCGATGTCGCCGGTGGAACAGGTCGGATAGGCTTGATCGCCGGGAAGTGGGTAGAAAAACATGCCCTGATTCTTGAGGGCGTTGGCCTGCTGCAAGAGGTTGTCCATGAACCCAGGCAAGGCGAGGGCACGCAGGTGGACCCCCGCCGCCGCGATCAGGTCGCAAAACTGGAGCGAGGCGGTGCAGAGGCCGGCCTGGTCTTGCCAGGGGGTGCCCCGACCCAGAGCCGAGACAGCCACGACCCGCTGCACACCGTGGGTCCGGAAGGCCGCACAGGCCGGTCGGGTGAAGTCGAGGTAGCCGGCTTCCAGGCTGGTAATCCTGGGGTTGGGTGGAACAAGCCAGAACACGGAATCGGCACCCTGAAAGGCCCGGTCCACGATGGCCGCATCGCCGTGAGAACCCTCAACGACGTCCACCCGCTCGCGGATCTCGGGGGCAAGCCGGGACGCATCCCGGACGATGACGCGGACGGACTCGTCGCTTGCAAGCAAATGCCGCACGAGCTTGCTGCCGATGTTGCCGGTCGGCGTGGTCACGACAATCATTTCGGGTACTCCGTGGTTAAGATGGGAGAGGCGATCAAGCCATGGCGCTCGTTGGGCTCGACCCACTGGCACCGACGTTCGGCCGCGAGGGCGTGGCGGCGGACTTCGACTTGAAGCCGATCCGGCAGGCAGTGGCGGAGTGGATCGAGTCGCTTGCCACCAGGCCCGACTGATCTTCACCCGCCCCGGATCAGCGCCCCCCGCGCCACGAGATCAGCATTGCCACAACCCCGCCCAGCGTGGCAACCCCCACCACCAGCCAGGCGACATAATCCCCGACCCGGCCACTGTGGAGCCCTCGGAGCCCCGCGAGGCCCGGGCCAACCATCCGGTCGAGTCCCAACCGGAGTCCACCCGGCAGGCGCGAGCCGAACAGACCCAAACCGGCCACGGCAAGCGTCGCAGCCAGGGTGGCCAGGCTGGTCCCGACCGAGACCGCCGCGACCGGGCCACCCTCGGCGGTTGGTGGTCCGTCGACGTGTCCGCTCAGGACGCGCGACTCGTACGCCCCTCGGTCGGTGAACCTCGCGGCAGCGGCGGCGGCTCCGGTCGACAGGCGAGGCGCGATCCCCGCGGCCAGGCCCAGGACTACCAGAACCGCGATCGCGCCGAACATCGGACCGGGAGTGTGGCCGTGCGCGGCGCCGGTCTCTTGCCCTTCCTTCGTCGCCGGTTCCTGGTCCGATTGCTGCGGGTCACCCCAGCCGAGGAAGACCGATCCGGCGACCTTCAGCACCGCTCCGGCCGTCAGTGCCGAGCACGCGATCAGGACCAGGATCACCCAGTCGTGCCCGGCGAGCCGCGCGGCGGCCTCGATCTGGGCCTTGCCGGTGGCGGTCCCGAACGGCGGGAGCCCCGCCAGCCCGAGCGCCGCGAGCGTCACGGCCAGGCCGGTCCAGCGCAGATCACGCCCCTGCCCCCGGAGTTCGCCGATATCCACCGACGCCCGCCGGTGGAGCAAGACCCCTGCCCCGAGAAACAACGCCCCCTTCACGCAACCGTGCCCGAGGACGTACACCGCCACCCCCGCGAGCGCCCGGGAGTCGCGGAGGCCGAGCCCGATCAGGATCATCCCGACGTGACCGATCGTCGAGAACGCCAGGAGCCGCTTCAGGTGCCGCTGGAGCGTGCACATGATCCCCCCGATCAGCGCCGTGGCGGTCCCGAACCCGATCAGGGCAGTGCCGAAGGCCGGGCCAAGGCGACCAGGGTGCCCCTCGAAGATCGACCACTCCACCCGCGCGACCGCGTACAGACCCAGCTCGACCATCACCCCCGAGAACAGTACGCAGGCCGGCGTCGGTGCCACGGCGTGGGCGTCGGCCAGCCAGAAGTGAAAGGGGACCATCGCCGCCTTGGCCAGAAAGCCCGATGCGATCAGGACCAGGGCCACCGTCGGCAGCCAGTCCGCCGTCGGATCGCCGAGCGTCTGACCGATCTGCGCCAGGTTCAACGCCCCCGTCCGCCCGTACAACAGGCCGATCCCCGAGAGGACCAGAAACGCCCCCACGCTGTTGACCACGGCGAAGTTGAGCGCCCCTTCGAGCGACTCATCCTCGACCTTGTACGCCGTGAGCGCGAAGGCAGCGACGCTCATCAGTTCAAAGAAGACGAACAGGTTGAACAGGTCGCCCGTCAGACAAAAGCCGACCATCGCCGCCAGAAAGACGAGCATCAAAGCATGATAGAGACCCTTGACCGCGTCGAAGTAGCGCCACGAGAACACCAGCGACGCCGTCGTCAAGGTCGCCGCGAGCGCTGCCAGTCCCGCCCCCAACGGATCGACGACCAGGGCGATCCCGATCGCGACCTGCCCACGCGGGGGCCAGTTGCCCAGCCAGGCGACGATCGGGCCGGTCGCCGCCGTCCGCGTCGTCAGGATGACGCAACTCGTCAGGACGACCAGGGCCGTCGTCGTGGCCAGGATGTCGAGCGCCCGGCGGTTCAAAAGCGGCGCGGCACCCATCAGGATCGCGGCGACCAGGAGCGGCAGGGCGATGGCCAGGGCGGGAAGTTGGTCCACGGGTCAGCCTCGCATCGGCTGGAGTTGGTCGGGGTCGAGCGTCCCCTTGCTCCGGTGAATCCGGACCGCGATCGCCAGCAGGAGCGCCGTGACGGTCGCCCCGACGACGATATCGGTCAGCACCAGCGCCTGCACGATCGGATCAACGGCCGGCGTTCCCGGCGGGACGTCGTAGAAGATCGGCGGCCCGGCGCCTCGGCGGTAGCCGATCGAGAGCAGGAGCACATAGGTTGACGACTGGACCACCGCCAGGCAGATGATCAGGTGGATCAGGTTCCGGCTCGTGACGATCCCGTAGAGGCCGACCACGAACAGCCAGGCGGCGACCAGGTAGGGGAAGAAGTTCACTGGGGGTCATCTCCCGGGCGGGCGGCCCGCGTTTCTTCGAGGAACTCCTGGAACAGGATCGTGAACCCGCTGGCGACTTCCAGCCCGACGGCCAGGTTGATCAGCGGGATCGTCCCCGCCGAGAGGAGCGCCCTGGTTTGCCCGAGTGGCAAGAGGTTTTCGAGGAACGCCCCGCCCGCCACGACGGTAGCGATCCCGATCAGGGCATAACAGCCCGCCCCGGTGGCTTCGAGCGCGTCGATGACCGCCTTGGGGACGACCCGGCGATAGGTCTTGTACCGCGCCGCGAGGTAGGCCAGGAGCGAACCGGTGCCGAGGATCGCCCCGCCTTGAAACCCGCCGCCGGGGGTGAGCTGGGCATGAACGACAATGTAGACGCCGACCAGGTTGACCATGCCGATCATCCAGACTCCCGCCCAGCGGATGGCCTCGCTCCGGTGCTGCTGGCTCCGCGCCGGGTCGCCACCGGGCCTGGATGACTCCGACTCGCCGCGCCCTTCGCGGAGCAAGAGGGCCACGCCCGCCACCGCCGCGAACAGAATGAACTCCTCGCCGAGGGTGTCGAAGCCGCGATAGTCGAAGTTGATCGCCGTGACCGAGTTGGTCGCGTGCCGCTCGGGCACGACGCTGGCGTTGATGATGTCGCCATACGGCCCGCGATAGACGCCGAACGGCGCCAGGCCACTCATCCCCGCCAGGAGCAGCGTCACGAAGCCGACCACCGCGACCGCAAACAGCCCGGTCCGAAACTGGCAGCTCATGACTCGGGCTCCGACTTGTCGGGGGATTCGGTGGGCCGCTGCTCGTGGATATTGGCCAGCGCCACCAGCAGCATCAACGGCAGCGCCGCCGCGCCGACGGTTAACTCGGAAAGCGCGACGTCGGGCGACTGGAGGACGAGGAAGAGGACCGTCAGGGCCATCCCGTACAGGCTCAGGATGAGCGCCTGCCGCTTCGGTTCGCGGGTTAGGACGACCGCCGTGCCGCCCGCCGCGACCAGCGCATAGGCCAGGATCTGGAGCGGCGTCATCGCGGGGCTCCGGCATCGTCGGGGTGAACTCCGAGCGTCCCGCGCGTCCGGAGCCGCGCCGCTCGGGCGACAGCGTGCGCCGCGATCGGCCCGGTGATCGCCAGCAAGGGGATGATCACGAGGCCCCGGACCGTGATCGCCGACGTCACCCCGAGCACCAGAGCCAGCGCCACCGTCACCGCGACCGGCGCCAGGATGTTCGCCGGCCCGCCGTAGTGGAGGCACCCATAAACGTCTTTCGCCCGGATCAGGCCCAGCGTGCAGAGCCCGACCACGCCCAGTCCGACCCCGAGCGCCCCCAGGCTGGCAAGCTCCGTGAGCGTCATAGCCAGCGCTCCAGGAAGAAGGCGAAGACAACCCCCGACGGCAGCGCCAGGACCGCCATCGTCAGGGCCAGGTCGGCCGACGACGGCCGCGCCGAGCCCGCCGCCAGCAGCAGGAGCGCCAGCGTCGTGATCGTGCCCGCCAGTTGGAGCGCCGCCAGCCCCTCGGCCGTACCTCGGCGGAGGATGACGACCCCGCACGGGATCAAACCCAGCAGGACCAGGCACGCCGCCCATTCCCAGACGTTCATAACGGCCACTCCCGGTCAGCACCCGCGGTCGGCTGCGGACCGCTCAGGAGCCGATGAACCAGCATCATCCCCCGGTCGCGGTCCAGCGTCACCACCACGCTATCGGGGGCCAGCGAGCCCCCCGCGACCACCAGCCCGCGCCGACCGACCGACCGGGCATCGTCGCCTCCCCCGTCCACCGCGACCACGTCGAAGGTCCCCGCGGGGATCTCGGCTCGGAGGCTCGACAGCGCGACCCGAACACTCTCGACACCGATCCGCGGGACCAGACCAACGACCTTCCCGAGTCCCCGCGCCGGGATCGCCCAGGCCGGCAGCTTCACCGCGACCGAACTGGTCGCCGCCGTCGCCAGCGCCGCGGCAATCACCCCCGCCGCCCATTCTGACCCCTCGTTCGTCCCGACGAGGAGCCGATAAAACCCAACGAGCACCCCAAACTGAACCCCCCGGGCCACCCAGACGGCCAGCGCTGGTGACGAACCCTGCTCGCCCATATGCTCCAGCCCCGCTAAGATGGTCGCAACTGGTTGGTTCAGCTCCAGCACCTCCCAACCACGAGCCGCCACTATAGCGAGGATATCCCCTCAAAACCAGCACCGCCGCGATCAACAAACCAATCAGATCACGTTCTTATTCATGATATGCGAGGGGGTTAAGGTTTTTTCTCGGTCTTGATGTCATTGAGTCGAGCTTGCACAGCGGATCGAAACTTCTCGGTCCAGTTCCCCAGGCTCTCGGTCAAGTCAAGCATTGAGGGAGAGGCCATCTTCCACCCTGACATTTCGATCGTCTTCCACCCCTTGATGGTTTTCACGGGCTGGAAGAAGGCTGCATCGACGGGTTGGTTGCGATCCACCCGGGTATAGCGGAACTCCTGGCTTTCCGGCGAGTTCCGGGGCAAGAGGAAAAGTCTGGTCGGCGAGCAAATTGATCGGTCGAGCCAGAGGTAGGCGACTTCGAAGCCGAGCCGATCCGTCTGGTCGCGGGAGGTGATCTTGATCAGGTCGCTCTTGCCGTCTTGCTTGAGCCATCGGAAGTCGTACTGCTGCTGGCGAACGTCGGCGGTGGTCATCCCGAACAGAAACGGCAGTTTGAGGAACGCCTCAAAACCATCAAACGGCCAGGAACCACTCAACGGCCAGGACAACTTCCCCGTCCTGGGATCAAGCGGGTAGGCATACATGGTTTTTTCGTCCCACTCATAATGAATCAACTCCTTGCCGGTGCAGACGAATCGCTGAGTCGGCTCGCGCTCGACTTCCAGGACCGACCGGCCGGTCGCGTTGAGCTTGCGGCGGGGCTTGCCGTCGGGGCCGGTAAGCGCCTGCTTAAATTCGAGATAGGCCCGGTCCGGGCTCTGAAGCATCATCGTCCCCTGCATCGCCTTGACACCCCAGGCGGCCGACTTGTCGACCCGCTCGAAGCTGACCTGAAGGGACCGGGTCTGGGCGCTCTGCTTGTCCCAGGCCGCCAGCACGCGGTTGAGTTCGACGGTGGGATCGGCCGGGGCGGGATCTTCAATGGAGACCAGCCGGACCGCAGAAGCGGTCCGGTCGGCCAGAGCCGGGTTGAGGGGCAGGCCGGGAGCAACATCGGCGGCCTGATCTTGCTCCCCGGGCGGGGCAATCTCGGGTTTGAGTTCGGCCGGCGCCGGGGTCGGTCGGGGGTTTGCTTTCTCGTCCCGCAGCTCTTTGATGGCACTGAGGGCGGCGTCGAGCTTGCCCGACAACTCTGCGACCTGCTTTTGCAGCGTGTCGGTCGGTTTCGGTTCGGGCCGGGACACGACGTCATCGACGAAGACGGCTGCCGAATCGGCCGGGGCGACGGTCTGCCTGGCTCCCTCGGCGTTGATCTGAACCAGCCCGAGTTGCTCGTCGGTCAGCTTGGCCCGGAGGTGCTCGATGACCTTCGCCTTGACCTCATTGCGGGTCAAACCGACGACGGCCACCTCGCCATAAAAGCCCAGGTTGATCGACCCGTCGGGGTGGACGATCCGGTGCCCGGTGATCGGCCGACCCGGCAAGGCTTCGAGGACTTCGACGGAGAGAATCTGGCCGACCTGAACCTTGCCATCAGCGGCGGGCGGGGTCGTGGCGGCGGGGTCGTAGGCAACCAGATCCTCGACGAAGACTCGATCCGTCTGGGCCGGCGCGACGTCCTTGATCTGGTTCGTCCGGGCATCCACCACCTTCAGACCCAGCATCTCATCGGTCAGGAACCGCCGGAGATGCTCGACCACCCGGACCTTGATCTCATCGCGAGTCAGGCCAGCCACGGTCAGATCCCCATAAAACCCGAGGCTGATCGTCCCATCGGGCCGGACGATCCGCTCGCCGGTAATCGGCCGCCCGGGCAAGGCATCAAGGACTTCCACCAGAATCGTCTGCCCAGCCCGGACGGGGATGCGTCCGCTCAGCGGGAGCTTCTGACTGAGAGGCGCCGACTTTGTCGCGGGCTGTTTTGGTTCCGAGGCTGGCGGCTCTGATCTGGGTTGATCGTCGACAAACACGCGGTTCGATTCGACTGGCAGAACGGTGAGGGCCTTGTCGGGATTGGTTTCTTTGAACGTGATGAGACCGAGAACGTCGGCATGGAGATACTTAATCAGTCTTTCAAGGACCTTGATCTTGATCTGATCGCGGTTGAGCCCTTCGACGTGAATGTCGCCGTAGAACCCAAGGCCAACCGTTCCGTCCGTTCGGACCACCCGGATGCCCGTGATGGGTCGGCCGGGCAAGGCTTCGAGCACCTCAATATCAATCTCCTGACCGACCCGAACCGGCCGGAGGCTGACTGGCTCGCTCGGCTTGAGAGCGGCAATGTCGAAGAAACCCGGTGGGGGATCGAGATCAAACCGACCGTCGGACAACGCGATGATCGGCGGCGATACGACCAGCGGTGGCGCAGCCGCGGTCGGTTGCGGCTCCTCCTCGGGCATGGTTGGGGTCGGCGGGGCGGCGGGCTGGCCGACGGCGGTGATCAGTTCGTCAACCGCGTGGAAGGGTTCGGTGACGACCTCGGCCACGCAGCGGTACTGGCCGGGGGTGCTGGTCTCGTAGAGGAATTTATACCTGGCCGACTGCCCCTGGTTGAGGCGGTCCACCTTCCAGACGAGCTTGCGGTCCTTGCTCAGAAATGTCGCCTTGGCCGGCATCGGGCCGCGAGCGAGCTTCCCCCCTTCGTGCGGCAAGGCCGCCGTGATGACGATCGGCTCTGTCAAAGGCGGCCCCAGGTTGGTGACGGTCAGCGTGTACTCGATGTTCTGCCCAGGGGCGACGCTCGCCGGGCCGGTCAGGGCGAGGGAAAGCTCGGTCGGGGCCGCCCGGCTGGTGAATTGAGTGCCCCTCCCGGATACGCCCGCACGACGAAATGTGATCGGGCCGTTCTCGCCCACGATCTGGAGCCGGTAGGTCGCGTCGGGGTTCGACGCTTCGAAACCCGCGACCGTCTTGGCGAGATCGTTGAGCTTGCCATTAATAATCACGTTATCAGCAATCAACTGATCCTGATCCTGGCCTGGTGCCGGGCTTCTCGAGTTGACGTTGATCTCGGTTGGCGGTGCCGTGGCCGCAGGTTCGACCTTGGCAACGGCCGGTTTGGCACCGACCTGCGGATCATCCCCCTGCCCCGCTGATCCGAACAGCCCCGCGCTGGTGGCGGTGGCGAGGGCGATGGTGGGGGTGATGAGGAACCATTTCCAGGCAGATAGCAACATTGTCATGGATGTTCTCCGGGCCAGGGTAGCCGCGCCGGCCGAGATTGGGCCGGCGGTGGTGGCGGTGGTCAGTGACAGGCCACCCGCTGCGGCCACGGCGGCGACGGCGACCGCGTGGACCCAGGCGGTCGGGGCGACCAACCCGGCGGCCGCGACCGAGCCTTCGGCGGCGAGCGCGGCGGCGACGGTGGCGACCGACGCCGTGACCCCGCGCCGCGTCAGGCGGTCGGCAAGGATCTGCCGCGCCCGGACCAGCCGGACGCTGACCGTGCCGACCGGCCAGGCCAGTTCGTGCGCGGCCTCGGCATGGGTCAAGCCTTGCAGGTGGCAGAGGATGACGGGCTCGCGGTACTTCGCGGGGAGGCGGTTGACCTCCTCATGAAGCACCGGGGCCAGTTCCACGTCCACCGCCGCCGAGGAGTCGAACCGGGCGGGGGGGTCAACCCCGGCTCGGACCCCTTCGCGATCCCGCCGCTTCAGCGCGACCGCTCGAGCTTTCCGGGCCACCCGGTGGGCGACGCCGTAAAGCCACGGGGCGAGCAGGTCACGCTCGCCGAGCGAGTCCGCCCGCCGGACGAGGACCAGGAACGTCGCCTGGAAGGCATCCTCGACGTCGTTCTCGTCGCGGAGGTTGCGCCGGCAGACCCGGGCCACCATCGGCCCGTGCCGCTTGACGAGCGCCTCGAACGCCGCCTCGGCCGCATCCCCGCGCCGGGTGCTGAACCGGTCAAGAAGCTGACCATCGGTCAGACCCGCCACCGATCCCCCATCCAGCAGCCGCGCCAGACTTCCGCCCGACCCTCGGACCATCACGTTCGCGCCTCCCGACAATCAGCCCCTTTGCCTGTCACTCACCCAGGTAATGCCTGCTCAGTCTGGGTCGCTGACAACTTTCTGGAGAAAATCCCCAAGTGGCCACGGATGAAACACGGACAAGAGGAGAATCGTTTATCAAGATTCTCTAATTTGCTTTCATCCGTGTTCCATCCGTGACCACTTTGATTTTCCAATTCCCCACCGGGATCGCCGCCAGTTCGCGGGGTTCCACCTTGTGCAGGCCGCCGCCGTAGACCCGGCCGCCCGCCGAGAGGAGCGCTGCGGGGATGGCTTGCAGGTGGTCAAAGATGGCCTCGAGCAGGTCGGGCCGGTCGGCCAGCGGGGCGCGGGGGTAGAGCATCAGGTAGCCGTTCGCGGCGGTGGCCTGCGATCGGTTCCAGAAGAACCGGAGCGGCGACGGCCGGTCGGGGCGGGGTCGGGCCATGTACGAGCAGAGGAACGGTGCCGGTGGGCGTTCCTCCTGCGCATACCACGGGGTCCGACGACTGGTCAGGTAGGCTTGATCCACCCCCAGCGACCGCCCATGGGCGAGGTAGTTTGCCAGGGCCGGGTCCAGGCTGACCTCGGGGTGGCGGCAGTCGAGCAGGACCAGAGCAGGATCGACGAGGGGAAATCCTCTAGGATCGGCCTCGATCACGGCCGATTTCAGGTAACGCGGGCTGGGCAGGATCGGTCGGAGACAGGCAGCGGGCAGACCACGAGCCTCAGCCTCGACGCGCGACAGGATGAAGAACCGGTTCGACCCGGTGGCGATCCCGCGCCGGATCTGGAAGAGGTCGCCGAGCGTCGGCGAACCAGCGGGAACGACCGGGTGCGATCCCCCGGGGAACCGCGACCACTTCGGCGTGGCTTGCAAGGTGCTTACCGGCACGGCTTCGGTCTGATCCGGCAGATCCAGGTTCCCGCCGAGCGTCAGCAAGACCCGATGCCCGACCGGGGGCGAGGCTTGAGCAAACACGACAACGGCCGACGTCACCAGTGCCCCATCGAACTGGCCATCCTCGGGCCGAAAGCGGTGGATCTGAAGCAATGTCACCCGACTGGTCAAGTAGTCGCGGATCACCCCGCCATAGTTGACGTCAAGGAACTCGGTCGGAATAAGCCAGGCGGCCACGCCTCCCGGAGCCAGCCAGGCATCGGCCAGGAGGAGGAAATAGGCATACAGGCTTGTCAGGCCGCTGACCCGCAAGCCGAGCTGATCCCAAACCCGCCGCGCCAGCTCGCTCTTTGAATGAATTCCCAGATGATGATGCCGGACGTACGGCGGATTGGCCACGATCAGGTGAAAACGATCGGCAGGCGGGTCGAGCCGGGTGAAATCGGCCTCGATCAGGTCAAGGCCCTGCCCAGCCCAGAGAGTCCGGGCCACCGTCGCGACCGCTGGGTCCACTTCGACGCCAAGGCCACAACCGATCCCCAGCCCAACCCGGTCGAGCACCGCCGCCCAGAATGCCCCCGAGCCGACGGCGGGGTCGAGAAAGCGGATCGGGCCTGTATCTCCCCGCACTTGCCGCCACCGCAAGGCCAGGTCCACCACGGCGCAAGCCAGAGCGGGCGGGGTGGCGAACTGGCCCAACTGGTTCCGCTCGATCGGTGAGCGGAGCCGGTCGAGCCGACACTGTTCCGCCATCCGGCGAGCTTCGGTCAAGGCAAGGACGCCGGGCATCAGAACTTGGGAACCAGCTTGCGCCGCTCCTCGTACTTGGCCGAGTGCTTGTGGTCCCACTCGGTCCGCTTGATGCTGAAGCCGCGGTCGATCTCGTCCTGAGCCAGGTCGGCCCAGGGGGTCTGCGGGTGCCGCTCGATGACGCGCTTGCAGAGCCGGAGAGCCTCAGCATAGACCTTCTCAGTCTTGTCCTTGGGCGCGAGTGCCTCGCGGTTGTGGTCGAGACTCCAGAGGACGGTCAGTTCGGGGCTGGGCGTCATCTTCGACTTGGGCACCTTGGTGGCCATCTCCTGCAAGTTGGCGCGGTACTCGTACGCCTTGATCTGGTAGATGACGACCTGCGCCAGCATCAGATCATACGCGGCCTGCCAGCGCTTTTCGGGCTCGCGGTCGCGGGATTTCTCGATCCCCCGGAGTCGTTTCTCGATCGCGATCAGGGCGTTAAGCCGGTCGGTGACAATGGGCAATTCCTGATCGACCTGCAACAACATCTCCTGGGGGATGACCGAGTAGTGGTGGCGGTACGGAAAGTCCTTGGTGATCGCGATCACCTCGCGGAGCGTCTGCCGCAGTTCCGACTTGCTCCGGCGGTCAGCGTACGCCTTGCGGCTCTCGTAGTCGGGCACGTATTCCTTCAGGGTCTGGATCGAGTACGCTTTTTCGCGTTTGCGAATCCGGAGCTCTTCCTCGCTCGGCAAGAGGAAATAGATCCCCCCGGTATCCTTGGCGATCCGCGCTAGTTCGTAGGGTGCGAACCCCGACGGGATCTCATCCCAGCGCCCGTGGAGGCCGTCGTACTGAAGCGCCTCGACGTCGGCAGTTTCCGGCCCACGTTTGATGGGAACCCAGTAGGTGTCCTTGGTCACGGGATCAACGTAAGCGATTGTGAGGTGGTCGGTCCCGAGTAACGACTGGCGGCCGATGATGTAGACGGGCACCTTGTTCTTGAGCGCGGCCTGGCGGGCCTCCTCGACGTAGTCGCCGTCGTCGCCCGACTCGTCGGTGGCCAGGACGATCAGGAGGCGGCGGTCGGTGTTGATCAGGTTGTCGTAGTGGCCGATCACCTTGACCAGCGCCGACATGGTGTTTTCCTTGCCGGTCGAGTCGATCCGGAGGCGGTCGATCGCCTTGCCGATCAGGTTGATATCGGTGGTCGGCTTTTCCTGCTCGAAGTGGACATCGTCGCCAAAGCCGACGATCGCGTGGTCCAGGGGCGGCCCGGTTTTCTTGCCGTTGCCCGCCTTGCCCTGCCCAGGTGGGCCGTCGTCGGGGGCGTTGATCTTGAGTTCGTTGACGACGCGATCAAACTTCGATTTGATCGCCTTCTGGTCGTCGCGCATGCTTTCCGACTCGTCGAACATCCAGACGACGGTCAAGCGATGCTGGCTCAGGTGGCGGAGGATCTCGCGGGCGATCTGGTCGAGCGCCTCGCCAACCTCACCGACCGAGTTGGTCACTTCGCCGCCGAGCATCCCGCTCTCGCCGAGGTCTGTGGTCATCTTCTCCGAGATCCGCGAGAGGTTCGATGGGGCCGCGACCGACCCGACGCTCGGCAAGGCGGTCCGCGTGCTGACCGACCGCCCGGTTGACTTCAGGACCACAGCGCCAGCCGTCCCGCCCGACGAGTTGTTCGGTGTGCTTGGGGCGGCATCGGCGTTCATCTCGCTAACGGCCTGATCACGCGGGACGTCCGACGGGTCCTGGTAGAGCGGTGTCAGTTCCGCCTCGCCCGTGGTGGCCACCAGCGATGAGTCGAGGTTGGCCAGCTTCCGGACGACATCGCCCGAGGTCGTCGCCACCGCCGCCAGACCACCCAGGATGCCCACATGGATCAGGGCCGAAACCAGCCACGCGGGCGCATCCCACCGCTTTTTGAGCCGCCGCTTCGCGCGCTGGAGTTTGGGCCCAGCCGCGCCAGCGGGTGCGGCTGCGGGCTGGGCATCGGGATCGACGGGCGGTCCCGCAGCGGCTGGGCTTGAGGGAGCCGGCGCCGGAACCCCGTTCGGCACGGCGCCGGTCGAGGCACCGGGCAGGCTGACGGGGTCGGCGGGACCGGTCGGGTGCGCCGGGGGGTCGACTTCGAGGGTCGGACCCGCTTCGAGGTCGATCGGTCGGTCGAGGTTGATGCCGAGGGGGTTGTCACTCGACCGGGGGAGTTCCAGTTGTGCTGGCATGACGCTTCGTCCTCGGGAACAAAAGAACCGCGAACGACGACCCACCAGTGACGCCAGAATTTTGAAGCGGAGGTCAGCGGAGGAAAGCCGGCGAACGTCCGGCGTGGCATCAAGAGAGGGTTGGTCTGGATGAAAAGTCAGACTCAGAACGAGCCGTCAAGTTCACCTATCTCAGCATAACATCCCGGCATCCCCAACCCCAACAACCAAGTTGCCGAGAAGCGCCGTCAGAGCTTGATTTCAGGTTCCTTGGGCATTGCCTTCTTCTCGGCGGCCTTTTTCTTGGCAGCGGCTTCCTCTGCCTCGGTCCGCTTGGGCGGTGGTTTGACGTAGGTTTCCACCCACTTGAAGCCGAACGGGTCCTTCAATTCGCGGTTGGCCAGCACGGCCCAGGGGGTGCCGGGGTGATCATCGACGACCCGCCGGAGCATCGCCTGCGTGTCGCGAGCGACGCGCTCCACCTTGTCGCCCGAAAGGATCTGCTCGGTCGGCACCAGGCGCCAGGCGTTCGACTTCGGGTTCTCGAACTTGAGCGCATCCTTCTTCATCTTGGCGCACGCCGTCTGATACTCAGCGCAGCGGATCTTCATCGCCAGCAGCCGACCCCGAATCAGATCATAATGTGCCTGCCAGCGGCGCGAGGTCTCACGGTCGCGCAGCTTGCTGACGGCGGTGATCGGTTCGAGTGCCTCGTTGACGGTGTATTCGATCCGCGCGACGGTCGTCTGCCCCTGCTCCATCGCTTCCTTGAACTCAGGCGTATCGGCGGGCGGGAAGGTCAAATTGGGCTGACCGGGGAGTGCCTGCTGGGTCAACATCGCCGCCTGCGCCACGGCGCCCCGGATCGGGTCCTTTTGCAAACTCCGCCCGTACTGGTCGGGGCTGACCCAGTCGGGGCGATATTCGCGCATCGCGTTCGGGTCGAAGCTCAACCGGCTGTTGCCGATCCGGGCGACGAAGTAGATCCCCCCGGTCGCACCCGCGAGTCGACTCAGGGCGTACGGGCCGAACCCGGCGTCGAGGTTGCCGTACTGGTCGCCGTTGTACCAGAACGGTAAATAGATCGACTCCAAGGCCACGCTTTCCGGCCCCTGGCGGACCGCGATATTCAGGTGAACCTTTTTGGTCTTCGGGTCGGTGTAGTTCATCCGGCCTTCGACCTTGCCGAAGAGCGCCGGGGAGCCGAGGACGTAGACCGGCATCTTGACCGCCGACGCTGAGCCGATGGCGGATTCGAGTTGCTGCTCGTCGTCGCCCACCTCGTCGGTAACGACGATGGTGATGGTCTGATACTTCCCCTTGCCGTCGGGGCCTTTGTATTTGCCGCCCCAGTTCTTGGCGATCCAGCCGACGGTGTTGAAGGTGGTCTCGACCCCAGTCGTGTCGAGCGGCACCTCTTTGATGGCCGAAAGGATGGCGGCAACGTCGTGCGTCGGGGCGGGGAGCATCGCCTTCCGGTCGTTGCCGAAGGCGACCACCATCGTCATCAGGGTATCGCCGACGGCAATCTTGTCGGTATCGAGCTGGTTGATATGCGCATAAATCTGCTCAATCTGCTTCGACAGCCGTTCCCGTTCGGCAACCAGGCTGCCCGAGGCGTCGAACGCCCAGACAACCAGGGTGTTGCCCTGTTCGAGCCGGTTGAGGATCTCGGTGGCGATCCGGTCGACCGCGCCCTCGACCCCGTCGACATGCTCAGCGCCGCTGCCCTTGATCGCGACCGACTGACTCAGCGTGGCGGCCGCCGGCATGATCAGGTCACCGGGGCGAGCGACGTTGGCGTCGCGGATCATCGCCGAGGGGCCGGCGCCGTCGGTCTTGGCGACGGGGACCGGCGCGGCGCCTTCGGTGGCGAGCGCGGCCAGGGTCGGCGCACTCGAACCGACAGCCTCGACCACGGCGGGCTGGTCGGGCTGATCCATGTCCTGGATCTCGGTTGGGTCAAACGAAGGGCGCTCGGGGGCGATGACCTCGCTGGTGATGTCGCGTTTCAGGTCCGCCGACGCGGCGTAGCCCATCAGGCCGAGCGCGGTCAGGAGGACCGCATGAAAGCCCATGCTGACGCTGAAAGCGGGGAGTTCCCGGCGGAACCGACCGCTGGCCCACTGGGGGAAGCGTTCGTCGAGTCGATCGAGCCATTTCGACCACACGATCCGGTTCTCCTGGGGTTTCAGCTCATCACCGAGCGAGTTGCAACAGGGTCGGTAATGCAGAGGGAAATGGGTCGGTGGACCCACACTCAATCATCGTAACTCGCAGGCATCAAGCCGACAATCAAACCCCGCAATTTTGCGTTGGTGTTGCGGGGAAACCTCAAAACTTCGGATTTCACCCAACGACAAGCGGCCGGAACCGATCATAAACGATCAGAACCGGCCGCCTGGGTGAGTCGGTCTTGAGTGGACACTCAGGACTTGGGCATGTCGTCCTTTTTCGGTTCTTCGGGGGTCGGTGCCGGTGCGGGGGTCGTCGTGGTCGCGGGGGCTTCCTTGGCGGCGTCACCAGCCGGAGCGGCGGGAGCGGCCGGTTCGGTCGGCTTGACGTCGGTCGCGGTCGGGGCAACCGTCGGCGCCGCAGTGCTGGGCTCGGTTGCCGTCGGGGCCGCTGCTCCACCTTCCTTCTTTTCTTCCAGCGGCGGCTGGCAACCGACCAGAGCAATGGACAGGACGGGGGCAGCGAGCGTCAGGGCGGCCTGGCGGAAAGTCATCCCAAATCTCCTCAAAATCAGAAACAGGTGTCATTCGCAACGGCAAGGTACGGACTGTGAAATTAAGTACGCAAAATTGAGGCCCGATATCCAGCGCTTTTCGCCCCAAAATCGACGAGATCACCAATCAGGCGTCGTCATCCGGGTCAGGTGGATCGCCGGATTCCGGCTCGTCCCCCTCATCCTCGACCGCCGGATCGGTCCCGAGCCGTTCTTGCAGCGCCTTGGCCAGCGCGATGTGCTGGGTCACACTCATGGCCTCGGCGCGAACTTGCCCCGTCAGGCCAAGACCATCGAGCAGGGCGTCGACCTCGGCCTTGTCCGTCCAGCGGGGCCGCCAGAGGCTATAAACCACGCGTCTCAGGTTCTTTCGTCGATGGAGGAAGATCTGGCGGACGACCGAGTGAAACCAGGGGAGGTCGCCGACCTCGGCCCGCTTGGTTGCGTTCGGGACCAGGCAAACGACGGCGGAGTCGACCTTCGGGCGCGGCCAGAAGACGCCCGGCGACAGCGTCCGGACGATCGAGGCGTCGCTGACGGCTTGGATCAAGACCGACAGGGCGCTGTAGGCGTCGGTATCGGCCTTCGCCAGCATCCGCTCGGCCAGTTCAAGCTGGATCGTCGCCACGATCCGGCTCGGGCAAAGGTCGGGATGCACGAGCAGGTTGCTCATAATGGGCGTGGCCGCATTATAAGGGAGATTCGCCACCAACTTGAAACGCCGATCCGGCGCCGCCGCCAGGCCCGACCGGACGTTATCAAGCATCACCGGCGCCAGCTTGTTCTTTCCCTTGAGCGCATCCATCGTCAAGACCCGGACGTTGGGCATCCCGGCCGTCGCCTCGGCTGTCAGGCCCGCCATCGCCGGGTCGATATCGACCGCAATCACGGTTGCCCCGGTCACGGCCATCAAGGTCGTCAACGCCCCCGCGCCCGGCCCAACTTCCAACACCACATCCCCTGGCCCGACCTCCGCCGCCTTGAGGATCAGGTCATGGATATTCAGGTCGATCAAAAAGTTCTGCCCGAACCGATGCCGCGGCTCGATCCCCTTTTTGGCAAAAAGGTTCCGAAGGTACGACTGCGTCTGGCGTGGCGGCGGCTTGCTGGAGAACAACGGGGCAACCTCGTAGCAATAGCTTATTGAAATTTAGGATGATCGTCTTTTCTCAGGCGAAACTCTGCTTGCCAACGGAGTTGGCGGGCAAATCCATAACCATCCGCCAGATCGGCTCGGTCAGCCCACGATCCTACCAAATCAGACCGCATCAGATCGGCTGCGGTCCGGATTGGCGGTTCGCGATCGGAGATTGCTCCGAAGAAGTTTTTGATTTTTTTCCACAACCCGCGTCGTCTTCGCGGTGGAAGTGCACTGGGTGTATCGAAGCCCTTGGATACCATCATTTGACATTGCAACCTCACCTCAACCCCCAACGCGTCCAGAATCCGGCACGCTCGGTCGACGGTGACGCTGTTGTACTCGTTGTGTTCATCGTCTGCGACCTGCGACTCGCTCGTTCCCAGTTTGCTGGCTAACTCGCGGCTCGTCAGGCCGCTGGCAAGTCGAGCGGCGACCAGCAACCGCCCGATGCATGCGAGATGATCGAAGCTGGTCAGATTCCGCTGCCGGATCTGCACGTACTCGGCGACATCATCAACCAAACCCTGATGCATGGCACGCAGGGCCGATAATCCTCGCTCCACTTCTTCGGGACCGAAGCCCTGACCTTTCAGGAAGGACTCGCGATCCGCAATCCCCTGTTTTTCGGCCTCAATGCGTGCGACCGCATCTCTGTAATCGGCATCGGAGCGGATCATGGGGATAGTCTCAGCGGTGTGAGTTGGATGATCCCTTTGGAACGCGACCCGTGTTTCGTCTGGCGGAACGCTTGCGACATCTCCAGCTTCGGTGTCAACATCGTGCCGCTTTGGTACGGAAACATCTCGACCTGATAGTTGCGCCGTAGCTTCCATTCGCCGCCGCTGACTCGATGCTGCGCATCCCAACCCCAGGACGCGAGCGGGTCAACTCGGTTCAGCCTTCTTTCCAGGTTACCACTGACGTAGTCTTTCAGGTCGCAGACAAAGTAACCGTCGACGTCGTTGGGCCGGTTTTTTTGCTCGACAAACGAGCCATCCGCATAAATTTCCTCGACACCAACGCTCCAGAGCTGACCGGCGACGATCTCCAGGTTGTTGACCAGATGAAGTCGGTGCGCGACATCCCACCCCGCGTCGAATCCGGGAGAGCCGGTGACCAGAAAAGACATCCTCAAGTCGTCGATGGACATTTTGTAGCATCCCGGAGGCAGCAAACCCCATTTGTTGAAGAATGGTAACTCGCTCACTTTCCCAGCAACTTCTGCACATGCTTCGCCAGCATATCCGTCTCGATATTGACCTGATCCCCGACCCTCAGCGTCCCCAGAGTCGTTGCGGCGAGGGTGTGGGGGATCAGCATGACCGAGAAGCCAGATTCGGTCACGTCCACGAGCGTCAAGCTGACGCCGTCGATGGCGATCGAGCCCTTGGCGACCATCAGGGGGAGCCACTCCACGCCCAGCTCGAAGCCGAGGAAGTCCCAGTCGCCGTCGGGGTGGCGGTCGACCAGCGTGGCGGTGGCGTCGACGTGTCCTTGCACGAAGTGGCCGCCCAGCCGGTCGCCGACGCGGAGCGAGCGTTCGAGGTTCACCGGATCACCCACAACCTTGGTCCCGAGGTTCGTCCGATGGAGCGTTTCGGGACCGAGTTGGACGTCGAACCAGTCCTTCTCGGTCGCCACGACCGTCAGGCAGCAGCCGTTGACGGCGATGCTCTCGCCCAGGGTAAAGGCTTCGGCAAAGTCGGGCCAGACGAGGCGAAACCGTCGGCCCGAGCCTGCTTCATGGACCTGATC
Organism: Isosphaeraceae bacterium; assembly: GCA_965199885.1. Classification (GTDB taxonomy): domain Bacteria; phylum Planctomycetota; class Planctomycetia; order Isosphaerales; family Isosphaeraceae; genus Tundrisphaera. The sequence continues at coordinate 553,410 of CBDATT010000001.1, read as the reverse complement.
CACCTTGCCCAATGCTTCGACCAGACCGGTAAACACGGCAGTACGTCCTCGGGCCTTGCAACATCCAACCTGCCTGATGGTATCAGATCGCGCTTCGGGGTAGAATGAAACCGTCAGTCTCCACTTCGCCGACTCGCTCCCATCTTCCATCTCGGAGGTTTGCTCGCCATGACGCCATCCGTCAATCGCCGCGAATTCCTCGGCACGACCGCCGCTCTGGCCGCCGCGACCGCCTTGCCGGTATCGACCGCCCTGGCCGGCCCTGCCCCGCGCTTGAGCCTGCCGAAGTCGGCGACCGACCGCGTGATCCTGGGCAAAACCGGGATCGCCGTCTCGTACGTTGGGATCGGCACCGGGAGCCACGGATCGAACCAGTCGAGCAACCAGACCAAGCTCGGCGTCAAGGGATTCACCAAACTGATCCGCGATGCGCTCGACCGCGGGATCAACTTCTTCGACGTTGCCGACCAGTATGGCTCGCACACCTACCTCCGCGAAGCGCTCAAGGGGGTGGACCGCGACAAGTACGTGATCCAGACCAAAACGCACGCCACCAACATGGCCGATGCCAAGAGCCACCTGGAACGCTACCGGATGGAACTGGGCGTGGACATGATGGACATCGTCCTGCTGCACTGCATGACCAAGAAGGGCTGGCCCGCCGACCACACCAGCGCCATGGACTACCTCCGCCAGGCCAAGGCCGAGGGGATCATCCGCGCCCACGGCACCAGTTGCCACGGGATGGACCCGCTCCGGACGTCGGCCAGTGACCCGTTCGTGGAAGTGGACCTCGCGCGGATCAACCCCGAAGGCTTGGTCATGGACGACAAGAAGCCCGACGAGGTTGCCTCGCGCCTCCAGGAAATGCACGACCGCGGCGTCGGCGTCGTCGGCATGAAGATCCTCGGCGAAGGGGCGATGAAGGAACCCGAACGCCGCGATAACACCCTCCGGTACGTCCTCGGTCTGGGCACGGTCGACTCGTTCGTTATCGGTTTCGAGAACGCCACGCAGATCGACGACATCTTGAAGCGGACCAACGACGCCATCGCCTTCGTCGGCCAGACCCCGCGCGGCTGAGCTTCCCCGAGCGCGCACCCCGGGCGCAGCATCCCGGGATCGGCACCGATCTGAGCCATCAAGTTGCCTCAAGAGGGCGGTGCCCCCGGCTGATCCGGACCTCGACCAACCCGGATCGGCACGACCGATGGCGTGGGATCAGCCACCATCGATTCGAGCATCGCCCGCCGCCCCGGCCGGGACTCCGGGCGCGGCGACGGGCAAAACGAAGCCAATTCGTCCCGAACCTCTTTCAGGGCGGGCATTTCCGCCACCATCGTCGTCAGAGCCTCGGCCGCCTCGGCCGGGGGTAGCGCCTTGAGCTGCGCCTCGTACCGCATGATCCGCAGCTCTTTGAGCATTTTGAGGATCGTCCGCTCGGCGGCCCCCGCGTACCGCCGGATCGCCATGCCGGGCGTCCCAAGGTCGAGCATCGTCCGCTCCGACGCCTCGGCCCGACTCTGCGCCGCCCGGTTCGTGTCGAGCGTGGCCCGCTGCGCTTCCAGGTTCGCCAGCTCGCCGTCGATGATCAACCGGATCTCGCCAACGGCCCAGTGCAGCCGGTCGGCCGCGCTCAGGCCGGCAAACTCCGTCGGGTCCAGTCCGACCCAGTGGTCATACACGATCCCCCGCGTCAGCAACGCCCCCCGCGACAGCGGCGATTGCCCCGGCGGCTGCCCCATGCACAGGTCCAGCTCCTTCCCCTCGCCGTCATCCCAGGCGATGAATCCCTCCGACTCCGCCTTCGCCCGCAAAGCCCCGAGCCGCTCAACCAGAGCGGCGATCCCCTCGGGGGCCGCCACCAGCCGCCGCCGCGTCGTGACCGGGTCGACGTGGAGGTCGGCAAGGATCTCGCGAGCCAGCACCAGCCGGGCATCATCAAAAACATCACCCGCCCGCCGCATCCGCTCGGCGGCAATCGCGGTTTCATGGCGATACGCCCGCTCAGCGCGAATCGTAGCGATGGCGACCTGCCGGACCAGCAGAGTACCCAGATAGTCCCCGTCGGGGAGAAGCTGCCCCTCCAGAGCCGCGACGCGGTTGGCAACCTCATGCTCATCCTCTCCCGGGATGACCACTCCCGCCCCCGTCAGTCCATGCTTGAGCGAGTTCCGCCGCGAGGCTTCCTTCCCCGCAACGGTGTTCGGCCCGGTAGACAGCAGAGCATTACGTTGATTCGCGGCAATCTGAGCAGCGGAAGCGGCCATAGGTGCAATCTCGACGGCTGGTGAAATTCACATCCCCGCCCCGACCCAGACGACCGATTGCGGGATTGATATCCCTAGTACCATCGTGAATTTCACGACCCAATCGCATACCATTCCACCCCAATTGCGAGATATTCCCGATCCGTTTACCTGCGTTCAGCTTCGGTCCGAGTGTCGTGGCTCCCGTGGGTCTTAAATATGAATTGACACCATTCCCCCTCCCTTGAATTGACACCATTCCCCCTCCCTTGAATTGACACCATTCCCCCTCCCTGGCCGGATGTACCACCCATGAGTTTTCCCTACCGATCAATTGCCCAAATCAATGCATTATTATTATAATCACCATAAGCAAAATATTTACTATTGTTCGATATTGAAATCGAGCACACATAATTATTAGATTGAATCGACTTTAGGGTTTCTTGCGTTCTTGTTGACCATACTCTAAGTGTTAAGTCACGCGACCCCGAAACGACAAAATCTCCATCCGCAGAAATCGCGATGTGGTCGACCCATTTGGTATGGCCCACGAGTGTTGCGTAGGGGGCAGCGTCCGACCATCTCCATAACCTAATTTTGCTATCATCGCAACCAAATGCCAGGAATTTATTTTGCGAATGGAACGCGATGGTCGTTGGCGTAACTGGATCTCCGTCTTCGCCCAAGGGGCAGGTAAATGAATTGATCTCGACAAGGTTTCTGCGGTCGCTGCAAGAGAGTACCCTGATGACCCCTTGACCGTCGCTGAACGAGACCAACGATCCGTCCGGCGAGATCGCAAGTGAAGTGATTGAGGCATTATGTTTTGTTGTCATTATCTCCTCTAAGTTTTCCGTATTCAGTATGTTGAGGTTCCAATAAGGGAAATTGGCCTTGTCTACTTTGTCGTAGATGTACTTTGTTGAGGAAAAAATTGCAGTTTTACCGAATTGTTGTTGATCAAAGTTAAAAATATCTCCAACACCTTTGAAGACTTGCGATTTGGAAGACTGATAAACTCCGTCGACAGGGCCAGCGCACACTAACATGTTGATCCTTTGACGACTTGCATCAAAAATTCGTCGCTCCATCCACAGCTTCTTCGTTTCATGGCGACACTCTGGCGGCCCGGGTGTTGCTTCAGCAGCGACAGACTGAAACGGTTCAGCCAGGCCATGTTCTCACGCAATAGCTGCTCGCGAATCCGCGATTCGTCCTCTCGATAGGTCACGTCGAGCGTCCAATGACAGCCATTCTCCACTCCCCAGTGTGAACGCGCCGAATGGGCGAACGTCTGAGCGTCCGCTTCGACCGGTAGGCTGCTGATATAGTACCGCACTTCGTCCGTCGCCTTGCCGTCACGGACGCTCTGGCTGACCACCACGCCGATCGACTTGAGCCCTCGCCACAAGGAAAACCCCGGAAGCGTCGTGGGGGCTGCCAGCTGAATGTAGGTTCGCGACTCACTGCGGCCATGGCCTGTCTCGACGGTCTCACCGCGGCCCACCTCATCGCCACCAAAATCGTCGTCCCAACGCCCTAAAACGTGGTCGACGACCGCCTGATGCAGCGTCCCCTGATTCCCTTTGAGAGCCAACAGATAGTCCCCCTTGGCCGCCACGACCGCACCGGCGATCTCTTTCTGGCAGCCCATGGCGTCGATCGTCACGACCGCGCCGGCGACGTCCACCAACTTCAGCAACACCGGAATTGCCGTGATCTCGTTGGACTTCTCGCCGCAGGCGACCTGACCCAGCGACAAGCCGTACTCGCTGGCCCAGACGGTGACCGAATGCAACGCTCCGAGGCCGTTTTTGCGGTCGTGGCTGCGTCGCAGCGTCTTGCCGTCGATGGCCAACGTCGGCCGCTCGACGCCGGTCTGGGCGACGGCTTCGTCACGTAACGACCGCACCCAGGCAGCGAAACAGGCTTGAAAGGCTTCAGGGCGAATGGCCATGAGTACCCGACGGAATGAATCTTTGCCGGGAACCCCGTTGGGCAGCGGCAAGATCGAGGCGAGCCAGTCTTTCTTGATGGCCGCCCAGTGAGCGATCGCCGTTGGCCCCGACGCACCGGCAAGCACGGCGATCAGAGCAATGACGACCACTGAAGCCAGCGGATGCTTGCGGTTAATTTCCGAGCGTGGGTCTTCGAGCTCCTGGAAATGTGCCACGACCTCATCAAGCCCGAATCGCTGTGTCTGCGCCATCAACCACCCCCATGCCTGAACCCCGAGAGCCGCATGGAATATGGTTTAACCGAAAGGAGAACTGAGCGCAAGGCGTCAAAGTTTACCAAATCGACCTACTAAGTACGCGCTAGCCCTGACTCCGTCGACGAGATCCCAAAGGATCATCTTACCCCGGTAATCCACCGAAGTCAGTGATGTTCCCTTAGTAGAAAATCTCGCCGATAGTATGGCAGCTTCGTGACCTTTGAGTGTCGATCGCTCGCGTGCGTTCACCACGTTCCAAATCTTGATGGTGTGATCGCTGCTCCCAGTAGCGAGCGTCTCGTTGTCGAAAGAAAAACTAACGCTTGATACTTGCGAGTTGTGACCTTTAAGGGCGGCATGTTCGTGAAAATTTTGGGCGACGCAGAGTAATGCCACAAACGCTATCATTGCTATATTCCTGTCGAGATTTGTTGCTCTGAATGGTTCGTCGTGGTGTGACCAAAAGCGCCATTTGCAAAGTTAGGGGTTAACCCCAACTACTTTCTTTGGGCCTGCCCCCCACTGGACAATCAAAGAGCGGGAATGGTGTCATGGTGTCAGATTATTTTGTTCTGCAGTCTTACTGAGACAAAATGGCGTTGGTTTAGTTTTTCTCCTACCTTGGAGACCATCACTTACATTTGCTGGGTCGGCTTTCGACCCACATGCTGGAAGTAGTGGTTTATCAATTTGAGCAAGGTCTATGAACCCGACCCGGTTCAGGGTCGCGGGCGGGACTTCTGGCGGGCTTCCATGGCCTTTTTACGGGCGGCTTCGAGGCGCTCGCGGTTCTTTGGTGCGGGGGTGGTGGGAGCGGGGGCGTCGGGCTCGGGGTCGGCCCTGGTTTCGGCGGTGGGGGTGGGTTCGGGCATCGCGGCGGGGGGGGTGGGTTCGGCGGTGGGGATGGGTTGGCCCTTGAGCCAGGCGATGGCGTGGGGGATGCCTTCCTGGATCATCGAGTTGTAGTGGTCGCCGGTGGCGACGAGGTCGAGCGTCACTTCCTTGCCGTCGGCCCTGGCCTGCGAGACGAACTCCTCGGTGTCGGTGTAGGGGACGTTCGAGTCGTCGCGGGCGTGGAAGAGGAGGAGCGGGCACTTCAGGTCGGCCACGCCGGTCAGCGGGGCGTAGCGGGTGACGAGGGCGCCGAAGCCAGCCTTGGTGATCAGGTCGACGGTCTCCTGCCCGAACCGCCTGGCGTAGTTGAGCGCGGGGGCGTAGGCGACGGCGGACTTGAGGCGGGGTTCGGTCTCGGCGAACAGCACGGCCAGGGCTCCGGCCGAACTGTGCCCGGCGGCGCTGATCCGGCCGGGGTCGATGACGGGGACCTTGGCCAGGACGTATTCGAGCGCGATGTGGGCGTTGATCAGACCGGCGCGAGCCTTGTCGAACCGCCACATGGCCTCGGTCATCTTCTCGTCGGACTGGGTCTCGTCGTGGTTCATCCCGTCGATCTCGTAGGCGACGACGGCGAACCCGGCGGCGACGTAGGGCAGGTGCTCCTTGCGGTCGGCGTCACCGAGTTCCATCCCGGTCAGCAGGTTGCTCCCGGCGCCGGTGACGAGGACGGCGGGCAGCGAGCCATCGGCGTGGGTGCCGGTGGGAAGATACACCCAGAGTTTACCGCCCATGCCCGGCGGTCCTTCGAGCGGCATCGGCGATGGGCCGAAGACGACCTCGTGGCGGGTGACGCCGGGTTCACGCTCCTCGCCTGGGCCGAGGTCAGGGAAGCGCGGCAGGGCGATGGGGCCGGCGGCGTACCTGGCGATGTCGGTCTGAATCATCTGCCGGGCCGTCTCGGCGGTCATCGGCTTGTTGGCCTGCTGCCCCTGAATCGCGCGCCGGACCGGTCGGGCGATCCGACCGACAACGCCCATGATCACCAGCACCGTCAGGACCCCCGACCCAACCTTCTTCCACGAAAAGCCGCCCTCGCCGTCGGAGCGGCTCGCGCTGGCCTTCGCCTTGCTCGGCTTGAACCCCTTCCCCCCGGCACGGAGCTGCGCCGCCATCGCCGCGATGTTCTGGTTGACCTCCGGCTCACCGCTCGGGCGACCGGACGAGGCTAAGCGCGCAGGAACCGCCGTCGCGGCCCGGGGCGGCAAGACCGGTTCGTCGAGGTCGAAGACATCATCGGGGACGGGCGCTGGTTCGGTCTCGAACGGAATCTGCATGGTCGCGCCGCAGCGCTTGCAGCGACCGGTCTTGCCGGCGAACTCGACGCCGACGTTGAACGGCTTGCCGCAACTTCCGCACTCGAAGGAAATGCCCATCGCTCACGGCCTCGTGGGGGACGTACTTGTCTATCGGATCCAGGTTGATCAGGTTTCTCGGTGGCCGATTCTACCGTCGTCCGAGACCGAATCCTAGCAACGAGCGGGAGATCGGCGCGAACATTTCGCCCGGCTCAGCGAATCCATTCAGGTTGAGGCTGCGTGACGAGACCTCCCGAGGAACCGCCCCGATGAACGCGAAGATGAGCAACGGATCGTGGTGGACCCAGACCGGTTTCGACCCCTTCCGCTTCGTCGGTCGCGACGAGCAGCGGAGCGAGGCCAGCGCCCGGTCGGGCTTCCTGAGCAAGGCCCGTCGTCACCTCGGACAGATCCCGATGGCCCGCGAAGCCGTGGCGATGTACTTCTGCCTGGTCGACCCGACGACCCCCCGCTGGGTCAAGGCGATCGTCGCCGCCGCGCTCGCTTACTTCGTCCTGCCGCTCGACGCCGTACCCGACTTCTTGCCGTTGATCGGCCTCGGCGACGACATGAGCATCCTCGCCGCCGCCTACGCGTCGGTATCCAACTTCGTTACCGACGAGCACCGGACCAGGGCCGCCGCCTGGATCGGTCAAGGCGCCGACGTAGTGGTCTGACCGGATTGATGATTCAAACCTCCGCTCCGGCTTCGGGCAGATCCCGAGCCCATGCTCGGAGCCATTCGGACCAGGCGATCTCGCCGATGTCGCCCACGTCATACCGTGCCAGGGCAGCGCGGATCAGCGCGGGGGTCAAACCGGGAAAAATCTGGCTCTCGCCCCGCACCACATACGCACCAGCAGCAACATCCAGGCAGCAGATGACGACAGACTGGTCGGCAGCACGAAACCGCCAGATTTCGGGGACCCGGAGCCGAGCGTAGATCGACAGGGCGATGGCCGTCATCCCGCTGGTGTTCTCGACCTCGATGGCCAGGTCGGGGGGCGGGTCTACATTCAGATCAAGCTGGTTGCGCCGGCGCATTCGGCCCTCGTTGGCACCGATGTAGAAGGCGGCATCCGCTTCCTTGGCACTTCCCCTGCTCTGCTCGGGATCAGCCCCCAGGCGCAAGGTCGTCGTCCGGATTCCCTTGATTTCCCACCCGCAAGCCGACGCCACGGCCCGGACCAGCAAGGTCAGCAGTTCCACCAGGTGATCGTGCCGCATCTCGGGCGACATCAGGATCAGATCCCCATCCAGGTACGTCATCCGGACCGAGTTGTTGGCCTCCTCATCGCGGAGTTGACAGTACATCTCCCAGGAAACTGCGCGGAGAATGACGAAACCCGCTGCGGAGATCAACGGTGGGGCAGCAGTGACGGTGGCCATCGGTCGGGTCTCCTCAAATCCAGGGGCAAGTTCAAACCGCGGGCAAGTCCCGAGCCCACTGTTTGACCCACTCGAACCAGCCATTTTCGTCGAGGTCGCCCGTCTCGAAATAGCTCAGTGCCTCGTGAATCCGTTCGGTCGTCAGGGCCGGGAACGCCCGGCTTTCGTTGGCTGGTGCATAGCTGCCCGCGTTGAGGTGGTGGATGGTGACGGCACGACTGGCGGCGCGGAACTTCCAGACCTCCGGGACACCCAACCGGGCATAGACCTGCAGCGCGGTAGGCGTGAGGTTCCGGCTGTTCTCGACCTCGATGGCCAGGTCGGGGGGTGGGTCCACATCGAGGTCAAGTTCACCTCGGAGCCGCATCCGCCGCTCGTTCGCAGCGAGGTAGTAGGCAGCGTCTGCCTCTTTGGCGGCTCCGCGCGGCTGACCCGGATCCGCCGAGAGCCGGAGGGTTGTCGTGCGGATACCCATGATGGTGACCCCTCGACCTGCCGCCACCCCTCGGACGAGCAAGCCCAGTAACTCGACCGGGTGATCGTGCTTCAACTCAGGTGACATCAGGATCAGATCTCCATCCAGGTACGTCATCCGGACCGCGTTGTTGGCCTCCTCGTCACGGAGTTGGCGGTAGGTTCCCCACAACACGTTGTGCAAGACCACTTGATGCCAGATAGATATGGACAAGGGTGGAGCGACGGTGACGGTGGCCATGCGGGATGGGTCTCCAGATGGGTCGAGGTCCGGGTCTGATGGTAGTCGGAATCGCGGGCGGACTTCAAGGAAAATGAGACTCCCAGAGGCTGGGGCGCGGCGTGATCGCGCCAGCCGGAAGTCGGCGCCGGGGTGCGCGTTACGATCGCGCCAGGTGGCAATCGAGCGCCCGGTTTGCTGGTTGACTCGGGATCAAACCGAGCGCATATCTCCCCGTCGAGGTTGCGTCGAGGACCCAGCAAAAGGGGGAGGTTGCGATGAGCATGGCTGCCGCGGTCGGAGCCCCTGGGCTGGTCGAAACGACGCTCCGCGCCGCAATGGCCCAGCGGCTCGGCGAGTCGCGGTTCGGCCTCTGGTTCGGCGAAGGGGTCCGCCTCGGCGTGGCCGATGATGCGCTCGAAGTGGCGGTGCCGAACGCCTTCTTCCGCGACTGGATTCAGGGGCACTTCGCCAAGAATCTGATCGATGCCGCGCACGAGGTCACGGGCCGGTCGCTCCGCCTCGCCTTTCGCGTCCGCGACGAGGCCGAGACCCCGCTCGGGAACGTGGTCGATCTCCCCTTCCCCGGCACCGAGCCTCGCCCGAGCCAGCCGATCGCCCCCATCACCCCTTCGCCGATCACCCTGCCACCGCCGACCGACCGCCCCCGCGCCGTGGCTCCAGCACCGGCGAGCCTGCCGACGCCGACTCGACCCGCCCGGCGGCTGGAAGATTTCGTCGTTGGTCCGTGCAACCGACTGGCGCACGCGGCGGCGCTGGAGGTGATCGGGTCGGGCGGCGCGGGGTTCAACCCGCTGGTCATCCAGGGGGGCGTCGGGATGGGCAAGACGCACCTGCTCGAAGCCATCGGCGCCGCGATCCGGGCACGAAACCCGGGCTTGAAGGTGATCCAGATCACCGCCGAGGCGTTCACCAACGGGTTCCTTGAAGCGATGCGGACCGGCACGCTCAACTCGTTTCGGGCGCGATACCGAGGGGCCGGGGCCTTGCTCGTTGACGACATCAGCTTCCTGGCGGCGAAGAAGGCGACGCAGGACGAGTTCCTGCATACGTTTAACTCGTTGATCGCCGACGGTGCCCTGATGGTCCTGACGACCGATCAGCACCCGCGCCAGACCGCGAAGCTGAGCGACGAACTGGCGACCCGGTTCCTGGGCGGAATGGTGGTCAAACTCGACGCCCCCGACCCGACCACGCGGCGGGCGATCCTCCAGACCAAGGCCAAAGCCCGCGGGATCGTCCTGCCGGAGGCGGTCCTTAACTACGTCGCCGACCACCTTCGGTCGGGTGTCCGCGAGCTGGAGGGAGCCCTGCATAGCCTGGTCGCGCACGCTACCTTGACCGGCAAGCGGCTCGACATGACCCTGGCCCGGGTCGCCCTCCGCGACACCATCCGCCATACCGCCCGATCGGTGGCCCTGAAGGATGTCGAGCGGGCCGTCTGCCAGCTCTTTTCGATTGACCCCGAAGCCCTCAAGGCCGACAACCGCGCCCGGGCGGTCGCCTACCCGCGGATGCTGGCCATGTATCTGGCGCGGAAGCACACCGGAGTTGCGTACAGCGAGGTTGGCCGGTTCTTCGGCAACCGGAACCACTCGACGGTGATCGCCGCCGAGCACAAGGTCGCCGCCTGGCTAAAGGATGAAGCACGGTGCGCCCTGCTGGCCGGGTTCGAGACGATCGCCGAGATCCTGCAAGCGCTCGAACGGTCACTCGGCACCTGATTTCCAACCGCGGACGGGCTTGATACGCTGGTGGCTCTGCCCTTCGATCCCGGAGTGGAGTGCCAGCCGATGCGTGTCCGCCCGTTGTCGCGCGCTGAGGTCCGGTCGATCGACGCCCGGTGCCTGGAAGATTTCGCGATTCCGACCATCCTGTTGATGGAAAACGCCGGCCGAGGGGCTGCGCAATGGCTCAAAAATCGACTCGTATCGACGCCCGTGTCGGCCTCGGGCGATCGACCTCTGATCGTGATCGCGTGCGGCCCCGGGAACAACGGCGGCGATGGCGCGGTCGTGGCCCGGCACCTCGACGCCTGGGGCTTCGAGGTCCGATTGGTCTGGTTCGCCGCCCGCGACCGACTTCAAAGGGATGCCGCCACCCAGCGCGCCATCACCCAGTGCTGCCCGATCGACGCCGTCGAGGTAGGCGATGACGCCCGCGCGGAGGTCATCGACTCGCTCTGGCAAGATGCCACCTGGCTGGTCGATGGCCTCCTGGGGACCGGTCTGACTCGCCCCGTTGACGGCCTCCTGGGTCGGGCCATCGCCAGCATGAACCGGTCGGGCCGACCGATCCTGGCACTCGACATCCCGTCGGGCCTCGACGCCGATTCAGGCCGTCCCCTCGGCGACGCCATCCGCGCCGATGCGACGACCACCTTCGTCGCCCCCAAACTCGGCTTCGCCCGGCTCGGGGCCGACACTTACACCGGCCAGGTCGTCACGATCGACATCGGCGCCCCGCGCGCGGTGCTGGCCCCGTTCCTGAGCGGCGATTGATTTCGCCCTGAATCGGCTGGACCCGACTGTCAGGCGCGTTATACTCGGTGCCGGGCCAACACTGACGATTGTCATGGCCCGAATTTCAGCCCGATTCACTTGCGAGGGATGCATCCGATGACGCTAACCCTGCTTTCCACATTTCTGGCCGGCAGTGCCCTGGCCTGGGGCGAACCTGCCTTCCAGCCGCCGGTCCGATTGATGGCTGATGGCGCTCCGGTCCGGGTCGAAGAACCCGGCTACGCGGCCCCCTGCTGGGCTGACATCGACGGCGACGGCACGAAGGAGTTACTCGTCGGCCAGTTCCACCAGGGAAAGATCCGCGTCTACAAGCAGCGCGGCGATCTCAAGTTCGCCCCGGGTGAGTGGCTCAAGGCTGGGGGCGAGGTGGCGCAGGTTCCCGGCGTTTGGTGATGCACGAGTTCGACTCCACAGTTGGTGGACCTCGACCGCGACGGCCAGCGCGACATCCTGTCCGGCTCGTATTCCCGGATGCAGAACGACATGGCGGGTCTGTTCCAGATCCTCCGAGGCCAGCCCGACGGCACATTCCGCCCGGCGGCAGTCCTCAACGGGACCGATGGTCAGCCGCTGATCATTCCCCTCAACGGTCGCGAGATGACCGAAAATATTTGCACCCGTCCGTTCGCGGTGGACTGGGACGGCGACGGCCACCTTGACCTGGTTGTCGGCACCTTTGCCGGGACGTTCTACCTCTTCAAGGGGGATAAGGACGGCAAGTTCCCGCCCGTGCCGACCGAGATCCACGCCGGTGACACGCCGATCAAACTCAACGGCTACCACGGCGACCCGTTCGTGATCGACTGGGACGGCGACGGCGACCTCGACCTCCTGAGCGGATCGGCCGAGGGGGGCGTCCAGTGGGCCGAGAACCGCGCCGGGGGCAAGGCAACCCCGCGCCTGGAGCCGTTCCGCTGGCTCATCCCGGCGGGCAAGCCACGCGAGTATGGCCAGATTCTCCGTGACGAGGATCTCCACGCTCCGACCGGCAACACGCGGATCTGGGTTGATGACGTCAACAACGACGGCAAGCTCGACATCCTCGTCGGCGACAACACCACCCTTGTCGCCCCGGTCGCGGGAATGTCCGACGCGGACCATCGGCAAAAGTTCGCCGACTGGCAAAAGGCCCACCAGGCCGCGTCCGCCGAACTGAGCAAACCAGCCGACGACGTGGCGAAGCAGGAGGAACGCCAGAAGCGCGCTCAGGAGCTCTACCAGAAGCGCAAGGAGTTCATGAAGGAAGACAGCACCGGCTTCGTCTGGCTCTACCTGCAAAAGTGATCGACTTCCGATCCAAACTTCCGGCGCGACAACAGTTGCGCCGGGGGTCATCGGTTGTCGTGAGAGGATTTCGGGCAGATCCTCACCAGACGGCATGACGGATGCAGCATATTGATCCACACCACTGCCGCCCGCCTCATTCGTGGGTTGATGACCCCGGAGCCTGGCCATGCCATCGACCACCTCGAAGCGTACCCTGGCCATCACGGTTCCCGACGATCTCCGGGCGCGGGCGATGGAGGTCAACGACCGGCTTTGCGTCGAATACGGGGCGCCGATCCCGTTCTTCCACGACCTCGACCCGATGAGCGAGCTGGTCTCGTCGCTCCTCTCGCACCGGACGCGGAACGCCGATTCGGGGCGAGCCTTCAAGCAACTTCGAGCCCAGTTCCCGACCTGGGAAGCCGTCCGCGACGCCCCGACCCTGGAAGTTCAGACCGCGATCGACCCCTGCACCTGGCCCGACCAGAAAGCCCCGCGCATCCAGGCGATCCTTCAGGCCATCACCAAGCTCCGAGGCGAATTGAACCTCGACTTCCTGGCCGAGATGCCGGTGATCGAGGCCCGCGAGTGGCTTGAAGACCTGCCCGGCGTCGGTCCCAAGACCAGCGCCGCCACGCTCCTCTTCAGCCGCCTCCGCCGCCCGGCTCTGCCGGTAGACTCGCACCACCACCGGGTTGCCGTTCGCCTCGGCCTGATCCCCGCCAAGGTCTCCGTCGGCCCCGCCCATGCCCTCCTCGAAGCCCAGCTTCCCCCCGACTGGTCCGCCCAGCAGGTCTACGACAACCACGAAGCCCTGATGCTCCACGGCCAGCAGGTGTGCCTACCCTCGCCCAAATGCGGTAAGTGTGTGGTGCTGAATCTCTGTGCGTTCGGGCAGGAGAAGCTGGGGCGATCGTCATGATGGGGAGTCGGGTTTTCTATCATCCTCGCTCCAGCGTCCAGACAAGATGTCGGCAGTAGGGTTGTCTTCAACAAATGGCACCATGGTGTGCAATTTATCGAAAGTATCTACCGACAACATGCCCCACTCCCAAAGGGCAGATATGTAACCATGCCAGGCAATGGCGTTTCGTTCCGGAAGTTCACTCTTGAAAAATTGAACGTCGTCCTTGACCCGTGAGAATAGCTCGCCAGGAGTCGGATGGAAGATTGTCCGCCCCCTTCTCAAAGTCTCGGCGGCATATTGAAGGACCGCCCGCAGGTCATCAGTAGTCAGTTGCGGATGGTTGTCAAGGATTTGATCATTGGTCAATCCTTCGGCCATCAGGTCAAGCAAGAAATCGACCGACAGCCGGGTTCCTCAGATAACTGGCTTGCCGACCAGAATGGTCGGATCGAGCGAGATTCGTTCTTGCCACATGATCCATTACCCTCGTGCAAGATCAGTCAGCCGCCGCCACATCCCCCGCCGCAACCGCCGCCCCCGCAACTTGCCCCACACGACGCCCCGCAGCTTGCCCCGCCGCCGTCACCGTGACCACCGGCATCCCCGTGGCCGTGACCGCCGGCATCGCCGTGGCCATGACCACCGTGGCCGCTGTCGCCGTGGGAGGAGGCATCGACGGCGAAGAGGGCGACGGGGAAGTCGGCTCCGCAACCGGAGAGGCTATCCTTGCGCGACCGGGTGCCGTAGGTGGCCTTGTACATGGTACGGGTGGATCGAAAGGCGGTCACCTGGGGGGTGCTGCCCTTGGTCAGGTGGGGGTTGTGGTGGACGGTCTTGCCGAAGATCGCCACGCAGTCGGCCTCGTACTTCCGGGTGTCGAGGATGTGCTCGTGCCAGAAGTCGTCGAGGGACTCGCTCCAGGGGACGATCGTCTCGCCGGGGTATTCCAGGATCAGGTAGAGGAACTGGCGGTACTCTTTTTCGATCCGGTTGACGTTGTGGACCATGGTCCAGAGCCGACCCTTGCGGTCGCGGAACCTTTGCTTGACCGAGGTTAGATCCAGCGCCTGAATCGCCTGCCACTGAGAATGATCGAGCATGCCGACCTCGTGGGTTGGAGACTTTTAGCCACTCGGATCTTGACCCATCAGAGGGGGCTTGTCCATCCCCTCGCGGGCTCCGGACCTCGCCATGAGGCCCGTCGTGGCTTGCCTCCACCAAAGGATTCGCCACGGTCGGGCCGAGATTGGAGGACGAGAAAACCGATTTTCAGACCGACTCGGCGATGAAGGTAGCGTGCATGCCAATGGCAACCAGCGTGGCGGTGACGACGCTGGCGATAAGGACGATGGCCCCGATCCGGCGGACGTTCTTCATCTGCCACCACATGGCCAGGCCGGTGGCTCCCCAGCCGACCATCGAGACGAACATCAGGTCGACGCAGATCGCCCAGACCCAGCGGGCGTTGATCTGCGACGGGTAGCCGTGCGCCAGGTGCATCTGGAGGAGTTCGCGGCGGACCGATGGCCCGACGCCGGTGGTGTCGGCCGGGCGACCGCTGACCTGACCGGTCACGGCGTTGTAAGCAACTTTCCAGGTCTCGTTGCCCGGTCCGCCCATCAGGAAGGTCAGGTCGGGGACGGTCCGGACGTTGACGTCGGTGGTGGCGGGCAGGCCGAGTTTGCCGAGGAGTTCGGGAAACCCTCGGCTCGCGGGCTCGAACGGCAACGGGTCGATCTTCGCCCCCGCCTTCGACGCGAACGGCGCGGGTTTGCTTGCCTTCTTCTCGACCGGCCGGATCGTCCCCGACCCGTCGGCGAGGTTGAGCCGAATCAAATATTCCTGGCCGTCCCCCCGAGCCGTCACGTTCAGGTCGCGGGCGAACGCCGCCTCGGCTGGCTCGACCAAACGGTAGGGAGAATCCTTCGCCCTGGCATTGAGCGTCTTGACCACCTGCTCCGCCAGCGCACCGGCGGGGGGGATCGACCCGAGCGCGGTGGCCTGAGTTTCAGCGGCCGAGAAGTGAATGATCGCGGTGTCGGCGAAGGCCTCGGGATGGTTGAACAGCATGGCGCTGATCCCATACAGGAAGACCCAGGGAACCATGAACAACCCCGCATACAGATGAGCCCGACGCAGCAACCGCATCGCCTGATTGAACCGGACTCGCTTCCTCGATCGGGCCAAAGATGGACCCGCGACCTGAACTGCCGCCGTTGCCGTTGCACGCTGATCGATCACGCTGTTCACTCGGTCCATACCAATCACCCTGAAATGGCCCAAACTGAGGGACAGATCGCCTGAGCCGATGTTCTTGAGACTGAGTCTCAACGGATGAGATCGTAGCGGATCGATCGGCGACCCGTCAAGGGGGATGAATGGGAGTTGCCCAGTCTGGGTGGGCGCCGGTCAACGGGTCGGGCGTGATGGCGGGCCGAGGAGCGCGGGGCGAGGGGGTCGCGGGTGGCGCTGGGCGTGGCGGGAGCCAGCGGGGGGCGGGATCAGGTCGGGGGCGATGGTGGGTCCGGCGTTGCGCTCGATCTCGTCCCAGACCTGGGCCAGGATCACACGGGCCTGGTCGGGGTGTGCCGTGGCTTGCTCCACCCGGACGACCAGGCGTTGCCTCAAAGCACCCATCTGCACTTCGTCGAGCAAGCCCGCGCCGGTCAGGGCCACGAGCATGGCATGGGTGTCGGCCACGGCGGCTTGCCAGGCGGCGGGCGAGACTGCGGGCACGGCCAGCCGGGCCAGCGGATCGACCGTCGGGGCTACCTGTGTGGCGCCAAAGGTGGCTCGCGCCTGGTAGCGGGCGGTCCAGGAGCGGAAGGCCCGGTCCAGTCCGCCCCAGGTGACGAGGACCACCACGACGAACGCGGCGACGACCCAGCGGCCCGACCAGCCGGATTGGTCCGCTGAGCTGCGTGCCATTACCACTGGCGGGGGAGCGCCATCTCGCGGACCTGCTTCTCGACCGTCATCCCCTGCGGGGCGAGGGCTTCGCGGAAGGCTTCGAGGGCTTCCGATGCCATGACGGCGGTCGGGTAGGTCAGCCAGCCGACGAACTTGCCGCCATCGGTCTGCGACCGCTTCGTCAACGCGTGCTTGCGGACCGCCTTGGCTTTGAATGCTTCGTCGAGCGCCTTGAGGGTCCGCGTGGTGTCGGGAAGTGGGCCGGGTTGCTCGGCCAGTTCCTCGACCGGCCAGGTGATGTGAAGCGTGCAACTGAGGTTGCGGTCCTCGGGGTTCCGCGCGAACAGGTCGAGTGAGCATTCGAGCTCGAACCGGAGGATCAACAACTCAACAGTGACGATCCGGGCCTGCTCCTCCAGCGTCTGCGTGCCGTGCGGCCGGGCGGCTCCACCCCACCCCGACAGGTTCGAGGCATCCCGGTCGGTGCTCGCCGAGGCGGCGGCGCCCGGATTGAAGGGGGGATGTCCCCCAGACGAACTGGGCGGGACCGTCGCCGACCGGGCCGTGGTGGCCTCGTGGGGCGCGGTCGTGGCCGTCGGCGTGGTCGTGCTGGCGCCGGGTCGGAATCGGCTCGTCCACGACGGCTTGGGGGTCGGCTCGGGGCGCGGGGTTGCCCGGCGCTCGGTCGCGGGCGGCGGAGCAACCCGGTTGACGACCCGGGCCGTCGACAGGATCTCGTACGAGCGGACGACCATCCGAAAGGCCCACTCGTCGCCGCCCTTGTCGGGGTGGTGCTTGAGCGACTTCTGGTGATAGGCGTCGCGGATCTCCTTCAACGACGCTCCCGACGACACGCCGAGGATCGAGTTCGGATCAAACTGAAACGTATGTGTCATGAGGGCACGACGCCTCGCCTCGGGAAACTAGCGACGGGAAGACTGGGTCGGATCAAGCAGCGGTGACTCGCTTACCTTTGTCCAGAATTGGCCAGGGAAGCGAGTCGGAAAAATGCTTCCAACTCGATCTTAAGCCAAAATTGAGCCGAGGGGAAAAACTTCGCCGATTTTCTGGTCCGGCCACCATCATGTTGCCAGCGGGCGTCAATCCTCGGGAGTCGCAACGGCGGGTTGCCGCAAGATCTTCCGGACCAGGGCCGCCAGATCACCCCGACCCGTGGCCGTGGTGGTATAGCCAGCCACGTAAGCCAAACAACCGACCGTCAGATGCCCCAGAAACGGCCCGATCCGGCCCACCAGCCCCGCCTGCTCAATCGGGTTGGGGGAGAGAATCTGGCCCAACCCCCAGCAAGCCGCGACCAGAGCCACGGCCCCGATCAGCGGCGGACGTAAAGTCTGATGCACGAACGTCGTGTAGCGAATCTCCAACCTCGGAAACAGGACCAGCATCGGAATCAAGAAGTTGGTGATCAAGGTCGTCAAGACCGTCCCCCAGATCACGCCGGCAACCCCAACCTGCCGAGTCAGGATGTAGCTGACCGGCACATTCACCAGCGACCCCGCCAGCGACACCAGCGCGATCAGGCGGATGTAGCCCATGCCGATTGCCATCTGCGTGATCACCGACAGGACCAGCGGCAAGGTCGCCACCAGAAAGAGCCGAAGCATCCAGGCATACGGGACGAACTGAGCCCCCACCCAGAGGTGCAGGAACGGCCCGGCATAAATCCCCGCCAGGAGCGTCGGTGGGATCAAGAGCGCGATCAGAAAGCGAGTCCCGTCATACTTGATCCGGTTCAGCCCCCCCCGGTCCCCGCCGACGGCCAGGCTGACCACGGCGGGCATGACCAGATAGGCCAAGGTCCAGCCGGTCTGGCGGATCTGGAAAAACGGCTTGCTGACGTTGTTGTAAACCGTGATCCAGGCGCTGGTTTCGGCTTCTGTACCCCGGAGCACATAGCCGAGCATCGTGACGTCGATCTTATCGGCCAGCACGACGCTCCACTGCAAGAGGGCCATGTAAACGCTGATGTTCATCATCACCGCGAAGTCGGCCCGGCGGACGCCGCCGAAGTGGGGAACATGCCCCAGCTCGCGGACCATCACATAGAGCGCGGGGCCGAGCGAGAGGCCAATCTGGACCAGAACCTGCCCGGCGACCACCAGCAAAAACGGCGCACCGCTCCAGTAGCCCACCCAGAGCAGAGCGAACCGGATCGCGATGATTGCCAGTTCCAGCCGGGGGATGAACTCGTATCGCCGCGCTGCCTGCAAGACCGACCCGACCACCGCCGACATCCCGTAAAATGGCGTCGTGAGGATCTGGACCCAGATCAGGCCGATGACGAGCGAGTTCGTCTGGTACTTGATCGGCAGACCGCCCATGATCAGGGCGAACAGAAACAGCATCTGCACCAGCGCGACGACCGCATAAAAATTCATCCCGCAGGCGATCGTCCGGTCCACTCCCGCGCGGTCGCCCCGGGTCCAGGCGTCGACCATCTGCTTCTGCAGCGCCGAGCCCATCCCGAACTCCAGGATGATCTGGACGAAGCCGAAACTCCAGGCGAACAGGTAATCACCGTACGAAATGGCGCCGATGTACCGGATATAGAGCGGGATGCTCCAGAGCGCGATGATCACCGAAAGCGGCGTCTTGAGTGCGAGCCAGAACGTGCCGCTGAGCAGGCGACTCAGCACTGGGGGCGCTGAGGTCGGGTCCATGGTGCTGGTGCTGGCCGAGGACATCGGGAATCCTTCCTCCACTGCGAGGCTCGCTCCTTCGCGATCAAGTCGCCCGGCTCGGCGCCCGACGGGAAGCCGATCATACCGCCCCAGCCCGCCGTTGGCAAATCTCGGCAAACCGCCCCGTCAAGACTTGCTTTCGACCCGTCCCGGCGGGTTGGGGCTCTCCAGCAAGGCGGCACACGCAGCGGGCCAGGCGGGGTCATCGGGGTCGAGCGCGGTCCGGAGGTAGGCCCAGGTCAGACGCTGGACGACGGCGACCCGCTCGGGGCTCTCGTCGGTCGTTTCGGCGACGTCGTAGCCCGAGACTCCGCCCAACCCATGACCAGCGCCGAACAGGGTGAGCAGGCTCTTGGGGCCGGTGCTCAGGAAGTACGGATCGGCGTGCCAGTCGGCTCCTCGGACCGTCAGGTGGGGGGAAACATCGTTGTCGCCCGCGACGATGAGGGCGGGGGTCGTCATCTCCGCGAAGCTGGGCTTCAGGAAGATGGGATAATGCTCGGCCGCGAACGCGCTGAGGTCGGCACCGCCGTTGCCCGGCGGGGTCAGCAGCACGCCTGCCTTGATGCGCGGCTCGGCCAGGTCGACGATCGTGCCGTCGTGCGGATCGGTCAGCCGGGCACCCAGCAGCATGCCGGCCGTCTGCCCACCCAGCGAATGCCCGACGACGGCGACCCGACTCGGGTCCAGGCGCCCGCCGAGTCCCGGAAAGGCCGCCTCGATCAACTCAAGCCCGTCGAGGATGCGCTTCATATCCTCAGCCCGAGACCGCCAGAACAAGGGGCCTTCGGGACCGTTCGGATCGAGGCCCAGCGACTTTGAGTTCAGGTGCGTCGGCTGGATCACGACGAAGCCGTGCGCCGCATAATAGTTGGCCAGCGGGCCGTAGCCGTTCAACGAGGAGAGGTTGTTGGACCGCCCGTGGCCGTGCGAGAGGAGAATGATTGGCAGGTGATCTCCGGTCACGGGCGCGGAGACGCGCATCTGCAAATCCACGACACGACCGGGAGCCCGCACCACCACGGGGCTCAACGACAGAACGGGGGTCGATGCGTTCACGGGTCGATCTACACCGGGTTTGGTGGACATGGACAACTCCTTCCCAGCATCGAGCCGTGGCCGATGCGGGCTTGTTCTGCTAGATTGGTGAAACGGAACCGCCTTCCGGATAATACGGAACAACGTTCCGTTTTGGCAAGGGGAGATCATTCGGGGATGAGTACGTCGGTGGCCGGACCAGGCGATGATGCCCCGCACGAGACGCCGCCGCCCCGGCCCGTGCGAGCCGATGCGCAGCGCAATCTGGATGCACTGCTAGAAGCAGCGCTTGCGGTGTTCGCGACTTCAGGCGTGGAGGCGCCAGTCCGCGAGATCGCCGTGCGGGCAGGCGTGGGGATCGGCACGCTCTACCGCCATTTTCCGCAACGATCGGACCTGATCGTCGCCGTCTTTCAGCGCGAGGTCGACGCCTGTGCGGCCGCCGCGGCGATCCTGGCGGCGGAGCACGAGCCGGGTGAGGCCCTGGCGCAGTGGTTGCAGCGTTACGCGGGTTTTCTGGCCGCCAAACGCGGGCTGGCCGCGGCGCTGCACTCGGGCAACCCGGCCTTCGACGCCTTGCCCGCGTACTTCCAGCAGCGGCTGGAACCCGCGCTCCAGAGCTTGCTGGATGCCGCGGCCACCGCCGGCAAGGCTCGCACCGACTTCACGGCGTTTGAGCTGCTGGGAGCGGTTGCGAGCCTGTGCCGGCACGCTTACGAGCAGGGCCACCACGCCCGACGCATGGTGGCCCTGCTCGTCGACGGCCTCCGCCACGGCGCGAGCCCGCCGTAGCGTCATGGATCGAGCGGGTGGGTCAGATGTCGCCGACGGCGCGGCGGAGGCGGAAGAAGGCCAGGTTTTCGTCGTAGACCGAGTTGTAGAAGGCGTTCAGCGACTGGACGCGGCGGTTCTCAGCGTCGAGAACTTCGGTGTACGTTGCCAGTTGCTGACGATAGCGGTCGGTGATGACCTTGACGTTTTCTTCCGCCTGAACGACGGCAAACCGGGCGATCGGGACGCTCTGCCGGGCCGTCTGGAGGTTGAGCCAGCGAGTCCGGACCTGCAAGGCGACGTCGGCGGCCAGGTCGGACCGCTGCTTGGTCGTCGACCGCTCCTGCGCCTTGAGCGAGTCGGCCTGGCGGCGTGTTTTGCCTGAGTCGGTGAACGTATAATCGAGGATCGCCGACAGATACCCGTTGCCCTGGGGACCGAAGTTTTCGGGGCCGAGGAACAGAAAGCCACCATTGATGGAAACCTGCGGCCTGAGGTTCGCCCTGGTCGCCTGCGCCTGAGCACCGTAAGAGCGCGAGATCTCGCCCAGGTTGGCCAGTTCGGGGCGGGTCCGGATCGCCAGGGCCGTCAGGTCGCGTGCCTCGGCGTCGTTCATCCCGGCAAACTCGCCCCGGTTGCGGACCGCCTGCATGGCCATCTCTTCCCAGTTCACGTCGGCGGGGAAGTCGGTAATCTCGTCGAGCGGAGCGTACGCGTCCAGGGGACGGCACAGGTAGCGGTTATAGGTCGCATAGGCGGTTTCGATGCCGGTCCGGTTGGTGATCTCGGTGAGCTGCGCGTTCGAGAGCGAGACCTGCGCCGCGAGGTCGTCGCTCCGGATGGCGAGTTGTTCGTTCAACCGGTTCCGGGTGTCGCGGGCGAACGAGGTGAGTTGCTCGACGTTGCTCCGCGCGGTTTCCAGGTTCCGCCGGGCGCGGAGCACGCCGATGTAAGCCTCGGCGACGGTCAACTTCAGGTCGATCGCCGTCTGGTTTTCCATTGTCTTCTGGGCGTTGAGCTGGTGCTGGGCCGATTCAACGGTTTTCACCAGCCGACCGCCGGTATAAAGCGGAAACGAGGCGTTGGTCAGCGAGATCGGTACGAAGTGCTGGTTCGGTCCCGCGATGAAGACCCGGGTATTGAGCCCAAGCGCCGCGGCAGCCCCTCCCGCCGCGGTGGTCCCGCCGGTCGTGGTGCCAGTTGTGCTCCCGGTCGTGCCGGTGGTGGTGCCGGTGGTCGAGCTGGACCCACTGTTCACCGGAGCGGCCTTGGTGGTGGGCGAGACGGCCAGAGCGGAGGCGATGGTGTAATTCCGGACGGTCACGTACCGACTGGATTCCGCCGCCTTGACGGTAAACCCCGACGCAATCGTCGCCTGCTGCTGGGCTTGCAGGCCCTGGTTGACCGTCAGGGCCGTACTCCAGGCTTGCGATAAATTTTCGCCTCGCGCCGCCGAGACTACCAATACTGTCGTCAAGGCGGAAAACACCGATCCCAGCATCCGGACCACTGGCCGAGAGCGCGAACCTTTGAGTCGTTCAATCATGGATCGGTCCCATCCTGTGACCGTCACCCATCGCCGGGCTTCCGGGCGATCTCGCGGCGACTGACCTCAACTGCGGCGAGCCGAATCCGTCCGGTCTCGCCTTGGGTGTTTTCGACCGGAGCAAGCGGCTTGAACGATCCAATCCGACCAGACCAACCACCGACCATCGGTAGGACCGCTCGAAGCCGTTTAATCGCTACAACCTGTCGCCAGCCGCTCCCTCACCGTGGGACGGCCTTTTTGGCGGCGGCGTCGCCGGGTCGGACCGGGTTCGGCAGGACCTTGATCTCGTTGAAGCGGATCGGGTCGAGCAGGTAGCGACCTTCCCACTCGTCGGCCTTGACCTTGATGGTGGCTTCGAGGAACTTGGTGATCGACCCGGTCAGCCCCGGCTCCAGGCGGAGGAGCTGATAGCCATGGAGCGCCGAGGGAAAGGTTTCGATCTGGTTGGCGCGGTAGCGTTTGACGATCGGCTTGATCGAGTCGACCAGTTCAAACGAGCCGGCGTCGCGCTCGCCGACCATCAGATCGAGTGGGACCCGCGCGGCCAGGTTGGTCAAGAGTCCCCCGGCCCGGAGCCCCTGACTGGCGGCATCACCCATCGGCGAGATCAGGATCAGCGCGCCGAGGTCGCCGGCCCGCCCTTCGGACGAGACTCCACCCCCGCCCGCCGCCCAGGCCGATGCCACGTTTGCCCCTTCGCCCAGAGCGATGACGCCGAGCTTGGCCACGTTCAGTTCCCCCCGGTTATGCCGGTCCACCAGCGCCAGGTAGGCGATCTCCAGGTCGCCGGGGACCAGCCCCCACTCGCGCGAGGTCAGGTTCCGCCGGGTGTTCCCGCCGTGGCCGTGGAGGTCGATCGCCATCACGGCGTAGCCGGCCTTTTGCAGGCTCTCGGCCAGCGAGACCCCCTTGAGATCGGCGAGCGACTCCTCGAAGTCCTTCAGCGAGTGGTCGCGCTCGTGGACCAGGATGACCGCCGGCGCCGTGTTGCCGAGTTTCGACGGGTAGTAGGCGGCCGCGAGGGTGTCGCTGGTCCCCGCGCCGACCTTGAAGCGATAGTGAAACGTCCCCGGCTCGGGCAACGGGCCGTTGGGGTCGATCCCCTGGTTCGCCGGGTTGGCGTTTGCCCCCCCGGCCAGACCGGCGGGGTTGGCCAGCGGGTCACCGGGCGCCTTGCGGACCCCCTTGCCGACCTCCTTGGGTGTCCGGAGGCGGAGCGGCACCCGCCGGGTCGACTTCGCCTTCGGGTCCTTCGCCGGAGCACCGGGCGCGGCCGGGTCCGACCGGGCACCGGCGCCCGGCGGCATCGTCGCTGGGTCTTGCGCCTCCGCCACCCAGGCCCCGGCAACGAGGCTCAGAGCCACCGCGACCGCCACCCCAACCGCCTGGATCTTCGCCTGTCGTGGTCGACTCGCCAGCATCCGAACCCCCTTTTGGGCGGGCATCGCCCCTGCCCGGGTCTCGCCCTGCTCTGATTGAGGAGCACGGAGTCACCGGCACTGCCTTGCATTCCTCTAATTTAAGTCCTGGCGCCGCCATGAGCAAGCAACGGTTGGCTCCTGGGAAGCGGATTGCCGCGTGATCCATCGCACGCACGGGTTAGGAATGACGCAGTTGACCCCAGGTAAGCTTGGCAATCGCCAAAAGGGGACTGAGTCTCGCGACGAAGGAGCGTTGTCTGTCCCTCTTCTTGCGGTTGGCCTTCGCCTCCCGCTCGGCAACTGCGTTACTCTTAACGGGTCCTGATGATGGGTCTGACCACGGATTTTTGGAGTAGCCAGGAAAAGAGGACTGGATCAAGCGAGGAACGAGCGGCTGCCTGTCCCCCTTTTTCGGTCGAACCACCAGAAAACATGGTCACACACCCTGATGATTGAGTGGTGATGGCTTGTGGTCACCGGTTAGCTCCGTTAAAATTCTCAAAACATTGGATTTGTTGCGAAAACCTTGCTTCCCCCACGGGCGGAAACGCTGCCGTCCGACCGCGACAACACGATAAGGACCCCCTCCCTTGCCGGACCGAGGCCAGGTTAAGCAGATCATCGACACCATGGCGCACGACGGTCGCCTCGCGTCGAGCGAGCTTTTTCCACTGGTTTATGCCGAACTCCGCCGACTTGCCGCCCATCGGCTCCGGTCGCTCCCCCCGGGGCAAACCCTCGGTCCTACCGCACTCGTCCACGAAGCCTACATACGCCTGGCCGGCTCTCGCGCCTGGGATAATCAGGGACACTTCTACGTCGCGGCGGCCGAGGCCATGCGGCGCGTCCTGATCGACCGAGCCCGCGAAAAAGGGCGGATCAAACGCGGTGGCGGCCGGCGTCGGGCCGACCTGAACCTCGACTCGCTGATCGCCGACGATGCCCCGCCCGAGGACCTGCTCGACCTCGACGCCGCGCTCATCCGGCTGGAAACGGTCGACGCCGACGCCGCGCTGCTGGTCAAACTTCGCCTCTACGCCGGGATGACGCTGATCGAGGCCGCCGAGGCCATGAACGTCTCGCGCCGGACCGCCGACCGTGACTGGGCCTTCGCCCGAGCCTGGCTCCTCGAAACCCTCAACGGTCCCGAGTCAGACGACGGTTGAAAGGACGGTTGGAAAAAATCGGGGCGCTCGTGGCGTACTGAAGCCCCAGATGACGGATATTCCTGTGGGGTGATTGCTTCGGACCGTTCGCCTTCGGGCGAGCCCCAGGCATCACTTCCTCCCCGGTCGGTCCCACCCAGGCTCGCCAACGTTCGCCGAGCCCAGGCCCACCGACCATTCCAACGGCGGCTCGCCTATGGCTGTCGAGTCGCCGTTACCATTCTTTTTACCCATTAACTGGCTTGTTACCGCGATAACTGAGGCCGCAAAATCGAGAATTGACACCGATTACTTCTCCAATTTCTTCGGAGATTAAATACGCCTTCCGCAAGTTCAGGGCGATGCCTCTTACCCAAGCTGGGGCCGTAAAATCGGTGTCGCGTAAAATCGGTGTCGTTTTTCCATTTCCTTGAAGCTGTCGCGTAAAATCGGTGTCGTTTTTCCATTTCCTTGCGTAAAATCGGTGTCGTTTTTCCATTTCCTTGAAGCTGGGGCCGTAAAATCGGTGTCGTTTTTTCATTTCCTTGGGTTTGATGGATCAATATGTTCTCTGATCAGGCGCAATGTGGAAAAGTCGGGATGATGAAAAGGTGAATTGACACCGATTTGTCCCAGGTGGAGATCAAGCGGTTGCAAACATGACTTTTAATGCGATCCAAATTGGGCGATCACCAAACAATCCCGTAACGGGTTGCGCTCGACCAGGCCGGGCACGCCTTGATGTCAAATCTCAAATCTTTAGGCAGTGGCGGCGAATAGCTCGTAGATCTTGGGGTTGTCGCGCGATCGACGACTGGCCCAGACCCCATATCCAGAGGTAAGTCGATGAGCATTTCTGCCGTACTGTTAATGAGGGAGCGTCGGCTGGTCGGGCGGCTGCGGCGCATCGGAGCGACCGATGCGACGGCGGCCCACCCTCTTGCCGACTTACACGGTGTTGACCGACTTGCTTTGAAGCGGCTCCGCGAGCGAGGTGTCATCCGCGAGTCGGCGGCAGGATCGTGCTACCTTGACGAGGCAAGTTGGGCGGCCCTGCGATCCAAGCGGCGACGGATCGTGGCGGTCGTCGTCGGGGTGGCTTTGGTGATGGTTTTGGGGGCTTACTTCGGTCTGGCCCGGTGACGAGGCGGCCGTAGCGTGATATTTTCAGGTTCCACTCCCGATGTTGGAGCGATTTGTGCCCAGATCGAAGCGGTCTGCCAGCCTCCCTCTTGTCATCGTCGGGGTCACGTTCCTCATTCTGGGAGCGACCGGGAACGACCGCCGGGCCTTCATCGGGGTAGGACTCGCTCTCGTGGCCGCCGGCGTGGCCTTGTCCCGGAGGGCGAGGCGGTCCGGACCGCTCGATTAGCATGACTCGCTGACTTTCGGTCGGCCAGGCGGGAGAAGCATGGCTGGCGTGAATCGCCCACTGGCGCATTCCACGATCAATGTAGAACGTCTGACAACTGCATTTATGGGTTTCCGAACTTAATCTCCCCAAAGTTCTTGATCGCCGATGGAATCTGGGTTCGATTCTTCGTCAAAAGCTCCGGCGGAGCGGGACGGGAAAGAGGAACAGAGTCGGAATGATGTCGGGGCGGTGGCCTCTTGACGGGGGGTTCGGGGGGGATGACCCTGGGGGGAAATGATCCGCCCCTTTGAGTCCGCTCCGGAGTTTGTGCCGATGCCCGAGTCGACCCCGTTGTCCCCCCTGCCCCGCCGGGCTTTCCTGCATCAGACGCTGACCGCCGCCGCGGTCGGGCCAATCGGCCTGGCCAGCGCGAGCCGGGTTCTGGCCGCCACACCGATGCCTACACCCGCCGAGGACGCGGCGGCGTTCCTGACCAGTTACGTCGACGGATTCCTGCCGCTCTACACGGCGAGCACCGAGGCGAGTTGGTCGGCCTCGACCGACGTCTCCGAGGCGCACACCGCCGGGCAGATTGACAAGGGGCAGGCGGTCAACGAATACGTCGGGTCGCCCCGGGTGATCGAGGCGGTAAAAACCTTTTTGAGCCCCGCCAACAAGGCGAAACTCGATGACCTGACGGTCCGGCAACTGGAAAAAGTACGCCTCCGCGCGGCGGAAGCTCCCGGCACGATCCCCGAGGTCGTCCGGGCGCGGACCGAGGCCGAGGCGAAGCAGTCGGCGGTGCAGGATGGGTTTACTTACACGTTGCAGCACCCAGGTAAGCCGGTCGAGCACCCGTCGGCCAATGCGCTCGACCGCGCCCTGATCGAGTCACGCGACCTCGGCGAGCGCCAGAGCGTCTGGGAAACATCCAAGACGATCGGCGGGCCGCTCCGCGACGGGATCTTGCGGCTCCGCGATTTGCGGAACCAGGTCGCGCGCACCGTCGGGTTCGACTCGTTCTTCGCCTTGCAGGTGGCCGACTACGGCCAGACCGTCGACCAGATGATGACCACCTGCGACACCATCCTCGACCAGCTCCGCCCGCTGTACGCTCAACTGCACACCTGGGCCAAGCACACGTTGGCCAAACGCTACAACGCCGACGTCCCCGATGGCCCGATCCCGGCGCACTGGTTGACGAACCGCTGGGGGCAGAACTGGCCCGGTCTGGTGGAAGGGGTCGATGCCGATGGCCCGTTCGCGGGCAAGACGAAGGAGTTCATCACCCAGCAGTCGGAGAAGTTTTACGTTTCGCTCGGCTTCCCGCAACTTCCCGCGTCGTTTTACGCAAAGTCCGACCTTTACCCCGCCGACCCGAGCACGGGGCGGAAGAAGAACAGCCACGCCTCGGCCTGGCACATGAACTTACGCGACGACGTCCGGAGCCTGATGAGCATCGAGCCCGACATGCGCTGGTTTACCACGGCGCACCATGAACTCGGGCACATCTACTATTACCTCAGCTACAGCCGACCCAGCGTGCCGATCCTCCTCCGCGAAGGAGCGAACCGCGCCTACCACGAAGCGATCGGCGAACTCGTCGGTCTGGCCGCCAGCCAGCGTCCCTACCTCAAGTCGATCGGCCTGTTGTCCGATGCCGCCGCCAAGGCGAGCCCGATCACCTGGCTGCTGGAATCCGCCCTCGACCGCAGCTCGGTCGTCTTCCTGCCCTTCTCGGCCGGCGTCATGACCCACTTCGAGCGTGACTTCTACGCCGGCACGATCCCTGACGACGGCCTGAACGCCGCCTGGTGGAACCTTGCCGGCAAGTACCAGGGGATCGCCGCCCCGGCGGGGCGCGGCGAAACTGGCTGCGACGCCGCCACCAAGACGCACATCAACGACGACCCCGCGCAGTATTACGACTACGCGATCGCCACCGTTCTCAAGTTCCAGCTCCACGACCACATCACCCGCGAGATCCTCAAGCAAGATCCCCGCGACTGCAACTACTACGGCAACCCCGCCGTCGGCAAGTTCCTCCGCGACATCCTCGCCCTGGGCGCCACCCGTGACTGGGACGCCGTCCTCAAGGAAGCCACCGGCAAATCACTGTCGGCCGAGCCGATGATGACCTACTTCGCCCCGCTGCTGACCTGGCTTCAGGAGCAGAACCAGGGACGCAAGGTCGGCTGGAGCTAATCAGAATGCAAGTTTACGTTGGGGACGTTGCCTACGTCTCCAACGTAAAGCGTTCAAGGAGTCGGACCGGGGATGTGCCGCTGGCCCAGTTCGTTCGCGGATCGGATCAACCAGGTGAACCAGGTCCAGCGGGTCCGCGCGGCCAGCCGGTGGTAGGCCGATGCGTGCCAGTCGTGGTTCCGGGCGGTCTGGTCGAGCCGCTGGGCTTCACCTGCCTCCGCTTTTTGGCCTACCATGCGGCACTGGGCGGCCTTCGATTCGTGAATCGCGGCAAGTTGCGCGGCGCGGCCGTCACCCATCTCGATGCAAGGGATCGTGGCCGAGATGGCGACGACGTAGAAGACGAGGAGGACACCAACCTTGCGGCGGCGGGACCACCGCGGGCGCCGCTCGACAGCTTCGGGATGATTCATCGTAAAGCCCTTTGGTGTCGAGATTTGAATCTCTGAACAGCCCCACTCCAACGTGGTCGGATCGCGACTCACTTGTCAACAACCAGCGGGGGAGAACCTGTTGGTAAGTTGTCGCGCAACGGATGACGACCCGACGCGCATGGCCCGCTCTCCAGATCGATTCCGCGAACCGTGCGCCCTGCCCCCGGCCCGTCCCGGCGCGCGCGACAGGGTTATCAACCGGTTTTCCCCCGGTCCGAGACCGACATTGCCCCCCGGTAAGTTCCTTGCTATCATCGCGTTCGCCCGCGCCCGAGGAAAGTTATCCACACCAAACTCGGGCGCTTCGAACATGACGAAGAAGAGTCCTTCTCTTCTTGTCAATCCAGAAGATCCAAAGAGGCCATGACGCGGAGCGGGGGAATAGTGTCCCCGGTCGGTTGGCCTGATCAGGGATGAATCCTCCAGACCCGATGGCGGGGAGAGCAGAGCGCATGAAAGCCCGTTGCAAGCGAAAGGAATTGCTCGCCGCCCTCGGGATGGTCAGCGGCGTGGTCCCGACCCGGAGCCCGAAGCCGATCCTCCAGAACGTCAAGCTCGTGGTGGACGCCGACGCCGGCACGACGCTGATGGCGACCGACCTGGAAGTTGGTATCCGTCACAAGGTCTATGGCGTCACCGCGTATGAGCCAGGTTCGGTCATCCTGCCGACGGACAAGATGTCATCGATATTGGCAAAGTGCTCGGACGCCGAGATCGACATTGAGACCGAGGGCGATAAGCTCATCATCCGCTCGCTGTACGCCAAGTTCGAGTTGCCGAGCGAAGACCCCGCCCTGTTTCCCGAAGTTCCCGACTTCGCGGCCACGTCGTACCACGTCGTCGCGGCGGCCGACCTTCGGAAGCTGATCCGCCGGACCATGTTCGCGACGGACGTCGAGAGTACGCGATACGCGCTGGGTGGCGTGCTGATCGAGTTGACGAGCGATACGATCACGATGGTCGGGACCGACGGTCGCCGGCTGGCCAAGATGTCTGCCCCGGCGGAAACCGAGAACGACACGCCGAACCCCGCCGGCAGCCCCGTCATCCCGGTCAAGGCGCTCAAGCTGATCGACCGGAACCTCGACGATGACGAGTTGTCGGTCCACATCGCCATCCAGGCGGGTTCATCGGTCCTGATCCGGACGTCGGACCAGGGGGCGATCATCTACAGTCGCCTCGTCGAGGGCCGCTTCCCCCGCTATCAGGACGTCTTCCCCGCCGACGTCGATGTCAAGATTCCGCTCGACGTCGCCTTGCTCCGGCAGGCGGTCGATCAGGCGTCGATCTTGACCAGCGACGAGAGCCGCGGCGTCGACTTCCAGTTCAGCGGCGAAACCCTCACGCTGTCGAGCCAGGCGGCCGACGTCGGCAGTTCGAAGGTCACGATGCCGATCCACTACGAGGGGAAGGAGGTCGACATCACCTTCGACCCCCGCTACCTCACCGACGCCCTCAAAACCATCGACGACGACGCCACCATCACGGCCGAACTGATCGACCACAAGAACGCCGCCGTCTTCAAAACGGAAGATCAGTACAGTTATGTGGTGATGCCGCTCACCCGCGACCGATAAGAATGAAGAGAAGCTGGATTGACGGTCCGGTTTCGGGAAACAGGAAGGTTGGAGGGTTGCGGTAAGGACGTCGTTGCCCTATCATGGAAGGACGTCCATCTCACCTCAGCGCACCCGAAGGGTCCCTGAATGACGACAAACCTCGGTGGCCGTGGACCGAAAGCCCTCGGTGACCTGCTAGGTAACCTGTTCGCCGAGCGTGGTTACGGGCGGCTCCAGGCCGTGGGAGAACTTGAGGCCGCCTGGGTGCTGGCAGTGGGTGAGCTTGGTGCCGAGCAAACTCAGGTCGGGGTTGTCCGCCGCGGTATCCTGAACGTCACGGTGGCCCACCCGGCCCTGCTCGAAGAACTGTCGTCGTTTCAGAAGCCGCAAATTCTGGCCATCCTCCGCCGCGAGGTTTCCGGAACCCCGATTCTTGATATCCGCTTTCGCGTGGGCCCGATCGGTCCGACCCGACCGCCGACCACGACCCGATCCCGACGACGCCCGAACGACCCGGCCGCAGACTCACTGATTGATTCATCGACTGACTGACTGACCGAGGGAGCGATGGATGGCCCGCTCGACTTTTGATCTCGGCGCCCCCCGCGTTCCCAGCTCCCACGCCTTCCTTTGACCGACCGAGGTGCATCCGCGATGGCCTTGAGCAAGACCGATTCTGGCACCGGCGCCAGCGCGACGGCCGAGATCCTCGACTCCTCGATCCCCAATGGTGACGGAGCCGACCTGAGCCGAGCCGGCTACAACGAAGGCAACATCCGTGTCCTCGAAGGGATCGAGGCGATGCGGATGCGGCCGGGGATGTACATCGGCGACACCACGCTCCGAGGTCTGCACCACCTCGTTTACGAGGTCGTCGACAACTCGATCGACGAGGCGATGGCGGGCCACTGCACCACCATCGACGTCACCGTCCACGCCGACGGCTCGGCATCGGTGATCGACGACGGGCGCGGGATTCCGGTCGGGGCGCACCACCAGTTCGCCGACCAGAGCACGCTCGAAGTCGTCCTGACCAAGGCCCACGCGGGCGGCAAGTTCGACCACGACACCTACAAGGTTTCGGGCGGGCTCCACGGCGTCGGGATCACGGTCGTCAACGCCCTCTCGGAGTGGCTCGAAGCTGAGGTCCGCCGCGACGGCAAGCTCTGGCGGCAGGATTACAAGGCAGGCATCCCCAACGGCCCGGTCCGCGAGATCGGCGTCGCCAAGGATACCGGGACCAAGATGCAGTTCTTGCCCGACAACACGATCTTTCCGAAGATCGACTTCGAGTACGACATCCTCGAAAAGCGGCTCCGCGAACTCGCCTTTTTGAACAAAGGGGTGCGGATCCACCTGACCGACGAGCGGACCGAGGAGCCCAAGCACGACGAGTTCTTTTCGTCGGGCGGGCTGGGTGAATTCGTCACGTACCTGAACCGGGCGCAGTCGCCTATCCACCCGCCGGTCGTCCTGCTCGGCCGTGACGAGGATCGGGCGGTCGAGGTCGAGGTCGCACTGCAGTACAACGAGTCGATCGGCGAAACGCTGGTCTCGTATTGCAACAACATCAACACCGTCGAGGGCGGCACGCACCTGACCGGGTTTCGAGGGGCCCTCACGCGGACCCTGAACAACTACGCCAAGGCGACCACGTCGCAGAAGAACAAGGATCTCCAGATCACCGGCGAGGACTTCAAGGAAGGCTTGACCGCGATCATCAGCGTCCGCGTCCCCGACCCGCAGTTCGAGGGGCAGACGAAGACCAAACTCGGCAACAGCGAGGTTGAGGGGATCGTCGCCAAGGTCGTCAACGACAAGCTCGCCGAGTTCCTCGAACAGAACCCGCAGGCTGCCAAGAAGGTCATCGCCAAGGCCCAGCTTGCCGCCGAGGCCCGCGAGGCCGCGCGAAAGGCCCGCGAACTCGTCCGGAACCGCAAGGGGGTGCTCTCGGGCGGTGGCCTCCCCGGAAAGCTGATGGACTGCACCACGCACGACCAGGATTCGAGCGAACTCTTCCTCGTCGAAGGTGACTCCGCCGGTGGGACGGCCGAAGGGGGCCGCGACCGGCTCTACCAGGCCATCCTGCCGCTCCGAGGCAAGATCTTGAACGTCGAGCGGGCGCGGCTTGACCGCGTGCTCGGCAACGAAGAGGTCCGGAACATCATCACCGCCGTCGGCAACGGGATTGGCGACGAGGAAGACCCGTCGAAACGGCGCTACGGCAAGATCGTCATGATGAGCGACGCCGACGTCGACGGGTCGCACATCCGCACGCTCCTGATGACCTTCTTTTACCGCCAGATGCCGCGCCTGGTGGCGGAAGGGCACCTTTATGTCGCCCAACCACCGCTTTACATGTTGACGCAGCGGAAGCAAAGACGGTACGTTCAGACCGAACCTGAGATGCAGGGCATCCTCAACGAGGTCGGCCTCCACGAAGCCCGGCTCGAACCCGCCGACCCGAACGCCCCCGGCGGCTCGGTTGTCGAGGGAGATCGGCTCAAGGCCTTGCTCGACGTGGTGACCGGACTCGATGGTGGCCTCCGGGCGTTCGGGCGGCGGAACCTGCCGCTCCGGTCGTTTCTCTTGCTCGCGCACCCGGAAACCGGGCTACTCCCCCTGTTCCACGTCCAGCACGAGGCGGGCCAGCCAGATACCTGGCCATACACCGCCGAGGAACTGGAGTCGGAGCGGGCCAGTCTTCCATCCTCGGGTACCGCCGAGGACGAGGCGACGGTCAGCGAGACCTTCCGCGTCACCGAGTTGCACGAGGTCCGGACACTTAACAAGTTCCTGGCGCGCCTTCGCGATGAGTTCAGCCTCCGAGCGGATTCGCTCTTGCCGCTCGAAGTGACCGGCGATGATCCGCCTCCTCGGTTCATCCTGAATCGCGAGGACGAGGAGCACCCGCTCTATGACCTCCGGTCGCTGGTCGCCATGATCCGTCATCTCGGCGAGAAGGGGATGAAGATCACCCGGTTCAAGGGTCTGGGCGAGATGGACGCCGAGCAGCTCTGGGAGACGACCATGGACCCGACGCGTCGGACCCTGATGAAGGTTCAGCTCGACGACGTTGCGGCGGCCAATGACCTGTTCACAACCTTGATGGGCGACGACGTGGAACCCCGGCGCGACTTCATCGAGAAGCATGCGTTGGAGGTCAAAAATCTCGACGTCTGATTGGCCCTGGGGTGGACTTTGAGCGAATCCGGTCAGTTTGCGTCGGTTTTGAGTTGCACTTCCGGTCCGACTGGATTAGGGATAATGGTAGGGTTTTGCGTGCTGAGTCCTGGATCTGGCGTTGCGTTTGCACTTCCTCCCGAGCGGATCGAGATCTCGGTTTTCCAGCGGGATCGGCCTACTCGTCGCCTTGAGGCGTGAGTTGATCCCCGCGAACTGATGAGGGCTCGGATCGATTTTGCCCATTTTCGCCGGGGATTCCTGTCCGGAAGCTCCGATCGGAGCCAGGTTTTTGGGGATCAGGATCAGGTTGAATTCCTGAGACGTTTGAGTTGAGGTGGATCGAAGTCGGTAGCACCCCCAACATTGCGGCCAAAAAGTCACAGATTTGCCGGTTTGCCAGACGGTTGACGCTGAGTGAGTCCAGTCGGTTCGCGTTCTGCCGTGACATCATTTCGCCCGTTCGAGTGTGAGCAAAAGGGGTTCACGCGTTGGTGCAAGCGTTGCTGAGGCCGCCCGGAAATCACCTCGGGGGTGACGGGTGGGGCGATTGGCTTTCTTCGGGATCAGAACCCGGAAAAGTCGTGGGTTTCGCTGCTGGGCGGAACGATCAAGCGGGAGTAGTGGCGGCGGGGTTGGCCCCCCGGACGTCGTCGGATATGGCCGTCCCGGATGGGAAGGGATGATGGGGATCACCCAGAAGGTGGGCCGCGAGTTCCGCGAATCGGTACGCGAGCGGGGCCTGGATTATTTCAACAAGGGCCGGGTCACGATCACGGCCTCGTCGGCGGGCGAGGTGGTCGCCCGGGTCCGCGGGACCGAGAAGTACAAGGTCCGGGTCCGCCTGCGCGGGATCAAACTGATCACGTCGTGCTCGTGCCCCTACGCGGCATCGAACAATGGCGCCCCGTGCAAGCACATCTGGGGGACGGTCCTGGCGGTCGATGCCCGGGGCCTGCTCCCCTCGGCCCCCGCGCGCCCGCTCCGCCTGATCACGGAACCGCCCCCGAACCAACCCCGCCGGGTCGACGGGCTGGATGGTCCGCTGCCCTCCTACGGCGCTCCGGAGTTCGGGCAGGAGCAAGGGCGTCCCCATGCTCCCACGCGACCCGGCCCCGCCTACGACAACGGCCCGCGTTCTGGACCCAACGGCTACCCCGGCCCCAACTCCCGGCCCGATCCCTATCCGCCCGCCCGCAAGTCAGGCCCCGGCCCGAACTCGAATTCGCCCGCCCCGTACGGGGCGACCGGCCGGGCTAACGGCGCCAATCCTCCCAACTACGGCCCGCCACGCGACTCCAACGGCCGGAACCCTAGTGGAAACAACGGGCGCGGGGATCGCGGCGACACCGGCCCCCGCGACGAACCAGGCTCGCGAGGCGCGAACCCACCCGCGCCCTACCGACCGTATGAGGGATACGACGCCGCTCCCGGCGGCTACGGCTCACCCCCGAACCTGGGGTATGGGGCCGGTCCCGACCAGGGGATGAACCGCGGCCCCAACCAGCCACCCACGAATTACCGGCCCGATCGCCCCCGCGACTATCCCGCCAACCCTGGTGAGCGGTCCGACCGGCCCCGGGACCGCGACCGTGATCGGGACCGCTCCCAGGGGACTCAACCGCCTGGGTACGGCCCCAACGTCCCAGGCGAATACGGTCCACGCGACATCCCGCGGGGTGCCAACGGTCGAGGGAATGGCAACAGCAACAGCAACGGGAGCTATCCTCCCGAGCGGGGCCATGGTCCGAACCGGGTCCCGCCCGGCTTGCCACCCCAGGGGCCCCCCCGTCGTGGCTCGGGACCGAACTCGGCCCCGCCCTCGGGTCCACCACGCGGGCGTGACTCGAACGGGCACGCCTACCCACCCCAGCAACCTGGCACGCGCTATCCTGGCCCGAACCAGGGAGGCCGGGCCGGCGCTGAAGCTCGGGGACAACGGCCGGGACCGAACCCACCGCCGCCAGGGGTCAACGGCCGCGGACCCGGCGAGGGGAAGCCGCGGCACCCGACCGGTCCCGGCCCCAACCAGCGCGCCGCCAGTCCGCCCGGCGGTGGGAGTGCCCGACCGCGCCAGTTACCCCCGAACGGCGCCGGTCCGTATCCCCGAGGCGTGGCTGGACCTGGTCCTGGTCCTGGACCTGACCCGTACCGACCAGCGACGGGCGGCCCGCCGGGTCGATCTCCCCTGCCCCCGCCCCCGCATGGGGCTCGCGAGCGTCGGGGTCGAGGAGCCAGCGGCAACCACGACGGCGCCCCAAGCAACATCTACCCGCGTGAGGCCAAGGCGCAGGCCCGAGCCGCCCGCGAAGCCCGGATCGCCGCGCTGGCGCAGCAAAAAGCCAAGCGGCTGCTGGCCTACGTGCTCGACATCCCCGCGACGCTCGCCGCTGGCCAGGTGGTCATCGACCTGACCCGTCGGGCCCGGCGACCCAACGGCGACTGGGGACCGCTCAAGCCCTGGTGGCACACGCCGAACCTGCCGGTGGTCCGCTACGACCCCGAGGACCGCGACCTCCTCGCCGAGATCATTGCTGGCCAGAACCCGACCGCCACGCCCACCAGCAAGGCCGAAGGGCACGGCGAGGCGGCCGGCAACCGCCGGTTCGTCCTCCGGAGTGATGCGCAGGCGAAGGTGGTCGAACTCCTGGCGAAGTCGAACCGGCTTCGCCTCCGCCGGACCGACGGCGAGGAAGACCCGCCCACGGTCAAGTGGGACGACCAGGGGACCTGGCGGTTCGGGCTCGACGTCAAGTGCGATCCGACCGGCAAGCGCTGGACCTGGCGCGGTGTCCTCCGCCGACCCGACGGGCGCGGCGGGGTCGACAAGATGGACCTCGCCGAGCCGATGGCGGTCCTGCCCAGCCTGATCGTCCAGGGGGTCGGCAAGGTCGCCGCGTTCGACGACCTCGGGCTCGACAAGAAGGTGGCCGAACTCCGCCAGATCAAGGAGCTCGCCTACCCCGACTCCGCGGCGCAGGATGAGGCGTTCGAGAAGCTCCTGCCCGAATTCAAGCCGCCGGCGGCGGAGCTGATCGAGTCGGAAACGGTCCGATTCACCGAGCCCACGGCGCTGCCGCAGCCGTGCCTGACCTTGCGGACCCCCCGGCAAAACTGGGGGACCGATCGCCTGATCGCCGAGCTTGGGTTCGACTACTCGGGGGCCTACATCCCGATCATCCGCAAGGGGGATCTGGCCGTCCGGACCGACCTGAACCTGGTGGTCCACCGCCAGGTGGCGATGGAACAGGCGGCGGGCATCCAGCTTTACGAACTCGGGTTCAAGGACGCCAAGGACCACCTGCTCGACCCGGGAAGCCTCGAAATTCCCGCCAAGCGGGTTCCGAGCGTGACCAAGGAGCTGGTCTCGGCCGGCTGGCGGGTCGAGGCCGAAGGGGTCTTGATCCGACCCGCGGGCGAGTTCAAGCTCGCCGTGACGACCGGGATCGACTGGTTCGAACTCGGCGGCCAGGTCGATTTCGGTGGCCAGACCGTCGCCTTGCCCGACCTCCTCGCCGCTGCTCGCCGGGGCGAGACGATGGTCACCCTCGGCGACGGGTCGATGGGGATGCTCCCCGAGGATTGGCTCAAAAAGTATGGGATGCTCGCCGACCTCGGTGTGGGTGAGGACGGAGAAGGGGGCGCCCTCCGGTTCGGCAAGGCGCAGGCGGGCCTGCTCGATGCCCTGCTCGCGTCGCAACCCGAGATCAAGCTCGACATCGGTTTCGGCAAGGTTCGTCAGAACCTCCCCCGGTTCGAGGGCGTCATCGCCAAGGAAGCCCCACCCGGGTTCCGGGGCGAACTCCGGCCCTACCAGCGCGAGGGGCTCGGCTGGCTCGAATATCTCCAGAAGTTCGACTTCGGCGGTATCCTGGCTGACGACATGGGTTTAGGGAAGACGGTTCAGGTCCTCTCGCTGCTGCAAAGTCGTCGCGCCCGGCGGCAGTCGAAGGGGCCGAGCCTGATCGTCGTCCCCCGGTCGCTCGTGTTCAACTGGATCGCGGAGGCGGAAAAGTTCTGCCCGAGGCTCCGCGTCCTCGACTACACCGGGACCGGCCGCCACGCGACCCGCGAGGACTTTCCGGACTATGACCTGATCGTGACGACCTACGGGACGCTCCGGACCGACATCGTCGACCTGAGCCAGATCCTCTTTGATTACGTGATCCTCGACGAGGCGCAGGCAATCAAGAACGCCGACA
Organism: Isosphaeraceae bacterium; assembly: GCA_965199885.1. Lineage (GTDB taxonomy): Bacteria > Planctomycetota > Planctomycetia > Isosphaerales > Isosphaeraceae > Tundrisphaera. Next base: position 515,479 of record CBDATT010000001.1, on the reverse strand, counting down.
GCCAGGCGGCCAAGGCGTCGCGGTTGCTCCACGGTCGGCACCGGCTGGCGATGAGCGGCACGCCGATCGAGAACCACCTCGGCGAACTCTGGTCGATCTTCGAGTTCCTCAATCCGGGGATGCTCGGCACGGCGTCGGTCTTCAAAAAGCACGCGTCGGGGGCCTCGGCCGCCGACGAGGGGGCGCGGTCGCTGTTGGCCCGGGCGCTCCGGCCATTCATCCTTCGGCGGACCAAGAAGCAGGTGGTGGAAGACCTGCCCGACAAGGTCGAGCAGACCTTGTTCTGCGACCTCGAACCGGCGCAGCGGCAGATCTACGAGGAACTCAAGGCGCACTACCGCCAGGCCCTGCTCCGCAAGGAGGTTTCGGAGCTGGGTGGTCGGGGCAAGATCGAGGTCCTCGAAGCCCTCCTGCGCCTCCGTCAGGCGGCGTGCCACCCCGGCCTGATCGACCCCGAGCGCTCTGGCGATGCGTCGGCCAAGCTCGACATGCTGATGCCGCAACTGGCCGAGGTGGCCGAGGAAGGGCACAAGATCCTGGTCTTCTCGCAGTTCACCAAGTTCCTCGGCCTGGTCCGCGACCGGCTCGACGCCGACGGGATCAGGTACGAGTACCTCGACGGCCGGACCCGCAACCGCGCCGAGCGGGTTGAGAGCTTCCAGACCAACCCGGACATCCCGCTCTTCCTGATCAGCCTGAAGGCGGGCGGACTTGGCCTGAACCTGACGTCGGCGGATTACGTCTACCTGCTCGACCCCTGGTGGAACCCGGCGGTGGAAGCCCAGGCGATCGACCGGTCGCACCGGATCGGCCAGGTCAATCAGGTGTTCGCGTACCGCCTGATCGCCCGCGACACGGTGGAGCAAAAGATCCTCGAACTTCAGCAGAAGAAGCGCGATCTGGCCGATGCGATCCTCGACGAGAACCGCAACGTCATCGGCACCCTGACCCGCGACGACCTGGAGTTCCTGCTCTCGTGAGCGATCTTTGAACCGCCAACCTCTGGCTCGGAAGCCTCGATCATGCTCAGCGCCGTGACGATCCCGGAATTGGTCACAACGTTTTTTGTCGAAGATCTTGTTCGGGAGACTCTGCCGGTTGTCGAGAGTCGAGGTTGCTGGAAGGTTGAAGACAACGTTCGCGTGGATGTGCCCGGCGATCTCTACGTCTGGCCGGAAGACGAAACTCCCGAACCGATCCTCCTTTGCCAGTCGGTCGGCGACCATGAACACTATCGAGTTTTCCGGCGATCAGCCGATGCCGCAGTCGCGAAATTCGAGCGAACCGGGATGACCTTCGGGCGGGTCTGGGCGCCGGCACAATGGCAGCGTTTTGCGTCGCACCTTCCCGGCCTTATCGACTCCTATCGGCCTGCCGATCCGGAGTCGCTGGCTGTGAGGGCGGAACCGTTGCTGCTCGGTCGAGAGGCCGGGTGAACGATGGCCCGGATCATCGTGCTTGACGCTGGACCGGTTGGAATGGCCTGTCATGAGTCTCGCAATGACGAGGCGAGCGACTTTCGATCCTGGATGTGGGACGAGGCCGCCCAGGGCTCGATGATCGTGATCCCCGAGATCGCCGACTACGAGGTCCGCCGCTCGTTGCTGGCCATCCGGTCGCAGGCGAGTGTTGATCGGCTCGATAAGTTGAGTGACTGGCCGGCAAATTATTTGCCGATCACGACGACCGCCATGCGGCGGGCGGCCAATTTGTGGGCGGAAGCTCGTCGGCGGGGCGAGGCGACTGCCGGAGACAAAGCGATCGACGGGGACGTGATCCTGGCGGGTCAGGCATTGGAGTATTGCTCGGCTGCCGACGACTGGTGGGTTGCTACCGAGAACCGGCGGCATCCGGGGCGGCACATCGGCGACCATGCGCAGACCTGGCGGCAGGTCGCCGCGACGCGGCCGGGACGGCTCGGTTGATTTTGCCGCTCGACCGATCGGGGGATCTCCGGTAAGGTAACGCGCGGGTCTGGTCCAGGGGTGGGACCGGAAGTGAGGAGCCGAACCAGGGAAGGTGCGGTCATGCTCGACTCGGGTCGAGGGTTGAGTTGGCGGCAGGTTGCCGCCGTCGTGGGCTCCCTGGCCTTGACGGTCGGGGTGAACCTCGGCGGCGCGAGCCGGTTGACGTACCATGAGGCGTTCGTCGCCGAGACCGCGCGCGAGCTGATCGCGCGCGGGACGCCGGGCGGCTGGCTCATCCCGACGATCGGCGGGCAGCCCTGGCTCGAAAAGCCGCCGCTGTTGATCTGGCTGGTCGCCGGCCTGAGCTGGCTCCTGGGCGGCGTGACCGAGTGGTCGGCACGCATCCCGTCGGCCCTGGCGGCGGTTGGCCTGGCGCTCGGGGTGGCGAGTCTGGCCGGGCGGCGGTTTGGCGCGACGGTCGGCTTGCTGGCGGGTCTGATCCAGGCGACGACCGCGTGGACCGTCCTCCGGGGTCGGCTCGGCGAGGCGGACCTCCTCCTCGCCGCGCTCATCACCGGCCTGATGGTCGCGTTCGACCGCCTCCGGACGCCCGAGCCACAAGCCGAAGCCACGCCCGAACCCCCCGTGTATCGCGGGCCACACCGGCTGCCGGTTCGGGTTCTGGCCCATGTCGGGGCTGGTGTCCTGTCTGACCCGGGGCAACTCCAGCACGAGGTCGCCGATCAGAGTCTGCCGAGCGTGGATCAAGCCGCCGAGGCTGGTCCAGCCGCGCATCTGACCACCTGGCGCTGGGCGTTCTTCGGCCTGCTCGGGACGACGGCACTGGTCAAGGGGACCGGGTTTGGTGCGGCCTTGGTGGTCCCGGCGGTCGGCGCGGTCCTGCTCTGGGATCGCGACGGGGCGGCGGCTCGGCGGCTCCTGAGCGGGCGGGGGCTGGTGGTCGCGGCGGTTGTGGCGCTGGCGTGGCCGGTGGCGGTGGCGGTCCGGTATCCGCAGGCGGTGTCGCTCTGGACGATGCACGTCACCGACCGCCTGGCGAGCCACCCCGAGCACTTCATCGGGGGCTCGCGGTGGCAGTACCTCGCGGCGGTCCTGCTCCAAGCCCTGCCCTGGACTCCGCTGGCACTGCTGGGGGCGGGGCCGTCGTTGATTCGCGCTCTCCGCGAGCGTCGCGGGGGTGATCGGCTCCTCTGGGCCTGGGCGGTGATCCCGGTCCTGGTCCTGTCGGCGGCGACGGTCAAGAACGCTCACTACGCGATCCACGCCCTCCCCCCCTGGTCGGTCTGGGCCGCGCTCGGGCTGGTCCGGGCTGAGCGGATCACGCGGCGGCGGCCCTGGTGGTCGCCCGCGCGAGCGCAACGGATCGCGGTGGCTCTCTTCGCCGGCCTCGGGCTGGCGGTCGGGCTCGGCTATGCCCTGCTTGCCCCCCGACTCGATGCCAGGGGCCGCGAGTGGACCTATTGCGCCCAGGTCGGCCGGACGCTCGACCCGGCGCTCCCGCTGGTCTGCCTCTACGACGACTGGGACCGCAAGCCCTACCCGACCCCCTTCGGTCCGGTCCCGCACGACTGGGCCATCCGCCTCTACTCGTTCGACCGGCCCGCTACCTGGCGAGCCGGCGTCGATGACCTGATCGCCCACCCCCCTGCCCCGCTCGGCCAACCCTTCGCCCTGCTCGGTCGCGACCGGGACCGCGAAGCGCTCGGTCGGCTGGGCCAGGTCGAGGTGATCTCGCGCGGGCCGACCGACCGATGGGACCGGACGTTCGTGCTGTTCCGATTTCGAGTTTCAAACTATTAGTTGGGTGACGAGCAAATTGAGCAACTCTGGGAACAGCAATGAGGGTCACATGTCACATCAGAGAAAACTTGCAAGCCAAAGAGGCAATGCCTCTAAGTTGATAGTACACGGCTGAGCCCTGTTGTCGCTTCGACAAAAGATTTTGATCGTGAAGCTTAGACACGAATTTGCTGTAAAACTGTTGAGATGATTCGCATGCAAATTCCTTGTAGTCTTTGGGCCGTGCTTCGCCCTTCTCGAAAAACTTTTTGAGAATTGCTTTGTCTTCGTGTCTGAGTGCCATTTGTCCAAACTCTTCGGTTACGATCTCTCGCAAGATAGAATCTGCAGTTGCTTCAGGAATTTGATCGTTAATCATCGAAGACGAGATTTTGTTGGCCACTGAAATATATGTCTGATCAGGAAGTGTTTTAGTACGTTTGACGCTAGAGATGACCGCACTTCTAATTCGATTGACATACTTGGTGCATATTTCGTGGCTGTACTTAAAGACAAATCGCGTCTCACCACCGGACGCGTCATACAAAGTCCGATGGATAGAAGTCGGAAGAGGACTCTTGGCGGAAGCGTGTTTGGAAAACTTTTTTACGCGAAGCGCAATAGCGTTCTCCAGTTCGTCAAAACTCAGTGGCTTCAATTCTAGACCGGAGCCAGTTAACCTGTCTGAAACCCTCCGATCTAAAGTTTGGATGAGACTGCCTAAACCACTTTGGCCAATCAAAACCCACCACGCGCGAGGAACAGAGAAAAGCGTATCACGAAAAATCATTAAAAGGTTTTTCATCTCTTCATTCTCTAGATTTTCAATATTATCGAGAGCAATAAAAACTCCTTCAAATTCTAAAACATTTACACATTCGCTAACGATACATTCGATTGCGGCTTGAAGCCCTTCGAATGAAATATTGTCAACCGCTGGTAGATCAATTGTTCTACCATAATTCCCACCAATCCCTAAAATTGTTAATCCGACCTCTATCCCGTTTCCTCCCTTAGAGAGAACCCACTTACTAATCTCGACTGTTCCAGCAGGCACTTTCTTTTTGTTTGACGAACAAAAAGTCCTTACGGATTTGATTAGACCTTCCAAAGCTCGTAAAGCCACCGCTCTTGGTTCATCACGTGGGTAAATGCTACTGAGCTGGAACGATGGTAAAAGCTTAGGACCAAATGCAGCAGTTTCTGTGGCAAGTCGGTACTGTTGTACATTAAAAAAACTAGTCTTGCCGACGCCAGGCGAGCCCGACAAAACAAGAAATCCTTCAGAAGTGGAATCAATCGTAGTGCAAAAATCGATGGATTCCGATTCGCGATTAACCAATAGCTCCTCATCCGCCGCAACAGGACGAAGAGGCCGGGCATCATAAGGGCTTTCGGAGAAACCCAGTGACTCCCACATATCAGCCATGCTTGAATCTACCGTTTCGTCAGATTAGCTGTGCTTCAAAAAAACAATGCTGGATTATAGCACCCAGTTTACCACTGGGGCTCAATCAAGTATAGTGATACTTTGTTTACCGATCGAGATGGTTAGAAAATGTGGCCACTTTCGAAGCCGTGCTCTTGGTTTCACATCCTTCAACATCGCCAGGCGAACCGCGACTAGACAAGAAGGGATGGCACCGCCGGTCCCGATCGTGGACACTAATCAGAGAGTTGCACGTTTCGGGAGAATCCGGACAAAATTCTCCATAGACCCGTGAGATCCGCGGGGTCTGGGGCAAACTTAATGAGGCAAGTCGAGCCGACCGCGCGGTTAGCTCGGCTTTGGGGTGAAAGGGGCGGCGGGTGATCGACCGAGGCGAGGTCGAGGTAGTCCTGGATCAGGTGAGCCGGGGGAACCGCGATGCGTTTCGGCTGGTGATCCGGCTGGATGGCTTGCCGCTCCGGGGGTACATCGCCAGCCAGATCCACCACCCGAACGATGTCGATGACATGGTTCAGGAGGTTTTCCTGGCGGCTTATTGGCAGTTGCCGACGTTCCGGCGTGGGGATGATTTTGGGGCCTGGCTCCGGGGGATCGCGCGGAACAAACTGCTGGATCACTTCCGGAGCACGAGTCGGCGCGACCGCGCGCTCGGGCGGTTTCGCGCGGAAGTCGGGCGGATCGTGCGGGATGACCTTGACCATGCCGCGACCGACGACACCGCCGAGTCGATCGAGGCCCTGCTCCGGTAGATCGCCCAGTTCGCTGAAAAGCTCCGGCGCGTGGTCCGGTCCGGGTTCGACGGCAGGGCAACGTCTCGGCCACGGCAGTCAGGATCGCGACCAGCGGCAAAACGGTGTCGTCGATCGTGCCGAGTGGGTCGGAACCAATCCGCGGCGGTGGGCTCGGCTCGATCCAGAATTGGCGGCGGGGCCAGAAGCAGACCGCGCCCGGTTCGCTGCTGAGCGCGTGGTCGATGACCCGCTCCGAGCCGGTGACCATGTCGGCCAGGAAGTCGAGCGGGCCATCGCCGTCGAAGATGCCAAAATCTCAGTGGCCCATCAGGTCACCGGGGCGTCGGTGGTCGTTAGCGCACCAGCCAGATCGGCAACGGGGGCCGGCTTGGTGGTCGGGTGCAGGCGGCGGCCGACGCCGAGGACGAGGATGATCGTCGCGGCGATGGCGATCGAGATGGCCAGATAGGTCAGGCCGCCGCGGAAGGTGCCGTTAGCTCCTTCAAGGCGGTCGAGTCGCCCCAGGACCCACGTCCCCATGAACCCGCCGAGGTTGCCGACCGAGTTGATGAATCCGATGCTCCCGGCGGCGGCCGACTCGGCCAGAAACAGGCTCGGCAGCGACCAGAATGCGGGCAAGTAGGCTTTCAACCCCGTCAACGCCAGGAAGAACAGCCCGATGGCGACCGCCAATGGCGGCGGCTGCGGGAAGACCGCCAAGGCCGCGACCGACGCGGCGCCCAGGTACATCGGCATGACCGTGTGGAACCGCCGCTCGCTCGTCCGGTCGGAGTTCCAGCCGACGAACAACTGCCCGATCAACGACCCGAGCGGCGGCAAGATCACCAGCCAGGTCAGGTCGTTCATGTTCAGCGTATACCAGCGTTCGAGGATCTTCGGCATGAAGAACTCGACGCCATAGTTCCCCGTCACCGCGCAGAAGTAGGCCCCGGCCAGGATCAAAACCTTCGGGTTCGTCAGCGCCTGCTTGACCGTCATGTGCCCCGCCGCGTGGCTGGCCGCCTTCTCGCGGGCCAGCTCGCTCTCCAGCGCCTCGCGCTCGTCATCCTTGAGCCACTTCGCCTGGCTCGGTCGGTCCGTCAAGAGGATCAAAACGGCCACCCCCAGGACCACCGCCGGCACGCCCCAGGCGATGAAGACCCACTGCCAGCCCGCCATCCCCCAGAGCGCGGGATGGTGGATCGTGACGCCGTTCACGACCTCGTTCATCCCGATCGGCAAGAGCAGGTTCGAAAGCTTCGGGCTGATGATTTGCGCGATCGGCGTGGCGACGAAGAAGTACGCCAGCGCACGGGTCCGGTCGCGACTCGGGAACCAGTGGGTCAGATAAACGATCACCCCGGGATAAAACCCCGCCTCGGCCAGCCCGAGCAGGAACCGGACCAGGTAGAAGTGCCAGGGCGCTGTCACCAGCGCTGTCAGACCCGCCATGATCCCCCAGCTGATCATGATCCGGCTCAGCCACTTCCGCGCACTCCAGCGCTCGACGATCAGGGTCCCCGGCACTTCGAGCAAGAAGTACCCGATAAAGAACAGCCCCGCCCCCAGCCCGAACACCTCGCTGTCAAACCCCGACAGATCCCGCGCCATCGTCAAACCAGCAATCGCCACGTTAGTCCGGTCAACGTATGCAATCATGTAGCTCAGAAAGAGCAACGGCATCAACCGGAGGTACGCCTTGCTCCGCGCCCGGTCGAGAGCGGGCCGGGCATCACCCGAGAAGTGCGGCGGTTTCCATTCGTCAGCCATGAGGGTTAGCCGTCAATTCGCGGGGTGGTGCAGCAAGGAGAAAGGACGATCGCGACTCCCAAGACACTACCGCGCCAGTCAGCACGCCGCAAACGTCCACCCTGATTGACAGAATATTTGGTCTGCGGAGTGGTCCGCCTACTTAATGGTTGCATTCCGGGACAATATCCGGCAAAAATTCCCGAGTAAGGGATGCTATTGAAATCAGGCGTGATTGAATTCACCCCAATCCAGATCCAGTTGTCGGATGGCCCCACGGAGCGTTCCCAGCTGCAAATCGCGGCTGCCCCAATCGGGCACAATGGTCGCTTGATTGGTCGCCGGGTTGAACCACTTGCGATGCGAGCCGTCGCCCGTTCGAGGGATCTCCTGGCAACCCAGTGCGATCAGCTTCCGGGCCACCTCGCGGTACCTCATGGTGTCGCGATCACCAGATCCATCTGGACCGGTTGGTTGACCGTATCGAGTGTCAGGCCTGGTGGCAACGGTTTGCCGAGGTCGCGGTAAAGCTCCAGGACGGCCGCCAGAGCATCCCTGGCCTGATCCACGGCATCCTCGATCGAGTCGCCCTCGGTCAAGAACTCGGGGAGGGCCGGCGACCTGACAGTGAAGCCCCCCTCGGGCTGCGGCTCGAAGATCAGCGGCAAGCGGTAATGCATCGATGACTCCAGCAGAGTATCCCTGACCTTGGGAGTGAATTCAGAGAGTAGCAAAACAGAGGGCGGTGCGGTTGAAGCATGGTTAGTTTTTCGACCGGGCCTCGGCCTCGCAGGCGGCCACGAGTTCCGCCAGCGCCGCGTCGGTGGGCAGGCCGTGGCCGCGGATGATCCCCTTGCCGTTGAGGACGAACACCTCCGGGAACCCGCTGATTCCAAACCCCGATTGTACGACATTTGTCGCAAGAGGCAACGGAGCTTCGTCCCGGCCATCAAGCCGACCGGGCCATTTCGGCCAGATCAGGCGCTCTCGACGTGGCACGGGAGTGCGGCGTCGGGCGGCACGGCCCCGAGATCGTCTGGCCGAGGCGTCATCGCGGGGGTAATCTGGGGAACATTGGCTGCTGGATCGGCGGGAACGGGGGTCGGATCGGCAGGCGTGAGTTCAGTAATTTCGCCATTCCCAAACGAACCCAACGTCGGCGGCAAGTCGTTGCTCTGCTCGGATTTCGGTTCGACGGGCGGCGCGGGTTCGGTGGGTGTGGGGGCGACCTCGGCGGCGTGGTCGGCCTCGATGATCCGGAACTCGCGGAGGGCGCGGTGGATCTCGCGGGTCGCGGCGGCTTCGTAGCGCCGTCCGAGGGTGCTTTCCTGGCTCGCGGCGAAGGCGGCCTGCTCGGCGACGAGTTCCCGCTCTGCGAGCATCGGGTCGAGGTCGAGCGTTTCGCAGTGGACGAACAGTTTTTGCACCTGCCCTTGCAACTCGGCGTCGAGTGCCTGCGCGGCCCAGGCCCGGCGGTCGGCGTCGGTGGTCAGGTGCGCGATCCACTCGGGCCTGATCCCCGCGAAGTTGCCCATGACGGCGTCGGAAAGGACCAGCGCGGCGGCTTTAAGCTGCGCTTGCGGGTTGGCGCCGAGCATGATCGCCAGGCCGTTCGCCTGCCCTTGGCTCCAGCCGGGCCCCAGCCTGGCCAGGTCCGCCCTCAGGGTTTGCAGACCACCGACGAGCCGCTCGACCCCCTCGGGCATCTTGAGCAGCTCGGCCCGGAGCGTGACCGGGTCCTGGTAGAGCCGGGCGAAAAGCTCCCGCGCCTCGTCGCGCCGGGCCTGGTCGAACGCCGCCTCGGCCTCCTGAATCCGGGTCGTCGCCAGCGCGGCTTCGTACCGGGCCGACCGCTGGCACCGGACGGTATTCAGCGCGATCTGGTACGCAAAGAACCCCCCGAGCACCGTCTGGGGCATCAACTCCTCCTGGATCGAGGCAAACCGCTGCTCAATCTCCGCCTTGTCCTCCGTCGGCAGCGCGATCCCGGCCCCCGTCAACCCATGCTTCACCGCATTCGCCCGCGCCCGAGCCTTCCCCGCCACCGTCTTCGGCCCCGTGCTGAGCTGCGCATTGGCCAGATTCGCGGCCATCCGGGCAGGACTGATCGGCTGGGCGGGCATGACGATCCTCTTTCTCGGGGTGCGGTCGGGACACGGACGGGCAAAAGCACCACGACCAACGTCGCGGCAGGTTGCTTTTTTAGACAGATTGCCAGTTTATATTTATCCTAAATACCCCATCTTGTCAAAAGAGTTGTTTGATCGGCCTTGGCGCTGCCTTTGAAAGATCAGTCTCGACCTAACCGACGTTTTGCACTTACTCGGGAGGCTGGGTCTGGACCCGACTTGTGGTTCGGTGTACCACCGACCAAAAATCATCAGCCGCGATCTTTTGCTGGAGGCTTGCGCATGAACGCCTGGAATCGCTGCCGGATCGGGTTGGTCGGTGCCTGCCTCGGCCTGCTGGCGGGGTGTCAGTACGACCCGAACGGCTTCGCGTACACCCGGACGAAGCCGGCGACGGCGGCGGTCGTCGGCGTCTGGGATCTCGACATCCCCGCGTCCGACTGGCGACCCGGGCCGGGTGCTGCCGCTCAGCCGCATACGATTGAACTCGAACTCGACGGGACCGCCGCCGTGGTCGGCATCCCCGCCATCTGGAGGTTCGGCTTGGAGCCCCAGACTGGCGGCTTCGACTCGGGCGCGGGGACCTGGAAGCTGGAGGAGCACCAGGAAAGGTGGGACATCGCGTTGACCCTGACCGCAACCAACGGCGTGAGCGGATCTGACGCCGGCCACCCATTGAGCCTCGCCGATCAGCAGCCCCCCTACCGGATCTTCGTCGTCCTGGGCGACCCCGACGAGGGGCACAAGCTGGTCTTCCGGCGGCGGGCCGAGGATTCGCCGGGGCGTTGACTCGGGGGGGACCAGGATCTCGCCCTGTCGCGGAGTCACCGGTAAGTCGCTACGATGGCGGCGTTCCGGGTGAAGCTGATCCGTGCGGGGTCGGGTTCCAGGGTGGTATGAGGACGAATGCATGGCTCGCGGTGTGGTGGTGGCGTGGGATGCGCAGCGGGGGTTTGGGTTCGTTCAGTCGGGGGAGTTTGCCGAGGATGTGTTCGTGCACGTTTCGGCCGTCGAGGGGCGGGTGCCGCTCCGCACGGGGCAGCGGGTCGAGTTTGCCGCCGAACCGGGCGACCGGGGGTTGCGGGCGACTCGGGTGATCCCGGGGCGGGTCGGGCTCTCGCCGAGGATGGCGGCGGGGGGATTGTTGCTGGCGGTCCTGGTGGCGATCGCGGGGGGCCTGCGCGAGCTGGGTCTGACGTGGGCGGTGGCGATCCTGGGGGGACTCTGGGCCGTCACCTGGGGCGTTTATGCCTGGGACAAGCGCCGCGCGGGCCTGGGCGAGCGGCGGGTGCCCGAGGCGGTCCTGCTTGGGCTGGCCTTGATTGGCGGATCGCCCGCGGCGCTGGTGGCGATGCTGATCCTGCGGCACAAGACGCGGAAGGCGAGCTTTTTGGTCAAGTTTGGCGTGGTCGTCGCGGTGCAGGTCGGGCTGGCGGTGCTCTACTTCCGGGGGCGGTAGACGAGAAAGTGGGCGAGGTGTTCCCGACCGGGCAAACGAAGCGTAGAGTGGAATGAGTGGTGGAGCGGTGAATCGCGATCGAGTGCATCAAGTCAACAGGCGAGCGGCTGACATGACCCGACGTGCCCGTGTGTGCCGGATCACCGGCCTGGCCTTGCTGGTAACGCTCTCCTCGCTGGCGATCGACGCCCCGGGGCGGGCTCCCGACGTTGGGCAGTCGTACCGCGTCCCGTACCGGATGACCGACACGAACCACTTCCTCGTCCGCGTGCGGATCGACGGCAAGGGACCGTTCAACTTCCTGGTCGACACCGGCGCCCCCGCGCTCTTTGTCGGGCTCGACGCCGCGCAAAAGATCGGGCTCAAACCTGACGACGACCACTACTTCACCCCGATTGGCCGCCTCGACTTCGAGGGGGGCGCCCATCTGACCGGGATGAAGGCGCGGGTGGAAGACCCGTTCCAGATGGTCGGCATGAACGCGCTTGGCCTGCCCGGGGCGTCGATCGACGGCATCCTCGGGTTTACCGCCCTGGCGCGGTTCCAGATCGAACTCGACCCGACCCGTGACCGGATGGTCTGGACCCGACTCGACTATGACCCCAAGGACCCGTTCGTCCCCCCAGCGCGGCTCCGAGGCAAGCCGTCGGGCGAGATGCAGGCGATGAACGCACTCGGGCCGATCGCCAAGATGGCCGCGATGCTCGTCGGCAAGCAGCAACCCGACGACCTCCGCCTCCGCGGGTTCGTCGGCGTCGAACTCGCCGACGCGGGCGACGTCCCCAAGATCACCGCCGTCCTGCCCGACTCCCCCGCCGCCGCCGCTGGCCTGAAGGTTGGCGACCGCCTGACGCAGATCCGCGGTCGCGCCGTCGCTTCGCCCGCCGCCGCCCGGACGATGCTGGCCGACATGACCGCCGGCGATGACATTCCCCTGACGGTGGAACGCGCTGGGGCTACCTTGACCATCACCGTGACCGCCGCCGAAGGATTTTAAGCCGATGCCCGTCTCGCAGTCTCACGCCGCCGCCGGTTGCCTCTTCCCGACCTCCTTCTGCGCCGCTGCCCTGCTGGCAACGGGCGCCTGGTGGTCGGGCTTTTTCTCAGACAGTCCGTCGGTCCGGGCGCAAGATCCAGCACCTGCCGATGGTTCAAAGGGTGCCAAACCGGCCAGCGTACCGTTTGAGTTGGTGGCGTCGAACCACATGGTCGTCCAGGCTAAAATCAACGGCAACGGCCCGTACCGCCTGGTGTTCGACCTCGGGGCGCCGATCACCTTGCTCAGCGGCAAGGCGGGCGAGGAGTCGGGGGCGATCCCCAAGGACGCGCCGAAGTCGTTCCTGATGGGGATGCGCGGCGAGGGGGAGATCGGCACGCTGGAGGTCGGCGACCTGACGGCGTCGAAGATCCCGATCGTCGTCCTCGACCACCCGACGCTCAAGGCGCTCGGCGGGTTCCTGGGCAAGCCGCTCGACGGGATCATCGGCTTCACTTTTTTCGCCCGCTACCGGACGTCGATCAACTACCAGACCAAGACGATGACGTTCGAGCCGGTCACCTTCCAGGTCCGCAACCTCCTCAAGGACCTTCCCGACCGCCTCGCCGCCTCGAAGGTGGCGCACAAGCGCGTTCTGACCCCCGCCGGCCTCTGGGGCCTGACCCTCGGCGAACCCGTCGGTGACGGCACCGGCGTCGCGATCCGAACGATCCGCCCTCAATCCCCGGCGGCAATCGCCGAGATCCTCCCCGGCGACATCCTCACGGGCATCGACGGCCGCTGGACCGCCTCCCCGACCGACGTTTACGCCGCCGCGCAGAGCATCGAAGGGACCGGACCCGTCGCCGTGGTGGTCCAGCGGAATGGAGTTGAAAAGACGATCTCGGTCCAGCCGGCGGTCGGGTTTTGAGGGGATCGGGTTCGTTGCTCAACCATCAAATCAGGCCGCTTGGTCGTTGCATCATCACTTTTGAGGTCTTATCCTCCTGACATGAGCACCATCCAGGAAATTGAAGCAGCCATCCGTCAACTTCCGGATCAAGACCTGGCGACGTTGCGGTCCTGGTTTGCCGAATATGATGCGGAGAAGTGGGATCGGCAGTTCGAGCAGGATGTTGCCGCAGGACGCCTGGATGCCTGGGCAGACGAGGCGTTGCAGGACCTACGTGAAGGGCGTTGCACCGACCTGTGAGCCACCGGGCGGCTCGACGCTTCTGGGATCGCTATCATCTCCTCCCGGTTGAGGCTCAGCGACTGGCCGACTCGTGCTATGATCTGCTTCGCGGTGACCCGCGTCATCCGTCCTTGCACTAGAAGAAGGTGGGCCGATTGTGGTCCGTCCGCGTTGGCCTCCACTACCGAGCGGTAGCCGTTGAGGATGGCTCGGATCTGGTCTGGTTCTGGATCGGCACCCATGCGGAATATGACCAACTGCTCGGTCAACGCTGAGCGTCCCGTACGCACTGGAGCGGACCCTGACTGCTGTCGTTCGCGTTGTCATGTCGATGGCGACTGGGGCCGCCGAGCTTGGTCATTTCGTTGAGAGGCGATGGCGATGAACCGACACAGGGGCTACCTGCATCCGTTCGCCTGCTTCCGGTGCCGGCGGTCGTTCAAACGATGCTTTGCAGGCGACAACGAGCGGCCCTGTCCCCATTGTGGCGGGGTTGCGGTTCGCCTCAATCGCAAGTTCAAGGCCCCCCGGCGCGCTGATCGCGAGCAGTGGGCCAAGGTCGAATACCTGGTACGCCACGGCTACCGCTTTCAGTCGCTTCCCCAGGTCGACGGGCGCCCGGTCGCTTATCCCGCCACGCTCCGCGCCGCCGAGGTGTTCGTCTCTCGATACGGCCGACTGGCTGCACAGCCACGCAACACCTGAATTGACGGTGCGGCAGACCCCAGTTTGGGCCGATTCTCGGTCCATGGACCGTCCGAGTTTTGTCGCCAGGTTGCTCCGGAAGTCGGTGTATCGGCCTGATCTCCGGTGCAGATGGCAGCCAGAATGATGGATAGCGGAGCGGACGATGGCGTTCTCGGTTGAGGATTATTGGATCGAAGCGAGTGGCGTGGACTGGTCGACCGCGCTCGATACCTGGGGCTGGCTCTTGCCGGAGCTGCCCGCCGCAACTCAGCGCATCGAACCAATTGGTGGCCGATGGGAGTGATGCCGATGCCCAAGATGGTGCTGTGCACGACCGCAATCCTCGTGCATTTCCCCGATGATGAAGATGACACGGGCTATGATTGCGTTGACCCCTTCGATGACAGGCTGCTCCAGGCCATTCAGCGCGAATTCCAGGAGTCCACGGTGGTCGAATACCCGGGCGTAATCGACCGCGAGTGGGTGGACCTGCCGGGCACGAACCTCGGCAAGTGCTGCGAATGTGGCCGCTGGGTGACCGACTACACGCAACCAGACGACCTGAAAGGCATTGCTGGCGGTCGGACCGTCGAGGGTCGATTGATCTGCGACGAATGCGAGTTCTGCGGCGACTCGGCGCCCTCCGAGGAGACGACGGGCGATGTCTGACAGGGGTTCAGCCATGCAAAACGATGGTTCGTGGCAAGAACTGGTCGAGCAACTGCGCCAAACTGAATATCAGTTCGGCCTGATCACGCCCGACTCTCCGCCGCATCGCATCGCGTTTGAGCCGGGCTTGACCGACGCGGAAGTGGCCGATGTGGAGCGCCGGTTCGGGTTTCGGTTCCCGCCCGACTTGCGGGCGTTCCTCCAGACCGCTCTCCCCCACGGGCCAAAATTCCCCGACTGGCGGGGTGGGGATGAAGCGACCTTGCGCGACTGGCTCGACGAACCTTGCCAGGGTGTCCTGTTCGATATTGAGCATAATGGATTCTGGCTGGAGGAATGGGGGCCACGCCCCGAGCCGACGAGCGCGGCGGTTCGTCGGGGTGGCGAACTGGTCGCGGCCGCGCCGCGCCTGATCCCGATCTTTGCCCACCGGATGATGCCGGATGAGCCCCACCGGGCGGGTAACCCCGTGTTGTCGGTGCATCAGACGGATATCATCCACTACGGGGCGAATCTTGCCGACTATTTCCGGCACGAGTTTGATCGAGATAACCACGAGATCTGGCCTGAGCCAATCCCGCCGACTCGGTTCTGGGACGTCGAGCGCTGGCAAGCCGTCCGCTGGGGACCCGACGGCAGTTGCACGTTCGACAACAGCGCCGGTCTGCTCCCCTGATCGGGTCGATATTCTAACCAACTGAGGCAACCACGGATCGGGATGTTTGCCAAGGATGACCTGCCGCCGCAGCCCTGGGATGGCTTTTTGATCGGGCCGGAGAACGCGCTGGCGCAGGCGGGTGCTCTGGCGCTGGCTCGGGGGGAGTCGGCGGGGATCAGCCCGCTGGTGGTGCATGGGGCGGCAGGGGTCGGCAAGACGCGGTTGCTGGCGGGGCTGGTGGCCGAACGGTTGATCCGGCAGCCGGGGTCGGTCGTCGCTCACATCGAGGCCGAGACGTTCGCGGCAAGCTGTGCCGAGGCGGCGAATCGGTCCGGGGGATGGGAAGACGTCCGGGGGCGATTCCGACGGCTGGATCTGTTCGTCGTTGATGACCTTCAGACGCTGGAACGGACGCCCTGGGCGCTGGAGGAACTGGCGTTTACGCTCGATGCGCTTGATGAGGCTGGGGGTGTGGTCGCGGTGGCGGCGCGGACTGGTCCGGGGGGCTGGTCAGGCTGGCCGGGTCGACTGGTGAGCCGGTTGACGGCGGGGCTGATCGTGGGTCTGGAGCGGCCCTCGGTCGAGTCGCGGCGGCGGTATCTGCTGGATCAGGCCCGGCGCCGCAAGCTGGCGTTGCCGGCCGAGGTGGTCGAGCCCCTGGCTGAGGCGGCCGATGGCTACCGGACGCTCGACGGCTGGCTGGCGCAACTGGCCCTCGCGGCGCAGGTCCACCGGCAGGTGATCCCGGGGGCGGAGCTGGTGGCGGCGATCCTCGCGGGTGACCCGGTCCCGACCGGGCCGGACCTCGCCACCATCGCCCGCGCGGTGGCCGGAGCGCTCGGCGTGAAGGTCGGCGACCTCCGCTCCGACACGCGCCGGGCGGCCGTCGCCGAGGCCCGCCACCTGGCCATCCACCTGGCTCGGGCCTGGACCCCACTCTCGTTCCGCGCCATCGGCGCCTACTTCGGCGGGCGCGACCCCGCCACGGTCCGCCACGCCGACCGCGTCGCCGCGGGTCGTCTCGCTGCTGATCCGACCCTGGCCGCCGTCGTCGCCGCAATCACCCAGAACTGGCCCCAGCCGCCGGGGCGCGACCCGGATTGATGAGCAGAGAAAGAGGAAAGGAGCCACGGATGGAACACGGATAAAAAGGAGAAGGGGGTCTTGTTGACGAAGTCTCAACCCAGTTTGATTCAACGACACAAGAATGTTTCCCTCCTATCCGTGTTCCATCCGTGGCTCCTTTTCTCTTTTTCTCTTTGCCATCCTTGGCTTGATCATGCCAATAAACCCGCCCCAACCGACGTGGTTGGGGCGGGTCGTGACCGGTGGCGGCGTCGCCACGGCCTGGTTCGTTGGTGGCTTGCGGGTCGGTCTCGATCAGGCGACCGTGGGGTTTCGGCGGCGGCGGAGGTAGGCACCGCAGCCCATCAGGCCGCCGATCGTGGCCATTGCCAGCGATGAAGGCTCGGGGACCACGGCGGTGCCGACGGAAGCAGACGGGGTGATCCCGCCAGAGACGGTCGTGCCCGAAACGGCTGTCGAGCCGCTCAGGATGCTGAAGTTGTCCGCCTCGAAGCCGGTTCCGGTCCCGTTGTTGGTAAAGACGATGTGGTCGAAGGTGGTGCCGCTGGTGCCGGTGACGTTCAGGTAGGCAAACTTCTCGGCGGTGTCGCCCGAGTGGTTGGCGTTCGGATTCCCAAGGTAAGCGGAACTGAGGGCACCCAGCGCCGTGGCCGCCGAGAAGGTGCCGACCAGTGCGTTCCCGGAATAAAAGGCGATGGTGTTGCCGCTGTCGGCCGCCGACCACCAGAAGCCGAAGTAGCCCTCGGCCCCTTTCAGGGCAAGGGTTGCCGTCGTGGTCCCGCTCTCGGCGCCGATGGCGAAGTAGTTGCCCGTGCCGTCGGCCCCACCGTAGACGTTGGCGGCCACGACGGCGATTCCGGGCGAGGTGAATGTGCCAATTGAGGACGAAGCCCCGTTCACACTATAAACACCGGTCGGGTACGAATCGAAGGTCTCGGTTGTCACCCCGGCAACCCTGGAAGCCTGCACGCCAGCCGCTTCATAAGACAGGACCAGACCCGCGTCGGCCTGGCTCGCCGCGGCACCGAGCATGCCCAGACCCATCACCACCACCTTGCCGAGCCGATTCTTGAAACCCAACATGATAAAACCTGCTCTTTCCTGGATAAACATGGTCCCGAACCATCAGGTGAGGCCAAGCCGCACCCGGGCCAGACTCCGCGGAGGAACTGGCTGATTCGCAATTCAACGGTGAACCGAAGCACGACCGGCGCGGGATCAGCCGGCGGGCGTGGCCAGTCAGCGGCCTGCCACGGTGCAGGTCCGAACGGCGGGGAAGATCCCCCATCGGGTTGTGATCGAGAGCGGTCCAACCGCCCGATCCGTCGTCCCAGGTAAGCTGTCCTCGAACGGATCAGCTCACCTCGGAACTCAGTCACCGACTCATCGGCGGTGCCAGCCGTGGGGGCGGGTCACCATCGCGTCGGGTCTACTGCAAACCTAGGTCGCGGCGAGTGCTTGTCCAGCGAGTTGACCGAAATCACCGCAAGATTCGCTCGCCTCGTCCTCGTGGTCGGCTCGATGAGTGGTATCGCGGCGACCTCAACCACAGAACGCAAGGCACCCCCATTGTGGGACACTCAGCCCACCTCAAATTGAGCCATCTGGCCCGAGTCCAGCGATCATGTGGCGTTCGGGTCCGGCTTCTATTTCAAAAGCTACTGACACTGTCAACCCGGTCCCGAGCCGCCGGTCGGCCAGGGGCGGGCGAGATAAGCTGTGAGCCGATCGCGGACAGCGGGCCAGTCGGGGGCGATGATGGCGAAGTAAACCGAGTCGCGAATCCGGCCCTCCTGCGCGACCATGTGATGCCGGAGCGTTCCCTCCTCGACGGCGCCGAGGCGGACGATTGCCGCACGCGACCGGGTGTTCAGCGCGTCGGTCTTGAACTCGACCCGGTTCATGTTCCAGACCTCGAAGGCGTGGCGGAGCATCAGGAACTTCGCCTCGGTGTTGATCGGCGTCCGCTGCCAGGCGCGGCCGACCCGCGTCCCGCCGATCTCGACCCGCCGGTGCGCTGCGTCGATGTTGAGAAATTTGGTCGTCCCGACCACCTGCCCGGTGCTGGCCTCGACCGTGGCGTAAACCCGTTCCCGGCCGGCCGCCGTGGCCTGGATGGCGTTCGCGACCACAACCGCCATCGCCGCGGGAGAATCGACCCGGTCGACGGTCCACTGGTAAAGGTCCGGGTCGAGCCCGGTGGCGATCAGGCCAGCGAGGTGGTCCGGTCGGATCGGTTCGAGGCGGACAAGGTGGCCGAACAGGGGTTCGGGTGGGTGGTTGGCGGTGATCATCGGCGCGGGGTCTCGCAGCGGGGCTATCGAACGATCAGGCTCATGTTCTCCGGACGTCTCACGGTATAATCGGGTTCACCATCCAATTATATACTTTTGAAGATGTTTTTTCCTGAAAGGCCGCCGCGATGCAGGACGACGGGTCAGCCGACCAACCGAGCGTGCGCGAAACCGTCGAGCACTACCAGATCCACCTGCGCCGGAGTCTGGAACACTTCCTGCCCGACGCGATTCTCGGACCGCTCGACGACGACGGGCCGAGTCGGTGGGACGGCTCGCCAGCGCGGACGACCTGGCGCGTGGTGGACCGGGCCGACGAGCAAGCGCTGGAACTCCACTATCTTCAACGTCGGCATCTCGTGCGTCCTGGCCTCCCTCGCCCGTTCTTTGCGGCCGAGCGGCGGTTGATCGAGCAGATTCTGGCGGTGCTGGACCGTCGGTTTCGCGCCCTCTTCGACGGGGCGATGCCCGATGAGTCCGCACAGTCTGGCCGAGCGTCTCCTTCGTGTCGCGCTGAACATGGCCGACGAGCGTAAAGACGCTCTGTTCGTCATCCTCCGCGACCCTATCGCGTCCGTCTCCCTGATCGTTCCCCCCGGCGACCGGATGCGTGCCCCCTCGGCCGAGATCGAGGCCGACCCCGACAACATCGCCCCGCACATCCTCAAGCAGACCTTGCACCTGCTCGTTCAGGGCCAGACCCTCACCGACCTGCCCGACGCGGTAATCGAGTCGCTTGCCGGCCTCGACGGCGCCCTCGTCACCGACGCGACCGGCCACCTCCACACCTTCGGCGCCATCCTCCGCGTACCGCGCGATGCTCCTACCCCCCCGACCACCACCGGAGCCCTGACCGTCTCGACCCTCGGCCCCGCCCTGAAAGTGAGCGAGGACGGCATCTTGTCGCTCTTCCTCGACGGCCATCGGCTCTGGGATGTGTGAATACGACCGGATATTATTGATCGATTCAGGCGACCAGCCCCTGATCTCGAAGTTGTTGCTTATATTTTTCCTTGCATTCGCCCGAAGCAACCGCTCCATCCCTGATCCGTTGTAAAAGGCTCGCGGAGACGGGGGTTCGAAGTTGCAACCGACCAGCATCCTTGAGAGTTTGCAACGCGGCAACGGGGGCTTCGCGGACGTCTGCATAGTACAGGGATGATTGGTTGGTCAGGATCGTGAACTCGTCCGGCTCAACCACGCACGAAGCATCCATGCCAATCCCGGCCGTGTAGCTCGTGAAGCTGACGATTAAAACCTGTTTGGCGTTTTGCGACGGGTCGGAAAGGACGACCCAGGTGTGCCGGTCCGCGACGCCGACGAGCCGAAACGTGTCGCCGCCATTCATCGGCCATCGTCCGCCTCAGCTCCGGTCGCAAAGATCGAGTCGAGCAGGTTCTGTTCCGCCAACCTGGCTTCAAACGTGGCGACCTGATCCGCTCGCCCTGCCGCTTGCAATACCTCAACCCAGGGGATCGGCCGGGCCGTGTCTGGGATGAAGTTGTCGCGCCACTCGGCAAACTCGTGGGTCAACGCCGACAACCCCGCCGTGGTCAACGAGCGGTAGCGGTCGCTGACCCGCTCAAGGGTCTCGATCTCGGTCCGCGAAAGTTCACCATGTCCCGGGTCGCCCATCAAGATGACCTTTTTGGCCACCGACCGGATGTGCCGCCCCCAATCCTCGGGCGATTGCTCATCCCCACGGATCAGGTGATACGTGTGGCTCGGCACTGGCCCTCGGTTCATGGCGACGGCCTCATCCCCCGTGATCGGTCGCCCCCGGGCGATTAGCAACTCCCGATCCGCAAGGTAGAGCAACTTCAAGAGCCGGATGCGATCCATCACCCGCCCTTCAAGGGAAAGCAATACCGCCGCGGCCTGAGTCGTCTTCTGGGGGTCGAAGTGAAAGAGCATCGGACATCCCGAGAGTCAAAAAAAGCCGTTGAAGCGGAGCATCAAACCGCCCGTTCCATCATAGTTTGCCGCACAATATAACGTCCATCCACGCCTTGAATCCTGGCCGATATCTAGCGAGCCAGGCGGGCCGGATCGTCGGCGGTAGGTTCCATGGCCCCGAGTTCGATGAATTCTTCGGCGAACTTGCCAGCGTACAGGGAGAAGGTTTCGGGACGCCAGAGTGAAACTTCGGGCATGAACAAAAGAGCGGAATCGAACCAAGCACGAACAGACCTGATTTGCAACACGAAACAGTCGGCCTCCGCAAGACTTAGGCTAAATTGGCCACGCCGGTTTCGCGTTGTCGCTCGGTGTTGGTTTCGGGTACAATCGAGGCATCGAGTCGGGTGGGTGATCTGGGTTAATTCAACCCGGAAAACCGCCGACTCCACCTGCTTTTCCCGTCCTTTGAGGGATCGACCGTGAGCACCGCCGTCCCCGCCAATCCCGCGCATCTGCCGACTCCGCCGCTGAATATCGAGACGGAACTCAAAGAAAGTTATTTGACCTATGCGATGTCGGTCATCGTCAGCCGGGCCTTGCCCGACGTGCGCGATGGCCTGAAGCCGTCGCAGCGGCGAATCTTGATGGCGATGCAGGACCTTGGGCTTAGCCCCGGGGGATCGACGAGCAAGTGCGCGGGGATCGTCGGCGAGACGATGAAGCGGTACCACCCGCACGGCGACGGGTCGATCTACCCGGCGCTCGCCCGGATGGCGCAGTGGTGGAACATGCGGCACCTGCTCATCACCGGGCAAGGGAACTTCGGGTCGATCCACGGCCTCCCGCCCGCCGCGATGCGGTACACCGAGGCGAAATTAAGCCCCGTCGCCGCCGAGATGCTCGACGATATCCGGCTTGATACCGTCGACTTCCAACCCTCCTACGACGAGAAGCACCAGGAACCGCGCGTCCTGCCGGCGAAGTTCCCCAACCTGCTGGTGAACGGCTCGGGCGGGATCGCCGTCGGGATGGCCACCTCGATCCCGCCGCACAACCTCGGCGAGGTCTGCGACGCCGCCGTGGCGCTCATTGACGACCCCGAGATCGACCTCGCGGGCCTGATGGAGCACATCCCCGGCCCCGACTTCCCGACCGGCGGGACGATCTGCGGCCGGTGGGGTATCCATGAGGCGTACCGGACGGGACGCGGCAAGGTGATTCTGCGGGCCAAGTCGACCATCGAGGAGATGAAGGACGGCCGGTCGCAGATCATCTTCACCGAGATTCCGTACCAGCTCACCAAGGAACCGCTCCTCAAAAAGCTGGCCGAGTTGGTCAACGGCGACCGCGTCAACGGCGTGACCGACATCGTCGATGAGTCGGACCGCAAGCAGCCGGTCCGGATCGTCGTGAAGGTCAAGAAGGGGGAAGACCCGAACGTCATCCTCAATCAGCTTTACCAGTACTCGCCGCTGCAAGACTCGTTCAGCGTCATCATGCTGGCGCTCGTCGATGGTCGCCCCGAGGAGTTGCCGCTGAAGCGGATGCTCCGGCTGTTCATCGACCACCGCGTCAACGTGATCCGCCGCCGGACGCAGTTCCTCCTCCGGCGCGACCGGGCCCGGGCGCACATCGTCGAAGGTTTGCTGATCGCGCTGAACTACATCGACGAGATCATCCGGGTCATTCGCTCCTCGGCCAACCCCGACGAGGCTCGCGCCCGGTTGATGGGGATGGAAGTGGGGGCCGAGATCCTTCAGCGTGCCCTGAACAACCCCGACGCGAAGGCCGCCGCCAGCCTGACCCGGATGCAGTGCGACGCCATCCTGAGCATGCGGCTCCAGCAGTTGACCGGCCTTGAAGCCGACAAGCTCGTCGCCGAGTACAACAACCTCCGCGCCGCGATCGGCCAGTACGAGACGATCCTCGGCGATGAGCGGGTGGTACTCGACCTGATCCGCGCTGACCTCCGCGAGATCAAGCAGAAGTACGCCAACGACCGCCGGAGCGTGATCGACCCCGAGGAACTGGGCAACTACGACAAGGAAGCCCTGATCCGCGAGGAGTACATGGTCGTCACCGTCACCCACGACGGCTACATCAAGCGGCTGCCGCCCTCCACTTACCGAAACCAGAACCGTGGCGGCCGGGGGATCTCGGCGACGAACACCAAGGGAGACGACTTCCTGGAACACATGTTCGTGGCCTTGACGCATGACTACATCCTCTTCTTCACCGACCACGGCAAGGTTTACTGGTTGAAGGTTTACGACGTTCCCGAGCAGACGCGGACGTCGGGCGGGCGGGCGATCGTCAACCTCTTGCAGCTGGCCGAAGGGGAGAAGATCACGGGACTCGTCCCCGTCCGTCGGTTCAACGAGGACGAGAGCCTGTTCATGGTCACCCGACGCGGGACCGTCAAGAAGACCCCGCTCACGGCATTCAAGCGGCCGCTGGGTCGGGGAATCATCGCGCTGGGGTTGGAAGAAGGCGACGAGTTGATCGGCGTGGCGCGGACCAAGGAGACCGACCACGTCGTCCTATCGACCAAGGGGGGGATGGCGATCCGGTTCGACGAGTCGCGGGTCCGCTCGATGGGTCGGCCGGCGTTCGGCGTCCGGGGAATTGATCTCGAAGAGGGGGACGAGGTGATCGGGATGGTCGTGGCCAACGGGACCGACGACCCGGCGAGCCTCTTGACCGTCTGCGCCAACGGCTACGGCAAGCGGACCGCCCTGACCGAGTACCGGAGCCAGAACCGGGGCGGCAAGGGCTTGATCGACATCAAGGTGACCGACCGGAACGGCCCGGTCGTGGCGATCTCGAAGGTCGTCGACGCCGATGAGGTGATGCTGACGACCAGCGGCGGCGTTCTGATCCGGACCACCGTCGGCGACATGCGCCTGATTGGCCGGAACACGCAGGGAATCCGCCTGATCCGCGTCGAGGAAGGCTCGACGGTCGGCTCGCTCGCCAAACTTCCCGAGACCGAACTGACGGCCGTCACCGACGAGCCCGCCGCCACCGACGGAGAGGGCGTGCCGCCCGCCGCCACCCACATCCTCGACGACGGCGTTGGCCTCGCCGATGCCAGCGACCACATCGACGACATGGACGGCGACGGCGAACCGGATTCGGAGTAAAAACTCATGGCCAGTGGCGAGAGGATCTCAACTTCGATTCAAGAAGTTGTCCCTTACGAAAAGCAGATCCGAATCAACCGAAGGTGGGGAATGGATCAGGGCGACGGCTATTTCCGCAAAGACAATGCGGTCTTTGCCACGCTCCGGCGGATCGCCCGCCGCCTTGATACGCTCAATCTGCCATACGCCGTCGTGGGTGGCTTGGCCCTCTACGAACACGGCTACGAGCGGTTCACTGTGGATGTCGATCTGCTGGTCACTCCCGAATCTTTGCAGATCATCCACGATCGCCTCGAAGGACTTGGCTACGTCCCGCCGTTGTCGGGAAGCAAGCAACTCCGCGACACCGAGACCGGCGTCCGGATCGAGTTCCTCGTCACTGGTGCCTTTCCGGGCGATGGCAAGCCCAAGCCCGTCGCCTTCCCCGATCCTGCCGATGTGAGCATTGATCTGGATGGGATCAAATATATCAACCTGCCCACTCTCATCGACCTGAAGCTCGCCTCGGGGATGACCGGTGGTTTGACCCGCAGCAAAGATATCGTCGATGTTGTCGAACTGATCAAAATCCGGCCTCTTCCCGCCGATCTGGCCGACCAGCTCAACCCGTTCGTTCGCGACCGCTACCTGGAGATGTGGCGAGAGCTGCAAACCCCCGACCCGATGGACCATCAATGACCACGGGCAGGTCCGCCGGGATGACGGACCTGCCCGTGGGTGGTTGGTGGTCGTCCGCGGTCATTTCTCGGTGGTATCGACCCGGGTCAGTTCGCCGGTCCCGGGGTTGTACATGATCAGCAGGTTGCCATCCTGAAGATACAGGGTGCCGTTGGGAAGCGACCGGACTCCCGGGACGTTGTAGTCACCCAGGGGCGGTACGATCCCGGACCCGCCGCGCAGGTTGGCCGGGCCGCGGGGTGCCTGCTTCACCTCGACGACGGTCCAGCGCGGTTCGTTGGCCTTGAGGAAGTAGTAGAACGGCCCCGCCTGGAAGATGTCGGTCCGGTTGAAGTTGCTGTTCGTGTTGGTTGCGGTCACGCGGGTCTGTGGTCCGCCCTGCAGCGGTTCGGTAATCCAGGTGCGTGATCGGCCATCAAAGGCGACCGCCTTGGCGACCTCATCCCCCTCCAGAGCGAACGGAATCCGGCCTCCCATGGATGACATCCGAGGGGCGGCGAATCGGACCGGTTTGGTCAGGTCGTGCTCGTGCCAGACCATCGCGCTTGAGTCCAGCAGCGCCAGCCTGGTGATGCTCGGACCAACCAGCGTGACTCCCTGCCAGAGATTCCCCGCCGCAAACATGTTCGTCACGTTGGATTCCACCGTGGTCACCGGCTGATGCAGCGTCAGGGTGGCTCGCTTCTGCGTTGCGGTGTTGACCGCCGTGATCCGGTCGCGCTCGGCCGAGATGACCAGCAGGATCGACGTATTGATGATCTCCTGGACCTGCGGCTTCGGGTCGGGCTTGACGGTATCGCCGGCACTGCCGGTCCTGGTCGGGGCAGATTGAGGCTTGGTTTCGTCGGCTTGGGAGGGTGGCGGTGCAGCAGGATTGAGAGTGGTCGCGGTTGCGGTAGCCCTTGCTGGCTGGTTGGGTTGGAAGGTGGATTCCGAAGCTTGATGCTTTGCTTCCCAGGCCGATAGCTCGCCTCGGAGGGCTTTGACTCGATCTTGCATCGCAGTGAGTTGCCGGGTCAGATCCCGCGCGGTGACCTCGGCCTTGCCGATCTGCAATTGCAGTTTGCCTGGAACTCTTGTCATCTCCCAGGAGTAATTGTCGGGAACGTCGCCGTTGAGTCGGGCCGTCCAAAATTGAGCCGTGGCTTGTTTGAGTTGCTCGTCGAGAGCGACCCGAGCCGGACCGGTTGCCCGGGCGGCTTCGGCTCCCAGCCGCCTTACTTCTTCGTTCCGCCGGTAGAGTTCTTCCTCGGGCGACTCGGCAGCGGCTGCGGCGACGGTTGGAGCCGAAGCCGTGCCTGCACCCGGCAGGGATACCACTGGCTGCCCGAGCTTGGTGGGCCGAGCATGCAGCGAGTTGAACGGGACCGGTTCAGCGCGCTTGAGGATCGCATCTAATTCGGTTTGCAACTCGCGGATTCGGGTGATCGCGGTCACCAGATCCCCGGCCGATGGCGGCATGAAGACTTCGTCGTCGGCCTTGCCGGGCGCTGCGTTGACCAGGTGGGGGACCGCCTTGGGGTCGGCGGCGGGTTGCTGGCGAGCCACCACGCCGGCGGTCCCGGCAATCAAGGTGGTTCCGAGCGTCACCCCCAGAGCCAGGGTTTGCACTTTGGTAATCAACATCGAGGTCAAGACTCCCTGAGCGAGCAGGGCCGCCGGACCGGCGACCTTGCCCAGGCCACCGGCGCTGGCGAGCCGGACCGTGGCAACCAGCAGGGGACGCGACACGGCCGACTCCGGCAATGACGCAGGGGACAGGATCGCCAACGCACCAGGAGCAAACCCCCGCCGGGTCAACCGAGTACGCAACCGATCGCGACCTCCCGCCAGGCGACTCCGGACGGTGCCGACAGGGCAAGCAAGCTGCCGCGCGGCCTCGTCGTGGGTCATCCCTTCGAGGTAGCAGAGGACCAGCGCCTCGCGGTACCTGGGCGGGAGCCGGGCGAGTTCGTCGTCGATGACCCCTCGGACCTCGAAGGCATCAAGGGGCGGGGGATCGACCGCGACGTTGTCGAGGGCGGCGTCGGTTTGCCCCGCCGTGGTTGCCTGAACGCGGGTCAGGTTCGAGCGTGCTTTGCTCGCGACGCGGCGGGCGACGCCGTGGAGCCAGGGGGCGAGCCGATCCGGGTCACCGATCGAGCGGGCCTTGCGAGCCAGGACGAGGAAGGTGGCCTGGAAGGCATCATCGGCATCGGCCCCGTTGGGTAAGATCCGCCGGCAGGTGGCCAGGACCATCGGTCCGTGCCGATCCACCAGGGCGGCAAACGCCGCCTCATCCCGCCGAGCGGCGAAGTGGTGCAAGAGTTCCGCTGAGCCGAGACCCAGCATCGTCTTGCCCTCGAAGATCGCTCCGAACTGCTCGCTGGTTGGCATTCGATCCGTTCCCCCTGTGGAAGAGACTTCCCGCCCGGGCCGATTCCAATCGCGCTATTTTCCCGAAATCCCGCCGCGGCGAAAAATCTTTTCGCGTGGTCTCGCCCAGAATGACGAAACGCCGCGCGATCGAGGGATCGCGCGGCGTGCGAGGATCAAGAGATTGGCGCGGCGGGGTCTCAAGTTTCGCTTACTTGTCTTCCTTGATGTTGATGTGGGTCCACTCGCCGGTATGCGTGTTATAGGCGTGGAGGACGTCGCCTTCGGGCAGGATCATGCCATCCTCGGTGTTGATCAGATCCTTCGGCAGCGCCTGGCCGGTGGCCTCCTGCTTCATCTCCAGGACCCCCCAGCGGTTCGCTTCGGGGCTGAAGACGTAGAGGTACCGGCCGACAAGGTAGCGGACCATGTTTTGGCCAAGGATCGGGCCGACGTTGCCGTTGGTCAAGGGTTCGTGGAGCGGCTGCGTGCTCCAGGCGTTGTCGAGGATGCTGAACGCGACCACCTGCTTGACCTGCGGGCCTTCGAGGTAAAGGCCCACCAGGTTGTCCACATAGGCTGGGACGATCTTCTTGAGGTTGGCCGGGTCGCTGTAGACAAACTTCTTGCCCGACCGCGTATCGACCACCATCACCCGATCACGCTCGGCGGGCGAGATCAGGACGCGATTGCCTACCAACGGCTTGGTCCAGGAGCCGAAATAGGCCGCCTTCTGGGCCTCGGTCCAGGAGGATGTCGGCGGAGTCGGCGGGGTTGGCGTTGCCGGCGCTGCTGCGATGGTGTTGGTCGTGTAGGTTGTGGATGACAGCGAGGTGGCTCGCGGCGGCTCGGGTGTGGCGGGTGTGGTGCGCGTGGTGACTTGAATATCGGTGCCTGCCCGGCTGGCGGTGGCAACGCCGCCAGCCCGGGGACGCGTCCGCGCGGCGACCGGCGGTTCGGGGGCGGTGGGAGTGGTTGGCGGCTGGGGTGGATCCTCGGACCGGACTGTCGCCAGCTCGGCTTCAAGCGCCTTGATGCGGGCTTTCGCGGCTTCAAGCTCGTCCGCAAGGTCGGTCACGGCCCGCGTCGGTTGATCCACAAGGGCCGAAGGGGGAGCCGACGCCTCGGCGGCCGGTCTGGCCGCGGCAGCGGGCCGGGCTTCGGTCGGGGTGAGAGCGTTTGACTGAGCCATCACGACGCCGGCGGTCCCGGTGGCCAGGGTGGCGGCCACGGCCAGGGTGGCGAGCGCGGCGGTCTGAACTTTGGCGAGGAACATTGAGGTCAAGACTCCCTGAGCAAGCAAGGCCGCCGAGGTGGCTGCTTTGCCTGATCCACTGGTGCAGACCAGGCGGACGGTGGCCGCCTGGAGGAGACGCGACACCGCCAACTTTGGCAGTGACGCAGGGGACAAAACCGCCAGGGCGCCCGGAGCAAACCCCCGCCGCGCCAGCCTGGATCGCAACCGATCACGCCCTCCTGCCAGCCGACTCCGGACGGTGCCGACGGGCCAGGCAAGCTGGCTGGCGGCCTCGTCGTGGGTCATGCCATCGAGGTAACAGAGGACGAGCGGGTCGCGGTACTTGGCGGGGAGCCGGGCTAGCTCCTCATCCAGGACCGCTCGCAGCTCGCCATCCGCCGCGATCGGCGCGACGGCGACTTCCCCCTGCCCCGCTCCTTCGACCCGCCGCCGTCGCGCGGACTGCGTCCGGGC
The DNA here is from genome assembly GCA_965199885.1 of Isosphaeraceae bacterium. Taxonomy (GTDB): domain Bacteria; phylum Planctomycetota; class Planctomycetia; order Isosphaerales; family Isosphaeraceae; genus Tundrisphaera. Next base: position 486,903 of record CBDATT010000001.1, on the reverse strand, counting down.
TCGGAGGGCGACCCGGTGGGCGACCTGATGGAGCCAGGGGGCGAGCCGGTCGGGGTTGCGGATCGCCGTGGCCTTGCGGGCCAGGACGAGAAAGGTGGCCTGGAAGGCGTCGTCGGCGTCGGTGGCATTGGGCAAGACGCGGCGGCAGGTGGCCAGGACCATCGGCCCGTGGTGGGCGACGATCGCCTCGAATGTGCTCGGCTCGCGCCCGGCGGCGAACCGCTCCAGGAGCCCCGCCGAGCCGAGGCCCAGAGCTGTTCCTCCATCGAAGATGGCCCCGACCTGCTGTTCGCTGCTGCCCATCGCCATTGGTCCTGTCCCCTTTCACCCCCAGAGAGACCGGCCGGGTCGGGGCCAATCTGGAAATCTGGTTTGATTCGCGGATTTCGCGAAAATCGCCCCGAATCCGCTCCGCGAGTCCGTCCAGCTTACTCGACCCAACCCGCAAAACGACCCGACGCCGCGGAACCAGGGTGGCTCGGCGGCGTCGGGTCGTGCTTGGGTCTGATGCAATCAGGCAGGCTTATTCGTCCTTGAGGTTGATGTGCGTCCACTCGCCGGTCTGGGAGTCGTAGATGTGCATGGTGTCCCCCTCGGGGATCATCGTCTTCGAGCCTTCATGCCGTTCGCCCGGTGCCGAAGACGTGTTCTTGCGAATCGGTTGTTTGAGCGTCAAGGTGCTCCAGCGCTTGTGGAGGTCGTTGAAGAAGTAGAGGTTGCGGCCCAAGTAGTACCGGACCTCGTTTTCGCTCACGATCGGGTTGAGCAGCTCGTCAGCTGGCCCCTCCTTGAGATCCAGCGGATACCACTGGTTGGCGGTCCGGCTGAAGGCGACAGCCTGCGTGATGTGGGGGCCTTGCAGTTCCAGGCCAACCACATTCCCGCCGATCAGGGGCATGATCTTCGACCCTTCGGGGTCGCGGTAGGTCAACCGCTGATTCGTGCCGGTGTCAATCACGGTCGCCTGGTTCCGCTCGGCGGGAATGACCAGCAACTTGTTGCTGCCCGGCAACGCCATCGACATGATTCCGGTGGGACGAGAGCGAGTCGCCGCCGGGCCTGGAGTGGTCCGGGTCGTGGGGCCTCCATCGTCTGAGTTTCCCCCACCGGTCGCGAGGGGCCTGGAGGCGATCCGGCTCACTCCGGGGTCGTCGGCATCGGAGTCCGAGTTCGCACGGCCAGTCAAACTTCGCGTCAGTGGTTTCGGCTCCGCTCGGCCAGCGGGTTTCAACACCGAGATCGCCCCAGGTTGGTCATTCGTCAATGCCGATCCCACTCTTCCCCGTTTCGACATCATCGACGACGTCAACCCTTGTTGGTCGTCTGGAGGCTGCTGCCCAGCTCGTTTTGCTTCATCCATCATCGACAACATCATTCCAGCTTGACCATTCATCATTGCCGGCCCGCTCTCGGAGATCTTCTCCCCAGCCTGAACGCGAGTCGAGCGAACTTCCGCCCGGAGAGCACGCATGCCGGCTTCCAGGGTGTCGATTCGCGCCTTTGCGGCGGTGAGATCCTGGGCCAGGGCTCGGATCGCCAGTTCCAGAGTCTCGGGCAATGCTCCGGCAGGGCGAGCAGGGTTGACAGGGGTCGGTTGCGTTGGCGTGAAAGCCATGCCTGGGGTGAAAGTAATGGCGGCAGTCCGCCTGGTTTCGCCCGGATCGAACGCCACGGCTGGCATCGGAGCCTCGGTTGCCGTCGGTTCGGAGGCCGGCGCGGTTGCGGTTGCCGGTGCTGGCGTGGCCGCGGCGGCAGGTTGCTGCTGGGCGACGACGCCCGCCGTGCCGGCGCAGGCGATCGCCAGGGCCAGGCTGGCCACGGCGGCGGTCTGGATCTTGGTGAAGAACATCGCGGTCAAGACTCCCTGAGCAAGAACAGCAGCGGCCGAGGTGGCCACCGCACCAGAACCCCCGGCGCAGACCAGGCGGACGGTCGCCGCCTGAAGGATGCGCGACACCACCGGCACCGGCAGCGACGTGGGCGCAAGAACCACGAGCGATCCGGGAGCAAACCCTCGCCGGGCCAGCCGCGATCGGAGCCGATCGCGACCTCCCGCCAGCCGACTCCGGACGGTCCCGAGCGGCCAGGCAAGCTGCCGGGCCGCCTCGTCCTGGGTCAAGCCTTCGAGGTAGCAGAGGACGAGCGGGTCGCGGTACTTGGCGGGCAACCGGGCCAACTCGTCGTCGAGAATCGCCCGCAGTTCGAAGGTGTCATCAGGAGGGGGGGCGACCGCGACGTCGGCGGGCTCATCGCCGTCCGCTTCCACCGCCAAGCGCCGGGCGGCTTGCGAGCGTGCCCGGACGGCCACGCGGCGGGCGACGCCGTGGAGCCAGGGGGCCAGTCGATCCGGGTCACCGATCGAGCGGGCCTTGCGAGCCAGGACGAGGAAGGTGGCCTGAAAGGCGTCATCGGCGTCGGCCCGCTCGGGCAAGATCCGCCGGCAGGTCGCCAGGACCATCGGCCCGTGGTGCGCGACGAGCGCCGCGAAGGCGGCCTCATCGCGGGTCGCGGCGAACCGAGTCAGCAACTGCGCCGCGCCCAGTCCGACCACCGCTGACCCATCAAAGATCGCATCGAACCGCATCCCACTGCCCCGCGTCGTCATCCGTTTCGGCCCCCCGCTACCAGAAGACTGCACGGCAAGCGGGGTTGCTATCTCGAAATCTTCCCTGAGCCGAGATTTTCCCGAACCGAGACCGGTTCGGTTCTCAACCCGTGAAGCCGGCTCGATCTCCTGATCCTCGGGGTGAGCCCAGGCGAACGGGGCGGCGGGGATGCTTATTTGTCGTCGCGGGTGTCGATGTGGGTCCACTCGGCGGTCTGTAAGTCGTAGATGTGGAAGGTGTCGCCTTCGGCGATGAGCAGTTTGCCGTTGTGAGGCTCTCGAACGTCCTCATGGACCGCGTGGACGGCAAAGTCCGGGGCGGTACCCCGGGAGCCGTTGGCCCGAAACTCCAGGACGCTCCACTTCCGGGCGGCCTGGTTGTAGATGGGCAGGTAGCGACCAGCCTCGTAGGCGACGGTCCCGTAGATCGACACGTCCGTCGGGGTGTAACCCTTCACAGGTCCGGCAAGAGTGATGGTCGGCCAGGTCCGATCCTTGGCGTCAAAGGCGATCAGGCTCGACGTCGGGGCGAGGTACAACGCCTCCACCCCGACCAGGGTCGAGTACCCGCTCATTCGGGTCCGGACTCGGCTCGCCGGCTGCGGCAGATCATGTTCAAACCAACGCATCGCGTTGCGGTCGAAGATGGCCGCTTTGGTGAGCTTTGGCCCGACAATCTCCAGGCCGATCAACCCCTCAATCAAGTCCTGATCCGGGCGTTTCGCGAACCCCCCAGAAAGGCGAGGAGGGCTGTTCGAGATCGGGCTGATGATCTCGGCGGGTAGGTCGAGCCGGAGCGTCGCCCGCTGCTGGGTGGTCGGGTTGATCATCGTGATCCGGTCGCGGGTGCCGGCGATGACCATCAGGATCGTCGGCGACCCCTCCAGGGTTTCCATGGTCGGTGCAGGTTCGGGGGGCCGGGGGCGTTCCCGGTCGGGAAGCACGGCCGGCGGCGCGGGAACCGGTTGATCTCTGGGCGGATCGGGGTTGTCCTTGAGGCTGGTTTGCTCCAGCACGCCGGTTTTAAAGTTGTAGGTGTGGATCTGGTTGCCGTCGGGGATGACGACGCATTCGCTGGTCCCTCGGGCTGCCCCATTCTGTCCCCAACGCTCGCGGATTCCCTGAGGATCTTGCAACTCGGCCACGGCCCAACTGTTGGCCTCATGGCCGAACAGGTAGAGATGCCGACCGACGAGATACTGGACATGACCCGGCGAGACGCTTACCTGGATGGCACTGCCGGGGGCCGGCTCGACCAGGTTTTGGGTCACCCACTCGGTCCCATGAGTCGCGCTGTAGGCGGCGAGTTGAGTGATCTTGTCGCCGTTGAGATGCAGGCCAATGACGTTCTGACCATAGATTGGGTCCACCTGAGTACCAGTTCCAGGCGGTCGATAGGTGGCCTTTAACCCCGTAGCCGTGTCGATCACGCTGATTTGCCGCCCGTCCGGCGGTAGCAGAGCCACCTTACCACTATTCCGGATCGGCACGACGGACAAGCCGCCGAACGGATCAGATGCCACTCGATCGGCATTGGGAGCCGGCGAATTCGAGGTGCCAGGCACCAGCAGCGGCGCGGTCACTGACTCATTCGTGCCGACCGACGGCAGGCTGCGGCGGACGGCCGCCAACTCCGCTTCGAGAGCCTTGATCCGGGCCAACGCCTCCTCGTAGTTCCGCGCGGCTGGTGGCAAATTCCGAACATCAGTGATCGCGCCAACCGCCGTCGGTACTTGAGCTAGCTTCGGGTTGGCCGTCTTCTCGATGGCCGATTGCTGACGAGACGGTTCGGCCGTCGGAGGGTTCGCCGTCTCGATGGCGGATTGCTGCTGGGCCAACACGCCGACCGTGCCGACGGCCAAGGTTGTGGCCACGCCCAGCGCGACCACGGCGGTGGTCTGGATCTTGGTCAGGAACATTGAGGTCAAGACTCCCTGAGCAAGCACGGCCGCCGAGGTGGCCACCTTGCCCGCCGAACCGGTAACAACCAGCCGCACCGTGGCGACCAGCAGGGGACGCGACACGGCCGACACCGGCAGCGCCGCGGGGGACAGAACTGCGAGCGCACCGGGAGCGAACCCCCGCCGGGCCAGCCGACTTCGCAAGCGATCACGACCACCGGCCAGCCGACTCCGGACGGTGCCGACGGGCCAGTGGAGCTGGCTGGCGGCCTCGTCGTGTGTCAGGCCGTCGAGGTAGCAGAGGACGAGCGGGTCGCGGTACCTGATGGGCAGCCGGGCCAGCTCCTCATCCAGGACCGCTCGCAGCTCGGCATCCGCCGCGATCGGCGCGACGGCCAGATCCCCATGCCCCTCGTCGGTCACCTCGGGTCGCCGGGCGGCTTGCGACCGTGCCCGGACGGCCACGCGGCGGGCGACGCCGTGGAGCCAGGGGGCGAGCCGGTCGGGGTCGGCAATCGCCCCGGCTTTGCGGGCCAGGACCAGGAAGGTGGCCTGGAAAGCATCATCGGCATCGGCGGCGTTAGGCAAGACGCGGCGGCAAGTGGCCAGGACCATCGGTCCGTGCCGATCCACCAGGGCGGCGAAGGCCCCCTCGTCGCGGCTGGCGGCGAACCGCGCGAGCAACTCGGCCGGCCCGAGGCCGACCGCTGTTCCACCCTCCAAAATCGTCGCCAATTGGCCCTGCTCGCCCGTCGTCATCGGATCTGGTCCCCTTTCACCGGGAGACTGCACCCTGGGGGCGGTTCCAATCTCGAAATCTTCCCGAAATGAGGATTTTCCGCGAAATTCCGGTCCGATCCCAGCACCCACTGGCGAGTCGGCTTGTTCCGCCCGGTCCAGACCGCTACGGTATCGCCTGGGTTGCTTGCTGATCGGCAAGATCGGCCGGCAGATTACGTGAGGAGTGACGCGGGCGCCTCTTTGTCGGGTGGGTGCAACCCACCGTGCGCAGCGGGATCAAACCGGCCCTGCGCAATCGGATCGAGCCCACGGTGGGTTGCACCCACCCTACAAATCGCCTCCTACTCGGGGATGACCGCGTCATGACTCCCAGGTTGCTTGCTTGAAGGAGGTACGCCCGTGCGCGCTTTGGTCACCGGTATCACAGGGTTCGTCGGGGGGCATCTCGTCGAGCACCTCCTGGAGTCGGGCGATACGGTCGCGGGGCTGTCCACCTCGGGCCAATGGCCGGCGAACCTCCAGCACCTCGCCGGCCGCGCTGAGGTCGAGGTCGGCAACCTCGCCACCGTGACCGAGGCCGACCTCGCCGAGCGGATCAAGATCCACCAGCCCGACGCCATCTTCCACCTCGCCGCGCAGGCCAACCCGCAGGCCAGCACGCGCGACCCGCGCGGGACCTGGGCCCTGAACCTGGGCGGGACGTTGACCCTGCTCGAAGCCGTTCGCGCGTCTGGGCTCAAGCCGCGCGTGGTCGTGGTCGGCTCGGGCGTCTGCTACGGGAATCCGGGGCCAGAATTGTTGCCCGTCAACGAGTCGTGCCCGCTCCGACCGAACAACCCGTACTCGGCGAGCAAGGGAGCGGCCGACCTGCTGGGCGTCCAGCACTTTCTGGCGCACGGGACCGACGTCGTCATGGCCCGCCCGTTCAACCACGCCGGCCCTCGGCAGTCGCCGACTTACGTCCTGGGTGGTCTGGCGCGGCAGGTTGCCGAGGTCGAGGCCGGCCGGCAAGACCGCGTCGAGGTCGGCAACCTGGAGATCGTGCGTGACTTCCTCGACGCCCGCGACGTCGTCCGCGCCTATCGCATCCTCGCCAGCGCCGAGTCGAGCCGGGTGTCCGGTGAGATCTTCAACGTCGGTCGGGGTGCCGGGACGAAGTTGACCGATGCGCTGGAGATCCTCCGAGGCTTGGCCCGGCGTGAGGTGACGGTCCACATCGACCCCGCTCGGGTCCGGCCGGTCGATCAACCGCTGCTCGTCGCCGACCCGACCAAGCTCAAGGTCGCCACCGGCTGGTCGCCCCGCTACTCGATCGAGATGACGCTGGCGGATATGCTCGAAGAAGCCCGCGCCGCCGTGGCCTCGTCCTGAACAGGAGCCCAGCCCCATGAGTCTCAAGGACCGGATCAGCCCTGCCCTGGAAGAAGAGATCGCCCCAAGTTTGATCGGCGACCCGTTTCGCCTGGGAGTCCGCTGGCTCCGGCGGACGCTGCCCGACGGCACCGAGGAGTCTTATCAGATTCCCCTGACGCTGGATGATCTCCTGTTCCCCGAGGAGGGAGACCACCCCGTGCAGCTCGCCGAGCATACCGAAGATTGCATCTACCTGGGCACCGTGCTGAAGCTCCGCAAGGAGGCAATCCCTGGGTCATGGCTGATCGTCGACCACCGGGTCGACTTCGACGTTCCCGACCTGAGGCCGCTCGGCCATGACGTCGCCTTCTTCTTCAACGTCCGCGACCCGTCGCTGACCGGCGGGACCTTGCGGGTGGACGAGGTCGACGCCGACCCCGCGCTGGTGGTCGAGATCACCTCGCCCGACACCCGGCAGCATGATCTCCGGACCAAGAAGGCGTATTACCACCAGGCCAAGGTGGCCTGCTACGTCATCATCGACTCGCGGGTCCGGGGCGGTGTCCGGCAAAAGGCGTGGCTGGTCGGCTACCGGTACACGGCCGACGGGTTTGAGCCGATCCCCATCGACGATCAGGGGCGGCTTTGGGTTGAGCCGCTGAACATCTGGCTCAAGATCGTCGAGCGCCAGGTCCGCTGCATCGACGGCGCGACCGGCGAGCTGATCGAGCCCTTCATGGAGCAGTACAAGGGCCGGGTTGCCGCCGAAGCCCGCGCCGAGGCCGCCGAAGCACGGACTCGGGCCGAGCTTGCCGCGCGGGTCGATCTGGAAGCACAGATGGCGGCCATGCAGGCGGAGTTGCGGCGACTCCGGGGCGAGATCTGACCGGGTGAACCCGCAGCCAAAGGAGCAGCCTCATGAGCCTTGTCGATCAGATCAGCCCTGCCCTGGAAGAAGAGATTGACCCGAGCTTGATCGGCGACCCGTTTCGTCTCGGCCACCGCTGGCTCCGGCGGACGCTGCCCGATGGCACCGAGGAGTCTTATCAGATTCCCCTGACGCTGGATGACCTCTTGTTCCCCGAGGAGGAAGATCACCCGGTGCAAATCGGCGCCCACACCGAAGACTGCGTGTACCTGCTCGCCGTCCTGAAGCTTCAGATGGCGGCTATTCCCAACTCGCTGGTGATGATGGACCACCGGGTCGACTTCGACGTCCCCGATGTCCGACCGCTCGGCCCCGACGTCGCCGTCTTCCTCAACGTCGCCGACCCCGCCGCGGTCGCCGGCACGCTCTACATGGGCGAGATGCCCGCCGACCCCGCCCTGGTGGTCGAGATCGCCTCGGCGGATACCCGGCAGATGGATCTTCGGATCAAGAAAGACCTGTACTACCAGGCCGGGGTGGCCTGCTATGTGGTCGTCAACTCGAAGATCCGCGCCGCGAGCCGCAAGGAAGCCTGGCTGGTCGGCTACCGGTACACGCCCGACGGGTACGAGCCGATCCCCATCGACGACCAGGGCCGACTCTGGGTCGCCCCGCTCAACCTCTGGCTCAAGATCGTCGACCGCCAGATCCGCTGCATCGACGGCGCCACCGGCGAGCTGATCGAGCCATTCGTCGAGCAAGTCTTCGCCCGCCAGGCCGCCGAGGCCCGCGCCTTGGTGGCAACCGCCGCGCAACTGACCGCCGAGGAGCAGGCTCGGACCGCCGAGGAGCAGGCTCGGGCCGCAACCACGGCTCGGCTGGCCGCCGAGGCGCAGGCTCGGGCCGAGCTTGCCACGCGGGTCGATCTGGAAGCACAGATGGCGGCCATGCAGGCGGAGTTGCGGCGACTCCGGGGCGAGGGGTGAATGGGTGTGGATCTGGGGGCGGTGGGCTGTCGTCTCCCGGCCACGCGGCTGGCCGTGGTTGGGGGCGTCTGGTAGATTGGGCCGAGGCGCCAGCGGTGGCTGGGGTATCTGGTGAGGAGTTCCCTGGCGCGATGATCAAGTTCAAGAGCCTGATTCTGGCCCTCAAGATGCGCCTTCGCCCCGCCCGGGATTGGGCGCGGCGAGCGAAGACGCGGGTTGAGCCGACGACCCTTGCCGCTCGACGAGTGCTGACGCCGCCGCTCTGCCGGGCCAGGCTCGCGGCATTCCAGGCCAGCGGCGGGATGATCCGGGTCTCCTCGGCAGCGGCCCCGGCGGTCTCGGTCATCCTCGACGTTCGCGATGGGCCTGAGTTCCTGCTCGCGTGCCTCCAGTCCTTGCTCGCCGACTGGCCGACGGCTGGCGAACTCGTGATCGTCGCCAACGCCCCGACCGCGCGGACGAGCCGGCTCCTGGCGCGGATCGAGGGGGCAACCCTGGTCCGAGCCGAGGTCCGGCTGAGTGCGACCGAGGCCACCCGTCGGGCCCTGGGGCAGGCTCGGGGTGCGGATGTCGTCCTCGTCGATCCCGCCTCCCAGTTGGAGCCGGGAAGCCTGACCACAGCGCTTGCCACCTTGCGGAGCCGGCCCGACGCTGGTGCCGTCGTCGGCCGGACGATCCACGCCGACCGGTCGACCGCGGAAGCCGGCAGTATCCTCTGGCGTGATGGCTCGACCTCAGCCTACGGGGCCGGCTGGCCGGGCGACGACGCGCGGGTCATGTTCGTTCGCGACGTTGACTTTGGGGCTGGATCGGTCCTTCTGGCCACCCGGGCGGGCGTTGCCGGGTTTTTGGACCGGGAGCCGGGCGATGGCGACCAAGTGCTCGACCGGATCAGCCTGAGTGCCCACCTCCGCAAGTCGGGCCAGGCCACCGTCTACGATCCCTGGGTCGTCGCCACCCGCCTCGACCGGTCGGATCTGGACCAACAGGGACCAGACCCCGCGCTCGTCCAGGCCCGGCTCGGCGACCGCCTCAACGCACAGTGGCCGAGGTCCGAGGCCAACGTCCTCGCGGCTCGGTCCTGCGCGCCCGACCAGCACCGGGTCTTCTTTCTGGATGACTCGATCCCCTACAAAACCCTGGGGGCGGGTCTCCCCCGGGCGCGGCGGACAACCCAGGAGATGGCCAACCTGGGGTATCTGGTCACCTATTTCCCCGCCATGCACATCCCGCAGCCGGGCGGCTGGGCGACGATCCACGCCAGCATCGACAAGCGGGTTGAGGTCATCTCAGGGCCGGGTCTGCCGGGGGTCGAGTCGTTCCTGCGTGAGCGGGCGGGCTTCTACGACATCCTCCTGATCAGCCGCCCGCCAAACATGGCCAAGCTTCGGTCGATCCTCCCGTTCGGACAGGAGCGACCCCGGATCGTCTACGACGCCGAGGCCCTTTTCACCGCCCGGCAGATCACCGACCTCCAGCTTCTCGGAACCCCGCCCACGCCCGAGGCTGAGCACGCGATGTACGCCAGCGAGGTGGCGCTGGTTGCAGGCTGCGCGACGATCCTGGCCGTCTCGCCGCGTGATGCTCAGACCTTCCGCGACCATGGCGCCGCCGAGGTCTTCACGCTCAGCCACTGCATCACCCCGGCCCCGACGCCAGGCCGGTTCGAGGACCGCGCCGGGTTCCTGTTCGTCGGGCCGACCGAGCTGGAGCGGACCCCGAACTCGGACTCAATCGTCTGGTTCGTCGCCGAGATCCTGCCGAGGATTCGCCAGGCGCTGGGCCATGCCATCACCTTCCAGGTCGCCGGCGCGGTCCGGTCGCCCGAGATCCTCCAACTGGAAGGCAACGGCGTTCACCTCCTCGGCCGGGTGCCCGACCTGACGGCGACCTACAACGCCGCCCGCGTCTTCGTCGCACCTACCCGGTTCGCCGCCGGCATCCCGTACAAGTGCGGCGAGGCCGCCGCCCAGGGGTTGCCGATGGTGACGACCCAGCTCCTCGCCGACCAGCTTGACTGGCAGGATGGGGTCGAACTTCTCACGGCCGCGACCGCCGACGCCTTCGCGGCGCAGTGCGTCCGGCTCTACCAGGACCGCGACCTCTGGAACCAGATCCGCCAGGGGGCCCTCGATCGGGTCGAGCGGTCGTACTCGGTCCAGGAGCTGAGCGACGTCCTCCGGCGGAGCGTCGGCCCTCGGCCCGTCGCGGTCGGCTGACCAGCCTCTTTCGCCCGGGTCTCCTTCCTTATATAAGGAAGGGACGGCCCGCTCTGATCCCGTCTTTGGGCTGGTGGCGGCCGACCTTTCCTTGAGGCTCCGTCCGTGATGGGCACTTCCGGCAAGACGACCGACTACCTGGCGCTTGACCTCGGGGCCGAGAGTGGCCGGGGGGTCGTGGGGCGGTTCGATGGCGACCGCTTGACCCTCAACGAGGTCCACCGCTTTCCCAACGGGCCGGTCCGGGCGCTCGACACCCTCCACTGGGATCTCCTTCGCCTCTTCGACGCGATGAAGTCCACGCTGGGGCAAGCTGCCCGCGATTATCCCGGCCTCGAAGGGGTCGGGATCGACACCTGGGGGGTGGATTTCGGCCTGATTGGGCGGGGCGATACCTTGCTCGGCAACCCGGTCCACTACCGCGACGCCCGGACCGAGGGGATGACCGAGCGCGCGGCGAGCCTCGTCTCGCCCGACCGGATCTACGAGATCACCGGGCTTCAGTTCCTTCCGTTCAACTCGATCTATCAACTCCTGGCCATGCGAGCGGCGAACATCCCCCTGCTCGACGTCGCCGAGACGCTCCTGATGATGCCCGACCTGTTCGGCTGGCTCCTGACCGGCCGCAAGGGGGTCGAGCGGACCAACGCCTCGACTACCCAGCTCTACGACCCCCGGGCCGAGGGCGGCGGTGTCTGGTCGGACGAGCTTTGCCGGGCGCTGGATCTGCCCCGGGCGATCCTCCCGGAACTGATCGACCCGGCGACCGAACTTGGGCCACTCCGCCAGCAGGTCCGCGACGAACTGGGGATCGGTCGCCCCCTGGCGGTGCTCGTCCCCGGCACGCACGACACCGCCAGCGCCGTGGCCGCCGTGCCAGCCCGGAGCAAGCCGGGCGCGGTCGCGGGCAGCCCGCCCGACTGGTGCTACATCAGCTCGGGGACGTGGTCGTTGCTGGGGGTTGAGGTCCCCCGGCCGGTGATCAATCAGGCGACCCGGCGGGCCAACTTCACCAACGAGGCGGGGGTCGAGGGGACGACCCGGCTCCTCAAGAACATCATGGGGCTCTGGCTCGTCCAGGAGTGCCGGCGGACCTGGCTCCGCGCCGGGGATGACCTGTCGTATGACGCCCTGATCGCCCGCGCTGGGACCGCGCCGGCATTCGTGACGCTGGTGGACCCCGACGACCCGAGCTTCTTCGCCCCCGGCGACATGCCCGCGCGGATCGCCGCCTTCGCCCGGCGGACTGGCCAGCCGGTGCCGACGGGCGAGGGGGCCTTCGTCCGCTGTGCCCTGGAAAGCCTGGCCCTCAAGTACCGCCAGGTGATCGGCTGGCTGGAGTCGATCCTCGGCACGACCATCCGGACCGTCCACGTCGTCGGCGGCGGGTGCCGGAACGCCCTCCTGAACCAGTTCGCCGCCGATGCCTGCGGGGTGCCCGTTCTGGCTGGTCCGGTCGAGGCGACCGCGGCCGGTAACATCCTCCTGCAAGCCATCGCCCGCGGTCGAGTCGGTACCCTCGCCGACGCCCGCGCCATCGTCGCCGCGTCGTTCCCGATCGACACCTACGAGCCCAACCCCCAGGCCCGAACTGCCTGGGATGATGCCGCCGCCCGGTTCGCGACGATCACCCCACCGCCACCGTTTTGAATAGGTTGATGCTGATATTCTAGCGTTTTGGTACGGTTGTCCCGCACCCTCGGCAGGTTTCCGATCCCATGTGGATCGGCTTGCCGCACTGGGGGCAGACGCGGAGACCGGCTTCGAGGCGTCGGGGGGGCGAGGTTCCCCCAGCACCCGCCAGCGTGGCTGAGTTCTGGCCGAGGTGGGTCTTGGTCCAGGCTTCGAGCCGGGCCTGATCCACCGCCGGCATCTCGGCGGTCGGGGACTCGGGCGAGACGTACGAGGCCGCGTCGGCGGGGACCGGCACCACCTTACCACATTCTGGGCATTTGCCATGCGTCGGGCGATCGAGCAGACTCACCCTGAGCTTCCGACCGCACGGGCAGAGGAACCGCACGAAGCCATCGCCTGATGACCCAGGTCGCTGGCCCGACTGGGCCTCGCCGTTCGTACTTGCACTCTTCCGGACGATCCGGACCTTGGCCGAACAGGTGGGGCAGGTCAGGTGCGTGACAGCACCCGGAGGAACATCCAGGGGCTGGCCACACCGACAGATCGCCTGCCCCATCTCGACCGCCTTTGGTTGGAAATTACTATTTTGAAACAAATTGAGACGATTCAGGACCGCGTTCCAGCAAGGCTGCCCGTCGAGTTCGCCGACTTCAGCAACCCGTCGAGCGGGATCAAGGTGTTTAAACTGCCCGAGCGGAACCCTTCGAGGTCGAGCGTCACGAATTTGAACCCAAGGTCGCGGAAGACGGGAATGAGCGACGCCCGCAACGTCGGATCGGCCAGTTTGGCCAGCTCGTCGAGCGGCACTTCGATCCGCGCCATGTCGCCTTTATGATAGCGAACGCGGAGGAGCTTGAACCCCTGGCGGCGGAGCCAGCCCTCGGCGGCGTCGACCATCTTGACGCGTTCGGGAGTGACGGCCTCACCATAGGCGATCCGGCTCGACAGGCAGGGGGTTGCCGGCTTGTCCCAGGTGGGCAGGTCCCAGGATTTGGCGATCTCGCGGACGTGGTCCTTGGTCAAACCCGCTTCCTGGAGCGGGTGACGGACGCCGTGCTCGCCGGCCGCTTTCATCCCGGGTCGGTGGTCCCCCTGGTCGTCCATGTTCGCGCCCGAGGCGATCGTGTCGACCCCAAGGACGCCCATCAGACCTTCGAGCCGCCCATAAAGCTCGCTCTTGCAAAAGTAGCAGCGGTCGGACGAGTTCCGAAGATAGTTCGGGTCGGCGAACTCCTCGGTTCGGATCACCCGGTGCGCGATCCCGATCTGCTTTGCCAGGTCGGTGGCTTCTTCGAGTTCACCCGACGCGAGGCTATCGGAAACCGCCGTCACCGCGATCGTCGCATCGCCCAGCGCGACCTGAGCCGCCTTGGCGACCACCGCACTATCCACCCCACCCGAGTAAGCCACTGCCAGCCGGCCATACCCCCGGAGGATCTCCAGCAATCGCTCGCGCCTGGCCAGAACTGCCGCGTCGGTCCCAGCGCTCACGATCCACCCCCTTCAAAGAAACGACTGCCCACCCCTTGAACAACCCATTGTAGCCCGACGGAGCCCGCCACCTCAACCCACCCACCCCACCGATTCGTCCGATCGAAGTACCAACCAGGCCCGGCGGTTGGTTCCAAAAACGAACCCAATCTCATCCGTTGTATTTCTCCTGTCAACACTTGCGCCTCGGCCGTCGGCTGGCCGATGCGGTCTTCTCCCCGCCGGGCGAAACGAACCCAACCTGCCCGAGCTTGGCGGCAAACGTCGCACCAAACGAACCCAATCGAGCCTCGGTTCGCAGAGCCAAAACGAACCCAACGGATTGCCGGGAAGCCATCCACCCCGATCCGCCAAATCGAACCCAATGAGCCGCGAGTCGGTCCGGGTGGGGTTGAACGCGCCAGTCATGCTGCGGGTCGATGGTCGCTCCGATCAAGACACCGATCCCCGTGGTGACGAAACGAAACTCAAGGTTGACCTGGCATCAGGTTGGGGCCAGCGCAGCATCCTCAGAGGATATAAGCCATTTTCCGTCAGAGTTGGAACATATTTTGCGCGAGCGGACCAGATTTCCCAAATCTAGCGCCGTTGTCAGCGCCCAATGATCTCGACTCCCTGCCCGGTTGCGGCGCGGTCGAGACGAACTCAAAATTTGATGGCCGGTTGCCGAGGGCTCCGGGCGGTACAACGGGAGTGTTGCCCGTTGATCAGAGGAGTCAGGTCGATGCACGAACCGAGCGGCGAGATCACCACAGAGTGGAACGTCCGCGGCTTCCCGACGTTCCTGATCCTCGATCATCGCGGGGTGATCCGGTTCAAGGATCTCCACCCCACCGACCCCGAGTTCGAGCGGACTATCGACCGCCTGATCACCGAATCCGCCCAACCTTGATCGCTTCAATCTTTCGGCCCGAACCGGATCACCGCCAGGCCAACATCATCCTGTAACCCACCGGTCCGGAGCCGGACCAGATCCACCAGCGCGGGACCGAGATCATCGAGCGGGCCAGCGCTTGCTATCAGATCACGGATCTGCGCGGGCCGAGAATACTTGAACAGGCCATCGGTCCCGACCAGGATGGAGCCCACGCCGCCATGCGGGTGTGCGAACCCGACCGGTCGCGCTGCCCCTGATCCGACCAATGGCTTGCGGACCTGGCGTGCGGTCAGGTCCACCCAGATTCCATCCAGCCACGCCCAGGCCTCCGAATCACCAACCGAGGCGCCGAGGATGGTCGTGGATGTGATCAGGAGGACGACGGCGGTTGCCTCGCCGTAGTGGGGATCGCGGCTGAGGACTTGATCCGCTTCGGTCAGGAACGCGACCCAAAGGGTCTCATCCGCCAGTGGCAGGCTCGCCTCGACGTGCCCGACGACCGTCTCGGCCGCATGGGCACCGTTGCCGGTCCCCCCGGCACCATCGGCGACGACCACGACCAGACCTTCCGGCCCCGCGATCACCCGGACTCGATCCTCGATCGTGCGTCCCGGGCCGTCGAGCCGGGATGTCCAGGTGACGTCCATGGGGATCTCACTGGGGAATAATACTGGTCTGACGATGATCATACCGAGATTGCGACGCATTGACAGATGCGGTAAACGGAGGATCGCCAGTCCGAAACATTCGCAGCTCAACTTCATTCTGTTGGGGGGAACGATGAACCATCTGTGCCGACCGGCCGTGTGTCTGGTAGGGATTGCGGTCAGCTTCGGATCGGTGGGTGCCACTCCGGCCGATGCACCCGACTGGTCGAGCGATCGGGTTGAACTGACGGCCCGGCTTGATGGGACCACGAAGATTAACGGCCGGGAGGTGCCGATGGTGGCCGTTACCTTCCGCAACCTCGGCGACCGCAAAGCCGACCTGGCCATATTGAATGACATGGGTTCGCGGTTCGACCTGGAAGTGACGCCCCAGAACGAAGGCCCCACCGAGCCGGCCCAGACGTCCCTTTATCCGAACGTCCTGGGTGGACCCTGGGATGGTTCGAGCTGGCCCATCGACCTCCCACCCGGCCAGACGTATCGATACCGGTTCCCACTTCACCCGTGGGCGGACATGACGACGCCGGGCACATATCAGGTGGTCGTCCGATACCGGATTCCGTTCGCCAACGAGTACCCGAAGACCTTCCAGGAATTCAAGGAGCGGCGCCACTCGCGGCAGCCCGCCCCGCCGACGATCCGGTCGAACGAGTTTCTCCTGACGCGGTGAGTCAATCCGCGATCGAGGGGCGAAGTCAAGGACGAGATTTCTTGCTCCCTGGCCTGTTGCGGTTGATACAATCGCGGGCCACGTCCTTTTTCGGCGGATCGGCCGGCTTTGTGTTGATTTGCTTCGGGAGTGCGCGTGATGAAACGGCGAGTTGTTGCCGTGGGTTAAGGTGATTCTGGCGGGTTTGGTCCTGGTTAGCCTCGTTCTCGGGTCGATCGTGGTCGTGACCGACCCGAAGCCGGCCACCCTGCCGGGGCGGGCCGTGCAGTGGATCACAACTCCAAGACCGACCGCCGCAGTGATTGTTGACCCGCCCATGACCGAGCCCGACGTCCCGCCGTTCTCGGACGTCGACTTTGATGACAGCGGGTACGGACCCGCGTTTGCCTTCTCGGGGCCGATTACCGATCCGAACTCGTTGACGCAGATGCGGGATTCGGTGCTGGGTCGGAACCGGCGGGGGATCAAGGTCCTGGAAGGCAAGATCGCTCTGCTGTCACCCGGCGACCCGGCGGCGCCGCACCTCACGGCGCAGTGGAACTTGCTGATCGGCGTGCGCTGGATGTACGAAGGCAACGGTACCTTTCGCGACGTCGCTCCCGACCCCGGCGTGACCGAGCCGCTGGCGAGCTTTGCCTGCTGGTTCTGGGACTACGACAACGACGGCCGTCTCGACCTCTGGGTCAACCCCAACGGCGCCTCGCTGTCCGACGTCGTCCGCGACCAGCTCGGCCAGCCCACCAGGGGGGAACGCCCCCGCCTGTTCCGCCGCAACGTCGGCGGTGGCAAACCCTTCCAGGACGTGACGGCCGACGTCGGGCTCGACCGCGTCGTTTTGCCGAAGGGTTCGAGCTTCGGCGACGTCGACAACGACGGCTTCCTCGACATCTACCTCGGAACCGGTTGGCCGTCAAACTCGTACCTGATGCCCAACGTGCTGTTCCGCAACAAAGCGGGCCGCCACTTCACCGACATCACCGCTGCGACCGGGACCGGCCACCTCCAGAAAGGCGACGGCGACATCGACTCGTTCATCGAAGCCGGCGGCGCCGCGCCCGGCCGAGAAGATCCAGGCTGTCACCATCACCTGGCCGACCAGCCAGACGCAGCAGACGTTTCCTGATGTGCCGGTCGACCACGCCGTCGAGATCACCGAGGGACAGGATGGGGTTCGCGTGGTTCGTTGGATCGTGTTGAGACCAAAAGATCGAGGGGCGAAATTATGGATATGGTGGGAATGGGTGAAGCCCGAATTCTGCTCACAGAGCTTCTGGAGCGGGTTGCCCTGGGCGAGCGGATCGTCATCACCGCTGATGACGGGAAGGCGCTCGCGATGCCTGTGCCGCCGGATCTGGGGGCGCAGGGAGGCTCGGGGGAGGATGGTCGGTTGATGCTGGCTTACCGGAACCAAGTTGGCCGCAAACTCGGTGTTTCATCCCATGATCTGGTCCATGACGGGCACTCGCGTTGATCAAGGAGCGTACCCTCCATGTCGCCTCCTCCTGCGCTGGATCGATTCGTCCTGGATGGCTCGGTTGCCCTGGCCTGGCTGTTCCAGGATGAGCAAGACCCCTATGCCGACGCAATTGTCGGCAGGCTCCCGAGCATTGAGATGCTGGTCCCTCGACTCTGACACCTGGAGATTGCCAACGTGCTCCTAGTGGGTCACTTGTCTCGACCATTGCCATAGTCCCGCAGTCGGGCTAGGATTGGTGAACTTCACCCCTTGAGGTTTACCATGTCCCGCCGCAAGACCGATCCCCTGCGACCGCTTACTGACGACGAGGTCGCCGTCCTGACCAAGCTGAGCCGATCGAAGAGCGAGTCGGCCACCCGAGTCGCCCGGGCCTCCTTGATCCTCGCTGTGGCCCGGGGCGACGACTACCAGCAAGCCGCCGAATCGATCGGTCGCCGCTCCGGCGACGCCGTCTCACACCTCGTCGCCCGCTTCAACGCCGAGGGCCTGACCGCACTCGACCCACGCCACGGGGGCGGTTCCGCCCCGATCTATGACCAGGCGGCCCGGGAACGCATCCTTCGGGAGGCCCGACGCCAGCCCACTCCCCAGGCCGATGGCACCGCCTCGTGGAGTCTCACAACGCTCCAAAAGGCCCTCCGCTCGGCCCCCGATGGCTTGCCCAACGTCTCGACCCACACCATCGGCAAGGTCCTCCACGAGGCGGGCGCCTCGCCGCAGAAGACTCGCTCGTGGTGCCCCACCGGCACCGTGCTGCGGAAGCGCAAGGACGGCATTGCCGTGGTCACCGACCCCGATACGTCGTCAAAAAAAAGTTGATCGAGGACGCCTACGAGCAGGGCGAGGCGATGGGCATCTCGGTCTGGTGTACCGACCAGGCCGGGCCGTTCCAAACGGTGCCTCAGGCCGGCCAATCGTGGCGTCCCGAGGGGCAGCCCGATCGCCACCCGCACGAGTACATCCGCAATGGCACGGCCAAGGTGATGACGCTGTTCCACCCGGCCGACGGCCGGGCCCGGGTTAAGGGCGTCACCACCTGCCCCAACGCGGTCCTGCACGGCTGGCTGAAGGAGGAACTGACGGCGATCCTGGCGACGTTACCGCCGCCGGTGGCCGTTCCAGGCGATGGAGTGACGTTGCGGTCGGCATGGGAGCATTGGCAGGAGGGACTTTCAGTCAAGCCGACGCTGGCCTCCGAGTTGCCGCCGCTGCGGATGCTGCTGGTGATGGATAACCTGGCCGGGCACAAGACGCCGGCGTTTGTGTTATGGCTGTTTTCGATGGGGATCATGCCCTTATACACGCCGCTGGGCGGGTCGTGGCTCAACATGGTCGAGAGCTTGCAACGCATCCTCAAGCGTCGAGCGTTGGACGGCCAGCAGCCGGGGACGCCGGAGGAAATCATCGGGTGGTTCGAGGCGGTGACGGAGCACTGGAACCGCTCGCCGACGCCGTTCGAGTGGGGCGGCAAGCGGGCCGCTCGTCGTCGTCGGCAACGAGAACGGCGTCGCCTGGGCGGGTCGGGTGCTTGCGCTTCAGAGGAACTGAAACGACCACTCACAAGTTATGGCAACAGCCGGGACAAGTGACCCACTAGTTGGTGAGCGTCGGGGCCGGTCAACTCGGACCGACACGGTCACCTGGCTCGGCTTTTTGGCCGGACTGCCGATCCTGATCGATGGCGACACCGAAGTGCGGGTCTGGTCAATCACGATGGAGTTGGCCAGGCAGCATGGTCTGACAGCCTACGACGCGGCTTACCTCGAACTGGCGATCCGCATGGGCCTTCCCCTGGCCACCCCCGACGCGAAGTTGGGTGCGGCCGCAACGGCGGCTGGAGTCGCCCATTACCAACCATGATTACCGGTCGCTCAAGGGGCGGAGCAAGCTTTTCGCCGTTCTGGGAAAATTGACCGTGCCATCACGATCGCTCGGGGCAGTATCCTCATGAGTCCGGCGCTTCGGCCGGTGGATTGCCCTCTGAGCCCTTGATGATCTCGCCATGAGCCACAACCGACTTGCCCGGAACCATCTGCCCGGTGACTCTCTGGCCCAGCTCTGGGATGGAACATCGCTGGTCGGTCTGACGGATGGCGAACTGCTGGCCCAGTTCGTGGCGAACGGGGATGAGGCGGCTTTCGAGGGGCTGGTGGTCCGGCTCGGGCCGATGGTCCTGGGGGTCTGCCGGCGGATGCTCGGGGATCGAGGGGACGCCGATGATGCGTTCCAGGCGACGTTCCTGGTGCTGGTCCGGCGGGCGCGAGCGGTCGGTCGGGGGGACCTGATCGGCCCGTGGCTGCATGGGGTCGCCGTCCGGGTCTGCCGGAAGGCCCGATCTCAGGCAGCGCGGCGGCGGACCCGCGAGCAGACGGGGCTGACCGTCGATGGGGTCGTGCCGCTGACGGGCGCCCCGGCGCTCGACCAGGCGGAAACGCGGGCGGTGATCGACGACGCGATCGCGCGGCTGCCCGAGAGTTATCGGCGGCTGGTGGTCCTCTGCGACGTCGAGGAATTGACCCGCGACGAGGCTGCCGACCGGCTTGGCTGGACCGCGAACATGGTCCGAGGC
Organism: Isosphaeraceae bacterium; assembly: GCA_965199885.1. Lineage (GTDB taxonomy): Bacteria > Planctomycetota > Planctomycetia > Isosphaerales > Isosphaeraceae > Tundrisphaera. The sequence continues at coordinate 466,843 of CBDATT010000001.1, read as the reverse complement.
CGCCTGGCGCGGGCTCGCAATCAACTCCGAACCAGCCTGATTCGCCGGGGGTGCGTTCCCCCTGGCTTCACGGCGGCGAGCGCCGCCGAACCTGCCGCACTGACCGATCTGGTGGTCATGCCGTGGCTCCTGCCGCCATCCCCCGTTCTGGTCGCCACCACGGCTCGCGCCGCGCTGGCGTTGGCTTCCCCCTCGGGTCGTCGGGTCGTGGCCGCTCTGGCCTCGACCTCGGCCCTGCACCTGGCTGAAGGAGTGATCCGGACCATGTTTTATTCGTCGTGGAAGTTCGTCGGCTCGGCCTTGATCCTCGGTGGAGGTCTCGCCGCCGGCACGGCCGGGGTCCTGGTTGCGCAGACTCCAGCACCGAAGCCGGGACCAGTTCAACAGCCGGCCGCTGCCCAACCAGCGCCGGTGAGCGTTCCGGGTCCATCAGCCCGCTTCCGTATATCCTTGCAGGGAGTCGAGAACGCGCGGGATGCTTACGAAGCTCAGCGAGCCGCACTGGATGCGGGCAAGGCCACGGTCCATGACGTGGTCATGGCCGACAACGCGCTGCTGGAAGCTGAGGTCGGCTGGGCCAGCACGCCCGAGCAGCGGGTGGCGGCGGTCCGGGCTCAGCAGGGCCGGATCGGGCTGCTCCAGCAAGATAAACAAGAGGCGTTCGCTCAGGGAAAAGCCACCCAGGACGACCTGAACGAGCTGGCCGAAACTCTCCGTGAAGCGGGTATTCGCCAGGCTCGCGAGGAAGCGGCGCTGCCGGCGGCCGGGCAGGCTGTTTTCACCGCGCAACCGAAGTCGCAGACGCTTCAAGCGATGCTCGAAGACCGTCGCCGGAGTGCTCAGCAGCGATACATGGCTCAGAGCGCGTTCTACGACGAGGGGCGAATCACGATCGACCGCCTAATCGACGCCAGCCGCCAGTTGATGAACGCCGACTATGATCTGACAACCAACCCCGACGAGCGCCGGGAGATCGTCCAAACGTACGTCAACCGGGTGCAGCGGATCTACAACCGCGAGGTCAAGGAACTGGAGATTGGTCGAGCCACCTCCGCCGACGTCCTTGAAGCGGAAAGTTCGCTCCTCGAAGCGAAGATCCTGCTCGCTCGCAATACTCCCAGTTTGGCCCGGGCAGCCACCACGCCAAGTCGTTTGGATTCGGAACCCTTCATGCCCATGGCTCCGATGTCTAATATTCGGCAGGTTGCGGAGTTGCAGCAGGCCCGGCTGGAACAGGGCCGCCAGGTGTTCGAGGAGGCAAAGCGCCTCTATCCCGCCGAGCTTTCTCTGGTGGAATATCTGCAAGCCGAGCGGGACTGGACCGAGATCCAACTGGCCGCCGCTACCACGCCCGCAGCCCGCGCTGCCGCGTTGCAGAGCATGATCGAACTGGCACGCCAAACCGTGGCCGTCGTCGAGGCATCGTTCCGCAAGGGTGAAGTCAAGGAATCCAACGTCGCCCAGGCGCGGCTCGTCTTGCTCGATGCCCAGATCCGCGCGGCGGGGGGTGGGACAGGGGCCGACTCACCTGCGACCGCTGATCTCGACCGGCGGCTGAGCGACGTGGAGCGGAAGCTCGATCGGGTGCTGGACCTGCTCGACAGCGCCGCGAACCGGCTCCCGAAACCGCGGTAAGATTTCGATTCACCAAATCATACGCTGGTTGGCTGGAGCCTGAACCCTGGGAGCCGAGTTCGAGTTTTCAACCCTTATCTTTGCTCCCGGAACTGGGCTGAGTGCTCGGGATGATCGCCACCGGAGCAAGCGAGAATTTTCTTTAACGCGAGGCGGCCATCTGGTCGAAATAACCAGCATAATCGTTGGATCTTGCCAGCATTACGACCGGGATTGTGAGGGTTGTCTTGGAACCTGCCGAGCCCAACAAACCGAGCGGATGTGAAATGGCACTTACCGGACGAGGTGGCGTGGTCCCACTGTTGCCTCTCGCCGGGCCGGCTGGCGGTTGGCGGGCTTGGGGGATGAGAGTGAGTCTGGGCTCGGTCGTTGGATTGGTCTTGCTGGCCCTGCCAGCGGTCGTGACCGGGCAGACAACGTTGCCGCCAGTCCCGGCGCCGACGACCCCACCGCCGACGCTTCCCGACCTTGAACCGACCGCCGCGACGCCTCCGGCCGTTGGATCACCCGCTGCCCCGGCCCCGGCGGCTCCGGAAACGATGGACCAACGGCTCCTCCGGATGGAGCAAGCCAACGAGAAGTTGCTCCGACAACTCGATACTCTCTCGAAGCAGTACGAAGACCTGTCGAAGCGGGTGGGCGACCCGGCCGTGAAGCCAGCCGAGTCTCAAACATCCGGCGACGCGGGGGGTGAAGCCACCGGCACCGGCACTGGGCGCCAGGGCACCGGCGTGGCTGGCGATGAGTCGGGCCGGGGAGCGCAGGGGACGGTTGGGCGGGGATCGAACTCGGGCGCGGCCGAGGGGGCCGGAACTCGGGGCAACGATACGGCCGTTCCCGCCGAAGATGGCAAAAACGTCACCGGCGACAAGGCGACCGGGGCCGAAGGCAAGGTCGGGCGGACGTCGGCGGAGGAAAAGCCACGGTCGATCAAGACCACGGTCGCCAACGGCCTTCGCTTTACCTCTGACGACGACGAGTTCCAGCTCATCTTCCACGACCTGACGCAGGTGGAATATCGGAGCTTCCCCGGACTTGGCGGCCATAGCGTCCTCAAAGACAGCTTCTTCATTCCTCGGCAGCGGTTTTACTTCCAGGGGCGGGCGACCAAGAACGTCGAGTTTTACACCGTGCTCAACCGGGGTTACGGGTCAATCGACCTCCTCGACGCGTTCATCACGTTAAACTACGACCCGCGAGCCCGGTTTCGGTTCGGCCGGATGAAGACGCCAACCTCGTACGAGTATTACCAGATTGCTGAAGGCGACCTGATCGCGCCGGAGCGGTCGCTCTACACCGGCAACTACTCGGGCAACCGCCAGGAAGGAGCCATGTTCCTCGGCTCGGTCCTGGAAAAACGTGCCGAGTACGCCATCGGCGTGTTCAATGGTCCCCGGCGGTCGTTCCAGGATTTCAACTACGATAAAGACCTGTTCGCCTTCTTCAACGTCCGCCCGTTCGAGAAGAACGAAAACCTGTCGGCCTTGAAGTACTTCAACGTCGGGGGCGAGTTCGACTTCGGTAACGAACTCAACCCGGTCCAGCCCAGCAGCCTCCGGACGGCGAACGACCAGTCCACCGCCGCCAGCGGGGCCGCCCTGAACATCCTCTCGCCGTCGTTTTTGACCTTCAACAACAACGTCAATGAGAACGGCTTCCGCGACCACTACTCGGCGTGGATTGCCTGGTACTACAAGAGCTTCAACCTGCTGGCACAATACGACGGCGGGCTGCAAAACTACTCGACCGGGCCGAATTCGACCCGCATCGCCGTCCCGATCCAGGGCTACTTCGTCCAGGCGTATTACTTTTTGACCGGCGAAGAGATCTCGCGCCGGGTCGATATCAAGCCGCTGAAAAACTTCGCCTTCAAGGGAGGCAAGCTGCAAGGGCCGGGAGCCATCGAGGTTCACTCGCGCTTCAGCGCCTTGAACCTGGGCGGTAATGTCTTCACCGGCGGCCTGGCCGACCCCAACATCTGGTCCAACAGCGCCTACATCGTCGATACCGGGGCGAACTGGTATCTCAACGAATACACCAAGATTTACTTTGACTGGCAGTACGCCGGCTTCGGCGATGGCGTCTTCAACGGCTCTGACGCCCGCGGCAAGACCCGCCTGACCCGCGACACAAATCTCCTCTGGCTCCGCTTCCAACTCTTTTTCTGATCGGCTCCGGCCCCAAGATGACTGGTTGACTCGCAGCGCAACCGCTTGATACAACCAGAGGATCAGGGAGACCTTGATCCGTGCGCGTACTGCCTCTGCTGTTCTGGCTCAGTCTGGTTGCCATCCTCACCGGCACGCCCGCGCGGCAGGTCGAGGCGGCGGCCGATCTCGCGCGCTCGATGGGTGCGGCTCTGGACGACGACGCCAGCCTCGGCGAGATCGACGGCGGCGTTGGTGATGACTCGCTCGAAGCGGTCGAAACTCACGCCAGCGGATTCGATCTGGCCCTCGACCTCGGCAGCCCTGCCCACCCGCTGCTTGATCTGTTCGCCCTGATCTGGCTCCCGACTCCGGACGAGTCGGCTCCCACTCCGCTTATCTCCGCCTGGCCCCCCGATCCATCCGCCCGGCGTCAAGCCTGGCTCCAGCGCTTCCGGTTCTGACGAGAGGCGGCGATCCGTACTGATCTCCGGTCCGATCCTCTCTCTGAACCAGGAATTTTGTGCATGCGTTTGTTTCATCGGAGCGGTCGCGAACTCCGCGTGCGTCGGGGTTTCACGCTGATCGAACTCCTCGTGGTCATCAGCATCATTGCCTTGCTGATCGCCCTGCTCTTGCCCGCCGTGCAGGCCGCGCGGGGTGCCAGCCAGCGGGCGTCGTGCATCAACAACTTCAAGCAGGTCGGCATCGGACTGGCGAATTACGAGATCACGCACCGGGTCTTGCCTCCCGGGTATGTCTCGACCTTCGACACCAATGGAACCGACCTCGGCCCGGGGTGGGGCTGGGCAGCCCTGATCTTGCCGCAGGTGGAGCAAGCTCCGCTGTACGCGGCAATCAACGTCAATTTGCCGATCGAGCGACCCGCCAACCTGACAGCGCGGTTGACGTCGGTTGCCTCGTTTCTGTGCCCGGCCGACCCCGTCAGGCCAACCTGGAATGTTTACGCCCGCGACGCCTCGGGCAACCCGACCGCGCTGCTTGGCCAGGTTGCGGCGAGTCATTACATCGGCGTCTTCGGCACGACCGACCCGGGAATCGACGGCGACGGCGTGTTCAGCCGCGATAGTGCCGTGGCGTACCGCGACATCACCGATGGTCTGTCGCAGACCCTTGCCGTCGGCGAGCGTGGGCACCGCCTCGGCGAGGCGACCTGGGTTGGCTCGGTGACGGGTGCGGTCCTCTTCCCGAGCGATAACGACGGCATCGGCTATCCCCGCGCCGAGAACGGGCCGGGGATGATCCTCGGCCATGCTGGTGGGCGGCTTGGCCCCGGTGACCCCGGCGGCGAGGTCAACCAGTTTTACAGCCAGCACGCCGGCGGCACAAACTTCCTGTTCGCCGACAGCCATGTCGCGTTCCTGAAAACCACGATCCCCAACAAGACTTTCCGAGCCCTGGCCACCCGGGCCGGCGCCGAGGTTATCTCCGGAGACTTTTGACCCATGAAGCCGACCTGCTTGAGCTTTCTGATCCTGCCCTTGGTTCTGACCGGTTGCGACTCGGCCCCGACCGCCGACCAGGTCGTGCCGATCGCCGAGATCCCCCAGAGCCTGATGGAGAAGGCCCGCAAGGAACTTCCCGGGATCACCTTCGACACCGCCTACAAGATGAAAGTCAACGGCGTTGATGCCTACTTCTACTGTAACACTTAACTGAAGCTTGATTTCGATCGGCGGGGCGGGAATGACTGGGTTCGGGCGTGCCAGGCGTAGATCCGCGACTCCTCGTTACGCCGCAGCACGACGCTGATCTCCTCGGCAATCGCCGCCGAGCTTGGTGGGTTCTTGCGCAGCAGCCGGCTGAAGATCGCCCGCACCTGGCTCACCGTTACCGCCGGGGTTTTCCCCCCCGAGTCGCTCACGCTCCAGGATCAAGAACCACAGCGACAGCAAGCTCAACGTCACATGGTGATGCCAACCCACCCAACTCCGCACCTCGTAGTGGGCCAGCCCGACCTCACCCTTGGCTTCCTGAAACACCCGTTCGATCCGGTGCCGTACCGAGCGGGCCGCCACCAGATCCGTCAGCGGCACCTCGGCCGCCGCGTTGCTCAACGCATACGTCACCTCCGGCTTTGGCCCGATCGTCCGGATCACCAGCAACCGCTCCTCGGCGCCGATCCGCCCCTCCTGTCGCGTCTGAACCCGAGTCGCCACCGCCTCGACGACCAGCGGCCCCTTGGTCCCGTCGCGGACCCTCAGTCGGGTCCAGCGGTCCGCCGGCAGGCCCGCCGCCCAGGCGTCGGCTCGCACGAAGGGGACCTCGGGGTGTCGGCCGCGTTGGCCCGGTCGGCGAGTCGGACGAGGCACATCGAGGTCGCGGACCAGCGTGTTGCACGGCACGTCGAGCACATACCGCTCGGATCGCTCACGCAACAGGGCGCGGAACTCGGCGGGTCGGCCCAACTCATCGTCGCCGACGACCCAGCCGTGCGGCACCTCGGCCCCGGAGCGGGCGAGCAACTCGGCGGCGATCTCCCAGCTTTTGCGGAAGACGACCTCGGCGGGGACGTGGCACGCCTCGCGACGGGCCGGGTCGTCGGCCCAATCCTGGGGCAGGTAGAGCCGGCGGTCGAGCGGGGCGTGCCCTTTGGGCGAGACGTAGGCGAGAAACACGCCGAGCTGGCAGTTTTCGACCTTGCCGAGTCGTCCGCACCACTGGCGGCCCACGCCGCAACTGTCGTCGCCCTTTTTGGGGAAGGCGGAGGGGTCCAGGACGATGACGCCGTTGGGATCGCCGATCTGCCGGGCGACGTGGCGGCGGACCTCGGCCATGACGGCGTCGTCATCCCAGGCCCCCTGGCCGACGAACATCTGGAGGTTTTTGCGGGGGATGCCGGCCTGGCGTGCGATCGGCTCGACGCTCTTGCGTTCCAGGCCGCTGAGCAGCCCGCGCACGAAGGCAGCCAGATGGCCACGTTGCTCGGAGCGACGAAAGAGGGGCAGATAGCGGCGGAGGAAGGCGGTCAGTTGGACACGGCAGTCGCGGACATCGTCGGTGGAGACGGTGGCGTCAGCCAGGAGATCGAGGGCGTCGGGATGGTCGAGCAACGACATGATGGCGACTCCGGATGATCGATGACTCGCCATCCATCATCCGCAAAACCGAAGAGGTTCGCCAGACCATCCGTTACAGTAGAACTACGAGATCCGCGGCAAGAACGCGCAAGGCAAGACCCGCGAGATCGAACTCTCCACCACCGGCGAAGTTCTCGAAATTGAGTGATCCCCCCCGGGTGCCCGAGCCGGCCGCCCCGAAGGTCCCAGGGGCGGCTGGCCGGTCAATCTGCGTCCGAATGGCTCGATCGATCGATCGATCAATCAGACCGTTGCTACGCCCTTCCGGGTCTTCCGCCGCCAGGCACAGGCCGAGCCGATCAGGCCCGCCAGACCGCAGAGCGCCAATGATGATGGCTCGGGCACCGCTGCCGACCCCGAGATTTGTACCTGTAACCCCGTCGGTCCGTTAAGGTTGTTAACCACAAAGTCGAGCGTGTTGAGACCCTGGACGAAGCCACTGTTAATCATAAACGTTTGGAGGTTTGTGTAGGCTGGGGCCTGGAGACCCTGGTTGATGTCTTGACCGTTGAGCAAGATTATCACACTATCATCCGCCGCGGCCATGCCGGTAATGCTTACGGTCGAAAGGTCGAACGCAGCCAGCAAGAACGTCGTCTGGTAGTCATAATTGCCCGAGGCATGGGTAGTGGCGGCAATCCTGCTGGGGCCGATGTACTGTGAGGTTGCCGTGTTGGGGGCATAATCGTTCGGGAGCGAGTTGTCCTGCACGAACGGACCCGTATTCTCTCCGTCCGGAGCCGCAATGAGGGTGTAGTGCTGGTCCATCGATCCCACCGCCACGCCTGTGGTTGTGCCAAGTTCATTGACGCCGGTGCCGAAGAGGGTGGCGATCACATCGGCGTGAGCATCGCTTGCCAGCGCCATCATCAGGCCCGAAGCCAGGAGCAGACCACCACGTTGGTTCCAGAATTTCCGCATCGAAACAGACCTCGTTTTCAGGGTGCGACAACAACGAAAGAGAATTTCCGCGCAGGGTGATGGCCTGCCAGAGCAGGCCCCGATCTGGGGCGGTCCTGGTGACCGGAGAACCATGCACCTCGCCGCGTCCCTGGCAACAGCGCCAGGTGATTGATTGAGCCGGGCAATACAGCCAGACCCACTGACTAACGCCCGCAGACGTTATGGTCGGGAGTGGATTCGATCCTTGACCGACCATGGAAGAATATCAAAGACTGTATAGAGTGTCAATAATGTTGATTTTTGTAACCTTACGTTTTTCAATATCTATTTCAATGAACATGCTTCCCCAAATTCTTGCAAAATTATGAACGGATGATTGCGAACTCCTGGATCATCTGGCCGCGCTCCGATGCGTGAGTCGAGCCGGGTTGGGCCGCCAGCCGCGAGGGCGGCCGGCGGCGACCAGGATCGCGGCCGATCAAGGTTGGAACGCTTCGAGCTCGGCCCGATCCTCGGGACCGAGCGGTTTGAGGTTGGCGGCCAGTTTGGCGGCTTCCCAGGCGCGTTGCGAGTCGGTGTTACGCCGGGCCTGGGCGTAGGCTTGCGCCAGGTGAAGGTGATGGATGGCGGAGGCGTCGCTTTGGGAGATCCGTTCCAGTTCGCCAATCGCCTCGTCCACCCGGCCAAGCTTGAGCAGGATGACTCCCCGGGTATCAGCGGTTTGCGGTAGCGGGACACCCAGGGCGGTGATCCGGTCGACCTCGGCGAGTGCTTCCCCGGCTCGGCCCAGATCATGAGCCAGGACCCAGGCGAGGTTGTTCCGGGCGCCGAGGTGTTTCGGGTCCACCGCCAGGATCTTGCCATAGAACGTGGCCTCATCGCCATAGCGGTGCTGCTGCCGGAGGATTGCGGCGCCCATCGCCAGGACGTTGATATCCTGGGGATATTGGGTTCCCGCCAGCAAGACAAGTTCGACAGCCCGAGCGCTGGTTGGTTGGTCGAGCCGCCCGAGGTCGCCGAGCTTCCAGAGGGTCAGCAGTGCTGGCTGGGGTTGGCCCGACTCGTAAGTCGCCCGGCAGACCGCGACGGCCTGATCAACCCGGCCCCGACTGGCCAGAAACTGGGCCAGGGGAGAGACTTCCGCGGGCCAACGCGCGGCGAGAGTCTGGCCAAGTTCTTCGGCCGCTTCGTCGCAACCGAGGCGAACCAGGCGTTCGAAGTAGGAGCGGCCGAGTCGCTGGCCATCGGTCGTTTTCGCCGCCGCGGTCGCCGCCTCGACAAGCACCGAGGCCGCCGCGTCGAGATCCCCCTCGGCCTTGAGCACGAGAGCCCGGCAGGCGAAGGTCAGCGGCTCATCAGGCTGAGCTTTCGCGAGCCGATCCAGCAGCAGCCGCGCTTCCTCGGCCTTGCTATCCAGCGTGAGGACCTCGATCGCCAGGGCCAGGGTCAGGGGAACTGGCTCGGCCGCTTCGGTCGTCGCCGGCAGGATCACCCGCGCGGCTCCGGCCGGGTCCTGCGCTCTCAGCAGGATCTGGGCCAGGTTGATCCGGGCCTGCTTGCTGATCGGGTGGGTCACCGCGAGGTCATCGATCAGGGCCTGGAACTGGCGGATCACCTCGGGGCGGCTCGCGGGGTCGGGGTTCCGGCTCAGAACGATCGCCTTGACGATTCGATCATCGGGCGAGTCGGCGGCGCCGGTTCCCAACGATTCCACCAGCGATCGGGCCTCAGCGGATCGAGCCTGGTCCGACCCGTTCGAGAGGATCAAGGCCAACCGCCGCCGTGCCCAGTTGAGCTTCGGGTCGAGGCGGAGCGCTCGGGTCAGGAGCGGTTCGGCGCGACTGGGTCCGCTGACGATCTCCTCGATCTCCGACGCCAGGCGGATAATGGCCAGGTCGTCGGGCTGCCGGGTTAACTCGTCTTGAGCCAGGGTCCGTGCCGCGTCGCGCTCGTTGGCCAGCCAGAGGCCGCGGATCTTGAGCAGGTCGGGCCGAGGCCCCTTGTAGGCCACCTTGAAGCGGTCGATCGTCGCCAGAACGCCTGCCCGGTTGTTTTGTTCGGTCTGAAGCGCGACCAGGACCAGCCAGGGCTGACTCAACTCGGGACGACGGCTGATGAGCGCTTGCAGCGACGCCTCGGCTTCCCTGGTCTTGCCCCGATCACGCAGGACCCGGACCAGGTCGTTGCGGAGTTCGAGGCTGGTCGGGTCGGCGGCGACGAGTTGGGTCAAGAGCGCCTCGGTGTGTTCCTTGTCGTCCGAAGCCAGCGTCTGGGTTGCGACGATCCGGTCGATGCTCGCTCCCGCCGGTTGGGATTTCAGGGCGGCCAGGTCGGCGGTCCGGTCCAGCCGCGCCAGGAGCGCCACCAACCGCGGCAAGGCCAGGCCGGTCGTGTCGCCGACGATCGCCGTCCGGTACTCGGTGATGGCTTCCTCGAGTCCGCCGCTCTGTTCGAGCAGGATCGCCCGAACGAGTGCGGTGACGGCCAGCTTCGGCGCCACGTCGCCAAGTCGGTCGCTGATGGTCTCGGCCTCTTCGAGTCGGGTCTCGCGGGGTCGGGCGTCCGGGCCACCCGGGGCCAGGATGCTCAGGGCTCGGGCGGCCAGAACCTCGGGGTCGTCCTCGCCGCCGATGGTCCGGAGGAGTTCGATCCCCTGGTCGAGTTCCTCGTCGCTGCCGCTCTGACGCGCCATCCGCAACAGCTTCAAGCCTGGAGCGCGATCCGTCGGCGTCAATTCCGCCCATTCGGCGCAGGCGAGCCGGGCCGCCGACCGATCCGCCAGGCTGAGCCAGAGATCGACCCTGGCCCGGGCCAGCAGCGCCTGGTCCTGGCGGGAAAACCTCTCGCTTCCCTGGGTCAACAGGTTCAGCGCATCACGCCCGTGACCACTCCGAATCAGGAGATTGGCTCGGGCGACTCGCAAGGCGGCCTTGTCGCCCGCCGCGCCTGGCTCCGAGCCTTGATTGAGGACTTTGAGAGCCTCGGCGAACTGCTGCTGATTTTCGAGAGCCAGGGCACGGGCCAGCCAGACCTCCGCCTGGGCCTTCGCGGCCCCCCGGCTGGCCTGCTCCAGAGTCGATCTTGCCTCGTTTTCACGCCCGGACACCATGAGGACCTGGGCTCGGGCCTGGATCAGGGCGGCGTCGTCTGGTTTCGCCTTGAGCGCGAGGTCGATTGCCGTTTCAATGGCCGACCAGCCCGCGATGCTTTCGGGGTGAGCGAACTGGCGTTCGGTCTTGGCACTCACCAGTTCGACCAGCAGAAGCGATTTGTCGTCGACCAGCGGGAGGGATTGCTCCAGCACGGCAATGGCCCGGTCCAGGTTGGTCGGTCGGAAGAGGCGAGCCAGGGCCAGGCGGGGCTGGACCGAGGCGAGCGACCGATCACGGGCTCGTTCGTAAGCGGTCCGGGCCAGTTCCTCGTCGCCGACGGCTTCGTGGCAGCGGCCGATGATGAGATCGACCTCCCCCTTCCACTCGGGGTCCATCTCATCACGGACGAGTTCCAGGCTGGCGAGAGCCGTTTGGTAGCGTCCCGATCGTTCTTCCAGGGCCCCTTCGAGGAATCGGACCATGGGGTGGTTCGACTGCCCGGAAAGGCGCCGGTATTGCGCCAGGAGCGGCTGAACTTCCGTCATCCTGCCCTGCCCGATCAGGAGGTAAGCCAGGCGCCAGGTCAGCTCCTGATCGGTCCCAGCGGTCTGCATCAATCCGCGCCGCAGCGTTTCGATCGCCCGGTCGGGGTTCTGCCCCAGGGATTCGAGGTGAGCCGCCAGGATCACGACCCGGGTATCGTGACGATCCGCCGTCGGGATGGCAGCGAGGTGCCGGCGCGCCCCGGCGAGGTCGCCTCGCTTCATGGCGAGCGTCACCGCCATGATCCGCACGCCTCGGTTCGTTGGTTCGAGCCGGGAAGCGGCTTCGGCATCGACCCTGGCGCGTTCGATCCGACCGGTCTTCAGCAGGAACCGAGCGCGGGCCAGCCGAGCTTCCACCGAGCGCGGTCGGGCTTTGACCAGGCTATCGAAAACCTGATCGGCCCCGGCTTGATCCTTCCGTCGTTCGGAGCGTGGCGAGGCTTTCCGCCGCGACGGTGTCGCCCGGGTCGCGTCGCAACGCTTTCTGATACTCCTTGATCGCCTCGGTTTCGAGCTTGGGTTCCCCCGCCGTCACCAGCCGGTCCAGAGTCGTGGCCAGGAGTCGATGCGATTCGGCATCGTCCGCCCCGAGCTTGATCCGCTCCTCGGCGATCAACCGAGCTGCCTGATAGCGGCTCTGGAGCTTCTCCAGTCCCGCCATCTCTCGTTCCGAGACGACGTGGACGATATCGCTCCAGCGGATCAGAAGCTTGACCAGGCGGAGGCGATCACCTTGCCGCGCCGGGGGATCGGGATCGAGCCGCAGCAGCGTCTGCAGTTTGTTGATCGCGTTGAGGATCTGCGGTGGTGAGACGGACGCCTCGGCCATCAACTCGCCTTCGAGTTCCAGCGCTCGCACGTCGTCGGGCCACTTCTGGAGAAAAACTTCCAGGTTCTGGAGCGCGTGATCGACCTCACCCGCATCAACAGCACTCTGGATATAACCCAGGGCGGACTGGCGCAGCCGATCGTCTTGATACCGCGCCAGCGGCTGATAAAGGAGCCCCATCAGCATCACCAGACCCAGCAACACGACCAACGCTCGCAGGTTGATCTGCTTGAGAGACTGGTTCAGAGCTTTGAGTCGTCGCCGAGATTTCCGCACACTGACCAGGTCAACAAAGAACTCGTAGAGTGTGTCGGTCAGGTTAACTCGGGGGGTAGTCCCCTCGGAACTACGTTGCTTCGTCGCCATCAAGAAGCTCCATCATCGACCGGCTAAACCAGAAGGCCGACAGCTCCGTCGGATTCTGGCGCGAGCGTATACCACGGCTATCAGCGACAAAACGCGTACTCGACTCATTGAGAACTGAGGAATTCGCATTTGTCGCAATACTTCGCGAGCTTGTTTGATATCAAGTCGGATTTGATTTAGCAAAATTTATTTCTGAGATTCATGTTGCGTGTGGATCTTTTGAAACGTTCTACCCATTCATGACCTTGATAAGTTATCGTGGGGTCGATACGACGCTTGCGTGACCTGGAGCCGAGGCGGGTGGGATCGTTGTGTTGATCCGTCGAGACCAACGTCAGCTTAAGTTCGGGAAGTATGCGAGCAGCGGCCAGGCGGCGACGGCGAACCGGATCGCGACTTCGGGCAGGTCGCGGCGTTCGAGGTCATCGTCGCCGAGAGCCTGAGTGGTGATCAGCGACCGTTTCCGCAGATATTCCGCGATGGCCGAGTCCGCCTGATCTTCGAACCCCCTGGGCAAGCGGATGAGCGGGTCTCCCTCATCGAGCTTGATCCCGTCCGCCGCCAGCGTCCCGATCAGTGCCTCGAAGCTCGTCGGATCAGCGGCGATCACAGTGCGCATGGCTTTGAGCCGAGGCGTTTCGGGCTGATAAAAACCGGCGGCGAGAAACGACTTCCCCGGCTCCACATGAACATACAGCAACCCTGGCCGCGACTTGTCCCCATCGGGATAAAGAGCGGCCCCGACGTTGGTCTTGTACGGGCTCTTGTCGCGCCCGAACCGCACGTCGCGGTAGATCCGCAAGACCGGGTTCTTCGCCATCGGTGCCAGCGGGACACCCCGAGATTCCAGACCCACGCCGATCGCGTGGACAAGTTCGCGGAGCGGGGCATCGCACTCATCCAGGTAAGTGGCCTTGTTCCCGGCAAACCACTCGCGGTCATTGTTCTCGCGCAGAGCCCGCAAGAACGGCAAAGCCTGAGCCCCGAACCCCCGGAACCCCCCGCTCTCGGTCGCGCTTGCGGCTGGATTCACCTTCTGCTGTTTCGTCGCCATCGTCGCGGCTCCATCCGTGCGTCACGTCCTTCAACGATGACAATGATCACCGTCTCAATAGCCAGCTTGCGCGATCGTGGCGGGGTTGCATCCAAGACCCAAAAGGAAGCCGCGGAATTCGCGGTTGATGTGCTCGTCACATCGATGCACGAGATACTCCACGTCCTGGATGACTTTCAGAACTGTGCTGCCCTTGTCCAGTGGTTGAGGGGTCATCCGCGGGCGATCGCAATTGTGAATACAATCGTGGCGCCTCTGAAAAATCGTTCCAAACCGATCTTCGAACTGGTCGATGGCGGTTTCTCTCGCCTTATGCTTGTCAATATCGGTCATCGACAGATAATTAGCTCACAAAACACCAAAAAGGCGGATTTTGGCGTCCGGCCGCGACATCCAGGGGTCAAGGTTGTCTCGGAAGAACTTCCGACCTTTCGGGAGAAACTTGTTAAAAAGATTCTGGATCGCCGTGAGGCTGATGACGTTCTCGCGTTCCATCATCTTGCGTGCAGCCATCCTCCAACGCCAGTTTTCGTTGTCATATTCTTCGAGGACAGCTCTGATGGGGATCTTTATCTCATAGACCCACTTCGGCAACGTGACTGCGGGCTGCCGCGTCTTGGAACTCGCGGTTGCTGCGATGAGATCTGTGTAGGCATCGCAGAAATAGGCATCCATCGCACCGACGGCGAACATCCAGGAACTGCGCAGTAGGTCGGAACGGAGCAGTTGCTCGGCCGGCTTCATGCGAGGTAACGAGTCCGCGTGAACGCGAATTGCTTGGAACCTGGCGATATCTTCGTCAAAATGCTGGAGAGCAGTGGCTGGCACGATGAGGTCCAAACGAAGCAGTCGGGAAGGGTCGTGCTTAATCTACATAACCAACCATTTCTTCGTTGTAGCAGATCGAGTCAGCCTCCTCGTCGTACCAAACTTGACGATCTTCGGGAAATACGACGTTCCAGAGATCGACGATCTCTTCCGCTTCGAGACCTTCGCGAACCGACCGAGCAATTTCGGTTGCTGTGGGCACGGCACCCGTGTTTTCAGGAAAGATCTCGGCATAGATCTCGGGCAAGTCGGACCCCCTGGCGGCCTCGACGCCCTGCGCCACCTTCTCAAGCGCCTCTGTTTTGGAAAGCACGGGCATCAAGAATCTCCTTTTTGAGTCGGAACTTCCGCCCTGATCTACTTTACATCCACATCTTCTCGCTGGCTATCATCCTGGCAATTGCCGGAGGCCGATGCTTCTTGCCATATCCCTGTGCCTCACCCCGCACCTCCCGAGTTGGACGCCCGGGCGTCGGTGAGAAACTGGGTGAGGATCGGCACCAGCATATCCCTGATCCGGCGTTCGAGGTCGTCGTCGGTGGGCGAGACGACCGGAGGAGTGGGCGGAGATGCGAATGGGCTGGACATGCCGTCGGGGAGCTTCAGTGCCGTTGTTGTCCGGCCGGGTTCGGGGGACGCTGCGGGGGTCGAGAAGGGGCGCGGTTCGTGGTCGAGCGCCAGCCGGAGGGCGATGGGTCGGTAGCCGCCGAGTTCGGTCAGGATTGCCGGGAGTTCGCGGTCGCGGGTGATGGTGAGCGTTTCGGGGACACCGAAGGCGGGGCGGAGGTTGGGCGAGACGAACACCTGGCCAACCTTCGAGCGTGGGGTCGTCAACAAAGCCACTGCGCCGTCGCGCTCGGAGGCGGCGGCAAGGAGGTCGCGGTCGGAGTCGGCCAGGACGTGGAGCCGCTCGGGGGCGAGCAGCACCGAGGTCTCGCCGACGATGATCCAGTCGAGTTCGCCGTAGCCGCGGCGGATCGCCAGGCGGACCGCCTCGGCGTAGGGGGCCGAGGTCCCGTTGCTGGAGATGGCGCGGACGACCGGCACGAGCTGAAATGAGACCGTGCCGCACCGCCGGGTCGCGGCGCGGACGGTCACGAGGGGGGGCAGCTCGAACCCGTCGGGAAGATCCACGCCCCAGGGACGCCGCTCGACGGCGAGCGCCTTGCTCCGACGATAGAGGAGCGCGATCGCCGGGTGGACGCCGGAGGGTTCGTGGAAGAAGTCGTAGTCGAGGTGGAAGTTGGCGTCGAGGTGCTCGCGGAGGGCGGTGATCGAGATGTCATCGACGTGCGAGAGGCACCAGAGGTCCATCCCCATGTCGGCGATCACCTGGCCGATATCGGCGATGGCGGTGCGGAAGGTGGGTTCGAGGCCGCGGATGTTCCAGAAGGCCAGATCCAGGTCGTCGGTGTCGCCGCGGTAACTATCGATGATGACTTCGGGTGCGGGTCGGCCGTGCGCCTTGCGACCGAGAGCACCGAAGAAGCCGACCTGCGGGTCGATCCCACCGAAGATGGCCCGCAGCCGCGCGGTCTGGTCGCGGAGCGGTGGCGCGTTGGCCTCGGCGGTTTCGAGCCACATGGCAATGGCCGAGATCCGGATGCCCTCGTTCAGGTAGCGCGTCGCGGCTTCGCCAAGCGTGCCGACGATCGGGTCTTCACCGCCGACCGGACGCGCTTCGGGGCCGTCGGAGACGACCGAGGCGTGGTGGAGCGCGACGGGTTCCCACTGGTTGTTGAAGACGGGACTGCCCGACGAGCCGGGTTCGGTCGAGCAGACGTAGTGGACGACCACGCTGTCGGCCTTGACGACGCGGTTGTCCTTGATCGCGACCTCCTTGGGTCGCCCGCGTGGATGCTGGATGATGTTGACGGTCTCGCTCGGACCGATGTTCAGGCTGTTCCGGTCGAGCGCAATCGAACCGAGGAAGTCGAGCCCCTGCACGGCGCAGAACGTGAAGTCAAGGTCGGCGTTGGTGACGAACAGGGTGTCGGGGTCGAGCGGGACCGACGCCGGGCGACCGAGCGAAGCGCCGGGGGCCGCAGCCTCGTAGTTCGCCAGCGTGATGGCCGAGCCGGCCGTGAGCGCGTCGGGCAGGACGTGGTGGTTGGTGAGCAAGATCCCGGGGGCGACCAGGAAGCCGGTCCCCGAACTCCCGTCGCTCCGGAGGAGCTTGACGACGGCTCGGCCGAGGCGGTCACCGGTCCGGAGGAAGTGGAAGGGCAACAAAGTGCTGGTCGCGTCGAGGATCAATTCCAGGTTCTCCGGCGACATCTCGACCGGCTGCGAGGATTGGTAAGTGCGACCCGACGACCCGGCGGGGCCGTCGTAGCGCTGGAGGAAGGTGCCATTAAGGGGTGTCTCCGCCGGACCTGACGGATCACCGCCGTCGGGGGCGATCGTTGCTGCGTCATCAACCCGTTGAACCGCCATGACAGAAATTCCACCGATGATTCGCCTGGGTGCGGGAGCGCAGTCACGAGCACTCCTCTCATCTGATAGAGATCGTGATTTTTGAAAGTTTTAAAGCAGGTTCGAGCAAATTTTTTTGCAAAGATCGTTCAAGCCAGTGTTTCGGCCTGGCCGATACCGCCGGAACAATCGCCCGGAACTCGCCTCGAAGCCAGGCATTTTGAGCTGGTTTCGAGCCTAGAACCAATGACGATCGGGCTGTTTCCTCATCGGTTTCTCCGAGGAAGTGGGAGACTCATTCATGCTCGACCGTCCACTCGCCCCCGCCGCTCGTCGCCCCCGGCTCGCGCCCCAGACCCTGATCGGCGCGCACCTGGCCGTATTCGGTCTGGCCGGCTTCGCGCTGGTCTGGTCGCAATCGGTGCCGATCTGGATCATCAGCGCGTTGGCCGCGGGTACGAGCCTGTTTGCCTGCACCGGCCTGATCCGCGACGCGAGTCACCGCCGCCTGGCTTCGAACCGGGTCGGCAACGACCTGCTCGGGATGCTCATTGGCTGGGCGACCTTGACCCCGCTCTCGGCCTACCGGTTGTTCCAGACCGCACATCTCCAGGCGACCAACCAGACCCAGGATCCAAACCATCCGCTCAATTCACGCTGGATGCTCGCGTTTGGCGCCCCCGCTTACGTTGTCCTGGTACATTGGTACGCAATCCGAACGTTCCGCGGACGCGAGTTTTTCTGGTATGGGATCGAAACGGTCGCGATGATCGTGACCCTCGGTTTGATTGGCGCTTGCGTGCCGCATGAGGTTTGCGAGCGGGCGTTCCTCTTGCCGCTGGTCGTCGCCGCCTGCTGGCGGAATTTTGGGATCGTCGCCGAGCACCTTGACCTGCCCTCGGGGCGGTTCCTCGATACCTGGCAACTGGCGTTGCCAGCTCCGCTGAGTCGGTGGCTGCTCCACGCCGATCACCATCTTGAACAGCATCTACGCCCGAGCCTCTGCTGGCATGAATTGCCGGTCTACCGCGCCGAGATCGTCCGCGGAGGATTCGTTCCGCCCGCGCACCAGATCACGGTGCTCAAATTTGCACGCCTGGTCGTGTGCAAGCGTCGGCCAGTTGCGTCGGGCGCTATCTCCAGTCCCCCACGCTGGGCGGGTCGAGCCGCCATCCGTGCCCGACCCCGGCAGCCGAACCACCCGCCACGCGGGTCGGTGGTTTGACCAAGGCCGCCAAGAACTCTGATCCGGAACGAACCCAAGGACTTCTCGATCGACCAAGACGAGAGGCAACCTTGGGTTCGTTTTTTACCGATCTCAGACATTCCTGGCACATTGCTGATCGCGCATATCAAGTCGCAAAACCCATTGATGCGCATCCCGAGGTCGGAAACTCTTGAGTTGAGGTCAGGTTTTTTTCGATGCAATGATTTACCACCTCCGGTCCCATTCTGGCAGTGCCTGAACCTGAACTTCGCGAGGCAATGCGTCGTGCGGCAAGCTGACTTGAGGCGAGCCGGTTCGATCCGAGGCGAAGTGGCCCACGGCGCGGGCTTGCCGGCGGCGACCCGATTCGCCGAGTTCGATGCCCTCCGGGCCACAGCGATTTTTCTGGTCGTCACCCTGCACTCGGCGCTGGCCTACACTCACTTCGATATCCCCCGGCTGCTCTGGGGTGTCCGCGAGCCGAGTCGAGACGCGACTTTCGACGGGTTTTGCTGGTGGGCGATGGCCGTCTCGGTGCCCTTGTTCTTCACGATCAGCGGCTTCTTCGCCGCCATGGCGGTGGCATCGAAGGGTGCCGACGAGTTTTGGCGGGGGCGGATCCGGCGGGTCGTCGTGCCCGGCTTCGCGGCCATTCCGGTCATCTTACCGCTCTCCTTTGGTGCCTGGGCCGTCGGCTGGCTCGTGACCGGTCGCTGTACCTGGCGTGAAGTTTGCCGCCTCCGCTTCTTCGACCCCGCCATCGAGACCGCGCTCTACGGCCCGGCGCATCTCTGGTTCGTCGCCTACCTGATCCCGATTCTTTGCGCTTATGGCGTGGCCAATCGCCGGTCGGCCGCGCAGCCGAGCAACTGGCTCGGGCGGTGGTGGGCTCCGCTGGTGCTGGCGATCCCCTCGACAGTCTTGATGCTGGTTCATCGTCGCTGGACCGGGGTGGATGCGGGGATCGACCGCCACAACTCGATCTTTCCCGAGCCGTTGCGGCTCCTCCACTTCGCGGTTTTCTTTCTCGCAGGGTCGGCCATCTACCGGACGCCGGCCGTGCTGGATCGACTCCATGAGCGAGGGGTCTGGCTGATCGCGGCATCGGTCCCCGTGTTCGTGTTTCGGGGGTGGATGCTCCCGCTCGACTGGGCTGCGGATGCGCCGGTCTCGTTCTCGTTGCTGGCGGCGGGGACAGGAGCGCTCGGGTCGTGGCTGAGCGTCTTCGGTCTGATCGGGGTCTATCGGCGGATCTTCATCCGCCCTTCCCCAGTGGCGCGGTACCTGGCGGCCAGTTCATTCTGGGTCTACCTCGTCCATCTGCCGATCGTGGGCTTGATGCAGGCGGATCTCTACGAGGTCACGCTTCCCACTCCGATCAAGTTCGCGTTGACCCTGGCGGTGACATGCGCTCTGGGTCTAGTGAGCTTTGAGTTGGGCGTCCGCCGCACTGCGCTCGGGCGATTTCTCGACGGGCGTTGGGAAGCGTCGACCAGGAATCAACAGGCCGCGTCCCGGATCGGCGTTGGGCCGGTCAGGCGCCGGCGGATACCCAGGCGGGGTCGGCAGCGGTCGCGGCCTTGATCCGTTCGACGACGGCGATGATCCGTCGCGCGGCTTCGATGATGTCCGCCTCGGTTGTTCCCGCACCCAGGCTGAACCGGACCGACGACCGGAGCCGATCGGGCGGGACACGCATGGCGAGCAAGGTCGGTGAGGGCTCGGTCACACCGCTGGCGCAGGCCGAGCCGAGCGAAGCGGCCACTCCCGCCAGATCCAACTGCATCAGCAAGGCGTCGCCATCGACTCCAGGGAAGCCGACGTTCACGGTCTGCGGCAAGCGCTGATCCGGGTCGCCCGGCCCGTTCCGGATCACCCCATCCGGCCCGAGGTTGGCCATCAAACAGGTTTCGAGCCTGTCGCGGAGCCGAGTCCAGCGTTCGACTCGCTCGACTCGCTCCTCGTGCCACCGCTGCAGCGCTCGCGCCATCCCGACGACCAGCGCCACGGCGGGCGTCCCCGGGCGGCGGCCTCCCTGCTGACCGCCACCGAACAGCCGGGGGGGCAACTGGATGTCGCGCCGGACGAGGAGCAGGCCGACTCCGGTTGGTCCGTGGAACTTATGGGCGCTCGCCGCCAGCGTCGCCACGCCAAGCCGGTGGAAATCGACCGGAATCTTGCCGACGGCCTGCACGGCATCGGAATGGACCGGCACGCCGACCTCGTTGGCCCGACGGGTGAACTCGGCCAGCGGCTGGATCGCGCCGGTCTCGTTGTTGGCCAGCATCAGGGTTGCCAGCCGGGTCTCGCGCGTCACCATCCCGGCCATCATCGCGAAGTCAACCCGGCCATCCTGGTCAACCGCGGCGCGATCGATGACAAACCTCTGAGCCGCACCGAGCCGATTCACCGCCTCGGCGACGGCGGGGTGTTCGACCGGGCTGGTCACGACGTGTGGGGGCAAGTTCGGCTCAAACGGCAGGTCGAGTCGATTGCCAACCTCCGCCAGCCCGAAGATCGCCAGGTTGTTCGCCTCGGTCCCGCCCGACGTGAAGATGACCTCGGCGGGAGCGGCATGCAGGAGCTGCGCGATCCGCTCGCGGGCCGATTCCAGGCCCCGCCGCGCGACCCGACCCATGGCATGGCGGCTCTCGGGGTTTCCCCCCGCCAGCCAGAACGGTCGCATCGCCTCCAGCACGTCAGGGTCGATCGGCGTGGTCGCGTTGTGGTCCAGGTCGATGGTTGTCATGAGATCTACAACGCCGCGCGGGCCGGCAAGGTTCGGTCGCGGCTTATCCCAAACTGCGCAAGGTCAAGAGCAGGCCGATGATGAAGATTGGCGCCCCGAGCGCAACCGATGGCCCGGCGCCGATGGCCACGCCGAGAACCATCAGGCCAAAGCCCAGCACCAGGCCGACGAGCCGACTGGCAAAGTCGGCCGTCCAGCCCAGGACGCGGATCGGCAGGGTGAAGATCGACCAGATCATTCCAAACATGGGTTCCAGCTTATCATGCTCGGAGCGGGATGGGAAACGGATCCGCCTGCCGAAACCTCGGCCCTTGGCGTGACTTCGGGCCAGGCCAAGATCCGGACTCAACCCGCCCGGACGCGGATTGATCTTGCCGGGCGGCTTGAGGTCCGGTCCAATGCCCGACCGCCGATCGCTCGCGGCCCAGAAGAGGATTCGCCGCCTGGGTTCGTTTCTTGGTTGGGTTCAGGCGGATTTGTGTTGGCCAGGTTGCGGTTCGGTTCGCTCAGCGGTTTCGGCAAGGAGGCCAGGGATGCTCCGGCAGGCAATCTTCGTCCTCGTGCTCGTCGGCGCCGCGTTCGTCGGCGGAGCCGTGATCAATGGCCCCGGGCTGGCCTGGCTCCAGCGGAATCTGATCGGGGGCCCGACGATCATCGTGGATGGCTCGGCCCCACCCACCGAACCGGCTCGTCCCGCCAAGACCAAACGGTTCCCGTCGGCCAACCCGCCGGCGCTCCCGTTCAATTTTGATTCGGCTTCGAACCCTCTTCCGGCTCCGGCTCCGGTTCCCGCCAGGCCAGTCGGACCGAGCCCGGCGAACCCGGCGGTCAGCTTGACACCGGCAGCGCCCGCGCGCCCGGCGGCGAACTTGCTCGGCCTGCCCGACCCGACCAGCCCCGAACTGGCCTCGACCCCCGCGCCGCCCGCCACCACGACCTCGGGTGATCCTTCCCCCCTGCCCCCGCTTGACCTCCCGGGCGAATCAACGCCGGCCGCGAAGGCGGACCCGGTGGCCCGGCTGGCATCGACCGGTGGTCAGGATGCGGCCCCGCCGGCTCCAGCGAACCCGGGGCACGACTGGACCGAGATCCGCCTGCGGCTCAAGGCGCTTGGGGTGAGCCGGTACACAATCGACGCCGAGTTGGATGGCCGGGTCCGATTCTCGTGCGTGATCCCGGTCGATGGCCTCCGCGCTGTCGGGCACCACTTCGAGGCCGACGGTGACGACGAATTCCAGGCGATCGACGCCACCGTCCGGCGGATCATCCTCTGGCGTGCCACCGAGCCGACCCGGACTGACCCCTGACGCGCCGACTCGACTGGTCAGGCGTTCGCCATCCGGATACGATGAAGGAAATCACCGGAAGGTATCCCGCCCGCGCATCTCCGAAGGAAAGGGCCGAGCCATGGCCGATGACGACTCGTCGACTCGCCTCTTGTTGATCGTCACCGGCAGCACCCTCCGAGCCGAGGAAAGCGACCGTCCGCTGGCTTATTACCTTCAGCAAAAAGTCAAGGCATTGGCGAGCGACCTCGACGTCTCGTTCCGGGTCGTGGTCGTGGCCGACTTTCGCTGGATGAACGACGACCCCTTGCAGCTTGTGCCGACGATTTCGCTCGGCGGTCCCGGCGTCAACGCCCTGGCGCACAAGTGGTTCGACGAGGTTCCCTTCTCGCTCGCCGTCGACGAGCAATACTGCATCCAGATGGACCCCGACCTCGACGAACCCCGCGCCAGCATCTGGGGGATGGACAACTCGACCACCCAGATCGCCGTGTCGGTCTTCGTCGATCGCTATCTCCCCCGCTTCCTCGAAAACGCCGCGACCTACGTTCCCGAAGCCGTTGACCCGGATGATTCGGACGACTGACCGCCCTTGATCGACCTCCGTCCCACTCTGGACTGACCGCGATGCCTGATCTGAATCGCCGGAACGCGTTGGGGATTTCCGCCGCTCTCGCCGCGGGCGCGGTGGCGCCAGCGATAACAGGCGCAGCCGCGATGGCTGACACCCCACAACCCGACCCGTCCAGGCTCCCTCGGTTTCGCTACGCTCTGGAGTCATCCGAGCCGAAGGTCTACCCTGGCGGGCTCGTTCGCGTGCAGACGATCGCTAACCTGCCGATCGCCGAACGGTTCGGCGCGGCGACGTTCCGGATGAAGCCCGGTGCGATCCGCGAACTGCACTGGCACAACTGCGATGAGTGGGCCTTGATCCTGTCAGGGCACATGCGGACAACGATCGTTCACCCTGACGGCGCAGCCGAAACGAACGATTTCAGACCCGGCGATGTCTGGTACTTTCCGACTGGGCACGGTCACATGCTTCAGAACGTCGGCCCCGACGAGGCCCACTTCGTGCTCGTCTTCGACGACGGCAACTTCGACGAGACGGCGACGTTCAGCGGCCCGGCGTTCCTGAGCAAGGTGCCCAAGTCGGTGCTGGCCAAAAGCCTCGGCGTCACCGAGGCCGACGTCGAGCCGATGATTCAGGGCCGCAACTACCTGGGCCAGGGGCGCATCCCGTCGGCCACCCCCGAACCGCTCCGCAAGGGGCCGCATCGCCGGCCGAAGCACAGCAACAAGTACGAGTTCCTTTCCTCCGAGCCGACCCACAAGTCGCCCGGCGTGACCGAGTGGCGGGTCACCATGAACGAGTTCCCGATCAGCACCCGGATCTGCGCCACGGTCCTCGACATCGCCCCTGGCTCCATGCGCGAGCTGCACTGGCACCCACATGCCGCCGAGTGGCAGTTCGTGATCGACGGGGCAGTCCGCGTCGGCGCCGTCGGTCCCGGCCCGCACACTCCGTCGGGAGTGGAGGAACTCGCCACCGGCGACGTTGGTTACGTTCCGCAAAATTATGGCCATTACATCGAGAACGCTGGCTCCGGAACGGCCCGCATCCTGCTGACGTTCAACAGCGGCGTCTACCAGGTGGTGGACGTTTCGGACTGGATGGCCAACAACCCCGCCCAGGTTGTGGCCGATACCTTCCACCTGCCCGACGCTGTCGTGGCCAAGCTACCGAAGCGTGATTTGTTCGTTGCCGGCGGGCCGGAACAAGTTCACTGACGTTGCCTACCTTTGATGGGGTGAAGATGGGAGGAGCAACCCTCCTTCGAGCCCCATCGGGGTGTCGAAGGTTCGCTTAAGGCGTGCAGGCTCGACCGAACATGCCGCCACCTGCCTTTCCAAGGTTATTGCCCGGACGATTCGGACGATTCAATGTCCTCGCCAAACCGCCTGGGCAACGCCCGCGAAGGGAGCACCAGCGGATTCCGGCATTCCGTTCTGA
This sequence comes from Isosphaeraceae bacterium, assembly GCA_965199885.1. Lineage (GTDB taxonomy): Bacteria > Planctomycetota > Planctomycetia > Isosphaerales > Isosphaeraceae > Tundrisphaera. The sequence goes on along the minus strand of CBDATT010000001.1, from coordinate 442,672 downwards.
CGGAGGTTAGAAAAGGAGGATCAGACAGACCTGATCCTGGAGACACCCTGGAACGTCTCCACCTCCGATGCCATCACCCCACCCAACGCCTGATCGTCGAACGGGCCTTCACCCTAGCCAAGGTGTTGGAGGCGACCGCCGGCTCCGCCCCGCATGGTCAGATCATCGACCGCTGCAAGTCCTTCCTGCTCGCCGACGGGCGGGAGTTCCTCCGTCAGAGTCTGGAGGAGACCTTACTCAGCCGCGTCGAAGCCTTGGAGAAAAAGGGGCTCTCGGCCGAACCTGCTCCTGCGGCATCGCCGGCCGCAACAAGGGGCAAGCGTCGCGTTTGATGATGACCGCCCTGTGTCGATCGGTCCTGTTGCGGACGTACTTTGCCTGCCCCGTTTGCAAACAGCAAGATGCCCATGTCAATCGCTTGCTGGGGCTCAACGGCTTTCTGACCCGACAGACCACCCGACAGGTTCGCCTGACCGGTGGGCGGGTCCGCCGCCGCCGGGATGCTCCCGGCGTGCTGCAACTGGAGCGTCAGCGACGAGACGATCCGGTCGACCTGCGAGGGCCAGGCGACCCTGCTCGCCCGGTTCCACGACACCCCGGCGGCGGTCGCCCGCTTCGCCGAGACCACTGTCGAGGTCGAGAGTTTCAACTCGACGGCACCACGGTCAGCACGACCGGCGGATGGCGCGAGATGAAGTTGGGCATCTTCGCCCGCCGCGAGCCGGGCGTCTCGGCGATATTGGCCCAGTGGGATTGCTGCAACTTGCCTGCCCCGACGACGCGTGTAGCCTTCGCGGCGATCGAGCCGAACGAGAAGTTTGCCCTGCGGACCGGTGTCCTACCCTGGGCAACTTCTCAAGCCTGTTGACTTGCCTCCATCAGGTTTGGTATGTTCCCTCCACTCATTCAACCCTCGGTAGTAAATTCTTGAGGTGACTCATCTGGAGAGGTGGCTGAGTGGTCGAAAGCGACGGTTTGCTAAACCGTTAACGGGTGAAAGCCTGTTCGGGGGTTCGAATCCCCCCCTCTCCGTAAGGGACGCCTAAAGGCGTCCCTTCTTTCATTTTGCGTCGATTCGTCGCCTGCTTCGCCCGTTTCGGTAAGGAGTGATTCGCCTGCCCCGATTGGGGCGAAAGCGGCGGAATCCGGCTCGTTTCTAGCGGATACTTTGACGGGTTGATAGGCCAGTACGATGTTGATTTTGGAGCAGGGGGTTGGACCATATCTCCTCACCCCCTGCCCCATTCTTCAATTTGACCGAGCGGGCTCCGCCTCCGAATACCAAATTCGATATTCCGCCATCGCCCTAAATATCCCATTGTCCGAACCGTCGGCACTCTGTGAATAATCCGTGAGGACTCGCCCCCGACTCGCCCCTTGGATGAACGCCCTCCCCACCTTCCCCCGATAGCCCGCAAGGGCATTGAAGAGACGCCTCTGAAGTTGAGCGGCGGCGGTTGGGTCGGGGCTCCACGCATCAAATTGAATTTGCACCCAGGCGAGACCGGCAGGCCCGCCGAGACTCATAATACTAATTCCATCAATGATGCTGTAGGACAACATCGGGTAGTTGCTATCGCGACTGGGCAAACGAGAAGGAAAGCAAGAGCCCAACCTTGTCGCCAACCAAAATGCCAACTCAGCCTCGAAAGGGGGCGGTTCGCCACCCCCTGGGAAGAAGCCGGGGCCCATAAATCCGAGAGGGCGACCATAAAGGAGCATCAGGGTGCCAAGCTCCCTGCGAACGAAACGTCCACGGACGTTCTCCCTTCAATCGGATAACGATCGATTTCGACCCCTTGCCTATCGAAATTAATGATAAAGAGCCCATCAGGACTCTCCCCGTAAAAACCCGTCCAGATCGACACTGCGTCTCTTAGGGGCCCAACCGCTGCCAGGAGCATCGTCACGACATCGCTTGCCGAGGCTGCGGAGCCGGATGAGGTTGAAGGCTGCCATTCGTCGGTCGTGAGGAGGGCGGTTCCCGCTCCAGCATCAAGGGTGACGATGAGTGGCACCATGGGTAAGGTCAGGTTCACCCGATAGAAGCCGTTGGGCAGGGCGAGAATTCCGGTTGGGGTTGGGGCGGCATAATTCGTCCCATCGATATTGAGCAGGCCGACTCGCAAGGCGAGCCCCGCCGTCCCCACATCGAAAGTTCGCAAATAATTGCCCGAGGCTGGGGTTGCCGTCGCCATATAGCTCAACATGCCCGAACTCAAACCCGATGCCGAAGCCGTGATGGTCCGGGAGCCGGTCGAGCCAGGGGTGATGGTGAAGGTCGCGGTGCTGATGCCGCTCGGGATTGTCAGCGTGGTGGCGGAGAAGTTGTCAGAGACTACAGAACTGACCAGCTTGACTGAAAGTCCCCCTGCTCCAGCCGGATGGTTAAGAGTGGCCGTCAGGGGGGCTGAGGCGACCCCTTGAAGGCCACCCGAGCCCCCGCTGAGGGTAATGGTTGTCGGGGGAGTGCTCGGGTTTGCCGCAGCGATAATGGCTGTGGCCGTTCCGCTCTGGTTCAGATCGACTGTGGAGGTGGCGGTGATGGTGATCGTTTGCGAAGCATTTGTCGCAGGGGGTGAGGTGAAGGCTCCCGATCCATCGATCGTTCCGGCAGTTGCCGTCCAGGTAACCCCCTGCCCCGGATTGTTCGTGCCTTGCACGGTCGCGGCAAATTGCTCCATACCTCCACCGACCAAATTAATGGTTGAGGGGGCGATGGTTACCCGCGAGACGGTGGCAACGGGAGCCGGAGCCCGCACCATCTGCCATGGGTCGCCCACATGGTTCGTCACCTCGGCGGGCGATAGCACGCGATTCCAGGCCCAGACCCCCGCCAGATCCCCCTTGTAAACTAACCCGTTAGAGGTATTACCAAATGACCCATCCGGGTTGTTCCCCGTGTTTCCGCCAATCTGACCCAGGAAGAATTTGCCCGAAAGAGCGGTCGAAAGCGGTGAAAATGCGGCCGAGGGGGAGCTATTCGACCCGTTGGTGGTAATGTTGGTCGCCTGTCCATCAATGAACATCGTCAGATTATCCGACGCATCAATGACGATGTGGCCCAAATGCCAGGTGGAGTCCACCAGACTGGGCGACGTCCCGGCCCCGTGAGCGAGCGTGGTTACCCACAAGCCTTGCGTGGTAATGCCTGGAGCCGGGGCCGCCAACCCCATCCCGAAAGCCGAATCACCCCCAGTGCCATAGCCCGCGAAGAAGTAGGCTCGGCCGGGCGAGGGGGTCGAGCAGCGAAAGAGGAAGGCGAAAGTGCGGGCGGCGGTGCCAGTGAGCAACCCTACATCCGACCCCACGGCATCCTGCGTCGAGCCATCGAAGGTGATATAGGGGCCGTAGGTCGAGTCCGTCCCCCACGTCGCGGCGGCCGTCGCGTAATTGGAGCGGGTGGTCAGGTTGGCTGCATTGGTCGAGTAATCGGTGAGGGTCGAGCCCGACCCCTCGGTGAAGGCGAGGCAGCGGAGCAAACCACTGCTCAAACCATTGCTTGATTGGAGAACTGGGCTGGTGGGTTTACTCATTATTGATCTTCCGTCGCGTCGGTTTTTTTGGAGGTGGGGGCGGTGCCCGAGAGGAGTTGGGCGGTATTGGAGCAGGAGGCTCGGAAGCGAGGGATGGCGGAGCCAAGGGAGAACGAGGCACCAGTGCCAGCGTTCGTGTGGTCAAGGCCCGCCGAGGTGAGCGAGCCGACGGACCCGGATGTGAGGGCGAAGATGGAGCCGAGGTGATCGGCACTGGTTCGGCTGAAGGCGATCGAGCCGACGTTTCCCCCACTGACGCGAATGGCAGGGGTCGGTGAGGCCGACGTCTGGCCGGGACGAGCCCACGCGAGCCCATCGACTTCGAGGCGGTTGATGCTACCGCCCACAACATCGAGCCAGGGGCTATTCACCGCCCCACCCGCATCACTCATCGAGCAATTTTCGAGGCGAAGCAGGCCAATATTCCCCTTCCCCTGCACCTGAATTAAGGGGCCACTTGCCGGTTCCCCCATCACCCAACCCCGGATGACGATTTGCCGGGCGACGCAATTGAGTCGGCCCGCCAATTCCTGAAAGTTGGTGCCGGGAGTAGGCTCCACCTGAAAGTCGTCGATGAGGATGGAGCCCACGGCTCCACCACCCGACCCACCCCCATTGGTATCTTCTCCACCGTCGGTGTCGATGACGATGGGGCGATAGGAGACGGTTCCGCGAAAGCCTCGCAATGTCACTCGATCGATTGCCGAGATTGAGGAGAGGATGCGGATGGCCGACGAACAATTGTTGAGCTTGATATCGCTGATAGCCACATCGGTGATGGGGCCCCACGTCACATAGGGGGGGTAAACCCCTGGGAAATACGACATATGACCATCATCGGCATTGAGGGCCACCGCGTCATCGCCCGTCGTCAAATCATTGGCGTAGATCGAGCCGAATGAACAGGGCCCGTTGAGGTGGATACCATCGGTGTTGGTCGTGGTTGTGGGGTTATTGCGAACCGTCAAACCCGTGATGGTGAAATGCTGGATATTGGTGATTTGCAAGGCATAGGTGCAGCTATCGAGAATCGTCAAACCGTCGCCAATGCGAAGCTGGGTGCAACCGGTGATGCGGACCGTCGGGACAAATTCCCCCTTGCTATTGCGACCATCGGGGTTGGCCCCCGGACTGACGGCGAAGCTCACCCCCTGCCCCCCGCTGGCCCCACCCGCTCGGTTGCCGTTGAGGGTTCCCGGACCAATCAACCGAATGTTGGTATCGGTGGGCGAACCGCCCACATAACCGTGTTGCGGGGAACTCGGCCCTGCATTGACCGCAGCTCCGCGAGGATGAGCATTTTCGAAAATGGGGCCGCCCAAACCCGCCTTGGCAATCAATCCCGATCCCGCGAGAAATTCGACGGTTGTATTGCTGTAGAGACGGAGCGTCCCCCCGATGAGGGCCACTCCATCAATAATCAGGTGAAGCGGCCCATTGGCCGCTCGATTGAGGAGAGCCTGGAGTGCGGGGGCGGCGTCGGTCGTGCCGTCGAGCGGGACTCCGCTTCGACTGGCGTAGATAACGCGGTTGCTCTGACGATTGACAGTGATGGCCATATCAGGGGAGGAGTTCGGTTGCGGTGATAATTAAAAATGCGTTAAGTTCATCGGCCCGATAACAGGTATCGACCGTGAAGAGGCGAGCCGTGCTCTCAAAGCGAAGCTGATCGCCAGGACGGATGGGCATCGAGGGATTGCGGAGGGTGATTTTGAAGAAGGTGGTGGCCTTCAACTGGCTTGCACTGAACAGTTCCGCACCCTTCAAGGGTTCGATAGCCGCCCAAAATGTCGAGTTCGCGACGTAATTGACCGATTCCTTCCCGCTCCCATTGCGGGTTGGAGGGCCCGTTTTTCGCTGTAGGAGGGTGACTCGATGGCGAAATTTTCCGATGTCCGGGTTAGGCATAAGAGGGCCACCAACTGGGAGCCAGAAGGGCGTCTACGGCAGCCGGAATGGGGGCATCGTCGGAGCGATGCTCATAATAGTGGGCGGTGAGCAGCCTTATGGCTTGAATGATGTTGCGGGGGACGCTCGCGGGATCGGAGCCGTACCCGGCGACATAATCGATGCTGACGCTGGCAATTTGGGGCAGGGAGAAGGGGAACAAACGGCCAAAAGCCGGAGCGATGCGGCCCGGCGTGCCAGGAGACACAATCAACTGGTCAAGGTCAAAGGAGGCGGGAACGCCTCCTGAATCGACGAAGGAGATCGAATCGACTGAGATGAGGGGTGGGCGGGGAAGCTGAATCGAGCCATCGCAGCGATTGAATGGATTTATGGCCCCGAGGGCGAAGCCGAGTGGGCTCGCCCCCAGGGTGAACGGGAGATAATCGAGGGTTATACGCCACGTTTGGTTGAGAAACGAGCGGCCCGTGCGATGCTCGCACTCCAACCTCGCGGCACTGATCATGTCCTCAATGAGGGCATCATCGTCACTGATTTCGACCCGCAGATAATTCTTGGCCGAGGCCAGGTCGAGCGGTTCGATAGTGGGCGGAGTGATGAGGGTGAGCTTCGCGTTGGGCAGGAGCACGGGAGGAACCTTCGGGGGGATTTTGGAGCAGGGAGTGAAGGAGGAGAGGCATCCCCCACCCCCTGCACCAGTCTTCAGGACGTGAGTCCGTTAGTCGGCTCGACCCGACACCTTGGCGGCCCGTCGGGGAGCACCGCTTTTGCTCGCGGTTTCCAGGGCGATCAGGCCAGGGTTATCGGCCACGGTCGGGAGAGCCGCGTCGATCGGCGAAGCGTTGGCACCGCCGGGAGGTTCGGGTTGAATCGCATCGGCGAGGGGGTTATGGTTGGGGTTGGCAACTTCGGTTGCCTCGTCAGCCTTTTCGGCGTGCCCACCACGGATGAGATCACCGGCCCGGGAGTCGGCGACGTAAAGCACGTCGCCCTCCTTGTAATGGGTCGATTCAACGAGCAAAGCCTGTTTCAGACAAATCTTTTGCATGGTTTAACCTTGATACTGGACATCGTTGGCGACGGCGAACGAAGCAGTCCGCAGCACCTCGACATCAACATTCATATTGTTGCTGATGATAACGGCACCCGACAATTGGGCAGAGTATGGATTAATAATCATATCAATTCCCTCCCAGATACCCACCATCATAGAATCCCATCTCCCGAAGATGAGGGCTGACAGGTTCGTTCCCGAACCCTTGGTCAGATTTTGCGGTACGAGCGACGAAACGTAGCTGGGGTAGCCATTCATCTCGCCCTCTCCGGCCTCCGAGCCATCCTCGAAGACGAACGTCGGGTAACCATTCCCCTTCGAGACCGTCTTCAGGTTGCCGCGAACCTTGGGGCTGGTCAGGTAAGCCAGCTTGCCGCTATCCGCGTTGAGGTTGGCAATCTGCGATTCGAGCCCGACCACCGTCCCCCAGTTGGCGTAACCACCGTTGGCCCCGATCGGCACGACGGGCACGTTGGGATTCTGGAGCAAGCCGAGCGGCTGAGTGCCCCCGGAGCCATTGATAGCAACGCGATCGAGTTCGACCGCCATCTGGGCCGCCAGGTCGTTCTTGACAATCTGTTCGGCATCAAGGCTGGTCTGGTTGATGAACTGGCGAGAAATCTGGGTCGCCGCGATGGCCACCTTCGGGGTGAAGGGGATCTGGGCGAAGGTTGGATTGCTCAACGAGGCAGGGACACCTTCATTAAGCCAGTAGGTCTGCGAGGTGCCGGTCTGGGCGGGCATCGAGAACGTGCCCCTGAGGTCAGTTGCGAACTGAGCACCGAGTTTGCGGATGACGAGCTTGGCTCGCAAAAGCTCGATCAGCGGTAGTTCGGGCACATTGAAGATGCCCCCTGCCCCGGTAGTCGTGGTCAGGTCGCGTCGCTCACTCTGGCCGTAGCGGAGCATCTCGCGGATGACCGGGTCGGACCCAGTTGGGATCAAAATCCCCTCGGGCGTCTTGCCAGTCCGACGAGCAATTTCGTTGTGAACTTCGGCTTCGATACCGTCGAATGGGGTGCCATTGACGCGGGAGCGAATCGCCCGCAAGATCGAATAGGGCCGCTTGGTCGCGTCGGTATGAATGGCAGGAGCCTGCGGCGGGAGCGACCGGCGGTCGGGGCCTTCGGGCGTGGGGGTGGGATCACCCAGGGCTTCGAGGGCGGCGACGCGGCCCTTCAGGGCCGTGCATTCGGTGACGAGAGAGTCAAACTGAGTGACTTCGTCGGGAGTAAGCTCGCGAACCTCGCCCTGCTCGTTGGTCGGGCTGGTTAGCGTATCGAGGGAAGCACGCTTGTCGCGAAGCTGCTTGCGGAGATTTTCAATCGCGGAAGGCATGAGATGATCTGGCTCGGCGGAGGTATCAAGGTATGCTTGCGTCGGGCGGTAAAGACCACCCTCATCAGCAGCCGGTCGAGCGAAGTCGTAAAGACGAAATCGTGATGCGACCTACTTGATTACATCTACACCGAAAGCCTGACGGCTCTTAAAGATCGAGGAGGGCGAGCTTGCGGCGAGCGAGATTCAGGAGCGGGGTGGGCGGAGCCGTAGCCCCTGGAATGCGAGAGCGGAGGCTTACCACCGTGTCGGGATAGGCAGGGAAGGCGACGCCCGTGCTGATCTCAAATAATTCAATGTCCAGGAGGGTCCGGACCAAGGTATCGCCGACCCGAGCCAGCGAATCCTCACGGCAAATAAAGCCGAATGAGCAACCGTCGATGTCGCCCCGCCGTACACTTTCTTTCAAATCGCGGGCGAAGCCCGTATCCGGCAAATCCACCTCGAAGCGAAGCCCCGTCTCATCTTCCGCAAGGCGAAGGGTGCCCGACTTGACCCGCCCCAACACACAGTTCGTGTCGTGATTGAATAGAGCACGGACATCGGGACTCTCGCGAAGGGTGCGGGCAAAAGCACCGGGAGCGATGATTTCGACGAAGGCTTGACCGCTATAAGGATCACTGAGCGGTTCGCTCTCAGCGTTGAACTTGGCGGCATAACCGATGAGACGATTCGCCTCGCCTTCAGCACGCAATTCGATCGGGAGGTGGAGGCTGCGGGTTTCTCTCATGGCCGAACTCATTTTGGTGCAGGGGGGTGGGTGGGATCGAGGAGCCGCTCGGCAAGGGCCTGGGCTCGCCCCTCCCAACTCTCGATGAGGGTTTCGAGCTTGCCGGGAAGTGAAGCGGGATCGTAGGTCGTCCACAATGAGCGAAGCTCATCAAGACTTTGGCTGGATTGATCTGATGCGATCTCACGAGCATCGAGCCCTAAGCCCAGAACGGCATTCGCGACCTCGATAGCGGGGGTGAGGGCTTCAGCCAACTTCTGAGCGTGCCTGGCGGAGTGTTCGGTGGCGGCGACGTCGAATCGATCTTTCTTGGCCAACCGGCGAAGTTCAGTTGCTTCCACCTTGGCCAGCCGACGGAATGGATCGGCAATCATGGCCCGCATCGCCCGAGCCTTGCTCTCATCTGGGTGCAGGGGGTGGGGTTGATTGACTGCGGGTTGGGTCGGAGCCGGATCGGCCGGGTTGATCGTTTCCAGGGCTTGGAGGTTGTTGACGGGGATTAGGTGCCAATTGAACCGCTCATCGTCGATCGGGTTCATGCCGAGCGACAACCGCCCTTCATTGACGCTGTAAACACCAATCTTGATCAGCTTGTCTGCCTCATCCACCTGGCTCCGCGAATCTCCCTGCGTCAGATTTCGAGTATCATGCCAGTAGAAGAGGCTCCGCCGCTCATCTCGCGAAAGCAACTTCAGGTCAAGTTCTTGCTGGATCTGGCGAAACCAGGGCGAGAGGGTGAGGGCGACGAAGAGGGCCATCCCTTCCTCGGTTGAGGATGGTTTGATGGCATCGGGTGCCCCCAACATCCATCCGGGGATACCGAGCAGCCTCGATACCTCGGCCACTCCGAAGTTTTGCGACTCGATGACCATGGCATCAGCCGGGCTGTAGCTGGTTTGAACGAACTTCGCCCCACCCCAGAGCAGCCCAAGGTTTCCGGCATTATCCGATCCTTGATGCTGTTCATTCCAGCCCTTGCGGATCTGGGCTCGTTGTTGTTCGTTGGTGTTACCGGGAATTTCCAGGTGCCCGTTGGCGTTGGCCCCATTGCCCAGCATGCTGGCCTGATAGCGAGCTTCGGCGATCCGGGTTCCCAACATATCGTTGGCCAGGGCGACCGGCGAGAAGGCATCGAGCCCGGTCCACGAGAGCCCTCGGATGCATATCAGATTGGCGGCATCGAAGGTGGTTGAACCGCTCTGAAAAATGAGGCGATTATCATGCACCGCCGGTTTGAATGAGGGGTCGAGCAGGTGGAGGCCCGTGACTCGCCCCCCGCTCCGTTTGATTTCGGCGACTCCAAAACCCGCGACCACGGCATGCGTCAGGAGGGTGGCCCAAAAGCTGAATGAGGTCTGATAATCGTTGGGGGCATGCCGCAACAAATCGTAAGTCGGGTGATCGGTCGCGGGGGTCCACCCACCCCGCTCTTCCCGCCGAGCCGGAAATAATTCCGTTTTGGCGATGTTCTCGGAGATCAGTCGGACACCCTGATTGAACGCTGCGATGCCGAGCGAAGTTGTGGTGGTGACCGGCACTCCCGCAGTGCTTGGGCGGAGGAACGGCAACGAGGGATCGAAAACGGCGAGCGTGAAATCTCGTTGTTCGGTCGGGGGGCTGAGATCGGCCTGCTTCGAGGGGGCTTGCCTGGCTCGGTATTTTTTCGGGAGCATCAACCGAAGTCACATCCGGCGTTAATGGTTTGCGTGCTTATAATTACACCGATTGACATGATGCCGGAAACCAGGCCGTCTACCCGATTTTTCTGGGCTTTGGCCTTGGTCGGTCGCATGTTCCCGGCGGGGTCGATCTTGACGGTGCAATTCGAGACACACCAACGGGTTATGGGGTTGGCGTCATGCCGGAGACTGCCATTGAGGAGGCGACGTTCCACCTCCTGGCAAGGCCCGTTGAAGTTGGCGAAGTTCTGGCGAAAGGAGTAGACATCGAAACCATCCTGGATGAGCAGGTTTGAAAGGTGAGCCGCATTCCAGGGATCGATGGCGATGGACGTGATGTTGATTCCCAAATCACGAAGCTCGTTCAGCCGGAGCCGGATCGCCTCGAAATCGGTGGCGTTCCCCTCGGTTTCCAGGGCGAAGCCTTCGGTCACCCACTGGTCATAGGGGACACAGTCGCGTTCGCTTCGCTCAATCACGGTTTCTTGGGGCAGGAAGTAAGTGCTGTGCCAGCACACGGTTCCGCCATCCATCGTGGTGAGGGTGAGGCTCGTCAGGTCTTTCACCGAACTAAGGTCAACCGCCGCAACACAATCTCTCCCCTGCCACCATGCCAGTTCCCGAAGGGAGGGGTCGCCCGCCTGATCCCAGAGGGGGAGGTCGAGCCAGACGCTTTCGCTCTTTTGCCAGAGGCCGAGGTGCAGGCGAAGGAAGTTTCGGAGGCGAGCCGGAAGTTTTTTGGCCTGCTCGAATGCCGTGCGGAAGTCATCAAGCGAGAGAATGCTGCCCATCGCGGGGTTTGCCTTTTTCCAGGTGGCCTCATCCTCGATGTTGTCTTCAGGCGAAGCCCCATGGATGATGCCGAGGAATTCGAGGTTGGAATCGTCGCCGTTGATGATTGATAGGGCGATGTCGTGCAACTCGCGGCAAAACACGCTCGAATCATCTCCAGCGGTTGTCAGGCTCACAATGAGAGGTTGGCGACGGGCCGCCCCTGCCCCCTTCATCACGTCATACAACCGGCGGTTTGAGCCCCACCTGTGGATTTCGTCAAAAATCGTCATCGACGAATTGACCCCATCCTTCGAGTCGGCATCCGCCGTCATGGATTCGAGGCGGGCGTCGTTCGCATCAAAGACGATTGTTTTGTTGTACCGCTTCACCCGGAAGTGTTTGCGGAGTTTGGGAGATGCTTTCACGAGCTTTGCGGCTTCGCGATAGAGCACGTCGGCTTGCTTGCCGTTCAAAGCTCCCTGATAGACCTCGGCGGCTGGCTCCTCTTTCATCGCGTACAAAGCCAACGCAGCGAGTGCAGATGTCTTCCCGTTTTTCTTACATATCTCGACATACGCCTCGCGAAACCGCCGCTTGCCATCGGGGCGTTTCCAGCCGTAGAGGCGACTGAGGAAATCGACTTCCCAGGCTTCGAGGATGAAGGGGCGTCCCGCAAAGTCCCCGGTCGAGAGGCGGAGAAATCGAGGGAAGAACTGGCAGACGTGGTCGGCTGCGGCTTGATCCCAGCGATAGCCGAGGGCGACAGCCCGCTCATCGGCCTTGGTTCTTATCCACTGGGCGGGCACATCAGTAAGCAAGGAATTCATCATCCTGATCAGTCGGCTCGACCCGAAGGGCGGCTCGGGCGGCGGGGGTGAGCCCGAATTGCGAGAGGATGCGGACCATCGTCCGTTGAGCCTCGTTCATGGGGGCGAAGAGTGGGTTGACCTTCGTCGTGGTCAGCGTGGTCAGGAGGAACCCGTCATCGGCGATAGCCTGGCTCGTTTGTCGCCAGATCGAGTAGTTCTGAGCATAGACCGCGAGAGCTTCGCTATCCGCCATGTGGGCGAGCTTCATGCTCACGAGCAGTGCAGCCAATCGTCGATAGGCGGCCCGTCCCAATCCATCAAGCCATTCGGGGGGCTCGGGCAACCCCTCGGGCGACTTCGGCTCATGCACGTTGATCCGGCAAGGTTGGTCGCCGTCGCGGATCTTCAGTTCGTTGGGCTTGCGGGGACGAGGCATGTAGAATGACTTATGCGAAAACAGGGCGTTGGAATTGCACGCTCATGCGGGACGGGGCATCGCTCTGGGAGGCATGGACGGTCACTTATATGACCTCCCCCCTGGGTGCTGATGGTGTTGTCTATTAGGGAAAGAACGTCAATTGTAAGAACCAAGGGATTGACAACGAATCCTAATGAACTTACACCAGAGGGCTAATGCTTATCAGAAGAACTTGTAGCAGGGGGGTTATGGGTGAGCAAACCCCTCTGACGTTCAAGGTTTATCAAAGTCTGGGCGAGCGAGGCGAGCACATGATTCATCTCTTCAAACATCAAGATGGCTTTGATCCTGACTCGTTCATCGTTTACGCTGTGCCCAACGATCCTGATACCATCGCAGACCTCCAAGCACTCATCGGGGACATTGAGCCAATCTCTCGCCGAGCCGCTCTGGAAGCGATCAAGAGATCACCAAGGGCAACCTTTTATGGCGATGGAGAGGCTGCTCCCCGTGACGATCGCGAAGCAATCACGCAGTGTGCCGAGGCCACCGAGCGGTTGCTAGAATAGCTCTTTACCCACTGTCAGATTCCTCATGATGCCAGACGGTTTTCAACCGGCGGAATGAGTGGGGCGAGCCTTGCCTTCCCTGCTTCAAAGAAGGACGGATCTTTCTCGATACCAATGAAGTTTCGCCCGAGGGCGAGGGCGGAGACACCCGTCGTGAAGGAACCGGCGGTGTTGTCCAGCACCGTGTCACCCGCGTTGGAATAGGTGAGAATGAGCCAGTCGGTGAGGGCGGTTGGTTTGGCGGTTGGGTGAGGCTTGCCCTTGAAGTTCGCGTTGCTCACCGAGACAAGCGAAGTTGGGTAGCATTCTGGTGCAGGGGGTGGGGGCATGGGTGGATACACCTCCCTGCTCCAAACTCTTCGAGAGTAGGAGGGCGATCATCGCTGCCAGGGTTTCCGCCCCTTGTGGTGGGCACTATGACAACTGGCACAGAGGGGTTCGAGGTTCGTTCGCTCTAAAGCCAGGTCGGGCCGGGCGGCTAATTCCTGGATATGGTGAACGTGCGTAGCCGGTTGTTCACAACGACGACACAATGGGTCATCTCTCAAAGTTTGCTCTCGAACCCTTAACCATCGTGCAGACGCATAGAATTTCTTCGATGCGACTTGGTGAGGATCGGGGGTTCGCGGGGAGAGGCAAATCGCCTTGGGCCTTTTGGCCATATCAGTCGGGCTTCGCCCGCTCCTCCTGATTGGCAAGAATCGTGGGGGGCGGCTCGGGCACGCTGGTCGCGATTCCACTTTGAACCGCTAGATCCTTCGTCGCGGTGATCGACGCCTGGAGGGCGTGCGTGTTGACCATGACTTGGGCGGCCATGTCGGTCACTACCGCCGAGGTGTGATTTTGGAAGGTGTGGGTCCGCTCACGAGCGTCGGCAAGTTCCTGGGCAGTCGCAGCCAAGCTCATCTCCAGAGCTTTGGCCTTGTTCTCAGCGGACTTAAGGGAAGCCGTCAGAGCTTCCGTCTTATCCTCCTGAATTTCGAGCCGCTTCATCGAGGAGCGATAGTCGAGCCATGCCCGAAAGCAGCCTGCGATGAGCCCGGCGACGCCAATGACCAAGCCCGCGTTGCCGACCGTGGCGTCGGGAGCTTGGGCGGCAAGCCCACCAGCGACCGCGAAAAAGTAACCGGATTGCTGAGTCATTGACGGTATATCTGAGCGTGGGCCGAACCCACGAGGATTTGAGGGGTGGATGACCCCTATTACACCGAGGTGGGCTCCGCCCGAGGAAGGGGGCAGGGAGAGAGGGGTTTCATGCTGACGCCCGAGGGCAAACTACCCATCTAACTTTTCCTGCACCCTTCTGCACTTGGTCGGTCAATTATCGCCCCGAACTCTGCGAAAGCAAAAAGCGACTAAATGTGCAATTGTTAGCCAACAAACTGAAGCTGGAATCTTGGCTGGGTATGCTTTGGTTCGTCGCGGACTGCTCCGAAGCTTGAAGGAGACCTGCACCTCGATGTTCATGAGGTGGCTCCTTTCTTCTTTCCTTTGGCGGAAGGTAGTAGCGACTCGATGGATTCTGTGTTCTCTTGAACCATCAGTATCTTCGCATCAAGCTCTTCGATAATCTTGTCAAGTAATTTGTAAAGATTTCCATACGCTAAAAGTTTCAGTTCGCGAGTACAATTAGACCAAAGTGTCAATGAAGGCTGATCAGGCTCATCACTAAAAACGCTCCTAACATAAATACGAAACGCAGATCCATAACGATCGTATTCAAGCCACCACGACATGGTCGGACCAAATTCTTCCCCTTGTTGATCGAGAAAGATGGAAGCGGCCATTCCGACATGGCAAACATCACTTAGGAACACCTCAACGCCATGAACAATTCGACTAGCATCGTCGGTGGCTGCGTTAAGTTTCTTGGATAACTCTTGAACGCGGTCAAGGCGTGGACGGAGTTCTTCCGTACGCATGGGCCCCTAGCTCCACACAGCACTCCGCGACTAGCGGCTAAGCGGACGTCAAACATCACCTGATGCCCGGCGTCAACGCAAAGGACTGCTCACAACAAAATACAGGTGATCTTCAGGAGAGTCAAGAGTCCAACAGAACTTCTTTTTCTTGGTTTACTAAAATCTTTGGATGGGGGATTGTATTTGATTTGAACGAGCGTTACCTTGTCAGGTGAACACCCACCAACGGTCGGCGGTAGCTGCAAAGGAGAGCAAATTGGGAAAATATCGACTGAGTGCGTCTAGCAGCATTGCATTCATGAAAGAAGGAGAATACGGTTTTGTGCGAAGTAGTGCGGTTCACACTCCCTCTTATTTTTCAACAACCTGCACGTTCAACATCTGGGAAGAGTTGGTCCCTGTAAGGCATGCTGGATTGTTCGTCCCGAAGGGGTTGACGGTAGTTGAGTGCGATGGTTTAGGAATGTATAGATTTAACCCCGGTCCGTTGATGTGATATAGATGGATCAACCTAACTCTGGGGTCTCGCAATGGAAAAGATTGTTTACATTCTCGGTGCTGGCTTCTCTGCTCCGCTTGGTTTACCTGTAATGTCGAACTTTTATCACAAATCGCAAGATATGTTCTATAATGATCCAACTGCATATCCAAATTTTAGTAGTATATTTGAGACAGTGACAAAAATTTCTTACGCTGGAAATTACTATGACACCAACGTGTTTAATATCGAGGATGTCTTGTCCATCCTTGAAATGAATAGCTATGTTAAGGAACACCAATTCGATCAACATTTTAAAGATTACATAATTAAAGTAATTGAAAAACACACTCCTAACTATGCAGAAGCACCTTTTGTTTTCAATGGCGTTAATGTTCCTAATAATATCATATCGCAATTTTATGGGCCTGATGATATATGTCGTAACTATTTTATTTTTGTTTGTAATCTCCTTGGTATAAGCTTTGACGGTCAAGGTTCTTCTTATCCTAATCAAAGCAATTTAATATTGACTTTGGATTCGCATTTAACGATTGAATATTCGGTTGTCTCGTTAAATTACGATTTAGTATTGGAAAACATACCGAAACGAATTAATAAGCACATGCCGAATCGGAACTTGATCAATATTGGATTTGGTCGAGATGGTAATGATACATCGATCAAAGTTCAAAACAATCAATACCGCCGAACTCCACTGGCAAAATTACATGGAAGCGTAGATTCAGGTGAAATCGTACCCCCTACTTGGAGCAAGGGAATCAATACAAAAGTGTCGAGTGATTGGGCGATGGCTCAATTAGCTCTATCCGAAGCTACCCAAATTCGAATTATAGGATACTCACTTCCTATAGCCGATGCATATATTAAGTATTTACTCAAGTCGGCTTCTATCGATGGTCCGAAACGACTAAGGAAAATTGATGTTATATGTTGGGACTCTGATGGGAGCGTACAAGAGAGGTATAAAAGTTTCGTGAAATTTCCCTACTTTGACTTTGTTAATGAAAAAGTGGATTCTTATTTGGCTTTGTTGTTTGAAAACACTTCGCAAACTTTCAACCAACATGACAAATTTCCTTTTGATGATTTAGAGCGTTCGCATATAGCATTCATGCGTGGAGTCCGGCCTAGAAGACCTTGATTAGAGATACATATTCCTAGTGCCTGCAAGCTCCTCATTACCACACCTCCTCCTCCTTCCTCGCCTCCCGCTCCAAAGCGATGAATTCGGCAATTTGCTCGTCACTCATCCGCTTGCGATAGTGCCGACCCATGGTCACCTCGGAGATGATGGTGTGACAAGCTTCATCGATCTTTACCTCGCCCCTCGCCCGCTTCCACGGCGGTTCGTGTTGCGAACTTAACTCCAGTTCGAGAGCGTCCATACCGCCATATTGATCGAGAACTTCATCCATGAAGGCGGCGGTGCCATCCGAAATGTCGGGACGGGCGATCGTCTCTTTTATGTGGTTCCAAGTATGCACCTTGAAGCGGCGGTAGAGGTCTGGGATTGCCGGGCCGTGAATCCATGCCTCAAACTTCTCGGGAAAGAGGGGGCGTTTATAGACGGCCAGATGCCACGCCTGAATGTAGTAGACGAGCTTTTGCAATTTCAGATTGCTGGTGAACGAGCCGGACTGGTAGGCGGACCAGAGAACATAGTCGGCGGCCTGATCTGCGGTGATGGTTTCAGTCTGCATGGCGTTTAACTTTGGTTGGCCTGTGGGTGCAGGGGGGAGTTGATGCGATAGCTTTTACCCCGATGGTCGTCAGGGGGTCTAGGAGGCTCGTGGTGGGGCGATTGGCCGTGGATGCTAAAGGGATGGCGGGTTGGTCGGGCGTGGCTCCTGAAGGGCGGTAGCCCTTCTCAACAACTCTTGCGTTACCTGCCAGCGGTCGGCATGGCGTTGCGGAATCCATGCTCATGCGGCGGTGACCAAAGGAGGGACCACGAACGGCTCCTTACTTCTGAACGTGGGCTGATAGGGGAAGCCCTTGAAAGCGTTCGCGAGCAATTCCTTGACCAGGCCGAAGTGCCTCTCGGTCGTCAGGAACGAATCGTGGATCGTCAGGAACGGAACGTGGGGGAAGTTGAGCCGCAAGTTCTCGGCAACGCCATCAATGACGATTCCGCTTTCGATGCTCTGCAATTGTTGCCCTACCCAGGCAAACGGCTTCTGCCCCTTGACCCCCTTCTTCCCAACAAAGGGGTTTCTCGATTTCATCTGAACAAGTTCGGCGTACACGGCCGGGTACAGCTTCTTGAACCGTTTCCCAGTCGGTGAATCTTCCATGAGCTTGACGTTGCCCATCAGCACCTGGAAGACGTTGCGTTTCGCCTGATCTCTCTTGTAGCCCTTGCCGATGGCTTGGAACCGTTCGTAGAACTTGCCAGACTGAACATCTTTGAACATTCTTGCCAGATCATCAGGTACAAAGTTGGAACCATATACTCTCTCCCTCCCTGTGGTGGTGTTGTCTCCCCTGTCATCCCTGTCTATAACCCATTTTCGCAAGACGAGCAGCCCAAGCATGTAAATCTGGGAGGCGGCGATATCCACTTCAAATAGGGGCTCACCATTGATTTGGAGACAGCTTCTCAGTTCGGTGACGAGGGTCGTGAAATTCGTGTGAACTCGCCCATGACGATCTCGTTTGATCCGGCGAAAGCCCCCCTCAACGACCATCACTTGAGCACGGGCGAACTCCTGGCGGTTGGGGAACTCGTGGGGCTGGCGATTCTTGGTGGGCTTGAACGGCTCATCAGAAATCTCTTCGAGGGCGGCAGGCACGCTCTCGGTGAACCCGCAAAGCTCCACCCACTTTTGCATGTGAGCTTGGAGCAGGGGGTTGGCGGGAGATTCCACCTTCAGACCTTGCCGGAAATCGGCGACTCGACGGGCGAAGTGTTTGTTGGCCACCGCATGACGAGTCCAAACCCCCGGCCCTGAAAGGTGTTCTGGCAAGCGGTAGCCGTAGGCTTTCTCTCCTGCGATATAAAACCCATCCGTCTCGATCAGGCCCGCCTCAATGAGGGCCTCTCGGAGTTCGTGGACAATATTCTTGTTCATGATGGCACCGAGATAATCCGTCTTGAGTTGAACGAAAGATGAGCGAGCCCGATGAACATTCATCACACGCTTCAACCAAATCGTGCTCAAAAACCAGATGGCGGCGTCGGGGTGATCGGCGATGGGGCCGGGATAGGCGGCGGGGTCGAAATCTCGGGGGCGATAGATGAAGCAGTCGGGCGGGGCGATGAATTTAGGGCGGGGCACGGTGTAATTTCTATTGGTGGAACGACGCTTGGGAAGCTTCACGGGCGGTGTCTTGGCGGGCACCGCCCGTTTTTCATTGATCGAATTAGCAAAGCGATTTCGGGCTGGAGCCCGAGGGCAAATTACCCATCTTAACAGGGGGCAGCGATCATCTTGCCACCCCCTGCTCCAAAAAAGGCGAAGCCTAAGCAGCTTGCCCGGTCGAGGCCATCGCCCGACAAACCATCTCAACCACCTCATCGCCCAACCAGACCAGCATTTGGACCGGCTTGCCGTTGCCGTGGCTTTTCCCGCAATCGATCAAAATTCCCCCATTGGCTTCACCGAGCGGGGTCGGTATCCACCCGTCGCCCGAAGGGTGCCTGATCTGCCAACCGGCATCGGCAATTCGCTTGTTGGTGGCGATGGCCGATAACTTGGCTCCCGTTTTGTTGCCAACTTCGACGCCAACTTCCGTCGCGGTCCGCCGTACTTTATTTTCGGGCGAGGGCAACGCGAATCCCAGCTTCAAACTCGGCAACGTAGGGAGCCAGGTTGACGGGCTCATCGTGAGCTTGCTGAACCCCATAACCGCCAGTGCGGCGGATCGTCGGTAGCACGACTTCAAAGACGTGTTTTTGGAATTGCTTAATTCGCTCGTGGTGCTTCGAACCAGCTTTGATCCGAAGTCCGAGCAAAAATTGGTAAACGCCTGGCTCCGTCAGAAAAACCATTTCCTGACTCCCCGAGGGGGTATGCGTAATCCGCATGAGCTTATAGTCGGCGTCGATCCGGGCATAGGCACGCTCGGGCGATGAGAGCCCGACAATGCGAGCCAGGTCCGCTGCACACACGAGGGGTTCGCCCTCATCTGAGTAATCCGTCCTGATCAGCCCGGCTTCACTGCTGAAAATTTGAAGTTCGCTCATCTTACGCCCCCTTCCGTTGCAGCTTCGGAGGGGCGGCGTGGCCGTTGCGTTCGGCCCATTCAGCCAGGGCGATGCGGACGATGGCGGATTTCGTCCGGCTCGTGTCTGTGGCGATACCGTCGATCCAGGCGACGTATTCTTGAGTTCCAGCCAGGGTCAGGACAACTTCTGAAAAGGAGGAGGCGTTGCGGGGCATGGGTGCTTCTCGGGTTTAGTGGGTCGATCCGGGTGTTAATACACCAGAAAGGATTCGCCCAAGAAAACCATAGCTGCATTGCCCTCCCTGCTCCGAATTCTCGATCGAGCTATGGTGTTGGTGAGCCCATCCACCCCCTGCTCCTACAGGGGCGTTGATGTGACACCGAAATTCGCGGCTTTTTTCGACTCATTCAAATAGTCGTCCTCAATCAACGATCGCACTAAACTATTCAGATAATCAGGAACGCTAAGATTCCTGTAAGCCGCTACGACGTTGGCTTTTCGGATGAGTTCTTCATCAAGCCTTGCTGTCGCAGTTTTTGTCTTACGTTGAGTCATTGGCGAATGGACCAAAGTACGGGACATCGAACTTTCCTCCAAAAACCAAATACATTTACTCAAAAACGAGCCGCAATCTCAAGTCAACTATACTAACTAACAGGCAATGCGTCAAGAGAGCAAAATAAAAAAAGAAAAATGCTAATTAGTGTCATTGACACTGTTATTGAATGCGACTAGACTTAGTTGATCGGGTCGTCGGTCGCCCGATCTTGGTTTACGAAAAAGGCCGACCCAGGTTGCACCCTGGATCGGCCCCAACTCCCGAAAGAGTTTTTTCAATGCTCAACAGTGATTTTAGCGAAGCGTTGTGGATGGTGCAATTCGTTGGCGAAAATCTCCTCGCCCAACTGGAAGATGTGGCAACTCTCGATCTCTCACCGCAGCAACGCCATCTTGTGGAACGGGTCCAGGTTGCCTTCTTGGAGCTTACCGAGGGCAATGAAGACGCCTCCGCCTATAAGCTTGTAGAAGGTCGATGTGTGCGACCAGGCGGCTTTTTGGTGCAAAACCGGGCGGTCTCGTCGCTTCTGGCTTCGTAAAACCGATCGTCGGAAATCATGTGGGTCAAGTCATTCTTGGCCCACTCTTTGCTTAGTGAACTTGTGTTCTCAATTTGAAATAGTAGGAGATGACCTTGAACAGACAAGTTGAAAATTGTGCCGAAGTCTTTGACAACTTCATGGGCTGTATGGTTGACCTTCTCAAAGAGATGATCCCCGAGGATTGGCCGGATATTGAGAAGAGTCCTCGATCAGACCTAGAATTTCTCATTGACAACAGCACCGCTGACTTCCTTCGACTTCTATGTGTTCATGAAAAATTCCACGATTTCGAGCCAAAGGAGTTGTTGCTATTTTTTAACGTCGCAAAGAAACGAATTTTGAGCGAATGGGATATCCATGAGGAAACCAGGAGATTTTTTGATAACAGATCAGCCAATTTCACACGAAGTGTTAAAGGCCCGGATTGACGAGATGGACAAGGCATTATCTTCCGGAAGAGTAAGGTTTGATTGATCCCCCTGTCGCTCCCTCGGCACAGAGGGAGCTTCGCCCTCCTATAGTAATGTAACACCCCTTGGAGAACCCATGTTGACTCACATCTGGCGAGAGCCCACCACCTTCCCGAATTCCCCATCGATCCTCCACCTTGCCGAGGTCAAAGAGGATGGGGGGATGGGCGAGCCTCGATCCTTCAATCCTCGCGGTAATCGCCAATTTTGCGGATGGAGCTATGACGATCTCAATTCCTTCCCCGATGGCATCCACACCATCCCCTGCCCCCGTCCCTCCGATCCAATCGGCCGCCAGGACGTTCACATGCCGATTGCCAAGATCCAATACCACCTCGATGGTCGGGCCTACGTCGATTTCATATTGAGCTTTGCGGATAGTCGCGAAGTTGTCGAGTTCGATGCGGAAGACGATGAAGGGGCCACACCAGCATTGCCGACGGTCCAACTGGAAATCCGATCCGAGCAAAAGAGTTCGCTTTGCTACCTCTTTCGTAAACCGGGTTGCTTCGCAAATTACCCCTGTGAGGCGGATGACGAGCGGCGAACCCATGTGGTGTGGGATACCGATGGTGGGGCACTCTCCATCAAGCGGGGCTCTGGGGGCTATCTGAAGGCTCTTGAGGCTCGACTGGCCAATCCGTCGATTACCGATGAGGAACGCGAGTGGGTGCTCAGTCGGCCCGTCCACGTCTTTCTCGATCTGGCTCCGCCAGTTGTGGAGCAAAAGGTGGCGTCGCCACCTGTGAAAGATCCCGATGTCCTGGCTCCTTCCATCCGAGTTGATGCACCAGAGGTGATCGCCACTCGCCCCCACCATATTGAACGGTCGGCTGTCAGCCTCTTTCCAGACGGCTTCGATCAATTTCGCAATGAACGGGTGGGCTCACCCAAAGCCAGTACCTGGACTCACGAATTTGTTGGCAGTGCCCATCGCAACGCCAAGATGCCAGCCAATCGGGTTAAGGCTTGGTTGAGCAAACCGCCTCCATCATTTGCGAATCACCATTCGGGCGGGAAGCGGCTTCTCTGGGATGATCCGGCCCTCGATGATTTTGAATTCGATCGGCCATTACCAAGGGTTTCTCGCCCACCACGCCCGATCCTTGATGATTCTGAACTGATTGGAGCAGGGGGTTAAGATGGGTGGTGCCACCATAATCCCTCCTGCTGAATCGTTATCGAAGGCAGAAAAATCGAATAAGACGCTAACCAGTAGCGTTTAAGTGGACGAGTGTTTAGTTTTGTCGAATGTGGGGTGCCCAAAACCTCAAAAGGAAGAATCAGATGGCGGACGAAAGCCCAGTTAGTCACAATGATCCTAGATCAAGCTATCAAGAACACCAAATTAATGGGTTTACGGTGCTTGTGAGCCAACGTCTGTTGGAACACGCTGCCGATGCAGTGGCAGACATTGGCCAAATGACACTTCAGCTTGGAAACATCGTTCGAGTAGTTCCGGATAAACCCCTCGCAGTTTTGAAGAATGTCACCATCTGGCTGGAATGGGCGGAAGAAGCTGGCTTGGGCGAATTTCATTGGGGGCCCGAGTATCTCATCCAAATGGGTAGAAATCCGGAAAAGGCCCATTGCGTCGAGATCGTGAATGCAAGACACATGCTCGAATGGGCGGGAATTCAACCTTGGTCGCTATTGCATGAACTAGCACATGCATATCACTGTCTTAGCTTGACCTTTGATCATCCGGGGGTTACCAACGCTTACAATCACGCAATTTACACCAATACTTACAATAGCGTTGCCTATGTGTCAGGTGGGAAACAAAAGGCATACGCTACCAATAATAAACAGGAGTTTTTCGCGGAACTTACTGAAGCATATTTTGGAAAGAATGACTTTCAGCCTTATAACAAAGAAGAGTTACAGAGCTTCGACCCAGTTGGTTACCAATTGATGTTGGACGTATGGGGTATACCAACTGCTAGTGCGTGAGAAGTTAGATTTGAGATTGATTCCCCTGACCCCCTGCCCCATCTCTTTAGGGCGGAGCCCATGCGTTTTACCGTCCGCCACTTCATGATCGCAACGGCGACCCTCGCCCTAGCGATGGGCCTGGCTCACCACCTTCACCGTCGCAGCGAAGCCTTCGCTCGAATCGCTGAAAGCCATTTAAACCATACTTGGGCTTTCGGTTCTTGCACGTCCCCGACCGACACCTCAATGCAATTTGATATGGGCGGAACCCTCATCTCTGCTCAGCAGGATCGGTTCCACCGCAAGATGGCCATCAAATACAGGCGAGCGTCGCGAGCCCCTTGGTTCCCAATCAATCCCGACCCACCCGACCCAAAGTAATAAATTTTCCTTGAACCCGTGCGAACTAGGCCAGTAGGATTTCACCTCATCCTTTTGGTTTACGCGGTTCAGGAAACGAAGATGTTGACCCACCTGCTCCTCTTAGCCGTAATTGGCCAATCAACGCATCGCGTCGGCGAAATTTGTGGTGTGGTGGAAAAGAGTCAGGAACTGAAGCTCATTTCGGCAACGACTGACCTCGATTCCATCGTGGCTATCTTGCAAGGGATTGATAAGGGGGATTTGCGGGCCTTAACGGAAGCAGATGAAGCCGGTTCGATCGTCCGAATTCCCAATGCCACGTTCATCGGTGGGAAAATCGAGATGTTTTCGGGGGAGGTACTCGCGGTTTACGATGGGAAGGGCAAGATTCCGAATATTGCCAAGGTTCAACTGACCACTGAGAGCGGTCGGGGTAAGATCGCCTACCTCCGCGATGATTACCTGATGTCGCCCATGGAATTGGCTGTGTACATCGGCGAACTGGAGAAGGCTGAGAAGGTTGCGGCGAAGCTTAGCAAGATTGATCCGGCTGAAATCACCAAGGCGATGAAGGCGGCAAGGATCGCGGGCAGTCGGGCGAGTCTGAGCGTGCGAAAACAGGCGATGGCCAGAGAGCGGGGCAGGAAGGTGGCCGAGCTTGCGGCGAGGTATGGGGTGAGCGTGGACGAAATGGATGAATTTGTGAGGGCGAAGGGCTTGGATAGATAGTGGGCCGTGTCCTCACCCACACTACATCCCTTATTTGTTGGGCAACTTCTAGATAGCTGGTAGTTTTTTGGCGAAGTTATAACTCTCAAACACCGAGATTGGCTCATTGACCCTTGTACTGAACCAAGGTATAGTGAATGCGGGTGGCTTACGTCTTTCAGCCAAAATTTATGGGGAGCTTTTAGATGAGCGTTAAAGTTGGCGACATGGTCTTTTACACTCAATCTGGTGCAGCAAAGAACGATTTCAAATACGAGGTCCTTAGAGTTTCTGGTGACGATATTCTCATAACCCCTAGTCACTTCCCAGACCGAGCTAATCTCCCGGTTAAACTAAGCGAACTTGAATTGGTTCCGGCAAGCGAGCCTTCATTGTCAGAAGAAGTTCTCAACATCGAACAAGAAGTCAGAAGATTGAAGCAGGAGATCAAAGATTTAAACACAAGCCAGATGAAATTAGCTGGACTTCTTGGTCGCTTGCTTACTGTGTTACCAATGGGCTTGAGCACTCCTGATCAGAGCAACGAGGTTCGGAGAATGGTCAACCAAATTCGAGACATCAAAACTGATTTCGATCGGATGTAAACATTATTTGGTGCAGGGAGTGGGTCACCCTACTCACCCCCTGCTCCACTCTTCGGGGTAAACCCTTTCAGGTACCCCCATAACTCAACGAGTTGGCAACCGTCGCCCCCAGCATGGACAAGCTCAGTCTCGCTCACGCTCGGAACTATCTCGGGCCGCTCCCCGCCGATCGCATGGCGATCATCCTCGATGCAGCCAACGCCATCCACGTCGGCTTGCACGGGGGGGAAGCCCTCTTCGGAGACGTCGTATCGTGCGAGGAACATCTGCGGCCCGAGCACCGCGAGATTTTGGATGTGGTCACTATGTACAGTGGCGAATTCATTCCTTTCATTGATGGTAATAGACGAGGGGTTCGGGTCGGAGGCCAAATCATTTGGTTCCAACATCAGCGGAGACAAGAGATCGGGCGACGATTGGGGGGTCTCAGGAGCAAGCTTGATCGGGTCGCAAAACCCCTCGGCTCCTATCCCGACCCTTGGGAGTAAATGATGCACAAATCCACCGAAAGCCCGAAGGGCCCCCGAATCAAGCTCGATGAGAATGGTCGGATGCTTCCCATCAGCAAAGAGGAGCAGGAAATCCACGGCGAGCGTGTGCTCGCAGCCCTCAAAGAGATGAAGCAAATTCAAGATGATCACGACGATTGGGGCGAAGCCCTAATTATGTGAAGTCAGCCCCCGCGAATGGTTAGCAACGAGCGGCTCCCAAATCCGCCGGGATTGATCGATCACGAAACTTACCGAAACACAAAAAACAATCATCTCTTTCAGCGACTGAAATTTGAGTAGTTGTTCCCAATCCTCACGCGGAACTTCATAGTTGTTTATGAGAAGACGGATACCTATGTTGGCGATGTGATACTGATATTTGACATATTCATCCGTGATTTCGTTTAAATTACCGACGAGACGGGCAAGTCGGACTCCCTCGGCAAGTTCATCTTTCAATTCGTCGGCGACGATCATCAAGCCCAAATCGATGGCGGGAAGAAACCATCGGGAACCATCGGCCAAGAACACGGATGCCCCGCGAGTCCATTCCGCACGACGAAGTCGTGATTCGGCAATGGGTTGATCATTCATATCGAGCAGTTTCCATCCATGATTTTCAAGTTGTTTGATTTATGAATTTTACTCCCTTGTCAGGGTTTCCCCTAAAGGTTTGTCAGGAAAACAGAAGGATGCTTCGGCTTGCCGGGCTTCTCCTGACATCCATAAGTTCATCTATTTTAGTAGACGCGATGATCTATTATTTAAACTCCGCCTAACCTCGCTCACCTACCATGTTCAGTAATAAGTTGGGCAATTTCTCATGTATCACTTAGCTCTGGTTATCCTCAAAGCTGTCGAGCAAAGTTCGGATGGGCTCCTCATTTGGGACGTGGCGGAGTGTAGCTGTCATCAGATTCGCGTCGGCGGAGTGGACCTATTCGGGGAGAGGTTGAGCACTCAACAAATCGATTTAGCCAGGTCGGCTCTCGCTCAACTGGTTTCGATGAACTTTGTGCGAAAGACGGAAGGATGCCATCAAATCACTCCAGAAGGAAGGTCGTTCGCGGCTTCCTACGATGTGCCTGACCAAATTTAGTTGTTGGAGCAGGGAGTGGATCACCCCCCCTTGCCCCACTCCTCTCTTCAAACCGCAAATCGGCTCGGCTCATCCCCACTCGTACCATTGACGAGCACCCCGCTCGCTCCACTCACATCCTCGGGCTGTTCAACGACGAACAAATTCAAGTGGGTGATGCCCCCCAGTGGCCCATCCTCGGGCCGATCCTTCCAGGTGTCGAGCCGAAAGCCTGCGGCATCCACTCGGATGAGTCCCTCGGTATCAATTATTAAGCGACTATTGGCGGGTAAAATCATCTCTAACCGGCCAATGAAGGTTTCACTGTTAGGGCCAACTCCGAGGGCAACCTGGACATCAAGACCTTCGGTCTTTAGGAGGTGGTGGGGAACGAACGGGGCTCCCTGAAAATCGAAGCGAACCCCATCAAGACGCTCGATATGCGGATCACCAGTGGCAGCGGGCATGAACTAAGCTTTCTGAGTTGAAGAATCGCGAACGCATTGCAAACAGTGGCTCCGCCACACATGGGCGGGTTGGTCGGGGCGGGAACAGAGGCGAGGGGCGGCTCCACACCCGCAGGGACCAGTTCCCCAAGGACAAAGATCCGCCAGCATGGCGAGGTGGGCCGCATCCGTCTCGGGAAGACGTACTGGGTAGCGGTCAGCATCCCCAAACAGATATTTCCAAAGGATCTCAAAGGCGTAGCCGGACCCCCAGCTATGTTCGATCTGGTGCTCGGGGCGGGCGATCACATCGTGGCACCACTTCCAGAAAGCCAGGGGTCGAGCGGTGATCCGGTGGCGGGGCACGGCATACATCGCCCCATATCCATAAATCCATTCCGAGAGCGGGTCGGGAATCGGGCAAGCGAAGAAGTGGGGCCAGATTTCGCTTAACCATCCCTCATTCTGGGTGGGCGATCGCCCCCCTTGATAGATGGCCCTCCCGTAGCGAACTTCGAATCCACCATGCCACTCGACCACATCCTGATCCTTGATCGCCTGCGGCGGGAAGTGTGGCATATATTCGCGGGTGAGCGAGGTCGTGTCCGGGTAGGACACATCGAGGCGAGCGATGAACTCGGCGGGGTTCTGGTGGGGTTCCCCCTGCGTCAGGTAGGTCCAATCGGCCAAATCATCGTAGTGGGTGATGATGTGGTGGAGCCAGGTCCGCCCCTCTCGCCCTTTGTTGAGTAGTGGTACAACGCGAATCGCCTCGGGCAAGCTGATGGGGTCTGGGCCCTTGTTGTAGACGGAAATGAACGTGTTCATTGGATGGCTTCCACCCAGGAAATATCTTCGCTGTAGCGAGCGACGATGAGTTCAGCACGGAGCCCACGGGGACGGGTCCGGGTGCTCTGTTGCCGAGCGAGAGTGGGGGGCGGAGCCATCTGAACGGGTTGACCATAGGAGCCACCACACGGTTTAACATCCATTTCACCCACATAAATTTTGGTGTTGAGTTTGGGGTTTTGCCCCACATTCAATTTCGCCACCAATGGATTGCAGGTGATCGAGTAGGACGAATACTGGTCCACATTTTGACTCGACATCCCGCCCAGACTGCATCCCGCATAATTATTGCTGAATGTGTAGCGACCATCGCCCCCATCGGCAGGCACAACAACGGGTAACGTCGGTTTGATATTGAAGAAGTTGGTCGAATCGATCGGGGCACCCTGATAGGCCGAGAATCCGATGTTGCCTCCACTGTACGTCGCCCAAAAGGGGACGTTCTGCATCGTTGCCGTCTGACTCAAGCCGTAGGAGCCGTCAGGCTCAGTAATCAAGCTGTAGGCTGACATCGAGAAAGTTCCCGACCCACTCCAAACGCCTTGTCCCCTATAATTCAGGGTGCAGGGGGTTCCCAGGACAGTGGCACACAAGGTTTGCGGCAGGGGAGTTGAGCAGAAATCGCAAACGTACCCAGGAGCTAAATTGCTGAGCGTGAGGTAGAGGTAACCCGGCCCATTCTCGACCCCTCCATTGCAATTGGCGTTCTTTGTATTATTGAAGAAGGGGTCCGTATCATATTGATAAATTTGATCGAGAAAGCCGTTGGCTTTCACCGTGATGGAACATGGGCCTTTAGCAACCGTAGTGATTAAGAGCGAATCCCCATCCACCTCGCAAGTTGCCGTCCCGTCAGCCCCCGTCGTGATTTCTCCAGTGATGGAGCCAGTCATGGCGACATCTGCATTGGGCACCCCCGCCCCATTCGCAATGGCAATGGGCCCCGTCTGCCCCCCACCACACCCGATAATGGCAACGTGTTGCGGATTGAGCGAGGCGTACGCCAAATAATTGGTGCCGCAAACGGCGGTGAGCGATGCCGTGTGATCGTAGCGACCGGTCGGCGTCCCATCACTCAATGCTTCGACGATGCGGACCGAATAAATTGCATTGGCAGTCAGGTTGGCGATGATGTGATCGGAGCGAGAGCAGGCGAACCCGAACGTCGTCGCATTCTGATTGTTGATGACCGCAACGCCAGTCGCATCGGTGATGGTGACGCGAAAATAGTTGGCTCGCCAATCTTCGATGATGGAGATGGAAATGGAGCAATCATTACACCCGCAGCATCCAGGCCCATTTTTTTTGAAGGCCATCAGCAAAAGTCCACGATGACGTGATAGTAACCGTCTACGACGGCCACAATGACAATCCGACCAACGGCAATAGGGGCTGACGCTCCACTGTAGCAGGGGGTTGAGGTAGCCAGATCGCCATAGGAAGCTTTGCCACTGGCATCCACAAGCACGGCTTGCAAGCTCACACTCCCTGCACCAAGATTGGAGCCGGAGGCGGCCCCGATTTGAGCCGTCACCTTGGCATATTTCAGGGGAGAAAGCCCCCGAGGAGGAGTCGAAGACTCCACCTTCGTCCGTGGTCGCCGTTCCGCTTCGCGAGTGGCTCGGATGAGGCGGCGGCCCGTCGCCCGATCAAAAACGACTGGGCGTTTCAAGAGAGCACCGCCGGGGGCGTGAACAACCCATCCATGTTGAACACGCCAAAATCAATCGCTTCGTAGATGTCAAAAGAGCCGATAATCACGGATTTTTGAGCGACAGGAGGGGGCAGATACGCCCCGTTCTTGTCGAGTAAACCCGGCGACGCGAGGGGTTGGCCCGAGTCATCCAGGATCGTGAGCATGCGATTCTGATTTTGTTGCGAGGGGCTCCGCTGGCGGTAGCCAGCATTGAGGGGCTTTTGATCCCACCCCTTAGGATTCCACATAAAGACATAAGTCATAGGCCAATAGTAGACGTTTGCCTCTTGACTATATTCGAGGGCTGGCAGCCCGATCGGGGCCGTGCGGACCGACTTGGCGGCGAAGCCATTCCAGGGCGAATCGTTGACCTTGTCCCCCAGAGCCAGGAGCGTGGGGATATCGAGGCTCGTTGTTTCGCTCCGCTCAACCGTCCAAAGCCCGATGAGGGTGTCCCGCGAAACCGGGGGATCGAAGGCATCGCCCGCTGTATTCGTAATATAATTCCCGTTCACGTCAACCCAGATCGGCTCGGGGTTCGACTGCCATTCCAACCGGACGCGAGCCGGAACGGCGAACGGATTTCCCGCCTGCCCCGGATCACCAAGTTCAGCGGGGTTCCATGGCCCGTAGCTGGCGGTCACCTTCCATAAATTGCTTTTGTCGGAGTCGCCCTCCCGATTGACCTGCTGCGAGACGATTTCCACATCGATGTCGGTGAGCACCTGACCAAAGTCTGACGGATGACGGCTCCCGATCGTCAGAGTACA
The DNA here is from genome assembly GCA_965199885.1 of Isosphaeraceae bacterium. Taxonomy (GTDB): domain Bacteria; phylum Planctomycetota; class Planctomycetia; order Isosphaerales; family Isosphaeraceae; genus Tundrisphaera. The sequence continues at coordinate 412,754 of CBDATT010000001.1, read as the reverse complement.
CGAGCGGAGAACGGCGATTTCAGAGTCCGCCAAATCCCAATAGCCCAGGGCCACTTGCCTGCTTTTGCGTTCATACTGAATATTGAGGCTGGCGGATGCGTCGGCCATCCGCTGAAGACTTCGCAGTGCCACGGGCTTACGCTCTCATCAGGGAAAATTCGACCGGATCGTTGGATGCTCCCAGCCGTTTGTTGAGTTGCTTCAATTGGAGGTTGGAGTCTTCGTTGATTCGGAGATTCCGCTCAGCGATCTGGTTGCCAAACTCGTTGCCCCGTCCGGTGAGGGCGGAGACGAGAGTGGAGTAACCTTCATTCGAAGATAGGGATGCCGCCCCCGCAAACTTCATCTCGCCAAAGCCAGCTTCGCGGCGGGCAAGTTTGTCGGCACGCTGGAATTGGTCGGCGGTGATGAGGTTCTTGTCAAACGCCTCTTTCGCCTTCTTCATCGCCTCCCCATACTCTTCGAGCGGGGTTCTGACTTTGTCTTTGAACGACTTCACAAAGCTCTCAAGCTCATTCTGAGCTTTTTCAGCAGCCTTGATGTTCACCGCGTTCACGGTCGCGTTGGGGCGAGCCACGGGAGCAGGCATTTCAATAGTGGGCTTGGCAGCCCGTCGCCCTTCGATCCGGTCGGCGAGGGCCTGGATTTGCTGACGATTATCGACGCCTCCCGGCTTTCGCTCCGGTCGCCGTTTCGCAAGCTCATCCAACTCTTTCCACCCCTCATTGATATCAACGAAGGCTCCGCCTAATCCATTAGAGGTCAGTTCCTTGATGTTCTTATAAACATTTTGGAAGTTGAGCCAGAAGTGGTTGAGTTCGTTCCCGAGAAATTGGAGCGGGCTCTCAAAAGCTTTGCTGATCTCGTCACCGATCTTGCCAAATTGATTCTCGATTTTGGCTGCAAAATTCTCGATGCCCTGCTGGGCCGAAAGGGTGGCGAGTTGGACGCTATCGCCCCAATTCTCGAAGTAGAGTTTGAGCGTGTTGACCGCGAAGGCGGAGTTCTCAGCCCACGCTTTGAAGGAGATTTGGGATCGACCCAGGGCGTCATCCGTGCCGGTCGCCAGATTGTTCAGCCCTCCAAGGACTTCGTTGACCACGGGAAGGAGGACGGTCCCCAGAGCGGCCCCGAGGTTCTCCACCTGCCCCGTGAATTTGCGGTAGGCATTTGCTGGGTCATTGATGGTTCGGGCTAAATCCCCATTGGCGAACGCCAACCCATCCGTGATGAGGCCCGCTCGGGCCATGAGCTTGCTTTCTTCGCTGAGTTCTTCCCCGATTTTGCCGATGCCGTGCGAGAGAGCGTAAGCCTTGACCGTTGTTTCCGTCAGGACGATCCCGAGGCCCTTGAGAACATCACTCTGCTCACCCGAGAGGCCAACCCGGAACGCATCGCCTACCTCCTTAAGAGACTTGTTGTCGATCGATCCAACATCCATCGCGAGTCGGGTAAGATCCGTCGAAAATTTGGCCAGCTTATCGCCTTCGAGCTTCCCAAGCCCCTTACCGAGCCCAGCAAGTTCGGTTGCCACCTCGATGACGGCTGTCTTGCTCGACCCAAAATCCTTGGCGGCCCCAGCGGCGAATCGCTGAACTTCCCCTGCCCCTGTCCCCAAAATGACGTTGCTCTTGTTCACAACTTCGTTGAAATCACTGGCGTTCTTGATCGCTTCTTTGAGGAAGCCTACGGCTTGGTAGCCAACTCCTACAAATCCCAGAGCACCCGCGATTTGCAGGCCCAAACCCTTGAAAGAGCCGGTCGCCCGATCGGCACTTGCCTTGACCGCGTTCACCCCAGCCACGGCGGGAGCCGCATTGATGGTGGGGGGGCGGAGCCTAGCCACCTCGCGAGCAGCATTCCCATTGAACGAACGAAAACCCTCAATTTGGTTTTTGAGTTTCGCCCCAAAGGCAATCCCACCGAGGGCTTTGTCCGCTACCCTGGCGAACTTGAGCGGGGCTCCCCCCATCGAGTCGAACTGGCCTTGGATGAAGCCGCGAAGCTTCGCAATTCCACCCATGAATTTGGGAAACTTCTCCTCTGAATCCAGACGCCTAAAGTGAGCAATCGAGGCCCCCGTCAACGCTTCAATTTGGACAGCAAGCCTCCGGAAGGTCGGCTCCAATCCGCTGAAAGCCCCCTGAAGGGAATTTTTGATTTGATTGGCAGCCGGGATGAAGGCCGATGCCAGATCTGAGGTGGGGTCATCGCCCCCACGCTTGAAATCGAGCGTCGGTGCCTTGAATGTGGCAGTCCCCTGCTCGACCTGTTTGATGAGTCGTGAAGCGGCATCGAGGTCGGTCCTCAACCCCTTCAAGTCTACGGATGTCCGCCAAATCAACGTATCAATAAGGGCCAAGGCAAACTCGGGTGCAGGGGGTGGAGGGTTAGGCGAGAGCCATCGCCAGATTTTGCTTCATTTGCTCCTCGCTCATCGGCTCGTTCACTTTCGAGTGAAGGCGGGGAAGGAAGGATTCGAACGACGGGGGCTTGCTTGTGAAGCAGCAGGCGATGACGTAGCAAATTTGGCCGACTTGATACCACGACTCGGGGATGTGAGTGCGGCTGCGGGCGATCCAGGTGACTAACTCCTCCGAGGTCATTCGCTCGTCCAGTTCCCCGACCGTCATGCCGAGCTTTTCGGCGAGGGTGAATCGGGTGCGAAGTTCCTCGGAGTTGGCTAGTTTTTTGCCGCATCGTCCACGGCATCCGACCCAAACTTGTTCAGTTCGCTAAAAACCTTGACTGCTTGCTCCACCGTCTGGGCATCAAGTTGCCCCGGACCTTCCACATCCCCTGCACCAAAGAGTGGGGAACCCACTTCATCGGAGAGGCCAAACGACAACATCACGAGGGATTGGGTAATGGCGTCGGGGATGGCGTCGCCCTGGACGGCGGCAAGGAGGCGGGCCCGCTCACCACAGTTGAGCATCCGGACGTGGATATCACCAAAACCTTCGATCGGGATGGCTTGAACCTGACGGGGTTTGCTGAGGAAGCCTAAAATTTGCTCTTTGGTTGCCATTAGTGGGCCGTCGTGGCTGGAGTATCGGTGTCGGGCGACAAAACAGTAATGGTGATATCAACCGTCAGAACTTCGTTGGGGGCAACATCGCTTGGCTTCCACTCGCTCACGAAACCGCTGAAGGCGGTCGTGGACCCATCGACCCAGGTGACGACGAAGTCATAATTGGCAGTGCTTGAGGTGACGAGGGCGGCCTTGGTGGCATAAAATCCCGCATCGCCCGGATTGAAATTGATCGTCAGGCCCGATTCGCGGTCCGCCAAACCCCGCACATAGTCTTTCTGTGTGCTATCGAGAGTCGTGCTCTCGGGCTTCTCAAAACTGAACGAGCCGGGGGTGATGGAGGTGACGGAGGCAAGAGTGGTATAAGTAGTGCCGGATGCACTTTTGAAGGGGCGGTAGCCAAACTTCGTGGTCAAACCGATGGAACCAGCCATTTTTTGCCTTATCTGAGTGCGGAGCGAAGGGTATGAATGAGGTCAGCCGGGGCTTGGGCCTCGGCTTGATTGATGGAACTGCGGAAAAATCCGGCGGGTAACGTGTCGTGAGTTCCGAACTCGGGAGGTCCGGCGGGGTGGGCCTCGCTCCCGATCGAAACGGATGCCGTGAGGCTTGACCCCTCGCTGCGGGTGTGCTCCACCGTCAACGTGGAGGCCAACTCACCTAACTGCCGGGGAACTCGCCCCTCGATGCCATGAGCAGCCAACGCAACCGCTCGGTTGAGCGAAGCCGTGATGGCCGTTTCAAGATGCTTGGAGAGGGCGATTGGTGACATAAGAATAACTACACCAGAACCCCCCTGCCCCAAGCCTTTTCCGTCAGGATGCCTTCGCCCTGCGGGCTTCGGCCTCAAGCAATCTCTTGAAGTGCGATGCCACGAAGGTTTTGCCACCCGATCCCGCGAACATGAATTGAATGGTTGGGAATTGCTGCTGCAATTCGGCAATGCGACGGAGGAACGCATAATTGGTCAAGCGAAGATCGGCCCGACGGCTCGGCGTGATACCCGAGGAGTCTGGCCAAGCCAGGACATCATCCATGCCAAATTCAAGGACGATGAATGCGTGGGGGAAGGCTGTCAGCCTTTCTAATTCGCGAACGAAACGAGCTTCGTAGAGATTGCCCGCGAACTCCGCAATCGAGCCTTTGCGTTCAATAATGATTTGGGTTTCAAATCCAACAATCGTGTAGTCGCCAGTGGGCAACGCCCCATCGATGGTGCCCGCACAATTCTTCGAGGGAGCGAAACTCCACCCTTGTTCATCCTTCTCGCGAGTATCGCGGATGACCGTATAGCGAGCTTCGCCCAACTTGGGTGCAGGGGGTTTAGCTGGCAAGGGATGCTCCCTCATCGTAGAGGGGCCCAAATTTAGCCAGAATGGCATTGCTCACCGCGTTCTTACGAGCGGGCGGTATGGTCGCCCCCGCCTTTAAACGGAGGTAATCATTCCGCATCGTCGGCAGGAAACTCCAATCGACGAAGTCATCAATCTCTTTCACGAGTTCGCGGTCGATAGCCGCTTCATCGCTTGCGGCGTCGGAAGGGTTGGCATCAGGGGCGGGGTTTGACTCGGACAATTGCCGCTTGCGAGCATTGTTTGTTAGCCAACGCTTAAGGCGAGGGCATGGATTGTCAGGAGGGTTGAACCGATCGCAACAAGTGCAGCATGGAGCCGACCTAAAGTATTTATCTCTTTTTAGATTAAGCATTCGGTTGCGAAGCGAAACCATAAAGTAATTACCGATGGGTCGTCTGGGGTCGTAGGTGCCAGCATCCTTCTCCATCAAGAGCAGGCCAGCGAGGCAAACTTCCTGATAAATGTCATTCTTTTGATAGGGACCAAACGAGATTTTAGAGGAGATGATGCGGGCGATTTCTTCGAGGGTGGCGAGAATGGTGGCTTCGGCGGCTTCGGGAGTGAGGTGGTGGTGAGCAGCGTAGCGGTTCAGAAACTGGGCATTCATCAGGTTTTCAACATCAATACGGGGTCAGAATTAGGGGCTCCATATGAGTTAGGTTTGGAAACGAAGTTTTTACACAAATAAATTTGGAATTTTTGGGGCAGGGAGTGAAGAGGCACCCTCCCCACCCCCTGCCCCATTCTTTTTAGAGCGAAGCTCGGGCGGCTCGGGCGGCATCAAGACGGGCTTGGGCATCATGATAGCTCTGCGAGCGGAAATGCCCGTATGTGCTCTCAATCATTTTAACACCAGTCCCCGCCATCCTCGCTACCAGGAGCAAGTCCAGCCCCGCCATCAACGCCTCACTAATCCACAAGTGTCGGAGCGAGTATACAGAAAGAGATTCGCGGACCTTGGCCCGACGGCGGATCGTCTGGAATCGCATGGCGATATTCAGGTTTGTAAACGGTTGGTGGTCCCTGGGCCTTGTGAAGACGAAGGCATCAGGCATCAACGGTTCGGTTCGACGTGCCAAAATCTCGCAAGCCGTCGCATTCAATGTGATCGTCCGGGGGACCGGCTGACGCAGCGTATGGCTCCGCTTGTGCTTGGCGAGGATGACCTGACGGTTGTTGGGTTGGAAGTCACCCGCCCGCATGGCGATCAATTCCCCGGTCCGGGCTCCCGTGGCGTGATAAAGGCGGATCAAGTCGCCCATTTGTTTGCTCGGATCAGCATCGGCGGACACAAATAATCTTTGTACCTCCTCATCGGTGGGCAGTTTGGCCTCGGTCAACGCCTTGGGAGTGAGCCGGACTGCCTCAACCCCCTCGAAAGGTCGCACGGTTGGGGGTAACCAACCCTTCTTGACCGCTTTGTTGAACATAGCTTTGACGGAAATGACGTGCTTATGGATGTAATCGGGCTCGTATTTGAGTTCGGTCAGAGTCTCGATGAAGGTTTCTAAATGCTTCCCCTCGATGGCGGAAGCGTCAAAATGGCCGTAGAGGGCATTGAAGCGAGAGATGTGGCGGGAACGCTCGATGTGGGCCTTTTCACCGCGATGTGTGAGCACCCAGGCCAGAAATTTGTCGGCGAGGATGCGAAGGTTGGGCGAAGCCTCAACGACGATGGTGGGCCGAGCCATGAACTCGTGAAATTTCTTCAATGCGATGGCATAAGGGACTTCGTCTACCCGCCCGAAGCGAGTTGTCCCTCCACGAGCATCGGTGGCCCAAAAACCCTCTTTCTGACGCAACTTGGCTTGTCTTGGCACGATTCAAAGCCCCATTGGGGGCGAAGGCGGCGACGAAACCGGCGGAGCTTTTGCTTTTTGACCTAAACCGTTGCTGCGTAAGTGGCAACGGTTCGAAAGCGACGGTTTGCTAAACCGTTAACGGGTGAAAGCCTGTTCGGGGGTTCGAATCCCCCCCTCTCCGTTCTAGAGACGCCAGAAGCCGTCAGGGAGTGCCAAACCCCTGACGCTTCTGGCGTTTGCGTTTCGAAGGCGAGTGATCATCCCGAGTCGGCGTTGTGTCACGAACCGACACAAGGCGACTCGTTGCGTCCCCAAGACTGCTACCCAAAATGCTACCCGATTTGCCCTCGGATCTGGCCGAGGTTGTGGCGGTTTAGGCTCGACTTTCCGTAACCTCGGCTTGCCGCTCCCACTCCAGAGCGGTGGCCTCGGCGATGTTTTGCAAGGCGCTGAGACTGCGGGCCTCGTTGGCTGTCTTCGCGTCGAGGAACCGGAACGTTACCTTGCCCGCGCCGAGTTCCCTGGCACTGGTCAATCGGTTGTGGCCGTTCACCACGGCAATCAGCGACTCGGTTATGGACCTCATTCAAGGCGGCGATTACAATCAGTCACGACTTCCCGAGGTCTCCCGCGACAAAATTGTGGAGAAATGATGGAAGTCGAAAACGAACCGCGTCGGATAATCGACGTAACCTGTTGCGACGTATGCCTCAGCGAGAGTGGTGGAACTGGCAGACACGCAGGATTTAGGTTCCTGTGCCGCAAGGCGTGAGGGTTCAACTCCCTCCTCTCGCATTTTCAATCAGGGTAACGACTTGCGACAAATGCCCGGATGGCCGTTAGAGCATCGTTACCTCGCCGAGATAGGTAACAAAAAGGCAACTGATTCGGCGTCGCATCGCGGTGGCATGGTCCGGCATGATTGCGAATCACATCAATCTGGCGAGCCGATGACTCCATCGCGTCTCCAACTTCCGGACGGCTGTCGCACAGATCTTCAGCCCTTCGGGACATTCCCTTCGAAGCCCAGTGGCATCTCCCATCGATTCTCGGTTTCAAACCCTGCTGGGGATTCTGGGACTTGTTTCGAAGGCCTCGAAATGCTGGATAATCTCGTCAAGGTTGCCTGGGGGGAACCACCGCCAGCGCAAGCGTTGTAACTTACCATCCTGACTCAAGGTGCGCGCTAGCCCTGGTGTGACCTGGGTTGTCGCTGAATCGACCCGTCCTGAGCGGGGGCGAACCATCAGGCGCGGACGCCATTGATCACGACTGATCGTGCATCCACGCCTTATGGACTTCGGGAACAGGCTGTCAGGGACCGCCGGGGGGACCATCGGCGGGTTCGAGGACGACGTCGTCGATCCAGACTTCACCGACGTCGCAGGGGGTGATCCGGAAGTCGAGCTGTAAGGTGGTCGCCTCAGCCTCGGTTCGGATGATCGTCTCAAAACGAACCCAACTGCCGTTGGCCGTGCTCAGGTGAATATCCGAGCTGCCATCGGTGAGGGGTTTCCATGAGTCGGGCCGTTCGCAGTATTGCGCGATCCGGGCGTGCAGTTCGCCCTCGGTCCCGGGAGCGATCCGGTACCAGAACCGGAGTCGCATCCGCGTGCTGTAGCGAACCTTGCGCTGGGGGAAGGGATAATAGTTCGCGCCGGGAAGGTCGGCGTCGAGGTGCAGGCTATCGGGTGCGGTCACGAAGTGGCGAGAGTCCTTGACCTCGGTCGGGGGCTCGGGCCAGGTTCCCCTGGGCTGCGCGCGGTATTGCTCGCGGTCGAGGGGTAGCGCGTCGTGAAACGTGGTAGCGCCGAGGCGGAGTTCGAGGTCGCGGCGGCCGAGGAGGGGATCATAGTCACCGTGGAGGATGTGCTGGTGCTCGAATCGGATTCGAACCCGGACGAGTTCGCCCGGCTCGACCGTCATCGCCACGAGCGCGGGGGGAGAAGTCCGACTGGTCGGCGTGTTCGTACCAAACGAAGCCAAGGCTGTGTTGGTCGATGGGTTTGCTTTGGGTCCGTCGGGCACGACGCTGGCAGACCCTGTGTGCAACGACAGCGTGACCCGTTCGCGACAGCGCTTGAGTTCCTCAGCCGCGGTGATCACCTCGGCGAACGCGGTCGAGGCAAGCTGGCCCTCGACCACGCAGGCGGCGTGTTTCGGGTTGGCGTGGGCGGCGATCCGCGAGTTGGAGAGCCAGCCCTCGACCCGGAGGCCAACATCTTTGGGGAGCAACGCGATCGGCTCAGTGCCGGCGTTCTTGAAGGCATAGTCGACCTGCCAGTCTCCCTGATCCTGCGCCAGCACGCGCTGGACGAGCACGAGCCGGCCCAGAGCGACCGAGTCTCGCGGCTTGCCGGTTCCGGGATCAGTCAGGATCGGGTCGGCGGCGGCGACCACCAATGGCCTCGCCAAAACGAACCCAATTACCAGCGAGGCCACAACCAAGAGGGCCGAGGAGGGCGGCCCGAACTGAACTGAACGTAGCGGATCGAGACGCAAGCGATGGTGACACATGGGCGACTTCGCCCTCCATCCATCCTTGGACTGGATCACGGGGCCGCCGCCTTGACCGGACAGGGCCAGGGCGAACCGTCCGGCTCCGCGCCACCCGCTCGAACCAGAGCACCGCCGGACCATGAATTGGCCCCGCGCCCAAGCCCGACCGGCGTTTCGCGCTCCTCGCGAAACGAAGCCAATCACCCCTCGCGACAGCATCGTCGCTCAGAGCGTTGTGCTCTCTAATAGAATCTGATTTCTAGCGAGCTTTAAGTAGGTCATTCTCAGAAATCTGTCAAGATTGTCTGAATTCGTGGATCGGGACGCCGGATCTGTCCCCAATCCGCAACATCCCGCGTCGTTGTGCTCGACCTCGATTGTGCCCCTCGACCGATCGACCCGAGGTTCAAGGGTCAGCGAAGGTGTAGTCGAAGCGGTACGAATGCTGGCCGTTCTCGCGGATGATCGTCATTGAGCCGGTCAGGCCGGTGAGTTCACCGGTCCCGGAGTCGGGAATGACGGTGACGCTCAAGGTCGGGGCGCCTCGGTTCAGGGTGCCGGTATGCTGGAGGGCGAAGGTACCCGACCGACCGTGGAGGTTGCCGACAACCCGCTCGATCGCGACGTAGCCGGCCGACCCCGCCGTCTCGGTCTGGGCGGCGAGCATCTGGCCGAGACTCGTGGCTTCAAGGTCGCCACTGAACTGCTTGTCGAGCGCCATCCGCGCGACCGATGGGTCGCCGACCCCAAGAACGGGCACCTGCGGGATTACCTTGACCTCAAACGTCCCAGTGGCGGATGTCGGCATGGAAATCTTGCTCTCGGTCGCTGGTCGTGGTTGGATTACGAGGGGAACCGGTTGCCACGATACCGACCGACGACCTCGATCAGGTGCTGCGGCCCGACGGGTGGTGGCGTGTGGGGGCGAGGACGCAGGGCTCGGGCCGCGCCGACGGCGATGATCGCGATTCCGCCCAGTTCGATCACCGAACTGAGCCGGGCTCCCGGAATGCTCAGGTTGATGATCTGGTCGATATGGTGGAACGATGCAGCGCGAATCACGACATAGCTGACCAGGAAGGCCGCGCCCGCCAGCGGCAAGACGGGCCACCGGTTGCGGATCGCGCGCCACGTGAGCAACCCGAGCGCAATCACGCCGCCGGTCGCGATCGCCGCGATGAACGCACCTTGATAGGTCCGTCGCTGCTCGTAGAGCCCTTGCCCGAGAATGATGTCGCGCGCAACCTGACTGAACCAGCTTTGGAGGTCAAGCTGCTTGTTGATCCCGAGCGCGAGCATCAAGGTGGCCATGATCACCCAGAGCCCGCCCGTCCGATCACGTGGAGTTCGTCGCGCCACGCGAAAGGCGAGCACGCAGAGGACGAGAGCGAGGGCGTAAGCCGCCACCGTCGCCCACCCCAGGATGGTCGGGTCGCCGATCCCCGGAGTCCACCGGCCGTCACTGACGCTGGCTTTGAATCCCATCGATACCTGTCCTTCGAGCCGGGTCGAGTGCCTTGCCTTGACCTTCGCGATGATAATCGACCGCCCCCGCGCCTGACCAGTTCCCGAACTGGGTTCACTTCCGGAAGATCGACTTGGGGATCATGGCGTGGACCCCCTTGGTCCCGTCGACCACCTGCGTCACGCGAAAGTCGACCGCGACGCTGCACAGCATGTAAGCGTCATCGCGGTCGAGCTTCTTCTCGGCGACGATCAGGTCCACCGCCTCACGGACGGCAATCTTCATCGCCTCGTCGAGATCCTTGTCGATTCCCATCGCGATGAAGTGCGTCGGCGTCTCGGCCCGCGGCCAGGTCAGTTTGGCTCCCTTCCGGACGAAGAACCGCAGGGTGCCGTCGAGCGAGGTTTCGAGCGCGGTGATATCTACCTCGCCGTCCCCCTGCGCCGCGTGGCCGTCGCCGACCTCGAAGAGAGCGCCGGGGACGTGGACGGGGATGAGCAGGGTGGTGCCGACGACGAGATCCTTGTTGTCGAGGTTCCCGGCATGGATGCCAGGCGGAGCGCTGCTGATCCGGCCCATCGCCGCGGGCGGAGCGACGCCCATACTGCCGAAGAAGGGGCGGAGCGGGATCTCGACCCCCTCGGCGAACGGCGCGACCATCCGGGCCGCATCGAGCGGGATGATCCGCATCTTGGACCGGGGGAAGTCCTCGGGGATCGCCCCGCTTTTGGGACCGAAGGCGTTGTACGAATACGGCAGAGCGAGCTTGATCGCCTCGATCCGGACCTCCAAGGTGTCGCCCGGGTCGGCCCCTTCGATAAAGATCGGTCCGGTCAGGATGTGTCCACCCGGCCCCTTGTCCGTCACCTCCTTATAGATATCGCGGAGCGCCTGCTCGACCTGATCCGGGGCGACCCCCGCGCCTTCGAGCCGGGTCGGGCTGCTGGTCAAGAGCGTATGGACCTCGACCGCATCCCCCGGTCTGATCCGCAGCACCGGCGGCGTCTGGGCCGAGTAATGCCCCCATGCCACGGTTTTGGGCGTGGCCAGAAGCTGGTGGGTCCGAGGAGCTGCCTCCTGCCCGAACACGGAGAGCGGGGTCAGAGACCAGGCGATCAGAGCCGCGGAGCGAGTTGTCATGAGGTTTTCCAGAGTACCGTCGGGCCAGAGTCAAGGGAGGTACATCCGCTTCGATTCGAGATGAGTCTAGCGGGAACCGGCCTGATCCGCATCGCTCTATCGGCTGCCCTCGACCCGTGGCGCTTGCCACGGGTATCGCTTTGGACTCTGAAAATTCGGATGGCAGATCACAAATCGCAGATCGCCAAGCAGAGAAGACACCAAGATCATCTGGCTCTGCGATCTGCTCTTGGCGATCCATCCCAAAAATCTCCAGAATTCCGAACGATACCCTGAAGAACGGATTAGATCTGATTGTTGTCCTGACCGATGGTGTTGAGCGTCGCGAAGTTGGGTATCATGGGATCGATCCACGTCGGGCCTGGCCGGACGTCACAGAGCCGACTTTCTATGGTTCCCAGGAAACCAATGCGCATCGCAGAGATCAGATCGCAAATCGCAAAAGGTTTTCATGCTTTGGTTGGCGATTTGCTATTTGCAATCTGTGATGGGCAATCGATTCCTGGAAAACATATTCGTTCCGTTCGCGGCAAAGTATCAGGTGAACAGGGGTTTAACCTCCAGGTGCCTGCCGGGGAGAATGCGGCCGATGTCGTTGGAGATTCCGAGCCGCGACGAGTTGTACGTGCGGTATGTGGACCAGTTGCCCTACGAGCCTTATCCCGTCCAGGACCTCGCGCTGGCGGCCTGGTTCGAGTCTGAGCAGGGAGTCCTCGTCTGCGCGCCGACGGGCACAGGCAAGACCCTGATCGCCGAGGCAGCCCTTTTCGAGGCACTGCATACGGGCAAGGTCGCCTATTACACGACGCCCCTGGTCGCGCTGACCGAGCAAAAGTTTCAGGAGATGCAGGACCGCGCGGTCGAGTGGGGCTTCCGCCGCGAGGACGTGGGGTTGATCACCGGCACCCGCAAGGTGAATCCCGAGGCTCCGGTGCTGATCGTCGTGGCCGAGATCCTGCTGAACCGGCTCCTCAACCGGTCCGACTTCACCGACGTGTCGGTCTGCGTCATGGACGAGTTCCACAACTTCGCGCAAGTGGAGCGCGGGATCGTCTGGGAGCTGTCCCTCGGCATGCTGCCCAGGCACGTCCGTCTGCTCCTGCTCTCGGCGACGGTCGGCAACTCGGCCGAGTTCGTCGCCTGGTTGGCGCGGCAACACGACCGCAAGATCGCGCTGGTGGAGGGCAACGAACGCCGGGTGCCGCTGCTCTACGAATGGGTGCCCGACAAGTTCCTGAATGAACAGCTCGTTGTGATGGCGGCGGGCGACGAGGATGGTCCTCGGACGCCCGCCCTGGTCTTCTGCTTCGACCGCGAGGAGTGCTGGAGCGTCGCCGAGAACGTCATGGGCAAGGACCTCAACCTGTCCGACGCGAAAAAGAAAGACCTCCACGACCGGGTCAACGCGCTCGACCTCAGTCAAGGGGCCGGCCCCAAGCTCAAGCGCTTGCTCCACCGCGGGGTCGGCGTCCACCATGCGGGGCTCCTGCCGAAGTATCGAGTGGCCGTTGAGGACCTCTTCCAGCGCAAGCTTCTTCCCGTCGTCGTCTGCACCGAGACCCTGGCGGCCGGCATCAATCTCCCGGCGCGCTCGGTGGTGCTCTCGTCGCTCGTGAAGGGCCCCTTTGGCGCGAAGAAGCTGATCGACTCCAGCATCGCCCACCAGATCTTCGGTCGGGCCGGCCGGCCGCAGTTCGACGACCGGGGCTTCATCTACGCCCTGGCCCACCCCGACGACGTCGACATCTTGCGGTGGAAGGCGAAGTACGACGCCATCCCCGAGGATACCCGCGACCCGGGTCTGATGAAGGCGAAGAAAGCCCTCAAGAAGAAGAAGCCGAAGCGCCGGGAGACCGAGACATTCTGGGTCGAGGGACATTTCAACCAGCTCCAGGCCGCCCTGCCCGGCAAGCTCTACAGCAAGGGACCGCTCCCCTGGCGGCTGCTGGCCTATCTGCTTGAAGTCTCGCCGGAAGTCGAAGGCATCCGCGCCTCGGTCCGCAAGCGGCTGATGGACGACCCGCGGATCGCCGCGGGCGAAAAGGCGCTCGACCGGATGCTCCTGGCGTTGCGCACCGGCGGGTTCGTGACCCTGAGCCCCGAGCCACCACCTCCGCCGGAGGCTGGCCAGCCGCCGACGCCGTACACGCCGACCCTGGCCCAGCCGACGCCCGCGCTGGGGAAGCTCCTGGCGTTCCGAAGCATTCATCCCCTCTACGGCGCGTTTTTGACCGAGATCCTGGCCGGGGCCGACGCCGACGAGCGCGTGCAAGCGATGGAGAGCGCCCTGGAAATGCCCGGCCCGGTCCGGAAGCGGCTCCGGGTCCCACTCAAGCTGCTGGAATCGGGTGCCCTGGCCACTTCGAAGCTCAATAACGAGTTGATCCAGCGTGGGCTCATGGTCGCCCCGGTCGGGCAAGACGAGGAGGACGATGACGACGACGACGATTGGCGGAAGCGGCCGCCGACCCTGGCGGAGAAGCTCCGGTCCTACTTCGACCACTGCTACCCCGAGATCACCGACGTCCGCACGGACCCGGTCTGGTGCGTTGGCGAACTGATCGAGTTCGGCGGCAACTTCAACAAGTTCGTGACGAGCTTCGATCTGGCCAAGCAGGAGGGGATCGTCTTTCGCCACGCCCAGCGGATGATCATGCTCTGCGGCGAGTTCGACCGGGCCCTCGCCCTGGATGGCGCCGCCGCCGACCCCTCCACCCTCGCCTGGCGAATCGAGCTGCACGAACTGGCCGCCAGGCTGACCGAAACCTGCCGGGTCGTCGATCCAACCAGCACCGACCAACTGATCGCGACGATCGGCGAGCCCGACATGATCGATGCCGAGGCGGCGAAGCTCGCGGGCGGGGCGACCTGAGGGTGGCTGGAAGGAGAGCCAGACAAGAACGAGTCGCTCGGGCCGATCCAGCACTCTGAGCCATCGACTCTCCTGGCCTCCGGACCAATCCGGCAACCGGCGAACCTTTTCCTGGATCGCTGGCCGCTCGACCTCGCTCCGAGACAAGCGGCCCCTCTGTGTCTTCAGCTCCATTGGGCTGTTGCGGCTTCGTCTCCGGATACCATCTTTGATCCGATCCTGTTCGTAAATGGTGCATCAAGTTCCGCTTTGGCAACTTTGGTTCGCGAACGTTTACATTTGTCTGAATTTTTTTATATCTAATCTGTACTACACGACCGGAATATGATCGAATCATCAAACACTGCGCGATTCGTTCGTTAAACATGGCAAAAGTGTTGTACACCATATGACAGTCCCATTTGTCGGCGGGCCGTATGACGGAATGAGCCTTTCCGCCTTCGAGATCCAGCAAATTGCCTCGTTGACCTTGATCTTGACCAAACGAGGATTGAGAAAGTTTGGCATCTTTCCTCACCCCGACACGCTGTCTCTCGATGCGTTGGGCGAACTTATGGATGGAGTTCATCATAAATCGTATATGTATGAATTGGTGAACGCCAGCACTGGGCCTCAGCATCAGTATGATCCAGACCACAAGCGTTACCACGAAGCTCTTAAAGAGGCGATATAAACAGATATATGGGAATTATTGAATGAAATCTGTGCAGAAGAGCGATTGATGATTCCTCAACTGTCAGGTCGAAAAAATGCTCCTGAGACAGAGCCCTGGCTTGAGACAATCTTGCCAGGGCGTTGCACCAGTTCCAGCGCCAACCGCCGGTCGGATCATGGTACCCAGGGCATATCCAAACGGTCCGGCGTCCGAGTGATCTTACCCCATCACGTTCCACCTTTCGCTCGCCGCTCCAACAGGGCGATGGCCTGCTCATAGGCGTCCTGGATCTGGTGGAACTTCGCCGCGACCCCGCCCCGGTCGGGGTGATGGAGTTTCGCCAAAATGCGGTGCCTCGCCTTGACCTGATCGAGGGTTGCCCCCGTCTTCAGGCCGAGGACAGCGAAGCATTCGGCCGGGCGCAACGCCTGCTCCTTGTGGATCTGGTCCTGGTTGAGCCGGACTCGCTCGTGCCAGTAGATTCGGTTCGCCGCGTCGCGGGCCACGTCCTCGGCGTCGCGCTCCTCGCGGAACGCGGCGAATCGTGCGACGCCGGCCGGTGTCGGCTTGCGAATCACGTCCCGGATACCAGCCAGAATCATGGCTTTATGATGGGCCAGTTCCTCTTGCTGGGCCGGGTCACCCGCTTCCCCCCAGAGCTTGATGGCCCACTCGACGTCATGCCACCACGCGGCGCGGTTGAAGTCATCGGCGATGCAGCACGACCGGATCAGCGGCAACCGGTAGACGAGCGTCTCATGGACCCGCCCGTCCCGCCGCTCGGCCCGCACGATCAAGGGCGTCCATTCGGATCGACCCGTCCCATGATGCTCGCACCGGAGCCCATCCCACGGCCGAGCATACCCATAAGCGCGGAGCGCCGGGTCATCGAGCAGGAGCGGCCCACCCCCACGCCCCTTGACCGGATCTTTGTGCCAGACGATGAACATCAAACTCAATCTCGGCACCGACCACAAGTCGAGGCCCCTGGCGACCTTGACGGTCCTTATAATAACAAACAGAGCCAAAATCGGTCATGGGTCGTGTCAGGCCATCGGTACCAGGTCATCCATTCCCAAATACCGGCCCCGAGACGCCGGTACGTCACCCCGCCGCAACCGCCACCCAATGAGGTGTCAACGATCCGGCTCGAACTGGTTAAGATCGCTGCGGCCTGGGTCCGCTGCGGCGTTCGAGCAGGTATCATCGCCAGGGCAGCCACCAGATGCGGCCTAGCTCAAAGCCATAGTCGTCCAGGACGCTGACCTCACAGGCCAGCCCCGCTGATGCAACGACAAAAAGGACCGAGGCGGCAACAGCGTCCCAAGGCCAGCGCCTCCTGTTGAGGCAATGGTACATCAGGCCAGCCACGCAACATCCGGCGATCGGACCTGGAATATTGATCAAAAGAGTGAACGGATCACTGACAATGTTGCCGCAATAACCCCACACGGGAGGCTCATACAACCATCGAGCCGAATGCCGCCACTGGACCGCCGATAGGATCGCATAGGCAACAACGAACGATTCCAGGGCAAGATGGAGGTGCCGAGCGCCTGGCTTCGAGTGCGGCATCATGGCGTGCCCCTCAGATCAGGTCGACCTTACGGTCGCGCGGGATCTTCCAGAGGTATTCGACCCCATCCACGACGATCCGGCGCATCCCAGTCTGACGAAACGCCATCGCTTCCCGTCTCCACACCAAGACCCGAAGATCAATTTCCCCCTGGCAGTTAATCAGGCTCGTCCCTCCCAGAGACGGCCTGACCCACCGCCAAACTCTCATCCAGCCGGGCCAAATCAGCGAGGTAGCGTTCTCCCGCAGGGGGATCAGTCATGGTGATGTAGGCGGCCCAGCCGATCAGGGTGGAGAGCGATTCCCCTTCAAAGGCCGGTTTGCCGTGAAGACGGTTGTGGATGGCCGCGCGGAGCTTGCGACGGAGGTCGCGGGGCACCCGGGGAGGAGTGGCGCCGTTGACGACCAGCCCGGTGATTCTTTGGCAGCCGCCGGTCCGGGCGACCGATGTTTTGTCCGGGTGGACCTGGAACCCTTCCCCGCTCACGATCCGCCGGACCGAGCCGAGGAGCTTGCCGACCTGCGGTGGCCCCTTGTGGTCGGCGGGGAGGCTGAACGTCAGGTCGTCGGCATAGCGGGTGTACCGCCAGCCGAGTTTGCGGGCCAGCCCGGCCAGGCGGCGGTCGAGGCTCAGCGCCAGCGTGTTGGTCAGGCCGGGACTCGTCGGCGCTCCTTGCGGGAGGCAACGCGGGCCGAGCGCGACATAAAAGGTTTTGCCGTCATGCTCGACGACCTCGCGTGGGGGCTCGGTGCAGAGCAAGGCAAGCAGCGTGGCCACCTCCTCGCGGTAGCCGGCCTTGCGGAAGACCCCTTTGACGCGCGGGAAGGTGACGGTCGGGAAAAAGTCCTTGATGTCGACCTTCACCACAAGGTCGGGGTCGGAATGCACGGCGGCGTTGGTGTAGGTGGACCGACCGGCGAGGAAGCCGTGGACCGAGCCGTGGACGAGCAGTTTCTCGACGATGTTCCGCAAGATCCAGCGCTGGGCTTCTTTCAGCTTCGGCATCGGCGCCCAGATCGCCCGGTCCGAGCCGTCGCGCTTCGGGATCGTGAACCGGACGTAGTGGATCGACTCGGCGACCTCGCGGTGGTACGTCAGCCAGCGGAGGTCGGGGATCGTCATCCCGAGGGCTTCGGCCAGTTGCTTGGCAGAGTCGAGCGGCGGGATCTCATTTTCGGCGGCGCGGGCCTCGGCGTCGGGCAAGTCCCACCGGTCGGGGCCGCGACCGTCGGTCCAGAAAATCCCTTCGCCCAGATGGACGATGTGGTTCGCCTTGTGCGCCGCCCAGGCCAGGCGGCTGAGCTTGCGGCGTTCCTCGGCCTCGGCCTTGAGCGACTTTTTGTAGGCGTCTTTTTCGCGGTCGGACATTTTGTCCGTTTCGCGGCGCTGGACGACGAAGCCCCGCTCGACGAGCTGCGCGTCGACGTACGGCCGGACCCCGCCCGCCTGCTCGACGGCACGCCAGAGGTCGATCAAGTCGGACTGCCGAATGCGAGCCATGCCGGACCCCTCAATAAAGCCTGTCGCTTGAACCTGATCGCGATGTTGACTCGAAAACCCACTTGGCGGCTGGCAAAAGGGGACTGGCTCTCAGCGAGGAACGAGCGAGTGCCTGTCCCCCTTCTTGCGTTCGGCCTTTGCCTCTCGCTCCGTCGAAGTTTTGGCCCCAATGACTTACCCTACCGTCGCGTCGAGGAACCCACGCGACTCCAACTCGCCCACCCGAGCCCGGAAGGCCGCACCCGCTGCCTCGTTGCTGTCGAAAGCCAGCGTCTGGAGCCGCGCGGGAGCATCATCGAGCCCCCAGCGGATCTTGAGCCGGCGCCGTTCGAGCGAGACCTGATACACCTCTTCCCCCCCTGCCCCACGCTTCGAAAACAGCCGCGTCTCGACCGTGACGGCCCGCCCGGGGTCGAGCCCCTGGAGCCGTCGGGCCTCCTGCGCCGCGTACGCCAGGCGGAGCGCGATCAGGTGGATGCACGGCCCCGCTTTCAAACCTTGCTTGCGAAAGAACGCACAGGTGCAATCCGCCTTCGACGCCTGCCCCTCGTCGGTCAACAGCAGTTGCGGCCGGTACTCGCGCTTGTCCTCGGCAACGGTCACCTGCCCCGTCAACTCCAGCCCCGCGCCCGGAATCCGGTTCTCGCCGACGATCTTCACCGCATCGCGGCGGGCCAGCAGATCGAACGCGGTCCGCTCGCGACGGTCGCGGAATTCGAGGCGGCTCGGGTCGAGTGGTGCATCGGTCAACGGCCGGAACCGATAGACATCGTGCGCCAGGTCGTACATGATCCGCCCCTGCTGGCAACCAAGCTGCAACGCCTCGGTCAACGCTGGCCAGGCCAGTTTCGTCTGCTTGGCCAGCTCCCCTGCCCCGGCCGACCAGCGCTCGCGGAGGACGCCGAGCACGGCGTCGAGTGGCTTCGTCGTCGCCTCGGTCTTGCGGGGCAAGAGCAGGTCGAAATTGAGCGACTGCGACCAGTTCGCTGCCGTGAACCCGGTCAGGCCGAGCGTCAACGACATCCCCCCACTTCGGAGCACCCAGAAGCTCGGCAGGCCGCTCCCCAGGACGTGGACTTCAACCTCCTCGGCAAACGGCAAGAACCGCTGCAAGAGGAGCAACCGCCGCCGTCCCCAGAGCCGGACCACCCGTGCTCCCTTGCCGGCAAACTTCGCCCCCGTGGCCGGGATCACCTCGTTCCAGGGCTCCAGGACCAGCCGAGGGACCTCGCCCGGGATCAGCTCGATCCGGAGCCCCCGCCGCTGCCCCTTCCGGTCGGCGTGCATCCGCAGATGCCGCAAGGCGTTGTAGAGATCGACCGGTGCCAGCGCGAACCGCTCGCGAGGGAGCGCGGCCGACGACTGGACTTGCAAGAAGCCTCGGAGCCACGAATCGGGCACGCGGATCTGCTTTTCGAGGACCTCACCCGCCACGCTCGTGGCGAACTTGACCCCCTCCTGGTTGATGCTCAGCCGCGTTTCGCGGTAGCTCCGCATCTGCTGGAGCCCCTGAAAGAGCGCCTGGCTGAAGTCGATGTTGGTCGTCCCGCACGTCGGCTCGGTGGTCAATTCAAAGGCGTCACGGTCGATCCCGAGCTTGGCGTAAGCTCCTTCGTCCTTGCTGAAAACCTCGAACAAAACCTGGTCCGGGTGAACCGTGATGACCGGGTCGAGGACGACGAACGCGAGCGGATCATTGCGGAGGAGCCACGAAAAATACTCCCGCTGCGCCTGCCAGTTGTTCAGGCTGGCCGACTCGCGCCGCATCCGCTGGTAGGCCAGGTAGGCGGTCCGATCCTTGGGAACGTAACGGAAGTCGCTGGCGACGATCGCATAAAGAGCGGCCATCGCCTCGCGGAACCGGAGCGGGTCCTTGATGGCGGCATCAAACCGGACCGGATCACGCCGGAGATTTCCCGCCAGTGCCAGGCGGGCGCTCCCCTCGGTCGTGACCAGCGAGCTAACCCCCGCGTACGACAGGTGGATCTCGGTCGCCTCGGGCGGGGCCACGGCGGCGTCGGCGTCGGCGGCATCGGCCTGGGTGGCGTCGGCGGTGCTCATGGCTTCACCTCGGTGGACGTGGCTCGGCTCGGTTTCGTCTGGCCTCGGGTTCGTTTCGACCGGCGGAGGGCACGCCAGGCGGCCTTGCGGATCTCTTCGTCGTCGGTCGCGTCGGCCCCGACCGCACTCAGGACCGCCTCGGCCGGTTCGCTCGCCATCGCCCCCAGCCCTTCAAGGGCACCGAGCCGGGTGGCCTCGGGTAAGGACCGCTCGCGGAGGACCTTGGCCAGCGTCGCAACGTCCCCCTCGGCGATCAAACTGGGCAAAACAATTCCTTGTGCGTGGATCTGCCGTGCCCCCGCTCGGAGCAGGTCGCCGACCGGAACCTGACCGCCCAGCGTCAGTCGACGAAAGCTGACGGCGTCGGTCAGGAGGCGATCGGCGACCGCAACCGCCCGTTTGGGAT
The DNA here is from genome assembly GCA_965199885.1 of Isosphaeraceae bacterium. Taxonomy (GTDB): domain Bacteria; phylum Planctomycetota; class Planctomycetia; order Isosphaerales; family Isosphaeraceae; genus Tundrisphaera. Next base: position 392,391 of record CBDATT010000001.1, on the reverse strand, counting down.
CGAGCCGTCCCAGCGCCTGCGCGGCAACCGACCGGACGTCCAGACTCCCTCCCTCGGCCGCGGCTGCGAGCGCTCCGATGGCGGCCGGGCTGGCCTTCTGAGCCGCCAGCGCGAGCACCGCCGCGTGGCGGATCGGCCGGTACTCCGGGTCATCGGGTCGAGCCTCGGCCAGTTCGATCAGCACCTTGCCCGCCGCTCCCAATCGGCCCGCCGCCCATACCAGCGCTTGCAGGCAGGGTGTCAGGCGATCCGCCAGGTCGTCATCATCGGAGTCACGCGCTGACTTCGCGGGTGCGACCAATCGCTGCTTTTCCCAGGCAACCCGCCAGCGGACCAGCGCCGCCTCGACCGCCGGGGCTGCGTCCTGGGCATCGGCCCCGGCCCGACCGAGGAGGCGCGCGGCCAGTGTGGTCGTCGCGGCGTCGGGGCCACCAATCGCCGTCTTCGCCGCCGCGACCGGTGGCTCGGCGCGGTTTAGCAGGCACTCTTGCAGACTTGGACGAACATCTTCGGGGCACTTCGGCAGGATCTCGAACAGCCGGGCCGCCTCGCCGCGCTCCTGAATCCGCTCCAGGATCAGGTCGAAGTCGTCGAGACTCTCCGCGTCCTCATTCTGGAGCGCGGCATAGTCGGGTTCGAGCGATTCCAGCCCGAAGACCTTCCGGGCGCTGAGCAGGACATCATCGGGCGAGTCGCTGGCCCCGACCAGGAGCTTCAGCAACAGATCCCGCGTGGCCGGTTCGTCGTTGTTGCCCAGCAGTTCGATGGCCAGAGTGCGGAACCGATACGCCGGGTCGCTCGCGCGCTCGCGGATCAACTGCCAGGCAGGGGGTGTGTCGAGCCAGCGGAGCCCCTTGAGTGCGGCGAAACCGACCCCCGTTTCGCCCCGGATCTGGCGGGCGAGGATCTGGAAGACCTCGGCGGCGCGGGGCGACCGCCCGAGGTGCCCGATCGCCTCGGCGGCTGGCTCCTGGAGCGCGTGGCCATCCTCGGCGGCGAGCTTGAGAAGGATGTCAACCGCTCCCTCGTTCGCCAGTTCTCCCAGGGCCAGCACCGCTCGCCGGCGGACGTCGAGGTCGGTGGCGAAGTCGATGCTTGCCAGCAAGACGTTCAGGCCGTCGGCGTGACCCGCCAGTGCCAGCCCTTCGGCCGCGAGAAACTGCGTTGATGGGTCGCGGTGCCCAAGTGCCTTCTTGAGCGGGTCGGGATCGCCATCCCGTTTTTTCAGTCGCCAGCCGAGCGCCTGGACGACCTCGCGGCGGATCGCGTCATCGGGGTGGTTCGCGAGCGCCGCCAGCGGTGCGGCAACGACCGCCGCTTTCGTCCACTGCGCCCCCGGGAGCATCCGGCCCAGATACTTCGCGTCGGCGGGAGCGGCCAGGCGATCGAGCAGCCGCGCCAGCAGATCATCGCGTCGCGGGTGCTGCTCGCGGAGCCAGCGGTCGTCGGGGTTCTCGTCATCGGGATCATCGATCCGCTGGTCATACCCGCTAATCATCTTCAGTGCGTTGAACACCGCGTCACGCTGTTTGGGAAGTCGATCCCAGATCGCCCACAGCGCATCGGTCACTTCGGGGTTGCGGAACCGACCGGCGGCGTGGATCAGGTCATCGGGGAGAGCGGTCCCCGCCGGGTCCGTTGTTACTCGGTCGAGCAACGCCTGCGCGCCCCGACGATCTCCGAGCGATTCAAGCGCCGCGATCACCCGCTTTTGCGGCGCCGGCCCCTCCACCGAGCCAAGCAGCCCAACCAGGGCATCGAACGCGGCGGAGTCTTTCTTGGTCGCCAGCTCGAACGCGGCCGCCTCGCGGATCGCCGCATACCGCGACTTGAGCGCCTGGCGAAGCGGTGCGTGGGCGTCAGAGTTTTTGTCGTACTCGGCGGCGAGCCACGATATTGCTTGCCGCCGGAGCTTTTCCGAAGCCGCCGCGAGAGCGCGGGTCGCGACGGGAACTGGGCCGAGGCGGGCAATCAAGAGTTTGGCCGCCTCCGTCGCGAGGTCGTCCTTGCGAGTCAACATCGCCTGGTCGAGGACCGCTTCGCCCGCCTTTTCCGACGTCCCGCCCGTCAGCAATTCCAGCCCGCGAACGCCCAGATCCACCGACCCCGACGCCAGCGCCTCGGCCGCCAATCGGGTCGGCTCCATCTTCAGGGCCAGCGCCTGATCGAACGCCTGGAACCGGACCGCCTGATTGGGGTCGCCCAGCGCCTGGATCAGGACCGGCAAGACGCTCGGCGCGTGCCTGGGTTCGGCCTCGGCGAGCCGGAGGAGATGGCCGAGCGCCGCCTGGCGGACCTTGATCACGCCCGGGTCCGACCCACTCGACTTGCCTGCCGCCTGCTCGCGGACCAGGCCGACGTAAGCCCCGAAGGCGAGGTCGCGGAGTTGCTCGGGGTTGTATTGCAAGGCGACCGGCTGGAGTTTTTTGCTCTGTGCGCGGAGCTTCGTCAGGGAGTCGGCGAAGCGAGCCTCGTGGACCTTCCAGGCCAGGTCAAAGGGGTGCTGCTCGTCGGTGTCGAGGTGGCGGAGGAGCCGCGCCGTGCGGACTTGCAGGTGGGGGTCGCCGTGGATCAGCATCTCGGCCAGCGCGTCGATCGTGGCCTCGGGGATCTTCCAGGCGGGCTTGTCTCCCTTGTCGTTGACCAGACTGACCACGAACCCGGTGAAACCAGTTGGATCAGCCAGCGCCTCGATGGCCCGCGCGGCGGTCAGGCGGAGCCGTGGCGTCCGACTCGCCAGGCAGGCCAGCACCCGCGCGGCGTTGCCTTGCGGAGCCTTCCACTCCCGCATCATCAGCAGGAGCAAGGCTCGCGCCCGGACCTCGTCCTTCGGGTCGTCCAGAAAGGCAATAAGCTGCCCTTCTCCCGCCGGCCCGAGCGCCAGCGCCGCGGCGATCTGGCCGCCGATCGAGATGATTTTGCCTCCATCGGCGGAGAAGACGAGCGACGCCACCCCCGCGTCACCCAGGCACGCCAGCCCGTAAGCGGCGCGATACTTGACCTCGGGGTCGGAGTGCCCGAGCGCCCCTCGGAGCGCATCGAGCCGGTCGGCGGGCGAGACCCGTGCCAGCGCCAGCGCGGCTTCCTTGCGGAGCGCCCCGTGCCTGCTGTCAAGCAGCGGGATCAAGGCGGTCAGGGCGGCGGGATCACCGAGTTCACCAAGCCCGTCGAGCGCCGATTCGGCCAGGTTCACCCAGTCGGCCTGACGTTTCTTCTCCTCGGGTTCGGGGGCCGTCGCCAGTGTCAGCAGCGGTTCCCGGGCGCGCGGATCGCCATGGCGGGCAAAGACCTTGGCCGCGCGGAGCCGGACGTCGGGATGCGTGTTGGCCAGCGCCTGGCCGAGTGCCGGCAGTGCGTCGGCATCGACCAGCGCCTTCAGGGCGGCCAGGCGGATCGACTTGTCAGCGTCATCCAGAGCGCGGACGAGCAAGGTTTGCGCGGCGGCCGAGTGCTTTTTGACCAGCCCTTCGACCGCCTTGGTCCGGAGGTCGGCGTAGCGCGACCCGAGCGCGGCGTCGAGGAATTCGAGCCCTTTGGTCTTTTTGAGCGCGAAGGTGAACGACTCGCCGCGAAGCGTGGCATCGGGATCGTTGAAGAATTCGAGGAGCAGGTCGAGCCCCCAGGACTCGGCCACCTGCGCCATCACTTCGGTCAAGACTTCACGCCGGACGTCGGCGTGGACGCTCCGCACGGCGAACCGGAGCGTACCAGCTCCGTCGCCGCCGACCTTGAGGCTCAGGACCGACTTGAATGCCTCCGCCCGGACCGACGCGAAGCTGTCGTTGAGCACCCGGCCGAGCAACTGGCGGGCGGCCTCGCTGCTCGATCCCTGGCGGGCCTGCGTGATCAGAGCTTGCAGGCCGCGGCGGCGGACATCCTCGTGCGCGGCGTTCAGACCGGATTCCGCCGCGAGCAGGGGTTCGGCCTGGTGAATCCGGGCCAGCGCGGTGAAGGCGGCGTCGCGGACCTCGGCCTCCTTGTCGTGGAGGAGCGAGCGGAGGCGTTCGATCGCCCTCGGATCATCGAGCGCGGCCATCGCGCGGCAGACCTCGGCACGGGCGGACTTGGCGTCTTCGCGGCTCAACTGGAGCAAGAGCCCGAATGCGCGCGGGTCGCCCAGGACCGCCAATCCGCGTGCCCCCCGGAGGCAGGTGTCGAGCGCCCGCGCGGCCGACGCTTGCAGCAGCGGTTCGACGTCGCTCGGTTCCAGCGCGGTTCCCGTTTCGATCGGGTCGGCGGCTTTTCCCTTCAGTTTCTTGACCGCCTTGACCACCTCGCCAGCCTGCTTGTCCAGAAAATCGAGGACGACGGCAGCGCCCGGGGCGACGGCGGCGGCCTGCGAGCCCGCCGGTATCCCTTCGAGTTCCAGGAGTTGGCGCTGCAACTCGGCGTCGCGGGTTCGGAGGACCTGGAGGAGTCGAGCCCGGGTTTGGAGTGACAGCAGGAACGCGGTCTGGCGGATCGTCGGGTCGGCGTCTTCGAGCGCGCGGTGGAGGGCGGATTGCACGGGCGGGTCGGCCAGGCGGTCGCGGCGGTAGAGCCGAACCAGAGCGCCGCGGCGGACGTCGGCGTGCTTCGAGCCGAGCGCGACCAGATTCGACTCGGGCGAGGCCGGGTCGTAGGCCGCTTCAAGCGCGACCAGCGCGGCCATGCGGACGTCGGCGATCTTGGAATCGAGCGCGGTCGTCAGCCGACTGAGTGCCTGATCGTCCTGGCTCGCCAGCGGTTCAAGCGCGACGATGGCGAGCTTGCCGATGTCGGCTTTCTCGGCCTTGAGCGCGAGGTCGATCGGCCGGAGGCTGGCGGGACCAGCCCGGCGCTGGAGGTCGCGAAAGGCGGCGACGCGGACGGCTTCATCATTGTGTGTCAGGCAACCTTCGAGGAACGTCGGCGCCTGGGGATGACTTGATGCACCGAGCAACTCGACGGCCAGGAGGCGGAGCGCGTAGTCGGAGTCGCCCTTGATTTGCGCGGCGATCAGCTCGACGCTCCGCGCGTCGCCGAACTCAGCGAGCGCTTTCAGGGCGGCTTCGCGGCGGGGAGCCTCGGCCTGTCCCAGCTCGTTTTTGGCCTGCGCATAGGCGTCGTGGACCCGGGTCGCCAGGTCGCCGATCTTGCCCGCGGCGTCGACCGGGAAGATCCGGAGCGTGTTGTCGTCGCACGCGGCGACCAGTCGAGGCCGGTCATGAACGGTCGCCAGGGCGAGCGCGACGACCTTGCCAACGCCGTCCTTGGTTGTGCTCGGCTTGACGCCGCCGACCCGGGGCCACGACTTGATCGACCCGTCGCGGCTGCCCGAATAAAGCCGTTCGCCTGGCCCCCAGATCAGGGCTGGCGTCAGGTCGGTGTGATTGTTGCCGCGCCCCTTGTCTTCGGGTTCGAGCTTACCCCGAGCGTGCGTCGAGAGGAGCTTGCCGTCGGCCCCGCTCGAAAAGAACCGGAGGTCATCGGCCTCGAACAGGAGCGCGGTCACCGCCCCGTCGTGGAGCTTGCCTGACCCGCTCAGGAGAAATTCGGGCTTCGCCTCGGCGTCGAAGATCGTCACAGTCCCGAGCGTTGAGCCGACCGCGAGCCAGTTGCCCGTCGGGTCGACCGCCAGGCATGATCCCGGTTCGGTCACGTCGAGCGTTTGGAGCGGCTTGCCATCCTTTTGGGCCAGAATCACGACCTGCGAGCCCACCAGCGCGGCCAGGTGGTCTCCGCTCAGCGGGGCGATTGCGGTTGCGGAAGCGACGAGCTTCGATCCGCGGACCTTGGGTTCGCCGGTGAGCGGGGCCGCGAGGATCTGGCCAGCGCCGTCGGCCAACCACCAGGTTTCGCCGGTCGCCGCGAGCGCCAGCCCTCCCGGCGGCAACGGGGTGCTCGTCAGGGTCAACTTGTCGGCGTCGAGTCGGTAGAAACCGCCGTCGCGGCCGGCTTCGGGGTGCGTCGTGACGAACCCGATCGTGCCGCCGTGCGCGGCGATAGACCGGATCTCGCCGCGATAGGTCAGATACTTGTCAGCGCTCATGACGGCACCCCCGCGGCGACCTGCTTGAGTTCGGGATAAGCGTGGCGGAGTCGAGTCACGGCCACCAGGCAAGCGTCGCGCTCGCTCCGGCCGCGTGAGTCCATGAACTCGGTCATCAAGGTGAGGACGCCGCGCGCAAAGTTGACATCTTCGAGCGCCAGGTCACGCATCGTCTCGATCCAGGCGAGCTTTGCCTGGCGGGCAGGGAGCGGTTTCAGGCGGTCGACGGCCTCGGTCCCGTCCTCAGGGCTGGCAGCGGTCCGCTTCTCGGCTCGGGGGGGCGGAATCTCGAACAGGGTCCGGCGGAGGAAGGCCCAGAGGTCGCTTGGGGGCGCGGGTCGGGTCTCGGGCCGCGCGGGGGGGCCGGTCCCCAACTCCTCGGCGCGGGCGGCGGCTTTTTTGATCGCGGCGGCGCCGATGGTCGGAGCGGGAGGAATGTAGGGGTGCCAGGCGTCGGTGATCCCGCGGTCGCGGTAGAGGGTCCAGAGGGTCCGGATCACGGTGGCCCGGACGCGGCGGTCGGGGCTTTCGGTCAGGCGGAAGAGTTCCTCGGGGAGGCGGAACCGGGGCGAGCGGTCGATCAGGCGGAGGCCGAGGGCCCGCGACGACTCGTCGGCCGACTCGCAGAAGCGGAAGACGGCAGCCGGGCCAAGCTGGTCGAGGTCGATCCGGTAGCGGCGGTGTTCGGGGGCGTCATCGGCGAGGAGGGCGTCGGCCACGAACTTGCGGACGTCGGCGAGCGGGTTCTCGGCCATCGCCACGAGGTCGTCGGACGACGGGCCCCAGCGGGCGAACTCCCAGCGGCTGAGGTCGAGCGCCAGGGTCCGGAGGGGGCGGCGGGTCTCGCGGAGCAGCGGGGCGACGCGCTCGAACGTCAGGAACTCGGCGGGGATCTCGGAGCCGGGATCGACGGGGCGGTCGGTCTCGGCCAGCGCGATGTCGGGGTGGTGGCGGCGGATGTACTGGATCGCGAACTGGGCCAGCGGGGCGTCGGCGGGGCCGGGGGTGGCGGCCATCTCCCAGAGGCGGAGCGCCCCGTCGAGTGCCGAGCCGGCCGAAGCCTCGGTCGTCTGGCCGGCGAGCATCTTCAAAAAGGCGGTCTCGGAGATGATGCGGATGTTGCCGCCAGCGGCGTTCAACTCCTCTCCCTTGACCTGCTTCGTGCCCTTCTTGCCGTGGCCGTAGAACGACGAGCCCTCATCGCCGATGACCAGATAGTGGAGCTTGGTCGTCACGCCGGAGGCCACCGCTCCGCCCGATGCGCGGACGTTCTCCTCGGCCTCCTTGCGCTGCATCGTGGCCATCTTGCCGGTGAACAGGAACGAGGCGCCGCCGAAGTTGACTGCGGCGGTCGGGGCAGCGGCGGTGGTCGCTTTTTCGCTCGACTTGGGGGCGAAGTCGGCGGGATCGAACCCCTTGATCATCACCTCGACGGCGAAGTTGTGGTAGCGCGGTTCGGGCCGACCGGCGAGTTTGAGGAGCCAGTCGAAGCCGAGGTCGGCGGGGGCGAACCGGCGGACATCGCGGAGCCAGCCGAGAACCTGCTCGGACCAGGATTCGTTGAAGGTCAGGTTGCGGGCCCACTCGGGGCCGTCGCGGCGGATGGTGCTGATCCAGGGGTCGGCGTCCCAGTCGGGGTGGTAGGCGAGCGCCCGGAGGAAGTCGAGGCCGAGCACCTGCGGCTTGAGTTTGCCTTCGCTGATCCAGCGATCGACGTTGTCGTGCGATTTGGGGCGCAGGGTCAGTCGGCGGAGAACGTCGCGATCGAGCGCCCCGAGGTCGAACTTGGCGAGTTGATCCAGGGCAGATGTGATCAAGGAGGACGAATAACGACCCCATCGCGTGTCGGTCGCCTCGACCAGCTTGATGAAGTAGTCGGGGCCGAGCTTGGCGGCGGGGTGAATCTGGAGCAACAGCGTCCAGGTGAACGCAAATGCGGCGTTGCTCTCGGTCTGCAAGCGGTCGCGGAACCAGTCGGGGGTCAGTTCGCGGGCGCCGAAGTGCTTGCGGAGAACCGTTGCGGCGAGGTCGTGGCCGTGGGTGGATTCGAGCAACCGGCCCCAGGCTTCAAGGCCAACCTCGGTCCGGGGATCGCGGGCTTGCAACAGGTCGGCGGCCAGACGGCGGACGCGCTCATCGGTGTTGTTGGCCAGGCGGATCAACTCGGGGACCGGCAGGTCGCGGGCGTGGGTCCGAGCGTACTCGGCGGCGTAGGCTCGGGCTGGAAGGAAGGGGGAGTCGAACAGCCGGAGGACGGCGTCGTGGAGGCCGAGCGCTCGGAAGGCGTTTTGCTCGAACCGGGGGACGTTGGCGAGAACCCAGACGACGAACTCGTCGACCGGGCTGCTGCCGACGCCGATCAGGCGGACAACCCAGCCGGGCTCGACGTCGCGGATCGAGGCGCGGAAGTCGGCCTTGAGCGCCTCGGCGGCGAACCGGCGAACCTGGTCGCTTTGGGCCCGCTCCAAAAGGCCAAACAGGGGACGCGGGCTCCGGCGCCAGAGGTCGGCGAAGGCTCGGTCCTTGAGGAGGTCTTTTGATGCCTTCTTGAGGTGGAAGCTGGAGCGGTCGTAGTCGCCGGTCTCGTGGAAGAAGATCTGGTTGGCGACGAACGTCTGCGACCACTGCGTCGTGTTGGTGTACGCGGCCAGGACGTCGGCGGCGGCGTCGGCATAGCACGCGGGGCGGGTCCGGCCGAGCACGCGGAGGTAACGCCAGGCGCGGCGGCGGAGGTACGAGTTGGTCCCCGAGGTGACTTCGGGCGGGGTCTGGAGCGGGATCGGCAGCGCGTCGAACCGCGCCGCCAGGGCGCCGAGGATCTCGGTGTCGTCGCGGGCCTCGGCTTCCTTGAAGATCCGTTTCAGCGCTCGCCAGGGGCCGTAGCGGAGCGCCACCCGGGCGATGATGGCGAGCAGACTGGTCCGGGCGAACGGGCCGTTGTCGGCCCAGAGGGCGAGGAGAATCTCGTCGAGGCGGAGCCGGTCGGGCAGCGGGACCTCGGCGTCGGGGGCGGCGAGGGCCTTGAGCTGCTCGACGCGGTAGTGCTGCTGCTCGATGGGTGTTTTGGTTTTATAGAACGCCTTGGTGTGGATCTCGGTGAGGTAGCGGGCGAACGTCGGCGCCCCGTCGCGGATTGGCGTCGTGGGGGCCTCGTCGGCCTGGCTCCCGAGGGCTTCGACCAGCCCAACGAGGCCGGGGTCGCGGGCTTCCCAGGCGCGGCGGACGTCATCCAGGCGAAGTCGAGTCGGCACGACGGTGAGCCTCAAGACGGGGGAGAAAGAGACTGGTGGGCTGCCCGTTCGTCTCGGGTCAGCCCACCGGCCAGCCATGCGTCAGCGGGAGGATCATCTACTTCAAGACCTGGGACATCGAAGGCTCTCCGGCCCGCCCCAGGGCCCCGGGTACTTATCTACCCGGAACCCCGATCGGCGGGGTTGTCCCAGGCCCGGGTGGATAAGTACCCGGGGCCCTGGGATAGCGGGCCTGAAACAGCCTTCGTTGGGAGGCATGAGACGCCAAACGCTCGGGCGGCGCAACGCCGCCCCGGTGCAGAGCACCAAGCTAGACCTGTCCTCCCGGACAGACACATGACTATGACGATCGGAACTAGCACCTTGTACACTAGGCCCAACCGCGATGCAACACCCTGCCGCAATTTTTTGTGTTGCGAAAAAGCCTCGCCCCAGACGGAGGATTGACAGTTGGTTGGGGCCGAATTTGGGCCGCTCACAAAAAAAGCGGGCTGGTGGATCGAAATCCGCCAGCCCGCCTCGGATCTGCCTGGGAAGGTCATCTACTTCAAGACCTGGGACATCGAAGGCTCTCCGGCCCGCCGCCCGGCAGGCCCCCGGGTTATTCCCGGAACCCCGATCGGCGGGGTTGTTCCAGGCCCGGGAATAACCCGGGGGCCTGCCGGGCGATAGCGGGCCTGAAACAGCCTTCGTTGGGATGCATGAGACGCCAAACGCTCGGACGACGCAACATCGTCCTGGTGCAGAGCACCGAGCTAGACCTGTCTTCCCGGACGGATCAATCGAACCAGCACGTTGTACCGGACGCGGATCGGGCTGGCAACACCCTTGATATCCACTGGCCCGATTTTGTCACCGATCAGCCCGGTCCGGTCAAGAACGATGCGTTGGGGCGGTCCGCCGCGAGCGCTGGCGGGTGACCGCCGCCGTTGTGACCAGCGCGATCGTGATCAAGGTCAGCGAGCCCGGTTCGGGGACCGAGGCCGGCTGGAGTTCGGTGGCGACGAAGGTGGTGGCAAGGTTGGTGTTCAGGAACAGCGACGAGCCGCCGGTAATTGAGTTCGTAAAAGCATAGCCGAACGAAGTCACCCCAGCCGTCAACGGGTTGGCGACGATCTGACTCCCCGACGCAGTCTGGGAACCAGCTTCCAGAGAATCCGTGCCCAATCGCATCCGACTACCCAGCGCGGTCAGGTTGGCGTTGATGTAACTGTTGCGGTCCGGTGCAAAAAAGTTGCCTTCTCCAAGGAACAGGACGCTACCGCCGCCCGCCAGAAAGCTGCGGAGTGCCGCGACCTCAGTGGTCGTCAGCGCGGCGTCAGGCAAGTCGTCGATGAAGAGGTTGGTGCCCGCGAGGAGCGCGGTCGAGATTGGTCCCGTGACGATTGACGAGGTCACACCGGCCAGGCTGTTGTAGAACGTATTGACGATCGAGTTCTGGTTGAAGCCGTCGACGTTGTTTCCGAATGTGGTGCTGAGCACCTTGACGGTCTGCCCACCACCAAGCAGGTTCTGAAAGAAGGTCGCGTTGCCGGCCGTCATCGGTACGGTGTCGGTCCCGTTCAGGCCGCTGATAATGTTGGAATCGGCCGACAGGGTGAGATAACCGGCATCAGACTGCTGGCTGGTCAGACAAAATGTCGCCAGGATCAGGCTGCCCACGCAGCGCGTGAGCCATCGGTTGCGATTGATCAGCATCGTTGCTCTCTTGAAGTGGTTCGTCATCGAATCAATCACCCGTCGTCACAGGAGTGAATGAGACGAGTGGACCTTAACTCAATCGGCGAATCAACCTTGTTGCTTGTAATCAACAACTGTTTGCGGATTGTGTTGATTCGTTGCTCAACCACTGCTGCGGAGATCATCTGATTTCATTGTGGTGCTGGATTGGGGAGATCCTAGTTTTGTCGGGTAGGTGCAACCCGCCGAGGGCTTGATCAGGTCATGCCTGAGTGGTTTGATCCAGCGGGTTGATCCGTTGGGTGCCACAGCGCACAGTGGGTTGCACCCAACTCACAAATGTCCGAGTTTCGGGCGAAATTCGGTATTTTATGGCCCTGCAATTCTCGTGAGCGGCATATGAGGGCAATCGTAGAGGGGAGATCTGGAAAAAATCCCAAATTTGCAAAATTTGTCCCGCTTTTGATACTGATCGGGTTATAATCTTTTTAACTCTGATTGTTATGCGTAAAACAAGGCGTTGAGTCGGCAACATTCGGTTTGCTCAAGATCCCATTCCTTTTTGACGAGGCTCGCAACTCATGCAGGCTCCCGTGTCCGAAGGTTCGCTGGCGGTGGTCGCTCCCGTGTCCGAAGCTCGGCTAATTGCCAATCGCGCGAACGCTCAGAAAAGCACGGGGCCCAGGACGCAGGCTGGCAAGGACATCTCGCGTCTCAATGCCTTCCAGCACGGGATGGCCGGTCATGGCGACCTGCTTGGACCCGGCGAGGATGCCGCAGCCATCGCCGCGCTGGCCGCCGAGTTTGAGCGTGATTATCACGCGCAGGGGCGCTCTGGGCAGATGCTCGCCCATCGCGCCGCGTTGCTCTCGGTCCGGATGGACCGTCTGGCTCAGCGTCAGCTTGAAGTCGAGAAGATCAACGTCGCCGCCGCCATCGACGGGTTCGACACCGACCGGAATGACTGGCTTGACGAGGAGTTCCGCCGGTTTGAGGCCGGCGGGGATGAGGGGCGCGAGGCGCTGGAGATCCTCGAACTGACGCCGGAAGGGGTGCTCCGCCTGCTCGACCTTGGCGATCGGGTCTGGCCCGATCTGACCTCATCCGATCCAACGATCGTCCAGGCGGCCACCGAGCGGGCCAGGCGGTGGCTCCTGCTCAAGGGGGGCCAGGGCGAGGGGGCCGTCATTGAGCGGTTCCGCGCCGAGTTGATCCGGGTCGAAGCGGTGTTTGAGACGATGGGCGAGCGGATCGAAACGCTGGCCAGCGACCGGAACCGGGTCGGCAGGCTGGCGCGGTTCGATGACTCGCCCGGGGCAGCGCTGGCGCAGCGGTACGAAGCGGCGGCCGAACGGGGGATGCACAAAGCCTTGCGGGCGATCGTGGCGCAGAATCGCGAGCGGACCCGCGACCGGCAACAGGACGCAGAGCATGTCGGTGATCAGGACCGCGTCGCGATGAGGGTGGCTGCTCGGCAGTTGCGCGCGGTCGGGGCCGCTCCCCAACCAGTCGCTCCGACCGCTCTCTCCACTCCGGAACCTGCCCCGGAGCGATCGAGCGAGCCGTGGGTGAAGAGTCAGGCCCCACCCTCGCCGCCCGCCGCATTGGGTTCGTTCCGCGCTGGGACTGGCAACCGGGTGGTCCGGCTGGCGGCGGAGCTGTTTGGGGCGGATGACCTGGACCCGGCAGCGCTGCACGGGCTTCAAAGCCGCTCCGAGTTGCCCTTGACTGCCTCTCGACGTTGATCGAGGGGAGATGAAGCACCGAAACGAGCCAGGTCGGCCCTGCAATGGTCCGACTCGCTGATCGCGATCGCCCGGCATCTGGGGTCAGAAACGCGACGACCCGCCACCTCGGGGGTTGAGGTGGCGGGTCGCGTCGTGGGTTTGGGTTCGTTTGGGTTGCCGGGTTGGCTTACTTGTGGCGGTGGGTGGTGGCCCTGGGCTTGGGCTTGCTGTGCTGGACCTTGACGACGTGGGCCTTGGTCTTGTGGACGGCCGAGGCATGGACCCCCTGGGTTCCGACGGTGGTGGACAGGCTGGCCCGAGCGGCCAGGGTCGGCAGGTAAGTCGCGATCGGCCCGGTCGGGTTGATCGTGACTGGCCGGAACGTCGAGGGGAGCGAACCGACCGGGCCGACGCGGAGCAAGGTCCGGAGGACCGGCGTATCGAGCCGGCAATCGGCGCGGGTCAGCTCACCAATGTTGTAGCCGGTCGCGGCCGTCGAGGCGGCGAGGTTGATCCCGGTGACTGCCTGAGCCTGGACAACTCCGCCCGCCGTCCCGGGGGTGATCGCCCCGTTGTTGAAGGCGGTCGGCCGCGCCACGCTGATCTGGTACGTACCCGGCAGGAGGTTGGCGAAGGCATAGTGCCCCGAGGCGTCGGTGCTGGTCGTCATCGTGACGGCCTGGCCGGTGGTGGTGGTCCCGGTCAGCGTGATGACGACGGTCGCCACGCCGTAGTCGGTCGGGTCATCGAGGCCGTTCCGGTTGTAGTCGAGGTAGACCGAGCCGGTGAGGCTCGAAGCGGTCGAGCCGGGACCTGTCGTCACGGCGGCGGGTGCGATCAGGGCCGAGGTCGTCCCCGCAGCCGCAACGCCGTCGGTCGCCCGGACGATGTTCACGCCGACAGGGAAGGTGCCCGCCGTGCCGTAGGTGTGGGTGCCCGAGACGGTGTAGACGCCGTTGGCTTCGGTGACGGTGCCGGGGCTGGTCGTGCCGTCGCCGTAGGTGATCGTCGCGGTGTACGACGCCGGTGGTGTGGTCCCGTCGCCGTCGGTGAATGTCGCGACCGGTACGTTCGTGATCGGCACACCCACGGTCCCGGTGATCGGGTTTGTCGTGACGACCGGCGGGTTGGTCACGTTGCCGCCGACGTTCGGGGTCACGTTCAAGGTGACGGTGGTCGGCGTGCTCTGCCCCGCCGAGTCCACAGCCTGATAGGTGAAGGTGTCGGTCCCGTTGAAACCCGCCGTCGGCGTATAGGTCAAGGTCCCGTCGGCGTTGAGCGTCAAGGTCCCGTGCGTCGGCTGGGTGACGACGGCGGCGGTCAATGGCAAGCCGTTGGGGTCGGTGTCGTTGGCCAGTACCCCGGTGGCGGCGGGCACCGTCAAGGTTGTCCCGCCCGAGAGCAGGTATGTATCGGGGTTGGCCACCGGCAAGCCCGCCGACTGGACGTTGACCGTGACGGTGGTCGGCGTGCTCTGACCCGCCGAGTCGGCCGCCTGGTAGGTGAAGGTATCGGTGCCGATATAACCCGCGGTTGGGGTGTAGGTCAGCGATCCGTCGGCATTCAAGGTCAAGGTGCCATGAGTCGGCTGGGTGGCGACGGCGGCCGTCAGTGCCAGGCCGTTGGGGTCGGTGTCGTTGCTCAGCACGCCGGTCGCGGCCGGGACCGTCAGGGGAGTGCCGACCGTTGCGGTGTAGGCGTCGGCGTTGGCCGTCGGGAGCGCTGCGGCCACGTTGACGGTGACGGTGACGGGAGCGCTGAAGATGCTGCCATCGGTGGCGCGGTAGGTGAAGGTATCGGGGCCGGTGCTGCCGGTGGTTGGGGTATAGGTGAACGAGCCATCGGGGTTGAGGGTGACGCTTCCCCGGGTCGGATTGGTGTCGATGACCGCCGTCAGCCCGGTCCCCTGGGGGTTGGTGTCGTTGCTCAGCACACCGGCGGCGGCGGTGACGGTGAGAGGAGCGTTCTCGGTCGCGGCGTAGGTGTCGGGGTTGACCACGGGCGGGAGCGGCAGGACATCGACGGTGACGGCGGCCGACGACGTCAGGCCGTTCGGGTCGGTGATCGTATAGGTGAAGATATCAGGACCGATGTAGCCTGCCACTGGGGTGTAGGTCACCGACCCGTCGGCGTTGATCGCGGTGGTCCCGTGGGTTGGCTGGGTAACGGCGGTGACAGTGACCGGTTCGGTGGGCAGCACGGCGTCGTTGTTCAGGACGGGGACGATGACCGCCTGACCGACCTGGGTGGTCGTGAAGTCGGCATTCGCGCCGGGGCCGGCCACCTGGCTGACTGCCTGGACGGTCAGGTCGAGATCTCCCACCCCAGTGCCGAGCAGTCGGAGCGCCGGGTCAGCCACGTTGGTCAGCACCGGCGCCAGGACTGGGCTGACGGCTCCAGTGACGACATTCGAGACGAGCGGCAGGACCGTGCCGTTCAGGGTCGCGGTCGGGATCGTCCCGAGCGGTCCCGACAACTGGACACTGAGACTCTGGGTCAGCGTGTTGGCCAGATTGGTCAGGAAGGCGGCACTCGTTGTCACGGTCTGCGACTGCGGGAACGGGGCGTTGAAGGTCTCGGTCGATGCTGTCGGGGCCGCTCCCTGGGCGACACCGCGGATCTGGATGCCGGTCGTCGCGTTCAGGGCGGGCACCAGCGCGTTCGTGACGCCGAGCGTGCCCACTGTGCCATAGGTCACGTCGGTGGCCGGGTTGATCGTGTGTGTCCGATCAAAGAAGACGGTGGGGTCGATGTTGCCGACATAGACGTTGGCTAGGCCCGGGGTTGCCTGGAGCGTCACCACACCGGCGAGGGCGTTGACGCTGGCGATCGTGCCTTGCCCCTCGGCGACCTCGGTGTAGATCGACAGCCCGTTGAGCGTCGCGTTGGCCGCGAACCCGAGCGGTGCCAGTGCCGCGGTGATGGCTGCGGTGTCCAGGGCCGTGGCCGGCGTGGTCGTGTTCAGGGCAAGGTCGATCCGGGCGCGGATCGCCGCTGTGTGGAACTGCGTGCCGGCCGGACCAGTCGTCACAATCGGCGGTTCGACCACCTGCGGCGAGATCGTCACCCCGGACGCGATCCCGGGCAAGCCCAGCGCGGCGGTCGAAATCGTCACCGGCGTCGGCGTCGTGGCAACGTTCTTGAAGTTAAACAACTGGATCGAGCCGGTCGCCAGGTCCAAGGCGTTGACGTTGGTATTGGCCAGGCTCCCGTCGTTCGGGTTGACCTGAAGCAGGTTGCCCAACTGGACCGGGGCCGTCAAGCCGCCCACCGACGTCGCCAGGTCTTGCAGCGCGGTGACCTCGGCGGTATTGCCGTTAGTCTGCGCCACGGTGGCCGCCGCCGTGAAGATCTGCCCGAGCGTCGCGTTGGTCGTCAGGGCCTGCCCCGGCGTGACTCCCAGCTCGGCCCCGAGCGCGGTCGCAAGCTGATTTCCGTTGATCGACCCCGAGGCCAACCCGTTGTAGTCGGCCACACTCAGGTTGATATTCGACCCCGTCAGGCCGCTGAGCAAGGGGTTGAGCAAGGCACTCTGGGCCGTGCTGACCGAGGCGAGCTGGGTCCCGGCAAAGACGCTGGCCTCGTCGGTGGCGGCGGTGACGTTGAGCTGGACCGTCGTGGTCGCTGTGCCGCCCTTGGTGTCGGCAATGGTGTAGTTGAACTGATCAGCACCCGTGGCTCCCGCTGTCGGGGTGAACCGGAACGATCCGTTCGGATTCAGGGTCAGAGTCCCCTTGGTCGGCTGGGTGAAACCCGTGATCGCCAGGGCCGTACCCGTGTTCGTCCGGTCGTTGCTCAGGACCCCCGGCGTCGCCACATTCAGCGCTGTGCCTTCCAGAACCACATAGGCATCCGGGTTGGCCGTCACGGTCAGCAGTTGCCGCGCTTCGAGCCCCTCCAGAGCGAGCAGGCGAGCCGACTTGTTCCGGCGAGCAGCCACCGAGGTCGCCAGACGAGACGCGGAGAAAATCGGCCGGAACAGGGAACGCTGACCCATGATCTTGATCCTCGGAGAATTCACGGCAAAACAAATCGATGAATGAAAACGTGATGGAATTCAATGATGACGGGTTCAATTCCCATCAGCTTGTTCCCAGCGAACCCTCAACGCGCCGGTTGAGGCGGTGTCGAGGGGTTGCCAGAACTCCCTTCCGGATCTCGCAAGCGAGCGAACCCTCCTGGCTCACCGTTGCCCCTGGATGACATCAAACAGGGGGTCATTTCAGCCGCGGCTGCGTCGGACCGACGTGACCGATCTGCCAAAAGGACGAGTCGCTTGCCAGGCGAAATGCACGGTAAGCGAAGGCCATCCATGCTCGGAAGCCATCAATCCATCCACCTTGCGGTTTGGACAGAATGTGTCCAGAAATTGTCCGAGGATCTCACCAGGAGACAGTTGACTGACCGTTGACACTGGCGACGACGGTCCGGCCTGCCGGTGGGATCGGGATGAGCCTGCGGATCGGTGCTGGAGCTGTCGCCTGGCATGAGGGGCGCCGAAGCGTTCTAATGGGCACGGATCGAGATCGGTAAGCTGGCGGGTGGTCGGGGCGAGCGGGGGATCGAGTGATGATCGGGCGACGGTCGGTGCTGCTGGTCGGAGTCGTGGGAGCGACGGTCCTGCTGCCGCTGGGTTGGGCGACGTTGGGGCAGACCGTGCCCGTCGCGCCGGTCGGTCCGACCCGGTTCGAGTTCCTGGTTGTCGAGAGCTTCGACGCCCGCTACCTGGGCGACACTCCGGGGCACCTCGGCCGGGGCGCCTCGGGCCGGGTCGCCCCTCGGCTGGCGCTCGGTGACCTGGTCCATCGGGGGACGGCGAAGGTCGGCACGGTGACCTCCTTGGTCTGGAACGAGGCCCGCGAAAGTCTCGAAGTCGAGTTCAGCCCCGAGCCTTATCTGCGGATCAGCATCGGCGACCCGGTCTGGGTCGCGGTCCCGGGCGAGAAGGCCCACTGACGGCACCACGGTCGATCACGGCAAGAGCCGGACGCCGACGGCCGTGTTCAGCGCGAGCATGCTCCGGCGGTGGCGGACCAGCAGGTCGCGGTACTCGCGGACGACCTCGTTGTAGTCGCGGCGGGCGTTCAGGTAGGCGACCACCTCGGCCCCACCGCGCCGGTAGAGCCGCTCGGCATCATCGCGGACCCGCCCGGCCATCGGCAGGATGTCGCGGGCGATCTCGACCAGGGATTCCCGCGTGGTCGCATACTCGCGGGCGGCCTGCTCGACCTCGGTCGCCACCCGCTGCGCCAGCGCTTCCAGCTCGGTCTTCGACTGCGCCACGTTCACCTGCGACCGGAGGATGTTCCCCTGGTTCCGGTTGTAGACCGGCAGCGGGACCGACACCCCGAGCGCCCACGAATGGGCACTTCTGGCCTGAAATGGAGCGTTGTTCTGAAACGTATATGGTTGATAAAGGACGTAAACGTCGTTCAGTCGCTCGGCCTTCGCGAGCTTGACATCAGCTTCCGCCCGACCGACGCCCAGGCGATACGCGCAGAGGTCGGGCCGGCGTGCCAGGGCAAGCTGGATCAGGTCGGGATCGGCGGGCGGTGGCGGGGCCGTATCTACGATGCTGCCGCTCACCTTGAGGTTGGTCACCTCGTCCGGAGTCAGGTTCAGGATCAGGCCAAGCGCTCGTTGGGTCCGCCGGACGGATTCGGCGGCATCCTTGAGCCCGAGCCCCGCCGACCTTGCCTGGATCGTCAGCCGGTCAACCTCGACCGCACTCGCCAGCCCGCGACCTTGAAGCCGCCCCGTCGTCTCGACCAGTTCGCCGAGTCCCTGGACGCTGGTTTCGAGTTGCCGGACCAACTCCCGAGCCGCCAGCACATCGACGAAGCTCGTCCCGAGGCCGTCGATCTCCAGCCGGACCGCGTCCTGCAACTGCGCTTCGAGCACCCCGACCGCGCGAGTGGCCACGTCGGTCCGCGCCCGCCGCTTCCCGCTGATATCGAACGGGTGCGAGATGTTCACGTCGTACTGAGTCGCCCCGCCGGGCCGGGTGGGCGAGAAGCTCCCATAGGGGACGAGCTGGCCATCGGCATAAAGGATCGGGTTGGCGCGGAGGCCAGCCGTCAGGACGTCGGCGCGAGCCTGCGGGATCTCGAACCGCTTCGCCTTGAGTTCGAGGCCGCACCGCACCACCCGCTCGATGGCGTCATCGAGCGTCATCCCCCCCGCCGCGTCGGCACCGGTCCCGACCGGTCCCGCCAACGCCCCAAATAGCGGCACCGCCGCCGCCCGCTCGGCCTGACTGCCGCCGAACCCGTTCGGCTCGGGGCGACCAAAAGCTCCCGACGGCCGACTGAGCGATGTCGGGACCCGAGGGGTCGCCGTCCCCGGTCGTCCCCCGAGGATCGCGTCATCCTCCCCCCCGACCCCCGCGCCGATCCCCCCCGCACCCGGAGTCGGCCCGAGGATGGTCGACGGCCGCGCCCGGCTCGGCAACGGGTCGGGCAAGGTGGGATTCTGGGCATGGGCGGAGGGCAGAGTCCCAATCCAGACCAGCATGCCCCCGATCCAGCCCCACGGCCGTGATCGATGCTGTTGCCTGCCCAGATTTGTCACAATTACGCCTCCCTGACCGCGCGACCACCCTCCTTACTATCGGCATAATCGGACGATCGCTTCATCCCGGTTGGTCATACCCTGCTTCAGGGCGTTGCGGGATTAGCGAGCAAGGTTTTGATCTGGGCGGCCACCGCCGCATGATCGCGGGCGTTCACGGTCCCGACAATCTTGCCAGTTTGGTCGATCAGGAATGTCGTCGGCCACGCTTGAATCTTGTACCGATCGCTAGTGACGCCGCCACCGATCCCGGAGTTGTCAGGCTTGAGGTCGGCGAGCGGTTGATCAAGCGCTACGCGGAACGGCAGGTCGCGGTCGTTCCAGCTTATTCGCCGGATTGAGCCGAGTTTGGCATCAAAGGTCGCTCGTGACTGGATCGACTGATCGTGCAGAGCGAGGATCGTGACCGGTTGGTCGGCCATCAGGTCATGAAGTTTGATCAACTCCGGCAGAGCCCCGAGGCAAGGGCCGCACCAGTACCCCCAGAAGTCAAGGACGACCACGCGGCCCCGAAGATCGGCCAGCCGGACCGGGGCGCCGGTGTCAAGGTCTCTGGCGTTGATCTCGGGGGCGACTTTTCCCACCATCTCGTTGTGGACGAGCGGCGCCAGGGAGACCGAGGGAAGGGTGAGCGGACCTTCGCCCGCCGGCACGGTCAAGCGGGTCGTAAGCTCTTCGCACCCCTTGTTGGCCACGGGGTCGGCTGAGTTGATCTGGATCTCGTACTGCCCGGGTGGCAGCCAGGCTTCGATCCAGTCGCCTGCCGGGTTGACCCCGTCGCCTGGCTCCGAGAAAGCCAGCCCATGCATCGCATAGATCGACGTGCTGGTGCCGAAGGCGTCGGTCAGCGCGTTCAACTCCCACCAGGTTTCCAGCTTACCCGACGACACGGTCACCGAATGCTCGACGGGGAAGCGGACGCGCCGCGTGGTCTGGAGGACCACATCATAGGTCGGTCGCGGCTGGTCGCGATCGAGCGCCACGAAGGCGACCTGCTGGCAAGCGGCATCGGCCAGGCAAACCGTCTGCTGGAAGAGGCGTATCTTGCCGCTCCCGGTCATCCCTCGGGTTTCGGGTTTGAGCGGCAGGTCCAGGACGAACCGCCCCTCGGCGTCGGTGACGGGGTGCGGTTCGTCCCGGCGGAATGGGAGCAATTCGAACCGTCGCCGAGCGACGGGCCCGACCGCCTCATCATCCGTCGCGATCAGGCGGCCGAGCTGGAGGCCGGGCACGGGCCGTCCCGCGCGATCGACGACCCGACCCCGGATCGGCTCGCGGATCGGCACAATCACCTGTGACGGCTGGTCGCTGGTCCCGGCCATGGTGAAGTTGGTCCGGGACGACCCTGGCCCCCAGGCGGCAATGCTGTACACGCGCCCCGACGGGTTGGTAACCCGACATCGGCCGTTCGCGTCGGTCCGGAGATGGACAAATTCCTTGCTCGCGGCCATCTCCTGAGTGACCTCGCCGTCGGCGACAGGCTTGCCGGCCGAGTCGATCAGTTGAAACTCGGTCTCCCGCCACCGTTCGGTTGTCAATTGGACGTCGTGGACCAGCGGGGCCATCCCGGGGATTGTCGCCACGACGCCCAACTCGGCCCGGAACCCGGGGGCCAGCATCTCGAACCGGAGCGGACCGTCGGCGCGAGACGTGACCATCTCCCCGGTCGCCATCGACCGCTGCTCTGCATTGGTCAGTTCGACGCGGTAGCAACCCTCGGCATCCAGCGGGGCCGACCAGGCTTCAAGAAAGCGATGTTCCCGGTCATCGGGCCGAAAGTAGATCCGCCCACCGACCACCGACTGCCCTTCTGGAGCGATGCAGCGACCCGTGATGAGCCGTTTGGCGGGCGGTTGATCATCCGCTCCGATGTTCGATCCGACCAGCAAGAGCGTCCAACCGACCAGAATCAGGGGGGAACGAATCATGAAATCCTCCTCGAAGAGAACCAGTCAGGCCGCCGCGAGACCAACGCCCATGCTCGCAGTCCGGCGCGACCCGAGCAAGCATGGAGTTGCGTCTTGTGCTCGGATTAGGGGATTTGGGCGCAGGCTTTGCCGACTTGACGCTGATTCGGTTATCTCGCTTCATGAGTTTCAGGAACCAATGACGATGCGACTCGACTTGCGCCCGCGCCTGCTGGCCTTGCCGCTCACTTTCTGGATCACAAGCACCGGGCTGGCGGGGGAAACCCCGAGTCAGCCCACGGCCACTACTCCGGCACCGGCCACGGTGAAGACGGGTAAGGACGCGCTCGGCGACTGGACGACCGACGTCCCGGGCATCCGCCGGAAGATCACCCTGGACGATCTGCCGACTCCGTTCGACACCCCGTCAGCCAACAATGGCGCCAAGATGACCAAGCGGCCCGAGGGGGCCTGGCCGAAAGTTCCCGAAGGGTTCAAGGTTGATGAGTTCGCCACCGGGTTGCAAAATCCGCGCGTGATCATGACCGCCCCCAACGGCGATATCTTCCTGGCCGAAAGCATGCCGGGCCGCGTCAAAGTTCTCCGCGACACCGACAACGACGGCAAGCCTGACACCACCACGGTCTTTGCCGAGAAGCTGAACCGACCGTTTGGCATCGCCTTCTACCCGCCCGGACCCAACCCGACGCACGTTTACGTCGCCGGGACAGATCAGGTCGTACGATTCCCGTACAAGAATGGCGACACCAAGGCGACCGGTCCCTTTGAGGTGATCGTCCCCGAGTTGCCCGGCTTTGCCCAGCTTCGCGGCGGCGGGCACTGGACCCGCGACGTCGTCTTCTCGCTCGACGGCAAGCGGATGTTCGTCTCGATCGGGTCGAAGTCGAACGTCGACGATAACGATCAGGAGAAGCGCCGAGCGGATATCCTGGTGTTCGACCCCGAAGGCAAGAACGAGAAGTTCTTCGCCACCGGCATCCGGAACCCGGTTGGCCTGGCGGTTCAGCCTGAAACCGGCGTCCTCTGGACCTCGGTCAACGAGCGGGACGGTCTGGGCGATCACCTCGTCCCCGACTACATCACGCACGTCGAGGAAGGCGGCTTCTACGGCTGGCCCTGGTATTACATCGGTGGCCACGAAGACCCGCGCCGGAAGGGTGAGCACCCGGAACTCAAGGAGAAGGTGATCGTCCCCGACGTCCTGCTCCAGTCGCACTCGGCGTCGCTCGACCTCTGCTTTTACACCGGCGACCAGTTCCCGACCGAGTTCAAGGGAGACATCTTCGCCGCCGAGCATGGCTCGTGGAACCGCGAGCGGCGGACCGGGTACAAGGTTGTCCGGGTTCCGTTGACCGACGGCAAGGCGACCGGCGTTTACGAAGACTTCCTGACCGGTTTCGTCACCGAGTCGGGCGACGTCTGGGGCCGGCCGGTGGGTGTGGCGGTCGCGAAGGACGGCTCGCTGCTCGTCACCGACGACGGCTCGGGCACGATCTGGCGGATCACCAACCAGGGCGGCAAGAAGGTCGCCGCCCAATGAGATCGCGACGGGCGCGGCTGGCGTTCACCCTGATTGAACTGCTGGTGGTGATCGCCATCATCGCCGTCCTGATTGCTCTCTTGCTGCCCGCCGTGCAGGCCGCCCGCGAGGCGGCGCGGCGGGCGCAGTGCATCAACAACCTCAAGCAGCTTGGGCTCGGCCTACAAAATTATCACGCAACCTGGAACAGCTTTCCGGTCGGATTTTTGATGCCCACCGGATCGGTCCCGAGCAACACCTCGACCAGCCAGTATCGCTGGTCGGTCCTGGCACAGATGGCGTCCTTCCTGGAGCAAGGGAACCTGGGCAACTCGCTCAACTTCAACCTCCCGCTCGGGGTCAAGCCGACCGTAGCCAGTTCGGCGTACTGGCCCCCCTACCCTGACAACACGACCGGGATGGCGGCCACTGTGGCCATCTTCGTCTGCCCGAGCGATGCCGCCCCCGCGCCGATGACGGGGTTGGGGCCGGTTAGCTACGCCTTTTGCACTGGGTCGGGGGGCAATGGCGGCGATGCAACAGCCAGCGATGGCGTGTTCGTCCTGGGTCCCGCTCATGGGTTGGCCGACATCACCGACGGGTCGAGCATGACCGTCGCTGGGTCGGAATCGTTGCTCGGGATCGCCGGTTCGTCCTATTCGCAGACCAACCCGACGCCGATTCCGCAACCTCAGGCTCGGGCCATGGCTCGTGTCACCTCGGGACCTCTGACCGATGCTGGTTGCCTGGCAGCGGCGAACGGCTGGCTCCTCAACAAAGGAGCGGCCTGGTTCGACGGCAACCATCTCAATACGTTATACAACCACCATCAGCCGCCCAACGCAACGGCTGCGGACTGCATCCTGTATCACAACCCGGGCTGGAAGGCGGCGCGGAGCTTTCATCCCGGCGGGGCCAACGCCCTGTTCGCCGATGGGCATGTTGCGTTCGTGCGCAACAGCGTCGGCATGGTGCCCTGGCGAGCCATCAGTACGCGAGGCGGGGGGGAAGCCGTTGCGGGGGATGCGTTTTAGAACAGGGTGATCCGACCTCGGTCATTCTTCCAGTCGGACGATGCCCCGCTTGAGCGCGAGCGTGACGGCTTCGGTGCGTGAGCCGACGTTGAGCTTGGTCAGGATGTTGTTGACGTGAACCTTGACGGTCCCCTCAGTGACTTGCAATTCCACGCCAATGTCGCGGTTGCCGCGCCCCTTGGCGATCAGCGTCAGGACCTCGCGTTCGCGGGTTGTCAGTTCGGCGGTTCCAACCCGGCCAGCGAGCTTGGCGGCGACGTTGGGCGAGATGCTGGTCCGACCCGCGTGGACGGCTCGGAGGCACTCGATCACCTCGTCGGTCGGGGCATCCTTGAGCAGGTACGCCTTGGCCCCAGCGCGGAGGCAGCGGTAGATGTCCTCGTCGCCATCGGCGGTTGTCAACATGATGACACGCGCGAATGGGTCATGCGCCCGGATGGCGGCCAGGGTTTGAATCCCGTCCATCTCGGGCATCAGGAGGTCAAGCATCACGACATCGGGCGTGTGCTCGGCGAACATCTCGACCGCTTGCCGACCGTCGGTTGCCGCACCGACGACGGCCATGTCGGCCTCGCGGTTGATCAGCGCCGACATCCCCATCCGCACGACCGGGTGATCGTCGGCGATCAAGATTCGAATCGATTTTGATGGTTCAGCCACGCGCGTGCTCCCGCAATTCTTGCCCCGGGGAACTCGTCGCCCTGATCTCACTCCACCCATCCATCGATCGATCCTTTCCAGCCAACAGCATTTGCAACACGGAGCCGGTGGTTCCGCGTGACGTTTTTTGATTCTATCCCATGACTGCCAGGCGTCTACGAAAAACCGTTCAGGATCAGACAAAACGGCAATTGGTTCGATTTCGAGGCGCCACTTCGTCCCGAAAAAGTGGCGCCTCTGGTGTCTTTACGCTGCCCCCGCTATAACCGGACGAGGTTTCCCCGAGTTTTTGATCCAGAACCGCCGACCTGGAACTCCGCCGTGCCACCGACGCCTCACCCCGACCTCACACCTCAGCAAGTGATCGCGGCTCAGCTTGAGGCCCTCCGGCGGAACGACGAACCCAGGCCCGACGCGGGGATTGCCACCGCCTTTGGTTTCGCCTCGGCGGCCAACCGGCGGGTGACTGGCCCCGTGGCCCGGTTTGCTCAGCTCCTGAAAAATCCGTTGTACCGACCGATGCTGGGCCACTCGTCCACCCAGTTCGGCCCGACCCAGGTCAACGGCGACACCGCCCGGACTCAGGTGGTACTCTTCGGGGGCAATGGCCAGGTCATGGCATATGACTTCACTTTGTCTCGGGATGCGACAACACGTTGCTGGCTGACAGACAGCGTGATGGTGGCACCGATCGAATTGGCGTGAGGGAGATATTTGAAGTTTATGCTTTCCTCAAGGTTGAATCAACTGGCCAAACATCCGCTCAAGCGGAATCCATATTCCTTGATACCAATGCCCTGGTGAGGACGGGTGATCGCTCCCAACTCTTGATGCCCCGGTCGCTCCGGCTGCTGGCGACTGACTACGACGGGACGCTCGCGGAGCGTGGGGGCGTGATTGCCTCGACCTGGGCGGCGCTGGAGCGTTGGCGGGCGACCGGGCGGCGGTTGGTCCTGGTGACGGGCCGCGAACTTGACGAGTTGCGGACCGTTTGCAACCGGCTCGACCTCTTCGATCGGGTCGTTGCCGAGAACGGCGCCTGGCTGGCTGGTCCCGGCGGGACCGAGGGGCGGGCGCTGGCGACTCGGCCGCCCGACTCGTTTGTCGCGTCACTCCGGGCGGCGGGGGTCGAGCCGATCGCCGTCGGGCGGGTGATCGTCGCCACCTGGCAACCGCACGAGGCAACCATCAACCGGATCATCACCGACTCGGGCCTGCCGCTCCGGGTGATCGCCAACAAGCGGGCGTTGATGATCCTGCCCGAGGGGGTCGACAAGGCGTCGGGCCTCCGCGCGGCTCTGGCTGAGCTAGAAGTTGATCCCCAGGCGGTCGCCGGGATCGGTGACGCCGAGAACGACCTCGCCTTGCTCGCTGCCTGCGGGCTGGGGGTGGCGGTGGCGAACGCCTTGCCCGTGCTAAAAGAACGGGCCGACGTGGTCACCCAGGGCGAACGAGGCGACGGCGTGGCCGAATGGATCGACGCGACCCTGGCTCGATCGTCCGACGGCTGAGGGAGTTCGGGCACGGGATTCGCCGTTGCATCCAGGTCGATTTCCTTCCTAATGCTTGCCGGAGTTCGTCGCCATGAGTCTCGGTACCATTGATCCCCCCACCCGCGCGGATGTTGCTCCGACAACCGAGGAAGCCTGGCCGAGGGCCTTGACCGGTGACCTGGCCTACCTCAAGACCGTCCTCGTCAACGTTTTCTTCTCCGGCCTGCCCGGCGCTGGGGATCGCGACTGGGTCCTGATCGACGCCAGCATCCCGGGCCAGACCGGCGCGATCGTCGCGGCGGCGCGCAAGCGGTTCCAGCCCGACGCCCGGCCGTCGGCGATCATCCTGACGCATGGTCACTTCGACCATGTCGGCTCGCTTCTGAGCCTGGCCAGGCTCTGGGACGTCCCGATCTTCGCGCACGAGCTGGAACTCCCCTACCTGACCGGCCGATCCCCCTATCCGCCGCCCGACGCCACCGTGGGCGGGGGCATGCTGGCTCTGTTCTCGTGGATGTTCCCGCGCGGGCCGATCGACCTCGGGGATCGCGTCCACCCGCTCCCGAGCGACGGGTCGGTCCCGTTCATGCCCGGCTGGCGCTGGATTCACACGCCGGGGCACACGACCGGGCATGTCTCGCTGTTTCGCGATTCGGACCGGACCCTGATCGCGGGCGACGCCTTCGTGACAACCAAGCAGGAGTCGGCCCTGGCTGTGATCGAGCAAAGGCAAGAGATCCACGGTCCCCCCGCCTATTACACGAGCGACTGGGTCGCCGCGCGTCGGTCAATCGAGGCACTTTCCGCGCTCAACCCCGAGACCGCCGCCACCGGCCACGGCGTGCCGATGACCGGCGAACCGCTTCGGGCCGGGCTCCGGAACTTGCTCCGCGACTTCGACCAGGTTGCCTACCCCGAGCACGGCCGCTACGCCCATCAACCGGCCATCGCCGACGCCACCGGCGTCATCTCGGTGCCGCCCGAAAAGCCCGGGATCTCACCCAAACTGGCTATCTGCGTCGCCGCTGGAATTCTGGGCGGGATCGCGCTCGGGCGGATGATCGGTCGCCGCCGCTGAATCGGGCCTGAACCGGGGCCACGTCGTCCCGGCCGCGGGGCGGAAAGCCTCCTGACGGTTTAGCACGCACGACGACCGCCGCGCCTGGCATGAGGATTCGCAGGCGGGATGCTCGGCGTCGACTGCTGGCTCGGTCCCACCAAAGATCTGCCCGAATGCCGCCGTCATCACCGGGTCTCTCATCAACTCGGTGATGACGTGCCTGCCGAGGAGTCGGTAGGTGCTCATCTTCGAGGGGGTGTAGAACTGGTCGAGCGGGTCGTCATCGGGGAACCGGCAGTCGGCGGCACCGTGCAAGAGCGCATCCCCCTCATCGCCTGTCAACGTCGGTCGGAGATACACCAGGAGCCCAGTCTGGGGTTTTCCGGTTGCGGGATCGTTCTGAGGATAAATGATCTGGGCGAAGAGATAATGCTCGCGTGCGAATTCGGCTCCGGCCTCGGCCTCTTCTTGGCCGGCCGGAGAGAGCGGTCGGTCGGTCGGTGCGGGCGTGGGGGGCGGTGTCGCCACGATGGGCACGGTCGGGCTGGTTTTGGGCACGATCTTGTCGGGGGGGCGAACGAGGTTGAGCCCGGTGGCCCGGGTCCGGCGGCAGTCGGGGCGTGGTGGAGCGTCGTGCTGAATCTCTCCCGTTCTCAGTAAGTGGCGGTAGGCCCAGGAATTGAGGAACGGACCGACCTCGATCCCGTCGATGCCCGCTTGCTGGATGACGTGGACCAGGGCGTCGAACCGTCGTTCGGCTGCGTCGTTGGGGTCTTCCTGGCCGCAATCCGAGGCGATGATCAACGAGCAACGGCGCTGAAGGAGCACGTAGAGGCCCAGGTTCTCAACGTGCGCGCCGTCGGTGAGCATGAACCGGCTGTCCCCCTCGAAGTCGAAGCCGAGCGACTGGCCGAAGTGGAATCGCAGGCTTTCCCGACATGTCCGATTCCGGAACTTGCCTGGGTCGTGAACCCAGTAGCCGGTCTGGATATTGAGCAGGTGCAGGATCGCCGAGAGCGCCGGGTTGGCCACGTTCCCCGGTGAAAGGAAGGCCCCTGAGGTGGCCACGATGTTGCCGATGTCCAGATAGCTCCGGCGCGCGAGCGACTGCCGAGGGTCCGGCTGGTTCGGCCAGTGGCCCGTATCGCCCGAACCCGACGCGACCCGCGAGAACGAGAAGATGTCGTCTTGCAGGCTCGGTTCGTCGCCCAGCGACCGGTTCCCTTCCAGGGTGGCGTTGATCAACAAGAGCGGCGCCCGCCGGGTCGCTGGTTGCGGCGAGTCGTCGGCGGGTCGATCCCGGTGGTCCGCCCCTCGGTAGGTTGTTTCGGTCTGGTGAAGCCAGCGGTAGACCCCCTTGCGTTGCGGCGTCCGGACCCAACTATCGATCACATGCCCCCGGTAAAATTTCTGGAGCGAGAAGGTGTTGACGTCCACAGCGCAGCACAGGAGCCAGATCCCGCCGGCGACCAGGATGATCCGGAACCGGGTCCACTGATCCTGACTCCAGACGACCGACGCATAAACGATCTTGTCGTGGACCCGGTCGCGGATCAGGTGGGGCAAGTACAGTTCCAGGCCGCGGCGGTTGTTGCTCCGGATCGCCGCCGCGATCGCGGCCTGGTCCGTCGGTGAGCCGGTCCGCAGGCTCTCCCGCTCGGCCTTGAGGATCAAGGCTCGCTCGTGATATTTTTCCCAGACATCACCATACCAGTCGGGCAGGTTCTCATCCGGCCCAGCAAGCGCCTGCTGCTGGGCGCGACTCGGAAACAGCGTGACCAGGTTCGAGTCGTTCAGGACCGTGTCGCTGATCCGGAGCGCGACGGCGTCCTGAATGGCCTCCCGCTCGGACTTCGCGTCGTAAAGCCGCCCGAAATTCGGGTTGAGCTGGTAGCCGGCATCACTCCACAAAATTTCCGGACCCAGGCTGCCGACAAGTGGCACCACCTGGACCACCCAGGGCAACGCTTCGAGAGCGCGGATCTGGACCGAGAGCGCCCGCTCGTGGGCGATCGAGAGGTTGGGACTTGCCCGGGTGGTCAGAAGTCGCGCGGCCAGCGGCTGCCAGTAGTTCCGCTTCCTGGCGACGGTGTCGGCGAGGGCGTCGGCGGAGGCGGAGGCGGTGGCGGAGGCGGTGGCGGTGGCGTCGTACTCGATCTTGTCCCAGGCCTGGTCGGCATCACGAAAATCGGACCGATGGAAGGCGGCGGTTGGCAAGCTCTCGCGCCAATCGTTGTAGCCCGAGACATTTTCGTGCGCCACCAACCCGTACAGTACGAAGATCACGAGCAGGATAAAGCCATGGCTGCACAGGAAGACCGTCACGCGGAGCAGCGGCTCCCACCCCCGCCAGCGGTCTGGCGTGACGGATTGGTCCCGCCCCGCGGCCCGATCCTCGATCTGGCGGACGCTCTTGAACAGGTTGCGCGGGAAGAAGAAGGCCAGCGAGGTGACCCCCAGCAGCGACAAAGTGGCCTTGATGATCCAGCCCTGGATTTCAGCCAGCTCGCGCGCCCCCTGCTGGCTCTGCGCCAGTTGCGTCGCGCTGTGGCTCGATTGCGCGGTGCCGATGTCGCCGGTTGTCACCAACCCGGCCGCGCAGATCAGACCCACCAGCAACGGCAACAGGCGGTAAGCCCGGATCTGCAGGGACCGCGAATCGACCCACGATGTCGAGTCTGGTCCGAACCCCTCGAATCGTCGGAAGATCGACAGCACAAAACTCGTGACGAACTTGCCGATCCTGGTTGCTGCCATCTGGCTCGCAGCATGCAACCAGGGGACCCGCATGGCGAGGTCCCTGATGGGTCCCTTGCCATGCCGGATCATCACGTTGACCAGGCAGACGACCACGACCAGCAAGGGCAGCGCTATCAAACAAGCGTACTGGGCGCGGAACGGCAGTGCGCCCGGCGATTGGGGCGGAGCGGTGGACCAGAACCAGATCAGCACCCCGTACCCACCGAGGACCACAAGCGAAACGCCAAACCAGGCCACGGTACACTCAGGTCCCCACCGGGAACTATTCAACCAGCAGGCTACCAGGAAGACGACGAGCGCAAACCAGAACGGCACGAACCCGCGCGACATGTCGGAGTGAAAGCCCAGGACGTCGAAAAAGCGCATCGCATCGGGAGCATCCAGAACCCGAAAGATGAGCGCAACCGCCGCGAGGAAGGCGACCAGGAGCGACCCCGTTTTGAGGAGCTGGAACGCAACCCCAAGGAACCAGACACCAACCCCCCAGAGCCAGCCGGGCACCGTTTTCGAGGCGAAATGGATCTTCCCCAGATATTCCGGTGGCTCGGGAGTCTGGGCCGATTCCGTGGGCAAGTTCGCCGGCAGCATCGCCGTCGCCAGGTGCCCAGCCGCGTAACTGCCACCCGAGACGCTGGAAACATAGTCAAAGAGTTCGAGATGGTTGAACCCCCCGGGCTTGCTCGCCACTGGCCTGAGCTTCGAGCCGGCGGGAGGGTCGAAGCCGAGCCGGTCGAGCCCCTCCAGCAGCCCCAGGTTGAAGCACGCGGACCGGATTCCTCCACCCGACAGACTCAACCCTGTCAACGGTTGCGCACCGAGCGCCGCGACCTGGAGCGGATCGAGTTGCAGGCCGGCGAGATCGTGGTCGATCTCGTCGAGTCGATCCTCTCGCTGGGCAATCGCTGCCTCCAGGAGGGGGCCAGCGTCGGGCCTGGCGGCGGTTCGGGTTGCCTCGGCTCGAAGCTGGTCCAGCCGCTCGAGTTCCTTTTTGACCCGGGTGTGCTCCTCCCCAAGCGCTGTTTGCGGCTTGTGCAGGTAAAGATGCTCACGCCGCGCATCAATCGCGACCTTCTCCGCCTGGATCAGGTCCGCCGACGTCATCGGGCCTGCCGCTTTTCCGCTGGCGTTCGGCATGACTGGCCCCGCTCGCCACCGGGCAAGAATCGGTCCTCCAGGGCATGCCGACCAGCTCACCCATGAGGATCAGGTGCCTGGCTGCCCGGACCGGTACCCGCTGGCTTTTGTTGTCAAAGTATTCTTCACATAACATTGCACTGCAAAACATTTCACCTCAAAGGTCGATCGGAGTCAACAGTCATGAATATCAAATCAGTATCATGGATCTGCGGGTGCCTGGGCGAAGCCTCTTCCTGGCCCGATGGGCTCGCAAGGAAGAGGCTCTGGTCGGCTCGCTCACTTCGGAAAGTGTTCGCGGAGCATGGCGAGGCTCTTGGGAACGGCCACCTCGGCCTCGTCGTTGCCTTCAAATTCGAGCGAGATCCAGCCACGGTAGTCGTGCTTGGCCAGGATCTGCGCGATCCGGGCGTAGTCGAGGTCGAGCGCGTACCAGCGACCGCCGCCGAAGTAGGTCTTGGCCTGGACGAGCGCGATCGGCACCTTGCTGGCGGCCATCTGCTCGTACTGAGCCTCGGCGTTTTCAAGGAAGTTACCGGTGTCGAGCGTCATCGCCAGCCAGGGAGACTTGATCGCCTCGACGATCCGGAGCACACCCGCCGCCGTCCGACCAAGCCCCCAGTGGTTTTCGAGCCCGAGGACCACGCCGCAGGCCTCGGCGCGCGGCAGAATCTTTTCGATCGAGTCGATCACCCACTTGAACGCCTCGTCCTCGGTGTGGCCTTCAATGGCTGGCTCGATCCCCTTTTTGCTCATGAAGGTGTCGAACGACGGGACCGTGTTCCAGCGGCCGGTATTGATCCGCATCGTCGGGATGCCCAGGCTGGCGGCCAGCTCGATCTGGTACATCGTTTTCTGCTCGTTGTTGCGCCGCTGCTCGGCCTCGGGGTAGACGAACCCCTGGTGCGTCGAGAAGCCCATCAAGGCCAGGCCCAGCGAGTGCGCCTGCCGCTTGATCGCGTTGACCGCCCGGGGCGTTTCCTCCTCCATCTGGACGTGAAGCAGTTCGACGCCGTCGAAGCCCATCGCGGCGGCCTTGTCGATGCACGCCGCCATGCCGAGCCGTTCGCCCCGGAACTGCCAGAACGAATACGTCGATACCCCGATCGCGTGCCGCCGCCCCCCGGCGGAACCCGCCGGAGCCTGCGGGGCTGGGGCTCCCTCAGCGCGAGCGTGACCAGCCGATCCCCCCAGCAGGCCGACCGATGCTGACGCGGCCATCACCCCGACCTGACCCAAGAACTCCCTGCGACCCGGCTTCAGCATGCGTGATCTCTCCGATGAATTCCCCGGAAGGCGAACAACCAGCCGCCCAGGCTAGCCCGCCCCCGAGCTGAGAACAAGTCACCCCACCCGCGCCTCGCGATGATTCCCGAAAAAGACCAGGGTTGCCAGAAAACATCATGCTGCTTAACTCTTCTCGCGGCATCCTTGAATCAAGCGTTGTTTTTCCACAACAAGGCTTCTAGGGAATCTCATTATATGGGGTCAATCAGATAGTGCCATTTGGATGTAGGCAACCCGTTTTTACGGCAAAGACGCCCAGTCTGGCCTACTTTAACATGCTGATTTTGTTCAATATTCGACAAACATGCTCTTTGGGCTGTTGGATTGAACCGTGCGAGTTGTGGTGTCCACGGTGTCACAGCGCTGGCAAACGTGACGTAGAATGGCCAGTAAGGGATGATGGTCATGTCCACCCCGCGGAGGGGTTTGCAGGCCAGATTTCCCTGGGTTGAGAGGCAACCGGCGGCGACAACCGGTTGTCACGGCGATGGCGATCACCCTCTCGTGGTCGAGGCGATCTCCGTCCCTTTTTGTCGGTGGATTGGGGTACGTGTTGCGTAAATAACGATGTGCGTCGTTTAAACACAACAGTAGCCGATTGATATTGACGTTGCGGGATTTGGCTCGCTACAACAAACCCCTCAACCGATCCAAC
This sequence comes from Isosphaeraceae bacterium, assembly GCA_965199885.1. GTDB lineage: Bacteria > Planctomycetota > Planctomycetia > Isosphaerales > Isosphaeraceae > Tundrisphaera. Next base: position 359,623 of record CBDATT010000001.1, on the reverse strand, counting down.
GGCGGTGTCAGCGCCGGAAGTTGTTCCCAGGTCTCTGGGTACGTTTGCCTCCTCGACAACGGCGTTCGAGGAGGTTGGATCGCGGTGCGCAATCATCTTTTGAGTACAGGATAGGGTTATCCGATGAGCAATTCTTTCAAATTCGCCTCGATTCGTGCCCTCCGCGTGGTTTCGTTCGGTCTGGGTCTGGCGTTGGTCATCTCGGCGGCGTCAGGTCTGGCCCAGGCTGGCGACAGTACCCCCAACGCCCCCGAAGTCGATCCGGGCTCGCTGGCCAGTGTGGTGACGCTGGTGACCGGCGGCGTTCTGACTCTGACCGGGCGGATTCGCCGCGCTAAGTAAGGCAACCAAACCAGGGTGGGCCACTGGCTCTCCCGGGTCAGACAGGCCACGGCTCGGCACCGGTCCGCGGATCGGTGCCGGGCGTGGTCGGCCCGGTGCCGAGTCATCCAATCGTCAGATTTCCTTCCACGGCGGCAGGTTTACGGATCGGAGTGAGCGGCCTTGTCATCTTCACGGATCATGGTATCACCCTGGGTTGGTGGGGTATCTCCACAGTCGAAACGGGTCTGGTGGGGTGCAATGACGGCGCTGTTTGCTGTCGAGGGGGCGCTGATGTCGCTCCGGTTCGCCGCTCCCGTGGTGACGACCCCCGCCTGGTGGATGCTGCCCCTGATTCACGCTCCGCGCCTCTTGATTCCCGGTTTTCTGGCCGTCGGCTCGATGGCGATCCTGGGCGGCACCGGGAACCGACCGGCAGCAGGAGTCGGCGAGGATCGGGGATCACCCTGGTCGGGCCGGTTGACGGGACTGCTGGCGCACCTGGCGATGTTGATGGTCCTGATCGCCGTGACGGTTCCGGTCTGCGATGGGAACGTGTTCGCCACGAGCTGGCCGATGGCCTGGGTTCTGGGATGGTACGCGGCCGGCCTGGCGGTGATGTTGACCTGGCTGGCCGCCTTGCATCCCGACGCCTGGTCCACTCTGAGCGGTCGGCGCGTGCTCGGGATTGTCGGGACGGGTCTGGGGGTCGTGCTCGGGGGCTTTGGGCTGAGCCTGATGGCGGAACACCTCTGGGCGGTGCTGGCGTCGGCGACGTTTGCTCTGGTCCGGGTTGGGTTGTCGCTGGTCTGCGCCGACGTTGTTTTCGACCCGACGCACTACCGGATTGGCACCAGTACGTTCGCCGTCCGGATCGCGCCGGCGTGTTCGGGTTATGAAGGGATCGGTCTGGTCTGGGCCTTCCTGGCGGCGTATCTCGCCTGGTCGCGGCGGTCACTCCGGTGGCCCCACGCCTGGCTCTTGATCCCGCTCGGGACGGTGGCGATCTGGCTGGTCAACTCGGCCCGGATCATCGCCCTGATCCTGATCGGCGCCTGGGTTTCCCCCGAGGTCGCGCTGGGCGGGTTCCACTCGCACGCCGGGAGTCTCGGCTTCCTGGTCATCAGCCTGGGTCTGGTCCTGCTCTCACGGCGGTCCGCCTACTTCATGGCCGAGCCCTGCTCGCTGGCGGCAGTCGCCGAGGGGGGCGCGATCGAGGTGCCGACGGTCAACCCGACCGCCAGTTACCTGATGCCGTTCCTCGCGGTGGTGGCCACGACTCTGGTCACCGGCGCGATGACCACCGCGGGTTTCGACCCGTTCTATCCGCTCCGGATCATTGCCGGCGGGGTGGCGCTCTGGGTCTGTCACCGGAGCCTGCCGGGGCGGTTGTTCGACCTATCGGGCTGGGCCATGCTGGTCGGCGTCGCGGTCTTCGGGCTCTGGATCGTGCTCGAACCGGCCAACCCGACGGGATCGGCCACCTTGAAACAGGGCCTGGCGAGCATGACGCCGACCGGAAGCCTGCTTTGGCTCGGGTTCCGGGTGGTCGGCTCGATCGTGGTCGTGCCGCTGGTTGAAGAGTGGGCCTTCCGCGGTTACCTGACCCGACGGCTGATCGCCACCGACTTTGAATCCGTGTCGCTGGGTCGCTTTACCTGGTTTTCGTTCCTGCTCTCATCGCTGGCCTTTGGCCTGCTCCACGGTCGCTGGTTCGCCGGCACGCTGGCGGGCCTGGTCTATGCCGGCGTCTATTACCGACGCGGACGGGTCGGCGATGCCGCTCTGGCCCATGCCGTGACCAATGCGTGCATTGCTCTGACCGTGCTGCTGACAGGGGATTGGGCCTACTGGTCCTGACCCTCGCGCTATCCGATCACCAGAAGGGCCGATGTCGGCCTGGTTGGTGAACCCGTTGTCGTGTGCCTTGCCGACTTCTTTGATCTCGATTTTTGGACCCAGCGCGGTTCCGGGCAACCGGTCCGCGCCCAGCCAGGCTCATTGTGCTTTTTCCGCCTGGCTCGCTTCGTTCCTGTGTCCTCATCTTCGTCTTTCATCAAGGTAGGTTCGCTTCCATGGCAATGTTCGCCAAGATTCGCCCCAGCCGTCGTAGCACTCAGATCCGCCCTGGCTTCCGGCCGACGATGGACACCTTCGAGGCTCGCCAACTCCTGACCGCCGTCTCGCCGGTCCTGCAAGGGACCATCTTCAACGACGCGAACAGCAACGGCGCGCTCGACACGTCGGAGACGCCGCTGGCCGGTGCCAGGGTCAACATCTACGCCGCCAACTCGACCGTCAGCCTCGGGCAGGTGACGACCGGGTCGGACGGGAACTACCTGTTCACCAACAGCAACGTCACGGGCGGCCTGACGCCGGGCACGACCTATACCTTGGTCGAGTCGGCCGCCGGCTACTCGAACACCGGCGCCCAGGCACTCTCGCAGATCGACCCGGCCACGGTGACGGCCCCCAACGCGATCCAGGTCACGGTTGTTGACCCGAACAACGTCACGGCCAACTACGCTGCCCCGACGATCTACCCCGGCGGGATGTATGGCTATAACCAGATCTACTACACGCAGGGCGGCAACTCCGAATCCATCAACGTGGCTCAACTCAACTACACCTTGAGCGGCGATAAGAACGTCGTCACCACCTCGTTCCCGACGTTCTGCGTGGGGATCAACGACCGACTCGTGCGGGGAACCTCGTACCAGCCGCAGGTGGACCCGACCGGGGCCTTACTCAATGGGGGCCAGGTTGCCTACCTCTACAACCATTATGGGCTGACCACGCTCCCTAACTCGATGCCGCTGCCGGCCTCGATCCAGAGCCTGTCGACCCGCGATGTCGCCGCCGGGTTGCAGCTTGCCATCTGGGAGCTGGTCTACGGCAACAGCTTGACCCTGAACGGGTACAACCCGCAGAACACGACCGCGCAGGATTACCAGGACCTCCAGACCGCCGCCGCCGCTTTCATCAGCGACTCGACCGGCAAGTCCGAGCAGGTGGCCATCCTCGACGCGTCGCTCAGTGGCGGCCTGCCGAGCCCGAGTGTCATCTCGAACGGCCAGAGCGTCCTGGCCGCCATGAGCTACAACTTCGGCAACAAACTGATCCCGGTCGGGTCGCTCTCGGGCGTCGTCTACGCCGACAGCAATAACAACGGCACCAAGGACGGGACCGAAACCGGCATCGGCTCGATCCCCGTCAGCTTGACTCAGACCGTCAACGGCGTGACGACCACCGTCGCCACCACGACCACCGGGACCGATGGGTCGTACTCGTTCGCTGGCCTCCTGCCGGGTACCTACACCGTCGTCGAGGGGGCGACCCCAGGCTACCTTCCCGACGTCACCAACACCGGCTCGCTGGCCGGCGTCGTCGTCACGGCGGGGTCGAACACGCCGAACAACAACTTCGGCGAGATCCTGCCGGGAGTCGTCTCCGGGTTCGTCTATGCCGATGCCAACAACAACGGCACCAAGGATGGCAGCGAAACCGGGATCGCCTCGATCCCCGTCACGCTGACCCAGACCGTCAACGGCAAGACCGTGACCGTCGCCACCATGACCACCAACGCCAGTGGTGCCTACGCGTTTACCAACCTCGCTCCCGGGACATACACCGTCGTCGAGGGTGCGACCCCCGGCTACCTGCCCGACGTCACCAACACCGGGTCGATCACCGCGATCACCGTCACGCAGGGCTCGACCAGCCCGAACAACAACTTCGGCGAGATCCTGCCGGGGTCGATCTCGGGCATCGTCTTTGCCGACAAGACCGGCGATGGTTTGACCAGCGACGATACCCCACTGGCCGGCGTTACGGTCCAGCTCGTCAACGCGAGCCGCGCCGTCATCGCCTCGCAGGTCGTCGGGAGCAACGGGGCTTATTCGTTCACCAACCTCGCCCCGGGCACCTACACGGTTCAGGAAGTCACCCCGAGCGGATATGTCCAGACCGGGCCGACCACGCTGGTCTACACCGTGCCGCTGGCTGCTGGTCAGAACGTCACGAACGATAACTTCGATAACTACCAGACCACCTGCTCGTGCCCGATTAGTTGCGTCAGCTATACCGATATCGGCTCGGCCGGGGTCTCGACCTTCTCCAGCCTGGGTGGGCACACGAACCAGGGGGATCAGGTCACCGTCAACTTCACGGTCACCGGGAACTCACCGGCGACGATCACGTTCGTCACCTACACTGCGACGAGCAACTTCGACCTGACCAAGCAGGCGATCTTCAGCGTTGATACCCAGACGCTCACCCCGGGCCAGCACTCGTTGACGGTGACGATCCCGAACAGCTACTACCAGATCGACTTCGTCTGCGGCGGGGCGATCAGCACGTTCAACCCGGCCGCCAACATCACCTACCACGGCGAATGCCGGTTCATCGACGCCGACCACGATGGCTCGGAGGCGGCCCCGACCGCGTTCGCCAACCTGTCGGGCTCGGTCTTTGTGGATAAAAATTACGACGGGAAGTTCGGCTCGGGCGACACCGGCCTCGGTGGGGTCACGGTCCAACTGACCGGCAAGGACACCAACGGCCAGACCGTCGCGCTCACCCGGATCACCGGCAAGGACGGGTCATACAACTTCACCGGTCTTCAACCCGGAACATACAAGGTCAACGAGATCACCCCGAGCGGTTACTTCTCAACGAAGAACTCGGTCGGCACCGTCAACGGCGTGACCGACGGCAGCCTGTCCAGCGCCACCGCCGACTCGATCACCGCCATCACCCTGGCGGGCGGCAACTCGGGCGTCAGCTACAACTTCGGTGAGCAGGCCATCACCGGCGCTCTTGGCTGCAACCAGACCGCCTCGACCTGCTTCTGGAACGGCTGCAACGGCCAGAACCTGATCAAGAGCCTTAACGGCGGTGCCAACTCCACCAGCCTGGGCAACTGGCTCGCCGCTGAACTCCCGAACTCGCTGTCGAGCCTGGCTGGCAAGACCAACGCCCAGGTCGCGTCGATCTTCCAGTCGTGCTATAGCCAGTCTCATTACTCGGCCATCACCGAGGGTCTGGCCACCGCCCTGGCGGTCTACGCCACGGATTCGAGCCTGGCCGGTGGCAACTATGCCGCGTGCTACGGCTTCAAGGTGACCGCCGCGGGCGCTGGGGCCGCGACCTATAACATCGGGTCGAGCCTGGCCTGCTATGGTGGCCCGACCGGGACCGTCACCCTGCTGCAACTCCTTCAGTTCGCCGACGCCAACGCCGGTAATTGCGACAACTGGTTCCAGTACCGCCTCGCCTGCCTCTTCGACCAGATCAACGGTTGCGGTAATTATTGATCGGCACCAGGTCGCTTGATCCCCAGGCGTCTGGATCACGGTTCCAGCGGCTCGGCCGGCCTCGTTTCGCTCGCGGCGAAGCGGGGCTGGCCGTTGCGCCGTCATGGGCCGAACTCCCTCGACCGTCGCGAGCGTTACCGGCCATTGGCGCGTTGACGAGCAGGAAGAAGAACGAAGCCCAGATCACGATCGCGATCACCTGAACGAGAACCGGTAAGCTGGTGAGCATGACGAAGCCTCCGCGTCGGGTCCACAACCTGCATCTGTAGGAACCCTAGGACACGGCGAGCGGTTTGTCCGCACAAAATCGCCCGGCTCACAAAAAGCCGGCTCACACTGTCAATGGGGTTGCCGGAGTGCCTCATCAAGCGGAGCCACGGGCCGACCCGAGTGGATGTCTCCCTTGCCGAAGCCGGGCAAGGCGCCCAGTTGCTTGGCCTCAGCCTGCGCATCGGGATAGTTGCTGACCAGCATCACTGGCGTGCCCGCCAGGTCGGGATCCGCCTTGATCGACCGGATCAGATCGAGACCGGGCGAGCCGTCGCCATCGAAGACCCGGTTCACGAGGACCAGATCAAACCCACCCGCCCGGAGCGTCACCAGCGCCTGCCCGGCCGAGTCCGCCGCCGTCACCTCGGCTCCATAACTCTTCTGGAGATGCCGCGCGATCGACCCGTGATCAAACCCGCACTGACCAACATCAAGGACACGCGGCATCACAACCCCCTTGCCAGAAACGATTTTGAGACGATCTAACGACGTTCCAGCAGCAATCCAGGGGCCATTCCGCCACCTGATCACCGCTTTTCCCGGCCTCCCTCTTGATGCCCCGCTAAAATGATTGGAACCTCGGTTGCGTTGCGGCTGCCTCCATCCAGGAAGCGCTGCGACGTTTCGCTTTGCCTCATCGTCCCCGGTCCCAGAGATTCACCGATGACTTACCAACGCGTCTTGCTCGCCACCATCCTCGCCACCGCCTGCCTGATCTCGGGTTGCGGCGGCAACTCCGACTCCGGCCCGACCGCCGAGGGAAGTGGCGCCCCCGGCCCGGCCAGCGGCGCGGCGGGTTCGGCCGCCTACTCCGGTGCCGGTGCCGGTGCTAGTTCGAGCCGCTGAGGCTTTCCCCCCGATCGGCCCGCCCTGAAACGCAGGACGCGGCCGACCGGTGGGCCTGGCTGCGGTCCGGCCAATCTCTTTCCTTGCCCTGGTCTCGGCTCCACTCACCCCGATCGATGCCGATCGGCCTCATTTCCCTCCACAAGTCATGCTCAGCCTTTGCTGATTGCCAGAGCAGGCTGCGCGATTCCGCCTGATCCTATCGCCACCGCAGATCCAGAATTCCTGGACGCCGCTGGTCGAGTTGATCCGAAAAAGGTGGAAACTCACTGGTCGCTGATCGATCGGACCAACTTGCCGGCGCGGTGGCCCAGCCCTGGCCCGGAAAGGATGGGTCGGCTCGGGAGATCACGGGCGACTGCGGTGCTGGAACTGCACAGAACGTACTGACGTCTCTATGTGCATCCATGACAATATTTCTCTGGAACTTGAGGAGCCGCACCGATGGCCACCGCAACCGAGACCGCTGCCAGTCCGATCAGTGACCTGTTGTACGATTGGTTGACCGTCGCCCAGGCGAAGGCGGAAGCGATCAACGCCTACACCAAGTACATCAAGGACGCTGAGCAAGAAAACGCGCAAGAGTGCGTTACCCTGTTCAAGAAGCTCCACGAGCAGGATACGAAGCAGATTGAAGAAGTGAAAGAACACCTCAAGATGATGCTGTCCAGGTAAGTCCGGCTCGACTCGTCGTGACCTGAGGTTGTTAAACCTTATTTCCCTCCAGTTCTCGTAATCGGCACTGCCCGACTACGAGAATTTTTGCGTCGACTCCGTCAGCTTTGTTCGTTGGCTGCTAGGGATTGGGCACCAAGGAATCGGCACTCGGCTGGCGCTGCGAGGGTGGCTCGGCTCGTTTGCCGCAGCGATCAGGAGCGATTTTCCGGTGATCGTTCAGTCAACTTCGGGCGGCGCTCTGGCACGGATCTTCGACAACTCACATCGGCTCATGTCTGGAAGCGACTGCCGTCGGCGTGATCGACCACGCGACGAAATTTTGAGAATCGGCCTCGGTCGGGGCAAATCGGGCAGGCAACGGGTCGAAAGCGCGGTTACACTGGGGCGATCCGGTCGGCAATTGGTGCCGGTTGGCTTTGCTGCTCCCAGGTTCCGAGGAGTTGGTGCGATGAAGAGTTGGGTGATTCTCGGGTTCGTGGCCTGTGCGGTTCCGGTCGCGGCGATGGCGTTCGATGATGAGACGCCGACGGTCAAGAAGATCATGAACAAGCTGCACAAGGGCTCGACCTCGCAGACGAACGTCCTCAAAAAGCAGGCCCAGGCCAACCCCGTCGACTGGGAAGCGATTGGCAAGACCACCAAGGATTTCGTCATCCTTGGCGCTGCGATGGCCAAGAACGACCCGCCCAAGGGGGACAAGGAAGAGTGGAAGAAGCAGGCCACCAAGTACTTCGACAACGCCAAGGCGCTTGACGACGCGGCCACGGACAAGAATCTCGACAAGCTCAAGGCCGCGCAGAAGTCCATGGGTGCCTCGTGCAAGTCGTGCCACGACGCGCACAAGGACGACAAGTAAGGCATCCCCCGCGGCGCTCGCGGTCCGACCCCCTCTCGGTCGGACCCGTTTCCATCCTTCCCGATCCCGAGAGCTTTCCCATGCCTCGACATCCCGCGCCGACCCTTATCGTGCTGACGGCGAGCCTGATCGGCGGCGCGCTTGCCCCGAGCCAGGCCCAGGACGCCGCGTATCGTGCCGAGATCGCCCAGTTCCAGAAGGACCGCGAGGCCAGGCTCCGCGCTGAGGATGGCTGGCTGTCGGTGTCGGGTTTGTTCTGGCTCAAACCGGGCTCGACCCGGGTTGGCAGCGCGGTCGAGAGCGACATCAAACTCCGCGCCGGGGCTCCCGCGACGGTGGGGGTTCTCACCGTCGAGGCCGAAGCCGGCAGCAAGCCCGCTGGCGTCACGTTCGAGCCCAGCCCCGGATTGTCCATCCTGCGCGACGGCAAGCCCTTTACCGGCGGCACAATCCACTCCGATGCCAACGGTGCCAAGGCCGACGTTTTAGCGGTAGGTGAGTTCCGCTTCATCCTCCTCCGCCGCAATGATCAGTACGCCCTCCGGTTGAAGGACAACGCCAACCCGGTCCGCCGCGACTTCGCCGGGCTCCGCTGGTTCCCGGTCAACGAGGATCTGCGCGTCGTCGCCGAGTTCAAGCCGTACGCCATCCCCCGGACGATCACCTTCGACACGGTCCTCGGTGGCCACGACGTGATGCCCAGCCCGGGAACCGTCACCTTCACCTATCAGGGGCAAAAGCACACGCTGGAAGCCGCCACCGAAGGCGATGGCAAGCTCTGGTTCGTCTTCCGCGACGCCACCGCCGGCAAGCTGACCGCCGGGAACGCCCGGCAGTTAACCAGCGATGCCCCGCAAGGTGGCTACGTCGTCCTCGACTTCAACAAGGCGATCAACCTTCCCTGCGCCTACATCGAGCACTCGACCTGTCCGATCGCCCCGCCGCAGAACCGGCTTGCGGTCGAGATCCCCGCGGGCGAGCAACTCCCGCAACCAAAGCCTCGAACCGCTGACACGCCCAAAGCCGACTGACCGACCCTGGATCACGCATGGCCCGAGTCGGGCGGGGCCTGAAGCCCAAGCCCGGCGTGCTGGAGCAACCCCGCGACGATCAGGCCGAGGACCAGCGTCATCAGGCTCAAAAACTGGAGCGTCCAGCGGAGCCCCTGGACCGTGCTTTCGCGGCCGACGTACTGGCCGATCAGTTCGCTGGTCGCCGCCGAGACGTCGCTGCCTGCCAGTCCGTTCTGGGTATAGAGGTCGCGGCGCTGGGGCCTTCGGCGTCGCCCCTCCCAGTGCGGGCGGCAAGTTGCCGGGCTCTTTAAGTCGCCATCAGATTCTCTTGCGGTCCGATCGAACTACCAGAATGACAAATCTCTTTTATTAATAAATGTTCATAAATGATAATCAAGTTCAGGACCAACTGCCGCCGTTGACGGCGCCTTCCGGGGCGCGGTAGGTTGACGGCGGTCCGGTTGGCTTCGTTTTTTCCGCAAAGGTCAGGTACGCCCGATGGCTCGGCTCGCCTTGGTTCCGCTCGACCGCCCCGAGGTCGCCCCGCTCGCGATCACGCTCCGGCTCCGGAATCAGCTCGTCTACTTCATGTCGCCCCGCGATACGGCGGGCTTGCCCACGATGGGTGAGTGGGACTACTGGTTTGCCGCCGACGACGTGGCGAAGTGGGTCGATGATGGCGTCTTTTACCTCGTCTCACCGCTCGACACCGACACGATGACCGAGGTTGAGCTGTCCGAGGAGCAAGAGACGATGCTCGCCTGGCTCCACAAGCATCAGGTTCAGCACGTTCGCCTCGACGGCGCTTGATCGGCGATTTTTCTTGACATGCGTTCAGGTGCCGGATAAATTTCGGACCGTCGCAAGGGGGCCAAGCGAGTGGGCGAGCCGCCCGGCAACGTGGTGGGTTCGTGGACTGCTCCGGGGTTACCCCGGGGGCTGAACAGACGGGTCGAATGCGATCGCGCGGGCGCCGTTCCACTCCGTGGAAGATTGCACGCGCGGGACAGAATTGGTTGGCCCCCTTGCGACGCCTTGATTCGACCTTGAACCTGTCCGGGGCCGAGGGATGCCCGCACCAAACCACCTGACGTGGGCGACCCGAGCCCTGGCCGAAGCGCTGATCGCGGCCGACTGGCGGCTCGATGATCTGGTCGCACGTGGCACGCGGGCGCTGGGCCGCAAGACGCCGCCCCGGTGGTTCGTCGCGGTCGCGGCCCGGTTCCTGGAGCACTTCTGGCGTGCCCGGCCCACCCCCGAGCGAGCCGTGGCCTGGCTGCGGGACGATCCTGGGTTTGCTCAGGCTTTGACGCGAGGGTCGGTCCGGTCGTCGCCCACGCTCCAGCCGCCCCCCGCGCTGGCCCCGGCTCTGGGACCGCCGGGCACCTGGGCCGTCCCAAGGCTCGTGACCGTGGCCGGGCTGGCGGATTGGCTCGCGGTTGATCCTGACCGGCTCGTCTGGTGGGCCGACCGGCGTGGCCTGGAACGTCAGACGCCCGACGGCCCGCTCCGGCGGTACGACTACGCCTGGCGGAGCAAGCGCGATGGGTCGAGTCGGCTGATCGAGATCCCCCGTCCGGGACTCAAGGCGTGCCAGCGGCATTTGCTGGCGGATTTGATCGGCAAGATCCCCCCGCACCCCGCAGCGCACGGGTTCTGCCCCGGTCGGTCGGTCCGGACGTTCGTGGCGCCTCATGTCGGGCAAGCGGTCGTCCTCAAGCTCGACCTCCGTGACTTCTTCGGCTCGGTGACCGGAGCGCGGGTGGCCGCGATCTTCCGGACGGCGGGCTACCCCGAGGCGGTCGCGCGGACGCTGATGGGTCTCGGCACCAACGTCGCCCCGCTCGGTGTCTGGGATCGACCCGGCGCCCCGGCGCGGACCTCGACCGACTCGTACCGGACCCGGCGGATCTATCGCGCCCGCCACCTTCCCCAGGGGGCGCCCACCTCGCCCGCGCTCGCCAACCTGGCGGCGTTCCGGCTCGACGCTCGCCTGACGGGCCTGGCGCAGAGTGCGGGGGCGGTCTACACCCGCTACGCCGACGACCTCGCCTTCTCGGGCGCTGCCGCGTGGGGGCGGTCGGCCAGTCGGTTCGCCATTCACGTCGCGGCGATCATCCACGAGGAAGGGTTCGCCGTCCACCACCGGAAGACCCGCATCATGCGGCAAGGCGTCCGCCAGATCCTCGCCGGCGCAGTCGTCAACGCTCACCCGAACGTCGCCCGCACCGATTTCGACACCCTCAAGGCCACGCTGCACAACTGCCTCAACCACGGCATCGCCACCCAGAACCGCACCAATCATCCCGACTTCCGGAGTCACCTCGGCGGGCGGGTCGCGCATGTCGCGGCGCTCAACCCCGAGCGTGGGGCCAGGCTCCGGGCGTTGTTCGACCGGATCGACTGGTCAAAAGAACCAGACCCGATAGGCGATCGCCCCTCGGAGCCGCCAGAAGATTGATAGCGGCGGGATGAGGGCCGAGGTGACGATCATCTCGGCGACGTGCCGGGGCTGCTTCGAGGTGTGTTGAAGCCGGAGCCAGCAGAATCGGGCGGTCAGGATCAGCCAGCCGGTGAATCCGAGCGCCGCATCGGCCCAGGGGTACGGCAAGGTGCAGCCAAGGGCGATGTGGATCAGGCAGCCGATGCTGTAGATCAGGCAGCCGACGGTGGCGTAGTAGGTCCAGGGGGGCCAACGGCTGATCCGGGAGCGGTAAAAGTTGGGGAAGTTGCGGTAGAGCAAGGCTTCGAACCGGGCCTTACGTTGTTGGCTGAGGCTGACGCCCCAGCGACCGGGGCGGACGGGGTGGACAACCACGGCGTCGGGGGCGGACCTGACGACCCGGCCGGCCGTCAGCAGGGCGAATTGAAGGTCGCTGTCCTCGCGCCAGGCGGCGGTGAAGCGCTGGTCGAACCCACCGACGGCCACCAGCGCTTCGCGCCGGCACCAGGCGTTGGCGGTGGCGAACTCGGCATGGGTCAGACCGGCGGCGTCGCGCTCGTAGTCGGTCGGATCAGGGGGGAGCGGGACGATGATCCGCCCGCCGATGGCATCGACCTCGGGGGCGTCGAACGCTCGCACGCCTGCGCTCAACCAGCCGGGATCGGGTACGCAATCGTCGTCGGTGAAGGCGATGATGGCGCCGGTCGCGGCCCGCCAGCCGGCGTTGCGAGCGGCGGCGGGGCCTTGCGTGGCGGTGATGGGTAGGTAGCGGACGGGGACGGGATGGAGCGTGGGTTGCGCCGCCTCGACCTGCACGCGGGTAGTGGGGCTGGCGGCGTCGTCGGCGATCAGGACTTCCCACGCATCACGCGGGAAATCCTGGTGAGCCAGCGCTGCCAGGCACCGCGCCAGGAGGTCGGGGCGGTGATAAGTGGGGATGACGACCGAGACCCGGCTCAACTCAGGCGGACTCCGGGCGAGTGGTGGGAGGCTTCTCGATCAGGAACGACCCGATGACGAGGGCGTCGAGCGGCGACGTCCAGAACGACTCGACCGCGTCGCGGGGCGTGCAGACGACCGGCTCGCCCCGGGTGTTGAACGACGTGTTGACCAGGATCGGCACGCCGGTCCGGGTGTAAAAGGCACGCAGAAGGTCGTAATACGGCGGGTTCTGGTCGCGGCGGACGGTCTGGATGCGCGCTGTGCCGTCGACGTGGCGGACGGCGGGTATCCGGTCGGCGACGTCGGGGCGAACGTCGTTGACGAACAGCATGAACGGCGAGACGCGGGCGTTGATGAACCAGTTGCTCGCCTGCTCCTCCAGGACGACGGGTGCCACCGGGCGGAAGTCCTCACGATCCTTGATCTCGTTGAGCCGGCCTTGCATCCCCGGGCTGATCGGCGACGCCAGGATCGACCGCGCGCCAAGCGCCCTCGGGCCGAACTCCATCCGCCCCTGGAACCAGCCGATCACCTTGTCATCGGCCAGGATCGCGGCCGTTTCCTCGGCCACATTCGTCAGCTTGCGGTACGGGACCTTCGACCAGCGGAGGAAGGTTTCGATCGTGGCGTCGTCGAAACTCGGGCCCAGGAAGGCGTGGTCCATCGTGTAGGTCTTGGTTGCGGCGTTGCGCTCGCGGGCATCGACCCAGAGCGCCGCGCCGAGTGCGGTCCCGGCATCACCGGCGGCGGGCTGGACCCAGATCCGCCGGAACGGGCCGCGATCACGGACCCGGGCGTTCATCACGCAGTTGAGCGCCACACCGCCCGCCAGGCAGAGGGCATCGAGCTTGCCCGACGCCTCGTAGAGCCAGCGCGACAGCTCGACCACGGTGTCTTCGAGGACGACTTGCAGCGAGTGCGCGATGTCATAGTGCCGCTGCTCGGTCGGGCCGCCCCGGACTCGCGCCGGGCCGAAGCGTTCGATCAGGTTCGGCTCGTGAATCGTGTACTGGCCGGCGTCGCCGAGGCGGATGATGTCGCGGAAGGCATCAACGAACGTTGGCTTGCCAAACGAAGCCAGCGCCATCACCTTGTACTCGTCGGACGACCGGAGGAAGCCGAGGTAATCGGTCACGTCCTCATAGAGCAACCCCAACGAGTGCGGGATCTCAACCTGGCCGAGCCAGCGGAGGTTGGTCCCCTGCCCCACGGCATAGCTGGTCGCGGCACGTTCACCGCGCCCGTCGAGCGTCATCACGGCCGCCTGATCATAGGGGGAGGCCAGGAAGGCGCTCGCCGCGTGCGCCAGGTGGTGGCCGACGTAGTGCCAGCGGAACTGACCGTCGAGCTGGGCACCGCGGAATCGTTCCTGCAAGTGATGCGGCGCCCCATCCACCAGTTGCCCGGGGGCGTTGGTGATCGACGCCAGAAAGAGCGGGTCCCAGGGCGACTCGAACCCCTCGGGCGTGGTCTGGTGCGCTGGTTCGAGCGGGATCGGCACGGTCGGCTCGCGCATCTGGGCGGCGGCACAGAGCAAGGCTGGATCATACGAGTAGGCGACGTGGTCGACCTCGCTGAGCGTGATGCCCGTCTCGCGCAGGCAAAAGTCGATCGCGTGGAACGGCAGTTCCCAGGTCGAGAACGGGACCGGGCGTTTGCCGTGCTTGATGTGGGTGAACCGCTCGTCCTCGGCCGCCGCGATCACCTGCCCATCACGGACCAGGCACGCCGCCGGGTCGTGGTATGCGGCATTGATTCCGAGGGTGAACATACTTCAAACTGCTCCTGAATCGAGGTCTGCCGGGGGCGGAACCGGCTTTGGCTCCAGAAAGGTCCTGAATTCGGCTCGCTGCGCCTCGGTCCGGAAACCGAGGATGTCGCAGCACTCGTCGAAGTCGGCCGCGTCGGCGCCGGGGAGGAGCGTGCGCTGCTCGGGTCGGGTGTCGATGGCCAGCGTCCAGACTCGCGGCTCGGGGCTGGCGTCGCCGACGTGGCAAAACCAGAGGTCATCGACCCGACAACTCGTCAGCTTGCCCGACGGGTGCCGGATCAGGTGCCACTTCACCCCGAGTTTGCGGTTCACGTCGGCCACCGCGCGATCGAAGATCGACCGCGACTTCGCGTCGAGGCGAATCTTGCGCCAGATCAATTGGGTTGAGATTGAATCCATCCCCGCACTTTCGCCAGACAGCAACCCAGAACTGCTGCAATTTCAGGCCGTTCCAGCTTCCAGGAGCGTTGCCGTCCAGTCTCGATGCGTTGACAGATCCAGTTTGGAGGCTGAGATCGCTGTGCCACGTTTTTCAAACTGCCTCTTGACCTTGAGTTGTTGATGCCGTTGTTCGACTCGGCCTAGGGGAAAGAAACTGGCGAAACTGGCGGCGGTCTGCCTCGGTCTGGTATGCCAGATGATGACAGCACTCATCGAAATCCCACTCGTTTTGCGAGGGGAATAATGGCTGTGGCCTGGATCCTATCACGAAACCTAACGTCCAGATCTGTGCCGGTCGGCCCCCGTTGCCAACGTGAAAGAGCCAGAGGTCTGCCGCTGGACAGGCGATGATTTTCCCAAATGGATGGGTAATCACACGAAAGTCGCCCCCAAAACTCTGGTTGAATTCACCGACAGTTTGATCGAAGGACTGGCGGAGTTCGGCGGGGACACGAAGCTTTTGCCATTTGAGCTGGAACGACATATCGTCTATCTCCTGGAAGATCTGGAACGAAGATAGCCTCTCACCCGACCATAAGCTTCCGCACCCCACTCTTCGGCTCGATACCAGTAGCCTCGCCCCAGGCCAGAATACATCGCATCCTGTGAGGCTTGATAGATGTCGTCGGTGCCGAGAATTCGAGAAACAAGTCTGCCTACCGGCTCGACGAATCCATGAAACGCTTCGTGGTAAGCGGTATCGTAGAGAACTCGTTGCACCGACTCGCCCGTCTCCACGGCAAAATGGCGGATATCTGACCGGTTCAGCAGGATCTGACCATCACGCCATTCTCCAGCGGCCAGAATTCGGTCGTCAAGTCTGACCCTGGAGTGCAAACGATATCTCGACTTTCGCTTTGATCGAGCGAAAGCGTTCCTGAGATAAGAGATAACATAATTCACAGAAGAATTCCCCTTGGTTATGAGAAGGCGTTGTGGAACAAATTTGATCCGCAACGACTCGAAACATAATTCAGTGAGAATGTGGTGCAGTTTTTGAACAAATACCATTCCAGTTTGGCGAATTTTCAGGTGCCATCGGTCACGTCGAGTGTGCTTGCAAGGAGTTTAATCTCAGCTCATCCGATCCGATCGATGAGCAAACGCGAACGGCGGAACCGGCGCGGCTCGGCCCGCGCGGGCAAGCTCGATCGTGGCCTCGGCGATGCTCGACGGCGGCACGAGGCGCAGGCAATCGTGGTGGCCCATTGGGCAGATACTCTGGTAGCAGAGCTTGCATGGGACGTCGTGGAACAGAACCCGGTGCGGGACCAGCCAGGGGGTATGCTGCAAGTTCGTCAAGGCGTACAGATCCACAACCGGCGTGCCGACGGCCGATGCGATGTGGACGGGACCAGTGTTGTTTGAGATCAGGACCGGGGCGGCTTCGACCAGCGCGGCGAACTCGGCCAGCGTCAGTTGATCGGCGAGCGAATGGGTTATCCCACCGACCTCGGTGCGAATCGCCTCGACCAGCCCGACCTCGGAGGCGTCACCGGTGAAGATCAGCCGAAACCCCGCTTGAACCAGCAGGTGAGCGGCCTCAGCGAACTGGCCAGGAGGATACCGGCGCGAGGGGGCGGTCGCTCCGGGGTGGACGACGGCCCAGGCGGGGCCAGTGATGCCCAGTTCGGCCAGTTGGGCGCGAATCGAGACCCGCGCGGCATCGGGAACGCGGAGCGAGAGGCGGGCGTCGGTGGTCGTGGCACCGATGGTGGCGACGAGGTCAAGTTGGCGCTGGGCTTCGTGGCGGATCGTGGTCTCGGGTTCGATCTCGGGCACGCGGTTGGTCAGCAGTTGATAGGGGTTCTCGCGGCAATGCGCCAGGCGGAGCGGGATGTCGGCCAGGTAGCAGAGCAAGGCGGCGGGCAGTGGGTTCTGACTGTAGACGGTGCAGATGACGGCGGCATCGAACCGCTGGGCACGCAACTGGTCGATGAAAGCGCGATCAAGCGCTCCATCGGCACGCGGGGCGGTCGCCTTCATCCAGGGGGATTCATAGACGATCGTCGCGTCGATCTCGGGGATCAACCGGGCCACCGCCGCACCCGAGGGAGAGGTTAACAGCGTGACCGATCGCCCGGTCGGCCCCGACTGGCGCAGCGCACGGATCGCGGGCGTGGTCATAAGGACGTCGCCCAGCGCGTCGAGCCGGACGACGAGGACGCGCTCGGCATCAACCCAGGTCATCCCGCCGCTCCCGGCGCCACCAGTTCGGCGGGCTGCCCCGACCAGATCCGCTCGATGATCCGCGTGGTCGAGCGGTCGGCAACGAACGGCAAGATCCGCACGATGCCGCCCAGTTCTTGCACCAGCGGGGCCTCGGGGAGGCGGTCGATCGTGTAGTCGCCCCCCTTGACGAAGACGTCGGGCCGCAACGCGGCGATCAGCCGCTCGGGCGTGTCGTCGTCGAACGGGATCAGGTGGTCGACGCAACTCAGCGCCGCCAGCACCTCGACCCGATCTTCGAGGGTGTTGATCGGGCGATCCGGCCCCTTCAACCGCCGAATCCCGGCGTCGGAGTTGACGCCGACGACCAGGATATCCCCCAGGGCCTTGGCCGCGCTCAGGTAGGTGACGTGCCCCCGGTGGAGGATATCAAAGCAGCCGTTGGTGAAGACCACGCGTGCCCCCCGCCGGCGTTCGGCTTCGAGCCGCGCGGCGAGCATCGCGGCGTCGGCGACCGGCTTGGTCCCCGGGGCGACCCGCGCCAGCAACTCGGCCACCGAACACGGTACGGTCCCCTCGTGGCCGACGACAACGGCGGCGGCGGCCGAGGCCAGCTCGGCGGCGGCGGGCGTGTCGGCGCCGGCGGCAAGGCTGAGCGCGAGCGTCGTCAGGAACGTATCCCCGGCGCCGGCGGCCCGCGAATGGTGCTCGGCGCGGGCATAGGTCCGGTACGGCACGCGGTCGCGCTCGACGACAAGGGCGCCATCGGTGTCGAGCGTCACGGCGGCGATCCGGGCGCCGGTCAGGTTGAGAATCTCGTCCGCAGCGGCCGCGATCCGGTCAGCTCGGTCCGAACCGGGGCCGTCGTGGTGGTCCCAGTCGAGGAGTCCGGCGGCCTCGGCATAGTTCGGCTTCACGGCGGTCGGGGCGACGGCGTGATAGGTGGGCAGGTTCTTCGAGTCGACCACGACGACGCGCGGGTCTTCTTCTTGAAGCTGGGCCAGCGTGGCGATCACGCGCGGGGTCAAGATCCCGTAGCCGTAGTCGGAGACGATGACCGCATCCATCTGCGGAAATAACTCGACGAGGCGCGCGATCAGGCGCTCCTCGGTGCTGGGCTTGATCCGGGTCGTGGTCCCCTGGTCGAACCGGACCAGAAGCTGCGCCGCCGCGACCACGCGATGCTTGGCGAGCGTCTGGCGGTCGGAGTCAACGAGAAGATCAGCGGGATCGGTCATCAGGCCGCGAGCAGCGAGACTGGCGCGGAGCCAGCCGGCCTCGGCATCGTCCCCGACGACGGCGAGTAACCGGACCGACGCTCCCAGGGAACGGGCATTGATCGCCGAGTTCGCCGCGCCGCCGGGCACGACTTGCCGCGTGGCCACGTCGACGATCGGGACCGGGGCCTCGCGGCAGAGACGCCCGGTCGTCCCGCTCAGGTAAACGTCGAGCATCGCCTCGCCGATGACCAGGACGTTCAGGCTGGCAAACGCGGCGATGAAGTGCGGCAAGTGGTGGTCGGTCGGGGCGGGAGGGATCATCACGCGCAGGCTCCGTCGGCTGTCAGAATCAAGGTCGCGGCGATGTCAAGGTCGGCCGCCGCGCCATCGGGGGTCCGGTCGGGGCCGGGCACCCATTCGGTCTCGTTGCCGTTGGTGATCAGGACCGCGCGGCACCCGGCGCGGTGCGCGGCCTCGATGTCGTTGAGGATGTCGCCGATCAGCCAACTTCGCGCCAGGTCGATTTCGAGTCGGTCGGCGGCCTCGATCAGCATTCCGGGGGCGGGCTTGCGGCAGTCGCAGACGACCGCGTATTCGGCCACCGATCCCGAGGGATGATGCGGACAGAACCAGAACCCGGCCAGCTCAACCCCGAACCCGGCGAGGAGTTCGCGGACCTTCGCCTCGACCGGACCCAGCGCCTCGACGCCGAACCGGCCACGCGCCACGCCCGACTGGTTCGAAACGATCACGAAGCGATACCCCGCCGCCGCCAGCCGGGTCAGACCCGCCTCGGCGCCGGGGGCCAGGACGATCCGGTCGGGGTCGACGTTGTATGGGACGTCGACGATCAGGGTCCCGTCTTTGTCCAGGAACACAGCGCGATGGCGATCTGAGGTCATGACGCCGTCCACTCGGACGACGAGGCGACCACGCCCGAGCCTACCGTCGGCAACGACATTGGGACCGAGGCCCCGGCGGTTGCCCACCCGGGCGCGACCGAGTCATAGACGGCGGCGATCGACCCGGCCACGCTTTCCCAGGTGTACTCGTCCTGAGCCCGGCGGTAGGCCTGGCGGCCCAGCGTCCGGCGGAGGTCGGCATCGACCAGCAGGTGGGCCAGGCGACTCGCAAGCGCTGCGGGGTCGTTGGGTGGGACGAGATATCCCGTCTCGCCATCGACCACGGTGGCCTTGATCCCGCCGACGTTCGAGCCGACCACGGGCGTGCCGCACGCCATCGCCTCGACCGGCGTGATCCCAAAGGGCTCGTACCAGGGGGTCGTCACGAAGACGTCGGCGGCGGCATAGAAGAACCGGAGGACTCCACGACCCCGACTCCCCGTGAACATGACTTGCTCCGCGACGCCTTCGGCCTGGGCCAGCGCCTGGAGGCGGCCGATCTCGGGGGTTCGCGCGGGATCGGCCACGGCGGAATCACCGCCGACAATCAGGAGCCGGGCCGTGATGGCGTGATCGGCCTTGAGCCGGGCCAGAGCGCGGATCACGTTATCAACCCCTTTGCGGGGGACCATCCGCCCGAGCTGGAGCAAGATTGGCCCGTCGGCGGGAAGGTTGAGCCGGTTCCGGGCCTTCCCCTGGTCGATCGGCCAGAACTCGGCGGGGTCGAACCCGCACGGGACCGTCACCAGCTTGCCAGGATCAGCGCCATAGTGAGTGACGAGGTCATCCACATCCTGCGGGCACTCGGCGATGATCCGGTCGGCTTCAGCCACGGCGGCGTCCTCGATTGCCAGGCGGGCGGGCGGGAAGGTATCCGCCTCGCGCTGGTGGAGCTGGCGGACGCGGCCGAGGGCGTGGAACGTCACGACGAACGGCGTGCCGGTCGCTCGCTTCAAGTCACCGCTGACAAGTGCAGACATGAAGAAGTTCGCGTGCGAGAGGTCGTAGGGCCGACGGCGGGCAAACCGGATCACCCAGGCGGCGAAGTCGTCCATGTACGGCAGGATGTCTTCCTTCCGGACGACCGACGCCGGGCCGGCGGGAACATGAATCACCCGGTAGCCCGGACCCTGCGGGACGATCTCGGGCAGCCTCGGGTCGTCGCGACGGGTGAAAACATCAACCTCGCGGCCGAGCGCGGCGAGGTGCCGGGCAACCTGTGCCACGTAGACGTTCTGACCACCCGAGTCGACCCCACCAGGCCGGGCAAGCGGCGAGGCATGCTCGCTGATCAGGGCAATCCGCTGGGTGGGTCTCATCCCGCTTCCCCTCCTTCCCCAACAACGGCGGCAACCTGGGGGCGGATGCTCGACCGGCCAGTCAACTCGGCGAAGGTCGCTTCCCAGTCGCGGGCGAAGCGGTCGATCCCGAAGCGGTCCAGCGCGGACTCGCG
Source organism: Isosphaeraceae bacterium (assembly GCA_965199885.1). Lineage (GTDB taxonomy): Bacteria > Planctomycetota > Planctomycetia > Isosphaerales > Isosphaeraceae > Tundrisphaera. The sequence goes on along the minus strand of CBDATT010000001.1, from coordinate 338,983 downwards.
GGCGGCCTGGCCCATGGCGCGGGCCATGTCAGGGTCGGCCATCAGGTCGCGGATCGGCTCGATCAAGGCCATCGGGTCGGTGGCGAGGAAGCCCGAGACGCCGGTCTCGATCGCCGTGACCATCTCGGTCGTCGCCAGGCCGACGACCGGCAGGCCAACCATCATTGCTTCGATCACCGCCAGGCCCAGACTCGTGTAGCGGATCGGGTTCAAAAAGTAGCGATATTTCGCCTCGAACGCCGGCAAGTCGGGCGGGAAGATCTCGCCGAGCCCGCCCATGCTCTCGGCATCCATCCCAACCAGGTCGACGGGAACCTCGGCGGCGATCCGCTCAAAGACGTCAGCACCCAGCCGCCGCCCGCGCGACCTCAGGTGGTTGATCGCGGTGATCCCGCGCTCGATTTCCCCGGTATATCGGGCCGACTCGGGGACAAAAACCCCATGCTCGATCACGCGGGTCGGGGTCGAGCCCGCATCCCACATCAGGGCGTTGAACGGCGTGACGTGGACGAGCAAGCCGTCGGTCTGATCGAACCAGTGCCGGGTATCGGTCGGGTGGCCTTGCGGCGGGTCGTGTTCAAGGTAGACCGCTGGGAGCCGGCGCTGGGCGTCCGACAGGAGGGCGGGACCATCCACCTCGTAATTCGTGCGGGTCTGGTAGAGGATGCCGTCGAGGTCGAAGTCGCGGATTGCCGCAACCGGAACCTCGCGGACCTGGGGACCGAACGCGAAGGTCGTCCCGCGCCCGCCGTAACCTTCGCGTCCCGAGGCATCGACGGGAAGGATGAACTCGACGTTGGCCCGCGACAAGTAGAGGAGGTAGTTGCCGTGGATGTGCCAGGTCAAGATTCGCGTCGGTCGCATGTCGGCGGCAAGCTCCAGAAGGTCAGGCGATCAATCAGCCTTTGAGGTCACCAAAGGCGTCGCCGAGGTCGGGATCGAGATGCGGCGTCGGTTCGGCGTGGGGCGATTCGACCTTCATCAGGGCCAGACTCGCCGCGATCACCTGGTCTGACGATACACCGAGCGGGTCGCAAAAGACCTGGTGGCGGCTCGTGTCAAGTGGCGCCCACCGCGCGGGGTTGTCGCCGGTCGAGATGATCACGCTCGGCACCTTGCGGGCCACACCCAGGTGGGCCACGCCGGTGTCGTTGCTGACCATCAAGGCCGCGCCGTCGATCAAGGCGGCGAGCGTTCCAAGGTCGGTTCGACCCGCCAGGTCGAGCGTCGGCTGCTGGACCCCGGCGGCCACGGCCCGAGTCAAGACAGCCTCGGCGGCGGTCCCAGTCAGGATGACGTGGTAGCCGCTGGCAGCCAGCCGGTCAGCCACCTCGGCGAATTGCATCGCGGGCCAGCGGCGCTCGGGTACGCTCGCCCCCGGGTGGACGCAGATATAGGCGTTTGATGTGGCATCGTCAACCCCCGCGATCGCGCGCAACTTGTCGCGGTCGGCCGTCCGGACCGGCCATTCCAGATGATCCCCCCGGAGGGGCACGCCCAGCGACTCGACCAGGCTCAGGAGCCGATGAATCTCCAGGCCAGTTTCCGGCCAGGGAATGAACAACTCGGGGTCGGGGATGGGATCGCCGGGGCGGAAGAAGCCGGCCGATCGTTGGGCCGCGAACTTCGCGACGATCTCGTTGACGACCGAACCCGAGCCGTGTAGTTGGATCGCCAGGTCAAACTTCTCGGCCGCGATCTCGGCGAAAAACGCGGGGATGCGGGCCTCATCAGGCGGGATCTCGGGCAAGCCGGGGTATCCCGGAAACTCGCGAAACCCATCGAGGTAGATCGAGAATCGGTCAACGAAGTCTTTTGCCCAGGGCAGACCGACCAGGACGATCTCGGCCTCGGGCCAGGCCGATCGGAGCGCCCGGAAGCAGGGGACTGCGCAGAGGAGATCACCCAACTGGAGGGCGCGCAGAACCACGATCCGCCGCGGAGTTTCGCCCCCAATCTGAGGGTCGGCCAGGTTATCGACCATAAATCCGGTTCCTGAAAGACGCTGCTTCGAAGCGCGTCAGGCTCCCTGATCGCCTGGATATTACTCCCAGGCGACCGTTCAAGCAAGCAAAATAATAACACCCGTTGAAGCGGAACGCGACAGCCCAGTGTCTCGATTCCGAAACAAATGGGCGTGTCATCGTCCCGCCAGTGCAAATCCGTTGCCGGACTCGTTATTCAACTGGAATTGTCACCGGGCGGGACTCGTGATCGCGAGTGGGCTGAGCAGTTCGAGCTGGAAGTTGCGAAAGTGGACCTCGGTCGGCCCGCCGAGATGAAGCTGAAGCGCGAAGATCCCCCGGCGGGCACCGCTGGGGTCATCGACGTCGGCGGTGACGCTGCCGTTGAGGGTCGTGATGATCCGGGAACCTTGAGCTGTGATCTCGACCCGGTTCCAGTCGCCGGGTTTGACCAGCTTGTCGGCGGCGGTCGAAACAATCCCGCCCCGCCCGTTGACCTCGTAGAGTTTGCCCCACCAGTCGGGGCCGATGTCGGACTGATAGCCCTTGATCTGGCCGTCGGCGATCGGTTCGCTCCGGAACTGCATTCCGCTGTTCCCCTGGTTGGCCACGAGTTTGACGTCGAAGCCGAGCCGAAAATCGCCCGCGCTCAGATCCGACCGGAGAAAGGCGTGCCTGGTAATCTTGTCGCGGATCTGGCCGACGATCTCTCCCCCCTCGACCCGCCAGAGGTGCGGGTCGCCGGTCCAGCCGGTCAGGTCGCGACCGTTGAACAGCGCGGCGACGGTGTCGGGGGTTGCCAGCAGGGCCACCTGCGTTGGGCTGGCGAGGTAGGCGATCAGGGAGCGGATCTCGTGGTCGGGCAGGTTGTCCCAGATCCCTTCGGGCATCATCGACGTGTCGCTCGTCTTCCGGTCCTCAACCTGATTTTTCGGCAAGGTCAAGGTCTCGGTCGTGGTCGCCAGCGTGAGTGCATCCTTGTCCTCGGCACGAATGATCCCGGTCAGGACGCGGCCATCCCTGGTGGCAACCACGGTTGCCTGGTAGTCCTTGCCGATCAGCGCCGAGGGGTCATAGACATTGCTCAAAAGGTAATCCAGATCCGTCCTGTTGGACCCGGTCAGTTCGGGGCCGATGTTGCCGCCGGTCCCGAACAGGTTATGGCACTGAGCACAATTTTTGGTGAAAACAGCACGGCCGAGCATCGGGTCGGCGGCCTGGGTGGCGGGCTGTGTCCACTTCTTTTTGGCGTCGGCGATCCGGCGGACCTTGTCGCCGGTCGAGTCGCGGGCGATTCCCCAGACGTGGGCGATCCGTGCGTCAAGCTCGGCATCCTTCAGGTTGCGCAACTGGCGGATCAGGTCGGCGGTCAACTCGGTCCGCGTGATCCGGCCAGCTTCCACGGCGTCCAGCAGCGTCCGGGCGAACGGAGACCGAGCGGCCAGTGTGTTCAGCGTGTCGCGCTTCGAGGCGGGCGACAGAGATGGATAGGCGGCCAGGAGCGCCGGGGGAGTGCCCGGGTCGTCGAACGCGGCGAGGTAGCGGATCGCGGTGGCGCCGAGATCGGGGTCGGTAATCAGGGGTCGGAGGAGCGTCGAGAGCCGGACGTCGTGGAACTTCCGCAGGGTTTCGATGGCCCGGAGTTTGACGCTGGGAGCGACGCCAGGGGCGGCGATGGTCGTATGGAGCACGGCGTAAGCGGACTTATCACCGAAGGTCAGGCCCAGCGACTCGGCCAGCGAGCGGACCTCGGGGTCGGCGTCGGTTGACAACTTCAGCGCGACGACCGGCCACGCGGGCGGCATCGGGGCACTCGTCCGTCCCTGGAAGGCGAGGTTGACTGCTTCGAGGATGACCCGCCGTCGCCCCGATCCGTCCGCTGCTTGCAAGACATCGACCAGAACCCCCATTGCCTCGGGCGTGCCGAGCGCCGCGACCCGCCGGACGGTAAACGGGAGGATATTGGGCTGCTTCGCGCCAACGGCCACCTGCAACGCCCGGCCCGGATCGAGCGCGGCCAGGGGCTCGAAGGCGTACCAGTTCATCAACGGCAGGTTCGGGTCGGTCGTGTCCTCGGCGTGCGCCATCAGGGCGGTCAGGATCGGCCACCGCTCCGCGAGCGGTAAGCGCTGGCAGGCGGACGCCAGTTCGAGCCGGACGACGGGCGAGGGATCGGATTCAGCCAGCGCCCGGAACCGGGCCAGGGTCGCGGCGGCGGGCGGGGTCGTCCCCTCGCTGGCGAGGCGGACGGCCCAGCCTCGGACGGCGGGGGCGGGGTCGTCAAAGCTGCTCAGATCGGTGGGGACGCCGGCGGCGTGGCGTGCCCAGAGGTAGCGGAGTCGGAAGGTATCGGCGCGGTCGGCACAGTCACCGAGGTCGCTGGCGAGGCGGGTGGCCTCGGGGTCGGTCGCGGCTCGTTCGGCAAGGATGCGCAGGGCGTGCTCGACGTACCAGATGTTCGGGTCGCTGATCCGGGTCATCAGCCTGGCGGTCGACTCCTGGTTCAGGTCGACTCGGACGGGTCCTGGTTTGCCATACGAGAGCTTGAAGATCCGGCCATTGGTCCGGTCGTGGACCTTGGCGTTGGGCACATGGCACTGCTGGCGGTCGTACCAGTCGATGAAGGACATCTGACCATCGGGGCCGACTTTCAGGCTGATGACCTGCGACCAGGCATCATTGGCCATCAGGAAGTCGGGACCATGCTTGCCGACGAAGCCAGAGCCAACCGGACTGAGGAGGTCGCGGTTGAATCGGGCGCCGTGGATGTTGTTCATGAGGATCGAGTCGGCATATTCGCTTGGCCAGGCCCCCCCTTGATAGATCAGGGCGCCGCAGTGCGCGTGGCCGCCGCCGACATCGCCCGACTTGCCGTTGGCCGCCCAGACATTCGCGCCGACGTAGTGGCGGTGATCAGCAATGGTCTTGATGTCATCATAAGTATACGGGTTGAAATGCTGGCCCGCTTGCCGTTCATACCGGCCACCGGGGATCATCTGGAACAGGTGCGGGATGACGCAGGCGGTCTCGAACGCTTGCCCCTGCGCGTTCCAGGTCAGGCCCCACGGGTTGCTCGTCCCGTGGGCGAAGACCTCGAAGGTGTGCCGCGTCGGGTGGTACCGCCAGATCCCGGCGTTGATCGGGACTCGGTCCTGCTCGGGGGTCCCCGGCTTGCCGACCTTCGAGTGGGTAAAGACGCCGTGGCAGCCATAAAGCCAGCCGTCGGGTCCCCAGGTGAACGAGTTCAGCATCTCGTGCGTGTCCTGGTAGCCCCAGCCATCCAGCAGAACCTCGGCCGGGCCATCGGGCGCGTCGTCATGGTTCCGGTCGGGAATAAAGAGGAAATCGGGGGCAGCGCCGACGTAGACCCCGCCGTGCCCGAACTCGATCCCGCTGACGAGGTTGAGTTTGTCGGCGAAGACCTTGCGGTTGTCAAAATGGCCGTCGCCGTTGGTGTCCTCAAAGATCAGGATCTGATCGCGGGCCTGATCCGTCGGAACCCGGACCGGGTACGAGTACGCCTCGGCCACCCAGAGCCGCCCGCGGTCGTCAAAGGCGCAGGCGATCGGCTGGTGGACGTCGGGCTCTCCGGCAAAGAGGCTGACACCGAAGCCCGGCGGCACCGTCATCGCTTTCGCGGCGTCCTCGGGGCTCAAACCGGCATGAAGGAAGGCATCGGCGGTCGGCTTCTGCGTACCGAAGACGGTCGTGTCGTGCAGCCGCACATCATCGAAATTGACGTGACCCCACCCCCGGCCATCATCGTCAACCAGGCGAATGAAGACCTCTTGATTCAGGTTCGCCGTCAGGTCAAAGCTGACCCGGCGCATGTCCTCGACGTCGTCGCCCGACGCTTTAGCGATCACCATGCCATTGTCGGCCCGGACGACCTCGGCGCGGGTTGTGGTGAACGCCCCGGCGCCGATCAGGAAGCTCAGAAACGGCTTGCTCAGGCGGAACGGGACGGAGGTCAGCGTCCCGCGTGGCTCGTCGCCGTGCTTTTCATACGACCCGACCCAGAACCGGCCGTTGTGGCCCGACTGCATGTCACCCCGGCGGGCGTGGACGACGTCTCCCTCGACCGGCCCGAGCGCGAACGCGGTCCCGGCGGGCTTCCAGTCGCGGAGCGTGCCGTCTTCAAACCCGAGGTTGAGCGCGCGACCGGTGCTGTTGGTCGGGACGACGCCAACATCGGCCCCCCGGGCGAGCGGACTGCCGAAGAAGCAGGACAGGACGATCGCCCAGAGCAAGCCACGATGCCGCATAAGATCCGCCCGAGATTTGAGAAAGGGAATCGTCCGAAGTCGATAGGTTTCCCCCAGAATACCTGGATGGACGACCGCGTGCCAGGCACCTCAGGGGCAGCCAAGGAGGGAAAAGCACCAGCGTGGGCGGGAGAGGCGGCACAATTGGACCGGAGCGGTCGGGCCAGTGCAAGCAAAATCGGTGGCAACCGCCCGCTTGCGTTGCGGTCGCCGAACCGGGATCATCACCCATCCGTCGTGCTCGCCGCACCCATCCTTGAGCCGGAGTCTGCTCGCCGTGCGACCTTCCCGCCTTGTCCTGGCCCTGCTGACTCTGGTCGTCATCCGGTCGGCTCACGGGCAAGCCGAACCACCGCCCCCGCCTCCCGACCCGGCGCCGATCCCGATGCCGAAGATCCGGGTTGGCGAGGCGGCCGAGGCCACGCCCTCGCCCGACGTGATTACGATCCCGCCCGCCGACGACTTCCTCGTGATCCCGCTCCGAGCCCATATTCTGAGCGCCACCGACCTGCCGGGGGTCGAGTGCAAGCTCTCCGACGCCGACATCCACCGCGTGGTCGGCAAGATGAACGGGATCTGGCACAAGGCCGGTATCCACTGGGCACTCGCCCCGATCATCCACGAGGCCGCCGCCCGCCAGGATGAGTTCCGAGCCGCCAGCGGCCGGGCCGCCGCCGATGCGCTCGGGATGTACAAGCAACTTGCCCCGCCCGAGTCGAAGGGGGACGACGGGGCCGACGTCTACTACATCCACGCTTTCCCAGTCAACGGCGTTTTCCTCGGCGACCGGACCGCCTTTGTCCAGGAAACAGCGCGGCTCCGACCCGTCCCCGGCGGGATCGACGAGCCCCTGCCCCGCGTCACGGCGCATGAACTCGGCCACGCGCTCGGCCTGCCGCACCGGCAGGATCGGACGAACCTGCTGGCGTCGGGGACGACCGGCACGATCCTCAACCAGGCCGAGGTCGACCGGACCCGCGCCCGAGCCGCCCGCTACCCCGGCGCGGCGACCGTGCCCGACCTCCGCCGCCGGTTGGCGGCTGCGAAGGCCCGCGACGATGGGATCGAATCGGCCCGGCTCGACACGATTCTCGGCGAGATTCCGACCGCGAAACCGGCCTCGGCCCCTTGATCGGCGGAATCGGCCTTGCGTCGGGGCGGTCGGTCGGGTACGCCAAAGGGGTTGCTGGTGGCCCGACCTGCTTGTTTCTCCTCCGAAGGAATCGCCTCGTCCATGTCGATGCACACCTTGATCCACAGCCTCAAAGAGCCGAACACGACCAAGATTGTCCTCCTCGTCGCCGACGGGCTGGGCGGACTCCCGATCGAGCCGGGCGGCAAGACCGAACTGGAGACCGCCCGGACGCCCAACCTCGACAGGCTTGCCAGCGAGGGGACCGTCGGCCTCAGCACGCCGGTCGCGCCCGGGATTACGCCGGGCTCGGGGCCGGGGCACCTTGGCCTGTTCGGCTATGATCCGCTGGAAAACGACATCGGCCGGGGCGTGCTCGAAGCGCTCGGGATCGGCGTCGAGGTTGGCCCGAACGACGTGGCGATCCGGGGCAACTTCTGCACGATCAACGCCGACGGGGCCGTCACCGACCGCCGCGCCGGGCGGATTCCGACCGAGACCTGCGTCAAGCTCGTCGAGTTGCTTCGCGCGGGGATCCGGATCGAGGGGATCGAGACGCTGATTGAGGCCGTCCGCGAGTACCGCCTCGTCGTCCGGTTCCGGGGTGAAGGGCTGGGCGAGAACGTCTCGGACACCGACCCGCTCTCGACCGGCCTGCTGACCCTGGAGCCGAAGTCGGCCGACTTTGCCAGCGAGCGGACCGCCAAGGTCGCCGCCGAGTTCCTCCGGCAGGCGAAGGAGATCCTCAAGGACCAGCACCCGGCCAACTTCCTGATGCTCCGCGGGTTCGCCAAGTTCCCCGCGATCCAGCCGATGGAGACCGTCTACGGCGTCAAACCCGTCGCCATCGCCGTCTACCCGATGTACCGGGGCCTGGCGAAACTCGTCGGCATGACCGTCGTCGACCCCGGCAAGACGATCGCCGACCAGATGGCGGTGGCCGAGGCGAACTGGGATCAATATGATTTCTTCTTTATGCACTACAAGTACACCGACTCGACCGGCGAGGATGGCGCCTTTGCCAAGAAGGTGGAGATGATCGAGGCCCTCGACGCCGAGATCCCCAAGCTGATGGCCCTCAACCCCGACGTCGTGATCGTCACCGGCGACCACTCGACCCCGGCGCGGATGAAGGCCCACTCGTTCCACCCCGTCCCGACCCTCCTCTGGGCTCCCGCCACCGGCCGCCCCGACTTCGTCACCGAGTTCGGCGAACGGCCCGCCATCCACGGCGGCCTCGGCCAGTTCCTTTCCAAGGACCTGATGCCGCTGGCCCTCGCCCACGCCAATCGGCTTCAAAAGTTTGGTGCGTGATCGTTCGGTTTGGTGTTGTTGTGCCTTCGAGCCGGCCGCCCCTGCGGGTTAGCGGTCGGCGTGTTGCTCGCGCGGTTTGAGGAGGATCTGGGTCGGCAATGCCAGGAGGTCGACCGCGATATCGGCGAAGATGGCGCGTCCCTTGGTGAGCCAGGCCGCCGCGAAGGCCCAGACGGCGACCCACTCGCCCCAGAACAGAAAGTGGTATTCGTTGCACCGGCGCTTCAGGCCGGGCGGGATCAGGTAGAGGTACGCCCCCATCGCCAGCATGCTGACCAGGATGACGACGCCGCTGGTCCGGTAGACGAAGTTGCGGTGCCCCTCGTGCGGGACATCCTCGCGCTTCGACTCGCGCGACGACGTGGGGAAGTGGTACAGCGAGTAGAAGGCCAGCGTGAGGAAAAAGACGCCCCCGCTGATCGAGTGGAGGATGCCCAGGACCGACTTCTGGTGGAGGGGTTCGCTGCCGGCGTCGATCGGGCAGAGCGCCAGGCCGACCGCCGCCAGGCAGCCGAAGTTGGCCGTCCAGTTCTCGACCCAGTCGTACCCCCGATAGCAGAACAAAAAGATCCCGATCGCGCACATCGAGCCGACGAACACATCCCGGAGCGCTGTGTGGTAGTAGCTGCTCATGTTGTCCTGGAACGGGACGCCAAAACAAAGCCAACCGACCGGACCCAGCAGGACCGGCAAGAGCAGGCCCACGCCCCCGATGGCCCGCCGGACCCCCAGATACGACACGACCAGGGTTTGCGTACTCTTCGACCACGACTCGCTCATCAGCCCCGTTCACCCCTTCGGTTACCCCACGACGATCTCTTCGCCACCACGACCGGCCACGATTTGCTCAAACGAATCCAACGTCCTCGCGCTGCTTGATCCCCAACGAACCCACTGGACCAACCCACCGCCCGGACGAAACGAACCCACCTCGACGGTAACTCCACTTCTCGCACCGACTTGCGAGTCCGCGAGTCCCCCACGCCGAACGAACCCAACCGCCTGATCCTCATCCCCGCGCAGGTTGCGGGTCGCGACCAAAACGAACCCATTGTGAGCCCAGATCGCCACCGATTCGCCGCGGGGAGGTTGCCGGCTGAACGCGCGATTCCGCCTAGACAGTATCGTATATTCCGCGACCTTCGAACCGGTTCTGGGCAAGATTTTCTCGATTTTCCATCCTGCCCCTGTTCCCCCCTCGCCCGGAGCCTATCCAGCCGACATTCCCCCCTTCCCCGCAAATTTCTGACTCAGACTTGCGTCGCGGCCGCCGGTCCTTTACGATGCCCCTGTTCACTCCCCGGATGGTGGCAGGAGACACGCATGGCGACTGTGTCCGAACGACGCGCCACGATCGCGGACCTGGCCCTTTTCGACGGGCCAGCCGAACTGATCGGCGGGAGGATCGTGCCGCTCATGCCCACCGGCCGCCGACCCAACCTGATCGCCGGGCGGATCTTCCGCGCGCTCGCCGAGTTCGTCGACACGCTCGGCCACGGCGAGGTCTACACCGACAACATGGGCTTCACCGTCCCGGAACTGACCTCAGGTCGGCAATCCTTCTCGCCCGACGTTTCCTACTACGTCGGCCCATTCCCCACCAACCCCATGCGCTTCATCACCGGCCCCCCGACGTTCGCCATCGAGGTCCGCAGCGAGAACGACACCGGTCCCACCGCCGAAGCCCTCATCACCGCCAAGCGAGCCGACTACTTCGAGGCCGGCACTCTGATTGTTTGGGACGTGGATACGCAAGCTCAGGTGATCCGATCGTACTCGATTGCTGCACCTGATCGACCCGCCGTCTTTGAGTTGGGGCAGAACGCGCACGCCGAACCTGTCATCCCGGGGTGGCAGCAGGTAGTCGATCAAATTTTTTGAGACTTCGAACCGATGCGGCAGTGAATTCAGGAATTATTACGAATGATAAATGCTTTTTCGATACGTCAATCCTTGCAAGGATCAATTCATGATTTTTCGGGGGAATCTAATGTTTTTTGCGCAAGAACAGAAAATTTGATTCGAGATCTGGTATGCTTGCTTGCATCTTATCGTGAAGAAGGCGTATCTTTGTATCCATCTGTCTATATCACGTTGAGAGAGAATGTAATACCGTCTATTGCTCCGGGAGCCGAAAGAATTAGCTTAGGAAATACGAAACTCGATGATGGCGCTGCTGAAATAATACTAAAAAAAACTGCGAACCTTGCTCGTGGTAATTGGTCAGTTTTTGTGGAGAAAGTAGGTGATGATTTGCCTGAAGTACATTTTGGTATATTTCAAACACTTCGTCATTCCTTTTCGATTAGTGCTGAAGAGTCTCTCAAGGGATTAGGTAATGAAATGCCTGTCATACTTGTAAAAAGTCTTGGACATTCTGTTGTCGAGTTGAAAAATTCTATGGGGAACATTTATACTGTTTCGTTAACGGCAGCTCATGCTTCGTCGTCGCTACTAATGTCTCATGTGAATGAGTTTGCTAAAAGTTTAATTTCAGATATTGAGTCCAATGATAAAGAAATTTTTCTGCCCTATGCAAGTCGTTTCTTGACAGAAGTAGTCCAAAAGTGCCATGGAACGCTTATGGCTACGGTGCGTAATCGACATCTTACAGAGCCACATGAAACCTTGCGAGATGGAGTTTGGATCAAACCATCAACTAATTGGTTTGATAAGCATGGACAAGCTTATGCTCAAAGAGATGCGGATTCACTCTCGAGTTTGCAATCTACTGAACATCTGATCGAAGGAATCGTCAATAACGACGGATTGGTCGTATTTGGAACGAACGGTTCCGTCTTGGCATTCCGAGTTTTTTTGTCCCCCAATGAACAAGAACGAGGTGAAGTTCCCGAACTTGGGGGAGGTCGTAGAAGAACATTCGAGTTGATGCGGCTAAGACTGAACGGAGTTTTTGACTCGGTTTTTTTCAGATCACAAGATGGCGAAACCAATTGTGGAAAGGCATCACGATGAACCAGAAAATCCATGGAATTTCAGTTTGGAATGCTCCGGATCAGATTACGCTTCCTCAAACTACAGATCCAAGCGCTATTGTAAGATATGCATCCCACAGTCTTTCAAAGCGAGACTTGGATTCTATTGTTACGGGATTTGAGCTTGCTAGCTACGAAATGGTAGCGACATTCGTTTGGAGTAAAGCTACCTCCATGATGAAAAAGCAATTAGCTACCCTAGGCTTAGAGTTTGTTGGCGAAATGCTAGGCCGATACGATTTAAACGATGATTCTGACCCGTCTACCGCAATAAATGATGGTGAAGCAATATCTCTTGCGGAAGACCTGGGAATGATAACAACTACTCAGGGATTCAGACTAAAACAATCTCTAGAGTTGGTGTCACACTTCGTAAATCTTGAGCAGAAGTATGGAGAAGAAGAATATATGGAGAGGGAGGAGGCCCTGTCTATGCTAAAAAATTGTATTACTTCAATTTTGGGAAAACCTAAATTTGAAACTGCAATGCGCTTCGCTGATTTTAGGAAAGCTCTGGGAGAACGTTCGGTTAATGATGTTGATGGTGATCTCCAAACAATAAAAGCGTCTCCGTACTTTTTCGTAAGGACCACCATTAGCGTTCTGATGTCTCTAATTAAAAGTTCAAAGGGAGCAACTCTTGAGCACTCTGTTAGTAATACGATACTCGTCGTTCCAATGCTTTGGGATAAGTTGCGAGAACCTGAGCGTTGGCAGATTGGGCAAGCGTATGCTGAGCTAAGTGCCTCGGCTAATCGTCTCGGAGCAGCAGGATTAAAACGAACTCTTGTTCAAGTTCACGGATTTGATTTTGTACCAGAGTCGCTCCGTTCGACTACGTATACTGAAACTGCTTCTAAAGTGTTGAATGCTCACTTCGCTTATGGGAACTATTTCAATGAGACTTCACCCATGAAAAACCTTCTCAATTTAGGCACTTCAATCCCTAAACCTGCTTTCGCGAAATGTATGGAAGCTACTTTGGCGGTTTGGCTTGGCAACCGTTATGGGTCTTCAATCAGCGCTGCTCCCTTAGCACAGAAAGCTTTGCAAATGATTCGTCAAGAACAATGGGAATATTATTTGAACGAATGTCTTCCACGAGACAGAACTGTACTCGACAAACTTTCTCAGGATGATAAGCCTATTGAACGGTGGAACGAATTGGTTGTTGCCCACAAACTTACTTCTCTTAAAATCAAGCGATCTGATATCGACTCTCTACTCAATGTGTGCGGGAATCCCACTTTAAATAGACCGCTTGTTAAGGAGAAGGCTCTCGCTGTCCGTAACAAAATTATGGATTAATGTTAGGGGTGTTTTCATGCCGACATCGGAAACATTGAACTTGGATTTCATTTTTTAGTTAATATTGTCTGGTTTGTCGCGGCAAGCTAACGCGAAGCGGACCGCAACCTCGCGTTGATCGGCTTCCCCGCCGACTTCATAGACGGATAACCCCTCCTCGGCTGGGGCGAGCATCAGGTCGAGCGCCGCGGTCTTGATCCGCTCGGCGGCGGTGGGGCCATCGAGTGCGACGTTCCAGCGGGCTTCGCGCGCGACCCGGAGCAGCAGCAACGGCTCAGACTCCGATTCGCAGGTGGTCGAGCACTGCGCGGATCGTCAGGAGGACATCCTCAACCTGCTCGTCATGCAGGCGTGATTCGAGCCAGACGACGCTTCGGTTAGGGGGGACGAGGGGGAAGGCTTCGGCCGCGGCTTCGCGGATATCCGCCTCGCGCGACTGGAGCAAGCGACCCAGAGTCGCCTCGGTGGCGGGGTCCGAGCAGTGGAGGGCGGGGTCGGCCTCGACCATCCAGCCGACCGCCTTGAGCAACGCGATGGCCTGATCGACCGTGGGCTCTCGATCCAGTTCATCAAGGATCGGTCGGAGCGCGACCTGGCCGAGATCCGCCAGTTGCGACCCAACTGCGTGCAGCGCTTCGACGTTTGTTTCGGTCCGCAACCGTTGGACCAGCCAGGTTGCTCCCGCCTGACCCGCACTCGACCAGTAATCCCGCGCAGCGGCCTGGACCTTGGCGTCGGCCAGCGGCCCCTTGCGGCGGCCCAAAGCCTGGTAATGGCTTTCAGCAAGTTGGGGATCATTCTGGTCGGGCATGACGGCTTCCTTCCCCTTGTGGTCCTGATCCGGTGATCATCGGTGTCAGTTCCTGATTTCGTACGGAACTCCAACGGTTTGACAGACAATCTCGGGATGCCTGGTGTAGATCTGGAGCAGGCGACGGGTCGCATCGGCGGGCCGGCGGCGGCCTTGTTCCCAGCTTTGGATGGTTTTGGTGGAGACGTTCAGGAGGCGAGCGAAGGCTACCTGAGACATGGCCGACCTGGTCCGCAGGGCGATCAGGGTAGCGGCGTCGAACTCGGGCGGTTTGTCGGGCAGCGTCGTTGTGCGTAGGGTCGTCTCGCCCGGTTGGTACGCGATCCCTTCTTGCAGGCCCTGCTGCAACCGCTCGAACAGGGATTTGCGGGGTGGTGTGCTCATTCGGGGGACCGTGGTCCTTTCGGGCGGCGAACCGAGGATTGGGCTGCTTGCCGGAGTTGATCGGCCAACGCCGCGAGGATGCGCTTCTCTGGGGAACTGAGGTCGTCCTTCTCGTCCTTGCCGTAAACGTCGAGCAGGAAAAACTGCTTGGCTTCGGGGACGTACAGGTAGATTACCCGGGCGCCACCGCGTTTCCCTTTGCCTCGTCGCGGGTCGGATGCGCGGACCTTGCGGAGACCACCGCAGCCCGGCATGGGTGTGCCCCGCGTTGGATCGGCCATGAACTCGTATTGCAGCGCGGCGAGGGTGTCATCGGGCAAGAATTCATGCACCCAGGCCGTGAAATCGCTCGACTCGATGAAGGCGGCTTTCATCGGTGCTGATCTTATCCTACCTGGTAGGATGATTCAACTCGGAGGTTCAGCAGATTTCGTTTTCCTTGACCGTTGCTGGGGACAGAACCTGAGCTCGCGACCACAGCCGCGCGGCCATGAACTCGCGGTTGACGATCAGGCGGGGTGGTGGGTTCGTTTGAGCGAACAGTGAGGCCAGGGTCTGGGCGGCTCCGGGGGGGCTGAGGTGGGAGTCGTAGTGGTGGGTGGTGGCGGCTCGGAGGGTCTGGAGGGGGGTGGGGGGAAGGGTCAGGGTCTGGCGGACGGTGGTGATGAGGGTTTCGGGGGTGGTGAAGGCGAGGCAGATCTGGTCGGGGATGAGGGGGGGATGGCAAAACTGGGGGTAGTTGAGGACGGGGATCGTGCCGACGGCCAGGGCCTCGATCAGGTTGTGCGCGTGCGGCATGAAGACGCCGGGGGGGCAGAGGGCGAACTCGGACCGGGCGAGCGTGCGGAGGTAGGCGGGGCGGGACAGGAAGTGGTTCGAGGCACTGGGGGTGATGTCGCCCTCGAAGCGGATCAGGAGGATCGGCCGGTCGGTCCGGCGGATCTGGGCCAGCTCGGCGCGGCAGGTCACGATGCAGGCATCGGCGCGGAAGGTGTCGGCGACGCAATCGAAGATCGTCGGGCGGTCGAGGATCGGGAAGTCGAAGCGGTCGGCGTAGCCGTCGTTGACGACTCCCGCGAAGAACAGCCGGTGCCGCCGTACCGAGCGCCTGAGTTTGACCAGACGCCGGTGCCAGCCCAGAGCGTAGACCCAGGGGTGCAGCGTATAGGGATAAAACGCGACGTCGGGGGCGGGGTCGGTGGTGTAGTAGGCATCACTGACGGCCACGGTGCGGGAGCCAGGCGCGGCGCGGGGGGCCTCGACGATCCGGATGGTGGCGGCGTCGGTCGTCGGTCGAGCCTGGCGGAGAACCTGCAAGTACGACCGCCAGTCGAGCGCGGTGGCGAGGCGGTCAAGCACCTCGACTGGAAAGTGGACCGTGCCCAGGCGGGTCAAGGTCAAGGCCCAGTGCGCTTCCATCCGGTAGAGGTCGTCGAGTTCGAGGCTGAACGCGGCGGCCTCGCGGCGGGTCGGGCCGCGCGTCAGCCCGGCGAGCAGGCGGGCGAGGCCGAAGGCAGCGGCTCGGGAGATCGGCGGCAGGCGGCGGTTCATGGCTTCAATGGTTCGCGAGTTGGGTTAGGATAGGGCGAGTCGTGCGTCTGGCAAGGGCGCGGGCGGGTCCGGGCCGATCGGCTTGACTGATCTTTGGGGAAACTGTTCTTTGATGTCTACTCGATGGCTCGCGTGCGGCATACTCGCCTCGGCTCTGACGATCGGTGTGGCTGGTCGGCCGGTCCGGGGGGCTGATCCGGTCGATGGCGACTTGCGAGGGTTGATCCTCGGCAAGATCCAGGCCGGGGAAAAGCGGGTCGTCGTGCCGCCCGGCAAGTATCGGGTCACTCCCAGAGACCGGCAACACCTGATCTTCAAGGGGCTGGAGGGAGTGGAGATCATCGCCGACGGGGTCGAGATGGTCTGCACCGAGACCACCCGCGCCGTGACGATCACCGACTGCCGGGACCTGACGATCCGGGGACTCGTCATCGACTACGACCCCCTGCCCTGCACCCAGGGGACCATCGTCAGCCTGTCGCCCGACAAAAAGGTCCACGAGATCGAGCTATTCGAAGGGTACCCACCAGGCGACACCGTCCAGACCTTCAAGTACGAGATCTTTCGCCCCGACACCCGGACGCTCCGGTGCCCGGATTATGCGTACCGGGTCGAGAAGGTCGACGCCCGGCACATCCGCGTCATCAAGGACCGAGGCCGCCACGCCGACCCCGAGCAGGTCGGGGACCTGATCGTGATCGGCGCCGAGCACGCCCCCGGCGGCAGCATCCCGCATGCGATTGAAACGACGGGCAGCCGCAACGTCCGCCTCAGCAACATCACCCTGTACGGGTCGAACTGCTTCGGGTTCCTCGAAACCGAGTGCGACGGCACGACTTACGACCACTGCCGCGTCGACCGCCGCCCGGCCAGCGACGACCCCGCGCACGCGAGCTCAGCGCGGCTCCGGTCGCTCAACGCCGACGCCTTCCACAGCAAGTTCGCCGCGAAAGGGCCGACTCTGACCGGGTGCGTGGCGAAGTTCATGGGCGATGACGGCGTCAACATCTGCGGGAACTACCACATGATCACCGCCGCGACCGGCTCGACCGTCCGCGTTCTGGCCAAGGACCGGCTCGACGTCGCGCCCGGCACGCTGGTCGAACTCGTCGCCTACGACGGCACGCGGTTGCCGAACGCGACGGTAAAGGCGGTCAAGCCCGACGGCACGATCCACGACGATGAACGGGCCTTTTTGCTCAAGCAACCGATGGATCAGGGGCTCCGAACGCGCTGGCAGCCGAAGGCGTTCCGGGTGACGCTCGACCGCGTGGTCGATCTGCCGCGTGGGTCCTTGCTGGCGTCGACGCGGGCGATGGGCAACGGGTTCCTGGTCGAAGGGTGCGACTTCGGGTTCAACCGGTCGCGGGGGATCTTGATCAAGGCCAGTCAGGGGCAGGTCCGCAACAACACCCTGACCGAAACCTGGGGCGAGGCGATCAAGGTGTCCCCCGAATACTGGTGGCTCGAAAGCGGGAGTTCCAACGACGTGCAGATCGTCGGCAACACGGTTCTCCGCTGCCAGACCACCGCCATCGCGGTCTCGGCGCAGGGGGGCCTCGGCCAGATCGCCCCGACCGGCGCCCACAACCGGATCATGATCCTCGAAAACAGCGTGACCGACTCGCCGATGCCCAACTTCCTCGTCACCTCGACCACCGACCTCAACTTCAGCCGGAACCACTGCACGCAACCCTTCCGACCCCTCCGGGCCCCCAATCCGATCGGCGGCGACCCCGCCGACCTCCGCGCCATCATGACGACCAACTGCACCCAGATTCGCGCGACGGGCAACCACCCGCACTTCCAGACGGCGGGGCCGTGAGTCCGGCAGGGTCGTGAGCCTGGCGAACAGATCGCGCGGCTGACCTCACTCCTTCCGTCCAGCCGATTGCGTTACCATGGGCCGCGAACAGGATCGCGGCACGGCGGCGCGGTCGGGATCGAAGCCTGGATGAGGGGGTG
Source organism: Isosphaeraceae bacterium (assembly GCA_965199885.1). Lineage (GTDB taxonomy): Bacteria > Planctomycetota > Planctomycetia > Isosphaerales > Isosphaeraceae > Tundrisphaera. Next base: position 321,293 of record CBDATT010000001.1, on the reverse strand, counting down.
ATCTGGTGCGGAGCTTTGGCGTGGGTCTGGTCGGGATGGTGCTCGGGGCGGTCCTGGCGGTGGTGCTGGTCAACTTCGGCGGGTTCCGGGGGAACCCGGCGGGAACGACCGTTCCCGAACTGGGCGGGCAGACGGTCCCCGACCAGTTGATCGAGATCGAGTTTGACAAGCGGTATGACATCCATACGTCTGTTTATGGCGTGGAGCCCTTGAACCTGCTCAACTGCAAGATCATGGGATTCACCGGGCGGAAGTCCGGAACCGCCGGCGGGACCGGATCGGGCGGGTTCTCGGCGTCGATGGGGTCGAACTCGGTCCGGAACCACTTTGATCACTGGCTCGTCCTGGAACACTCCGACGGGCGGTTGATGTACTTGCCGGTCGACTCGGTCAAATACATCGAGCAAACCGCCGTGCCCGCGAAGTGAGCGGTTGGGAGAAATGGCGAGTTTGGTGGGGGATCGGCTGGCGAGCCAAAAGAAATCAAGGAAGGTACTACCGTCGAGGGGGAACCGTGGACTACATTGGGGTTCCCTTCCTTGATGCTCTCAAGATGAGCCCGCGGTTGACCGGAAATCTTCCCCCGCTTCCCGTCTGCTGCTCTCGGGTTCATGGACTGTAGGTCCACCATGAAACACAAGATCGTCGCCGTTGGTGAGGTGCTCTGGGATCTCCTTCCGGAGGGTCCGCAACTGGGCGGAGCGCCGGCGAACTTCGCGTACCATTGTCGGAGTCTCGGGGCCGATGCCCGGACGGTGACGCGGGTGGGGGACGACGACCGTGGTCGTGACGTTTTTGATCGGTTCCGGCAACTCAGGCTACCGACCGAGACCATCCAGGTGGACCCGAGCTTGCCGACGGGCACCGTCGAGGTGACGCTCGACAACGGCCAACCGCACTACACGATCCGCGAGGGAGTGGCCTGGGACGCAATTGACGCCGACTCCGCGGCCATCGACCTGGTCCGGTCGGCCGACGCGGTCTGTTTTGGCAGCCTGGCGCAGCGGTCCGAGGTCTCGCGGCGGTCGATCCGGGCGCTGGTGGCGGCGGCGCGACCGGGAGCCTTTCGCGTGCTCGACGTCAACCTCCGGGCACCGTTCGTGGATCGCGACGTGATCGCCGAGTCGCTCTCGTTGGCCAACGTCCTGAAGCTGAACGAGCATGAGTTGCCCGAGCTAGCCAGCATGTTTGGGCTGGCGACCACCGAGGTCCGCCCGGCGATGGTTGGGCTGGCGAAGTGCTTTGGGTTGTCGCTGGTGGCCTTGACGCGTGGGGGCGAGGGGAGCCTCTTGATGGCGGCCGACGGTGTCTGGGCCGAGCATCCTGGGTTTGATCCCGGCACCGTCGCCGACACCATCGGCGCCGGGGATGCGTTCACGGCGGCGCTGGTGGTCGGCCTGCTCGCCGGTCGGCCGCTGGAGGCGATTAATACCCATGCCAACGAGGTCGCGGCTTTTCTTTGCTCGAAGTCGGGGGCGACGCCGGAACTCCCCGAGTCGCTCCGGTTGCCGCTCGCCGCGGCACTGGCCGCCGCGCCGTCCCCCTGCTCTAGTCCGATCGGAGCCTGGTCATGATCGCCAGCCCCTCGTCTGCTCCCGGCTCGGTCGTCGTTGCTCCCCGCGCCCGGCTCTCGGCGGCGCTGATCGGCAGCGCTCTGATTGCAGCTTTGGGTGGCCTGCTGTTCGGGTTCGACACGGCGGTCATCTCGGGGACGACCGACGCCCTGAAGGCTCAGTACCACCTGACCGACAATGGGCTCGGCTTCACCGTCGCCGCCGCCCTGATCGGCACCATCATCGGCGCCATCGTCGCTGGGCAGCCGTCAGACCGGTTTGGTCGCCGACCCGTCCTGATGGTCCTGGCCCTGTTCTACCTCGTCGCGTCGGTTGGCAGCGCCCTGGCATGGGACTGGTACTCGTTTGTCGCCTTCCGGATGCTCGGCGGGATCGCCGTGGGCGGGGCGTCGGTGGTCTCCCCCCTGTACATCGCCGAGATCGCCCCGGCGGCTTATCGGGGGCGGCTGGTCGGCGTCCAGCAGTTCAACATCGTGCTCGGCATCCTGATCGCGTTCCTGTCGAATTACCTGATCGCCCAGATGCACCTTGGTGCCACCGAGTGGCGCTGGATGCTCGGGATTCAGGCCGTCCCGTCGCTCCTCTTCTTCGTCCTCCTCTTCCCGACGTCGGAAAGCCCCCGCTGGCTCGTCGGGCAAGGCCGAACCGCCGAGGCCCGGACCGTCTTGACCCACCTCGGCGTCGAGCCGGGCGCCGCTGGCGTGGACCTGGAGATCGCCGAGATCGAACGCTCGCTCCAGGAAGACCGCCAGTCGGGTGCAGACACGCTCTTTCGGCGGGCCTACCGCAAGCCGCTGGCGCTGGCCTTCATGATCGCGCTGTTCAACCAGCTTTCCGGCATCAACGCGCTGATGTACTACGCCAAGGACATCTTCGAACTGGCCGGTGCAGGCAAGTCGGCAGCGCTCTTGCAGTCGGTCGGCGTTGGCCTGATCAACCTCGTCTTCACGATGCTGGCGATGCTCATCATCGACAACTTCGGCCGCCGCAAACTGATGCTGGTCGGTTCGGTCGGCTACATCCTCAGCCTGAGCACCACGGCCTGGGCCTTCTACACCTACGGCGGCCAGTTCGACACCACGGGCGCGACGATCGTGCTGGTCAGCCTGCTCGTCTTCATCGCCTCACACGCCTTCGGCCAGGGAGCGGTGATCTGGGTCTTCATCGGCGAGGTCTTCCCCAACCGCGTCCGCGCCCGTGGGCAAGCCTTCGGCTGCTCGGTCCACTGGATCATGGCCGCCCTGATCTCGTGGACCTTCCCGGTCCTGGTCGGTCGCCTCGGTGGCGGCAATACTTTCGCCTTCTACGCCGTGATGATGGTCGGGCAACTTGCCTGGGTCATCCTCGCCATGCCCGAGACGAAGGGCGTGCCGCTCGAAGAGATCCAGCGGCGGCTCGGGGTGGAGTAGGATCGGGAAGGGTTAGCTTCAATGAGAGGTACCTACACAAACTGCTCCGGTCTCGCAGCAACGACAAATCTGTGATGCCCTTGTTCCCGAAGTGGAAGAATGATGATGAATTTCGCGCGAATCACTCGTGACCCTGCAATCATGGGCGGCAAGCCCTGTATCCGCGGTCTGCGCGTGACCGTCGGCATGATCTTGGGCCTGCTTGCCGCGGGCGAGTCGCACGAGACCATCTTGCGTGCTTACCCTTACCTGGAAGCGGAAGACATCACCGCCGCCCTTGCTTACGCTGCGTGGCGCCTGCAAGAACGTGAAGACGAGTTGTCGGTTGCATGACCGTCTCGATCTTGCTCGATATGAACCTCTCCCCCGACTGGGTCCCCTGGTTGAAACTGGCTGGTCAGCACGCGACCCACTGGTCATCCGTGGGTGATCCTCGTGCGGCCGATGCAACGATCATGGCGTGGGCGGTGGCGCATGGCACGTTCGTGGTGACGCTTGACATGGACTTCGGGACGACCCTTGCCCTCACACATGCCGGCGGGCCCAGTGTGGTCCAACTCCGCACTCAGAACTCGCTACCGACGCAAATTGGCCCGATGTTGCTCTTGGTGCCAAGGCAATATGAAGCGGAATTGCTCGCAGGGGCGCTGATCGTGCTCGACGACGTGAAAAGTCGGGTTCGCATCTTACCACTTTGACATTTTGGATCCTATTGATCGCCGAACGCAACACTTACCATGGCTGTCGTGTCGCAGCCTTGACGGACCAAAGGTGAACGGTTAGCCTCATTGGACATCCGACAGGTGCTCGCCTCGGGCTACTCGCCCGTTGTGAGAGAATAGGGAAGACGGTGCAAATCCGTCGCGGGGCCGCCGCCGTGATCGGTCAGGGGCTCGGGCGCTGATGCCACTGCCGGCACGTTGCTGGTGGGAAGGCGGCCCGAGCGCCGTGAAGAACCGAGAGCCGGAAGACCTGCCTGGTCGGGATCTCTGCCGATGCTTCGGCCGCAAGCATCCGGGCGGGCACCGACGCAGATTGGCTGCATTGGGCGCGTGCCGGGGTTGGCTGAAGCAAACCCTCCCTTTTGCCCGGCCCGGCAGCAAGGTTTGCGTTGATGCTCCGACTGCCTCACGCTGTGAGTTTGCCCTGCCCCCCTGCTGCTTCCGCTCGACCCACCTCGACCGTCCGCCGCGCGTTCACCTTGATCGAACTACTGGTCGTGATCTCGATCATCGGGGTTCTGGTTGCGCTCCTGCTCCCGGCTGTGCAGTCGGCTCGGGAAGCCGCGCGCCGGGCACAATGCACGAACAACCTCAAGCAGATCGGTCTGGCGCTGCACAATTACCATGAGGCCAATAGGACGTTTCCGGCGGGCGGGTGGACGGTGGCACGGATGAACATGGGATGGTGCGCGGCGATCTTGCCTGGGGTCGAGCAAACGCCGCTCTACAACAGTCTCAACTTCCAGGTCGCGTATAACGTCGCGGCGAACTCGTCGGCAGCGTCCACGGTACTGAATACATTCCTCTGTCCGTCCGAGCCGCGTCAGATGACGCGCAGCCAGTTGACGACCGACCCGTTCCCCTCGGCCGACGCCGATTATGGCGGGATGTATGGCCCGCGCGGGTTGGTAACTCCGCCGTTGATCAACAACCCACCACGCGGGGCGATGATCTTCAATCAGTGCATCGGCCTCCGCGAGATCCGCGACGGGTCGTCGCAGACGATCCAGATCGGCGAGGCGCCCGAGGCGATCAACGCCATGTGGATCAGCGGGCACAACATCTTCGACCAGTCCGCACCGATCAACGCGCGACCACCGGTGGAATATGGCGAGGAACTGACGAGCCAGCATCCCGGCGGCGTCAACGCCCTCTTCGCCGACGGCTCGGTCCACTTCCTCAAGCAAACGATGAACCCGCTGGCTCTGGCCGGGCTCTGCACCCGCTCGGGCCGCGAAGTTGTCAGTTCCGACTCGTACTGATCGGGTCGCAATCGCTTTCGATTCTTGCCTGATCTTTGGAGAGCTTTGCTCATGCTCCGTCGGTGGATGTCTTTTGCGTGCGCTTTGATGATCGCCCCCCTCGTCGCTCGGGGTGACTTCACGTCGACCTACGAAAACACCGGCCTGGCCGTGAACTCGATCAACGCCGGTGCCACCGCCGCTGGTTCCTTCACGATCGACGGCAACCGGTACAATAACAGCTATGACCCAACCTACGGGCTTGCCGGCGGGTGGGCCATCTCCAGCAAAACCGGCCTCGGGACCAGCGACTACAACTCGCCGTACAACTCAAGCACCGGCGGCGGTGGCGGCGTCAACGCGGGCACCAGTTCGGCGACATACATGGTGGGCTTCACCTACGGGGCTGGGGCGTCTGGAGAATATCAAGGCGACCCGGCCAGCCCCGGCTACATCGCGTCGAATCCATTCCACCCCTCGGATACCTATCTGACCCTGGCGGCGGGGATGTCGGCGCTCTCGATCCAGCTCACCAACACGGCATACACCTACAGCTCGCTCGCAAACGGCGACCTGTTCAATACCAAATTCGGCGCGGGCGACTATCAACTCCTGGACATCCGAGGCTACGACGCATCGGGCCATCAGGTGGGAGTCGTCAACTTCTTCCTGGCCGACTTCACCAGCAGGAACTCGGCCAGCTGGTACGTCGTCAACCAGTGGACCACGGTCAACCTGAGCAGCCTGGCCGGCGCTACGACCTTGCAGTTCGGCATCCAGTCGTCGCGGAACGACACGGCCGGCGGCTACGGAGTGCTCACCCCCGCCTACTTCGCCGCCGACAACTTCGTCTTCGGCGCCACCCCGGCCGTTGTTCCCGAACCATCAAGCCTGCTCCTCGTCGGCATCGGCCTGACCGTCAGCGGGCTGTTCGCCCGACGGCGCCGGGCCACTCGCTGAGCGTCTTTTTTGGTTCAGAATCTTACCCAGATTCTTCGCAAGCGACCCCGCATCCCGGTGCGGCGGTCGCTCTTTTTGTGGTCGGCACAGGGACCGAACCTCGCGAGGCCGAGCACCGTCTGATCAATATTGCTGGCCGGAACGACCGCCACTCGACCATCGGACCCGGGTACAGAATCATGGGATACCTGCATATCGACAACCTTTACCAGCGGGCCGACATCTTGCAGTGCTTTGCGCTGGAAAAGGTACACGGAACGTCGGCTCATCTCACCTTCAAAGGCGGTCAGGTCCGCTACTTCGCGGGCGGCGAAGCTCACATCAAGTTCGTGGCCTGCTTTCCAATGAGCCCGGAGACTCTAACCGACCGGTTCGCCGCATTATTTCGGGCAGATCAGACCGCGATCGTCTACGGCGAGGCGTTCGGGGGCAAGCAGCAGGGGATGGGCGACGTTTACGGCAAAACCCTGCGGTTCATCGCTTTCGACGTTCGGGTGGATGGTGTCTGGAGCGACGTCCCCGCCGCCGAAGCGACGGCTCGCGCGCTTGGGATTGATTTCGTCCCCTACGAGCGTGGCCCGCTGACCCTGGAGTGGCTGACCGAGCAACGAGATCGCCCTTCCCTCGTGGCCGTCGTGCCTGACGCGAAGCGTGAAGGGATCGTCGTCCGGCCGATCCGTGAGGCGACGGATCCCGAGGGCGGTCGCTGGATCTTCAAATACAAAACTGACGACTTCCGCGAGACCCGGACCCCGCGCAACGTGACCCCCGAACGGCTCGCGATTCTGACCGAAGCGGCCGCGATCGCCGACGAGTGGGTCGTGCCGATGCGGCTCCAGCACGTTTTGCAAAAGACACCCTACCACTCCCCCGCCGATACTGGCGCCGTGGTCCGCGCGATGATCGACGACATCCATCGCGAGGCCGCCGCCGAGGTCGTCTGGTCCAAGGACGTTGAGCGAGCGATCGGCAAGGCAACCACAAAGCAGCTCCAGGTGATCCCGAAGTCATGAGCCAATCAGGCAAACAACGGCGTCAGCGGACTGCCGTTGTTGATCTGCATCGGCCGGCCCAGAGTGTCCTGAACCTCGGTGGCGGGGTCGATCCCCAGGGCGTGCAGGATCGTCGCGCCCAGGTCGTCGGGGCTGACGGGGTCCCGCGACGGATAGGCGGCCCAGCGGTCAGACCCGCCGTAAACTTGCCCGCCCTGGACGCCGCCGCCGGCCAGCGCGACCGAGTAGCAGCGCGACCAGTGCTCGCGGCCGGCATTGGCGGTCGTGATCCTCGGTGCTCGGCCAAACTCACCGGCCCAGACGACCAGGGTCTCGTCGAGGAGGTTACGTTCGGACAGGTCATCGAGCAAGGCGGCGAAGCCTTGATCGGCCGGGGGCATCAGCTCCTTCTTGAGCCGGTTGAAGTTGTCGCCGTGCGTGTCCCAGAAGTTCTTGCCGTCGTCGTGCCAGTTGACCGTCACCAGGCCGACCCCCTTCTCGACCAGGCGCCGGGCGAGCAGGAGGCATTGGCCGTGGATGTGGCGGCCGTAGCGGTCGCGGTCGGCGGGGGATTCCTGGTCGATCTGGAAGGCGCCTCGGGCTTCGGCGGAGACGAGGGCGTCGAGCGCCTTGCCCTGAAAGCCGTTCCAGGCTTCGGCACCGGCACCGGGGATGACGGCGGCACCCGACCCCGTTAACCCCTGGAGCAAGGCGCGGCGACCACCGAGTCGCGCATTCGACACGCCATCGGGAAGGCCGAGGCCGGCGACCTGGAAGGCGGGGTCGTTGGGGTTGCCGTCGACGCGGAACGGGTCGAACCCCTTGCCGAGCCAGCCGCCGTGCTGGCCGGGGGCGCGACCTCCAGGCGCTGCCGGGTGGGCAACCGTCCAGGGCATGTTGACCGCCGACGGGATCGCCCCAGCACTGGGCCGGAGCTTGGCGACGAGCGCCCCGAGGTGCGGCCAATCGTTGCTTGACGGCGGGGCCGAGTCCGATTTTGGTGTCGGGGCGAGGTGGCCGGTCAAGAGGCGGTGCGCCGTCGACAGGTGCGCGGGGTCGTCGTGCGTCATTGACCGGACGATCGCGAGTTTATCCGTCCGCGTTGCCAGGCGGGGGAAGTGCTCCGAGATCCGGACGCCGGGGGTCTTGGTCGCGATCGACTGGAACTCACCCCGGATTGCCACCGGCGCGTCGGGCTTGGGGTCCCAGGTGTCGAGCTGGCTCGGTCCCCCCCACTGGAAGATCAGGATGCACGACCTGGCCCGCCCGAACCCCGTCGCCGCGTTCGATCCTGGAGCCGCCAGCGCCCGTCCCCGGAACAACTCGGGCAAGGCCAGGCCCATCGACCCGAGCATCCCGGCGCGGAGGATCTGCCGCCTCGATGGCGCCTCAAATCCGCGGCAAGCTCCGTTCGATCCCTGGTCGCGCATGATCCCGGCTCCATCGCCCAGAATTCCGGTCGTTCGATCCAGCAGTCCGATATCAATTGACTCGATGATGGCTTCGATGTCAAGGAGTGGCTGGGCGAGACCTGCGGCGTGGGGCGAAACTACCACCGGCAGCATCCCGCCCAGGCCGTCAATTTGAGCGGCAGGCCGGGAGCGGATTAAACGCTCAACGGCGACGGCGGGGTTTCCGGAGTCACCGGCATCTCGTCGGTCTGCGACAGCAGAGTCGCAGCCGAGATCAGTCCGAACCCGAGAATCACGAACGTATTCCGCGCGGCGGTGTTCCCGGTGAAGTTGAACAGCACGGGGGACGCCACCAGCAATGCCCCGAGCCCGGCGTCGGCCAGCAAGTGCAGCCGAAACGGGAAGATCCGGATCAAACCCCACTCCGCCCGCGTGCAGGCGGTCGCCGCCAGAACAACGAAGGCTGTAATCCAGGCCACGGATCGGGCGGGCGCCACGTCGGCGAACCCGACCAGATAGGGCAAGGCAGCCAGCACGGGAACCAGCAGCCAGTCGGCAATCCCATGCTGCATCCGCGTAATCGGCTTTCGCACACAAACCTCCGTAAAGTCGTTGATCTCGTCCGGCTGGGCGGTCTGATGACAAAAGCATTATGTCATCATTACGGTAAGTGTGAATCAGTGCAACCTGCGTACCACTTCGAGGCCCGCCTGGGGCGCTGACCGGGGGAAAGCCGATCTCGCAGCGGCACGCAACCCCGGAAGCTGTGGCGATCGGGCGGACGATGCTGCGGAATCTGGCCACTTTACGAACGAACCGGCCCGCCGCCCAGCCGAGCGGATCGGTTTCAGAGCCTGAGCGCGTCTTGCCGTGGGTCGGTGGTCTCGGGGAGAATCGGGGCGATCGTGGGTCCCGAACTGTTTCGCGATCCATCCCCCTTGGGCCTGGACCTGAACGCCATGACATTGCTTCATCGCTTCGCAAGCCTCGTTTGCCTGGTCGTTCTGACTGTCCCGCTGGTTGCGGCGGCTGCCGACAAGACGGCGGGCAACCCGATCTTTCCCGGCCACTATGCCGACCCCGAGGGGATCATCTTCGGCAACTCGTACTGGGTTTATCCCACGTACTCGGCTCCTTACGACGACCAGACCTTTCTCGACTGCTTCTCGTCGCCCGATCTGGTGACGTGGACGAAGCACCCGCGCATCCTCGACACCAAGGCCATCCAGTGGGCCAAGCGAGCCATCTGGGCGCCGTCGGTGATCGCCAAGGGGGGCAAGTATTACCTTTTCTTCGGCGCCAACGACATCCAGAACAACGAAACTCTCGGCGGGATCGGCGTGGCCGTCGCCGACCAGCCCGAGGGGCCGTTCCGCGACCACCTCGGCAAGCCCCTGATCGACAGGTTCGAGAACGGCGCGCAGCCGATCGACCAGTTCGTCTTCAAGGATGCCGACGGCACCCACTACCTGATCTACGGCGGCTGGCGGCACTGCAACATCGTCCGCCTGAACGAGGAATTCACCGGCCTTGTCCCGTTCGCCGACGGGACCACCTTCCGCGAGATTACCCCGCAAGGGTACGTCGAGGGACCGTTCATGTTCATTCGCAAGGGCAAATACTACTTCATGTGGTCGGAGGGGGGCTGGACCGGCCCCAACTACAGCGTGGCCTATGCCGTGGCCGACTCGCCATTTGGTCCGTTTCAGCGAGTTGGCAAGGTCCTGAAACAGGACCCGAAGATCGCCACGGGCGCGGGGCATCATTCGGTGATCCACGTCCCGGGGACCGACGACTATTACGCCGTCTACCACCGCCGTCCCCTCGGCGAGACCGACGCCAACGCCCGAGTCACCTGTGTGGACCGGATGCGTTTCGACGCCAACGGCCTGATTGAACCGATCCAGATTACCCGCGAGGGCGTCGCGGCGCAGCCGTTGAAGTGACGAAAGGGGCTGTTTTCCGCCGAGCTGATCTATAGAGGATCGGCAGCGCGACCTTGCCATCCTGGCCGTCCGGAGTGACCTCCCGCCGCTCCGGTTGGCGGGTGCTTACGTCTTCTGCAAGGGCGACGACATCACGATCATCGGCAACCTCGGTGTCGGCGGCGATCTGGTGCTCGAAAACGCCGTCACGCGGGGGATCTTGAGCACGAAGACCGACATCGGCGGGCAGAAGTTTTATCAGCTCGCCGCCTCGATCACCCCGAAATATTCGGGCGGGCCGTGTATGCCCTGGCGGCGGACCTCAAAAAGGTCAGCGCCACGCCCGAAGGGTCGCGGTCGGACGAACTCAAGCAACCCTGGCGTCTCGATCGCCGCCCTCCCCAACGCCGGGATATCCGGCAATTTCGGCAGCGTCCGCCCCGGCAGCAGCCGGACCAGCGCCCGGAGCCGCGCCGAGGAGCTTCGTGACGGGTGCGCCAACGGATTCTGACAAACGACCGCTGACCAGGAAAAGGGGACTGGCTGAGGCGAGCTTGCGAGCGTGCCTGTCCCTCTTTTCCAATCGCCATGCCAAAATCCGTTGGCGCACCCTTCGTGACCGGATGCGGGCACGCTCCGGTCACTGAGCCTTGACCAGCCCTTCCTTTGGCTTATGCTTCTCGGATAGGGTTCGTGAACCTGGGCGGAAGTCGGATCGGCAAGGGAGCTTCGCGGCGATGGAATTGAACCCGCATGAGATGGACCCGAAGTTGTGCTACAAGCTGGTGATTGGCTGCGTGGTCCCGCGACCGATCGCGGTGGTCTCGACCGTCTCGCCTGCTGGGGTCCTGAACATTGCCCCGTTCTCGTACTTCACCATCGCCAGCCACACCCCGCTGAGCCTCACGTTCACCATCGGCGGGCCGAAGGGGGACGGCTCGATGAAGGACACCTTGCGCAACGCCCAGTTCGCCGCTGATGGAGGGATCGGCGAATTCGTCGTCAACATTGCCGACGAATCCTACGCCGAGGCGATGGCCGCCACCGGCGAGTCGCTCCCGTTTGAAGCCTCCGAATTCACTCACACCGGCCTGACTCCCGTTCCGAGCCAGACCGTGCGTCCGCCCCGGATCGGCGAGGCGTCGGTTGCCTTCGAGTGCCGGACCACCCACGTCATCCCGATCGGCACCGCCCGGCTGATCATCGGCGAGGTCCACCACATCCACGTCCGCGACGCGCTGGCCGACGACAGCATGCACATCGACCCCACCAAGCTCGCCGCCATCGGCCGGATGGCCGGCAATGACTACGTCCGGACCCAGGATCGCTTTGAGATTAAGACGCAGGGGCGGTAGGATCGAGATCCGAATGACTCGATGTCGTGTCTCCCAAATCTCAAGTTATGACGGGTTCGGTCGCAAGGGCCTCACCATCGGCGACCGGGAGAGAATCAAAACGATGGCGATCGACGAGGATTCGCTGCTGGCGCTGGGGGAACTCCGGGGGATGTTGGCGGCCTTCGCCTGGGCGAATGGCAAGGTCAATCACGGGTATACCTTTTCGATCGAGCCGTTGCCGGCCCGTGGGGATGTTCTTGAATCTCTGAATGCTCATCTCGGACATTGGGTTGACCGGATCGCTCTCGATCCGCTCGATGAGTGGCGTCAGCCGGTCGATCATGCACTCTCCCGCTGGCTGTTTCAGTTCGAGGAACTGATCGAGCCGAGATTTTCGAGTTCAATGGCGGACCGCGACAATCAGGGCGAGATCGTGGCCAGGATGATGGAGCTTTTCGAGGCTGGGGTTCACCCCCTTCAAGTCTGGCGAGTGCATGTTGAATCCACCCGATTCTACGAATGTGCCTGGGACGACTTCGCGATCCTGGGCGGCTCAGGCAGCTTCTTTCTGCATCTGGCCGTGTCGGATTGAGGGGCGAGCATGGACCTGGACGAGTACAAGCGTCTGTATGAAAATCAGGTTGATCCGGCCCCCGGCTGGGATGCGCTCACCGCGCGGCTGGAAGCCGTCTATCCCGGGCAAGAGCCAGAGCACTGGGCGCCGATCCTCAAAGCCACGCTCGGCGGCCCCGACCCGATCGACGGGATCAGCGCCTACGTGTGTCGGGATGGTGGCCAGAAGCACCTCCACTTCTGCACGTATGGGTTCTCATCATTGTATTACGATGAAGAGAGTGTCGGCGGCGACTTCAGCGGCTTCGGGTTCGAGCTGGCGTTTCGCCTGGCGAGCCCGCTCCCACCGCCCGAGCCGCCCAAATGGGTCCTGAACCTGCTCCAGAACCTGGGTCGGTACATCTTCCAGACCGGACGCTGGTTTGAACCAGGGCAATGGATGACGGCCAAGGGGCCGATCTGTCAGGACAGTCCCACGGATCTGGTCGGTTTTGCCTTCCTCGCCGACCCCACGCTGGGAGCGGTTGAGACGCCGCACGGTCGGGTCGAGTTCGTGCAAGCCTTTGGCATCACGAGCCGCGAGTTGGAGCAGATCCAGGCCAAAACCCGTACCGCCGAGGAGGTCGTGGCCGCGAACCGGGTCAACAACCCCCTCCTGATCACCGATCTTGACCGGACGAACTGAACCGAGTCAGGTTTTATTCGGACCGCTCGACCACGAGTTTGCGAAGCGGCCGGCGCTCGGTGGTGAAGGTCAGGCCGGTCTGCTCGGCGACGTGCCGAAGGACGATGGTGTCGCCCCGGTCCTCGCGGGTTGTCTGGGTGCTCATCGGGCTCCGGAAGTTCAGGTGCCAGGAGAATTCGGCCCGGGGTGGGTTCTCGACCTCGCTGATGATGTGGCAATGCGGTTCGACGAAGGTGCCGACCCACTCGAAGAACTTCGCCAGGTCGCCGGTACCGCCGCCCCCTTCTTTGAGTGTCAGGCTGGCGCCGTAGAGCTGGATGGACTCATCGCCGATGATCAGCGGGAGCGGTTGCCAGCGTCCCCGGGCGACAATCACATCGCGCTCGGTGGTTTGAAGCGTGAGGCGGATCGGCAGCTTGCATTCGGTCCGCAGGATGACCTCGAATGCGGTGACAAGTTGCTCGGGGGTGGCGGTGGCGCTCACCACCCAGTCGCCCTGGATCGGGGTTTTCAAGAGGTCGGCGGCCCCTGCAACGTCTTGCTCCGGGGAGCCAGCCACGCTGCCGAGCAGGTAGACAAGCCACCGGCCCGGATCGGTGGGGGCGCCAAAGACCATCGACGGATCAATCAGCGTCCCGTCACGGTCCCGGTAAATCAAGGTCGTCAGGGTTCCCCGCTGCTCGCGGTTCTCTTTGAGGAACGGGTATCTGCCCTCGACCTCGACCGCTCGCCACGGGGCGAACGGCGGCGGGATTCGTTTGATAACCTGACCGGGGTCGAGGCGGTAGACTCGGCGGAACTCGGCCAGGGCCGGGTCGATTGCCGGTTCCTGGGGTTGCGGCTGCGGTCTGACGGGGGCTGCCACCTGGACCGGGCCGGGTGCCATCGACCAGGCACCGGTGGCGATCAGGCCAAGGCCCAGCAAGGCGCTGGCAAATTTGAGCGAAAGCGGATTCATCGTACGCAAGACTCCCATCGCGAGCGAGGCGGCCCCCGCCGGGACCTCCCCGGTGGTGGTGACGCCTCGCAGAAAAGCCAGCGCGGCCGCTGCTCGGAGCACCGGCGCGGGCTGGGTCAGGACGAGCGGGAACAGGCTCGCCGACGGGGCGAAACCCCGCCGGGTCAGGCGTGCTCGGAGCCGGTCACGAGCGCGGAGCAGGCGGACGCCGACCGTGCCGATCGGCACGCCCAGCCGACTGGCGGCTTCCTCATGCGTCAGGCCCTGCAGGTGGCAGAGGACCACCGCCCGCCGCTGCGGTTCGGGCAGCCGACCGATCTCCTCATGGAGCACGGCGGCGGCCTCAACCCGCAACAGGTGCCGGTCGGGCGGTTCGACGCTCCCTTCCACCTCAACTGGACCCACGACCACCAATCGCCGCCGTCGTCGCGCCAGGCGTGCCGTCCGGAGCGCCACGCCATGCAGCCAGGCCGCCAGCAGGTCGGGCTCGCGGATCGACCCCGCGCGGCGAGCCAGGACCAGGAAGACCGCCTGCGCGGCGTCGTCGGCGTCGTGCTCATGCCGCAAGACCTGCCCGCAGACCGATCGGACCATCCCACCGTGCCGCCCGACGAGCGCCTCGAAGGCCCCATCGGCCAGCCCTGGGTCCGCCAACCGCGCCACCAGATCCCCATCGCTCAGACCGGCGGTCGAACCCCCGCCGAGCAGCACGCCCAGACCCCGCCGAGTGCTCCACGACCCATGATCCGCCATCAAGCTCGGTCCCCTCTGTTCCTGTCATCCCATACTGTCAGGGTCGGGGCCGCTTCTTCCAACTTTTTCCGCGACGGTTCCTGTTTTGTCGGTTGCAAGATCGGTTGGGAAGATCAAAATGGAGCTGTGCAATGCTCGATGATTGCTGGCACACAATGATCGCCTTCGATCGCGAACTGATCGAAGATCATGGCTGGAACCAGAGACCGATACTGGAGTTTGTGTCGTGGCTGAGCGTGAACGAAGTTTGCCGGGATCTCTTCTCTGGCCGAAGCACCTCGTATGAGTGGTTGGAATAGGCAATGGTGCTGACCTGTGCCGAGCAAGTATCAGCGGCCGGCGGTCTTCCTGACCTACAACAACCAACAGGGCCTATTCAGAGTTGACTGGACAGCTTGATTAACAAAGCAATCAGCGAGCATCGCGCGGGGCGGACTCGACCGCTGTGAATCATTTTGCCACCGCGGATTTCTGGGACGCTCACATTGTCTTGACCTGGTAGAGTAGTTCACGGAGGTGGCCGATGATTCAGACAGTCGAAGCGATCATTGATGCCAGCGGCCAGGTTCGACTTCTAGGACCAGTCAGCGTCGATGGTCCGAGGCGAGCACTCGTCACAATCCTGGAAGAACCCGCCGCTGTGCCAGGGGAAGCGGCACTACTCTCGGAAGCCGCCCTCGCTGAAGACTGGCTCCGACCGGAGGAGGATGCGGCGTGGGCATACCTGCAGCCGGTGAAGTCGTCCTGATCCCATTTCCATTCTCCGACCTCTCGGAGACGAGATTACGGCCGGCTATTTGCCTTGCCGCGGCGGGGCGAGGCGATTGGATCTTGTGCCAGGTCACCAGCAATGCATTTGGTGATCCATTGGCCGTCGCTGTGGACCTCGCCGACTTCGCCGCAGGCGGTTTGCGTGTGACAAGTTATGCTCGACCGGGCAAACTCTTCACAGCTAACGGCGATCTGATCATCCGGTCGCTGGGCATCCTCAAAGTCGAACCGTTCGATCGCCTCCGAGAAATCGTGGCCTCGCTGTTTCGGCCAGCGAGCCCAACGACCTGATCCCGCTACCCATCCCCCAGGCCGAACAGGGCCCGCACGGCGTTGAGCAGCGGGTGGGGCTGGTCGGTCGGTTCATCGGCGGCGGCAGCGGTTCGGAGGGCAGCGCGGGGGTGGTGGAGGAACTGGTTCTGGAGGCGGAGCATGGCGTGGGCGATGTCGTCGCGCTGGGTGGCACTCAGGTCGGGCTGGCGGGCGATCAGGGCGTCGAGTTCGCGCTGGCGGGCGGCGTCGGCGTAGTCGCCGAGCTGTCGCAGGACCGACCCGGCGTGGGTCCGGTGGCGGAGCGATGACAGACAAAGCTGCGTCTCGCGCTCGATGATGGCGAGCGCGGGGTCGATCCCCTTTTGTCGCTTGAGGCGGTTCTGATCGGCCTGGGCGCGAAGGTCGTCGACGTTGTAGAGCATGACCTGCTCCAGGTCGCCGACCTTAGGGTCGAAGTCGCGCGGGATGGCGATGTCGAGGATCAGGGCGAGCCGGTTCCGCCGGGCTTTTTGCACCCGGGCGTACATCTCGGCATCGACGATCGGCCGGTCGGCGGCGGTCGTGCTGACAACGAGATCCGCCTCGATCAAGGCCTGTTCCAGGTGCTCCCACGCGACGGCTCGGCCGTGCCAGCGATCAGCGGCAAGCTGGGCACGCTCGGGATTCCGATTGGTGACGAGGATGGTGCCGGGTCGGAGCGCGGCGAGGTGCTGAAGCGTCAGGTCCCCCATCTTCCCGGCGCCGATGACGAGAACGGTCTTGTCCTTGAACGTATCAAAGATATCCTTCGCCACATCGACGGCGACGCTCGCCACCGAGAGCTTCCCCTTGTCCATCCCCGTCTGCTCGCGGACGAGTTTGCCGACCTTGAGCGCGTGCGGGAACAGGGCGTGCAAGATTGGCCCGACCGTTTTGCGCGCGGTGGCGGCCTTGTAGGCGTCGCGGACCTGGCCGAGGATCTGCCCTTCCCCCAGCACGAGGCTTTCCAGGCTGGCGGCGACCTTGAACAGGTGGGCCACGGCCTTGGCGTCGTGGTGGTCGATCAGGTGCGCGGCGAAGGTGTCGGCGGGCACGCCATGGAAGTGACCGAGCCAGTCGATCAGGGCGCCGGTCGACGGCGCGGCGTGACCCGATCCAGCAGCGTAAACCTCGACCCGGTTGCAGGTCGACAGGATCGTGAATTCGGCCCCCGGAAAGGTCGCGGCAAGCGCATCGAGCCCAGCGTCGAGCTGCGCCCCTTCAAACGCGAGCGCTTCGCGGACTGAC
Source organism: Isosphaeraceae bacterium (assembly GCA_965199885.1). GTDB lineage: Bacteria > Planctomycetota > Planctomycetia > Isosphaerales > Isosphaeraceae > Tundrisphaera. The sequence continues at coordinate 304,442 of CBDATT010000001.1, read as the reverse complement.
GCCGGCGCCTGGCGGTGGTTGACCCCAAGAGCAAGGACCTTCATCCCATCCCCCTCGGGGCGCCGTGGGACGAGATGTGGAGCAGGTCCACGCCGATCGTGGCGATGGCCAGGCTGACGAAGGCCACGATCGTCAACAGCATCACCCGCCTTCCCCGCATCTCGGGACGAAACCGCGCGTGGAGCAGGCCCGCAAACACCAGCCACATCACCACGGCGCTGATGACCTTGGGGTCGGTCCAGCCGATCCGCGCCACCCCCGCATGCTCGGCGGCGGCTTCAAGGATCAGACCCACCACCAGCCCCGCCGTCAGGAACGGGAAGGCGACCGTGATCGCAGCGCGGTTGACGCGCTCGGACTGCTCCAGACTCGGCAAGGCGAACCCGAACCGCGGTGGCCGCTTGTGCTTGAGTCGGTGCGACTGCGCCAGATACATCAACCCCGATGCCGCTCCAACGCACGACCCGACCGCGCCGATCAGGTACAAGATCCCGTGCGCTGTGCCCCAGAACCGCGCCGCGTGGCCCCACCCCGCACGGACCCAATCTTCCCGCGGTGCCCAGAACCCGGCAATCATCACCAGCGCCAGGACCAGGGGTAGAATGAACATCGCGACCGCCACGGGCTTCGGCGACCGGACGATCAGGTACAAACCCACCGCCGCCAGCACCCACGACAGGACGATCATCGACTCAAAGACGGTCGTCACCGGCAGTTGGTGTGTCGTCAGCGCCAGGTTACCCAGGTAAGCCGTCTGCACCACCCACGCCAGACTCGTCAAACCTAGCGTCGCCCACCACCGACCCGGCCACCGGACCGCGAACCGGGCCAGGTCGCACAGCAGCGCCAGGCCATACGTCCCACCAAAGCAAAGCACGCTGAGTCGATCCACGCCGGCTGACCTTTCCCGCTCGGGCTGCCCGATCCACCGGGAGATTATAGTCAGCCGAGCGTCGCAAACCCAGGGGGCGCTACAAGCGAGGTCAGGCACTCCCGCGATCTGGCTTACGGGATCGTTTCGGTCGGTCGGGTCCTTTTTCTTTCGTGACAGTGGAGGTCGCCGGCGCAGCCGCCAGGTCGGAAAGACTGTTGATCCGGATCGGTTTCATGCCGGGGATGCGCACGATGACATCGATCTGGCCGCCGAGTTGACGGACCAGGGTTCGGATATTGCGGATCGACGGATTTGGTGTTCGCTCCAGCTTGGAAACGGCTCCCTGAGTGATCCCTAGCCGGGCGGCTACCTCTTCTTGAGTTTGCTGAATTCGTTGCCGGACCGCCTTCAGGTCTTCTTCCTCTTCGAGCAGTTTGAGGTATTCCTCATGGATGGCGGCCCGCAGTTCCGGGGTCTGCTTGGCTTTCCAGGCGTCGTACGAGATTCCATCGCTCATCGTGATCTTCCTTTGTGGTCCTCTCCAACGAGCTTCATCCTTCTTGCTGACGTTGCTTGAGTGCTTCTTCATGCTGCCAGAACCGAGTTTCGGCGATCGGGATCATCTCTTTGTAGAACCGTTTTCGCCCCGTCCTTGTCGCCGCCGCAGAGGAAGACTGCTCTACGAAGGGAGTCAAACGCGAATAGCAGGCGGTACGGCGCCCCATTAACCGAAACTCGCAACTCTTTCAGATTCGCTACTTGAGATTGCTTGAGAGTATCAACGTCTTGACGGCCCAGATTGGGTCCAAGCTCGATCAGTCGTTCCATTTTGGCGGCGCTACGTGCCTTGACGGCATCGCTTTCGGCATCAAACCAATCTGCGAATTCATCGGTAAAATGGACGGTCCAGGGCATATTTTTTCACTTGATGTAGTCTTAATAAGCTTAATTCTTGGCCAAATTTACCTGGAAACTCAAGATGCCTCTCAAATAATAGTTCTTTCTTGGAATATTTTCAAGATAAAGATGAGGATTTTGGAATCTTTTTCAGGCCGTTCTGATTCAAGCCGCTCAATGCATAACGAGACCAGGGTGCTCAAAATAACCGATTGAGCAAGCCAACCGACTGGGATGGACCGTTTCCACTGATCCCGCTAAAGTGCCGCGCCGATGGGTTGACTTTGTCTCGGACGTTTGGGTGTCAAGGGGGGTGGCCGATGGTTGGTCGGGCGCGGATGATGGCTCCGGCGGTGCTGAGCTTGATCTGTCTGGCCGGGTGTCATGCCGTGCCCAAGGGGTTCAAGGCCGACGACCTGAAACCGGGGCATGGGCAGGTTTATCGGCCCGTGCCGGTGGCGATTGGCCCGGCGCTTCAGGCGACTCTGGCGGCGCTGGATGATGTCAACGTCAAGCCCAGCCAGCTCATGATCCACACCTTGACCCAGGGGCCGCGTCAGCAAGGGGCACTCGGGATCGAACCCGAAGCCACCAACGTGGCGATGGTCCCCACCGGGGCGAAGTATGATGATATCTTCGTCCGGCATGAACTGAGCAAGCCCGGCGACGCGGCGACGCCGTTCGTCCCCCGGTTCGTGACCTACAGCGGCGAGACGGCCGACAAGCGCCCGGTTCTCGTCACGATCGCGACCAAGCGGGGTGAGGATGCGAACAACCTCATCTCCGTGCGTGTTGGTGCGACGGGCGATGAAGCCTGGAGCCAGACCTTTCTCGACAAGGTCGCCGCCCGGACCGGAGTTGCGCCGAACTCCAGCGCGCCGCCGAACCCGACTCTACCCAACTGACCCACCGTGAGGAGATCGCTCATGGCTCGGTGCGGAAGGATGCCGCTGGTTGTCGCGCTGGTGCTGCTGGCCGGGTGCCACACCATGCCAGGAAAGAGCATGCCGGTGGACCTCGGCGCGGGCTGGGGGCGGGTGGACCGGTCGTTCGCGGGGGCTCTCGGGCCGGTCTGCCGGGCAACGCTCCGGGCGCTCGACGATCAGGTCGTGCATCCCACGGCGATCTCGTTCCGGTCGATGACCGTGGGGCAAACCGAGCAGGCGTCGGTCGAGGTCGAGCCGCCGATGCCGCCGACCAACGCCGAGTTTCTCGACGGCAAACTCTTCGGCACCGAGTTCTTCGCCGGCCACCACGCGATGGCAGCCGCCAACATCCCCTTCGACCCGGTCCTGATGACATACAAGGGGGAGACGGTGGACGGCCGCAAGGTCGTCGTCATCGTCCGGTCGAGTCGGTTCGACGCCGAGCGCGACGCCAGCACGGACGTCATGGCCCGGATCGGCCACACCGGCGACGAGCACTGGACCCGGACCCTGCTCGACAAGGTCGCCGCTCACCTCCACCGCGACCTCGTCCCAGCGCCCGACCCCGTCGAAGCTGCCCCGTCACCGACCCCCACAACTGTTGCCCCCGATACCCACTCGCCTCGTTGATCGAGGTTCCCGGAGGTCGCCGATGACCAGGTTTTCGAAGCTGTCGCTGATTCTCGTCTTGCTCGGTCTGGCCGGGTGCCACCTGACGGGTCCCAAGAGTTCCGAGCCAGGCGGCAAGCTGCCTGCCGACCTCGGCGAGGGGCATGGTCGAGTCGATAAGACATACACGGCGAGTCTCGGCCAATCGATCCGGGCGACGCTCGACGTGCTCGACGAGCTGAACGTCAAGCCGCTCGACGGGTCGATCCGCGCCAACGACGCGGCGTCGCCGCTCGGCAAACAGAAGTGGGTCGGCCAGAGCAACGCCGAGTACCTACCCGACGACGTCAGCTTCCACGACCTCTTCGACCGCCAGCGCCTCAACCTCCCGTCGGGCGAAACGACCGGCTTCGCGCCGATTTTGATGGCCTACAAGGGGGAGATCCAGGACGGCAAGTCGGTCATGGTGATCATCCGCTCGCAGCCGCCCGACGCCACGCGAACGCAGATCATGGCCCGCGTCGGCCGCGACGGCGACGAAGCCTGGAGCCGCTCGTTCTTCGACAAGATCACGGCCCACCTCCCTCAGGCTGCTCCTGCCCCGCCCGCCGATCTGCCGGCCCTGCCCGCCACTCCCTGACTCTTGTGGAGTGGGTGTAATTCACCGTGAATTTGATCGGTTGGTGCGTGGTCGCTCGGGTGGTCTGGATCTCACTGCGCACGGTGGATTGCACCCACCTTACGAAGAGTGCTGATGTCTGAACGTGAAGCGGGGGCTCGCGTCGGGGCGGGAGATTGGTAGGATGGAGAGCTCGGCGGATGCTCCCTCGTCCTTTCTTTGATCCCAGGATCAGACTTCCATGCGACCGCACCTTGCTGTCCCGTTCGCGCTGGCTTTGGGGCTCGCGGTGGCGGCCCCGACGCCTGCCCAAACTCAGGCACCCGCCCCGAAGCCAGCCGGCAGGATCAAGGCTGTCCCGGGGCCGGGGGTGGCGGTCCCCGACGCGGACCGCCAGGCCCTCGAAGCCGGTTTGCAGGCAATCGACGCGGCGGTCGTGCCACTGAAAGCAAAAAAAGACGCGAAAGTCGATGCCCTGCTCCCCGACGTGTTGGTCTTCACGAAAGCCGTTCGCTCGGCGCTGGATCATGACGAGTTTTTCAACGTCAAGGACATCGCCAAGGCAAAACAGGAACTGGTCGAGGGGAAAAAGCGAGCCGACCAGCTCCTTGCGGGGGAGAGTCCGTGGACGAGTCAGACGGGCCTGGTCGTCCGGGGTTATGTCTCCAAAATCGACGGGTCGATCCAGCCGTATGGCCTGGTCGTCCCGCCCACGTACACGACGGTCAGTCCGCACCGCTACCGGCTCGACGTGTGGTTCCACGGGCGCGGCGAGCAGTTGAGCGAGGTCAACTTCCTCGACGAGCGGGCGCGGCAGATGGGCGAGTTCACGCCGCCCGACACGATCGTTCTGCACCCGTACGGTCGGTACTGCAACGCCTTCAAGTTCGCCGGCGAGGTTGACGTCCTCGAAGCGCTCAACGACGTCAAGCAGCGGTACAAGGTGGACGAGGACCGGATCAGCGTGCGTGGGTTCTCGATGGGGGGCGCGGCCGCCTGGCACATGGGGGTCCACCATGCCGACCGCTGGTTTGCCTGCAACCCCGGTGCTGGTTTTGCCGAGACCGCCCGGTTCGTCCACGCCGACCGCGACCCCGTCCCCGCCACCTGGTATGAGCAGTCGCTCTACCACCTCTACGATGCCACCGACTACGCCGCCAACCTCCTCCAGTGCCCGACCGTCGCCTACTCCGGGGCCAAAGATCCCCAGAAACAGGCCGCCGACGTGATGGACGAGGCGCTGCTGGCCGAGGACGTCCGGCTGCTCCACATCCTCGGCCCCGACACCGCGCACAAGTACCACCCCGAGGCCGCCCGCGAGGTCGACCGCCGCCTGGCCAGCATCGCCGTCAACGGGCGGAAGCGGATCTACCACAGCATCGACTTCGTGACGTACACTCTCAAATATGACAGGATGAACTGGGTGACGATCAACGCGCTGGGCGAGCACTGGAGCAAGTCCGCCGTCCGTGCCGCGCTCGTGGGCGAGTCGGACGTCCGGATCGGCACGCGGAACGTCACGGCCTTGACGCTCGACATGCCGCCGGGGTTCTGCCCGCTCGACCCGGCCGAAACGCCGCGGATCACGATCGACTCGACCGAGATTTTGGCCCCTCGGCCGCGGTCGGATCGGTCGTGGCATGTGGAACTCGTCAAGAACGGCGACACCTGGGAGCGACGAGCGAACGCATCGGGGCTGACCGCCGTCTACATCCCGCTTGAACCCCTGCCGGCGGCCTTCCAGACGGGTGCGACCAACGACGACCCGAAGGTTCTCCGCAAGCGGCACAACCTCCAGGGGCCGATCGACGACGCCTTCATGGACGCCTTCGTCTTCGTCCGACCGACCGGCACCAGCCCGCACAAACCCGCCGCCGCCTGGGTGACCAGCGAACTCGACCGCGCCACGAAGCGCTGGCGGACGCAGTTCCGGGGGGATGCGAAGGTCGTTGACGACACCGCCCTGACCGACGAGCAGATCGCGGCCAGTAACCTGATCCTTTGGGGCGACCCGGCCAGCAACGCCGTGATCCGCCGGATTGTCGACAAGCTGCCGATCCGCTGGGACGGCGGCAACGTGGTCGTCGGCGACCGGAAATTCCCGGCCGACACCCACGCCCCGATCCTGATCTTCCCGAACCCGCTCAACCCGACGCGCTACGTTGTGCTGAACTCGGGCTTCACCTTCCGCGAGGCCGCCGACCTCAACAACGCCCGCCAGATCCCTGTTCTGCCCGACTGGGCCGTCATCGACGTGACGACGCCGCCCGACGGTCACTTCCCGGGCAAGGTCGCCGATGCCGACTTCTTCGGCGAAGCCTGGGAGCTGAAACCACCCCACCAGGACCCCGGGACCGCCCCCGGCACGCGCCTGCCATGATCGACCTGCCCCCCGACGAGGTCCACGTCTGGGCGGCGTCGCGCGAGACCACCGACCTCGACGTCGCCGCCTGCCGCGCCCTGCTGACCGCCGACGAGATCAAGCGTGCTGATCGGTTCGTGGCTCTGCGCGACCGGCGGCAGTTCGCGGTGGGTCGCGGTCGGCTCCGGACGATCCTGGGCCGCTACCTCGACAGTGACCCCGCGTCGATCCGGTTCGTCAGCAACCCGCACGGCAAGCCGGGCATCGCCGGCACGGATCTCCGGTTCAACCTAACGCATTCGGGAACGTCGATGCTGCTGGCGGTGACGCTGGGCCGCGAGTTGGGCGTCGACGTCGAGCAGATTCGCCCTGATTTCGGCGGCGAGGCCATCGCCCGGCGCTTCTTTGCCCCGGCCGAGGTCGAATCCCTCCTCAGCCTCCCCCCCGCCGACCGGACCCTGGCCTTCTTCCACGGCTGGACCCGCAAGGAAGCCTACATCAAGGCCATCGGCAAGGGCCTGGCCATGCCGCTCGACGACTTCGAGGTCGAGATCCACCCCAACCGTCCCGCCCGCCTCATCGCCACCCGCCCCGACCCCGACGAAGCCAGCCGCTGGACCTTGATCGCCCTGGATGCCCCCCCCGGATCGGTCGCCGCCCTCTGCGTCGCCGGGACCGGCTGGACCTTGCGGCGGTTCGAATGGGAGTAATCGAAGAGGAGAGTGGCCACTTTCCTCTTCGATTTATGGCTTGAATTGCATTGGCTTCCGGGTCGGTTTAGGATGCGAGGTTCACCCATCTCAACTCCCTTCTTGCGACACGAAAGCGCGGGTAGACCCATGAAGACCGTCCTTGGCTTCGGTTTGGTACTGGCTCTGGGTGCGATCACTCCGTGGCCAGCTGTCCGGGCGGCCGATGTTCCGCCACCGGTGACGGTGGACCTCTGGCCGGGTGAGGCTCCCGGCGAGGTCGGGCCGATCGCCCCCGAGAAGTCGGAAACGCAAGGCGGGATCTTGCGAGTCTCGAACGTCTCGCACCCATCGATGACCGTCTTCCGCCCCGAGGCGAGCAAGAACACGGGCGCAGCCGTTTTGATCTGCCCGGGGGGTGGGTACAACATCCTCGCCAGCGACCACGAGGGGGATCAGGTCGCGAAGTTCCTGACCGAACAGGGTGTCACCGGGATCGTCCTGAAGTACCGCGTCCCCCGCCGCGCCGGGACGCCCAACACCGTTCCCCCGCCGCAAGCCCTGATGGACGCCCAGCGCGCAATGGGCCTGGTCCGGAGCCACGCCGCCGACTGGAAGATCGACCCGACTCGCGTCGGCATCCTCGGCTTCTCCGCCGGTGGGCACCTTGCCGCCTGGGCCAGCGCGACCCCCGGCGACCGCCGGACCTACACCGCGATCGACCCTGCCGACAAGCTCAGCGCCCACCCCGACTTCGCCGTTTTGATCTACCCCGCCTACCTGACGAAGAAGGGGTCCGACGCCCTCGCCGCCGAGGTTCCGGTCGACGCCGAGTATCCCCCGACCTTCTTCGCCATGGCGGGGGATGATCCCCTGGGAGTCGACGGCAGTATCACCCTTTACAAAGCCCTGAAAACCGCCAAGGTCCCCGCCGAGATCCACATCTACGCCACCGGCGGCCACGGGTTCGGGATGAACAAGACCGAGAACCCCGCCGCCTCGTGGCCGACCCGGCTGGCCGACTGGATGAAGTCGCGTGGCTTACTCAAACCCGCTGCTTGAAACCCTCCCCGAGGCTGACCGATGATGACCAGACGATTGATTGGCTGGCTGGTTTTGGTCCTGCTGTTCGCTCCCGGTCTGGCCCCGGCCGACGACCGGCAGGCCAGCGTCGAGCAGGTGGGCGACCACCTGACCATGACCTGGCCCTCCGCGCCCGCCGAGTCGGGCCGGGTCGTGCTGAACCTCGCCGAGCACCAACCACTGATCGAGCGGGTCGACCTGGGGGCGCAAACCTTGCTCAGCCAGATTGATCCGGCGGCCTGGCTAGTCGTCGGCAGCCGCGTCAACCCGCCGCCGACCCCGTCGGGGATGAGCGTCTTCAACGTCTTCTTTGATAATCCTCTCCAGCGCCCCCACCAGACCCACCGCGTCGCCTGGTCCGGCCCGAAGACCGCGCGAATCGTCACCCAGGGTGCGCGGGCCAGCGTCGCCGTCGGCCCGATCGCAGCGGGTCCGTTCCGCGGCGAGTGGGTCATCACGGTTTACGCCGGCTCGCGGCTCCTCCACGTCGAGGCTGTGCTGAAAACCGACGACGAGGCCCGCGCGATCACCTATGACGCCGGCCTGGTCGAGAGACTTGCGAGCACGCCGGGCCAGCCGCACCCCATTGGTGCCAACCTGGCCTGGATCGACACCCAGGACCGATGGCAGCGGCGGGTCGCGACGAACGACCAGGCCGACCAGCCGCACGCCGTCCGGCACCGGACGATTGTGCGGGAAACGGCCGCCGGGTCGGTCGCTTGCTTCCCGGCGCCGCATCAATACTTCTTCCCGCGTGACTTCACCGACAACCTCAGCACCACCTGGTCGGGCAGCGACCATCGCGGCCTCGCTCCCGGCGAGTTCGGCTTCGGCATCCGCCAGCCCGAGACCGGCGGCGGCAACTATGTCCCCTGGTTCAACGCTCCGCCGGGGACCGACCAGCGGCTGGGGGTCTTCTACCTCCTCCACCCGGGGAATGCTGAGGCAACGCTGGCGGACGTCCTGAAGTTCACGCACGGCGACAGGTTTGTGGAGATCCCTGGATACAAGACGTTCTCAAGTCATTATCACATGGCGTTCACCGTCGAGGCGATGCGGCAAAAGGCCGCCGGGATCGACCCGCCCGCCGTGCATCCGCTGGTTGGGGTCTTCAAGGGACTGGGGGTCAACGCCGTCCACGTCGCCGAATTTCACGGCGACGGCCACCCGTTCGACCCCGGCCCGCTCCGCCTGCCCGAGCTGAACGCGATGTTCGCCGAGTGCCGCCGCCTGTCTGATGACCAGCTCCTCGTCGTCCCCGGCGAGGAAGCGAACCTGAACCTTGGCTTCGGCGGCCGCGCCGGGCACTGGCTCGAAATGTTCCCCAAACCCGTCCCGTTCACCATGAAGCGGACCGACGGGCAACCGTTGCAAACGGATGATGGTGTCTACCATATCAAAAATCCTGAGGATCTTCTCGAAGTTCTGGTCAAGGAAAAGGGGCTGGCCTGGACCGCGCACCCCCGGATCAAGGCATCCAACTTTGCCCCCGACATCTACAAGGATGCCGACTTCTTCCGCTCGGACCGCTGGCTCGGCGCCTCGTGGAAGGCGATGCCAGCGGATCTGTCGCGCCCCCGGCTCGGCGACCGGTGCCTCGACCTCCTCGACGCGATGAGCAACTGGGGTGCCCACAAGCAACTTCTCGGCGAGGTCGATACGTTCCAGCTCAACTCGACTCACGAGATGTACGCCCACATGAACGTAAATTATATCAAGCTCGACAAACTGCCCCGGTTCGACGACGGCTGGCAGCCGATCCTTGATGCCCTCCGCGCTGGTCAATTCTTCGTGACGACGGGCGAGATCTTGCTCCACTCGGCGGGTCTGAGCGGTGGGCCTGGGCAAAGTCTTGCCGAAGATTTTTTGGTTCAGGCAGACGTTGAGTGGACGTTTCCGCTCCAGTTCGCCGAGGTGATTTCGGGCGACGGGACCAACGTCTACCGCGACCGGCTCGACCTGACGCAGACCCCCGCCTTCGGGCGGCAGACGGTGAAGCTGTCGCCCGACCTCAAGGGTCGCAAGTGGGTCCGCTTTGCCGTCTGGGACATTGCCGCCAACGGCGCCTTCTCGCAGCCGATCTGGCTCGACGACGCGAAGTAAGGCCGGCCACCGCCGAGATTGGTGAAGTTCGCCCATGAATCCGCTGATCCGTGTTGTCGAGTTGTTCGTGTTGCCTGGTCTGGTCATCCTCAGCATCATCATGCTGGAATGGCGGCGGCGACGGCATGCGCCGGGGGCCGACACGACGCGAGGTTGGCCGTCGGTCTGGGCCTGGATCTTGATTTTCTGCCTCGTCTTTTTTGTCGTGGATCTGATCCGGTCCAGCCGTTGGGATCAACGGGCCTGGAGCTTTCTGGCCTGGTTCGTGCCGGTCCTGATCCTGGTCAAGATCGCGCTCGCCTATCTGGTCGCCTGGAGCCGGCAGAGGGACGAGATCCGGGCCGCCCGAGCGATGAATCGGGGCGACGTCGCCGGGGCGATCGCCGACCTCGAAGCGCGGGTGGCTCCCGACCTCGCCGCCGAGGCCGCGCCCGACCCCGGCACCGACGTTGCCAACCCCTGGGCGGCGCCGCGGTCGGCGGTCCGGTCGGCGGCGCTGGCCCGGCGGCTCAACCTCCTCTGCATCCTCGAACTGAAGCAGGAAGACTGGCCCCGGGCGCTGCTCTGGGCCGAGCGGGTGGAGCAATCCGGCGGCTCGACCCCGGAATATCGGGCCAACCGCGCCGTCGCGCTCGGCAAGTCCGGGCGAGTCGGCGAGGCGCTGGCCCTGATCCGCGCAACGCTCGACGCGGTTCCCAGCACGAACGCCCTGCTCCGCTGTCGGGTCATGCTGCAACTGGCCAGCATCCTGATCAACGATGGCCAGACGGCCGAGGCCCGCGCCGTGCTGCTCGCTGCCGAGGCCGAGTCGGGCCGAATCAAGGCGGTCCTCTTCCGCCAACGGCGCGAGCTGCAAGGGCTGGCCCAGAGCCTGACCGCTCGCCTGCTCGCCGCCGAGGCCAGGGTTGACCCGGCGGCTCTCTGACCCTTTCTGGAGCGATCCCCCGATGAACAACCCCCCGGGTGCCGCCGAATCGGCTTCAATCTGGCCGCTGATCTTCCCGGCCATCACCCTGATTGCGTTTGTGGTGCTGCTGCTGTCGTCCCGCCGCTCGCGGATGCTGGAACCGGGGTCGGGCCAGCGGGCGCCGGCCTGGTTCTGGGCATTCGTGGTCTGCATCCTCGGCCTGATGGGAACCTGGGTCAGTTTCGCGGGATCACCCCACCAGCCTCAAGCCGCGCCAACGGGGGGTTACTGGTCCGCTCTGATCCCACTATTGGCGATGGTCGGTGTGTTCATCGGGTTGATCTTGATCCGGAACCGAGGCGTCTTGCTCGCGGCCTGGCGGTCGCGGCGGGGGGATGTCGCGGGGGCGATCGCCGACCTCGAAAAGCGGGTCGCCCGCCTGCGTCCCACCCCGCCCGATCCCGCTCTCGGGACTGATCCCTGGGCCGCACCGACGGTCCCGGTCCGCACCCCGATGAACGAGCGGGTGCTGGCGGACCTGTTGAATGCCCTCGGGGCGCTCGAAGCGAAGCGCGGCGACTGGGCGAAGGCGCTCGGTTGGTTCGAGCAGGCCGGGCAGACGGGCGGCAACGTCTGGCACTACCGGGCCAACCAGGGGCAAGCCCTGGGCGAGCTTGGGCGGCACGCGGAGGGGATCACCCTGATCCGCGACTCGCTCGGCCAGATGCCGCTGGGCGCCCACCTGATCCGCTGCCAGGCGCTCCACCAGCTTGCCGGCGCTCTCGTCGCGGTCGGTGAGCTTGTCAAGGCTCGCGCCGCGCTCACCGCCGCCGATGTTGAGCGCCGCCAGGTCCGCTTTCCACTCAACTTCAACAACCGAGCCCTCCGCGAGCAGGGCCGAGCCGTCGCCGCCAGCCTCCACGCCGCCGAGGCCCGTGCGCTCACCCCCCCTTGACGCGCCAGGTGCCGGGCGGTGGCAAGGTGAAGCCCTGATACCGGACCTTGCCGGCGATGATCGTGTAGTGCTCGTGCAAGTACAGGCTGTCGAAACCACCCCCCTGCTCCTTGGCCTGAACGCGTAGGGTGACGGCGTAGCCTCCCCCCTTGATGGGCTGGACACTTTGGATCATGCCGGACCAGCCGACGATGGGTGGGTTGTTGACCCAGCGTGGGAGGAAGTACTGGAGGCGGTCGTCGGGCACGCCGAGCTTGCTCTTGTTCATGAAGTCCTTGACCCGCTCATGCAGGGCGACCAGTTCCTTGCCGGCGTCGGTCTTGGTCTCGAGGCCCCAGTCAACCCAGACTTTCAGCGCGTAGTTGGGCTGAAAGCCGGGTGCCGGGGGCGCATCCTGAGCGCTTGCCGCGGGCACCAGCATGGCCACAAGGATGGTAATCATGGTCCACGACTTGCGCATCGGCGTATTCCTCGTCATTGGGGGTGGGATCAAGGTGGAGCCATGATCCGAGGACAGGTTGAGCCGGCCCAGACGGAGCATCAAGTGGCGACAACCACCGCGCCACGAGTCGGGCCACGGTGGTTGTCGGGGATGTCGCCGCGGATGTCAAGCGTAAACAAAAGCCAATTCGTCCGAACTGGGGATTGACCCAGCTTACGAAACTCAGCCCCCCTTGACGCGCCAGGTGCCGGGCGGTGGCAAGGTGAAGCCTTGATACCGGACCTTGCCGGCGATGACCGTGTAGTGCTCGTGCAAGTACAGGCTGTCGAAGCCGCCACTATCTTCGACGGCCTGGACTCGCAGGGTGACGGCGTAGCCTCCCCCCTTGATCGGTTGGACACTTTGGATCATGCCGGACCAGCCGACGATGGGTGGGTTGTTGACCCAGCGTGGGAGGAAGTACTGGAGGCGGTCGTCGGGCACGCCGAGCTTGCTCTTGTTCATGAAGTCCTTGACCCGCTCATGCAGGGCGACCAGTTCCTTACCCGCGTCGGTCTTGGTCTCCAGGGTCGAGGAAATCCAGACTTTCAACGCGTAGTTGGGCTGAAAGCCGGGTGCGAAGGGCGCATACTGGGCGGTTACTGGGCGCGGAGCCAGCACGGCCAGGGCGGCCAGCATAGTGGCAATCATCATGGTCCACGACTTCTTCATCGGCTTACTCCTCATCGCGGGGGGGGAGACTTTGCCTGCAATGTGGGCTTGCTGGTCGAGGTGCGGTCCCCGTCGTTGCCAGAGGGTCGGGGGTCTGTTGACCCGGGCCGGGCGCACGGTCTGGCCAGAGCGATCAATGTCAAACCGGAACTGCTGCCCAGGACGCGGCGATTACCAACGCTCAGTGGGTCAGACCATGGGTGTTGTCCGGGATGCCGCTCCAGATGTCAAGCCAGAGAAGTACCCGCGGTCGCGAAAGTCGCTCCGGGCCAGGATCACCACCTTGCGGAGCCGGCTCGGGTCGGGTCCACTGACAGGACCGAATCAATCGCGCTGATGCGAGCGGCCGTCGGTTCCGGTGGTGGGAGGAGTAGACACAATGACCTCGATGGTCACGCAAGCGTTCAATATCCTGGTCAGCGTGGCGTTTGTGGTGGGACTTTGCGGGGCGGCGATCGTTGCTCTCCGGTTGATCGGGTTGTCGCGGCCGCAGCCGACCCAGGGTGCGGGGCGGGTGTCGTCGTGGACTCTGGTCAGCATCATCTATGCGATCCTGGCGGCGGTCGGGGCGAACTGGTGCCGGCTGCACTACCTCCACGGCAGTCGACCGGCGACCGTGGCCGTGTTTGGGGTTCTCCTGCTGGTCCCGTGCCTTGGGCTGGGGCTCCGGTGGCTGATCTTGACGGACTGGACCTTGCTCCGGATTCACCAACGGGTGCAACGGGAGGATCGTGATGGGGCGATTGCCGAGTTGCAAGCGCTGGTCGACCCGCGGTCGGATCGGTTCGTTCCCGCGCTGGCCGCGACGGCCGACCCCTGGGCGCCGCCGCAGGCCGAGCAAGGCAGTGATCAGCGGCTGGCCGTTCGGCTCAACAACCTCGGGGCGTACCTGACAGCGCGGGGCGACTGGGCCGAGGCGCTCGATCGATTCCGCGCGGCGGAACGGGTGGGTGATCCCAACAGGATCATCCGGGCGAATATCGGTCTGGCCCTGACCAAACTCGGGCAAGCCGAGGAAGGGTTTGCCGTGCTCGATCAGGCGCTGGCGTCGGTTCCCGAGCGTCGCCTGTTCGACCGCTCGCTGGTGCTGCTTCTGCGGGCCGAGGCGCTGGCTGATGCCGGCCGGTGGGTCGAGGTTCAGGCCGCGCTCGACCAATCGACCGAGTTGCTGCGGGCATCGGGTCTGATCTGGCCGGCGGCCCGCCGGATCTGGGCAACCCAGTTTGCCCAGGTCCAGGACCAACTGCGGGCGGGTCGGGGTGCGATCATGGCCTCTGGTCATTCGACCGGAAAAGGGGGACAGGCAGCCGCTCGCAAGCTCGCTTGAGCCAGTCCCCTTTTCCTCGCCAGCCTCGGAATCCCCGATCAGACCCCTGGGCTGGTCGGTGCTGGGGCTGGTCTCGACGCGCGGGGGGATCACCGGTAAAGTGCCCGACCCGTCGCGCCGGGTCGAACCGTGGGGATCGATTGATCCAGGGTGAACTGGGACGTTGGGGAGGTGCTGCTTTGAGTCGGCTCATGATGCTTCTGGGTGCTCACTTCGGGCTGGTCGGCTCCGTCGCCCTGGCGGCTGGGGGGGCGGTTGTTACCGGCACGCCGATCGAACTCAAGGGCGGGGATCGGGTCGTGCTGGTCGGCTCGACCCTGATCGAGCGCGACGGCGAATCGGGCTACCTGGAGACCCGAGTGGCCCGGCGGTATCCTGGTCAGACGATTGTCTGGCGGAACCTCGGCTGGAGCGGCGACACGGTTGACGGGATCACACGCGGCAAGCCGAACCCAGCCACCGACGGCTTCAGCAAGCTGGTCGAGCACGTCGCGGCCCTCAAGCCGACCGTCATTATCCTCGGCTACGGCGCCAACGAGGCGTTCAGCGGCTCGGCCGGCTTGCCCGCCTTCGGCGCCGGGCTGGATCGGCTCTGGAAGGCGATGGCCGCCACTGGGGCCAAAATCGTCGTTCTGACACCGATCCCGCAAGCCAAACTTGCCCCACCCCTTCCCGACCCCTCCGCTCACAATGCTGACCTGAAACGGGTCCGCGACGTCCTGCTGAGCGAGGCCGCCCGACGCGGCGCGGTCGGCGTGGACCTGTTCGACGCCATGCCGATGGACGAGCGCTGGACGACCAACGGGGTCCACCTGTCGCCCACCGGCTACTGGCGGGAGTCGGCCTTGATCGCCCCGGCGCTGGCGGGTCCGCCTGTGCCCGCCATGAGCGTGACGCTCGACGATGGGCCGGTCGGGCCGCGGCTCAGGGCCACGGGCGCGACCGTCTCGGACCTGACGCGGACCCCGCTCGGCTGGAAGTTTCAGGTCCAGGCCAGCGTCCTCCCCGAACCGAATTTGCCAGATCTTGCCGAGACGCCCCCCGTCTCGTGGGACGACCCGGCGCTCCGGAGGCTCCTGAAGGTAGGCGTGGATGCTGGCCATTACCGCCTGTTGATCGACGGCAATCCGGTGGTCGAACTCAGCGACCAGACCAACTCGACCGAGATTTCCGGCGACCCCGACGCGCGGCAGGTCGAAGCCCTCCGCGCCGCGATCAACCGCAAAAACCTGCTGTATTTCCACCGCTGGCGACCGCAGAACGAAACGTACCTTTTCGGTTTCCGCAAGCACGAACAAGGGCGGAACGCCGCCGAACTTGCGGCGTTCGACCCCTTGATCGCCGCCGCCGAGGCCGAGATCGCCCGCCTGAGCCAGCCCGTCACCCACACCTATGAACTGGAACTGGTCCGACCCCTCGACCGGAAGGTGCAGCCATGATGACCACCCGCGATGACTTGGTTCATGGGCGCGTCGGCTCGGGTTCGGGTTCGAGCGGGCCGCACTTCCTGATGCCCAGCTCGGATCGATCCGGAGCGGCGAGCCCGCCCGTGGCTCCGATTTCAGGATCAAGGAAGGGGCCGCTCCCACCCTGGCGCCGGGTGATCCGCAAGGGCCTGGCGCTGGGGGGCCTGATCGGCGGGAGTCTGTTGCTGCCGGTCGAGTACAACGCCCAAAAGGTCGACACCGAGGCCGACGCCGAGCGCGCGTCGTTCGACGTCGCCGAGGGATACGAGATCAACCTGTTCGCCGCCGACCCGTTGCTCGCCAAGCCGACGCAGATGAACTTCGACGCGCGGGGGCGGTTGTGGGTCGCCTGCTCGGCAGCCTACCCGCAGGTCAAGCCCGAGGAACCCGCCAACGACAAGGTGGTGATCCTCACCGATGCC
Source organism: Isosphaeraceae bacterium (assembly GCA_965199885.1). Taxonomy (GTDB): domain Bacteria; phylum Planctomycetota; class Planctomycetia; order Isosphaerales; family Isosphaeraceae; genus Tundrisphaera. The sequence goes on along the minus strand of CBDATT010000001.1, from coordinate 288,050 downwards.
GACGGCGATGGCAAGGCCGAGAAGGCCGACGTTTTTGCCGATGGCCTCTTGATCCCAACCGGCGTTGAGGTCGGCGACGGCGGGGCCTACGTCGGCCAGGGGACCGAACTCCTGCACTTCAAGGACACCGACGGCGACGGCAAGGCCGACGTGCGCCGGGTGGTCCTGTCGGGGTTCGGGACCGAGGATACGCACCACATCATCCACACGTTGCGGTGGGGTCCCGAGGGGGCGCTCTACTTCAACCAGTCGATTTATATTCATAGCCACGTTGAGACGCCCTGGGGCGTCCAGCGACTGGCGGGGGGTGGGATTTGGCGGCTGGAGCCCGAGTCGCAACTGCTCTCGGTGTTTGCCCGGGGGTGGGTCAACGCCTGGGGTCATGCCTTCGACCGCTGGGGGCAATCGTTCGTGACCGACGGCGCGGGGGGCCAGGGGATCAACCACGCCATCCCCGGCGGGGCGTATCCGTCGGCCGTCGGGGTGAGTCGGACCCTGTCGGGGCTTAACCCCGGCAGTCCCAAGTTTGCCGGTGCCGAGATCCTGAGCGGGCGGCACCTGCCCGGAGACGTCCAGGGCGACATCCTGACCAACGACTTCCGCGCCAACAACGTCCGCCGGTTCGCGCTCGGCGACGAGGGCTCGACCTTCCACGCCAACCCCCGCCCCGACCTGATCCGGACGCGGTATCAAGCCTTCCGGCCGATCGACATCAAGATGGGGCCCGACGGCGCGATCTACGTCGCCGACTGGTACAACCCGATCATCAACCACGGCGAGGTCGACTTCCGCGACCCCCGCCGCGACCACACCCGCGGCCGGATCTGGCGCGTCACCGCCAAGAACCGCCCGCTCGTGCCTCGTCCCGACCTGGCAGGGGCTTCGGTTCCGCAACTCCTCGACTTTCTGACGAGCCCCGAGGACTGGACCCGCCACTTCGCCAAGCGCGTCCTCAAGGACCGCGGCCGGGCCGAGGTCGAAGCGCCGCTCCGCGCCTGGGTGGCGCGGCTGGACAACACCAAGCCCGATGCCGACCATGCCCGCCTGGAAGCCCTCTGGGTCGCCGAGTCGCTCGGGATCGTCGCGCCGGAACTGCTCGATCCGGTCCTGACAGCCAACGACCCGCACGCGCGGGCGGGTGCCGTCCGCGTCCTCGAACACTGGCTCGGGCGGATCGCCGACCCGTTCAGTCGGCTCACGGCGCGGGTGGCGGACGCCGACCCCCGCGTCCGGCTCGAAGCCGTCCGCGCCCTGGGCCACATCCCCGAGCCGCGCGGTGCCGAGATCGCCCTCCGGGCGCTCGACCAGCCGCTCGACCCGACGCTCGACTTCGCCCTCTACACGACCCTGCGCGACACCGCCGCCTTCTGGCAACCGGCGCTGGCCGAGGGCCACTTCGACGACGGCGGCGACGCCCGCCGCCTGGTTTACGCCCTGGAGGCGATCGGCTCGCAGGCCGCGCTCCGGCCGCTGGTCAAGGCTCTCAAGGCCGGCAAGGTGGGGGCGGCGGAGATCGACCGCGCCCGGACCCTGATCGCCAACCTCGGCGGCCCCGACGACCTGGCCCCCTTGCTTGATCTGGCGCTGGCCCCGAACACGCCGCAGCCCCAGAGCGTGAGTCTGCTCGCTGCGCTGGCCGAGGCCGCCACCCGGCGGAACGTCCAGCCCGCAGGCGATCTCGGGCGAGTTGGGCCGCTGCTCGACGCGACCGACCCGGCCACGCAGACGGCCGCCGTCCGCCTCGTGGGTGCCTGGAAGTTCGCGCCGGTCCGAGGGCGGATCGAGGCGATCGCGGGTGCGGCTGTCACCCCGCGTCCCGTCCGGCTGGCCGCGCTGGATGCCCTGGTGCTCCTGGGTGATGCTGGCACGCTCGACCGGCTGGCCCAGAGTCTGAATCCGCTGGACCGCCTTGCAGCGAGCACGGCACTGGCGCGGCTCGACCTGAAACGCGGGGCCGAGCGGGCCGCCGCGGCGCTCGGGGCGCTGCCGCCAGCCACGGTCGAGTCTGACCTTGTTGCCGCCTTCGAGGGCTTTGTCGGCCGCGCCGGGGGGGCCGATGCCCTGATCGCCGCTCTGACCGCAACGACGCTCGACGCCCCCGTGGCCGAGGCTTCGGTCCGGATCGCCACCCGGCTCGGTGGCGGGACGGGATCGAAACTTGCCGATGCGTTGAGTCGCGCTGGAGGGCTGGTCGCCGTGCTGGATCGGAAGGACTGGCCGAGCGCCGAGCGGGCCGCGATTGTCGCCGCCGTTGCTCGCCGGGGCGACCCCGCGCGGGGTGAGGCGATCTTCCGCCGGGCCAAACTTCAGTGCCTGGGGTGCCACGCCATCGCGGGGGCCGGGGGTCGGGTCGGTCCGGGTCTGGAAAGCCTCGGCGCCAGCGCTCCTGTCGACTACCTGGTCGACTCGCTCGTCGAGCCGAACAAGGCCGTCAAGGAAGGTTACCACGCCTCGACCGTGGCCACGCTCGACGGGCGGATCATGACCGGGATCAAGGTCGGCCAGACCGATACGGCCCTGATCCTCCGCGACGCCGAGGACCGCGAACTGGTCATCCCGCTCAGCTCGATCGACGAGCAAAAGTCGTCCGGCTCGCTGATGCCCAACGGCCTCGTTGATGCCTTGACCCGCGCCGAGCTGGTAGACCTCGTCCGGTTCCTGTCCGAACTGGGCAAGCTCGGCCCCTACGCGATCGCGCCGCAGGTCCGCGTCGCCCGCCGCTGGGAAGTGGCCGCCGGGGCGACCTCGGCCACCGCCCTCGCCGCAACCTCACCCCCGGCAGCAACCTGGACCCCCGCCTACGCGACGGTGGCCGGTACCTTGCCGTTCGAAGCCGCTGACCTGCTCCACCTGGTTCGGACCGAGGTCGAAGCCACCACCGCCGGCCCCGTCCGGCTGGTGATAGTGCCAACACCCGCCGCCGTCTGGCTCGACGACACCCGCCTGCCCGACGCCACCACCACTGCCGAAAGCGAGATCAACCTCCGACCCGGCGTCCACCGCATCACCGTCGTCACCGCCCGGCCCGACATCCGCCTCGAACTCCGCGACGTCGCCGGTTCCCCGGCGCAGGCCCGACCAGTCCTCGGAAAATAAGTTAACGTGTTCATGTTTCCTGTAGGGTGGGTGCAACCCACCGTGCGCAGTGGTGTCCGATCTACCCATCCGCGCGATCAAACCGGCCCTTCGAGAACGAATCAAACCCACGGTGGGTTGCACCCACCCTATTAATCGACGATTGAGTTGACTTTATGGCTTGCGTCCCGGCAGAGCCTTGCTGAACGACTTCTGGAAGAGTTGCTTGATCCCGCCGCCGAGTGGACTGCCGAGGAGGTTGCCGAGGACCGGGACGTCTCCCGAAACGTGGGCGTCGTGGGCGTCGATCCGCATCTCGACCCAGAAGCCGAGCCCTTCGACGCGGACCTGGTTGCGGTCGGGGGTCCAGTTGGCGCTGCGGATCAGGGGGCCGAAGCGGGTCTGCATGTCGCGGGTGGCCTGCTCCAGGGCGGCGCGGGCTTCGTCCTGGGTCCGACCATGCTTGATTGTCATGTTGATCAGGGACATGGTCACTCCAGGTGTTTCAATGGGTCGGATTTCTCGCCAGTAGATGATCCAGGTTGGTTGGCGGCTCCCTTCCCTCAGCTCAAGATTGCACGATTCATGCCGGTCGGAAGTCGGCCTCGCTGACTCCAGCGGCGTCAATCCTTCTCCTTGCTCGGATCGCGCGGACCAGCCGAGGTGACCGACTTAGCCTGATTCATGCGGACCAGGGACCGACCGGTTGGACCAGGGGGCGCAGGGCCGCTGGAACCTGGGATGCTGGGCGCGATCACCGGATGGAATGGGACGGAATCGGCTCGAAATTTCGCTCAACGCGGCGTCGGCTGGAGCGTCGGGCAGCTCTCGGGATGGTTAAGGTAGTAGAGGAGTCGCGGGTCAACGACCACAGGCTGGAGAACGGTGGGTTCGTTTGAGCAAATTTCTGTCGTTGGTGTGGTCGTTTCGTTGCTGTCCGTTGTGGAGTCATCGCTTTCGTCGAGCTGTTCGCTCGGTTCGTTGGCTCCCTGATCCGGGATCGGTGCCATCAGCGGAGTTGAGGACTGGTCATGGGCGATGAGGGGGTCGGCGATTGGGTCGATGGTGCTGGGCTCGGCGAGGCCGAGGTTGTGGAAGTCACGCTGCGAGCGCTGGAAGGTTCGGTGGGCGGTCGCCTCGTATTTGCGCGCCAGGACCAACGCGGGGGGTGGGTCGAAGAGGGCATGCCGGGCGGCTTCCTGGCGGTCAGCGCTGAGGATGGTCGGGTCGATCGCAGCGCGAATGGCAAGCAGGCGGGCGCGCTCGGTGTCGATCCGCTCCATCAACGCGGTGGCGGCCCACTCGGGCCGGGCCTCCTCGGCGATGCCGGCCCACTCACGCGGGGGGATAAAGAGGAAGTCGCCGCTGAGTGCCAGCAGGAGCGCGCCGACGCGCGCGACCGGGAAGGCGCCGAAGGTCCCGCCGAATAGCGCCTCGATCTGGCTCCGGTGCGTGTCTTGCCAGAGTCGGTAGGCGCCCGATTCCACCTGATCGCGGATCGCGTCGAGGGTGCGGTCGATCAGGTCGATGCCGGCGGTGCTGGTCAGGAGGCGGCGGTGGTGCTCGCTCGGGTTGTCCTCAATGGTGTCAAAGAGGCGCTCGACCTCGGCGGCGTGGGCGAGGTCAAACTCGGTGGCGGCGTGGCGGGCGAGTCGCGCCAGCGCGGCGGTTTCCTGTTGCGCTGCGCGGTCGATCCGGAGCGACGACAGGGCCATCTGGCGGACGAGCAGGGCGCCTTCGATACCATCGGGCGCCATCTGCTCCTGCAAGTCGAGGAACCGGGCTTCGACCATGGCCGCATCCTCACCCGGGAGCGCGATCCCGGCACCCGTCAGGCCATGCTTGACCGCATTCGCCCGCGACCGGGCCTTACCTTCCAGCGTCTTCGGTCCCGACGACTGCTGCGCGTTCCGCTGATTCGCGGCAAGTTTCGCGGCGCTGATGGTTCCCATCGGATGAGTCTCCCTGGCATTGCCAAGTGATTGGAGCCCGCAAACGGGCCAATTTGGGTGCGTGTCTCTCCTTAATTATCAACCATTATTGCCGAAAGTGAATAAAAACATGAAAAATATCCCGACTTTATTTCATTTTTGGGATATTTCTGCCCAGGGATGGCGCTTTGCACCATCGGACACCAGAGAATGACGTAAAGAAAGGACGGTGCAAGTCATCGACCGGCCCGGTTGCGGGGGCTCTGTCGAGTGGCTCGCACCGTCCCTGGGGGATCGGGGCGGGGAGTGGATCAGTCGGTCAGTAGCTATCGGAGCTGATGACTTCGCCGTTGGACTTGGTCCCGAGTGCCCACCAGGTCTGATAGGTGATCGTGTTTTTGATGAACTTGACCGAGCCATCGGCCATCAGCGTGTTGACGCCACCGGGGTGGCTGCTGGTGGCGGGCAGGTAATGCGCGGCTTGTGACTGGACGCAGCAGTCGACCCGGCAGGAGTTCCACTGGTACTGGCCGCCGCCGTTGGGCAGCATGACGGTGTTGAACAGCGAATAGCCCATCATCCCGGCCCCCCAGCGATAGCCGCGGTCATCGGCCGTGAAGGCGGTCTTGAACGTGTTGGTGCAAGCCTGAAGGTCGGTTGTCAACGCTGCGATGCCGACCGCCGAGACGTCGAGCGCATTGGCGGCGAGCGATGACCCCGAGTTGCCCGTCCCGTTGGCCTTGTTCGGCCCCGAGATGCTTGCACTGCCGCAGAGGGCCTCGGCGTAGGCGATCGTGTTCGACGTGCCGTCGATGACGTCGGCGATCGAGTACGAGCGCTGGAACGCGAAGAGGCCGCTACTGCCGGGCGGGTTCCGGTCGATGTTGTTGGTCGTGGTGCCGACGCTGGCGTGGTAACTGTTGTTGTTGATCGGGCCGGCGTTGCCGTCGGATGGACAGAGGAACATACTGAGCTTGGTGTTGTAGGCGGTCGAGTTGATCGTTCCGCCCAGCGACGAGTAACCCGCGTCCTGCGTGGTGGGTTCGGCGTACGGCTCGCAGGCCCAACTGAAGTTGATCGTGTTGTAGAGCGGGGTTTGCTCCAGGTAGTTGAGCATCAGGGCGTTGGCTCCCCAGTCCGACCAGGTGTAGGTCGTGCCGATCCCGTTGGGGGCAAGCGAGGCGCCGAGCGGAAACGAGTTGATGCTCGAATGGTAGTTGTGGAGCCCGAGGCCAACCTGCTTCAGATTGTTGACGCACTGGGCGCGGCGAGCGGCTTCGCGGGCGGCCTGCACGGCCGGCAAGAGCAAGGCAATCAAAACGGCGATGATGGCGATGACGACCAGCAGTTCAATCAGCGTGAACCCAGCGCGGCGATGAGACATCTTCATGGTCCAGAGTCCCTCCGAGTGCGAAGTCGCGGTTTGGTCTGGTGTCTGATGAATCCCGGCGGCAAGGTCGCGCCCGCCCCAACCAACCGGCCCATGATCTGGCGGCGGTGGGGAGTGAAACCCTGCTCTCAAGCGGTCGGTTGTCAGCCCAGCCGGACCAGTCCGGATCTCCGGTCCGGTCGGCTCGCCCCGCTCGCGGCGCAACGCCGGTGGGTGGGGTCTTGGATAGCACCGAGGCCGGACCTGGTCAGGCCCGCCTCACCGCGCCCGCTTGCCGATTTTGGCCGGTGGGTGCGTCTTCATGTAGTCGGCCATCTCGTTCCGACGTGCCCCTGGCTGCGTGACCGCTGCCGCCGTGGGCTCACTCCGACCGCAACCCACCATCAACTCGCACGACACCAACGCCAGCCCAAGGCCCAGAATCTGGGCCCGCCGCGACCGATACCAATTCCACCTGGTCAAAACGGCCATGCGTGAACTCCCGGAAGCAAAAAGAAGTGACCGGGGTAGCTTCTGTCTAACTTTTGGACGAGATGAGCATTCGACGATAGCCGCACCCGAGCGGGAAAGCAATCGGCATATTCATTCAAGTCTGCGGAATTTTTGACTCGATCGGATTGAGAATTTTTGACTCCTCTCGGACGTCAGGGACGATCTATCATCATGGCGGTGGATGCCAAACCGATCGGGTGCCTGCCAGAATCCGATCTGAGTGGTGATTGGTTCAAAAATCCGTCGAGCTAGCGACGAAGTGATCGTCCGCTTGGTCGGAATGATGATCCGGCCCGATCCCGAATCCTGAGCGCTGCTGGTTTGGCTTGATTTTTGAACAGTGATGATGCGTTCCGTCCAGATTGCGGCCAACCAGTCGATTGCAAAGGGGCAGTACGCCATGGCAGACACGACGATGACTTACCGAACGCTGGGCCACACGGGCGAGCGCGTTTCGAGCATTGGTTTGGGCGGTTGGCATATCGGCTTGCCCTCGGTTTCGGAAAAAGAAGCGATCGAGATCGTGCGGTCGGCGGTCGACCGAGGCATAAATTTTCTTGATAATAGCTGGGATTACAATCAAGGGGCGAGCGAGAAGCGGATGGGTAAGGCGTTGCGCGATGGGTATCGCGACAAGGTTTTCCTGATGACGAAGATCGACGGGCGGACGAAGAAGGAGGCGGCCAAGCAGATCGACGAGTCACTCAAGCGGCTGGAAGTCGACTGCATCGACCTTGTCCAGTACCACGAGGTCCTGCGGTTTGAAGACCCGCACCGGATCTTCGATGAGGAAGGGGCCGTCCATGCCTTCAATGAGGCCAAGCAGGCGGGCAAGCTCCGCTACGTGGGCTTCACCGGGCACAAGGACCCGTACATCCACCTGCACACGCTCGAAGTGGCGGATGAGCATGGCTACACGTTCGACGCCTGCCAGTTGCCGCTCAACGTGCTCGACCACCACTACCGGAGCTTTGCCAAGCTGGTCGTGCCCGAGTTGGTCAAGCGCAACATTGGCATCCTGGCGATGAAGACGATGGGCAACGGGATCATCCTCAAGTCGGGCGTGGTGACGGCGACCGAGTGCCTGCACTATGCCTTGAATCTGCCGGCGTCGGTCGTCATCACCGGGTTCGATAGCATGCCGGTGCTCGACCAGGCATTCGAGGCCGTCCGGACCTTCAGCCCGATGGACGACGCCACGCTGAACGCCTTGCTCGCCAAAACCAAGGACGCCGGGTCGAAGGGGCAGTATGAACTGTTCAAGACATCGTCGATCTTCGACGCCACCGCCGAGAATCCGCAGGAGTTCCTGGGCAAGGAGCCGCAGCGATTGCAGGACCTGATGCCGGCGTGATTGGGGAGAAAATGCCAAAGGAGCCACGGATTGAACCCGGATGAAACACAGATCGGAGAAGATGGTATTTTTGGTGGGATTCGTGGTTGATCCGTGGCGTTGGCTTTCGAGTGGTGAGGGACAGGGGTGATGGATTTCTGGCCAGCCCGGCGGTTGGAGTGGTGGGAGCCGCGCGACTTCCGTCGGCGGGTCTGGCATGCCGAGGCGACGAGTCGGCATCGGGTTTTTCTGTGGGGTGGTGTAGGGCTCACTCTGCTCGGGATTGGGATGGGAAGTCTGGCGCGGACCTTGAACCCGAAGCCCAACGCGCCCGGGCTCGTGGTTTTTCTGGTGAGTGCGGTTCTGGGCGGGATGGGGATGCCGTGGATCGGGCTGCTGTTTCGCTGGCTACCGACCGGTGTTCAGTTGCAAAAAGAGCGCTGCGGGCAGATCACCGGCAACACGGCTCAGTGGGTCAACTACGCCGACTGCCGCGATTACGGGATCATCGACCAACCGGGTTACCAGATCCTCGTGGTCGGGTCGGAGGGGGGGCGGAACCTGGCGATCGGCGTGCTGCCCACGGTGGATCTGGTGGCCGTGACCGACTTCCTGGAGCGGCAAGGACTGGTGCAGACGACTTCGGAGGTGGTCAAGGAACGCTTGCCCCAAGCCTGGCGGATCGGTGACAATCCTCGGGGCTTCGTTGCCTGATCGCCCCCGATTCTGGGTTCGTTTGCTCTTGCCGAGAGTCCTGGCCCATGGAACCCCCGGTCAATCCCGCTGGTCCGTATGAAGCGGCCGATCTCGCCGACCTGGCCCGCCGTGCCGCGGATCTGCAAGCGCTGGCCGAGTTGCCGGCGGCGCTCGGTGCGGCGGTCGCTGGTCTCGACGAGAGTCAGCTCGACACGCGCTATCGCAACTGGACGATCCGCCAGATCGTCCACCACCTTGCCGACAGTCACATGAACGCCTTGATCCGCTGCCGCTGGACCTTGACCGAGGACCACCCGACGATCAAGCCCTACGACGAAACCCGCTGGGCGGAATTAAGCGATGCGCGGCTGAGCGACGTTGCGCCGTCGCTGGCACTGATCACGGGCCTGCACGCGCGCTGGGTTCGGTTGCTCCAATCGCTCGATGAAACCGAGTGGAACCGGACCTTCTTCCATCCCGAAGGCAAGCAGGTGGTCCGCCTCGCTGCGATACCGGGGCTGTATGCCTGGCACGGGCGGCACCACACCGCGCAGATCCTCTGGCGACGGGAGCAGGCCGGGTGGTCGCCCGTCGAACGCGGGTGACAAGGAAGCGGATCGAGAAAACAATTCCCTCTGATCCGTGTTCCATCCGTGGCTAATTTCCTCTTGTCGAGGCCCGGGCCACTTCCTGATCGCCCGCGGCGAGGGGGGCTTCGCTGGGCAGGGTCTCGACGTACTTCTTCCAGGCGATGGCGTCGACGCCGAGGTCCTTGCCGGTGATCTGGCGGAGGGCGTCCATCGAGGCGACACGGATGGCGGGGTCGTCGTGCTCCATGCCGGTGACGAGGTACTCGGTGATCCGGCGGTCCTTCGACTTGAGGTCGCCGAGGCTCTCGATCGCCGCGACGCGGCACTCGCCGGCGGTGTCGAGCGTCATCACGCGGGCGAGGATCGTCGCATCCTGGCTCCGGCCGACCTTGCCGAGTGCCCGGCACGCCTCGGCGCGGACGAGCGAGTCCTCGTCGTTGGTCGCCGCCAGGATCGCGTCGCGGGCCTCGGGCCGTCGGAGGTTGCCCAGCGTCCGGCAGATCACGGCGCGGGTGGCGGTCGGTTCCTTGGTGCCCTGGAGCTTCGTCACCAGAATCTCGGCCGCCTTGCCCTTCTGCGCCTCGTCATCGTAACATTTCAACGAGCTGAGGTTGTTGTACGCCTCATACCGGAGGTTCGGGTCGCGCTCTTCCTTGACCTGCTTCAAAAAGCTCGACGCGGTGGTCGGCTTCATCTTGAAGCCGTCCGGACCCACCGAGCAACCCGCCAGCGCCAGCGTCAGCAACGCCGCCAGACCCCCGACCCGGGCCAACGACCTCGCCACCGAGCCATGACCGGCCGTCGTCCGATGATCCCCGCGATGCGCATGCAGCATGAGCCTTGGCCCTACCTCGCCGTCCTTGGCGATTGGAACCGATGGAGAAAGCGACCGTCCCCCAGCGCCGAGGGATCAACACCCCCTGCCCCGATCTCGGATCGCAATCGTGGAGAATCCCGAACTGAAGCCATCTCGCAGGGTGCCGACGCGGCGACGCATCATAATCCAGGGCCGAATCCTGGCAAGACCAGATCGGTTATTGTGGCCATGCAATCGAAGCGAAAATGAGCCACGGATGGAACACGGATCAAGAGATCGACAGCAGTTGCACTTCGGTCCGATTTTCCCATCCGTGGTTCATCCATCGCTCGTTTTCGCTGCAACCGCCTACTCGCTGGTCAGGCGCTCGACCTGAGGAGGTTCCGCGGCGAAGTTGATCATGACGCGGATCTGCTTCGGGCCGGGTGCCACCTTGGTTTTGCCCTTGGGGGGCGGCAAGGTGGCCTGGAATTCGTAGTCGCGAAGTTTGCCGCCGCTGGCTTCGATCGGCCGGGAGTCGACGAACTCGGCCGCGGCTTTCAGGGCGGGATGCGATCGGGCGTAGTCGCGGAGCGAGTCGGCACCCATCAGCGACTTGAACTCGACCGTCGTGCCTTGCCAGGCGGGTTCGATTCGCCCGGCGCGGATCTCATCAAGGAAGCTGACGGCGACCTCACGCCCACGATCGACCTGAGATGCCGATCTCCGGCCGCAGGAGGGGCAGATCACCGTCATCATCAGGACGGCGGACGCGAGCAGGCTCCGCCGGGTCCAAGGCTGCGGGTGACGCATCAGTAGGCATCCGCCGAGAGGACTTCGCCACCCGCGCGGGTCCCGAGGCCCCGCCAGACGTTCCGGGCGATCGTGTTCTTGAGGAAGCGGACCGACCCATCCATCATCAGGCCGTTGACGCCGCCGGGGTGAAACGACCGGGCCGTGATGGCGCCGTAGGTTGGCAGCGTGATCGACTCGCCGTCACGCATCGAGGTCATGTCGACGTCGTAGACCTGGCCCGCCGATGTGTAGGGAACGCGGGTGTTGGGGGTCAGAGCCGTGGTGATCCCCGTTTCGTGGACGTCTCCCTCAACCCATTCGGTGTGGCCGTTGGAGTCGAAGTTGCCGGCCGACAGGTAGGCGGTCAGGTCGGCGGGACCGTTGGGCGGTGCGGTCCCGACGGTGGCGGGCATCTTGGTATCCCAGACGTTGGGTTGAAACGCCTTGTTTTCGGTCATCCCCAGGGTGTTGCTGGTCCCGTCGGTGATGGCCGCGATCGGGTAGGCGCGGTTGGGCGAGAACGACCCATCGCCCGCCGTGTCGGAAGCGGGGTCGTAGGTGAACCAGCTCCCCTGCACGAACCCATAGTTGGTCGGATAGTAGGTCAGCGTGGCGGTTGGCCGGGGGCGGTCGTTGATCTCGCTCGGGCAGAGATAGGCCGAGACCCGGACGCCGGCCAGCGTCGGGACGTTGGTGAACTCGTTCTCGGACTCGAAGTTGACCATGTTGAAGAGGTTGCCCTGCTCCAAAAATGGCAAGATCCGGGCATGCGCTGACCAGGGTTGCGAGGTCCGGGTGTGCGGCATTACCGAGACCGGCGGGAAGGCGTTGTTGGTGGACAGGTAGTTGTGCAGCGCCAGGCCGATCTGCTTGAGGTTGTTGAGGCACTGGCTCCGGCGGGCCGCCTCGCGGGCGGATTGCACGGCCGGCAGCAGCAGCGCGATCAACACGGCGATGATGGCGATCACCACCAGCAGTTCGATCAGGGTAAAGGCACGGCGACGCGATCGGAGACCAGGGCACGGGGGCATGGCAACCTCCTGAAGGAAAGGGCGGATGTTTGAACATCCTAGCAACCTGACATGGCGTCCGCGTGGGCTGAAGATGACAACGGTGTAATCTTCGGGCGCGCCCGGGCTCGGTGCGGTAAACTCAGGCGGTTGACTGTCAAGGTAGGTGTCCCCGAGCGCAGCGTGCCGATGCGTGTACTCGTCGTTGAAGATAATGCCGAGATGGGGCCGTATCTGGAGCAAGGGCTCCGCGAGCATGGTTTCGTCGTGGATCTCGTGACCCACGGCGAGCAAGGCTTTCACTTCGCGTCGGCTGGTGTCCACGATCTCCTGATCCTCGATCGAATGCTCCCTGGTCAGGATGGGCTCGAACTCCTCCAGCGGTTGCGGGCGACCGGCAATCGGACCCCCGCCATCTTCCTGACGGCGCGGGGCAGCGTGGGCGACCGGATCGACGGGCTCAACTCGGGCGCTGATGACTATCTCGTCAAGCCGTTCTCCTTCGCCGAGTTGCTGGCCCGCATTCGCGTCGTCCTCCGCCGTGGCCCGGAGTTGCAACCGGCCGTCCTGCGCGTCGCCGACCTCACGCTCGACCCATCGACCAACGGGGTCGAACGGGGCGGGCAGCGGATCGAGTTGTCGGCCAAGCAATTTGTGTTGCTCCACTACCTGATGCGGCACGCCGGGCAGGTGGCGAGCCGGACCATGATTCAGGAGCATGTCTGGAACTACGAGTTCGACGGTCTGACGAACGTGGTCGACGTGCATATCAACCGGCTGCGGAACAAGATCGACCGCGGGTTCGACCGCCCGCTGATCCATACGCTGCGAGGGGTGGGCTATGTGCTCCGCGAGGATTAGGCCGCTTGGCCTCCGGGCCCGGTTCGTGCTCTGGTCGAGCCTGGTGCTGGCGGCCTCGCTCGCGGTCGGTTTTGGCTGGGTCCACCAGCGGCTCCGCGGAGTCCTCGATGCACGCAACGACGCATTTCTCGAACGCCAGGCGGCGGAACTGCTGGCGGGTGTCGTGGACCATCGACCTGGGGACACCGAGGCGCTCGAAGCCGAGATCCGCCGCGAGATCCCCGCGCACGCGACGGAAGGTCTGGTCATCATCGTCCGGTATCGCGACCGCGTCGCGATCACGCCGTCGACCGATGTCGCCGGGCAACTGGCCGACCACCCGATCGCCACCGGACCGCCCCGGACGGTCTGGTTGTCCGAGGCCAGGCAGCGCTACCGCGCTCTGGCCGCGCCGTCGCCGGGCGGGACGTTGACTCTGGTGCTCGGGATCTCGCTGGCGGAAACCGAGGCAACGCTCGGGGCGTTCGATCGGTCGGTCGCCGGGGGCGCTCTGGCCTTCCTCTTCCTGTCCATCGTCGGCGGCCTGTTCTTCTCGCGACAAGCGCTCCGGCCGATCACGCGCAGTATCCGGGCGGCCCACCAGCTCGACACCGCCAACCTGACCGAACGCCTGCCGCTGACCGGAGCCGGCGACGAGATCGACGAGCTGGCGACGACGATCAACAACCTGCTCGACCGTTTGACGGCGTACCATGCCCAGATCATCCGCTTCACCGCCGATGCCTCGCACGAGTTGCGGAGCCCGCTGGCGGCGATGCGGGCGGCGGTCGAGGTCACCTTGCACCAGCCGCGCGAGGTCGCCGAGTACCGCCAGACCCTGGCCACCCTCGGCGAGCAGTGCGAGCACCTGACCGCCCTGATCAACAGCCTCCTCCTGCTCGCCCGCGCGGATACGGGCGAGATCAATCTCGTCCGCGCAGTGGTCGACCTGGCCGAACTGGTGGGTGACGTGGCCGAGATGTTCGAGCCGCTCGCCGACGAGCGCGGCATTCGCCTGGTTGCCGCGCCGCTGGTTCCCTCGGCCGTCGCGGGCGATCCGGCGCGGCTCCGGCAGTTGATCATCAATCTGGTGGACAACGCGGTCCGGTTCACCGAACCAGGCGGCTCGGTAACGCTTCAGGTCCACACCGGCGCCGACCGGGCCGTGCTGGGCGTGACGGATACCGGCATCGGGATCGCTCCCGAGCACCTGCCGTTCGTCTTCGAGCGCTTCTATCAGGCCGATGCCGCCCGAGGGTCCGGCGGCTGCGGACTGGGTCTGAGCATCTGCCGCTGGATCGTCGCCGCCCACGGCGGGACCATCACCGTCCGGAGCCGCCCCGGCACCGGCACCGAGTTCCTGGTCGATCTCCCCGCGCTCACCGCCAGCCCGGCCGAAATACCGCTCGTGGCGACGGCATCGGCCTGGTGATCTCCGCTGGCGTACCCAGATCACGCCCTGCTGAGCGGTCAGGTGACGGGCCAACCCGCGATCCGGTCGTTGAGAAGTTCCAGCAGGTCTCCCCGACGAAACTGAGAAGCAACCCGCTGGAGGTTCGTGTTGGCGACAACGGCAAGTGCTTGCAACGATGCTTCGACGATGAGGATCGCCTGATCGTAAAGCATGCCTTGATGGGTCTGCCAGGTTGAGAGCACTTCGGGGAAGTTGAGGTGGGAAATTGCCGCTGATGTCAGGTTCAGCCGTTTGAGCAAGAGTTGGCCGACGATCATGGCCAGATGGTGCGATGCATACGGAAGAAAGTAAGGCCGATCTGGACGAGTTGGTTTGCGTCGCTCGTTGTGCATGGCTCGATACAGGAGCACCGCCAGAGCGACCTGTGGACCGGTGAGGTCGGGAGTAAATATCTCCTTGTAGAATTGATCGAAGAGTTTCGTCGTGGCAAATTTCGCCAGGTGTGGTTTGCGTCGCCAGATGGCCAGAATCGACTCGGCCGCCACTGTGGAGGGGATGGTTCGAGGGGTGGCGCTGGCGTTATCGCGCTTCAATTTGTAATCGTAACCAAGCAATTCGAGATCGGTCTTGAGCCGTTTCTGCTCGTTGTCGTTGGATCGGAGATCACGCAGCTCGATCGGCGACTGACTATTGGTCGCGCTGGTGATCCGATACACCAAACTGGTGTCGTCCTGTTCCAGTTCGTAGAGGCGAACCAGCACGAACGACTGACTGAAATCCGCCGCTGGGTTCTCGGCCAGGGCGTGCGCGATCGACTGGCAGGTTTGCCCACCGTTGATGATCTGCATGTCCCTGACCTTGACCGACCAATCTTTCATCTGGAGCGCGTTGTAACTGAATTTATGGCAGATGGCGGTGATGCCATTGTTGTAAAAGTAGAAATTCGGCCGGTCGTCGCTGGCGCCGAGAGTTTGAATCATTCCCAAATTGACCCGATTACTCCAGCCAAGATACCGGCGGATATTTTGATCGAACAGGGAATCGCCATGCCTGGCGACGAGTGCTTGAATCTGCTGAACCGGAACCTTGCCGATCAGGACCCGGCGAAAATTGAAAGAGTCTTCGACCGCCGCCCCGCTCAGATGAATCGTCTCGTCGATTTTGGCTTGAGGTTTGAGCAGGTCGAGCAAGCGGACGTGGTTGAGATGCTCGAACGAGACCTGCCCTGATGCCGTCAAGCCGGATTGGGCGATCCGCATCTCCGCGTCGGCCTCCCACCGCTTGCCGTTGTTGCAAAGAACCGCGCGAACCTGGGGCACGGCTCCGTCGCGGATCATCGAGCGGATCTCCTCGACGGGAGGTCTGATATCGTTCATCCCATGCAGCGAGATCGCCGGGTCGAAGATCGCCTTGATGGTGTTGATCAGTTTGACGATCGGCTCGGACTCGAACCCCTGGTTGGCCTCCAGGTTGGTGGCATACTTCGCCTGGAACAAGGTAACGACAAACTCCCCTTCAACCACCTCGTCATAGTGGATGGCATCAACGCCGCCATCTTGAAATCCATCGGTCAAGCAGAGCAGAGCCTGCTCTTCATCCAGAGCCAGCAAAGTTTTCGCGCAAAGCAGACAAAAAGCGTTCGAGCGGCGCCGCTCCACCGTATCACGACCACGTTCGACCAGTTCCGTGGGATAGGTCGTGGCGATCTTGTGAACGTACTGATCGATGATCGCCGCGTTGACGTCCATGAGGTCATTCGCTTGATAAGTCGTAAGGCCGACACGCCCTCGTTGACGTTGTCCAAGGCCCGTTGTTGGCCATGATATCTTGGTGTTCGTCGCTCGGGTTCAAATTTTTCAGCCACCGACCTGGTACGTGCCGTTCCGGAAGCGGTACGACATGATCTGGGGGTCGCGGTTGCCGTCGTTGTCGGGGCCGCCGCCGGTAACCATGCCGTTGGGAAAGGCGAAGAAGATCCGGTAATGGCCGTCGGCCCGGGTCGGGCGGTCGATCGTGAGCTGGAACGTGCCATTGGGGGCGACGCGGGCGGTCTGGGTGGGGTGCCAGTAGGGATCGTTCGGGCGACCGAGGTCGTCTTGCAGGCTGACCGAGTGGGGCAGCGGCATGGCGGCCACCTGGCCGGTGATGATGATTTTGTTGGTCGTCCGGCTGGAGACGGGTTTGAAGGAGGTGAGCCAGGGCCCCTCGGGCTGATGGAAGCGGTCGACCGTGGTGCCCGAGAAGATCGGGTGCTTCCAGAGGAGCGCAGCGGACGCCTCGGTCAGGGACACGGTCTCGGGCTTCGAGTACCCGCGCTCCTTGTAGACCTCGTTGTTGGGTCCCATGAGCGAGTTGCCCAGGCCGAGGCCGAGGTCGGGGCCGATATGGAACAGCCCGAAGGCGTGGCCCAGTTCGTGGATCGCCCCCTTGAGCGCGAACGCCTTGTTGAAGCCGGCGGCAAGACTTGCGGCGGGCTGGATCGCGCCAGGGGTGTCGTCGTAGTTGACGATCGCATAAGCTTCGGGTTCGGGCTCGTTGGAACCCTGCCAGGTCGCGAACCGGGTCGGCGGCGAGCCGAGGTAGGCGAAGATCCACCAGACATGCCCCTCGCCGGCGACCTGGCCTTGACTCTGGGCACCCTGGATTGCCGCGGCGCGGATCTTGGGGTCAAGGTAGCGGGGGTCGCCCTGCGGGTACGGACCCGCGACGCGGAGGATCTCGACCTGGCCCTGCGCGGTCCGGTCGAAGATCTGCGCGACGGCGGCCGGGTAGCCACGCTCCTTCATCTGGCCCAGGAGAAACCGCTCGGCAGCGTCGGCCACCAGAGTCAGGCGATCGGTCACCCCGGCGGGCTCGGTCATCCCGGGCGGGGTCAAGAAGACGACGTGGACCCGGGGTGCGGGATAATCGAAGGCAGCGTAGACGAACTGGAGGCTGTCGGATGACCAGGGAGAGGCGCCGAGCGACTTGTGCCCGCCGACGAACCGGGCTACCTCCTCGGTCGCGATGGCGCTGGTTGTGGCGCCGAGCTTGACACCGTCGGCGGGCAAGGCCAGCTTGCGGATCGTGATCTCGTGGTCGGGCAGGTACGAACCTGGCCCCGGCTGGTCGGCCTGGTAGATCAAGAACTTGCCGTCGGGCGACGGGTGCGGCGCGTTGTCGTTGCGGTCGTCGAAGGTGACCTGCTCGGCCTGTGCTTCGGTCCCGCTGGTCGGCAGCCGCCAGATCTTCATCCGGCCCGATCGGTTCGACGCGAAGTAGATCCAGCGACCATCCGCCGAGGCGGCGGCGGTGTCATCGCTGGCGGGGTTGGTCGTCAGTCGTCGCTCGGGACCGCCGGCGCGGTCGGTGCTGTAGAGGTCGAGGTTATTGTTGCGCCGGGCGCTGAAGTAGACCGTCGTGCCGTCGGGCGACCACGAGTGGAAGTAACTTCCCTCGGTCGGCACCAACGGAGTCACGGCGCCGCCCCGAGTCGGAGCCAACGCCAGACGGTTCGACCCGGTGAAAGCCAGCGTTCCTCCATCGGGTGCGACGCCGTGATCAACGTCGATCCAGCCGCCGCCGGTGATCGCGATCGGTTCGAGCGGACCTGCTCCCACCGTCGGCACTCGCTCGATTTTGCCTCCGCTGTTGACCAGCCACGACTTGCCATCGGGCGTCCAACTCGGCGCGCCCAGGCGACGCGGTTCGGTCCGGGCCACGCGGCTCGATTCGCTCGCGAGATCGTAGACGACCAGCTTCGTCGGGACCGCGTCGCGTCCTACCGGGTTCTGAGCCCGCGACGTCGCGGCCAGACCAAACACGAGAACCGAGAACGCGACGAGGGGAGATCGCGGCAAGTTCGGCATGGTGGGAATCAACACGAAGCCAACAGAGCTACGGATGGAACACGGATGAAAAAGAGCTAACGATCAAATATTATTTAATAATAAAAATATTCGAGTTAACTTATGTCAAAGTCGTAGTTATATCAAAAATTTGTCAGAAACCAGGAGTTTTATCTTGCCTGGGTGGCAGGGGTCTGCGGTACTCCGCAATCTCGGAGGATCAGACCACTGGCCCGTACAAAGACTGCGGATACAAAGTACCGTAGACTCTTGCCACCGACAGAATCCTGAGCTCAACAAGATTTCGGTTCAATTCGCTTTGGGTTTCTATTCCTCGGTTTCTTCGAGGATGTTGGTGGTCAGCTTCTCGGAAACGTAGCTGAACTCCTCGAAGGCGGCGTCGAACTCGATCCGGAGGCCGATCAGGTTGCGGATCTCGACGAACCAGCCGTCGAGGATCTGGCGGACGCCGGGACCGTTGACAGCGATTCGTTTCTCGGCCTCGCGGAGCTGCGAGCCAATCGAGTTGGGGCCGGAAACGATGCTCGGGCGGCCGTGGTGGTGGACGAAGTCGTCCAGGGTGTTGGCCAGCTTCGACGCCCAGGGCTCGTCGAGGAACCGGCTCGCGGTGGTGACCGTCATCAACTCGTGCGACGACGGGTCGTGGTCGCCCCCGAGCGCATGCGCGACGGTCTCGGCATACTCGCCCAGCGCGCCCTGGAGCGCCCCCTGCACCGTTTTGAGGTCGCTCACCTGCCGGAAATAGCCCCGGGCGGCGGTTTCGAACTCGTTACCGCGCTCGATCCAGGCGGCGAAGTCGTCGAGTTCATCCGCCGAGAACCGCCGCGTCTTGTGCCGATAGATCCGTTCGGCCAGCGCCCGCCGCGACCGGAACTCTTCCAGGAAGACGACGTCGAACTTGATCAGGATCTTCCGCGATAGTTCAGCCGTGGACTCGACCACGTTCAGGACGTTCCGGCGAACCCGGTGATATTCCTCGTTGTTCGAGATCAGGTAGTCGATGATCCGGACGCCCATCCACACGCCGAGAAACTCGGATGCGAAATTGGGTAAGATGGCATCGGTAAAGCTGGCCGTGTCGGGATAGCGACGCCACGCGATCCAGGCAAAGAAGACGCCCAGTCCTAACGTCAAAACGTCGATCTTCCACCAGCGCCGGAGGGAAACCCGCCACTGCCCCTGGCCACCGCCACCGCCGCGCGTACCGATGATCAAATCTCCGCCAACTCGGATGCCAGTGCTTCCTGGTGTCTCGCTATGAGATCGTCCCGCAAGCATGATGCCAGGTCAAGGCTGAAGCTGTGGGAAGCCAACTGCGCGGCTGGGCTCTGTTGAACCGATTCTCAGTGTCCATGAGAAGGATGTCGGCGTGCTCGAGAGAGGTAATGGTAATGGGATTGGGTTATAGTCGTACAGAAGCGTGCCCTGGTTGGGTCGAATCCGATGGGTGAGTCCTCTTGCCGAGATCGGTCCGTATGACCACATTTGTCGGGCCCTACCTCGATGAGCGCTGACCGAGGCGTGCGACATCGCCTCGCCGCTCGATTGTGACCTGAATTGGTTCTGTCCCTTCTTCCTGATGTCGGAACCCATGGTAAGACCTCCGCGACGGCCAGCCATATTCGATCAGATCGCCCAGGGCACCGGCTTCGCCGTCGCGCTCATGGGTCTGCTGGTGATCCTGGGGTGGATGCTGAGAATCGAGCTGCTCAAGACCGGATTTCCGGGCCTGATCACGATGAAGGTGAACACGGCGATTTGCTTTGTCCTGGCGGGGCTGGCGGTTGCGCTCACGCCGGTGGCCCGGGACCGGCGAGTCGGCTGGTTCTTGTCGCTGGGTGTGCTGGCGATCACGGCCGCGACGGCTTTTGAGTATGCCTCGGGGTGGAACCTCGGAATCGACGAGGGCTTCGCGACGGATCGTGCCAGCCTGGCAAGGCACCTGCCGCCGGGGCGGATGGCGCTGGCCAGCGCGCTCGCATTATTCTGCGCGGGGTTGTCGATCGGCCTGGTCGGCTTTGGGCGGGTGGTGATCGCGCAGCTCCTGACGTTCACCTCGATGCTGATCGCCCTCTTCGCGCTGGTGGCGTACCTGTTCGGCGAGCGGAGCCTGACGATGATCAGCCCGTTCACGTCGCTGGCGGTTCACACGGCGCTCGGGCTCTTTGTGCTGGATCTGGGCATTCTCAGTCAGTGCGTCGGTGGCGGGCCGATGGCCGTCTACGTGGCCGACGACCCCGGTGGGTTTGCCCTGCGGCGGTTGCTGCCGATTGCCATCACGGTGACGATCGGCAGCGGTCTGTTCGCCGCGCTCGGGGTCGAGTTCCGGCTCTACAGCTTCGCGGTGGCCTTGATCCTCATGTCGGTCGCCGCGTCGACCGTGCTGGCCATCGCGATCTGGAGCAACTCGCGGAGCCTGAGCCAGTCGGACATTCACCGCCGCCGCGAACTCGAGCGGTTCCGGCTGACTCTGACGAGCATCGGCGACGCGGTGATCGCCACCGATGGTCGTGGGCGAGTGACCTTCATCAACCCGGTCGCCGAGAGTCTGATCGGCTGGTCGGCAACCGAGGCGGTGGATCGACCGCTTGACCAGGTCTTGCGGATCATCAACGAGGCGACCCGGCAACCGGTGGACAACCCTGTGGCGCGGGTCCTGGCCACCGGCGAGATCATCGGGATGGCCAACCGCACCGTCTTGATCGCCCGCGACGGGACCGAGCGGCCGATTGAAGATAGCGCGGCACCGATCCAGGACGTGGATGGCTCGATCGCGGGCGTCGTCCTCGTCTTTCGCGACTGCACCGAGCAACAGCGGTCGAGCCGACTCCTCAACGAGCAAAAGCAGATCCTCGAACGGATCGCCCGCGGCGGCGAACTCCCCGGCGTCCTCGACGCGATCTGCTTGCTGATCGAGGGGCAGACGAGCGACCCTGTCTTCGCGTCGGTGTTGCTGGTCAGCGATGACGGCACGCGCTGGACGCTCGGCGCGGGGCCAAGTCTGCCGCCGGAGTACGCTCGGGTGGCCGAAGGAATTGCCATCGCGCACGGGATCGCCGCGGCCTTGCCGACAGCGAAGCAGGGCGATCCGGTCTACGTCGCCGATATCACGGCCGACCCGCTCTGGGACGACTTTGTCGAGCTGGCCCGGACGAGCGACCTGCGTGACTGCTGGTCGTGCCCGATCGTGTCGAGCACCAACGAGGTCCTCGGCGTCTTCGCGCTCCACCGCCGCGAGCCGCGCCCGCCATCCCTGGCCGATATCAAAATCGTCGACATCGCCGTTCGGACGGCGGCAATCGCCATCGAGCGCGATCGGAACCGATCGGAGTTACTCGATACCCAGATCCGGCTCGAGTCGGCGCTCTCCGCCGGGTCGATCGCCACCTGGGTCTGGGATCTTCAGCGTGACTGGCTCGTTCCCGACGCCAGCCTGGTCCGCCTCTTCTCGATCCCCCCTGAAGACGCCGCCGGCGGCCAGCCGACGCAGTATTTCCGGGGGATTCACCCCGACGACCGATTCGCCGTCGAGGAAGCTCTCGGCGAGTCGATCGCCACGGGAAAGCTTTATCATACTGAGTACCGGGTCGTGCAACCCGACGGGTCAGCCCGCGCCGTCGAAGCCCGCGGCATGGTGCAGTACGACTCTGTGGGTCGCCCCCACCGATTCAACGGTGTCGTCCTCGATATCACCGACCGGCGGCAAATCGAGGAAGAAAAGGACCGACTCGCGTCGCTGGTGGAGAAGTCCGGCGAGGGGATCGCGATCGTCTCGCTGGATTACATGCTCCTTTACGCCAATGCCACCCTCCGGCGGATGCGGGGACTCGAAGGGTGGGACGCATCGAGGCCCATCTCGATCCGCAAAACCTTCTATCTCGAAGACCATCCCTTCATCTTCGGCGAGGTTTACCCCCGGGTCCTCCGCGAGGGGTACGCCCGGGCCGAGATCCGCCTGCGGCACATCACGACTGACGAGGGGATCTGGGTTGATTACGGCGTGACCTTGCTCCGATCCAAGAGTGGCGAACCGCTGGCCTTTGCGACGATCAGTCGCGACCTGACGGCGCAGCACCAGGCCGACCGGGAACGACGCGAACTCGCCGCCCACGCCGAATCGCAAGCGCGGTTGTTCGACTCCACGCTCTCGAACTCGCCCGATATCATCTATACGTTCGACCTCCAGGGCCGATTCACCTACGCCAACAAGGCATTGCTGAGCCTCTGGCAAAAGAGCTTGCCCGCAGCGATCGGCAAGACCTTTTTTGAGCTCGATTATCCCGCCGAGATGGCCTCCCAACTCCATGAGCAAGTTCAAACCGTGATCGCCACGAAACAGCCGATCACCGACGAACTGCTCTATACCAGTCCGACCAGTGTTCGGAATTACGAGCATATTTTTGCGCCGGTGCTGGCTCCTGATGGGACCGTAGAGGCGGTGGTCGGGTCGTCGCGTGACATCACGGATCGGAAGTTGGCCGAGGAGGCCAACCGGCTCCGCGCCAACCAGATGCAAAAGCTGGCCGAGATCTCGACCCGGATCAACGCCGCGCACGACGTGAACTCGGTGGTCGGGGTCGTCGCCCGCGAAGCGCTCGACCTGTTTGGCGCGGGGCGGTCGGCGCTCAGCATGATCCTCAACCCCGACTTTCCGCAGTCGGTCAACGTCGTGGCGAACTGGGGGAGCGATCCCGAGCCGTACGAGCCGCCCGACCTTGACGCCACGATGATGGCCGATCTGCTCGCGAATGCCTGTGACCCGATCCGCCTGACCACCGCCGAGGTCGAGGCGGACTCGAGATGGCGGGCCTTCCGCCGCCTGGGTGGAGACGCGGCGCTGGGCAACGGCTGGCTTGCCGTCCCGCTCGTCGCGCGCGACGGCAAGAGCATGGGGCTGATCCAGATCGCCGACAAGCGTGAGGGGAACTTCACCATCGAGGATGAGGCGGTGGCATTGCAGCTTTCGCACCTGGCCGCCATTGCCATCGAGAACGCCCGGCTCTACGACGAACTGCGCGGCAACGACCGCCGCAAGGATGAGTTCCTGGCGATGCTCGCCCACGAGCTGCGCAACCCGCTGGCCGCCATCAGCAACGCCGTGCAAATTTTGACCCGAGGTGGGTTCGAGGACCACGGCGCGCGGTCGGTCGAGATCATCACCCGTCAGATCCGCCACCTGGTCCGCCTGATCGAGGACCTCCTGGATGTCTCGCGGATCAGCCGGGGCAAGATCGAACTGCGGAGCACCGTGCTTGACGTCACGCCGATCCTCGACAGCGCCGCGACCACGGTCCGACCCCTGGTCGACGAGCGCAAGCACACCTTGACGACCAGGATCGACCGCGGGAACCTCTGGGTCCACGCCGACCCGACCCGGCTCGAACAGGTGGTGGTTAACTTGCTGAACAACGCGGCGAAGTACAGCGAGAACGGCGGCCAGATCGAGCTCAGAGCCTGGACCGAGGCCGAGCAGGTGGTCATCCAGGTGACGGATCAAGGGGTGGGCATCGCTCCCGAAAAACTTCCGCAGATGTTCGAGTTGTTCGCGCAGGGGGATCGGTCGCTGGCCCGCTCCGAGGGGGGGCTCGGGATTGGTCTGACGCTGGTTAAAAAGCTGGTGGAGATGCACGGCGGGACGATCACCGCGCGGAGCGACGGCCCCGGCCACGGGAGCGAGTTTACCGTCCGCCTCCCCTCGGCACCCCGACCGAGCCCATCGAGCACCACCACGCCCGGCGCCGATCTCCGATCCACCCCGGTCGCGGCTCCAGACCGCCTGGCGCGTATCCTGGTCGTCGACGACAACATCGACACCGCGCGCGGGATGGCGCGACTCTTGAAGCTGATCGGCCACACCGTCGCCACCGCGCACAGCGGCCCCGAGGCGATCGAGGCCGCCCGCCAGCACCACCCCGAGGTCGTCCTGCTCGACATCGGCCTGCCCGGCATGAGCGGCTACGAGGTCGCCACGCAGCTCCGCCGCGAACCCTCTTGCCAGGGAACCATCATCATCGCCGTCTCCGGCTACGGCCAGGAAGACGACCGCCGCCGTTCACGCGAGGCCGGGTTCGACCACCACCTGATCAAACCCCTCGACCACGACGCCCTGCTGGCCCTGCTGGCGGGGTCGAATTGACATTGCGCCAAGAAAGCTCGGGAAAGGGGGATAGCCTTGGCTGGAAACCTTTCGTTGGAACCCTGCGGGTCTCAATCCCGCCCGGCAAAGCTGGGCCAGCAGCCGGAAGCGAGTCTTGCGTGGGGATGGGTAACCATCACTGCGAAGCGTAGACAGCCAGGTCGAACGCCGTGCCATCGAGCCCCGAAATCTCCTCGCACCGAGCCCTCGTTTTTGTCAAGTGTGGGGGCCGCGTCGGACTGGCCAACCTCTGGTCCCCAAGGGACAGTCCGGTCGGGCCGGGGTCGCAGAACAGGGCGAACGACCATCAGGGTTCCCCGGGAACTTGGGAGACCCCATCGTCTCCGCCGTCCGTGCCGGGGTGGGAGCACCGGTTCATCAAGCTCCAGGATGATCCGCGGCCTCGCGTCCGGGGCCGATCGGGGACGAAAGTCGGACGCAGCGGCGGTATCCTCGGGCGAAGGAGACGAAGCCCGAGGAGACGGGCGATGGGGAGTCGGAGCGTTTCATAGTACCGCTGAGCCGGGGGAACCAACCCGAACGGACCCCGGGGAGGGAAGGAGACGCCATACTCATGACACCGCCGGAGGGAAACATGACCGGAACACCGAGTCCGGACCCCATGTCCACGAAACAAGGGCGGATCGCGCAGCTTGCCAGCAACGCCCCGGAAATGGCGTTCACCACGCTGGCGCACCACATCGACCTCGACTGGCTCATCGAAGCGTACCGCCGGACCCGCAAGGACGGGGCGGTGGGCGTGGACGGTCAGACCGCTCGGGACTACGAGGCCAACCTGGTGGGCAACCTCCAGAACCTCCTGGACCGGGCCAAGTCGGGCACGTATCACGCTCCGCCGGTCCGCCGAGTGAACATTCCCAAACCTGGCTCGCCCGGCGAGACCCGGCCCCTGGGGATACCGACGTTCGAGGACAAGGTCCTGCAACGCGCGGTGCTGATGGTGCTCGAACCGGTCTACGAGACGGACTTTCACGACGTTTCGCACGGCTTTCGACCCGGACGCGGCGCTCATGGGGCGTTGGATTCGCTCTGGAAGCAGTTGATGTCGCTGGGGGGCGGCTGGGTGGTGGACGTGGATCTGCGTCGCTTCTTCGAGACGATCGACCACGGCCATCTCCAGGAGATGTTGCGGCGACGGGTCCGCGACGGTGTGATCCTGCGTTTGATTGGCAAGTGGCTTGGCGCCGGGGTGCTCGAAGCGGGGGTCATCACGACGCCCGATCAGGGTACGCCCCAGGGCGGGGTGATCAGTCCGCTGCTGGCCAACATCGTCCTGCATTATGTGCTCGACGAGTGGTTTGCTCGGGAGGTTCGACCCCGCCTGAAGGGCCGAGCGTTCTTGATCCGGTACGCGGACGACTTCCTCATCGGGGCAACCCACGAGGACGACGCCCGGCGGATCATGGATGTGCTGCCCAGGCGGATGAGCAAGTACGGTCTGGAGGTCCACCCGGGCAAAACGCGGCTGGTCCGGTTCGCGCCGGAGCAGGCGGTCGAGCCCGAATCGTCGGAGTCCGGACCTCGGCCGCCGACGACGTTCGACTTCCTCGGCTTCACCCATATCTGGGGTCGGAGTCGGCGAGGCGAGCCGGTGGTCCGCCGCCAGACGGCGAAGAGTCGATTGCAACGAACGCTGCATGCGTTGTCGGCGTGGTGCCGGTCGAACCTGCACCTGCCGATCGGGGATCAACACCGCAAACTGTCTCAGAAGCTGCGGGGCCACTACGGGTACTTCGGGATCATTGGCAACTCGGCCAGCCTGAGCGATGTCCGGTTACGGACGAGGCAGATCTGGCGAGACTGGCTGTCGCGACGACGTCGCGGCGGTCGGCTGTCCTGGGCGGCGTTTGTCCGCCTGGAGAGTCGTTACATGCTCCCACCGGCCCGAGTGATCCACAGCCTGACCAGTCGCGGAGCGAGTTCATGAGATGACGAGCCGGATGCGGGTAATCCGCACGTCCGGATCTGTGGGAGCCCGGAGGGTAATCCTCCGGGCGACCCGGCCCTCGATCCGAGGTTGACGCCGATGATCTTCACTCGCGTTCAGGTCCGCAACTTCCGCAGCCTCGCCCACATCGACCAGACCCTGGGACGCTTCCAGGCTTTGGTCGGACCCAACGCGAGCGGCAAGACGACGTTCCTCGACGTTTTCAGTCTGCTCAAAGACCTGATGGCTTACGGGTACGATGTGCAGGAAGCGGTTGCTCAGCGCAGCGTGGACTTCTCGAAGTTGTTGTGGTTAGGCCAGGGATATTCGTTTCAAATCGCTGTTGAGGCGAAGATTCCCGATGATGTTCGCATGCAGTTGCGACCAGAGTCCCAGAACTTCGATCATGCCCGTTACGAGATGCAAATTGGCCTTGATCAGGCTAACAACGAAATCGGTATCGATTGGGAAACGTTTCAAATCTTTATCAAGCCGACCGATTCCTTTCCATTTGCGAGAACTATTCCTTTCGATTGGCAAAGAGATGATGGATCAATCTTTTGGGGCGAGCTATCCACCGACGAAACGTCAAATGAAGAAACAGGGGGAAATCATGGTCGCCTTTACAATTACAATAAAATTAACAATCACCAAATTTCACGTCTGAGAAGTAGTTTGCCTGGCGCTCCCAAGTGGATAACGATGCCTTTTGCCTCCAAGGTGGGATGGAATCTTGCTGCACTCAACTGGTTCGCTGATCAACTTTGTAAAGGTGTCCAAAACCTCGTACTCGACAGCCAGAAGATCCGTCAGCCAAGCCCGCCCGGTCGCGGCAATTTGTTTCGACCTGACGGCTCTAACCTTCCCTGGGTGATCGAGGAGTTACGGAAGGACGAGAAGCGGTTCGCCAGTTGGCTAACCCATGTTCGCACGGCTCTGGAAGATATCCGCGACATCCGGATCATTGATCGCCCTGAGGATCGCCACCGGTATCTCGTAATCGAATATGACAATGGTGCTGTGGTCCCTTCCTGGTTGGTTTCTGATGGAACTTTGCGTTTGCTAGCTCTCACGATCCTTGCCTATATTAAGGGGCTTAACGATGTCTTCTTGATCGAGGAACCGGAGAACGGCATCCATCCGCAAGCAATCGAGACGGTGATTCAGTCGCTCCAGTCGATCTATGACGGTCAGGTTCTGATCGCTACGCATAGCCCGTTCGTGATCGACCAGTTAAACACCGACCAGATCATCTGCTTCTCGAAGAACGCAGCCGGTGCAACGGAAACGGTGAGCGGTGATCGCCACCCCATGCTCCAGGACTGGAAGCGCGGGCGGCCGAACCTGAGTACCCTGGCGGCTTCGGGAATCTTAGGCTGAGGTGCCGATGCTTGGAATCAAATCGGTGTCAATTTTAATTTTCGGCCTGGAGCGAAGCTGCGAGGAGATTCAGGATTGGCGTCAATTTCCAACCCCGATGGCGAGGTAACGCAACGAGGATGGATCGCGTAGCGGGGGCGAGTTCGGGGGATGAGGAGCCGGATGCGGGTGATCCGCACGCCCGGATCGGTGGGGGTCCGGAGGGTTAAACTCCGGGCGACCTTGGCCTGGATCTCTGCCCTTTGGATCATTTTCCCGTGGGATTTGGTTTGACGCTTCGGACGGGGGTTAGCTGGATAAGGTGATATTGTGGTAGACCTCCTGCACGTCGTCGGAGTCGTTGAGCATACCGAGCAGTTTTTCAAACGAACTCAGATCTTCGCCGCTGAGACTTTTGCTTTCCTGCGGCAGAAAGCGGATTTCCTGGATCTCCAGCTCAAGGCCGGGGAACGCCTCGAACAAGGCTGTTTTTGCCTTGTAGAACTCGGTGGGTGGGGCGAAGATCGTCATGGTGCCACCTTCGGATTCTACCTCCTCGACGGCAACGTCCGCAGCGAACATCGCCTCGATCACCTTCTCCTCGTCGTCAGCCTGGAAAGACAGTACCGCCAGGTGATCAAAAGACAGCACGGCGGAACCATTGGCGGCCAGTTTAGCCCCGGCCTTGTTGAAACAAATGCGGAGGTCGGAGATGGTCCGTGTGCTGTTGTCGGTCAAGCAGTCGACGATGAGCAAGGAGCCACCGGGACCGAACCCCTCGTACCGCGCAGCCTGGAAATCCTCGCCACCCGTGCCGGCCGCCTTCTGAATCGCCTTTTCGATCACATGGTTTGCAACGTTGTCGCGCTTGGCTCGTTCGATGACGCTGCGCAGGGTCGGATTGGCGTCCGGGTCGGGCACACCGTTCTTGGCGGCCATGTACAACTGTCTGCCGTACTTGGAATAAAGCTTGGATTTTTGAGCGGCGGTTTTGAAAATGGACTCTTTGCGCTTTTCGAAGATTCGTCCCATTCGAATGTCTACCTTTTCATTTTCCCGACCGAGCCAAGCTACGAAGAGTTTCGCCCACTCATTTTAGAGCAAATCCCCTCGATTGCAATTGAAGGGAACGGCTTGCCTTCGACCAGAGGATGCCGAGCCAGTGAAAAAGCTCGGCGTCCAATTTTCTTCTTGTCGCGGTTTGCAGTGTCAGTTCCCCGTCAAGTGATCGTGGGTTTCGGACTCAGCACAAAAAGAGCCGGTAGGCGGGGTTATCGGTCTCCTCGACGCAGGGATAGCCGAGGCTGGTGATGCTGGCGGCGAGGGTGGGCGACTCGTCGGGGGGGACCTGGATGCCGACGAGAATCCGGCCGTAGTCGGCGCCTTGATTGCGGTAGTGGAAGGTGGTGATGTTCCAGGTCGGGCGGATCTGGGCGAGGAAGCGGCCCAGGGCGCCGGGGCGCTCGGGAAAGTCGAAGCGAAAGAGGCGCTCGTCGGCAGCGAGGCGGGATCGGCCGCCGACCATGTGGCGGATGTGCTCCTTGGAGAGTTCGTCGCCGGTCAGGTCAACGGTGGCGAAGCCGTGCGCGGTGAAGGCGGCGGTGATGGTGGCGGCCTCGCCGCGGTGGGTCGTGGCGAGGCCGACGAAGACGTGCGCCTCGTGGCTGTCGGAGATCCGGTAGTTGAACTCGGTCACGTTCCGCGGGCCAACGACGGCGCAGAGGCGGAGGAAGCTGCCGCGTTCCTCGGGGATCGTGACGGCGAACAACGCCTCACGCTGCTCGCCGACCTCGGCCCGCTCGGCGACGAACCGGAGGCGGTCGAAGTTGATGTTCGCGCCGCAGGTGATCGTGATCAAAGTCTGACCGACCGCCTGCTCGCGCGCGACGTACTGCTTGATCGCCGCCACGCCCATCGCGCCGGCCGGTTCCAGGACCGTCCGGGTGTCCTCGAAGACATCCTTGATCGCTGCGCAGACGGCATCGGTGTCGACCACAATGAAGTCGTCGACCAGGGCTTGCGTCAGCCGGAAGGTCTCGGCGCCGACGAGTTTGACCGCCGTGCCGTCGGCGAACAGGCCGACGTCGCCGAGCGTGACCCGCTCCCCCGCACGGACCGAACGGACCATCGCGTCGGAGTCGGCCATCTGGACGCCGATGATCCGGATCTCGGGCCGGACCGCCTTGATGTAGGCGGCGACGCCGGAGATCAAACCGCCGCCACCAATCGCCACGAACACGGCGTCGATCGGGGCCTGGTGCTGGCGGAGGATCTCCATGCCGATCGTCCCCTGCCCGGCGATCACGTCGGGATCGTCGAACGGGTGGATGAAGGTCAGGTCGTGCTGGTCGCGCAGGGTAACGGCATGCTCGTACGCTTCGGAATAGCTCTCGCCATGGAGGATCACCTCGCCACCCAGAGCCCGGACGGCGTCGATCTTGAGCAGCGGGGTCGTCACCGGCATCACGATCCGCGCCCGACACCCGAGTCGCCCCGCGCTCAAGGCCACCCCCTGCGCATGGTTCCCCGCCGAGGCGCAGATGACACCCCTTGCCAGTTCATCAAGGCTCAGGCGGACCATCTTGTTGTACGCCCCCCGGAGCTTGAAGCTGAACACGGGTTGAGTGTCCTCACGCTTCAGCCAGACCTGATTGCCCAGCCGCGCCGAGAGCATCGAGGCCCGCTCCAAGGCTGACTCGATGGCGACATCATAGACCCGGGCGGTCAAGATCCGCGGGAGGTAGTCCATCAACAACGGCGACGCGGGCAGACCTGGCGACATGGCGGGCAACGACTTCGTCTCAAAGAGTAAAAAAACGGCGTAGAATGCAACCCGCTATGGCCTACCGGTTGGGATGGGTGGGGTCGAACCCACAGCGCACGGTGGGTAGCAAAAGGCCTTCAACGAGGCGACTGAGGTTAGTTTAGTCGGCTCAGGGAGGATCCGCACCAGGAGGCTCTTATTAATCTGGTAAATTGTGGAAATCTGGGCAGTGATTCGCTGGACTCAAGCCGGTTGACGGGGGACACTTGGAAACCGATGGCTTCGTCGGTCGAGAGTGCCTGTGCGTCCTGAATCTGCTGGGCCGGGCGGCTCGATCCGTGGGTCTTGATATAAAGGGGGGGCCGCCGTGGCAGACCGAGGGGTGATGGGGGCGCGACGGGCAGCGCTGGTGCTGGTCGTGGTTGTAGCGTGGTGGGGCGGCTCGGGCAACCTGGCCCAGGCTCAGGATAAGGTCGTCACGCTCGACGGCTGGGCGGGGCTCGGGACGCTGGTGCCGGGAGCGGGGCTGGGGGGAGACCTTGTCCGGTTGATCGCCGAGAGTCGGTGGGAGCCGAACGCGTCGCGGAACTCGCTCGACTATGCGATCCGGTCCACTTTCCCCGACGGGCACAGCGAGACCCACCCGTTCCCCAATGAGGAACGACCGGGCCGTGGTCGGTTCATCGTTTATCTGCCGCTCGATCAGGTTCGGAACCTGCCAACCAGTCGGGTCCAGGTCGAGGTGGCCGTCGTCAGCGCCGCCACCGGGGGCATCGTGAGCAACCCGCTCACCGCGACGATCACCGAGTTCCCCCGATTCAAAGGGGACCCGACGGCGATCGACGACAAGCCGTTCGGCTGGGGCACGCCGATGACGGCCGACATCGCCGAACGGTTACCGCTTTCGAGCCCCGACGGGATTCGGTTCGTCCATGTTCCAAGCGCTGGTCCCGACTCGCCCGGATTTTACATCGCTCAAGCCGAGGCGACCGTCGGTGAGGTCCAGGCCCGCCTGCCCGACTATGACCCGAAAGCCGGCCGGTCGGACGAGTTCGCCCTCGAAGCGAGCGAACAACCCGCCGTTGGCCTGACCCCCGCGCGAGCGTTGGCATACCTGAAAGCGCTCGACGTCAGCGATACGACCGGCGTGAAATACCGCTTGCCGACCGTCGTTGAATGGACCCGCGCGGCACTGGGCGGCAAAACCACCCCGTTCTGGTGGGGTGATGCGGCCACCTATCCAGCCGGGGCCAACTTCCTCGGCGCTGAGCCCGCTCTGGCCACCGACACGACCGCACCCAGCTTGCCCGTGATCGACGAGGCAACCCGGTTCAATGCCAACCCGTTCGGCCTCTTCCACACCTTTGGCAACGTGGCCGAGTGGGCGGGGACTCCCGATGGCGGCTTTGCGAAGATGGGCGGCCACTTCCGGACCGAGCCGATCAGCCCGCTTCCCGAAGTGGCAGTAACCAGGGACGACGAGATCGGCACCGACCCCTTCGTCGGCGTTCGCCCCGCGCTCGACCTGACACCGCCCGTCGTTGAGGCCGTTGTCCGCCACACCCTCGGCGCCGAGCCGAAGCTCGGGCAGGTCCAGGTCTCGTTCAACTCCGACACGAGCACCGTGACCTTGCTGGGCAACCTCGACGATCCCTCGACCCGCCGGCGGGCCGACAAGCTGCTCGAAAACGTCTGGTTCCTCGCCGCCGTCGATAATCGGATCGTTACGCCCAAGCCGTTCCCGGGCCAACTCGGTACGCTGACGGTCTCGCCCGAGATGGCGCGGGTGGACGCCGTGCTCGACCGGAGCTTCGTTGACGTGCCGGTCAACGTCCGCTGGTTTGATCCGCTCCCGGTGATCGGGTCGCGCTGGTGGGTGAATATCTACCTGCCCAACGGCGAGCACCTGTTCCACAAACTGACCGAGACCGAAGCCGGGCGTTATACCCGACTGGTCGTCTCGGTGGACCGGACCCGTCTCAAGGTCGATCAGTTGAGCGACGCGACGACGTTTTCGGTCGCGGTCAGTCTGGGCGAGCCTGCGCCGACGACGGCCGACCCGCACATCGTCACGAACCTCTTGCAAGTGAAACCCAAAATCGCGCCTCATATCTACCGTTAATAATCGCGCCGCTGCGACGATTACCTGGCAGCGACCGGATTGACTCCTTGACGATTAGGGGCTGGTCCGGTCGCCGCCGCCTGAACCACCAGAGCGAATGTTCGCTCTGTTTCCTCCCGTGATTGACCTCGATGGAAGCCTACCGATCATGGCCAGCGCTGATGGTCTGACTCTCCCCAAGCCCGCGATCCCCAAAACGCTCGGCATCTTGAACGTGATCTTCGCGGTCCTCCTGATCCTGGTTGGCCTCTGTACCGGGATCACGACCCTGATCGCGCCGGAGATCCAGAAGTTTGGCCAGAAGGCCATGGATGACATGAAAACCCAGCAGGAAGCCCAGAAGACCGCCCAGTTGAAAGCCCTCGACGACCGCGAGAAGACGGCCACGGCTGCCGAAGAGAAGGCGACGACCGACGAGGAGAAGGCATCGGCCGATAGCGAGAAGCGGACGATCACGCTCGAACGGAAAGCGATCGAGAGTCGCCCGGCGCCGCCGACGTTCAACATGGCTGCCTCCGCCGATGTCCTGAAAGATCCGGTCGTGCGGGGCTACACCGTCACCACGGTCATCACCGGCTTGATCCTGCACATCGCCTTGCTGATTGCCGGGATCGGCTTAATCCGCCTGACCCCCTGGGGGCGATCGCTCGGGCTCTGGTGGGCGGGGTTGCAGATCGTCCAACTGCTGATCCTGACGGCGGTTAACGTCGCCTTGGTCCAGCCGGTCCAGCAAAAGGCTGCCGAGGCGAACATGGCCGAGATGAGGAAGACGTTCGCCGGGCCGAACGCGCCGCCGAACGCCGAGATGACGCTCCAGATGACGGAAACGATGGCCAAGGCGGGGGGAATCTTGACGATCGTCTACTCGTTGGCCGGGATGATCTACCCGATCATCTGCCTGATCCTGCTCCGGACGGCGGGCGCCAGGGCCGCTTGCCTGGCACGCCCGGTCGAAAAGTATCCGCCGCCCGTCGCGGATTATTGATCCTGCCCTCGTTCTTTCCCTGGTCCCGACCGGAGCCCGCCTGATGTCGCTGACACAACCGCCGTTTCGGACCGAAGCCGACGCCCGGCCCCCGCGTCCGGGGTGGGTCAAGACGCTGGGAGTGGCTCACCTCGTCGTGGGCATCTTCATGAGCATTGGCATGCTCTCAACCCTGGCCTGGGTCCTGATGCTGGCTTCTGCCAAGACGACCGACGGGAACTCGCCGGGGATGATGGGGATGGATGCCCCTCAGTTCGTCTGGTTCGTCGTGATCGACGCGCTGACGGGTCTGGCGGGCAACGGGCTGACGTTCGCGTCGGGCCTGGGCTTGATCAACCTCAAGGTCTGGGGGGCGCGGATCTGGCGCTGGCTGGCACCGGCGAAGATCACGCGCCTGCTCATCATCTGGGTTGGCTTCATCGCCGTGGTGGCCCCGGTGCTCGCCTCGGGAATGGGGAGATCGGTCGTGAAGATGTTCGAGCAACAAAACATGGGCCGGGCCAAAATCCCGAGCGCCGCCGAGGTTTCCCTGATCTATGCCTGGGCCTTCCTGGCGATGGGGATCGGGATGATCGTCCTGGGTTCGATCTATCCGGCGGTGACCTGGTATGTCGTGAACCGCCCTGGATTCAAAGCGGCGCTGGTCGAAACGAACCCACCACTCCCTGGCGAGGTCCAACCGTCGTGATCGACGCCGCACTCGGTTTGTTCGGTCCGCTGGCGAAGCCCGAGTGTCTCCGGGCGTCGAAACGTGGTTGGCTGATCTGGGTCCGGCTCCTCCCGGCGCTCGGGGCCAGTCTGGTCGTTGCCGGGGTCCTCTGGATCTGGTCGGTCTGGGGCGACTTCGACCCGAGCCACCTCCCCTATCAGGAACTTCGGGTCGGCCTGAATATCATTGTCGGCGCCCTGGTGGCATTGGCCTTCCTGATCCCCCCGGCGGTCCTGGCCGGCAGCCTCGCGGGCGAAAAGGAGCGGGGGTCGATTGCCCTCCTCCTGTCGACGCAGGCCAGCGCGGCCGACATCGTCCTGGGGCGCTGGGTCGGTCGGCTGGCGCCGGTCGCACTCGTGGCGGCCTCGGCGCTGCCGGGTCTGTTCGCGCTGGCGATGCTGGCTGGTTTGAATGGGCCCGTCGTCCTGACACTGATCGGCTTGCCGCTGGCGGTGGCGCTGGGAGGCGGCGGGTTCGCGCTCGGCGTGTCGGCGGTCTCGAAGCGCGGGCGTGACGCCCTGCTGCTGGTTTATCTCCTCGACGTCGGCCTGATGCTCGGGACCGTGTTCGCCACTGGCAGGACTTCGACACCCACCGGCGCGCCCTGGTGGGCAGATTGGGTCCGGTTCGTCGACCTGGATCTGTTCAACCCGTTCAGCAAGCTCGGTCTGCTCGTCTGGGGCGAACAGGTGACCCCGGCGCTGGTTTGTGCGGTGGCCTGGCTGATCCTGGGAGTGCTCGGGCTGGTCGTGGCGGCCTGGCGACTCCGTCCGAGTTGCCTTAACGACGGGTCGGGATCGAAGCGCAACGCCCGCCGGTCGCGTCGGGCCTGGGAGCACCGTGTGCCGCCGGTTGGCCAGCGGCCGATGCTCTGGAAGGAACTGCACATCGAGCGTGCCGGGTCGATGGGCCGCGTCGGCGGCTGGGTCGGCGGCCTGCTGGTCGCCTGGCTCGTGCTCGGGAGCCTGATCCTGGGGGGCATGGTCGCCCGCGCCGACACCCTGGGGACCGAGGAGCCCGGCGCCGTCGGGACGCTGGCCACCTGGTACGCGGGTCCGGCCTGGTTGATCTCGTTCCTCATTCAGTGGGCGATCGGCCTTCGCGCCGGCGTCACGATCGCCTCCGAACGCGAGCGCGGGACCTGGGATGGCCTCCTGACCAGCCCGCTTGAAGGGGCCGAGATCGTTCGAGGCAAACTCTGGGGCAGCCTCCACGCGCTCCGCTGGCTGATCGGTGCGGCCTTGCTGGCCTGGACGATCGCCTGGCTTGCCGACGCGATGACGACCTATGATTACCTGACAACCCTCATCGAGACCGCCTGCTGGAGCGCCCTGATGGCCGCCACCGGCGTGAGCATGTCGCTCCGGTCCGCCACCGCCACCCGGGCGATGGGAGCCACCCTGGCGGCCTGGCTCGGGATGTATCTCGGGCTGATGGCCCTCGCCGCGATCCTCTGCGTGCTCGTGCTGATGGCCGGCCTGTTTACGTGGCTGCTCGCCGGCTCGATGGGCCTGCTGAACATGTCAACGTTAACCCCCTGGTTCCCGGTCTCGTTCACGACGGCGATGGAACTGGTCTTCTACGCCTTCAGCCTGCTGGCGACCCTCTTGCTCGTCGCCGACACCCGAGTCCGCTTCGACCGGACCGCTGGCCGGATGACCGGAGGCGCCACCGCCGCCAAACTCGACGAACTGATCCACGGCCGACCGATGGCCCCGGTCCGACTGGAGACGGCCGATCAGGGTGCCTGAAACGTGCTTGGATCAGGCTCAGATTCCGGCGGGACTTCCAAGCACGTCGCGATCACCTGCAAGATGCCAGCGGCATTAAAGCAAAGTTTAAAATGGCGATATTTCGCCGGGACCTGGATCGTCCCAACGGCCGCATGTCGGGCGATCCAGGACGATCCAATCACTTGATAACTGGTGTCATCGCGGTGATCTAAAGTCAGCGCGGCCTCGCCGTCATCCCAGGAGAATGCGACGACGTCGTGAAAGTTGAGCTTGACTTCGACCTCGCGCCAGTCGTGGAAGTGGACACGAAGAACGCCCTGATCGAAGGCAATCGACGGGGCTGCCGCATCAGCCGTCGAGAACGGTACTTGCAAAGGTTGAAGTAACTCAGCCATCAAGTTCAGGACGCGGGTCAAATGTCATCAATTATAATCCCCGGGCCGGCTCATGCGCGGCAGTGGCGACGAGGCCGAGGGGGCTCATCGAGACGCGGGCGTCGACGCGGCGGGCCTTGCTCAGGTCGATCCGCTCGTCGGAGAGGTTGACCTCGAACCGACGGTTGCCGGGAAGTTGCAGCGGAATCTTGACCGTAAAGGTGCTGCCCTGGCCCGGTTGCGAGTCGAGATGGACGTCACCGCCGAGGAGCTTGCTCAACTCGCGGACGATCGAGAGGCCGAGGCCGGTCCCCTGATGCTCGCGGGTCAGAACGCCTTCAGGTTGACCGGGTTGCGCCGCCTGGCGGAACTTCTCGAAGATCTTCTCGCGATCTTCTTCGGCGATCCCGATCCCGGTGTCGGCGACGGCCAGAACGAGCATTCGCCCTTCCACATGCGCCCGGAGCGAGACCCGGCCACCGTCGGGGGTGAACTTGATGGCGTTGGAGAGGAGGTTGTAGATGATTTGGCGGATCTTACCAGGGTCCTGGCGAAGCAACGGGATCGCCTCGTCGAGGCGGCATTCCAGGTCGATGTTCTTGCGGTCGGCGATCGGCCGGGCGAGCGCTGTGAGGGCCTCGCAGACGTCGCGGACGGAGAAGTCCTCGGTCTGGACCTCCATCTTGCCGCTCTCGATCTTGGCGAGGTCGAGGATGTCGTTGATCATCACCAGCAGCATCTTGCCCGACGTCTGAATGTTGGCTGCGAACCGCTTCTGGCGGTCGTTGAGCGAGTCGGCCCCGGCGAGGATCTCGGAGAAGCCGATGATCGAGTTCAGCGGGGTCCGCAACTCGTGGCTCATGGTGGCGAGGAAGTCGCTCTTGAGCCGGTTCATCTCGAAGAGGGCCAGGTTCGCCTGCGCCAGCTCGTCCACCTTGCGGTCGAGGTCGTGGTTCACGTCGCGCAGTTCTTGCTGCATCGCCACCAGGTTGTGGAGCATCCGGTTGAAGGCGTGCGACAGTTCCTCGAATTCGTCACCGGTCTGAATCTGGGCGCGAATCGTCAGCTTGCCGGCGGCGATGGCGTCGGACACATCCCGCAGGTGCTTGACCGGCTTGACGATGACGTAGCGGACGATGGCGTACGAGGCGAACATGGCGACGATCGCCGTGACGAGCGCTGCGGAGATCAGGATCGCCCGGTTCTGGTTAATGTCGATGTTGAACTGCTTGAGCGGGAGTTTGATCACCGCGACGCAGGCCAGGTCGCCGGCTTTAATATCTTCGTTCTTGCCGCTGGCCGTGACCCGATAGCCCGTATAGCCCGAGGAGATATGGCAGTTGATGCATTCTTGCTTGTAAAGGACCGCCTGCGCGTACTGGTATTCGACTCGGCCCGGGAGAGTGCGCCACTCCTCCATCGATGTGCCATCGCCGAAAGTGTAAGGCTTTTTCGCCGGTGGCCCGGCTGCCGCGGATCGGAGAAAGTGAGTCAGCCAGTCCTTCTCGAACGAGTCGCGCGGCCCCTTATCATTGGTCCCCTGGCGATCCTTTTCGGCGATCCGGTCATAGTAGGGGTCGATGATCTTGCCATCATATTCGGGGAGATCATCTTCGTGGCGAAAGCTCTCGTCGAGCTTGTCGAAGAACTCGGCCGTTTTCCCCGCCACGAACTGGCCCGACTTGTAATGCATATCCTTGATGGTCGGCCGGACCAACCGCCGCGCGGTCTGCGTGGTCTGTGCCATCAGGAGCTTTTCGGTCTTCTGGCCGTACAGGTAGAAGCTGGTCGTGACGAGCGCGAAGATCCCGGCACCGAAGATGAATCGGCACTTCCGCTCCAGGCTGGTCTCGCCCAGCAGGTGCTTGAAGGTCCGGTACGACATCGCGACTCCATCCTGGGCGACGAGGCGACAATCCGACTCCACACCGATCTTATCGTGGCATTCTGTCAGGCAAGATTAACCGATCCGCCCATTTTCGCCCAGACGGATTGGTCTGGAGGCTCGGGCATCACCCTTGCGACTTTTTCGACGATCGCTTGACCGCTGCAACGGGTTCGGGAGCCGCGATGACGACGGTGGTTGTGCCGCCATCGAGGGTCTGGCAGGTCGGGCAGTAGTGCGTGGGTCGCCCGATCAAGCCGGCTATTTTGACCTTGCTGACCGGCCCCGAGCACCCGGGGCACGGCTTCCCGCCGCGCCCGTACATCGCGTTCTGGTTCAAAAAGCCCCCCTCACCGCCCCAGACCGTCTTGTAACCGGCGTCGAAGCTCGAACCCTCCGCCAAAATCGCCTCGGCCAGGACCGAGCCGATCGCGGCGTGCAGCCGATCAACCTCAGCGCGAGTGAGCGACGACGATCGCCGCTCGGGGTGAATCCGCGAGCGGAAGAGGGTCTCGTCGGCGTAGATATTGCCAATCCCAGCCAGAACTTTTTGATCC
This sequence comes from Isosphaeraceae bacterium, assembly GCA_965199885.1. Classification (GTDB taxonomy): domain Bacteria; phylum Planctomycetota; class Planctomycetia; order Isosphaerales; family Isosphaeraceae; genus Tundrisphaera. The sequence goes on along the minus strand of CBDATT010000001.1, from coordinate 249,268 downwards.
ATCAGCGTCGGCTTGATCCCGCGAGTGGTCCGACCCAACCGCCCGGCGAGGTCGTCGGCCGTGATGATCAAGGCGTCGGGACCGTGCGACCGGGCGAAGGCAACCTCGGCGGCGGCTTCGTCGGCGTACCAGGCCACCTTGCCGAGTCGCCTCGGGTCGCAAAACCAGACCGCTTTGCCCGGCTCCCTCAGGCGAAACAACACGCGGATGTGTTCCGGGCGGGTTGGTTCGTTGAGCCGAAAGCCTCCCGTCATCCGGGGTTGAATGACGATCGTACCTTTGTCCGAATCCAGTTCGATCACCACCCACTTTCCCCGCCGGTGGATGCTCGCGACCGTAGCCCCCGAAACCTGGCGCTCAAACTCGGCTGGCAAACAACCCTGGAGCAGGAACGGGTCGACCATGACGGCCTCGGCGATCTGTTTCCCCACAAGTGCGGGCCTGATCCCTCGGACCATCGTTTCCACTTCGGGTAGCTCGGGCATCGGCTGCTTCCTTCCCCGTCTCGGGGCAAAACTTCATGGAACTCAGACACCGGACAACGTCATCCCAGGTAGCCGACCACACCCCAGTCGTACGTCGCCTCCCGCCTGAATTGTTCGGGTATGCTCATTCCTGGATCACAATCGTTCGTGGTTCATCGAGGATGCCCATGAACGCCTCCGCCCTCTGATCGGGATAAACCAGATACCTCGCATAAAGCCCGACCAAAAGGTATTTCCGGACCCTCATCGTGATCCACTCGCTCGGGACGACCGCTTGACCGCCATGCTCGATGCACGAACTGAGTGTAGTGAAAACCACGGCGAACGGCGAGTTTCCCGACCGCGAGCTTGGTGCTGGCTGGTTGCGGGGCCAGGATTGGTGAAGGTTTGACGGGAATCGGTCAAAAGTCGGGTTGATGAAGTTTGACCAATTCCCTTCATTGAAAACGTCAGCGGCCTGGAGATCCGGCAACTCGGCAGCCCTCGCGCCTTCATTGGTTGCCAGGGAATGCTTGCCGAGCATCCCTGGTCGTGACGTCAGGTGTTGTAGGGCAGTTTATCCTTGAGGCGGAGGAACGGCCGCTCCAGGCCATACCACGAGATCGCCGTCCAGACGCCGGTGACAAGGATGCAAGCCAGGATCGCCATCAGGCGCTGGAACGGCGTGGCGGTCGGGAATCGTTTGGCGATGATCAGGAGCGGGAGCCAGTGGAGGACGTAGATCCCGTAGCTGTACTTGCCGAGCGTCCGGAGCAACCAACTGTTGAGCAACCCGTTCTCGGCGCCCGTGGTGGCCGCCCAGAAGATCAGCGAGGCGAAAAAGATGTTGATCACGGGCCAGACGGTAAGCATGACCGTGGGACTGTGGTCTTCAAGTCCAAAGACGAACGCCGTGGCCACCGTGGCTACCAGGCTGAGGATCAAGATCGGACGGATGACTCGGACCAGTCGCTCCCGCGCTGGCTGGTCGAGCTGAATGATGCCGACAACCGCTCCGACGAGCAAGGCATCGATCCGGGTCAAGGTGTGCTGATAAAGATAGATGGGTGGGTACTCGACCCAGGTCAGGACGCCACGGTATCCAAGCGAAACCAGGCAGCCGAAGGCACAGATCGGGATCAGCCAGCGCCGGGGGGCGAAGTAGATCACCAGCGGCCAGACCAGATAAAACTGCTCCTCGATTGCCAGTGACCAGAGATGGAGCAGCCCAGGGTCGATGATCTCGCTCCACTTGTAGTTATTGACATAAAAGACATAAGCTAGTAAGCGACGCGTGATCTCGTACGGTTCGCCGAGAAAACGGTAACGGAGGGGATAGTAAACGAAGACGTTGAAGGCGAGATACGCAAAGAAAAGTGGGAAGATCCGCAGGGAACGTCGGGCGTAAAAAGCCGGAAAGTAGTCGGCACGCTCCCGCGATCGCACCAGGATCCGGGTGATCAGGAAGCCCGACAGGACAAAGAACAGAGTGACACCCAGATAACCGGCACTGCAAGCTGACTGGATCGCGCGTTCCCAGGCCCGATCCCCGAGCAACGAACTGAAGTGGAACGCGACGACGACCAGCACGGCCACGCCTCGCAATCCATCGAGTGCGGTGAAGTGCTTCGTAAGCGGGGCAGCCTGCGGTGTGGGAATCGGGGCGGGTTCTGGTGGGGGCGTGGCAACGGAGTGCGAGGGGGAGAGACCCATGCGGATAATTTCCTCGGTGGAGCGAGTTCAAGCAGCGAATTCCTGAAGAATTTTGGCACGGAACGCGGAAAAATAACAAGTTAAGGATGCACCTTTTTCCGCATCCCTGCCGCGCCCCTCGTTGCTCCCTGGCATCATCGCGGTCCGCTCGGCACAGGCGGATCTGGCCACAACTTGAGGTGAATGGTCGACCTTCCCGATGTCAAGGTCTGGATGAGTCGATTGCGTGGTCGGGATTGGTGGGAATTTGATGAATATCGGTCAAAATCCGTCAATTTGGTGGGGCTAGTTCTTGACAGGTTTTGATTGCTGGGGAAAACTAGATTCATTGGTTGTGCGGCCTTCGCGGGATCGGGGCAAGATGGTCATGCTCGCCGAATCCAGACGTCAGCTGCTGCTCGACCGGATTGCCCGCCAGGGATTTGCCACGCTTGATGAGCTGGTGAAGTCGCTTGGCGTCTCCGAGAGCACGGTCCGCCGCGACCTGGAAGCGCTGAACCTTGCCGGTTCGGTCCGTCGGACGCACGGTGGCGCCATGTTCGTTGCTGCCGAAGCTGCCAAAGGTCCAGCGGCCGAGTCAGTCCCCGCACTCCCCCCCTTCGACGACCGGACCGCCACCGCGACCGCCGAGAAACGGGCGATTGGTCGCGCCACCGCTGCCTTGATCGACGACGGCGATACGATCCTGCTCGATGGCGGAACGACCACGCTCGAAGTCGCGCGGGCGTTGCTGGGGCGACCGGTCCAGATCGTGACCAACAGCCTGCCGATCGCGCAACTCGCTGCAACCTGCAAGGAGATGGATCTGATCCTGATCGGCGGCTACGTCTACCCGCGGACCGGCGTCGCGCTCGGTCCCCTGGCGGTGGCGATGATGCAAAATATCCGGGTCCGGCGGGCGATCCTGGGCGCGGGGGGCATTGTGGCTGAAGGGTTGTACAACTCAAATCTGCTCCTGGTTGAGGCTGAGCGGCAGATGATGGCGTGCGGTCAAGAGGTCACGATCGTGGCCGACCACACCAAGTTTGGTCGGCTCTCGCTCGCTTTTTTGTGTGGGCTCAACGAAGTGGACGACATCGTGATCGATCCCGGTGTCAGCCTGGCGGATCAGGCCATGCTCGCGGCGGCCGGGGTGACGGTTCACCTCGCCGACCTCGAATCGAGACGCAACGGGATCAAACACGGCACGGCAAACGGTCCGAGGGTCATCGAAGCATGAGTACCAGCACCCCCACCAATGCCCCCGGTCGCGAGCAGGTCGAGCGCCTGGTCCGGTCGATCCTCGCCCAGCAGGTCGGCTCCAACGGCACGCCCCGCCCTGCCGACCCCAGCGGGCATCGCCCGAATCTGGTCGTCAACATCTCGGCCCGCCATGCCCACCTGACGCAGGCCGATGTCGACGTCCTGTTCGGTCCTGGCTACCAGTTGACGGCCATGAAGCGGCTCTATCAGGACACCGACTTTGCCTCGAACGAGACGATCGCCGTGGTTGGCCCTCGACAGCGAATGATCCCCGGCATCCGGATTCTGGGGCCGTGCCGGACGTTCACGCAGGTGGAACTCTCTCTGACCGACGCGATCAGTCTCGGGATCGAGATCCCGGTCCGGCTTTCGGGCGACATCGAGGGGACGCCCGGTTGCCTCCTGATCGGGCCGAAGGGGTCGATCATGATCCCCAAGGGGGTGATCAAGGCCGAGCGGCACGTCCACATGGGGCCGAAGGACGCCGAGTTTTACGGGGTCAAGGCAAAGGATCGGATGAATCTCCGCGTCGAGGGGAGTTGCCCGACGACGCTGGAAGGGTTGCTCGTCCGGACCCACCCTGACTGGAAACTCGAAGTCCACATCGACACCGACGAGGCCAACTGCTGCGACCTGACGCACGCGTCGAAGGTCACGCTCTCGAAGGCATAAGCGATCGCGGATCATTTCTTCTCTCCTCAACCTGAATCTGACCGATGAAAGGGGCCTCGATGGCCAGTTCGAACGTGGAAGCCCTGGGGATGATCGAGTGCAAGGGGTTCGTGGCGCTGGTGGAAGCCTGCGACGCGATGCTCAAGGCGGCCAACGTCGACCTCGTCGGCTGGGACAAGATCGGCTCGGGGCTGGTGACGGCGTTCGTCGCCGGTGATGTGGCGGCGGTCAAGGCGGCGGTGGATGCGGGCGCTGCGGCGGCCAGTCGGATTGGCGAGGTTGTCAGCGTCCAGGTCATCCCCCGACCGCACGAGGAGTTGTCGGCCGTCCTCTCGTTCACCAAGCCCGCCCCGCCGGCCAAACCTCTTCCCACCCCCTCCACCTCTGGCAATGGAGCCTGATCATCATGGCACTGGCAACCAATCGCGGGACCGGGCTCGCCACGCATCAAGGGTCGGCCGGTGATGCGCTCGGCCTGATCGAGACCAAGGGGCTGGTAGGGATGATCGAGGCCACCGACGCCATGCTCAAAGCGGCCAACGTCGCTCTGGTCGGTCGAGTCGGCATCGGCGCGGCGTATATCACGACGATGGTCCGCGGCGACGTTGGCAGCGTCCGCGCTGCGGTCGAAGCGGGTGCGGAATCGGCCAGCCGCGTCGGCGAACTCGTCTCGGCGCACGTTATCCCCCGCCCCGACCCCGCCGTTCTCGCGACCTTCCTGGGTTAAGCATTCACAAAGGAACCCGCGACGATGCAAGGCGCACTGGGACTGATTGAAACGCAAGGGCTGGTCGGGATCATCACCGGGATCGACGCGATGCTCAAGGCGGCCAATGTCGAGTTGGCCAGCCAGATCATCAAGCTCGACGGCGGGATCGTCAGTGTCATGATCCGGGGCGATGTCAGCAGCGTCCGCGCTGCCGTCGAGGCCGGGGCCGAGGCCGTCGCCCGCGTCGGCGAACTCAAAGCCGCGCACGTCATCCCCCGGCCCGGGTCGGCCGTGCTGGCGGCGTTTGGCGGGGGAGCCTGACCGATGAAGATCCTCGTCGCCAACCTCGGGAGCACCTCGTTCAAGTACCGGCTTTATGACCTCGACGGCACGGCCGAGACCTTGCTCGCTCGTGGTGCCGTCGAGCGGATCGGGTCGGACACCGCGAAGGTAACGACCAAGCTCCCGACCGGCGACGTTGAAGAGGTCCGGCCCATCCCCGACCACGGCGAGGCCGTCCGCCTCTGCCTCGAAGCCCTGACCCACCCGACCACGGGCGTCCTGAATGATGCCGGCGAGGTCGCCGCCATCGGCTTCAAGACTGTCCACGCCAAAAACGTCTCGGGCGTCCAGCTCGTGACCGAGTCGGTGCTGGAAGCGATGGAAGCATTCGCGGACGTGACTCCCGCCCACAACCCGCCGTATATCCGCGCGATGCGGATGCTCGGCGAGCGGTTCCCGGGGTTGCCGCTCGTCGCCGCGTTCGAGACCGGCTTCCACCGGACGATCCCCGAGGCGAACCAGCACTACGCCATTCCGCACGAGTGGGCGACCGAGCATGGGATTCGCAGGTGGGGTTTTCATGGTGCCAGTCACCGCTATATTGCCGGTCGGATGGCCGAATTGCTCGGCCGGGATGACCTGAAACTGATCTCTTGCCACCTCGGCGGCAGTTCGTCGCTTTGTGCCAGCCGCAACGGCAAGTCCGTGGCGACAACGATGGGGATGAGCCCGCAGACGGGGCTCCCGCAAAACAACCGCGTCGGCGACTTCGACGTCTTCGCTCTGCCGGCGATCCTCCGGAGCACTGGCCTGCCGCTGGAAAAGGTCCTCGACACCCTGGCCAACCACTCGGGTCTGCTCGGGCTCGGCGGCGCGGGCAACGACCTCCGCGATATCGAGGCCGCCGCCGAATCGGGCCACGAGCGGGCCAACCTGGCGCTCAATGTCTTCGTCGCGTCGGTCCGCCATTATCTGGGCGCCTATCTGGTTGAACTCGGCGGCGCTGATGCGGTCGTCTTCACCGGCGGGATCGGCGAAAACTCGACCCTGATTCGCCAGCGGGTCTGCCACGACCTCGATTGGTTCGGGATCAAGCTCGACCCCACCCGGAACGCGGGCGGTGCGGTTGAGCGGATCGTCTCGACCGACGATTCGCGGGTCGCCCTTTGGACCGTGCCGACCAATGAAGAAATCGTCGTTGCCCGCCAGGCCCGCGACCTGTTGTCGTCGGGTCTGGGATCAAATTGACCTGCGCAGGAGTTTGGCTCAATGTTCGTTGCCCGAGTGACCGGGAATCTGGTGGCCACGCAAAAGGTGGCGTCGATGACCGGGCACAAGCTCCTGATCGTTGAGCCGTACCGCGTCGACGAGGCGACGAAGGGCAAGCTCATCCCGACCGGGCGGACGTTCGTGGCGGTCGATGCGCTTGGGGCGGGTGTGGGGGAAATGGTCCTGGTCTGCCAGGGTTCGAGCGCCCGATTGACTCCCGAAACCGAGAAGCTGCCGATTGATGCCGTGGTGATTGGCCTGGTCGACACGGTGGATGTCGAAGGGCAAACGATCTTCTCGTCCCGAAGTTGATTGAGTTTTCAAAACACGTCTGACTTTCCTTCCTCTCCATTGTGACGGTGGCCCCCGATGGAAATGACCGAAGACCTGATCAAGAACGTCATCCAGCAAGTGCTGTCGCAGATGAGCAACAGCAATGGCAACGGGTCGGCGCCCGGGTCCGGCTCGAAACCATCGGGCGGGGTGGACGGCGTCTATCCGACCGCCGATGCTGCCGTGCAGGCTGCCGCCGCCGCGTTCGAGCACTATAGGAAGCGCCCGCTCGCCTGCCGGAAGCTGGCCGTCGCCGCGATCCGGACTATTTGCGTCGAGCAGTGCGAGGAACTCGGGAAGATGGAGCTGGACGAGACCGGGATCGGCCGACTCGACCACAAGATCGCCAAGTTGCGCGACGCGATCCCCCGGGCACCCGGCGTCGAGTATCTGCGAACCGATAACTGGACCGGCGACGACGGGATCACGCTGACCGATTATTCGCCGTTCGGCGTCATCGGCGCCATCACGCCGGTCACGCACAGCCTGCCGACGCTGGCCGGCAACGCCATCAACATGCTGGCGGCGGGCAACACGGTGGTCGTCAACGCGCACCCGTCGGGGGCAAAGGTCGCCGCCGAAGGGGTCCGCCGATTCAACCGGGCGATCAAGAAGGCAATCGGGCTCGACGACCTGATCACGATCATCGAGACCCCTACCCTTGAGTCCGCCGCTGCTCTCTTTGACCATCGCGGCGTCAAGCTGCTGGTGGTCACGGGCGGTCCCGCCGTGGCTCGGGCTGCCCTGGCAAGCAAGCGCCGCGCGGTGGTGGCCGGCCCCGGCAACCCGCCGGTGGTGGTCGACGCGACGGCGGATATCGAGCTGGCGGCGAAGTCGATCATCACCGGGGCCGCGTTCGACAACAACCTGCTTTGCATCGGCGAGAAGCAGGTCTTCGCCGTGTCCGAGGTCTTCGACAAGCTGATGGAGGCCGTCGGTCGGCTCGGCGGCTATCGCCTGTCGGCTCAGCAGATCGAGACGTTGACCTCGAAGGCGTTCTCGAAGGGGACCGACGGTCACTTCCACGTCAACAAGGATCTGGTGGGCAAGGATGCCGCCGTGCTGGCCCGGCACGCGGGGGTCGAGGTGCCGAAGGGGACCGAAATCGTCTTCGGCGAGACCGGCGCCGACCACCTGTTCGTCGAGCACGAGCAGATGATGCCGTTCATCCCGTTCGTCCGCGTCCCCGACGTCAATCGCGCCATCGACCTCGCCTTCGCCTCCGAGCACGGCTATGGCCACACGGCGATCTTGCACTCGCGGGATACGTCGGTCATGTCGCGGATGGGCAAGAAGATGGACTGCACCATCTTCGTCGTCAACGGCCCGTCCGTCGCCGGCCTCGGCCTCGGCGGCGAAGGGACCCTGTCGTTCTCAATCGCCGGGCCGACGGGCGAGGGTTTGACGACCCCGCTCACTTTCTGCCGCCAGCGGCGGACGGCGGTGGTGGGGTCGATGCGGTTTGTCTAAGAACACTGGCCACGGATGGAACACGGATCAGCCAAATCAAATTAATTTCGTCTTATCCGTGTTCCATCCGTGGCCATTTTCCTCTTGTCTCTGGATCTGCCATGCAACTCGGTCTGGTGATTGGTTCGGTGACGGCGACGGTCAAGCACCCCAGCTTGCATGGTGAGCGGTGGCTCATCGTGCAGTTGACGGGGGTGGCTGGTCGCGCTGATGGCGAACCGGTTCTGGCCCTGGATCGGCTCGGGGCGCGGCGGGGGGATGCGGTTTTGCTGACCTCGGATGGGAAGCTGCTGGGGGAGATGGTCGGGCGGAACTCGCCGGCGCGGTGGTCCGTGATGGGGTTGCCCGACGCATGAACCAGACGTGGGCGGAGGTTAACGCGGCCGTCCTGGCCGTCCTGGCGGAGTGGGCTCGACCTCGACGGGGGATCGAGCGCCAGCCGGCGCGGCCCGACGTCTTCGTCGACCGGTTGCTCGGCGTTCGGCAGGTCGAGCGTCTGGCGGATCGCGACGAGGTCCAGATTCTCGCCAGCACGGTCATCACGCCGCTGGCCCGCGACTTCTTGAAGCAGCGCGGGGTGGCGGTCCGGGTGGTCTCGGGGCGGGATGCGGCTTTCGCGCGGCGGAACCGGCAGGGGGAGTGGGGCTTCGCGCTGGAATCGATCCAGAATCCCGGCTTGATCGCCAGCCTCCGCCGCCACTGGCTCGACGGGTCGGACTGGTCCGAAGTGCTTGATCCGGCTGCGTGGGTAGTCGGCGGCGACGGCCGGGGGGCCTTGATCGTGGCGGATGAGGCGTCGGTCGTGACCTGGCGAGCGAATCAGGTCGCGGGGATTCGGGCGGCGACGGTGGGGGATGTCGAATCGACGGCCCGCGCGGTCCGGCACCTCGGGGCAAACGTCGTCGTGGTCGAGCCGACGACGCGGTCGATCCACCTGATCGGGCAGATCGCCCAGGCGTTTCGCATGGGTGGGGCTCCCGAAGCGCCAGATTGGGGCGACTTATGAGACTTGCCGAGGTCATTGGCCGGATCACCCTGGCGCGAGCCCACCCCAGCCTGCAAGGTGGCCGGTGGGTGATCGCCCTCCCCCTGCCCCGCGAGGCTCTGGAAGGTCGTTCCGCCCAACGGGGCGAGGAAGTGATCGCCTACGACGACCTCGGCGCCAGTCCCGGAGCCATCATCGCCCTCTCCGAAGGGGCCGAGGCCGCCAACCCCTTCTTGCCGGCCAAGAAGCCCGTCGATGCCTACACCGCCGCCCTGATCGACCGAATCAACCTCTGAATTTTTGTGCGATTTGCAATCTGCAATTTTCCCATCTGCAATCCCTGGAGGCTTCATGTCCACCGGCAACCTGATGAGCGAATGGAAGCTCCGCGAGGAGATGTGCGAGATCGGCCGGCGGGTCTATAACAAGGGCTTCGCCGCCGCCAACGACGGCAACATCTCGTACCGCCTCTCCGAAGACCGCGTCCTCTGCACCCCGACCCGCGTCAGCAAGGGGTTCATGAAGCCCGACGACCTCTGCATCGTTGATATGGACGGCAAGCAGGTTTCGGGCAAGCGCAAGCGGTCCTCTGAGATTCTCCTGCACCTGACGATCATGAAGACCCGGCCCGACATCAAGTCGTGCGTCCACTGCCACCCGCCGCATGCCACGGCCTTTGCCGTCGCGCACGAGCCGATCCCCAAGTGCACGATGCCCGAGTTCGAGGTCTTCCTCGGCGAGGTCGCCATTGCCCCGTATGAGACCCCCGGTACCCAGGCGTTCGCCGACACCGTGATCCCTTACGTCAAGGATACCGACGTCATCCTGCTGGCCAATCACGGGACAATCACCTGCGGCGCTGACCTGACCGACGCCTACTTCAAGACCGAGATCATCGACGCCTACTGCCGGATCTTGATCCTGACCAAGCAGATTGGCCGGGTCGAATACTACGACGACGCCAAGGCCGCCGAGTTGATCAAGATCAAGCCCGCGCTCGGCATCCGCGACGTCCGGCTCGAAAAGGGGCTCGAAAACTGCGACCTGTGCGGCAACAGCCTCTTCCGCGACGGCTACACCGACTTCCACCCCGAGCCCCGCGCCTTTATCCCCGCCAAGCTTCAAAATCCGCAGCCGAGTCGTCCGGTTCCGGTGGCCCAGACGGCTCAGCCCACCAGCCCGACGGCGGTCCGGGTGCCGACGGCTCCGGCCTCGGTGCCCCAATCGGATCAGTCGATGGACCAGATGGTCCAGATGATTACCGATCAGGTGATGCGGTTCATGGGCAACGGGTCGAACGGCTCGACCGCGGTGCGGGACGGGGGGTATGCTTCAGGGATATCGGGTGGGGTTTGAACGATCAGCCGGGCCGGATCGACGGCGGGACTGCATGGGGGAATCATGAGTATGGGGCTGGTTGCCGAGTCTGTATTCGATACCTACGAGATTCCCCTTGGTGCCCTGGCGATCCTGCTCATGGTCGGGTCGGCGGTCCTGAATCTTGGTTACGCCCGGCGATTCGCCGGTCCGGCGGGAACTCCGACCTCGCGGCGGGTCCGGCTGTTCAAGGTCAGTGCCTGGATGGCGATCGTCGCGGCCTGTCTGATGGGATTGTCGATGTGGTTCGGTTGAAGTTCGTCCGGGTCAAGCCTGGGACATTGGGAGCAAGTTGGCGATGAATTTCACCCCCACGGGACTTGTGATCTTCGGTCTCGTCTTCGCCCTGATCGGTGTCGTCAACCTGACGACCGCCCGTCTCCACCCCGATCGGCCCAACTCCGGCATGTCGCGTGGCCTCGGGTATATTGGGGTTGTGGTGGGGTCGTTGTCGATCGTCTTCGGCCTTTTGCAGACGACCGGCATCCTCAAGCCGCCCCCCGAGCCGCCGCAGCCTGTTGCAGCCCCAATCCCGGCACCGGCTCCAACCAAGCCTTGAGGCCAGGTTGACGTTTCCTGGTGTGAGTCGAACCAATCCTTGCCGGCTTCCCATTGCTGGAGTTCCTGCTCATGAAGGTTAGCATCATCGGCGGCGGCGGCTTGGTCGGCTCATGCGCCGGGTATGCCTTGCAGTGCGGCGGCGTGGTCAGCCAGATCGACCTGATCGACGTGGCGGGCGACCTCTGCCGGGGGCAGGCGCTGGACTTGCTCCACGGGTCGTCGGTGGCGGCGGATCAGCGGATCAGGGCGACCGACTACGCCACCAGCATCCCCGACGCGGACCTGATCTGCATCACGGCCGGTTTGCGACGCAAGCCCGACGAGAGCCGACTCGACCTGATCAACCGCAATGTCGAGCTGTTCCTGAACATCCTCAAGGATGTGAAGGCGGCGGGGCCAAAGTCATCAGCGATCGTCCTGGTCGTCTCCAACCCGGTCGACGTGCTGACGTACTTGACGACCAGGCAGCTTGGCTTGCCGCCCAGCCAGGTGATCAGCCTCGGGACGCAACTTGACTCGGCTCGCTTCCGGAGCTTGATTGCGGATTCACTCAAACTGCCGCCCACACAGGTCACGGCCACGATCCTCGGCGAGCACGGCGACAGCATGGTGCCGATCTGGTCGGCCGCGCAGGCGGCGGGGATGCCTCTGGAGAAGTTCCCGGGCTGGACTTCAGGTACCGCCGATGCCCTGTTCGCGAAGACTCGTGGGAGTGGGGCCGAGGTGATCAAGCTCAAGGGGGGGGCCGGGTTCGCCGTCGGCCTGGCGATCCGCGAGGTCGTCCACGCCATCGCGCTCGATAGCAAGCGGATCTTGCCGGTCGGGAGCCTGGTCAATGGCGTTTACGGGATGCGCGACGTTTGCATCTCGGTCCCGACGGTCATTGGACGCCGGGGGGTCGAAGCTCAGCTTGAGATCGAACTCTGGCCGAAGGAGTTGTCGGCGCTCCAGCACTCGGCGCAGGTCCTTCGCGAGACGATCGACCTCGTCCTCAAGACCAACCCCAACGCGGTCAAAGGTGGGGCGCCGCTGGGCTCGCCGGGCAACCCGATCGTGGCCAAGGTGACAAGCCCGGTCCGGGTGACGATGGGAGGCGGTGGCGGGAATGGTCCGAGCCAGGGTCCAAAATCCAAGGTGACGGTCTCGGGTCAAGGGGGAGGCAACCGGTGATCAAGTCGCTCGACCGCAAGCTGGCCGCGATCCACGCCGACCCACAGGGGTCGCGCGAGTTCATCCTCGCCGACGCCAAGGATGCCGACATGGCCTTCGGCATCGGCGCCCCGGGCCGGTCGCCCGAAGCCCACCCCGGCGAAACTCGGTTCAAGACCCTGGCAGAGTACCGCGACCAGATCCGCGCCATCGTCGGCCAGGGAGTCGTCGACATCATGCTGATGTCGGCGCACACCAACCACGCCCTGACGATTGCCGAGCGGCTGTTTGAGCACTCCGCCATCACCCCCGCCGCGCGAGCCAACGACACCACCGACGTCCACATCGCCCGGGGGTCGCACTACGCCGAGGCTCCAGCCCGCCCCTTTCGCTCGGCCAGCCTCGATCATATCCAGTGCGGGCACCTAGACTGCTCCGACCAGGAGCGGACCCTCGGGGCGGATCTGGGCCTCTACAGCGTGACCTTCAACAACGACCTCGCCGCCGACCACGCCACGCTCGAACGCTTCCACGAGTTTCGGATCGAGGCCGAGCGCAAGCGGTTTCGCTACTTCCTCGAAGTCTTCGATCCGAACATCCCGGGCGCGGTCGACCCGGCGGTCCTGCCGCACTACCTCAACGACATGATTGCCCGGATGCTGGCTGGGGTCGCCCCTGCCGGCCGCCCGACCTTCCTCAAGATCGTCTACCACGGCCCGAGGGCGATGGAGGAGCTGGTCCGCTACGACCCGGACCTCGTCGTCGGCATCCTGGGCGGGTCGGCCGGGACCACCCGCGACGCCTTCCAACTCCTGGCCGATGCCCAGAAGTACGGGGCCAAGGTGGCGCTTTACGGCCGGAAGATCAACAACGCCGAGAACCAGCTCGCCTTCATCCAGTTCCTCCGCCTGATTGTCGACGGCGTCATCGACCCAACCGAGGCGGTGAAGGCGTACCATGCCGTGCTCGGCAAGCTCGGCGTCCGGCCGCAACGGGCGCTGGCGGATGACCTTCAGCTTCAGACGATGGCCAGCATGAGCTACGGTGGATCGAAGACGGTTGTGACAGTCCCCGGTCGGGCGGAAGTGGCGGCGGGGGCGGTTGCCAGGAAGGGCGATTGCGGGTGTGGGTGTGGTGGTCATGCTCAGGACAAGGGGACCGGCAAGGTGATCGCGGCGAAGGTTGTGCCCGCCCTGCCCGAGCCGTCCGCCATCCCGCAGTTCAGCGACGGTCGCCCCGACTTCGCCCGGATGGACGTGACGCAACGGTTGGCGTACCATCGCCAGCGGCTCGGGCTCGGGACTTAAGCCAACCACGCGGAGGATCGAGATTTGGCCAGGCTGGAACTCCGCGCGGTCGAGAAGACCTATTCGGGCGGGATCAACGCGGCTCGGGCGGTGGACCTCGCGGTCGCAAGTGGCGGCCTGTGCGTCATCCTCGGGCCGTCGGGGTCGGGCAAGAGCACCCTGCTCCGCCTGATCGCCGGCCTGGAAACTCTCGACTCCGGGTCGATCCACCTCGGTGACCGCCGGATCGATACCCTCGCCCCGCGTGATCGTGACCTGGCGATGGTCTTCCAGGACGTGGTCGTGTACCCGCACCTCGACGTCTTCGAGAACATCGCCTTTGGCCTCCGCGCCCGCCGGGTGGCTCGCGCTGAGGTTCAGACGCGGGTCGAAACGACGGCCGCCATGCTCGGTCTGGACTCGGTCCTCCAGCGGAGCGCAACGACCCTCTCGGGCGGGCAGAAGCGGCGGGTGACGCTGGCCCGTGCCCTGGTCCTCCGGCCCAAACTGTTCCTGTTTGATGAGCCGTTTTCGGGCCTCGACGCCCCGCTCCGCGCCTCGATCCGTGCCGAGATCGCCAGCCTCCACCGCCAGACCGGCGCGACGATGGTGCTCGTCACCCACGACCAGGCCGAAGCCCTGGCCCTGGCCGATCAGGTCGCCGTCGTCGACGCGGGCTGCGTCGTTCAGGTGGGCCGCCCGCTCGACATCTATGCGGCTCCTTGCAATAAGTTCGTCGCCCGATTCGTCGGCCAGCCCCCCATGGCCATGATCCCCTGCACCCTCCGGGCCGATGGCCCCGCCTCGATCCGGGTCGAGCCTGCCGATCTGCCCTTGCCGACACCCTGGATGATCCACCAGGCCAGTTCGCCGCTGTTCGATGCCCTCGCGCACCATCTGGGCTCGACCGTGATCCTCGGCCTCCGCGCCGAGCATGTCCACCTGACCGACCCGACCGCCGCTCCGCTGGCGACGGTCGATCGCCTCGAACCGGCCGGCCACGAGACCGGCTTGACGCTCCGCCTCGGCCCGCACCTGCTCTCGGCCCGCGTCACCGGTCGTCCCGCGGTCGGGGTGGGCGACGCGGTCGCGGTGGCGGTGGATCTGGAGGCGGCCTCCTGGTTTGACCCTGAGACCGGGAAACGAATCGGTTGATTGTTGATATTTGAATATTTGTACAAAAATCGCTCAGGGTTCCTTGATGAATGGCGATGGCGGGGTGTCGTCGTAGATGCCATCCCATTCGGTTGCCAGGTCGGCGTCGAAGAAGAGGATCCACGAGCGGTTGGGGATGCCTCCCGCTTGAAGACAGGCGCGGATGGCGGCGATCGCGGTTCCGATCCGGTCACAAGTCCGCCGAAACTAGCAGAATCCGAGCGAGCGTCAATGATCGGTGGGCGTGGGTGAGCGATCGGACCGCGCTGATGGGTGCGGTCGCGGGTCGTTGCGTCGTTCAACCGGCCTTCGTTCAGCGGCGGCGGAGGGATCGGGGCAGTTCGGGACGCCCCTTGAGCCGGTCGAGGTACTTCGGGTCGAGGTCATCGTCACCAAATTGCCCGTCCAGGATCTGGTTCAGTCGGTTTTCGCCCCTGACGCGGAACGAACCCATTGGGGCCGGGGGTTGCGGGAGTTGTTCGCTCTGGACCCAGGGTTCCGGCCGTCGCGTGGGGGTTGATTCCGGGCTCAGGGTCGGAGGCGGAGGCGAGGCGACCGGAGCGAGATCCAGCCCGAGGATCTGCCGCGCCGCCGTCATCGTCGCGGTGCAATCTTCGTCGCTCAGATCCTCATCGACCTGCCGCCGGTCGCGGGTCCGCTCGCGGTTCTGGGCCACGATCGCCCGCAAGGCCCGGTGCATCCCTCGTTCGGCCGCCGCCTCGTACCGCTGCGCCAGCGCTGATGCGGGTGTGTCATCGAACCGCGCCAGCCTGCCGACCCGGTTCCGGTCGCTGGCCAGCGCCTCGATCCGCTCGCCCATCGTCTCAAACAACGCTTCGACCCGGATCAACTCGGCTCGGAACCGCTCGACCATCGGCCCCTCGCCGCGTGCTTCCTTCAGACTGAGCCACCGCTCGGCCCGCTCGCTGGCCCGCTGGACGATTGTTGGATCGGTTGAGGTCAGATCGGGCCAGACCAGATCACCGAGGTCGAGCAGGCGGAGCACCCCTTCGGGTGTCAGTTCGAGAATTTCCAGCGCCTCGCGACCCTCATCCCCGCCGGCCTCGAAGCGGCGGAACTCCTCGTCGAGCCAGTCGCTCCGGTCGGTGTCAAAATTCTCGATGGCGGCGGCGACGTTGATCGTCTCGATGTCAAGCTGGCGCTGGGCCAGCCGGTCCATCCGCACCGAAAGCACGGCGGCGCGGTGGGCCAGCATCTGCCCGGAGCGTCCCTGCGCGTGGTAGTCAAGCTCGAACTCGGCGGCCAGCCTGGCGATGGCGGCAGCATCTTCGCCCGGTCCCAGCAGGTCGCCCTTGCCAGCCATCCCGTGCCGGAAGGCATTGAGGCGCGAGATATCCTTGCCGGCCTGAGTCGTGGGCCCCGTACTTTTGCGAGCGTTTAAGCGATTCGCGGCAAGCCGCGCGGGACTGGCGGTGGATGGCATGGCTCGACCTTTCGGGATGCAAATCCTGGGTGCGAGATCATCTCACGCAGGTGTCATCCTTTAAGATCGTAATTTCGGGAAAGTTTAATTCGCATATTCTGAAAATAAGCTCAAGATTGTCAAAATAAACAGGAAATTGATCCAGATCAATGGCTTTGACCATCGGCTGCGAACCTGGTGCGACCCGGGCGACGCGGGATAAAATCCCGCGCCGCCCGGTTTCCAGCGGGTGGATCAATAGCGGTACTGGTCGGTCTTGTAGGGACCTTCCGTCGGGACGTGGATGTAGGCGGCCTGTTCGGGGGTCAGCTCGGTCAACTGGACGTTGAGGGTCTTGAGCTGCAACCGGGCAACGTGCTCGTCGAGCTTCTTGGGCAGGACGTAGACGCCGATCGGGTACTTGTCGTTATGCACCCAGAGTTCGATCTGGGCGAGCGTCTGGTTGGCGAACGACGAGCTCATCACGTACGAGGGGTGACCGGTCCCGCAACCGAGATTCACCAACCGACCCTTGGCGAGCAGGATGATCCGCTTGCCGTCGGGGAAAATGACGTGGTCCACCTGCGGCTTGATCTCTTCCCAGCGGTAATCTTCGAGTGAGGCGACGTCGATCTCGTTGTCGAAGTGACCGATGTTGCAGACGATGGCCTGATTCTTCATCTTGGCCATGTGGGCGTGCGTGATGACCTTGTAGTTGCCGGTCGTGGTCACGAAGATGTCGGCCTTGTCGGCGGCATACTCCATGGTGACGACGCGGTAGCCTTCCATCGCGGCCTGCAAGGCGCAGATGGGGTCGATCTCGGTGATCCAGACCTGCGCCGAGAGGGCGCGAAGGGCCTGGGCCGACCCCTTGCCCACGTCCCCGTAGCCGGCAACGACGGCGATCTTGCCGGCGATCATGACGTCGGTGGCCCGCTTGATGCCGTCAACCAGCGACTCGCGGCAACCGTAGAGGTTGTCGAACTTCGACTTGGTGACCGAGTCGTTGACGTTGATGGCGGGGAACTTCAGTTCGCCCCGCTTGTGCATCTGGTAAAGGCGATGCACGCCGGTGGTGGTTTCCTCGGTCACGCCCTTGATGGCGGCCAGGTTCTTGGCGTACCAGCCGGGCTGAGCGGCGATCCGCTTCTTGATGGCCGCGTAGAGGATGCGTTCTTCCTCGCTGGTCGGCTTGTCGAGGACCGAGATGTCGGCCTCAGCGCGGGCGCCGAGGTGGAGCAGCAGGGTGGCGTCGCCGCCGTCGTCGAGGATCATGTTCGACTGGCCGCCGTCGGCCCACTCGAAGATCTGGTGGGTATAGTCCCAGTACTCGGTCAGCGACTCACCCTTGACGGCGAAGACGGGGATACCCGCTTCGGCGATCGCGGCGGCGGCGTGATCCTGGGTCGAGAAGATATTGCACGAGGCCCAGCGGATCTCGGCACCCAGGTCGCGGAGCGTCTCGATCAAGACGGCCGTCTGGATCGTCATGTGGAGCGAGCCGGTGATCCGGGCACCCTTGAGGGGCTGCCGGGCAGCGTACTCCTCACGAATGGCCATCAGACCGGGCATCTCGGTCTCGGCGATGGCGATCTCGCGCCGGCCCCAGGGGGCGAGCTTGATATCGGCGATGCTGTAATCTTTGACAGAAGTCGCAGGCTTGGAAGCAACGGCGGTCGACACGTTCAAAGTCTCCTGAAACTATGAACGGGCGCCGTTGCACGATAGTATGGCCATTTCATCGAGCCTGGCAGGAACGCTCATGCGTACCGTCGCAGCGCCCCTCAATGAAATGGGGTCGGCCTGTTGGCTTTAGGCAAGCCCCAGCGATCGACCAGTGTTCGGACCGGCCCATTTGTACCAAATCGAGCCGATCCGAAACAAGGCGAAGCACGACCAGGTCGGGTGATCTCCCTTGCAAGGCTAGTTTATGAATCCACTGGTTGGCAGGGAAGAGCGTCAATTTACGGGATGCCATCAAACGTAAATCCCGATGGTTTTCTCGTTTCCGACCTGGGACTCGGAGATTCTTAAATTCCAAGATTCGGCAAGATCGAGTGCCCAGCCCGTGCCCGGTGCGCCGCGAAAACAGGACGCATGGATGATTTTGGGGTGGTCAATTTTTTGGGTCACCTTCAGTTGCGGGCAATCCCTGAACACGTGCGAAGCAAGGTCACTCGATGCCGTACCGCTTGAGTTTCTCGCGGAGCGTGGCGCGGTGAATGCCGAGTCGTTGGGCCGCGGCGGCTCGGTTGCCGTCGCAGGACTCAAGCGCGGCTCTGAGCAATGGGGGTTCAAAGTTGGCCAGAAATCGGTCATACAGGGGCGCCTCGGGGTCGGCGCGGTGGGCTTCCGCGCGGGTCCAGGCGATCAGTCCCTCGTTGAGCCCCTGAGTGCCCGGCATCCGGGCGGCGACCGGATTGGTGGCGAGGCTGGGAAGGTGTTCCGCCCGGAGTGGCCCGCCGCGGGCCACGATCGCCGCATGTTCGATCGCGTTGCGCAGTTCGCGGGCGTTGCCCAGCCAGGTCCGCGCGCGGAGGGCGGCGAGGAAGTCGGCCGAGAGGTCGTGATGGGCCGCGTGGGCGGGACGAAAGGACTGCAAGAAGTGCTCGGCGAGCGCGGGGATATCTTCCTTGCGGTCGCGGAGCGGTGGGATCTGGATCTGGAAGACGCCAAGCCGGAAGAAGAGGTCCTCGCGGAACTGGCCGGTCGCGATCAGGTCGGCGAGCGGTCGGTTCGTCGCGGCGACAACGCGGAGGTCGGTGGGCCGGGGCCGGGCATCGCCAACGGGCGTGATTTCGCGTTGCTCGAGGGCGCGAAGGAGTTTGACCTGGAGGATGGCGGGGATGTCGCCCACCTCGTCGAGCAGGACGGTGCCGCCGGCGGCGAGTTCGAGCAGTCCCTTGCGGTCCTGGGTCGCGCCGGTGAACGACCCTTTGAGATGCCCGAAGATCTCGGCCTCGACGAGGTTGGGGTTGAGCGCGGCGAGGCAGATGGGCAGGAAAGGGCCATCGCGTCGGCCACTATGGCGATGGATCGCCCGCGCTACCAGTTCCTTGCCGGTCCCGCTTTCGCCGGTGATCAGGACCGGGACCTCGGTGGGGGCGACGAGGGCGATCTTGACGAACAGTTCCTGCATGGCGGGCGACGTGCCGATCAGCGGATGCGGGCCGGTGGCCCCACTGGTCCGGGGGCCAGGCTCGCGGGCCGGGCGGGCGTCGAGGGCACGTTTGACCACGGTGATCGCGTGGTCGAGGTCGAACGGTTTGATGAGGTAGTCGAAGGCGCCCCCCTCCATCGCACGGACGGCGGTTTCCAGGTTGCCGAACGCCGTGATGATGATGATCGGCGCGGTGCCGATCCGATCGCGAAACGGACCGATCGCCGCGAGGCCATCCATGCCGGGCAGGCGGACGTCGAGCACGACCGCGTCGGGCACGACCGCAGCGGCGGCCCGCAAGCCTTCCTCGGCCGAGGCGGCGACCGCGACGTCGTGCCCGTCGTCGCCAAGGGCTTCGCGGAACGCCCAGCAGATGCTGGCCTCGTCATCCACGATCAGGATGCGGCTCATTCGACCCCCCTCTCGTGCGTCTGCGAACGCGAAAGCGGCAGCGTGAGCGCGAAGCGAGTTTCGCCGTCGGCCCGGGTCTGCGCAAACCGCCCGCCGTGTTCGCCGACCACCTGCCGGGCAAGCGCCAGCCCGAGCCCCACCCCTTCGGGCTTGCTGGTGACGAACGGCTCCCAGACGGCGTCGCCAAGCTGCGCGGGCGGCCCCGGGCCGGTGTCGCTGACCTCGATCGTAACCTCGTTATCGGCCGGTAGCGCTGTCAGGCGCACCCGACCGCCCGGCCCCGCCGCCTCGATGGCGTTGAGGGTCAGGTTCAGGACCGCGGCCCGCACGCCGGCGGGGTCCGCGACGAGTTCGACCGCCGGGCCGGCTGGATCGAGGCAAAGCGCCACCTGCGCATGCCGACAGGAAGGCCCGACCAGCAGCGCAACGTCGGCGAGGAGTTGGCGGAGGTCGAACGCTTCCGGCGGCCGACGCTCGACCCGACCAAGCGAGAGCAGCCCCTTGACCTGCTCCTCGGTCATCGCCAGTTGCCGCAGGGCGACTTCCAGGCTCTGGTCGCCGCCCGCGGCCGGATGACGCCGCGCGTAGAGTTGGATGCTCATCCGGGCGCCGGTCAGCGAGTTGCGGAGCTGGTGGGCCAGCCCCGCCGCGAGCTGCGCCAGGAGGCGCTCTCGCTCGGACTTCGCGACGGTCCCCCGCAGCTCCCTGAGCTGGACGCACATCCGGTTGATCGACCGCGAGAGGTCGCGGACCTCGTCCTGCTCACGGCCGAGTTCCAGCTCGCGAAAATCCCCCTCCGCGATCAGAGCGACCTGGCGCTCGACGCGCCGAATCCGCTCGGCGACGCGGTGGGCGATCCAGCTCGTCACCCCGGCCATCGCCCCGAGCGAGCCAACGCCCAACAGGAACGGCGGGACCGCGGCCTCCCACTGGGCCTGACGCCAGCTCGTTTCGGGATAAAGAACCAGGAGCGACGTCCCCCGCGCGATCGCCGACGATTGGAGCGCCACCGCGATGTAGGAGTGTCCCGCCAGCACGACCCGGGGCGAACCCCGCAGTGAGTCGAGGCGGACCGCCGACGGGATCGACCGGAGCGATTCCGGGAGAACATCGAGCCCGGGAAGGCTCGACTCCAGCACCCGCCGCTGGGCATCGTAGGCGACGAAATGGGCTCCCGACAGGCCGTTCATTCGCGCGAGAACGCTTGCCGTATGAGGAAAGTTGGTGTGCCCGAGCGCATCGATGACCCCGTTGAGCCGATCGACCACCTGGCTCTCACCCCGGCGGGCGGCGAGCGAAGCCATGGCGAGGGCCGTCACCGTCACGGCCACCGACTGAATGGCGATCAACGGGATCAGGATGCGGTTACGCAGCGAGCAATGCATCGAAGTGCCTGGCCGAAGGGCCAAAAATGGGTTCATCCTGACGACCCGGCGACGCATCCATGAGACGCATCGACTGCCCAATCCGCAAGGGCCTGGCGGCGGTCCCGACCCGGAAAACGGTCTGGTGAAAAGATCGCCACGGATGGCGAAAAACTCGCCGCTTCACCTCAGGCTTTCGCCATGCTCGCAGGGTCAAACCAGGATTAACCGAGCAATTGGTGCAAAAATACGCCAGGGAACAGCGGTTGCTTTTGATGAATGCCTTCCTTCCAATCGCAGGAACTGAGGATTGCGAGCGAGGACGCAACAGCACGGTTTCCCACGGGGTCCGATTCGTGCGCGCGTCCCGCGTTGTGACGTCGTTGCATCGGTCGTCTCCGCCGCTCTCCTTGTTTCGATTCTTCCCAACCAAGGTTGATCAGCCATGAATCCATTCCATCGACGGACTTTTCTGAATCGAAGCCTGCAGGCGGCGGGATTGCTGGGTCTGGCGTCGTGGGCTCCGCGAGCCCAGGCGGCGGCGATCGATCCGAAGCTCCTGGAAGAACGGGCGGTCGGTTTCTTGCGGCCGCGCCAGGAGATTGACGGCAGTTGGTCGGGCACCAAGGAGCCGGGAATCACCGCCCTGGTGGTGACGGGCCTGCTCCGCTCGAAGCGGGTCACGCCGAGTGATCCGGCCATCGTCAAGGCGCTCGGCTTTCTTGAAGGATACGTCGACCCCAGGGGCGGGCTGGCCAAGGCTCCCCACTCGGTGTATTCGACCTCGGTCGCCCTCATGGCCTTTCAGGAAGCGAATCAGGCAGGCCGTTACGACAACCTCATCAAGGGGGCGCAGGACTTTTTGAAGGTAAACCAGACCGATGAGAGCGAGGGAAAATCACCGGCTGACCCCACCTTCGGCGGGTCGAACTACGGCGGACCGGGCCGCCCCGACCTCTCGAACACGTCCTTCATGATGGAGGCGCTGCGTGATTCGGGGCTGCCCGCCGATGACCCGGCGCTGCAAAAAGCCCTGGTCTTCGTATCGCGCTGCCAGAACCTCAAGAGCGAGTTCAACGACCAACCCTGGGCCGGCAAGGTCGACGACGGCGGTTTCATCTATGTGGCCGCCGGTCGCGGTGGTGGAGGTGCGGGGAAGGCCGCCCCAAAGCCCGACGACCCGATCCCGTCGAACGCCGGGATGACCTACGCCGGCCTGAAAAGCATGATCTACGCCGGTCTGACCAGGGACGACATCCGGACCAAAGCCGCCCTCGGTTACATCAGCAAGCACTACACCGTCGAGGAAAACCCCGGTCAGGGCCAGCGGGGCCTTTATTACTACTATCACACCTTCGCCCGGGCCCTGGCCGCCCTCGGCCAGCCAACCCTGGTCGACAGCGAAGGAACAGCGCATGATTGGCGGGCCGACCTTATCGAGGCCCTCGCCAAACGTCAGGAGGCCAGCGGAGCCTGGGTCAACCGCGAAGACCGTTTCATGGAAGGTGATCCCCACATCGTCACCTCCTACGCGCTCCTGGCCCTCGCCGCCACGAAAATCAAGAGTTGACCGGCGGCGAACTTACCGACCAACAAGAGCCGACCCCAAACGAATGTCAAAGCTTGGGGTCGCTTCGTCCCACCCCCGCAGATACTGTGCAAAGGATGAGAGGAGGATTCGACTCGGCTCGGCCCCAGCATCATGACCGACAAGGCACCAGCTCCGGCGGAAATTCAAAATTGACACCAATTTTCGACATAAACGTAAGTGACCGCTCCTAGCTCCAGGTCGTTACCAGAAGCCAAGAGCGGTCGGGGGTGTCGTTGCGGCGAGCCGACAGTTAGACCGGCATCTTGTAGAGGATCGACATCGCGGCGACTTCGAGCATCAACTCTTTGAGCATCAGAAAGCCACCGGCCTGCTCGTTCTCGACATCGTAGGCCGCCTCAGCCAGTTCGCGGATGCCCAACGCGAGGGCGAGCTGCTCCGTCACGGCGAAGCCCGTTTGTGCTGCGAGCGCCGCTGGGACAAGCGAGTGCAGACCAACCCATGACGCTTCGGGACCCGACGCGGCCACGGCCTCGTCGGCCGACTCACGCGACGCTTTCAGAGCGGACTCGACTCGCGGCGGGACGGTTGCCACGGAACGGCCGATAAGCTTGAAGAACCGCTCCGCTTCCGCCTCGTGGCGACGCGCTGTCTCGGCCAGCTCGCCCAAACCCTGCCGGGTGTGCGGCTCCAGCATGGTTGGGCCGACCTTTTCCAGCAGCTTTCGGAAGGCCATCTGCTGGCTCAGGTTCAGCTTCAACCAGGTTTCAATGTTGCCGAGGTGTCCCTTCCAGGACGCCGGGTCGATCTCGATGATGACGGGGTTGTCGCCGCTCATACGCTGGCTCCCTTCTTGCTCAAACGCCAGAGGACGCCGGTGTGACCGTAGACCGTCACGGTCTCACGGAGCGCCTTGTTGACGCCAAAGTCGAGGATGTAAAGGCTCTTGCCATCGGGGCTGAACTTGCAATCGACGGGGCGTTCCAGGCCACCGGCACCAGGGTGGTACGACGCCGGCCCAGCCTGCTTGTTGCGCAGAAACGGCTCGACGGAGCCCGTCTGGACATTCACCCGAGCCACCTGGAAGCCGCGGTTGAGCGCTTCCTCGCGATTGGTGTTCAGTGGAGCATACGTGCCGAACTGGGCGAGGAAGAGTTCCCCCTTGTAGCCGAAATCGTCCGACCGGCTGAAATCCATCCGGCACTCGCAGGTGTGGGGCGCGATCAGCGCTGCGGCGGGACCAGCCCACTTCGGTGGGTTCTGCAAGAACGGCTGCGCCGGTTGACCACGGTTGGGGCGGTGCTTCTCGTCCCAGACCGGCAGACCGTCGTGCGCGATGTCGGGGAAGCCAAACCATTCCGGCTCGGTGATCGAACCGTGCGGCTTCGACGCCCCCTTGATGTGCCAGATGGCGTCAGGGTCTTCGCCCACGGCGCGATCCCCCTTCTCCTCGTAGTCGTTGTCCGAGACGTACAGCTCACCCGCCTCGTTGAATGCCAGTCCGTAGGGGTTGCGGATGCCCCAGGCAAGCAACTCAACCTCGGTCCCGTCGGCCTTGCTCCGCCAAACAGCGCCGTTGCAGAACTTCTCCCCCTTGATGACCTCGCCCTTCCGGCTCGGCACGCCGTAGGGCTTGTAAGGACCGGTCTCGGCCAGGAAGGGGAACGACCGCGTTGGGTTTCGGCTCCAGACGTTGTTGCCGGTCAGGGTCACATCGGCACCCGGAACGTCATGCGCCCTGGGCTGCTTGGCCAGGTCCACGGTAAACCCTTCAGGGTCGACGGCACCGTAAAGCGAAACCGTTCCCTGGGCGTAATAGAGGAGGCCATCCTTGGGGCTGATGACCGGGCCACCCGGCTCATGCCAGCCACCGCTCGGGAACTTGTCGAGGATGATCGACCGCTTGCCGGTCTTCGTATCGAACTTGACCAGGCGGGTGGTGTAGCCTCCCTTGGCCATCACGTACAGATTGCCATTCTGGAAGGCCATCCCGCGCGGGCCGCCGAAGGTTTCGGCCCCCAGCACGCCAAGTTTCCCCTTGGGATCGAGACTCAGGATGCGCGGAGGAAGGGCCGGGCGGGTTGGCCAGGTGCTCCCGCCTTCGCCGATGTAGAGGGTGCCGTCGTCACCGAACTCCATGCAGGTCGGAAACGAGAGGCCCACGACAAGGGCTTCGAGTTGGTAGCCGTCGGGAACGAGGACATCGGCTGGGTCGACCTTGGGCCGGATCGTCGTGGGCAGGTTTTTCAGCGAGTCGGCGGAACCAGTCGTCGCATGGATCGGCTTCCAGGCGTCCACCTCGTTGTCGTCGGCGGCGACCGCCTTCAGCCCGCTTTCAGCCAGGGTCAGGGCGGCGGCGCTCGCCCCCACGGCCTGGATCATTTGCCGTCGATTCATCATCTTCGCTCCATCTTCCACCAAGGTCCGCACACAAGACATCGGGCGAGGGCGGCACGCCGTGAGCCTTCAGGGGCCGGTCGCTGTCATATCGAAGAGAACTTGAACAAGCACTCGCAAATACAATACCGCGTTGCGGCACCTCCGCTCAGGCAGGTGGAGGTCAAGAGGGAGCCCTGGATGGGCATCCTGGGGGTGACCTTGCGACGGGTCGATGCAGGATTGAATCAGCATGATTTCGAGATAGCCTGGTATCAAATTCCGAGTGGAGAAAATCGTTCGGCTCACGGTTTGCCACTCGAATATGTACTGTTGATGTTCCGTCGTGAGGCGTAACAACCGAGTTTGCCGTCAAGTGGGAGAATCGCCAGTGAAAGCCCTGTGTTGGCACGGCAAGGGGGACGTTCGCGTCGACACCGTTCCCGACCCGAAGATCGAGAACCCGAGGGATGCGGTCATCCGGGTCACCGCGACCGCCATCTGCGGGTCGGACCTGCACCTGTACGACGGCATGATGCCCACCATGAAGGCCGGTGACATCCTCGGCCATGAGTTCATGGGCGAGGTCGTCGAACTCGGGTCCGAGGTCACGAATCTCCGGAAGGGGGATCGCGTCGTTGTCCCGTTTACGATGGCCTGCGGATCGTGCTTCTTCTGCCAGAAGCAGCTTTTCTCCTGTTGTGATAACTCGAATCCCAACAAGGAGATGGCCGAGAAGGAGATGGGCCACTCGCCGAGCGGCCTGTTCGGTTATTCGCACCTGCTCGGTGGTTTCTCTGGTGGTCAGGCGGAGTACGTTCGCGTCCCGTTTGCCGATGTGGGGCCGTACAAGGTTCCTGACGGCTTGCCCGATGAGAAGGTTCTGTTCCTGACCGACATCTTCCCCACCGGCTACATGGCCGCCGAGCAGGCCGACATCGAGCCGGGCGACACCGTGGCCGTCTGGGGTTGCGGGCCAGTCGGGCTGTTCGCCATCCGAAGCGCCTGGATGTTCGGCGCGGGGCGGGTGATCGCCATCGACTCCGTGCCCGAACGCCTCAAACTCGCCGAGACGGCAGGCAAGGCCGAAATCATTGACACCGCGAAGCTGTCGGGCACCGTCTACGACCGGCTCCAGGAAATGACCAGGGGGCGGGGTCCGGACCGCTGCATCGACGCCGTTGGTGCCGAAGCTCACGGGATGGCGATCGTTGCGGCCGTTGTCGCCAAGGTAAAGACCACCGTCGGTCTGGCGTCCGACCGTCCCAGTTCCCTTGAGGACGCCATCATCTGCTGCCGCAAGGGGGGCACGGTGTCGATCCCTGGTGTCTACATCGGCAAGGTTGATGGTGTACCGATGGGAGCCTTTGTCAACAAATCGCTGACGATGAAGACTGGGCAAACGCACGTTCACCGCTACCTCAAGCCGCTCATGGCGAAGATCGAGGCAGGCGAGATCGACCCGTCGTTCCTGATCACCCACCGACTCGCGCTCGCCGATGCGCCGAAGGGTTACAAAACCTTCCGCGATAAGACCGACGGGTGCGTGAAGGTCGTTCTCACACCTTGAACACGGAGGGGGATGTCGTGCCGGGGTTGGGCCACTTCGTGCAGCGTGAGCGGCCATCGGCCGTCGTTGCGGCCGTCCTCGATGGCCCGCCCTGAGCCATTCGAACTTCATACATTGGAGAGTCAGTCATGCAGATCACAGCCGCCGTCATGGAAAAGGCCGACGGGATCGTTTCGCGCCGGAACATCAAGCTCGACGCGGTTGAACTTGAGGGGCCGCGTGAGGACGAGGTCCTGATCAAGATCTCAAGCTGTGGTGTCTGCGGCACCGACCGCGGAGTCATCCACGGACTCGAACCGTTCCCGACGCCCGGTGTTCTTGGTCACGAGGGAGCGGGCGTCGTCGAGGCGATCGGCGCGCGCGTGACGCAGGTCCAGCCGGGCGACCGCGTCATGATCGGCTTTCCGTACTGTGGCCATTGCCGGACGTGCAAGCGGGGCGAACCCCGCTACTGCGAGAACGGCAAGGATCTCATGTTCGGTGGTTACCGCCTGGATGGGTCAAGCCCGCTGAGGCGGGGTGAGGAGCAACTCGCCGGTCGGTTCTTCCAGCAGTCCTCATGGGCTACGCACGCCATTGCTCAGGAACGACAGCTTGCGAAGGTTCCCGACGGTCTCGACCTCGACCACGCCGGCCCTTACGGTTGCTCGATCTCCACCGGCGCCGGGGCGGTCCTCAACGAACTGAAACCCCGCCCCGGTTCCTCGCTCGCCGTGTTTGGGGTGGGAAACGTCGGCCTGGCGGCCGTGATGGCGGCCCGACTCACCGGGGCGACGACCATCATCGCCATCGACAAGGTGCCCGAGCGACTGGCACTTGCCCGTGACCTCGGGGCGACCCACACGCTGGAATATGGCTCGGGGATCGTCGCCGAACTGCAGGGGCTCACGCGCGGGCGGCTCGACTACAGCATCGAGGCGACCGACGGGTCGAACCTGGTCGCCGAGGCCGTCGAAGCCCTCGGCATTCTGGGCATCTGCGCCATGGTCGGTGGGGCCAAGATGACCGCAACCGTCAAGCTCAATCACCCCGACGTGCTGCTCAAAGGCAAGCGCATCATCGGCGTCATGGGCGGCGGTGGCCAGACCCCCGACTTCCTCACAAGCCTGATGGAGCTGCAGGTTGCAGGCAGATTTCCGCTCGATCGGTTGATCCGCTTCTACGACTTCTCGGATATCAACAAAGCGATCGACGAGAGCGACGGTGGGTCGGCCGTGAAGCCGGTCATTCGAATGCGGTAAGCAGACGTTTCCCTGGAAAAGATTGCCCATCACAGATGGCAAATAGTAGGTCGAAACATGAAAATGTTTTGCGAACGAAGTTCGGCTGTGATCCCTGCTGTCGGTTATTCCACCAACCACTCGTTTACCTCCCTGGGCTTTACCAAGTTCGACCGACGCGACGTGGGCCCGGACGACGTTCGCATCGAGGTTCTCTGTTGCGATCGATAGCCCGAGGATGGGACAACTCTTCAAGGAGATTGCTTGTTGGACAACTCAGGCATTCTCCTTCAGGAAACCAACCAGCGACTCGACGACGGCCTGGGGGTTCTCCTCAGCAATCCAATGTCCTGCGGCGGGGATCTTCCGGAGCGTTACATGCCTGGCCACCTCCTTCATCATCGGCTCGGTCGCCGGGGCCAGGACGCTATGCTCGCCCGCCAGGGCCAGAACCGGCATCTTGAGGCGGCCCGCGGCCTTGAGGACCGCGCGGTTGTCCTCGGCGTCCCGGTCGAACGCGCGGTAGGTCTCGAATCCGGCCCGCATCGCGCCGACTGAGGCGAACGCCTCTGCATAGCGGGTTCGATCCGCTGGCCCGATCGCCTCCGGGTTAAAGGCGAGCCGGTCGTAGAAGTCATCAAGATAGGCGCGCTCGCGGCCGAAGGTGAGCGTCTCGGCGAGGTTGCCCGGCGCGTTGTGGAAGAAGAAGTGCCAGAGGGGGTTGTTGGCCAATCGCGGCTTGCCGACGAGTTCGTCGTAGGTGTCGGTTCCGGGCAACGGCGCCTCGCTTAGCGACAGGTGCGCGACGTCGTCGGGGAACTGCAGGGCAAACGCGAAGGCAACCATGCTGCCGATATCGTGGCCAACCACCGCCAGCGGACCTTCGACCTTCAAATGATCGCGGACGAGTGAGTGGAGGTCGGCGGCCATCGTCCGCTTGTCGTAGCCGGTCGTTGGCTTGCTGGATCTACCCGCGCCCCGGTAGTCGGGCACGATCACGCGAAATCCAGCTTCGGCCAGCGGCCCGGCGACGTGACGCCACTGCCACCCGTGCTGAGGGTAGCCATGGATCAGCAGGATTGTCGAGGAACCCTCGCCCTCGCCCGCGACCGCGTAGTGCAAGCGGACATCGGGCGAAAGTTCGGCGGTACCATGAGTCAGGGGCTTGTCCATCCGTAGCTCCGAATTTGAGAGGTCTGCTCCCGGTCGCAGCGATCAATTTTAGCGAGCGAGTCGCACCGGTCCGGCGTCGATTTTGACTCTGAGCAGGTGGTACGGTTTCAATCGCTGGTCTTCGCCCTTGTTGTACTGGGGCTGGCGGTGAAGTTGGTTCGCGGTGAAGTAGAGGAAACCGTCGCTCGCGACCGACATCGTGTCCGGCCACAGGATGCGCGGGTCGTGAATCAGCGTCTCGAACGAGCCGTCAGGCAGGCGGCGCAGAATCGCATTCTGCTCGTAGGCCGTGGCGTAGATCCGGCCCTTGTCGTCGGATTCCAGGCCGTCCGAGGCCCCCTTCTCGCCGTGGTCGATAACGGTTGCCGCGACTTGTTCCTCGCTCAACCGACCGTCGACGAGGGCATCGACGCTCACGCTGTAGAGTTTGCGGCTGACCAGCGGGCAGTAAAAGAGTCGTTTCCCGTCGTGGTCGATCGCGATCCCGTCCGATCCCATGGCCACCGGCTTCACCTCGCCAGAGGGCTTCGTCTCGACGAGCGGGCGCCCCTCGACCAGCGGCAGAAATCCCGGCTCGGGCTTCGTCGAAGTGTGATCCTGGAGGCGACGCCAGCTTTTGCCCGTCGCCAGGTCAACCACGATGATCCCGTTCGGGCCCGTGCCGGAGGAGTCGGTCAGGAAGGCATAGCCCGCCTCGCCTCGGCTGAGGTCGAAGCGAACATCATTCAGGTAGCTCGTCGGCAGCGCGACGTCGGTCGGGAAGGTGATCGTCTTGAAGACCTTGTTCAAGGTCAGATCGACGCCGACCAACTTCGGGCCGCCGGGCGAAGTTGGGCCGAATTGGATGCTGCCGGTGTCCACGATCCAGAGCCGGTCGAGCGGGTCGACCACGACACTCTGCACGGCGATCAACTGCTCGTCGTTCGTGGTTTGATCGGGGTAGGCGAATGCCTTGCCGCCCTTGACCTCGGCCACGGTGAAATCGACCTTGTCGCCCCACCTGGGGAAGTTAATGAAGATCCGGCCAGAGCGAGAGACGGTCACGCCGGTAAGCATTGGCCCGTCAAACGTGGCGACGGTCTCGAACTGGCCAACGGGTCGGTCCTGCGCCGTATCGTCGGCAAATATTGGGGTCGCGGGGGCACCCGCCAGCAACAGGGCGGCAGTCCACTTCGCGAGCATGGGGCAAATCATCCTCAAGGTCTCCTTTGACTGCATCGAACCGTCCGGTCATGACCGATCATCACGTCCGAAACCGAATTCAGACCGAAAATTACCGGTGTCATCGAGCGAAAAGTTGATGCAAAAAATGAGCCCGCGGTCAGGTTGAAGCAAATATATATTGGCATGATTGTTGCAAAATATAAAATTCCTTGGTCTGACAAAACTTTCGCACTGCCCGCTCCCTGGATCTTTGGTTTCCCCCTCGAAACAGACGCGTTCGGAACACCTTCGTCCCCATGGGAGTTCATGGGCACACCAATAGACTGCTCCGCGCGCGGCGGAGATGCCCGGCACGTCGCCACCTTGGGGAGCAGGTCGAGCAAGCCATCGCCTGAACAAGGCCCGATCTATCGATGTGAGAGCCCACCTTTGATCACCATTGAGGTTGATTTGATGATGAGTCGCAAGATCGCAACGCTGGCGTTCCTCGCAGGCGTATCCCTCGCCGTTGCCCCATTCTCGCGTGCGCAGGAGGCGGTCCAGCCTGGCATCCCCAACCCCCAGATGAAGGCCGTGCTGGATGAACTTACGGCCCTGGGTCCGAAGCCGATCGAGTCCCTGCTGCCCGATGGGGCACGCAAGCAGCCCTCGGCGGCGGACGCTGTGAAGGCTCTGCTCAAAAAACAGGGCAAGCCCACCGATCCTGAACCCGTCGCCAAGGTTCAAGATATTTCGATTCCCGGCCCGGCGGGGGTCATCCCTGCTCGCGTCTATACACCAAAAGGTGAGGGCCCGTTCCCGGTGCTGGTCTACTGGCACGGCGGCGGCTGGGTCCTGGCCGACCTGAATACCTACGATTCCTCGCCGCGCGCCCTGGCCAACGCCGCCAGTTGCGTTGTCGTCTCATGTGATTATCGCCACGCTCCCGAACATCGGTTCCCTGCGGCGGCAGATGATGCGCTCGCCGCTTACCAGTGGGTACTCGCCAACGCGGCCACGATTGGTGGCGATCCGAGGCGAGTCGCAGTCGGGGGTGAGAGCGCGGGCGGCAACCTGGCCGCCGTGACCACGCTACGGGCTCGGGATGCCGGGCTTGCAGCCCCCATCCACCAACTTCTGATCTACCCGGTGGTCAATGCTGCGTTCGATACCCAGTCGTATCGAGAGTATGCGACGGCCAAGCCTCTCAACGCGGCGATGATGAAGTGGTTCTGGGGCTACTATATCGCCCGGCCTGAAGATGGACTCAATCCTTACGCCTCCCCCCTTCAGGATCGCGGCGCGAGTAAGCTTCCTCCCGCCACGGTCATCGGGGCCGAGATCGATCCACTGGCGAGCGAGGGCAAGGCCTACGCCGACAAACTCGCGTCCTCCGGTGTGCCGGCGACGTATGCCCTCCACCCCGGAGTCACGCACGAATTCTTTGGTATGGGCGCTGTGCTGGACGAGGCGAAGCTGGCCGTCGCCGAGGCAGCGACTGGGCTTAGATCCGCCTTTGGCAACTAAACGAACGCGGTCCGATCTGCATGCTCCCTCACCCTCGCCACTGGTCAGCAGGTGGTGGGGCTATCCGTTCCCAGGTTAGCCCTTAAACAACCATGATGTGATCCGCCCTTTGGTTTCTCTTCAATCAATGATAATCACAAATCTTGGTTTTTTGCGACGTAAACGAGAATTGTTCTTCGGGACAAAAACGAGATAGGTCCGCTCGTGAGTGTTGATGGTCAGGCGACGAGTGTGATCGCCGGGGATGAGTCTCCCCACAAGGTGCGACGGCGAGGGCCAGAATCAAGACCGAAAACATGAAACCGAATTTTTCAGATTCGGGGTTCGGCGACGTCTCCGTCCAAAACGACCAGGACAATGTTGACTGCGCGGAGCATGCCGAACTTGAACGGAATGGGGCGAAGGTGGTTAGGAACGCGCCCTTCCGATCGCGGTAATCGACCACCCGGGCCGGTCTCCATCCTCCCGCTTTGGAATCGTACGCCTCGACGGCCGTGTTGCTTCCCGACGATAGGTCCGCCGATTTTGAAGGCAAGAATCGTTGGGTGACTTTCGCCCGAAGGCGACGCAGGTTGGATCGTTGTCCGGCTCAGGATCGGGCGGGCCTGCGAGCGACCTTGGCGTCCTTCGGATCGATGCTCAAGACGATCCGCTCGGCCCCGGGCCGAGTCCGCCGGCAACGAGCGATCTTGCGCCGGGCGATGGAAACGGATCGAATCAACCTAAGAAAATCCTAGGTTGATTCGATCCGCGCTGGCAGCCCGGCTCGGGTCGCGCCCGGCCGATCAGTTGAGCCGGTCGCTGGCTTTCTTGGTGGTGGTGTCCTTGATGTAATTGTAGAAGAACCAGTTCCGCCCGGAGCCGGCCAGCAGGGCGTTTGGGTAGCTCTTGTTGGTGGTCACCTTGATCCGGGTGTTCACGCTGGTCGAACTGCTGGTCTTCCAGTCGGTGAGAATTTGCCGGAACGAGTCGCCGGGCGTGGTCAGGGTTGCCGAGCCGTCGATCAGGATGTTGTTGCCGTTGCCGAGCTGGATGGTGTGCTGTCCCTTCCCGCCCACGACGAGGTTGGCCCCGTTGCCGGCCCGGACATAGTCGGTGCCGTTCCCCTCGACCACGACGTTATCGCCGTCGCCGAGGCGGATGTTGTTGTTCCCGTCGCCGACGGTGATCGTGTTGTCGCCGTTGCCGGCCGACAGGTCGTTGTTCCCGTCGCCGAGCGTCACGGTATTGGCCCCGTTGCCGAGTTGGACGGTATTGTTGCCGTCGCCCGCCGCGAGGATCACCGGCCCGTTGCCGCCCCGGACGTAGTTGAAGCCGTTGCCCAGGCTGATCGACTTCGCACCGTCGCCGACCTGGACGTTGGCGTTGCCATCGCCCAGGCTAATGGTGTCGGCCCCGTTGCCGGTCCGGACGTAGCTGTTACCATCGCCAAGCCGGATCGTGTTGTTGCCGTTGCCGGTGATGACCTGGTCAGCACCGTTGCCCATCCGGATGACGTTGTTGCCGTCGCCAACGACCACCTGGTCGTTCCCGTGGCCGAGCGAGAACGTGTGGTCGCCATCGCCGAACGAGTAGTACGACGCCGTGCCCGCCGAGTCGCGGGCGACGACCGACTTCGTCCCGGTCCCGCCGAAGACCTGGTTGCTGCCGGCCCCGAAGGTGAACGAGTCGTTCCCCCGGGCGGCCTTGATGTAGTTGTTGCCGTTCCCCTCGGTGACGGTCAGCGCCTGGGTCAGGTTATCGGCAAGCTGGAAGTTGTCGTTGCCGTTGTCGCCGACGATCGAGATCGCCGTGAACGCCTGGGCGAAGGTCTTCGAGATCCAGGTGTTGTTGAGCGTCGCGCCGATGGCGAGGCCGGTGGTCCCGTCGGCCTTCGACCCCGCCGGGCTGATCTGGGCGTAGTCGCTGGTGCTCGCCCCGACCAGCAGGAGGGTCGAGCCGACAGCGTACGCCCCGGGGCCATAGATCACCAGGCTGGCGGCGGACGAGGTGCTCGCCAGGAAGTTCGGATCGCCCGTATAGGCGGCCGTGATGCTGCGGGTCCCCGCAGTGAGCGTAATCGACAGGGTGGCCGTCCCGTCGGCATTAAGCGAGACCGGCGCGCCGATGTTGACGCCGTTGTTCCGGAACTGGACGGCCTCGCCCGCCGGCACGAACAGCCCCGTCAGGCCGGTCGCCACGGTGGCGGTCAGCGTGGTGGCCTGGTTGGCAATCGCCGGGGTGGTGGCGACCGTCACGGCGATGGTGGTGGCCCGCTGGGCCACGGCGAAGGCCACCGGTGCCGACCGGGCGGCGGCGTAGTTGCCGCCGCCGGTGTAGGACGCGACGACGAGGTAGCTCCCGGCGTTGGTCGGCGCGGCCGCCAGCGGCGAGCCGAGGGTCGAGTCCGACCCGAGGTAATAGGTCAACGCCGCCGCCCCGAGCGACTGGCCGCCCAGCCCGACGACCTGCCCGGTGGCCGAGTGGTAGGGGGTGCCGTCGAAGGTGCTCGCCGGCGCGGCCAGGGTGAAGGTCGGGATGGCCTGGGCGATCGCCACGGTCCGGGTGGCCACGAGGCTGACGCCGCCGTCCTTGTCGGTGGCCGACAGCTTGATCGTGAAGTTGCCCGCCGCCAAGAACGAGTGCGCCGCGAGCTTCGACGTGGCCCCGGTGAAGGTGTCGTTCGTGCCGTCGCCCCAGTCCACGACGAGCTTGAAGCCCGCGGCGGTGTCGGCCGGTGATGGGTCGGTGGCGGCCAGCGTGAACGCCAGGGCTGGGCCGAAGGTGCCGGCCGCGGGGCCGGCGATGGTCGCCGTCGGTGCCACGTTGGCGATCGCCACGGCCCGCGTGCTGGCCGGGCTGACGGAGCCATCCTTGTCGGCGACGGTGACGCGGATCGTGGCCGAGCCGCCCGCCGGGTTGTCGAGGTAGGCGTGCCCGGGGGTGGTGAAGTTGGTCACCCCCGCCGCGAGGTTGACGACCGTGGCCGCCGATCCGTCGCCCCAATCGACGGTGACAACGTGCGAGTCGGCCAGGCCCGGGTCGGCGATCGTGCCCATCAGGGAGACCGAACCCCCTTCGCCGATCGCGGCGGCGCTCGGGGTCAGCCCGGTGATGGTCGGGGCGACATTAGCGACCAGAATCGTGCCGCTGGCGTAGGCCACGGCCCCCTGGTCGTCGGTCACGCGGACGCGGACCGTGACCGAGGTCGGCCCGTCGAGATTCGCCGCCGAGAAGATCGGCTTCGACCCGGCGGCATCGGCGAACCGGCCGTCGCCGGTGAAGTCCCAGGCGTAGGTCAGGGTCGCGGCCGACTGGTCATTGTCGGACGACCCGGTCAGGGCGTCGAGCTGGACAATGCCCCCTTCCAGCACGGCGTACGGCCCGCCCGCCGAGGCGACCGGCGGCGAGTTCAACACGGCCACGAGCCGCGTGATCGTGGACCGCCCGCCGTCGCCGTCGTCCACCGTGAGGCTCACACCGTAGATCCCCGACTGCGTCGGCGTGAACGCGACCTGGGTCCCGGTCAGGGTGGCGAAGGGGGCTCCGGTGGGCGTGGTGATCGTCCAGGTGTAGGTCAGCGGGTCGGCCGCGCCGGCCGGGTCGGTCGCCGAGGCCGACAGCACGCTCGCGACGCCGATCGCCGCCGTGGTCGGCATGGTCACCCGCTCGATCGTCGGCGGCAGGTTGCTCACCGCTACCGACCCGGCTTGCGACGCCGAGCCGTTGGCGGTCCGGGCGACCACCGAGACCTGGTACTCGCCGTTGTCGGGCGGCAGGAACGAGACGCTCGCCCCCGAGCCGGCCACGGCCACCGGCTTGCCGTCGGGGCCGGTCACGGTCCAGGTGTAGGTGAACGCCCCGCCGAGGTCGTCGGTTGCCGAAGCCGACAGCGCGACGCTCGATGCCTCGACCGAGTCGGTCGGCAGCACTAACGACGCCAGCGTGATCGGCGACGCCTTGACGGCGATGGTGCCAGTGACGACTTGCGTCCCGCCGTCGGTGTCGGCCACCGTCAGGCTAACGGCGTAGGTCCCGGCCGCGGTCGGGGTGAACGCGGGGGCGGGCCCCGCCAGGGTGAACGAAGACCCGGTTGGCGTGGTGATGGTCCAGGTGTAGGTCAGCTTGCCGAGGTCGGCCGGCACGTCGGTCGCCGCCGCGCTCAGCGGCAAGACGAAGCCAACATAGCCGCCGGTCGGGATCGAGTTGGCGGTGATCGCCGGGGCGAGATTGGCCACCGCGACCGTGACCGTGCTGGCCGCCGAGGCCAGGCCGTCCTTGTCGGTCGCCGTGACGGCCACGACGTACGTCCCGTTGTCGGTGAAGCCGAAAGCGAGGGTCCGGCCCTGGTCGGCGAACGACCGGACGACCCCGCCGGGGCCGGTCACGATCCAGTCGTACCGGATGGTATCCTGGTCGGCCGCGACGTCGGCGGCGGGGGCGACCGAGAATGTGGCCGATTGCCCCTCGGCGATGGCGGTGGTCGGCACGGCGATCGCGCCCAGGCTCGGCGCGATGTCGGCCACGGTGATCGTCCCGAGGTCCCGCGTGGCGGTGCCGCCATAGGAGTCGGTCACCACCAGGCTGACGGCGTACGTCCCGTTGTCGGCCGGGACGAACTGCGGTGCCGGGCCGGTCAGCACGGTCGTGTCGCCCACGCCGGTGATCGTCCAGGCGTAGCTCAGCGGGTCCTTCGCCCCGCCGGGGTCGGAGGCCGAGACGGCGAACGGGATGGCCACCCCTTCCATGCCGGTCGTCGGGACGGTGGCGGCGATGATCGTCGGGGCGACGTTGGCCACCGCGACCGTGGCGCTGGCCGCGATCGACTGGCCGGTCGGGTTGCTGATGGTGACGCTGACAGCGTACGACCCGGGGGTCGTGTAGGAGTAGCCGACGGTCGGGCCGGCCAGTGTGGTCAGGTTCCCGGCGGGGTCAACCACCTTCCAGGTATAGGTCAGGCCGTCGTTGCCGCTCGGGTCGGTGGCCAGCACGCCGAAGGTGGCCGATCCCCCTTCCAGGCCGGTCGCCGGGACGATGAAGGCCCCCGCGGCGATCGCTGGGCCGGGGTTGATCACGTCGATCGGCGCCGACTGCGTGGTGGTCTGGCCGAAGCTGTCGCCGACAGCCAGTTGCACGACGTACCGCCCGCCGCGCGGGGTGAACTGGGTCGAGGCTCCGATCAGGGTCTGGACGGTGCCCGTGGCCTGCTCGGTCATGGTCCACGTGTAGGTCAGTGGGTCGAGCGTGCCGCCGATGTCGGTTGCCGCCCCGACCAGGCCGATCGGCTGCCCGGCGATCCCGGCGGTCGGCACGGCGAAGCCGGTGATCGTCGGCGCCACGTCGGCCACGGCGACGGACCAGGAGTAGGCGTTCGACCCGCCGCGGCCGTCGGCGACGACCACCCTGACGGTGTAGTTGCCCGGGATGATCGGAGTGAACGTGTTGCTGCTGCCCGCGGCGTACTGGACCTTGACCAGGAAGCTCGCATCGACCAGGTAGGGGGCCGAGTTGGTCGCCGGCAGCGTGGTCGTCGCGCCGACGGGGTCGGTTACGGTCCACGTGAACGACAGCGGCTTGATGCCTGCGGCGACCGAGGTGGCCACCACGCCGAAGGAGAGGGCCGTCCCCTGCGATCCGACCGCCGGCACCTGCGTCAGGCTCGGCACGATCGTCGGGGCGACGTTGGCCACGGCGATGTTGAGCGTGTTGGCCAGGCTCCCCGCCGAGTTGGCGTAGGTGCCGTCGTTGTCGGTCAGCGCGGTGACGGTGACCGGGAACGAGGCCGCCGGGTAGGCGGTGGTAGCGTAGGTGTGCGTCGGGGTCCGGTTGTCGCCGCTGAAAGTCTCGACGGTGCCGTCGCCCCAGGAGACCGTGTAGCCCGCCACGACGTCGCTGCCGGGGTCGGTCACGGCGACGTTAAGCTGCATCGAGTTGGCAACCCCCTCGGTGACCGCCGGGTTGAGCGGCCTCAGTGTGACGACCGGCTTGACGTCGGCGACGGCAACGGTGGTCGCCTGCGTCACGTCGCCGCTGTTGGTGGTCGCGGTGACGGTGATGGTGTAGGGCGTCCCGTCGGCCTTGTTGTTGAGGTACTTGTGCGCCTGGGGGAACGAGAGCCGCGGGTCGGCAACCACGTCCACCTGGCCATCGCCGTAGTCGAACCGCCACGAGCTGACGGTCACGCCCGGGCCGGTCAAGGTCGGGGTGACCGACGCGGTCCCCCCCTCCAGGATCGCCGAGGGGGACGACAGGGTGAGCGTCGGCGCGACCGGCGACACCGAGTACGCCACGGTCAGCCGGGCCGACAGGCCGCTCGCCGACCGGAGGGTTGCCGCCGCAACCCTGGGCCCCGGGGTGGCCAGGAAGCTGGCCGGGATGCCGACCGTCAGCCCCGCGCCGGCCAGGTCGACCGTCCCGTCGTTGTCGAAGTCGTAATCGACCGTGTAGCGAGGGCTCGCCCCCGGCGCGGGGTCGACGATGTTGCTGATGGTCAGGCCGATCGCCCCGCCGACACTCCCCTGCGGGACGCTGCCGGCGCTGACGGCCAGGGTCGCCGTGGGCGCCACGGCCACCACGGTCAGCGGGGCCGATGTGGTCGCCGTGACGCCACCGCCGTAGCTGCCCGTCACCGCCAGCGTGTACGACCCGGCGGTGGTCAGGCCCAGGTCGGCCCAGGTGACCGAGAGGCTTGCCGAGATTGGCGCGAGCGTCCGGACCACCGTGCTCCCCTGCTTGATCTGCCAGGCATAGCTATTAGCCGGCGCGGCGGTGACGACGCTCGCGGCCAGGCCGGTCCCCGCGTTGATCGAGTACGACGCGGCATCGAGGCCCAGGGTGGTCGCCCCCGGCTGGGCCGTGACCGTGGTCGAGGTTGAACCGCTGATCGCCCCTTCCGACGCCGTCACCGTGACGGTGAAGCTGCCGGGCCGGGCGTAGGTGTGGCTCACCGAGTTGGTAAAGTTGTGGCTTGACGGCGAGTCGCCGCTGCCCAGCGTGGTCGCCGCCGTCCCGTCGCCCCAACTGATCTGCCACTGGGTGACCCGGTCGAGTCCGGGGTCGGAGGCCGACATGGCCAGCGTGAACGGCTGCCCGAGGACCACGGATCCACCCGTCGCGGTGACGGTGGGCAGCGTGTCGGCGATCGTCAACGTCTTCCCGGCGTCGGCCGACGCCTGGTACGACTGACCGGCGAACTGCTGCGAATTCTGCGCGGTCGTGGCCCGGACGGCGATCGGGTAGCTGCCCCGGGTGCTGATCCCCAACGCCACGAGCTGCCCCCAGCTGAGCACGACGGTCGAGCCGGTGGCATCGGTGAACTGGCCATCTCCGTCGAGGTCCCAGGCATAGGTCACGCCCGCCAGCCCCGCCGCGTCGCTGGCGGTCAGGGTCACGCCCACCCCTTCGCTCGGCGTGGAGCCGCTGGCCGGGGTGATCGTGAAGCTCGGCTTCGGCGGTGTCGAGACGAACACCTGCTGCGGGTTGGTCGTGTTGTAGTTCAGGTTATTGAAGGTGACCGACCCCTGGCCGTCCAGGCTGATCGTGCCCGAGGTCGTCGCCCCGGCCGAGACCGAGGCGCCGGCACCGTTGTAGAAGAGGACCGGGCCGGTCACCTGACCGCCGACCGTGGTCGCCGTCCGCCCGTTGACCGTGACGCTCGTCACGTCCGCAAGCCCGGCGCCGGCGATCCGGATGACGTCGACCACGGCCGCCGTATCCCTGGCGCCGATCGTCACCTGCGATCCCCGGGCCAGGGCCTGGATGTTGAAGGTGTCGGACCCGCTGCCGCCGGTGGCAACCAGATTGCCGGCATCCGATCGGAGATAGGTCTGGTTGACGACCAGCTCGTTGGTGCCGCCACCGAAGTTGACGGTGGTGGTGACGTTGGACCCCTTCAATCCGAGGTCGGCGATGCTGACCAGGTCGCCGCCGCCGTTGCCGTTGATCGTCAGCGGGATGGTTCCGGGCGCCTGGACGACCCGGATGGTGTCGGCCGAACTCCCGCCGTTGACGGCCAGGCTCTTCATCTTCGAGAAGCTGGTGAGGAACTGCGCCGGCGCCGGGATGACCGCCGCGCTGATGTTCAGGAAGCTCAAGCCGCCCGCCGTGCCATTCGGGCCCGCCGCGCTGGCGACGGTCAAGGTCGTGCCGCTGATGGCCAACGCGGTGGGCTGGGTGATGCCGTTCGCCCCCCGGCCGTCGCGAAGGAGCTGCACGAACGTCAGCGCGCCGGTGGTGCCGTTGCGACCGAACACCGCGACCGTGCCGTCGGTCTTGCTGGCCACGAAGACATAGCGTCCATCGCTGCTGGCCACCGCGTCGCTGGCCCCGTCCAGTCCCTGCACGAAGTTCTGGCCGTTGCTATAGGAGTCGCCGGCTCGTTGCAGGTATGTGGCGTCCGTCAGATGGTAAAGGGTGCCCAGCGCGGACGAGCTCGAGGCATAAATGTCGGTCCCCACGACGGCCAGGCCGGTGACGCCGGTCAACCCGGTGACCTGGGCGCGGGCCGCGGTGCTGATCGGGTCGAGCGTCCAGAGCAATCCGTCGGTCGAGTTGGAGGCGTACAGATGGCCGGCGGTCCCGCCGAGGCGGAGCAGGTCGATGTTGGCGATCGAACCCGAGGCCACCGGGTTGATCGAGAAGGTCATGGTGCTGTAGGTCAGCGCGAAGCGGTAGATCGAGGTCGCCGTGGAAACATAGAGCGACGAACCGTCCGCCGACACGGCCATCGCCTTTGCCCCCAAGAATTCCGTGCGGGTCACCTGGCCAAACAGGCTCGCCCCGGAGAAAATCGACAGCGTCCCCATTTTCGGGGAGATGGCGTAGCCGAGCGAGGTCGAACCGCTCAACGCCGCCGCCACCAGCGACACCCCGGACATGTCCCAAATGTTGTAATCGCTGACGAACGGCTTCCATACGTTCGTCGACTTGTCAAGCACGGCGACGGTATTGTCGGCGGGCGAGATCCCGTAGGCGAACAGGTTGTTCGGCGTGACCGCGACATCCGCCAGGCCCGAGACCGACACCGAGTAGCTTTGTCCCTGGACGAACTTCTGCCCGGTGGCGTAGACCTGGTTGCCATCGAACGGGAAGGCAATCAGCGAGTTGGCGGTGGACGCCGCCGAGACGACATACAACGCCGAGGAGGAGAACGCCAGGTCGGCCGCCCCCTCCATCGGCAGACTGTGCGACCGGGCCCCGATGGTGCTGACGACCGAAGTCTGCGGGACGCCGCTGCTCGTGGTGAAGAAGTAGAGTGTGCCCGCGCCCGAGATCGCCAGCTCGTCGCCGTTGGCGCCGTATCGGAGGATGTCCGTCCCGCGGTTGCTCGCGGTCGATGTGAAGCCGTAGGCGTAATAGTTGATCGAGCCCAGCGCTTTCGTCGACTGGGTCGAGCTGTTCACGTTGAGGGTGATCAGGTTGCCGGTCGTGGTGACGACGTAGAGCAGGGAATTATCCGCCGACGAGGCCACCGCCGAAGCCCCAGTCAGGTCGTAAGCGTTGAAGCCGTTGAGGATGGGCGCTTTGGTGGCGTCTGCAAAAGCCCCGGTCAGGCCGTAAACTCCTGGCGTAAGTACAAATAGTCCTGGCGTGTTCGAATTCACTGCATAGACCTTGCTGTTGGCGACAGCGACGTCCGAGGCAGCAATGTTGGAGTATGCACCCGTGGTGGCGTGGAAGAAATCGAGTTGCAATCCGTATTGGTAGAGCATGACACAGGGAACCGCCGCGACGGCTCCGCCGGTCAGCCCCAAAATATACACCCGAGAGCCGTCGTTGCTGATCCGGATCCGATTCGCGTTGGACAATCCGATGTCATTGAGCGTGTATCTGTATGTGACCTTGGTGGAGTACTTGCCCGATGAGTCGACGGTCAATTGATTGACGGTCAGGAATGTATGCGACAGGTCGGATGCTCGCTCCAGGCCGAGCCAGTAGGACGACAAGCCGGTGGTCGAATTACCGTCGACCTTGGGATTTTTGTAGACGGCCAGGTCCAGGACTTGATCCGAGTAGTTATTTGCACCGGAAGATCTGGTCACCAGTTCGGAAAGTGTGTTGCCAGCAGCGTCGTAGATCCCGTAGCCGCCGTAGCCACCATCATTGTAGGCCGCGATGAAGGTGGGCAATCCCGTTGTGGACGCCGGATTGAGCACCCCCACCGGGCCGGAGTAAGGGTAGTTTTTGGCCGCGGTGAACCCCGTAGTGATGGTGCCAGGCGTGCGGCTTGAACCGGGCGAATAAACGAAGAAGATGTCCAACTCGGCTTTGATAGCGCCAAAGGATGTTGAACTGATGGCAGCATACGAATAGCCGTAAGTCGTATTCGTCGCCAATCCCACATCGAGCGAGTAGCCGCGACCGCCGGGGACGGGGACGCTCGATAGCAAGGCAAATGTCTCTGTCGATGAATTGTAGCTGTACGACTTGAGCGTCCGGCCGGTGTCAGTCAGCACGAACAGGGCCTGGT
This sequence comes from Isosphaeraceae bacterium, assembly GCA_965199885.1. GTDB lineage: Bacteria > Planctomycetota > Planctomycetia > Isosphaerales > Isosphaeraceae > Tundrisphaera. The sequence continues at coordinate 207,238 of CBDATT010000001.1, read as the reverse complement.
CCGCATCGTCGAACTTGAAGACGTTTGCGTTCTGCAGCACATCAGAGGAGCCGACCCCGCCAACGCCCGCGATCGACCCGAGGAACTTCATCTTGAGCGGGTCGTTGTCGGTGCTGATGCTGTAGTAGTTGACGCTGGTGTCGCCGGAGCTGTAGGTCAGCAGCAGGGTGCCGTCGAGGCTGATCTGCGTCTGGGTGCTTGCCTTCAAGACCAACCCGGCCGCGTTGTTCGCCACGGAGTTGACGCTGGCCAACGCCCCCTGGCTGCTGAAGCTGTAGACGGCGACCGACCCGCCCTTGTTGGGGATGTAAAGTTGGGTCGAGTCGCTGCTGAAGCTCAGGCGACCAGCGGTCGTCGGCACGACAGCCGGATAGGAACCGACCCCGGTGATCGAGTTGGATGTTGCGTTGCGCACATAGGTGATTGAATTCACGAACCCGTTCGCGGCGGTCGTGCCCACCTGCAAGATCTTCTGCCCATCCGGGCTGACGACCAGTTGCCCGATCGCATCAGCAACGGTGGAGTACGACGAGGGCGGCGAGCTGACCGTGCCGCTGGTTGAGTCGATCGAGTAGGTGTAGAGGTCGCCGCGGTTGTCGCCGATCAGCAACATCTTGCCGTCCGGGGTCATGGCCAGGGCGGTCGGTGTGCCGGAGGGCAGGGTCATCCCCCTCAGGAACACCAGCAACCCGTTGGCCCCCTTGCGGAAGACGGCGACGGTGGAGTCGGTCCCGCTGGCGAAGACCAGGTTGCCGTCGGGGGTCGTGGCCACCTGGTTCGCCCCGGTCAGGCCGGTCACGGTGCCCGAGTATGGGGTGGGCAAGGTCGGGGATTGCGACTGCGACAAGACGACCGACCCTTGCGTCAGGCTGACCAGGCTGCCGTTGACCGTGGCGTTGACCGGGCGGCCATCGCCACCCGAGACGGTCAGGGTATCGTTGTTGGAGGTGCCGCCGGCGATCGTCACCTGGCTGGCCCCCGCGCTGTTGATGACGGAGTACGCCCCGGCGTTGATCGTCGATCCGTTGACCGCCCAGGCGATCGCGGTCGGGTTCGCCGCACCATCCACGACCAGGTTTTCCACCTGCGGGTTGATCGCCCCGAACAGGTTGGCGACGGTGGGCGGGGTCGTGACGCGGACACTGATCGTGTCCAACCCGTCGCCGCCGTTGATCACGTAGGCCCCGCTCGCCCCGTTGACGGTCTTGACCGTGACCGTGTCGTCGCCGGCCCCGCCGTTGAGCGTGAAGTTCGGCAAGGCGTAGGTGGTCGGGACGTCGATGATGAACGTGTCGTTGGACGCCCCCAGGTTGACCGTGACGGCCTCGACATCCACCTGCTGATTGAGGTTGATCGTCAGGTTGCCGAGCCTCAACGCGGCGGTGGCAGCTCCCGTCGTGCCGCTCAACCCGTCGGTCGCGGTCGTGGCCGCCGGATTGTTGACACTCAGCGCGTCCTGGGTGCCGCTCGGGCTGGCCCCGCCCGCATAGGTGACCGAATTGATCCCGCCGCCCGGGGTGATCTGGAGCACGTCGGCCCCGCCCCCGCCGGCAAAGTTCAGGTTCCCCACATCGCCGGTGGCGTTGACCTGGGTTCGTTTGATGCTGCTTGTGTTGCCGGTGATCGTGGTGGTCGCTAGCTGGCCGCCCGCCAGGTTGACGGTGTTCTGGCCGACCCCCACCTTGTACTGGAGCGATCCAAACTTGCCGGCCGCGTAGCTGATCGTGCCGGCCTGCGTGGTCCCGGCCGCGACCCCGCCGCCGATGGTCCGCGTCTTGTCGAGCTGGACCGAGGTATCGTCCAGAACCAGGCTATTCAGGTTCGAGCCGGCCGAGGTCGTCAGGGTGAGAGGCTGGGCGATCGAATCGAACCCAACGAGCCCTCCGCCCACGGTGACCGTGGTCCCGCCCGTCCCCGTGGTGAGCGTGGTGGGCCTGGTCACCGACCCGACCTGCACCGTCGTGCCGGCCCCGTTCCCCAGGGTCACGGCCAGCGTGTTGGCCACCAATGACGCGTCCAGCAGGGTCACGCCGCCGCTGGCGAGCGTCTGGCCCGTCAGGATCCAGGCCGCCGCGGCGGTGTTCGTGTTCGTGAAGCTGGCCGATTCGACCCCCGTGCCCACCGCGACCTTGCCGATCCCGGTTGGCGCACCGGTGAGAGTCACCGCCAGGGCGTCGGTCCCGGCGCCGCCGTTGACCGTGAAGCTAGGCGAGCCGGCGGCGACGTTGATCGTGTCGTTGCCCAGGCCGCCCGCGAAGGTGACCGCCCTGGCACCAGCCATCGCCAGGACGCCGCTGGTCCGACCCGACAGGCTCAACCCCGCCGGACTCAGGGTGGCCGTCCGCCCGGTCCCGTCCTGCGAGTCGTCGAAGACGACGTTGTCGACGTTGGTGGCGGTCACGGCCCCCAACTGCGTCAGCAGGCCGACGCCGACGGTCAGGGTGCCGCCCGCCCCACCCGTGCCGGTCATGGTGGCGGCGCCGCCGGTTGTTTCGAGCAGGGCCGATGCCGTGCCATTGAGCGTGACGCTCAGGGGGCCGGCGGTCGCCTTGACATCCAGGAAACTGCCCGCGGCGAGGGTGACGCCGGTCGTGGTGCCGGCCTTGGTCCCCTGGATGGTAACCCGGCCCGCGGTTGCGTCGGTCTTGATGTTGACCGCGGCCAGGTTGGTCAGGGCGGTCAGCAGCGAGGCCGAACTGGCGGCGGTGGTCTGCGCCGCGTAGACCTGGGCGGCTGTCAGGGTGACGTTCTGGTAATCGGCTGCCTGGACTTCAAAGTTGGCGGTGTTGGCACCCGAGCCGCCGTCGATCGTCGCCGCGCCGACGGACTGGTTGAAGGTGTCGTCGCCCCCCTGGCCGTTCTCGATCAGGCCGGCGACCTGCCCGGTGACGCTGAAGGTGTCGTTCCCGTCGCCGGCGTTGATGGTGACGGTATCGGTCACGCCCGACTGCCGGGTGTTGATCGTGAGGGAGCCCTGCCCCGTGGCGCTCCAGGTGGTGGCGACATCGCCGTTAGCCTTGCTGGTGGCGAAGGTGTCGACGGCCAAGGTGCCCACGATGACGACCGAATCGGCCGCGCCGTCGTCGATCAAAGTCTCGACGTTCGAGTTGGTGGTGCTGGTCCCCTGGAACCGGCTCAGGTCGAGGTCGATCGCGGCCAGCCCGGCGGCGGCAAGGCCGGCGGCATAGACCGTGGCGGTGTCGGCCCCGCCGCGGCCGTAGACCTTCAGGTTCTCGATCCCGGTGGCGGTGAGGGTGCCGCCCGCGGCGGCGATGGTCAGGCCCGCCGCGCCGCCGTCCAGGGTGAAGCCGTCGGTCGCGTCGGTGCCGCTGACCAGGAGGGTGTCGTTGCCCGCCCCGCCGTTGACGATGGAGGCACCGGAGCCGATCGCCCACCGGATCGTGTCGTCACCCCCGTTGCCGGTCAGGGTATTGCCGGCGCCGGCGGCGAACAGCGCATCGTTCCCCGATCCCCCGATCAGGGTCGAACCGGCACCGCTGCTCTGCAACACCGCGTCGGACGTGCTGGCGCCGGCGTCGAACCGGACCGCGCGGGCCGACTCGTTGATGAACTGGTCCTGGCCCGACCCGGAGATGTTCACCCCCATCGCCGTGCTGGGGGCGAACGTGCCGAACGACGGGCGGATCAGCAACTGGTCGCGGCCCGAGCCGAAGTTGCCGTTGACGGCAATGACGTCGTCGAAGGTCTGCGACACGCCGAACGCCTGGACCTGGATCAATTCGCCGCGATGGGTGCCGCGGCCGATCGACTCGATGGTGTAGGCCTCGTTCTCCTGGCTATTGGCATAAGCCCGGTGCGACTTGAGGGCGCCGACGTTCAGTGTCACGATGCCGCTGCCGTCGATCGAGGCCAGGTTCGGTGCCGCCGAGGCGTCAAGGACCAGGTAGCCCAGGGTGAAATCGACGTGCTTGTCGATGTCGAAGACTGTCACCGTGGCGTGCCCGTCGATCCGGCCGGTCTGGCCCTCGCCGGGACCGTAACCGTCGTAGTCGATCGCGATCGAGGCCCCAGCCAGGGTGATCCCGAAGGCGCGGACCTGGCCCGACAGGCTGCCGCCGAAGTCGAGCGGGATGGTGGCCGTCTTGGTGATGAAAAAGCTGGCGTCGGCCGAGATCCCGAAGTCGTCGGTCCCCAGCGCCAGGTGCCCCGACAGGTGGAGGTCGATGTACCCCCGGCTGTCGAACATCCCGTAGGCGCTCACCGTCATGACATTGAGGAAGTTGGCCGACAGGTTGGCCGATACGCTGAAGTAAGGCTGCTGCGTGCTGACATCCTTGGCGAAGATGATGTTCGCCGACCCGGCGAAGGTGATCGCGTTGAGCACCTTGACCGAAGCATTATTGACCTGGACCTGCACCAGGTACGACGCCGGGCGGGTGTCCACGTTGAGCTGGAGCGAACCGCCAATCTCGAAGACGCCCGGCACCCCGATCGTCCCTCCATCCCCCAGGGTCAGCCCGGCGTGGAGGACCAGGCCATTCTGGTTCGACGCCATGCCGTAGTAGATTGCCGCCGAGCCGGTCACGCTCAGCGCCGGGATGCCCGCGAAGCTGATCTTGCCGTCGACATCGAGGTTGATCGCCTGCGCCCCCGCCATGAGCTGGAAGCTGCCGTCAACCTTCAGGGCGCCGAACTGGATCGAGCCGCCGACGTAGATCGCCCCCGACCGCGCCGCGATCGTCGGGCTGACGAACTTGCCGACCGAGAACGGGATGACATGAGATTGGGCGGTGGTGTTGATGCCCAGGTACGTCTTGGTGTCGCCCGAGAAGCCGATGCCGGGCAGGCTGAGGCTGCTCTGGATGCCGAGGCCGCCGAAGAACCCGTTCGAGTCGATCGACAGCACGCCGCTCGCCTCGGCGTTGAGGATGCTCCCGGCGCCCGGCAAGGTGATCGACGCCGTGGCGTCTGCGGTCATCTGGAACGAGCCGGTCGACGCCACGACCTGGAAGTTGCCAACGAGCTGGAACGTGTTCAGCAGCTTGAGGGAGACGTCGGTCATCCCGGTGACCTCGTTCGGATTGCCGAACTGGAGGGCGAAGTACGGGCCCGCCGGCTGCGGCGTCCCGCCCGCGAGCACCTGCGGCGGCGCGCCGGGCACGGTGATCGAATAGCCGGTCAGGGCGGGCAGACTGGTGACGCTCGCGCCCGGCTTGTTGCGGAGCTGGTTGAGCGTGTCGATCGTGTCGAGCAGGCGGGCGGGGATGACGTAGGTGAAGTCGCGCCCGAAGGTGTTCAGCAGCAGTTGGACCGACCCCTGCGCCTCGAAGACGCCGGGAACGCCCTGCGCGATCGCCAGGTCCACCCGGGCGGCAAACTTGGGAGTCTTCAAGGTCCCGTCGGTTTTCTTCGCGCCGATGTCACGGACGGCCACCAGCCCCTGGCCGTCGAGGTCGAGCAGGTTGAAGTGGTTGTTGCCGACGGTCAGGCCGACGTCGAGCTTGCCGGCGACGAACAGGTCGAGGTCGACGCCGTTGTCCCCCTGGACGGTCGTGTCGGAGGTCGAGGTGCTGCCCGGGACGTCGACCGAGATCCGGGCGGCGAATGCCCCGGCGAACGACACGTCGGCCCCGATGCCGAGCGTCCCGTTGGCGAATTTGAGCGTGCCCGACCCTTGCAGCTCCAGGGTGGCCGCGGCCAGCTTGAAGTTCTCCGGGTTGCGGCCCGGCAGGGTCAGCGTCAGGTCGCGGCTCTGGGTGGAAGTGTTCAGCGCCAGGAGCAGGTCGGCCTGCGCCGCGGAGAGCCCGGCGTTGCGGAGGAACGACAGCCCGGGCGAGCTGGTGTCGAGATTCAGGTCGACCGCGCCGTAGGCCTCGACCGGCTGGTTGGCGGCCTTCTTGATGACCAGCGTCCCGGCCGCCGAGACGAGATCGCCAGCCTCGATCACGCCCTGGATCGACACGCTGCCCGAGGCGTCGAGCCGGACCTCGGTGGCGGCTGTCGAATTCTTCACCGTCAGCTTGAGCTGGGCATAGCCGCCGGCGGCCCCCGCCGAACCGCCGAAGACCAGCGCGGCGGTGTCGGGCACGCCGACGATCGCCTGCCCCAGCATCGTGAACTCGAAGGTGTTGAGCTGCGCGGCCGGGGTAAACAGCGGGTTGACCAGGTTCCCGGCGGCATCGCGGAAGGCGAAGGTCATCGTCCCCTTCAGCGTCACCAGCGCCGGGGTGTTGTCGGTCGGGGCCGGCATCTGGACGAAGCTGACCAGGCTGAGCGGGACGTTCGGGTGCGCCGAGCCGATCGAGCTGAGGTCGCCGAACAGCTTGATGTCGGCGGTCACGCTGTTGGCCAGCGTCAGCGCGCCGGCGATCAGGAACTTGCCGTCGCTCGTGATGATGATGTCGACGTCGGCGGTGAAGGCGTTCTTGGTCGCGTAGGTGCTGTAGAGCGTGGCCCCGGCCTCGATCCGGATCACGCTGTTCATTTGGCCGAAGGAGGCGTCGCCGCCGGTGACGCCCAGCTTGACGTTCGCCCCGGACCCCCAGGTCGAGATGAAGTAGGTGACGTCGCCGTCGACGACCTTCCAGGCCGCCGGGACGTCGCCCCCCTGGACCTGCATGACCTGCGCGGTGCCGCTCAGGGTGACCCCGCTCGCCCGGAAGTCGGCCACCAGCGCCGCGGGCACGGCGTGCAGGGTCCTGCTGGCGGTGAGCGCGTCTGCCGTCACGGTCTTCAGGTTGAACCGGACCTGCGAGACGTCGAGGTGGGTTCCTTCACCCTTGCGGACGTAGAAGACCGAATCCTTGTAGTCGATCTCCCAGAGCGAGCCGGCGAGGATCGTCGTGACGTGAGCCGGGTCGTCGGCGGTGGTCACGACCTGCTCGTTCTCGGTGAACAGCTTGTCGGTGGCCCCCCCCACGGCGATCTGGCCCGTCGTCAGTTCGGCGATGACCTCGTTGCCGCTCTCGACGTTGAAGATCCGGCTCCCGCCGGAGACCTGATTGACCACCTGCTGCCGGAGCTGCGACTCCCACTGGTCGGTGTCGAGCTTCAAGGTCGGCTGAAAGATCGGGGCGGTCAGGTCGCTCGGGTCGGCGATGACCGGGAACGGCGTGGCGTTGAAGGTGACGCCGCCGTGGAAGTTGCCCAGCGCCAGGCCCGTGGTCGGGTCGAGGATCACCGGCACGTCGGCCCCGAGGTAGGCCGACAGCAGCCCCTTCTCGCTGAACCCAACCAGGATCGAGGCGCTCACCTTCTTGAAGTCGAACGCCGCCTTGATCCCGCCGTAGAAGATGGTGCTGGTATAATCCTTGGCGTCGGAGGGCAGGACGTTGTTCAGGGCGTCGACTTTGATCACGCCCGCGATCAGCGTCCCGTCGATGGTGCCGCCGAACAGGTTCCCCTTGGCCGAGACGAAGAAGCCGCCCACGTCGATGATCGGGTTCTGCCCGTTCTGGAGTTGGATCGGGTCGAGTTTGAGCGACTCGACGCCCCCCTCGACGTTGACCGGCCCGAACTTGCCCTTGATGCTGGCCGACACGTCGATCGTGAAGTGGCTCGGCGTGTTCCGGAAGTCATCCCAGTCAAGCTTCAGCGAGTTCAGCCGGAACGGCAGATAGCTCGGCAACTTGAGCCTCGAGGCGGTCGAGTCGTCGAACGCGGCGCTGACGGTCAGCTTGTCCGGCCCCAGGACGTCGCCGCCGGAACCGATCTGCAGGTTGCTGGCCGAGCCCGCCAGGGTCAGGCCGACCGCCGCGATGGTCGCCGTGGCCGAGACGGTGCTGGCCGAGAAGACCGGGTCGGCACCGACCGCCTTTGGGTCGACCACGACATCCGAGCCGGCGAAGGTGACGAAGGAACCGACCCGGACGCCGAACGAACTGGCCATCAAGGTGAAGCTCTTGACGCCGCCGGCGGGGCCGAAGCTGAGCGTGGCCTCGATGTCCGTGCTGTAGGCCTGGGCCTTGGTGGTGTCGGAACCGACCTCCAGCCGTTCGGCCCCGACCGCGAACGAACCCAGCGAACTCCCGGCCGTGCTGCTGAACGAGAAGTCGTCGAGCTTCACGTAAGGCTTGACCGCCTTGACCTGGCCGATCTTGATCCCATCCTCGTTGGTGTTCTGGACCACCACCTCGTCGAAGGCGAAGCCGTCGGTCCGGACCACCAGCGCGGGGTTGGTGCCCTTCGACGTGAACGACCCTTGCAAGTTCAGCTTCGGCACGCTGACCGATACCGAGTTGGCGGCGAAGATCTGCTGGCCGCCGGTGATCGTCGGATCGTAGCCGATCTGCAGGCCGGAGGCGGTGGCGTCGAGCACCTTGGGCACGTTCAGGTCGAACAAGGCCGCCGCGAACGAGAACGTGCCGGGGGCCGAGAAGCTCGTGACGGCTCCGGTGGTGGGGCTGACGGCGCCGGCGATGCCGAAGGTGCCCACCAGCCCGGTCGCCGCCACGTTCATGGGCGCGTCGCCCGCGCCCATCGCCGCGCCGGTTTTGGAGAACGTCACCGACGCGGTGTTGGCCGAGATGCCGACGCTGGTGCTGAGGCCGCTCGGACCGAAGCTCAAACCCGAGAGGACGGGAGAAACCTGCTGCAAGTTGATCGGCCCGAGGTTGGCCGTGAAGCTGGTCGCCGCGGCGGGATAGCTGACCACGCCCGCCGCATCCGGCTGGTTGGTTGGCAGGAGCTGGAAGCGGCCCGCCGTGAAGGTCCCCGTCCCGAGCGCGAACCCGGCGGCCCCCAGCGTGAAGCTGGCGGTGGCACTCCCCAGCGACACGGCCCGGGTCGCCCCGGCATACAGGTCGACCGCGACGTTCTTGCCGGCGATCGCCAGGCCCGTGCCGCTGGTCGGGTCGGTCATCACGAACGAGCCGCCGACGCGGACGGCCGTGCCCGACGGGCCGGCGACCTTGAAGTCGGCCGCACCCGCCACATCCAGGACGTTGGCCCCGGTGGCATACGAGATGACGACGGCACCGGTCGGGGTGGTCACCGTCTTCGACACAGACTGCCCGGTCTGATTAACTTCGAAGCTGAGGCCGGCCGATGCCGTCAGTGACAGCCCCTTGATGCCGACCACGCTGTTCGAGCCGGCCGTCCCACCGGTCTTGACGACGCCGGCCGCCCCGGTCGGGAGCAGGGCGAAGGCTCCGTCGGCGTTCGCCAGGCCGACCCCCTGGCCGGTCCCCATCTGCATCGACGCCCCGGCGACGATGACCTGCACCCCGCCCGTCGCGCCGAACTCGCTGAGCGCGAAGGTCCCGCCGATCACCTTGTTGCCCACGGTCATCGTCCCGGCGAACGAACGCGTGCCCGCCTGACCGTTGGCCGAGTTGAAGAACGCTTGGAGGTTCTGGTTGTCGCCCGTCGTGGTGCCGGTCAGGTCGACGACCTTGCTGTCGGAAAACAGCCGGACGGTCGTCCCCCCGATGATCTGGGCCGACAACCCGCCGGCGGGCATGTCCCTCGGCTCCAGGAAGTCGAACAGGAGTTTCCGACCGGACAGGACGGGCTGACGGCGATCAGACAAGCGGCGTCGCTTGCGGCTCATGGTGATTCCCTGGAGAAAATCGAAGTTGCTAATTCGTTAGGTGTTGGGTCGACGTCGACCCGATGGCGGTCGTGGCGAAAGCCAGCCTGGATGAGTCGGCGGCCTCGGGCGGTCGGTAGCGGCGGCAACCGTCCCAAATTTTGGGCAGCATAAAAGCAACCGGACCGGGCTATCCGGTCGGGACGAATTCGGCGAACTGTCCGAAGTTCATCAGGTCAGCATCGACCCGAGTCGAATGGAGCACGGCAATGCATTAAGAGGGAGATGACCGGGAGAGGCGCGTCGTGGTGAAGATGCTGCGTCATCGCAGGATATTCCAGCAGGTATTGGGCAGTGACAATGTCGGGGGTAAGTCACTCGAGCAACTGAGTATGACCACCCGCTGTTCGCAAATCAACGTACTTCGAGATTTCTATCGAAATAGGGTGTCTGGACGGGTGTCGCTTTCGAATCTGGAGATTGGGATGGCAGATCGCAAATCCGGAGAATCTGCATGCCTTTTCTGCTGTGCGATCCTGCGATCTGCTCTGGGTATCCATCTCGATAACCTCCAGAATCCAGAGCTACAATCGGACCAAAACCGCCTTCGTGCGACTTCTTGAACAATGCCTCAGTAGAGTTCCTCAGTCCTCAAACTTTGGGATAAATGCCACGGAGAATAATAATTAACACGTACATATATGAGTTAAAATCGCAGTACAACGTTTCTATAAGTAAAGCAAACTCTTGAGTTCTAAGCCCCTGTGACATCCCTTCCCTATCCAACTCCAAACGATCTTCCGGGAGGGTTTCCAGAACGCGATTCGCTAGAGTTGCGATGGATGCATGTCTCTTTAAGTGTCATGTCAGGCTTGCGATTCCTTTTGTCAAATCTCGTTTGCCTGAGAAGGGTGGACCCACGAACTTGGTGAATTTATCAATGTTGCTCCAACCCTCAGGATTGAAGATTAGACCAAATTTGTCACTTACCTTCGCCATGCGACTTCCTCGTCTGTACCCACCGAAGCTCGGTTAGATCAGGATCAGGAAGGATTCGTACTGTACTTTCCGGGACTTAATTTATTCGGGCATCATGGGGCCTTAGCCGGAACACCCTCTCACTCTCGCGACCGCCGACGCGCCTCGATCAACTCATCGCACCTCGCGGCGACATCAGGATATATTGCCGCGACCCTGCTCAAAATCCGCTCCATCTCGGATCGATCGAGGAACGGGTAGGAGTCCAGATTGAGGGCGACTCGCATTCTTCGCGGATCTTCGGCGGCCCTCAACCAGTCCTCCGTCGCCCTGCTCAGCGACGTGCCGTTGTCGCTCGTGCTCCATTCGAGGATGCCGAAGAGATCAGCGATGACCTCCCACGGGCACTCGATTGGGATCGCGGCGTAGAGGCGTTCGGCCAGGTCGCCCTCGCCGAACTCAGCGAGAAGGCGGTCGACCAAGATAAAGCTGCGGTCGAAATGCGCTCCACGCTCCGCCGCGATCGCTGCTAGGGTCTCTGCCAGGATCGGGGGCGTCGTCACCGGCGGCTCCGCTGCCCACAGAGGGCCAAGTAGACAGGGGCCGGCACGAGCGGGACGATGGCGGTTACCACACTGCCTGACGACCCGAGCGGAGCCGGCCCCCGATGACATCCTCGCATCCCACGCTTGCCTCATGCCAGTGGTTCACCCGAATCGCCTCGCCCCTCGACCGACGCTCCGCTCCCCGCCTCGCCCTGCTGTTGCTCGGGGCCGTCCTGGCCCGGGGCCGGCGCACCGTCACCAGTTGGATCCGGGCGGCCAAGCTCGGCAACCAGTATCAGTCCTGCTACCTCGCCGTCGCCGCCGCCGGCAAGCGAGCCGATCACATCGCCTGGCGTCTCTTCGTCGAGGTGGTCCGACCGCTGCTGGCTGGGGCCACCCGGCTGACCCTGGCCCTGGACGACACGCCGACCAAGCGGTTCGGGCCGCACGTCCAGGGAGCCGGCGTGCATCACAACCCCACCCCCGGCCCGGCCGGCTCGTCCTTCGTCTACGGCCACGTCTTCGTCGTCCTGGGGCTGCTCGTCAAGCACAAGAGCTGGGGCACGATCGCCCTGCCGCTGCTGTCGCGGCTCTACATCCGCCAGAAGGACCTGCCGGCGATCGCCGAGAAGCACCGGCCGGCCTTCCGCACCAAGTTGGAGATGGCCGTGGAGATGTTACGGTGGGCCAAGCCGTGGCTGGAAATGCTCAAGCTACCGATCTGGGTGGTCGCCGACGGGGCGTATGCCACCAAGGAGGTGCTCAAGCCGGCCCAGGCGTTGGGGATGACGGTCGTCAGCCGGCTGCGCAAGGACGCCGCGTTGTGGAGCCTTCCCGAGCCCAAGCCGCCGGGGCAACGCGGCCCGGCGCCGACGTACGGCAAGGCCGTGATCGACCTGGCCAAGCGGGCCGGCCAGCGGCGGGGCTGGTCCACCGGCACGTTCGAGTTGTACGGGGCGGAGGCGGTCAAGAAGTACAAGACGTTCCTGGCGACCTGGCGTCCGGCCGGCGGGGTGATCCGGGTGGTGCTGGTGGACGAGCCGACCGGTTGGCGGGCGTACTTCTGCACCGACGCCACGGCGAGCGTCGCCGACATCCTGGGGCTAGTGGCCGACCGGTTCAGCTTGGAGATCACCTTCCGCGAGGTCAAGCAAGTCGTCGGTGCCGGCCAGCAGCAGGTGCGGTTCTTGTGGTCGAACATCGGGGCGTTCCACGTTTGCCTGTGGACCTATACGATGACCGAGGCGTGGGCCTGGCAGAAGAAGGATGAGGAGTTGGTGGACCGCTCCGACTCGCCGTGGGACAGTTCGTCACGTAGGCCGAGTCACGCCGACAAGCGGCAGGCGTGGCGTCGTGAAATGCTGGGCGAGGAAATCCGAGCGGTTCTCCGTCCCAGGATAACCGAGGAGGAGATTCAGGCCACCGCCGCCAGGCTGCTCAGCCTGGCCGCATGACATATAGCATTCCCACGGAAAGTACAGATTCGTAGAAAGCCCGCTTTGTTGCAAAAATAGCAAACGAAAATGCCCCAGCGGGATCGCCGGGGCTTGTGCGTCTGATCGCCATCGGGCATAGTCGAATTGGCTATTGCTTTGAGCAGGTCAGAGCGAAACTAATTTAGTTCGGGCGATGGGTGTGATTCGACGTATTGTTGCGAGTAGGACTATTAAGAAGCGAGGACGACGGGGCTCGAACCCGCAACCTCCGGCGTGACAGGACGAGCGCATATCCTATTCAAAAAAACAGATAGTATCTTCAAGGTATTGTCGCCTATGAACTTGTGGCAATCGGTGTTGCTGCAAAAATCCTCGGAATTTCCCAAAACTGGTCGCAATTTCGTGGATACCGGGGAGGAAACCGGGGGATGAACGGGCGTTCGACCCATAAAAAGAAGACGCTCTTTTTTTATCCGTCGCGGTGTGTGAGGGCGTGAAGAAGCGTCCGCCCTGGACTTTGAAAAAAATCGTTTCAGCCGCTTAAACTGGGGGTCCGGCGGCCCCCCGAGCCATCCACACTGGATTAAGTCTCGGGATTGGTTGAGGGGTCCGCGCGGCGATGCAGCCACCGGCAACCCACCCAACGACGGGGCACCCAGTGAACATCTTCCATCGCACATCGAACGGCCAGATCGAAGGCGTCGAGCCGAGCGACGTGTACGACTTCATGGATATCATCCAGGCCGGGACCGTCGAGCAGGTCCGGGGAATGTTCGCGCGAATTCTCCGCGACGCCAGGGTGCCGGCGACTCAGGCCGCCCAGATCCTGCGGTGCAAGCGGACCCAGTATTTCGTCGATCTCAAGGTCCCCTTCCCTGGGCTCAACCCCGACCCAATCGAAGCGCGACCGGCGACCCGGAAGAAGGCCGATCCCACCCGAGTGCGGATCGCCAAGGCCCGGCCCGAGGCCGGAGCCAATCCCACCGGAGGGGAGGTCTGATGCAAGACTACCTCGACCGCTTCGTCGAGCGGTACATGACGCCACCGCCCATGCCGCCCGCGGCCCTGCCGCCCGGAGTGATCGGCAAGGCGCTCCGTCCGGTCTGGGAACTCCAGTGGATGAGCATGGGCTATCACATGCTCCTGACGGGAGTTTGCCTGGGGAGCGTCGGCGTGCTGGTCGTCTTCGCGGCGATCCTGTGTCGGGCCAACATCAAGTCCATCCTCCGGAGCCTGATCACCAATGGCGTCGGTTGATCGTCGCGTTTTTCTGACCTCGGTCGGTCTGACGCTGGCCAGCGGACGACGAATCGCCGCCGATGGCGGGTTCGCCAATGGACCCACGCACCAGGGCGTCGAGATCGAGACCGACCTCGACGCCGACCTCCGGATCAGAAACGTCGGCGGGACCGATGGCGCGGGGCTCTGCGTGTGGGCGAGCTTGTGCATGGCGGCCCGATACCACAACTGCGAACCGCTGTTCGACCTGTTCGACCGGATGAAGCATGAGGTGGGCGGCGGCTGGCCGAGCCGGGTTGATGAGAAGATGCGAGCCTGGGCGCCCGACGTCAAGTATGAGCAGTGGGTTGGAACAAACCTGACCTTCATCCGGAGCCAGCTCGCTCGCGGCCGGATGGTGTGTGCGACCTACGGGTACGGCGAGCTGTACCACATGGCGACGATCGCCCACATGGTTTGCGTCGTGAAGATGACGCCCGACTGGACGGCGATCCTCGACAACAACGACCCCGAACACATCTGGTGGATGCCGACCGAGGAATATGCCCGGCGCTTCGTCCACCCGTCCGGGCAGGGCTGGGCGGTGGCAATCCATCTCCCACCGCCGCCGCCGGTCCCGCACAACGTCTGAATCACTGATCGGGCGATGCCGCCCGGAACTCGTGTCGTGGAGCCTGACCATGCTTGGATCGACGCTGATCCTCACTGTGGCGATGATTGCCCAGCCGCCGACCGCCGACCGTTCGGCACCCCGGCCCACGACACATCCGAGCAAGCAATGGCTTGTCGTCACCGACCCGGCGACAAACCAACCGATCAGCATCCTGGGGTGGACTGGACCCGATGGCCGTGTCCAGTTCGACCCCCAGGACTACCCCCAACTGGCGAGCCGACCCAAATCGGCACCCGCACCATCAACCGCCTATCCGCCCACCGGCGTCGTGATGGAGAAGATCCCGGCCGTGAGTGCCGGTCAGGTCTGGCGAGGTGGCAACATCCAGGCATCGGTCGGAGCCACCACCGACACCGAGCGCCCGCCCGACGTGTTCTTGACCGTCATCGGCACGAAGGAGGAACGCCGCCGGGCCAAGGCGGAATTCGAGCGGAACCCGGAGTTCGACCAACTCAAAGCCTCAATGGGTGATCGCCTGGCCGTGCACTATTACGACCCCAGCGCCCCCATGGTGAAGAAAATCGGCCTGCCAGACGGTGGTCACCCCGACATCGTCATCCAGGATGCGACCGGTGGTGAGGTGCATCGCTGGCACAACGATTACGGCGTGGCCGATGGCGTGGTGGGGGCCATCCGCAAGCTCAACCCGGATTACAAGCCGGGAGGCAAGTCAGCGACCGAGGCGGAAGGCCCGTGGATAAAGGCCGGAGTCGTGGGGATCGGGTTCATGATCACGATCAGCCTCTTCGCACTCTCACAGAACAGGGGGCGCCGATGGAAATCGCAGCCCTGATCCTGGCCGGAGTGTTCGCGGCCTGGGTCCTGATCAAGGTCTGGCAGGCGGGAGCGGGCACCGAGGTTGAGCCCGAGGTTAAACGAGATCAGGTTCGCGCTCGCGTGGTCCCGGAAACGGCGGAGCCCGACGAGGTCGCACTCCTGACCAGGTATCTCCAGATCACGAACCAGAAAGCCCAGGCTCAAGCCTACGCGGCCGAGGCGAAGCGAGTGATCGACCGGCAGTCGCAAGAGGTGAGACTCCCCTGGGGATGGCCACCGCCGGACAAGCTGCCCACCGAACCCCCAAAAGTCTGAGGCCGGTCACCGGGATCGGCCCCAAATTTTTCTTTTCACGCAGGATCAGAAAACCATGACCAAGTTTGTCGGCAGAACCGTGCTCGGAATGAGCCTCGCCGCGTTCTCGATCCACCGGGTCACCGCGGCCCCGAGCGTTGAACCGAGTTCGGCGACGATAGTCGACGCCAGCGGGAACCCCATCATGGCGGCCCCAGTGGTGAAGACCGACCCGCAGCCGAATCTAGTCGGGCTCGACACCGACGCCGAGCCGCTGTCGGTCAACTTCACCGTACCGGCCTACGACCTGGCCACCAGCAACAAGCTGGTCGGAATCACCGTGGTGATCGTGCCGAAGGATCACGGCGAGCCGACCCGGACGGAGGACTGGCTTGCGTCGAGCTATCCCAAGGGTGAGTTCGACACCTCGGCGTTGCAGGCCGGTGGACCAGTCAGCGTCGATATCGCCGACGTCCCCGAGGGGGATTTCAAGGGCCAGGTGCTGTTCACCTACGACCAGTAATCAAACGCGATCAAACCCGTAATCAAACGTCGCTCGAACTGCACCGCACTCAATCACTTACGACACGAACCATGGCTGCAAAAACCCCCAAAAAAGCCGCGCAATCAAAGGCGCAATCAAACCGGGGTGGCAAGCGGACTGGTGCCGGTCCCAAGACCAAGGCGGAACGCGAGTTACGCGATCGTTTGATTGCGGGATTGCATGAAACGCCCGATCCGGAGGTCGTTGCGGCCCGGATCAGCCAGACGGCCGAGGCGATCGTCAGACTCGACCCGAGGAAGACGGCCGCCGAGCGAGCCTTGCAGTTGTTCGAGCAGGTGATGGACGGCGAATACACGGTGGACGTCCGACTCAAGGCCGCCCGCGAGATCCTCGACCGGGTCATCGGCAAGCCCCGCCAGGCCGTCGAAGTGTCCGGAGCCGATGGCAAGGCCGGACCGCAGGTCATCGTCTACATCCCCGACAACGGCCGCGACTCGGCCGAGCAGGAATCATGAGCACCATGCAACGCTTCATTTTTGACGGCGAGAACCTTCCCGAGGGCGCTGGGTGCGTCAACCGTGGCGATCGCCGGACCGTGGTCAAGACTCACTTCGGCAAGGTCAGCCTCAAACCCCGCCAGGGCCTGATCATCAAGAGCAACGGCGGAACGATGGTGATCAACGAGGGTGATCAGATCATCCCGCTGATCGGCGGTGGCTACCGGGTCGATCCTGCCCAACTTGTCGAGGCACGCTGAGCAGCCATGACAGCCACGGTCACCACCCCTGATGCCTTGAAGCCGCAGGCCGGACCGCAGACCGCGTTCCTGACCTCGCCGGCTGACATCTGCATCTACGGCGGCGCGGCTGGTGGCGGCAAGTCCTGGGGCATCCTCTTCGAGTGTATCCGCCACGTCACGACGAACCCGCGCTTCGGCGCCGTGGTGTTTCGTCGCCAGTCCACCCAGATCAAGAACGAGGGCGGACTCTGGGACGAGGCCGGGCAGATGTACCCGCAGCTCGGCGGGACGATGAAGATCGGCGACCTCGAATACCACTGGCCCGACGGCGGCAAGATCAGCTTTCGTCACCTCCAGCACGAGGCCACCAAGTTCTCCTGGCAGGGATCTCAGATCCCGCTCATCTGCTTTGACGAACTGACGCACTTCACCGAGTCGCAGTTCTTCTACATGCTCTCCCGGAACCGGTCGATGTGTGGCATCCGGCCCTACATCCGGGGCACCACCAACCCCGACGCCGGGAGCTGGGTCAAGCGCTTCATCGGTCCCTGGGTCGATCGCAAGCACGCGCTCTACCCGCAGCCCTCGGGCAAGATCCTGTTCATGGTCCGGGTCAAGGGCCAGATCAAATACTACCTGACGCGCGAAGCCTGTCTGGCGGAGAACAAGGGCGCCCGGCCCAAGACGGTCACCTTCATCAAGGCGAGCGTTTTCGACAACCAGAAGCTCCTGGAGAAAGATCCGGACTATCTGGCCAACCTCGAAGCCCAGTCGGCCGTCGAGCGAGCCCGGTTGCTCGATGGCGATTGGGACATCGTCAATGAGGGCCTGGTCTATCCCGCCTTCGGGACGTGCGTGGTCGAGTCGGAGGAGTGGCCCGACTTCGACAACCTACCCGCGCTTTCCCACACCGGCGGGCTCGACTGGGGATGGAATGATCCGCTGGCCGGCGTTCGAGCCAAGATCGATCACGAGGACGTGCTCTGGATCGACTGGACCCACTACCAGAGCCGCAAGACGCTGACCAAGTTCTGCGACGAGCTGACCGAGCTGAACCGGGCGATCAGCTTGCCGAATCGTCCGCGCTGGTGGGGCGACCCCTCGGGAGCCACGCAGATCGCCGAGCTTCGCCTCAAGGGGCATGACGTGATAGCATGTGTCCACCTCGGGCAGCAGCCGCTCAAGGCGGGCATCACGATCGTCACGGAGCGGATCGAGCAGGGCCGGTTGAAGGTGCATGGAGCTCTCGCCGACCTGATCGAGGAAGCCAAGAAATACCGTTACCCCGAGCCGGGGAAAGGGAACTCGGAAGTCCCGGTCGACGCGGACAACCACCTGATGGACGCGCTCCGCTACATGATCGTGGGCCATGACCGGGGACGAGTGGTGCAAGGGGAAGAACTGGGCGAGACCGAGGACGAGGCGAACGCCCGCGAGCTGGCCGAGGCGGAAGCGCTGGCCGAGGCCCAGAAGGAATTCCGCAACGTCAACAACGACCACTGGTGGAACTGACCATGCTCATCGTCGCCGCGCTCAATCCAATCTCCAGCCTGTACGGACTGTGCGTCGGGTGTGTCCTGTTCGGGACCTTCCTGGTGTTCAAGACGTTCGCCGATCCCAAGTCATAAGGAGCAACCATGGCCACTGCCGAATATGCAATCGAGGTCAAAGCCGAGTTTCAAGGTCCGATCAACCGGAAGGGACTGCGGTACAAGCTCGCACTGGGTTGCCTCAGGTTGGGCGAGTCGTTGATCAAGAGCAAGGTCATGCTGACCACCGAGCAGAAGCGAATCGAACAGGCAGGCGACCTTGGGCTGGGCTTGCGGAGGGTAGACCCCAAGATGATAGCGATGGAAGCCGACGAAGATCGGGCGGTTTTCGGGTCTTGCTCGGGATGCCTCGACGTCCGCGAGCTGGCCCCCGATAGGGGCCGGATGTATTGCTCGGAGTGCCGCGAGCATCAGGCCGAACCCTACGACCAGGTAGTGGCTGACATGATCGCCGAGGGCAACCCAAACTGTCCGGATCGAGAATCAAATGTGGAGCAGGACCTCCCGGCTCCGCCGTCGCGGCCTTCCAGGGTTCCGTCCTTTCAGGACCGGCTCCGCCGCCTTCTCGGTCGCTGATGTCAGGAGACCGCCTGGCAGGCGGAGGGTCTGACGACCCAGGTTGGTGCGCCTGCCGGCGGGGGTAGGACCGCCTGCACGGCGGATGCTTCGGTGGTGGGCCTGGCGGCCGGGCCAGGACCGGCGGTTGCCGGAAGAAGTGGAACCGGCTCCGCCGGACTGATGGTTTTCTCGGGATCGCTTCGCTCGCTTCTTTTTGCAGGTGGCGTGATGGCATTGACGGGTCACAACGACGGCGAGGTTTACCAGTTCCTGGAGGAGCTGGAGACCGGCGTCACGCGCTCAGCACCGACCGGCGTTTCGTCCGGGTCGATCGGCTACGGCGCGGGCGGCCCGGCCTACCTCGACGACTTCAAGACCAAGCGCGCCCCGCTCCCGATGGAGCTGGTCAACG
Source organism: Isosphaeraceae bacterium (assembly GCA_965199885.1). Lineage (GTDB taxonomy): Bacteria > Planctomycetota > Planctomycetia > Isosphaerales > Isosphaeraceae > Tundrisphaera. The sequence goes on along the minus strand of CBDATT010000001.1, from coordinate 188,042 downwards.
CCTACAAGTCGGTGGCCTACTCGTGCATCAACCTCAATGCCAACGCGGTAGCGAAAGTCCCGCTCCGACTTTACGCCAAGACCGGGCGTGGCCAGATGAAGCCCCGCCTGTTCGAGTGCCGCGAGCTGAAGCCGACCGAGCGATCCCGGCTTGTTGAACGACTCTGGCGCAACACCACCATGCGCTCGTTCGTCTCGGGATGCGACGACGTCGCCGAGGTGGTGGATTGCGATCACCCGCTACTCAAGGTTCTGGCGCAGCCCAACAGCCATTTCGACGCCAACCTCCTGATCCAGTATCTCGTCCGGACGCTCGACGTCCTCGGGATCGCCTACTGGTATCCCGAGAAGGTTGCGCCGGGGTTCGCCCCCTATGAACTCTGGCCGCTCCACTCACAGTACGTGACCCCGGTCAAGGGGACCGGGAAGAACGTCCTGGCCGCCTACGAATATCTCGGCGAGCAGTATCAACCCGACGAACTGATCCGGTTCCGGTTCATCTCGATGCGAGATCCCTACCTGTCGGGATACGCTCCGCTCCATGCCTGCTTTGAACAGCTCAAACTCGTCGGGTACTACACGTCGACCGTCGAGGACATCCTGACGTGTGGCGCCCGGCCGAGCATGATCATCGGCCCCAAAGATCCGAACCAGCCCTGGGGAGAACAGCAGCGAGCCCGGATGGAGGTCCGGATCAACAATCGGTTCAGTCGCGGCAACCAGGGCAAAGCCTGGGTCGTCGATGGAGCGTTCGAGGCGAAGCCGCTCAGTCTCCCACCGGCCGACCTGGGCGGCGCGGAGATCAACCGCGGGGCGCGACTGGTGGCCGCCAACTGCTTCGACGTGCCGATCTCGATGCTGGAAACCGAGGACTCGAACAAGGCCACGGCCAGCGAAGGGTCGATTCAGCACCAGCGGAACGCCGTCGAGCCGCGCTGTACTCTGATCGCCGCCGGGCTCACCATCCAGCTCGCCCAGCTCGTGGACGATCGCCTGTTCTTCGCGTTCGACAACCCGGTGCAGGCGGACCGAAAGCTCGATGCCGAGGTCCACAAGATCTACATCGACACCCAGGTGTTGGTCCCCAACGAGGTCCGGGCCGATCTGGGCTATGAACCACGCGAGGGAGGCGACGAGCCAATCAAGGCCAAGCCCGCAGCCAGCAAGGAACCAGCCGGGAAGGAAGGCGCAAAATGAGCCAGGCCACCAAGAAACCCAGGATCATCCGCCGGGCGTTCAAGGGCACGGTGGACGACATCGACGAGAAGAAGCGGACGGTCCGGGCAATCATCACCAGCGATGCGATCGACCGTTATGGCGAGGTGATCGAGCCGAAGGGGATTCGCGTCGACAACTACCTCAAGAATCCCGTCGTGCTCTGGTGTCACGACTCCCGCCGACCGCCGATCGCCAAGAACCTCGACCTGAAGCGCAAGAGCCAGCAGATCATCGCCAACACCCTCTTCGATGACGAGGAGTTCGCCGACAAGGTTTTCCAGCTCTACGTCAAAGGCTTCCTCAACGGCTGGTCGATTGGCGCCCGGCCGATCTGGAAATTCTGCTCAGGACCCACTCCCGACGAGATCAAGGCGCGTCCCGAGCTGAAGGATTGCGACTGGATCATCCGGGCCTGCGAGCTGATCGAGTACTCGGCGGTAAGCATCCCGGCCAACCAGGAAGCGCTCGGATCGGAGATCGGCAAGTCGATCGAACGGAGCCTGCTGGCAGAGATCGCCGGCGGAGACCGCTGGGATGACGACCGCCACGAACTGGCGCGAACTTCACGCTCGATCGAGCCGGACAATGACCCCGAGCCCGAGGAAAAGACCGAGCCGGCCCCGATCATCAAGGAACTCCCGGAACTGATCGGCAGGACGTTCGGCGAGGTGGTTGCGATGCAGCAATCCCTCATCCGGCGGATGGCCGGTCGGGACGCAGTCGAGCGCAACATGCAGGATGTCATCGACCGTGTGAAGGGTCGCGTCTGAGCAGAGCAGAGCAGGTTTGCGGTCCGCGATGTTGCGGATCAACCCACCCGATGAAGGGGATCACCATGAAGAAGTGGATCAAGCTCAAGTCGGCCTTCGGTAAGTACAAGGCCAACGACCTCATCGAACTCGATCTGGCGATCGCCGACGCCTACATCGAACAGGGCGTGGCCGAGGACGCCACCAAGGAGGTCAACGACGCGCTCAAGGACTTCGGGGCGGCCGGGTTTGGCACTGCGCTCCGCGAGTTCAGCGGCGAGATGTCCAAGGCGGTGAAGGAAGCCGTCGAGGAGATCCGCAAGGAGGCCGGCAACCGCACTCGAATCGAACCCGTCGCCGGCGGAGCCGAGGCCGACAAAAAGAAGAACCTCGGCGACTTTGTGTGTCTGGTCGTCAAGGCAGGCAATTACCGGGACATCGACGGGATGCAGGCCGCTCAGAAAGCCCTGGGCGAAGTCTACGCCGCCGAGAACCGCAAGGGGATGACCGAGTCGGAAGGCGCCAACGGCGGTTACTGGACCGTCCCGGAGGCCTTCGAGACGATGCTGATGAAGCAAGCGGCCGAGGATGCCGTCATCCTCCCCGGCTCAACCCAGGTGCCGATGGGAGCCAAGGCGGTTTCGTGGCCCGCCCTCGACCAGTACCAGGTGCCAACCGAAGGCAATTCGGCCATGTTCGGCGGCGTCACCGTCAGCCGCAAAGCAGAGACCTCAAAACGCGACGGTTCGAAGCCGCAGGCGAAGAAGATCAAGCTGGAATGCAACGACCTGACCGCCTACACCCAGTATTCCCGCGACCTCGACATGGATTCGACCGGCACTCTCTCAACGATGCTCGTTGAACTCATCGGTGGCGCGATCGGCTGGCGGCGCGACTATGAGCACTTCAACGGGAGCGGTGCCGGTCAGTGCCTGGGCGTCCTCAAGAGCCCAGCGTTGATCAGAATCCCTCGGAAAGCAGGCGGAACGATCAGCTACCAGGACCCGGTCAAGATGCTCTCGCGGCTCACTCCCGACGCCCGCAAAAATGCCGTCTGGGTAGCTCACCCGTTCCTGCTCGAGAACCTGATGGAGATCAAGGACGACTCCGGCCGGCTCATCATGATGCCGACGATGACCAACAGCCAGGGGCCGCTCGCCACGGCATCCGCCGAGCAAATGCTCAACCGACCGATTTTCTGGTCAGAAAAGATCGGTGTGCCAGGCGCGGACTTCGATTTGATCCTGATCGATCGTCGCCGGTACCTCGTGGGTCAACGGGCCGGGATCGAGATCGGCCTGAGCGAACACTTTCTCTTCGACACCGACGAGATCGCCATCCGCGCCAAGATCCGCGACGACGGCCAGCCCTCGTGCCTCGCCCCGTTCTACCTGGCCGACGGTTCGAAGACGAACCAGATCAGCCCGTTCGTCGGCCTGAAGGCCGCGACCAACTAAGCAGAATTGTCTTCCCACAAGAAAACGTCCCGGGATCGGCAGCCGACGGCAGCCGTTCCCGGGATGGATAGCACCCAACCCAGCGATCGTTACGAGCGATGTTGCTCGAAATCCCAAAATCCGTTCTCGGAAAGGGTCGATGATGACCAACGCACGAATCTGCGAATGCCTGGCAACCACGGCATTCCTTCCGCCCAGCAATCAGGCCGTCGGAGCGATCCAAACCACCGGCCATGTGCTCGATCGCTTCCGCAAGCGGCTCTACACCCTGACAACCGGGGCCGTCGCCGCCGGCAGCACGGTCACGCTCAAAGTTCAGGCCAGCGCCGACAACGGGACGACCTGGAGCGACATCCCCAACAGCGCTTCGACGATCACCACCGGCACGGGCGGGATTGCCCGGGTCGAGATCCAGGCCGACAAGGTGGCCGCGCTCAACCTCGGCAGCCTGACGCGGGGAGTTGTGACCGTCGCCGGGGCCGCCACCCTGACATCTCTGCTCGTGCAGGCCGGGGACGCCCGGTACATGCCAGCGTCGGATTACGACCTCGCCGGGATCAACCCGCCGGTCTACGTCTGAACCACGGTGGCACACAGCAGGGATATAAAAAACTCTTTTTTATCGGGGCGGATCATGGATCTCACCACTCCCGCGTTCGTGCAGACGGTGGTCACCGACCTGACAGCGGCCCAGATCACCGCGTTGCCCGGCATGGTCAGCACGGCCTCGACCCTGATTCAGAACTGGTGCAACCGGCAGATCGGCTACCAGGCCGGGATCGACGAGCTGGTGGACGCCGAGGAGTCCGGTCAGATCCTGATCCGCGAAACGCCCGTGGTCAACATCGAGCGCGTGGCCAGCAACCCGACCGGAGCGCTCTACGTCACCAACTTCAGCGGGACCACGCAACGCGCCCGCATCCAGATTCCGAGCATCGACCCGACCGGGCTGATCGGCAGCTCGATCGTCCTGGAAACCAAGTCGCTCGGTGTGACGCAGTCGCAGACGATCGTCTTCGCCACGGCAGGACTGGGCACCATCGCCGACCTGGCCGGCTACATCAGCGTCCAGCCTGGATCATGGATGGCCACGGCCGAGGGAGACTTCTCGGGCTGGGGGCTGGATGACCTGGTGGCCGGTCAGGGCTGGCAGGGCGCTCGCCAGCAGCACACCCAGTTCAACGTCTACGGCACCGAACCGGATTACAGCGTCGATCGTCGCTCGGGAATCTTGACGTTGAGTCAGTCGGACTGGAACGACCCGTTTCGCTCCGCCCGGTTCGGCCCTGGATTCCTGGCGGACGTGATCGACGGCCGAATCGGCGAGCAGTACTAGGGCATCCGCGTGACCTACGACGCCGGCTATCAGGTGATCCCAGCCGATGTGCAAACCGCCGTCGCCGAGCTGGTCAAAGCGACGTTCGAGCGGATGGACGTATCAAGCGTTCTCCAGTCGGAACGTACCGACGTGTGGGCTTGGACCGCTCGCGAGTTCGGCGAGATCATCGGCGGCATGCCCGAGTCGGTGCGGCAGGTGGTCTCCTACTACAGGAACCACGCCTGATGCACCTCACCCGACCCAGCCGGCGGATGTTCCCCCATCAGGTTGACATCCAGCTCCGCGACACCGAGGCAACCAGCTCCACCGGGGGATCACGGTGCCCGAGCACAACGACGAAGATCAACGTGGTTTGCCTCGTCTCGGAGAAACGTGGAAGTCGTGCCGAGGTCGGGATGCACGAGATCGAACGACGCGACGTGCGCGTACTCTTTCCCGAGGACGCCGACCTGACGACGCTCAACCAGCTCGTCTTCACCACAGGCATCGGACGAGAACGCATCTTCGAGGTCAACGCCTACCGCGATGACATGAACTTGGGCCGACTCTGGTACGCCGACTGTACCGAGCAGGTGAGTCCAATATCCTGAGCACGAGGCAACTATGAACAAGATGTTGGTGGGCATCAACCCCGCGCTCTTTATCGACTACTCGGGCGATTTTGCGCTCGCGAACCGCTTCACGATGGCCCGGAGTATCGACGCCGGCGTCAATCCGCCTCCGCTTGGTCCAGACCTCTATCCCGCTTCCAACTTCAACCAGGTCATCTGGACCAGCCCACCCAATTCACCAGTGACGGGCGGCGGTGTCTACGCCGTGCGGTTCAAGGGCCTGTCGGATCTTTACTGCTCGTTTCAGCACTGGACCGTCGGGCCGAATCGGACCTCGACCCAGGGACCATTACAGCATAGCGCGGCTCCGATCCGGCTGGATGCTTTCGACTCCGTCTCGGGCATCTCCGAATACCTTTTGACCATTGAAACGGGGTTTGTGGGCTCGATCTCGGTGGGTTTCGACAACACCCAGCGGAGCCCCAGTGATCCAATGGGATCGGGTGTTTCGGACATCCAAATCATGGGGCCGAGTCACCAGGATTCCATGACTCCGCTGCCGTATACCGCTTTCCTGACCGATGCGTTTCGCGAGCTGGTGAGTCCGACCCCGCTGATTCGGTGGATGGACCCGAGCAATACGAACCGCCAGGGATCATTCCACCTCGAATGGAATCAGCGCACGCCTGGCAAGGCACCCAATTGGAGTGGCGGATACACGGGCACGATCGAGCCTCCCTGGGAAGGGTTGGTCCGCTGCTCCAATGAGCTGAAACAACCGAGCGGAAGTCAGGCTTGGTTCAATATTCCCGTCGGGGCGACCGACGATTACGTTCTGAAAATGGCTCAGATGCTCCGTTACGGGACGGACGGGCTCTTGCCCTACACGGGCTCGACGGGTTCCAACCCCGTCCCCGCGGATGGGCCGGTGCTACCCGCATTAGATCCAGAGATTACGATCTATTTGGAGAATAGCAACGAACTCACCTTCAACACCGCCTTCGGCGCGTTCGCCATCAACCTCACCCTCGCCCAGCAAGAGGTTGCGGCGGGTGGCTCGTCGCTCAATTACGACGGCGAGCCGAGCCCGTATGCCTGGGCGTTCCGCCGCGCGGCCCGACGGATCATGGAAATCTCCGATATCTTCCGCGGGGTTTTCGGTGACGCGGCGATGATGACGCGCGTCCGGCCCGTCATATTCGGCCAGGCGGGCGGCGGAGTCGGCCCGAGCTTGAGTGTCGGGATGGCGTACCTCGAAGCGTGGTTTGGCTCGGCCGCCCACGTCGCCAACCCGCGGCCGGTGAAAAGCTATCTGTACGGCGGCGGCGTCTCGGATTACCGCGACTATGGCGTCAAAGTCACCGATGGGAGCGTGTCGGCCGATGCAGTTTTCGCGAGCGGGATGCCCGATGGTCCCTATGACATCGTCGCGTTCTTCAAGAGCTACGGGCTGGCTTACGGGTTCTATGAGGGGAACCGGGTCTTCGGTGGCGACTATGCGTCCGAATTCACTCTCATGGTCAATCAGGACCCCCGCGCCCGCGAGGCCATGCTCGAATGGCTCTCCGATTGCAACGCTCACGACTACGATTTCGGCTGTATCTTCAACTCGACCCAGTTGAATTATGCGATTGCGACGGACGCATGGCACCTTGGCTCGCCCCGCTATCTGGGGCTCCAGGACTACCAGGCCGCCACCAATCTGGTGAAGGGAAGCGCGATCCCCGATTGGGTCGATGTTTCCTCGGGCTATCAAGGCAATCGCGGGTACGGCGGCCATAACCTGATCTACTGGACCTACAACCGCTTCCCCGAGGCGTGCGTCCTCCAGTTTCAGGTTTACGGCAACCAGGCGACGGCTGGGGATAGTCTCGCCGTCGTGGTCGATGGAGTCGAGTTGGCCACGGGCCACTTCGCCCCGACGTCGATCAGCGCGAACAGCTACTCGTCGATCCTCCAGGTCCCGGTCCCGGCTGGTCTGCATGCGGTCCACATCAAGGCCACCGCGTCGGTCAATCTGGATTACCAATCGCTGGTCACCATCAAGCGGGCGAGCGGGCCGACGGTCGAGACGAATTTTGCCACCGCTCAGTTTGGCTCGGCTCCGGGGACCGATCTGGCCAGCCTCGCGGGCACGGTCTGGGCCAAGGGGGCCGGGGCGGCGACCGACGGCGCGAGTGGGGTGACGCTCGGCGCGGGAACGACGCGCTATGTTTGCACGACTCCACCCCCAGGGCTTGATTACGGGATTGAGCTGCAACTGACGGCGAGTGGCGAGCTGGATTCGGTCGCGATCCTTTTGCGGGCCAACGCGCAGGGCAACGGATACTCGGCCTTTCTCGCGGGGAACACGGTCGGGTTGCTGCGCGACGGCGGCCTCGTCTACTCGCGCAACCTCGCGCTCAGCTCGCTCAACGGGACGTTCACTCTCACGGCTCTGGTATCCGGACCCGTGATGTCGTTCCTGATCGACGGTAACCGCGTTTTCGACGCCTACGATCCGAATCCGACGCCGATGGAGGCGGGACTCGGCGGGTTCGCGATCAGCGGGACGCCGGCCAGCTCCACGCGGATCGTCAGCTATCGCCAGTTCACCACGGCCGTCGGCGCGGTAAGTCTGCCGATCCCAACACCGACACCGACGCCGACACCTACCCCGATCCCGGCCGGAACCGTCAGCCTGTTCAGTCTTCAGCTTTTGCTCGGCCATACCTCGTGAACCCGTGACTGATGCGTCAAGGTCCGCACTACTGTCAGATCAAGGAGAAGTTTAACTATGAATGTCTTCATCGACTCCTATGCTGGGTCGGCCGGATCGAATGTTCTGGCCCATCAGTCGGACTCGGGGGCGTCCTACGCTGCGGCCCCGGGGAATACCGCTGGATTCGCGCTGGACGGCGCAGGTCGGATCTATAACACCGGCAGCGGAACCAGTAGCAACGCAGTTCTGAAGGCGTCTACAACACTCGACCAGATCAAATATCCGGCGACCTTGAATTTTGATTTGAAACTATCTTCGGTCGTCAACGGTGCCGCCGGATATACGGTTTTCCAACAACCGGGAACAACCGCTCATGTTTGGTTGCGTTACTACAACAACGCATCCGGTTTTGATGCGATCCAATTGTTGCAGTTTGACTCGTCTGGGGGCAATTCACTCCTCGGGCAAGTCGCGTCGCCCGGGTTGTCGATCGGGACAACCTACCGGTTCTCGCTAGTCCTCAATAGCCCAACAAGCTACGGAGTGTCAGCCGGGCCGGTTGGCGCTACGCCGACGCATTACTTCGATGCAACCACATCGGCCCCACTGACTGGGGGCAATCTCGGGCCTCGCATGGATGTAGGGGGATCGGCATCCACCGGCTATCAAATCGGCCCCGTGTCGCTGGTCGATGCCACAATCGCCCCGCCAACCCTCGGGACGATCACGGTCACATCGGCGAACGGGATCGACACCATCACCTATCCGGCTCCAATGGGGGGCGTCAATCCGATCGGGGGCGTGGTGATCTTCGCCGGCACCAGCCCCGGAGGTGAGGGCACGACGCCAGTGCGAACGATCCCCGGGACGGGTGGGGGGACCGCGACCTATACGGCCGGGGGGCTGTACTACACCGCCCAGGCCTACGACAACGCATCCCCGGCAAGCTACTCCGCGATCTCGAACGAGGTCCAGGGGGGTGCCGCGTCGACTGGCGGGGCGACGGCGGCGCAAGTCCAATCAATCGTCAGTGCTCAGCTCTCGATGTTCCTGAGTACTTACTTCCCACCGCTCTTTCTCGGCCAGTTGCAGAATGCCGTCAACCGCATCAACGCCACTGACCTGACGACCCTCGCCACGCAGGCCAGCCTGGCGACGGTCGCAGCCGACGTCGCCACCTTGAAAACGGGGGTCAACATCACGAGTTTGGGTGGGAGCGCGGGGAACCTCACCTTGCTAGTGACGGCACTGGGGACATCCGCGACAGCAACCGCCAACCAACTCGCTCTCGCCTACCTCAACGCAACCCTGCCGGGCGGCACCCAGACAACCGCCCAGGCCCTTGCAGGTGTTCAGGCTGATGTCGCGACCTTGAAAACGGGAGTCAACCTGACTGCTATTACTGGGAACACCAACGCGGCGACGCAACTGGTCACGCAGTTGTCGACCTCCGCCTCGACCCTGGTCAATCAGATCGGGGACGCCGCGGCGTCGGCCGTGTGGGCATCCACCAACCGGACCATGACGGCGTTCGGCTTTAACGTCAGTCTGGCGGCGGGCGGGCTCGACGCGGTGATGGTCGAGAATGGGGTGAACCTACCCAAAGCGATCGGGGCAATTCACGCCGACGCGGTCGGGGTCGTGACCGGCGATGGAGCAGAGACAGGCAGCGGCTCGTTCACGGTCATGGTCGGTTCCACGGTGCGAATGACCGGCACCATGCTCAAGGACACCCGGACAGTCGTCTCCGTCAATTACTTTGGAAGCACCACGGCCGTGACCACGACGGCGGAAGCCATCGCGCCATGATCAGCACGCGGGTCGGGAGCAGGATCGGCACGCGCATCCGAGGTGGTAAAACCACCCCGGCCGCCCCACTGCCGATCGACCTGGCCGCCGCTATCGTGGCCGATTACCAGGCCGGACCGATGCCGGCCGGGAAGATCTACCGCGATCAGGCGGGGGAGAATCCGCAGATCCCCTACCTGATCTTCAGCATCAACACCGGCAACCCGATCCTGACGACCTCGACATCCTACTGGTATGACCAGCGAGTCCGGTTCACGGTCTATGCCGACGACAGCACCAAGGCGAATGCGGCCCGAACAGCGGTGGCCAATTTCTTCAGCGGCAAGGGCTATGACTTCCAGTCGGGTTTCTCGATCCCGTTCTTCACCACCAATCACAGCGAAGGCAAAGAGGCCAGTCGGAACGTGAGAAACACGTTCCTGTTCAAGGCGATGATCGAAGTCTCGGCCCGCACCCAGCGATCGGATTTCAACTCATGACGAACCAGTACGAGATCACATTCGTCGCCGACACGGCCACGGCACTAGCCAACATCAGCCGGCTCGAAGCCGAGTTGAACCGGCTGGGCGCGACCGCCAACGCGGCGAACACGGCCGCCAACTCGGCGGCCGGGGGAGTCGGCGGGTTGGGGGCGCAGGCAAGCGCGACAGCGGGACACGTCGAGGTCATCACGAATAACCTCGGGAGCATGAACAGCTCGCTGCTCAATCTCAGCAACGCCTTGCAAGTGGTCCAGGTGGCCGCCCAGGTCGCGTTCGCATTCGGCGAAAAGCTCAACTCAGCCCGCAAAGAAATTCAGAACATGACCGACGACGCAATGAAACTCCGCGACACCCTTCGCGAAATCGCGAACCTCCAGGGCAAGAACGGTCCGGATGAATCGGTCGCTCGGGACGTCCTGAAGCTGGGGATCGCCGGCGGGATGATGCCCAAGGAAGCCAAAGAGTACATGGAACAATTCCTCGGGTCGGTCCCGGCCGGTAAGACCAAGGGCAACATCACCGATCCCGTCGCCGAGGAGGTTGCTCGAGAGGGAGCCAAGTTCGCCACCCGCGTCGGCATCAACGCCAAGACCGGCGGTGACTTCGCCGGCGTCATGTCGCAGTACCAGAAGATCCCCGACGTCAAGACCGCCGCGAAGGTCATGGGCCAGGTCGTCTACGGACTCAACGAGGGCCGGGGCAACGTCGAGCCGTTGATGAGAACCCTACTTACCACGGCCGGCTCACTCGTGCAGGACGGCGGCCCGATGGAGAACCTGGCCGAGCTGGCGGTGATGGAGGGCGTCGCGTCTACCCACGCGAACCCGTACGCCACGGGGACCCGTCTCCGCCAGGCGGTCCGAGCGCTCCGCGAGACCAAGGGACCGCAAGGAGCATGGCTGGCTCAACAAGGCGTCAAGGATGGAATGAGCCACCTCCAACGGCTCAAGGCGATCAAGCCCGCGCTAATGACCGAGGTTGCCAAGGGGAAAGGCCTCGACCAGGCGCTCAAGGAGTTCGTCACGGGGGACGACACCGAGGCCCGGTCGATCGCCGAGCAGCTCGGCGACATCGACCTCATGGATGCCCGCCTCGCCAAAGCCAACGGCATCACCGGTGAAGGAGTCATGGACGCCAACACAAAATTCCTGACGCGGAATGCGGTCGGACGAGATCGGGTCTCGAAGGCCAACGCCGAAGCGCAGAAGTTCCTGATCGGGGACAAGTTCACGAACATGACCATCGCCATGAACAATGCCGAGCAGGTGATGCGCGACCAGCACGAGATCGGCGGAGCCTGGAATACGGGCAAGGAATGGGTCCAGGATGCCGTGGGTCTCGCCTGGCTGGGGAAGATGGGCTTCCGCGACAAACGCAAGCTGGGCCACGCGACAGGCGAACTCATCAAGGAGGCACGCCGGGTCGGGCTCTCGGACAAGGAGATTTTCGTCAACGCGTTGAAGCTGGATCGCAATTACTTCCACGATGAGAATGATGCGACGCTGCGCAAACAATACACGAAAGCGCAGATCCAGACGATGAACTGGAACAACTTCAGCGGCGACCGCGAGTTGTACCGCGGGGAAACCCAGGTCAAGGAGGATTACAGCCGCCTGAGCCAAGCCGTGGAACGCAAGGGCGGTAACATCTCCGGACCGATGCCCGACCTTGGAGCGAAGCTCGACGCCGTGGCGAAAAACGGCGAGGAAACCAACCGGATCTTACGCAACCTCGATCGCAATGCAGGAGTCGGCGGTGTGGCCAGGGGAATACCAGCCAAGCCGGTTCTCCCCACTCCACCCGCACGCCAGGGGGCCGCAGCTCCCAAGAGGCCCTAATGTTCGACCTGAAGATCAGCATCAAAGGTGACACGGCGATCCTGGCCGATCTGAGAGCTGTCATAAAAAAAATGGATTCTGTTTTTACCGATCCGGTCCCGTACCAGACCATCCTCGCCACCAACGTCCAGATGACGATGATGATGGAGAGTGACCCCGACGGCAACCCGTGGCCCAAGCTGTCCGACAGCTACCAGGAGTGGAAAGACCGAGTCGCACCGGGCGAGCTGATGGGCTACCTCTACGGCGCGATGAAGGAGGAGAGCAACATCCGGGGCGTGCCCGTCACGAGCGGCAACCAGATGACGATCGCCTACGGTCCCGATCCCGTCGCCATCCAGCACGCGATCAAGTTCACCGAAGGCGGTATCGTGACCGGCACCAACCAACCGCCTCGGCCATTCTGGGCCTTGTCCCAGCAGGCCGAGGCCGAGATCACCCAGCACATCGACGTGATGATGCAGTGAGAACGACGCAGTTCATCTTGAAGGAGGACGATGATGTCCACACCAGCGGGAACTCCCACGAAGTTGTTCATGAACTGGGTCGGTGTGACGGTGACGCCCTTGGGTGGAACCGCGATCGCCATCACCGGAGTGACGGCCGTCCGGCCCATGCGGTCAAACAAGGTCGTGTCGTTCTTCGGCGACAACTTCCAGTACGCGCGGGTGAAGAAGGGCGTCGAGCGCGAACGGGGAATCCAGATCTCGACGGGCGACCTGAAAACCGCCATGCAGATCCCCGAGGACACCCCCTGCACCATAACAGCGACTCTGCTCGATCCCCGCAATCAGGCCAACCCAGGTGGCGGCGGAATCCTGGTCACTCTGGTCAACGCCATCCTCGAAAAGGGAGACGGCGAGGGGGAGAATAACAAGTTCGCCGGGGGGCAGATCGTCTTCACCGCCTTCGGGGCGACCGACAATAACGGCAACGAGGCCGACCCGTTGACCATCACGCCGCTCTAATTCGAGGAGCGAACCATGCCCACCTGGAACGGGCTCAATTTCTTCGGGCCGTGCCCGATCTTCGATCACGACGACCCGCCGAACATCGAGCAGATCAACCACTACCCAGGCGTTCGCGGAGTCGAACGCCTAGATCTGGGGCTAGGGATCGCAACCACGTTGGTGCGCGGGATCTTGTGCGGAGTCAATGACGCCGACCTCGGGTCGGTGCTCGTCACGATCCGCCAGGCCAAGCTCAGCGGCATTGCGGGAACACTGGTGGATACCGACAATCTCACCTGGCCGGACGCCGTGCTCCACACCTTTCGGACCGTGGGACGCCGGACCTTCTCGCCGGGCTGGGGGATCACCAGGGAATACGAGATGACGTTCCTGCACACGGGATACAACCCCAACGTGAGTTGACCATGCCCTATCACCCACCGGGCGACAATCCGCCCGAAGATCCCTGGCTCTGGAACACGACACCAGTGCCAACCGACCGCGCCGCGACACCGATCGTCGTGGCGCGGTACAACGCCCAGGCCGCCAGCGGCAAGCAGTTCCAGAACCTCACCAGCCTCCGGTGCGTCAGCATCCACCGCTCGATCGGGACCGACCCCGGCCGAGCGGTGTTTCGCTACGCCTTCGACGGGCAGAATGCCAACTCCCCGCAGTCGATCGAGCAAGCGCTATCAACCTCGGTCAGACTGAGCGAAGCGATCAACACCGGCGATCAGCTCGTGGTCAAGGGGATCAAGCCGGACGGAACCAACGAGTTCCTGTTCTATGGCAAAGCGCTGAAGTTCGGGTTCAAACTCCAGGGCCAGGTCGAACAGGTCTTCATGACGGCGATCGGCATCGCCAAGGAGTTCTGGAATACACCCATCGCCGGAGCCAAGATCCGCGACGGATCAAACGTGGCGACCGGAGCCGACATCCAGACCGACGTCCTCGCCCAGTTCAACCCGAAGGGCTTGCCCAACGCGACCGAGAAGGCGAACTGGGTCACTCCACAGATCGAGGATCAGGCCGGCGACTTCCAGTATCCCAGCTTCATGGATCCCAACATCGTCCGCGACCCCGACGTCCGCGACTACTGGCAACTCAACACCGGCGTCCGCTGGCTCGTCTTCAGCCACTACGACGGCTCGACACCGCTGACGTTGCCCGATGGCAGTCAGCTCGACTCCCTGCTCATGAGTCTCGAACCCAACGGGGCCACGGTCGATCCGGGCGACCCGAGCACGTACACGCCCAAGCCCATCATGCTCTCGGACAAGCCGATGACCGGCCGCGACTGGCCCAGCGTCCTCAACGACCTGCTCAAGGATCGCGGGTTCGGGATGGAGTGGCGCCTGGCCGGAGTGAGCGATGACGGCAAGCTCCCGCAGGTCTCGCTCCGCATCTTCCGACTCCAGCTCGGGACACTCAGGAACGTCTACCTCCAGCAGCGCGGCAGCTTCTTCGATCCCACCCTCAGCAACGTCGGCGAGGGGGAAATCGAGCGGGACGCATCGCAGGTGATCAACCGTTGGGATGTCTACGGCGCCCTGAACAAATACGAGGCGGGTTTCGTCCTCACCCAGTTGTTCCCGATGCAGGCGAGCGATGGGAACTCCGTCGCGAGCATCGCGCTTTACGACCGGAACTCCGCCGCGTTCAGCTACAACAGCGACGCCTACCGCCTGTTCGGCCTCGACGAGACGGGCGAGGGAAGTTACGCGATCGGTTCGACCACCGAAGTCAACAAGCCCACGAACCTCGACCAGGTGCTGGGCACACCGATCAACAACAAGGCCGTGTACGCGACCCGCCGCCGCAAGCCGATCGGCGAGCTACTTTCCCTCGACAGCAACGGCAAGGCTCGCCGCTACCAGCTCGCCATCTCGACCGACTACATGGGGACGATCCCGGGAGTTTGGGACGGAAGCGGCACCTGGCAGGTAATCGAAGGTGGGTTCTCGCTCCTCAAAGATCGACTCGGCATCCGGATCACGGCCGACAATCCCAATGGCTGGAAGATCGGCAAGTCGAACGAGCCGACCGCGCCCTTCCCGGAAGGGGTCGTCAAGGTGGTGGAGAGCCTGAGCAACCCCGGAGCGGTCAACAAGAAGTTTTATTTACGTCTGGTGGCTGTGATCGAAGGAGATAGCGCGGTCAAGGGAACGGCCGACAAGACCGACAACTCGGTGCTGACGACAACCGTGGCCCGCCAGATCGACGCCCGTGATCGGTACGAGAAGAACACGGTCGACAAATCCTCGCCCTTCAACACCACCGGGGCTGACCAGGTCGTGCGCGACGACACCGACAACGCCACGGCCGAGGCGATCGCCAACCGGGCCGCGACCGAGGCGGGCATCCTGGAGGGACCGATCAAGATTCCCCGGTTCACCAACTTCTACCAGCTCGGCGACCGGATCAGTCAGATCGTCGGCCGAGGGCTGGGCTTCCGAACCGACAACGGCAGCTCGCAATCCGCCACCGCCGCCGTCTACCCCGTGATCGTCGCAATCGACCAGATCTTCGAGCCCGAACAGCAAACAGTGCTCCACCTCTCCGATCAGGATGGACACCGGCACAAGATCGAACCCAAGATCCGGCGAGGCCGCTGATGAGCGATGAAGACGACCTGGAGAATCTCCGCCGCGACGACGACGAATGGGACCAGGAAGACTCCCGCGCGGATCAACCCGGCAACCTCGGCAGCCCATCGATGGTGGCGATCACCACGAAGGTGGCGACCTACCCCACCACCGCCCAGGTCTTCTACGGCGTCCGAGCCATGACGGTCACCGGGGCCGAGGTCGAGGGCAGAGCGGGAACATTCACGACCGGACCGACGAAGGTCTTCTACGCGCTCAATCTCGGCTCGACTGCCCCGCCAGTTGGCAGCTATGTAGTGATTACCTACGTCGAAGACCGCTGGATCTTTCGCTACGGATAAAAAAAAGGAGTGAGCATGGACAGGAAAGAAACGGCAGTCGCCGAGAACAAGCCAGAGATCGAGCAGCGACCCCGTGCCGAGGGACTCCAGGGCCTCACGATCTCATCGCAAGGCCATGTTTGGCGTCTGCCCAGTCTCGCGACCAGCGATGACTTCCGAGCCGAGCGCGAGCAGATCTATCAGGACATCATGTACGAGGGCAAAGTACCCACCGCCCTGGTCAACCAGCTCGCCTTCTGCATGCTCCTGCTCAACTATGATCAAACGGGCGAGGAGATCCAGGCGATCATCGAGGGAGCGGACCGCCAGGAGCTGGTCAACAGCGTTGTCGACAACATTATCTCGATCGACATGAGCGACGAACGCGCCACGTACAATTACTGGGTCCGCACCGCCCTGATCGCCGGCAACCTCGACCCCGCCAAGATCCGCGCCGATGACTTGCCCGGAGTCATGGCCCACCTCGTGCAAAGCGGCCGAGTCGTCCACCACAGCGAGTTCACCGGCATCGGCAAGTTTGCGAAAAAGAAGGCCGAATTGATGGGACAATTCTGATGAGCTACGAGGCGGGAATCGAGAGCAGTCGCCAGCGTCGCAACGACCGGCGCCGCAGTGCCCAGAGTGAAAGTCTGGGCATGCACCGCGGCATCGTGGGCCGCGTCCTGACCACCAGCTCGAAGATCGCCGCCAACTCGTTCATCACGGTTCAACCCACATCGCCATTTGGTACCGAGGGTGAAGGTCGATCGACGACATTCACCGACCGGACCAACAAACTGATCGTGCTCTTGATCGGCCCAAATCTACCGGCCCAGGGAGACTACGTCGAATGTCGATACGTCGATCATCGCTGGGTGAGCGACACAACGAAGAAGACAACGACAACTCCGACAACAGGGTACACGCCACCCAATTGCTTCTGCATGATGCCCGAAACGATCGCGATGACGGCACCCACTCAGCAGTGCGCCAACGCCCCGATTTACAGCTGCACGATCCAATACGGGCCGCCGCCACCCGCGATGATTGCCTTCGGATTCACCCAAGACCAACGAGTCTGGACGAGCACCGCGAGTTTCTACGACCCCCCAATCGACAGCTATTTCTTTTATGCTTTACGATGCAATTACAACCAGTTCTTGCTCGATGCGTACTACCCAACCTCGCCGTATGGGAGTCCTTATCAACTCCCATCAATCTACGCCTGGACTCTCGATCGACCCGAGAACACCTGTAATCCCTTCAGCATGATCGTCGGGAGCCCCACCAACACGGGCGAGAACAACGTCTTCATCGCGCCATGCAACGACGCTACGTTGACGGCCGGCGGAACGCAGAACCCGCCGAGCACCACCGCGCCGACCGATAACCCGCCGAGCAGCCCGACACCAACACCATCGGCCACCCCAAACCCAACCACAACACCCACGCCGACCGATAGTCCGAGTCCGACACCGACCACGTCGCCGATGCCGACGACCCCTGATCCAACGCCCTCGCCGACGACCACTCCCAGTCCCACGCCGAGCCCCACAGCGACACCGACGACAACCCCGACACCGACCGTCTCGCCGACACCGGTCACGACGGACCCAAGCCCGACGCCGAGTCCGACCCCATCGCCAACACCGACGACTCCAACTCCATCACCCACGACACCAACGCCAAGCCCGACCAGTTCGCCATCACCGACGTCGACGCCGACTGTATCGCCAACGCCAGTAACCACAGACCCAAGCCCGTCGCCAACCGACGGAGGTAGCCCGTCACCAACGCCATCGCCATCACCAACGCCAAACCCCACCGAGACCGCGAACCCATCGCCCACAACAACGCCCACTCCGACCCCGACCAAACAACCAGTACAGCCATTGGACTGAGCCATGGATTACCACACGGGGCCATGTCAGCGGACCAGCGGGACGGTCTGCCCTAATGTCCTGACCTGTCACGGGCTGAACAACCCGGCGATCTGCGACCTCTTGACCAAGCGCCAGGCCTGGGCCGCGCTCACCGACGACGAGCGATCCGAGCAGATGAACGTCCAACACCACACGATCCAGCGGACCTTGCCGCTGGTTAAAAGTTGCCCCGACAGGGGGACGACACTCCCGGCCTCGGTCAGCGAGGCGTGTGGCTGCGCCGAGTTAACGGTGTGCGGTCAACTCAAGGGACGATACCCGGGTCGGGTGACGTTACGAGATTGTCTGGCGTGTCAGGGAGTCGCGTTCGAGACCGCTGGCTCATAACTCAGGCGTGACATGGCACTCGGCCAGGCGACCCAACGCGGCAACGAGGAAAAGCTCAACCTGTAGCCCGAGACCTGGTGACTGACTCTCGCACTCCCCAGCCACATGGAGTACCTCTATTCGCTCGGCTCGGATCCATGTCGCTAAGCCAACCGGGAGAGTGAATCCCAAAGTGACTCTGAAGCAAGGTCGCATCAGCAAAAAGCAGGATTTGAAAACGTGGCGACCGCCTTCACTCGCTGGATCGCCAAACCAGACCGTAGCGTCGGAATCGCGGATGTTAGCCCGGGTCTGGTCCGGAAACGTCCGATCCCCTTTCCGGTTCCCACTCCATTTCGCCTTGACCTCAATCGCATGGAATCGACCAGCAAACTCAGGGTGCAACCCATCCTCGGTCTCGAAGCCACGAGCCATCCAGCCACCCGTGTGTAGGCCTAGCGATCGGGCGGCACGCCAACCAGCCTGATCCGTCCCGGTCTGACCACTGCTAACGATCTTGATGGGCAATTTTTAACTCGGCTTACCTATTTTAGGGTAAACCCCCAATATACATAGGCCGCCAGAATCGCAATCATTGATAAATATTCCCCCCAACTGGAAGGATTTGGCGATTAGATCGATACTGCAAAGGTGAGATCTGAACCATGTTTGCACGAAATCAGCTTGCCCTCAAAGCACCCTGTCCGCTTTGTGGATACCAATCCACCAACGGTCAAGACTTTCAGTCAGGAATCTACTTCCAGAACGGCCAGCCGATCAGATTACATTACCCTCACTACACGATCCAGTGCCTCAATCCCAATTGTCGCCATCAAGAGATCGTGATTGATGTAAGTCGGACCGAAGACATTCAACGGCCAGAAAGTTCTAGATTTGAAGAGTAATGGATAAGCGAAAATCATTGACTCTGATAAATTACTGCCGACGATGTAATAAGGGTTCGCATCGTCAAGGCAGGTCAAATCATGTCAGACATAAATATTTTGGTACATGCACTTCAAAGGCTGACCGGCAGGGAAACTGCGGAAATTCGCGAATTTCTGCTGACCATGGATGCTAGCTTTCTGCGGGAAATCGCCAACCACGCAGACCTTCAAAAACTTGACTCGATGGTATCTGAGATGCAGGGCCTTCGTGAGTGGTTTGACCGAGCAAAGCTCGCGGAGATGCCAGGAAACGTGAACCTGCCCGATCTCTTGGACAACTGGAACCGACGGAACTGAGCCGAGCATCCAGGTCATAGCCAGAAATCCAAACCACGACACGTCCTCCACCAGCTCGACAAACACCCCCGATCGCAGTACGAACCGACCCTCGAGAAACTCTTTCGACTCCAGACCGATGATCTTCCCATCAGTCCAGGCCCGATCGATCTGCAGCCGCCAGGTCACTTTGGGCGTCCCGGCAAGCCGGCCGGGCTCTCCCGGGGGTTCCGTCGGCCAGGGCCGACCGTCGCAAGCGACGCCCCTCCCAGATCCCTGACGCAATCCCGCCTGGCAGGCGTTGGGCTGAAGCCCAGTTGGGTTGGCCAGTTGGCCAGAAGACCGCCCGGCAGGCGAATGGGTCGAACGGGGGGACCGCCTGGCAGGCGGATGGTATGCGTTGCCTGACGGCAACCACGAGTTGGAGCGGCCGGCGGCCGGAGCATATCGTCGCCATCCGGCGACCTCGGGTCTGTGCGGCTCCGCCGCCGGGGGATCGTTGCCGCTGATCCTTGCCCGCCTCCGCCGCCCCCCCCGGTCGCAAGCGAGGGGGGGCGGCTCCGGGCGGACAAGGCCAGACGGCCCTTCCCCTGGCGTCGGCCGCGAAGCTCTGCGCTCCGTTCGAAAGGGCTCACCAGGCAAACATGGCCGACGGGTGTCGGAGATCAGGCAAAGCTATTTGTGCAATTGTGCGAAAAACTTGGGTTGTGCTATTGTGCAATTGTGCAAATATGGTATAATTCACTTGTCGCCGAGGAGAGCGACACAAACCCCAGACTCAGGACAACTTCAGATGATCACCGGAACTCGCTTCAACTACGACGCTCGCCACACCACCGCCGCTTCCCGCATCCTGACTCATGACCAGATCCGCAATTCGGCCCCGTCGGTCTTCGCGGAAAACCCGTGGAACAAGATGAGCGACCGCTACCGTTTCGTCCCAACGATCGAGGTCGTCAGGATGATGGAAGACCAGGGCTATCGGCCGATGGTTGCGATCCAGGGTCGGTCGCGGATCGAGGGGAAGGCGAACTTCACCAAGCACATGGTTCGCTTTCGCCATGACCAGCACCTGGGGCAGCTCGCCGTCGGGAGCGAGTTCCCCGAACTCATCTTGACCAACTCGCACGACGGGACCAGCGCCTACAAGTTTTCCGCCGGGATCTTCCGCCTCGTGTGCCTCAACGGGTTGTGCGTCGATTCGGAAAAGATCAACGACGTCAGCCTCAAGCACTCGGGCTCGAATGACCGCGACTTCTCGCAGCGCGTCATCGACGTGACTTACGAGATCATGGACGAAACCCCGCGCGTGATGCAGCAGATCGCGACCTGGAAGGGGATCGAGACAACACCGCAAGAGCGTCGGATCTTCGCCGAGGCCGCCGCCGAGCTGCGCGACACTGGCGAGTTCAAGCCCGACGCCGACCGCTTGCTGGCCACCCGCCGCCAGGTCGACCGGGACGCCGCGACCTGGACGGTGGCCAACGTCATTCAGGAGAACTTGATTCGAGGGGGAACCCGAGGGGTCAACATGACAACCGGCCGCCGGAGCAACACCCGGGAGGTAAAGGGAGTGAGCGAAAACCTCCGGATCAACAAGGCGGTCTGGAAGCTGACCGAGGCATTCGCCCAGCTTAAGGGCGCCTGAAAATAAGGAGGGCCGCGACGTGGTGACACACGTCGCGGCCCCGGTTGACCGTAACCCCAACCCAGCGACGAGAGAGGAATGATCAGATGACGAGTTTGACAGAAGACGTGGTGTCAGTCGAGGTGGAATATTTCGAGGCCGGCCGCTCGATCGGCTTGACCGGGGCCAACCCGAGCTTTTTGACCGTCTTTCGCGACCAATCAGCCGCGACACGAAGCGAAGGCGAAATGCCGTTCTATCGCGGCCTGCTCGAAGGGCGCAAGGCCCACGCAGAACAGGTCGGGTACGCGCTCGGACTCGGCGGTCAGCACTGCGACCGACCCGCGACGGTCCACCGCCGGTTCGATCGGCAGTTTACGGCAGGATGGCAGGCCGGAGCCGACGAGTGGGCGGACCGGGAAGCAATCCTCCACGAGGACGACCAGCAGGAGTTTGCGCTCTGGCAAGAACGCGAACATGCCGAGCAGGACGCCGAGGGTAGGTTCCATGACGCCGAGGTGGCCGAGGCCGGCGGATGGTACCGGGCCACACTGACAAGAGGAGGCAGGCATTGAAATCCGCCTTGATCGTCCACGACGTTTACAAGATTGTCCCGCCAGGGACGATCTACTCGCCCGGCCGGTTCTGGATGGATAGCTTCCACTTCCGCGAGAACGCGGATCGATTCGTCGAGGAGAGCCGAAATTTTCCAAACCTTGATCGAGCGGTTTGGGAAATTGAAACGGTCGAGACAAGCAATCCGGACCGACCGAGCTACGCGAGGATGAGGTTAGCCGAAAGCAACCAGCCGAAACACAAGTAAACGAGAGGCCCAGATCGCCGGGAGGTGGTCTGGGCCATCATTTTTGACAGGCGCCTGGCTGCGCCAGGCTTCCCGGCTGGCCGGTCCAGAATCAAAGCTAGCGGAAAGGCAGAGTCCGGATCATGCAGGATCATGATCCGGGGCTTGCTGTTGGGGGAGATGCGCGAGGATCAAACTTTGCAGGCTGGACCGGTCGTATTTGCGAGATACGGAGACACGCAGCAAAGGAAGCCCAGCCGAGCGGCAAGCCTGATTGAGGAGAAGATCGCGATCCCGTCGTGCGGGGAGATCATGCGACCGATCATCGAGTTCAATCGCCATCAGGATTCGAGACAAGTGGCCATCAGCGATCACGAAATCAACATGCTTAGTGCCGATCCGGTAGCCACCAGATTGCCAGACCTCGGCCGAGCAGTTCACCAGGTCTGCCAACCGAACCTTGGCAAACACGGCGCAACCGGGAGGCAGGGAAATCCGGAGGATACGGAAGAAAGCCAGCTCGGCTTGTGTGAGCAGATATTGACGCCGATGGTACGGCTGATTGGCCGCAACAAGATCAGTGACAGGAGGTATCGAGCGACGGAACCGGACAAGCGATACGATACGTTGCCGGAGTCGCGAAGGAGGAACCGGCAGAAAGACAAGAGCGAGCAGAAAAGCAAGAAGTGCAATGAAAACGAGGCCAACAAGAAATTTTTGCATAGATATATGCCAGCGCGCGAATACAATGAGGGACTGTTGTCAGGCGAATAGAATGGTTACTGTTCAGTGGTACAGAAGATGGAGCGGCGACTAAGGAGAGTGCAGATGGAACCCACGATCAAGATCAGAGCGGCATTGATCGTGATGCCAGTGCAGACGCTCCGGATACTGCGAGACGAATCCACGGGGATCATTCGCCGATGGCGTCCTGGCGATGCCGAACGATGTCAGCTATGCCGGATATGTACGGTCCAGGTCGGCGAAGACGGGATGTCAGTTTGCTACAAGGAAGCGGCCGGGGTGATCAGCGAAAAATCAGCCGCTTCGTTTGCGTTTGACTGAGGACTTGGGTTTTGAATCCGTCACGTCCTCAACTACAACTTCGACGGTCGGATTTGGAACGGCCGGGGAGGCCTCGGAGCTCTCG
Source organism: Isosphaeraceae bacterium (assembly GCA_965199885.1). Lineage (GTDB taxonomy): Bacteria > Planctomycetota > Planctomycetia > Isosphaerales > Isosphaeraceae > Tundrisphaera. Next base: position 164,972 of record CBDATT010000001.1, on the reverse strand, counting down.
AGGTCGAGGAGTGGTTGCAGCAAGGCCGCACCGGCATCGTAGATTCTGAGTTGTTCGTCGAGGGGCAAGGCGGAGAAATAGCAAAATAGCGAGTTCAGGACAGCTTCGCGAGACATGCGACCGCCGATGCCGTCGCGTCGCGCCTTGAGCTTGGCAACTGTGACCGAAACGTCGGCGAAGATTTCGGGAAGAGAACGAATCGTAAAACGACTGCGGTCGGAAAAATCACGCACGGAAAATGCCCCGTAAATTTCCTCACAATTGCACAATTGCACCTTGACCAGCAGGTTAACCCGAGGTATCATTAGGAGCAGTTGCACAATTGCACAAATGGAGGTCCTCGTGGGACTCAGAGATCCAAACGACCCGAACAGAGCAACGGAACGTTTCACGATTTACATGGATTCGACAATCGTTAAGAAACTGCGTGAGGACAAAGCTAGAACCAATCGCAGCTTAAAATCGATTCTCGAAGAGCTGATCAAAGAGGGCTATGAACGCAGAGAATTCATCAACACAGGATGAGTTCAAAACCCATAACAAAACAGCATTCACGCAGCCGGCAAAAATATTGCCGCGGGATGCGAAATGACAACGTAGTGCCACAGCGACAACAGGACGGCACGCCAACCCGTTTCGCACAATAGCACAATAGCACAATAACATCCCAAAAAAGGTTGTCAACACGTGAACAAGTTGACACTGCCCCCGGTGCGCGCCGAGTTTCCGACCCCAACCCAGCGAACGTCAGGAGTCGATCACGTGAGCCAGAGTATCCTTCCTGCAACACTCAGCCCGGCGCAAACACGGCAATGCGGTGAGATCCGGTGCATCACGCTGCACGAGAGCGATGCACTGGCCAGGCTAGCCAGTCAGACGGAGCCAGGTTTGTTCAGAGAGGTGCATCGGATTCGACATGAGATCGACCGCGCGGGTCGGTTGGCGGAGAGCGTGTACCGCGTCATGCCATCGCTCGGCGATCTGGTCGATGAATCGATCGGGGCAGTCGAGCGTGCCAGAGCAACCAAGTTCGGCGACAACTCCAAGGAACTGAGAGAGCTTGCTGACTACCTCAAGGCCATCCAGGAGACAATCAAGGCCGCAGACTTCCGGGCGATCAACAAGAACGAGGAGGCCGATCTGGCGGTGAACGAAGGCGGGACGAGCCCGGAGAGTGCCGAGGTGACCGAATGACGGGCGGTTGGATGCGCCGCCAGCCCAGGGCCAGAAAAGACCTGGCCAAGCCGGCGCGGAAGCGAGTGAACGTCAAAGAAGTCGAGGTTCTGGAGGCCATCGAGGCGGCCAAGAACGAACTGGGACATCGGCCCCGATTGCCAGACATCGCGGCCCAGGTCGGGGCCGCGGAAGCGACGACGGCGAAAATCCTCACGGAGTTAGAGCAAGTCGGCAGGGTGGCGCGTGGAGTCTACGACGCACGGTCCTACCGTGATCAGGCTGAAACGACACCAAGGAAGCAGGTATGAACGAGATCAAGGTGCTCACCAGAAACGCCCGTGAGATCGGCCTGGCGGTCAGGATCTGTCATCAGGAACAGGCCGCATGGGAATGGAGGTGGATGCTGGCGGCGTCAGCCGAGCAGCGGGACCGGATTACTCGCAAGTCCACGCGAGCCGACGAACGATGCCAACAAGCGACAGCGACGTTCGATGAGGCTATCGCCGACCTGCGGACGGCAGGAGGCGAGTTCGCAGCACAATCCATCGAGCAAAGGCACAGGCAGTTGTTGCAGGCCATGAGGAGCCGGGTACGCACGCAGATGAGTGGATCAATCGGGATCAACTAACGGGAACCGAGGCAGCCATGAACAGCACAACAGCGACTCAGCCAGAGAAGGGAGGACAAACAAAGCGTCGCCGACTCCGGGGAGTTCGGTCTTTGGTCGATGCCGCACGTGACATCACCGAGTCAGGAATGGTGCCAGGATTAACCAAACCAGGCCAGCTTCTGGCTATGTTCTTGCTCTATCAGGCTCGCGGCAAGCCAATCGGTCAGGTTCTTGACGACTGGGAGTTCTACGAAGGCAAGAAGTTTAAACGAGGAACACCACTGGAGGAGAAGAAAGCGGCAATCGAGGCCGCCAAATCCCCCAAACAAGAGCGAAGAGAGACAGACCGGCCAAAGCAGCCTGCCAAGACCGACTTGTCGACTCGCCAGACAGACCTCGAGCGCTACGGCAACAAGGAGGTTCAACCGTTGCCGCTCGACTGGCCAAAGGCGGATGGCAAGGACCGCCGTTTGTGGACGGAAGTCATCGAGGAGGAGACAACCCGAGTCATCGGCGTGATCGAGGGCGAGGTGCACGAGCACGCCTTGAACCCGATCGAGGCGACGTCGATCTTCCGGGCCATCAACCACATGGTCACCGCAGTCATCGCTGCGGGTTGTCCGGATGACCAGTTTGTGTCGCACGAGACGGGACGACCACCCCGCAAGCCCGGCGAATGTAACGGCCAGTTGATGATCCTGTACCGCCAGGCCGCCTGGCGAGACTGGATGCGGGCAACGCTTTGCGCCTACCTGATCCGCAAGGAGAAGGCAGCCCAGAGCGAGATCGACTTGCAGCTCTATGGCGACGTGCCCAGCGAGGCCGAGGAAGCCAGCCAGGAACCGGTCCACCAGGCCGAGAACGAATCACAGCTCGTCGCCGCACCGGCCGGACCCCCCAAGGGGGACGCCTTCGAGGGCGACGACTAGCGTCTAGGCCCGCGTCCCCGGGGGGGAAGGCGCGGGCCGAGGGGGCGAGTTGAGGTCTGTTGGCGACCTCGGCTCGCCCCCGAACCCAATGACGACGGCGGGTGGAGATCTGACCTCCGCCCGCCGTCGAGCCCCCGGACCCATGCGTTGAGTTCCAGGAAGCGTCTCGAATCTACACGGAACCCGGACCCATGCGAAGGCTAGAAATGCCGTGCCCAACCGCCCCGACCACAGCAGCGGCTTCATCCAGGAAGGTTACGGATGGATGGCAGCCGTGGTCGCCGCCCCGCTCACTCACCTCGAGCGCAAGGTCTGGCTCGAAGTTACCTTCCAGTGGCTGGGATTCGCCCGGCGACCGGTCGTCATCCTCTCGCCCACCCAGATCGCCCGGAGAGTGCGGACGAGTCGCGGCAACGTCGGTACGGCGATCCAGGGACTTCTTAGCAAACGCATGCTGGTCAAGCTCAGCGGTGGGTATGAGCCCGAGGGCGACCCGGCCGTCTGGCAGTTCGGCGAGTCCTCGCAGGAGCGAGCCAACCGCCTGGCATACATCGCCGAGACGTTCCAGCACGTCCGCGATATCCGCCCGTTGGACCCCAAACCGGTCCGGCCAGCACCCGAGCCGGCGACTCAGCAACTCTCGTTCCTCGACGATCCGGCAGACCTGGAACCGTCGCCAGCGACACCGGATCGGGGCGAGGATTGTTCTACTGTAGCAGAACACATTGTTCTGTCATACCAGAACACGCGTTCTGCTGTAGCAGAACAAAAATCATGGCCCCATAGAGGAACGGGCGCGTGATGAGATTAAGAAAGATCTCAAGATTTATTTAGAGAGTGAGATGGATATCACCGGGGAGGTCGTAAAAAAAAGTTTTCTTCCCTACACGGGGAATGAGACGCCGGAAGAGTGGGCAGCCAAGATTATGCACAATCAAGGAATCAGCGATGGTTGACCAAGGGCAGTCAAATTCGAGCGTCACAGGCAAATCGAACGGTACGTTGGCAAGGCATTGGTTTCGGGAGTGGCTCGGAAGCCACAAAGCACGCAATCCACATGGACGGTTCCACGCTTATGAGTTGGGGGGCTTCGCAAACGTTTACCAAAGCTGGGTCATGGCTCTGGAGGAGCGGGGAACGACGCTTCAGGAAGCAACCCGAGCCAGCCGACGCCTTCAACAGAAAGCGCCCGAGCAGGGATTACTACCCGAGCAGCATTTGCCCAGGCTCCTCCAGATCCTTGTGAAGATCCAAGCTCCGCGCTTTGCTGCGGAAGAACAAGCTCGCAAAGTAGCCGAACGTGCAATACGTGAGAACAACGAGGCAGAGGTGGCTCGGGTGGAGATGACCTGGCGTTTGTTATCCGAGCAAGGCCGTGACAGATACCGGCGACAAGTTCGGGAAGTGTGCCCAAACATGCGTCGTCGAACTGTCGACTTCATCGCACGGAGCGTCATGGCAGAAGAGAGTACAAACGGTCCAGGCAAACCGAGTGCAATCCTGGCAGCTTGGAAGAACGTCGATCACGCAGCCACCGAGGTGAGTGAGAACGAACCATACCGACGCAAGACAAGTCAGTTTCGCCTCGCCAGAGATGAGGCAATCTTCGAGCACAACCAATCCGCCGAGCAAATCGACAAAACGGCCAATGAAAAGCCCGAACCAACCCCTGAGACGATCCGCCGCAGCCTCGAATCCCGCCGCGCTCAGTTGGCCCGGTTGGGCGCCGTGATCACCCCCCAGGCCATCGCGGGCTGACCAGGAGCAACCAATGGCGGCGACGTTCACCGCGGCTTCTTCCAAGATCCACGAGCAGGTGCGCACGGTCATCGACCGCTGGCACCCCGACCTGGCCGAGGCCAAGGTCAAGATCGGCATCGTCATGGCGTTCGGGAAGGTCAACGATAAGGGCGAATACATGGGTCCGCCCATGGCCCGGAAGGGTTTTCGCATCCTGGGCAAGATCAAAATCAACGGCCAGGCCGACCGCGTCGACGGCAAGCCGGACGCAACCTTGACGCTCGACGGCGACCACTGGGAAGACCTCGACAGCACGGGACTGACGGCTGACCAGGAAGCGTTGATCGACCACGAACTTTATCACCTCATCGTGCTCCGCGAACCGAGCGTGAACGAACGCCCCGGTGAGGTGAAGCGCGACATCCACAACCGACCGGAACTCAAGAGTCGGCCGCATGACTACGAACTAACGGGTTTCATTGCGGTCATCGAACGCAACGGAGTCGCCTCGGTGGAAGTCCAGGAGGTCAAGCACTGGCACGACGCCCACGGCAACCTGGTTTTCTCCTTCGCCAATGACCTCGCGGAGTCCTACCGATGAGACCGCGCGACGCCCGAGGCCGGTTTCTCAAAACCGAGACAGTCACCCCGCCCCGGCCGTGGACCATTTATGCGACCAGCCGCACGGGTCATCAGGGCCGGATCGTCAACCGCCACCGCCACCGCTTGTTCTCGCGAGTCCCAAGCACTCAGGTCCGATTCGAGAGCCAGACCGAGGCCGAGGATTACCTTGCTCGATTCCCCGTCACGGACTATCCGCGCTGGTTGTTCACAGCCACCACTCTCTAACCAGAGAACTCACCAGGAGCCACCATGTTCGGCGTCAGCACACTACCCTTCGAACCAGAAACGACCGAGTCGATGCGGGACCGTTACTCCCGCGCCATGCTCGAACAGTTCGACGTCTTGACCACGATCGACGACGACCTCCGCCCAGCCGACAGTCGGGACAATTGCTTCGACTTCCCTTGTGGAATGCGGCTCGTTGTGACCATCGACGTTTATCCAGGCAACGTCTGGATGCTGAATTTGGGGGCCAGTGCGGGACCTTCGCCGCGCGGGCTGATCATGGAACTTGTGCGCCGCCAGAACCCCGAGGACTTTGACCAGCACGCGATGCGGCACTTTCGGGAGATCTCCAACGACAAGGAGGGATGGTTCGACCTCGGCACCAGTGAGATCGACATCCGGCACTGGGCTCGACTCCTCGCGGGCAAACTCAGTGTTGGTGTGACCGAGGAAATCGTTCGCCAGTGCCGGATGACGGAAGCAAGGAACAGCAGCAGGACGACTCAGCAGGAGAAAGCATGATTCAGGACACGCAGGGCCTCGGGAGCCAGGTTCTCGAAGTGTTCGACAAGCTGCAATGGTTCGGCGTCGAGCTTTCCCGAGCGCGGGACAAGGCCATCAAGCTCGACAAGTCCCTGGCCATGGCCGACCAGGAAGCGATCCGCGAGACGGTCAAGGGGATCAAGGTGGAGATGACCAACCTCCATTCCGAGATCCAGTACCTCAGTCGCGCCCTCGACACATTCGTCCGCGACCTCGGGCAGCTCCGCCGGTTGGATGGGTTGATCGTCGGCTGGGCGGATGAGACCCGCAGCGACCAACGCTGGTTCGTCAGCCAGGCCTGGAGTCACGGCAACCTGATGCGAACGTCGAGCGCCGAGCATGCCGCGTTGTTCGACACCCTCCCCCGGCTCGAAAGCTGGCTCAATGGCCTCAAGACGTCGAAGGGTCGCGACGCTCAGGGCAAACGCTGGCCGGCTCCACTGGCACAGCTCTCGGGCAAAAAGCTGAAGGTCTACCGGGTGCAGGTGAACGTCCGGTGCACGGGTACCGCGTACGAGATCCCCAATTTTGAGATGAGCAAGTAATCCCAGGAAGGGAGAGCAGCATGCTGGTTCTCACGCGCAGCCATCTCCAGACCGTGCATATTGGTGACGACATCACGGTCACCATCCTGGAGATCAAGGGCAACAAGATCCGTCTCGGGTTCGAGGCGCCACCGTCGATCGAGATCAACCGGCGCGAGGTCTGGCTGCAACTCCGGGGACTGCCCCCGGATGACGAACCCACGCCCGAGCAAAGCGCTTGAATTCCTGTGTCCCCCTCATGTCGGAGTGACAGCACCATGGCCAGGACGCAGACGAAAGCCGGTGAAGAGTTCCGGAAGTTTTCCGAGGAGATGGGGTCGTTGACCAGCCGGATGCGTTTCATCCTCTGGGCGGAGACCGATCCCGAGATCGTCAGTGTGATCGAGCAGGTCAACTCCGCCAGCCAGGCGTGTCTCCGGATCGCCATCAGCCGCAACCGCGAACAGGCCGAACGGATCGAGAGCGACCGTCAGCCACTCTTCCGAACGACCAGCCCAAGCCCGACGCCCAGGGCCAGCGAACCGACCGAGCCCAGCCCGACGATCGAGGCCCAAGCCGAGGAGGTCGAACCTCGCCGCTGTCGCGAATGCGGATGCACCGATGATGATTGCCGCCAATGCATCGAGAAGACTGGCGAGGCATGCCGCTGGGTCGAGGCGGATCTCTGCTCAGCATGTCGCGAGGTTATCACCGAGCGGAGCCGGGCACTCCGTGAAGACCTGACGTTCCCGCCGGCCCCGACGATCAAACTGCCGACAAGGCGTGAGCCGTTCGCCGAACAGAAGAATTGGCCCCAATGGGACGCCTGGCAATTCACCCCGGACGGCGAACTGCTTGCGTTCCGGTTCCATGCCCCCAACGAGGTAGCGGCAGGAGATCTCGCTCTTGCTGTGCTGGGGCGAAAGTATCGGATGGAAGTTGTTCCCGCCGAATTTGACGTCTCCTTCGACGGTCCTTACTCAGGCCACGGTCCCGAGCGACTTATCTACGGTGTCGTCGAGGTGGACGTGGAGACCACGACACCGCCACCGGCCAAGAGTGGTGAGGTGAAGTCTCCCACGGCCGAACTGCCGAGCCGGCCTATTCATCAGTTGATCGAACTGGGCATTGGGGCTTATCGCTCGAAGGAGCGCGGATACGAGGGAAGTGAAGCCGCCGGCGTCTTCTACGACTCCATCACCACCGCCGAAAAGAAATCCATCCGGTTGGAGCTGAAGCGAATCGGTTTCGACGAACATATCGGGTTCACCAATGACGATGCCAGAGATCGTTATCTCTCCTTCGTTGGCCAGTGCGTGTATGGAATCGAGATTGCCAAGTCGATCAATCCTGAACCAACTACAGCGGTGAGAAAACCGTTCGACGAGCATGCCCGCCAGTGGGACATCATCGGCGAGAACAGCGCGACGAAGCGCGAGGTCTGGGTCGGTCGGATCAGCACGAACGAAGCCGATGAGGTTTACAAAGCAGCGACGATCTTGTTCGGCGGAAATGACCAACGAGCGTGGAGTCTGAGGATCGCCCCGGCCGACGCGATGTTTCAGGACGACGTGATCAGGGCGGGGGGATATTCCGGCCATGGTCCGGGTCGATGGATCTGGGCCGCCGTCGCGGCCGACCTGTCCGCGCTGACGACCGAGCCAACGCCCGAGGTCGAGCCGAGCAAACCCGCCCGGAGGTCACCGCAGAAGACTTTCCAGGCTGCCTACTTCCCGGCACCCGACAGCCCGATCCGGATCGACCTCGGCGAGTTCATGGCCAAGAACCGGGCCGAGGCGGAGGCCAGCATCGCCGACGTCTTCCGAGGTCGGGAAGTCGAGGTCAACGGCCAGGTCGAACCCATCGACCCCACGAAGGTCCGGATCGTCCCAGCCCCTTCACGGAGCCAGCGGAAAAAGACCGGGGCTGAAGCGATCGCGTCGGACGGTTTGCCTCAGGATGGATCAGCCATCGAGCATGACCTCGAAGCCGTCCTGACGGCCGAGTCGGAGGCCGACGAGGCGGAGGATCTTCGCTATCGACAGCGGGTTGAGGGTGCGACCGACGTCGGGAACCTGGAAAACTGGCTCTCTGATGAGGAGGTTGACGCGGCGCTCAAGAGCAAAGACATCGACGTCACCGAGGCCTTCGGGAAGGTCAAGGAAGCCCTCGACGAGCGTAAGGCCCAGTCCAAGCGATCCGAGGAAATCCGGACCGAGTTAAAGCTAGAGTCCAGACAAACAGAGCCCGGAGATTACGACCGGACTGGTTATTTGGACCCAGGCCAGTACAAGCGAGAAGAGATCGGGCTCGATTATCGAGACGATCTCAAAGGAAGCATCATCAACAACGATTGGTCAAAGAAAACGCCCAAGAAGTTCAAGCCAGTCAAAATCAGAGGCAAAGAGTACGCAATCACGGGAGGGATGTTTCACTACCGCGAGCTAATCAGGATGGAAGTGACTCCCGCAGTGCCAGCCAATGAATGGTCAGGCCCGGTCACGAATGGGGAGCCAATTAATTCGGTCATAGGTTATCAAGGCAAGAAAGTCGAACAAGGCCACATAGCTTATTACATGGCTCACAAGAAGGATGAGATTGAAATCCTCATGTTCGATGAGGATCTTGCAAAAGCAGAGTTCGAAGCATCATCCACTCCGTTACCGGTGATCGCCGAACCCTACCGAAATGCGGCCAGCCACCTGACGTTCCTGGCCCGGGGACCGAGCGCCGAGAAGCTTTACACCGTCGAGGCGGTAGACGAGGCAGCGGCGGAGGCCGTGATCGCTGAGGTGGACGCAAAACGCCCGGAGGCATCGCGTGAAGCCTTCGCCGTCTCGGCGCTTGAAGCCCTGACCGAACAGCAGATCCGCGAGCTGCCATTTACCGTCAAGCCACTCCGCGCCAAGGCAGCTCGGCGTCCGTCGCTGGCCGAAGCTGCACGTAGCACCACGCCGGATCTACTTAGCGGAGGAGCCAACCATGGAAGTTGATCCCGCCGATTACCGGATCGACCGCGGAGCCGCGTGGCTCGATCGGACCGTCCAGGAGCTGCGCTATGGCCAGCACCATTGCAAGCAACCCACCGGGGACATCAGGAAGGCCGTCGAGGTGATCCGGGCGCTGGAGATCGAGTCCATCGCCGAGCCCACGGTCTACAGCAGCCGCATTCAGGGCATTTGCATCGAGTGGTTGAGCTTCAACACCGACACGCTCAAGGATTTCTCGATCCGAGTCCTGAACAAGCAGGTGCGTTACGCGCGGCACATCAACAACCGCCCGGTACCGATCGCCCGGGGTATCCGCCTGAAGGGGCACGGCGAGACGACTCGCGAGATGCTGAAGTGGCTGTACGGTCGCGAGGTGGTTGACCACCGCCAGGCGACGATCGAGGCCGAAATCACTCAGGGAGAGTCGAGTTAAGTGAGCACGCTTTACATCAGCACCAGGCCGGTCCGGGCCGAGCAGTACGAGCCGGAAATGAAGTCGATCCTCGGCCGGCGGATCTTCATCCAGCAAGGGCAGGCCAGTTTTGCGCCCCATACGATCCGGTGCGAGATCGAGCCCGGAGACTGGGTTGTCGAGGCGAACGATCGCCTGATCAAACTGAGCGACGAGGAGTTCCGCAATCACTACCGGATCTTCCACCCAGGCGAAGTCCGGTGGCGATCCTTCAGCGAGGCCACCGAGGAGACGACGTGAGATGGACACCGCAAACAGCAACGAATGGATTGGCGTCGCCCAGGTCGCCACCGAGATGAACCTGACCGACCAGAAGGCGTGGAACCTGATCAAGCAACTGGGCGTGCTGATGGTCAACGCCGAGCGAGCTACAAAGAAAACAGCCCTGTTTCGTCGATCGGACTGGGAAGACGCCCGCGACCGGTCGATCGGGCAAGCTCCGGGCCGGGCACCCTACACGCCACGAACGGCCAACTCAGCGGCACCGAATGCCAAGCGGGTCTCATCATCCCTGGCGGCAAGCAAGCTCGCCAAGCTTCGCGGTCTTTGAAAGTGGCCGTGAGAACAGGGCTTCGCGAACGTCTGGTAATCACCGGCATGTTCACGCGAAAGGTCAATAACATGGGTTACAAGGCTTACCAGGAATGTTCCAAGTGTCATCGAACCTATACCTGGTACTCAAGCTCGCCGTCGATCTACTGCGACGTTTGCAAACGAAAGGTTGAAATACCTAAGCGATTTAAGGACATGGATCGGAGAGACTTGCAAATCACCATGCAAGGCGCGGCGCGAGTCGCCAGCGAAAAACTTCCGCCCAAAGGTTTGTTCGTGCTGGTCGCGTTCGACGATGACGCGGGAATGGCCCAGTACATCAGCAATTGTGAACGTGGCGATATTATCAAAGCAATGCGTGAAACGGCCGATCGCCTCGAAAAGCGGGAAGACGTCCCTCCAACCGGCGTCCGATAACGAAGGTTACGATGAATCAGCCGATCCAGGTGGCTTCGGTTTGGGCCGTCGCCGTTCCCGGTGGTGATCGACGAGATCCGCCGCCACCCCAGCCAGGTGATCGTCCTGATAGTGGACGTAGGTCGTTTCCAGCATCTTCGTCGAGGTGCCCAGTAACGCCGCGACCGTGGCCGGGTTACCCCCGGCCATCAGGTCGTCACTCGCCTTGGTATGACGGAGACGGTACATCACGAACCGGTTATCTCCCTCATCCTGGATCAGGTCGAGACCTCGGGCTGATTTACCGACCGATTTCAGAAAAATGGCCCACCCGATCGCCTGACGGCGCAGCTTACGGATCTGATGGCAAAGCGCCGTCGGCCTCGGGTCAAAGCTCGGACGCCCATCGGCCAGGTCGATGAACTTGCCCCAGGGTTCACCCTTGCCGATCTCGACACCACGAGCGACGGCACCCTTCCCCCGTTCATGGGTGAAGATCGAGGCATCATGCCGGTCGGGCCGCTCGCGTTCGCGCCGCAGCGACCGGGCCAGGATCGGCGTCAGGTAGAGCACGAGCGGTTTGCCGGTCTTGTGGCCGGTCTTGTGGCGATCCGGCGGGAGGGTGATCGTCCGCCGAGCTGGGGCGAAGTCATCCCACCAGGCCGAGACGAGCGTGCCCGGTCGAGCGCCCGTGTAGGCCGCGATCCGGACCATCAGCACCAACCTCCGCGAGAACCGGCGTCGGACTCCCTCGGGCAACGTGTCGGCCCGACGCCAGACAAACCAGAGGAAGGCGGCCAGCTCGGAGCGTTCGGCATAACGATCGGGAGCCCGGCCGGTCGCCGGTGCCTTCACATCCTTGAACAGGTCCGCCGCGATCAGCCGACCACCGACCTCGGTGGCGCCCCAGTTGAAAGCCGCCTTGACGGACCGGACGAGGCCCGCGATGTAATGCGGCGAGTGTCCCGCCTTGAGCCAGGCCGCGACCGCGACTCGCAGATCCTGTTCCCGGAACGACCGGACCGCCCGGAGACAGTAGACGGCCGGATCGTCCGGCGCGGGGAAGCTGGCGAATTTGGTAAGGCGTTCCTTGTGACTCTGGCGGGTGCGTCGCGCCTTCGGTCCCCGGTCCGCCTTGAGGAATGCGGTGATGAGGTCGGTCAGGTCGGGTTCGGCGGGACGCCGCGCGGCATCGAGTTGTTCGAGGTGATCACTGAACGCCTGGGCAATCGCCACGTTGTCCTCGCGCGGAATTCCCCGGAAATGTTTTGTCCGGCCGCCGGCATCCGTCCGGTACGCCTGCTCGCGCTTGTCCCAGTAGTACGTCGGCCGTCGCGGCATCGCTCGACTCTCCCCATGGTGAACAAGTCACCAGTAGGGATAGTCTACAAACTCTTTCGAACTTCGAGAAGGGGTCGGAAGCCGGGGGATATCCGGGGGAACGTATCCGGGGGTAGGGCCGAAAAACGTGCGAGAATCGAGTGACACAAAACGAAAAAACCCCGTCCTGGGACGGGGTTTATGTCGCAAACGAGGACGACGGGGCTCGAACCCGCAACCTCCGGCGTGACAGGCCGGTGCTCTAACCAATTGAGCTACGTCCCCAGATATTCGCTTGGGAGATAATCTGGCTGTGGATGAGAAGATACCGGATTGGAGGCTGGTCGTCAAGCAGCTGGTGTTTTGTTTGCCGGGTAGCGGGCTTAGGTGCTAGGATCCACCGAGGTTGGGGTTTCCAGCGAGTGTCGGTGGGAGATCAATGACGTGCGGATCACGAAGGCGGTCATCACGGCGGCGGGGCGGGGTGTCCGGCACTTTCCGGCCTTGGATGCGGTGCAAAAGGCGATGACGCCGCTGGTTGATCGTGATGGGCTGGTCAAGCCGGTCTTGCAGGTCATCGCTGAAGAGGCGATCGAGGCGGGGATTGAGGAGATTTGCGTCGTTAGTGCCCCCGAAGATGAAACGTACTACCGCCGCCATTTCGAGTCGTTCGCCGCGAATCTCCGGGCCGCCCAGGGAAGTGCCGACGAGCAAGCCCGACGGATGGAAGAGGTCGCGGGGCGGCTCCAGTTCGCCGTTCAGGAGGAACCGCTTGGGTATGGACATGCGGTCTGGTCGGCACGCGAGTTTGCAGCGGGGCAGCCGGTCTTGCTCTTACTCGGGGATCACGTCTACATCTCGCGGGAAACGCGCCGGTGTGCCCGGCAGTTGATGGATCTGGCCGCGAGCGAAGGGTGCGCGGTCTCGGCTGTCCAGAGCACCCGCGAGCATCTGATTGGCCAGTATGGGACGATCAGCGGGCGACGGCTGACGGATCAGCCCGATGTCTACTTGATCGACGAGATCCTCGAAAAGCCGAACCCGACGCTGGCCGAACTCCGGTTGCAGATCCCCGGCCTGCGGGCGGGTCATTACCTCTGTTTTTTCGGAATGCATGTGCTGACCTCGACCGTTTTCGACCTCCTCGGCGCGATCGTCCGGGATGATCGCCGCGAGTTGGGTTCGATTCAACTCACAACCGCGCTTGACGAGTTGGCCCGTCGCGAGCGGTACCTGGCGCTCGAAACTCGTGGGGCGCGGTTCAACCTCGGGACCAAATTCGGCGTGGTCGAGGCGCAGATTGCGCTGGCGCTGGCGGGGGTGGATCGCGACCGGATGCTCACGACTCTGTTGGAGTCGGTCGTCCGGGTCGAGCAAGGGGCGGGTTAATTCTGCCCACCAGAGGGGTGCAGCCATGACCGCGACCGACGACTGGGAGGAATTTCGCTCCAAACCGACGCCGAAGCTCGGTCCGTTCGCTTCCAGCCGATCCGGTCGCTGGTTCAGCGTGGTTATCGGCGTGCTGGTGCTGGGGTGGATCGTTGGGTTTCGCTGGATTGGTCAGGTTTTTGGCTGGGATCTTGCCCTGCTCCTCTTCCTGACTCCGGCGTTACCGATCGGAATCGCGATCCGCTTACGCTTGCGGTGTCCTGCCGTGCTCGCGAGAGAGTTGGTTATGATGACGGTGATCGGCGTCGTGGCGGTGGGAGCAGTTGCCTACGTCGCACAGAACTGGTACGCGCACGGTTTTCATCATGATCATGCCGAGGACATGCGCTATGCCTATTTGGAATCTTTGATGCGGCGTGACTCGGCATTTCGGGATGTTAGACTACTGCCCCGATTGAAGAAGGGCTGCCCTGGGCTGGTGGGACGAGTTGCCTCGCGGGCGGATCTTGATCGATTGGCAGCGCTGGCGCTGCAGTCGGGGATCAAGGTAACGGATCGGGACCGGCCCTTCCGGGACGAGGTCGACCTGCCGGGTGAGCCGCCCAGTTCGACCCGCTGAGACCGAAGTTCAACAATCCCATTTGCCCACATCAGCAGGAGTTACCGCCGTGCCGGTCGCGTCCGCTCTCAGTTCAAACCCGTTCGTGGCGACGATCACAAGCGCCGATCCGGCTGTCCGGGACCGGTCGATCGGCGCGTTGGTCGAGTCGCTGTCGACTGCCGAGATCCTTGAAACCGCCGAGGGGCTCGAAGCGTTCCGGTCCGAGAGTCGGAACCTGTATGAGCGGGTCCGCGCGTCGATCTTTCTGCACGCTCTGTATCGCTACCGAGTCCAGGACGCACCCGACCTTCCAAGCAGCGGGACGATCCCGTTCGACGGCTTTAACGACCTGATGGAGCGGCGATTCGAGCAGGCGATCGCGAGCTTTCGCGGGGCGATCCAGCGCGACGGGATCAACGGGTCGGTCGCCAGTGCACTCGCGCAGGCTTATGAGCGGGTCACCTATCAGACCCTGGCCGATCAGGTCCGGCGGTCGGTCCGGAGTTGCCGGGGGAACCGGTGGATGTTCCGGGTCGGGCAGGTGAGCGAGCACCCGATCCGGTTGCACCCACGGCTGTTGGAACGATCGGACGGGCACGGATTTCCGATTCTGATCGAGCGAACGCCGGTCCGACTCGACCTGTCGCACTCGGCCTGGTCGGATATCTTCTTTCTCGGCATGGACTACCCCGAAGGAGCGCGGGTCCTGAACATCTCGGTCGATCTCGGCGTCCACGGGCGCGACGTTCGGCCGAGCCCGCCAATCGAGACGCGGGTCCGGGTGATCGCCGAGCCAATCTTGCGGCTGACGAGTGTGGACCTGAACGCCTGCAAGGATGTGGCGACGCTTGACGAGTTGTTCAACTTCGGCAACGACTACCTCGGGCTGGTCAAGGCGGGGGTGATCGCGTCGGGCTTGATCCCGGCAGCGCTTGAAGGGACGGCGACCTCGCTGGCCGAACTCCTCGGGGCGATCATCCGCCCCGGCTATGGATTGGAGGTGGTCAGCAAGGTCAACGACATCCCCAAGGGGTCGCGGCTGGCGGTCTCGACGAACCTGCTGGCGTCGATCATCGCGGCCCTGATGCGGGCTACCGGCCAGTCGCGGCGGCTGACGGGCGAGTTGGAGCCGGACGAGGCGCCGGTCGTGGTTGCTCGCGCGATCCTTGGCGAGTGGCTGGGCGGGTCGGGCGGCGGCTGGCAAGACTCAGGGGGCGTTTTTCCCGGGGTCAAGATCATCCAGGGGGTCGCGGCAACCGCAGACGATCCCGAAGCCGGGATCAGTCGCGGACGGTTGTTGCCCCGGCACGAGATCCTCGACCGCCAGCCCGACGGAGCCGCCGAGCCCGAGTTCCACCGGAAGCTGGCCGAGAGCCTCGTCCTGGTCCACGGCGGGATGGCGCAGAATGTCGGTCCGGTCCTGAACATGGTGACGGAGAAGTATCTCCTGCGGAGCCAGACGGAGTGGATCGCGCGGCAGGAGGCGCTCCGGATCTTCGAGGGGATCGTCGGGGCGGTCCGGACCTCGAACATCCAGGAGCTAGGAGCCTTGACGACGGCGAACTGGGAGGGGCCGATCAAGGGGATCATCCCCTGGGTGAGTAACCAGTTTACCGAGTCGATCATCCGTGAAGCGAAAGCAACGCTTGGCGCCGATTTCTGGGGCTTCTTAATGCTCGGGGGGATGTCGGGGGGCGGAATGGCCTTTTTCGTGGCTCCCGAGCGCAAGGCGCAGTTCCTCGACGAGGCGAAGTCGATCCTGGCGCGGGTCAAGGCCGACCTCGATGATGCCCTGCCGTTTGCGATGGAGCCGGTCGTCTACGACTTCCGGATCAACCCGCACGGGACGTTCGCTGAGCTGGCCACCGGGCCCGAGGCCCAGATGCCCGCGCGGTACTACACGCTCCAGGTCCCGGCGATGATCGCGGCGGGCTCGGGCGGGCTCGACGCCACCCGCAAGGCCGACGTCGACCGCTTCGCCAACGAGTCGAGTGACCCCACGGCGTTGCTTCAGGTCTTCCGGACGATGGTTAACCACCTGTTCCCGATCGGCGGGGCGGTCGGGTCTTCAACGAACCCAACCGCGCATGACCACGACGCCGCCGCGATCCGTCAGGCGAACGGGTTCGACCCGGTCCAGCACGAGCAGACCCGCGATGACCTCCGCCGCGGCCGGATCGGTCTGGCGCGGAACCGGTTGCCGGTCGACGCCTTGATTGAAGACGTCGCCGACGCGGATCTTATCTGCGCGCAACACGGCTCCATCTCCGCCGAGGCGATCCATCAAGGTGAAGCGGCGATCCGTAACGGCGAAGTGGCGGTCGTCTCGCTCGCCGCCGGGGTCGGCAGTCGCTGGACAACGGGTGCCGGGGTCGTCAAGGCGGTCAACCCGTTCGTGATGCTGGCGGGGCAACACCGGAGCTTTCTGGAACTCCACCTGGCCAAGACCCGGCGCACGGCGCACCAGTTCGGGGTCACGATCCCGCACGTCGTCACGACCAGCTTTTTGACGCATGCTGCCATCGAGCACCACTTCGCCCGGACGGGTAATTATGGCCATGACGGGCCCGTCGTGCTCTCACGCGGGCAGTCGATTGGCCAGCGGTTGGTGCCGATGGCGCGTGACCTGACCTTTTTGTGGGAAGAAGGAAGCCACGAGGTCCTCGACGACAACAAGCAAAAGGTCCGCGACGCCGGCCGCCGGGCGATCCTTGACTGGGCCCGGTCGCAGGGGGAGGGGGCCGACTACACCGCCAACGTCCCGATCCAGCGCTTCAATCCCCCCGGACACTTCTACGAGGTGCCGACCCTGCTCCGCAACGGCATCCTGGCCGACCTCCTCGACCAGTTCCCCCGGCTCAACTGGTTGCTCGTCCACAACATCGACACCCTGGGCGCCAACCTCGACCCCGGCGTCCTCGGCCTGGCGATCGCGACCAAGTCTCCCCTCAGTTTCGAGGTCATCGCCCGCCGGATCGACGACCGCGGTGGTGGGCTGGCACGCGTCAACGGTCGGGTCCGGTTGCTCGAAGGGCTCGCTCAGCCGCGTGAAGACGTCGAGTTCCGCCTCCGCTATTACAACAGTCTGACGACCTGGGTGGACGTCGCGAAGTTGCTTGCCGCCTTCGGCCTCATTCGCGCGGATCTCCGCAATAATCCGGCCAAGGTCGATGCGGCCGTCCGGACGATGGCGGCCCGCCTGCCGACCTACGCCACGATCAAGGACGTCAAACGGCGCTGGGGGCACGGGCAGGAAGACGTCTTCCCCGTCGTCCAGTTCGAAAAGCTCTGGGGTGATATGTCCTCATTGCCCGACTTTTCGCCCGCGTTCCTCGCCGTCGACCGCCAGCGCGGCCAGCAGCTCAAGGATACGGCACAGCTCGACGGCTGGGCCAACGACGGGAGCCAGCGCCACGTCGAATCGCTCTGCGACTTCGGCCCGATCGCGTTCCAATGATCTTTCGTCCCCGAACCGATTCTGAAAGGACGACCGATGAGCACCGCGACCGAGACGCTGTTCGCCCCCGATGTCTCCGCCGGCATCGCACCCCCGGTTGATCCCGATCCGGGCGCAGCGAACGAGACGTTCTACACCCCCGAAGACTTGTTGACGATGTTGACGGCGACCGCTACGAGTTGGTCGATGGGCACCTCGTGGAGCGCGGCAAGGGATCATTGGCGGGACATATTGAAGGCAATCTATTTTTCTTACTTGAGCAGTGGAGGCGGAGGCACCAATCGGGTCTTGCCTTTCATTCGGCTGTGAGCTACCGGTTCCTGGCGAACAATCGCATCCGCAAGCCCGACGTCTCGTTCATCCTGGCGGGCCGTCTGCCCGACAACAAGATTCCCGAGGGTTATATCAAAATCGCCCCCGACCTCGCGGTGGAAGTCGTTTCCCCGACAGACATTCAGTACGAGGTGGATCGCAAGGTGGCCGAATACCTCGAAGCTGGCGTTCAGCTCGTCTGGGTGATCAACCCCGATACGCGCGTGATCTTCATCTACCGCGTCGATGGATCAGCTAGCATCATCCGCGACGGAGCCGAACTCGACGGCGAGGCGGCGGTCCCCGGCTTCAAGTGTGCGGTGGCGGATCTGTTCGTGCCGTGATTGGTGGGAACTCGGCGGGGACTGTCAAGTTGCGGGGGGACTGCCGGGTTTCGATCCGAATCGAAATTCCGACCCGACGGGCCAGCCAGCCGCCCAGCAGGGCGACGCCGAATTGAGGGACGCCGAAGACCAGGGCTACGGGGCCGCAGTCAAAGAATTCCTCGAGCAAGAAATCAATCCAGGTCGGCATCCCCCCGAAGAACGAAGGAGTTTGAGAGACGAACCACACGATGATTCGCCTGAACGGTTCCATCCCAAGCTCCAGGTAGGCCCCTACCTGCGCAGGGAACAGCGCGCTCAGCAGGACAAAGCCAACAAGGGCCGCCCAGCCGCCGACCTCGAATCCCCAGAAGAAGGCGGACCGAGACCCGGTTCGGATCAACTTCGGCACCACGACCAGCGCCATCAGGATCAGCAGACTCGCCAACGGCAAGATGCCGAGGACCAAAAGGGCGCGGGCCTGGAACAAGGCCGGGATGCCGGTCCCTTGCGAGCGGTACAACGCCCGGATGATCGCGGCATCGCCGGCGATCACGACCACGGCCGCCATCAAACTCGAGAGCGAAACGCGGAGCCATCCCATGGCATCATCCTGCGATCCGGAGGCTGTGATCATCCCCGCATCGTAGGCGACCAGCGGTCGCGACGCAACCGCTCATTGTTACCGCTCTTACCATCGGGTGTAACCACGTTGGCTGGGTGTTCGACCGGAAAATGGGGACAGGCAGCCGCTCGTGCCTCGCTTGAGCCAGTCCCCTTTTCCTTGCCATCCCCAGAATCCGTGGTCACACCCTTACCATCGGGTCAACCCAGCGCGCACAACCCTGCCAGATCCCGCAAGGCGGCGTTGGCGACGGGCGAGGGACACGACCAGACGAGGAAAAACAACGATTGCCGCGCCCAGCGCTGGGCGGGATCTTCGAGCAAAAAGCCCGACCCCTTGCGGGCGGTTAAATACGCCTGCGTGGCTCGGAGCGTGAGGGCGTTGCTCTGACCCCGGATCGATGCCGAGGACGGGGCGCCGGGGGCTTCGAGGGCGGTGGCGAGGAGGTTCTCCCACAGGGTTTGCCACTCGGCGCGGAGGGCCTCGGCGGGCTCGACCAGGTTGTCGCGGCCGGCGGCATCCAGGGCGCGGATCGCGGCGAGGGCCAGGCCGAGGGCGAGCGTCGAGGTTTCCAGCCCGCCGGTCCCCGAGGCGGCGGGGCTGGCCATCACGTTAGGCGCGGGGCCGATCAGGATCTCGCCGGGGGCGACTTCGACCCGCTCGCAGGCGATCTCGGCGGTGCAACTCGCCTGGAGCGCCGCGAGCCGAAATGAAGGGCGGACCACCACGCCGGGGCGGTCGGCGGGCAGCGCGACGAGGAGTTGACGGCCGTCGTCGGTGGCGGCGCCGATGACGAAGACATTCGCCCGCTCGGCCGCCGTCACCCAGGGGACCAGGCCGTCGATCTGGAAGGCGCCGCCGGGCAATTCCTGGGCGCGGACGGCCTGCGCTCCGTGGCGCTGCGAGGTCGTGAGTTGCGAGAGGCCAACGGTCGGGAACGCCTCCCCGGCGGCGATCTGTTCGAGCCAGTGGGCAGCATGGGGGCGGTCGAGGCTCAAGGCCAGGCGGCGGACGCCTGCATCGTGCTGCGAGAGGATGAACGCCGCCGTCATCGACCCTTCCGCCACCCGCGCGTAGCGGGCCAGCAAGGTCGGGCGGTCGAGCGGTTCGCCGCCGAACTCGGGGGGCAAGGCCCAGCGGACCACGCCGGCAGTGACCAGAGTCTGCCAGAGCGGTTCCGGCCAGGTTCCCGCCTGATCCACCGCACCATCAAGATCGGCCAGGGCCTGAACCAGCGGGTCGAGATGATCCTGGCCAGGGCCGAAGTCGGGGTTTGCGTCGTTCATCGCCGGAGTGGGTCCTTGTCAACTTATTAGCAATCGCCGATGATTAGCATGTGCGGATTTTCCCGATACATAAGGAGCACCATTCATGCCATCACTCCCTTATTGCTACGAATACCCGCGCCCCGCCGTCACGGTGGATCTGGTCGTCTTCGCTCATCAAGAAGATCAGGTGGTCACCTTGCTCGTCCAGCGCGGTCATGATCCGTTCGCCGGCTCGTGGGCGATCCCGGGCGGGTATCTGGACATCGACGAGGAAATCGAAGTTGCGGCCCGGCGTGAACTCCACGAAGAAACCGGCCTCAACCTCAAGGCGTCGATTTCGTTCCTGGGCATCTTCGGTAAGCCCGGACGCGACCCGCGGGGACGGACCGTGAGCCTGGTCTATGTGGCTTACCTGCCAGGCGATCCTCCCGAGGTCTCCGGCGGCGATGATGCCGCCGCTGCTGTCTGGCGTCGCGTGCAACCCGGCGACCCGGCACTACCTCTGGCCTTCGACCACGACCAGATCCTGCAAAAGGGACTCGACTGGCTCAACGGATTTGATGGAGTCGACCAAGCTGGCAAGCTCAACCCTTGAGGTCGGCTTCGCTCAGAATTTCGAATCCCTTGGCATGCAGCGCGGCGCCCGCTTGCTCGATGTTATCGATGTGCATCGCCAGCGCGGGGCGGTCGTGCGGATGCACGATCAGCGGATACGCGTAATGAATATTAATCTCGGATTGGATCAAGGCCGTGCAGAGGTCAATCAGAGCATGAGGACCAACCGGCAGTTCCGCAACCAGCAATTCGCTCTCGGCATAAGCCATCTTCTTGAGCGAGAGGATCTCTCGTCCCTGCTCGGGATGACTCAGGATCAACCGCACGATGCAACAGTCGGCCGAGTCGGAAATCGAGAGAGCGCTGATCTTGACTCGCGACCCATGAAAGGCTCGAACGACCTCCTGCAACTGACCGACGCGGTTTTCGAGAAAGACGGAGAACTGCGTCACCGATGGCCAGTTCCGCCCCTGCATCGTCTGGTATTCAATCTCGCTCCCGCCGCTTTCGCCCAGGCTCATAGTGGGGGTTTCCGCTCGTGATCGGAGGCGTGTCGGTGGGCAAGGTCTTGCGCTTGACTCTCAGGACCGATCGATTGGTCCGGAATGAACCCTCGACCAGGGGAGCAAGCAGGCGTCCAGTGTACAAGTCGTGCCCCGCGTGGTCAATCCTTCCAATGCTCGATCCCAGGACATCCAGGACATAAGTGCCGCTTTCGAATCTGGAGACCGGGATGGCAGATCGCAAAGCAGAGAAGACAGGAAGATTTTCCGACTTTGCGATTGGCGATCTGCTTTTTAGGGATTCATCTCGCTAATCTCCAGAATCTAGAGGTATTCCCTCAGGACATCCCTCGGCGAACCCCTTCGCCGTCAGCTTCGCGTTGGCTGCTTGCGGTGGGCGAGGCAAGGTCTCTATATTGGTGCTTCGCGCCAGCTCTCCGTCCGTCACGCTTGGGTCCGATCGGAACCACCGAGCGGAGCGAGACGAGTTCTCGCTCGCCGGGCGGCAGTGCTCGTCCCTTCTTGCCATGATCCAGCGTTCTCCTGGCGAAATCCCCTCGAATGGAACGACCTGACGGCCGCCTGGCGCTCGACCGGGCCGTTCGGCCTGCCGTCGCTTGGGAGTATCAAGGTATGATTGAGTCGCCATCGGAACGGAGTCTGCGGTTGTCGCCACCGCCGACCACTTCGCAGTCGGAGGACCGACACGGGCTGGCCGACGAGGAATTGCTGGGGCGATATCGGCGGTCGCGGGCGCCGGAGGACCTGGCCGAGATGGCGAGTCGCCACTGGCCGATGGTCTTGCGGACCTGTCGCCGGGTGGTCGGGAACGCCCACGATGCCGAGGACGTGACCCAGTCGGTGTTCCTGGCGCTGGCCCAGCGGCCGGAGATCGTGCGCCGGTCGCTCGTCGGCGGCCTGCACGAACTGGCTCGGGCGGCGGCCAGCGAGCTTTTCCGCTCTCGGCGGCGTCGCGCCCGGCGTGAGGAAGAGGCGAGCCGCCGCGGGTCGCTGCTGGGTCGGCTCGGCTGGTCGCCTCGGTCCTCGGACCCCAACGATTTGCAGGAAGAGTTAGATATGGCCCTGGGGCAGTTGCCTGACACCCTGAAGCAGGCGGTCATCCTGCGTTACCTGGAGGGGCAGAGCCAGCAGGAGGCCGCCGCGACGGCGGGCTGCACCCCGGTCGCGATGGGCTGGCGGTCGATGAAGGGGCTCGAAAAGCTCCGCACGATCCTCGACCGACGTGGGGTCGGGACGGCGGGCGGCACGCTCCTCGCGTTGCTTGCCGCCGAGGCCCAGGCGAGCGCGCCCGCAACCAGCACCATGGGGGGCGCTGCGAAAGTCGGCAGCGCCGGATTGGCCCATTCCCTGGTCCGGCAGTTTGGCCTGTCGTCGTTGCTCCGTCAGACGGCGGTCGGGCTGGCGGTCACCTTGCCGGTGGTGGTCGGCGTCGGACTTCAACCTCGGCTTGTGTTCCAACCGCCGGTCGCCGTCGCGTTGCCCGCCCCCCTGCCCCCGCCGATCAATCCGAGCGGAATCGGGCTGTTCGCCCAGACTCAAGACATCGGCAATCCCGCCTTCGCTGGCAGGGTCCAATTTGCCGACGGTCGGTACACGGTCCAGGGGGGTGGAGCGCGGATCTACCTCGACAGGGACCAACTCCAGTTCGTGAGCCGACCGTGGGAGGGTGACGGCGAGGTCGTGGCCCGGGTGGCCAGCGACCCCGACCAACCGGGTCGGCAGGTGGCGGCCGGCGTGATGTTCCGCGAGCGGTTGGCAGCCGATAGCCTCCACGCCGCGATCATGGTCACCAGCACCGAGAGCCGCGCAACCTACCGACGCCCGGAGTCGCTGCCTAACAGCCATGTCACCATCGACGACCTCGCCGTCCGGGGCGTGCAGTGGGTCCGCCTGGTCCGGCGGGGTGATCATTTTTCGTTCTTCGTCCGCCCCGATCAGGCGACCGACTGGTCGCTCGTCCGAGAGGTGGACGTGCGGATGTCGCGATCCGTATTTGTTGGGCTGGCCGTCACTGCCAACGACGACACCCAGTTGGCCACCGCCACTTTCGATCAGGTTCGCGTCGGAGGCCAGTAGCCCTTGCCATTTAACCGACCTCTGTGCGGTCTGGAAATCAATCTGGTCGGATCTGACCCGGAATAGTTCAGATTCGGACCATTTTTGGAAATATCTTGCTAATAACGGCGTCGTCGGCGGCCTCTTGTTGGTGCTGGTACTCGATTGTCTTGCTGGACCGTGTGACCCGGTCCCGCCGCCTCGACAGGCGGCACCAGACCGATCAAACGCCCCCGCTCACGGAGCCGCACCCATGAGTTGGCTGAAGAACCTGCACGCACCCACATCCCGCCGCAATCGCCAAGCCGAATCCAGGCGCCGTCCTGGCGGGAAGCCGCGGTTAGTCGAGACGTTGGAACACCGCCTGATGCTCGCGGCCGACACGCCGTTCACGATCGATGGCCTGCCCTGGACCGTCGCCGCCCGGGGTGCCTCGGTGATCGAGGCCGAGAATTATGACTTTGGCGGCGAGGGCGTCGCTTACCACAGTTCGTACGCCACCAACCCCGGCGGCGCCTATCGCCCCACCGAAGGGGTGGGAATCGAAGGACCGTCCGCCAGCACGGGCGGCACATACAACGTCGGCTACTTCGGCGCCGGCAACTGGTTGAACTACACCGTCAACGTCGCCCAGGCGGGGACCTATGTGGTCGACCTCCGGGCCGCCACCGCGACGCAGGGGGCGACGGCCCACGTCACGTTCGGTGCCGGTGGGGCCAGCAAGGCCACCCCCACCGCCTCGACGGGGGCGATGCTCTTGCCCGGGACCGGCGGATGGCAAAACTATCAGGACCTGACCGCGACCGTCACTCTCGCCGCCGGTCGCCAGATCATGACCGTCTGGGACGACGCCAGCGGCTACAACCTCGACGCCATCAAGCTCATCCCGCAGGCGGATGCAGGCAGTCGCGAACAGCCTTATTCCCCCAGCGCGACCGCCCCAGGGGCGACTAATCGCGGCCTGCCCACCGTGCTGCCGACCTTTGGTGCCGCGCAGATCGAGTCCGAGAACTACGATGTTGGTGGGCAGGCAAGCAGCCCGACCGGGGTCCAGGCCGCCGGCTACAACTGGCTGAACGCGAATCAGATTCAGGGGACTTATCCCTATACGTCGGTCCCGTTTCGGCCGGGTGAGGTCGTGGACCTGGCCAATCGCGGGACCGGCCTGGCGACGACCAACTGGAAGGGGGGCGAGTGGCTCCAGTACACGGTGCTGGCGGCGTCGGATAGCGCCCCGCTCAACCCGGCCGCGACCCAGCCCGCGACCGAGGCGATCAGCCCGACGACGCAGTATCAAATGCTGGTGAGCTATGCCAATGCGGGCACCCAGACGGCGCAATTCACGATCAGCTCAACCTATACGAACCCGACGACCGGGGCGACCACACTGGCGCCAGTGGGGACGCTGACACTGGCACCGACCGGCGGCATCTACAACTACGCGACGGCAACAGCCTCGATCACGCTCCCGGGTTTTGGGCTCAATACGCTGCGGTTCACCGACGCGGACGCGGCGGGAGCGAACAGCAACGTCGATATCGACAATTTTCGCCTGATCAACGCCCGGACGAGCGGCAACGGCGGGCTACCCTGGACATTGTCCGCTTCCGGGGCGACGGTCCACATCGGCGCCCCGAACTACGACATCGCGCCCGGTGGGGCCGTCTTCCCGGCCGGGACCAGTCCAACAGTCGCACCGACGGCCGACTCAACCGGGGGCGGCAGTGATGTCCAGAAGTTCGCGGCTGGGGACGCGCTCACCTACACCATCAACCCGATCTTGACGAGCAAGTATCAGCTCGCGCTCCGCGTCCGGAACAGCAGCGGGGTGCCGGCCGTGATGCAGGTGACGTTTGACGCCGGTGCCAGCTTCGGCACGGTCGGTCCGAACAACCAGACGCCCAGCCCGGTGGTTTTTACGTTCAACGTGCCGGCGGGTGCCGGCTACCAGACGATCACGACCGCCACCAACACGTCGGCCTTGCCGCAGACCACCAACCCGTGGGTGGAGATCCCCTCGGGGCCGCAGACGATGCAGGTCAAGGTCCTGTCGGGCCAGGTCGACTATCACTACGCCGAGCTGGCAGCCATCACCACCACTCAGGCGAAAAAGGCCGACCCGAACCAGCTTGGCTCCTACGCCGCCGAGCCGCCCAACTCGGTACTCAACACGGTCAGCGACCTGTTCCCGATCGTCTACAACACGCATTACAAGTGGATCAACCCGCCCGCCAACGCCACCGTTCCGACTAATGACTGGTGGACGAACATTCTGCTGTCGCCCTTCGCCGGCGACATGTACGCCTTCCCCGAGAAGATCAACGATAGCGCGGCCGGGGTGGCAATCAGTGGGTTCTCCGGCGTCGGGACCGACTCGACCGGCGGGAGCATCCAGCCGACCGGCCAGCAGAGCCTGGTCGTCGGCGGGGCCGGCTCGACCTTCCAGCAAGACGCCTTGCTCGACTACGGCGACTGGACCGTCCATTACCGGATGCAGACGACCGCCGCCGGCTCGGTCGACGTGACCGCCGGTCGTGGCCTGCCCTACACCTGGTTCGAGTTCAACGGTGTCACTCCCACCCTGACAATGCACCGCTCGACCGATGCCAATCAGACCGCGTTCACCGCTTATGACGCCAGTGGCAATGCGCTCGGGGCGACCTTCACAACGGACCACTTCCGGCTCGACACCGGCGGCCAGCCGATGGCGGTCTTCGCGCCGACCGGCACCACCTTCACCCGGTCGGGCGGCACCTACACGGTGACGTTCGCCCCCGGGGCGAAGCCGTACCTGGTGACGGCGGTCTTGCCCGATAGCAGCAACGCCACGCTGGCCACCTACTATCAGCACGCCTACGCGATCCCCCGCCAGGTCGGTGCCACGCCGAGCAGCAAGAATTCGTGGGACCCCTACAATGCGGCCGCCGGGCAGATCGTCACCCACTGGACCCTCAACACGGTCAGCATCGACCCGGCCGCGCCGGCGGGTACCCTCGCCGCGCAGGGGAACCTCGGCACCCTTCAGGGTTGGCTGCCGATCGACACGTCCGACGGGGCCTCGGGCCTGACGTTGTTGACCGGGTCAGCCGGCCAGCCGCTGCGGTACTCGTCGCTCAACGGCGACATCACCGTGGCCGCCGGGACCAAATTCACCGTCAGCCAGACGACGGCCGGCGTCAACTTCCAGCTCGCCTTGCCGCAGGTGATCAACGCCCCGCAGTTTACCTATGATCCAGCGCATCCCGGGAACAGCACCGTCTCGACCAACTACGACCCGCAGGTGATGCGGGGTTTCCTGCAAACCTACATCCAGCAGCACACCAATACCGCCGCGAGTGCCGCCGCTGGTACGACGATCCTGACCTACGGCGACGACACCTACTTTGGTGCCAAGCCGCTTCAGGAGTACGCCGAACTTGCCATGATGGCGAAGCAGATCGGCGACAGCGCCAGTTTCAACATCCTGCTGAGCAACCTCCGGACGTTCATGACCGACTGGTTCACCTACGACCCGACCAGGGACACCACCAGCCACTTTTTCACCTACTACCCCGGCTCGCACGCCCTGATCGGCTTCAGCCCGTCGTTCGGGTCCGAAGACTTTACCGACAACCACTTCCACTACGGCTACTTCACGGCGGCGGCCGGCGTCCTGGCCATGCTCGACCCAACCTGGGGAGCCCAGTACGGCGCGATGGCCAAGATGGTGGCGATGCAGTACGCCAACTGGCTCCATCCCGGCGACGCGGCGGCGGCTGGCCTGAACTCCGACGCCACCAGCCTGCCGTTCTTGCGGACCTTCGAGCCGTGGATCGGCCACAGCTACGCCGGCGGTACGGGGTCGTACAACGGCAACAACCAGGAGTCGACCAGCGAGGCGATCCAGTCGTGGCTCGGCCTGATCCTGCTCGGCCAGGCGCTTAACGACCCGGCGATGACCTCCGCCGGGATGATGGGCTACACGATGGAGTCCAAGGCGGTCGAGGAGCAGTGGTTCAACACCGCGCTGGGCAACGGCAACGCCAACGGCACGGGCCTGCCGAGCACCTTTGCCGATGCCAGCGGCCAGCACTCCAACGTTGGGATCGACTTCGACGGCGGCAAGGGCTACGGCACCTACTTCGGCACCAACCCCGAGTACATCCTCGGCATCCAGGCGCTGCCGATCTGGCCCTCGCTCGACTTCCTCGGTCGCGACGCCAGGGACGCGGCGGCGGCCACCCAGAACATGCTCAACGAGCGAAATTTCTACTACAACCAGGCAGGCAATAACCCCACCTACGACCCGGCCCATCCCGGCACCTACAACACCTTCGCGTCGTTCGACAACACCGGCGGGTTCGGCGGTCCCGATTGGTTGAACATCAACCTCGGCTTCCAGGCGACCTACAACCCGCAGGCAACCGCCAACGAGTACGCCCGGATCATCGCCCAGGCGACGCCGACCGCCGCGCAGGGCACAACCGGCCTGTATTACTTCATCGATCACTCGTACCAGACCTACGGTACCCGTGATTTTGGCTATCACCTCTCGGTGCCGCTCGGTGGGGTCTACACGCACGGGGCCGACGGCACGACGATGGCCGGCACCCTTACGTACATGGCGTACAACTCGGGCAGCACAGCGACGCAGGTGCTGGTTTACAATGCCAGCGGCACCGTGGTCGACCAGTTCCTGGCGCAGCCGGGGTTTAACACCGTCACCCGATCTACCGCGACGGGCGGCCACGCCCCGCCCTTGATCACCACCGGCCCAGCCAGTTCGCCAGCGACTGTGACCGGCACCTCGACGACGCTCAGCGTTCTGGCCCACGACGACCAGCAAAACGAGTCCACCCTGACCTACACCTGGGCACTCGTCAGCGGCCCGGCCAACGCCGCGCCGACGTTCGCCGTCAACGGGACCAACGCCGCGAAGACAACCTCCGTGACCTTCAAGGCGACCGGGTCGTACCTGTTCAGCGTGACCGTCACCGACTCCCACGGCCTGAAGACCACCAGCACCGTTGCCGTGTCGGTCGTCCCGACGCTCAGTAAGATGATCCTGACCCCAGGCTCGGGCAGCCTGTTCACCGGCTCGAACCGGCAGTTTAGCGTCAGCGGCACCGACCAGTTTGGCGTCACCATCACGCAACCGACGGTAACCTGGACGGTTTCGAGCGGGGCCGGGTCGATCAGCACCACCGGGCTCTACCAGGCGTCAAACACCCCTGGGACTGCGACGATCACCGCGACGAGCGGCACCACCAGCGCCTCGGTCACCGTCACCGTCCTGAACCAACTCCCTGCGCCGACCGGTCTGGCGGCCACCGTCGCGGCAAATTACGGAGCCGTGGACCTGAGCTGGACCGCGCCGGCGGGATCGGTGACGGGCTACAACGTCTACCGGGGCACTACACCGGGGGAAGAATCGACCTCGCCGCTGAACAGCACGCCGATCACTGGGACGGCGTACCACGATGCCGCGGTGGCCCCAACGGTGACTTACTATTACGTTGTGGTCGCGGTGAACAACGGCGGTGCCAGCCCGGCATCGAGCGAAGTCGCCGCCACCACCGCCCCTGACCTGGCCTTGAACGCCCCGGTCCACGTCTCGTCGGTCGAGAACAACGCCACGCCGGGTAGCAACGCCGTCGATGGCAACAGCACGACACGGTGGAGCAGCCAGTTCAGCGACCCACAGTGGATCGACGTGGCACTCGGGGCGCGATACAACGTCGCCGAGGTCCGGCTCAACTGGGAAGCCGCCGCCGGTTGCGACTACCAGATCCAGGTATCCGACGATGAGATCAACTGGACGACCATTCGGACCGTCACCGGCAACACCACCGGCGGCATCCACAACTACGCTGGGCTTACCGGCGTCGGCAGCTTCGTCCGCGTCCTCGGCACCTCGCGACTCACCCCGTACGGTTACTCGCTGTTTGACTTCAACGTCTACGGGACCCGCGTAGTGACCGCGTCAGTTCCGGCAGCGCCCACCGGCCTGACCGCGACCCCCAGTTACGGCTACGAGGTTGACCTCGCCTGGATCGCACCTGCCGGTACCGTGACGGGCTACAACGTCTATCGCGGGACAACCCCCGGGGGCGAGTCGTCCACGCCGATCAACGCCACGCCCGTCACCGCGACCACCTACCGCGACACGACCGTGACCCCTGGGGTGACCTACTATTACACCGTCGTGGCGGTCAACGCTTCGGGGTCGGGCCAGTCCTCGGCCGAAGCCACCGCGACGACCCCGCGCGTGACCAGCACCGACCTGGCGCTCAATCGGCCGGTGGTGGCCTCGTCGGTCGAGAACGCGGCCTTCCCGGCCAGCAGCGCCGTCGATGGCGACAGCGGCACCCGCTGGAGCAGCCAGTTCAGCGACTCGCAGTGGATCGCGGTCGATCTGGGTAGCTCCTACAACATCAATGAGGTTCGCCTGAACTGGGAGGCGGCCGCCGGTCGCGACTACCAGATCCAGGACTCGACCGACAACGTCACCTGGACGACGCTCAAGAGCGTCACCGGCAACATCACCGCCGGGCTGCACGACTACACGGGGCTCTCGGGAATCGGTCGCTTCGTGCGGCTGCTCGGAACGGCCCGACTGACCCAGTACGGTTACTCGCTGTTCGACCTCAACGTCTTTGGCTCCGGCACGACCACCGGCGTCACCCCGCTGGACCGATCATGGTGGCAGGCCTCGGCCAGCAACACCGAGCCCGGCGGGTCGGCAACCAACGCCATCGACAGCTCGCCGACCTCCCGCTGGACCACCGGCGCCGCCCAGTCGGCCGGGCAGTGGTTCCAGGTCGACCTCGGGTCGATGCAAACCTTCGACCGGCTGACATTCGACGCGGGTAATTCGGTCAACGACTATGCCCGTGGCTACCAGATCCAGGTCTCCGACAACGGTTCGGACTGGTCCACCCAGCCCAGCGTCGCCAGCGGGTCGGGGACCGGGCCGCTGGTCACCGTCAACCTCGGTGCCCCGGTCAAGCACCGCTGCATCCGGATCATGCTCACCGCCCCGGCCGACTACTGGTGGAGTATCTCGGATTTGAATGTGTACGTTTGAGTGATTAAAGATCTCTTGAACCGTCTGCCAAATGCGGTGGCGGGCGGTTCGCTCAGATTCGCCGTGATCGGGCGGGGTCGAGCCTGGTCCAGAGGCGATCAAAAGCCCTGGCGAACGGGGTCAGGAAGCGTGGGTCGGACGTGACGATCAGGTTTTCCTCGTTGTCCCGGGCCGCCCCTCGCGTCCAGTTGTAGCTACCTGTCAACAAGGTCGTGCCGTCGAGGATCGCGAACTTGTGGTGCATGTGGAACGGGCTCTGATCGACCCGGACCGCGATCCCGGCCCGCTCGAACCGGTCTACGTCCGATCCCAGATCCTCGGCCTTGGCGTCGTCGGTGATGATCCGAACCGCAACCCCACGACGATGAGTTTCGAGGATCAGGTCGGCGAGGCGGTCATCGGTGATGGTGAAGACGCAGATGTCGGCCGACTGGCGGGCAGTCGTCAGGAGGCGCCCAATGGCCCGGGGGCACTCGTCGCCGGGGCTGAAGTAGGCTTCCGCCACGATCGGGTCAACTGCGGGTGGTTCAACGACGCGGATAGCCCTGGTGACGTCTTCCAGCCACGAGAGCACGGCCGAGTCGGCGGATTGCCCCAACGCCCCGCGGGCAACCTCGAACGCGTGAGTTCGGATCAAATCACGGTCGGTCGCGGGTGGAAGATTCGTGATCCGCTTCCCCAGATCCTGCCGCTCGGCCCGCGACAATTGCCGATCGGCGAGGGAACTGGTCAGCCAGGCGTCGATCTCGTCGGTCGTCATGGGCTTGATCTCGGGGGGACTGGGGGGGGGCGGACGCGATTCAAGGAACGAGAACGGGACCAGTCACAGAGGCTGATTCGCGGGGCTCGATCGAGGGAGAGCGATCGTGGATTGGCCGGTCGCGACCCCGCAGCGAGCCACCGGTCCGACCCGCGAAGATCGCCTGAATCTCGGCCAGGATCGCCAGGGCGATCTCAGCGGGGGTCTCGGCACCGAGGTCAAGACCGACCGGAGCATGCAGCCGGCTCCGAGCTTGCGGGGTGAGCATGCCGAGCCCTTCGAGGAGGCGGTCAGCGCGGTGTTTCGGACCGAGCAGGCCGACATAACCGGCGGGGGAATCGAGGAGGAGTTCGAGAAACCGCCGGTCCTCGGCGACGTTGTGCGTCATGACCACGGCGGCGGCCCGAGGCCGCGCCGCGAGAGCGCGGATGCGGGCAACATCGGCCAGGGTTGAGACCTCATCGGCGGCGGCGAACCGGCCCCGCGTCGCTGGCTGATTTCGGCCGTCGAGCACGGCGACGTACCAGCCCAGCTCGCGGGCGAGTCGGACCACCGGCAGGGCATCTGGCCCCGCGCCGCAGACGAGCAGCGTGGGCGGCGGCTCAACCCGTTCCAGAACGACCACGATGCCTCCATCCGGCCCTGGCAGCGTGACATGCCCCGACCGACCCGCATCCAGCGCAGCGCGGGCGGCCGTTTCGATCGCGGCGGCGAGGTCTGGCGTGGCCAGATCGTGAAGCACCGCTCCATCCGCTCCCACCGCCAGGAACGAACCGAGCCGCGCCCGCGTGTCGCCGGGACCAACCCGGAGGACTCGGGCCAGGACGAGCGGTTCGTGGCGATCGAGCCGGGCGCGGAGGAAGTCGACCCAGGCGGCGGGCGTCGGCCCCGCAACCCGTTCCAGAAGAATGTCGATCGTCCCCCGACAACCGAGGCCGAACGTCCACTCGCCGTCGGGGTCGGTCGAGTCATACCGGATCAGCGCTGCCTTGCCTTCAGCGGTCAGCCGCCAGGCTTGCCGGGCGATATCCGCTTCCAGGCAACCCCCACTGACGAGCCCGATCGCCTGACCATCGGGATGGATCAGCCGCCGCGCTCCGACCCCGCGATACGCGGAGCCGAGTACGCCAACCACGGTTGCCAGCACGGCCGATTCCTCGGCCTCGCGTGGCTCCGCCAGTTCATCAAGGATCGCCCGCAATTCGTTCATGGCGATCGGTTCCCAGCTTGGATCGATCGTGAGTTTGATTGAGCACACCCACCCGCCAGCGCGGGTGGGCGTGTCTCATCCTACAAGTCAGATCAACTTGTCCGGAGTGATGGGCAAGTTCCGGATGCGGCGACCGGTGGCGTGATAGACGGCGTTGGCCACGGCGGCGGCTACGCCGGTGATGCCGATCTCGCCGATCCCCTTGGCACCCAGGGGTGAGATCGGGTCGTGCTCATCGACGAAGAAGGCGTCGATCGCCGGGATATCGGCGTGCGTGGGGACGAGGTATTCGGAAATGTTGTCGTTGACGAACTTGCCCGAGCGGGGGTCGAGGTACGTCTCTTCCATCAGAGCCATGCCGACGCCCATCGTGATCCCGCCGATCATCTGGCTGCGCGCGGTCTTGGCGTTCATGATCGTGCCGCACCCGAAAGCGCCCAGGAAGCGCGTCAGGCGGACCTCGCCAAGGTCGGGATCAACGCGGACCTCGGCGAACTGGGCGCCGTAGGAGTGCATCGAGTATTTCCGGGCCTCGCCGGGCGGCATGGCGCTGGCCTCAACATCGAGTGTGTCCTTTTTGTGCCGCATGAGGATGTCGGTGTACTTGTCGATCCGCGACGAGTTTTCCTTGCGGTACAAGCCACCGCTGCCCGCCTCGACGTCGGCGATCTTGGCCCCCTTGAGCGGTGAGTCGTCCTCGGCCGTCAGTTCGAGAAGGCCAGCGATGAGCTTTTCGCACGCCGCCTTGACCGCGGCGCCCACGCTGACGGTTTGCATCGAACCACCAGCAATCGCCGCGCTCGGGAATTCCGTGTCTCCCAGTTCAAAGCGAACCAGGTTGAGCGGCAGGCCGAGCAGGTCGGCAGTCAGCTGCGTCATGATCGTGGCCAGGCCCATCCCCATCTCTTGCCCGCCACTCTGGACCAGGACCGATCCATCAACCGACAGCTTGATCCGGGCCGACGACGGCATCTGGTTGATCGGATACGTAGCCGCCGCCACGCCCATCCCGATCAGGTAGCGGCCATCACGCATCGATCGCGGCTCGGCCGTCCGCCGCGCCCAGCCGAACCGCTGTGCCCCTTGCTCGTAGCAGGCCAGCAAAGACCGGCTCGAAAACGGCTTGCCGTCACTCGGGTCCTTCTCGGGTTCATTTTTGATCCGCAGCGCGATCGGGTCCATCTTGAGCGCGGAGGCCAACTCATCGACCGCGGACTCGAACGCGAACATCCCGGGGGTCTCGCCCGGCGCCCGCATGAACGTCGGCAAGCCAAGATTGAGTCGGGCGACCACCTGCGCGGTCTTGGTGTTTTCGCACGTGTACATGTGATGGGTGCCGACGGTGAAGATCTCGACGAAGTCGTCCTTCTCCGAGGTCAAGGTGGCGCCGGTATGGAGCAAGGCCTTGAGAGTCCCGTCTGGCGACGCCCCAAGTGCGACCCGCTGGATCGTCGGCGAGCGGTAACCGTTGGAGGTAAACAGTTGCGACCGGGTCAGGGCGAGCTTGACCGGGTGGCCCAGATCCTTGGCGGCCATGCCCGCCAGCGCGATGTGCGGCCAGGCCAGTCCCTTGCAGCCGAACCCGCCGCCGACGAATCGGGCGATGATCCGGACGTCGGCCGCCGGGATGCCGAGCGTCTTGGCCAGGTGGAGCTTGTCGCCGGTGATGTGTTGCGAGGCGTTGTAGACGGTCAACTTTGTGCCGTCCCAGGCCGCCGTGGTGGCGTGCGGTTCGAGCGGGTTGTGGTGCTCGAACGGCGTGGTATAGGTCTGGTCAACCTTGACGTCGGCCGCCGCGAGCGCAGCTTCGGCGTCGCCGTGCTTTTGTTCGGCTGGGCGGCCCATCATGGTCGCGGGTGGCTTGGCGTCGCGGACTTCATGGTCGAACCGGGTCCTGGCCGGGGTCTCGTCGTAGGTAAACTTGACCAGGCTCGCGGCGTACATCGCCCGTTCGATCGTGTCGGCGACGACCATCCCAACGTGCTGGCCAACGTGGTAAACGTCGGGGCTGCTGAGCGGGACGATCGACGTGGCGCCGGCGGAAGGGTCGAACTTGGAGAAGTCGAGTGCCCCGGTTGGGATCAGCTTCGGGGCGTTCTCGTGGGTGTACACGGCGCGAACGCCGGGAACCTTGCGGGCGGCGGCAGTATCGACCGAGCGGATCTTGCCGCGGGCGATCGTGCTCTGGACGATGACGGCATGGAGGATACCTTCGAGCGGGTATTCCGCCGAGAAGGTCGCCGCACCCGTGACCTTGAGCCGGCCGTCGACGCGGTTGACCGGCTTGCCAACGGTGGCGCTGGCCTTGGCTTTCGACTCGGTGTTCATGCTTGACCTCCCAGGGTGCTCAGGGCGCGGACGATCGCTCGCTCGGCCAGCTCTTGCTTGAATGCGTTGTGCGTGCGGAGCTTGGCATCGGCCAGCGCAGCCTTGGCGGCCCGAGCATAAACGTCTGAACTGGCCGGCTGGCCCTGCAAGGCGGCTTCGGCCTCGGGCGACCGCCAGGGACGAGTCCCGACTCCCCCCAGCGCGATCCGCGATTCGGCCACGCGGCCCCCCTCCACCCGGAGGCAAGCCGCCACGCTCACGAGCGCGAACTCATACGACGCGCGATCGCGGACCTTAAGATAATGCGACTTCGCCGCCAGCGGCGACGACTTGAGGTCGATCGAGAGGATCATCTCGCCGTGCTGGAGCGTGTTTTCCACCTGCGGCGTCTTGCCCGGCAAGGCGTAGAAATCGGCCAGCCGGATCGACCGCTCGCCACCAGCGCCCCGGACGCGGAGCGTGGCGTCGAGCGCCGCCAAGGCAACGGCAAGGTCGGAAGCGTGGGTGGCGATGCAGGCATCGCTCGTCCCGAGGATCGCGTGCATCCGGTTGATCCCGTCGAGGGCATCGCATCCCGACCCGGGCTCGCGCTTGTTGCATTTGGCCGAGAGGTCGCGAAAGTAGGAGCAGCGCGTTCGCTGGAGGACA
The DNA here is from genome assembly GCA_965199885.1 of Isosphaeraceae bacterium. Taxonomy (GTDB): domain Bacteria; phylum Planctomycetota; class Planctomycetia; order Isosphaerales; family Isosphaeraceae; genus Tundrisphaera. The sequence continues at coordinate 129,750 of CBDATT010000001.1, read as the reverse complement.
TTTCCGCCCATCGACGCCATATTCCGGAGCTGTGGCGAGGCGCTGTTGAGCAGGGCTTCGCTGATGACCGGGAAGCCTTTCAGGATGGCTCGGTCGCGGGCGACGTCGCTCATCCGAGCGAGGGCCCCGATCCGGAGGCCGCCAGCAATCGGCTCGATGGCCGCGAGCGGAACGGCGTTGACGTCGACGAGGTGGGTCGGCGACATCACGTCGAGTTTCATCAGGTCGAGCAGGGTCGTACCACCGGCAAAAAACGAGGCGCCGGGGTCGGCGGCCACGGCGGTGATGGCGTCCTCGGGGCGCGAGGCCCGCGCGTAGGCGAACGGGTGCATGGGTCCGGGCCTTTCTGGTCAGACGGTGGTCTGGTGGTCGATCACGTCGCGGATTGCGGCGACGATGTTGGCATACGCACCGCAGCGGCAGAGGTTGCCGGCCATTCCTTCGCGGATCGCGGCGTCGGTCGCGGGCGTCCCTTCGCGGAGCATTCCGACGGCCGAGCAGATCTGGCCCGGGGTGCAGTAGCCGCACTGGAAGCCGTCATGCTCCAGGAACGCCGCCTGCATCGGGTGCAGGTCATCGCCGTTGGCCAGACCTTCGATCGTCTGGATCGGCTTGCCGACGACCGCGAGTGCCAGCGTCAGACAGGAGTTAACCCGGCGGCCATCGACCAGCACGGTACAGGCACCACAGGAGCCGTGGTCGCAGCCTTTCTTCGTGCCAGGCAGGCCAAGACGTTCGCGTAGGGCATCAAGCAGCGTGGTGCGGGGATCGATCGTCACCTCGTACGTCTTGCCGTTGATGGCAAGCCGGGCGGGGACGTCGACCTCGACCACCGCTTTAGCCGGGGCTGCCGCTTGCATTGCAGGAGCGGCAGCGACTGCGGAACTAGCCAGGAGCGGGGTCGCCGCCGTCACGGCAACCTGGGCCAGAAAGTCGCGCCGGGTCTCGCCATCGTTGGCGGGTCGGCCCCGATCTTCGGGGGCTTGGTCGTTCATCGCGGGATCTCTCCGAGGAAGAGGCGAGTGGGAGACGGGCAGCCGGATTATCTGAGTCAGGCGGCCAAGATAACCAAAAATATGAACATGTTAATAGGTTTACGAAATCTTGAACGGAACAGGATGGGTCGCTGTGGCCTGATGTTACCTTACGGGCCGAGTCAAGCCAAGCTGGGGTTGCCAGCGAGCGAGTCTAGGCACACGACACTCAAGGCGAACCGAACACGCGGTGGCCGTCGATGTAGGTGGCCAGCGGCCGGGTCGAGCGGATCTCGTCGGCTGGACAGGTCAAGAGGTCGCGGTCGAGAATGACAAAGTCGGCCTGTTTGCCGGCTTCGAGCGAGCCAATCCGGTCTTCAAGAAACAGCAGGTGGGCGTTGTTGATCGTGTAGAGCCGGATCGCCTGCTCGCGAGTCAACGATTCGTCGGGGTGGAGCGGGCTCGCCAGGTTCCGGGCTTGCCGGGTGACCGCCACCCAGATCCCGAGGAATGGGTTGTACGGGTTGATTGACCGGAGCGAGCCGAGCTTTTGCATGTGGTCGGACCCACCACCGATCGTCACCCCGGCCTGCATCAGGGTCTGGAGCGGCTGAAAGTAACGCAGACGGTCGTTGCCAAACTGAGCGGCCAGCGTGCTCGCGTCGAGGTAAAGCCAGGCGGGCTGGAAATCCGCTACCACGCCCAGACGCTTTGCCGTAGTGATCGCCGCGGCGCTCATGAAGTTCGAGTGTGTCAGACAGGGCCGAGTCGCCGCGACGGGATTGGTCTGGTTAACCTCGTCGTAAGCCGCGAGCAAGGCATCCACCGCGCCATCGCCGACGCTGTGCGCCGTGAACTGGAGGCCCGACTCGACCGCCGCGCGGACCATCGGCACCAATCGGTCGTGCGGGATGAAGAGAACGCCGTGGTAGTGGGGGTCGTCGATCGAGTAGATCGAACTGACGCCCCAGGGTTCACGCATCAGGGCGCTGCCGGTGAGCATCCCGCCGTCGAGGAACGTCTTGATGCCGAGGATTCGGAGCCGCGGGCCGCCCTGGCGAAACGGGTGCTGGGCCACCGCGCGGATCTCGGCGAGGATCGGCTCGATCGGTCCCAGGGTCTCGACGTGGCGCGAGATCCCGACGCGGACCGAGAGTTGATCGGCCTGATGAAGCCGGGCATAACGGTCGATATCGACCGGCTTGGCGGCGCGGTCGATGATGGCGGTGAGGCCGACTGAATTGTAGTCGCGGAACAGTTCGACCAGACGCCGGTCCTCGTCATCGCGAGTGGGCTCGGCGGTCGGGTTGACCACCTTGACGTACCGCGTCAGGTTCCGGAGGATGCCGGTCGGCTCGCCGGTGGTTGGATCGGTCTCGACCTTGCCTGGCCCCTCGGGGCGGAAGTCGCGATCGATCCCGCTCAGCTTCAACGCCAGCGAGTTGAGTGAAGCGTCCGGTCCGGTCGCGAACAAGACCGGGTTCCGGGGCGCGACGCGATCAAGTTCGGCGCGGGTTGGATAGCGCCGCTCGGCGAGGCGGGTGATGAAGACCTGGCGGACGACCACCCAGGCGCCGGGCGGGACGGCCGCGGCGCGGGCTTCGATGTAGGTCAGGACGTCGCCGATCGTCTCCATCGTGGGGATCGGGTGGTCGAACTCGGTCATCGACGCCCAGGTTGGGTGCGTATGCGAGTCGATCAGGCCCGGCAAGACCATTTTGCTCGCCAGGTCGATCGTTTGCGTGTTCGGTCCGCGCGTTGCCAGCACCTCGGCATCGGTCCCGACACGAAGCAGGCGATCCCCCCGGATCGCGACCGCCTGCTGGATTGAAAACGTGCGATCCACCGTCACGATCTTACCGTGCAGTAAGATCAGGTCGGCCTCGTCGGCCCCGGCGCTGAGGTCCGGGAAGCCGACCGCCAGAAGAACCACGGCCCAGAAACCAGTTGAAGATAACAGCGTCATGCCGTGAGTTCTCCAGGGTGCGAACTGCCGTACCAATTATTTGCCCGGCTTAAACATCGGATCGTTCGGATCGCCTCGCGAGAGGAGATAGGCAAAAAGGTCGAGGACCTCGGCGGGGCTGAGCGGGTCGAGGAGCTTTTCGGGCATGATTGAGACCTTGGACGGTTGCGTCTCGTCGATGTCACTCCGCGGGATCTCGACGACCTTGCTCGAATCTTCGGGATCGATCAGGACGGTCAACTTGGTCGGGGATTCGCCCACGATCCGCCCCGTGTAAACCTTCCCCGAGTTCGTAGCCAGGACCGAGGCGCGGTACTGGTCGGAGACGATCTTGCTCGGCTCGATGATGGCTTCGCCCAGATCCTTGAAGCCGAACCGACCGGCGGCCTGGGTCAGGTCGGGGCCGGTCGCCCCCCCTTCGCCCCCGAACCGGTGACAAACCACGCAGCGGGCGGCGGCGAACGCTTTCTGACCGTTGGCGAAGCTGCGTCCCTTTGTGCTGTTGCCCGCGAGTGCGACGACCTCGGGCAAGGTCCAGGCGTGCCCGGGTCCGGCGGCTTTCGGGAGTTCGGGAGCCTTGTACGGTTTGCGGGCGCCGGTGGTCTCGACGGCGAGGCGGTCGGCCTCGGAGGCGTTCTCGTACGCATCCTTGTCGATGTTGTTGATGAACCCCTGATAGCTCGCCCCGCCCGACCAGCCACGTGCCTTGTCGAGCCAGCGGAAATACGCTTGTCGCTCGGCCCTGGTCCACCCCTCGCGGAGATTCCGGAGGACGAAGGCATAGGCGATATTTTGGGCTTCGGGCCGGTTGGCCATCATCTGGACGATCGCCCCGCCGTAGCCACTGTTCCGCGCGAGGAGGTCGCCCATATCGGTCGAGGGTGCCGTTTCGCCGGCTTCCATCAGATGGATCAGTTTGCCAGCGATCGTGGGGGATTTCAGGTAGACCAGGAGCGCGGCCAACTCACGGTTGGCAGCGTCGTTTTTGGTCGGAAATACCGTGTCGAGTTTGCTCGCCAGCCGCGTGGCTGTCGCCGGGTCGGGTTCGCCCATCCGGATAAAGACAAGTTGCCAGGCGCGCAGCAACTCAATATCCATCCCAATCGGGAGACCTGCGAAATCGAGGCGGTCGAGTGCAGCGATTAACTTGGGTTGGAGCGAGCGGTTTCCCTGGTGGGCCAACGCGACGGCGCCGGTGATCAAGGTTTCGGGGTCGCGCTCGGCGAGGACTCGATCCTGCCAGGCCTTGGGGTCCTGATGCTCCAGCGCGATCCGAGCGGCGAAGCGGATGAATCGGTCCTTGTTACCGAGGTAGGGATAGGCGAACTTGACGGCGGCGGCGGGGTTGGTGACCTTGTGGTGGTACGCTTCCAACTCGTGGCGGAGCTTGCGGAGGTCGGCCCCCGGGACGTCGTGGGCATCGACCTTGGCGGTGGACTCGGTTCCCTCATACACCACGCGATACAACTCGGACTGCGTTCCGCGACCACCGATCGTGAAGTACAGGGCACCGTCGGGACCGACGGCAGTGTCGGTCAGTGGCAAGGGGGTGCGTGAAAGGAACTCTTCCTTGGTCGCCTTGTATGATGCCCCAGACGGCTCGGAGTGGATGGCGTACATCGTCCCGAAGGTCCAGTCGCAGATGAACAGGGCTTTTTGATAGCGGGCCGGAAACTTCGTACCGTAGCCGAACGTTACCCCGACAGGCGAACCGGGGCCGATATCGATCATGGGTGGCAAACTATCGACATAAGCAGCGGGCCACTTGCCGGTCCCGCTCCGCCAGCCGAACTCCGAGCCGCTGGTCGAGTGAGTGACGCGGGTTGGGCGATACCAGGGCATCCCGTAGTCCCACTCCATGTCGGCGTCGTAGACGAACAGTTCGCCGTCGGCATTGAAGGCCATGTCATAACTATTCCGGTAGCCGATGCTGACCATCTCCCAGGTCTTGCCGTCGGGGTCGGTCTTGGCGACCCAACCACCCGGCGCCAGAATGCCGCGTGCGTGGCCGTTGGCGTCCCATTGCCGCGGCAAGAGGTGGTCTTCCCCCCAGTTGCGGGGCGGGAGGCTGGTGTCGATCCGGTCGGGGGGCAAGGTGTGGTTACCGCAGACGACGTAGATCGACTTGCCATCGGGTGCCAACTTCAAGGCGTGCGGCCCATGTTCGCCGCCACCGTGGAAGGTCGCCAACTTGTCGATCTTGTCGTACTGGTCGTCGCCGTTCGTGTCCCTGGCCCGATAGAGACCACTGCCGGGGCCGCCGTTGACCGACAGGTAGAGAGCACCAAATGCGTGGAGGATTCCCTGCGCGGCGGAGAGCTTGAGGTCGAGGTGTTCGACCCGAGTGGGCTGATCGCTTCCCAGTGGCGGCGGAGTAATCCGGCTGATCCCTTTACCGCTTTCGTCACTGGCGATCAGTCGCCCCTTATCGTCGAAGCCAATCGCCACCCAGGTGCCCATCGTCTCGCGGGGAACCTTGAAGAGGTGCTCGACACGGAACCCCGCTGGCACCTCGAACACGCCCCGGGCCGAACTGGCCGACCCGCTCGACTGCGCGAAGACGTTGCCCCAGGGGCCGACGCCCATCGTCCCGAACGTCCGGACGGGGGCGGTTGCCTTGCCTTCCCGCTGCTCGGCGGCGCTCCAGGTCGCGTCGGAAACGATGTAGCGAGCTTCCCCGTCGGCAGCGATCAAGGCGAGTTTGCACGCGAAGCCGCCGGTGGCCCCTTCGTTGGTGACTTCGGCCACGATCTCGTTGGTCCCCGGTTTCAGAGCCTCCTGGACGTCGATCTCGATCGGCTCTTGCCAGGTGTCGCTGGTGGCGACCTGGCGACCGTTGATGAAGATCGTCATCCCGTTATCGCAGGTGGCCTGGACGATCGCGGCTTTCGAACCGCCGGCAAACTCCTTGCGGAGGAAGTAGCGGCGACCAGGGTCCGCACCATAGATCCAGGTCGGCGCGGGACCTCGCTGAAGTGCCGCCGAACCCAGGTTCGGTCTGACTGCCTCCCCCCGGACCATGGACCGCGCCACTTCAACCGGTTGCACCGCAACATCGCCCGCCCGGATCGGGTTCGGACCCATCAGCAGCGAGAGACCCAGAAACCACCATCTGGAAAAGGGGTACGACCGAAAATGCGACATGGTGAACTCCTGAAATCCGACCCTTCGGGGCGTCTGTGCCGACAGATCATGTCGAAGGGACGTGAGAGTGAGCCAGCGACCCTGGTTGGTGCGAGCAACTCGCACGCGGTCTTCATGACCCAAGATTGGCCGGCTCTGATGGGTTGTGGTCGAGTGCCCTTTCACTATCGACCAGCAACTCGATCAAAGCAAGGAGTCAGATGTCCGAGGTATCAAGAACCTTGACAGGGTCCGAGGTGGATTAGATCGACCAACCGCCCGATCCTGCCGGATATCCGCCGGCTCTGGTCGGATCAGGCTGGCGCAGGGCCAGGGCGCCGTCCCATTCGTGGGTTTCCTGCAATCCGTGCGGTCGGAACTTCAAGTACCATGGCGGAGCAACCGGTCCAACCAGGCCGACCCGAGCACGGGGTTAAAAGTCCCTGCGCCTGCCACCCGGTTGACCGCCCGGAATGATCGAATCACCAACGATTCATTGGGATCGGTCACCTGAGGGCCATAGATTCCGATCCCAGCCTTCGCTCCAGCGGTGGCGGCGACGGTGACGGGCACGGTCCCCACCTCGAATCCGTTGATTAAGAGCCGCGCCGTTGTTCCGGTCCACTCCAGGCGGACGACGAAATTGCCCGAATTGCCATTGGTCAGCAACAAGAGGCCAAGTTGGGTTCTGCCGGCTGACGTGTCGATGTAGCCAGTATTCGCATAAATCCCGCCGTTGACCTGGGTGCCGTCGGGGAGCCGGAGCGAGACGTAACACCAGATCGCCGTATTACGCAGGTCGAACTGAGCCTCGACGGCTGGGTAGACCGAAGTCAATGCCGCCGCGCGGTCATAGCTGATGGTCGTGTTGTAGGGAAAGTTGGCCAGCGCCGGGATGAGCCCAGTCTGGGCGGCGTTGTAAGCCAACGGGATGTTGTGGTCACTGGTCCGGGTCCAGACGGCACCCGCCTGGGTGTCGAGCAGGTCTCCGTCGGCCAGGTTGGTAAAATTGTCTGCGTCGATCGTCTTGTCACCATAGATCGTCGGCCCCGGATAGACGACGTTGATCGGCGTCCCGTACCGGAACTGGACCGGACCGATCGCGCGGACCGCGATGGTATGAGCTCCGGCGGGAACTGACCCGACCAGGTGCGTCGTCGTATTGGGGACGAGGTCGGTGGCTGGAAACGGGAGTACGCCGGTCGCGACTGGGGTTCCATCCACCTCAAGAGCCAGCGAGGGTCCGGAACTGGCGGCGTTCAGGTAACCCTGAACATCGACGCCGATCATCGTGGCGGCGGCAAAATAGCGGAGCCCGAGTGGAAGCAAGGCCCCCGGAAAGAGCGTCAGGACGGCGGGGCTGATCGACTCCGGTCCGGCGTTCGTGATGATCCGCTGGGGCGTGTAGGGATGACCAGCCTTCGAGGAAATCGCCTGGTAACCAAGCAGGCGGGGGGTGATCGGATTGTAGGAATATTGCCAGAGCCGCCAATTGTTGTTGTCGGTGTTGTAATGGCACGGATTGGCCCCTGAGTTCATGGCCTCCTGGGCGTTCTGCGTTGTCAATGCCTGCATCCGGGGATCGGCGTTGACGGCGAGCGTGAAGTCGTTGACGGCGGAGTCGCAGTTCGTGATGGCTCCCTCATAGATAATCTGCTTGACCCCATAGCACTGAGCCAGCAGGCTGGAGCGCTCATAGTCGAGCAGACACATCCCCGTCGAGAAGATCGCGTCGGTGGCGTTCTGAGCAAGCGTCTTGTGCGGGTCGCTCGTCCAGTGTGTGTGGTCGAGAACCCCTTGCGGGTCGGTCCCGAGCCCTATGTTGAGCCCAAGCGGGTTCGCCGGATCGACGACCGAGACACCCATCAGCCGGTAAGCCCCCGCCGCCACGCCCCAGATGTAGTAGCTCGGCGGTTGGGGAACGCTGACGTAGGAGCCGTAGCCATTGTTCCAGTAGCCGTTCAGGTATTCGAGGAGTTGGTCGGCCGATCCGAAGGCGGCGATGTTGGGATTGCTATTCTGCTGCGCTCCCAGAAGGATCTTGACCCGACTCCCCATCGCGGCGTCGCCGAACGCCGACCGGAACGCCACGCTGTTTTGCACGGTTCCGTAAACTTGAGCCCGTTGGAGAACCCCGATCGAGCCGAAGTTCGTCGTACCATCGTACTTGACCGGGTTGGAAGCCGGCGCGTTGGCGACGTAATTCAGATCCCAGTTGTAGGCCGTGAACTGGCTGTTCCAGGTTTCGTTGGATCGCTCGATATAATAATTCAGGCCCGGATCGAGCGGCGGGAACAGGGGGCCACTCGACGGTACTGGGTTTGATCCGGTCGAACCGGCTGGCCCAGTATAGGGCAAGACGCCATCGGTCCCGTACATACAGGCCAAAGCGAACTTGTGCCGCGCATCGTCGGTGATCGAGTGGACCGTGCAGAGCCAGCAATCCGTTCGAGTCAAGTTGCAGAACAGGATCATGTATTCCAGGCAGAAACCCTTCGACTGGATCGCCAGGAAGAAGTCGCCCGGCTTGGTCCGGTCCGTCCACTCCCACGGATCTTTCGTGATGTTGGTGACTTGGCACCACTCCATCATCCGGCAGAAGTCGAAGCTGTTCTTGATCAGACTGATGTAGCCGTGCGTAAAGATATCACCGGGGCCGTGGAAGTCGGCCTCGGTCTTGCCCGGATTGTTCGGGTCCAGGGCCCGCCAGAGACAGAGGTCTTTCAGGCCGGTGGCGGTCGTGTCCGACGGAAGTCTCCGCGTGTTGCCAAAAAACAACCGCCACGTTCCCACGAAATCGGAGCCCGGCGGGATCGTGTAGATTACCTTTGTTGTGTTGGTTGCTGGGTCATAGTAGGCGGTGCGACCGGCGGGAAGGCTCGCAGCCGGCCCACCGTAAGTATTCGCCAGGACGTCATATTTGCCAGTGCAGGTCAGCAGGTACGCACCACCGAATACCGTGGTCCCGCCCGCGAGCGGTTGCGAGGCGAAGTCGGTCGTCGGCCAACCGTTCGCGTCCACCGGGGCTTGCCCGACGTTGCTGTAATAAGCATCCGGGGTTGCGAGGCTGTAGGTGTACCAGAACGAGGTTGAGCGGAAGGCATTGGCGAGCGGATAATCGCCGCCCGAGTCCCCGATCGGGGCAAGGTTGATCCCAATCTGGCCCGTGGGCAGAGTGATTGTGGTGGTGGACATGAAAAGTCCTGGGACGGTGGTGATCCCGATGGGAATGAGTGGTCCTCATGCGTTGGTCCTGAGAATTCTTGGGGGGGCGGGTCGTCCAGGATTCCCGAGCCGGGTTCCTGGACGACCCGCGTTGGGGTATTCCGGTGATGATCCCGGTTGATCCCGGTTGATCCCGGGGATGCCCGGGGTCGGAATCGTTTCCTGTTGAGCCGATCCGCGACGAGATCAGGATCAGGAAGTAGGGGACTGGGTCAGAGTTCGAGTCGCGTTGGACCACACGGCCGAGGCGGTATCGGTCGCGCTCGGGATCGACAGCTTGGCGGCGGTTGCCGCGCTGATTGCCGTAACCGCTGAGGTCGAGATGGTCTGGCTCAACTCCTCGTTGCGAAGATTGGTGGCCGCGGTGGCCGAACCGGCGAATTGAACCACGTTCACATCGATGGTCGGTGCCTGGAGTTTCGCCAACCCGGCCAGGAGCGCGGGCGGCAAGGTTGTGCTGAACTGCGTCTGCAACTGGGTTGCGACAACCGCCCCGAAGGCATCAAGAGTTGTCTGCGATGTTGCTTGACTCAGAACCTGGTCGCGGAAACTGGATGCTGCCACGGTCGAGCCGGCAACACTCTGGAGGTCCACTTCCAGGGCATTCGCCTTGAGCTTGGCCAGCCCCGCGAGCAGGTCGGGGGGGAAGAACGTCGAGAGCACGTTCTGGATAATGGCGCTCGTCTGGGCGAACGTGGTCGGCAGACCCCGAGGCATCACCGCCCCGGCAACCTCATTGGAAAGAGCCGAACTGAGTGGGGGCGAGCCCACATCTGTGGCCACCAGCTTGTAGCGATAAGTGCCCGAGGGGTAAACAAAACTCCCCGACCCGCTGACGGTGGCGATGGCGACCGGGATGGCGGATTGACCTCCCGGGGTCGTTCCGACCAAGAGCGCCACGTTCAGGACGGGTCGCGAACCTGCTACCGGAGCGGGATAGGTGATCAGATCCACGCCGTCGGCTGACGAAACGGTGATGGGGCCGATCGACGGTGGTACCGCCGCCGCGACGACCACCGCGGCGGTGCCGCTTTTGGTCGGGTCGGCAACCGACGTCGCTGTGACTGTCAGCGACTGCGGAGCATTCGTGAAGGGTGGAGCCGTCAACAAGCCGGTCGCCGAGATCGAACCGAGTGACGTGGCCCAGGTTACGTCCTGACGCGGGTTTCCTGCCCCGACGACGGTCGCGCTGAATTGCTGAGTTGATCCTCCGGTGACGGTCGACGTGGCCGGCCCGAGGGTCACTCTGGTGATCGTTCCCGTTGCAGCATCGGTCAGCGTCGTGCTCCCGACCAGAAACCCCGTCGACGGCGAGCAAGGGGCGTCGCTATTGATGCCGACAAATCCCCCCGAAAGCGGCGTGCTGGTCGAGGCGTCAAACGAGTGGACGGGATTGCTGCTCGCAGATCCGCTGAAAACCGCATAACTTCCCGGGCTGTTGATCACAAGCGAGATCTGATAAAGTCCCGGCGACCAGCCCAGAGAAATCTGCTGGCCAAGAAGGACGTTGCCGCCCGACGCATCAAGCTGCAATAGTTGAAGGGCGTCAAAGCCCTGACCATTATTATAGTAGCGCAGCAAGAGACAGGCGGGTGATCCCGATGCGCGGTAGATCGACTGCCCGATACTCCCGTCGACGGTTGAGGCAATCTTGAGTGTAAATGCCAGCGTGGCGGGGTAGGTGAGGTTTGCCGTCGAGGCCGATGAAACATAAGCTGTTCCAGCAGGACCATCGTTGTAGACAAACCCCGTGCCATCAAGCCGGATCACGGCTGCGGCGGGTTGACTGGTCGGGGGCGTGGTGTAGGTATCGCCACTATCCGACGTGTGAGCCAGGAGACTTCCAGGAGAACCTGCGAAGGTGTCCTTGAATTTGATCGACATCACGGAATTCCTGAGATGGATTGAGGTTGACGAGGTACGACCAAACAGAAGGCCAGTTGAACCAAACGGAGGGTCCGCGTCGAAGAGGGCATGGGGCCGACCGGGAGCGGCGTCGGTGCCGGGACGCCGCCGACGTTGCTCGACTCAAGGACATGCACGACTGGCTGGCTCACGGCAGGAGAAGCCGCGCTCCATCGTTGCTGAGTCTGCCCACGACGCTCCGCGTAAGTGGCGTCAGTCCTGGTTGAACCACCTTCCTGTTTCCTCAGGAATTTGTTCTCTGGAACGGGTGCGAGAGCTCTCTCATCATCCAGGTCGGGCCGGCCATCCGTCTGGCTCTTAACCATGATATTTGCCGCAAAAACAGGCCAATCTTGGTGCGAAGTGACGCGCGCAGGCGACCGGCGAGCGCCTCAGGGAACCGCTCCCGGATTCAGAAATTGACTGCTCACTTTTACGACGTACTTTGCCAACCTTGAACCCAAGTTTTCTCGAAAACCGGAGTTTTGACATTCTCTGGATAGCAGTGGTCTTCAGACCCCGGTGCTTCTATTGGTACGCTCGGTAGCCCGGGGTCTGAAGACCACTGCCATCCAGAACTCCTGGTTACCGATGGAGCTGGGTTTAACCTTCGGACGGTCGATCGGCCGGCACGATTGCTTCCAGGACCCTGATCGCGACGTCTGGCTGGTCCAGCCGACCCGCCAAGACACGCCGGAGCTGTTCGCGATCAAGCGCCCCCTCCCACCGCGCCACGACAACCGTCGCCACGCCATTGCCGATCAGGTTGGTGATGGCTCGCGCCTCGGACATGAACCGGTCAACTCCGAGCAAGAGTGCCAACCCCGCGACCGGGACCGTGCCAGTGGTCGATAATGTGGCGGCCAGGGTGATAAATCCCCCTCCCGTCACGGCGGCAGCCCCCTTCGAGGTCAACAAGAGGACCATCAAGATCGAGAGCTGCTGCGCGAGGCTGAGCGGGACGTTCGTCGCCTGAGCAATAAAGATCGCAGCCATCGTCAGGTAGATCGAGGTCCCGTCCAGGTTGAACGAATACCCTGCCGGGATCACGAGCCCGACGACCGGCCGCGCACAGCCCAGCGCCTCCAGCTTGGTAATCATCCGTGGCAAGGCCGACTCGGACGAGGAAGTCGCCAGTACAAGCAAGATCTCCGCGCTGATGTACCGGAGGAATTGCGTGATCCGGAAACCCGCCAGTCGGGCTACAATTCCCAGAATAACGAACACGAAAAAGAGACAAGTTCCGTAGACGCAGAAAAGCAGCTTCCCGAGCGAATAGAGGGATCCTGTCCCAAACTTGCCCACGGTAAACGCCATCGCCCCAAAGGCTCCGATTGGGGCGAACCGCATAATCAAGCCGATCGTGGCGAACAAGGCGTGCGCCAGGCGGTCGAGCAAATCCACCAGGAGCCGGCCTTCCTCGCCGATCCGCGTCAGAGCGAGACCAAAAAGGACCGAGAATAGCAGGACTTGCAAGATCTCCCCCCCGGCAAACGCCCCGACCACCGACTCGGGGATCATGTGCAGCAGCAGGTCGACCGTGGACATTGACTTTGCGCTGGTGGCGTAGGTGGCGACGCCTCGGGTGTCGAGCGTCCGGACGTCGGCGTTGATCCCGGCACCGGGTCGGACCACGTTGACGACGACCAGGCCTATCACCAACGCCAACGTCGAGACTACCTCGAAGTAAATCAGCGCCTTGAGCCCGACCCGCCCGACCTCCCGCAGGTTCCCCATCCGAGCGATCCCGACCACCACTGTCGTGAAGATGATGGGGGCGATCAGCATCTTGATCAACCGGACGAACGCATCCCCGAGAGGCTTCAACTCCGCCGCTAACTTCGGCTGGAAGTGGCCCAGAGTCACCCCGATCGCAATGGCGATGAGCACCTGAACATAGAGGTGACTGTACCAAGGAGTGGCGCGCGGCTGAGTCGGGTGGATGGTCGGAGCCTCCCCGGATGGGTTAATCTGGATGAGGCGAACAGCTTACCAGAAGGTTCGAGCCCACCAACAGCCCGGCGAGTTTCCCCCGACCTCTTTGCACGGATGATCCATTGTTGAGCCGTCAACCTCGCCCCCTGGCGGACCGCGACCTCGGCTTCGTCCGGGTCCGGGGTGCCCGCCAGCACAACCTCAAAAACGTCGACCTTCAGGTCCCGCGCGACTCCCTGGTCGTCTTCACCGGCGTCTCGGGGTCGGGCAAGTCGTCGCTCGCCTTCGGCACTCTGTACGCCGAGGCCCAACGGCGGTATCTCGAATCGGTCTCCCCCTACGCCCGCCGCCTGTTCCATCAACTCGGCGTGCCCGATGTGGATGAGATTGACGGCCTGCCTCCCGCCGTGGCGCTCCAGCAGCAGCGCGGGTCACCTTCGACCCGGTCGTCGGTCGGCAGCGTGACGACGCTCGCCAACCTGATCCGGATGCTCTATTCACGTGCTGGTGACTACCCCGACGGCCAACCGCTCCTCTATGCCGAGTCGTTCTCGGCCAACACGCCCGAAGGGGCCTGCCCTGAGTGCCATGGTCTCGGGCGAGTCTACAAAGTCACCGAGGCGTCGATGGTCCCCGACCCGACCCTGACGATCCGCGAGCGTGCCGTCGCCGCCTGGCCGCTCGCCTGGCACGGCCAGAACCTCCGCGACATCCTCGTGACGCTCGGCTACGACGTCGACCGCCCCTGGCAGGATCTGCCCCGCAAGGACCGCGACTGGATCCTGTTCACCGACGATCAACCCGTCGTCCCCGTTTATGCCGGCCTGACGCCCGAGCAAACTCAGGCTGCGTTGAATCGCAAGGACGAACCGAGTTATCAGGGGACATTTTCGAGCGCCCAGCGGCACGTCCTGCACACGTTCGGCACTTCGCAGAGCCCGCTGATGAAGCGTCGGGTCGCGCAGTACATGCTCGGCGGCGAGTGCCCGACCTGCCAGGGCAAGCGGCTCCGCGTCGAGTCGCTCTCGGTCAAGTTTGCCGGGATGGACATTACCGAGATGTCGCGTCGGCCTCTCGTCCGACTCGCCGAGGTTCTGAAGCCCTACGCCGACGGGAGCGCGACCGGGTCTAAGCACGCCGACGCCCCCGAAAAGGCCATCGTCGTCCAGCGGATTGCGGCCGATCTTGTTGGTCGGCTGGCCGTCTTGCTCGACCTGGGTCTCGGCTATCTTACGCTCGAACGGAACACGCCGACGCTCTCGCCGGGCGAACTGCAACGGTTACGGTTGGCGACTCAGGTTCGGTCGAACTTATTCGGTGTCGTGTACGTTCTCGACGAACCCTCAGCGGGGCTACATCCGGCCGATACCGAGGCTCTCCTGCGCGCCCTCGACCGCCTGAAGGCGGCGGGCAACTCGCTGTTCGTCGTTGAACACGACCTCGACGTGATCCGCCGGGCGGATTGGATCGTCGACGTCGGCCCGGACGCGGGTGAAGGGGGTGGTCAGATCCTCTACAGCGGCGTCCCCGACGGCCTGCGCGAAGTGGCGGCCTCGATCACCCGCCAGCACCTATTTGCCACCAATCCGCCGCCCGATCGCGAGCCCCGGACCCCACGCGGTTGGCTCAAACTTGCCGGGGTGACACGGAACAACCTCGCCAATGTCGATGTGTCGTTCCCGCTCGGCGTGTTCACGAGCGTGACCGGCGTGTCGGGGTCGGGCAAGTCGACCCTGGTGAGCCAGACGCTGGTCGAGTTGGTCGCGACCGAACTCGGCGCGGCGTTGCCCGCGGTCGAGGACGACTCCGATCCCTTGCTCGACGACGCGCCCACTGGGCCGACCGAGGGGCGGATCGTCGGAGGCCTGAACGGGATCAAGCGGCTGGTTCAGGTCGATCAAAAGCCGATCGGCCGGACCCCGCGCTCCAATCTGGCGACGTATACGGGGCTGTTCGATCAGGTCCGCAAGTCGTTCGCTGCCACGCCCGACGCGAAGGCTCGCCACTTCGACGCCGGTCGGTTCTCGTTCAACGTCACCCGGGGGCGTTGCGCCCGGTGCGAGGGAGAAGGCTCGGTGATGGTCGAACTCCTGTTCCTCCCAAGCGTCTACGCCCCCTGCCCCGTCTGCCAGGGAGCCCGGTACAACGCCGAGACGCTGGAAGTGCAGTATCAGGGCAAGAACATCGCCGAGATCCTGGGGATGACGATCAACACCGCCGCCGAGTTCTTCGCCAGTGAACCGAGCGTCCTCCGTTCCTTGACGGTTCTCCGCGAGGTTGGGCTCGGCTACCTCCGCCTCGGCCAACCGGCAACCGAGCTTTCCGGCGGCGAGGCGCAGCGGATCAAACTGGCCACCGAACTCCAGCGCGCCCAGCGGGGCGATACCTTGTACGTCCTCGACGAGCCGACCACCGGCCTCCACCCCGCCGACGTCGACCGCCTTCTCAAGCAACTCGACGGCCTGGTCCGATCGGGCAACACGGTGGTCGTCGTCGAGCACGAGATGCGTGTCGCCGCCGCCAGCGACTGGATCATCGACATCGGCCCCGGCGCCGGCGCCGGCGGCGGCCAGGTCGTCGCCACCGGCACCCCCGCTGAGGTCGCCCGGGCGAAACGAAGCCAGACGGCCCCATACCTCGCGCGGGCAATGCAATGAGCCTCGTAGCTCAGCTGATACCGATCACAGCAAGAAAAGATTTCATGGCGATTTGCCATGCCTTCTCAACCCGTGATCCGGATTCGTCTCGCGCCGGGGTTGTCGTCAGGCGGACATGCGGGGTGGATGGCCAAGCCACCCCGCAGCGGCTCCTGCTCTGGTAATGAATAAATTTGACCTATTGATCTCGGTTCCATGAACAATCATCAGACCCGAGCCGGGTCGGCCTGTTTGCTGATATCGACGTCGGTCTCGTCAAGAATCTCGTAGCTGTAGCCTTGCTCGGTCAGGAAGAGTTGGCGGTGGTGGGCGAAGTCCATCTCGCGGGTGTCACGAGTGACGAGGGTGTAGAAGTGGGCGACTTCCTCAACCCCTTTGGGCCGCAGGATACGCCCAAGGCGCTGGGCTTCCTCTTGGCGGGAACCGAATGTGCCCGAGACCTGGATCATGACGTTGGCGTCGGGGAGGTCGATGGCGAAGTTGCCAACCTTGGATAAGACCATGCGTCGGACCTCGCCGGTCCGGAAGCGACGATACAGGCTCTCCCGCTCGTTGTTGCCGGTTTGCCCGGTGATGAGCGGGAGATTGAACCGGTCGGCGATCCGGCGAATCTGTTTGATGTACTGACCGATGACGATCACGCGGTCGTCGGGTCCGTCATGTTTGGCGAGGAGTTTTTCGACCAGATCGTCCTTGACCGGATTCTCGCTAGCGAGGCGGAACTTATCACGCCACTCAGCAACGGCGTAGTCCATCCGGTCGTCGGTCGGCAGCGCGATTCGGACCTCGTGACACTTAGCCTCGGCGATCCAGCCTTTTTGTTCGAGCACGCGCCAGGGGACGTCAAATTTCTTCGGGCCGATCAAGCTGAAAACGTCTTCCTCGCGGCCGTCCTCGCGGACCAGGGTGGCGGTCAGACCGAGGCGGCGTCGCGCCTGGATGTCGGCGGTGATCCGGAAGACGGGGGCCGGTAAGAGGTGGACCTCATCATAGATAATTAGCCCCCAATCACGTTCGTTGAACAGGTGGAAGTGGGGGTAGTCGCCGTCTTTCTTGGGCCGAAAAGTGACGATCTGATAGGTCGCCAGCGTAACAGGCGAGATCGCTTTGGATTCGCCCGTGTAGGTGGAGACCATCGACTCATCAAGGTCGGTCTTGTCGAGGATCTCGCGCCGCCATTGCTCGACCGAAGTCGTGCTGGTCGTCAGGACGAGTGTGTTTTTTTTGAGCAAGGCCAGCGCGGTGATCCCAACGATTGTCTTCCCAGCGCCGCAGGGGAGAACGATGACCCCCGAGCCGCCGCGGACATCACCCCCCGCGTGAAAGGCGTCAACCGCCATCCGCTGGTAGTCGCGAACCCGGAATGGGTGGCCCGAAATCGATTCTTCGCGGAGTTCAACCTCCAGGCCCGCCCCCTCGGTGTAGCCGGCGAGGTCTTCGGCGGGGTAGCCGACGGCAATCAATGCTTGCTTGAGGACGCCTCGGAACCCGTCGTCGATGGCGAAGCTGGTGGCGTCGAGCCGGTCGCCAAGGTACCCGCGTACCTCCTTGCGACGGGCAAGTTCTTCGAGCAACGACTTGTCGGTCGTCACCAGGCGGAGCCCCCCCTCGACCCGGACCAGGCGAACTCGTCCGTAGCGCCCGACCAGTTCGGTCAGGTCGATGGCCAGCGTCGGCGGGAGCGGGAACTTGCTGAAGGTGGTGAGAGCTTCGACCATCGCCTCGGCGGTCATCCCGGCTGCCGCCGCGTTCCAGAGCGAGAGCGGGCTGAGGCGATAGGTGTGGATGTGCTCGGGGCTTTTTTCCAGCTCGGCAAACGGCGCCAGGGCGTCGCGAGCCTCGGCGTATTTCGGGTTGTCGACCTCCAGAAGGACGGTCCGATCCCCCTGGACGATCAATGGGTTGGCAGGATTGTACTGCATTGGGCTCCATGCCGGACGAGGACGATCAAGGCTCGAAAGCAGCCGGGCGTGCAACCGCCACCAAGATCAATAGCGAAACGCTCATCGTAAGACACCACCAACCCCACCCGCAACCCCGAGCACCCAAACAGGTCGTAGAAAAGGGCGACTTGGGTGCGCCAACAGTTTCTGGCAAACGACCGCTGACCAGAAAATGGGACTGGCTCAAGCGAGCTTGCGAGCTTGCCTGTCCCTCTTTGCCAACCACCATGCCAGAATCCGTTGGCGCACCCAGCGACTTTTGTCTCTGACGTACGGAGTGGTAAATCCCCAGATAACGAGTCGTAAGAGAATTCGTAGAACTCGGTGCCTCTCCTTCTTGTGGATGATGACCCACTGCCCAAAAACGAAACTCAACTCTCCGAGCCAAATCGTTAGTGAGGGAGATCAGTCCCAGCAAAAGAGATTTTACCAAGATCACGACCCGTTTTGATTTGGTGTTCTATGCTTTTGAAGAAGGGTTGTGGTGGCAAGATCGTGGGGCCGGTTGGACCACCATAATCGTTTGAAACAAACCAAAGAATCGCGTCATCAGCGAAATCTTGGTTGCGCTGGGCATTTCCCAGGAACCATCAGGAGACTCTTGTTGACCTCTGAGGCATGGTTCAAAATTACCGGCGGTACGCAGGGTAGAATTGGATCGAAATTGGCTCGGACTGACTTAACCTAAATCGGAACCGCTATGGCAAGTAGGACAAATCACAGCAAGGAAATGCATGGCAAATTATAGAGCCTCGATCCGTAAATCAGATTACTGATCCGCCAGGCGACCTGGAATTTGCAATCTCTCAAGACTTTTCAGATTGCTCTGAGTATCAGAACGAACCCAGTCAGCTTCGGACCTGACGATTTGAGTTCCGCCGAATGTTGGGGGAACCGCCCGCGCAAAATAAAAAGCCCTGGCCCCGCGATAAGCGAAGCCAGGGCCGTGAATGCAACAATCAAGTCGTCAGAAAAGGTACAGACCGCTTACTTGGCGGCACGACGACGGTAGGCGTTGAAGCCAACCCCAACAAGGCCCAGACCGAGCATGGCGATCGAGGCGGGCTCGGGCACGGCGGTCGGGGTGACAGTCAGGCTGATATTACCCGAGTTCGAGGCACCGTTGACCGAACCAACCGACGGCTGGGTGTAGGTGATGGCCGAGACGGTGAAGCCGAACGAACCTGCATTCGGGGTGAACGTGGCACCCGTGAAAGTGCTGGTCGCATTCTGGAACGAAAAAGTGCCCGACAGGGTGCCGACGACATTGCCGGGGGTCCCGGTGCCACCAGTGATCGTGATCGTTTCCGACAGCGTGAAGCTACCGGTCGAACCCAACATGGCGTTCGGTTCGGCAACATTGATCACGTTGAATGGCTGAGCAAAGCCATCGAAGCCCGGCTGCGTCGGCGAACCACCCGTGGTGGTCGGAATCTGGAACGTGAAGTTGGTGGCTGGGGCCGTCCCGAACGAGGCCGGGGTCAACCCACTCGGGGTGACGGAGTAGTCCGCGTTGGCCTGAGTGACGAACGACAGGACGGCGGCGGTGGCGGCGAACAGAACAGAGCGCTTGATCATCGAGTAGCATCCTCTAAATGGTGGGCTTTACCGACATTGGCCCGGTTCAATCGGGCGAAACAAGGAGGGACTAGGAAGTCTGCTGAGAACTGAGGAGAATCCGCATCACCTGAGCGATTGGCAGACAACCCCTCCATCCGCCCGAATGACTGGAACCAGTTGACATCAACTAGCACTACTGAACTGTCTAGCAAATGTGACACCTGGTTCGCCACAAGTGTCGGCAGACTTGTGACGACGCAACCTGCAGGCTGGTAAAACATGCCACATCCGATGTCAATGCCGCAAGAGTCTGGACTGACACGATGAAAATTGAAACCTTGTTCCAGGGGTCGGGAACGAAAATTTCGTGTCCTTTTCAAAGTTCAAAATTGGACACCTTGCGGTACTGATGACAGTTTGCCAACGGGGGTGAATGTAAACGATCATCGACGTCACTGCAAAGTAATGATGCGAAAAAACCTCGAAAATGATTCATGCTCCTGGATTCTTTTGAATCAAGATATCTCTTTAGTCGCCATAAATTCCCTATGTTCGCCATCCTCCGCAGTTTCAGGCAGGGTAATAAGCAAATAAGGAATTTTCTCCTTGGCTTGGACGAAACGAAGGAATCGAGCTATCAATGATTTTGTTCTTTATCCAATAACGCTAACATATAAAAATAATATAATATATTAGCAAGCGGCCACAAGCCAACAGCCACCAAGATTGCCTCACAGCGGAGGATCGGGCAACGCAGAGTGGCTGGCCTGGATCGGCTCAGGTGACCAGGCGAAAGTTCCGGTGGCAAGATCGGCGATGATGTTAGCGACCCAGGCACGCTCGGCCTGGCAGGCAGTCTGAAGGTATTCGTTCTCAACGAGAAGAAGGCGGAGGGGCAGCATCAACCCCTCTCGCTCCAGGTGGCGAATCGCTTGGTACAAGCCCGTCCGCTGGCTGACGTCGATCGCTTCACCCTTCCGCCGGTGGCGGATCAACGGCTGGATCAGGTAAGGGAACAACGGCAAGCCAGGCCAGGTTCGCCGTCGCCTGGTGAATCGACTTGACACGGCAACACTATTGGTTATTTTATGACTAGAAACATTGCTACTATAACGGTTTGGCAGGTTTGTCGAGCCTGTTATCCACGAGAGAGATCCAGCCGATGAAGATGAACCACCTGAATCTGCCGGTCATGGATGTGGGGACTTCGCGCGATTTTTTGGCGAAGTATTTCGGGATGAAGCTCATGTTTGAGCTGAAAAACAACACCTTGGCGATGATGAAGGACGACGGGGAGATGATTTTGAACCTGAGCCACTTCGACAAGCAGGCGACCGAGATTCTTTACCACCGCGATTTCCATGTCGGCTTCTTTATTGCCACCCGCGAGGATGTTGACGCCAAATATGCCGAGATGATTGCCGACGGAATCTCAGTGGCCGCGCCCCAGCGGTTGGAAGGGCGCTATTCATTCTACCTGGAGGCGCCAGGAGGGTTTGAGGTCGAAGTCGCCTGCCTGGAGCTAGGTCCCAGACGCGCGACGAAGCCAGCCGACTCCGCCCCGGTCGCAAAGGATTGACCGCGGTTGGCCGCTTCCTGGACAAAGATCCTGGGTAACCGTTCACGGGGTCGAAGCTGAAATGCATTCGCCGGTTGGTTTCCAACCGTGCCTTGAGTGACCAGCCGCCGATCCTCCCAGAACTCTGGGATCAGATCCCCTCAGTGGCACAGGCCGTCCTTCGAGCCGCTTTCAGGCGACTCGAAGAGCGAATCACCGCCCTGGAAGCTCGGCCGAAGGGACGGCGTGCGCGTGCCCCAAGACGGCCCGGGTGTGTCGGGAGCGGCTGGCCCATGAGCTGCTGCTGTGGCGGTTTGTCACGGCGGCGGGCGTACCATCGCACAACAATGCGGCCAAGCGAGCGTTGCCGGGCCGGGTGATCTGGCTGAAGACGAGCTTCGGGACGGGTTCAGCCAAGCGAAGCCGCTTCGTCGCCGGTGTGCTAAGCAGGCCGAGACCTGACGGCAGCAGGGCCGTCATGTGCTGAGCTTTTTGACCAGCCTCATGAAAGCCCAACTCGAAGGCCAGCACGTCCCCGCGTTGCTCAAATGAACTTGAGCCACCGACTGCACACCAGCTCACGATCGTCCACGATTACCGAAAATGAATTGATGCTGGCAAGTGCTCGGCGAATTTGCTCTGCTGGTGGCAGCAAACTGGCCTGGGCTCCCCGCGTCGGCAGACCCTGCCCTCGCTCCCGTGGCCAACCGCCGAGGAGTCGAAGATGACGCCGCCAATTAACCCCCCAGATCCGACCGCGCCCATCCCGCCCAATCACGTCGCCGACTCGCTAGCCGGGGGCGACTGGGGCCAGCTTAACCTGGCCGACTCCGGGCCACTGGCACCGCGATCGAAAGCCACCAGGGGGCGGTCGTGGGTCGCTCTGGTCGCGATCCTGGGGGCGATCGGCGTGGGCCTGGGGGGATACTGGATCTTCAAGCCCGGCCAGCCACCCGCGCCGCCGTTGACCGTGGAACTCCCCGCGACGATCGATACCCAGGAAGGGCGGACGATCGACATCCAGATTGGGGCTCAGACGGTCGGGATTCCGCTCGATCGGTTGACCTTCCGCCTGGTTGATCCGCCCGCTGGGGCCTCGATCGCCCCTAGGACTGGCCGGTTGACCTGGACGCCCACCGAGGCGCAGGGGCCGGGCACCTATCCGCTGGTCGTTGAGGTCGCAACCTCCGGTCCAGTCCACGCGACCGCCACAGCGCGGGCGGTCGTCACCGTTCGCGAGGTCGTCTCACCACTGAAACTGGCTGCCATCGCCGATCAGGCGAGCAACGGCGCCGACCCGGTCCGGTTGACTGCGCAGGCGCGAGACGACGATCTGCCGTCAACAGATCTGGTCTACGCCCTCGAACCGGGTGCCCCCGCGGGGGCGCGGATCGACCCGACCTCGGGCGAGTTCGCCTGGGATCCGCGCGGGAGCGAGTCGGGCACTTATCCCGTGTCTATTCGCGTCACCCGCGCGACCGCGCCATCGTCCCCCGCGCGGGCTTCGTTCGCGATCCGGGTCACGGTTCACCTCGGGCCGGTCGAGCGCGTCGTTGCCGCCCTGAAGACCGAAGGGATCGCCGCCGAGCGCTCCGGGAGCGGCGATGCGGCGCCCGACGAGCCAGCGGTCCTGGCCGTCGGTCCCGACCGGATCACGATCATCCAGTTCGCCGCGACGACCGAGATCGACGCGGCGTTAGCACGCGAGTCAAGCTTCACCGGCGGACCGATCCAGACGACCCCCGTCGCCTTCTATCGCGACGACAACCTGTTCATCCGCCATGATGGCTCGAACAGTGGAATTGCGTCGGTCCTCGGCGCAGTCTTCGGCAACCCGACGCTCGACCGGAAGGTGACGCCAACCGATATCGCCAAGCTGATCGACCTCGCCCGCGACAAGGGGCGGCTCTTTCAGGTCAAGGAATACCGGACACTCCGCAAGATCTTCGCCGACCGCTTCGCCGAGCGGTACGAGACCGAACTCAAGCGTGCTTTTGGTGCCGACCACGCGGCGACGATGGCGTGGCTCCAGGCCCGCCCCGAGATCCGCGACGAGTTCTTTACCGCCATCGACCCCGCATTCGATGACGTCGTCGCCGCGCTCCGCCTGTTCAAGACTCTCAAGGACGAGTTTCCGGCCGCGATGGAGCCGTTTAGCAGTCTGGCCATCGCTACCGCCGTCTGCTGGGATCAGGAGCGCGGCGGCGTCTATGACTACACCGGCCACCAGCGCCGGGTCCGCGCGATCATGCCGCCGGGTCTGCTCGACGCGGTCGGCCAGTTTCGCAACCTGATCGAGTCGCGCTCAGCGCTCCAGGGCCGCATCCAGTTCTTGCCCTGGGAATTTTTGCTCCACATCGTCAACCACAAGACGCCAGTCGACGAGCGACGCTGGGCGCTGGGGAACTATGGCCTGAAGCAGAGCATGATCGGCAAGTGCTACGGCGAGGTTCCCTACGACGGTCGGATGCTCGCCACCCACGGCCGCGAGACCCGCCTCAACGGCCAGCTTTACACCCTGGCCAACCTGAAAACCTTCGGTGGCGTTTGCTCGATGCAGGCCGACTACGCGGCCCGGATCGGCAAGAGCAACGGTGTTCCGGCAGCCGAGGTGGTCGGACCGTCGGCCTATGATGAAAACCATGCCTGGGTGATGTGGGTGGAACTCAAGGAGGTCTCGGCCACCGGGATCAGTTTCTCGCTGGAGTCGCATGGGCGGTACCGGGGCGATAAGTACTACGTCGGCACGCTCCACGACCCCCAGACCGGCCAGGAGATCACCGACCGCCAGCTCGAACTCCGGCTCCAGACGGTAGGCGTCCGCCCGCTCGCCCGCCGCCATGCCGAGCTGATCATGGGCGCTTACCCGTTGATCCGCGACCAGGCCCGGCTCGACGTGACCGACCAGATCAAGTTCCTTTTCAAGGTGATGGAACTTTGCCCCGGCGACGAGGCGGCCTGGCTTGAACTGGCCAGGCTCTCCAGGACGGGCGCTATCACCGCGCAGCACCGCAAGCTGATGAGCGGCGCCCTGGATCAACTCTTTCGGACCTTCGAGGCGTTCCCCGACTTCACCTGGACCGTGTTCGACGACCTGATCACCGCGCAGACGACCCCGGCACAGCAGTTGACCTTTTACGCCCGCCTGATCGAAATCTACGAGAACGCCGAGCGGCCCGACCTGGCCTGCAAGGCACGGCTCAGGCAGGCGGACCTCCTCATGGCGGCGAACCGGGCCGGCGACGCCGTGGAGGCGATCTCGACAACGATCCTCAAGTTCCCCGACGAGGGGCGCTTCGTGCCTGACCTCCTCGACCGGCTCGAAGAGATCTGTCGTGGGCAGAACGTCAAGGCCGGCACGGTGGTCCAGTTCTACACCGAGTTTCTCCCCAAGATCCCCCAGAAACGCGGCGACCGACCGAGCGCGTATTGCATGAAGACCTACGAGCGGGCCATCGGCCTGTTTGAACGCAACAACCAAGCGGTCCTGGCCCGCGACCTGAAGGTCGAGCTGGCCGCCCTTCGCGCCGCCGAGTCGAAATAAATTGAGATGCGTTAGCGGGGCGGATCACCGAACCGGGCGATCCAGCGCTCGCGGAGGGCGTGCCACTCGGTTCGCGCGAGCGGCACCACCGCGTTGCCGTCGTCGCGCCGGAGTCCCGTGACCAGACGGAGCGACAGGCTCAACCGCTCCTCGGATGCGTCGAGAGGGGCGGGTACTTGCCAGTTGTGGACCGTCGCGTCGTTCTCGGCCGTGACGTAAGATCGATCGTCGCGAAACGCGACCCCGACCAAACCGGCAGGCTGAATCGTGGGGGCGCCGAGGGGCCGGGTCGTGGCGACGTCCCAGACCTGCGTCCGGCCCAGATGACTCGCGGCCACCATCAGCTTGCCGTCGGGGCTGAACGCGAAGAAGGTGCGGTGTGCGGGTTGGATCGGGGTGAGCGGACCGAGCGCCTGGCCCGTATCGGCGGCCCAGAAGCGGAACGAACCAAACCCCGAACTGGTGAGCAGGGTCCGACCATCGGGGCTGAACACGGCGTCGAGATCGACCTCCTCGCGCCCCGGGTCGGCGGGCGTCGTGAACTTGAGCGTGGCGATCCGGGTGCCGTCGTCCGGACTCCACAACGTGACCGCGTTGGAGCAGACGACGGCAAGCCGGGACCCGTCGGGGCTGAAGCGGACCCTCGCAACGCGTTCCTGATGAACGAGGGGTGGGTAACGCAGCGTTGAGGTGGCGTGGTTCCAGACCCGGACTTGACCGTTCCAGGTACCGACGGCCAGGGTTCCACCCGTCGGGGCGAATTCCAGGCTGGTGACGATGTCGCCCTGCGGCATCGGCGGCCCCTGCTCTTTACCCTGGGCGACATCCCACACTCGCACCGCGTGGATGAATCCACCCGAAGCGAGAATTTGCCCGCTGGGGTCGAAAGCAAACGTCAGAGCGTTGTTCTTTTGTGGGATGGGTGGACCAACCGGCAGCCCATTGGCCGTGGACCAGACCTGGATTGCCAGGCCCAACGCCCCGCCGGGCACCGTGGCGACCCGGTCACCGGCGGGCGAGACCGCCAGGAGCGACCGCCCAAAGAGACGTTCGTGCGGCACGCTGATGGCCGGCTCGGCCTGAGGTCCGAGGCGCTGAATGACCACTCGGTCGGCATCCTGCCGCGGGATGAAGACAACGCCGTGAGCGAGATCGAACGCAGCGCTACTCAGACCCGGGTCAGTGACCGCGGGGTCGGTCAGGAGCTCGGCCGATCCGTGGGGGTTGACCTCGGGAGCATGGTGCAGGATCTGGATGCCGTCATCTCGGTGGACCGACCAGGTTCCGGTCGGGTCGGTTTTCCGTCCCAGGGCGATCCGCCCGCCCGGAAGGGTGGTGAAGTGACCATTGGCGTGCGGGAGGACCTGCGGCATGCCGACCAATCGGCCGGCTCCGGAATCCCAGGGTTGGTGCCAGATCTCGTACGAGAGACCATCAAGTGATCGCTTGCCGATAAGAATTCGCTGGCTGTCCGCGCTCAAGGAGATCTCGATCAAGGTGATCTCAGGCCCGTTCGGCAAGGTCGCGACTTCACGACCCGAGCGTACATCCCAGACGTGGGCGGTGTGGCGCGTCATCGTCAAGAGCCACCGACCATCCGGGCTCGGCGCCAGCGCGCGCACCTCACCGGAATGAACCAGGGGTTCGCCGATCGGAGTATCTGCCGCCGCATCCCAGATCCGGACGGTCCCGTCACGCGATCCGGAATAGTATCGGCTCCCGTCGGGCGCCCAGGCGACCGCCAGCACGCAATCGGTGTGGCCCCAGACCTTGCCGACCAGCGATCGCGTGGTCACATCCCAGCGCGAGATCCACCCCGGTCGTCCTTGATAAACCTGGATGGAGCCGTTGCCCGCCAGCAACGACCGGCCGTCGGGGCTGAATGCTAAGCCACTGATCGCGAGGTCGTCGAGGCAGATTGGCGGGCCTGACGCCTGCCCGGTGCAGAGATCCCAGAACTGCAAGGTCTGACGTGAACTGCCGGTGGCGTCGCGTGCCCGACCGGCGGTGGCCAAGGTCCGCGCATCGGGTCCGAAGGCGATCCAATCGTGGTCGGTGTCGATCCAGTGGGTCAGAGTCGGAATCCGCGACTCCCAACTGCCCAGGTGGGTGCGGACCAACTGGCGCAGACTCGAGTCAGGAGTCGTTTCGAGTGCGGCCAGCATCCAGTGCAGGGCTTCCTCGATCCGCTCCTGCCCTGCCAGCGTCAAGCCGCGATCGAGCAAGAGGTCGGCCGAGGTCCGCCCCAGGGCAAGCCGCGAGACCTGCGCCTGGTCGCGGGCCTTGATCGCTTCGTATTCTTGCACGCGTGCCAGCTCGGCGCGTCGTTCGGCCATCCGTGCCAGGTAGACCGACGCGACGGTGCCGACGACGAGAGCCAGGATCAAGGCCACCGCCAGACCAGCGATCGCCGGTCGCCGCCGCGCCCACCGCCAGGCACGCCCCAGGGGCGAGAGCGGTCGAGCCAGGATCGGCTCGCCAGCGAGAAACAGCCGGAGGTCGCGGGCCATCGCCGCCGCCGACTCGTACCGCCGTGCTGGCTCGCGCGCTGAAGCCTTGACGACGATCGTCTCCAGATCCCTGGGCAGATCCGGCCGGATCTGACGGGGCGCCGGCGGGGTCTCTTCCAGGACTTGCCGGACCAACTCGGGGCCACCTACGCCGAGAAAGGCGGGACGCAGCGTCAGCAGCTCGTACAAGGTCAGGCCGAGGCCGTAAAGGTCGCTCCGGACGTCCGTCTGGCCCTCGAATCGCTCCGGCGCGAGATATCGGAGTGTTCCGAGCAACTCGCCGCTCCGCGTCAGGTCTTCGGCCTCGGTGGTCGAGATCGCCAGGCCGAAATCGGTGATCCAGACCGTACCATCGGTGTCCAGCAGCAAGTTCGACGGTTTGATGTCGCGGTGGATGATCCCCTTGCCGTGCGCATAGACCAGCGCATCGGCGACCTGAAGGCCCAGTTCGGCGATCCCGCGATGATACGTCCGGGCCGCGACCCCGGCGGCCCTAGTCGATCCGATGAGACCACTCGCGCCTGCCGCCTTGCTTCCTGATCGTGCCGCTGACGCGGGCGAACTGACTGGGTTGATCGACTCGGCACTGCCATGGTCATCGCCGACGGTGGTGGACCGCGCTTTGATCTTCGTGATCCAGTTGAGCAGCGACGCCGGGTCGTCTCCTGCCGCACCATGCTGGCTGCGGGCCAGCTCTTTCAGGAGACGATCGACCCCGATCCCGGTCACCTTGGGCATCGAGTAGTACGAATAACCGCGATCTTGCCCCGCCTCAAGCAAGGGGACGATGTTGGTATGGTGCAACTGAGCCACGGCTCGGGTTTCGCGCTGAAAGCGGGCAAGTGAGCGCGGGTCGGTGGCGGCGAGCAGTGGCAAGAGCTTCAAGGCCACCCGCCGCCGGAGGATCAGGTGCTCCGCCTCGTAAACTGTCCCCATCCCCCCGCTCCCGATCTCGCCGATGATCCGGTAGTCGCCCACCTGATCGGGACAGTGGGCGGGCGGATCTGAGGTCTCAGGGGCAACGGCATGACTGACGTACGCATCACGCAACGAATTGAGCAGGGTGTCCGACTCACAGCCCTGATCCAGCACTGCCTGGCAACCGACACACTGATCGATGTGCGTTTGCAGATCGCCGTGGTCCGTCAGATCCCCCTGTCCGAGCAGGAAAGCACGAAGCATCTCGGGCGAGGGATGAGCGGTCGAAAACTTCAATCTCATCGCTCCGCCGCGACAGTGTGACCGACAACCGATCCGATGGTAACGCACTCGTTCTGGCGTTCGCAATTGACTGGGAATAAACACCACATCGGCTGGAGGATCACCGCCTGGAACCAGGCTGCCGGGTTCGCCCCGTACTGGTTGGCGGTGCTGGGGCGAGTTATTCTCGCAGAGGATGGGTGAGCCGTGCGGACATTTCACGAGGGGATGACAAGCGACGATGACCGACAATCCAGGTTTGAACCGGCGGGCGTTTCTGGCAGCTTCGGGCACAGTAGCGCTCGGGACCTCGGCGATGATCGGGGCCAGCCCGGTGCGCGACCCGGGGCCACGCCGGCCGATGGTGATCGCCAGCGGCAACGGACTCAAGGCGATCGAGAAGACGATGGAGTTGCTCAAGGCTGGGGCCGACCCACTCGACGCGGCGATTGCCGGGGTGGCGATCGTCGAGGCCGACCCGAGCGATCGGACGGTCGGCTACGGTGGCATCCCCAACGAGGAAGGGGTCGTCGAACTCGACGCGGCCGTCATGCACGGGCCGACGCACTCTGGCGGCGCAGTTGCCTCGATCCGCAACATCATGCACCCGGCGGCCGTTGCCCGGCTCGTGATGAAACGAACGGACCATTGCCTGCTGGTCGGCGAAGGGGCGTTGAAGTTCGCCCGGATGCACGGCTTCCCCGAAGAGAACCTGCTCACCGAGGAGTCACGCAAAATCTGGCTGCACTGGAAGGAAACCAACAGCAAGGACGACGACCGGATTCCGCCCGACGATGACGATCTCGATCCGATCGTCCGCGAGTGGTTCGGCATCCGCAAGCATGGCACGATCCACTGCTCGGCGCTCGACACCCACGGCGACCTCGGCTGCACGACGACGACCTCGGGACTGTTCTACAAGATCCCCGGCCGCGTGGGGGACTCGCCGATCCTCGGAGCCGGCCTCTTCCTCAACAACGACGTTGGCTCGGCGGGTTCGACGGGTCGGGGCGAGGCCAACCTGCTCAACCTGTCAAGCTTCATGATGGTCGAGGCCCTCCGAGCGGGCAAGGAGCCCAAGGACGCCGCGCTCGAAGCCTGTCGCCGGGTGGTGGCGACCAACAAGCTGCCGCGACTCCGGACGGTCGACGGTCGGCCCAACTTCAACGTCTCGTATTATTGCCTGACCAAGGATGGCCGCTACGGCGGCGCCTCGATCTGGCCTGGTGGCTCGTTCGTCGTCCACGACGGCGACTCGGCCCGCAAGGTTGCCTGCGACCCGCTGTTCAACGAGAAGATGCCGAAGTCGGCGGATTAATAGAATTCTACGAACGAAAACGACCCCGAATCGCGGTCAGCAGACCGCGCGGGGCCGAACGGCGAGACGCCAGATCCAGAGCGGTTGAGCGCTCCGGACGGGTTCAGGCGCGGGGTAGAGCCTGGAGGTGTTTTTCGCCCTCCTTGGAGACCATATAGCGGAAGTTCCCGCTCGTCTTATCCTTGGCTCCACGCTTAATCAGCTTCCTGTCGTGAAGCAAATCGATGAACTTCTGGTCGGCTTTCTTGGTCAAGAGGTAACCCTCGTCCTTGGCGCCGTGGACCTGCTTGAGAAAGTCGAGTTGCTTGTCGGTCAGCTTGACCGCAGCAGCGGCGGGTGCAGCCTTCTTGGGTGCAGCCTCGGCCTTGGGCGCGGGGCTAGCCTTGGGGGTCGCGGCCTTGGTTGCAGTGTCACTGGTGGCAGCCTTGAGCTTGGGGCTGGCCTTGGCAGGCTCGGCCTTGGCTGCTGGTTTCGGCTCGGGTTTGGCTTCGGCTTTCGCGGCGGGCTTGGCGGCGGCCTTGGGCTTGGCTTCGACTTTGGTCTCGGCGGCCTTCGGGGCAACTTCGGCCTTGGCGGCAGGCTTGGCTTCGGCCTTGGCCTTACCGGCGGGCTTCACACCCTTCAGTGCTGCCTTGGCTTCGACCTTGGGCTCAACGGCCTTGGGCTTGGCCTCGGCGGCTGGAGCGGGAGCCGCGGCCTTCGTGGTGGGCTTGGCTTTGGCGGCGGGTGCCGCCTTGGTTTCCGGGGCCTCGGGCTTCGAGGACTTGGGTGCGGCCTTGGTCGGGGCTTTTTTGGCCGGGGCCTCGTCCGGCTTGCTCTTCTTGACCGCCATCGGTGCTCATCCCTCCAACCGTGGACTGAACGGGTTGCTGTTGAGCTGGTTGCAGGCCACCAGCCCCGCCCTAGGCTAGTTAAACGAAAATGACTCGGCTCGTGAAGTCGAAGACTGCGCGAAACTTACCAGATTTTTCGGTTGTTTCCGTGACTTCGGCCAGCGAATTCCGCTCGAAATCTCAACTTGATCATCCGAACGACCGACTAATCGGACCTTTTCCGACCGGGTTCAGTGTGGTTCTGATGGGCTAAATCCTCGTTTTTTCCCGAGAAAATCGCTGTTTTCCGCTTGCTGGTGCTCGTCGCGACACCCCTCTGTCATCCATTCTTAGAGTCGCTGCTGGGAAGGAGAGACACGGTGATTTTTTGCCGCGAATCGAGCGCAAACCCACGCAAGTTTTCTGCGAGCCGCCCCGGGTTTTCCGCGCAGAATCGGCTGAACGGGTTCCTATCGCCGCGCGAAGGGCTTCGCTACACTGCTCGGATCGGCCCAACTCTCTCTTTGGACCGGCGAGCCGACCCGATCCCCTCGACCCATCACCCAGGAAATTTACCATGATCCGAC
The DNA here is from genome assembly GCA_965199885.1 of Isosphaeraceae bacterium. GTDB lineage: Bacteria > Planctomycetota > Planctomycetia > Isosphaerales > Isosphaeraceae > Tundrisphaera. The sequence continues at coordinate 98,933 of CBDATT010000001.1, read as the reverse complement.
CGACCTGGACCCGGTTTGCCTTTGCCGCTCTTGCTGTCGCGATGACCAACGCGGGGCTTGCGGCTCAGGACGCGACCCCGACCGACAAGACGCTCGGAATGAAGCCGCCCGCCGGGGCCACCGCCTTGATTGGCGCCGAGGCGCTTGACGCCTGGACGGAAGTCGGCAGCCAGGCCAAATCCGCGACCTGGCCGGTCCGGAACGGCGTCGCGACGGTTGCCAAGGGGAGCATCCGGACCGCCGCGACCTTCGGCGACTTCCAGCTTCACGTCGAGTTCAACATCCCTTACATGCCCGACCAGAAGGGCCAGGCTCGAGGCAATAGCGGCGTCTATCTGCAAGGGATCTACGAGTTGCAGGTGCTCGACTCTTACGGCCTGCCGCCCAAGAACAACGAGTGTGGCGCCATTTACCAGCAGATCGTCCCGAGCGTCAACGCCTGCAAGCCACCCCTCCAGTGGCAAACCTACGACATCACCTTCCACGCGGCCACCATCGAGGATGGCAAAACCACCAAGAAGGCGCGCCTGACCGTCGTCCAGAACGGCCTGACGATCATCGACGACAAGGAGATCGCCCCCACGCCCGGCGGCGTCGCCGACGTCAAGGAAGGCGGACCCGGGCCGATCATGCTTCAGGACCACGGCAACCTCGTCCAGTTCCGCAACCTCTGGATTCAACCACTCTAAATCGCAAGAGGGGCCGAGAGCCCGGTGGCTCCCGACCCCTCGTCGTGGTTGGTTCGTGGCTCAAGGACAGATCAGTGCCCGGCGTCCTTGATCTTATCTCCCGCTTCCTTGACCTTGTTCCCGGCAGCGGTGGCGGCCTCGCTGGTCTTGTGCGCGGCTTTCTCGACCCCTTCCTCGGCCTTGTACGCCAGATGGTCGGCGCCTTGCTTGGTCTTCTCAATCCCGGATTCAACCTTGTTTTTGAAGTCGGACATCAGAGCACCTCGGGGCGGATGGAAGATCTTAAGAAATGTCACGCGCAGACACGTTTCGAATTCGCAACTGATAAGCCGCCCATCATCGCGCGGTCGGGCCTCGCACCAGGAATTGCTCGGAAACTTCCTGACCTGAGATCCTCTTGACAGTCACATAGTCCCAAGGTTGGGCGTGACACTCTTCCAATTTGCAGGCTGCGCCGAATAACCATCGCTTCACGCTCGGTTGGCTTGAATTTATGGTCCAGTATCGCCTACAAATGATGAGTTCAGAGACTTGTTTGCTTGCGATGCCGCACCCTCTCGCCCTGTCGAGGATCATCTATCTATGAGATTGCGTAGTCACCTTGCCTGGTTGATGGCCAGCAGCGCCCTGCTACTTGCCGTCACCCCGTTGTCCGCCCAGGACGCCCCCGCCAAACCCAAACGCGATGGCGAGATCACAACCGGCAACCCACCCAAGCCGATCAACCCGAACCAGGATGGGGCGGACGACTCGAAGAACAAGCCGCAGCCGACCACGCCACCCAAGCGCGATGGCGAGATCACGACGGCCAACCCGCCCAAACCCATCGACCCGAGACAGGACGAGAAGCAGAACAAGGCAGGCCAGGCACAGCCCACCACGACCAAGCCCGCCGGTGAGGTTGTCACGACCGACCCGGCCAACCCGATCACCAAGTGCCCCGTGATGGGTGGCGACTACAAGCCCGCCGCCGACCGGAACACCGCCGCCGGCTTTACGACGAACCGCGACTGGTGGCCCGAGCGGCTCAACCTCCAGATTCTGCGGCAGAACTCGGCCAAGACGAATCCGATGGGTGAGGGATTCCGCTATGCCGACGAGTTCAAGAAGCTCGACCTCGTCGCGCTGAAGAAGGATATCAAGACGCTTTTGACGACGTCGCAGGACTGGTGGCCCGCCGACTACGGTAACTACGGCCCGCTGTTTATCCGGATGGCCTGGCACAGCGCGGGAACGTATCGGGTCCAGGACGGTCGCGGCGGTGCGAGCTACGGCACCCAGCGCTTCGCCCCGCTCAATAGCTGGCCCGACAACGCCAACCTCGACAAGGCGCGACGGCTCCTCTGGCCGATCAAGCAGAAATACGGTCGCCAGATCTCGTGGGCCGACCTGATGGTCCTGACCGGCAACGTCTCGCTCGAAACGATGGGCCTGAAGACGTTCGGCTTCGCCGGTGGTCGCGAGGACGTCTGGGAGCCGCAGGAAGACATCTACTGGGGTCCCGAAAGCGAGTGGCTCGGTGACAAGCGTTATACCGGCGATCGCGTCCTCGAAAAGCCGCTTGCCGCCGTTCAGATGGGCCTGATCTACGTCAACCCCGAAGGCCCGAACGCCCAGCCCGATCCGCTCGCCTCGGCGCACGACATCCGCGAGACCTTCGGCCGGATGGCGATGGATGACACCGAGACCGTCGCCCTGATCGCTGGCGGCCACACCTTCGGCAAGGCCCACGGCGCGGCCAGCCCGAAGAACACGGTCGGCCCTGAGCCCGAAGCATCTGGCCTCGAACAGCAGGGACTCGGCTGGAAGAACAAGCACGGCAAGGGCAACGGCGCCGACACGATCACCAGCGGCCTGGAAGGCGCCTGGACCTCGACACCGACGAAGTGGTCCAACGACTACTTTGAGAACCTGTTCAGCTACGAGTGGCAGTTGAACAAGAGCCCCGCCGGCGCCTGGCAGTGGACCCCGACCGACGCCTCGGCCAAGGGAATCGTGCCCGATGCCCACGACCGGTCGAAGACCCATGCCCCGATCATGTTCACGACCGACATGGCGCTGAAGATGGACCCGGCCTACCGCAAGGTTTCCGAGCGGTTCCACGAGAACCCCAAGGAATTCGCCGACGCCTTCGCCCGCGCCTGGTACAAACTGACCCACCGCGACATGGGACCCGTTTCCCGGTGCCTTGGCCCGATGGTCCCCGAGCCGCAACTCTGGCAAGACCCCGTGCCCGTCGCTCGCTACAAGATGATCGACGGCCAGGACGTCACGACGCTCAAGGCCAAACTCCTCGACTCGGGCCTCACGATCCCCCAGTTGGTCTCGACCGCCTGGGCGTCGGCCTCAACCTTCCGCGGGAGCGACAAGCGCGGCGGTGCCAACGGCGCCCGGATTCGCCTCGCGCCGCAGAAGGATTGGGAGGTCAACAAGCCGGCTGAACTGGCGAAGATTTTGCCGGTCCTCGAAAAGGTGCAGGCCGACTTCAATAAGAGCCAGAAGGGCGGCAAGCAGGTCTCGATGGCCGACCTGATCGTCCTGGGCGGTTGCGCCGCGATCGAGAAGGCCGCCAAGAACGCCGGTCAGACCGTTCAGGTTCCCTTCGCGCCCGGTCGGACCGACGCGACGCAGGAGATGACCGACGCCAAGACCTTCACGGTCCTGGAACCGGCCACCGACGGCTTCCGCAACTACTTCGGCACCAAGCATGATCGCCCCGCCGAGGAACTGCTGGTCGACCGTGCCCAGTTGCTCACCCTGACTCCTCCCGAGATGACCGTGCTGGTCGGCGGGATGCGGGTTCTGGGCACCAACACCGGTTACCCGGAGCTGGGTGTCCTGACGAAGCACCCCGAGGCGCTGACCAACGAGTTCTTCGCCAACCTGCTCGACATGAACGTCGAGTGGCAGAAGTCGACGCTCTGCGAGCACTTCTTCGAAGGGCGCGATCGCCAGTCCGGCCAGGTCAAGTGGACTGGCAGTCGGGTTGACCTCGTCTTCGGCTCGAACTCGCAACTCCGGGCCATCGCCGAGGTTTACGCCAGCGACGACGCCAAGCCGAAGTTCATCAACGACTTCGTCGCGGCCTGGACCAAGGTCATGAACCTCGATCGCTTCGACCTCGACCCATCGCTCCGCACCGGCTCGACCACGACCCTGGCCAGCCAGCACTGATCTGAGCCGGACCGCTGACGATCACTCGGCGGCTCCTGAGCTTCTCTTGCTCAGGAGCCGCTTTTTTGCGCGCTGAGTTTCATCGATATCGCCATCATGCACCCCCCTCCAGACTTGCCGGGACGGCCCGAAGGGATTCGAGATCGAGTTTGGGCGGACGACCGAACAGGCGGCGGTATTCGCGGCTGAACTGCGACGGGCTCTCGTAGCCGACGCGGTAGCCGGCGGCGGCGGCGTCGAGTCCTTCGCCGAGCATCAAGCAGCGCGCCTCCTGGAGGCGGAGCCGCTTCTGGTACTGGAGCGGGCTCATCGCCGTGACCGCCTTGAAATGGTGATGCAGCGCCGAGGGGCTCATGTGCGCGGCGCGAGCCAGCTCGTCGATCCGGAAAGGCTGATCGAACCGGCGGCGGAGCCAGTCGATCGCCAGCGCGATCCGCTGCGCCTGTCCCTCCGCACCGACAATCTGGCGGAGTCGTTGCCCCTGCGGGCCACGGAGCAGGCGGTAGGTAATCTCGCGGAGGATCAGTGGGGCCATCACGCCGATCTCGTCGGGGGTATCGAGCAAGGCCACCAGTCGCGTCACCGCACCCAGAAGCGGCGCGTCGATCGGGCTGACGGCCAGCCCCCGGCCCGGGGCGGCGAGATCGGGAGCGGCGACCGCGGCGTCCATCAGGAACTCCCCCACCTGGCCCATGTCCAGGTCGAGTCGGAGGCCCAGGTAGGGCTCGCCTGGTGACGCCTGAATCACCTGGCCGACGACGGGGAGACCGACCGAGACCAGCAGGAAGTTCGCCGAATCGTAGAGGTAGACCTCGTCGCCGAGCATGATCCGCTTTCGCCCCCCCGCGATCAGACAGAGCGCTGGTTCGCAGATCACGGCAATCGGCTCACCCGGCGCTGTGGCTCGGCTGAGGGTGAGCGACCCGATTGCCGTCGGATGCACGCCATCGCGCCCGGTCTGGCGCTCGATCTGGGCCGTCAGTTCCGCCTCGCTCATGCCATCGCCTCGGTTGGAGTAAGACCACCAGCGCCCGCGACATTCTGATCGGTCCGGGAGGATCGGGCAAGGATCGCCCAGGATCGGGATAACGCCTGCGGGTGTCGGTCCCTAGAATCCCTCGGTTGCGTGGTCCTGTTCCACGCCTGACGAGATTAAGGTTCCTGGAGGATCAGACAATGGCAAACTGGAACACCACGGTCGAGGGGAAGGTAGTCGTCGTCACGGGTGCCAGCAGCGGGATCGGCGAGGCGATCGCCCGCCTCCTCGCCCAGCATGGCGCCCGGGTTGTGCTCGGGGCGCGGCGGCTGGATCGGCTCGCGGGGATCGTCGCCGAGATCCGGGCGGCCGGGGGCCAGGCGCTGGCGCACGCCGTCGATGTGACGCGGCATGACCAGGTCAAGGCGCTCGTGGCGGCGGCGGTCGATCAGTTCGGGCGGATCGACGTGATGATCAACAACGCCGGGTTCATGCCGTTGGGGCCGCTCGACGACACTGTGGCCGACTGGGACAAGTGCATCGACGTCAACATCAAAGGGGTCGTTTACGGAATATCCGCCGCCTTGCCCCACTTCCGGCAGCAAGCCAGCGGGCACCTGATCAACGTTTCGTCGGTCGGCGGGCACAAGGTGATGGGCGGGGCGACGGTCTACTGCGGGACCAAATTCGCCGTTCGCGCCATCACCGAAGGGTTCCGCCAGGAGGTCGGGCCGACGATCCGGAGCACCAACATCAGCCCAGGAGCGATCGAATCCGAGCTGGGCGATCATCTGACCGATCCCGCGACCAGGGCTTCTCTGCACCAGTTCCGATCAGTCCAGATTCCGGGCGAGGCGATCGCGCAGGCCGTTCTTTATGCCATCCAGCAACCCGCAACGGTGGACATCAACGAACTCATGGTTCGGCCGACCGCCCAGACGTTCTAAACTTTTCACCTTGACCACTCGTGCAAGAGGATTCGACCGATGGCAGACAGCAAGCAGGTTTGGTTCATCACCGGCGTCTCACGCGGTCTGGGTCGCGACCTGGCCCGCGCTGTGCTCGATCGGGGCCATGTGGTGGTTGGTACGAGTCGCAAGGGCTCGGCCGACCTGAAGGCGAGGGCCGGGCAACTTCACCTGCTGGCGCTTGACGTCAGCCGACCCGAGCAGGTGAAGTCGGCCATCGCGCAGGCGCACGGCTTCCACGGGCGAATCGACGTCCTGGTCAACAACGCCGGCGCCGGGTTGCTTGGCTCGATCGAGGAGTCGAGTCCGGCCGAAACCAACGACGTCTTCGAGGTCAACTTCTTCGGACCGCTCCGCCTGATCCAGGCCGTCTTGCCGATGATGAGGCAGCAAGGATCGGGCACGATCGTCAACATCTCGTCGATCGCCGGGGTGGCGCCGATGGCGGGCTCGGGCCTGTACGCGGCGGCCAAGTTCGCGCTCGAAGGGATGTCGATCAGCCTGAGTCAGGAGGTCGCCCCGCTCGGGATCAAGGTCATGGTTGTCGAGCCGGGCGCCTTCCGGACCGAGTTCCTCTCCTCGCAGTCGATCCGCCACACCGCCGAGCCAATCAAAGCCTACGACGCCACCAGCGGCAAGACCGTCCGCTACCTCGACGCGCTCGATGGCAAGCAGGCGGGCAACCCCGAACTCGCCGCGACCGCCATCATCCACGCCGTCGAGGCTCCGGCGACCCCGCTCCACCTGCTCCTCGGCTCCGACGCCCTCGGTCGCGCCCGGACCCGGCTGCAGGAGCTTGGGACCCTGTATGACCAGTGGGAAGCCGTCTCGGTCAGCACCGACTTCGCCAGGCCGATCGCCTGATGTCCGGCCCTGGCCTTGCCCCTTGTTTGACCCCGCCGTGCGGCCTTTCCCCAGCAGATAGAATGGCTTGTTGCCTGAACTTTCTACCGTTGTTGAGGATCTCGACCGATGGCAAACGACGATAAGGTTTGGTTGATTACCGGCTGCTCGACCGGTTTCGGCCTCGAACTGGGGAAGGCTGTGCTGGCTCGCGGTGGGCGGGCGGTGTTGACGGCCCGGAAGCCCGAGACTCTCACCGATCTTGTGGCCGAGCACGGCGACCGCGCCCTGGCGGTCCGGCTCGACGTGACCGACACCGCTTCGGTTGAGCAGGCGGTCGCGGCGGCCGAGGCGAAGTTCGGCCGGGTCGACGTTCTGGTCAACAACGCCGGTTATGGCTACCTCGCGGCGATCGAGGAAGGCGAGGACGAGGGGATTCGGGCTCAGTTTGAAACCAACTTCTTCGGCCTGCTCGCCGTCACCAAGCGCGTCTTGCCCGGGATGCGGCAGCGGCGGAGCGGCCATATCGTCAACATCTCGTCGATCGGCGGCTTGATGGCGTTCGCGGCGACGGGCTACTACCACGCGACCAAGTTCGCCGTCGAGGGGATATCCGAGTCGCTCGCCATCGAGGTTGCCCCGCTCGGGATCAAGGTGACGATCGTCGAGCCCGGCCCCTTCCGGACCGACTGGGCGGGCCGCTCGATCATCGAATCGGCCACCGTGATCGACGATTACGCCCCAACCGCCGGCAAGCGCCGCCAGCAGACCCGCGAGCGCTCCGGCAACCAACCCGGCGACCCCGCCCGCGGCGCCACAGCTATCATCCAGGCCGTTGAGGCCGAGAATCCTCCGCTCCGGCTCCTGCTCGGTGCCCCTGCCTTGAAGTTCGCCTATGACCGCCTCGATCAGTACCGCGCCAACTTCGACGCCTGGAAAGACACCACCCTGAGCGCGGATTATCCCGAAGCGCAGCAATCCTGAGTCGGTCGCGAATCGTGGTGAACCTCCAGGTGCGTGGGTGTGTCGGACCCCAGGACTGGGGCCTGACACCCCTTCCGGGCGGTCGATGAGGTTCGGGTCGGGGCCGTCGTTTTGCCCGGATTGCCGGACCTCGGGACTCGATCGCCAGGCACCTCGGAGCGATGGATGGAAGTCTGGAATCTCATGGCAGGCGGCGCCGCGCTGGGCGTCGTCGCCGGCAGTTGGGAGCGGATCAAGGCCGTGACCTGGCGGTTCTTCAACCTGTTCGTGCAAGATATCAACATTACCGACGATGAGATCCGGGACGCCCTGATTAACTACCTGGTCGGCCACTTCGCGCGTGTCGGGATGTACGACAAGCAGTACGACTCGATGTACGACTACATCAACACCGAGCGGCGCTACGGCTACATCGCTTACGAGAAGTTTGGCACCCAGTCGCTCCTCTTTCGCCGCGGGTGGCGACCCCTTTACTTCCAGGCTCATCCTGCCCAGAAGGCGACGGGGGAAGGCCGACCGACTCCGTCCCGGCGCTCGCTCCTCTTCTTCCGGGGGACGTTCGACGCCGATGCGCTTGTGGCCGATGCGCTCCAGATCTACAACGAGCTGAACTGGAAGTCGAAGGGAGAGGTTGAGGGGGAGTTCAAGCCGCGCCGGTTCTTTTTGCGGCACGTCCCCGACTTCCACGCTGATCAGGATGACGACGAGCCCGACGCGTCGACCTGGCAGTACTATCACTCCAACCGCGTCGTCGGGCGGGAACTGGGCGAGATTGGCCTCCGACCTGACCCCGGAGTCCGGATGCTCGATCGCCTGTTCTTCCCGGCCGAAGTTCTGGCGATGATTGCCGAGGTCCAGACCTGGGCGCGAAGCCGCGACGTGTATGCCGAACTGGGCATCCCCTGGAAGCGGGGCTGGCTCTTGCACGGACCCGGCGGGACCGGCAAGTCGGCGGTTGCCTCGGCGTTCGCGCACGACCTCGACATGCCGATCTTCATCTTCAACCTCGGTGAACTGTCCAACATGGAGTTCATGGAGGCGTGGCGGGCGATGCTGACTCATACCCCCTGCATCGCCTTGATCGAGGACATCGACAACGTTTTCCACGGTCGGCGGAACATCGTCGAGCAGGGGATGAGCTTTGGCCGGTTGTTCGGCCGTGCCGGGCGGAAAGAAGGTGACGACGAGCGGAACCAGGAGGGCAAGGAGGTCGAGCGCCGGTTTGGCAACCCTTTGAGTTTCGACGTCCTGCTCAACTGCCTCGACGGCGTCGAGCGTTGCGAAGGGCTGTTCACCGTCATCACCACCAACCACATCGAATGCATCGACCCCGCGCTCGGGCAACCGGTCGTCCGGGCCGACGGGACAACCGATTTCGTCTCGACTCGTCCCGGCCGGATCGACAAGGCCATCGAGTTGACCTACATGCGGCCCGAGGTCAAGGAGCGGATGGCCCGCCACCTCCTCGCACGCTTCCCCGACCTCCGCGACGAGTTTCTGGCCAACCTCGCCACTGAGACCCGCCGCGAGACCCCCGCGCAGTTCCAGGAGCGCTGCGGTCAGCTCGCCCTCCGCGAGTACTGGCGACAGGAAGACGGGGCGGCCACCGACGGCCCGCCGCTTCGCCTCTGCCTCGGCGGCTGATTCGGGCGTGGCTTGCAACCTGGAAGATGGACTTCTCAAGTTCAAAAGTCGATCGCATCCAGCGGCACCAACGCCATGCCGTCGATGGTCCGGCTCGGGTCGGTCCAGTCGGGATCGGACAGGCGGCGGGTAAGGCGTAACAAAGAGGCCCGGAGCCCGGCGTCGAGCGCGGCGAGCGAGAGGTCGTCCGCATTCAGCAGATCGGCCTGACTGCGGGCCAGGAGCGAGCCGGGCCGGGGGGGTGGCAGGCCGCCGCGGCGGGCGAGGTGGTCGGCGAAGGTCCTTGAGCCCCGGTCGGCGGCGAGGAACGAGGTCTCGCCCGCCGCGGCGGCGGTGCCGACTTCGAGGAGTTCCGCCAGATCCTTTGCCGTGCCCGAGGCGGCTTGCTGGAGCCGGGTCAACTCGTCGATCAGCGTTCGGAGTTCGTCGCGACCCATCAGGATCTCGACCGAGACGATCGGCTTGCCCTCGACCTGCGCCGCGATCCAGCCACGCCGGACCGACGGGGCCTTGCGGCCGTTCGAGCGGGGGTCGGGGCGGGCGACGCGCGCGGCGTCGCCGCGGTGAACATCGACCAGGATCGGCGCGACGCGGTCGAGCGTCAGGCCGCGACTGTTGACGTACTCGACCAGCCGCCCCTCGGCCTCGGCGGCGGCCAGGGCGGCGATCGTCCGCGCCTGCTCGATCCGGTCGTCGATTAGGCTCTGCAACCGGTCGGCCAGGTTGTCGCCCGAGCCGATCGCCGTCACCAGGGGCTCGACCGGCTGGGCGAAGCCTTGAGCCTTGTCGAGCGGGCGGTACGACCCCTCGGCCAGCGTCCGCCACTGGGCGTCGTATCTAGCCTTTTCGCTCGATGAGAGCGTGCCCGGTTGCTCTACGGCAACCGTGGCGATCGTGATTCCCGCCGCCTTTGCGCGCTCGGCCAGAGCGTGGGCGCGGCTGAGGTCGCGGGCGTGGTCGGGGGCATCACCCAGCAGGACGATCAGCTTGGTTGCCAGTTGCCCGGCGCGGCCCATTGGCCACTCGACGTGCGTGTTCGAGCGATCCTCGGGCGCGGCGGGAAGGGCCAGTTCGACCCCGTCGAAGACCTGCTCGTCGATCGTCCCGTCGCCCCGAGTCGCCGCGCTGATCGACTTCAGGGCACCCAGGAAACTTGCCGGACTACCCAGTCGCGCCACCCGACGGGCCACGAACCCGTACGATTCGGCGGTGTCGCGATACTCGACCAGCGCGAACCGGAGGTTGATATCGCTGTACCGCCTTGAGGCCGATGCGATCAGATCCGTCGCCAGTTGCCGCGCCGCATTGATCGAACCCCCCATCGACGCCGTGGTGTCGATCACGAAGGCGACATCGACGACGCGGAGGTATCCCCGGAGGTCGGGCGGCGGCTCGGTCGGGCGGATCTGCTCGCTCGGCGCGTCCTTGACCAGGCTGGCGACCTCGAACAGCGTTTGCCCGTCGGCCTCGACCGTTTGCAGGATCGGCATTCCGAGTGGCGGCGCTGCGGTGTCGTTGGGGGCGTTGACCGGCTCCTCTCCCTGCGTTGGGCAGTTAGAACTGTGCCTCGGGCAGCGCATCCCGCGTGCGGCATCGCTCGCGCATGCCTGGTCGCGGTAGATGACCAGTCGGGGCCGACCCCGCCGCGCGGTCGGTCGGGCCATCAACCGGGTATCCCACTCCAGCACCGACGACGCCGGAACCCACCCCTGCGGCGGCTCGCCCCGGGCACCGACTTGCAGCCATTCGGGGCGGTCCACCGGGTCGGCCCCGTACAGGAAGCGGATTGCGAAGTAATCCAGCGGTGCCCCGACCGCACTCCCACTGCCCGCCCCCGACCGCGCCACAACCGCCAGATCCTTGACAACCACCTTGCGCCGGAGACCGTCGGCGGTCCGCAAGATCCCATCACTGGTCGATCCCCCCTCGACCACGGGAGCCTGTTCGCGGACGATCGGCGTGGCGGTCACGACCCGCGGCGCGGTCGAATCCAGCGGCTCGACGACCGCCTCGGGCCGATAATGATCGACCACCAGCCAGGCTGTCCCGCCGACGAGCAAGAGGAGATAAAACACCGGCATCCGGTACAAAGCGGGCATCGGTCGGCATTCTCCCGGAAAGAAAACGAGCCACGGATGGAAAACAGATTCAGAGAACAAGAGAAATTCGTAACCGTTCAGTCCCGCTAACGGAACAAGATTTGACTGTGATTTCGGGTGGTCCAGGGAAGCTAAAGGCCGTCAGAATTGGTCAAGTCTGTTCACTTTATCATTCGGTTGAATGTCTAGATCCTCTACGTTTCCAGGATTGACCGGCCCAAACTTGGTGTCACGAGGGAACTGAACGGTTATGCCAAATCAAAAAACTCCTAGATACTCGTTGAGATCGACCTACCCGTTGCCAGGGTGTGGCGACACAATCAGGACCCCTCGGATGATCTCATCGCAATAAGTCCGGTCGATGACAGTGGCTGGAAATGCGTCGACCTCGGCGGCAGTTATCGTCGACACCGAGGACCGCAGGTTGATCCGCGCTTTGCGTCGTCGTGTGGTTGTCGCCATGCTTTCCTCGTGCTCGTGGCCCTCCCTTCACTCGAACAGGATACCCCGCAATTCCAGCACGAAGCCAGGCAAGACATCCTCGCCAGCCAGCGTCGCCGGCCGGTCCAGCACCTCAACGTCACGACCGGGCCGGTAGATCTCGACCTTCGCCGTGATCGGGTCAAGCAGCCAGCCCAGCCGCACGCCCTGGTCGATGTACTGCCGCATCTTGAGCCGCAGCTTTTTGAGCGAGTCCGACGGTGAGCGAAGTTCGGCCACGAAGTCGGGGCAGATCGGGGCGAACTTCTGGCGGTCGGCAGCGGGGATGGCTTGCCAGCGGTCGAGCGCAATCCAGGCGGCGTCGGGACCGACGACGGCGCCGTTGGGCAAGGTAAAGCCGGTTGAGGAGTCGAAGCCCTTACCAGTTCCATTCTGGCGGCACCAGACAAAGAGTTGCCCCGTCAAATCAAAATTTTGCCCACCCGACTCCGACCCGGCTGGTGCCATGATGATCAACCTCCCCGTCGCCGACCGCTCCAGCCGCAGGTCCGGATTGACCCGGCACAACTCCCAGAACATGGAAGGGGAAACCCGCAACCGGGCTTTGCTGGGGAGTTGAAACACGACCTTTACTTGCCCAACCGGAGCCTTGGCGACCTTGGGAGTGCCGGATCGTCCACGCGCTCGGGTTGCCATCGGGGATGCTCCAAAACTCGAATTTTTCTCGTGGATGCGACCCGCAACCAAACTTGAACCGGTGATCAATCAAAGCGTTCGCCAGTTTGATAAGCGAGCAAAACTTGCTTCCAGGCTCGGATCAACCGACGGGGTGGCGCCTGAAAATGACGACCCAATCGGACCATCGGCCGCCGACAGTCCGGACAGGGAAAAGACCGCTCGGGGACATTGAAATCCCAGTTCGACGATCCCAGTTGCTTGAAGGTCTTGCGACACGAGAAACAGGCGAAATGGACCTTGTTGGTCGCCGTTGGCATTCCAGACCCAGGCCGCATGCCTGCCATGAACCGCTCCGTTCGAAACGACGGAAACCTCGCTTCACCGGTTCTCGGAAAGATACCGCCGAAGGCGAGGTTCGAGTTTTGTCGAGCATCAGGTCAAACGTTGATTTCCTGCGTCCACTGCGGGCGCCAGTCCTTGCCGAGGCCGCGGGCGATGATCTTGTCGAGGTAGATGATCTCGTGCCGCTGCTTTTCGAGCAGGCGAGTGACGCACCACGAGTCGACGCTCGTGCCGTCGGTCCCGACGACGATCGTGTCGGACTTTTTGACGTCGTTGAGGCTGCCGCCGGTCGGGCCGTTGCGCATCAGAAGGCGGCGGCCGTCGGCGATCACCAGCGTCGGCTTCATCATCAGAGCGAAGTCGGCGATGATCCCGTGGATGTTCTGGTGGAACTGTGCCCGGGGATTACCGAGCAGGCCGTACCAGTTCTTGATCGTGACCGTCGCCTTGCAGAGGTTGTGATCCTTGACGGGCGAGATCCCGATGACCTTGGTCGCCTCGCGGAACGGTCGATAAAACATCCGCCAGGTGCTGGTGATCGTCTCGCCGCCGACATACAGCGGCTCGAAATAGCTGTCCTGCGGCATCATCAGCTCGGCCCCAGCGCGGAGCGCTGCGTCGCCCACCTTGGTCTTGAAGAAGCAACCTTCAGGATTGTTGATCGGGTTGTCGGCCACGATCACCTTGCGGGCACCCGCCTTGAAACACAGCTTGACCACGGCCGAGACCGTGTCGGGCTGCGTGGTGGCGCCGAGGTCGGGGTTCTTGTCGAAGGCGACGTTCGGCTTGACGACAACCACGTCCCCCTTCGTGATGAAGTGCTTCACGCCTTGCTCGCCGCCCATCTCGCGCATGGCAGCTTCGATCATCTTCAAGGCTTGATCTTCGCGGGCGCGGTATTCTTCATCCTTGGTGGCGAAGTCCTCGGCCTTCGGCGGCGTTGAGCGGACGACGACCATGCTCGGGCGGCTGACGAGCGCCTCGACCTTGTAATCCTTGAGCGTCACGGGGGGCGGCGGCTTGACGCCTTCCATCCCCCACTGATCCTTGATCAGGAGCCCAGCACCCACGGCACCGCCAGCCACCGCCGCATAACTGCCAACCTGCTGCACGAACTGGCGACGGCTGAACGACTGGTCGGCGGGGTTGACCCCGCCGAGCCGTTCGAGGTTCTTTTGCTGGGTCCGGGTCAGTTTTTCACCCATCGGGATACCTCGGTTCGGGGTTCAGGTCGGTCAGTCCGCAACGACGATGATTCGGATCAGTTCTCGCCCGCCGCACCTTCGCCACCGCCGGCTTCAGCGGCGGGCTTGGGTTGGGGGGCCACCTTGGCCGGGTCCGACTTCATGACGGGCACTTCAGCGGGCAGATCTTGAGCAAATTTGCGGGCGAAGGCTTCGGCCCTCGAAGCGGCTTCGGCCTTGTCGGCATCGGTCTTGCCACTCGCGCCACTGACGCCACCGATCGTTGCCCCGCGACGGAAGATGGCATCGACGAGGCCGACGTTGGTGTTGATCACGAACTGGTCGGCTCCCGGCGTGGTCGTCAGTTTCGCATCACCCCCGTCGCGTTTCGCGGCGGCGAGATACTGCGTGAAGACCGACTCCGCCTCGGCGACGGTCGCGTAGGGCCGGATGAATCCTTGCCAGCTCGCGTTCCCTTCCTTGTAATCGGCCATGAAGATCTCGGACAGGAATCCGTATCCAAAAGCGTCAAGCGCCACCAGCGTCGGATTCTCCCTGGCTGGCTCCGCGGGCAAGAGCGCAAAGATTGACTCGGCGGCCGATTTGGGCTGATTGCCGGTGGGCTTTTGCTTGGCGGCGACCCGGCGGGCGATCTCCTCGGCGAATTTGGCGAACTTGGGGTCATCGACCGTTGAGACGATCTGGGTGTAGTAGGGGTCGGTGAAGAACAGCAGGCTCCCGGCCGCCGTGTACCCTTCGGTGCCGATCGCGATCGGCTTGAGGTCATCGGGCTTCTCGGTGTTGTACTTCGTCTGCGCCCGGAGCGGCTTCGAGTGGTCGAACTCGAAGATGTAGATCTGGACGTCGCTCGAATCGTCGCCCGTGGGGTGGTACGAGGCGTAGGCCATGCCGGTCACGTTGTTCTGGGTGAAGCTCTCAGCGCGGCCGTCGATCTTCTCGAACATGTTGTCGGCATTGAACGCTTCGAGATGCTTATCGCCCGACTTACTCACTTCCCACCCGGCGGGGATTCCGGCCAGCGGGAGCATCGACGCCAGGTTGCGCTGGGGTTCGGCAACCGTGGCGTATTCGGCGTTGGCCTCAGCCTCGGTCAGGCCCGACTTCGGCGGGACGGGGATGGCGGTTGGGGCCGAGGCGGCGGTGCCGGTCGCGTTCGGTGAGAAAGTTGACCCGGTGGCACTGGCGATGGACGGACTCATCGCGCCGGCCGCGTTGCCGGTCCCGGCGATCGGCCCGGTGACGGCGGGCACGGTGAAGTCCATCAACTGCTGCGGCGCATCGACGCCGACGGCCCGACGGATCGTGGCGAGGCGCTCAAGCACGGCGGGAACCGCCTGCGCCGTGGCCATCGACTGCGCCGAGGCGGTCCGCATGGCGACCATCGCCTCGTCGAGCTTCTTGACCCCGTTGGCCAGGTTCTTCCGCTCCTCGGCCAGTCGTTCCATCTCCAGTTTGACCGCGTTATCGGCCGCGTCGAGCGTCTTGTACGCTCGCCCTTGATCAAGGACCGACCACGTCTTGTTCGGGTCGAACTCGTACCGATCCTTGTCGAAGTCCTGACTTTTGACGACAAGCGCCGCGAAGATCGCGGGGATGCTCATCACCAGCATCATCCCGACGATGATCGAGATGAACGACGGCTTCATCAGGACCCGTCCCCGCCGCGCCTGGAACCAGTCGAGTCGCCCCAGAATGGCGAACGCGATCGGCGTGGTGGCCAGCGCGATCAGGGCGGCGGCCAGCGCCAGGGCCTTGAGCGGGTCGGAATTCCAGACTTCGGTAAGTTTCCCGATCACGACGAATCCCTCAGTACCCTGGCCCGATCCCACCCGACCGTTGGACGCCTGATTATAAGCGATTGCCGTTCCACCGGGCAACGACCCTCTCACGTGGGGCAAGATTCCCCCGCTGGATCGCCCCAGAAACCCCAGAATAAAGACCTGACCTCGCGTGGCAAGCGTCAGACTCGCCCGCGAATTGAGGTCGCCCTGGATTGAATAGCGACATCCACGACTCATCAGGCCAGACAACACAACCGGCAACGCCAGCAACTCATCTCGGACGGGATGGGGCCAGACCGAGATGATCTCCATGACGAGGCACATCGCCATAATCCCGTTTGCGAAATATTTTCCCGTTTTGATTAAATAAGCGGTTGCATTTCCCTCCATCGCTTCTATATTGAAATGAAGCGACCTCACGATCGCCTGAGTTCGTTGGACCGCGTCCCGAATGCGTCGTCGAATTCATGGCTTCACTTTCACGTTCACCTTGATGGAGAGGCCCCGATGCGCTGCTCAGAAGCTCGATTGGCGGCGAACCGCGCGAACGCGCAAAAGAGTACGGGACCGCGAACGCAAGCAGGCAAGGAGGTTTCGCGGCTGAATGCCTTCGAGCACGGGATGGCCGGCAAGGGAGACATTCTCGGACCCGGGGAGGATACGGCTGCGATTGCCGCTTTGGCCACCGAGTTCGAGCGTGATTATCAGGCCCAGGGCCGGTCGGGCCGGCTGCTGGCCCATCGCGCGGCGGTGCTCTCGGTTCGGATGGACGGCCTGGCGCAGCGGCAACTCGCGGCGGTCGAGTTGAACATGACGGCGGCGCGTGATCAGTTCGACACCGACCGCCGCGACTGGCTCGACGAGGAGTTCCAGCGGTTCGAGGCGGGGGGGGATGAGGCCGCCATTGCTCTGGAGATGCTCGAAGCAACCCCCGAAGGAATCCTGCGCCTGCTCGACGCCGGTGAGGCCACCTTTATTGACCTCAGGGCAACGGACCCGGCCCTCGTTCAGGCCGCGACGGCGCGGGCCGAGCGGTGGTTGCGGCTCAAGGGAGCCACGCCGGCGGGTCCGATCATCGAGCAGGTCCGCGCCGAGTTGATCCGGCTCGATGCGCTCTTTCAGACGATGGACCGGCAGATCGAGGCGATCATTACCGACCGGAACCGCGCTGGTTTGCTGGCGCGGTTCGATGGCACGGCCGAGGCCGGTCTCGCCCATCGCTATGAAGCCGCTGCCGAGCGCGGGATGCACCGCGCGCTCCGCGCGATCGTCACCCAGAACCGCGAGCGGAACCGCAAAGCAAACCAGGTCGATGACGATTTCGATCAGACGGATGGCGACGTGGTCACTGCCGCTCACCGACTGATCGCGCGGCGTCCTGGTCCGGGTCCCAACCAAGCTCATGCTCACGCTTCGGTCCGGCACCAGTCCGCTCCAATCACGCCTCCGCCTCCGCCTCCACCTCTGCCTCAGCAACCCGACCTGGCATTATCTGCGACGCCCTGGCTTGAGAATCAGGAACCGCCCCGATCCTTGACCACAATGGGTTCGTTCCGCGCAGGCGGCGGCGACCGCTTGACTCGGCTTGATCAGGCCCTTTTCGGTGACCTGGACCTCGAATCGCTATCCTTATCTCGGCTCAAAGATCGCTCCAAACTCCCCTTGACCGCCTCTCGGCGCTGATTGGGATGAGTCCGAATCCTGACAACGGGACGAGATTGCCGCAGTTGGCAAGTCTCGCCGATCACCCGCGCCCGCCGCCGATTTTGATCCCGGAAATCCGGCGAAATTGTCCCGCATACGGTATCTACGCCATGAACGCAGATCGCAGGAGGCGCTACGCGCAGTTGAGGAGCGGGAGGTGCAGGCCAACTGCAAGAAGGGGGACAGACACCGCTCCTTCGTCGCTTGAGTCAGTCCCCTTGTGCCAGTCGCCAAGCTATTCCCAGGTCCAACTGCTTATACTCTAACGCGGATCGCAGCTCGCAAATCACCAAGGATTGTTATGCTTTCGTTTGCGATTGGCAATCGATCCCTGCAAAGCCTCTCAATAAGCCCGAAAGGTGTTGACGTCGAGATAGCGATACGAACCGCCGGTGCTCTTGGCGAGGTTTTGAAGTGGCGTCGAGCCGCCGATGGCGCCGGTCTGGCCGAACTCGACGGTGTGGATGCGGGTCTTGCCAGCCCAGGAGAGGATGTCGGCGACTTCCTCGCGGCGCATCGAGTCGGCGTCGGTCAGGAAGAACATGACCTCGGGGTGGAGCGCGAGCGCTGCCTGGAGCGCCTTGAGGTGGTCGGTCCCGCCGTAGGGGGGGATGGTGGCCAGCAGATCCTGGACCCGCGTTTTGTTGGTCGGCGAGGCGGGCATCATCCCCGGCTGCCCCCTGGCGTCGGTAAAGACGGTGGCGTCAGAACTGTAAAAGACGATGGCGAAGGTCGCCTCGGCCGGAACTTGAGCCAGGCTGACGAGCAGCTCACGCTTGGCCACTTCGAGCGAGTGGCGAACGGTCATGCTTCCCGAACGATCAATTACATAAGCATAAGACCCACCACGGTCCCGCATCCCAAAGAATTCGGTCCCGGGGCCGATGCTGGAACCAACCCCGCCGCCGACACCACCCCCCGAGCCGACCCCGCCGCTGCCGGCGCTCGGGTTGGTGGGCAGGCCGAGGTCGGCCGTCGAGGGGCCGGGCAAGGTGGGCAGGTTCGTATCCAGGTTGGGCCGGGTCGGCAAGACCTCCGAGAGCAGGGCATCGGCCGCCGGGTCGCGGGTGGGTGCCGTCGGCGTGGCCCGGTCGACCGCGACCTCGGTCGATGCCGAGGTTGGGTCGCCGCCACCACCGCTGCTTGACTCCTCGTTCGCCGTGTTGTCGATCCCTTCCAGCTCGCCCCGAACGACCCGCGTCGTCGGTTCGGGCTCGACGGGCGCTGTGATGATCTGGCACGAGAGCGCCGAGGCCATGATCAGGAGCGCCAGGTGGAGCAAGAACGACCCGAGGAGCGACCGGGCATCGGTGAACGGCGTCCGACCCATCAGGTAGCCGACCCACCCCCGGCGCACGGCCGGGACCGGGGCGGGAGCGTCACTCGTCGTCATGGTCATCGCCTCCGGGTTCGAACTGATCCGAGTCCCCATCGCGAAACGTCGGCGTTGGGCCGATCGGGGGGCCGACAGCGATCGGCCGGTCCAGGTGGCGGCGCGCCAGCATCCAGACCACTCCCAGACTCACCGCCAGCCCGATCCCCCAGTCAGCGGCATGATCACCGCCGAAGATCGGCCCAAACGGCTCGGCGTTCGGCTTCGAGCCCGCTTCCAGCACGTCGGGAACCGCCGGGCCGACGATCAATGGGGCAACCCGCTTCGTGTCCCCCCCTTGATACGTGATCTGGCGGAGGAAGGTTCCGGTGAACTCAACCTGATCGCCCAGGCTGGGCGCTGGCTCGCGGGGTCGGGTCGGGAAAACGATGCAGGTCGGCTCGCCGAGTGGCGACGTCACCCAGGCTTCGACCAGCGGCGGGAACTGCCCGACACCCGGCTGGCGGAACAACCGGGCCAGCCGCCCAGCCACCCGGACCGGATGCCCTTGATAGGTGGCGGGATGATCCCAGAGTTCTCGAAAGGTCGCGGGTCTGGTGGACGCGGAGTCGATCTTGCCCGTGATCGCGGCATGATACGCGGCAAGGTCACCGAGAGCGAGCGGCCCGTCGTCGGCGAGGGTGGAGTGGGTCAGGGTCCCAAGGATCAGGACCAGCACGGGGCCGGATCGGATCGTCATGGCTTGCCTCCGGTCGCATCGGTCGCAGCCGCGCCGGCGGGGTCGGCCAGGCGAATCGAGCTGACGCCGACGGCGTTGCAGGTGCCGATGATCGCGGCGGCGACCTCGTAGCGGAGGCGGTCATCGGCGACGATCCGGACCCGGAGCGGCCGACCGTCGAGGACCGTGGCGTACCGGCTCAACTGGCTCCCGAGCGCCGCGACATCCGCAAGGACCGCGTCGCCGAGCTTGAGCGACTTCAGGTCACCGAGATCATCGGCCGTGGCGCGGATCTTGAGGTCGTTCTCCAGGTCGAGGTCGAACCGCTTCGGCGCCGTCGTCCGCGCTTCGCCCGTCGTGGCCCCCGGCAGCGCGACCGGCGTGGTCGGCAGATACAGGTCGAGCCGGGTCTCGGTCGTCGGCGACTGGAACGTCAGGACGAAGAACGCCAGCAACTGAAAGGCCATGTCGAGCATCGGCGTGACCGGGAACTGGACCGACGAATCCGCCAGCGCCATGCGTCGCGGCGTCCGTCCGCGACCCGGTTGGTGGGGCGTGCTCATGGCGTGGCCCCCCGCATGACGATCAACGAGAACCGGGCAAATCCCGCTTCCTGAGCGGCTGTCAACAGTCCTCGGACGACCCCAAACGAGACTTCCTTGTCCGCCCGGACCACCACCAGCGTGGGTAATTCGCCCGGTGGATCGGCCGGCCTGAACCGATCGAGGGTGCTCTGGCCAGCCTGGCGTTTCTTCGCCTGTTCCACCCACCAGGGACCCGAGGTCGCGGCGTCGAAGGCTTCAGTCGCGGCGATCAGGCGTCCCTTCGCGTCGATCCCGACGACCAGGCGGTCGAGGCCGAGTTCGCCCCCCGGGAGCGCAGCGGGGGTCGTCGGGAGGCGGATCGCTGCGGTCGCCCCTTCGATCTTGGCGCCAAAGTGGATGAGCATCATGAAGAAGGTGATGAGCTGGAGGACGACATCAAGCAGTGGGGTCAGGTTCAGCTCAAACGAGTCGCCCGACCGGATCCGGTTGCGGAAGGCCATGAGTCCGGTCCTCGGAACGGGTCAGGAAGACGTCGAGGGCGAGGTCGAGGGACGAGCTGGCACGACCGCCGACGCGGCCAGCGGGTGCGGGCTCCGGACCCCCGGCGCGAACTGTTCAAGCAAGCTCTCCGCCGCCAGCGCCACTTCGAGCGACAACCGGGCGATCCGGTTCCGGAACAGGGCATGGAAGTAGATCGCCGGGATCGACAGCGCGATCCCTTCCAACGTCGCGAACAGGGCCGTCGAGATCCCGGCGGCCAGTTGACTTGCCTGCGGCGACGCCCCCGCGGTCGCGATCACGCGGAAGCTCAGGATCATCCCGTAAACCGTGCCGACCAGGCCAATCATCGGACCAAGAGTCCCGATCGTGGCGAGGTACGTCGTCCGGTGCTCCATGCTCATCGTCACGTCGTCGTTAACCAGTTCCATCGCCTTCTGAGCGGGAACGAGACCACCCGGCAGTTTGCGTACCCCGGCGGCCAGAACTCGGGCCAGAAACGACGGATGATCAACGATCCGCTGATAAGCCTCGGTGTATTGCTTGGCGGCGAGGCGGTCGGTCAGGTCGCGAATCAAGAGGTCGGGCAAGGCGACCTTCCGACGGTACTCCAGCAGCATCCAGGCGACGACGGTGATCAGGTAGAACGACATCAAGAGGATGACGATCCCGATCGGCCCCGACGCTTCCCCCATCCAGCGGAGAAACGACTGCGACCCCTTCGAGTCGGCCGCCGCGGCCTCCTGAGCCAGCGCCAGACCCGGCGCGAGCAAGACGCAGCCCGCTGCCCAAACGACCCCAAGGCGACGCACGCGGCATGACATGGCGACCTACCCCTCAGCCCGACCCCTGCCGGCGACGACCGCCCGCGTTCCTTCACTTCCAGCTTAGTCGATCGCCCGGACCCAGACAACGCCGCCGGCACATCCGCCCGGGAAATGACAGATCGCCGGTCGCGGGGGGACAGATCATCCCCCACCGCAACCGGCGATCTCATGACTCGTTCGGTCCAGAAGAGATCATTCCGCGTCCGGCACCAGACGATACAGTTTGCCATCAAACGAGAGGACGAACAGGTCGCCCTTGGGGTCTTCGCCGAAGGCGGCGATGGCCAGGGTTGGCTTGGACTTCTTGACGTCGATCAACTCCGCCGAGGCGACCGCCTTGCCGTCCTTTTCGCGAACGCCCCAGATCCGGCCGGTCTGGAAATCGCCGTAAACATAGGTGCCGACGAGGTCGGGGAGGGCCGTCCCGCGATAAACATAACCACCCGTGATGCTCTGACCATAGTCGGTCCGGCTGGGGTCGTCGTTCTTGCCATGGGGATACTCGACGATCGGCTTGGAGATCTTGCTGGCCTTGTTGGCAGGTTGACGCGATTTGGTGAACGGGTGGAACGCCTCGTTGATGCTCCAGCCATAGTTGCCGCCGTTCTCGACGATGTGGACCATCTCGAACTTGTTCTGCCCGACGTCGCCCGCCCAGAGGGTGCCATTTTCCTTGTCAAACGTAAACTTCCAGACGTTACGCAGCCCAATCGCGTAAACTTCGGGAGCCCAGTCGGCGAACTTGGGGTCACGCAGTTTGGGGTTATCTTTGGGAATGCCGTACGCTTTGTTGTCGCTGGCGTGGTCGACGTCAATCCGGAGGATGGAAGCAAACCAGTCCTTCGGGTTCTGCCCGGTCATCAACGGATCGTCCGCAGCGCCGCTGTCTCCAAGCGAGATGTAGAGGTAACCGTCGGGGCCGAAGGCGATGCAGCCGCCGTTGTGGTTCTCGAACGGGTCCTTGGCCGACTCCCAGATCCGCTGTTCGCTGGTAGGGTCCGCCTTGCGGGGGTCATCTTTCGAGACCTTGAATCGTGAGACGACCGACCGCCGGAAGTGCTTCTCATCAACGATGTCGTGCGCCGAGTAGTAGACGAAGAACTCGCCATTGTCGGCATATTTCGGGTGGAATGCCAGGCCGAGCAAGCCTTCCTCGTTCCCCTTGTTCATCGGGTCGGGCAGGTGGAGAAATTCCTGCTTCTCACTGGTAGTCTTGTCATTGACGAACGACTGGATCTTACCGACGTGCTGCTCGACGACGAACAGCAGGTTCTTGCCATCGTTCGGGTAAGCCAGGGCGACCGGACGGTCAAACTTGAGGTTCGGGAACGCGACCTCGGGCTTGAGTTTGGGCAAGGAATCAGCGGCATCGGCGAGGCCAACTGTCAGCAGGGCGGGAGCCAGAATCAAGCTCCAACAAGCGGCACGTCGGGCAAGGGTCGAAAACATACGGCTGGTGTCCTTCGGGTGGGTCGAGCCAGTGAGAACAGGTATTCTATACCGAGCGTCAAACCCGCTCCATCTAGCAATTCGTCTCTCCTGCTTCAGGAACTGTTCAGCCGAACAACGGATCGTTGACCGGGAAGATCGATTTCCCCCGCTTGACTTTGATGGGTGGTGTCCGCGATCCGTTGCAATTGTTCGCTCCTTTGCCTGATCTCGAGATGAAGTCGTAACCTCCTTATTAGCCACCAAGATCCTTCGACGGCCGCTGACCATGGGGGGGATTGTGGCAACACCTCTACGGCCCTGGCCAGTGGGCATCCATTTCGCAGAGCTTGACCCTCGACCTCCCGCCCGAATCGGCCACAACCTGCCGGAACAGGTCAGGATCTTCTGGTTGAACTCCGAAACGAAAAAAGCAGAACAGGACCGAAGCGAAACGCTTCGGATCTTGTCTGCTTGAGGTCAATCCCGCTCCAATCCTGAACCGAACCGGCGCTTGCGAGCAGCAGGCGTCAGACCGAGCCAGTGCGGCGGGCCTGGCGGAAGGCGCGGGCTCGCAGGAAGCCGATGCCGGCGAGGGCCGACCAGAGGGTGATCGACACCGGTTCGGGCGTGTTCTCGATGGTCGGCGTCGGTGGCGCGGCGACCGGGGTGGCGGGCACGGTCGGGGTCGGGACCATCACCTGCGCCGCGGCGTTCGGGTTCGGCAGTTGCACCAGCTTCAGGTCGGTGTCGGGACTTTGTAGTTCCAGACTGGGCGGGCTGGTCGGGTTGACGACGGAGTCAAGGCTGAGCTTGAAGTTCAAGGTGCCGCCCGGGGCGAGGCCCCCGTTGGCGAAGTTAATCGCCAACCCTTGCACGTTCGGGTCGGCCGGGCTCAGGAAGACCTGCAAGTTTTTCGGGTCGAAGCCAAACGACCCGTCGAGGATCGTCAAGGGGCTCGTGCTTGCGTTGGGAGGGGTCACCGCGTTGGGCGGGATCACGTTGGTGACGACCAGATCCTTCAAGGTGGTCGCCCGGGTGTTGACCAACTCGTAATAACCGAAGTTACTGGAAGCTGCGGCTTCGACCGACGAGGGCCGGAGCGCCAGCGTCGCGACGACCGGCAGCAGAAACATGGAAGCAAGACAGCGTCTCAACACGGCGAAACTCCTCCATAAGTCGATGCCAGTGCACCTGGCAAGCCGATCCGCGTCCCCAACGGTCGCCAACCATCCCTGGTCGATCAACCGAGCAAGGACCAGAGGGCGACGGATCGTTCCTCGATCCTCAGAAAGTCGCCAGGGCCAATGCTCGCTGGGGGGTTTCTTAACCCGTACGGAAAATGAGTCGTTGGAGTGTTGCTTGTCCGGGGTGAGAATCGGTGGTCCGGGGGCGTGATCCTGTCACCCCTCGAACGGGCGGCATTCTGCCGGAGGGTGTCAGATCGGTCAATACCAGGATGACGATCTTTTTCCAAATTTTGCCATCTCCTTGTCGCCCCGCCAATTCCCAGTTCGATCAAGTCCAGTTCGACCAGATCGCGTGATCCTCGTGCACAATCCGCGGCGGACGCCCTCCCCGCCGCCCAACACTACGGCGACCAACCGGCGCGCGGATGCCGCCGATGGGCGTGGTAAGATCGGACCCAGGTCTTGATAGTCACGCGAATCGAGAATCCGAATGAATAAATGCTCGGGCGGGAACGTCTGGTCAAGCTGAGGTGATTCATGCCCGAGGCAGTAAGCGTCGCGACGGTGACCGACGAGCAACTGGTCTCCCTGGCCCGCCAGGGTGATCGCTCGGCCGCCGAGGAGTTGTTTCGGCGGCACTGGAGCGTTGCTCAGTGCGTGGCCTTTCGCCTCCTCGGGCATGAGCAAGACGCGCAGGACGCAACCCAGGAGTGTATGATCAAGGCCCTCGCCCACCTCGAGGACTTTGACGGCCGGAGTGGGTTCCGGACCTGGCTCTTGCGAATCGTCACCAACGCGGCGTTTGACTCGGGACGGAAACGGAAGCGACGGCCGGTTTTGCGACTGGGCTCCCCCGATGGAGAGTTGAGTGGATTCGAGCCCAGCACGACCGATGACCCGACCCTGTCCCTTCGTCGCCAGGACCTCCGGAAAATCCTGGACGCCGCTCTGAACCGAATCAACCCCAAACAACGTCAAACGTTTGTGCTGTATGCCGAAGCGGGACTGACCTACAAAGAAATCGCCGAGATCCAGGACGTTCCGATCGGTACCGTGATGAGTCGGATCAACTCCGCTCGGACCAAGCTTCAATCGTATCTGGACGGAATCGACGGGTTATGAACCAGCGTCGCCACCGTCCGGGAGAGTTTGCCATGCGACCCCTACCCAACGATCCCCACCTCACGCCCGATCCCATCAACTCCCTCGACCGGATCTGGGCCGCGACCCGCCCCGACGACCCCTCGCCCGCGATGATGGACGCCCTCTGGGCCTGCGCCAGTCGCGAACTCGACCGGATCGAGGCAAGTCGCAGACCGGCACCCAATCGAACGATGAGTCTGGCCCTGCCCGGCCGGCGCGGTCGATTCATCGCCTGGGCTGCCCTGGCACAGGCCGCCGCGATCCTGATCGTCGCCGGAGTCCTCTTCACCCGTCGCGGCCATGATCCGGTCCCGCCTCCCGCCATCGTGGCTGCACCCGTTCGGTCCGCGGTCACGCCGCCTCCCGTGGTGCCTGCCCCGCAACTCGCCGCCACTCCGGGATCGATCCTGGACGTTCCGGTCGGTCAAACTCTCCTCAAGTCGATGGACAGGCAGGGTTATACCTTCCTCGACAACCCGCCGGTCGGCCACTCCATTCCCGACTGGACGGAACGCGACGTTTTCAACGAGCTGGAAAGCCGGGCCGCGCTGGAAAGTCGAGTCGCGTTATGATTTCGGTGCCGTTGGGTTCGTTTTGGCAAGCATCCTGGGCCCGCATGGCAAGTCGGCGGCTGGCCTTGTTGTGGGCTCTCATCGTGGTAATGGGCGTAGGGGGAATGACTCCCTATTCGGCTCGGGCTGCCTCCTGGCAAGGGGCTCCCGCGCGGCAGATGGTTCTGTTCGGGGTCGAAGCCACGCCGGGCAGCACGCAGATGGACCCGAAGATCGCCCCGGTTGTCCAGGCCCAGCTTCGGCGGTTATTGCCCGATCACGGCTTCCGGATGATCAAGATCAAGAGCGACCGGGTCGCGGCCAACGGAACCGTGAAATGCGACCTTGGCAATGGGTTCGTCGCAACCTCACGCCTGCTCAAGCCGCTTGACTCAAACGGCAAGATCGAGATGCACTTCGAGTTGATGCATCAGGAGCTTTCGCAGTTCCAGACGATTGTCGCGACGCCGCCCGACCAGTTCAACTTCTTCGATAAGAATCTACCCAACGGGAATCGCCTGCTCGTTGGTGTGGGAGCACGGTGAGTTGAGGCGGCAAATCGCGAAAAATTGCCGGTCTCTGAGAAGTTATTGATTGAGCACTCGACAACCGTCTTTTATTCTGGGAGGCCACAACCGGTAAGCCCCTCGTGGCTCAACGGTTGACGCGGGGCGATGTCTGGCCCTCGTTGCCGTCTGTCTCATTCGGGAGCGAAGATTCATGTTTGCCAAGTGTGATGCTTGCAACTCACGCATTCTGACCGGTGGTCAGACGTTTCTCCACTGGAAGGTTTGCGGTGATGACTGCGCCAATCGGCTCCGGATTCGGTTGGTTGATGAACTGGTTCCTCAGGAGACGATCGACAAGCAAATCCAGCAGGTGTTCGAGGCCGAATGCCCGCAGTGCGGTCGGCTCGGGTACAACGACCTGTACTCAGCGACCAAGATCAGCGCCTTTTTGATCATGTTTCAGATCAATACCCAGAAACAGATCTGCTGCTCGGGATGCGGGAGGAAGAACCGGCTTTATGCGGCAATGCACTGCATGTTCGCCGGCTGGTGGGGCCCGAAAGCGGCCATCTGCAACCTCTTCATCCTGCCGACAAATGTGCTGGCCGCACTGTTCATCCGGAGCCCGCAGCAACCATCACCCCAGCTGATCGCGATGATCAAGGCGTCGATGGCAAACTCGATGGCCCCGCAAATTCTGGCCGCGCTGCACGCTCAGTCAGCGGCAGAAGATCACAGCGACCCGTTTGCCACAAGTTCGTCGCTAACTTGATCCGGAAGTCGCCATCACGAAAATCAGGCCGGCCGACCGGTGACAGAACCTTCGCCGAACGAAGGGAATCACGCGGCCGGACGGCCGATCACGATATCGACGCTGTGGACCGATTTCGCTCGAAGGATGACTCCGATCGGCGCTCGTTTCCAGGCGGACACCGATTTGGCTCGGTGGTCGGCAAGGTGATATTTGACCCAGAAGCTTAGCTTCCCGGTCAACCTTCCCGACACCCAATTTATCGGCCGATCGCGGCCGGCTCCGCACTCTTTTGCCCGTCATTCCGGAGAAAGTTTCCGAGCCGAGCATCGACCCGGTCCCGCCTCGCCGCTATGATCCAACGGCCCAGGTGGATCACGGTATCATCGCCGCTTGATCCGATCGCTCCGGAACTCTTGCCGATGCCGATGACACCGACCATGATCCGCTGGCGAATCGCCGCGTGCTGGCTTGCCCTGGCCGCGTTTGCGCCGAGCAAGGCCGCGCGGGCCAATGATGTGCCCAGCTTCCCGCGTGAGTTCCGCGCGGCGTGGGTGGCGACGGTCAGCAACATCGACTGGCCGAGCCGACCGGGTCTCGACACCCGGACGCAGCAGGCCGAAGCGCGGGCGATCCTCGACCGGGCTCGCCAGCTTGGCCTCAACGCGGTCATCTTCCAGGTCCGGACCGCCGCCGATGCGCTTTATGATTCGCCGGTCGAGCCCTGGTCTGCTTCTCTGACCGGCAAGCAAGGGATCAGTCCGGGATACGACCCGCTCGCCTTCTGGGTTGAGGAAGCGCACGATCGCGGCCTCTTGCTCCATGCCTGGCTCAACCCGTTCCGCGCCCGGATCGCCGGGGCGAGCTATGCCGAAAATCCCAAACACATCAGCCAGACCCGCCCCGACCTCGTCCGCGCTTACGGGACGTCGCTCTGGCTCGACCCTGGCGAGCCCGACGCCCGCGCGCTGACGATCAAGGTCGTCCACGATATCGCCCGCCGGTACGATGTCGATGGGATTCACGTCGATGATTACTTCTACCCCTACCCGATTGCCGACCCCGTCCACGCTGGGTCGGAACTGCCGTTTCCCGACGACGCGAGCTGGGCCAGGGCGCGGGCGTCGGGCGTGACGGGCGACCGGAGCGATTGGCGGCGCAGCAACATCAACGCGACGATCCAGGCGATGGCCGCCGCCGTCCACATCACCAGGCCCAGGGCCTTGTTCGGGATCAGCCCGTTCGGGATCGTCCGCCCGGGTATCCCGCCCGAGGCGCAGGGGTTCGACCAGTACACCAAGCTCGCCGCCGACGCCGGGCTCTGGTTCGAGCAGGGGTGGTGTGACTACCTGTCCCCCCAGCTTTACTGGCCAGTGAACTCCCCCGGTCAACCGTTTCGCCCGCTCCTGGACTCGTGGGCCCAGCGAAACCCGAAACAGCGGCACCTCTGGCCCGGCCTATCGGTCAGCCGCGTCGGCGACGGGCCGAAGGGTGTCGAGCCGGGCGAGATCGTCCGCCAGATCCAGATCCTCCGCGAGTCGGGGACTGCCACCGGGCACGTCCTGTTCAGCTTCCGCGCCTTGCAGGCCAACAAACGCGGGATCGCCGATGCTCTCGTGAAAGTTGAAGCGGCCCCCGCGCTCGTCCCACAGACCCCGTGGCTCGGCACCGATCCGCCCCCGGCGCCGGTCGCGGTCGAGGTTCAGCAGTTGGACCTCTCGGCGACCCAGTGCAAGCTGGTCGTCGCGATCAAGGTTCCCGCCGGGTCCGATCCGCCGTTCCTCTGGGCTGTGCAGCGGCAGACCGGCGACCGCTGGATCGGCTCCACGCACCCTGGCGAGGAGCCGTCGATCTCGTTCACCGGTCCGACAAACCTGGCGACCGGAGCCATGACGGTGGCGAGCGTCGACCGCCTCGGCAACACAAGTTCGCCGGTGGTCGCGAAGTTTCTTCCGACTCTGATCCTGAGAGGCCCCTGAGCGATGAACGACGACCGCGACCGCGAGCAGATCTGCCGGAGCGCCGCCGCCTCGATCCGCCAGCGCGGCTCGGGCCTGAGCACAACCCATGCCCTGATCGGTTTTGACGGCTTCGTCGACGAGATCATCGCCGTGGTCGATCACCGGTACGACCTGCACCACTATGAGCGGGTCGAGACGATCACCCGGATGGCTGAGAAGATCCTCAACGCGGCGGGCAAATCCTCGAATTATGAGCTGATGGTCACGCGACGCAAGCTCGGCGGCAACGGGCCGATCATGGCCAATGCGCTCGCGACGCTGGGGATGACGGTCACCTATATCGGCTCGCTTGGCGTGCCCGAACTCGACCCCGTCTTCCACGACTTCGCCACCCGGGCCGAGGTGATCTCGATCGCCAACCCCGGTTTCACCAATGCCCTGGAGTTCGCCGACGGCAAGCTGATGCTCTCGAAGCTCGAATCGTTGCACGACGTCGACTGGGACCACCTCACGGCGCGGCTGCCGATCGCCGACCTGATCGCACGGTTCGAGCAGACCCGGCTGATCGGCCTGCTCAACTGGACCGAACTACCCGGTTTGCCAGCGATCTGGGATCACCTGCTCACCGACGTCTTTCCCCACCTGACGCGGACCGATCGGATCCTGTTCATCGACCTCGTCGACCCCGAGAAGCGGACCGTCGCCGACATCCGCGCAGCGCTCGCCACCTTGACCCGGTTCCAGGAGCAAGTCGACGTCGTGCTCGGTCTGAACCTGAAGGAGGCCACGCAGGTGGCCAGCGCGTTGGGGTTGCCGGTCCCGGGCGACTCGCTCGAAGCCTCGGCTCAGGCGATCCGGTCTGCCCTCGGGCTGACCGCCGTCGTGATCCACCCGCGCGAGGGGGCCGTCGCCGCCACCGCGACGGCCACGGCCAGCATCCTCGGCCCGTTCGTCGCTCACCCCATCATCAGCACCGGCGCGGGGGATCATTTCAACACTGGTTTCTGCATGGGCTGGGTGCTGGCAATGCCGCTGGCGGAATGCCTCGCCGCCGGGGTCGCCACCAGCGGCCATTACGTCCGGACGGCGCAAAGCCCGACCACTCCCGAACTGGCCGACTTTCTCGACTGCCTCCCGACCCCCGAATCCTGAAATCGGGCGATGATGCGCGATCGACACCTCTCCTGCGTTCGTCGCCGCTAACGACACTGGCGGCTGCAAGACCAACACCGGCCACGTCAAATGGGCGATCGGCTCGGCCTGCTACGACGGCTTCACGACGACGATGAGCCCGAACACTCGGGTCATCGGTCGTCGCCTGGGCCAACGTCGCCGGCAAGCACCTGAAGGTTACCCCCCGGATGCCCGATCGTCGCGAATGAGCCCGGAGTCCTCGTGAGGCAAGCCACCGGATCGTGAGTTCGCCGGATTCCGCTCGAAAATCGACTCTCCTACTGGCTTGAAACTTGACGGAAATCCACTGTTTTCCATGCTGAGGATGCGGTTTCGAGGCTCGTGCTGGATCTGGCGATTGTTTCTTGTTGAATTTGGGGGGATTCGCCTTCAAGCGGCGGTATTTGGTGCAAATCTCGTTTGTGGATCCAGGGCTGGCTGCCACGGTGGCCTTCCCTGTCGTGTGAAGTGTTCGGGTGATGGGTCGCTGTCCAGGATGACGGCGGGTCGCCCGGACTTCTCGGTTGCCTTCAGGCCCGATCCGGCGTGCTTCGTCGGTTTCACCCCAAACGGAGTTGGCCCAACCGTGATTGCGTCCAATCGCTCGCGCCGTCTTGCCGTCTCACCGACTCGTCTTCAAGCGGAAACGCTGGAGATCCGCCGACTCTTAACCGGCTATTATCCGGCGGTCGCGGACTACAACGGCGACGGCACCGCCGACATCGCTGAGTTCCGTTACAGCACGAGCAATGGCGTGCAGACCAATGGGCGCAATGCCATCCTGATCCAATCATCAGGTTCGGGCACTCAAGCGGGCAAGGAGATGGGCTATACGGCGACCGATAAGCCGGTCTCCGCCGACTTTGATGGTGACGGCAAGGCTGATCCAGCGGTTTACGGCTTCTTGAATGGTGTCTCGTATGGTGACGAGTACGCCACGACCGCGACGGGTGTGGCACAGCCGTTCCCGAATGGTGCGGGTCGCTTCGCGTACATCCCCTCCTCGGGCGTTTATCCCGCGCACTCGGCGGGTAACATTAACGGGACGTTCAACATCTCCGATGCCAAGGTGGTCATCGTCAATGTCGGCGGCCAGGGAGACCTTCCAGCCGTCGCCGACTATGACGCCGACGGCAAGGCGGATTTTACCGTCTACGAGCCGAGCAAGGCGCAGTTCCTCTTCATCCCGTCGTCGCGGTTTGATTCGACGCTGAACTCGGACGCTCCCGGCAACGTGCCGATCACGGTGCCGTTGGGGAGGGTTGGCGACGTTCCCGCCTCGGCGGCCTATAGCCACAACGGGCAAGCGAACTTCGCTGTTTATGATGCTGCTTCCGGGACCTTCTTCGTGCGGGCGCTCGACGGTAGTTCGGTGACGACGGTGTCGCTTGGTGGACCCGGCGACATCCCAGTCTCTGGTGACTTCGACGGCGTGGGTCACGCGGAGTACGCCGTTTTTGATCCGGCTCATGGCCAGTTTCTGATCAAGGTGACAGGAGCTTCGACGACGCGGGTTGTCACCTTGGGCGAGGCAGGCGACATCCCGGTCGTGGGCAAGTTCGGTGATGGCCTTGATGACCTCGCCGTCTTCAACCCCACCACCCAGCAGTTTCAAATCCGCCTGAAAACCGGGATCAGGATCGACGGGATCGCTGACCCCGACGCCGTCGGGATCGAGCGGACCGACGACTACGCGGTCGGCCTCCACAACCTCTATGCTGCCCGGACCGCGTCGCCCAACGTCCTGTTCCTGGGCGACTCGATTACCTACAACTTTCCGAACAACGGTCCAACCGCCTGGAACACTCAGATCACCCCGCTGGGAGCCGCCAACAACGGCGTCAACTACGACACGACCCAGGATCTCCTCTGGCGGATCAATGACGGCGAGTTGTACCCGGTCCATCCGAAGGTAGTCGTGCTGGAGGTCGGGACCAACGACATCATCGATCGGTCGGCGGCGCAGATCAGCCACACGATTGGGGTGATCGTCAACACGATTCACGCCCGGTCGCCGGGGACGTCGGTTCTGGTCGTGGGGGCCCTGCCCCGCGCTGAGAACTTGCCGACGGACTCGGCCTATCTGCAAGGCTACTACGCCGCGATCACCAGCGAGATCCTCGATCTCGACAAGAACTACCTGGCCAAGTTGATCCCACCGTTCGCCAGTCGTGGTCTGAGCAGCTATCCAACCGGCGACTTCTTTATCGACCTCCGGTCGGTCCTGAGCGCCAACCCGGCCGACCCAACGAACTATTATAGCAACCCCGCTTACACCCTCGACCTCGTCCACCCGAACAATGCGGGGTATAGCGTCTGGGCGGGGGCGATTGCCACCCCGCTCCGGTTGCTCCTGCACCGCCAGCTTGTTCCGGGTGATTATGACGGTGATGGGAAGACAGACCTCGCTGTTTACGAGCCGGGACCAGGTCGGTTCGCCACCTTCAGTTCGGCCACTGGGGCGAGCGGCCAGTTGCCTTACAGCCATGCGGGCGCCGGGCAATCGCTGATGTCTCCGGGGGATTATGACGGGGATGGCAAAACCGACTACTCCGTCTACAACCCCGTGGATAAAGGCTTTGTGATCACGAGTTCGGCCACCTCGGTGTCGTCGTTCAACCTCTTCGGGATGGGCGCGGCGGGCGGCACGATCCCGACTCCGGCCGATTTTGATGGCGATGGCAAGACGGATATGGCGGTGTATGAGCCGCTGCTGGGCGGCTTCGTGATTCGCCAGTCGTCGACCGGCGGCAACGTCTACGATCCGTTCGGCACGGCGGGCGTGGGAGGTTCGGTCCCGGCGGTCGGAGATTATGACGGGGATGGCAAGGCCGATCTGGCCGTTTATCTCCCAGCGATCGGTGCGTTTGGTGTTCGACCCTCAACGGGTGGACCAGATCGAATCGTCCCGTTTGGCGTGGCGGGCGCTGGGAAGTCCATCCCGGTTCCGGGTGACTATGATGGCGACGGCAAGACCGACTTCGCCGTCTACATGCCGCAGTATGGTTTGTTCGCCTATCGCAGCACCTTGCTGGGCAGGGACATTGTGCAGTCTTTCGGGATCGCGGGGATCGGTCAGTCGATCCCGGCGCCCGGGGATTACGACGGCGATGGGAAGACCGACCTCGCGGTCTACATGCCGTCAATCGGGTCATTTGGCATCCGCTTTTCCGGCTACGGTGGCGACCAGCTCCTGCCGTTTGGCTTGCCGGGGGCTGCCAAGTCGATCCCCGTCACTTCGAATTATGATGTGGTGAGCAACGCGCCGCTTGGTCAGGCTCAACCGGCAGGACTGGTCGTCACGGCGTCCATCGCCACGACCACGAAGCCGACCGCCAAGACCAAGCACGTGGCCCCCGCGAAAGTTGTCCACCACGCCACGAAGGTGACGACCGTGACTCCCAAAGGTCCGACCGCGAAGTCCAAATCGACCAGGGCTTGATCTGAGTCTGAAATCACCTCTCGCCCGGTCATTAACCCTGTTTCCCCTGCGGGAACTTGGTTAAGATCAGGTGGAGGGGACGCGGTTTGCCCCATCGAGCCCAGGCTGGGCAACGGCTCCGAGTTTGGCAGGCGAAGGGTGGCGATCCCGTGATCCAAGGTCCAGGGCGGCGCGAAGTGTTGCGGTGGGGACTGGCCGGTGCAGTTGTCCCCGCCTGGCTGGGTCGAGGTAGTTTGGCGGCGTGGGCGGATGATCTCCGGGCGCAGGGGGGACTGCTCGTTCGATCGAGCTACCCGCTGGATGCCGAGACGCCGGTCGAAGCCTTCGACCGGTTCCTGACACCGAACGATCGCTTCTTCGTCCGGAGTCATTTCGGGCCACCCGCCACCACGCTCGCCCCCTGGTCGCTGGAAGTGGACGGACTGGTCGCGAAACCGGTGACGCTCTCGTTGGCGGATCTGGCAAGCAAGCATGAGAATGTGACGATTCCCGCCGTGTTGCAATGCTCGGGCAACGGCCGAGCCTATTTCCAGCCGACGATCCCCGGTGTCGGCTGGGACCGAGGCGCCGTGGGCAACGCCGAGTGGACGGGTGTCCGGCTGGCCGATATCCTCGGGGCGGCCGGCATCAAGGCTGGGGCCGCGCATGTCCAACTGCATGGTGCCGACCTCCCGCCCCACCCCAAAACGCCCGCCTTCTTCCGGAGCATCCCGCTCGACCGGGCGCTCGCGGCGAACACGCTCGTGGCGACCGCGATGAACGGCGAACCGCTCCCCCGACTCCACGGTGGCCCGTTGCGCCTGATCGTGCCGGGCTGGGCGGGCAACCACTGGATCAAGTGGCTTCGCAAGGTGACGGTCAGCACCGACGAGGCTCCCGGCTTCTACATGCAGACTGGCTACAAGGTCCCCAGGGTCCCGACCCCACCCGGCGTTGATCTGAAGCCAGCCGACCTCGTCTCGGTGACGACCTTGAACGTCAAGAGCCTGATCGCCCGCCCGCTCGCGGACACTGTCTTGCCGGCGGGCCGGATCGAGATCCGCGGCGTTGCCTGGACCGGCGACGGGACCGTCAACCAGGTCGAGGTCGCCACCGGTGCCGACCAGCCCTGGCAGCCCGCGCAACTGCAAGGCCCCGCCGTTCCCGGAACCTGGCGGACCTGGACCTTCGGCTGGAACGCCATGCCCGGCAAGCAGACCCTGCGAGTCCGAGCCACCGACACCAACGGCCAGACGCAACCCGAGTCGTCCCCCTGGAACAAGAGCGGCTACCTCTGGAACGGCATCGACCACGTCACCTGCGAGATCGCCTGAGATCCTGGCTCTGATCATAATGGGTTCGTTCGGTCAGTTCTTGCCGGCGATTGGGTTCAAGTCGTTTTCTGTCGGCTGGACAATGGGTTCGTTTTGTCAGACCATGCTGGTCATTGGGTTCGTTTCGTCTTATGTTGGCTGCACAATGGGTTCGTTCGGCCCGGTCTGGGGATGCGGTGGCGTCATGTCGTGACCCTCGAACGACCCAAATGGCTTCGTTTCGACAATGCGAATATCGAATGGCTTCGTTTTCGATTTGCTGAAGTCGATCAAGTGGGTTCGTTTTGTTCGCGTCCTGATAGCGAACAGGCATCGCTGGCTTCCACGGGGAGCGACCACGCGGATCGAGAGCCGGACGAACGTCTTTCTTGCTTCGAGCTTGAATAATATCGTGAATTTGGCAGATCTTGAGTCAAGATTCCGAACGAATCACGCTGATCACTGACCGGCCTCGACCTGATGTGCTGATGGTCTCTGCCCTCCACCGATCGTCTGATCACCCATGTCGCTGGCTCGATTTCGGAAAGTCTCCCGATGTCCATCTCTCCCCAGTTTCCCCCGGCTCGTCGTCGCTGGTTCGCCGTCAGCCTGCGGGGTCTGATGCTGCTGGTGCTGATCGTGGGCGGTGGACTCGGCTGGTATATCAATGTCGTCCGCGTTCAGCGGCATGCGGTCGCCGTGATCCGCAAGTCGGGTGGGCGGGTGACGTATGAGTGGGATTGTGTGCCTGGCAGTCGCTTCAACCGCTGGAGCCGCCGCGTGCCGCCGGGCTGGGTCATCCGCTGGTTCGGCCCGGACGCTTTTGGCTCGGTCGTCGTGGTGACGTTGTTCCGGAACGCCGACGACGCGGTGATGGCGGAGGTGGTCCGCTTACCTCGGCTCCTGGAGTTCGACGCCTACGACCAAACGCTGGTCACGGATGCTCAGGCGGTTGCGCTGGGTGACTTGACCCGACTGGAAGAAATCCGGTTGCAGCCGTACTCGCGGGAAACTCCCATGACCGGCGCCACGCTGGCCCATTTCGCCAACCTCAGCCAGTTGCGACTGCTCCACATTCCTCTCGTGCCGACTCGGGACGCCGACCTTGCCCCAATCTCTGGTTTGACGAACCTGGAGAGCGTGGATCTGGCGTTCACCGGAATCACCGATGCTGGGCTCGTCCACCTCCGAAATCTGGTCGAACTCAACCTCCTCGGTCTGTCCAGTCTGAAGCTGACAACCGCTGGCCTGACCCATCTGGAACGATTGACCAAGATCAAAATTTTGGAACTCGGCACGAATCCCATCGAGGATCTCAAGCCGATTGCCGGCCTGATTGACCTGCGCGATGTTGGCCTGTTGATGACACCCCTGACCGACGCTGGTCTGGCTCCGGTGGCCGGCTGGACCAGGCTCGAAAAGCTGACTCTCGGACGCACAAAAATCACCGACGCTGGCCTGAACCACCTGAGTCACCTGGCGAGCTTGACCGAACTTGACCTCAGCGAAACCGCCATCACCGACGCGGGACTTGATGTCTTTGAAGGCATGAGGAGTCTTAAAAAACTCGACGTCACCGGGACCCAGGTTTCGCCGGAGCGCCTGGCCCGGTTCCGGGCAACCCATCCCACTTTGGTAACCCGAGGTCCTCAGCCTCCGCCCCCCGTGCCGGCTCCCCCGCTGCCACCAGGCCTCCCTTCACCAGTAAGCCCACCACCGCCCCCAGGATAAAACTCCCCCTAGCAATAATGCTGCCGGCAGATCGGGAGTGGAACCCTTGGGCAGCCCTGAGCGGTTCCCATCCTGCAAGTCTCTGGTCCACCTCAAGAAAACGGCGGTCACGCCCGGTCGATGGAATCGGCTCCGCCAGACCCGCCGCGACCTGGTCATTACCCCCTGGTCGCGTCCACAATAGACTAATCACAGCGGACCGGGTCATGAGTCCTGGTCGCTCGACCTCCGAGGGATGGCTCGATGATTTTGCGACGCTTGCTGTCCGCCACCGGCCTCGTGCTCGCCGGGCTGGCTCTGAGTCTGAGTTTAGGCTCAGCGCGGTCGGCCCCGAACCTGACCGATGATGACGACGACGAGAAGGCCGAGGCCCAACTGGTCGCGCGGCATGCGTTCGTCGAGAATTGCCTGATGTGCCACGGTGAGGACATGACCAGCCGCCAGCGGCTGACCCCCAAGCAGTGGACCGCCGAGGTCGAGAAGATGATCGGCTGGGGAACCCCGCTCCCGCCCGAGCGCAAGGACGGCCTGATCGCCTGGTTAAGCGCGACCTACCCGCACACCCAGCCCGCGCCCCCTTTGACGCAGATGACCCCCGACGAGGTGCTGGTGCTCGACCATCAAGGCACGCCCGAGACCACCACCGCCGACCCGAAGCAGGGCGCGGCGCTGTTCACCCAGCACTGTGCTGTCTGCCACGGTCCGGCGGCGCGCGGCGGTGAGATTGGCGTGAATCTGGTCACGAAACCGATCCTGACCCGTGCTGCGGACTTCCACGAGATCCTGACGCACGGCCGACGCCGAATGCCCAACTTCGCCACCGTGCTCGACGACCGGGCACGCTCGAACCTCCTCGCCTATCTTCAACAAACCCATTGAAGTTGGGGGCAATTGCCTCGTAATTGACGCTTTGATCTGTCAGCGCTTTGCCGCGTGGTCATCTCAAAGTTGCTCTCAGATCGTATTTCCTCGCACCGGAGCCCCCACCGATGCCCGGACCGAATGGTCATCCCCCGCGCCACTGGCTCCGGATCAGCTTGCGGGGCTTGATGATCCTGATCGTCGTGCTGGCCGTGGCTCTGGGTTATGTGGTCCACCTGGCCCACGTCCAGCGTGATGCCGTGGCCGCGATCGGCACGCATGGCAGGGTTTATTACTCGTGGCAGGTCTTGCCCAACGGCGGAATCAACCGGAAGGCGCAATGCCCGACTCCGGCGTGGCTGCTCGGGCTGCTGGGTCCCGACTACTTCGACCACATCGTGATGGTCAACCTGTTGCGACCCGCCACCGACGCCGATTTCGCCCCGGCGGCCCGGTTGCCGGGCCTGGAGATGATGATCGCCGCCGACAACCCCAGGATCACCGACGCCGGGGTCGCCCACCTCGCCAACCTGACCAAGTTACGGTGGGTGATGCTCCGCAAGGATGCAATTACCAGCCGAGCGTTGACGTATCTGACCCGCTCGAAGCATCTGGAGCGGCTCGACCTGCAAAATACCCCGATTGATGACGCCAGTCTCGCCGCCATCGCCGATCATACCGACCTGATCGACTTCAACCTGATCCGGACGAAGGTGACCGACGCGGGAATGGTTCACCTGGCCCGCTTGAACCGGTTGGAGATTCTCAAACTTGACGGCACGATGGTCACCAGCGCTGGGTTAAAGCGGTTGCCCGTCTTGCCCGATCTGACCGTCCTTTCGCTCCGACGGGCGCGGGTCGCCGACCTCGGGGCGCTGGCGGGAGTGCCGAAACTCGGGCGGCTCGAACTGGTGGATTGCCCGGTCGACGACGGCGGGCTCGCTCCCGTCGCCCAGATGACGCAATTGCTCCATCTTTATCTCTCAGGGACCAGGATTACCGACGCCGGTCTAGTTCACCTGAGCAAACTTCCGAAGTTGCAGTCGCTCTCGTTGGGGGGAACCCGGATCACCGATGAGGGGCTGGCCACCCTCGGGTCGCTCGGCACGCTCACAAGTATCGACGTGAAGCAGACCCCGATCAGCGACGCTGGACTGCTCCAACTTCAGAAGATGGCCGGCTTGACCAGTTTCTCCCTGAACGAGACCAGGATCACGGATGCGGGTGTGGTCCGGCTTGCCGCCCGGCTGAACCTTAGGTCCCTGGGATTGTCCGGCACGGCGATCACCGACGAGGCCATTCGCAGCCTGGCCAATCACCCCAGTTTAACCATGCTTTACCTCGCCAACACGGCAATCACCGACGCCAGCCTCGCCCACCTGGCAAGCATCCCCCGGTTGCAAGCGCTGGAAGTGGCTGGCACCCGGTTCACGGCGGCTGGCCTGGCCGCGTTCCGAGAGGCTCATCCCAAGATTCAGTTCCTCGACTGACCCGGACAGGCGCCGGTTGTCGCGCACCGACCGGGGGTGCGACCATGTTTTCTGGTGGTTCGACCGGAAAAGGGGACAGGCAGCCGCTCGCAAGCTCGCTTGAGCCAGTCCCCTTTTTCTGGCCACCCCAAGAATCCGTGGTCAGGCCTCCGACCGGCGAAACCGGGCGCGAGTTCGCCATTGGCCGGTGGAAGTATGGTAACTTAGAGCGACTTCGCCATGCCTGGGCAAATCGGCATCGTGTCGGTCCGATCCCCAACTCAGCGCGCCCAGGCGTCGGTTCGCACCGGTCGGAGAAGCTGGAGATGGTCCGGTTTCGCGTGTCGCTGGCGGCCCTGCTGCTGGCTGTCTTCTATTCGGGTCTGATCTTTGCGGCGCTCCGGTCGGGGTCCGAGTCGTGGGCGCGGAGCATCTACACGATCACCGCCGCCGTCCTGATCTTCGCCACGATCGCCGCCAAGCATCGCGGCGTCTTCTGGCACGGGTTCGCCGTGGCTGGGGCTGCCTACTTCCTGATCGGCTTCGGTCCCTGGATACCGGGCGCTCCGGGGTCGGAAGGACGCGGCCTGAACCGGAACCTGAGCACCGCCGTCGTGATCGATGCGGCGGTCGATGCCGTGATCCCGCCCGATCAACCGCCGCCCGGTCATAACAGCAGCTATTACCTCGACCGCGAGAGTCAAAAGGCCAATCTGCGCGGGATCGTCCATTCGGCCCTGACGATGGTACTCGCCACCTTTGGAGGGGCCGGTGCCCGCGCTCTGGCCGCCGGTGCCCGTCGCCGCGCGCACCCCGTCATCACGCCGTTTGAACCCTTCTCCGACGTCGACTGACGAGTCGAGTTGGATTACCCGGAGCGGTGGTTCGTGGCCCGGACGAGGCGGCGGTCGCGGGGACCGGCGGCGATCGGCTCGGCGGGTCCGGGAGGATCATCGGACCGATAATCCTGTTCCACCCAGGCCCGAAACCGCGCGGCGGTGTGGCTCAGGTTGTGCTCGCGGAGGAACTCGGCATACTCGTGCAGCGGTTCGTGGAGGTGCCGGGTTCCGAGGAGCGGGACGTGGCCGTAATAGACCGAGAACGCCCGCTCGGCCATCGTGGGATCTTCTCCCGAGCGGCTCATCAGGTACAAGGCGCTGACCAGGCCGGTCCGGTCCGACCCCGACTTGCAGTGGATCAGGAGCGGATACTGGCAGCGGTCGAGCAGGTCGAGCACCGCGAGCAACTGGCGACGCGGTGGTCGGACCGTGGCCGACATCGGCAAGTCGTAAAAAGCCACGCCAAGGTCGCGAGTGGCCTCGACCTCGGCCCGATACCAGGGGTCGGCGACCGATCCACCGCGCAGGTTTAACACCGTCGCCAGGTGCTCAGCGCGGACCCGATCGGCCCAGCCGCCGACCGGCTGCGCGCTCCGGTAGACCAGACCGGGCGCCACGACGCCCTGATTTCCCCGAAACCAGGGGTTCCGAAACACGATCGCCGCCGTCAGCAAACCGAGAAAACCGACCAGCGCGGCCCCCCTGAGCCGACGTTTCCCACGCGGACCGAACCCAAGCAGTTTCACAGGCGGGAATCCTTTCCCGGAACGGATCAAAACTCGGCCGACGGACCTTCACCCCGATTCGCTCAATCTAACCAGCCCCCTGCTCCGGTCAATCCCGGTCGGCGGCGAAATCCTGCAGGATGACGGCTCGAAATCACGCACGAGATTGACTGGACAACCGCTCGCTCATCTGGGATAATGTTCAAAAGTTCAGTATGTTCGCCGCGAAAGGAACGAATCGTGATGAGCCGATTCCGGATCTTGAGTCTCGACGGTGGCGGCAT
This sequence comes from Isosphaeraceae bacterium, assembly GCA_965199885.1. Classification (GTDB taxonomy): domain Bacteria; phylum Planctomycetota; class Planctomycetia; order Isosphaerales; family Isosphaeraceae; genus Tundrisphaera. The sequence goes on along the minus strand of CBDATT010000001.1, from coordinate 58,135 downwards.
CAAGGGGACGTTCACGGCGGCGGTCCTGGCCGAGTTGGAGCGGATGACGGGCAAGCGGGTGGCGGACTATTTTGACCTGATCACCGGGACCTCGACGGGTGGGATCATCGCCATCGCGCTGGGGATGGACGTCTCAGCGGAGGAGGTTTTAACGTTCTACGAGCAGAAGGGCCCAGAGATCTTTCCTTTGCTCGGGCTCCATCGCGGCGCGATCCGCAACTTTGGCTGGTGGTCGTGCCGGCCCAAGTTCGCCCCGGGTCCGCTGCGGAGCGCCATCGAGTCGGTCATCGGCAACCGCCGGCTGGGCGACTCGAAGCACCGGCTGGTCATCCCGAGTTACAACGCCGTCAACGGCTCCGTTTACCTGTTCAAGACCGCCCACCACGAGCGGTTCAAGCAAGACTACAAGGATTCGGCCGTCAGCGCCGCGCTCGCCACCTCCGCCGCCCCGACTTACTTTCCCTCGTTCCGTGCCGAGAGCGGGCTGGCCTTCATCGACGGTGGCGTCTGGGCCAATACCCCGGTCATGGTCGGGATCGTCGAAGCCCTCGGCGTGCTCGGCCAGGACCTTGCCACGATCGAGGTTCTGAGCATCGGCACGACCGAGGAGCCCTGCTGCGTGGCCGACACCCAACGCGACGGCGGGATCGCCACCTGGAACAAGGATCTGCTGACGCTACCGATGCAAGCCCAGACGGCCGGCGCTCTCGCGCAGGCCCGCATCCTCCTCCGCGACCGCTTCGTCCGGGTCGACGCCACCACCCGCCCCGGCCGCTTCACCCTCGACGACGCCACGCGGATCACCGAACTCAAAGGACTCGGAGTCGCCGAAGCCCGCGGGGTGGAAGACCGGATCAGCGAGCAGTTCCTGGACGTGAAAGTGGAGCCGTTTGTGCCTGTTTATGCTTGACTGGAGATCAAGCGATTTTTTGGATTATCTTGTAATCGAATAAGCTCATTCTATAGAAAACTTCTTTTTCTCCCCTGCGTCGGGAAATCCCAACTCGCCTTCGCGGAATTGGTCGCGGGGGGTATGATGGAAAATTGGGGGCGGAAACGGAATTGTGCCCTCGGATCGATGCGCGAGGAGGGCGGTCTCATGTTCAAATTTTTGCATGCCGCCGATATCCACCTCGATAGCCCACTCCGAGGTCTGGACCGGTACGAAGGGTGCCCGGTCGCTGAGATCCGCGGCGCGACTCGCCGGGCTCTCGAAGGGCTGGTCCGACTGGCGGTCGTGGAGAAGGTGGCTTTCGTCCTGATCGCGGGCGACGTCTATGATGGCGACTGGCCCGACCATGGAACGGGTTTGTTCTTCGCCAGGAAGATGGCCGAGCTGAAAGATGCGAAGATTCCGGTCTATCTGATCAGTGGCAACCACGACGCTCGGAACAAGATGACCCGCGAGTTACGCTTGCCCGAAGGGGTCCACCTCCTCAGCAGTGGCAAGCCAGAAACCCTCCACCTGCCGGCAGTCGATGTGGCGATCCATGGGCAGAGTTTCGCCACCGAAAAGGTGAGCGAGGACCTTGCGGCCAGTTATCCCGCTCCCGTCGCCGGTTGCTTCAATATCGGCCTCCTGCACACGAGCGCGGATGGCCGCGAAGGGGTGGCGCGGTATGCCCCCTGCTCGGTCGATACCCTGCGAGGCAAGGGGTACGACTACTGGGCCCTCGGGCATGTTCACACCCGCGAGGATGTGGACGTCCGCGACGTGCCGATCATCTTTCCGGGCAACGTCCAGGGGCGGCATATCCGCGAGCCAGGAGCGAAAGGCTGTGTGATCGTGGCGGTCGATGGTCGGCGGACGACTCGAACATTCCACCCGCTTGACGTCCTCCGGTGGGCAACCTGCCGGGTCGATGCGGCGGCCCTGACCTCGGCGGATGACGTTGCCGTGTTATTCGGCGACCAGATCCCCCACTTGACGGCCAATCTCGATGACCGGAGCCTGGCCGTTCGGGTTGAGGTCGTGGGGGCAAGTCCAGCGCATCGGGGGATCAACGCCACGCACGCTCAGGTCACTCTCGACATCCAGGCGGCCGCCAATGATCTGGGATCGGGCCGAATCTGGGTCGAAAAGGTCCGGTTCTTGACGCGTGACCTGGCGGTGCTGGCCGGTCCTGATGCCACCTTCGATGGCCCGCTCGGTGAGATCGACCGCTTGCTCGCCGAACTCCGGGCAGACCCCGTCGGACTGGTTCGGTGGGCCGAGGTTGAGCTGAACGACCTCCGCAAAAAGCTGCCAGCCGAGGTCCGCGAGGAGGACGGCTTCGATCTCGAATCGCCGGTGAGTTTGCTGGAGATCCTCGACCAGATCAGGCCGCTGCTGGGTGCCCGGTTCGAGTCGGCGAAGGGAGCGTGGGCTTGACATGCGGTTCGTGACGCTTGACCTGCGCAATTATGGCCCGTTTCAGCACGCGCCGGTGCTTGACCTGAGCAACGGCGACCGCGGTTTGCACCTGATCGTCGGCCCGAACGAGGCGGGCAAGAGCACCGCACTCCGAGCGATCCGCGCCCTCCTCTTCGACTACCCCCTGACGACACCCGATAGCCACGGTCGCGACCTGGGCGTGCTTCGCGTCGGCGCCACGCTCCGCGACGAGGCCGGCGGTGAGATCGCGTTCCTCCGCCGCAAGCGCGGCAACCGACTCTGGAGCCTCGACGACCGCACTGCCTTACCTTCTGAAGCTCTCGCGCCCTTCCTCGGTCAGCTCGACGAGGCAACCTTCGAGACGTTGTTCTCGACCGATCATGCCGAACTCGTCACCGGTGGGCGGGGGATCATCACCGGCAAAGGGCGACTGGGCGAGATGCTCTTCTCGGCCGGCACGGGCCTGGCGCAGCTCGATCGGGTCCAGAAAGCCCTTCAGAGCGAGATCGAGGGGCTGTTCAAAACGCGGAACGCCACGATCCCGACGATCAACAAGACGCTCATCGAACTGAAGGCCGCCCGCGACGAGGTCAAGCAGGTTGCGCTGCCGACGCAGGATTGGGTCAACGTTAACACCGACTGGAACCAGAACGTCGCCGCCCGCGCCGAGGTCTCGCGCCGCAAGCATGAGGCTCAGGCCGAACTCGACCGCTGGCGCGGCTGGCTGGGTGCGCTGAGGATCATCCCCCGTCGCCAGTCTCTGCTGGATCGGTTGCATGCGCGCTCGACAACGAACGTTCTGCGTCCAGGGTTCGCGGGAGCGTACCAGACGGATCTGGAAGCGAGCCGGCTGGCGGCCAGCACGGTCCGGGACGCCCGATCCGCGATTGAAGCCGCGTCGATCGAGCTGGACCAGATCGGCCCGCTTGATCCCGCCTTGCTGGCCGCCGACGCGATCGGCCGCCTCCACGCCGATCTTGGTCGCTACGCGAGCGCCCGCCGCGACCGGCCCGATCTGGTGGTCCAGCTTGGTCGGTCCGAAGAGCAAATCCGCGCCGTTGAAGATGAACTTCCCGCCAACCTGGCGATTCCGACCGGGGGAGTTGGTCCGCTCCGCGAAGCGATCGGCAAATTGGCTCGCGAACACGCATCCCTCATGGGTCGGCAGGAGGAGGCCAAGGCCGACCTGGCCCGGTTTGATACCGCTGGTCTTGACCCGCTCGGCGACGAAGCGATCCTGCCCGATACGGTCCGGTGGGTGGCAAGTCTCGACGAAGTCCTCACGCGGGTGGCGGCTCCTGGTCAGCTTGAAGCGCAACGGCTCAAGGCCGCGGGCAAGCTTGCGACCGCCACCGAGCAGGCGGCCAGCGCGCTCCGGGGGCTGATGCTCTGGTCGGGGACGCTCGACGACCTTGAAGCCCTGGCGATCCCGCCTGACGCGACGTTCGATCACGCTGAGATGGAAATTCGCGCTGCCGACGAGCGGGTCCGCGCCGCCGAGGCAGATCGGACCCGCCTCGAAGCCGACCAGCTCGAACTGGCTCGTCAGGCCGAGCATGCTCGCGTCGGCGGGGCGATCCCGACGGAAGCCGAACTGGACCAGTTCCGGAGCCACCGCGACGCCGTCTGGCAGTCCATCCGCCGGACCTGGATCAACCACGACCCGATCGCCCCGAGCCCTGATCAACTCGCCGACGACTTCGAAACCGACATCCGCGCCGCCGACAACCTGGCCGACGCCCTCCGCCGCGAGGCGAGCCGGGTCGCCGCCGCCGCTCAGGGCGAGATCGACCGCCGCGACATCGTCGCGCGGCTCGATCTGGCCAGCGCGACGCGCGACGGGGCGATCGCGGATCGAGCCACCGCCTTCGACCGTTGGGCCGCGCACTGGCGACCGCTCGGGATCGAGCCGCTGTCGCCCCGCGAGATGAAAGACTGGGTCCGGATCGAGCGCAAGGAACGGCTCCGATGTGCGAAGGCGGTCCGCGATGCCCGGGGCGAGGTCGCCCGGCTCACCGAGCAGATCGCCGAGTTGCGGGCCGAACTCGGCAGCGCTCTCGGTCGGGTTGGTGAGGCCGTCGCGGCCGACGGTGAATCGCTCGCCGCGCTTCTGGCTCGCGGTCGAGATGTCGTCGCCCGGATCGGTGCCCGTCGCCAGCGTCAGATTGCCCGGGGCCGGCTCGACGAGGTCCGCGCCCTCGAAGCCGACTGGCTCGACCGCTGGGGCCGTGCCGTCGCCCCGCTTGGCTTGAGTGCCGACGACTCCGTGAGCGCCGCCGAGGCCGTGCTTGAGCAGTTTGCCGCCTGGTCCGAAGCAACCCGCCAGGCCCGGACCACCCGCGACCAGCTTGCCGACCTGACCGCGATCGAGCAGCGGTTCGCCGCCGAGGCACGCGGTCTGGCCAGTCGACTCGACGCCGGGTTGCTCGGCGATGACGAAGGCAACGACGAGTCCGACTGGCAGCCGGTCGCCGCCGCGTTGGTGGATCGGTTGGCGCGGGCAGGTGAGGCCCGGACTCGCCGGTCCGGCTGCCTGGCGCGGCTTGATGAGGAGCAAGGTCGGCTCACGGTCGGGCAAGCCGCACTGGCTCGGGCCGACGATGCGCTGGCGGCCCTGGCTCAAGAAGCCGGCTGCCTGGCGGTGGATGAACTGCCCGCTGCGATCCGCGCGTCGGCCGAGGTCGAAAAAGAGCTGGCAAGTCTCCAGGCGTTCGACGAACAGCTTGACAACCATGCGGGGAGCTTGACCCGCGCGGGGTTGCTGGAAGCGGTCGCGGGACTGGATGACGTTGCGCTCGCGGTCCGGATCGCCGATGCCGAGGAGCGGCTGGCGAATCTGGAAGCGCAGTCGCATCGGCTGGGCGAACAGATCGGCGCGGCCCGGCAGAAACTCGACGCGATGGACAACCGCCTCGGGGCATTCGAGGCCGGGCAGGTGGTCGAAGGGCATGTGGCGCGGCTCGGCGTCGAGGTCGAAAAATATGCCCGGCTCAAACTGGCGGCCGCGCTCCTGCGAGACGCGGTCGAACGGTATCGTGCCAGGCATCAGGGCCCGGTTCTCGACCAGGCCGGGCGGTTGTTCGCTCGGATGACCAACGGAGCCTTCGTCGGCCTCCAGACCGATCAGGACGAGAAGGGCGACCCGATTCTGCGTGGTGTCCGGGGGAACGCGTCGGTCGACGGAGCTGATCCGACTGATCCAGCGACGACTGGTCCCTTGCTCGATGTCGCCGCGATGAGCGAGGGGACGGCGGATCAGCTTTACCTGGCGCTCCGCCTGGCGAGTCTCTCGGTTCACCTGGACGACCACGAACCGACGCCGCTGGTGGTCGATGATATCCTGATCAACTTCGACGACGCTCGCGCTCGCGCTGCGCTCGAAGCGCTCGGCGAACTGTCGCGGCGGACGCAGATCCTCTTCTTCACCCACCACGACCACCTGGCCGAGATCGCCCGGTCGTGCCTGCCGGCCGATGTCTTGTTCACCCACCGCTTGACGACGCGGGGACCAATCGGCGAATCTACGGAGGGGGTCATCACACCGGTTCCGGCGTTCCCCCGGTCGAAACGGAAGCGGGCCACTTCCGCCAGTTCGCTCGACACTTGACGCGAATCGACCCGCGCTGGAATGATCCAGTCACGTGAGTTCGCCGACTCGTGGCCTCCTGCCTAAGATCATCGGTATGGAATACGTCACCCCTTACCGCGATAGTTATCAGCGGCGGCCCCCACGTCCGGCCCGGCCCGCGTTTCGTCCCTGGGTTCTTGCCGGCTCGGCTGGCTTCCTGGTGTTCGCACTGCTTTACGTCAGCATCGGCATTCGCTGGCATACCTACCGTGCTCGCGCGAACCTGTATGCCCGCGAGGAGATGGAACTGATCTTTCAAGCCGCCGACTACAAGCGGGCCGCGCAGAACCCCGGCCTCACCGACGAGTCGATCCAGCGCGCCCAGAAGTATCGTCGGCTCGCCGAGATGTGTACCAAGGCCGCCGAGGAACGGACGGAACTGCGGAAAATGTATGAGGCTGCCTGGTGATCTCTGCCCTCCGACGCGAAAGAGTCCTGATGGCCGATCGAGCCCCAACTTACCACCGTCGTCGGCTTGCTGGGTTCGCCCTGGCTGTTTTCGCCTTGATCGGCGCTGGGATCACGCTGACCTTCAGTGGGTCAACTCAGGCTCAGGCCCCCGCAACCGACCCTGCCGAGTCGCCCATCCGCAAGGTGCTCGACGACCAGGCTCGGGCCTGGAACCGAGGCGACCTCGACACCTTCCTCGATGGTTACTGGCGGTCGCCCAGGGTCGTTTTCCAGTCGGGTGGGACCCGGCATGATGGCTTCGACGCGATGCGCGATCGGTACCGGAAAAGCTATCAGGCCGACGGCAAGGCGATGGGGCAACTGACCTTCTCGGGGCTGGAGGTCGAACGACTCGGTCCCGACGCCGCCTTTGTCCGGGGGCGCTTTACCCTGACGATGCCTGATGGGTCGCACCCAACCGGGCTGTTTACTTTGATCATGCGGCAGTTCGCCGACGGCTGGAAAATCACCCACGACCACACCTCAAGCGAGCCAGTCGCGCCACCACCGCCACCGCCACCACCGACTCAGCCCAAGATCCCGGGCTGAAGGTGCGATCGATTCTCGGTTCCAATTCGTTCTGGGGAGTTATTGCCATGGTCCGGCCGCTGATCTGGTTCCTCGGTGGTCTCTTGCTGACAGGGTGGGCGAGCCGGACACCTGGGCAAGATGCGGGCGGAACGGGCCGCCAGCCCGAGGGGCTCGTGATGGCTATGGCAATCCTGGATGGGTCGGCGATGCGCGGGCAGGGATTCGGTTGGTTCAAGGCGGGCGAGATCCAGTATGGCTGGCCCTGGCTCGCTGCCGAGCGCGACGGTGACGGCGATGGAGCCGTCACTCGTGGCGAGTGGCACGGTCCCGCAGCCGATTTTGATCGGCTCGACCGCAACCATGATCGGGTGCTCAAGCCCGACGACTTCGACTGGAGCGACGCTTCGGTCTTTGCTCGTCAGGGTGAGTATTTCCGTTATCACTTTCGCCGGATCGACACCAACAAGGATGCGCGGATCTCCCAGTCCGAGTGGGATGCCTTTTTCGCCTTGACCGGTGAGGGCAAGGATTACCTGACGGCGGACGACTTTCGCGACGCCTGGACGATCGCCCCGCCAGCGGCTCCGCCATCGCTCTTGATGCGTGGGCCGGGTGGACCCACGGAGGGGGAGACCGACGAGTGGGCGATGAAGCGAACGCTCCTGACAGGCCTCGCCCGGAGCGAAATCGGCTCGATGGCCGCCGGCCCAGCGCTCGGGGATCTCGCTCCCGACTTCACGCTCAAGACTCGCGATGGTGCGCGTGAGATCACCTTGAGCGAGGTTGTCCGGGCGGGCAAGCCGGTCGTTCTCGTCCTCGGCAACTACACCTGTGGCCCATTCCGGCGCCAGTTTCCCCAGATCGACGCCCTGAGTCGCCGCTATGCCGACCGCGCGACGTTCTTACTCGTCTACGTCCGCGAAGCGCACCCCATCAACGGCTGGCGAATGGACGACAACGATCAGGTCGGCATCGCCGTCGCGCAGCCAACGGACTACGATGGCCGGGTCGCGCTTGCCGAGACGTGCGGCCAGGTTCTCAAACCGTCGATGCCGGTGCTGGTCGACACCATGAACGACCGCGTTGGCCACCTCTACAGCGGGATGCCGAGTCGCCTGTACGTGATCGACTCCGCGGGCCACATCACCTACAAGGCGGGTCGCGGCCCGTACGGCCTCCGCCCCGGCGAGATGGAACAGTCGTTGATCTTGACCCTCCAGGCCACCCCGAAGCCAGAATAAACGATCCCGTGCGCAAACTCTGGCCACTCCGGGTTCTGCTTTGGTCCTGCGTCCGTTGGACAGTGGTGGCTGGACTGCTCGGCCTGATCGCGCTGGGGACACTCGGTCAGGTGGTCCGTGATCGATCGGCAACTTGGGGGGTCTTGATGTATCTCCCGCTCCCGCTCATCGGCGTGGCGGCGGTCGGCTGGGACTGGCTCTGCCGGGGTCGCGGGCTGACTCGGCACCGCTGGCGGTTCGCGTTGACGGTGGTCGGCCTGGCAACCACGCTCGGATCATCGAGTCGTCTGGTGGGCTGGGGGTGGACACGACCTGCTCCCGAATCCGGAGCGAGTCGAGCGGTTCAGGTGCTCCACTGGAATGTCGTCTGGGGTGGAGGACGACGGCGCAACATCGAGCACTGGGCGTCGATCGAGCGCACGATCCTCGACCAAAGTGCCGACCTCGTGATCCTGAGCGAGGCGCCGCCGGATGACTGGCTCGATGGTCTCGTCGCCGCGCTGGGGCCGACGGGGACGCGAGTTCAGACCGAGAACGAGCCAGGAGCACGCTCGTGGTACAAACTCGTGGTCTGTTCGCGGCGTCCGCTCCACCTGATCCGTTGCGAACCGCTCCGGAACGGGGTGGCGATGGCGGTTGCGGCGGAAACCGACCTGGGAGTGCTCCGTCTGCTCGTCGTCGATGGCCTGAGCAATCCGTTTTTGAGTCGGACGCCGTTCCTTGAGGATGTGGCCCGCCTCTGCCGCGCGGCGAGCGCGGCGGGCCAACCATTCGACATTGTGGCGGGCGACTTCAACAGTCTGGCCCGCAGCATCGGGTTCGATGCCCTGGAAGACGCAGGATTTGAACTAACCTCCCGCGCGAGTCTGACCTGGCGCGGCACGTTCCCATCGTTCGCGCCGGTGTACGACATCGACCACGTCTGGGTCGATCGGAGTCGGCTGCCCGGCGTCTCGCACCGGATGTTCACCAACTTCGCATCGGACCACCGGGGCCAGGTCATCAGTCTCCGAGGCTCGGACTCAATCGCGGTGCCGGCGGCACCGGATCACGGCAATCCCGCTGATCGCCGCGATCCCGAGCATCACGACGCTCGACGGTTCGGGGACGCTCAGCACGTCGAATCGGCCGTTGCTGACCAGGATATTCCCGGTGTTCACGTAACCGCCGGGGGTGCCGCTCTGGACGATCTGGATCAGTCCACCGCCCCCCGCGCCGCCGGTGGTCGAGTACGATCGGGTCAGACCATTGCCGCCTTGCCCACCGACGGCTGAGAGGGTTCCCGAGAGGTTAACGGTGTTGCCATGGATCAGGATGCCTCCTCCGGACCCACCACCACCGCCTGCGCTGGTCGGGTTGGTCACGGCGATCGGGGCACTGCCATTGGCGGAGATCATCCCGGAGACCGAAATGCTGCCCACGGCTCCCATTTCGATCGCGCCCCCACCCTGACCAGGCGCACCCGACGAGCCGGGGACGGTACTCGTCGAGTTACCTCCATTGCCGCCCGCACTCCCGCCTCGGAGTTGATCGAGCAAGCTGACAAAGGTGGTGCTCCCCCCAGATCCTCCGCCCACGGTGCCGACCTGGAGACCCGTCTGGGGATCGATGATCGGAGCACTGCTCGCTGTCAGGCCGGTGCCGCCGAAGCTACCACCACCACCGCCGGTCGTGATCAAGGAGCCTGCCCCGATCGTTCCTGGTGCCGTGCCGGTATTGCCCTGCCCCCCGACAAACAGGTTGCTCGCGCCGGGACCACCGAACGCATTGCCCGCGTTGGCGGAGACGTCGATCGACCCCGCCATGTTGATCGAGGTGCTCGCCAGGATCGCGATCGGGCCGCTGGCGGAACTTTGCGTCACGCCGATGCTCGCCCCGGCCTGGACTTGCAGCGAGTGAAAATCAAAGACGTTGATGCCGTTGTAGATGAACCCGGTGGCCACCGTGCTAAAGCTCACTCCATTGTACATCTGGAGCGTCGGACCACTGGTCCCGAGGGTGAAGAAGTAGGTGCCGCTGGCAAGCACGACATCCCCCTGCGACCGCGACGTGAACGTGGGCGAGTTGGGATCGAGGAGCGCGCCGTCCGCCCGACCCACCCCGCCGCCCACCAGGCCAACCGCGAGCAGTCCCCAGGCGACGATTCGACGGTATCCACGCATCGTTCCAGATCCCCCTCAGCCCAACCATGCTCGCAACAAATCCACCGGAGATCCGGCGGATGATCGGCATGGTAGCCAGGGCTTTCGCGGCTATGCAACGGCGTGTCGAGACTTTTCAACAAGAATTTTGAACAAACGTTTAATAGGCATCAAGCGGCCTAATCGCGGCCAACTTTGCTCGTAGTTTCCGGTGTTTTCGTGCGTTCGGCGGATTTTTGTCTGTTTGAGCGTCACAAGCTTTGCGACGGGTTTGGGGCGTAGGCGGTGCCACGCCAGGTCACTTGACCGGTCCAGCACATCTTGATGGCTCGAAACAGAATCAGATCAAGGATCAGGCCGGCCAGCGGGTACCAGATCACATGTCGGGTCTGGGGGACCGACTGCACGTAGAGCCGCGCCAGGCAGGTGTACGCCAGAACGTGGTGGACGATGCTCAAGCCCAGGAGCCAGGGTAAGAAAGGGCCGGGAGTTGCGCCGCGCCAGATCAAGACCAACGCGATCACGAGGGCGAAGTGCGCGGACTGGCTGAACAGGAAGGGGTCCATGGCTTGCCAGCCGAGTTTCCAAGGGTTGCGTCCCAAGGCGTCGTACAGGATCCGACTCCAGCCGCGGATGATCTGCGCGAGCGACGTGTACATTCGGGTCGAGCCGATCCCGTGCGCGATCGCCGTCCGGCTCGATAAACCCACTTCCTTGACCCGCTTTGCCATGTAGATATCTTCGACGAACTTGTCGCGGACCGCCTCGTGACCGCCTGCCCGGGTGTAAGCGTCGCGGCTGATCAAGATATATTGCCCATTTGCGAACGCGAGCTTGTGTTTGGGGTCGTTGCACCAGAACAGCGGAAACGACTGGATCAGGACAATCCCCGCCAGCGGCTGGACCACCTGTTCCCAGAACGTCTCGCAGCGCAGTTCGGGAAGCAGGCTGGCCATCTGGGCGTTGTGCGACCGAGCATATTCCAGGACGATCGCCAGACTGCTGGGCTCGTGGCGCGTGTCGGCGTCGAGAAACCAGAACCAGTCGCCCTGGGCCTGCTGGCTGGCCACATGCAGCGCGTGCGTCTTGCCGGTCCAACCGGGTGGCAGGTCCTCGATCGCGACGACCTGAACCCGCGGGTCGCTGGCCGCGATCGACCGCGCGAGCGCGAGCGTGCCGTCGGTGCTCCGGTCATCGACGATCATGATGTCGAGGTTCGGGTAGCTCTGCGCCTGGACCGACTGGACGCAATCGCCCAACACGGCGGCTTCATCCTTCGCGGGAATGATCGCGGTGACCCGAGGCGGGTTGGGCTCGGACCACTCCGGCGAGTCGAGGTTCAGGTAGTCAAGCTGGCGGAAGGCCCACGTCAGGACCAGGTGGCGGATCGGCCAGATGATGATCAGGCCAACGTAGATGCCCAGAATGGTCCGCTGCGTCGAGGTCATGAGGAGAGGCTCGGATTCAGGAAAGACAGGTTGCGCCAACGGATTCTGGCATGTCGACCGGAAAAGCGGGACAGGCACCGCTCGCAAGCTCGCTTGAGCCAGTCCCCTTTTCCTAGCTTGCTGGGGAATGCCAGAATCCGTTGGCGCACCCGGAAAGACAGAAGCGCGATCGAGCGCCGGTCGGATGAGCTTGGGGTCGAACTCGGCTGCCTGGTTGGTCGAGATCCGGTGGTTGCGACCGTCAATCGACTCAACGATCCGGGCGGGCGGGCTCGATCGGCTCGGCGAAGTCGTCCAGCTCGTGGCCTCGTGGGATGGCGAGGAAGCCGAGGCCCAACGCGGCGATCCAGAATGGGGCGAGGGCTTCGAGGCGGGGGTCGTTCGCCCAGCCGGCGGCGAACCCAAGCGGGATGGCGCAAGCGCCCACGATCGCCGCCGCGACCCTGGACCAGTAGAATCGCCCCGCTCGGGTATCAGGCGCCCGGAGCCGGTCGCGGTTGGACCCGACGCGCAGGATGACATACGCGAGCGCAATGAACCCGAACAGTCCGCTCATGGCCCGAGGTTGCGTCAAGGGGATGTTCCAGTTCCAGGGCGGCAAGAGACCCGCCTGTCTCCTTCGAAGTCCCCAGCCGCTGACAGCGATCCCGGCGCCGACGAAAACAAGGACGTTCAGTACGCTCGAGCGGGTCCGGACCAGGCAATCGATCGTTGCGGGGTCACGTCCCAGGCCGTTCCGGTCGGTATCGAACAGGCGGTCAGACATCGTCACTCCGACTCGTATCTCCAGCGTTGGTCAACCGACTCCTTCGGAGCCCAAGGATCAATTCGACCTGACCAACCGGATGCCCGGTCTGCCGGGCGATCTCATCGGGAGGAGTTCCCGCATCCGCCAGCGCCCAGATCGGGCCGAACCGGCGGTCGAACTCGGCGGCCACCTCGCTCGAAGTCCCGACCGGGACGGACGCCAGGCTCGGCAACGTGATGAGGACCGGACCATCCGCCGACACCTGCTGGCGACGGTCGAGCCGTCGTTGCCGCTTTGATCGACTCGCCGGATCGGTCTGGGGCTCATCCAGCAACGCCAGTCGCGCTTCGAGGCGGCCAATCCGGCTTTCGAGCGACCGGATCACGTCGATCGGCGCGGCCGGTGGGGCGGCAACCCGAGCCGACAAATCGCGAATTCGTGCGAACATCCAGATGCAGACGACGGTTTGCGCCAGAGCGATCGTCGCCAGCCACTGCGCCAGGGTCATCTTCGGTACCCTCACTCGACCTTGAGTTCCGCCGAATCCGCTACCATCTGGCCTGAGTCAGTGCGAGTGACCATGATCGGTACTGGAGGCCGGACTGGACCGGGGTGCTGCTGCCGGAGCAGATGCTACTGGTCGGGCCTGGGCATAGGCGGCATGAGCCGCGTTGTAGACCTCGCGGAGCGGGACGTTCCGCGCGGTGGCGACGCGGGCACAGTCCTCGTATTCGGGGCTGAAGGTGGGTGGGCGACCATCGAGCCAGCCGAGCTTCCCCTGAATCGTCCCGAGATGGGTCTCCACCTCGGCGGCCTGCCGTTTGAGTTTGTGGCGGCCCACTTCGTAGCGGCGGATGCCGAGTGTGGTCGTCTCGCGGAAGATGATCGCTTCGAGCGTCGGGATCTGATTACGCTGGCAAAGGACGGTCAGCATCACGCCGGGCCGGTTCTTCTTCATCTGGATCGGCGTCAGAAAGGTGTCGAGTGCCCCCGCGCCCATCAACAAGGTCGTCGCGTGGCCGACCACCTCGCCGGGCAGGTCATCCAGGTTCGTCTCCAGGACCCAGATGCGGTCGGACGATGTCGGCACGTCGAGAGTCCCGACGAACAACCGGAGCAGATTCCCCTGATCGGGCAGGTTCTTGGTCCCGGCGCCGAGGCCGATCGACTCGACCGTCATGGCCGGAAGCGGGCCGAACGCCTCGACGACCGTGGCCAGGATCGCGGCGCCCGTGGGAGTTGTCATCTCCATGCTGACGGTCGATTCCGCCAGCGGGATGCCCTTCAGGATCTCGGCGGTGGCGGGGGCCGGCAGCGACATCCGCCCGTGGGCGGCGGTAACGACTCCCTTGCCGGGCGGGACCGGGCTGGCCTCGAACCGTTCCACGCCCAGGAGATCGAGCCCGACGGCCGAGCCGACGATATCGACGATCGAATCCGCCGCGCCGACTTCGTGGAAGTGGATGTTCTCGATGTCCGTGCCGTGAACTCTCGCCTCGGCCTCACCGAGCCGCAAGAAGATCCGCTTGGCCAGCTCATTCTGCGGCGGGGTGAGGATCGACTCGTCGATCATCGCCTCGATCTGGTGGAGCGGGCGGTGGGCATGTTCGGGCTGGCAGATGACCCGGGCATAATTCGCGCGAAACTCGGCCCGGCGAACAGTCTCAAAGCTCAGCTCGACCGGTAGTTTCAGGCTCGTCACGGCCTCGATGATCGCCTTCGGGTCCACCCCGGCATCCACCAGGGCACCCAGCGTCATATCGCCCGAGATTCCACTGAAGCAATCAAAATAAGCGATACGCACGCCCAATCACCCCTTCACTTCAATGATTTCGCGCAGCGCGAGCTATTTCCCGGGCCAGACCGCCCTCATTATTGGCTGGTCGCCCAGCAGGCACAAGGGACGAGCGATTGCCGGGCGGTTTCAATGCAGCTTGACGGGTATATCTTCTGAATCCGGAGATTCACGAGATGGATTGCTCAGGGCAGATCACAGGATCGCAGATCGCCAGGCAGAGAAGGCATCCCGATTTTCCGGCTTTGCGATCTGCGATCTGCGATCTGTCATCTGTGACGGGCAGTCGATTCCTGGCGAGCGTACAAGCCGCTTTTTCAGCGGTCAATCCAGCGGTCCCAGAGGGGGTCTGCCTCGGTGGGTCGGCCGGGAGCGTAGTTGGGGGGAAAGGTGGGTGGCTGGGTGGTGCTCGACTTGCGAAACAGGTGCGGGACGAACCGACTTGTGTTGCGGGTGATCGGGCCGTTGTCTTCGCGGATCCCGATGCCGCAGACATGGCCGTTGACGATCCAGCTCCCGACGACCGGGAAGTTGCCGGCGAAGTTGGGTAAGGGGTGGTACTGCTGGTAGACCCACGGGCCGTCGCCGTAGTCGCCGTCGGTCTCGGCCAGGATTGCGTTGTTCTCAACAATCGTGACGTTGGCCCCCTCACGCGAGTGCGTCGGTTTGGCGACATAACTCGGGCCGAGCGGCTCATAGCCGGTGGGCAAGAGGTAAGGGCTATCGGGGAAAAGTTCGTAGAGGATCGGCAAGATTCCCTTGCTGGAGAGGACCATCTTCCAGGGGGGTTCGAGGAACCGCGTCGGTGCGGCAAGCAGGTGGCGACCAAACTGCTCCTGCAGCATCCACTCCCACGGGTAGAGCTTGAAAAGGAGCGGGATCGGGCGTTCGCGGAGGTCGGTGAAGACCCGGCGCGCGGCGTTCCAGCCGATCTGCTCAACGGGGATCGACTCGGTTTGCATCCCGCCCTGAATCGCGGTGTCGCGCAGGTAGGTGGCGGTCATGTTGTCTTCGAGCGTGTCGGCCAGCGACGCGAAGGCGATCCGCGTGCCCAGCTCGCCCGCGACCCGCCGCCAGGCTTCAATCAGGCGTTCGTGGATGCTGTTGAACTGGTCGAACTGGCGGAGCAACTTGTCGTTGGTCGCCTCGCGCAAGCCTTCCACCCAGAACCACTGGATCACGGCCGCTTCCAGGAGCGATGTCGGCGTGTCGGCGTTGTATTCCAGGAGTTTGGGCGGGCCGTTGCCGTCGAAGCTCAGGTCGAACCGACCGTAGATCGTGTGCTCGTCGCGTTCCCAGCTCGCGGCGACGAACTCATGGAACGCACGCGGCACGCCAACGGCATCGAGCCGGCCTTCGGTGATGACGTGCTCGACGGCGAGCAGGCAGATCCGGTCGAGTTCGACGGTCGCGGCCTCGATCGCGTCGACCTCGCGCGTCTCGAACAGGTAGTAAGCCGACTCATCCCAGTAGGGGATGCCGTCGATCGAGTGAAACAGGAGGCCGTGCGTTTCGACCAGTTTCGGCCAGTCGAGCCGGGGGGGCGTCAAGATCCGCTGCATCGAACCAGAACTCCGGCAAGGACGGACAGAAGGTCGATCGATCAGGTTGAGGCGCTGCTGTGGCCCGCCGACGAGCCGAACCCACCTCGGGCCGAGGGGGCCGCGCTTCCACCGAACCCGCCGCCATTGTGGCTCGGGCCGGGAGCGATCCCGCCGCCGCCACCGCCGCCGAGGCTCCGACCGATCTGACTGCCGATGATGGCGCCACCGATCCGGCTGGCGGTCCGGCCGCCACTGCTGGAATGATGCGTGCCGTTGTTGTACTGGTCGTTGGCCGTGGCGATCCCTTCGGTGGTGGCGCTGTCGCCCCACTCGCTTTCCGGCTCCTCGACGACCGACGGCTGGCAACCACCGATCATGAGCGCCGAACCGATCAGAGCCAGCGAGATCGACCGTGATGATTTCCGCATCGCAACCTGGTTTCTCGAAAGTGGGGGAGTCGAACGGACCGTCGGGCGACTCAACCGCGCACGAATGATAGATATTCGGTGATCAAGCCGGGTTATTCTTCCTACTCTACGCCTTTCGTCGCATTAATCCATTGCCCAGCGAGATTCCGCCGTGCTCGTCATGTCAACCCAGCGTGGACCACGCTCGATCCAGGGGAGGAAAGTGGCCAGACGAGCCGTGAAAGTCTCGGCCCCGCGCGGGTTGAGGTGAAGGGGGTCGAGGAGATCCTCGTTGGTCACAACCAGTTGCCGGCCGTCCAGGACCACCAGATTTGGGTGCCGGGCCTGGACCGCAGCCGCGAAATTCGTGTAGCGAGTCGCCAGGCCCAGCGCATCCCACTCGCGGCGGATCGGGTCGCTGACCGGCGGCATCAGCCAGAC
This sequence comes from Isosphaeraceae bacterium, assembly GCA_965199885.1. Lineage (GTDB taxonomy): Bacteria > Planctomycetota > Planctomycetia > Isosphaerales > Isosphaeraceae > Tundrisphaera. Next base: position 41,387 of record CBDATT010000001.1, on the reverse strand, counting down.
GACGGTGGCGCCATGGTCGCGAGCCAGGGTCATCATACGGTCGATGTACGATTCGTGCTCGGTCCCGGCCTGCCAGTCGGTCGCGTAGAACCAGTCGAAGACCGCCTCGTTGTCACCGGGGAGCCAGAGATCGGGCCGGCGCGTCCTGGTCGGATGCGCCGCTGGCTTCTTGCCCACCAACCGCTCGATCCCCGCGCGAAGCGTGTCGCGGTTCCGGACCGACGGGACCAGCCACCCCAGCGCCACGGTGCCCGCCAGTTCGGGCTCGGCGGTCGTCAGGGCAAGGTCAAGGCTTGCTCCCAGCCCCGCCATCTCGGGCAAGAACGCCCGGTTGAGCCGGTAGCCGGGTAGGAGCAAAAACGGGGCATAATCGACGATCACCAGGCGCGGCTTCGCCCCGGCTCCGAGGGCATCCTTGAGGGCAAAGTAACTCGCTGCCGCCGGCGCCGCCAGCACGGCATGGTTGCCGACCGGCCGACCCAGGCGCCGCGATAGTTCGGGCGCTGCCACGCCAAACTTGACCAGGCTATCTCCCAGACAAAGGACCTCGGCCTGACGTGCTTTGGTCAGGATTGCCTTGCCGCGATAGCGCCACTGCATCGCCACGGGGTCGGTCAGGTCGTGCCGACTGCCGACGACCGCCTCGATCGACCCCACCAGGACCAGCATTCCCAGTAGGCCCCAGGCGCGGCGGCGGCGAGGCTCGGATCGGTCGGTCACGGTCTCGTCCTCCCGGTTCTCGGTCCGCCGCCACAACTGTCGGGCAGTGTAGCGATCGGCTCGGAACCGGCAAGGCGAGTTGGTCGATCAAGCCGTGACGCCACGGTCCTTGAGGAAATCGCGGAGCCCATCCAGCCCCTGGAAGTGGTACCCGTTCAGGCCCAGGGCCAGCGCAGGTTCGACGTTCAGGGCGCGGTCGTCGATGAACACGGCGTGGTCGCGGCTGGTGGCGGCGATCCCAAGCGCATTGAGGTAGATATCTTCATCCGGCTTGACCTGGCCGAGGTAACAGGATGCCAGGAACCCGCGAAAGACCTCGTCGAGGCCGAACTGCTGGACCCGATGCTCGTGCAGTTCGCGCGACTCGTTGTTGAGCGTGTAAAGCTTGTATCGTCCCGTTTTGGCAAGTGCCCTGACAAAGTCGAGCGTGTCGCCCAGCACCGCCGACTGGCTGAACATGAAATCCTGAAAATCCTTCGCTGCGAAGTCGCGGTCGTGGTGAAAGACCGCCTTGCGGATGTAGTGGCTCAGGCTCAACCGGCCAGTCTCAAACGCCGTCTTGAGCATCTCATGGCGGGTCTGGAACTCGGCGAAGTCAAAGCCGAATGTCTCCGCCGCCCGTCGCCGGGCCCCGGTGTCCCACCCATTCGTTAGCAAAACCCCGCCCAGATCAAAAAACAGCGTTGGCGCGTCGGCCATGATTGGTGATGCTCTCAATTTGTGCCGAAGGGGACACTCATGAACTCGAAGAAGGTCTTTGAAACGATAACCGGCGGATCGTGTTCTGGACCATAGAGAACAACAGGATGCTCCCCGTTGAAATCGGTTTGAGACGTATCAAAGCAGTACCAGGCGTCTCCACCTTCGCTCATCAAATACAGAATGTGGAGGTCATGTTCGCGGCCGTGAAGGTCGGTCCGCATGGTTTGCGAAAGTTTAACGATATCGGACCAATGCCACGGGACTACATCCCCTGGTGGTGAAGTATCAGGCAAACCCGCGATATCATCAACAGCACCAAAATGCAGAAGGAAGTCGCGATAGCTCGGCGAAAACTCGATACCCAGGGCGACCTCAGCCTCCACGATCCGAGATTCCGGAACGGGACCATGAACCTGAGATTCGGCGAATGAAATTCCGTTTGCCAAGTTATATCGGGTCGAACCCATGGGACCTCTAATGACTATTTACTCGGCCAGATAGTCTTCCTGCTCCAGACCTCGCAGGTAAGCCAGCGCCTCGGCAACGGTGCCGACCTCGGCGCCGGGGACCCGACCGCCGTTGTCGCAGTCGCGGAGCAGGTGGAGGTCTTCGAGGAGGTCGGGATCACTGACAGGAGGCGGGTCGCCGGGTTTGGCGTAGATCAGATCCATGTGGTGCTCGACGAGCAGCAAGGTCCGCTCGGGGACGGCCCCTCGGAGGGCTTCGACGCCGGTGGCGACGTGGTCGTGGGGGTCGATCGCCTTGCCGACGTCGTGCAGGAGCGCGGCGAGCAAAAATTCCTCGTCGTACGGTCGCGCCTGGCGCGCTAGTTCGAACACCTGGAGCGAGTGGAAGAGCGCGTCGCCTTCGGGGTGATACTTGACGTTCTGCTTGACCGCTTCGAGCGGGTTGAGCCGGATCGCGTAGAGCGCGAACCGGTCCATGTGGTCGGCCAGGCGCTTCGGCCCGTCGCCGGGCTCGGGTTCGGGCGGGTCATCGGCGACGTCGGGATCGAAGTTCGCCGAGCGGATCAGAACGAGGGCTTGCTCGCGGACCTCGGAGTCGGTCGGCAGGTCGCCGGGACGGACCGGGTGGCCGAGCACGGCCGCCGCTTTGCGCTTGGCGGCATAGTAGTCGGCCTCGGGCACATCGCGGAGATGACTTGAGGTATCACCGGGCGCGGGGCCGAGCGCCGCGATCAGCCGCCGGGCGGCCTCGGTGGCGATCTGGCGGCGGGTCCGGTCATCCCCCCGCGGGGCCTGGAAGCGTTTTTTGTACTGGTCGGGTTTCATGATGCCTCAATTGGCGCACACCAGATCGGCCACCGTCAAGAGCGCCCCGCGCTCGGCGAACCGGGTCAGCTCGGCGGCCTCGGCGTCGGGGTTCACCGCGCGGACCGCGTCGGTGACGACGGCGACCGGATATCCCCGGTCGAGCAGGCCATCGACCACGCACCGGACGCAGTAATCCGTCGCCACGCCGTAGACGACGAAGGTCGGCTCATGCTGCTTGTAGATCGCGAAGACGGCCTCGGCCTCGGGGGTCGAGAAGACGTCATACTGCCGCTTGTGGATCGTCAGGTGCAGCGGCGCGAAGCCCGGCACGGCCCCCGTGTGCGGCTCGACGACCATCGACCCCGGCTCGGCCGTCTCCTCGACCCGCTTCTGCCCGTCGGTCCCCCGGATGCAGTGCGGCGGAAAGCCGTCCTCCTGGTCTTCCGGCGTGTGGGCGCAGGCGGTCGCCACGATCGGAATCCGGTTCGCCTTGGCAAACGCGGTCAATCGCGCCAGGACCGGCCGGATCAGCTCGGACCCCGGCACATACAGCGGCGCCCCTGGCTCCAGAAAGTCGCGCTGGGTATCGACGTCGACAAAAACAAGCGGGCCATCCAGCATCGCGAACCTCGGACAGATGGTTGGGATCAAGCACTTCTGGTAAGATGGTCGCATCTTCCCGGGTCGAAGGCCAGTCAAACCGGCCTCGAAGCCCTGACATCCGGTTCCAGAGCAGAGCAGGAGAAAACCATGAGCAGCCAACTCAGTCGGGGATTTATCCACGGCAAAACCATCGAGATCACCGACGACCTTTACCTCACCGACGGCCAGGAGGTTGAGGTCATCGTCCGGGTCCGCGCTCCTCGACCTGAATGGGGACAGGGCATCCTGAACTCTGCGGGAGCCATGGCACCCTTCTGGACCGCGGAAGACGACGAGATTCTCGCCGAGATCGCTCGCGCCCGGCGGATACCCAGCAACTGTGAGATCCCCGAATGAGTTTTCTGCTGGATACGAATATCTGCTCAGCCCACCTCCGCCGCCCTGATGAGCGCGGCTAAGCATCAGCGGATCCGTCCTGTCGGGTTGAGCGACCGGACCACGACTCATGAGCAGGATCGCCCGATCGCATCGACTGCCAGATCGGCGGCGAGCTCGAAGTCGCACGGTGGGCCTGGCCTGATCGTGCCGCCAGCAACGACGGTCGATCCGAGCGGGAAGACGCACCGCCGCGGCGTCCTTATTGATCGTGGCGACCCGGACGGTCGCTGCCACCCTGATGCCGATCCCTCCCTGCACGGAGCCACACGGATGATGCTACTTGCCCCCATGCTGGCGCTGGTGTTGACGGCTGGTGATGACCTGCCGGTTGCCCCGCCGAAGCTGGCCCTTCCCCGGAACAGCGAGAATCCGCAAGCCGATGTTGCCTGGAACCTCTCGCTGAGCGAAGCCATCCGGCTCGGTCTGTGCAACTCGCCGGTGGTCCGGGTGGTCACCTCGGGAACCGCGCCAGCTGCGGCGGCGAACATGCCGCTCGGGTACAAGGAGTTGCGGGCCAGCAACGTCCCGCGCTCGACCGCCGGGCCGAACGGGCTGAATCTGGTGGTGGCCCCGACGGACCCGAATGCACCGCCCGAATCGCTTCGCGCCGCCTTGCTCGCTCACGTCCGGTCGGTCGAGCAGCAATACTGGGCCCTGGCCGCGGCGGTTGTGAACCAGACCGCCCGCGAACGAGCTGTCGAGCAGGCTCGGGAGATCGTCGCCAAGGAAAAGAAAGAAGTTGCCGAGTCCGGTGGCGGCCGTGCCGGCACCCCTGCCGACATCGCCGAAGCCGAACAGCAACTCGAAAACTTCCAGCTTAACCTGGTCACCGCCACATCCGATGTGGTCACGACCGAAAAAGGGTTGCGCAATCTCCTCGGCCTTCCCGTCAGCGACAACCGGCGGATCATCCCCTGCTCACCGGCCCTCGCCGCGAAGTTCACGCCCGAATGGGAAAACAGCCTTGCTCAGATGTATGCTTTTCAACCCGAGATCTGTGCCCAACGGGCCGCTCTTTTTGCGGTCGCTCTCAAGGAAGCCTTGATCCTCGACCGCAGCCCTGGGAACGCAGCGCAATTCGCCCCGATTCAGGCGGAGCGTCAGCGCCAGCAAGATCAATTCAAACAGGTGATCCACCAGACCACCCACTCGCTAGCACGGTTCTTCCTGGAAATCTCAGCCAACTTCAAGCAATTCGAGACGGCCCAGCGGCTCGAAGCGGCCGCAACCAAGCGGCTCAAAGCCCAGCGGGCATTCTACGAGGAAGGGCGGATCACGATCGACCGCCTGCTCGACGCGGTAAGCGTGCAGACCAACGCCACCGCGCAGGCCGCGCAGTACCAGATGTCCTACAACACGTCGATCGCCGCCCTCGGCGAATCGACCGGCACGCTGCTGGACACTTACGGCGTGACCGTGGTTGCTTCTGTGCCTGATCAACCGCAATCAACACCGGTCGCCGCCGGAACCAGTTCCAACACGGCGACCAAGGTTCGCGTCGCGGTCGGTGGCGTCAAGCTGATCGACGTTGAGGTGGAAAAGACCTCGGCGCCAGCCCCGCGCTGAGGGTCAGGCGAGTGAGTAGGGGGCAATCCCGATCAGGTCGGCAAGCAACCGGGCCGCTTGCGTGCCGATCCAGGTCCAGCCGAGAACTCTGCCGACCCGTTCGATCGGATCGGTCGGCTGCCGACCCCACCGGCCCGCTACGGCCAGGTAAATCCAGGCCATGGCGATCGAACAGGCACCGCAGCGGCGGCCTGGCGCTCCGATGCCGATGAGAAAGACACGCGGGACGGTTACGGTGAGCGTCCATGGGTCCACCTGATACGTGGGGAGCAGCGGGTAGATCGCCTCGAAGCTCAAGGCTCCGAGCACGCCGACCGCCAGCCAGACAGTCGACAGCATTGCGGCGATCTCGCCCGGCCCACGCCGGTGCCGTCGTGTGCCGATCAGGCCGGCTCGGCGGTCTCGCACCCAGGCCAGGCAGGTTAAGCCCAGCCCACCGACCAGCAGACCCACCTGGATCTGCTCGGTCCGTCGCTCGGCAGGGTTCCGCCCCTGATCCACCCAGTGCGGCCAGATCGACCAGTACCGATCCGGCGGTGGAGTCAAGTATCGCCAACTCCGCTGGTTATTGATTCGATCGTGTGTCAAGATCCAGTGGCGATTCCACTCAGATTCCGCCCACCAGACCCCCATCGAGGCGACTGTCAGCAGCGCAATGGTCGCCCAGGCGGCGGCGGATTTGCACCGGGGCACGGTCGAGTTTCGGGGGAGGGGTTGGTTGGACTTCATGGTGCCCAGTCACTCTGCGTGGGGATCGGGATCAGCCACTCGAAAAATAGCCAGCCGAAGTCGCTCAAGGGGGCGTACATCAGCCAGTAGATGCCGACAACCCGCCCCAGCCGATCAATCCACGATCGCTCGGCTCGCCAGAGCCCAGACCACCCGAGCGCGGCCCAGGCACCAATCACGGCGGGCGATGCCCAGCGCACGGCGGCATCCCACGCCGCCAGATGACCCTGCAACATCGGAATTTCATGGGGACCACGAACTTCCAGGCTTTTGCCGAGGTAGTGCAAGCCTAACCCATAAAGAAAAGCACCAACGACCGCCAGGCAAGCCACGGCCCCCGGCTGACGGATGATCCGCTGCGTTGAGGGCCGTGGCGATAGCCATCGAGCCACCATCAGGGTCGCCGTCAGGACCAAAACGTAGTATGAAGGCGTCCTGACCCAGAGGTAATCGAACCAGTTCACCGCCGGGAGGTAAGTCCAACCATAACCGGAGGAATGCTGCGTGAGTTGCAGCCGATACCCTTTGTCGATCGGCGTATCGACCCAGCGGTGAAGCGCGATTCCTGCCGCGACCGCCGCAACCAGAAGCATCAGGTCGGCGAGGTTGAACGAACGGCGCATCGGGGGGCTCCATGTCGGCCGGTGTTGCCCAAAACCGACGATAGAAAGGAAGATACCTCCGCGTCAATGTCCCTCCGGCTTGACCGGGTCCGGGAACCGGACTAAATTGAAGGAAGATGTTGGGCCTGGGTGGAAGATCCGCTAAGGCTTGACGCAACACACGATTAGGACGGCGACGATGGCCTACAGCACGACGGTGACCCGGCACAGGACGCGCGAGGTCGCCGTGGGCGACGTGGTGGTCGGTGGGATGCAGCCAATCTCGGTCCAGTCGATGACGACGACGAACACGTTCGACGTTGCCGAGACGGTCGAGCAGATCCGCAAGCTTGAAGAAGCGGGATGCGAACTGATCCGCGTCACCGTCCCCAAGATGGCCGACGTCGAGGCGTGCGCGGCGATCCGTCCGCAGATCAAACTGCCGCTGATTGCCGACATCCACTACGACTACAAGATGGCGCTAGCCTGCCTGGACGCCAAAACCGCCGATGGCAAGCGCGCCGTCGACAAGATCCGGATCAACCCCGGCAACATCGGCGGCGTCGAGCGGTTCAAGGAGGTCATCCGCAAGGCCCGCGACAAGGGCGTGCCGATGCGGATCGGCGTCAACTCGGGGAGCCTCGAAAAGGACCTGATCGACAAGTATGGCTTCCCCTGCCCCGAGGCGATGGTCGAATCGGCCCTGCGCTCGATCGAGATTTGCGAGGCGCTCGACTACCGCGAGATCATCGTCTCACTCAAGGCCAGCCACGTGCCGACCGCGCTCGAATGTTATACCCAGTTCGCCGCCCAGAGCGGCTATCCAACCCACGTCGGGATCACCGAGGCGGGCTCACGCGAGTACGGTACGCTCAAGAGTGCTGCGGGCATCGGTGCGATCGTCCTGAGAGGGATCGGCGACACGATCCGCGTCTCGCTGCTGGGCGACCCCGTCCCCGAGATCGCCGCCGGGTTTGACATCCTGCGCGCCACCGACCGCCGCGTGAATCGGCCCGAAGTCGTGGCCTGCCCGACCTGCGGCCGCCTCGATATCGACCTCGAACGGATCGTCGCCGAGGTTGAGGACAAGATGAAGCACCTCAAGGACCCGTTGCGGATCAGCATCCTCGGCTGCCTCGTCAACGGCTTCGGTGAGGCCAAGGAAGCCGACCTCGGCATTGCCGCTGGTGGCGGCAAGGGGATCATCTTCAAGCGCGGCGTCCCGATCCGCCGTGTTACCGAGGCCGAGATGGTCGAAGCCCTCCTCGAAGAAGTCGGCCGCTTCGCCGAGGAAACCCCCGCGCTCAAGCCCGCCCGGGAAAAGAAGCCAGCCCTGACGGTATTGAACTGAACGAACCTCGGCGGGCGGATCTGAACGGGAGGCAAGCCATGCCGCTGCTGGACCATTTTCATCCGCCGCTCTACCCGACCCGGCAATGGGGCAGTTTCCACCACGCCTGGGCTGTGACAATCGCGATCGATCTCAACAGTCGTCTCCCGCCGAACTACTACGCCGAGTCGCACATCCGATTCGGTATCGAAATCGATGTGGCAACCTTGCGAGACGACGATCAGGCCTGGATGGATGATCCCAATCGGCCTGATGCTCTCTGGCAACCGAGTGCGCCGGTGGCGACGATCCCTTTTGCTCCGACGACCGATGAGGTTGAGGTCCTCGTCTATTACTCCAGTGGTGGGCCTTCCCTGGCCGCAGCGATCGAACTTGTGAGCCCCGCCAACAAGGATCGACCTGAGAATCGGGATGCCTTCACGACCAAGTGCGAGAATTATTTGCGCGACGGCTTGGGGGTTATCGTCGTTGATGTCGTGACCGAACGTCGAGCGGACCTCCACTCCGCGTTGCTCAACCGCCTGCATGCCGACGTGACCAGAATCAACCGCGAGCCGCTCTCGGCGGTGGCCTACCGCCCGCAAGTTGACACACTTGACATCTGGCGCGAGCCGCTGGCCATCGGTGGCGAGTTGCCGATCATGCCACTCTGGCTCAAGACCGGCCCCTGCGTGTCGGTCGACCTCAGCACGACCTATCATCAAACGCGGCGCTCGCTCAGGATCAATGACGATCAAGATTGACTACTGCCTGCGGGCATCGTGGTCCCCCAGATGAGCATCGGCCGTCGCCGCCTGGCGGGGGCCGGGGTGCTGCAAGAGGCGGCCGAGGGTAGAGCGGAAGCGGGCGAGGGTTGATGCTTGCTCGGGAAGCGTGGCGAGGTTGTGGACCTCGAAGGGATCATTTTTGCTGTCGTAGAGTTGTTCGCTGCCGTCGCTCTGGCGGATGTAGGTCAAGCCCGCTCGTGCCAGACTCCACAAGGGGCCGAGCGAGGCCGGGATGTGCGGGCTTGGGGGGAACCGGTGCTGCTGCTCGACCACCGATAGGGGCGGATCGACGTCGAGGTTGGAGCCCTGCCAGTGGGTGGCAAGCGAGGTGCCGGGGAACTCGGCTCGGGGAGTCAGGTTGAGCAGGTCGATGACCGTCGCGGGGATGTCGCGCAGGCTGACGGGCTCAGCCACGACCAGCGGGGTAGAGACCTGGCTCTGCGTCGGTGGGATCACGAGCAAGGGAACGTCGATCAGGGGGTGATACAGGCTGTTACCGTGGCCGAACAGGCCGCGATCGCCGAAGTGCTCGCCGTGGTCGGAGGTGATCAGGACCAGGGTATCCTGCAAAACTCCGCGCTGATTGAGACCATCAAGGAGGCGGCCGATCTCGGAGTCGAGCGCGGCGATGCAGTCGTCGTAGCCGTCGACCATGATCCGCGCCGCCTCGGCACCGACGGCTTGAACATGGTGGGCCGCTTCGGGGTCGGCGGGGTCGGGAGTGCGCTTGGCCATGGCCTCGAACTCGCGGACGATCGCGGCCTCGTGGGCCTCGGTGTCGCCGGGTCGGACGAACTGCCGGGCGTAGCCGGGGGGAGTTTCGTAGGGACCGTGGGCGTCGTAGTAGTTGAGGAAGGCGAAAAAGGGCTGATGCGCGGGCAAGCCGTCAACCCAGGCGAGCGCATCGTGGTTGATCGTCGCGGCCGACTTGCGCGAGTCCCGACTGCCCGGCGTGGCGAGTTTAAGGCCGAGCTTCCTGGCCAGCCGCGCGCCGAGGGTCGAACTCCGAAGGATCTCGCTCGGGGTGATCTGTTCGTTCTCGGCGAAATCCTCGTACCGATCGAACCCACGGTCAACGCCATACCAGGCGTTGCAATAATACGTGTTGGCCACGAAGCCACCCGTGGCATAACCGCGGTCGCCCAGCGACTCGGCCAGCGTCGGCTTCGCCCGGTCCAGCGCGTGCGAAACATCGGCGGAAAGCTGGTGCGGCCAGTACCCCGTCAACATGCTGGCATGGCTCGGCAGGGTCCAGGGGGCCGGCGCCCGCGCCCGATCGAAGCGGATGCCACGCTCGGCCCAGCGCTTCAGGTTCGGCGTCGTCGGCCGGTCGTACCCATACAAAGACAGGTGATCGGCCCGGACGGTATCGAGCACCAGCAAGAGGACGTTGGGCCGATCCGGCTCTGGCGATCCAATCAGGTGATGTTCGGGCGCTGGTCGCCCTGGCTTGAGCCAGGCAACCCCCGCCACCACCACCACCAGCACCGGCACACCGACTCGGACAAGCCGCCGGGTCCGCGCCGGGTTGGATCTCAGGAAACCGCCGAGTTTGGTCGCCACGCCGAGCCCCAGAATCAGCGCGGCGATCGGATACAGGCCGCGGATCGCCAGCAACGGCCCGACCACCGCCGGCACTGCCAGGACGTACGCCTCGGACCGCTCGACCTCACGGGGCCACCAGCACGCGGCCAGGGCAAACCCAACTCCCAGGACCGCGAACAAAGCCAAATCCGATACCGGAACCATCCAGGCATAATGGCGGTTGGTCCGGATCGAATCCACCGTCACGACCGGGTCGATCAGGTCCTGCACCCCCAGGACCGCCACCTCACCCAGACCCGCGACCAGGCCCAACCAGATGGCCAGCGCGAATGCGGCCAGCGGTCGCGCACTGTTGCGGCCAGGTTCCGTGTGCGTTCTCCCGGCGGACCTGGCGTCGTCTGGTCTCAACATGCGATCAACACCCCTGGCGCGTGCCTCAGTCCCAGCATCCCGAACGTGAGGAAGCCGGTCCCAAGTTCGGGCGGCATTGAACCGAGGTCAGCCCGATCTGTCAACCGAAGCTGGTCCAGGAGTGGCCCGGATCAGTCGGCGAAGAACTCCGCCACGGCCACCCGAAAGCCGGGCAAGTACGGGTCGCCGACGAGTTCCTGGGTGATGTTGTAAACCTCGACGGTCTGACCGGGCCGATGCACCATGACGGTCTGATATTCGGGGTTGACCTCCCAAACGACCGTACCCACTTTGAGGTACTTGCGAACCTTGACGACGACATCCTCGATCCGGTCCGACGGCGACAGGATCTCGACGGCCAGAGTGGGGGGACCCTCGTAATAGGCGGAATCTTCGGGAGTTCGCCGCACCAACTCGGGCGACGCATAGGCCACGTCGGGACCGACCAGCGACGCCGGGGTCCGCTCCAACCAGAATCCTGTATCTCCCGAGGTTACCTCTCCTCTGGGCACCGGCTGGGCATCGTTCCAGTTGGTGAGTTTCGTGGTGATCCGAGCAGCACGCTTGCCGTGCGATCTGTTCCGCGTCGTCACCCCCACCTCCCAGAGTTCGCCGTCCAGCAGCATCCGGTCGACGCCATCGTCGGGCAGTGCCAGAAATTCGTCGATCGTCAGCTTCTGCCGAGGTGTGTCCAGCTCGGGTGCGATCAGCTCGGCGGATTCGGCAAGGCTCATGGTAAGACTCCCGACATTGGATACTGGCTCAACCCATCACTCACGGGACGAAAATCTCGGCCACCGCCATTTGGTACGCCGAGGTGAGGAACAGGACTGCGGACAACCAGATCAGGCCCGCAAGCCGATCGAGACGTACTTGGTTTCGAGGTAGGCGTCGAGCCCTTCGCTCGCCAGTTCGCGACCGAGGCCCGATTCCTTCATCCCACCGAAGGGGGCCTGCGGCGTGGCTGGAACAGGGTCGTTGATGCCGATGATCCCGGCTTCGAGCCCCTCGGCCATCCGGGTCGCGATCGTCAGGTCATTCGTGAAGACATAAGCAGCCAGGCCGTAGGGGGTGTTGTTCGCGGCGGCGATCACGTCGTCGAGCTTGCTGAAATCCAGCAAGGGCATCACCGGGGCGAACGGTTCCTCGGTCAAGATCCGCATGTTGCCGTCGACCGAGCGGAGGATGGTCGGCTCGAAGAAGTAGCCGCGATCGAACCGACTCGACTTGCCGCCGCCGGTCAGGATTTCGGCCCCCTTCCCCTTCGCGTCGTCCACCAGGCCCATCGTCTTGTCAAGCGCCTGCGCGGCGAACATCGGGCCGACCTGCGTGCCTTCGTCGAGCCCGTTGCCGAGCTTCAACTTCTTCGTCAGTTCGACCGCAGCCTCGGTGAAGTCCCGCGAGATCGACTCGTGGATGTAGAACCGCGACGGCGCGATGCAGACCTGGCCGTTGTTGCGGAACTTGCCGAGCACCGCCGCCTGGGCGACCTGCGCCACGTCCGCATCCGGAAAGACGATCAACGGCGCGTGGCCGCCGAGTTCGAGCGACAGCCGCATCACCTGGTCGGCCGACCGGCGGATCAGTTCCTTGCCCACCTTCGTGGACCCCGTGAAGCTGATCTTGCGCACGGCGCGATGCTCGAACAGGGCATCGGCGAACTCCACGGCGTCCCCCATGACGAGGTTGACGACCCCCTCGGGCACTCCCGCTTCCTGCATCGCGGCGAACAGTTGGATCATCGTCAGGGGGGTCTGGTCGGCCGGTCGGCTGACGACGGTGCAACCGGCAGCCAGCGCTGGGGCGATCTTGCGACTGACCATCGCGCTCGGGAAGTTCCAGGGGGTGATGGTCCCGACAACGCCCACAGGGTGCTTGATGGCGTGGTGCCGCTTGGTGGCAACGGTCGGCGGGATGATCCGCCCGTAGGCGCGCTTGGCTTCCTCGGCGAACCACTCGAAGGTGTCGGCGGTGTGGTTGACCTCGCCCCTGGCCTCGGGCAGCGGCTTGCCTTGCTCTTCGGTCAAGGTCCGCGCGATCGTCTCGACCCGCTCGCGGATCAGGTCGGCAGTCTTTTTGAGGATCTTGGCCCGCTCGTACGCGGTCGTCTTGCTCCAGGTCGGGAACGCTCGGGCGGCGGCCTCGACCGCGCGGTCTGCATCGGCCCGACCGCCGTAAGCGACCTCGGCAATGGTGGACTCATCGGCGGGGTTGGTCACGGCGAGCGACCCACCCGCGACGGCGTCGACCCACGCCCCCCCGATGAACATCCGCGTGGGCCGGCTGACCGGAGCAGTCGAGGACGGGGCGGCAGCAGCAACGGTAGCCATGAGGAGAACTCTCCAAAGACGAACAAAAGCGAACCAAACAGGTCGGACCGAGAACGCCGACCCAACTCCACCCCGTAACGATAGCCGTCTCAGGCAGGCTGGTCGAGGGACCGAATCCGGCGACCGCGTGGGTCGGCCCGCTCGGGCTTATTGGGTTCGTTTGGGCGGATAGCCGACTTCCAGCCCTTCATTGCGGTGTAATGGGTTCGTTCGGTCGCGGTCTGGTCGCTTGCAAATGGGTTCGTTCGGACCAATTTGGAACGAAGCCGATTGGCTCATTGGGTTCGTTCGGTCGCTGACAAGGCGCGAGCCCGTGTGGGTTCGTTTGGTCAAGGTCGACGAAAGTGGGTTCGTTTCGTCAGCCCCGACCGTGCTCGCCTTCGACCCAGAATGGGTTCGTTCGGTCGCTGGCAAGGCGCGAGCCGGTTTGGGTTCGTTTGGGAGATCGCCCAAATCATGACCGCGGGATGCGGCATGGGTTCGTTCGGTCCGCTGTGGCCAATCGGCGCCTCCGCGATCCGGTGGTCATTCAGGTCGAGTCTCGCCAACGCTTCGAGGACCGGATTGATAAAGAACCGGAACAGCAAGACTCAAGGATCAAGCCAATTGGGTAATCTTTTCGGATTCGAGTCGATTGTCAATGGGCAGTTTCTGAATCCGGGAGACTTTTTTTGGCCGAGTCGCACCGAGGGGTCCACCAGCGCTGCTGGTTGCTGGTTACATAGCTGTAAATGACGAACCCGATGGTGGGAATGAGCGACGTGAAGAACCAGCCGAGCGTCACCCAGGCGGCCCACCGGATCGGGTCCTGCAACACGAGCCAAAGACTGGCGAGGAACGGCGCAACGGTCATGACCGTAAGATCCAGTACCCGGAGCCAGTTCAAGCGCGTCTTGGGGCCGATGCGTCGCGGCTGGTGCTGATCGACCAGGTCGAACCGGGACGTCAGGGTGGCTTCGAGTCGGTTCCGGATGCACTGCCAGTCGGCCGCGAGCATCAGCCCACGTTGAAGTGTGATCCGGCCCGGCTTGCCCGCGAGCTGGACCCGACTCCCCGACCAGCGGATATGCTCGACCTCGGCCCAGGCCAGCCGTTGGGTTATCCCCGATCTCGGCCGGAACTCGACCCCGGCGGCGTTGATCTGCCAGACTCCAAGAGAGAGGACGTGACGCGACTCGAAGAGAGCCGCACCGACCAGAGCTAACAAAAGCCCCATCACAACGCTGTCAACCACTTTGCTCCGGAGTGGTTCCCGATCATCGTGCAAGATCAGGCCGACCAGGGTCAGCGCGAACAGAATGATTACCGAACTGATCACGCCCGTGACCAACTCGGCGCAGCAGAGGTGATCCTTGCGGATCAGGAGGTCGTGGCCATCATCGGCCAGAGTCGGCCGGAGCATCCACCGCATTGAGGTCTCCTTGTGGGGCGGGTGCCTGACTCTCAACCCCCGATCCGGGGCCGCCGCCAGGCTGGGTTGTGGCGGCGGATCGTGCGGGCACCAAAACCGGCCACGGTCAAGGGAAGAACGAGGAAAGCGAGCATCACCAGCGAGCTCAAACCGATTTGATCGAGCGTCAGAATCGGAAGAATCCAATGAAACCAGGCAGCGATCATCCCGATCGGCAGCACGGCGAGCGCCACCCGACCGGGGCGGATCGGCCTGGGCGGTTCGTGTCGCTTCAGAGGTAACCGGGGGGTCAGTCCGGCGGCGATCCGGTCGCGCAGGGCCTGCCAGTCGTCGGGCGTCAGGAAGCGGGGCGAGAATGCCACTTGATCCGTGGCTCCGTGCAAGCGCACACCCTCATCGGTCCAGTAAATCCGCTCGACGTCGGCCCAGGCGAGTTGATTTCTCACTCCGGCCAGCGAGTGGAACTCGACGCCGGTCGCTCCAAGTCGCCAGGAGCCTCGATCTGGCCGACGCTGGAACTTGCCAACTTCGACGACGACGAGGCCGAGCGCGATGCTTGCCGCGATTCCGGTCAGGACCAGGAGGGCGCTGGGCACGGGTGGCGGCACGAAGCAGGGCCAGACCAGGAAAGCGATCCCCAGGCCACCGCAGACCAGGATCGCCGCCCAGAAATCGCGCCGTTCGAGTTGAGTCGAGCCGTCCTTGAGCAGCGTCAGGGCGCCGTCGGCAATGTGAATCAGGATTGGCTGCTCGGTCGGGGGCATCGAGTGGGGACCTTTTGCAAAAACTCGCGGCAAAGTGTCTGATCAGAGCAGTTCGATCGGTTTGCCCACCCCGCGCGGCTGTCGCCAGAGTTGCCGATTCTTCTCTCGCATGCTGCGGAAGATCCACACGCCCGCCACCCCGAGACCGACCGCCCCGAGGCCAAGCAAACCCCGCCGCCATTGGTTTTCGGAAAGGTAGGGGATCAACAGGCAGTACAGCGCGAACGGCACCATGCCAATCAATGCGAGGTCGATGATTCGCAGCATGTGGATTGGTTTGTCAGCCAGGACGATTGCCTTATCCAGGTCAAACCGCGTGGCCAGGTGAGCGGCAACCCGATCGTGCAGTGGCCCCCGTCGGTTGACGATCTCGTCCGGGTTGAATTCCAGCGTACAGGTAGGTCCGACCAGCTTGAACGCGAGGTCAGACCACTGGACCCGCTCAATCTCGTGCCAGCGCAGGCGGCAACCTGGGTTGAGCTTGCCCACGAACTCGATCGCCTCCGTGCTAACCCGCCAGGTCCCCAGCGTCCGGCGGGAGCGGCGCCGCCGGTGGACCAGGACCGCGATCGCACCACCAACATACATTGCCGCGCAGACCAGGTTAATATCCATCTCCTTGGCAACGGTCTCCGGCCGGAACGCAGTCCAGATCGCTCCGACAGCAACACCCATGCAGACCAGGCTCACAAGGGGCAGAAACCGGTCCAGCGCGTCCGGCCCATCCTTGGTATGGATGAGAACATCGTCGGCCTCGGTCTCCAACCGGCAGGAACTCGTCCAGCGCATCGTCGGGATCGCCCTCGGGTTGGTCTGTTGCTCACTCTGCGAGTCAGGTTCGCCCGGCCCGGCCTGATATTGGGCCCTGCACGCTTCCGCATCTCGGGTCGGTCGTATGCGGTTGAGACCCAACCACTCCGGCACCGCGAAACGCCTGGTCTCCAGATTTTGAGGGTTGATTGAGCAAACTTGAGCGAAATCACCAGCGGATTCTCGATTGTGATCAGGCGACACGAGATCAATCAGAGTGGGTCCGAGGGGCATGGTTGTGGTTGACGGGTGGGTGGGGTTTGATTACAACGTGCCCCTCACCGCGAATATCCCCCCTTTGTGATCCGAGATTGCTGCTGGACTGGGTGGGCCGACCGCCGGCGTTTGAGGCTGGGCGGGTCGGGTTTCGCTTGGGGATGGTCCACGGTTGCTTCCAGGGATTGGAGGGACCGAGCGATCACCGGGCGGCTTTTTGATTCTTCCCAAGTAGGAAGAGGATGGCGAATCTCATGATGGCATCGCATGGACGCGGCCAGCGGTTCGGACAGAACAAGATCCAGGGTTTGGGGTGGGCGATCGTGGCGCTGGGCCTGGGCGGACTCCCGGGATCGGCCCAGGCGTGCCACCTCCACCACCACAAGACGACCGGAACGACCGGGACAACGACCACCACCACCACAACAACGCCCAGCGTCGCGGCCGCCGAGATCCTGAACCCGACGAGCATGGTTCCGCAGACTCCGCCGCTGACCCCATCGACAGCGCCGCTGCCGACGGTCATGCCGACCTCAACGGCGGCTCCGCAGACCCTGCTTGCCGAGGCACCCGCGCCCGCCAACGCGATCATGCCCACGGCCCTGACCAACCCCCCGGCCGCTGAAGGATCGTCGGTCCCGTCGGCCCCGCCCGCCGTTTCGGCCTACGGCAGTGGTTCCGCGACCCCGATGGCCGCGACTGCCGCCCCGATGAGCTGCCCGCCCCCGCCCTGCGCCCCGCCGATCCCGGCGAACCCGCCGGCTGGCGAAGGTCTCACCGGCACTCCGACCTTGCCCCCGTCGGCCTCCGGCTCGATCTCGGCCACCCCCGAGCCCTCGACCATCGTCTCGGCCCTGGTCATGCTCGGCGCCGCCGTCGCCTACCGCCGCCGGAACCGGGTCGTGAGCTGAACTGGTCCGCAGCCCCAACTCAACCCGACCGGGCGGTGATCCCGTTCGGGGGCAGTCGTGTTCGTGAGCGACGCCGCCAGGTGTGCCAATTGCCATCAGGTCCGGGGAATTGGCGGGCAGGTTGGCCCGGTCCTGTTGAGCCTGGCGGCGGCCGATCGCGTGCGGGTCTACCAGAACGTTCTGGAACCAAGCGCATCGATCCATCCTGACGCTATTTCGTAGACCCGCACGCTCAAAGTCGGGCGGATCAGCATAGGAATCGTCCGGGCTGACGGAGCGGATGCGATCCGCGTTGGCGATATCGACGCCAGGTACACCACCGTTACCCGTGCCGAGGTCGAAGCGATCCGCCCGAGCAGTTCGTCGATCATGCCGGTCAGCGTGCTCGGGGCGTTGGGTGAAGATCAAACCCTCGACCTCCTCGCCTTTCTGACCAGTCAGCAACCCGCCGTGCCGGTTCCCATTCCGGCCCGCTTAGCGAGTCGTGATGGATCTCGCGGCGTTCAGGCGGCGGCCGTCAACTGCTGTTTCTTGCGGAGGAACGGCAGTTCAATAAAATGCCATGAGAACGCGGTAAGGCCGGCGGTCGCAGCGACACTCGCGGCGAACATCAGAACCCGTTGAGCGCCAGTCTCGTGGGGCATCCATCTGGGAAGAACATCCAATGGTAGCGTGTGGAGGATGTAGACCCCGTAGCTATACTTGCCAAGTCCGCGGAGCCAGCGGGTATTGAGCAGGCGGTTGGTCGATCCGCTCGTTGCCGCCCAGAAGACGAGAGCGGCGAAAAAGATTGTCACAACCGACCAGCCCAGCGTCCGGACTGGAGTCAAGGTCATGCTCATCCGGTAGCGGACCAAAAAGGTCATCGTCCCGAGCAGGCTGACGATCATGATCGGCCAGACCGCCCGGATCAAACGTTGCCGCGATACCGCGTTGAGTTCGATCAAGCCAACCGCGCCACCCAGCAACAAGGCATCAATCCGGCTCAGCGTCGTCGAATAGATATGAGACGTCGCGCAATGCTGCATCTCCATGCCGATGCGGTAGCCCAACGTGGCGCAAAAGCCCACGATACAGAGCGGGAGGAGCGAGCGGTGAGGAGCAAGAAAGATAACCAATGGCCAGACCAAATAGAACTGCTCCTCGATCGCCAGCGACCACATATGACCCAGCAGGGGACTCTGATCGAAATGCCAGTGCAGGTTACTAATATAAAAAAGATAGACCAGCGGGTGCGCATTGGGCCGAGTTTGCGTTCCATTAAACCATCGTTCCAGTGGAAAGAAGCCGAGCAGCATGAATGCAATATACGCATAGTAGAGTGGAAAGATTCGGGGCGCGCGTCGGAGATAAAAAGTCGTGAAGTAATCACGTTTGTCACGCGTAAGCACCAGAATCCGCGTGATCAGGAACCCCGACAGCACGAAGAACAGGGTCACGCCCAGATAACCTGGTTGCGCCGCCGCGATCAACCTCCACTCCCAGCGTGTTCCACCTAAAAGGACCGTGAAATGGAGTGCGAGAACCATCAGGATGGCGATGCCCCGGATGCCATCGAGCGCGGCGAAGTGTTTCGACGGAGCGATCGAGGGCGGCGGCGTGGTGATGGCAATTGGTTTGAACCCTGCGCCGGTCCTCAGTGACGTGGCGAAAGTCATGCGGGTGGCTCCTCGATCAGCAGAGCGGCGGGAGGTTGAGCATTGATCCGAGCATCATCCCAAACCGCTTCCCGCCTTGACCCGCTGTCACCCCCACGAACTTCAATTTATCATCAATCATTGCTCCCCACGGGGGATAACAGCGTATTCAAAACTCCTCATTGTCGAACTCTACACCGTCAATGTTGCGACAAAAGGCGTGCTTTGTTGCTCATGAGCCACGGACTGTCAATCTCGGGTGAGTCTGCCAGGAGTGAAGCAAACCTCGCAAGTTCGCTTGAGCCAGTCCCCTTTTCCTGGCTTGCTGAGGAATGCCCGAATTCGTTGGGGTACCCCACTTCGCCGATCAGGAGCGGAATACCTCGCCTCGGCTGGGGGGATGGCGTAAGATCGGGGTGCGGGTTGAACTCGGATGAGGGCAGGCGTGTCCCCAGAGGCTGGGTACGTCTTCGGTCGGGTCTGGTTCTGTTCTGACGCTGGGTGGGACTGACGATGGGTTTTTATATCACGACGGCGATCGACTATCCCAACAGCCGGCCGCATATCGGCACCGCGTTCGAGAAGATCGGGGCCGACGTGCAGGCTCGCTTTCGCCGGATGGAAGGGCTGGCCGTCCACTTCCAGATGGGCAACGACGAGAACACGATCAAGGTGTCGCAGGCCGCCGAGGCCAGGGGGCTTGAACCGAAGCCGTATGTCGACGACATGGCCCGACAGTTCCAGGACGTCTGGCGGGCGCTGGAGATCTCCAACGACGACTTCATCCAGACCAGCGAGGAGCGGCACCACATCGGTTGTCAGCAGTTTATCCAGGCGGTCCACGACGCGGGCGATATCTACAAGAAAGCGTACGTCGGCCTCTACTGCGATGGCTGCGAGTCGTTCAAGACCGACAAGGAGATCGAGAACGGCCGTTGTCCGAACCACCCCAATCGGGAACTCCGCCAGATCGAGGAAGAAAACTACTTCTTCCGGTGGACCTCGTTCGGTGACCGGTTGCTCGCCCATTACGACGCCCACCCGGAGTTCATCCAGCCGGAAAGCCGGCGGAACGAGATCATCAACCTGGTCAAATCGGGGTTGCAAGATGTGTCGATCAGCCGGAAGGGTTTCACATGGGGCATCCCGGTCCCGTTTGACCCCGACCAGACCATCTATGTCTGGTTTGACGCCCTCCTGAACTACATCACGGCGATCGGCTACGGCACCGATCAGGCGCGGTTCGAGTCGATCTGGCCGGCGGACGTGCATGTGATCGGCAAGGACATTACCCGGTTCCACTGTGCCTTGTGGCCGGCGATGCTGATGTCGGCGGGCTTGCCGTTGCCCAGGCAGGTGTTCGGTCACGGGTTCGTCAACCGGAAGAACGAGGAGACCGGCGAGATCCTCAAGATCGGCAAGAGCATGGGCAATGCGCTCGAACCGATGGACATCATCGAGCAGTTTTCGAGCGAGGGGTTCCGCTACTACTTCATGAGCCAGTGCCCGTTCGGCGGCGATGGCGAGTTCTCGTTCGAACGCTTTGCCGAGGCATATAACTCGGGACTGGCCAACGGGATCGGCAACCTGTATAGCCGAACTCTGACGATGGCCGCCAAGTACTTCGACGGGACCTTGACGGGGTCTGAGGCGATCGACCCGACCGCCTGGCGGGCCGAACTGGACCTGCCCGCGCTGGTGGCGGATCTGCGCGGCTCGATGGACTCGTTCAGCTACAACATCGCCCTGGAGCGGATCTGGAACGACGTGGTGGGCGCGGCGGATCGGTACATCGAAGCGACCAAGCCGTTCAGTCTGGCCAAGACCGACCTCGCCGCGACCAAGGTCATTCTCGTCAACCTCGCCGAGGCCCTGCGGGTGGTCGCCATCCTGATCAAGCCGTTCCTGCCGACCACCGCCGCGACCTTCTACCACGCCTTCAACTTTGCCGCGGCGCAACCCTGGGAAACCGTCACCTACGCCGCCACCTTGACCCGCCCGCCTGGTCCCGACCTGCAAGTCACGGCCGACCTGATTGGTGGTAAGCCCGCCCCGTTGTTCCCGAAGATCGACCTGAAGGCGACGGCGTAATCGGTGGCATGTGGCCGGACGACTTCTGGGCTCGATCCTGGATCAGAAGGGAATCAATCGACTCGATCGCCCGGCGTCAACTGGCGGATCTCGGACCAGGCCGGTTGACGCTGGACGGCTTCTGGTCCAAAACTAGGGGAGAGGCGAGCCGATCCTGCTCTGGTCCTTTTTCACTCTCGCCCGGGACGTGCCGATGGAACCCGGAGTTCACGACGAGCTGCTTCTGGACCCGTGGGACGATGACCCCACCTCTCCCGCTCGCGCGCCTCGGCCTCGGCCACCACGCCCGCCGTTCCGGCTGACGACGCGGGGTTTGATGGTTGCCGTGGCGGTCTTCGCCGTCGAGGTCGTCATCCTGATCGAAGCGCACAAGCTCGGGCCGGGCATCGAGTTCACGCTGTTCATCGGGTCGGTCCTGGGGATGCTCGACCTGCTCGTCCCGGGTTATCTGGCGATGGCCGAGCGGGTCAACTCGGCTCCGCCCGAACGCCAGGTGGCCGAGCTGTTCAACCTGGGTTGTCTGTTGTTCCTGATCGCCATGTTCACGGTGCCAATCTCGATGGTGATCCTGATCCGTAATAGCAGCCGGTGACGACCTGTTCCTGAGTCGGCCATTCGTTATAATAAGGCCAACCCGATCGAGCGGAGTTGGCCGCTCGATTTTCCCCTTTGCCAGACGCGGCCCCTTGCGACGGAGCGACATCTCATGGCCAAGCTGCGACTTTTGAAGACCGGGCACGGCGACCTTTGCCTCGCCGAGTGGGACCCGACCCGCCCCGATACCGTGTCGGGCGCCGCGACCGCTTTCGCCGAGAATTTCACCGCCGGCCGCCTCGCCTTCCGCCTCGATGGCCCCGGCCGGACTCAACCAATCCGTGCCTTCGACGCCACAGCGCCCGAGATCCTGCTGGTTCCCGCCATCCAGGGCGGTTGAAGTCTCCCCCCGATCTTGCCGAGGCGGACCGCGATGACGGACGAACCAGCGGCAATGACCCCGCCCTCGAACCAGCGGCGGATCTTCACCCGTCCGGTGCAGATCGTCCTGGGCAGCCTGATCATCGTGGGGGTTGGCCTCTATCTCCTGAGCTGGGTGAACGCGTACCGCAACGGCTCCTATCTGGTCGGGCCGAGTGACCTGGAAGCGGGCATCGCCCTCGCCCGGCACCACGACCCCGACCAGGCTGGGGTCGTCTGGACGAAGGGGATGGTTCCGCCCGACGTTCAGTTTCGGTCGCACAAGGTGGACGGCTCGTGGCTGTTCGGTCTGGTGCAACACTTCCGGGAAGACGGCCCGATCGAGGTGATTGGCACCAGGGACGGTGAGCGACGCTGCCGTGTGACGCTGGACTCGGGACCGTTTGGGATCGGCTGGCTTGAAGCCACTTATCAGTTGCGTCCGCCTGCGCCGGAGCAGTGATCGTTTTACCCGCGAGTTGATTCTGATGATTCGCACTGGCTATCTCCGCTGGGAAATCGACGTGACGGACGACCGGTGCCCCAGCGATGCCCGGTCGCGCGAGATCACGTTTCGCGCTCGGCCCAGCTATCGGCTCGTCCGGGTCAAGAACCAGGGGCACCACGACGCCGCCGACCGGTTCGTGAAGGGGGAAGATACTTATGACACGGTCCTCCGGAACCTGAACCGCGAGGGGGCCGAGACCGACGTGACCGTGCCCGACGTTGGCCCGCGCCAGTTTCGCTACAGCGAGGATGACCGGGCGCAGACCCCTCGGTTCTGGATGTCGAAACTCCAGCGCGAGGCCAACGCTTTTGCCCACGAGGTCGTCCGCCAGGCCGCGACCTTCCCGCGGATGGTCATCGCCTCCGCCGCGCTCCGAGCTGGGTACGCGCGGCTGGTCGAGTTCGAGATCTTCCGCGTGATCGAGGGGCGGAGCATCCCGCAACCGACCAACACCACCGAGCCGATGCGGATCGACTCTGCTGCCTATCAGACCGGTGTCCCCGAACTCGTTGCCGCCGAGCTGGTCCGCGACGTTGTTGACAAGAAAGAGTTCGACGAGTTTTGCCGCTATGACCGCGTCACCGTCCTGACCAATGGCAAGTATTACCGAATCCCGCGCCGGCCTCATGCCTTGATCGAGGTCTGGGATGCCAAGACCCACCGGCCCGAAGCTCGCCTCTGCGTCGTCTTTCAGGACCCCGGGATGCCCCCATCCGACGAAGTCGTCATGAAATATCTCCTTGCCAAGCACCAGCCCGACCTCTTGTGGTCGGTCGGCGTCAAGTTCAGTCCCCCGACCGGTCGCTTCGACGCGGTTGCCCCCCGCCGCTGGCGGTCGGACTGAACCGGGACCGAAAGGTCAAATTTCCCGACGAGCCAGTTGCCTGGAGACCTGAGAGGTCATAGAGTCGGTGGTCAAAGGTCATCTGTTGACCCTGCGGTCACCGCACACCAGGCGGCTCCCCATGTCCATTCTTGGTCGATGCCTCTGGCTCTGCATCCTGCTCGGCGTGCTTGGTCAACGCGCGATCGTGACTCAAGCCGATGAGCTGGCGCCGTTCCCCGTCACGATCCAGGTTGATCCGGCCAAGTCGCTCGGCGAACTCAAGCCGATCTGGCGGTTCTTTGGCGCCGACGAGCCGAACTATGCCTACATGAAAGATGGCCAGAAGTTGATCGCTGAGCTTGGCGACCTCAAGCCGACTCAGGTCTACTTCCGGACCCACAACCTGCTGACCTCGGGCGACGGGACTCCAGCGCTCAAGTGGGGATCGACCGGGGCCTACTCGGAGGATGCCCAGGGGAACCCGGTCTACGACTGGACGATCACCGACCGGATCTTCGACACGTACCTCGCCCGCAAGGTCAAGCCGTATGTTCAGCTTGGCTTCATGCCGAAGGAGATGTCGATCCGGCCCGAACCGTATCAGCACCAATGGACGCCAAAAGCGAAGTATGACGAGATCTACACCGGCTGGGCCTACCCACCGAAGGACTATGCCAAGTGGGGGGCGCTGGTCGAGCAGTGGGTGACGCACTGCGTGGCGCGATACGGTAAAGCTGAGGTCGACAGCTGGTACTGGGAAACCTGGAACGAGGCAAACATCGCCTACTGGCGCGGGACGCCGGCCGAGTTCCGCAAGCTCCACGACTACGCCATCGCCGCCGTCCGCCGGGCCTTGCCCACGGCGCGCGTCGGCGGTGCGGATTCAGCCGGGAGCGGCGGCAACTGGACGCGCGACTTCCTCAAGCATCAGCTCACCGGCGTGAATGCGGCCACGGGTCAGGTCGGATCACCGGTCGACTTTGTCTCGTTCCACGCCAAGGGAGCCCCGTCGTTCGTCGATGGGCATGTCCGGATGGGGATCGCGAATCAGCTCCGCACGATCGACGAGGGGTTCCGGATCGTCGCGTCGTTCCCCGAGCTGAAGTCGAAACCGATCATCATCGGCGAATCCGACCCCGACGGCTGCGCGGCGTGCCAGGGGCCACAACTCGGGTACCGGAACGGCCTGATGTATGCCAGCTACACCGCCGCCAGCTTTGCCCGCGAGCATGAACTCGCCGCGCGCCATGGAGTCAACCTCGAAGGGGCACTGACCTGGGCGTTCGAGTTCGAGGATCAACCACTCTTCGCCGGGTTTCGGGTCCTGAGCAGCGGCGGGATTGACCTTCCCGTCCTCAACGTCTTCCGGATGATGAGCCGGATGGGTGGCCAGCGCTTGCTGGTCACAAGTTCCGGCGCGGTTGGACTCGACGCCATCCTCAAGTCGGGAGTCCGCGATCAGGCCGACGTCTCGGCCCTGGCGAGTCTTGATGGGACCAGGCTCTCGATCCTCGTCTGGCACTACCACGACGACGACATCCCCGGCCCCGACGCGGCGGTGACGCTGAACATTCCTGGGCTCGACCGACCGGTGCAGGTGGACCACTACCGGATCGACGCCACCCACAGCAACGCATTTGCAGCCTGGAAGCGGCTCGGTTCGCCCGCGCAGGCGACGGCCGATCAGATGGCTGGATTGCTCCAGGCTGGGCAGTTGGCACGACTCGAAGGACCGGCGGCGGGCGCAGTCACGATCCAGGATGGGCAAGCGTCGATCCAGGTCAGGATGCCGCGCCAGGCGGTCTCGCTGATCCAGATCGAACTGCCGCGCTAACCGCCGGTCGGACCATAAGGGTCATTGAGCGGACAAAATCGATCTGAGTCGGGATTTCTGTCGGCTTTTGGCGGGGTCGGAACGTAATAATCAATCTGTCCAGGCGGCTGGAATCTCATCCAGCCCGATATCCGCACTCCATCCGAAGGGGCGATCTGATGAGTACCTGGTTCTCAACGGCGGCCTGCTGGGGCGCCATGGTCTGCGGGTTCGCTGGGGTCGGCCTCGGCTCGGCGTCGGCTCAGGAGACCCCTGCCGAGAAGGCGGCCAAGGCGAACGTCGTCTCGGACAAGGATAAGGTCACCGACAAGGAAACTCCCAAGGATCAAATCAAGCCCTCGAAGATCGAGACCGCCACATTCGGCGGCGGCTGCTTCTGGTGCCTCGAAGCCGTCTTCGAACGGTTGAAGGGGGTCAAGGATGTCCGGTCGGGCTATGCCGGCGGCGACGACACGATCGGGCAACCGTCCTACGAGATGGTCGGCACCGGGCGGACCGGTCATGCCGAGGTCGTCCAGATCGACTTCGACTCATCCATCATTTCTTACGATGACCTGCTTGACGTTTTCTGGCTCTGCCACGATCCAACGTCGCTCAATGCTCAGGGGCCCGACCACGGCACGCAGTACCGCTCGGTGATCCTGTACAACTCAGAAACTCAGCGCAAGGAAGCGAACAAGTCGTACGAGAAGGTGACTGCCCAGAAGTGGTTCAAGGCTCCGATCGTCACGCAACTTGTTCCCCTGACCCATTTCTTTCCGGCGGAAGGGTATCATCAGGATTACTACCGCCAGAACAAGTACGCTAGCTACTGTCAGATGGTCATCTCGCCCAAACTCAAGCACGTGACCGCGAACCTCGCCAAGAAGGCCAAGCTCGAAGAGTCGATCGAGAAGGAAAAAAAGTAAACCAGGACCTACCGGCTCGATGTCACCCCCACCCGGGCGCACATCGAGCGGACCGGACAGGTTGAGCATTTTGGCCCAACACCGAGACAGACGAACTTGCCGAACGGGACGCAGCGCTCGTTGATCTCGATCCAGTACCGCTCGGGTAACTTAGCCGCCAGTGCGGCCATCGTTTGCTCGGGGGTCCTGGTCGCCACATATCCCCAGCGATTGACGATCCGATGGACATGGATGTCCACCGCAATCGCCGCCTGGCCAAAGCCCACGGCCAGAGTCAGGGCCGCGATCTTGGGACCAACCCCTCGGAAGGCGGTCAGACCGGCCATCGTGTCGGGCACGACCCCGCCGTGATCCGCGACGATCCGCCGGGAAAGCTCGCGGATGTCGCGAGCCTTGGGTTCGGGGAAGGACGCTCCATGCAGGAGACGGGTCAAGGTGGCCTCGTCGAGCGCGGCAATCGCCTCGGGTGTCCGGGCGACCTCGAACAGGCGGAGCGACACAACCATCGTCGTCTCGTCGCGGGTTCGGGCCGAGATCAGGCTGCTGACCAGTTGCTCGAATGGGGAGCTGTACCCACGGTCGCGGAGGTCGAACATCGCCGCCTTGGGCATGTCCGCAAGTTGCGCCCGGAGGCGGCGGAAGACCTCGTCGATGTCGAACGGTTCAGCGGTCGGAGTGCTTGCCTCGGGGATACTCATGTCCCGTCGAACAGGCAAAACCCGAGCCGGTTGGGGTTTGATGGTCGATTTCGAGTGGGCGAGGCTTGCTGGCGGTCCTACGATGGACTCATGGCGAGCAGATCAATGGGCCAACTTCCCTGGGTGGAACGGGCATGATGCGGATCAGAGATCGGCGGGTCAAGTGGGGATTGGCACTGGCGGGGGTCGCGCTGTTGCCGGTTGCGATGACACTGGCCGTGCTGGCCTCATTCGAGGGGGCAAAGGCTGTTCCGGTGGCTCCGCGTGTGGTTGCAACCTGGGCCGCCGGGCCGATGGAGACGCGCGTCGCGTTCAATCTTCCCGTTGATCCGAGCGTGGCCACCCAGGCGGTGGGCCACCTGATCCGCTTTGGTTCAGCCGCGTCATCAACCCCCGGCGTGGGGCGACCGGGCGGCGATGGCGGCGCGCTCCGGGTGGCGGCGGCTCGGCTGGTCGATGAGGACCGGACCTTGATCCTGATCACCGACCCGCACCCCGCCGAGACCACTTACATGCTGACCCTCGACGCGATCAAACCACCCGGCGAGACAACTGCCGGCCGGTCGCAGGTCGTCACCTATACGCTCAAGGGTGTGGAGGTCGCCTGGACCGCTGACGGCAAGACCGAGCCTACCTGGTCGGGTTGGTGGCCCGACGTCGACCCCGCCGTAGTCCGCGTGGACCTGGCTGGTTCCAGCACGCACAACCGCCTTTGGCCCTTGCTCAAGCAGGCCGGCAAGCTGACGCTCCGGACCTTCGTTGGTTTACCGCCTGCCAGGGTTGAGATGGATGTCACCGGGTCGACACCGTTCGAGGTGACGTTCGGCGGCGAATCGGCGCAGGCTGACCCGAAGTTTCATGCCAGGTTCGCTTCCCAGACGACCGCCGAGCCGGTTGAGTTGACGTCCAGCATCACCACGCTTGCGGGTGGCCCCGAGCCGACCTTGCACTGGACGGTCGCGGCGGTCGACTCGAAGGACGACACGCCGATGACCTTGCCCGTCGCGGCGCTTGGGGTCGCCTGGGCACCGCCGCCGCTCCCGAACCCGGCCCCTGCCGTGATCCCGCCGGCGCTCGGATCGGGAGGAGATCCCTCGCGGGGGGCGATCGTCTTCGTGAGTGAGGCGGCCAAGTGCGCCCACTGTCATCAGATCCGGGGGGTCGGTGGTCAGGTGGGACCTGACCTGTCGAGCCTGGCGGCGGCCGATCGCGCGTGGGTCTACCAGAATATCATGGAGCCGAGCGCCGCGATCCACCCCGACTATGTCTCATATACCCTCACGCTGAAGGACGGGCGGATCAGCATGGGGATCGTCCGGGCC
This sequence comes from Isosphaeraceae bacterium, assembly GCA_965199885.1. Classification (GTDB taxonomy): domain Bacteria; phylum Planctomycetota; class Planctomycetia; order Isosphaerales; family Isosphaeraceae; genus Tundrisphaera. Next base: position 13,459 of record CBDATT010000001.1, on the reverse strand, counting down.
GACGGGGCCGATGCACTCCGCGTCGGGGATATCGACGCCAAGTACACCACGTTCTCCCGTGCCGAGGTTGAGGAGATCCGCCCGAGTAGTTCGTCGATCATGCCGGTTGGCTTGCTCGGCGCGTTGGGCGAGGAGCAGACTCGCGACCTCCTCGCCTTCCTGACCAGCCAGCAGCCCGCTGTTTCTCCGGCTCCGGCGGCTGGTCCCTGATCGATCCGTTGGCTCCCCGATGACACGCATTGATAATCAGGCCGTCACGTAGGCGGCCCGTTTTTTCAGCCGCAGGAACGGTTGTTCGATCACCTTCCAGGAAATGATCGTGAGTAAGGCAGTCGCGGCCACGACGAGCAGCATCGAGCCGAGGCGCTGGGCGAGCGTTTGCTGGGGGAGATTTTCGCCGATAAACATCATCGGAAAGACGTGGAGCATGTAGATCCCGTAACAATACTTGCCGAGCGTGCGGAGCCAGCGGGCGTTCAGGAAGCGGTTACTCGCGCCGGTGGTAGCGGCCCAGAAGACGACCGTGGCGAAGAAGACCGCGCAGACCGACCAGCCGAGTGTGTTCATCGAACGGTGTTCCATCCTGAACCAGCAGCGATACCCAAAAAAGGCCATGCCTGCCAGACCCACCAGCAGGGTCGGCCGCAGCGCCCGGATCATCCGCTGCCGGGCGACCTGGTTAAGTTCGATGATCCCGGCGGCGGCCCCGATCAGCAAGGCGTCCATCCGGCTCACCGTCAGGACATAGATCGCTCTGGTCTCGGTATGGATCATTGCCAGTCCCATCCGGCAGGCGAACGAGGCGACGAAGCCGATCAAACAGGCAGGCAAGAGCCACCGACGCGGCAAGAGAAAGACCACGAACGGCCAGACCATGTAGAACTGTTCCTCGATCGCCAGCGACCAGAGATGGCCGAGATGGCGGAACTCCGCCAGATCCACCGTCCTGTTGCCCAGGTAGAAGAAATAATAGAGGGAGTCGGCTCCCAGGTGGTAAGACTCTCCCGAGCGCCACTGGACCATGGGGTAATAGAGCAGCAAGATCGTACTAATGTAGGCAAAATAGAGCGGAAAAATCCGCAGCGATCGACGAATATAAAAGGTCTGAAAATACCCGTGAGTGTCGCGAGTCTGGACCAGAATTCGGGTGATCAAGAACCCAGAAAGGACGAAGAACAAGGTCACCCCGAGGTAGCCGGGGATGCAGAGCTTGCGGATCGAATTTTCCCAGCCGGTTTCGGCCAGCATCGTGCTGAAGTGGAGCAACAGGACCAGCAGGATCGCCACGCCCCGCACACCATCAAGAGCCGGAAAATGGTGGGAAAGTGACGTGGCGGGCGGATTCGTGGTCGCGGCTGCTGAGGAAGCTACTTCGGGATGGGAAGCTCTGGAAAGGGGGATGGCGAAACTCATGCAGGTGGTTCCTCGACGCGATGAGCAAGGGGAGGGTTCCCAATCGGTGCAACCATCCTCGCAAACCACCCCGACTCTGACCTGCTGTTACCCCCGTATCCGAGAATTTATCGTCATTCTTGCTGTCGATCAAAGCTGACACCGGCAGCCAGGAGCAACTTTGTCGAACAAAAGTCGCGCTCTGCCTGGACAGGTTGGTCCGCATGTCGTCCATGAGCAACAATCACCCCGCGCCCTTCCGGAACGACCGATCAGGTGGCGTAAGTGACCCGTTTCTTGCCTCGGAGGAAGGGCGACTCGATGTACCGCCAGGACAACGCCGTGAGCGCAGCGGTTGCCGCCAGGCAGCCCAGCAGGGCGAAGGTTCGCGCGAGCGGAGTCTCGGGTCGATGGTAGCGAAAGAGGATCAAGGCCGGCGCCATGTGCCAGACATAGATCCCGTAACTGAATTTGCCCATAAAGCGGAGCCAGGGGAGATTGAGCCAGCGGTTTCGCGCCCCCGAGGTGGCCGCCCAGAAGACGATCGCGGCGAAAATGACAGCGAAGATCCCCCAGACCGCCGTCTGCACCACCTTGCGATTGGCGGCGAAACCGTATTTCAGCGTGATCGGGACGACCAGGATCAGGCAAGCGATCAAGATCGGGCGAATGAGCCGGACCAGACGCTCGCGAGCCGTGGGATCGAGCTCGATGGCCCCTATCGCGGCGCCGATCAAAAGCCCATCCATCCGGCTGGGCGTCAGCGCGTAGATTGCGTCGATGTTGCAATGGGTCAGGACCATCCCCACCCGGCACGCGAACGAGCCCAAAAAACCCGTCAGACAGAGCGGCACCAGCCAGCGGACCGGAGTGTAGAAAACCACGAAGGGCCAGACCAGATAAAACTGTTCTTCGATCGCCAGCGACCAGAGGTGGCCCAAACTGGGGTCCAAACGCGGTTCAAACCAGAGGTTACTGGCATAGAGTGGGTACGCGATCAGGTGCGGACCAAGCTGATAGGGCTGGCCCGTCACCCTGTTCCAGAGCACGTAACCGCCCAGGACGACCAATGCGAGGTATGCAAAGTAGAGCGGAAAGATCCGGAGCGACCGGCGAATGTAAAAGGTCGAAAAGTATCGAGCGCTCTCGCGAGTCTGGATCAGAATCCGGGTGATCAAGAAACCAGAAAGCACGAAGAACAAGGACACCCCCAGATAACCGCCGGAGGTCAGAGTATGGACGATCTCCCCCCAACCCGTCTTGGGTGCAAACCCACTGTAATGCGTCGCCAGGACGGTCAGGATCGCCACCCCCCGGAGACCGTCCAGCGCCGTGAAGTGCTTCGAGAGCAAACGCGAAGTCGATTGTGGTGCGGCAGCGGGAACCAGTTCAGCCTGAGCAACGAGTGGTGGTGAAACAAGGAGATTCATGCAAGTGACTCATCTGGGTCCTGAGCAAAGCAAGGTGATCACGAGATGCAAGCATCCTCGCAAACTCACCCCAGTGCTGACCCACTGTCACCACCCTAAATCTCGGATCGTTGCTTTTAAGGTCTGTTTCACGACTAACATGCTATTGTCCGCTTCCACTCTGTCGAATGCGGAGCAACGATTATCTTGGACTCGTGATTATTTCTGTGGCTTCAGCTCAATATTGACTGGGAGTTGGCCTGGAAAAGTGTCAGCGTGTTTGAGTTCGCTACTTAACCGAAGTCATCTGATTTTTTCTGCGAAGAAAAGGGGACTCGACGAAGTGCCACGAAAGCGCCGTCAACACGGCCGTGGCCGCCACACAGGCCAGCATCGCGCTCACTTGCTGGATCACCGAGGTAGGCAAGCGATCCCGGCAGATCGCCAACGCGGGGACCATATGGAGCACATAGATTCCATAACTGTACTTGCCCATAAACCGCAGCCAACGCGCATTGAGCCAACGATTTTTCGCCCCCGAGGTGACCGCCCAGAAAACGATTGTGGCGAACAAGATAGCGCACAGTGACCAGCCCACGGTCTGGACGAGTCGGCGAAAGGGAATCAAACTGTCTCTCAGAACGATCGGTGTCAAGGCGATCAGACAAGCGATCATAACCGGGCGAATCCAGCGGCTTAGTCGCGCTCGGGCCACCTCATTGAGTTCCATCACCCCGATGGCGGCGCCAATCAGAAGTCCATCGATCCGGCTCGGGGTAGCGGCATAAACGGTCTCGGCTCCAGTATTGGCCAGGAGCAACGCGACTCGATAGGCGAATGACCCTATAAATCCGGCCACGCAAAGTGGAATCAACCATCGGTTGGGGATGAAGTAGATCACGAAGGGCCAGGCCAGATAGAACTGCTCCTCAATGGCGAGGGACCAGAGGTGAATCAAACTCGGGTGATCATAGCCCAGGCCCCACCCAATGTTATTCGTATAGATCAAATAACTGAATGAATGAGAGTTTAACCGATATTGACCATAACCGAGCCAGTCTCCCAACACGCTGGAACTCAGACAGACAAAAGCGAGGTAGGCGAAATAAAGCGGAAAGATTCGCAACGAGCGCCGTTTGAAAAATGTGGCGAAGTAGCGCGGATCGTCGCGGGTTCGCACCAGAATGCGTGTGATCAAAAAGCCCGAAAGTACGAAGAACAGGGTGACTCCCAGGTAACCCATGTCGGTCAAAGTGCGAAGCACATGTCCCCGGCCCTGGTCTGGAACAAAATGTTCATTATAGTGAACAATCAGTACAGCCAAGATCGCCACGCCCCGTAAACCGTCCAGCGTTGTGAAGTGCTGTAGAGGACCACTCCCGGATCGCTGAATCGGCAGTAATCTCGTCTCAGGACGCGACTTCACAGTTAAAGAAAGGGTAGAAACCATGGAGACAGCTCCTCATCGAGCTTCTTGTAGTCACAACAAATTTGAATCCGAAGTGCTTCTAAGTGATAAAAAAATCCTCGGTCGCCCGTCAACGAATCGGTCGGATTTTCATACCTATTTTCAAAGATTGTTGATTTTATGAAACACATTCTTTTATAAGGCGTATCATTATTATTAATAAGCTTCATGAGCCGTTGGGCTTCGTCATGGTCACGATCATTCCGTAACACCACGAAGAACGCTGATCCGCTCAGATCAAGTCAGGACCAGACGGCAACGGTCAGCGGACCGATGCACCGTCGAATACAGTCGATTGGTCGAGCAAAACCAGCATTTCCAGCCGTTGCAACCGGCGAACAAGTGTGGTCTCGGGCGAACCAGGCTGGATCTTGCCGACGAGGTCGATCAGAGTTAGCGGGTTCCAGTCGAGGCGACCCACAAGTCCAGGATTTGCCTCGGCAAGCTCGTTCAGCAAAGGAGTGCCCAGGGTGGCCTGCGTGCTGAAGATTGTCCCGGGTTTGACCCGACGTGCCCAGTAGCGAGCATTACTCGGGTCGGGCTCGCGGCGGTGCGCGATCATGTGCCAGGCTGCCGAGGTCGCGGTTTCGCCCTGGTCGTCGGCCTCCTGAGCGGCGTGGTGGCTCGCGTCCCAGGCGTCGAGCACCTGGAGCAAGCCTGCTCCGAGCGCGAGTCGATCTGGAGGACTTGCTTGCGGGAAAAGTTCGGCAAGCGTCGCTTCCCGGGCCAGGACTGCGGCGAGTTGTGGTCGGACGGACCTGGCCCGGATCAGGGGAAGCCCCTCGGCATCCTCACCCCCGAGACCAACCCGGGCGATTGCCGCCACCAACCCCGCCGGACTCAGGCCGAGCGCACTGGCCACCGCCGATGGAGCTTCGCCCGCTTCGAGTCGATCGGCCACCGAGGCGGACTGGATGTCGTTTCCCTGGGCATACTCATCAAGAAACTGGCTCATCGGCGACTTGCCCAATTCATCCTGGAGGTGCGCGGAATGCCTCGCCCTCCCGGTTCACGTCGAGGGCAAGGCATGAGTTTGACCGATTTTGGAGCACATCGCAACACAGACTTACGCCCGATCAACGAGCGATCGACATTGCTTCTAACGGCACGACCTCGCGTGGAGCATCGAACGGATTTGGGGTGGTTTCGATCAATGTGTTGTCATGGACCAGGGCGGCGACTCGACCCACGAAGTAGGTCCGCGCTGCGCCCACTTCGAGGTTGTACATCGGTTGCTCAGGCTCGACGCCGACGGCCGCGACGCTCGCCACGCCTCCGAGGGTCCGGAGCCGGTCGCCGGGTTTGAGGTCGCGGGCCATCCTCCACCCCTTGCCCGCTTGCCAGAAGCGGTGGATGCCGGTGGCGACAATCGACTCGGTCCCGACGGCGATACGCACACTCGGAGCGGGGGGCATATCGAAGGTGGTCAAGATCGGCTGGTACGAAAGGGCTCCCGAAGTTGTGTTCTGGGTGAGCACGAGATCACCACGCTGAAGTTGTTCGATCGGGCGGGCACCATCGATCGTCCGGACAAGCGTCCCCCGAGCGAAGCATTCGCCGCGGGGTGGCGGTGGGAGATAGGATTGTTCGGTGAGCTGGTCGATCTCGATGATGGTCGGTTTATCGGCCGACGAACTCAACGAGGCGTAGCCGGCCTGATCGGTTTGCCATCGTTCCCAGGCCTCGCGGTTCTCGCCGAAATTCTGGCGCGTGATCCGGGTCAGGACCGGCAAGATCCGGTCGTTGTTGGCGCGAATAGTGGCGTTGGCGGTTTCCAGTTCGCGGACATCCTCGACCAACCGCCTACGGGCGAGTTGACCATCCCCGGTGACGGTCTCGCGATCGCGGCTCGCCGGGGTGCTGATCTGGCGCGTGGCCTCGGTCGCCAGCCGGGTCAGCCTTCGGGTCGCCTCTGGGGCGGGCTGATTCGCCAGGGTGGTCCGCGTCAAGTTCGCTTGAGCCAGCAGGGAACCGCTCAGGGCGCCCAGAGGAGGCGGATTGTAGATCTTGCGGACGTTGAATCGTTCCCCCTCGACGAACAACTCGCCGGGCGACGTGGGACCAGTCAAGGCCCGGACCTCGTACCGCCAGGGAGTCTGGACCAGGCGGGTCAACACGGCGATGAAGTCGCGGGCGTCACGGGGGACCAGGGTTTCCACCGCGACCCGGCGGACCTCAGGCGAATGGCCCCGGATGGCCAGGCTCGCCAGCGCCAGCGAGGCGGGAGCGCCGTCGATCTGGCCGAGCAGGCCGACCGCCACAAGTTCATGAGTCGCCGTCCGATCGCCGAAGACCGCTTCAATGGACCGGATCGCGCGGGGGTCGGTCACTCCAGAAAGTTTGATCCGAGCCTTTTCGGCCGTTCCTGAGTCGTCGAGTTGCTGCTTCCAGCGTTCCAGCCGTGGCTTCCAGGTTCGATCGGCGCGCTCTTGCGCCTCGATCTCAGCCTGTTCGGCGACGATCCGGTCGTGCGTGGTCCACCGGCCCGCGACCTTCTTGAAACCGAGCCGCTTCCAGGCTTTCTCGTGGGTTGAGTCGAGCCGAACGACGGCCGTGAAGTGGGCTCTGGCCTGGTCCGTCAACCCCTGCTGATCGGCCCAAACTCCGAGCGCCCACTGGCCCGCGACTGTGGACTCGGTGCGCGAGCGCCGTTCATCGTACTCGTCGAGCAATGTTTGACGCGGAGCATCCGTCCGAACCGTTGCGGCGATGGCATCGGGGGCCACCCACCGCCCATCCTGGGCGACCAGACCCAACAGGCCCCGCGCGGTCGCGTGGGTTGGATTCGCCAGGACGGCCAGGGCAAGGTGTCGGACTCGCTCGGCGGTCAGACCGTTCGTCTCGCACCAGAGCGCCAGCCGGACCTGATCGTCGGCGGTCCGGCCCATGCTGGCCTTGACCTTCTGATACTCGGCGGTGACATCAGGAGCCGACGAATCGGCATTCGCCAGACTCAGCAGACCCGCACAGGCCAGAACAACGATCGACATGAGGGATCTCCCGAACGGGATCGACGGGATACGCACTGGGGAAACGAGACGACTGTACGATAGTGGTTTGTGCGCCAGCAAGGAAGATCTGGGCGGGAATCCGCTCGGTCTGGCTTGGAGGTTGCGGGCTGCGTATCCATCGATACCAAGTTTCGTTTCCTTGCTCGGGGAAAGGTCTGGCTGCTCATGGATCAACCAACGACGGAATCCGCCCCGATCACCGGCCCCGGATTGACCCTGCTGGCCCAGCGCGAGGTGGAAGCCAAGATTGTCGGGCCGATCGTCCGGGGGTTCATCGCCGAAGTTGGGCAGGACCGAGCGCTGGAGGTGGTCCGCGAGGTGGTCGCGGGTCTCGCTCGCGACCGTGGGGCCGAACTTGCTCACGCGGTGGGTGAAGCAAGTTTGGATGCGTTTTCCCGCGACATCGATCGCTGGCGCGAGGGCGGCGCGCTCGAGATCGAATTTTTGGAGCGGTCCGCCGACCGGCTCGATTTCAATGTCACGCGCTGCAAGTATGCCGAGATGTACCGCGCGCTCGGCCTCGCCGATCTCGGCGGGAGTTTATCCTGCCAGCGCGACTTCGCCCTGGTGCAAGGTTTCAATCCCTCGATTGAGCTGACGCGAACGCAAACCCTGATGGAAGGAGCGACTCATTGCAACTTCCGATTCCGGGCACCAGGGGTTACGGACAAAGTCGTGCCCGCTTGAGCGAAAAAACTCAAGCGGATTGGTCGACCTTGCCGATTCTCCCGATGATGACGACCGCTGATCTCAGGGCGATTCGCGGCCACACGCCCGCTGCTTGGATTGCCCATCTATCTCCGTCCAGGAAGGACAACCCATCATGTCGAGCCGACCCAATCCTGCCGCCGCGCGGTCGCGTGGCACGACCGAGCCCGCATTCGCCACCTCGCGGCTGAGCTACCCGGGAACGCTCACGATGCTCGGCATGGCCGCGCTTTTTCCGGTCTGCTTGATGATCTTCAACCCGACCCTGATGTTCGAGCGGGGCTGGGAGCAGTACGTCGGCACGGCGATCTACTTCTGGGCCCTGGCCGCGCTGGGGCGGGAGATCTTCCGGCTCTGGCGGAACGAACCGAGCTTCGCCGAGGCGCCGGGCTGGCTCGATCAGGCTGCCGACCGGGGCTCGAACCTCGTAAAACCGAACGCGATCCGGGAGACCGACACCCGCGTCTTGCCGAGTCGAGTCCGGCAACTGGCGACGTTCGCCCGCGAAAGCCAATCGGCGTCGGTCAGCCAGTTGATGGAGGTCAACCGCGAAGGGTCCGGCCTCGACGGCGAGCAGGCGGCCGGTCGCTTTACCCTGCCGAAATACATCCTTTATCTTCTGCCGGTGATCGGCTTCATCGGCACCGTGGAAGGGATCTCGAAGGCGCTGATGAACATCAGCCTGGTCCTGCCGATGGTCAAGGATCTCGACGGGTTCATGAACAACTTGACCAGCGTTACCTCCGCGCTCCAGGTCGCGTTTGATAGCACCCTGCTCGCGCTCTTCCTGAGTGCCTCGTTGATGCTGGTGCAGACCTTGGTCTATCGCCGTTCCGAGGACCTGCTGGCGCGGGTCGACCGTTGGGTGGTCGAGAAGGTCTTGCCGCGTGCCGGGAACGCGAGCGACAACCCGCTCGCCGCCGGGGTCTCGGCGGCACTGGCCCCGCACCTGGAAGCGATGCGGCACGACCTGATGCTTGCACTTGAACCAGCCACCCGGGCCTTGCAAGAGTTGGCCGGACGGATGGGCGACGGTCTGGGGCCGCATGTGGATCGCTTCGCCGAGTCGGTCGACCAACTTCCGGTCGCTTTTGCCGGGTTCCGCGAGGGAGCGATGGCGATCGGTCGGATCGGTCCGCAACTGGCCCGGCTCGAAGCGATCGACGACGGGATGCGCCGGGGCGTGGGCATCCTTGGGCGGATCGAGGAATCGGTCAGCCACGTCGAGCCGACCGGCCCACCGCTCGCCGAGATCCGGATGGGCCTCGACCGCGCTTGCCAGGCCGTGGAAGGGCTGTCGCAATCCTGGTCAGCCTCGTTCGAGCGCTCCAGCCGCGCCAACCAGGAGCAACTGGCCAAGACGATGCATAGTCTCAAGGACGCGCTTGACCTCCTCAACGTCAGCATGGAGCAAGGCAACTCTCTGTACCGGAGCATCGTCAAGCGGACGTTCGGCACGCCCTACGCAACCGTGTCTCGCGACGAAGAGGCAGCGTAAGCGGGCGCTTGTTCGTTCCTGGCTGCTCCGGAATGATGGACCATGCCTGATGATCCCCTTCCGGAGCAGCACGACGACCGAGCCCAATATCACGTTCGAAGCGGCAACGGCGAAGCTGGTGGACGCTTTTTGCATGCGAATCTTGAGCAATCCAACGAATCTGCAATCCCGAAACCGACGAGCGACGACCGGATCGGTTGTCCGGCTCGTCGCGATTTTGGTGAAGATCGGGATCGTCTCGTGTCGATTGGTGCATGGACGTGAATCGACCCGAACGCTGATCCCGTTCACTTCCATCCATTTGCACACAAGCGGCACGGAGGCCGAAGGCCCATGCGACGGTCGAGACGCGGCGGTCATCACGCGGGTATGGAGTTTGGCGGGTCGGGCGAGGATTCGTTTGTCGCCGTGGTCGTCACCAAACTGACCGGGGCCTTGCTGTTCATCCTCTTATTGACAATGGTCATCATGGCCTTGCTGCCCAAGGCGGTTGACCTGCCGGGGGCGAAGCCGATCACACCCGCGGAGGATTCGCTGCCTCTGGCCATTGCCACGCCCGGCGAACTCCCCGAGGCGATCGCGGGTCGCCCTTACACCCTGGCGCTGGCGGCGGTCGGCGGCCATGGCCCGCGGCACTGGTCGGTCGATGGTCCCTTACCCGCAGGTCTGGCCGTGGACCCCGACGCCGGTTTGATCCGGGGGACGCCAACGAAAGGAACACCGGAGCCGGTGAAGCTCAACCTGCGCGTGGCCGACGGATCGGACCGGACCAGCCGAACGACGCAACTGGTCGTTTACCAGTCCGACCGGCCCCTGACCACGCCATCGAAGTGGAAGCCGGCGATTCCCCCGATCCCCTGGCGCGAGTGGTTCGAACAAGGCTTCGGGTTCGTCGTGCTCGCCCTGATCCACCTGGTCTGCATGAATACCCTGAACGCCCTGGAGCGCCGGGCCGAGCAAGTGATCGCCACCCATGACGACGCCGCGGTAACTCCCGAGACCACGACTAACCTCATGGTGGATGTCGGGCGACGATTCACAGGCTATCGGATCGTATTTCGGTGCGCCACAATCCTGGCGATGGCCGGGCTGGCCCTCTGGTTGGCCCGCGGCCAGGGGGTTTAAGTTTGGTGGCCCGATCGGAGAGGTCAAGAGGGCTCAGAAAAAAAAACGCGGAACGCGCGGATTTTTGGGGACGGAGGGGTCGCGGTTGACGCTCACTTTGCTCATCATGGGACGTACCGCGTCCTGATCGCAACTCAAAACCGAAACCCTCGACGCTCGACCGGCACTGGCTGAACGGAGCGTGCTGGTCCAGGAGTTCCCGACTGATGCCCAAGCCCTTCCGTCTGGCGGCCCATTTTGCCGTTCTCCTCACGCTCGGTGCGGCTCTCGCCTCGGCGCAGGATCCCAACAACAATAATGGTCAGGGTGGCAGAGGCAACCGCGGTGGCTTCGGTGGCGGCCCTGGCGGCGGCGGTCCCGGCGGTGGTGGTCCCGGCGGTGGCGGTCCTGGTGGTGGTGGCGGCTGGGGTGGCGGTGGACCCGGTGGTCCAGGTGGGGGCATGTCGGCCGCGAATTTGATCGTGATGCCGGTCGTTCAAGATGAACTGAAGATGACCGACAAACAGAAAGAACAGATCAAGCAAGTCAACATCGACGCCGAGAAGAAGCGGACCCAGGTTCGCGAACAAGCCCAGAAACTGGCGACCGCCGCTCGCGAACAGGCCGCCCTCGAAGCCGCCGCCGCCGCTGAAGCCAATGGCGGGACCCCGGTGAACGGAAATGGCAACAATGGTGGCCGTGGTGGTCGGGGTGGCAACCGCAACGACGCCGGTGCCCAGGTTATGCGGGAAACCCTCGACAACTTCCAGAATCAGGTCGAAGCCGCGCTCCTGAAAGTGCTCGACACCAAGCAAAAAACCCGGATCAAGCAGATTGCCCTTCAGGCTGAAGGAGCCGGGGCGTTCAACAATCCCGAAGTGATCGAGAAGCTCGGAATGACCGAAGAGCAGGTCGCCGCCATCGAGGCGATCCGCGGCGATTCGCGGCGGAGCCAACGGGAGCTGATGGGTCAGTTGTTCAACAACAATAATAATGATGACGCCAATGGTGCGGCCCCCAACAATAACCGAGGCGGTGGTGGCAACAACGCTGGCGGTGGTGGTGGTCGCCCAGACCCCGCGATGTTCCAGACCCCCGAGTTCCAGGCCAAACTGAAATCGATGGAAGATGGTCGGACCAAACTGGACGACCAGACCATGGTCGCCGTGGGCAAAGCGTTGACGAAGGCACAGCGGACCACCTTTAACAAGATGATTGGTGAGAAGTTCGACGTTGCTCAGCTTCGTCAGGGCTTCATGAACCGGTTCCGCCCGAATAATGCCGCTCCAGGTACAGCGCAGGCCTCTACAGCGACCGCCGCTGCCCCTGCGACTGCCGCCACGGCTCCCGCCGCGACCGCACCCGCTCCCGCAGCCCCGGCGACCGCCGCCAAGCCGGCCGCCAAGAAGAGTCTGCGTGAATCGCGGGCGAACCCTTGATGAACTGACCTTTCCGGATTTACCTGATCCCCGTATAAGTTGCGGGTCAGTCTCATCTTCATGATGGGTCTGGCCCGCTTGGTTTTTTCTTCTCCTCAGAGTTCAAGAGGCTTATCCCATGCGTCAGGGATCGACGCTGGCCCTGGTGGCTGCAAGCTGGTTGCTCGTGCTGGGCAGTCCAGCCCCTGTGCAGGCTGGGGCGGACGGAAGTTCGAGCCTGGCTGGTGGCTGGATCTTGCCCGACTCGATGCAAGGCCGGCGGGTGCCGCCAATCTTCCTCCTGAGTCGTCCCGACGTTCAGGCGGACCTGGCGATGAAACCCGACCAGGTTGCCGATGCGGCCCGGGTGATCGCCGACCTGTTCCACAAAGCCGCTGCGCTCCAGGGCCGGAAAGATCAGGCCGCCATCGAGCAACGCCGGGTCGTCGATGAAGAGCAACGCCTCTGGCTTGAAACCCGGTTGACCGAGGACCAGGTCGGTCGCTTGACCGAGATCGACCTCCGCTGGGAAGGCGTCGCGGCCATCATCACCCGGCCGACTCTGGCCGAGACTCTCTCGCTTTCCGACGATCAGCGCGCCGCCTTGACCCGCCTGGCCAGTGATCGGGCCACGCGCCACAACCGCACCGCCGAGCACGACCCAGCCGCCGCCGACCATCGCTTCGTCCAGCAGGTCTGGGCGAATCTGAGTGACGGCCAACGCAAACGCTGGGAGCGAATGATCGGTCGCCCCTTCACGATCATGGCCACGGCTGCGGCCGGCGGTCGAACCACGCGGTAACAACGCGATCCGGCCCCAGGTTTGCTCGCTTGCCAGTGCGCTATGTTTCGGCGGAGCGAGATTTCTCGCCGACCGGACCAGTCAGGTGGTGGATCAGGCGCCGCGAAGCGAATCGAGCCGAGTGATGAGTACCGCGGGCAAGGTTCGGATCGGGATCGTCGGCGCGGGTCAGATCGCCCGGTCGCGCCACTTGCCCCGGTTTTCTAGCACTCCCAGGCGTCGAGGTCGTCGGCGTTTGCAACCTCAGGCGTGAAAGCTCGGGGCGAGTCGCCCGCGAATTCGGCCTCAACAAGGTGTACGGGAGTTGGGGCCACCTCGTCGACGACGACGATGTCGATGCGGTGGTGATTGCTACCTGGCCCTATCTGCACTGTCCGATCACGCTGGCGGCGTTCGACGCGGGTAAGCACGTCCTAACGCAGAGCCGAATGGCCATGAACGCTCGTGAAGCGCAGCGGATGCTCGACCGATCGCTCGAACTTCCGGACCTGACGGCGATGGTCGTCCCGAGTCCGCTCGGCCTGGCCGGCGACCTCGCCATGCGCGAACTCATCGGCTCGGGCTACCTGGGCGGACCTCCGCGAAGCGCACATCACCGGCTTCAGCGCCGACCTGGCAGACCCGGATTCACCTCTGACATGGCGGCAGA